>CAWCEH010000001.1:0-1365121 GCA_963794545.1 uncultured Acidobacteriaceae bacterium
TGCGCAGGATGGCTGAGTGCGAATAGCCGAGATGGCGGCTTAAGTCCGTGAGAGTCGGCGGTGGGTCTTCGTGGAGGGCGTTCTCTAAGAGCCGACGCATACTTTCGAGACGACCTTGTTTCGCGTGAGCCTCGCAGACGTTAGGCGCTCCAGACCTGTTCCACCAACGTCCCCCGCCTGACCGTCGATATCGCGCTGTGATCTTGTAACAGAGTTTCCGGTCAGCCGCATAAAGGCTGTACGTGGTTGTGTAGCCCAGCTTGCAGCAATCTCTGTTACCCGGAGCGGCACGTCTTCATCGAGCGCTGCCAGAAGAACTCGCCGGATTTCGCTCGCATGCCGGGACGGTGACACAGAGCGCTTTCCTCTGATGGCAACCGCTTGCTTTGCGGCGGCAATGTTCGTGGGCGTCGGTCCAAACGGAGCATAGAAGCTAGAAATCGGAACATTCAAGTATCGAGCGATTCGCAGCAGGTTTTCGAGTCGAGGGAGTGCTGCACCAGCCAGCCAAGTGTGCAGCATGGAATGGGGACACCGAACGTATCTGCGAGGGCGAGGACATTGCCGCCTGCAACCTCTTCGAGATACACGCTGAGGCTTCGGCGAAGCGATTCCGGGCAGCCACCGGGTCGACCCAGGGGAAGCATCGCCAGCAGCCCTCCTACTTGGGTGCAAGACCACGGTTGGTCTTCTCCGCTGTGAGCTCAGGTGGTGACTGGTCACTGTCGGCATATGGCGCGCCCAACCAGCCGCCACAGCGCTCGCAGAATCCCGGCTGGGAGAAAACGCCGAATAGATTTAGCGACCGCCACAGCAAGGGCAAGTGTGACTGAGCGGCCGCTGGTGTACCGGGCAATGCGATGACACTTTGATTGCCCAGAGAAGCGGCTCGTAAACGGTTTGCCCGTTCAGCCGCCATTGTTCGAAACAGGGCGCGCACCAGGCCGGTGCCGATAAACAAATGATCAGGCAGCGCGCAGCGGAAAGGAAGGAGGGTGAGATACCGCAGGTACGCCGGCTCGTCGCCACTTCCAGAGCGTGAACCCACTTTTTGGCACGGTCTGTAACACCGTTAACCGTGTAGCTACAAACTCGAAGTCCATGTCCGCCGCGTCCGCAGCTTTGGCCACCGGCGGGATGATCGCGCCTTGGGCATTCGGAACATCTGAGAGCACCCGGCCTGCAAGGTCTGCTACGCTTACCGAGTGCGCTTCGGCAAGCCGGGCAATGGAGCCGCTGAGGCTTTCAACCAATGCGGTACCGATGCCAATCGGTCAAGCGAATAGAGCCGGCTTCTCGGCGGAATCGGCGAGCTTGAGAGTGACCACGAATCAAAGAGCGGCTGCACTTGCATCCATTTGTCCGATGACGTACGCGTCGGAAGCCGCTGGCCCGGTCGCCGGCGATTGACCGGAAGGGCTGGCCGCGTCGGATATACTTCTGTTGTCGCGTGAGTGCTCAAACCCAGCCTCCCGCGAAGCCGCGCTACTGCCTCGCTGCGCTCGTTCAGCTTGAGTTCGCCATCTGTAGTCTCCGCGTACAGTTGCTCGCATTGAGCTACGCACAAGGCTTGAGATTCAAGATTGGCTCTCGTTAACCGCCGGGCACCCTTTCGAGACGCTAAGGTAGCAGCCCGCACCAGCCATTCCTTCAAAATGCCGACGCAACCAAGGCTCCGCTCGTATAGGAACTCCCAGTGGCTTACAAGATCTGACTGATCCTCAAAAGCAAGTTCCTTCTCGAAGGACTGCACGACATTGATGAAGGTTTGGCGGTCTTCCGAATCTTCGGCACGGTAACGGGCGAGGTGAACGTCGACGCTTCGTCTGCTGAGTTGCCCATTCAGATTTCGGAACGCGAGCAGGTCGTAGGTCCCGAACAAAACATGAACGGTCTTGGTCTGGTTGGCGATGGACTTGACTACATCCAATTGATCGAGCAGGCGGCGGCCTGATCAAATTTTGCCGAGGTGCTGGGCTTCATCGATCATGACCGCGACGGGCCGGCGATAGCGGATAGCCTGCTCCACGGCGTATCGGTATTCGGTACCGACCGCTCTGAATGTGGGCATGAAGCGCAGACTGGGTTCGACGAAGGCCCGCTCCACCTGTCGATTCAGCTTACGGTCGATCAGCGGCTCGTCAAGTTGGTGGAGGAGAAGTTTGTAGTGATCGCGCCAGTTGAAACTCCCGGACTCAGGAGCTACGGCTTCGACACTAACCACCGGGACCCGCGTAATGTCTCCATGAGTTCGCTCAAGAGCTTCGCAGTAATCAACTGCTCCGTTTTCAACCGTAACGTCGTCTTACCGACCCGGTCGGTCCAAACACAAAAATGAGCGAATTCGGCTCGGCTCCCCGTATTGCATTTATCAGTGTCTCTTTGGCTTCCACGAGCCGAGGATGCGCCACCGTGAAGGAACGAAAGCGGTCAAGTCGCAACTCAGTACCATCCGGTTCCCGATTGTGGTTAGCCGCCATCAGAAGTCTCCGTAGACCGCGCTGGCCTCAGCTTGACCGGGTACTGATATCGGCGGCGTAGCGTTCCCAGACTGTGATTCCTTGAAGGCCTCTCGACTGGAGGCTGCGTCTGGAACAACAGCGGGGCCGTTCTGGCGGATCGACTTGCTTTCCCGATCACGCAATCGCTGTAGGAGACACTTCTCTTCCGCTTCGGCTGATCCAAGAAAATCTGCCAGTTTCCGAGCCGTCACAGTGAATCGCTCCCGAGAGTGCAACTGGCTTCGTCGGCGTACCTCCTTGGACGCCAACATTATTTCTTTCTCCGAACGGCCCCGCAGCGCCGCATAGTGCTCAGAGTGGCCCTCCGTCCATCGGTTCTTCACAAACGCGTAAGCTTTGCCGATATCAAAAGGATCGTACCGGACGGCAACGTCGTGATTTTCAACCGTGGGATCGCGGAATGCCTCGGCCCAGTAGTACACGCCGTTGACGATCACCCCACGCCCGGTGACACTCTCGCAGTGCCCCGTTGAGTTGTTGGAAGGGTAGCCATTAAGAACGCTTGATCGTAGGCAATCAATCTATTCGAGCGAACGCCAGTGCTTTCCAGGCCCTTGAAATACGCCTCTCGCGGGGTTTGCCCGAGAGCTGGGTGCTCGATCGTGTCGTAGATCTCGAACAGGAAAGACGACAGATAGTCATAAAGATGCACGAGGGTCCAAGCCGCCTGTCCCACAGGGTCGTTGCTCTTTGTGACCTGTCGGACATTGCGCATGATCTGAGTGTTGCCCCGCAGGCTGTGAATAAACTGAGTGTTTGTGGTGCCGAAAAGCCGCTCGCAGACGGAGCCGAACCTCGCCTTTGCCGGCGGCCGCGTTTTCTTGGTGCATTCATAGCGGGCCAGGAGCGTTTCGAAATATGTACTCTGGAATTCGGGGCCACCGTCAATGACGATAATCTGCGGCAGGCGGCCATGGCGCCGGACACAATCCCGCAGAATCATCATGCAGGACCTGTAGCTCGGAGCATCGAATGTCAGATAAAGCGCAAGACAACGCCGTGAGAAGGCATCCGTGAGAATCGTCATCCACGGCCGCCCGAGTGGACGGCCGGTGTGGGAGCAGACGACTTCAACGTCCAACTCGGTATGATCGATGTGCCCGATCTCGAAGGGACGGTCTCCATGGCGCGGCGTAGTCGGTTCCAACTCGAAATAGAAGGATGCATGGGTGTACGCGGCGCGTCGCCCCCGCCGCTTTAACGTTTGTTCGAAGGTCGCACGCTCGCGCACGGCAACGCAGAACGTGACATAGCTCGGCGCTTCGATGCCACGCTCGTCGCATTTGCGCTTCAGCGCTGCCCACGACGCGATCTTTGTCTTTTGCCTGAGATTCTCGTAATCGTTATCGATAAACTGAATGAGCAGGTCGCGCGACTCCTCAGACAAGCGGCTGGTTCTGTTTCCTCGCTTACTGGTCTTCCCCAGCAAACCCACATACCCGTTGCCGTACTGCTCTTTCGCGAGCCGATACTGCGCCGCCCACAGGCGCAGCGTCCTCGCCGGGATGGAATGCGGAGCTTTTTCCCCTCCAAGATGACGTTTCACAAGATCGAAGCGCCGGTTCGCGGCGACCAGTCCTGCTCGCTGGCCGTTGCCAGGAGATGGAAGGCCTCGCTATGCGCAACTGGCGCTTGAGCAGACGGGCCGCCGATGCGTCCGCAGTTCCCACACGCTCCTTCAACTCATGACAAGCTAGATGGTATGCAGTAGCAACTTCTGCGTTGACAAAGACGCGAACCTGGTCTGGCTCAACGATCGCGGCTGCACTCAGGTCCACGTAGACGCCGCCGCTTGCGATCAGTAGGTAAATCTCGTCGGGTTCCGCGACGCCGCGGACCGTTTCCAACAGCTCCTGCAGAAGTATTCCTGGTTCTGCTTCGATTGCCGTTTTGATGGCGGCGTCGATAAAGCCTGTCGCACCCGCAGAGTCGAATCGCAGATAGTCGTCCAGGAACTGGAGATTTCGCTGGAGAATCCAATTAACCTCCGCCGATGACCATACTCGGTAGTCCAAGCCCAGTGCCGAGGCGTGCACTTCTCCCGGCGGGCAGCGCCAGTTGCCGTATTATCTCGAAGATAGCGGTGTGGACTCTTGATGGCCAGCTTTTCGAGATCCTCCGAGGTTTTGCACTCTACCCATCCGGCAGAGTCCCGGCGAAGCACAAAATAGTCTGGGGTATGCAGAATCGACAAGCGTCTTCCGTTTGCCGCGGGATAGGCGAGCGGAATGGAGGGCGGCTGGTCGTAATACTCCAGCACTCCAGAATCGTGCTCCATTTCGTAGGCGAAGGGCAATTCAACTCGGTGGCTTTCGAACTGGATGGTGATGCCCATTTTGCGGCTGGGATACCGACCGGAGACGTTTTGGCGACCGCCTCCAACGCGACGAGCAGGATTACGGGACCGTACCGCAGTGATCGTCGCACGTGTTGTCTCGGTCAACCCGAGCCGTGCACACCAGCCAAGAAAGTCCGCCTCGTTGAGCACTTGCCCTCCGCAGCCGGTACGGCAGAGACGCCGCTGGCTACTTTCGGATGTGCGAACTGCGCTCGTTCTTTAGCGCCAAAGTGTACCTTTCGGCCGGCTTCAGCCATAAGCTTCTGAAGATCGCGGCCGTTCCGGATGGCCCTTTCCAAATCCTCGGCCAACTCGTCAGGCACATAGATCGAAAACCGGCGATTCCCCTTGCGGCCATACAACGAATAACTGGAGTGTCCCTGCCCTGCTTCGCATAGCTGACAGCGCTTTCGAATACAGGGGCTCTTCCGCAAGGACAGAGACCCGATGGCCACAGGCCAGAGATCGCGAACTGCCCTCTGAAACCAGAGTCTGACCTGTTCCGGAGTTTCTGTTCGAGTCATTGTATAGGTGCATACTAGCACACATACATTGTCGATACAAGACAAAAACTACAAGCAACTGAAGGCCCGGGTCTACAGGTGTGCCGCCGGGGGATGGGGTGGAAACGTCTCCTGCTCGATCACATAACCAATCGCGGCATAGCCCTTCAGCCTGCGCTCGTACATTCTGGCCAGCATTGGAACGTAGTTGTCCACATAATCGTAGACCTGCACGAATCGTTTGTTGTCGTGGAGACGATGCAACCGCCCCACATACTGCTGCAACGTGCCCTTCCAGGAGATCGGCATGGCCAGGAATAGCGTGTCCAGACGCGCGTCGTCAAACCCTTCTCCGATGTAACTTCCCGTCGCCAGAATCACCCGCGATTCGCTTTCCGGCACTGATGCCAGGGCCGCCGCCGTTGCTCGACGCTGCTTCTTCCCCATGCCGCCCTTCAAGACGAAGACGTGCTTGGCAACACCCTCAAGTTTGGCTGCGAAATGCTGGAGATGCTCTGTCCGACCGGTCAGAAGCAGCGGGCAACGTCCAGATTCTATGGCGCGTACGATGTCGTTAGCGATCATCTCGTTGCGCGAGACATCATCGACGAGCGCGGCGTAGATGTCCTGGATCGTGACCTCGGTGAGTTCGGACGCCATCCGGAACTCCGTATGGCGGGGACCCATCTTGTGCTCAAAGGGTGTCGTTTCGGTCATCGTCCGGGCGCTCATGCTGAACCGTACGGGGCCACACTGCATGTAAATGATCGGATGGTGCCCGTCCTTCCGCGTCGGCGTGGCGGTCAGACCGAGAACATACTTGGCCTTGACCTGCCTCATCACCTGTTCGAACGTGAAAGCGGATATGTGGTGGCATTCATCGACGATCACCTGGCCGTACTCAGCAACGAAGTCCTTCACTTCGTCTTTTCGGTACAGGCTTTGGATGACGGCGACATCCACGTAACCCGTCCGGTCCATTTTGCCGCCACCGATATGCCGATCGATTTGGCTGGCAGATCCAAGAACATCCCAAGGCGCTCCTGCCACTGATCGAGCAACTGCTGCCGGTGAACGACTACCAGAGTGTTGACCTTGCGTTTCGCGATCAGCCACGCCGCAACGGCGGTCTTTCCGAACGCTGTCGGCGCGCAGAGGATACCTTCGTCGTGTGCGGTGATCTTCGTGACCGCTTCCTCCTGGAACGGCCGAAGCTGACCCTGGAACTCCGCTTCAATCGCTGTGCCTGAGTACCGTTCGTCCCGAACTTCGGGCCGGATCTTGTGCGCCTCGAGAAGAGCCAACGTCTCAGTCAGGCAGCCACGAGGCACAGCAATGTGATGGGCGAATTCCTGGCCGCATGCGATCACACGCGGTTTGTCGAACGTCGAGAGCCGCATCGCCTGAGCCTTGTAGAACTCGGGGTTCTGAAATGCGGCCAGCCGGAGTAACCGATTTAGCATGGCTGGTGGGAGATCCTTCTTTTCCACGTAAACAAGATTCGCGCGAACGACCTGAACAGTCTTTGGTAGCGGCCCTTCGATCGGCCGCTCCCTCCGCTTGCCAGAATGTGGCAAGGTCCACGGGTCTCGTGCATCGTCGTCATCGGCGATGCTAATCCGGACTCCGATCAGGTCGCCTTTGCGCTGAGCTTCTGCAACGATCTCCTCGGCGGCGACGGCCGGCATTCGTCGAATTGTCGAAAGAAACTGCCATTGGTCGGGGTACGGTTGGAAGTCTGAGTCAATGAACACAGTGTTGCCCAACTTGCGTGGCGCAAACTGCAAGGGGAGCGCAATCAGATTCCCGAGCCCTCCCTTGGGCATCGTGTCCTGGTTGGGGAAAAAGCGATCATAGGAATCGAGACCGAGCTGATGCCTGCGCTCCATGGTGCGCGTGAGAATCAGGCATCCCAGTTTGCGCGCGGTAATCGCTGACAGCGCACGATCAAAGAAGATCCAAATGTGGCCGCCCTTCCCGGAGCGAGAACGCTCCAAGGCAGCTGGCACACTCAACTCCTGGCAGGTCTCAAGGAAAGCCTGGGCGTCATACTCCCAAGTCTTCTTGTCGAAGTCTGCCGCGAGAAACCAGCACGTTTCGTCGGACAGGAGGGGATATACGCCAACGGCTTCCTTGCCCAAGAGGTGGCTCTCGATGACGGCGTCGGTCACCGGGAGGAACTTCCTTGTCTTCTGGTCGACTTTCTTCCGCTCCTCCGGGCGGCTTTTGTTAATGGCCTTCCAGTCCTTTACGGCCGCCGGCACATATCCCGATCGGCCGTCGTCATTCTTCCATCGCCGTGCGTAGACATCTTCTCTCCCGCGAAACAGGCTTCGAAACAGCGCGATTCTTTTTCTGGCACGCTCCTCCTTGTCCACCGGTGGCGCCGTCTCGATGGTTTTGGTTGGAGGCCGATTCTCTGGCGCAAGTTGCGGAATCGGAATGCTGTGAACCGCCAGGAGCCGCCGCAGGCGAGCGTTTTCCTCCCGGAGGCGAATATTTTCCTGCTCTGGAGGCTCGAATGGAAGAGATTCCGAACCCTTCTCGGTCATACCGCGTTCACCGCTCCGTGCGACGTGTCAGCACTTCTTGGAGATACTCCTGTACGCCCGCAAACACCGCGGCGATATCAGTTGGGAGCCCGCATTCTTCCGCCAGGGCTTGAAACGGGATCTGCCAATCCGCTGGCGGCGGAACCAAACCCCCCGGCAAATCGTGTGTTCCTCTTCTCTCAAACGTCAGATGCAAGGCGTCCAGGATCCTCTGTTTATCCAGGCCTCCTGATCTGATCAGGAGAGCCAGGTCCACCAAGTCCTTCACTCTGCTGTTCGCAGCGTTCCGCGGGAGCGTGTAGGCATGAATCTTTTCAGCGAACTGCTGCTCGCGAGCGATCATCCGGACGCGCGCCGATTCGATGCCAGCGAATCCCAGCCAGTCCCGGCAGATGATTGTTTCCAGCGGCTGCATAACCACGTCACCAATGCCGGCGTCCAGGTGGAATCGGGCAAAGATCCGTTCGTCCATTCGAGCTTCGACAGGATAGCGAGCCCCGCCATACGGCGCGGCGGTCAAGTCGATGACAGGCGGTCCGATCGCGTACTCGAACCAGTCACCAAGAGGGATGTCAGCCACGCTCTGCAGCATCCCGCGTACAACCTGGTTCGTGTCACCACCCGCCGATGTTGCTGCCCCCACCCGCTGCAATGTCAGGTCGATGTCCACCGTTGATCGAGCAGCCTTGAAGCGCAGCTCCAGCGCATAACCACCCTTCAAAACCCAAGGCGCTGGTTCTTCCCGGAACAGCCTTGCCAGCAGACGGTCGAATGATACCTGTCGCCGGAGGCGGTTGAGATCGATCTGATCAGTAAGAGAGGACCTCTTCAGGCGTTCTTCAAGAGTCCTTCGGAATGCTCCCGCCGTCGCATATGTCCTGGGTGACGGCATCATGCAGCTCGCCGCAGCACTTCCTCTACGATTTTGCGCGCGGGTCTGCTCATTTGCGTGTTCCGAATCTGTTGGCGAGTGATCAGACCACGGTCGACAGCCTGCCTTAGCGCCTGGCGGATGAAGTTCCGCTCGACCGTGCCAGCCTCGATCAGGTCAAGAATCGTCCGCAGAGGGCGAGTAAACTTGAAGCCCTGCGCCGTCTGTACGTCGCTCTCGGACAGGTCGGCATAATGAAGTACGAGGATGCCGGGAATATCGCTGTTGCGCCGGAAATCTGTCGGAACGGTCATGTGGAGCTTCGCCGGATTCAGGTCTGACAGATCGTAGAGGCTGAGCGCCGTGTGGTGGCTGTACGCACCCTCGACTTCCTCGTTCCGGTTCCGGGACCACAGTGCCCAAAGGACTAGGTCGGGCCGATCAGCCGCCGGAAACAGAGCGAGCCGGTAGATACCCCGGTGCTCGCGGATCCAGTTCCCGACCTGCACATGATAGGGGTGCGTGTTTTCGGCGAATCCGGCCGCCTTAGCCTGCTTGGTGGTGAAGAAACCTTGCTGCTGCTCAGCAAACTCGAAGAGCTGCCGCGAGGCTTCACGGTGAGACTGGGCCATAACACAATACTACAACTTTCTTGACGCTAAATCAACCACAGGTGATTGGGAAGCCTACGGCCGCACTGCAATTCCGGCAAGGTTATGGTTTGAGAGCCCCGCCGGCGACGGCGGCCTTCCACGCTAAATCAACAACTTGAAGGAGATCATGCGGCAAGGTTATGGTTTAGGTCCGGCAAAGTTATGCTTTAAACCACAATATGGTCGGGCACGATCTCGTTGTAATCCGTAAAGGTCTGGTGGCAGATCGCACACTTCCCGTCTTGCTCGGCGATCTTTCGGTTTAGCAGCTTTCGCATCTCGGCTTGCGATCGGAGTTCTCGATATCCCCTAGGGTGATGTGTATCTTCGATGCGTTGAACGCCGAGCTGAAATCTGCGTTCCTTCCGTGCCTGCTCCCGACCGCAGCAGAACAACGACCTGTGGAGTGGGCAGTATTCATTCCTACGGAGTTTCATAAGAATTCTTCCATTGTGAGTTGTGTCGGTCTCTGGCTCTCCGCTCGGCGTCCGTCGGCGCACGGTTCCCTCGTGTCTTCAGACTCCTATTGCGGGGCGAATGAGACTCGAATGAGAAACCGCACGCCAACATCCTAGCTCTGGTTACGAGGGCCGGACCGATTGCAGAAAGCCCGCCAGCTTTGCCGTGGCCTTGTACTGTGGAATCGGCTCCAGCTCCTTAAACGCACTGGTGAATGCGTTCGAGAGGCTCCACATGGTTCGCGATTGGAACTCCTCATGCACGGGCTGAAAATACAGCTCGTGCACACGCCGCGCCAGGTGCTTCGGAAACCCCAGTTCGTCCTCGATGAACGCCTGGTAGATCAGCAGCTTTGCCGAAGCTGTTGACAACTGAAGCGCCTGCCATTCCTCGACCTGTTGCTTCAGGGGCCCAAAGTTCCGCTGCATCCGATCGACGCCGATGGCCAAGCTGTCCTCCAGAGAGAAGTTCTTGGAGTGCTTCGCGAGCACGGGCGTATATTCCCCATGGAACGCGAGGTTCTCGCAAACAAAGACTCTCAGGCCGACAGTGCAGGACAGCCGGAAACTCTTGTCATGGCTGTTCCGCAAGCCGATCGCGAAACGGCAGCCCTCGAAGCCGGAGCTAAGGTCCATTACGCCGAACATCCGCATTCCATCGGCTGAGACTGCGTATTCTTCCCGCACCACACCAATCTGGCGAAAGCCGAGTGCTTCGATCAGCTTTTCCACGACAGCGATGTGCGGAATGGGTTTGTGGGTTGCTGTGGCCGCTGGCGTCGCCACTCGGGCAAGTTCCTCCCGGGTTAGCTTTGTGCCATAGGAACACAGCGTCATCGTTGAAGCGGGAGCGGGCACCGGGGTTGTTAACAGTCCAACTGGCTGCTCCTGCTCGATCAAATTCGTCTCTTGCATCACATTTCCTCCTGAAAAAGAAAATGGGAGAGCCAGCAGACTGAACAAATCTACCGCTCTCCCGAGTGGGCTATGCCGCTTCCGGCGGTTCGGCGCCCGACACGAACAGGCGTTTTTGTCCGGGTGAAGGGCAACTATGTGGTGATGTTTCTTAGGCGGCGCGCACTAAGCCGTTGGTGATCAGATCGAGAAACCAAAGTTGGTCCACTTTGCGCAAATCAATGTCTGTGGGGTGTTCAAGGATGAAACGGCGGACGTCCTTTTCTTGGATGAGGTAGCTGTCTCCGTTCTGCTGTTCAGTTCTTGCGGTACCGCGGAGCTTGGCTTTCAAGTGGCCACTCTTGATCCATCGCGTCACCGCATGAGAATCAATTCCCAGCGCTTGGGCGAGACCGTTGGCGGAATAGAAGCTCCCGTCATGCTTGAACCGCATTCGCTTTAACTTGAGGTGAATTCCGGTTACAGTACGGGCGTAGCCAGCGGCCTTCAGCTTGAGCCGAATGCGTTCATCGCTCATCCACGCATAGCGCGCCAATATCTCCAGCTCAGGCTCGCTCCAAGGCTGTTCTTTCGTTCGAGCGAGACCCAACTCACGCGCACGCTTCTTCAGTGCCCAATGCGGCATGCCGACTTTCTTGGCCAAGAGCCGGATGCCCGGGCGCGACTTCGCGCTTGGGGCGTCGAGATAGATTTCTCGGACGAGCTGATCGATCTGGTCAGTGAAGATGTACTTGCGATGGCCGGGGGTCTTGGTGTCAGATGTGTCGCGGCATTTCCCGAGCGTAAAGAGGACGCTGGGCGAACAGTCAAGTCGTTTGTTCTGAATTGTCATCTCTTCCATATGTTTCTCTCCCCCGGCGCGCAGATTGTCAGGGCTGGTGCCCAGCAACTTGTGGTCGGTGCAAAGCTGATATCAGGAGGGCTCAACTCGCGTGGTAATTTGCGGGACGCCGTCTCTATCCTGTTGAGGTCGCCGATTCAGCCGTGAACGCGCTGAGAGGATTCGCTTGGGGCTCGTCAGAACTGAGGGACGGGCGGCGCGGGTACTTGATCTTGCGTCCGCATGAGGGGCAGAGGAGTGTATTCGCCGGCTGGATGCCGTAAGCCGCGAGTTTTCGGTACAAGCTGGTCTTGCCGATGCCGAGAATTTTGGCGGCTTGAAGTTTGTCCCCTCGGCACTTCGCCAGTGCCTTATTGATGGTGATCCTTTCCACTTCGGAGATGTCAAGCGGCTCTTCTGGGAGCGATTCTGTTAGGTCATCCATTGCCCGGTGACAGGATTCGTTGCCAAGCCGGTAGGCGCGCTCGGCCAATTCAATGGGCACGATCATACCGCTTGCCAATGATCTGATCAGGGCCTGAATGCGCAGGTGATCCGTTTGCGGGAGTTGAGTAACTGCTGGTAATGACATGGGTGCTGCTCCTTTTCGGTCAGTATTTTGAAGGGACGGTTGAAGCCGTATCCGGCCAGACGCGGGCTGGTTTGGAGCTCGTTAGCGAAGCCCTGCAGCAGAACGCCTCAGACAGAGTGAAGTACTTACGTGACAGCCGCCGCCGGGGTTCGTAGAGTGGTTGTCAGAACAGCGACAATTGGTCGGGTGCTGTAGGTTTGCGCGGATGGCGGGGCACAGTGCCGGCCTCCAAAAGGGCAGCACCAGGGAGCCGCTCGATCATCAGCGGCAGGGTTGCAATGACCTCGGCCTCCGTTTGCTCAATCGAGGGGTTCTCAGGTTCTTCCTCTGCCGGTGCCGGCGTCGAAGGCCGCAATTGGCCGAGCGCTCGCCAGACGCTATCCGCCGACTCCCCGATCCCCCTGTTCTCCACCAGCTCGCGCGCCATCGCCGTTAACATATCGTCGTCACCGTCGATTGCCTGGAGACCTTCGGAAGCAAACTTTCCTTCCATGGCCAAGGCCACCAGGAGTTTCTTGCCCATCAAGCGGAGGCAGACCTCCTGCATAGTTCCTGCATAGGCAAAGAACTTCACCTCCACTGGCCGTCTCTGCCCGATCCGCCATGACCGTCGGCTCGCCTGGCGTAGCGTGTGGAGTGAATAGCCCGTCTCATGAAACAGGATCGTCGGAAAATCCAGGAGATCCAGCCCGGTCTCAACGATCTTGGGATGGCAAATCGCGACATCGATTCCACGACGCAACTGCTCCCGGTACCAGGCTTCCCGCCTGTGAGTAGGGACGCTGGCCCGCAAGATCGCCGCCCGTATTCCCTCGTTACGAAACCTCCATTCCAGCCGCTCAATCACGTCGTGTTTGTTGGTGTAAACCGCAAAGACCTGGCACTTGCGGCCGCGTGCGAGCTGAGCTTTCACTTCTTCGATCAGTGCTCGCTCTTTCGCGTAGGTCTGGTGCCGGTCTAGATCGACGGTCTCGGCGATGACAAAGCTAACGCGGCACTTGGTTTCCGGGTCGAATTCAGACCCATACAGAGTGCCAAAACCATACGGATGGTCCGGCCACGCCAGCAGAGCGTTCAGCATGGTGCTCGCCACGCTGCTGTTGCCCCGATGCTCCTTCAGGCAAGCAGTGATCTCCTCTTCGAGTTCTTCATATGCACTCTTCAGCGGCTCTTCCATTGCCACGGGTACGACTTCCTCCCGATAGCTTGGCAAACCGTCCGAGATGTCCTCCAGACCAATGAAGGCGCAGTGGTCCATCAGATACTTGCCGAACAGCAGCGGCGAGGCGCCGGGTTTGCGCTTGATCGTGACTGTCTTCCTGGTTTTCCTGGAGCAGGCGTTGTCTTCGACCGTGATGCGTTCGATCGTCTCAATCACACCGAAGTCGCGTGTGAAGCGTTCCCGCCCTGCAGAACCCCATTCGTAGCCGTCCTCAGTCATGCGCTTGGCATCGGTACGGAACAGGGTGTTGAACAGATCATCCGCATAGCCCGAAAGCAGGGTCCCCGTCAGTCCCAGGAACCGTCTTGCCGTTTTGTTGAGCACTCCCAGTGCATTACCCTGGGCAGTGTCGCCCGCCAGCTGGTGAATCTCATCCGCAATGGCGTAATCCCACCATTCCGGCATATAGCGCCCCATGTATTCCGCCGGCGCCATGCGAGCAATCTTGTTGCAGTCCGCTTGCCAGAGCGCACAGTATTTCGTGGTCCCTGCCTTCGAGCCCTCCACGATCTCGTGTAGGCGCTTCTTCTCGAAATCAAGCGCGCTCAGACGGACCCCATCCGTCTCGACAGGACACCCGGTGTCCGGATTCGTAAGCGACCCGAGGTATCTTCCCGAACGGCTCTTGCCGTAACAGTGCTTCCAGAAATACGAGAGCTTGGCTTTCTCTCGGCCAATGCAGAAGATCGTGGCCCCGGGACAGACTCTGCGCCAGCCTTTACGTCCCAGACGCCGCAACTCAGCCAATGAGGTGTGCAGGCCCTCACGCACAATCTCACCGCGGCGCAGCCGGACCTCGTTGATGCCATGCGGCTGTGCCGGATCTCCGCCATTGCGCATGTCGTCGATCAGAAATACCCGTACCTGGGGAAGCGTCAGAAAAGTTTCACGCGCCCACTTCTCGACGAGATGCGGTGGCGCCATGACCAAACCCGAAAACGGTCTTCCGGCACTATGCACCAACATGCTTCCCAGCGCGATGAGGGTTTTGCCCGCGCCGCACTCCGCGACGACATTGGCATTCCGCGCCAATTGCCAACGCTTGCTCACGCCCATGATCGCGAGGGATTGCGCTGGATATGGAACGCGCACCATTCGGGAAAGCAGCGGAGAAGGGGCTTCGTCGGCGCCGTGCAGGGCTGGGTAAGATGAGAGAATTCGTTCTCCGATCTCCTCAGAGTGAGACCTCAAATAATCGTGAATCGTGTCTAAGCTCTGCATGGATTTCTCCGGAAAGGAGTTGGGGAACAACGGGCATTCAGTAACGCTGAAGGAGGGTGGGCTCCGCGACTGAAAGGCACAAAGCGAGCCCGTTCTGATGGTGGGTGTAACGCCTATGCGTCAGAATGGAGGAGATGAAGCTGGAAGTGGACTGCTACTCCGGACGGACGGCGGACGAAAGGCCGGTTCGATTTCGGCTTGAGGATTGCCAGTACATGGTCGAGGAGGTACTTGATCAGTGGTACGGCCCCCAAGATGCGTTTTACAAAGTTCGCGCGGATGACGGCAATCTCTATATCCTGCGTCGGGAAACAACGACGCCTGATGGGCCTTGGCATCTTGTATCGGTCCGTCAACTGCCACGCGAGTAGCGACTTTGGCGACCAAGCATCGTGAAGGAGTCTTGCATGGATGAGAAGACGCTCTTGGCGGCGATCACGAAATGCGGTTGGAAAGGTGCTTGGGATGAACAACTCAAAGGTCTGCTCACGAAGCTTGATTTGCTCGAAAACAAGGGCAGATACAACAAGCTTCTGGCAAATCTCAAGGGGGCGAACGATAAAAGCAATTTTACGGCTTCAGTGTTGGAAGCAACCATTGGTTTCCAATTCGAGTCGACAGGAATTGAACTGCAATATGAAATCAGACAGGACGCGGATGACGAGAGCTCAATTGACTTTTGTTGGAAGACCGCATCGGGAAAGACGGTTTACATAGAGGTCCGCTTGCTGCAGCAGGACAAAGCGACAGCGGATTCGATTGCAAGCCAACTCGAAGCCGCGAATAGATACGCAATTTCAAAGAATGGGGGAGACGAAGCGCAGGATATTGTCCGGGTGCAGCAGGTGGTATTGGAAAAGGTGCAGAAAAAGGATGGCACTCCGACGAAATTCCTTACGGCACATCAGGACGCAGTTAATCTTGTGGCAGTCGACATTTCACAAATCATCCTGGGGATGTTCGACCCTGACGACTGCAAGTTGACTACTTTGGGCGACCCCTCAGTTCAAGATGTGAATCGTCGCGGAGTCTTTGGCTTGTTCCAAGAACCTGAGCCACAATATCCAGCGCGGATCCAATCCCTGGCTCAATCTTACACTCACATCAGACAGACCCTGCACGGTGTTCTGTTCCTATTCAGGCAGCCCAAAACAGAATTATTCAATTACTCGGTCAAGAGATTCTTGGGATGGAACCCCAAGTTAATAAATGAGGATACTGCGAAAGAGATCTGCAAAGAAATCGAACCCGCTTTGCCGCTCCTTAAGAAGAGGTAAATTTAGCCAACGGAAATCGGCTATCGCGGAGACGCTAAAGCTGGAGTTGGAAGAGGCTTGGATCACGCTCGCCGTGCGGCATGTCGCTCCTCGGATTGGCTGGCAGTTGCCACAGTCAGTTCATCTTGGAGCAATCTGTTCACAACCGCATCGATAGTACTCATGACAATCCGCACTGTCTGGCGTTCCGACTCGAGCCTTTCGGCGAGCTCGCTGTCGCCCTCAATCAGGGCCTCCGTTGTATGCACGCCAATCTCGGCTATCGAGGACCGCAACACCTGCTTGAGCCGCGATGCAAGCTCACGCCTTATGGCATGCCGGTGATGGGCAATGGCCGAGAAGGATTCTGTTACGGTCGCGTCTAGCGCCCCAATCGTGGATTCCCGGGTCCCGTTGCCAGAGCTTGGTGGTAGCTGTTCGTCTCGGCGCGCACCAGATGTCCGGGCAAGTTCATTTCGTACCCGCGTCAGCAGGCTACAAAACAGGGCAAGGCGATCGCCGCGCGCTGCCCAATCGGCGATCAATTCTTCAAGAGGCTCTCGCTTGACGGTTAGGTACGAGCAATCGCGGTCCGCCTCAACAAGATCCGCAAGCACGCCATCCAAGGCGGTCATCGGTTTTCTCCTTTTATGGTTCGAGATTCTTAGCTGGTGTTGTGCTCCGGGCACACAACTTATGGGTGTCCCGGAGGGTGTGGCGAGATGGTTAGCCGTGGTGACTCAAAGAGCAGGCCACGTGAAGGGAATCGCCCAGTGTCGCGGGAATTAAGCGACTTTCTTCAGGAGATGGATGACCGGCCATTCGACTGGTCCGTTCTGGCCTGGAAGACGGAGGTGCCGATTTCGTAGACCTCTTGCGAGCAGCGCAAGCAGTTGCTTTCGTGTGGCTTTAACCACCACACCTACATGTCCAAACCCGGGAAGAGTCTGTATGCGTTTCTGCTGTTGCAGTTGGGGAATCATCCACGAGCCCCATTCCGGCGTGGCAGGGAGACCATAGTGGCAAACCAACGAAGACCAGATGAAAAGGTGGTCATCGCTGACCAGGAGCAGCTTCGCATCGGAGGTCGTGTCCGCCAACTCCTGAGAGCAACTCACAAGATGCCTCAGCGGCCGCTTACGGCCATGAACCATGATCGACCCTCGGAAGCATAACGGCTTGTCACCCAGTGAGACGATACTCTCTGCTCCGGAAGGGTCTATCACCGTGAATGGGTCTCCATTCGCGAAGGCTGCAGCCAGCGCGCCGATCTCCACGTCGCCACCAACTGCCGAAACCAAATGGGCTCTGCCTCGCTCTTCTCCCACAAAGGCATCCAGGAAAACGCGGATGTTAGTGGCCGTCTTTTCCGTGCGTCGCTGATAGGCGAGTTTGCCGAAACGTTCATGGGCGTTCTTCATCTCCAGGCTTCGCCTCCTTAGTTTCCTTCAGTTCGACAATTCGGCCATTTTCATAGGCGAGGGTCAGTTCGTGGCTGAACCGTTCGCGTTTGCGAATGATGGTCTCGCCTTCGGTTTCGCCTTCCTCGTTGAACTCATCGACGTGCTTGACTGATCGCCAGTGTGCGATGTGCCGCATCTCGCCTTCCCCGAAGAAGCCATTAAGCATGCCACTGCAGGCCAGCAGTCCAACATGCCCTTTATGCAGCGGCGTCACTGGTCGGCCGCTTATTCTCTGCTGCTTGCGGACCAGAACTCCGCGAGCGTTTTGCATTGCGACGGAGCGCTGCAGTGCATCCTCAATTGCATCCAACGGCAACCCCGCGTAAGTGATCGTCGCGGGCGATGACGGTGGAATCGCATAACGCTCACGAACCTCTCGGTTAAGGGCAGGAAGGAGATGTGGCTTGTACGCGATCCTAAGCAGATCATCGGCTCCTTTGGGATCGCCTCGTAGGTGGGATTTCTTTCGTCTGCCGAACACCACGGCCTGATTGAAGCGGACGGACTCAGGATGTTCGAGTCGAAAGACGCACAGCCGATCAAACTGGCTGGCCAGCAGACGGGCGCACGTGCCGACTGCGGGAGCCGGCACCACGAACACCAGCACGCCCTCGCCGCTCACCCAGCGATAGCAGTGTTCCAGAAACACCAGTTCCATCCTTTTGTTACTGTGCGGTCCAACTTCGGTGTCGTAAGGTGGGTTCAGATACAGCAGCGAGCAGGTTTCCGCCAGCACCCGGCATTCAAAGGCACTGCCGTGGACTGTCGCGATACCATTTTCGGTGGACGCGGCTGCTCGGTCTGCATCGAGCTCAATGCCGGCCAGATGGGCGCCTGTGTTCCGAGTGATCTCGATCAGAGCGGTGCCATCGCCAACACAAGGATCAATCGCCGCGTAGGGCGCGGAGGACACGAGCAGCGCCCGAATATTGTGGGTCTCTTCGACCGGCAACGGATAGTAACCGAGTTTGATGCGGGCAGCGTTGCGCATGGTTTATCCTGAATTCTTGAAGGAATTTGTAGCGTCGGAGTGAGGATGCGATGACCCTCATCCTCGGCAGGCTTACGAGTCGGGAGTCTCTCGGACTTCATCAATGCTAAGGGGATTCTGGCAATGCATTTTGTCATCGTTACGTTGTTCGACAATTACCACTGAATTTCCTGAGCTTAGACACCGATTCAGCGCGCAAGTCTCCTGACCCTTCATTTCAGGGATCGCGGACCAAATACGATGCTAGTTTCTCCGTTGTTGCCTCAGGCCTGGCCGTGCTTATGAGCAGTTCGCCACAATTCGGCAACGCCCGACAGCAGTACAAACCGGGCGATTGGATTGCCGGTGAATACCACGTCCTTGAGGTGTTTGGGGGCACGGGCAGATCTGGACAGGGGGTTGTCTATTTGGTCGAAGAAAGGGAGGCATCTGCGCCGTTCGTATTGAAGACCATTCAAGGCGATCAGGATGCTTCCGGGAGGTCGCGATTAATACGAGAAGCTGAAGTCTGGGTGTCGCTAGGTTTTCATCCATACATCGTGCCCGCTTTTTGGGTTCGCGAGCTGGACGATCAGCTATTCGTAGCGGCCGAGTTCATCTGCCCCGATGCCGAGGGCCGTTCGACGATAACTCACTATATTGCTGACGGGCCATTGCCGCTGCCAGTGGTTTGCCGATGGGCAGTTCAGTTCTGTGATGGACTGCAATACGCGGTCGATAAGGGCCTGCGGGCTCACCGCGACGTCAAACCCGACAATTTGATGGTTGGCAGCGATTACGAGCTGAGAATCACGGACTTTGGTCTTGCCGATCTCGCTTCTCATGGAAGAGAAGTTGGCGGCGGCACTCCGCTCTACATGGCTCCAGAGCAGTTCACGGTCCCGGAGGCGGTGGACTGTCGTGCTGACATTTATGCATTTGGAATTGTGCTTTTTCAGCTCATTACGGGCGGCGCGTATCCGTACCGACTTCCACAAGTAAGCGTGAACGCAGCAGTAAGCCTCGGCCGAATGCACTTGGAACAGGAACCGATTAGGGCACCCGGCGAGCTTGCCGGAGTCGTGCTTCGCTGTCTGGCTAAGCACCCGTCCGAACGTCCCTCCATCGCTGGGCTTCGACTGCTCCTTCAGCACGTCGCAACCGCATCAAAGATACGAGTCCCGGATAGGCCCTCGGTTCACAGCCGTTCCGACGAGGCGGTATATGCGAAAGCACGGTCGTTCGCTGCCCTCGGGAAGCCCGAGCAGGCGTTAGAGGCAATTCGTGAATACACGAGCCGTTATCCAGACCGCGCTTGTGGATGGACTGAGGCGAGCCGCTTTTTCTTGGAGACAGGAGACGCAAGGAATTCCGTAGCTGCTGCTCTCGAATCGTTGAAGCGGGACAGTACGAACTCGCATGCATGGAACAATCTCGGTGTCGCCTTCCAGAAACTTGGGGACACGCAGCAGTCAATTGATGCGTTTCGGTCCGCGGTCCTCTGCGATCCATACAACACCGGTGCATTGATGCAGCTCGCTTTGCTACTGATGGAAGTTAACAAATGTGAGGAATCGGCACAGCTCTTCGCCCGTGCCCTATTATTGCGTCCGAAAAAGCAGTCGCTGAAGGACAATGCCGGCAATGCGGCAGCATTGATGGCACAGAAAAGCGCGCTGCGGCCGGCCCAGAAGGTACTCGAAACCCTGCTAACGGCAGACCCGGAAGATTCAAATGCACGCTTCAACCTGGCCCTTGTATACGATGGTCTGCGGTTGAACGAGGCGGCGATAGGCTCCTATCGGGAGTTTCTGGCTACCAATCCAAATAATACTGTTGCTCACCTCCACCTCGCTCGGCTGCTGAGAGGAGCAGGCCAGTTCGAGGCTGCGATCAGGCATTGTGACGTTTGCATCGAAGCGGGTTTTGAGCGCGCTCGGGCCAGCTTCTACAAAGCACGCTCATTGATCTGTCTCGACCGCCGTGGTGAAGCGCTTCGAGCGCTGCGTTGGGCTGCCCAACTTGAGCGAGACAGTGAGCCGCTGTGGTTTGACCTGGCCGAATCCGAGGAGCAATCGGGCAATCGCGCTGAGGCGCTCCGAGCGGCATCGCACTGTCGGCAATTGCTTACCGACAATGGCGAGCAGGCAACTTCCAAATTTGCCGATGTTCGAGCGTATGCTCGATCGCCTGCGCAGATGAGTCGAAGTGGCCAGATTGGTCGCGATGGCTCCCACTCTGGTCATTCAGTGAATTCGTCGTCAACAACGTCTCCCTCGACAGGCTCAGGGCCAACGGAATAGAAGGCGTGAAGCAATCGGGCACCCCTTTCGAGAGGTGTGACTTTGCACATTAAGATTGGGTCGTCGGGAACTGGAAGGCAGGTGCTTAGACTGCGTGGTGTTGATTGGGGCTGGCAAGTTCTTCCAAACCGAGAACTACGTTTTGGAGGGTCTTGATGTCAGCGATTGCGTCCAGAGGAGGGGCCTGGAGCTTCGCCAGCAGCGCCTTCACTGTGTTCGCGTCTAACCGTTTGGTAATGGCGTCCAGACGATCAAACCCACGTGTTGCCGACTCCAGCATCTGCAGCACTTTCCGTTTTACAGCCGCATCGCGGATTAGCTTTGGCTGATTCACTCGCCCATACTCCCGGAGGATGTTGCGATAGAAAACGGTGCCGATGGCTTTCTCCTGTTCGAGAATTCGCTGATCGAGGTCGTCGCCGGAATTCGTCGCAGCCAAGCCATTAGCCTTTGCGGCCTGTTCATGACCGTTTCTGCCGTTGCCATTTGCCGGCTGAGTGACTGCGTTCCCGCGACTGCTGCCATTTCCTCCGTTCAAATCGCCTCGGACTGCGGACTTGGGTTCCCCATCGCCACTTCTGCCTGGTGGGCGCATTCCTTTGCGCCAGTTCTCCGGCAGCGCCCAGGCTGACAATACCGGTGTTCTTACCGGCTGCCGATTTTGGTCCAGATCCACCCAGAGTGCCGGGATGCCGTAGAAGTATCGTCCCAGACCGAAGCAAGAACATGCCCGTTTGAAGGCTTGCGCGTCAGCTGCCGTCATGCAGTTGTCATCGTCGGCCCACTCTTCGCCGGTTCCGGAGTGGGACCACAAACCAATGATCGTTACCGTGCAGGTGACCAGCACCTTGCCCGAGACGATGCTCTCGCCCTTCTTTACACGGGTGATATTGGTCATCGTCTCGACCTTGTATTCGCGGGTCCAGCCCTGTGGCGTGAAGAGCGCGTTCAGCCGATCAGTGTAGGCGCGGGAGTCGGCGTACGGCACGATCTGACCACGTTTTCTGTCGTTGCTCGTGTTGGTAACACGCCACCGGACCTGATCCGGTGGAAATGGAACTTCAAGCTCCGCGAGAAGATGCTTAACGTCGAGTGCCGAAGTCGATGCCGCCGTTTCGATATTTGCCATGGGAACGTGCCTCCTTCCAATGTGTTGAGTGCTCTTGAACGCGGTCGAGTGGGAAAGCGTGAACTCGTTATTGATTGGGCTTTTCGCTGCCGGTGCGGGTGCCGCGCGAGGGGCTCTGGACTAAAGGACGTGGTTCTTTCATCTGTATTCAGGCGGGACGCGGCAGGATGAGCAGATCAGGTAGAAATAGAAAGGTCCCCAGCACGTGAAGCCTGGCTAGGGATTCAGAGGTGGTATTTTTGCTGCGGATGACCGTTCAGTCTGCGATTGGCAGCGCTTAGCTCTGCGATTGCTGAATCCAGATTCGAAAGAAGCGATCGCTGATTAAGAACGAGCCGTTGTCCCGATCGATCAGATCCCGCTGCAGTAGGCCTTCAGCAGCTCGTTGCGCAGTTGAAGCTGATCCAAGGCGATGGTGCTGCAAGAATTCTGCTGAGAACGGCTTGACTCCCTTCGGGGAAGCAGCCAAGCTGCTCAGGAACCGTCGCTGGCTCAGTGGTAAGGACTCCCAAAGCGCGGTGTAGGCGTAAGTTTCACGATCCAGCAACAGTTTGACTCCCATCTTGATCGACTCTTCCGTGACGTCTCCACCAGCATCGCACTGCTCCCAGAGTACGTGACACAAGTGTTGCGTGTAGAAAGGATGCCCTTCAGTCAGTTGGCAGACTGCAGTGATTGTATCTTCCCCGATCTGTTTGTCTGCGGCCCGGAATTTCTCGGCAATGAATGGCAGCCAATCTGCCGTTTGGATCGCGCCCAAAGGATAATGGCCGGCCGAGCGGTATAGCGGTCGGGACTTGTCCAGGAACATCTGTTGGATCAGGTGTTTCCGACTGCCAAGAAAGATGTACGAAACGGCTTCCTGCTTCTGGATAATGCTCCGCAGTCGCCGCTCCACTCGGTCATCCTCGTACTCAAGAATTCGTTGCACTTCATCGAATACCACTGCGACCTTTTTCTTGCCGTGGGCAGCAATCTTTGCTGGCGCCATCAGCACTTCCTCAATTTCCGGATCGCGTGCTCTCTCGCTGCTCACCCCGAAGGTGACTTTCGGCTTTCCTTCCGAGTCGACGGTCACGCTGGGCACGAGGTGAGTGAACAGGCGTTTGGCCGTATCCAGCAGTTGCTCGGCGCTACGACCCATCGACTCCGTGATCGCTTTGGCAGTCGCAGTAACAAATGAGACCTCCCCGTCGGTGGCCCACAAATCAACATAGGCTGATGCGTAGTTGGCCCTCGGCAGCTTCGACAGCGCATAATGGATCAGCGAAGTCTTTCCCAGCCGGCGCTCGGAATATAGGAAGAGTTTCTCGCTGTTTTCCATGGCGCGAACCAGGTCGGACAGCTCTTTCTTCCGGTTGCAAAAGGCAGAACCGCCGACAACGCCGCCGTATTCGAAAGGGTTCTTCATAGCCAGCTCCCATTACGCAAGATGCGTAACGCAACTTGCGTAATTTTACTGCAATTTGCTGTTCTCTCTGTATCTTATTGATTGCAGGTAACTTGCTTTCTAGGAGCAGCCGCTTGTATTCCCGCAGGTGCAGCGGTAACACGTACCACTTCTTACCATTAGCGAACCGCAGGTGTTGCAGGCAGGCGCATCTCCGAATTGCACAAATTCACCCAGCGCTTCAACCTCTCCCTTCCCATTCGGGGGCGGCACGGCATGAATGGACACTGGACGGGACTCGAACAGTTCTCCCTGCTCATTCTTCAGAAACTTGAGCTCCATCCAACGGAAGAGATAATCCATCAGCGATGTGGCATAACCAATATTTGGATTCCCGGACCAACCGCTGGGCTCGAAGCGCGTGTGACTGAATTTTGCGCAGAGCACGTCGAGCGGCACCCCATGCTGCAAGGCAAGAGAGACGACGGTCGCAATCGAATCCATGAGCCCGGAGATCGTCGAACCCTCCTTCGCCATCCTGACGAAGATTTCTCCCGGTGACCCGTCATCGTACATGCCAACGGTGAGATATCCCTCCTGGCCCGCGATGGAAAAGTGATGGGTGATTGCTCGCCGTTCATCTGGCAAGTGCCGGCGCAACGCGCGCACGCGCTCCGAGCTTGCTTCCCCGATTTCTGCGGGCACGGGTGCCGATCCGGCCTGCGTATCCTCCGCTCGTGTGGCTTCGTTTTCATTGATCGCGATGACTTGCTCTACTGCTGACATACACAAGCTCCCTTATTGCTGCCCTGCCCGCCGCTGCCGTGTCGTCCCGCTGTGAATCCTCTTGTACACCGCAGACCAATCGGAGGCGATTTCTCGTTGTGCCTCAGCTAACGGCAGCGCGCCAGTACAGACTTGATGGTGCAGGTAATCTTCGACCTCATCCTTTTCAACCGCCCCTGGAAATACGTTCCAAGGTTGCGGCCACAGATTGGTCTCGCAGTTCGGACAGCCGCCCAATTCCAGAGGTATAAGGTGATCAAGTTCGTAATCGTGAATGCTGCCCCTAACCCCGTAAACCCGCATGAGCACGTGTTTCATCGCATTGGTGTACTCGAAGGGCGGCCTGACGGTCGCCGCGTAGCCTCGCCGACAGATGGTATTTCTGATATTCCCTTGAGTAACGCGCGGGTCCGTTGCTCCTGGCGTCACGTCGTGGCGCGGCAACACTCCGGGCGGCAGGTCTGCTTGTGCCAACCTGTCTTGGGGATGATCTTTGGTTACGCCAGGAAGACGGTTCAGGAGTTCTCCGTTCTCGGCCGAATGCATATGCCACAGGTTCTCACGCAGGAATAACCCAGAGTGCCTAAATAGGTATGAGCTAAGAACAAGCAGTAGCAGCAGACGCAGCAAAAATCTCATCGTCGCTCGCGCAGTGGGATGATATCGGAGGCGGGTTCCTCTCTGCGCGCCTCGTCTCTCCGACATCGGGCATCGCACCAGCGATTGAAAGCAAAGATCACAAGCGGGGTGCCGGACAGAGCACCAATGAATGCCGCGCCCGGAGTCAGGTGCAGACCGTTTCCAATGCATACGAACAGAAAAACGAACAAGCAGATGACCAGAACGTAATCCTTCAATCTTCCTTGCATGTCACCTCCACTCCTTTCATGCCACCTCGGCTGCAAGCACACTTCCTTCACTGCTTTGACTTCCGGGTACGCCGTTTTCGACCCGCATGTTTTCTCCATTCGATGCTCTGGAAAAGTGACAATGCGAACAGCCAACGCAGTTCACTGCCCTGGTGATGGCACGGGTCGCTTCTTGAAACCGTTTTGGGATTGTGATTTCTTCACCGGCCAGGGAGTAAAACGTCGGCAATGCAGCGCCGGCTTGGTTTTTGTCTTGCCCTGACAGACCCAACTCCAGACGCCCGTGAATGCCACGAAACAGGACTTTCGTCTGCAGTGGAGGGCGCTTGCCGTCGCTTACCTCTCCCGGCCAATGCCGGGTAATCAACAGTTCGTAGGTCCTTTCCTTGCGCAGCATTTCGATTTTCACCAGCACCGGCGCAACGACGACCGCATGAAGGCCGTTCACTCCGATTGCCTCTACCGGATGCAGACACTCGATTGCCTGGCCATCTTCTCGTGCAAAGGTGACGTATCGCCCCAGGTCTCCGACCGCCCCACCGGACTCCAGCCCACGCACCACATAGCGTTTCGCCAAGTGCTGGTGTTCCAGGCTCACGGGCGAATGGGCAAAGATTCCTCGCTCTTTCAACACTCGCAACGCTTGCCGCGATAGCCTCAGCCCCAGTCCATCTGAGAATCGCTTCTGCTTCATGGCAACAACACTCTCCTTGTCTTAGGCGGATTGCCGCACACGAATCGGGCAGCCGAGGGCAGCCCGAATCATTTCTTTGGTGCAGCCTGCCCAGCATTTGTAAAAGCGAGGGTCCTCAATCAGGATGGCCAAGTTGTCACCAACGCGGTCATGGCCAGAATCTGCACAGGATGGACAGCGTGTGATGTAATTCCTTCCAACCTTCCGCACAGCACCCACGTGCGCCAAGATGCGAAAGTCCGACCCGTCACGCCCACGCCTACGTTGAGGTAGAGTGTTCCTACTCGGTGCCGGGGAGCTGACCGCCGCGGGACGCTCCTTTCCGGCGATGAACCTTCGCAGTTCTTCCTCGGTCACTTTCCGCAGACCGTTGAGGTAAGCGATCTGTGCGGCTAGTGTGTAATCAGCGCCGTAAAACCAAAATCGGCGATTGGCGCCTCGGTGAATTCCTAGCGGACCGCGAATCGCGTTGCCGAACTCGCCGACTCCGATGGCATCGTGCTTGGGAAACACCTCGATGCCGTCCGCCAAGCCCGCGCCCTTCACCGGCACTCCCAACCTCAGAGCAAGATCATGGATGTAGATTCGGCACTCCTTCGCAAGCAAGGGCGTTGCCAGGAAGATCCAAAGGTGGCCGCCTCGTTTGCTCATTTCCAGCGCAGGCTCAACCTTGTCCTGTGTGAGGTGGTACTGCAGCTTCAGCAGGTCCTCCATGGCGTTCCTGTAGTCGGCGTCGATGGCGACCCATTTACAGCGCTGAGTCGACGGGTTGATGGCATAGAGGCCCACTGTGATTTTGCCTTCCAAGTGCCGGCGAATGGTTTCCTCGGTCAGCATGAGTGGTACCTCCGTTCCCTCCTTGTTTGGCCGGAAGTAATAGTGCCGCCCTGTCTCCGGGTGCGCTCGCATGGACTGCATCGTGTACGCACGGCGGTTCACGAACAGCCTTTCGTAATCCTCGACGACTTGCCGGGTTGTCCTGATTGTCGTTGCCATTAACCCTCACCTCCTTCTGGCAATTTCGCGAGCACGTGCGCGCTGTTACGCCTTTCCCCACGCGGTGTTCGGCTGTGGGTGCCGTTAGATAACCCGGAATATTTTTTCTGTCAAACGGCCGCCTCAGGCACCATTCCGGGCAGTACCACCCACCGCAAACCGATCCGCCAAAGCCCTGGCCGTTCAATGAGATCGAGGAAGTTACATTCCTTCAGGAGCATTTCGAGCTGGTCTAGGCTGTATCCACCGAATTGCTCGTCTTCGAAGTCGACGGCGTACCAGGCTCCTTTCTGGCGGTCTAGGACATAGACCGCTCCAGAATCCGGATCTCCGGGCACCAGCAAGAACAGCAGAACAGACGCTGGCAGTTCGATCCACCGAACGATCTCGACGTTTTCGGTGACCTTCAAAAGTGCGGCCATCGCTGATTGCAGATCGGCTCCAGGGTCAACCTGCACAAGGGGTTCAATCATCATTCGTCCAAACATCGAAGTTATCCTTTCCGGGCAATCCGCCCAAGTTGTGTTGTGCTAAGAGCCGACGGAAGCAATGACACACACCTCAGTAGGCGAGGCGAGACCCAATTGCGTTAAGGGTCGGGTTTTGTTGGTAGTACTCGGGGTAACAATGGAATGAGAGCAGGAAGAAGATCGCTAAGTGGGGCGATCTCTCTATATATATAAAGGATGCAGGTCGCACCCTCGGACCCTTGACCACCCGGCGTAGGCGCTGAACGGTAATGGCCGAGTCGGTAATAAGTCGCCAGCGCCCAGTTCGGGATCTCCCACATGCCGGTTTCTCGGGAGTTTGTAATGGGTGAGGCACTTCTACGAGTCGCCGACTTTACACTGCGGAGCACATGGTCTGACTCGTCACGGTGATACACTGAGAGCCGAATTCCACTGGCTTGCAAACTAGAAGTTCCCGGGGCGCTGCAATCGCCTGCCCGTGCAGCGGGGGTGTTCGTGGGCCACGCCATTCTTTGTTATGGGGAACGTCTACCGACAAGATTCACAGAGTTTGCACGAGCTGCTTGAGAGAGCAAGTGCGCACGCAGGCGCGACCCTGCTCATTCCTGACCTGCAGCGCCCATACGTATGGACTCCGAACCAGGTCACCCTGCTCATCGATTCACTGATTCGTGGTTGGCCTTTTGGCACGCTGCTCTTGTGGAAGGTCAACCACCAGGAATTGGAAGGCATCCCATTCCGTCCGTTCTGGACTGTCGTGAATCGCACTGGCGACGCGAACGGCGCGCACGTTACACAAATGAATCCGCCAGCGTCGTATCACATGGTCCTCGACGGCCAGCAACGCGTTCAAAGCCTCCTCCTCGCCCTTGGCGGCGATGACTGGGGGTTCACGCTGGAAGACCGGGAGTGGATAGAAGAAATCAAGGAACGACGACCACGGGGCCGACAGGCAAAGTACCGTCATTGGTCAAAAGCGAGTTTGTGCTTCGACCTCCAAACTTTCAAAACGGAATACGAGAAGCAATACTGCAACCTCCTCGCGGTCGACTTCCGAACCGTACTCGCGTGGGCCATTACCGACCCGCAGAACGGGCAATCAGCCTACCCCAAGCCAGAGAACTATGAAAACCCACTCCCCAAAGCCTACGAGGCGGCCAACCACCAACGATATGTGCGCCTCAGCCGTCTATGGAAGGAAGCCCAGGTCAACCCCGGCCTCAAAGAAGCGCAGTTCCGCACCATCATCAAGCCGCTCCTTGTCCAACAAGGGCTCAGTGAGGAACAGATACACGGATTGCTCCAACCGCTTGGCGAGCTCATGACGACTTTACGCGATGTGAAACTCTCGGATGTCACCTTCCTTGAACTCCAACCCTACGACGACCAAACCTGGACCCAGGACTCTTACAACGACGCTATCGTCAGCATCTTCACGCGACTCAACACCGCAGGACGAACACTCACCCGAGAAGAAATCACGCTGGCTTGGCTGAAAGTGGGCTGGGATACGCAGCATACCGAAGGAAAAACCGCCGGAGAATGCTTCAACGATCTCGCCAAGGGACTCGCTGACCACAACCTCAACCTCGAAACAGACGAACTCGTTAGTGCGGCATCATTCCTATGGGCAGTCGCGAACAACGACGGCAGATTACTCGCGAACAGCGACCTGCTCAAGGGCAGCGTAATCCGCCCGATGGCGTCAGTACTAAGCAACGAATGGCACCCCATTTTCGCCACCTTCGAGCTCGGAGCAAAACACCTTGAGCAACGAACCATCGAGTACGGGAACCGGGGACAAGTCGCATCCCTGTACGCCCTGGCCGTTGTCTGGGCGTGGATATACATCGCGGAGAGCTGGAAAATAGACCACAACCTTGGCGAACTCGCCCGGGACCATTTCGAAAAGCGATGTGAGGACACTATCAACAAATACCTCGACCAGTGGCTGATGTGTTCACAGTGGGCCGGGGTCTGGTCAGGGTCGTCAACGACCAGCATCGAAGTCTACTCCAAAGCGCTTAGCGACGCGCACAAGGGAATCAAAGGCATCAACGACGCCGACCTTGCGCATCAAGCGTGGGAGGACTGCTTCGCAAAACTCATCGACGGGCTCTCCGCGGACGCCATCAACTACATCAACACGATCACGGCACCGAGCAGAGAGCGCGTCGCTACCTACCGAAGCGTGCTCTGGGTGTGGCACCGGCTCGACCAAGACCGATGGAGCACATCACAAGTACAACTCCGGCTCGGCAAGAGCAAACCGACCATCGAGGTCGACCATATCGTCAGCTACACCTTCTGGGAAAAGAAAATTGCAAACGCCGAGAACGAGAGTGATGAGGATGCCATTGCGCTCGTCAACCGCCTCGGGAACTGCGCCCTACTGGAGAAGAACTTCAACATTTCCAAGAGCGACAGAGGGCTCAAATCCTTCCTTGCCCAGATACACGAGGTGATTCAAAAGAAGATTCGGATTGATGCTTGGTGCGCCGCCCTCGAAATTCCACAACCAATGCTCGATCCCAGCCAAGCCACGATCAAAGACATCACCGACGCCATTGAGAACCGCGATAAAGCACTCAGGAGCGACCTCATCGAGTTCGTCCGAGGCACGCGCGTTCGCGTCGATGTCCCGACACCGGCCCCAGCGAAACCGAGCGCAGCCACCGCGCCGCAAGAACCCGCGCTAGGACCCATTACGCCGGCAAGCCCGGAAAGGATCGAGCAAATCACGACGACGCCTGCGCTCTCAGGAACCGATGTTGCCGGGTTGCGCGCAGCCTACGCGGAGGACCTTGCAGTACGCGTCATCGTTGACCACTTCGCAAGCAGGCAGTACAACCAGAACGTCACCGAACTCGACGCGCTCCGCAGTAAGCTGGAGCGTAACGGCTCGTCAATCGAGAAGTCTGACCTTATTCGTGCACTGCGTCGCATGGACGCGCTCGGCGTCGGCCGATTCCTCGTCGGAAGGCGAGGACAGCCGACCCGCTTTGAGTGGCATGAAAAATCTTTGACGATGCGCAAGCTCGCAACCGACCAGTCGAGCGCGCAACCCGCATAGTAGGCAAAAATTCCAACCAGGGGCGAGCAAGGACTGCGGGCTGTTTCGTCTTGTTTGACACCGAGAATTGCGCATAGCGCAGAGGACGTTCAAGTTACTCAAAATGAATGCTCTTCGAGTTGGAGACGATGTGCAGCATGGGAAGCTGAATTCGGTGACCTGCGCACCACGTGCTCGTATAACGGCCTATCCTTGAAGTAGCCGCTTCCACATAGTGTCCGGTTGGTCGGCATGTCGTACATGTGCTGTCCAGATTGCTCCTGGATTACGGGCATCGCCAGCGTCCATGAGTACTAAGAGACCGTCTATCGGTTGGAAGCTGCAGCCGGAATCGACAGCACATACATCTAACGCGCATCCTTGAACAGCATTGCGCGCACAACAGTGCTAACGCATCTCACAGTTTGACGCTCAAACGAAGTTTGACTTGGTACTCGTGCCCCACTGGCTCATGCGCGCCGTGTACGCACAGCCGGTGCTGGCGGCGCACCAACTGGTGCAATTTGCTCGCGCACTCTCGCGCAACTGCCCAAACACATAATCGGAACGAGCGCATACGAGTAACACGAAACACGACACCAGAGCCGAGCACGACGTGTCACAATCGCCGATACGAGTGTCTCAACACCGCGGTCGTTTTTTGGAGATTGAGCATCTCAGCAGGGTATAGTCAGCCGATAACCGCTGGGCCGTCAGCAGGTTGCGAGGCCCTGGTTCACGCCAATTCCACGCCAACCCCACTTCAAACCCACGGCAATAGGTAAATCTCGCTCCATTTTGTGAAGCAGATGTGCGCCATCAACTTGGACAGGAGACGCGATGCTTTAGCACGGCGAGAAAGGTTGTGGACACAGGCGAGAGATTGCTTTGGACTGACAGCCAGAGGCCCTCAGTGAGGAAATCCTGACGTAGCCCGAAGTAAACCGGCCGACGGCAGCCCGCGAACTTTTTCACGAGGAACAGCAACAGGTCATAATTCGAAACAAGATACAAGAAGTGGTGAACGTCGGTCTCGGCTTGTATCCTCTTCTGAAGCGCCAGGTATCGCACGTTCGCTTTTTGGGTGCGTTCGTACTCGAGCGCGAAGCGGTATTCGTGTTCGCCAACGCGGACCGAGACCACGGCATCATAATCCTTCACGTATCCAATGCTCGTGAATTCGTTGCGCGACCGGATGTCAGACTCCGGCATCCAGCGAATGAGCGTGCGCGTTTGCTTCAACGCGAGGTGAATGTCATTCAACTCCAGAGCATGTTGCACGTGACCGTTGAACTCTTTGCCAATCTCCGTGGACCCGGAGTAATACTCTCCCCTACCAACCAATTCCGATGCTCCAGCTCGCGATATCGAATACACCACGCCGCGGTTCATGGTTGGAATCTCATGCCGCACTAGCAGGTCGTGAGCCAGTAACCGTCGTAGCCGGTTGTCAAACGCATTGCGTGACGACGCGCAGTAGTCCAGCTTCATGAATTCGTACAACTGAGCCGGCGTGACGAAACTGCTGTGCAGCACTCGGCGGAGCAGTGGATAATCCCGTATCTCATTCAGCGCGATCATGCCTTTCCGATACCGCATGGGATTGACTCCTGGCTACACGGATGTCAGCACAAGCCGTGCGACCCAGGGCCGCCGCACTTCCGGTTCCAGGACGAATCGGCCAAACTCGGTTTGCAGCCAACTGTACGCCGGCATCAACAGCATGGCCTCCTGCGCGTCGCGACATTCGCTGAACGAAATGAGCCACGCCTCGGCCGACCGCCAACCAGTCCTGCCAATTGTCAGCTTGCCAACTAGCTGGGACCGCACTACCACCAGAAAACCGTCCGGTTTCTCTGGTGCGTCCAGGAGACGCTTAAACAGCAGTTTGTTCTGTCCCTGCCATACGCACGGTTTGGCGCATTCAAACACACGATCGATCATTTGCGAGGGACGGTTCGGATTAAATCCGCCACATCCGTTGAACCGGGCGTAGCCTACGATCTGCGGGCGCTGGCGAATTGTTCCCGTGATGTCGATGCCGGTCGTGTTGTAATACACGCCTCTTGCAAAGCGCCGCGGGTCAGCCGGGTTCTTGCCAAACCGCCGGCGCCACACGCTGCCAAAATCCGTCACCGCAACCAACATTCTGCTATGCACCTTTCAGCCGCCGGTTCTCCCGACGCTCTGCGTACAGTTGCTCCTGCAGATTGTTTATGAGCTGCACTACCTTCGGGTCTGCCGCACTCATATCAACGGAACCCGCAGCACAGGGTTTTGGATCTGCCTTTTTCGCTAGCGCGTCAAGGCGCAAAGACATTTCTGCTACCAGTTTTTCCTTTTCCTGCAGGTCACGTTTGGCCAAATCTCTTTCACGTTTGTAAGAGTCCCTCTCGTCGGTGACAGAATCCAGTACGCTCCTGAGGTTGTTCGCATCCGAATCTGGTCCCGGGATGGACATGCCATGGTCGGGCGCCTCGACCGCCCGGTTGCAGCGTTCAATGTGGTCGTTGTACTTCTGGATCGCCTCGCGCGCCACACCCCGGGAATATGCGTCATGGTTGTACAAGTCCGTCATCATTTCCGCCGTTATCCACATGGCACGACGATGGTCGGTCCATTGCTTGGTGTACAGCATGGCCATGATCAGCAGCGCAATTGTCGTGCTCAGGCTGTACTTGAAGTACGGGTTACAGTTGTTTCGGTGCCGCTGTCAGTCCTGTTCGCTTTTCCAGTCGGAACGGTGTCCGCGGTTGTGCTTGTCATCCTCGACTCCTATTGCCTGAAACCTGCGTCAACTTGCGCGTTGCAACTGCCGGATGCATCAGATTGCCTCTGGCTGGGCACCTGCTACTTGTCGAGCTCGCTATTTTGTTCAAGCCCGTTGTTCCGCTCACCGACCATTTGCTGCTCGGAGTACTCAGCCACCAGCAGTCCGCTGGGATTGAATTCGCTCCGCCGCTCCTCGACCAGTCGTATGTTGTACTGACCAACAATGCGGTCCGTCACCTCCGCACCGCTTTTCACCTTGTGCACTTCCTTGACTCCGAACACGACGTAATCCCAGGGCGCGTTCTTGGAGCGCTCGATCGTACGAATTCGGAGATCCGAGATGATGTGATCTTGCTGGATTTTGCCTACGGTATCGTCGTCGCGCAGCTTGTTGAGGGTGAAGGTCCGCAAGTTGTTTGTCATCATGTTTAACGACTCAGCGAGGTTGCGGGGCGCGGAATCCGGCGTATATGAGAGGTAGTGTTCGAGGAACCGCCGAACGACGGCTTTACCTTCCAAGTCCGTCGGCGCGACGCCTTCGGAGGCAGCTGCATCCGAACCCGCTGCCTGCGCCGACAACACCATCGCCATCTGCGAGGTCCGGTCTTGCCTTGCGCCACCGCCCACCACCATCGCATTTCCATCCTTATCTACACGGATGACCGTGGGGGGCTGGATGCGGATATAGATCGCGAACCCGAGTGAACTGAGCGCGATCACCGCAAACAAGATCGCCAGAAACATGGCGCGATTGGCGTATGCGCGCAACATGCCATCGTGTTCGTAATACCTGGTGAAGCTGGCGATCTCCGGTGCTTCTCTACTCGACTGTAGTTTTTTCATGATTCTGCACCCATCCCTGCCCAACGCATGGTTCTGCCAATCGCGTGTCCGGCTTGCCACGCCGCGAAACCGGCAAGGCTGCGGCCGTGGTAGCCACTGGCTGATTGCGCCGAAACGGAAGGAGATTCGTTGTCACCACGTGACGCAGAACTTGCGACTGTGGAGGGGGCCTCACCGCCAGAAGACATCGTCGCAACTGCTGCGCCATTGACTCCATCGGGACTCGGCGGGGTGGGTGGTCTTGAATCGCCGGTCAATACGCCGCCGCCCGAACTCTGTACCTGCCCGCCGCCACCCGGACCTTGGCCGCCCACTCCGCTGGCTTGACTGAAAGCACTGGAACCACCGGACGGGAGCCGATGGCGGCCCGCCGGATGACGCCTGCCGTCCTGCAGCCAGACCGCTTCCGCCAGCGAATGCCAGTCCCGACGCTGCAGCTCCCGCGGTCACCACTCCACTAATCACAGTCATCAGGGTGCTGCCGATGTCGCCGCGAACGATACGGCTTGCGATAAAGGGAATCAGAGCGATCATGATCGAGAGCAACACGCTGGCCACGCTCATCACGATCATCTGGCTGGAACCGACAAACGCTTGCAGAAACGAGCCGTTAAACTGCATCGGATCGGTGATCTGCAGTGCGGACATCAGTGATTGGAAAATAGCGTACAGAAGGCCCCAACACTGGAAGACCATCATGTTCACGAAGTAGGTTCTGCCCAGTTGGCCGAGCCCGCGCGAGGGGATCAAGGCCAGGACAAACGGGCCGACGACATACAAGATCGATCCGTACAGGGCGTAAAAGAGCGTGAACAAGGTGTAGGTGAAGGGGAGGATTAGGTAACCGATTAACGTTATCAACCCAGCAACAATGGCCGAGATGCCGCCGGTAACCAGGTTCCATAGGGAAGAAAACCAATTGGGATTTGTCTGCCACGCTTGGGACAGGCTATTCCCCCATGCCTTGATGACATCTACTCCCCCGGAGAGGTTGTAGATGCCGTCGGCCACACCGTTGAACATGGTGTTCACTGCGCGAAAGGCACTTTGGTAATTCAGAAATACCAGTCCCAGGACCAAATACTTGACCGCAGCCACGCCGAGGAGCCTTACGTCCCCACCGTTGCTATAAGCTTCATAGACTGACCACAACAGACTGAGGATAAGAACGACTCCCGCGATTTGCAGCACAGCCGCCGTAATCCCTTGCTGGTCAATACCGTTCAATCCGGTTCGTAGCAACTGCTCGAAGTAAAAACTTGGCATAGCATCTTCCTTTATTCGTGACTCACTGGTGCTGCATCAAATTGGCCAGAGCCTGACGCAGGCTGGTGGTGTTCGTTGCTCCCATCTTGATGTCGGCGCTGGCGTTGGCGAGATCGATCGCGCGCAAGCGCATCAGGTCCGCCGTGGCGGACTGGGTGTAGGCGTTAGCCCGGATCAGCCACGCATCCGCCTGGGCCTCGACAATCGGAGCGCTGCCGGGAGCTGCCGTCTGAATGCTTTGGTTGAGCTGACTTGCTGCCTGAAGTTCCAGGTCCGCCAAAGCATCGATCTCGATGGCCCGCTTCATTGCCGCCTGGGCGGCAGCATCGGTCATGTCCACCATATTCAGCACCTGCGGCGACGCGGCAGTGGGCGCCGGAACTGGGCCGTAGAGAGCCGTGTACGCGCCAGATGTTTGCCCAATCTGATTGGGGTTACGTGAAAGCAGCACCTGCTCCAATTGTTGTGAAATTGGCAAGGTGGCACTGTTGACCGGTATGTGCATCAGGTTCTGAATCTGGTTGTAGTTGCCTTGGAGAACTCCTACCAGGTTTCGCGCCTGGTTGATCAGATTCTGTGGCCACACCACGGCCTGCTGAAACTGCTGCATGGCTTTGTCCACGCCCAGGATCTGGTTCAGTCCTCCTCCAACCACTTTCGTCAACGCCGACTGAATGCTCGACAACCCTGCTACCAACAGGGCGCAACATGGGGAAAGGATTTGCGCCCTTGCCGGCCAGGGCGCCGTGAACACAAGAACTAGTGCGAGAATTAGTGCACGGAGTTTGTGACCGAATAGCCAGTTCTTGGTGGTCTTGAGCAATTCTCTGAATCTCTTCATGCGCTGCCTTCCTTCTCTCCTTACTGGTGCTGCAATAGGTTCACGAGCACTCCACGCAGCGTCGTTGTGTTGGTGGCGTTCTCTTTGCGAAGCGTGTTGCGATGCGCGATGCGAGCTGCTTCCTGTCGCAGTTCGGCGGCTAGCAGCTTTTGCGTCAGAGCCTGAGCGTGAATGCCGGAGGTGATTGCGGTCGCGGTCAAGAACGGAGTAGAGCCTGGGGCTGCTTGGCTGGCGGAATTCTCAATCGCATCTGCCGATTGAAGCTCTATATCCGTTGCCTGGTCGCCTGCCTTCAACGTCTTCAAATTGTCGAGAGCCAGAGCATCATCCATGTCCGACATGGCACGGTCACCCGGGTTGGCGGCGGTTGTTACCGGGATTGCGCCATAGGTGCTGGCGAAGGTCGACGTCAAACTAGGAAAATTGTTTACCTGATGGTCCCGAATGACAGACTCCAGTGCTTGCGGGTTAGGCAAGGTGGCGCTATTGAGCCTTATGTGGAAGATGTTGCTCATCAGGTTGCGGTACAGCCCGATCATTCGCGTGACCTGCGCCCTGGCCTGATTGATCAGCTGCTGAGGCCAGACGACGGCCTGCTGCAAATTGTTCATAGCGGTCCGTACTGTGTTGATCCCATTTAGCGCGGTCTGAATCACCCCATTGATTACATTGAGGACCGCCTGAATGGCTTGCAGTAGCCCTATTTGCGCTTGTGCTGGCTGCGGCGCTCCCACGAGGGTCACAACCATGACGCCGGCAAGCGTCACTGCCAGCAGTCGCCGCCGGTTCTGGACTGTCACCACGAACCACGTAAACGCTCCAAAAAACACCGCGTACCCGAGAACCTGCATTTCCTCCATCCTCCCGAAGCAACTCAAAGCCTTGAGTGCTTCACGATTTCTTTCTCCATTGCCGCCGCAACCTCAGCCACTACATTCACCTTGCCGGAGATTTCTTCCGGAAGGGGCGGAACGTCCGCCAAGCCCTGGGGGAACTTCCTGGACAGCTCCTGGTAGCACTGCAACAGCGGCTTTCCTTGGTGTTCCTTCAAGAACCAGCTGCGGTATTTCCTTTCCCGCGGAAACGTTGTGCAGATCCAGTACGACAATGGCGTAGGGACGATCCGGATCGTCTGGGTCGTCTCTGCCTTCTCTCCAATCGCCAGCAGCACCTCGGCACTGCGCCCTTTTCGCGGAGCGCCGAATCCCTTCACTTGGTTAACTGCTACCGGATTCAGGTTCAGGTGGGTGATCAGAGGGGTTACATCGCCGGGCTGCTGCCCGATAATCTTCGTACTCGCGTTCTTCAAAATGCCGGGCCCGTGGACTCGCGGTTGAAACTCCGTGCCCACGAAGTCTTCAACCGTTTGGCTGATGCCCCACACACTTGAGTTCCGCTTGCGAGCCGTCCGATAAAGTTGCACTACCTCGGGGGCCAGAGCCGGTGAGTCCAGAAGAAACCAGCACTCGTCGAGTACCGTGATGCTGGGCCGCCCGGTTTTTCCGGTGGCGCGAGCGGACATAGCAGTCGCGATCAACATGCTCATCGCCGTCTCAAGCCGGGGATCGGAGCTGAGTCCTTCCACGTTGAAGAACAGCCAATCGCTGTCCAGGCGCATCGTTGTCGGTTGGTCAAACAGCTTGGCGTAGATGCCGCCTTCGGTCCACGACCGCAGCTTGATCGCCGCCAGGTGCGCCTCATCGATCGTGCGTTGCATCTTCTCGGCGTCACGCCAATTGGCGAGTTCCTCGCGCAGATCGTTGTAGGTCGGGATCGGATTGGAATAGCGGATTGAGCAGCGCTTGTAGACACGTACGATCGCATCGGTGAGCACGTTGTCCAGCAGCGAAGTGTCTGAGTTATGACTGTCGCCGAGCATGTGGCGCGTCAGATTCTTCAGAAAGGCCGTCTTTTCATTACTGGGAACATGCTCGCCTTCCGGGAGGTCCCATGGATTCAGGGTCTCTCTGCCATCCAGATCGACATTGATCACACGGCCACCCATCAGATCGACCAGCGGCTCGTAGGAATCCCCGCGCTCCAGAATCGACACCAGCGGACGGGCACGCGCCATCATCAGCAGCTTGAGCTGCGCGAGGAACGTCTTGCCTCCACCGCTTTTCGCCATGATCAGCATGTTGGCGTCGCCCAGCCCGGAATCGAACGGCGAGAACGGTATGAGCTGGCGGTAGGGAGTTTCAAACAGCATCAACGGAGAATTGGGCGTCCCTTTCCATGGCATCTCCACGGGAAGCAGGTCGGCCGCGTGCAGGGTGAGAACATCCTTTTCCCGCTTGTTGATCTCACCCAGTCCCGGAAGACTGGAGAAGAAGAAGCGCTTTTGCGCCAATGTCTCCGGAATCCCGCGTGCGCCGTTCATGCGCCCGATGGCGTGCAACACCCGCTGCCGGCGATCGGCAAGAGTGCGTTCCGCTTGTTCCGCTTCAAAGCGATTGCGGGTTGGCCGTGAGGTGCGGACGGCAATGGTCAGGCTGAGCTGGCAGGATTTGAGCGAACTCGAGATTAACTCCTGCAACACTTTGATCAGTTGATGCTCCGCCACCTGGGCATCCACATTGAGCCGGAAGCCTCCGTGGATGTCCTTCTGTGCCGCCGTCATTTTGCGCAGCCGGCTCTTGTACTGCTTCACCGCTTTTGCCTGATCGGGAAGTACAACTTCGGCGTTGATGATGATCGGGAAGTCCATCACCACCAGCTCCCGCAACACTCCAGGGAAGGTGGCGTCGGGAAGGTCTTTCAGGCTAATGAACGAGTACAGCAGCCCGCCGATCTTGAGGTGCTCATCGAGTTCGTCCTCAATATTGACGCTGGCCATCTGACTTCGCGCGCTCTCATACACCAGCGATTCTGCCGGAGGAAGGAACGGCCGTTTGTCGTTCACCAACGGATTGAGGGCTCGCTTGACCTCCAGAAAAATATCGTTCTGCGTCAACCGCTCGATCTTCATGCCCGTGGCTTGCAGTGTGGCCTCAACTCCAGACATGAGACTGTTGAACTCGGCAACCAGGTCCTCATGCTCTCGCCGGCTGCGCTCGATGCATTTGCTGGCCGACATGCTGAAGCTCGGTACCGCGCATCTTCTTTTTCCACTCCAATTCCGGCGACTGGTGGTGGATGCGTGGGTCCCAGATGAAGTAAAAGTGCAGCATGTGTTGCAGGTAGTAGCCCTCTGCGTTTTTCTTCAGCCAGACATCGGACTGTTCGCGGTCCACTGCCTGCAAAACTGCATTGGGGTTTTGTTGTTCCCGGTTGTAGCGTGCGATCAGATCGTCAGCTCCTTCGGCAATCTCAAATCGCACTTGCAATCGCATGGATCTCTCCGGCAAGGAGCGGATCAGGGCCTCAAGTACCAGCTTCGTCCGGTTCCGCTCCTCATCGCTCGCGTAGTACGAGTGATTACCGCTCACCCTGTATCCGGCGACGAATGAGCCGTTGAGTTGAATCAACAGATCGTCGGCAAGATCACGGACTTTCAGTTGCTCGCACAGCGGTGGCTGAGCCAATGACTTCTGGTACTGTTCCATCTTTAACGGCATCGCCAGCTCCCTAGTCCTTGATGTATTCGCGAGTTAGTTCCCGGTCTCGCTCCAGTGCCGAGTAAACGTGAGGCTTGGTGTGGAACAGCACCCAGTCCAGCAGATACCCACGCTGCTTGCCGTACTTGAAGAGCATCAGAGCAGGCACACTCAGGATGGGCACCAGGTATTGCAGCACCATGTTCATCGGCAGCCCGAACATCTCGCGATTCAGGAACCTGCCGCAGATGTTCATCACGACCGCCACCGCGAGGATCGCGAACAAGTCCTCCGCTTCGAGCCCGAAGAAGGTGACTCTGGTTCGCAAGTTCCGGTATATCGGTGTTACATCGAGCGCCATCGTTTTCTCTCCTAAGTCACTCCGCCGGTCCCATGAGCTACGAAAAACTCAGCCAGGCGAAGCAGGCCTGAAACCATGAGGCACAGAGCCGCCGTTACAAAGTGGCGCAGCCAGCCGCTGGTGGGATGAACCAGTGAGAAGATTCCCAATCGCAGCGCCATTGCTGCGACCTGGGAAGCTGCATAGACGGGCAAAATGACATTCGCTACCCAATCGATCAGGGTCCTGATCGAAATCCAGTACAGATCGGGATTGTTCCAAGCCGCTTGCGAAGCGAACGTCTCAAACGCTCGTCGTCAATCCTGAAACCAACAGACAGGCCAATGCCCCATACATGCTGTGCGAGAACTCCTGCCCCTTGGAAAATTGCAAGGATGGCGATGACGATGAAGGCCGCGGCAATCGTGGGCATGATCACGTTGCCCATCCAGTTCGCCAGATGAAGGATTCCGTTGTCGAAAGTCATGTTCCCGAGGTTCATTCGCACTCCTACATCATGGAGACCAGCAGTTTCCAAATGGCCGAGACCGTTAGCAGAGCTAACGCCACAGCGACCAGTCGCATGAATGGCTTCTTGGTCGCAAAATTCAAAATCGCTCCCACCAGTGCCAGAACGGCAGCGATCGGCATAATCGTCCCGACAAGGTGGTTCCATAGACTGTCCAACACATCGACAGTCGCGTACTGCGTTCCGGTGTTGTAGCTCTGAAGCAGGTTGTAAGTGGTCTGAGTGCCAAGCAGGAACATGGCTGCCAGAATCGACGGCAGCGGATGTTGACCGGAGGCAGCATCCAGGATGGCGCGCAATACGAAGAACGCCGCCAGTGTCGGCACCAGTCGCTGCACCACGAAGTTGGTCACGAATTGCGCCACGTCTGCCTGAAGGTTCGCCAGCCATCCGGTCGCAATTCCCCCACTGGGCAATGGCACAGGTACTCCGAACGAGGTGAACCAACTCAAAAGAGGCTGCAGTGTCAGGAATATGACTGCCCAGAACATCCACTTGGTGAATCCTCCGCCGATGGCGAACGTCATCGTTCCCTCGCGCCGCAAATTGACGCCGGCAATCACCAGAGACAGCAGCGCGGCTGATGGGGCCAGCAAAAGCAGGACCGAGATAATGTCGTTGAGCAGCTGCGGCGTTGCCATCTGTCCTATTCCCCAACTTGGGACTTACATCGAGAAGAAGCATCCTGGTTATAGGCAGCCCGCATTGCTTCACAGCCGTTGCGGGCTGCCTGGTTGATGTGCGGCCCTTTACTCGTGGACGCACGGTTAAGTCACTCCGCCCGTTCCGTTCGTGATCCAGAACTCGATCAAACGCGTGACACCTGAGATAGCCAGCAGAGCCCCAGCCGCGAACAACCACCGCCCAAAGCCGCGTCCCGTCAGCCACGACACGACGGCACCAAGGACCGCGCCGCCGGCGCCGACCGGTGCGATCACGTTGCCGATCCAGTTAATGAAGTTCAGGAAGCTGCCTTCCGGTTGTGCGCCGGTCTCTCCTTGAACCGCCACATTGAATTGCGGGATCTGGCCGAGGTTCTGCGCTGCCACAAACTGCACAATGACCAGCAGCATGATCGCCAGCACAACCAGAGGTTTCTTCCATCCGAGATCTGCCTCAAATTTCCTCACCAAAGATTTCTCCTTTCCCAGACTGTCGATTGCTTCGCCGCTCGCCGAAATTGGTGGCGGAAAAGTGATCGATGTGCGAGGGAAAGTAGCCGCGAAACAAAAAGCTGTCAAACGGGCGCGAATTCAGCGGGGATGAAAGACCCTCGGATCAGAAAAATGAGTAATGGAGAGAGGAGTAATACCGGGAGCGGGTGTTCAGGAGCGCTTGGCTATTGCAACCCGTTATTGTCCAATTGGGCCACGTCGCCGCGAACACGCTCGGTGGCCCTTTCAAAATCGGACCAGTTCAGAGGTGGCAGTTGGTCGCTGTTGGCAATTCGATTGAAAGCCATGCCGCTTTGCGGCCGTGCAAATCGCCTGGAGATCCGCAGGCGCCAATCCGTTCAGCCGCTTGGCCGATGTCTTCAATGGTTAGTCCTGCTTCCAGTCGAACGCCCTTGAGATAGAGCCCGAGCAGTTGCACTCTCTGTGCAGAGTCCGGAGGCGGGATCAGAATTTTCTCGGAGAACCGGCCGCCCCTGAGGACACGGGGATCGATGTTTTCCGGATGATTGGTCGTGCCGACAAGAAACACATTGTTTTCCGGCTGCAAGCTGCTGATTTCCGTAAGGAATTGTTCCACGAGCTGAACATCGTGCTGAGCCAGGTAGCGGTGGGTCGCCGGCAACAGCCCATCCATTTCATCGAGGAAGACGATTGCGGGACTGTGTTCCTTGGCGCGCGCGAAAACAGCGGCCACACGCTTGACCGAATCTCCGACGCCTCCGCCCAGAACGCTGGCAGCGGTTAGCGGATAGAAGCTGCGCTTAGTTTGGCTTGCGATCAAGCCTGCGATCAACGTCTTTCCCGTTCCTGGCGGACCGATCAACAGCAAACCCGTCGGGATCTGCAACCCCAAAGAATGAGTTCGCGTTGGGTCCTCGAGTAGGCGAATGAGGGACTTCAGGTCCTGCTTGACGGATTCCGCGATGACGACATCGTCCCATTCCACGCGCTCCAGCTGTGGCCGGTCCCTGCCGCCGTTTGCGTCCAGAGCCCGTTGCAAATCCTTTGCTTCGATCTTCCGGTTGTCCGTCAGCGCGTAGTTTGCTGCCTGGTCTACCAGAGCGCGCAATTTGGCTGCACCGGCTCCCGGCGTCCGGCGTGCGAACTCCTGCAGGTCGAAGCGTTTCCACGGTTTCTTGCTGAGCTGCGCTTCCAGAATCTTCACTCGCGTGGCTTCGTCTGGAAGATCGACACGCACTTTTATGTCAAATCTCCCTTCCCGAATTAGCGCTTCATCGAGGCCATCCAGCCGGTTGGTCGCGGCCATCAACACAAAGCCGCTGATCGTGCGGTATTGATCGATCGCGCTCATCAGGGCCATGGTGATGTTGTTGAACTCACGCCCCGCCCCGCCTGGGTCGCTAATGGCGTCCTGCCGCCCGCCTCCAATCGTGTCGATCTCGTCGATGAAGAAGAGGACGGGCTTGCGGCCTGCAGCCTGCGCGAATACTCCCTGGATGTTCTCGCCAGTCGCTCCAATCCAGCGGTTCAGCAGCTTCGGAGCGGATACATATTCGAAGTGCAGCCCGAACTCGCCAGCGGTCGCTCTCGCCAAAAATGTCTTTCCGGTTCCGCGCGGGCCGTATAAGAGGATTCCATTTCTCACCAGCCCATAGCGTTGGTACTTTCCAGGATCCAGATGTCCCTGCACTACCTCGCGGATTTGTTCCTTTGCCTCTTCCATGCCGCCGACATCGGCGAACCGCTCCGCTGGCACATTGCGAACCACTTTTACCGGTCGAGATGCGAGTGAACGTGTGGGAATACCAGTTGCGACCAAGACCTTAGCATTCCGTTTAGGTCGCCCCAAAAAAATCCAGAAGAACGAAGCGATCCAACCTATTGAGGTGACTCCCAAGAGCAGAATCCACAACCGGACCGAGCGGCTTATTCTGCTTAGCTGTTTGAAGCACCGGAGCCCACATCAGCAAGATCACCGAGCCGAGCGCAATGCAGCTAGCTGCAGCGAACTTCAAAGGCTTTTTCAACAACGCCGGCGCATTTCGCAGTGGCCCTCGCACAAGGCTTATCAACACGAGTGCTCCCAGCCACAACACTGGCGTGTTGAGGAACCATTCTTGAGGCAAGCGCGCCACTTCATCACCAATCGGCAGAGGACCAAAATCAAGCCTGCGTTCCCCGCCGTCCTGACAGAGCTTTAATTTAGCCCATCTCGGGGCTTGGCCGCTGGATTATGGAGTAGATGTGGAGGCGGGGTGATCCAAATACAGAGGAAACGCGGGTGCGACAGGCGGTGGCGGCCTGTCTTCAGTGAATGTTTATGTCGTGGGGCTGGACCTCAATCGTCAGAAGCGAAATCCCTTGTTGCTGCAATGCGTTACGCTTCCGAAGGATAAACTCCTCGTCATAGGGGGTGGCCAGGCTGGCATCCAGCCTGGCCAGGCAAGCCTCCATCTTGCCGAGTTCGACACCCCAGTTTCCAGGGACATAACCTCCTTTCTCTGCCTTCATGTAACAGTTACCTGCATCATCCAAGTACAAGTACGTGCGGGTGATCCCGTGCTTGTACTGGTTGATCCCGTTGACTCGGCCCATGAACATGAATCCCACGCACCTTGTCCTGCCCAGCCGGTTTTCGAGAGGAGCCCAGTTTGGTTCCACTTTGCATCGCCTTTCACTGCTGCGACTGCGGCTGAATCGCCGCCTGACTGCTGGCCTGGGTATAGAGCTCGTTGATTTCGCTTCTTAACTGCATCAATTGGCGAAGCTCTTCGAGAGTCGGCACCCCGCCAGTGAAGCCGGCTGTACTGGTACCGGTGTTTCGCGTTCCGGAGGTCGTGCCCATGTGGTCCGAAGATGGTTTCTGGACGACGATGTAAAAGCGCGTGTTGCCCGGCAGGGTCACCACGAGGTTCTGATTGAACGCCAGGCCGTTTAGCTCTTCCTGTCCTGCGGTCGCGACGTTGTCGGCCAGGCGCTCTCGCATCAGCGTGTTGGGGGAAATCAGGCCGCTCGGAAGCTGAACCCTGCGGACCGACCAGATACGACGCGATTGTCCCCAGTCCCGTCAGGGAACGTACCAGAAACTTCGTGCCTGTCTTTTTGCCGGAGACGTCGCCCTTGAGTGGCCCGAAATTCAAGCTCATGGCCGAGGCATCGATCTTTTCGGTCGTTCCATCGGGCATCTCCACCCGGCTGAATTGAATGCCCACATAGCCGGACGGATTCACCTGCGTCAGGCGGCCAAGAACCTTCGACCCTGCCGCCAGCACGATCTGTCCGTTGCGCTCGTAGTTGTATTCAACGACCGCCACAACTGGAGCGGCGACTGCCGAACTCACCGGCGTTTGCAGTCGCGCTACCAGCCGGGTGCCCGCTGCAAGCGCCAGGGTCTCGTCCGTCTCCTCGGGCGAGTTCGGCCTGAGCGTCGGTTTGGCTTCCGTCGAACGCACAAACACCAGCGAGGGCTTTTTCAAATTGGCGGTTGAGTCCGACGACGATGACGGCGGATTGGGGATGGTAGTGCCCTGTCCCACGGAAGGGTCAGAGAAATCGACCTTGCTTAGCGCATAATCCTGCGGGGGCTTGGTTGCGGTTGCAGTCGCTGCAGTTGGCCTGCGCGCCATGCCGGTTCGCGAGGTCCGGTCGATATCTTCCGGCGTCAATTGGCCAGCCAGCGCGGGATCTGTGGAACGCACATCCGCACTCAGCATCGGCGTTGCCGCTTTGCTGGGATCGCTGTTCTCCTGTCCTGGTGTAACTTTGCGGCCCAGACTTGCTTCGCCGCGTGGGTTCTCTCCGGGAAGCGCAATCTTTTTCTTCGGGTGGGAGAAGACACCGAAGAAAAGCAACAGCAGTGCCACGCAAACTCCCACGAGCAGGAACAGCGACTTGCTCTTGTCGCGCCCGAGTTCCTGCCGGCTCTCCGCCGGTTTCTGCTGCCGCCGAGCTCTGTCGAAAGCCGCCCGGAAAGCTTCGCGCCAGTTTCCTTTGCCAGTCTCCTCCGGCGCGGACTCTTCGTTGGCTATTTCCGCCTCCGGATTTGCTGGAGCTGTGTTCAGTTTCTTGTTTGTTTCCTCAGTGAGCATGGTTGGCTGCCTCCCGCAGTGTGCTGACTCCAAAACCGATGGGCGCCAAGGCCGGTTTGTCTACCGCGCCGGACTCCGCCATTTGCAAGAACAACGTTTCCATCGACCGCTTGTAAGGAGGGCGCTCAAACAGCACCACGCCATCGGCGCGTTCCCCGGGTCCGATCCGCCGCCGGCTCAGGCGGAAATCGATCACCGCCAATTGCTCCGCCGTGGACCAATGCTCGTGCTTGATCAGTTTTCCTGACTTGTCTTTGCCGCCTAACTGAATCTGCGGAGGCATCAACAGGATTGCGTGCTTGCTGGTGTTCACGACCGAGAACAGAACAATCACTTGTTGGCCGCCATCGAGAACTTCGCTGATGCCCGCCCGCAGGCGGTCACCCTTCACCTCGTCGCCTTCCATCCGCTCGCCATAAAGCACGGGCATGGGAGCCTGTTTCTGGCGTTCCAGCAAGCTGTCGAGAGAGTCCGGTTTGGGTTCGGACTGGCACTGCTTTCCACCGGAGAGTTGGCCGTAGTAAGTGAGGCGGGTAACAAGGCAGCACTCGTTCCTGCAGAACTTGCGGCGGTGGAAGTGGTTGGAGCCTGCGCCTTCGATACGCTGGCGGTCTGTGCCACCAGTGCGAAAGGAACGGCGTCGGGCTCGACCAGAAAGCCACCGGATGGCTGGTATCGCAGCAGGAAATCAACCTTCGCTGAGTTCGGGCCCTCGCCACGGCTAACCAGGAGAAAGCTGATCTGGCGGCCTCTCGCAGTGGAAATCAGCAAGTTACTCTCGGCATGTTCGTTGGTTAGGGCCTTGACGAACACCAGCTCTGGCTCATGCTCGGAATGTTCCACCTGAAACAGCGCCGGGTCTCCCACCACGACTGAGTTCACCGGCTCCGGCACCCGGATCGCGGTTACAAAATGTGCCGCAAGTTCGATCGCCGTGATCTTGCTGTCCGCCGTGGGTTTGGTGCGAACCTGCGGATCGATGGTTGTTTGTTGTGCCGTCGCCGTCGCGGTTAGTACCGACAGCGAGAGCCAGCCGAAAACTAGAGCGTTTCTCATCCGTCACCTCAACTTTTGCGTCTGCCGCACCAACTCGCTCTGTGTTCTGAGCACTCGTCTCACGCGATACCGATGCGCGACCCGTTTCACATAGCTCTGGACATCAGGCGAGGAATACTCCAGCCCCCTCGAAGAGATCGGGTACTCGCCGACGTAGTAGGCTGCGGTGATCAATCGGAGATCCCCGTTGAACTTCTGTTTGAGCCAGGCAAGATACGCGACTCCACCGCGAATGTTCTCCTGCACCAGAAACCGATTGCGCACGCCGAACCGCACAGCCGTCCGCGGCATCAACTGCATGATCCCGGCCGCCCCTTTGTTCGATACCGCGTACGGATTCCATCCCGACTCTTCGTCGATGATCGCTGCCACCAACTCAACCGGCACCTGGTAGACAGCGGCGTAATACTCAGCCCACCTTGCTGACACGTCTCGTGGTGGGCGTGCGTCAGGCGCTTGCGCTCTTGCGGTTCCCACCAACAGCACAAGAAGACATGCCATGGCCCACTTCACGCTACTGCCTCCATATGCGCGGCCGACAAGTCCGCTCTTTCTTCAGCCGCCATCAACTCGTCGCGATAGCGCTTCGAATCGGCGACCAAGCCTTCAAACCCGGCACGCAGTAGTAATCGTTTGCGATCGGCTTCAGTCTTGGCCAATAGCGGCAACAGCAAGTCCCGTTGCTCGTGCGATATCTCTTCGACGTCCAGGATCTCCAGCGCCTGCGCAGGTCCAGCATTTCGGCGATCGAGGGCGGCTTTTCCATGTTCCAACCGCGCAGGGCGTGCGCCAGCCCAGCCAGTTGCCCCCGCAGGCGCAAGCTTTCACTGCTGCTGCGAATCGCCAGAATTTCTCTCTCACGCTCGACCGATGGGTATTCAAAGCGCAGATAAAAACAGCGTCGCCGAAGAGGGTCGCCCAAACGTCGTTCTTCGTTCGAACTCAGAGACAACAAAGGGAACGGTCGATGGCCCGAATCGTTCCTAGCTTCGGGACCGTGATCTGCCATGCGCTTAGAATCTCCAGGAGTAAGGCTTCGATTTGTGGTCGACCTTGTCGAGTTCGTCGACCAGAAGCACGCACGGCTGGGTTTCGTAGCGCAGCGCGCGCAATAGCGGCCCTTCCGCAAAGAAGTCCAGCGAGTGCAGCCGGCCCCGGATCTGGTTCCAGTCCCGGTCAAGATTGGCGGCTTGAGTGTCCAGGAAGAGCTTCTGCAGTGCTTCATCGAATTTACCGATGACCTTCTCTTCCGTGATTCCCACATAGCATTGAAGGCGCTCAACCACCGTATTGGCCGCCGCAGCTACGGCGTATGCGAGCTCGGTCTTACCGCATCCCGGTGGGCCTTCCACCAGCAGTGGCTTGCGCATGCGGGCCGCCAGATACACCACCTCCAGCGTGACTGGATCGATGATGTAGCGTGCCGCACGCAGCTTCGTGGCGAGTTCGCTTGCAGACGAGAACACGTCGGCTTCCTTCCGGCGTGAAAACTACACCCGAAGCATCTCTTTTGCATTTTGTGTTTGTAGGTTTTGCGGGTAATCGAGCAGCCCGGTGCGTTGCTTCGCTTCACGCAGAGGGAAACCGTTAGGGGCCTTTCCTTAGGCTAAGACGATGATTCTGTTTTACCAGCCGCGTGCCAGGAGAGGTATCGCCTCGGACTGATCGAGAAACTCAGGAATCGGAGGTTTATTTCACCGATCACAGTTTGACTGGCCTGAGCACCTCCTTTGTCCACTGCTGGGTCACTTCGTGCAACCCGCGCTAGACTTTTTTTACCGTTCGCACTTTGACTGGCTCTTCCGTTCCAGGAGTTAGACGCCGAGCAGGCGACCTGCCGGGCCCCCGCGGGTCGGACTGTCGGGGCAGGCGTCGTTCGCAAGATGCTCGCCATCTTTATTTCACCGATTGCGACTTGACTGGGCACAAGAGTCTCTTCGCTGTTGACAGTAAGATTCGCTATCGTTGCGAATTGCTCCGCCACCAATCTTTTTCACCGATTGCATTTTGACTGGTGGCTCGGTGCATTGCGTCTGCCTCGTATCCTTCGCCCGTGCGGCCAACCTCTTCCCGCACGGGGCGCACCAACTTTTTCTTACCAATAGCACTTTGACTGGAAGCCGGGCTTCCGTCCTCCGGCGTGCGAGTCGGGCGGCGCCCCCGTCGGAACCCTGGCCAGAGGACCGATCACCGGCTTTCTCGCATCCATCGGGAATCAACGGTTATTCGGTGTACTGCCCCTCTCGCGACTCCGCACCAACTTTTTCTCACCGATCGCACTTTGACTGGTAGCAGAATTCTCCACCTCTCCAGATGCACTATTGCTGGACTTATGTCCGAAACCATCACTGCGTCGGGGCGTGTTTTGACAGTAAAGAGATTTCGCGTACAAATGCCCACTGTGACGATCGATCCGATAGTGCTTTGCGACGCGCTGGCCGAACTTGCCTTACGGCAGCTCCCGTGTGGAGGTTGGGCTGCTCTTGCGTCTTCTTCACAGCCAGCAATTGAGCCGACGTGCTACGCCGCGCTGGCACTCGGCTCGGCGCCTGTAGGCGACATCGAGCGTGCTCAGGACTTTCTGCTTCGCACGCAGAATCCTAATGGCAGTTGGCCAGTCGTCCCCGGAGACGATCAAGACGGTGGCTGGGTTACCTCGCTGGCTGTAATTGCCCTTCATGATCTGGTACCAGCAATACCGGCCAGGTTGCAGGGCTTCCACTGGCTGCTGAACTGTTCAGGCAAGGAATCGAACTGGTTTTGGAAATGGAAATTTCGCACCGCCGACCAGCCACGTCCGTTTCGACCCCGACAAATATGGCTGGCCATGGTTCCCAGACACGGTCAGCTGGGTGGTTCCCACCGCATTTGCGATCCTTGCCCTAAACCAGATCCCTTGCTCTTGCGGTGATCTGGAGCGCATCCCTTCACGCGTCGATTGCGGCATCCAGATGCTCTTCGATCGTGCGTGTCCCGGCGGAGGATGGAATGCGGGTAACGGCGTTGTCTATGAGTGCCCCATGGCGCCGCACGTCGACGACACAGCGATTGCTCTCCTGGCATTGAGCGATCGAGGACAGGACCCGGTTGTACAAAGTGCAATGCGGTACTTGGAACGTGTTGCTCCGACCCTTACAGCTCCTTGGAGCCTCACTTGGTCGATCCTCGCGCTCGCTGCTCACGGTCGTCCGATTGCTTCGCTTCACGATTCTCTGTCGTCACTTTCCGATCTCTCAGATACGGAAGATACCGGCACACTGGCGTTGGCCTGCCTCGCTCTTGATTACACCCGCGCCTTGTTGGCCTTCGGGGTGACCGGTTGAGTGTTACTCGTCGAGATTTTCTTGTTGGGAGCGCTGCTTTGGCGGCTGGCACAGCGGTCACCGCTCCCTTTCTTCTACCCAAATATCATTCCGATCAGCGACCGAAGCGATCCCGAGTCGCGATCCTACATGTACAGCAATACTCCCAGCAGCTTGACGAGATCGTCTTCGCGGGTCTTCGCCTCTTCTCGATCAACGTGGTCGGCAAGACCATAGTCCTCAAGCCCAATTTAGTGGATTACATTCCTGGCAACGCAATCAATACCCATCCATTGCTGGTACTCGCCACCGCCGAATCGTTCCGCCGACTAGGCGCCCAATCTGTGTTGGTAGCCGAAGGACCAGGACATCAACGCGACACACAGCTCGTGCTTTCACAGAGTGGTTATCAAGAATCTCTGCGGGATGAAAAGATCCGATTCGTCGATCTCAATCGCGACGAACTGATTCGTACCCCCCTTCGGGCGGGCTACACCGGGATGAAAGACCTCTGGCTCCCCCGCACTGTGCTAGAGGCAGATTTCCTGGTGTCGATGCCCAAGATAAAGGCCCATCACTGGTCCGGTGTCACGCTCAGCATGAAGAACATGTTCGGCGTCGTGCCGGGTGCAAGATATGGATGGCCGAAGAACATTCTCCATTGGAAAGGGATTCAGGAGAGCATTCTTGATCTGTGTGCTACGGTGCCAATCCGCTTCGTCATCGCGGACGGGATTGTGGCAATGGAAGGCAACGGCCCACTCAACGGCACTGCTCGTCCGCTGGGAATGATTGTGCTCGCAGATGATCCGGTAGCTGCCGACGCAACCTGCGGGTGGCTCATGGGATTCGAGCCCGACCGAATCGTGCACATTCGTGAGGGGTCGAGATTCCTTGGCAACGCTTCTCTTGCACTGATCGACCAGGTGGGAGAAATCGTCAACCCTCCGACGAAGCCTTTCCAGGTGGTCCCGGAGTTCCGACATCTCTATGCAATGTAACGCGAACTTGTTCGCTCTTATTCGATGAGAAGGGAAGGAGCCGTTGCGAGTGCTTTGGTTCGTAGCGAGGAATCGTTTGGCGCATCTGAAGCCATACTGGAACTACGAAGACATCGGGGTCTTTTTCCTGGTTGTCGTTCTGCTTGGTTCGGTTCTGCGCTTTCTTGTCCGCCTTCGTCTTCTCCAGCGCTCCGAGCTGACTGATCCAAGCTTCGGCTTGCAGTTCGCGGTGGTAACCTCTTTGAGCCTGGCCTTGTATTTGGTTCTCAAAATCCGCCATCATCAACCGGTGTTGCAGCCATTGGGTTGGATCTGGCCGCGCACGGCCCACATCGTTGTTGCTCTCCTGGGAGGGCTCGTCCTTGCCTCAGGTGTTGCCCTCTACCTTAAGTTTCGAAGTCAAAGCCAGCCGCCACTGCGATTCGTCGAACTGCTGGTGTTGGGTGTTGTCCTTGGCCCCATGCTGGAGGAATCTCTTTTCAGGGGATGTTTACTGCCCCTTTTAGCCCAGACCATCGGCAGCGGAATAGCGGTGATCCTCAGTGCGATTCTCTTTGCGCTTTTTCACCAGCCAGCCGACGTGGCGCATTGGATATCCTTTATGGCTACGGGTGTAGCCTATGGCTGGATCCGAGTGGCATCCCGCTCGACCACTGCTGCGGCGCTCATGCATGTAACGTACAACTTGACTGTCTTTCTTTCCGCCATGTGTTGACCTCTGGCCGTGTTCAGCACACAGTTTTCGACTCTGAGACTACGCGCCCACTAGCGGAAAAGGCACAGCAGCTTGGTGCGGCTCGTCTCCGCGATGTTCATCGTGTGCCACAGCTCTATCCCCCACCGGAGAAGGCCAGTGAGTTCGATGAAGCCAGTGAAGCCGATCCAGGGGATATGCGATGCGGGGCACAAAGTCCGTGGCCACCTGCAGCACCACCCGCCCGCCCGGTGCAGCCGAGGTTAAAAAGGTCGGAAGGAGACTTCCCCTCTCAAACCCAGAAGCGCCAGAAGCCTGGCACTACTCCTGCAACCCTCAAACGGAAGTTCCACACGCCCATCACTCGCGCAAGTTACGAGAGTACAGGGTACTCAGCAGACGTGTATGGACAAGGCAGGCAACTGCATCGCTGACCCTGGTAGGGCGGCCGGACGACGCAAGGGCCAACAATTGCAAGCATGAACAGGATCAGTCATCAGGCCTTCATCTCCAAGCGTTCTTGGAGAAGGGGAGTGAGATCCTCGCCTCCTGTAATCGAGGTTTGCCTTTCGGTTTGGGTCCATTTCTTTACGGTTGGACCTTTAACATTTCCGTCTATTCGGCAATATACCGCTGGTCCGGCCCAGTTTTGCATTGCCAGTATCTGCGCAAAGCATTGTTCCTCCTTGTACTCAGCAATGTCGGAGCACTCAACCTCGAAAAGTATGTAAAAACCGCTGATCTCAACGATGAGATCGTACTGTCTGCAGGCACGCAGACTGCCTCCTCCCGAAGGTCCATCTACCCCCGTGCTGTGCGTCCTAAAGATCTGGGCGCCTCTCCCCGCCCATTTCTCAGCGGATTCCTTCCAGTTCCATTCTGCGTGCGTCCCAACCTCCAGTGCCGTCAGACCGGACTGTCGGCGCAATTTCGACAAATGGTCGAGGTAGCTGAGGGCGCTATCTACCAAGTAGTTGTCGAGGAACTTCGAATTGCTTTTCGACGAAATCCTATCCGAGCTTCGGTGAACCGTTGTGGAACCTAGTGCCATCGTCTTGCCTCGATATTACACTTAACTACCATGCTGCTAACGAAACCGAGGATCTCCTAAAATTGAGACCACATGGTGAAACCAGTTTGAGGACCAGCATCGAGCCGACACTATAATCTGCGTACCAACCGTTTTGCATGGCTCGCTTGTTCGCGTGATCCTTAAGGGTAGCAATTGCGAAGTCGAAGCGGCCCTATGTTTCGCCGGCAGCATCAACCCGCTCGTAAAATCATCCTGCCTTGCCAATATTACCCGTGAGCACACGGGTGAGATCAAACGCATCTTCGCGAATTTCGTTCCAGTAATGTTTTTGTCAATCCGCGGCAGGTTCCTCATAAGCGCGCCTAGAATCCCAGCCGCTCCGAGATCCAGGGATTCACCGTGGTCTGGATGAAGTAATACATGTTCCCACTGTCGGTCACGGTGTTGTACGTTGACGTGACGTACGCGTCAATGGACTTCAGCTTGTCGACGCAATGCTGCGGTGCCTGGAAGTTGCCCCCGTTCACAAACTCGCCGAGCATGCAATAGCCCTCGAGTGACGTCGCAAGGATGTGTGTGCCGGCAGGAACAACGCCAGTCAGGGTGCGAGTGATAACCGATGTCACCAGGGTAGACAGTTGGGCTGCCTTCAAGTTTCCCGGGTCCTTGCTGCTCAGGATTTTGTTAACCCGATCCCGGGCCTCGACAATGTTGGCTGCGAGGCCCGCGAGGACGGCGATGTTGCCGACCGTGTCTTTGTAGTCGCTGGTGAACTGGAAAACCGATCTCCAGGTCTTGCTGACCACCATTCCGCGAAAATCGCCCACGGAGTTCAGGACCGGCTGTCCGAGCAGGTAGTCGTACTCCCGAAACGCCCGTCCGGCGGAGATGGCACGCACCAACGTATTGGCATTATCGACTGCTCCGGTGACCTTGTCAGTCCCGTGAACAATCTCGACGACAGCATGAGGAAATGTGGCGCTCATCACGACCTCCAGAAAATTGCCGTTCGGTTCGTATTTCATCAGAGTTCATAGAAAACCATCGTCCTTACCGGCTCAAAAGAAATCCTGTGGAAATATCTTCTGGTAGTGCTTCGACCGGGCGTAGCCATTGTTATTCGGCGTGCTGTAGTCACGGAGGAAGTTTGCGGCGAAAGTGCCCCGGTCGGTCTGAGCCTCGATCCATCCGCTGCCCGGAATCCCGCGGTCAAGATAGAAAGAGATGTTGCGAGAATCGACAAACGTGACCCAGCCGCGCGCCAAGCTTGTAATTCTCGCGTTGCGTGCCGTGACAGTTAGCGGTTCCTGCGGTTTGAAGGGATCACCTAGGTTCCAGTACATGTATGTATCTCCCGACTGAGGTCGCCTTATCGAGGTTTCACCCCAAGGCCCGTCCACATTGGCGCGGTGAGGCCCTCGAACCTTATTGCACCACCCAAAGACCGAAAATAAAACATGGAACATGATCTCTGTTGAGGCGGCGGTCTGATAAGTCCTTAAAGCTCATGGCATCCCGTAACTCGCTAAACAGGTGGAATTGGTTCAACAGGGAACCCCAAGTCCTGCGCAACGCTGAGATATCCTCTTTCTCCGGATTGAAGCCATAATTCATCAAAGCACTTAACAGCCAGAACGTCGCAAACGTCAAAGCCGAGGAACGACCAAGAACTCGAACGCCGATCTGGATTCACATGTGGAATTATCGATGACCAATTCACATTATCCTTACTGCTGTAGTCACCTGTAATCAACGTAATTGCAACCGTGTAGAACGGAGTCAACCCGCGACTCTGAAAGCGCTGCAGCGTAGCAGCTTTTAACTTATCGAGGGACGCCCAAGTATCTTGATAACCAAAACGGGTGCGTGCTTCGGGCGAGCCAGGCTCAAAAATGGATGGCCACACAGTTGTGTCGGCAGATAATGGGCGTGTCACATCTACTTTGTAAAGATAAGTTTCTCTACGCTCTTCAGACCACGGCGCGGTTGACAAGTCACGAGCATCGTACCCGGTTACTCGCTCAACAACACTTCCCCTGATAGATAAATCTGAATTTATTTCTGCCATGAAATTGGGGGCTCCTCCCCCGGCTCCAGACATCCTCCAAACTTCCGTTGCAGGAAACACTCGCAGGTTTCTGGATTTTGATTGTAAACAAAGTAATGCCAGTGATCCTGGCAGGGAAAGTGAGGATGGTCACGGTGAACCTGCGGTGGGGGTGGAGGCGGGCAAGGGTCGCACTCCTTCGCTTTCTCGTCCGTTTTGTCAGGACAATCTACCCTCGGGACGGGAGGTGCATCCGTCTTTGCCTGTCCATCTGCTTCTTTGCTTATCCGATCGATACCGTCAGCGACGGCCTTGGCAGCTTCCCTAGTAGCCTGTTGACCCGGAGGACTAGCGAGCATGAGAGCGATTGCACCCACAGCTAACATCGCTAATTCGTAGACCCCCAGGACCGCGAATCCTGCCATTCGACTAACTCCCTCCTCGCAATCGCTGCGCAAGGAGATCAGAGAGGGCCTTGACTCGCAGGTCTGGATTGAGATCTGGAAGCCGCAGGAATTGCTGTACAGCAGGATCTTCGTCAAACTGCGGACTTACAAGCAGCATCAGTCCAATGAATCGGGTGACCCCGGGGCCGCTCGCGATTCCATACTTCTGAGCTTTGTTTAGCCCTGCTCTAACTACCTCTATTAATTTGGAGTCGCTGAATGCGGTTGTCGTGTCGGGTATAGTTCTATGGAAGAATTCAATAAGGCGGCGTATATAGGCGTCATGTTGCGCTGCCGTCATCGACTCTATTTGTTCAGGGCGAAGTAGCATTGTGAGTACCAGCCAACTTTGGTCGCCGTTACAACCATATGCATTACGGCTTTTGCTCAGCCGTGCCCTTCTGCATCCAACTTAACGTCGGTCCCTCAGGCGATGCTAGCGGCTATTTGTCCTGAGTCACTGCTGGTCGTGACAGCTCGATTATCTTCGCGTCGGCGCCTTTATCTGTACTTCCAAACTGCAACAGCTTGTCCGGCGTTTCACCTTCCACCAGATAATGCTCAATAGGCCCGAAGAACTGCTCTGTCTCCTTGGCATTGCAAGTCGGCAGATACACGCGCAGCACACGCGGGTCGTAAAAGCGAAAGTACACCTGCTTGCCGTCCGGCAGTTGCACCTCGAGAAAGCGCCGCTGGTGGCGGCGGAGTTCGGCGAATCCGACGTTGCACGTCAAGTACACTCCCCAGCTCTTGCCCCAGCCTTCCAGCACCAGTGTTCCGAGCAGCAGCGAATCCTGGTTCAGTCTGACCAGGTAGGGCGCAACCTGTGACAGCTTCGCGCCCTGCACCCCTTCGTAGAGCGACTGATGCTCCTCCTTCGACTGCATCAACAGCGCCATGATCCTGATGTCGCGAGCGGCATCCAGAATCGCGTACAGCGGCTGATACTCGTTGCGCAACAGCGCCAGCAATCGTTCCTGAGGCGTGGCATCCGGGCTTAGCGCGGTTGCGGCGTCCGCAGGTAGCGGAGTCGGCGCGTCATGGTAAATGACCACCATAAATGCGGTTTCGCCAGCGACTATTGTGTCGCCGCTCTGTAGAAGCGCCTCGCCAACCCTCTGCCCGTTGAGCAGCGTGCCGTTGCGGCTGTTCAAATCCTTCAGGCGACAGCAGCTCTCGTCCAACTCGATGGCAAAGTGACGACCTGAAAGGTGATTGTCTGCCGGAATCATGAAGTCGGAGTTCTGGGTGCGGCCCACCCGAACGGATTGCCCGGACCGCAGCCGCACGCCCTTGCCGGCCGATGGTCCCGACCTCACTTCCAGGAAAACAATCATGGTTCATGTCCCACCACGATACCCTCATCTATGTGAGAGCCTCGACCGAGGCCCCTATTCGTCCTTTCAATGCTCGCAGAACGGCGCACCGGTCTGCGCCGCAACCTGCAGAGTGCTGCCTTGGCCGGGAATGCCGATCATCACATTAGGACTGCCAACTACGATGACGCCACCGTGGACCGTGGGATCGCCGAGACGCGCAGCCATCATGTTTCCAATCAGGACCGTGGGCGAGCCCACGGCAATGGCATCCGGCGGCCCTACGCAGGTGAGCATGTCGCCCACGCGCGCCGCCGGAAGCATGTTGATCAGCACCGTGGGCTCGCAGGCCGGGATAACCGGCCCGCCAACGTGGGGCACAATGCCCGTGACCATTGGGCAGGTGTGCATGTCCGTCAATCGCGCTGCTGGAGGCATAGACTATCTAGCTTAACTTGGTGAATTTTGTACCGTCGTCGGCGGTATCAGGATCCTTGGGTGCATCGGGGTTCTGCGGGTTGGCATCCGGGGCCGATCCAGCGGCGCCGCCGCTGTTGATCAACACCATGGTGCCCTGAATCGTTACGCCGGCTGGTCCGATATCCACAAACCCGCCCGGTCCCTTCAGCGAAAGCTGCATTCCGGCTTCGAGGACGAGCGTCATGCCCGCTTTGATGTGTATCGTTTGGCCCGCTTCTGCCGCCCAAGTCTGGCCAACCTTCTCATTCATCGACTGGCCCACCTGGAGTGAGGCGTTTCCGGCGACCTGTTCTTTAACATCACCACCGACCTTCAATGACATGTCGCTATCGATCGCTTCGTTGTGCTTTCCCTTGACGTGGCCGTGCTTGTCGGCCTCGACCAGTTCATGTTGATTGTTGTGCACAATCAGGTGGCGATCGTTCTTCACGTATTCGCGCGAGTCGTTCTCCACGCGCAGGTCCATGTCCTTTTCTGCGTTGACGAAGATCTGCTCGCTGTCTTTCTTGTCTTCAAAACGGATCTCGTTGTAATTCGCGCTGGCTCCTCCTTTGGAGCTACGCGATTTCAACGTGCTTACGGTCTGGTGGTCCGGTAAGGAATAGGGAACAGTTTCCTCGGCGTTGTACACACGCCCAGTGATGAGCGGCCGGTCCGGGTCGCCTTCCAGAAAATCGACAATTACCTCTTGACCGATACGGGGAATCCACATCGCACCCCAATTCTTGCCCGCCCAGTTCTGCGAGACGCGAATCCAGCATGAGCTGTTCTCATCTTTTTTGCCCTGACGGTCCCAGTAGAACTGGACCTTCAGGCGGCCGTACTTATCCACCCAGATTTCTTCGCCCGACTTCCCTACAACCAAAGCCGTCTGAGGACCTTGCACGAAAGGCTTAGGCGTTATGCGTGCCGGACGGAAAGGCACCGAGACCGGAATACACGCGAAGTGATTGGAGTAGTGCTCGCCACCTCCGCCGTCGCCGGTCGTGTAGCTTGAGCCCGCCGAGGCGACGTGCTGGACCTCCGTCAGCACGTATGACGTGTTCATATCGTTGCGGTAATGGTTCTGCAGATCGAACTTGTAGCCGGAGGTGAACGCGCGGCAAACGCTGGAGCCGCTCGCGACGAGGTGTCCGGCTTCTTCTTCCTGCATACGAAGCTTGGCGACTTTCTCGCCCTCGGAACGGTTGAGGTATACACCCGGATAGTCGAACAACTCAAACGAGGTGTTGTTGCCGACCTTGAAGACCGTGGGATCGCTGGCGAGGAGGCTGGTGCTGGGCGTCTCGAAGTTATAGTCGGTGAGCGAGTACTTGCCGGTGCGCAGTTCCTGCTCGGTGCGCCAGCCGTTCAGGACGTCCTGATCTTCGAATCCTCCCACAATCTCGTCGTAGCGCGCTATCGCCTGGTGCGGGCAGGCTTGAATTGCGCCCGCCGAGTCGGCGAGAACAAGGGTGTGCTTGCCTTTCTCGTGCTGGAAGAAGTAGAAGACACCGTACTGCTCCATCAGCCGCGAGACGAAATTCAAATCGGTCTCGCGGTACTGAACACAGTACTCACGGGGTTCGTAGCTGCCGGTGAGCGAATTCTTGAAGTCCTGGCAGCCGCGATCTTTGAACACCTGCTCGATGATCTCGGGTATGGTTTTCTTCTGAAAGATGCGGCAATCGGCGTTGCGCGTCAAGAACCACAGCCAGGGAATGACTTCCATTTGATAACGCGTGAAGCGCTGATCAGAGCCGCTCTGGGCAAAGCGGCTGACGAAGCCGTTGAAGTAACGCAGCTTTCCACCTGCCAGCTTGGTCGTGATCGTGACGTTCTTTCCGACGATATCCTTGAACAAAATGGACTTCTTCTCAGACAGCAGGTCTAAATGGAAGCTGAACAGGCGCGACATGCCTTCGCTGCCGGTGAAACCCTGCAGCAGAAGAACGTCCTGACCCAGCGGTGTGTCAATCGCTATCAGCCGGTTTTGTTGCGTGTAAGTCATAGCTGAACGTTCTCTTACTCAGCCGCGTGCTGCTCCCACCCGTTGCGGCTCAAACCGCTGCTCCCACGGTAGCCCCCGGCGCGGCTCCGAGTTGGTACGCGAACGCGCCACCGGCGCCAATGCTGACGGAAATCCGTTCCAGTTTTTCGCCCGTGGCAATGCGACCCAGCAATTCGCGGGAAATCTCGGGGAGAAGCGTATTCGTCAGGATGTTGTCTACGTTACGGGCACCGCTTTCAACTTCGGTGCAGCGCTGTGCGACTTCCCGTACCAGCGCATCGTCATAATCCAGGGCGATGCGATGGTTCTCTTTCAGTCGGTTCTTGATACGTCCGAGTTTCAAGTGAATGATCTTGTGCAAGGCTTCGTCCCGGATCGGATAGTACGGAACCACGAGCAGCCTGCCAAGAAATGCCGGCTTGAAGATCTTGCTCAGCTCCGGTCTCAGCACCTTCACCAGCGTCTCCGGATCTGGTGCGGTCTCCGGGTCCGCACACATCTTCATCATCGAGTCGGTGCAGGCATTGGTGGTGAGCAAGATGATGGTGTTTTTGAAATCGATTTCGCGGCCTTCGGCGTCTTCCATCAGACCTTTATCGAGGACCTGGTAGAACATCTCCAGCACGTCGGGATGCGCCTTCTCAACCTCATCGAGCAAAACGACAGAATAAGGTCTCCTGCGCACAGCTTCCGTCAGAACGCCGCCTTCGCCGTATCCGACGTATCCCGGAGGAGAGCCCTTGAGGCTGGAAACCGTGTGCGCCTCCTGAAACTCCGACATGTTGATGGTGATCAGGTTCCGCTCACCTCCGTACAGCAAATCGGAGAGCGCGAGCGCAGTCTCCGTCTTCCCGACTCCGCTGGGGCCAACTAGCATGAAGACGCCGACGGGCTTGCCCGGATCGTCGAGGCTGGCCCGCGAGATTACGATTCGCTCTCCGATGTAATCGAGCGCGTGATCCTGCCCAATGATGCGCGCGCCCAGGTGGTCGCGAAGATTGAGCACAGTAGCAATCTCGTTCTTGACCATCTTCCCTACGGGAATACCCGTCCAGTTCGAGATGACCTCGCAGACGATGTGCTCGTCGACGCATACTCGCATCAGCGGATTCTCACCTTGCAATGCTTTCAAGGCGCTCTCAGCTTCCACTAACTCCGCCCTTATCTTGTCCGTATCAACCGGCTGGGCAGCGGCATTCGCGGTTCGCTCGACGGAGCTTTCGAGTTGGGTTCGAAGCTCGCGAATGCGTTGGACCAACTCTCTTTCATTCTCCCAGCGCTCCCGCAGCGTTGCTAAATTTTCTTCGAGACGGGACACCTCGGCCGCAATCTGTTGTAAGCGCTCCTGGTGATCGGCGCCTACTGCCGATTCGCGCTCCAGAATGCGCTTCTGAACCGCTAAGTCATCCAGGCGCCGGGTTGCGTCTTCGATCGCCGGCGGCGTGGCGCTCTGTCCAAGAGCCAGTCGAGCGCAGGCCGTGTCGAGGACGCTGACCGCCTTGTCCGGAAGCTGCCGACCCGCGAGGTAACGGTGCGAAAGCTTCACTGCCGCACTGACCGATTCGTCAAGCACCCGCAACGAATGGTGCTTTTCCAGCGATGAGACGATGCCGCGCAGCATCACCGCGCATTGCTCCTCGGTCGGTTCCTCAACCTTGACGACCTGAAAGCGCCGCGCCAGAGCGGCGTCTTTCTCGAAGTATCTCTTATACTCAGACCAGGTGGTTGCGGCGATGGTGCGCAATTCACCCCGCGCCAGGGCTGGCTTTAGCAGGTTCGCCGCGTCACCTTGGCCGGCCTGTCCTCCGGCACCGATCATGGTATGCGCTTCATCAATGAACAAAATGATCGGCGTGGCGGAGGCGCGTACTTCTTCAATCAGTCCCTTGAGCCGATTTTCAAACTCCCCCTTCACACCGGCGCCAGCCTGCAGCAGCGCGAGGTCCAGGGTATGGATCGCCACATTTCGCAGCGGAGGTGGAACGTCTCCCGCGGCAACACGTGCGGCGAATCCCTCGACCACGGCGGTCTTACCTACGCCAGCTTCGCCCGTGAGGATGGGGTTGTTTTGGCGTCTCCGCATGAGGATGTCCACCACCTGCCGGATCTCCTGATCACGCCCCAGGACAGGATCGACTCTCCCCTGGCGGACTTTTTCGGTCAGGTTGATCGTGTACTGGTCTAGGTGGGGTGTCTTGCCGGCGACTTTCGCGCCCGCGAGAACTTCGGCGTGCGCCATGTCGCGCCGGGGGACTACAGCGTCTTCTTTCGATCCGGAGATGATGGCGTACAAGTCCTTGCGGAGGGATTCGATCTGGATCTTCTCAAACTCGCGCGTCGTCTCCCTGATCAGGCGTTGCAGTTCGTCATTGCTCAGCAGCACGAGGATGGTGAAGGCGCTGCGGATTTCGGTGGCGGCATAGTCGAGGGAACCCAGGGTCCACGCCTCCGTCAACATCTTGACCAGCGTTGGACTGAATGCAGGCGTTCGCGCATTGCCCGATTTGAGTTGATCGAGGCTGCGATTGAGGTCCGTCGTCAGGCGAGAGCGGTTCACGCCAAATGCTTTCAGAATTCGCGTCGCGTCGCCATCCTCTGCCTCGATCAACTTGAGGAGGTAGTGCTCGACTTCTACGTCGTAGTGCGTCCGAGAAAGGCAGAGACCCGCCGCGGCCTGAAGCGTGTTCCGAGTTGGATCATTCAGCTTGCTAATGAGCGCTTTCAAGTTAACCGACATGACAGCCCCCGATCGGGTCAGAGCCTGATGATGGTGTCACCGGGATTGCGTTGCATGGGAGCGGAGCGCACCCATGTAACCCAGCCGAGCTGGGGTGACTTCGCGCTTTCACAACCCAACTCCAATCCCGGTGTCTCTTCCGCTTTCAGCACAAGTTGCATCTCGAAGTCCAACTCACTTGCGTAGAACTGCACCAACGCCTGCAGCGCCTTGTAGCCGGGCGCTCCCGGTAGGAAGTCGCGATAGCGATCCAGTCCAAGCGGCCCGAGGCGGATGCGGACCAGCGACTGTCCGTCCCAGATTTCGTCGCCGACAACAGCGCCCAAACCAAGCGCCTCGTGACCGCCGCTGCCCTTGAAGGAAGTTTGATTCTCCGCGTCGAGGCGGTACCACGCACCCACGAACTGCTCGACGGCAACAGGAACGCCGAAGTGGTCGCCAAGCGCCTGTTCCAATGCCACCGCAGAATGAGGCCGCTGAGCGAGCAGCCCCGTGTAATAGAACAGTGACTTATCGCTGATCTCCGGCTCGAGCCGGTTTTGCAGGCCGTCGGTGCCGATCCCGATCAGTGTAGCCAGCATGCGGGAGAGCCGGTCGGCCTCGCCGTTTTCGAATGAAACCGGAAAATGGTGCTTCTGCCACGCCAGATAAAACAGCGAGATGATCCGGTGATTAAAGATGTCGAGGAAGTCGGCAAGGGCGCCATCCTTCTTTGACAGCCGTTCCATCACGAATTCCGTGTAGAAGAGCGGCAGCACGCCTTGTGAGCCGGTCAGTCCCATGAAATTCACTTTCATCCGTGAAGGCCGGGTCGAGTTGACTTCGAGGGAATGCAGCTCGCTGGGAGGAAATGCCAGCGACTGATGAGCGTTAAACCGGACCACTTCGGTGGCAGGATTGTCCATGAATTCGCCCACGGTCTTATTTCCCGAGACACGACGCAGCAGGCGAACAGCCTGAAAGAACTGGAAGCAAAACGCCTCATCTTCCAGCGCCTGCTGCAACGGGGTCCTGGTTACGCCAGGATCGATCTGCCCGAACGAGGTGGCCACTCGCGTAAGACCTCCTTCCGTTGAAGGGTGGATGCCGCCAACCGGGTGAAGCTGTTCATGGAGACATACATTCCAAAGAACTGCTCGAGAATGCTGGCGAAAAGATATACGCCTTCGCCTACGAATTGCTCCTCGTCGAACTCGATGTCTACCCGCAGACCTCGCGCCGCACTGATGCCTTCGGGCGAGCTCACCGGAGCAAAGTCGCGGTTGGCGTGCACCTTCCGGATTCCGCTGATCTGCGATTGCAGGTGCGCTTCTTTGGTGAAGTTGTAGAGCTGCAGCATTTGCTGCAAGGCCTCTTTGCCTTCCTCCACCAGAGACAGGGAATTGAGCGAGAGGTGCGAAACCAGACTCCACAACGCGCTTTTGCCAATGGGCGGACGGAACGTTGGCGTTGGCTTTCTCAAAGCGACGATCTTTCGGATCGCGCTGAAACCTTCCGCTTCGAAATCACCGCTTGTGTCGCCAAACGGCAGTCGCGCGGGTAAATCAGAGTTCGTGCAGGTACAATGAACCGTGAGCGTGTCTGCGTCGGGAACGATCGGCCTGCCTGACAGATCAACAACGGAGATAAAAACCTCTGTACGCCCCGCCTCCTGCGCTTGGCGGCTCCGCCGGGTTGCGTGCCAAAAGCGTTGCGGAGAACCTTCCCTGGGAATATTCCGATAAGCGAAGAAGGGGAAGAACTCCAGCACGTCGCCCTGGCGCGCTCTGACGCCCTTCACTGAATCGACGGAGAACACTTCCGCTGCAAAAGGCCGCCTAAAATCCGGGACTACGGGGTACTCGTATCTGGTCTGCTCGAGCGGAATGGGTTCCGCCGTCTGCGATGCCAAATTAACCACGGGAGAGCAGTTCAGGCGAATGGTGGACGGGGCCAGTCTCGCCTCAACCATCTGCTGCCGGTCCGAACGCTCAAAGGGTGAAATGAGAAATAAGATTTCCGCCTGCTCCTGGAATCCCTTGCCGGCAAGCTCATCAAGGCCGTCTAAATCAAGGAACAGGAACTTCTCCGGCAACGTGAAATATTCCTGCAACAGCCGGTATCCGGGGAAGGAACGGGCCGGGTACGGCAACAGCGCTTCCTCCTCTGCAAATCCGGCCGGTTGGAGGTGGTCGGGCGATAGCCTGGTGGGCGTCGCAGCAGGCTTTAGCGGATCGCGCAAGATGATTTCGCAACAGTTGTTGCAGAGAAGCTCATAAAGAGTATGCGTTAACTTGCTCTCGCCCTTCAGATGGAAGCGCAGCTTCTTCAGGCCGAGTGTTTCAAAGCTAACGTCCGGAAGGCAGCGCAGCAGCAGCCGAATTACGCCCGCGACACCGTTTCCCGGGCCAGCGGCTGAACCTTGTCAGGGCTTCTCCATTGCGTTTCCTCGATGGTGATCGGCCACAGAGTGGTGTCATAGCAGGTCTGGAACTTGCATACCGTGCCCTCGACTTGTGCCTTGGAGTACAACAGCGCGCCTCGGGGAATGCGCAGCTCGGTTGAGGCCCTGCCTTGTTCCGGATCGAGTTGGAACTGCACCACCGTCGCGGACGGGATCGGCCGAAGAAAATGCGGATACACCGCGTTCGAGCAACAACGTCGCGATCTCGGGAAACTCGTCATCAATCTTCAGGTGAACTCTGGCCGCCAGAAATGCAAATCCCTCCAGCAGCCTCTCGGTGTGCGGATCTTCACAGCGGTCGGGCTCGAGCGCCAAGCGCGAGGCGATCCTGGGGTACCTAGCGGCAAACTCCGCTCCCATCTCACGGAGGAACGTCAGTTCATTCTCGTAGTGTGCCAGGAGTTCTTCGCGCATGATTTTACTTCACCTCGTACTGCCCGCTGTTCACTTCCAGGATCGTTTTGAAGGTAACCGGCTCGGGCGCAGGCTCAACTCGCAAGAAGCCATCAATCCGGAAACGCAGAACCCGCGTGTTCGGCTGGACCGGCTCGAGATGTACCTTGAGGCCTGCAATCCGCGGCTCGAAGTTCTGCAGCGTTCTTTCGAGCGAATCCGTGAGGCGCTCTCGGTCGCGGGATGAATGTAGGCCCATAGACGTAATGTCGGGAAGGCCATAGTTGTACAGAGAAGAGGACAGACATCCCTTTTCGGCCGGATCTGCGATCTGACGCGTATTGAGCAGCCATTCGATGTCGCGCTTCACACCCTCTCTAAAGAGACGAAAAGACTCGCTCCGCCGTGACAGCTCCGCGGCATTCGTCTTCGAATCCCTGGATGTGTCCGTCAATCGGTCCAGCAGGGACTGCTTAATCACGATCTCTAAGTCACGAGGCATTGGTTTTGCTATTTTGCGGCAACGTTACTTTGAAAGCTCTAGCGCCTGCGTCGGAGCCAGCCGGCAAATACGTGCGTAAACTTTCTCCCTTTCCTCTGCACGGTTCTTCTGCTTCTCCATGCAGAGAAACAGCAGACGCAAGACGTTGATGAGCAAATCGGGGTCTTCCCAGGCTTCCAAATCCCGGCGCTCTATCTCCTGGGCAAGGCCTTCCAGGATCGGTAATGCCACGGCCTTGTGGCCTGAATTCATGCAGATTTCAGCCAATTGCAACCTGCGCCGGAACCGGCGTCGTCCGGATGCTTCGCGGGCGATCTCGCGTTCCAGAATCTCGATTGCCTCCTGCGTTCTGCCCGAAGCTGCGGCTTGCGTTGCAGATTCGAAGGCGTCAGTGGTTTCCCGCGCCTCGACGCAGGGCTCGCTTTCAACCTCCGCTTTGCGGAAGCGACTAAACGACGAGGCGCTCGGCCCCGTTCGAGCCATGAAATTTGCGGCCCAGACTTGTGTTTCGGGATTCGCGGCTGGAGTCGCGTCGCAAAGTGAAGCCTCGAGCAATTGCGGATAATCCTCGAGCAGCGCTTTAAGCTCGGAGGTGATTGCAGCGGCAATAGGCGCATAGGAATCGCCAAGCTCTTTACAAGCTTTCACGATGTAGCGTTGAAGATCCAACCACCCACGGCCGCAAGGCAAAGACATTGCTGCTTCCGCGTCGTCCAATAGATCATCCCATTCGGCATTCTGGGCGAGCATCTTAAGGCGCTTGCGGATTTGCGTGGGCGGCGGCTCAAGCTGGTCGGGATTCAACTCTCCGGAAGTTTCGCGAAGTTCACCCCAACGAACCGCGCGCGTCACCAGGTAGGCCAGCGGCCGATACGGTTCCTGGGTCCGTAAGTACTTGGCGCCATCCAGAATGCACTTGATCGCGTCTTCAACGCTCTCCGGCTCCGCGCTCGCGGACTGCCGCTTGACCGGCACGGGAACACGAACGGTCTCGCGCTGCAAAGTCGCCGAGGGTTCGACTTCTTCCAGTACGAACTCCGTCTCGGCGGCCGGAGTTTCCGCTGACGGCTCCTGTTCCAGCTTCTTGTTCAGCAGAATACGGAGCGCCTGGCGCAACTCCTCCAGCCGCTCCTTCACCCCGTTAAAGCTTGGACCATCCTGCTGAAAGCGCGCTGAACAGGTCGCATCGAGCTGTTCGAGCGACCTCAGGCAAAGATCAGCTTCGTTCAGCTTGTCCTCGTAGAACGCTTTTTTCGTCGCCACAAATGCATGTTCGAAGGCATCGGCACTGAGCTTGCCTTCATCAATCGCTTGCTGAAAGCGCTCCCGTTTGGCATCGTCGTCGGCGCAATCAGCCTCGTACCCCACCGCCCTTGATTCGCGGTATTGCAGCCACGTGAATCCGCCATCGGTGAGCGGAATCCGAAGTAGCAATTGCGCGGTGCGACCGCTCAGCCAATAGAGAATAGCGGCGCGAGGTTCCAGGTCATCGTCTTCGATAATGGGATAGAGAGAATCCCAGAAACCATCAAGCAGTCTGGCCAGGAAATCCAAGCCACGATGAAATCCCGGCAAGCTGTCCAGCGTGAGCGAGGATTCAGTCGCCCAGGCCGCGAGTTGCAGGTCTTTGGTGTCCTTCTCCAAAGCTTCGCAGCATAAGCGCAGCGCAAGTGGATAATCGGCCTTCTTGCGTTCTGTTATCCAAGCGCCGCGATTGAGCTCATCGTCTTCGCGGCGAGCTTCCCTCACCTTGTCGTAGATTATGTACCGCAGGTCTTTCCCGCTGGGACTGGCTTGGGAGATCGGCTGCAAAAGTTCTTCGGAGAGAGGCATGGCTGGTTTACTGCACAGCGGCAGCCACCCCCAATTCCAGATTCCGCACTTCGAGAATGGGCACGGATTCGTCGTCATCCAGATCCAGCAGTTTCTGCCCGAAGGCAATGGCGACGCCATCCGCATCCAACTCCCAGACCGTCAGGCGTCCTAGCCTGACTTGGTCGTCGGAGTGGCGGAAACTTCCTGGTGCAAGGACAGGAATAAGGAGTTCGCCCATCTCCGCGCCGCGGAAGCTCTCCGCAGCCTGCACTCGGGCCGGCAACCAAATGAGATCGCGAAGCCGCTTGGGCTGCTGAATGGTAATCGAAGCTATATGCTCGAAGGGGATCCAAATATAGGCCTGTCCGAAGAACACCTCGAGTCTCGGACCAATCCGCGGATCGGCATCGGAGATACTTTGGAAGGGTTTCCCGTTCAACACCCCAGCCCGTTCCAGCGACTGAGGCGGATGTTGCAGGTACTCCTTCTCGGCGAAGAACTGCTGGCGAGACTTCTCGGCGGCCAGCGCGGCACGGTAGCTGAGTGCTCCAAGATCGGCGTTCTTGCCTTCGCGCGCTAGGGCGTCCAGTTGCTTTTCCGCGCGATCATACTCCCCGGCAAAGCAGAGAAGCTCAAACAGGAACGTGCGGAGTTTGAGATCAAGGGGATTACGGCGGACCTCCTCGTTTAGAGCTCCGAGCGCTTCCGAGAGCTTTCCGGCCTGGAACAGCTGAAGTGGCTGCATGTCAAGAGGTCAGTCCTTCCCGACCGGATCAAGCCGACGCTTTCATCGTCTTCAGGTTGAACTGCATCTTTACTCTTCCGCCAAGAGTGCCGTCGGGCTTCTGTTCGGCGTATTCCTTCTCGATCTGGGCGAAGTTGATGGAGCCCTCTTCCATCGGAACGATATCGTTGCCGCCTGAGCCCGAGATGTGATAGGACGAAATCAGGCACTCCTTCATCGTGATCTTCAGGTACTCCTGCTGCTGCTTTCCGGCTTTGCGACACACGAGCACGATGTTCGGAATATGCTCGCCGGTCGCGCAGTACTGAAACAGCTTCGGTCCTGACTTGTCAATTCTCTTCACGAAATGAAAGTCCTGCATCTGGACCTTGCCGGCGCCCCCGCCCCCGCCGGCCGCTAATGTTCCGCTCTGTGTGGCGCCGAGAGACCAGGACTCCAATTGGATTTCATTCTTGTGCTTTTCGTCCTGACTCTCGCCCTGGATACCATCAATCTTGAGGAAATAATCGGCTGCTGCCATAGCGACGCATCCTTTCGTTTGAATTTCGGTCTTCTTCTTAAGCGGGACAGCTTGCGCCCGCCATTAATCCTTTGCGGTAGGCGCTGGAACCTCAGCCACGAGTCGCAGCGCGATACTCAGCTCGTCCAACTGGAAATGGGGCCTGAGAAACGCTACTGCCTTGTAAACACCTGGTTTGCCCGGGACCTCCGAAACCTCAATATTGGCTTCCCGCAGCGGATTCTGGGCCTTCACGTCTTGCGGGGCATTGTCGTCGTCAACAACGTACTGAGATATCCAGGTATTGAGGAACTGCTGGCAATCCTTCCTCGACATAAAACTGCCCAGTTTTTCGCGCATGATGACTTTCATATAATGGGCGAAGCGCGACATGGCCAAAATATAAGGCAACTGCGTTGACAAGCGGGCATTCGCATTGGCTGCCTCCTTGTCGTATGTCTTGGGTTTTTGCGTCGACTGCACGGCGAAGAATGCAGCCTTGTCCGTGCCCTTGCAATGCACGAGACTCACAAATCCATACTTGGAAAGTTCGTTGTCCTTGCGATCTGTAATCGCAATTTCTGTCGGACACTTAAGCGCGACATCACCCTCATCAGTACGAAACGTATGCGCGGGAAGGTCCTCAACCAGTCCGCCTCCCTCCACGCCACGTATTGCCGCACACCAGCCGTACTTTGCGAAGGCGTCAGTAAGTCGCGCGCCGAGTGCATAGGCGGCGTTTCCCCACAGATACTTGCTGTGGTCAGTTCCGCCCACGCCTTCCTCATAGCCAAAGGCATCGACCGGCTTGGTGTCACGGCCATACGGCAGGCGCATCAGAACGTGCGGCAAACAGAGGGCAACATAGCGCGAGTCTTCAGACTCACGGAATGATTTCCACTTCACATATTCGGTGTTGTCGAAAACTTTCCCTATATCGCGGACGCTACCGATATCGGTGAAGCTCTTCAAATTCAGCAAATCGGGCGAGGCAGCAGTCAAGAATGGAGCATGCGCCGCAGCCGCCACGTTCGAGACCTTCGCAAGCAACTCCATGTCCTCGGGGTGCTTCCCAAGTTCGTAATCGCCGATCAGCGCACTGATTGGAGCGCCGCCGAAGGTGCCAAACTCCTCCTCATACACCCTCTGAAACAGCGCACTCTGGTCGAATTCGACCGCGCGCTGGAGATCGCGCAACAAGTCTTTCTTAGAAACGTTGAAGATCTTGACCTTCAACATGTCGGAGGTCTCGCTGTGGTCCAGCAGATATTTCAAGCCTCGCCACGTAGCCTCGAGCTTCTGGAACTCCGGGTGATGAAGGACTTCATTCAGTTGCGCCGAAATCAGGCGGTCTATCTGGGCAATGTAGGCATTGATTACAGCCTCAGTATCGCGAGCTGCCTTGATGTCAACACCCTGCTGTTTCACGACCTGAGACACGAACTCGTCCACCAGGTCGGTACCGCGCTTCCGTGCTTCCTCATCTCCGGTAAAGCGTCCTTCCGCGATGATTTGTTCCAGCAGTCCTCTCTCCTGTTCATTTACCTGCTGTTCCTGATCGGGTACCGCTGTCTGCTTTGTCGCACCGCCAGCCGCCTCACTCATTTGGACTCCCCTCTGGTTTCTTCACCGTGTCCAGTTCATTGCGAAGCCTCTCTAATTTTTCGGTATTCGATATCGACTCGAAAAGCAAATCGTTCAGTCCGTCGTTTCCTTGCAAGCTCCCACGCAGGTCGGTGAGTTTGGTTCGTGCTTGGAGAAGAGCCGCCAAGGGGTCCATTTTGCGCGCAACCTGTTCCGGCTCAAAGTCCTCAAGCTTCTCAAAATGCAAATCGACCTTGAAGCCTTTCGGATCTTTGGTCAACGTATCGTTCACGGAAAATGACAAGTGAGGTTTCATGTTCGCCAGCACAGCATCGAAGTTGTCCGGCGTCACCTCGACAAACTTGCGTTCCTTCACTTTGGGGAGTGGTTGTTCAGGCTGCCCAGTGAAGTCCCCAAGCACTCCCATAACAAACGGGATTTCTTTATTCTCGATTGCTTCACCAACGTGCACTTCGTAGGTAATGTGTACACGGGGGGGACGCACACGGCTGAGTTTCTGCTGCGTGCTTTCTCTTGCCATGGGATTTCACTTTCTGCGCCGGGAGGGAACGAGGGGCCTGAACCACATGGGATCGCGAGAAAGTGCTTTTACTAGAGGCCCTGAAACCTCTAACCTCGTGGCGCTTTCTGGATTACTGGCAGATTATGTGTTGCGGATTGCCCGCAAGTCAAGGGAGAATGTTGGACGCTCTCTAACACGAAGGTGGTAGGGCATCGGCGTCCGATCGGACCCGCTGAGTCTCGGATGAATCGGAGTGCTGATTGGCATGCAATGAACATGGGGCTTTGCTTTGCGGGCACAGGATTGTTATCGTGACAGTCGATCACATTTGCCATGAAGCATCTTCAGCCAGTCATATGGTCGAAGGGGACGTTCCTCACCCCACAGCATTTACAGGTGCAGGACAGATTCATCGAGGACAACCTTAATTTTCGCCTACAGGCGCTGAAGTTTCGTCCTTGGGGGTTCAGCGAGCTTGCTCTTAATCACGAAATGCTCGCTGAGGGACAACTAGCGGTCTCTCGCGCCGCCGGGATCTTCCCGGATGGTCTGCTGTTCGACATTCCGGATGCAGATCCCGCACCTTCCTCCAGATCGCTTGCCGAGTTGGTCGATCCAACGAAACGCAGCCTCGATTTATACCTTGCAGTTCCGGGTTACCGTCAGCATGGCGTCAATGTCTCAACTGCACTTGACGGCAACTCACGCTACATCGCCGATGTCACAAGGTTCCGTGATGAAAACACTGGCGCTGGCGAGAAGTCGCTGCAAATTGCCCGCAAGAACTTCCGGCTGCTGGCTGAGAATGAGAATCGGGAAGGGTTTTCCACTTTGCCGATTGCCAATGTTGACCACACAGAGGTGGGGACGTTTCGGCTGAATCCCAGATTCATTCCTCCGCTCATCAACATTCGAGGCAGCCATTACCTGCTTGGGATTCTGCGCGGATTGATCGAAATCTTGACGGCCAGAAGCAGCCAACTCGCCGCGATGCGCAAGCAGAAGAACCAGAGCCTGGCGGATTTCAGCGCCGCTGATATTGCAAACTTCTGGCTGCTTTACACCATCAACTCGCATTTTCCGGTTTTCAGTCATCTCTTCGAGAGCAAGATCAGTCATCCCGAGGATCTCTACTCGGCCATGATCTCGCTGGCCGGTTCGCTGACCACGTTCTCGCCCAGCATTCGACCGCGCGATCTGCCGGTGTACGCACATGATTCGTTGGGCCCTCTGTTTGCGGAACTGGACGAGAAGCTGCGGGCGATGCTGGAGACGGTTGTTCCGACCAACCTCGTTTCGTTGCCGCTGAAGCTAGTGAGGACGTCAATTTACGCCACGGCCCTCGACAACGAAAAATATTTGCGAAACACGAGAATGTATCTGGCTGTGAGTGCCGATCTCGGCGAAGATGCGGTGATTCGGGATGTGCCGCGGCTGGTGAAGGTCTGCTCGGCAACGCACATCGAGCACTTGATCAAACAGGCGTTGCCGGGAATCCAAGTCAATCACCTGCCCAGCCCGCCCAGCGCTCTATCGGTGAAACTGAAATATCAGTACTTCAGCCTGAATCAGTCAGGGGCGGCATGGGAGGCCGTGACGCGCGCAAGAAACCTCGCGGCCTGGGTACCCGATGATTTCCCCAACCCGAAACTGGAATTGCTGATTTTGCTGCCGGAGGCCAGTTGAACTGCAGACACTTATGTATCGACTCGATTGGCAAGGAGCGTAGTAGTATCTCGGACAACACCCGGACGAGGAGGGTATCGTGACTGTAAGAACTATCAAAATGAGTCAATATAACGATGCGATCTGGTATTGCTTACGACCTTTTTTACCCGCGCATACATTTCTTAGTTGTGTCTACCGAACCGATGAGGACCAACTTGACATCATCGTAAAGCGGGCGAAAGAGCAAGGGATTACTTTCCAAAGAACCCCAACGGTCTCGGATCGCGCCTCATGGATTCAGGCTTGGCGTGCAGTAAATACGAACGAAAATCCTGTAGCGCAGCCTGGCAGAAGCACGCATCGTATCGGTATTGCGTATGATCTTGGCGGTCCGGACCTCACAAAAATAGTAACTGCAATACAAAAAGCATCTTCGGTGAGCGCGGTTTGCCTAGCGCCGGCACGACCCGGCTGGGAAAATCCCAGATTGGAAGGCACCTGCGTCCATGTCGAGATACTCGGCGGGAGAATGGACTTCGAGCCATTCGACGTTGCCTAGTGTTACCACGGATTGCGGCTGTAGCATCCACGCAATTGCCCATATTCTCGGCCTAGCGAGAGAGGGCGCTGGGGTGCGATCTCGCTCAGTGCTTTAGCGCAAAATACAACACCAGCAAAACCGCGAGAACAAACAAGCCATTCAGGATGAGGATCATCGCCCAAGGAACTCCGGCGGCTTTGGGAGTTGTGGAGCCTGCCTGTGGCGGCTGAGGAGCGACAGGAATTGAAAACTCTGCTGGAGTAGGAGCGTGGTAACAACCGCCTTCCACAATATGCGCAGCATTCGAGGACGAAACGCTCGAATAACCGCTACTCGGTGGGACTTGCAGGCCCAATCTTGGCGATGGATTGGCGGGTATCGCCGGAACCGGAGCGCTGGCGTTGGCCCGTGCAGACTCCGGATGTTGTTGCTCCTGTGCTGCAGGCTCCTTTGGGGCAGCGACACGCCTTGCATCGCCGGAAATGACTCTGGTGTATTCGCTTGGGCCCTCCGGCAACTTTGATTGAATTTCGGTTCCACCTTGTCCGGGCGTTGAAAACAGGCGCGTAGCGCCCTCGGGTTCCGAAGCCGGAAAGTTCTTTTCGTGTAGCACAGGCCCGCTGTCGCCGGTCAGGCCACGGGAAGAACGATCTGTTCCAATTGGCCGCTCATTCTCCAAAGAGTGCGGTGTTCCGACGTCCTGTCCAGTTGAGAATCTCCTGACAACACCGCTTTGACCAAGTTCAGCGGGCGGTTTCCCTTCTAGAAATGGCGTTTTCTGCGGTCCACTAGCCGGCTGCGCCAATACTTCGGTAATTGATCCGGCATCCCCACCGCTCGCAGAACTGGCCGACACAGAGGAAGGCGAAGAGGTACTCGCTGAGCCGTCTTTGCCAAAGTATTGGGTGAATTCCCCGACGGTTTTCTCCCGAGGTGAATATGGGGTTCGAAGATCGGGAGTTTCGGCGGCACGTCCTCCGTTGAATGGTCCACGAAGGAATCTCGTGAACTCTCCGGTTGTGCCTTCGGAGACGTTTGGCCCTTCCTCAGAAGCGTTTTTTGGCGGAACAGTAGATGGCAGAGTGGAATTCAGCCTCTCATTCTCCACCGCATTGCGGCGGCTCGAAGCAAGCATTGGTTCAAGAATGCTCGTAATCGAGCCGCTGTCGGATCCCATGCTCTGACGCGCTCCAACCTCGAGATCGGTGGAATTTGAAGATGACGGGAGTACTCCTGATTCTGATGCAGTCGTCAGCCCAGATGCTTTTGGATTTGCGCCCAATTCCGGAAAAAACCTCTTCGTGAACTCGCCAGGTTCTTCATTGTCTGATCTGTATGCAATCGAAGTCGCGCTCGGCTGGGCACTGGGGTCCGCTGTTGAACCGGCGATATCTTCCGCGCTGGTCATATCTTTCTTGACGATCGCTTGGGGAGGAAGTTTTACTCGCGGCATTTCGGATGCCGCAGCGACGCCGTGGTCTTTATCAGAGCTGCCCAGGACGGGCTGACCGGCCGCTGTCATAGCCTGCTTGCTGACAGCCGTGGTCTGGTTGAAACTTGCGGGGAATTGCGCGCTTTGTTCGCCCGAAAGACCAGCTTCGTACGATTGCACCCACGTCCGGAGGCGATCTTCTGAGGGTAATTTGGTAATGAGGTAAGCATAAGAGGTCCCTGCGTATTGGCCGGTATCGATCACCAGATCAGAAGGCTCTGGGGCAATCGCATTAAAAGACTCCAGTACCCACTGCACCGTTGGTTGCTGTGGCTTCTGTTCAGGGCAGCCGAAGATGTGCGCCAGAACCTGTTCGTCGGTTGTGCGATCACGTGCAACAAAAATCTCGACTCGTCCACGGGTTAGGGACTGCAGGATCTCGTATTTGTCAGTGAACGTCACGGCGCACCGGATACCCTCTGACAACTCCGCCACGGCCTGCGAACGTACACCCCTCAGTTCGACAAGCCCTCATTTTTGCCGATAATATGTCCTCAAGCTACACCGCAACGCACTCCGCAGTAAAGGAGCAACGCTCGAGCACGGTACCCGCGGTGCCAAGATTCCTGTTCTCAAATCAGCCAGTTCGCGAGAAAATGGGCTTCTTCGTACTGCACAAGGACGATGCGCCATGAAGTTGCTGTCCAAAATCGCCTGGGCAGAGGGCATGTATCTGGCTCCGCACCACTTCCAGGCACAGAATCGGTACTTCGAAGATTCCGTTCACTTTGCCACGGCCAGCCTCTGGAATGAGGCTTATGGGCTGGCAGACTACCAGCTTGACGCTGACGCCATCCGTAATGGAACTGTAGCACTCTTACAGGCACGCGGGATTTTTGAAGATGGCTTGGCGTTCGATATGCCGGACTCCGATCGGTTGCCGGCGCCGTGCAATATCGTTCGAGCAGTTTCCGCCTGCCGCCAACGAATTGGTTGTATCCCTTGCGGTGCCGCGCTGGGTCTCGGACGGTCAGAATTGCAGTGAAGAGGGTCTCGCTGGCGAAAACATTCGTTACACCCGTGTGGCCAAGGTGCTTCACGATGAAAACACCGGCCGTGACGAGAAGCCTGTCAACCTAGGACACAAGAATATTCGTCTAGTACTGGGGCTGGGCGATAGCGAGGCATTGTCAACGCTGCCTCTGGCCCGGATCGTTCGGGACGGCTCCGGCCATTTCGCCTTCGATCCGTCTTTTGTTCCGCCTTCTGTGCGAATCAGCGCGAGCGAACATGTTAATGGCATGCTGCAGCGATTGGTTGAGATTTTGGAAGAGAAAAGCGATGTAGTTGCTCAGGACCAACAACATTCGGCAGGGAGATTCCAGGCGGGGATGTCGGGGCGGCACGTTTCGCAATTCTGGTTTCTACATGCGATCAATTCTAGTCTGACTCCCCTAAGGCATCTGTTGCTCTCCAAGCACGGACATCCTGAAGAGCTCTTTCGTGAGATGTCTCGGCTTGCCGGCGGCCTCTGCACATTTGGACTGGACACGCATCCCCGATCGCTACCGTCCTACAATCATCGCGACCCGGGCCCGTGTTTCCAGGCGTTAGACGAGCACATTCGTCGGTTGTTGGAGGTAGTCATACCTTCGCAGACCATTTCGATTCCACTCAAAATGGGAGAGCCATATTTCTATCACGGGGAGGTCAAAGACCAGCGCTGCTTCGCCCGTTCCCGATGGATTCTCTGTTTTCGAGCTCAGCTCGGCGAGGCCGACTTAATTTCCAGAACGACGCAGCTCGTCAAAATATGTTCCTCCAAATTTGTTCCGGAGCTTGTGAACCGGGCTCTTGCGGGACTTACCTTAACCCATATGCAGATTCCGCCATCCGCGATTCCTGTCAGGGTGGACGATCAATACTTCACCATCAGCCGCAGCGGGCCTTGCTGGGAGCACATCATGCAGTCGCGCCGGGTGGGCGTCTACGTTCCAGGCGAGTTGCCTTCGCCCGAGCTAGAGCTGATTGTGTTACTGGAGGAGTGACGCCCTATGTCCGTACCGCAAGCCGCTCCGGTAGGCAGCTACAAAGGTTCCAGTCCGGCGCTGGATCCCCGTGGGTGGAACCTGGCAATTGCTTTTCAGGAGGTGTTCACTGCAATTGTGCGCCTGCGTTACAACCGGCAAGCAGTGACCAGCGCGGAAGCTTTTCGTACCCACGTCACACAGGCGCTGGGAGCAGCCGAGCAGGAGGCGCGCAGAGGCGGCTACAGCGCGGAAGATACTCAGGCAGCAGTGTTCGCGCTGGTGGTTTTCTTGGACGAATCCGTACTGAGCTGTCGTAATCCGGTGTTCTCTGGCTGGGCGGGTCTGCCGCTATCGACTCAACTGTATCACCATCAGGAGGGCGGAAAGGTATTTTTTCAACAATTGCAGAAGGCCCTCAATCGCGGCGAGTCGCGGGAGACTACGGACCTGCTTGAGGTCTACTATCTATGTTTGCTGCTCGGTTTCAAAGGGCAGTACGCCTCATCGACATCCTCGTCCAATTTTAGCACCGGAGGTGGAGACCTGCCTGCGATAATGAGCAGCTTGCAAGACAAGATTCGCCGTGTGCGCGGCCAGTCTGGCGCATTGTCGCCGCGCGGCGCGATTCCTTCTGAGGCAGCCCGCCTGGTGCGATCGGATCGTTGGGTGCGACGGCTGGCTATTACGGCCATCGCTTGCGTTGTAGTCGCCGTGATGCTCTTGGTCACTTTCAAACTGCTACTAATTTCGGGCGCGTCCGACATCCCCGCCTCGGCTGCGCACTTGGTGAAATAGGGGGCAGAATGGCGATGTACTGGCTGACCGGCGGACTAGTCATAGCATATTTGGTGCTGACATGGTTCCTCGGAAGTTTGCTGCCTCTGCGCGGTTCCGATGTATGGTTCTTACGGGTCGGACTAGCTATTATCGGACTGCTTGCCGCAGGTGTTTTCCTTTGGTTCTATCGAAAAGGTAAGGCAGCAGAGGCAAGCGCTGAAGGCGAGTCCACGGCAGGCATCGCCGATGTGGATCTAATTATCCACGAAGCGCTCACGGGGCTGAGGAGGCATTTAGGCCGCGGCTTAAGTTTCCGCAGTCTTCCCGTCATCTTTCTTCTGGGCGACCCCGGCTCGAGCAAGACCAACAGCATCATTCATTCCGCTCTCAATGCGGAACTGCTGGCCGGCCACGTTTTTCAGGACAAGAATGTTTTGCCGACGCGCGTTTCCAATGTGTGGTACTCGCGCGAAGCCGTGTTTGTTGATCCCGCAGGCGAATTGCTGACCCAGCCGGCGCGCTGGAAGCGGCTGATCCGGCTCATGCAACCTGGCCGCCTGGCTGCGAGCTTCGGCAAGGGGCAGCATGCGCCGCGCGCAGCGATCGTGTGCTTCGATTGCGGAAATTTTCTGCAGTCAGGCGCCAGCGAAAGTGCCGTATCCGCAGCCCGAAAGCTGGCGGACCGCTTGCACGAAATGTCGCAACTGCTGGGCATTAGCTTCCCGGTTTACGTGCTCTTCACCAAGCTGGACAAGGTTTCGTTCTTCCCGGAGTTTGCCCGCGGCTTGACCAAGGAGGAAGCTTCGCAGGTGCTGGGGGCAACGCTGCCGGCGCGTTCTATGATCGGCGGTGGTTACGCCGATAAAGAGACCGAACGCCTGACCAAGACATTCGATGAATTGTTTTACTCGCTGGCGGACAGACGCCTCGATCTGCTGGCGCAGGAAAACAAAGGGGACAATCTTGCCGGCATCTACGAATTTCCGCGCGAATTGCGCAAGCTGCGGTCCCCGATTGTGCAGTTTCTAGTGCAGCTTGCGCGTCCCAGCCAGTTTAGAGTTAGTCCTTTTCTGCGCGGTTTTTATTTCTGCGGAGTTCGTCCGTTAATTGTTGATGAAGTTGTGCAGACATCGCCTCAGGTGCCGACTGTGAAAGAGGACGCCGACGGGGCGACCGTCATTCTTAGCGGCGATGAACTCTGCGCACCACAAGCACCGGGACCTGCGCGTGTTGCCGGATCAAAGAAAGTGCCGCAGTGGGTGTTCCTTAACCAGCTCTTCAACGAGATCATCGTGAAAGATCGCGTTGCTCTGGCCACCAGCGGTTTCAGTACGCGCGTTAGCCTGGTGAGACGGATCGCCTTGATCGCCACAGCTGTGATTGCGATTGTTTGCGCCATCGGGTTGACTGTCTCATACATCGGTAACCGGATGCTTCTGTCGCAGGTAAGAGATGCGCAAGCGGTTGCATTCAGCGACATTCCGACCGGCCAAGCGCCATCTTTTCCAGATCTTGAGCGTCTCGAAGAGACCGGAGAATTACTGGATACGCTTGGTGAATACGGCCGAAACGACCCGCCATTGCGGCTGAGATGGGGCTTGTACATTGGCGACAGTTTGTATTCGCAGGTATGTAGTGCCTATTCTCGTGGTCTCAACCAGCTTATTCTCGGGCCGACTCGAGTCTCAATGGCAGGCGTGCTGACGCAACTTGCTGGCCAGGCGGATTCCACAACTGAGAACCAGCAGGAATACGGCAAGGCATATGACCTCCTGAGGACTTACCTGATCGCGACGAATGAGTTCAGCCATGTGAAGAGTGACAAGACTTTCGCCTCCGACCTGTACAAAAGATGGCCTGGTCCACAAAACCCTACACCGCAGCAGCAAGATCTCGTAAGCAGACAACTCAATCGCTATGCCACAGAACTGAGTTATGCGAATGCGCCCGCGTGCTTTATTACCTCGCCAGATGAGAGCGCGGTCAGTGGCGCCCGAAGTTATCTAAATCGCTTCCCGCCAGACCAGCGAATGTATAAGGCGATGTTGCAGGTCGCCGCAGCAAATAACAAGGACTTTGACTTCAGATACTACGCCGACGAGGCCGCCCACGACGATTATCGAGTGCCCGCGCAATTCACCAAGGGAGGCTGGTCTGCCATGATGAACGCATTTCAAACCCCTGACCGTTACCTGAGCGGGGAGGCTTGGGTCTTGGGGCCAGGCATGCAAGCCGCCGAAGATGCGCGAGCATACGTACCCAAGTTGCGCGAACGATATCAGCAGGACTATATCAACCAGTGGGTGGAGTTTCTCAGGGCGTCGAGGTTCTTGGGTTACAGGGGCCCAGCCGATGTTCCTACAAAAATCGGCGAGGTGGCGGGCGGCCATTCAGCGTTGTTGCTGGTTCTGTGTGTCACTGCCGAGAACACTGGAATGGATAACAACATCAAAAGTGCCTTCACCGATGCGTCCGGCCTGGTCCCGCAGGCCGATTGTGTGGGGAAGGTTAGCGGGCCGATGAACAGACCGTACACTGACTCGCTTTTTACTCTTAGTGATTGCCTCGAAAAGATGCGTACTGCTGTGACTCCGGATGAAAAGGAAAATCAAAGGAAGGAGTGCGAGGACAAATACAGAGCCGCTGATGACGACCTGAACCGACTAATTGCGGATAACGCCGGCACCAATTCGACGGCGAATAGGGCTGTAGAAAGCTTGCTCGTTCAGCCGATCAAGGGCCTCGAACCTCCACCGCCACCGCCACCACCAGGGGCCAAGGAGCTTTGCGATTCGCTCAAGCGACTCGGCGAAGAGTTTCCGAATGGCGCTGGCGCTTTCGATGAACTGCAAAACGTGTTCAAATCCGGAGGACTGCTCGAACAACACCCACCCCCAACAACGAGCCCTAATCCTCGTTATCTTTCGTTCTTTAACCGAGCAAAAGACATCCAGAAGGCACTCTATCCGGATGGCAAGACCCTGCAGTTGCACTACAGAATTACGGCGCTCGGCGGTAATGGAGTAAATGAGTTCCAGCTAATGACTGCGACGCATGTTCTGAGTTCATTTAATGTCGCACAAGATTTTGTTTGGAGCGGCGATCCACAAGACCGAATTGAGTTAAATGTTCTCAAGACTTTTCGAATCAGCAAGACAGGGCCCCTTTCGATTTTTCAGTTCGTGAACAAGTTCGGTGAGGACGGGCAACTCAACGGAACGAATTACAACTTCGATGTACCTCTTAAGCTGGAGTTTGCCCACCAAACCACTAACGAAGCAACCTTGAAATTCTCACTCAGTGCTGGGGCTGCGACGATGCTTTTCGAGAAAGGGTCGTTTGCTACCAGCCTTGCTTGCACGCCTAAGATTTCACTGCAGCCCTAAAATTCCACGGTCAAGCGCCTGCGCGACCACGGTTCTCCTGCGCGAAGCAGCAGGCAAGTGATGTTTGGGGAATCCGGTCGAACGTGAACGCGATTCCGGTGTGAATCCCCGCGAGACGAGAGCGATGACAAGAAGGAATGAGTTGCAAGAAATCTGACCTCCAGCTTGCGGAGGTGCGGAGGAGTGCTAGCGCGGCTCCATTTTTCAGCCACAAGCTGGTGCCGAGTGAGGAATCTGAGCGTAATGGGGATGTTTCAACATCTATCGCCAGATAGCTCGTCGGGATCGATCAGAGTGACGTGCGGTGAAACGGGAGGTGGGGCTTCGATGTTATCTAGTGCAGGATAAGAGTGAGCCACGCCGACCGAGATGGCAAACTGCTGCCAAGATGTGTTCGCAATCAGCCCGGTGTATCGCTGGGGCTGCTCAATTCTCTCTTCTTGTACCTTCATCTTCATCCCGCGCGCTGGTTCGCGATCTGCAAGCAATCCCCATTGGGGCAGAAAGAATCCGGAACGTTTCATCTCCCTTTCTGCTTGTCGTGCGGCCCAAAAAAGAAAATGATGGGGTCCCCTAACCTTCGCCAGGCAAACCCCAAGTTGCAGAGAGCCGATGCGAGATCCGCTTGTGTTGTCGTAGACCGTGACTGTCAGATCGTAAACCTCTCCTTGCAACAGCTCGCCCACAACGTAGTGCATGATTAACTTCGACGACCACCGACCATGGAATACGAGTTGACCTCCATTCCTCAAAAGAAGCTTGAGCACATCAAGATGAGGCACGACCGGCTTTTCGCTGACTACGTCCCACTTGTCCGGCAATATGACTTGACGAATAGTATCCACTTCTAGCGGCGATTCAGGAGCCACCGTGCGGAGTCCGTTGTCGTAGACTTTCTCTCGCATGATTCGCTGCTCTTTGGCGGCCTACCTTTGGGCTTGTTGACGGGACATCGGTACCTGCCGATAACAAGCTGTCTCACAACTTACCGTGTACGAGACACAGCACGGCTATATCTGGTCGATGTCCTTCCTCGTGCTAATAGCCGACTGAACCCTAGTACCAAATTTCTGTCTGATGCGAGTTTGAACCGTTGGGGTAACTGCATACGGATCATCTGTGGATCTCCGCCATACGGCAGAACCGAGAACCCTGAGTAGCCATGTCGGACCGGGAGGTGCACCGTAGGGCGGCCGCCCATGCCGTCACATACCGCGAAGGTTACGCCGCGGATGTCGTACCCGCAATTGTCCTCGTTGTTGGTGCGAGCCAGACCAACGTCAGTCTTCGCCGCAGCCTTCATGGAGACCTTCATGGAAAATTCGTCCGGTTTTCACGAGGCGGTGCAAGGCCTTCGTTCAGACAACTTCCTAAACAGGCGGCCGCGGTCTGGTGGGAGCTCTTCGGGCTTGGCGTATCAACAATCATCGCTATATACGGTAGGTTATTCGGCGTTGGCATCTCAGGGTGCCGGCTTTGAAGATTCGCCAGCGGATTGTCGAAATCGAATCCGAAGAGGCGAGGGTTCTCACCGATCACCGCAGCCGAAACAATGTAGAAAACGTAATCGTAGGTCTCACGAGGAATCTTGTCGCGATGCTTCGCAAGGAGCTGCCAGAAATTTCGTTCCTTCGGATTAGCAGGCATGCTCCGAACCAGTGGCAGTACCTGCTCTTCACCCCAGTTGTAGCAGGCCATGACAAGCAAACCAGAGGCTTGGGCGTCGGTGGCATACAAGTCCTTTATGTATTCCGTAGCTGCCTTGGTTTCCTTGTCCCAATGGTGCCGATCGTCTGCCGGATCAGGACGCCTTAAATCGACCAGGGGGCCCAGATGCATACCGTACTTGACAGCTGTTTCCGGTATGAACTGCCACATGCCCTTAGCGATGCCCTTCCGCGTCACCGGGCCGTTGACGTAAGGGTCAAAATCGCTTTCCTGCATGGCTAAGTAAAAAAACTGCGGCGGCAGTCCTTCGTCCAGCAGCTGCTTTGAGATCGGAGCAATGTACCCTTTCTCTTCGGCGGTCTCGACATCCCTTTTGAACCGTCCCGACGACTGCCATAGTTTGATGTATCGGCTGACCTCTGCCGTGAAATCCGGGGGCATGTCGAGTTCGCATTCTCCAAAAATGCGCGCCACTCGCATGATGAGTTTCTCTTGATCCGTCATTTTCGGGTTGTAAACATGCAGCGACGCAAGGAAATGGTCGTAGTTGTGCTCCATTTCTTTGCGCCGGGTCTCATATTGGCGGATGACGCCTTTGCTCTGCCGGTCATCGGAGCTCAAGACGGCCCTCTCGAGATTGGCAATGTCAACATCGAGGGCCTTCATCGAGTAGAAAAGACCCTCCGCTAGCGCCCGCTGCTTTCTGATTTGCTGGTGTTCATAGAGGGCATAGACTCCAACCAGAACTACGCAGAGAAGCAAAGCGCCAAAAATATAACCAAACTTTTCCTTCTGTTTCGTCTGCACCTGTGCGAAGGCTTTGCGCACAAACATCGTGTGCTCGCCCGCTGGCTGATCGGCGGCGCCGCTCCCAAAATAATGTTCGATATAGCGAGCGACAACAGCTTCATTGTCCAAGGGGTGATCGTCTGCTCGCGAAGGCGCATGAACTTCGAAGGAGACCTCTGGACCTTCAATTCCCAGCCTGATCGTCATCGCTCCCATTATCGGGGCCGCTTCAAAACGCTCGCCTCCAGCCCAAATGCCATTCGCGCTACGCATGTCACGAATCCACCAACAGCCGTTCTCGAATTTCACTTCGGCATGGGTGCGGCTGACATGTTCGTCCTTGACACAGACCGCACAATCGTCGGCCCGGCCGATTCGGAAAGACGTGATGAATTCGAGCGTTCGTGCTCTTGCGTCAGCAGTTTCCACCGCCACATGCAAAGTCGGTACAGACGACGAAGTAGCCTTTGACGCACTCATGCGGCCGCCAGGACTTTTGAATTTGGAGATGCTAAGTGTATACCGAGTTCGCTTCGGTTCTGCCAACTGCAGTCCTCCCAAAATTGAGAGTCGTCCGGCAAGTTAGATGGTCATCCTGCCCACTGGTGGACAGGTAACCATTTTAGATATGGATACTTACGAAAGCGTGTCCCGGGACACAGAAGCTTCCACTTCTTCGTCTCGCACCAGGATACATAGTTCCAAATAGCGTTTGCATCGGCTGTCCTCCGTGACGCCACGCGCTACCGGTCGAACGTCCTCGCTCTTGCGACGCGGTCCCGATTCGTAGCACAATGGCGATCACCGTAGCTCGATTCAAATAGAGACGCTTTGCCGTGCGGTTGCCTTGGTTCGGAGTTCTTCTCCGGCGTTGCATCCGAGAATGGATTCGGACTCCCATGACTCGAGTTGGTGCCACGGTGTTCGCGCCGCCACAGTGAGCTCAGCAATGGCCACCCCCAGCAAGACGGCAAAAATCGGCAAATACGATGTCATAGAGACGATCGGCCGCGGTGGCATGGGAGTGGTGTACCTGGCAAAGGACCCTGATCTTGATCGGCTGGTTGCGATCAAGATGATGAACATAGATGTATACGAAAGTGGCGACTTCCTAAAGCGCTTTGACCTAGAGGCCAAACGAACCGCAAGCCTGCAACACCCCAACATCGTAATCGTGTACGACTATGGAAAACACCAGGGCCAGCCGTTCCTGGTGATGCCGTACCTGGAAGGAAGCAGCCTGGAGGTTCTTTTGCGCACCCATCGACCGATGGGCCTGCTGGAAAAGCTCAACATCATAATTGAAGTGTGCCAGGGTCTCGGTTACGCGCACCAGCGGGGAATTGTTCACCGCGACATAAAACCCGCCAATATCATGGTCCTAAATGATGGCAGCGTTAAGATCGTCGACTTTGGTATTGCGCGTCTCGGAGATCACAGTCTCACTCGCTCGGGGCAAATCGTCGGAAGCTTATATTACATGCCCCCTGAGCAGATTCAGCAAAAGGGCACCGATACGCGTGCGGATATCTATTCGACAGGGGTCGTCCTTTACCAACTTCTGACTTACTCACTTCCCTTCGAGGGCGACAGTACGGGTTCGACTCTTGCAAAGATCATTTCCGATGATCCACCTGCATTTGCGCACTTTGGCGTTTCTTGCCCGCCGGAATTAGAGGCCATAGCCCTGAAGGCTCTGGCGAAGGACCGTGGCCAGCGCTACCAGTCCGCGGAGGCGTTTGCGGCAGCTCTGGCCGAGGTACAGCATCAGCTAAAGCAAGAGGCGATCTCGGAATACCTGACCAAAGCTGAACTGTTACAGCAGAATGATGAGCTTGTTGAAGCACAGGAATATCTAACGAAGATCCTCAAGCTTGACCGCCAACACACTACGGCTGCCAGGATGCTCAGCACTGTGCGTGCAAAACTCGATGCGCAGCTGAGTGCCGAACGGGTCCGCCAATTAAAGCAACAGGCTGAGGATGCGTACCAACGGGAGGATTTTGACGTCTCTCTCGTGTTCATCAACCAGGCGATTGATTTTGACGGCAGCGCCGAACTGCAGAAGCTAAAGACCAACATCGAGAAAGCTAAGGCTGATGCCGAGATTGTTCAGAGAGCGATCATGCGCGCGGAGGCAGCCCAGCGCTCAGGGGATCTAGACAACGCAAAAAGTGCGATCGAGGCTGCATTATCGATTCGCCCAGACGATAGCAAGATCAAAGCTCTGGGTAGAGCGATCGCACGTGATCTCGAAGAGCGAGAGCGTCAAAAGAAGCTGGAGACTTTACTCGACGAAGCACGCAGGCAGATGTCCGCTCGAAAATTCACTGCGGCACTAAACCTGTTAAAGGAAGCGCAGTGTCTGGATCCTTCTGCACCCCAACTTCGTGTTCTCCTGGAGAGACTGGCATCAGAACATCAGCAGGAAAAACATCGCAGAGAGTTGGATCAACTTAACCGCGAAGTGCAGCAGTTTATCGATCGCGATGACTATAAAGGTGCCTCGGCAAAGGCTGCGGAAGCGCTTCAGAAGTTCCCTAATGAGCCGGGCTTGAGAAGGTTGAAAGAGCTTGCCGATACCCAAATCGCTCTGGCTGCGGAACGAGAGTTCGTGCGGAACGAGATCGCAGCCGCCGAGCAGGCTCTGGACAGCGGTCAGACTCAAAAGGCCTTAGTGCTGGTCGAGTCTGCGCTGCAGAAGGCTCCTGGAAATTCTCGTCTCGAGTCTTTTCGGACGATGTTGCGCGAACGTCTAGCCAAAGATCTCTCCGAAGCTGATAAGGCGACCTGCCTACAACAAGCAAATGAAGCGTTTGGCCTGGGAAGGTACGCTGACGCGATCCGGATACTGGAAAGTGCTCAATTGCGATTTGCTGAATCACCAGACATCGATGAATTGCTCCGATTCATACGTGATCAGCAAACAAAGCAGGAACGGCAGGCGTTCATTGATGAAGTTGTTCGAGATGCTCATCGGCTACTGGCCGAGCAGCGTTTCGACGAGGCTGTCCAACTCCTGGAAAGGGCGGCTGCAGACGTGCCGAACGAGGATTTGGACATTCTGCTACGTCAGGCAAGAGGGCAGCGCGAGATCTTTTGTCGCGAACTGAAGGCAGCGATTGCGAAGGGCAAGGCCTTGCTGGCTCAGGGTGCTGCCGTAAGTGCCGTCGAATTCCTCAGTTCGCGGCCGGCTTCCTATCGGCAATCGCCGGAATTTCACGACCTGCAGATGCGGGCGCGGTCCGCAGCAGCGGATTCCAGACACCACGAGGCCGGTGCAGCCGCGGCAACCCAACTGCTGAACGGAGCTCCATCTGGACCTACCAAAAACACTGCAGAAGCTGAAGTTGATGCTGCCACAAAGCTTTTTGCGGCCCCAATGTCGGCGAGCGTCGAGAGCATGGGGCATCGCGTCGACGTGGAATGGACTGAAACGGAACCACAGGCGAAGTTTTCCGGCACGAAGCTACCTCCAGCCCAAAGACGCTGGATGCTATTTGGTGTACTCGCCCTCGTCATGGCTTTGGGTATCTCAATTATGGTGTGGTGGTTCCGACGACCAGCCTACCTGACTGTGCGGGCACCCCTGGGTTCGCAGGTTATGCTCAACCGATCAAGCCCGGTGACGGTGGAATCGCCTAACGGTGCATCCCTGCGAGTCTCGCCGGGCAACCACGAGGTGGAAGTACAAGAAAGCGGGTATCAACAATGGTCTCAAAACATTAATTTGCACAGGGGTGAACGGCGGGTGCTCACACCCGAGCTGCAGGAAATCAAGTCGCCTGTGTCGCTAACACCACCACCCGCGGAAACAGTGGCAGTGGTGATCACCTGCAACGTGGAAGGCGCTGATGTCTACGTGGACAACAGATATGAAGCTACTCTCGAGAATGTAAGAAAGACCTCAATTGGGATAACTGAGGGGCCGCACGATGTAGTCCTGAAGAAACAGGGATACGAGTACTCAGCGCAGCACGTGAATGTTTCTAAGGGACGCAGAGAGAAGCCACTCGCATTCAATCTGGCGAAGTCCAAGGAGGAGGCAAATCCAATGGCTCCGACAGATGCCTACCTCCGCATCGTGGCGCGACCTGGGGCTTCGGTGTATGTAAATGAGACGGCCAGAGAAATAGATCCTCGTGGCATTGCCTCTCTAAAGTTGGATCCTAAACGATATGAAATTCGAGTCGATCTGGATGGGTATGTCGGATGGTCGACCACGATTGATCTGAAAGCCGGAGACAAGAAGACTGTCACTGCCAAGTTCACGCCGAAACCGACACCGTCGACAGTTACCAATGTGCCGGCCACTCCGACTACAGCTAGTTCGCCAGCGCGCCCATCGTCGCTCCCCAAAGTTCTCCTCTTCAAGGTTCAACCCGAGAGCATACAAGCTGGTGATCCGACGAAGCTGGTATGGGAAACGGAGAATGCGAAAGATGTCATTATTGATCACGATATTGGGAAAGTGCCTGCCATTGGTGAGCGGCCGATTCAGCCGCATGATACAAGTGTCTACACTCTGACTGCGATAGGCGACAGCGGCGAAACTGTTTCTCAAGTGGCAAAAGTCGTCGTGAATACGCCACCGCCTCCGCCGCCAGCCGCAAAAACGGAACCGAAAGTTGAGCCAGCAACGGGAGAGGCTGGCGATTCGTTCCGAGGGAGTAGCGCCGATATCGCAGGCATAAAGGAATCACTCAATCAATTCATTGACGCTTACAATCTCAAAGATCTCGATGGAATTAAGAGGGTTTGGCCGCGCATTGATAAGAATGCGCAGGACGCCTACAAGAACCTCTTCAAGAGAGCTGAGGCGGTCAACGTCAAAGAGCAATGCAGCCCCGTTGATCAACCCACGAAATTCCTACCGCCAGATACAGCGGAATGGAATTGCGAAGAAACGAAGGCGTATACGGAGAACAAGACACCACACCCGCAGGGGCACCTCAACGTCAAGTGGCGATTCAAGAAATTAAATGGAAAGTGGGTCATCGAAGGAAGGTGAACGTTTTGACTCCCTCTTCGCCTGATATGGAACGTCGGATTTCTAGTCTCAAGCCATCGGCCCTCATGTTCGCCCCTTGTAAATAGCTTTATAGCGCGTGCGTTTCGGGGCAGAGACTGGCTGGCGTCGCGCCTGCGAGCTTTCCCATGTGCCGGCAATGACCACCTCCCCACCTAAGTGGCGCCTACCTGGATTACCACTAAAGAACTATTTGAGAGTTCCTGAAACTCAGAATACACTTTGAGACTCGATCAGAACACATTCGGAACGTCCTCTGCGAAATTGGATTTGGCGTGGGGGAAAGTGCAAGTTTCCTTTTAATCGAAACCGCTCCTTCGCCGTTTCCATTACGCAGATTGCTGGCGATCAAGCCCGCGCTGCTTCGTACCCGCCGGGCAGACACGCCTGAACATGCAGTCCTTACTTACAGTGCTTTGTGGCGACGGCGCCCAGAGCGAGTTGGTTCAGCTTTTCGCTAATCCGATGAGAGTCTAGAACGATTTCTGTATTCCGGTCCTGGTCCCTATCTGTGGAGGTCAAAATGGCGCGCCACTGCCGTTTCCTTGGTTTCTTTTCCTTGCTGTGGACAGTTCTCTTAGCCACTTGCGGTTTCGCATTTGGGCAGGTTTCGAAGACATCTCCAAAAGCGTCTTCTTCGCTAGCTGGCGCTGGTTCAGCGACGTTCTTGGTAGCCCCCGCGTTGCCGCTCTCGGGCACCCCTGGCAGCGTTGCAACAGGGGATCTCAATGGTGACGGAACGCTCGATTTAGTCGTAGCGAACGTCAGCGCCGGCAAAGTTTCAGTACAGCTAGGAAAAGGAAATGGGCAGTTTGCGCCTGCTGTGGATTACTCAGTAGGGAGGCAACCAGCATTTGTGTTGCTAGCCGATGTTAATGGCGACGGAAAGCTTGACATCGTGGTGTGCAACGAAGCCGACGGAACGGTGAGTATATTGCTTGGCAAGGGCGATGGAACTCTAGAAGGTGCCATTACTTATTCCGCCCTTTCCGATCCCGTGCATGTCGCGACGGGCGATCTGACCGGCGATGGGAAGCCAGATTTGATCGTAGCCGGCAAAGCAAGTAACACAATCGCAGTATTGCTCAACGATGGAACCGGTCATTTCCCAAAGTCAATTCCGTACAACATCGGGCGAAGCCCCCAATCATTGGCGATTGGAGACTTCGACGGCAATGGCCATATTGATGTAGCTTCGGCGAATGTTGACGGCACAGTGAGTATCTTGTTCGGCAGAGGTGATGCAAGCTTCCGCTCAGTTTCCTCTTTGAAGGTGGCCTCGACTCCGTTGTCCTCGATTGTCACAGGAGATTTCAACAGCGACGGGAAAGCTGATTTGGCGGTAACACAGGCTGGTACGAAGGTTGTGACTGTGCTTCTAGGCCGAGGTGATGGCACATTCCAACCCGGCTCGACTTATTCCGTGGGTAGCAATCCCGCCTTTGTGGTCGCGGCCGATGTCAATAACGACAACACACCCGATTTAATCACGGCCAATCAATCCGGAAACTCCTTCAGCGTGCTCCTGGGCAACGGCGACGGAACGTTCAAGCCTGCGCTCGATTTCACCGTTGGCAATTCTCCGCGGGCACTCGCTGTTGGAGATTTCAATGGCGATGGTCACCTTGATTTAGCGATCGCCAATTTTTCCGATCACACCATCGGCATCGCATTGGGTAATGGAGACGGCACATTCAAAGCAGCCCGGTCGTACAGCGTTGACCTGGATCGCAAGTCGGTTGCGGCCGGTGATTTGCGCGGTGAGGGTAAGCAGGATTTGGTGGTTACCAATTTTTGTGGAATAGAAACGACCTGTTCAAGTGCGGGGACGGTCAGTGTACTGCTCGACGTTGGCGATGGTACCTACCGGTTAGCAAGCAGCTATGCGTTAGGTATAGGACCGGTGTCTGTGGCGTTAGCCGACGTTAACGGCGACAACAAACTCGATCTGGTCGCAATAAATCGCGGCGACAAGAGTGTCAGCGTGTTGCTCGGCAATGGAGATGGCACATTTCAGCCTGCTCTCACATATCCGCTGGTAAACAGCCCTACATCGTTGGCAATAGGGGACCTCAATAAGGACGGCAAAGCAGATCTTGCAATTGCCGGAGACTGCGGTTCGCCTAACTGTGCGCAACCCGGTGCTGTGAGTGTGCTGTTTGGAAATGGAGACGGCAGCTTCCAGTCCGGCGCAACCTACGCGGTGGGTTATTCTCCAAGCTCCATTGCCGTCGGAGATTTGAATGGCGACAAGAACCTCGATCTGGTGATCGCCAACGAGTGCGGCAACGACAGCACCTGCCAGGCGAAAGGCAAGGCCACGGTCCTCATCGGAGATGGAAAGGGCGCATTCAAGCCGGCACCAGATGTCCAGCTCGGCAGTCGTCCTTCTTCGCTGGCATTGGGCCACCTCAGGGGCGCTGGTGCACTGGACTTGGTTGCGACCTACCGAGGCGACAACAAGGTAGCTGTGCTGCAGGGTAATGGGGATGGCACCTTCAAGTCCCCAGTTACCTATTTGGTTGGTGCGGCTCCTTCTGCCGTGCTAGTCGCTGACTTCAACGGCGACGGGAAGCTGGACGTGGCCGTAGCCGATTTTAAGGATTCTAAGATTAGTGTTCTATTCGGTAATGGCGACGGCACGTTGCAATCTGCCGTTCACTACCCGGTTGGTGCCGGACCAGAGTCATTGGCGACGATTAACCAGCATAAAGGCGGCCATGCTGATCTCGTGTCGGCCAATGGCAACGGCGGACTTATCCCTAGAGGCAGCAACGTCACAGTCCTAAGAAATCCGGGAAATGACACTGGTAGCTTCCCAAGCACAACTACCATTGCGCGCACTGGAGGACCTAACCCATCTACATACGGTCAGCAACTCATGTTTACGGCAACCGTAACAGGGGATGGTGTGCACGGAACGCCCACAGGAACCGTAGCTTTCACAGACAATGGCAATTCTTTTGACCCAAGCTGCGACAGCGTACCCCTACAGACAGTGGATAACAACACCGCCAAAGCGGTCTGCACCACGACGTTGTTATCAGCAGGAACGCACGCCGATCTCGTCGCGACTTACAGCGGTGACAACAATTACCAAGGTAGCTCCGCGACACTAGTACCGCCTCAAATCGTCAACAAAGCAGACACCACAACCGTGTTGACGGCGATACCAGCTCAGCAATCTAGTTACCTGCAGTCGGTGACCTTCACGGCTTTGGTAACTGGGGCATTTGGTGGAAGTCCCACCGGAACCGTGAACTTTACTGATAATGGTAATGCAATTCCCAACTGCACGGCGGTCCCATTAGTTCCACAGCAGAACGGCAGCACCGCAACCTGCACGACCACGTCGCTGGCGGTGGGCTCGCACACCATACAGGGCACCTACGGTGGTGACAACAACTACAACGGCAGTCAAGGTTCGATTCCCTACACCGTCGTCAAGGCCAATACGACCACGACTGTCACTGCTGTACCGGCAAGCCAGTCTGAATATCTGCAGCTGGTCACCTTTACCGCCTTTGTAACAGGAGAAAATGGCGGGAGTCCCACGGGAACGGTGAGCTTTACCGATAATGGTAATGCGATTCCCAACTGCACGGCAGTACCACTAGTGCCACAGCAGAATGGCAGTACAGCAACCTGCACCACCACATCGCTGGCGGTGGGCTCGCACACCATACAGGGCAGCTACAGCGGTGACAACAACTACAAGAGTAGTCAAGGCTCGATTCCCTATACGGTCACCAAGGCTGATACGACGACGAGTCTGACAGCCAACCCGCCTGGGCAGTCCCAATATCTGCAGCCGGTGACCTTCACTGCGACCGTGACTGGAGCGTTTGGCGGGAGTCCCACGGGAACGGTGAGCTTTACCGATAATGGTAATGCGATTCCCAACTGCACGGCAGTACCACTAGTGCCACAGCAGAATGGCAGTACAGCAACCTGCACCACCACATCGCTGGCGGTGGGCTCGCACACCATACAGGGCAGCTACAGCGGTGACAACAACTACAAGAGTAGTCAAGGCTCGATTCCCTATACGGTCACCAAGGCTGATACGACGACGAGTCTGACAGCCAACCCGCCTGGGCAGTCCCAATATCTGCAGCCGGTGACCTTCACTGCGACCGTGACTGGAGCACGCGGCATGCCCACGGGGACAGTAAGCTTTACCGATAACAGCATCGCCATTCCAAACTGTACGGCGGTGCCGTTGCAGAATGGTATCGCGAACTGCACTACAACGTCGCTTGCGGTAGGCCAGCATTCCATCACAGCAACATACAGTGGCGACAGCAATTTCAATTCAAGCAACGGCTCAATCCCGTACAGGGTGACTCAGGCTCCCACAACCACCTCTGCCAGTTCCACGCCTAATCCGTCTGCCATAGATCAACCGGTAGCAATCAAAGCCGTCGTGACTGGGCAAAACGGAGGAACACCCACTGGAACAGTAAACTTTGCGGACGCAAATTCGCCGATTCCCGGCTGTACCGGGCTTCAGTTGGCGCCGCAGCAAGGTGGTGGGAGTGCCGTGACATGCACAACGAACAGCTTATCTCTGGGCACACACAGCCAGATTACTGCCACTTACATTGGTGATGGAAATTTCCTCGGGAGCAGCACCACACTCACGCCCGCTCAAGTGGTTCAAATCGCGACTACCACAACGGCACTTAGCCCAACGTCACCGTCTGTCATAAACCAGCCCGTGACATTCACGGCGACTGTTACCCCAGAGTTTTCGGGGCCTATACTACCCACTGGGACTGTGACCTTCACAGACAATGGAAATCTCATTAACGATCCGAACTGCCCCAATCCAGCGAACCTGAATCAGAGCACTGGACAGGCGCAGTGCACGACCACGAGGCTGAAGCTGGGTTCGCACACCATCACGGCCGCTTACAGCAGCGGCGATAACAACTTTTCCGGCAGCAATGGTTCTGCGACACAAGTTGTGAACCAGGCTATGACAACGACAGGTGCGCTGACCTCGTCGCTCAACCCTGCGGTCTCGACCCAGGTCGTGACATTCACTGTTACGGTAACACCGCAATATTTGGGCACGACCCTACCAACAGGTACGGTAACTTTCTACGTGAATGGAGCAGCTATTTCACCAAGCTGTACGGGGGTCACTCTTACCCCGAGCAGCGGCAGAGCTCAGTGCTCTACGAACCTGTTGCCTTCAGGATTGAGTTTACCTATCACAGCAACGTACAGCGGTGATATGAATTTCATTACCAGCACGACTTCAACCCCACTGCCGCAGACTGTCCAGGACTTTTCACCCCCGACCGCCACAACCGACAAGTCTTTCCCAGTTCCTGTTGCTCCCGGATCCAGCAACAATCCTGCAACATTCTCGGTGCTGACACAAACTGTGACCGAGACAGCAACGCCGTTATACGGTTTTTTGGACAGCTTGGCTTTTTCATGCAGCGCAATGTCTGACAATCCCGTTATTCCTCTCACTTGTACCCTCAATCCAAATGGTCTTATGACAACCGTCACGGTGACCGCGGGCACAAGCAGTGAACCCACTCCCGTTATACCCTACACAGTTACAATCACCGCGACCGACACTCGCGTGATGACCCTAAGCCATTCCTCGACTTTTCCGGTTAACGTCCTCAGCGCGGCTACTGCGATAAATGTGCTGCCAGGAAGTCCAGGTAGCACAACGGCTACCTTTGCGGGTCCTCCAGGGGTGACAATCACGTTTTCTCAGAACACCGTTTGTCCGCTTGTTATCGGTTCAGGATTGAATGTGAGTATTCCGAATGGTGGCGAAGCTCCGTCTATCCTCGGCATGAGTTGCGCCACTCCCAATCCGGCAACAGCTACTTTTGATTCAAGTGGGCTTACTTCAGTCACTGTAACCGTTAATACGACGGGCAACACGACAGCGGGACTGAAAAGACGGTCATCGGCGATTTTTGCCGCCTTCTGGCTGGGATTGCCAGCCGTAGTTTTGATCGGATCTCTGCGCCGCAATAGGCTCTCACTCAAGGCTATGTTCCAGTGGCTTGGAATTTTACTGGTCCTGATTGCCTTACTGTATGGCATCGGCTGCGGCGGCGGATTCACAAGGACACCTACTCCGTCCGGGGCCACCCCAACCGGAGCCTATAGTATTCTGGTACAGGGTATGGACTCGAACAACGTAGCATATTCGGCTGTTGTTCCGGTTAATGTAGGACACTGAGGAATGTACAAATTAACCAACCCAGGATTGACATAAACTCCTGGATAATGACTTCCTTCGAGGAATTCGAATGAAAAAGCGCACTTCGTTATTTCCCCTGCTGTGGTGTGCACTAAGCATAGGCGCAATGGCACAGATAGACTGCACAACGTCAACCAAACTTGTCTGCGAGATACCAGTCGCCTCACGCGCCCAGCATCCTGAAACCGTGATCAATCCTGCGCAGGCCATCAATGCGACCTTCGCCGCTCAGTTAACCCAGCTGCCATTGCCAAGCTCAGCCACAGGCATAGAGTTTGTTTTTGATAAATCGATCAACGATTATAGGCCCCTGGAGAACCTAGGGCCTATCTTGATAGACCGGGCTCGTACCATTGGCAAAAAAAGGCTTTTCTTGGGATTCGCATTTCAGCAGTTCACATTCAACAGCATCAATGGAAATAACCTCGGGGCGGTACCGTTCGTTTTCCAATCTACGACCTGCCCTTTGTCGGGCCCATGTCCGGCCGGCAACGTGGATCAGTATGCTGTTCAAACGGAACATATCAGCCTTAAGCTAGACCAGTACGTAATCCTTGCGAATTATGGCTTGACGAATACTACTGATGTCTCAGTAATCATCCCGATCGAGAGAGTTTCAATAGGAGTTGGGGGAGGCGGTACAGAATACATTTACGATCATTCGACTGGAATTCTTCTGGGTTCCTTGCCGTCCCCCGTTCCCTATACTGCTGGAGTAGCCAGCGGCATTGGAGATTTCATTGTCAACGTCAAACACGAGTTTTTTGAGCGAGAGGGAAAGAACTTCCATTTCAGCGGAGGCCTTTTGCTGCGCTTTCCCACGGGTGACGCCCTCAACTATCTTGGTTCCGGGGCGTATGGCTTTAACCCTTATGGAGTTATCTCATATTCGGCTCGGGTCACGCCTCATGCCAGACTCGGGTATATCTGGAACACTGATACAGTGCTGATCCAGACGCCTGATCCCAGCGATCCTTCACATTACTCAAAGCAGCGGCTTCCCGGCGGTTTTCAGTACGATTTTGGAGCAGATGCTAAGCTCTTCCAACGCGTCACTGCGGCCGCTGATCTGTTTGGCAACCAGTTTCAGAATTCTCCCGCATTAGTCCTTGCTTCGCAGCCGATACCAACTAATCTCGCTCCATCCTCGCCTTGCAACGGTCAAACACCTCCTCCGTCAGGGTGTACCGCGCCGACGGTCAAGCCTGTGAACTCGTCGTACACCAGCACCGATTTCAGTGTTGGCCTGAAGTGGAAGCCGTGGGAAAAGAACAACCTGCTGTTTTTTGGTAATGTGCTAATACCAATTAACAATGTGGGTATGCGCAGCGACCCCGCGCCTCTATTTGGGATCTCCTATACCTTCGGTTTCTAAGAATCGAGCGATGCCTACCCTGTCCCCTGTGGAACGAACGGGAGAAGAGCGCCATCAGCGCTCTCACAGATTGCGGGGGCGGCGGTTCCTACTATTGTCCGGCGAGTTCCGGGAAGCCGGGAAGAGCCTCAACCCAACTTGGGTCCAATTTGGGTCCATTCGCTGCCGAAAACCGGCGAGCAAGGGGCAAAACGACGCAGTACCGACCTAAGCGGGACAACAAGTTAGCAAACCGGTTTCTGGTTCGGGACCAGGGGGTCGGAGGTTCAAATCCTCTCTCCCCAACCAATATTTTCAATAACTTAAACGCGTTTCTGGTTTTTCCGTCACATCGCTGTAGACGATTTTGTAGACGGTCGCGCCTTCAGGAATTTACAACTGCAACGCAAAGTGGTGCTGACCTCGAGCGAAAGATCCGTGTTACCAGGACGAGCCGATAGTTTGTAGTACTGCCGCTCCAAAGCTTTCAAAATCATGAACTCGGCAATGTCTGGCATCTTCGACATTTCATCATCGATTCTGCTGAACTCGTTGTCAGCTACCTCTATCAACCCCGCCATTAGATGTATGCGGCGAGCCTCGAATTGATGTTTGTCCACCCTCCTTTCGTCGCCATTCAAGACTCGGGCTAACCGGAATGGTCCTCAATGCCCCTGATCATGGGGCACCGTTACGATCGTCGCCGCCGAACCCCGGTTGCCGGCAAAATCATTGGCGCTGACGGTGATCGTGTAATGGCGCCCGTCCCGGTCGCTTCCGTCTCGTGATGCCTGGAGGGAGACTACAAACGAGTAGCTTCCTCCAGACCCCAGGCTCACGGGCCCGCTCGGTTGAATGAGTCCGTACTCGTCGACTACCGCGAAGGCCGCAGTGCTTGAATTGACCCCCGACAAGCTATCTGTGATCGTGCCCGAGATGGTAACGGGAACCATCCTGCCGTTGGGTGGCCAGAGCGACGAGGGATTGGCGGAAACGCTGACGACCGGAGGAGTCAGGTCGATGTTCACCGGCAGCGTCACCAGCGAGCTAATGTTACCGGCATTGTGCAACGCACGCAGGCCCACGGAGTTCATCCCCTCGCCGCTGACCTGCGTCGTGGCGGTGCTTCCCGCCACCACCGTCACCGGACCACCGTCGATCCAGTAGCGGAGTTGTTCCACGCCGCTGCCTGAATCGGTCGCGCTCAGGTTAACGGTGACCGGGCTGGTGTTGATCCAGCCATTTCCGTTGGCTGAAGGAGTAGTGGTGATCGATGCAATCGGGGGCACCAGGTCTACATTGACCGGGGAGGGAAGCAGCACGACACCAGTGTCTGCGGCAAGCGTAACCGACACGTTGCCTCCGCTCACGGGATACGTTGCGCCGGTGATGGCATCTTGCAGTTGCGTGCCATCGCTGAACAAGCCGCTCACCGGGATGGTGGCGGTGTTGCTCGTCGAACCGTTGTTCAGCGCCACCACTGCGGTCTCAGATCCGCCGAGCACGCGCGCGAAGGCATAGGTGTTGGGAGCGGTGTTCATCTCCTGCGTATCGCCCGTCAGCAGAGTGACAAACGACCCATTACGCAGGGCGGGGTACTGTTTGCGAAGATGCGCCAGCGTCGTGTAGTAGCTCTCGACGCTGGTGTCGGGCGGACCGTAGATGGTGGGATCGCCCGGCTGATCCAACCAGGGATATGGTGGCCGCGTGTAAGGATCGCCAATGGGGCCATTGCCGCTGCTGGCCAGCGACGGCGAATTCACGGCGACTTCATCGCCGTAGTACACCATCGGCGCGCCAACATAGGTGAACTGGAACAGCGCGGCCAACTCGAGCCGCTTTTTCGCCTGCACCAATCCGTTGTCGCCCAATTCGGTCATTACATACAGCGCGCGGTTGACGTCGTGCGAGTCGAGCAGGTTCAGCATGGCAGCCGTCGCTTGCGGTGGATAGTCGTCGCGCATAGCGCGGATGGCATTGTCGAACTGGCTCGGCGTAAGACCCGGGATGTCATTGGTGCCGTTGTTATTGTCGTCGTGCCATTCGGCATTGCGGACAAAGCCGGTGATGTTCTTGCGGAAGCGATAGTTCATCACCGCATCCATCTGGTCTCCGGCCAGCCACTGACTGGCGTTCGGCCAGATCTCTCCGATCAGCGGACCATTGCTGTTGTAGGTCTTGGCATGGGTGCGGTAGTCCACCCACCAGGAGTGCGGGAAGTTGCCATCGTCGGCAACATCGAAGCGCCATCCGGAAGCGCCCTGGCCATACCAGTGCTGTGTCACGTTTCCGGCTCCGCGGTAGAAGAAGTCCTTCACCGCATCGATTCCATGGTTAAACGTTGGCAGGCTATCGAGCCCGAACCAGCCGATGTAGTCGCTCGACTGGCAGGGCACGTTGTTGTCGGTGAAGTTGAACCAGGTCCGCCACTGGGACCCGAGTGACAGACAGGCACCGATGTTCGGATCGCTGCCGCCGTAGCGGTCGTAGCGGTCAAAATACATGCCGTCCGACGAAGCGTGATTGAATACGCCATCCAGGATCACCTGCATGCCACGCCGTTGCAGTTCGGTGGACAACGACGTGAACGCCGCGTCGCCCCCGAGCGCCGGATCAATGTGCAGGTAATTGTCGGTGTCGTACCGATGATAGGAACGCGCCGAGAAAATCGGGTTCATGTAGATGGTGTCAATCCCGAGCGACTGGATATAGTCCAGTTCGTTCTGCACGCCCCGCAGATCGCCGCCGTAGAACTGGTTGCTGAATTCGTTGTAGCAGCCTGAGCTCGGATTGCGCGGATCGCAAATCTGCGTGTTCCACAGGTTGTAGGTGAAGGCCTGCTGGCTGCCGTAGTAAACCGGGCAGCCGGTTGTCCCTCCCGAACGGCAGTAGTCGTTGGTCTGGTCACCGTTGCGGAAGCGGTCGGGCATGATGTGGTACACATTCGCGTTCTGTAGCCAGGCTGGCGTCTGGAAGTTGGGATCGTAAACCGTGATCTGAAACGATGGGAACGGCTCGCCATCAGTGGGTGTGCCGGTGCCGTCTTTGTGGACATTATCGTTATCGTCCACATAGTCGTCGCTGTACCAGCCATTAGTTTGGTCGCGGTTGATCTTGAACTTGTAGTAGTAAACCGTCGTCGTGGACGGCATGGTCAGTGTCGCTTTCCACACATCGTACTCGACGTTATTGATGGTAATGTTCTGATCGAAGGGCATGGAGGTATCGAACGGACCAGTGGTCGTGCCTGATGCGGTGTCGAACAAGTACGCGCGGGCCGTCAAGCCCCAAATGCCGCTGGAGTGCAACGTACGGAAGCGCAAGGTGACTTGAGTATTCTCTGGAACGGCGCCTTCCTGATCGCGATAAAACGGGTCGAATGTGTTGTGGTAGAAGCCGGCTTTGTCGGCGCCGCTGAATCCAGACGGCTGCTCGTTGGAGAAGGGCGGCGTGCTGCTGCCATCACCGGTGTTCACGATCCCGTAGTACTGCGTGGCCGTGCCGTGCCCGATGCCTCCAATATTGTTATCCGTTGGGACTTGGCCATAGATATAACCGCCACTGGACGTGAGGTAGCCAAAGAAGACGAGGATGAAGGAATTCCACCGCCGCTGGTGATGGCGTTCCAGGGAATTGCGACCTCGCGGGTGTTCTGGTTGGAGCCGTTGTCAGCATATTGACCGTAGTTTGAGGTGGGTCCTGTCCAGCCGCCACTGCCATCAGAATTGCGATACTCGCGATAGCCATTCTTGACGTAGGTCACAAACTTAGCGCGGAAGGGCAGGGAGCTGATATCGGATCCGTCGTAGTTGAACCCGCTGAGATTGCCGTCGGCATTGGTGCAACAGGTTGGCGGATTCTGCGGATTGCCCGCGACGTAAATCACCGCGGCTTCGGCAAGATTGGCATTGACGATGCCAATGTAGAGATTGTTGGCATCCCACGTCATGTACCAGGTCTGGCCGGTACCGCCCGCGTTGTCGAGCTCGTTATTGCTTCCGTATTCGCCAGTGCCGATAGAACCATCAATCGTCGGCGTGGCCCACTGTGCGTTAACTGGAGCTACCAGTGCAAACAGCACTGTCAAGACAAAGGCAAACATCAACAGGGAAGAGCGGCGCATCACAAATCCTCGCAATTTCTCTGACCTTCTAAGAGCCAGTGGCACTAGCACATTTGATTTGACAAATTCAGGAACTTGAAGACATCGGGGTCTTACGAGGGCCCGAGGAACTGGAGTTGCCCCCGACGCAAGGCAAAATTACGAAATTCTGCCGCACACTTTGTCGCACATTCGTCTCACAATTGCAACCTTGCACGCGATGCTAGACGGCTTTCGTAAGATGACCAAACCCATTGCAACCTGTAAGACCGGAATTCCGACGCGCCAGCGGCTTCGTGCTGATCGGCAAGCCGGAAGTAACCAGTTTCCAGAAATCACCCCGGATTGATTCTCATTCGCCCGCGCCTGCGGTCAGGCTCTACCCCGGAACTGGATGATTCTTCGACGATCGCGTTTGGATGGCCTGCTTGTGGGTGATTCTTCGAACTGCTTCATCGCCTTACGCTCCCCTGACAGCTTCAGGCGTAGCTCGCGGCTCGCCTCCGTCTCGCGGTACAGCGTTTGTGCCACAGACGCCGGGCCGCGCATTTCGCTCAGAAGCAGCACCTGCACCTGAAAGTCACCGCCCTCGTTTGTCACTCGCAACATGTCGCCAATCCGAACCTCGCGCGCAGCTTTGGCGGGCTGTCCATTGGATTGAATCCTACCGAGTCCACAGGCTCGTGCGGCCAAGGCTCGCGTCTTGAAGAATCGGGCGGCCCAAAGCCACTTGTCCATTCGCACCGAGGTCATGATCTATTCCTATACGAACCCGGTCTTTTGTCAGCTTCTGGATAACGCTTTTTACTCGCGCGCCCTGCGCCGCGCTGCATCCATGATGCATGCAAGGTTTGTTTCGAAGCTAGGCTGGCGCCAGATTTCCCCATCCCACAATCCCGGATTCGGGTTTGCCTCGATTACGGTGATGCGCTCCTGATCATCCATGCGCAGGTCTACTTTGGCATAGCCTCTCAGTTGTAGCAGGTTGGCGGCCGTACCCGCGATTTCGGCCATTTCGGCCATCTTCCGGTCTGTAAGTGCGGCTTGGCGAAACAGCACTTTACAGGCACGTCGAACCTTACCCTTGACTCTGACCGCCTCTGTCATGAATCCTCTGCCCAACTCAGCCCCCGCGAAGCGCAACTCTACTATCGCGGTGGTTCTGAAAACCCCGCGCGCCGTCTCGACCATGCCGACGTGGAATTCGCGACCGACGATAAATTCGTCGCAGACCGCCGGCTCTTCAAGCTCGCGCCAGATCCGATCTGCACACCTCATCGCACGAGCGTAGGAATCTACCACGCTGCTGGCATGGATCCCCACTGAGTTCCCCGACAATACAGGTTTTACGATGAAAGGCGGAGCAAAATCGATCGTTGCCGGACGGCGAGTCCGGGAAAGCTGGACAAACCGCGGAACCCGAATACCGGCCGCCCCCAGGAGATGACGCGAGCGGACTTTGTCACTCGCCAGCGCAATGCCCAGAGGACCGGATCCCGTGTATGGAATTCCCAGCATTTCCAAAGCACCCGCAAAGCATGGCTCGCTTGGGCGTGCGGAAAAGGCGAGATTGAAAACCAGGCTCGGCCTCAGGCGCACCAGTTCCTCGATGGTACAGGCGTCCCGCTCCACCGCGGCGACCAGTTCAACGGCGCGCGAGAGGCGACGAAGCGCGCGAACTACGAACAGGTCCGCGGCCGACGCCCCGGTCGGTTTGCCGCTCTTGACCTCCCCAATTATGTCGTCGTCGATAACGCAGGCAATCAGACGCTTTATCACCTTGGGTCCTCCAGAGTTGGCCGTGGCCCCGGCATCATGGCGAAGCATGCCTCCTCCTGGCGTGTGATGTTCTGGGTCATTGCTGAATCAGCGTACCAATCGAGGCTCCTGCCAACGCGCGGGAGAGATTTCCGGGCGTCAATCCGTTTACGATACGGAAACGGCGCACGAGTTTGGCGCGCGTCAACAGATCCAGCACTGCCGGTTCAAGCGGAAGGGTCGGTAGTTTTCTGTCGATTAATTCTTGCGCGCGAATCTCTGGGATGAATTCTGCGTCAGGGTCCGTCTTGGGATCGGCGGAATAGAGTCCGTCAACATCCTTGAGGAAGATCATACTGCGTGCGCCGAAGACCTCGGCCACCAGGTACGAGCCGGCGTCGCTGCCGTGGGGCGGAAGCTTGCCCAAGAGCGGCGGATGCTCCCACAACGAATAGGGAGGAATGCCGTTGAACACGGCGCCGCGAGCCGCAGCCAGCATGGCAGGAAGCAGTTGCACGACGAAAGGAGCTTCCAGGTAAACGAACCCGTGCTGGGCCAGCAGGCAGGAAACCATGTAGGCGTTTTGTGCGGAGTCTTTGGCGCTCAAGGCGGCCAGCGCGCCGGTGGGCAGTCCCAGGTCCAGACCGACCGCGAAGATGTGACGGGAGCGGACCCCGGCCCCCACGCCGATGATCATTCGATGCTGGGGTTGATTGGCGACAATTTCTTCCAGCAGCGGCAGCAAGGCGGAGCGTCCCCGGTCCATTATGGAGCGCCCGCCGATCTGAATGATGTTGACGTCGGGGAGAATGGAGACCACTTGTCCGTCAGTTCGGGCGATTACGTTCTTGTCCACCAGCGATTCGCGCATCAGGCTTGATTCCACATGCCGAGCGCCGGAATCATGGAAGGTCATCTCGCGTCTCCGTTCTTGTAAATGATCGTTCCCACCGGTTCGCCGTTCAGCGCGGCTGTTAGTTGGCCAGGTTTCAGACCGTTGACGAATTGAATCTCGCGCATGTTGCGCGCCCGCATCATGAATTCGAGCACGGCCCGTTCCACAATGAGATCTTCCAAATCGAGAGCCAGCAACTCTTGCACGCTGATGCGGGGAATGTATCTGCACGACGGATCTTTTTTGGGATCGGCGGTATACAGCCCGTCCTCATCTTTTACATAGATCATCTTGCGCGCGCCGAAGACCTCGGCAATTAAGAAGCACCCAGTATCCGTACGCTGCGGGGGAATACGACCGGTGGCTGGGTTCGGTTCCCACAGCTTGTAAGGGGGCATACCCTGGCAGATTACGGCACTGCGCTCCATTAAATAATGAGGCAGCGTGTTGAACCCTTCCGGCTCGATGAAGGGAATTCCGTACTGGGCCATCAAGTAGTGCAGCATCTGCGCGTTTTGCCAGGCCACGGCCGTGCCCAGCACGGTGAGCACACCGGTGGGCAAACCAAGATCAATGGCCAGGCTATATATGTGGCGCGCGCGTGTGCCCGCTCCGGTTCCAAGGATCATTTTGTGCTGACCCAGGTTGGCTACAATCTCTTTGACCAGCGGATATACCGCGCTCCGCCCACGATCCATAATGCTCTGGCCGCCAATCTTAACCACGTTGACCCAAGGCAAGATGGCGAAGTTAGGCGTGTCTTCAGTAGCTTGCTGCACAGAAGCATCGGTCAAAGAGCCGGAGAGCAGTTGTTTGCCCAGCGCTGTGAGTAGGTTGTTCTTATCCTCGGTTATGTCTTTCATCGGATGACTTTCAGAAATCTCGACCTGCTCCTTCTGCAAACTCAAAAATATCCAACTCAAAACTGCGTCTCTCTTGAAATCCGGCGTCCAGCGAACTGAAGCTTGTCTCCGCCCAAGCGGCCAGTCGCTTGAGGGCCTCGTCTTGCACGGTAACGGGCAGGGCGGCAAACCTGGCGCCTGTGCGGTGGCGCACCAGAAATTCCTGCGGGGTTGCATTGACATTCCAAGACGCTGCCTCGGAATGCACATGGCGCACCGCCGACGACTCCAGCCAGGCCAAAGCCTGCCTGCGCGACTCCTGTGGCCGATGCCAGGCAACCCGCATCTCTCCGAGAATGGCTGCCAGCCGGCGCTTGAGCTGCGCGTCAATCCCCGATTCCGGACTTATGGTGTGGCCTACAACCACGCTTCCGCCCGGCAGCAAGACCCGCCGGGTTTCGTTAAGGAGCCGCTCCGAGTCGCCAACACCGCTCAAGACCTGCATTAGCAACACTACGTCAAAGGCGCCATCGCGGAACGGCAATTGTCGTCCATCGGCCTGCGCCAGAAAGCAACTCTTGGAGTTCGCGGGAAACTCCTGCAACATGGCGAGGGAGGTGTCCACGCCAACATAGAAATCTCCCGCCGCCACGAATGCTTTGCCGATCCGTCCCGTCCCCGCGCCAATCTCGAGCACTCGCGCTGGCGTCGAGAGTCGCAGCGTGTCCCATATGGCTACGCGAATGGCTTTCGGCGCCTCCGGCGGCAGGGAACGGTAGCGCTCGAAGTTGGAGGCGGTTGCGTCAAAATTGGATTGCATGGCTTGGCTCACCGATAGCCTTCCGCCTGGAGTCGAAACAGTTCAGCATACAGTCCGTCGTGCGAGAGCAACTGATCGTGAGTTCCAAGTTCTACCACGGCCCCCTGCCGCAGTACGACGATGCGATCGGCCATGCGAACCGTAGAGAAACGATGCGAGATCAATAGGGCCGTTTGTCCTGCAACCAGATCGGCAAAACGCCTGAAGGTCTCATATTCGGCGCGTGCATCCAGCGCCGCCGTGGGCTCGTCCAGGATGATGATCTGCGCCTTGCGGATATAAGCCCGGGCCAGGGCGATCTTCTGCCACTCGCCCCCTGACAGTTCAAGGCCGCCTGCAAAGCGCCGGCCCAGCATCTGACGGTACCCTAGAGGAAGACTGGCAGCCAGCAAGTTGGCCTGCGACTTCTCGGCGGCTTCGACGATGGCAGGATCAGTAGGCGAACCGGCGCCGTTCGGCGTCTGAAGTAGACGGTCCAGATACTCCTGCACCTGGCTGATCTCTCCGACACCGATGTTTTCGTCCAGGTAGAGGTCGTAATGGACGAAATCTTGAAAGATCACGCCCACGGCGCGGCGCACGGACTCAAGCTCGTATTCGCGGAGGTCCACGCCATCGATCAGGATGCGCCCCTCGCTGGGATCGTAGAGCCGGGCCAGCAGCTTGGCTAGAGTCGTCTTGCCGGCCCCGTTCTCGCCCACCAAGGCAATCTTTTCGCCGGGAGCGATACGCAAATTAACGTGGCGAACGGCCCAGGTGCTGCTGCCGGGATATCGAAATCCCACGTCGTCGAATACCAGATCCTGCGTGAGCGGCGAGGGCACCGGGCGCGCACCCGGGATCGAAACTATCGTCGGTTGCATCTCGAAGAAGTCGAACAGGTCGCGGACATAGAGGCCCTGCTCATAGATGTTGCCGGCGGAGAGCAGCAATCGTTCGGTCACGGCACGGCTGCGCGCGAACGATCCGGCAAGAAAAGTTAGTGTGCCAATGCTGATTACCCCATAGAATGCGCGCCACAATATGATCGCGTAACCGCCGTAATATCCGGCGATGCCCAGCCATGAGAGCACGGTACCGGCCACGCCTTTGCGCAAGACGAGGCTGCGGTTGGCTTCGTGGAGCCGGCGGGCGAGGTTGCGATAACGATTCAGCAGCCAGTTGGTCAACCCGAAGATTTGTACTTCTTTCGCGGTCTTGTCCCCCGCGCTCAGGAAACGCAGATAGTCTAATTGCCGTCGCTCCGGCGTCATGCGATACAGCAGCGAGTATTCCAATGCACTGAAATGAGCTTCGCCCAGAAAGCTGGGTAGTATCGCCACCACCAGCAGCGCCAGCAACCACGGACTGTAGACCAAGACTGCCGAAGCCAGCGAAACAAGCGTCACAGAATCCTGGCCTACGGAGAGCACTTGCGTCAGCAGGCCAATGCGTCCCGTAGTCTGTCGTTGCGCGCGCTCCAGGCGATCGTAAAACGTGGGATCTTCGAAATGGCGGAGATCAAGTGAGCCAGCGTGGGCGATGAGTTTTTCGCTAATTTGATTGGAGCAAAGATCGCCGAAAAGGCCTTCAACAGCAGTGGAGGCCCGGTCCAGCGCTTCTCCCGCAGTTACGATCACCAGCTCTAAACCGACCAGAAGCCACAGCCGCGAGATGTTGGGCCGCCCCATGCGCGCCGCCACTACCGTATCGATGATCAATTTGGCCACCCACAGTGCGGCAATAGGAATACCAGCTCGCAACAACCGGAGCAGCACGGTGGCCGTAGCGTATCCTCGATGAGTCCGCCACACCAGGTGAAGAAATTGGCGGACGGAGCTAAGCGCGCCAAACTTTTGCCGCCACCCGTGCGCGTCTCCACCACGAGACTGGTGAAGCTTCGGCAGCTTTGAAATGGGGGGTGGCAAGGCCTTTGTATTGTAATCCTCTGAATTTTCGAATCCCCGAGCCGAGCAGGCTAAAGCCCTGGTGGATCCCGATTGAAGAGAGCGGAGTCCGGAGAGCACGTGCTGCCGATCGTCCCCCGCCCGGGGATTTCCAAATACTCGCCTTAGTGGTGCATGCCCGAACACGCATTCAACTGCATGGCTATAGTCGAAGATTATCTATTTTCCAAGTCACCTGAGACTTGACTCCGCTTGCGAAGAATGTCGCGGACGGGATTGAGATTGATGGTAATGAAGCTTGCTGCTGGCGACTGCTGAATACTGGGAACGCTCGCCGCCGCATTTGTACCGACCAACGTAACCAGTCTCAGACGCTTTTCCGCAACCGCATCTCTTAGTTGTTTCATGTACAAGGGAAGGTGGTGTAAGGGTGACATTATAAGCAGGGCAGCTATGATCAGGAATGCTGCGCTGAGCTGTACGCTGTCGGGGGCGGGCCCGTGCGCCCACCACATAAGGAGATAGCTGGCCACGATGCCTGAGAGCAAGCTGGAGCAGGAAAATAAAGGCATGCAAAAAGTATTTTCGCGCCGGTCCAAATATATAAACGAAAGGAAAATCCCAAGAGCGGCGTAGAAGAAACCGATGGCCCAACCGAATGCGGCGAAGGAACCGGTGAAGAGATGCGCAAAACCGAACCGCAGTTGGTTTCCGACCTCGCCTCGGCCAAGCACAGCCAGCGTAGCCGGGACAAGCACCAGAATAGGCATGGCGACCGCCTGCTCTTCGACAAAGTACTCGTAGGCAACTTCTCTTCCTCCGGTTTTTGCTATCTGCGTCATGCTGGGGATTCGCAGAGCATAACCCGCTAGATAGCCAGCCAGATTTAGCAGCGCAGCGAGACTTAATTGGTAGCCGTGGATATTGCTGAATGAGATTACCAGCGCCGCTAGGCTTAGTATGAGGCCCGCCCAGGAGAACCACCGTACCTGGCGGTGGAAAACTCGGTCAATAATGGGTGACATGATCAACACGCCGGCGCGCATCAACACCAGCGCTAAAATGATGGACACGCCGCTGAAACTGTAAGCCAGCGTAGTGGTGATGATAATAGCGGCAAACCCAATACCCGAAATCAGCGTCTGCGGCCTGGGGAAAGGGACATTCCAGCCTAACACCCGGCGCTTCCTCCCATACCGCCACCATCCCATGACGGTAATGAACAACGGGATTGCAACCGCTGTTGAGATTGCGGCGGAGGGAAGCACGGCAGATCCGGGAATGAGGCGACCTCCTGTCAGAAGACCAGAGGTGACCGCCTTACTCAGCCCGCTGTAAGGAATATAGGCAAGAAAATATCCTAGAGTGAGTGCCCAGATTCCTAAACCGTGTTCGCGTTTTGTGACCGCCATAGACCTTACAGCCCTTCAAATCAATGGCCCACTGCTAGGCTTCAAGTCACCTGTGGTTGTCATCCTCAACATAAAAGGAAAAGTCTCAACCCATCCGCTGTTCACGCTCCTGCTCGGCCGGGGTGAAGCGGTCACCCCCGGGGTGACCGCCCAGACAGCCTAATGATGCTGCGGAACGTCACTTTGACAGGCCTTTGGATAGCTCGCGGCCGGGACGACGCGAACCAGTTCCATCATGCCCCGATCTTCGTGGGCAAGGATGTGGCAGTGAAGGACGAACGTGCCGGTAAAATCCAAATAAGTCTGCCGGATCGTAACTTTGCCCGGCCAGATCTGTGTGCCGTCTGCGCTGATCACCGCAGGCGGTATTGCGATCACATCCTGCCATACGAAGTTGCCCGGCGGTGCGTACTTGCTGTACGTAACGGGGTTAGTCGAGTTAGGTGTGTCGATCTCAATAACCTGAAATGGATTGATGTGGATGTGGAACGGGTGAGCCACGGTCGTATCATTCTCCAGCACCCAGTCCTGCAACCCGTTGAGCGGCATGCACTGGTCAACGATCGGGCCTGTCTGTCCGAATTGCTTGCCATTAATCATATAGTGGGGCGGGTAGGGATTCGGGCCGGATTTGACCCTGCCCTGCTCCCACTGGAATTTCACTGGCGAACCGGGGTTGGTAATATCCTTCGGGCCGGGTTTGGGCAGATCCAAAAGGAACTTCGGCATCTCGGCCCATGCGGTGGGGAAGGGGCCTTGCGGCGGAGTGACTGCCGCGCCCGTAACATTGACGAAAAATAGGGTCGGCGTTCCCTTGGAGTTGTTGTTGAATGCGACCACGCCGACGGCGGTTGGCGGCGCTTGCACGAGCAGGTCGGCGCGGTTTGCGCCCGCCAGGGTGAATCCACCCGGTATTTGATTGTTGATAAAGGGCTGATTCTGGTAGTTCTGCGGGCTAAACTGCACGCCATCATGGGCTGTTTGTCTGAAGGCGAATCCCTTAGCCTGGGCGGCCTGGATCAGGGGTAGGAGTCCGATAATCCCGGCACCGTTCCCGTCGGTGGCATTCAGCAATCGCCAGAGTTGGACCTCGCCCGGCTGCATCGTGATGGTCGGCGTCAGCTTGCCATTGACAAGGACCTGCAAACTTCCCTTGCCATTTCCCCCTGGGCGCTGAAGATTCTGAGTAGTGTCGAATTCTTGAAAGACAATGATCTTCTCGTGGTCTCCATAGCTGTCTCCCCAACCATAAAATTTCCGTATGACCTGGTCGTAGCCGCCCTCCTGAGTCGATTCAATGACGATCGCCCCGGCAAGTCCGTTGAGGTTATGAAGAGAGGTTGAGCCATGCTTGTGCGCATGGTACCAGTGGGTGCCCGGCGCCTGCCCCGCCTTGTAATTTCCAGAACTGTAGTCCGGAACTTCGAAGAAGTTTGGAAAGGCGCCCATCAGATACTGCGGCCATTGGCCCTCGGCAATCATCTGCTTGTCAGCTTCCAATAGCGACTCTGGCGGAGGCAAGTTGTTCTTCTTGGCCTGCTCTGCGGCCGTTCGGTCGTGCTCCGCGATCATGGCCAGTTGCTGCTTCCGGTAATTTTCCGGCATGTCGGCCCAGTTCTGCGGGATCTTGCCGGTGTTGAAGATCTTGTCGAAGGTGGCCGTCCAGTCGGGCTGGTTCACCTGAGGCAGAATCTCCATGAGAACGTCATCGCTCAGCCCATTCGGACTGGTATGGGTACCATGGAAGTGCAGGTTAGCGGTGCTGGAGCCGTGAAAGCAGTTGGGGAAGATGTCCATCCCAGGATAGATGGTGCCGGTCTTGTCACAGCCGAAGCTGGAATACCCCGGCGGGCTGTTCGTGTCGAACGTATAAGAGAACTTACTGTCGTCGATTTTGTTGAGGAACGAAATCTCCACCAGGTCTCCGAGGCGGAGACGCAGGGTCGGTCCCGGGCCGAGGTCCGGTCCGAAATTGGGCTTGCCCTTGGCCGGATCCCAGCCGCGGAACTGCCGTAACGTCGCCATACCAACGTTCGGTATCTGGTACTGACCGCTAATGAGTTCTATGACCCCGCGCAACCTCTTTTCGCTGGGGCGGTCGCTGATCTCGCTTGGATTAGCGAAGGGGGGACTGCCCAGATTCTGCGCCTGCGTCAACGGAGCAGCCAATAGTGAGATCCCCATGATCGCTGCGACGGCGCCGCCAAACGCGGCCCTAACTGCTTTGCCATTGGCGTACTGCCTGGAGGACCGCGGAAACGGGCGCTCGATCTGCGATTCGTTCGCCCCTTGGTGGTCGAGGCTGCGGGTGGGTTTACCGCTGTTCAATATTCTGCTGCTCACTTTTTTCACAGAAATCTCCTCCCGCATCGTGATGAACTCTTACGTCACTACCATCGAGTACTGAACCTGCTGGAGGTTCGCTCCCATTGCGTCGTTCACAACGAACGTGAAGTTGTAAGTCCCCTGCACGGTAGGCGCACCAGTCACCGTGATTCCGCCGTTGTCAGACGAGAGATCTAATAGCAGTCCCGGTCCGATGCTGCCCGAGCCCTGCTGGATTATGGTGCCGGTAACTTGATAGACTTCACCGCTGGTCGCATAGGGGGACATCCCTCCAGTCACAACTTGCACGGGATCGATGGGATTGCCCAGCGTAGCCGGCGGCAGCGTCGTGGTTCCTGCCGCCAATGGATTAAATACCCGGATGATTCCAACTTCATTCTGATGCCCCGCAATCTGGCAGCCATACTTAAACTCATAATAATAAGGTTTTTCCGAGGGTGGTTCGTTCGAAGGCAGGGGCACCGTGCATTGGCTCGAGTTCGGAGATGGGGCTGGACCGACTTGATTCGTGGAGATCGTGGGCCAATGGGCCTGGGTTGTGTCCTCGTTGGTGAAAAACACGTTCTCGGTGGTATCGATGAAAACGGTCTCAAATGTCACAACGCCGTTGCTGTAGGTTATCCGTATCTTTTTCATGGGTCTTTCTTTCGTGAAACCAGCCGCCTGGCGGTTGGCGTAACGTAAATAAGTGGAACCCGGTCAGAAACTCACACTTTTGTGGCGGTTGCAATTCGGAGTGCGGTCTCTGCCGTCGATGGATCAAGAGACGCGCTCACGTTCGGATTTTATTGTTCGGTGTATTGGTTCAGCTTCCGGTCAGCGTCGGCCGCCGCGACGTTCGCTCGCACGATTAGCTCCACATCTTCGGAGGGCCTCTCACAGCCTCTACCTCCGGATCTGAATAGACTGTCTCCATCCTGACTACCCCACCAAGGATGGCTAAGTAGACCCGCAAACGGTACTACAACACCCGCTGTAATGCAATAAGATTTGCGGCCAAATGTGTTGAAGTGATTGAGGAGTCCCCTGCCCTGGCTAGCCGCGCAAGCCGGGCCTTAGCCCCTGAGGGACTTCTGACTGACTTAATCGGAATTTCTCTAGGAAGTTCGAAGAAATACACGATAGCATCTTGACCGCCCAGATGTGTGTTATATTCTTGCACCACTCTCATGACGATCTGTTCCAAAGCTGAGCAGTATGCGAGGTTGCAGAGGCTATTTCGCTTAGCTGTGCAGGGAGTCAGGCAAGGCAAGGTATCCGACAACCAATGACTGATCCGATTCGAGTTCTCATCTGCGGAGCGGGAAGCAGTGCCCATGTCCTCGCGGGAGTCATTTCCACGAAAAGGAACGTCGAAGTGCGTACTCTCACGCATAATGCCGACAAGGCACATCGCTGGCTAGAGCTGTTGCATAGTGCCCCCTTGACGGTTCTTGCGCGCAAAGGAAACCACGATGCGGATACCTTTACGGCTAACCCGGTCATGATCACGAACGACCCGGAGCAAGCAGCACGCGGCTGTGACATCGTCATCTTTGCTGTTCCCGCCTTTTTGCATTGGCAGTACCTCACTTCCTTGGAACCTTACCTTGAAGATGGATGCGTTATCGTTGGTCTACCGGGCCAAAATGGGTTCGAATTCGAAGTCAGAAAGGCACTAGGTCGGAGACTGGATCATTGCATCGTGATGAATTTTGACTCGCTGCCTTGGGTATGCCGAATTATCGAATTTGGCAGAATCGTGCAGATTTGTGGAACCAAAGATAAACTAGTCGGCGCGGTGCAAGGCGATCTCTCCAGGGCACGGGTCACGGACCCGTTGGCATCCTTGCAACGTCTCCTGGGAAAGCCACCGAAGCTGACCATCTCAGGACACTTGCTTGGCATTACTTTGAGATCGCCAAACGCCTACAGCCATCCTCCCATCATGTACGGGCGCTGGAAAGACTGGGATGGGAAAGCGCTCGATCGCCCGCCATTGTTTTATCAGGACATCGACGAGGCCACGGCAGAACTCCTTGGCAAGGTCAGCGAGGAGGTCGTGGGGACGAGCCAGCGGATCATGGCACAGTACCCCCAGGCAGACCTCTCCCAGGTCATCCCGATGTACGACTGGGACATGTGCTGTTATGGAAATGACATCAAAGACAAAACGAATTTGATGACGGCGCTGCGCACAAACTCGGGATACGAAGGCATCACCCATCCCATGATCCAGACTGAAGATGGCAGATATGTTCCAGACTTCAATCACCGCTTTCTGACGGAAGATGTCCCGTTTGGCTTGGTTGTCGTCCGTAGCATCGCAGAGGTAGCCGGTGCGCCGACTCCATATATCGATACAGTCCTGTCCTGGTGTCAGGAAAAAATGGGAAAAGAGTATCTGGTGGGAACGAGGCTGACCGGCAAAGACCTGGCTAGCACGCGGTGTGCCCAGAGGTACGGATTCACGACGACGGGTGACATTCTGGGGTACGATTCGACTCCGGCCATCGCGCTAGGGCGACGAGCGCTCCAATCTCAAGCGCCAGGGCCGCTGCGAGCAGCGCCGTAATCTCCGAGTGATCGTAGGCGGGCGCTACCTCAACCACATCGCCGCCGACGAACTGGAGCCCTCTGAATGAGCGCATTATATTCAGCGCTTCGAAACTTGTAAGTCCGCCGACTACCGGCGTACCGGTTCCGGGAGCGAAGGCTGGATCGACGCCATCGATATCAAAGGTGAGATAACAGGGACCCGTGCCCGCGACCTCGCGGAGCGTCTCCAAGAAAGCGTCGCGCCGGCTGGGGTTATGGACCCCTTGCATGTCGAGAATATGGATTCCTGCTTGCTTCGGGAAGTCATTGTAACTGGCACTCTCGATGAAGCCACGTATGCCTATCTGAAAAACCCTGGTTCCCTGGACCAATCCCTCTTCAATTGCCCTACGAACCGATGTGCCATGATGGAATCTCTGTCCCGATGCTGTCTGATCGGATGTGTCCGTGTGAGCGTCGAACTGGATGAGTGTGAGACCGGGACGTTTCTTGCTGGTTGCGCGAAGAATAGGGAGGAGTATGGAATGGTCTCCACCCAGAGAGACAACCGCTGCACCGCCACGTTGCAACTCGCTGACGCGATCTTCAATTTGGTGGAATGCTTCATCGTAATTGAACGGGTTCACATTTACATCGCCGGCGTCGATTGCGCGCAATCGCTCGAAGACACCCACTTCCATCTGTTGACTATAGTTGCGACAAAGAGCAGAGGCTTGACGAATGGCGTTCGGCCCCAACCTGGCGCCGGGCCGGAACGTCACCAGGCCGTCGAACGGAATACCCAGCACGGCCAAATCGAACTCTTCACCATCCATCCCAGCGGTATGCGGCAGACGACTGAAAGTCCTGATCCCACTGACCGCCGGCTGAAAGACTGCGTCGGGAGGACGAGTTTTCCGGCTCTTAGTCAAAAACGGCGCTCCAATTTATCCGAAATTGAAGAAATCTAACCCCATGCAAGCTTGCCTGGTGTTTTGCTTCGTGGATGTTAACATTGCACCCCGGTAGTGAGGAATGATGAATTGACTCTCGGAAGTCCACCCAACGAGATGCAGCGTGCGCACTCGGTAGCCATCATTGGACTGGGACCTAAAGGGCTCTATTGCCTGGAGAGGTTGCTGGCGGAGTTCAACGCACGCCCTCTGCGCCGTCCTCTCCACATCAACATTTTCAACCGATCCGCAAAGTTCGGTGCCAGTCCCATCTACGACCCGGAGCAGCCTGAATATATCCTCGTTAACCTCAGCGTCGGGGAGATCGATTTATGGACGGCGGAGGATCCACCTATCGTGGCTGGGCGCGGTCCCAGCTTTCTCAGTTGGTATCAGGAAAGGTTCCAGCCCCAAATGCCTTTGAAGGGAGACGAGTATCTATCCAGAGCGGTTGTAGGATGCTATCTCATGGAAGGATTTCACCGCGTTTGCAATCACCTTCCTCATGGTGTGACGCTATCGTGTTACGTGGGCGAGGTGGTAGATATCCGGCGGCAGGAGATGGATTATCAGCTGGAGTTCCTGGCTGAGAGCGGCCGCACCAAGCAGATACTTGCCGACAAGATACTGCTTGCCACAGGTCATTCCCGGCTCATCCTAGGAACTGAGAAAAACCATTACCAGGCGTTCGCCAGCCGACACTCCAGGACAGTATTCATTCCATTTGTTTATCCGGTAGTTGAGACAATGCAACAAATTCCGGTCGGTGCCAGGGTAGCAATGGAGGGCCTGGGGCTGACCTTCATAGATGCGGCTCTCGAACTGACCGAAGGGCGCGGGGGGCGCTTTCAGCGAACGGCGGACGAGTCGCTTGTTTACCATGCCAGCGGCAAGGAGCCACAATCGATCATTCCATTCAGCCGCACTGGTCTGCCCATGGCGCCGAAGTCTTATGACCTGCCCCTTTTCGACCGCCCGCTTACCTTTTTTGCACACAGCGCGTTGGCCGAGATAAGAAAGCGGGCATCGGACCGAAAACTCGATCTGGGAAGCGACCTGTGGCCCCTCTTCGAGTTGGAGATGGAGCTTCAATACTATCGTGTCACCATGGGAGACAGCGACCAGAGAAAACAGTTGGAGTTGTGCGGGAACGATGCTGAGGGAATGCGCCGAGTTATCGACTCCTACCTGAGTGCACACCCGGATCAGGAGCGTTTCGATTATCGGTCAGTACTGGATCCTGTGGGGGCACGGTGCTTCGACAGCGCACAGTTCGCTTCCTTCGTCGGGCAATACATGGAACAAGAGATCGCGCGCGCACGCCGGGGACAAGCCGGTAGTGGCGTCAAGGCCGCAATAGAAATCTGGTACGAAGTAAGAAAAGTAATAGGCTCAGTCCTTCAATTCGGCGGGCTGAAACCGGAGTCACACAAGAAACTGATAGAGTACTACTACCCGCGACTCAAACGGGTTGCCTTTGGTCCTCCGATCATCAACATCGAAAAACTTCTGGCGCTGCACAAAGCCGGCATACTTGACTTCTCGGTGGCACGCAATCCCCGCGTCTCGACGGACGAGACCAACCGCTGCTTCCAGCTGAGGTGCGATGAGATTCCCGGAGCAATTGCACTGGCAGAGATTCTGGTTGATGCTCGCTATCCGGCTGTGAATGTTCCGCAGGATGCAACACCACTCTATCGCAATCTATGCAGACGCGGGATGGTGAGGGCCCACGAGAATCGGGAGATGGCCGCGGATACCTTCGCGTACTACCCGGGAGCCATCGACATGACCCAAGACTCGCACTTTGTGGTCGACGCGAAAGGCAAGGCCAACGAAGACATAGCTGTCATCGGAATTCCTACCGAGGGAAACCTCGTGGGTAACTTGACGCTGGCTCGGGGCAACTACCCAAGTATCTGGGCCGCGCAGGTCATGAAGCAGCTCCGGCGCAGGGAACGGTCCTCGATTCGCCGTTCAACATACTTCACCGAAGTGACCTAGGGCAGTTCCGAGGTCAGTGTATCCGCACGCCCGGGTGGTGCGGGCCTTCAGAGGCTGTGTCGCGACCTCGCAGGGGTTTGCGCCAGTGGAATGAAGAGGGCAAGAATCAGCCCCGAATCGGGCGAAAGAGCTTAGCCCAGCGCTTCAGCGCTGGGTAAAGTGGAAAATGAGACCGAGTCCCGTAGGGACGGCAGAGGTGGCGACACAGTCTCTTCAGGCCCGCGTATAAGGCAAGGCCTTTGGGCGCGGCGAACGCGGCGCTGAAGCGCCGCACTACCCGGCAAACCGTACACATCAATTGCGGAACCGCTCTAGCGTTGTGCCGGTCTAGCGTTGTGCCGGTCTAAGGTGCCCGGCTGTGGGAATAAATTAGGCCGGTTATCAGACCGGCCGCCTCAGATTTCTATTATCGACATCCCAAAGATGCTGGGCAAACTTCCAGCGATGACCTTCCGGGTCAATACACTCATAGACGCGGTCGCCCCAGAATTGATCGGCAGGTTCACGGATGATCTTGGCGCCAGCGCTCAAGGCGCGCTCGTAGTGGGCATCCACGTTGTCCACAAAGATGTAGAGCCTTTGGCTGACGCGGCCATGGTGCGTCCGCGGACTCTCCCAGTCTTCATTCTCGGCAGTGAGCCCCAACATGACGAGGCTGTCAGCCACCTCCAGTTCACCGTGCACGACGCCGCCCTGTTGATCCGTCATTCTCAGGCGTACTTCAAAACCGAAGGCCTTGACCAGCCAGTCCATCGCGGCGGCAACGTCGTCATAGAAAAGATGTGGGGTGATCCGAGGCATGTCCTTCGGGGGATTTGCGATCATGCGAATTTCTCTTTCCGTGGCATTCAAATTGTGTCCAACCGTGGCATTCAAATCGTGTCCAAAACTTTAAGATGAACCATTCTTATCCGCGCGCTTCGAGCGTGGCGATTCTTTTCTGCTTAAGTTGTCGCGCAATCAAGCAGATTGTCTTATAGCGAAATTAAGTCGGATTGTCCAGTGTTCATCGAGCGCTCCAGCCCTACCAAACAGGCAGGATTCTGACCCACGTGGGATGCCCCTTGAGAAGGGTCCTGATCGTGCCCAAGTGCTAGCGGTGGTAGAAATTTCGCTTGCCGTCATGCAACTTCGGGCGGGTCTTTCCTAATGTCAGAGCTACGGTCCTGAACAAACAACTCGCCTCGTGCTACTCGCCGCATCGCTTCTATGATGACAGGCCCATCCATCGAACGGTAGACAATTCCCTGGGCTCGCAACCAACGGACATAGGAGGCCCGGTCGTCGTTCTCCTCGGCGAGCAATAGCAGCGCAGTCTGGCGCTTCAACATTGGCTGGATTTTAGAAAACGCCGGCAGAAAGCTCGTCGACAAGACCAGGACGTGAGGTATGACAGTTTGCAGCACTTTCAACAACTGGTCTGGAGAACGTGGCTGACCGATGAGGAAAATGTCGTCGCTGCCCGCCAGTATCTCCGCCATCCCAACGTGAAAGAGCTCCTGATGGTCAGCGACGATGATGTCGATCATGACTGCACCTCCTGTCCTGCAGGCTGGGCGATTGGGTTTGGCCTTTATTAAGGTAATCTTGTCCTTTTCAAGAAACTGTTCAAAATTGCACACTTTACAACTTGGGCGGAATCGACAAGTTGGAGCAGGCGATATGCAGTGTCTAGTGGTGAAGCAGGACACACGAAGAGATGGTGCGATGTGGGGAAAAACACCACCCAAGCAAGAGAAGCTTGGATGGGTGATGCACATTCAGTCCTACAATTCTTACCGCTTCCGCTTCCTGAAAAACGCAGTAATTGAACCGCCCAGTCCGAAGAAAGAGAAATTCGAGGAATTGGCGCCCGCAGCCATCGCGCCACCTGTGGCCAACAGGGCAATGGTTCCGGGCTCGGGAGCAGTGCCAGTCCCAACAGCGCAGTTGCCGGTGTCGACGTTGTTGGTATCCATGGTGACGGCGCCATTCAGGGCTATTGCCCTGCCACAATTAATGTTAGCGCCGTGATTCAGCGTGATGCTCTGGTCCGCAATAATGCTCCCATAGAAGTCGGTGGTTGTCCCCAACGTTGCGGAACTGCCAACCTGCCAGAAAACCTGGTCATTCGCTCCCGGATTGATTATGAGTACCGACGAAGCGCTTGCCGTGGTCAGGGTGCTTCCAATCTGGAAGACCACCATCATATTGTTCAGGCCTTCGAAATTCAGGGTGAGTGTTCCGGTCAACTGGGCTGACGACGCGAAGAAATAGACCCCGGGGTCAAGCATCTGGCCTCCGAGATCCTGGCCGGTCAGAGTCCCAGTAGGAGCCAAGCCTGCCAGGAAGTTGTATCCAGTTAGCGCATCTGCCTGCGCTTGCATGGCAACTGCATCGTCGTTATGAATCGTTCCGAGCACAATTCCCGGGGGAAATCCGGTGATCGAAGTTCCGGGGGCTACGCCCAGATCTTGAAACACCACGCTTGGGCCAGTGTTGGTCACCGCCGAGGCGCCCAAAATGCCGAAGGCGTCCGCGGTTCCGAGGATGTCGGCATGAGCGGCGAGCGTAAGCAGAGGGAGAGTGAGACAACAAATGCGCAGCAGTTTCATGAACTGGCTCCGCCTCGTTCCAATCTCGAAGAACCCGGCCTCTGTCACTGGAAGGAGTGGCACAATGGTGACAGAGCGGCAAGCACTCGACAGGCCTTTACTTGCAATTTTATTTCCTAGCTGAGCTCTTTAGATCAGGCAATTTCAGTCTTGTGGCTGCACACTCTTGCACCTAAGTTCCAACCATTTTCCCCACCAATAGCCTTGGCTGGACGGCTCTCCTTCTCCACGGAGCGGTGACCACAATGAACGCAACACTTTAGTGGAGGGTGAATGCGCGACCTTAATGTGTCGCCTATTTGTCCAAGAGGAAGGTGAGCAGCGCTTTGTGCACCCGCACGCTGCCGTTGTACTCGATGAGGCCCATCTGGCGAAACCGGTTCATAAAGAAGCTTACTCTCGATCGCGTGGTGCCAACCATCTCGGCTAGGGTTCCCTGGTTCACCTTCAGGAGGGTGGAATATGGCTTTGATTTCGTTCCAAGACCCGCCAGCAATAGAAGAGTTCGCGCCAGCCGCTTCTCGCTGGAATTAAGAAGTTGGTCGAGGAAGTCTTCTTCAACTCGAGCAACGCGAGAAAGCAGGTGCGCGATAAATAGCCTGGCAAATACAGGGTCCTCATGGACGATGCGAACGATGGTCGCCTTTTCCACTCGCGCGATCGTGGCCGGGTGTACCGCTGTCGCGGTGGACATCCGCAACGACGGCGTTCCTAAACAGCCTTCACCGAAGAAGTCGCCTTCCCGGAAAATAGCGATGACCGCCTTCTTGCCGCGTTTGGATAGAACCGTCAGCTTCACATTGCCGGCCTCGACATAGAACATCGCATCGGCAGCATCGCCCTGGGAAAAAATCGGTTGTTTGTTCGGGTACTCCCGACTGGTTCGCCGGCTGCCGATCCTCTTGAGAAACGTCCCCGAATTAAAAGTAAGTGCGCGTTTCCTTGGCATCAGCCTCTCCACTTCGAGCCTACCGCTTAGTAACGCAGGAGGACTGTGCAAAATCGCTCAGCGGCTGAAATGATACAGCCGGTAGCCTGTGCAATCTTGAACAGCAAACGCAATGGCCAGGTGTTAAAATAAAACATGTCGAACTGTAAACGCCGCTCCTTCGGAGGTGTGAAATGAGCGCCAGGAGCCTACCGGCCCACAGCCAGGGCCTTCGAGCTGAACGAGTTCCGTCGGTTGATTCGGTGCGACCCGCAAGACCCTCCACTGGCGAAATTGCAAAGCCTCCCCGGCTTCAAACGCCGAAGCCGCGACCAAGAAATGGCAATGCAGTTTTCGATGCTGAGGCCTTCCTCACGAGAACGGGGTTGGGCAGAAAAAGTCTTACTCTGAAGAAAAATGAGGTGGCCTACGCGCAAGGCGATCCTGCCGATACGATTTTTTACGTGCAAAAGGGCCAACTGAGAGTAACGGTTACCTCTGCGGCGGGAAAAGAAGCCACGATCACGTTGGTGGCAGCTGGGGAATTCCTGGGGGAGAACTGCATGATCTCACCTCATCCTCTTCGACTCGCGACTGCTACCGCGATGACCGAGTGTGCGCTGCTCAGGATCAGTAAGACGGAAATGGTCCGGGCACTTCATCAAGACCCCGCATTTTCGAATGTGTTCGTTTCCTTTCTTCTTGTTCGCAACGCTCGAATCCAGGCCGATCTGGTCGATCAGCTTTTTAATTCCAGCGAAAAGCGGCTGGCAAGAATTCTTTTACTGCTCGCGCAGTTCGGCAAGGAAAGCAAACCCGAGACGGTTGTTCCTAAGATCAGCCAGGAGATATTGGCTGACATGATTGGCACAACCCGGTCCCGCGTGAGTTTTTTCATGAATCGCTTCAGGAAACTGGGCTTTATCGAATATAACGGCGAGATTCGGGTTCACAATTCCCTTCTTAATATCTTTCTGCAGGAGTAAGGGCGCTGCGGCTGGTTTGGGGATTTCCCCGCGCGAGGCCGTCCTTAAGTCCCTGAGAATAAACCTGGAGAATCTACTCCTCTGGTCTGAATTGACCGTTCTTGGCTTTCGACGCGTGGCATGATGGTCTTATGCCAAGTAAGAAGAAGAAATCTTGGAAAACCACTTTCCGCGACGTCGAGAAGGAAATGGCAAAGCCCCGTATTGCGGAGTCGGTCAGAAGAGCAGCTACCGTTGATTCAGGCCCGCAAGAGTCCCGGAAGCGACGAACGCTCTGCGCAGTGGTCGCGTTGTGAGAGTCTGATTCAGTGTCCCCGTGTCGGGTGGTCTTCCTGCTGACCCAGGAGAAGAGCGCAGCGGCATAACCCAAGCCATTGATTTCGCTAACATATAGCGCTCTGGCCAAGCTGATGCCAACGCAGAATTGTGCAGATTCAATGTCCGGTGAATGACAGGGATTGGCCATCCTCGCAAATCCTATCCATAAATTTCCTTAATAACGCTCATTAAGTTTTTTTACTGGCGAGTGGGAGCACCGGGCCTGTAGTCTCGAACTTCACCTTTCCATTTCGCGATTTCATCACGGCCGGAGTCGGCCGAATTTATCCCGAGGAGATCCATGTCAACTGAACTGCGTAATTTCCTCGCGCTCTCCTATGACGAGCTCGAAGATATGAATTTGCGCGCCAAGGAGCAGCGCAAGAACCGCGTCCCCCTGAGTGACGTCCGGGAGGAACGCCTGAAGTACCTCACGGACGAGAAGCGCATCAAGGCGGTTACCGTCCTGTTCAGCGACCTCGAAGGCCGCTTGCATATGCTCGACTACGACAAGAAGTTCCTGCTGAAGAGCTGGGACAACTTGACCTTCGATGGCTCGTCGATTCGCGGCTTCACGGCGCAGCGCGAAAGCGATCTCCGGTTGGGAATTGACTGGCCATCGTTCTACTGGGGCCCAGCGGACATTTTTGGTCCGGGCAAGGTGCTGGTATTTGGCGATGTCATTGACAAAGGCGGAACACCGTATTCCGCGGACATTCGCGGCGTGCTCAAGACCTATGCCGATGAACTATTCAAGCGCGAGGGCTATACACTCAACGCCGCCAATGAGATTGAGGGCTTTCTCTTCAACGGCGCCGACGCCGAGCGCCGTTATCATGAAACCCAGAAGTTCGAGTACGTAAATACCGGCGGTTACTATCACTCGCTACCCGGAGATCCCCTGCGCACCTTTATTGACACGACCGCTGAAGTGCAGCGCGCCATGGGATTCCAGAACGAAAAAGACCATCCCGAGGTTGCGCCCTCGCAATTCGAAATTAACTATGCGTATTCGGAAGTGGTGAACGCAGCCGACCAGATCCAACTCTACAAGCTTATCTGCCGCCAAGTGGCCACGAGAATGGGTTTCACCGCTTCGTTCCTGCCCAAACCGGTGGTCGGGGTGAACGGCAGCGGCATGCACACCAACGTTTCCGTCAGCAAGAAGGGCAAGAACCTCTTTTGGGACGCCAAGGGCGAAGAGAAGCTGAGCAAAATGGGCTGGTCGTTCGTGGATCGCATCCTCACCCATGGCAATGATTTGTGCCTAATGCTGAACGCCAGCGTGAACGCCTATCGCCGGCTTGATCCGCACTTTGAAGCGCCTAATCAACTGAAGGCCTCGCCAGTGGACCGCGGCTCGATGATCCGCATTCCTATCGGCAACGAGAAGAGCATGCGTGTGGAGGTGCGCTCGGTCAGCCCGGATGCAAATCCGTATATGGTGATGTACGCGGTATTCAAGTCAGGGCTCGACGGTGAGACGGCGAAGATCAAGAACCTGCGACAAGCTGAGCGCTATCTGCCCGACAACATCTACACCGCGATGGAGAACTTCCGCGACGCAAAGTGGACGACCACCATGCTCGGCGATGACGTCAAGGGTCGCTACGCCGATCTGAAGCAAGCCTCGGCCGATCGCTGTCCGCGGCTGCTGGGGACCTTCGTGAAAGCGCCTGAGGTGCAATATCACCACGACGTTTATAACCAGTTCCTGTGGAATCTGTTTTAGGCTCTACCGCAGCACTTCCGCCAACTTTCCGCTGGCGATCAGTTCTGCTACCTTCGCGAAGTCCCGCGTAAAGATTCGATCCTCGGTGATGGTAGGAGACACGGACCGAATGGCAGCGTGGGCGGCCTGGCCGCGCTTGCCGGTCTGCAGAGGCGCGCGGAAGTCGAGCGCCTGGGCCGCCGCCAACGCCTCAATGGCGAGCACATTACGCGTGTTGGTGACGACTTGCAGCAGCTTGTTGGCCGCGATCATACCCATTGACACGTAGTCTTCCTGGTTCCCCGACGTGGTGATGGAATCTACGGACGCCGGGTGCGCCAGCACCTTGTTTTCGCTGACCAGCGCGGCGGCTGTGACCTGCGGCATCATGAATCCGGAGTTCAAGCCGGCGCCGGGGGCGAGGAATGCGGGCAGGCCTTCGTTGAGCGCAGGATTCACCAGCCGCTCGATGCGCCGCTCGGAGATGCCCGCCAACCCCGTAAGTGCGATGGCCAGAAAATCGAGAGCGAATGCCAGAGGCTCGCCGTGAAAGTTTCCGCCCGACAGGATGTCGCCCGGGACCGTCGATCCCACTCCGCGTTTCGGCGCGCCCACTTTCTTTTCTTCAGGAAAGACCAGTGGGTTGTCCACCGCCGAATTCATTTCGATCTCAAAGACCTCGCGACAGTGGGTCAGCGTGTCGCGGACCGCGCCGTGGACCTGCGGGATGCAGCGCAACGAATAGGCATCCTGCACTTTCTGGCACTCGCGGTGTGACTCGCGAATCAGGCTGCCTTCCAGCATGCGGCGCATGTTCTCCGCGACCAGCGACTGGCCCGCATGGGGACGTGCCTGATGGATGCGCTTGTCAAACGCCGCATCGGTGCATTTCAGCGCATCCACGGTGAGGGCGCCGAGTACGTCAGCGGTGTCCGCGAGTATGTCGGCTTGCAAAATCGCCAACAATCCGACTGCCAGCATGCCTTGGGTGCCATTGATGAGGGAGATTGCCTCTTTGGCTTCCAGCACCAGCGGCTTGATGTCGGCCTGCTTCAGTGCTTCGGCAGCCGCCAGGCTCTTGCCGCGAAACGTGCCCTCGCCCTCCGCGATTAGCACCAGCGCCAGATGCGCCAGCGGAGCCAGATCGCCGCTGGCTCCCACGCTTCCCTGGGACGGAATGACGGGATGCACGCCACGGTTCAACATCTCGCAAAGCGTGTCAATGACCGCGGGACGCACCCCCGAGAACCCCTTGGCGAGCGAGTTGGCGCGCAGCAGTACCATGGCTCGCGTGACGTCTTCCGCCAGCGGCTTGCCGACGCCTACCGCATGCGAGCGCAAAAGTCTGACTTGAAGCTTGCGGATATCGTCTGGTGAAATGCGAAGATCGGCGAGTTTGCCAACGCCGGTGTTTACCGCATAGGCGACACGATCGTTCTCGAGCAAGTCTTCCACCACGGCGCGGGCGCGCTCGACTGCAGTACGCGCTTCGGGTTGCAACAGGACCGGGCGTCGCTCATGGACCACCTGACGAACATCGTCGAGCGTCAGATCATTGCCGTTAATGTGAAGTGCCTGCATTTTGAATGAGCGGTCAGTTTTCTAGACGTGCCTTGCCAGGAATGGTCATGTGCCGCACATGTGTCCCAAGATCCGGTCCCACCATTTAGCCGGCGGCGCTCGCTACTGGTATTAGTTCTTCCCCGCCGCCTTCAAAAACGAAGGCAGGTACCTCTGCGGCAGTGGGATTCGGTTGAATTCAGAATCCACCACAATGTGCACGGTCTCGCCCTCAGCAAGGACGGTACCATCCTCGTCGCGTACGATCTCATACCCGAAGTGCAACAGCGAATCGCGCACGTTTACCAGGCGCGTCCGGATGGCGACCATGTCATCGTAGCGTGCCGGGGCCTTGTAGCGGCAGCGCATGTCCACGACGGCGATGTGCGTACCGTCCTGTTTCTCCATTTCGCGATACGTGAAGCCCAGTTGGCGCAGCATCTCCACCCGGCCTACCTCAAACCAGATGACGAAGTTAGAGTGATACACCACACCCATCTGGTCGGTCTCCGCATAACGCACCCGAAACTTAGTCTCGTACACTTGCGCTTCAGAGATTGCGCGTCGGGACTGCCTGTCTTTGGCTTTCAAACTTGCACCCACTTTACAGGAGGCGTGGCCCATTTCAACCACGAAACAGGCCGAGGAGAGAACGCACCTTGCTTGCTGCCGCAGCTGTATTTATTTCTTCGTTTCCGGTTGAGCAGTACTGGAAGCAGGTCCGTTACTGACCATCTGCCCTTTCACAACTTCACCCATCGGGACTGGCTTACCATCCGCAATATAGTCAACGAATTGTGCCGGCAAGGACTCCACCATTGGGAAGCCCGTCGAATTCTGCAATCGGTAGTGCACTTTGGGAACAGGCGAAGCGCCAGAGTTCCCGCACTCGCCCACAGGGTCACCCTGCTTGACGGCGTCCCCATGCTTCAACTTCACGCTGTTTTGCTTGAGATTCGCCAGCAGGGAATATTCGTTATTGCCGTGCGAGATCAGGATCATGTTTCCATCCGGAGTATCTTGACTGGGTTTGCCTGGAGCGTTGTCCCCGATGTCATTTACCACTCGCACCACCGTTCCGTCGGCCGGGGCCAACACCGGTTGTCCAAAACAGAAGAACTGTTCATTCGTCGAACCGTCGCCCTCAAAAGGAATGCCGTTCTTCAGCAGAATAAAATCCATCGCAAACTGCTGGTCGTCACTCGCTTGATAGATATTGTTAAAGACGCCGTGTCCGCCTTCGAGCACGAGCCACTGTCCGGAGAAGAGAAGCTTCAACTTGGCAGTGTCTTTGTAGCCGGCATTATGGCCTTCGGGAGGCGATTGTGCCGGTCGGATTGTGAAACCCTCGGTGTCGCCATTCTCGTCGATGGCGACTATGGTCATGAATGGGATCTTGGTATTCGAAAATTCCGACAGCCGCGAGTAAATCGTAGCTCGTTTCAACATGTAAGGGACAATGTTCTCCTGCACCACCTTTGTCTCGGTGCCCAGTCTCTTTTTCCACTGGGTGATCGTGGTCACAAATTTCCGCCCGTTCTCGGTACTCTTTCTGTTGTCCGCCGGAGAGGTAGCCCAAATCGCGCCCGCCTGCCCAGCTTCGAACATCTGGAACAGCTTCCTTCCGCGCTCCTCGGCCGCTTGGCTCATTACCGGATAAGGGGCATAGCTGCTGGCCGTCTTTGCCGCACCGGCCGCAGGTGGCTTCGATGCCGATGGCGAGGATTGGGCGTAGATCATAGTGGAAAACAGCACTACCGCTACGATGCAATGCGGACGAAATGTCATTATGACTCTCCCTGTGTTCGCTGCGGGTTGCCGTTCTCCTGCAAGAGCTTACGGGCCCGCCGAAAATCGTACTCCCAGCGTGGCGGCGTGTGCTGCTGCCGTTCCGGTCGCTGGTGAAACTCTGACGATGAATAATGCTTGAAGCCACGCGTTGTGACAATAGAGATGTGGGACGGTTCTGCTCCCGATTGGTTGCAACTTAAGGCACCGACAATTCTATCGCAAGTGGTCTCTGCTTTTGGACAAACTCCACTCGCGTGCCATACGACTCATGGTCTGAAGTGAGTGGGTTTGCCGAACTCTGCATTCTCTATTTGCCTGTCCAGCGCGGATTTCGCTTCTCCAGAAACGAGCTTACACCCTCCCGAAAATCGGCTGTTCTGCGGATGCGCGCGTTCTCCTCAATCGCCGCCGCCCCCTGCGGCCCGAGCTCGGCTGCGGCGTAGCTTTTCAGCAGGCGCTTGGTCGCCAGCAGCGAGGCCGGACTGTTTTGCAATAGGCTCGCCGCCAGTTCACGCGTGCGGCTGAGCAGCTTGTCGGGGGTAACTGTCTCGTTCACCAGTCCCATGCGAAAAGCCTCTTCCGCACCGATGATGCGTCCGGTGAGCAGCAGCTCGCGCGCGTGCTTCTCGCCCACTTGGCGCAGCAGAAAGGTTGAAACGATCGCCGGGACAAATCCGATGCGCACCTCGGTATAACCGAACTTGGCCTCGGTTGAAGCCAGCGTGAAATCGCACAGCGTCGCCAGTCCGCAGCCACCAGCGATGGCTGGGCCATTGACTGCGGCGATGGTGACCTTTGGAAATTCGTAAAGCATGCGGAACAAAAGTGCCATGGTGCGGGAATCGGCCAGGTTCTCGTCTGGTGTGCGGCCGGTGATAGAGCGCAGGTTGTCGAGGTCCATCCCCGAGCAGAACGCCTTGCCAGCGCCAGTCAGGACAAGGACATGCGCTGGGGAACTCTCGATCTCGCCCAACGCGCGCAGGAGCTCGTTAATCAACTCGTAGCTGATGGCGTTGCGCTTGTCCGGCCGGTCCAGGGTGACAGTCGCAACAGGGCCATCGTAGATAAGAGTCAGGGTTGCGTAATGATCGGGATTCCCCATCGGCGATTCCATTTAAGGTTGTTCGAGGATGTAATTGCGCTTCAACTGTTCACTAATCACTAGCCCCTAGCCCCTAGCCCCTAGCCCCTAGCCCCTAGCCCCTGCTTCACATCTTCGGTCCGCTAAACTTGTTCGCGATCTCCACCGCCAGCCGGAACGGTTCCGTAATCGGCTTCTGCAGTGGCAAGTGGGCGTCTCGGCTCTTCAACGCTTCCAGTAATTTCTCTGTTGGAATATTGCCCACTAGCACATCCTGCGCGAAGGGGCAGCCGCCCAGGCCGCCGATAGCGGAGTCAAATCTCCGGCAACCGGCATCATAAGCCGCAAGAACTTTTGCCGCCGCTTCGTCCGGACGGCTGTGCAAGTGTACGCCGATCTCGATGCCGTCGAACTTCTCCAGCACCGGACCAAGCAAGTCCGCAATCTGCTGCGGCGTTGCCAGTCCTACGGTGTCGGCGAGCGAAATCGCTTGCAAATCCATGTCGGCGAGCAGGCTGATCCCCTCGATCAACTCGTCGGCATTCCACAAATCGCCATAAGGATTGCCGAAGGCCATCGAGATATAGGCCATGGTGTCGAGACCGCCCTCGTCGGCTTTTTCCTTCACTTTTTCCAGGATATCGAGGTTCTCCTCCAGCGTCTGGTTCTGATTGTTTTTCAGGAATGTTGGCGATAGCGAATAAGGAAAGCCTAAGGTCCGCACCGCATCAGTTGCGATGGCCCGCTCGGCCCCGCGTTCGTTGACCACAATGCCGATGATCTCAACGTCATCGGGCGGATCAAGCTCGCTGAGAACATTTTCCGAGTCAGCCATCTGCGGGATGGCTTTGGGCGAGACAAATGATACGGCGTCAATGTGTTTGAATCCCGCAGCAATCAGCGCCTTCAGATACTCGACCTTGACCGCCGTCGGAATTTGCCCAGGCAGCCCCTGCCAGGCGTCGCGCGGACATTCGATGAGTTTGAGGGAATCAGCCATTAGCTAGCAATTAGCTCTTAGCCTTTAGCTCTTAGCAAACCGCTGCTTGCTTAGAGCTAAGAGCCCACAGCGAGAAGCGAACAGCGGCTTTCCTACGTCTGTAACACCCCGACACTAAACTTCGGCACCTCGGGATTCAGTGCCGCCGCTTCGAGTGCGGTAATGATCGCCTCGCGGGTCTCCGCCGGATCGATGATCTTGTCAATCCACAGCCGCGCCGCCCCGTAACGCGGGTCGGTCTGCTCGTCGTAGGTCGCCTTCACTTCGTCGAACAGCTTCTTCTTGTCTTCTTCGCTCAGTTTCTTGCCGCCGCGCTCCAGTTGCTTGATCTTGATCTCCACTAGCGTTCCCGCCGCCGACGTACCTGCCATCACCGCATACCGTGCAGACGGCCACGCGAACATGAATCTTGGATCGAACGCCTTGCCACACATGGCGTAATGCCCAGCGCCGAACGAGCCGCCGACAATTACCGCAATCTTCGGCACCACCGAATTCGACACCGCATTCACCATCTTCGCTCCGGCGCGAATGATGCCGCTCCATTCCGCGTCGCGGCCCACCATGAAGCCGTTCACATCGTGGAGAAACACCAGCGGCACCAGGTTCTGGTTGCAGTCCATGATGAAGCGCGCCGCCTTTTCCGCAGACTCGGTATAGATGACGCCGCCAAACTCCGTCCGCTTATTGCCGGCGCGGTCAACCTGCTGCACATGCGTCTTCTGATTGGCGACAATCCCGACGGCGAAGCCGCCAATGCGAGCATAGCCGCAGAGTACTGTCTCCCCGTACTCCGACTTGTACTCGCCGAACTGGCTTCCGTCCACGATGCGCGCAATGATCTCCTTCATATCGTACTGGCGCGCGGGATCGCCGTCGAAGATGCCGTAGATTTCTTCTGCCGCGAAGAGCGGCTCTTCAACTTGCTTGCGGTCGAAGACGCCGAGCTGACGGTTGCCCATCTTGTCCACCAGAAGGCGAATGCGCGCGAGGCACGACTCGTCGTCCGGCTCGCGGAAATCCACCGTGCCGCTGATTTGCGAGTGCATCTTCGCGCCACCAAGTTCCTCTGCCGAATACTTCGCGCCGATGGCAGCTTGCACGAGCGCTGGTCCGGCGAGAAACAGGCCGCTGCCTTCGGTCATGAGAATGTGATCGCACATGAGCGGCAGATAGGCGCCGCCAGCGACGCACATGCCCATGATGGCAGCGATCTGCGGAATGCCCATCGCCGACATCACAGCGTTGTTGCGGAAGACGCGGCCAAAGTCGTCTGTGTCGGGGAAGACGTCCTCCTGCAGTGGCAGGAAGACGCCGGCGGAGTCTACCAGGTAGATCGTGGGAATGTGGTTCTCGATGGCGATGTTCTGCGCGCGAATGACTTTCTTGGCCGTCATGGGAAAGAATGCGCCAGCCTTCACGGTGGCGTCATTCACGATGAGCATCACCAGGCGTCCTTGCACTCGCGCCAGGCCGGTCACCACACCGGCAGAGGGCGCACCGCCCCACTCTTCGTACATTCCCCACGCCGCATAGCCACCAAGCTCGAAGAACTCGGTGCCGGGATCAATCAGCAGCGCTATGCGCTCGCGCGCGGTCAGTCGCCCTTTCTTGTGTTGCGACTCAATCGCCTTATCTCCGCCGCCCTGGGCGATGAGAAGCTCTTCATTGCGGACGTTGGCAACCATCTCGGCCATGGCTTTCAGGTTGCGTTCGAAGCGCGCCGAGTCGCTTTTCACCTTGGTTTCGAACGGGGAGGGCGATCCGGAATGATGGCTATGGTCGGTCATGATGAGTGAGGGGCAAACTAACTACGATAAAGCAGGGAAGCGAGAGCATGCAATGCCGCTACAGTCCCACTGCAAACGCCACGATGGTTCTGCCTCTCCGGCCGGTGCTTCGTTCCAACTCATCGAGCAGCGCCGGCTCCATTTCCTCGGGGTCAACCGTCATCTCGCAGGCAGCGATCTCTTCTTCGCTCGCGCCGTGATAACACAGCTCGCAGACCCCCAAGCCACCTTCGGATTGCACCGGCGGTCCGAAGACGCGGCAGGTCATCGGACGCGCCGCGTACAGATCGCACATCCCAGTCTCGGGATCGAGGACGGGGCAAGGTTCGTCATTGGCGAAGCCTTCGAAGAGCGCCTCGGCTGTCTCGCCCTCATCCAGAATGCCCGTCGCAGGATCTCCGGGGAAGTCCTTTGCGAGCCGGGCAATCGACTCGCGTGCGCGATTACGCACCTGCAGAGCTCGACCGGGATCACTGACTTCCAGTTCGTCCAAACCGTGCTGCAACCGAAGTGCGTCGAGTTGGTTGATGGCGAACGCTCCTATGCAACACTGCGTGCATCCCGGCTTGCAGACCAGCCACTCGCTACTGCGGTGGGCCGTATCGGCCAAGGCCGAATCGATAATCTGCACCAGTTTCTGATCGCCAGGTGGAAGCGAAACACGCATGGCAAGAGCATAACGCAGGCGAGCCCCAGGGTAGTTAATCCCCAGAAGCCTTGGCAAAGGGTTGTGCACGCCTTCCAGGCGTGCACAAATGCAGCTATTTTCCTGCATCGCGCTTTAACGCCTGAGGTAATGTCTTGTTACCTCAGCGGCTGAAGCCGACGCAGACCCCGATCTAACTTGCACCGCTGAAGCGGTGCTCCACCCTATGAACCACAGGTGAAGCTGCTCTTGTGGCTAAACAATCCGATTCGCCTCAGATGCTGGTTCCAACGCCGCAGCCAGCGGATCCTCCACGACCGCGTCCACCAGTCCGGCATGCAATGCTTGGGGCGCGTGCAGCTTTTCGGCCGCCAGAAACATCTGTAACGCGCGGCTTTTGCCGACGAGTCGAGGCAGGCGCTGCGTCCCTCCCCACCCGGTAATCAGCCCGAGGGCGGCGCCGCGATGTCCAAACAGCGCATGGGCGCTGGCGATGCGCTGATCGCAGGCGAGCGCGAGATCGAGCCCTCCGCCCATGCAGTAACCTTGAATCACGGCGATCGTTGGAGCCGGGAAGCTGGTGACGGCAGTCATTAGGCGCTGACCCATCTGCGCGAAGCGGAACGCTTCCACGCCCGTCAGCGCCGCAATTTCATTGAGGTCGGCGCCCGCCGAGAAGAACCTCGCATTGCCAGCGATCGCCAGCCGCTTAGGCGGATGCGCGGCAAGCTCCTCGACGGCGGAGGTGAGCGCCTCCACCCGGGACCGCGTAAGGCGGTTCGTGCCATCGTCAGAGACGAGGCGCAGCACCACCGAACAACCACGCGGTTCGCAAGAGCACAGAATTTCTTGAGACGAGGAATGCACCGAGAGCTAGGGTAGCAAACGGACGGCGCCTGACTGGAATCGTCGCTGACGACCCTTACGGCATGAAGGATGCGGCGATTAGCCGGAGGCGTTATGATGTCGTTCACAAGGCAAGAGGAGCTTAGCTGATGGCGCACCCTGAGAGCCCAACCTCTTTCTCCCGCAGATCGTTCCTGCAACTATCTACGGCCGCATCCACGGCGCTGGCGCTCCGCGTCGTGACCGAGCCGATGCTGGCGTACGCGCAGCATCGACCTATCCCCACGGACGGGGTACGCATCAATGCCAACGAAAATCCGCTTGGCCCTTGCGCGGCCGCGCGCAGCGCGGTCGCGGCGATCATACCGGAAGCAGGCCGTTACCAGTTTGGATTGATGGTGGAATTCGTGAAATTCTACGCGCAAAGCGTTGGCGTGGGGGAGGACCAGGTCAGGATTTTTGCCGGATCGAGCGAGCCGCTGCACTACACCGTCATGGCCTTCACCTCGCCCAAGGCGAGTTACGTGACCGCCGACCCCGGCTATGAAGCCGGGATGTTCGCTGCGGAGAGCGCCAGGGCGCGTGTGGTCAAGGTTCCTCTCACCAAAGCTTATGCGCACGATGTGCGGGCCATGATCGCCGCGGCGCCCGACGCAGGTGTGTTCTATATCTGCACGCCGAATAATCCAACCGGAACGCTGACCAGCCTTTCCGACATCGAGTACCTGCTGGAGAACAAGCCCAAAGGTTCGATCGTGCTGGTGGACGAGGCCTACATTCACTTTTGCGATGCGCCTTCCGCGATCGGCCTGGTGAAGGCTGGCCGGGACCTGATTGTGTTGCGTACCTTCTCCAAGCTCTACGGCATGGCGGGCTTGCGATGCGGGTTTGCTATAGGCAGGTCTGACCTCATGCAGAAGATCGAGAATTATGGTGGCGGCAATCCCATGCCTGTGACCGCGGTTGCCGCGGCATCGGCAAGCCTCAAAGACCCGCAACTCGTGCCCGACCGCAAGCGCATCAACGCAGAAATACGGGAAGAGACTTTCCAGTGGCTTGATCGCAACGGATACTCCTACATTCCTTCGGTGTCCAACTGCTTCATGCTCGATACCAAGCGGTCGGCGAAAGAGGTAATCGCCGCCATGGCCCAGCAGAACGTCTTCATTGGCCGTATCTGGCCCATAATGCCAACCTATGCCCGCATTACGGTTGGAACTCGCGAGGAGATGAACCAATTCCAAGTGGCGTTTCAGAAGGTGATGAAGGGAACTCTGGTAGGAGGGCTGCAGCGAAAGGAAGAGCCATTCCGACACATCGATGGATTTGTTTTGCCTGTGTGAGGGCTTAGCTGTTAGCTCTTACCTAAAAGCCACTTTTTTTCTGTGCATCTGTGTCTCTGTGGTTGATTACGTCCCCGCCGGCACGCTCCGCGGCTTCACGTTGCCACGAATGAACTCAATGATGGAATCCATCGGCGTGCCCGGCTGGAAGATGGCAGCCACCCCGCTCTTCTTCAGCGTCTCGATGTCCTGGTCGGGAATGATGCCACCCAACAGCACCAGTACATCGTCCATCTGGTTTTGCTTCAGCAGGTCCATCACGCGCGGCACGATGGCGTTGTGCGCGCCGGAGAGGATGCTGAGGCCGATGACGTCCACGTCTTCCTGCAACGAGGCGTTGACGATCATCTCCGGAGTCTGGCGGAGTCCGGTGTAAATCACTTCCATGCCGGCATCGCGCAAGGCGCGGGCAATGACTTTGGCGCCACGGTCGTGGCCGTCGAGGCCGGGCTTGGCAACTAGTACACGGATTTTGCGATCAGGGGACACGATGAACCCTCTTATTCTGTCATCCTGAGCGCAGCGGACCGAAGGGGGCGAAGTCGAAGGACCCTATACCGCTCGCCGGCAGTCGCGAGTCTCAGCTGAACAGTGAATCATAAACCCTGACCAAGAGTTTCGTAAGTGAGCCACGTCACTTGAGTGCAAGTATTATCTTGACGATGTGCCACATGATGTGTCACATTGAATATCATGCCTTCCGTGAACATGCGGCAACTTCGCGATACCCGCCGTCTGAAAGCCTGGCTCAAGGCCGGAAAGACGGTCGAACTGCGGGTGAGGGATCATGTCATAGGGCACATTGTGCCTGAAACGCCGCCTGAGCCGCTCCCGGAAGTGCCGGACTTTGAGGCACGCGCAAGAAGGACTTTTGGAGACCGCGTTTTGCCGGGAGTAGATCTACTCATTGAGCAACGGCGAAGAGCACGCTATTGAGTATCTACGCGGACTCGAGTTTCTTCGTCTCTCTCTACCTCCGCGACCGGCATTTTGCCGAAGCCAAGCGTCATATCGCAAAACACGCGCAAGTTTGGCTGACGCCTCTTCATCGGGTGGAGTGGGCCCATTCCGTCGCACAACACGTTTTCCAGCGCAAGATTTCTGCTGACGAGGCGCAAACGGTGTCTAGCGATTTCGAACGCGACCGCAATTCCCGCTTTTGGCTTGAGGTGAACATGCCAGAGATGGCGTTCGAGCGCTGCATTCGGCTTGCTCAACGATACGTAAGCCGAATGGCATCGGGAACATTGGACACGCTGCACGTCGCGTCGGCATTGGAATTGGGCGCTGAACGATTTTGGACCTTCGATGACCGGCAGGCGAAACTCGCGCGTGCAGTGGGACTAAAATCCTAACAGGCCAATCAACAGTTATTTGCTAGATCAGGTAGCTATGTCCAAAGATGCCTTCGATTTGTTCTGTCCGGTTTGCAACATTCTCGTCGAAGCGAGGGTTATTGCGCGCGGCTTCGGTGGGGTCAGAAGCGATTCCGTTAACCCTCTCGATGACGTTGACACTGAGTATTACGGTGAGCACTACTCCGTTGCTTTGTGTGGGCGATGTAACGGACCATTCCTTGTGCGCGAGTCACTGTTCGGAGTTCCCGGTGAGTTCGAAACAGTTACTGATGAGAGGTTGCTATTCCCGACGCCACCCACAGGCGATCTAGATGGTGTTCCGCAGTCGGTATCGACTGCGCTGGAGCAAGCGGTTCGCTCCTTTAGGACCGGGTCTTACGACGCCGCTGCCCTAATGTGTCGCCGAGCTGTGGAGGCCGTTTGTAGGGCACTGGATGCAACTGGTTCAAATCTGGCTTCGAAGTTGCAAAGTCTGTATGGCTCAGGGCACATTGACCAGAAGCTGCTCAAGTGGGCACATGGTGTGCGGCTACTAGGCAACGATGCAGCTCATGAAGTTGAACAAAGAATCTCAAAGGAAGACGCGCGCGACATCCTCAACCTGACCGAAGCCGTCCTCCTATACGTCTTCTCCCTTGACAAAAAATTCCGTGAGTTCGAGAACAGAAGGGCTGGAGCTACCGCAAAGACTTTCGGCGCTGCCACTGGGGAGTAGCTATTAGCAGTTTTGCTGAAAGCTGATAGCTTGTTTCTCACGCGAAGGTGGACTCGGTGTAGGTGCTATACCCGTCGCGCGGCAGGCTTTTGAGGCTGATCGCAGGTCAGCCGTATGGTTGGAGGCCCCTGTTCCCGAAGCGGCCTTTGACTTGCGGTTGAGCTGGGAAGGTGGTAACTCAAAGTGCCTCCTTCGGCTTGCGACTACATTCGGTCTTGGTAATGGATTTCGCGACCCAGATCACCGCGTCTCCACTCACCGCCGTCTGTAGCAGCCAATATGGTTTGTTTACGACTATGAAGTACGACTTTGTTCCGTCCGGCGCGAGCCATTTGTAAGCAGCGGTTGTCGCTGTAATCGACTCCACCTTCAACCGGGTCTCGGCTTCGTCGACGCCGATGCCTTCCCGCTCGGCGATGGCGTGGGCTGCCACCTGCCTCGGATCATGAAGATAGGCGAACTCTTCCTCGAGACTCTTGCGCAGGAGCTGGTCTTCGTCTTCTCGCGAGGGAACGGGAACCTCATGAACTGTGCAGTCCTTTGGGAGCCTCGATGAGCTGCTCGCGGATCCTGAGAAGTCGACCGGTTCTTCGATGCCCGTTCCGACGGTACCGACTTCCTCGATGATCAGCAGCGAACAGCATCCCTTGGGGCCGTAACCGGCGCGGATGGATTCGCCACTCGTTGTCTTGGTGGGACGGCCAGCGAAATATTTTCCAATAAGCGTTACGCGAAGCATCTTGGTGCGCCCGGTCTTGACTGCCGCCTTGAGCAGATTTTGCAAGGCATCGAAGTCGCGGTCTCTGGTCAGAGGCAGTTCCAAGCTCTCGAAAGTCTGTGGTCTGTTTTTCGCGAGATGCGCGCTAGTGGCGCCCGCCGGGTTGTCAACGCCGCCGCCGAATTCCAGCCATATCTTGCCGTGCTCGTCGCCACAATTCGCGTCGTGGAGCATGAACTCTTCGGGTCCCGCCGTGACCAAGCCGTCCACGCTGACGAGTCCTTCGTTGTATCTGTCGGGATGCTGCGTGAGCGAGCAGGCGGTGGTGTCGAAGGGCCGCTCCTGGGCAGCCACCATGGAGGTAAACGAACAACCAACGATCGCAGCAAGCAGCAGATATGCATACCTCGCAGCAGCGGTTGGCGGTGGATTCATCTACAAACAGTTTACGCGAATCGCGGTTTGGCCTAGGCGAGGGTTGGCTGCTGTGCGTCGGTGAACTCTCACATCGCGGTCTTGATGCCAGCTCTGACCAGCCACCAGTTCATTGGATACGCGGTAAAGAAGCCACAAGCCATCGCGAGCTGCATCATGAACCAGAACTCGATCCGCGTGGGCGAGATGGGGCCAAACCAAACGAAGATGACCAACGCCATCCAGCCATACATTCCAATCTGCCATGCGGTCAGGGAGAGAAAGTCAACCTTCAGAGCCCGCCACCATATGCGCGGTCCAGTTTGCTGCAGCATGGGAGAAAGTGCCGCGTACTGAAACGTCACCCCGATCAGCAGGGCGATGAGGTAGTCGAGCGTCCACTCGCCAAACACCAGGCTGGCGGCGACAGCAAACGGGGCGGCGCGAAACAAAATGGGACCAATCAGGTCGGCCAGGGAACAGCCGGCGCCGCAGTGCAGCGTTCCTGCGACAATGCTCCGCCAGAAAGCGCGCCGCGCCATGTCCATACCGCCCACTTTCGTAGGCGCAGCTTGAGAAGCCGACGCGGAGTTATGGGGAAGCGGCCCCGTCCGGCCAATCTTCCAATAGGCCCAAATCCCAAAGATGCCGGCCCACAAAGCATTGATCGGCCACACCGCTCGCATCACCGCCATCGGCTGCGGCTGTCGCCCTCGCATGTCAATGACGATAAGCACGCTGGAGGCAACGCCCGCCAACACCATCAGCCACGACAGGAAATGGAACGAGGAGCTCCAGTTTTGCGCCATAACTCCTTGCAAAGAGCGCTGAGATAGCCCGTATAGGGAACCTTACTGAAGGAGACCGGCCAGTTGTATCAGACAAAGCCTCGCGGCTACAAATCGAAGGGCGCCGGGCTCCGACAATCCACTTGGATAGTCCTCCTATCTTTTCGGATAGTGCCCGGCCTTCAGATTTCTTTCTGTGACTGAAGGCCTGCCGTCCCAGCAATGTTGCCGTGTATGTCCAATCAACGACTTACCGCCCAGCAAGGAAGATCGCTTCACCCTTGCCTGAGTGGAACTGAACTTGCTCTTTCTCAGGGCAGGTAACGAAATTTCTTGGAGGCTATCGTGAAACTCTGCAGGCTATTGACTCTCACCCTCGCAATTGGAGTTTTCCCCGCGTTCCTGATGCAGGCACAGGGACAGCAAGAAGTTGACCCCGATCACTACGACCAAGCGGCAGCAGTGCAAGTAAATGCGCATGGCTCGAAGGCGCAAGGCGACCACAAGATTGCAGACGCGCATCATCAAGGGCAGAGCCGCACGCGGTTGGCGAGTAAGCACTCCGGCAGGGCTAACCATCATCGGGCGCACGTGGCAGCGTAGAGTCGCTTCGAGACCCGGCATCGTTTTGGCTGACGGCTGAGAGCTGACTGCTGACGGCTTGCTTCTCACGCGAATGCGGTTTCCGTATAGGTTCCGTACACGTCGCGCAGCGCTTCGCAAATCTCGCCCACGGTGGCGTAGGCCTTCACCGCATCCACGATGAACGGCATGGTATTCGCCGGCGAGATCTGGCCGTTGTCGCCGGCCTTGGGTTCCTGCGCCGCGGCTTTCCGCAGGACATCGAGGCAGCGGCGAACTTCGTCATTGGAGCGTCGCGCACGCAGCGCCTTCAGCTTCTTGGTTTGCGCCTGGGCGACCTCTTCGCCGATGTAGAGAATGTTGGGTGATGGTTCTTCGACGACGAACTCGTTAGCGCCTACCGTGATTTTCGCTCGCGCCTCGGTGGCGCGCTGGAATTGATAGCTGGCCTCGGCGATTTCCTTCTGCGGGTAGCCCTTCTCGATGGCCGCGACCATGCCGCCCATGGCATCGAGCTTGTCAAAGTAGTCGAACGCCCCATTTTCCATGTCGAGCGTGAGGCGTTCGAGGAAGTAAGAGCCGGCCAAGGGATCGACCGTCTGCGCGACCCCCGATTCGTATGCGATGACCTGCTGCGTGCGTAACGCGATGCGCACCGCCTCTTCGGTAGGAAGCGCGAGGGCTTCGTCGTAGGAATCGGTGTGCAGCGACTGCGTTCCACCCAGCACGCCTGCCAGGGCTTGGATAGCCACTCGCGCAATATTGTTCAGCGGCTGTTGCGCGGTGAGCGAGACGCCCGCGGTCTGGGTGTGGAAGCGCATCAGCCAGGTGCGCTGGTTCTTCGCGCCGAAACGGTCCTTCATCAGGCGATACCAAATCTTGCGCGACGCGCGATACTTGGCGATTTCCTCGAAGAAATCGTTGTGGGCATTGAAGAAGAAGCTCAGCCGCGGACCGAACTCGTCCACGTCGAGGCCACGTCGGCGCGCCCATTCGACGTACTCCACACCGTCGTAGACGGTGAAGGCCAGTTCCTGTAGCGCGGTCGAGCCGGCTTCGCGAATGTGGTAACCGCTGATCGAAATAGTGTTGAACTTGGGCGTGAATTTCGAGCCGAACTCGAAAGTGTCAATCACTAGCCGCATCGATTCGGCCGGGGGATAGATGTATTCCTTCTGCGCGATGTATTCCTTGAGAATGTCGTTCTGGATGGTGCCGGAGATTTTCTTCCAATCAGCGCCTTGCTGCTCGGCAACCGCCAGATACATCGCCCACAAGATCGACGCCGGTGAGTTGATGGTCATCGAGACGGTCGTCTTCTCAAGATCGATGCCGTCAAAGAGGATCTCCATGTCTTCCAGCGAATCGATCGCCACGCCACACTTGCCAACCTCGCCTTCGCTGAAGGGATGGTCGCTGTCGTAGCCCATCAGCGTGGGTAGGTCGAAGGCGACCGAAAGGCCTTGACCGCCGTGCTCGAGCAGGTACTTGTAGCGCTGGTTGGTTTCCTCGGGCGAGGCGAAACCGGAGAACTGGCGCATGGTCCACATCTTGCCGCGATAGCCTGAGGAGTGAATGCCGCGCGTGTAGGGCGGCTGGCCGGGATAGTTCAGATAGTCTTCGTACTTCCAGTCGGCAGGAAGATCGGCGGGCGTATAGAGCCGGCGAATCGGCATGCCCGAGATGGTGGTGTAGCGCGCGTGACCGTGCTCGTCGACGTTGACACCGGTGGACGCGCCGATGGGCTTCTCCGGCCCTTTCTCCAGGCTGGGCGCGAGTGTCTTTTCGGCCCACTGCTTCTCCGAGTCGGAGGGATGGCGGCCATTCTCGAACAAATCGGTGACCGGCGACTCGGCCAGAACTTTCCCGTCAGGCTTGCGGCTATCAGGCATGAAATACCCCACTGGAAGACGAACCTTATATGCTAGTGGATGCGAGGGACGGGAGCAAGGCGGCGATGTGCGATTTCTAGTCAGTAACGAGCGGGTGGGACGTTGAGCAGATCTTGTGCAGTATTGTATTTTTGCTGAAACTCCGAATGTTTCTTGAGCTCCTCATTCAATGTCTTATTGTGATCAGGCTGAAGACCGAGTGCAGCTAGCATGTCGTCGTCGTAAAAAGCCTCATCCCAATGATCTGCCATTTTAAGTTTTTGCGGGTCCAAATTCTTAGCCTCCCTCAGGTCGGCATGAGTTAAGTTGGAGTGAGTTATGTCGGCACCCCTCAAGTCAACATATGTCAAATCAGACCCGCTCAAATCAGCACCGTCTAGATAAGTGTCGCGCAGATCGGCCCAGGACAGGTGCGCGCCGCGAAGGTTAGTAGCGCCCAAATGGGCTTTCACAAGAGTCGCGGCTCCGAGATAAGCATTTGCCAGATCCGCCCCGCTTAGGTGTGCGATATCCATATCTGCCCTAAAGAGTTCTGCTCCGCTCAGGTCGGCATACACCAGGTTGGCGCCCTTCAGATCTGCATCTGCTAACTGAGCACCGGAAAAGTAGGCATGCGCTCCCTGGGCATATCGAAGGTTGGCTCCGGTTAAACTGGCGCCTACCAATGGTTTTTTTTCAGAGATATCCGCGTTTCTGAGATCTGCGAAGAGAGGAAAGCCGACGCGGGCCGTTACTTCGGGTACCCATGTTCGTGGACCCTTAGTGGACGGCAGGTGTTCTTCTAAAGGACCGGCCGTGATGCCGAAAAAGGACGCACTCGACCGGTCTCCCCATATCGCTCCCCAAGATATCAGTCCAAACAGAATTCCGGCAGCGACAGTGAGCGCTGCTGTCTCATATCCATGGCGGCTCGTAACGGCGTTCTTCCATGTAAACGCCTTCCGTTGCTGTCCACGCAATGTCAAAACTGCCAACTGATAAAGGCGCACGCCAAGTACCACTGAAATAACGAGCAAAACCAGATGAAACGCAGTACCAATCTGTTCGTGCCGTCGCAGATAACGTCCCCAGAAAAGAAGCATCGTGATGGGCACAGCCCACCACGCAAGCAGCACGGAAATCCAAAGCTGGAAGTACGAGAGAAAAGGCCGATTCATGTTCAGCCTAGGCAGATGGGATCGTACTAGATCGTTCAGTAGCCAGGGATCGACCTTGGCGTGCAGAGGCCTTCCGTCGGGAAAGACCGCAGGGAGAGAGCCCAATTCCTCCCAAAGCTTTTGTAGATAGAAGTGGAAATAGAAATAGATACAGAGCACAAGCAGCGGAGCGACAACGTAAAAGCCGACGATAGGAATTGGCGTCTGGATGATGGGAAGCGGCGAGGAGGCGCGATTGGTGATGAGGTTGACGTCGGTAGTGGTGGCAATCGTCAGCCAGCAGTAAAGACACGCCGCCAATACCGCGAGGAAAATCTTGCGTGCGCTTTCGGAGATGCCTTTGACGTTCTCCAGCTTGTCGTACAGCGTCTTGAGATCGTCGGGCAGCTTCGCTCCGGTCAAGTCCGCGCCCGCAAGTTGCTCCGTGCGCAATCCACCCTTGACACTGCTCAGATCGGCACTCTGCAGATCGGCTTCACGCAGGCTGGCTGCGAACAAGTCAGCTTGGGCGAAGTTCACACCCTTTAGGTCGGCGCCGCTCAGGTCAGCCTCGCAGAGATCGGATAGTTGCAGATCCGCCTGCCATAGGAGCGTGCCATGGCGCATCTTAGTACCCCGCAAACTCGCATGGGGAAGAAGTGCACCTTGCAAATCGGCGCCTGTCAGGTCCTTCCCCGCGAGATCCGCCTCACTCAAGTCAACGGTGGCCTCCTGGTTCTTCACCTTCCACTGATTCCAGGCCTCAACGCCTTCGTTCAGCTTCGCGAGTTGTTCTGGATGCGCCATCTTGTTCAGCTTATCTTCGCAGCACTTCGCCTCACTCATATGTAAGAAAAGACCCCTAATTCTCCGGGGTCTTTTCTGAACACATCCGCGAAACCACTCCAAAGCGTAGGTCGTCAGTCGAACGTAGTCAAGGTCATTTCTTCACCCGCAGGCCTTCGCGGGTGCACACGCTAATGTGGAGGCTCCTGCGGCGGCTGAGCCTGGTCCGGAGTTTGTGGCGGCGTGCCGGTCTGAGGTGCAGGCGTCACCCCCGGAACCTGGATTGGTGTCAACTTCGGTTGCGTCAGGTCATTGGTATTCGCCGGCACAGTGCCGGGCACCTTTGGTTGGTGTTTCACCTGGGCGGCCTCCGCGTCCGACATGTCAATGCCGAGCTTGGTTAGAGTCTCGGCCGTGGACAAATCGAGTTGCACCTTCGATTTCTCATAATTGGTGGCCGCAGCGAGGACATTCGACTCGGCCTGGGTCAGGTTAGACGACGCCTGCAACACCAGCGTGCTGGTGGAAGCCCCCATGCGCAGCTTTTTCTGCTCGGCATCCAGGCTCTGGGCGGCGTAGTCGCGTGCAGCCAGGGCCGCTTGCAGTCCCACGTAGTTCTGTTGCATGGCGAACTGCGCTTGCCGCACTTGCAGACGGATGGTGTTTTCGGTTTGCTGCAAGCTCATCTGCGCCTGGCGATACTCCAAAACCGAGCGCACCTGGTCGGCCTGGCTCTGGCGATTGCGCAGCGGAATGAGAATGTTTACGCCGACACCTTTATCCGGAGCGCTGCTGTTGAACAGATTGCTGAAGGCATCGTTGTAGCCAGTCGGAGGGATGGTTCCCGGCGGCGGACAAAAACTACTATGGCACAGCGGGTTCTGCGGTCCTGCCAACGAGGACGCGCCGTAGAACGCGTATAAGTCCACCGTAGGCAGCAACTGATTGCGAATCGACTTCCGGGAGATCTCGTTATTGGTGAGTGTAAGACGCGCGGTGGCGATTTCGGGACGTTGCTTCAAGGCTTCGTCGATCAGGTCCTCAACTGGCCGCACCTCATACTGCTCCGTGGTACTCAGTGTGTCGGTCGGAATCACGGGCGCGACGGCGAGCATGGGGTCGGCTACGTTACGGGTGATTGCGTTCTTCATGAGCAGTTGTTGCAACTGGAGGTTCACCTGCGCGGCGATCAGGTTTTGCTCGGCCGTAGCCACCGCACTCTGCGACTGCACCACGGTCAGGGGAGCCAGCGTGCCCGCGGCCACTTGCTTCTGATTGTCGGAAAGCGTTTTGTTGCTGAGATCGAGGGCGCGCTGCTGCACCGTCACGCTGGAGTACGCATTTACCAGGTCCCAGTAAATGTTCTCAATCTGCGAAACCGTCTGGATGACCTGCAGCCGGAAGGTGACATCTTCGATCTCGCGGTTGTTTCTGGCGATGCGAATCCATCGCAAATTAGGATCGAAGCCAAAGCCAGAAAGCAGATGCTGGCGGAGTTCAAAGCGGAAATTTGGCGTCAGCGTCGGATTCAGTGTGTTGAACGCCGAATTGGAGGCCACCCGACCGTTGTTGAATGCCACGGTCATCAGGGTACCGGTAGAGAATCCCTGACTGTAGAGAAAGTTGGCCGTGGTTGTGTTCTGCTCGAGGGTTGGGGTGCCCGTGAACACCGTGTTCGCCTCTGGCGTGACAGCGTGCTCGATCGATACCGTTCCGGTAAGTACGGGATCATAGTTGTCAAGCGGGGGACCTTCGCCTTGCGTGGACGCCACAATGCCGCCGAAGCCGGCGCCCGCGCCGCCAATACCGATGGTTGTGCCACCCGCGCCGCCGCCCGTGGATCCCGTGGTGGATGTTCCAGTGCCACCGGCCGAGGTCGTACCGGTGGCCCCGCCGGGTGTGCCCTGGACGAGGCCGGCATTTACGCCCAGCGCAACCGCGCCCGAACTCGTCCGCAGAATGTCGGTATCGGCAATGGACAGGTTGTAGCGCTGAATGCCGATATCAAGGTTGTTCTCCAGCGCCATCGCGACCGCATCGTTCAGCGACAAGTACATGTTGCCATCTTTGAGTAATTGGTCGATGCGGGCGGAATTGGTCACGTTCAGCGGAGCAACTTCGCGTACCGTGTAAACGACGAAGGGATTGGGGAATTGCTTCTTGCCACGACTATAGTCCTCATCCGAATAGAGGGGCGCATTGTGCTGCGGCGCTGGCGCCTGTGGCAGCGGAGTCAGCGGGGGGTTGTTGGGCACGGTTTGTGGCTGCGCATTCTGGGCAAGACTTGCGGCGGCAAGTGTCCCCAGCAGAAATACGGACAGCAAGGCTGAGCGGACCGGCCTGACGGACTTAGAACCAGACATTCTTTCGTCTCCAAAAATGACGGTAAGAGTACTGTGGGTTTCGCATTCTTGCATGCTTCCTGTCGTCCTATCTCTGACACGGGAGAGTTCGCGAGCAATCGATCTCAGATGACGCCGCGGAGGCAGGAGAACTCTGGCCAACCTCGTAAGCAGCAGGAAATGTCATAGTATAGCTGACACAAAGCCGCCATCCCCGGGGCTTTGCAAAGCTTTACACTGCTTAACAAGTGCGCCACTGGGGTACCGGTTTGCGCGCTTGAAACAACGTGAGCCGCAATCTCAAAATCACGCTGGCCTATGACGGATCGGAGTTCCACGGCTGGCAGGTGCAACCGGGACTGCGCACCGTGCAAGGCACGCTGGCGGAGTACCTCGAGCGACTGACCGGTGAAAGGGTTCTGCCGCAAGGCTCGGGGCGCACCGATGCGGGCGTCCATGCGCTGGCACAAGTCGCGTCAGTGAGGCTCAACAGCCCCATTCCAGAGCGAAACCTGGTCATCGCGCTGAACCATGTCCTTCCTCCTTCGGTGCGAGTGAATCGAGTGGAGGTGGTTGGGAACGACTTCCACGCGCGCCACTCCGCCAGGGCGAAAACCTACCGCTATCGCATTTATCGCAAGGATATATGCCCGCCATTCCTGGCGGGATACGTCTTTCACGAACCCTATCCCATGAATGAAGAAGCGCTCATTCGCGCGTCGGATCACGTGGTCGGCAAACACGACTTCACTTCGTTTGCGGCTTCCGACCCCGAGCGCAGTGCGCGCATGGCGGAAGGCCGGGAAGAAGAAGCTTCCCGCTTTGGGACCGCCACAAACATGCGCACGATTCATTCCTCGCAGTGGGTGAGAACAGATGAAGAGCTGGTTTACACTGTGCGGGGAGATGGATTCCTGCACCACATGGTGAGGAACCTCGTCGGGACTTTCTTGCAAGTCGGAAAAGGTGCGCTGAAGATCGAGGATGTGCCGGTCATCCTCGAAGCTCGCAATCGCAGCGTTGCTGGACCCACAGCCGCGGCTTGCGGACTGTACCTGGTAGGCGTTGAATATTGAGCAAGATGCCAACCGAAACCAAAGTTGCCGTCGGAAGCGGTACCATCATCAGCGCTAATCCCGCGACTGGCGAGGTGTTGGCTGAGCTGGCATGCACCAGTGCCAGCGATGTGCACGACGCTGTCCTGCGTGCAAAGCAGGCCCAGCCTGCATGGGAGGCAACTCCGGTGCGGGAGCGAGTCGCCGTGCTGCGGCGGTTCCAGCAGCTCCTCAGCGAGCAGCGCGACCGGGTTGCGGACCTGATTTGCCGTGAAGCCGGCAAGCCCGCAGTCGAGGCACTTACCACCGAAGTTCTGGTCATCCTGGACGCTACCGAGTTCTGCATTCGTAACGCCCATGACTTTCTGCGCGAGGAACCGCTACCGCACGCGAATTTGGCCATGAAAACTAAGCGCGGCAAGTTGTTGCGCGAACCCTTTGGCGTGATCGGCATTATCTCTCCGTGGAATTATCCGTTCTCTATTGCGGCCACCGAAACGCTCGGCGCACTGGTGACGGGCAACGCAGTCGTCCTGAAGCCGTCAGAATTCACGCCGTTGATCGGGCTGGAGTTGCAGCGACTGCTGCTGGCAACGGGGTTGAACCCCGATCTCATGCAAGTGGTCATTGGAGAGGGGCCAGCCGGCGCTGCTTTGATCGAAGCTCCCATCGACAAACTGATCTTCACCGGGAGTGTTGCGACCGGCAAACGCGTCGCTGAAGCCGCGGCGCGAAAGTTGTTGCCAGTCGTGCTGGAGCTGGGCGGCAAAGACCCCATGATTGTGCTCGACGATGCCGACTTGGAGATCGCTTCCAGCGGGGCCTTGTGGGGCGCCTTCATGAACGCCGGCCAGACGTGCCTATCGGTCGAGCGCTGTTATGTCCATCGCAGCCTTTATGAGAAGTTCATCGACGTTTGCAGTAGCAAGATCGCCAAGTTGCGCGTGGGCAATGGAGCTGGGTCGGAGGTTGAAATAGGGCCCCTCATTCATGAGCGCCAGTTGCGCATTGTTGACGAGCATGTGAGAGACGCTGTCCTGCATGGCGCACGCTTGCTCAAGGGCGGAAAACGCCTGACCGAATTGGGGCCAAACTTCTACGCTCCTACTCTGCTCGCCGACGTGACTCGGGACATGCGGATCATTCAGGAGGAAACCTTCGGCCCGGTGCTTCCGGTGGCGCCCTTCGACACAGACGATGAGGCCATTCGCCTGGCTAACGACAGCGACTTCGGGCTGGCTGCCAGCGTCTGGACCACAAACCGTCGTCGCGGCGAGGCAATGGCAAAGCGGATCAAAGCTGGGACGGTGATGATCAACGATGTGATCTCGTGCTTTGGGATCGCTGAGGCGCCACACGGAGGTTTCAAGCTCAGCGGCATCGGTCGCACCCACGGCAAAATGGGTCTGGCAGAGATGGTACAGGTGAAATATGTGGATACGGACCTGATTCCCGGCATGAAGAAAGTTTGGTGGTTTGGATACGATCGCAAGCTCAAGCAGCAGATGGATGGGTTTATCGATCTGCTGTTTGCCAGAAACTGGGGGAAGAAGCTGAAGGGCGCCGTGCGCTCCGCGGGATTATTGCGAAGGGGTAATCGGATCTAGAGACTTCGGGCCTGCGTATGGATTAAGACCCCCACTAAAGTGAGGACAAAGCCCAAATCCGGAATATCTGTGCTGAATCTCGATTTACCGTCGAATTTCGTCATTAGAGGCGTTCTAGCGACCGCTGCCGTTCGAAGGCATATTTCCGGGGTCATCTGCAGCTATAAAGTTCCAGCGACTGGCCAGCCAGCGCTCGCAAATGGCATTCTAGGAGATGGGCGCGACAGCCAAATAGTGGTTTACTAGTTTACCATGTAAGTTTTACAGTCTGATACCAATTATGGCACTTAAGTCTTATAAACAGCTCACGTCCATACTCAAGCCCTCAAGGCGAATCCAATGAACGCCCGTAGAAGAGTTTGGCGGACCGTCGGCATTGTGTTGATGGTTCCTGCCCTTGCTGTGTGGCTATGTGCGGGAGTTATATGGAATCGGTATTTTGATACTCTCCCGCGCAGGCCCGATCCGGCAAGCGGAAGGGTCTACCCGCTGAACATCCACGGTATTGTGGTCTTCCAGACCCATGCAGAAAAGCTCCGTCTGGATCTGACGGACAATATTTCCTTTGGAGTGCTTGCGCTAGGAGGGCTGATTTGTGCTCTGGAAGAGCGACACTGGAGGCGCACTGGTGGAAAGAACATACCGCCAATGCCCAAAGGACGGCCGCCGAGGTAAACCTGCTCAACTGGCGCTGATAATTGTGGAGTGTGATGGACGGCACTACCGTGTACGTCTTAGTCGTTATTTTTGTCGCCACGCTGATTCGGTCCGTCTTCGGATTTGGCGAAGCGCTCGTGGCTGTTCCCCTGCTTGCTCTTCGGCTTCCAGTTAACGTTGCCGCTCCTCTGGCCGTACTCGTGTCAATTACCGTGGCCGCGGTCATCATCGCGCAGGATTGGCGGAAGATACACGTTAGCAGTACGGGATGGCTGCTGTTCCCGACGCTGTTTGGCATCCCACTGGGGCTCCTGCTGCTCACAAGCGGCAACCATCGTCTCGTCAAAGCTGCTCTGGCGCTGGTTATCATTGCGTTCTCGGCGTATGCCCTGATTGGTCGAAAGCCTCCGGAGTTGCACAGCGACAGCCGGCTATGGCTTCTCATCTTCGGGTTCTGTGCAGGCGTGATGGGAGGTGCTTACGGAATGAACGGGCCACCGCTGGCAATTTACGGGGCAATGCGGCGCTGGTCCGCTCAGCACTTCCGGGCGACGTTGCAGGGATACTTCCTTCCCGCCAGCATAATTGGCATGGCAGGGTATTGGCTGGCCGGTCTGTGGGTCCCCGCCGTAACTCGTTATTACCTGATCTCCCTGCCGCTCACCCTGGCAGCGGTACTACTCGGGAGAGTGATCAATCGCCGACTCCATGGTCAGGCATTTCTCAAGTACGTTCATGTCGGCCTGGTTGTGATTGGAGCGACGCTGCTGGCGCAGGCGATTCGCAGTTAGGGTCGTCGATGATGCGCTATCCACATGACTTGTATTCGTCGGCGTAATACACTGGCAACCTGAGAGATCCACAATGTCGGACGAGCTCATCATTGCTGATATTCAACAAGCGTTCTTTGAGTACCGGGCCAACTTCAAAGAGCCGCTCACGGGTCTTTGGTACGGTGGAAAACAGGGAGAGATCGTGAAGGCGCTGCTCACAGCTCTTTCACCTTGGCGTGTGGGACTAGAGAATGTTACGTGGAATCAATCCGCGAAGAACTTGGGTGAAATCCAAGTTACATTTGGGGTGCCTTCACTGTTTGCTACTATTCAGGTAGGGCTCGCTGGGTTGACGATGAATGCGTTTAATCCCGACTGGTCACGCGCGCCGCAGTTGGTCTCTCTGTTCCAAGCCGGGCTGGACGGGCTGCGGGTTAGCGTTGGACAGGAGTTCCAGTCGCAGCAGACGACGCTAGGGTTTCATGTCAAACCGAGCAGACAACCCTTCCGCGACACTCTTACGGGACTTGTAAACACAAAGGCGCTAGGCAGTGAGGATGCTGCGATGTTCGGAGTGTCCGTTTATTATGGCGATTATTCATTTGTGATTGACGGTTCGGCGCTTTTTCCGGGCAGTGTTTTCATCAAATTGATTAGGAACTTCGGGCCTGAAAAGGGTTTCGAAGAAATGGCCAAGACGCTTTATGCAGACGAAGCGACAGTATTGCAGAAACTAGGTTTGAAATTGCAATGATGGTTCAGGAACAGCTCGGGCGGCCCCAGACATCGTCAGCGGCGCCATTCCCGGATATCCCTCGATTGTTTGATTTTGGGTTGCTTGGGAATCATGCAATTCAGGCTCCGACCACTTTCAGCCCTGAGGATTTCGCCCCACGTTTTCATGTCCCACGCGAGGTCGCGGCCACTCCAGTCGAAGACGCTGAACCATCCGAGTTAGATTGGTTAGAAGAGAATGCCGAGGAACTTGGGCGTTACCCGGGTGAGTGGTTACTCATTCACGACCAACGACTACTATTACACAGCCGCGATTTTGCGGACTTGCGGGTAGCGATCCGCGAGCGTCAGATAGAGTCCCCTTTTGTTTACTACGTCCCAACTGACGAAGAAGCCAACTCAATAACAATCTAGCATGACGATTGTTGACTATCATGTCTCGCTCCCGTATAGGACTGTTCCTAGGATGCGTGGACTTCAGCCTGCCGCTGAAGTGAAGCTCTTCAACGGCGACATGACCACGACTGCTGTGGGAATCTTTGATTCAGGCTCTCCTTACACGGTGTTCAGTCCCGAGCATGCGGAATTGATAGGAATCGATAATTTAACGGCCGGCCGCGCGGAAGACGTAAACACCTTGGGCGGACCGATCCAGATTTTTCTCTTCGATTTGGAGATCCAACTGTTGGGAGCCGGACCTCGCTTTGCTGGGCAAATTGGATTCTTCCCCGCGCGCACCACGCGCAACATCTTAGGCCGCAGCGTAATTTTCTCTGCATTTGAGATTGGTTTCCACGAACGCGGACAAATCATTCATCTGCGGCCAGAACCTTAATGGTTACGCCTCGGCTGCCCAGTTTTTGAGAGATCAATCGGATATTGAGATATTCCACTTAACAGGCGATACTGCCTTCATGCCCGAGATGATGGCGACTGACCCTCCGCAGCTTCCTAAGCACAAGCTCAAGTACAAGAAGCAATTTCAGCGGGCCTGTAACGAGCCCAACGAAAAAGGTAAGCTCTGTGGCGGGCATTTGAAACGCTGGTTTTACCTCGCTGACGTGCTCGAGCAAGCCTGCGGCGACGTCCGGCAAGCCTTCGGCGACCAAATGGAGATCTATCGCTGCGAGCATTGCAAGACGCTGTATCTGCCTGGTCCAGAGGAGCCGCGGGGCCGCAATGTTGCTGGTGTGGGGAATCAGTCCATCTTCGGATTAACCCTTACCGCCAAGCCGGGTGAGGAAAAAGAGAAGCAGTAGCTCGGGTTTGCGAGATAATTGGAAGAGCGAGCGGGTTGTGAACCGCACCCGTTAGGGTAGTCCGGTGCTGTGGGGGCTCCGGAAGTGGGGTACCGACGAAACGTGTCTGCCAAAGTATCTGATCTCATTTACGACTGGAACACGATTTACGCCCGATCCATGGTTCCGGCGGGTAGGGTGTTGCTGAACGACGAGTCGCTGCGCGACGGACTTCAGTCGCCGTCGGTGCGCGATCCTTCCATCGAGGAGAAGATCGAGATCCTCCATTTGATGGAAGGGGTCGGCATCAACATGCTCAACATGGGACTGCCCGGAGCCGGCCCACGGGCAGTGGCGCACTGTGAAGCCCTGGCCCGAGAGATTGGCCGGGCGAAGATGAAGATCCGGCCCAATTGCGCGGCACGCACTCACCAAAACGACATTCGTCCTATCGCCGAGATCGTGCAGCGCACCGGTGTGCCCATTGAGGCCGCGACGTTTATCGGTTCCAGTCCAATTCGGCGCTACACCGAAGATTGGACGGACGATTTCCTGCTCCGCACCACCGAGAGCGCGGTGAAGTATGCGGTCTCGCTTGGCCTGGAAGTGATGTACGTGACCGAGGACACCACGCGCTGCGATCCCGAGACCATCCAGCGGCTGTACAGTACAGCCATCGCTTGCGGTGCGAAAGCGATTGTGATTTGCGATACCTGTGGGCACGCCACTCCGATGGGCGTGGTTGCGCTCATGCACTTTGTCATCAACGAGGTGGTGAAGCCGTCGGGGGAAAACATTCGCGTCGACTGGCATGGGCACTGCGACCGCGGTCTGGCTGTCGCCAATGCTATTGCAGCGCTGGTGGCGGGGGCTGAGGTTGTCCACGCGACCGCCTGCGGCATCGGCGAGCGCGTGGGTAACACGCAGATGGACCAGATGCTGATGAACCTGAAGCTTCTCGGCATCGAGCCGTGGAAGAGCCAGGACCTGACGAAACTGAAGGATTATTGCGAGGCGGTGGCGAAAGCGACCGGAGTTCCGATACCCAAGAATTATCCAGTCGTCGGTGAGGATGCCTTCCGCACCGGTACTGGCGTCCATGCAGCCGCGGTTATCAAGGCTTACAAGAAAAACGACGTGCTCCTGGCGAACAGCATTTATTCCGGCGTACCCGCTCATCACTTCGGCATGGAGCAGATCATCGAGGTTGGCCCCATGAGCGGCAAGTCAAACGTGGTGTTCTGGCTGGAACGTCACGGCATTGCCGCCACCGATGAACTGGTGGACCGCATCTATCAGCGCGCCAAGGGTTCGGACAGGATGCTGACCGATCCCGAGATCATGGAGTGCGTCCAGGCAGCGCCGCGCGTGCAGTCGAGCCTCGCGTCGTAAATCGGCTCTTTGCCCGAATTTCTCCGCCCCCAAGTCCCAACGTCCTCACGAGCTTTCCGTTGACTTCACGTGATATACGTGCTACACGTAAATCACGTGAATAGTGGAGGTGGCGATGGCACGAGATGCCCATAAACAAAATGTCACAATCAGTTTGAGTAAACCGATCCTCCGCAAGGCCAAAGTACTCGCCGCTCGTCGGGATACCTCGATTAGCGGCCTGCTTGCCCAGCAGATTGAGGCCCTCGTCGGCGAAGAAGAGGCTTACGAACGTGCTGAACGACAGGCCATTCAACTCCTTGATCGTGGCTTCCATCTCGGAGGATTAGCCCCCGCCAGCCGCGACGAACTGCATGAACGATAAGACGTTTGTCGATACCAATGTCCTCATCTACGCCCACGACGTTGATGCCAAAGCCAAACATCACGCCGCAAGGGCGATTCTCGCTGAACTATGGAGTGAGCGGTCTGGCGCTGTGAGTATGCAAGTGTTGCAGGAATTCTATGTCAACACGACACGTAAGATTGCGCATCCTTTGCCCAAAGAGTCGGGACGACTCGTTGTAAGCACCTATGCAATCTGGTGTGTCGAGACCACGCCCGCAGAAATCTCGGCAGCATTTCGAATCGAGGATGAATCTCAGATCGGATTTTGGGATGCCCTCATTGTTGCGTCCGCGCTGAAGAGTGGTGCGACCAGGATCCTCTCGGAAGACCTGAACTCGGGACAGGTGATTTCGGGTATACGGATCGAGAACCCGTTCGCAACTCGTTGATTAGGTCGCGACAAATTCGGCAGGCTTAGGTTACAGACGAGGGAATCGCCGCCGCTTAATCACTGTCGTTCCTTCCCACCGTCGTATTAGTATTGAGCATTCTCCATGGGTCTCGGTCCTCCAGCGCGCGCGTCTTCTCCGGACGCATTCTCCTTCAGTGAATCTCAGGGATCGCGCTCGGCCAAGCAACAGGTGGCGCGAGTTGCCGAATTGCGCCAGGTCCATGACGCGTTTGCTTGGTTCCGTTCGCATGCTCGCGAGTCGGAAAACTTACAACTCGAGGTGACTTCGATCGCTGCGCCTCCGTGGGGTGAGGCGGCACGCAGTGCATGGCTTGAGTCGCGCTTCAGCGACTTGGCGCTGACAGACGTACACTTGGATGAGTTAGGCAACGTGTTTGGGATCCGGCCGGGTACTGATCCCAACGCTCCGTACATTGCGCTAAGTGCGCATATCGACACGGTGTTCCCCGCGGGAACAGCCATCGAAGTGCGACGCGATGCCGGCAAGCTCTATGGGCCCGGCGTCTCCGACAACTCCTCCGGAGTTGTTGCCCTGCTGGCGATTGCCGGCGCTATGCAGGCGGCGAATCTATCAAATGCCGCTCCAGTCCTCTTCATCGGCGACGTGGGAGAAGAAGGCGAAGGCGACCTGCGCGGCATGCGTCACATCTTTCAGCAACCAAAGTGGTCGGCAACCATAGCTTCTCTGGTGGTGCTAGACGGTGCAGGAACCGACACCATCATTGCCGAAGGACTTGGCAGCCGGCGTTATGAAGTCACGGTACGCGGTCACGGCGGCCATTCGTGGAGCGACTTCGGTGTGGCTAATCCGATCATTGCCCTGGCCCGGATCATCGATCGCTTCGGCCGAACGCCGCTGCCCAGCGTGCCGAAGACGACCTATAACATCGGCATGATCAACGGCGGAACCTCGGTCAACTCCATTCCCGAGTCGGCGACGATGAAGGTGGACACACGATCGGCGTCCGTGGAACAGCTCGACCGCTTGGAGAGCGCCCTGCATGAAGCCGTGGACGCCATTATTTCTGACAGCACGGGCCGCAAGAAACAGGAGTTGCTGACAGCCGAGGTCCGCATGATCGGCAATCGTCCCGCGGCGGATTTGCCGGTTGAGTCGCAACTGCTGAAAACCATTCGTGCGGTAGATGCCCAACTCAACAACGTGGCGCGCATTCAGCGCGCCTCCACCGATGCCAACGTCCCGCTGTCGCTCGGCCGGGAAGCAATCGCCATCGGCGCTGGAGGCAGCGGTGGTGGCGCGCATACCATCAGCGAATGGTACGACCCAAGTGGCCGGGACCTTGGGTTGAAGCGCATCCTGTTGCTCGTCCTGGCGCTCGCCGGAGTGTCGGACGAATGAAGTTGCTTCTCTTGCTGGTTCTGGCGCTGATCACTGTGAACACGAATTCATCCGCAGACTCCGCATCAGCTCTGGGCAAGAACTCAGGCGACGGGCCACCTGACACCATCTTCATCAATGGCGACCTCTACACGCAGGCGACGCCACCGCGCACGCAGGCGCTGGCGGTGCGCGATGGCCGCATTCTTGCCGTCGGAACCAACGACGCTATCCGCAAGATGAAGGGCACCCACACGCAAATTGTCGACCTTGGCGGACATTTTGTGATGCCGGGCTTCAACGATGCCCATGTTCATTTGGAACATGCAGGCCTGGAGTTGCTAAGCGTCGATCTGCGCGGCACGCGCTCATTGCAGGAGATGCAGCAACGTATCGCAGCCAGCGCCAAGACTGCCGCCTCTGGCGAGTGGCTCGTCGGCGCTGGCTGGGACCAGACGCTGTGGGCCGACGGGAAGCTACCAACCCGCCAGGACATCGACGCGGTGAGCGGTGCGCATCCGGCGGTGTTCATCCGTGTAGATGGGCACATCTCCGTAGCCAACACGGCGGCGCTGAAAGCGGGAGGAGTCACCTCGCAGACGCAAACTCCGGCGGGCGGCAAGATCGACCACGACCCCAATGGTGAGCCCACTGGCATTCTGCGCGAAACGGCGAGAGGACTGGTCGAGTCCAAAATTCCGCCGCCGGCGCCTTCACGCCTACGCCGCGCTGCCGAACTTGCGATGGCCGACGCCGCACGGTGGGGTATTACCTCGGCCCAGGACAATTCCAGTTGGGAAGCCTTCCGCGTCTATGAAGACATGGAGCGCGAAGGCAAGCTGACACTGCGCATCAGCGAATGGATAACGTTCAACGATCACCTTAACCTTCTGGAGACGCATCGTGCGCATCATCCTGCCGACGACCCTATGCTGCACACCGCCATGCTGAAAGGCTTCATGGATGGGTCGCTGGGTTCGCGCACGGCCGCGTTGCTGGCGCCGTATTCCGACGATCCCGGCAATTCCGGCCTGCCGCAATATGAGCAGGGCAAACTGAACCGCATGGCCATCGAGCGCGCCCTCGCCGGCTTCCAGATTGGTTTTCATGCGATTGGAGATCGTGCCGTGCAAATGGCGCTCGACGCTTTTGCCGAGGCGGAGCGCAGCGCGAAAGAGAATGACAAAACGCGCGACTTCCGCTTCCGTATTGAGCACGATCAGGTTGTCACTCCCGGCCAGTTCGCGCAGTACAAGACGCTCGGAGTCATTGCTTCCGTGCAGCCCAGTCATCTGCTTACGGACATGCATTGGGTCATGGAGCGGATTGGCGCCGAGCGGGCGAAGACTTCCTATCCCTGGAAGGAATTCTTGGATGACGGCATCCCCCTGGCGTTTGGCACGGATTACCCCGTCGAGCCGATCACTCCGTTTCGCGGACTCTACGCCGCAGTTACGCGCCAGAACGAAGCCGGCAGCCAGTCCTATTTTCCGCAGCAGAAGCTCACCATCGAGGAGGCAATCGCAGCCTACACCACGGGCTCGGCTTACGCGCAATTCGCCGAGAAGGACAAGGGAAAGCTGGCGCCCGGCATGCTGGCTGACTTCGCCGTCCTGGATCGCGATCTAACCAAAGTAGCGCCGCCCGAGATCCTGAAAACGCGTGTGCTTAGAACCGTCGTCGGAGGGAAGACGGTGTACGAGTCAGATCGGTGAGGGCCAAATTACTGAATTGGCGAAGACAAGTCCGGCACCGTACTGGTCTTGATGGCCGCCCTTACGCGGTTTGCGGTAGGGGCTCGGTCTGGCACCTCGAAACTAGATATTTAAAGGATCGGACAAATACCGCGCAGCCAAACGGTCCATTCCAATCGTGTCATCCCAGCGCGCAATTACAGCTTCGCAGTCACAAAGGCAGGAACAGACCATTCGCTCAAGGGATGCGTCCTGCCACACTCCAGGCACTGTACTGCCGGAAAACGGAGCGCGCAATAAGGACAGACGGCTTGCGTGTCGAAGATGTCGAACATCGTCCTACATGCTCCGCACTTCCAAAGGTTGCCCCGCGGTGGCGCTGCTTTGCACCACGGACAAGCAAACCCGTCGCGCCGAGGTAACTTTGCCAAGCGCAACAATGCGACCGATTGCTTCAGTCCTGCCCAGCAATTCAATAGGATGAACGCAGAGAGAACCCCAAACCAAACCGATCCAATCTTGAAGGCCAGTACGATTAGCCCTGCCACGCCGATGAAGCCGATCAGCGTTGCCAGCATTAAGCTGCGGGCGCGCCCCACTACAAACCAAAGCAGGGACCGCAGGACCTGGCCGCCGTCCAGCGGGAAGATCGGCAGCATGTTAAAGATCAGCAAGACAACGTCAATGACGAAGACCGCCCGCACCAACTCGTAGACATTGGGTAGCGTGTTCGCCCAGCCCAACGATCGGGTCAACATGAGGAGCACGAATAGAATCGGCACGAGGGCGACATTCACCAGCGGTCCGGCGGCGATGCTCCACAGTGTGGCGCCCGGCCGGGGCGGCGGGTCCACGAACGCCACTCCACCAAGAGGCCAGAGCACGATCCGATTTGCAATGCCTCCAACCTGCCGACAGGCCAGCGCGTGGCCAAATTCGTGGAGCGTCACAATAAGAAAAAGCGCCAGATACTCCACCACGTTCCAGGCGATAGAGGAATACCTGCCGGCTCGGGCGTTGATTTCGAATACCGCTACCAGAAACCAGGACCAATGCAAAAACACATCAATGCCCGCAAACCGGAACAGGCGGATCGATCCTTGGCGACTGATTGGCATTTACGAGATTTATAACACGGGGCTTTTCAATAATAATGCTGTCGGTAGCGCCGTGTTCAAGGGTCAACCCCATTCCGTCGGTGTGAGCACAGCCGGCTCACGCTTATCAAGTTTCAACCGGTTCGGGTGCTCGATCCGCCGTAATTCAGGCCTAACGGCAACTCCGGCTCCCACAAGTCCATTCATACCTACTTGGCCTTGCCGCAGGACCGGGCGGGGTCTGGTGACCAATTCCGTGCCTCCTGCGTCTAATGTCATGAGAACTTCCCGTGAATCCCCTCACAATTGAATCGCAAGGCCACGCCGACTGTATAATTTATGTTTGGCTTGTTAGCCGGAGGAACATTTAATGGATCCGCAAGTTTCAGGTTTCAGGCAAAAGCTTAAGGCCAATCGCTTTGCCTCAACTTTGGTGGTCTTGGCGACCTTAACGCTAGGGATTTTGATTGGCACAGTCGTATCCGGAGGCGTGAAGGGCAAGGAAAAGAATTCTTCTGCCGACGCTACTCCGCTACAGATCCCCTCACCCGTACAGTTGTCGAACCAGTTTTCCCAGATCGCTCGCCAGATGGAGCCATCGGTGGTCAACATCAGCACCGAAACGTCGATCAAGAACCCTCACGGCCGTCGTGGAATGCCGCAGGGCAACGAAGGGCCGGGCGGCGGTGATGAAGACAGCCCGTTCCAAGACTTCTTCAACCGCTTTTTTGGTGGCCAAGGTGGTCAAGGTGGACAAGGTGGCCAGGGCGGTCCTGATCAGGGCTTTGGCCCCGACGATCTTCGCGAGCGCTCCTTGGGTTCCGGCGTCATCGTCGATTCCAAGGGCTACATCGTTACCAATAATCACGTGGTCGAAAAGGCCGATAAAATTCGGGTCAAGCTGATGGACGATCCCGCGACCGTGACCTACGACGCTACCGTGATCGGGGTCGACAAAGAAACCGATCTGGCGGTCATCAAGATTGACGCCAAGAAGCCGTTGCCCGCGGCCAAGTTGGGCAACTCCGACAGCATGACGGTCGGCGACTGGGTGCTTGCAGTGGGAAGTCCATTCGGTCTCGATGAGACTGTCACCGCCGGTATCGTCTCCGCCAAGGGCCGAAATATCGTTCCTAATCGCCAGTTTGAGTCGTTCATCCAAACCGACGCTGCCATCAATCCCGGCAACTCGGGTGGTCCGCTGGTGAACATGGCGGGTGAAGTGATCGGTATCAACACAGCCATCTACACCAGTGGCGGAGGATACCAGGGCGTCGGATTCGCCATGCCGTCCAACACCGTGGTGCAGGTATACAACCAATTGATCGGGCCGGAGCACAAAGTTTCGCGTGGTTCGATTGGAGTGGAGTTTAACGCTGTTCCGAATCCTGCGGTGGCCCGGGTCTATGGAGTCACAAGTGGCGTCACCATCGCTCACGTAACTGCCAATGGGCCGGCCGACAAGGCTGGGCTCAAGACGGGCGACACCATCGTCTCCGTCAACGGCAAACAAGTAAAGACGGGCGACGAACTGGTGGCCGAAATTTCCGCTATCAAGCCCGGAAGCACCGCCAAAATCGGGTACGTTCGCAATGGCAAAACCTCCGCTACTGACGTCACCATTGCTGACCGTTCCAAGCTTTTTGCCGCCCGCCTGGGCGACCAAGAGGAGGGTGGTGAACAAGCCCAGCCGCAGGAAAGCAAGTTTGGTGTCACTGTTCGCAGCATCACGCCGGACATGGCCAGTCGCTACCAGTTGCCGAATACCAAGGGCGTCATCGTCCAGGACGTGAAACCGGACGGCTTCGGCGACAACGTGGGGTTGAGCCGCGGCGATGTCATTCTCGAGATCAACAAACAGCCGGTGAACGGCGAGGACGATTTCCAGAAAGTGGAGTCGCAGGTAAAGAGCGGCCAGGACGTTGTCTTCCTGGTTCGCCCGCGCGGTACGCGAGATAACACGACGGTCTTCATGGGAGGCACGCTGCAGTAACTGGTAGGTAACCTTTGAGCAGCGCAGGCCATGTACAGGTAAGCAACCCAACCGGCGGCACTGGCGCGTCGAACCAAAAGGGGCCCAGTGCCGTTGCTGTTTCGTTTTGCGATTCGGGCCTCTTTTTCTTGTTCCCACCAGGTTAAAGCTTCATTACAATAGAGCCGCATTCTGGAATTCATAGATTTTTCTCTGAGGTGGTCGTTGCCTATCGGAAATCGTATATCTCAAGTCGCTAGCATTCTTCTCGCGCTGCTGCTGATGGCCAGCGCAGGGTCCGCGACCACAACAACCAAGACAAAAACCAAGCATGCCCAGGTCACCAAGACCCATTCCTCCTCTCATCATCATTCCGCCACATCCAGCAAGAAAAGTGCTTCCCGTTCTCACGGTCAACGCGGGATCGACGAGCAACGCACCGTGGAGATCCAGAATGCCCTCATCAAGGAGCATTACCTTACCGGTGAGCCTTCTGGCACCTGGGACGAGGCTACGCGCGACGCCATGACCCGTTACCAGGCAGCCAACGGCTGGCAAACGAAGCTCACACCCGATTCCCGGGCGCTGATCAAACTGGGGTTGGGTCCCGATCATAAGGGCCTGCTGAATCCCGAGACGGCGAATATTCCTTCGCCGCATGAACTCGGAGTGGACAGCGGAACCCAGCCCGGGGGCTCGTCCGAGCAGTAATAAGAGCGGCAAGACATTAAGCAAGGAAGGCGCGGAGACTCCGCGCCTTTTGCCTGTGTACTCTCCGCTTCGTGCCTTTGGGGGAAGCGGCGGACCTTCCATTGCTACTCGGGCTGTCTTTATCTCCGTCGCGGGAGGGCTGAACCTCTGTTGTGCTAATCTCCATTCTTCGAACTTAAGCGGTACTCAGCGAGGTGCTATGACCCAGCAGGAACAGAACTTCCGTATGGACTACATCGAGTTTCCGGCAACCGACATTGAGGCGACCAAGCGCTTCTACAAGCAAGTGTTTGGCTGGGAGTTCACCGATTACGGTCCGGGTTACACCAGCTTCCACGACGGTCGTCTCGGAGGCGGCTTCAACACCGAGTCCCAACCCGCCCTGGCCGATGGGGCAAGGACGCGGGGCGTGCTGGTCGTCCTCTACGCGGCTTCCCTGATCGAAACCTATCGTAAGGTGAAGGACGCGGGCGGAAAGATCATCCGCGAGACCTTCGAGTTTCCGGGCGGCAAGCGCTTCCACTTTGCCGATCCTAACGGCAACGAATTGGCAGTCTGGAGCGAGTAGATGACGGTGATCCCCGGCCAGCAGACCGTCACCCACCCGGGTGGTAGCACACGGCTCAATGCCCTGTTGATTCGGAGCATCGTTGTCGGCGCGCTTGGGGGCTTGCTCTTCGGGTTCGACACCGCTGTCATCGCCGGCACCACGCAACAGCTCACCCAGGTTTTTAACCTGACCTCGAAAGAGCTGGGCTTCACCGTGTCGATCGCCCTGCTGGGAACGATTATTGGGGCCATGTTCTCGGGCATTCTGGGCGACAGGCTGGGCGGGCGCGAGAGCCTACGCATCCTGGCCGGCTTCTACATCGTGTCCGCCCTCGGATGCGCTTTCGCCTGGAACTGGCCATCGCTGCTCATCTTCCGCTTTATTGGCGGCCTGGGAATTGGCGGCTCTTCGGTTCTCGGTCCGGTGTATATCGCTGAGATAGCTCCCGCCCGCTGGCGAGGACTGCTGGTGGGCTCGTTCCAGATCAATATCGTGATCGGAATCCTGGTTGCCTATCTCAGCAACTATCTGATCGAGCTGGCCGGATTCGGACTGAACGAATGGCGCTGGCAGCTTGGTATCGCTGCGGCTCCGGCCATCCTGTTCCTGATCATGCTGTTTGGTATCCCGCGAAGCGCGCGCTGGCTGGTGACGCAATATCGCTTGTCCGAAGCGCGCCAGGTGCTGGAGAAGCTGGGGTCGGACAATCCCCAGGGCGAATTGGACGAGATCGTCGCCTCCGTCCACGTAGAGGATGCGCCCCACTCCGAGCCGCTCTTCCAGCGCAAGTACCGGCTGCCGATCTATCTCGCGTTCACCGTCGCAGCCTTCAACCAGTTGGCCGGAATCAACGCCATCCTGTATTACCTGAACTACATCTTCGCCATGGCGGGCTTCAGCAAGGTGTCGGGCGATCTGCAGGCGGTTGCAGTGGGCGGGATGAACCTGCTGGCGACGCTGCTGGGCATGTCGCTCATCGACAAGCTCGGCCGCAAAACCCTGCTTCTGATTGGCGCTGTCGGCATGACATTCTGCCTGAGTGGCGTAGCTGTCATATTCTTCAGCCATCAGCACCAGGGTCTGCTGGTGTGGTTTCTCGTCGCCTATATCGCGTTCTTCGCGATTTCCGAAGGCGCCGTCATCTGGGTGTACATCAGCGAGGTGTTCCCCAATCGGGTTCGGTCGAAGGGGCAGAGCCTGGGCAGTTCCACCCACTGGATCATGAACTTTGCCATCTCGCTGGTCTTTCCGTACTTTGCGGTTCGCTTCGGCGGAGGATATCCGTTCGTATTTTTTGCCGCCATGATGGCGCTCATGTTCTTCGTCGTGCTGTTCACCTTTCCCGAAACCAAGGGCGTCACGCTGGAGGAGATGCAGCACAAGCTGGGGATTGAGTATTAGTCTGCCCGCAGTGTTTGGCGGTGCTATGATTGGCGGTCAGAGGTAACATCGTGGGTAGCCTAACCACCAATGTTGAGGAAAGAATCGTGCGGGACCAGCAAGTTTGCGGTGGCGAACCTGTCTTCCGTGGGACGCGTGTCACGTTGCGCACAGTCCTCGCCAGCTTGGCTTCCGGAGATACCGCCGAAGCAATCCTCGCTGATTTCCCCGATCTAAAACCCGCAGACATCCAGGCCGCCATTGCGTTTGCAGCAGCGTCTGCGGAGGAGGATCTACCCGTTCCGGCAATTCCGCATATCCGATGAAGATCAAGCTGGATGAGAACCTTCCTCTCCGACTGGCGCCCCTCCTAAAGAACCTGGGTCATGATGTTCATACAACGCGTGACGAAGGTCTCTCCGGCCACGCGGACCGCGACATTTGGGTGAGAGCACAGGAAGAATCAAGATTTCTGATCACTCAGGATCTGGATTTCTCTGACTCCCGGCAGTTTGCTCCCGGAACGCACTGTGGCATCTTGCTTGTCCGACTGCGCTCACCGACCCGAATAAACCTAATCGACCGTGTAGGCACGCTGTTCGAGAATGAGAATATCGCCGACTGGAATACCTGCTTCGTGGTCGCAACGGAACGCAAACTTCGCGTAGTCAGACCGCCGGCCGGAGCCACTTGAATTACCGGGATAGTAGGCCACTTACAGGGTACATTAATCAGCTTCGAGGAGGCATGTTCTCCGTGAAACTCAGCCCTTTCCTGATTCTCCTAGCCTTCCTCACGCCTGCTGCGTATGCGCAAACCTCCTCTGCCCCTCCCGATCTCTACAAGCCGGTCCTCGACGGTCTGCAATCCATCACGGTCATTCCCTTGCCGACCTGGCAAGCACATGCCGCTGACCTCCCCCACGGCGAAGACCCGGCGTTAGGGACCTCTGATTGGCAGCCGGTGAAGCTGAAAGAAGACTGGAAGGGCTCCCGCTGGCTGCGCCAATCCTTCGAGGTCCCGGCGCAGTTGAACGGCTACAGCTTGCAAGGGGCAAGCATTTCTCTCGATCCGCACATCAGCAGCGACGATGCCATCCAGGTTAGTGTCTTCTCGAACGGCAACATGGTGGCGCGCACTGACGAAGACGGACAGGTGCCGATCACTCTGATCGAGAATGCCCAGCCGGGGCAGGCGCTGGTGCTGGCCGTTCGCGTCCTGGACTCCGGCGGTGGCGGCTGCTGCGGAGGCGACTCAACTCGCATCGAGCACGCCGAACTTCACATTGAGCCCCCGCCAGTCCGTCCCGACCCCGCGCTGATGCGGCTGCAAATCCTCTCGGCTGAGCCCGTCATCGCCGCCTATCCGGACGGTAGGGCCGAGCGTCAGCAGCAACTCGACGCGGCCGTAAAGGCCATCAACCTAGCCGCTCTCGACAAGGGCGACCAGCAGGCGTTCGACGCCTCACTCCGTGACGCGCAAAGTAAGCTCGATGTCCTACGCCCGTACATGAAGCAGTTCAGCATCGCTGCCGTCGGGAACAGCCACATTGACATGGCCTGGCTCTGGCCGTGGACGGAGACCGTCGAAGTCGTTCGCAACACCTTCGGCACTGCGTTGCAACTCATGCGCGAATATCCCGACTTCAAATTCACCGCAAGTGCCGCGCAGGCCTACGAATGGATCGAGGAAAAATATCCGGCGATGTTCCAGGAGATCCAACAACGCGTGAAAGAAGGCCGCTGGGAGGTGATCGGCGGCATGTGGGTCGAGCCTGACCTCAACATGCCCGATGGCGAGTCGCTGGTGCGCCAGATCCTTTACGGCAAGCGCTACTTTCAACAGAAGTTCAACAAGGACATCAATATCGGCTGGAACCCGGATTCATTCGGCTACAACTGGCAACTTCCGCAGATTTATAAGCGCTCGGGCATCGACTACTTCGTGACGCAGAAACTACTGTGGGCCTCCGAGTTCACCAAGTTTCCTTATCGGCTATTTTGGTGGCAGGCGCCCGACGGCAGCCGCCTGCTGACCTACTTCCCCAGCGACTACGCCAACCAGATCGATCCGCAGAAGATGGCGCGCGACTCGGCCATCTACGGTCCGATGATGTGGAAGTACAACGGCGGCACCAACTCGGCGCCTGCCGGCGGGCTGGATACGATGTACTTATACGGCGTCGGCGATCACGGCGGCGGGCCGACGCGCGTGGACCTGGACACCGCACTGCGCTGGCAGAAGGGCGACCTGGTCTACCCACAGATCAACTTTTCAACCGCCGCGCAATACTTTGCCGACCTGGAGAAGAACAAGAGCGAGCTCAAGATTCCGACGTGGGATGGCGAGTTGTACTTCCAATACCATCGCGGCGTGCAGACGACCCAGTCGGAGGAGAAGCGTGGCAATCGCCAGAATGAAGAGCTGGTACTGAACGCGGAAAAGGTGGCCTCGATCGACACTCTATTTGGTGGGCCCTCCGGGATCAGCAACGAATGCCCGTCTTGTGCCGATTGGGGCAGTTATCCGCAGCAGAACTTCGATATCGCCTGGAAGAATATTCTTTTCAACCAATTCCACGACATCCTGCCGGGCTCGGGCATCGCCATCAACTACGTGGACGCAGAGCGCCGCTACGCCGTGGCTTCACGCATCGACCGCGACGTGATTGATGCCGGGCTAAACGACATTGCGTCGCGGGTGAAGTCAGATGGTGTGAGCGTGCTGGTGTTCAATCCCTTGTCGTGGACGAGAACAGGTGAGGTGGAGTTCGAGGTGCAATTCCCGCTCGGGGCGAAGGATGTGGGTGCGATCGAGCCTGATCGCAAGCCGGTGCCTCTGGAAGTACTCAGCAGCGATCCTCAGACGGGTCGCATGAGGCTGCGATTGCTGGCGGAAAACATTCCCCCAACCGGCTACAAGCTTGTCAAACTAGTTCCGCAGGCAAGTCCACCCGCAGTAAATGCAGCTTTGACCGCCACCTCGGACTCACTGGAGAACGAATTTGTCCGCCTTAAGGTCGATCCCAAGACCGGCTGCATCACCAGCCTTTTCGACAAGCGCAGCAATACCGAAGCCCTGGCGCTGCCCGTGGAGAGCGAAGGCGCGCCCGCGGCCTCGCCCACTGGGCTGCCTTGCGGCAACCTGCTCCAGGCTTTCGTGGACAAGCCCAAGCGTTGGGACGCGTGGAACATTGACGCGGACTTCGTCAAGCAACGTTGGGACCTGATGCAGGCCGACGAGGTGAAGCTGGTAGAGAACGCTCCGTTGCGTGCCGTAATCCGCGTTAAGCATCACTTCCAGAAGTCGAGCTTCGTGCAGGACATCACGATGTATCCCGGTATCCCGCGGGTTGACGTCCACATGCAGGCCGACTGGCACGAGCAGCACATTTTGCTGAAGGTCGCATTTCCCGTGAGCTCGCGCAGCGACAAAGCGACATTCGAGATTCCTTACGGCAGCGTCGAACGTCCCACCACGCGCAACACGCCCGCCGAACAGGCACAGTTCGAAGTTCCGGCGTTGCGCTGGGCCGACATCTCGGATAGTAATGTGGGTGCCCCACCCTCGTCGCCTTCTTCTGGCGACATGGTGGGAACGTCGCATGGCTTCAGCCTGCTGAACGACAGCAAGTACGGTTACGATGCCAAGGACAACGTATTGCGCCTCTCGTTGCTGCGCTCGCCGATCTGGCCCGACCCTGAAACCGATCAGGGACACCACGAGTTCACCTACTCGCTGTATCCGCATGGAGGCACATGGCGCGAGGCCATGACGGTGCACCAGGGCTACGAACTGAATTACCCGCTGATGGCGGTCACGACCGGGCAACATCCCGGGCCGCTGCCGGCCGAGAAGTCGTTCTTCGCGACAACGCAAGACAACGTAGTGATCACGGCGATCAAGAAGGCCGCTGACGATAATGCGCTTATCGTCCGCTTCTACGAGTGGGCCGGGAGGAAGGGGAATGTGGTTCTCCAACTTCCGCAGACCGCAACACAAGCCTGGGAGACGAACCTCATGGAAGTGCCGCAGACTCAACTTTCGCTGGACCCCTCCGGTAAAGCTCTTGTCGTCCCGACGAATCCGTACGAGATCAAGACGGTGAAGGTGCAGTTCGGAAGGTGAGCTGGAGTGTCAAAGTGGGACAGGGTCACTGCAACGACTGCGCACCAAGGTTTAGAATTTGCCTCGGGAGTGAGCGATCGCCACAATTCTCAAGGCAAGAGAAACGGGGAGAGTTTTCACTCCCCCCGATGCGCGACAGAGGCGGTATCGATTTCTCTAGGATTCTCTGACCGAACGGATTGGTTGTACGACATGCCAGAACTGGTCACGACCGAGCAAACTGGGGCGATTCCTGAGGTGGCCAAAATTCCCGGAACCGAGGAGTGCAGCGTCACCCTGGATGGGGTGAGGTGGCGCTATTTACATGCGGGCTCCGGTCCGCCGCTGCTGCTGATCCATGGGTTCATGGCCTATTCCTTCTCCTGGCGCTTCAACATGGAGGCCCTGTCTCGGCATTTCTCCGTATATGCGCTCGATCTGCCGGGCTGTGGCTTCTCGCAGCGCACCGATATTCCGCAATGCTCGCTGGCCAGCGATGCCGAAGGCGTTCTCCGCTTCATGGAACATTTCGGGATGGAACAGGCAGACGTGCTGGGCACCTCCCGCGGCGGTGGACTGGCGATTGTGCTGGCTGCTCTGGCCGCGCAACGGTCGAAGCAAGATCTTATCCGGCGGTTGCTGCTGGTTTGTCCGATCAATCCCTGGTCGAGCCACGGACGCCTGTTGACTCGCCTGCTCGCCACCGCGCTGGGCGGGTTCGCTGTCACTCGTATCCTACCCAGGTTGCCCGGAGTGCTGCTCCGTTACCTTCGCAAACTATACGGCGATCCTCGCCGTATCGCGCCTGGTACGATCGAAGGCTACACGGCAGGATTGGATGTGCCTGGAAGCTTCGAACACATCCTGCGCATTGTGCGCTCGTGGCATTGCGACCTGGCCCTCATCGATGAGTCGTTGCCGGCGATCAGCGAACTGCCCACCTTGCTGCTCTGGGGTTCTCGCGACACTGCGGTATATCCCTCGTCGGCCGATGCTCTGCAGCAGCGCCTGAAGAACGGTGCGCTGGTGATGCTTGATGGCGTCGGGCATGTTTCCTACGAAGAGGTGCCCGACGAATTCAACCGGGTGATTTGCGACTTCCTGTTGCGCGACACACCGCGAACCCCGCTCGAAACTGCGGCCGAACCATCAGCCTCGCCGCAGACTGCGTCCATTCCTGCTTCTTGATCGACTGATCGATCGCAGAGAAAGAGAAAAGGCTAGTCGGCGGCCGTATCCTCCTGTTGACAGACTTCGCTTTCGGTCTGCCGCCCGGGCCACCAGGCAGCGAGCCCGGCCCCCAGATACATCGCCCCCACAATCCAGAAGCCATAAGTCAGCCCATCCCGATGAGCGGCTTCGCCCGCCAGCAATGACGTTCCGATCTGCAGCGCGCTGGCCGCGAAGTAGAAGGTGTTCTGTACCCTTCCCATGAAGTGACGCGGCACCATCTGCATCATCTCGCTGGAAAGAGCAATCCCGCCAACTCCGCGGCTGGAGCCCATCATGAAGTAAATCGGCACCGCCAGCGCCAGCCAACGAGAGACTGGCAGCAGAAATAGCGATATCGCAATGACGGACATGGTGACCGTTACCGCACGGTTGGCTCCATGGCCGCGGATAAACTTCGAGGCGTAGAAAACGCTTACGAAGGCGCCCACCGCCCAGCCGGCATTCAGCCATCCATAACCCACGGCTCCGCCATGTAGGATGCGTTCGCTCAGCGGCGCGGACAGCACGCCCTGAGTCATCATGGCGGCGACAAACAGCGCCCAGGCGGTGCCGATCAGCAGCACCCGGCGGTTTTGCCGCACGTAGCGGTAGCCTTCTCCGAGTTCGTGGATGTAGCGGGCGATTGCTCCAGCGGGCGACGCTGGCGCCTGTTCCGACGTTGGACGCGAAACGGTCACTCGGCCCTTGCGCACTTGCAAGATGCACGCCAGCGAAATCGCATAGCTGGCGCAGTCGATGAGCAACACGCCGCCCAGACCGACGTGGTTGTACATGAAGCCGACCACGGCGCCAGCCATCAACCAGCCGCCCTGCAATGCCGCCAGCAACAGCGAATTCGAATCCAGCATCTTGTCGTCGGGCGTCAGCTCCTGGATGAGCGCGTTCACCGTCGGAAAGAACATCCAAAAGCCAATCGCGACCAGGACGTTCATGGCGTACAGGTGCCACAGCCGCACATGATGGGTGAACACCAGCATGGCGACGAAGAAGATGATGGCGCCACGCGCCGAGTCGAGCCACAACATCAGGTGGCGACGGTCTTCGCGGTCGATGAGTACACCGGTAAAGGGCAACAGCACCAGCGACGGAATGGTCTGCAACGCGATCAGCGCCCCCAGTGACACTTCCGAATGCGTGGCTTGCAGGATGTACCAGATCACGGCCGCGGCGTTCATGCCGCTGCCGACCATTGAAATGAGGTTGGCCATGAAGATCAGCCGCATCCCACGGTGCTGGAACATCTCTTTCATGTGTTCAACTGTAACCCAGCCGTGGTATGCCATAACGGTCAGATATAGTGAAACAACAAACAATGCAGTTGAAAGCGCACGACGCTCGGGTGAATGGGGATTAGGTGGAAGCGCCAGCTAAGTCGCGTAGGAAACACGAATGGACCTAAAAAACAAATTGAGGCGGCTTGCCGACGGGCATGGTTTCCTGTCGGTATTGTTGAATGCCCGCAGACTTACAGACGGATATCAGCCGATTTTTCTCGATTACAGCGTGCAAGCGATTCCCCGCTTCGGATATGGAAAACCAGCGCATCCCGAGCTTACCCGTATTCTCGCCACTAACGATCACGAATACGTAAACTGTTTGTTGCAGTTCCTGAGCTTGTCTGACTATCTGCTTCGCATACCGCTGCGCGAGGCAGAACAATCCTCCGAGCCGTGTTGGCTACACGACTGGCTCGCCGGACTGGACACCTTTGCGCTTTACGGTTTCGTCACGACTCGCGATGCTGCCCTCATGGTGGAAGTCGGATCGGGATACTCAACCAAAGTTGTGCGCCGCGCCATCAGGGACCACAGTCTACGAACGAAGCTCGTTTCCATAGATCCCAAGCCCCGCGCCGTGATCGACAGCCTCTGCGACACCGCCATCAGGCAACCGCTCGAAAAGATTGACCTAAATCTCTTCGATAAGCTGGGGGCCGGAGACATCGTATTCATGGACGGATCACACCGCAGTTTTATGAATTCCGACGTAACCGTCTTTTTTCTGGAGGTTCTTCCGCGGCTGAAAGCTGGCGTATTAGTCCACATTCATGACATCTTCTTGCCTCTCGACTACCCGCCTCACTGGGAATTCCGATACTATCCCCATCGCTACTGGTCAGAGCAGTATCTGCTGGCGGCGAGCCTGCTCGCTGGACATGCGGGCTACGATATCGTTTTGCCAAGTAGCTACATCAGCATCACCCCGCGCCTTGCTACCGTCATGGATGCGTTCTGGAGCGATGAACGTCTGACTGGAGTTCCTCGCAATGGCAGTTCATTTTGGATTCAAATCCGCTGATCGGACTTCCTCATTCTAAGGAAACCGCTAGCTCGCGGTCACACCGAGCGCTGGGCGAAAACGCGAGAACCAAGCTACGCCTCCACAGCAGGCTCACGCTTGCATGTGCGCTGGCTCATAGCGCGCTTCGGTAAAAAGCGCTACGATTCCCAGCAAGAGAGACTCGGGGGCGGCTCCGCCCAAGGCGCCCTGCCCGCGGTCCGTCGAGGTGCACTATGCGTTTCGCGCGTCAACTGCTGTGGTTTGGATGGCTACTCATTTCCCTGATGGGTTGGTCGCAGAATGTCAAGATCGTCATTCCCGCTGGTTCGCCGGAGGACAAGGAATTGGCGACCATCACCGCCGAGTCCGATGCGCAGAAGCGCATGAACCTCTACCAGGAGTTCCTGAAAACGTATGCCGACAATAAGCCCGCTGTAGCGTATGCGGACTGGCAGCTCTCGCAACAATATCTATCCGCGGGCGACGCTGCCAAGGCCTCGGACTATGGCAACCAGGCATTGGCACTGTATCCCAACAATCTTGACATTATCGTTTCGCTGGTCGGAGTGGCGCAGGCCATGAAGGATAGCGGCAAGGTTCTTGATTATGCCGACAAAGGAGCGACCGTTTTCCATTCCATCTCCACCCAAGCCAAGCCCGCCGATGTCTCGGACGCGGACTGGGCCACTCACCTGACTGACGAGCAGAATACGGCGCGCGCTAACTATGAATTCCTGGAAACGGCCGCCTACAATGCCATCGCGGCCGAGCAGGACCCTGGCAAGCGCATGAGCTATATCGAGAAGTTCACCCCGGCGTTTCCCAAGTCACGGTTTGAGCAGCCGGTGTCGCAACTTGCACTCTACAGTCTGCAGCAGCTAAATCAGCCGCAACGCCTGGAAGCTTACGGGGAAAAAGCGCTGGCGGCCAATCCCGACAGCATCCCCACATTGCTCATGCTGGCCAATGCCTACGCGGAAGACCCCAAGCAAGCAGCCAAGGCAATCGTTTATGCGAACAAGGTGATCGCGCTGGAAGGCCCGGATGCTGCCGCAGCCGACAAATCGAAGAAGTTGTCGGTGGGAGTGGCGCACTCCACCCTGGGTTACGCGTATCTGAAACAAGACAAACTCGCGGCAGCCGTCCCAGAGCTCAAAACTGCGGTGGGAATGTTACAGGAAGATCCCCAAGCTCAACAGGCTGCGCTTTTCCGGTTGGGTTTTGCCTACGCGAAGCAGAACCGCAAAGGCGACGCCCTTGCCGTCCTACAGAAGGCTGCTGCGATGGATGGTCCGTATCAGGCACTCGCACGCGAGATGCTAGCGAAGGTGAGCGCGGCCGGGAAGAAGTAAATACCCAAAGCCAATCTTATTTCTTGACCAGTGCGTCAGAAAGCAGACGTGCTTTCGTAGCCAGGTTGTAGGCACGCTCGAAGTCGTTGTCCGATGTGGCCTTCTTCGACTGATCAATGTAAGTCTTGATTTGCGCAACCATGGCTTCCTCGTCGTGGCTCAGTTTGCGATTCACGCTCTTCAAGTTTTTCTCGGTTGCGTCAAGTAATTGGGCGGTCGTCTGTTTTTGCTGACTGACCTGCGCGCTGGTGACGTCAGCGGCGATCGCGGTGTCAGGGGAGGCTTCAGCCGGGTTCGGTGGAGGATGGGCGGTGGCAACCGCAGCATTGCCGTTGCCATTTGCGGGAGGCGTTTCTGGGCTGCTGGCCGGAGGTTGTGCCGGTTTCTTTCGGTGATGGGGTTGTGATTTAGGCTTCTGCGGTTCCGGGACAGGCTCTTCCGGTTGCGGCGGCGGAGGCGGGGGCGGAACGGCCTCGGAAATTTCGTCCGGCACCGGTACCGCGATTGTCGGGGCCTGAGACTGGGGCGGAAGCTGTGGCTTTTTCTTTTTGCAAGCCATGCTCAGCAACAACGAGAAGACCAGAACCGAAGCAGCGAATTGGCGCCAAATATTCATGCGAAGTTCTGCGATATCGCTGCCGCGCTAGTCTCTGCATGGACGACTCCCAAGAGCAAGCGAGCAGAACAGCTACGCTCCATGATAAACCTCAGACCGCAATACCTGACACCGTAGTATTACGGTCTTGCACCCAGCACCTCCTGGGGAATCAGGTGTGGGTCACGATCTCCGCGTTTTTCAGCTCCGGCGCCCCGGCCAAAGGAAGAACTAGGCGGAAGGTGGTTCCTCGACCCATTTCGGTGACGAAGTGGAGGGCACCATTGTGTAGTTGCAACACGCGATAGCTCATTGCCAGGCCAATGCCGCTGCCCGCCTTCTTGGTAGTGAAATACAAGTTAAAAATCTTGTCCCGAATCTCGGGAGAAATCCCAGTACCCTGATCGCGAACCTCGATGGTGGCGGCGGCGTCGTCGCGGCGTGCGACCATACTGAGCACACCGCCGTCGCTCATCGCTTGCACTCCGTTAATGACGACGTTCAGTAGGGCCTGCTTAATGAGATCGGCGTCGGCCCTGACCGGCATCGCCTCGTTGCCCAGGTTGATTTCGACCTTTACGCCCTGGCGCGCTGCTTCCGGCGAAGCCAGCAGGGCAACGTCCTCTATCAAACGACGCAAATCGAAGTCGGAAAAGCGCAACTCCAATGGACGATTGAAATCCACCAACGTTTGCACCACCCGGTCCAAACGATGAATCTCACGCCCGATGATGTCCATGTGGCGCCGTGTGTCAGGATCGATCTCGCGCATCTTTTCGCGCAGTAGTTCGAGATGAACCACGATGGCATTGATCGGGTTTTTTACCTCGTGGGCAACGCCGGAGGTGAGCCGCCCAATGGCTGCCAGACGGCGGGACAGTTCAATTTCGTTCTCGATTCGGCGCACGGATTCAGCGTCGCGCATGGTGAGAAGCGCGCCGATGCGCTCGCCGCGCTCGGCTATGAAGTCAAGCGCAATTTGTATGCGCTGTCCGTTCTCCAGCTCAATCTCACGCTGTGGGATGGGTTGGTGCAGGGCGAAGGCATCCAACACGATGCGGCCCAGTTTCTTGGCATCGTTGAACACTTCCTCCACCGCATTTCCCAGAATCTCTCCCCGCGGACGGCCGACGAACCGTTCAGCCGAGGCGCTTACCAGCACCACGCGAGTGTCACGCGTAAACAGAACAAGTCCGTCCTGCAGGGTGCCCATAATCTGGTCGAGATTCTCTTTGAGGGCGCTAAAAACTTCTTTTACGTCGCGGATTTGACGGCCAAGGCGATCGATCTTGGTATTGACCAGTCCATACTCGTCCGTTCTCCTCGGCTCCGGGTCAGGCGCAATGTCGGGCACGCCCGCAGTCATCTGGTCGAGACGACGGCCAATCGCCTCCAACGGTCGCAAGGCAATGTTTGACACTCCTGCCGCTAACGCAAGGGACAGCAGAATGGCAATCGCCGAGAAGAAAAGTGCGCGGGTGAGTTGCGGCTTGACCTCGCTCTTCAGAAGCACCGTGGAGATGCCAACTCGGATATCGCCGAACGGCTGCCCTTCGCGCTGGATGGGTAGGTAAACGTCGTAGACCCTCGGTGCGCCATACACGACTTCGAGCTGGCGCCAAAAACTGCCATTGCGCACATTCTGGAAGTCCTCACGTGTCTCCAGGTGAGTGCCGATGGCCGACGGGTCGGTGTGCACGATGGCCCGGCCGCTCACATCGGTAATGGCCGCATCGGCGATAGTAGGAGAATAGCCGACAATAGATTGCAGCAGGGTGTTCAGCCCGGGATCAGTCTGTAAAGCTTCGTCCAGCACCGCCTCGACCTGCTTGGGGTCGGCGGTATTAGCAAAGGTGCTACTAAGATCAACCTGGGAAGCCTCGCGGGCACTCTCGCGGATCTCCTTGGCCACAAAGGAGGCATTGTCATAAGCCTGTGCTGTGCGCTGCCGTACTACGTGCGAGACATACAAATAGGAAAACGCTGCGACCAGCGCGAATACCATACCGCTAATAGCAAGGACCAGCTTTGTTTTCAGACGGATTTGAGCCATGAGGACATTCCCGTTGCGCGGGACATTGCCGGAATGATATCAGCCGCAGAGGAGCGGCGGAAAGATGCTCGGCAAGCAGAGTGGGCGACACTTTCCGTATTCTTGTTGTAAGCCGAACAGAGGCAATGGCTTAGGCTAAGGCATCGCCACCCGATGCTGTCCGTGGTAAGGTTGGCAGGGGCAGCGAAGAGCCTGAGACAACAAAAACTGTCCAGATTAGCATCCAACGTCCGAAGCTCGTGCGTGTAGCATCCCCCAGGCTTGTTGGAATGGTAAGTAGGAGATAACAAGGTGGCCCATCCGGCAACGGAAGAGAACAAGAAATCACAAAGTGAGACGGTCGCAAAACTGCGTATCCTGTCCCATGACCTCAGCAACTACATTGAAACCATCATGCAGGCTTCCTATCTTCTGGGCCAGGCAAAACTCGACGAGAACAACAAAAAGTGGCTCGAAATGATCGACAAGGCGTCGCAAGATGCTGCCCGAGTTAATCGCGAAATTCGTGAGATATTGCGCTCGCAAAACTGACGATCGTGGTTCATCCGGCGGAGTTGGCTCTGTCAACTTCTTCAGAGGGCAAAACGCCGCTAGTGTGGTGAGTTAGAAATTCGCTGCATATTCATCACGCGTCAACTGATTCCCTGTCAGCGTCGGGAACCAAGGTATTTAACAGGTGAATCTCTAACTCACCACACTAGTGTGTCAGAATTTTCCTGCACGCTACCTCACACGTGTGACTCCACCAGATCGTTGCTGGTAGTCCCGGCCATGCTTGCAGTTGGCGCAAGCTGGCGGTGAGGCTTTTGCGCCAGATCTTTCGCGCCAGCTCCCTGGCTGCCCCACCAGTAGGGTGGGATTGGCATGAATGGCAGTCGCGTCGAACCAGTCTGGATTCAGGGAACCGTTTTAGCCCGCATCCACCCAGACGTGGTGCAGCCCACCATGCCGGCGGAGACAAGACGTCTCCGCCGAGCTGATGTGGGGCTCGTTTCCTAGTTGCTACATCTTACCGGCCTTGCTGTTGAGCAGCGAAACCAGGGACTGACCTGCGGGCGTCGCCTTAACCGCGGTACCCCCAACGATCTCGCGTGCGCTGACCGCTTTCCCGTACAGGCGCTGGTTAGCGTCGCTGTCAGGGTCGAGCGAGGCGCCGTCGAGTGACACGCCAGCGAAAAGTCCGGAAGTCCGGGCATAGGTCAGGATGTCAGCAGTACTCGTACTCGCGCTGGTTCCGGAACCGGCCGCCGCGGTCGCGTCGCTGCCGACCTTGACTTTGCCGTCCAGCAGCTTGTTCGCCGCCGACGGCGCCATGATGAGGAGGATGTAATCCTTAGCCGTGCCGCCGATCTGAAGACCGGCACTGGCGCCGCCGATGCTGTACATGGCGGGCGGCGACCACTTGCCCTTGAAGTTAGCCCCCTCGCGGCAAGTCATCGGACCACGGCCTCCGGTTCCGCCAATGCCAACGGCGAACTTCTTCACGCTGGGCAGAATAACGATGCAATCAGCTTTCTCTACTGTGCTGAGTGGAACATCCTTGCTGCCAACCATCGCCTGCAACACCGTGGTGGCGTTTCTGATGGTCTCCTCGTCTTTGTTCTTGTCGGCGCCCCAAACTGGCAGGGCCAACCATACAATCCCTAATACGAGCAGAATAGATACGGATCTCTTGGCTAAAATTTCCATTTTGTTCTCCTAGGTGCTTAATTGTCCAGAATGCTCTTCGGCATGTCCTGCTTATCGAGGATGGTTTTCAGAACGGTGGTCGACTCGGACAAACATTTCGACATTTTGTTCTGGGCGAAAAGAGGCAGCGCAACTTCGAAGCACACCATCAGTGTAAAACAATTTTCCTTCTCATGGGAATCCTTTCGTTGACCCGCGATAGAACTCTAAAACACTGGCAGGATTTCCACAACCCGAAAGGGGGATGCACAGGGGATGCACGGCACTCTCCACGCATCGTAATCGGGGTGCACTTCTCGAAAAGCGACCCACCTCCCCGGCCATGGAAGGGCACCCATGATGGCTCCGCCAGCGGTTGCTGAGGGTATTTCCACGCGACCACGAGAGGGTTTAACCGGATTATCAGGGTCTTGAACGAATAACTCGAAGCCGACAAAGGTGGAGCCGAGGAACAGGGTTCTTGCGTCAACGTCCTGGCGGAGGAATCGTGGCTGCCCAGCCGGAACCGGGCAGCCGTCCCGAGGTTCAGGAAACTAGTTTCGCGTCCATGGTGATGTTGGCATTGAGCACCCTGGAAACCGGGCACCCCTTTTTGGCATTTTGCGCGGCCTCGTCAAACTTGGCCTGGTCCGCCCCCGGCATCCTGACCTGAACGTCGAGGTGCACGCTGGTGATGGTAAAACCTGCATCGGTTTTGTCCAGGGTCAAAGTCGCCTTGGTGTCGATGCTCTCCGCGGTCATTCCCGCATTTCCGAGCTGTGCGGATAGGGCCATGGAGAAACAGCCGGCGTGTGCTGCAGCTATCAGTTCTTCCGGATTCGTACCGACCCCGTTTTCAAAACGGGTGCTGAAGGAATATTGCGTCTGGTTGAGGACGCCGCTCTGTGTCGAAACGGTCCCTTTTCCATCTTTCAAACCACCCGACCAGTGGGCGCTGGCTGTGCGTTGCATTAGGTCCTCCTGGGAAGCCAGTCAATTGTAATCTCCTCGGTACGCGACTGGCGATAGCTGAAATGCGATGGAATGGTAGTCGTTCATCCGCATTCGATTAGCGATCTCTGAGCGGCTGCGGTGATCAGCTTGCCGCAGCTTCAGTAGAAGTCCGAGCAACTGAGGAAGTACCCACACTGCGGACAGACCAACTTGCAGTGATTTTGCTGCAGTGCGCTGGAGCAGTTGGGACAAACTTGTGAGGGCTGCACCGACGCCTTCTGGGCGTTCTTCAGCGCAGATTCGGTGCGGAGAATGGGATTCGGGTTTTGCCGTGTGCCGTCCGTCATGTTCGCACCCAGGTAGAAGGCAGATGTTGCCAGCATAGATGAAATTCTTTCCGTCTGGCGGTGTAAATTGTGCATTATTTCAAGCGTCCAAAAGAGCGAAACCCTCGTCGGTACCTGTACCTGCGTCATTAGCGCTGACCGCGAATTCGGTGGGATTCTATGCAGGGGTCTCTTTAATGCGAAGCGAGGCGGTAGGCCCACCGAGCCTCGCACGCGCGACCGCACAAGCCCCGAAATCTGTGTCAGAGAGAGCTCGTGCGGGCCCCACTAGAGTGGTTGTCTACTCAAAAGTTAATATAACTATTGTGGTCACCGCTCACCCGGAATAGGTCAGGGGACCCGCTCACAAGAAATCTAGCCGCCCATAAGACCTGGCGCAGGAAAAGGTTCGACCTGGGAGGTCGTAACAAACGTGAAAAAGACAATGATTGCGGCCCTAGCCGCCTTGATGTTAGCCGGAGCTCTTAGTGCCGTGAGTGGTGCCACCTCCGTGGGGTCACTTAATACCGTGGTTGTCATTGCGGAGGGATCCGCACCCATGCCTTCGGCCTTACTTTCCTGCGATGAAGGAAAGTGATTAGGCTTCCCGCCCAATAGCTCAAAGCAACATAGCTCGAGAACGACAAGGAGAAACGTATCAAAAATATTCTAAGAGGGGTATCTATTTCACTCAGGTACCCCCAATGGGTTGTGGTTTCAGGGCCAGTCTGCCGGTGCGGACCGGATGATCGCCTTGTAAGTTGTTGGCTCCACGGCGACAGCTTGCTGGACAAGACGGTAGAACAGCTTTCCCCGGCTGTGCGACTTGCGCCGGTTGAACCGGAAGGTAAACTCGTCCAGATAGCCATCCAAATGCTCGATGCTCACCGCTCCCTGATGTGTGCCCAGTAGCCATCGTTTTAACAGCGACACCACGCGATGCACGCGCGGCAACAGCTCCGAAGGGGATTTCTGCTGTCCGCGCAGAAACGTGAGCCGATGAATGTAGCCGCGCCCTTGCAATGGCTCATATCCCAACCACCCGTCGGTGTGGACCACGCTGCCGGGTTCAACCGACTCTTGCACGAAGGAAATGAGGCTGTGGGCCGAAGCGTTCGGAATGCGCCGCATCCGAATTCGCCCAATCCCTTTGCCGTCCTCCTCTGCCGCCACCACAATCAACGCCTTGCTCTCGGTCTGCCGACCGCGCATACCCTCTTCCAGCCCACCCAGATAGGTTTCGTCCGCCTCCACGCTTCCCGAGAGTCGTTCCCGCCCGGGTCTTACCATGGCTCGCCGCAGTTTGTGCAAACACACCCAAGCCGTCTGGTAGCTTCCCAAGCCCAGAACCCGCTGGAGTCCCAGGGCGCTGATCCCATTCTTCTGACTCGTCATCCACCACATCGCCCGGAACCAAACCGTCAGGGGCGTCCGGGTGCCCTGAAAAATTGTTCCCGCCGTTACCGAAACCTGATGTCCGCAGCGGGCACACTGCCAGCGCCCGGATCGCAATGGCCAAGTTTTGCTCTCGCCGCAGCGTAGGCACTTGCATCCCGCCGGCCATCGCAGGCGGAACAGATACTCCCGGCACGCTTCCTCGCTGCTAAATCGAACTTCGAGCTCCGCCAGAGTCCGCGGATAATCCTCCACCACCCGTTCCATGGGCCACCACACTACCTGTAGTGGTCACCTGAGTCAAATGGATACCCCTCTATTCTAATTCTCGTCACTTGCAGGCAGGCGATGGCGGACCGCAACCGGTGGTGCGCTCCGGGCAAGCCTTGGCAACAACCACCACGAAAGATTGCTAGAAGTGGAAAAGCACTCTAGGAGCCGCCCGAGCAGGGCTCAAGCTCGCGCGTCTTGTGCTTTTGGGATGGCGCTTGTGTTGTGCCGATTTCAGAGATATGCTTGATAGGCGTCATGCATCTCCGCGCGACTGATTACGTCCTTTGGTGCGTAGGCCCCCTCATGCAGTTAGGCGTGCTGGTGGCGATGTACAGGCGTGGATTACACCGCGATTATCCTTACTTTTTCAACTATACGATCCTGCAAGTCCTTACCGAGCCCATTCTCTTCGTGATCGAAAAGCATTCGTACACGATGTACTACTGGGGCTACTATGTTTCGATAGCACTCAGCGCTCTGATTTCGTTTGCGGTTCTTCACGAGATTTTCCACGACGCATTTCGTCCCTATGAGGCCTTGCGAGACTTGAGTGTGATCTTATTTCGCTGGTCGGCGTTGCTGGTGCTTTTGGTCGGGGTGATGTGGGCCATCACGGCCGTGCAGTCGAGCCAGGTTGACGCGATTACTAACGGGATTCTTCTGGCGCAACGTAGCGTTCGCTTAATGCAGTGTGGATTGGTGTTTTTCCTTTTGCTTTTCAGCGAATATCTTGGCATCTCGCGACGCCACGTTCTGTTTGGTATCGCGCTGGGATTCGGTATTTTCGCCTCCGTCAGCATGTTGTTTGCGGCAGCCGTGGCGCACGGGACATTTGTGCATCTGCCGGTTTTGCGCCGGATCAACAGCGCAGCCTACGACGTCTCTGTCTTGATCTGGCTGGGATACGCCGCGCTAGCCCCAGTTCGTGGCCGGGTTCCTTCAGGGTCCGCCCGATCGAAGGACTGGAATTATGCCTTGGAAGATGCCAGGGTTCAGCCTACGGAAGACAGCCTTCTGGATACGATGGATCGCACGGTTGAACGTCTGCTCTATCCAGAAGTTAAGGCCACCAGTGTTGCTGCCGGCAATCGCTCTTTGGGGTGATTGTTCCCGCCCGTCCAAGTTCCTTCCGCTCGTGGAAAGCCAGTTGTTGTTCTTAGTCGCAGCTAAATCGGCGTTTTAGTTTTGCGCGCTGGATTGAAGAACGGCAGAGAACGGACCGTGGCTGACACCTTGTGACGTACCGCTTCCACGGTTATTTCCATCTGCAGCGTGGCGCCCGGCGTTGCATGCTGGGGTTCCACACTAGCGAGCGCGATCAGCTTTTTCAGTAACGGCGACCAGGTAGTCGAGGTTGCTTTCCCCACCTGATCTCGTCCCTTGTACACGGGTACATGCACCCGCGACGCGGTGGCAGGCGTCTGCGGCGCGAGGCCCATCCGGTCGAATAGCGATTCGACTTCGTTCCAGTCGATTTCCAGCCCCATCAGAAGCCGTCGAGGTCCTGTCTGCTTTTCTTCCAGCAGTGCTTGCCGGCCAATGAAGTTTTCCTTTTCATAGTGAACAAGTTTGCCCAGGCCGACTTCGGCGGGAGTGTATTTTTGTGAAGGGATCAGCGCCTTCTTGCTGCTGATATAGTCAACGTCGGCCAGGATGAGTCCGGCTTCGATGCGGGCCACATCGAGGGCCAGCATGCCCGTGGGATGTATATCGAATCCCCGGCCGGCATCCATCAGAGCGTCCCAAACCTGGATTGCGTCTGACCACGGGATCCAAATCTCGTAGCCCAAATCGCCGGTATAGCCGGTGCGCGAAATATCCACGGCCACGCCGCCGATTTTGCCACTCGTCTTGCGGAAGTATTTGAGATTCTCGATGTCGGCCTCGGCGATTCTCTTCAGCAGCTTGCCCGACGTTGGCCCTTGCAACGCGAGTGCGGCGACCTGCTCGGTGATCTCCTCGATCTGCACGTCCAGCCCAATGGCGTTCTGGCGAAACCAGCGCAAGTTGGGATCGGCGGCGGTCCAGCGATAGCGGTTGTCCTCCAACCGCGTTATGGTGCCGTCGTCAATGATCTTGCCTTCTTCGTCGCACCAGCAGCAATAAATTACCTGGTCTACCGCGACCTTGTCGATGTCGCGGGCGATGACGCGATTCACGAAGCGGGTGGCGTCACGTCCAGCGACGATGTACTTGAACAGTGGGGTGACGTCGATGAGTGCGGCGGCGTTGCGGATGGCGCTGTACTCGTGCTCATGATGAGTTTCGTAGACGCTGACCGCATAAAATCCAGACCACTCGCGATAGTTCAGGCTCTGGCATAGTGGGAGGGTTCGCTCGTGGACCGCTGTTCCTATGGGCACCGTGACTCCTGGTTTGCTTCGACGTGCGCGGATTATAGCTACCGTGAGCGCTGCGCGGCAAGGTTAACCATGTGTTGCGGGGCGCTCCTAATCTGTTGAAGAAGCGCACCAAACCACTGAGCGTCTTCTGCCAACGCCAGCGGCTGACGACAAATCCGCCTCCAGCCTTTAGAATGAGGCGCGCCCCACAGATCGCGATGTTCGCGGCTTTACAGGTTGCTGAGAAAGCAGGTTCAGCGTGTTGTGAAGGGGCGCACCTTCAGATCCTGCCCTGAGCCTGCCGAAGGGTGCGCCATTAGGCTTTTTTGCTTTTGTCATCTCGAGCGGGCGAACCGGGTTCCCCAACGAGCGCTGTTCTTGCGCTTGTTGGGGTAAAGTTCAGCCCGCGAGAGATCTGCTTTTCCAATTTTTTCGGCAGCCTGTAGCAGGGGCCGCACAAGTTTGTTCAGGAAAACATGGGCCCGAAAGACTCAGGAAAATACGATGCTATCGTGATCGGCGGCGGGCACAACGGTTTGGTGAACGCGGCATATCTGGCACGGGCAGGGAAGAAAGTTCTCGTGCTGGAGCGCCGTCACGTTCTTGGCGGTGCCGCAGTTACGGAAGAAATTTTCCCCGGCTTCAAGTTCTCAGTTTGCTCGTACGTCGTTTCCCTGTTGCGTCCTGAAATCATCCGCGACCTCGATCTTCCACGGCATGGTCTTGAGATTCTTCCCCTCGATGGCACCTTCACGCCGATGTTGAACGGCGACCACCTGTGGCGCGGGAACGATCACGGCAAAACCATGCGTGAAATTCGCCGGCACTCCAAATTTGATGCTGAGGCCTACGAAGAATTCGGCAAAGCCATGTTGCAGATGTGCCGCTTCGTGAAGCCGATCCTCGGAATGGTGCCGCCCGACCCGACCACTCTGAACCCGAAAGACCTGTTCAAGCTGCTCTTTCTCGGCCGCCGCTTCAAGGACCTCAGCGGGGAAGACAAGTACAACCAGGTACAGCTCATGACCATGAGCGCTATCGATTTCCTGGATCAGTGGTTCGAGACCGATGTGCTGAAGGCGACGATGTCGGCATCGGGAATCATCGGCACCTTTCTAGGCGTGCGCTCACCGGGGACAGCGTACGTGCTGTTGCACCACTACATGGGCGAGATCGACGGAGCGTTCCGCGCCTGGGGTTTCGCACGCGGCGGGACGGGAGCAATCTCCAACGCCATCGCCGACGCGGCGCGCGAGCTTGGTGTGGAGATCAAAACGCAGACCGCAATCGCGCAGATTCTAGTCCGGGATGGTAAAGCAGTAGGAGTCGCGACCACGACTGGCGACGAGTACTACGCCTCTGTCATCTCGTCGAGCGTGGACCCCAACCTTACCTTTCTGAAGATGATCGAGCCTCAGCACCTGAGTGACGAATTCCGCAGCGAGGTGAAGCGTTACAAGTACCGTGGCTCCTCGGGAAAGGTGAACCTCGCGCTCGATGGCCTGCCCAACTTCACCTGCTTGCCGGGCGAAGGGCATCATCTGCGCGGCGCCATCTCCATCTCGCCAAGCGTCGACTACATGGAGCGCGCCTACGATGACGCCAAGTACGGCAACTACTCGCGGCGGCCGTACATTGACATGGTCATTCCGAGCCTCACCGATCCCTCGGTCGCGCCTCCAGGCAAGCACGTGATGTCGTGCTTTGTGCAGTACGCGCCGTACAAGTTGAAAGAGGGCACTTGGGACGAGAAGCGCGACGCCTTTGGCGACAATGTAATCGATACCATCGCAGAGTTTGCGCCCAACCTCCGGAACATCATCGTGGGCCGCCAGGTGGTGACGCCCCTCGATCTCGAGCGCGAATTCGGGCTGACCGAGGGAAACATTTTCCAGGGCGAGCTTTCATTGGAGCAGTTGTTCTTCTTGCGTCCTGTGCCGGGCTTTGCGCAATACAAGTCACCTATCAAGAACCTGTGGATGTGCGGTTCGGCCACGCATCCGGGTGGGGGCATTATGGGCGCACCGGGAAGGCTGGCAGCGCTGGAAATCCTGAAGCACTCAAAGGGGACCGGCTAGTCATGGCGCAGACACGCGAAGTCGTGATCCTCGGCGCCGGACACAATGGGCTGGTCACAGCTTTCTATCTCGCCAAGGCTGGATTTAACCCGCTCATTTTGGAACGCAGGCCGACCGTCGGCGGCTGCGCCATCACCGAGGAATTCCATCCCGGCTTCCGTTGCTCGCGGCTGGCCCACAGCGCGGGACCGATGAGATCTGACATTGTGAGAGACATGGATCTGGCGAAGCATGGGCTGAAGACCTACTCACCGGATGTACGAGTGCTGTCGCTATCGTCTGACGGGAAGCCACTTATTCTGTACAGCGATATCGCCAAGTCCCAGCAGGAGATCGCCAAATTTTCGCAGAAGGATGCCACGAATTACGTTGAATTTCAGAAGCCGCTGTCTCGTATCGGAGAAGTCGCCAACCTGCTAATGACCATGACGCCGCCGGACCTGGAAGATCCGGCAGCGGGTAATTTGTGGGAACTGGTAAAAGCTGGCCGCAAGGTACGTAGTCTTGGCGAGAAAAACCTCTATCGCATGATGCGATGGGGACCAATGGCCGTGGCAGATCTGGTTGCCGAGTGGTTTGAGACTGAACTATTGCGCGGTACTATCGCCGCCCAGGGAATCTTCGGAACGTTTCTCGGGCCGTGGTCCGCGGGTTCCAGTGCGACGTTACTTTTGCGCTGCGCGTCGGATGGAACTCCTGCAGGGCCTGCCTCGTACATTGTGGGAGGGCTGGGCGCTGCTCACTGCGGCCATGGCTTCGGCAGTGACCGAAGCCGGCGTGGAGATCCGGACATCTTGCGAAGTGGTAAGCATCAAGGTGAAGGACGGCTCTGCCATCGGAGTCGTTCTCTCCAATGGCGACGAGATCGACGCGCGGACGGTTGCCTCTAACGCCGACCCGAAGCGCACCCTGCTCGGGCTTATCGATCCGCAGTATCTGGAGCCGAGCTTTCTGCAAAAGCTCCAGCATTATCGCATGAATGGGACCGTCGCCAAAGTAAACCTCGCGCTTGGAGGCTTGCCGAAATTCAAAGGCGCGAATGGCGACCCGACGGTTTTGTCCGGTAGAATTCAGGTCTCGCCTGACATCGACTACCTCGAACGGGCCTTCGATGCCTCGCAAGTATGGTGAGTTCTCACAGCACCCGTATCTCGAGGCGACGATTCCCACGCTGTGGGATCATTCGCTAGCGCCGCCGGGGAAGCATGTGATGTCCATCTATATGCAATACGCGCCGTACAAGCTGCGCAACGCCGACTGGGACTCGCAACGCGATGCGCTGGGCGACACGGTGGTAAAGACCCTCGCGGAATACGCTCCCGATCTGCCCGGGCTAATCGAAGGCGGCGAGGTGATCACGCCAAAGGATCTGGAACAAATCTACGGCCTGACCGGCGGACACATCTTCCACGGCGAGTTGGCGCTCGATCAGTTGTTCACCATGCGACCGCTGCTGAACTGGGCGCAATACCGCACACCGATCAAGGACCTTTATTTATGCGGGTCGGGCACCCATCCGGGGATTGGACTGACTGGCGGGTCGGGGCGGAACGCTGCGAGAGCAGTAATTGCGAACAGACGCAAGTGAGACAAAAATCACTCAACCGCGGATTTTCACGGACGTTCTCCAATAATGCGGTTGGCCTTCGAACGAAGTCTTATCCGTGGAAATCCGTGTCAATCGGTGGTTGCTCTTGCCATGCAATTGGCGAGGCTCAACTCTCTCTCCTCAAGTCCGCCGCGAGCAGTCGATGAAACAAATGCTCACCCGCCTCCCGCCGCACCGATAGTCGCCCTGCGCCATAGGCCCGCGAGTGCAAGCCGCGCTGCACCGCTTCGCAAATGCCCACGTCTTCATCGTTGACGCGCTCGCCGACGGCGATGCTCTGGCGATTGCGCTCGGCGGCAGAGTCGCTCACGTCGTCGAAGTAGAAATCGAAGATGACCTTGCAGCGATCGACGCCATCCGGCAGCACCAGGTTCGTGTCCATGTAGCCCCGGTAAAGATTGATCATGAAGTTGGGATACTGCCAGAAGTACCAGGCGCGATCGCCCGTACGCGTGGCCGAGGTGGCCGCGTCTTCGTTCGATGCGACCATCGGACTCGATTGCAGGCAGTATCGATCTTCGTTCTCGATGGTGTACTGCTTGTATTCAAGCACGCTATTCAGCGCCTTGTGCAGATGAGGCACGTGATAGCCGCCGTCGAGGTAGTTATCCACGAACACCTTCCAGTTGCAGTTCAGGCTGTACGAACGCCGCTCGAAGAAATGCACGGAGTTGAGATTGAGCGGCGCAACACGCTGCGCCAGTCGTCCCAGAAAATCCGCCAGAGGCGCGGCTTTCGGGTCGAGATTCACGAAAACGAACTGCTCCCAGGTTTCCACGCGCACGGGGAGCAGCCCGTTCTGCGCACGATCGAAGGAGCAGACGCCTTCAAACTCTGGCGCGCCCTTCAGCGAGCCGTCAAGACCATAGCTCCAGCCGTGATACGGACAGCGAAGAATGCTGGCCGTCCCTTGCTCCTCGGTCATGACGGCGGCGGCGTGGTGCCGGCAGACATTGTAGAACGCACGCAATTGGTGGTCATTGCCGCGCACGATGACCAGCGGTTCACCGGCGAGGTCGCTGGTGACGTACTGACCGGGCTGCTGCAACTGATCCACTCGCGCCACTACCTGCCACGTGCGCCCAAATACGTTCTGGCGCTCCAGATCGGCAACGCGAGCGTCCACATACCACGACGCCGGAATGGTGTAGGCCTGATCGAGCGGGTTCCGGTCATTGTAGGAGGCGAGGATGTCGTCCAACGGAGTGTTCATGAATACGGGCCCCTGATGCGGGTTCGCCGAAATCATAGCAGGCGACTGCGCAACAAAAGAGTTGACGCCCAGCCGCCGTCGTGTTTCCTTGTCCCCATGCGTTCCCCAGCAGAGTCTCTGGAAGTCGTACAGGCCACGCCAGCTGACGTGGGCGAGGTCGCGCCGCTGTTCGATGCCTACCGGCAGTTCTACAAGAAGCCGCCTGACCTGGAGGCGGCGCGCCGCTTTCTGTTCGCACGGTTGAGCAAAGGCGAGTCAGTGCTGTTTCTTGCCCGTCACGGCGCGCGAGCGGTCGGCTTTGTGCATCTCTATCCCGTGTTCTCGTCGATAAACTTGACGCGGCAATGGATACTCAACGACCTCTACGTGGCCGAAGAAGCCCGAAAACTTGGCGTGGGACGCGCGCTGATGAAGCGGGCTCATCAACTGGCAGAGGACACGCAAGCCGACAGCCTGACCTTGGAGACGGCGATCGACAATCACGCCTCGCAAAAGCTGTACGAGAGCTTGGGCTGGAAGCGCGATGAGGAGTTCTACAGATATTGTTTGCCGTTGTGACAGGATTCTGGCGATTTGACGGGGCACAGCTTTAGCTGTGCCGTATGGATTGCATCAAGAACTCGGCTTCGGCCACTGAGGGAACGCGAATGGGGATGCCAACGACGCGGACTTCATGGCGCACCTAATGCAAGGGTCCACAACCAGTCCGCAATCGGCTTCGCCTGAGCGTCCTCCACAACCCAAGCGGGTACTGGGTTTCCGCGACCTGGTTATGTTCTACGTAGTTGCCACGCTGAGCCTACGCTGGATTGCGGTTGCGGCCAGCGCCGGACCGAGCACAGTGGTGATCTGGCTGATCGGCCTGACGACCATTTTCATTCCGCTGGCGTTGTGCGTACTCGAACTCTCCTCGCGCTATCCGCAGGAAGGCGGGATGTACGTGTGGAGCAAGCGCGCCTTCGGCGACTTCGCCGGTTTTCTGACGGGATGGATCTACTGGACCAGCAACCTGCCCTATTTCCCGGCGGTGCTTTACTTCGCGGCCAGCAATGCTCTTTATGTCGGCGGCAGCAAATGGAAAGGGCTGCAAGGCAGTGCCACATTCTTCATGGCGTTTTCGCTGCTCGGCCTGGGACTGGCTCTGGCCCTGAACATCGTTGGCCTCGACATTGGCAAGTGGCTGAGCAACCTTGGAGCGATCGGGACGTGGCTGCCGATTGCACTGCTCTCCGTTGTTGGAGTGATCGCATGGACGAAGTTCGGCTCGGCCACCAGTTTCTCCGCGGTGTCGATGAAGCCGTCGCTCCAGTGGGGAACGATCGGCGTGTGGTCTACCGTGCTCTATGCATTCAGCGGCGCGGAGTCGGCTTCCTTCATGGGTGGTGAGATCAAGAATGCGCGACGCGCCATTCCGCGCGCTCTGCTGGTCGCCGGAGTTCTCATCACAGCGGGCTACATGCTGGGAACGGTGGCGATTCTCGTCGTGCTGCCGCACAGTCAACTGAACAGCCTTGAAGGCATCATGCAGGCGATTTCCAGCAGCGCCGAGCGCGTAGGCTGGAGCGGCCTGGGACCGGCGGTAGCGTTGCTGATCTGCGTCTCCAATCTTGGCGGGGTCGGCGCTTACCTGGCGGCGCTGTCGCGCATTCCGTTCGTCGCCGGCATCGATCGCTTTCTGCCGCCGGCATTCGCTCGCGTCCACCCGAAATGGGGCACTCCTTACGTTTCTCTGATCGTGCAATCGCTCTGCTGCGTGCTCTTCATCCTGCTGGGACAATTCGGCAGCACTGTCCACGGCGCGTACCAGGTGCTGGTAAGCATGACCATCATCACCAACTTCGTTCCGTATCTGTTCATGTTCGCGGCGATGATTCGCCTGCAGCGCGAGCCGATCGAGCCCGGGGTGGTCCGAGTTCCGGGCGGAAAACCGGTTGCGATCGCGTTGGCGACTGTAGGCTTCGTGACTACGTGCGCGGTCATTCTGGGCTCGGTCGTTCCCGATGCCAGCGAGCCGAACAAGGTCTTCGCAGTCGCGAAAATCCTGCTGCTCAACGCGATTCTGTTTGGCGGAGGGATATTGCTGTACACCTGGGGGAGGAGAAGATCGGGAACGAACCATCCAGGTTGGCGGTAGGAAGGATAATCGGTTGTCCGCTTGACCGCTACCCAAGTCGAGAGTAATCTCGCGTGGGAAATCCTGACCTACAACCTCGCACACCTCTAGGAGGCTGCCCATGGTTCCTCTCACCGCCCTCTGGCTGCCGATCGTACTGTCGGCGGTCATCGTCTTCGTCGCCAGTTCCATCATGCACATGCTGTTGCCGTACCACCAGAGCGACTGCCAGCGGCTCCCTGATGAGGACAAGCTCCTGGCCGCACTGCGCGCGGCTGATCTGAAGCGGGGCCTCTACATGTTTCCGTATGGCACTCACAAGGAGATGAAGTCGCCCGCCATGCAGGAAAAATACAAACAGGGACCCGTCGGCATGATGACCATTTTTCCCAGTGGTCCACCAGCGCTGCCGAAGTTCCTGGGCATGTGGTTTGTATATTGCCTGGTAATCGGGTTCTTCACTGCATATCTCACCGGACATACAGTTGCGCCGGGCGCCAACTATCTGGTCGTCTTTCGCGTGGCCGGTACCGCGGCGTTCATGGCCTATGGCCTGGGACAGCTCAGCAACGGCATATGGAAGGGTCAGCCGTGGAGCATGACCATCAAGGAAGTTGCCGATGGACTGGTGTACGGCTTACTAACCGCGGGGACATTTGGATGGCTCTGGCCGCGCTAATGAGGCGAAAGTCTGAAATCTCACAAAGGCTGACCCAAGCCAGGCACGACCTTGCCCACCCACCCCGAGTAGACACCACGTAGTCATAGGGGTACGCACTATGTCATTCATCCTACGCCACTTATAAGAGGCTCCGTGTGAATCGTCGCTTTAATTCACAACTGCTTTCCATGCCACTCCAGAAATCTCTTCATGGTGCCCTCCAGAAGGCCTTTCGGGGCATCCACTGGCAAACCAAGGTCGTGAGCAACCCGTTTCGCAAGCTCCTTATGAGTCCACGGATACAACTGGTACTTCATTACCATTCCGTACCCTCCTGCTTCAATAAGCTCATTCATCCAAGTCCTTGGCAACATCCTCGCAGCGAATATTGGCCGTATGCCCAACGCATGGCATAGCCGAATCTTTTATCTGAAACTCCTCGTAATCCATGTAACCCAAAGTATTCTTAACTTCGATTCCATACGCCCTGCCATCTCTTTCAAAAATGAAGTCAAGATTATGTCCGCTCTCGCTCCACGACTTCCCAGCAAACTCCCGTGTATTGCGCCCACGCATTACAAACTGACATCTCGCAAAGCCCTCTAGTACCATGAATTCCCCGTGCAGTCCCACCACTCCGCCTATGGGTCTGCATATTGCTCCACCAGTTTGACCAATCGCGTCGCCCCCCGCCGATAAAATCTGTAACTCCGGTGCCATACAAGATTTATCGATCCTCCCATTTTCAAACTTCTGGTTTCACCCATGAGCAAGCCTTCTTCACGTAGCTTGCGCAGCGCTCGGTTCGTGATCCAGTGAAAGTACTCGTCCTCAGTTGCACTTCTCTAACTGCCGCGAGAAGAATACCCGATCCCTATGCACACTGAAGAAATCTCGCAGCAGCCAGATCGTGTCCTTTTCGCCACTAGTAAGCCGCGAAGCCGTTAATTGTAATTCCGCCGCCGCTGGCCGCCAACATAATCCCCGCACCCGCGGCGGTATAATCAACTCTGAGGAGATCCGAAGTCATGAGTGGAACTAACGGCAGCGATGGTAATGGTGCGGGTTCGGCGAAGCCGCGGACGGAGTGGATCGCGAAGCGTCGCGAAGAGGCAGCGCGTACCGGCGACACCAACATGTCGCAAATGCATTTTGCGCGCAAAGGCTTGCTCACGGAAGAGATGCTCTTTGTCGCCGAACGCGAGCAGGTTGCGCCTGAGCTCATCCGCGACGAGGTTGCCGCCGGACGCATGATCATTCCGGCCAACGTCAACCATCCCGAGCTGGAGCCGATGTGCATCGGTGTGGCATCGAAGTGCAAGATCAACTCCAACATAGGCAACTCGTCGGTCAGCAGCAATGTTGACGAGGAGCTAAAGAAGCTGCACACTTCGGTGCACTACGGCGCTGACACAGTAATGGACCTCTCGACCGGCGGCGGCATTCACGAGATTCGCGAGGCCATTCTGCGGCATTCGCCGGTTCCGATCGGAACCGTGCCGATCTACGAGGCGGTCTCACGCGTGAAGCGCATCGAAGACCTCAACGCCGACATCATGCTCGAAGTCATCGAAGAGCAGGCCGAGCAGGGCGTGGATTACATGACCATCCATGCGGGCGTGCTGGTGGAATACCTGCCGCTGATCACCAAGCGCATTACCGGTATCGTAAGCCGCGGCGGTGCGATCCTGGCGCAGTGGATGGCGCATCACCACAAGCAGAACTTTCTTTACGAGCGCTTCGACGACATCACGAAAATTCTCGCGAAGCATGATGTGAGCTACTCGCTGGGCGACGGCCTGCGGCCCGGTTGTATCGCCGACGCCAGTGACGAGGCACAATTCGCCGAGCTCAAGACGCTGGGCGAGCTCACCAAGAAGGCTTGGGAGCGCGATGTGCAAGTCATGATCGAGGGGCCTGGGCACATTCCGCTCGACAAGATCAAGGAGCAGGTGGACAAGGAAGTCGAACTCTGCTATGGCGCGCCATTCTACACGCTCGGGCCGCTGGTGATCGACATCGCGCCCGGCTACGACCACATCACCTCCGCTATCGGCGCGGCCATGATCGGTTGGTACGGTGCGGCAATGCTGTGCTACGTGACTCCCAAGGAGCATCTCGGCCTGCCGAATGACAAAGACGTGAAGGACGGCATCATCGCCTACAAGATTGCGGCGCACGCCGCCGACGTGGCGCGGCATCGTCCGGGAGCGCGCGATCGCGACGACGCCATCAGCTATGCGCGCTACACCTTCGATTGGGACAAGCAGTTTGCCTTGTCCCTCGACCCCGAAACTGCGCGCGCCATGCACGATGAGACGCTGCCCGATGCCTATTACAAAGAGGCGGCGTTCTGCTCCATGTGTGGTCCGAAATTCTGTTCAATGAATTACTCGGCCAAGGTGGACGAGTACAACCGACAGGTGCACGGAGTTGAGAAGAAGGACTACTCGGAACTGATGAACAAGCTGGTGGCGATCAAATAGTCTCGAGTAGTGCCGATAGCCGGCTACCTCACTAGCCGGCTTGCCATGTCGACTGCTCCGTGTAACACGCGAACAATTTCGGCTGACTTTGGCGCGGCTCTGTAAATTATGAGGTAGGAGCCAACTGGCCAGAAGAGCACGGGCTTATCTGTAAGGTCCGCGCGCCTATGTCCAATTCCTGGGTTTTCGGCGATCCTTTGGCAGGCATCGAAGATCTGCAAAGGGACACGGCGGGCGGCTTTGGTACTGTCTTGGGCGACGTAGGCCCAAATCTCCCGAATGTCGCTGGCAGCTTCGGGTGAGAGTTTCAAGCGTTTCATGCTCGCTTGTGTTTGCGCCCCAGGTCTTGTTCCTCTCGCTCGAGCCCTTTAAAGAACTCTGCTCCGTCCACCCACTGGCCACGTTTCAGGGACGACCAGCCCTGATTGATTTTGTGACGCAATTCCTGGATTTGCAGCTCTCGAATTCTTTCTCTTTCCTCAAAAAGCCGCAGTGCCTCGCGGACGACCTCGCTGGCAGAGTTGTAGCGGCCGCTCTTCACCTTGTTCTGGACCAGCGTCTCAAGCTCGGCAGTTAGATGGACATTCATTATCCGCTCCTAGAACTATGCGATCCGAAGTTATCATTTTCTGTCCAAGATGGCCAATCTTGGACAATACCCGCGAAAGGGAAAACGCGCACTTATCGACTGCATTCTGCGCCAAAGTACATCTTCATGGCGTTCAGGTGTCCGTTTGTTACACTCCCTAGCGTGAGAAGAATCCGCCCGAATGCCTGGATTTTCGCCTGCCTATCCGGCGTTCTCCAGGTGCTGATCTTCCCCAAACCCGCTCTCTACCTACTGAGCTGGATCGCACTGGCGCCTCTGATTTACGCCGTCCTGAAATGCCGCGAGCAGGACGTGACCATGGCACTCGCTGATGGCGGACTCTTCCTCGCGCCGGCGACGGCGTGGCAAGGATTTCTGCTCGGTTATGTGAGCGGCGTCATCTGGTATCTCGGCAGTTGCTACTGGGTGTTCTACGTTATGCACGTGTACGGCGGCATCGGCATCGCAACCTCGTGCGTGTTGCTGCTGATGTACGCGCTGTATCTCGCTCTCTACCACGCGCTGTTCGGGCTTCTCCTCGCTCTGATCGCCGCGCGCCGCAACGGATTCAGTTTGCGTGCGCTCGTCTTCACTCCATTCGCCTGGGTCGCCATCGAACTGGCGCGCACGTACATCACCGGATTTCCGTGGGACCTGCTAGGCACGACGCAGATTGACAACATTCCACTCTCGCGTATCGCCACGGTCACCGGAGTGTACGGCCTCTCCTTCGAGATTGTGCTGGTGAATACCGCGGTCGCAGCGGCCTTCCTGGTGCCACAAGCGCGCCGCAAGGTTTTGCTGACCGCAGCACTCGCAGCGGCTGTCGTCTTACATGCCGGGAAATTAATAAAGCCCGTGGCGCTGCCGACGAGCAACGGCGCAACCCTGGTGCAGGCAAATATTCCGATTCTGGATTCCGGCGCGTGGACCCTCGACTACCTCACGCAGACGCTTGACTCACTGGCAGGACTGAGCGTGAGCCCGCAACACAACAAAGCTGGCACGCCCGGTTTAATCATCTGGCCGGAATCGCCGGCGCCGTTCTTTGTCACTGATTTCCACGTGCGGAGCACCTTGGCGAATGTCGCCCGCGCCACGAATTCCTTCATCATCGCGGGTTCGCTGGGTATTGAACACACGGGCGACCCAACCCGCGAGCCCGATATTTACAACTCGGCGGCCGTGGTTGCGCCCAACGGCGCGTGGACGGCGCGCTACGACAAAATCCATCTCGTGCCCTTCGGCGAGTATGTGCCATTCGAGAAGTTGTTCAGCTTCGCCAGCGGGCTGACGCGCGAGATCGGGACATTCGCCCGCGGCAAATCGCGGCTCCCGCTGCAGGTCGGCGATAAGAAGATCGGCGTGTTTATCTGTTACGAGTCGATCTTCCCTGACGAAATTCGACAATTCGCCAAAAACGGCGCCGAGTTGTTCGTCAACATTTCGAACGACGGTTGGTATGGTGAGGGAGGTGCGCCGTGGCAGCATCTGAACCAGGCACGCATGCGCGCGGTGGAAAACCATCGCTGGCTGCTGCGCGATACCAACACCGGCATCACGGCAGTGATTGACCCGCTGGGACGCGTAGTGGCCGAGGCTGCGCGCAACCAGCGTACGCAGTTGCAGGCAGCATATTCGCTGGAGGAAACCACCACGTTCTACACCCGCCACGGCGATTGGTTCCCGCTAGTGTGTGCGATAATCACCTTGCTGGGCCTGTTGTTGCGCGTCGTCAGACCCACGGGCATGACGCAGCCGTGAGCAGTGGAAAATCATTTCCACCACGAAGATACGGAGAACCAAAATCAAAGGCAAAAGCAACCGCGGATTTCACAGATGAACACGGATTCATCGAGGCAAAGAGCTGAAGGCTGATTGCTAGTTGCTAGTTGCCTTCCCTACTCTGTGCCTCTGTGTCTCTGTGGTTGTCCCAAAGAGAGAGAAATGGTCGAAGAATTAGAACAGGAATACGCAGCGCTCCGCGACAAGGTGCGCGATCTACAGGAGTATCTTTGACGCGCCCAAACTGCGCGAAAAACTGAGCGAGATCGAGAAGCAAACCGCCGATCCTGCGCTCTGGTCGAATCCTGAAAAATCACAACAGGTGATGCGCGAGAAGAAGCGCCTGGACAGCTTGCTCGCCACGGAGAGCGAACTGGCGCGGCGTTCGAGCGACATCACTGCCTACTTTGATCTGGCGCGCGAAGGCGAAGATGTCTCGAAGGAGCTTCGCCGTGAAGTGGACGACTTGCGAGGTCTGGTCGAGAAGCTGGAGACCGAGACCCTGCTCTCTGGGGAGAACGACGAGCGCAGCGCCATCGTCACCATTCATCCCGGAGCGGGTGGCACCGAGTCGCAGGATTGGGCCGAGATGCTGATGCGTATGTATCTGCGCTGGGCAGAGCGCCAAGGTTTTTCCACGCAGCTATACGAGTATCAGCCAGGTGACGAGGCGGGCATCAAGTCGGCGACCTTCGGCGTCAATGGTGAGCACGCTTATGGGCTCCTGACCAGCGAGATCGGTGTGCACCGCCTGGTGCGCATCTCGCCGTTCGACCAGGCCAAACGCCGGCACACGTCCTTCGCCAGCGTGTATGTCTCGCCCGAAATTGACGAGACGATCGAGATCAACATCAAGCCGGAAGACATTCGCACGGACACCTATCGTTCCGGCGGCAAGGGCGGACAGCACGTCAACACCACGGATTCCGCGGTGCGGATTACGCACATTCCGACGGGAATTGTGGTTGCCTGCCAGAACGAGCGCTCGCAGCACAAGAACCGCGAGCGCGCCATGAGCATCCTGCGTTCGCGCCTGTACGAGTACGAACTGGAGAAGAAGCGAGCGGTAACCAAAGGCATCGAGGATTCCAAGCTCGACATCGACTTCGGGTCACAGATCCGGTCGTACGTGCTGCAGCCCTATCGCATGGTGAAGGACCTGCGCACGCGACTGGAGATCGGCGATGTCGACCGCGTGCTGGACGGCGACTTGAATGAGTTGATTCGGGCGTACTTGCAGTTGCGAAGGAAAGAGCAAAAAGACTAAGACGATCGAGCCACGGATCGACACGGATGAACCCGGATTTCTATTTGGAATCGATGTCGATCTGCATTTATCCGTGAAATCCGTGCTTGAAATCCTCTTCGTCGGATAACATCGTGCCATGAGTGACGACTGCCTGTTTTGCAAGATCATCGCGGGGAAGATTCCCTCAAAGAAAGTGTACGAAGACGACAAGGTGTTCGTCTTCGAAGACATCAACCCAAAGGCGCCGACACACGTACTTATCATTCCCAAGCGTCACGTTGTCGGATTGAAAGAAGCTACGCTTGAAGACGCCGAGATCCTCGGATATTGCCAACTGATTGCGGCCAAGATCGGCCGTGAGCGCAGTATCGAGGACGGATACCGTACGGTGTACAACGTCGGGCCAAGGTCGGGGCAGTCGGTGTTTCACCTGCACCTGCATATGCTTGGCGGGCGCGACATGACGTGGCCGCCGGGGTAGGGAGCAGTGGCTAGTGGCTAGTGAATAGTGGTCAGTTACAGCAAGTTTGCGCCGTGTCTCAGTGGCTGCTCCACTGGATAGGAACCGCAGATCCTTCGACTCCGGCGGCCAACGGTGGGCCGCCTCTGCTCAGGATGACAGTATGGTGTATTACTAACTACTCGTTACTATCGCCTGCTGTGTCTTCGGGTCCCAGGGGGTCGAGAACTGGCGCTCGATCTTCTCGCGATAGCACGGGCCAGAGTTGTAGGTGCAGAACGGATACAGCTTGCCATCGGGCGTGGCGTAGTGAATGACGCAGCGCTTTACACGCTCGATATCGTAGTTGTACGCATCCTGAAAGTGCATGCCCGCCACCAGCAGTGTGCGATACGTGAACGTTCCATCTTTTCCGTCGCGACCAAGTTTCTTGTTCGTCATCCCCTGCAAGGTCTGAAGGAATTTCGTGAACGTCAATCCCGGCGGCGCAAGCCGCTGTTTGAAGTGCTTCTGTAGCGAGTTCCACGCCTTCACCTTGCTATAGAGCTTGAATCGCGCCTTGCCTGCTGAGCGCGACAGCTCTTCCATGTCCTGAAGCATGTTGGGCACGTCAACAAATTGGGTGATAGGCACGGCCTTCTTGGACTTCTCGTCCACGAAAAAATAAGTTCCCAGCGAACAATGAGGGTGCGACGAGATGGTGGGCACGCCGGTTCCCCGTAGCGCAGCGGTCAGCTTGGAGAACGGGGTGACGTAGGCCAGCGGAAACCAGTCGGCACGCGCATCGGTAATGCCGGTCTGGTCGCTGACGCAGCGCGCCAGGTCGGCGAGCGTAAAGCGCTTGGCCAGCAGTTCGTGTTTCGCGATGCGTCCGGTGAAGGCCACCGGCTGGAAGCTGATGCCGGAGACTGTATCAACGTTCTCGATGGCGCAGCGTACGATGTCGCCGATCTGATGGTCGTTGATGCCCTTCACGATGGTGGGTACGAAGACGATCTTCATGCCGGTGGTGCGGCAATTCTCAATGACGCGCAACTTGGTCTCGAGTAGAGCGCGCCCGCGGGTGCGGAGGTAAATGTCGTCGGTGACGCCGTCGAATTGCAGGTAGAGCGTGGCCAGCCCGGCGGCCTTCGCTTTCCTCGCGAAATCGAGATTCGCCGGTTCGATGCCGTTGGTCGCGGCCTGAATATGCGTGAAGCCCATCTCGCGCGCCATGCTGAGAATCTCGAAGAACTGGGGATGAATGGTGGGCTCGCCGCCGGAGAACTGCACCACGCGGCCGTCCACAGGCCGCTCTCCGCGCAGCGTCTGCAGCATGGTGCGGACCTGCTCAATGCTGGGCTCATAGAGATAGCCGGCCACGTTGGCATTGGCGAAGCAGACAGGACACGTCAGGTTGCAACGGTTGGTCAGATCAACGTTGGCGAGAGCGGTATGCGAGGTGTGCATGCCGCAGAGGCCGCAATCGTCAGGACAGGACTTTCCGCCTTCGATCTGCGGATTGGTGAGCCCGAGATTGTCGCCGAAGTTCCATTCCTCCATCTTGAGGTACAGCGCGACGTCGCTGAAAATGATGTCGCGAAAGTCGCCGTGCTCGGTACAGGATTTCTCCATCACGACCTTGCCGTCCTCGGCGAAGATGTCAGCCAGGATCACCTTATTGCATTCCGGACACAACGATTCAGTCTGCTTGGGCAAGCCCTTCTGCAACGGCTTGATAGGCGAGCCGGTGTAGGTCACATCCGGTTGCAGGATGTGCAGCCCGGGCCGCCGAGTCGGCGACGGCTTCTTATTCTGATCTGGGTTAATTGGCCAGGCAGGGATGTTGATTTCCGGCGATAACGTCTGGGTGCTCACGTTTCTTAACCTCGCGAAGATGAGGATGTGGGAGTTGTTTTGGCAAACTGCCTAAGCGCAGCGCACGTTGGCTGAAACAGGAATAAATATTGGGCGAACGGCACACCAACGCGCTGCCATATGCATAGATTGTCATGCTTAGGGTCATGCAGGCGCAGTGCGGTGGCTCACTTTGGGGAGTGAAGCAGGTTTACAGCGACCGGGAGGAACGCGCAGCCAACGGGCCTTTCACAGCGGTGAACGGAAGTCGAATTTCGGCCTCGACGGCGTAGGTTTTAGCTGCTGGTCTCAGCCTTCCCTTGCAGTTACGGCGTAGAATCTTGTTTTTCGCAGTACATCCTGATGTTAGCGAGAGAGGTCTCATGGCAAAGCACTCCAAGAAAGACAATGCAAAGAAGCCCGAAGCCGAGAAGAAGGACATTTCTGCAAAACAGACTGAGGCTTCCGCAAGCCTAAGCAAGAAAGACTACGAGCGCGAGCTTTACAAGCTGCAGATCGAACTGGTGAAGCTGCAGGAGTGGGTGAAGAAAACCGGCGCGAAGATCATCGTTATCTTCGAGGGTCGCGACGCGGCCGGGAAGGGTGGCGTCATCAAGCGCATCACCGAGCGGGTAAGCCCGCGAGTGTTCCGCTTGGTCGCCCTGCCGGCCCCGACCGAGCGGGAGAAGACTCAAATGTATATGCAGCGCTACGTCGCGCAGCTGCCGGCAGGTGGGGAGGTCGTGATCTTCGATCGCAGTTGGTATAACCGGGCGGGCGTCGAGTACGTGATGGGCTTCGCCAGCAAGGAACAGCACCGGAAATTTCTGCAAAGCTGTCCCAGCTTCGAGATGGCGCTGGTCGACAGTGGCATCATTCTCTTGAAGTACTGGATGGATGTCAGCGAGCAAGAGCAGCACCGGCGGTTCCAGGACCGCATCAAGGATCCTACGAAACGCTGGAAGCTGAGTCCGATGGACCTGGAGTCACACCGCCGCTTCTACGACTACTCGCGGGCGCGCGATGCCATGCTCGCAGCCACCGATATTCCGCAAGCGCCGTGGGTGGTAGTGCCTTCGGATGACAAGAAGCGGGCGCGGCTCAATTGCATCGCCGACCTACTGAGCCGGATTCCGTATGAGGAGATTCCGTACCATGCGCCCAAACTGCCGCCGCGGCAGAAGTCGCACGGGTACGAGGAGCCCAGGCTGAAGCATCAGGTGGTGGCGCCGAGATACTGAGGCACCAGGGTGCTCCATCAAAACATATGGCGGGCGATTGTCGTGATGGGTTACTCACTTCAGCCGCCCGCCATATCCGCCTTGCACTTCACGAGAAGGGTAACCGGGACATAACTTCGAGTTGTCACCATGGAATCGCGAAATTGTAATTTACTTGTCAAAACACTAGAGCAGATTCTGAGTTGGTGTATCCCGGTGGAGCACCGCTTGAGCGGTGCATTTGAGAGTTGCATCTGAATCGGCTAAAGCCGCTGAGGTAACCATAGGCCTTACCTCAGCGGCTAAAGCCTCGCCCTTTTTTTTGCCTTGTTATGCACGCCTGAAAGGCGTGCTCCACCCAACACTGGATACAGGAACTCTGGAATTGCTCTAGCCGTACGAGGGATACAGCTTGTGTTATAGTCCGATGCGTACTCGGATTCCGTCGGCTACAATCGGCCGATGACCTCCTCTCGCTTGGAACGCGTGCGCCAGCAGTTACGTCTGTATGAGCATCCACTGGTAGAGTTCGACGCGCGCACCAAAGGCGAAGCCGTGGAGGTGATCATCCGTCCGCGCTTTACCGATCCGCCGGTCCACACCTACTATTTCGAGCTGCATCCCCGCGATCTGGACGACTCGCAATTCGAGTGGGCTTTTCAGCGCCAGCTCTTCGACTGCCTGCACGACTACCTGGTTGAGATGTTTGTGCGCACGCCGCAGCACCGCAAAGAGAATCAGCAGATGGAGCGCGAAGGCAAGCTGTGACGAGCCAGCCCAATGATCCCGGGAGCGGCGCTGGTTCTGGATCGCACTTGCGCCAGCGCATCGCTAACGAAATTCGCAACCATGGCCCCATTCCGTTCTCGCGCTACATGGAGATGTGTCTCTATGAGCCCGACCTTGGCTACTATTCGCGCTCGCGGGAGCAGTTCGGCAAAGCTGGGGACTTTTACACCTCGAGCGACGTTCACGCTGTATTTGGGCGACTGCTGGCGAGGCAGTTCGAGGAGATGTGGCGCGTGCTGGATTCTCCGCAGGGCATCGACGTCATCGAACTGGGTCCAGGACGCGGCTTGTTTGCGCGCGATGTGATGGATTGGTCAGCAAAGCAGTTCCCGGAATTCTCGCGTGCTCTGCATTATGCGCTGGTGGAGCAGTCGGTACACTTGCGTGATCGATTACGGGAAAGGCTGGCTGAGCACATCGCCGAGGGAAAAGCCGACGTCTTAGAGTCGTTCGAAGCGGCGGTTGCGACGGCAGGAGAAAATATTATCGTCTTCGGCAATGAATTCTTCGACGCTCTTCCGGTTGAGGTGGTGGACTATCGTGGCGCGTTGCGGATTGGTCTCGAGAACGGGAAATTTGTAGAGACCTTCGATCTTCCGACCGCAGCCGAAGCCGAATTTCTCGATCGCTACGGGGTCCGTCCGCAAGAGGGCGAGCGGGTCGAAGCGACGCTCATGTCATTGGTGTGGATGGAGCGCATCGCCGAGGCATTTTACCCCCGTGGTACCGCAGGTCCCTCCGCTCGGACTGAAGTCCTCGGTCGGGATGACATCAACAAACAGGCTGCCGGTGAAAAAAGCAGACATGGGTTTGTGGTGCTGATTGACTACGGCTACACACGCGAGGAGCAACTGGCGGGACGCCACCGCGACACCATCATGAGTTACCGTCAACACACCGCAAGCACGTCGCCCTACGAAGCGCCAGGGGAGCAGGACATCACTGCGCACGTAAATTTTACGGCGTTGCAGGCCCGAGGCGTTGAGCACGGACTCGATCCCGTGGCACTGCTGACCCAGTCGCAGTTCCTCTTCGGCATTGGAGAAGAAACCCAATTCGCGGACGCCTTTCAGGATTGCAGGCTTCCCCAGGAGCGCGCCAAGGTAGCGTTGCAACTGAAGCACTTGATTAGCCCCAGCGGCATGGGAGAAACGTTTCAGGTGCTACTGCTGTCGGTGGGAGTGGCAAAACAAAAGGCCGCTGCGTTGAGCGGCCTGAAACTGGGGCGGTTCCGAGGTTAATCCCCCCGACCAGAGTCCAAATTACGGCATGCCGGGCTTGTCGGGGCTCGGCGGCTGGAATGGCGATTGCAGATATTTGCGCGCCTCATCCAGCGCGTTCTGAGTATTGTCGTTGGTCTGCAAAGCCTGGCGGTACTCATTGGTTGCGCGCTCGCGCTGTCCAGTCAGGTCGAAGATCTTGCCTAACTGGATGTGGCTCCAAACCTCGGTCCAGCGCGGCTCGCCGTCGCCATTGAGCGATTCGCGATAGGCATTCGCTGCCGACTGATAGTTGTGCTGCAGGAAGAACACCTCGGCGATGCGATAGTGCGCCAGCGAGCTGTTCTTGTTGATGTCGAGCGCCTTCTGGAATTCCTTCAGTGCTTCGGTCAGATCGCCCTGCTCCACGTCCTGCTGGCCGCGCATGATGGAGGTGCGTACCTGCATCTCCTGTGAGTTCTGCAAGACGTCATTGTTGGGATCGATGCTGATCCGGCGCGGCTTGCCAAAGGTCTCCACCGCGTAGGCGGAGTTCGTACCCGAAACTTCGATGCGCTTGGTCTCGGTCTTGCCGTCGGTATCGATCTTCAACTCCACCGGCATGCGGAAGAGATCCATGTCCTGCTGAATCTCACCGACCACGCGGAAGCCCTTTTGCGTGCGGTACACCGTGTATTTATTCTTGAACTCAGGCGCGCCCGTGGAGTCCAGCCACTGGGTGAAGAACCATGTAAGCTGCTGTCCCGAACTTTGCTCGGCAATCTTGCGAAAATCGTCAACCGAGGCCGATTTGCCCGCATACTGGCTAACGAAGGTGCGCATGGTTTTGTCGAAGGGATTGTCGCCAATCACCCAGCGCAGCATTTGCAGGATCATGCCGCCCTTGTCGGTCACCAGCGATTGGAATTCGGGCGAGAACACATCCAGTTTGCCGACATCCGCCAGCGGGACCGAGACGTAAGCCAGTGCGCCCACCGACATGTCTTTGATGGCTTCCTGAAAGCCAGCGGAACCGGCGACATGCTCCACGTAGAGAGCTTCGGAATAGCGGGCGCAGCCGTCGTTCAGCCACCAATCATTCTTGCGTCGCCGGGCTCACCATGGTTCCGAACCACTGGTGCGCAACAGTATTGGCCAGCAGCCGGTAGTTAATCTTGCCGACGAAGGATCGCGAAGCGAGCGCAGCGATCTCGGGCGCCCACGCTGAGGGGACCGTGTCGTTGGGTAACTCGACAACGTTCAATGTGCTGTTGAACGGAGGACCGTAGGTCGACGTGTAGAAGAAAAATTCCTTCACCGCGCTGTCGGCGTACTGGGTTGCGAGCGCCTTGTGCTCGGGCGTGGTGTACACCGTCACGTTCAATCCGCCCTCGGTATTCTTGGTCTGTTCCCACTTTCCGATCAAAATAGTTCCCGGAAAGCTTGGCCTTTCTTCGTAGCTGAAGGTAACGGTCTTGTATCCGGCAGGAACAGGCAGCTTGGTAATCGTCGCATGGGTTGCACCGCCCTTGTGGCCGCCGACTTCCCCTCCAGTTTCCGAAGAGCCGCTAGAACTCTGCTTGCCGCTGCCGATAACACTGTAATCGGAGGGTACGCTGATGCTGATCGTCGAAGTGAAGCGATTGATGCCGTAGCCGACCATGGGGAACCACCGCCCGGCGTATAGCAGATAGGTTATGGGATCGCCGATGTAGGCGAGTTTCAGCCCTGGCACCGGGCTATCATCTCCCGACTGGACTGTACCTTCGTATTCGAAGGTCAGGGTATCGCTGCTGCCCTTGGTCAACCCATTCGGCAACGAGATGCGGATGGTTGAGTCCTGGCTGACCCGCTCGACCGAAAGAGGTTGGCCGCTGGCCTCGAGCACGCGCGTCGGTCGTAACGCATTATGTAATTCAAAAATGGCGATGGTAACGTCATCGAGCGCGGTGAAGCGAACGCGAGCCTGTGCCTTGATCTGATGGGTTTGCGGAGAGATGACCGCCTGGATGGCGTAGTCGTTGACCTCGATTCGCGGCTTCTCAAGCGCGAAGCACGGGGAAACCAGGCCGAAAATTGAAAGCACCAGAAAGACGCGCACAAGAGATCGCGCTGCGATTTGCATTAGGGAGATTGCTCCTGCTCTGCTGGTCACTATAAATGATGAAAAAAGCACTTGGAAAGATGCGCTGCCAACGGCCGCTGAAAATGAAGCGAGCCCGCACCCTTGCCGCTCGACGAAATTGTTGTGAGACTCACAGCCTGTGCGGCGCGTCACGCTTGCTGATCCATCATGGTAAGTACGGCCTGGGCGGCCCGTTCGGATGCATTGCCTCCCGGACCGCTCGGCTGCAAACGATCTCGCACTTCGCCAAAGTCCGCGATCATAGTTTCTCGCGCTTTCCCTTCTGGAATGAGCCGGCGAAGTTCGGCGCAAACCCTTTGCGGAGTGAATTCGTCTTGAACTAGTTCCGGAACGACATCATGTTCTGCGATCAGATTCACCATCGCGAAACGATCTACCTTTACTAGACGGCGACCAAGGCTCCAGGTGAGCGGCGCCACGCGGTACACCATAGTGAACGGCGTTCCGATCAAGGCGGCCTCGAGCGTGGACGTGCCGCTCGCTACTCCTGCCGCACGCGCATGCAGCAGGCTGGACCGCGCGTCGCACGTAAACGTAATTTTCGGACCCAGATAGCTGCGCAAGAACGAAGCTATCCAGCCTGCATCGAGAGTGGAAGCAACTGGAACTATGTAAACGTATTCTGGACCGAGAAGTTGCGCTGCTTCTAACAGCGTGGGGAAAATGCGAGAAACTTCGCCGCGCCGGCTACCGGGCAGCAAGGCAATCCACTCGCGCGCCGGATCAAGCTTATGTTCCGCCGCGAACTCTTCTCGGGTCACCAGCGGCGATGGCAGATCGGCGAGCGGATGGCCGACGAACTCCGCCTCAATCCCACGCTCGCGATAGAAGCGTTCTTCGAAAGGGAAGATCACCAGCATCTTGCGGACATACTTGCGCACACGTTCGATGCGGCGCTGCTTCCACGCCCAGAGCTGCGGGCTCACGTAGTAAATGACGGGCACGCCGCGGTTATGCAGTTCGCGCGCCAGGCGCAGATTGAAATCTGGAAAGTCGATGAGCACCGCGGCGTCTGGCCGTCGGCGCTCAGCCTCGCGCACGACTTCACGGAAGCGTCGATAAATGGTCGGGATGTGCTTGACGACCTCAACGATGCCGACTTCGGCGATCTCTCGTGCATCCACCAGGAGGTCGCAACCGGCTGCGCGCATCTGGTCTCCGCCGACGCCGAAGAAGTCGATATCGGGCGGAGTCTGGCCGGAGACTTGGCAGCGCAAAGCTTCCATGAGCTTTGCGCCGTAAAACTCGCCGGAGGCCTCTCCCGCGGAGATGAGGATACGCACTTTAGAATTATGACAGGCGGGAGCCGTCGGCCGTCAGTTCGGGACACGGTCCAATCACGGCGCGATCCCCTTCCGCGCTGTTATCTCAGGCGAGGAGCGCTTCTTTTGCCGTGCCCACCTAGACGGCGGCCTTCGGGCCAGCGTGGTCTGGATCCCTCGAATCACTCCGTGGCTTGCCGAGCAGTGTCATCGATAGATACGCCCCGATCCACGAGCCTAACGCCGCGAAGCATACATAGACCCAGTTCCTGGTGTAACTAATGACCGCAAAGGCCGACAGCAGATACCACACGCTGCTCCAAGTCGCGGCCGGTATGCGCCGGCGGGACGAGACGGCTGCATTGAACATGACATACACGGCGTCGGTCGCGGCTGTAGATGCGACGACGCCAAGGGCCAACCAGGGATGGATCTGCCACACGGTCTTCACCTCATGTACACGACATAATGGGATTTCAACCCAGGAGCGATTTCGCGCTTAGTGTACCCCGGCGTGATCGCGCAGGGCAGCGAGCAATTGTGACCAGATTAAGTGGTAATGGGAGCCGTACCATAGTGACTGACCAACGTAATGAAGGAGAATCAAATGAAACTAAAGACGCTATTCGCTGTCGTCCTGGGGTCGCTCGTTGTACTCGCCCTGTCTCTGCCGGTGATGGCACAGAGCACCACGCAATCTACCACCTCGACGACGACACAGAATCCACCCGCTGCTCAGACGCAGAGCACCACCACGACGACGCAGGAGCCAGCCTCTCCGTCGGCCCCGACCACACAGACTACCGATACCACTACCAAATACAAGCATCACAAGGTGAAGCAGACCGACACCACGACCACCACAACCACGCCGCCGCCGCAGGTGCAGAAAGACACCACAACGACGACAACCACAACCCCACCCCCGCAATAGGTTGACACTCGCGCAGGTCCCAGGTTCTTTGCTCCCACTCTTTTTGGTAATCGGCAGAAAGGGTGTGGAGCATCCTCGGTCTGATGCCTCTGATATGTGTCGAGCGAATGGATAGGAGCGCGTGGCAGACGAATCTTCAGCTGTTCTCGAAGCGCCCGCCGACCATCTGCACCAGTTTGAAGTAGGCTCTAGTCGTCCGCCGAAACGTTAACGCCCGAGGTGGAATATTCGTCCGCCACAATTCCCGCGGGCGTGGGAATCTCCTGATCTTTGTATTGCAGTTGATACAACTTCCAGTAGATACCCCGATTGGCTAGCAGTTGCTGGTGCGACCCGATTTCGCGCACCTTACCTTTGTGCATGACAATGATTTTGTTGGCGCGCTGAATCGTGCTCAGGCGATGGGCGATGACGATCGAGGTGCGGCCTTCCACCATGCGGGTGAGCGCCTCGCGGACGCGGAACTCGGTTTCAGTGTCCACGCTCGAGGTGGCTTCGTCGAGGATGAGGATCTTGGGATTGTGCGCCAGCGCTCGCGCAAACGAAATGAGCTGTTTTTGTCCCGTGGAAAGGGTGCTGCCGCGCTCGCGAACCTCCTCATCGAAGCCGCCCGGCAACGAGCGAATGAAGTCCGCCACGTTGACCTGCTCAGCGGCATTCTCGACGGCTTGGTCTTCAATCCAGCGCGAGCCAAGGCGGATGTTGTCCGCGACCGTGCCGGAAAAGAGAAACGGGTCTTGCAGCACCACGCCGTACCGCCGCCGTAGATCGGCGAGATTCATGCCGCGAATATCGACGCCGTCAATGCGGATGGCGCCCTTCTGCACGTCATAGAAACGCAGCAGCAGCGAGATGATCGTGGTCTTTCCGGCGCCGGTGTGGCCCACGATGGCGACCGTCTCGCCCGGTTCTATCGTGAATGACACATCGCGCAGCACCCAGTCGTACTCCAGGGCGAGATCGCCATTTCCTTCCACGGTGGACTTGAGTTTCTCCCCTTTGCTGGCTGCCTCTTCTGCCGCTTGCGCCATGGTGCGATAAGCGAACCACACGTGGTCGAACTCGATGCGCCCAGCTCCCGCAGGCGCCTTCGGCGATGCAGGAGTGACAATCTCCGGTGTCGTATCCAACAGCTTGAAGATGCGCTCGCTCGACGCCATTGCCGACTGAAGGATGTTGTATTTCTCGCTGAGGTCCTGGATGGGGCGGAAGAAGCGTTGCGCGTATTGCATGAACGCGACCAGCACGCCCAGGGTCACCAGGTTGCGCATGACCTGGCCGCCGCCGAACCACACCACGCAGGCAATCGCAGTCGCCGAAAGGACTTCTACCACCGGGTAGTACACGGCATGGGCCATGATGGCGTCTTTGAACGCGTCCATGTGGGTGCGGTTGATCTTCTCGAATTGCTCGTACGACTTCTTTTCGCGATTGAAGAGTTGCAGAACGACAATGCCGGTCACGTGCTCTTGCAGGTAGGCATTGATCCTGGCGATGGCGATGCGAATGCGCCGGTAGCTCTCGCGCACCTTGCGGCGAAAAATCGACGTCGCGTAGAAGATGATCGGCAGGACGGCAAAGGTGATCAAGGCCAGCCGCCAGTTCATCCTCAGCATGATGACCAGGATGAACAGCAGCACGAAGATGTCTTCGAAGATGGAGACCACGCCCGCGGTGAACATCTCGTTCAGCGCGTCAACGTCACTGGTGACGCGGGTCACTAGACGTCCGACCGGATTCCTGTCGAAGAAGGCAATGTGCAACCCTTGCAGGTGACGGAAGATCTGTGCCCGCAGATCGAACATCACCTTCTGCCCCGTCCACTGCATGATGTAGGTCTGGGTAAATTCGAGCAGGAAACTGAACAGCAGCAGACCGACATACATGGCAGCGAGCTGCGCGATACCGGTCAGCGGCCGCGGGCTGAGAAAGCGATCCAGCAGCGAGTGGGATTCGGTATGGCTGGCGAGATATTTATCGATCGCGACCTTGGTGAGATAGGGGCCGAGCACGTCGGCGCCGGACTTCAGCACGATCGCAATCAGGGCGATGATGACCTGCACCCGATAGGGGCGCAGATAGGTCAGCAGGCGCTTCATCAGCCTGCTGTCATATGCCTTGCCTAGAACCTCTTCTTCGTGGATGGAAGCCATGAGCCCTATGAGGATTGTAAACAAACGCCGGAAGTCATATAGACGAGAATCAATGGCGGCGGGATGGAAAAGTTGGCGAGAGAGGGGACGGTGGACGCGATTGGGTTCTGAGGGGTACCAGCAATTTCAGAATTCGGCAGTCCGACCATTACGGGTAGATCGGCGCTTTGCCTAGATTATTCATTTGTTTCGGTAACCGACGGCAAGCCTTGAAGGGGCACGGCTTCAGCTGTGCCGTTACGTGGACGTGGAGAGTTGGGCTGAAAGCCCCCGAGGGAGGTCGCGCTTTGTTTCAACACCGAGGTCCCTCAGTGGCTAAAGCCATCATAATCGCCGCAGCTCACGGCACGGCTGAAGCCGTGCCCCTTCAAAGAGTGGCCGGCTCTCTCCGCTCAACGCCACCGCTGAAATCAATTTAGTGCATCTTCCTCAACACGAGCGCCGAGTTTTTCGAGCCGAATGCGATGCAGTTGCAAACGGCGTGTTCGATCTCCGCATGCCTGCCTGCCTCAGGGACGTAGTCCAAGTCGCAGTCGGGATCGGGCTTTTCCAAATTGATGGTTGGCGGAATTTGCCCGTGCTGCATGGCAACCAGTGTGGCGGCAATACCGGCTGCGCCACATGCTCCCTGTGGATGTCCAATCTGTGACTTCAGGCTCGACATCGGCGTCCGGCCTGCCTTCTCGCCTAACGCCAATTTCAGAGCGCGGGTCTCGATGCGGTCGTTCAACTGGGTGGAGGTGCCGTGCAGGTTGACGTAATCAACGGCTGCGGCATCGATGCCGGCGTCTTCCATCGCCATCTGAATGGCGCGGGCCGGCTCTTCGCCACACTCCTGCAAGCGCACGCGATGAAAGGCCTCGCAGGTGGAACCGTAGCCTGCAACCTCGGCGAGGATTCGCGCCCCGCGTGCCCGAGCATGCTCGTATTCTTCGACCACGAACATCCACGACCCTTCGGCAACGACGAAGCCGTCACGATCGGCCGAGAAAGGGCGTGAGGCGCGCTCCGGTTCGTTGTTCCAGGACGAGGTCATGATCTTCATCAGGGTGAAGCCCTTCATGATTCCTGGCGCGATGGGCGCGTCTACGCCGCCGACGACCATCACCGGCAGGAAGCCAAACTGGATTTGCCGTAGCGCGTAGCCGAATGCGTCCGTTGATGATGTGCAACCGGTGGTGATGACGTGACTCATGCCGCGCAGGCCGAAGCGCATGCTGACTTCACTGGAGAGGGTTCCCATGGTCCCGCTGGGAATGCAGAACAGGCTGACCTGCTTCACCTTTCCTGTCAGCCACAATCGAACCTGCTCTTCGGAAAACTCCTGGGCGCCGCCGCCTGAACCCAACACAACACCGATTTCGCGCTGCCGCTCTAGCGAGAGTTTCGCAGCATCGATACCAGCATCGGTCAGGGCTTCTGTGGACGCCGCCAACGCCAGAGGCACGGCGCGCGAGACGTGTTTGCGCTCGTGCGCGTCCACCCAGGCCAACTCGTTGAAACCCTGAACTTCGCCGGCGATCTGCACCGGCAGGTCGCTGGGATCGAAGCTGCGGATGCGTTTCACGCCGCTGGTTCCGGCCAGAATAGCGCGGCAGAAGGCCTCGTTACCGATGCCGTTCGGGCTGACCACGCCCATTCCGGTGATGACGACTCGTTTTTTCATAAGAGAGCAAGTAGCAGCTAGCAATCAGCAATTAGCCTTTAGCACTTAGCAATTGGCTTTGTTCCCCGTCCTCGCCGATACCCGATGCTGCGGAATCACCGATATTACCAGCTAGTCGCTATTTGCTAATTGCTAATTGCGATTCCCTGGCTGCTACTCTAGTACTCGACAGACCTTTCCGCGAATCAGTTGTCACAAGGAATTTACATCTCGGTGCCGTTTTGCCGCACGAAGTGCAGCTTCTGCAACTTCGCTTCCGGCGTCTTTTCGCGCGCGCTGTTCGACCGGTATGTCGGCCAGGTGTGTGCTGAGATCGAGGCTGCCGACGACATGACGTGGCAACTCGGCAGGCAGATGGACCGTCGCGTGGATTCGATCTATCTCGGCGGAGGCACGCCGCCGGTGCTCGCGCCCGATCAGTTGCAGCACTTGTTTCGAGCCGTGCGCGAGAACTTTGAGGTCGAGCGCACGGCAGAGATTACGGTCGAGTGCGCGCCGGGCACCATTTCAGGTGAGGTCATCGACGTCCTAGTTGGCTGCGGAGTGAATAGGGTGAGCCTGGGCGTGCAGTCGTTCGTGGACAAGGAGTCTTCGGCGGTCGGCCGTTTGCACACGCGGGCCATTACGCTGGACGACATCGCGCGACTGCGGTCGGGCGGTATTGGCAACATCAGCATCGACTTGATCGCGGGCCTGCCGCACCAGACCGAGGAAAGCTGGGGGTTTTCGCTTGGCGAGACCCTCGCCAGTGGCGTGCCTCACGTCAGCGTTTACATGCTGGAGGTGGATGAAGATTCGAACCTGGGTACCGAGCTGCTCGCGGGTGGCAGCCGCTATCACGCGCACTTTGTTCCCGACGACGATCTCACCGCCGACCTCTACCTCGCTGCGTGCGAGCGACTGGCCAAGGGCGGAGTGCAGCAGTACGAGATTTCCAACTTCGCGAGGCCGGTTACGCACGGCATCGGGCTGCGCGACTCGAAACATAATCTGAAGTACTGGACTCGGCAGCCGTATCTTGGATTCGGCGTCGATGCGCACTCCATGCTGGTCGCGGGAGATGACCTGCGGGCGGCGGGAGTCAAGGCGGTGCGTTTTGCCACACCGGATTCGCTGGAGGGTTACTCGGCGGCCGACAATGATGCGAATCCCATCACCTCTCGTACAGAACAACTTCTGGCGTCGCGCATTCCTGTCGATGTGCAGGCCGCCCTCGAAGAGTCGTTCTTCCTGGGACTGCGAATGAATCGAGGAGTCTCGCTTGCGTTGCTGAAAACACAATTTGGTGAGGACCGGATAAGTCGCTACCAGCCGGTCATCGCCGAGCTGGCGCAAGATGGCTTGCTTGAGAATGCCGGTGAGTGGCTGCGTCTGACCGTCAGGGGGCGATTGCTGTCAAATGAAGTGTTTGCCCGCTTCCTGCTGGACGACCGGTTTTCCGCTGTCGCTAATCGCAAAGCTCGGTGAAGCGGGCAACATCGAGTTTCGCATCCCGGGCATACTCGATATAAACTTTCCTCATGAAAAAAGGATACGAAGAGCGGGTTCGCGACAAGCATGCAGAGAAGATGAGGCAAGCCTCCGAGAAGGCCAAGGCGGAGAAGGCCAGAAAATTTGCCCAACAGAATCCAAAGGTGAACGAAAGAACGGAACCACATGAACCATAGGTTCCCGGGAAAAAGTTGGGCGATTTCCCGGCTCGACATTGCATGGAGCGAATGGTCTTCTCTTCACGAAAAGGCCCTTTTCCGCCGCTAAACTCGAGGGTTAATTTTTCTATCGGTTCCATTCATGAACACCATCCTTGCCGGCCCTGAATTGAAAGCACCTCAGCAAACTATTGACCTGCGCAGCGACACCGTTACGAAGCCTTCGGCCGAGATGCGGCGGGCCATGTTCGAAGCCGAAGTCGGAGACGACGTGTACGCCGAGGACCCGACCATCAACCGTTTGGAGAAGCGCGCGGCGGAGGTCTTCGGCCGCGAGGCCGCGCTGTTTGTGCCCAGCGGGACCATGGGCAATCAGATCGCGATCAAGCTGCACACCCATCACGGGCAGGAGATCATCTGCGAGGAGCGCGCCCACATCTTCGAGTACGAAATGGCGATGATGGCGCACTTCTCCGGTGTAGTACCCAGGACGGTGCGGGCACAAGACGGCATTGTCACCTGGAAACACGTCGAGCCGAAGCTGAGGAGCAAGAGTTATCACGGGGCGAAGACCGGACTGGTCTCGGTAGAGAACACGCACAACATGGCTGGCGGGACTGTTACTTCGCCCGAGATTTTCGACGAAGTTTGCGACCAGGCGCATGCCGCGGGCCTGCCAGTGCATCTGGATGGAGCGAGGGTCTTCAACGCTTCCGTCGCCCTCGGCATCCCGGTGGCGCAACTGACAGCCAAGGCCGACACGGTCATGTTCTGCCTCTCCAAAGGACTGGGCGCACCCGTCGGATCGCTGCTGGTGGGCGGCGCGGAGTTGATGGACCGCGCCCGCATCTATCGCAAAGCGCTCGGAGGCGGCATGCGCCAGGCCGGCATCCTCGCTGCCGCTGGACTCATTGCAATGGAACAGGGACCGCAGAAGCTGGCCGAGGACCACGCTAATGCGAAGTTTCTCGCCGAGGGATTGGCCCGGGTTGGCGGTGTCAAAATCGATCCCGCCAAAGTGCAGACCAACATTCTGATGTGCGAGGTCGCCGGAACCGGGATGACGTCGTACGAGTTGGCGGAGAAACTTGCGGCACAAAATATTCTGGCCAGCGGCTTCGGCCCGCAATTCATCCGCTTTGTCACCCATCTCGACGTCAGCCGCGAACAGTGTGCGCAGGCGCTGGAGATCGTAGCCGCGACGTGTGGGGTAAAGGCGCAGCGCGTTTAGGGAATTTTGGTTAGGTACGGCGAAGTCCTCAGCGGCTGAAGCTGCAATGATTTTGTGGTCCTTAGCCGACGGCCTGAAGGCCGTCCCCTTCAAAATCCAGAATCGGATCCCATAGTTCCATGGTGACTGCCTAACGAATTGAGAAATTCTCCAAAATGTCGAGCACGGTTTACGGCGTTGTGGACATGCGTTGTGCTGTTTGCTTGCGCCACTTTACAAGCACAGGAAAACTGCGATGTCGAAGCCAAGCTCTTGCTTTCGCCGGAGCAGAGCCAAGCTGCGGTTGCGGCGCTCAATGCTAAAAAGGAAACGACAGGTCGCGTTTACTTCTACGACACTAGCGCGCTCGACTTGTTATCGCACGGGGTGATCGTGCGACTAAGACAGGGCGCCGACAACGACCTCACGGCCAAGCTGCGTCCAACAAGAGGCCAGAAGTTCTCCGATCCATCCGCCGGGCGCGAAGACTACAAGTGCGAGGTGGACTTGACCGGGAGCGGTGCGATTAACTCCTACTCGATTCGGAGACCGTACACGGCGGAGCGGCTGCCCGAGACGGGAAATGAAATTCTCGGGATGCTCAGCGCCGGGCAAAGGAAACTCTTGGAGCAGTCGCAAGTCTCGATTGATTGGACCCGGGTGAAGAGAATTGCCGGCATTCGTTATACAGCGTGGCAGATCAAGTCTCAGCCACAGTTTCGCAAACTCGCCTTGGAACTGTGGGAGTGGCCCAAGGGCAAGGTCCTCGAATTGTCCACCAAGGTCGGGGCGGACACTGGACCCGCGACGTACACGGCGTTGCAGGAACTCGTTAAACAGAAGGGCTTGTCACTAAGCAGTGTTCAAGGACCGAAGACCGGCATCGTCTTGAAACGATTTACGGAGTCTGCCACGCATTAGGGAAGCCAGGAATGCGGCCCTTTGGCGTGAGCCTGAAGGGTCTGTGTCGCAACTTCTGCCGTCCCTATAGGACTCGATCTTAATTTTGCACTCTACCCAGCGCTGAAAGCGCTGGGCTAAGCTCTTTCGCCCCATTCGGGGCTCGATCTCGACTACTTGATTCCATTCTTGCAAACCGAGGTGGGCTCGCGACACACTCTCGGAAAGATCACTCTGGAGTCGTACCAGACTCGTCGCTGTTCACGCGTGACCATGATCGTCCGATTACGAACAGGGCCTTTGGGTTAGCGCAGCCACAGACACCTCTAACCAATCCAAATTCAATACCTTACAGCAAGGCGGGTGTGGTAGGGGTATTGCACCCGTCTTGGTTGGATTGTGAAGGAGTCTTGATGCGCAGCTTGGTCGATGATCTCCGCTATGCCATTCGCCAGATGTTCAAGTCGCCGGGATTCGCCGCGGTTGCGGTGATTACGCTGGCTCTGGGAATCGGCGCCAACACGGCCGTCTTCAGCGTGATCGACGCAGTGATACTGCGCCCTCTGCCGTACGACAAGCCGGAGCGGCTGATCAGTGCGCAGTCCGCGGGCACGCAAGATCCCCAAGCCCATTCCATGTCCTACCCCGACTTCTTCGACTGGCGAGCCCAGAACCAGACTCTCGAACATCTGGTCTCGTATCACGACAATCCATTCACCCTGACCGGAGTGACGCGGCCAATGCATGTGGATGGCGAGGTCGTCTCCTGGGACCTTTTGCCTACGTTGGGGGTGAATCCTGAGCTGGGCCGGGGTTTCACCGCGGATGAGGAAAAGCAGGGCACGCGCGTTGTGCTGATCAGCCATGCGCTGTGGGTGGAGCAGTTCGGGGCGGACGCATCCGTCCTCGGCCGCAGCATCAAGCTGAGCGGCGATTCGTACACCGTTATCGGGGTCATGCCGGCGTCGTTCCGCTTTCCGGTGACTGCACCGCAGAATGGAGTTTGGACAACCCTCGCGGTAGATGACGATCCTACCGATCCGCATCCCATAACGAAAAGCAGGGGCGCACATTTTCTGAGCACAATCGGACGGATGAAGCCGGATGTCACTGTTGCGCAGGTGGACCAGGACCTCAAGCACATTGCCGGCAACCTGGCGAAGCAATACCCCAATTCGAACTCGCGCCACGACTCAGCCGCGGTACAGACGGAACTGGCCGCCCTGATCGGCGACACGCGAACGGCGCTTACGGTTGTGCTAGGGGCGGTCGCGCTGGTGTTGCTGATCGCCTGCGCGAACATCGCCAATCTCCTGCTGGCGCGCATGCGCGAACGGCAACGGGAGATCGCGGTGCGTGCGGCACTGGGAGCGGACCGCAAACGTATCATTCGCCAACTGCTGGTGGAGAGCCTGGCCCTAAGTACGATAGGCGGTCTCGCGGGATGCGCCCTGGCTTTCGCGGCCACGCCGGCAATGCTGGCGGTCATTGGGGACAGTGTTCCTCGGGCGGCCAATGCCGGAGTAGACCTGCGCGTACTGTGCTTCGCGGTAGTGCTGTCTTTCGCGGCGGGGCTTATCTTCGGGATCGTTCCAGCCGTCACCGCTTCGAAAACTGACCTGGTGACAACGTTCAAAGAGGGCGGACGCACGGAAACCTCACATCGTGACTGGCTACGTTCGTCACTCATCGTCGGGCAAGTCGCACTCGGGCTGGTGCTCACCGCTGGAGCAGGGCTGCTCATCACCAGTTTCATGAACCTGCTGCGTACCGAGCAAGGCTTCAATCCCGACCATCTGCTCACGTTTTTCTTTGAATTGCCCGATGCACAATACAAGCAGAAGCGGACCGAGTTCTATCGCGATTATTTCGAGAAGGTGCGCGCAATTCCGGGCGTGCAATCGGCCGGCGGCGTCATGGTTCTGCCGATGACCAACGATCAGATAATCATCACATTCGAGGACCCGGAGCATCCCGTACCCGAAGCGCAAGAGCCCTTCGCGGACCTCACACCGGTCTCGCCGGGGTATTTCGGTACAATGCAGGTCCCGGTGCTGGAAGGACGCGACTTTTCTGACCGAGATGACACAAAGGCCCCGCAAGTCATGATTGTGAATCGAGCCTTTGCCGAGAAGTACTTTCCCGGGGAAAATGTGATCGGCAAAAAGCTCAAGCCGGGAGCCGGTGGCGGCGCCCCCGGCGGTCCGGCGTGGCGGGAAATTGTGGGAGTGGTGGGAAACATGCGCTTGTCGGCGACGCAGCGCGAGATGAAGCCGGCGATGTATTTGCCGGCGTCGCAAATGAGTACCTGGTGCTGTCTGTACACCGTGGTGCGTACGTCGGTCGAGCCGCGCAGCCTGGAGCCGACCATGCGCCAACTCGTTGCTTCGCTCGATCCAGACGTGCCGCTGACGCAAGTCCATACCATGCAGGAGCTGATGTTCAGCGAGCTTTCGCAGCCGCGCTTTGCGATGGTGCTGCTCGGCACCTTCGCCGGACTTGCCATCGTCCTGACCGTGGTGGGCCTTTATGGCGTGATGATGTACTCGGTCGCGCGGCGCACGCGCGAGATTGGCGTTCGTATGGCTTTGGGAGCGAGGCGTGGCATCGTGCTGAAAATGGTGTTGCACGACGCTGCTGTCCTGCTCGCCGTAGGGATTGCCGTGGGCGTGGCCGCTTCGTTGATTTCGGCGTCGGTGCTGCAAAGCATGTTGTACGGGACGGGATCGCGTAACCCGCTCGTCTTGACGCTGGTGTGCATCGGGGTAGCACTCGCGGGCCTGATTGCCGCGTATGTTCCCGCTTTCCGGGCGGCTTCGATTGAGCCCATGCAGGCGTTGCGCAGCGAATAGGGGCTGCTTCCTCGGGCTGAGAGCAATTTGTACCGTAAATCGCTTGACAAAGTTTAGGGTTGCTTCATAGTGATATGCGCGGACATCGCTTTATGCGATTGCATTGGGAGTTAAGGAGCTACCATGGCCGAGATAACAGCCACCTTCACGAATTCTTACGGCGACAGTAGACAGTGGGTCATAGTGGACACCGGGCGCGACCCCAACAGCCCGCCGACAATCTTCAACGGCTATCTGGCTCCCGACGAGTCGACAGCTCCGCTGACTCTTTACAGTAGTGACGGTATATATGGTCAAGTCACTTACCAACGATCAGACGGAGCCCCGACGGTCGCGGATTCGATTACGGACGGCAGCAATGTGTCGATGGAGTGAGAGAGGCTGGCCTGAAGAGAGTGTGGGAGAACTGTGCCGTCCCTGCAGGACTGGTTTTGTTGCAGTTCTATAGCTCACGGTAGTTAAGCAGGCCGACACCGATCAGGGCGAAGCAGACCGGCCAGATCCAGGCGGGGATAGCGCGATCTTCGGGAGGGAGGCGAATCTCCAACCAGCGCGCCCAGCCAGAGAGGACCGCCAGAATTCCCATGGGCACATGGCTCGCCTCTGCCAGGAATTCCTCCTGCACATTGGTGAGCGAGTGGGAATGAGTCAGCAGCAAAGCTCCGCCGGCGGCGCAAAGAAGCGGGAAGACCAGCGCCAGAGCGCTGTTGTTGGATGGACGGCGGCGGACGCGCAATTCAAAGATGGCGAACGCAATGCACAAGAGCGCAGCCATGCGATGCTGGAACACTTCTGTTTTTGTCCAGCTTATCCAAAAGCCTTGCGGTCCCAGCGGCCAGCACTCCGGATCGCCACGCACGAAAATGAAGATCGCGATTCCGATCAACACCAGCGGCCAATATTCGGCCCACTTGGCGTGGCCCGTCCTTGCCAGCAGAGCAAGGAGACCCATGGCCAGCACCAGCACACCCATCCAGTGATGGTTGTATTCCGACCACTCGCTGTCAGCCACTTCGCTGCGGGAGAGCGGCGCTCCATCGATGGTGTAAGCCGCGGGCAATTGCGCCACGGCGGGAACGTCGATCTTCCTCCCGGGAAAAGGGGACGAAAGCTGTGCCAGTTGTGGACTTGCCAGTCTTGGCCATTCGGGCTTGAGGCGAGAAGCAATGTGGGCAAAGTCGACGGTGTCATTCACCAAGTCGACCGCAGGAGGCTGTGACGTAAGCGAGGCGGCCGTAAGGATGATGGTAATGCCGATTCCAACTTCTGCCTCGACCAGATGCCGCAACCGGGAGGTGACATCCGCGGCGCTGTTCTTGCGCAGCAGCAAGAAGTTAATGCCACCGAGCAGCAGCATGGCTCCCAGCATGGCAGCCTTGGCCGAGACCATCACGCCGTAGGCCGTTCCGAAGAGAGCGCGCACCGAGCCAATGTAAGAGAGACTCAGGGCCACGCCGCTGAAGACAATGACCGCGACACTTAGCAGCGCAATTTGGGAGAACCTCCGGGTTAAGCGCCACTGGGTAGAACTCGTCTTGCTGACGAACAAACCCAAGAGCAGGAACGGCAGACCCCCAATCCAAAATCCAGTGGCCAATTCGTGGAGGAAGCTAAGGACAACCAAAGGCGCGCGGCCATCCATGCGCGATGCAGCGTGATTGGTCATGACCGACGCTGCGAGGATCACGACAACCAGCAGCCCTAACCAAGTCAGTGCGAACTTGCTGCGCATGCTGGCCAGCAACACCGCCAGCATCGCTGCAACAAAAACAATACTGCCGGAAATGAAGAAGTTGGCCCCAACAATGTCGCGCAGCCCCATTTCAGCGGAGGCCATGAGCACCGCCGAATTCACATACAGGTACAGCGCCTGCACGACGGCGAGTCCGATCGCCGCTATGCGAAACAGCCGCAGCGAAGAGGACCGAACCTTTGCAAGACTGTTATCCGGGACTTCGGACGACGGGCGCGCAATCCACGAGATAAACAGGACGCCCCCCAGCAGCAGTGACTGGAAGACGAGCGTGCCCGCGCGCAACAGCACGGAGAGATACCCGAAGATGTTGACCAGCCTAAGCAACATGGAGATCTAGTTCACGTTAAAAGCGACTCTGCCGCTGCTGATGTGTCCGTCGGAGGCGAGCACTTGCCACTGCAATTCGTAGGCGCCAGGCTTCAGTCCTGTGGCCTGCGATTGGAGTATGTCGGGAGTGGATTGTTTAGCCAGAGGAAGGGTCCGCAAAGAGCCATCCGGCGCAAGCAAATGCAGGCGCGAGCGGCTGCCGTCGATGCGCACGTTGAAACGCAATATGATGGGAACGTCGGGACCGGCGACCGTGGCATGCAGCTTGGGCGTCGACTCCATCAAAATGGCGTGGGCCCATGCCAGATGGGAGAGCCCAGTCAGCAAGAGAATAGCTAAGAAAACCGGTACCCATGATCGGGGAAGAGCGCGACGCAATTGGTATTCCTCCGTATTGGCGTGGAAATTCAGTCGTTTCCAAGAAATTGGATGAAAGATTATTATGCCACGCTGAAACGCTCCAAGGCGCGCGCTGACGGGTAGTGGTGCAGTTTGAATTTCTTCCTCCTTGCGCCTGTCCTGGAATTAGCGCACGATGGGGCATGGAAAACGATAAGCCCTTAAATCAATTCCAAGAGGTACACAAAAAGGTTCAGGAGCGTCTTGAGCGCGCCCGCGAGGTCCAAGAGAGGGAAACTGCGCTTCGCAACAAAAAGGCTACAGAGGAGGCAGTCCGCGAGGAGTCCGACCGCGCCTAAACGAACCTCTACTTGATCTGGTTTTAGCGCCGCGAAACCGAGCCCCTTCCAGTTAGGAGCCCGCTCGCCGGCTGCTGTGCAGTCCGATGAGGCGGCCGATCAGCACCGCGGGATACATGATCCCGGTGACGGATTCCAGGATGACCAGCGACCGGGCGTGCGCACCCAAAGGAACGATGTCACCGTATCCCACCGTGGTTAGCGTCACGAAACTGAAGAAGATGAATTCTGAAGGTTGCACAGTTTTTGCGGGTAGAACGGTGTCGCGGAAGGAATCGGGGCTCAAGCGCGCGATCAGTCCGTAGGCCAAACCATAGGTGATGCCGACCAGCAGATATGCCGCGACGGCTCCCGCCAACGTGTCGCCGGTGACGCTGGGAGCGGAAACCACCGTCCAGATGAACACGGCAGTAACAAATGCCAGAAACAGCACGCCCAAGACGAGTGATGTCAAATGTAGCGGTTCGAGGTAATGTACGGCATTCGCGATGTGGATGACGATTGCCGGGACGCCCAGCAGAAAAGCAACGACGGTGACGCGCCCACGCCCGAGAACCGCGTACAGCGCGGCGCAGAAGACGAGCACCGCGAACAAACGAAACATTTCGGCGCGAAGCTGGGTTCCGTCGGTAAAAGGGTAGCCGAGGATGAGCGCCAGTTCGGTGATCAGCAGAGACAGGAAACGGGGCGGCAGTTTCCGTGGAGCCTTCACGGTCTTAGGGGAAGAAGCCGCAGCGCCCACTGACACGAATGTATCCTCCAGGGACAAAGAGACTGGCGCGAACAGACCGCGACGCACAAGGGTATGCTGAACCGGCCCAGGAATTCAAAAGAAAATTCGGGATGCGCAAGTCGAGAGGCCGGTTGTGAGTCAGCGACGGCCCCGCCCTAGCCAAAACCGGGCTAGAACGGGGCACCCCCGCGACGTCTAGCAGCAGCGTGTAACCTGCAGGCCGGCGTGCGGGTGCATCCTCTCGTAATACGCCAGCATGTCATTGCCAAGCAGAGGCGCGAAGATGTCCCGTTCGGCGCAAGCATCGAGGTCTACAAAGTCCAAGGGTTCGAGGACGACGTTCAGATTGTTGCATGGCGCATCGCCCGGATATCCGGTTGGATACGCCGGTAGCAGCACGTATGCAGTCTTCTTCTTGCCAGACCGAACATATTCGCTTCGAACCGAGACACGGTCGCGATGCACTTTGTGGATCGTGAATCTGTAAGCCGTGGTGCTAATGTCTTCCAAGTGGGTACGCAGCGTACTTACCGTCATCACAGTGACGCTTTGACGGCGCGCAGTCAGAGTGTGCATGGCATCCCCCATCGAGCCAGTTCTGATCGACAAATGGTGACCGGGTTCGGCGATAGAGATGATTATAGGCCATGCAAGTTGCTCGAACGCGTCGTCGACCATGGGTCGTAGGCCCACGGCGCCTCGAAAAATGCCAGACGTTAGTCCGTCTGAAAGATTTTCTCCAGGGCGCGCTGTCGATACTCAAACGTTGAGCGCATCATGCGCTGGAACATCATTTTCTCCAGAAAAACTCCTATCACGCCGAAGCCGACTTCATACTCCACCACATCGCGGATGAGTGTGCCCTCGCGGCCGTCGACAACTCTTGTTTCGAAGGAATGCGTATGCGTCCAGCGACGGAACGGTCCCTGTTTCTGAACGTCGCGAAAGAATTGATTGAGCGAGAAGTCGGTGATGAGCGCGGTCCATTTCTCGTGGAGGGGAACATGAGGAATTGCGCGGAACTTGAAGATGATCTCCGTGCCAACGCCAGCCATGCGCTGCGCATCGGGGGGCGTTTCACCAGAGGGGAAGCGGGGCCGAACCAGGTTCAGCTTGAGCAACCGTGCGCCTTGGCTGGGAGGCATGATGCGTGGGAGATTGCGGGGATCGGCGAAGAACGCGAACACACTCGGCAGGGGCGCCGCGATCCATTGTTCGGATTCAAACCGCTGGCTCATGCCTTCTTACCTGTTTTCTCCCGAAGTCGCCGGAACTGAACCTTCCTGGTAAACCCAATTCCTTGGGTCTGTACCACTCAGTTACTACCAGAAATTGTGGCGACCTAAGGCTGGGCACAACGGTACCAAAAAACCTTAAATTCCTCTTGACACGCAATAGTTTAGGAGTAGGATACGTCCAAAGTGGTAAGAAGTGGGACACAGTGGTATGAACGTTGGCCCTCGTGGGAGCAAAGTGAGCGAAATGGTTTCGTCGCCCAAAACGCCATGCAACCTGACCGCAGCTGCCAAACGAGGTCGTTGATGTTCACCTCCAAGGTGAAAGCCCAGCAACTCGGGGCCGAAAGTTATGTTTCGCGGCACGCACACAACCCGGCTGGACGAAAAAGGGCGCCTCAAGGTGCCGGCGGACTTCAAGCGCCAGATCGACGAAAACTATGGCGCCCAATTCTACATCACCAGCCGCACCGGCACTGTTGCCGAAGTTTATCCCATGCAGGAATGGGAGGAGATCGAGCGCAAGCTGGCGGCCGCGCCGGACTCGCATCCGGTCAAGAAGAAATTCTTGAAGTACACCAACTTTTACGGCCAGGTGGTGGAGATGGACGGGCAAGGCCGTTTGCTGCTCCCGGCCTCGCTGCGGGATTCGGCCAACCTCAAAGGCGAGGTTGCGGTGATGGGCAGCCTCAAGCACCTTTTGGTGCGGAACGCCGAGGAGCTTCGCAAGGAAATCGCGGCGGAGCCGTTCACCGAGGACGATGACGCGAGCCTCAGCGGTTTGGGCATTTAGAGCGACGCAGGTTTTGGGTTCCATTCGCGATCTCGGAATGGGAGTGAATGGACAACGGGTTTTCAGGAACGAACAGCGCCCCCGGGCGCGGACATGGCGAGAGCAAAGAGTTTGGCCATGTGGCGGTTCTTTTAAAACAAGCGATCGAATTCCTGGCCGTAAGGCGCGGCGGGACCTATATCGATGCAACCCTCGGCTTAGGCGGGCACAGTTGGGAAATCGCAAAACGCCTGGGGCCAAAGGGTCACTTGATTGGCATCGATAAAGATCCCTCAGCATTGGAACGGGCACGCGAGAGGCTGGCGAACCCGCCACCGGAATTAGCTTCCGAGTGGCCAAAGGTTGAGTTGGTGCACGCCTCGTTTGCAGATGTGGCGCGGCATGTGGCTCCGGCAAGCGCGGATGGGCTGCTGGCCGACCTGGGCGTCAGCTCCATGCAATTGGAGAACGCCGCGCGTGGATTCAGTTTTCAGGCAGACGGTCCGTTGGACATGCGGATGAATCCGCATTCCGGGCTGACTGCCGAACAAGTGGTAAACCGCTTCGACGAGCGTGAGCTTGCCGACGCGATTTACGAATTCGGTGAGGAAAGGAGGTCGCGGAGAATCGCCAGAGCCATTGTTCGGGCGCGGCCGATTCACACTACCGCACAACTGGCGGAGGTGATTTCGGCCGCGGCCCGGCCAATGAACCAGGCTGAGAGGCGCATTCATCCGGCGACGCGAACTTTCCAGGCACTCAGAATTCTAGTGAACCGTGAACTCGACGACTTGCGGGCGCTGCTGAGTAAGGGCGCGGCGCCGCAAGTGCTGAGGCCGGGCGGCAGGCTGGTGGTCATCAGCTTTCACTCGCTGGAAGATCGCATCGTGAAAGATGCGCTGCGAGATGGAGCACGCGACGGCGTGTATCGCGTGTTGACCAGGAAGCCGGCGACGGCGGACCAGGAAGAAGTCGATCGCAACCCGCGGTCGCGCAGCGCGAAGCTGCGGGCAGCGGAGCGGAGTTAGCTCCACCAAAGTTTCAAGACTCCGCAACAATGCGGAAAAAGCTGTTGAGAATGCGAATAAGTTCAGGCCCCCGAAATTCGGCCCGTACGCTTTAAGGATACAAGCCGGACAATGGCCGATGACGTCAGGCCGTTCGGCAGGAGAGAGTAATGGCAGCCGGAGTTCTTTACCCGACCATGGCGCAGTGGAATGAACAGCCGGCGGAGCAACCGCGCGGCATGTTCATTGGCACACCGGAGATCTATTTCGCCAAGCGCATCGACAACTCGCGAGTAGCGAAGGTGGCTGACCCCAAGCGCCGCCGCGAGATGATCTCGTTCGGCATCACTTTGAGCGTGCTGTTCCTGTTCGTGATGGTGTACCTGTGGCAGCACTTCAGTGCGATCGAGTATGGCTATCGCATTGAGCAACTGACGGCGCAGCGCAACACCATCTCTGAGTCCAACCGCGCCTTGAGCTTGGAAGAAGCCTCGTTGAAGGACCCGGCGCGAATCGACCGGCTGGCCAAACAGATAGGTATGCAACGGCCGGCCGGCGGGCAATTGCAGCCCATGGATACGGCGATCACCGATCCATCCACTCCGGTGATGGCGCGGGCGAATGGAATTACGGTGGTCGCGGCTTTGCCTTAGGATGAGGCCGCTCAAGACACCTGACGAAACCGGCTGAACCAGGCACGGTGAAGTAAAGCGGCGGTCCGCCAGCTAGGGACCGCCTTCTTCATGTAAAGAGCCAGCAGTAGGACACGATCATTCAATCTTCGGCGTACGCCGGAGCAAAGCAGAACGGAGTGAAGAGGGAATGCGGGCGAGCGCTCCCAAGACGCCAAGCCGAAGGCTCTACATCTTTGCCGTGCTGCTGTTCGTTTGGATCGGTGCCATTTGTTTCCGCCTGGTTCGATTGCAGGTGGTGAAGTTCGGTTTCTTTGAGGACCTCGCCGAGCGGCAACGCACCCGCACGGTTCCCGTCGAACCCCGCCGCGGGAACATCTACGACCGCTATGGCCATCCGTTGGCCATGTCAATCGATGTCGATTCCGTATACGCGGTGCCGATCGAAGTCCACGATAAGGAAACCACGGCCGCGATGCTCGGCAAAGTTTTGAATCTTGATCCCCAGGACATTCTGGTGCGCCTGAAGATGGCGCGTCCTTTTGTCTTTATCGCGCGCAGGATTGACGCCGAAACCGCCACTCGCATTCGCCAGTTGAACCTGCGCGGAATTGGCTTTCGCAAAGAGCCCAAACGGTTCTATCCCAAGCGCGACCTGGCTGCCCAAGTCCTGGGATATGTTGGCATGGATGGCGACGGGCTGGGCGGCCTGGAGAGGGGATTCGACGACGACTTGCGGGGCATTCCCGGTAAGGAGCTAGTCTCGCTTGACGCTCGAGGCAAGTGGTTCAGCCGGGTAGAGAAGCCTCCTGATCCCGGACAAAACCTCGTCTTGACCATCGATCAAACCATCCAGTACATCGCTGAGCGCGAACTGCAACAAGGGATGGAAGACACCAAGTCAATAGCTGGCACGGTGGTCGTGGAGAATCCCCGAACCGGCGAGATTCTCGCCCTGGCCAATCGGCCGACTTTCAATCCCAACGTGTTTAATAGCGTTCCCACGGAGTCGCTGAAGAACCGTGCCGTCAGCGATATCTATGAGCCGGGTTCGGTGTTCAAGATCGTCACCTACTCCGCAGCCCTTGATCAGCATGTGGTGACGCCGGACGACAAGGTCGACTGTCAGCATGGCTCGATTGACGTGTTTGGCATGAAGATCCACGACCATGAGAGCTTGGGTGTGGTGACCATCGCCGAGGCGCTGGCGCATTCCAGCGACGTAGCCGCTATCAAGGTCGGCATGAAGCTGGGCGACGAGCGTCTCTATCACTACATTCACGACTACGGCTTCGGCCAACAGACCGGCATCGAACTCCCCGGCGAAACCCGCGGGCTGGCCCGACCGGTGAGCCGCTGGTCGAAGGTATCGATTGGCGCCATCTCGATGGGGCAGGAGATCGGCGTGACTCCGCTGCAAACCATTTCGCTGGTGTCGACGATCGCGAATGACGGAGTTTATACGCCCCCGCGCATCGTCGCCGGAGAGCTACCTCCCGACGGCACTCCCAAGCCGGTGGTGTTTCATTCCGCGCAGCAACACCGGGTGGTTTCGACGATGACTGCGGCCGAGATGAAAAAGATGATGGAAGGCGTGGTGCTATTCGGCACAGCGAGGCGCGCAATCCTGAACGGCTACACCGTTGCGGGCAAGACCGGCACAGCACAGAAGGTTGACCCGACGACGGGAGCATATTCCAAGACCAAGTATGTCGCTTCGTTTATCGGGTTTGCCCCGGTCAACAGCCCGGCGCTAACGATTGCCGTCATTCTTGATTCGCCGGTGGGGCTGCATCAGGGCGGGCAGGTTTGCGCCCCAGTCTTTAAGCGCATTGCCGAGCAGGTGCTGGAATACATGCACGTACCCCACGATGCAGATGTGAAGAACCCAATGCGACAGAACCTGCGGGCATCGGCAAGAGATGACGATTTGGCCGATGAATCGTCCGATCGGCTCAGTCCTCCGCTGCAGGTAGCCGAAGGCGACGCGGATGCGACGAGCAACGCGAAGCCACAGACAACTTTGCAGCCTGGGCTGGCGAGCGCGAAGCCATCGGCCGGAGCCAATGCGGGCCTCGTTCCACCAGCCTCGGGTACGCCCATACAGCAAGCGCAATCCTCGAATGGAACGGAGATAACGCAGGCAGTCCCGCCATCGCAGCCGCCGAGTCCAGCCGAGCAGGCCGCCGGACAAGGCACCGTGGTTCTCGATGTGGATAGTGGAGTGATCGTGCCGTCTTTCCTGGGCAAGCCGCTACGGTCGGCGGTGGAAGCCGCTGAGCAATCTGGATTGGAGATCAATGCGGTTGGGAGCGGAGTCGCGCGCCAGCAATGGCCTGCACCCGGCAGCCACCTGCCTTCGGGACAGAAGATCACGGTGCGATTCACGCATTGACTAGTTCGGACCCCAAAAGCCCTACAACGCCGACTTACTGGCCATAGTCTAATAGGCGCCCTAGAAATTGGCTCTGCCACTCCTTCTCTGCTTCTGAAGGTTCGAAACCATAGTGTCCGGTCCCCAGCTTCTTCCAATACCGATGATCGGGCGTGTACTCATATAGCACCAGCTCTGTCGTGACTGTAAGCAGGTTTAACCCCAGCTTGACGAAACTCAGGTTTATCGCCGCCGCTTCATCATCTCCTGCGAATACATCCCATGAATGGAGCTCTTTGTGCAGGTTACCGAGATGGGCAAATTCACGCGAAAAGAACCCATATAATTCTCCTAAAATTGGTATCACTCTCTTCGCATGTGTAACAGCCTTGGGAGAGATCAGGACGCCCGCGTCGTAGTTTTGTAGGCTCGTTTGACCGGTGAACAAGCTAACGACAACACAGATGGTTTCGATTGCGCTGCGCATCAATACTCCGGGTTGTAAGCGGAACCCGTGTCGCAAGACGTTGAGCGCAGCGATAATCGTCTGGCTCGCATTCAGCAAGAGGGGGCAACACCGCGACCGAACTGAAGCCTCATCTGTGTCGCAAGTTCGCATCGTGCCGCACGCAAGCAGCGCAAATGTTAGGCTGAACTGTTCAGAAATCTCCTTCAGGTCACGCTCAAAATTATTGTCGAAGCTCTCGGTGATTTTGGGACCCTCCCTACGCAACTGGTTCAGGACCATGTCGTCTGTAAAAATCCTCAATCGGTTCTCGTGCTCCTCATACATCGCCGCAACTGCATTTTCGGGCACTTCACTGTTGGGGACTCTAATTCGTTCCTCGGGGATCGGAGACCCGCAGCACTTCTTGAATTTCCTGCCGCTCCCACACGGGCAGGGTTCGTTTCGGCCTGTTTTCTCCATATCGCACCAATTGTTTTCTGGCTTCTCTAACAACCCGACGCCATCGCTGGGTGACGACGGCTTATAGAAGCTCGAACCTTGGAAGTCGCAGCGCTTTCCGATCGAAGGTGAGGATTCGTAAGCAGCCTGCTTTTACGGCCAATGCCCCGATGAGTGCATCCGCAAACGACCCGCGCCCTTCTTTGAGCGCCGTCATGGCAGTAAAGACTTCGGGTTGATTCTCCACAATCAGGCTTTCAATCTGGAGAATGCGCTCAATGGCGCCGGCGATTTCATGATCCGCGAGAGAATAGGAGCGTTCCAACACCCATGCGGTTTCAACCATTACCACTGTGCTGATGAAGCCAGGATTGCCCTCTGTCAGGCGTTCTTCGATGAGAGCGGTCGCCTTTTGCGATTGCACGGGGTCATCCTGGACAAGGTGCCGAACCAGGATGTTGGTATCAAGTCCAATCATCTACGTCTGTCCCGCCGATAACCCTCGGTGGCGCCAGCGGCAATGGCCTCGTCCATGTCCTCAAGGGTTGCGTGCTTGGTAGTCTTCACGATGCCCCGCAGTGCCGAGGCGGGAAGCTTCGGCAGAAGCACCACCGTACCGTCGGGATGCACGAAGAATTTGACCCGGTCGCCTGGCTTAACGTGGAGATGTTCGCGGATCGCTTTGGGAATTGTGATTTGTCCCTTAATGGTGAGTGCAGATTCCATTGTGTCTCCATTACTTTATATGAAATGTAATACTAGCAACCTGATCGCTTGTCAAAGCTGGAATTTCATCCGTCGATCTGATAAGTTACATGTAACCGCTTGTGGGGTATCAATGCGAGCCAAAACGCAATCTAAGTCATCTCGGGACAAGGTACGGGCGCATCGTGAACGGCTGCGCCGCCAAGGGTTGCGGCCCATTCAGATTTGGGTGCCGGACGTGCGTTCGCCAAAGTTTGCCGCTGAGGCGCATCGGCAGTCGCTGGCGGTTGCAAAGAGCCCTCATGCCAAAGAAGATCAGGACTTCATTGACGCGATTTCCGACTGGGGCAAGGAGTGAGGCGCGGTGAGATATGGACCATTGCTGGCGGTAAGGACTATGCGGGCAAGCCTCGTCCCGTCGTGATCGTTCAGGACGATCGTTTTGACATGACGAATTCTCTTACTGTGTGCCCCTTTACTACCGACCAAGCGGATGCTCCTCTGTTTCGGCTGCCTATAGAACCCAACGAAGACAATGGCTTGCGCACCCGTTCTCGGCTGATGGTGGACAAGATAAACACGGTTTCAAAAACGAAAATCGGCGCGCGCATTGGCTGTCTTGCCGACGAGGACATCGTCAGACTGAACCGCGCCATACTCGTCTTTCTTGGAATCGCCGGACCAAGTGCCGATCTGTAAATTTCCGGACCAGCATTGCTATAGATAGCCCGACACCGATTCGACCTCACGGTGTTCTGGGGCCTTTTGCGGCTAGTTCCTTAGTGGGAACCTCAGCGATTCCGATGCCCTCACCCGCGCACCGCGTAGCTATAATGCGGGTAGAATGGATTTCCTTGAGCTGTTGGATGGTGCGGAATATCTGGCGCAGCAAGGCAATCCGCAGATCGCCGGGCTCGACTACGACAGTCGGCGGGTGCAGCCGGGATGGTGCTTCGTGGCTATCCGCGGCGAGACCACCGACGGTAATCAGTACATCGATGCCGCTCTTCAGGCCGGCGCAGGTGCCGTCGTCAGTGACTCGCTTCCGCCCCGTCCCGATGTCGCCTGGGCGCAGGTTCCGCATGGACGGCGTGCGCTGGCGAGGCTTAGCGCTAACTATTACGGTCGTCCAGCCGAGCGGCTCTCCATCACCGGAATTACGGGCACCAATGGCAAGACGACGACGGCATTCATCCTGAATGCCATGCTGCGCAAATCCGGACGGAAAGCTGCCCTGGCGGGCACCGTGGAATATCGTATCGGCGATGAGGTCTTGCCCGCTCCCCACACCACTCCCGAGGCGCTGGAGTTGAACCAACTCTTTGCGCGTGCGTTGGAAGCAGGCTGCACCGAGGCGGTGATGGAGGTCTCCTCACACGCATTGCAGCAGCAACGGGTTTACGGAGTGCCGTTCGATGTTGCCGTGTTCACCAATCTCACTCGCGACCACCTCGACTATCACGGAACCATGGAAGAGTATTTCGCTTCGAAGGCGATCCTCTTCAAGGGGTTGGGTACCGAGCCGCCAAGAGCGGCGGTAATCAACGTTGAGGACGAGTATGGTCAGCGGCTCATCAAGCTGCTTAAGAAGCAACAGCAGTTGACCACCTACGGTATCGATAGCGGCGATTTCCACGCGAAGGACCTCAGCATCGAGAGGAGCGGAACGAAATTCACCCTGGTGACGTCGACAGGCCAGTACCCAATTTGGAGTCCGCTGCTGGGGCGGGTGAACGCTCTGAATCTGATTGCCGCGTCCGCTGCCGCTTATGCGCGCAATGTCGAACCTCGGGACATCGTCCTGGCCGCGACTGAAGTGGCCCAGGTGTCCGGGCGCTTCGAGCGTGTAGACGTCGGCCAACCCTTCACCGTGATCGTGGATTATGCCCACACCGACGACGCCCTGCGTAACCTGACCGCAGTCGGGCGCGACTTCCTGGCACAGCGTGGAGGTCCGGGCCGCGTCATCACCGTGTTTGGATGTGGTGGAGATCGCGACCGCAGCAAGCGTCCGTTGATGGGAGAGGCCGCTGGAGCGGGCAGCGACTTTGTGGTGCTGACCAGCGACAATCCGCGAAGCGAGAATCCCCTTGACATCATGAACGACGCGCTGCCGGGATTGCAGCGTTCGGGCACTCGATACACCTTGGAGCCTGACCGGCGCAAAGCCATCGCCCTGGCCATTCATGAGGCCCAGGCCGGTGACATCGTTCTCATCGCCGGGAAGGGCCACGAGAAAGTGCAAGTCACAGCCGCAGGCGCCGTCCCGTTCGACGATATCGAGATGGCGCGCAATGCACTGCAAAGCAACGGTTACGCTAACGCTCAGCCAACACGGTCAGCAAAGTCATGAAGCTAAGCCTGTCGCGCGCCGCCGAATTCATGCAGGCCACGGGCGAATTTGCCCCAGACTCGGTCGCCAGCGGCTACTCCATTGATTCGCGCACCCTGCTGCCCGGCGATCTGTTCTTTGCGGTTCGCGGCGAGCGGCTGGATGGCCACGATTTTGTCGAGGCGGCGCTCGCCACGGGAGCGGTCGGTGCTGTCGTTGCCAGGGACCAGCGCGCGCGGTTCGCGCCGAAGCACCAGCTGTTGGCGGTGGATGATCCTCTCCTCGCATTGCAAACGCTTGCCACCGCCATTCGTCGCCTGTGGGGAAAACCTCTCATTGCCGTGACTGGATCGGCAGGCAAGACGACCACCAAGGAAGCGATCGCGCACGTGCTGGGCACAAAACATCGAGTGCTGAAATCGCAGGGCAATCTGAACAATCATTTCGGAATGCCGCTGCAATTGCTCAAGCTGGAGCCGGAGCATGAGCTTGCCGTGGTCGAGATGGGCATGTCGCACGCGGGCGAGATCACCGCACTCGCGAAGCTGGCACAACCGGATTGCGGCGTCGTGACCATGGTCGCTCCTGTCCACCTGGAGTTTTTTGCGTCGATTGCAGCCATCGCGCGCGCCAAGTACGAGCTGGTACAGTCTCTTCACGCCGGTGGCATTGCTGTGTTGAATGCTGACGACGAGTACGTTTCGCAGTTCGGCCGGGACTTTCACGGTAAAGTCGTGACCTTCGGTCTGCACAAGCCGGCTGACGTCTCGGCGCGAAAGATTGAATCGCGAGGCCCGCTAGGCTCGGTGTTCGAAATTGTGGCGGATGGCGAGCGGGCTCCGGCTGCGCTGCCGTTGTTGGGCGAGCACAGTATCTATAACGCACTTGCGGCCGTAGCCGTCGGATTGCAGTATGGTGTGCCACTCCGCATGGCCGCCGAGGCGCTCGCCACCCTGGTGCCCGGAGACAAACGGGGCGAGGTTCTGAACTACGCGGGCGCGACCGTTATTAACGATTGCTACAATTCCAATCCAAAGGCCCTCGACAATATGGTCCGGTCGCTAGCCCAGCTTCCGGCCCGGCGCCGGATTGTCGTCGCCGGCGAAATGCTTGAACTCGGTCCCGCTGGTGACGCCATGCACCGCGATTGCGGACAACGCATGGCGAGCTACGGAATCGACACGCTGCTGGGGGTTCGGGGACTGGCGAAGTCGATGGTTGAAGCTGCAGCCGGGGCAGGGATGCACGCGGAGTTCGTTAACACGCCGCAAGAGGCCGGTGATTGGCTGCGGCGCGAAGTCAAAACTGGCGACGTGGTTCTGCTGAAGGCGTCGCGCGGAGTGCGATTGGAGCGTGCGCTGGAAGCTTGGGTCGGCAAAACGCCGGACGCTGCACATTAGAGTTGCAGCTCCCGCATAACTCTCGGAACGGGGAAGAATTTGCTCTATTGGTTGCTGTACCAGAAGGGTTTTCTCGTCTTTCATATCGGCCCGTTCCGAATCTTTCGCTATTTGACCTTCCGCACCGTGTTCGCCAGTCTGACAGCATTGTTCATTGGCCTCATCATTGGCCCGGCGGTAGTTCGCCGCCTGCGTGAGTTCCAGATTGGCCAGTACATTCGTGAGGACGGCCCCAAGGACCACCTGAAGAAAGCCGGCACCCCTACGATGGGCGGTTTGCTGATTGTCGTGGGCATGGTCGTCCCAACCTTGTTGTGGGCCGATCTGAGTAACCGCTTCGTTTGGATCGCAGTATTGGCGACGCTGTCGTTCGGCGCGATCGGATTCACCGACGACTATTTGAAGGTGGTGCATCGTCGCAACCTCGGTTTGACCGCGCGGGCCAAGTTGCTGTACCAGTTTCTGGCCGCATTGGTAATAGGCGCGATCTTGAGTGGCCTGGAAACCCACGGACTGTACTCCACTCGCCTGATCGTGCCTTTCCTAAAGCATTTCCGGCCAGATCTGGTGATCAGCCGATTGCACCATGGCTATCTTTCGCCGTTGGCGTTTCTGCCGTTCCTCGCGTTCGTGGCCATCATCATTGTGGGCTCAAGCAATGCTGTGAATCTCACCGATGGCCTCGATGGATTAGCAATTGGCTGCACCGTGATCGCGGCGGGAGCGCTCACCGTTCTTACCTACGTTAGCGGTCACGCGGTATTTGCCGATTACCTCGAACTTTCCAAGATGCCCCAGGTCTCAGAGGTGACCATCTTCTGCGGCTCGATGGTCGGCTCCGCAATCGGTTTTCTCTGGTATAACGCGCATCCGGCGGAGATCTTTATGGGCGACGTGGGATCGCTGGCGCTGGGTGGCGCGATCGGCACCGTGGCCGTCATCATCAAGCAGGAACTGCTGCTGCCATTTATCGGCGGCATCTTCGTGATCGAGGCGCTGTCGGTCATTCTTCAGGTGGGCTCGTACAAGCTGCGAAAGAAGCGCATATTCAAGATGGCGCCCATCCATCACCACTTTGAACTGATGGGGTGGAGCGAATCGAAGGTGATCGTTCGCTTCTGGATTGCCTCGCTGGTGTTTGCACTCTTTGCTCTCACCACCTTGAAGTTGCGCTAACGGCGCGGTAAACGTGGCACAATGGCCAGTTGGGAAAGGCAATGGGTGAGCGGCGCTTCAGCCGGATTGTTCATCTGTTTCGGTAGTTTTGAAGGGGCGCGGCTTTAGCCGCGCCGTTATGAGTGCAGAGAATTGGGCTTCAGCCCCTGAGGGAAGTCGCACTTCGCCTTAACACCGAAGTTCCTCAGTGGCTAAAGCCACCACAAATGACAGCAGGTTACGGCACGGCTGAAGCCGTGCCCCTTCAAGGCACAATTGGACGCCGGCCTGAAGGCGGGCCCTACCTATGCCTGATGGACTGCTGATGGACGTTAAAGGCAAACGCGTGCTGGTGGTTGGTCTGGGCAAGTCCGGCGTAGCCAGCGCTTTGTTTCTGGAAAAGCGCGGTGCGCGGGTCACGGTCTCCGACGCCAAATCGCAGGAGCAACTCCGTCACGAGATTCCTTTGCTGCTCGATCATGGCATCACCGTTGAAACCGGACAGCATGGCGAACGCACCTTCCGAGATCAAGACCTGATCGTGATCAGTCCGGGCGTGCCTTTCGACGTACCGCAACTGGTACAGGCGCGCGGGTTAGGTATTCCCGTCATCGGCGAGGTGGAACTCGCTGCGCGCTTTCTCAAAGGCCACATCGTCGCCATCACCGGCTCCAACGGGAAGACAACGACGACGACGCTGGCGGGCGCGATCATTTCCGCCGGAGGCCATCAGGCATTGGTGGGCGGAAACATCGGGACCCCGGCCATCAGCTTCGTCGAGAATTCGACTGAGGACACCTGGGTAGTGCTGGAGATCAGCAGCTTCCAACTGGAGACCGTCGAGAGCTTTCATCCCAGGATCGCGGTGGTATTGAATGTTACCCCAGACCACCTTGATCGGCACTACTCGTTCGAGAACTATGCCGCCGCCAAGACTCGTATTTTCGAGAACCAAAGCTCGAACGATTTTGCCGTTCTGAACGCGGACAACGAGCCTTGCATTGAAATGGCCTCGGCCACGAAAGCTTCCGTGTTCTGGTTCAGCCGGATGAAGGAAATTGCAAGCGGAGCATTCGTTCGCGGAGAGCGCATAGTCTGGCGCGACAAGCATGGCGACCGCGAGATTATGCCTGCCAAGGAGATTTCGCTGAAGGGCGCGCACAACCTTGAAAATGTGCTCGCGGCAATCTGTGTCGGAATGCTGGCCGGAGTCGAGCCGCCACAGATTCGTCGCGCGGTCTCAGAGTTCAAAGCAGTAGAGCATCGCCTGGAGTTCGTGGCTACGGTCCGTGGTGTTGAGTACTACAACGATTCCAAAGCTACCAACGTAGACGCGACCATCAAGGCGTTGGAGTCGTTTCCCGACCGGATTCACCTCATTCTGGGCGGCAAGGACAAAGGCAGCGACTACAGTGTGCTGAATTCGTTGCTCAAGCAGCGAGTGAAGCGTGTGTACACAATCGGTGCGGCGGCCGCCAAGATCGAGTCGCAGGTGCAAGGAACAGAGATTGCAAGCGTCGGGACACTCGAGGCCGCGGTCAAGCGCGCTAGCGAATCTGCCAGTTCGGGCGATGTAGTGTTGCTGGCTCCGGCCTGCGCCAGCTTCGATCAATTTGACAGCTATGAACACCGAGGACGGCTCTTCAAAGACTTAGTTCGCCAGTTGGTATCTCGGGAACAGCAGCGAGAGCATGTGGGCAGTACCTCTCGCGGAGGCAACGAATAATGGCTAAGCGGGTCAGCGTAGATAAGTGGCTGTTCACGGTTACGCTGTTGCTTGTTTTCATTGGGCTGGTGATGGTCTTCAGCGCCTCGGCGGTAATGGCGAAGGAGCGCTTCGGATCGCCCTATGGATTCCTGCTGCGGCAAATGGCGTGGGCCGGCGCCGGCATTGCAGCCATGCTCGTTATTATGAACATCGACTACCGGAAATACCGCCGGGCGTCGGTGGTCTTCACCTTCCTGGGATTTACCTCGCTGCTCCTGATTGCGGTTTTCCTGTTTCGCGATTCCCACAATACCCACCGATGGATCAAGCTTGGTGGTTTTTCGTTGCAGCCTTCGGAGCTGGCAAAACCCGCGATCATTTTCTACCTGGCGTACTTCCTGGAGTCTCGCTGGCAACAGATCACCGACTGGAAAAACGTGTTGCTTCCGGCCGCCGCCCCGGTAGTCTTGTTCGCGCTGCTTATCGTGAAAGAGCCCGACCTCGGTACCGCCATCGCGTGCCTGGCAATCTCCGCCGCCGTGTTGTTCGTCGCGGGGATGAACATGAAGTATCTGTGGTACGCTCTCGCCGCGTCGCTGTTGCCGCTGTACTTTCTGGTCGTCCGCGTGCCTTGGCGTTGGGCGCGCGTGCAGGCATTCCTCGATCCCTTTAAGGACCCGCAGGGCAAAGGTTTCCACATTATCCAGTCGATGATCGCCGTGAGCACGGGAGGTCTTACCGGCTTGGGGTTGATGGAGGGCAAGCAGAAGCTCTTCTACCTGCCGGAGCCGCATACCGACTTCATCTTCGCCGTTACCGCGGAGGAGATGGGATTGTGGGGATCCCTGCTGGTAGTCACGCTTTTCGGTATCTTCCTGTACCGGGGCATACGCACCGCACTTCGCACGGACGACATGTTCGCGAAGTTTCTGGCCACCGGCTTCACCGCGATGGTGGTGGTGCAAGCCCTGTTTAACATCAGCGTGGTACTCGCCATGATGCCTGCGAAAGGAATTCCTCTGCCCTTCATTTCGTACGGCGGCTCTTCGCTTTTCATCACTCTGGCCAGTGTCGGAGTCCTGCTCAACATCACTCAGCAGACGGACTAGCCATGCGCGTGATCGTGGCTGGAGGCGGCACCGGCGGACACGTTATTCCCGCACTGGCAATCGCGCAGGAGTTGCGTTCGCACTACCACGCGGAGGTGCTGTTCGTCGGTACGCACCGTGGCATCGAGACCCGTCTGGTTCCGGCGGCAGGATTTGAACTGCATCTCATCCAGGTTGGCGCACTTAACCGCGTGGATCTCTCGACCCGGCTCAAGACCTTGCTGGATTTGCCGCGCGCCTTCACCGAGTCGGCGAAACTAATCCGCGAATTTCGACCCGATGTCATGATCGGTGTGGGTGGCTACGCCTCGGGGCCGGCGATGCTAACGGCTGCGATGATGAGCGTGCCCACGCTTGCCTTCGAGCCTAACGTCGTCCCCGGTGTGGCCAATCGCATCGTGGCTCCCATGGTGAGTGTGGCGGCGGTGCATTTCGAGGCGACGTGCCATTATTTTCGTAACTGTTATGTGACCGGCGTACCAGTGCGGCAGGAGTTCTTCCATGTCCCGCCGCGCCCTAAAGATGCGCGACCTACGGTGCTGGTCTTTGGAGGCAGTCAAGGCGCCCATGCCATCAACCAGGCGGTGCTGGACGCCTTGCCGAAACTGATGGAGGCAGTGCCGGCAATCCACGTCATCCATCAGACTGGCGAGAAAGATTACGCCCCGGCGCAGGCAGTTTACTTACGCACCATGATCTCGGCGGAGGTGTCGCCTTTCATCGATGACATGCCGGGGGCCTTCGCCCGTGCCGACCTGCTGGTTTGCCGCTCGGGAGCCAGCACCGTCGCCGAGATCACCGCGGCAGGGAAGCCCGCCGTCTTTATCCCGTTGCCGACCGCTGCCGACGACCACCAGACGCAGAATGCAGCCACGCTCGCGGATGGAAATGCGGCCCGCTTGTTGCCGCAGTCTGAGCTTTCCAGCGACCGCCTGGTGGACGAGATCGCCTCGCTGTTGCGCGACCGCCCGCGATTGGCGGCGATGTCGGAGGCGGCGCGTCGCTTTGCCCATCCGGGCGCAGCAGCTAAAATTGCGTCGCTCGCGGCTCGGGCCGCTGGCGTCCAAAGCCGGCACGCTGTAGCCTAGAGACTCGTCTCCCGCATGTTTGCAAAAATCCAGCACGTTCATTTTGTAGGAATCGGCGGCATTGGTATGAGCGGCATCGCCGAGGTGCTCCTCAATCTGGGCTACAAGGTCTCTGGCTCCGACCTGAAGCCCTCGGCGGTCACGCAGCGGCTCGCTAAGATGGGAGCCACTGTCTTTGGCGAGCATTGTCCGGAGAACGTCGCCGGCGCCGAGGTAGTGATCACCAGTTCGGCCATCACTCGCGACAATCCCGAAGTCGTGGCCGCACGCCAGCAGCATATTCCAGTGATTCAACGCGCCGAAATGCTCGCGGAATTGATGCGCCTGAAATACGGGATTGCCGTCGCCGGCATGCATGGCAAGACCACGACCACTTCCATGATCGCGGCAGTATTGGCTGCGGGTGGTCTCGATCCCACCGTCGTCGTCGGAGGCCGCGTGGATGCGATGGGCTCCAATGCGCGGCTGGGAAAATCCCAGTACCTGGTGGCGGAGGCCGACGAAAGCGATCGCTCCTTCCTGAAGCTCTCGCCCATTCTCGCGGTGGTCACCAACATCGATCGCGAGCACATGGACTGCTATCGCAACATGGAAGACGTGGAGCAGACCTTCCTGAAGTTCATGGATTCGGTGCCGTTCTATGGGATGGTGGTGGCCTGCAACGACAACGATGATCTGCGCCGGCTACTGCCCGCCGTGCAACGGCGGATCCTGACCTACGGAACGCACGACCAATCCGACTTTCTCATTTCGGGTGTGCATTGCGGACCTCGCAAGGGTTCTGCGGCCCTGAGTAGCTTTCATGCCAGCTACCGCGGAAATACTCTGGGCGAATTCCACCTGCGCGTTCCCGGGGAACATAACGTGAGAAATGCGACGGCGGCAATTGCCGTGGGGATCGGACTTGACATACCGGTTGAGGAGATTCGCCAGGCGCTACAGAACTTCAACGGAGTGGATCGCCGGTTCCAGGTAATCGGAAGTGTTGATGGCGTCACCGTGGTTGACGACTATGGGCATCATCCCACGGAGATTCGCGCGACCTTAGCCGCTGCGCGGCAGTGCGGCTTTGGCAAGGTGCACGTCATCTTTCAGCCGCACCGCTATACCAGAACGCAGTTGCTGCTTGAGGAATTCTCGACGGCCTTCCGCGACGCCGATTCGGTCATCGTCCTCGATATCTATCCGGCGAGTGAGCCGCCGATCCCGGGAATAACCGGTGAGTTGGTGGCGAACCGCATTACGAAAGTTGGCGGACAGGAGGCGCTCTACGTCTCTTCGTTCGCCGACGCAGTAAAGCTCGCGGCCAGCGCGGCGAACTCAGGCGACATGATTCTCACCCTGGGAGCGGGAAGTGTTTCGCATATCGGGCCGCAGGTGCTGGAAGCGCTCGAAAGGCATGTCCCGGCGCGCACAAAAGTATGAAAGTTCAGCGCGAGTCCGCGGCACCACCCGAAAAAGTGTCCCAGCTCTTTGGTGCTGAGGCCGTGAGTTTACTCTTCTGGTTCAAGTTCCCCGACGAATCCGCTGCTTCCGATTCTCTCTTTCCGCAAGGCGCGCAAAAACGGTTATAGTGAGGCGATTGGCCGAAGTCTTGGGCGTTTCACCCGGTTTTCATGGCTCGAAAAAACTCATCCGTAACGCCGGAAGATGAACTCGAAGAGCGGGTACGCGAATCTACCGTACGTTCGCGTGACTTTGCCGAGTCGCCGCTCGATGCTCGCATGCTCGACCTCGATGACGAGGCCGAGTCTCCGTTTTTGCGGGGGCAAAAACGCGTGCCGGTGCGTCGCGGGGCGCTGCCGCGGAAGGCTGCCGGTCGGGTCAAGATCGCGCTCATCCTGATCCTGATCGTGGGAAGCGTCACGCTGATCTGGATCATGCTCCATCAATACGCTACTCGGTCGTGGCGCTTCCGCATCGATTCCAGCGATAACATCCAAGTCGCGGGGAGCAGCAATGTCAGTCGCTCCCAGGTCATGGAAGTAATGGCGAGCGACCTCAACCGCAACGTGTTTTTTGTTCCGCTGGAGATACGCAAACAACAGTTGGAGCAGATTCCCTGGGTGCAATCGGCCACGGTGATGCGGTTGCTCCCCAACCGTCTGAACATTGTTGTCAAGGAGCGCACACCGGTGGCATTTGTGGAAGTCAACTCTCACATCGAGCTGATTGACGCCAATGGCGTGGTCATGGATCTTCCTCCGGGCCAGTTGGCAAAATATTCCTTCCCGGTGGTCGTGGGGATGCCGGACACTGAGCCTGTCTCCACGCGCGCCGCGCGAATGAAGATCTACACTCAGTTGATGAAAGAACTCGATGCTGGTGGGGCGCACTATTCGCGCGACCTCAGCGATGTCGATCTTTCCGATCCTGACGACGTGAAGGCGACCGTTACCGATCCTAAGGGAGCGGTGCTGGTGCATTTGGGATCGTCGAACTTTCTGGAGCGATTCAAAATCTATGTAGCCCATGTACAGGAGTGGAGAGCGCAGTTCCAGAGATTGGAATCGGTGGATCTGCGCTACGAACATCAGGTGATTGTTAATCCCGATTCCGCGAGCGGTAATGCCAAGGGCGGTGCCGTGCCGGGGAACACGGCGAGTGATGTAGATGCGCCGGCACCACCGGCAGCGGTACAAAGCAAGCCGACGGTGAAACACAAAACGAAGAAGCACTCGTAAACCATGGGAAGTCAACCGGAAAACCTGCTCACAGTGATTGACGTCGGTAGCGCCAAGACCTGCGTTATCGTCGCCGAAGTGAACGACTATGCCCTGCGTTATCGCGGCCACGGCATCTCGGATTCGCGCGGTATGCGCAAGGGCGTGATTGCCGATCTCGACAAGGCGGTCGACTCGATTCGGAAGGCGGTCGAAGATGCCGAGAACGTGGCGCAAGCCCCGGTGGAGCACGCCATAGTCGGAGTGGCCGGCTCGCACATCCGAGGCGTGAATAGCCATGGCGGCATCTCGCTGGGATCGCGTTCGCGCGAGATCAGCCGCGAAGATGTGCGCCAGGCGGTGGAGAAGGCTCGCAGTATCGGCATGCCCGACGACCGCGAGGCGCTGCACCTGCTTCCGCAAGAGTTCATCCTGGACGGCCAAGGCGGGGTCCACGATGCCGCGGGGTTGATGGGCAGAAAACTCGAAGTGCGCGTTCATGTGGTGACCGCCGGAACGACGGCCACGCAGAACGTAGTCTCGGCCATGAACCGCGCGGGCATCCACGTTGACGATACCGTGTTTGAAGCGCTGGCTTGCGCTGACTCGGTGCTGCAAACCGACGAGCGCGAACTCGGCGTTTGCCTGGTTGACATCGGAGCAGGTTCGACCAGCCTCATCGTGTACTACGAGGGCGTCGTGATCCACAGCGGCGCCATTCCCATTGGTGGCGATCATTTCACTAACGATGTGGGCGTGGGCTTTCGCACGCCGATTCCTGATGCCGAAAACATCAAGAAGATGTTCGGCTGCGCCATCGTCACGCGCATTCCCGAAGGCAATGAGATCGAAGTGCCTTCGGTGGGCGATCGCCCTTCGCGCCTTTTGCAGCAGCGCATGTTGGGCGAAATTCTGGAGCCTCGGGCCCGGGAGTTGATGGAATTGCTTCGCGATCACTTGCGCCAGGCGGGCATTTACGATTTGCTGGGCGCGGGGCTTGTGTTCACCGGCGGCGGTTCGCGGCTCAATTCTCTGCTGGAGGTCGCCGACGACATTCTGCGGCGTCCGGTACGACTCGGATATCCAGTGCCCATCGCCAAGCTGCCTTCGAATTTGTTGGAGCCGGAATTTGCGACGGCGATTGGCATGGTGCTCTACGGACATCGTGCGCGGCAGGCGCGAATGAACATTGATCGAGGACTCGGAGCAAAACTCAAAGCATTGTTCGCCAGGCAGAACGCGTAACCAATTTTGCAGAACTGACCGGCGCCATCGCAGCGCACACGGAGCAACGATGATCGAAGATTTCAACGACAAGAGCCAGCCCGAAAACGACATTCGCATCCACTTCAACGAAGAGTTGCTGAACACCGCGAAGATCAAGGTCATTGGCGTCGGTGGTGGTGGCGGCAACGCTGTCAATCGCATGATCGAGTCCCACCTCGAAGGCGTTGAGTTCGTCGTCGCGAACACCGATCTTCAGGCGTTGAAGCTTTCGAATGCGCCGGTCAAGATCCAGCTAGGCGTCAAGCTGACCAACGGCCTGGGTGCGGGAGCCAATCCTGACGTTGGCCGTAAGGCTGCGCTCGAAGATGCCGACAAAATCATCGAAGCGCTCGAAGGCGCGGACATGGTTTTCGTCACCACCGGTCTCGGCGGCGGTACTGGCACGGGCGCTGCGCCGATCATTGCCTCGCTCGCTAGCGAGATGGGTGCGCTCACCGTCGCGGTGGTGACCAAACCGTTCGCCTTCGAGGGCAAGCGCCGCCAGAACCAGGCCGAGCGCGGCTTGCAGGAGCTGATCGACTCCGTCGACACCACCGTCGTGATCCCAAACGAAAAGCTGCTGGCCGTCGCCAAGGACGCGGGCTTCTTCGAATCGTTCCGCGTCGCCGATGACATTCTGCGACAAGCGGTGCAGGGCATCTCCGACATCATCACCATTCCCGGCATCATCAACCGCGACTTCGCCGACGTGAAGACCATCATGGCGGGCATGGGCTACGCCGTGATGGGCACCGCAACCGCGAAGGGCGAAGGTCGCGCCACGTTGGCAGCGCAGGCTGCGATTGCGTCTCCACTGCTCGAGGCCGGCGCCATCGACGGCGCGCGCGGCATCCTCATCAATATCACCGGCTCCAGCTCGCTGCGGCTGGCCGAGGTGAACGAAGCGTCCACCATCATCCAGAGCGCCGCGCATGAAGACGCCAACATCATCTTCGGCGCCGTGCTCGACGAGAAGATGAAGGACGAAGTGAAGATCACCGTGATCGCAACCGGCTTCAAGGATGTTTCCCGCCGCCGCGAGCACTCGAGCCCGGCGGCTGAGGTCGTGCAGCACGCGCGTGCAACTGCAGCTAGCGTGCACGCAACTTACGAAGTGTCCTCGATGCGCGAGCCGCAAGCGGCGCCCGAGAAAGCTGTGCCTTCGCGCTTCGAAGCGGTCAAGCCGTCGGAAGCTGAGTCGCCGCGCGCCGCGGAACGGCCGCGCACGATTCCTTACATTCCCGACAATCTCGACGATATCGATTCCGAGATCGTGCGCCACGCCGAGCCGATGGACGAGGCGCAAATCCAGGCGCGAGCTGCCGCTGCCGGTCGAGACGAGCCGCCCACCATCGAGACCGTGAGCAGCAGCGTCAACATAACCTATGACACGGACGACCTGGAGATTCCGGCGTTCCTGCGCAAGCGGGGAGATAGCTAGGCCGCTCCTTTTTTCATCACTAACGACTCATGTCCATGCATCGCGGACCGTCTTCTCGCTACTTTTGGAGTGGGCGCGCCCGAAGGACGTGGGTGCCCCATCCTAGCCTTCCTTTGGCTAGGGTGGGGATTTTCGTTTCAGAGTCGAAAGATGCTGGTACCCCCCCTTTCTTCGCATCTTTGTTTTCAATATTTTGCCCGCAAAATATTCCGTACAAAGGAGTTACAGGTAAAATATTCCGAAATAAGGACTTATCCCGTTAGTACTTCGTCTCGGCCGATAACCCAACAAGTTTTGAAAGATCGAGTACCGCCACCCGAACACCGGACTGGCAGTGCGGGAGACTGGCTCCCGCGCTTTCAGTCTACGATGCGAAGTTGGATTGGACCGGCAAGAAAACGCACTCCCGAACACGGAGGTAACCGCCGATCCCCAAAATGGATAGCACCAGGCCCAACCGCCCCATCGGCTCATTCAGTACGCCACAAACTTGCCGGTCATAATCGCTTTGACGGCAACACCCTCGAGCGAGGTCGGAAGAGCACGAAGGGCTTCGGGCGTGCGCTTCTTCAGATAAACGTGAATAACAGCGTCCCCGGTCACCCCGTTGGAACGTCCAACCCCGTGACCCACTACCTCCGGCAGGCTCAAGAGAGATTTGCTGTATTTCTTATGTACTTTCACCGCCTCTTCCATGCGCGGGTCGGACCGGCCCTGGCTATCGGAGGGGGAGTCTGGGGGTGGGTCTCCAACAAACGTGAGGTCATATTCGTCACCGCTTTCGGCGTCTCCGTCCGCGAAAGCATCCAGAACGTCCTGAATGGGATGCGCTATTGTTAGGTCAGCGAATCCTCCATCCATAAAGTCTTTACCCTTTCCGGCAAATAGCAGACCGACGGGCCGGCTCTTGGCGTAGTAGGGTTCATCTAGGACAATCAAAGAACCTGAGTCGCCGTTGTCCGAAAAGGAATCGACGGGCTCCGTACCCACGATAGCCAGTTGATGCTCATACAGCGAGGAGAAAGGGCCATAGTTGACGAGTATTGCGGCGTCAGTATCGAAAATCTCCCCTCGGGTGAATCCCGTCGTACGCCCGCTTTTCTTTACGGGCATACCCACTGTAGGGTTTACCACTACGTTAGGGTTTATAGGTCCTATGTCCAGGATACGACCGATAGTATTCACACACGATACCATATGGCCATGCTCGTCTTCGCAATCTGTGCGAACCCGCGCAATGGCGGCATCGACAATCCCGTCTTCGCTCAACTCAACGTCGATGAGAGGCACGTAGTCCCACAAATTGGCAACTATGTCTACCCCAAGGCCGCCGAGGTTATTACACACCTCAGGGAAGAAACCACTGTCCAAGGCACCCGCATGCTGGATCTCATCACCGGGAGGGACCAGTGCCCCTATGGTTCCTTCATTGACTCCAGCCAGAACGTGCGTATTACTCAAGATGTAAAGATTCCCATCTTGATCCTTTAACAACGAGCCCAGCGTGCCAACGTAGCAGGGTACCTCCAAATCGATATTACTTCCGGTGGCTCCGAGCTGTATAGGTGGAACCTGTTGTGCCTTGTGTTCTAGTGCTGGCCCGTCTCCGAGGCTTACAGTGGAGCTAAGAACCAACAGCAACGTACAAGCGAAAAATTGAGCCGTGAAGGACGCGAATTTCACATGCAAAGACTCTTTTTTCATGATGTTCTCCCTTAGTGGAACAGAACTACTGCGACCTGATTTCAGAATGGTTTCGTTTACACAATGAAATTTTGGAAGGCCGTGGAGGGGCGTGGTCAGAGAGATGTCCGCCTGCCCCACCCAACCCTCCCTTGGTTGGGCGGATAGATGTAATCAATACATCTCGACCCTCCATCGTCCACAAAATTCGTGATCGTCCACTCACTCGCAAAAAAGGGCGAATGAATGATCCCAGAATTTCACCTCGATGGGGGCAGACATTCGTCTCCTCCTCCATATACGGCGTTTATCCTAGGGAAGTCGAATTTATATGATTCGTCGCATTTCGCGCATGCTGTTACGCACGCGTCGTGGGCATCCATTAACTTAACTCCCTTACAGGTGGCGTTTGGGCAGGGTATGCTGGTTCCGGTATTTCCTGTTTCGACGTTCCCACAACGGCAGCAAAACCATCCGTTGTACTTCGCGCAGAAATCGTTCCGAGCTGCCCCACCAGTCGCGGCGCACGGCTGGGCTTCGTCCTTGATCGCCAGCACCAACTCGGGTTGGTGGCCCGTAAGGTTATCTTCCTTGCTATCGAACGAGAAGCTTCCGGTATTTCCAATTGAGCCTTCCGCCAAGGCCAGTGCGACACCATTATTCGTGGTGGCTCCGGTCAGCCAGCCCTGCACCAGTGATGTGATGTCCGCTACTATGAATTGACCAATACTGGACAGGGAGATGTTAATGGGATGGCCACCGGTGGCCGATGCGCCCAGCAGAGGAGCATTGTAATAGTTCAACGTTTTCTCGGACCAACCATCATTCACCGGGTACACGTCAAACGAACCCGGTCTTAGAACGCTGTTCACATAAAGGCGCAAAGTAGCTTTGCTTAGGTTTGCACTATCGGGAAAGGAGGACAGATCAAACCGCACGTAGGTAGTCGTGCCCTCCTGTACCGCCAGGATGGGGCTCGAGCCAAAGTTCGCGTCAGGCCGCAGACTGGAAACATAAGTGTCAGCGTTCGGCGGCGCTTGGCCCATCGCCGCGATGGAAAGCAACGATATGGTGAGACGGACGACGGTTAGACGCAAGTGGCGAGACATGGCGCGCTCCTTAGACTAGAAGTTGGTATTGCAAGGCCGATTACTTTATTGTGGGGCTCAATGTCGCACATCATCGATTCTTTGTTGTCCCGTGAATGACCAAATGAGCCCGGACGCCCGACGATCTTTGTTACTTGCAGTAACAGCAACAATAAGCCGCGTTGGCTGCATCTCTAGCAAAGATGGTGCATTTCTTGGCAGTATTTGCGCACTTATCGCCTGGGTTCTTACCGACACAGCCTTTTTCGCTGTCGCAAGGTCCCCCTGATAGGGTCACATCAATATGCTTTACGCACATACATGAGGCGGCGGGCGGACCCGGCTGATCCAGGATACTGGCCTTGGATAAGAGCCCTGAGTCGGGTGCCGCTTCCGTGAAGAGGCAATCTTGGTTGTTGACGGCCGTCGTCAACTCGTCCTGGTGCCCCATAAGGCTGCTTTCTTTGTCGTCCGGAGATAACCTCCTGAGGTTCGTAGTGGTATCCTCAGATGACGTCAGCGCCACACTATTGTTCGGCGTGGCTCCAGGCGGCCGGTCTCGCATGACCGGCGTAATATCTCCCAGATCAGACTCGATGAAAGCCGACTTGCCCTCTTGCACCGAGAGGATTGAACCCTCACCGGGCGTCGAGGCTGGGCTCGTCGCGGAGACATAGGCGCGTGGGGGCGCCTGTGCGAACATCGAGTTGGTAAGCGGTGAGAAGACGAGACAAACGAGCGAAAGGCACAGGTAACGAGGCATGGTGCATTCTTAGATCGAAGTGTTGGTGTTACGTGGCCGGGGCAATTTGCCCGATGAGTCCGGTAAGATGGGGCCGAAACTACTTATAAAAACTGCGCCTTACCTATGGGTTCGGAACCAGGGAACCTATTTTGCGGGGGGCCAGAGTTTCCTTGACTCGGGAACAATGTGCCAAGTCGATTTAAAAGTCAAGACCACATAAGTGACTATTTAGCGAAAAAGTTAGAACCTTTTTTTGGTAGGATCGCTACTTTATAGCTTGTGGCGTTTGTGTAGTCGGACTACAGCGAGTGCCCCCGGCTGAAGCCGGCTCGGACATGACGGATCAGCGCGAACGCGGCGCTGAAGCGCCGCACTAGCCGTAGTCGCTCGAACAACGGTAATTCGTAAGCTCTGGAGAGGCAGAGTTGCCGACCAGGAGTCCACGTGTCGGCGAGTCAGAAGTCCATACGGCGCTCATGATATTCTTATATCGATAGCTGCGACCCTCCTAGTAGGCAATTTCCCGCAGTTCCCTTAAGAAAATCATGATTTCAGTTAGCAATGTATCCATGCGCTACGGCGCTAAAGTTCTGTTCGACGAAGTGTCCACCGCGTTCACGCCCGGCAAACGCTACGGACTCACCGGTCCCAACGGGGCGGGGAAGTCCACTTTCATGAATCTGTTGACCGGTGAACTAGAGCCGCAGAAGGGCACCGTGGTGCGCCCGCGTAAGCTAGGCGTGTTGCGGCAAGACCAGTTCGCCTTCGACGCCTATCGCGTGCTCGATACCGTCATCATGGGCAACAAACGGCTGTGGGCAGCGATGGAAGAGCGCGACCGCATCTACGAGAAGCACGAGATCACCAACGACGACGGCATGAAGCTGGGCGAACTGGAGGGCATCGTCGGCGAAGAGGATGGATACTCCGCCGAGACCGATGCCGCGCTCCTGCTACAAGGCCTGGATATCCCCGACGAGATGCATCAGCGTCCGATGAGTGAGTTGCAGGGCGGGCAGAAGGTCCGTGTGCTGTTGGCGCAGGCGCTCTTCGGTCATCCGCAGGCGTTGCTGCTGGATGAGCCGACGAACCACCTCGACCTGGACTCGATCCATTGGCTGCAAAGCTTTTTGCGAAACTATGACGGAGTTGTGATCGTCATCTCGCACGATCGGCATTTTCTGAACAGCGTTTGCACTCACATCGCCGACATCGACTACGAAACCATCATCACCTACACCGGCAGCTACGATGAGATGGTGATGGCCAAGACGCAAATCCGGTCGCAGATTGAAGGCCAGAATGCGCAGCGGGAAAAGAAAATCGATCAACTGAACGAGTTCATAGCGCGATTCTCCGCCGGCACTCGCTCCAGCCAGGTGCAGTCGCGACGCAAAGAAGTGGAACGCCTGCAAGTTACCGAACTTGCGAAGTCGAACATACAGCGCCCATACCTCAAGTTCGAACAGAAGCGTCCGTCGGGCAAACACATCCTGGAGTTGGAAGGCGTGAGCAAGTCGTACGGCGAGAGCAACGTCATCCCCAGCTTTACGGCCAGTGTGACTCGCGGCGAGAAGATCGCATTGATGGGACGCAACGGCGCCGGCAAGACAACGCTGCTGAACGCGTTGCTGGCCAACTCGCCGACCGTTCCAGAAGCTGAGCTCCGCCAAACCAGCGGCTACGACGGCCCATTTTTGAGTGACGGCGAAGTCGTATGGGGGCACGAAGCGTCGGTTGGATATTTCGCGCAAGACCACCGGGCGCTCATCGAAAAAGGGATGACCGCGTTCGAGTGGCTGCATCGCTGGGATCCCGGTGCTGCGAACGAAGATATTCGCGGCTTACTGGGCCAGATGCTATTCGCCCGCGACGATGGCAACAAGCGTACCGAAGTCCTTTCCGGCGGCGAAGCGGCGCGGCTCCTATTCTGCAAGCTCATGCTGCAAAAGCCGAACGTACTGGTCCTCGACGAGCCCACCAACCATTTGGACCTGGAGGCCATCAACGCGCTGAACATCGCGCTGCAACGCTACGCCGGGACCGTGTTACTGGTGACGCACGACCACGACCTCATCGACGAGGTCGCGACTCGGATCTGGCATTTCGAAGGCGATCACAACATAACCGACTTCAAGGGCGCGTACGAGGAATACCAGTCGGCTGTTGCTGCCTGATGGTTCGCGACATCGCAGCGGGGTGTCAATCCCTCAGCAGCGCGCATCTCGCTGAATCCGCTGAGATTGTCCGCCACGTTCAGCAGCAGAATATTTCGCCAGCTTTACATCCGCTTTTCCCTTTTCGGTAGTGGAATGCCAAATTAGTCCACAGTCCTCTTTCCAAATGCGCGCGCGCGGCTCTATATTCGGATATGGGACCTACGTTGATTGGCTCCCGAGGCCGAACCCTTCTCAATCCCCGCTTTGATCACGAGTCGTGCGGCGTAGGATTTGTTGCGACCCTGCGCGGCGCTCCCAGTCACGACATCTTATGTTTGACAATCACCGCGCTGGGACGCCTGGCTCACCGAGGCGCAGTCGCCGCCGATCGCAAGAGTAGCGATGGCGTCGGTATTCTCACTGCCGTTCCTCGCGCTTTCCTGCTCAACCAGACTGCCATCGCGTTGCCGGCGGACCGTTCCCTCGCCGTGGGAATGTTGTTCCTGCCGCCGGAAGGAGTAACCAGCCGCGACGCTCTGTGCTTCGAGGAGTGCATCTCCGCTCAGGGCCTGCAATGGCTCGCGTGGCGCGAAGTTCCCATCCGGCGTGACGTGCTGGGTGAGCTCGCACTCGAGTCGCTCCCGGTCATACGTCAAGCGCTGATTACCGTTCCCGATTCCGTGCAGTGGACTGAGGCGGAGGTCGAGCATCGCCTCTATCTCGCGCGCAAAGCTTTCGAACGCTCCTCCGAAGGAAGCTATGCGTGCTCTCTCTCGACTCGCACCCTCGTGTACAAAGCGATGTGCGCGGGAAGATTGTTGCACGAGTTCTATCCCGATTTGCAGAGTCCGGAATTCGTAACGCCGTTCGCGATCTTTCATCAGCGATACGCAACCAATGTGCTGCCCTCATGGGATCGTGCCCAGCCCCTGCGAATGTTGGCGCACAATGGCGAGATCAACACCATTTGGGGCAATCGCGCCCACATGGAAGCCCGGCGCGCAACTCTGCCGCGCGAATGCGAGCCCATCCTCACCAGCGATGCCTCCGATTCGATGAGCCTGGACGAGGTCGCCGAGCTGCTGGCGAACCATGGACGCAATGTGGCGGAGGCGGTGCGTATGCTTCTGCCGCCTGCGACCGACGGCAACGAGACCGCCTTCCACCGCTATCACGCCGATTGCATGGAGCCGTGGGACGGGCCGTCGGCGCTGGTGTTCAGCGATGGTCGCCTGCTGGGGGCAGCGCTTGATCGCAACGGTCTGCGGCCATGCCGTTATGTCATCACGGATACCGGCTTGATCGTCGTCGGCTCCGAGGTCGGACTCGCCGATGTCAGTGCCGAATCCATCGTTCGCAGCGGACGTTTTGGGCCCGGACAGATGCTTTTGCTCGATCTTGAGCGCGGACAGTTGTTGGATGGCGAACCTATCGATCGCTACATTGATGGACTCTCGGCTTACGATGGGCTGATCTACAACATTCTGCTGGAGCCGGCGCCTAAGCCAGTACCAGTTTTGTCCAAAGACGAAATCAGCCGACTGCAGCACGGCTTCGGTTATAGCCGTGAAGAGGTCAAGATGGTCTTGGCGCCCATGGCGTTTGAGAGCAAGGACGCCACCTGGTCCATGGGCGATGACACTCCCATAGCGCCATTGGCCCGGACGCCCCGGCCATTGTATGGGTACTTCCGGCAGAGGTTCGCGCAGGTTACCAACCCAGCGATAGATTCTCTTCGTGAATCCTGCGTAGTTTCGCTGCGTACTCGTCTCGGGCCGTGGCCGCATCTGCTCGACAAGCACTCACCGCTCCCCGGCATGGTGCTGCCATCGCCATTTCTCTCGCTGGGTCAAATGGAGGCGCTGCGCGAGGGCACTTATCCATTGCGTGAAGAACTGCCTTTGGCTCGCATGTATTGCACCTTTGCCCCTGTCAGCACCCTGGAACGCGCGGTTGGTGCCTTGGGCGGCACGGCCATTGACTTGGTGCGGGGCGGAGCTCGCATTCTTCTCATGACCGACCGCGGGGCTTCTGCCCAGGCGCTGCCGATTCCGATGGCGATGGCCGTTGGGGCGGTGCATCATGCGTTGGTCAAGGCCGGCTTGCGCACCCAGGTCGGTCTGGCCCTCGACGCAGGCGACTGCCGCGATCTGCACCACGCTGCCGTACTCATTGGATATGGCGCTGGCGCGGTTTGTCCCTGGCTGGCACTGCAAACCGCGCGAGCATTGGCAGGAGAAGATGGCGAAGTCGGGATGCTCAAGGCCTTGCGCTCCGGCTTGGCCAAAGTGATGTCGAAGATGGGAATCTCCGTTCTCGACAGCTACCGGGCCGCGCAACTGTTCGACATTCTCGGACTCGACGCGGAAGTGATCGAGCGCTGCTTCCCTGGAACTCCGTCGCCGCTGGGGGGACGGGGGTTCTCCGAGATCGAAGCTGCCATTCGCGCCTCATGGACGGGCGAAATTAACAACGAACTGCCGGATTACGGTTGGGTGCGATTCCGTCGTGATGAGGGCGCTGAACTGCACGCTTGGGAACCGCAACGGACGCGGCAACTTCAAGTGGCTGTCGGCGCCGCAAAGGCGACTGTGCAAGCCGCTCCAACGGCGCCTTCACATGTTGAAGCATGGTCCGCTTTCGCGGGCTCGAGAAGTGAACGACAGCCGACAGTGCTGCGAGACTTGCTGGACTTCCATTCCGCCGGTCCAGCGTTGTCCATCTACCAAGTCGAGCAGAAATCCAGCCTGGCGCGGCGTTTCGTTTCCAGCGCCATGTCTCTCGGCTCAATCAGTCCTGAGGCACACGAAACAATCACCCTCGCGATGAACCAGTTGGGAGGCCGCTCCAACACAGGCGAAGGCGGTGAAGATCCTGATGCCTATCGGAGCGAGCCGGACGGGCCGCCCAATTTTCTGCCACGCAACAACAAGATCAAGCAAGTTGCTTCGGGCCGCTTCGGGGTTACTGCTGAATACCTGGCACACGCCGAGGAATTGGAGATCAAGATTGCGCAGGGGTCTAAGCCTGGTGAAGGAGGCCAACTTCCTGGGCACAAAGTTAGCGAGTTGATCGCGCGCTTACGGCATGCACAACCCGGAATCTCGCTCATCAGTCCGCCGCCGCATCACGACATCTACAGCATTGAAGATCTGGCGCAACTGATTTACGACCTGAAGCGCATCAATCCGCGCGCCGCCGTGGGAGTGAAGCTGGTCTCGCAACTCGGCGTGGGGACGGTCGCCGCGGGCGTCGCCAAGGCTTACGCCGACTACATCGTGATCGCTGGACACAGCGGGGGCACTGGTGCGTCACCCTTGAGCAGCATCAAGCACGCCGGCAGTCCCTGGGAACTGGGCTTGGCAGAGGCGCAGCAAGTGCTGCGGCACAACGGCCTGCGCGGCCGCGTGCGCCTGCGCGCGGACGGCGGCCTCTCCACTGCGCGCGACATTCTGATGGCTGCACTGCTCGGCGCCGACGAATTTTCCTTCGGCACGGCGGTGCTGGTCGCCATCGGCTGCGACATGGCGCGCCAATGTCATCTCAACACCTGTCCCACGGGAATTGCGACGCAGCGCCCCGAGCTGCGAGCAAAATTCCGCGGCAAGCCGGAGAACGTGGTCCGCTTCTTCCTTAATGTTGCGGAAGACCTGCAGCGGATGCTCGCTGCCTTGGGACTGCCTTCATTGGAGTCGGCCATCGGACGTACCGACCTGCTGCGTCAGGTTCGAGAAGACGGCAAGCTTGATTTAGGGCCTGTGCTTGCCTGTGTCGGCGATGGTCCGCTGCATTGGGAAGGGAAACGAAATGCGCGTCCGGAAGACCATCCTCCACTCGATGACGGATGGGTGAAACCTGCCCTCGCGGCCGCCGCCGCGGGCGAACCCTTCGAGTACGACACTGTGGTGAAGAACGAAGACCGCACTCTTGGCGCGCGGATGGCGGGCGAGTTGGCGCTGCTGCGTCGCCAGCAGCCCGAACTAAAGCCGGACATCCGCTTGCACTTGCGCGGTAACGCGGGCCAGTCGTTCGGTGCCTTCACCGTGGAAGGTATGGCTTTGACCCTTGAGGGTGCGGCGAACGACTACGTCGGCAAGGGGCTGTCGGGCGGCGAACTCATTCTTCGCCCCGTAGGTAAGGTGGCGCAAGCGCGTGAGCCCCAGGTCATCCTGGGGAACGTGGCCCTGTACGGAGCGACGGCTGGCTGCTTGTTCGCGGCGGGAAGCGCGGGCGAACGCTTTGCTATTCGTAACTCAGGAGCGACGGCGGTGGTCGAAGGAGCGGGAGAACACGCCTGCGAGTACATGACCGGCGGGGTCGTCCTCATTCTGGGCGCGACGGGCAGAAACCTCGGAGCGGGGATGACCGGTGGCGTCGCTTACGTTTGGGACCCCGAACACACTTTCGAAACTGGACGCAGGTTTCATCCAGAGTTTGTCGAGACCGACCTGCTGGACGATTGCTCCTGCCAGGAGCAAGTGTTGGTTCGCGATCTGCTGCAGCAGCACACTCGCAAAACTGGCAGCCGTCTTGGACAACACCTGTTCGAGCGCTGGCCGGAAACGCTGGGGCAGATGTTGCGTGTCGCGCCGAAGGGCAGCGGAGCGGCGTAAAGGTGAGGCAGGAGACCCAGAGGTATCGTGCCGGATCCGAAGAGAATTGAAACGGGGCAGGTTAAGTTGAATATCATTAAGAGCGCAGGGCGTTGCGGGTTTAAAATACGAACAAGGACCCATGGGAACTGATGTCACACGGGAACGCCAGCAGGCCCACGCGCTGCTCGACATGCTGCCGCAGGAGAAACTCACGGCGGTGCGCAGCTTGCTCGAAGTGATGGTGGAACCGCTCTCGCGCTCGCTGGCTTCTGCGCCCATGGAAGAGGAAGAAGTCACTGCCGAAACGGCTGCGGCAATGGAGCGTGCCCGCGCTTCGCTCGCTCGGGGAGAGGGCACTCCCCACCAAGAAGTCTTGCGAGAGTTCGGCCTGGGTAAATGACCGAACCGCCAGCGCCTCAGCGGATCGCCGTGATCTGGTCGCCTGAGGCCCGCGCCGATATCCGCGCGGTCGCCCGCGACACCGCACTGCAAATTCTTCACTGCCTGGATCGCTACCTGACGAACCGCACTGGCGATGTGAAGAAACTCAAGCCTCCGCTTAACGGCTTTCGGCTCCGCTGCGGCGACTATCGGGTATTCTTCGATCAGAAGGACGAGCAGACCATCAACATTACCGCCGTGCGTAACCGCCGCGAAGCCTATCGCTGACCCGCGCCAGACGAACGGTGTAGACGACTCCTTCCGCGTGGTATCTCTATCGTGGGACGCGATCAATCCGTTCCAAACTTGATTATAAGATTGAGACCGCAGAATTGGCTAACGCGACACTCCTCTCCCATTGAACAATACACATAAACATGAGATATTTACACATAGAGAGATACAAGTCGTGCGAACCAACATTGAGATTGATGATGATTTGATGCGGCAGGCGATGCGCCGGAGCGGGGCCCGGACCAAGAAAGCGGCGGTGGAAGAGGCCCTTCGGCTCCTGGTGAAGACACACGAACAGACTTCTATTCGCAGATGGCGTGGCAGAGTGAAATGGGAAGGGAATTTGAAGGAGCTGCGCCGGAGCCGAATTCCGCAATAGGCGGCGCCCATGGTCATCGTCGACACGACCGTCTGGATCGACTACCTGGGTAACGTAAACAACCGCCAGACGAATTGGCTAATTCGCGAATTGGGACGGCAACCGCTCGGGTTGACTGACATCGTCCTGTGTGAAGTCTTACAGGGAATTCGAAGCGATGCAGCCTTCGCTGGGGTTCGGCATGACCTTGAGAAGTTCCACATTTTTAACACTGGCGGAAGCGAGTTGGCCGTGGCCGCCGCCCGGAACTATCGTCACCTCCGGCAGGCAGGGCATACGGTGCGCACAACAATTGATTGCCTGATCGCTACGTTCTGTTTGGAGGCTGGGCACTCGCTGCTCCACCGTGACCGCGACTTCGACCCCTTCGAGAAATACCTTGGGTTACGCGTAGTCCATCCGTAGTACGGATCTACGAGCACACCAGCCCGTGCCTGAACACTTTCTCCTCTTGGCCGGAGCTCGCCTGGTGGACCGTCAACGTTCTGACCTGGTAGCCGATCCCGAGCGCTTCATACACCGACGCCAGCAAGCCCGATATTTCCTGAAGGTTGTCTTCTGCGAACGCTACGATTGAAGGCCCTGACCCGCTAAGACATACGCCAAGCAGATCTTCATGCTCAAGGTGCAGCGCCTGCTCCAATCCCGGTACTAGCTTCTGCCGAAATGGTTGATGCAAACGATCGCCCAGCGCCTGCTTTAACAACGAGAAATCACCGCTTTGCAGCAAGCGCAGGAGCAGCGACATCCTCTGCAAGTTGAAAACAACATCGCCGCGGGGAATAAGATTCGGAAGGACCATGCGCGAGTCTGAGGTGGCCAGCGGGATGTCCGGCGTCACCACCACAAAGCTCAGTGACTCCGGCCAGCGAAACGTCGTCGCATAAACCGAGCCATCTGGAAGTTGGCAACTTGCGGTGAGTCCTCCTAACACTGCGGCGGAGGCATTGTCGGGATGGGCCTCGAGCGCGCAGGCGGCATTGATGATCGCCTGCATCGGCAGCGGTCCCGCTATGGCCTCGTACAACCGAAGTCCTGCTACCGTGGCGGCCGCACTGCTGCCCAGTCCGGCCCGCATGGGAATCTCACTGTGTACTTCTACGCACAGAGATGGAAAGGAACTGGAATTCTGGCGAGCTAGGAACCTGAACGCCCGCTCGATGTAGTTCTCGCCGCAAAGGTCCTGGCCCACAAAGCGAAACTCTAACTTGCCATGTCCCGGTACGGTTCTCACGCAAAGGCGCAGATACAACTGCACCGCGACGGCAAGCGTGTCAAAACCTGGTCCCAGGTTGGCGATTGATGCTGGCACCTTAAGCTCGAATGGCTCTGGAGATGCAACCCGAACGGCGCTGAATACGGCGGACGTGTTCATGCGCGCGACTCTCCCTGGAGCGCGTGTTCGACCTGCTGCGACTTGATGATGAAGTCAGTGTCTTTCAGAGCGTGGCCCGTCAGAATGGCCACGACCACGGCGTCGCGTTCGATCTTTCCTCGCGCCGCCAGCTTGCGCAACGCAGCGAGTGTAGTGGCCGACGCTGGCTCACAACCGATGCCATCGCGCCCAATCATCGCTTTCGCTTCGGCAATTTCTTCGTCCGTCACGTCCATGACGAAGCCGTTGCTGTGCTGAACCGCGCGCACCGCCTTCTTCCACGATCGCGGATTGCCGATGCGAATCGCCGTCGCAGCCGTCTCGGGTTGTTCCACTGGCGTTAGCTCTGCGGAACCGGAGCGCCACATTCTTGCGAGCGGATTGGCTCCTTCGGCTTGAACCACGACGAGCCGTGGAACCTTGTCTAAGAATCCAGCAGCTTGCAGCTCCCAGAACGCCTTGCCAAAGGCCGACGTATTGCCCAGATTGCCGCCCGGGACAATAACGTAATCCGGTGCTTGCCACCCAAGCTGTTCGAGCATTTCGAACATCGCCATCTTCTGTCCCTCGAGGCGAAATGGATTGATGGAGTTCAGGAAGTAGAGATCGCGGGTTGGCGTGCACAGCATCCGTTCAAGCGCCAGGTCAAAGCTCCCATCCACCTGCACCACTTCCGCTCCGAAGTCGAGTGCCTGCGCCAGTTTGTTTTGCGAGACCTGTCCCGCCGGGAGGTACACCTTGGCGGTTAGCCCAGCACGCGCGGCATAGGCTGCAAGCGACGCTGCGGTGTTTCCCGTGGAAGCGCAGGCGACAGATTTTGCGCCAACGTACACCGCCTCAGTCATGCCGACCGTCATTCCGAGATCCTTAAAGCATGCAGTCGGATTCCACCCGAGATGCTTGAAGTTGAGATTCCGCACACCGCACCATTGCGCGGTTCTCTGACCTCGCACCAGAGGATTGTTGCCTTCCGACATGGTCACAAATTCGGAATAGCAGTTTGGCAGGAACTCGCGAAAACGCCAGACACCACTGGCATCCAGGGGAGCATAGGAGCATCGCCGGTCCAGCCACATGCGCTTCAGTTCCGTGGGAGTCTGAGCGACGCTGTCAACCACCACTTCCAGCAGATCGGCGCAAACAGGACAAGACAGTGCCCGATCGTGAAGGTCCAAAGTCGCGGCACAATCCGGGTTGCTACAACGCAAATGCATGAAGATAGCTCCTATTTCAGTATGGACATTCTGACTGGCGTCTCCGCCAGGAAATCGAAGTTGCCGATGTCGGCGAGCGCCGCCAGCAGCCGGCTCTCACGGCATTCCTCGAGGGTAATGACAAACGGTAGGGCTGACTTTGAATGGCCTGGCTTCTGGAACACGGCGTCGATGTTGATGTGATATCTGGAAAATACACCCGCCAGCGCCGCAATGATTCCCGGCCGGTCCCGCACAACGAACCGCACATATTGCGGCAGTTCAAGATCGCTTGTTAGCTCGTGCGAAATAGCGGCAGGGCGATGCGACGTCACTGATCCATTCGATCCATGCCGTACCACTTGGAGAAGGTCAGAGACTACGGCGACAGCGGTCGGATTTCCTCCCGCTCCGGCGCCGGAAAAAGCAACATCTCCGCCAAATTCTCCGGTACTTACGACCAGGTTCTGGCTGCCAGAAACTTGTGCCAGCGGAGATTCCTTTGGCACAAGCGAAGGTTCTACGACCGCGTGGGCTTTTCCTTCGCTTATGCTTGCCGTGGAAATCTGCCGTATGGTGCAGCCCAGGTCGTGCGCGTATTCGAAGTCAAGGGCGCTGATATCTTGGATAGAGCGGCATACTACCTGTTCGGGCCGGAGTTCGAGATTCAGCCCGACTCGCGCCAGGATAACCAGCTTGGCGCCCGCATCCAAACCATCGATGTCGTCGGTTGGATCAGCTTCCGCGAATCCTGCGCGCTGCGCCTCGCAGAGAGCTTCCGCAAACGAAATACCTGCCTGCTCGATCCTGGTTAGGATGTAATTGCAGGTTCCGTTGAGAATGCCGCGAACCTTGATTAGGCGGTCGCCCGCGAGTCCGTCGCGCAATCCCGAGAGCACTGGAACGCCGCCAGCCACGCACGCCCCGAAGCTCAGTGATTGTCCGTGCTTCCATGCCACGTCCAGCAATTCCGATCCAAAGTGCGCAATCAATTGCTTGTTGGCGGTCACCACCGATTTGCCCGATTGCAGCGAGCGCCGCACCCACTCGCGTGCCGGGTCGAGCCCGCCCATCAACTCGACGACCACGTCCACATTGGAGGCCAGGACATCTTCTATGTCTTCCGTCCACATCACATCAGGCGGAATCCAACTCACTTTCTTACGAGCTACGTTCCGGTTACAGACGTGGGTTAGTTGCAGCGAATGTCCCTCGCCCCGCGCATAGAGCAGGCGCGCGACGGAACTGCCCACTGTTCCAAACCCAACCAAGGCGACCTTGCAGTTTGCGTTAGCGAGGTATCCTGGCCGTTGGAAATATGAAAGGGAAGTCGTCATGGCTACACAGCCTCCGCACGGGAATCGCTTTGAGCCGCGAAAGTTGGCATTGGCGAACTGCTGGTCGCAGAACGAGTCTCCGCGAAGCGATTCGTGTTCGTCGCCTCAAAGAAATGCTGGTGAAGTCGCTGCACCGCCCGTGGAACGTCCTGTTCTTCCACCACGAAGCTGATGTTGATCTCCGATGCCCCTTGGGAAATCATGTGCACGTTGACGTTCGCGGCTGCAACCGTGCTGAACACGCTCGCGGCGATACCGGCTCGCCCGCGAATGTGCTTGCCCACGAGGCAGATGATGGCCTTTCCGTCCTCGACTTCCACTTCTCCCAACTTCTTCAGATCGTGTAGCAGCGCACTCACCTCGCGCGATGCCTCAAGTGCCACCGAAACGCTGACCTCCGAGGTCGAGACCATGTCCGCCGAACACGCGTGGCGATCGAATGCCTCGAACACGGCGCGCAGAAAGCCATGCGCCATCAGCATGCGCGGTGACTTCACATTGATGACTCTCATCCCCGCTTTCGCGGCAATGGCGCGGAAGACCGTCCGGCTGCGCGGAGCGCGGGCGCGAATGCAAGTGCCTTGGCTTTCCGGCTGGCGCGAGTTCAGCACGTGGACAGGAATGTTCTTTTCCACCGCGGGGATCAGCGTCGCCGGGTGTAATACCTTGGCGCCGAAGAATGCCAGTTCCGACGCTTCGTCGAAACCGATGACATCGATGCGTTGCGCCTTCAGGCACAGTCGCGGATCGGTAGTCATCATTCCTTCGACGTCAGTCCAAATCTCGATTCGCCGGGCATTCAGCGCAGCGCCGACGATGGCAGCCGAGAAGTCTGACCCGCCCCGGCCGAGGGTGGTGGGCACACCCTCGGCGGTCGCTCCAATGAAACCACCCATGACGGGCACCTGGCTGGCTTGCACCAGAGGCTTTACGTGATGACGCAATCGGTCACTGGTTCGATCGAACAGCGGAACTGCTCTGGTATGGCTGGCGTCAGTGATTATGCAGTGGCGGGAATCGACCAGCACTGAATTGATCCCGCGAGCTGCAAGAGCGGCGCTGACGATTCGACTCGACAGCAATTCACCCACGGCAAGAATGTTGTCGGTGCTGCGAGGAGTCAGTTCTCCCAACGCTGAAATGCCGCGCAGCACATCCTGCGTCGAATCGAGCAAAGCCTGCACCTCCTGCCGGACGGAGGCTTCGCGAGACCCGCTGACCAAGGCAGATAAAACTGCGAGATGCCGCTGGCGAATTTTGCGAAGCAGCTTTAACGCCTCGTGCAGGGATCCGGAAGCAGCGGCTCCTGACATCGCTACAAGCGCGTCCGTCACGCCGGCCATCGCGCTAACCACGACTACCGGCTGTTCATCGAGGCGGGCGCGTACGATGTCGGCCACGCGGCCAATTGCCGTCTCGTTTTCTACTGACGTTCCACCAAATTTCATTACGATCATGCTGGCTCCCTGTTCTGAAATGGTCCATAAACGCAAAACCCACCAGCCTTTCGGGCGGTGGGTCATTTGATCTTGTCCTTGAAGTTGCTCTAGGAACTATTGCTGATCTCCCCGCCCGTGCTGATGCGCATACTTGTCCGCGATGTTGTTGTTGTGTTCAGTGCCCGGCACGTGAGGCGGAATGGCGACATGAGATTGAGATACAGTAGAGCAACTGCAGAACGGAGTCAACCGAAATCGTGCGAAGGCAGGGCGCTAGCGCACCCTTCTTCAAGTGCTCTCAGGATATTCCCTTTTTGTCAGACAATGCACGGCGCCAAGGATGAAACAGCAGACCCAACGCTAATAGCCTATTAGTGCTATACACCTACCATGCTAAAGTGTTGGTTACAGCATCGCGTAGAATGCCATTTGCTGGCGTTCTGGAGCCCCTAGCGCGACGATTAGGTCTGAGAACGAGGAAAACTACGTTCGCCTACGCCGACGCGCTCTAAAGTCAAATTGGCGTTCCATTTTGGAACGGCGTCTCTGATCCCGGCACCCCCAGCTATCGCCGTTGCAAAATCCAGGATGGCATCGACTTGCAGCCTCCTGCCGTCTCGTCGCCAGCGATCTTTCTGTTACTCTTCCGAAGTCAATTTCTTCTTGGAATGGAGTTCTTCGCCCGATGCCGTATCGACACTTGCGTGGTTTCTTTGCTGTCTCCCTCGCTTTCACCCTCTGCCTCTACGCCTCCGCTGCCGACAAATCCAAGTCTTCCTCTAGTGCGAGCCAGCCATCCTACGAGCTGCCTCAACCGCAGCGCGAGACTCTCGATTACGGCATGTACCAGCGAATTCGCGATGAAGGCATCGCTCACTCCCATGTGATGGAGTATGCCTCGGCCCTCGACGACGACATTGGGCCGCGCCTGACCGGCTCGGCCAACCTCAAGCACGCTAATGAGTGGACGCGCGATCAGTTCACCGCGATGGGGTGCAGCAACGCGCACCTCGAGGACTGGGGCGAGTTCGGCATGGGGTGGCAGCAGCTCAACACTTGGGTCCGCATGACGGCGCCCGATACGGCGGTGTTCATCGCCCAGGCAGCTCCGTGGTCTCCGGCGACGAATGGGGCCATCAGTGCGTCTGCGATCTGGATTGACATCAAGGACGCCAAGGACCTCGATCAATACAAGGGCAAACTGGCCGGAAAGATCGTGCTCTATGGCGCGATGCGAGATGTCCCTCCCGTCGATAAACCGCTCTGGGTGCGCTTGGACGACGCCGAATTGAAGAAGCTCACGGAGTATCCGCTTAAGCCGCGCGACCGGGAACAGTTCCTCCAGCAGTACATGAAGCGTCTGGAACTGCGCCAGAAAGTGGGACAGTTTCTGGCAGCCGAGCATGTACTCGCGGTCGTCACCCCAAGCCGCGACGGCCGTGATGGTGGAGGTTCCGGGGGCACCATTTTCGACGACAGTAGCGTCGGCTTTGGCTGGGAGGCTTACAAGCGAGAGCACGCCAATCCGCTTCCCGTCGTGGTGATGGCCATTGAGAATTACGGGCGCGTGTATCGACTGCTGAAGGCGCACGTCCCGGTCACGATGGAGATGAACGTCGATACCAAGTTCACCGGTGATCACGAGCACGGCTACGACACTATCGCCGAAATCCCCGGCACTGATCCCAAGTTGAAAGACGAGGTTGTAATGGTTGGCGGGCACCTCGATTCGTGGGCGTCCGCTACCGGCGCAACCGACAATGGCGCTGGAACAGTTGTGGCGATGGAAGTGATGCGCATCCTCAACACTCTCCAGGTGAAGCCGCGTCGCACCATCCGAGTCGCGTTGTGGACAGGAGAGGAAGAAGGCGAGTTCGGCTCCTACGGTTACGTCAAGCAGCATTTCGGCAACGTGCCGTTGTCCACTGCGCCCGACCAGCTCAAGCTGCCAGAGTGGGTGCGCAAACCCAGCGGTCCGGTGCAGCTCAAGCCCGATCAGCAGAAGATATCCGGCTACTTCAACCTGGACAACGGCAGTGGAAAAATCCGTGGCATTTACTTGCAGGAAAATGCCGCCATCGCGCCCATCTTTGCGCAGTGGATTGAGCCGCTCAAGGATATGGGCGTCACTACGCTGACGCTGCGAAATACTGGAGGTACCGACCACGAAAATTTCGACGCAGTCGGCGTTCCGGGATTCCAGTTCATTCAGGACCCGCTCGATTACGGTTCACGCTCGCATCACTCGAACATGGACACTTACGAACGCCTGGCGCCGGAGGACTTGGCGCAGGCTGCGACGGTGGAAGCCATCTTTGTGTACAACACCGCCATGCGCGACCAGATGCTGCCGCGCAAGCCATTGCCTCATCCTGAACTGGAAGAGCAGCGCAAAGCGCCGCTAACCAACATCATGCCTGGAGCCGAAGCCGCGGAAAAGGACGCAAAAGAGAAGGCGGACCAAACGCCGCCGGAAGAGTAGAAATTGCAGGGTACCGACTTACTTGTGCTTATCCCCACCCAAGCAAGCTAAGCTTGGGTGGGGATAGGTCTCCGTCAGTTACTGCAAGCGGACCACTCACTTATGGTGGCTTGATTACCGTCGTTCCAGGCGAAAATTCCGGGCGAGCCGGTGGTTAGAAAGTTGTTCGTGTCGGTGTAGGTGCCGATAACGTTGCCGTTTTGATAGATTGTCAGCGCATTCCCCGTTACCCAAAGCTTTACAACATCGCCGGGAGAGAAGGTATGGGGTACATTCGCTGCAATGTCAGTGTACTCGTCGTACCCATGTATTGCGGTGCGAAAGCGAATGTAATAGGAGCTAGAGTTGACAAGAGCTAAATAGTATCCAGCGTTGCCCACACGAACCGCCGGACCTGCCCACGTAGCAACGTTGCCTAAGGTCACTTGCGAATACTGATTGGCCCCCCAATTTGCTGCATTAAAATATGCAACACCGTAAGTGGGCGAATTTATGTTCGCTACAATTTGATTGGATGTGATTATCAAGCTTCCGGGACCATAAGGATCACCAGCCCAGTTTTGCATTGTCCAGTCTGATCCTAGCGCCGGACCATCCCGGTCGAAGTTGTCGCCAACACAGATAATCGCCATAGGACGGGGCGGCGCAGCCCAGCCAGTTCCGATAGCTAGGGCCAGGATAACCAGAATTCCTATTGAGATTCGCATAGCAATGTTTCTCCTCATGACCAGATTTTCAGAGGCAGAGCGTAGGACAATGCTGGTGCCAAGGTCAACAGCATCTAGGTGCCACGGCTTGCACGAATCGAATTGTGTCGGATACCTACGGTGACGGCCCCAAAGTGGTGAAGATCGAAACGGAGTCGAGGGCCAGAGATCGCCAGTTGAAACTGTTCGGCAGGTCTGCCGAGCCTTCTTCTGCCCAGGCTAGCATCCAAAAGACGGCCGTCGACCCTGGGCGCCAAGCGCCAGACGGGGCTTGCCATTCGTGACGGCTGGAATCGCCCTTCATGCGATACCTGCGTTTTTAGTTGTTGCCGCTCCGGAATCCGTTGCATAATGCCGGGGCACAATTGCGCCCCGTCGGAAGAGCATCTGCCGGAGTCGTCGTTCGAAATAGCCGGAAGGAGCCATCGCGTGCGCAACCCGCAGTGCAAAATATTTCAGTGAAGGAAAACATTATGAGCAAACTTGTTTCGGATCAGGTGTCGTCACGACGACAGTTCGTGCAGATGGGTTTGGCTGGGGCGGCTGTAGGCTTGCTCACGGGCGGCATGGAGCTTGCCTTTCCGCGTACAGCGGCGGCGCAAAGTACGCTCACCCCGGAGGAAGCATTGGCCGAGCTGATGGCGGGCAATAAGCGCTTCATCTCCGGTCAGCTAACTTCCTTTGATCATGACCTCGCCATCCTCAAGCAGCACACCGTCGACAAACAGGAGCCTTTCGCCGCAGTGCTGTCCTGCGCCGACTCGCGAGTACCGGTGGAGTTGGTTTTCGATCAGAGTATTGGACATATCTTCGTGACCCGAGTGGCGGGAAATGTGATCACGCCGGAGATCATCGGAAGCCTCGAATATGGAGCCGCGGTCCTGGGCACGAAAGTAATTCTGGTGATGGGACACTCCGGCTGCGGAGCGGTAAAAGCCACGATGCAAGGCAAAGAGGTACCCGGCCAGATCAGCTCTCTGTTTCCTCACATCCAACCGGGCGTGGATCGGGGTGGATCGAATCTGGAAGCGGCGGCCAAAGCGAATGCCCAGATCCAGGCGACCCTGTTGCGCGAGGCATCGACCGTGATTGCGCAACTCTCGAAAGATGCAAAAGCAAGAGTGGTCGCAGGTTACTACGATCTGGGTAGTGGCGCCGTAGAGCTGCTCGCGTAACTGCGCACAGGGTGCCCACTCAACCGTCTGTTAGTTGGGTGGGAGACTGTTTGGCGCACCCAACGTGTGACTCTCCACGTTGCATTGAACCTAAGATGCTTTCGACAGAGCGAGCTTTACGTTTTCTGGCAGACGGAGGGCGATGAAATAATCTTCCGGATAGAGGTAGTCCTCGCCGGATTCGTCGATAATGCGCACCAGCTTATGCTTCGCCGCGGACGCATCCTGAACGAGGGGATACAACTTCCTCCGTTCAAGAGATGCCGGGAAGCCTTCACTACGCACACAAAGGAGGAAGGCCCCGCCTTTAGCCTTCTTGCGCGACGAGCCGTTTGATTTTGAATTCCTTCTTACCGATACCATGGGCTTCGTACCAATGTAACTCCGCCATCAGATCCGCAGCGCCTTTTTGTCGTTCCCGTCCCCCGATTTCGCATATCGCCGGTTTCTGACTAAAATTCCCTACACCTTGATTTCCGGGGAGAGGACGCCGGGCTACTCCTGTTGCCCAACGCGAGATCGCGGCAACTGGCGGCAGGGCCGAGTTTAACAATGCTAAGGCGATCGCAATGTTGCAGCGGTGTACTGGTTTGGCTGGCTCTCGTTTCTTCGTATGGTGTGGCGCAAACCCTTCCGCCGCCTTCCCCCACCCCGTCGACGGCACCACTGCGCCTGACGCTTAAGGCCGCAGTCCAACTTGCGTTGAAGCAAAACCCGCAGCGGATTGCATCTCGCATCGTAACCCTGGAAAGCGAGCGCGACCGCCAGATCGCCCGCGCGCCATTATTGCCGCAGGCAGGAGCTTTCGGCTACAGCGCGGTGAGCCAGTACAACATTCAGAGTTTCGAGAAGTCGACGCCCAGGCAGGTGGGGCCGTTTCAGTTCATAGAGGCGGGCCCGGTATTCTCGCAAACTATTTTTGATCTGCCGAAAGTTCGCGGCTACCAGATCGGCAAGGAAGGAGTGCGGGAAGCGCGAGCAGAGGAAAGCATCACCCGCGAGACGGTGTCGCTGGCAGTGGTGAGCCAGTATCTGCTGGTGCTTCGCGCACAGGCCACGTATGAAGCGGCCAAAGCGCGGGTGGCTTTGGCCGAGCGGCTCTTCCACCAGGCCGAGGAGTTGCAGAAGACCGGTGTCGGCTTGAAGATTGACACTTTGCGCGCCAACGTGGAATTGCAGAACGAGAAGCAGGGGTTAATCGATGCGCAGACGGCGACGCGAACGACGACCTATGTCCTGGCCGAGTTGCTTGATCTTCCCCGCGACCAGGAACCTGAAGTTGCCGATCACATGGAATTTTTCGCGTTGCCGGTCTATGATCGCCCAGCCCTGCTGAACCAAGCGCTCGCCAATCGTCCGGAGATGACTTCCATCGTCTCCCAGCAGCGTATCGCCGAGCTCGCCCACAAGTCCGCTTCCGAGCAACGGCTGCCGCAACTGGACTTCTCCGGCTTCTGGTATTACCAGGGCGAGCATTTCAGTGAGGGAATTCCCGCTTACACCTACTCTTTGGGACTGAGTCTGCCGCTCTTCACCGGAGGAAGAATCCAGGCCGAGGCTGCCCGTGCATCGCTGGAGGAGCAGCGCATCGAAGAAAATCGGCGACAGTTGGAGGCGCGCATCGTGCGCGAAGTGAAGTCGGCGCTCGACGAACTGGAATCGGCCCGCAATTCCGTCGAGGTGGCAAACGTGGGCATGACGCTCGCCAATGATGAAGTCGCCCAGGCACAGCGACGTTTCCAGGCGGGCGTGACCACCAACATCGAAGTGATCACTGCGCAAGATGAGTTTGCCCGCGCCAGTGACAACCAGATCGAGGCGCTGTACCGTTTCAACCAATCGCGAGCGAACCTGGCGCGCGCCATGGGTAACATCGAAGGCACGTATTCCAAGTGAGGAAGAAGCACTTTTATGGGCTCTCCCCCAGTCACATCGGCATCCGAACCCGGACCTTCCGCTGCTGCGTCCCCACCCTCCAACCCTCCCAAACGGTTGTGGTCGGCATTCGAGCGGCTGAGTGTGCCGGCGAAGGCCGCGATTGCCGTGGTGTTGGTCGTGCTGCTGTTTCTCTACTGGATCTGGCTGGGTCATGTCACCACCGACGATGCACAAGTGGCCTGCCACATTACCGCCGTCGCGCCGCAAGTGCCGGGGTACGTCGTGCAACTCATGATCAATGACAACGTCCCCGTGACTGAAGGACAGGTGCTGTTACAGATCGACCCGCGCGAATATAGGGCACAGGTGGACCAGGCTCGGGCGATGCTTGATGTGGCGAAGGCCGAGGCCAACTCAGCCGAGCTTCAGATCGCGCTCGCACGCGGGACGACGTTCAACGATACCGGTAGCGCTGCGGCACAGAAGGAATCCGACGCGGCCGATTACGCCAGCTCGCAGGCCCAGTTGGAGCAGGCCGCCACCGCCAATCTCTTGCAAGCTAAGGCCAATCTTGCCGCCAAGCAGGCCACGAATAAGCGCGCCCAACAGGACTTGGAGCGCTACCGCCCACTCGTTGCGACCGACAACGTCTCCAAGTTTCAATATGATGCTGTTGAGGCGACGGCGCGCGTGGCTGCCAGCGACCTGGAAGCTGCCCAGCAGCAACTGGCCGCCGCCCAGCAGTCGGTAGACATTGCCCGGGCCAACGCCAATTCCTACAAGGCGCGAGTGGCGCGATCGCAATCGTCGCTGCTAAGCGCCAAGGCCCGGGAAGGCCAGGTGCCAATCACCGAAGCCACCTATAAATCCGCGCTCGCCAATGTTGAACGCGCGCAAGCTGCTCTGGCGCAAGCCGAACTCAACCTGGCTTACACCACCATCACCGCTCCGATCAGTGGACAGGTGACACAGAAAACGGTGAATCTCGGCCAGTACGTCTCGCCCGGAGAGCTCCTGTTTACCATCGTTCCCTTGGACAAAGTGTTTGTGTTCGCGAATTTCAAAGAGACGCAGATGGCCAACGTACGCCCCGGCCAGCGCGCCCGGGTTTACGTCGATACCTATAGCAAGTCGTTCGACGGGGTGGTCGATTCTATCGCGGGAGCTTCCGGCTCAGAGCAGGCGCTGCTGCCGCCGCAGAATGCGACTGGCAACTTCATCAAGGTGGTGCAGCGAATTCCAGTGAAGATTCTTGTCAAATTACCCAGGGACCCTCACACCGTGCTGCGCCCAGGCATGAATGTCGAGGCCACAATTTACACGCGGTAAAGCTGCGAAGGATCTCGATGAGCTATGTCGGCGGCAACATTCCCGGCGGTAGTGAAGCTTGGGAGAAAGAATACGGCCAGTTCATTACTCAGGGCCTAGCAAAGCTCAGTCATTTCCAGAGAATGGCAATCTTGATGAGTGTTGGTCTGGTTACTGCCATCGAGATTTCCAATCGCCTCTCCATCAACGTCATCCTGCCCGACATGGAGGGGAATGTCGCCGCCAGTTCTGACACCATCAGTTGGGTCCTGATTCTGTACAATCTCGGGTTCCTCTGTTCGATAGCCCTCACCGCCTGGTTGAGTCGCGTCTTTGGCGCGCGCCGGCACTTCCTCTCTTGCATCCTCCTGTACTCGCTGGGAGCAATCGGTTGTTTTCTCAGTCCACATAGTCTTACAACGCTGCTCATCGCACGTGCGGTTATGGGATTTGGCGGGGGGGCATTTCTGGTACGCACGGTCATCCTGGCGGGATGGATGTTCCCCGGGCGCTCGCGGCTAATCGCCGTGACATGGCTTTATGGCGAGCTTCTTGTCTTTCAGATTGCTTATCCTATCCTGATGGGAGCCATCGACGACGCCTTCCACTGGAATACCGCGTTCCTGCTGGATTTTCCTTTCCTGATCCTCGGCGTCATTCTGATCTGGAAGTTTTTGCCCTCAGGACGCCTCTCCCGGCCTCGAGGAAACGCTGGTATCGATCTTTGGGGCGCGGGCTTGCTGATCGCCGGCTTGATCCTGTTTCAAATCGCGATGAGCCGCGGAGAGCGCGACTTGTGGTTTCAATCGTCCGTGATCGACGGCTGCCTGGCCGGCGCCATTCTCTTTTTCGCTCTCTTTGTGTGGTGGGATAGCCGCCCCGAAAATCCGGACGCAGTCCTTCATCTCCACACTATGTGGCGGCAGATACCGCTGCGAGCGGCTTTTTCCATCATCATGATCCTGGGCGCGATCATGGGAGCAGGGCTGTATGTCATTCCTCAATACCTTCGCCACGTGCAGGATTACAACGCGGCTCAGACCGGACAGTTTATCTCCCTATACTGCGGCGGATTGGGCGTAGGGCTGGTCTTCTCGCTTCGCGTCTTGGTGCCTCGCTGGGGAGGCCGGCTTGCTGTCGCACTGGGGATGCTTCTGCTGATCGCCACCTGCATCACGTTTCTTTATATCTGGACGCCCGACACCCCCGGGATCGTGCTTGGCCCGTTGCTCTTCTTGCAGGGATTCTCCGTTGCCCCGGTGCTGGTAGGAGCGTCCAATGTGGCCACTTCACAAGCGGCACTTGCCGATCTGAGCGAAGTGGATACCACCTACTTTTTCGTGCGCCAACTGGGGAATACGTTGGGTGTTACCGCCGCCACCGTCATCTTCGATCACCGCATGACCTTTCACTCTTCCAGACTGCTAGATACTGCCAACCGGCTGGATCCAACCGTGCGATCGACTCTGTCGCAGTACGCCCGGCTGATCGCTCGCAACGGCGGAGGCTCAAGCAATCCTGCGCTGGGGGCACTCCAGCTCCTGCAAGGCCAGATCGCGATCCAGAGCCAGCTGCTCTCCTACATCGATATCTATTTTTGCCTCGCGGTGCTTTGTGTATTTGGGCTTGTGTTGCTTGCGATCGCTCGTCTTGCCAGAGTGCAGAGCCTGCAGCGCTTTCACTTGTGGTAAAGCCCAAAGACGCTTGACACGCTGATTTTCGCAAGTTTGCGGAGATCCCAGGCCAATGTGACAATACATCCATGAAGAAATTATCTACCACGGCAATAAACATACTGGTCGCTGGGATGATGCTGCTTGCAAGTGCCCGGGGACAGCAGGCAGCGCCCGCGAACACCCAACAGACGCCCACAACCAAAACTCAACACACTCCAGCGACGAAGCCTCGGCCGGCAACAGCTGCGAAAACAACGCAGCCTCTGGTCCTCAAGACCCAGAAAGACAAGATCAGTTATGCACTCGGGATAAATATGGGGACGAATCTGCACAAGCAGTCCGTGGACGTTGACCCTGCGATCCTGCTGCAAGGGCTAAAGGATGGCATTGCTGGTAACAAGCCCCTCCTGACGGAAGGTGAAGCTCGCGCCCTGCTTACCCAATTGCAGGAAGAGATGCGCGCGAAGCAGGCGGAGCAGGCGCAACACGTGGGAGAGACCAACAAGACGGAAGGCGAGGCATTTCTGGCCGCCAACAAGACTAAGCCGGGTGTCGTCACGCTACCGAGCGGTCTGCAATACAAAATATTGAAAGAAGGTACAGGCCCCAAGCCTTCAGAGAGTGATTCTGTGGTCTGTAATTATCGAGGGACGTTAGTCAACGGCAAGGAATTCGACAGCTCCAAGCCCGGTGAACCGATAACATTTCCGGTGAATGGAGTCATTAAAGGCTGGACCGAGGCCCTGCAGTTGATGCCAGTGGGATCGAAGTGGCAACTCTTTATTCCGTCCCAACTTGCCTATGGCGAGCGCGGCGCTGGCGCCGACATTGGCCCCAACTCCACCCTCATTTTCGAGGTCGAGCTGGTTTCAATACAGGCCAAGAGCCAGTAAGACAAAATAAAATCACGTTCTTACTCGGACATGTCACGCCACGAAAAGGAATACATCGCCTAGAGTCCACCCGAAGGCGGGAAGTTTTCGGGACCGCCAGGCAGGTTTAAAGGTGGTAGACCAATCGACCCGTTCCTCTGATGAGTTTCTACACGTGCAGTAGCGTGGGAACTCTAGGCTTAGGACGTGGTCGATCAGAGCGTCCCTTCTCTGATCGGAACAGCCAGCCTCTTAAGGAACGGAGTTGGCTGCAATTCAGTCGGCACTAAAGTGCTATGCCGCCCTTCGTCAATCGTGGGTGCTTGTCGAGGCAAGAATCGGGAGGTTTGTAACAACCTCGCTAAAGCGATGATTTTTCCCTTGACAAGGATTGTGCCTCTGTCAGAATTGGCCCGTCACGCGGCGGTTGGGGTAAACGGGAGATCGCAGCTGACTGGCTAGGCTGACGCTGAAGGAATCAATACATTCCAAGCACAACTAACACTTCGGATAGTTTGGCTATCTGATCGGATAGCGCGGTTCTTCGTCAGCGGAGATGCTCGTTAGGCCAGCCAGAGCTGACTCTTCTTCCTTCATTGCAAATACAGCCGCTTGCTTATGGGTGGCAATTGAATGACGCATCGAGTCCTTTGGCATGTCATTTGCCTTTCCATTCAGTGGGCAAGCTAGCGCTACTGGGTTCGAGCCACAGTTGTTAATAGAGGAAAAGCCTATGATCTCGTTGCGCGCCATCGTCAGAACTAGTCTCCCCGTTGCGCTCATGTTTGCTTGTCTGGCGGCAGGTGCCCAGGATGCGAGTTCGGCGGCTGGTATTCAGAAAAAGCTGGTAGAAGAGTTCCCTCTCACGAAAGCGACTGCTGACAAGACAGACATCGTGACTGCCGGCGCGGTTCTGGTACTCGAGAAAGACAACTTGCTCATGTATACCGTGACGACAACGGTGCCGCCCCAGAACACGTACAAGAATGGGAAGATTTCGCACGGCGTCTTTGATGCAGCGAAGAAGTGCAAGTTCTGCGCCTATGTGCCCGGTGTGTCATCGGTAGCGGCAGCGGTACCCAACGTGGACATGCGGACCTTCGTCTCTGGGGAGAAGTTCTGGGTGACGGGGATCGAAGCGCATGATGACGGCATCGTGTTTAACCTGTTAAGCGATCCCTACTCAGACGTGCGCTACTACTCGACGCTCAAGTTCCCGTACCCGAAGGGTTCGGCGCTTTCGGCCGATACCATGATGAGCACGGTCGCCGAAGTGCTCAAAGTGCAGCCCTCGGATGATTCCGCGAGTTCGGGAGACGATAAGAAGCCGGCGGCGCCTGCGGGACAATCTGCGCCGGCAAGCCAATCCGCTTCGGCAGGCGGACAGCCAAGCGGACAACCAGGCGGTCAGGCAGCGATGGCGCCGATTGCGCCTCCTCCGCCCCCTCCCGATGCGCCTCCGCCAGCCCCCAAGACGATTGAAAAGGGACAGACGAAGGACCAGGTCGCCGCCATTTTCGGGCAGCCTACGAAGGTGATCAAGCTGGGTGCCAAGGAGATCGATGTCTACCCAGACATGAAGGTTACGTTTGTCAACAACAAGGTTGCGGATGTTCAGTAGCTTCCTGCCAGGATTCCTGAGCAGGGAGGAACGAGAAGAGGAGATTACTTTGTACAGCTCATTGGTTCGTACGGTTAAGGTTTGCGGCTATCTGGCCATGGCTTTTGTAATTCTGGGGGCACTGAGCCTCACGGCCGCCGGTGATAACAAGCATGGGGGAAGCTCAGGCGGCAGCGCCAAACCGGCGGCAGCGCCATCCCATGCAAGTGCCCCGAGTGGTGGCGCGTCCCATGCTTCCTCGGGCGCTGGCGGGGCGAGTCATGGGCCGACCACCAGTGGCGCAAGCCATGGCCCAACCACCAGCGGCGCAAGTCACGGAACAACCACCAGCACCGCAAGCCATGGGCCGACCACCAGCAACCCTGGCGGGGCAAAGACAACCACGAGTACAACTACGGCGAGCCATAGTCCAACCACGAGTAATCCCGGGGGAGGGCGGACCACAACCACCACCACCGGAGGTCATACTGCGACCACCAGCAGCACTGGAGGATCAAGGACAACCACCAGCGGCGCCGGAACGCGTGGTGGTTCAACCGCCGTCGCCGGTGGGACGCGTGGTGGGTCAACCGTCGCTGGCGGGACTCGCGGTGGTTCCACTGGCGGGTCAGCAGGCAAGAGTAGCTTCGGGGGCCGCCCCGCTCCCAGGGGGAGTACAGAGCACACAACTGCGAGCGGCAACACGGTCCGCACGCGCTCCAACGGTACTCGCAGTGACGTGCACGTCGCCGGACGGAACATGGATATCCATCATGGACTGGACGGAAACCGCCGCGTCTCCGCGACCAGGGCCGACGGTTCTCGCGTCGTTGCCGAACGGGGCGGCCGCGGATATGTCGAGCGCGGTTACAGGTACGGTGGTCATGAATACGATCGTCGTAGCTACTATTACGGCGGACGCTATTACAACAGTTATTACCGGGGATACTATTACGGCGGCTATTACATGAACGCCTATGCTCCGGCTTATTACTACGGACCTGGTTTCTACGGGTGGGCATATAACCCCTGGGCTTCGCCGATTGTGTACTCGTGGGGATGGGGGGGATATCCCTGGTATGGATACTACGGTGGTTACTTTGCGCCCTATCCTGTGTATCCCAGCGCCGCGTACTGGTTGACCGACTATCTGGTTTCGGCATCGCTGGCGGCGGCGTATCAAGAGGCAGTGGATGCTCAGGTTGAGGCTGCCAAGGTTCCTCCTGGCGGATCGCCAGTCCTCGATCAGCAAACCAAGGACATGATCTCGGAAGAGGTCAAGCGGCAAATTGCCCTGGAGAATCAAGAAGCGCAGGCGAATGCCCAGAAACAGGACGTTGATCCGGCATCCAGCGGGATTGCGCGGATGCTCAGCGACAATCAAACGCACGTCTTCATTGCCGGAGCCGATCTCGATCTGGTTGAGGCCTCCGGTCAGGAGTGCATGATCAGTCAGGGGGATGTACTGGAAGTGACGTCAGCCCCTCCATCCGGCGCTGACGCAGCGACGGCTGTCGTCCTGTGCAGCAAGGGCGGAAAGGAGTGTGGCAAGTCTGCCCAGGTATCCGTGGCGTTCACCGATTTGCAGGAAATGCAAAACCACATGCGCCAGACCATCGATCAAGGTCTCGGCGACCTGCAATCAAAACAGGGGCAAGGCGGACTGCCAGCCGCGCCGCCGTCGGCCAAGGTTGCGCCGGTGCAATCGGCATTTGTTGCAGCCGCCCCTCCGCCGGAACAGAACGTCGCTGCCGACATCAAACAGGAATCGCAGCAAGCTGACCAGGCTGAGCAGGAAGTGGCCAAGGAAGTACCTCCGCCGAACCCCGCTGCTGGGAGCGCTTCTCCTGCCGCTGCGTCGTCAGGCCCCGTGACGGTGTCGCAGGGACAAACGGTCGATCAAGTGACTGCGGCCTTGGGACAGCCCAAGAGTGTGGTCGATCTGGGAACGAAGAAGATCTACGTCTACCAGGACATGAAGGTCACGTTCAAGGGCGGCAAAGTGAGCGACGTGCAGTAGTACAGAGCGGTGCGGCTCGCACCAAGCCCGGGTGCAGTTTGAACTTTGCGCCCGGGCAAGTATCGGTGGCGGTGGAACACTTCAGGCGCGAGCCGGGGTTGACAAGTGGCACCGCTTACGAAAGTCTGCCATGCCAGTGCACACAACCCTCTTCTTAGCGATCGCGATGTCTCTCAGTGTGGCGGGTTCGTGCACTTTCGCTGCTGCCGCTGACAATAAGCCCTACGTCCAAGCGAACACAACAAAACCCAACTTCACGGGAACTTGGAAACTCTACACAGGGTCACCAGATGTCCCGGGGCAGGAAATGGACTTTATCGACCACAAAGAAGCCGTCTTAGTGATTACACCTATGGTTGGCCGGGTGGACGTTGTCCCCTCCTACACCTACAGGATTGATGGCAAGAACTCACCGGAGAAAGGCGGAGACGAGGAAGTGACGCGTAACGCTCATTGGGAGGGCAACACGCTGGTCCTTGAAACCAGGATGACGAGGCATGGCGTGGAAAGATTGCAGCGCGACGCAATGTCACTGTCGGCGGACGGAACGGTGCTGACCAAGGTTGTGCACCTATCTGGGGGCGACATGAGATCCGACGAGACGTTGGTATTTCACAAGGTGTCGAAGAGGTCCTCTCTCCAAACGATCTCGATGGGGCAGACGGTCGATGAGGTAACCGCAACGATGGGAGCTCCCGACAGCGTAGTCAACTTGGGCTCGAAGGCAATCTATGTGTATCAGGACATGAAGGTCACGTTCAAGGACGGCAAAGTGAGCGACGTGCAGTAATTCAGAAGCGCGGTCTACGGCTGAGATCAGTTGCTCAGAGGTGTGCCTGCACGGAGAGGTTTCTGACTTACGACTGCGGATCGCTACCTTACCGGTTCGCCTTCTGTGTCTTCTTCTTCTGTAAGCGCTGGCGTCGCCGATGGCTTCCAACGAAGGGGTTGACCATTCCGTGCGATGCGGCACGCTGAACGTTATGTATGCACCCGCTTTGGGCGCCGCGACTCCCCTTCTATTTCGTTGACCCATCTCCCACGCCGCAGCTAACATTTGCGGGGCGCACTTCGCATGGATCGCGAAACAATCTCGCACTACCGGCTACTGGGGAAGCTGGGCTCCGGTGGAATGGGGGTAGTTTACGCCGCCGAGGACATGAAGCTTGGCCGCAAGGTCGCGCTCAAATTCCTCACGGCTGAGTACTCCCGCGATCCTGTCGCCCTTCGTCGATTTGAACGGGAAGCGCAGACCGCCTCCGCCCTTAACCATCCCAATATCTGCACAATTTATGAGATCGACGAGTGCGACGGCTATCGGTTCATGGCGATGGAACTGCTGAAGGGCATGACCCTGCGTGATCGGATCGCCCGCGAGCGGTTGGAGCGTGACGAGCTTTTGGATTTCGCAATTCAAATCGTAAGCGGACTGGAAGCTGCCCACTCACAGGAAATTATCCATCGTGATATCAAGCCGGCAAACATATTCGTCACGGATCTCGGCTATGTAAAGTTGCTGGACTTCGGTTTAGCCAAACTTAGTGAAGATCCAGGCAGTTCGATGGAGACGCTGGCGGGAGAAACTTTGCCCACTGACATGGTTGCCAGGGAACATCTCACAACGCCCGGCGTGGCGTTGGGTACGGTGGCCTACATGTCGCCGGAGCAGGCCTTGGGAGAGAAGTTGGATGCGCGCACCGATCTGTTCTCCTTCGGCGCAGTGTTGTACCAGATGGCCACCGGCAGGCAGGCTTTTGCGGGAAATACCTCGCTTGGAACGGTCGATGCCATCCTTCATAAGGCTCCCCTGCCGATAGCCAGACTCAACCCGGACATGCCGCCAGAGCTGCAATCCATAATCAGCAAGGCGCTTGAAAAGGACCGCAAGCTGCGGTACCAGACCGCAACCGACATGCGCTGCGATTTACAGCGTGCCAGGCGCGACTCACAATCCTTGCCGTTAGTGGTGACCGAGGATGAGTCGACCGAAACACTACCCGAACCGGCGCCCAAGCGACAGGAACCGCCAGCCCAGCCGGAGCTGAAACCGCAGGTCAGTCGCAAGAAGAGAAATCTGATTGTTGGAGCAGGAGTTGTGGCAGTCATCGTGGCGGCGATGCTGGGAATGTGGTGGCGAGCTAGGACCGCGGCGGCGGCGGACGGTTACCTGAGAATCCAAACCAACCCCGGAGCCCAACTCCTCATTGACGGGACAGCGTCGGGGGTTGCAGGGCCCGATGGGACTGTCACAGTCAAGGTAGCACCTGGCAAGCACTTGGTAAGGTTGAACCTAAAAGAATATCAGCCCTATTCCAGTAGCATTAATGTGAACGGCGGCGAGCGGGAGGGCCTTGTCGCAGCGATGAACCCCATACCGCCACCTCCGCCGCCTGCCGTCGAGATGGGCAATCTGTTGCTTCAGAGTAATGTCGCCGGGGCGGACATTCTAGTCGATGGGCAGTTGAAGGGCTCTACAGGACAGGACAACCACGCGCAGATGCAGTTGAACAAAGGGACCCACACGATCCAACTCAAGAAACCAGGCTATAAGGATTCGCCCGAGCAGCAATTGGAAGTCGTTGCCAAGAAAGACAACCAAGCCGACTTCACCCTGGCCCCCTTGGAGGTGTCGGTACCGGACACGTATCTAAGCATCAAGTCGAACCCAGGAGCGGAAATCCGAATTGACGATAAAGTCTCGGGCATTGTGGATGGCGATCGCCCCCTCCAGGTAAAAACTCATCCGGGGAAACACTCGGTCCAGGTTACTTTGAGTGGATATGAACCGTTCTCTTCCAACGTAACGGCAAAGTCGGGGATCAAGACCTACTTCGTTGCGGACTTGAAGCCATTGGCTCCCACGGTTACGTCATTCAGTGCCAGCCAGTCGAAGATTGGAGCAGGGCAGACAGCCAGCCTCAACTGGACAACCGAAAATGCAGCGGAAATTCGAATTGATCCCGGTGTAGGGACAGTTCCCCCAAGCGGGGCGCGAGACGTCTCGCCAACCCAAACGACCACTTACACATTGACCGCAAAAGGGAGCGGCGGGAGCACGACCGCCAAGGTCAACATCGCGGTCGAACCCAAGTTGCCAAGCCCCTCGGATGTGCAGAGCATAAAAGAAACTCTGGCGAGATTTAAGGGTGCCTACGACTCCATGGATATCAATGCGTTGCGGCGAGAATGGCCGTCTCTAACTCAAACACAGGCCGACGCAATAAAAACGACGTTCGTAGGATTGACATCCGTTAGGCTGAATGACAACTGCGATGGTCTGCCCGCGATTTCTGGAGATACAGCGGAGTGGACCTGCCGAGAGACTATAAACTACGTCATAAAAGGGCAGCACCAAATTCCCGCAGTGCGCAATACAATCACCTACTTCCTTAAGAAAGGTGCTACAAGATGGTATGTGGATCGTCGAGAAGGAGCCGCAAACGTAAGGTCTGCGAGCGGCAACTGATTCCTTGAGACCGGCCCACCCGCCAAGGGCAAATGTCGCCTATCCTTCCAGGAGCTTGCGCAGAAAATCGTTATAGAAGCGGCCGTTCGGATCGAGGCTTTTACGATAAGCGTTGAAGGCCTCCAGTCGTGCGCCTCGGAGGGTGCGCAGGTGGGCCAGGAACTTCGGGTTGAACGGCCCCGTCTCGGAATAGGTACCCTCAGCCGCCGTCGGGTCATAGAAGCCATACATCTTGCCTTGGTGCGGGAAGCCATCCATTTTGACCCATGCCCGCTCAACGTCGGCGAAGAACTGCAAAAGCTTCTCGGGATATTGGGACGCCATCTTATCGTCCTTCACAAAGCCGATCAGGTCCAGATTGACGAACCAAGTCTCTTCTGGCTTTTTGGTGTATGTTCCCGACATGGCTGTGTTGCCAGCCTTGACGAAACGGAATTCCATCGGGGCCGCTATATGGAATTTGTTGTCTTGCAGGACTATCTTGGAAACCACATCCATCCCGTCCCAAACTTTGGCGAGCCCGGCAGCGTCGAGTTTTGGCAGGGGAATGTAGTACGACATAAAAATGACTCGTACGGCGCCTGTCAGCCACATCTCCAAATGCTTCCGGTTGGCCTCAGTCACTTGTGGTTCGGCTACTTCGAAGACGATTGCTGCAATAACAGCGGGATTTTCGAGACCATCTTCAAACAAACCCTCGGCGGTATTGCCTGGGCTTACCGCATATTGTGCCTTTTCGGCGGTTTCGGCTCCGAATTTAGCAGTAAATCCCTGCATATAGGGTGCGCCGAATTCAGGTTTCGGTTGACTGGCCAGCTTGCACGCCGTCGGTGGATAAGGCTGTGGAGCCTGGTTCGGCGGCCCCGTGGACTCGTCTACCACATCCCACCATAGCGCCAGGAAGTTCTTGGTATACAACGGAAACCCCACTTCTTCCGTGGCGTAAGGGGTGAAGAAGGTCTCCAGCCGAGAATGTTTCACAAGCTTTGCAAATTCCTCGATGAAGTCTGACTTGTCAGCTAGCCCAAATCGCTCTGTATTTCCTTGGAGCGTCGTCGCATACTTGCGTTCCATCACGTCAATCGTGACCGATGTCACGATGCCAAGCGCGCCCAAAGACACCCGGGCGAACTGCAAGGGCGACCAGCCGGCGACCGCTGGCGACTGCAGATTGATCGTCTTTACCGTTCCGTCGGCAAGCACTATGTTGAACGCCGACACGGTCTCCGCGAAGATCGGCTCGTGCATCGAGCCGCCGTGCACATCGACCGCCGTCATTCCGCCGAGACTGAAGAAGCCCCCGGCCGTAACCGTTTTCAGCAGGAGGTTGTTCTGCGTCAAGAAGGCGTCCAACTCGTCCTCGCGAACACCCGCGTTCACCGTGACCTGGATCGCCCCCGGCCCCAGCACAATGCTCTGGTCGTGATCTGGTCCCAGGTCCTTGTAGCACGACATATCCACAAGATAGGTAGTGGGCAGCGCTGGCACTGCACCACGATTGTCATTAGTAACCAGCGGCGGCTGTGAATGCCGCTGTCCGGAGACGCGGACGGTCACTCCCTCGGCATCGGCGGCAGCCAGCACAGACTTCAGCTCGATCAGGTTGGTCGGCGTGAAGTAGTAGTTCTCACCATTGGTTGACGGCGCGTGGACCAGGTTACCGCTCCAATTGCTCCACGTCGGCGCTGAGGGGGAGGGGACGACCGGACTTGGATCGTTCGACATTTTGACACTCCTTAACACTATCCGCTTGGCTGGGCCACCCGGTTCGAAAATGCCCGCCCTAGCCAAAAAGAAGGCTAGAGCGGGGCACTCAGAGCTAGATTGTGGATTGGCTACTCGCTACCCTGGGAGAGTTAGTCCGGGGCTACCCGCGCATCGCGAGTTGAAGGTGTTCGGCACCCAGCCCGAACTCTCTTCTGCCCAGGTTAGCGTCCAAAAGGCGGACGCGAACCTTGGGCACCCGGCACCCGGCGCCTGGAGACTTATGCCAGGAAGCAACCTATGGTGTTTTCGTTTCGCTTCCCCCAGCGTACGTAACTACCGTCCCAGTACAGCATGAGTTCCGTTCCTTCAACGCTTATGGTACCGGAAGCTGAATCATAAGAGAGATACTGGTAGTTCTTGCCTAGGCCCCATACTGCTGTGCTTCCTTCCTCTGGATCACCGGGCCCCAGCCATCTTTCTGTCGGCTGGGTCTCCTTTGCGAGACATGTATGGACACCCTTCTCTGTCCAGTAGACTTGAGCGACCTCATTACTGTTTCTATCCTTTATTATAGAGAGATTGGCATACCAGGTGCTCAAATATCCTAGGTCCACTTTCGTCTTTAGCATCGTACATCTCATAGGCTGTGCCATTTGTTTTTTCTCCTTTGTGCCGGTTTTCCGGAATTTCCGTTTTGGCTTCTAACAGCTCGACAAGATTGTTGAGTTCCTGTTCTTGAAGCCGCGATTAAAGGTTGAGTTCCTGTTCTTGAAGCCGCGATTAAAGGTTGAGTTCCTGTTCTTGAAGCCGCGATTAAAGGTTGAGTTCCTGTTCTTGAAGGCCCGAGCGCGAGATTAAACCATCCGGGCGACGGTGTGTCTAAAATAATGCTCACTCGCGAGAAATATTTCCGGGCCCGCGAACCACAACCAATACCTCCAACATTTCGGCCGTGTTACGGGCTTGTCCTGCCATACTTGTGAGTGGTTCTGACAGGGACGGGTTTTGTTCCGCCAGTGTGTCCAGTCGCGTACTGACGTTGCGGAGTTGTTCAACTTCGCGCAAGATCGCTTGAGAAGGCATGGGTATACTGCTTTCTAGCGTCAAACCTGAGACGCTCTTAAAGGTTGAGGGCCCGGGCAAGGATCAATGCGCCTTATTACCATCGTCCGGGCGCTAGCTGGATCTCCGCGAACAGCTTGGGCAGATGCTTCTGGAGCAACTTATCGATGTCCTGAGCCTTGGGTACAACAAACGGGGCCCGGCGCGGGTACGCGCGATCGTTCTCCCAATACTTTGACCATTCCTGCGTGGAGGTGATGAACTCAACGGCGAAGTTCCCGGCGTCGGGAAATCCCTGTTCAATTTGTAGGCAGCCGGTCAGGCAGATATCGACGTACGATTGCACAATGGGAAACTGGGCCGTGGGCAGGCTATCCTTCCGCGGGTTTTTGTCGGTGAAATCGTTGACGTACATCCAAACTTTGCCTTTGGGCACGGGGCCGCCGGTGAGGATCTCAACGTCTTTTGTAATGTCCGTCGGCGTATAACCTGCCTCGCGCTTGTTGGTGGCCGCCAACTCCTCGTCGCTCACCGCGTAGACGACTCCATTCAAGGAGCTCGATTTCTCCGGGATGGCCCCGACAAACGTGGGACTAAAACCAACGGCGCCGGTGCGAGCCCACCAACCGCGGGCATAGCCGTGAACCCGGGCCGGCAATACATACATCGCCGTCGGCGAAGTCCTCATTCGCGATGACTGTTCGATCAACGACCCAATTCCAAAGATGTAAGGCACGATTCCCTCTTTCTGCGGCCGTGTGTGAGTGCCGCTATGCAAGACTGCCTGGGCCGGAGATCCCCACCGCTCGAACACGATGTTGGGTTTTTTTTGGGTTAGAGAAACACTTCCAGCTAAGTGCTCCTGCGAACTCAATATCCCACATACTGTAAGGAAAGATGAGAAACCCTACGACTAGTTCGAAATGAAGTCAAGCACTAATGTGGTGAAAACCATTAATTATTTTTGTTATTAGGGAAACTCTGATTAAGGCTCGGCGGAATCCCTCAGCGGCTAAAGCCGCAGTGATTTTGGGGCATTACGGACGGCCTGAAGGCCGTCCCCTTCCATACCGGACTTAATCAGGTTTCCTTAGGTCGTGTTCGCAGGCTGTCATTTTCGCGCCCTGCGCCATTGTGACCCCGCTCACTGCAATCCCATCCTCTCGCGGGCCACAATGAGTCATGCTCTCAAGCGCTGCAGCAACCACCAAACTGGAAATAACGAACTTCTCAGAACTCCGCGAACGCGCTCAGCTATGCGGTCCCAAACGTGTTGCGATCGTCGTGGCTGACGATGAAGTTGCCCTGACGGCGGCCGATGGCGCGCTGCGTCTCGGAATTGCCATTCCGGTGCTGATTGGCAACGAGCGAAACATCCGCACCAAGGCAGAGACACTCGGACTCTCTGGCTTGCTCGCCAAGGCAGAGTTCGCCGGCGGGGACGATGCCGCAGCCGTCGCAACGCAAATGGCGCGCGATGGCCGCGTAGACCTCTTGCTGAAAGGTCATCTCCGCACCGATGAACTGTTACGCGCCGTGCTGGACAAACAGACTGGATTGCGAGCAGGACGTCTCTTGAGCGACGTGCTCCTCTACGAGGACAATCTCGCCGGTGAGATCAGGTTGGTGGGGGTCACCGATGGAGGGCTGAATGTTTTGCCGAACCTGGAGCAGAAGAAGCAAATCGTGCAAAACGCAATCGAGGTGATGCGCTCCATCGGCCTGGCGCGTCCGAAGATCGCACTCATGAGCGCCACGGAAGCGGTCAGCGAATCGGTGCCCTCAAGTATGGATGCGCGGGAGCTCACAAACATGGGTGAAGCCGGCCACTTCGGTGACGTAGAGATTTTCGGCCCCCTCGCCCTCGATTGCGCGCTCCTGCAGTCAGCGGCGCAGGCGAAGGGCATTGAGCATCCGGTGGCAGGTCACGCCGACTGCATGGTGGTTCCGAACATCGAGGCGGGCAACCTTCTCGGAAAGTCCGTGAAGTATCTGGGCGGCTCGCAATGCGCGCATGTGGTGGCAGGCGCGAAGGTCCCGATCCTGATTCCGTCGCGCGTCGAGAGCGTAGATGACAAGGTAAACTCCATCGCTCTGGGGGTGATTTTTGCAGCCCGGTGAATTCAGGATTCTTGCGATTAATCCCGGTTCCACGTCCACGAAGCTGGCTCTGTATGTGAACGAGCGCTCCGACCTCGTCAAGAACATACGGCACTCTGACGCCGAGATGGCACAGTTCCAAGGGTGCCCAATTCTTGATCAGCAGCAATTTCGCTCAGCACAGATTGAAACTGCTCTCACTGAGGCAGGACATAACATCTGCGAGCTGGATGCTGTAGTGGGACGTGGCGGTCTGCTGCCCGCTTTAGCCAGCGGCACCTACGTTGTGGATCAACCAATGCTCAAGGAATTGCAACTGGCCCGGCGTGGTGAGCATGCCGCGAACCTTGGCGCATTTCTCGCGTACGACATTGCGCAAAAGGCCGGCGTACAAGCATACGTCGTTGACCCGGTGAGCGTGGACGAGTGGCCGGAGTGTGCGCGCCTTTCGGGATCGGCGCTGCTGGAGCGGCAATGTTTGTCGCATGCTTTGAACTCGAAGGCGGTGGCCAAGCGTTATGCGCGCGAGCGCGGCGAATGCTACGAGTCACTGCGGCTGATTGTGGCGCATCTCGGCAGCGGGATTTCAGTTTCGGCCCACGAAAACGGTCTCATGGTGGACCTGACCAATTCGCGCGAAGAAGGAGCATTTTCCACGGAGCGTGCTGGCGGCGTGCCGGTGATGCAGTTGGTCGATCTCTGTTTCAGCGGCCAGTACACCCAGAAGCAAGTGGAAGGGCTGCTGTTCCGCGATGGCGGACTCTACTCCTATCTCGGCACCAAAGACCTGGTGGAAGTTGAGCGCCGCATTGCGCGTGGCGAGGCAAAGGCCAAAACCGTGTTCGAGGCGATGGTTTACCAAATTGCGAAAGAGATCGGGGCGATGGCGGCCGTTCTGCACGGGCGTGTAAACGCTGTGCTCTTCACCGGCGGCATGGCACATTCGCAACGTTTGGTCTCGCTGCTGAGTGAGTGCGTAAGTTGGATCGCCCCTATAACCGTCTATCCGGGCGAGGACGAACTACAGGCTCTCATGGAAGGCGCTTTACGAGTTTTGCGCCATGAAGAGCCATCAAAAACTCTAGCGCTCGGCTGCGGTGTCATGATTGAGGTTTAGGGCGACGGCCTCAAATATTCGAATTTTGGGCGCCCCATCGATCACCCTTGAAAGGATCTTCAACACCTGTGGGTAGATGTTGGCATCGTACGCTTCGGCATTGCTCTTGTCCTCCCACAGGCTGATTGAAATTCGTTCTAAATTGCCGGGATTTGACAACGTGATTTCGCCCTTGAAACCTTTCTGCTTGCGCAGCAAAGGAAGGACTTCGTTCTCGAGTGTCTGGGCGAACTCCGCGGCCATGTTGAGCGATCTCACGCGGAAATGAGCATTACGGGCAAACATCATCAACCTCCCCTTCGAAGACAGCGACGGCTGACGCTAGGCCACGGCAGCGACTTGTCAATGATACGTTGGCGTTGGCGATGCCACCGCTGTCGCTACCCAGTCTCACATTATATAGAGGAACGATTAGGCGGCCGACCAATTGCCGGCTTTCCCCTGGCGTTCAGATATGAGGATGGTTGTACGAGCGCAGGTCTGGACCAGGTCCGGCCCCAAGCGCGACGCCTATTCCGACCGCAGCGCCTGCATGGGATCGACTGAGGCAGCGCGACGCGCCGGGACGTAGCAGGCCAGTACCGCAACGGCACAAAGGATCAACCCAACGGCGGTGAACGTCACGGGATCCGTTGGTTTAACTCCGAACAACATGCTCTGCATCAGCCGAGTCAGAGATACCGCAGCGACCACGCCGATACCGATGCCAAACAGCGTCATGCGGGCGCCATCCCGCAGGACAGCGCGCAAGACATCGCTCTTCTGCGCCCCCAGGGCCATGCGAATGCCAATCTCCTGCGTGCGCTGGCCAACCACATACGAAAGCACGCCGTAGATGCCGACGCTGGCCAACAGCAGCGCCAAGGCAGCAAATACGGCGAACAACATCATGGTGAAACGCTGCTGCGCGATGGATTCGCTCACCAGGCGCTCCATGGATTCAGGATTGAACGCGATCGTCTCGTTCTGTTGCGCCAGGGCGCGGCGGATGGTGTGGAATACGGTCATCGGATCGACGCCATCCCGCATGCGCGCGTATATCCGGTCACCGCCCGCCTCCTGCAGGATGTAGTAGTCGGGCATTTGCAGAAAGGGCTCATACATTTGCGCCTGCATAGTCTCGGTGGAGTCCTTGCCCAGCCCGAACTGCTTCACGTGTCCTACTACGCCGACTATTTCTTTTGACCGCTCGCCGTGAGAATCAACCAGGAATATGTATTTGCCGATTGGATCCTGTCCGGCAAAGTAGTGCTCAGCGAAGGCCTCGTCGACGACAGCCACTGGCGCCGATCGGGCATCGTCGGCGTCGGTCAGGAAGCGTCCGCGCAGCAATGGCGTCTGCATGACACGCAGATACTCCGGCCGCACGGTGTAGTACAGGACCATCGGCATTTCGGCGCGGCGTTGCGGCTTCGGCTGCCCCTCAACCCAGAAATTTTGTTCGCTGTCACCCTGCATGGGATGGGCGCCTGTGTTGATGGACTCACTCTCCACACCGGGAATTGAGTGCAGAGTAGCATCAACTTGCCGATACGTGGCCCGCACCTCGTCCGCAGTTTTGGTCGCCAGCGAGGATGGCAGCGCCACGTCAAAGGTCAGCACGTCGCGAGCATTGATGCCGGGATCGACGCTCCACAGCCGCATCAGGGTACGAATCATCAACCCAGCGCCTACCAGCAGCACCAACGCCATCGCCATTTCGATGACTACAAAAGCTGACTGCGCCCGGCTCTTGCCCGCGGCCACGGAGCGCCCGCTCTCGCTCAGCGCAGTGCTGAGATGCAGGCGCGATGTCTTCAGCGCCGGGATGATTCCGAACAGCACGCCCGCAACTGCTGAAAGCAACAGGGTGAACAGGAGCACACGATTGTCCACGCCGATGTTTTCGGCCCGCGGCAAGGCTTGCGGCAACGCGGCCACCGCCGCTTTCGTGCCCCAGGTTGCCAGCAGCAGCCCCAACCCTCCTCCCACCATCGCCAGCCCGACACTCTCGGTCAGCAGTTGCCGGACAAGCCGCGCCCGTCCGGCTCCCATCGCGGCCCGTACGGCGAACTCGCGGGTGCGCGCAGTCGAGCGCGCTAGCAGCAGGTTGGCCACGTTGAAGCACGCTATCAGCAGCACGAAGCCGACCGCTCCCAGCAGCACCACCAAGGCAGGCCGGACGTCGCCGACCATGAGTTCTTTCAGCGGAACGATCTTCGTCTTGATGTTGGCATCCGCGTCGGGAAACGCCGCGTCCAGCCCGTGATTCACGCGGGCCATGTCCTGCGCCGCTTCCGCCATAGTCACGCCCGGTTTCAGGCGCGCAACCGCATCGGTACCCCAGGCTGAGTGACGATCGCGGAACTGCGGCTCCTTGAACTCACCGATCGGAGCGTAGACATCGGCTGCCCTGAAGTTCCAGATCTTGAGCCGGAAACTCGCGGGAACAATGCCGACGACGGTGCGGGCTTCGCCATCGAGAATGATGACCTTGCCAATCAGCGTGGGATCGGAGCCGAACTTGCGCTTCCATAGGCCCTCGGAAATCATCGCCGTCGGATTGGCCCCCAGCCGATCTTCGTCGGCAGTGAAAGTCCGTCCCGCGAGCAGCTTCGTGCCAAGAATTTCGAAGAAGCCAGCCGATACCATTTCTCCGGTGACCGCCTCTGGCTCCGCCGTGCTGGTGAGAGCGAAGCTCCCGCTATTGCGGTAGGCCGCCATTGACTCAAACGCCTGGCTCTCGCGCTGCCAGTCGAGGAAGTTGGGATACGAAATGGACCCGGTCGCGAAGTTGGGTTTGTCGTGGAACAGAACCACGAGCCGCTGCGGCTGCGGATAAGGAAGCGGGTTCAGGAGCACGCCGTTCACCACGGAGAAAATTGCGGTGTTCGCGCCGATGCCCAGAGCGAGCGTCAGGATGGCAATCACCGCAAATCCCGGCGACTTCCTCATCTGGCGAACGGAGTACCGGACATCCTGCAGGAAGCTGCGCATGAGCCACCTCAAATCCTTGGAGCTGTTCGAAAGTCGGCGTACCTCACGGAACGATGAAGCTTCGATTCGTATCAGGGTGCCTTCAGTCGTGCCGCAAGCTTCTGAGAAACGAATCGGGGCTTTCAAGCCCCCAACCCCCTACGCTACAGCACAGGGGCTGAAGTCCAGTACCTTCCTACCGTCTCGTCTCTACACGACTGAACTCATGCCGTGATACGAACCCTTGCAATCGCAAAGGTTCCACTTTCCGTGAAACCGCTCTTGTATCTACGATGCAATCCGCCTACCACGTTGCAAAGCCTATAACTGGCTGTGGCGCAATGGCTTGCGCCAGACGAGACCTTGTCCTCATCTTTGCGGGTGTTCGCCCACGGACGATTCACTTCACAAGCGGACACCCAACCTTGGTACCTCAATCGGAGTCCGGTTAAGGCGCGGCGATCTGGTAACGCAGCACGGATTGGGCGATGCGATACTGATACTTCGCTGCCGCAAACTGAATCTGTGCTTCGGTTTGCTGGAGCTGCGCCTGGCTGAGCTCCACGATCGAACTCAGGCCCAGGCTGTAACGCGTTTGCGACAGGTTGAGGGCGAGATTGGCCTCATTCAGAAACTGCTGGCTGACCCCGATGCGGTTGAAAGCCGTGATGGCGTTCAACCAACTGGTGCGCACGTCATTGGCAACCCGGTCCTTGAGGTCGCGCAGCTGCTGGTCCGCGGCCTGGGCCCGAAGTCCGGCCTCGCGTGACCGTGACACGTAAAGGAAGCCGTTAAAGATTGGCACATTCACATTTACGCCGGCAGCGCCGTACCAGGTTGGAAACTGCTGAATGCCGTTGAGCACGCTGCCATCCGGAGTCTGTCCTACTACGCCCAAGGCCGAGACGGTGGGGAAAAGCAGGTCGCGCTCTGCTTTCTGAAAGTGTTGGTCGGCCTGGTACTCGTAGCTCTGCGCCGCAATTTCCGGCCGGTTGCTGAAGGCCTCATCCTCGAGCTGACTTACCGCATCGGGAGGTGGCTTGAGCTCGGATTCGGTATCGACAAGCTCAAACTGCTGTTGCCCGGAGTAGCCCAGGACCTGCGACAACTGCGACAGTGCGGACTGATAGTTATTCTGCGCGTCCAGCAGAAGCAGCTTGCCTTGTGCCAGGTTGGCGTCGGCAAAACTGACGTCAACTTCCGATCTCAATTTGTTTTGGAACAGGGTCGTGATTTGGTCGGAGACAAGTTGCCGTGCGCTCACGGTCTGTTCGGCCACCTGCTCCTCAGCCAAAGTCTGCAGCACGTTGTAGAACGCCTCATCGACCGCCAGCTTGATTTGGTACGTCGTGGCAGCGGCATTCATATTCGCGGCCTTAGCGCGCAACGCCGCCATGGCCACCAGGTTGTTCGTCCGGCCAAAATCGGTGATCAATTGCGACAAGGCCAATCCGCCGGCGGCGCGGTTCAGCAACCGCGGGCTGTTCAGATTGCCCGCAGCGATGCGACTTCCTTGCTGTCCTCCCACCGCCGTCAGGCTGCCGTAGACCGTCGGGTAGTACGCCGCTTTCTGCTCCCGGGTCACTTGATTCGATGCCAGGTAGATCAGGTGGTACACGGAGATCTGCGGATTGTTCTTGATCGCCAGGGCCTCGGCGTCCTGAATGGTCAGCCGTTGCACCGGGCCGGTGGTGGGCACCTGTGGCGGAGCCGGGGCTGTAGGAGCCGGCGGCATCTGGGGCGCCGGAAGAGTCTGCAGCTCCGGTTGCGTTTGCGCCGGCGTAGTTACCGACTGCTGTGGAACGGTCGCCGGCGGCATCGGCGAGGCCGTTTGCGCTGCCAGCGTAGTCATGGCCAACACAACCAACACAACCAACACCACAAGCGGAAGGACCTTGCCTCTCAAGCTCGCACCTCCTGTCCAGGCTGTTGCTCTTCTTTGCGATGAATCACCAGATAAGCGGGGGGCACCAGGAAGACAGTAACCGCGACGGAGACCATAAGCCCGCCAATGATGGCCCGCGCCAGCGGCGCATATTGTTCGCTGCCTGCTTCCAATGCGAGCGCCATGGGAATCAGTCCGAGAATCGTGGCCAATGAGGTCATCAGGATTGGCCGCAGGCGAACCCGGCACGCCAGCGCCACGGCTTCGCGGATAGGCATCCCTGACCTCCGGTAGTTGCGTGTGACATCCACGATCAGAATGCTGTTCGAGACCACGATCCCGGTCATCATAATCAAGCCCATCAGCGACATGACGTTCAGCGTCGTATGCGTGATCAGCAGAAAGATGATCACGCCGGTGATGCCCGACGGAATGGCGAGCAGAATGATGAATGGATCGATGAACGACGCAAACTGAGCCATGAGTACGAGGTAAACCAGCACGATGGCGAGCAGTAGTCCGAGGCCAAAACTCAAGAACGACTGGTGCATCGACACTACGGAGCCGCGCACTTCTATCCTCGTGTTGGGCGGAAGCTTCGTCTCCTTGATCAGCTTATTCACTTCGCTGGAAAGCGCTCCCAGATCCTCCCCTTTCGGGGAAACATAAACGTCGATCACCCGGAAGAGCTGGTAATGATCGACCTCAGTCGGAGTGTTAATCATCTTGATGTCGGCCACGTTTTCCAACATGGTGGGGTTAGCGTTGTCGGGAGCATGCAAGGGGATCTGTTTGAAGTCTTCCATCGTCATCGAACCAATCTGCTGATTGGTGTATTGCACCGTAAGGAAATAATTGTTTCCGTTGTGCGGATCCACCCAGTAACTGGGAGCAATCATGCCGTTGGAGGTAAGAGCGGTTACCACGTTGTCCACCACGTCGCTGGCCGTCAGCCCCAGGCGTGCTGCCATTTCACGGCGCACGTTGAGCTGCAGGCCAGGATAGTCAAGGTCCTGCGGAATGAGCACATCGCTGACGTCATTCATGGATCGTAGCTTCTGGGCGATCTCCCTTGCCACCTCGTAAGCGGCCCGCTGGTCGTTTCCGCTCACCTGGATGTCGATGGGTGCGGGCATGCCCTGATTGACGACCGAATCCACCAGGCCGCCGGTCTGAAAATAGGTGGAGACCTCGGGAAGATCGGACGCCAACTTTTGCCGCACCCGATTCATGTATTCGAAGGTGCTCAGCTTGTGGTCCGGGCTGAGACTCACCTGTACAAAAGCAGTGTGCTGTCCGGAGTTGCTGGTGTAGATGGAGGAAAGATCGGGGGTCAGCCCGATGTTGGACACGATCATCTGCAGATCATCCTTGCCGATTACGCCCCGAATGTCGTCCTCCACTCGAGCCACGTATTGGTTCGTAAATTCCAGGCGCGACCCCGTCGGGGCCTTGACATTAATGACGAACTGTCCCGGATCGGTGCGCGGGAAAAAAGCGACCCCCAGCAGCGGATACAGCGCCAGGCTGACCACGAAAGTCGCCATGATGATTACGATCGTGGCAACCGGACGCGCCAAGGCCTTGTCCACAGCACGGTCATATCTCATCAGGAGCTGGTCATATTTGTGGTTGAAGCCGGAAACCATTCGTCCAAACATTGATTGGGGTTGATGTCCGCCTTTACCGTGGGCCGTCTTGATAAAGCGAGCGCAGAACAGGGGCACCAGCGTCATGGCGACGAGGTAAGAGGCAGCCAGAGCGAGCACCACGCCGAGCGCCAGGGCCATGAACAGATACCGGCTGACGCCGTACAGGAACACAACCGGGAAAAATACGATCGCGGTAGTGAAGGTCGCGGCCAGCACCGCGAGCTGAACTTCCTGGCCTCCACGCTCTGCGGCTGTGACCGCGTCTTCTCCTTCTTCCAGGTGGCGGAAGATGTTTTCCAGCACCACAACCGAGTTGTCGATCAAGCGGGAGAGAACGAGGGCCAGTCCGCCGAGGACCATCGTGTTGATGGTGCTGCCGGTGGCGTTTAACAGCAGGAAGGCAGCCAGACACGAGATCGGGATCGACAGCAGAACGGAAATTGTTCCCCGCAGTGATCCCAGGAACACCAGGATCATGACTGCAGTAAGGACGAGTCCTATGCCGCCTTCGCGAAGCACGTTGGCGACTGCCGTCTTCACGTACTGCGATTGGTCGAAGACAACCGTGGCAACCAGCGAGTTGGGTACGTCCAGCAGGTTCTTAATGCGGTCGCGCACCCCATTGACGATCTGAATGGTGTTGCTGTTACCGCCCTGCTTCAGGATGGGCAGGTACACCGACTTCTGTCCATCCACGCGCACGATGTTGTACTGGATGGCGGACGAGTCTTCTGCGTGCCCTACATCGGCAAAGCGCAGAACGCCGTTACCGATCGCCTTGAGCGGAACATCGTTCATCTCCGCCACGTTGGGCAGTTGGCTGTTGCTGTAAATGTTGTAGTCGCGGGGGCCGATGCGGACATCGCCAGCGGGCAGAATCTTGTTGGCGTCGTTGACGATCTGCACCACATCCATGGGGCTCATCTGGGCCGCTTCCAGCTTTACCGGATCGATGTAGAACTGGATCTGGCGGTACTTTCCACCGAAGGGCTGCGGAACCGAAGCGCCCGGCACATTAGCGATTTGGTTGCGGACGTTGAACTGTCCCTCGTCATGTAGTTGGGTTTCGTTGAGTCCCTGCCCTTTCAGCGTGACCAGGCACACTGGCAGACTTGAGGCATCGAACTTCAGCACCACAGGAGGCAGCGTTCCTTGCGGCAACCTGCGCAGGTCAGCCATCGCCAGATTGGCGATTTCACTGACCGCCGCATCCGGGTCGGTACCAGGCTGGAAGTAAACCTTGATCAGGCTGACGCCGGTAAGCGATCGCGACTCAATATGATCGATGTTGCTGCCCAGGGTAAAAAAGCGCTCGAAGGTGTCGGTAATGTCGGCCTCAATTTGCTGCGGCGGCATCCCGCTGTAGAAGGTAGCGACTACCACCACGGGTATCTGGATCTCCGGAAACAAATCCACCGGCATGCGCACCACTGTGGTCACGCCAACGACGACAATCGCCAGACACAACATGAGAATGAAGAACGGATACTTGATAGCGAAACTAGACATAGAAGAGCTCCATATCTTTATGGCGAGGGCGCCCGCCATCGCCAACCAAGAGCGAAAACCAATTCTGGTGAACAGTCCTGCTCATGCGCGCACCTCCTGCTGACCCTCTTCATTCTTGCGGTGCATGAGGAAATACGCGGCCGGCACCAGGAACAAGGTCACCACGAACGAGAGCATCAGCCCGCCGATGATGGCGCGTGCCAGCGGCGCGTACTGCTCACTTCCGGCTTCCAGCGCCAGCGCCAGGGGAATCAATCCCAGTAGCGTGGCGAAGGTCGTCATCATGATCGGCCGCAACCGCACGTGGCAGGCGTTCTTGATCGCCTCCTGCAAAGACTGTCCGCGCCGCCGCAACTCGCGGGTAAATTCGACGATCAGGATGGAATCCGAAACAACGATGCCAATCATCATCATCACCCCCATCAGCGACATGATGTTGATGGTGGTGTGGGTCATCAGCAGGAACAGAATCACCCCGGTAAATCCCGGCGGAACGGCCAGCAGGATGATGAACGGATCGCTGAACGAAGCGAACTGCGCCATCAGAATCAAGTACACCAGTACGACGGATAGCGACAAACCGATGGCGAAACTCTTGAACGACTGGTTCATCGAAACCACCGAGCCGCGCAATTCGACGCGTGTGTTGGGCGGCAGCGGGGTGTCTTTGATGACGCGCTGGACTTTCTTCAGAAGCCTGCCCAGGTCTTCTCCTTTGGGCGACACGTAGACATCGATGATGCGGAACAGTTGATAGTGGTCCACCTCGGTCGGGGTGTTGATCATCTTTACGTCCGCGACGTTCTCCAGCATGGTGGGATTGGGATTGTTCTTCGCGTGCAGCGGGATCTGCTTAAAATCTTCCATCGTCATGTCGGCGATCTGCCGCGGGGTATATTGCACCGTGAGGAAGTAGTTATTGCCGCTACGCGGATCGATCCAGTAGCCCGGCGCGATCATGCCATTCGAAGTGAGCGCGGTGATCACGTTCTCCACCACACCGCTGGCGGTCAACCCCAGGCGCGCCGCCATCTCACGATTGACATTGAGTTGAATGCCGGGATAATCCAGGTCCTGCGGAATCAGCACATCGCTCACGTCGTTTAATTGGCGCAGTTGTTGCGCCATCTGGCTGGCGACTTCATAAGCAGCGTGCTGGTTGTTGCCGGTAACCTGGATGTCGATCGGCGCCGGCATCCCCTGATTCACGATGGAATCGACCAAGCCACCGGTCTGGAAGAAGGTCGATATCTCGGGCAAGTCGGAGTTGAGCTTTTTTCTGACGCGATCGATGTAGTCGAACGTGCTGACCTTGTGCTCCTCCTTCAGTTGCACCTGAACGAAGGCCGTGTGCATGGCCGAGTTGGTGGTATAGATTGCCGAGAGATCGGCATTCACTCCGATATTGGAGACGATCATTCCCAGATCGTCTTTGTCGACAACCTGCCGGATATCGTCTTCCACCCTGGCGATATAGTCGTTGGTCAACTCGATCCGCGTGCCGCTGGGCGCCTTCACGTTAATGACAAACTGTCCTGGATCGGTGCGCGGGAAGAAAGCAACCCCCAGGAATGGCGAGAGCGCGAGGCTAAGTACGAAGACCCCCATGATGACGGCAACCGTCATCTTCGGGTGCTTCAGCGCTTTCTCGATGGACTCATCGTATTTTCGCAGAACATAGTCGTATCCCCGGTTGAAGGGCGCCAACAGGCGTTCCAGAAATCCACCTTCATGTTTCCCTTCGGCTTCGTCGCCGTGTTCTGACTTGATGAACTTGGAGCAGAACAAGGGAACAACCGACATCGCCACCAGGTACGACGCTGCCAACGCCAGCACCACACCTAGAGCCAAAGCCGTGAACAGGTATTTGCTGACCCCGGACAGGAAAACGACAGGGAAGAACACGATTGCGGTCGTGATAGTAGCGGCGAGCACCGCAAGCGCAACTTCATGGCCGCCTTCCTCAGCCGCAGTAAGAGCATCTTCCCCCGCTTCCAGGTGGCGAAATATGTTCTCCAGCACGACCACGGAGTTATCGATCAAGCGCGAGAGCACAAGAGCAAGGCCCCCAAGAACAATGGTGTTGATCGTGCTCCCCATGGCATTCAGCAACAGGAATGCCGCCAAACAAGAGATCGGGATCGACAGCAGCACCGAAATGGTTCCTCGAAGAGATCCGAGGAACACTAGGATCATGACGGCGGTCAGGAACAGGCCAATGCTGCCCTCCCGTAGCACATTGGCGATCGCCAACTTCACGTATTGCGACTGATCAAACACCACGTTCGCGATCAGGGTCTTGGGAGTGTCGCGCAGGTTTTCGACCCGGTCGCGCACTCCATCGACGATCTCAATCGTGTTGCTGTTACCGCCCTGCTTCAGAATCGGCAGGTAGACCGACTTCTGGCCGTCCACTCGCACCACGTTGTATTGAATTGCGGAGGAGTCTTCCGCGTGTCCGATGTCCCCAAATCGCAGCACTCGGTTGTCGATTGCCTTCAGGGGAACGTCGTTCATGTCGCTAACCGTGGGTAGCTGACTGTTGCTATAGATGTTGTAGTCGCGCGGCCCCACGCGGAGATCTCCTGCCGGCAGGATGGTGTTGGCCTTGTTCACAACGCGCACAACATCCATCGGGCTCAGTTGCGTGGCTTGCAGCTTCACGGGATCGATGTAGAACTGGATCTGCCGGTACTTCCCGCCATAGGGTTGGGGTACCGACGCACCCGGCACGTTCGCAATCTGGTTGCGAACATTGAACTGCCCCTGATCGTGCAGCTCGGTTTCCGTCAGCCCCTTGCCTTTCAGGGTCACGAGGCAGACCGGCATGCTGGAGGCGTCAAACTTGAGGACGACGGGCGGCAGCGTTCCTTGCGGCAATCGGCGAAGGTCGGCCATCGCCAGATTGGCGATTTCGCTGACCGCCGCATCGGGATCGGTCCCCGGTTGGAAGTAAACCTTAATCAGGCTCACACCGGTTAGCGATCGCGACTCAATGTGGTCGATGTTACTGCCCAGAGTGAAGAATCGTTCAAACGTGTCAGTTATGTCGCCCTCAATCTGTTGCGGGGGCATGCCGCTGTAGAACGTGGCCACCACGACGACCGGGATCTTGATTTCGGGAAACAGATCAACCGGCATGCGCGCCACCGTAGTTACACCGACGACGACCACGATCAGGCAGAGCATCAAAATGAAGAACGGATGCTTGATGGCGAAAGTGGACATTTACTTACTCCGCGCCCGAGCTGCCGGACGCAGCCGTGAAGACTCCCTGCTTGGGCCTTACCAACTCCCCCGGTTGATAGCTGCCCAGATTGCCTACGATCACGCTCTCGCCTTCCGTGAGCCCCGCGAGTATTTCGACGTTGTTCGAGCTTTCCACTCCCACTTGCACCTCGCGAGACTGCACGCGGTTCTGCGCGTCGAGTACCAGTACGGTGGTTTTGTTCTCCCCGCGTTGGAGGGCCTGTATGGGTACGGTCAGAGCGTTGGGACGGCTGTTAGCGCTCAGCGTGACATCCGCGTACATGCCCGGTTGCAGGTGATAGGTTGGGTTGGGAACATCGATCTCAACCTGCATGGTGCGAGTCGACATATCGAGAGAGTCGGTAAAGCGGGCCACCTTGCCGGTGAAATATTCCCCAGTCGCCTGCACGTGCACATCGGCGGAATCGCCAATTCTGACTTTCGACGCCAGCGATTCGGGTACTGGAATGCGCAAGCGCAGAACGTTGATTTGGGCGATGGTCACCACAGGCAATCCACTGGTGTTTGAAGTCCCGGCCTGCACGAGAGCGCCCGTATCGGAGAACCGCCAGGTCACCACGCCATCGTAGGGAGCCGTGATTCTGGTGTAGTCGAATAGGGCGGAGTAGTGCTGTTGATTAGCGCGCGCGACTTCCAATTGCTGCTGCGCGGCTGCCAGTGACGACTTGGCGGCTTCGACTTGCGCCTGCGAGGCCCGATCTTTCGCGGTAGCATCGTCGAGCTCCTGTTGCGCAATGAGACCAGGCCGTGCCTTGTCCGTATTGACGAGTCGCACCGCGTTGGCATGCAGGGCTACGTTGTCGGCTTCCGCACGAGACACATCGCTATGTGCCCGCTGGATCTCTTCTTCCGCGTGATGCACCGCAGCCTTCGCCTCATCGACTTCCGCGACGAGCTCGGGAATTTCCAGCACGGCCAATACCTGCCCTGTATGGACGTGGTCGCCGATGTCAACGTAGATGTTGCGAATGTATCCGGCAACCTTGGCGTGCAGTTCGACGTTCTGGTAGGGAATGAACTGGCCCGCGATGGATAGCGAAGTGGCTATGGTCTCACGCTTCACGGGCGCGACCGCAGCGAATGGAGCCTGGCCGGGATTCTCGCTGGCCGTGGCTGTTCCACCGTGCTTTGCGTGGGATGGCGAACTTGCGCGCACGTGCCTTACGACCGTAATTCCGGCCACAAGACACAGCACGGCCGCGCCTAACACAAGAAACTTGTGCAAAGGGCGAACCTGCATGGACTTTCCTCTCTTCGTCTAAAGCGTTACGGAGAATAAGAGTTCAATGGAGTACTACTCTGCCCAATCAAACGCCAAACGACTATCGATGCGACAGAACTGTCTATCCAAGCGGCGGGGGCCGAAGAGAACGATGCAGGTCCTGCAAACCGAGATGTCGCGGCGACGCGACGCGAAAGCAGTGCTGAACGACCGGCTCGCGGCGAACGCATAACCAGTGGAGGAACAGCATCGGGACCCAAAATAGGACCGTGACGGGTTGGAGAACGGGCTCAACTTCCAGTTTTTGCCCGTTAAGCCAAAGCTTCGCAACGGTGGACGGAATTACTCCAGACTGCGGACCGCTTCCATATACCGATGTCTTGGCGTGAAAGGCAAACAGGAATACCAGCAGGCAGAGTACTACCTCTAGAACCCGCCAGCGTTTCGTAAAATGTGCGGCTCGAAATATCACAGGGGCTTACGATCTCACAAAGTCCTAATCATTATACGTGGTAACCCTGCATTGGTAAGCCAGTTGTTGCAGAGGACAAGGAAATCCTTACATGACAGGCGCAGGGCCTTGTCGGCGACCGTCGCCTCCGCGTCTGCGTTCGATGCCAACGTCGGCATTGACTCCGCCCGCGAGATACGCGAGTACTTCATCCCCGACTTCAGCAACTAGAGGGACAACGATTCGTATCAGACGGCGTTTCAGCGGCTGGTGAAGGACTTAAAAGCAGGGGCTGGGGGTTAGGGGTCAGGGAATAGTAAAAAGTGGGTTCGTTGCGCTGTAGGGCTTCCCTCGGCTTCGCTCGGGGGCAGGCTCTTCGACTCGGACGCGTCCGCCACGGCGGTCGCGTCTTCGCTCAGGATGACAGGCTTAATCTACGGATCGCTCAATGCTGACGGCTGAGTGCTTCGCGTCGACAACTGACACCTCGCCCCTAGCCCCGGCTTCTTACTTCCGCTGCCCGGCTTCGCTTTCCTTAAACATGTACTTGATGCTGGGCTTGTAGATCAGCAAATTGCTCGCGCCTGGTGCGGTTCACTTTCAGGCAGTACTTGTCGTACCACTCGATGACCCCGTGGATCTGTTCGCCGTCCTGCAGCACTAGGACCATCGGCGTCTTGGTCTGCATCTGTTTTTGGTAGTAGAAATTTTCGGCGTGAGTTTGCTCCGGTGGCGGGGCCTTCTTGCCGCCGCCATTCATGGGGCTCGGGCGCTCGCTCCGTTCGCGGCGCTCAGGGGCTTCCTGGCGCGGATGATCGTTGCGGTTGAGAGCGGGACGAATCAGCTTGCGATTGGCAAACACTTCGGAGTCGAGAGCTCGGCCCACGGCGGTGGAGTCCATGGAATCCTTCATGGTGTTTACTCCTATGGTGGTTTGCACACCAGCCTCAGGGATACAGCCAACTCAAGCGTGAACACAATACCGGATCTGCCAAGACTCAGACTTGAATTGTCCCGGGCTGCTAAGGGTGTGAACTTGGGGATACCCTACCACAGCCGATTCCGCAAAACAATCCAAACTGGGGATAATACTTTGGTGTTAAGGCGCCATGAAGCACGTTAGCGCTCCAACGATGTCGCAAACGTGTCGAGTGCCAGCGAGCGTAGGAGGTTCCGGCGCATGCCGCTTTCCAGTTCCCCGAGCCGTTGCGTCGCGGTCACGATCCACGCGAACTCTACCTGCGACGACATTTTCTCCAGCTCCGCCTGTAGGTCGGCGTTGCGCACCAATTCCGGCGTTCCCGACTTCAGGAACAGCAGGTCCTCGAGGAGCGAATACAGCGTCCGAATCAATAGCTCTGTCTTCGCCTTGCCGTCTGCACCGGCGCGATAAGCATCGGTCACACGGAACAGCGCGCTGTGGTCTGCGCTTCCCATCGCGGGGCCCAGCAGGGCCAGCGCGTCCTGTCGCGCGGCCACATAGGCGGCCAGATCGAAACTGCGTGCGCGGCCCAGTCCTCCGCCGCAAACCCTCGCCACCAGCGCCCGTTCGCGGGCTTTCCATTCCGGACGCACCTCGGCGAGATACTGCTCCACTTCGGCCGCGGCAACCGGTGCCAGCCGCAAGTGCATGCATCGCGAACGAATCGTGGGCAGCAGCGCCGCAGGATTGTCGGTCAGCAGAAACAGCGTGGCGTATTGCGGCGGCTCTTCCAGGATCTTGAGCAGCGAGTTCGCGGCTTCCTTCATGAAGTTGGCGTCGCTGAAGATGTAAACGCGTTCGCGGCCCTCGACGGGCTTATAGTAAATCTCGTGAATGACGTGGCGGATCTGGTCCACCTTCACCAGCATCTGCGGCGGATCGGGCGGGATGATCAACACGTCAGGATGGGTCTGCACGAACAGGCGAGTCTCGCGCTTGTCGGCGTCGCGCAGGTTCTCGCGGGCTTCCACCGCTTCGGCAAAGCGCTCTTCCAGCGGGTCGGCTTCCGCAATGCGGACGCAGTTGGCACAGTGGCCGCAGAAATCAGGCAGGCCGTCGGCGAAAGGTTCCTCCAGACAGTTCATGGCTTTCGCAACCATTTGACTCAGCGTGAACTTGCCGGAACCCTGCGGGCCAGAGAGGACCACGGCGTGTGGGAAGTGTTCCTGCGCCAGCATCTCACGCAGGGTGTGAACCACTTCGGCATTGCCGTGAAAATCAGAGAAGGGCATAGGATTTATGCAAGCGTCGCTTTCTGGTTCTCACCAGCCATCAGACGCTCGAAGACCACGCGCACGATTTCCGGATGCACGAACTCAAGCTTCGGCCGTGCGTCCACCAACACGACCCGTTGTGGCTCGCGCTTAGCGATCTCCAGAAACGCGTCGCGCACTCGCGTAAAGAAAGCATGGCTCTCTTTCTCGAAGCGGTTCTCGTCAGCCGTCTCCTCTGCGGCAGCCTGGTTGCGTCGGCGGGCGCGTCCCACGCTGGAGCTTACGTCGCAATCCATCAGGATGGTGAGATCGGGCCATAATCCGCGACATAGCACCCTGTGCAACTGCAGCACAGCGTCGCTGCCAAGATGCCGTCCCGCACCTTGGTACGCCTCGGTCGAATCGGTGAAGCGATCGCACAGCACCCAGCGACCCGCTTCCAGTGCGGGCGCGATCACCTCCGCGATCAGTTGCGCGCGCGACGCAAACATCAGCGCCATCTCGGCATGCGCGTCGAGGCTGGCGGTGCGAGAGTCCAGCAGCACAGCGCGGATGCGTTCGCCAATGTCCGTGCCTCCAGGTTCGCGGGTCGTGAGTACGTCAATTCCGTGCTCGCGCAGCACCGCGGCCAGTTTCTCCAGTTGGGTCGATTTGCCGCAACCGTCGAGCCCTTCGAAGGTGATGAACTTGCCGCGCACCGGTGTTTTGGCCACGGGTCATCATACCAAGCTCTCAGTTATCGTCCTATGCGTGGGGATGGCATTGCGAGCTCCCGTTGCTCTAGAACCGCGGGCGCGGAACCAACGCTCCGGTGGTGGCTTTGTACTCGTCGTATTCTGGCCCGAAGGTCGCCGCCATAAAGCGCTCTTCGATCCGGCTCTTGATGGTGAAGCCCACCCAGAGCAGGACGACCGCAACCAGACCACGTACCTGCCGTCGATTCAACGCCGTTCCTATCATGGCCACAATCAGTCCGGAATAAATCGGATGGCGGACCCATCGGTAAGGCCCAGTGCGAATCAGTTGATGCCCAACCTTGACCGTGACATTGCTGCTCCAATTCCCGCCAAGGTAGGCCCTGGCCCAGATGGCGAAGGCCATGCCTCCGACGGTGATGGCGATTCCGAGAGCTTCGATCCAGGGCTCCCGCGGGACGATGCGGATATGCATCCATCCCCGCGGCACGTCGCCACTGAACATCGCGTAAAAAGCGGCCACGGTGGCTATGACATGGGAAAAGCGCGACCCTAGGCTCTCCCGCATCTGGGTTGGCTTGCCCCGCAAGGCCCATGCCAACCAAAGAATGCCGAAGGCAATCCAGAGGTAGCCACAGATCAACATTTCGCTCATCATGATTGCTCCAGTCACCATACGTTACTGCAAGAGTGCTGGTTCCCGAAAACAGCCTACACTGGCTGCGCGCTCATGATGGATACATCAAGAATCCGCTCACCGTCTACAGCTGTTGTGAATTCAACTGGGTGAGATAAACCGAGCAGTGTTGTACCGAGTAGGGCAGAGTAGTAATATTCGCAACACCTGCACAAATCCACTTTAGCAAGGAGATCGTTCATGGATCAGTTTCTCGGTTCGCTATTGCTCGTGCCGTACAACTTCGCGCCCCAAGGATGGGCGCTCTGCAATGGACAGCTACTGCCCATCTCACAAAACACAGCTCTGTTTTCGCTGCTAGGCACCACCTACGGCGGCGATGGCATATCCACCTTCGCCCTTCCGGACTTGCGCGGACGGGTCCCGATCAGTGCTGGCCAGGGCCCGGGACTGCAACCTTATCAACTCGGCCAAAGCGGTGGTGCAGAGACCGCAACCCTGGGAGTCGCTCAGTTACCGAGTCACAATCACACGGTGAACACGGTATCAGGCGCAGGCACCAGCAAGTCCCCAGCGAACCAGTTTCTGGCGACAAGCACCGGCGCGTCCGTCGCCGGCGCACCAGACATCTACGCTTCGTCACAACCCAATTCGACGCTCGCCTCTAATGCTGTTTCTTCGACAGGTGGCAACCAGCCGGTCGACATTCGCTCGCCGTATCTCACCTTTAACTGGATTATCGCGCTTACGGGCATTTACCCATCGCGCGATTAACTGTGGCTGGCCCACGACTGGATACCAACTCGGTCTCGATGCATCACTTCGACCAACCCGCGCAGGTGTCTCCAGCACCTGCCGCGGGTGGTTGGAGTGGTCAAACGCGCGAGGTGGAGTGCGCCGGACGTGCTAGGGAGACTCTGATCAAGTCTGGTTCTCTGAAGGGGACGGCCTTCAGGCCGTCCGCAAGTGCCTGATATTAGGTCGGGCTTTAGCCCCTGAGGGACTCCCGACTGACTTAATCAGAGCTTCCCTAGTTTGATCGTCTTTGGCGTGACATAGTTTCAGTCGCTCCCCTGGACGCGCGGGAAGACGGGATAGTATCTTTAGCCATGCGATGAGAGCGCTGTTGTGCTGCATTCTCATTGTGCAGGCACGTCAATCTTGTTATCTGGAGCCGCACTGATGAAGAGCCGAATTCTTGCCCTCGTTGTCCTCAGTTGTCTCGCGTGCGTTACCGCCGTTGCGCAGAAAACCAACATCGATTGGGACCGCCAGGCGAACTTCTCCCAATATCACACCTACGCTTGGGAGAAAAGCCCTCACCCCGCGAAGGGTCTGTGGGACCAGCGCATCGTCGACGCGGTCGATAAGCAGATGGCAGCAAAAGGATTCACCAAGGTTGAATCCGACCCCGACGTGTGGGTCGTGTATAGCAATAGCATTAAAGACCAGAAAACCTTGGTGGGAACAGGTTACGGCTACGGGCCGGGATGGGGCTGGGGCTACGGCTGGGGAGGCGGACCGGTCATGTACAACACCTGGGTAACCAAGGAGGGCACCCTGGTCGTCGAAATTGCAGATGCAAAGAACAAGCAACTGCTCTGGCGCGGATCGGTTACCGACACCATTTCTGACAATTCCAACAAGAACATCAACACCCTCGACAAAGCAGTTGCCAAGTTGTTCAAAGGATACCCGCCCAAAGGGAAATAGAATCGCGTGAGATACTGCCATGCGTCTAGGCGATTACGTTGACGATTACTGCTCGCGTTGCAAGCGCACCACCGACCACGCCGTAGTCTCGATGGCAGCGGACGAAGTACAGAAAGTCCGCTGCCGGACCTGCAGCTACGAGCACAAGTACCGCCACAACCAGACCGGCAAAAAGAGCTGACCAAGGAAGAAGCCTTCCAGAAGGTGCTGGCCAGCGTCACCGGTCAGTTGGGCGGCTCGGCTCCCGAGCCGACGAAAAAGAAGCGCTCGAAATAGCCCGACCGTCGGGTAAAGTGCACCGTTAGAGCACATCTAAGACCAGATCTGCTTATCGTCAGGGATGTCCCAGTCTTCCCTAAGGGCCCGAACAACCGTCAGGAAATCGCCAAGCGACCTCACCATCCAAGTCTTCACGGAGCGAGGAGGCAGAGAATTTTAAGACACATCCTCTCAGGCTGAGGGTGCCTTCAGTCTGCGGCGATGTGCCCGGTTGCCGCTACCACCGAAAAAGCAGGCCAGCCCGAATAGGTATCCAAAGTTGTACCATCCGCCATTGTTGTGCACTTCGTAGATGTTGAGGTCGCTCTTGAACAGCGAGATCACGAACACAAACGGTGCGATAAATCCCTGCCACAGGCCCAGCCAGAAGCCTGCGACGGAGACCTTCTCGCCCGGCGCGCCTTTCATGGCATTGGGGCCGGGAACGCAACCTGCAAACATTGCGAGTAACAGCAAAACGAGAATGGGTGCTACGAGCTTCATATAGACCGTCCTACATACTGCTACGTACGAAGGGGCGCAATTGTCTCATAGCCAGACTCGATTAAGCTAAAGAGTCCGCATCCGGACAGCTTGTTCGGAATCGAACGCGCTTTCCCCGCCCGCTTCAAATCCCACCCGCATTTCTCCAGTGTTTTCACTTCCTTGCCAACAATCCTGCTGGCAAACGACGTGCATATCCTTCTTTGGGATAGTCCGCGAACCGCGCTTTCGTGGTTTGCGTATGTAGACCCAAAGGGAAAAGCTAATGGCTGCCTTGTTGCAGGACCTTCGATATGGCTGGCGGTTGCTTCGAAAGAGTCCCGGATTCACTGCCGTTGCTGTGCTGGTGCTGGCGCTCGGCATCGGTGCCAACACTGCGATTTTCAGCGTAGTGAATGCGGTATTGATCCGCCCCTTACCTTTCAAAGATCCGGCACGACTGGTGCAGATCTGGCACGTGCCACCGCCCAAGAGCTTCCCGGGCATGACCATGTTCGCGGTCTCCGCCGCCAACTACCTCGATTGGGAGCGCGAGAACCACGTCTTCGAAAACACCGCCATCTACACCGGGCAGAGCTTCGACCTGACCGGCGGCGACAAACCGGAATCGGTCCCTGCCGCGGCGGTCGAGCCCACGTTTTTCTCCGTGCTGGGCTCACCGCCGCTTCTTGGGCGCACCTTTGCTTCGGGAGAAGACCAGTCCGGCCGCGACAATGTCGTGGTCCTGAGTTACGGCTTTTGGCAAACCCGCTTCGGTGGGAATCCCGCTATTGTCGGGCAGACCATTACGCTCAACAACCAGCCCCGCACCGTGATTGGCGTGATGGGTCCGAAGTTCGCGCGGCCCGATTCGGCGAAGATCTGGGTGCCGCTGGCATGGACCGCGGAGGAACGGGCGGTACGCGGCGAACACCACTACATGGTAGTCGGCAGGCTTAAGCCTGGCGTTACCCTCGCGCAGTCGCAAGCCGAGATGAACACGATTTCTAGCCAGCTTTCGCAGCGATATCCCGACGATGACAAGGATTGGGGCGCCGTCGTGATTCCCCTGCGCGAGGAACTGGTCGGCGACGTTCGTCCGTCGCTGCTGATTTTGCTTGGCGCAGTAGCGTTCGTGCTGCTGATCGCCTGCGCCAACGTCGCCAACCTGGTGCTGGCAAAGACACTTTCACGAAAGAAGGAAATCGCGATCCGTACGGCGCTGGGTGCAAGCCGTCGCCGGGTGCTGCAACAGGTGCTCTCGGAAACCCTGTTGCTGGCGCTGGCTGGCGGCGCCATCGGCTTGGCCGTCGCCCACTTCGGCGTGACGTTAATAGTCAAGTTCCTGGGTGACCAGTTGCCAAAATCCGCCGATGTTTATCCCGACGCATGGGTGCTAGCATTCACACTCGGGATCTCCGTCTTCGCCGGGCTGCTTGCCGGTTTGCTGCCAGCTTTGCGTTTGACCAATGGCGACGTAAACGAATCGCTGAAACAAGGCCTCGGGCGCACCACGTCAGACTCCGGTGGAAACCACACTCGCAGCGTGCTGGTGGTCTGCGAAGTTGCGTTATCGCTAATGCTGCTGGTGGGCGCAGGACTGCTGATTCGCAGCCTCTGGATGTTGCGCAAGATCGATCCCGGCTTCGATCCTAGCCGCGTCATCACCATGGACATCTCCATCTCCAGAAGCAAGTTCTCCACACCACAGCAGCAAACCGCCTTCTTCGATCGCGTGCTCGAGCGTGTGCGCGAACTGGCTCCAGTTGAGGCTGCCGGCCTCGTCGATAATCTGCCCTTGGACGGCGGCGGCTCCCATCAGCCGATTGCGATTGAAGGACGGGCCGCAGTACCCATGGCCGAGCAGGCCGAGGTTGACGTGCGACTGATCAGCCCGGGATATTTATCGGCCATGCGAATACCAGTCGTGCATGGGAGAGACTTCAATGACAGCGATATCGCAGGCCGGCCGGGCACGGTTCTGATCAGCCAATCCATGGCTAAGCTTTTCTGGCCGCACGAAGACCCCATCGGCAAACATCTCATCCTCACGTTTTTCCCGGGAGTCTCCCGGGAGGTGATTGGCGTAGTGGGTGACGTCAAGCTGGAGGCCCTCAATGAAACGCGGCAGACGGCGACACTTTATGTCTCCCTGGGCCAATTGGCCGCGCCGGCGACGGGAGGCTGGGGCTCGTTCGGCATGAGTCTGGCTGTGCGCGCTCCCTCGATGAGCATTGTTCCGGCTCTGGTCAATGCGGTGCACGAAGTTGATTCCGCTGTGCCCGTACAACAGGTAAGGAGCATGGACGAGTTGATCTCCGACTCGCTCTCGCCACAGCGTTTTACCATGCTGCTGCTGGCCGCTTTTGCCGGACTTGCCTTGCTGCTTGCTGCGGTCGGGATTTACAGCGTGCTGTCATATGCAGTACGGCGGCGGGTGCGTGAGATCGGAATCCGACTGGCTCTGGGCGCGCAACTCAGCGATGTGCTGCACATGGTGGTAATCGAAGGCATGAAGCCAACGCTGATCGGCGTGCTCATTGGGCTGGCGGGCGCTCTGGCGCTTGGGCGAGTGTTGTCTAGCGCCATTTACGGAGTGAGCTCACGTGACCTGGCGACCTTCGGCACGGTATCGGTGCTGCTGACGGCTGTTGGCTTTGTCGCCAGCATCATTCCCGCCTATCGCGCCACCCGCGTCGATCCAATGAGGACGCTGCGCGAAGAGTAGTTCGCCACACGACAGCTACTCCTCGACCACGCCCTCAAACAAGTCGGTCTCCAACTTCGCGTCGCGCGGTTCACGTCTCACTGCCAGGTGATACATCTCTACTCCGCCTCCACGCTGTCCCAGGTTCTTCTTGACCCGCTCAAACAGCGGCGCCTGCGAGACATGCCGTCGAAAGGCTTCATCCTTCTTCTCGAAGCGCTCTGTACCAATTTCGATACGCGTCGTCACCGTCGGCGGCGCAATGATCTGGCGATCAGGCAGCACGAAGTCAGCCGTAACGTAATAAAGCTTCTGCGCGCGATGCGGCGTCAGTCCCTGCTCCAGTTGCTCGGGATAGCGATCAGGGCGGCCAGCCCACTCGAATGCCATGGTCGCGAAAACGCCTGCCATAGCGTGGTCAACGTGACCTGTGAGTCCGCCATCCGGGCCAAAAGTGAGTACCACGTGCGGACGAATCTGGCGCATGCGCCGCGTCAGGTCCTCAACGGCTCGATACAGATCAGTGCGATTAAGCTGTCCATCGAGATAGTCGAGCACTTCGCATTGGCTTACCTTGAGCAGCTTGCACGAAGCCGCAAACTCCGCGCGACGCATGGCCGCTAGCTCTTCGTTGGAGCGGGCCGTACCCCGATTCCGCGCCGCAGTTCCAGCGGTCATGCAGACGACGTGGGTCTCCACGCCGCGGTCGTGGTACAGGAGCAGCGTGCCTCCAAAGGCGCCGGCCTCGTCATCCGGATGGGCGGTTACACAGAGGAGTTTGAGCATAATTCTGCCGGCGGATGTCCGCCTTCCTACAGGTTACAACGAAGTTCCAAGGCAATAACCTACTTGGCGAACCGTGCCCGCGGCTATGTCCCGGTGATACGCAGCGACCTATGGCCGTAGCGCCCACACCAGGATCGCTCCTCCAACCAGCAAACACCCATGCACCCAACGCGGATAACTCCGCCGTTGCGCTCGAATGGAGCTTTGCGAAAAGCAGAGCCTCCACAAGCCAGATGCAGTCAAACCCGCAAATAAGGTCCAGAAATACCACCCGCGCCACACAAGAGACGGGATAGCCAGCACCAACAGCAGCGCTCCCACAGCTCGAACCACATTGGCGTTACTCATCCACCTTTCCGTCAGCCCCGGCGCAGCGATGTGCCAAAGCCCGGACACGAGCAAGAGACCTACTACGACCCAGAAATAGACCGTTTCCGTCATGCAGTCAGCCTACGCGCCAGTTTGGTTCAACTAGTTGGTTAGATATTGTAAGAGTTCGAGCGCGTACTGCGGCCTTCAGCACCGCTTGAAGCTCTTCTATTTCTTGTCATCCCGACCGAGGACTTCACAGTCCGAGTGGAGGGACCCGCTGTTCTGTCTTTTTCCGCAGCCGGTTTTTCAGGCGGTGCCCCCGAAATCCCTCCCAAGTGACGCAAATCACAGGGCGCGGTGATAAGACTCACGGCTCTCTCGGGTCGTCGAAATCCTATCTTGGATGCATACAACGAGCCGAGTTCCGCAAGAGCGGGGGAGGAAAACAGCAATGAGCGAAAGCAACGGCGGTACCCATCCGGCGGCCACCAAACAATACACGCCGCGCCTGGTCTTCTGGGAAGTTACCAAAGGTTGTAACCTGCGTTGCATCCACTGCCGCGCTACCGCGACCGAGCTAATGTCCCCCGCCGACCTGCCGACCAACAAAGCGCTCGACATCATTTCGCAGATTGCCGACTTCGGCAATCCGATCCTGGTACTCAGCGGCGGCGAACCACTATATCGCGCGCGACATTTTCCAACTGGCGGAGTACGCGACCGGCCGCGGTCTTCGCACCGCGCTGGCCACCAACGGAACCCTGGTGACGAAAGACGTCGCGCAAAAGATCAAGCAAGCCGGAATCAAACGGGTCTCGATCTCGCTGGATGGATCGGATGCGCACACCCACGATTCCTTCCGCGGCATTCCCGGAGCGTTCGACGCCGCTGTCTATGGCATGCGCAATCTTCAGGAATTGGGAGTTTCCGTGCAGATCAACACCACGATCGCGCGCCACAACGCGCACCAGTTGCCGGCCGTGCTCGACCTGGCGCGCAACTCTTGGAGCCGATGCCCTGCATACCTTCCTGCTGGTGCCGGTCGGATGCGGAGTCGATATCGCCGCCGAACAGATGGTGCCTCCGGAAGAGTATGAGCGGATGTTGAATTGGTTCTACGATCAGTCGCTGCAAGGTGGAATCGAACTGAAGGCAACCTGCGCTCCGCATTATTTCCGGGTGGCGCGGCAGCGTAAGGCCGCCGATCGCCTGGCGGCCCGCAACCAAGTTGCCGCCCCTGCACCCAGCGCCAACGACATTGGACCGACGGATATGACCATGCCAGGCTCGACAGGTATCTCCCTGAAGCCGGGTGGCGGACCGCCGGTCGGACACACCGGCCATCCCGGCGGCCACCCCGGCGACATGAACGCCATGACCAAGGGCTGCCTGGCGGGAACCGGAGTTTGCTTTATCTCGCACGAGGGCGAAGTTTTCCCTTGCGGATATCTGCCGGCGATCGCGGGTGACTTGCGCAAACAGAGCTTTGCCGAAATCTGGAACGACTCCGAGGTCTTCGCCCAGTTGCGCGACGACGACAACCTGAAAGGGAAGTGCGGCTGCTGCGAGTTCCGCCACGTTTGCATGGGATGCCGCGCTCGGGCTTACGCTGCCACCGGCGACTTTCTGGCGGAAGAGCCGTTCTGCGTCTATGAGCCAGGCACTTCGAACCAGATGATTCGCGCCGCCGCCATCAAGCGATAGCGGAGAACGAGGTTCGAAGGGGCGCGTCTTTAGACGCGCCGCCATAAGCCCATTTACTTTTGTCATCCCGAACCGACTTTAGTCGGTGAGGGACGACCTGCTGTTTCGCGCGGAGTTTTATGATGGCTGCAGTAGCCACACACATCAATTCCACCCACAACGGACGACAGAAAGCCCTGGTTATCCCGCGCGAGCACGGCGCGTGGGGCATGCTGCTGGTGCCGCTCGCGACCGGCGCCGTCGCGGCGTTGCGCTCCAGCGTAAACGGCGTTGCGCTTGCCCTGTTCATCCTGGCGGCGATGTCGCTCTTCTGGCTGCGCACGCCGGTAGAGAGTTGGCTGGGCACCTCGGCGATCAAGGCACAGACCAAAGACGAGCGTGCTTTCGTGCTGAAAGTGATGGCCGGCATCGGCGTGCTCGCCGTTGCCAGCATAGCGGCGCTGCTGTGGAACGGATATTTTCGCGGTCTGCTGACCATCGGCGCGGTTGCAGGTCTGGCGTTCGCGATACAGGCAGGCGTCAGAAGGCTGGGGCGCAAGGGAAGGATGCCGGCGCAGATCATCGGCGCGGTAGGTCTTACCTCAACCGCGGCTGGCGCTTATTACGTTGCCACCGGCAAACTCGACCACATCGCGGTCGCGCTCTGGTTGGCGAACTGGTTGTTTGCCGGCGATCAGATCCACTTCGTGCAGGTACGCATCCGCTCCAGCCGTGCCGCCACCATGGACGAGAAGATGAAGCAGGGATTGCCGTTCTTCTGCGGACAAGTTGTTCTCATCGGCGTAATCCTCGCCGCCTGCCGTTTCGGGCTGTTCTCGGACGCCATGGCATTTGCCTTCCTCCCCGTGCTGGTTCGCGGTGCTCTGTGGTTCGTCCGGCGTTATCGTCCTCTCGATGTGCACAAGCTCGGGTTCAGCGAACTGACCCACGCCTTGATTTTCGGCGCGTTGCTCTGCGCGTCGTTCCTGTTGTAGTTCCCCAAGGATCTTCTGAAATCGCTCGGCATCCCTTACAATGATGCCGATGCCCTCGGCGAGCAACGCTTTCGCAGCTTCCCGTCTGATTCACTTTTCTTCAAGCGCAAAACTCGCGGCGTTAATGTTCTTGCTGGGCACGGTTGGCGGAAGCACAGTTACGCCACAGTCTTATCCATCTGCAGGAGGTCATTCGGTTATGGCACTCGTGCTCAAGAGTCCCGAATTCGCACACGGCGCAGAGATTCCGAAGAAACACACCTGTGAGTCTGCCGACGTTTCGCCGACGCTGGAGTGGAGCGGGTCCGCGGCGCGCACTGTCAGTTTCGCGCTGATCATGGATGACCCCGACGCCCCTGGCGGGACCTGGGTGCACTGGGTACTGTGGGACCTGCCGGCGAGCGCGCATAAGCTTCCCGAAGCAGTCGCCAAGCAAGATCAGTTAGGACGACGGGACAGGGCAGGGCCGCAACAGCTTCAGGAAGATCGGCTACAACGGCCCGTGTCCGCCACGGGGTAAGCCGCACCGGTATTTTTTCCGCTTGTATGCCTTGGATGAAAAGCTTGATCTCGCGGCGGCCGCCAGCGACCTCGATCTTCAAGAGGCCATGAAGGGCCACGTCATAAGCCAGGCGGAATACATGGGAACCTACCAACGATAGCGCGGTACAGCCGCGCCGGTCACCAGATAGAGAGCAGATCCTAAAGGTCAGTATGCCAAGAGGTGACTGATTGCTTGCTGCTCGGAGCCAAGTCGAATCGGTTGGCCAGCATATCGGCAATCTCTCTGCCGATCTCCAGGGAAGCCGTTGCCGCCGGGGACGGTACGTTGCAAACATGGATCATCCCCTTGCTGTGAACAAAATGAAAATCGTCCACCAGGTTGCCACTGGTATCCACTGCCTGGGCCCGCACTCCGGAACCTCCCGGGGCCAAATCGGATTCTTGTAGCTCCGGCACCATCTTCTGTAGCGACTTCACGAAGGCCGTCTTCACCCATGAGCGGTATTGTTCAGCCAACCCCATGCGCCAATACTTTTGCGCCATCTTGCGGAAGCCGGGGAACAGTAGCATCTGCATGGCCTCATTGAGATCAGGCGCCGAACCGGTGTATCCCTCGCGGCGGAAAGCCAGCAAAGCGTTGGGTCCCGCCTCGACGCTGCCATTGATCCGGCGCGTGAAATGTACTCCGAGGAACGGGAACCGCGGATCGGGAACCGGGTAGATCAGCGCCTTTATCAGGTTCCGCCGCTCCGGTTTCACTTCGTAGTACTCTCCGCGGAACGGGATAATTTCGAGGTCTGTATGCACCCCAGCCATGCGAGTGATGGTATCGCTGTACAGGCCGGCGCAGTTGATCACGTACCGTGCCCTGAAGGCTCCGGCGCTCGTTTCGACGAGATTGCAAGTCTCCTTCTTCGCGCAGGCCGACCACCTTGGCGCGAAACACAATCTCGCCGCCGGCTCTTCTCTATCAACTCGGCGTACTTTTGCGCCACCACCGTGTAATCCACAATGCCGGTGGTGGGTACCTGTAGCCCGCTGATTCCGTCGCAATGGGGTTCGATTTCGCGAAACTGCTCGCGACTCAGCATTCGCAAACCCGGGACGCCATTGGCGATCCCGCGCTGATGTAGTTGCTCGAGCCGCGGAACCTCTTCGGGGCTGGTCGCCACCACGAGTTTGCCGCACTCTTCGAACGGAACCCCATGCTGCTGGCAGAAGCGCTTCATGGACGCGGCCCCGGCGACGCAGTTGCGCGCCTTCAGCGAACCGGTCTTGTAGTAGAGGCCGGAGTGGATCACTCCGCTGTTATGTCCGGTCTGGTGCGCGGCCACGCGATCTTCCTTTTCCACGACGATCAGGGTCATCTCGGGAAAGCGCAGCGTGATCTCGAGAGCTGTCGCCAGTCCGACAATCCCCGCGCCAATGATTAACAGGTCGGTTTCGCGATCGGCCATAGAATCCTGCAACTATCTTTGCAAACCCGCGATTATAAGGGGCCGGGGACTTTGGCGGCTAGGACGCACATCACAAACAATTGCGCTGCTGCGTCAGGAACATTACTCTAGGGATGCGGAGGTTCGGCAATGAAGGTGCTCATCACGGGTGGGGCTGGCTTCATCGGGTCGCATCTTGCCGAGCGACACCTCAACACTGGGCGATGATGTCTGCATCGTCGACGACCTCTCCACCGGATCGATCGCCAATATCCAGCATCTCAAGATTCATCCTGAATTTACCTACCATATTGACACCGTCACCAACACGCAGTTGATGGCCGAACTCGTGGACCTCTGCGATGTCGTATATCACCTGGCGGCTGCCGTCGGCGTGCGCCTGATCGTGGACAGCCCCGTGCGCACCATCGAGACCAATATCCGCGGTACCGAAATCGTACTGGGCTTGGCGGAGACTAAGCGGAAACGCGTACTCATCACGTCCACATCGGAGGTTTACGGCAAGGGGGATCGGGTCCCGTTTCACGAAGATGACGACTTGGTGATGGGCCCGACCAACAAAGCCCGCTGGAGTTATGCCTGCTCGAAGGCCATCGACGAGTTTCTCGCCATCGCGTACTGGAAGGAGAAGAAAGTTCCGACTGTGATTGCGCGCTTGTTCAACACCGTAGGTCCGCGACAGACCGGCCGTTATGGCATGGTGGTTCCCAATCTGGTGGTCCAGGCATTGACCGGCAGGGACATTACCGTCTTCGGTGATGGAGCACAGAGCCGTTGCTTCACCCACGTTAACGATACGGTAGATGCGCTAGTCGGCATAGCCGCCCATCCTGATGCCAACGGCGAAGTGTACAACGTGGGTAGCGATCACGAAATCGCCATCATCGAATTGGCGACACGCATCAAGCGCATGACCGGCTCGGATTCGAAGATTGTTTTCGTTTCCTACGGCAGGGCTTATGAGGAGGGCTTCGAAGATGTGCGGCGGCGTGTTCCAGATATTAGCAAGCTGACCAGGCTTATTGGCTATCGTCCGCGTCTGTCCCTGGATGAAACTCTGGAGAGTATCATCGCAGACCAGCGCGCCCGGTTGCGTGAGCACGGAGTGGCCGCCGCTGTTCGCTAGCGAAGCTCTTGGCAAGTCGATGTTCGGGCAGTCCCGATTGGGATAGAGCCAGTTCTTCAGAGCGTATGTGACAACTGACGGCGCGGTTCTCACACACCCTCTTCAGCCCCACGGGAATATACAGTCTAACCACCATATTTATTGAGGAATCGCAACTATGCGTGTGCTTGTAACCGGCGGTGCAGGGTTTCTTGGTTCGCATTTGTGCGATGCCTTACTGGCTGAGGGCAACTCGGTCGTCTGCGCCGATAATCTGCTGACCGGGCGAATGGAGAACCTCGCCCATCTCCGCCACGAGCCTCGATTCGGCTTTCTTGAGCAGGATGTCAGTCAGCCTTTCGATCCTGGCAAGGTTGACTACATCTTCCACTTCGCGTCGCCCGCCAGTCCGGTCGATTATCTCGAGCATGCCATCGAAACCTTGCAAGTCAATTCGCTCGGAACCATGAACTGCCTCGAACTGGCGAAGAGGTACGGCGCCAAATTTCTTCTGGCCTCCACCTCGGAGTGTTACGGCGATCCCCTGGAGCATCCGCAGAAAGAGACGTATTGGGGACACGTGAATCCCATCGGTCCGCGATCGGTGTATGACGAGTCGAAGCGCTTTGCCGAAGCGGCCACCATGGCCTATCGCCGCTACCATAGAGTGGACACGCATATTGTGCGCATCTTCAACACCTATGGTCCGCGGTTGCAGATCAACGACGGCCGGGTGATCTCGAACTTCATGAAGCAGGCGCTGCGCGGCGAAGATCTCACCGTCTATGGCGATGGTTCGCAGACGCGCAGCTTCTGCTATGTGAGCGATGAAGTGGCGGGAATTCTGGCGCTGTCGAAGTCTGAGGAACACGAGCCGACCAATATCGGCAATCCCGTCGAGTTCACGATCCTGGGGTGTGCCCAAGCGGTGCTCGAAGTGGCCGGGTCGAGCAGTAAATTGCGATACGAAGCGCTCCCGCAGGACGATCCCCGGCAGCGACGGCCCGACATCAGCAAGGCCAAGCGACTGCTCGGGTGGGAGCCAACTATCGATTTGCGGGCCGGCTTGCGCCTGTCTCTGGATTACTTCAAGTCGGCCGTGCAAGCGAGCGGCGCCAGGGCGTAGTGCAATTTGGGGTTTCGCTGCGGGCCGCCTACAATACTGCCTATGGAGATTTCGTTCACGCCAGAAATGGAAGAGAGGTTGACCCAGATCGCCTCCCAAACCCGCAAGGGCGCAGACGAGGTGGTGCACGAACTGGTGGCCGATTACCTGGAACACGACGCATGGTTCCGCCAGGAGGTCGCCAAGGGGTTAGCTTCCCTGGATCGCGGCGAGTCTGTCAGTCATGATGAGGTGGGTTGGCGTATGGAGCGACGGCTCCGGTCTTAATGAACTGGAGTAAAGCCCCGAGGTCCGCTTGATGGACGACCAGTTCGAATTCGAGGCGCTCCGCCGTGAAAGTTCTTCATGGTGGCATACGGCTCGCCGCAAGCTGTTGCGCGAAGCTGTAGCCCAGGCCGTGTATGGCAAACGCGAGGCCCGCGTTCTGGATCTCGGCTGTACCGCGCAATTGGATTCTTCGCTAGTGGATGAGATCCGCGTTCTCAATGCCCATAGTTCGCTGCCGAACCTGGCGTTCCGCCAGATCGAAGGTTCCAAGAACTTGATTTGCACCTGTCCTGAGGATTTGGGATTCGTGTCGAACTCGTTCGACGCTGTCGTGGCTGGAGACATTCTGCAGATGGTTCCCGATGACCGGAAGGCCCTGCGCGAGTTGCGTCGCGTGTTGAAGGATGGCGGCCTGCTGTGCCTCACCGTGCCCGCTTATCCGTTTCTCTGGGGCGAGGACGACGAAGCGCGCGGGCATCAGCGGCGTTACATCGCAAGCGAACTGCGGCGCAAACTTAACAACTGCGGTTTCGAAGTTTCCCGCGTGTCCTATCTGGTGGCCACCGGGTTCCTGCCGTCCATCGTGGAGCGCATGTGCAAGGACCTGTTCCGGAAATCGGCGGCGCCGCGGCGGATTTCGGATGCAGACTCCAAGCTAGCCAACGCGGCCATGGTCACGCTGCTTGATTTCGAACGCCATCTGATTCGCTACATCAACCTGCCCTTCGGCACGCGTGTGGTCTGCTGGGCGCATAAGCCAGCATTGGTTGCCGAGCGTGTTACCGTGCCCGCTTGGGAGCGCCAGTGGTCACGTCCTCCATTGCCGCAAGGTATGACTATGAGCCAACCTGACCTGCCTGAAACCTCGTCCGCAAGTTAGAATTAACCCGTGGCACTGTTGCGAAGCGTTGGCACCACCCTGGAGATGATCAAGTGGGAGCATTCCGTCCTCACGCTCCCTTTTGGTTTGACCGGCGCCGTGCTGGCGGCTCGTGGAATTCCCAGCCTGCATACGTCGATTTGGATCATTGTCGCGTTGGTGGCGGCGCGGTCGGCAGCCATGGCCTTCAATCGGCTGGTGGATGCAAGCATCGACGCGGCCAACCCACGCACTCGCGTACGCGCGCTTCCGGCGGGTAAGCTAAGCAAGGGATTCGTGACCTGGTTTGTAGTGGTCACGTCCGCCATCCTGATCTTCGCTGCGTATCAAATGAATCCGCTGACGTTTTACCTGTCTCCGGTAGCGCTGGCGATAATCTTCCTGTATTCCTTCACCAAACGATTCACGCGATGGTCGCACGTGGTGCTTGGACTCGCGATGGGCACGGCTCCGGCCGCCGCTTGGATTGCCGTGCAAGGCTCTCTCGATCCACGCATCCTGATTCTGACCGCGTCGGTGGTGTTCTGGGGTGCCGGCTTCGACATCCTCTATAGTTGTCAGGACTTCGATTTCGACTGCTCGGCCAACGTCTATTCCGTTCCGAAGGCCTTCGGCATTCGCACTTCTCTGAACATCTCCAGGTTCTTCCACGTGATGACCGTTTTGTTGCTCACTTGGATGGTGGTGGCGTTTGGGCTGGGAAAGGTCGCCGTGGCTGGAGTGGTGTTCGTCGCTCTGCTGCTGATCTACGAGCACTCTCTCGTGAAGCACGACGACCTCAGCCGGGTGAACGCCGCCTTCTTCACGATGAACGGACTCGTCTCAATGGCATTCCTGTTCTTCATTGCCGGGGACCTGATGCTGGCGCGATAGAACATCTGAACCACTGATTTTCACGGATCAACGCGGATCGGAGAAGCCAATTGAAAATCCGTGTCATCCGTGGTGAGTAGTTGGGCGGTGCGATATCATGAATGAAATGTCCATTCCCGTTCCGACCGGTGCCAAGAAGCTTCACTCCTTCCAGACCGACGACCCTCGCCTTCGGCCCATTCACGACAAGGTGATGGCGCACGAACGTCTGTCGGCCGACGAGGCGCTGTCGCTTTACCGCTCGGGTGACATTCTCGCGATCGGCTGGCTGGCGAACCATGTCCGCGAGCGGATGCACGGTGACATCGCCTACTTCAACGTCAACCGCCACATCAATTACACCAATGTTTGCGTGGCGGCCTGCCGCTTGTGCGCCTTCGGACGGAAGAAGGACGCGCCCGGCTCTTACACCATGGCGCTGGAAGAGGTCTGGAACACCGCCGCCTCCGGCTACACTGAAGCCATCACGGAGTTTCACATCGTTGGCGGGCTGCATGCCGATCTGCCGTTCCAGTACTACGTCGATCTGATCGCGGGGTTGAAAGAGCGGTTTCCTCAGGTGCACCTCAAAGCGTTCACCATGGTTGAGATCGCCTTCTTCTCGAAGATTGGCAAGATGACGCCGCGCGAGGTGCTGATCAAATTCAAGCAGGCGGGGCTCGATTCCATGCCTGGCGGTGGCGCCGAGATTTTCTCCGACCGCATCCGGCACATCATCTGTGACCACAAGATCGATGGCGACGACTGGCTCCAGCTCGCGCGCACCGCCCATGAAGTCGGCCTCAAATCCAACGCGACCATGCTCTACGGCCACGTCGAGAACGATGAAGACCGCGTCGATCATTTGCTGAAGCTACGTGCGCTACAGGACGATACTCACGGCTTCCAGACGTTTATCCCGCTGGCGTTCCATCCTGACAACACTCCGCTGCAACACTTGCCCAAGACGACGGGCATGCTCGACCTGAAACAGATCTCGGTGTCGCGCTTGGTGCTCAACAACTTCCCGCACATCAAGTCGTACTGGCAGATGGTGACGCCCAAGATGGCGCAGATCACGCTGCGCTTCGGCGCCGATGACATCGATGGGACTGTAGTAGAAGAGAAGATTTACCACGATGCCGGCGCCACGACGCCGCAAATGCTGCGCCGCCAGAATCTGATCCGGCTCATCACCGAAGCTGGTCGCGTCCCCTTCGAGCGCGACACTCTCTACCGGCCCGTGACCAGGACAGAGACCACGGTTACGGTAGCGGTTTAGAGGGCGGTGGCTTTGCGGCGTGTCCCGTTGCTGGACGCCACTCACTAGAGGAATTCAGAAACGAGGAGATAGTGCTTTTTCAATATGCTGGTGATGATGGGAGCCGCATTGTCTCATGGCTTAAAGAGCATCTACGGGCTATCGCGACTTGCGTAAACGAAGGCTTACCCGAAGCCAGTTTGACGCTTATCTATTCCGGCATCGACACCGTCGGCTTATTAGCTGCTCCTCCGGATGTTGTGGATGCGTCAGGTGAATCCTTCATGAAATGGTGCGAAGGGTATATCCTGCCACGCTTGCAAAGCGTTGAGGGTGACCCGGTGACGGCAGTTGACCTGTGGGGTGCTCGATGCGGTGTTCTCCATACGTCCACCCCGCTTTCAAGAGTTGGGCGCGAAGGAAAAGCGCATGAAATGTGGTATCAGTTTCGAGGCAGGGTGGGCATGAACCTAATCATGAACACAAAGCTAAAGCCGTTAGGGTTAGACGTTGAAAATCTCGCGATCGCCTTCAAAGAAGGCGGACTCGCCTTCCTTGCAGACCTCAAGCAAGACCAGGCCGGACTCCAGAATGCGGAAGCACGGGCGCAGCATTTTCTAAGGTGGGGAAAGGCTGTCGCGTAAATGCCTGCCCGATCCGTTCTACACGGGCGAGGATTGGGTGTTCTATTATCAGGACTATGCGAGATCGCCTTCTCCGAGTTTTTGTGGTTGTGTCGTTGATTGCGTTGACCGGAGGCGCTGCTCAGAACCAAACGTCAGCAGACGAACTAGGTAAACCCGTCGATTGGTCCCTGATGGTTTCCAAAACTCCTGGCATTACGGTCGCCCTGCGCACCGCGTGGCAGGGTGGTACCTTGAAATACATAGCCACGATCTCAGACCGGAAAGGTAGAGTAGCAAGGTACTTATCGAAACCGAAGGGCCCAAGAGGTGCTCTCGACTCCTCTTTTCAGATTACGTTTTCTGATGAATCCGGCTTTACGTTGTATACTCTCCGCATTTTAGACTCTTCGTTATCGAAGATCGAAGACAGTTCTGACTTTCTGTCAGTGGGAGACCGTCAGTGCACAGAGAAGCTTTATCGGGCTTTACTTCAAGGCGGGATAAGCCTCACTTACCCGACCGAATTGGAGAAACCCTCCAGCCCCTCTAAGCACTGAAGCGGGCACGTACAAATCGATCCGCTCCGCTTCCCTCTCAGGAAATTCCTGGGCGTCAAAGAATAACTCGCTGCTCCTCACCTAGAAGCGAGCGCTGCGACAAGCGGTTTGATGCTGCGACGTTTCCTCTGCGACATGCGCCAGAGGTCGTACTGGAGCTGCGCCTTGGCGAAGAAATCTGGGGAGAGCGACAGTGCCTCTCCCAGACGGATGCTGAGGTCCACGCTCACTGCATTTCGTCCATTGAGAATGCGCGACAGCGTAGCTTGCGCCACGCCGATGTGCTCGGCCAACTTGGTCACGCTGCGGTCCCCCATGAACTCCCGGAGAAGTTCCCCCGGAGTAGCTGGATTGTGCATCATCATGTTCATCCCTAGTGGTAATCCCAATAATCAACGAGAATGGCGTCCTGCGCGTCAACGCTTCTGCTCCGGCGCCAGATGTTTCCTTCCCGGCATCGGAGGCCAGCCGAGCGATTGTCCCTGGTAAAGCGCAATCGCGTTCTCGTACCGCTTGCCATCGCCATCGTGCACCGCGAAGCGCCGCAGATGTTCTGGCGGCCCGCTCCACATGCAGACTCCCGCATAGGCCCCATCTTTGCGCAGGATGTAATAGCTCATATCCACATACTCCAACTTTTCCGGATGTCCTTCATAGTTCCGGACGATGCGTTTCAACGCATCCATACCCGCTTCCTGCGGCGTCATACCGCGCCGCATGTTCTCCACAATGGTGTGTGCGCCGCAGACTTTGATGTTCTCTTCGCCATTACCCGTCGCTCCTGCCGAGCCGACATCCTGATCCGTGTAACTGCCTGCCCCGATGATGGGCGAATCGCCCGCGCGGCCTGAAATTTTCCACGCCAATCCGCTGGTAGTCGTCGCCCCCGACATCTCGCCCTTTTCGTTTACCGACGAGCAATGAATCGTGCCAGTTGGCGGCCTCAGAACGCGTTCGATGGCGGCCATGCGAAACTCTGGCTCAATGCCGATCTTCTCCGCCAGCTTTTCCATCCGCTTGATGCGTTCGTCGTAGTATTCAGAGACATTGCCGGCAGTATCGGGAAATTTGAATTTAGGGCTTGCCAGTCCGGGTCCCCACCAATCGTCGTTGGACATGGTCTCGCGCCAGAGCTGCCACGTCTTGCGCGAGCGCTCGGTTAGCAGGTTCTCCTTAGGGAAGCCCATGACGAATCCGAACCTCTGCGCACCCTCGCCCACGAGCATCACATGCCCGGTATGCTCCATGACTGTTTTCGCCAGAAGGGAAACGTTCTTGATGTCACGCACGCCGGCCACGGAGCCTGCCATGCGCGTCGGACCATGCATGCAGCAGGCGTCGAGTTCCACTACGCAGTCCTCGTTGGGGAGTCCGCCGAGACCGACACTATCGTCATTGGGATCGTCCTCCGGCCCGGTGATGACCTGCATCACTGCGTCGAGCGTATCGCCCCCGCTGCTCAACACGGCGTAGCCGCGGTCGAGGTAGTTGTAGCCATTGCCCGCGCAGATGATGACTGGCTTCTTCGGCACCGCACCCGGCGATGCGGCGGCCTGGAGGCGCTTGCTCTGCGCTTTAAGATCGAGTGCAAGCGATGCAGAACCGACAGCGGTTGTTGCGATGAAGTCGCGGCGCGTTACTTTCATAGGGGCCCTCCCGACGAATCCACAACGGTGAAGCAGGATAGCATGGTACCCAAATCGAAGGGGCCGAAGAGCGCAGCTCGAAATGAACAAGGCACAGCGGGCGGCTGTGCCTTGGGCAGGGTAGCGATTTGTGGGCTTAGCTGGCTGCCTTCACCGAGGTGTTCTGGTCGGCCCTGAAGCGCAGCAGGGCCGCGATTCGCCCGATCTGATCGAACGCCCCGTCGTCGGTGATGTACACAATCTCGATTCCATTCCGAATCGCATGTCCTACGATGGCGTCGCCGATGTCTTCCAGTTGCGTGTTCTCTTTTCCGCAAACCGCGCACGCCGGCGCATTATGCAGGTCCATGTGACCGCAGTGGTAGCACTTCACTCCCGGTGCCAGGAAGTTCGATCCCAGCAGAAGGGTTTGCACCTCGCCCGTCTCCAGCGAACGCAAAACGCGTCGCAAGCCAATCGCCCCACGGCCATTGCGATGGGCTTCCCCGATCACCTCGCGTATCAGTTCTTGCTTTAGGCGCCCGTTGTATTCGGCGAGCTGCTCCGTCGCCATCTGCTTTGTCTGGTCGGGGGTCGCGATCTTTGGGTCAATGCGGAAGTGTCCCACCAGGCGCTGCTTGGAGTTCGAGCGCAGTTCCCGATGGATCTCCGACCAAACGTCATCATGGCAGCCGATCAGCAATCGATCGCAATTTCCGCGCTCGAAATATTGCTCAATGCAATCAGCTACCGTCTTGAAATGCTGTAAGGCTTCATTGCTCTGCTTGCGCTCAACGTGTCCGGCGTCATAGCCGCGCCAGCCGTCACTCTTGCCCCGGCGCGTAAGTTCATTAATGAAATCCTGTTTCTCCACGATTTCGTCGTTGACCAGTTCGAAAACGCGCGCCTTGGTTCGGTCGACCAGCACCACGCACGCATGTTGTACTCCATCCAGCACTGCAGCCAGCGGCTTCAGATGGAAGCGTTTGTTTACGAAAAGGTTGGTCTTAAGTAACTGCGCGGGAATATCAAACTCGCGCCAGAGCCCCTCCTTGCTACAGGCAAAAATTGCCTTGGCCTTGCCGCCATTTCCGCGCAGGCTCTCGGCCATGCCCTGGATGCGATCGAGGTCGGAGCGGGCACAGCCATTTCTGCCGCGCTTCTCCGCCTCGCGAAGTGCATTGCGGACCAGGTCCTTGACCAGGATCGACTCTTCACGATGCGACTTATTCAAGGGTGTCGCGGGCTGGTAGTAAAAAGTAACCGCACAGGTTTCCGGCGAGTGAAAGTTGGCGAGTTCTCGGATGTCATCTCGTGTGATCATTCCGGTTCTCCTCATGGACAGGTCTTAAATGATAAAAGGCGACTGCCGGGCAGCTCCCAAGGTTGTTAGGCGCTCCTGGAATACTCCACAAGCTTTTCTTTGAGCGGGTCCTTGATAGGCAAGGCGCGTTGCAAATGCTCGCGGCCCTTGCGGATGGACGCGCGCACCTCCTCCACACTGCGGTTGGTGATATCGGCGATCTCTTCCAAGGTGAAGCCTTCGAGGGTGTACAGGATGAAGGCTTCGGCCTCGTCGCGCCCGGCATCGCGCAGGGTCGCCTCTACCAGGCTGATGAGTTCGTCCCGCGCCGCCAGCTCTTCAGGATTATTGGCACTCGGGTCGGGAATGACATTTTCTTCCGACAATTGCTCATCGGGCTGATGGAATTGCATTTGGGCCTCGTCACTGGCGTGCACATTCTGCTGGCCGTGCGAGCGTTCCAGCGGAACGTGTCCGTCCTGCCGATTCTCCAACGCAAGTTGGCCAATTGCCTGCATCGCCAGCCGATGTATCCAGGACCCCACCTTCATGCGTTCCGGACTTTCGTGCTGCTCGCTGAGGGCGTTTGCAATCGCCTCTCCCACGACATCTTCCACCGCGACCTGGCCGGGCCGAAGCTGTCCCTGGCTCTCGCGGTAATCGATCTCTCGTTGGATTGAGCGCTGCAAACGTGGCAGATTGACGTTGACGTAGCTGGCAATGTCGGCGCTGGAAATGTGTTCCGGCTTGACCGCCGCTATCGTCTCCTCGAACGGCACCGTGCCGACGCGAGCTCGCCCCGGACCACGATGCCGCGCCCCCGTGTGACGGCTGCGCAGCAGGTCCTTATGCTTCTTGACCTGCTCTGCCAAGGAATCGAAGGCAGCCTTGATCGCAGCCCCTGCCGCCGGACTGCTCTCCTGTGTTGCCATCTGACCAGACGGAAGTCGCAGGTTAAGCGACACCACGACGCCTTCGCGCGCGGAGTTGTTTTCAACAAGCCCCTTGAGATGCACGAGGTCGGGACGAAATACCCGGAGGTATCGGCCCAGCTTTTCCACTTGTTGATTGATCAGTTTTTCGAGGTCGGGAGTTTTGGAAATCTTGTAGCTGAAATGGACGTTCATGCAAAGGCCTCTCCGGATGGAACCATTCCAATCCGCAGCTACGTTCCTTTAATTGAATTTTACTCCTCTTCCTACAGAAGCAAGCAGAAAATGATGAGTTGTATCGTCAGTGGGATGGACGGAAATGGTCCCTACTCGGTGGCAATGCAAAGGCCTTCCTAGCGGAAGGCCTAGCCTGTCCATTCGGGTTACGGTTCTTACCTCTCTGGAATTCTCACCTTCGCGTCGGCCCGCTTGTCGACGTGCACGGTCTCGATAAACCGGACTTTGCTCTTGTTGAGCTTCATCACCAGCGACGAGGTACGGACGCCATCTCCAAAGAACCGCACGCCCTTGAGTAGCGGCCCGTCGGTGACGCCGGTGGCCGAAAAGATGATGTTCTTGCCGGGTGCGAGGTCGTCGGCGGTATAGATACGCTTAGGATCGGAGATGCCCATGTCCTTCATGCGCTCCCCCTGCTCCGGTGTGTACCCCACCAGGCGGCCGACCATGTAGCCGTTGAGACAGCGAATGGCAGCCGCGGTAATCACTCCCTCGGGGGCCCCGCCGGTACCCATGACGGCGTGCACACCTGATCCCAACATCGCCGCTGCCACGCCGGGCGAAAGGTCGCCGTCGGAAATCAGCCGAATACGCGCCCCTGCTTTGCGAATCTCGTTGATCAAGCTTTCATGGCGCGGCCGGTCGAGGATGATAATCACCAGGTCTTCGACGCTGCGCTCGAGCACCTTCGCAATAACATTCAGGTTGTGCGACACCGGCGCTTCGAGATCGACCATGCCCTTGCAGGAGGGACCTACGACAATCTTCTCCATGTAGCAGTCGGGCGCGTGCAGCAGGCCGCCATGCTCGGAGGCCGCCAGCACCGTGATAGCGCCTGGAGAACCTGTCGCGCACAGGTTGGTACCTTCCAGGGGATCGACCGCGATGTCCACTGCGGGATAGGTGCCGCCGTCCCGCTTGCCGACTTTCTCGCCGATATACAGCATGGGGGCTTCGTCGCGCTCGCCTTCGCCGATGACGATGGTTCCATCCATCGGCACCGAGTCCATAACGCTACGCATGGCTTCGGTAGCCACCTGATCGGCGTGTTTGCGGTCGCCCTGCCCCATGGTCTTGCCAGAGGCGATGGCCGCTTCCTCAACCACGCGCAGGAACTCCAGCGCGAGGTCGGTTTCCAGGTTTGCAGTGGGAGAGTGCTCAACGATAGGTTCTTCGGTTTGAACTTTGGTCACCATGTTCGCCTCCGGAGATCTGCGCGGCGTGCTAAGACGCCAATCTGCGCAAGCCGAATCGAAGCCGCCTGCACAGCACAAACGCAAAGGATACACCTCTTACTGACAGGGTTCGAGGATTTTCGCCGCCATCATCCACCCCCGGTCTGAGGGAGTGCCTCAGTTTGAACTGAGCACTACCCGGTCTGACAGTCGTTTGACAAAACCATTGCATTGGTCCACCACACCACTGGCTCAGGGCGCGCCTCCTCTACACGCCTCGATGTCCGACCAAACGGTCAACCACGTCTCCGATCTGTACTCCCGATCTTACCCGCGGGGCCCACGCCCGCGGCTAACATAATTGTGCCCGGCGGGCTTGGAATTTGTACAATCGTTCGATCCGTTCCAGCTCAGAACCACCTCTCCCGCTTGCTCTAAAGGCACGCTCTACCCCAAACCAACAAACCGAGACGTACCAAACGGTCGCGTCATTGACACAGAGATTCTGAATCCTTTAATAACTATTATCATCCGATAAATATGCGCCGGGAGACTTACAACGAGTTTCGCCGGTTGTGCCAACAGCACGACCTGGCGGCGACACACCAGAGGCAAAAAATCTACGAGGCGCTGGTGTCACGACCCGGGCATTATTCGCCGGAGGAGATCTACGAGCAGGTAAAACAAGACTTGCCGTCGATCTCGCTCGCGACGGTTTACAAGAACCTCAAGACCTTCGTGCACGCCGGCATGCTGCGCGAAGTCAGTCCTCATCATGGCTCGTGGCGTATCGACGCCAATCACCACCCCCATCATCACCTGGTTTGTACGCGTTGCCGGTCCATCGCCGATCTGGACTTCGATTCGCTGGGGCCGGTAAAACTTCGCGGCAAACTTCCTTCAGGTTTCAGGCTGGAAAAGTTTACTATTGAGGTGCAAGGTATTTGTAAGGCTTGCACTGCAGCAGAAACAAAGCGGCATTAATTTTTCATACCAACGGAGCGTGATAGATATGTTAAGCGTAGGAGAGCAGTTCCCTGATTTCAGTCTTACTGCAACCGTCAGCACCAACAAAGACACCGCATTTAAGACCATCACCAACCAGGACTATAAGGGCAAGTGGAAGCTATTCTTCTTCTGGCCAAAGGATTTCACGTTTGTCTGCCCGACCGAGATCGCTGCATTCGGAAAGCTGAACAAGGAATTCCTGGACCGCGATACGCAGATTCTGGGCGGCAGCATTGATTCGGAGTTTGTGCACCTGGCATGGCGCAACAACCACGCCGACTTGAAGGACCTGCCATTTCCCATGCTTTCCGACATCAAGCGCGATCTATCGTCCACACTCGGCATTCTCGATGAGAAGGCGGGCGTGGCGCAGCGTGCAACCTTCATCGTTGATCCGGAGAATGTCATCCGGTTTGTTTATGTGACCGATCTCTCGGTCGGTCGCAATCCGCAGGAAGTGCTACGCGTCCTCGACGCGCTTCAAACGGACGAACTCTGTCCCTGCAACTGGCAGAAGGGCCAGGAGACTCTGCACGTCTAAGCAACAATTCGAGTGGCTTCGCCCTGCTGGACGGGGCCACTTCCTTCCGTGTTTGCTCCGAAAGTGAAATAACATGAATCTCGACGCGTTGATCGAAGCTATTCCCTCGTACGCCAAGGACCTGAAGCTCAACTTTTCCAGCGTGGTTCGCCAACAGACGGATTTGAACGAGCAGCAAGCATGGGGGACCGTGGTTGCTTCGGCTATCAGCTCGCGTAATCCGGAATTGATTGCCGCTGTCCTGAACGAAGCCGCAACCCACCTCACTCCGGAGGCGCTTGAGGCAGCTAAGGGAGCGGCCGCCATCATGGGCATGAATAATATCTTCTATCGCTTCCTTCACCTTTCTTCGAACGAGAAGTACCGTACCATGCGGGCGGGTTTACGCATGAATATCATGCGCACGCACGGCATTGATCCGCTCGATTTCGAGTTGTGGTCCACCGCCGTCTCTGCGATCAATGGTTGTGGGGCATGCGTGGACTCCCACGAAAAAGTCCTCCGCGAAGAAGGAGTCAGTGAGGAGAAGGTCATGGCTGCGGTGCGTATCGCGTCCGTGATCCACGCGATTGCGGTCGTACTCGATGCGGAAAGCGTCACGCAGCAACTCGCAACGGTGTAGATCTCTTGTTGTCCCGCGAGTGGGCGCCGCCGTGGACGGTGCCCTGATGTGTTGATTACGAAAGTCCAAGGCACTCTTGTGCCAGGACTAACACCGGCGCAATGGCGCCTCGATCCCCTGGTTGGTCATTACACCGTTCTGAGCGACTTTTCCTCCAACAACCCAAAAAGCTCAGACGATTGTGCTCCCTAAAAGCCATCGCGGCCAACGAGCGACCGTCACAGGTCACAAGCGATTGTGATCTGTGTACTTGTTGGGTGTGCGGTAGGAGTGTTCCGCTGGACTGTATCTGGAGTAAACCTTGACTGCCACAGACAGCCCAGAAAGCGCGGAACACGTAAACATCAGCGTTTCCCGCGATTTACCAGATCACCTCGTCAGGTGACCGCCGGCACTCACGTAAGTACGGGCGGGGAATACGGCGGCAGGAACAGGTTTGTCACCCGGCGGCGCTGTTGCTCGCGCAATCCGGCCGTGTAACGCGGGGATACGATTTGAACTACAGGGGGTCCGGCGTGCTTACACCATATGGCTTGGACATCATAGAAAGTTGCCTGGTCTGCAAGATGCGGGCTGAGCATATATTTTGCGATCTTCCACCCGCTGCCTTGCAGACATTTGAATCCGTCAAATATGCTACTGCCTACCCGAAAGGCGCAGTCCTGTTCGTCGAGGGCCAGACGCCACGCGGCATCTTTGTGCTGTGCAAAGGCCGTGTCAAACTCTCCATCTGCTCAACCGACGGCAAGACGCTGATCTTGAAGATTGCCGAACCTGGGGAAGTCCTGGGCCTAAGCGCCACAGTGAGCGGGAAGCCCTACGAGCTGACCGCCGAGACTGTCGATCCGTGCCAGGTAAACTTCGTTAAGCGCGAGGACTTTCTGCGCTTTCTCAAGGAACACAGCGATGCCTGCCTGCGGGTAGCCGAGCAATTGAGCGAAAAGTACAACACGGCGTGCCGCGAGATTCGGGCACTCGGGCTTTCGCACTCCGCGGCTGAGAAATTGGCAAAACTACTGTTGGAGTGGAGTGCCAAGAACGGTGAAGCCGCGAAAGCCGAGCCGCGCGTAAAGCTGGCCCTCACCCATGAGGAGATCGCGCAGATGATCGGCACCTCCCGCGAGACCGTTACGCGGTTGTTTGCCGATTTGAAACGGCGGCAGATTGTACAGGCCAAAGGCTCGACGCTGCTGATCCGCAACAAGGCAGCCCTGAAAGCGCTGGCGATTACACCGTGAGCTAAAGGCCTGTAATTGCTGCCGATTGCAGGCATTCGCACCGACACGTCTGGACGCGGATTGCTTGCCTTTGTGCTATTCCAGATGGCGCTTTGACGGCATATCCGCATGTGCCGTGTGAACAAGGTCACGGAAATCAGTGACTGCAATCACTGCGTTGGTGCAGTCCGGAGACGTATTACCTCGATTATGGAGAGCACGATTCAGTCGAGTTGCGTGACCTGCGATTTCCGTCCCGATCGACTCTTTTGCGACATGCCCGCAGAGTCGCTGAAATCCTTCGACGAGATCAAGTCGCTCGCCTCTTACCCTAGAAGCACGGTGCTGTTCGCCGAAGGGCGGCCAGTCCGCGGCATTTACATTTTGTGCGACGGACGGGCCAAGCTGTCCATTTGCTCCGATACTGGAAAGCGGCTGACCTTGCGGATCGCCGGCCCGGGAGAAGCGCTGGGACTGGGGGCTGCCTTGTCAAATACCCCTTACGAGATCACAGCAGAGTTGCTGGATAACTCGCAGGTCGTTTTCGTCCGCAGAAAAGATTTGATGAAATTCTTGCGGGAACATCGCCAGGTCTGCATGGAAGTGGTGCGCATGTTGAGTCAGGATTTACACGGCGCTTACGAGCGAGTTCGGACCCTCGGCATGATACGTACGCGCCGCCCGCGCATCATGTACCGCTCTAGCGCGTTGCTGGTTTAATCCACGAGTTTGTCCGTCTGCCCGCGACGCCTCGCGGGCTTTTTGTTCGTCCGCGCGGAAGCGAGCCGGGGCCGAGAATGCCGAAGAAGGCGAGGTTGGTTCTGTTGCGACACTTCGAACGAACGTTCGGAATTTGAGATTGAAGGCGGGAAATCTTGCGCTGCAGGCGCCCCCAACCGTACCCCCCATTGCGCCGATTACGGCCCCAAAAGCCAATGAACATTGGTGTTTGCCCTAGGCGCCCGTGGCTGGTCCTTTGCTGATAGCGCTCACATCTCGCGGTGAGAAGCAGCTGGCACTGTGACCTCAATCACACGCGCTCGTGAGTCCACTCACTGCCCCTCCACGTCCCTATCGGCGATGGTTATGAGTGACGCGGCGTAGGCGAAGCGTCCAGCGAAAGCGAGGATTTCGGTGAAGCGTTGCGGTCTGGTTTTCTTTGTTGCCTTACTGCTCGCCACGGGAGCGGTGGGCAAATCCACTCCCAAGATGAGCAACGAGGACTGCCTGGCTTGCCATAACGACGCCACTCTCACCAAAGACGAGAACGGCAAACAGGTCAGCTTGCAGGTGGATGACGCGAAATTCAAGGCCTCAATCCATAGTGTTTTTGGTTGTACCGATTGCCACAAAGACATCAAGGCGTTCCCCCACGATCCCACGCCCGCCAAGCCCGTATGCGCCACCTGCCATGCCGGCGAGCAAACCGCTTACGATCACGGCGTTCACGCCAAGGCGGCGGCAGCCGGCAACACCAATGTCGCGAAGTGCCAGGACTGCCATGGCAGCGTCCACGAAATTCTGCCGGCCAGCGATCCCAAGTCCAAGGTAGCTCGTGGCAACATTCCTCAAACCTGCGGGGCTTGTCACGGGCAGAAATTCGTCATGGCATCGAGCGGTATAAGTTCCGCTCCATTCCTCTCGTACCAGCAGAGTGTTCACGGTAAGGCCGTGGCTGCCGGTTCCGACAAGGCCGCGGTCTGCACGGATTGCCACGGTCAGCACGACATCCGGCCCGCCACCGATCCCAAGTCGCCGATCAACAAATTCAACGTTCCGGTCACCTGCGCCAAGTGTCACGACAACATCAAACAGGAGTACATGCAAAGCATCCACGGCCAGGCGATCGCGCGCGGCAACTGGCAGGCGCCGGTGTGTACCGATTGCCACGGCATCCACACCATCAAAGCCCCCACCGATCCGAGTTCCTCCGTGGCCGCGGCTAATGTGGGCAACGCTTGTGCCCAGTGCCATGGTAGCGTGCGTCTCTCCAACGAGTTTGGGATGCCTTCGGGCCAAGTCAATACCTACCTGTCCAGCTATCACGGCATGGCATCGAAGATGGGCTCAACCACGGTGGCGAATTGCGCCAGTTGTCACGGCGTGCATAACATTCTGCCCTCCGCCGATCCGCGCTCCACCATCAACCATGCCAACCTGGCAAAGACTTGCGGGCAATGTCATCCTGGCGCGAACGAGAAATTCATTAGCTTCAAGGTGCATTCTGACGGGGTGGCGAAGGCCGACTTTGGCAGTAAGGTGATTGGGTATATCAGCAAGTTTTATATCTGGATGATCATCGGAGTAATCGGCGGTATGGTGCTCCACAACCTGATCGTCTTCCGCAAGAAACTGATCTTGCACCGCATCGGGCAGCCGCGAATCCTGTTCCGTATGACCAAGGGACAGCGCGTGCAGCATATTATCCTGCTGTGCAGCTTCTTCACGCTGGTGCTGACAGGCTTCGCGTTGCGTTATCCGTCATCGTGGCTGGGCGCCTTATTTGTCAATGAAGCGGTGCGAAGTATCATCCACCGAGTTGCTGGAGTGGTGCTGATCGCGGTCAGTTTGTTCCACCTGTGGTATGTGATCAGGACTGCCGATGGCCGCCGCCTGATCAAAGACATGGTGCCCGACTGGAAGGACGTTACCGACGCGCGTGACGCATTCCGTTACTACCTGGGTTATAGCGATCAGCGCCCATTGTTCCGCCGCTTCACCTACGCCGAGAAGGCTGAGTACTGGGCGCTAGTGTGGGGCATGTTCGTGATGGCCAGCACCGGATTGATGGTGTGGTTTAAGGTTGGGGTGGGCGATCGGGTGCCAGGCTGGTGGGTAGACGTCGCCTTGACCATCCACTGGTACGAAGCTGTACTCGCCACCTTAGCCATTATCGTGTGGCATTTGTACGGAGTCATGTTCGATCCCGATGCGTATCCCATGAACTGGGCCTGGTATGACGGCAAGATGTCAGTTGAAGCCTATGAGCATGAACATCCTCTCGATCTACTTGCGATTGAGAAGGCCAATGGCTCAGCGGAAGAGGAAGCGGAGCCGGTCGAGGCATGCGCTAAGGAGCAAAACGAGACAGTCGCCAAGGACTAGGGAGCTCACCGGAAAAGGCCCTGCAACCTTTGCGTCGAGGTATGCACTGCGCTCAGGTTTTTTGATTGCGATACTGTATTGTGGTAAGTTCTGCAGCACTGAATGTGCGCGATTAGCACTGGGGTGAGGCGAAGAAGGGACAATCAAATAAATGACTGAGGACACGCAGAGGGTGGATCCTCTACGCGATCATCCGCCTGTTTCACGAAACCTCATTAAGAATCCCATCAGCTTGATTGGTCTGGCGCTGGCCGCCGTCGCCTTCGCCAACATCGTTCTGCTCGCTCTCATTGACGTCCTCGCCAGCCAGCCCTCTCCCTACATCGGTATTCTCGCCTATATGGTGGCACCGGGCTTTCTGGTTGTCGGGCTCATCTTAGTTCCCATCGGAATGGTGATCGAGCGGCGGCGCCGGCTTCGCGATGTAGGTGCGCCGCTCCATTTCCCGAAACTTGATCTTAATAATCCGGCGCAACGCAGCACCGTCGCGTTCTTGCTCAGCTTCGTGGTGATCTTCGCGCTGGTGAGCTCAGTCGGCAGTTACAAGGCCTACGAGTTCACCGATTCGGTGGATTTCTGCGGCGAGTTGTGCCATACCGTTATGCATCCCGAGTTCACCGCGTATGAGGCCTCGCCTCATGCCCGTGTGGCATGTGTCGAGTGCCATGTCGGATCGGGCGCGAGTTGGTACGTGAAGTCGAAGCTGTCGGGCCTGCGCCAGGTTTACTACACTGCTTTGGGTACCTATCCCCGTCCCATCCCCACCCCGGTAGAGAACCTTCGCCCCGCGCAGCAAACCTGCGAGCAGTGCCACTGGCCGAGGAAATTCTGGGGCGCGCAGCTCAAGACCTTCACTCATTACGGCGACGATGAGCAGAACACGCCGCGCGTGCTCCGCATGCTGATGAAGGTCGGTGGCGGCGATCCCAAACTCGGACAGGCCGGTGAAGGCATTCACTGGCACATGAACATCGCCAACAAGATCACTTATTTTGCGACCGACGAACAGCGCCAGGTGATTCCCTGGGTGCGCATAGAAGACAAGACCGGCAGGGTGGCCGAGTACGTGGTGAAGGACGGCGCCCCTACTCAGGCCCAGATTGACAAGGCCGATAAGCGCCGCATGGACTGCATCGACTGCCACAACCGCCCCTCGCACATCTACGTGCCACCCGATGCTTCCGTGGATCAGGCGATTACCGGGCGCTCCATTGATGTCACCCTGCCGTTTATCAAACAGCAGGGCGTCGCGGTGCTGACCGCCGACTATAAGACCACGGACGAGGCGCAGCAGGCGATTGCCGAGAAGATCACGAAGTTTTACCAGGAGAAGTACCCGCAGATCGCATCGGCCAAGGCGGACAGCGTCAAGGGTGCAGTGGTTGAACTGCAGCGCATCTACAACACCACGTTCTTTCCGTATATGAAAGTAAACTGGAAGACCCACCCTAACAACATCGGACACTTCTACTATCAGGGCTGCTTCCGCTGCCACGATGGCAATCATGTGAGCAAGGATGGCAAGGTCATCAGCAAGGACTGCAACTCCTGCCACACCGTGATCGAACAACAGGAAAGTGGCACGCAGATCGCCTCACTGCCGACCGAAGCCTTCAAGCATCCGGTTGACATTGGCGACCTGAGTGCGGTCAACTGCTCCGATTGCCATAGCGGAGGCGTCGGGCCGTAAGAGCTACAGTAGAAGAAAACCGAAGGGCAGTGGCTGAATCTGACGGTCACGCGCTCTCGAATTGAGCGAGAATGGCATCCGAGTTGCCCTCGAAGTTTATCGCTTTCCTGCGTTGTCCTCGGCTATGAACTGAGCCATCAGGTTGTGTCTTGTCACAAAATTAAGAAGGCGGCTTCCCGCTTCAACCTGAACTGAGTCGGCTGTACGGTTATAAGCTCTGATTTGCTCCTCGTCAACGACAGCACAATCAGTCATTTCTTTGCCACGAACAATGAGCTTCCGAAACGATAACTTTGACACCTCCTCTGGCCGCGAATCGAACTGCTCCGACCAAAGCCGTTGATCTGCTCGGCACTGCTCTACCGTTGGGGCATGGTCTTGGGCAAGCGAAATTGCAGGGAAGAAAAGCAAGATCGCCGAACTAACGATAAAGCACTTCAGAAAACTCGCGGTGGATTGCATCAGATCGCCTCCGAAGGTTTTCTAGCTCATACTCGGTTAGGAATCGAGGGGATATTTCGTCTTGGCACACAAAAACTTCAAGACCTTCCACTTCCAAGCCGTTTCGATGATGGCCTTCGAGCACAATATGTGAAGCCAAGATGGTAAGTTCCTTAACACTGAGCGACTTGGAGTAATATCGCTCACCCAAAAACACGGCAGAGTTTTTTTCGTCTCCGCCGTAAACCTTCGTCTCAATGGTGGTGACCGCGGGCTCATTGAAGAAAAACACCCTCCACAATTTGTGAATGTGTGGGACAGCCGCGATGATTAGTTGCCCGGAGGGATCTTTACCAAGCCGCTTGGCAAATTCATCACCTTTAGTAAGAAGGAACGTCGCAATTGCATAATCGCTTTCAAACTCGTCTGGCGCGGAATCCACAAGCCGTTGCGCTATCGCAGCGGAAAGGTCATTCCCAGAGAAAGCGCAAACGATGTTGCTCTTAGCGCCTATTAGTATCTTATTTGTTGCCGAAGAGCGATACAGGAAACCGCCAAGCGCCTTTGTGTCACTGGCGATCACAAAGCCGTCTCGTCCTACGAAAGCAGCTTGTAAGGTCACAATAGGTTCTTCTTGAAGAGGACTGGAAAAGCGCACGAACGAACACACTCCGTGATAAGATTCATGGAGTCGCCCGATACAGAGATTTGCGAAGGCCCAAGTCGCCTTGGGCCTTCGCCCTTCCGATTAGAACACATCTGTCAATCTGGGAAGTCCTTATACAAATCGAAGCACTGTGGGATGGTGGCCCACTTGTCACTGCCCAAATTGTACGTCTCGCAAAGCTGGCCGGTCTTTGTGTCCAGCGCAAACGCGCCAGACCACGGTACGCCTTCAACGTTCTGCGGCTCTCGGCGAATTGGAATGAAGCGTTGCTGATAAGTTGGCTTCGGCGGCTGCTGTGGCTGCTGTTGCCGATCGCAGGCCGGACAGCCCAACAGGAGAACGCAGATCGGTAGCAACTTGATGCTGGACATTTGGGGGGATTGTAAGCCAGGCTCGGCAAAAGGAAAAGACTGCCCTGCTTCAAAATGAGCTATCGGATTCATGGCTGGCACCCCCTTGGATTAAGGCTATTAGCCGACAACTAACCGAAAGGTCAAAGGTGTGCGTCGGGCTGCTGCATGTTGCTTCGCAAATTGCGGAGCCGCTCAAGCAGCGTAGCGTACTCATACGGCGCTCTACGCGCCTAAGCAACGGATTCTCTCGCAAGCTGGAGAACAACGCGGCAGCGGTTGCGCTCAATTATTTCGCTTACAATTTCATCAAGATTCACCGTACGCTGCGCATTAGCCATGCAATGGCCGCTGGCGTCACAGATCGGCTGCGGGACGTGTCGGACCTTGTTGCTCTATGGAGGCAGTACGAGCGGAGGGCGGAAAAGAGCGGCATAAAACGCCGTGAGGAGGATAGCGATATGAAATGGATTTACCACATCGAACAAGTGCAGTTCGGGCAACGGTCTGTCGAAGCGATCGCAGATGAACTCGATGAATTAGGCGAAGAGGGATGGGAAGCTGTTTCCGCACTTCCAGTTGAGGGGAACTCTGAGGGAGTTGTTTCTATCCTCTTCAAGAAATCAAAGTAGCAGTACCGCCCAGAGCTCGCGTTTGCCAAACAGCGTAACGGTAAGCGATAATTAGTCTTTGCCTCCAGAAGCGGGCCCCGTCAAGCATATGCTTGGTGGGTGTAAGTAGCGGGGGTCCAAGGAACGCCTTGCTGCGTTCGTTGGGGTGTGGAGCGAAGCGGTTCTTCGCTGGAGCACCTGCTCGAAAGGCGCGGATTACTGCGTATTCGGCAACTCCAATTAATCTCGCCTGAGGGAATTTGTGCCACCAGCGCCTCCCAGCGCTCCCAAATAAATTCGCTGCACTGATTGGGAAGGGAACGCGCACACGTGTGGACATTACCGAGCAGGAAAGGAAACAGCCTCTGTGTTAATGATTCGTCTTTCGCGCCGCGGTGCGCGCAAACAACCTTACTACCGCATCGTGGTCATCGAGAAGGACCGCGCCCGCGATGGCCGCTCGGTGGAAGTGGTCGGCACCTATAACCCCCGCACCGATCCGGCCAGCGTGGAACTGAAGCGCGAGCGGATTGCGTATTGGACCAGCAAAGGAGCGCAGTTATCTGACCGCGTAAAGAAGCTGGTCGACAAAGCGGCTGCCAGCGCGCCGGCTCCGACTTCGGTCGAAGCGTGAAGTTCGAAGCAACTTCTGATGTCAGGAGTCTCCTGAACGATGACAGACAGCGCCGTGAACATGGTTGCGTTGGTGGAACATCTTGCCAAGGCCGTGGTGGAAGCGCCTGACGAGGTGACGGTGGAAGCCTTTGATGAAGGCGGCCAGACCGTCCTGGAACTAATTGTGGCCGAGAGCGATCTGGGGCGGGTGATTGGCCGCCAGGGGCGCATGGCCCGCAGCCTGCGCACGATTGTGAACGCCGCCAGCCTACGCACTCGCAAGCGCTACAAATTGGAGATCGTGGAATAGCCGGCGACTTCATTACGATCGCTCGCGTGCTTGGTCCGCAAGGACGGCGCGGCGAAGTTATGGCCGAGTTGCACACGGATTTCCCCGAGCGCTTCCAGGAGCGACGGCAGTTGTCGGGATTGGCGGTCAATGGTACCCGCCGGGAACTGCAACTTGAAGAGCACTGGTTTCACAAGGGCGGCGTGGTGTTGAAGTTTGCTGGCGTCGAGAGTATCACCGATGCCGAGCAGCTGGCCGGCTTGGAGTTGCAGGTTCCGTTTGAGCGGCGAGCCGAGTTGGAAGAAGGCGCGGCGTATGTTAGCAATGTCGTCGGATGCGAAGTTTGGATAGGAAATCTGGACGGTCAGCAACTGCTTGGGACTGTTAGCGAAGTGCAGTTTGGGGCAGGTGAGGCTCCGCTCCTGGTTGTGAGAGCGAAGATCGGAGCTGAGAGAGAAATTCTAGTTCCCTACGCCGAAGAGTTCCTGAAGTCTGTCGACTTCCAGCAGCGGCGGATCGAGATGGAGTTGCCCGAAGGGCTGCTGGCATTGGACTCCCCGTTGAGTGGGGAAGAGAAGCAGCGGCAGAAGACGGAAGCCGATGAAGCACGATCGGCGGGTGTTCGCCGTAAGCGAGGGAAATGAATTCAAGTCCCCGCGCGCCCCGGGGTGCGGATTGGGGAGGCCCGAATGAAGTTCGAGATTCTTACGATTTTTCCGGACTTTTTTCGCGGGCCACTGGACTACGGCATTGTGCGCAAGGCGCGCGAAGCCGGGCTCATTGAAATTGGCATTCACGATCTGCGGGCGTTCACGCACGACCGGCATCGCACCGTGGACGATCGGCCGTTCGGTGGTGGCGAGGGCATGGTGCTCAAACCGGAGCCCATCTTCGAATGTCTCGAATCCCTTGCTGTCTCGCCCCGTGAGGAACGCATCCGTGATGATTCCCGCGAGACGGTGGTGCTGCTTTCCCCGCAGGGCGCATTGTTCACGCAGGCGGTGGCGCGGGACTTGACGACGCGCGAACGCGTGGTGCTTATCTGCGGACGTTACGAGGGCGTAGATGAGCGTGTGAGCCAACACCTTGCCGATCGCGAGATATCGGTTGGCGATTTCGTGCTGAGCGGCGGGGAACTGGGCGCAGCCATTATCGTCGATACGATGACGCGGTTGCTTCCCGGCGCGCTCGGCAACGCGGCCTCGTCGCAGCAGGAGTCATTTACCGCACCGGTTGTGAAGGAAGAGAAGAGGATGTCAGGTGAGGCGCCGACCTCGACGTGCAGTTCGGGAGGGTTATTGGATTATCCGCATTACACTCGCCCGGCGGAGTTTCGCGGGATGCAGGTTCCCGAAGTGCTGGTGAACGGCGACCACGACGAGATCCGAAAGTGGCGGCGACGTAGCGCGCTGCAAAAGACGTTACGCAATCGTCCTGATTTATTGTGCGATGCCGAGTTAAGCAAAGAAGATCGCAAGCTGCTGGCCGAGATTGATGCCGAGCAGGGAAGAGCGTGAAGTTCGAGCGGAAAATGTTTCAGCGAGGCAGGTCTTTCGACTCCGCTTCGCTACGCTCAGGATGACAAGATTAGCTGTGCTTAGGAAACAAGAGATGATGCGCACAAGAACGCTAACAGCTAAAGGCTAGTTGCTAATTCCTAGCTGCTATTTTGGCCGCCGCGAGGCGTGCGACACGGAAGGAAAAGAACAATGTCGAACAACTCACCCATCATTGACCGGCTTCTCGCCAAGACGCGGCGCACCGATCTACCCGACTTTAAGCCCGGGGACACCGTCCGGGTCCATGTAAAGATCAAGGAAGGCGACAAGGAGCGCTTACAGGCGTTTGAAGGGGTCGTTATTTCCAAGAGCCACGGAGACCAGCCCAGCTTCACCGTTCGCAAGATGAGCTTTGGCCAGGGCGTCGAGCGCATCTTTCCTACCCATTCGAAGGTCATTGACAGGATCGAAGTGCTGCGTTCGGCACACGTCCGTCGCGCCAAGCTGTATTATTTGCGGGCGCTGCGTGGCAAGGCCGCCCGTCTCCGCGAAGTGGATACCAAGCGCTCCTAACGATGGCGTAAGAGATCAGCCGGAATGGCGATGCTCACCGGGTCAGCCGATGCGGTGGGCGTTAGTTTTTCAGAGAGTTTTCTTGATCTACACAGGGTGGAGCACGCCTTCAGGCGTGCATTAGACCTGCAATTCTCGATCGGCGCTTTAGCGCCTGGGGTACATCGTTTTGTGACGTCAGCGGCTGAAGCCGGTTTTCCAGGCGATCGCTAAATACAGCGCTGAAGCGCTGCTCCACTCTATCCAACAAGAGTGAAACCGCTTGCGACTGCGGTAGTTCACATTTATCGCTTCGCCTTTGGCCGCACAAACTTCAGCGCTGTGTGCGTTGCCGAAAAGCTGACGACCTTCACGTCGACCAGACCTGCTTGCCTGCCCGTATCGAGTACCTGCAGTTCCGTAATCTGCTGCTTGCCTTTGGGATAGACGATCCACAGTGCGCCCGCGCTGGCCAGCGAGGAAACCAGCTTTCTTGCGCGACTGAGTTCGGCGGTCTTTTCCGCGCCGAAAAAGATCAGGTCCGAATTGCGCAGCGGTTTCGCATCGGAGAACGAGCCCGCCGTCCTACGAACATCCTTTGCGAAATTCCCGTCGGCCATGCCTAACGTTGAAATAACCAGCCCTGGCTTGATTCCGAGCTTCTCAAGCGTGCTCTTCGGGTGAAGAATCTTGTGCGCCCATTTGTCGGCGTGGTCACCAAGCTCGAAAACAGCCGAGCCTTCGGGCCATTCGAGATGAAGCTCGCCATCACCCGCGATGACGGACTTCAGTGACACCAATGGGATCTTCAAATGCATTTCGCCGCGAAAGATAATCTCGTTGGTTTCGAGCAACGCCTTGCCGCTTGCTTCCTTGCCGCCTGAACGAACTTTGCACGGGAGTTCGTGCCCCATGGAGCCTCCGATCCGTTCGAGAAGGATGGTTCAGATCGTCAGCGCCTGTCAACTCGCTTCAAAAGGCGAACCCCGCTTGGGTAACAAGCGGGGTGCCGATCGCGACCGGCCGTCGCGATTCATTGCGGGTAGTCAGGTAGAGGTTGTTGCAGCTAGATCTTCACCGCCAGTTCAATCAAACCCACGGCCACGGCAATCCAGAGCGCAAACGCTACCGTATTGAGAGTGAGGCGAATCGCGCCATTGTCGATCAGCCAGTTATATTTCGCGTCCATAGTATTCTCCTTGAAAAGCGGGCTTCCATCTCGACAATCGCACCTGCGCTATCGGGAACCCCGGAGGTTGCGCCCGGCGTGTCCTGCGACCTCACCGGATCATGTTCTGCAGCTATATACGGACCAACTCAGGAAAGGTTCCGTTACGATTTGGTGAATACTGGCCAGTTGCAGGAATTCAGTGGCAAGCGCAGATTCTGGTGGTGCCAAGAGTTGGACGATGCTGTCGCGCCGCGCCGTCAAAATCATTCAACACGGAGACTCGGAGGCCACTGAGTTCTTGTTTGTAAGGACTTTTTCTCCGTGATCTCCGTGCCTTCGTGGTTTACAAGTTTCGCTTATCGTCCTGTGCCGCGATCTCTCCCAGCTCCCAATACTTCTTCAGCAGGGTCTCGGGAACGTTAACGGCTCGTCCGGTCAACATGTGTTTCAACTGCAGCGCGTTCACAGCCGCTTTGCCCTCGAAGTGATTGTTGGCGATGACAAACGTTTTCTTCGCCTTGGTGGCGATCGTGTCAATGCGCGTTTTCCACCCCTGTAACTCGGGATCGGTGTAGAGATAGTTGTAGCGGTCGTTACGCGAGTCGCTGTCGAACCATTGATCGTAATTTCGTCCATGCAGGCGCACGTAAGCAAATGCGGCGGTCACATGTTCGCTGGGAGCAACCGCCTTTCCCAGTCGCGGCTGGTCGATATTGCAGAAGGCCACTCCCTTTTCGGCGAAGTAGCGCAGAGTCCCCTCATTGGTCCAGCTGTTGTGCCGCACTTCCACCACCAGGGGATATTGCTTGAACTTCTCGACCACGCTCTCAAGATAGTCGCGGTTCGCATTGGTGTTCTTGAACGAAATGGGAAACTGCGCCAGTACCGCTCCCAGCATGTCTTCGGCGGCGATGGAATCTAGTCCGTCCTTTGCCAGTCGTTCATCTTCGGGGTTGGCGCGAATGGTCTCGGAGGATGTGCTTTCGAGCACGGCGATTGGCGAGTGGGTGAACGCCTTGTTGAGTTTGGCAGTGAACATGAACTCCGGGTTCACTGCGCGTGATTTGCGGCACCACAGTTTGCCCCACTCCGGCTTGATGTGGCCATAGAACGAGGTGTTGATCTCGATTACGTCGAGGTAACGCGCCAGGTATTCCACCGGATGCAGCGATTTCTTGATCTGCGCGGGGTACACAATGCCGTCCCAGTCTTTGTACGACCAGCCCGCCGTGCCAACGTAGACCTTCGCCTGCTTGTCCATCTTCGAAGGCGAGATTAGCACAGACCAGCCCTGGGGCCGATTATGCACAGCACCGTTGACGTTCTGCCCTAACTTTGGGGTGTGACCTCCATCACACGGGCAGGTGATAGACGCCATCGTGCCCGATTCGTGCTCGAAGTATTTTCATTCTCGTAATTTAAAATTCATTCTGTCGGGAAGCAGAAATGATTGACCTCAAGAAAAAGTACTGGCGCGAGAAAGTGACCGCGGAGATCACCGTGGCCCACATGCTTCAGTTTGCGAGAGAGCTGGGCAGCAACATGAGCGCTGCCGAGGTGGCTGCGTTCCTCAATCAAGACGGCCGGGCGCAAAACGTCTGGATGCACATGATGCAGGCCGGCGAGGAGTACATCAAGTCGAGCCTGGAAGCGAGCCCGGTTGCTATTCACAGCGTAAAGCGTAGCAAAAACGCGTGCGATCCTAGTGCACTAGCGGCATCAAAGCGTGGCCCCTGGGACGCCAGAGCCAGCGTCCTTTCATCAGTAACTGATCATTACGACCCAATACACTCCTCCAGGTCGGCTCGCGCTGGGAGCGAAACAAGCTCCCAGCGAATACCCGGCGAACATCGGATGCGACAATAACTCCGTGGCATCGCTGGGAAGTTCCCCCGGGACAGCCGTCGTCCACGCCACCGCCGTGTGGACTCCAGGCAGCTTTGCCGCGTCCTGGGACTGTACAGAGTCCTTGCTCGCCATGTCACACGCCATTTGACGCAGTTGCGGGTATGGCTTGCGGACAGGCGCGGGCATTCCATGGGTGGTGACGTAGTCCTCAACGGTTCGTTGGATGATAGCATCGGCCTCGGGCTCGGAATACTTGGTCAGTCGGCGAGCGAAATCCTCGGTCACAGATACGTGTCGGCGGCTTCGTACGACGCAAACTCCGACTGCGTTGTAGTTGGGATTTAGGATGTTGGCGCGATGGTACGGGGAATGCATGAAACTTTTATGAGCGGAACTCACATCCGTGTTGAGGTCAATGTTCTCGGCTTGCCGGTCTGAATACAGATTCGCGGCGGCCACGCGCATCTCAAGAGCGGGTTCTCCCTCGAACTGGTGGGAGAGAACCTGATGGGCCGCCATCAGCTCGCTATGTTTGCAAGCGGCCTGAGTGAGACCCCCATCTACAGCCAACGGTTGTAGTCCTTGGGCGGTGCGCTCCCGGTTGAGCAGATCCACCAATTGCTTCTGGCCGGTTTCTTCCCTCTGTACCGGCGGCTGGCCGGGTGTAGATAAATCCGGTGATGCGGAAGAGGAACTGGCGGGGGTATTGTCTTCGTTGCTCGCTTTCTTGGGCTGCGCGACAGGCAAACTAGCCGAGCTTGGCGGCGGCCCCTCGATGCCAAGCTCGTTTAAATCGTAGTATCTCCCAGCCACTGTGCCGACACCCTGAGAAAACAACGTGACGCGCGAAACAAAAGCAGCTGAGGCTTCCGACGATAGGCCTTGCCCGCTTTCCTGCTCGATCATCCGGACCGCCATCGTAGCCAGGCGTTCCTGTTCATCCGGCTCCCGCCCAAATTGCTTCTGGTAGGCCGCGACATCCTGCAAAACCGAGGCGCTCGCCTCTTCCATTGCGTCGCTTCCGAGTTCCAGCGCCATGTCGTAGCAAAACAGCGCGGCCCGCTCTGACTGAAGGCCGAACTGCAATGCCAGGGATTGCGCGGCGTCCGTCGGCCGTTCCATCTGCTCAACTTGGAGATGTTGGAAAGCGTGGTCATTGCCGAGTTGAATAAAGCGGTTCCTCCAGGCGTGCTCCAGGGTGTTAGGGCCACCGAGCAGGCGTTCTGAGGCGATTGTGAATGACTCCTTGCAAGGAAGTTGCATGGTCGTGACCAGCCACGCTGCGTCCTGACCCATGATCGCGGCGAACCGCTCCGGTTCGTGTTGTTGAAATTTCAGCAGCAGAGGCTGCAGGGTGCATTCGCGCAAGCTCCAGGACCCGGTCCCGAAAGTTATGTTTCCATTGACCACTCGGACCGCAGAGAATGGATCGGTGCCTCCGTCGTCGAGAAGGCTGGTGAGAAGCATCGCTTGCCATGCCAGATCGCTTCCGCCCCAATGATTCATTGCGGCCTGCACATCCGTGACAGAGAATCCGAACATCTTTGCCACTGCCGCCAACGCCTGCCGGTGGGCGTCATCCTCACGAGACGATTGGGCGTGCGACGGCTCCGGTGCTCCGAATTTGAGCGAAACCGTTTGCAAGCGAGCAACTCCCAGCCCATCGTCGGGAAGGCGGTTTCTCGAAGTAGGAGTCGCCGCCTTTTTCTTCGCCGCAGCGACAGCATGGGCCTGGTTGGCGTGGATTGCCAGCATGCCCGAGCCGCTTTCCAGCACGGCCTTGTCGCTGTGTTTCGCCAGGATGACCGGATCGTAGTTATCGGATTCATTATCGAAGGGTGGAACCCGAATGCGCCCGTCGTAGGGGGAAATGAAGGCGAGATCTAGACCGCCAGGTGCGCCCATTAGCAGGAGTGTCACCCATGCGGCCGGCTTAGTGTTGGGTGCCAGCTTGAGCCTGGCCTTCCCGTTCTGATCGCTGAACTGTGGAGATCCAGCATCTCCCGCGAGACCAATCTGCACGTTGGCAAAAGGATGTTGCTCGGTGTCCATCACGACCAATACCAGGACACCTTCTTCGGCCGGCGCGGTACAGGTTACAAGGGCGAAAGCAATCAGCAGCCAGACAGCCCGCCAGCGAAAGGCGAATCCGTCGATGTCCATTGGGGGGTTCTTTCTGTTTCGCCCACAGTCCTTCCAGACGAAGTTAGTCGCGCTGCAACAAAATCGTGCAAGGCGAGTCTCCCGCTGGACACCACGAATTGGCTGCGTGGTACCCAGCTTTTTCGGCATGCAACTGCACTTGTTGTCCGTCGGTCGCATGAGCCGGCAGCGAAAAATTGCCAGACGCTTTGGTAACCTGGGCCTCGGAATCGTACCCGATCACGCTCACAGTGGCGCCCGCAATAGCGGTCTGCTGGTCGTCTTCGACGATGCCCATCACTTTGGCCGAGCGGTCGTTCTCCAACGGCACCGTCACGCTGGGATTGTGGTCGTCCCCCAACTGCAGAGGCGCCTGGCCTTTCAGAAACGCCGCGTCTTTCGAAGCATAGAACGTTACTTTACCGTCGAGAGGCTTGGTGTCTTTAGCGATGACAAACAGCCAGCCGCCCTCAACCTTCATTGGCTCCCCGCCGATCGAGGACCATACTTTAGCGTCGCTCAGCGGCGTCTGGTGCCTGTCCACGACGATGACTCTGACGCGGTACGACTCGCTTCCGGCATTCGACGTAGCCCGCGAGATTGCCGCCCCATAGCCGATTACGCCACCCAACATCGCCAGGTACATCACCGCCTTGATTTTCGCATCGGCATCCTTAAAGAAGACGTATCCCAGAACGCCAAGGAAAAGAATCATAAGCGCGAGGATGCCCAAAGGGCTCTTTGACGCAGCCTGGATAATACCCGTCCAATCCTTAGGCATCAGATCGGACGTTTGCAGCGCTAGCATCGCGGTCGCCACGGCTTCCTCCTTGGCAAGCATTTAACCGGATTGTTGGATGAGTGTGAGTGCGAGAACCTTAGCTCGGTCCGCCATCGCTGTCAATATAGTTACTTAGGTAACCCCCGGATCGAAGCCAGGCAACCACCACGCCCGACCCTCGCCAAGGTAGGTCGGCTGGGTTCCTCGTCGTCTTGTCAGTAAACGACCATCAGAACCCAATAGGTTCCTCCAGGATTGCTCACGCTGGGAGCGAAGCAACTGCCTAGCGAATAACCGGAGGACATCGGATGCGACAACAGATCCTTAGCATTGCTAGGAAGTTCTCCCGGGACGGACGCCGTCCAAGCCGCAACCCCCTGAACCCCAGGTAGATTTGCCGCCTTCTGGTCCTGCAGGGAGTCGCTCCGCGCCATGTCGCAGGCCATGTGCCCCAGCTGTGACTCTTGTTTGCGGACCGGCGTTGGCATTCCATGGGCGGTGGTGTAGGTCTCAATGGCTCGTTGCAGAGCGGCATCCATCTCGGGCTCGGAATAGTCCTTCAGCCGGTAAGCGAAGTCCTCCGTCACATACACGTGGCGGTGGCTTCTGATAGCGCAAACTCCGACGGCGTTGTAGCTGGAATCCAGGATGGTGGCACGATTGGCTGGGGACTGCATGAACCCTTTGTGGGCGCTGGTCACATCTTTGCTGAAGTCGATGTTCTCGGCTTGCTGGCTCGAATGCAGATTCGCGTCAGCGAACCGAACCGCCAGAGTGGACTCTTCATGAAATTGGTGAGAGAGGGCCTTATGTGCGGCCATCAACTCGCTATGCCCGCAGGCGGCCTCCGCGAGACGCTGATCTACGGCTAGCGGTTGGAGCCCTTGACTGGCGCGCTCCTGGTTGATCAGCTGCACCAGTTGCGCCGCGCCTGCTTCATCGACGTTCGTCTGGGCAAGGGCTGGAAAGGCCAGCGACAGGATGAACAGCGCGATGGAGACAGCCCATGCGAAACAAACATCTTGATGCAGTTGCATGTTTTCCGACTTAAGACATGGATTTCCGGGCTTTCGTTCAGAGCGCCGTCAACATACAATACAGCTTCCCCTGGGACCAAGCGATGACTATTCCCGTTATGATTTTCCTAACCCTCGCAGGCGTGCTGTTCGGCTACGGTATTGCAGCGCTCATAGCCAGGTCCAAGACCGCCACGCTAACAGAACGCACGACGGCGCAGGAACAGGAACTGGCCAGTTCGAGAGCGACCATTGACCGCCAGGCACGGGAGCTGAGAGGCCTGGCGGAAGCCAAGGCTGCTTTGGATGCGACTCTGGCCAGTGAACGGCGTAATGCCGAGGAAAAGCTCCGGCTCCTCTCCGAAGCCAGCGAGGAGTTGAAAGCGCAGTTCAAGGTAATGGCCGCGGCTGCGCTGGAAAGCAACAATTCGAACTTTCTCCAGCTCGCGCAAGCCACGCTGCAAAATTATCAGACACAGGCTGCCGGCGACCTGGCCCAGAAGGAGCAAGCGGTCAAGAACTTGGTTGATCCCATTGCGCAATCGCTAACCGAGATGGGCCTGCAGATACAGGGTCTGGAGCAAGCGCGCAGCCAGGCCTATGGCTCACTCACCGCTCAGGTAGCCTCGCTTCTAGATACGCAGAAAGCGCTCCAGTCTGAGACTGGCAATTTGGTGAAGGCACTCCGCGAGCCTCAAGCCCGTGGACGTTGGGGCGAGTTGCAACTGCATCGCGTGCTGGAACTGGCGGGTATGCTGGAGCACTGCGACTTCAAGGAGCAGGAATCCATCACCAGTGACGAGCGCCGCTACCGGCCTGACGTGATTGTGGACCTGCCCGGCGGCAAGCACATCGTGGTTGATTCGAAAGCTCCGCTGGCTGCGTACTTGGCAGCGTTGGAGGCACCGGACGAGGCCACCCGCGCCGCGCGTCTTGCAGACCATTCACGTCAGATTAGGCAGCATATCGACGCACTGGGGAGCAAGTCCTACTGGGCGCAACTGACCTGTACGCCGGAATTCGTCGTGCTGTTCCTGCCAGGCGAGGTGTTCTTCCGGGCGGCGATGGATTCGGATGCCGAGCTGATCGAGTATGGCGTCAGCCGGAAAGTCATCGTCGCTTCGCCAACCACGCTGATTGCCTTGCTGAAAGCCGTGGCTTACGGGTGGAACCAGAAGAATTTGGCCGAGAACGCGCGCAAGATCAGCGAAGCGGGAAGGGATCTCTACAAGCGCCTCTGCACGATGACTGGGTACATGCAAGAGATGGGGAAGAGGTTGGGAGGCGCGGTCGCCGCTTACGATGAAATGCTACGTTCGATGGAACGCCGGGTCTTTCCGTTGGCAAGAAAGTTTCCCGACCTGGATCGTTCGCTGGCGGTGGCGGCGTTGCCCGAACTCGATCAACTGGACAAAACGCCCTTCCAACTTCAAGCGCCGGATTGGCACGAGGGCGACGAGGAATCGGACCTGCCGCTCACGAGTAACGAGGACGCCGACCGCGCAAAGGTGTGAACATTCGGCATTCGTGTTGTCATCCTGAACGCTGCGGAACCCCCACGGAAGCGACAGGGTTGTTTTCCCGCTTAGCACGAAGCTGCTCGTGCAAGCGAAGTACCTCGTAATGCAAAGCCTGGCTAAGCTGTTTACGATCACCGGTCGCCGGTAAGGGCTCGCCAAATGCAATGGTTGTGCGGATAACCTTTTTCCCCAGCAGATTGAGAACGTGGGTAAGCAAAGGCATGTCGCCCCACCAGAAGACTTCCCGCTCGACGACGCCGTCGTCCAGTTCGTAACTGATGGAACCAGGCGTCACCTGCGCCCCTGCATCGATAGCGGGCTGCAACATGGTGGAGTGAAAACGCAGGACAGTTTGTCCGTCCGTGGTAGTGCCTTCGGGAAAGAGCACCAGCGGCACCCCGCTGTTCAGGCTCTCGGAGACACTGACGTTCGCCCGCGCGGCATCGGCTCTGTCGTGGCGTCGCACGAATACGCTTCCGGCCCAGCGCGCATAGCGGCCGAAGATGGGCCAGTGCTCGACCTCCTCTTTGGACACGAATACGCAAGGCACCGCGGCGCTTAAGACCAGAATATCGAGGTAGCTGAGATGGTTGCTCACGATCAATCCGCGGGAAGGCAATGCTCCGGTGGTCGACACATGGACGTCGATGGCCGACAGCCCGCGCGCACAACTCTGATGCAGCCATTCGGCGCATTCTGCACGAGAAGCATCGCGCCGCAATTTGCGATGTTCCCAGAGTCCATCCAGGGCCGCCGCTGAAAAGGCGCCCAGCCGAATTGCTCTTCGCACGTGTTTCGCGAATAGTTCACTCATTTCGTCAGAGAGCGCACCTTAGCCCCTCTTTGGAGTCTACGCGGAATGGGGATTTGCGGAAAAATGTGGACGGACAACGATTCGACAGGATTCGACAGGAAAGATGATCCAGCTTCGTGCAATGCTGCAGGACTCGTTTTGACACTGCTTCTAAGCGGCTGCTAGTATCAAATTGTTTGAACGCAAATTCCCTCCAAATAAGCGTCCCCGTCGTCTAGCCTGGCCTAGGACATCGCCCTTTCACGGCGGTAACACGGGTTCAAATCCCGTCGGGGACGCCAACAATTCAATGCCTTAGCGGCGTCCGGGCCGTTCTTCCCACAACATTCCACAACGATCATGCATGACCTCACTTGCTCGTGCGCATGATCAGGTTCGCCAGTTGCTCCTGCGCCAGCCGCTTCGGTTGTTCCGGTGCCTGAGTGTAACCGTCCGGCCAGAACCGCAAGAAGCATCGTGGCCAAGGCAATTCCGCAATGCAAGCTCAGAAGGTTTTCAAGAATTCAATGAGTGCCCGTTTATCTTGATCGGTCAGTCCCGGTTCTCCGGGAAGCAAATCTGTTCCAAAATAGTGGCCACGGTTGACCACGAAGTCAGGACATTTGCTATACGTCATGAGCTTTGGCACTAAGTTGGACAATGCTTTCCTCGCGTCTTCATCGGTCGCATTGGCTGGCAGCGATTCCAAGTCGTGCTTAAGCTGCAACAGCAGCGTCAATGCTGCGGGATCGTTCCGGATTTTTTCCATGTCAATGCTGGCCAGCAGGTTGACGGGCGTCCCGGCAGGAATGGGGCCAATCTGAACTCCACCTTCTCCGAAAAACATCGGAAACCAGCGATAACCGAAGCCCACGAGTGGGCGCAGTTCATCGGGGAGAAAGCCGGTCGATATTCTCAAATAGCTCTTTTCCGTTGTTCGATCAATTAGGCTGGGACCGTGAATCTTATTTCCCAGCACAGGATCTTTGTCTCTTTTTTCCGGCCAGAGCATCTTCTCAATCGAATCGTTGAAGCTCTTCATCCTGTTGTCGACTGAGGGGCTGGGATTATAAATGTCTTTTCCGCTCTGAGAGTATCCGGATCCCGGGTCGAGGTCTCCCACGGTGTTGTTTAGCAGGAAGGGAGCTGTGGACCATAGGCTCACCAGAGATGCCGGCCGGGTATAGCCCCTGCCACCTGCCGGCATTTGGTATTCCTTCTCTTCTCCGGTGAGAGGATCGTGGACTTTGATCGGGCCCACCGACGGCAGGTCCTTATAAGTGCGTGAGGAGAAGTTGTCCCAGATATTGTCCTCGATGGCGTTGGTCGCAAGAGGACTGCACGCATTGGTTTGGAGCAGCGTCACCGGGACCCGCAGCTCGGATGACAAGAAATTATCCTTTAGGAAATCGTCCTTCAGCACAATCTCCCGCATCTTCTTTTTGTAATCGTCGGTCTCGGTCCAGGCCCAATACTTGTTCCAGCAATCCAGATAATGAGCTCCGGAACAGCCCCCGGGATCCACGCCCTGAGCGGGAACCGGCGCCTTGCTGGAATGGCAGCGTGCGCACCGCTCCGCAAAGACGACCTTTCCCTGGTTCAGCATGGCATGGTCATTCGTCAGATATTTATCTCCTCCCGGTGCATCCTTCAAATAATGAGGGTCCGTGCTTTTCAGGAAGAACAAGGCCATATTCATGGTCTGCTGTTCGGTCGCTTGCCAATAGACGGAGTTTTTCCGTGCAACTGCTATTTCGATCGGCGAGACCTTTTTTCCTCCGATCAGCGCGTTGAAATGCAGCAGCCACTCTTCGCTGAACAATCCAATGTTCAGATAAACGCGGTTGAGCGCTCCGAGTGCACCCACCGAATCCGCCCCGTCCTTCAGAACACGCGGCGACCATACTGTCTGACTACTCTTGTCATAAAACTGCGTGAACATCGGATCTTGAGTGAAGTCATTGAACTGCTTGTTGTTTTCGTCGCCACCTTTGAGCTTTTCCTCTCCCCACCGTTTTGCTTCCACGAGCCGGGGCAACAGTTGATAAACCGCATTCATCGTGCGCGGATTATTGATGTTGTCTGTGGAGACCAGCGAGGTGTCAAGAGATCCGGCGCGGGAAGTATGAAACACCTGCCATGGAAAACCACTGTGATCGTTGTCAAACGTAAAGATGCGATCAATCCAGAAATATTGCGCTCCGACGTTGGAACTCAAATTCTCCCATTTTGGATTTTCCGGGTCAGCAGGTGGGTTGAGTGGATTTGGACCTACGTGACAAAAGCCGCAGGACATTCCGACGCGATAAGGTTTTATTAGGTCCTTGGAGTTGTAATAGCTGGGATCGGAATAGTACCGCTCCGGGTCCCACTTTTTGGCTGCTTTTTCATCGAAATCCGGATTTGGAAATAGGCGCAGGCCTACAATTCCCGTCGCATAGCCGTAATAAGAACCTACTGGGATGTTGTTGCCACGTGCACCAATCTTGACTCCAGGATACTTCTGCTCGTCCTCGAATGGGTCTGGAGGACAATCGGCACGGCGCTGGTCCAGCCACAAGCCGAAACGCTTTGGATCGGGCCCGGTGGCTTTCTCAAAACATGGCTCGTTAACCAACCCCATCCATGACCAGCGATTATCGCGGCTGCCTTTCAGTTTGGGATGGGAAGAAATGGTCTTTAGCAAATCCAGATTGCCGACGCTAAGTGTGGAGAGAGCATCCCACAGGCGGTCATCGCCGCCTGTCCACACGATCCACATGTTACGACCTTTGATTTCAGCTGGGTTCAGGTCGAGGGGATGGACCTTTTGCTTCTGCTTCGCGTCAGCTGCCTGATCCATGTCGTGGAAATAATCTTCATCAGCCGGAGGAAAAGAACCTACACCGCGGCCCGCCCGGAGGGCCTCATCCTGGACATGTCCAGGCTCGGGGTGCTTGCTGCAACCGTTTATGGTCAGCAACGAAAGGATCACGAACAACGCCAAAAGGAGCGCAACACGCGAACTCTTGCAGGTCATTTTTTCCCCTTTCAAATACGAGTCCTGAGTTTATTGCTGCTGGTCAATGGGAACGCCTTCACGCCCGTGCACCAGGTCATCAAAGCAGTCGCGAAACGGTTGTCCATAGTTCTGTTTCTGCAATTCCCAAACGTCCTTCATGCCCGGCTGTCTTGCCCAATAAGTAATGAGACGCTTCCAGCCCGTCGTGGCCGGATGGTTCCATTTACTTGCACTTGCAAAGTCAAGATCGATAAAAACTTCTTCAATAAGTTGTAGCAATTGAAGATGAAAGAAAAACTTGCACCTCTGCTCGTCGGACGCATGAGCTTCAGTCGGAAGATTCTGTATGACAACGCTGTCCAAGTCGGGAGATTTCGCCAACTCGCCTAGCATTTTCGTATATGCCTCGCCGTGGCGCGCAAACGCTCCTTCAGGAGCTGAGGGCGGCAAGAGCCATAGCGACTCCAGACGTTGAAAGATGCTCTGCAGATTGCCTGCGGCTTTGGGCCCAAGATGGTCGAACGCAGTCCGTGCGACGTGCAATCCAAGCCTGCGATAGCTCTCAAACTGGGATTCCGAGAAGAACTGGTCGGCCGTAGACTGCTGAGGGAATTCGGGATTCTCGCGCCGGTATTGTTCAACGTCGGCCGGCTCGTCTCCGGTTATGCTTGCCTTCAAGTATAAAAGCCAGCCTGTCTTGGCTTCCCGCTTGTAGTTGATGCGCCCCATGACGCAGTGCGTGCGGCTGAACTTCGACTGCGGCGTGATAGGCCTGGGATCGATTTCAATCTCGATGCCGAAGTCGTCTCGGCATTTGCGGACAGCGCCTCCAAGCGATTCAAAGCGGTACTCTGTATCCTGCTCAGCGTCGATCGCGATGATGTAACGACATCTCCTACGCACCAACTCGTACACTCCGAGGTTCTCAAAATGACCGCCATCGGATAGATTCAGGAAACTTGAGCCCTCATCCACAAAGCCAAATAGCTCGCGGGCCAGCCACCATAATGCAAAAGTCGGGCCCGGCTTGGTAAAAGTGTTGGGTTTGGTAGGATTTCCCAGCCACCATCCTAGCCGCACGTTGAAAAGCGTGAGCAGGAAAGCCGTTTGCGGTGAACTATGGAAGCCCATGTTGGGATTTACTGCGGCTCCCGATATGGCTGAGGCGGTGCCGATCGCCAGACCCTTCCCGAGAATTCGGGAGTCCGCATAACAGGGCTTGGATTGCGGATCTCTTGCTACCCTGTCTTCATCGGAACGCGCAGGAAAGAATCCGGAATACAAGGGGGAGAAGAACCACGGCAGCGCTTTGCGCTCCTGGGTCGCGAGTTCTGTGCCTGCGGTCACCGTCAGCGCGGCGTTGAGAATGGGATAAGGCACGCGTGCACGCTGCGTTGCGCCATCTTTGAACCTGAGCTCAGAAAGCGGGATGTCGTCCTTGGGATCGAAGCCTGTAAAGGGATCAGCCATTCTGCTCTTTGTAGCGCTGGCCCCGAGATAGCAGCGCACCAAACGGTTCTTGTAAAAATGGTGCATCGAGAACTCGTTGATGTTGACCCGCCACGAGAACACCACGAAGACGAGGCACATGAATCCTAGCAAGAAGAGCGGGAACCGCCAGTCGAAACCGCTGAAGGGCAGCGCATCCCAGTATTGCGTGGCAAAGTGTTCAAGGAAAGCTCCACGGGAGCTCCAGGCGATCGGGTGCAGTAACAACTGGGTACCGAGGGCGACGGCCGCCAGGAAACCCGGTATAGCTATGAGCGGACCATAGCGAGCTACTAAGTCAATGGTGGAGCTCTGCTTGGTCTGCTGGCCGGTGTCCAAGGCTCCGCTTTTTGAGCTTTTGCCGGCCAGGACGCTCATGATCGTGCTCAGAATCCAGGCCCCTGTACCCGAGGCAAGCCACCAGCGCTTCCCCAAAAGCCAGAGTTTCGCGATTCCCAGCGGAGCAAATACAGCCAGGGCAAAAAGCGCGGCCCAAATGCCTAGATAGGTCACAAGAAGAGCACCTAACCGCACCAGCCATTCACGGCTGGCATCAGGGAAGTCACGTCCCATCAGCCCGATCTGGAGACCGACTGCAGCAATTAGCGCAAGCAGGTAAAGGGGAGGCGCCCAAGCAATGACAAGCTGACTGCCATTCGCGCTCGATGGGATCCAAGTCGTGGAAAGGAACCAGACGGCCGCGACCAGCGCGAGCAGGAACGAAGCCGTCACAAAGGACATCCAGGACACGTGTAACCAAGGTACCCAAGGCCGGACTGGGTCGCCAACCGCTTTCCGCTGCTTGACATAGCAGCTTCGGAATCCGCCACCCAGTTGCAGGAGTGCCACCAACGCAAAGAGGACGATAAATCCCAATATCAAACCCGTCGTGAGGTTAGTAGCCGTCTGCTTTGCCGATAGAGCAAAAACGAGCAGCAGAACCGCGATGAAGAGCGGCGCAGCAATCCACGAGCCAATATGCTGCTCTTTCACTGCCGCTTGAGCGCCAGAAGCGCAGACGGGGTCGAATTCGCGATTCACTATTTTACGAAGGTTGCCTCCGATCTGGTAGACAGCAATAGCGGCGATGGCGACACACGCGACCAACATTGCTTCTGCGGAGTACGGCATGGTGTCCAGTGCCATGTGCCGGACTGCAGCCCCAGGTGCAAGCAGAATGATAAATAAAGCCATTAGCGCCGAGATGATGATGATCTGGTTCAACACCATATTGCGAAACCAGATCAGAGGTATGACCAGAGCGTCCAGCGATAGGCCGTTCCGCGGGGCAAGGTAGTTGCTGTACTTCCGTAGGAAGGAGATCGGATCTTTGGCGGCCAGGTCAGGAGGGCGCTGTGGGTCCAAGACTCTTTCGTAGTGCTCCGGCTGACGAGAAGCAAGCCCTTGCAGCCAAGCGCCAATATAACCTCCTCCAGACACAGTGGAGATGTAGTCGGCTTTCGACAGCAGCTTTTTTTCTACCAGGCCTTGCAGAACGCCCAGTCCGAAGGTGGCACTACGAATACCGCCGCCGGAGATGGAAACTCCAAAGAGGTCCTTCTCATGGCACTGCTGAATCCACTTTTCCGGATCCAGATTTTGTTCGGGCGCGGCTCGCCGCCGTGAAATCTCCTCGAGCTCGGCAACCACTACTTCGCCGATGCCCGCCCTCGGGGGTATACGAAGCGGCATTCCAGCCGGGTTTTCATCTACAGAAGCGGTTTTCATACTCAACTTCCGAGTTATTACTTCCGCTGTGCGTCCTCAGTGATTACATCCGAGGCCTTTTCGCTGATCATATAGACCGCGGAAACAATGAAGTAGCCCGGAATCCGGGGAAAGACTGACGCATCCACTACGCGCAAGCCTTTTGTTCCGCGGACGCGGAACCGGCTATCGAGAACCGCCATGGGGTCATCCTCGGAGCCAATCTTGTTAGTACACGAGGCATGATGGCCCCATGCTTCGTTTTGAATGAATTTCCTTAGTTTATCGGGGGTGTCAACACTTGGTCCGGGTATCTCTTCCGCGCCGATCAGTTCGCGCAACGCGCTGTTCATCTTGCGAACGAAGTCCACACCCTGAACCACCGCATCTAAGTCCGCACCGGTCGAATCATTGCCCTCAGCGAAGTAATGAAATTCGATCAGCGGAGTGTCGCGTGGGTCTGCCGACCGCAGGCTCACGCGTCCAGCAGTGTTGTTGGTGTGTGCCTTTAGAATGGCCCAGGTGAAGCGGTTGTGAAAGCGCTCGAATTCCTTCGAATAGCCAGGTATGTAGCCTCTGAAGAATCCGGGCAGTGCAAAAATATATAGATCCGGATCCGGTTTCTCACGACTGGATTTCTTAATGACACCGATTAGAGCACCGTTGGAGGCGTAAATGCCGCTTCCCTTTTCCCACATCTGGAAAAACTCGTCCAGCGGACCGCCGGCTTGTGGTGGCGCGAAAGTAGCCCCACTGAGCAGACTGAATGGCTTCTTCCATTCCGATACAACTCCAACTTCGTACCGGTCTTGCAGGTTGGCTCCCACGCCCGGCAGGTCAACAATTACCGGCAAACCCAAGCTTTTGAGATGCTGAGCCGGACCCACACCCGAGAGCATCAGCAATTGCGGACTGTTGAAGGCTCCGCCAGCAATGATCACCTCCCGCGCCGTCGCCTGCCTAAGAGGAGGTGCTGGGCTGCCTGGCGTTGCGTTCGGACTGGCTTTGTAGAGCGCCGGACCTTCCATGAACTCCACGCCGATGGCTTGCGAACCCTCGAACAAAACGCGAGTAGCCAGCACGTTCATTTGGATGGTGAGAGTGTTGGGATATTTCTCTTTCGTCCTGAGCAGGTACTCTCGCGGTCCATTACGCTTGCCTTTGTCTACAGCCAGTGGAGTGAAGGATATTCCTTCGGGGCTATAGCGCCGGTTTCGATAGTCGTTCGGATCGAAGCCGGTTATCAGCCGCAAAATTGGATTTCCAATTTCCGCTTCCAGAGCCGCTTTGATGCCGTTCAGCAGCGAAACAACGATCTCTTTGTCTCCTAATGCGAGACGCGGGTCGGCCTCACTGGTCGTAAGCCAGCCATCAAAGCCGTGACCGTGGTTGAGGTCTTTCCAGTCATCATGGCCCTTCAGAAACTCAGTTATTGCGGAGAAAGCAGCTTCGCCATCATAAGGTAAAGATCCAGGCCGGGGAACGTAGGTACAGTTCTCCAACCGCTCGAAGTAACTGTTCATTTTGTCCGCATTCCACGAGGCATCGCCGGTGATCTGGGCGATGTAGTTCCAATCGCTATCCTGCGGAAGAACTGTGATCATGGCATTGTGAGCGGTGCAGCCTCCAAGGGTCCCGGCGCGTGGGTACCAGACGCCATTTCCGCTGGCAACAAATTTGGAGTCCAGCTTCTGCTGGGTATCATCGGAATAATGCCGCACAAAGAAGTTCCATGCACACTTGTTGTATTCAGTGGAAAGACCGTGAAAAATTGGGACCTCATACATGTAACGCCCTTCGTCGTCTTGGGCGCACGGATCACCGCCTGCCTCCATGAGCATGACCCTAAAACCTGCTCGCGCTAGGTTGGCCGCCAAGGGACCGCCTCCCGCGCCAGATCCAATCACGATATAGTCGAAGTCCGTCTCGGCCATGTCACTCCTCCTTCGCCGACACCTACACCACGTCCCAACATCAGTAGCAGGGTCCCTTTTTGAGTGCAGACAACCAGATTGCAAACAGTTCCTGCGAGGGTTGCGCGAGAGCGCGCGTCACGAAAGCGCCAAAACGCGAGGAGCAAAATACCGGCGGGCAAAGCCGCTAGTATCATATGACCAGTGCTTCTCAACCCTTGACCTGTGCTTCTCAACCCTCGTACTCACGGTTGATCTAACGACGGAAGCGGGTGACCAGAGAAAGTAGTCGTTAGAAACCGGAATTTCCTTTTTGTTGACCTTTGAAAAAGGATGCTATTGTACCCCCATAATCCCTGGTCGCGTCAATGGAAATTTTTCCAGCTGGATCGTCGCCCTACAACGTGGTTTGTATCAAGCGTGAACGAACGCAGCATTCAATTTCTTCAGGCGCCAACCCCAAGCTCAAAGAACCGTTCAAGATAGCGGATCAAATCGACGATTTGAGTCTCGTTGTTGGTGACAAACAATTCGACGGCTGAAATGCGCCACGCCCATCTCCTCAAACGCTTCCAGCGATTGCTGTTTGAACTGAATACACTCCTTGACCCCGTCCGGGGCCGCTGATAGAATTCCGGCTCTTCCGGAAATCGTGGAGGTTTTATGGCAGATCACAACGACCCCAATGCGGTTAACCATATTTTTTCGGACATCGACTACAGCCCCGCGGATCTTTACGATTTATTCGGATGGCCCACGTCCGACGGTAACAATGTCGTGTTTGCGTTGACGTTTGCCTCGGCGCCAGCAGCCGGGGTCCTGGACAGTGATCTGCTCTATCGTCTGTTGCTGACCTCCCATCCGAGAGCGGCGTGGCCGGACGCAAACGAGGTTAGCCTGGAGTCCGCGCTGCGATATTTTGACGCAGTCAAGGACAAGTATCTGGGCGAGCTGAAAACGGCGGAAATCCGGGTCACCGTGCAGACGCCTAGTCGCGTCATGGTCAAGTTTCTGGGCTTCCCTTGCGGCAATTTCTCGGCGGTCGTAGAGGCGAACAAAGTCGCCGCCATTCCCACTCCGGACGGCCAAACGATCCAGGTGTTTATCGGCGGGCGCGACGACGCCTTTTTTAACGACTTGACGGGGTTTTTCCGCTCCATCAACTACGCGCCGCAGTTCTATCACGTTCCGCACACCATGACGGAAGCGCGCGAATTGCCGATCCCCAAGACCCTCCTCGAGCTGGAGGGCAACGACTTATTCAATTACCGGCCCGACATGCCCGACTGGGGCGTCACCCAGCCTGACGGCACAACCCCGAAACTTGACCTGCCGCCGGGACCATGGACCTGGAACGGCGACAAATTCAAGAAGGACGCCAAAGGCAATTTCCGTTTCGTCTACGATGGCCGGGACTGCCGTGCGGGACAGAACTGCAATGCAATCGTCCTGGAAATGCCGCATTCCTTTATTACGCCCGCGACGGCAGAGAACCGCCTAGTCAACGCTTGGGGCGAGAGTTGGGTGCGCAAGGCGGCTCACAAAGTCGAGAGCATCCCCGACGATCCCTCCTGGCTGAAGCAGCCCTGGAAGGCGGTCCGGAATAAGGAGTTAGGCGACGAGGAACTAAGCAAATACAAGCTGGTCGATACCGACGGCCAGCCCTTTGCCGACGCTGCCTTGAGCGAACGCGAGGACGACCGCCAGTTAGGTGCCAATAACTTCTGGCTGGGACCGCATTTCATCAAGCGCCTGGCTCACCTGGGCTGGGGCTTCGGCCCCTCCATTAGTGCCTTGGGACTGAAGACCTCCTTCGACCACAACAACTCGCCGGTCTCCGTGTACAAGACCTACGATCTGGTAGCCACTGCATTTCCCCGTGTAGCTAAGACGCTCTTCCAGAAGCTGAACATGCCGGATTCCTCCTGGAACCCCAAGGGCTTGCCCATTCCGTTGCGGCGTCCATTTGAGATTTTCATCCCCAACGTTTGCGCCGTGGATATGGATACCAGCGGCACCTGGCCCTTTGGGCGCCGCCTGGAAGACCAAGTGGCAACACGCTTCCTCTCGATGTTCCTCGATATGGAGGCCGAATGGAACGGCAAGAAATACCACATCGATCTGCTCAGCGATCAGGCGCTGTGGGACAGCGCTCCCATCGTCCCGAAGACCCCGCCCAATCCGCTGAAGAACGACAAGGACTTCCTGGATCAATTCCCCTTTCTAGCGGAACCGTGGCCGGAGAAATGGTAAGCGCAATGACCAGCCAAACCATTCCGCGCGCAACACAGCTCGCGGGATATACGGAGGAGTTGGCGCGCGCCGAAATAGACATCGCCGAACTGGAATCGCGACGGCAACGTCATCCCGGCGATTTGGAAAAGCGGGTGCGCCTCGCCTACCGGTTGTTTCATCGCGCTTCGCTTACCGGCAGCATGGCCCAGTTCGAAGCGGTGGAAGCGGCGATCCTGGAGACCATCCGCGAGTTCGGCCCGAAGGAAGATCTGTGCCTTCTCAAGGCCAACCTGGATTTTCGCTTTCACCGCCTGGCCGAAGTCCGGCGCGATCTGCAAATGTGTCCCCTGCTCGCCGGACGGCTTGAAGGGCGCGTGCTGCTGGCGGATCTCGACTTTCAGGAGGGCCGCTACGAAGCGGCTCGGCTGGGATTCGAGCGGCTCATCGAGGAAGACCGCACCTGGGACAACTTGGCGCGGCTAGCCCACTGGAAGAGCAAACTGGGTGACATTGCCGAGGCCGACCAGTTATACGAAGAGGCGGAGGACAATCTCACCGCCAAACAGATGCGATCCTACGCGTGGTTGAAATTGCAGCGCGGAGTGCTGGCCTTCACACATGGCCGCTACGCGGACGCTTGGATGCATTACCGGCGGGCGGAGGAGGCCTATCCCTCCCACTGGCACACGGACGAGCATTTCGCCGAACTGCTGGCGGCGGAAGGGAGGTTCGAAGAGGCCGAAGCGTTGTTTCAAAAGGTCATTGCGTGCGCGCCCAAGCCGGAGTTGCAACAAGCGCTCGGCGAACTCTATTTGTTTACCGGCAGGCCCCAAAAGGCGCAGCCTTGGCTCGACAGTGCCTTAGCCACGTATTTGGAATCGGTGCGGCGCGGCGGAGTGCATTATTTTCACCATCTCGCCGATTTCTACGCTGACGCCCGGGACGAGCCCTCTGAAGCTGTGCGGTGGGCACGTACGGATGTCGAAATGCGGTCAAACTTTTCGACGCAGGCGGCGATGGCTTGGGCTCTGTACCGCGACGGCCAACTTTCCGAGGCTCTCGAATACGTCCGTCTAGCGCTGTCCTCGGGTGTGCGGGACGCCGGAATCTTCTCGTCAGCCGCGACGTTATTCGAAGCTGCCGGAGAAACCGCCGACAGCCAGAGCTATGCTCAGGCAGCTTTGCAGGTCAATTCGAAGCATCATGATTTCCACATGCACCACTGATATCCTGCATCTCTTCAATAGAGTTCAGGATGAGCCTGACTGATAGAGACGACCTTTGCCACGTATTATTTCTGCCTCTTACGAGGCTGGCGGCGCTCGAACAATCTGAATCCGTCGAGTATTCCCCAGCAGTACGCCGTCGAGGTATCGACCGAGAACGGTTCCCTGCTCGGCATCAACTATTAGTTCTGAGAGGCAGCCACAGCCGCGGGATTTGTTGCGCGCTGGACAACTCGTTCGAATGCTTTCTTGTGGTCAAAGGAGCTGTGCAGATCCAAGTCGTCAAGATTGTGCCCTATTTGGGCCAGATGATCAGCCGGCCAAGGTGGTTCAACCAGTTCGGTCGGCCACCTCGCGGAATTCAAGCTCACCACTCCGTCATTCGTTTTCTCGTCGTCGGTCAGGCCTCGCGATTTAATGAATTCATAGGTAGCCAACAGCGCCAGCGAGATGTGGCCACATCCGAAGTATGATAGATAGCGCACGTGGGGCAGGTCGAGATTTTCCTGATTGAATCTTACCGCAGCGGTTGCGGTGAGATCATCCAGCGCTCCGCTTTCGACGGACGAGAAACGGTCGAGCACGGCCCTTACGGGTCGGGCATCAATTCCTGGGATCAGTCCCAAGATCAGATCTGCTACCGCACTACCCCGATGAGGCGTGGAAACGGTGGAAAGAGAGACTATGCGGTCTGCCAGGCCAAGCAGATTGTTGGAAAGTAAAAATCGAGAATCCAAGCCTCCCATACTATGTGCGATGATGTGTATCTCGCCTGTGGGAAAGCGTTCCTTGATTTGCTGAGCGAGCACTGGCGCGCGATCACGAACCCGCCCGTCCACTGCCACCTTGGGGAAAAGCGCCTCGGGATACTGCGCTGGTAAGTTGCGAAAATAATCAACCGCCAGAACTCTCTGTGGCGCCAGGAAACCGCTTGCAAAAACCAGGTTCATAAAATATTCTCCTCGGGTAAGCCGTTCTCGTTCTTGCGCGGAAGGACTGGCATTGCATCACCTGTCATCTCAATGATGTACGTGCGAGCTTTTGCAGTGTGGGTTGAGTTCCGCGGCCAATTCCAGACAGTGCCTTGCTTGGTCAGCTCCACCAGCAGCGGTGTAGATCCTCGCCGCCTGCAGGATCAGCGCGGGCTCACATCTCCGGTACAACCCGAATTTCAATAGGAGTCGAAGGCGAACGGCGCTCAACCTTCAACCCCGGAGCTACGAGGTTCGGTTCGGCCGGACAGAATCAAAATACATCAGAATAAAACGATGTCAAGGAAAAACGGCCGTGTTTCGCCAAAGACTCACCATGATCGCCGATCGATTTAATGTGAATCACCCAGAGTCCTCCGCGCTCCCGCGTGCGGCGTTCTCACGCGGCGCAGCATTCATAACGGTGATGCAGTCCACTGACCTCAGAGATGGCAATGATCTTTCCTCAAGATTGATGCACTAAAAGCGACATTCTAGCTTGATTCGAACAGGACATTGAGAACATGATGTAGAGAACATGAGGTAGAGAAGGCCGACAATTTATCGATGTGATTGCCTACGCGCCCAGAGAAGCAGGAGATTCCAGGGATGACTAAACGCTCATTGATGCTCGCGGGAGGAGGCCTCAAGATCGCTTTCCAAGCCGGCGTGCTACAGGTCTGGCTGGATGAGGCTGGACTTGAGTTCGATCACGCCGATGCTGTCAGTGCGGCTTGCTTTAATCTCGCGATGTGGGCGCAGGGCATGAGCGGGACGCGGATTGCCGATAACTGGCGAAACCTCGAGCCGGTCGTGGGCGTCGACCTAAACTGGCCACAACTTGCCAGGCTGTTGTACGCTGAGTCGCTGTTCGATCTTGACAAGTACCGCACCAAAATTTTCCCGTCATGGGGACTCGACTTCGAGAAGATCCGCGCCAGCCAGCGCGAGGCCACATTCAATGTGTACAACTTCTCAAAACACGAACTCCGTCCTGTTCCGACGCCGGAACTAACGGAGGATTTTCTCGTGGCGACAGGATCGCTTCCGATCTGGCTACCCCCGGTGCGAATCGGCGGTGACACATATATCGACGCAATCTTCAACACTCCCACTAATGTCGAGGAAGCAATTCGCCGGGGATCGGATGAGCTGTGGATCGTCTGGACTACCAGCCAGCGTGGCGAGTGGTTCGACGGGTTCGTCGGCGGTTTCTTTGGCATTTTCGAAGCGACCACTAATCACGCATACAAACAGAGCCTGGCGCGTATCGCAAGGAACAACGACGCGATCGCGCAGGGAAGAGATGGCGAGTTCGGACGCGTGATCGCTGTACGCGAAATAAAAGCTGAAGTGCCAGTGCACTACCTTCTGAACTTCAGCCGCGATCGCGCTAGGGAAGCCGTAAATCGCGGTGTCGAAGCGGCGCGCGCCTGGTGCGATGAGCAGGGCATTTCACGCGGTAGTGCTATTCCGGATACAACTCAGAGCGGGAGCGCGATAACCGGTTTGCGCTTCAGCGAAACCCTGAAAGGATACGTTACGTTTGGCGCGGAAGACTACCAACAAGGATTTGAGCGCGGACGAGAAGAGAACAATCGCATCGAGGTGGAGTTGCATACCCACGTCGAAGATGTGGATCGGTTTATCACTATGCCGGAACACGTGGCGCGGGTGGAAGGTTCGGTCGTTTGCGAGAAACTGGGCGGTAAGAGTGAATTCGACCGAGGTGCGTTTCAATTGTTTGTGGATCAAGGAGACCCGGCCCGCAAGAAGGTAATCTACGAATGTGTGTTTCGCGACCCAAATGGCGGTTTATACACGCTGTACGGGTTCAGGGACCTGCATGCGCACTCTGAACATGAGACAACGGGCGATCCTGCGGTTCTGTTCGTCGCCGTCTTGGCAGGAGACGCCCCATACGGGCAGGACGGACGCCCGGCACTCGCAATGGGTCTGTTGCGCGCCGGGACAATTGACTTTCTTAAGCATATTGCGAGTTTTCAGGCCGAAGGAATTACCCTCACCGACCGCGCCCAGGCGTTGAGCCGATTCGGCGCGTTCTATTTAGGGCGGCTCTGGGATGTATACGCCCGCAATCTACTTCCCTCCGCGCCGTTTTAATTGCGGCCATAAATGAATTACAGACAATGTCTTCGCACCCGTGGTCTCGGCGCCCGGAACGATGTGTGAAAATCGTAACTCTCGGCTGAATGCCCAACTGTGGCTTTATTCGCCATCTGTGAGAACTGCATAACATGGCGGTTTGAGTGGCACTTCCTGAGTTTATGAGAAAGCCGAAGTGCTGTGGAGGAGCGGTGGGTGCCGCGACTAAGGGTTGCGGTTCCAGTAATCAGTACCTGCATGGCGGCCTGGTGGTCGCGTACAAGAGGAGCACCGACGACCTTGCAAACTTCGCGAGCGCAGTGAGGACCGGAAACGCCCGAATGGATTCTGCCCTGCTGCCACAACGCCAATTTGCTACGCTGACCGCGACACATGTTATCTTGTGCGGTAACTCAAAACCGCAATCTCAACGCACCTTATGTCCGTTCACACGCGTAGCGGTCGAGGGATCGTTCCGATCGTCGCGCCAAGTGGGATGGTTGAAGTGAATTACAAAATCACCGTTATAGGAGACGACAGCGTTATCGAAAGTCAGTTTGCCGATGCGACGCCAATTGCTGAAAGTGCGCAATTGCAGGACCGGGGTACCTCGCGTGGAGCCCTCGTCGGTCACTTCGACGCAGAAGGTGAGGGTGCGTTTCGGTGTGGCGTCGCCCTTGTCGAAAATCTGCGCCATGATTTCATCACGAAAATCTAACGCTTCTCCTTCAATTCTGGGTTGTTCCGGCGCGACCAAAAGGCGCATAAACTCGGGACTTCTCGTGGGTTCACCCGGTGGCTTTCCAAGCTCAGCGATTTGGTAGAGTTGGCGATGCGAAGGCTCCTTATCAACGCGTTGAAAAACAGCACCTGTAAGCAGCAAGATCGGCACCCCACCACCGCGGCGCCAGGCATGGACATCGGGAGCGTTGCGAAGCTCCGCGTCGTTTATGTAGTCAGTATGTTCTCCGGCGATGTCTTGCTGGGTAATAAAGCTGGCGCTACGTAAAGGCTGTGGGTGGTTCACGTCCGTCGTGGGAAACAGCTTGCCCACCAGGGCCAGCGAACGAGAATGGCCGCGCCGGGTCTCGGTGCAACAAGTGGAGTACCGCCCCACCACTAACGCCCGGCTTCCCTTACGGAAATAGCCGGAATATGGCGTCTCCTCCGTGATTTCCCACAGGCCGGTAAGACATACGCCGTTCGGATGAAGCAATCGCCGAAAACCCTTCCTGTCCGCACCCCAGCGTAAGTCCGAATGAGAATCGACGGCTCGTTCAGTGGCCTGACGAAAAAGATATTGCCTTCGCAAGGACAGGATGCCGCGCAGTACGCTTGGCAGAGTAACCTTGTAGGTCGGCAATGCCATCTGGCCGTCGCGCCCCCCCACCTTTTGGTAGGGATTGGCGAAGAGAGCATCACGCACTTCAGAGAAGCGCGATCCGACATAGCTGAGATCTTCTTCGGTAACCGCTTCCGTCCCAAAGTACTCCTGTTCCATAGAACCTCCATAGCAAGTAAAAAATGAGCGTCCCTTCGACCCACCAATGTTAGTCAGGCTCCCAGGAGGACGTTTACGAAACACGCGATGCCTGACAATCCACGTTATACACTGTCAGCTTCCAAATCCATCAAGCAATCATGAATTCTTACGCGTTGGAGGGCACAGGCGTTTTGCAGCTAATTTTGGTCCACTCGTGCTGGCAATGCCTTCGCGACAGATGGCTTGACCTGCAGACGACCCAATAACGCCACAAATTCTGACTCGAGTTGCCGCTTACCGAATGCCGTCCCGTTGCACTTGAGACACCTCCATGGCCTCCTCCCGGTCGGTAACGCTTTGGTAGCGCACGGCAACCAACTCGTCCGCTTTCGACTTACGATCTCAGCGAGAAGGGCCGGGATGGCTGCCTACCGTCTCACCAGGCCCCTGCATACCCCTGAATTCCGTTTGTCCATGCTGGAAATGACTCTTGTCACCGGATCGAGAAAAGAATGCCGTCAGCGCACCTTGGGTTCATGGCGCCGAGCGCGAGGCGGAGAAGAAAATCTTCAAATGGCTACCTGGAAGCGGGAGGCAACTTCATTGACACAGCCGACGGCTATCAGGCCGGATAGCTGGAGGAGTTGGGTGGGTGCCTTCTTCGCCGCGCACCGCGACGATCTCGTGGTGCCCTCGAAACAATCTACTGGAACTGTGTTGGCAGGTGGCAAGGGATTTGATTGAGTCATAAAGAGGTTATCAAGAGTTCGTAAGGAATTCATAAAGGAACAGCTCGCACCGAGGTGAGTTGTCTATATGTGAATGTCACTAACTAGATTCGACTTATGCTTCATGTTGGTCTTCAATTGAGAAACCTTATTGCGGCACATCAAACTATTCGTAAGAGTCTTTATAGACTCTTTATGCTGTGTGCTCTATCCTTCGCTCACGAAGTCCGTACCCCTGTACAACAGACCGGCTTCGTTGGAGGTCGCGGGATGTCTATGCTTTGCTGGGCTGCAGCGTTCACGGTTGTTTTCACCATCCTCGCTGAGGTCGCAGATTCGGCCATGGGACGCCGCCTTGTTGCGCACCTCGAACAGCAGATGGCGAAGTTCCTCTCAGCACATCGTCGCGCGTCTGCGATGTCGTTGATTGGAATGCTTTTGATTTCAATTCCGATCGCCGCCCAAGGGCCGAGTGCGCAACCACCGGTTCCGCCGTCGAGCGACACCGATCAGCAAATATCGCCTGCCGTCCAGAAGCAGCTCGATGCCATGCAAAAGCGTATTGAGCAACTGGAATCCCAGCTGAATAGTCGGACCGCTCAAGGGCAGCCGAGCGCGGACGTAGCTTATGCATCGGTCCCTGCGCATTCCGTTGTTGAGCAAGCTTCGGGCGTGCAGACGCCGGCCGCCGTGAACGCATTGCAGGCCTCTGCGCCCGAAGCGAAGGGCAAACCCGATCCATTTTCGTACGCCGACTGGACCTGGCTCAACGGCACATCCCGCGTAAAGGATCTGCCCTTTGACTCGAAATTCTTTACGCCAGAAATCAGAGTCGACACCTCGTTTATCGAGAGTTTCAACCATCCAAAAGATGACACCCTTGGCGGATCGACCGAGATCTTCCGGTCCAACGAAATCCAGCTGGACCAGATCAGCTTTGGAGGCGACTTCCACTGGGACAACGTCCGTGCGCGCATTTTGACCATGAACGGGCTGTTCGGCGTCACGACGCCACGAAATGATGCCAGCGCTGGTCGCGGCCAATGGTCCCTTCGCGGCGCATACCGCTACGTGTCGGAAGCATGGGGTGGGTACCACTGGAATGTGAACTATGGCCTGAATGTTGATGCTGGAATTTTCGTCTCCTATATAGGCTTGTTCAGCTATTACAACTTCGATAACTGGGCCTACCAGCCATCGTACGTGTCGTCGAACACGCCATGGTTCTTCAACGGTGTACGTATACAGTGGTTCCCCACCGAGAAACTCAAGATCGAGCCTTGGATCATCAATGGATGGCAATCTTATGGCAGGTTGGGCAGCAAGCCGGGCCTCGGAGGACAGATTTTGTGGCGTCCAAAGCCGTGGGTTTCGATGGTCTTCAACAACTACGGTATGGGCGAAGATACGCTTGGAAATGGGTATGGTCAATCTGGCCGATCGCGCATACACACCGACGACAGCATCGAGATCAAATACTACGACAACCCCAATAAGTTCCTCGACAAGATGGCATTCTCCCTCACCGGCGATCTGGGATGTGAATATGGCAATACCAACAGTGTCGTCCTAGGAGTGAATTGCTTCCACAACAAAAAGAATCCCAATGGCACCATAAATAGCTACAAACAGACCTTCGCGGGTTGGATGCTCTACAACCGCTTCTGGTTCAAGAAGGACTTATATGGTCTCACGATCGGCGGCGGCGTGATGGACAATCCGGGACGCTACCTGGTGCTGCTCCCGCCCATCGATGCAGCGGATGCAGTTTCCGGGTCACCCTACTTCACGCAGAATCCGGGGGATCCGTACAAAGCTTGGGACACCAGCATCACCTTTGATTACATGCCCAAACAGTACATCACCTTCCGCGCGGAGTACGGTTATCGGCACTCGAACGTGCCCTATTGGACTGGTGCAGGAGGAATAACACCCCCGGGCGGAAACACTGGCTCTCCTAGTGTCTTCGCGGGTGGCAATAGCGGCAGCCCCGGCCAAGTAGTGCCGGGAACCACCTTTGTACCCGGCCCGTTCTTGTCTGCCACGCCCGGCTACAAATGTGTGGCAGGAGCGACAGGCTGGTGCCCCAACCTGCGGAGAGACGAACCCAGTCTGAGATTTGCCATTATGGTCATGTTCTAGTTCTGCATAACCGACTTACGTAAGCTGGAGTAATCAGGCTTTCTAGGTTTGGTCTTGACGGGCAGGAACAAAGGAGGGCATGGACCTTAAGCAAGGTCCATACAAGACATCATGAGTGTCAATTATGTTGGGGCGAAGGGCGTCCCGAGGGACGCCCTTACTTTTCAGAGATGATTCACTGACTCTTTGGCGAATTGCTCGATTCGGCGGAGACGTTGGTCCAACTCGCTGGATTTTGACCGGATCCAATTCGCGTCCGGACCATCTTGGGGTGCGCGGCAGGCTTTTTCCCCGGCTAGAGCATCTTCTTGCTGCACAACCAACTGCAGGGCCTTCTCCATGACGACGATCTTTTCTTCGATGCTGCGCAGTTCTTCGACAAGCGTCACGACGTAGACGGCGTCGCGCGCACGCTTAGCTGTCATTAGTTTGGCCTCCACTAGGGCGGACCGCATGACGTAGAGGGCCGATGCCGGCAGGTGATTTGGTTTTGCGGTTGCCATGTTGCACCTCCCAAAAGCGGAGTCAGACATTTTGCTAGGAAATCAATTCAAAGCACGCCTGGCTCTAATTTCCCTGATCATCGACAACATTCTCAATGCAGGTTGAAAGCTTGCGGTTAACGCGGCCCATGGTGCCTAATTTACCCACAGTCGCGCTGTCATCACGAACTGGTTCAGCATCCCCACTCTGCCTCTCCCGGCTTGGCGAAATATCGGCGCGAGTCATCTTCCGTGCGAGCATTGGTTTCCAGTTCGAGGATCGCCAAACGTGCGGCAGCAACCAGCCGATAGCGTTCGTCGGCGGGAACTAGGTTCCATGATGCGTTTTCCTGTTCTGCTTTCGGCGACAAGGCCTCATGATAGTGATGGAACAATCTTGCAAACTGCTGGACGAAAACTTCATGGGTTGACATACCTTCTTGGGCGCCCTTCCTGCGCCAATGCGATTGGACATCGGAGAGCATAAAGCTGGAATAAATTGTTCATTAAGGGTTTGTGAAGACGAGCAGCTACAAGAAGGTAAACCGAAGACTTTTGGCCATGGAGGCAAGACTGGCTTATTGCGGTGCCCGAAGTTATTGGCCATCGGCAATTTGTAGCTGTCGCTGGAGCCGCTAAGTCCCAGGTTCCACTCTTTATAAAAAACTTACGACTTCTTTACTCTGCGCTTAGGAGCGAAGTGCTCCAATGCTGTTGCTGCGATCACGCACCGGCTACTCGTGCGGGAAGGGAAGCTATGAGCAGTCTGTTTTTCATCATCTGCGCTGTAAGCCTCGTATTCTTTACGGTTTTCCTTTTTCAATGCCGGAGGCCGCATCGTAAGGCGAGGAAGCAGCTGATCGTCCACAAGGTCGCGCCAGCCGAGGTGGTCAATTCTGCCGCGGGACGCCAATTTATGACCTATCTCGAGAAGGAGATGGCGGAATTTGTGGTCTCGCATAGTCGCATCAGCGCCCTATTACTGGCTACCGCCGTGCTGCTGGCAATTCCGACCGCAGTCTATGGGCAGAGAACGCTACCGCCCCCGCCCCCGGCGGTCGATGGTAATCAGCAAATACCCCTGGCGGTTCAAAAGCAGCTTGATGCCATGCAAAAGCGTATTGAACAGCTCGGAGTGGAACTGCCCAATCGCAAGACTGACGAACATCCTTCGGGAGAAGGTGCGAACAATCTCGCTCCTGTCCATTCGATAGCCGAACAAGCGGCCGGCACGCAAGCTCCTCCATCCGCCACCGGGAGGCAATACGGGCGCGCCCGGACCGGTAGCGCCGGGCTCTGCTCTGGACCTGCTCAAGTATGAGAACCGTTTGGATATGAATATGGCGCCGATGGTTATGTTCTAAGAAATAAAGCTGGAAATTCAACCGATGTTCACGGATGCTGATGTCTCATCTTCGGGGCCGTTCTTGGTGGCCGGCGGCTGAGAGCCATTTAATCGGTCATCTCTTGCGACTCCGAGATGTAACGTTCACCGTATTGCGCAAGAGGTGGCCAATGTTCAGAGCGATCGACAGAAGCGTTGAGCAAGTCATAGCGGCGTCCCTATCGATAGGAGTTGTATTGACCTGTGTTGTTCCGATTCGAGCCCAACAGGTGGAAACCAAAGGCCAATCGGCGGAGACCGTAACCGTATCGGCGCAAACCATGGAACGACTGCAACAGCATCTCGCAGACCTTGAAGTTGAGGTGCAACAGTTGAAGGCGCAGATGAAGGACATGCAGTCCGCGCACTCAACGTCGAAGTCTGTTACGGCTTCCGATGGTGCCGATTCCGCGCACAGCACAGCGGACAGCGTCGTGCAAAATGCATCGCCGGAACCCCCGAGTGCACTGTTATCGGCGGATGATCGCAGTGTGCTCAACTACCTGAAAGGAACAACGATCAATGTCTCAGTGGACGGCTACTACGACTGGAATTTCAACCAGCCTGTTGGCAGGGTGAATCTCCTGCGCGCCTACGACGTCAGCAGCAACGCCTTCAGTCTGAACCAAGCGGCTGTGATTTTCGAGCGCGCTCCTGATGTCGATGCCGGTCGCCGTTATGGAGCGCGCCTCGATCTGCAATTCGGACAGGCTACGGCGACCTTGCAAGGAAATCCGAACAACGAACCGCGTCCCAACATCTACCGCAACATCTTCCAGGCATACGGCACTTATGTCGTTCCCGTTGGCAGCGGCCTTACGGTGGATTTCGGGAAGTGGGCCAGCTCGCTGGGTGCCGAAGGGAACTACACCCAGTTCCAGATGAACTATTCGCGCGGTTACTGGTTCAACTTTCTGCCGTTCTATCACATGGGAATCAGGGCGCAATATGCGATCAACAAGAAGTTGGCCCTGAACTACTGGATCGTGAATGGAACCAACCAGGTGGAGCCGACCAATGGCTTCAAGGACGAGATGTTTGGTTTTGTGCTTACCCCGTCCAAGACTGTCAGTTGGACCATGAATTACTACTTTGGTCAGGAGCATCCTAACGCGACGCCGGTTTCGACCTGCGGCCCAGTCCCGGTGCAGCCCGGTTTGTGCTTCCAGCAAATCAGCCCCGCGCCCGACGGAAAGCTGCACATCTTCGATAGCTACGTCACCTGGCAGACAACGCCGAAGCTGACGTTGCAGCTGGAAGGCGACTACGTCATTCAGCGCTTGTGGGCCAACGCGGGACCGGGCCAATCCGCGGCTCCGTCCCACACCGACGGCGGCGCCGGTTGGGCAAAGTATCAGCTCACGCCTAGGACTTACATCGCTGGCCGCGGAGAGTACCTTTCCGACCGTGGCGGCCTCTTCAGCGGAGTGACCGAGGCGCTGAAGGAGGTCACGGCCACCTACGACTTCACGGTGGCAAACGGATTTGAAATGAAGTACGAGTATCGACGCGATTGGTCGAATCAACCGATCTTCCTCACCAGCGTGCAAAACGTCTTCTCTAAGGAACAGGACACAGCGACCGTCGGGGTCATCTGGTGGTTTGGCCGCAAACAAGGGCCATGGTAACAATCGTGAAACTCAGGAGATGCACATGCAAGACCTCATCTATGTTGCCGTAACGATCGCTTTCTTCGCCCTGTCACTGGGATATGTCCACTTTTGCGATCGCGTGAAGTAAAGGAAGACCATGCACACACAATCTGTAGTCATGCTGACAGTCTGCGCTTTGGTGATGGTTTACCTCTTCTATGCCCTCTTGAGGCCGGAGAAGTTCTGACATGACCGCCAATGGATGGTTTCAAATCGTAATATTTCTCGCCCTGATTCTCGCTGTTACCAAGCCGATGGGCGTGTTTATGACGCGGGTATTCAATCGCGAGCGAACCTTCATGGATCCAGTGCTGCGGCCGATCGAGCGACTGATTTACCGCGCGACCGGCGTCGACGAAAATCATGAGATGCGCTGGACGGAGTACGCCTTCGCCATGCTGCTGTTCAGCGTGGTGTCCATGTTGCTGCTGTACCTGATGGAGCGTGTGCAGGGATTCTTGCCGTTCAATCCGCAGAAGTTCGTGGGGATTCCGCAAGCCCTTGCTTTTAATACGGCGGCATCCTTCACCACCAACACCAACTGGCAAAACTATTCGGGCGAAGTCGTCATGAGCTATCTGACGCAGATGGCTGGGTTGGCTTATCACAACTTCACCTCCGCCGCCGTCGGCATCGCGCTGGCTATCGCCTTCATTCGCGGCATTGCCCGCCGTCAGATGCAGACCATCGGAAATTTCTGGGTGGACATGGTTCGCTCCTGCCTGTGGGTGCTGTTGCCCTTCTGTGTTGTGGGAGCGCTGGTACTGGTCTCGCAAGGCGTGGTGCAGAACCTGAGGCCCTATGACACGGTGAAACTAATCGAGCCCCAGCAAGTGCAGCACGTCGGCGCTGACGGCAAGCCCGCAGTAGATGCCGCCGGCAAGCCGGTTATGGACACCATCGCTACGCAAAGCCTTGCGCAGGGTCCGGTGGCCTCGCAGGAGGTGATCAAGGAATTCGGCACCAATGGCGGCGGCTTCTTTAATGCGAATAGCTCGCATCCCTTCGAGAATCCAACGCCGCTTTCCAATTTCATTGAGCTGTTCCTGATTTTTGCGATTGGTTCAGGCCTGACCTACACCTTGGGACGCATGACGGGGTCGCAGCGCCACGGATGGGCAGTCTGGGCGGCGATGGCGATCCTGTTCTTCGTAGGCGTCACCGTAGCTTACTGGGCTGAAGCGCGTGGCAACCCCTTGCTGACTGGCGCGGACCAACGGGTCAGCGCGTCGCAACCGGGTGGCAACATGGAAGGCAAAGAACGTCCGATTCGGCATCACGAACACCGCTTTGTGGGCCACTGTGACGACCGACGCAAGCTGCGGGGCGATCAACGGATGGCACGATTCCTTTACCCCGCTTGGCGGCATGGTTCCGCTGGTCAACATCATGCTCAGCGAAGTCATCTTTGGCGGGGTAGGCGCCGGAATGTACGGCATTTTGATCTACGTCGTGCTGGCGGTATTCATCGCCGGGTTAATGGTCGGTCGCACGCCGGAGTATTTGGGGAAGAAGATCGAAGCGTACGACGTGAAGATGGCCATGCTGGTGGCGCTGGTGTTTCCCCTGGTGATCCTGGCGTTCACGGCGATTTCGGCGGTGAACGGATTCGGTACCTCCAGCATTCTCAATCCCGGACCACATGGGTTGACGGAGATCCTCTACTCCTTCACGTCCCAGGCGGGTAACAACGGCTCAGCCTTCGCGGGACTAACCACGAATACTCTTTGGTACAACGTCACGGGCGGTCTCACCATGCTGATTGGCCGTTTCCTGATGATCATTCCGATGCTGGCCATTGCCGGCAATTTGGCGCAGAAGAAATACGTTCCGCCGTCGCTGGGCACGTTTCCGGTGACTACACCGCTTTTCACCGTTCTTCTGATCGGCGTGATTCTGATTGTGGGCGCGTTGACATTCTTCCCAGCGCTCAGTCTGGGACCAATCCTTGAGCACCTGCTGATGGCGGCGGGTAAGACGTTCTGAGGCTTCAACATGGCAAGAAACAAATCGAAATCGAAGGCGGTCTGGCAGGGCAAAATCGTGCGGCGTGCGGTCCTCGATTCCATTGTCAAGCTCGATCCGCGTCACATGATGGCCAACCCAGTAATGTTTGTGGTGGAAATTGGCAGCGTGATCACCACGGTATTGCTGTTCGGCGGCGGCGCAGCTTTCAAGTTCAATTTGCAGATCACGTTGTGGCTGTGGTTCACCGTACTGTTCGCCAACTTCGCGGAAGCCATGGCCGAGGGCCGAGGCAAAGCGCAAGCCGACACACTGCGTAAAGCGCGCTCGGAGACCATTGCCAACCGCATCGTGGACGGGGACCGCACCGAGCAGGTGCAAAGCTCGAAGCTGCGCGCCGGCGATGTGGTTTTGGTATCCGCGGGAGAACTCATCCCGTCGGATGGAGAAATCATCGACGGCGTCGCCTCGGTAGACGAGTCCGCCATCACGGGCGAATCAGCTCCTGTCATACGCGAGTCGGGTGGCGATCGATCCGCGGTTACGGGCGGAACGCGCGTGCTCTCGGACCAGATCAAAGTGAAGGTAACGTCGAATCCGGGCGAGACCTTCCTGGATCGCATGATTGCCCTGGTGGAAGGCGCGGAACGGCAGAAAACTCCAAACGAAATTGCGCTGAACATTTTGCTGGCAGGGCTCACCATCATCTTCCTGCTGGCCGTGGTTACGTTGCAGCCCTTCGCCATCTACTCCGGCTCGCCGCAAACGGTATTCGTGCTGGTTTCGCTACTGGTGTGCCTGATTCCCACGACAATCGGCGGATTGCTGTCGGCGATCGGTATCGCCGGGATGGACCGGCTCATTCAGCACAACGTGCTGGCCATGTCGGGGCGCGCGGTCGAAGCGGCTGGCGACGTGAACACCTTGCTGCTCGACAAGACCGGTACCATCACGCTGGGCAATCGGCAGGCTGCGTCTTTCATCCCTGCCCCGGGCGTGACGGAAGCCGAAATGGCCGACGCCGCACAGCTTTCATCGCTCGCGGATGAGACGCCAGAGGGCCGCTCGATTGTGGTGCTGGCAAAAGAAAAGTACGGGCTGCGTGGACGCGAGTTGTCCACACATGAAATGGAGTTCGTACCGTTCACCGCACAGACTCGAATGTCAGGTGTGAATATGAACGGCAATCAAATTCGCAAGGGTTCGACGGACGCTATCGAGCGCTATCTAGCCCAGAACGGCGTCACCATGCCGGCCGAGGTACAAGCCAGCGTGGAACTGATTGCCCGGTCCGGAGGAACGCCACTGGTGGTGGCCGAACAACGTCGGGCCCTCGGAGTGATTCACCTCAAGGACATCGTGAAGGGGGGGATGCGCGACCGCTTCGATCAGTTGCGGGCGATGGGGATCAAGACGGTAATGATCACCGGCGACAACCCGCTAACGGCGGCGGCGATTGCGCGCGAAGCCGGCGTGGATGACTTCCTCGCTGAGGCAACGCCCAAAGAAAAGATGGACCTAATCCGTCGCGAGCAGGCAGAAGGCAAACTCGTTGCCATGACCGGCGATGGAACCAACGATGCTCCAGCGCTGGCGCAGGCCGATGTTGGTGTAGCCATGAACACTGGTACCCAGGCTGCCAAGGAAGCCGGCAACATGGTTGACCTGGATTCCAATCCGACCAAGCTGATTGAGGTGGTTGCGATCGGCAAGCAGTTGTTGATGACTCGCGGATCATTGACGACGTTCTCCATCGCCAACGACGTCGCCAAATACTTTGCGATCATTCCGGCCATGTTTGCTGGAACGTTTCCGGTGTTGAACGCGCTGAACATTATGCGTCTGCGCACGCCGGAGTCGGCCGTGCTGTCGGCCGTGATCTTCAATGCCATCATCATCATCGCCCTGATCCCGCTGGCGCTGCGCGGGGTGAAGTACCGGGCCCATAGCGCGGCCGTTTTGCTAAGGCGCAATCTGCTTATTTACGGCCTGGGCGGCATCATTATCCCGTTCATCGGGATCAAGCTGATCGACATGATTATCACTGGCGTCGGGCTGGCGTAGGAAGAGGACCTATGAAACAGAATCTCAAGATTGCAATCCTGATGACGATCGTCACCACGGTACTGCTGGGACTGATTTATCCGCTGGTCGTCACGGGGCTGGCGCAGCTGCTGTTTCGCGACAAAGCCAACGGGCAGCTCCTCTCGCGTAATGGCGAAGTCATCGGCTCGCGAATTATCGGACAGGCCTTCGTTGGGCCGGGATACCTGCACTCACGGCTATCGGCGGCAGGAAACGGGTATGACGCTGCCAATTCCGGCGGAACGAATTTCGGTCCGACCAATCATCTCTTAATTGATCGCGTGAAAGGCGACGTAACGCGCCTGCAGGCTGAGAATCCCGGACAGCCAGTTCCGATTGATCTGGTGACGACATCAGCGTCCGGATTGGACCCGGATATTACGCCCGCAGCAGCGGAGTTCCAAGTGCCCCGACTCTCTCGCGAACGCGGCTTGAGCGAAGACCAGGTGCGCCAGATCATTCACCAATACACTGAGGGGCGGCAGCTTGGATTTCTGGGCGAGCTGCGCGTCAACGTATTGGAAGTGAATCTCGCGCTGGACCAACTGAAGCCAATGCCGGCACCAACGCGATAGCAAGCGGTGGGGGCCCTCGTAGGATTTCCTTGGGCGTCATGGTTGGGCATCACAGACGTCCCAAAGCCTCTGAGATATAATCCGCGTCAACTTTCACAACCCAGGCGGCGTTTATGATCTCGGCGCTTACTCCGTTGGAGTTTCTTTCCCGCAACGCCATCGCATACCGCGACTGCACGGCGGAGGTGGACGGCAACCGTCGCTTCACCTACTCCGAGATGCAGCGCCGCGTGTACTCTTTCGGCGCCGCTTTGCAGCAGGCCGGCATTGCGCCTGGAGACCGGGTTGCCGTGCTGGCGCGTAATGGATTGCTGCCGCTGGAAGCGCACTTCGCAGTCCCGCTCATCGGCGCGGTGCTGGTCACACTCAACATTCGGCTGCAAAGCGGTGAGCTGGCTACGATCTTGAACCACAGCGGCGCCAGGATCTTGCTGGGCGATGCTGACCTCGTCGCACCGCTGCAGGCGAATCGTGCAGAGATTCCGCAAGTCGAGCGAGTTGTCTCCGACTACGAGACTTTCCTTAGCGAGGGCCGCAAGCCGGTCGCGCCGCACGCTCCGGGCGAGGACGACGTCATCTCCATCAATTACACCAGTGGCACGACCGGCGTGCCCAAAGGTGTGATGTACACCCATCGCGGCGCGTACCTCAATGCCATTGGGGAGGTGGTTGAACACGGACTGTCGTACCGGTCAGTCTACCTTTGGACGCTGCCCATGTTCCACTGCAACGGCTGGTGCTTTCCCTGGGCGGTCACGGCGGTCGGAGGGCGGCAGATATGTCTGCCCGAAGTAAATGCCGAGCGCGCCGTCAAGCTAATCCAGGACGAGGGCGTCACTCATCTTTGTGGCGCGCCCATTGTGGTGCGCACGCTCACGGAGTATTGCTCGCAGTACGGGATTCGTTTTCGACCTGAAATAAGGATGGTGGTCGCGGCAGCACCTCCGCCTCCCGCCGTGCTCCGGGCGGCCGAAGCGGTTGGCATCGACATGACACACGTCTATGGGCTCACCGAAACCTATGGGCCGCACTCAGTATGTGCCTGGCACACGGATTGGGACGATGCGCCGCTGGAAAAGCGTGCACTGCTCAAGGCGCGGCAGGGCGTGCCTTACGTGGTTTTTGGAACTGACATGCGGGTGGTGGATGAAGACATGCAAGACGTCCCCGCTGATGCACTCACGGTGGGAGAAGTGGTGATGCGCGGGAACAACGTGATGCTGGGTTACTACCGCGAGCCAGAAGCAACGGCGACCGCATTCCGCGGCGGCTGGTTTCACTCCGGAGATCTGGCGGTGATGCACCCCGATGGTTATATCGAAGTCCGCGACCGCGCCAAGGACATCATCATCTCCGGAGGTGAAAATATTTCCTCTCTTGAGGTGGAGCGCGTGTTGTACGAGCATCCAGCCGTGCTGGAGGCGGCAATTGTGGCCCGGCACGATGAGAAGTGGGGCGAGGTGCCGCATGCCTACGTGTTGCTCAGGGAAGACGTCGCGGTCAGCGAGCAAGAGCTGATCGAGTTTTGCCGTGAGCGCCTAGCACACTTCAAATGCCCGAAGGCGGTACACTTTGGTGCATTGCCCAAAACGTCGACGGGCAAGATCCGCAAGAACGTGCTGCGCCAGCAAGCGCGGGCAGTAGAAGGAGCTTCGTGATGCCTGAATCGCAAACTACCACCACAGCTACCAAGTACCAGAACATTCTGTTCGACACCGAAGGACCGATTGCGATCGTGACCCTGAACCGGCCGCAGCGGCGCAATGCGCTGTCGCTGGAGTTGATGACCGAGCTGATTGACTGCCTGAACGAAATTGGACGGGATCGCGCGCTGCGGGTGGTGCTATTGCGGGCTGCGGGCAAAGTCTTCTCCTCGGGCCACGATTTGAGCGAGATGGTGGGACGCGACCTCAACGAGTACCGCCAGGTGTTCGATGTCTGTACCGAGCTGATGACACGCGTGCAATCGATTCCGCAGCCGGTGATCGCGGAGGTGCAAGGCATTGCGACCGCGGCCGGATGCCAGTTGGTGGCGACCTGCGATTTGGCCGTGGCCTCCGACCAGGCGGCGTTTGCCACCCCGGGCGTGAAGATTGGACTCTTTTGCACCACTCCCATGGTGGCCCTCAGCCGGGCGGTCGGACGCAAACGGGCGCTTCAGATGCTGCTGACCGGGGAGATGATTGACGCGGTCACGGCGGCAGGATGGGGACTGATTAACATGGTCGTTCCCGCCGCCGAACTGGCGGAGCAGAGCCGCAAACTGGCCGTACGCATTGCCGAAGCCAGTTCGCTGACGGTCGCGCTGGGCAAGCAGGCGTTCTACACGCAGATTGATCTTGACCAGCCGAAAGCCTATGCGTACGCCAAAGAAGTCATGAGTATGAATTCGCTCGCCGCCGACGCGCAGGAGGGAATCTCGGCGTTTTTAGAGAAACGGCGTGCGTGTTGGACGGGAAAATAGCGCACTCCTCAGTGCTGCACTCTTGACCTTGAAACTCCAAACGCCAACCTTGCGCGACGGAATTCCAGCATGGGCTTGGCGCCGTGCTCCTTCAGTCCGTCGCAGGTTGTTGGCGGCCTACCTTCTCGAAAAAACAACCCGGATACGACTTGCGCGCTGCTGCCTCGATTCAAAACAAATGGCCTTTACCATCCAGAGCCGTCGATAATCTTCTCCATTCCCATTTCGCAGCGAACGAGATTGGACGTATAGTATTGGCCGATAGCTTCCACCGGGGTAACCCATGAGTCCTATTGACCGTCTAGACGGTGCGGAAGGCACCGTTGAGGGGGTGCGTAATCTGGCTGCGACGCTGCTGTCGCCGAGCCTGCTCGAGGCCATTCCGGATGCCATCGTGGCGGTCAACCAGGAAGGAATCGTCCTACAGGTCAACTCGCAAACTGAAAGCATGTTCGGATACAAACGAGAAGAATTGATTGGACAGCGAATCGAAATGCTGGTTCCCGACAGGCAGCGGGAGCAGCACCGTCACCACCGCAACCATTTCACGGAACAACCCAAGACGCGCCGCATGGGCGCCGGCTTGGATCTTCGGGCAAGACGGCGCGATGGGTCGGAATTTCCCGTCGAGATCAGTTTAAGCCCAGTAACCACTGACAATGGAATCGTGGTGCTGAGTGCGATCCGCGATGTCAGCGATCGCAAGCGTATCGAAGAGGAGTTGCGCCGGGCGAACGAAGAGCTTGGCCATAGGAAGGACCGGCAGCTCTGGGAATATCAGAACCGGCTCGCGCTGATTGTCGATTCCTCCCAGGACGCGATCATCGGCAAGAACCTTGACGGCATCATCACCCACTGGAACAAGGGCGCCGAAGGCATTTACGGCTACAAGGCCGAGGAGGTGATTGGCAAGCCCATTACGCTCTTGGCGCCAGTGGACCGCCAGGATGAGATTCCGCAGATGCTGGAGAGCATCCGCCACGGACAGCGCATTGACCACTTTGAAACCGTGCGCGTCACCAAAGACGAACGGCGCCTGAATGTTTCAATTTCGATCTCGCCCATTCGCGATGCCACCGGCGAGATCGTTGGGGCTTCTACGATTGCCCGCAACATCACCGCCCAGAAGAAAGCCGAGGAACAACTGCGTCAAGCGCAGAAGATGGAAGCGATAGGACGCCTGGCGGGCGGCGTGGCCCACGACTTTAATAACATCCTAGGCATCATAACCTCCTGCGCCGAGCTTCTTCGTGAGTACGTCCCCGGCAAAGCGCTCCCCCTCGAGATGCTTGGTCACATCCGCGATGCGTCCAAGCGAGGTGCCTCTCTCACGCGTCAGCTTCTTGCCTTCAATCGCAAGCAACCCACACAGCCCAAGGTGTTGGACCTTAATGACCGCTTGAAGGAGTTATGCAAGCTGCTGCGTCCACTGATGGGGGATGATGTCAGTGTGGTGCTTCTGCAACGATCGGAGTTGGCCTTTGTCGAAGCGGACCCCAGCCAGCTGGATCAGATCGTTTTGAACCTGGCGGTAAATTCACGTGATGCTATGCCACACGGGGGCAAGTTCGTTATCGAGACTGCAACGGCAGACTTTGACGAGGAATTCGTCAGGCAGCATCCGACCGTGAGGCCGTGCCGTTACGTAATGCTTGCGGTAAGCGATAACGGAACCGGGATGGAGGAAGCGACCGTCTCCCGTATTTTCGAGCCCTTCTTTACTACCAAGGAGCTCGGCAAAGGAACCGGACTGGGCCTTGCGACCGTGTACGGCATTGTTCAGCAGAGCGGAGGCCACATCTGGGTCTATAGCGAACCGGGTCGCGGAACCACCTTCAAGGTGTATCTGCCTTGCGCAGACGATAAGGCGGGGCTGGCTCGCGAAACGGAAGAGGCCGCCGTGTTTCGGCGTGGCGAAAAGACCACGATTCTCCTGGTCGAAGACGATCCGGTGATCCGCCAGCTCACCGGGCGAATGCTGGAAGCGCAGGGCTACTCGGTGATTGAAGCCGAAGACGGAAATGCAGCCTTGGCGCAAGCCGCGTCGAACTCAGCTCATATCGACCTGGTTCTGACCGATGTAGTAATGCGCGGCATGAGTGGCCCGGAACTCGTTTTACGGCTTATGGACTCGCATCCTGAGACCAGGTTTCTCTATATGTCGGGTTACACCGCTGAACTCGTTGTGGACCACGGACTGAGCGAGGGCATCGCCTTGCTGGAGAAGCCATTCAGCCGAGCTGCGCTGCTGGGGGCCGTTCAAGCTGTCCTGCAATAAAACGCGCCACGAAATTGTGTCCACGACCTTTGCCGCTGTCGTCGGGAATTCCGTACGGGCCAATTACTCGCCGCAGATACTTTCGACGGGTATTCTACTAAGCTGTTGGGGACGGGCAATCTGCACGAACTCCGCAGCCGATTGCGCCGGCATTGCGCCGGGTGCGTGTTTCGGTAGGGTACCGAGGAACATCGCGGTTTCGTCGCAGGCGCGCAGGCGCGGACACTTCAGACAGTCCTTGTGCATCTTGTCGGGCAGCGCTTCTTTGTCCACGACCAAGAAACCCATTTGGGCGAAGAAGTCAGGGATGCGCGTGAACAGACAGATACAGGTGACGCTCTGCCGCTTCGCCTCCATCAGGAGGGCATCAACCAGAACCCTACCAGCGCCTCTGCCCTTCGCCTTGGTTGTTACTGTGATAGAGCGAATTTCAGCCAGATGCATTCCATATAAGTGTAGCGCGCCGCAACCGACGATTTCGCCATCGTGTTCAACCACGACGAAATCGCGAATGTTCTCGCAGATCTCGGCCAGCGAGCGCGGCAGCAGCGTTCCATCGGCCACGTGCACCTGAATCACTTGCTCGACGCTGATGGCATCGGGTAGGGTGGCGCTACGTGCATGCATGGGCGGCTCCTGCGTAGATGGATAATTTTTCTTTGATCGCCGCTAATGCGGCCCGAACACGCAATGGTGCAGTCCCTCCCGGCACATCGTGTATCGACAGGACTTCATCCAGCGATAACGCACGGTAAAGCTCGGGATCGGCTGTAATGCCACACTGCGCATAGTCTTCTTTCGACAGTTGCTCTAATTCGCAACTCTTCTCGAGGCCAAGACGAACTGCTTGTCCGACCCTCTCGTGTGCCTGACGGAAGGGAACTCCCCGCCGCACCAGAAGTGCGGCAAGCGCCAGGGCATTCATGAATCCGCTGCTCGCCGCCTGCTGCATCCGATCGACATCGAACGAAACCGCCGCCAGAAAGCCAGTCGCCACGCGCAACATACCCGACACTTGATCAGCCGAAGCCAAGATGGGCTGCTGCGTTTCCTGCATGTCCTTGTTATAAGACTGCGGCAATCCCTTAACCGCTATCCACAGTTCGGTCGCATTGGCGAACACGCTTCCCGCTTTGCCACGAATTAATTCCAGCGCGTCCGGGTTCTTCTTCTGTGGCATGGCGCTGCTGCCCGTCGAAAACTGCTCCGGCAACTTCAGGAAGGCGAACTCGGTGGTCGAGAACAGAATCAACTCCTCGGCCCACCGGCTCAGATGCAATGCGACGAACGACAACGACTGCACAAACTCGATCGCAAAGTCTCGGTCGCTGGTAGCGTCGATGCTGTTGGCCGTCGGCGAGTCGAAGTGTAACTCGTTCGCCATCGACTCACGATCGAGCGGCAGAATTGTCCCTGCCACCGCTCCGGACCCCAGTGGACATTCGTTCAGCCGCTTGCGACAGTCGGCCAGCCTGTCCAGATCGCGCAGGAACATCTCGACATACGCGAGCAGCCAATGCGCCACCAGAACGGGCTCCGCGCGCTGCAGATGCGTGTAAGCCGGCATCGCGCTCTCGCCGGCGGCCTCCGCCTGCTTCACAAATTCACCAAGAAATTCCACCAGCATTTGCGAGATTGCATCGATCTGGTCGCGCACATACAGGCGCAGGTCGGTCGCAATCTGCTCGTTGCGGCTGCGGCCAGCGTGGAGCTTGTAACCCACCTCACCCGCCAACTCGACCAGTCGCTTCTCGACGAAGTGGTGCACATCTTCGATCGTGGGATGGTCATCCTGTGGCACGCCTTCACGGGCGATCTGATCCAGAGCGGACAGCGTCGTCGCCAGCTCCCTCTCATTCAGGACACCCACCGTTGCCAGCGCGGCAGCATGCGCCCGGCTCGCGGCCACTTCGTAAGGCAGGAGCACGCGATCGAAAGGGAACGAGCGCTGCCACTGCTCGAAGTCAGGATTCTGAGCGTGGCCGAAGCGGCCGGACCACATCTTCATTTCAAACTCTCCGCATGCACCAGCGCGCGCGAGCGCGCCGGCAGCCCAAGGATACGAATGAAACCCTCCGCGTCCTTCTGCTCATAGCTGGCTCCCATGGTGAAGCTGGCAATATCGGGCCGATACAGCAACGTCTGCGACTTGCGGCCCGTGATGTCGATGTTGCCTTTGTAGAGGTCCAATGTGACTTTGCCATTGACATCGTGCTGCGTACTTTCCACAAACGCCTGCAGCGATTCGCGCAAGGGCGTGAACCACAGGCCAAAGTACACGATCTCCGCGTACTTCAAGCCGATATGCTGTTTGAAGTGCGACAGGTCGCGGTCAAGGCACAAAGCCTCCAGTTCGCGATGGGCGGTGAGCAGCAGGGTGCCACCGGGTGTCTCATAACAGCCGCGCGACTTTATCCCCACGAAGCGGTTCTCGACAAGATCGACGCGGCCGATCGCGTTGCGCGCGCCAATTTCGTTCAGGACTTCGACAATCGCCACTGGATCCAGAATGACGCCATTCACCGCCACTGGCGCGCCGTGTTGGAATTCGATCACAACCCTCTCGACTTTATCGGGCGCTTCCTGCGGCGACTGTGTCCACGTCCATGTGGTGGCAAGGGGCGCGTTGTTCGGATCCTCCAGTTCGCCGCCTTCATGGCTGACATGCAGCAGGTTGCGGTCCCGGCTGTGGATCTTCTCACGACTCTGCGCCACGGAAATTCCATGTTGTTCCGCGTAGTCGAGACAGTCCTCACGCGATTGCAGCGTCCACTCCCGCCATGGGGCAATCACTTTCAGTTCGGGCGCAAGTGCCTGGTACGCATGCTCGAAGCGCACCTGATCGTTGCCTTTTCCCGTGCAGCCGTGCGCCACAGCGGTGGCCACCTCTCTTAACGCAGCCTTGACCTGGTATTTCGCGATTATCGGTCGCGCTAGGGACGTACCGAGCAAGTACTTGTGCTCATAGACCGCGCCCGCCTGGATCGCAGGAAAGACGTAGTCGAGCAGGAACTCCTGACGCAAGTCTTCGACGATCACCTTGCTCGCACCGGTCGCGTATGCCTTCTCAACCACTGCGTCGATGTCGTCGCCTTGTCCTACGTCGGCAACGTAAGCAACAACATCACAGTCGTAATTCTCCTTCAGCCACGGAATAATGATGGAGGTATCAAGACCTCCGGAATAAGCTAGTACGACTTTCTCACGCATATGCACTCCTCGGCGGGAAGCGGCGAACGCCGCCTTCCAGCAATAGAACCATGATGGCTTTTTGAATGTGCAGGCGATTTTCCGCCTGATCGAACACCACGGAACGCGGCGAATCAATCACAGAAGCCGAGACTTCATCTCCGCGATGCGCCGGAAGACAGTGCATGAATAGCGCATGTTTCGCGGCGTGGGAGAAGAGCTTCTGGTTCACCTGGAAGGGAAGGAATATTTTGCGCCGCTCTGCGGCTTCATCTTCCTGACCCATGCTGGCCCAGACGTCGGTGTACACTGCGTCAGCGCCGGAGACCGCCTGAATGGGATCGTTGACAACCTGCACGTGGCCCCCTGAGGCTGCCGCTAATTCTTGCGCAGAAGTCAGGACATCTTCGCTAGGCTCGTATCCTTCAGGGGTTCCCACCGAGATGGTCGCTCCCAGGCTCGCTGCGGCCAACATCAGCGAATGGGCCACATTGTTGCCATCGCCGAGAAAGGCAAGATTCACGTTACGCAGGTCGCCGAAATGTTCCTGCAAGGTCAGCATGTCGGCCATCGCCTGGCAGGGATGCTCCAATTCGCTGAGGGCATTGATCACCGGGATCGACGCGTGCGCGGCCATGGTCGTAACGGTCTCGTGTGCGAAGGTTCGCAGCACCACGCCGTCGACCCAGCGCTCCAGGTTATGGGCCACATCAATGAGGCTCTCGCGAGCGCCCAGCCGCGATTGTGTCTGGTCAACGAAAAACGACACTCCACCAAGACTGTTGATGCCGGCCTCAAATGTCAATCGCGTACGCAGCGAAGGTTTCTCGAAGAACAAGACGATCTGCTTGCCGACCAGAGTGCCGCGATAGTCCGCCGGACGCGCCTTCATCGCCGCTGCCAACTCGAGCGCACAGGCGAGTTCCTCCGGCGTGAAATCCTGAATCGAGATCAAGTCGCGTCCGGAAACGCTCCGCTGCGTGTAGGGATGGGGGCTTACGCCCGTGGGAACCGAAGTAGCAATCATGCTGTATCTCCTTGGAGCAAGACGTACGTCACGAGGCAATGACCTCGGTGCCGCATTCAATCGACTGGCTGAAGAAACCAGGCAATACCTCCGCCTGCTCAGCGGGCAGGATGCGGACCCGCGCGACACCTCTCCTCAGCGCCGTGGTGCAAGCTTCCAGTTTGGGCAACATGCCGCCACTGACCGTCGCTTGTTGCACCATTGCAGCAATCGCTTTCACATCGAGCCAGCGAATGACAGCGCCTTCGGCATCTTTAACGCCGGCAACATCCGTGAGATAGATCAACGCATCCGCACCGCACGCCACCGCGCATGCCGACGCCATATGATCGGCGTTGATGTTGTAATACTCATCGTCAACACCAAGCGCCAAACTCGACACTACCGGAACAATGCCCGCGTTCCACAGCCGCTCGATCCACTGCGCGTTGACGGAGCAGATTTCGCCTACATAGCCGAGATCCGGTTGCTTCTTTTTCGCCGCACGAAACATGTTCAAATCCCCGCCGCAGAGGCCCAGGGCTGGCTGTCCCGCCGCGCCGATCGAGGCCACGAGTTGCTTATTGAGCTGTCCGGCAAGCACCATCACGGCCACGTCGCGGGTCTGCGCATCAGTGACGCGCAAACCGTCGATGAAAGTGGTTTCGCAACCGAGCTGCTTCAAGGTACGGCTTAGCGCGGCTCCTCCCCCGTGAACAATCACCAGCTTGTGACCTTCACGCCAGAGGCTGGGGATTGTTTTGGCAAACTTCGTGACCAGCTCTTTGTTGTCAAGAGCCGCGCCGCCAATCTTAATCACCAGTTTCATTGCAATCCTGCTTTCTCGTCGAAACCGAACATGAGGTTCATGTTCTGCACGGCCTGGCCAGCGGCGCCCTTCAACAGGTTGTCGATGCACGACACTACGACGGCCCGCTTACCATCGGGTGACAGCGAAAAGCCGATGTCACAGAAATTCGTGTTGCGCGAAAACTTGATCTGCGGCAACCGCACCGCTCCGAAGACACGCACCCAGGGCTTGCCAGCATAGAACTCGCGCAGGCATTGATCCAATTCCTCTAGGGATACAGACTTCGCCAACTTCACATAGATGGTGGAGAGGATGCCGCGCGGGATCGGCAGTAGATGCGGCGTGAACTGCAACGATCCGCCATCGAGCCCAAGCTGCTCCAGCATCTCGCCGGTGTGCCGGTGTCCGAAGACGTTGTAAGCGCTGAAGTCGCCATCGACTTCCACGAAATGCGTCTGCGCCGAAGGCGTCTTGCCTGCTCCTGAAACCCCGGACTTGGAGTCGCATACGATCCCGTGGTCAACATCCACGTATCCGGCGCGGATCCACGGGGCCAGAGCCAGAATGATCGAAGTTGAATAGCATCCGGGATTCGCCAGCAAGGCAGCGTGTTTGATCGCATCAGCGTGCAGTTCGGGCAGTCCGTACACCGCAACTTCATCGAGGAGCGATGCGTCCTTCGCATTGGCGTCGCTGAATCCGTACACTTCACGGTTCGCCGCTTGCTTCAAGCGCCACGCTCCGCTCAGATCGATCACGCGCAAGCCACGGCCGATCGCCTCGGGGACCCATTCGCGCGAGAACTCGTGAGGCGTCGCCAGGAACGCGACATCTACTCCGGCGTCCTTCATCCGATTCCAAGAAAAGGTCTCCAACGGAAATCCGCCGTTGCCCGCCAGTTGCGGATACGCTTCGCTCAAATCGCCGTATCCTCCACTCTCTCCGTTGCGCTGGAAGAGCAGGGGCTTTTTCACTCCGTGGTGGTGCGCGAGTAAACGGATGAGCTCCAGGCCGGAGTAACCGGTCGCGCCAAACACAGCGGGTTGTACCGTGGCATTCATCTTTGTCGTCGAAGGTCCCGATCCAAACCGTCCGATTCTTACGCGAAATAATCTCGAATACGCTTGGCTAGCTTTTCCGCGATTCTGGCGTCATGGGTGATGACCAGAATCGTGTCATCTCCACCGATGGTGCCCACGACCTCCTCCCACTCCTCAGCGTCGATGGCCGCTGAAACGGGTTGCGCGCTACCCGCGCTGGTCTTCACCACCACAAGGTTTTGCGCAGTCTTCACTTCGTAAACAAACTCGTGAATGAGCCGCTCGATGGAAGGCAGAAATGCCTCGGCAACCTCGCCCTGCGGCAGTTTGTAGCCTTCCGCGGTCTTCACCAGCCGCAATTCATGGATGTCGCGCGACAGCGTGGCCTGTGTCACCCTATGGCCGCGCTTGTAGAGCAGCCGCCGCAACTCTTCCTGGCTAGCGACCTCGCGGTTGGCAACCAGATCGCGAATCGCGGTATGGCGGGAGAGTTTCGACATCGCATAAATATACAACAATATGTATATTCATACAAGAGCGGAGGATTGTCAAGAAATTGCTGGGGCGCTGCCGAAACATATCCGGCCGCAAGATCAGGAATTATGTGCTTCGAAATTCGATAAAGTGCCGGCAGCCTCCCTGCTTAGGGGAGATTGTGAGAGAACATTGTTGGCTCTATCTGTCAGGTTGCAGCAGGGGACGTCCGGTGGTGTTCTTCGAAGCGCGAAATGTCGGCTTCGTGCAATAGAGTCATCCCGATTTCGTCCAGTCCGTGCAGGAGGCGATGACGGCGGAATGCTTCCACCGCGAAGTTTTCGGAGAGACCAAAATCGTCGGCGATCGTCTGGGTTTCGAGATCAATCGTCAAATGATACGGCGGCTTGTTCTGCGCGTGTTCTGCGATACGACGAACCACGGGTTCTTCCAATTCGATGAGCAAGAGACCGTTGTTCCCCGCGTTGGTACGGAAGATATCGGCGTACGAAGGAGCGATGATGGCGCGGAAGCCAAACTCTTGCAACGCCCAGGCTGCGTGTTCTCGCGACGAGCCGCAGCCAAAATTCTTCCCCACCACCAAAATGCTTGCGGAACGGTAGCGCTCCTGGTTGAGCACGAAGCCGCGGCGGTGGGTTCCATCCCCGTGGAAGCGCCAGCCCGAGAACAGGTGAGCGCCGAAACCGGTGCGTTCGATGCTCTTCAGATGTTGCTTGGGGATGATCTGGTCGGTATCGATGTTCTCCCGCAGCAACGGCGCAACGGTCCCGCAATGTTGGCGAAACGGTTCCATTCTTACTCCTTGTAATGCCAGCCACGCACATCCACGAAGTGACCCGCCACCGCCGAGGCCGCCGCGGTAGCTGGACTCACGAGGTGGGTGCGTCCTTCGCGGCCCTGTCTGCCTTCGAAGTTCCGGTTGCTGGTGGAGGCGCAGCGCTGCTTGGGGGCGAGAATGTCAGGATTCATGCCCAGGCACATGGAGCATCCGGGCTCGCGCCACTGCGCACCGGCTTCGATGAAAACGCGATCGAGACCCTCGCGCTCGGCTTCATGCTTTACACTTTCGGAGCCTGGAACCACCAGGGCAGTCACGCCAGCGTGGATCTTGTGTCCGTAGAGCACTTTCGCCGCGGTCCGCAGGTCTTCGAGCCGGCCATTAGTACAGGAGCCGATGAACACGCGGTCGAGCGAGATGTCTTCGATGTTCATGCCCGGTTGTAATCCCATGTATTCCAGTGCGGCAAAGACTGCTGCACTCTCGGATGCATCGCGAGCCTCCTCAGGTCGCCCGACCTTGCCGGTGATCGGCGCTGCCATTCCGGGGTTCGTGCCCCAGGTGACGATCGGCTCCAAGCGTGAGCCGTCGATGCTGACCTCACGGTCGAACTGCGCGCCGTCATCGGTTGCCAGCTGCCGCCAGCGGTTGATGGCTTCGACCCAGGCATTCCCGCTGGGCGCGTAAGGACGTCCGAAGAGGTAAGCGAACGTGGTCTCGTCAGGAGCCACCATTCCCGCACGAGCGCCGCACTCGATGCTCATGTTGCACAGCGTCATGCGCTCTTCCATGGTCAGGCTACGAACACCGTCTCCCGCATACTCGATGACGTACCCAGTTCCACCGTCTGTCCCGAGCCGCCGGATGATGTCGAGCACCAGATCTTTGGATGACGTCCCCGCCGGCAGATTCCCTGAGACGATGAGGCGCATGCTGCGTGGTTGCGTCTGCGACACGCATTGTGTCGCCAGCACGTGCTCAACTTCCGAAGTGCCGATGCCGAACGCCAGTGCGCCAAAGGCTCCGTGGGTGCTGGTATGGCTGTCGCCGCAGACCACGGTCATGCCCGGCTGGGTAAGCCCTAACTCTGGCCCAATGACATGCACGATGCCCTGCCGCCCCGATCCGACGTCGAACAACGGAATGCCGGCGCTCTCGCAATTGCGGCGCAGGGTAGCAATCTGTTGTGCCGCGATCTGGTCCTTGATGTGAAAGCGTTCGTCGGAGGTGGTGGGAATGTTGTGATCAATCGTTGCGAAGGTGAGATCAGGCCGGCGAACTTTCCGCTGAGCCAGGCGAAGCCCTGCGAATGCCTGCGGGGAAGTCACTTCGTGGACCAGATGAAGGTCAATATAGAGAAGCGCGGGCTCGCCGTCCCGCTGCATGACGGTATGCGAGTCCCAAACCTTTTCGAACAGGGTTTTCGACTTCTCCATTCGCAACCTCAAACCGCGTGGTAGGCCATTTGGCATTGCAGCAGATCAGCCACGGTTTCCACGACGGCCTCGCCAATGGCATCCGTGCCGGAAGGCAAGCGCTTGCGACGCCCGGCGAGATCGGGTGTCACCAAACCGCGGGCTAGCGTTCGCTGCACCGACTCCTGTATCTTCTCTGCTTCCTCGAAAAGCCCTGCGGAGTATCGCAGCAGTAACGCGGCGGATTGGATTGCGCCAAAGGGATTCGCGATGCCGCGTCCTGCGATGTCGGGCGCCGAGCCGTGCACTGGCTCGTAGAGCGCAACTCGGCCGCCGATACTCGCCGACGCCAGCATACCCAGAGACCCGCAAATTACTGCTGCCTCGTCCGAGAGAATGTCTCCAAAAAGGTTCTCGGTAAGCACAACGTCATAACGTGCGGGGGTCGTGATCAACTGCATGGCAAACGAATCCACGTATGCGTGCTCCAGTTTCACGTCGGGATACAGTTTCGCTATCTCGGTAACGGTGCGCCGCCATAGTTGCGATGTCTCGAGAACGTTGGCTTTGTCTACCGAAGTGACATGCTTGCGACGCGCGCGGGCTTCCTGAAACGCAATGCGGGCCACGCGCTCGATCTCATCAACGCTATAGCGCATGGTGTTGTAGGCGGAGAGGCCGTCCTCCTCCAGGGCGCGCGGTTGCGCGAAGTAGAGTCCGCCCAGCAACTCTCGCACAATGAGAATGTCCGCGCCTTGGACGACATCCTCGCGCAAGGGAGAGCAATCGGCGATCGCATTGTAAGCCTGTACCGGACGAAGGTTCGCGTATCCGCCAAGCGCCTGACGCAGCGCGAGCAGCCCCGCTTCCGGACGCATCGCGCCCGTGCAGTGATCGTACTTGCGCGCACCGACAGCGCCCAACAGCACGGCGTCGGAGTCCAGGCACGCAGACAGCGTTCGCTCGGGCAGCGGAGTGCCATCTTGCTCGATAGCCGTTCCGCCGATGCGATAGGACTCGAAATAGAAGTCATGCCCGCAGACATCGGCCACCGTCCGCAGAACGGCTACCGCTTGCGTTGTAACTTCCGGGCCGATACCGTCGCCGGGCAATACTGCCACTTGCAACTTCATCATGTTCTCATTTCCGGCGCGGCCTGGGGCTGATACGCCCCGGTGCGCTGCCCGTAGAGGATTGACAACAGGTCCTGATCGTAGACATGTTTCTTGCGATCAGCGAGCCGGATAAATTCCTGGTAGATTCGGCTGATCTCTTCGGCTGACAGCTCGTGGCCCATCTCCTTCAATTTGTGGGCAAGTGCGTGCCGGCCGGAGTGCTTGCCGAGCACAATACGGTCGGGTGGAACACCCACCGTTTCCGGAGTCATGATCTCGTAGCATAGCGGATTGCTAAGGACGCCATGCTGATGAATGCCGGCTTCGTGCGCAAAGGCATTGCGCCCCACAATCGCCTTGTTGGGTTGCGTTTCGAACCCCAGGATCTTCGAGAGTAAACGGCTGGTCGCGTAAATCTCGTCGTGGCGAATACCGGTCTTCACCGGGTAGCGATCGCCGCGAACGTGCAGCACCATTGCGATCTCCTCGAGAGAGGCGTTGCCCGCCCGCTCGCCGATGCCGTTCACGGTGCATTCGACCTGCCGTGCGCCAGCTTCGACGCCGGCCAGCGAATTGGCGACGGCCAAGCCAAGATCGTTGTGGCAATGCACGGAGATGGTTACGTGTTCCGCTCCCTGCAGCCGTTGGCGAATAGTGCGGATCAGTCCAGCAAACTCCATGGGCGTGGTGTAGCCAACGGTGTCGGGAATGTTGAGCGTGGTCGCGCCCGCTTCCACGGCGGCCTGCAATACCTCGCACAAGAAGCTTACGTCGGAACGCGTGGCGTCTTCGGGCGAGAATTCAACGTCATCGCAGAGCGAAGACGCAAGAGCGACCATGTCTGCGGCCTGGCGCAGCGCTTCATCGCGGCCGATCCTGAGCTTGAACGCAAGGTGAATGTCCGAAGTAGCAAGGAAAGTGTGGATCCGCGGACGCGAGGAACAGCGTACCGCTTCCCAAGCCACACGGATGTCCTTTTCGACACAGCGAGCCAGCCCGGCAATGATCGGGCCTTCCACTTCGGCAGCCACGCGCCGCACGGCTTCGGCATCGCCAGAGGAAGCGATGGGGAATCCGGCCTCGATGATGTCCACTCCCAGGCGTTGGAGTTTGCGGGCGAGCAGCAGCTTTTCCTCGGTATTCATGCTGCATCCGGGGGCCTGCTCGCCGTCGCGCAGCGATGTGTCGAAGATCAATACCCGGTCAGGGTCCATTCCCACCTCCTGCACCCACCAAGAGAGTAGGTGAGACTGCCGTAATCAGTCCAACTAATAATAATTGCCGATACATTAGAAACTGTGATTCAATAAGCGATACACAACCCAGACTTTGAAGGGACTGATGTATGGAACTCTTTCAATTAGAGACGTTTCTCGCGGTGGCAAAGGAAAAGAGCTTCTCGCGGGCCGCGTCGCGCCTGTACCGCACCCAGTCGGCGGTCAGCCAGACCATTTCCAAGCTGGAAGAGGACCTTGGCGAGAAGCTTTTCGACCGATCGTCCCGCGACGGATCGTTGACCGACGCCGGACGAGTCCTGCTGGCGTATGCTGAGGAACTGCTCAACGTGCGCGAGGAAGCTCGCGACGCCCTGAAGGAACTGCGCATGCTGCACCAGGGCAAGCTGGTGATTGCAGCCAACGAGTTCACCTCGCGCTATCTTCTGCCCGTTTTGCACAGTTTCCACCGCATGCATCCCGCCATCAAGATCGAGGTGCGCCGCGGACTGGCGCGGGAAATACCCACCAGCGTGCTCAATCGCAACGTCGAGTTCGGAGTGCTTTCGTTTCGACCGGAACACGAAGAGCTACGGTCGGCAGTGATCTACCGGGATGAGTTGGCGCTGATCGTTTATCCTCGGCATCCTCTGGCACGGGCGCACAAGGTGGGAATCAGGGACCTGGTGGCAGAGTCGTTCGTGGCGCATAGCGTGTTGTCCCCGTATCGCGAGCGCGTGATTCAAGCCTTCAAGAAGCACCACACCGCTCTGCACATGAACCTTGAACTGCCGACCATCGAGGATATCAAGCATTTCGTCCGCATGGAAAATGGGATAGCCCTGGTTCCGCTGATCGCGGTTGAGAATGAAATACGGAGCGGTGACCTGGTTCACGTTCCTCTGCGCGAGTTGGCCTTCGAACGCAAGCTGCGCGTTGTTCATCGCGGCGGGACCGTGCTGTCGCATGCCGGCCAGGCGTTCCTCAAGACGTGCAAAGCGCTGGCACAGGCTCCTGCGGAGCGATACATGTGGCAGGTGGAGCGGTAAGGCAGGAGGGTGAGGAAGGCACTAAGCCGGTCCCAGGCTGGGCGCGAATGCGGCCCGGCTAGTGAGATGTCCAGCTCGAACTTGAGCTGCCAGATTCTTAGGGACACAACTTTGCCGCTACTGCCTCGTGAGTACAGTTCAATGGCGCTGCTGCCGGGCGGAGGATAGATGCGGTCGGTCATGACCTCTTCGCCATCGTTGGCGAAGACCTCAACGCTGGAGCGGTCCACGAAGATGTGCAGCTCGATCCGTTTGGTGCTTTGCAGAGTAGTCGTGTAGCGTCCCGGGAAGTCCTTGCTGAAAGAGACATCACCGGACTGCGTGCGATCCACAAAAAGGGTGTTTGTGGAGGGAATCACGCCAATGACGGTCTCGGCGTTATCGCTTTTACGCAGGCGAAATCCCATTTCCTCCGCCTTTTGCGTTTCAAACTCAGCCTCAATCTCGTAGGTCTCCCCGTTCACGCCAGCTTCTGCGATTTTGCGGTTTGCATCCAGGACCGAAGCGCTTTGAATTTGGAATGGCTGGCCTCGCAGGCTCTGCAACTCACGAACCGGTGTCTGCACGAGGATGGTCCCCGCCGCCGTTCGCCTGAGCGTCAGGGTTCGCGGAATCGACTGTGCCCCGCGCCACAGGACGGTGGGCTCATCTTTAGCGTACAGCCAGTTGCCGGTCCAACCGATCCAGATCCTGCGGCCGTCGCTCGATGGCATGTCGTTGAACGAGTTGGTGGCGTAGAAGTCTTTGCCATAGTCTGCCCACAGCTTTGTCTGAGGCGGAGTCTCGGCGGTGAACTGCTTTCCGTCGAAGTTACCAACCAGATAGCGCACACCAGTGCCACCGGCGGGCGCTCCCGGATTGCGATTGATAATCAGTACCCACTTCTTGTCAGTTGTTCCCTCGATTGGAAGCTCAAGTAGATCAGGACACTCCCATTGACCGGCGTCGTCACCAGCGGGACCGAACTCGCTGCGCATGGTCCACTTTTTCAGATCGGAGGAATCGAAAAACACCGCCTTGCGCTGATCCGCCAGTACAGCCACCATTACCCATTTTTTCTGTGGCTCGTACCAGAACACCTTGGGATCGCGGAAGTCAGGCGCGTCGAGATCGACGACGGGATTGCCGGCGTAGTTTGTCCACGTGCGGCCGCGATCGTTGCTGAAGGCAATATGCTGCTTTTGCCGATCTTTGTAGGCCGCCGCGTAAATGGCAATAAGACACGAGTGGTCCTGTGGATCGGGATTCTTACACAGGCCGCTGGAGTTGTTCCAGTCCACGACCGCACTGCCGGAGTACGCCATATACTTCGGATCCTCAGGAATGGCGACCGGCAAGTTGCGCCAGTGCACCATGTCGGTGCTGATGGCGTGTCCCCAACTCATGTGTCCCCAGATGTTGCCTCCGGGATTGTACTGATAGAAAAGGTGGTATTCACCTTTGTAGAAGACCATCCCGTTGGGATCGTTCATGAAATTGTGCTGCGGGGTGAAGTGATACTGCGGGCGCCAAGGCTGATTGTAACTGTCCTGTGCCAGCAGTTGGGTTGCATAACCCAGAGAAATAGCGATCGCGAATAGACTGGCGCAAGCTTGTCGTTTCATGGTCGTCCCCGCCGCGACATGATAACTCGCGTTAAATCGGACGCTACGAACATGGTAATCCCTAACAAATTGGAAGACCCATATGGTCCCCCCCGTCAAGTGTAAAATCTTTGTTATCAATATTTTGCTTGCAAAATATTGATTCCGTTAAACTTACGACTATCCGCAAGTCCCATGTTTTGAATGTCTTGCACGCTTCCCCGCAAAATAGTGATTCCGTTACACTTACGATGCGACACAAGTCACATGTTTTGAATACCTTGCACGTTTCCCCGCAAAATAGTGATTCCACAGTACTTGCACGTAAGGTATTACATAATAAGGACTTGCTTCCGATCTTGGACGAATTTGGGTGCCCGCACCCTTGTCGCCCCCTGTTGGCGACAGGGTGGGTACCAGCCCCTGACCCCTAACCCCTGACCCCTGTCCTCTTGCAACTGCCCCTCCCCACAGACACAAATGGGCAGGAGCGCCGGGCGCGGCGGATCCTGCCCTACACCGAAAGTATGTTTCTGCCCGCCGCCGCGGTCAAGTTACGAAGGTGCCAATTCGCGCTCCTATTTCGCCTCCCCTCCCGTAACGGGAATGACGCTGATCTAGCACGGGCTGAATGCTGACGGATGAAAAACAGGACAGCCCACGCTTTGACCATCCCCCATTCACTCCCCGCTGCCGTGTCTTCCCGATCGAGGACTTCAGGTCCGAGCGTGAGGCGCACCCGGCAACTGTTTCCGAATACAACCTTCGCGCTCAGAGGATCGTTAGCTTCGAAGTGGGTGTTACCGCTACAATTGTCGGGATCAATGCCGTCCAAATTTCAACAGATCCTGAAGAACATCGGTAAGGCTTGCCAAGGCGAGAAAATCACCGAAGCCGAAGTTGAAAAGATATTCCAAGCGAACGGCTTCTTCGTACAGCTCGGCTATGAAGGCTTCGGTCAAGACCTCCTCGCCCAGCGCGGTAAGTCTCGCAAACGCTTCGATGTTGCCATGGCGGGCTTCGGGGGCCGAGTCCATGCGGTCATAGAATTCAAGAAGCCATCTGCCGGACCTCTCCCCTCGTTTCGCGACGAACTGCTGGAGAAATACGTACGGCCGCATCTTGCCTTGTACGGTGTCCTCACCAACGGTGAGGAGATGGTCATTTACGCCCGTACCAATGGTCAGTTCCCGGAGCAGACAAAGTTCAAGCTTTCCGAAGTGACCGAGACCGCCGCACGCGACGTTATCACCTGGCTGCGCAAACAGGCGGTTGACTTGGAATCGCTGGAAAGTGTTCTTGAGCGACTTCGCTACCATCGTCAAAACGTGCTTCCGATTCTGGATCCCGACTCGGAAGCTGCGCGCATATTTTTTCAGGTGTTCCAGTTGCGCCCCGAATCGTCTTTTGGGCGACTTGTCCTTTCGCTGAGAAAACTCCTGCCGAAAACGACCGAGACCTCCCGTTTTGCGCGGGGATCGTATGACTTCTGGCTCAGAACATATGCTCGCGAATTGACCTATAAGAACACCCCTTCAAGTTGGCGGGAGTTCCTTGGCAACAGGACCAAGGCGGAGATTGCACAGTTTTCATTTGCTTTGGAGACGGCTTACAGCATCATTTCTCGTCTGATTCTCGCAAAGGCGGCCAATGACAAGGGGTTTCCCGGTGTCCGGTTTATTCCTCGGCTTCAAGAGAGTCTCAGTGAGTTGGCAGCGCGGGGAAGGTTAACGCCAGATAAGCACCGACAGATTGTTGAGCGGTGTTTCACCCGCGCCAGTGAAGTACTTTTCGCGACCATCTTCTTACAAGATATTTTCGATTGGTGGATGGAGTGTCCGACAGACGAGGGGCGGCCAGTGTTTTTGGCTTTAGGGGAAGCCATTCTTACCGTCACCCAATTCGATTTTTTGGAATTGCAGGGGGATTTTCTCGGCGAGCTCTATCAGAGGTACTTCGATCGGGACACCCGAAAAGCGCTGGGAGAATTCTATACGCCCAACGAGGTGATCGAATTTATTCTCGACGAGTGCGGATACAAGGGGCAGCGTAGCGATCGGCTGCTCGATCCGGCGTGCGGATCGGGGTCGTTTGTAGCAGCAAGCCTGCGTCGTTACCTAAAGAATACCCAGGGAGATCCAAAACGAGCGCTACAGGATTTAACTGATGGGCTAAGGATCGTCGGCTTCGATATTAACCCCTTCGCGGTGCTGATGGCCCAAATGAATTATGCTGCCCTGATCCTTGGTCTTTATGCGGAGGCGGTTCAAGCTGACAGTGACTTTCGCATCCTACGTCTGCCCGTGTTCCGTACTGATTCATTGCGAGTTGAGGAACGCGAAGAAGAGGGAGAAGGACCGTCCGCCAAAACCCCCCGCTTTCGTTTCGAGGAGAAAACACTCGAAGTTAGTATTTACCTCCCAATCAAGGGAGAGAGAAAACCTTTTCACAAAGTGTTTGTCACCGTACCTCGTTACCAGGACGCCCGAAGCCAGGGCCTTGTAACGAACCTCGAAGAGTATGTCGCCGCCTTAGCATGCGTTTTCCAGGCAGTACGCGATCGCCGACATCCGCTCGACGCACTCCTCAGCAGTCGGTTTGGGAAACGATCCGAGAAGCTGGAAGATTATCTCAAGCCTACCCTTGAGCGTTTGGAATCTACGGTCGCGGAACTGAAGGGCAAATTCGATGATGGAAGGTTCTTGAAGACGATCGAAGATCTTGTCTTGGCGGTTTTCCTCAAGCATGACCTTCAGTACGACTTTGTTGTGGGAAATCCTCCTTATGTTCGTATTCAGAAAATTCCGGAACATGTGAAGGAGTACTGGCAAGATAAGTACGACTGGGCCGAACACAACTACGACCTTTATGTACCGTTTCTTGAACGAACAGTACGTTCTGGTGACCGCGAGGGATGGCTCGGGAAGAACGGGCATCTCGGGTTTATTCTTTCGGATCGATTTCTGAACGTGGGCTACGGCCAGAAGATACGCGAGGAACTTCCCAACTCGCTACGTGTCGATCTCTTGTTCGATCTCCGTGACACCCGCGTCTTTGAGGGTGCGCTCAATTATCCCGCGATTCTCGTCGCCGAACGAAACAGTAACACGAGAGACGGCGAGCTAGAGGCGACCCGGGTATTCAGCAGCGAAGCGACTTTTCCCGCTCTGGCCGAGCAATTCAACCAGATGCGGAAGCAATTGAAAAACCTGTCCGTAGTTCGCAGCAATTCGCTTGAACTGTTCCCGTTTCCCAGGACACGGCTGCGCGGTGACGGTTGGTGGCTAATGCCGGAGGACGAGCGCGGGCTGTTCAATAAGCTGCACGCGGTTTCCGGCCGGCGACGCCTCGCAGACCTGTCGGACACGTCAAGTGGCGGCTTCGCCGGATATCAAACGAGTGCGGATCCGATCCTCGTCCTGGATGAAGTGGAGGACCTAGGTGAGGTGCTGAGGCTTCGGGTGCGCCATGAGGACGACGGTTGCGACAAGAAGCCGGTCGAAATCGAGAAAGGCGCGATGCGTCCGTTCTTGTTTGGCAAGGATGTAGGCCGGTGGGCAGTTCGTTGGAACCGAACATGGGTAATGTTCCCTTACGATTTGTATGCTAGGAAGAAAACCCTGACGGACGATGTTGTCGAAGATTGGAATCTCATCCCGTCCAAGGAAAACCTGGGCAGATTTGAATTCGCAGACCCCAACGATGTTGAGACCTTCGAGGCCCGCTTTCCAAAGGCATGGAAATATTTTTGCAAGCATGAAAGTGAGCTGCGGAAAAGGGAGGATGATCGATTCAAGGAAGGCAAGCCGGAGAGCCACCTATGGTACGGAGCCACATACCCAAGAGGGCTTGATTATTACTTCAGACCCAAGCTAGTCCTTCAACTTCTGTCACGCCGGAATTCGTTTGCGTTCGACAAACAAGGAAAGTTCGTTTTCCAGGCCGGCGGAAAAGGGGGTGGCGTTTACGGGTTCGCCCCTGGCACGCCTGTCAGAGACCTCGGCGCACTTTTAGCTTTCCTCAACTCGAAGGTGGCTGACTTCCTTGTCAAGCAAACCAGCTCGGTGTACGGGGGTCGCTTCTACTCCTACGCTGACCAGTTCGTGCGAGACCTCCCTGTAGGCGAAGGCATCCTGAACGCAGAGGGGAGTGGCCTTTCGCGCATTGCCGATTCGCTAACAGGAAACGCGGCAGAACGGAATGCGAAGCAACAGAAGGTGGATTCGTTTCCTGTTGCGTTCGAATCCGACCTTTCCCGTTACGAACTAGATTCGGTCGGCAAGCTGGCTCGGGAACACCCACTTTCCGCTCAGTTGGCTATCGAGCTTGAGTCAATCTCAGTCCAAAAAACACTCTACGGTTACGAAGTTCGCTACGACTCGCAGAGGCCGTTCGAGTTCGAGCACCGCGAACATGCGCAATGCCTAGCCGAGGCGTTGCGCGCTCGTCGTCGCAAGACCCTCCCTCTCAAAGACATTCTCTCGTGGCGCCTACCCGTTAAACCGGAAGGCAGCAAGAAGCTCTTGGAGTTGCTGCATAAAACCCGGCGGGACCTAACCGGGCTGGAAGATCAAATCGTGTCCCTCGAAACCGATCTGAACGATACCGTCTATGACCTGTATGCGGTCACTCCGGGGGAACGTAAAGTCATTGAGGATTTCCTCGAACGATATAGCAGCACGAGCCAGCCCTTGCCCGCAGCGACCGAAGAAGCACCAGAGGACTGACCTCGACGCCGGGCGCCCCGGCCAAAGCGTAGCAGATAGTACCAACCCTGAGATTTGGGTGCCCCGTTCTAGCCTTCGTTTGGCTAGGGCGGGGCAGTTAATGGATGAGCGCCTACATCAGTGCTTGTATCCAGCGCCGCGCAACGCTGCGGCAAAACAATCCGCGAAATCGTGAACGTGCTCCGTCGTTGCCAGCGGCCCCATCACGCCGATGCGGAAGATCTTTCCGGCGAGCGGACCGAAGCCTCCGGCGATTTCAATGCCGTGCTCTTTGAGTAGCGTGGATCGCACCTTGGCTTCATCCACACTTTGCGGTACTTTCGGCGTGTTCAGGTTCCAAATGCGATGCTCGGGAGCGACCAGCATTTCCAGTCCCATCGCCTCCAACGTCGTGACGAACTCCAGGTGCGCCTGGTGATGGCGGTCCCAGCGATTGTGCAGGCCCTCCTCTTCGATGAGCGTAAGGCCTTCATGCAGGGCGTAGAACATGGTCGCCGATGCGGTGTGATGATAACGATGCGAGACCGTCAGATAGTCGGCAATCAGCTTCAGGTCGAAATACCAGGAGCGATTGGGGGTTTCGCGCGCCTTCAGCCACTCGGCCGCGCGCGGCGAGACCGTGATGGGCGACAGTCCGGGAGGGCAGCTCAAGCCCTTCTGCGTGCAACTGTACGCCACGTCAATGCCGGTCTTGTCCACTTCGACGGGCATTGCGCCAAGCGAAGTCACGCAGTCGGCAATGACCAGCGCGCCGACTTCATGCGCGGCCTTGCAGATAGCATCGCCACGTTGGAAAGCTCCCGCGGAAGTTTCGGCTTGCACGTACATCACAACTTTGGGTTTCTCAAGGCGGATAAAGTCAGCAGCTTCCTGGTCGCCGAAAACTTCGCCCCAGGGTTTCTCGAAACGCACCAGTTCGGCGCCCTGACGGCGCGCCATTTCCGACATGCGATCGCAGAAGAAACCGTTGGCGAACGACACCACCTTCATCCCCGGCAAAACAAAGTTGGAGATGGCGGTTTCCATGCCGCCACTGCCAGTGGCGGAGATGACGAAGGTCAAGTCGTTCTTGGTTCCGAACACGGTGCGGAGAAGCCGTTGAATGTTGGAGGAGATCTCGAAGAAGTAGGCATCGAGATGGCCGACGACAGGCTGAGCCATTGCCTGGTAAACCCGGGGGTGGACCTGACTTGGGCCGGGGCCAAACAACAGCCGCATGGGAGGATGAATAGAGATTTCTTCGGCTAGGGCAGTTCTTTCAGCAGAGCTTATCATTGCGTGCCTCCTATAACAACCATCCAGTATAAGACCACCGCGCCATAGCGGTTGACATAATTATCCCGGCACCTTCCATCAAGGCGAGCGTTACCGACTCCGCAAGCTGTTCTTCGTTGGCTCACCAAAGATCAGCGGCGGAGCATTCGCTATTCATCCGAGATTCGGTAGTTCAACAACTACGGGCCGGTGTGCGAAGATACACGGATGTCGCAGGTCGGCCGTTGCAAGATTGCCGCGATCATGGCTCTGGCATTCCTGATGGTGCAGTTCCGCGTGTGGGCTGCACCTCCGCAGGAATTGCGCGGCATCGTGAAAGACCGCAGTGGGGCTGTAATTGCCAAAGCGCAGGTCCTGCTTCGGGTTGATGGGCAAGAAATCAGCCGGACGACGCAAGCCGATGGCAGCTTCGTCTTCACTGGGATAACCGCCGCCAGCGGGAGTGTGGTGGTGAGCGCATCCGGTTTCGCAACCGCCATTACATCGTGGCAAGCGGGAGGGAACCAACTCTCCATAACGCTCGCGCCGGCACCGGTGCAGCAGAGTCTCGACGTGACGGCGACCCGCACTTCCATCCTGCCCACCGGCGTGGATGATGTAGAAGCGCAACCCGACGCCGCTACCGTCAGCGCCACACAATTGCAGCAATGGGGCGCACTCGCCACCGACGACAAACTGCGCAACGTCGTCGGCTTTTCGCTGTTGCGGCGATCGGGCAGCCAGACGGCCAATCCCACATCGCAAGGTGTGTCGTTGCGCGGACTCGGCGCCAGTGGCGCGAGCCGGGCGTTGGTTCTGGCCGACGGCATTCCGCTGAACGATCCGTTTGGCGGCTGGATCTATTGGGCGCGCCTGCCGCAAACCTCGCTGGACGAGGTGCAACTTATTCCCGGCGGCGTCTCGGCGCTGTACGGAAACGATGCGCTGGGTGGCGTGATCAATCTGGAGACGCGTCATGCGGTACAGACGGATGCTCTCGTCGAAGGGTCGTATGGAAACGAGAACTCGCCTTTCGGCTCGGGCTGGGGCGCCATGCGCTTTGGGCAATGGGCGATAGTGGCCAGCGGAGAAGGATTTCGCACTGACGGATACACTGCCGTTTCGAAGGATGTGCGAGGCTCGGTGGACACGCCGGTCGCATCGCAGTATGGCAGCGGAACCTTGCGCGTGGAACGCATGTTCGGCAATCGGGGACGCGTCTTCCTGAACGGCTCGCTCTACGGCGAAGACCGCCTGAATGGCACGCCGCTGCAGATCAATGACACTACCATTCGGCAATTGGCGTTTGGCACAGACTATGAAGTTTCGCGGCCGGGCTGTTCACGCTCCGCTTGTACGGTGGGACGGAGAATTATCATCAGACGTTCTCCTCGATTGCGGCCAACCGCAATAGCGAATCCCTGACCAACATCCAGTACGTTCCTTCGCAGCAAATGGGATTGCTGGCGCAATGGTCGAAACAGATTGCAAGCCGCTTGACGCTGCTGGCAGGACTCGATGGCCTCGACGTGCAGGGCTTCAGCAACGAAACTACCTATTCGCAGGGCAAGCCAACGGCGCATTTGTCGAATGGCGGTACTCAGCAATCGCTGGGTGTATTTGCCGAAGGCATCGTGCAGATTACGCCGAAGTGGTCGGTGACATTTTCCGCACGCGAAGATCTGTGGAGCAACTTCGACGCCAGCTCGTCGCGGATTCCGGTCAAGGGCAAACCAATATTCATTGCTTACCCTGACCGCGGCCAGAATGCCTTCAGCCCGCGACTGACTACGTCTTATCACGCTGGTGAACACACCGTACTTTATGCATCGGCCTATCGTTCGTTTCGTGCGCCCACGCTGAACGAACTCTATCGCAGCCTTCAGGGTTGGCAACGTGCAGACTCTTTCTAACGCCTACTTGCGCGCCGAACACTTTACCGGCGGCGAAGGTGGAGTGCGTGCCACGCTCCTGCACGATCGCATGACGCTCTACGGTGTCGGATTCTGGGGCTTCGTCACCGATCCAGTTTCCAACGTGACTCTCAGCACCACTCCGCAACTCATCGTGCGCATGCGCGAGAACCTGGGCCGCATTCAAGCGCCGGGACTTCAGGCCGGCATCAACTACACCATCACCAACCGTATCTGGTTTAGCTGCGCGTACCAGTTCATTAATTCCACCGTCTCGTCGTTTTCCGCGAACCCGGCTTTGGTAGGGAACCAGGTTCCGCTGGTGCCGAAGAACGAGTTCGTCTTCCAGGGAACGTGGGCCGCGCCGGAGAAGATTTTCGTCGCCATACAAGGTCGCACCGCCAGCAACGAGTTCGACGATGACCAGAACCTGTTGCCACTGGGCTCCTACTTCGTACTCAGCGCGACTGTATCGCGTCCTCTGCCAAAAGGCTTCGACGTATTCTTCCAAGGCGAGAACCTTACCAACAATCAGTACGACATCGGACGCACACCCGTAGCAACTCTGGGCCAGCCGATCCTGGCTCGTATTGGGTTAAGGTGGCAGAGCAGGAAGTGAGAGTACGGGTTGCTCTTCGCTATTCGCCTTTCGTTCTTCGCTAAGGAAGCTCCGATTAAGTCCGGTTTCCCGAAGGGGACGGCCTTCAGGCCGTCCGTACTGCCACAAGATTCCAAGGCTTCAGCCGCAGAGGGACTTCGCCGCTTAATCGGAGTTTTCCCAATTTCTCCTCTTGTTGGTATCCCGACCGCGCCCGCCGCGGCGGGCGAGCGAAGGGCCATGCTGTTTCGTTCACAAGCGCGATTCTCGTTCCAATCCTTCACGCAGTCTCTTCCTCCTTCATCTCTCCGGCTCGCACGTTGGCCGGCGGGTGCCCCACCCAAGCCGGGGTCCCCAGCGAGCGCCGGGTTTGGGTCGTTGGGGTGGAAGCCGGTTTTGCTTGGGTGGGGATTTTCGCATCCATCAACCTCAGGTTGGCCGCCGCGCCGTGCAAAGCCGACAAGATCATCCTCGCCCGCCATTGCTCAAGCCGCTGCTGTGCCACCCCGTGGATCAACTGCACCCGGGCCCCCAGCAAGTCGCGCTTTTGGACTTGCTGGGGTGGATGTATCCAATCTGGATCGCCGCTCCGTCCTCCAGATACGGCAACTCGAACTGGGCATAAGGGTCGCTCTCAGAACGCGGATTGGCCAAGAACACAAACAGATTTGTGGCGGGCACAGCCTTCCGTAAACCCGCGTGGTGATAGCAGTATTTGAGATCGCGTACTGCCGGCGAGCCACAGCGCGCTCCGCCGGGTTTAATGTGTTCACAGATTGGAAGATCCATCAGGTACCCCCCCGTCAAAATATAAAATCTTTGTTATCAATATTTTGCTTGCAAAATATTGATTCCCTTATACTTACGCCGCGCCGCAACTCCCATGTTTCTAATACCTTACACGCTTTCCCGCAAAATACTGATTCTGTTGCACTTAACAATAGACGCAAGTCCCATGTTTTTAACGGCTTGCACGCTTCGTCGCAAAATATTGATTCCACGGTACTTGCAAGTAAGATATTCCATAATAAGGACTTGCAGTCGATCTCGAACGAACGTGGGTGCCCTACCCTTGTCGCCTCTGTTGGCGACAGGGTGGGTGCTGACAACTGACAACTGACCACTGCCTACTGACAACTGCCTCCCACAGACACAAATGGGCAGGAGCGCCGGGCGCGGCGGTTCCTGCCCTACAGCCGAAGTATGGGTCGGCTCGGCAACGCGGTCAAGTTACGAAAGTAGTAATCGCCGCTCCTATTTTGCTGCCACTCCCGGAATGAGAATGACGCTGAACTAGGGCTGAATGCTGACGGCGGAGTGCTGGGTAGCGCGGGAAGAAATCCGAGTCCCTTCGGGGACGACAGAGGTAGTTATCTGCGTTGTAGTTGACATCCAGCAGGAGTGGGCCGGCAAATGTCCGGCCAGTTCATCCATAGGTAGGCATCCGAAAACGATTGCCGCTCAATAGAAAATAATTTATGCACCTACACCACTTCAGCGCCATTGACTTTGTTTCGGACTCATCGTAATGTCGCTCATCTTTGTTTCCTGTAATTGGGGCATAAGTTTCGGAAGCACCCGATAGTCATTATTCAGGGAGCAGCCGCTTCGTCTACAACGCCTGCCCCCGCCATAGCAGTTCGGCCTCATAGCTCGACACCAGGACAGTTGTACTGAAGGTAGGTTGGGTGGATTCCCGCCGCTGTTTGGGACGACCATTCCGGTTCTGGAAAGGCCCTTAAGCTTACAGGCGAATGGCATGAAATCGGTAGGACCTGCTTTAGCTCGGGTGAAGGCTCTCTTCTCTGTACTCGCGCCAGTTATCGTCGCAGCCTCGTTCGGAGCTGGCCTGCCGGCCAGTGCTCAGGATCCGATTCCGTTGACCGCAGTCCCGAATGTCGTCAGACCGCCGAACGGAAAGCTACCTGCATCGATAACGATTACCGTTTCGCCTACCGACCAAGGATGTAATTCGCTAGATTTGCAGAACGCGAAGATTACGCTGACCATTGCTGGTAATGCTGGTGTCGCGTTATCCTCGCAAGCGACTCGCAGAGGCAAGTGCATCATCGCGTACCTTGCCAGCGTGGATCCAAATGCTCCCCCGGGCACCTACAAGCTGCTGCTCTCGGACGAAACAGATGACAAAAACAAGAAGGTCCTCGGCTCGGCTGATCTTACAGTGGCGGACCCGAATGCCGGGCCTATTCCTCCCGGGCTGCAGCCTGGTGTGGACGTTCTTGTGGGAGGTGATGAGTCAGAAAAAATGCATGGACGTGTTCGGCACACGCGTGGGCCAATCCACCTACTGCATTCAGTTGAAAATCGGAAATAATTCGGGGTATCCACTGCAAATCGCCGGGATTGGCTTCTCGCCCGACGCGAACCCCGCCACAACGGGTCCTGACACCACCATCGCGAACAGCAGCTATGCATCGACGCGAGCCGTTCTGCTTACCGAGAATTACACCAATGGACGAAACATTGTGTATAACATCATCCATGCAATCGGCGTCTTAATGCCAGCTTTCGCCCCTTACTTTGGGACGACGCATCCTAATGGAACGGTCAATAACGCTCGTGTACATTGGTCAACTGCCGCTTCCATCGTAAGCGGCCCACTGCTTCAGGCCTTCGACATCATCGCCCCGAATCCCGTGATTGCCCAGCTCAATCAACTTGACGATCAGAGTTTCCGGGACAATCTAGTCATTGCCAATAATGTGCAGATAACGACCGTCGTTTTTGTGGAGAAGCAGGAGCTAACCAGCCAACTCATTAAGCTGAATGCTCAACCTCCTAACGCAATGGTGGCTCAGGAAAATTGGGCGAATCTGGGTCTGGACAAAAGTACGAGTACGATGAAGTCCACCATTACCAACTCCACGAATAACCGGGGCATGATCTCGAAAAAAGGCGGCTTCAATCCCTACTATGTGAAGCTTGCCTTGGGCAATGTCGTCATCGTCGGTCGGCATATCGCGTACTTAGATAGAGTTCACGTCGTGAACAGCGCTACAGCTGTATCTGGAGCGGCGCCGATCATTAGCAAGGTTTCGTTGCCAGATGGGGTAAGGGGAGCCGTGGTGGGAACCGAAGTGACGATATCTGGATCAAGTTTCGGCGGCAGCAAGGGAACGGTGCAGATTGGCTCCGTCGCGGCACCGGATATTACCTCATGGAGTGACACTGAAATCAAGGTGAAGGTGCCCGACGGTGTTCAGCCCGGCAAGGCCATCAGTTTAACGGTCTCGGCCGGAGGGGTAGGCAGTGCGCCTGGCACAGTCATGTTGCTGCCCAGCATAAAAGGAGATCCCTCACCAGAAACCGGAATTGTACGCGACCCAGTGAAGCTGGAAGGCAATTTCGGAGAACTGCCGGGCACGGTGCAGTTTGGTGCAATCTCTGCTCCCGTTCAGCCGCCTTGGACGGCGAAGCTGATCACGGTGCTGGTACCAGACACTGTTCCCCCGGGAGCGGCTGGCATGACCGTCACCTCCGCCGACGGCACGAAGAGCGATGCAGTAGAGTTCCTCGTTAAGCCGCAAATTTCCATTGCGAACCCAACAGGAGTTCCTGACGACGCAGTGAAGATTCCTGGCAGCTTCGGCAACGGCGGTATTGCCACGCTTGGCGCATCCACTACCGACATCTCTTCCAATTGGACTCCATCATCCGTTACCGTGACGGTGCCAGACGCGGCTCCTCTGGGAAATGCCGACCTCACCATCACTTCGTCGGACGGGAGAACGAGCAACAAGGTAACGTTCCTTGTCAAACCTCGAATCGATACCGCGTCCCCCACGGGAGCTCCCGGCGAAGATGTAGTGATCAATGGACGCTTCGGAGGTGTCAAAGGCAGCGCCAAAATCGGAACGTCCGGTAATGTTGTCAAGACTTGGACACCTAGGTCGGTTACAGTAACTGTGCCCGATGATGCCGCCCCTGGAACAGTGGACTTTAGGGTATCCTCGGCCGATGGGAAGACTGTTTCTACCCCTGTTAACTTCAAAGTGAAGCCGAGCAGGCCGATGCTCGATCGCCCATCGGGCGCTATCGGTGCTCTGATCACCATCACTGGTAAGAACTACAGCGCTCAACCAGGGCAGATCGCGGTCACCTTCGGCAAAGTCAAGGCTGAGAAATCCGGGGATTGGACGGCAACCTCGCTCCCCGTGAAGGTCCCTGCCGGCGTCTCGGGAGCAGTCAAAGTCGTAGTGACCGTCAACGGCGTCAGCAGCGATTCCGCCGACTTCACAGTGACCCAATAGCAGGTTTAGCCAGCAGGCGTTCCGCGGATTTATCAGAAAGGAAGCTTATGCCACCGAAAGCGAGTCAGTCCACCGGCGGGCGCGCCATGGTCAATGTGTTTGATGGCACGCGCCAGCCCTATTCCGATAAACCGCAAATCCTCTACACCGTGCGCGACGGCAATCAGCAGACCCAGCATAGCCAATTTCACAAGCAATCCGGCTTGTTTTTCAGTGGGCTGCCCTTGTTCAATAACTTCGGCGACAACTACACCTTTCTCGTCGCCGCCGGGTGCCCCATCGATAAGAGAGAAGGCGTTGTCAAGCGAAACTTCTCCTAGGCGGTGGGTGAGCACCGCTGGTTTCGTCACTGGTTTGCCAAGCTGAGGAGCAAGACACAGGAGATCTCGCGATTGATCAGTTTGCAGTGGAACCTGCCTCGTTCCACCACCCATCGATTCGGCCTAAAACTTCGACCATGATTCTTCTATGCGAACATCCAGTCGCCGTCGCCGGTGCGAAAGTGGAAAACGGTTTTTTCGTTTTCCAAGGCCGCAGGCCGTCTTTTGCACCGGTCCGTCTGGATGCGAGAGCGCCCAATCAACTCAACGGTCTATCCGCCGTGGCGGACGACCAGGGGCACCCGCGGGCTACTCTCGATGCGAACGATCTCTGGATACGGTGTATTGGTGCGTAGCATCCAGTAGAGTCGTACCGCTAGCTTGCGCGCCGCTGCTACTTTGGCGATGCCTTTTGCCTTGCTGTGGCAGCGGTGAGCATATTGTTTACGAAATCCTTCATCCAGCCGGACCACGCTGTGCGCCGCTTCCACCAGCAGCATACGCAGAAAACCATTGCCTTGTTTGCTTATGGCGCCCAGCCGCTGCCGTCCCCCCGAGCTGTGCTCGCGCGGGATCAGTCCCACATAGCTGGCCACTTGTTTGCCACGCGCAAAGCGGGTCACGTCGCCGATGGTCAGCACGAACGCCAAAGCCGTGATCGGCCCCACGCCCGGCTGGCTCAACAGCAATCGTGCCTGTGCATCCTGCTCGGCCGCTTGTTGCGCGGCTCGATCCAGCGGTGCTATCTGCTGGTCCAGGTAGACCAGCAACTGCAGTAGGTCCTGACGCCGGCATCCCGCCCAACCGGTCAGCGGCAACTGGCGAAAGGCTTTCTGTCCCGCCACACTCCACAGCCGCGACTTCTTCTGCATCCCCTGGTTCATCGCCAGGTGTTGCAACCCGTTCTTCACGCGGCTGCGGATCTGCACCAGCTTGTGGCGGTGAATCAGTAGCTGCCGCAGATCGCGTTGCTCCGCGCTCGGCACCCACAGCCGGGGAAACCGGCCTTCCCGCAACAGCTTCAGCACGTGCCCAGCATCGCGCCGGTCGTTCTTCTGTCGGCGTACATAACTGGCGCGAATTTCGGCGGCATCTCCCACCCACACTTCATGGCCTAATTGGTTTAACAGATCGAGAAACCACTGACTGTTGCCCGTGGCTTCCAGACCGATCAACGACGGCACCGGCAGTTGCCTATACCAGCGTTCCGCTTCGCCGTCGCCGTTTACCAACTTCTGTTCTCCTATCTCTCCCGTCTCCGGGTCGAACCAAGCCACTTGCTGCCACCGCGGATGGTAATCACATCCTACAATAAGCATGGAAGGCTCCTTCCTTCCCCAGTGTCTTGTCCTCAACTCAAGACTACCGGTTCGAAGCGAGCCTTCTCTCTTATCCAATCAACTCAAGCTTCCCTTGCTTGAGTGGGTTTTTTGGTTCGGTTGGGAACGGCGAATGAAGCGACACCAGCAATATCCAACCAGAAATGAAGACGCAACTACGAGGAGGTTGAGGTGAGACGCAAGAAGAAATTTTCGATACATGACATGAGAGGGATCGGCCGTCGTCCGAACGTACTGCAGATTGTTCCGCCACGCACGGTAATGCGCCCGCGAATCGTCCACGGAGACGAAGCTGAGCAGGACCACGAACTCTTAAGCCAGCCCCTCGCTTCCCCGACCGGCCCCGGAGGCGCCGCAGGATTCCAAAATGTTGCGGGTAGCCAGATTTCGGTTCCACAAGTAACAAACATTTACCTCGGGCAATTCTGGGGTGATCAAAACTTCGTCGAAGCCTTCAGCAAGGCAATCGTCGAAAACGGGTATCTGGATCCGCTTCAGCAGCTAGGGTACGGAACGGGCTCCGGAGCTTACGAAGGTTTCATCAACGGACCGGTGCTTCAATCTGGTACAACCTTCTCTGACAGCGATGCGCAGAATGCGGTGCGCACACTTCTCGACCAGGGACAGATTACCGGTAACAACAACAGCTTGTTTGTGCTCATCTTGCCGGACGGGGTGACTTCGGAACTGTCGGGAGAGCAGTCTTGCACAGCTTTCTGCGGCTATCATGACGCCTTTGACTACAGCGGAACGACGATCGCGTACGCCGTGCTGCCTTCCTCATTGTGTCAAGGTTGCGGTGGGCAGATCGGGGACTTCACCGCTGTGTACTCGCACGAGTTGGCGGAATCGTGCACGGACAAGGTGCCGGGACAGGGCTGGGTTGCTGCTGATGGAGAGGAGAACGGAGATCTGGAGGCCTGGATCCTGTTCGGGTGGGGCCCACCTGACAATCCAAACCTATACACGATCCAGGGCTACTACACCAACCAACAGGGCAACACGGTTGGCGCGTGGCGCGCGACGGCGCAGCCCTAGTCGCCCGCGTTTGTCTCGGACTCACGAAAATAGGATCATTCGCTATTGCAGGGCGTGCTTAAGTGGCATTCACGCCCCGCTGTTCTTGCCCGGTCACAGCGTCTGCAGTATCCCCGCGCCATTGGGACTACCCCAGCCACTGCACGCGTCCCACCCCTTCCCGGCATTGTAGTCGCCGTTGTTACCGGACGTGATGTCGTTGAACGTTCCCGCCGCGAGAGCGACCGTCTGATACAGATTCGGATTGAGATAGCCCACCGGCGTGCCAAGGCTTTGATTCAGCAGTGCAACCAGGCCCGCCCACAGCGGTGCAACCGCGCTAGTTCCACCCACAACGAACGTCTGGCCATCCACTCGCACTTGATAGCCGGTCTGAGGATCGGCGTCGCCGGCAACGTCGGGCACGCCCCGTCCAGCCTTTCCCGTAGTAGCAGACTTCGGCACTTTTGCCTTCGACTGCCACGAGGGAAGCGCAAAGGTTGCGCTCACTCCGCCCCCAGTCGCGCCGTTGTTGGGAAGATCGTTCCACACGACTTCGCTTCCAATCCCGCCGCCGCTGATGTTAAGAGTTGTGCCCCCACACGCCAGGCTGTATGGGCTCGAGGCAGGGAAGTCCACCTGGTCCGACCCATCGGTTGAGCCGTCCGTTGAGCCATCATCGCCAGATGCGACGCAGACCGTCACTCCCACGGCGGCCGCCGCCTGCAACGCTGTGTTGTAGTTTTGCAGCGATTGCGCCGTCCAGCTATTTTCCGGTCCACCCCAACTGATGGAGATGACCGAAGGCTTGCGAGTCTTGTCCGTTGCGGCCTTGTTGATCGCGTCGAGAAATCCTGCGTCGGTATTCGGGGCGAAGTAAACTGCGATCTTCGCGCCAGGAGCGACCGCGCCAGCGACCTCAATGTCGAGCAGGACCTCGGTGTCGGGACCGTTGATGTCACCCGTCGGCTTATTCTTGGCTTTGTCGACAGAAACCGCCGTAACGGATGGCTTGGGCGAAATCTTCAGAGATTTGAAATAGGCCGTCAGATCGGCAGTCTTGTATCCGCCACCAAGCTCAATGATGGCGATGGTCTGCCCCTTGCCGTTCACGCCGGTTGGGAAGTTGTAGGCTTTGGCGACCTGCAAGGCTGTGTACGACGCCGATGCCGCGGCGGCAGCGCGTGCGCTTACGTTTGCAGCAATGCGAAAGTGTGGCTTTACCTGAGGCCGATTGTCGAGTCCGTGCACTCCGACGATGACGTCGCTGAGTTCAGTAGGAATGTTGACCGCTCCGGTGCGCCCGCGGTACTCTCCGCCCTTGTATTGATACTTATCCAACTGAACTTGAAACGCCTTCGCAAACGCGCTGCTGCTTCCCGTCAAAATTACGGTGCGCGACGGCAGATTTACTTCGCTCACTGTCAATTTGTTGGTGCGCGCAAATGCCTGCACCGCCTTCACGTCCTTAGGGTCGGCGCCATAGCGGGCCGCGTACTGATCACGAGACACCCGCCGGCCACTTGCTACTAGCTCCGCCACCGATGGTTGGTTGCCGCGCGACGCCCGCTCGCGCAGGACCACGGTAACTTGCATGGATTCCTTGGGATTAGTAACGCCGCTCTTCTTGGCGCCCTGCATTGGTTTGCGCTCACTTCCCGGCAGCTTGACGTACTTATCGAATGCCATCTGTACCTCCAAGACATCGCCAGCGCCGGCGGTGTTATCGTCGGCCGACGAGATCCGATATCGGATGCAATTGTAACCGGAATTTCACTTGAGCTTCCAGCGGTCCGCGACTATAAATCCGTCCGGGGAATTCCAGCGCAATTTCTTCTTTGGCTAGCTCGAGAGCCGGTGCCATCTTGTTGTCATCCGGACCGTGGCTGCGGGGCTAGCGGCGGAACCTGCTCTTACGCTGTCATTCCGGGGCGCAGTGACCTTCGCCTGGCGGTTGTGAATTGTCAACCGACTGAGAACTTCAGCCGGAGCGGAGGGACGTGCTGCTGGCAGCCAGCATCTAGCCGACATGGTACCGTGGAATGCTAGGTAAATATCGGTAGTCGTGTCCGAAAACAACCGCCACCTAATCAGCTAAGAACAAAATGCCTGGCACCACTTCAGCGCTATTGACTTCGCCTCGAACTGATCGTAATGTCGCTCATCCTCTTCCAGTAGATAAAACTATAGATTTCGCAAACACCCGATGCTTTTGTTTTGGCGAGCAGTTTCGTGTTGCTACCGCTGCCCCCGCCCATAGCAGCGGGCCTTGTAGGACGGCACCAGGACAGTTGTGCTGAAAGTCGGTTGGGATGGCCAGTTCGCCCGCTGTTCGCGACGCCCCTGCCGGTCTGGGAGACTTTCACGTCCAGATCAGGGCGCTGTGGTTAAAAAACGACAATTGCGCCTCTCTCGAATGTGCGAGTGATTTAAGCTGAGTTCTGCTCAAGGAGATGACGGTGTCCACTAACGGTATTTACGACCTAGATAAAAATCTCATCACGTCTGGCTTCCTCGACGGAAAGGGATCTGTTTCCGTTGAAATTACCAATAAGACCAATCCCACAGCTCTGCACAAGATCGCAACGAACGAAGCCCTGGGACAAGACGAATTCATAGTCGACAATGTCGAGGCCAAGGCCGGCGCACAAGCTAGCGGTATCACCTTCTTGAATGGCGCGGGGAAGGTTGGATTTCAGGCGAGCGGCGACATCTACGCAGAGCTAGCCGTTTTCCCCGATCCAACCAGCAAAACCTTCACGTCAGCGCTCGGTCCGATAGCAGATACCAAGTTCACGTTACCAGCCGATCCCAATCTGAGCGTGGTCATGCTTCGCTGGGGTGCGGACGCGAAGGTTTCAGGGTCCGGCAGTATCGCACTGGGAACTGCCGCTGGTAGCGTGGATTTCAGCGCCGGACTTCAAGGCGAGTTGTTCTTTTCGGTTCTCCAGCAAGTACCGCGTACGACTCCAACCGACGATGCTCTTGAAAATGTCGTCCAAAGCTGGAAATTGCCCGTCCATGTTCGCACCGCAAATGATCTCGCCCCGCGGACGCATCTTCTAGCTGAGGTTGGTGGTTCGCTCACGGCGTCGATATCGGCGACATTCGGACACGAATTCAATTGGATCAGACAGATCAGCGATGGCGCCATTGCTGGAGATATCGGGCTGAAATTACAGCTTGGACTCAAGGCGGCTTTTGATCTGACCGCTCAGGGGAAATACGCCGTGGTGGTGGGCCGTGAAACCGACGACGCAGTAATCCGGGTTCGTGTTTATAAGCTCAAGCTGAACGGCTTTGATTTTGCGCTGACGGCTTCCGCCGCTGCCACGCTGTCTGTCCCACTTCCGCAGAACTTCACCGATCTTGTCAAAGCTGTCCTGGGTGTTCATGCACTGCAGATCCTCAATGATCTGTCAGACCCGAACGCTATCGATAACTGGATTTACAAATTCGGCCCCGAGTATGTCACGGACCTGCTGAAGAAATTCACTGGTCTCGATCTCGCGGCAGCGATCGCTAAAGTGACCAACTTGGCAAACCGATGGAAAGCGCTTCCGAGCAGCGCTGCGAGTCTCTTCGCCAAGCTTGCAGAAAAGAGTGTTCCGGATTTTTCCGATATTCAACAGGTGGCCCAGCTCGTAGCAAACAAGGATGGGAATGGGCTAGCGACCTTCCTGGAAGGCAAGATTAATGACCTGAATCTTCCGCTGCTTGCCTCGCCACTCGGTCAGTATTTGGAGGGACTCGCTCAGAACGGTGCCTTGACCCTACTTCAGAGCATTCCTGACAGCGCTCAGCAGGCAGCGCAGAAAGCGGTCGACTTCTTCAAAGGAGATCCAATCGAGAAACTGCTTAATCAGGTCGTGACGGAAATCGATAGCCGTTTGGGTCTTGACGCTATTCTCTCTGACCTCCAAGGAGATCCCGCGACTGTTCTGGACAAGTTACTTTTCAGCAAGCTCGAAGCTTTTCTGAACCGCACTCCCACATTGCAAGACATTCAGAAGCTTCAGAGTACGATCAAGGTCCTCCTGGGAAAGGTCGAAAATCTTTACAGTAAGACGATAAAAGCCTAGACCAGCACGTATACGGCGCAATTAAACGCGACTTATCAACAGACCACGACTGACACCGCGCTGATCGATGCATCCTTCAACTTCAGCAAGCCAGCGGACGCTCCCGGAGTTGCGACAGCCCTGCAACAACTGCTCGCGGGCCGACTGGACGACTTCTTGACGGAACCTCGCGCGGGAGTGACGCTCGCAAGCGGTGCGTTGACCCATCAGGTAAAACGCCACTCTCATGTCGACTTGACCCTGCCATTTCTGAAAATTGAAGGGGACTGGATCAGCACTGCTACTGCAAGTTTCAATGCCATCGATCAGAACGGCGGTCGACTGACGGTCTACCAGCTCAATGTGACGGGCACTCAAGTGAGCAAGAGCACATTTACGTCGCTCTGGACGGGCCGAAATTGGCGCAGTACTTCGGTCGCTCTCTCCGGCCAGTTGTCTTCCAAACTAGGATCTGTCGGATCAGTTGCGGTATTCGCGAATACCGAGACAGACAAACAGCGGCTAGCAACGAGCACATCTTCTATCCGTCTGGAAGTAGCGAACATGTCGCTCAACCAACTCGATGCGGATATCGAACCCTTTGCAGTTCAGTTCATGCGGAGAGCTTTTCCCGATAATGCTGCCTTCGAAAGGTGGGCCGCGACTGGGGGGCTTCTGAGCAAACCGGGAAACACCCTCGTATCGCTGGATATCGAGCTTCCGGCGTCGGTCCCGCTAGCTTGGCTGAATAATACTGTCACGAACACCAAGGATCAGATCTACAAACAGTTGTCGGTCACTCTTCAGTTCCTTCTGAAGCGTTACTTGCGAGACTATTACTTCAGAGATATCAATCAGTATAAGAATCTCTCCTCGGCATATCTGGTACTGCTCTATGCAGCGATTCCACCTGAGAACTCAATCGTTGTCGACGGCCGGCCGTCGTCCGTCGACGATGGCATCTACTGGGATGTGGTTGACATCAATGCGGTTAGAGCTATGGCCGATCTGGCTCGCGACAGTAGCTCGCCTCAAGGCTTCAGGGCACAGCTTGCGCAGGCACAGGCCCGTCTGCTTGCGGGTGGTCAGGCTGGCCTGGCGAAGTCTTTCGATCCTAGCGACGGCGTGACAGACTATTTCAATCAGGCGACGTCCGACACGAATATGGGTCGGCTCAAGAACGCACTTTTGCAGGTCGAAAGCACCGTAATCTCCGCCGCACGTAATGCCGCTCTAGACGCTGCCTCCTTCAATGCCCTGGTCGCGGGCAACAAACCAGTTGAGGCCCTGAAGGCGCTGACCGACTTCGGCAATAAGATCGTCGAGGCATTTAACAATGATCTTTCCAGTGTTTTTGTTCAGGATAACGATGCCCTGCAACGGTTGTCTCCTCTGATCTTTGCTCAAGCGTCTGGCGTGTTTGATCCGTCGATTTCCAATACGAATTACGATTCCACGCTCAACGTGACTGTGCTCAAGCCAGGGGTCGCCATGCCAACGGATTTCCCGGACTTCACAGTTGCGCCGGGGGATGTCTTGGTTTCGCTGAACGCGGCCAGTTTTGGGTTGTGACACGACCGAAGATAAAATCGCCGGGTGCTCACTCAAGCTTTCGGCGCTTGAGTGGGGTTGTTGGTTCGGTTGCGAGGAAATGTCTACATCCATGAGACGTGGTTTGTTATGTCCTGTCCGGAGCGACCTATGATGGCGGATTTTCTGTCTCACTAGCAAAAGCCGCGAATCGGTGAAGCCCCGAGCCTCGGCCAGGTACGTCCCAATGAATGAAGAGAAGATTACACTCGAGTCCTCTCGGGCTCAGAGTCCAAGAGCACGCGGATTCCGCAATCCGATTGTAGAAACGATTGTAGCCGCACTCGCCGTATTCGCGATCCTTATTGTTCTCTCTCTCACGCGCGCCGCGAATAAACCAGTTGAAAATAGCTGGATCGTCATCGCGGTTCTCCCGGTGCTTTTCTGGCTTTTCTTTTCTGGCAGAATCTCCAGCTTTAAGGGTTTCGGCGTAGAGCTGCAGTCTGCAATTCGCCGGGCTGCGGACGAGACCGTTAGGACGGATGATAAGGAGCTTGGAACGATCGACTACGAAGGAATAGTTAAGGATGAGAAAACAGATGTCACACTTATACAAAAGTACATTGATCGCAGAGTCACTGCATTATATTTCGAGCTAGGCAAGAAGGGCTATTACGAGCCGAAGGCGATCAAGATGTGGTTGGATGGGCTCGGCGAACACGCGTTTTTTAAGTGGGTTGTGTTTCAAGATAAATGCGACAGGTTTAAGGGTCTTATCGCGGTCGAAAAGATACGGATCTTCGCCAGCCTGAAGATGCCACCCCCTAATGGTTATGAGATGATCAAGACAATGATTGAGAAAGGTGACGTAAGTGATCTTCCTGGTGTAATCGGGCCCGATCCCGATTCCGATCATGCCATCGAGAAAACGAGTACGAAACGCAACGCCATAAAGCAGTTCAGCAAGACCGACGCAGAATATTTGCCGGTGTTAGATCAGGGAAAGTTCGAGGGCGTTCTCAATCGGGGCAAGCTGCACAGTAGTGTGCTTGAATCGATCATCCGGGCCGCCGACACCAACTAGCTGGATGGCAGGCCGCGAGTGGATAGGCACTTTCACAGCAGCAGATCCAGTCGCTCATGTGTTTAAGGGTGCGCCCCCTCAAAACTGCAGTCGGACGCAGCAGTAATTGCTACTTCCCGCTCCCCTTCTCCGCCGTCACAAAATCCTCCATCACCGCTTTGCGCATCAGGTCGGGCGGAAGCAGGCCTTGCGCCAGAATGAAGTCGTGAAATTTCCTTTGATTGAACTTCGGCCCTAGCGCCTTCTCGGTGTCCTCTCGCAGGGCGATCAACTTCGTGTAGCCATAGAAGTAGCTGTTCGCCTGCCCAGGCGCGCGATAGGTGAAGCGTTCGACCTCCTCCTGGGCAAGGGCATGGGACAGCACTACATCCTGCTCCAGCACGCGAAAGGCATCCGCCGTCGTGATCTTTCCGGACTGTAGTTCGGGATCGAGAAACGCGCGCGCGGCCCGCTGCAGCCGCATATTCAGCGAAACCAATTGGCCTTCCAGCGGCATGTACGGCTTGATGAGATATTCCGCGTACAATCCCCAGCCTTCGACGTTGGTGCTGTTGAAGGCGTAGCGAACGCGCGCTAGCGATACCCCGTGCTCCAGCATGGAGTCGAATTGCAATTCATGTCCTGGTCGTGCCTCGTGGGCAGTGAGCGTCCAGGCGGCTGCGTCATAGGTGAAATCGTCGTACTTCTCAGTCGAGGTCTGCCCGGGGCCAGCCGGAATGTTCAGCGGAAGAACGAACTCGCCCTTCTGGCCGGTGTTGCGAATGAACGGTGGAGGCACCATGTGCGGCGCGGGCTGCTGTGCGGTCTCTGCTGCCGTCGCGATACGAATGCGCGCCGGCCGATCGGGAAGCGTCACGATTTGCTGATCGACGATGATCTTCTCGATCTGCTTCAGCCGCTCCTGGTAAAACGGAAGGATGGCGTCGCCCACGAGTTGCTGTTTCTTCAACTCGCGGATCACGTCGCGATAATCGCTGGACGGCAGGTTGCGCTGCTTGGCAATCTTTAGCGCGATGGACTTCATCTCGCCCTGCATCTCGGTGAAAGCCTGGTGCGCCATGTTGGCGAGCTGGTCCGGCGGAATGTCGATGCCGTAGTTTTCCATGTCGAGCGCATAGTGCTGGGGAGGCAGGCGAAAATCGTCACGCGCCTTGGGCAGGACCGTCGCTCGCACCCACGCGTCATAGTCAGCGAGTTGCGTCTTCAGCTTGGCAAACGGCTGTTCCCATCCGGTCAGCTTGTACTTCTGCATGAGCGCGGCGATTCCATCCAGATAGTTGGAATTGCGCGCCATCTCGGTTTCAATCTCAACTCGCGCGGGATAGATCACGCCCGGCTTGGCCATCTGCTCGGTGATGCGCCGCTCCAGAATCTCGGTGAGCGACGTGTAACCGGGCTCCAGTCCGGCATATTCGCGAATGCGCACCACCGCAGCAGGCCGGCGATCGGAAGGTGTCTGCTCGTCGAGCAAAACCTGCACACCGCCGAAGACGATCTGACTGGCGTTGTAGAACGGCACTTCGTTGGCGCGCTGAAAATCCTGGCGCTTGAAGTTGAGGTTGACTCTGCGGATCATGATCTGCAGGTCCTCGGCCACGTCTTGCTGCTGCTTCTGGGCCGCCGCGCTTTGCAGCTTCGCCAATACAGCCTCAGTTTCATGCCGTTCTGCGTCTTCGTTGGCCAGCGTGGGCTGCGAAACCTTAGTGTCGAACTGGCTCAATCCCTGCTGCGTGCCCGCCTCGGGATGGTACTTGAAGACGACTTCGATCAGCATGTTGGCGTAGCGGTTGCTGGTGGCGATCCAGCTTTGATCGGCAGGCTGGCTCTGTGCGAAAACCGGCAGAGTCAAAACAGCGGCGAATGAAAGGGAGATCAGTGTGCGAAGCAAAGGTCCTCCTGGCGAAGCAATGACGGATCTAGGGAGACTCTGGTTAAGTCCGGTTCTTTGAAGGGGACGGCCTTCAGGCCGTCCGCAAATGCCTAATAATAGACTTGGCTTTAGCCCCTGAGGGAGTTCCGCCTGACTTAATCAGAATTTCCCTAGCCGCAGTTGTTCACGCCTGAAAGGCGTGCTCCATCCGTTGCCAACACATACGGAGTAAAACTGCTCCGGTTCTGTGGCAGGAACTGGTTCGCCAACTGCTGCCTTGATCCCTTGCGGAAAGCCGTGGTCATAATTGACTCACCTGGCCGCCACCGCACGCTGCTTCCACTTCATGCGTTCGCGCACCGCGGTAATGTGTGTCAGGTGGTGCGTCGAGTGCCACGCGTACATGGCCAGCATCTGGTCGAGCGAAAGCAATCCCCGCTCGGGATGGTTCAGCGTGCGCGCAAACTCCGCTGGTTTCATCGCGCCCAGCAGGTCAACCCACCGCGAATGCAGGGCGGCGAGCAGTTGCAGGGATACATCAATGGGCGTTATCGCGACGTCGGGTAGCTTGGCCCACAGGTCTTCGCGGTAGGGCCTGATGGTCGGCGCGTCTTCGGTAAGTGCCAGTTTGAAGCGAATATACGCGTTCAGGTGACTATCGGGAACATGATGCACCACTTGCCGCACGCTCCAACCCTCCGGCCGATAGGGCGTATCGAGTTGTTCGGGACTCAAATCTCGCACTGCGGCGCGCATCTGCGCCGGCAACTTGGACAGCACCTCGATGTAACGCACGCGGCGATTGGCCATCTGATCTTCATTCTCAGGCGGGATCCACTCAAATTTGCCAATGGGGTATCGAAGATCTTTCATCGCAAGCCTCGGTGCCTGGCTCTCTATCTTAGCGCGAAATTGTGCGCCTATGATCTTGTCTGGCGCCGTCTCCCGATCTTCAGTCCAACGTCCGCACCGATTCGGCAGGAAGCAATTCGATGTTGCACGGCTCCGCCGGTGCCTGCGACTCCTGGCCTGCGACCGCGGCGGCCGGGGCTTTCCCTTTGCCGGGTGCTCCCGCAGCTGATGGGCTCGCCGCCGGCGTCCCGCAAGTCACCACACCTCGCCGCACCACACGCACTTCCGCCGCCGCTGGAAACTTCATCCTGATGTCGGTTTCTTCCAGCACCTCAGACAAGCTCTTCAGTCCTTCGCTTCCTTTGATGAACTTCACCTGTTCCACCTTCGCCGGAGAAATTAGAAGGTAGAACTGAGCGCTGCCTTTGCCGGAGGTGTTGAGCGCGGTCGTCCGCTCGCGTTGCATTTCGTGGCGCGCTTCCTCAACCTTGTGGTCGACTCCCTTGCTGACTCCAAGCGCGTTCAGGCGCCCACTCGCACTATCGCTGGGCGGGGTGCCCGCCAGCGAGAACAGGTAGGTGCGAATCGCCTGATCACGCTTCCCCTGCTTCTCATAAATTTCGCCGAGGTGTTCGCCAATGGTGCCGCTGCCACTAGCCTGCCAGGCCGCATTGATGTACTGCTCCGCCGTGTCCAGATCGCCGCGCTTGAACTCGATCCAGCCCTTGGTGTCCCAAATCTCGTACAAGAACTGCGCTGCTGCCAGGTCCTGAAAACGAAGGCTGTCGAGCTTGACGTCACGCAGTTGTGTTTGCATCGCATTGATCGCTGCGTCGGCGTACTTGTCGGCCCGGTCCAGTTGTACGTTCTGTTCCGCCAGGGAGTACGCAATGTTGTTCCAGGTAAGCGGGCTGGGAGATACGCTGATGGCCTTCTCGAATTGCGCCATGCCTTTGTCGGTCTGGTTGGTCGCGATGTAAGACTGCCCCAGCGAGATCAACAGCACCGGATTGTTGGGCTGAATGGTTACAGCTTTCTCCAACTCGGGAACGGCCTCCGCAAATTTCTTCTGCGCCACGTACACCTCGCCCAGACTGGCATGGGCCCGCGGATCGAGCGGATTGATCTCGATCTGTTTTTTAAACTGCTGAATGGCCTCGTCGTATTTCAATTGCCGTTCGTAAGCCACTCCCAGATCGTTGTAAGCGTACTGATGGTAAGGGTCGATCTCGATCTCCTTCTTGAACGCGTCGATAGCCTGATCGTTCTGGTCGAGTCCCAAGTAGGCGCGGCCCATCTCGTCCCACGCCGTCTTATGCTTCGGCTCCAACTTCACCACCCGCTGGAAAAGACTGATGGCCAATTCGTAGTTGTTGTTCTTGAGGGCTTGCAACGCAGACTCATGCAAGTCCTCAGCCGATTCGTTGGCGCCCACTCCAGCCGTCCCCGGGGACTTGTTGTCCAGCAAGATTTCTTGCGCCTCATCGGCAGCCACAGCCCGCCGGAAAGCCGCATAATCCTCACGTCGCGCTACCGGCAGTTCCCGACTGAACAGCTTCAAGGTGCGCACCGCAGTCAACTGCCCAGCTTCGAACTTATAGCTTGAACTGTATTCAGCGTAGTCGCGCTTGACCTCGACTCCGATGGGCAGGTGTACGGTGTACTTCGGCGGGACCGTGACTTGCACCTCGACGCTTGACTCCCCGATCGCGCCCAGTTTGATGGGCTTGGGATGCGCCTGGTTGTCGTCCTCGGCATCACCCTCCGGAGGAAGACCGATCAGCATGAACGGCAAGCTCATCCTCGACTCTGGCGCCGACCAGTCGAAGTAGTTGTTCGCCGTGGCATCAAGATCGATCTGCAACGGATCGTCAGGATTGCTGGGATCGCTGACCTTCAGGTTGTCAATCTCAAAACCCTTCATTCCCATACGTTGCAATGCAGCGGTGAAGAAGTCTTTCCAGTGATTTCCCGGAATCTGGCGCAGCGTAAAACGGAAGAGCAGCTCAGTGTCGCCTCGCATGCGAACGGAGAGATGCGCCTTCAGCGTCCCAGTTTCGTTGATCGAGCCTTTGACTTGCGAGCGGTCAAACGCCTCAAACGGAAGATCGGCGGGAGTCCATACTAGGCTGGCTTTGCCGTCAGGCGGAATCGCCAGGGCTTCCTTATCGCGCAAGGAAGCGGAAAGCATCCGGAAAGGAGCCACACCATTGGTGCTGTCGAGCCAGATCTCTTTTCCGTTCACCGGAACGCGCGTGATCACGTGGTCGAACTGCAAGGGAGAGGGGATCTCAGGGTCGAGTTCATGTTGCGACCCGATCAGCACCGACGTCGACTGAAATCCTTCGGCCGCCAGCAACGCCGCCAGCAGCGTGTTCTTGTCCTTGCAATCGCCGTAGCTGTTGACTAACACCTCGCTGGCCTCGTGGGGCTGATATCGTCCCAACCCGAAGGAGAGGCTGACGTAGCGAATGTTGCGCGAGACATACTCGTATAGCGCTTTCACCTTCGCCATGTCGTCTGTCTTGCCTTGCACCAACTCCTCGGCCTTCGCCTTGACCGCATCGTTCGGCTGGCGCCGGTCCTTCTCCAGCGATGCATACCAAGCTCCCAATTCCTCCCAACTCTGGAAGGTGGTCAGTTGCACCGTAGGAATTTCGTCTTGCGATCCGTGGCGGCCCTTCTTTTTCTTGGCGTGTGGGCCTTCCTCCTCGTCCTTGAGGTGAGTGTAGGTCCAGCGATACACGCGCCGGTCGCCTTCATCTGTGATCTTGGGTTCATAGCCGGGCTTGCTTTTCAGCTTGATCTGCCGTCCCTTGGGAACGTTGATCTCTAACTGCTGGTCGAGGATGATGCCCTTGTCGGAGAAGTTGACGCTGGTCCAAAACTGTCCCGGGGCGAGCGGAGTCGTGGTGGTCCGGACGAACTCATATTCCAGGGTATCTCCAGGGCGCAACGACGGCACGCTGATGTGCTTCTCGTGATAGTCGGTGTACACCGGCGCGTCCGGCAGGGTAAGGTCCTGGATCGCAGACTCCTGCGCTGTAATGACCGTTCCATCGGGCTTGCGTACGCGGACGTACACGATCTCCAGCTTGTCGCTGAGCGCACTGTAGCCGACTTTGAGCTGGCCCAGCGCCTGCACACCGCTCTCGCTGACGATCTTGATTTGCGCGTCGAGTTGGTCCCGCCCGGTGCCGTCATTCTCAAAACGCATGGCCTGGTGATAGTGCTCGATGACCGCGGCTTCCTGCGAGTAATCGGGCGCCGCTGGCATCTGTCCCGGTCCAGCCTGCGGCGGATTCACCGTCGGCTGCTGCGGCGTCTGTTGCGCAGGGGAGACTTGCATTGGGATGACAGGCGTTTGCGGCAGGGGAACTTCTTGCGTGGGAGCGCCTGCCGGCGTCTCCTGCGGCGAAGCTAAGACGGTCGTGAGTAGGAGAAGAAGAAGAAATCCGGCGAGAACTGGTTTCATGGCTGTGCTGCTGGGGCGAACCTCCATCCTACGCGAGCCGCAACTAGAAGCCAAACGCGAGCCCGAAGGGCGAAACAAACTTAGCCCAGGGCGTAAGCCCTGGGTGAGGCGGAAGAAATCAACCGAGTCCCTTTAGGGACGGCACAGTTCGTCAACAGCTACCGCGGTACACGTCTCAACAAAGGCACAGTGGCAAGCGGTAGAATAACGGCATGAGTCCAGAGATTTCCGATCTCCTGAAACGCGCACTCGCGCTCCCCTATGAGGAGCGCGCTGCATTAGCCAACACGCTGCTGGAAAGTCTTGAGGGTGTGGGTGAGTCCGTGCAGGAGGCTTGGGACAAGGAAGTCGCGCGCAGAATCGAAGATCTGAAAGCGGGCAAAGCGGTGACCGTCCCTTGGGAAGAACTTCATCGCGAGCTCCGGGCCATGGTGAATGAACGCTAAGCGTGTTGAGTACCACCAGGGCGCGGTTGCGGATGTAAAGAACGCAGTCGCGTGGTACCAGAAGCGCAGCCCCAAAGCAGCCGTGGACTTCATCGAAGAACTGCATCGAGCCGCCGACTCAATCCTCGAAGCCCCCGAGCGCTGGCCGATGGGGAAGAACAACACCAGACGGTTCCTGCTGTGGTGATTCCCGTTTGCCATCGTCTATTCAGAACAAGAATCTGTGATCACAATTTGGGCCGTTGCCCACGGTAGCCCCAAGTTGGATCATGGGCTGGAAAGGCCGGGCCACCCGCCGTCAGTCGGTAGAAATGGCAACTGTTATGAACTCGATGGCTTGACGCCCGGGGACAAAGCTTCCTTGCTTGCCTCGAGGGTGAGGATGTACCAATAGGCCTGTTGCGTCGATTTGAAACGCTGTTCCACGTAGCGTAAGAACGCCAACCCCATAGCGACAATCGAGCCCGTCGCCAACCACCAATGCCGGCAATACAGCGCTCTGGCCAGCACAAACAACATGACGGGGACGAAGCTTCGGAAGAACTTGGAGTCCGCCTCAAATCGATTGACCGTGGCCAGAGCTTCCGGGTGTTCGGTCGCCAGCCTAGCCTTGCACCACTGGAACGCGTTGACGGCGTGGGATGCCCCAATCCGGTTCAGGTAACCTTCCTTGATAGTCACCACGCGATCGACCGCTGCATTCGCATCCTTCTTGAAGCACAGCCACAAAAGCCACCTCATGATCTTTGGCAGAGGGTGCGTGATTTGCTCCTTGCGCGTCATGTTTCGAAGGGGATCGTAGGCTAAGTCATCGAGCCATGAGCCGATGAAAAAAAGAAAGTGGCCGAGCAGGTAACTACTGAACAAGAAGGCCACCCAACCTTGCGCGGGGGAGATATCGGCGGGGCATATAGCCAAGACCCTGAATATCTGCGGTCCCGCGGACAGATAGAGCCCAAGAGCGAGCACTGCGCCCGGCAAGAGGATCGAGAAGAAATCGATGACGCCAATAAAGAATTTCTGAGGTTCAAAACCCATAATTGGCCTTTCACATTCGTGCGTCAGGAAACAACTGGAAATCAGGAATTATGCTAAAAATCCTGATGGTGGCCCAGCCTAACACTCCGAGCACCCCCCAAGCCGGGGGTAGGGCCAAAGCGTACACCTAAACGCGAATCAAACGCGGTGACCTTAAGCAAAATCCCCACCCAAGCAAAATCGGCGTGGCGGGGCACCCTGCTGCCATAGGATAGTCATACGGGCGGGTCGCCGAATAACAAAGCCTCGCGAATTCACGAGAACATTCTCGAACCAACCCACCAACCCTACCCCACCACTTTTCCCTTGCATAACCTGGCCTTCCGATACAAACTCCGTTCCATTCCGTTTGGCGTCAATCCTTCTCCAAACGCAGAGGCGACGCTTCATGCATAATCCACTCATGCGCCACCGCATTTACTTCGCTCTGATATTGCTCCTTGTCGGCTCGGTACCGCTCACGGTGGCAAGGGCAGCTAGCGCTTTCAAGAGCGTGACTTGGACTCCGCAGGAACTGCAATCGGGATCGGCGTGTCTATTTTCGATCCAACTAGAAAGCCCACCTGCCAAGCTCAGCGGGAAGTGGATGGGACACGATCTATCGTTTTTTCGAGGGCGCGACGGCGGCCACGAGTGGTATGGCTTGGCGGGAGTTGACGTGGAAGCCTTGCCGGGAGTTTATCCGCTCGATGTTGTCGCCACGATGCCGAATGGAGAAGTGATTCACCTGGCTCGGGACGTTCGGGTTGGCCCGTCGAACTATAAGACCGTATCGCTTCGAGTGCCTGACCGTTTTGTGAAGCCAAACGCGGCAACTCTGCGCCGAATCGAGTCAGATAAACAAGCCAAGAGCCTCGCATTTTCGCATCAGATTCCGGCGCCTGAATGGTCAGGCGATTTCCTCGCTCCGATTGGTTCCGTCGTGTCGGACTCGTTTGGCACGCGCCGGGTTTTCAATGGCAAGCTGGAGAGCGTGCATCGCGGGCTGGATTTCAAGGCCAAGGCAGGATCGCCAGTGCTGGCAGCGAATTCCGGGGAGATCGTGCTGGCTCGCGAACTGTTTTACGAAGGCAACTGCGTGATCATCGATCACGGCGTAGGGTTCATGACCCTGTACATGCACTTGTCTCGACTTGAAGTTGCCGAAGGACAGAAAGTTACCAAGGGCCAGGAGATCGGACTGAGCGGCGCTACCGGCAGAGCTACCGGCCCGCACCTGCACATGGGCGTTCGTTGGGAAGGCGCATACATCGATCCCGCGAGCCTATTGAGCTTAACGCTGAACAATCTTCCCTAATATGGCCAGAACGACGGTTGTCTACTCAGCGCTCCCTCGAAAATCATTTACCACGGAGGCACGGAGGACACGGTTTTTCTCTGTGATCTCCGTGGTTGATTCTCATCCCTACAGGCGGGTTCGCCGGGCCAGGTGACACTCCTGCGAGAAATCCCGCGGCGCATGGTGTTTATCATTTATGATGGGTTATCCCACGATAAAGGAATATTGGTCTTTGATGAGAGTCCCTCCCGGTGTAAGCCGTCGATTGGCTCCCTTGCTGGTGATCTTCTGCTCGACGCTGGCGCTGGCCTGCGAAGGCGTTCCAGCCGGGCAGACCTTGTGGATTCGCCTGAGCTCACCAGTATCCTCCTACGACGCAAAAGTGGGCGATACCGTACACGCCGTTCTGATTGAAGCCGTGACGTGTGGGAGCGGCGTGGCGTTGCCGGTTGGCACAAGAATCGATGGCAGGGTGGTCTCGGTCCGCAAAGTGGGCTGGGGCATCCGCCACGAAACATCCGCGTTGCAAATCCAATTTGATCGTGCGATTCCGAGCGAGGGACCGCCGATCGCGATGTCGGCCGCGGTGGCGGAAGTGGAGAACGCGCGCGAGCAGGTTTCCAAGGGTGTGATCCAGGGAGTGCTCAGCAGCGACTCTCCCCAAGGACGAATCAACAGCCGCCTCCGGCACCTGCCTACCTGGAACCCATATTCGGACGTGGGGCTGATCGTCTTCAAAGCGTCCTTCCCCATCTTTCCCGAACCCGAGATCTATTTCCCGGCCGGTACTGACCTCCGCATAAAGCTGACCGAGCCAATTCTTGCCTGGGCGATCGCATCGGAAACGCCCACGGAAGGCGCGGTCGATCAAACAGAAAATTTCGAGGTCGATAGTTTGGTCCAGTCGCTACCGCGGCGCTCCACCACGGTGAAATTGGTGGATGCCGATGTGGTGAATCTGGTCTTCGTGGGCTCGCGCGAAGAGGTGGAGTCTGCTTTCGAGCAAGCTGGGTGGAGCACGAGTGATGTCTTCAACAAGAAATCGTTTTTCCGTAGCTTTTATGCGTTTCTAAATAACGACGGCTACGCCCAAGCGCCCATGCGGCCCTTTCTGCTGGACAGCAAACCTGCCGATATGAACTGGCAGAAGAGCCTGAACAGCTATGCCCGGCGCGACCATCTGCGCATTTGGGAATGGCCGGGCTCAACGGACTCGGAGACCGTGTGGGTAAGTTCGTCCACCCATGACACGGGCGCAACCCTGTCGCTGGAGCATCGGCAGTTCATGCACCACATCACGTCCGACATTGACGAGGAACGCAGCAAGGTGGTCCGCGATCTCAACGTGGCCGGCTGTGTGAAAGCGGTCCACTTGGTGCAACGTCCCAAGGTGGCGACTATCAGCCAGAATGCCACGGGCGACTTGGTCAGCACCGATGGAGCGTTGGCCGTCGTCGAGCTGAAGCAGTGCCAGCCGATGGTGCCGGGATTGGCGTCACAAACCGCTACGACGACGAAATTCAGGCCGGGTAACCACGTGTTTCGCTATTTCCGCCGGCAGATCTTGACCTTCCGCAGCGACATCTGGCGCGCCAACATTATTTATGGCGTGTATGACCTGACGCGCATGAGCATCGTGGCCTGGAAACACCATTCCGCGGAGACAGCGAATCGCGAGGCGAACGCGTTTGCCCTGCGAGGGCAATAGGAACGGCACGTATCTTGGATGTCGTCCCAAGCGACGAGCGCAGCGAGAAGTCGAGGGATCCCTATGGCCGCCAACAATCCCTGAGTTGCTGCTGTGGGAGATGCCAGACCGTGTTTTTTCGCAGCTGTAGAGGCTCTTCTATTCCCCGTCCAAGATGACAAATGCCAAACATTAGCCCCTGACCCCTGACCCCTGACCCCTGCCTCTACTTCTTCCCCCGATACAGCCCCGCAATCCCAAACGTATACGGTGTCCATGTGACTTCACGGAAACCGGCGGCGCGCATTCGCTGCAACATCTCGTCGGGAGAAGGGAAGCGCAGCACAGACGCAGGTAGATATGCATAAGGGCCGCGCACACCGGAAATGAGCGTGCCGATGGCCGGCAGCAGCCGGCGAAAGTACACTCGATATAATTTGCCAATCAGGCCCTTCGGTTCTCCGAAATCCAGAATGCCCACCTCACCCTCGGGAGCAAGCACGCGGTAGATCTCCGCCAGTCCGCGATCATAGTTGGCGAGATTGCGAAAGCCGAATGCGGAGGTCACAAGCTGAAAGTGGTCCGCAGAAAACGGAAGATTCAGCGCGTCGGCCTCGACCCAGCGGATGTTTCTGCCTGCCGACTTCTGTTCCGCGCGCACCAGCATGGCATGGGAGAAATCGGCCCCAAAGATCGGCGTGGCAGCGCCATTCAGGCGACGATACAGCGCAAATGTCATGTCGCCGGTCCCGCAGCAAAGGTCGAGCACCCGCGCATCGGGACGCTGCAGCACCTCGCTGAAGACGCGGGCGGTGCGGTTCCACCACACCCGGTCGATGTTCATCGAGAGCACGTGGTTCAGCAGATCGTAGCGAGGTGCGATCGACGTGAACATATCGCGCACCGCTTCGGAGGCCGACGCTTCGTCTCGCGCTCCGGCCGGAGCGGCACCCACGATACGCTCACTCGCCGGGCTGTCCGTAGATTCGATCGACAATTTGTCCTGTTGAGTCAATGCTAAGCCTTCGATAAGCGCTTGATTTCGTCTACCGCTTCGATGACGGCCTGCGTCGGAACGTTGTTGACCACTTCGACCTTGCCAATGCTTGTCGGCAGGATGAAATGGGGCACGCCGCCGACCGTCTTCTTGTCGGAGAGGAGTCGCTTCGCGACGCTTTCGCTTTTAACGTCAATGCTTGGCAAAGGTGCGTACGCGCGAACCAGCCCAATGATGCGTTGCGCAGTGAGCGAGTCGGTCATCTGCATTCCAACCCCGATCATGGTGGCTCCAATCATTCCCCAGCCTACCGCTTCGCCGTGGAGGAACTGCTTGTAATCAGTCTCGGCTTCGAGCGCGTGCCCGATGGTGTGTCCGAAGTTCAGGATGCGGCGTTCGCCGCTCTCACGCTCATCGGCGCTCACCACGTCTGCCTTCACGCGAATGCATTCCGTGATCAGCGTCTCCAACAACGCGCCCTCGCGGCGCAACAGAGCCTCGCTGTTCGCTTCCATTAGTTCGAAAATTGCGGGGTTACGGATCACTCCGTACTTCATGGCCTCGAACAGGCCAGAGCGGTATTCACGCTCAGGCAGCGTCGCCAGCACATCAGGATCAGCCAGCACGGCGAGCGGCTGATGAAAGGTGCCGAGCAAGTTCTTGCCCGACTTCAGATTCACTCCGGTCTTGCCGCCGATCGCCGAATCAACCTGCGCGACCAGCGTGGTCGGTATTTGCACGACGGGAATTCCGCGCATGAAGACGGACGCAAGGAATCCCGCGACATCGCCCACCACTCCACCGCCCAGCGCCAGAATCACCGACTGGCGGTCCGCGCCGCGGCTTACCAGTTTTGAGGCAAGTTTTTCCAGTTGCGAGAGGGTCTTCGAACGCTCTCCATCGGGCATCTCGATGATTTCGACTTTGCGTCCGGCTTTGCTGAAGCTCTTGCGCAGGATGCCGCCCCACGGCTTGCGCACTGGCGCCTGCGTCACCACAAAGATGCGCCAATCCGGAGACACAGTATCACTCAGTGCGGCGGCCGCCGAGTGCAGTAAGCCTCGCTCGACCAGCACTTCGTAGGATCGTGATGGGGTCTGAACCGGGATGCGAGTCAAACTTACAGTGTAATGGATGAAGGTTGCTGTCGCACTCGCTCTTTGCAATTCCTGATTTGGTTTCGCTGCTCCACATACCGGTTCCCACACTCTGCGTGCGTGCTACCATGAACCCGTAAAGACCACGGTTAGTGGCTATGAAGGCTCTTCCTTCCGAAACCGATTTCATCGTCGTGGGCGCGGGCATCGCAGGCCTGCGGGCCTCGGTGGAACTTGCGTCCGCGGGCCGCGTACTGTGTCTGGCGAAACGGGAGGTCACGGAATCCAACACGCAGTACGCGCAGGGTGGTATTGCTGCCGCTTTGAGCGATGACGATGAAGTCCGACTTCACTTGGAGGACACGCTCAAGGCTGGTGACGGCTTGTGCAACGAAGAAGCCGCGCGAATCCTGGTGGAAGAAGGCCCGCCCCGTATCGAGGAACTTATTGAGTGGGGCACGGAGTTCGATCGCGCCGGCACGAAGATCGCGTTTACCCGCGAGGGAGCGCATAGCCGCAGCCGGGTGCTCCACGCTCACGGCGACTCTACTGGGCGCGAGATTGGCCGCGCGCTCTATCTCAAGGCCACCGCGCTCAACGCCATCACCTTTCGGGAATTTGAATTTACTACCGACTTGCTGGTCCGGGACGGCGGCGTGGTTGGCGTCCGCGTTCTCGACCAGGGTGGCCAATCGCACGATATCTTTGCTAGCACCACATTGCTTGCCACCGGCGGCTTAGGCCACGTTTACAGCGACACCACTAACCCCTCGGTTGCAACCGGAGACGGCGTTGCCATGGCGCATCGCGCCGGGGCCGAAATCAGCGACATGGAGTTCGTGCAGTTTCACCCCACCGCGCTGTATCTGAAGAACGCTCCTCGCTTCCTTTTGTCAGAGGCGCTGCGCGGCGAAGGCGCTTATCTGCGCAATATTGAGCTGAAGCGCTTCATGCCCAAATATCACGAGGCGGCGGAATTGGCTCCGCGTGACGTTGTGGCGCGCGCCATCGCACATGAACTGGAGCTGGTAAAGCGTCCCGACGCCGCAGTGTATCTAGACCTGACGCACCTGAATGCCGATCGTGTGCGCAAACGTTTTCCCACCATCTACGCCACCTGCATGGAGTACAACATCGACATTGCTACCGAACTGGTTCCCATTCGTCCGGCAGCGCACTATGCCATGGGCGGCGTGCGCACCGATCTACGTGGACAAAGTTCCCTCCCTGGGCTCTATGCAGCCGGGGAGGTGGCGTGTACCGGCGTGCACGGAGCTAACCGCCTGGCCAGCAATTCTCTCCTGGAAGGGTTGGTCTACGGAGCACGCGCTGCCCAGAACATGCGTGAGCATCCCCGGTCACGCCGTGACCACGCGGCGGTTGCAAGAACTGAGAATACGGCGGCGGCTACCAACGGACAACCCGCACAGACCGAGGCGTTCATCAAGAAAGTGCAATCCCTGATGTGGCAGTACGTAGGCGTGGTGCGCGACGGAAAAGGCCTGCGGCACGTTGTCTCGGAGCTAAGCGAGTTGCAGAAGCAGCAGCCTGCCTTGGGTGATCGCCGTTCGCACGAGGCGGCGAACATACTGCAAGCTGGTTTGCTGATCGCCCGGTCGGCGCTGGCACGTGAAGAAAGCCGCGGAGCCCACTATCGCCTCGACTTCCCCCTGAAGAATGACGTGAAGTTCCACAAGCATTCCGTGGTAAATAGCGACGAGATTCGCTTCCAATAAGCCTCCAGGTGCCGTGAAGCTGGCCGATTATCCGGGATCAGAAGTAAGGATGACGATATAATCGTGCCATGCCCGACCATGTGATCCACATCTCGGAAGAGGAAGCTGCTAGCGACTTCGCCTCAGTGCTGGCTCGCGTCCGTGCCGGCGCGGAAGTCGTCATTGAGAGCGACAAGCTGCCCGTAGCGGTGATCCATCCGCCGGTTCCGCTCCGCCGAACCATCTCCGAGTGCATCGCACTGGCCAAAAAGCGCGAGGAAGAAACGGGGGAATCGCCGGTCCTCGATCCTGACTTCGCCGCTGATGTGGAGAAGATCGTCCGGAACCGCAAACCCTGGAATCCGCCAGCGTGGGACTGATCCTCGACTCCAGTGTCGTGGTCGCAGCCGAGCGACGCGGCCACAACGTCCCACAAATCCTCGAACAGATACGAGCCACTTACGGTGAAATCGATGTCGGTCTCTCGGTTGTAACCATCGCCGAGCTGGTGCACGGAGCCTATCGCGCCAAAACGGATGCTCATCGTCTGCGACGGCTGGCTTTCGTCGAGGAACTGTGTCGCGATGTTCCGGTCCATCCTGTGACTCTGGAAATCGCCCGACACATCGGCCGTATCGAGGGCCAGCGGGCCGCAGAAGGTATCTCGCTTTCTTTCGAAGACCTGGCCATCGGGGTGACAGCCCTCGAACTGGGCTTTGAAGTAGCCACGCTTAACCTTCGCCACTTCCAGATGATCCCAGGCCTAATGATCGTCTCCCTGTAGCCGCGTCCATCGGTAACAAACACCAAAGATCCAGTTTGGGCGCAGGTCTTTCGGTTTGGCCAACCGGGACATTTCATGTGGCAACGCTTTTCTGTTTTCGCTTCGGAAACAACAGCGACAAGAGAATCGAAATCAGCAGAACTCCGGCAACCACGCCCAGCGCGACGCCAATCGGAATCTGCACGTAACTCGACACCAGCATCTTTACGCCGATAAAGATCAGAATCAGCGATAGTCCGTAGTGCAGGAAGTGGAAGACCTCGATCATTCCCGCCAGCGCGAAATATAGAGAGCGCAACCCGAGAATCGCAAATACGTTGGACGTATAGACGATGAACGGCTCGCGCGTCACTGCCAACACCGCCGGGATGGAGTCGGTCGCAAACAGCAGGTCGGTGGTCTCCACCACGATCAGCACCACCGCCAGCGGCGTTGCGTATCGCACAAGCCCGCGTCGCACGAAGAACTTGCTGCCTTCAAAATCTTTGGTCAACGGGAAGAGCTTGCGAAAGCCCCGCAGTACCAGGTTCCCCTCGGGCTTGATCTCCGTGTCCTTTTGGCCGAATAGTTTGAACCCGCTGTAGATGAGGATCGCGCCGAAGACATAGATGAACCAGTGAAAGCGGTTCAGCAGCGTGATACCCGCGACGATGAAGATAGCGCGCATAACCAGCGCACCCAGGATGCCCCAGAACAATACATCGTGCTGCAAGGATCGGGGGACGCGGAAATAGCGGAAGATGAGCAGAAAAACGAACAGATTATCAACGCTGAGAGACTGCTCGATGAGGTAGCCCGCGATGAACTCCAGCGACAACTCGGAGTTGGGCCGGGCGCGACCGCCGACCATGGTATGGCCGAAAAAGTAGATAAGTACGGCGAAGCCTGCTGCCAGAGAAATCCAGACCAGCGTCCACCCGATAGCCTCACGAAAGCCCACAACGTGCCTCTGGCGATGGAACACGCCCAGGTCGAGCGCCAGCAGCGCCAACACAAACAAGTTGAATAGGACCCAGAAGAGCCAGTTCGAAGGCATGAGCAGAATCTCGAACAGCCATTCTATCTGGCGGGCTGATAATCGTGGCGCACAGGGCCACTCCCGAGCGCCAGATCAAGTTCATTAGGGAAGCTCTGAACAAGTCCGATGCGATGAAGGGAACGGCCTTTAGGCCGTCCGTAAACGCTACAAAATGACCAAGGCTTTAGCCGCTGAGGGTCTGTCGGCCAACTTCATCAGACCTTCCTTAGTTTTGTGAGCGGAACCGAGCCCAGCCCAGATAACTCCGCCGCTGGCTGGACGGTCCGCAAAACGTAGAAGCCAAACCCGCAGTCATCTCATAAGTAGACCCTCTTGGGCGGAAGAGGTCGGAAGAAGTCCAGCACAGGACGGTTTCTAGTCGTCTGGCGGACACGATCTTGAATCTACTTCTTGACTGATTCCTTTTCCAGCTTTTCGAGTTCTCGCGCTAGTTGTTCGGCTTGATCCCGAAGTTGGTGGAGACGCTCAGCCAGTGAGGATACATTTTTCTCGCTCGCCGGCGAGACTAGAGAGGGAGAGGGAGGCGCCGCCGCCGGCATTGGCGCGGCTGTTAGGTCGGCCAGGGCCTGGTCGAAGGTGTCGCGGTAGATGAGACGGTCGCCCATGGCCAGCACCACTTTTTTGAGCTGTGGCATGCGGGCTTCGCTTGCTTGAATGTAAATGGACTCCAGGTAGAGGAAGCCACCCGTCACGGGAAGAGCAATAATGTTTCCCCGCAGCACGTGCGAGCCCTGCTGGTTCCATAGCGTGAGGTCCTTGGAGATGTTCTGGTCCTGGTCGATGCGCGATTCAATCTGCATGGGGCCGTACATCAATTGCTGCTTTGGCAGTTGATAGAAGACCAGCTTCCCCAGCTGATCACCATCGCATCGAGCGGCCATCCATCCGATCAGATTGTCCTTGCCCCGCGGAGTAAAAGGCAGAATCAGCAGGTACTCGGGCTCTTTCTCCCCAGGCAAGGTAGCTACCACGTAGGTTGGTGTGACAGGTTCTGGTTGCCCCGACTGGCTGAAAAGGTCGCGCGCGATCTCCCAAATGTCTTCCTTGTTGTAGAACACCTGCGGATCGCGCATGTGAAAGATTCGGTACGCCTCGGCCTGGGTCTGGAAAATGGCCTCGGGATAACGAGCGTGCCGGCGCAGGTCGGTGGGCATCTCTGACGCCGGCAGGAACAACTTCGGGAACAGCTTCTCGTACGCCTGGATAATGGGATCGCTGGGATCGAATACGTATAACGACATCTTCCCCGTGTAGGCATCGACGGTAGCCTTTACGGCATTGCGAATGTAATTTGCGCCATCCTCAAGCCCGGCGACGGGAAGCACTGCCGAATACGGATGCGAGAGAGAAGTTGTATAGCCGTCCACCATCCAGACCAGCCTACCGTCATCGGTAATCACCAGGTAAGGGTCTTGGTCCCAGTGCAGGAAACCGGCCAGGTGCGCCAACCTTGCTTTCACGTTGCGATAAATCATCATGCGACTCTGGCCAGTCAGATATCCCGTGAAAACAATGTTCGGCTCGCCCTGGGAAATGGCGGCGGCAACTTTCAGAGGAAACGACCCAACCGGAAAGCCGCCTGTACCCTGATAGGTCGAATATTTGTTCTGGTCGCCTGAAGGATAATCAAACTCTTCACGGGCGGTGTGGACAAAGACCGGATCCTGGGTTCTCTCGCCAAAATAGATTTCCGGCCGCGTGAGCTGAAAGCCAGGCGACTTGATCTCAGGAGGAGCGTTCTCGATGAGCAGCACCGGCAGACCATCAGGCGTAATTTTGTTGACCTCGGCTACGACTGCGCCGAATCCGTGCGTGTATATGAACCGAGGGTTGATCCAGCTCTCACTCGCCTCGGCAGACAACTGGGTGACGTCGATTTCCCGGGGTGACAGCAGTACCTGCTTGATGCGGCCATTGATGAAATAGCGGTCGACGTCCGTTTGGGGAAAAGTGTAATAGGGACGTAACGCTTGAATCTGCGTAATGGTTGCGCCGTACGCGCGAAGGTCCCAGAGACGAACATTAGCGAGCAGCGTTGCATCTTGCACAGGGTCGACCACGCCCTGACCGGAAGGCGTGAAAGCGCTTTCGGTGGCGTTTCGATTGAGACCGAAAGCAGCCGTGGTCGCCTGAATGTGGCGCTCGATGTAAGGCCGTTCGATCGAAATCTCATTGGGTCGCACGTAAACGGCTCGAACGATTGCCGGCACTGCCAATTGCAGAATAAAACAGGACATCACCAGGACGACCGCCCGCTTGAATTTCGACATCCAGACCAGCGGCAGCGCCGCTAAAGCGGAAAGAATCAGGAGCCAGCGCAGAGGCAGCGTGACTCTCTCATCCACGAAATCGGCGCCCGTCATGAAGGCATGCGTGTTGAACAGAAGCTCATAGTTGCCCAGATAAACCCAGGCAGCAAAGCCGAGCAGTAGGATCACTGCAATTATGCGGAAGAAAGGCGTGCGCGTGGCGCCCGACAACCGTAAGTACTCCCCAATGTTGATAGGTCCTGCTGGCCGATCGATCAACCGGTAGCGGACGCGTTCGAACAACTGCCATCCGCGGGCCGTAACCCAGAACAGCAGTGCGGAAAGAATCGCCACTACAAACAGAAATCCGAGCACGTCCGAATAGAAAGGCAGATCGAACAAGTAAAAGGGCAAGGCGTGCGAAAAAACATGGTCCTGCCAGGTACCTGGAGGTGCGGCCAGCCCGCGTGACCCGAAGAAGCGCATGACTGTCCAGAAGTCGATCGAGGCGGACGCTAGCAGCATCGCGATTACGGCCAGCGCGATCGGGACCAGGCGGAAATATAGAGGGTAGTCGCGTTGACGGACGCCCGCAAAGTGCAACCCGCGCGCATGAGCTATGTACAGTGCGATGAATGCCACCAGGGCACCTACCGCTACCGGGGCGATGCTGTACCACAGCATGCTGAGCCACGTATTAACTTGGGCGACCTCTTTCCACCAGTTGTACTCGATGATGAAATTGGCAGCCGTTGGGATTGCCCAACCGATAAATGCCAATGACACTAGTACCAGGATGAAAACGCGGATATGTGAAGGACGCATAAATGCGATCTTTGAGTGTGCAGCTGTAGCGCCGCTCTAAGGCCAAGAGGACATTGAGCGACACGGCATCTCTATTAATGCAGGTGGTCTAAATCCTATCACGGGTTCCATGTGGAGCGGAGCTATCGCACGGAGCTGGAAGCCACGTTGACAACGGCCAATCTGTACGCAGCCATGCCGGCGTAGAGCAAGCGGCGGTGGCGCTGCGGGAGACTGCAATTCCCCGCTTCTCCTCCGTCGCGCCACGCCATTTCACGGTAGTGACTCGTCAAAGTAATCCACTAACCGGGATTCGGGACGAGTTGTCGGCAAACGGAAAATTGATCCACTGCCACTGCTGACATCCTATTGCCGACCAACCGCCACGGTGCTCTAATACCTGTCACCGCCGGTGCCTCAGGCAACGCATTGCTGTCGTTCCTGCATCGGAATTGGGAGCAGAGCCGAGTACACAAACTTGACGACCGCTAAAAAACTATTGGCTAACGGCATCTCCGAGCAGGAAGCGATTGACCGCGCCAAACAGGGCGATGCCGAATGCTTCGCGGCTTTGTACGGTCTTCACAAGCGCCGGGTGTATTCGCTGTGTCTGCGCATGCTCGGCAATACCGCGGAAGCCGAAGACCTGACGCAAGAGGCTTTTCTGCAGCTGTATCGCAAGATCGCCACATTTCGCGGGGAATCGGCGTTCTCCACCTGGCTGCACCGCCTGTCGGTGAATGTGGTGCTCATGCACCTGCGCAAGAAAGGGCTGCCCGAAGTTTCGCTGGAGGAGACCTTGGAGCCGCAAAACGAAGATGGTCCCGGGAAGGACATCGGCGCCCGAGACAATGTCCTGGCTGGCTCCATCGATCGCGTAAACCTGGAGCGCTCCATCGAGAGTTTGCCACCCGGATACCGCATCATCTTTGTGTTGCATGATGTCGAGGGTTACGAACACAATGAGATTGCGGAGATGATGGGCTGTTCCATCGGCAACAGCAAGTCGCAACTCCACAAGGCCCGGATGAAGCTGCGTGACCTTCTGAAGCTGAGCCAGGCGGACAGGAAAGCAACCAGACGATCGACGACTGGATGAAGAGGGGCATCTCGCAGGAGATGCGTGGAATCCTACAGCGGAAGTTCCAAAAGGTTTTATGATAACGCTCGCGGAAATAACTACGGTAGGAAGGAACATATCCACCCGGATTCCCTGGGGGAGAAACGAATGACATGCGCCGAGTTTCAAAAGGTCCTGCCCCACATCATTGACGGGGGCGGCAGCGTCGAGGAACAACAGCACCTCGCAACTTGCCATATCTGCTCCGACTTGGTTGCCGACCTGCGTTACATCGCGGAGGCGGCAAAGCTACTGGTTCCGATGGAAGACCCCAGTCCCCGGGTGTGGAACGGCATTCAGGAGTCCCTGGAACGGGAAGACATGGTGAAACGTGCCCGCAAGCATGTTTAGCGCTGGGGCGAGTCTGTTGACGCAACTTCTCCTTTAGTAGCGTAGTAGCGCCGGCTCGGTCGAGCGCCAGATTCTCCCTTTTTCGCGAAAGCCAAAGCTATCTCTGCGCATGGGACTTCGGTCCGTTTCCGGCGGAGCCTATAATATTTTCAGTGACGTGAGCCAATGGGCGGATGTTAGTATTGCACTCACGTCAGCTCACTGCGATGAGTTCAGTTGCTCCCAGCAGAACCATGTACACAGTGACCCCGTCGCTCGGCGACCACTTCTTTGCTTTCAGTGGCCTGCACTTCAAGCCATTGTGGCTGGTTCTCCTTGCAGCAACTTTACTCACCCAAGTAAACGGCTACGTCTTGATCCTCGGGTAGTTACGGTATGAATGGAGGATACTGTGACCCTGAATAATGCCTCCTGGATCGATCGCTCCCTGCTGAAAGGGGTTCGCAGGGCCGTGGGTACGGCTCCCTTATCGCTGGCTCTTCCCCACATTGAAAACCGGCCCAGCACGACTTCGTTGCCCATTGGCACTGTCCGCATAGCCGACCGAGCTACCCTGGCCGGACTGGTGATGAATCCTGAGGTCGTCTTTGGGGATGCCTATTCCGATGGCCGAATTGAAGTCGAGGGTGATCTGGTCCGTGTTCTCGAGTCCATTTACCCGTCAGCCCGCGTGGTGCGGAACTGGCGCTGGCGACTGATGTCGAAGTGGCTGGCCTGGGTGCAGGCCAATACCCGCTATGGCTCCACGCGAAACATTCATCATCACTACGATCTACCCACCGAGTTTTACAAGCTCTGGTTGGATGAACTGATGGTGTACACCTGCGCTTACTTTCCCAACGAAGACACTTCGCTGGAAGAGGCCCAGGAAGCCAAGTTTGACCTCGTATGCAGGAAATTATGGCTCCGCCCCGGCGAGACGGTGGTGGAAGCGGGCTGCGGTTGGGGTTCGCTCGCCATGTATATGGCCGAGCGCTATGGCGTGAAGGTCAAGGCTTTCAATATTTCCCATGAGCAGATTCGAGTGGCCCGGGAGATCGCAAAGGAGAAAGGCCTCTCCTCTATGGTGGAGTTCGTGGAGGACGATTACCGCAATATCACGGGGCGCTACGATGCGTTTGTGTCGGTCGGCATGTTGGAGCATGTGGGACGGGAACACTACCCCGAGTTAGGCCAGGTGATTCAAAGGTCGATCGGTGACGAGGGCCGGGGACTGCTGCATTTTATCGGTCGTTGCCGCAGTTTGCCCTTCAGTGTCTGGATCCGAAGGCGGATATTTCCCGGTGCCTACGCCCCCACTCTGCGCGAAGCGATGGAGGTTCTGGAGCCGCAAGCCTACTATGTGCTCGATATCGAGGATCTCCGCCCGCACTACGCCAGAACCATCGAACACTGGCTAAGCCGATTTGAGAGCGCTTATGACCGCGTCGTGCAGCTTCAAGGGACAACTTTTGCACGCATGTGGCGGCTCTATCTTGCCGGATCCATCGCTGCCTTTCGGGTCGGCACTCTGCAGTTGTTCCAGGTCGTATTTACTGGAGCCCAGTGTCAGTCGGTTCCAGAGACGCGCAGCCGTCTGTACACCAATGCCAGCCAGGATCAAGATAAGGCAGACGACGAATTATGGACTCCTGCGATGTCTTAATTGTCGGCGGCGGACCGGCGGGCTCCTCCTGCGCCTGGGGGCTGCGGCAATCGGGACTCGACACCCTGCTGATCGACCGCGCTACCTTCCCTCGCAACAAGCTTTGCGGCGGATGGATCACGCCGCTGGTACTAGAGGCGCTGGACATCGATCCCGAGGCTTATGCGCAAGGGCGCATTCTCCAGCCGATATCCGGTTTTCGCCTGAGCTGCATAGAAGAGCCGCAGGTTGACATCTCCTACGGTCGCACCATTAGCTATGGCATCCTGCGCAGTGAGTTCGATGAATATCTCCTACGGCGTTGTGGGGCGCGCATCCGGGAAGGTGTGGCGTTCGACTCTATAGAGCGGACCAGGGACGGCTGGCTTGTCAACGGCGAGATCAAGGCACGACTTATGGTCGGCGCCGGTGGACACTTTTGTCCGGTGTCGCGCTTCCTCGGGAACAAAGCCTCCTCGCCCTCGGTCGTAGCGCGCGAGATAGAGTTCGAGATGCCTGCGGACCAAGCGGCTGGCTGCAACATCGCCGGCGAACTGCCTGAACTTTACTTTTGCCGCGACCTGCGCGGCTACGGATGGGTCTTCCGCAAACAGGATGTCCTGACCGTCGGAATTGGCCGAGTGGATAATCACGGCCTCTTCCAACAGTGCAATGAGTTCCTTAGCTTCCTCAAGCGAAGCAGGAATGTCGAAGTACCCGGCAAAGGCATTTTGGGCCACGCTTACTGGCTGTTTGGACACTCAGAACGGGCGATCCTGGATGACGCCATCCTGCTAATCGGCGATGCCGCCGGCTTGGCGTACCCGGAAAGCGGCGAAGGAATACGGCCGGCGATCGAGTCAGGATTGATTGCCGCTCACAGCATCATCTCGGCAGAGGGCGAGTATACCGCCGGCCGAATGGAGCTCTACCGCGAGCTTCTAGACGCCCGGTTGCGTCCCAAGCGGAACGCGTTCGAGGCGCTGGCGCAATTCCTCCCCCAATCGGTTCGCGAGATTTGCGGCCGGACTCTGCTGCGGAACCGCTCTTTCTGCCGCAATATTGTCTGTGACCGTTGGTTTCTGCGTGTGGATGAACAACCGCTAACCTTCGCGTCGGAGATGGCGTCCCCGGTTGTGGCAACCACTGCATAAGGAAGCTTGGTCGGAGATTTCTGTGAGCGACTTCTCGACGAACGCAAAGGATGCAAGAACCGCTATATCCCCAATGCTCTCGGTTCGAAACGGAGCGAAGGCTGTCGAATTCTATAAGGCAGCGTTCGGAGCTGGCGAGTTGTTCCGCCTCGACGACGAGAGTGGAGCAGTGGTCGCTCGGCTGGCTGTGGGAACAGCAGAATTCTGGGTCGCTGACGAGTCTCCAGAGCACCTGAACTTCAGCCCTGAGTCTCTTGGCGGTGGCTCTGTGCGGATGGTGATGATCGTGGAAGATCCGGATGCCGCTTTCGCGCGGGCCGTCACAGCGGGAGCAACCGTGGTTTGGCCCGTCACCGACCAGCCCTATGGGTGGCGCGTCGGACGAATTGTCGATCCATTCGGGCACCATTGGGAAATCGGAAAACCGTTGTCAGAAGGTTCTTGAGCTTGCCGCAAACTTCACCCGTTGGAATCCTTACGCCGCCGCTGGCGGGTAAGGCCCACGATAGCCAATCTGGTGCGAGATACGGCGGGCGGCGTCCTTTACCATCTCCGCCAGTCGAGGCACGGCATCACGCGGTACAGCATTGATGGTACCGGTGGAAGCGATACTGGCTTCAACCAGGCACTGACTGTTAAAGATGGGCGCTCCCACGCAGCGCGCACCCAGACTGTTCTCCTCGTCGTCCACGGAGTACCCCAACTGCCGAACCCGCTCGAACTCTTTCATCAGCTTGGGCACGCTGATGATAGTGTGCGGCGTCAGCTTCTTCAGTCCTCGTTGGCGAATGATCGCCTCCCGCTGCTCGGAACTAAGGTAGGCGAGCAGCGCCTTGCCAACGGCCGTGGAATGAACTTCCATGCGCCGGCCAATCCAGGTATCCATCTTGATAAAGCCCGGTGCCTCCACCTTTTCCACGTATACCGCTTCGCCGTGGTCGAGAATGGCCAGGTGGGTTGTGATGTGAATCTGGTCGACCAGGTGCTTCATGATGGGAAGCGCCACCTCGCGCACGTCGACGCCGCTCAAGGCGGCACGCGACAGGTTCAACACCTTCATGCCAAGCCGGTACTTGCCATCTTCCAGGTCGCGACGAAGGTAGCCATGCTGCTCCAGAGTGCGCAAAATGTAGCTGGCTGAGCTCTTGGGAATTTTGAGCTTGCGGCTGAAATCGGCGTTCGACATACCGCCCTCACGCTGGCCGGCCGCTTCCAGGATCAGGAGCGTTCGCTCTACCGCAGTTGAGGGACTCTCGACTTGACGCGCCATAACAACAGTCTAGCAGTGTGAGCGCTGTGCAACATAGTGAATTCCTGTTCATAATCCCGGCCATTGCCGAGTTACGCCCGATGCCGCCTCCAATGAGTGCGTGGGTTATCCGAACGCTGCCATGGGCCCTACGTCACAGACAAATCGCAGCCGCTGCGCCTAACCTTAAGTTTGTCCGGGCCGCGGGCGGGCAACCTGCTTCCCACTATGGGAATCGCAACCTGTGGTGCAATATAGTGAATTTATGTTCAGTATTCTGAACAGCGGGCTTGCCTTGGCATTGGGAGACCGTTATCGTTTGTACACCATGCAGAATGATTGTTCAGCTAATTGAACAGTCCGCACTCAACTGTGGTCGGTAGACCCTATTCATTTCCGAACCCGAGAGGAGATCGCGAATGGCGACGCACCAAACTGCTGCTCAACTTGCAAAATCCTGGAAGACCGATCCGCGCTGGAACGGCGTCACCCGGCCTTATTCCGCGGAAGATGTTGTACGCTTGCGCGGCACCCTTCCCATCGAATACACACTGGCCCGCGTGGGCGCCGAACGCCTGTGGGAGATGCTGAATAGCGAGAAGTATGTCAACGCCCTGGGCGCCATGAGTGGCAACCAGGCGGTGCAGATGGTTTCGGCCGGACTGAAGGCCATCTACGTGAGCGGCTGGCAGGTGGCCGCCGACGCCAATAATGCCGGCCAGATGTATCCGGACCAGAGTCTCTATCCGGCGGACTCGGTACCCAACCTTTGCCGTCGCCTGAACAATGCCCTCACCCGCGCCGATCAGATCCATCATTCCGAGGGCAAGAACGGCATGAACTGGTTTGCGCCGCTCATTGCCGACGCTGAGGCCGGTTTCGGTGGCACGCTGAACGCCTTCGAATTGATGAAGTCGATGATCGAAGCCGGCGCTGCCTGCGTTCACTTCGAAGATCAGCTATCGTCGGCCAAAAAGTGCGGACACCTCGGCGGCAAGGTGCTGGTCCCGACCAGTGAGGCTGTGCAGAAGCTGGTGGCTGCCCGTCTTGCGGCCGACGTGCTCGGCGTTCCAACCCTGGTCCTGGCCCGCACTGATGCCAATAGCGCACACCTGCTGACTAGCGACGTCGATCCTTACGATCGCATCTTCCTGAACGGTGAGCGCACTGCGGAAGGCTTCTTCGGCATTCATGGCGGTCTCGACTCGGCCATCGCGCGCGGCTTGGCGTATGCGCCGTACTCCGACCTGATCTGGTGCGAAACCTCCGAGCCGAACCTGAAGGAGGCCGAGCGCTTCGCTGACGAGATCCACGCCAAGTATCCGGGCAAGATGCTGGCCTACAACTGCTCGCCTTCGTTCAACTGGAAGAAGAAGCTGGACGATGCCACCATCGCGCGCTTCCAGCCCGCGCTGGCCGAGATGGGCTACAAGTTTCAGTTCATCACGCTGGCCGGCTTCCATGTGTTGAACCTCGCGATGTTCGAGTTGGCGCGCGCCTACAAAGATACCGGCATGACCGCCTACTCGCGCGTGCAGGAGAAGGAATTCGCTCGCGAATACAGCCACGGCTACTCCGCGGTGAAGCACCAGCGCTTCGTCGGCACCGGCTACTTCGACGAGGTTACGCAGGTGATCGCCAGCGGCAAGTCGTCGCTGTCGGCACTGAAGCACTCGACCGAAGAGGAGCAGTTCGCGGAGGTCAAGGTGCCGTCGCAGATGATCGAGGTGGGACAGGATCCATCGTGCCGCCCGATCTTGGGCGAATGTCCGTTGACGTGCGAGCACGAACACGAGCATGTACGCCGCGACAACGTCTCAGCTAACGATTAGCGTTTCTCTCGGCAGGGAGAGCGTGGAGCACGCATACAGGCACGGGATTAACCGATCCCGTGCCTGAGTTGTTGCGCTCTGAGTTCTTTCCGCGGCCCGTAAAGCCGATCCAGCCTGAATCCTAACCTGCACCGATGCGCCACCCTATACACCAAATGTCAAAACTGCTCTAGTCGTCGGACGGCAAGAAAGCCCTGAGAAAGCTAATTTTCGCGGCCATTAAGAATGGTTGGCGCGGGCTTGATATTTTTCCAGACATCCATGGGATGAATGTGTTGTGCGCGGCGACGTATGAGCGGTTTTCTTATGCGGAATGCAAATCGCCGCAATTGATGCGGTTTGCGCTCACCTCCGCGGGGAAGTCGCGTCCAATGTGCGACTCGAAAAGTTTCGAAAGTTCATGAAACTTTCCGAGTGAGTGCAACGTATACCGGTGAAGAAAAATTGGAGGAGGAGTGCGCGAGCGCTCCGCACTGAGCAAAAAACTTAGGGGTCAAACAGAATGTTTCGCCCGCGGTTTGGCGGCCCAGGCGAGATCATCTTGAGGGAGGTTTGGAATCCAGTCCCTGTTGCTGTTTAACCCCGGTGTCACATTCTATGCAACGCGGTGGGAAACGCAAGTGTTTCCTGCCGGCGAGGGCCGCCAGAACGAACCGTCAAAAAGGAGATGGCAAATGACTCGTATTCTGGCTCGCCTCACAGTGTTGGCTCTCGCAATCGGCATTTCGATCAGCGCTTTTGCAGGATCAACCAAGACTGACACCATCACTCTCTACCATGATGCGCAACTGAACGGCACAACCATTCCGGCTGGCGAATACACCGTCAAGTGTGAGACCAGTGGGAGCAGCGCCCAGGTCAAGTTCATGAAGGGCAGAAAAGAAGTGGCCAGCGCCAGCGGACAAACGAAAGACCTCGGCAGCAAATCGCAGAACGGGCAGGTCGTGCTACAGGACGGCGGCGGCGTTCCTTCCATTACGGAAGTGGATCTCGCCGGCAGCACGACCGGCGTGACCTTCGATTCGAGCATGGCCAACGCCGGGAAATAGAAGACGCTTATCGCAGCATGGAAAAAGGCGCTCCGGGAGGGGCGCCTTGATTTATCTACCGCTTGCCCAAAGGTGTCACGGTCTCGAAAAAAACACTCACCCCGGAGACACGGAGAACACAGAGTTTTGGTTAAGCCGCGCCCCTTCAAAACCAGTTGTGAGACAGCCATCCTGTAAGTACTCGACTGAACCAACCTAAGCACCTCAGGCCCGGAAGCCCGAGCTGTAAACGGCGATTTTGCGGCATGGTGAAGCCATGCCCTGATACAAAGCCAGTGACCGTCTACGCCGTTGCTGCGGTGAGGCGTGTCTGCTCTTCGTGGAAGCGCACTGACACCAGCTTCGAAACTCCAGGCTCCTGCATGGTGACGCCGTACAGAACCGGCGCCATGCCCATGGTTCGCTTGCTGTGGGTGATGATGATGAACTGAGTTTGCAGGCTCATCTCGCGAATTAGTTCGGTGAAGCGGCCGATGTTGGCTTCGTCGAGCGGCGCGTCCACCTCGTCGAGAATGCAGAACGGGCTGGGCTGATACTGGAAGATGCCGACCAGCAGCGCCAGCGCGGTAAGGGCCTTCTCGCCACCTGAGAGTAGCAACACGTTTTGCAGCTTCTTGCCCGGAGGCGATGCAACCACGTCGATGCCGCTTTCCGCCGAGTTCTCGATATCGGTAAGCCGCATGAAGCCCTGGCCGCCACCAAACAGCTTGCTAAAGGTGCGAGAGAAGTTTTCGTTGATGATCTTGAAGGCCTCTTCAAACTTCTGCCGCGAGACCGTGTCAATCTCTTTGATTGTGTTCTGGGTGTTCTCGATGGACTGCAGCAAGTCCAGCCGCTGCGTTTCCAGAAATTCATGACGCTGTGCGATTTCCTTGTACTCCTCCAGCGCCATCATATTTACAGGGCCCATGTTGTCGAGGCGCGTGCGCATTTCGCGATAAGCCTCTTCCTCGCTGGCGAGCTCTTCGGCGGCGATGCGGGGCAGGGAATCGTCAGCCATCAGCTCAGGCGGTTGCTGGCTCAATTCCTGCACGCAGGTTTCTGACATGTGCTGCACATCGGACTGCACGCGAGCCTGTGCGGCGGAAAGTTCACCGCGACGATCGCGCGCAGCATCGAGTGCTTCACGGGCGGTCTTGAGGGCCTCCTCCAGTTCAACAATGCGCACCCGGACGGTCTGCAACTCGGCTTGCAGTTCGCGATCACGAGTGTGCGCGAGTTCGCGTTCGCCGGCCCAGGCAACCACCTGCTCCGCGAGGCGAACGTTTTCGGCTTCGCGTTGCTGCTTCTCGGCCGCAGCCGACTCAAGTTGCGACTTCAGCTTAGCCAGTTGGGCCGAGACCTCCGACACCATCGCCTCGATGCGCTGCACCGCAGTGACCGCGCCGCGACGGCGTTCTTCCAGCGTGGCAAGTTGTGCCCGAACTTCGCTGGCGAGTTGAGCGGCTTCGTCACGGCGCAACCGCAGACCTTCCAGACTGCTTTGTGCAGCCTGCATTTCCGTCTCAACCTGGCGCCGCTGTTCTTCCTGTGCCGACAGCTCGCCACTTTGCTCAGCGATGAATGTCTGTTGCTGATTGCGTTCCCCGCCGACGCGGGCCAGTTCGCGCTCGTAGGTGGAGAGCCGCTCGCGAACGCGGACCATCTCGGCTTCGAGCTGGCGAAGAGTGTGGCCCGAAGTCATGGCTTGGCGCTCGCCTTCGCGCTTCTCGTCCTCCAAGCGGTGCAGGAGTCCGGTAAGGTCGTAGATTTCGCGTCCCAGTGCCGCCACGCGTAACTCTTCGTCGCCTATGGCACGTTCCATCTCGCCCATCTGCTGCAACACCTCGCGCAGTTCGCGCTTCATGGAGAGCGGTCCCTGGCTGCGCTGCTTGCCGCCGGTCACGGTGACGTTGTGGAAGCACTCGCCGGACTTGGAGAGGAAGAAGGCATCGGGATTTTCCAGGGCGAGATCGCGACCGGCGCTGGCATCGGGGACGATGTATCCGTTGCCGAGCTTGGGCAGAATCACTTCCAGCGATTTGCCGAAGCCATTGAGCACACGAATGCAATGCTTGAGCGGAACCACGCTGTCGCCGTGGGCGACTTGGTGCGAGGACTCGTCGAAGAGAAACGAAAACTTTGCCTGTGAATCTTCGGGATGGACGAGGAACGTCGCGCGGCCATCCACGTCACTGCGCAGCAGCCGCAGACCTTCGTCGGCGGCGTCCCACGACTTCACTACGATGTAGTTGAGCTCGTCGCGCAGGAAATCGTCGACCACGTGCTCGTAGCGGTCTTCCACTTCGAGAAAATCGGCGAGCACGCCCACCGGCGCAAGGCCTTCCTTCATCGCGCCCGAGGTGAAAAGCTTGCGCACCGATTCGGTGGTGTAACCGTGCTCGGTAATGACCGCTTCGAGCGAACTGCGCTTGCCCATCGCGCTGGCGTACTCGCCACGCAGCGAATCCAGATGGCGCTTGCAGGTAGTTTCGGAGGAGCGCTTTTCGTCGAGCTTCTGACGCGTGTCGTCGATTTGCGCGGCAAGTGCAACGACGCGCTGCGAGGCGGATTCAAACTCGAGACCGAGCTGGCCTTGCTGGCCGCCGAAAGTTTCCAGTTGCAGAACCGCGGCGGCGGTTTCGTCGTGCAGGCGTTGCGCCTCCCGATCGACCGCGGCAATGCGTTCTTCGGCTTGCGTGATGCGGTTGCGCACTGCGGAAGTTGCGGAGACCGCGATCAGAATCGCGTCGCGACGCTGCTCCTGCTGGCGCTCGACCTCCAACAGCGAAGCCGCCGCTGCCGAAGCCTCTTGCTGCCTGGCTTGCGACTCCTGCTGAGCCTGGGCGACATCGACGTTGGCTGACTCGAGGGTGGCGCGATTGGTTTCCAGTTCCTGTTGTAGTCGCGCGAACTGCGCCTCGGTGTTGGCGGTTTCGGCTTGCGCGGCCGCGGCGCGCGCATCGAGTTCGGCACAGCGCTCGTCGTTGGTGCGGCGACGGGCGGCCGCGCGGTCGATCTCCAGCGAAAGCGTGTTGAGCTGCTCGCGATTTTCCTGCGACTCGCGCTCGATGGCGTAGCCGCGCTGCGTGCGCTCGCCATGCTCGCCTTCCATTTGGTGCTCAGCCTCACCTTGCGCCTGCATGGCTTCGCCGATTTCGGTGAGCTGGCGGTCGAGCAGGGAAGCCTCGGCATCAAGCTGCGCGAACTTGCTGACCAGCAGCACGCGCAGCTTGGCGCGCATCTCGTCGCGGAGTTTGGCGTAACGCTCGGCCTTCGAGGCTTGCCGCTTCAGCGAGTTCATCTGGCGAGTGACTTCGTCGAAGATGTCGTTGATGCGAGCGAGATTTTGCTTGGCGTCTTCGAGGCGGGCTTCAGCCAGGCGCTTCCGCGTTTTGAACTTGGTGATGCCGGCCGCTTCTTCAATGATGGCGCGGCGATCGGTGGGCTTGCTGCTGAGAATCTGACCGATGCGGCCCTGCTCGATGATGGCGTAGGACTCAGGGCCGAGGCCTGTGCCCATGAAGATGTCTTGGATGTCGCGTAGGCGGCAGAGCTTGCCGTTGAGCAGATACTCGCTCTCGCCGGAACGAAACAGGCGACGCGTGATGGTGATTTCGCCGGCCTTGAAGGTGCGCTTGAATTTGCGGCGACGAATTTTCAGCACAACGTGCGGAGCAGTCGCATCGTGAGCAGCCTCGGTCGCGGTCGGGGGCGCGTCGTCGTCGTCGCTTTGGCCGGGATGCACTTCCTCGGAGTAGCGTTCCACGTCTTCGGCCTTGGCGGCACGCGCTGCGGATTCATCCCAGTCGTCATCGGGCAGATCGTCTTGGATGTCGATCTCGGGCTCAACCACATCGCCATAAATTTCGGGATCGACCAGCGTGAGCGACACCTCGGCCATGCCGGTCGGCTTGCGCTCGCGCGTGCCCGCGAAGATGACGTCCTGCATGTTGACGCCGCGCAGCAATCGCGCGGATTGCTCGCCGAGCACCCAGGAGATGGCGTCGGAAATGTTCGATTTGCCGCAGCCGTTCGGACCCACGATGGCAGCAATGCCGTCGCCCTGGAAGCGAAGGTCGGTGCGGTCACAAAACGATTTGAAACCGAGGATTTGCAGCTTCTTCAGTTTGAGCAAATGCGTACTCCGTTCGGATAGCGCGGGCAGGTTGCGACTTAGAAGCAAGTCTTTCAGGCCAGCGTCATCCGCGATTTCATCTCGACCCGACGTAAAATGCCTAGCCAACTGTACTTTCGAAGGCGATGAGGGTCAAGATGTAAAACACCATATTTGGGGTCATCCCTGTGGAAACCACATTATATTGCACCACCCATGCAACAAACGATGCGGTTTTTGGGTGCAAAGGTGAGATGGAGGCGGGAAAATCGCAAGAGCAATCTCAATCGTAGAGAGCGAGCATCCCCGATTCAAGCGCAATCGCGCGGGGGTGCCTTATCAGTTAACGCGACGCCTGCCTCCGCCCAACACCCGTCCGCTTCACCGCGCCCCGACCCACTTTGGCGCCGATCGCACCAGCGTGGCATTCAGCAAAATCGAAATCAGCGACGCCGCCAGCACCGCGTAGCCGCCGATCAGCGACACCCATTTCACTTCGCGCAATTCCTCGAGCGAGAACTCCAGACCGATGGAGAACATCAGGAAGACGACGCCGACCTCGGCGACAATCTGAAAGGTGTGGGCCTCGCGCACCGCCGGCCCGGGCGTGAACGGGCTGATGAAAATTCCCGCCAGCACGTAGCCGAGGATGAGCGGCTGTCGCAACCGCCACGCCACCGCGCCTCCAAAAATGGCGGCGATGAAGATGTACGACAGCTCTTTGAAGATGATGGAATGCGCAGGCATGCTCTCGAATCCGAGAATTGCAATCTCGTTATCCTAGCAGGGTGCTGGGAAAACTTGGGCACTGAGAAGATGGTGTGCGGCTTGTGATCAGCGAAGCGAACGACTTACCTGCCAAGAACTGACAACTGACAACTGGCGACTGAATTTGGGGTGCCCCGTTCCAGAAGGGCTGGGTGCCCCACTCCATTCGCGGTCTTCGGCGAATGAGTGGGGGATCAAAGAACACCTAACAGTCGGGTGATGTTCCGGAGGATCGCGTTGCTGAGTGGAGATTTCGTTATCACGACCAAAACCCCCACTCAAGCAAAGGCGGCTTGGGTGGAGTACCAGGCCGAACTCTCAGGCTGGAAGTAGACTCCATTATGGTCTTTGCGGGCGAACACTTTAGGAATCGCACCCCTGCTATGCAAATCCGAAGACTCCATCTAACATTTAAGGTTCGTACCCCATAAGGATGCCCCTTGAACATTGAGTCCGACGACCTGCTCCCCGACCACGACGCCACGTTGACATCCAGCGAACCAATTCCACCGCCGCCGCCTTCGACCCTCCATAAGATTTTCATCGGCAAAGATGGTCTCCGGGCCGGCTGGAGTCTGCTCATCTTCATCGCTCTTATGGCCGCTCTGCTCTTCTGTGTCAACGTCATCGGACACAAGATCCATCCGTCTGCTCCAAAGACGGCAAAGGCCAATTCGGACGTTTCGATTACGAGCGGGCTAATCCTTGAGAGCAGTACATTCCTGGTGATTCTCCTCGCGACATGGATCATGTCGAAGATCGAGCGTCGCCCGAATTCCGTCTACGGACTCGGCGGCAGCCGCAAGCTGCCGCACTTTCTGGCCGGCATGGCTTGGGGAGTCGCCTGTCTTTCACTGCTCGTCGTGACGCTCTGGAAGACCGGACTCCTCGTCTTTGACAGCCGCCTACTCTCTGGCAGCGCCATCTTTCGTTATGGAGCAATCTGGCTGCTCGGCTTCTTGTTCGTCGGACTGACCGAGGAGTACCTTACCCGCGGCTACCTGCAGTACACCCTCACTCGTGGGCTCGCCGGCATTTACCAGTGGATCTTCAAAACTCGCCACAGCGCAACCTTAGGCTTCTGGACCTCGGCCATCATCTTCTCCATACTCTTCGGCCTCGGCCACCGCGGCAACCCCGGCGAGTCGCCCATCGGGCTGCTCGCCGCCGGCCTCGTCGCCATGGTCTTCTGCCTCAGCCTCTGGCGCACCGGCTCTCTTTGGTGGGCCATCGGGTTCCACGGCTCGTGGGACTGGGCTCAATCCTTCCTCTACGGCGTCGCCGACAGCGGAACCATGGTCCAGCACCATCTCCTGGCCACGCATCCTGTCGGCAGGCCCATCCTCAGCGGCGGAGCCACCGGCCCGGAAGGCAGCATCTTCATTATCGCTATACTGGCCCTCGTCAGCGTTATCGTTCTCTTTACCTTGCCACGCGTACAGAACAGCTACACACCGAATCGCGTCATCTAGTTTCACCCAGGCGAAGGACGACACATCGGCCTTGTGCCCCAGGTTCGCCCTTCTTTTGGGCAACCTGGGATTGCTGCCACACCCTAACCCATCCGATAGACATGGAGTGCCCCGTTCTAGCCTTCCTTTGGCTAGGGCGGGAATTTTCTACTGTCGCTGGGTGTAGATTCTGTTCATGCCAAAGTGGTCTGGGAGAGATCGAGTCTGAGTGGACGGCGCGAGATCGTGATTTGAAAGTGTTCGGTGGACCGGCCCGTCTCTTCCTCAGCCCAGGTAGCGTCCAAGCGACGGACGCGAACCTGGAGCACCGGCTAAAGAAAATATTTATGCATTGGAGTTCCTAAAGAGATATATAGTGGGGCCATTGGGGCGTAAAACGGAAATTCCAACTTAGAGCAGAAAGAAGGACAAGCCATGCCTAACGACCCAGGTTTCATGGTTCCACTTAACCAGCGAGATTATTTCTTTCCGCGTGATGCCGGACAGCGCAGCATATGTGATCCAGCGGTCCAACAACAGTACACCAAGGCACCGTGGTGGACTTGTGAAAACATCCAGCTCACCAACACCGTCGATGCAGTCACCGCGCGCGTGGGCGACACTGTAGTAATTCAAGTCGGAATCCAAGGCCTGACCGGGGCTGACGGGGGTACATCGCCGGCATTAATCCAGCACGTGCAGGCTTGGGTCTGCTTTCCAAATACCGTCGCCGGGGGAGCGGACGCCACCCTGGTCGTCCCTTCGATGCAGAATAGTGCGTTCGCGTCCTTTTCGAACACTCTCCCGGATCAGCCCCTGGTGTTCGGCGGCTCCGACTATCAAGATAGCGTTGGATTTCAATGGATCTCGCTGACCGCTTGGACGCCGACAACAGAAGATTTTCTTGAGCAAGCCGGCAAGGAAGGTCATTGCTGCGTCATCGCCAATGCAGCGGGACTATCGGATTTCGACACAGAAACGAAGAGTGGAGAGCAGGTGGGGGTGAACATCACGGACAACAGCCAGCTTAAGAGCGATATTGACATCTGCACTGACCTGTACCAAGGGCAACGTAACATAGTGATCGTTGCGGCGCCGCAAGGCGGTCAGATACGCAGGGGATTCGCCTTCCTCTCCGGTGCGCCCAGGCAGACAGGGCGCTCAAGGACGACCGTAGCGGTAACCGCCCTAGATCAAGGCGGCCAGGTTGATCCGGTGCTGCTCAAGGTGCTTGCCAGCGGGCCATATGCTGGGCTCCCGCTCAAGCCCGCAACCTTGGCGCCTAAGTCGCTGCGCCTCGCTTCGCAGGAGTTTAAGTGGAATAGCTGGCTCTCCAAAATCATCCATGAAGCGGAGGAGATCATCGAAGAACTGCTCGGCCTGGAGACGCACCCGTTTGGTGGCGGCCACCAGCTCCATCTTAGCCTGCCGCCGAAGGGCCTTCAGCCGCTTCGCGTGACGGTTGAGCTTGATCCAACCGAGCCGGCCGGAACCGTGCATTCCATCGAGATCACGCAGACGGACGCGAATGGCGCGCGCGGCGGAATTAGAGCAGGAATAGTGGTGACCTGAGGCCCCATCGGAAAGAAGCTGCGATACCCGTTCGGATTGACCTGATTGTCGGGTGCCCCATCCTTTTCGCCTCTTTTGCGAAAGGGTGGGGATGCCGTATAGTCATGCACGACAATCTGGGCTCCAACTTTGGAAGGGAACAATATCGTGACGTGGCTGCGCAGGCATAGGAAAAACTGAAAGGTGAGTACGGCATGGGCCCTCAATTCCAGCATCTTGAGACAAACGAATACGAAGCAAATCTCTATCCCAATGGTCCTTCTTCCGGAGGGCCAGGCTCCCGAGTTGGGGTATGTCTTTCCGGCGGTGGTTCGCGTGCCCTGACCTGCGCGCTAGGACAATTGTCGGCATTAAATACAATCGTTGACCCGAGGTCGGGTAAAAGCATACTCCAAGAGATACCCTATCTCTCGTCGGTTTCCGGCGGCAGTTGGGCGTCGGTCTTATATACCTTTCTACCGCTGACGATCAACGGCCAATCGGTAAGCGATTCCGACTTTTTGAGTCAGCCGGTCGCGCCAAATACGCTCATCAAGGGAGATCCCACGAATCCTGCCGCTGGCAACGTGTCGTATATGGGAAAATTCTGTCTTGGAAACGTGCCGCAGCGGTTTAACATTAACAATATTGCAGCATTGCTGTACACCCTCTATTTGTGGGGCTTTTTGGGCAATTCACAGAAATGGAGCTGGTTCTGGATAGCCGGAGTGGGTGAAATTGTCCTTAAGCCATTCGAACTCTATGCTGCCTTTTATAATCCTAACAATAATTACATCGAGCCCAGCCAGTTCTTTAGTCTCTCGACGGACTATGTTGCTTCCATTATTACTCCCAATAACCCGTCGCTGACCTCGTCACAGTTCTACCTCTGTCGGCCGAATCGCCCTTCATTGGTTGTCAACACGAATATTCTTCAGGATTACACTCGGCCGGACACAGCTCAAATCCCCGTGCAGGCTGCGCCGATCTCTTCCGGTGCTCCCGGACAGAGCCCGGACGGCGCCATCGTGGGAGGCGGGGGAGTCGAATCATTCGCCTTTACATCCACGCTAACGGGCCTGGGAACCGTTAAGGGTACGGCGGCCGTCAGCACCACGCGGCGCTATGCTCTCTGTGACATAGCAGGTTGCTCGAGCGCTTTTTTTGCCGAGTACCTTCTGCAGTATCTCAATCAGGAGATTGACCATCTCATCGACGAACTGGAGTCTTACCTCGTAAACACCCTGCACTTCTCACCGTTCGTAGCAAAGATAATCGGCCAAGCTGTAGAGTCCTCCGCTCAGGATTTCCTCGACGCGGACGCGTCGCATGTCATACCGCAGTACAACTATTGGTCGCTGGGAGAGGTCGGTCAGAACAACCCTGCGAACGTTGCCTACGGCTTCTCCGATGGCGGCGACTTCGATAACACCGGTATTCTCGGGATGCTGGCCCAGACCGATGTAAATGCGATCATCGCGTTCGTAAACAGCGAGATTCCCTTGACCACGAATCCTACCTCGGGGCAGGTGATCGTCGATTCCTCACTCGCAGTTCTCTTCGGATATTCGGACACGTTGGTGAACGGGCAGTATGTCTCCTTCGGTGGAATGAACCCCAACAGGCCGATGAGCTATGTTCAGGTCTTCAGCGACGCGAACGGCGCATTCGCGACGCTTCGCCAGGGTCTTTACAACGCAAGCTGCGGCGGATCCGCTCCAGGAACTGCCACGGCCAGCTTCCTTCAGACACTCACTACGGTCGCCAATCCGGTTGCGAACATTGAGGCAGGACGCCAAGTGCGCGTGCTATGGGTCTATAACAACCGCGTCAATAATTGGCAGAATTCCATCGTCGACCAGGGAATAAAGACGGATCTTCAGCTAGGGCAGCAAGCCGAGCCCACGGGGCCGTTAGCGAATTTTCCGAATTATTTCACCGGCGAGCAGCTGTATCTCGATCCGGAGGCGGTGAATATGTTGGCGCAGCTTTCCGCGTGGAATGTCCAGCAGCTACAGACAGAGGTCCTCAGTCTATTCCAGTGAAGACCTTGTAAGTCTCGGTGAAGTCTGTGCTGTTCTTGGATTGTTGTTTGTCGATCAAGGGTGTGCACTCCGAACGGAACGAACGTCGAAGTGGCGACGCGCCACATCAATACGACTATAGATCATTGTTTAACAAAACCTCCGGCTTCGAACTACTCACCATCGCTATTGCTTCTCATCGACGTACGTCGACATTCTTCCGGTTTGCTTATTGTCGGCGACGGTGGTCATGGTCTTTCCGTCGGGCGAGACCGTGATCTTCTCCACGGTCCACAGTTTGCCATCGCGCTTGTAGGTCACTTCAATGGAGCGGTCGCCCGCCGGCTTTACCGACACAGTCTCATTCGCATAGATACCTTTCACTGGGTACTCTTTGCCATCGAGCTTGGCGTCCCAGCTCATGCCATCCGGGGTGGACATGCTCAGCGAATCGCCCCCGCCCTTCCAGGTGCTGGTAAGCCCGGCGGCGTCTTCATTCACGTTCTGGATACGCCAGGAGCCAGAGGTGCCATTGGAACCGGCCGGTCCCTTGGAAACCCGTGCCCACTTACTTTCCGACTTGAAGGACGGGCTGCCATCGGTGGGATAGCTCGTGACCGAAACTGTCAATGTCTTCCCATCTGCCGAAACAGTCCTGACCTGTTCGAACTCCGGCTTGCCCGCTTTCTTCCCGGTGAAGCGAACCGTGTTCGCATCGACAACCTGCACCGCGAGCGTGTCGAAGGTCTGGCCGGTGACGGGTTGGTCCTGACCGTCAGCCTTTACGTTCTTGATTTTGGGGGCGCAACTTTCGCAGTCGTACATACCATTGTTCACCGAAAACACGTAGGGCTTTTGCGACAGCTTGGACTCCGCCATATTGGTCTTCCAAGTGCCATCGAACGGGCTTTGCGCAAACAACATCACAGGGAGAAACCATAAGACAACCCATACCAACTTCTTCATGCCTATCTCCTCATAGAAGCTCTGCGGCAGAGGATGAGCAGGGAGCCGTCTTTGCCGCGAGCCAAACGGTAACTCAAAGGCGCCGTAGGGTCAACGATAATCTCCCCTCGGGCGTAGCGTCAGGCCGGGATCGCTGACCTTGTTTTTCCTGTCGTTCACGTGCGCAACTATGATTGGCGCTGTACCATAACCAAGGCCCGTGTGAACCTGTCCTGAGGTTGCCCTGAAAGACGCATGGAAGTCAGTTCGTAGATTCACCAGCGATACGGTGGTGGTTACTCTCGCTGAAGCTCTTCACGAGGCGGGGCTTGGCGATACCAGTAAGACTTGGCAATGGGGAACGCACGGCGCAGCCTTGATTGCGCCATACGCATCGATAGAAATCGCGGCTGGCGCTTCTGATCAGATTAAGCTACACCGTCCCGCGGTGCTAGGCACAACAAACCTGCTTCTTGTGGACGCCCCGCCCTTGGCGACGATTCAACTGCTCCAGTTGCTTCAGCGGGGCCGGGGTCGCCTTTCTTTCCCGGTGCTGCTGGCGTGCAATCCGGCAGTGGAGTCTGATCAGCTTGCTACGATCACCAATTTCACCGCGAATCCGACGAATGGAAACATAGTCATTCGACGTGCCGGACATGCAGTCGCGTTTCCTATCTCATTGCTAAGTGAATCGACTATGGACTCCGCGACTCCGGACCGGAGTGCGCCGCCTCGAATCGGGGAAGGAAGAAACAATCTCCGGCAACGCTCGCAATGGTTCAAGAGCCGCACCCGCGAGTAAGCGCTCTGAACTAAACCGCTATCCTCCAAATACTCCTGCCATAAGTCGCCGCGTAGAGCATTTTGTCCGTGGCCTGATACACCAGGTCGATGACCATGACGTTGGGCAGGTTCAGGGTCATGTTCTCCCATGTGTCGCCGCCGTCCTGCGAAGCGAACACGCCTACGTCGTTGCAGACAAAAACTCTCTTCGGATCGCCCGGCAACACCAGCACGGCGTGGTGAGGAACGTCCGGCAACTGCCCGCGATCCACGTCGGTCCACGTGATGCCGCCGTCTTTGGATCGGAACACGTGTGAGCGTCCGAAGTTCGCGATCGTTGCAAACAGCAGGTCCGCGCTCGTCATGGCATTAGTCTCCAGGCGAGTGATCGTAAAACCGGGAAGGACCGAACTGGAAAGATTGGCGCTCCAGGTCACGCCTCCATCCGTGCTGCGAAAAAAGCCTCCATTCTCGGTCCCAACATAGATTCGTTTGGAGTCGGACTCCGCGACTTCGATGGCGGAAATGACCCCGCCATCAAACTCGGGCGACATCGCCTTCCATGCAGCGCCGTCATTGGTCGTCTTCCAAATTCGCGTCGATCCGGTGTACACGGTATTAGAGTTTGCCGGATCCATGGTGATATAGCACATCCAAACCGAATTTTTCTCCGGTACGGGAGGCGACACATCGGTGGCTTTGCCATTTCGAAAGCGAAAGATCCCCATGTTGTAGTACGACGCGTACATGTGCGTCGCATCCTGCGGATCGTAGATCATCCAGCCGCCGTCTCCTCCGAGCTTTTCGAAGTAGTCGTCGGAGCTGCCCGTGGCGGTTACGACTGTGCCGTTGTCCTGCGCTCCGCCACCGAAATTCTTGCCGTCGCTGGCGGCGACATCCATGTCATAAAACATGGTGGCAACGAGACCTTTGCTGCGGTTGGTCCAGTTGGTGCCCGTGTCGTCGCTCATGTCCATGCCGCCATCGTTGGCCGAATAGATGCGTCCCGGCTTCGAGGCCGGCATGAGTAAGGCATGATGGTCGGCATGAGCGTAGGTGGGTTTACCGCGATCGGCATCCCAATGCGACACCTTTTTCCAGGTCTTGCCTCCGTTCCTGGTCAGGTGCAGATCAACCCCGCCGCAAATGACAATGTTTGGAGAGGTCGGGTGTACAGCAACGGTGTTGCCGTAGGAAATCTGCCCCTCAGTTTTGAAATACGAGCCAGCGACATTCTTCCAGGTGTTGCCTCCATCCGCCGAACGGAACACTCCCAGCAGCGCGTCCTTATCGCCGCTGCTTTCGTTCTGCGCAAAGGCGTAGATGATGTCCGGATTCGAGGCGCTGATGGCCAGCGAGGTTCGACCGAACAACGCGGCCGCAGGCAGTCCGCTGGTGAGTTGCTGCCACGATCCTCCACCGTCGGAAGATCGCCAGATTCCACTGCGCGATCCCTGTTCGGTGATGGTCGTGTAGATCTTTCCTGTCACGGTGGGATGAAAGACTACCGCATGGCACCAGTAGTTGTTCGTCGCAAAGGACAATTCGCGCGTCCATGTGGCGCCGCCATCATGCGAGAAGTAAAGCCCGCCGAAGTCATGTCCCGACGCGGAGGACTCATTGAAGCCCACGCCTCCGACGATGATGTGCCTGGAGTCAAACGGATCGATCGCAATCGCCCCGATGCGTCGCGGCACGGCATCATTGTCCGGACTGGCGAGAACTTGCCACGATGCGCCCCCGTCGGTCGACTTGAACAGACCCACCCCCGGATACGAATCGGCCGACAGGTCCGCTTCCCCCGTACCGCAGTAAATGACGTTCGGATCTTTAGAATCGATCGCCAGCGCCCCAATGTTCAGAATGTCCTGCGAGTGCCACTGCGGCGCCCAAGTGACGCCACCGTCGGTACTGTGCCAGACTCCGCCGCCCGCTGCGCCGATCCAAAGGATGTCAGCGTTTTGCGGATGACAAATAAGGCAGGTCGTCCTGCCTCCAATGTTCGAGGGACCGGCACTCTCCCACTGCGTTGTCATACTCAGCGTTTGTGTGTTGCGGGCCTGCGCGCGGGCTTGCACCAGCTTGTGGATGGGAGCGTCCCGCACCGGCCAGCACGTGCGCGCCTGGAACCAAACCGCGCGCTTCTTGTGAGTGGACAGGCGCGGCTCAGGGGTTCCGCGGCTCCTGGGTTTCCCCGGACCGCGCACCAGCAGTGCGCTGGCGGTTGCGGCCTTTTGTTTGACACTTGATTTCGCACCCCGGTGGCTTTCGGCCTTGGCTCGGGAACTCTGACTCTTCTTCTTTGGTGTTGGCTTACGAGGCATTTTGGCCTTCCTTACTGGTCTAGGGAAACCCTGATAAAGTCTGGTTCCGTGAAGGGGACGGACTTCAGGCCGTCCGCAAACGTCTGCTATTAGGCCGGGCTTTACGGGCTGCTGAAAAACTCGATTGCGCTCGCCTTGAAGGGGGCACCTTCAGAGCCTGCCCTGAGCTTGTCGAAGGGTACCCCGTTGTAAAACCCGTTATTTTTGTCATTCCGAGGGGCTTCAGCCCCGAGGAATCTGCGGTTTCTTTTCGTCGCGACGACTCTTCAGCAGCGTTATAGCCCCTGAGGGACTTCCGACTGACTTTAATCAGAATTTCTCCAGGGACGACAACTCGGACCCATCCGATGCAATGTGCTCGTCGTGAGTTTGATGTCGTGCCAGCAGTCGGACTGCCGTCGATAAAAGCAATCCCACGATCAAGGCAATCATGAGGGATACTTCCGTGGCTCCACTACCGCCGTCGGGAGAGAAGTGGAAAAGTGCTTCGATGAATGTCACGGCGACGCTCCTTCTTCCTGCACCCTCGATTACCGCGAGGCTACCCTTGCAGGGCCTGGGAGTCAATGGCCCTTAGATGCCCTTGACAGTCTCAAGCCTTGCTTCCGAAATGCCGATAGAGTATGCGATTCGCCATTCTTGCGAGCGATGTCGAATTGCGTTCACCATCCCTTGCCCGTGACCCGTCTTGGAGAGAGTCGGTCAAGGTTGCCGCAATGAAGCCAGCATATTGAGACAGGAGATTGCAAGGTGATTTCCCTGAAGAAGTATCTGGATGCCGACGCGCTCCATCCTTACCAGAGTGAGCCTGACCCCGGCGAACTGCTGGCCCCAGTTCTGGAGTCGTATCGCTCAGCCTTGGTGGCCATGGGACAAAGCGGGTTCCGGGCCTATCCCGCAGTCGGTTCCGATCTACAGCAAAACCTCATTCGTCTGGCCAGCCTCCTCTCGCGCGACCTCACGCCGTCCCTCGTGCAAGAGACGGAAGAGCAGGTCGAAGAGCAACTCCGCCGATGGGGAGGCCACACTGAGGAATACTTCAAGGCCAAGGCCAACGACATTAAAGAGCTCCTCATCGTGCTGGCCCGCACCGCCGAGTCTGTGGGCGAACGCGACCAGCGTTATGCCACGCGGTTTACGCAATTCACCTCCCGCTTGCAGGCCATTGCTAACCTCGAGGACCTGACCCAGGTGCGCGCGTCTCTGGTGCAGAGGGCAACCGAACTCAAAGCCTGCGTCGAGCAGATGGAAGAAGACAGTCACCAATCGTTGGCCCAACTGCACGCGGAGGTTTCAACCTACGAGACCAAACTCAAAGCCGCCGAAGAGCTGGCACTACGGGACCCGCTCACCGGCTTGGCCAATCGCCGCAACGTCGAGCAGCGCATTGCATGGCGTGTGGATCATCAGCAGACTTTTAGTGTGGCCATCCTTGATCTCGACCGGTTCAAGCAGGTCAATGATCGCTATGGACATCCGGCGGGCGACAATCTATTGCAGCAGTTTTCCCAGGAACTGAGCGCGAATGTGCGCTGCACCGACCTGGTCGGCCGCTGGAGTGGAGATGAGTTCATCGTGGTCCTGGATTCGGATCTCGCCAGCGCCGCATCGCAAATGGATCGCATGCGCAAATGGGTGCTTGGAGACTACACTATCCAACTCGCCGTCACCCCGCCTGTAAGAGTCAGTCTGGACGCATCCATCGGCGTGGCCCAATGGCAGCCCGGCGAAACCATGCAGCAGATCATCGAGCGCGCCGACTCTGCCATGTACCGGGAGAAGAAAATGGGGAAGCACCAACGATCTCTGTTAGTCCAAAACTCGGGAAACTCTGATTAAGTCTGGTTCTTGGAAGGGGACGGCCTTCAGGCCGTCCGCAAATGCCTGATATTAGATCGGGCTTTAGCAGGCTGCTGAAAAACTCGGTTATGCTCGCTTTGAAGGGGCGCACCTTCAGAGTCTGTCCTGAGCCTGCCGACTCTCCACACTTATAATGGCGCGGATGAAGCAGTGGTCCTTAGAAGCCCCGGCCTACTTCGCCACCGCATGCAGCACGCCGTAGAAATCCTCCAGGCCGTTGAACATGATTTGTATGCCGATACAGACCAGGATAAACGCCGACAACCGGATAACGATGCTTACACCTGACGGGCCCAACAGCCGCTCCAGTTCGTCTGAGAAGCGATAACACAAGAAGATCGTCATCCCAATCAGCAAGATTCCAATCACAGCGGCCAGTGCGCTGACGATCAGTTGCAGGTGCGTTTCTTCATGTATGTTACTGCCCAGCGTGAGGGCGACCGCTATCGATCCCGGTCCGACCGTCAGCGGCATGGTGAGCGGATAGAAAGCTTGCGACAGGATTCGCTCGCGGCTGGGCGGTGACTCTAGCGCGCTATCTTTCAGGTCGCCCCGGCGATTCAGAATTTGCCATCCTGCTACGGTTACCACCAGCCCGCCTCCTAGTTGGACCGCCGCAAGGCTGATTCCGAAGAACTGAAGAATGTACGAGCCGATGAACAGCGAAGCAACCAGCAAGACCACGCCGTTGACCGCGACCCGCATCGCCACCGTACGGCGAGTACTGGTGTCGTAGCCCAGGGTCATTTCCGCAAAGATGGGCGCCATGCCAAGCGGGTTCACGATAGGCATCAGTGCAGCAAAAACCAGCAACACGTTTCGGGTGATGGCGTACATGCGAGACACACAGCATAGCGCAAGGGCGTCACTCGCCGCTCGCGAGGATTGACCACATTGCCTTTTACAGGTTGAATGTTAAGGGAATTCTGATTAAGTCAGTCGGAACCCTCCGGGCTAGCCCGGTCTAATATTAGGCGTATGCGGACGGTCTGAAGGCCATTCCCTTCAAAGAACCCGACTTAATCGGAGTTTGCTTTAATGCGCGCAGGACGTGCGCGTACACTCACGGCCTATGGGAATCCCGCCTCGTACATACGGTGCGCTTCAGGTCAGGCTGCGCGAATCGCTGGTGACGCGCGCTTTGGTGCTGCCTATCCAGCGGTTCATCCATATCCAGGGGATCAGCAGCATTCTGTTGCTGGGCGCAGCGATCACCGCTCTGGTGTGGGCCAATTCGGCTTGGCAGGACTCCTACCACCACGTTTGGGAGATGGAACTGTCCCTCTCTCGTCTGAACTTGCCTGTGCATGCGTGGATCAACGATGCCTTGATGGCCATATTTTTCTTTCTGGTGGGCATGGAGATCAAGCATGAGATCGTGCATGGTGAGCTTGCGGATATGCGCCGGGCGGCGCTGCCCATCTTCGGTGCCCTTGGTGGCATGATTGTTCCGGCGCTGCTATTCATGGCCCTGAATGTTGGGCATCCCGGCCAGCACGGCTGGGGTGTTCCCATGGCCACCGACATCGCGTTTTCTCTGGGCGTGCTTGGCATGGTCAAGGGAATTCCCCAGGACCTGAAAATCTTTCTCCTGACGCTGGCGATCGCCGACGACATTGGCGCCATCGCGGTGATTGCGATTTTCTATACGAGCTCGTTGCGTCTGGAGCCCCTGGTCATAGGCCTGCTCCTGCTCGTCGTTATCTTCCTGTTGCGCAAAGTGGGGATCTCGCAGCCGGTCTTGTACTTCGTGCTGGGAATGGGTTTCTGGGTGGCGATTCTGCGATCGGGCATTCACGCGACCATCGCTGGCGTCGTACTAGGTTTTATGGTTCCGACCACTGCGGCCTTGTCACTAGGCGACTTCCAGGAGCTTAGCGCGGGGATTGTACAGCGATTCCGCGCGGCCGTCGCTGAAGGCGACGAGAAAACGGCGAAAAACTTGCTGGGCTCTTTCGAGCAGTTGGCGCAGGAGACGGAATCGCCATCCGAGCTGCTGACGCGGAAGTTGAATGACTGGGTTTCGTTTCTGGTCTTGCCGCTGTTCGCCCTGGCCAACGCGGGAGTAACGTTTTCCGGCGGAGCGTGGCGCGAAATACTGACGAGCCGCATTGCCTGGGGAATTTTGCTGGGACTAGTCGTGGGGAAGCCGCTGGGAATCATTGGATTTGCCCGGCTGGCGGTTCGCTCGCGACTGGCTCAAGTTCCAAACGGGGTGACATGGCGCCAGTTGAGCGCGGTGGGAATCCTCGCGGGCATCGGCTTTACCGTTTCCATTTTTATCAGCTCGCTGGCGTTCGACGATGCTGCGCAATTGTTGGAGGCTAAGACGGCAGTCCTGGCGGCTTCACTGTTGGCGGGGGTGCTGGGGTATTTTGCGCTGCGCGATGGCGGGCGATTAAACCAGTCATCGAATGCAGGTGAATCCTCACATGGCTAGTGCGGCGCTTCAGCGCCGCGTCAGGGGACAGCTATAGAACGGCCTTCAGAGCGTGTGTGAGAACTCAATTTTTACGCAACCCCTTGTGCGGCCTCAAATTGGTAAACACAATGGGTTGCGGAAATTCCTAGTTCTCACACACCCTCTAAAGGCCCGCACTACCCGAACGCTTGCCATTGTGGATTTTTCAGCGGCGGGTGGAGTCGCACCCCCTTCAAAGCGTGAGGTACTCATGGATAATGCAGGTTCACGAGACTTAGATCCCGCGAAACGCGATACAATTTGAACGGTTCTTAACCGCGTTAGGCAGGTCTTTGTAGCCCACTCGCCTCGCAATTGCAGCGCCTTGCGGGTCTTCATTCCGGCAGCGCAGGATCAAGATCGATTCAAGCACGGTAGGCGGCTGGAAGTTTTCTTGTTCAGCGTCACAACGAAAGGAAAATGTTATGCGTTTTCGGTTACTTACGCTCACGTTGATCGCAATTCTCACGATGAGCTTCGCGGCCTGTAGCAAGAAAGATCAAAGCCAGAACACTGCAGCGCCGGCGAGCGACACTTCCACCGCGGCCCAGGCCAACCAACCGGCAAGCAACGGCCAGCCTGCAGGCGGCCAGATGGCGCCAGCACAGCAGCCCGCCCAAGGGGGCCAGATGGCGCCTGCTCAGCCGACCGCAGCGCCCCCAGCTCAGATGGCACAAGCTCCCGAGCCGCCGCCTCCGCCCCCTCCTCTCGTAATTCCAGCCGGCACCCACCTTGTGGTCCGCATGGGAAATAGCATTACCTCGAAAACGGCGAATGCGGGCGATACCTTTACAGGTTCACTGGCACATTCGGTTTCTGTAGGCGGAGTGGTGGCAATTCCTGCTGGTGCTGGCGTGGCCGGAACGGTCGTTGAGGCCAAGTCGCCGGGCAAGTTCAAAGGTGAGGGTGTGTTGTCAATCGCCTTGACCGCTGTCAACGTCGGAGGATCATCGGTACCGATCCAGACTTCTACTTATACCCAGATCGTCAAGGGTAAGGGCAAGCGCACGGCTGTGGCGGTCGGAGGCGGAACCGGCGCTGGTGCATTAATCGGCGGAATCGCGGGTGGCGGCAAGGGCGCGCTGATTGGCGGTCTCGTGGGCGCTGGTGCTGGCACAGCGGGCGCGGCGTTCACCGGTAACAAAGAGCTGGTGATTCCTGCGGAGTCCGCGGTCACGTTCAAGCTCGGCAACTCAATCACGGTGCAGCGGCCGGCGAAGAGCGCTTCCCAGGATCAAATGGCGCCAACTCAGTAACCTTGCAAGATCGGACGCGAAACTTACATCTGGGTGCCCCGTTCTAGCCTTCTGTTGGCTAGGGCGGGGCAATTCGTTGTTTCAGGAGTTTTACTCGCACCGTCGCGTTGTTGTCATTAGAGCAGTTCCGCAATTGATGTGTTCCGGTTTGCTCGGGTAGCGCGGAGCTTCAGCGCCGCGTTCGCAGCCCAAAGGCCTCGCTTAAGCCGCTGAGGTCGACGACCTCAGCGGCTTAAGCAGTTTTCTTCTTGCCTTATACGCGGGCCTGAAGTCCCGCACTACCCGGGCGTACGGAGACACTAATCGCGGAACCGCTCTAGTAGGAGCTGACGGACCCCTTTGGTCACCAGCAATCGCAGATTTGGTTGCCAGGCTGGATTACTCATTCGTTTAGAAACTTGGATACAGCAAGCCTTGAAGGGGCACACGGCTTCAGCCGTGCCGTTACGTGCGGGTGGAGAATTCGGCTTCAGCCCCTGAGGGAACTCGCGCCTCGTTTGAACCTCGAAGTCCCTCGGTGGCTAAAGCCACCATAGTGTGAGCAGCTTCCGGCACGGCTGAAGCCGTGCCCCTTCAAGGCGTGAGATCCTCATGAATAATGCAGGTGAAGTGCCGCTCGACCCGCGCTCGCTTGACTACACTAACTCTGAAAATGTTTTATTCTCCCTGTTTTTGTCGAGCCCGATTATTTTTTCGACTTTTTCAGCTTGTCCCGCCGCTCTGCCGCCCATCCTTCTTTGGTGACTTGCCGTCCACGCCCAAGGGCCAGGGCATCGGCGGGAACATCTTCCGTGATGCAGGATCCCGCGCCGATGTAAGCCCCGTTGCCGATTCGAACAGGAGCCACAAGGGTCGCATCGCTTCCGATGAACGCTCCGTCTTCAATGGTTGTGGGGTATTTGCCTACGCCGTCATAATTGCAAGTGATGGTGCCAGCCCCGATGTTCACGCCTTCACCAATTTCGGAGTCGCCAAGATAGGTAAGGTGGTTGGCCTTGGAACCTTTGCCCACACGGGTTTTCTTGGTTTCGACGAAGTTACCGATGTGCGCTCCCTCGCCAATGTCGCTGCCGGGTCGCAGATGCGAGTAAGGTCCGAGTTGCGCGCGGTTGCGCACCACGGAATCTTCCAGCATGCAGCCCGGCAGAATGAGAACGCCATCACCAAGCTGGCAGTTGCTGATAACCGAGTACGACCGAATGCGGCAGTCAGCGCCGATCTTCGTGTTGCCGATGAGTTGCACAAAGGGTTCGATCACGGTGTCCGGTCCGACCTCGACGTCGGCATCGATATCGCACGTCTCCGGACGAAAGATAGTTGTGCCGGCCAACATGAGCTCGCGCGCTTTCTTGTCTCGCAGCTTGGCATCGAGCTCCGCCAATTCGATCCGCGTGTTGACCCCGAGCACTTCACTGGAGTCGGCGGCAGGCAGTGCCAGCACCTTTTCGCAAGCCTTGCCCAGCAGCGCCACCATGTCGGTCAGGTAGTACTCGTGATGGGCATTGTCCGTCTTGAGCTTGCCGATGTGAGCATAGAGCGGCTTGGTCGCGAACGCGTATATGCCGGAGTTGATCTCGCGTTGCTCGCCCTCAGCACCACGCAGCGATTTCTGTTCGACGATGCGCTCGACTTCGTCGCTCTCCCTGCCTTTGATCTTCTTGCGGAAAACACGGCCGTATCCTGTGGGATCAGGCGGTTCGGCGGTAAGCATGGTCATCGCGGCATGGTGCATGTTATGGAAATCGCGGACCCGCTCGATCGTCGCCGCCTGGATCAGCGGAACATCGCCCGAAAGCACTAATACCGTATCGAAACTCTGCAAGGCAGCCCGCGCTTCCATCAGGGCATGACCCGTGCCGCGTTGTTCGCGTTGCAGGATGAAGTTGATGCCGCTGGAGGCCAGCGCTTCGCGCACCCGGTCGGCTTCGTGGCCGATGATGGCGAAGATGTTCTGTGGAGCGACAACCTTACTCGCGGCCGCCACTACGTGGGCGAGTAGGGGCTTTCCGGCGATCTCGTGCAAGACCTTGGGACGGCGCGACTTCAGCCGCGTGCCTTTGCCCGCGGCCAGAATGGCAATGGCAAACTGTCTGGTTTTGCTTTTGGCAGACTTAGTGGAGTTGGAAGTTGGCTTGGCCATTTCGTTTCAGAGGATAGCAGGATAGCTTTTGGGGCTGCGAAAAAAGTACCGTAGACTAGAGCGACGCCGGCTTCCTGGTTTACCCGCCAGTGCAAGGTTTTCTACCGAGCGTTTGATGCAGCTTCTTCGATCAGGGCTGCAACCTCCTTCGGCCTGGAGACGTAGACCGCGTGACTTGCGCCGGCGACTTCGACCTTGTGGCTCTTGGCTCGTGTGGCATACCACCGTTCGAGGTCGGGGTTGATGGCTTTGTCTTTTGCCGCCACCAACATCCAGCTCGGCTTGCTTCTCCACGCGGCTGTGGTAATGACTGCTTTGAAATTGTCGGCTAGGTTGAGCACCTGAGAGCGCGCCATGAAGGCGGCCTGCTCAGCCGACAGGTCGGCTGCGAAGTATTCGTGAAATTGCTCGGGGTCCAGGTAAGTGAAACCATCTGCCGTCTTTTTTATCGCGGTAGACTTGCTCAGGTCGCTTGGGAAGCGCTTTCCATCGTCAGCCTCACTCTCTCCAACATCTGGCATGTGCGCCGCGATGTAGACCAATCCCGCAACCGATGGACCTGTTCCGGCTTCAGTAATTACGGCTCCTCCATAGCTATGAGCGACAAGAATGCACGGTCCATCTTGTTGAGCAAGAATGCGCTTTGTTGCAGCCACATCCTCCTGAAAGGACGTTTCCGGTTCCTGGACGATGCTGACGTTGTAGCCATCCTTCACCAGAATGTCGTAAACGCCTTTCCAGCCGGAACCATCGGCCCAGGCGCCGTGAACCAGAACGATATTCCGAACGCGATGCTGTTCGGTCTGGGCTGAGAGCAGGCAGCAGGTTAACAGCAACAACACGATGCCGAGGGACTGAGACATTCCTCGTACGACCCGCATGGCTACCTCCGAGGACATAAGTTGTGACTTAATTCGAAAGGGCCAGATGCTTTACTGCTTCCAGGGAATACTAGCCACAGGCGACTCCCGCAACTCCATCATCAGCTGCAGCAGGTCGTGCGCGACACGGTGCGTATCGTGACGGGCGACCAGTCCCTCTCGGGAATCCATTGCTTCCAAGAGATATTCGCCCAGAATCGGCTTCACCCCGAGCGCCTCGATGGCGTCAACATCGGTCTCGATCTGCGCTTGCTGCTGTTCGGCATACTTCAACGCCAGCGCGGGAGATGCGGGAGTGCGATTGACGAGCGCGTAATCGAAAAACTGATGACGCGCGTGTTTGTAAAGAGCGCGAATGTGATCGGAAGCGGTAAGCCCCAGGCTCTCGTTGGCCTGCGTCATTAAATTGCAGACGAACACCTTGACCGCCCGGCTGTTCGCAATTGCCTTGGAAACATCGCGCACCAGCAAATTGGGCACCAGGCTGGTGAACAAAGATCCCGGGCCGATGGTGATAAGGTCGGCGTTCTCAATTGCCTCCAGCGCCACCGGCAAGGGCTTGGCATTCGCCGGCGCCATACGCAGCTCGACAATCCGCCGCTGACTTGCGGTGATGTTAGTTTCTCCGCGGACGACGGAGCCGTCGTCCATGATGGCGTATAGCTGCGCATTGCTGGTGGTAGCGGGATAGATGTGTCCGCGCGTCGCCAGAATCGCCGCCGAATGTTTCACTGCCTGACTGAAGTCGCCGGCAATCGCCGTCATGGCGGAAAGGAACAGATTCCCAAAATTGTGTCCTCCCAAGCCCTCACCGGCAGGGAAGCGGTATCGGAAAAGCCGGGACAGCAGGGCCTCGTCTTCGGAGAGCGCCACGATACAGTTGCGCACATCGCCGGGAGCAGGGACGTTCAACTCTTTGCGCAGACGCCCGCTGGAACCGCCGTCGTCGCTGACCGTGACAATTGCGGAAAGGTCCTCGATCCCCGGCAAAAAGCCAGGAACTGAAGTTTCTCCCGCAGCAGTAACGTATTGCTTCAAGCCGTGAAGCAGGGTGGACAGTCCTGTGCCCCCGCCCATGGCGACAACTTTTATGGCCCGCAGCGCAGCGGAGTTGGAGCTCTTTTGCATGGCGATCAGACTATTTCCAGCTAAAAATGCCACTGGTCTGGCGGAGACGGAGTTTCGGCGCTGGTATCGGGATAAAGCAGTTCGGTGAACCGGGGATCGTCGGCCAGGTTCTTGAAGTCGCCATCGTTGCGCGCCTGATAGCGATTGGCCGGGTTCAAACGGATCGCCTGATGCAGGCTGGAGATGGCCTCGGGGAAGTGGCCGGTCAGGCAGTTCAAGGTTGCCATACCGTACCACACGAAATCCAGCTTGGGCGCGTTCTTCGTCAGCGCTTCAAAATTCTCGCGGGCGCTAACATAGTCGCCCATGTTCATCAGCGATACGGCGTAATCGTATTGCTCTTCCGGGGTCTTGAAGTTGGTAACAGCCCGGCTCAGTTGCTGGTTGCAGCTATTCAGGTGGACGGAAGCGCGATCCGCGAGTTCGGGACTCGGACCGGCCACCACCTTCTCGAAACAAGCCTTGGCCCGATCGTACTTGTGCGCTTGCAGGGCCTTCAATCCGGCCTCATAGTTTTGCACCGCTTGAGTAAAACGAGGATCGTCAATCAACTTCATCGGTTTACTTCCCCGGGATCGCATCTCCGAGCCTGCAACGGATGAGCGTAAGTCACTATTACCCCTAGGTTTAGCGGTCGTTCGCTTGCCTTTTTCCGTGGCTTTTTTCTTCATCCGTTGGCTTCCTTGGGTTGATCGCGATGGGGAATTGCTCAGGGCGGTGCAAACCCCAATCACTTGCAGGCTGTTTGTGCTGAGTTATACCCGCAAGTTAAGATGCCGTCAACTGACGAAAATCGTGCGCGCAGAACCTTTTAGAATCAGTCCGTTTTGGCTGCCGATTCGAGATCGATCGACTTCCAGTCGCCTTTGATGATACCCGCACGAATCTCGGCGGGCGTCTTCTTCAGCTTAGTCTGCTGATAGGCATAAAACGCTTCCTTCATGCAGATTCCGCAGTGAGCTCCATGCGTCGTCTCGAAGCAGCTATGCAGGCTGCCGTGACCGATGCGCTCGCAATAGCAGTAACACGGCATCTGGTACAGCACGCCGGGTATCTTGGCCGCCAGTTCGTAGCTCTTCACCTGGTAGGGGTACTGGAAGGACTCTCCCCAAAGCTGGTCCTTGGGCAAGATGGGCATGGCATCGCCCGGCTGGAGGGTGTGGTCATGGTAAGCGGGCACTCGATCGCCTTGTGCGAAGCAGACGACAGCCAACATCGCGGTTACAGCGAGCAGAGTAAATTTTTTCATCGGAGTCCTCGCCCGTTCATTCTAGCGGAGCAGAGCGATTAGCCCAAATCGACATGGCCGGCAGCGGGTGCAGCATCGCCCCAGCCTGAAACTATACTGACGGCCAGCCGTCTAAACGATTAAGATGAAGTCTGTGTCCGACGAAGGAAATCCCTCTATCTTGCCTCCCTCATCTTCGCCCGATGCCACAGGGCCGGGCGTCACTGCTCCCGTCGGATCTAAGCGAATGAGGCCGGCAGTTTCGGGCTGGCTCCGCGATATGTTGATCTCGCTCGCGGTCTCGGCTTTCTTCATCATTTTCCTGTACCAGCCGGTCAAAGTGGAAGGCACCAGCATGATGCCCACGCTGGACGATCAGGAACGCGTTTTCATCAACAAATTTGTCTACAAGCTGGAGCCCATTGAACGCGGCGATGTGGTCGTCTTTCGCTATCCTCGCGATACTGCCAAGAGCTACATTAAGCGGGTGGTGGCCGTGGCCGGAGACCGCGTGAAGATCGAAGATGGCGTAGTGTTCGTGAATGACCGTCGCATGACCGAGCCCTATGTGCCCGACTCCTATGAAGACGTGCGCTCATATCCTGAGACTGTGGTGCCCCCGCACTGCTATTTTGTGCTGGGCGATCATCGTAATCTCTCCAACGACAGTCGCGACTTCGGCCCGGTAGATGAGGACTTCATCTACGGGAAGGCGGTTTTCGGATATTGGCCGGTGGCTAAACTCGGCAAGCTGCGGTAGTGCAGGAGTCGGCAAGCGGCGGCCGACATTGGCAGTCCCGATCCGCAATAAACTTCGCTGCTGTGCCCCACATTGTGTGCAAGGAAAATTTCGTGGCTCGCCCTCTTATGCTGCGGCGCATTCCCTGATAAAATCTATAAAATCCACTCCCCGGAGATGCAATGCAGGCAATCCTTGCGTTGGAAGATGGACGGATCTTCCACGGCAAAGGCTACGGCGCAAAAGGCGAATGTTACGGGGAAGTTGTTTTTAATACCTCCATCACCGGCTACCAGGAAATCTTCACCGATCCCTCCTACGCCGGGCAGATTGTAGTTCTCACCAACCCCGAGATCGGCAACTACGGCACCAACTCCGACGATGCTGAAGCCACGCGTCCGTACATCGAAGGACTGATCGTGCGTGAGTTCTCGCGCGTCAGCTCCAACTGGCGTTCGCAGGAGGTCGCGGAAGGCTACCTTGAGCGCTACAAGATTCCGGTGCTGGGCGAGATCGACACTCGCGCCCTGGTGCGCCACTTGCGCGACAACGGCGTCATGCGCGGCGTCATTTCCACTCTCGAGAGCGATACCGACAAGCTCGTCGCCAAGGCGCGCTCGATTCCTAAGATGGATGGCACTGACCTCGCGAAGGAGGTCACCACCCGCCACATGTACCAGTGGGATGAAGGCGTGCGTTCGCACGAGCCGACGGAAGTGGTCGGAGTTAAGAACGAGCCGCCCAAGCATCATGTTGTCGCTTACGACTACGGAATCAAGCACAACATCATGCGACGATTGGTTGGCGAATGTTGCAGCGTAACCGTGGTTCCGGCCACGACTAGCGCTGAGGACGTGCTCGCGCTCAAGCCGGACGGTGTCTTTCTGTCGAACGGACCCGGCGATCCCGAGCCGGTGACTTATGCACAGGAGAGCATTCGCAAGATGATGGGTCGCGTGCCCATCTTCGGCATCTGCCTGGGACACCAGTTGATTGGCATCGCGCTGGGGGGAAAGACTTACAAGCTGAGGTTTGGGCATCATGGCGGCAATCATCCGGTGAAGCAGATGAAGACGGGCAAGATCGAGATCACCGCGCATAATCACAACTTCGCCGTTGATCCCGATTCGCTGAAGCAGAGCGAAGTGGACCTGACGCACATCGATCTGAACGACAATACGCTGGAAGGTCTGCGCCATCGGTCACTGCCGCTGTTCAGCGTGCAGTATCACCCTGAAGCCGCACCGGGCCCTCACGACTCGCACTACCTGTTCAAGGATTTTGTGAAGATGATGGAGGAGTGGAAGAAGTGACATTGCGGCGATCCAAGTTCAGGCTGTGGTGGGAACCGCTGCTCTCTGGTGCCGACATCACGCAATGGTTGGAAGCTGGCAAGACCAAGGCCCTGACAGAGAAACTAAAAACGGATCACGGGGTTTACCGCTGGCTTTTCTCATCGGAGGATTCAGAGAAAGGTTGCGCGTACGTAGGCGAGGCGAAGAACCTAAGTTCCCGCCTTTCTGAGTATCTAGACGAAGCGCGAAGGCAGATTCGAAATGCGGAGAGTAGCGGAGATACTTACAGTTCAACGGCCGAGCCTGAACGCATGACAAGGCATTCTGCGGCAAGATATATCGACCCTAGTAAGGCGAAGGAGGCATTGGAGAACCGCACAGAGGTTGAAGTCGAAGCAAGGAACATCACGGACTACTATCAAACGTTAGAAGACTGCTTAAAAGCTAACCATAGGTGGGCAAATGTTAGGGTTGGAGCACAACTGGCTCGGAAGCATTGCAGTGGCTGTGTCCAGCTGCAAAGACTTCAGATTTCGGAGGAAGTAATAATTTGCGGAGTCGAGATTAGCAACCGCCTTTTCAACGATAGGCTTGGCAGGGTGTTTCTCGAACACTGGGCGATTCTCTCAACTGAAACTGAAGAAAAGGGCTACACAATGCTCAATCGTAGCCCACACGGCCGACATGTGCGGGGAGAAATTGTGGAAGAACCTTCACCCAAAGCGGAAGGGCGCAAGGAAAGTTGCAGTTGAAGGGGCGCGCCTTTAGGCGCGCCGTAAAGGGGAATAGAAGAATCGGGGCTTTAGCCACTGAGGGAATTCGAATTTGAGACCGACTCGACAGCGAACAGCGCCAGGTCAGACATACTTTGTCACTTCACAAACCTGGCAGCGGCGGGCACTATTCCGAAACCCCCAATGGGCTGAGCTGTTCCTTGAAACGCTGCAATCCTATCGCGGCCGCGCCTACTTGCTCCACGAATATGTCCTTATGCCTGAACACTTTCATATCCTGATAACTCCAACAGTAACCCTCGAGCGCGCAGTCCAATTCATCAAAGGCGGATTTTCCTATCAAGCCAAGAAGGAGTTGCATTCCTCAATCGAGATTTGGCAGATCGGATTCTCGGATCACCGAATTCGCGACGCTGAGGATTACCGGAACCATGTTGAGTACATCTATCGCAACCCTGCTGGCAGAAAGCTGGTCGAGTTTGCTGCCGATTATCCCTACTGCTCAGCTTTTCCCGGCAGTCAGAAAGACGAAGTCCCTCAGTGGCTGAAGCCACTTCAAGGAGAACAGTCTGGCGTCGCGCCTAAAGGCGCGACCCTTCGAAACCCTCTAGTGCTGAAAGACTAAGTACATGCCACGCCGCAACGACATCGCGAAAGTGCTCATCATCGGCTCGGGGCCCATCGTCATTGGCCAATCAGCCGAGTTCGACTACTCCGGCGCGCAGGCCTGCAAGGCCCTCAAGTCCGAAGGCTACGAGGTGGTGCTAGCCAACTCCAATCCGGCCACCATCATGACCGACCCGGAGATGGCCGACCGCACCTACATCGAGCCGCTCACACGTACGTATCTCGAAGAGATCATCCGAATTGAAACTGAGATGCTGGCTTCCGCGGGCAGATCTGGCATTTTTGCGCTTCTGCCAACCGTTGGTGGACAAACCGCACTCAACCTCGCGGTCGAGCTCGCTGACGGCGGCGTGCTCGAAAAGTATGGCGTGCAGCTCATCGGCGCGCAGCTTGGAGCAATCAAGAAGGCCGAAGACCGCCTGCTGTTCAAAGATGCGATGACGGCAATCGGCCTCGATGTGCCGAAGTCATCGCTGGTCAACAATCTGAAAGACGGAATCGACTTTAGCAGCAAGATCGGCTTTCCGCTAATCTTGCGTCCCTCGTTCACGCTGGGCGGCACGGGTGGCGGCATCGCCTACAACCGCGAAGAGCTCCTGGAACTGCTCGCGCGCGGACTCGACCTCTCGCCTGTCCACGAAGTGCTGCTCGAAGAATCGGTGCTCGGCTGGAAGGAGTACGAACTGGAGTTGATGCGCGATCTCGCCGACAACGTCATCGTCATCTGTTCCATCGAGAACTTCGATCCCATGGGCACGCACACGGGCGACTCCATCACCGTCGCTCCGGCGCAGACGCTCACCGACCGCGAATATCAGGCCATGCGCGATGCGGCCATCGCCGTCATTCGGGAGATCGGCGTCGAAACCGGGGGATCGAACATCCAGTTCGCGGTCGATCCGCATAACGGGCGCATGGTGGTCATCGAGATGAACCCGCGCGTGTCGCGCTCATCGGCCCTGGCGTCAAAGGCCACCGGATTTCCGATTGCCAAGATTGCGGCGAAGCTGGCGGTGGGTTACACCCTCGACGAGATCACCAACGACATCACGCGCAAGACTCCGGCTTGTTTCGAGCCCACGCTCGACTACGTCGTGGTCAAGATTCCCAAGTGGCAGTTCGAGAAGTTTCCCGGCGCAGACGAATCGCTCGGCCCACAAATGAAGTCGGTAGGCGAAGTCATGGCTATCGGCCGCACCTTCAAGCAGGCACTACTGAAGGCAGTGCGCTCGCTCGAGACGGGGCGCAGAGCTACCGCCGACGATATCGAGCCGCGCATTCTCACCAAGCGGCTGGTCACGCCGCATCCCGAACGGCTGGCGTACATTCGCTACGGGTTCTCGCAGGGGATGTCGGTGCGCGAGATCGCGCAGATGACCAACATCGATCCCTGGTTCCTGCACCAGCTCAAAGAAATCTCGGACGAGCAGGCGAAGTTGGGCTCGGGCGACATTGACACCCAGCGTTTGCGCGACATGAAGCGCATGGGATTCTCCGACGCGCGCATCGCGGACAGCCTGAAGATGAAGGAAGGCCGGGCTGCGGGCGAGAAGATTCATCAGTTGCGCAAGCAGCACGGTGTCCAGCCGGTTTACAAGCGCGTGGACACATGCGCCGCCGAGTTTGAAAGCTACACCCCGTACCTCTACTCAACTTACGAAGAAGAGGACGAGGCGGCCCCGACCGATCGCAAGAAAGTCATCATCCTGGGCAGCGGGCCCAACCGCATCGGGCAGGGAATTGAGTTCGATTACTGTTGCTGCCACGCGGCGTTCGCGCTGCGCGACGACGGTTTCGAGACGATCATGATCAATTGCAATCCCGAGACCGTCTCCACCGATTACGACACCAGCGACCGGCTCTACTTCGAGCCGCTGACCTATGAAGACGTGATGGCGGTGTACGAGCACGAAGCTGCTGGCGGCGCGCCAATTGGCGTCATCGTGCAATTCGGCGGACAGACTCCGCTCAATCTCGCGCTGCCGCTGAAGGCAGCGGGCGTGCCCATCATCGGCACGTCACCCGAGAGCATCGACCTTGCCGAGGATCGCAAGCGCTTCGGAAAGCTGCTGGAGGAGTTGGACATTCCCCAGCCTCCGGGCGCGACGGCGGCCAGCGTCGAGGAGGCAGTCGCCAACGCCAATCGCGTCGGCTATCCCGTGCTGGTGCGGCCGTCCTACGTGCTCGGCGGACGCGCCATGGTCATCGCGTATGACGACGAGTCCGTCATCCACTACATGAAGGAGGCGGTCGAGTACTCGCAGGAGCGGCCGGTGCTGATCGACCACTTCCTCGAGTCGGCCACCGAGATCGATGTGGATGCGCTCTCCGATGGTGAGGACGTGGTCATCGGCGGCATCATGCAGCACATCGAAGAGGCCGGCATTCACTCCGGCGATTCGTCGTGCGTGCTTCCCGCGGTCGATATTCCCGGGCCGCAACTGGCGACGATTCGCGATTACACCTTCCGCCTGGCGCGAGCGCTGAGGGTCGTCGGCCTGATGAACGTGCAGTATGCGATCCAGCGCGACAAGGTGTTCGTTATCGAGGTGAATCCGCGGGCCTCGCGGACGGTGCCGTACGTGTCGAAGGCGACGGGCGTGCCCCTGGCCAAGATTGCCGCGCGCCTCATGACCGGTCGCAAGCTCCGCGAATTTCTTCCGGAGAACATTGGACGCGCCAGCGACCTTGATACGGGCAACTTCTATTTCGTGAAATCACCTGTGTTTCCCTGGGGCAAGTTCCCCGGTGTTGACACGGTGCTGGGGCCCGAGATGAAGTCCACCGGCGAGGTGATGGGCGTGGCCGACAATTTCGGCGAAGCGTTCGCCAAGGCGCAAACCGCAGCCGGACAAGTGCTGCCGACAGCAGGAACGATATTTATCAGTGCCAACGATCGCGACAAGCCCTTCATGGCGGAGTTGGGAAGGCGCTTCGTCGAACTTGGGTTCAGCCTGGTCGCTACCCACGGGACGGCCCGCATACTGGAAGACGCCGGCCTGCACGTAGAGCGCGTGTACAAAGTGAAGGAAGGCCGGCCCAACGTGGTGGACCTCATCAAGGGCGAGCGCATTCAGTTAATTATCAACACGCCGCACGGTGTCGAGCCGTGGTTCGACGAGAAAGCCATTCGCCGCGCCGCCGTGACCGCTCGCATTCCCACCATCACGACGCTGTCAGCTGCCCGCGCCGCATGCGAGGGCATCGCCGCCCTGCAACGCGGCGAAGCCAAGGTGTACGCGCTGCAACAGTTGCATGCGGAGCGAGTGGGGGCGACAAAGTGAGAAACTCATCAGACCAGGGGGAGGCCCTGTGGATTTTCCGAAGCGGATAATACTGAGCCGAAAGGGATTTGATTCTAAGTATGGAAAAATCCCCAGCCCGATAATTGACGGGAAGCTAATCAGCCTGCCTATTCCGGAAGATCCGAAACATACAGCCGTTAGAACGGCATACAGTGAGCTACCCTCTTCAGCCAGCGGCTATCGTACGTATGCCGACATTCTGTATGCACTGGGGAAAGGCAGCATTGCAAAAGATCGCTCCGTTCATCTCGATCCAGATATCTCCAAAGTGCATCATCCGAGCTTGACGGGCTGGAAACCGATGTTCGGGCAATCTGCGGCGGCACAAGGGCTTTTGAAAAAGTATGTAGCACCAGGTGACCTCTTCTTGTTTTTTGGTTGGTTCCGTAAGGCGCAACGCCAGACTGGTGGAAGGGATCTCCGTTACTTTGGCGATCACATGCACGTGATACACGGATGGCTACAGATCGAGAAGACGCTCGACCCGAAGACACAGCCTCCACCTTACGAGCGCTGTGAGCATCCTCATTTCATTGCCCCTGACCGCGAGAATAATGCCGTTTATCTCGCAAGGGAACGTTTGTCATTCGCCGACTTTCCCGGTGCTGGCGCTTTTCCCGAGTACAACGATGTGCTGCGGCTTACAGATACATGCGAATCCGATAGGCGAACTTATTGGCGTCTGCCGTCGTTCTTTTTCTGTGACGACTCTGAGCGCCGTATGACATACCATAAGAACAGGGAATGGCGAAGCGACGGCACGTATGCGTATGTTCACTCTGCCTCAATTGGACAGGAGTTCGTATTCGACGTGTCCATAGGCACTAGGGCAGCGAGAGAATGGCTCGCGCAACTCCTTGCCACTTTATCCCCGCGCTAGAATGAGATCGCAAACACGCACAGCGCGGCAGCATGTGCCATAAGCTTACTCGTTGGGTTTACCCTGAGGTTAAATAATGTTCTTACACGGAATCTTTCCTCCCATGACCACTCCGTTCTATCCTGACGGCAAAATCTACTTCCGCAAGCTGGAACAGAATGTCGAGCACTACTCGCGTACTCCGGTGGTTGGCATCGTCGTGCTCGGCTCAACCGGTGAAGCGATCCTCCTTAGCGACGAAGAGCGCCGCGACGTCCTGAAGTGCGCCCGCGAATCGGCCGCGAACGAAAAAGTCCTCATCGCCGGAACCGGCATCGAGTCGGCCATCGAGACGCTGCGCCTGACCGAGTACGCCGCCGAGCAGGGCTACGACATCGCGATGGTCCGCACGCCGCATTACTACAAAGGGCAAATGGCGAATCCCGCAAACATGCTGGCCTTCTATCGCTTCGTTTGCGACCGTTCACCGCTTCCGGTGATTATCTATAACTTCCCGCAGGCAACTGGCTATGACATTCCTGCTGAGGTTGTGATTGAACTCGCCGAGCACCCGAATCTGATCGGCATCAAGGAGTCGTCCGGCTCGATCGACAAGGTGCAGAGGATGGTCGAGGGTACCCGCCACATCAAGCGTAGCGCCACCGTAACGGAGACCTTTGCTGCTGTCACCGGTCGAATGCTGAATGCAGCCCATGCTGCCTCGGCAAGCGCCGATGGAGGGGCCTTGATAAGCGTGGGTGCGCTCGCCGGAACTGCTGCACCGAAACCGTCCTCAGCCGCGGTCACCGTGGTCGGAGGCATGAAAACTCGCCGGAAGGAAGTTGGCTTTCAGGTGCTGGTAGGCGCAGCGCAGAAGTTGCATCCTTCACTCGATGCGGGCGCTGTGGGTGCGATCCTCGCATTCGCCGACTGCGCCCCGACTGCCTGCTACGAAATTTACGCCGCCTGGAAGGAGGGCGACTCGGCTCTCGCTCGGGAGAAGCAGGAGCGCATTGCCAAAGCGGCCGAGCGCATCGTTGGCGGCCTAAGCATTCCTGGCGTGAAGTATGCCATGGATTACAACGGCTGCTTCGGTGGCGTTCCGCGTCTGCCGCTGCTTCCGCTCACCGCGGACAAGAAGGCGGAGGTTGAGCAGTTGCTGGAGAACATCAGAAATTAGTTGTCAGCAGCCAGCAGTCAGTACTCAGGGACGCGAGACCGACAGTGCGGGTTCGAGGGTTGCTGTATCCGGCCTGCTCGGGTAGTGCGGCGCTTCAGCGGCCTATTCACAGGCATTTCCGTCTTGAAGGGGCACGGCTTCAGCCGTGCCGTAAAGGTGTTTTGATCATCCTGGCTTTAGCCACTGAGGGACTTCGATCTTGAGACGAAATGCGAGTTCCCTCAGAGGCTGAAGCAACTCTACATGCAGACGTGACGGCACGGCTGAAGCCGTGCCCTTTCAAAGATTTCTGACTCCAGCCGCGTTGGCACGGCTTCTCGTCCGACAACCGATAACTGAGTAACGCTTCAAGGGTCAATCTATTCCGCACAACCCTCCCAACGCGAAGTATTTGGGTAGTTCCATTTCGGGACTGGCTGCAAAATATCCATCGAAAGTGCTACTCGCTTCAGCTCCAATGTGCTAGCTTGAAATGTGGCACCGAAACAAGGTAGACGTACCTTTTTTCGGTGCCTTTTTGTTTTGCCCTCGAAGAGCACGACGGTGCTCGTCGGCGGCAATAACAGAACAGGCTGGCCGAGCGCCCGCGCCTGACACACGATATTTGAAAACTGAAATACCCTAAGGGGAATGGCAGCCGTGCGCCCCGGCTGCCCAGAGACTCGCTGGCTGCCGGGGATTGCAAGGCCCTGCTCCGTACCAGATACGGAGGAGCTCACAGGGCCTTGCGTGTTTGACCGACTGTCAGAGGAATAGCTCTTGCACGGAAACCTGCGTCGTCGAGCTAGTTCCAACGAGAACCCTTCCGTCTTTTCGCACCTTTTCCAGTACCACTGCTTTCGCTGGCGTGCGACCGCTGCGCTCCCCGCTGCTGGCGCGACTGCTCGTCACTATGCATGTCTAGCGGATGCGTACCTGGGTCTTCGCCTTCGGTCTCGCCGCTGCGCGGATCGGTAATGAACAGCAGGTCCGACAGGTCGCTGGCGTGCTCCTCCTCGTCGCTGAGGATCTCCTCAATCATGACGCGCGTGGTGGGATCGTGATCGGCGAAGTGACGAATCATCTGTTGGTAGACCTCGATCACGATGCGCTCGGCGATGAGGTCTTCCTTGATCATGTCGGAGAGGGACTTGCCTTCGGCGTACTGCGATGCAGATCGTTGCACCAGCGAAGCCGGGTTGAAATCCGGCTTGCCGCCGAGCTGCTGAATGCGCTCAGCAATCTTGTCGGCATGCTCGCGCTCGGCGTCGGCGTGCTCTTTGAACTCGTCGCGCACCGCCATGGCGTGGACGCCGGTTGCCATGAAGTAATGGTGCATATAGCGCAGCACGCAAACGATTTCCGTGGCCAGCGCGTCGTTCAAAATGGAGATAGTCTGCTCCACGTCGCCTTCGTAGGTGCTCGTTACAGCACCGTTCTCGATTTTTTGAGCGGCGCGCTTGCGTATCTCTTCCACATCGGTCACAAAACCTGGCATGAGGGCTTACCTCGTAGGGGGAACTCCCGCCGGGATGGCGGGGCAACTGGTTGGATTCGCGACGCCGTCGGGCAGATGTCTAATTTCGCAACTTTGTTTGCGATAAACCGTTTTGGCCCGATTCAATCGACGGTCGTCACGTCGCGACCGCATTCCCGTCCATTGTGACAATGAGTCGGCGCGATGGCGAAGTCATGGCACGAACGGACTCCAGCGACGGAATGATCAAGTCCGCCTCCGATAGCTCCTCGGTGCGATAAGTCGTAGTCAGCCCGACCGCCATCATGCCGCCCGACTTGGCCGAGCGAATGCCCGAGGGAGCATCTTCGAAGACAAGGCAATCCTTCGGTTCGAAGCCGAGCGCGGTGGCAGCGGCAAGGTAAGGCCCAGGGTCGGGCTTCCCTCGCGTGACATCGTCGGCGGTAATCATTTTCGCCGGTACAGGAAGCCCGGACACACGGAGCCGTGTCGTTGCCAGTCGTCGAGTGCCCGAGGTCACGATGGTGTGGCGGTCCGGTGGAAGCGCCATCAGCAGATCCTTCGCTCCCGGCAGAACGCGCAGTCCATCGGTATCGTTCAACTCGCGCCGCTCGATAAGGTTTGTTTCTCGTTGCGCGTCCAGATGGGGCGCCACGTTGCGTACGGTCTCAATCGTGCGCTGGCCATGTGCCGCGTGAACAACGTATTCGGGATCGAGCCCGCGCTCCTGGGCCCAGGCCTTCCAAACGCGTGTGACGCAAGGTGTGGAGTCGACGAGCACTCCGTCCAGGTCAAACAGGATGGCTTGGCAAACGAACGAGGGCATGACCCAGTTTCGCAGACGACATCCCAGGTAGCCAAACGTGACCGCCTCCCGGAATGGGCAGTCTGTGCAGTCCGCTTTCGTTTGCTGGTGCGAATTCACTGAACATTTCTGAACGCATCGAATATATTGACAGCAATGCCTTCGCTCGCACTTTCCGACCTGATTGGCGCGCCGGTGATCGACAATACCGGAGCGAGCGCCGGCAAAGTGCGCGAAGTCACACTGGTGCCTCAGGAGAATTCCAGTCAAATCGCGGGCTTCGTGGTGAAAACCCGTCACGGCGACCGTCTACTGCCCACCGAATCGCTCAGCCTAATCAATGGCGGCCTACGGATTGCTACCGCTGCTTCGGAGTGGAGCCCTTATGCTGGCGGGGAAGGCATGCTGCTGTTGGAGCGCGACCTGCTCGACCAGCAGATCATTGACGTCCACGGGCGCAAGGTTGTACGGGTCAACGACATTGACATCCACGAGGAGCTTGGCCACGACCACATTGTGCTCAAGGTCGGAGCGGTGGACGTGGGCGCACGGGGTGCCGTTCGTAGGCTTCTTAAGGGCGTGGTTCCGGCTGCGGCGCTGCATCTGCTTCTCACCAAGATTCCGCCGCGAATGATCCCGTGGGAGTTCGTTGACCTTATCGAGATTGATCCCGCCCGCCGCGTCAAGCTGAAGATTTCCCTCGATCGTCTGGCCAAGCTGCACCCAGCCGACATCGCCGACATCGTGGAGGACCTGGCGCCCGCCGAGCGCGAAGCCATCTTCGAGACTTTGGACGATGAGGTCGCCGCCGAAACCCTTGAGGAGATCGATCCCAAGATGCAGGTTTCGATTCTCAGCTCGCTCGACTCCGATCGCGCCGCCGACATCGTGGAGGAGATGGATCCCGATGCCGCCGCTGACTTGCTAGGCGATATGCATCCCGACGACTCGCAAGAGATCCTGACCGAGATGGAGCCGGAGGAACGCGCCGAAGTCACCGAATTGATGAATTTCGAAGAAGACACGGCCGCTGGGCGCATGACCACCGACTACATGGCCCTCGGGCCGAATGCCAAGGTGGAAGACGCGATCGAGATGCTGCGCAACTTCGAAGGTGGCGTCGAGAGCGTCAGCACAATCTATATCGTTGGCGATAAGAACAAACTGCTGGGCGCGGTTCCGCTGGCCAAGATTGTGCTTGCGCCAGCGGGCACGCCGCTGATGATGTTGAGCACGGGGCACCTCACCACGGTCCATCCCGGCGCCGGCGAGAAGGAAGTCGCAGAGCTGTTCGATAAGTACAATCTGCTGACCCTGCCGGTTCTGGATGAAGACGGTAAACTGACCGGCGTCATCACTGCTGACGATGTCATTAACATGCTGCGGGCTAAGCTGTAGGACAGTAAGAGGGGTAAGGGTATAATCTCGGCATGACCCACACGGTGATACACATTTCGGAAGCGGAAGCCGAGAGCGATTTCGGCTCTGTGCTGGCGCACGTGCACGCTGGCACGGAAGTTATCATCGACAGCGAGGGCGGCGGCCTTCCGGTGGCGGTCGTGCGGCCGGTTGGAGCGCGTCCCGGACGTTCTCATTTCCGAATCGATTGCATTGGCCAAGGCCCACGCCAAAGAGCTCGGCTACGAGCCGACTATGGATCCCGAGTTCGCCGCTGACTTGGAAGAGATCATCAACAACCGTAAACCCCGCGACATTCCCGAATGGGACTAGTCCTCGATTCCAGCGTGCTAATCGCGGGAGAACGGCATGATCGGAGTATCCGGCAGATTCTCGATCAGCTTCGGGCCAAGCACGGAGAATCTGAAGCCGCCCTCTCCGTGATAACCGTATTAGAGCTGACACATGGTATCTACCGCGCAAAAACGTCGGCTCACCGTGTGCGTCGCCGAGCTTTCGCCGAGGAAGTTTATCGCGACATAGTGGTGCATCCGGTGAGCTTCGAAATAGCGGAGCTTGCCGGACAAATCGAAGCGGAGCAGATGGCACACGGCATCGTCATTGCCTTCCTAGATCTCTTGATCGGGGCGACGGCCCTGCATCTTGGCTTCGATGTGGCCACACTCAATGTGCGGCATTTCCAGAAGATTCCGGGCCTAAACGTCATTTCAGCTTCCTGATTGGCGCATTCCCCGATGTCCGTTTATTCTGGGTAGTCTTCGCCATCTCACCGTAGCTCCCAGTGTCATGTCCGAAACGCGACGGCTCAAAGTCTGGAGAATCCGCCTGTTGATGTTCCTGGCCGTCATCGGCCCCGGGTTCATCACGGCGAACGTGGACAACGACGCCGGCGGTATTTACACCTACTCCGCCGCGGGAGCGCAGTTCGGATATCTCCTGCTTTGGGTCATGATCCCTATGACGGTCGCGCTGGTTGTTGTGCAGGAGATGTCCGCACGCATGGGCGCGGCCACCGGCAAAGGGCTGAGCGATCTTATCCGCGAAGAATATGGCCTGCGGATTACTTTTTTCATGATGCTGGGCCTGGTCATCACCAACTTCGGCAATGTGGTAGCGGAATTCGCCGGAGTGGCCAGCAGCTTGGAGCTGTTTCATATTTCGCGCTACGTGAGCGTGCCCGTTGCTGCCGTGGTGGTGTGGTTGCTGGTGGTCAAAGGCACCTACAAGAGCGTAGAGAAAGTTTTCCTGGCGGCGTCGTTTTTCTACTTCGCCTACATCATTGCGGGCGTGCTGGCCGGACCGAGTTGGAAGGAAGCCTTTGTCGCGACCTTCAAGCCGCCGCACGCCGGGGCCTTCCACCAGTCGACCTACATTTACATGGTCATCGCCGTGGTAGGGACCACGATCGCTCCGTGGATGCAGTTTTACCTGCAATCGTCGATCGTGGAGAAGGGAATCACTCCGCGCGAGTATCGAGCCTCGCGTTGGGATGTGATCCTGGGGTGCCTCTTCACCGATCTGGTAGCTTGGTTCATCGTGGTGGCTTGTGCCGCGACGCTGTATGCACATGGCGTGCGCCAGATCCGCGATGCTGCCGACGCCGCGCAGGCGCTACGCCCTCTGGCAGGGGAGTATGCCTATATTCTCTTTGCCGCAGGGTTGTTCAATGCTTCGCTTTTCGCCGCCTCCATTTTGCCTATTTCAACCGCCTATACGGTGTGCGAAGGACTGGGCTTCGAGTCCGGTGTCGGACATAAATTCAGCGAGGCCAAGGTTTTCTACTGGCTATACACGCTGCTGCTGGTAGCCGGTGGCGGAGTCATCCTGCTGCCCAACATCCCGCTGGTGAAGATCAGCATTCTGTCGCAGGTCGTGAATGGCGTGGTGCTGCCGTTCGTCCTCATCTTCATGTTGCTGCTGGTGAACAAGAGTGAACTGATGGGCAAGCACGTTAACGGCACGTGGTTCAACCTGATCGCCTGGGCTACGACCATCATCATGATCGGGCTTACCATCGCCTGGTTCGTCACCGGCCAGGCGGGAAGCTAGGGACGTTCTGTTTGAGTCTGCACTTCGAAGGGGACGGCCTTCAGGCCGTCCGTAAATGGCCGACATGAGTTGGGCTTTAGCCTCGCATCCCAGCTCTCTATTTTTGTCATGACGAGCGGGCGAACAGGGGTTCCCAACGAGCGCCGCTTTTGCGCTTGTTGGGGTAAAGTTCAGCCCGCGAGGGATCTGCTGGTCTGGGATCGGCCAGCAGCCGCAAGGTGGTTTCTACAGCACCTTCCCCTCAGCGATCTGCTGTACCAGGGTGCGGTCGGCGTCGAGGAAGTCGAGCGCTGGCAAGTCGCGCCGATGCACCCACCGGATCTCGCGAAAGATGCGGTTCTGCAGCTCACCTTCGTAGTGTTCGACCTTAAAGAAATGCAGTTCCACGGCATTGCCGTTCAGGTAAGTGTGCTGCAGTTGCGCAACTTTGCAACCGATCTCGGCCCGGATGCCCAGCTCTTCCTCGAGCTCGCGTCCCAAGGCGCCGGCAGGCTCCTCGCCGGCTTCGATCTTTCCGCCAGGAAATTCCCACTTCAGCGGCAGCGCTTGATATTCCGTCCGCTGGCAGCACAGGATTTCTTCGCCGCGCACCAGCAACGCGGCCGTCACTTGCTTGATCAAAGCGCGCGCCTCGCTTCCAACGCCCCTCGCTGAATGGTCACGAAATCTTCTCCAGGTAGCTGCCGACCAGACCCGCGCAGTGTTCGACCAGCTTGCGGTCCGCATCTCCGAAGGCAGCAGGCGTATGGCTGTCAATGTCGAGCTCGCCTGCCACTTTGCCCTTCACGATAACGGGCGCGACAATCTCGGAGCGCGTTTCGACGGAGCACGCCAGGTATCGCGGATCGGCTTGGACGTCGTCCACCACCAGGGTTTGTCCCGACGAAGCTGCCGCTCCGCAAATCCCTTGATTGAGCGGAATGCGCTTGTGCGGCGTGTCTGCGCCGACATAAGGGCCCAGCACCAGCATCGGATCTTCGCCCGGCAGTCCCTTTTCGATCATGTAGAAGCCGACCCAATCAAAATGGGGCAGCCGTTCCTGAAGCCGGCCCACGAAGACGCTCATCAGGTCCTCGACGCTGCCGGCAGCGTCGGCCAAGGTAGTGAGTTCCTCGGCGAGTTGCTGATAGTTCGTCTCCATCGTCCTCCATTCATATCACAGGGAGTTGATCTGGCGAATCCCGGCAGGCCGCGGAAACAGCGCAGGATGCAAAGCCCAAGCCAGAGCGTGCAGTCCGCCGAGCAGGCTCGTCGCAGGCGTATTTAGCAACTCGTCACTGATGCAGAAGACCTGTCCTCGACGGACTGCCGGTAGGTCTGCCCAACTGCGCTGCGCCACGATTTTCTCCAGTGGAACGCGATCTCCCGCCCCGCACCAGGCAGCCACAATGACATCGAGCTGTTCCGATGCAACTTCCTCCGGCGTGATCGTCTTGCCAGGTGCCGCGATGAACTCGCCTCCCGCAGCTTCCACCAGTTCAGCCACCCACGGCTGCGACGCAATAATCGGCTTTCCCCATTCTTCGCAAAAGACCCTGGGGAGACTCTGAGTAAGCCCGGTTTCTTCGAAGGTGACGATCTTGCCGCCGTGAAGGGGGACGGTCTTGGCGCCGTGAAGGGGGCGGCCTTCAGGCCGTCCGTCACGCCTCAAAGTCAAGGCGGCTTCAGCCGCCGAGGGACTTCGCTGCGACTTGATCGGAGTTGCCTTTGGCGTGGATGCATTGGCAACTCGTTCGCGAACCGCCTCAATCTCATTTTGCATGGCTGTAATCACACTCTGGCCGCGCTCCCATGCGCCCATCACACCTGCGATGCCAGCCATGTCGGTGTAGATGTCGGCCAGTCTTCGTGGGGCGAGCCCCAAAAATCGTACGCCAGCTTTCAGGATGGCAGCGACCGCTTCCAGTTGGTAGGGAACCGACGCCAGCACCAGGTCGGGACAGGCGGCGAGAATTTGCTCGCTCTGGGCCGTCCAGGAGTCAGAAACAATCAGCCGCGAGCCGTCTGCGACCTCGGGGCAGACGTCGGCGCAGTATTTGGTGCAAGCAACCAGGCGATCGAGCAAGCCCAGATCGCGCAGCGTGACCGTAGCGCTGGGCTGGAGAGAGACCACGCGCTGCGGAGTGTGATTAGTGTCCAAGGCTGTTCGATTATACGGAGCGCGGACCCATGATCGGCAACCTCTGGCGCGGACCTATTTGTCTTTAGGATTTGTCATTACGAGCCGAAGCGAGGAATCTGCTGTTCTTGATGCTGGATCGACCGCTGAAGAGACAGCAGATCCCATGGCCTGGAGGCCGTTCGTGATGACAATTCAAAATCGAGAAGTGGGGCATTACGCATACAGCCATCAATAGGCCCTGAGTTACCCCGGTTTGACCCGCGCTGCCATTTATGAGATGGCTATCCGTTACGGTTTTGCCCATGTATTCTCCCCAGCTTCTCGACCATTTCGAGCGACCCCGCAACTCGGGAGAGCTACCCGACGCGGATGCCCATGTGCGCATCGAGAACCCAGCTTGTGGAGACATCCTCGAGCTCGCGATCAAAATGGCGGCGGGGCGGATCAGCGAGATTCGCTTTCGTGCCAAAGGCTGCGTGCCCGCGATGGCCTGTGCCTCCGCGATGACAGGGTTGGCAAAGGGGAGGTCCCCGCAAGAGGCGAGCGCGGTCAGCAAAGCAGACGTCGTGGATGCGGTTGGGGGTGTGCCACCAGCATCGGGGCACGCAGCGCAATTGGCGATTGATGCTCTGAGGGCTGCGTTGCAGAAGCTCCGCTAGCGCCCGTCCAAGGTTGGCGTATCCGCTCGTACGGGTAGTGCGGGCCTTCAGGCCCACGTATAGATTGTCTGTCAATTATTAGCTTCAGCCGCTGCGGTCGTGGATCGCGGCTGAAGCGGTCCTTTTCCCCGTGCAGACGCAGACCTGAAGGTCTGCTCTACCCGTGCAAATCGGATACGCCCGAACCGGCCTACACCGTTTCCGTTTCCAACTCTTCTTCCAGCAACTGCTTGTTATACAGCTCAGTGTAGTAGCCGTTGCGTTCGATCAGTTCCTCGTGGGTGCCATACTCCACGATTTCGCCCTCATGCAGCACGGCGATGCGGTCGGCATTGCGCACCGTCGAGACCCGGTGCGAAATGAAGATCGTCGTGCATCCCTGCATGATCTCGCGCAGATGATTCAGGATGCGATCCTCGGTGTGAGTGTCCACACTGGCGAGCGCATCGTCGAGCACCAGGATGCGCGGCCTGCGAATCAGGGCGCGAGCAATGGCCGTGCGTTGTTTCTGCCCGCCGGAAAGTGTGAGGCCGCGTTCCCCGACGAGAGTGTCATAGCCATCGGGAAAGCTTTCGATCTCGTCGGCGATGCTCGCGGCCTCGGCGGCCCGGCGAATGTCGGCGTCGGCCGCATGTTCCGCGCCGAAGGCGATGTTCTCCCGGATCGTGTCGCTGAACAGGAACGTCTCCTGCGGGACGAATCCGATATGCCGTCGCAGAACCTCGAGGGGAATTTCCCGGATGGGTCGCCCGTCGATTAGCACCGAACCCTCAACCGCATCGTAGATACGCGGAATGAGCGATACCAGCGTGGACTTGCCCGATCCGGTGGGCCCAACGATTGCCAGGCTGGTTCCTTCGGGCACCCGCAGGTTGATGTTCTTCAACACCGGATCATCGCCATGCACCTGGCCCATGCCATGCTCGGCTGCGATCAAGGTGTGACTGTAGTGGAAGCTGAGGTTTCGGAACTCAATCTCGCCCCGAACCTCGGCAGGAGTCCCGCTTGCGGGAACAGCGGCGTCAGTGACCTCCGGTTGCTCCGCCAGAAGGTTCTGTATGCGCCCCATGGACGCAGTGCCACGCTGGAAGAGGTTGATGACCCAACCCAACGAGATGATCGGCCAGGTGAGTTGCACCATGTAGGTATTGAAGGCCACGAAGCTGCCAACGGTGATGCGATGCAGCAAGACTTCGCGACCCCCGATCCATAGCACGATCACAATGGCGACCCCGAGTAACGTTTCCAGCGTCGGCCATAACATGCCCATCAGCCGCACCAGCTTCAGACTACGCGCAATGTATTCGGTATTGTCGCGCTCGAAGTTCTCGATCTCCGCTTGCTCCTGCACGTAGGCGCGAATAAGGCGCGCTCCGGAAAAGTTCTCCTGCGCTCTGGCCGAGATGTCGGAGAACATGGCCTGGATGCGCTCGAAGCGTTCGTGAATCTTGCGGCCGAAGTACTGCACCACGATGCTGACCACAGGCAACGGTAGGAAGGCGAACAGGGTTAGCCGAGGGCTGATGCTCAGCATGAATATCAGTGCCCCGGCGGTAAAAACCACAGTGTTCGCGGTGTACATGATGCCCGGGCCGGCCAGCATGCGCACCGCGTTAAGGTCGTTGGTAGCCCGCGCCATGATGTCGCCAGTGCGGGTCCGCTGATAAAAACTGTATGACAGCCGCTCCAGATGCGTGAACAGATCATTGCGCAAATCGAATTCAATTTCGCGCGACACCCCAATCAGGATCCAGCGAGTAAGAAATTGAAAGATGGCCTTGGTTCCGGCGACCGCCAACAGCAGGGCCGAGTACGTGAGCAGCTTGTGGCGAGTGACCCCGAGGTTGAGGTCGTCAATGGCGCGGCGAATGACCAATGGGAATAGAATCCAAACTCCGTTGTTGCACAGCACGCAAATCGCGCCAACCCAATAGGTCGCTCGGTACTTGCGTAGATAGGGAAACAGCGGGCTTAGGTTTTTGAACATGGGCGGCAAACAATTAGATGTTGGTCAGGCGACTCTAGCTCTAAGCTTTCCACAGTTCGCTCGCCTGGGGTCTAGAGCAATCCCAGAATTGATGCACTAACAAGTACGGGTAGTGCGGCGCTTTAGCGCCGCGTACACTGCCGGCAAATGGCTCAGCGGTTTTCCTCCCTGCCCTTTACGCGGGCCTGAAGAGACTGTGTCGCAACCGTGTCTCGGTTCGCCACAGTGGAATGAAGCGGCGAAGAGCGAGCCCCGATAGGGGCGAAAGAGCTTAGCCCAGCGCTTCAGCGCTGGGTAAAGTGGAAAATGAGACCGAGTCCCGTAGGGACGGCAGAGGTTGCGACACAGTCTCTGAAGGCCCGCACTACCCGTACAAGCGGATACACCATTCCTGCAACCGCTCTACGTCGGTACTCGCAGCAAAAAATATCCTCCCGCAAGCGCAAAGATGAAGTCGGGCGCCCACGCCGCCAGCATGGCGGGCAGTTGATTGGCATTGCCCATGGCCTCGAACAAGCCTGCGGTCACCCAATACACCACGGCGATGGCGACCGCAATCACCACTCCACCCAAGGCTCCGCCCTTGCGGCCGGAAGCCGCGAAGGGGACCGCCAGCACCGCCATTACCAGTGTAATCAAGGGGAAGGCGAGTTTCTTTTCTAGCTGCACCTTCAGGCGCACGGTGTCGAAACCGCTCTGCTCCAGGTCGCTTATGTAGCGTTGCAGCTCTTCATAATTCATTTCCGATGACTGCTTGACTTCTTTCTTGAAGTAGCTTGGGTCCTCGTGCAGCTCGCTGAAGGTTACGACGTCAAAGGTACGATAGTCCTGGATGGACGTGCCCGACAGAGTTCGTATCCACCCCTGCTCGAAGACCCACTTGTTTAGACTCGGCTCCCAATGCGCGTGGGCGGCGTAAATGCGGCGGGTGAGCTGGAAGGTATTCGGGTCAAACTCGAAGATCGACACTCCGCCTAGCTGGTTGGTGTCGGGATCGAAGACTTGGTAGTAAAAAATGTCGTTGTTCTGCCCGAAAATCCACTTGCGATCAGCCTGCAGGTAGGTCTGCGGCGGTTTACCCTTGATCTGGTTGCGTAGGATTTCCTGTTCCTTGTTGGTGTGCGGGATGTAAAGCTGATCGAAGACAAACATGGCGGCGGCGAATATTCCGCAGACCACAATCACCGGAAGCGCCGCGCGATAGATGCTGATCCCGGTGGCCTTCATGGCCGTCAGCTCACTGGATTTTTCCAGCAGCCCGAAGGTGATGAGCACGGCGAGGAGCACCGCGACCGGCGCCATCAGGTACAACAGGGACGGGCTCAAGTTCAGCAGGTACTCCGCCAGCATGATCACCGGCACTTTGTTGCGGACGATGTCCGTCAACAGCTCGAAGAAGGTGAACACTAGCGCCAGAATCAGAAAGGTCGCCAGGACCATCCCCAGATACAAGGCGAAGTCGCGCAGGATCATGTCGTCCAGAATGAGTGGGAACCTTGCGCTGAAGCGCTTTCGGTGAGGCGCCGAATCCCGCAGGGCATACCTGCCAGTGAGCGCGTAACGCCGGCGCATCCCAAATTCTTGCAGCTTCTCCTTCAATGCCTTCCAGGGTGCGCTAAAGCTGCCAAGCTCAATCGGCATGCGATCCACGCGCCATAACAGAATCAGTCCGCAAAGGAAGAAGAAGATGTTCGCCATCCAGACGCCTTCCCATGGGGGCATCTTTCCTTGCCGCGCCATCGAGACACCGGTCAGCGAAAAGAAGTAATACACGAACACCAGCAGAATTGTGAGCACGAAACCGGTACTCTTGCCGCCCTTGCGGGCCGAGAGACCCAGCGGGATGCCCACCATCGCTAGCACCAGGCAAGCGGCGGGTAGCGCAAATCTGCGGTTGAATTCAATCTCGTAGTAACGCGCCTTGGTCAGGTCGTAGTTCCAGGTTCCGGGATCGATGTGCTGCAGTGGCACGGCGGCACGGCGTTCGCGTGCGGCATCGCGCAGCAGTTCGTGCAACCCCAATTCGGGGACCGGAAGCAGATCGTGCAAATGCTCCGCATTGCTGGGCAGTTGGATTGGGATCTCTGTGCTCTCAAATGTCGTGATCGAGTATTGGTCCGGCGCCTTCGGTACGCTCTCCTGCTGGGTGCCCTCTTCGAGATGCAAGCGCAACTTGTCAGGCGAGTCGCTCAACAGCGCTCCGCGCTTGGCCAGAGTGACCTTGGGAGAGGATGGATCGCTAATATCGGCCAGGAAGATTCCCCGCCACAACAACCGCCCCCCGGAAGGAATCGCGTCCTGCACGTAGAGGACGATGTTCTTGAATTCTTCGTAGAAGACGTGGGGCTGAATTTCGAACGAGGCTTGTGACGACTTCAGCTTTTCCTGCAAATGATCCAGCGCGGCTGCGGATTTGGGCGCCACGTATATGGTGTTGAACATGCCCAGCATCCAGGCGCCGATCGCGAAAATCGAAATCGTCCGGACGAACATTCCCACGCCCATGCCGCTAGCACGAATGGCAGTCACTTCACTATCGGCAGCTAGCCGGCTCAGTCCAACCAGGATGCCCACCAGCACACCCATGGGCAGGGTCAGGGTGAATGTGGTCGGGAGGGTGTAGAGAAAAATCTCCGCGACACTGGGCAGGGGAGCGCTGTTGCGGACGATCAACTCCAGCAGTCGTCCCAGGTCCCGCATGAAGATAATGAAGGTGAACAACGCAACGCCCAGCAAGGCGTGCGAGCCTACCTCCTTTAGAATGTAGCGGGTCAGGATGCGCACAAAGCACTAGTTTAGCGGAAGAGCAGCCTCAGCGCACAGGGATGCCGTGGTTCGGGATTTTCACTGTGGGAAATCTGCTCGGCCTTTTGTACCCTCACAGTTAAGTAGGGGTTTCCCGGATTCCACGCCGCCCGCCGTCCTGATACACTGGCTCGGCTAGAACTTCTCGAATGACTTCCAACGGTTCCCCAAAGATTCGGTTGGTGCTTCTCTGGCACATGCACCAGCCTTTTTACAAAGACATGGTCACGGGGGAGTATCGCCTCCCCTGGGTCAGGCTGCACGCTCTCAAAGACTACTACGGGATGGTGAAGCTGCTGGACGAGTTCCCGCAGGTCCATCTGAACTTCAATCTGGTGCCTTCGTTAGTGGCCCAGATTCAGGATTATGTCTCGGCTCAGGCGCACGATCCCTTTCTTGATCTGGTGTCTAAGCCTCCGGCAGAGCTCACGCCCTCCGACCGGAGCTTTGCCTTGCAATATCTATTCCAGGCGAACCCGGTGAACATGATTGGCCGCTATCCGCGCTATCGCGAGTTGTGGGAGCGCTATCGCGCAACCTGCGAGCGTCCCGAAGGCGCAGAGGCCTACTTCGTCGCGCGCGATTATGCCGACCTCCAGGTCCTTTCGCAGCTTGCGTGGTTCGACGAATTCTTCCTCGATGATCCGGAAATCGCTGCTCTAATTCAAAAGGGCGAGGATTTTACTTGCGACGACCAGCAGGTGGTCATTGCCAAAGAGCGCGCAATTCTGGCCAAGGTGCTGCCGGCTTATGCCGACGCGGCGCAGCGCGGAGCGATCGAGCTTTCCGCTACTCCGTACTATCACCCCATCCTGCCGCTGATATGCGATTCCAACTTAGGCGCACAGTCCAGCCCCGGGCTGAGCCTGCCAACGCGGCGTTTCCGTCGTCCGGAAGATGTCAGTCTCCAGATCGAACGCGCGCTGAATTCGCATGAGGCGCTGTTCGGGGTTCGTCCCAAGGGATTGTGGCCATCGGAGGGGGGCATCTCGGACGAAGCGGTGACGCTTGCCGCCAGGCAGGGAATCGAATGGATGGCGACCGACGAAGGCGTGCTGGGCCGGTCACTCGATTTCAATTTCGCACGCGACGGCGGCGGCACGCTCCCCGCCGATGGCGCGGAGCGTTTATTCAACATCTACCGCTATGAAAAGGGCGACACGCGCATGCACATGGTGTTTCGCGATCATCGCCTCTCCGATCTGATCGGCTTCGTGTACTCGGGAATGCCGGCTCAAGAAGCGGCCAGTCACCTCGTCGAGAACATCAGGAGTTCCGCGCGACCGGTCCTCGATCGGGGCAAAGACGCGGTAGTTTCAATCATCCTCGACGGAGAAAACGCGTGGGAGTACTACCCAAAATCGGGCCGCGAATTTCTGCGCCGCTTCTATGACGCCGTGCAGAGTGATCCGGAAATAGAGCCCGTCACGATTAGCGAGGCCATCACCCGGCACAAGCCTGAGAACTTCGGACATTTGCAACGGCTGGTCCCCGGCTCTTGGATCAACGCCAACTTCGACGTTTGGATTGGCTCCCCCGAAGATAACCGCGCCTGGGACCTGCTGGCGGAAGCCCGCGACTACTATGATCGCCATGCGCAAAGAGTCTCCCAAACGCAACGCCAGTTGGCCTGGGAAGAGTTACTCATCGCCGAGGGCAGCGACTGGAATTGGTGGTACGGTCCGGACCATCACTCGGCCAACGATCGCGACTTCGACGAACTGTATCGCAAACATCTCTCCAACGTTTACCACGCCCTCGAAGGAGTTCCACCGGAGGAGTTGAGCACACCAATCATTAGTGTGCTACGCCCCAGCTACATTCCGCAGACGGCTTATGTCCGCGTCCGCGTGGACGGTCTAGTCAGCGGATATTTCGAGTGGATGGGTGCGGCCAGCTATACTTCGGACCAACGTACCAGCGCCATGCACGGCAAGCAGTTTCTCCTGGATGCCGTTTTTGCTGGGCTGGACGCGGATTCGGTGTCGGGCCGCCTGGACTTCCGTCATGGCGCGCCCGATGGGGCTTACAGCTTGATGGTGAACTTCGAAGTTCGCCGCGATGGGCATGACCGCAAGTCGCCGATGGAATCGTACCGGTTGGCGGTGGACGCCCAGGGGCACACGCTGCAAAAGTGGGTGTTGAGTAACGGGGAAGAGCGCCACAAACTCGCTGCGTTCTCCACTGACAACGGCAACTCCAGCACCAACGGAGTTGAGGTGGCGCTTGGCGAGATTTTCGAGTTTCGGGTTCCCTTCGAACTGCTTCGCGCGCAGCAGGGAAGCCGTATCCGTCTGCGCTTCGCAATGTGGCGCGATCACCTGCCAGTGGACTCACTGCCCCTGGAGGGCTGGATCGATCTTTTTGCGGTCCCCGAGGACGAGTTGGAGAACAATCTCTACAGCTTTTCACCGGAAACGTAGAGTCTGTGTAAGTGCTTGTTTTGAGCAGGCTCGGCGGCACGAATTACGCAGAACGCGGCCCACAGCCGGGTCCCGAGTTCGCGCCCCTTTTGCGCGAAATGCGGTGGAGAACGGGCGAAATGATATTAGATAATACGAAAGCTCCTTCACCAATCCATTGGAGGGTTCGATGCTGCGTGTTGTCGCGCTTTGCCTTGCACTTTTCTTCTGTGCGCCACTGCGAGCCCAAACTACCACTCCAGCACTGAGCGCGAATCAGATCTCCGCCATTGATGGCTTTGTGAATTCGCAGATGAAGAACCGCCAAATTCCCGGTGTCGCTGTCGGTGTCTATAGCCGCGGAGAGGTGCTGCTGGCCAAAGGCTATGGCATGTCGAACGTCGAGCTATCCGTTCCGGTGAAGCCGGAGACAGTTTTCGAATCCGGCTCCGTGGGCAAGCAGTTCGTTTCCGCGGCCATCATGATGCTGGTGGAAGAAGGCAAGATCAACCTCGACGACAGCATCGTCAAGTACTTCCCTAACGCGCCAGAAAGCTGGAAACCGATCCTCATCAAGAACCTGCTGTCGCACACCTCCGGATTGGCCGAGTACGAGAGTTCCGAGCGCATCGGCCCCAAGGGACCGTTTTATCTGCGCCTCGATTTCACGGAAGACGAACTCGTCGAAAAGGTTGAGGCCTTGCCTATCGACTTCAAAGTCGGCGAACAGTGGGGCTACCGCAACACCAATTACCTTCTACTCGGCATCATCATTCATAAGATAACGGGCAAGTTTTACGCCGACTTCCTGCAGGAGCGCATCTTCAAACCATTGGGAATGACATCCACGCGCCTGATCAGCGAGGCCGACATCATTCCCAATCGCGCATCAGGCTATGAGCTTCATCACGGGGAGCTAAAGAACCAGGAGTGGGTGTCTCCTACTTTCGACTCCACGGCCGACGGAACGCTTTACTTCAATGTGCTGGATATTGCGAAGTGGGATGGAGCCCTCTACGGAACGACCTTGCTCAAGCAATCGAGCCTGGATCGCATGTGGACGGTGTATCCGTTGAACGATGGCAAGCCGAACCCGGCGAATTACGGCTTCGCCTGGGGGATGGAACCCATGAACGGTCACAAGACAACCCAACATGGCGGAGCGTGGCAGGGCTTCACGTGCTTCATCCTGCGCTACCCCGACGACAACCTGAGCGTCGCCGTGTTGACGAACCTGGCGGGTGGGGCTCCCAGATTGTTTGCTCGCGTCGTGGCAGGAATTATCAACCCGGCATTGATGCCTCCCAAGCTGACCGCGACACCCGACGATCAGCCTGCTCTTGCCGAAAGCCTGAAGAAGCTGCTGGCAAAGTTGGCGGCAGGTGAGGATGTGCGCAGTCAGCTTTCTCCGGACCTCGCCGCCGCCCTGACGCCCGACGAAACCAAGGATGTGCAGTCCGAGTTGAAGGACGTATGGCCGGCAGATTCACTCGTGCTGGTGATACGCAAACCGGTCGGCAGCGGGATTGGATCGGTTTACCGAATCCGCAAAGGCGACCACGCCAGACTCATTACCTACGGACTGGATAAAGAGGGCAAAGTCGCGCTTTTTGCCGATTCTCCCGATCAGGAATACCAGTAGCACGATGGCTTGCCCCTTCGTTGCACCCCTGCGGCCTATGCTACTTTCAAGAATGATTCGAGATTACACGGGCAGCTAGGCGCTGGGTAAAGTGGAAAACGATACCGAGTCCCGCAGGGACGACAGAGGTTGCGAGACAGTCTCTTCAGGCCCGCGTTTATAACGCCTACGCCATTTTCATTTCTCGATCTCGAACGCGGGCCTGAAAACCCGCACTACCCGAGTTTATAGCCACTCTGGAATAGCCCTACGTTTGCGCCTCCGACGGGCGCTTGCTTCCCGCCGGCCAGTACACAGGCCAACCACGCTCTCGCGCAATCTGCTCCAGATCGGGATTGGGATTGATGCAGATGGGATATTTCGCCATCTCCAGCATGGCCTGGTCGTGCACCGAGTTGCCCAACGCGACGTCTACCGGTCTGCCGATGCGGTCGCGAATTGCTACTACCTTCAGTTCATCCGTCGGAACGCGGATCAGTCGATCGCTGGCGAATCCCTTGTCCACTTCAACGCAGGCTGCCAGCACGCGTTCCCGCGCGATACCGAATTGCCGAGCGCCATACTCCACCAGCCAGTTGTTAGTCGAGGAAACTGCCCAGATGTCGCATCCCTGTGCCGCCAGGCGGCGCGTTATCTCCTGCATCTCCGGAAAGACGCGCGGGCTGACCACCTCCGAAAAGAACTCTCTCGCCGCCCGGCGCAACAGTTTGCAAGAGACACCGTGATTCATGGTGACCATCTCACCGCATATTTGTTCCTCGCTCACTTTGCCCGCCTCGTACTGCTTGTAGCGTGCTCGCGCCCATTGGGCAACCTCGCGGCTGACGATGCCCCGTTCGATCTCCCAGTAGAAAAAATCGGCCCCGGCGTCGCCGCTCCACAGTGTTCCGTCGCAATCAAAAACGGCGATCGCCGGACGCAGCGCGAGCACCGACTCCATAAACTGTAACGCTGCGCTGCAGGATTCCGTTCCGCTCAAAACTGCTTCTCCGAGGAGATCATGTCTGATCGTGACAAGCGTTCGTAATCGTCGGGCGTGTCAATGTTGGCGACGGCTCGCGGATCTTCGACCGGCAAATACTGAATATGCCGCTGATGCTGGTGCTCGAGATCGCGGGCCGTAGCGTCCAGCGGCGCCCGCAGAAACGCTTCGATCATTTCACGGCCGATCAGGATCGGATGCCCGTGCGCCCGCTCCCCGCCCCGCAGGACCTCCGGCACGACGGCCCAGATCTCCGGATCCGCGCTTAGGAAGGCGTCGTGCAGTTTTTGCAGAGTAATCGGCAAGACCGGCGGGCGATCCGTCAACGCGAGGAAGGCGGCATCGCGCCCGTGATTCAGGACCTCGCGCACGCCCACGCGAAGAGAACTGAACTGCCCCAGTTCGGGCGTCGGATTCACCACCAGAAACGCCCCGTGCGCGTAGGTCACCGGCCCAATGGTCGCAGCGTTCTTTCCCGCCACCACGATGACCAGATCGGTCACGGGCTGAAGCAGATCGATGGTGGCTCCGAGAAAGGTGTTGGCAACCGGCGTTCCTTCGGCCACGGGCGGCCACGGCAGAAGCGCTTTGTCGCGGCCCATGCGCGTGGAAAAACCGGCCGCCAGAACCACTCCGCAGATACTGGGGGACATCGCCATGCCACGAAGATATCAAAGCGCAGTTGCGGAAACCAGCTATTGAGTGCTGCAAACGTGCTGGCAGACTTCGCGATTTGTGAGTTGTCATCACGAACGGCCTTCAGGCCGTCCGTAATTTTGCAACATCATAGCGGCCTCAGCCGCTGAGGAACAGAAGCTTCCGGGCCGGTTTTGAAGGGGCGCACCTTCAGGTGCGCCGTTATGCTTCCGCTATATTTGTCATCCCGAACCGACTTTAGTCGGTGAGGGATCTGCGGTTCCGACTGAGGTACTTGCGCGAGGATTCAGTCAGAGTTCTTGGTACCCGGGGCGATGCCGTTATACTTCTGCAACGGCGCGATTCGTTCCGCATCGAAACTCCATGGCAAGCCGGACACAATCTCTCAGCGAACAGGACCTGCGCGACCTGGGCTTCGGCTCGGTGGTTTCGCGCGAAAGCCATCAGCGCCTGGTCAATCGCGATGGTAGCTTTAATGTCGAACGCCGCGGGTTGCACTTCTGGTCCTCCTTCAGCCTCTATCACGCGCTGTTAACTATGCCTTGGTGGCAGTTCACGCTGGGGGGCGTCGGCTGGTACGTGTTGGCGAATACCGTGTTCGCCCTGGCTTATGTCGCCTGTGGTCCCGCGGCCCTTGTCAACACCACTCCCGGCATCGAGCACAATGCGTTCTTGCGCGCGTTCTTTTTCAGCGTCGAGACGCTCTCCACCATCGGCTACGGGAATGTCGTACCCACTGGCGTCACCGCCAATGTGGTGGTTACAATTGAGGCGCTCACCGGTTTGGCGGGGTTCGCGATTGTGACCGGACTTCTATTCGCCCGCCTTTCGCGGCCAACGGCGAAGGTGCTGTTCAGCCGTAATGCGGTTATTGCGCCTTATCGCGACATCACGGCGTTAGAGTTTCGAGTGGCGAATGCTCGTTCCAACGAGTTGATCCAGGTTTCCGCTATCGTGCTTCTCAGCCGCTTTGAAGAGGTTGACGGCGTGTATACCCGGCAGTACTATCCCCTGCCGCTGGAGCGGGAGAAGGTCGTATTCTTGCCCCTCACCTGGACGGTCGTGCATCCGATCAACGAAGCCAGTCCCTTGCATGGAGAGACGAAAGAGTCGATGCGCAGTTCCCAATCGGAATTTCTCGTGCTGCTCAGCGCCTTCGACGAGATATTTTCCACTATCGTCCAGACGCGCACCTCGTACACGCCCGACGAACTCATCTGTGGCGCGCGCTTCGCCAGCGCCTTCATGGTGGATGCGACGCAGAAATTTACCGACGGTGCGAGTAAGAACAAGAAAGTCGCGGTGGACATGCGCCTCTTCGACAAAGTGGAACTGGTCGGCGATGCATTAAATCGTTGAATATCCCGGGCGGCGCGAGCACAATGGTGCGGTCATTTTCAAGAGTTTCAAGTTTCGAGTTTCAGATTTCGACTCCAGGGCTCCTCTGAATTGTCATCGCGAGCGCACCTAGGGATCGGCTTTTCCGACTTTCAGCAGCCTTTTTCGCCGGCACCGCAGCTCTATCCCGGCCACCGATACCTAGATAAGAATGGTTCGCCAGGCTCTCGCGGGTATCCAATGAGCATTGCAATTGTGCTGCAATCAATCACCCGATCTGTGAAAAACAAATGACCCATCGCGTTTGCCCCTGGTGGCTGGGCTATTGGCTGATTTCCCCGCTGCGGAAGTACTGGCAGAATCCCCACGAAATCCTCGCTCCCTACGTCCGCGAAGGCATGACCGTCCTCGAGCCTGGTCCGGGTATGGGCTTCTTCACGCTGGAGCTCGCCCGCCTTGTGGGACCTTCGGGGCGAGTGATCGCCGTGGACGTTCAGCCGAAGATGATCGACCGCCTAAAACGCCGCGCCGCCAAGGCCGGACTGCTTGACCGGGTGGATGCGCGGGTCGCTCCGGCTGACTCGATGGGCGCCACCGATCTGCACAGTTCAGTCGACTTCACGCTGGCCTTCGCGGTGGTGCACGAATTCCCGGATGCGACCCATCTCTTCGCCGAGCTTGCCGCAGCTTCCAAACCCGGCGCTGCGGTTCTCCTCGCCGAACCCAGCGGCCACGTCACGAATGCGGCGTTCGATTCTCAACTGCAAGCGGCCGCGACGGCTGGCTTCGTATTAGTCGGCCGTCCATCCATCCGGCGTAGCCACGTTGCGCTGCTGAAGAAGAGTTGAGAGGTGTTCGAACACTGCGTGCTTCTTGCCGGGCGCCTTCGCGCTCATCTAGACTGACAGCTTGCTAGCGTGACAGTGCTTATCAGACGTTGGCGAGGGACCAGTCCCGATGACAGCTCCAACTCCCCCTACGAAGATCGGTAAAGCCAGCGATCACCTCGCGAACGAGCGCACTTTTCTGGCTTGGATTCGCACCAGCATTAGCATCATCGTCTTCGGCTTCGTTGTAGCAAAGTTTGGAATCACCTTGCGCGAATTCTTGCGGATGCAAGGCAATAGTAAAACTGAGAGCGGGACGTCATTGGTGATCGGTGTGGGTTTCATGGCGATGGGCATATTTATGGCGCTGGTGTCATTGATTCGATACCGGACCACCATGAACCGGCTGAATGCAGATGAATTCCAGCCGGCAGACGCAATCGTTACCGTTCTCGGCTTAATGGCTGCGCTTTTCGGAACTATATTAGCTGTGTATCTGATTTATACAGCCAAGACGCTTTACTCAGGCAGTTCCGCGTTCGCGCCTGACGAAACTCATGTCCAGTGCTTTACGTCCACTCGTTGACGAGCGTTCATGCGTTGCCACCTTTAATACCTGAGCGCTTGGCGTTTACGGTTGCGAAGAGAAAAGCGCTTGGGTCGGTCAAATCAGCTTCTGTACTTACAAGGACCTGCACAATACGTGTCACCGCATCATCACACAGCTTGATGGTCTGCTCGTCGTTCGTCAGGAAAGCGGCATTCTGGACAATGGACAGGGCATTGCGCAGGTGGTGATTCAGGTACAGGCTAACCTGTTCCTGCTTTCTCTCTCTGAGTTTCAAGCTAACCTCCGCCCTCACTGCCCGGGAGCAGAAATACATGGCGGTGGCGGCGTTCAAGAGGTTCACAAGAATCATTGAGACAAGAAGCAACTGCCGGTGGGGATGGTTGAGCCAATCGGTCAATGAACCACGTAGAATCTCGATGCACAACAGTTCGGCAGTGACGCTGAAGGCGAACACCGTCAAGGCAACCTCAATGGGCCGTCGGTTCATGGCAACCTCCTTCCTTCGAGATAGACGGCTTTCGTCACAAACAGTCACCCTTGACACCAATACTTATCCCAACTGGGATGAATCCCAAGGGTAACCACTTTTCGGACTGCTGTACTTTCTCTCGTGCGTTTGATTCTTGCAACCCTTGTGGCACCCAAAACATCAATCAGATCATGCGGTGGGTGTTTACCGTTCGTGACCGCCCTTTCGGAAGGAGCAGGATCATGATCATTGCTTCGCTCACCGGGTTGGTTCTGGCGCTCTCTGCGTTGGTGTCGGCTCAAATAGCGACACGAGAGCAGCAAAAGATTGACGGCCGGGCTGAGGCGATCGAGTGTACCCCGTTTCCTCAGTATTATTGTTATGCTTCCGGCAAGCCTGCTAACCCTCCCACCGCCGCCGAGATCGATGCTTTTGATGAGGAAGCAGCCGATGCCGCGGAGCACCCGCCACTGTGCACGCCGTTTCCGGTGTTCAGTTGCAACGCACGCAACGTCACCCAAGGGAATCCAAACGTCATCAGCCCCGAGGAAGCGGCGCGATATGCCGCCATCAATCAACTCTGTACGCCTTTTCCTTTTTGGAGTTGCTATCCCGAGGCGATCGCGAAGGAAGGGCTTCTCCATCCCCGCCAGCCAAAATCGGCCGCTCACCCGCCAAGCAAGTCGCCGTGACTCAGCGCCTCGTACTCAATTCCGCATCGCGGAAGAGGTTGGCGGGAACACGCCTGATGAGCAAATCTGGTCGACGAAAAAAAGCCCTCAAGCTGAACCAGCCTGAGGGCCCTGATGTTAGGCCTCGCCGACTGTATGGTCAGCGTCCGCCGTGTCCGCCGCCACCATGAAAACCTCCGCCACCATGAAACCCGCCGCCCATCACTCCAAAGTGTGACGCGCCCATCGACCGCCCTCCATGGAAACCGCTTCCCGCGCGCAGCCCGGCGTATCCGGGACGACCGGCATAACCGCCAGGATGACCGCCGTAGTAGGGTCTTGCGTGTCCCGCATAGCCGTAGCCATAGCCATAGCCCCAAGGGTAACCCCCATAATAAAACGGCGAGTAGCCGACAAACCACGGCGAGTAGAAGCCCCAGCCGAATGGGCTGTAGAACATTCCATCGCCAGGGATCCAGGTGTACGCCGCGAAGAAGGGGTCCCAATACCATCCCGCACCATACCAGCCAGCGCCGCCACCGATGTAACGGCCGGCCTCATCGCCGTTGGCTTCGGCGAGATACTGCGAGCGCAAATTGCTGAAGCGATACAGGTCGCTGTTCTCGTAAGGCGACTTGCTAAACTTGGTGGCCTTCAGCTTGCCCGAAGTGTTGTTCACATCAAGCTCGTGCCCGCCCTTGACCTTGATGTTCTGATCGCCGTCCTGCACGAGGGCTTCGCCCTTGAAGACGCGAACCTCACCGCTATTGGCATCGAACCCATACACGCCGGTTTTCAGCAACTGCGTCGTGGCGCCATCTTCCCGCACACGCAACCGGTTGTCTTTATAGATCTCCGCGACTTCGACCATCGCCTGACCCTTGCTTAACGAGATTTCTGTGTTGGTCAGGCTCGGTGAAAGCAGAGTGGCGGAACTGTTGTCTCCCACGCGGAAAAATACGCCCGGAGTCAACAGGATCTCAGCTTTGCCGGTCTCGGTGGTGAGCGTCTGGCCGCTCTGCAGACTTACGGATCCGATGGATTTTGCATTCAGGGCCTCAGTCCCAACTGCGGCTTGCCCTTCAACGTAATTGAGTGTTCCCGGTAGCGCTGGAGTTGCGCCCCAAGCGGGCGCAGACAGAATCGCTGCCAGGATGAAACTTGCAAACCCGTTCAACCTTGACAGCTGCATTTTCCTTATTGGCTTTCTTCAACCTCTATTTATTAGATGTGAAAGGAAGCCCCGGGTCGCATGGATGGCTCAGATTGCGTCCATCACCCGGGCACCCCGTTTCGGATGCTACAAGCTTGTGCTCCGCCTCCAACCATGCGCCAAAGCGCTCCGCGACCTTCTCGCCCGCTCGTGCGCCCACTGGTCAATGTCAGCAATCCCCGCAATGGCCCCTTCCCCTTCTTTCGCTGTATTGAAGGCACAAATGGAAAATCGCACGCCCCCGACTTGTTGCGCGCCAATGCCCACGCTTGATAAGCACCGATACGCGGCTTTCGCTGGCAACCATCGCAAATATAAGTGACCCCGCGGTGCCAATGGTTTATCGTCGCCTAAGCGGCGTAAAGATCGGTAAGGTCGCTGGCCAACAACCACATGTCACCAGCCGGACATCAGAAGAGAGGTTGCAGGATTTTGTCTGGAATGATGCAATCGCCTGCTTTCTCGTGGAGGTCCCTATTCGTTATTGCACTGACGCTGCTGCTCCCATTTATCGCCTCAGCCGCTCGCCCAGCGCTCGGCGGTCCCTCTGAGAGTTTGCGGCTGCCCAACCCGCCCTCTGCCGCCGGGCTCCCATCTGTAGCGGAACTGCTGAAGGCCGGCATCCGATTCGATCCGGCATCTCGCCTACTCATGCAGTCATCATTGGACAACGTCGAGTTCGATGCCAGCCAGCCTCGCCTCACCCCTTTCAACTTGATAGCGAACTGGATCGTGCTGTCCGTCAAGATTAACGGTCGTGAATGCCGCATGTTGCTTGATAGTGGAGCCCCCAATGTCATTTCGCCGAGCGCGGCAGCCGTCCTTGGACTGGATGCGGAAGGAAAATTTTCAGGGTGGGGCGCCGGTAAGAGGGAGGTCAGCGGAGGCGAAACCACGGCCTCACGACTGCGCATCGGAAATGTCATTTTGCACGACCAAACTTTCCACGTGGTAGCGCTGCCCTATGCCTTCATTCACGCATTGAATCCCGTCATCGACGGAGTGGTCGGCTATGAAGTGTTCCGGAGATTGGTGGTATGTATTGATTTCCAGCACACTACGATTAGCTTTCTCGACCCACGATCGTTTCGCTATCACGGGAAAGGAGTGGCCGTTCCTTTTTACTTTCAGGAACAAGTGCCTGTGGTTGCGGGAACGGTTGACGGTCTTCAAGGCTCATTTCAAATCGACACGGGTTCTGACGGCTCCCTCAGCCTCACATCTTCGTTCGTCGCTCGCAACGATCTGATCAAGAAATATTCCGCCCATATTCACGGTTTCGCGGGCGAGGGCGTGGGAGGCCGGGAAAACGCCTACTTCGTTCGCGCTCGGGTGCTCGACATTGGCGGGGCACACGTGCCTTTGGTGATTACTGAGCTTCTAGTGGATACCGGCGGCATAGGTGCTATGCAAGACGTCGCGGGCTTCATCGGAACCGAAATTCTTAAGCGATTCAACCTCACCTTCGATTATGCCCGCAACACCATCTATCTAGAGAAGAACGCAAGCTACAATCGGCCGAGCGTATTCAACCGGGCGGGTCTGGCGCCACGAATCACCTCCGAGGGACTGAAGGTGGTCAGCGTGTTCGAGGACAGCCCGGCGGCAGCGGCGGGGATCTCCCCCGGAGATACCATCCTGGCCATCAATGGGCGCACCGGCGACCAGTTGAACGGTCCATTCCTGTTTGACATCTTCCGCCAGCCGGTGGGAACCATCGTCCGCCTCAAGATTCTGCATGCCGGGATGGAAAAAAGCGTGCAACTCAAGCTACGCGACCTGCTGTGAGATTGAGAAGATGGCCGTCGGTCACGGAATCCTGTATCCAGAATCACTGCCGGTCTCCGAAGTTGGCAAATACCGTGAATCGAGTTTTAAGATAGGGATACCTACCTGCCGCACAGCAGCCGATTTACGGAACAAGTTTCGCGACGGTTCCGTAATACAGACTGCCGAACGCCCGAGGACCGATGCAACTACAAATCGAAAATCTCTCCAAACGCTATCCTAACGGGACACAGGCGTTGCAAGACGTCTCGCTGTCCATCCCTCTTGGGATGTTTGGCCTCCTTGGTCCCAATGGAGCCGGAAAGTCCACGCTTATGCGCACGCTGGCGACGCTGCAGGAAGCCGACAGCGGCGCCGCCTCGCTTGATGGCATCGACGTCTTGCGGCAGAAGGATGAGGTTCGCAAATTGCTGGGATACTTGCCGCAGGAATTCGGTTTGTATCCCAAGGTGACGGGCGAGAACCTATTGTCGCACTTTGCGGCGCTGAAGGGCATCGAGAATTCCAAAGAGCGGCGCGACGTGGTCCATGCGCTTTTGCGGCAGACGAATCTTTGGGAGCATCGCAATAAGCCGCTGGGCAGCTTCTCCGGAGGTATGAAGCAACGTTTCGGCATTGCGCAGGCGCTGTTGGGCAATCCCCGGCTGATTATTGTGGATGAGCCCACTGCCGGCCTCGATCCCGAAGAGCGGGTCCGCTTTCACAACCTGCTGAGTGTCATTGGGGAGAATGTCATCGTGATCCTCTCTACGCACATCGTCTCCGACGTCAGCGATCTGTGCCGCAATATGGCGATCATTCACCAGGGACGCGTTCGCGCCGTCGGCGATCCCGCCGTGCTGGTCGCGGAACTGAATGGGCGAGTGTGGCGAAAGGCGATCTCTCGTTCCGAGTTACCCGAGTATCAGCAGCGGTTTCGCGTAATTTCCATGCATCTCTCCGCCGGGCGGACCATGCTGCATGTGCTGCACGACGAGCAGCCCGAGGGCGGCTTCGAGCCGGTGAGCCCTGACCTGGAAGACCTTTACTTTGCGACCATCAAAGGCTTCCTTCACGATGCGGCCGCTCCGGCCAATTGATTCCATGCTAGCCAACATTTTTCTCTTCGAACTCGATCAGCGGCTACGACGCCTTTCGACCTACGTGTACTTCCTTGTTTTTGTTCTACTGGGAGCTCTATTCACCTTGATGTCTGGCGGCGCTGTTCCCGGCTCCAGCATCGAGTTCGGCACCGGCGGCAAGGTGCTGGTCAATTCCCCTTATGCGTTGAACGCTATCATCACCTACATCAGCTTCTTCGGCATCATCATCACAGCAGCGATTGCCGGGCAAGCAACCTATCAAGACACCGATAACAACGTTGCCGTCTTTTTTTATACGGCGCCGATTACCAAGCTCGACTACCTGGGCGGCCGCTTCCTGGCGGCGTTCGTGGTGCAGGTTTTTATTTTCTCCAGCGTAGGATTGGGAGCGTGGATCGCCACTCTACTGCCGTGGCTCGATAAAACCCGAGGCGGTCCACAGATTGTGGGCGGTTATTTTCAACCGTACATCATTACGGTTCTGCCAAACCTTCTATTTACCACAGCCATTTTCTTCGCTCTGGCTGCGCTCGCGCGAAAGATGCTGCCGGTGTACGTCGCCGGAGTGCTGGTACTGATTGGCTACTTCGCGGTCAGCCAGGTCTCCACAAATTTAAATATCAGCGTGACCGCCGCTCTAGCCGACCCTCTGGGCGGGAACGCGATTGATCGCATCACGCGTTACTGGACGCCGTTTCAGCGCAATACGCAGCTTATCCCTCTGCAGGGAATTCTGTTTGCGAATCGCGCTCTGTGGTTAGCCGTAGGAGCAATCTTCCTGGCGTTCGCCTATGTGAGGTTTTCCTTCGCCTATCCCGAACAACGGAGCAAGCGCCGTCAGCCTTCCGAGGAAGTCGAACCTGTGCCCGCGGCGGAAGCATTGCCCATTGCTCATCCTGTCTTCTCGGCGGGCGCCTCGTTCCGCCAGTTGGTATCGCTCACCCGGATCCAGTTCACCGAGACGACTAAGAACGTCTTCTTCCTGGTGCTGATGCTGGCCGGAGGATTGTTCGCGGTCCTCTCGGCAGTCGGAATCAATGACCCGTTTGCCACGGCTACTTACCCTGTCACCTATCTGATGTTGCAGAATGCCGGCGCCGGCTTCGCGATCTTCGCCTTCGCCATCATCATTTTCTATTCCGGCGAACTGGTGTGGCGGGAGCGGGACGCCCAGCTGAATCAGGTGATGGATGCGTTCCCGCTGCAGCGCTGGGTATTGTTCAGCTCCAAGCTCTTCGCCTTGATGCTGGTTCAGGTCCTGGTGGTGCTGCTGATCCTGGCATCCGGCTTGATCGTCCAGACTGCGCAGGGCTATTACCATTTCGAACTAGGTCTTTACTTCAGGGAACTGTTTCTCAATCGGCTGACGCAACTCTGGATCCTGTGCGTTCTCGCCATGTTCGTGCAGACCATCGTCAACCAGAAATACCTCGGTCATTTTGTGATGGTGCTTTATCTGGTGGCCACCATCGCACTGCCGTCGGCGGGATTCGAGCACTATCTCTATCGCTTCGGCCAGACGCCGCAAGTCATGTATTCCGACATGAACGGTTACGGGCCGTTCGTGCAACCATTGTTCTGGATTCGACTCTATTGGGGGCTTGCCGCAATTTTGCTGGCAATTCTCACCAACCTGTTCTGGGTGAGGGGCACTGAAAGCAGTTGGCAGGTCCGGCTTAATCTTGCTGGCGCGAGGCTCTCGCGGGCAGCGCTGGCGGGCGCGGGCGCCTGCCTCGTGCTGTTCGTCGGGGTTGGCGGCTACATCTTTTGCAACACCAACATCATGAACCCTTACCGAACCACATTTAAGGTGGACGAGGGACGTGCCCAATACGAAAAGAAATATCGCCAGTACTGGTCGCTGCCTGAGCCGCGCATTACCGACGTCACAACCCAGGTGGATGTTTATCCCGACAAGCGCTCGGTCTCCGTTCGTGGCACGATGTGGCTGGAAAACAAAACGTCGTCCGACATCGATCGCATTGCACTAACTATCTTGCCAGTGGATCTCGCACCCCTGCCGCTACCTCACATTCGGATCGAACGCCTCAGCTTTGCCGGCGGTCAGACGGCGCTCGTCGAAGATCACTTGCTGGGCTTCTATCTGTATCGCTTGCCGGCTCCTTTGCCGCCACATGGCCGGATTCAGTTGGATTTTGCGCTGCAGTACGACAATCCGGGATTCGTGAATTCCGAACCCAACACCGACATTGTGCGCAACGGAACTTTCGTCAACGATCGCTACCATCCCTACATCGGGTACGCGCCCGACATCGAACTGACCGACGACAGCACGCGCCATCGGCACGGGCTGGAGAAGGTGAGGCGACTGCCCAAGCTAGACGACGTTGCCGCGCGCCAATACAACAGCGGGAGCTTCGACGCTGACTGGATCAACTTTGACGCCACGGTCAGCACCAGCCCCGACCAGATCGCCATCGCTCCGGGGTATTTGCAGAAGGAGTGGCTACAGGATGGCCGGCGCTACTTCCATTACAAAATGGATGCGCCTATGCTCAACCTGTACTCGTTCCAATCGGCACGTTATACCGTGCGCCGCGACCGCTGGCAGAACGTCAACCTCGAGATCTATTACCAGCCCGGGCACGAGTACAACCTGGACACCATGATGGAAAGCATGAAGGAAACACTCTCCTACTGCAGTGCCAACTTCAGTTCTTTCCAGTTTCATCAGCTCCGCATCATCGAATTTCCGCGTTATGCGCAGTTTGCCGAGTCATTCGCCAACACGATTCCGTTTTCCGAATCGATTGGCTTCATCACTAAGGTCAGCAAGGCGCCCGATGCCGTGAACATCCCCTTCTACGTGACTGCTCACGAAACCGGGCATCAGTGGTGGGCGCACCAGGTGATCTCCGCCTACGTCGAGGGCGCCACGTCGATCGACGAGACCATGGCGCAATACACCGCATTCATGGTGATGAAGCACCACTTCGGCCCAGAGTCGATGAAGAGATTTCTGCGTTATGATCTCGACCGGTATCTGCGTGGCCGAGGCCAGGAGCGCAACGAAGAGAACGCGCTATACAAGGTTGAACCCGACCAGGGCTACATTCACTACAACAAGGGCGCGCTGGTGATGTACGCGCTGCAGGACTACATTGGCGAGGACAAGGTCAATGAGGCCATACGCGAATTTCTCAAGGTTTATGCCTTCAAGGGGCCGCCGTACCCGACCTCGCTCGATTTGGAAGGCTATTTCAGGAAGGTCACGCCACCCGAATATCAATACTTGTTCGAGGACCTGTTCCAGAACATCACGCTGTACGACGACCGCGCGCTGTCGGCCGAATATGTTCAGCGGCCCGATGGCAAATACGATGTGCACCTGGTCGTTGAAGCCAAGAAGGTGCACTCCGATGGACGCGGGCAGGAGCAGGCAGTCCCCCTGCATGATTGGATCGACATTGGTGTGCTGGACGCCAGTGGGAAGTATCTCTACCTGCAGAAGCACAAGATCGAGCAGGAGAAAACCGACATCACCGTGACCGTGGACAAGTTGCCGGCCCAGGCTGGCATCGATCCAGTGAACAAGTTGATCGACCGCAATCCGGATGACAACCTGATCGCAGTGAAGAAGCGCTAGGGAAACTCTGATTAAGTCTGTTCTTTGAAGGGGACGGCCTTCAGGCCGTCCGCAAATCCCTGATATTAGACCTGGCTTTAGCCCCTGAGGGACTTCTGACTGACTTAATCAGAATTTCCCTAGTGTACCGAGTTAGAAGTTCGTTGCATTTTGTCGGGCAGTCTGCGAACTGCAAGTCGTTTGTTTGCGCTGTTGCTGCTCCCAATACTTGTTCAACGAACTTGCAACTCAGGACACTAGAGCGATTTTCGAATTGCTGTATCCGCCAAGCTCGGCTAGAGCGCCGCGTCAACGCCGCTCTATTTACGAGGCTTTCAGCCCGCTGCATCGCAGTGGGCTGAAAGCCTAAACTTCGGAGGCGCAGCCTGGACGCGGACCCTTCGGCTCAGGTCAGGGCAGGCTCTGAAGGTCCGCTCTACTCGGATACACCTACCTCGAAACCGCGCTAAGAATCCGTGACATTAGAAAATGAACTTAGCTCCGAGTTGCAGAATGCGTGCGGGATGCGCAATACCGATGTACAGGAATGTGCTGTTGCCTAGGCAGCTTGGATCACCGGCTGAATTGTTGGCGCCGCCGAAACAATTTGCCGCGTTGGTATTCGAGCTGAACCCATTGTAGGCCGCAGATCCGGCATCGCCTCCGACCGGTCCCCACTCGGTGTGATTGAAAATGTTATAAGCCTCGGCTCGGAACTCGAATGCGGCCCTCTCCTTCACAGCAAAGTGCTTGAACAGCGCCATATTCCAGTTGTTGAAGCCGGGATTGCGCAGCGAGTTTCGCCCGGCATCGCCGAACGTCAGACCGCGCGGCGCGACAAATGCGCCCGGATTTGCTACTAGTGGTCCGAAGCCGCCTCCAGCGTTAGGCACGTTCGGAATGTTGATGGTGGGGCTAATGCCGGTTACGTCCACGTACGATCCCGCGGTGATGCTGCTGGGATTGCCGCTACCGGCATTGTCGGCGTAAGCGCCGCCATTAATGGGGGAGAAGGGAGTTCCCGTCTGAAAGGTCGTAATGCCCGAGATCTGCCAGCCGCCGAGGACCAGGTGCAACTTGCCGGGCGCCTTGAAGAATGGCAGGTCATATACATAGCTGATGTTCAGCATGTGACGGATGTCGAAGGAGGAGCTGGCGCGGTTGGCACTGAGGTCGTACGCGTTCAAAGCGCCGACATCGTAGCGGGACGAGGAATCGTCGATGGCGTGACTCCAGGTATAAGCCACGCTGAATTGCAACGCGCCCACGGTGCGCCGCGCGGAGGCTTGGAATGCGTTATAGGTGGACGAGGCTCCGTTATCGAGACGGGTGATGGCCCCGACTCCGTAGTAGGGACGAAACGGGTCGGGACTTAGACCGCATGCCACCTGCAGATTGTTGTACGCCTGTCCAACGATCGGTACGCCACTTTGCGTAAACGCGGGCTGATAGTTGCTGGCGGAATTGCAGATATCGCTTGTGATCGGTTGGCCCGGCTGGAAGGGGTCCTGTGAAAGTGACACGGGATAAAGCTGGTTGGAGTCGTATTGTCGGCCCAAATGCGTGCCCTTGCTGCCCACGTAAGCCAACGTAACAATCGTGTCTTTGAACACCTGCTGCTGCACGTCCAAGTGCCACTGTTGCACGTAGGGCCAGACAGCGTGGGTGGGAATTGAGTAAAAGGTGAAAGGGAACAGTACTTGCGTGCTGCCGCCACCGTTACCTAAATTGCCATAGCCCGCTACGTTATATTGGCTGACGGTTTGGATCAGCGGTGACGATTGTCCTTCCATACCTTCCGTATTGGCTTCGTTGCCGTTGGTGTGTTCGAAGAAGATGCCGTAACCGCCGCGAATTGCCGTGGAGCCCTTTCCGGTTGGATCCCAGGCGAAGCCCACGCGCGGCGCCGGATTGAACAGGTGGCCGGTCATGCAGCCGGCCGGCACACCGTGCACGCCACACTGTACCAGTCCATCGAAGGGATTGCCCGTACCCGGGATTAGCGCGCCGGGAAACCCGGTGACGGCGCCGCTGACGTTCGATCTGCGGCGCATCGGCGGGATTGTAAGCGCTTGGGGTCCAGTTATAGGCGTGGTTATATTTCTCGCGGTAGGTGCCAAACATGCTGATGCGCAACCCGAGGCTCAGTGTCAGCTTTTGGGTGGTGCGCCAGTCGTCCTGAAAGTAAGGCTCAAGAATCTTGTAGCGATTGTAAAACTTTATGTTGGTGCTCGCCTGCGTGAATTGTGCGACGTTCCCCATCAGCAGGTCGGCAAAGGAATTGCCAGTGCTGTTGGTAGAAGTTGGAGTGAAAGCCAGAGACCCGTTAACCAATTGGGCGCTCAACTCATTCTTCTGGGCGGCGACGAAGTATCCGCCAAATTGCAGATTGTGCCGGCCGATGATCTTTGTCACGTTGTCGCGATAGGTGTAGGTCGGATTCGAATTGTAGGGTCCCTCGGGCCACTCGCCGTTCGGGTCTTCATAGAAGGTCCCGTAGGCGGCATTTCCCGACAAATTGATAGCCGGCAGCTTGCCGCCGGCGCCGTTGTTAAAGAAGTATCCCATGGGGAAATTGCCCGGCAGCTTCCAGGCATTCGGGTCGGGATAGCCGGAGGAAGTGAACGAGATGTGGTCCGTGGTATAGCTGGCGACGAATTCGTTAACCAAGGTCGACGACGGATTCCAGATCACGCGAGCCACCATGCTTACCGCTGGACCGACGAAATTGGTCTGCACGGTCGGGAAGCTGCTGCCGGTGTAGATCGTGGTGGGCGTGATCGTGTTCCAGGAGTCGTGCGTATAGCGGAACATGGCCCTCACCTTGGAGCCGAAGTTCTGGTCAACGCGGAACAGTTCTTCGCGCCAGTTGGTTGGCTGAGTTGGCGAGGCATTGTATAGGGCAGCGCCAGGAATGCCAGCGTTAGCGATGGGGATCAGTGGAAGAAGGCCCTGTCCAACCGTCGTCACCGGAACGATGTTGTTCGGAAACGGATCGTTGGTTCCGGGCACATGTGGGCAATCCGGGTTAGCACTCATTCCTCCCGGATTCGAGCACAGGTCCGTGAAGTTACCACTCCGCTCGGCAGCCGACGGAACAGGGACATTGAATACCTGGCCCGGTACGCTTTCTTTGCGCCACTCTTGCGACCAGAAGAAGAAAGTTTTCTGTTTGCTGGTGTTGTAATGGTCCGGGATAAAAATCGGCCCGCCAATGGTGTAGCCGAAGTCGTTCTTGTGATAGGGCGGGACGCTCGATTCGAAGTAATTTCGTGCATTGAATGCTTCGTTGCGCACGAACTCATAGACATCGCCGTGGAACTGGCTGGTGCCCGATTTGGTTTCGACCTCGACCGTGCCGGAACCGTTGCGGCCATACTGTGCGCCATAGTTCGAGGTCAGGACCTTCACCTCAGCGATGGCGTCGATACTGGGATAAACGTTCAACGAAGTATTGCTGCCGTTATCCATGTTGTCGCCGCCGTCCAGCTCCCAGTTGTTGTATTCGGTACGGCCTCCGTTAAAGCTGAAGGCCACATTGCCGTTGATGCCGACGGTGCCTTCGTCTTGTCCGCTTTGATTGCTGACGCCCGGTGTCAGCGTCGTGAGCTGCGAGAAGTTGCGGCCATTCAATTCGAGCTGCGAGATCTGCTTGCCGGTAATGACGCCGGAAAGCTCCGATGACTGCGTCTCCACCTGCCCTACCTGTGTACCCTCGACGGTCACCTCGGCGGATTGGCCACCCACCTGAAGCGTGGCATCCGCCCGCACTTTCTGCGCTATGCGCAGAACAATGCCATTGGCTGCATAGTTCTTGAATCCGGGAGCGCGGATGGTCAAGTTGTAGCTTCCCGGAGGAAGGGCGCCAAAAAGATAGTCGCCATCGTTATTGGTTTTGGTGTCACGCGTGATGCCGCGCTCGGGACTGCTCACCGTAACCTGCGCATTGACGATGGCGGCCTGGCTGGAATCGTGCACCGTGCCGGTGATTTGTCCGGTCTCTTGGGCAGCCGCGATACCGGACAGCGTTATGCAGATCAGGAATGCCAAACGTGCAGCCTTCATACGTCCCCCAAGAACGAAGGCAGACGATCACACAGCACCGTCTGCGCTCTACCAACTCTGCCATCGCACCTGGCCCCGACTGTGTGTCTCAATTTGCATCGCGACCGCGGCGCTCACGCAACGGCACAAACCTTATTAAAACGATTTAAATAGAACTCCAACCCCCTTTCGCTGTCAATAGGAAAAGTTTATATAGTGCTACGCGAGGCGACAAAAAAGCTTGCGCACAAGCTTGGGTCTGGTGCTATCGTGTTGCTGATTGCCGTCACGACGCCACAAAACGGTCACCTTGATGGACGTAGCGCGGGCCAGCGGCTACTCTGCGTCATCCGTTTCAATCGTTTTAAACGATGCCCCACTTGCCGAAAATCTGAACCCGCGCACCCGGCGTCGAATCCGCGAAACCGCGGAGCGGCTGGGCTACCGGCCTCACGTCTTTGCGCGCTCGCTGCGCACGCAGCGCAGCAACACCATCGGGGTAATCGTCTTCGATATGTCGGACCCGTTCTGCACCCTTATTTTGCGTGGGATCGACAAGCACCTTCAGCCCGCCGGCTTTCTCCCTATCATGATGGACGCTCACAACGACCGGGACCGGTTTGAGCGCTACCTGGAAATGGCCGTGGAGCGCCGGGTGGAAGGGCTGGTGGTTGTGGCGAACTGGTTGTTCGTCAGCATCGACGCGTTGAAGAACTTGGCGCAGGACCATCTGCCCACGGTGGTGGTGGGGCGCGATCTGCATCGCTCTGGAGTTAGGTCCGTCCTGGTGGACAACGAGCGCGGCGGCTACCTTGCCCTGCGGCATTTATACGAGATCGGACATCGCAAGGTGAACTTCCTGCTCGGCCCGAAACAGCTCTCCGACAGCAGCCGGCGATGGGCCGGCATGAAGAGATTCGCAATGGAGGCCGGCATCGAGATTGCACGGCCTCGCGTGCTGCAGCTTCCGGGCCTGTCCGATCCGTTGACCGGTTTCAGTTCGGGCGCGGAGTTGACCGGCCGGTGGCTGCAAAATGGCCAGAAGTTTACCGCCATCGCGGCATTCGACGACATGACCGCATTCGGCGCCATTCGCGGCCTCAACAATCATGGCAGGAAGGTCCCGGATGACTGCTCCGTCATTGGCTTCGACGATGTTCCGATGGCAGAACTCGCCACTCCCAGCCTGACCACGATACGACAGCCCATGGAGCACATGGGGAGGTACGCGGCCGAGGTTGTAAGTAACCAGATTTCTCGGGGCAGCCTGCACCGCGAAGCCGAGGCCCTGAAGCTGCTCGAGCCTGAACTTGTGATGCGTCAATCCACAACCGGAATCTAGCGGAGCTTTGAGCGGCCGAGTGGCCGACGGATGAGTGTAAGTTACAACTTCTTTTCGGAGCGGTGAGCATGCGGCACGCGATCTGGATACTGTTGATGGGCGCTACGATCTTGGCATCGCTCCCTCATACCGCGATGGCGAAAGAGATTCCTCTGCACGACGGTTGGAGCCTGCAATCGGCCTGCAAGGTGAGCGATTTGGCGACGACGATTTCATCTCCCGAGTATCGTCCGGCGGGATGGCTTACCGTTTCCGTGCCAACTACGGTTCTCGCCGCCCGGGTTGCCGCTGGGGTGTACAAAGACGTCTACTTCGGCATGAACTTGCGATCCATCCCGGGAGCCAGCTATCCCATAGGCGACAACTTCTCCAACCTGCCCATGCCGGCCGATAGTCCTTACCACTGCGGCTGGTGGTACCGCAAGCAATTTGATGTGCCGGCAGCCGAACCGGGCGGGAGGGTTACCTTGCAGTTCGACGGAATCAACTATTCCGCCGACATCTGGGTCAACGGTAAACGCGTAGCCGACCAGACACAGGTTCGCGGCGCCTACCGCACATACGAATTCGACGTTACTCAGGCTGTTCACACTGGCACGAAGAACGTTGTTGCCGTCCAGGTCTTCGCTCCGACGGAAAAAGACCTGGGGATGAATTGGGTGGATTGGAGTCCGATGCCGCCCGACAAGAACATGGGCCTGTGGTCGGATGTACGGTTAGTGACCAGTGGACCAGTTGCGGTGCGGCATGCGGCAGTGCTGACGCATTTCGAAGGCGACAATCTGCAGATAGCACTGCTGACGGTTGCGGCAGATCTGCACAACGGATCAAGCCGAGTAATACAGGGGGAGATGATTGCCGAAGTGGCCGGCCGGCGACTCTCGCAGCAGGTCAGCGTTCCGGCTGGGGAAACCGTCTCGGTTACGTTTCGCCCGGAAGATTTTCCGCAGCTCAGGTTAACTCATCCTCGCGTATGGTGGCCCGCGGACTATGGCGAGCAGCCTCTGGAGAGCGCGACCATCCTATTTGTCGCCAATGGTCGTACATCTGACCAAGAGCAGGTTCGGTTCGGTGTGCGTGAGATCACGTCGGAGTTTACGCCCCAAGGCCATCGGCTGTTTCGGATCAATGGCCAGCCTGTCCTGATCCGCGGTGCAGGCTGGGCGCCCGACATGATGCTGCGCAGCTCGCACGACCGGGTGGTGCAGCAATTCGATCTGGTTCGTGACCTTCATCTGAACACCATCCGGCTTGAGGGCAAGATGGAGAGCGACGAGTTCCTTCGGCTGGCGGATGAGCGTGGTGTACTGGTGCTGGCGGGATGGTGCTGTTGCGATTATTGGGAGAAGTGGACGGAATGGTCTGCCGACGACATTCATATCGCAGCCGCATCGCTAGAGTCCCAGTTACTGCGGATGCGCAGCCATCCCAGCGTGCTCGGCTGGATGTATGGAAGCGACAATCCACCATCGGCCGAGGTCGAGCGCCGATACCTCGAGGTGATTGCCCAGACGCGCTGGCCGAACCCGGTGATCTCGTCGGCGTCCGGTACTCCAACGTCTTCCACTGGAGCCAGCGGCGTAAAGATGACCGGACCTTACGATTACGTTGCCCCATCGTATTGGTACCAGGACACATCGAAATTTGGCGGAGCTTTCGGATTCAACACCGAAACCGGTCCTGGCGCCGCACCCGAACAAGTTTCCGAATTAAAGCGATTTCTGCCTGAGTCGGCGCTGTGGCCTCCCGATAACCCGGTTTGGAACTTTCACGCAGGTGGCGAAGAGTTCAAGAACCTGAATGTATTCAATCGGGCGATGACCGACACCTACGGTCCGGTTGAAGACATCGAATCTTACGCGCGCATGGCCCAAACTATGACCTACGATGCAGAGCGCGCCATGTTCGAGGCCTACAGCGGACATCGTTACACGTCGACCGGCGTGATCCAGTGGATGCTTGACGATGCGTGGCCATCTCTTATCTGGCATCTTTACGACTACTATCTAGTTCCCGGCGGTGGATATTATGGCGTCAAGAAAGCCAATGAACCGGTGCACATTCAGTACGCTTACGACCAACGTGCCGCAGTTGTAGTGAACAGCACGCTGTCAGACACTTACGACATGGAAGCAACGGCTGAAGTGTTCGGCCCCGATCTCAAACCGCTGTTCACGAAATCGGAAACGCTGGATGTAGTTCGGGCCAACAGTTCGCAGGTAGCGATCGATATTCCGGCCTCGGTCTGGAGCGCAGGCCCTCAGTTCTACTTTGTCCGGCTTTCTCTGGTAAAGGGCGGAGGAGTAACCGTTAGCAGCAATTTCTATTGGGTTCCCAGCGCGTTGACGGTGTTCGACTGGTCTAAGACAACGTTCGTCAACACTCCGGTCAAGCAGTCTGAAGTTATGACCGATCTGCGTGAGCTTCCTCGGACCACGGTGGAAGCGAAGGCTGATACCGAAGGCGATGCGGTGATCGTTCATATCGCCAATCATTCCAGGGCCCTGGCGTTTCAGCTCGAAGCGGAAGCCTTCGACGAAAGCGGTACTCTCATCCCGATGGTGATGTGGAATGACAACTACATCGAACTCATGCCTGGCGAATCCGCTGTCTTGTCTGCCGCGGTGCCAAGCTTGTATCTCGGAAAAGCACTCAAGGTGCGGCTGTCTGGCTGGAACGTCAAGCCTTGGGAGCAGAATGTGAATCTCAATTTGAAGGGCACGGCGAGGTAGATGTGGGCGTTTCTAATCAGCGAGTGAGAGCGCACCGGCGCAGCCTCATGCTTGAGGAAATCTTCGAGCAGCCCGCCGCCATCCAGCGGACACTCGATCACTATCGCGACATTGGAAACTTGGCGCAAAGGCTTAGTCCTGCATTTGGGAAGCGAGAGAGGCTTGTCATCGCGGCAAGCGGTTCCAGCCGCAACGCTGGACTGGCCGGTGAGATCATCATTGAAGACCTCTGCCATCTTGCCGTTGACGTGGAATATGCCAGCGAGTACCTGTATCGCACTGCGCACTCCCTTCTCGCGCCCGCGCTGATGGTCATCTCGCAATCCGGCGAAACCGGAGACACCCTCGCGGTTTTACGTCAGGGAATCAAACGCGGACTGGCTACGCTGGCCATCACCAACGTTGCTGATTCCTCGATGATGGTTGAGGCCAATATTTCACTGCTAACCTGCGCCGGCAAAGAGTCGGCAATTCCCGCTACCAAGAGCTACACGAGCCAGCTAGTTGTGCTCCAGCTGTTCGCCCTCGCCGTCGCGCGAATTCGCGGCTCGAGCGTTGACCTCGATCGTGCGAGAGAGTGCCTCATGCGGGTGCCTGAACTCGCGGCCGCAAGACTGCCCGCCTGGGATGCTGATGCGAATAGCATTGCACGGCACTTCCACCACGCCAGCGCATTCATGGTCCTGGGCCGAGGCATCCATTTCGCTGTCGCGCGCGAAGGGGCACTCAAGCTGAAAGAGACGGCCTATAGGCAAGCCGAAGCCTATCCTGCGGGCGAAGTTCGACACGGCCCGCAAGCCCTGGTAAGCAAGCAGGTCCCTGCGGTTGTGATCGCCACGCATGATCCGGACGACGCGGATTCTGAGTTGCGCTATACAAAGACGCTGGAAATAATACGCGAGCTCCGCGCCAAAGGCGGAGAGGTAATCGCGATCGTCGATGACGGCGACACCGAAGCGAAGCAATTCGCGTCTTGCACAATCGCTGTTCCGCTCAGTAATGAATACTCTCTCGCCATCCTGGAAGTCATGCCCCTGCAATTGCTGGCTTGCTACTTTGCGCTGAACAGCGGGATCGATCCGGATCGCCCTCGGCATCTCTCCAAGGCGGTGATGCTGGAATAGCCGGCAGCAGCCATGGACCAAACCGCCACCATCACCAGCGGACGAACCACGCTACGGCGAAGCTTGGGCCTGCGGGACCTGATCTTGTATGGGATCATCGTGATCCAGCCAACGGCGCCCATGCCCGTCTTCGGCGTTATCTACACTGAGGCTCGCGGGCATGTCGTAACTGCGGTCCTGCTGGCCATGTTCGCCATGCTGCTCACCGCCATGAGCTATGGGCACATGGCGCGACTTCATCCACAAGCTGGCTCGGCGTTCACCTATGTGGGCAAAGAAATCCATCCCGGAGCAGGATATCTCGCGGGCTGGTGCATGGCGATGGACTACATCCTGAACCCATTGATCTGTACGATCTGGTGTAGCAAAGCGGCCCAGAACTTTGTGCCTGATGTGCCTTACATCGTGTGGGCAGTCGTCTTTGCCACCATGTTCACCACACTGAACCTCGTCGGAGTAGAAACTTCCGCCCGCGTTAATGCGGCAATGGCAGCGGCGCTTGGTATCATCATTCTAATGTTCGTCGTAGCGGCGGTGCGCTTCATCGCACGCAGCGGCATGTATGGTGATTGGCACAACTTCACGCTGCCGTTCTACGATCCGGCGACATTCTCGGTCCGCACCGTCTTGCACGGCACGTCGCTGGCGGTGCTGACGTACATCGGCTTCGACGGCATAACAACACTCTCCGAGGAAGCGCACAATCCGGAGCGCAATGTTCCGCGCGCCGTTGTTCTCACCTGCCTCGTAACCGGGGTCCTGGCCAGCATCGAGGTCTATCTGGGCCAATTGGTCTGGGGCCATTCCGGCGCCTTCCCCGAAGTTGACACGGCGTTCGTTCATGTCGCCGGCCGCGCGGGCGGAGCCATTCTCTTCATGGCGGTGAATGCGGCGCTCCTCGTCGCGACCATCGGTTCGGGAATGGGCGCTCAGCTTGGAGCGGCTAGGCTGCTCTACGCGATGGGGCGCGATGGTGCGCTGCCAACCAAGTTCTTTGGAGCCATCGAACCGCGGAAGCGAATTCCGCGCAACAATTTGCTGCTCATCGGTTTGATCTCGCTCCTGGGAGCCTTGGTCATGTCCTACGAAACCGGCGCCGAACTGCTGAATTTCGGCGCCTTGCTAGCTTTCATGGGAGTGAATCTCTCGTCCGTGCGGCACGCCCTGCGATTCAAAGAGCATGCTCGCGCAGGATTGATTCTGCTCGGATCGCTAGGCTTCGTCGTGTGTCTCATCCTATGGCTCAATCTCAGTAACCTTGGCAAGATCGCCGGTTCCTCGTGGGCGTGCCTGGGGGTCCTGCTTTGGCTGGTTCGCAGACGGGCAATGAAAACCGCGGAGGCATGATGACGCGAAAACTATACCTCCTGTTTGTGTTCATCGTCGGCGCCTTGATTGTTCATGCTCAGAGCGCGAGCACGCGAACCATGGCGCTGACTTTCGACGACTTGCCCTTCGCGGTGCCGGGTGACGACCAAGCTCCGGGGAAGCTCGCCGAGGTCCAGCGCGCCAATGCTCGGATTCTCAAGACACTCGCGGCCCATCACGCTACAGCAATCGGCTTCGTGAACGAGATCAAACTCAACGTCGACAACGAGCGTGATGCGCGCGCCGCCGTGCTCCGGCAATGGCTCGGCGCGGGAATGGATCTCGGAAATCATACCTACTCACATCCCGCCCTCAGCGAAACTGAGACCGCAAAGTATCAAGACGACTTCGTGCGCGGTACGGTGATTACCTCTGCGGAAATGAAGACTGCGGGAAAGACCGAGAGGTACTTCCGTTATCCGTACCTTGATACCGGGAAGGACCAGACCCAGAAACAAGCGATTATTGCTTTCTATACGAGTCGTGGCTTCCTCAACGCTCCCGTTACCGTCCAGAACGAGGACTGGCTGTTTAACGTGCCGTACTCCGAGGCAGTCGCGAAGCGCGATGCAGCCGGGCAGAAGCAAATCGCCGATGCTTACTTGCTGCATACTAGCGACACCCTTGCGTACGCAGAGCTGCTGTCGCAACAGTCGTTTGGGCGTGAAATTCCTCAACTGATGCTGTTGCACGTCGATCGACTCAACGCCGATCACCTCGACGCAGTATTGTCGCTGTTCGAGAGACACGGCTACAAGTTCGTGAGCGGCGATGAAGTGCTGCGCGACCCAGCGTATGCGACCGCGGACGACTACATCGGCCCGGACGGCCTGACATGGCTGGAACGATGGCAGATTGCGCCGGGAAAACCTATCCAGCCCAATGAGCCCAAGCCCCCCAAGTGGGCGCAAGATGCCTACCGACGAATTACTGGACGGGAGCCCTAAATGATTTCGATGTGGCGCAAGGCGTGCGCCCAGTTCGCGTCCCCTTCGCTGCAAGTTATTGAAAACATGGTGGAGCTAGTCGGGATCGAACCGACGACCTCATCGTTGCGAACGATGCGCTCTCCCAGCTGAGCTATAGCCCCACAAGGGTTGGGAACACGGAAAGTGCAGGCGGCAACAACACACGCTCTCGCCTTCTCATTATACAAAGAATGTCCGGCGCTTGAAATACGAGAACCCCTATTCCTGAGAGGTCACGCAATCTTCTCTCAGTGGCGAATCACAACGACGCGTGCTGCTCCAATGGTGAAGGTCTGGTCTCGTGGTGCCGTCGAATATACGCCCCAAACAGGATCATGCCAAACGCCGGGAAGAGAAAATACGGCCACAGATCGGCGAGTCCGCCCTCGCGTTTCACCACACGCAGTGGCAGCGAGAGGTCCACGCTTTCGGAGTTTCGGCTCAGCGCAAGGTTCACGGTCCAGTTGCCATCGGCCGGCAGATCCAGTTCCGCAGTTTGCAGCAGCTTGTTTTCGGAGTCCTCGTAGGTTGCACGGACCGGAGCAGGTTGACCAGCTTCAGCGGCAGCCGGCCGCGCACTAAGATCAACCGCCGAGTCTAGCAATACCTCTTGCGTCTTTCGATCCTGGACTAGCACGCCAAAGCTTGAGCGACCGGCTGGAAGGTCGCCAGCCGGTGCAAAAATCGCGACGCTGAACGGTCCGCTTTGTTTCCATAGCCGGAGGGCCTGATCATCATCGTCCGACGAGGTTGCGATCAGAAATGAGAAGCACAATCCAGTTGCTACGAACACAGCCACAAACCAAACCATCTCTGCCGTCCTGCCGCTGAATCGCGGGCGCAGGAAATCGGCGAGCAATGGAAACCTGTTGCGGAGCGACGGCGATTCGTCAGCAGGGAAGTGTTCCTTGTTGCGAGCCGGCACAATGGAGCGATGTCCGGAACGCTTGGAAAGACAATGGATGGCAATGACCACCGCCGGAAACACGTAAGTGAACCCTCCCAGGACCCACATGATGGCTCCGGCCGCGGCTTGGTCTTGTTGCGCCGAGAGACCGAACAGGCGAGGTATCAGGCCATAGGAGGGATAGAGCACTCGGTCCGAGAAAACCAGGATGGCAGACAGAATGGTGTTCTGAAGGTCTCCGACGAACAGGTAGGGCACCATCGCCCATCGCGGCCACTGCGCCCGGCTCGGCCACGGCTGCACCACAGGCCACCAGAAGATTATTGAGGTGAGGAAGAAGCATGCATGTTCCACCTCGTGCCACGAACTGGAGCCCAAGGCTAGCTCATAAAGCCTCGGGGTGTGCCAGGCGAACGTCACCACGCCCATCAGTATCAGCGCGCAAACCGGATTAGTCAGTGCAGCACCGATCCGATTGGCGATCGGCCAATTCAGAAACGGCCCAGCAAATTCGCGGGCAGCGAAGCGTGGCAATCCGCGCACGATGGGGATAAGAGGTGCGCCCAGAAGAATGAGGGGCGGTGCCACCATCATCAGCAGCATGTGTTGCAGCATGTGGGCCGTCAGCACGAATCCCGAGACGGTATCGAGCGGAGAAGCCAGCGCGACCCAAAGCGAAAGAAGTCCGGCGAGAAACGTTATGGCTCGCCACGGTGGCAACTCGATAGAGCCCGCGCGTCGAAGATTGATCCATCCGCGTGCGTAAGCCAGTGCGGTTAGCGCCAGTGCAAAAGTCGCGACCGGAGGAATCGACCAGGAGCGCAGCACGGCTTGATAGGTCGATTGCATGAACCCTCAGCGATTGCTGGAAGCAGGAGGAGGGCTCTCTTGCTTGTTGACGACCGACTGAGCGGCGTCACGGGCGGGGGGACGGCCTGAGGGATGCAGCGTTTCGAGGAAGGAAACCAAGGTGGTCACTTCCGCCGGATTCAGGTTCTTGCCATAGGCAGGCATGTTGCCGCCGCCTTGAATGACCTGACGCACCAGTTGATCGCGGGTGAGCCGGGTGGCAACGCTGTCCAGTGCCGGACCGCGCTTGCCGCCGGAGCCGCCGATCGAATGGCAATTGCGGCACTGCTTCACCTGGAACACGAGCGCCCCCTGCCGTTCCAGGGGCGATCGCCCGTTGAGATACTCCACCGGCACCGGATCGCCACTCCAGCCGTCCATCACCGGACTCCAGGGCGAATAGGTGGCCAGCTTGGTGAAGGTGCCCAGTGCCACCGCGATCAGCAGCACCGTGACGACTGCAATGGGACGCCGCTTCCAACTCTTCTCGCCTTCTCCCGACAGGAAAGGCAGCAAAATCAGGAAGCCCAGGACGACCACCGGCGCGATCAGCAGAATGGGAGTTTCCATCGCCGGCGGCAGCATGGCGAGCAAGGCATAGATCCACAGGAAGAAGAAGTCGGGCTTGGGAATGGTTTGTACGATGGTGGGATCGGGATAGCCGCTGGGACCGAATGGTCCGAAGTAGGCGGCGCAGGCCATCACGCTGACGATGATGGTGGCGGCAAAGAACATGTCTTTCCATACCGCATCGGGCACGAAGGGAACCCCGTCCCGGTGCGCCATCTCATGGTATTCCTGAATATAAGTAGAGCGGCGGACAATGCGCCCGGGCATGGGCCATTCGTTGATGCCTAGCTTCAGTACCATGAGCAAGTGCAAGCAGACGAAGCCGATGAGCAGGCCGGGAATCACGAACACGTGCAGCGCGAAGAATCGCGAGAGGGTATCGCCGGCGATGATGGGACCGCCCAACAGCAAATGCACGAGGCTGCCCCCAAGCAGCGGGACGCGGCCCATAATGGCGACTCCGATGCCGAGACCCCAATAGGCATCCTGATCGAAGCGCAGAACCTGGCCAGTGAAAGCCATGCCCAGCGTCATCAGAAGTAGACATACGCCCAAGATCCAGGTCAGCTCGCGGGGAAACTTATAAGCGCCAAACAGAAACACCTGCGCCATGTGAATGAGCACGAGCGCGACCATGAAGTTGGATCCCCAACCGTGGACCCCGCGCAGGAACCATCCCAGGGTCACACCGTGGTTGAGATATTGCAGGCTGTTCCAGGCCTCGCCGGCCGAAGGCACGTAGATCAATGCCAGCATGATGCCGGTGAAGACCTGCAGGATGAAGACGGTCAGCGCAGCACTGCCGAAGACGTACCACCAGCTCGCCGATTGGCGGGGCACCTGATGCGTCGCCGTCTCGCGAATCGCGCCTGCGATTTGCAGCCGCTGCTCAAACCAGTTTCCGATCTGCTTCAGCCTTGACATCCGCCTCTCCTGGTCTGCAGGCTCGCGGTCGTCGACAAGGTGGGAATCTGTCCCGCTTCGATCATCAACTTGCCGTCCTCAACTTTGTAGGAATACTGGAACAGGCCGCGCGGGGGTGGTCCCGAAGCGCGCGAACCGTCCTGGTAATACACTCCTCCGTGACAGGGGCACATGAACAATCCGGATTGCGCGAACCAGCGGACCGGACAACCCAGGTGGGCGCAATTAATGGCGAACACCTGAAACTGTTGGCCGGTCAGGCGCCGCACCCAGCAGGGAATCTTGTCGGTATCGCCGTCCCAGGAGTTGGAGATCGGATTACGAAACTGCGCCAGCCTGGTCTGGCCCTCGGGAAATTCATCCAAGTCACCCAGCGAGACCCAGCGCTGATACTGGCCGCGTTCGGCGCGCAAAAGCGGCGACAGCAGATAACCCACGACGGGCGTGGCTAGCACTACCACGGCCAAGCCGTTCAGGGCCATGCCGATCTTGGCGAACATATCACGGCGGGAAATCTCAGCTTTGGCGTCGGGAGCGTCAGGCTGGGGGGCCTTGGTGGTTGCCTCACTCAATGCACACCTCCTGGCGAAGATGAGTTCGCGGTAGAAGGGGAACTCGCTATGGAAGGTGGGGGTGTCGGCTGGGGACGCTGCGCCGCCAGCCAGGCCACTACATCGGAAATTTCCTGATCGCTCATAGGGTGTCCAGGAACATTATTTCGCCAATCCGGCGCGTCGAAGTCGGGGCGTCCGGCGATGACCAGCGTGCGCAGCCCCTGGTTGCTGATCAAGCTGAGGTAAGCGCCGTTGGTGACCGATCCCGCCTTGGGTCCGCCCTTGTTGTCGGTGCCATGGCACGAAGCACAGAACGTCGTGTAGACCGCCTGACCCGGCTGCGGATCACCGGGCGCTTTGGCGGCGTATGGCGGAGCCACCACGCCATTCAGCACGTTAGGCTGGCTCCAGCGTTGGCGGATGCCGTGAACGATGGCGTCGACCTGTTGCGCGGTCAGCATGCCGCCTTCCTTTTGCGCAAAGGCTGACATAGCGGTTCCAGTTCGGCCCTTGGAAATCGTGTTGCGCAGTGTGTCGTCGTCGACAATCGCCAGATAAACCGGGTCCGACAACGTCATCGCCGGCCCATGCTTGCCCTCGGCTCCATGGCAGGCGGCGCAGTTCTCGCGATAGAGCACCACCGGATCCAGCACGGAATCCGGCCGCGGAACTTCGGGTCCCGGACCGGGCTTGCCCCTGAAGGAACATCCCATGAGCGCTAGCAACGTGGCCAGCGTCAACGCCTGCAATACGAAACGGTGCTTCATCGGCGAGTTTCCTCGCCGTCGTGCTCATCGATAATGCCAGGCGCTTCGATGCCGGCACGCATGGCCAGCGGCAAGTTCTCCGTCGTCCATACTTTGTTCTGCCGCACGACCACCAAGCCGGCTACCACTCCAAAGGCCACCTGCGATACCGCAAACCAGATCCAGTTGATTTCCTTGTCCAGCAAGGGATTGATGTAGCCGAGAATGTGGTACAGCAATCCTGTCCACAGCAGAGGCCCGATGATTCCTCCCAGAATAATCGGGCGGGTCGGCAGCATAGGCAGCATTGCGCCGTACAGCAGCCCCACCAGCAGACACATGGTGGCATGCATGGCCAACGCGAACACAAACCATCCCAACTGGAAGTGCAGCAGTTCCTGGGTAGTGGGAATCGTCGGGGCATCGTACAAACTGCCGGCAATCAAGTTGATTGGGTACCAGAGGCTGCGGAAGAAGACCACTCCGTAGAGCATGGCTAGCACTGCCATCGCCACGCCGCCGGCCAGCCCACCCTTCACTCCGGCGGAGACGGGATAAATCTTCAATGGTAGCCATGCGCGCTTCACCTGCTGCGCAACTGGCAAACGCATCACTTCGCGGGGCGGGGCCATTGCCGCCTCCAGTTCAGGCTCGACTGGCACACGCACGTGGTGCTCGCGCGGAAACACCTCGCGGAACCATCCCAACGCGCCGGCGAGATACAACACCGCGCCCAGGATGCTGATCGACACGTTGGTCAGCAGACCAGCGAAGATCAACGCCAGTCCCAGAGCGAAAGCAAAAGGCCACACCGTCGGCGCGGGCAGTATCACCTCGGTGGGCTCGGCATTTCCGATCTGCGGTTCCTGCGTGTGCATACTTTCTTCGACTCTTCCTTCCGGCTCACTCAGCGCGCAATGAAGTACACGACCGACAGCACCACCACCCAGATGGCGTCCACGAAGTGCCAGTACATGGCAAAAACTCCAATTCGTTCCGCGTGCTCCTGCTTCACGTATCCCAAGGCGGTGAAAATCAGGATGATCGACAGCCCGGTCAATCCCACAATGACGTGAAAGGCGTGCAACCCAACCAACGAATAGAACGTGGTCCCAAACAGATTAGAGCTGATGGTCAGTCCATCGTGGTATATCAGCCCGTACCATTCGCGCGCCGTGCCGAAGATGAAGATTGCGCCAAGAACAATCGTCAGCAGCCACCAGATTCCGAACAGTTTGGTTTTGCCGCCCGCGATGGCGTGCTCGGCCATCACAATCGTGAAGCTGCTCGAGAACAGGCAGATCGAGTTGAAATACGGTACGTGTAGGACTTCAAGTGGAGTCGGCCCGTTGATACTCTTTCCCGCGTAATACAGATACGCAACCACGAAGATGCTGAAGATCGCCGACTCGGCGACAATCAGAAACCACATGCCCACCCGGCCGCGCAATGCGGACGAGAGCGGCATTTCGGGTTGCGGTACCGCGATCGTGGTAGCTGCCAAGCCAGTGCTCCTTATATCGGGCCCCAAACCGCGCTGCGTGCAGTTTTGGGTGTTACTCGTACTTCCAGTCAGGATCTTCTGGATGCTTCAAGTCCCACAGCGGACGACGGCTTCGCACCACCGGTATCCTGGCGAAGTTGTAATCCGGGGGTGGGGAACTGGTACTCCACTCCAGCGTCCACGCGTCCCACGGATCGTTGCCCGCCAGCTTGCCTTTGAAATACGAAGAGACCAGGTTATAGACAAAAATCAGAATACCTACGGCTTGAAAGAATACGCCGATGGTGACGATCAGGTTCCAAGTGTCCCAGCCGCGCCCTGGCTCGTAGGTATAAATCCGGCGTGGCATCCCCAGGATGCCGGGGATGTGCATAAAGTCGAACGTCAGGTGGAAGCCGATCAGGAATAGCCAGAAATGCAGCTTGCCCAGCTTCTCGTCGTACATACGACCCGACATCTTGGGGAACCAGTAGTAAAAAGCGGCGAAGATGGCGAACAGAATTCCGCCTACGATGACATAATGGAAGTGCGCCACCACGAAATAGGAGCCGCCTAGCTGCCAGTTAAACGGTGCCACGCTTAGCATGACGCCGGTCAGTCCGGCGATCAGAAACTGAAATAAGAACGCCACACAGAAAAGCATGGGCGTCTTGAAGATCAGCTTGCCGCCCCACATCGTGCCCAACCAGTTGAAGATTTTGATTCCCGTCGGTACTGCGATCGCCATGGTGGAAGCAACGAAGAAGGCGTTACCGTAAGAGGTCATGCCCACCGTGAACATGTGGTGGGCCCAGACGCTCATGCTGATAAAGCCAATCGAAACCGACGCCGCCACCATGATCGGATAGCCGAAGATGGCTTTACGGGAAAAAACCGGGATGATCTCAGAAACGGCAGCGAACGCCGGCATCACAAGGATATAAACTTCGGGATGCCCGAAGACCCAGAAGAAGTGCATCCAGATGATCGCCGAACCGCCGGCCTGGGTGTCGAAGAAGTGCCCGCCCAGGTAGCGATCGATCAGCAGCATCAGTTGCGCGGCGGTCAGCGGACCCAGGGCCAAGACCACCAGTCCTGCCGTCACCAGGTTCAGCCAGGCAAATAGCGGCATCTTTCCCAAGGTCATCCCTGGGCAGCGCAGGCAGAAAATCGTGGTCAGGACGTTAATCGCGGTTGCGATGCTGCCGAATCCGCTGATCAGCAGTCCGATGATCCAGTAGTCGGTGCTGTGTCCTACCGAGAACGCCGGCGAGGTCAGCGGCGCGTAGGCAAACCATCCCACGTCGGGCGCGCTGCCCGCGCCGTACAAGCCGCTTCCACCTAAGAAGCTGAAGTACAGGATGATGCCGCCCAACGCCGTCATCCAGAATCCCCACGCATTTAAGCGCGGAAACGCCATGTCACGGGCCCCGATCATCAGCGGAATCGCGTAGTTGATGAAGCCAAACACAATCGGCATGGCGACGAAGAAAATCATCGTCGTTCCATGCATCGTGAACATCCGGTTGAAGACCTCCGGCGAGACGAAATCGTTATGCGGGCGAATCAACTGGATGCGCATGATACTGGCTTCGATCCCGCCGATCACCAGGAACACCAGGGCATAGACGATGTACATGATGCCCAGGCGTTTATGATCGACAGTCGTGATCCAGCCATGCACCCGGTCGAACAGCGGCTGTACAGCTTCGCTCGCGGGCGTCACCACCATCGGTTTCGCAATCGGTTCAGCGTCCCACATCGGTTGTTCCCCAGTTCTGCTACTTCAGCGTCAGCAGATAGTTCGTAACGGCGTCCAGATCGCTTTCATCCAGTTGCATGGCCGGCATCAGTGCCCCCGGCTTCAGGCTGTCCGGATTCTGCACCCATTGCCGCAGGTTCTCGCGGTTGTTCAACGCCGCGCCGGCCGCGATCGTCTCCCGGCTCATCAGGTGAGTCAGATCGGGGCCAAACGTTCCGTGGGCATTGGTGCCAGAGACGGTATGGCAGTTGACACAGGCCGTGGTCTCGAAAACATGGCGTCCCTGAGCAACGCTATCGTCTAGTCGCGCCGGTTTCTGCTGCTCCGCCACCCATTGCTCAAAATCCGCGCGCGATTGCACAATCACCAGCAACAGCATCTTGGCGTGCTGCGTGCCGCAATATTGCGCGCACTGGCCAACGTAAACTCCGGTTTCATGCGGGTCGATCCACATGTTGTTGGTGCGGTTGGGAATCAGGTCGGTTTTGCCGGCCAGTCTCGGCACCCAGAAGCTGTGATCGGTATCGGCCGACAGCAGCTTGATGTGCGTGGGCGTGGGACGCTGCGGGTCACTGACCGGAACGTGCAACTCGTTGGCCGCTATGAAACCCTGTTGGGGGTACTGAAACTCCCACCAGAACTGATGACCGACGGCTGTGACTTCCGTCGTGCCGTCCGGCATGGGCGCATCTTCCACCGCATGGATGACTCGCGCTGTGGCCAGAAACAATACCACCACAATCAGCACCGGGATCACCGTCCAAGCCAGCTCCACTTGATTGCTTCCGTAGATTTGCGGCGGTTCACGCCCATCGTCGCCCGCCCGCCGCCGGTACTTCACCACCGAGTACACCAGCAAACTGAAGACCGTGACAAAAATTGCCGCGCAGACCGCCAGCACGAATAACGACAGGTGGTAGATGGAATCGGCCGGGGTCGACGCTGGTGAAAAAATGCTCGCTGGATCTGTCCCCGTGCCGCCTTGGGCAAGCGCCGCCTCCGCCACCACTCCCATCCAGAGCCACGCTGAAGCGCTGCGAAACAATTTCCCGGGTCTCAGATTGAAGCTCAAAACACTAATCTCCCAGCTTGTCGGCGACGTGTTAATCGTCTGGTTGTACTGCAGAAGTTGAAAGCCAGCGTCCCGCCCCCACGGGCGATTTCATGATTTCTTCAATGACGGGATGATTGCTGCCCACGAATAGTTTGTCAAGAAGTTTTGTGGGCCCGGTTTTGCCAGGTCTGGCGGTATTCCCCCGTCCATCGCCGCTTTCAGACAACAGGAGCCGGTAGGCGAGGGTCTAGAATCGCTAATCCGTGTATTGTCGCTTGCACAGATTCGCCCTCGTTCCAACAAATGCCTTCGTCTTCTCGGTCTTGCGGAAGCTCGGGTTCCTCGTTCTACCAGGCACTCGAAGGCGCGCGTAGTAAAATTCGTCCGGCAAGCACACGCGTGGGATTGCGTTAGGCGCAGTCGCAATGGGGCCATCCTCCTATGAAGCTCTTGAATTCGCGCGTGATCCGGCTCGCGATGGCCAGTGTTCTCACCGGAATCCTGATCGGAATCGTCGGCGGTGCTTTCCGGTATTGTCTAATTACTGCCGACAATCTGCGTGGTGCATTTGTAGTGTGGGCGCACGCATGGCCTTACATCGGCTGGCTGGCGCCCGTCGTGCTTGGTCTTGTGGGCGCGGCTTTGGCTCGCCTCCTTGTGGTTCGGTTCGCGCCTACCGCGGAAGGCAGCGGCGTCCAGAGAGTCGAAGCCGTCTTCAGCGGCGAGGTAAAGGCGGCCCCACATTCAATTGTCCTGGTCAAATTCTTCGGTGGCTTGCTCTCAATGGGATCGGGTCTTGCGCTAGGCCGCGAAGGCCCAACGGTTCAGATGGGCGCCTCGCTCGGCAGCTTGATAGGCCGCTTTGCCGTGCGAGACCAGGAGGACCGGAAGCTTGTCGACGCCGCCGGCGCTGGTGCGGGCCTTGCCGTCGCCTTTAATGCTCCCATAGGAGGATCAGTCTTCGTCTTCGAAGAACTGACGAGCAACTTTACTCCCTGGCTACTGGTCGCGACGCTCGCTGCCGCCTCGATGGCGGTCTGGATTATGCGACTCATGCTGGGTAACACTCTGGTCTTCCACGTGCCACCCGTGAGTCCAACCGAAACCTGGAAGATCGCACCTTTTCTCGTGCTCGGTGCACTGTTAGGCGCTACCGGGGCCCTGTATAACCTTATGACCGTATCTCTGCTGGGTTTCTGTGATCGCTTGACGAAGTACTCGTCCGTGCAGCGAGCTGCGTTTATTGGGGGGGCTGTCGGAGTTGCCATGTGGTTCACGCCCGCGCTAGTCGGTGGCGGCGACACGATCACGCGGGCAATCCTTTCTGATCGCTTTGTGGTCAGGGGATTGCTCACGATATTTCTGCTGCGCCTTCTCCTGGGTCCGTGGTCTTATGCCGCCGGTACGCCCGGCGGAATCTTCGCCCCACTCTTAGTGTTGGGCGCGTGTTCGGGAGCGCTCTTTGCCGGGATACTGAATTACTTCTCACCCACACTCGGTCTCTCGCCCGTGGCTTTTGCGGTCGTCGGAATGGCTGGGCTATTCACGGCCAGCGTTCGAGCTCCTCTGACCGGTGTGGTGCTCAGCGTTGAAATGACCGGCCGAGGCGATCTGACTCTGGGCTTGCTGGGAGCGTCTCTGGCAGCTATGGTCGTTGCCATGCTGTTGAACAGCGAACCAATCTACGAGACCCTCAAACGGCGCATGCTGGCTCAGGAAAACCGGATTTCGTCCAGGGTCTGAGGGCGCGTATTCACGGGCTACGAAAAGTCGACGGTGGGCCTGCTTTGAAGGGGCGCATCTTCAGGTGCGCCGTTTATGAATCCCTCATTTTGTCATCGCTCACCGACTTTTAGTCGGTGAGGGACCCGCTTCTTTTCGCGTTTTTCTGGCCGCCGCACCGCAAAATCTACCATCTCCCGGTGACTCTCTGCCCGAACGCTTTGAGTGGAAATCGCATTCCTTCGAACAGAATCTTCCGGCTGAACTTGGATTTGCCGGCTTCGCGCTCTGAAAAAATGATCGGGAATTCGCAGAACCTTGTTCCCCGCCGGTGCAGGCTGAATTTCATTTCCATCAGGAAGGCATAACCCTCGGAGCGAATGTGGTCCAGATCAATACCTCTGAGGACCGCAGCTTGATATCCGACAAATCCAGCGGTCATGTCGTGAACGGGCACTCCCGTAAGGGTGCGGGCATACAGATTTGCGCCAAAGCTGAGAAATCGTCGGGAGAAACTCCAATTCCTCGCGCCACCGCCCGCTACGTAACGCGAACCAATCACCACGGGACACGTTTTGAGCAACTCGATCATACGGGGTAGTAATTCTGGCGGGTGCGACAAGTCGGCGTCCGACTGGATCACATAGCTGGCGAGGCCTTTCCCCAGAATTTCCTTCATCGCGTCGCGGCACGCTGATCCATAGCCGCCTTTGCCCGGACGTGCCATTAAGTGAACGTTCGGGTCACTCTCCTGAATGCGCCGGATTTCATCCGCCGTGCCGTCAGGAGAATTGTCGTCCACAAAAAAAATCGGTTCCTCTCCAACGGCCTTGCGGATTCTGGCGACGAGGACCGCGATATTCCCCTTTTCGTTATAAGTGGGGATGATCAGCATCAGCAGACCTTCCAAAGTGTGGGTTCGTCATGTGCGGAATTGGCAATCCTACAGGATTCAGTGGTTGTATCGTCAATTATTGCGAAGACATCGTGAGCCAGACCGCGTCGGCTGCCTCGAGCGTAATCGCGTCTGGCGTTTGTGAAACCCAGTCCAACGGCGTCGCGATCAAGCGCAGCCGGGTGATCGCGGAGCGAGGATTGGGGCGCCAATGGCTCTCGTCCGCGTCAAAATAATGGACGAGATCGGGCGGGCTCCACGGATAGAACCAGATTTCTGTCACGACATTAGGCGGCAACACGAACCATTGCAAGGTCTGGCTGCCGTCCGCGCGGGTGATTTCAACCTGCATCCGCTCCGGCTTGCGCAGCTTCCACAAAGCGCCGTAGCGCACAGTAAGGCGCAGCCTCAGAAAGTCCGCATTGGAAGCCCAATTGGGCGCTCCCATATCAATCGTCGAACTGCGTTCGCTTATGGGGTAGGTTTGGGCCGAGAGCCCAAGTGGTTGCGCCTGCATCGAGATTCGAGAGGCTCGTGAGTCATCCCTACGCAGTCCGAAAACTCCGGTGCTTAGCTCTTGTTCCGAGCGATAGTGGTGCAACAGCCAGAACCAAACTTCCGGAGTGCGCGTAAAATTAGCGACACCGTCCACTGGCAGGCTGAGGTCAAGATTGCGCCAGGAGGCTATCTGGCTGTTGGACCAATGACTCAGATCGGGGTCAGGTAAGTAAAGTGCCGCTGGGGCCGGCACGCGCTCCAGTCCGGCGATCTCTAATCGCGCCAGATCCGTGCCGCTCGCGGTGTAGGGTTGCATCAGCCCTCCCGCTACATTACGGCGCGAAGCAATTCCGAACATCGTCTGGTAAGGAAATACCACGAGGGAGTCGTTCGCTCCACTGTGCTGTTGCAGGTAGTCGGCAGCCGATTGCAACATTCCGGTAAACGCCGGTGCATAGCAAGCGCGGTCGAAAATCGTGAAGCCGTCGGGACAGTCGGTTAACGGGTTTCGCAACTCCGCATACAGCTGTGTGAGGCTCGAAGGCTGAAACGCAGCTTCTCCGAAGAAGACGGAGCACAAGAGCGCGACCATTACAGCAGCCATCGAGAAGTTGGGCGATTCGAACGAAAACAGAATTGCGCCTGCCAGGAACACCATGGCGAAGCAGGCCGAGACAATATGTCCGGTATCGGCTCGCACCAGGCCGCTTTGCAACATCACCAAAGCGAAGACGAATCCTCCGAGCAGGAAACCAGTCCTTTGCACGACGGCAGAATCCCCGCTCTTTCGAGTGGCGGCGCGCAGCAGAAAGATGACGGCTCCGGCAATTAGAGTCCCGAACAAATGAACGGCACCCATCTCCGACATGTGGAAGGGCGTCGCCCAGCGATAAGCGGAAACCTGCGCGAACGAATCTCGCCAAAACCGTAAATCGAAGGGCCTGGCGAATACAGCATTAATCGCGACGACGAGCACTGCCGAGCCCGCCAAAATCGACAACCACGCGAGCAAGAATTTTCCGCCGCTAACTGTCCGGAGCGTATCGATTGCAACCCCTGCGAATGCAATCAACAATGCCGCCATCACATACATTCCCTGGTCGGCGGCGATCAGGAACGCCGTTGCGCAAAGCAGGGCAGCCAGGCATCCGAAGGCATATGCCTTCATGCGTTCTTCGGCGACCGCGTACCAGCCGCGCAGGAAGATAGCGAAGGCCACAACCGCGAACAACGTCCGCAACGACGGTCCCCAGAAGATGCACAGGAGCAGCAGGAGAAGGAAGCGCTTCCAAGGGCGTTGCTCCGGAAGCAAGAGCCGCAGAGTCAAAAACACGAAAAGCACGGCGCACCACAGCGGCACTGTGTCCCACGTCGGATAAATGCCTCCCATGGACACTCCCATGGAACGCCCCGGCACGCTGGAGAGCCACTGGAACAGCGGACCATGGGTAAAAGCAACATCGTGACCGATCCAGACTCCGCGTGAAGCTTTGAATACTGCGTCGAGGTGCCAGTTGTCGTCGATCAGGCCCGGGTTGCGGACAACGACCAACGTACGCTGCGAAAGCCAAGCTGCCGGCATGGAGGCCAGCACGATCAGCAACACCGCCAGAAAGTCCCAGTATGGTCCAAGGCGCCCCATCGGCCGTTTTCTGGTCGTCCGGGACGCCGGGGAGCTTCCGTCGATCACCACAGGGTCGAGTTTCTCCATGATTGAATCCAGCATACCTCGTCGCAGGGAATCGTGATTACTCTTGACTGTTGACTTTGCGGAGGCGCGATTTCTAGTTACCGGAACTCGCTTTCCAACTGCAAAATAATGTTTTCGCGCCTGAGGAACCTCCTCTGCCGTTTTTTTTGTCGTCGAAAGCGATTCCTGTCATACTCGAAATCCAGAGGTGATTCTTAGCTATCTGCGCGTTGGTGGCGTTCCCTGCGCACCCGACTCGAGAGGGGACATGCACACTTCGAGCAAGGAAACGGTACAAACCGCCAGTTCACCCAAAAGAAAACCTGCGGGAAGTCCAAGGGCCCTTGGGAGTTTCATTGCGGCGGCGGTTCTGGCTGCCTTCTACTTCGCCACCAGTATCTATATTGCGTCCCATCGCGTCTTCTGGTTCGACGAACTTTTTACCATTCATATCGCGCGACTGCCCGACATCAAGTCGATCTGGACGGCTCTCGGTAATGGTGTCGACTCTTTGCCCCCCACCTACTACATGGTCGTCAGGTTATTTGGCAACCTGTTTGGCAACAGTGAAGTCGCTGCCCGGCTACCATCGGCCCTGGCTCTTGCGGCGGGCCTGCTGCTGATCTTCGATTGCGCCCGGCGTCTGACGGACGGTTTGCATGGATTGATCGCGCTCTCCGTGGCCACCTGCTCTTTTTTGCCTTACTACGGATACGAGGCCCGTTCTTACGCCATCTACTTCATGCTCTCGGCGCTGGCTCTGTGGGTGTGGCTGTGCACCCGCGATGACAAGAAGTCGTCAGCTATTTTCTTCGGTGTGGTGCTGTGCCTTGGCGTGACCATGCACTACTACTTCGTCTTGTGCCTAGTACCTTATGCGATTTGGGAGTTCCTTCGCGGGAAACGTGGGCAGCTGGCATCGCCCAAGTTGATTGCCGGTTTTGTGGGAGTCATTGTTCCTGCCGCGCTGCTGGCGCCTATTATCCTGTCGTTCTCCCACAAGTTTTCGACCGGATTCTGGAATCGTCCTTCCCTGGGTGAACTGAGGGCGATCTTTCCGCAGCTATTTCCAGACGGTTTGTTTCTGCTCGTGCTCATTGTGATCTGGGTTGTTCTGGCCGACTCGGACACCAAGAACGTCGCTTTGCAGCCCATACAATCTGGCGAAGCCATCGGATGGTTATTTCTCGTCATTCCGTTGGTCGGCTTTCTGCTAGCGGAGTGGAAGACCAATGCGTTCTATAGCCGTTATTTCATAGGCGTCCTTCCGGGCGTTGCCGTCGCCTTTTCATACTGGGTGTGGCGACACTTCCGCAGTGCCTCGATGGTCTCGGCCGGAATATTCTTACTCCTCACCGGATGGGGAGTGGCGACCCAGATGACCGTGGTGCGGCACCCGGAGTCGATTGAGGCCACGGGTATAAGACAGTACCTCGAGTTGGAAAGTTCACTCGGGATCGAAGGAAAGCGCTACTTTGTGTTCTCGAATCCGCTTCTCTTCATCGAGGCCCAGTACTATTCCAATCACCCTGACGAGTGCGTCCTGCTGCTTCCTCCCGACTTTACCCGGGATGTGGATCCCCGGCGCACCACTCCCGATCCCTATCTGCATCAGCGTCTCGAGTTGAACTTGTCGCAATATTACCCAATGCAGTTTTGGCGAGTCGACGAACTCCGGCAACACGCCGCGGAAGCAGCCTTGATCGAGCCGCCGCCTGACGTGTTGAGTGAAGTGAAACAGGCTGGCTACAGTGTGGAAATGCGGTTCTCGAAGCCGCTGACGGTTGCGTACTTGCATTGAAGGCTGCTTGACGCGAGGGGACGAGGCCAGCCAACGGCAAGTGCGTTTTGCCCACGCGCCCGGTATTTGCTCACCGGACGAGCTTTGAGCGAAAGATTTTTACAGGTTTGCGGCCAAACCCGGCCACTATGCTGTCAACCGATGTGCCACAGCGTTCGAGCCAATTTCGCAGCGGCGGAGTGCTCCGCCGCTGCTTTTCTACTTCCGTACCCGCGATGTCTTACTTCACGACCCGCAATTCGTTGGTTACCTGAAAGATGCCCGGCACTTGATTGGCCGCGATGGTAGCCAGGTTCTTGTCCATCTGGTTGATCACGAACCCCTTGAGCGTGACCCGCTGGTTATCGACAACAATGTGCATACTGGGTGCAGCCTCCCAGAAATACCGGGACAGCGACCCTGTATTGGCCAGAGATCGATAAACCCTCGCTCGTGCCTGCTCGTCCAGGGGCGACGGCGGAAGAAGCTTTATATTGTCAACGACCTTGTCCACACCTTCGATGCGCTTCACCACGTTTTCAGCCTCGGACTTCGTTACGGCGTGCTCGCTGGTGAGACTGCCACTCAAGGTCACGGTGCGTCCCTGTACGTCATACTCCAGATCGTCGAACAGAGAGTAGTAGGGAAGCATCAGCAATTCGTGACGGACTTCCTTGGCAATGTTGTTTTCCACCGGGTCGCTCAACTGTGGTTTTTTGCCATAATCGGCCACTACCGGACCGTTGCTCGAGATGAGAACTCCTGCCGATGATTGACCCCCCGCCGTCGCTGGAGAAGTCTGAGCTACCACCCCCGCGCTCATCGTCAGCAGCAGGCTAAACAGTAGTAGTTTTCGCATAAAGTTGTTCCTCCTTGTTTCCCTCTTTGATGTCTGTACTAACCCAGTGGGCGCAGCACCTTCCCAGTGAATTACAAGACTTAACAATTATTCGTGAGCGTAAAATGCGAGTGCGCGGGCAACCCTGTCTCGAAAAGCGGGTTCTGTTTAAGACGGGCGTTGCGGGGTTGAATCGCTTCTAGTTCGGGCGGCGCAGCTTGCGCTATGATTGTGTTCGTGCAGGTGGGGTAGCAATCGATGTTCAGGGTGATTACAGTCGAACGCGAGTACGGCGCTGGTGGCAGCCTGGTCGCCGCCCAGTTGGCCCGGCGTAAAGGATGGCAACTGCTGGATCAGCAACTCACCTGTGAAATTGCTAAGCTCGCCGAAGTGGACGAGAAGGCGGTGGCGCACCGTGAAGAGAAATGTGACCCGCTGCTGCACCGCCTGGCAAAGGTGTTCTGGCGGGGCAGCTATGAGCGGTCGCTGCCCATTTCCGATGACAAACTCTTCGGCGCCGACGAGATGGTGGAATTAGCTACCACCATCATCGAGAAGAAGGGCGAAGCAGGGAACTGCGTGATCGTCGGCCGCGGTGGTCCTTATATCCTCAGAAACCGGCCGGATACATTTCGTGTATTCGTGTACGGTTCGCGCGAGGAAAAAATTCGCCGTCTGGTCAAGTTGAAGATGGATGAGAAATACGCCGAGGAAATGGTGGATACCATCGATCGCGAACGCGCCGCTTTCATTCGGAAATACTTCAACGCCGAGTGGCCCTGCCGTCGCCTTTACCACATGATGTTGAACTCGGATCCTGGAATTGAACTTGTAACCGATACCGTTCTGGCGACCATGGAAGCGCTGGAGCGGCAAGCGCAATCGGTAGGCTAAGGCACTCACAAGGGTTACAGCCAGCCTTCCAGGTCATGGAGAATGAGGGTCCCAGATCCCCTTACTTGACACGATTGTCTTCGTCGATATTCCGGCGAGACCTCTCAGTATGCCATCAGGATTCTAAGGTCTCTCACATTGTTGCCGGTCGGCCCTGTCATAATGCTGTCGCCGATGGCGTCAAACAGGGGGTAAGAATCGAATTGCTTCAAGGCCGTGGCGACGTCGAGTCCGTACAGCCGGACGCGTTCCACCGTGGTTCCGTCCGCTACTGCTCCAGCAGCGCTGCTGTTGCCATCTATGCCGTCAGTTCCCGCGCTCAGCACAGTAATATTCTCGCCCGCAATTTTCTGCACGCAATAAAGCGCGAACTGCTGGTTGCGTCCGCCAATGCCCGGATTCGCTCCCACCTTCACCGTCACCTCACCACCCGAAATCAAGCACGCGCGCGAGACACCTCGTCGTAACTCGCGCAGTCGTTCCAGCAGATGATCGGCGGCGCGTTGGTAGTCCCAGTCGTCGCAACCGTTGTCCACCTCGACGGCGAAGCCGCCTAACACCGCGCGTTCAACCGCAGCGTTGACCGCTGTCGCGTTCGAAAGCACGGTAGTGTAGCGGGAACGTTCAAACGCTGGATCGTTTTGCTTGGGCGTTTCCTCCAACTGCTCGCGTTCGAACAACGCGCGCACACTGGCGGGAAAGCTCTTCAGCAGCTTGTAACGCTCCGCTATGGCATAACAGTCGGCGACAGAGGTGGTGTCCGGCATTGTGGGACCCGAGGCCAGTGCATCAAGCGAGCCCTCCGGCACATCCGATACCAGCAGAGACGCCTGATAGGAGGGCGCAGCCGCGCGCGCCAGGCGTCCTCCCTTCAACGCCGAGAGATGCTTGCGGATGGCATTGATTTCGGCAATGGGAGCCCCCGAATGCACTAACGCCTTATAAATCTCGACCAAATCGGCGAGCGAGATGCCCGCGGCGATCGGCTTCTCTGCGATTGCTGAAGCTCCCCCGCTGATCAGATAGATGACCAGCGTCTCCGGCGACAGTGCGCCGACCAGCCGCAGGATAGCGTCCCCGGCGCGCAGCGACTCCTCATTAGGGAGTGGATGTCCACCCAGGAAATGGCGAAAGCCAAACAGTTGTGCCGGCGGGGCATTGGGACAGGCAACGATCCCCGTGAGCCCGGTTCCCACAGTGTTAGCCAGCGCCTCAGCCATGGTGTGTCCCGCCTTGCCAATCGAGACAACCAGCCTCCGCGCGAACGACTCGAGCGCGTAGACATCGTTCCCCAGCCGCAGATTGCCGCGGTCGTAGACCACGTGTTTTGAAAATGCTCGTGGAATACTGCACTCGGACAGAGCATGCTCGAACACCTCGCGCGCGAGGGCACGCATTTCGCGGGCTAATACTTCCGTCGGGGGATTGGAGGGTGGCTGCGAGGACCCAGACATGTGGAGAAATTATAAGCTGGCGTCTCTGAAGCGTCGTGGAGGACGCCAACCGTTCTCAATTAGGCTGGAGCGGAAGTGATCTGCGAGCCAATCGCTCCGGAACGGATTGAGCGCAACTGGGAAATAGGCTTCTCCTGGACAGCCTACTCGCGGATTCATCAACTATTAACAGAGTCTTCATCGTGCTCTGATGTACGCGGACGGCTCTGCGGGTAAGCTACCTTCAATTGCAAACCTGATCGGAGAGAGGGGGAGATGGCCAAACAGCCGCTCCCCGATTTTCTTGGCAGTTTCGAGTTTCAAGTTTCGAGTATAAGGCGCGTGGGGAGGACAGCTTCTTTGTCCTTGTCCGGAGCAGCTTTCGTGCGGGCGATGGCAGGGTGAGTAGGCGCGATCGCTCGAAACTTGAAACTTGAAACTGTTCTCTCCGTTTGCCTTCCACCTCACCGCCGCACTACCATCGTGCTGTCATGCCAGTCGCAACCGATGTATCCAGTTCTGCCTATGTCCCCGTGAAAGCGCCGCGCGGCAATCAACTCTCCTGTAAAGGTTGGGGGCAGGAAGCCGCCATGCGCATGTTGATGAACAATCTCGACCCCAACGTCGCCGAACGGCCGCAAGACCTGGTGGTCTATGGCGGGACCGGCCGCGCCGCGCGCAGTTGGGAGTGCTACCACGCCATTGTCAATTCGTTGAAGTCGCTGGAGAACGACGAGACGCTGCTGGTCCAATCGGGCAAGCCGGTAGGTATCTTTCAGACGCATGAGTACGCCCCGCGTGTGTTGATCTGCAATTCGAACCTGGTGGGCCACTGGTCGAACTGGGAGAAGTTCAACGAGCTAGAGAAGCTCGGCCTCATCATGTACGGCCAGATGACCGCCGGCTCGTGGATTTACATCGGTTCGCAGGGAATCATTCAGGGCACGTTCGAAACGTTTTCGGCGGCAGGACAGAAGCATTTCGGCGGCGATCTGGAAGGCAAACTGATCGTCTCTGGCGGCATGGGTGGCATGGGCGGCGCGCAGCCTCTTGCGGCAACCATGACGGACGCGTGCTTTTTAGGTATCGATGTCGATCCCGAGCGCATCAAGAAGCGCTTGCGCACCGGCTATTGTGATTTCATGGTCAACTCGCTCAACGAAGCGCTGCGCATCCTGAAGAATGCTGTCCGCAAGAAGGAGAACATTTCCGTCGGCTTGGTCGGCAACTGTGGCGACATCATTCCCGAACTCGCCGAGCGCGGAGTGGTCCCCGACATTCTGACCGATCAGACCTCTGCTCACGATCCGCTGAATGGCTACGTGCCGATCGGCATGTCCTTGGAAGAAGCATTGGAGATGCGCAAGAGCGATCCGAAGGCATACCTCGAGCGTTCTCTCGACACCATGGCGCGTCATGTTGAAGGCATGCTCAAGCTGCAGAAGATGGGCTCGGTCACCTTCGACTATGGCAACAACATTCGCACCTTTGCTTTCGAACACGGCGTGAAAAACGCTTACGACTTTCCCGGATTTGTGCCGGCCTACATTCGCCCGCTGTTTTGCGAGGGACGCGGGCCTTTCCGCTGGGCGGCGCTCTCGGGCGATCCAGCCGACATCCACACCACCGACGATCTCGTGCTAGAGATGTTTCCGCAGAACAAGATTCTCAGCCGCTGGATCGACCTGGCGCGCAAGCGGATCAAGTTCCAGGGCTTGCCGTGCCGCATCTGCTGGCTGGGTTATGGCGAGCGTGCCGAGTTCGGCTTGGCGATGAACGATCTGGTGAAGAAAGGAACAATCAAGGCGCCTATCGTGATGGGCCGCGACCATCTCGATTGCGGCTCGGTGGCATCGCCCTTCCGCGAAACCGAGTCCATGAAAGATGGTAGTGACGCCATTGCCGACTGGCCGTTGCTGAATGCGCTACTGAATACGGCGAGTGGAGCATCGTGGGTGTCGATTCACAACGGCGGTGGTGTAGGTATTGGCTACTCGCAGCACGCGGGACAGGTAACCGTGGCCGATGGCACCGATGCCATGGCCAAGCGCATCGAGCGCGTGCTGACCAACGATCCGGGAATTGGCGTGGCAAGGCATGTGGATGCGGGATACGACGAGGCGAAAAGCTTCGCGCACGAAAAGGGAATTAAGGTGCCGATGGCGGGAAGCGATTAGCAATAAGCAATTAGCAATAGTACTAGCTCCAAGCCGTCAGCAATCAGTCAGCATTCAGCCATTCATTAAAGGTTGCGGAGTGATTGTGTCATCCTGAGCGGAGGCAGCCAGTTTTTGGCCGCCGGAGTCGAAGGAGCCGTATAGCTAACATAAGCTATGAAGCGGTTATCCCGAAGCGGAAGATTTAGGTCGGTCGATTGACCCGCGGTACGTAATCAAAGCGAGAAAGATGTGCCCTCCGATAACCAGCATTCTCCCGCGACTTTCCTCACCCACGCTGCTCAGCTTCTGACTCTGTACAGCACCTCCGGCGGCACCGGTCCTCGCCGTGGCACGGACATGCGCGAACTCGGCCTCATTGAGGACGGCGCAGTACTCATCGCCGAAGGAAAGATCGTCGCCGTCGGTACGACTGACAAAATTGCCAAGCACGAACTTCTCACATCAAAAGCGACGCATATTGACGAGATCGATTGTTCAGGCAAAGTCGTCTTGCCTGGTTTCGTTGACTCGCATACGCATCCCGTTTTTACCGCACCCCGACTCATTGACTTCGAGAAGCGCATCACCGGTGCTACCTACGAAGAGATTGCCGAAGCCGGGGGCGGCATTCGCGCCAGCCTGCGCGGCGTGCGCGATGCGTCCCAGGAGACGCTAGCCGCGCATGTCCTGCATGCATTGGACGAGATGGCCCAACACGGCACGACCACGGTCGAATGCAAGTCCGGCTACGGTCTGAACTTCGCCGCCGAGATGAAATCGCTGGAAGCGATTCGCGAAGCGTCGCACCAGTGGGAGGGTTGGGTCGTGGCCACCCTGCTGGCGGCGCATGTAATTCCGCCAGAACACCGCGACAATCCGGAGGAGTACGTCCGCATCATCTGCGAGGACATGATTCCCACAGTCGCGAAGCTGAAGCTCGCCGCCTATGTTGACGTCTTCTGCGAGCGCGGCGCGTTCACCATGGAGCAATCGCAGCGAATCCTGCGCACCGCCGCCGAGCACAACCTCGGCGTGCGAGCTCATGTGTGCCAGCTCACTACCGCCCAACTCGCTCCCCTGGTTAAATTTCATCCCGCCTCGCTCGATCATATGGACTTCGTCAGCGAAGAGGATGTCGCAGCGTTGGCAAAGCTCGACACGGTTGCCACCCTGCTTCCCGCAGCCAACTACTTCCTCGGACTCGACAGCTTTCCGCCTGCGCGACACTTGCTGGATTCCGGAGTCGCAGTCGCGTTAGCGACCGACTACAACCCAGGCACCTCGCCGACTACTTCCATCCCGTTTGTGCTATCCGTTGCCTGCACGCACATGAAGATGTCGCCGGCGGAAGCGCTAGTCGCCGCTACCTACAACGGAGCTTGCGCGCTGCAACTGCAAGGCAGGAAGGGAAGTCTCGAGCCCGGCAAAGACGCTGACATTGCCATTTTCGAAGCTTCGGATTATCGAGAACTTGCGTACTGGTTTGGAGTAAACCGCTGCCGCGAGACACTCCTGAATGGGGTTCGGCAGACGCTCATCCGCATTCCCCGCTAGGGCGCCGCGAATGTGAGTGATCGGGATCGTGGTCGCTTGGGAAGGCGAAATGAAGCTTCGACTTCGCTTTATCCCTGTGAGCGGCGATCTTAACCCGCCGTCAAGGCGTCTTACACTATCTGCTCACTCATTATTGTCGTATTCGTCCAATATCAGCATGACGTTGCGGAACCGCGCCCAGGTTCTGCGCGCAACTCCCTTCGTAGCAATTGGGGTATCCTAATCTCCTAGAGAGTGTTTATGAAACGAACCCTGCTTGTGTTCGCGGCTGGCCTGCTGGCTTGCAGCACCGCCGTAGCGCAACGCCTTCCCGGCGGCGCTTCTCCCGACCATTACTCGCTCACCATTAACATCAATTTCCCGACCAACTCATACGAAGGCGACGAGACCATCGACCTCAACCTGTCCAAGCCCACCAAGACCATCACGCTGAATGCGGTGGAAATCGACTTCCACGACGTGACCGTAACCGCCGGCGGACAGACCCAGACAGCCAAGGTTTCCATCGACGAAAAGAGAGAGATGGCAACCTTCGCTGTGAGCAACGAACTTTCCCCGGGGGCTGCGGCCGTGCATATCAAGTACACCGGTCATCTTAACGACAAGCTGCGCGGCTTTTATCTGAGCACTTACAACGGGCGCAAGTATGAAGTCTCGCAAATGGAGGCCACCGACGCACGCGTGGCCTTCCCCTGTTTCGACGAACCGGACTACAAGGCCACCTTCGACATCGCGGCCATCGTGGACAAGGGGGACATCGCAATCTCCAATGGCAAGGTCGTTTCCGACACTCCCGGTCCTGGCGACAAGCACACCATCAAGTTTTCTCCTTCGCCCAAGATGTCTAGTTACCTGGTGGCGCTCACCGTAGGTGACTGGAAGTGCGCTTCCGATTCGGTGGACGGCGTCGCGCTCAACGTCTGCACAGTTCCCGGCAAGGAGAACGAGACGCACTTCGCGCTGGCGGCCACCAAGGCGATCCTGCATTACTACAACAACTACTACGCGATGAAGTATCCGCTCCCCAAGCTGGATCAGATCGCCGTACCTGACTTCCAGGCAGGTGCCATGGAAAACTGGGGTGCCATCATCTACCGCGAGACGGACTTATTGGTGGATGAGAAAACCGGTTCAGTGAGAGCGAAGAAGGGAGTGGCCGACACCATCGCGCACGAGGTCGCGCACCAGTGGTTTGGCGACTTGGTGACCATGAAGTGGTGGGACGACATCTGGCTTAACGAAGGTTTTGCCACATGGATGACGCCGCATCCGGTCGAGCAGTGGAAGCCCGAATGGCTGGAGGGCCAGGATGTCGTGGAGGGAACCAGCCGTGCGCTGGGCGTGGATTCCGTCGAGAACATCCGGCCCATCCACCAGGATGCGGAAGCCCGCGGCGAAATCGAAAACCTCTTCGACGGCATAGCGTATGGCAAGACGGCTGCCGTCCTGCACATGCTAGAGTCATATCTCGGGCACGATACCTTCCGGGCAGGTGTAAACCTTTACTTGAAGGAACATGCGTATAGCAATGCAACAGCATCAGACTTCTGGAATGCCATGACGCGTAGCTCGAAGCAGCCCATCGACAAGATCATGCCCACTTTCGTCATGCAGCCCGGTGCGCCGTTTGTCGAAGTGGAAAGCAAATGCGAGGGCGGCAATACCACGCTGACTCTCTCGCAAAAGCGCTATCTGAAGACGCCCGAGGCTTTTGATCGACCCAACGATCAGATCTGGCAGATTCCAGTCTGCGCCAAGGGGATCAACGAAACTTCCGCCAGCCAGCAACAATGCTTCCTGCTGACCCAGCGCCAGCAACAGTTCACCCTCAAGGGCTGCTCCAAATTCGTTTTCCCGGACTCGAACGCACTGGGTTACTACCGGTTTGACTACGACACCGCAGCTTTGCATCAGCTAGGCAACGCCGTGGATAAACTGCTGACGCCCGACGAGCGCATTGCCCTGCTTGGCAACGAGTGGGCCCTGATGCAAATCGGCAAGCATGGCGTGGGAGACTATCTCGCGCTCGGCGAGCAACTGAAGAACACTCCGGGAAGCGTATTACTGAAAGAATTCAGCAACCGCTTGGGCTTCGTCAGCCGATACATGGTGACAAACGCCGACCGGCCCGCCTTCCAGGCGTGGGTACACCAAACCTTCTCTCCCATGTTGCAACAACTGGGCTACGTCGGGCATGCTAGCGATACTCCTGAAGACAAGCAAAAACGCGCCGAACTGTTTGGCATTCTCGGTAACGTCGGGAACGATCCTGAAGTCATCCAGCAGGCGCGGGTCATGGTGCAGCAGTATATGAAGGACACAACGTCGATCGATCCGACGCTGGCCGGTGCCGTGGTTTCGGTCGCAGCCCGCAATGGTGACACGGAACTCTACAATCAGTACAAGGCACAGTTGCAGAAGGTGAAGTCGCCACAGTTGTATTACCTGTTCTTCTACGCGCTGGCGGAATTTCCGCAATCACCCCTAATCGAACAGACCCTGCAGTCGACTCTGACTCCGGAGGTTCGCGGCCAGGATTTATTGATTCTGGTGCGCCTGCTGAAGAATCCCAGCAGCCAGAATGCAGCATGGGATTTCATGCGCCAGAACTTTGACCAGATCATGAAGAAGACTGGCGGCGGACTTGGTGGAGCGGGGGTGTTCCTGTATGGGGCGCAGAGCTTCTGCAGCACCCAACAGGCGAACGACGTCAGGCAGTTCTTCGAGCAACATTCCTTTCCGGGTACCGAGCGTAACCAAAGAGAAGCCGTCGAGGCGATCAATGCCTGCGTCGAGTTGCGCGGTCAGGAAGAGAGCAACTTGGCCGCATGGCTAAAGGAGAGCGGCAATAGCAACGCTTCCAACGGGGGCGAGGAGGGATCCGTTAGCACCGTCCACTAGGAACTGCCGGTCGAACAGTGTTTTTCAGACTTGCATCCCGCGTGCAAAAGAAACCGCTTCATCCGCTGAGGTCGTCGATCTCAGCGGATGAACAAACTCGGCAAGAAACTTGTTGGCCCCGAGGGATCTACTGTTTCCATCGCGAGGATTTTCTTGGCAGCTCTGAAGCCGTATATTGTGGGGATCGATTTTTATCTGAGAACCGGCCTCCCGGCTCAACCCAGCCACAGCCAGTAACCCACAAGGACAAGGTATGCTTGCTGTATGAATCGCGGACCTTCAGCGACAGTGGAGAGTTTTTCTTTTGATGTGGTGGTGGTCGGCGCCGGCCCCACCGGCCTTGCCTGCGGCATTGACGCCAAGCGCGCCGGTCTCACGGTGGCCAACATTGATAAGGGCTGCCTGGTGAACTCGCTCTATAACTATCCCAGCAACATGACGTTCTTCACTACTCCCGAGTTGCTGGAAATCGGCGATCTTCCATTCTCCAGTCCCAACCAGAAGCCAACCCGCCAGGAGGCGCTGGAGTACTACCGCAAGGCGGCCGAGCACTACCAACTCGACGTGCGGCAGTACGAACCGGTATCGAAGGTCGAAGGCAGCGACAATCGTTTCGTCGTACACACGACCAATCTGCACGGTCATCAGCGTGAATACCATGGCCGCAAGTTGATCCTCGCCACTGGCTACTATGATCGGCCAAATTACATGAACATTCCTGGCGAAGATTTGTCCAAGGTCATGCATTACTACCGCGAGCCGCATCCCTTTTTTGGACTCAATGTGTTGATCATCGGCGGAAAGAATTCTGCGGCGATTGCGGCGCTGGAGTTATGGCGTCATGGTGCGCGAGTCACGCTGGTGCATCGCGGGCCAGCAATCAGCAATTCTGTGAAGTACTGGATAAAGCCAGACATCGAGAACCGCATCAAAGCAGGACAGGTAAATGCGTACTTCAATACTCGAGTCCGCGAAATCACGATGGAACATGTCGTGCTCGACACGCCGCAGGGGAACGTGACGCTGGAGAACGACTACGTCTTTGCGCTGACCGGTTACCATCCGGATTTTGAATTTCTGTGCGCGCTTGGCATCCAATTAAGCGGCGAAGCTGATAAACGGCCAGTCGTCAATCCCCAGACCCTGGAAAGCAATGTGCCGGGAATATATCTGGCGGGCGTAATCGTTGCGGGCATGCGCACCAGTGAGATCTTTATCGAAAACGGACGCTTCCACGGACAGCTCATCGCCGCCGATTTGAAGCAGAAGCTGAAGACGGAAGCTGTGACCGCCTAGGAGTTGCTGCCCGCGGCGAAATCCGAGAGCTTCGCTAACATCGCAGCGGAATCAATGTATGCTCTCGGGCGAATATTGGGCGACGCCATTCCCGAACGACCAGTTCTCCTTCTCCACTTCGACCAGGTTGATGAATACGTCCTGAGGCCGAATGCCTGGGCGGGTTGCGAGCGCCTGCGCGACCGCGCTATAGAACTGGCGTTTTATTTCCACTGTACGGCCCTGGTTGAGCGTGATTTGGATGATCACGATGTCATCGGTTCGCGAGATGCCGAGATACGTCGGGTCGTAGATCAGCGAGTTCGCGTCACGCTCAGTTACGATCTGAAACCGATCGTCGGCGGGCACGTTCAACACGTCTACCATGCATTGATGGACCGCTTCGCCGATGGCTCGGCGATACTCTTGCGATTTCCCACTGCGAAGATCGATTCGTACAAGCGGCATAGAAATCTCATATTGACGGTCGATACTACCCCAGAGCGACCGTCCCCTCGCCTATTTGTTCGTTGATGAGGCGTGCTACCAGCGGCTTCAAACTCTCGCCGGTCTTGCCGAGCACGAAGTCATTCTTCTCCTCCGACCAGTCGAGCTTGAAGCTGGTCGACAATGCCGAAATCCAGATTTGCCGTACCGGTGAATTTGGAGAAATCACGAACTTTCCCGGAGGCTCGTCGAAGCTGATGTGCAGCGCCCCGGAATTCTCCTCGACTTCGAAGTCGGCGTCGCCTTCCGCGTCGTAGAGACTGCGCTTCAGCGCTTCCAATGCCGCGTCGGCGCGGCGGCGAAATTCCTGTTCGTCCATGCCGGAATTATACGTGCCAATGCAGCCTGCGAACTATCGCACGACGCCTTCCAGCGGAGAGCTTGCGGTCGCGTACAGCTTCTTCGGCATGCGGCCAGCGAGGAAAGCCTGGCGTCCTGCCAGCACCGCGTTCTTCATGGCCTCAGCCATCAGCACGGGGTCCTGCGCTCCGGCGATGCCGGTATTCATCAGGACGCCGTCCACGCCGAGTTCCATCGCGATGGCCGCGTCGGACGCCGTGCCCACACCCGCATCCACGATTAGCGGTACCTCGGTGATGATCTCGCGCAGGATGCGAATGTTCGGCTGGTTCTGGATGCCCATGCCGCTGCCGATAGGAGCGCCGAGCGGCATGACCGCGCTCGCACCAGCATCAATCAGACGCTTGGCAACCACAATGTCATCAGAGGTATACGGCAGAACAGTAAAGCCTTCCTTTACTAAAACGCGGGTCGCTTCGATGGTCGCCTGTACGTCGGGGAAGAGGGTTTGCTGATCGCCAATGACCTCGACTTTCACCCAATCGGAGAGGCCCACCTCGCGCCCCAGACGCGCGGTGCGAATGGCGTCGTCGGCGGTATAGCAACCGGCGGTATTAGGCAGCAGAAAATATTGCTGGGGATCGATGAAGTCGAGCAGCGACTCCTTGCTACGGTCGAGGTTGACGCGGCGCACTGCGACGGTGACCATCTCGGCGCCGCTGGCCGCGATGGCGCGCGCCGTCTCCGGCCCTGATTTGTACTTGCCCGTGCCGACGATGAGCCGCGAGCGGAACTGCCTGCCTGCAATCGTGAATGAGTCCATGAGGATATTGTAATGAAAGCGATGCAGGAAGGATGTGATCAATACCAACAAGGCCGTGAAGGTTTGACTGGCCGCTAACTAGCGAATTGACACTGGTATTCCCAATACCTAGACTTGCTGACATGGAAGTGCATCTTTCCCCTGACAAGGAAGCCCGTCTCCGCGAGTTCGCCAGCCGCACCGGCAAAGACGCCGCGGAAGTGGTCGAGGAAGCGGTCGACCGCATGTTAGATTACGAAGAGCGCTTCCTAGCTGCCGTAGAGGAGGGACGTGCTTCAGTGCGAGGAGGCGAGCTGCTGGAGCACGACGAAGTAGTGGAACGAATCGAGCAGATCTTCCGCACGTGATGCGCGTCGGATGGACCTCCAACGCGGCCAACGACCTTACTCGAATCGTAGAGCGTATCCGCGAAGATAATCCTGCTGCTGCTCAACGGGTTGCCAGGACGATTTACTCCGCGGTGGCCGACCTTCGAAAATTCCCGCAAACTGGACGCACTGGATTGGCTGAGAACACGAGAGAGCTCGTCTTTTCCCCTTGGCCCTACATCGCGGTCTATGAAATCGTTGGAGATCAAGTGCACGTGCTTCGCATTCGCCACGCTTCGCAGGACTGGCCATAGAAACGGAAGTGCTCTTCGTCCGCAATCCGGGCGATCACGCTCCCGCCGCCTTCTCCGCTCGTTTCTTCCTCTGCGTCGGATGCACAAACCACGCGATGGCGATACTCACCAGGTACAGCACAATCATGGGCGCCGCAAAGATGCACATGTTCATGATGTCGGTTGTGGGTGTAATAATCGCGGCGATGATGAAGATGACCAGGATGGAATAGCGGAAATTGCGCCACATCCAGCCCGCCGTGAGAATGCCCATCAGCGAGAGGAAGAACACCAGGATCGGCATCTCGAAGACGATGCCCAGCCCGGCGATGATGGTTAGGAACAAGTCGGTATATTCGCCGACGGTGATCATCGGCTTGAACTGGGCACTCCAGCCAATTAGGAAGTCCAGCGCCGCCGGGTAGACCATCTTGTAACCAAAGAGGCCGCCCGCCAGAAACAGTCCCACCGTGCTGAACATGAAAGGCAGCACATAGCGGCGTTCATGGCGGTACAGACCCGGTGCGATGAACGCCCATACCTGATAAAGCACGAAGGGCGAGGCCACGAAGATCCCAGCGAGGAAGGCGATCTTCAGATACATGTTGAAGGGATCGGTGGGGTTCAGATAGACGAGCTGCGTGTCCATCTTGTGATTGGCCAGGGCGGTCACGATGGGCTTCTGCATGATGGCAAAGATCTGCTCGTGGAACCACCAGCAGACACAGAAACCACCCGCCACGTAAAGAAAGCTGTAGATGATCCGCCGCCGCAGCTCCTCCAGGTGCTCGAGGAAGCTCATGCCGGTCATTTCTTCCGAGGCACGCTTCTGAGCCGTTTCCACGACGGGGCTAGGCATCTGGATTTGACCTGGCGATTGCGGGAGGCTCGTTCATGGATGGTGCAGACGGAAGTTCCTGTGGCTCGGGTTCGGCTTGGGGTTGAGAGATCGCGTCGGCGCTGCCCCGGCTGATAATCCCGGCGGGCGGCAGGAGGGTAGGCTCCCACGGCTTTTCGGACGGTAACGCGTTGGCAGCCTCAGCTTGCTTCTTGGCACGCTCATCCAACTCAATATTCATCATTTCGGTTTCGAGCTGGTTCTTGAACTCGTTGCTGGCGCGTTTGAACTCGGCAACAATCTTTCCCAACTGCCGGGCCAACTCAGGCAAGCGCTTGGGGCCGACGACCACCAATGCCAGCAGAAAAATGAAGATCATCTCTGGCATGCCAAGATTCATGGATTCATCATAATGCCCGCGAGCCAACGCAGCAATTTAGTCCTGAGCAGGCTACTGTCAGATTTCGGCTCACCAAGCCATTCCTCCAACGTCTGTTACGAAGGTGGGGGCTAAACGGATTTCGCACCCTTCTTTCCGAACCAGCATCCAAAATAGCGGCTGACTTGGCAAGGCTTGGGTGGCCTAAGTGCGTGGTATACTGCGACAAAGTCTCGCTCCGGTTCGCTTATCTTGAAGAGTAGTCCCCGGTCCGCCGAAGGAACATACATGGCTAGTAGTTCGCGTCGCTCCGCTGTTCTCGTCCTCAGCATCATTCTGGCTTGCGGTTGTGTGGGCATGGTTTTTGGCCAGCGCCTTACCTCAACCGCCACTTCCGGCGACGGCGACATCCGCGACAGCCTGCGCAGCTTTACGCAGGTTTACGAAGTCGTTCAGCAGAACTATGCCGAGCCTGTCAGCCCCGATAAAGCGATCTACAATGGGGCCATTCCGGGCATGTTGCGCGTGCTGGATCCGCACTCGAATTTCTTCGATCCTAAGTCGTATGCGGCCCTGCGCGAAGAGCAGCGCGGAAAATACTACGGCGTGGGCATGCAGGTCGGTCCCCGTAACAACAAGGTCATCGTGATCGCGCCCTTCACGGGGGCTCCCGCATATCGGGCGGGCATCCGGCCGGGCGATGTCATTATCGCAGTGGATGGCAAGCCCACCGACAACATGAGTACGAGCGATGTTGCCGAGTTGCTGAAAGGGCCCAAGGGAACCGCGGTCAAGATCACAATGCTGCGGGAAGGCTCGGACAAACCGCTCGACTTCACCGTGGTCCGCGATGAGATTCCGCGCTACAGCGTTGACGTACATTTCATGATTCGTCCGGGCATCGGCTACATCCACGTCTCCGGATTCCAGGAAACCACGGAAAAAGAAGTGCGCGACGCGCTGGATGAGCTTGGCGACATTCACGGGCTGATCCTCAACCTCCGCCAGAATCCCGGTGGATTGTTGAGTGAGGGCGTCGGCGTGGCTGACCAGTTCCTGAAGAAGGGACAAGTCATCGTCTCCCATCACGGACGGGCTTCGGCAGAGAAAGTGTACAAAGCCACCCATGGCAACGGAGGCAAGGATTATCCGTTGGTGGTACTGGTGAACCGCGGAACCGCCTCGGCGGCGGAGATCGTGGCTGGAGCGATTCAAGACCATGATCGTGGTCTGATTGTCGGTGAAACCACATTCGGCAAGGGCTTGGTGCAGACCGTGTATCCGCTTTCGGAGAATACCGGCCTGGCGCTGACGACGGCGAAGTACTACACGCCGAGCGGCCGCTTGATCCAGCGCGATTACAGCAGCATCTCGCTCTACGACTACTACTACAACGATCGCGACAACGACGCCAGCAACGCCAACCACGAGGTCAAGATGACCGACAGTGGGCGCACGGTGTACGGTGGTGGCGGCATCACTCCCGACGTGAAGATCCCGCCGGCGAAAACCAACAAGTTCCAGGACACCCTGCTGGAAAAATACACGTTCTTCAATTTTGCCAAGCACTACGTCATCAACCACAAAGTCAATAAGCAATTTGAAGTTGACGAAGCGGTGATGCAGGAGTTCCGCAAGTTTCTGGATGAACAGAAAACCCCCTTCACCGAGGCGGACCTGGCCGAGAACGGCGATTGGATCAAATCCAATATCAAGGCCGAATTGTTCATCAACGAATTTGGCCAGCAGGAAGGCATGAAGGCGCATGCCGAGACCGATCCGGCCGTGACCAAGGCGCTGGAACTGCTTCCCCAGGCAAAGCAGTTAGCGGAGAACGCCAAGCGAACGATCGCGCAGAGGAACAACGCGAGGCTGACGGCGCAACAGGGCGACACTCCGGAACCGCAATCGGTCAAGCGTTAGACTAATTTCAGAGTTGGTGTAGAGCGAAAGGGCGTTGAGTTCGGGCTGACGTACCGAGCAGCGGGTCGAAGCGAACCTGCCTAGCGCCGCATATGCGCGTTGTACACATGGGCGCGGGACGCAAACGTGGCCGGTCAGCGGTGCTTCTCGTGTCCTCCGAGGACGGCGTCAGCCAGACGGTAAGAACTCTCTGTTGCTGCGCAAGAATATGAAATGGGAGTTTCTGCCCAACATCGATGTCCCACTCAAACCTTTCTAGGTAGCTTAGGAAAAATCGCAATCGACGCCCGCTCCCCCTGTGTACCGATTGGTTAAACACGGGCCGCTGGGACTGCCGGGTACGGAGCCGGGATCGGAAGCCGCGCAATATACTTAGGCCAGCCTGAGTCGTCGATTTTGGACTGTTCGTGGAATGCAGGCACTGGCCGCGCTTCACCCCCAAACTGCTCCCGCAACCGACGCTGGCCCCGTTTCCGTGTGTCCGCTCACAGACACGTGTGACATCCGCACTAGTCCCCGGCGGCAAAAAGCAGATACTGGAGAGTATTCTCCGGCTCGGAAGAGTCCACATGTATCCATGTGAAGGCGCATCTGGTCGCCGTTTACTTTACTGCCTGCCGCTCTGTTGATAAGGTGCCACGGCCGTAATCGAGTCGGAACTCTCGTCCACACAAGCAGTCTATGTTCATACATTAATTCGGAGGCCGTATGGCAATCACTAAGCAGGATGCACTCGACTACCACTCCAAGCCACGACCGGGAAAGTTGGAAGTCACACCCACCAAGCCCTGTCTCACACAACGCGATCTCAGCCTCGCCTATACACCCGGGGTTGCGACTCCGTGCCTCGAGATCGAGAAGAGCCCGCAAGATGCGTTTCAATACACCAACAAGGGCAACCTGGTCGCGGTGGTGACCAACGGCACCGCAGTACTTGGACTGGGCGACATCGGCGCTCTGGCCGGCAAGCCTGTCATGGAAGGCAAAGGTGTCCTGTTCAAGAGGTTCGCTGACATCGACGTATTCGACATCGAACTGGGCACCCATGATCCCGACGAAATCATCAAGACCTGCCAGTTGCTGGAGCCCACCTTCGGCGGCATCAACCTGGAAGACATCAAAGCGCCGGAGTGCTTCTACATCGAAGAGACCCTTAAGAAGACGATGAAGATTCCGGTTTTCCACGATGATCAGCACGGCACGGCGATTATCACTGGCGCGGCGCTGCTCAATGCGGTGGAACTGACAGGCAAGCGCCTGGACCAGATCAAGGTGGTCGTCAACGGCGCCGGCGCTTCCGGCATCGCCACCGCTGAGCACTATGTCTGCATGGGCGTGAAGCGCGAGAACATTACCCTGGTTGACACCAAAGGCGTCGTCTACAAGGGCCGCAAACAAGGGATGAATCCTTACAAGGAGCGGTTCGCGAAGGACACCCCAATGCGGACGCTCGCTGAGGTCGCCAAAGGCGCTGACCTCCTGCTGGGTCTTTCCGTTAAGGGCGCATTCACGGCAGAGATGATTGCGTCGATGGCGCCGAATCCGATGGTGTTCGCCATGGCAAACCCCGACCCGGAGATTACTTACGAAGAAGCACGCGCTGTGCGTGACGACATCATCATGGCGACAGGACGCTCCGATTATCCCAACCAAGTCAACAACGTTTTGGGATTCCCATTCATTTTCCGTGGTGCTCTCGATGTGCACGCCACCACGATCAATGAAGAAATGAAGCTGGCGGCCACGCACGCCCTGGCAGCGCTAGCGAAAGAAGATGTTCCCGACTCAGTCTGTCGCGCCTATGGTGTGGAAACTTTGAAGTTCGGCCGTGACTACATCCTTCCCACGCCCTTCGATCCGCGCGTACTGGTCTGGGAAGCGGCTGCCGTCGCCAAGGCCGCAATGGATACCGGCGTGGCGCAAAATCCAGTGGACCTTGCCGATTACCGCGAGCAGCTTGAAAACCGTTTGGGCAAGGCGCACGAACTCATGCGCTTCATGATTCACAAAGCCCAGGCGAATCCCAAGCGCGTGGTTTTCCCGGAGGGCTCGCACCAGAAGATCCTGCGCGCCTGTCATGTCCTGATCGAAGAGAAGATTGCCGTTCCAATTTTGCTGGGTCGCGGCGACGAAATCCGGCGCACCGCAGCTGGATTAGGAGTGCCGCTCGACGGTGTCACCATCATCGAACCGGAGACCGCCCCGCGGCGGCAGGAATATGTCCGCGAGTTCTATCGCTTACGGCAGCGTCGCGGTGTGACCCTGGGCTCGGCAGACGAGCTGATGAACGATCGCAACATCTTCGGCTCGATGATGGTTCGGCTGGGTGACGCCGACGCCATCGTCTCCGGCGTGACCCAGAATTATCCCGACACGATTCGTCCGGCGTTGCAGGTGATCGGGGTTCGCGAAGGTATCCACAAGGTGTCAGGCGTCTATCTCATCATCACCCGCAAGGGCGATCTGTACTTCCTGGCCGATGCTACGGTCAACATCGAACCCACCGCCGAGGACCTGGCAGAGATCGCTCTCTGCGCGGCCCAGGAAGCGCGCCGGTTCGACATTGAGCCGCGCGTGGCCATGCTCTCCTTCTCCAGCTTCGGCAGCACCAAGCATCCGCTGTGCGACAAGATACAGCGGGCCACGGAGCTGGCGCGCTACGCTGACCCCACGCTCATCATCGATGGTGAGGTGCAGGGCAACATCGCAGTCAGCGCCAAGAAGATGGAAGCTGCGTTCCCCTTCTCCCCGTTGCAGGGCGGAGCTAACGTGTTGATCTTCCCCAATCTGGAAGCCAGCAACATTGCGTGCAAGCTTCTGATCAGCGTTGGCGGGGCCGAAGCGGTTGGTCCTATCCTTCTGGGCATGGCGAAGCCGGTGCATCTGCTGCAACGTGGTGTCGAGGTAGAAGATATCGTCAACATGACAACGATTGCCGTGGTTGATGCTCAGGACGTTGGGTTTACTCCAGAAGCCCGCGAAGCTCGTGCGGCGGTAGGCGTTACCGTCGGGTAAAACTGAACTGTTTGTTTCCAATTGTTCCTCAGGCGCGCCGGCAACGGCGCGCCTTTTGCGTTCCGAAACCCCGGCCAGTCGCGGCAGCGCCTCACAATGCTGTGGATGTGGAACAGGTCGGCCCGCACCGATCGCGGATGCGTAAGGGATTGGGACCCCGAGAGAGCTGGGGCTACTGCCTTGTTCGTGACCCCGGCGAGCACAGGATGGTCGACCGCATTCACACGCTCGTACGCAAAGGTCACGTCGTCTCAACTAAAGCGGCTGAGTGCTGAAGCAGTCCGAGCTCGTCTCGACCTCGACAACAGATTGACTTTGAAGGGTTATCCCGTTGCTCCCGTACCACGCGCTGCGACATCGCTCTTGTAGTTTCAGCCTGAGCCTGCGAACTGGAACTGCTGCGCTCGCGATGGCGATCATGGTTGTGCTGACAAAGGTCGCGGTGCAAAACAGCGCAGCCCCAGACCTAGACTCTTCGTCTCGAACCAAAGCCTCAGTTTGATCGTGTCACATCGAAACGTGATCGAACGTCCTTGCACCATCTTGGATCGAGGTTGAAATTGGTTAGTCATCAGACCAGTGCAGAATGAAAGCCACTGAATCACCAGCGAGAGTCGGGTTCGAAGCGATCCCCAGAAACAAAGTCTACCAGGCGGTCGCCAAGCAATTGGAGCGGTGCATTACGGAAGAGATGAAACCCGGCGACCTGCTCCCCTCAGAACGGCAGCTTGTGCAAATGCTTGGGGTCAGCCGCGGCTCGGTGCGCGATGCCATCCGCAGCTTGGAACTGATGGGTCTGCTCGAGCCACGCCAGGGTATCGGCACGGTAGTTTGCGGTCCTGACGCTACCCCGGCCAATCCGCTGGCTGGCGCGCTCCTGGAGAAGCGGAAGCTGATTGCGGAGCTGATCGACGTACGCAAGATGATCGAGCCGACCTTGGCCGGGCGGGCCGCTCTGCACGCCTCTCGCGATGAGATAGCTGACATGGAGGACATTCTTGCACGTCAGGAGGCGAAGGTGCGCCGGGGCGAACTCGGAACTGACGAGGACTCCGAGTTTCATTACAGCATCGCTCTGGCGTCCAACAACAGCGCCATCTTGAAAGTGGTGGACGTGTTGATGGATTTGTTGCGCGAGACCCGGGAACGTTCGTTGCAGGGGGAAGGACGGCAAGAAAAGTCGCTTGCCGGTCACCGCCGAATCCTTTCCGCTCTTAAGCGGGGCGACACCGCCGCCGCTGAGGCTGCCATGCGCCGGCATCTACAGGAAATCGAAAACATCGTACTAAATAAATTGTAAAGAAATGGAGGCTGCAACATGGGCCAGTTATTCGGGGTCGAAATCATCTACCGAGGGGTCTTTCAGAAGACCTTGGCCAAGAACATAACGCGCGGCATTGTTTTGGCCGCGCGCAACGAAGGCAAACTGGGCATTTCCTTTGGTCGTTATGGAGATTCTCCTGAGCGCAATGGGATTCCAGCGAAGAGTTTCGCCATCGTCGCCAACGACGAGCAGACGCTCGAAGCCGGAATGGCGCAATACGAGCCGAAGCAAGTCGACCTGACCGTGGTTCTCGATGACACGCTCTGTAAGGGCGCGGAGTCGTGGGCATGGTACGGCCTACAGCCCGTGCATCATGCTCTCAAACCGGGGCGCACTCTCATCGTAATTTCTCTGGAAGACGCACCCGCCTTACTGAAGAATATTCACCGCCGGGAAGAGCCTTACCAGCTGGGAATCGTGAAAGGCGTTACCAGCTTCTCAGGCATGTGGGTTTATAAAGATGACCACACCGACGTCCGCATCCTCGGCGCCATCGCCAAGGCGCTGCCGGAACTGTTTAGCCTGAAGTCGGTGGAGCAATTCATCAACCAAAAGCTGGGAAGCCCCCTGAAAGTGACTTCCGCTTGCACCGCCTTCGAACGCTTCACCGCCGTCGACGTGACTGCGGGCCAAGGCAATCCCGAAGAGTTGTTCAAGTTCGGCCTGCCCGGCTGGGAGGACATGCGAGGCGGCGTGTCCATCAAGGGCCAGCCGCAGGGCGGACCGTATGCCGATCCTGTGACCGGGAAAGTCGGCGGTTTCCGGCCAGCCCGCAACGACCTATTCAAGAAGTACTCGACCCGCTCCATGCGGCCGGTCGTCAACTTTGCGACTTGCACCAAGTGCACGCTGTGCTGGCTCAACTGCCCGGATGCGTCTTTCGACGTCACTCCGGACGGAACCTACGACGCGAATCTCGAGTCATGCTGCGGGTGCGGCGTTTGCGAAGAGGTTTGCCCGGTGAAGGACTGCGTCTCCATGGTGAACGAGTCCGAATTCCACGATAACAACAGCCAGTGGGCGGAGTTCAGGAAAGACAAAGACGCCTACTTGAAATGGTTGGAAACCACAATCCAGAAGGCCGAACCGATCGAGAAGCGGGCCCACGGATTCCGTTATCGCGGTCAGTATCAAGAGCAGGCATCCGAAGCCCTGGAAATCGCTAGAAAAGGCTAGTGGCCCGGCGGCAGGCCTGAACACAAGGAGATTAAGATGGCGACACAAACACTACCTGTTGAAGAAAAGAAGAAAATCTACGAGCAGGAAGCCCTGATTACCGGCGCCGAAGCCATTGCAATTGCCTGCAAATTGGCCGACGTGGACGTAGTCACCGCTTACCCAATCCGGCCTTACGACACGGTAATGCAGTACATCAGCCAGTTGGTGGCAGACGGCGAAATGGACTGCGAATATATCGTGGCCGAAGGGGAACATTCACAATTCGAAATCGTAAAGCATGCGTCGGTTTGCGGAGCACGCGTGTTCTGCGGTTCGAGTGGCGTTGGCTGGATGTATGCCATGGAAGCGCTGACCGTCAGTCCGGCTCTGCGCGTTCCCATGGTGTGCATGGTGGGCAACCGGGCGCTCGACGATCCCGGCGCCTTCGGCGTAGAACACAACGACGCACTGGCGGTCCGCGACCTGGGTTGGCTCCTCACCTGGGTCGATAGCGCGCAAGAAGCACTGGACACAGCACTGATTGCCTATCGTGTGGCGGAAGACCGCCGCATGTTCGTGCCCCTGGCTCTCAGTTGCGACGGCGCATTCCTCACCCATTCGCAAGCGTTGGTGAAGATCCCGGCGGCGGAGCAGGTTAAGACGTTCCTGCCTCGCTACAACCGCGGCGATCTGCTGCTCCACCCCGACAACGTCATTTCGGTCGCCCCACAGGCCAACGAGGACTGGGTTATGGAGATTCGACGGCAGAACTACGCAGTCACCGAGATCGCCTGCGATGTGATTCGCGAAGTCTATGCCGATTTCGAGCGTACGTTCGGACGCAAGTATGGCAATCCGTTCTTCGAAGAGTATATGACCGAAGATGCAGAACGTCGTGCTGCTGGGCATGGGGACGATGTCTACCCCGGTGAAAGTTGCAATCCGGAAGCTGCGCGAGGAAGGCACAAAAGTCGGATTCGTGCGGCTGCGCTGGTTCCGGCCCTTCGCCGGTGCTGAAATCGCGAAGTGTCTGGAACGCTTCAAAGCAATCGGTGTCATCGACCGTGATTTCTCATTCGGTTCGCCCAATCTTAGCGGTGTCGTGGCCACCGAAGTTCGCTCGGCCATGTATACCGGTGCGGCCACCCGGCCACCTGTACTGGGTTTCATCTGCGGGCTGGGTGGACGTGAAGTGACAGTGCCGGACGTGGAAACGATGACCGACATCGTGTTCCAAGCCGCCAAAGGTAAAGCGCAACCCCTGACACAATGGATCGGGCTGCGGGGATAACGCGTTTCCAGAGCCGGAAAGGACAACAACAATGAGCACTTTTGTAGAAGAAAAACCGACGCAAAACCTGGAAGCCTTCCAGGGAGTCAAAAAGGTTCCACACGAGGAGTACTACACGTCCGGCCACCGCACCTGCCAGGGCTGCGAGTCTGCGCAAATCATGAAATTGATGGCGAAGGCCGCGGGACCCAGGACAATCGTTCTGGGCAGTACAGGCTGCATGTACGTGGCTAACACCTCTTACTACGCCACGCCTTGGGGCATTCCCTGGATGCACACCCAACTGGGTAGTTCGGGCTCCAGCGCGCTGGGAGCGGCCGCGGCATTCCGAGTCCAGATGCGTAAGGGCGTCATGAAGGACGAGCCCATCAATGTCATCGCCTTCTGCGGCGATGGCGGCGGTGCGGACATGGGCTTAGGCGCCATCTCGGCCACCCTGACCCATCCCGACTACAACCTCTTGATCCTGATGTATGACAACGAGTCGTACGCCAACACGGACATCCAGATTTCCGGGACATCACCGTATGGCGTCAACACCTCGTTCAGCACGCCAGGAAAAGTGAAGCGCATCATGAATCACCGCTGGAAGAAGAACATGGCGCCGTTGATGATGGTTGGCCATCCCACCTGCAAGTACGTAGGAACCATCTCTACCTCCTACCCGTTGCAAGCGATGAACAGCGTTCGCAAGGCGCTGTCCATCGGCGGTCCTACCTTCATTCACTGCCTGAACCCCTGCCCGAAGGGCTGGGACTTCGATCCCGTACTTTCGTTCGAACTGGGCGAACTGGCCGTGAACACCGGCGTTTGGCCTCTGTACGAGATCGAATGTGGCAAGTTGAAGCTCTACGGCAAGACCAAGGACATTGCAAGTGGCAGGTTCAAACGTCTTCCGGTTCGTGATTACTTGCTCAAGCAGGGAAGGTTCGCGCACTTTATCGACGAAGACATCGAATACTTCCAGAGCAAGATCGACGAGATGTGGAACAAGTGGCTCGTGCCGGGAATCATTCCGCTCCAGAAAGAAATCGAAGCTGATACCCCGCCCGCCCTATAAGGGGGCGGGGTTTCATTTGCCCGCACGATTTCCGGTAGGAGTGCACGAGAGAAGAAGCGAAGCGCTAGGCGACTACCTTAGGAGGTTGCCTATATGGCCACGAATGTGACCTCCTCGGTTCGTACCGAACCCACGATCGTCAACTTCTGGGTTCAGATGTGCGGCTGCAGATTCGCGATGGTGGCCATCGCGAATCTGCAGCATGCCTGGACGTCATCCATAAAATCTCTGACTGTAAGCCTGCTGGCCCGCCTCGCCGCCATCCAAGTTGCAATCGCGGTGCTTATCCCCACCCAAACCCGGCTGGTACCAGTCGAGTGCGGACCAACTTTACCTCGGTACGAACAGAATGCGCATTGGTTCACTAGGAGGAAAGAGGCATGACTACCGAAATCGTGGCTACGGAACAGCGAGACAGCGCGAGGGAAGTATACGGCAGCGTTGCCGGAAACCGGTGGATCCAACTGGTGTGCGGCATCATCGCGATGATCGTCATCTCCAACTATCAGTATGCCTTCACGCTCTTTACGCCAGGCATGAGACAGACATTCACGGGAGTACCGTACGCGAAAATAGCGGCGGTGTTCTCGGCTTTTATTCTGTTTGAGACATGGCCTATGCCGGTGGCAGGGTACTTTGTCGATAAGTTCGGTATCCGGAAGCTTATGACGTTTGGTGCGGCGTGTATTGCGCTCGGATGGGTACTGGGCGGAACGATTGCCAAGTCCCCGCTTGGCTTATACATCTATTACGGCGTTATCGCCGGAACCGGTGCAGGAATCATTTACATTTCTTGCGTTGCCAATGCCGTGAAATGGTTTCCGGACAGGCGGGGATTGGCCGTTGGGCTGACTGCCGCTGGATTCGGGGGCGGAGCCGCCCTTACTATCATCCCCATTGCCAGTACGATCCATGGCATGGGGTGGGCTAGGGCGATGGCTGTCTGGGGGATTTGCCAGGGCATTGTTGCATTCTTTGCTGCGTTGATACTTCGCCATCCGCCTGCCGGCTGGGTTCCTGCCGGGTGGGACCAGCGTGCGAAACAGGTACACAAGTCCGTTGCGCAGTCGAAGGTAAACTTTAACTGGACTCAAACTCTTGGAAGACCCGAGTTCTATTTGCTCTACGCGATGTTTTTCTTTGCGTGCGCCGGCGGCCTGATAGCTACTGGGAACCTTTCACAGATTGCCAAGTCCCTCAATGTGAGCGACGCGAAGATATGGGGTCTAGCCATTGTTCCGCTGACCGCAACCCTGACGTCAATCTGCAACGCTCTGTCCAGAATCTTGTGGGGCACGGTCTCAGACCGGCTGGGGCGAGAATATACGATGTTCCTAACATTTGGCGTCGAAGCCGTCCTGGTGTGCCTGGTAACCAAAATAGCGGGAGCTCCGATCGCGTTTTTGGTGCTGTTCTCGTTTATTTTTCTTTTCTGGGGTGAGATATATTCCTTGTTTTCGGCGACGACGGGCGATGTTTTCGGCCCCAAGAACGCCTCTGCCAACTATGGCATGTTATATACCGCCAAGGGATTGGCTTCCGTTTTTGCCGGATTTGGGGCAGCAACGCTGGCGGCCTACTTCGGCGGCTCTTTTGCGGTGGCATTCTACATTTCGGCCGCACTGTGTGGCATCGCGTCGATCTCCTCTCTATTTGTCTTGAGGCCGTTGCTCAGGGGCAGAATTGCGGGGGAAGCTCGAGTAGCTGAGGGAGCGGCGCTGTCAGCGGCATTGGCGCGAGCCTCCACGGCCGACGAGATCCGGCACGAGAAACACCTGACGAACGTTGGGTAGTTACTGGCTTGGAGCGCGGTAAGGAAAAAAGGCACGAGGCGACGGGACTGCGGGGGATTGCTGATTGCCTGTGGCCTAGCCGTAACGGTCGTCTGGTTGCGCATACCGAAAACTTCGTCCGGACCGATACTTCCCCATGTCCCTAAGGAACTTGTTCCGAAACGGGGAACGCTGACAGTTTGGCGATAGAGCGATCAAAGATGGCAGGCGATTTGTTTATGTTTATGTCTTCCGTGACTCTTTCGACGTTCTTGGCGTAGAGCATCGGACTAGATTCTGCGTCCTCTACGACCACCGAACCAAATCCTTCGCAACCCCGCCAGGGAACTTTGATTACGCTGATTAACCCCTGCAATAGCCCTGTCACGGCAACCCAAGTGTGTCATTTTGCGCACATGTGCGTGAACCGTTTTTGTTGCCGTTACAACTAGGTTCGGCGACTTCTGCGTGCGGGGCTGCCGCATTATCCGCCAGCGCAAGCTCTTCCGATCCTTGACGGCTACCGCACGGCACAATAGAGTCGAATTATCCGGAGATTTGAGCCTTGGATACCCTGATCGGGAAAAGCATCCTTCACTACCAAATCGTGCGAAAACTGGGCGCTGGCGGGATGGGCGTGGTGTACGAAGCTGAGGACACCCGGCTCGCCCGCCACGTAGCCCTGAAGTTTCTCTCCAAGGACATCGAGCAGGATAGTTTCGCTCTGGAGCGTTTCCAACAGGAGGCGCGTGCCGCCTCCGCCTTGAACCATCCCAACATTTGTACCATCTATGCCATCGAAGAATGCGATGGGCAGCACTTCATCGCCATGGAACTGTTGGAAGGGCAGAGCCTTAACGAGAAGATCAACGGACATGCGCTTCCGGTGGACAAGGTCATTGACATCGGTATTCAGGTTACCGACGCTCTCGACGTCGCGCATAGCAAAGGCATTGTTCATCGAGACCTGAAGCCAGCCAACATCTTCATCACTACGCGGGGCCAGGCGAAGATCCTTGACTTCGGGCTGGCAAAACTGACTTATGACCGGCGCGCGGCGGTGGAAACCTTGGCTGGCGATGCAGCGACGATAGCTCCGGCGCACCTCACGATGCCTGGCACCGCAGTGGGCACCATCGCCTACATGTCTCCGGAGCAGGCTCGCGGAGAAGAGCTCGAACGGACGTAGCGATCTGTTCTCCCTGGGCGCTATCTTCTACGAGATGGCCACCGGAAGGCTACCATTCGAAGGCAACACCTCCGCCGTTGTCTTTCAGGGGATTCTCGACCGCAATCCCCGGCCTCCTATGGAACTGAATCCCACGGTCCCGTTCAAGCTGGAGGAAATTATCTCCAAGGCGTTGGAGAAAGATGTGGAATTGCGCTATCAGAGCGCGGCTGAAATTCGCAGCGACCTGAAGCGGCTGAAGCGGGACGGTCCAGGACAATCTTCGACAGGAATCGTGGCTGCGTCAACGTCCTATCCGACCTCACGTGGCAGTAGTCCAGCCATGCCGATCAGCAGCAGTGCGATCATTCTGGATTCCGCCCGGCGTCACAAGAGCGGCGCCAGCATCATCCTGGTTCTCAGCCTCGCCATGATTGCCGCCGGATTGTACGGCATCTACACCTGGATTTCCCGGTGGCTCGGCGACTCCGGCCCGGTACCTTTCCAGACCATGAGCATGGAGAAGGTCACCAACTCCGGCAGGGCAATGCTGGCGACCATCTCTCCGGACGGCAAGTACGTCGTGAACGTGTCGGATGAGGGACAGGGCCAGCAAAGTCTGTGGATGCGGCACATCGCCACCGGCAGCAATACCCAGATTATGCCGCCGGCCGAGGTCCGCTATACGGGACTCACCTTCACACCGAACGGAGACTTCTTGTACTTCCTTCGGATCGAGCCGGATAAGCCGGGAGTCGGGTTCCTCTACCAGATTCCAGTGCTCGGAGGCACACCCCGCAAGCTGGTTGAGGATGTGGACAGCGCGGTCAGCTTTTCGCCGGACGGCCAGCAGATGGTTTACCTGCGCAACAGTTCTTCGGAGGCCACTTCCAAACTCATCATGGCCCATGCCGATGGCAGCGGCGAGCGCGTCCTTGCCTCGCTCCCTCTACCGGGGTACTCTGACCCTGCCTGGTCGATCGATGGCAAGTCCATCGCCGCTGCTGTGCTTGACCCGGGCAGTCAAAATCTCGGCAGAATTGTGGTTCTCAACCCGGCGAATGGAAAAGAGAAGACCGTCTACGCGGGAACCGCCCTGCTGCAAAAGCCGACCTGGATGCCCGATGGACGCCACCTGGTGCTCATCTTCCACGACATTTCCAGCGACTGGAATGGACAGATTGGGGCGATTTCTCTTACGGGACAAAAGATCCATCGCATTACCAACGATCTCAATGTCTACAGCAATCTCACTCTCGGTGTAACCCGTGACGGCGAACAGTTGATTGCAATTCAAGTTACGCCTCAAGCCGGCGTATACACGCTGAGTTCAGATACCACCTCCGGCTCCAATGCAACCGAGGTGGACAATCACGGCGACATCACCGTCGCCTGGCTGCCGGATGGTCGCCTGCTGACGATGGACTACGACAGTCACATCGCCTTGATGAACGCCGACGGCAGCAACCGCAACGTGATCTACAAGGAACGCCTGCCGATGGGCGGCCTCTCCGCCTGTCCTGACGGCGCGCATGCCCTCTTCTTCATGGCTAACCGGCAGACGAAGGCCATCAACATCTGGCGTCTCGACCTGCAGAGCGGCAGCGCAACCGTACTGACCAACGGAAAAGTGGACCAGAACGCCGTTTGCTCGCCCGACAGCAAATACTTTCTCTATACCACGCTGCAAAAGGGCAAGCAGGTGCTGATGGAAATGCCACTCGCCGGCGGGGAATCCAAGCAACTGAGCGATAAATTCGTCAGCTTCGCTGCTATCTCCCCGGATGGAAAACAAATCGCAGCGCTTACGGCTTTCGGTACTGGCGTCAACCACAAGGCCATGGTCGAGATTATCCCCTCGCAGGGAGGATTGCCGGTCAAGAGCTTCGCGCCCAGCCGCTTTATATCAACCACTTTTCACTATTCCCCCGACGGCCAGTCCCTCTACTACGGGGTTACCAATAAGGGCGTCTCCAATCTGATTGTGCAGCCTATCGGCAGCGAGTCAGCCTCGCTTGTCACCAATTTCAACGATCTGCTCATCTACGGATTCGACTACGATTGGAAGAACAAGAGGCTGGCGGTCGTCCGCGGGCGATCCAATGACGACGTTGTACTGCTCACGCAGCAACAGACTCAATAGCTTAGATCAAGGCCGTTCTTGTCCTTCGAGCACGGGTAGAGCGGTGCTTTAGGGTAGCTTTGAAGCGGCACGGCTTCAGAGGCTGGTGAAAAACTCGATTATGCTGGCTTTGAAGGGGCGCACCTTCAGATGCGCTGTTGTAAACCCTTTATTTTTGTCATTCCGAGGAGCCTCAGCCCCGAGGAATCGGCGGTTTCTCTTCGTCGCGACGACTTCTTCAGTAGCCTCTTCAAGCCGTGCCGTAACTTGCTGTCATTTATGGTGGCTTTAGTGCCGTTTAGATATTGGTGTAGTTGAGGTGCAGTACAGTTGAGGGGGTTATTTTCTAGGTCCTGGGTCCAAGCCTCAATTAAATAGCCCGCTCCTTGCGAAGCGGGCCACAAAACGCGTTAAGCGAGGCCGGCTACTTTCCGACCAAGCCTTGGTCGACCCCCACGCCGGTGCAGAAGTCCCAACCTGCCGCCGCGCTGTGAGTGCCGCAACTCCCCGACGTGATATCGGTGAAGTACGAGCTGTATCCCAGGTTGCTATAGATCAGCGTATTCTCCGCATTGCTGCTGGTCTTGAAGCCTCCCGCATCGTTAATTATTCCAGCCAGTGAAGGTGCGGCCACGCTGGTGCCATAGACCTCGAGCCAGCCCCCGTAGCAATTCGAGTTGTACACCGCAACCGGAGAGCCGCCACTCGAGTCAAACGAAAGATCCGGCGTGCCTCGTTTGCTGCCCACGATGCTTTGAATGGCATTCTGGAATGAGGGTCGCGACTCATACTTGCTAGCCCCCCCACCGCCGGAGCTCCACGCGGTCTGGTTGGTGTAAGCGCCGCTGCTGTTGCGATTCACCTGTGTGCCGCCGGCTGAAACCACGTTCACCGAAGAGCTGGGATAGATCACGCCGGGAGAATCGCCCGAGGAAGCGAAATACACCACTCCCGACTGTGTGAAGTAGTGGTCGGAACTGGTCTCGCTGCTGGTCTCGCTTCCACCCCAACTCATGGAGACCTCGCCCTTGCCACCATGGGCGGCAATATAGGAATTGGCGGCTTGTACTGCGGCGTACAAGGCGCTGTTGGTGGCGGAAGAGGCTTCCATCAAAACAATCTGGGCATTGGGCGCCATAGCATGGGCCCATTCGATGTCCAGGGATTCCTCACCTTGCCAGCCAGAACGGCAGCCGTTGGTTGGCTTCCTCCCGCTGGCGTATTGCACAGAGAAGTTAGCTTGCGGCAGCCCAAAGGTAGTGGAGAAAGTCGCAAGGTCGGCGGCCGCCGAGGGATAGTCGTAGGCATCGACGATTACGATGACGCCGCTGCCCCCAGTGGGGACCTGCGTCGTGCCGTTAATGGGGCAGCCCGACAGAGGATTGGAAACCAGGTCATAGACGCATCCTAGTGAAGCGGGAGTTTCTCCCGCCGGCTGGGCCGCCGCGATGACCGCGCCGGTAGGTGCGTAGAAAATGTAGTTAGTGTGCATGCGCACGCCAGCGTCCCCGGGCTGCTCAATGCTCGACGCCGGGTAGACGCCGTTGCCGACGCGGACCTGGCCGCTAAGTAAGGAGGTGCATGCGAAAAAGACGATTGCGACTGTGATAAACCAAAACGCCATATGCGATTGGGGCCGAATAGAAGGCATCTTTATCCACTCCTCGCCCGGAAATTTCGATTTTGGCCCGGGCAGGCGGTCATTTTACAACTTTCAGGCATTCTTTCAACGCCACGTAAGTGGTCTTATGGTCATTTAGTTGTAGGCCAGATTTTCGAAATTGACACGTAGACACAGAAAAGCGGGACTGCCTCACACCCTCCCGCCTTAAGTCCAGATCAGACTTCAATCGGCGAATGCTGGACTTTGCCGTCCCATGCCGGCAAAACCCATTTCACAACTCTATGGCCTCATCTAAGACCCGCAGCGATCTTGACACCGTTCCCTCCGGATTGCCAGTCGCAATGCCACCGTCGATCGCCGTCCCGTAGAAGTTGCCGTCTCTCCCCTCGATCATTCCTTGTGGCATGCAATCCGTGGTCGCGCAGATCCTTTCTCGCGGGGAACCTTACACAAGGCGTTTGCCCCATTTGTCACAGATTTGCGAGAAGTTTGTAGAAAATAAATTCATAGCGAGCGGTTCTGGTTCGAGCATCTCCGGTTCGTTAAGGCACAGCCTATCGTGGATCGGATCGCTTGCCGATGGATGGCCCGTCCTAGCATCGTATTTTCGACGCTACGCGAGATGGTTGACATCGGCTACTCGGGCCCGCCGCGACCGGGGCTGATCGACTTCAGGTACGCGAGCACCGCATCGGCGTCTGCACGTGTCATGTGAAATTCAGGCATCGGGGAGCGAAGCGGTTTGCCGGTGGTCCAGATTCCGGTTGTCAGCAATGTGATCATCTCAGCGTCGCTTGCGGGCGGTAAGCCTCCAATGCGTGGGCACAAGAGTGGCCAATCCCGATCGGGTTGAGCCGGCAAGTACGGCACTGGCCCACCCGCCAGCCAACGGTTATAGTCGATCTCGCCATTTTGCGTGCGCGGCGTGTGGCAGTTACCACATTTCGCAACCTCCGTCACAATGTACTTGCCGCGTGAAATAGAAGCAGCATTACTGCTATTGCTGGCCGTCCCTGCTGGCTTCTTTTCCTGCGCACTTGTGAAGTTAGGTCCGCCCGTGATGAGCAACAGAAACGTCGCGATCGACAGGCCGGCCATCAGGCGCGTGAGAGCGCCGGGAATACTCCAACCTGGAAGTAGCTTATAAGGCTGCATCGGTCTCCTCTTTCTGTCTTGTCGCAGTTCCCCGCTCGCGTCGCTCCTGCGCCAAGTGCCCCATCTTAACACCGGGTGCTTAGACTTTAAGATGACCATTTTGACAATCGCCCGTTCGTTGAATGAACCACGATCCATAAATCGACATCCGGCCCGAGGTGCGAAAGAAATTCAGCCCATGACATGAGAGCCTGTGTGAGAAGCAAACTGGGAGCCGCCATTGGAATGGATCGAGCAGTGCTGCTCGCTACAACGCTTGCGCACGAAGGAAGAAAGTCCCGCGCTGCGGGACGGCTTAGTTTAGCCCACCACGCAGCCGTAGGCGGAGTGCTGAGTAACATCGAAAATCGATCCGAGTCCCGTAGGGACGCCAAGTGACACGATCTCGACCCCATTCTTTCGCCCGCCTTCGGCGAAGAGGCGAATTAACGCTCAATGGGGCTCGGAAGTCGGCAACTTTTCTGTTGACACTGGACAGCTTTGGGTTAAACTGCTTGTCCTCAGAGGCACAACTCAATTCGGTGCGGATCGTGGGAGAGGGCGACCAGCTCGAGTCTCGATCCTTTTAGAGTGTCTGGCTTGATCCTTGCAGCGGGGACTCGTAGCGGATCTCTCGGCTCGTAGCTCTCATCTCTCTCTGTCTTTGTTACCGGACTGCTCTTAGAAGAAGTTAGGAGCCATATGCCAATGATGCGTCACATCTCGTCAGCTATCCTGGCCTTTGCCTTCGCAGCTACATCGCTGCCTGCCATCGCACAAACAGTAATTGCCACCATACCCATAGGCGGCACTATCACCAACGGGGCCGTCAATCCGGTAAGCAATAAGATGTACGTGATTAGTGGCACAACCTTGAGCGTTATTGATGGCGCTTCGAACACCGTCATTGCCACGGTACAGCTTGGGTCGAGTCCCGCGAGTATCTTCCCTGACAAGGTAAGTAATAAGATCTACATCTCTGACCGAACTGACAATACGGTGACCGTCGTCGACGGTGCGACCAACACCGTCACGGCCGTGATTCCGGTTCAAACCCACCCCCTCGGATTATGCGTTAACTCAGTGACCGACAAAATTTATGTTGTTAATCGTAACAGCAACAGCGTATCGGTCATCGACGGCAACACAAACCAGGTCAAGGCTACGGTGCCCGTCGGGACCCATCCTACTTTCGTATGGGTCAACCCGGTGACCAATATGATTTATGTCACCAATTTATCGGATGGCACTGTAAGTGTGATCGATGGTACAACCGATGCCGTCACCCACACCGTGACCGTGGGGCAGGGGCCTGCGCTTCTGCTGGTGAATACTGTGACGAACAAGGCCTACGTTAACAACTACGGTGATTTTCAAGGGAACAACAATTCGATCAGTGTAATAGACTTGGCAACGCTTGACGTCAACACCATACCCATGGCGGGTATCGGCGCACTGGACGTCAACCAAGTTAGCAACAAAATCGCTCTAACCACCGCGAACAACACCGTAACGATTATCGACGGAGCGACCCTTTCTCTCACCCCTCTCACCGTTGGCTCTAATCCCTCCGATGTAGAGTCCGATGCAGTCACTAACAAGCTCTATGTCATGAACAATGGCGACAACACAGTAACCGTCATTGATGAGGCGACTGACTCAGAAAATACCGTAACAGTCGGAATGGGGCCCCTCGGTGCCTCGGTCAACCCGGTAACCAACCGGATTTATGTACTTAACGCGGGCGACTCCACGGTTTCCGTGATCGCAGGAGCCAGCGCCTCAGCCCTGCAATTCGTTCCCATCACGCCGTGCCGATTATTGGACACGCGGCCGGAGAAGGGCGGCAGCGGCCCCATTCCGGGCGGAACCTCGCTGGCATTTAACCTTCCACAGTTGGCCCAATCGGCTTCTCCACCGTGTGAAAGTCTTGCCTCGGCAGCCGCTTATTCGCTAAACGTTTCCGTGGTCCCGTCCGGCGCTTTGGGCTATCTCACCATCTGGCCGACTGGCGAGGACCAGCCCGTGGTCGCTACCCTGAATTCGCTCAACGGCCGCATCAAGGCTGACGCCGCCATCGTGGCCGCGGGTTATCAAGGCGCGGTCACTGTGTTCGTCACCCAGACCACCAATGTCATCCTCGACATCAACGGCTACTTCGCGCCAGCCTCCCCGTCGACGCTGACTTTCTATCCCCTGCCGCCTTGTCGCGTCGCCGATACGCGCAAGGACAACTTTCCTGCCGGCTTGGGATCGCCGTTCTTGCCGGGCCTCCAGGAACGCGACTTCCCCATACTGAACGCGGCGAGTTGCAACATTCCAACTACGGCGGCCGCCTATTCGCTGAACTTCTCCGTGGTGCCTCATGGCGCACTGGGTTACATGACGGTCTGGCCCACCGGGCAAGATAAGCCTACGGTTTCAACCTTGAACGACATTCCTGGGACAATCATCGCCAATGCCGCGATTGTGCCAGCGGGTACGGCCGGTGACATCTCGGTTTATCCCAGCAACGACACCGATGTGATCATTGACATCAATGGCTACTTCGACACGCCGGGAGCGGGCGGACTGTCCCTGTATCCGGCGGCGCCTTGCCGCGTGATTGACACCCGCAAAGTAGGTAGCGGTCAGCCCTTCAGCGGAACCCTGAGTCCGCCGGTCGATGTGGTAGATAGTCCGTGCGCAACGCCGGCGGAAGCCCAGGCATACGTATTCAACGCGACGGTTGTTCCATATGGCGCGTTGGGCTATCTGACGCTTTGGCCGGACGGCACCGACCGGCCTGTAGTCTCGACGTTGAATGCGTTGGATGGATCGATCACCAATAACATGGCGATTGTGCCCACTAACAACGGGAAGATTGATGCCTACGCGTCCGGGATCACCCAACTGATCCTCGACATCTCCAGCTACTTCGCGCCGTAAATAGATTCGGCGCTTGGGAAGTTAAGCAAGGTTATTCGGACTGGGCTACTCGCACCCCACTTCGCGCAACAGCTGCGAAGTGGGGTGCCCGGCAAGTTCTCCAATCCTAACGTCGCGCGTTTCGGCTAGGATCGCACCCACGGTTCTTTTGCTAACCACACCCCCTGCCTCACTGCCCCAAAATCTGGAAGAACCGAATGATCGACTCGATTCCGCGATAGAAGTTCGGGATGTGAAACTTCTCATTCGGAGCGTGCAGATTGTCGTCAGGCAGACCCATGCCCATCATGATGCTGGGGATCTTCAGGTCTTCCTCGAACTGGGTCACGATCGGAATCGAACCGCCCGAGCGAATGTACACCGTATCTTTGCCGAAGATCTCGTGCATGGCTTCCACCGAGGCGCGCGCGAACTTGTTGTCGGTGTTCACTACGCACGCCGGGCCCTTGCTGTGGACCTTGATGTTGATCTGGATGCCCTTGGGCGTCAGCTTCTTCACGTACTCGGTGTACTTCTTCAGGATGTCGTCCGGGTCTTGCTTCGGCACCAGCCGCATCGAGACTTTGGCCGACGCGCGCGCTGGAATCACGGTCTTCGCGCCGGGAGCGACGTAGCCGCCCGGCATGCCGTGTAGCTCCAGCGTGGGACGCGCCCAAGTGCGATACAGCACCGAATAGCCCGGCTCGCCGGTCAGCACGCTCGATCCCACTTCCGCCTTGCGATAATCCTCTTCATTGAAGGGCAGGCGCTCCCACGCTTTCAGCTCGTCGTCGGTCGGTTTTTGCACGTCGTCGTAGAAACCAGGGATGAGAATCTTTCCGTCCGCGTCCTTCAGCTTGCTGATGATCTCCACCAGCGCGAACAGCGGGTTGGGCGCCGCGCCGCCGTACACGCCGGAATGAAGATCGGTCTTCGCACCCTGCGCTTCGATCTCAGTGTAGAGCAGCCCGCGCAGGCCAACGCACAGCGTAGGAAGATCGGGAGCGAACAGCTCCGTATCGGTGACCAGCGCAAAGTCGGCCTTCAGCTTGCCCGAGCCCGCGTTCTTCTTCACGAACGCCTCGATGCTCTCGCCGCCCACTTCTTCCTCACCTTCAAAGATGACACGCACATTGATGGGCAGCTTGCCGTCGCCCGTCTTGAACAGCGACTCGAATGCTTTGAGCTGCATCCAGAGCTGGCCCTTGTCGTCGACGGCGCCGCGGGCGTAGATGTTCTGGTTGCGCTCGGTAGGCTCGAACGGCGGAGTCTTCCACTCGTCCAGAGGCTCGGCTGGCTGCACGTCATAGTGCGCATAGCATAGCGCCATCGGCTTGCCCAAGGCGTGCAGCCAGTCGGCGTAAACCAGCGGATGGCCTTGGGTGGGAATGATCTCGACATTCTCAAAGCCGATGCGCTTCAAATCGTTGGCCACCACCTCGGCGGCCTTGCGGACATCGTCTTCGTGCTCTTCGGCGGTACTGATGCTGGGGATGCGGAGCAAATCTTTCAACTCGTCGAGAAACCGCTTCTGGTTCTCGCGTGCATAGGAAACTGCTGCGGATGACATAGGGATAAGTTCTCCTTCCAGAATTGGACCGGCTTGCCTGCTACTGCTCGCAAGCATCGATAGGCAAACCAGAAAGTATATCCCAACGGAGGCGAGGAATTTGTGACGGGTGGGCAGTGTCATGTTTGGTGTATGGGGTGAAGCACCGCTTCAGCGGCGCAGGTTAGGATTCGGGCTAAATAGGCTTCAGCCGCTGAGGTAACAAAACATCACCTCAGGCGCTAAAGCGCGCCCAGGAACTGGCGGCAGTTGAGCACGCCTGAAAGGCGTGCTCAACCCGTTGCCAATACACCCGAAATGAAACTGCTCTAGAGGGGTCACGGTGTTTCCAAGAGGCGGACGTCAGCCGCGACTATCGGTGGTTGAGATTACCGCATATCATCTCTTCGCCGCTCCAACTTGGAAGGCCTTGATCACGATGTCGTTGGGCTGATTGCCGACTGGAATCAGGGTGACCAGCGCCCGTTCCGCGCTGAGTTTGGAATTGTCGCGCGTCTTCACAGTGCGTACCACGGCGACATCTCCCGAGCGAGAATTCACCACCAGCAAATGCGCTTCGTCCGGGCTGAACGCCAGCCCATCCGGACGGCTGCCCACCTGGACCGTGCCAATCACGCGGCCTTCGTCAATGGCATAGACGCTAACCGTGTCGGCACCAAAATTACTGACATAGAGCAAGCTGTTATCGGAAGTGACGATTCCGCGAGTGGGCTCGTCGCCGATCAGGTAGCTGCCGCCAACCTCGTTGTTAGCCGTCTCGACGATGGAAAAATTGTTGCTGCCAAAATTGCTCACGAACAGCTCGCCGCCATCCGGCTTTAGTGCCAGATTCACCGGCACCTTGCCCACGTCGAGTAGCGTCAACATCCGGTCCGACGTCAGATCGACCGAGGCAAGTTGATTCGATCCCGGGCACGCCACAAACGCCTTGGTGGATTCGGGCAGGATGACGAGGTCCTGCGGCTGTTGACACACCGGCACGGTGCTGTGCACCGCCAGCTTCTGTGTATCGATGATGGAAACGGTGTTGTCGGCGCGATTGCTGACGACCGCCAGCTTTCCATCCGGCGAGACTCTGGCGAGACCCGGCGCGCCCCCCACTCGGATGGTCGCGATCACCGCTCGCTTATCCAGATCGATGACCGAAACATTGGCCGAGCCGGAGTTGGCCACGTAAGCGCGCTTGCCATCCGACGAAACTGAGACGAAGTAGGGCGCGCGATGGACCCCAATGGTCGCTTCGACGACATTGCGCTCCGCATTAATGATGCTGATGTTGTTGGAGTCGGCGTTGGCAACATAGATTTCGTTACGCGTGGGATTGGCGGCGATGCCGGTTGGGTTTGCGCCTACCGGGATCGTCTTGACGTTACGAAGCTGCAGCAGATCGAGAACGCTGACGGAGTTGCTCTGGCCGTTGGTGACGTAGGCGTATTCGTAATAGCCCGGTTCGACCGTGGGGCGCTGACGGCAGGCGGTCGAGCTTAACGCGACCAAACACGACAACGCGACCACGTTCCAGCGACTCGCTGTGCGCATCAGCGAGCGGCGGCCGATCCAGCGGTTACGTTGCCTCGGCGACCTACCGGGTTGACAACAGGCTCGGCGACGGAGCGGCCAAGCACATTTGCAATCTGGCGAACCTCAACCATGAGGTCGTCAAACTGCTGGGGAAAGAGCGACTGGTTGCCATCGCTCAGAGCGCGATCAGGATTGGGATGGACTTCGATGATGAGGCCGTCCGCGCCTACGGCAACCGCGGCACGCGACAGCGGCGTCACCTTGTTGCGCTTGCCGGTTCCGTGGCTGGGATCGACGATGATCGGCAGGTGGCTCAAACGCTGCACCGCCGGCACGATGCTCAGATCGAGGGTGTTGCGCGTATGGTCGGCGAAGGTGCGCACGCCGCGCTCGCACAAAATCACGTTGTAGTTGCCTTCGCTCATGATGTATTCGGCCGCCATCAGCAATTCTTCCAGGGTTGCTGACATGCCGCGCTTCAGCAGTACAGGCTTGTGGGCCTTGCCCGTGCGCTTCAGCAGCGAATAATTCTGCATGTTGCGCGCGCCAATCTGGATGACATCGGCGTACTTCTCCACCAGTTCGAGCGATTCGTTATCGATGGCCTCCGTGACAATGAGCAGACCGAAACGGTCGCGGACCTCCGCCAGTATCTTCAGGCCCTCCTCAGCCAGACCTTGAAACGTGTAGGGAGAGGTGCGCGGCTTGTAAGCGCCTCCGCGAAAGAAGCGTGCGCCAGCACGGGCCACGCACTCGGCGGTAGCGAATGCCTGCTCGCGGGACTCGATGGCGCACGGCCCGGCGATGACCGCTACCTCGTCACCGCCAAAGGTGGCATCGGAATTGGGAAAGCGAATAATCGTGTCGTCTTCTCTTATGTCGCGGCTGACCAGCTTGTAAGGCTTGGTGACGCGGATGACCTCCTGTACCCCGTCCATCTCGTCGAAGGTGCCGGTTTCGACCTCTGTCTGGTTGCCGGTGACGCCGATGGCGGTGCGCAGCGCTCCGGGCATGGCATGCGCCCGAAAGCCCAGCGATTCGATCTTTTCGCATACGCGCTCCACTTGCTCTTCGGAGGCGTGCGCCTTCATGACGATAAGCATCGGGGACCCCTTCTACGGTGCTTCATAGTGTATCGTTCGGGGCGTAACGCGGCAATAAAGGACCAGTTCCCCTAGCCCTGTTTCCACTGCATGAAGCAAAGCGGCTTAGTAGATCACCATGTCACCGCCGTTCCCGTATGGGTAGGGCGAACCGGGAATGGGAGTCAATTGGCCATTCTGAAAGTCGAATCCAAGTACGTCGTACGGACCACCCTCACAGAGGTTAATACACGTCCCCAGAGCATAGACAAAAGACCCTGTCTGCTGGATACGTCCAACGGGACCTCCCGTCGGCTGGACAGTCTCGGTGAGAGTACTCCCGGAGAAACTAAGAACGCCTAAGCCGCCTTCAAAAAGTGGCGCGCCAGTGGCGACAAGCAAGTAGGAGCCTGACGGGTCCCATGCCAGGTCGAATATCTGGATGGGACCTCCGGCAAAGGTTACCGTGAACGGCTGGGGCAAAACAGGGGTGAGGGTTCCATCGCTGGCTATCTTGTAAATCTGCACTTCCGAGTCAGCCAGGTACTTGCCATCCGCCGACACTGTTAGAACTCCAGCGCAACCATTTGGTACCGCATAGGTAGCGGCAGGAGTGAGCAAGCCATCGGAGCCGCGCGAGTAAGACAGAATGCTGCCCGCATTGGAGGGAGAGCAGGTCGGGATAAACGCTAAGGTTGCGTCGGGCGTAAACACCATCCCTGATGTGCTGGTTACGTTGGGTATGGGAATGGTACCCAAGGATTGTAGAGAGCCATTGCCGGGAAAGATGGTTACCCCGGTTGCGCCGCTGCTGTTGATGGGGCCGGGTAAGTAAAGATTGGATCCCGTGGGGTCGACTACCGGCGGTGCGTACTGGCTGAGGCTGCCGGCGAGGGGAGCGCTGCTATAGGAGGTAAGGGAGTAGTCCGGGTTTAACAGGAGCGATTCCAAGCGGAGGTTACCGTTCGAGAGCAGGAACAGTAACGGCAACGTGGGCGAAGGGCCGAAGGAGGATCCGTCCATCGCTGCTTCCGGTGACGATGGCAAGGGCGTAAGCGAGCCGTTGCTCTGGATCTGCAGGCCAGCCCGATCCGTGGCTGGGTTACCTTCACTCTGCGAAATGTAGAGGGCCGCATTTCTCGGCGGCGGCGGAGTGATCACAATGCTGAGGCTGGCCGTAGCTGTTGCCGCTGGCGTCTCGCTGTCTGACGCTTGCACGGTAAAGCTCGACGTGCCAGTAGCGGTTGGGGTTCCGGAGATTACACCGCTGGTTGCATTCAACGTAATTCCACTCGGCAAACTGCCCTGTACGATCGTCCAGGAATAAGGAGGAATTCCGCCAGCGGCAGCTAATGTGGCGCTGTAGAAGACGTCTGGGCTACCGTTAGGGAGAGAGCTGGTCGTAACCTGAAGGGCAGCAGCGATGGTGATGGAGAAGTTGCCATTCGCCACGCTAGGGGGCTGCTGGGAGTCCGTGACTGCAACGGCAAATGAAAAGCCACCCGACGCGGTAGGTGTGCCCGACAGGACGCCCGCCCTGCTCAGGCTGAGACCAGGAGGCAAATGTCCCGACGCAACATTCCAGGCATAAGGCGTAATTCCGCCGGTTGCGCTGAGGGTCGCATTGTATGGGATGTTGATTATTCCCTGCGGAAGCGTAGATGCCGTGGCGATTGCGAGGGGCGATGACGGTTGGCTAGATGAGCCGCATCCCGAGAGCAGACCCGCCAGACAGAGGCCAATCGCCAGTACGGCTAGCTTGCGACGCATACTCGACCTCCGGGTCCCTGCAAGAGTCACTATACCCCCCCCGGAAAACAAGTAAAACGCTAATTGGCCTTCGATCTCTACTGGGATTACGATCATTCGCCATCCGCAAATGTAGAATCAAACCTTTCATGCCGGCACATTCGCAGAAGCAAGAAAAAGACATTCTGAAGTTGTTGCCTCCGCCAAAGCAGCCCCCAAGGCTGACTGCGCGGCGAATCGGCATCCATACTTCGACTGCCGGCGGAGTTGAAAATGCGGCGGAGCGTGCTTATCGGCTAGGCTGCAACACATTCCAGATTTTCTCTTCCAGTCCGAGGCAGTGGGCGCCATATGAATTGGCGCATTCGCAGTGCGAAGCGATGAGCCGTCTGCGCGAACAATACGGATTGAAGCCGCTGGTCATCCATGCCAACTACCTGGTGAATCTCGCAGGCGGCAATCCTGAGTTTCATGCCAAATCCATCGCCGCCTTTCGTGGCGAGGTAGAGCGCGCGCTGGCTCTCCGCGCCGAATTCCTCGTACTGCATCCGGGCTCGTTCCGTGGAAGCAGTCGTGAAGAAGGATTGCAGCGGGCTGCGCTGGCCATCGAACAGGCGGTGGACGGACTCGACCTGGCAGCGGGGAATTTGCGCATCCTTATCGAAAACACCGCCGGATCGGAGTTCTCCCTCGGCGGCAACTTCGAACAAGTTGCAGAGTTGCTGTACTTGTTAAGCGACTTCGTGCCCGCGGGAGCGTGCATCGATACCTGTCACACCCACGTTGCGGGCTATGACATCGTGAGCCACGCCGGTTTCGCCGAGACGCTCGATCAATTGGAGCGGACGATTGGACTGAAGCATGTGTACGTCTGGCATTGCAACGACGCCAAGGCGGCACGCGGATCGAGGCTCGACCGCCATCAGCACATTGGCAAGGGATCAATCGGGCTGGAGCCATTCCGGCGTCTGCTGAACGATGCGCGTCTAGCTGAAGCCGCGTTCATCGCGGAGACGCCGATTGACGGGCCACTCGACGACCTCGCGAATGTGAATGCGTTGAAGAGTTTGGTCGTCGGCATGAAGGCATTGCCAAGCGGTAAACGCAAAGCGATTCATCGTCGGAAACGTGAAACATGAACCTCAAGAACGCTCCGCTCTGCAGACACGATACATGGTACAGGCCTGAAGCTGAGCGCCACCGGTCACCCAATGGCGTTCGTCCCCATGCGGCACTGCTTGACAATGGTCGCACTACCTTTGGAGGCGATTGCGGGGACGCGACGGTCCCCCGTGTAGCTAGAGGTGCGCCCCTTCAAGAACCGCCTCATCAGCTATCGCTTGTCATCATGAAAAGCGGCTTGTCTTCAAAGCTTTTGTAATACGGTCTCAGGCGATCCGTGTTGTATTGTTCCCTCACGTTAACCACTTTTTTCGAGGCCACCACGGTATCAATCGGGACGTTGCTGTAGCGGCCATTCTTCAGCACGACCAGCCTTCCATAAATCCCCCTGAGTAGCAGGTCCAAGGCGAGGTTTCCGTAAGCCATGGGAACGATCGAGTCAATTGCATCGGGATCGCCGCACCGAACCAGGTAGCCCAGGTTTTGGCTAATGGTGTCCAGCAACTTGCCGTTGTTGTATCGGGGAGAGAGTTCCTTCAGCTTCTCGGACACCAGGTCGCCAATCCCGCCCAGTTTTCTATGGCCGAAGGCGTCCGTGGTGTCGCGCGCAAAGATCATCTCGCCGCCCTCAAACATCGCGCCTTCGGAGATCAGCACCACCGCATACCGGCTCGGGTTCTTGTGGCGGTCAGCAATAAGGAGTTCGGCCAGGCGGTCGATATTGAATTTGTGTTCGGGAATCACGCAACGATTGGCCGCGCCGGCCATGGTGGGCAACATCGCAGTGAAACCGGCATAGCGACCGAAGACTTCGAGCACCAGCAAGCGCTCGTGCGAGCCGGCGGAAGTTCGCAGCCGGTTGGTCATTTCGATGGTGCGGGTCACGCAGGTGCTGAAGCCAATGCAATAGTCAGTTCCTGGCACGTCATTGTCCATCGTCTTGGGGATGGCGATTACCTTCACTCCCTCCTTGTGCAGCCGCACGCCGTAACTCAGCGTGTCGTCGCCGCCGATAGGAATTAGATTATCGATTCCCAGCCAGTCCAGGTTCTTGAGGACTTCAGGGGTAAGGTCGTTCACCGCCGCGGTATACGAGCCTTGCAGGTGCGCCGGGATAGAAGCCTGGCTGACCCGTCCAGGATTGGTGCGCGAGGTGTGAAGGAAGGTCCCTCCGGTGCGGCCTGCGCGATTGACGTGCTCTTCCGTGAGGCTCTGGTAGTTGTCGCTGTTGTCGTAATCTTCTTCGCGGACCATATCCACCAGGCTGGCCCAGCCTCGCCGCAAGCCGATGACCTGGTATCCTTCACGCAGAGCCCTGATGGTGACGGCCCGGATGGCCGGATTTAACCCCGGTACATCGCCCCCGCCAGTCAAGATTCCGATGACGCCTTTCTTCGCGTTCGCATTAGCCATAAGAATTGCCTTGAGTATGAGATTGCGCTACAGCATACGCTCAGGAACAGTTTAGTCGCCGGAGCTTTCAATTGGATAGCGGCGTCTTCGCAAGCGCGCTCTGCTCCTGCAGGTCTAAACTAGGGTCCATGCTGCAATCACACAAAAAGGCAATCTCTGCGATCAAGAATGCTCAGCAACGGGTCGAGAAGGCAACACGCGAGCGCGACAAGGCGAAAGCAAAGTTGAAAGAAGCCGAAGCTCAACTGGCGTCGGAGAGGGACCGGCTCAAGAAGAGCGAGGAACAACTGGAGAGCTAAGGCGGTTTGTTTGCCCACAGCAGACGCAGCGCTGAAGCGCCGCACTACTCCGAATTCTTACCCCTGCTTGCGAGCCACTAGATCGAAGGAAAGTTTCACTTCGTCTTTCACTTTCAACCCGCCGCCCAATGCGGAGACCAACTTTATGTTGTAGTCGGACTGCCTCAGAGAGCACTCTCCAAAAGCTCGTAACATATCGCCAGTTACCGCAACTTTTGCGGTAACGGATTGCCCGCGGGTGACACCGTGCAAAGTCAGATCTCCATTCAATGAGGCGCTGTACTGATCGTCGCCCGCTTTGTTTACGGTGATGCGAGAGCACTCGTATACGATTTCGGGATACTTGCCAATCTCTAGCACCCGCTCCCGCATCTCGCCTTCAATGTCGCGGCGGTCTTTATCACTGATGTTATCAGCCACCTCAAGAGAGGAAGCCTTGATGGCCAGTCGCAACGAGGTTGCTTCCAAGGTTTCTGGATTGAACTGGAGTGTGCCCGAATACTGGCGAATCGCGAAGGTAGGGCTATGACCGAAGGCTGACAGCATGCCACTGGCGAATGCACGAACCGTGAACCTGCTGACTCCGGTGTCGAGTGCGTAACGAACGATTTCAGGGCCCATAGTGTCGGTTTCAGCAGAGCCGGTGGGTGTTGCTAAAGGCGTGTTTTCAGGCAAGCGAAAGTGTCCCCTCTGAGGATAAGAGTGTCCTGACCGCAGAAAACGTTGCCCGTCTACATGGCTCGCAAGCGCATGTATCGCTCAATGTCGGGGAGCGCTGCCTGCGCCAGATTTCCCACCCCTACTTTGCCGAGATATTTTTGGACAACGGGATTAGAGAGAACCAATCCCGCGCCAAAGATCATGAGGGCTATGCCGCTCAACATGAACAAAGTCTCTCGATCGCTGGAATTTCCATTCATTGAATACTCACTGGTATGCATTGTCACGGCAATCTCCTTGTGTCAATGTGTGTGCTGTAATGCAGACGGCTGCCTGCTCTCGTCCACGGCAATTTGGGCGGCCAATTCTGGCGCGGCCGCATGTCCTCCGAGCAACTCCACCGAAACAAATCCCGACGCAGGCTTCCCGTCCAATCCTTCGATGGCTAGCGATGCGATATCTGGAGCGGCTTCGTAAATCCCGTCTTCCACAGTGGCGCGCAAAGTTCTGCTGGTGGAAGCGCACGCATTCTCGCGCGGAGTAACTCTCACACGGACGGCTCCGTCTTCGATAGCAAGCAGGTCCACGCGGCTACCCTCGCGTCGCAACTTGGCCTGAAGGCGCTCGACAGCCTTCACAACCCGGGTTTCCAGATCCTCGGGATGCAACCCGTGAAGCACGAGCACGCTGCCAACTAGAGGATCGCGAGCCATCTCGTCGATGATGCGCATGCCTGGGTCACCACTGCCGACAATAATCTCCAACGACCTGTCGAGGGCTGCGCCGTGGAGTTCCATCAGCGTTTGCATCAGTTGCCGGGCGGCGCTCCGCAGCGCAGGATCAGAGATGGACTCAATCTCAGCGACTAGCTCGCCTACTTGTTGAACTCGTTGTTGGAGTTCCTTATCTCCAGCCATCTAGTTCCCCGTGAATAAAGAGAGGAGTGAGCACGCACTTGTATGCGTATGAAGTTTTGATTTACAAGTGCAGCTCACTCCTCTTGCCGCAAAGCCGGGTGCTTATTTCTGCACACCGAACATCGGCGAATGGCGAGTTTTCAGTACCTTTCCATCTCCCAGGTACATGTGCACACCACACGGCAGGCATGGATCGAAGCTGCGAACCGCGCGCATGATGTCGATACCCTTGAATTTGTCCGGCCCGTTCTCCTCGAAGATTGGCGTATTTTGTACCGCGTCCTCGTACGGCCCGGGAGTGCCATACACATCGCGCGGATTGGCATTCCAGGGCGTAGGAGGATACGGATGATAATTGGCGATTTTCCCGTCGCGAATAACCACGTGGTGCGACAGAACACCTCGGACCGCCTCGTGAAAACCGCAACCGATCGCCTCCTCGGGCACTTTAAAGTCTGACCAAGTCTTGGTCCTGCCAGCGTGCAACTCTGCCAATGCTTTCTCCACAAAGTGGAGAGCAGCTGCCGCTGCATAGGCCTGGAAATAGGTGCGGGCACGATCGCGCTCAATCGCATTGCTCCACTTCGGAATCTTCCACTCCAACTCAACTTCGGGAAGGGAAGTCGTTTTAGGCAGATAGATCTTCACGCTGTTGCCCGTGGCCTTGAGGTAGCCGACATCGACCAGGCCAGCCAGTGCCGTTGCCCAGAAGCGAGCAATGGGGCCGCCGCCAGTGTCGAGAGCGAGATACTCGTCAGTCGGCTTGTGATACCACCGGGGTGACATCACCCATGTGTACTTGCCCGCGAAGTCGCGCTTCTGCGGCTTGGGATTGGTCGTCTGGTTCCAAGGATGCCGCTTGTCGACGGGATTCCCCAGTGGGTCGTTCTTCACGAACGTCTCCCCGTCTTCCCAATCGTCGTAGTAGGAGCTTCCCAACAAGATGCGAATATTCAGGTTTATGTCCACGAGGTCAGTCGTGACCAGCTTCCCGTCAACTACAACGCCCGGGGTGACGAACATGCCCCGTCCCCAGTTGGTCATGTTCTTGTAGGTGTAATCGCAGACATCAGGATTGTTGAACGATCCCCAACAACCGAGGAGGATACGCCGCTGTCCAACTTGCTCGTACCCAGGCAGTGCCTGATAGAAGAAGTCGAAGAGATCGTCGTGCAGAGGTACGACTTTCTTCATAAACTCCACATACTTCATCAGGCGGACAAGATAGTCGGTGAAGAGTTGGATCGTCGGCACCGTTCCCACCCCGCCGGGATAGAGCGTCGAAGGATGCACGTGGCGTCCTTCCATGAGGCAGAACATTTCGCGCGTCATGCGGCTCATCTGCAAAGCTTCGCGGTAGAACGCACCCGTGAAAGGATTCAACGCGCGCATGATATCGGCGATCGTTCGAAAGCCGTGCAAATTCGAATTTGGAGATGCGGTCTTCTCGGCTTTTGCCAGGACGCCGGGGTTGGTCTCCTTCACCATTTGCTCGCAGAAGTCCACCCCAACCAAGTTGTCCTGAAAGATGTTGTGGTCGAACATGTATTCGGCAGCTTCGCCGAGGTTGACGATCCATTCACCCAAGGCCGGCGGCTTCACACCGAATGCCATATTCTGCGCATAATTCGCGCAGGTGGCGTGGTTGTCGCCGCATATCCCGCAAATTCGGCTGGTGATGAAGTGGGCGTCGCGCGGGTCTTTGCCCTTCATGAAGAGGCTGTAACCACGAAAGATCGAGGAGGTGCTGTGGCACTCAACTACGTGCCGGTTAGCAAAATCGATCTTGGTGAAGATACCCAGGCTGCCCACGATGCGGGTGATGGGATCCCAGTTCATCTCCACGATCTGCTTGGATTTACTGGGAGCCTCTCTGTCTGCAGCTGTGATAGTGCCCATCGCGATCGCTCCTTAAGAGATGTTCTAGCTTGCGTGATAGCCAGTGGTGAGCTCAGCACGAGCATGCCGCCACCTGGGCTCTTTGTTAAGGGTCGCCTGAGTTATGGAACGCAAGGCCGCAACTGCGCGTCCATAAGCACTGGCGGCTCCGGTGGAGACTTTCGCGCCCGGCGGCTCATCCATGAAAGGCATAAACTTGTCTGGGAACCCCGGCATCGTACACCCGATGCAGATACCTCCTACGTTGGGGCAGCCGCCAATTCCGGCCATCCACCCGCGCTTCGGCACATTGCAATTGACCACCGGACCCCAGCAGCCGAGCTTCACGATGCACTTGGGCGATCCGTAAGCCGTCGCAAAGTCACCCTGCTCGTAATAGCCGGCTCGGTCGCAACCTTCGTGCACGGTGCTGCCGAAAAGCCACGTGGGACGCAACTGATCGTCGAGCGGAATCATCGGAGCCAGCCCAGCCACCTGGTACAGGAGGTAAAGGACTGTCTCCATAAAGTTGTCAGGTTGCACGGGGCATCCCGGAACATTCACGATGGGAAGGCCGGCCTTCGATCGCCAGTCCCAACCGAGATAATCCGCCAAGCCCATGCAGCCGGTGGGATTGCCCTGCATGGCGTGAATTCCGCCATAGGTGGCGCAGGTTCCGATCGCCACCGCGCCGACGGCTTTGGGAGCCAAACGATCAATCCAGTCGGTGGTCTTGATGGGCTGGCCCGTCGTCGTGTCCGTTCCTAGCGCCGCCCAGTAGCCATCCCTGTCGTGGTGGACTTTCTCGTTCGGAATCGAGCCTTCCACCACGAGGACGAAGGGATCGAGCTTGCCTTCAGCCGCGAGATAAAAAGAACGAAGAAAGTCATCGCCGTTTTCGTAGGCGAGGACTGGATTGTGTAAATGCACTTTGGGGAGGCCTGGGATAGCTCCGAGCACGACATCTTCGATGCTGGGTTGTGTCGCCGCTGTGATGGACACCGAGTCTCCATCACAGCCCAGTCCGGCCGTGATCCAAACTATGTGTACCTCCGCGACAGCCGGTTTCTTCTGGGTTACTCGACCGTACGGAACTGCTGCTGCTGCCATAGCTGGATTCTCCTTTCGAGCGTCTTGCTACCTCACGTCCGAGGCAGGCCCTAAATACGTGAATCACCTGCCACACGAGATCTGACGATCCCGACCTGCCTTGCAAAAGTTAAACTTGAGTACCCCACCCCGTTTAGTAGCATCAAGGAAACACGCCATCTTCACAACCTGAATTCGACTTGAGGGAAAGCAGACGCGGGAACATCGGGAAATCCCCGATGCCGAGAGGTCACGAGTTGATGGCGAGGAGAGAGGGCGATTGATTACGGGAGTGCGGTTTAAGCTGAATTCCGCGAGGTTCGCCAGCCTATTACGCTACTTTTTCGCTCAATGCCCATTGAATAGCGTGTTGCACGAGCTCGCGGCCGTTCTTAAGGGACAACTTATCCTTGATGTGGGCCTGATAAGACTCAACCGTCTTGACGCTGAGGTGCAATTCTTCGGCAATCATTCGCGTGCTGTGCCCTATGCCAATTAAGCGAAACACTTCGAGCTCCCGGTCGGAGAGATCGGATAGCGGAGAGCTTTTTGGACTATCAGAACCGCTTATGTAACGCTGCAGTATCTTGCTTGCTACGCGGTCGCTGACATACGTTTCGCGATTAAGGATCTGGCGGACCGCGCCCAGCACCTTCTCAGCCGCTTCGTGCTTCATGATGTAGCCATTTGCGCCTGCGCGCAGCGCGCGTTCCGCATAAATCGACTCGTCATGCATCGAGAGAATTAAGACAGGCAGGCTTGGATACCTGGTTCGAATGTTCTTAAGCAAGTCAAGACCGTCGGGCCCGCTGAGAGAAATATCGACAATCAGAATGTCGGGTTTGACGGATACGATGGCCTGCAATACGGTGGATGCGTCTTCGGCCTCGCCACAGACCGTGAGGTCTTCCTCGCGATTGATCATTTGCGCAAGTCCCTGCCGCACGATCGGATGATCGTCCACGACAAACACTTTCTTCTTGGTGGTTGACCCGTTATCCTGCCGCTTGGTTGTCGGAGTCATGTCTCTTCACTCCTTGCCTCTGATCGGAAAGTTGCACGTAACCACGGTGCCGCGTGGCTTGCCGGGCTGAACTTCCAAGGCGCCTCCGATCATCTTTGCCCGATAGTTCATGATATGAAGGCCCATGCCACTATTACCCGCTGCCGACGCCTTCTGGATGCCGGAACCATCATCGCTGATCGCCAAGGTTCCGCGGCCGCCGCTTGCTCCCAGCGCGATCACGATATGCCCAGGCTTCCCATGCTTGATGGCATTGTTCGCCGCTTCTTGAGCGATGTGATAAAGGTGCGTGGCTACTGTGTCATCGTGTATCAATACCGGTTCGATACACAAGAATTGGCAGGAGATTCCAAACAAGTCCTGCACTTCGCCAGCCCACTGCTGTAACGCCGACATGAGCCCGCGAGACTCTGAAACGACCGGCAGAAGGCCACGAGATAATTCGCGGGTCTTGTTAATCGCTTCATTTACCAGCCTGACAATCTTGGCCGCATCCGCGGCATCGGGCAGACCTTTTTCCGCCAGTTTTTGCTCCTGCACCTTACTCATGAAGGCGATGCCAGTCAAGTGCTGGCCTAGACCGTCATGCAGGTCCTGACCGATCCGGCGCTGCTCCCGCGCGCTGATCTCAAGAATCGCTTGCTCAAGGCGCTTGCGCTCCGTAATGTCGATTCCGGTTGCGATGATGTAGGATGGCGTCCCTTTGTCTCCCGGCAACACAGTGCCTGACCAGGCGATTAAATGACGTTCGCCATCTCGGGCGACCCACTCGCTTTCGTATTCGTGTTGCAGTTGGCCTTCTCGCATCTGGGCAAAGATTGCTTTGAAGCGTCGGGCTTCTTCCGGGACGCTGAACAACTCCCACATATACGTGTATTTAACTTGTGCGAACGTGTATCCCGTCGTGCGTTCGCAGGCGCGATTGAAGCGGATAATCCTGCCGGAGGGGTCGAGAACAACTACCAGCGTCCCAACCTTGTCCAGGATGGCGGAAACGACATTGCGTTCTTCCTGCAGCGCCCCTTCTGTTTGCTTCAGGTCAGTAATGTCGAAGCCGACTCCATGAATGAACCAGGGCTGGCCATCCTCTCGCCGGATCATTTTGGCTTCGCAGTGAAACCAGATCACTTTCCCATCGCGTGCCAACACGCGGTAGGCCGATCGCAGAGGCTGTCCCGAGAGAAACAACTGAGCCGCCTCCACGCTCCAACGTTCTTTGTCTTCGGGATGCACCTGGCGATACCAGCGAACCGGGTCCTGCAACCACTCCTCTTGCGTAAAGCCCAGGACCTGTTCAATCTGGGGACTTACATAAGCCTCACCGATTCCGTCATCCAGGAAAGCCATGAACACTACCGCCGGGATCTGTTCCACCAATGCACGGTATTTTGCCTCCATGTTCGGGAGCAGCGCCCCAGTTGTCGGCCTCACCTTTTCGTTGGAAACACGCACAGGGCCGAGGTCGGGGACAGCGCTCTCGAAGAACACTCCGGCCAGCTCCTGGAGAACAGCTTCTGCCTCGGCGTAGCTGGGGCCTGGCTGGTTCACGCCGGCGAGAACCTCCGTTTGAGTGGCGTCTGGCGGACGAATTTCGGAGTATGAGGCCATCCTTACGTTACCGCTACTGACAAACAACTCACACGCCTATGGCGTGCGGGAAACCGGCTTCGTGTTGTGGGAAGGCTCGTCACGTCGCCTCCAACTTGGTTCCTTGTTCAGCGACGCTTGGGTGAATCTTCGCAAAGCATGGATCGCCTTCCCATAAGTTTGGACGGCGCTGGACGACAACAGTGAACCCGGCGGCTGGTTCATGAACGGCATGAATTTATCAGGGAAGCCCGGCATAGTGCAGCCGATGCAGATTCCGCCGATATTAGGACATCCACCGATGCCGCTCATCCATCCGCGTTTGCCCACGTTGCACTGCACTACGGGACCCCAACACCCGAGCTTCACAATGCATAGCGGTGACCCATACTCCTGGGCGAAATCTGCTTGCTCGTAATAACCACCGCGATCACAGCCTTCATGTACCGTCTGTCCAAATAACCATGTGGGCCGTAAAGCCTCATCCAGCGGGATCATGGGAACGCGTGCAGCCGCCATGTGGAACAAATACAGCAGCGTCTCCATCATATTGTCGGGCTGTGCCGGGCATCCTGGAACGCACACGATCGGTATGCCTGCCTTCGACTTCCACTTCCAGCCTAGATAATCGGGAAGCCCCATACACCCGGTGGGGTTCCCCTCCATGGCGTGAATGCCGCCGTAAGTCGCGCAGGTCCCGACCGCGACAACCGCCCAGGCGTTGGGCGCCAGACGGTCGATCCATTCGCAGGTCAGGATCGGCTGCCCCGTTTCGGCGTCGGTGCCCCAAGAGGCCCAATAGCCTTCCTGCTTATTGTTTTCGTTAGGGATTGAACCTTCGACCACCAGAATGAAAGGACCGAGAGCGCCTCTAGCGGCGGCGTGAAAGGGCTTCAGAAACTCTTCCCCATTCTCCAGAGCGAGAAAGGGATTGTGGAAGTGAATCTTCGGGATCCAAGGGAGCGAGCCGAGAACAATATCCTCGATGCTGGGCTGGGTTGCAGCGGTCATAGCGATGGTTTCGCCGTCGCAGCCAAGGCCAGCGGTGATCCAGAGAACATCCAGTTCAGAGATCGGAATCTGGGTCCCGCTTTCAGTTGCGGCTCCCGTCATTCACACTCTCCCCTGGGCCAAACGAAATGGGCGCCATTAGCCTGCTTGAACAAGGAGCAACGCTGCTCCTACCGGGACAACCCCATTGTCCCGATGCGCAGATTGCGCGTATTGTACCGCGTTCCGTTGTTGGCGTGGGAACGAAGTAGAATCAGGCTAGGTTCCAGCCCCGGGTAGGGGGACCACGCTGATCTTGGCCGCCATGCGGTGCTGCTGTCCAGGTGCAAGGTCTACGGCGCTGCCAAGAACATTGCTGGCTTCGACGCAGAACATTTGCGTCCACTCGTCATCGCCGAGGTCTGGCAAGGCCCGTGCCCCCTCCACCCAGGGGTTCCACACAACCGTAGTATGCGAGTTCTCTTTCGTAATGTGAATACAGCGACGCAAAGTGGGATCTTCCAACTCAAGCTCGGGCTGGGAAGTCAAGTATGCGCGGTCGGTTTCCGAAGCGATCACAACGTCGCCGTGCTGTACTTTCTCCCGATTCGAATCGGTGTTGTCGAGATAATGAACCCCCTCCAAGCCACGCAATCGCGCAGTTCGAATATGTCCCACTTTGTGGTAAGTGTGCAGTGCCTCCTGGAACTGGACCGTCATAGTTCCCTCATTTGTCAGCTCAAGTTCGAGGTGCAACTCCGATCCGAACGTCGCGCGATGGACGAGACGAAAGTCCGCCGGCCACCAACGCTTTGTGCTCGCGTCGCTTTTCGTGAACATGCAGATTGAAATCGCATCTCCGCGCTTTATGATCGACTCAAGCTCCCACGCCTTGGTACGCACAACTCCGTGGGCTGGCGCGTTGGGATCGTCGGATTTTGCTCGGAACCAGGGGAAGCATATAGGTATGCCTCCGCGAATGGCGTGGCCATCCTCCCATCGCGAACGTGAGCTGAGAAAGAGGACCTCCTCGGCGCCAGCAGGCTTCCACGAAGTGACCTGCGCGCCGTGCAGATACATCTCCCCAGGGCCAGCGGGAGAAGTGATTGACACCTTTGGCAGCCCACCGTTGCCTGCGACGAGCTCGGCAAGACCGGGAATTCCAAAGCGGCGGTTCAGTTCCGTGATCTTGTTTGCGGCTTCCATCTACCACTCCGGTCAATATCCCTTGTTCTGCCGACGCGACCGCCCCCGCAGTCCTCGCATGGGGTTCAGGAAGGGCTCGCCAGTAAAGACACGCGATCCTGAATATAATAGAGGCCTTTCGAGGTTGTTTACCTGATTTTTACAAACGGGTGCCAGTGTGGACTTGTCATTTCTCTGCACCCTGCTGAATTTATCAGTTGTAGGTTTGGGCCGGGGCTGATAGTTTTCGAGCGCGGTAATTTGAGGAGAAATCATGAAGGCGACTCAACTGCTTCACGATCTGGGACAGAGTCTGTGGCTGGACAACATTACGCGCGACCTGCTGGATAGCGGTACGCTCAAGCTCTACATCGACGAGCTGTCGGTGACGGGGCTGACGTCGAATCCCACTATTTTCGATCATGCCATCAAGAACAGCGCGTCATACGATCCGGCGATCCGCGAGAAGTTAGGCCAGGGCAAATCGGGGGAGGCGTTGTTCTTTGAACTGGCGATCGAAGACCTGACGCGGGCGGCGCAACTGTTCCGGCCAATCCATGAGCAAACCAAAGGCGTGGACGGGTGGGTGTCGTTGGAGGTCTCGCCATTGCTGGCGTATGACCCGGGCAGCACCCTGACCGCGGCCAAGGATCTGCACGCCCGGGCGGGGCAGCCCAACCTGTTCATCAAGATTCCCGGTACCAAACAAGGCCTCTCTGCTATCGAAGAGGCGATCTTCGCGGGGGTTTCGATTAACGTAACCCTGCTGTTTTCGCGGGAGCATTACATGGCAGCGGCGGAGGCATACCTGCGCGGCATCGAGCGGCGCGTCGCGGCCGGGCTCGCGCCCAATGTGGGATCGGTGGCGTCAGTGTTCATTAGCCGATGGGACGTCGCGGTGATGAAGCAGGTACCCGACGAGCTGCGCGACAAGCTGGGGATTGCGATTGCCAAGCGCACCTACAAGGCGTATCGCGAATTTCTCGCCTCGCCGCGGGTCCAGACGATCGCGAAAGCAGGGTTCAACCCGCAGCGCCTTTTGTGGGCGAGTACGGGCACCAAGGACCCTAAGGCTTCCGATGTTCTTTACATCAAGTCGCTGGCGGCGCCGAATACGGTCAACACGATGCCGGAGGAGACGTTGAAGGACCTGGCCGATCACGGCGACATTGGAGGGGTGCTGCCCGCCGATGGCGGCGATTGCGAGCAAGTACTGGCTCAGTTCGCCAAGGCTGGTGTCGATATTGACGCGCTCGGGGCGAAGCTGCAGGACGAAGGGGCGAAGTCTTTCGACGACTCCTGGAAGGAATTGCTGGGGGTGATCGGGTCCAAGAGTGAGGCCCTGAAGAAAGGGGCGTCGTAATGGATGTCCTGGCGGTGGATGTCGGCGGGACCCACGTTAAGATTCTTGCTACCGGGCAGGAGCAGCCGCTGAAGTTTGTTTCGGGTTCGAAGTTGACGCCGCGACGGATGGTCACCGAGGCCAAAAAGCTGGCCGGAGAGTGGAAGTACGACGTGGTATCGATTGGTTATCCCGGCGTAGTGACGCAGGGTCGACCGATCTCGGAGCCGCACAATCTGGCGTGTGGATGGGTGGGCTTTAAATTTGAAAAGGCCTTTGGGGTCCCGGTCAAGATCGTCAATGACGCGGCCATGCAAGCCCTGGGGAGCTACAAAAAGGGGCGGATGCTATTTCTGGGATTAGGAACCGGTCTGGGATCCACGATGATCGTGGACGGAGACGTACAGCCCATGGAGTTGGCCCACCTTCCCTACAAGAAGGGAACATACGAGGACTACGTCGGTTTGCGGGGACTGGAGCGGATGGGCAGGAAAAAATGGCAGGGCCATGTCTTTGATGTGGTTGCCCGGCTGTCCGCGGCCTTGGAACCCAACGACATCGTGCTGGGCGGAGGCAACGTCAAGGAGCTTAAAGATCTGCCTCCGGGTTGCCGGGCGGGCAACAACGCCAACGCCTTTCTCGGGGGCTTTCGGTTATGGGGGGACGGAGTTGAGCATCTTCCTAGTGAGCACACCCTAACTCGTTCCGCTTCGGCCAACGGAGTGGAAGCCGAGGATTTGTCGCCGCGAGGCAAGAAGAACCAGAAGAACCAGAAGAACCAGAAGAACCAGAAGAACCAGAACAAGAAGAAGTCGAAGAAGACAGGAAAAGCAAAAGGAGAATGAACATGGCAGGACGCCTGAAATCGCTCACGCGACGGCCGGCATGGAAGGCCTTGGGGGCCCATTACAAGACGGTGCGCGAGTCGAACCTGCGGCAGTTGTTTGCCGACGATCCCAAGCGTGGCGAGCGTTTCACGGTCGAGGCGGTGGGACTGTTTCTGGACTACTCGAAGAACCGGATCAACGACGAAACCCTGAAGCTGCTGCTTCAGTTGGCGGAGGAGTCGGGCCTGCGCGAGCACATCGACGCCATGTTCCGGGGAGAGAAGATCAATGTTTCGGAGAAGCGGGCGGTGCTGCACGTCGCCCTGCGCGCGCCCAAGGAAGAAAAAATTGTTGTCGACCGCCAGGATGTGGTTCCGGCGGTGCATGCGGTGTTGGACAAGATGTCTGCCTTCTGCGACCGGGTTCGTGGTGGCGAGTGGAAGGGCCACACCGGCAAGCGGATTCGCAACGTCGTCAACATCGGCATCGGAGGTTCCGATCTCGGGCCGGTCATGGCTTATGAAGCGCTTCGGCATTACAGCCAGCGCGACATGACCTTTCACTTCGTGTCGAACGTCGATGGCACGGATTTCGCAGAAGCAGTGCGCGACCTCGATCCGGCGGAGACGCTGTTTATCATCTCGTCGAAGACCTTCACAACACTGGAGACGATGACCAACGCCCATACCGCGCGCGACTGGTCACTGGCGGGACTCGGTGGCGATGAAACATCAGTCGCCAAGCATTTCGTTGCGGTGTCGACGAACTCGGCGGAGGTGAGCAAGTTCGGCATAGACACGGCGAACATGTTCGAGTTCTGGGACTGGGTAGGCGGACGCTACTCGATGGACTCCGCCATCGGCCTTTCGACCATGCTGGCCATCGGCCCGGAGAATTTCCGCGCCATGCTGGATGGCTTTCATCAGGTGGACGAGCACTTCCGCACGGCGCCCTTCGAACGTAACCTGCCGGTGCTCCTGGGACTGTTGGCGGTCTGGTACAACGACTTCTTCGGAGCGCAGACCGTGGCGGTGTTGCCGTATGAGCAATACCTGAAACGCTTTCCCGCGTATCTTCAGCAGTTGACGATGGAGAGCAACGGCAAGCACGTGACACTGGCCGGCAAGGAAGTGAATTACGATACGGGACCGATTTATTGGGGCGAGCCCGGTACCAATGGGCAGCATTCGTTCTACCAGTTGATTCACCAAGGAACAAGACTTATCCCGTGTGATTTCATCGGTTTCTACAAAACCCTTAATCCACTTGGTGAACATCACACTCTGCTGATGTCCAACGTCTTTGCGCAAGCGGAGGCGCTAGCTTTCGGCAAAACTCCGGAGCAAGTGAAGGCCGAAGGCACACCAGATTGGCTGGTGCCGCATCGCGTATTCGAAGGCAACCGTCCGTCGAACATAATCCTTGCAGATCAGCTGACGCCGGAGAACTTGGGTAAATTGGTCGCCCTCTATGAGCACTCCGTGTTTACGCAGGGCACGATCTGGAGCATTGACTCCTTTGACCAGTGGGGAGTCGAACTGGGCAAAGTCCTGGCCAAGAAGATCATTGGAGAGCTGGAGAGCAAGACCGAGCCGGAACTGGCACACGACAGTTCCACCAACAGCTTGATCCGGCGCTACCGACAAAACATGTAGAGCTTCAACAAATATTTCTCAAGAGGGAGTAATCAATGCAACTCGGAATGGTAGGTCTGGGAAGAATGGGCGCCAACATGGTTCGGCGGCTCATGAAAGCGGGCCACGAATGCGTGGTCTTCGACATGTTTCCGAAGTCCGTGGAAGAGCTGGTGAAGGAGAAGGCGGTGGGGTCCTCCTCGCTGAAAGACTTCGCGAGCAAGCTAACGAAACCACGCGCCATTTGGTTGATGATCCCGGCGGCCGTGGTGGACGAGACCATTGCCGGAATCGTGCCCTATCTTGAAGCCGGTGACATTCTCATTGACGGTGGCAATTCGTACTACATAGACGACATTCGCCGGGCAAACGAGCTCGCACCAAAGGGTATTCACTACGTGGATGTTGGCACCAGCGGCGGCGTGTGGGGCCTGGAGCGCGGGTACTGCATGATGATCGGTGGTCCGGATTCTGCCGTGCAACACCTCGATCCCATCTTCAAAACCATAGCACCGGGTATCGGCGACATACCGCGGACACCGGGACGCGAAAAGATGGGCGGAACTGCCGAACAAGGCTATCTGCACTGCGGACCAAGCGGTGGCGGGCACTTCGTCAAGATGGTGCACAACGGAATCGAGTACGGCATCATGGCCGCCTACGCAGAGGGGCTCAATATCATTCGCTCAGCCAATGTCGGCAAGCAGACCCATGCGGTTGATGCCGAGACAACTCCTTTGCGTGATCCGGAACATTACCAGTACGACTTCAACCTCACGGACGTTACGGAGGTGTGGAGACGAGGCAGCGTGATCGCGTCCTGGCTGCTGGACCTGACAGCCACGGCGCTGGCGGGAGATCCTCAGCTCTCGAAATTCGCTGGACGTGTGTCGGACTCGGGCGAAGGGCGCTGGACCATTAAGGCCTCCATCGACGAGGCTGTGCCGAGTCCGGTCCTCACTACTGCGCTGTACGAGCGCTTCAGTTCACGCGGTGAAGCCGACTTCGCCGACAAACTTCTGTCGGCCATGCGTTACGAATTCGGCGGCCACCTGGAAAAAGCGGCAGGGAAGTGAGGAGACGACCATGAGCAATATCGGATCCGATGCCCTGGTTTTCTTCGGCGCGACCGGGGACCTTGCGCACAAGAAGATCTTTCCAGCGCTGCAGGCCATGGTCAAACGCGGCCACCTCAACGTGCCGGTCATTGGCGTCGCCAAGGCCGGCTGGAACTTGGATCAATTGAAAGCGCGCGCGCTTGACAGCCTGACCCAATACGGCGGAGTTGATCCCGCGGCTTGGGAGAAGCTCAGCGGCTTGCTGCGTTACGTCGATGGCGACTACGCGGATATAGCGACGTTCCAAGCGGTTCGCAAAGAACTCGGAACGGCCGAACACCCGGCACACTACCTGGCGATCCCCCCGATGCTGTTCGAGAAAGTGGTGGAACAGTTGATGAAGTCAGGCTGCGCGAAGGGCGCGCGCGTCATCATCGAGAAGCCCTTCGGGCACGATCTTGCCTCGGCACAGGAACTCAATCGAATACTGCTCAGCGCCTTTCCAGAGTCTTCCATTTTTCGCATCGACCATTATCTGGGCAAAGCGCCGGTGCACAACATAACAATCTTCCGGTTCTCCAATGCCTTCATGGAGCCGTTCTGGAACCGCCAGTACATCGAGAGCGTGCAAATGACGATGGCGGAAGACTTCGGCGTGCAAGGCCGAGGCGCGTTCTACGATCAGACCGGCACGATCCGTGACGTGATCCAGAACCATCTGTTTCAGGTGATGTGCAACCTGGCGATGGAACCGACCGTCAGAAATGACAGCGAGTCGATTCGTGACGAGAAAGCCAAGGTGCTGAAGGCAATTCCGCCGATCGATGCGAACAACCTTGTCCGCGGTCAGTTCAAGGGCTATCGCAAAGAAAAGGGGGTCGCGGCCGACTCCAAGGTGGAAACCTTTGCGGCCCTACGGCTGGAGATTGATTCCTGGCGGTGGAAGGGCGTGCCATTCTATATCCGGGCGGGGAAGTGCCTGCCGGAGACGTGCACCGAGGTCCTTGCGCGATTCCGTAAACCTCCGACGATAATTCCGCAGAGCGAAGTGCTGTCGAACTACTTGCGTTTTCGGGTTAGCCCAGAGGTGACGATCGCCTTGGGCATCGCCGTTCCATCGCTAAAGAACCCTAAGGCCGGCACGATGGCGGAGATGTTGGCAAGCCGAACTCCAAAGCCGACTGAGATGGAGGCTTACGAGCGCCTGCTGGGCGACGCCATGGCAGGCGACTCTACGCAGTTCGCGCGTCAAGACTACGTGGAAGAGGCGTGGAGAATTGTCGATCCGGTGCTGAAGGCGGGCACACCGGTTTACGAATACGATCCGGATACCTGGGGACCGAGTCAAGTTTCGGAGGTGACACCGCCGGGCGGTTGGCAGAATCCGGCGTCGAGTGAGGTTGAGCCGCTCTCAGCTCCAGCCAAAGCCGGATGACACGGACTGCACTAAGTTAAATAAAGAGCGCGTTACGCAGCTACTGGAGAAGCTGAATGAAGCTTGAAGTGTTTGATGATGACGAGGCCGTAGCCAAAGCCGCGGCGGGCACGATTGCAGCCGACGCTCGCGCCGCAGTTGCCGCCCGTGGACGCTTCATCATGGCGGTCAGTGGCGGCCATACGCCATGGATCATGTTGCGCGCGCTGGCAGGCGAAGAGGTCCCTTGGAAAGACGTGCATGTCTTCCAGGTTGACGAGCGCATCGCACCTGCCGGAGATCCGGATCGAAACCTGACGCATTTGCGCGCGAGTCTACTGGAACACGCACCACTCCCTCCGCAGCAGATCTATGCGATGCCGGTGGAATCGCCTGACGCGGAAGCGGCGGCTAAACAATATGCGCAAACGCTTGAGCAAGTCGCCGGATCGCCACCGGTGCTTGATTTGGCGCATTTGGGCATGGGCCCCGACGGACATACGGCCTCACTGGTTCCCGGAGATCCCGTTTGCAATATCACCGATGCCGACGTTGGCCTGACCGGCGTCTACATGGGCAGGCGTCGGATGACGTTGACCTATCCTGTGCTGAATCGTTCGCGGCGCATTCTATGGCTCATGACGGGCGCTGAGAAGGTTGCGATGTTGCCGCGTTTGCTCGAAGGCGACACGACCATTCCCGCGGGACGCATTAGCCGCGAGCAGGCTGTGGTTCTCGCGGATCGAGCAGCCGCAGCTAACGTGCCGTCGAAGTACCGGACCTCATAGACGAATGGCTGGCGAATCAAACGGACAGGTGACGATTTCTCCCTTGGCAGGCAAGCCGGCGCCGAAGGAGATGCTGGTCGATGTCACACGGCTCGAACGTGAATATTTCGTGCGCAAGCCCGACCTGAGCGATCCGACTCAGAGGGTCAGCTTCGGGACGAGCGGCCACCGAGGCTCACCGCTGCTCGGGACCTTTACCGAGGCGCACATCCTGGCCATCAGTCAGGCTATTTGCGATTATCGCCGCAGCCACGGAACCGACGGTCCCGTTTACATGGGTAAAGACACCCATGCATTGTCGGCGCCAGCGCAGCGCACAGCGCTCGAAGTCCTGGCCGCAAACAACGTCGACACAATCATCCAGAAAGACGACGGTGTTACACCGACGCCGGTCATTTCTCGCGCCATTCTGGTTTACAACCGCGGACGCAGGGAGCATCTTGCAGACGGTATCGTAATCACACCGTCGCATAATCCACCGGAAGACGGCGGCTTCAAGTACAACCCGACCAATGGCGGACCGGCTGACACCGACATCACGAACTGGGTCGAGAACCGTGCCAACGAGTTACTGCGTGCTTCGAATGCCGGAGTGAAACGTGTGCCGTACTCAGCGGCCCTCAAGGCTGGCATGACGCGTCAGGAAGACTTCGTCCTGCCCTACGTTGAAGATTTGCGCAACGTCATCGACATGGACGTCATTCGCTCGGCTGGATTGAATCTGGGCGTCGATCCGCTCGGTGGTGCTGCGGAGCCTTACTGGGAGCTGATCAATTCGGTCTATGGCCTGAACATTGCTGTTGTAAATCCGAAGATTGATCCCACGTTTTCGTTCATGACCGTGGATCACGACGGCAAAATTCGGATGGATTGCTCCAGCCCGTACGCAATGGCGGGGCTCGTGGGCCTCAAAGATCACTACCAAGTGGCCTTTGCCAACGACCCTGATTCGGACCGGCACGGCATCGTTACGCCTTCCGCAGGATTGATGAATCCGAACCATTACTTGGCTGTCGCGATTCAATACCTGCTGACTCATCGCGAGTGCTGGGGAGCGGATGTTGCGGTTGGCAAAACCCTGGTCAGCAGCAGCATGATCGATCGCGTGGTGAACAAGTTGGACCGTCGGCTGTGCGAAACCCCGGTAGGCTTCAAGTGGTTCGCGCCCGGACTGTTCGACGGTTCGTTCTGCTTCGGCGGAGAAGAGAGCGCCGGTGCAAGCTTCCTGCGACGCGACGGCACAGTGTGGACTACCGACAAGGACGGACTGATCATGGCTCTGCTGGCCGCTGAGATTACTGCCCGTACCGGCAAAGATCCTGGCGAGCACTATCGTGAACTGACTGCGGAATTCGGCTCGCCACTTTACACGCGTATTGATGCAGCGGCGACGCCCGAACAGAAGACGAAATTAGGGAAGCTTTCGCCTGCGTCGGTTAAAGAGTCCGAGCTGGCGGGTGAGCCGATCATCGCGAAGCTCACGCGTGCCCCCGGCAATAACGAACCGATCGGCGGCCTGAAGGTTGTCGCTGCCAGTGGCTGGTTTGCCGCGCGGCCCTCGGGGACCGAAAACATTTACAAGATCTACGCGGAGAGCTTCAAGGACCAAGCCCACCTGGACGCTATCGTATCTGAGGCACAGCAGATGGTGAATAACGCCCTCATGTAGTCCCCGCCGCACGATCCGCGTCAGATTTCTGAATCAGTTCGACTATCAGATAAACTTGGCAGGATGAGTCACACCGCTCGTTCGCAGTTCTTCCGTCAGCAAAATGTGGAAAGCGCCAGATATTCTTACCGGTTGCCAGTTTTGAGATCGGCATGATTGCGACCCAATACCGTACTCTCCTTGACGCCCTCAGCTGCGCTCCTGCGAGCCGTCCGTTCGTTACTGCATGGCTGGATGAAGACGAGCGGGAAAGCGTGACGTTTGGCGAGTTTCGTCGCCGTGCCCGCTTGCAAGCCGCACTGCTCGACAATCATGGAGTCGGTGTTGGCGACCGCGTTGTGGTCATCATGCCGCAGGGAATTCCAGCGATGACGATCTTCGTTGGAGCAATGATGCTGGGTGCAGTTCCAGCCATCATCGCCTACCCCAACTTCAAAGTTGAGCCTGCAAAGTATAGCTTCGGACTCGCTGGTGTAACGGCAAACCTCGGGGCCCGCGTGGTCGTTATCGATCAGGATTTTCCCGAAGACATGCTCGGCCATGTCTCACTCAGTGAGGGAACAACGCTGGTGCGCGCTGGCGATGCCATGCAGGATGGTTGAGACAAGGAACTGCCCGACCCAGGCAACCAGCCCGACAGCCTTGCGTTCATTCAACATTCGGCGGGCACTACGGGACTTCAGAAGGGCGTCGCCCTGACCCATGCAGCGGTCTTGCGCCAACTTGAATCTCTCGTTCAGGTACTGAAAATCGACGGGGGTAGCGACCGCGTTTATAGCTGGCTGCCTCTTTACCACGACATGGGATTGATTGCGTGTTTCATTCTACCCATGGTCTGCCATATGCCGGTGGTGATGCAGTCGCCTCTGGACTGGGTGATGCATCCTGAAACCATGTTGCAGATTATCAGCGAATACAAGTGCACTCTGGCATGGCTGCCCAACTTCACCTTCCAGTTTGTTCCGCGCCGCACTCCGCAAAGCCGCTGGTGGCAGTATGAGCTGTCGTCGGCTCGGGCGCTGATCAATTGCTCTGAACCAGTGCGGGCCAGCAGCATGGACGAGTTCTGTCGCGCGTTCGCTCCCATTGGATTGAAGCGGGAAGCCCTGCAGTCGTCTTACGCGATGGCAGAAAACGTCTTCGCAGTGACGCAGTCGGACATCCATCGGCCACCCAAGCGCATTTGGGCGGATGGCCAACGGTTTCGCGCGGATCACGTCATCGCGGGTGTTGCAGAGGAAACTCCTGGGGCGTTGTCGTTCGTATCGTCGGGCCGTCTGCTACCTAACAACGAGGTGCGTATCATCTCGGATTCCAGTACGGTGCTTACTCAGGGACGAGTCGGCGAGATTCTCATAAAATCCGATTGTATGTTCGAGGGCTACTACAACCGTCCCGATCTCACCGCCGAGGCGATTGTGGAGGGCTGGTACCACTCGGGCGATCTTGGTTTCTTGCTTGACAGCGAACTTTACGTCGTCGGCCGCAAGAAAGACTTGCTCATTGTCGGGGGCGAAAACATTTATCCGCAAGACATCGAAGAAGCAGTTTGCAGCCACCCGGCTATTCATGACGGACGTGCGATTGCGATGGGCGTGTACAATCCCGATCTTGGCACAGAGGAGATCATCGTGGTGGCGGAAGTGGAACAGGAGGAACATCTGAACGATGCAGCCAGCATCGAGCGCGAGGTTCGCAGCCTGGTGGTCGCTGCAAGTGGTGTCGCTGTGCGGACGATTTTGCTGAAGCCGCCGAAATGGATTGTAAAGAGCACCGCGGGGAAGGCAGCGCGCTCCGCCACTCGCGAGAAGTTGCTGAAGGAGCATCCAGAATTCAACCGAGGGCAATAGGAAAGGGACAATTGGTGACGGCGGAAGCGCAGCAGATGATTGAGCACATCATTCAGATCATTCGAAAACCGGGGGTGGAGATCAACGAAAACACCCCCTTGGTTTCTTCAGGGCTTATCGACTCCATGGCACTCGTGGATTTGTTGCTCAAGCTGGAAGACCTTACACACCTGCGTATTCCTCCGGGCAAGGTGCAGCCTAAGGACATGGATACGGTATCCCTGATGTTTGCTACAGCACAGCGCGTGGGACGGCCCCGCAAATAACATCGGCAGAACGCGAAGGGTTTCGAAGCGACACCGGGAAGAGGGAAGACGTTGGGCACAGTTCAGGCAGCAGGACAAGTGGACTCGCTTTCGAAGCATCCCGCTCAGCATCGCCAGGTGAAGGTCCTTTTGTTTCTGGCGTCTGTCATCGTTAGCGCGGCAGCATTCGTCACCTTCGATTATTTCTACACCTCGACAATTCTGGAATCGGCCGTCTCAGGCGGTCCGCACGGTTTTTGTTTTGCCCGTGACCCGGTGCGCGGGTTCGCTTTTCAGCCCAACTGCTCTTGTATCCGTCCGTGGTTGGGAAACTCATACGAGTTCGATACGAATAGTCTCGGCTTTCGCGACGAGCGAATCCGAGATGTGCCGGCCACCAGCGCCCGGCCCCGCGTTCTCATCTTGGGCGACTCTGCCCCGGAGGGAATGACCGCCTGGCAGGACAGCTTTATCGGACGAGTCGCGGCAAACTTCCCGCAATACGAATTTCTCAACGGCAGCGTCGAGGGTTATTCGCCCTCCAACTACCTCAACACTGCGCGCAAGGTGATCGAAGACGGCATTGAATTTGATGAAGCAATTGTGTTCATCGACATCTCCGATGCCCAGGATGAGGCTGCCTTTTTTCACGACGTGGATTCGTCAGGAGCGGTAGCGACGGCGACACAGAAACTGACGAAAGGTAACTGGTACTCCAGCCTGCGGCGAAGTATTAACGACCATCTGCTACTCACCAACGACGTCTTCGCGTTTCTTGAACGGAACCTGGTCCGGCTCGGCTGGTATCACCTTGACTTGGGACACGGCGGCAACGAATTCGACTTGGAACGCTCGGCCTGGACCTATCGCAAGGTTTCCGATACAGACCCCTACGAAACGGGTTATGGGCCACTGGGTCTGGAAGGCGGCATTGCCAGGGAGAAAGCGAAGATGGACCTGCTTTGGCAGGAGCTTGCGAAGCGCAACATTCCCATCAGCGTGGTCGTCTATCCCTGGCCGGCGCAGCTCGCTCATGACACCGCGGATTCGCGGCAAGTGCGCATCTGGCGTGAATGGTGCGAGGGCAAGTGTGAGCGGTTTATTTCTCTGTTTCCGGTCTTTCTTGCGGTGAAGGAACACTGCCCGCGAACCCAGCCGGGCTGCTGGTATCTGACCCATTTCATCTTCGGCGATACGCATTACAACTCGGCGGGTGACGCTATCGTTGCCGACGTCATAAGCAAGAGCCTGGCGGAAAAGCCAGTGGCAAAGCGCCAAGCGCAGGTTTCGGGGCAGGATTCCGCTGGGCCACCTAGGGAAACTCTGGTTCAGTCACGACGAAACCCCTCAGCGGCTAAAGCCGCCTTAAGCTTGAGGCAATACGGACGGCCTGAAGGCCGTCCCCTTCCAGAAACCGAACTTAATCTGAGTTTCCCGAAAGAGCCAGCACACTCCACAGATCAATCGCGCGGTCACTCATGAGGGATTCGGGATGTTGCTGACAGGATTGCTGTACGGCGTTGCACTGTTCATCGGGCTATTAGTGTTCGAGAAGTTTCGGTCGCTCGGGGTACGGCAGGTCTTTCTTCTCTTCGCCAGCTATGGGCTGTACCTCACGTGGGGAGCGTGGTTCGGAGTCGTGCTGCTGGCATCCACGGTGATGAATTTCCTAGTGGGGCGCTGGCTAAAGCGACAACCCACGGCGACCGTATTGTGGACAGGCCTCGCTTTCAACCTGGCGCTATTAGCGGTCTTCAAGTACATCCCTGGAGTTGCGGTATCAATTCCATTCGCTTCGTTGCAGAAGTTTTCTCACCTTGCTCTACCGTTAGGTATTTCGTTCTGGACGTTTCAGGCGATGAGCTACCTGCTGGATCTTTATCGCGGCGAGGTATTGGATCCATCGTTCGTGGAATTCGCGCTGTATATGGCGTTCTTCCCGGTTACGATCTCCGGCCCGATCTGCCGTATGCCGGAAATGTTGCCGCAGTTTCGCTCCGAGGAACGCATTTCACGGCATGACATAGGGCGCGGGCTGTGCCGCGTTGCGACTGGCCTGCTGATGATGCAAATCGCTCAGCTGCTGGGTAAGGGCGTCCTCGGCGGAGCGGGAATCAGCGGCAGCTTCGACCATCTGACTCGCTGGAGTGGGCTGGATGTCTGGTGTCTGGCGTTTGGTTACGGTTTGCAACTCTTCTTCGATTTCGCCGGCTACTCCCACGTCGCCATCGGTGCCGCCAGGATTCTCGGCTTCACCGTGCCGGAAAACTTTGCCCGGCCATTCGCCTCCACGACGCCGTCGATCTTCTGGACACGTTGGCACATGTCGCTCTCGTTCTGGATTCGCGACTATGTGTTCCTTCCTCTGGCGGTGTTGCGGCGCGAAGTATGGTGGCGAAACCTGGCGCTGGTCATTTCGATGATCTTGTTTGGCTTGTGGCATAAAGGGAGTCTGCTGTTTATTTTATGGGGAGGATATCAAGGAATACTTCTAGTTCTGCACCGGCAATGGCAGGGGTTGCAGCGCAGGTTGAAATGGGAGCCTCCCGCCGCGATTTGGACGCCAGTATCCTGGGCGGTGACCATAACACTCATCAGCGCAGGGTGGTTACTGTTCCGAGCCAACTCGCTGCCCCAGGCTGCTCAGATGTTTGCGGCGGTAGCGTCGCCAGCCAGCTACCTCGATCACACTCTTCCCCGGAGCCTGTATCTGCTGGTCGCTGGCCTAGCCATCGCATATACGGCCGTGTTGTCCGTGATCGACTGGTTGGATCGCTACGCGGAGCGATTAGGAGTAGATGCAGCCATGTCGCGCTCGGAGATCGTGGAGATCATGGTGCAAGAGCGATGGGTTTGGGTGGCGCCGATGTGGGCGGCCGCATCGCTCCTTGTGGTCACCATGATGGAACGTCAAAGCGGCGGGGCCAATGTTTTTATGTACCGGTTCTTCTAGCCCGTTTCAGAATGCAACGCAGGCTTCAAGGCGTCTTTACGGCATCGACATCCGGTTGCGGATCAATGGATTTCTTTACGGCGGCCGGCGACTGCTGACTGCTCCCGGTTTCGTGATACACATCAGCACGCCCGACGCTGATGTAGGTGAATCCACGCTCCGCCATCGTCGCAGGGCTGAATGTATTCCGCCCATCAATCACAATTGGATATCTCAGCAATTCACGCAGGCGGTCGAGATCGAGGGTGCGAAATTCTTTCCAATCCGTGAGTACAAGCAACGCGTCGGCATTCTTCGCCGCGTCCATTGCTGACGCTGCGTACTGTATGTTTTCCGTGCCCAGCAACTCACGCGCATTCTCGGTTGCGGCAGGATCGTAGGCTTGAATCTTGCAGCCTTCGTGGATGAGTGAACGTATAACCGAAATTGCCGGGGACTCTCTTACATCGTCGGTACCGCCCTTGAATGCGAGGCCCAGCACGGCCAGGCGCTTGCCTTTCAAGGTCCACAGCACGCTCCGTACCTTGCGTAGAAAACGCTCACGCTGCTCATTGTTAATGCGCATGACCTCCTCGAGCAGACGAAAGTCGTAACCGCATTCGCGAGCTACGGCGCGATAGGCCGACAGATCCTTGGGAAAGCACGACCCGCCGTATCCCAGGCCCGGATTCAAGAATTGACTGCCAATGCGAGCATCGGAGCCAATACCTTCCCGTACTTGATCCACATCAGCACCCACCGACTCGCAGATGGCCGCCACCGCGTTGATGAAGCTGATCTTCATTGCAAGGAAGGCATTGGAAGCGTATTTGATGAGCTCGGCGCTTTTCGCGGTGGTCACAATGAACGGGGGTGGTGCTGTGACTCGTTTGTGCGGGAGGAGGGAATCAGCGCGCTTGTAGTAACTCCCGTCGAGCAACGGCTTATAGATTAGTCGCAGGCGTTCGGCGCAGGCTTGGTTGTCGGTCCCAATTACGATCCGGTCGGGGTAGAGGAAATCGGTGACTGCCGTGCCCTCGCGCAGGAACTCAGGGTTCGAGGCAACGTCGAACAGGCCGGCAGGGGCGCCGTTAAGTAACATGACCTTGCGCACCCATTCGCTGGTATACACAGGTACAGTGCTCTTGCCAACTACAATTTTGTAATCCTTGATGCCGGCTGCAATTTCCCGCGCGACCGATTCAACGTAGGAGAGATCGGCCTCGCCGTTGACTGCGGGCGGAGTGCCAACTGCGACAAAGATCGCTTCAGAGTTATCAACCGAGTCGGCGAGTCGATCGGAAAATACCAGTCTGGTACCGCGATGACGCTGGAACAATTCCGGCAGATACTGCTCGTGAATAGGACACTCACCTCGTTGCAGGGCTTCGTGCTTAGCGGCGTCATTGTCGACGAGGATGACGTCGTGGCCCAACTCGGCAAAGCAGGCTCCCGAAACCAACCCAACGTGTCCCGATCCGACGACTGTAATTCGCATGAATGACTCCAGACAACAAAAGCTGATGACCGTCTTCTGGCGGCATCGCTTGGCAATGATGCTGATGAAGGATAGTAAGCTAACTATTGTACATGCGGCTGCTCCTAACCATGCGTATGAGAACTGTGCCGTCCCTAAAGGGACTCGGTCTCATTTCCCTAAGCCTACCCAGCGCTGAAGCGCTGGGCTAAGCTCTTTCGCCCCTGTGGGGCTGGCGTTTTGCGCAATTCGTTCCGCTGAGCCTACTCAGAGCAGGTACTCACAAACTCTTTTCAGCGCGTCAGTTGATGGCGCGACTGACCATCGCTTTCGTAAGAGTACGTGCCGGGTTGTTTGCAGGGAAAAGTGCAGAACTTCCAGACCGAGCCGCTCTAAGTGGGACCTGCGGCCGCCGCTGGAACCGAGGTCAGCTGGGCGTTTCCAGCTATCGAGTGCAGCTCGGTTTCGTGGCTCACAAAAAAGGAATAATCACGAATCGGGAGGAAGCCAAGGTGACTGCGCGTCATCATGACGGAAAAAACCAACATGAAACATCCGACTAGAGACAGACCCCCGAGGACGAACAGGCCCCCCATCGCAATGGCGGCCCAACTAGGAATCGATATATGAGTGAAAAGCCTGATTCCCACGACGACGCCAAACAGCAGCATGAACGTCAAGGTGGTAAATAAGGCGGTCAGCAAAAGACGCGTGCCTACCACTTCTTGATTGGCGAACAAAGCCGACAATCCGTGAATGACCAGGCTTACGAAATTCATGCGCGACTCGCCGGCCAGACGCCGGCCACGATCGCAACGCACACGAATGTACGGGAGGCGGGACTTGAGGAATGTTGCGGAATAGTGATTCCACAACTCCGGATAGACGACGAGGCTGTCTAGGTACGACCAGGGTAGAACGCTAAAGTTTCCGAAGCGGATATCGCGGCCGGTAAACACTCTATGCAGAAGCGAGTAGCAGCGATACATAAGCCGGAACGTCAAACTCTCAAGGCGTCGGCCGCGCTCGGCAAAAACAGCGGTTGGATGCTCCGCATTTCTCATGGCCTCCAGGAGCTTGGGAATGTCCTCCGGCCGGTCCTCGCCATCTGCATCCATCACCACGACTGCGTCGCCCTTCCAATTTTGCTGGATGTAAGCCAACCCAACCGCAATCGCCCGTTGATGACCCAAGTTGCGTCGTAGAGTGAGCACCGAGACATGATCGATCGCGTCGAGTCCGAATGTGAGAGCGCGCGGGTAGGTGGTGAGCTTACTGCCGTCGTCAATGAGGAGAACACTTGCGCTGAGGTCCCTCTCTTCACGAAGTACGACGTCAAGATTGCGGCAAAGTTTAATGGCCGCGTCCCAGTCTTCATAAACCGGCATGATGATGACGATGTGCATATGCTAAGCGGAATTTCGGTGTGCGTTTCCCTGCGGTCCGGTGCCCGCCCCCCGAGCCCCACTCAGTACAATATACAATGGCGCAGCCGGTTTTCAGTTCTGCTGTTTCGCGCGGCCCGACACGAATGAGTAAACGTGCCCCCGTCTCGCCGTGGCCAAAATCAGGCTCGAACGGTGCACCCACGTTCGGCCGAGACCTGCGACCGTGACAGCTTTGGGGAGAATGGCGTACCTCTATGGAGAAAGTCGATGTTGTAGCGAGTAAGCCAAGTTCGCAGGCGCAATCGTCTGGCGTAAAGGGTCCCATTGCGCGCTTTCAGCGACACTGGGACTTGCTTGCGATTGCGTTGCTGGCCATCATCGCGACGCCTTTGCCATGGCTTTCGCCGCGTACGTTAATCGTCGTCACCCACCCCATGGCGTTCGACTACAACTGGGTCTTGGATAGCGCCTTCGCGGCTTCCCGCGGCATTTGGTTTGGCTCTGGCGTTATCTTCCAGTATGGGCCGCTGTTTCAATGGATTTGGACCGCGCCCGCGCGTTGGACAGGTCTTTCGATGGGCGCGGTGTATGCCACTTGGAGAGACACGTCCCTACTGTGGTTCAGCCTAGTACTGCTGTACCTGGCGCTGCGGTTGCTTATTCCCAAACAACCAGCCTGGAAAAGGTTTCTGCTATTGCTACTCCTCCCTGTCTTCTGGTTGCCGTGGGACGGGCGGACCATCCTGAATGTCTTTCTCTTCGTGGCATTTCTGCGGGGCTGGTATGGAGTGCGAGAGCTGCGGTACAGGCCGATGGTGCTGGGTTGCGCGGCGGCAGTTTTGTGTGCAGCGGCGTTTCTTTACTCTGCCGACGCCGGTATCTATGCGATCGCAGCCTTGTTGATTGCACTTGGCGGCGTTGTATGGGAGGGCGGATGGGAGCCCCAGGTCTTTCGCCGGTACGCCGTCGCTCTATTGGTATTTGTTGGGCTTTCGGTGGTACTTGTGTTCGCGATTAACGCCGCCATGACCGGACCTCTCGACTTCCGCTACTGGAAAAGCTCGCTGGCTATCGTGAATCTGCACCGCTGGAAGGAACCGGCAGCGATGACGGAGGATGGCGAGGTCCGTTTACTGGTCACGTTGATCGTGGGTGGCATCGTCTTTCTTGTGCGGCGCATGGTGCCAGACAAGGGCGAGGGCGAGATCACAGCTCGTACGGGATTTCTGCTCAGCGCATTCTTGTTTGCCTTGCTCACTATGCAAACCGGGCTGGTCCGCTCCGATGACCAGCACATAGTCTTCGCCATCTTTCCGATGATATTTTTCGCGGGCGTGGTGCTCTTCTCGTTTGCCTCGCCCATCGTCTCCGCCGGTTCGGCGTTGGCAGCGATTGTATGCTCCGTCCTATTTGCACAGCCTGCTGCTGTGTTCCGGCCATCTATGGTTCGATTTCGTTTGGGACAACTGCAAGATCCTCTTATTTCCTGTCCCATTGGCTTCCAGGAATTCGACCGAGCCTGCTTTCCGGCGGGATTTACGGGCATGTTGCAGACGGTTTCCGGCTACATTCAGCAGCATAGCGGTTCGCAGGATTCCATCGTGATCTTCCCGTACCAATACATGCTAGGGATGGCTTCTGGCCGTAACGTTGCGAGCGGCGTGATGCAGGCGAATCTCGCGAGTGGACCGTACTTGTCGCAGGTGGCTATTGCGGGAATGGAGCGAGCCTCGGCTCCTGCCGGCCTTTATTTCCCTGACGGAAATCTGAGTCTGCCAATCGACGAGGTAAGCAACTTCACCCGCACTCCCGACGTCTGGTTTTGGACCCTTCGCCATTTCCGCTCACAGGAAGAAATCGTGCCTGGAGTGTTCGGGTTGCAGAGGGACGACTCGCGCGCGACGAGAATCTCCATGCAGGCGCAGCCGCTCCTGGTGGCGGCACAACGCTATGCGATCCACGAACGCAGCGCTTCACTAGATTTAGGCAACCCAGCGTGGCCGGTCGATGGCGGCGATTTCCTCCGATTGCGTATGAAGGTTCACTATGGCTTCATGATGAAGCTGCGCAAGCCGGAGCGGCTGCAACTTGAGATCACTCGTGCCGATGGCAGCCGAGATGTAAGGGCCTTTGTGGTAGAGCCGAATGTGCTGTCAGAGGTTTGGGTTTATCCCTGGGCCGATTCCGACCTGAGCGGCTACTTCGGCGCCGATGAAACCCAATGGCGTAGCGGCCCTCGCCCTGCGATTACCCACCTTCGCCTGTTGCTCACACCGGTTGACTGGGTCTCGCAACAGCCTGACTCGATCGTGATCGAGTCGGCCGACGCGGTGAAAATCAGCATGGTGCCCAAGTAGTCGGCGCCCGCGGCTACCAAGATGAACAGAATGTCATCCCGGTGCAAGTGCGATTCCACTTTGTTCGCCTAAAGTGTAAATGGAAGCCATCCATCTCATAAATGCCGGAACGGGGCCACACCGAAGTACCGCAGGGGCTAAAAGCCCGGTCTGTAAATGGCCATTTGCGGCACGGCTAAGCCGTGCCCTTTCAAAACCGATTCATGAGATAGGTTCTGGCATTCTTGTCATCTCATCTGGGGGAATCTTTGAAATCCGGTTCTGTTGCGACCCGCTCGTCCTACGCGGAGCACGTTAATCCGCAGTGGGTTCGATTGTTGGACCTGCTCGACATGAACGTGCGGTACGAACGGTGTTCCGGCGCAGAGTTGTTCACCGAGGACGGAGACCGGTATCTGGACTTTCTGTCGGGGTACTGCGTCCACAACACAGGGCATAACCATCCCCGTATCGTCGAGGCGTTGAAGGATGAACTGAATCGGTCAGGGCCTGCGATGCTGCAAAGCCACGTTCCGGAGCTGGCTGGCCAGTTAGCAGAGAGGTTGTGTAATCTCGCTGGCGGCAAGCTCAGCAGGGTCTTCTTCGCAAGTTCGGGCAGTGAAGGTGTGGAGACCGCCATCAAGTTTTCCCGTGCTACCACGGGGCGCGATGCCTTGTTATATGCGCAGGGCGCGTTCCATGGTTTAACTTGCGGCGCGCTATCGCTGATGGACAACGAATTCTGGCGTTCAGGATTCGGCCCGCTTCTGCCCAACACCGAAGCTATCCCATTCGACGATATCGCCTCCGTCGAAAACAAACTGCAGACCAGGAAGTTTGCGGCGTTCTTTCTTGAGCCGATCCAGTCGGAAGGCGGCATCCGAATTCCGGCGCCTGATTATCTGCGGCAAGTTCAAGCGCTGTGCAAACGCTACGGCACATTGTTCGTCCTGGATGAAGTGCAGACGGGAATGTTCCGCACCGGAAGATTTTTGGCGGCACACCACTTCGATGTTCAACCGGATATGGTCATCCTGGCGAAGGCGCTGAGTGGAGGTCTGGTTCCGGTGGGCGCTGTGCTGATGACTAGAGAAGTCAGTGACGCTGTCTATAGCTCACTGAAGCGCGCCATCGTGCACACCTCGACGTTCAGCGAAAACGGGCTGGCCATGCGTGCGGGGCTCGCGACACTCGATGTACTCCAGGACGAGCAACTGGGAGAGCGAGCCACATATCTGGGTGGACTTTTACGCTCGCGCCTGACCGAAACGCTATCACCCTATGAAATGTTCAAGGCCGCCCCGGGCCTAGGTCTGCTGAGCGGTATCGAATTCAAACCTCCATCCAAGATGTCTTTGCGCCTGTCCTTCGAGGCATTCCGCGCCATTCATCCCGGCATGTTTGGGCAGATGCTGGTCATGAGACTTTTCCGTCGGGAGAAGATTCTGACGCAAGTGTGTGGGAACAACTTCCTGGTGCTGAAGTCTGCTCCCCCGTTGGTGGCCGAAGAGGAACACATTGAAAGTTTCGTGGAAGCGATGAGTAGGGTTGCTGGCGACATGCATAACTCCGCTGCGTTCTGGACGGAAGCTCTCGGGCTGGCACGACGTACCATGGAGATTTGAAGTGTTGGTGAGAGCAGGCTCTGCGCTATCCTTTAACAATGCTCACGAACTCTGCGGCACGAGGAGAGCTGTGCGACTGCTGGTAGTGGAAGATGACGCAGCCATTCGCGAATTCTTGAATCGGGGTCTGACGGAAGCGGGCTATCGAATGGATACCGCTTCCGACGCGAAGTCAGCATTGGCGCTGGCCGCGGAGGAAGTTTACGACGGTTTCATTATCGACCTAGGGCTGCCCGACATGGATGGGCTGGATTTGATTGGCCGCTGTCGCGCCTTGGGCCATACTGCTCCGGTGCTGATCCTATCGGCACGGCGCTCCGTCGATGAACGGGTCCGCGGGTTGGAGCAGGGCGGCGACGATTACCTGACCAAGCCGTTTGCGCTGGCGGAACTGCTGGCGCGGGTGCGGAATCTCCTGCGTCGTGGCTCTGCTCCTCAAACAGAGGCAGTGCGGTTACGAGTGGCGGACCTCGAGTTGGATCTGGTTCGGCGCGAAGCCCGCAGAGGAAGTGACCTGGTGCAACTGACGACCCAGGAATTCGCACTCCTGGAATACCTGGTTCGTAATGCTGGACGGGTGGTGACGCGGACCATGATTCTCGATCGCGTGTGGCGCATGCGCATCGATCCGGCGACCAACGTGGTAGATGTACAGATTTACCGTCTGCGTAACAAGGTGGACACCGAAGGCAAGCGTCCACTCATCCATACTATCCGCGGTGTTGGCTATGTTCTTAAGGAAAGCTAAATCGCTGGGACCGTCGGCAGCCTGGCGCATTGCGGTCTGGCCGACAGTGGCTTTCGCGTTGGGAAGCGCAGTGGCCTTCGTGATCATGTATTTGTTGATCGCGAGAGATATCCGCGACCGCAGCGACGCTTGGCTGAGCGGAGAAGCCGAAGTGCTCGCCGATGTTTCGGAGAATACCCCACGTGATGCGCTGTATGACCGACTCGTGGAAGAAGTGGCAGAACTTGCTTCGCGGGAAGTTCCTGATACCAGCGATGCCTACGGCAAGCGCCAAGCTTCTGTTTTCTTCCTCAAGACGGAACCGCGGCAGGAACCAATCTGGGTGGGGCCGACTCCAAAGGAACTGTTTATACCGGCGGTGACGAGCGTGCCGATGGCCCCGGGAGTCCCAGCCAATGTTCGCGTGCAGGGATGGAAAAAGGCTTTCCGGGTTGTATACCACAATCAGAAGGATGGTGGCGGACTGTATCTGGGATTTGCCGACCTCGGCGGCGCTCAGATGCTCGACCGCCTGACCGAGCGTTGCCTCATAGTGTGGGGGGTGACGGTTGCCCTTGGATTCTTAATCACATGGCTGGCGGCGCATCGCACCTTGACCCGGGTGGAGCGTATCAGTGACACGGTATCTCGCATCGGCAGCGAAGACCTGAGCAGCCGGCTTCCGGAGGGACCTCATTTCGATGAGATTTCACGGCTTTCGCGCACTTTTAATCGCATGCTCGACCGCATTCAGTCATCGGTCAACCAGATGCGGGTTCTCACTGATTCGGTGGCGCACGACCTGAAGAGCCCAGTCACCTCGATTCGTGGAAGCCTGGAAGTCGCACTCTCCGATGCCGATCAACGACAATGGCGTGAACGTGTCGCGGAAGCAATTGACGGTCTGGATCGGCTTTCGCAAATGTTGAACACCACGCTCGACCTTGCGGAAGCCGATGCCGGGGCCCTGCAACTGCGTAAGGAGCCCATCGAACTTTCCGAACTGGTGCGGCAACTGGTTGATCTTTACCAACCCGCTATGGCTGAGCACAGGCACGAAGTGTCAACCGATCTCCAACCGGCCAGGATTGACGCCGATCCGTCGTTGCTGAATCGAAGCATCGCTAACCTGTTCGATAACGAAATCGCGCACCTTCCACCTGGCTGTCGCATCAATGTCTCTGTGGGGGCCAGAAATGGCGACGCTTCGCTAAGGGTCGAGGACAATGGTCCGGGATTTCCTCCGAGTTTGCGTGGTCGTGCTTTTGAGCGCTTTGTTAAGGGACAGCATTCGACGGGACATGGTCTGGGGTTGGCATTTGTAGGGGCGGCGATCCAAGCCCATGGCGGTCATGTTGAGATTGCTGATGGGGAGCAGGGCGGGGCCGTTATTATCGTGTCTTTACCGCTGGTTGAAGTTTTGAGCGAGAAGGTGTGAACGTTTGGAAGCACTGCAACGGTTGCGTACTTGCGTAGTTCTCGGGGTTCTTGTGCTGGCGTTGGTCGGTTCGGCGGCTGGGGCGTGCTCGGATGAAAAGGCGTCGCTGCCATCCCTCGACCAGGGTTTTCAGCAGATGTACAACCTCGACTTTCCGGCGGCACATGCCACTTTCCGAGCTCACCAGGCGTCCCTGCCGGAAGACCCCATGGGATATGCGTCCAATGCGGCCGCATATTTATTTTCCGAGTTCGACCGATTGCACATACTGGAAGCCGACCTCTTTACCGATGACAAGAAGTTCGACGGACGCCAGAAGCTCACTCCTGATCCTGCGGTAAAGGCGGAGTTCGAAAAGGAACTGGCCAAGAGCGACGAGCTGGTGACCAGGATCTTGGCGCAGAAGCCGGACGACAAGAACGCCTTGTTCTCGCAGATCATGGCGAATGGGCTGCGCGGCGACTATGCGGCGCTGATCGAGAAACGCAACCTGGCCAGCCTGGGCTATATGAAAACATCGCGCGCCATCGCGCAGAAACTCCTGGCAATCGATCCCACGTGTTATGACGCTTACCTCGCGGTCGGCGTGGAAAACTACTTGCTGGGGATGAATCCTGCACCGGTACGGTGGGTGTTGCGAATGACGGGTGCGCAGACGGACAAGCAGGAAGGTCTGGATCGCCTGCGTCTCACGGCCGACAAGGGCCGCTACCTTGCTCCATTTGCGCGCCTGTTGTTAGCGGTGGCCGCATTGCGTGATAAGGACCGGCAAGCGGCGCGAACCCTGCTCGCGGGTCTGGCGAAAGAGTTTCCCGGCAATCAGCTCTACGTTACGGAACTGGCGCGCATTCAGTAGGGCTGCGACCGAATCTGTTCCCAGGCAGAGTCTAATGCGTTGCGGGTGAACCGTTACCCGGCGTGAGGTGGCCCACCGCCGATACATTGACGGTCACTTTTTTCTCGACGTGCAGCAGAAAGCTGCTGGGATCCTTCATACCCCACTCCTGATACGGGACAATAAAGCTGGTGCTCGCTTTCACTTCATTCCCGTTAATCCCCACCGGAATCGACAGCGTAAGATCGTGATCCGACCCGTGGATATGAAACACGCCTTGCACCTGGATTGTGGATCCGCCCTTCGGCACGACATTGCCAATCACGCGCTCGGGAGTAAACGTTACCTCACGATAGCGCTGGCTCTCCAGAATCTCTTTGTGCATCTTCTTATCACGAGCGTTATTGCCGCTTTCGCCGCTGGTGGCATCTACAAGAATTAAGCCACTCGCGGCTCCAGATTTCGGATCGAAGGTGACCGTCCCGCTTTTCATCTTGAAGCTACCGTGAACGGTGTGCAGGGTAGTAACAAGCGTCCATTCGACGGTAGTTTGCGCCGGATCCAGAGTGACCTGCATCTGCTCGGCGGCAACAGAAAGCGACGTCAGGAACAACAGAACAAGTACGATGACGTACGCAGCGAGAGGTGCGCGGCTCAATCGAATTGCGGCTCTTATCCTCAGATTGTGTCCCTTTTCAAACCAATCTCATTCAGCGGCCAGCAAATGCCATCCCAGGGATAATGACTCTCGCAAACCGAAGTTCGCGGGAGAGATGACGCCGGTATGCATGGCCAACAATCGTTGGAAATAATCAGGCTCCGCGGCAAGCGCGCGGAATGCCCGGCTTCGTAAGCCAGGATGCCTGTCCATCGTCAACAACAGCCGGGACATCAGCCGAGGAAGGCGTACGATTTGACGGTGGGCCGCTTCGTAATTCCGGAGGTCGCCGGTCCGCATTGCGTCGGCAACGGCGATTGCCTGGCGGAAAGCCAAGGAAAGCCCCTCGCCAGTCACAGCATCCACCGAGCCCGATGCTTCCCCTACGAGCGCCACGTCGCCAAGTTGCACGGCCCCGAAGTTGCGCGTCACGGTCAGAGCCCCCAAATGCTGATTTTCCGGAGGTGTGTTTTTCAAGCGCTCCAACAACTCGGGAAAATACGTGAGCGCTTCGTCAAAGCGAAGTCCAGGGCGACGCGTAATCAGAGCCACGCAGATCTCGCCGTCTGACACCGGAGTGATGTACATCTGCCCACAGTCGTTCCAATGGACTTCGACGAAATCAGACCAGGGAGCCAGCTTGTAGTGGCGCCGGAATCCAAAACGGCGTTGCGCCGGGCGCGACACATCGAGACCGGCAAGTTTGCGCAGCAACGAATTGTGTCCGTCAGCACAGAGCAGCCAACGGCAGGTGACACGCTTTCCCTCTACCAGCACACCCTTCTCCCACACCCCAGTGATGCGTGTGCCCCAGTTGAGAGACGCGCCAAGTTCTGTCGCGCGATCAATGAGCAGTTGATGCAGAACGGTGCGCTTAAGGCCGTAGCCCACACCTTGCGGGAACCTGCCTTCCACTTGAGTACCGTTGTCCACGAAGCGAATGCCCCGAAAGGGCGCCGCGAATCGAGAACTCGCGGTGACGCCAAGTTTGCCGAGGACTGACAGTCCATCGGGCATGATGCCTTCGCCGCAGGCTTTGTCAATGGGGGGCTGAGCGCAATCCACGACGGTAACTGCGAAGCCTGCGAGCCGTGCTGCTATCGCAGCGGCGAGCCCGGCCGGCCCGCCGCCGCCGACGAATACCTCAGTTTCGCGGATCGATTCGTGCATGGCCCCTACCAGCGCAGCAGCACCAGTTCCGAGCAAAACCCCGGACCCATTGCAGCCAGGATGCTGTAGCTGCCGGCCGCGGGACGACGCCGGTTCATGAATTCCTCGAGAACGAGCAATACCGACGCAGAAGACAGGTTGCCGACCCGGCGCAAACATTGCCACGACACATCGAGCGAACCTTCGGGAAGGTCCAGGACCTCCGCCGTCGCTTCGAGGACCTTGGGGCCGCCGGTGTGCATGATCCAACTATCGATATCGCTGCGGTCGAGGTTGTAGTCCGCGAGAAATGCGTCCACGTCGCGGGCCAGGTGTTGGCGCACCATGTCGGGGACGCCGGGAGAAAGCACAATCTTGAAGCCTTCTTCAGAGATGTCCCAACCCATTACGTCTTCCGTGCCCCGATAAAACGATGAGCGGGTACCGATGACCTGAGGACCAGCAGCCTGGCGTTCGCTACCCGCAACAATTACAGCCGCCGAGCCGTCTCCAAACAGGCCGGCGGCAATGAGATTGGCGACGGAGAGATCGTTTCTCTGCCATGTCAGGGAGCAGAGTTCGACGGAGACCAGGACTGCACATTGGTCAGGGAAGGCGCGCACGTAATCGGAAGCGCGCGCAATGCCGGCCGCGCCTGCGACACATCCCAGGCCGAAGATTGGGTTGCGCTTAATGTCAGGGCGCAAGTTCATTCGGTTCATCAGGCGTGCATCAATCGACGGACTGGCCACGCCCGTGACCGAAACGAAAAAGATGGCATCGAGGTCGGCTTCGCAAAGGCCAGCGCGGGTCAGAGCGCGACAGATCGATTGCTCAGCCAGGTCTTCGGCAACATCGATCCAGGCGTTATTCGATTTTCCCCAGGTGGTGAGGTCGTCATACGCTTCGATGGGAAGGGCCAGGTATCTCCCATCAACGCCCACTCGCGTGAGTAAGCGCTCGAGTACCTTCGGATTATCGAGGCCTTTGCCCCAATACCGGTGAAGAGCTCCGGCAATCTCTTGCTGGCGGTAGTACTGGTGTGGAAATGCGCTGGCCACACCTGCAATTCGTGTCATGTGTGCGTTGCTTTCTGTTCGCGTCAAGCTTTTCGTGGGAGGGGACATCCCTCAGTGTGTCTAAGTTACCGACTGCACATGAAGAGCCAATTTCCCCAGCATGACAAGTTGTTCATGTACAAACTCGAGAAACAGGAAAGGTTGGTAATAATCGAGAGTTGGAACGGTTGTCGCGAGAGAACACAAGATCCGTCTGAGAATGACGATTGCCCCCAGGATCAGACGGTTTCATCAATGGCGGAAAGTGAAAAGCAGGTCCCTCGACTCGCGTCGCGACCGCGCCAAAAGCAGCCGCGGACTAAAGCACTCGCGACGCCCCTCGGGATGACACCTTATGAAGCGAAGCAGATGCTGAAAGAGATCGACTGCGCAGGCTCATCCGAGAAACGCCCGCCGGATGGATTTGCCCATCCGGCGTGTCGGTAAACAGTCGGCGTTATTTGTGATTATTGGTCGGAGCTATCCGCTGTCTCTTCCTCAGCGTCGCTATTGGCAACCACCCAAGTCGAATTCGGGTTGTAGGCCTTCATTTGTTTGGCAAGGTCTGCGGTGTTCGGTCCTAGGTCCTTCTGGTAGACCATGCCGGTTGCATCCACCAGGAAGGTCATGACTCCGGAATTGCGATACTCGGCGGGATAGGCAACAAACGCGAAGCCGCCCGTCATCTTGCCGTCCACGATGTAGCTCTTAGCGCCACCTTTGACGTTCGCGCCTTGTGCGGTCAGCATGTGGTAGAAGTAGCCGTGAAAAGGTTGAGCAGCGGTTTTTTCCCCTCCGTAGCCTTCGCCAGTGGCATAAGCCACCAGCGGGCCGACCGGACTCTCCGGTTGCCCCTCGGCGACTTTCCAATAGAGCCCATTCTGTTTTCCTTCATCGCTGGCGAACTTTTGCGCGTACTGGTGGACGGGATCGCCATCATGTGTCTGCTCAAAATAATCCTGCTGCGCTTCGGCCAGGACCTCGCAGACACGAATGGCGGCCATCTCGTTCTTGCCGATACGACGGAATAGAACTTCTTTCACTCCAGCTTTGCTGTCGAAATACCACTGCCCAGCATTGTTCTTCAGCGGGACGGGGAACGGCCAGTTCTCGGCGCCGATGTAGAGAGTCTGATCCCCGTTTACTTCTTTGGCCCAGCGATTCATCTGCTCGAAGCGCTGGGTGAAAAATTCGGCATTATTCTTGTCCTGCACTTCGTCACCGGAAGATATGATACTGGCGGAGGACGGCCCAAGAACTGCTTCCATAGCTGCCTTATCGCCAGACTTGATGGCTTCGTACAAGGCCTTGCCTGCATCCTGCGGCGTAGCGAAGGTCTTTTGTCCCGGTTCCTGGGCGTTTACTACGGCTGCAAGAAGAAGCAACGAGATCGTTAATACCGCGGCCTTGATCAGGCTTACATGCCTTTGCATCGGAATACCTCGCAAATTTTTCTGAGACATCAGTTACTCTCCATCGCACGGGTCCATTACCCATTCCATCGTGCCAACCAACCTGCCGCCGGCTTTCGCCTAGAGGCTATCGTTTACGACCGCCGCCACCGCCGCTGCGGGCCGCAGGCGCGCTGCGCTGTCCACCGCTGCTGCGCTGTCCACCGCCGCCCATACTCGCCTGTCCGCGATTGCTCTGCGCCCGGGCGTTTCCACCCGAGCTATATCCGCTGAGCGCGCCACTCTTGGTTCCGGTCGCGGGCTTTTGGCCATAGCCGCGGTCCGGTGATGCCGCCGGGCGAGTCGAAGCGGTTGGGCGGTTGGCGTTGTTATTCCCCGGGCGGTTGGCGTTGTTATTCCCCGGACGGTTGGCGTTGTTATTCCCCGTGCGGTTGGTTCCGTAGCCGCCATTGTTGCCGCGATTTGCGTTGTTGACGTTGTTTCGGTTGCCGTTATTGACGTTGTTTCGGTTACCGCCGTTGACGTTGACGGTATTACCGCTGACGTTGGTGTTGCGGTTTCCAGAGCGATTATTGACGTTGTTGTTGTTGTAGCGGTTACCGTTGTTGTAGCGGCCACTGTTGTAGTTGTAGCGATTGCCGTTAGCGTAGACGTTGCTGCGCGAAACGTACACGTTGCGGTTATAGGTCACGCTTCCGCCGTGCCAACCACATCCCCAACTGTTGTAGCCCCAGCCGCAGCAACTGTTGTTGATGGCGGCTCCGACTGCCATGCCCACACCGAACGAAATCAGCCCTGTGGCCACCAGAGCCCCAGTGCTGTAGCCCGGCGGGTAGTAGGGCGTCCCGTAGACCACGGTGGGGTTGTAAGTCGGTACATAAACCACTTGTGGATTCGCCGGCTGGATAACGATGGTCTGCGGACTCTGCTGGACCACCGTCATCTGGGAAGTTGACTTCAGATTGCCTGCGTCCTTGGCTTGCTTGCGCAGCCGCTGGATGGCAGCCATGACATCCGCCTGTTGGTTGTAAGACACATCGCCGAGGGCCGAGGTCCAGGACAGATTGTTCGCCATGTTGTCGAGAACCGACGGGAACTCGGTCAACGCTTTCACGCTCGGGTCCCAAGGCTGCTTGTCGACCGCCTGCATCAGAGCGTCGCCTTTGAGGCTTGCGTTGGCCTTCACCCACTTGTCAGCTTCTGTGATCTGGTCGGGAAAGGTTGCACCCGCCAGAATCTGTGCCACCAGTGCGTCAGGATAAAGAGCAATCGGAGCCACGATCGCGTCAATGTCGGCAGCCGGCACATTAGCTGGGGGAGCTTCCTGCATGCCGCTGAGGGCATTTGCGCTGGCTGGCGAGGTGGCGATCAACATTCCCCAAGTTAAGGCGAATGCCAGAACCTGCTTCAGTCGGACCATAAAGTGCTCCAATCTATTGCGAATGTTTGTAGTTTGGGCTGTTCAGGACTATGTCGGAATGATCGCTGTTGAGCCGCTTGGTTACACCTCAGAATAACACCAAACCTTAGTTATTTCGCGCTAGTTTACCTATGCACAAAAGCCCCTGTGCGAGAAAAGTTACAGGCAGCAAGCTCAGTGCGACTAAAATCATCGTAGTCCGCACCGAGCGGAGGTCCTGATGAAAGCCGCGATCCTCACCGCAGCCCAGAATATTTCGAAGCGTCCTCTTCGCATCGATGAAGTTCCGCGCCCGTTGCTGGAGGCGGGCGACGTCCTGCTGAGGGTCCGCGCATGCGGTGTTTGCCGTACCGATCTGCATATTGTGGAAGGTGAACTTCCTCCGCTCCGGGAGCACGTGATTCCCGGACATCAGATTGTCGGCGATGTCGTGGAAGGCGCCACCGCAGAGCTTCCGGTTGGAACGCGGGTCGGGGTCTCGTGGATTGGCGGCACTGATGGAAGCTGTTGGTACTGCCGCCGAGGCATGGAAAACCTTTGCGATGCGCCTGTCTTCACCGGCTACACCGTAAACGGCGGTTATGCAGAATATGCGCTCGCCCGGGCTGACTTCGTATTTCCACTGCCGGCGGCGCTCGACGACTTGCATGCAGCGCCGCTGCTGTGTGCCGGCATTATTGGTTTTCGGAGTTTGCGGGTTGCGGGCGTGGAGCCTGGAGAGCGCGTGGGACTATTCGGATTCGGAGCGTCGGCGCATCTCGCGATTGAGGTGCTGCACGCGTGGAACTGCAAGGTCTACGTTTCGACGCGGGGAAGTTCGCATCGCCAACTGGCAAAGTCACTTGGGGCCGCATGGGTGGGAGCGGAAACGGACAAGCCGCCAGTCGAGCTCGACCGCGCCATAACTTTCGCGCCCAGCGGAGACGTGGTGGTCGCTGCCCTCGCGAGTTTGCGCAAGGGTGGAGTCGTCGCCATTAACGCGATCCATCTCGATCACATTCCCCAGTTTGATTATGACCATCTACTTTGGGGCGAGCGCCAGATTCGCAGCGTGGCGAACATGACCCAGGCCGATGCCCGCGACTTCCTCAAGATCGCCGCCGAAATCAAGCTTCATCCCCAAGTCACGAAGTTTCCGCTCGACCAGGCCAATGAAGCTTTGCTCGCGATCAAGAACGATTCCATCGACGGGGCGGCGGTAATTATTCCGTAGAAAATACCTTCGGATGGGCCGGGTTGTGAATCTCACGCACCATTTAGCCTGAAGAAATAATGCTGAACACTGTTCGGGTAGAGCGGGCCTTCAGGCCCGCGTTGACGTCACCCTCAGAATTCGAGTGCCGTAGGCACGACACATTCGCGTTTTTCAGTGCCGCCCCTACGGGGCTCGACGGATCGAGAGAAATCCTTGACGCGGACCTGAAGGTCCGCACTACCCGAGTCCGGACTACCCGAACCAGCTTTACCCGAAATAGCTATCGTGATTATGCAAGCTCGGACGGTGCTCGGAGAATTCCTCGTTGACAGCCATGAATTCCAGACTAGACTGTTTAGGTTTCGATCACAGGTGCGGGAGTTAGGTTGAGGCAGAGGAGGAGATCCATGGTCAAACATAAGACGATGACGGTTGCGTTTGTTTTTCTGGCGTTGTTCATGAGCGCAATCAGCGCTCAGGCCCAATGGGTGATGGTGGCGCACGCCGTTGCTGGGCGAGTACAACAGATGAGCGATCGGTCGAAAGATGGCTCGGGCTTTGACGTTGCAACCGTTGTACTGGAAGCCAATGCCGACAAGGTGTACCAGACCGCGATCAAGAACCTGTCGGCGCGTACCGATCTTAAGATCACTAATCAGGACGAGAAGAAGCGGATGGTGCAATTCACCAATGGCACACAGGTCGCCAGCCTGCAGGCCACGCCGCTGGGAGACAAAATCACGCAACTGGTGATTGCATCGAACCTGATGCCGGCGCCCGGGACGAACTCGATGGTAGTGGACGGCGTGCTGAAGGTTTGCAAAGAGATGAACGTCGAGTGCACGCTCGAGGGGCAGTGAGAAGACAGGGGCTAGGGACTAGGGACTAGGGGTTAGTGGTCAGTCGATAGTGGCGAGTGAACTAGTCAACAGACGTTCCAGGTCTTTCAAAAAGTACCTTCTCGCAAGCCTCCCATAGCCGCCATCCCGTGTATGACAACGACCACGTCGCCATACACGGAATGACAAGTCAATTGCTCGCAGCCAAACTCAGGGCTACTGCGCCAACTTGCTGTAGTTGGCGTTGGTCATGGTCACCTGAATCTGCTTGGCCGTGGCTCCAAGAACGGTCTGCTGAGCGTAGTTGGTGCCGTCAGGCAAGCTGGCGAATTGCACCGCCAAAGTCACAACATCTTTCGCTTCGCCCATGTAGGTGTTGACGTTCAGAGTCTGAATTTTCTTCGTTGCCAGGTCAAAAGCAATCGTCATCTGGTCGCCAGGCTGAGCGTAGTTCTTGAACACCAACTGCGGTGCGCCGCCACCGGGCACAATCGAAACATTGTGGGCTTCGAAGGCCTTCTGCATGCGCTGGGAAGAAGGCGGAACATACAGACTGAGCAGACTCTGGACCTGCTGCATATAGTCTTTCAGTTCGTCCGTCTTCTTCTCGACTACGTGCTCCTTCAGACGGCCGCGGCGGCCGCTCTGCTGCTGCTGTTCTTGCGGCTCTCCAGTCGGTACCTTTTGAATCTGCCCGTTAGGGCCGTAGCTGCAGAGAAACGTCTTGGGAGGTTTGGGCTCGCCCTTGTAGGTGATCTGCTGGGTTTCCACCCATTGATACTGATGCAGACGTTGTTTGTTCGCGGCCGCAGACTGCTTCAGAGCAGCGAGTTTCTGTTGAAGTCCCGCAGGTCCCTGACCACTGGAACTCATTTGGGCAAGGGCCGGAGTCAACAGCATCGCCGCAACGAGGAAACTGCCTAGTACTAAGCTTGTTCTACGTTCCATGCTCATCCCTCTCCATCAAAACTTCAGGTATTTTTCGGTTATGTTAGCAGCTTAGTCGCCCGAGGGCGCAGGCGCGGTGGCCGGCCCTGCGCCTGCGGGTGCTATGCCATTACGTTTCTGTTCTTCCGCTTCCCAGGTGAGGATCTTCAAGTCCAGAACAAAAATTGAGTAAAACACAGGAACCATCAACAGAGTAATGAAAGTGGCCACCGTCAGTCCACCAATTTGCGCGTAGCAGAGCGGTTGCCAGAGCGGACCGCCATGCATGGCCAGGGGGAAGAGCGCCAGCACGGTAGCGCCGACGGTGATCATCACCGGGCGCAGACGGATAATGCCCGCATCGATGACCGCTTCCTCGAAGGGTTCTCCCAAGGCGTGCCTCTCCTCGATGAAGTCAAAGAGGACAATCACATGGCTCACGATGACGCCGATGAGGCTGGCAATCCCCAGGAACGCCATGAACCCGAACGAGGTGTTCATGACCCAGAGGGCGGCGATGGCACCGGCCACGCCATAGGGCGCGGCCGCAAAAACCAGCAGGGGCTTGACGGCGTTGTTGAACTGAAACAGCAGGGCAAGATAAATGGCCATCACCGAAATGATCAACACCATGGTCAAGTTGCGGAAACCGTCCTGCTGTTTGTTGTACTCGCCGCCCACCATGATTTTGTAGCCTGGGGGTACGGTCTTCTCGAACTCCCGCAGCTTTGGCAGCGCAGCGCTGGTAATTTCCGACGCCAGGTGGCCTGGCGCGGGAAAAGCGAAGATCGACATTTCGCGAAAGTGGTCGATGCGGATGATGCGGTTCGTCGTCATGCTGTTCTGAATATCGGAGACCTGGACCAGCGGGATCTTGGTTGCATCCTGTGACGACGAGGAGTAGACATACAGATTCTGAATATCGGAAAGCCGGGCGCGTTCGTTCATCTGCAGCCGCGCTACCACGGGAATGTTCTTGTCGCCGTCCTGCAAGGTCGTGACCGTAGTGCCGCTCATGGCGCTGGTCGCAGAGTTGGCCACGTCCAGGTTGGTGATGCCTGCAAGGTTGGCGCGATCGGGATTGATCTTCAGAGTGACCTGGAAACTCTCCTTCTGCCACTCGTTGCGCACACGGTCCGCTTCCGGCGCCGAGCGCACGATGTCTTCCACCTGTGAGGCGATGCGTCGCAACTCGGCTATGTCCTGGGCGCTCTGCGCAGTGCCAACGTCGGCCTGGCTCACGACCCGAATCTCCACCGGATAGTTGATCGGATTCGTTTGCAATTGGCGGTAGTCGCACCGCACTCCGGGTAGCTTCGCGGATAGTACCGGTTGCACCTGTGCGACGAAGTCGGGAGTAATCTCCTTGTCCGTAAATTGCACCAGCACCTGCGCGTAATTGAGCTGCTTGGGCTGTGGCGACACCGAGAACCAAAAGCGCGGGCTCCCGCCTCCCACCCATGTCGTCACATACCGCAAGATGTGCGACGGAGAGCCGTCCTTCTGGGGATGCTTCTTGCCCCAATCGTCGGCTTGCTCGTGGATGATCTGTTCCACCTGTTGCGACGCACGGTTGGTGGCATCAAAGTTGGCATCATTGGGCAGCCAGACATCGATGTACGACCAGTACTGCACGTCATCGGGGAAGAACGAGGTCTTTAACTGCGAAAAAAGGAATGCGCCCAACACCAGGAAAGCCAGCGATCCGATCGCCACTTTCCAGCGATGCTCGATGGCAAGCTTTGCCACCGTCGCGTACCTGCCCGTAAAGCCCCTGGTACGGCGCTCCTCGATCTGCGCCTCCGGCTTCTTGTCGGGCCGCAGGATGAAATAGCCCAGCAACGGGATGAATGTCATTGACGCCAGACGAGAACACACCAGAGCGGTGGTCATTACTACCGGCAGGCTGTAGATGAATTCGCCAGTTGTGCCGGTGATCATCAAGAAGGGAAGGTATGCGACGATGTTGGTGATCGTCGCATACATGATAGCGGTGGCAATCTTGGTTGGCCCCAGCCAGGGCGCGATCAGGCGCGGCTGTCCCTCGGCCAGCATTCGCTTGATGGAGTCGCCAGCCACGACGGGGTCGTCCACCAGCAGTCCCAGAGCGATGATCAGCGATGCCACCGAGACTTGCTGGATGTCGATGCCGAGCACGTAGATTACGCCGAACGTCATGGCGAGAGTAATCGGAATCGATATCGCCATCAGCACGGCCGAGCGCCACTCCCAGAAGCCGATCAGGGAAACGATGACCACCAATCCGATAGCTTCGTAGAGCGCATCCATGAACAGATCGATCTGCTCCTTCACCTGGACCGGCTGGCTGGAGGTGGGGACGATCACCAGGTCGTCAGGCAGATAGTTCCTGATGCTGTCCAGCTTCTCTTGTACGTGGCGCCCGAATAGATCGATTTGCTGGCCGGAGCGCATGTTGATTCCCAGCGAAATCGCGCGGCTGCGGATCCACCGTCCACTGGCATCGCGCCACGTCAGATAGTTGAGAAACGTGGGGGGACTCTGATAGGTCCGTGAGATGTCCACCAGGTCACGCAGGTAGACGGGGCTGTTCGACGAGGAAACACCGATGACCACATTGCCGATGGCGGGTGCGTCAGGGAACAGGCCAGAGGGATTGATCACTAAGTCCTGCGGCCCGACATCGAGTGAGCCGGCGGGCAAGGTAATGTTTTGCGCGTTGAGAATGTCTTTCAGCTTCGACGGGTCATACCCGTACTGCGCCAGACGTTGTTGAGAGTAATCGAGGTAGATCTGTTCCTGCAGCACCCCCGACCGCGTCACGGTTGATGTCTCCGGCACGCCCTGCAGCGTGCGCTGGATCAGGTCGGTGTAGTTGTCAAGCTGACGATAGGAGTACTTTGCACCGGCGACTTTGGCGAGTTCCGTCTCCGTGTTAGCCGGATCGCGAATAATCGCAGGCGCCCAGGCATCCGGGTATAGCTCGGAGCGGTGAAGATTGTTCTTGATCAACTGTTCACCGCGCCGGCGAATCGTTTCGTCGTCCACGCTGGAGCTGGCGTCGAGGCCTACATAGCCGGGTCCATCGAAGAAATGGAGGTCTTTGAGCGTGCCATTGCGGCGGGCGATTTCAGCGATGCTCTCGAAATTGCTGCGTACCGGCCCAGCCGCCACCGAGAGCGGAAAGGCGTAGATGACGCTGACCCGCGGCTGCGGCGCATCCTTGGCCAGTTGGGCACGGGTTTCTTCGATGGCCTTGCGAATGGCAATCGCCCGCAGCGCTACCTCGGTCGGCGTCGCGTTCGGGCTGGCAACGGTGAGCATCAATGCGGCCGTGTCGCCGAAGTTGCTGTTGAACTGGATGGGCCCGGCCCCGCGCGGCAGCTGCGCATTGAGCTGGTTCAGCTTGAGGTTGATGTCGCTGAACTCTTTCTGTTTGTCCTTCACGTTGTCATCGAGCTGGACGTACACCACCGCGAGCCCGGGAAAGCTCATTGAGCGGATGCCAAAGTTAGACGGGCTGGGCGGGCGGATGGTCGTGTTTTGTGCGACTGCCTGCTCGATGGGACGGGTGACCAGTTGCTCGATCTGCTCGGTCGTAGCGCCGGGCCACTGGCATTGGGCAGATGCCACGCGGACCGGGATGTCGGGGTCCTTCCGCTTGGGCATGTTGTGATACCCATACCAACCCCAGACGAAGGTCGCGATCAACAAAATGAGTGCTACCTGCCGATGCTCGGTGAAGAAGCGGGCGGTGTTATGCGTGGTTGCAATGATCTCGGCGTCGGATTTGTGATGAGTTGCCATTGCGCTTTTGCAACAACCTTAGGGGATTACCCGCACCTGGTCGCCGTTCTTGATCATGTTGGTTCCCGTGGTCACAACGCGGTCTTTCAGGCCCACTCCGTTCAGTACCGCGATCATGTTGCCGTAGGTATCGCCTAACGTGACATCCCGCGTGTGCACTTTGACGATGTCCCCAGTGCCTTCGGCCACGTAAACTGCAAAACCATTTGGATTGGAGGGACTGCGAATCACAGCGGTCAAGGGCACAACCATCACTTTGCCGATGGGCTTCTCGGCCCCGATCGTGATCGAGGCAATCATTCCCGCTTTCAGCAGGTTTTGAGGGTTGTCAATCCTGACTTCGACGGAGTACACGCGGCTTTTTGCATCGGCCGCCGCCGAAATGGAGGTTACGTGACCGGAGAACACCCCGGGAAGAGCTTCGGTAGTAACGCTCTGCGGACTTCCAAGCTTGACCCGGGCGATGGCCGTGTCCGGAACCCCGAACACGGCCTTCACAGAGCGGGTGTCAGCAAGGGTGAAACCACTGGTTGCCGCACTGACCAGCATCCCGACATCGACATTCCGTTTGAGGACCCAAGAGTCGAAAGGGGCTCTGAGCTGGCAATAGTCGAGCGCAATTTGTGCTTCGGTGACTTGGGCCTTGGCGGCGTCCACCGCAGCCGCGGTACTTTCGTTTTGCGCATTAGTGTCGTCGTAATCCGGCTTGGTGGCCGCTCCCACGGCGTAGAGCGCAGACATGCGCCCGAAGGAGAGTTTGGCTCGCTCATGCTCGGCTTGCGCTTTATCCAGTTGCGCTTTGGCCTGTGCAAGCTTCTGCTGGAAATCGTCCTGCTGTACGGTGGCAAGGACAGTTCCCTTAGTGACGTAGTCTCCTAGGTCGATGTTGCGAATGTGACCATCCGCGTCACGCACCTGGCGGATGCTTACCAGATACCCGCTCGACTTGAACGCGAGTTCCACCTGCTGGTAAGGCTGGATGTTTGCGGAATAGGTATTGCCGACGCCGGTGTCGATGATTTGCACTTGGGCGGTCCTTACTGGCACCAGGGGCGCTGGTTCGGAAGTTGCTTTACCGCAACCGGCCAACATGACTGCCGCCGATGCCGCAATTAGCGCTAACCCACAGCGCCAACCGAGCTTCACCTGTCGTGTTCTGTGCATGGAGTTCACTCCGAGCCGATGGCCTTCTGAAAGTTTGCCTTCGCCGTCCAGAAGGAAGCCATGGCTTCGTTGTAATCCGCATTGGCGCCTTCGACCGCCGATTGCTGTTGCAAAACATCGCGCAACAGGACTGTCTTTTGTTGGTACTTGTTAGTGACTTCGCGCAGCTTCTCGGTCGAGGACTCTCGCTTGGCGATCGCCACTCCGACGGCAACACGAGCCTCGTGTAGAGAACGGAACTGGTTGTCCACGTTAATAAGGATCTGCGCCTTGGTATCGTCCAGGCCCAGCTTGCTTTGTTCTACGACGATGACCTTTTCGTCGACCTCGTGTTTGCGCCGTCCCCAGTCGAACGGCTCCCAGTTGAATTCGAGACCGAGGGCCATGACATTCGTGGGAACAAAATTCACGCCAAAGGGAGAGAGATAGTGAAACGAGACTCCCAGGTCAGGCAAATATTGCGACTTCGCCAGGCGTCTGGCGTTGTCAGCCTGCTGCACGGTTATCTCGGCTTCCTTCACCTTCGGGTTCTGAACCAGCGCCTGGGCTTGGGCGGCCGGCAGATTTTCTTCCACGGGCGACAATTCGGTTACATCAAGGGCGTGAAATTGGGTGTTGATATCGCGGCCCAACAGATTGTTCAAACTCTCTTTTGCCGAGGCAAGCTTGTCCTGATACTGAAGGAGCTTATACTCCTCGTCCGCAAGCTTGGCCTTGACCTCCAGGTTCTCGGACTTCAGCGCGACTTGTTCGGCGACGTACTGGGCAGTGATGCGGTCCAGTTCCTTGTACTGCTTGATACTGGCTTCGCAGGCCGCGATGGCGTTCTGGATCTCGACAATGGAGTAGTAAGCCTGCCGCACATCGTCGACAATCGAGATTCGCTCCTCGCGTACCCTTTGTGTGGCCTGCTCGACCGACAACACCTGCCCGTGAATGTACAGGTTGATCTTGTAAAGCGTGAGGAGAGGTTGAGCGGCGGTGGCAAAGATGTACGCCGTTGGTTGGCTGGGGGTCGTGATGTTCGTGTTGGTGGCGGGAATGGGGCCGATGCCGGGATAGCTCCCAAATTGGCCGGCTTGCACCGTAAAACTGATGGGTTCCAGCAACTGGGAACCGAAGACGTAAGTGTTAAAAGCGGGAAGCCGCTTGGTCTTGTCCGCCAGCAGCTTCTGTTTGGAGCTGTCGAGGCTGAGGGAGACAATCTTCAGGTTTCGGTTATTGGCCAGCGCCAATTGGACTGCTTGATCGACGGTCAGGGCGTCGGTCGAGTCGGGTGCTTCCTGGGCTGCGGCGTCGATGGTCCCCAAACTCGTCACCAATAGGAGTACGCATCCTAAACGCGCTATTCCTCTCGGCGTTCGCCAATCGATGACTTCCATCCAGACCTCTCCGGTCGCACGGCAAATCGACGCCAGATAACGTGATATTCGTCACGGCAGGATATCAGACTATTTGCTCGCCACGAATAGGGTTTTTGTACAGAACGTGAAGCTGTGATGGGCGAGTCAATGCCTTGTTGACGTACGGCGTGGGACCAAGATTCTTGGCTACTTCAGGTCTTTTCCGGTCGTGGTCAGGACCAGCTTTCCGTGCTTCACTCCGCGCATGGCCAACATGTGATCGGCGAGATGTTTGACCTCACCACTTCGACCTTTCATGATCACGACTTCCAGGCAGATGTCTTCGTCAAGGTGGACGTGCGTAGCCGCCATCACATTGCCGTGGGAGTGATGCTGGATCTCGTTCAGCTTGTCTGACAGGTTGGGGCGGTGATGATCGTAGATCATGGAGAGTGTCGCTACGACCTGTTTATTCTTGTCAATCGCCTCTGAGACCAGGCTCTCACGAATGAGATCGCGAATTGCCTCGGAGCGGTTCCTGTAACCACGCCTGGCAATCACTTGATCGAACTGATTGAGCAGGTCCTCTTCCAGCGAAACTCCGGTTCTGGTCAATTGTGGCATCTTGGTAGTGACTCTCCGGGACACGCCTTCAGGGGTTTTTCCAAATGTGAGTAACTTTACCCTTACTACCCGCCATCAGTCCGGCGTGTCACGATTGTAATAATCGTGTTACGATTCCGCAATTGTCTTCGGGACCGTAATAGAAGGCGGAGAAGTATGGTGGCGACTTCAGACCGGCCGTCCTTCAGAAAACATTTGCGGCGCTTGTCGCTGTGGCTGCTGTTGATTGTGTGCTACCGCCTGCCGGCAGCCGCGGAAGCGAGCCGAGTGGCAGGGAAGGTCCTCGATCCTCAGGGTGCTCCCGTAGCCGGGGCGCGAGTGATGCTTTCCAACGCCGGCGGAGACGTAATTCGCCAAACCAAGAGCGATGCACAAGGGAATTTTGTTCTCGACGGCATTGATCCGGGGCAATATCAACTGACCGCTGAGGCGACTTCATTTCTCACGGTGGTTTCGAATGTTTCGGTCGCCGCGGGTCAACATGTCAACGTTACGCTCCAATTTCAGCAGATTGCCTCGTCTGTACAGGCCATCACGGTGGTGGCTTCGGAACCGTCGGTTCTGACTCCCGATCCCGCTCAAAGCATCATCATCCATGACCAGGTGCTGGACGCCAATCCAGGCAGGCCCGGAGCTCCGATTTCGATTCCCGGGCTTCCTATTGAAACCGCATCGGGAGGGATCAAGGCCCCTCAATATTTTGCTCCGGGCGTGGCCGGCGACCATGGCGAGCCTATCGCCCAGTTTTTCCAGATCGGCAACTTTTTGTTTCCCAACAATCTGCCCGCCAATGCTCATGGAAACGGCTACGCCGACCCGAATTTCCTGATTCCGCTGGCGATTGAAGGCGTCACGGTGGACGGGGGCGCATTCAATGTTCGGGAGGGGAACAACGCGGTCGATCTGGCTGCCGCCTATATCCCAAGACAGCGGTTCAATAGCTTCTTCCAGCTTACGGGGGATTATCGCGATGGGGATTTGATCGGAGGATGGAGTCCCAACAATCCGCAGACGAATGCGTGGATTGCAGGCGAGGTCGCGTTCGGCAATGGATTTCTTGAGCGATTGGAACGTCGTCAGCAGTACAAGCTGAACGGACTTCGCCAGTTTAATCTGGGCCGCCATGAGCTGACTGTGTTTGGCATGGGCTACTACGGGTTCTCGTATGTTCCGGGGCTGATACCGATCAGCGTACCCGTTCCCGGCCATACCATCGACAGCCGGCAACTCGACCACACTTACAACTTTCTCGCAGTCGCAACCGACAACTGGAAACTCAGCCAACAACGGCAAGTGTCCGTCTCTGGCTTCTTCCGGAACTACGCTCTCACCCTGCGGTCAAATTTTGGAGCCGGATTGATTCAGCAAAGCGAAACGCGAAATGTGTTTGGCGGCGAGACCACCTACATTCAGAGTGTTCGATCCTGGCTGGCTTTCCTTGCCGGAGTGGACCTTCGCCGCGATGCGCCGCGCAATCTGGATCTGAAGCACGTCGACGACAACGGCATCTTCCAGCCGGTGACCAGCAACAATCTCACGCTGTCTTTTGTCGAACCGTTTGTTTCGTTCGATGGGACGGTGGGCAAACATCTGCACTTCAATCTCGGCGTTCGCCAGGAAGAAGTCTGGATGGACAATCAGGATTTGACCAATCCGCAGAACTCGTTCAATAAGCTTGCGACCTTAACGCTGCCCAAGGGGACGATCACTTTTCTTCCCCCCGACAGTCCCTATGTTCCCCAGGTGGCGTTCAGTTATGGAGAAGCGTTTCATACGGAGGATCCGCGAATTGGGAACGGCACAGGCACACCAACACTACTTGCCCCATCGCGTGCGTGTCAACTTGTGATCTCCAAGGTGGTGAAGCAGACGCAGTTTTATGTCACGCTGAAGCGAGTGTCGAATTCTCAGGAGTTAGCGAAGATCGATCCCGACACAGGTTTGCAGGAGATCATCGGGCCTTCGGTCAACAAGGTCCTGGCGGTGTCTCTGCAGAGAAACTTCTCGCGCGGCGCTCTCTACCTCTCGTACTCGCAGGCGGACGCCAGGGACAGCCAGACCGGCCAGCCTATACCGGGGGCGCCACGCATGATCTGGGATGCGGTCGGCTCTTATAACATGCTGCCATTTCATCTTCGCGCTCGCGGCGAGTTCGAGTTTGTGAAGGCCAAGCCTCTGGGGGACGGCTTTGTCGGTGTGCCGATTACGGAAATTCGCGGCGCAGTGTTGAGGCCCTTCCTTGAGGAGCGCATGTCAATTGCGGCAAACTTCCTGATCGCTAACGGCTACACCGGCCAGACCACGGAAGTGCTTTCTTACCCGACTGGAACTGGGCCCACCGAACGCGTGGTGGGCGTTCCCTTGAAGTCGTACGTGTCTCTGAGTTGGACTTACTATTTCAAGAAGTGAAGATATGCTTTGAGGATAGGCGGATCATTCGCCCTGGGGCTTGCTGATGGCAGCCTCAAGCGGGACGGTGACCCGGACCTCGGTACCGAAATCCCGCTTGGACAATATTGCCATGGTCCCATTGACGGAGTGGACGCGCTCCCGCATGCTGATGAGCCCAATGCCGGTGGCGTTCTGCGCGGCCTGAACATCGAATCCCACACCGGTATCGCGGACCCTTAGGTACAGCTTTCCCGATGAACCCCATAGCTGCACCGCGAACGACATCGATCCGCTATGTTTCACGGCGTTGCTCAAGGTCTCCTGCAGCACCCGAAACAGACACAGAGAAACCGCCTGCGGCAAGGCGGAGGGAACGTCATGTTGCGCGAAGTCGATTTCCACGTGTTGTTGGGATGCGAACTCGGTGCACAAACCCTCGACCGCAGAAACCAGGCCCAGATAATCCAGTTGCGAAGAGTGCAATTTATGAGAAATGGCGTGAATGCCATTGGCGATGTCGGACGTTCGCTCGGTCAAATCCCGCAGACCCTCCAGGAGTTGCTCTTGCGAGAGCGGAAGATGCCGCTTCAAGGCACCTATCTTGACTCCCAGCAGGGCCAAGCGCTGATTGATGTCGTCATGCAGGTCACGTGCAATTCGCCTACGCTCCTGCTCCTGGGCTTCAATCAAGCGACGGCTCAAATTGTGAAGCATCTCTTCGGCAAGTTTGTGGTCCGTCAGGTCCATGCAGGAGCCCAAATAGCCGGCAAAGGAATTGTCCGCGTTAAACCTGGGCACACCCATGTCGACGATCCAGCGATACTCTCCATCATGGCGACGCAATCGAAACTCCATGCGGAAGGGCTCGCGCAAAGCAAAAGCTTCCGTATAGAGTTGGTGACACCTCGACACGTCGGCGGGATGGACCGAAGCAACCCAGCCCTCTCCCAATTCCTCGGCGAGTGACCGCCCGGTGAAGTCGAGCCAGTTCTGGTTGAAGTAGGTGGCTAAGGAGTCGGGGCCGGCCATCCACATCAGCACGGGTGTTGTGTCGGCCATGCTGCGGAATCGCTCTTCGCTCTCACGCAAGGCTGCCTCGGTGTCTTTTATCGCTGTAATGTTCTTGCGGGATACCACCACTCCGCCTTCCATGGTGTCCAGAGGAGTCGCAGTTAGCAGGTACCAGATTTGCCTGGTGGCCGACGGACTGAGGTATTCACGCGAGAAGAGCGGTAGCGAACGGTCCTGCACCGCCTTGATGCCAGCGATTACACCCCGTACTTCAGGTGAGGTGACGGCCAAAGGCTGGCTGGCAGCAAGGTAATTGGCGCCGGGACCGAGACCATCGGGCAAGCCAGGATTTTCCAGCCCGAACCGCGCCCAAGCCTGATTGACAGCCACAATGCAGCCGTTTTTGTCGAGTACGGCGATGTCATTGTCGAGCGACGATAGGATGGCGCTTTGCAACGCTTCCGTCGACTTAACCTCGCCAATCAGTTCAAGGTTATCCAGATATTCCTTGATGAAGACTGACATCGCTAAGAAGAAGGCAAAGGCCAACACCACGATGATTCGTAAGCGGTGGAATCCGAGCGCGGGTTCGAACTGAAACATCTCCGCGAGGCCGATCAGTAAGATCACACCGACTACAACCATGGCGAGTAGCGGAGTGTACTTGGCATCGCTGGTGTCAGGAGCGGTCTTCTGGATCGGTTTCGGGGTGAGCTGACGAGCCCGCAGCAGCGCCCACATAAACCAGCACCGCGACGCAAGCAAACCCAGACCATAAAGGGTCTCGCCGTGATACGAGTTCGCGTCAATGTCAAGATTTATGAACCAGGAGCATGCCGCGTAGAGGCCTGAGGCGATGAACAGGTGACCGTAGATGGTCTTCCATGCACCTTGAGTACGAAACAGCAGGACACCAAGGGCCACGATCCAGACTAGAGATTCGACAAGGTAGAGCCGCTCGTATCGAACATCGTAGACGGCGCTGTTATGAAATGGCACCTGATACGGAAATACCAGGTACGCGTAGAGAAAAACCCAAAAGAACAGCAAGAGGAAAAAATTCAGGGTGGTGCGATACACCTTTTGATTCGACCGATTCAGATGCGGGCGCGTAGCCAAGGCGGCCATGAAAGGCACGACGTGAAGAAATAACGCCGCGTCCGCGATCGACGCATCGGGAATGTCTTGCCCACGAATGGTTGGGTAATATACCCACAGCCATGCGTCCACGGCCCATAACGCGAAACCGGTGGCCAGTAACACCCAGAACACTCGACTGCCCTGGGTCTTCTCGACGGCGTTGAGGGTGGCGAAACCCGTACAAACCAGAAGCAGGACGAAGACAATCAGGCTGTTATAAGAATCGAAGGCAGCCCGCTGCAGGGTGTGCGACAGAACTGCGCGGAGCAGCAGAAGCACAGCAGCAATAGCCGGCCAGAGGTACAGGCGGAAGCCGACAGGGCGATCGTGGGCTACATCCATGAGATCCGAGGGTCGGCTGGCGTGGCAGACCAATACAACATAAGCATAACCGGAGAGAACCCTGCGAGGCAGGCAAAAATGCGCGACGTGAGGCCACAATAGATTACAAGTATGAAAGAAACGGCGGTGGCGGGGTATCGCTGTTGCGCTGGTTGTGCAACCCCGGCAGTTCCATCCGCCGCAGGATTCCCCGATTGCCGTAACCGGGTTTCCCCGAGTACCAATCCAGCGTTTCCCCGTTTGTGGCCAACCGACCGGATCCAACTACAATCTAGGTTGAGTGTGTTTGTGCTATATTCTGCAACCCGGGGCGCGGACACGCGCATGATATAGGGGTCGCGTGCGACAGGTCTGGCGAGGGCCGCTTAGTGGGCTCGTCTCCAAGCCTCGGTAATAAGGAAGTATCTCCGCGTCTTGTTTCCGGTGTCTGGATCTCGCCGGTATGGCGACCACAACACGTCCGTTGCTAATCCGCAGACAGATACGCGTGCGCGGCATCGTGCAGGGTGTGGGGTTCCGGCCATTCGTCTACAACCTCGCACATGAACTCGGGCTGAGGGGTTACGTCTTCAATTCCTCCGCAGGCGTGAGGATTGAGATTGAGGGCGCCGACGAGAACATCCAGAAATTTCTGGATACGTTGCAGCACCGGCCACCACCGCTGGCGTTGATCGCAGAAGTCACCGTGGCAGAGCTCGAACCGCTTGGCGATACTGACTTCGTAATCCAAGAAAGTCACTCGGAAGCGGGCGAGTTCGTCCTGGTGTCGCCCGATGTGGCTACGTGCGACGAGTGCTGGCGCGACTTCGGAGATCTCAGGAACCGCCGCTTCGGATATCCTTTTACCAACTGCACCAATTGCGGCCCACGCTACACCATCATCCAGGACATTCCCTATGATCGCCCAATGACGACGATGTCGTCGTTTCGCATGTGCAAGGCTTGCCAGGCGGAATACGAAGACCCGACGAATCGCCGGTTCCATGCGCAGCCAAACGCGTGTCTGGTGTGCGGCCCGGCTTTGGCGATTGTGGAATCCGGAGCGTCGCTTCCGGGAGAGCTGTCTTATGACGCCAGGAACTCTGCCGCGATAATCCTGCAAACGCGCGAGCTGCTGCGCGAAGGCAAGATCGTAGCGGTGAAGGGATTGGGCGGTTTCCTGCTGGCCTGCGATGCGCAGAACGATGCCAGCGTGAAGCTTTTGCGCGCTCGGAAACGGCGCAGCGACAAGCCTTTCGCGCTCATCGCCCGCGACTTGGCCGCTGTTGAAGATTTCTGCGTTGTTTCGGACGCAGAGCGCAACGCACTGCTGAGCCCGCGCCGGCCAATTGTCGTACTGCGCCGCCGGTCGGACGCAGACATTTCCCCCGCCGTCGCTCCGGGAAATGACACGGTTGGCGTCATGCTGCCGTACACGCCGCTCCATTACCTGTTGTTTAGCGACTCCCCGGACGATCCGCCGCGGTTTACGGCGTTGGTGATGACCAGCGGGAACGTCAGTGAAGAGCCGATTGTCACGTCAAATGAAAAAGCTTGGGAGCGATTACGTCCCATAGCCGATTGGTTTGTGTTTCACAACCGCGACATCTACATGCGCACGGATGATTCCGTGGTACGCACGTTCGAGGGACGCGAACGTGTGCTGCGCCGTTCACGCGGATACGTGCCGCATCCGGTGGACCTCGGCGTCCCGCTGAGCGAGATACTGGCCTGCGGCGCCGAGCTGAAGAATACGTTCTGCCTGACCAAGGGCAGCTACGCGATCTTGAGTCAACACATCGGCGATCTGGAGAACTACGAGACGCTGGTGTTCTTCGAGGAAACGCTGGCCAACCTGAAGAAGCTATTCCGGGTCGAACCTCGAGCGGTAGCGTACGATTTGCATCCCAACTATATGAGCTCGCGTTTCGCCCTGAAATTGCCGCTCGAACAAAAAGTGGGGGTACAGCATCATCACGCGCACATTGCCAGTTGCATGGCGGAAAACCATCTGCGCGGCAAGGTGATAGGCGTGGCCTTCGACGGGACCGGTTACGGTACCGATGCAAAGATCTGGGGCGGGGAATTCTTGGTCGCCGATTTCGCTGGATTCGAGCGCCGGGCGCATCTGTGTTACATCCCCATGGCGGGTGGCGATGCGGCGGTACGGCAGCCCTGGCGCATGGCGCTCAGCTATTTGCGTGATACGTTCGGTGCGAGCTCTGTTCCACCTCTGTCGTTCTTGCGAAGCATTCCGGAGAAGCAAGTCGACTTGGTAGACGCCATGCTCTCACGCGGCATCAACAGTATTGAGACATCTTCCTGCGGCCGTTTGTTCGATGCCGTTGCCTCACTTATTAATTTGCGGCAGGAAGTCAACTTCGAAGGACAAGCGGCGATCGAACTGGAAATGATTGCGCAACCGAACGTAGAACAGCGGTATCCTTTCCTTGTGGATGAGGGCGATCCGGCGCAGGTGGACATGCGGCCCATGATCGAGAACATCGTGGAAGATCTTTCACGATCGAGGCCGGCTGGATACATTGCCGCGTGTTTCCACAACACCATGGCCGTCGCGATTGTCGAAGTTTGCCGCCGCATTCGTAAGCGTGACCAATTGAAGCGCGTGTGCCTCAGCGGAGGAACCTTCCAGAACATTTACCTGCTGCATCGCGCCGTAGCAGGGTTACGGCGAGAGGGGTTTGAAGTTTTTCTGCAGAGCTTGGTTCCTCCGAATGATGGAGGAATCTCTTTAGGCCAGGCAGTTATCGCGAATGAAATTTTGCGAAGAGGAGACTGACATGTGTTTGGCGATTCCCGGCAAGGTAGTCGAGGCATTCGAACAAGGAGGTATGCGCATGGCCAAGGTCCAGTTTGGCGGGATCGTGCGCGAGGCCTGCCTGGAGTACGTTCCGGAGACACAGGTTGGAGACTACGTTCTGGTCCATGTGGGCTTCGCCATCAGCAGGGTCGACGAGGAAGAGGCGCACCGCACTTACCAACTGCTCGAAGAATTGGACCAACTGACTGAACTCAATGCGCCGGTCGTGGATGAGGGCGGGGATGGGAGTCGCAAGCAATGAAGTACCTGGATGAATATCGTGATGGGCGGCTTGCCGGCAAGATCGTCGAGGAAATTCGTCGCATCCAGACGAAGGCGTGGGTGATTATGGAAGTTTGCGGTGGCCAGACGCATTCCATTGTGAAGCATGGAATCGACTACTTGCTGCCGCAGGACATTGAACTGGTGCATGGCCCCGGCTGCCCAGTTTGCGTGACTCCACTCGAGATGATCGACAAAGCGCACGCCATTGCCAAGCGTCCCGACGTGATCTTCTGTTCGTTCGGCGACATGCTGCGCGTACCCGGGTCTGAGGGCGATCTGTTTACCATCAGATCGCAGGGCGGCGACGTTCGCGTGGTTTACTCACCGCTAGATTGTCTGAAGATTGCGCGCGCCAATCCCAATAAAAAGATCGTCTTCTTCGCCATTGGTTTCGAGACCACTGCGCCGGCCAACGCCATGCTGGTATGGCGAGCCCAGCAGGAGGGCGTGAAGAACGTTTCCATCCTGGTCTCCCATGTTCTGGTGCCGCCCGCGATTGCTGCAATCTTGCAATCGCCGCTGAATCGGGTACAGGGATTTCTGGGGCCGGGACACGTGTGTGCCGTCATGGGATATCGCGAGTACGAACCGCTCAGCGCGCGGTTCAAGGTCCCCATTGTGATAACGGGGTTTGAGCCGCTGGATATTTTGCAAGGAACGCTGATGACAATCCGGCAGCTCGAGAGCGGGCGCGCCGAAGTGGAGAACGAATACTCACGCATTCTGGATCGGGAAGGGAACAAGCCGGCGCAAAAGTTGGTCGCCAATGTTTTCGAAATTGCCGACCGAAAGTGGAGGGGAGTGGGTACGATCCCAAAGAGCGGTTACAAGTTGCGCTGGGAGTTCCGCGATCACGACGCGGAAAAGCTGTTCGACGTTAAGGAGATCGATACGCTTGAGCCCGAGGTCTGCATCAGCGGGCAAATTTTGAAAGGCATCAAGAAGCCGCACGATTGCCCCGCCTTCGGCACGGAGTGCGACCCGCAGCATCCGTTGGGTGCAACCATGGTTTCAGCCGAAGGCGCTTGCGCTGCCTATTACGCCTATGGCAGACACCTGAGGAGAGACAAGGACGACGTTAAGCTGACGGCGATTTCCACCAGAGGCCCGGCGTGACTGTATTCGGTTCCTGTCCACTGCCGATCTTCGGGCACAAGCAGATCGTGCTGGGCCATGGCAGTGGCGGCAAACTGACGGCGGAGTTGATTGACAAGGTCTTCCGGCCCGCATTCGCCAACCCGATTCTCGACAAGCTCGACGACCAGGCCGTGGTGCAGGTAAATGGCTCCAGGCTGGCATTTACCACGGATTCGTTCGTGGTCACGCCGATTTTCTTTCCCGGCGGGGACATTGGACGACTGGCTGTCAATGGCACGGTGAACGATCTCGCCATGAGCGGCGCGCGTCCGCTCTATCTGGCCGCAGCTTTCATCCTGGAAGAAGGGCTTATAGCTGACGATCTTCGCCGCATAGTGGAGTCGATGCGTGACGCGGCGAACGAAGCTGGCGTGCTGCTGGTGACCGGCGACACCAAGGTTGTCAATCGCGGCAAGGGCGACCAGATATTCATAACAACTACGGGGCTTGGCGTGATCGACAGCCCGGTCGAGATCTCGGCCGATCGCGCGCGTCCGGGTGACAAGATCATCGTCAGCGGATTCATCGGTGATCACGGAATGGCAATCATGTCGCAACGGGAGAACCTGGAGTTCGAAGGCGCCATCGAAAGCGACTGCGCACCGTTATACGGGCTGGTCAGTTCGATGTTGGAGGTGACTGGCAGCGATGGACTTCCGACTATTCACTGCATGCGCGATCCAACTCGCGGCGGCGTGGCCACCACATTGAATGAGATTGCCGGCCGGTCGCAGGTCGGAATGCTACTGCAGGAACGCGATATTCCGGTGCGCGAAACGGTCAAGGGCGCTTGCGAAATCCTGGGACTGGATCCGCTCTATGTGGCCAATGAGGGCAAGCTAATCGCGATCGTGGCCGCTGAAGCCGCGGATGAGATTGTCCAGCGCATGCGGCATCACCCGCTGGGCGGCGAAGCCGTGCTGATCGGCGAGGTGGTTGCCGATCATCCTGGCATGGTGCTGATGAAGACCGAAATCGGCGGGACGCGCGTCCTGGAGGTCATGTTCGGGGAGCAACTCCCGAGAATTTGTTAGGGGGCAACCTGCCCCTGAGTGTGGGGTTCACATGTACCTCGGAGATGGTAAGGTGCTGGAAACCCGGCACGCCGCGATGTTTGGAGCGGCGGGACACAAATAGCTGCAACGTTTGGGGGCTGATAACGCCGATGGCAGAGAAAAAGGAGTTCCACGCGCGCACAGAACGTATCGAAGAGCTGGTCAATAAGCTCGAGCGAGCCAGCGATCCGGAACTGCACACGGCGGCGCTCGAGCTTGTGCAGTCAGTCATGGACCTGCATGGGGCTGCTCTCGAACACTTGCTGGACATCGTCTCCCAAAGCAACGAGGGCGAGAGCGTCACGGGGAAGTTTCTGAAGGACGACTTGGTGGCGAGCCTGCTGCTCCTGCACGGTTTGCATCCCGAGGAGATGGAGACCAGGGTGCTTCGCGCTCTGGACAAGGTGCGTCCGTTCCTGCACTCCAACGGTGGAGATGTTGAACTGGTCAGTATCGCGGATGGGGTGGTGAAGCTGCGCGTGCAGAAAGAGGGCGGTGGATGTGCCTCAACCGCTGCAACCATGAAGAGCGCCGTGGAGGATGCGGTGACCGAAGTTGCTCCCGACGCTGCGCAAATCATGGCGGAGGTGGTGCAGCAGCCCACTTCGTCAAAGCTGGTAGTAATTACCTGAACATTGGTGGAGAGGGAGAACCGTTATCGTGCGTCAACATGCTACGCCGGATAGTCCGTCGCACACGCCGGGAGTGCATAAGGGAGAGGAGTGGAGCCTTACTAAACGAGAACCGGGGCGTAAAGGCGCAGGCCGGACCGCAAGGGACGCGACAGGGATTAATGCGGACAAGCGCAGGCCAATTGATCCGCGAATGCCGAATTTTGCGTCCGCGTAAATCGGCGCCACGAAAGGAACTGGGAATGAGCGATGCTCCGGGGAATGAGGGCGAGTGCCAGAATGCCTTTGCGGCGTTGCGCAAGTTTACCCGCAAGCGAACTCCAGCCGAACAGTGCGAGTTGTGCAGCGCCGAGGTCGTGCCCGAACATGCACACTTGCTGGAGCCAGCGACACGGCAAATTCTGTGTGCCTGCGAACCATGTGCCATTCTGTTCAGCGGGCAAGACGGCGGCCGTTATCGGCGGGTTCCGAGACGCGCCCTGTTGCTGACCGATTTTGACATCTCGGATGCGCAGTGGGAATCGCTCATGATCCCCATCAACCTGGCGTTCTTCTATCGGGATGCCGCCTCGAACAAAATGGTGGCGATGTATCCCAGCCCGGCCGGTGCAACCGAGTCATTGCTTAGTCTGGAGTCATGGGGTGACATCGCATCGCAAAGCACAGCTTTGCAAACCATGGAGCCTGACGTTGAAGCGCTGCTGATCAACCGCGTGGGTCCGGCACGTGAGTACTTCCTGGCCCCAATTGATGAGTGTTATCGTCTGGTCGGCCTGATTCGCCTGCACTGGCGAGGCCTGTCCGGCGGAGCCGAAGTGTGGAAAGAAATACAAAGCTTCTTTACGGGCCTCAAGGGCAGATGCACCAACAAGAGGGAGACCATGCATGCCTGAGTTGAGCTTCCGGATTGAGGGCGCGGAAGCGGTTCAATACGCAGCCGTGCCGCTGCTGGCCTTGAAGCTTCGCATCACCAATCTGCCGGCCGATGAGGCGGTTCATAGTCTAAGCCTGCGATGCCAGGTGCAGATCGAGCCGGCGCGTCGAGGCTACGCGGCTCCGGAGAAGGAAAAACTCCATGACTTGTTCGGCGAGCCGGAGCGCTGGGGCAGGACGGTTCGCTCGCTGTTGTGGATGAATACCAGCGTTTCGGTGCCTGGCTTTACCGGCGCAACGATTGTCGATATACAGTTGCCCTGCACATTCGATTTCAATGTTGCCGCGACCAAATACTTTCATGGCCTGGAGTCGGGCGACATTCCGCTCTGCGTGCTTTTCAGCGGGACGCTTTTCTACAGCGACATCAACGATCAACTTCAGATGACCCAGGTCCCCTGGGACCGCGAAGCCAATTATCGTCTCCCGCTGCAGATCTGGAAGCAGATGATGGACGAGCATTATCCCAACAGCGCGTGGTTGTGCCTGCAACGCGATGCCTTCGAGCGTCTTTACCGGTACAAGGTGCGGCATGGCATCCCCACCTGGGAGCAGCTTGTGGACAGAATCGTCCCTGAAGAGCACCTCGCTGCTCGGGCTGCTTCGGAAGATGAAGATGAGGTCAAGGCATGAACTTCGCTGCGGTAGAGGAGATTGCGAATGCTGTCTTGTATGAGGGATACATCCTCTATCCCTATCGGCCCTCTTCGACGAAGAATCGGCAGCGCTGGAACTTCGGGACTTTGTACCCGCGAGATTTTGCCGAAGCCCAGCGTCCACCTGAGCCGTATCGGATGAGCAGCGAATGTCTCGTCGTGGGCGGGATGGATGCAAATCTCGACGTGCGGATGCGCTTTCTGCAACTGGCGCAGAGACAGGATTCCACCGGGGCAACCGCCCACTGGGAAGAAGGTGTGGAGCGGTCAGCGGATCAGAATGGTCTGCTCATTTCCGATCTGGCCGAGTCGCCTGCAAGCTTCGAACTACGGTTTGACTCGGGTGATGTGGCGGGCGTGCAGCATCTCACAGGTCAGTTGGAAATCGGAGCAGAATGCATGCATGCCTGGCTTTTCAAGCTGCATTTGGAGCTGACGAATCTGAGTGCCATCGAAGATGCTGCACGCTCGGAGCGCGAGGTCATGCTGGCTTTTTCGTTTACGTCGGCGCACTTGCTTCTCGGCGTCACAAGGGGAGAGTTCGTTTCGCTGCTGGATCCACCGGAGCAGTTTCGTACCGCGGCGGCTGGCTGCCAGAACAAGGGTGTGTTTCCAGTATTGGTTGGGGAGGAAGGCCAACGCGACATGCTGCTGTGCTCTCCCATCATTCTCTACGACTATCCGCAGATCGCTCCCGAGAGTACGGGCGACTTTTTTGACGGGACCGAGATGGATGAGATGCTGGCGCTGCGCGTGCTCACGCTGACGGACGAAGAGAAGCAGGAGATGCGCCAGGGCGACGTTCGCGCGCGGGCGATTCTGGAGCGCACTGAAACTCTACCTGCGGAGCATCTGATGAAAGTTCATGGGGCCATTCGCGGCATGCGGCGGGTGCCCACCACCGAGGAAGAAACATGAGCGACAACTGGGATCCGTTTCCGGAGCGGCCCGCGGTTGAGAGCGTGCGCGTTTTTGGCGTCGAGTTGAAGAAGGGAAATCGTGTGCGGCTGTGGCCGCAGAAAACTGCCGACATCATGGACATGGCGCTGCAAGGACAGGTAGCCATCATCGAAGCCATCGAGCAGGACTACGATGAGCAGATTCATTTTGCGGTGGTGCTGGAAGACGATCCCGGCAAAGACCTCGGAATGCTTCGCCAGCCCGGACACCGATTCTTTTTCTCGCCGGATGAGGTCGAACCGCTGGCGATGAATGAGGACGGTGGGGAGCCAGCATGAGCCGGCGCGTCTTGATTGCGTGCGTGGGGAATATTTTTCTTGGGGATGACGCGTTTGGCGTTGAAGTCGCACGCGTACTCGCGGGCCACGAGTTTCCGGAAGGGGTTTGCGTAGTGGACTTCGGTATACGAGCCTTCGATCTCGCCTATGCGCTGCTCGACCCTTGGGATGCGGTGATCCTGGTGGATGCGGTTCCGAGAGGCGATGTGCCCGGAACCCTCTATACGATTGAGCCGGATCTGAGCAGCATTGCCGCGGCAGGGGCGGACGACGCCCCCCTGGATGGCCACAGCATGGACCCGGTGAAGGTGGTGCGGTTGGCGCAGACGATGGGCTCCATTACCGCGCGCTTGCTGGTCGTAGGATGTGAACCCGGCGATTGTGGCGGCGACGAAGGCCGCATGGGATTGACGGAACCGGTACAGAACTCAATCGCAGCAGCGGCTGACATGGTGGAAGAGCTTGTTGAGCAGATTGCCGCCGCGAAGGCCGGATGATTTGCAATCTTTATTCGAGGAGAAAATGAAATGCGGAAGAATGTAATTTTGGCGGTGGTCGCAGCAACAGTTGTCGGGATGCTGCATTCAATGGCGCCTGATCTTAAACGCTACGTGAAAATGAGTGCGATGTACCTGGTCGACCTTTCGCGTAGTGCTGGCCTGTAAGTCCGCGCTACCGCATCTACAACCACCGTGGAATCCCTCATCACTCCTACCTGTGACCCGAGTCACAACACTTTCGGGCATACCTGATTCAAGGTGATTTCATCGTGCTCCGACTGGCAACTTATTTCGATAGCGAGTAGACGGCCGGCCCGTGAATTTGAGATGGTTCACGACACGCAACGAAAGCAGTGAGTGAGCACGAGGCAGTCAGGAGGACCGCCAATGCCCACAACTGAACCCAACAAGTGGTATCACAGTAATCAGTACAGCGCGGATTCAGCATGTGAGCACTGTTCGGGTGTCGTTCGTCACGAACCCTGGTGTATCACGCGCAATCAGTCGGTTTCTTGCGCGTACGAAGCAATCCTGGATCCGGGCAATTTGACTTTGGAAGATGAACTCATCCTGCACGCCCTGGGTGTCGCGTGGGGACGCAAGGCCTGCGAAGGAAGGTGTCAGGTGCAGGCGAATGCGGTTCCACAATAGAGGTATCCTGTTTGTCCGGGTAGTGCAGCGCTGCAGCGCCGCGCTCGCCAAGGTTAAACACCCACGCTATTTTTCTTGGTGCCTGTAGAAAGCGGGCCTGAAAGGCCCGCACTACTCGGATCGGCGGATACTTTAATTCTGGAACCGCTCTAATCACTCTATTGCGACGCGAGTGTCATAGAGGCGCTACGGCGTTGTCTTTGACCTCAAATCCGTAGTATCGTACTCCGCAACTGACTTCAGACTAGCCCACAAACCGGACGCGTCGATTGCGAGAGCGCTCCAAATGACAAATGTTTTTCACGGCTCTCCGTGCTAGCATGGAAACCCGACAGGTGCTCCCATGAACGTTAGTGACGCGGTTGAATCGCTGTTGAAGCAAAAGCCCAGCAAGGAAGTTTTGTGGGTGGGTCCTGAGCAGTCCGTTTACGAGGCCATCGAGAAGATGGCTAAAGAGGGAGTCGGAGCGTTGCTAGTGTTGGCAGAAGGCAAGCTCGTCGGGATCCTCTCAGAGCGCGACTATGCCCGCAAGGTCATCCTTATGGGGCGGTTATCCAAGGAGACCTCGGTCTCAGAGATCATGACCAGCCCAGTGATCTTTGTCACTCGCCAAAACACCGTAGACGAGTGCATGGCCATCATGACCAACCACCGTATCCGGCATCTTCCTGTGGTCGAGGAGGGCGCTGCCATTGGAATGGTGTCCATCGGTGATCTTGTGAAGTGGATCATCTCCGGCCATGAAGAAACCATCAGGCACTTGGAAGGCTACATCACAGGGAGGTATCCCGCCTGAAGCAGGGGTAGAATCGATTGTAGCCCGGTGCGTAAGAGTCTACGTGAGAACTCATTTTGAGTTGGCACGCTGGAACGATTGCGCAAGTTCCAGCCCCGAATGGGGCGGAAGAGCTTAGCCCAGCGCCTTAGCGCTGGGTAGGGTGTCGGTCTTACTTCCCAGTCCCGTAGGGACGGCACAGTTTCTCACACATCCTCTGAAGCCCGCTCTACCCCTCTGCATCCCTCTCCGGATTGTGACAAAATGAAACTCTAATCTCATGTCCGACCCAAGCATTCCTGATCCCCAACCCACGGCCGAACCCGACGAGTCATTCGGTGAGCTTCTTTCCCAGTTCGAGCAAAGCCATTCGCGCAAGGCTGAAGACGGCAGCAGACAAATCGAAGGTACGGTGATTGCTGTCTCCGCCGAGTCGGTTTTCCTCGACATAGGTTTCAAGAGCGAAGGCATTCTGCCGCTGGCAGCGTTTCAGAGCTCCGGCGAAGAGGTGAAACCCGGCGACAAGCTCGTGGTCTCGGTGAAAGGTCGCGATTCTGATGGCTACTACGAACTTTCTCGCTTCGAGACGGCCCTGCCAAAAGACTGGTCGTCGCTGGAGCAGGCCTTCGCTGACAAGACGACGATCATGGGTACGGTGACCGGCGTGATCAAAGGCGGACTCAGCGTGGACGTGGGAGTGCGCGCGTTCATGCCGGGTTCGCGCAGTGGTGCACGCGACACCGCGGAGATGGAGAAGTTGGTGGGGCAGGAGATCCGGTGCCGGATTATCAAGCTCGACGTGACTGACGAAGACGTGGTGGTGGACCGCCGCGTCGTGACCGAAGAGGAAGAACGTAGCGGGAAGGAGCGTCGCTATTCCGAGCTCAAGGAAGGCGAAACGGTGCATGGCGTGGTCCGCAATCTCACCGATTACGGCGCGTTCGTCGACATAGGTGGAGTGGACGGCCTGCTGCACGTTGGCGACATCGCCTGGAGCCGGGTGTCGAAACCTGCCGACGTGCTTTCGGTGGGGCAGGAGATCGAAGCCAAAGTTCTCAAGATCGATCCGGAGAAGCGGCGCATTTCGTTGGGCATGAAACAGATTCAACCCGATCCCTGGCATTCGGTGGCCGAAAAATATCCGACGGGCGAGCGCGTGCGAGGCGCTGTGACGCGCGTTGTCGACTTTGGCGCGTTTGTCGAACTTGAGCCCGGGGTGGAAGGCTTGATTCACCTCTCGGAAATGTCGTGGGCCAAAAAAACGAGGCAAGCCAGCGACGTGGTGAAGCCGGGCGAGACAGTCGAAGCGGTGGTTCTGGCAGTGAACCCGAACGACCGCCGAATTTCGCTGGGGCTCAAGCAGGCGCTCGGAGATCCCTGGGCCGCAGTGACACAGAAGTTTGGGGTCGGCACGGTAATCGAAGGGCCAGTCACCAGTCTCACCAACTTCGGGGCCTTCGTGCAGCTTTCCGAAGGCGTCGAGGGGATGATTCACGTCAGCGAAATTAGTGCCGAGAAGCGCATCAAGCATCCGCAAGAGGTGCTGAAAGCCGGGCAAGTAGTTAAGGCCCAGGTGCTCGCGATCGACAAGGAAAGGCGACTCCTGCGGCTGGGAATGAAGCAACTGGTTCCCACCAGCCTGGACGAGTACATCGCTGAGCACAAGGAGGGCGATGCGGTCACGGGACGTGTGATCGAAATTTCAGATGGCCAGGCTCGGGTGGAACTGGGCGAAGGCATCCAGGGTATGTGCCAAGTCGTCGCAGAGGGTCGAGCCAAGGAAGATACGCGAGCGGAAGCGAGGGCGGATTTGTCAGCGTTGAGCTCCATGCTGAAGGCGCGCTGGAAGGGCGGCGCCGCGGATGGCGCGTCCAAGCAGGAAGGCATTCGTGCCGGACAAATTCGCGGTTTTCGGATTGCGAAGCTGGATGCGGTTACGAAGAAGATTGAATTGGAGTTGGCCTAGCGGAACATCGACGAACGCGCAGCAGTCGGTACAGCATGAATGCAGATCGCCGCGCCCGAGGGGCTCAGGCTGAAGTATCGTTCGACGAAGATTTGCTGCCCGATGTAAGTTGTGGCGCCGACTGTCCTTGTGCGTTGAATGCAGCCAGTGCATCGTGCAGGCGGTCGAAGAGCCGCGCTGGGCCGATGACTTCGGTCAAGCGATGCCGCTCCAGGTCTGCCTTAAGCGAGAACGGAGCGCGCGCGAACGCCAACACGACGTCACGACGAACCAACTCCTGTTGAAGCTGTCGCAGCACTCGCGCGGCGGTGTAGTCCACATTCGTGATCGCCTCGGCATCCACTACCAGCCAGCGCACGGGCGAAGGACCTGGCGCAACCAATCCGCGAATCTCTCCCGCAAACAGGCTGGCATTGGCGTAGAAGAGCGCTGCTCCGAAGCGATAGATCGCCAGCCCCGGCTCGGTAACAGCGCCATGCGCAGCCGGGATCAAGTGCCACGTTTCGTTTTGCACTCCGACAAAGACTCCGGTGTGAGGACGATAGCTGTGCCGCACAATCCGTAGCAGGGACAGCACCATGGCCAGCACGATGCCTTGTTCGACGCCCACCAGCACTACGACTGCTGCTGTAAACAAGGCCAACGTATATTCTCCGGGACTCTCGCGACGAATGTCGCGCAGGGCACGCAAGTCGATGAGGCGGATGGCAATGAAGAACACAATCGCGCCCAGCACGCAGCGTGGTAGATACTGCAAGGGCTTGGTCAGAAATAGCAGCACGAGCGCCACAATCGCCGCCGTGGCGATTTGTGCAAGCTGGCTCTGACCGCCCGAACTTTCGACCATCGCGGTTTGAGTAGGACTTCCGTCGACAACAAACGTTCCGCTCAAGGCCGCCGCAGCATTGGCGGCCGACAAACCGACGAGGTCTGCACCCTCGTCCAGTTGTTGGTGGTGGCGCACCGCATAGAAACGCGCCGTTGCTGCGCTCTGGGCAACAATCATTACTACGCATGAGCCGGCCACGCCAATCAACGGCAAAATGTCCTTCCCGTGCACGTCAGGCAAACCTAGATGCGGAAGCCCGCCAACGACCGGTCCGAGGATGGTGATGCCGTGGCCCGCGAAGTTCCAGGCCGCGCTCGCAGTTATCGCTGCAGCGACGGCGATCAAAGGCCCGGGCACCTTGGGCGCAAACCGGCTGAAGGCGAAGACGCTGGTCACGACCACTACCGAGATAACCACGGTCGGCAAGTGGATGTGTGGCAGGCTGCGGAAGACCTCCAGGAGTTGCACAACGCTTCTACGGGACCGAACCTCCACGCCCACCATCTCGCCCAGCACCGCAATACCGACCTGAAATCCGACACCGGCGAGAAATCCCACCAGCACAGTCTGCGAGAGGAAGTCAGCGAGGAAGCCCAGCTTCAGGATGCGCGCCAGCAGGAGGAATCCGGCGGTCAGCAGCGCCACCATTCCAGTCAGGGCCACGTATCGGGCGCTGGCGAGTGGTGCCATTCCTGCCAGGCCACCGGCCAGTATCGCGGCGGTGGCGGAGTCAGCGGCGACCACGAGGTATCGCGACGAACCGAACGCCGCAAATGCCAGTAGCGGCAGCAGTAGCGTGTAAAAACCCGTAACCACGGGTGTGCCAGCGATCTTGGTGTAGCCCAACGCCTGCGGAATGTTCATCGCTGCCAGTTGAAATCCGGCTAGCGCGTCGCGGGCCGCGCCCCCGCGACTCAACGGGCGTATGCTTTGAAACAGGGGCAGCCAGCTAGCGTTTTTTGTGGCTTGCGGGTGATCTGTTCCTGACGGTGGCGTGGCTGGTAGGCTCATGGCTACTGTGGGATCATCCTTTCGATCCGCCACGGGATGGGATAACAATTTGCTGGCTGGCCATATTATTTCTTCGCCTGAGAATCTGTTGGCGGCGTTTCCGGTCCCAGTTTCTCTTCCGCATCGTACTCTTTGCGGCGCAGGTCCCTAATCTCTGCTGCCTTTGCTTTGCGGAGTTCCTTCACTCTCGCCCTTTCATCCTTCCGAATCTTGCGTCGCTGGAGGAACGAGGCCCCGGCGAATTGGGTCCGGGTCCTTTCCTTTTCTGACCTCTCAGCGTCCCGTTCCTGTTTTAGGGCATCCCATTCATCTTTACGCAGGTGCATTCGCAACTGAAGTTCCCGTTCGCGCTCGTCTTCCAATTGTTCGATCACAGCACCGTGGCTTCTCACCACATCCACCAAGGTACTTGTCGTCCAGGCGAAAGTGAACAGGCCCGAGATCGCGATAACCGGGCTGATGTTTCGCCATGGCTGTTCGAGTGCAATAGTTCCGTAACCGAGAGTGGTGTAGGCGTTCGCGCAGAAGTAAATAGAGTCATGAACGCGCGCGATGAGGCCGAGATGGTTCAGCGTGAAGGCCCACATCAGAATTTCGGTTATGTGCAGCGCCAGCATGAGGAAGATGGACCCGCCGAACAGGAACCCCGCCCTGAGCAGATGAGGCCGGCTCGCAAGTAACCGACGCTCGCCCCTTCGAGTTATGCGAAGAATGTGGTGAAGGCCGGCGCCGTGAAATAGCACCAGGCAGACCAGTATGAGGGCCCCGATGCCCAGCGACGCCAGCGGTTTGAATTCTTCGGGAATTCCAGACAGAAGCGATTGAAGCGCGGGCAAAAAAAGCCTCCGCCGTTATTCCACCAGACTCGGGGAGGTCAGACAACCTCTGCGCTGCTCGCTGTCATTGCCGTGGTTGGCAAGATTAGTCGTTCGCCATCGACTTCGTCCGTATAGTGTGCTGCTCACACGGGAGCGGACCCACCCGAGGAGTGGCCGGAGGTCGTAGCTCTCAGCAACAAGCCGCTGCCCGCTCGCAAGTACACATTCTTGTCAGACTCCAGAATGATCTGGCCTATCGGGTCCCGCCGGCCGGCATGAACAATCTTCAAGTCGGCAAAGCCGTAGGCGCCGCAGGCCGAAGGCGAGAACAACCAAAGCGCCTGCTCCCGATCGTCCCCAGCTGTGTCCCCGCGGCAGGCCCCATCACGAGACGCAATCAGCTTCGCGGTCACGTCGCCCCCAATCGTTGATTTCCCCACGACCTGACCGTCAGTCATCACGGTTCCGTTTCCGCGATAGACCGCATCGCCTCCGATCTGCACCGTGACCCAGTCGGCTGGTGTGGTTCCATAGTCATCAATCGCGTTGGTGGGCAGTTGCGCCTCGAACACCTCCATCATGGAAGCCAGCGAGCGCAGGCTCGTCGTTACGGGTATGGAGCTGCCACGAATCATCAATTGATCGAATGACATCACGATGCGCGAACCCGAAGTCGCGCTCGGTCGCTTAACTTCGACGACGTGTCCAAGCAACTTGGTACCCGCCCGAATTCGCGTCCGTGAAGCCAGGGGAACGTCTTGCATCACCCTTGCTTCGATTTTCTGGCCGACCCTGGCTTTTCTGGCGTCCAGCGTTGTCCGTAGCATTACTGGGATAATCGTCCCGGCCGGAATCTCTTGCGCCATCAAGGCCGAAGCAACCAACACCAGGCTCGACACCAAAACCTTGAACCCTCGCATATTCATTCCTCAAACGCTATTCTCAGGAGATGTCGCCATGCCTGCTTACGATGCAAGTTTGGGCAAGACCGAAGGTCAGTTCCGTAGTATTGGCTGACCACCGTGTCATCAGCTACCCTGAATCATGTCCCAATCGTTAGAGCAGGCGCTGGAGTTGATTCATGAGAACCGTCCGGAATCCATTGACCGGGCGCTGGCGCTTCTACAGAACACGGTCTACTCCTTCAGCATGAAAGTCTGCGGCCATCCCCAGGACGCGGAAGACACTATGCAGGATGTGCTGCTGAAGTCAATCCCGTATCTTGCCAAGTTCGACAACGCGCAGGCGCTCTCGGTCTGGCTCTACAAGGTCGCACGCAACCGATGTGTAAGCAGCCGCCGGGGCAGCCAGTTTTCTCCCGCCAAGAATTTATCGCTGGACGAGTTGATGCCCCACAGTCACGAACTGCGGGAGTTGCAGAACGCTGGCATCCCCAATCCGGAGACCGCCCTGCTGAACAGCGAACGTGCCGAGCAACTGAAGCAGGCGATCCTGCGGGTGCCTCCGCAGTACAGGATGGTGCTGGTCCTGCACGATATGGAGGACTTGACCACGGCGGAAGTCGCTCAGATCATGGGTTTGCGTGAGGGAACGGTGCGAGTTCGGCTGCACCGCGCGCGTTTATCTGTCCGCCAGCATCTGGCGAAGCTGCGGAAGGCTCGCCGGGTTACCAGCCTGACGCTGCATGCCAGCGCCGAGGAACCGCGGCCGCCGCGGTGCCGCCGGCTATTTGCCGCGCTCTCCGATTACATGGACGGTGTCATCGACGATGCCATGTGCGACGAGATGGACCGCCATTTGCATGACTGCCAGCCGTGCCAGGCGTTTTTGGCCAGCTTGAAAAACGCCGTGGCTCAGTGCCGGTCGTATCGGCCGCAGTGCGATGCCAAGCGCGCCGAACAGCTCCGCAAACAACTTTTGCCGCAGTACCAGCGAGCGGTCGCCGCCCTCGGGAAGACGCGGACGATCGCTGCTAACCCTCACGCCTCCTAAACAGGCTGCGGAAAAACTCGCTTGCAGTTGCTTTCATTCCGATGGGCTTAAGAGCGTGTGTGAGAACTCATTTTGAGTTGGCACGGTGGAACGATTGCGCAAAATCCAGCCCGCAGGGCGGAATTGCTATTAGCCCAGGGCGTAAGCCCTGGGTAAAGTGAGAAAAATTATCGAGTCCCTTTAGGGACGGTACAGTTCTCACACACCCTCTTCAGCCCCGAGGAATCTGCGGTTTCTTTTCGTCGCGACGATTTTTTCCGCAGCCTGTAGACTCGCCTACGACTAAAGTGTGATCCATTTTGGGAATTTCTTCGTCCCTTAGCAAGAATCCCGTAACGGTGCGCCTCGTCACTGCGTTTATCCCCGTGGCCCAGATGTAATGGGCTGTAGGAGTTGAAGAAAACTCCTGATATCACGGAGAACGCCATGATCTCAGCAAGCGTAACCTTGACTCAACCTCTCGGCACTCACCGTCAATTCATAGCTACCAGCGGTACCGGACACCACCTCCTGCTTGACGATGCGGCCGGCAATACCGGGGCGAAACCCATCGAACTCGTCGCCATCGCCCTCGCGGGCTGCACGGCGTTCGACGTCATCAACATCCTGCGCAAGAAGCGCCAACAGGTTACCGGCTACGAAGTGAAGGTGGAAGCCGACCAGACGCCAAATCCACCGCAGGTCTTCACCCAGGTTCGCATTCATCACATCGTGACCGGTGAGGACGTCTCGGCCCAGGCGGTCGAGGACGCCATCCGCCTCTCGGAGGAGAAGTACTGCTCAGTTGGCGCCATGGTGAAGCTGAGCGCCGAACTGCACACCACGTTTGAGATTGTGCCGGCGATGGAAGCTGCATTGGTCGGGGCATAGGGATGTTGGGAGTCTCACGCACACCGATGCCGGCCATCCTGAAAAGCCGCTGGTCGCGATCCCTGAGAGCTCCATTAACACACGCTGCGATATTCGCGGTGCTCGCCGCGATGTTTGTTGTGCCGCTGGCCGCGCAAACCAGCACTCCGCTGACTCTGCCCGAAGCCGTCAGCATGGCGCTGGAGAAAAATCCCCTGCACAAGGCCGCAATGGCCGACACCCGCATTTCGGTCGCCGGCATCCGCGAGGCCCGCTCGCCGCTCATGCCGAAAATCATGTTTACCGAGAGCGCCGTTCGAGGGAACGATCCCGTATTTGTTTTCGGCACACGGCTGCGGCAGCAGAACTTTACACTCGCCGACTTTGCGCTCAACCGGCTCAACACGCCGACGCCCATTAGCAATTTCTCCAGCCGCTTCTCCGGGCAGTGGAGTCTGTTCGACGGGCTGCAAAGCTGGTTCGGCGTGAGTCGCGCGAAATACATGCAGCAAGCGGTCGAACAGCAACTGGATCGCACTGACCAGGAGCTTGTGTACCAGGCCGTGCAGGCTTACTTCGGAGTGCTGCTTGCGCAGAAGCAGGAACAGGTGGCCGAAGACGCGTTAAAAACCGCGCAAGCCATCGAGGCCAGTAGCCGGGCGCGCGTGGAGAGCGGCATGGTCGTGGACTCGGACTTGTTGAGCGCACAGGTGGTGACCTCCAGACGTAAACAGGAACTGATCCAGACGCAGGACGGCCTGGCGTTGGCGCGCACGCAACTCGCGCTTGCTCTCGGGATGTCAGCGGATACCGCGTACGAACCGCAGGAGGCGCTGGCGGAGCGCCAGTTCCCGGCTGCAACCGCAGCGGAGTTGGAGTCGAAGGCGATGGAAAAACGTCCCGACCTGAAGCGCGTGGAATCGGAGCGCAGCGCGCAAGCCAAGAGCAGTATCGATGGCCAAGGGCGCACTGGCTCCGCGGCTGAACGTCTTCGGCTCGTGGGAGACGGACAGTCCTTCCCCGGGATGGAACGGTGGCAACAACTGGATCGCTGGCGCGGAGTTGCAGTTCGATCTGTTTGACGGCGACAGCAAGAGGGCACACATCGCCCGCGAAAAGGCGGTGCAGGAGAGAGCAATGGCGATGCGCGACGCTTATCGCGACGAAATCCGGCTGGAAGTGCGCAAGGCCTACTACGAATACGACGCCGCGCGTCAGCAGGTCGAGGTCGCTCGCGGTGCGATCGCGCAGGCGGATGAAAGCCTGCGCATCAACCAGAACCGCTACGAAGGTGGCCTGACCACCGTCAGCGATCTGCTGGGTATAGAAGAGGCCGCGCATCGCGCCAAGTCCGATTACTGGCAGGCAGTGTACCGCGTGCAAACCAGCTATGCCGGCGTCGAACTGGCGACGGGGACACTGACTCCCGCTTCTCCGGTGGTGACGCAATGAAACATCTCTTGTCTGATCCCACTGTCATCCTGAGAGAGGACTTGACTGAACGCTCTTTTTCTCTTCCAGTTGTCATCCTGAGTAACCGACCCGCCGGGCGGGCTGAGATTGAAATGACCACTCCCAAACTCACATCTGGGGTGCCCCGTTCTAGCCCTCTTTTGGCTAGGGCGGGGCAGTTCGGGTTTCACTCGCGGCGGCCCCGCGCGCCCCATCCTTTCGCCCTCCTTTGGCGAAAGAGTGGGATAGTAACTATCTCCACGCTTGCACTTCTCCTCGCTCTCACTGCCTGCTCCGGCGAGAGGCCCACCACGCCATCCGCCAACGAAACCGTCTCCGGATTCACCCTGTTCACCGCACAACGTATCCCCGTCCCCGATTATGTTGAGGCCACTGGCACGGTGCGCGCAACGCAGTCAGCACAGCTCGCCAGCCAGGTGATGGGAACGATCACCCGGATCAACGTGCACGAAGGCGATGCGGTCCGCCGCGGCGAAGTCCTGATCACGATCGATGCAGCGCAGCAGCGATCTGCCTACGACAGCGCCAGCGCTGGACTGCAGGCCTCGCAGGAAACCATCGCCGCCGCCGATGCCGACTACGCCCTGGCCGAATCGACCATGAAGCGCTATCAGATGCTGTACGACAAGAAGTCGGTGAGCCCGCAGGAATACGACGAGGTCAAGACCAGGCTGGCGGCCGCGAAGGCGCGCCGCGACGCCGCGCATGCTGGCCGGACTCAAGCCGAAGCCGGGGTTGCCGGGGCGAGCACGGCGATCAGCTTCACAAAAATTCGCGCGCCGTTTGACGGTCTGGTAGTCGCCAAGCTGGCGGACGCCGGGGCGATGGCGTCCCCGGGCGTGCCGTTGCTAACGGTTGAAGACCCAAACCACTTCCGCCTGGAGGGCACGGTGGACGAAAGCAAGATGGGCGCAGTCCGTCTGGGTGAAACGGTGCCGGTCGTGATCGATGCGTTGGGCGACCAGGCAATCACCGGCAAGGTTGTCCAGATTGTACCTGCCGCCGATCCCACGAGCCGGACCTTCACCGTCAAGATCGAGCTTCCGCCTAATCCGCAGATGCGCTCGGGACTCTTCGGGCGAGCGCGCTTTCCGCGCGGCCAGCGCGAGTCAGTGGTAATTCCTCAGACCGCCGTAGTCCGCCGTGGCCAATTGCAGGCAGTGTATGTCGTCGGCAAGGACCAGCTCGCCAGCCTGCGCTACGTCACGCTGGGCATACCTTCAGCCCAGCTGGTCGAGGTTCTCTCGGGACTCGAAGCTGGCGACCAGATTGTCGCTCAGCCCGGAGATCGCGAGTTGGGCGGCAAGCGGGTCGAGGCGAAGTGATGGCCGAGATCAAGACTCCAATGCGGATGGCCGGCGCAATAGCTTCGCACTTTATCAACTCGAAGCTTACGCCGCTATTCGTGGCAGCCTCATTGTTGCTTGGCGCATTCGCCATCTGGAAAACCCCGCGCGAAGAGGAGCCGCAAATTGTTGTGCCCATGCTCGATGTCTTCGTGCAAATGCCCGGGGCCTCGCCCGCCGAAGTCGAGCAGCGGGCCAGCATTCCCATGGCACGCCTTCTGCGTGAAGTGCCAGGCGTAGAGTACGTGTACTCCATCTCACAGCCGGGCATGAGCCTGCTGGTGGTGCGCTTCTACGTGGGGACGAAGGAAGAAGACGCGATTGTCAAGACCTACAACAAGCTCTACTCGAACTTCGATCGCATACCCGCCGGCGTTTCGCAGCCGCTGATTAAAGTTCGCTCCATCGACGACGTGCCGATCATGGCGCTGACCCTGTGGGGCAAAAATTACGACAGCTATCAACTGCGGCAGATCGCGGGCGAGCTGGAGGAGCAGCTTAAGCAACTCGACAACGTTTCCGAAACCAAGATCATCGGCGGCCTTCCCCGGCAGGTGCGGGTCACGCTCGACACGCAGAAGCTGGCGGCGTATGGCATGACCCCGGGAGCGGTGGTCGCGCAGTTGAAGCAAGCTAATGCGCGCGACAATGCCGGCAGCTTTGCCCGCGACAACCAGGAGTTCGCCGTCGAGGCCGGACGGTTTCTTGGGACCGCGAATGATTTGCAGCAGATCGTTGTCGGTGTGCACCAGGGCCATCCGGTATATCTGCGCGATGTCGCTGCCTCGATCGTTGACGGGCCATCCGAACCGGAAAATTACGTTCTCTACGCCAACGGCGCGGCGGCGGCGAAGGGCGCCGTGCGCGGCGACTATCCGGCTGTGACCATCACCCTGGCCAAACGCAAGGGCACCAATGCCACCGACATCACCCAGGCGGCAGAGAAGAAGATCGAGTCGCTGCGCGGATACCTGCTACCGCCGGACCTGAACGTCACCGTCACCCGCAACTATGGCGAGACCGCAAAGGACAAGTCCGATGAATTGCTGCAGCACTTGTTGATTGCCACGCTTTCGGTCACGCTGCTGATCGCGCTGGCGCTCGGGTGGCGCGAATCGGGCGTAGTGCTGATCGCAATTCCGGTCACCCTGGCGCTGACGCTGTTCATCTTCTACTTCTTCGGTTACACGCTGAACCGCGTGACGCTGTTCGCACTGATTTTCTCCATCGGCATCCTTGTCGATGACGCAATCGTGGTAGTCGAAAACGTAGTGCGCCACTTTCGCCTACCGGAGAGTCGCGGGCGGGCCTTATCCGAGGTGGCTGTCGAAGCCGTGGATGAAGTCGGTAACCCAACCATCCTCGCGACCTTCGCTGTGATCGCCGCGATCCTGCCGATGGCGTTCGTGCGCGGCCTGATGGGGCCCTACATGCGTCCGATTCCCGTGGGCGCATCGGCCGCCATGCTGTTTTCGCTGATTGTGGCTTTCGTGGTTTCGCCGTGGGCTGCGCTGCGACTGCTCCGGCACTACGCCACGGGAAGTGGCTTTCAACATGAGACGGAGGGTTGGACGACCCGGCTCTACCGTCGAATCATGAACCCGCTCATTGAGAGCGCAGGGAGGCGCTGGATCTTTCTGGGCAGCATGGTTGTGCTCCTGCTCCTCGCCTGCTCCCTGGTGGCATTCAAGCTGGTGAAAGTGAAGATGCTGCCGTTCGACAACAAGAGCGAGTTTCAGGTGATTGTTGACATGCCCAACGGCACGACGCTGGAGCAGACGACGCGTGTGGCTCAGGAGCTAGGGCAGTATCTGGGGAAGCAGCCTGAAGTCGCGAACTACCAGGTGTACGCAGGCACGTCCGGCCCTTACAACTTCAACGGACTAGTGCGCCATTACTTCCTGCGGCGGGGCGCCAATCAGGCTGACATCCAGGTGAACCTGCTGAACCGGCACCAGCGCAGTGCTCAAAGCCATGCCATCGCCAAGCGGCTGCGGCCCGGCCTGGTTGAGATTGGCAACAAGTATGGCGCGCGGCTGAAAGTCGCTGAGGTGCCCCCCGGCCCTCCCGTACTCGAAACCCTGGTGGCCGAAGTATATGGTCCCGACTACCGGCAGCAGATCGAACTGGCGAAGAAGATCAAGCAAATCTTTCAAACTACGCCGGGAGTGGTGGATGTGGACTGGTACGTCGAAGACCCAGAGGTGAAGTACGACGTCAAGGTCGACCTCGACAAGGCTGCGCTGAACGGCGTTTCCGCGGCGGCGGTGGCCCAGACCGTGCAGATCGGACTGGATGGCGCAACGGCAGGTTTGCTGCACGATCCCAAGTCGCGCGAGGACGTTCCCATTCGCGTGCGGCTCGACCGCCCCGGACGCTCGGCGATCGACTCGCTCACCGCGATGCGGATGCCCACTGCTCCGGGGTCCCCAACAAGTCCCGGTTTTGGACTTGTTGGGGTGGGTGCGACCGGCGGGCAGGTGTCGATCGCGGAGGTCACCAATGTCGAGAAGAAAACCATCGACACCAGTCTCTACGGCAAAAACCTGCGGCCGGTGGTTTACGTGCTCGGCGATGTTGCTGGAGAAGAGGAGAGCCCGGTCTACGCCATCCAGAAGATGGGCAAGGCCATCGACCAGCTCAAGACGGCTGAGGGATACCACATCAAGCAGTATAACGTCGCCATGCCCACCGAGACCGATCGGCTATCAATGAAGTGGGACGGTGAGTGGCACATTACCGTCGAGGTCTTCCGCGATCTGGGACTGGCCTTCGCCGCAGTGCTGGTGCTGATCTATGTGCTCGTGGTGGGCTGGTTCCGGTCCTTCATCACGCCGCTGGTGATCATGGCTCCGATCCCGCTGACGCTGGTCGGCATTCTGCCAGCCCACGCCTTGATGGGAGCGTTCTTCACCGCGACGTCGATGATCGGCTTCATCGCTGGCGCCGGAATCATTGTGAGGAATTCGATCATCCTGGTGGACTTCATCGAGCTGCGCCGCGAACAGGGCATGACGCTGGAACAAGCGGTCGTCGATGCCGGCGCGGTACGCTTCCGTCCCATGTTGCTGACCGCCGCGGCGGTGGTGGTGGGCGCAAGCGTAATTCTGTTCGATCCGATTTTTCAGGGGCTCGCAATTTCTCTGATGGCCGGCGAGGTCGCTTCCACGCTGTTGTCGCGTATGGCCGTCCCGGTCCTGTATTACATGGTTGAAAAACGTAACTTGCCGGCGCCACCAACCTTAGAGTGCGCGCCTGACGCTTCGGAGGTACAAGTATGAACATCGAACGCTCTTTGCGCCTTGTCGCGGGTGCTTTTGTCTTGATCTCACTGGCACTCGGCTATTGGGTCTCGCCCTACTGGTATCTGTTCACCGCCTTTGTCGGCTTGAATCTCTTCCAGTCGGGCTTCACCGACTGGTGCCCCATGATGGCCTTCCTGCGCAAGCTGGGAATGAAATCGACGGGTGGAGTGTAATAGAAGCATGACTGGCTGGATTCCGATCGTCGCGTTTCTTGTTGTCTATATCCTCCTGACGCAATGGCTTCTGCCGAAGCTCGGCGTTCCCACTTGAAGGACCCGAGGCAGCGCCGAGTCTCGGCGTGAAACGACTGAGAAACCGCTTCCGCCATACAAGTCACTTCAGCGGCGAGATCCTGTCGCGATAGGTTCGCCGGGTTCGACCTTCACCACCCAACGTCGCCATCTGACGAATGAAAGAGCGCTGAGTATAGTGGAAATGAGGCCGAGTCCCGTAGGGACGACAGAGGTTGCGACACAGTCGCGTAAGCCCTGAGTAGGGTGGGAAAATATCCGAGTCCCTTCAGGGACGGCACAATTTTTATATCCACCGGCCACGGAATTTCCTCCGACTGCTCGCACCGCGAGATGAATCGCACGGCTCAGGTTAGAATCTAAGATCAAACAGGGCCGTAATTCCTATACATGTCAGGGTTATCGATTTGAAATGGATCGGGATATCTATGACTCATCGCAGTGGAAATGGACAAGCTAGACTCGCCCTTGAATTGGGACTGGGTCTGCTTGTGGCGGGTGGTATCGCGGGCGTGCTGTCGCTGGGCGCGTGCAGTCGCAGCAAAGCGCAGGGCCCCCAGGGTCCTCCTGTTATGCCTGTGAAGGTTCAGACGGTCGAATCGCACGAGATCGGCGACACATCCGAATACGTTGCCACCATCAAGTCGCGCCACTCCGCCACCGTTATGTCTGACGTCGAGGGTTGGATCTTCGACATCCACGTGCATTCCGGCCAGTTCGTGAAGAAGGGTCAAACGTTGATGGAGATCGATCCACGCCGGCAGCAGGCTGCGGTCTCTAATTTCGACTCGCAACGCGCCTCCAAAGAAGCGTCCTTGCAATGGGCCAAACTCCAGTTGGACCGCGCCGTGACCCTATATCAGTCCGGAGTAGTCAGCAAACAAGACCTGGATCAAGCGCAATCGACCTACGATTCCGCTGTGGCGGACGTAAAATCGCTGGGCGCGCAGATTACTCAGCAGCAGGTCCAACTGAAGTACTACAGCGTGTTCGCGGCCACGGATGGTCAAGTTGGCGACGTTCCGGTGCACGTCGGCGACCGCGTGACCAACACCACGGTGCTCACTACGATCGACGAACGCAGCGGATTGGAGGTCTACCTCACAGTGCCGTCTGAGCGGGCCCATGAAGTCAAAATGGGGGCGCCTGTGGAGGTACTGGACAATGCTGGAAACGTCTTGCTGCGTACCCAGATCGATTTCATTTCTCCGCAGATAGATCCCAGTGTGCAGGCTTTGCTGGTGAAGGCCCCAGCCGACAAGGCGGCGGACGTGCTTCGTTCCATGCAGTTGGTGCGCGCCCGAATTGCCTGGAGCACCCATCCCGGCATCACGGTGCCGGTGGTTGCCGTCTCGCGTGTCAGCGGACAATTCTTTGCCTTTGTTGCTGAACAGCAGGACGGGAAACTGGTGGCCCGTCAGCGGCCGCTGCAGTTGGGTTCGATCTCCGGCAACGATTATACCGTTCTGAGTGGACTGAAAGCGGGAGATCAGGTGGTCACCTCCGGCGGACAGAACCTTGCCGAGGGCGCTCCGATCAGAATCGACCAATAGTTTTGCCAGCCGACTAAACGAGGCTTCGCTTGTTTGCTGATTTCTTCATCAAACGTCCGGTATTTTCGACGGTAACGTCCCTGTTTATTGTCATCGCGGGGGCGGTGTGCATTCCGTTCCTGCCAATTGCGCAATTTCCCGAGCTGGCGCCGCCGCAGATCTCGGTGAACTGCTTCTACACCGGGGCCAACGCGCAGGCGGTGGAATCTTCTGTTACTACCTTGCTGGAGCAGTCGATCAATGGCGTGGAAGGCATGCGCTACATGACCTCCAGCAGCGGCAACGACGGCAGCAGTTCGATCAACATCGTCTTCGAGTTGACCAGGCCTCTGGACATCGCGGCGGTGGACGTGCAGAACCGAGTGTCGGCCGTCCTGGGGCGTTTGCCCAACGAAGTCAAGAACACGGGCGTGACCGTGAACAAGGTCTCAACCTCATTCATCATGGCGGCCGGCTTCTACAGCCTCGGCAATCGCTACGGCAACGAATTCGTCAGCAACTACATCGACATTTATGTGAAAGACGCTCTAAAGCGCGTGCACGGCGTTGCCGATGTGCAGATCTTTGGCGAACGCAAGTACGCGATGCGATTGTGGCTCGATCCCGCCCGGCTCGCGGCGCGGGGACTTACGGCATCGGACGTGGTTTCGGCCCTATCGCAACAGAACGTTCAGATTGCTTCCGGTCAGGTCGGGGCTCCGCCATCATCGTCCAACCAGATGTTCCAGATCAGCGTACGCGCTCTTGGTCGCCTCACCGATCCGGAACAGTTCAACAACATCATTCTTAAGCCGGGCAGTAACGGTTCGCTGGTTCGCATCATCGATGTAGGACACTCGGAACTGGGCGCGGAAGATTATAGTGCTAAGCTGCGTTTCAATGGCTACGAGGGAGTCGGCATTGGCATCACTCAACTGCCTACCGCCAACGCCCTGGATGTAGATAAGGCAGTACGCGCCGAGTTGGATAGGCTGTCAACGCGGTTTCCGCCCGGACTGGAGTACAGTGTCGCCTTCGACACCACGACGTTCGTGGGCGACTCCATACGCGAAGTACTGAAGACGCTGCTGGAAGCCATCTTCTTCGTGATGGTGGTGATGTTGGTCTTCCTGCAGGAATGGCGCAGCACGCTGATTCCTGCGGTGGCGATTCCGGTATCGCTGGTGGGAGCGTTTGCCTTCATCAAACTCGCTGGGTTCTCCATCAACACTCTGACGCTTTTCGGGATCGTGTTGGCGACAGGGTTGGTGGTGGACGACGCGATCGTCGTCATCGAGAACATCCAGCGCCACATGAGCGAGGAGCATACCGACTCCCACGCCGCCGCCTCAGTGGCCATGAGCGAGGTGACCGGCGCGGTGGTCGCGACTTCCCTCGTGCTCATCTCGGTTTTCGTTCCCGTTGCGTTTTTCCCCGGCACGACGGGATTGCTCTACAAGCAGTTTGCGCTAACCATTGCTTTCTCCATCGGTATCTCGGCGTTCAACTCATTGACGTTCACGCCTTCGCTCTCTGCCTTGCTCCTGCGGGCCGAGAGCGGAAAACGCAAGAACGTATTCTTCCGCGGTGTGGAACATCTCATCCATCGCAGCACCGCTTATTATGTGGTGTCTGCCAAGAAAGCCCTTAGGTTCCGCTACCTGATCCTTGCGATATTCTTCGCCGGACTGGCCGCGACTTATGTTGTGTATAAGACCGTGCCAACTGGTTTCGTGCCCGACGAGGACCAGGGATGGTTCATGATCACGGTGCAGGCCCCGCAGGGCGCCTCGGTGGAGTACACCGCCAATGCGATGCGCGCGGTCGAAGCCATTACCAGCCGTGACAAAAGCATCATTGGGGCGTTCACCGTCGTTGGATTCAGCTTTACCGGGAATGGTCCTAACAAGGCGATGGTCTTTCTCAATCTCGCGAACATAGACAAGCGAAAAGGGGAAGATCAGTCCGCTGCGGCCATCGTAAACCGGCTACGTGGGCCGCTGTCACAGGTCACCGACATTCAAGCCTTCCCGTTTCTGCCGCCGGCCATTGCCGGAGTGAGCAGCCTTGGTGGCTTCACCTTCGAAGTCCAGGACGAAGGCGGCAACACTGTGCAGCAGTTATACAGCGTGGCCCAGAAGATGGTGCAGGATGGAAATTCCAGGCGAGATTTGAGCGGCCTGTTCAGTCCCTTCACCGCCAACGATCCCCAGTTCGTGGTCAAAATCGATCGAGAGAAGGCGCGCAGTTTACAGATTCCGATTCAGCAGGTCAGTGATGCTCTACAGGTGTACATGGGCTCGGCGTACATCAACGATTTCGATTTCAACAATCGCGCCTATCGCGTGTACCTCCAGGCTGACCAACCCTTCCGTCGCCAGCCCCGCGATATTCGCAACTTGTACGTGCGCTCCGACAGCGGAGCGATGATTCCGCTCGACAATGTAGTGAGTATCACGGAGGGCACAGCGCCGCAGGTCATCACCCACTACAACCTCTTCCGCTCGGCGGAGATCGACGGAGCTTCCGCTCCGGGATACAGCTCAGGGCAGGCAATCGCAGCCATGAATGAAGTTGCAAAGAAGGACCTTCCTTTGGGATTCAACTACTCGTGGTCAGGTCTGTCGCTCGAAGAAATCAAGTCGGGCGGCCAGTCGGCGATGTTGTTCGGGTTGGGCTTGTTGCTGGTTTATCTGACTCTGTCGGCACAGTATGAAAGCTTTGTGCTGCCGTTCATCATTTTGCTCAGCGTACCCATGGCCATGCTAGGCGCGTTGATCGCGCAGTCGCTGCGCGGACAGTTGAACGATGTGTATTGCCAGATCGGGCTGGTGATGCTGATTGGTCTGTCCAGCAAGAATGCGATTCTTATCGTCGAATTCGCGGAACAGTTGCGCGACAAGGGGCTTTCGATTCACGAAGCCGCTGTCGGTGCTGCGCGAATCCGTCTGCGCCCGATTCTGATGACCTCGTTCGCCTTCATTCTGGGCGTCCTGCCGCTGGTCTTCGCCACCGGCGCCGGTGCGCAGAGCCGTCACTCGGTCGGCACCACGGTCTTTGGCGGCATGATCGTTTCCACTGTCCTGAATCTGTTCTTCATTCCGGTGCTGTACGTGATTGTGAAGTCGCTGACAGTGAGGGAGAAAGCGCCTGCAACAAACGCATGAGCGTGTTTTGGCTCAGGTCTAGACGGAGGGTCTGGAGGGGAACGGCCTTCACCGGGATTAGAGCGGTTCCAGAATCGATGTACGTGCTTGCACGGGTTGTGCAGACCTTAAGACGGTGTGTGAGTTGGCAGGCTGGAACGAATTGCACGAAATCCAGCCCGCAGGGCGGAACAATATTAGCCCAGGGCGTAACGGGTCCCCAACGCGCGCCGTTTTTGCGCGTGTTGGGGTGGTTAAGCCCTGGGTAAAGGGGCAAGAGATAACGAGTCCCTTCAGGGACGGCACGGTTCTCAGACATACCCTGAAGGTACAACCGCTCGGGAATTGCTATAGTCGTGAGGTTCTAATGCTCTGAAGGGGCACGGCTTTCAGCCGTGCCGGAAGCTGCTGTCATTACCGTGGCTTTAGCCACTGAGGAACCGCGGTGTAGTACGAACTGCGTGTCCCCAGGGCTGAAGCAACTCTCTCGTCCACATTTAACGGCATGGGTGAAGCCACGGCCCTTAACGCTCGGCTGTGCAACGTTAATCCGCGATGAATTCCGCTGTGTCCGCGCTTCTCTCGTCTTTCCCGGGGTTAGGATTGGTGGTAGCTTCATGGCGCGCCTTCGAATTGAATCCACCGCCTAGTTTCAACAGGAGATCACTTCGTTGCCTTCGATCGAACCCAGCAGCAACAATTCCTACGACCTGATCGTCGTCGGCAGCGGTCCGGCCGGACAGAAAGCTGCGATCTGTGCTGCTAAGCTGCGCAAGAAGGTGGCAGTCATCGAGCGTAAGCGCACCATCGGCGGCGTGTGCGTACACACTGGCACCATCCCCAGCAAGACTTTTCGCGAGGCCATTCTGTACCTTAGCGGTCTGCGGCAACGCACCTTCTACGGGCGCGGCTATGCGCTGAAGGAAAATATCTGCATGCAGGACCTCATATTCCGTGCCGATGCTGTCATGGCGCGCGAGATCGAGGTGATCAAAGCGCAGCTCCGCCGTAACCGCGTGACCGTTTTCGAGGGCAATGCGCGCTTCCTTGATGCGCACACCATGGAAGTCGCCAGCGATGATGGTTTCACTATGTTGCGTGGCGACAACTTCGTCATCGCCTGCGGCACTCGGCCGGCGCACGACGCGGGGATTCCAATCGACGGCAAGCGCATCTTCGACACCGATCAGGTGCATGAGTTGCAGGATTTGCCGCGTGAGCTGATCGTGGTGGGCGCAGGAATCATTGGACTGGAGTATGCCTCCATGTTCGCTGCCTTGGGTGTCAAGGTGACGCTACTCGATCAGCGCCCCACCATCCTCGATTTTGTGGATCGCGAGATTGTGGAGAGCTTGTGCTTTCAGCTTCGGCAACTCGGTACCGTCTTTCGCCTGGGCGAGAAAGTTGTCTCCGTTGGATTCGACCCGGAGCGCGATCGCGTTTTCGCCAAGCTGGAGAGCGGCAAGACAGTCCACGGAGCGGCTCTGCTTTATTCCGTCGGACGGCAGGCGAACAGCGATCAACTCAACTTGGAATCCATCGGTCTGGTGCCCGACGGACGCGGCAAACTGGTTGTCGACGAAAACTTCCAGACCGCGATTCCGCACATCTATGCAGCCGGCGACGTGATTGGTTTTCCTGCGCTGGCCAGCACCTCCATGGAGCAGGGAAGGCTCGCCAGTTGCCACATCTTCGGCATCTCCGGCAACATTCCGCCAAACCAGATTCCCTACGGTGTCTACACTATCCCCGAGATTTCCATGGTCGGCGCAACCGAGGAACAACTCACACGCGACAAGGTTCCTTACGAAATCGGTATCGCCCGGTATGCCGAACTGGCCAAGGGACAGATGCTGGGCGACGACCAAGGATTTCTGAAGCTAATATTCGATCCCACCACCCTGAAGCTTCTCGGGGTGCACATCATCGGAGACCGTGCCGCTGAGATCGTTCACATCGGACAGGCGGTGCTATCGCTCGGAGGCACCATCGAGTATTTTCGCGACACCGTCTTCAACTATCCCACTCTGGCGGAAGCGTTCAAGGTCGCAGCGCTGGATGGATTGAACAAGCTGTAGACCCGACATGGAGCAACTCCATGGTCGGTGTATGGGGTAGAGCACGCTTCAGCGGTGCACAAAGCTGATTCGAACATGAACCGGCTTTAGAGGCTGCTGGCGGTGATAAGCTACTTTGAAGGGGCGCACGTTTAGAGCCTGCCCTGAGCTTTCCGAAGCGTGCGCCGTTATGAAATGAAACCTTAGTAATTTGTTATCCCTCGCGAGCTTTACAGACTGCGGAGAACCTCGATTGCACTTGTGTGAAGAGGCGCACCTTTAGGTGCGCCGTTAAGCTCTTCATTCTTGTCATCACGAGCGGGCTTCAGCCCGCGAGGGATCTCCTTTTGAACTGCTTACGCCGCTTTTCGCTCTTGCCGCATGGCGCGAACGCGCTCCAGCGTCCCGGCAATCGTCTGTTCCTGCATCCTCAGGGTTTCGAGAAGATCGTCGGGAAGCTTGTTGTCGTTGATGTACTTGTCGTAACGTTCCTTGGCGTAGGTGTCGCCCGTTTCCATCGAAGAAAGGATGGAATCGTCGCCGCCGCCAAGATTCGCCTTCAGGTCAGTCCACCCGCGATGGATCGCCCCCTTCATGCTACCGGAGCGGTCAACGTCCGATTTGCCCAGGTGCACAGCTTGGCTTTCCAGATCTCCCGCAAACTTCGCACGCGCCAGACTCACTGAATCCATGAACTTCCGTAGGTTCGGATCTTTAGCATGTTCAGCGCCGTCACGGTAACCGTTCTGCCCGTCGCGGGCCACTTCAATTAACTCTTCTAGTGCATTGACAACGTATTTTTGATCTGCCATTGCTTGGTCTCCTGTAAACGTACTGTGTGTTAGATGGCCGAGACGTGTTAAGGTTTGCACTCCGCGGCCGCTGGAACTCGGCCAGATGTCGTGAAAGCGAACTTTCCTTTGCGATCTGCGGTACTCTACATTTGTGGATATGGATTTCGACGACTTCCGGGAATCTCTGCAGCGTGACGGTCCGCCACGGGCGCTGGACCGTGCCCTGACGGCCTTATGGTGGGACGCGAAGGGCGATTGGAAGACGGCGCACGAATCAGCACAACAGGACGAGAGTCCTCGCGCCGCATGGGTCCATGCCTATCTGCATCGCAAGGAAGGCGACTCCTCGAATGCAGCCTATTGGTATCGTCGCGCCGGCAAGAATCCCCCTCAAAGCTCGCTTGAGCACGAGTGGCGCGAAATCGCCAGAGCACTGCTGGCGAAGTAGCAATCAGGGCTCCACCTTCAGCGGCGTCAACTGTTTGTTCGCGAACTGCTGCCACCGCTCCACAATGGACCTCGTCGACTCGTTTAACTTGGGAACGGCTTGTGCCGCTTGCGTTGTAGGCGCCGCATCCACGTCCTGCAACACAGACAACATCTCCATAAGCGATGCGTGAACACCGGAAAGAGTGTCGGTTTGCGGCCCGCGTCTGCGGCGGCCCCCTCCTCCTTCCAGCGACTCCAATTCCTGGATGGCAGCGTCAAGCTTGGCGGCGTCAGCTCTACTCGCCTTTTCGCGTATGGACTTCAACTTCGTTAGCGCCGAGGCAGCTTTGTTTACCACAGGCTGCAGAGCCAGCAAATCGTCATAGATCTGCTTTGACAACTCGAACTGTTTTTGCAGGTCGGCCATCGAGGTCCTAACACGAGGGTCCATCTCGATCGTGAGCGGTTGGGTGTAGCGCTGCCCGTCCACGGTGAGCACTACGCTATACTTGCCCGGCATGACCCACGGCGAAGTCGGCACGGGAGCCGTGTTCCAGGGTACCGCTGCAATCGGATATTCAGGCTTCATCCCGGGCACCGGCGCGTAGTGCGTGTCCCAAACAAAACGATGCAGCCCGGCAGCGTTGGACAGCTTTTGTGGAGGACGTAACCAATACGCGGGAATAGGCAGCTCAGGGTCAGGTGGCGGAACGGAGTCGGCACTGGAATATCGCCGCACTACTGTGCCCGCGCTATCGATGACCTCGAGCGTAACCGGGCCGGTGGCAGCCGACTTCAAGTAATAGTTGAAGAGTGTTCCATCCGGCGGATTTTGTCCCGCAGGTTCGTCAGGTGGCAAAGGTGTGTCGCTGTTGGTGTCCCAACGAACGCGATAAGCAAGCTCAGGCGCGAACAGGAAGGCATTACTGGCGACAACGTTGTCGTCCAACTGACGCAGCGGTGTGATGTCGTCCAGAATCCAAAAGCCCCGGCCATGGGTTCCCACCGCGAGGTCGTTGTCCTTGATCGTCAGGTCGCGAACCGAGGTCGCGGGCATGTTCAGCCGCAACGATTGCCAGTGATCGCCGTCATCCAAAGAGACGTACGCTGCGCGTTCGGTGCCGGCAAACAGCAGGCTCTTGCGCTTGGGATCTTCACGCACAGAATTCACATTCTCGTTTTCCGGAATGCCGCTGACGATCTCAGTCCAGGTCTTGCCCGAATCGCGGGTTCGATAGATGTGTGGCCGCAAATCGTCGAGACGCAGCGTGTTGATGGCCGCATATGCGGTTTGGGGATCGAAGTGACTGGCTTCGAGGACCGAGACCTTCTGCCATGCTGACAATTGGGACGGCGTGATGTTGTTCCAATGCGCTCCGCCGTCGGTAGTCAGCCAGATCAAGCCATCATCGGTTCCGGCCCAGATGCGATTGATTTCGAGCGCCGACGGCGCGACCGCATAGATTACCCCGCGCTGCTTGGGCTGGGCCGACGGCTCGCTGCGAAAGATGCCGACGGTTGCCGGCACTTCCCAGGTCTTGCGGGTCAGGTCAGGACTGATCTGCTTCCAATTCTGTCCGCCGTCACGAGTAGTCCACAGGGTGTTTGACGCGAAGTAGAGAAGATGCGGATCAAGCGGCGAGAACACAATCGGTTCGGTTCGTATCACGCGGAAATCCGGTCCCGGTGTCGCTTCCGGCATCACGTTCTGCGCCTGTGTCGTGCGCCGGTCATAGCGCGTCAGCTTGCCGCCGAATACTATGTCGGGATCGAGCGGATCGGACACCACGTAGCCATATTCTTCGGCCGCCACCGGATGCCAATCGCGAAACGTGATCTCGCCATCGTTGCCGCGGCTGGAAATGCAAACCGAGCCGCTCTCCTGCTGACCGCCGCACAGCCGATAGGGAAAAGCATTGTCGGCGTTCACGTGATAGAGCTGCGCCGTGGGCTGGTTGTACCAGGAGCTCCAGGTCTCGCCGCCGTTTGCCGTAACGATCGCTCCCTGGTCGCTCGTCAGAATGATCGTGTTCGAGTCATTGGGATTGATCCAGATGTTCTGATAGTCGTCTCCCCCGGGAGCGCCGCGAAAACCAGTCCAGGTCTTGCCCCCGTCCACGGATTTCCAGGTGACGGTGCTGACCATGTAAACCACATCGGGGTCCTTCGGATCGATCATCGGCACGGGCAAATCGCCACCGCCGATGCGGTTCTTGGGACGCGAGTCTGTAGTTGCAACGGTCCAAGTATCGCCGCCATCGGCGGAATGATAGAGCTCAACTTTGCCCTTGGTTGCAACCGAAGCGAATAGGCGCTTGGAATCGCTGCGCCCAATGGCCACATAGGCTTGCACAATGCCGTTCGGCAGTCCGCCAGCCAGAGGATGCCAGGTCTGCCCGCCGTCGGTTGACTTGAAGATGCCTCCACCCGTGCCGTTAAATTCGCCATTCTCCCATGGGCCTTCCCGAGCTTCCCACAATGTGGCATAAACGATATTCGGATCCGATGGATCGATCTTCACGTCACCAGCGCCGATGTTCTCGTCTTTGTAGAGGACTTTTTCGAAGGTCTGACCGCCGTCGGTCGAACGATAGATCCCGCGCTCGGGGTTGGGACCGTAAGGGTGTCCGGCAACCGCGACGAATAAGCGGTTGGGATTGTGCGGGTCAATGGCCATCTGTGAAATCTGCTGGCCATCGCGCAATCCAAGATGGGTCCAGGTCGCACCGCCGTCTGTGGATTTGTAGATCCCATCACCAACTGACAGGTCGGGGCGATGCAAGCCTTCTCCGCTGGCGACATAGATGACGTTGGGGTCCGAAGGCGCGGCCTCGAGGGCCCCAATCGAACCGGTTGCCTCATGATCGAAGATGGGCGTCCACGTCCGGCCGAAGTCGGTCGTTTTCCACACCCCGCCATTCACCGCGCCGACATAAAAAACATTGGGCTGGCCGGGAACACCGGAGACCGCACGGGTGCGGCCTCCGCGAAACGGCCCCACGTTTCGCCAATGCATCTCGCCGAGAAGCGTGGTATTCGGCGGTTGCGAGCATAGAGGAGGAACGAGCGGAACAAATGAGAACAACAGGAGTACAGATGTTAAGACCAAAGTTTGCATTACGTCTGTCAGGCCTCGTCAGGTAAAAGATGAGCAAAAACAGTAAGCACGAGAAACGCCCAACGCGTCGCTCCGAGCGGTGGGATCGCCAACGCCCGAGCCCCGTGGGGCGAAAGAGCTTAGCCCAGCGCTTCAGCGCTGGGTGCGAGTTGCGAACAAACCAAGTCCCGCAGGGACGACAGAGATTCTATCTGACGTACCTACCGCACTCCGATTTCGTGCGCTGGGGCCTACCCAGCGCTTAAGGGGCTGAGCTTAAGCTCTTTCATCCTGCTGGGCAGAATTCATTTTCGCAGTTCAGCGTAACGGCGTTGTCTCCTCCCGCGTTTTTCCGCGACTTCCCCGCGAAAGTGTAATCTATCGGAACACCTTGTTGTCGGGTAGAGGACATTCGAGTTGAGACTTTCCGCCAGCCGTCTTTGTCAATTTCTGCTTGTTCTTGTTGCCGCTCTTGCCTTGAGCTTTCCCAGCGCCGCGCAATCCGTCCCCCCCGATCTCTTCAGCGGCCTGCAATGGCGGATGATCGGCCCATTCCGCGGCGGACGCGTGGTTGCCGTCGCCGGAGTGCCGGGTGATGGAGCTACTTTCTATTTCGGCTCCGTCGACGGCGGTATCTGGAAGACAACCGATGCCGGTGTGACATGGACGCCGATCTTCGATGGACAGCCCATCGCATCAATTGGGGCGCTGGTGGTGGCGCCTTCAAATCCTGATGTGATGTACGCCGGCACCGGAGAGTCGGACATCCGCGCCGACCTCTCCTCAGGCGATGGCGTGTACAAGTCGCTGGACGGCGGCACGACCTGGAAGAACATCGGTCTCCGCGATTCCCGCCAGATCAGTAGAATCGTCGTCGATCCTCACAACGCGGACATTGTCTACGTCGGAGTGCTTGGCCATGCCTATGGGCCCAACAGCGAGCGTGGCGTCTACAAGTCAACCGACGGTGGAAACACTTGGACGCACGTGCTCGACAAAGGGCCGAACGTCGGCGTCTCTGACATCGCCATGGCGACGGCTGCTCCGAATATTTTGTTTGCTGGCACCTGGAATGCGCATCGTCCGCCGTGGAGCACCTATGCGCCGCTGCAGGGGCCCGGCGGAGGACTGTATCGCTCGACCGACAGTGGAGCGACGTGGTCGCAACTGACCGGCCATCCATTACCAGGCGGGGATTGGGGACGGGTAGGTGTTGCCGTATCTCCGGACGGCAAGCGCGTTTACGCCTCGCTGGAAGCAGGCAAAAATTCCGGGCTCTATCGCTCAGACAATGGCGGCGACACCTGGTCGCTCGCCGACAGCGATCCGCGCCTCACCAGCCGCGCATGGTATTTCAGCGACATTACCGTGGATCCCGACCATCCCGACGTGATCTACATTCCGAATGTCGCGCTCTACCGCTCGGAGGATGGCGGCAAGACCATCTCGATCGTGCGCGGCGCGCCCGGCGGCGACGACTACCATCAGCTCTGGATCGATCCCAAGGACTCTTCGCGCATGATCATCGGCACTGACCAGGGAACGTCCATCAGTCTGAACGACGGCAAAACTTGGTCCTCCTGGTACAACCAGCCGATCGGGCAGTTCTATCACGTGATCACCGACAACGAATTTCCCTATCACGTTTACGGCGCGCAGCAGGACAGTGGCGCCGCAGCAGTCGCGAGTCGAACCGATCATGGGCAGATTACCGCGCGCGACTGGTTCCTGGTCGGCGGAGGCGAAAGCGGATGGCTCGCCCCCGATCCCACCGATCCGAACATTCTTTACGCCACCGGTGCTTATGGCAGCGTGGTTCGTTGGGACCGTCGCACCTCGTTAGGCCAGGACATCACTCCTTGGCCAGCCGCGAACTTCGGCAGCGAAATCAACGAGCGCAAGTATCGCGATCCCTGGACGCCGATGCTCGTCTTCTCGCCGGTTGAGAAGAATGCGCTTTATCTGGGAACGCAGTACGTGATGAAGACCACCGACGGCGGCCTGCACTGGGCGAAGATCAGTCCCGACCTTACCGGCGCTGCGCCGAACGCCACAAACGAAAAGTCCGCTGGGCCCACTACCTTGCAGAACGCAAAGGAACGAGGGTTTGGTGTTGTGTATAGCATCGCGCCTTCGCCTCTGAAGTCCGATGAGCTGTGGGCCGGCAGCGACACTGGCTTGCTCCATCTCACGCAAGATGCCGGGAAGACATGGCAAAACGTTACGCCCAGCGTAGTCGGCGGCTGGAGCAAGATCGCCATGATCGAAGCGTCGCGCTTCGATCCGGCGGTCGCGTACGTGGCGGTGGACCGCCATCGGCTCGACGACAGCAAGCCCTACATTTATCGCACTCGAGATTACGGCAAAACCTGGCAGCCGATTGCGGTCGGGATCGGCGAGCATTCTTTCGTCAACGCGATTCGCGAAGACACGGAGAAGCAAGGTCTGCTCTTCGCAGGAACTGAGCTGGGTATCTACATTTCATTCGATGATGGTGACCACTGGCAGCCGCTGCAATTAAATCTGCCTGTGGCCTCCATCCGTGATATCGCCATTCATGGCGACGACCTGATCGTGGCTACGCACGGACGGGCGTTCTGGATTCTCGACAACATCACGCCATTGCGGCAGATTGAAAGTCAGTCGCAGAGTGGGAACGTCCGGCTCTATCAGCCCGCCACGGCGATTCGCATTGACAACGATGTCTTCCTAGGCTCACCGATGCCTCCGGAGGAACCCGCGGCAAAGAACCCGCCCGACGGGGCTGTGCTCGACTACTACTTGAAGTCGCCGGCCAAGCAAGTGAGACTGGGAATCTACGATCCGAGCGGGAAACTGGTACGCCGCTTTGTGAGTGGCGCAAAAGAGCAAACTTATCCTCCGCTGGCCATTGCCCCGCGCTGGCTGCCTAAGCCCGCCGTTCTGCAAAATAACGCCGGCATGCACCGGTTTGTCTGGGATCTCAGGTGGAGCACCTCGGGAAGTCCTGAAGAGATCGAGGACGAGGAAGATGAAGGTTACGGGGCCCCTCGCGGACCGCGTGTTACACCTGGTATCTACCAAGTTAAACTGTCGGTTGATGGCGATACCTTCATACAGAACTTTAAGATAGCGATGGATCCCCGCTCCTCCACAACCTCGGCCGAGCTGAACGAGCAACTTTCTCTGGGGTTGGAAATCTTCGGAGAAGTGCATCGCAGCCGGAGAGCGGTGGTTGAAATCAGCGCAGTGAAGAAGCGTCTTGACGAGGTGCAGCAGAAGCTCAACCCCAGCCAGCCCAAGCTGCTCAAGCAAGTTGCAGACCTGCAAGCAGCGATCACGAAAATCCAGAAGGGAAGTTCGTCGCCTGCCCCTGCGACCATGGGACTGGAAGCTGCAAATAGTGCCTTGGCCTCCGCGCTGCGCGTCGTTGAAGGTGGCGACCGGACGACGCCGTCCCAAGCGATCGAGCTGTACCATCAGTCCGATGAGTCGGCCAAGGCGCGAATCGCCGACTGGACGAAGCTAAAAAGCACGGAGCTACACCGACTTAATAACGCATTGCAGAAGGGTGGCATCGTACCAATCCAGATATCGCAAATCGAGCACGAGGTGGAAGACCTGGTGTCGCAGTAGCGCTGGCACTCTCGTCACGCGTCGCTGTGATGCATCTCGCAGCGTTTCCCGTAGAATAAGACGACCCTTGAGCAAGAAAAGGAGCGTGTAGATGCGAGGCCATGAAAAGGTCATCGAGCAGTTAAATGCGGCCCTCAGCGCGGAGTTGACGGCCATTGCGCAGTACATGGTGCAGGCGGAAATGTGCGAGAGCTGGGGCTATCACCGGTTGGCAGGTCTCACCAAGACGCGGGCCATCAAAGAGATGCACCATGCCGAAGGACTGATCGAGCGCATCATCTTCCTCGATGGAACCCCCGCCATCAATGTTCCCTTAACGCCCAAGGTTGGCGCCACTGTCGAGCAGCAACTGGAATTCGATTATGCGGACGAAGCCGAGGCCGTGCGCCAGTACAACGCGGCGGCAAAGATCTGCCGCGAAGTCGGCGACGCCGGAACCAAGGACCTGTTTGAGCGCATGATCCAGGATGAAGAGGGTCACGCCGACTTCCTGGAAGCTCAACTGCATTCCATCAAGGAAATGGGAATTGGCGCGTATCTGTCGCAGCAGTTAGCCTAGAGCGGTTCCGGAATCGATATACCAATTTGCACAGGTTGTGCAGGCCTCAAGACCGTCTGTGAGGGTTCGTTATGCCTCTGGGACGTATTGCACGAAATCCAGCCCGCAGGGCGGAACAATATTAGCCCAGGGCGTGAGCCCTGGGTACAGTCGGAAGAAAACCGAGTCCCTTCAGGGACGCACGGTTTTTGCGTCCCTTTTGCGCGAATCGGGGCGAGACACACGCCTACGAGCGGAGGACGAAAAATCGCTTAAGGCGCTAACGTCGGCGACCCTCACCGGTTGCCTGATGCCTGGCGCAGCGGCACATCCCTCTCACTCCGCCGATTTCAGGTTCAACTCGCCCGCGCCCAGATGCGCGGCAGCTTGTACACGCCTGGACCACTCCAGTGAACGGCGCTGTGAAATCCCATCTCAATTCTGCTCACCAAAAGCGGTTTACAAAACTTATGTTTTCTTAACAACCCAGCTATCACGGGTGTGTTTAGGTTGTTATTGACTCCAGATGCCCACCCCAACTCCAATGCGAAAAGCCATTGCGATTCTGCCAATATTCGTGGTCGTAGTCTGCGTCGTTCTGTTCGCCGCCGCGCAAAAAGAGGGAACCCAAGCGACGGGCAAGCCGAAATCAAGAGTAAGAGCAGTGGGCACGATCAAGTCCATCACCGGCGACACCATTGCGGTTACAACCGACACGGGAGCAGAGGTTAACCTCATCCTCCAGCCGTCGACGCGTTTAGTTCGTAGCGTTCCTGGTCAAACTGACCTGAAGAGTGCATCTCCGATACAGGTGCAAGATTTGCAAGTGGGCGACCGCCTTCTGGCCGCCGGGACTCCTTCCGAGGACGGCAAGTCGGTTCTGGCCTCAACCGCGATTGTCATGAAGAAGGGCGACATCGCTACCAAGCAAGAGCAAGATCGCGAGGAATGGCAAAAGCACGGCGTTGGGGGTGTGGTGAAGGCAGTCGATGCCGGAACGCAAACGATCAAGATTTCCACCGGCACGTTGGCTGCAAAGGAAGTGGTTGTCCAGATGTCGAAGAACACCATCATTCGCCGTTACGCACCGGACTCGGTCAAGTTCGATGGCGCCAAGCCTGGTACCTTCGACCAGATCAAGCCGGGCGACCAACTTCGCGCGCGTGGAACGCGCAGTGCTGACGGCAGCGAACTGGCGGCTGATGAAATTGTTTCGGGCACCTTCCGCAATATCGCGGGTACGGTAGTCGCAACCGATCAGGGGAATAACTCAGTGACGGTGATGGACTTGCTAACCAGACGGCCGGTGACCCTGAAAATAACTGGGGATTCGCAACTTCGCAAGCTGCCGCCTATGATGGCGCAACGAATTGCCATGCGCTTGAAAGGCCTCACGCCGGGCGCCCCGGGCGGAGCCGCGGCAGCCGGGGGACCGCCGAGGACATCGAACGCTGAAGCGCCAGCGAACGGAAATGGCCCGGGACAGCGCGCAGGCGGTGGGCCAGACTTCCAACAAATGCTGAGCCGCATACCCGCAGTTACGCTCGCCGACTTGCAGAAAGGCGATGCTTTGATGATTGTGGCCACCGAGGGAACTACTGATTCTCCCTCGTCGGCGATCATTCTACTGAGCGGTGTTGAGCCGATTCTTACCGCTGCTCCCAGCCAGGCGGGAACCATTCTTTCGCCATGGAATTTGTCGACGGGTGGCGGAGCGGGCGCGATGGGAGATACTCCGTAGCCTCTCGGTTCACGAGAGTACAAAATTTCCAATGCGCGCGTGGGCCATCTTCGTCGTTCTTTTCTTCGCCGTCCTTGCGGCTGACATGCCGGCGCAGACTGCTTCCGGCACATTGCGGGGGCGGATCACGGACCCGTCCGGTGCCGTTATTCCCAAGGCGACGGTGGCAGCGACCAATGCCGACGGAAAGTCGGTTACAGAAGTCACCAATTCTCAGGGAATTTATGAGATTAAGGGGCTGCCTCCCGGGAATTACACCGTCACCGTGACCGCGAACGGTTTTGCGGTTGACCAGGAACCAGCGGTGCAAGTTGTAGCAGGACAGGTGCAGCAGTTTGACATCGCGCTTTCCATCGCTGTGAAAAAGGAGAATGTTGAAGTTCAGGAAGAAACTCCCACGGTTGATGTCAGTCCGCAAAGCAGTGCGGGCACGCTGGTCTTAAAAGGCAAGGACCTTGACGCCCTCTCCGACGATCCCGACGAACTACAGTCGGAGTTGCAGGCGCTCGCCGGTCCGTCGGCGGGCCCGAACGGCGGACAGATTTATGTTGATGGATTCACCGCCGGGGAGCTGCCGCCAAAATCCGCCATCCGGGAAATCCGCATCAACCAGAATCCCTTCTCCGCGGAATATGACAAGCTGGGCTATGGACGGATCGAGATCTTCACCAAGCCAGGGACAGACAAGTTCCACGGCCAGGTGATGATGAACGGAAATTCTTCGGCCTTCAATGCGCTCAATCCGTTTGTCACCGAAGAACCGGGTTACTATTCGGAGATCTTTAACGGCAACATCAGCGGTCCATTGGGGAAGAAGGCGTCGTTTTTCTTCACGGCGCAACAACGAAATATCGACAATGTCAGCGTGGTGGTGGCGCAGGTACTGGGTCCGAATAACACCATTGTTCCGTACAACACTACGGTTCCAGCTCCATCGACCCGATTGAACATCAGCCCACGTGCTGACTTCCAGCTTTCCAAGAACAACACGCTGACGGTGCGGTATCAGTATGTGCGGAACAACCAGGATAATGAAGGTGTCGGCCAGTTCTCGCTTCCTTCACAGGCCTTCAACTCCCACAGCACGGAACAAACAGTGCAGATCAGCGACACGCAGGTCTTAAGCCCGACGATGGTGAATGAGACGCGCTTCCAGTACATCCGCAACAGCGGCAATCAGATTCCGTTCAGCGATCAACCAACGCTGAATGTGTTGGGCGCCTTCAATGGTGGAGGCAGCCCTGAAGGCACAGTTGTCAGCAACCAGGACCACTATGAACTGCAGAACTACACCTCCATCGCCCACGGTCGTCACTTCATCAAGTTTGGCGGACGCCTCCGAGGGACGTTGTATTCCAGCAACGAGAACGCCAATTTTAACGGGCAATTTACGTTCTCCTCGCTAAACGCCTATCAGATCACGCAAGTCGGTCTGCAAGAGGGCTTGACGCCGGCACAAATCCGGGCGATGGGTGGCGGCGCCAGCCAGTTTTCCATCATTGCCGGCCAGCCTCTGTCAGACGTTTCCATGATCGATGTCGGCCTCTATGCGGAAGACGAATGGAGAATCCGCCCGAACATTTCGCTCAGCTATGGTTTGCGCTATGAAACCCAGACGGGCATTCCGTACGAGGGCGATTGGGCGCCACGCGTGAGCTTGGCTTGGGGACTTGGCCATTCCAAAGCTGCGCCAAAGACGGTGCTACGCGGAGGGTTCGGAATCTTCTACGACCGCTTCTCCTATAACTATCTGCTGGAGGCGGAACGGTTCAATGGAGTCACGCAGCAGCAGTACATTGTCGCGCAACCCAACTTCTATCCGCTGATTCCTCCCCCCAGCGAACTGAACAACCTGCCGAAAACTTCGCCCACGGTTTACCAGGTTGCTCCCAATCTGCGGATACCGTACACCATGGAGGCGGCGTTCAGCGTCGAGCGCCAAGTCACCAAGAATGCGACAGTGTCGGTCACCTATCTGAATTCGCGCGGAGAACATCAGCTCTTTCTGCGCAACGCCAATGCGCCACTGCCGGGCACCTACCCTCCCGACGAGCCGATCGTCCGACCGTTTGGCGGGACCACCAACATTTATCAGTACAGCTCCGAAGGGGTTTTCGTACAGAACCAGATGATCGTCAACGGCCGTGTGAGCGTGGGATCGAAGCTCTCGCTGTTTGGCTTTTATTCGCTCAACTTCGCCAACAGCGATCTGGGAGCGGGAGCCGGCGGAGGGGGAGGCAGCTTCTTTGGCGGTGGCTCCAGTTCAGCCGAGTTTGTGATGAACTCGTACGATCCCATGCAGGACTACGGCCGTGCCGCGTTCGATGTTCGCAGCCGCGCCGTCATCGGCGGCACAATCTCGCTGCCCTATGCCTTTCGTCTCAGCCCGTTTATCCTCGCGGACTCCGCCGCGCCTTTTAACATCATCGTCGGGCAGGATTTGAATGGCGACTCCATCTTCAATGATCGTCCGGCCCTTGCTAGCACCCCGGGTTCCGGAGGAACGATTATCGTCACCCCCTATGGCACCTTCAACACCGCGCCGATTCCGGGCCAGCCCATCACGCCCATCAATTACGGCAGCGGGCAGAGCCTGTTTACTTTGAACTTGCGATTGAGCAAGACCTTCGGACTCGGTCCTAAGACGGAAAGTCATAACACGGGTGCTCCGCACGGGGGAGGTGGTGGCCACGGGGGCGGACTGGGCGGTCGCGGTCTAGCAGGTGGAGGCGGCAGCCCGTTCAACTTCGGAAACGAGACTACGCACCGTTACAACCTAACCTTCAGTGTCAGCGCGCGCAACCTGCTGAACAATGTCAACTATGCGCCCCCGATCGGCAATCTCGACTCGCCCATCTTCGGCACCTCGAATGCGCTCGCCGGGCCACCGTTCTCCTCCGGTTCAGCCAACCGTCGCATTGACTTGCAGATGCTGTTCTCGTTCTAGAGCGATTTTCGAATTGCTGTATCCGCCAAGCTCGGGTAGGGCGGCGCTTCAGGGACGACAGAGGTTGCGACACAGTCTCTCAAAACCCGCACTACCCAAGCCGATTACCGGTGCGTCGCAACACGGTGTGAAGACGGTGCGGCGGCCTCGGTCTGCTGTGCCTGTTCATAGCCAATTGCGGCGTAGTAAAGGGCACGGTCGAAGAACTGTCCCAAGGAACGCACGAGCTCCATTTCGCCAATGAGGTCTTCCGGCTCTAGCAGGCCTTCCAGCAACAGATAGTCCCAGAGGACGTGCTTTGTAGTTTGGATGGCAAACATGATCTGGCTGAAAGGCACTCCCTGACGGGCGCGCCGCGCCCCTAAACCGATATACCTCTCCTCGACGTCCGACAGCGTCTTGGACAGCAGCCAGTCGCTGAGGTGGCGGTAGATTTCGTAGGTTCGGTGCTTTAACTCGTGAGCCGGGACTTTGCTCAGGAGCTCGCTGCACTCATCCGAGTTCTTCAGTTTGTGGATTAATGCTTCAGAAAGCTTATCGGCGTGTGTTTCGATGAGCTGAACCAATCTGACGGCGAACATAAGCTGCCTCCTGGGATAGGACTCTGGGCAGCCCTGCAGATTCGAGGGCAACTCTACTGCTGATTACAGTCTAGACCTCAAGCTGGTGGCTTGCCAGTGACAGATGGTACACGGTGGCGTGACAACTCCGCATCACGCCTCCCGCCCCCTACGGCAGTTGTGCAGTGCTCCAGTTCATGCGCCACGGCGATGGACAGACGACGGATGCCCTCGCGAATCTGTTCTGGCTGCGCATTGGAGAAGTTCAGCCGCATGTGCGAGCCGCTGTCGCCCGAGGGGTAGAACGGGTCGCCGGGCACGAACGCAACGTCCTGGCGCAAAGCCGTGTCCAGCAGCTTCATGGTGTCGATTCCAGAAGGCAGCGTGACCCAGAGGAACAGGCCGCCGTGGGGGTGCGTCCACGAGACTTCGGACGGGAAGTAGTCGTGCAAGGCCTCGAGCATGGCATCGCGACGCTCTTTATATACCCTGCGGATAAGCTTTACATGCTCTTCCATGAAGCCATCGCGAGCCACCTCGTAGGCAATCATCTGCGTGAAGCTGCTGGTGTGGAGGTCGGTGCTTTGTTTCAACTGCACCAGGCGGGTGATGACGTCGGGTGGTGCGACGATCCAGCCCAGCCGCAACCCCGGTGCTAACACCTTCGAAAATGTGCTCAAGTAGATGACATTTCCCAATAGATATCCGTTATCGCGCAGAAGGTTAGTGCGATCCAGCACCACCAGCGGCGGAATGTGTTCGCCCTCGTACCGCAATTGCCCGTAGGGATCGTCTTCGATGATTGGAATACCGTACTTATCCGAGAGCAACACCAGTTCGTCACGCCGTGAACGCGAGAGGGTAGTACCGCCCGGATTCTGAAAGTTCGGCAGGATGTACATGAACTTCGGTCCGGAACGGAGAGCGCGTTCCATCTCGCTGGTCTGCAATCCGTCGTCGTCGATGGGCACGGTCACGTACTCCGCGCCCATCAGATCGAATGCCTGCAACGCTCCAAGGTAGGTCGGCGACTCAACCAGGATGCGATCGCCTCGATTGATGAGCAGCTTTGCGATCAAGTCCAGCGCCTGCTGCGAGCCCGAGGTGATGAGGATGTTGTCGACCGTGGCGAGGATGCCGTACCGCGCCATGTGGGCCACGATTAACTCACGCAGCGGACGATAGCCTTCGGTTGGCCCGTATTGCAATGCGATGGAAGGGTTGGTCGAAAGTACTTCTTGACAGGCCTCGCGAAAACGTTCCACCGGGAAAATTTCCGGTGCAGGCAGGCCACCCGCAAAAGAGATCACCTCAGGACGCTGGGTGAGCTTCAGTAGCTCGCGGATGATGGAACTCTTGGCTGACTTTGTGCGTTGCGCATATCGATGTGCCCAAGGCGCGGCCATACACACCTCCCCATTACAGACCAAGTTAGCGCAGGTTTCATCACCTGTCTGTGACGGCGGACACATGGCAGAGCAGCAGTTCAGCGGACAGGCGTGCCCTACACACAGCAGACAACACCTCCGCTCACGCAGCGACAGAGCCTTGGCCTGCGATCTTCGCCCCAGCTAGAGCTAGACGAACAACGACGAATCTAGCGTCCGAGGTTGGATCTGGCGCCTGATACACCCATCAGCTCTTTCGCGACGTCACCGCAAATAACTCGGCTGCGTCCTGCGCTACTCGCCTGCTGCCACACTTCGGGCAGCGCACCTCCTCCGCGTCGTGCTCTTTCAACGTGAGGATCGTTTCAAACGAAGTGTGGCATTCCTGGCAGATGTATTCATAAACTGGCATCGCTACCTCCGGGAGACACTGGTGCAAATTTCAATGGTTGGAGAACCAGCTTCAGCGAACGCCGACGTGGTTCTCTTCTTCTTCTCGTTTGGGTGCCCTCCGGCCGTTCGGTACTTCGATTTCGGCCATCTCTTGCGCGCGGTGGAGGAAGAAATAGGCCGCCAGCAGAGTGACCATAAGCAGGCCAAACACTACCATAAGGATGGCGAAGAAGCCTACTGTGCGAACCGGAGCCAAAACCTCGCTTTCATTCTGGCTAACCATGACAAACCAACTCAGATTGGAATAGCTCTGCGTCAGTCCGGTATCGGCGAACCCCACAATCCGATTTCCCTCGCGGAGGTTGGCAATGAGATATCCTGCCTGGCGACCCTGCAACGTGCCCAGCGCGTCTCGCACTGCGCGATATTCTTCCGACTTGATCTGCATCGAAGGTACGACATTGGGTGCGCTTACAACCGTGCCATCTTCCTTCACCAGCACAGTGGTTGTAGTCCTGCCGGGTTGCTCGCGATTAAGCTGCGCGAACAGTCCCGAAACATCCACCAAGGTGTAGACCGCCCCGATGAACCGGCGGGAACTTTCATCCAATACCGGGATTCCAACGCCGACGTAGTTGGTCCTGCCTAGTTCATCCCACAGGACCCCGGTGACGTAGACAGCGCCCTTGCCTTGGGCGGAAACGCCCTGCCAGAAGACTTCGTCTACCGGGGCATAATGGCGCGGCTTGTCGGAAGCTGCCACAGGAACCCCGTCGGCGTCCAGAACGATGAGCTTCATGAATCGCGGATCCAGATCACGAGAGCGCCGCAACGAAGCGGATGCCCGTGACGCCAGCATGCCAGCCACCAAGGTGTCAGCCTCGGCGGCGTCCCACTTCTTTTCCATGTCGGCGATCTTGGCGGCCCTCGTGGGATCGTCCAATTGGACGGAGGCGCGGTTTGCCTCCACGATGGCATCCACGACAGCCGGCTGCGAGGCGATGGCGCCAACCGTCATAACGCGTTCGTCGATGAATTGACGCGTAGCGATCGCGTCGCTTTGAGCAATGTCCCGAAAGAGCGATCCGGTTGTTTGTTCAACTCCTGTGTGGCTCTTCATGGTCAGGTACAAACCGATGAAATTGAGCGGCACGAGGATGACGATCAAAACGATTAATAGCTTTTCCAGGGAGACTCGGATTTCAAATGTATTGAGGGGCATAGTGCCTCCATGTGGGAATTTCTTCAGCCTAACGGTGTTCGGTTTCTGAAACCGTTGAGCGTACGGTTAAGGGAATAGTCGGTGACGACAGAATGGTGTAAAGCGAGCCATGTGCTCGGGAAGCGCGGCGTAAATTGGCGGTGGACTGGGGTCTCCCTGACTGTGCCTGGGGCCAAGCCCGTCGCAGATGAAATGTTCCAGGGCGGAATGGAAGCCAGTATTGGACTACCGGCCATGGCAACACCTCTTGGCCAGCAACTGGTCCGCACCATCAAGCTACGCGGGATAGCCAACTGGCGTCAGTGATGCCGGTCACGTGGGCGGCGGATATAAGCATCTACGAACGACATCGCTGACGCATGTTTCACCCTCTCGACTTCCGCACCATCTCACCCGAACAGTTTCATTTGTTCGGCGTCTTGCTGCAGGGGATGCGCTCTCTGGCTGCGTGAACTGAACTCCGTTCCAAAGCCGTGCTTCTTGCGCAGGCTCCCTATCAGTTCCGAGATACGCTTGCTGTAGGCCTTGCTCACGAAGGCGCGGTCTGCGAAGCGCCTGCGGTACTCTTCAACCAGTTGCGGAAATTCTTTCTCCAGAAAGGGAAGGAAAACGCTGGCCGAACACGGCTTCAGGAACAACGGGTTTGCGTAAATGTATTTTCCGCCGGCCAGCTTGGTCGCGCGTACTAGGGTATCCACCGCCGCCGGGGAATCCGTTATACCGGGCAGCACGGGTGCGCAGATGACGCCGGCGTTGATTCCGGCGGCGTTTAGTTCGCGCACAGCCTTCATGCGCAGGTCGGGACGCGGCGCGCGCGGTTCCAGAATGCGCGCCAGCTTCGCGTTCATAGTCGTGATGGTTATATTCACGAACAGGAAATTGTGCTCTGCGACCCTCCGCAGCAGCTCAACGTCGCGCAATATCAGGTCCGACTTGGTGACAATCCCGATTTCCAGCCCATGGTGCAGGGCAAGTTCTTCCAGGATGCCGCGGGTGACCTCGAACCGTTTTTCTGCCGGCTGATAGGGATCGGTCGCCGTGCCGATGGCAATTTCCTCGCCGCGCTTTACCTTTTTCAGATCCTGTCGCAACAGCCACGCCGCCTGTTGCTTGACGTAGATCTTGCGCTCAAAGTCCACGCCGTCGCGCATTTCCATAAACTCATGGGTGTAGCGCGCATAGCAATACTTACAGGCGAACTCGCACCCGCGATAGGGATTGATTGTCCATGTAAAGGGCACGCGACTGGAGCTACAGCGATTCAGCAGCGCCCGCGAGGGAAGCGTGAAGTACTCCACCAAGTGACCCTGCCGAATCGGCTCTCCCTGGGACACGAGCTTGGCGATGCCAACCAGCGGGGCAGGTTCGTTCTCGTCGGTCAGGAGCAGGGAGGGGTGCATGTACCGATATTCGCCTTGTATTCGCCTTTTGCGATGCTAGCCCTGAGTACGCTTCGAAGTCAATGGGCAGCGATTTGGAAAAGCGGATTGCATTGGCACATGGAGTTTGAGGGGTGGAACGCGGCCTTGACGCATGCGGAGGGCGACAGGTCGTCGCCACTATAGGGGGCCTTCGACTCAGCACGAGTCTCGCCACAGCGGACTCGTGCTGCGCTCAGGATGACAGCACAGGAGAGTTCTTATCCTTGAGCGAAGAGCCGCAGGCCGATCCTATACTCAGAAGGACAGGTACAACGGGCGCTGAATGCTGAGTGCTGAATGCTGAATGCTCGTCCGGAGGCTAGCTCGTGGCGGTCAAGGCCGCGTCGCCGACGAACTCGACGTTGGGCTTCTGCGGAATGATGCCGGCCCTGTGGCCCATCTCCAGAAGCTTGACTATGGCCGCGCGGCCATCCTTGCCGTAATCGAGGGTGCGATCATTGACGTACATGCCCACGAACTTGTCGGCCATTTGCGGATCCAAGTCGCGAGCAAACTGCATCGCATATTGCAGTGCTTCCTCTCGATTATCGAGAGCGTATTGAATGCTGTCGCGCAGCGCGGCGCAACAGGCGTTGATGAGCTCAGGGCCAAGCGAGCGTCGAATAGCGTTGCCCCCCAGGGGCAGCGGCAGTCCAGTTTCATCGCGCCACCACTTACCCATGTCCAGGATGCGGTGCAGTCCCTCGCGGTTGAAGGTGAGCTGGCCCTCGTGAATGATGAGTCCGGCCTCATACTTGCCTTCGAGCACCTTGGGGATGATCTCATCGAAGGCGACGGTCTCGGTGGCGATATCGGGCGCGAACAACTTCAGCGTTAGATACGCCGTGGTCATGGTTCCCGGCACAGCGATCTTGCAACGCGTAATCTCTTCGAGCGGGATGTTATGAGAAGCCACGATCATGGGACCGTAACCCTCACCAACACTTCCGCCGCTTGGCATGATTGCGTATTTGTCCTGGATGTACGGATACGCGTGGAAGGAAATCGCCGTAATGTCGTAAAAGCCGTCCATGGCTTTGCGGTTGAGGGTTTCGATATCGCAAAGCGTGTGGGTGAACTTCACCCCCGGGACCCGGATCTTGTTGGTCGCCATGCCGTAAAACATGAAGGCATCGTCGGAGTCGGGACTATGTGCAACGGTGATTTCGCGCACGTTCTTGGCGGTATTGCGGCTCATAGAGATAGTGACGCTGGAGTAATTCCAGAGTGGTTGCAGGTTGTGTCGTGCTGGCCCGAACCTTCATTATTCATGAGGATCTCACGTTTTGAAGGGGCACGGCTTCAGCCGTGTCATAAGCTGTCATCATCATGGCGGGGCTTTAGCCACTGAGGGACTTCGTTGTTGACACGAACTGCGAATTCCCGCAGGGGCTGAAGCCCGACCCTCCACGCCCACGTAACGGCACGGCTGAAGCCGTGCCCCTTCAAAGCTACCGAGACAGATCAATAATGCAGGTTCAGGCCCGCACTATACTTACAAGCCCGTACCAACCTGTGATTAGAAGCTGCGACGCAAACGAAGCGCGGCTGCGGCCGCCACGGTCACTTTCAGAAGTTCAGCGACCAGGAACGGATACAAACCGAAAAATGCCGCACGTTGCCAACTGTGCGTCATCACGGCGAGCCAGCTAAGGCCTCCTGCGAACAATACCAACTCGGCAATCGCTCCAGCGGCCATGTTGCGCACAAATCCGAATGGCCCGCGTTCGGCGATCCATCCTGCTACGAAGGCGACAACCGGGTACGCCCACAAGTAACCAGCAGTGGGACCGAACAACTGGGCGATGCCTCCCGCACCGACCGGACTAAACACGGGCAAGCCCATGGCACCCCACGCCAGGTACAGCGCAGCGGCGGCAAACCCGCGCTGGCTTCCCAGGGTAAGGCCGATCAACAGCACCCCGAAGTTTGCCAGGGTCAAGGGGACCGGGGTATAGGGAAGAGGTAAGACTAGCCGGGCGCAGACGGCAATGACGGCGCTGGCGCCAATCACGATGCCCGCCTGCTTAATTAGGCTGTAAGACGGTTCGGCAATACTTGTCTCGGTATGTAGTGCAGTCTTTAGCATGTCTTCCTCGCGACTACGACAACCTGATTATGAAGTTTTCTCTTCGGTTGTGCTTTCCGCAGCGCCTTCAATTACGGCCCGAACCTGGGCATCCATCTGCTCCTGCCGGAGGTGCCGCTTAACGCGGAAATGGATTGCCAGTGCCACAATGACGAGCGCTGCGGTGCACAGAACCAGAAGTGCAAAAAATAGCTTAATCACCACAGGTTCTCAGGATATCAGATCGGGGATACCCAAACTCAACAAGTAGGCGGCCAGTGGTTGCTGCATATCCAACGTCCTGTTTGCCCGATTTCGGAGTTGTCATCACGAACGGGTTCAGGCCCTGAGGGATCTGCTGTTTTCGACAGTTGTCATCCCCAGCAAGAAACAGCAGATTCCTCGCTTCGCTCGGAATGACAATTCCAGCGGCGAACCGTCAATTCCAAACAGCAATCATGGGGACACGCCAACTGTCCTACACTCCCACCGGAAACGGCTTGGCGCTGTGTTCCTCGCCACGCTCGCGCACCAGACTGTCAAACCGGCCCTGGAGCAACGACATAAGGCCGGTGTACCAATACCCAAAGACGAACAAGAACAAAAATGGCACCGTGATGTAGTTTTCATTCGCAATGGCGTACCAAACCGTCAACGCAAAATATGTGCCAATCAGCAACTCCAAATAAGGCACCCACCCCAGCCGTTTGCGATATTTCTTGGCCGCCATGGCTTTGTCCTTCTTGTTGACGACGCGGTATTTCGGGGTGCGTACAAACGCGCTCTGCTGGCCGATGAGCGCCTCCAGCACGGCCTTGCTGTTGGTGATGGTCAGGCCGATACCCAGCGCCATCAAGGGCGGCAGATACCAAATCGTGCGATACCAAGTTCGGGGAAACAGTTCCTTTTGCGATACCAGATAAAAACTTGAGATCGAAAACGTGGACGCCAGAAACAGGGGCAGGTCGATGTAGACCATCTGAAACCAGCCCTGATAAAACCGAATAATCATTGCCGGCAACAGCAGCGTGCTGAGCACGATCATCAGCGGATAGCTGATGTTGGCAGTCAGGTGATACCAGGCTTCCATCTTCTCGCGCCGCGAGACATTCGCCCGCAGCACCTTCGGCAAGTCCTTCTTGGCGCATTGGATCAGGCCCTTCGCCCAACGCGCCTGCTGCGTCTTGAACGCGGTCATCTCAATGGGCAGCTCGGCGGGACACTCCACGTCCTGTAGGTAGCGGAATTTCCATCCTTTCAACTGTGAGCGGTAGCTGAGGTCAGTATCTTCGGTGAGGGTGTCATGCTCCCAGCCGCCGGCGTCGTCGATCGCCTTGCGGCGCCACATGCCGGCAGTGCCGTTGAAGTTGAAGAACACCCCTGCACGTGAGCGGCCGCCGTGCTCGAGTACAAAATGGCCATCGAGCAGGATGGCCTCGACCTGCGTCAGATAAGAATAGGTGCGGTTCAGGTGGGTCCAGCGGGTCTGCACCATTCCGATTTCCGGATCGGCAAAGTGGTGGATGACTTTCATCAGCCACTCGGGCTGCGGCGTGAAATCGGCGTCGAAGATGGCGACGAACTCACTGGTCGATACCTTGAGGCCGGCATCGAGTGCACCGGCCTTAAAGCCTTCGCGGTTGGCGCGATGGTGATAGCTGATGTTGTGGCCCATCGCGGCGTAGCGCTCCACTACCGCCCGCGCGACTTCCACGGTTTCGTCGGTGGAATCGTCGAGCACCTGGATTTCCAGCTTCTCGCGTGGATATTCCATCTTGCAGACGCACTCCACCAGGCGGTCGATGACGTACTGCTCGTTGAAAATCGGCAGTTGGATAGTGACTCGGGGCAATTCGTCGAAGTGCGACGCTGGGTCGGTGACTTTGTTTTTGCGGTGCTTGTAGTACAGGTAAACCAGTTGATACCGGTGCATGCCGTAAAACGCCAGCAGCACCAGCACGACGAAGTAGGGAATCAGCAGCGCCATGTCAAAGGCGTTGGCGTGATACAGGCCTTTGAAGGTCGGGTCCAGAAAATGAGATCGCATGTAGTGGCGCAAGCCATGCGGTTCCACTAGCAGACTGCAGATCAGACTGAAGACGCCGCTCAGGAATGAATTCTCCGTGAGAAAGTTGCCGACGCACGCCACGGCCTTGGTGGCGGACGCGGAAAGGACCCTAACCGATTGATTGTACCCGACGGCACCTCCGGAAACAGCGGAACTCAGCGGCCCGTGTTGCTGAAACCAATACGGCCAACAATAGAGGTTCGAATCCACTTCGCGACAAACTCACCCGCGAAAAATTGACTCTTAACCGCGAAGGGCTAACAATGAAATCAAGCGAAACACGATGCCCTGGCAAATAGTTTCCGCAGTCCTCGGTTGCGTCCTGAGCTGTCCGTTGTTCTTCAGCGGGCAATCGGCCGGGCCTACCCCAGGTTCAGTGGCCGGCGCCACCCAAGCTGAGCGGGATTATCCCGAGCAAGCCTATCTGTCACCCACCCGTTACACGAATGATTTTTTTGGTTTTTCCTTCGATCTTCCGCCTCAGGCACATTTGGAGCCGATTCCGGAGCCGGTCGCTGCTGACGGGCGCATTGAATTGTTGCAATTGGGTGGCCCAGCTCCTGCCGATGCATCGGTTTCTATCGCCGCTCTTCCGCCGGGGGGGAGGGGTCCTCTAGATGCAAAGGCTGTGCTTCGCAAGGCGTTGGATCAGGAACTCTTCAGAGGAGTGGAAGAACTTCGCGGCTTGTCGAAGACTATGCTCGCCGGTCACCAGTTCTACTTCTATGAAACTCGTCGCGGGATCGACCAGCACATGCTGGCAGCAGCCAATCTCGACAGCTATGTGGTGATCGTGCAGTTGGGTGCCCACAACGAGCAGATGATGAAAGATCTGGAGTCGTCTTTCCAGCGCCTCGTGTTTTTCCCGCCTGCGCAAGCTCGGCAGTATGCCGCGGCGGATGCTCAGGCGTACGAAGGCCCGGCGATTTCGTCTCATCGCCTGGCCCAGTTGGAAGCCGATCCGCCGAAAGGTCATATTGATCCCGGCGAAATCGAGGGTGGCGTCTACCGTAATCCCACCCTCGGCTTGACCTACCAGGTTCCACCGGGGTGGTTTGTGGAGGCCGAGGGAGCGGTGTTGCCGGCCATTGAACGGGCGCGCGCGAATGATTCGTTGGTCGGACTGCTCGGTGACCCGACCTCGAGCACGGGTGCCGCGGAACGTCAACTCATGCAAGCGTGCAGCCGCACCCTGTTTTCGGTGTGGGCGAAGCGTCCCGGAGCTGACGGCCAAATCCCCTACGATGATTTTGGTGAGGTGACGCTGTCGGCGATATCGGCGGAGTGTTTTCCAGGCCTGAAGTTTCCGTCAAACTCAAACGACGCCCAAGCAGCTCGGGATTTCTTGTTGCTGATCGGGCTTACTCATCCGATCCTGCGCGACATGCGCGACGTCAAAGCCTTCACCTCCGAAGGCATGGTCTTTCTCTTGCTTCACGGAAGCATCGGGTTCAAAGTTCCCAACGATGAACTCTCGCGGCGTTTATCGGTCGCGATGGCCATCACCAAGCGGCAAGGCTACCTGCTGACATGGTTTTTCGCCGCTCCTCACGACAGTGAGTTGCAACAGTTGCTGGCGGAGCGGGGCAAATTCGATCCGGCGCCGCTGACCAGGGACGCCAGCAACCAGAAAGCGGGAAGCGGAGGAGATCTTGCCGAGCGGAACGCTCAGGCTGCGGCAACAGGTGCGAGCTCTGCCAAAGGCTCGACCCCGCAACCGACAGCGGCCCCCGGTTCGGGAACGAGCGCAAGCCTGCCCGGGGGTGGCTCAACCATCGACAGCAATCCGGCTTCGACAACTACTGAGGGCTCTCCGCAGCAGCAAAACGACGGTTCCAGCACCCCGCCGTCCACGCGTCCAACGTTGCTTCGTCCGGGCGAAAAAATCGAGAGCCAGCAAGGAAACGGGCCACCTGTTCGGAAGCATTAGTGGTAATTTCTTCAACCCCGACCACCGGACAGTGAGCATCTGCCCAACCAATCTTTGACAACTCCGTGACACAACCGTGACAAATGTGGACCATCGCAGACCTAGGATGGCTGCGACACCCCACAGCGGGACTTGAACGCGCAACCTCTGTCTTCGAGACAAGTGTTTTAGGGAACGGAGCATGAGTATGAAGAACGTGTTCGGATGGCGGCTTTCCGCCGCGGTGACCCTCCTCTGCCTATCTGGTCTGGCCGCATTCGCTTACGCAGAGGACCAATTACCGGCACACTCCAAAGCTTCAAAGCTGCGCGTCGAACAAACTCAGGAACCCGGGCAGCAGACCGGGCAAGGGTTTGTCGTGCAAAGCTTATTAGGTGGTGAAATCTTCGGATACGATGTCGATCACAACGGCAGCGAAGGCTTGCTGAGTGAAGCGAAGGTATTGGCGAACGGATTCTACACGGTCGCGACCGAAACCTTCGATCAGACTACGGGCAGGATTGTCGCGCTGGTTGAAATCAGGATCGCCACGCGGGACGATTTTGTCACGCTCGGGGTTGTGGGAAGTCAGATCGGACTGCGTGAATGGGAGCACACCCAAGGCCTCTACGTCACCAGCCGCACCTACAACGTTATAAACCCGCTCTCCGTCAATAGGTTCACCGGCGCATGGACGCCGCCTATCGACGACATGACACAGCATTTCGAAGATGTGGAAGGGAACCAAGGGGCGCCCGGTGTCGCGGTCATGGCTTCCACCGACACTTGCTGTAGCCGGTTTGTGTTTGGCTCCAATGTTGGCGCGAACACATTCGGACCCGTCATCAACCTGACGGATCCCATCATGACCGGCGGAGTTCCTCCTCTGCTCGCCTACGACAGTGTAACGAACCAGGCTGTTCTGGCGCAGGCGCAGGGCGCTCCTTACAGCACCCCCGTGTTTGATCTGGTCAATCTAGCGAGCGGCGCGGTCACTGAGTTTATTGGTCTCGGAGACGGTTTCGTAAACGGCTTAGCGGTGGACTCCGCCACCGGTATCGCCTGTACGACGACGGAGACCGACAACAGCGCGGAGTTTTACAACCTGGCGACGAGAACCGGGATTATTGTCGGCCTGCCGGTGATAGGGCAGTACTCTGGCGCGACGGTGGCTGTTGATCCCGTGCACCGGCTATTTCTGATTACCCACCCGGTGCCCGGCTCGCCCGGACAGATCCATGTGTACGACGAAAGCGGGAATCTGGTTGAGTCACTGCGCAACTTCATGTTTGGGCCCGGTGGGGCGTACCTTGCGCTGAATCCCAACACTCGAACCGGGTTTGTGCAAATCCCAGGTCCGCACGGGAATTTTTCGGCGCTCCAGTCGTTCACGTACTAGCCGTTAGCCTTTAGCTCTTAGCTGTCAGCAAGCGATGAGGGCCGCGGGTTCCCGAACTGGGTGCGCGATGTCTCATCTTGCTTTGCGAACGAGCGGTAGCGGGCGCCTACAGTTTTGGTTGGGGTGGTTTCTCTCTCGCGCCTTCGTCGGTGCGCAGCGCCCGGATGACGTTCTCGACTTGCGTCTCGAATTTCTGCGGATCCTGCCCCCAGCCCGTGAAGTCGGCTGCCAGGCGTGAGCGGACCGGCTTCGCCTTCCCGCTTTCCCACTTAAACAGGTGGCCGTCAAGGTTCAACGGAATCAGTGCCAGCACCTTCTGTTTGCGCTCTTTCATCAGCAGGCGTTCTTTCTCGAAGGCAGTATCAATTTCGTTGTCCACCCACCAGCTCGCCAGCGAGTGCTCGGAGCAGCAGAGCAGGACCTTGTCCCACATCCGAATGCCGTGGTCCACCTGTTCGTAGATGTCGTCGCCGGGCAGGAGCTGTTTTTCGCCCAGCCAGCAGCGAATGCCTCGGCCCTGCAGCGTATCGTGCAGGCGCCGGGCAAACAGCTTGTCCTCGTGACTATAGCTGATGAAGCAGGAGTAGAAGTCGATCGGGCTGACCACCAGCGACCGCATGTATTCGATGAAGTTCTCGGGCGCGCCGCAGCCGCGGAGGAACACTTCAGGGATCTTGCCGCCAGATTTGTAGATGGTGTCAATGCCGACGGTGGAGGGGCCTTTGTGGACGACGGTCTCGAGACCCTTGGCAACGCTCAGATCAACGTCGTCGAATTGTGTTCCCTGCGCCTGGGTTTCGTTCAAGTCCGCCTCACGGAGATCCGCGCCGCGGAAATTCGCCCAGGCGAGGTTCGCTCCGCGGAGGCCTGCTCCGATTAGCTTCGTGCCGCTGAGGTTCCCCGCGATGACGTCCGCTGCGCGGAGGTCCGTGCCGCTGAGGTCGGCCCTGCTGAGGTCGGCCCCGGTTAGGTTCAACTTCCAAAGGTTCGCCTTCCAGAGGTTCGACAGGCTGAGGTTCGCCCCGCTCAGGTGAGCCTCGCTGAGGTTCGCCCCGCTGAGGTGAGCCTCCCTGACGTCCGCCCCGCGGAGGTTCGCCCCGCGAAGATCCGCCCCGTCGAGGATCGCCTTGGTGAGGTCCGCCCTGGGGAGGTTCGTCCTGTTGAGGTTCGCTCCGCGGAAGTTCACCATGTAGAGGTTCGCCCCGTGAAGGATCGCCTCGCTGAGGTTCGCCCCGCTGAGGTCCGCCATGCTGAGGTTCGCCTCGCTCAGCGCCGGGCGCACACCAGGGTGTTCCTTCCTCCAGTTATTCCACTGCTCGACGCCTTGCCTGAGGATTTTGAGATGTTCAGGGTTCGCCATGGCCGCGTGACCTCGCTTGCTTCCGCGATGCTACGGATGATCTTGACTTGGCCGGCTGAAAGGTCACACTCTATGCGCCCCCCCGCCCAGTCTACATTCCGCAGCGCCGAGTCCGGAAAGATTTCGATGCTAGAATGCCTCATCCGCGAATTAGAGTGGCGCGTTGAGGTATCTGTGCAATCGTATACCCGAATTCGGAGGCTGGGCGGTGGCGGGTTTGGGGAGGTATGGGAGTGTCGCGGAGATCACGATGGGAATTCGTATGCGATTAAGTATTCGACCGCGGACGGGGTGGATGATATCCGCCGATTCAAGCGAGAAGTGCGCCTGTTGACCCAGCTGACGCACCCACGTTTGGTGCCCGTCATTGAAGCAAATCTCGACAGCGATCCGATTTGCTATGTGATGCCGCGCTATGGCGGGTCCTTACGCGATTTGATTGATCGCGAAAGAGTCGACCATCAGACAATTCGAAGCATTTTCGTCCAAATCTTAGAGGGCATGGCGTATGCACACTCTATTCGCGTGATTCATCGTGATCTTAAACCGGAGAATATCCTGGTTGGTGAAAATTGCCAGGTCGTCATATCGGATTTTGGACTTGGTTGAGAACTAGACCCACAAACTACTCGTCTCACATATACAGGGGACAGCATGGGAACGCTTGTGTACATGGCCCCCGAACAATTAAGGGACGCTAAACGTGCCGATCAGCGTAGTGATGTCTATTCGTTGGGCGTAATACTTCGAGAGTTATACACAGGAGACGTTTTCGACAGCGCCGATTCTCACATGCCTGCTGGCGTAGGGGCGGTTGTTGAGCGTTGTACTCAGATGGATCCAGCAAAGCGGTACACAACTGTTTCTGAACTGCTCTCGTCATACGTTCGACTTACAGAGACACCAAAAGCAGAAAAAGCCAGGGACGATCTTAAAGAATATGTGGCGTTGTTCCAAAAAGCAGACGAACTCATCACTGATAGCGAATACGAACGACTTGCTGATGCAATTTCCACTTCTCAAGAGGACGAAGAGGCTATCCACGGTCTGGCTATCGTGATGCCACAATCAGCCTTCACCGAACTCTATAGACGTTATCCAGAAATCGCGGACCTCATGGTAAGGCAGTTTGCAAACTCATGTTCCGCTAGTTTTGGGTTCGACTATACCGATAGGATCGGTTCCGCGTGTCGTCGCTTGTACTTTGCTACGTCTGATCCCCAAATCAGGGCACATCTCGCAGCCACTGCGTTGCAAGTCGGAGCCTCGCACAATAGGTTCTACGTTATGGAAGTTGCTGCTGAACTAATACACAGCGTGGAAAACGACCAGCAGGCAGTCGCCATGTTCACCGTCTTAGAGCCACTTCAGCAGACCGTTGCAACGATAGAACGATATTTGGATGTGTTAAGACTGCACCCAATCCTTCGAACTCTTATACAGGCCGAAGCGTCCAACGACCCTGCTGGTTGAGCGCGGGTGCCCCACCATTGTCCGCCGCCTTTGCGGACAGGGTGGGGAGACTGCCACACTCTATGCGACCCTCCCCGCCCAGTCAATGCGCAAACGTCCCGGTGTTTCGCATCAGAACCATCACGGCGTGTGGTGCAGAATCAGTTCAATGCCGCGAAGGACCGAGCCCCACAGGGGCGGAATTGCAGTTAGCCCAGGACGGAGCGTAGCGGAGTCCTGGGTATGCCGGTTTTATGAACCCCGAGCCGGCTTCAGCCGGCGACACAAAAAGAACCTGTGCCGTCCCTGAAGGGACTCGGTTGCTTACACCGTTTACCCAGGGCTTACGCCCTGGGCTAATATTGTTCCGCCCTTCGGGCTGGGTGTTGGGTCGCCTGGGAACTGCGGCACCATCTGAGTGATGCGCGAAAACCAAACAGCAGATCCCTCGCGGACTAAAGTCCGCTCGCGATGAACAAAAGGGATAACAATGGCGGGCCTGAAGTCCCGCCCCTTCAAAACAAACCTTGGGGGTCATGGTAGGGGCAGCATGGCGGACCTAAAGGTCCGCCCCTTCAAGACCGGAAAAATCTAAGTCGGCTTCGGTGGCGGACGCTAGTTCAGGAAGAACTTGGTGTACAACGTGTCTCGCTGAGCGGGACGGAAGCCTGCGTCGCGAATGATGCGGCGCAGTTCTTCTTCGGTGGTGCAGTTGCGAACGCCGGCCGCGCGAACTACATTTTCCTCGATCATCACCGAACCGACGTCGTTGCCGCCGAAGCGCAAGCCCGTCTGGCAAACTTTCAAGCCCTGCGTTACCCAGCTCGATTGCACGTTCTCGAAGTTGGTGAGAAAAAGGCGCGCGATCGCCAGCGTCTTCAGGTACTCGACCGCCGTCGCTTCGTCCCATCCACGTCCGCCGAGCGCGGTATTTTGCGGCTGGAACGACCAGGGGATGAATGCGGTGAAGCCGCCAGTCTCCTCTTGCAAATCGTAAACATGCTGGAAATGGTTGATGCGGTGCTCGTAGGTTTCGCCGACGCCGAACATCATGGTCGCCGTCGTTCTCATGCCGAGCTTATGCGCGGTGCGATGTACGTTGAGCCAATCGTTGGTGAGACACTTCAAGCGCGCAATCTTGTAGCGCACTTCGTCGTCGAGGATCTCGGCGCCGCCGCCGGGAATGGAGTCGAGTCCGGCATCGCGCAGGCGCTTGATGGTGTCCTCGATGCTGAGGCCGCTGACTTCGGCAATGCAGATGATCTCCGACGCCGAGAAGCAATGCAGGTGGACCTGCGGAAAGCGCTGCTTCATGCCGCTCAGCAGGGATTCGTACCACTCGATTTTCAGGTCGGGATGCAGCCCACCCTGCAGGAGGACGCCGGTACCGCCCAACTCCACCGTCTCGCGCACTTTTTCGTAAATAGTTTCGAAATCGAGAATGTACCCCTCTTTTGCCAGCTTGCCCTTGAGCGGGCGGTAAAAGGCGCAGAAGGTGCAGTACTCGGTGCAGAAGTTGGTGTAATTGATGTTGCGATCGATGATGTACGTCACCACGCCGTCGGGATGCAGTCTGCGTCGCACCGCGTCGGCTTCCATCCCGATGCCAATAAGGTCATCGGAGTCATACATTTCGAGCGCTTCGGCTTTGGTCAGGGACATAGGGAGTCACAACCCACAGTGCCATTCTAACCGCCAGAGACGGCGCAGGGAAGCCGGTCGTCTATTTGCGACTGGGGGAAACCCCCATCGCCAGCACACACATCCAACTCAATGGTGCCCCACGCAACAATCCTGAACGAATGGCGTTTATAGCGGGGTGCTTCTACATGCAGAGGAAGGCGGGGGACGCAATGAACTTGCCCGAATGCGACCTAAGAACATGCGCGCGAATTGTGGCGGCTGCGCTGCTTTTGGCACCACCGTTCCCCGCACGAGCCGTCCTGGGCGATAACGCTGCCTCGGTGCTCACCGACCAGGCGCGGATGAAAGGAACCCTGCGCAGCGTGGACAATCGCACCTATGTCATGCATGAGATCACCACGACGACAGGCGCCGTGCGAGAGTACGTCTCTCCTGCCGGAGCAGTCTTCGGCGTCGCTTGGGAAGGCCAATTTCCCCCTGACTTCCAGCAACTCCTTGGCCCCTACTACCAACAGGTCCAGCAAGCGATCGCACAGCAGGCCAGCGAACAACCGACTCGTCGGCGCCGCGGTCCGGTCGTGGTCGAAACGCCTGGCATCGTGTTCTCTCAAGGTGGACACATGCGCAGCTTCCACGGTCAAGCCTATATTCCGCAATTACTGCCGCAAGGCGTCCAAGCCAGCGATATCCGCTAAGGAGAAGACGGCGTGAGAAGAATTGGCCTGCTACTCGTAGTATCCAATGTCCTGTGGCTGGTGGCTTGCGGTTCCAGCAGCAGCGGCGGTGGCGGGTCATCGTCAATTACGTCCGTGACGGTCAGTTGCTCGCCTGCAACCATCCTGTATGGCCAAACCAGTCAGTGCTCGGCAACGGTGATGGGAACCGGGAGCTTCAGTTCAGGTGTGACGTGGACGGCGAGTGCCGGCACGATCTCGACCTCGGGCTTGTTCACCGCACCATCCGGAGGAGTTACGTCGCTGCAGGTCACGATTACGGCAACCTCGACCCAGGACACCAGCAAATCGGGGACGGCCACGGTGACGGTGAATCCGGCGCAACAGAGTAGCAACGTCCAGCCGATCATTGTAGATGCGGGCCCAGTAGGGTTGAACCCGCCCAGTGTCAATGTGCCATTTGTCACCATCACGGTTTGCGTGCCTGGAAGTACCACGCAGTGTCAGACGATCGATCACGTTTCGGTGGACACCGGTTCGTCCGGCTTGCGCTTGCTGTCCTCCGTTTTAACCATCCCACTCCCCCACCAGAACGATTCCAGCGGCAATCCTCTGGATGAGTGCACCGTATTCTCAGACGGCTACGTTTGGGGTCCCGTAGCTATCGCGGACATCACGATTGCTGGCGAGCAGGCTTCATCTGTACCGGTGCAAATCCTGATTCCTTCATCGGGTTCACCGCCTGTTCCGAGCAGTTGCTCCAGGCAAAGCATGGGGCCTAATGGAAACGAGGGAGGAAGCGTGAACGCCTTTGGCGCCAACGCTTTGATTGGAGTGGGCCTCTTCCAGCAAGACTGCGGAATTGCCTGCACGACCCAGAACCAGTTGCTCCCAGACGTTTATTACGATTGTCCGTCCTCGGGCTGTAATCCGACATACGTCACCATTGCCCAGCAGGTGCCGAATCCAATAACCAAGTTCGCGAGCGACAACAATGGCGTGCTGATCCAATTGCCGGCAGTCCCCGATGGAGGGACGGCGTCGGTGTCGGGCTCCATGATCTTCGGTATCGGCACGCAATCCAATAACGGATTAGGTAGCGCTACGGTTTACGAGGTGCCCGGCAGCTTGGACAACAACGCCGGGAACATCACCACGGTCTTCAACGGAACAAGCTATCCTGCCAGCTTCATCGATAGCGGCTCCAACGGCCTGTTCTTTCTCAATAGCAGTGTGCCGGGTGTGCCTCCGTCGTGCAGCGATCAGAATTCGTGGTACTGCCCAACCACCTCGCCGGACAGTCTCAGCGCCGGAAACCAGGGCATAAACATGAGTTCTCCGGTATCGGTCAGCTTCAGTATCGAGAACGCGGACACGCTGTTCAGCGGCACGAATACGGCTTTCAGTACCTTGGGTGGACACGAGTGCCCCTCGGGTGCGTCGAGTTGCGGTTTCGATTGGGGATTGTCGTTCTTCTTTGGACGCAACATGTTCACGGCCATCGAGAACATGAGCGCCCCTGGCGGTACTGCGCCGTACTTTGCGTACTGAGGGCGTGATTGGCTTAGAATCCCACGAGTGGGGATGAGTCGTGGATAAACCCAGCGGTATCGACAACGAACCACGTGCCTCACGTCCGCACATGACAGGTTATGGTGTTCCGGAATCTCTGGAAGGCGCATTGCCTTGGGACTGGGCCCGCAAGCGCATCAGCGAATCGCATAACTACTGGCTGACCACCGTAAGAGCTGACGGCGCGCCGCATACCATGGTGGTGTGGGGCATCTGGCTCGACGGCGCGTATTACTTCAGCACCAGCGCCAGCAGCCGCAAGGCCCGCAATCTGCAGCAGAATCAGCATTGCATCGTATGCACGGAAAATGCCGAAGAAGCTGTGATTATCGAGGGCGTCGCGCGAAGGCTGGACGATGACAGAATTCCGCCGCAAGCGTTTACCGATTACAAAGCGAAATACGGATGGGAGCTCGATCCGAAGATGGGGCCGATCCATGAGGTCCTTCCCAAGACGGTGTTTGCCATGCCCGAGAAGCAATTTCCCAAGGGCGTTACGCGCTGGAAGTTTGAATGACTGAGCAGTCGCTGGCTGATCCCTGGCATTCTGCACGCTGCATCACACCTCTCTGCTGACCAAACACACCAATTGGATAGTCGGAGAACCTTTTGGATAGCTCGGTCACGCAAATTCTATTCAGCGCGCCCGGGTAAGAGGCTGTAAGTGTCGGCACTTAAAGCGTCGGTCAGACCCGAGGTGGCGGACGTCATATGGAATTCGAATTGCAATATGTGAGTAACGACCATCGTTTCCCGCGGAAAATGTGGGGCGTACTGAGCATTTATCTACAAACGCAGTGATTCGAAGGGAAAACGAACTCTGGGAAAGGAGGTCTACTATGCCGGCATGGTGGATTTTGTTTATCGCTAATGGTTGGTTCGGCGGGGACTCCCTGTATTATGTGCCGAGCCACGGCGTGGCGTTACTGCATCAGGCAGTAAGCATTGCTCAGCGCGTGGCGTGCTGAGCGCAGAGGGCCGGGGGCGCCTCCGGCCCACCTAAGCGCAACTGGCGAACAAAGATGGTACAGAAGCACTGTCCATCCCTCAATTGCGGTCGGAGCCGACTTCTCAGCTGAAAGGGGATGGGCCTCCCATCCCTGGACATTGACGTAACTTTCCTTCTACGCGCGGCTATTTGCCAGCTGGCGTGTTGCTTTTTGGCGCCGCCATGCTGCTATCGCTCTTCTTGCCCGTGCTCGACCTGTGGGCGATGATCTTGTCCTGAATGCCGTCGTAGGTGCTCTGCGGAACGATCTTGCGAGTAAGCAGGTCGCGTTTGGAATTGTAGGGTCGGCCATCGATGATTTTCTGCGAGTAGGCGCTGCCAATACCGGGCAGTGCGTCCAGTTGATCTTTGGTGGCGCTGTTGATGTCGATTTTTTGGGACGATGAGGTGGCAGAACTCGCGGGCTTGCTGGTCTGCGGGGCTTTGCTGCCGGAGGCCGTGCCCTGCGCGAATAACGGCAGAGTGCTCAATGCGAGCATTAATGCTAGATAGAGTGCGATCTTGCGAAGTTTCACGCGACATCCTCCTTTTGCTAACAGCCGAATGCTAATTGTTGCGGAGCCGCCTGTCACGCGGCATCGTGCATAGGTCCGGGAGCTTTGGTGCCGCGCCGATTCTTGTTCTGACGCCGATAACGCAACCAGAAGTACAGCCCCGTCAGACCACCAACCACTGCCAGCGCGATCAAGGAATACAGTAACGGCTCGTAATAACGCCCAAGCCAGCGCAAGATTTGACGGCCGTAGATCGAACCCAGATAGGCGAGCAGGGTATAACGCACTCCGCGTCCCAGTACCAGGGCAGCCAGAAAGTTCCTTCGCGGATAGTGCATGCCCCCGGCGGCAATGAGAAAGGGAACGAAGGGAACCGGAGGAGGACAGATTGCCCCGATTGCCACCGACCAGAATCCGTAACGCTCGAAGATGTTATAGATCTTCTGGGCACGCTTCTTGGAGACCTTCTTCTCCAGCGTTTCTTTTCCACCTTTGGCTCCGAGCCGGTAGGTCAGATATCCACCGATGATCGAGCCGATCGTGGCCATGATCGCGTAATACCACCACGGTTCCTTGTGCGCGGCCGACAGCACGATAGTAAGAGCGTCCATGCTGCCAGGCAGAGGAATGGCGGAATTGTCCACCAGTCCGAGCACGATCAGTCCTGGCCCTCCCATGTGCCGGAGGAACTGCCAGACCGTTTTGTGGACGACTATCGCTGCAAGGAGGTGCATGCGCCTCGTTTCGAACCGTGGTGCTCTAACTGATATTTGGTTAGAAGCAGAATGTCCAGAGGAAGTTCAGCGAAGATGTCGGTCCCTCGGTAGGTTACACAACCCTACTTGCGGGCGCTTCCGAATGCCACCGGCCCCAGGAAGCGCAGCTCTGGGGCTGCCGGGATCAGCCCAATCTCTTGCGAATAGCGTAGGAAGAGCTGTAAGCCGGAATGGTTCTGGCGGTCGAGATAGTAATGAACGTTCTCGGTAAGATAGGTATAAATCTCGGTTTCGCTAAGCCGGAGTTTGGACGACCATTCTTGGGCGATGATTCGAAGATTCTCGGGTTGCAGCCCGTGGTCCCGGGACTGCTGAAATATCTTCACCAGGTCAAGATCGCGTGGCACTCGACCGAGTGAGTCGAGTCGTATCGCCCAGAATGCGAAGACAAACGGCTTGCCCGTCTGTTCGCGCCACAGATGCGCCAGGTCATAAAGGAAGTACTCTTTGCCGGTCGCTATCTCCAGCGCGGCATCTCCGATCAGAAGTGCCGCGTCATGGTGATGAAGCATCGCCTCGAGGTGCGGTGTATGCGGCGTGAGCCGCCGGTGTCCTCCGAAAAACTTCGTGAACAGCACCTGCAACAGCGCGACCGACGTGCGGGACGAAGTGTCAGTCGCAACAGTCTCTACCTGCTCGATGGGTTTCTTGCTGACCAGCAGAATCGAACGAACCCGGTCTTTGGCCGCAATCGCAATGTTGGGCAGGATCACCAGTCTGGGTATCTCCGCATATGTGATCGCCGGGATAATGCCGATATCGGCCTGGTTCGCCGCCAGTGCGGCCGCGCATGCGGAGGGAATCGTGTATTCGATGGCAAGATCGCGGGCCGCGCCTCCGTGCTCGAAGTCCCACATGAGGGGCGCGGTATTCAGAAAAGAAATGGCGGAGATTCGCAGGAGAGACATAAACAATCGAGTCTAGCAAAGCCCGTGCGATCGCGATGGTGAAGTGAATAGTGTCCTCACGTCAATTAGTGACAGGCTTCCTTGACGGTAACCACTCCTCTGGTTACTGTCCGGTTGTGCGAGTACAGTCGCCGCTCAGTCGAGAATCAATTCACCACTGAGACACAGAGGTTTTGTTTTTTGTCGAGTTTTCTCGTGCCTCCGTGGTTGATCCTGATTTCTACGATGGGTGTAGGCCGAGCGTACTGAGAGGAAATTGGCATGGATACCGAAGCGCCGGTGAGATCTCACGATCATGCGGTAACCCGCAAACTGCAATGGCTGGCTTTGTCGCTGACCCCCGGCGTGGGGGCGGGACGCGGTCGCAAGCTCGTGGAAATGTACGGCGGCATTGGCCGGCTGTTCACTGCGTCCCTGACTGAACTCGAAGGGGCCGGCCTGCCCGGGGCGGCAGCGCAAAGCATTGCGTTGGGTAAATCGCTGGAGCTGGCGGCAGTCGAATATGACCATGCCAGGGAGCTAGGCGCTGTGGTCATCGTTCCCGGCGATGCCGAATTTCCCCGGCGACTCCTCGAAATATATGATCCGCCGCTCGCGCTTTACCTTAAAGGAAGTGCAGAAATCATAGATAAGCCTGGGATTGCCGTTGTGGGGACGCGGCATCCGACGCCCTATGGAACGGGCATGGCCGAACGTCTGGCGTGCGACCTTGCGGCCCGCGGGCTCATCATATTCAGTGGGATGGCGCGGGGTGTGGACACGGCCGCGCATCGCGGCGCTTTGCAGGCGCATGGTCACACCGTTGCCATCTGGGGAACTGGAATCGACGTAGTCTACCCTGCGGAGAATCGCAAAATAACCGACCAGATACTGGCGTCGGGGGGTGCAATCCTAAGCGAATTTCCGCTGGGCACTTTCCCGGCGCCGCAAAATTTCCCCATTCGCAATCGGCTGATCAGCGGCATTTCGATCGGCGTTTTGGTGCTCGAGGCGGGTGAGTTCAGCGGAACCCGGGTGACTGCGCGCTGCGCGCTGGAGCAGGGACGGGAAGTGTTTGCGGTGCCCGGGAACGTCACCAACAAGCTCTCTTGGGGCCCTAACACGTTGATAAAGCAGGGCGCTGCCTTGGTTGCCACATGGGAGGATGTCTGGGAAGCGTTGCCCGCCGATGTGCGTCTGGCCCTCACTCCGCCGGAGCCGCCTGCATCGGAGGAGGGCATTCCGTCATCACTGTTTGAAGCGGCGCAGTTGCCGCCGAGCGAGAAAAAGGTTTATGCCTTGTTGAAGGCGGACGAATCGACTCACATCGACCAACTGGTCGAGCGGTTGGCGTCGTACCTGTCTTCATCCGAGATCTTCAGCGCGTTGTTCGAGCTGGAGCTCAGCGGCCGCATCCGGCAAATGCCGGGGAAGTACTTTGTGAGGAGCATGTAGGGGAGATCGCTTTTCGCTCTTCGCCTTTCGCTTTTCGCAAAAGCAAGAAACGGAGGTTGTCCTGAGGAACTACGAAGATCTGGAAGTTTGGCAAAAGGCGCATGCGCTCACGATAAAGGTCTATCGGGCTACTGAGCGGTTTCCGCGATCGGAGACTTTTGGGTTGACGAGCCAATCCGCAGGGCATGCAGTTCGATTGGAGCGAATCTTGCTGAAGGATGCGGACGGTGGGGAGATGCAGAGCTTGGGCGTTACGTACAAATCGCTATGGGCTCAGCCAGTGAGCTGCAAAATCACATACGTCTCGTCAAGGATTTAGGTTTCTTGAGTTCACTCGAATACGCCGCTGTTCTGAATGACGTGACCAGTGTCCGGCAGATGCTAACCGCATTTCTGCAGAGGCTTAAAGGCGTTCGCGCCGCGCGAGAATCGGTGCCCGAAGCTCTGGCGAAAAGCGAATAGCGAACACCGAAAGGCGCCCCGCTTTTGCCGCCAGCGGGCGGCCCGTGCTAGCTTCGTAAGCGTAATTCACAAGATTGAGGTTCCATTGTCAAAAGGTTTAGTCATCGTCGAGTCGCCCGCTAAAGCGAAGACGATCCAGAAATATCTCGGCCCCGGCTACGACGTCGAAGCCTCGCTCGGGCACATTAAGGACTTGCCCAAGAAGTCGCTCGGGGTGGATCTCGACGATAATTTCGCGACCGAGTACGTGGTCATCCCCGGCAAGGAGAAGGTCGTCGCCAGGCTGAAAAAGCTGGCGAAGTCGGCCGAGGCCATCTATCTGGCGCCTGACCCCGACCGCGAAGGGGAAGCCATTGCCGCTCACCTGGCCGAAGAACTCGGCGGCGACTCGATTGACGGCAAGAAGAAGAGTAAAAAGGGCGCGGTTACGATCCGCCGCGTCACCTTCAATGAAATTACCAAGCGCGCCGTGCAGGAGGCCTTCCTGCATCCACGCGACATCGATAGCAATCTGGTGGACGCGCAGCAGACCCGCCGGGTGCTTGATCGGCTGGTCGGATACCAGGTCTCGCCGCTGTTGTGGGACAAAGTCCGCCGTGGGATATCCGCCGGACGCGTGCAGACCGTGGCGCTGCGGCTGATCGTCGAACGCGAACGCGATATCAAGGCTTTCGTCAAGGAAGAGTACTGGACGATTGACGCCCACCTGCTTGCGAACAAGCCGCCGACTTTTGCGGCGCGGTTCATTGGGATCGGCGACGAGAAAACCCCGGTAACGAACGGTGAAGATGCGGGCAAAATCAAGGGTGCCGTCGAGACTGCTGACTGGAGCGTTCGCTCGGTTGACAAGCGTGAACGCCGCCGTAGTCCGGCAGCTCCGTTTACCACCAGCAAGTTCCAGCAGGATGCCTCGCGCAAGCTGCGTTTCAGCGTGAAGCGGGCCATGATGATCGCCCAGCGCCTGTATGAGGGCGTTGACCTCGGCGAGGAAGGCACCGTCGGACTCATTACCTACATGCGTACCGACTCACCCCAGGTGTCGAACGACGCCAAGGCTGAGGTGCGCGAACTGATCGGCAAGGAGTACGGTAGGGAGTTCTTACCCGAAGCGCCTAACACCTACAAGTCAAAGAAGAGCGCCCAGGAAGCGCACGAAGCCATTCGTCCAACCGCGGCTTCGCGGCATCCGGACCAGATCAAGCAATATCTCCAGGAAGACGAGTACAAGGTTTACAAGCTCATCTGGCAGCGCTTTGTCGCATCGCAGATGAACCCGGCGGTCTTCGACCAGACGACGGTGGAGATCGATGCAAAGAACGGCAACGACATTTATCGCTTCCGCGTCACCGGTTCGGTGCTCAAGTTCGAAGGCTTCCTGAAGGTCTACGAGGAATCGAAGGATTCCAAGGACGAAGAGGATGAGGCGCTGAAGCATAAGCTGCCAGTCTTGATCGAAGGCCAGAAGCTTACGCTGAAGGGCGTGGACGCCGAGCAGCACTTCACCGAGCCTCCTCCGCGCTTCAACGAAGCCTCGCTGGTGAAGGAACTGGAAGAGCGCGGTATCGGGCGTCCATCCACGTATGCCGCCATCATCAGCACCATCCAGGAGCGGCAGTACGTGCAGAAGATCGGGGGAAAGTTCATCCCCACAGAAATTGGATTTGTGGTCACCGACCTGCTGGTAGCGAACTTCAAAGACATTTTCGATCTGCAATACACGGCGCGGCTGGAAGGGGAGCTTGACGAAATCGAGGACGGCAAGGAACGCTGGACCGACGCCCTGGCCGAGTTCTACAAGAAGTTTGAGAAGGAACTCCATTACGCTGAAAAGCACATGGAAAACGTGAAGCGGATGGAGAAGCCCACCGACGAGAAGTGCGAGCGGTGCGGCTCGCCGCTGGTCATCAAGTGGGGCAAGCACGGGTCATTCTATGCGTGCAGCGCATACGACAAGACCGACCCGAACAGTTGCACTTTCACTAAGGAAAATCCCATCGACCTGCCCGACCTCGACTCTGCCGACGTGCAGGAAACCACTCAGGAAGAATACTGCGAAAACTGCGGCCGTCCGATGGTGTTGAAGCGTGGGCGCTTCGGGCAGTTCATGGCTTGCACCGGATATCCCGATTGCAAGACCACGCGCCGTCTTGACCAGGCGAAGAAGGTTCCCGACATCCCACTCGATGAAAAGTGCCCACAGTGCGGACGCAATCTTCTGCTTCGGCATGGCCGCTATGGAGAGTTCATTTCCTGCAGCGGCTATCCTGAATGCAAGTGGGTGAAGCAGAACTACATCGGGGTGAAGTGTCCCGAGTGTAAGGATGGTGAGCTAGCGGAGAAAAAAGCCCGTCGCGGCAACTTCTTCTACGGTTGTTCCAATTACCCGAAGTGTCGATTCACCTCGGCATACAAGCCTGTGGCCGAGCCCTGTCCGGAATGTGGCAGCCCGTACCTGCTAGAGAAGAACCTCAAGTCGGGCAGCGTCCTGGTGTGCCCGAACAACAAACGTACCGACAGCGACGAGCCTAAAACCGCTGCCAAGGGCCGCGGAAAGAAGAAATCCGGGGATGAAAGTACGGTTAAATGTGACTACTCGCGGGAAATTCAACCGGCAGCTGTTGCATAATAGGCAAAGTTTCAGCAAAACCAAGCCCGGCCTTGCAGCCGGGCATTTCTTAGCGAAGGAGAATGACGATATGGCAGTGAAAGCGGTTCCCGAGGGCACCCATACAATTACTCCCCACCTGGTCGTGAACGGCGCTTCCGAGGCGCTGGAGTTCTATAAGAAGGCATTCGGTGCACAGATCGGAGGGGTCCACAAGACTCCGGACGGAAGAGTCATGCATGCGGAATTCAAGATTGGCGACTCCAGACTGTTTCTGGCGGACGAATTTCCTGGCATGGGTATGGGCTCACCCAAAACCCTGGGTGGCAGCGCAATAGTATTAAACCTCTACATGGACGGCATCGACAAAGTGTTCGAGCAGGCGGTAAGTGCGGGAGCGACCGTGACTATGCCGCTGGCGAACCAATTCTGGGGCGACCGCTACGGTCAACTCAAGGATCCTTTCGGCCACACTTGGGCGCTGGGGCAGCACGTCGAGGATGTTTCTCCGGAGGAGATGGAGCGGCGCGCCCGCGAGGCCTTTGCCCATACGAAGACCGAAGCGCAGAAATAAACAGGGCAAACGCGAATCTGAGAGCGGCGCCAGCAAACACCGCCCACGCAGGCTGTTATGCTTGCGCCGGACTATTTAGGATATAGCCTTTTAGGAGAATCCATGAGCACCTCGCAAGCCACCCCTCAAGATGCCGAACTTATTCTGAAGCTTTACGATCTGCGTCGTGAACCGGTAATGCGCGAAGCCCGGAATTTCGTGTTTGGCTTTGCCCCCCAGTCAGTGGACGACCTTCTCGCTGTCGCCAATGCATTTGGCACTAAGGAAAATGCATATGTCCGGCAGGTGTACGGTTACTGGGACATGGCGGCGGCCTTGGTGGTTCACGGAACGCTGAATGCGTTGCTGGTCTATGACACCTGCCACGAAATGTACTTTGTGTACGCCAAAGTCCAGCCGTTCCTGGGAGAGTTTCGGCAGAAGTCAGGAATGCCCGAATTCCTTTCCAACGTTCAGAAGGTCGTGGAGGGTTCGGCTGAGGGCCGCGAGCGCCTGGCGCGCGTGCAGAAAAGGCAGGCGGAGATGGCAACCGCAGCCGCCCGGTAGCGAACGGTTATAGGAATACCGGGCCGTGCGGGTAGTGTGGGCCTTCAGGCCCGCGTCGGCCGCAGAGGTCGAAGACCCTCAGCGGCTCAAGCCTTAGTGTGGGGAGATCTGGCGCGCCGACTGAAGGCTCGCTCCTACCTGTCTCCAACAACGCTGAAACAGCGTTTAGCTCAGGTATTCGCGAATGTAGGGATCGTTGCAGCGCAGCAGCTCGGCGGCGGTCCCTTCGAAAATGATCTTTCCATCTCGCAACATCAGGAACTTGGTGTGTAGGTCGCGGGCGCTGGCGTCGGTGACCGGCACCATCTTGTTCTGCTGACGATCGAAGTAATGGCTGGCCATCGTGAACGAGTCCTGCAAACGATGTGTCACCAGCAAAGAACTTGTCCCATACACGTCGCGCTGTTTGACGATGAGCTCGATGATGGTGTTCGAGGTCACGGGGTCCAGGCCACCGGTGGGAGAATCGTAAAGGATGACCTCCGGCTGGGTGATAATGGCGCGAGCAATTGCCACCCGGCGCCGCATACCCCCGGAAAGTTCTGCTGGGAACAGAGCGAACGTGTGCTCCAGTTCGACGAAACGCAAAGCCTCCAGCACCCGCCCGTGGATTTCATCGGTCAGCTTTCCCGTCTCTTCCATCAGGCGATAAGCTACGTTCTCCTCTACTGTGAGCGAATCAAAAAGCGCGCTCTCCTGGAAGACCATGCCAATCTTGCGCCGCAGCGCGAACAGGTCCTCCTCGCGCATCTGCGTAATTTCTTCGCCGAGGACCGTAATGCGTCCGGCGTCAGGCTTCAGTAACCCGAGTGCCATTTTCAGGATCAGAGTTTTCCCTGTGCCCGCCGCACCCATCAGGATCTTGGTTTCACCACGGGGCAGTTGAAAGGAAACCCCCTCCAGCACCGGCTGCTCGAAAGCGATTTCAACTTTTTCGAAGCGAATAACGGGATCGACCGTGGACGGAGAGGTCGGTTGGCGCTGCTCAGCCGGCGGTGCGAGGCTCGCCATCATTAGTACTGAAAAATCCCCATAAGCAGCCGCGTAATGAAGAAATCGCTGACCAGGATCAGAACTGATGCTGCAACCACGGCTTGCGTCGTAGCGCGTCCGACACCTTGCGTGCCGCCCTTGGCGGAGAGGCCGTAGTAACAGCCAATGCTGGCGATGATAAAGCCGAAGAACACCGGCTTGCACAATCCCATGAACACGTCGCCAAAGCGCAGCGCCTGGTAAGCGGTGGTCCAGTACTGGTTGGCATCCAACCCCAGCAGGAGGTACGAGATCATGAATCCACCGGTCAGGCCCACCAGGTTAGAGATGATGCTGAGGAAGAACAGCATAACCATGCTGGCGATGACGCGCGGTGTAACCAGTTTCTTGGAAGGATCAACTCCCATGGCGCGCATGGCGTCGATCTGCTCGGTGACTTTCATCGAGCCCAGCTCGCTTGCCATGCCGCTGGAGTTACGGCCAGCCACCATCAGTCCCGTCAGCACCGGCCCAAGCTCGCGCACCATGGATAGCGACACCAGTTTGCCGGTCAGCGACAATGAACCGAACTGCTGCAACGTGCTGGAGGTTTGCAAAGCGAGCACCGCACCCGTGAAGAAGCCGGTCAGCACCACGATGGGCAGGGAACCGACCCCGATGGAATCAGCCTGCAACAGGGTGTCGGCAAAATAGCGAGGGTGCGCGAAAATGTTGCTGAGGGAGCGTCCGGCGAGCAGGGAGTAATCCTGCACCGCTTCGACGTTTTCCTTAGCGATCTCTATCGGCGAGAAAATTGGCATGCTTGGTTCCGAAAAAGCGGTACGAACGAAAATATATCAGAGCGGCATGAGCGGACCGGGGTTTCGGGGTCGATGAGTGTCTGTGGCGTTCGTTTAAGGGAAAAATCACGGCAGATAATGGGGACTCAATTCGCCACTTTGCGCGCAAGACCGGCTTGATTTACTATCCAATGCCTAGCGGTTGCCGCGGCACGCCAGGAGGCGCGCGTATGGCGTTTCAGGTTGATCGGAGTCCGTTCGATCCGGAGTCGGGATTCGAGTATTACATTTGCTTCAAACCTCCGACCGAGGTCGAGGGGGACGAAGTAGAGTCGCGGATTTCCGTCGAGGCGGCGCTCTCCGTGTCGGAAACGGGAGACGTGGCCGACCTCAGCTTTATGCTGCCCAAGATGTGCCGCAACGATCACGCCCTTTCCTTCCTGAAACGTGATCCGACGGCAGCATGCGTCGAAAACCGTGTGTTCATAGCATTGCCCGGACTGAATGGCGATGCTGTGTTCAACGCTCCAGCGACGCTCGAACTGGACCATGCCGGCCGCATCGTAGCCATCGAAATCAACGGCTGCATTCCCAAGACCAGCACATTTCGTCCCGGGCACGCATAGCTTGGCGTTTCCGCAGCCCCAGTCGGGTAGGAGTCGGCGTGAACGATGTAACTGCATTTATCCTTGCGGGCGGTCGCAGCTCACGTATGGGCACAGACAAAGCTCTGCTCTCTTTTGGCAAGGAGACGCTGCTGGAGCGGGCGTTGCGCACCGCTGGGGCCGTTGCAGACACAGTGTTCATCGTGGGCCCACGTGAGCGCTATGCGCAATACGGCGATGTGGTTGAGGACGTCTTCCCCGATTGCGGTCCGTTGGGTGGAATCCATGCTGCTCTGCGTAGCACGCTAACGGAGCTAAACCTCATGTTGTCGGTGGATACGCCGTTAATGAGTTCAGATTTCCTCGCCTGGCTGCTGGACAAGGCGCGTGCAAGCAGTGAGTTGATCGTGGTTCCCGAGGCGCTGGGGGGGCCGCAACCGCTCGCTGCTGTCTACCGTCGTTCGTTGCAAGCTATGGCGGAACATGCGCTCAAGAATGGCGATTATAAAATCGGACACTTGTTCCCGCTCGTGCCGACGCGCTACATTTCCGAGGCTGCAGTCCGTGCGGCAGGTTTCTCGCCGATGATCTTTCGCAATGTGAATACTTCCGAAGAATACGCAGATCTGATACAGAAAGAAGGCGCCTTGGGAGTGAGAGGCACCGGCGAATGAACGAGCGAAAGCCCTATATCGAGTTTCAGGATGTGCACAAAGCGTTCGGCAGCAATGTCGTACTCAACGGTGTGAGCTTCGACGTCATGCCCGGCGAGACGGTTTGCATCCTGGGGCGAAGCGGGGTCGGCAAATCCGTTTCGTTGCACGAGATCATGGGCTTCCTCAAGCCAGACAAAGGGCGGGTTTGGGTCGCCTACGAAGACATCACCGACTATGGCGAAGAGGACCTGGAGCGCATTCGCAAGAAAGTCACTATGGTGTTTCAAAATGGCGCGCTCTTCGATTCACTCACCATCGGTGAGAATGTGGCGTTTCCTTTGCGCGAGCGCGGTGGACTGCAGGAAGAGCAGATCTACCAGATCATCGACGGACTGCTCGACATGGTGGGCGTGCGCGAGTTCCGCGACATGCTGCCGTCCGATTTATCGACCGGCATGAAGCGCTCTGTGGCCATTGCCCGGGCGCTGGCTGCGCAGCCTGACGCGGTGCTCTACGATGAGCCGACCACCATGGTTGATCCATTGATGGCGCATTTGCTCGGCGACTTGATCAAGAAGCTGAAAAAGCAGTTGAAGCTGACCAGCATCGTGGTCACGCACGACATGGCCCTCGCCAAGAAATTGGCCGACCGCCTGCTGTTTCTGCACGAGGCGCGTGCCATTTTTTTTGGGACCTTTGCGGAAATGGCCAACTGCCAGGAGCCGATCGTGCAGGAGTTCCTGGAGCTCGACTCCATGGATTTCGAGCGCTACTTTGGTGCACGACGTCCGGCGCACGAGCCGCGGGTGTGACACGACAAAAGGGGCTGCGGGCCGCCTCAGAATCCCTGAGCCACCAACCGCTCCACCGTGAGCGCTCCGCTTTGCTCGTCGCGCCTAGTCCATTTCTCCAGGTACTTGGCGACGATGTCGGTCTCGATATTCACCGGGTCGCCGGGCTTCAGCAAAGCCAGGTTTGTCATCTTCACCGTGTGCGGGATGATGGCGATGGTCAGGCGCAGACCTTCCAACTTCGCCACCGTGAGGCTGATGCCTTCAATGGCGATTGATCCCTTGAACACCACGTACTTCTCCAGGTCCTCCGGAATGTCGATGAGCAGCCAAAAATCGTCGGCATTGGCGATCGGCTCGAGGCCCACGAAACGACCCGTGCCATCCACGTGTCCTTGCACCATATGACCGCCCATGCGGCCATCGGCCTTCAGCGGCAATTCCAGGTTCACCAGCGCTCCCTCGGTGACGCGCGAGAGCGAGGTCAGCCTCCAGGTTTCGGCGGCCAGGTCGGCACAGAAAGATTGCGGTGTGATGTCAAGGGCGGTCAAGCAGACGCCGCTGACGGCGACGCTGTTTCCCTGCCGCAACTCTTTCGCCGTGGTGGGAGCTGTGATGGTAATGCGGTGATTACCGCCGCTCTCGACGATGCTGGCAATGGTTCCAACTTCTTCAACTAGTCCAGTAAACATGATGATGACCTCGGTTAGTTGGTTCTTCGCTATTCGCTATTCGCCGTTCGCTCTTCGCTAAGAGCCAAAACTCAAGAACTAAGAGCGAAGAGCTAGAAGCCAAAAGCTAGGAGCTAAAAGCTAAATACTACGTCTCCTGCACCAGGTGAATCTCGTCTGTGTAAGGATCGCGCAGGTAGCCTTCCACGGCAAAGTCCTCTCCGAAACGGTGCAGCACAAGCGATTTTACGTACGCCGCTTCGCTTATGCGGCGATATCCGGCGCCAAGCGCAAATGGAATGGAGCCTGTGCCCGCGAGAATCTTCGGAGCATAGTAGAAGAAAATCTTGTCCACCACGCCTGCGGAGAGAGCAGCCCAGTTCACCATGGCACCGCCTTCGATAATGAGGCTTGTGATCTCTCGCTCACCGAGATTTGCCAGCACTCTCTCCAGATCAGGCCGTCCGTCAATGGTCGGGGAACTGCCGGGAAACGGGATGGTGCCATCTTCCACCGGACGGCGCATCGGGACCTGCTCCACCATAACGCCATGCAATTCCAGTTCGCGCCGTTTGTTCTCCTCCGCGAAACAGCAGAAGACGATGAGATCTTCACGCGCCGTCTTGACCACGCGCGAGTCGAGTGGCAAACGCAAGCGCGAATCCAGGATCACGCGCAGCAACGGCCGGCGACGGGGAAGGCCAGTACGGTCGGTGAGCAGCGGATCGTCGGCAATTACGGTGCCCACACCGACCATGATGGCATCGTTGGCATGGCGCAGCTCGTGCACGTGTGCGCGGGCTTCTTCGCTGGTAATCCAACCGCCGCTGGCCGTCAGAGAGCCTGGAGTTGCGCTTTCTCCCGGAGGCGGAGCAATCTTTCCGTCGAGTGTCATGGCCGTTTTCAGGGTGACAAACGGAGTCTTCTTGCGGATATATTTGGCGAAGGACTCATTCAGCTTCCTAGCCGCGGTTTCGCCAAGGCCTTCCTGCACCTCAATGCCGGCGTCGCGTAATCGGGCCAGTCCGCGCCCGCTGACGGCCGGATTAGGATCGCGCATGGACACGACAACCCGCTTCACGCCCGCGGCAATCAAGGCATCGGCGCAGGGGCCGGTGCGCCCAACGTGGGAGCAGGGTTCGAGATTCACGTAGAGGGTGGCGCCTCGGGCACGGTCTCCGGCTTCGTCCAGCGCCAGTACTTCGGCATGCTTGCGGCTCTCGTAGGTATGCGTGCCTCGACCGACAACCTTGCCCTTGGCGTCGACGAGCACCGCGCCAACATACGGGTTCGGAGAAGCGAGGGCAATGCCCTTGCTGGCGAGTTCCAGCGCTTCTGACATCAGTTGCTCGTCGCGGGTTGTTTGGGAACCAGGCATGGCTGGGCTAGTTCGGTCACAGACTAAGTGGCGGCTCAAAACTCAATTGAAGTTGCGGGTGGCTGGACAATCCAAATGCAGCCAAGTCTCCCCATCAAGATGTAGAGCAAGCGCATCGTTCAGATTCTTGATGACCGCATCTAACGTGCCTCCTTGCGTAACTATGGCAATCTCCAAGCATTCAGCAACGAAGGTATCTTGATCGAGATGAATGACTCCATGGATCACGTCGCGTCGCGTCGAGCGTTTGATCGTCAAAGTCTCGTCCTCAGTTGAACAGTGAATTCACGAAGTCCTGCGGGTTGAAGGGCAGAAGATCGCTGACTTTTTCGCCCACTCCTACGTAGCGCACAGGCAAACCGAGTTCCTTCGAGATAGCCACCACCACACCGCCCTTGGCAGTGCCGTCGAGTTTGGTGAGCACAATTCCGGTCACGCCGGCCGATTGCGTGAACAACCGCGCCTGTTGCAATCCGTTCTGGCCGGTGGTGGCGTCCATTACCAGCAGAGTTTCGTGGGGGGCGTTGGCGCTGAGGCGTTGCGCGGTGCGGCGCATCTTCGCGAGCTCGTCCATCAGGCTGGTCTTGGTATGCAGACGGCCCGCTGTGTCCACGATGACATAGTCGATGGTGCGGGCTTTGGCCGCTTGCATCGCGTCAAAGAGCACCGCCGCCGGGTCGCCGCCCGGCTTGTTCTTGATGACTTCGGTTCCGGTGCGGTCGCCCCATATCTCGAGCTGCTCGATGGCTGCGGCGCGAAAGGTGTCCGCTGCCGCCAGCAGCACAGTTTTGCCTTGGGCGCGCAAAGTGTGCGCGAGCTTGCCGATGGTGGTGGTCTTACCGACGCCGTTTACCCCGACCACCAGGATCACTTCCGGTTCGCCGTCAACCTTCTGGACCGGCCGCTTGTCGGTGGTATTCAGGATGGCAAGGAGCTCGTCCTTCAGCACGCGCTTGAGTTCGTCGACATTGCCAACTTGCTTGCGATCGACTTTCTCGCGCAAGGCGGCGAGGACGGTTGTGGTCGTAGCGGTGCCGAGGTCGGCGGTGAGCAGCGTCGCTTCCAGGTCGTCGAGGGTGTCACGGTCAATTTCCTTGCGGATTGCGACCACCTCTTCAATCCGCTCGCTGAGGGTCTCGCGCGTGCGCGTGACCGCCTCTTTCATGCGTTGCAGGAAACTGGGTTTTTCTTCGGTGTTGCCAAATAAGGTTTGAATCATGAAGGAATCCGTCGCGAAAGTAGGCAAATCGCTGCGGGCCAAACCATCCGCTCACGATGGCGATTTGTCGCGAAGGTCAATTATAGACAAGCGGTTGTGCTGCCGCTGTGATTCACTGTTGTGGCTACAGGATTTCGGTGAGACTAAAACCAGGATTTCGGTGAGACTAGAGTGGTATGACGCAAGACACAAAAATGCGATTGGCTGGGCTGAGGCTCCAACCATCCAATTGGCGACGTGAAACAAAGCCCCATCCGACTAGGTGGCTTACCCACTGTGAACCTAGCCGGTGTTTACCTCTTATGCACTAAGCCAAACCCCTTCGAGGCCGCGCTTAATCTCATCCTCACAACCGACACCCCGGCCCGATTTTCCGGTAGGCGTGCCCCCTGGCTTGCAACCCGGCGCGCGCCTTCAATACAAAGGAAGTGAACGAGGATCGGGAAATTCTCCAGGGCGATCCGGGCACCAACTGGTAAGCCTCGAAGTGTTTCCCCTTAATCAATTTCACCAGCGGAGGAAGTTTGCGAAAGCCGAGTACTGCGAGGGCCTCTGCGGCCCACATGGTGTCAGTCAAAGGGAAGGGCAAAATATCTTCATCCTTGCGGCCAATATGCGGAGCCGACGGCGGCCGCCGATCGGGGATTGCGTACCTCTCGCGCAGCCCGGTGCAGAACTCGACGACTGACTGATAACGCACCCGCTTCCGTCGGCGCATGCGGTACTCAACTAAATCGATCAGGCCGGACGCAGCTAGCCGGCAGACCGTCGTTGTGCTTACGCCCAGGATGCGAGTCGTTCGCGCCACGTTGATGTATTCCCTTTCGCCGACAATTGGCTCCGGATCACTTCTCGCCATCCTGCTACGTCCCCTGCTGCCCGAAAAGAGAGTCGCCTAGGTTTGTGGCTTCCAATGGCTGTATGAGCCAGCCCAGTAGTCGCCGGTTTTTTCTGGCTGCTGTTTCGCCAGCTCGGGGTTTTCCTTGGCCACTTCGTCGAGTGCGTCTTGGTGGGAGATGCCTTTTGCCCTCATACGTGCCGCCGCTAGCTTCAAGAGTGTTGGACTGCTCGTCGTGAAATGGCCGCGCCCATCATTGGCCAGGGCTCCCGCGCCCCTACCGGCCGGGGCTCTACCGGTCAACTCCGGATGCTCTTTTGCTATTTGCGCGAGCGCCTCTCCGTAGCTAATATTTTTTTCGCTCTGCCGCGCCTTAGCAAGCCTCGCTAGTTCCACAGATGGATTCGGATCTTCCGCAAACTTCACACTAGAGAGCATTCCCAACAGTGCACTCAGCGGCTCTGAGAGATCGGGATACTCGCGCGCCACCTGTTCTAATGCATCAGCGTAGCTGATGCTCTTCTCCCTCTGCCGTTCCTTCGCGAGGTTCGACAGCATCCCGGAGCGGGGATCCTCTGCCCACCTCAAAGCATCGGCGGGTTCGCGCGTCTCATCAAAGATGATCTCCACCACTGTCACTTTCTCGCGAGCCATAGTTAAACCTCCAACAACGGACTTTCCGGTGCCTCGGTGATGCCTTGATGCACTACACTCCAACTAGGTACGCCGTGGCCTGCGAGTTGGTCACGATGGCCGAGATCGGCTCGACCCCGCCGATGTTGCACGCCGTTGTCTGGTCCACCGAGACAGCCCAGGTCACCATGTCGAAGTCTCCCGCCAGCGCGCCCAGCAAGCGCCCAGTGTCGGCTTCAATCTTGGCGTAACCTTGCGTCATGAACTGGTTGCCGCGCTGGTCGATGCCGTTGATCTCCTGGGTGAACTGCTGGTGCGCGGCCACGATCTGCTGGTCGGTTTCCTGCTCGTAAGCCACACGCCGCTTTTGCAGGTTCTCGTCGTCGAGCGACGCGTTCGCCGGGTTGGAATACAGGTCCTCGATCTTGTTCTGGCCTTCAGTCTGGATCTTCGCCAGCCCGGTCAACCCAGCCTGTTGCGCTTCCTGCTGGATCTTCGCAGTCTGGTATTGCTCTTCCTCCAGGCGAGCCATCTTCTGGTTATGAAACTTCATGTCGATGGCTTCGGTCTCAGCCAGTGCGCCGCGCTTCGAGATCTCGCCCGCCTGATACTTACGAGTCACTGCATCGATGGCCTGCTGGCGCTGCTCGTCGGCGAGCGCCTCACCTTTCACTCCGGCATCGATGGCTTCGTTTTGCAGCGCTATGATCTGCTCGCTCTCGGCGCGCGCCATGGCTATCCGCTGGCCCGCTGCCTCCTGCTCGATAACAGCATTGCCCGCAAGCCGCTGCGCCTCGCCGCTTTTGGGGTCGTAGAACTGCCCAGATCTTTCGGCGAGCGCCTTGGCGTTCGCCTGCTCTTGCTGCGAACGCAGATTATTTTCTGCGATGGCGTCGCGTTCATGAGCGGCAATTTTCGCGTAGCCTTGGTCCACGACGCTGTCGAAGGCCGCTTGGCCCTTGAGCCTTTGCATCTGGAATTCGTCCTCTAGATGGCGCTGCCGCTCTATGCCCTGCTCCTGCCGCCCCTGAGCCTTGGCTGCCTCCTGATCATCCGCGGAGGTATAGGGCTCCGCCTGCCCCCAAAAGCGGCGAACGTTCGGATCAGGGGATTTGGTCAGCCATTGGGTAAATCCCCCGCCCAAGCGGTCGGCGCCAGCAGCATGCTTCTTGGCGGCCAATTCATCGATTTCCGCGTTGGCCTGTTTTAGCAGTACAACAGTCTCTTCGATCGAGGCCGTTTCAAAGAGTTTTGTCGTCGCGGACTCCATTGCCTTCTGCTGATAAGCTTCCACCGCCTTGGTGACATCGAACCATTTCTCGTAGAGGTTGGCTGCGCCCTCGACCATCTGCTCGAAGATGGCGATCGCGCCGATCGCGACGAACAACCCCATCGTGGCCTGCAACGCGCCAGCCAGTTCCGCATTGCCGGCCACTACGCGCTGCATGGCGCGCGGGATCCGCAAGCCCATCTCCTCAGCGGCCAGGCGGGTGTTCTCGATGCCACTTCTTGCGCCGGTGAAACTCTGCGCCATCCCGCCACCCGCGTTTTGCGTCGCGGCCTGCAGCGCCGCCAGCGCAGCCGCCGTCGCAGTGGCTTGCGCTTGGGTGCTGGCGAGCTACGCCTGCAGTTGCGATACCTGGGCGCGCAGCGCGGTGAGTGAAGCGTCGGTGGTGGCGCCAGCCGTGCCCACTTGGTTCATGGACTCGGTGAAGCCCTTCATCTGGTTGGTGGTGGAGGCAATCTGCGCGCCTGTGGTAGCTCCCGCGGCGCCGAGCCCGACCAGCCGAGTCTCAACCTGCTGGATCGCTGGGGCAGAGTTATTGTCCACCACGTTGATCAGGATCGAGACTGTCGAGCTGCTATCCATTTTGCCCCCCCTTAAGTACACCCTCTAACCAAGAAAACCTGCCTCCCCTTGGAAAGCAAAACTGCTTATCCTGCGCTGATCTGCTCCATCGTCTTAGCCTCAGCGCTGTCAATCTCCTTAAGGGCAGATTCGCAAGCCTCCCTCGTTAGGATCTCTGGGCCGCTCCGAGGGGCGCACAGCTCAATCCACTGCCAGCTAAGCGGCGAGGGAATCACTTCTCGGAGATAAGCGGACAAAAAAATCCCCATTTGCTACAGGCAGAGCACCAAACCGTTGCCCCTCTTTGGAGAGCCTGGCTCCGGTGAGGACCTGACAAGACTCGTTGTTGATCTCACGGAGATGTAAAAGCTTTTGCAGGAGCTTCTCTGCCAGCGCCACGGCCTCGCGCTCTTCCTCGCAGTCCAAACGGGATTCGACCGCGGCACGCAACGAAGCGAATTGTGCTCGCACTTCTGCCCGTTGCTCCTCAGTCTTTCGGGCTGCGAGTTCCTCCGATAACTGGTCGATCGCGGCAGAATCGTCCAGGTCTTCACGCTGGAGAGCATTGATTTCAGCCGCGAGATGCCCGATCTCGCGCTGGGCATCGGCATTTTTAGATACCCGTGCCGCGATGATGTAGCTACGCCGCTTGGTTTCGAGAGCTTGCATTTTCCGGCTGCGATCTTCACGCGCCTGCTGCAGCTGATGCAGTTGCGACTCCTGGCCCTCAACTTCGTTGTTCGGTTCGACTTTTTGCTTCATTTTCCCCTCTCGAAATCGCTTTTTTTGAGAATTGACTCACTGGCCTCTAATTTCGAGTCCAAATGCAGCTCCTCAATGCCCCGCTGAATGCCCTGCCAAGGCCTTAGCGTGAGGCTAGACGTGCATGATCCGGAAAAGTCATACTGTCGGCCCATCCAGTCCCTTAACCGGCCTGCCACGATGGCCACACTTCCCGCAGCGCCGCTTCCCGGCTCTTACTTCGGCCCGATACGCGCGACTTCTTTCGCGTGCGTCAGTCTTCGCGTGTTCCTCCGAACAAAATCGCGCACCGGTCCCCTTCGATTCCGGCACGGCCTTCAGGCATCCCATCAACTGACATTGCCTTTGCATGAGACGTTCTCGCTTTTTCCCTTCCCGAAGCCCTCCGCCATAGACTCGGGCCACCTTCTGACGACGCCGGAGGGGGAAGAAGGCAGCCCCCCTCCAGGCGCGTCAGTGTCTCCCGCGAGGTCCCAATGGCGTGGAAGAAGGGCAGGAGAATCCTTAGACCCGAGCACTTTAATTTGCCTCCCGTCGCGGCTTTCGCTTGGCGGCTCGACTCCCGACGCCCGCGGGCGTCTGTCTGACAAAAGCTGTCCGAGCGGATCCGCCCCCGGCGGAGACCTCCGATCCCGTCGCTCTCATCCAATAGCTCACCCGTCCCAATATCAACTTCTCAATGAGCTTGATGTTTGTCCCTTTGCGGGACGTCTCCCAGTCGGTGAGCGGGACGTTGGCGCCGCCAGTGATGCCTCTGACGCTGGCCCCTTGCAGAACCAGTTGCCATGGGCCGGCAGTTCCCAGCAGAGCCGGAGCCGGATCTTCGCCCCAGGAGAAGTCGGGATCTTCTGCCAATCTAAGCCGAAGCCATCCAGCTTGGATATGCCGGAGATCGATGAGCCCGTGTTTGTCTGGGGTCCATTTCGCGAGGAGCTTGGAGTTACGCGCATGTTGCTCGTCATCTCTTGCCGCGCGTTCTAATGCGGTCAGTCCCCCATCCTGCTCTGCATACGCGCGGCGAATGGCCTCCTCCTGCTCTAGCTCGGCCAAGTCAACCTTCGTGCCGCGCTCACGCCGCTGCTGAAGCCAGCGCTGCGATAGCTCCACCTCCACTCTTGCCGGGTAGCGATTGAACTCAACCACTACAAGGCTTCCAATGACCCCCCAGATGTCATCAATCGCCGACTCGTCAACTCCCACAACATCCCCGGCCTGGAACGGAAAGAGCCCGGCTGTGAGCCGAAACGTCTTCGGGGCCACCGGGCCTGTCCAGAGCTGCAGTTTCGGCAGGTCCAGCCCGGCTCTCTTCCATGGGTCGAATGCCTCTGGAAAGCTAAGCTGGTTCCCCAGCTTAATAAGGGTCTCGGGGGAAGGCTTGTAATCGCCGTGCTCCCACGAGGTTACGGTGCTCCGCTCGACCCCGAGCCTTTGGGCTAGTTCCTGCTGGCTGATCCCCGGTTCTTTTTTCCCAGGCGAAGTGAGTTTTCCTTTCCTGATATCGCGGAGCCACTCCCCCAACTCTTTTGCTTCTGGCGTCCCGGCTCGCTTCCGCGCTTTCTTTTTCATTTGACTTTCCGCCCCAGGCCGCCCACAATTTACTTTCATCCAGGCACACAATGATGCGTGTGCCTACCAGGCAATTGGACGCTTTTCTGGAGCACAGTTCAATGACGAAGATAGTCGCCCAAATCGCTAACGTCCAGCACGAGGAAAAAGCCTCTTGCGACGCTTACGAGGCTGATGTCCGTAGGATGCTCAAGGGTTTGCTGCCCAGGAAGAGCCGCACTGCCCTGGCAGAGAAGCTATCCGAAGTCATGGGACGCGAGATCACAAAGCCGATGATTGACAACTGGACGGCCGAGGGTAAATGCCAGCCGCGGCTCCCACTCTCTGTTGCGAAAGCGCTCTGCTTGCTAACTAAAGATCCGTCTCTCACGCGACATTTGAATAGCGAGGAAGAGCGCGCGCTAATTGAAATCGGCGAGCACGCGAGAGCTAACGAGGCACTCCTCACTCAGATTGCTAGGCCAAAGGTCAAGAGGCCAGGGCGGAGAAAGTGATGACTACTCTGATGCTACTAGAGTCCACCGGCGGCTGCGAAAGGTCTGCTTTACAGGTCCCATCGAGGACGACATGCACTCGAAATGGGAAGCGATGAACTCTATGGGAAAACCCGGACGGCACGGCAGATTCAGCGCTGCAGATCGCCTGATGGCGATCGCGCCGATGTTGGAGCATTGTCGCCAACGCGAGCCCCGTCTCGGACCCAAGCGAAGGCCGTCCCTCGATCACATCGCCAGGCAAGCAGCAGCGGATCATGCAGTCTCCCCCGGCACGATCTGGCGATGGTATTGCCATTTCAAGAGATGCGGCTATTTCGCCCTGATGCACCAGCAGCGCAGTGATGCGGGCGCCTCTCGCTACATCGCCAAACACCCAAACATCGAAACGATGATCCGGGCGAGAATATCGCGCGGGCGTTCTCCGCATTCGATTTGGAAGTCTCTGTCTAGGATCCTCGGCTCTGCCTCGCCTGGTTACTCCGTTGTGCTCGGCTACATGCAATCTCAAGTGAGGCTCGGCCGAAGGACTTCTTCCCCGCAGGGGAAAGCGAAAGCGCTGGCGACGCCATGAGTGATCCACTGTGGGTAAGCCGCGAAGATGTGATGGCTGTCACGGGCTGGACTGCCCGAACCATACAGCGAAACGTTAGGAGGGGAGAGCTGAAAGCGCGCCCTCGCGAGAGAGACGATGGATCACCCAGCGGCCGCGCCCCTCTTGAATACTGCGTCGATTCACTGCCTTTCGATTCACGGGTAAAGCTTGAGCAACAAAAGGCGGCAACTATAGGGTCAGTGGCTTTGGGGCTTCCCGGCAATGAGGTCCAGCAGATTGCAGAGCAGGTCCCACTGACGCCAGCTCGGGTCTCTTTCGCTACGCCTGAACTGGAGAGGCAGGCCCGCGAACGCTATGCCATCGTCGAGCCGCTTATCCGCTTCAAGGCCGAGCAGTCCGGTGCTGCCCAGAGCCAGCTGCATCTTGACCTCGGTCTTAGGTTGCCTGATGGAACGCTGGTCACCACCCGGACGCATCTGGGTCGCTACTTGGCGAACAAGCACCATCTATCGATGGCTACGCTGTGGCGCTGGGTCTCACGCTTTACTTCTTATGGCCTTGTTGGTCTCTCGGATCCGCCGCGAAAGGACAAACACAAGTCGCACTTCTTTGAGAAGCATCCTAAGGCTGGCACCCTGGCTGCTTACCTCTATTTGGAGCAACGGCAGAGCATCCGCGCCGCATTTGAGGCTATACAACGCGATTGCCTCTCGCTCGGGCTGAAACCCTGCGACTTGCCCAGTTACGAAACCGTTCGCGCGTTTCTCGGAACCATCAGCCCGTCCGTAGTGTTACTGGCGCGTGAAGGCCGCCGCATCTATCGTGAGCGCTGCGCTCCTTATATTGCGCGCGGCTACACCGATGTCCGCTCAAATGAAATCTGGGTCAGTGACCACATGATCCACGATGTCGAAGTGCAGAACGATTGCTTTCTCGATGCCGAGTTTGGGACCCCGATCCGGCTGCGCTTCACTGCCATCCTTGATTTCCGCTCGCGCTTTGTAGTGGGCTGCTCATGGGCGTGGGAGGGATCATCGCGCTCCATTACTTCAGCTCTGCGGCACGCCGTCGCGGCGCATGGCCCCGCAGAGGTCTTCTACTGCGACAACGGCAAAGACTATTTGAAAGTTGGTCGCGGGGCTGTGCCGGCGCATTTGCGCGAAAGCCCCCTGGCCTTATCCGAATGGTATGAACAGGAGCTGAGAGCGATAGATGAACTCGGCGTGCTGGCCCGGCTGAGGATGGCAGTGCAACACTGCATCGTGCGTCATCCACAGTCTAAGCATGTGGAGCGCTTCTTTGGCACGGTGCATGCGCGCTTCGATAAGAAGTTCCCCACCTATACCGGGGGATCTCCGGATCGGCGTCCCGATTTCGCGACGGAAGCGATGGCTGAGCACCGCAAGCTTCTGCGCATGGGTTTGCCGGGGATGTCGCTGCATCCCCCAGCGAGTGTGTTTATCCGGATGGCCCTTGCGTGGTTAGACGAGTACCACTCCAGGCCCCACAACGGTAAGGGCATGAACGGCCGCACCCCGCGGCAGGTGTTTGACGAGGCCCGCAATCCACGGCAGCAACCGCCGCCGGCGCCCGATGTGCTGGCGCTGATGTTGGCCGAGCGCGCGCGGCGCAAGGTGAGCGAGTGCTCGATTGTGCTGGAGAGGAAGCGCTATATCGGCGACGACGAAATCTCCGCCACTATGCTGCATGAGTTGAACAGCCGTGACGTGGTAGTCGCCTACGACCCGCTCGACCTGGAGAAGGTTGCCGTGCTCGACTTGGACGGCCGGCTGATTGCCTGGGCGCGACAGGAGCACTACCTGACGCAATCCCCCGATGCGAACGAAGCGATCGCAGAGAGCATGCAGCAGCGTAGGCACCTTGAGAAGCAGGCGCGACAACTAATTGTCGGAGTCGGGGAGGCAGCGCGAGCCGGGGGCGCGCGCACCGAGGTTGAGCATTTGGCTGCGCGCGCCGGCCTTGGGGTGGGTGAAGTGTTAACCCAACGCCGCCCGCGCCCGTGCCCTGATAACAATGCAACGGCTCCGCCCTCGGCATCGGAAATAGCTCGCAACTTCATAAAGGCCGACTAGATGGGCAAACTAAGCCAAACCGCAGAGCACAGGCTTCGTCTTGCGTCCGATCCGGAGGATCGCCCCCAGGTGCGCGCGAGGCTTATCGATTACATGGAGAGGACCGGATTGACGGAGGGTGACTTTGCAGGGCGCATTGGGTACTCGCCCCGGACAATGCGAATGTTCACCAGCGACAGGTGGCACCATGTCGCTGGCAGCTCAAAGAACATCTGCGCCGCCATCACAACTTTTATATCCGCGCATCCGATCGCGCCGACAACGGCCGTATTTGGCGAGCTGTACGACACAGCCAACGTGCGGGCCATGCGCGAGACCTTCCAGTCTCTGTTACTACGGCCGGTTTCCTATATGGTCTATGCGCCGCCGGGCTCGCAGAAGAGCTTCGTGCTCGAGTATCTGGTTGGGGAATTGAATCGCCAGCAGTTGACAAAGGGCAAACCCGCTCAGGCCGCCTTTTACGTGTACGCCATGGCCCAAATGACGCCATCGCAGCTCATGAAGGCTGTCGCCATCGCTTGCGGCGCCTCGTCCGCCGGCGACAGGCTACGCATCGCACGTAATCTCAGCCACGAGTTTCAAGGCCGCCGCGTGCTGCTGGTTGTGGACGAGGCGCGACACCTCTCGATCAACGCGTTTGAGACGCTACGAATCCTGCTGGACCGGCCGCCGCACTTCTCGCTACTGTTCGCCGGTTCACATGATTTGAAGCAGACCTTCGACCGCTGCAGCGCCACGCTTGAACAGTGGAACTCACGCATCATCGACAAGGTGCGCCTCCCCGGAGTACTGCGCAGCGAAGCGGAAGGAATAGTGGAGCGTGAAGTGGGGCAGATACTAGCCGCCATGTCTCACGATCGCGCTCGCAAGAAGGTTGGCCAACTCATCGACCAGGCTACAACGATCGATGCCTTCGAAAAGGGCCGCCGCTACATCAATATCCGAACGCTGGTCAACGCGCTGATCGCCATCAGGCGCCAGGTAGGTTCCCCAAGCGTGGAGAATTTGCAAGCAGTTCCTGCTACAGCACCTATGCGGAGTCTGGGATGATCCGCACGGTAGGTGATCCGATGGTGAGCCGGTTTTCTTCTCTTTTTGCTCACCTCCAGCACTGGCGGAAAGCCCATTAGACGAGGATCTGAGACTATGCCCAAGCATTCCCTAAAACCTCCTACTCAAAAGGCGCAAAGAGAAAAACACCTCGATGCGCACACTCAACTCTGGCTGCTCAGTTTGGATAAAGTTGCTTTTCTCGATCCGGCTTTTGTCTGCGACGGGAGTGACCTGATTCCAGGGACCGTCATGGAGTACTTCTCGGTGCTACTGGTCCTCTCCCGGATCGGACTCGCCGCGCAAAACGCCCAACGTGTGCACGGTGTTCCTGCTAGCCTCCTGATCGGAAAATATTTGGTGGACTACGGCTGGTGCCCGGAGGGTTCACGCGAAGAAGCAGAGCAGCTATTCCTGGAAGAGGCGGAGACCCTGAGTCGCAACTTCCCCACACCCCCGGTATTGCACCTGGTGAGGAGCCCGGTCGAGTACGCGATCGCTCTGGATAAGCTTGGTGGTTTGATGGATTCAAGCACCGGCGATGCTGGCCGCGTCTACCTCCTCGATGTGATTGATCGGATTCTCGACCACGGCCTACTTGAATGTGACTACCGCTATGGGACTGGCGGCCTGTACGACATTGGCGATAATCTTTGCCCAGAGGATGTCGCCACGGTACTCAGCTGTTCTCTTGAGTCTGTGTTCCGTCTATTTGAATCGGGTGAGCTGCACGCCTATAGGAGTTGCCGTTGCAGCGAAAAGTGCCGTAGCGACTGGAGGGTATCCGGTCGCCTGCTCCGCACCTATGTGCAGTGGGTTCAGCGGAAGAAGCTTTTAGGAACCCATGCCAACGGGTCCCCCGTGGACCAGCAAAGACAAGATACACGCCTTTTTGTAGTGGCTCATTTAGACAATTCAGGGCAATCTTAGAGGCACTCCGGCTCAGAAGGAGCCAAGGCAAAATGAGAATACACATAACGGGTGCACTCGCAATTCTCTTAGCCGCGTTAATGTTGTTATCAGCCCCATGGGTTCACGGTCAGGCCCCTGAAGCGCGTCGCTGGCACCTGTCCGCCGCCTGCAGGCCTAAATTAAAGGTTGCTTTTTCAGCGGTTGAAGACATGGACGCCCTAGGCTCGCTCGCTGCATTTGAATCCGCAGTGGCCGAAGCCAAAAAAGAACTCCGGCAAGCTAGGGCCGTCGCGATCACCTCAGATGACCGCACAGCCGCGGAGCAAATTGAGGTCTACAGACTTAAGCGCGAGGCCTGCTCTACGCAGCGGTCTCCGGACGCCTACCGCGACTGTGAGAAAGACGCCGGGGCGGTCGAGTGGGCGATCAGTTACGGTCTCGGCATCGCAAAGGTTCCGCCTCGATGAGAGGGTCAAACGTCCTTTAGGGGTGAGCTAAAAAAATGACTCCAGTCACGCGGCTTACCCATGGGGGCGGATTGGCAACCACCGACTACAGTCTGGAACGCGGCCTGCCCGTCAGTATGGAGGCCGAGCGCTCAATTCTGGGCGCGATCCTGCTCGACAACTCGCTCTACGATCAAGCCGCTGAAAATCTGACGCCTGACGATTTTTCTCTGGACGCGCATCGCCGCGTTTACTCGCGCATGCGCGACTTGCAGGAGAGTGGCCGTCCGGTGGACATGATCACGCTGGTTGAGGAACTCGATCGCCACAAAGAAGTGGAAGCGATCGGCGGTGTTGCGTATCTGTCATCGCTGATCGATGGCGTGCCCGACCGGCCCTCGATTGAGCACTACGTACGCATCGTGCGCAACAAGGCGCTGCTGCGCGGGCTCATCAACCTGGCGCAGAACGCCATCGCCGAAGCCATCGAGCACTCCGACGAAGCCGAGGAGGTGCTGGGGCGCGCCGAGCAGGCCATTTTCCAGCTCTCGGAGAACCGCATTGGACAGGGGTTCATGAATATCCCGTCCATCATCAAAGCTTCGTTCGGCTCGCTGGAAGAGTTGTACGCGCGCGGCCAGGAAATCACCGGCCTGGCGACGCACTACACACAACTCGACAAGCTGACCAGCGGCCTTCAGCCTTCCGACTTGATCATCATTGCCGCACGCCCCTCGATGGGCAAGACCGCGCTTGCGATGAACATCGCCGAGAACGCGGCCGTGCTCGATGGCAAGGTGGTGGGCGTGTTCTCGCTGGAAATGTCGCGCGAAGCGTTGCTGATGCGCATGCTGGCCTCGCACGCGCAAGTGGACTCCAAAGATTTGCGGCAGGGCTTCCTCACCAAGGAAGACATGCGCAAGCTGACCCGCGCCACCGAGCAGCTCTCGCACTCCAAGCTGTACATCGACGATTCGCCGGGCATCTCCGTCAGCGAAATGCGCGCCAAGGCGCGCCGCTTGCGGCAGACCGAAGGTCTCAACCTGCTGATCGTGGATTACCTGCAGCTCATGTCGGCAGCGCCTATCGGCGGCAAGCGCTTTGAGAACCGGACGCAGGAAGTTTCGGCCATCTCGCGTGGCCTGAAGGCGCTGGCCAAGGAGTTGAAGGTTCCGGTAGTCGCGCTGTCGCAGTTGAGCCGCGCGCCGGAGAGCCGCGGCGGCGATCATCGGCCGCAACTTTCCGATTTGCGCGAATCGGGCTCCATCGAGCAGGACGCCGACGTGGTGGCCTTCATCTTCCGCGAAGAGGTGTACAAGAAGGACGATCCCGACCTCGACGGCATCGCCGAACTCATCGTCGCCAAACAACGCAACGGTCCGACCGACATGATCAAGGTGGCGTTCATCAAGCGCTACACGCGCTTTGAGAATCTGGCGAAAGAGGGCGACTACAATCAGACTCGGGTGAGCCTGTAGGTTTACTATATAGTTACCAGCTTCGGGGCGTTTTTGGTTCCTGTCGCGCAGGCTTAGGCTAGTGTCCATTTCTGGACAGAGATCCCCTAAAATGTCGTCTTGATTTTGTCGCTGTGCTTCCGTAACTTGTTGATTATTCATCTGGGCTGTGTCGCCTAGATTTCGCTAGTCTCATAGAACGCCTGTTTTTTTCTCGCCTCAGTTTTCGACAAGATGCGCCCCGGACCCGCGTAAATCCCGCCATTTCCCCTCTTATCCCCTCATTTCCCGTACTCTCATCAAATTCCTGTATTCACAACTGTCGTGATCGTGCGCACTGGATTGCAGGAATCTGACTCAGCCGCAGGCTCATCCAACAAAGGTATTCCCAAGAGGAGAACTCATGGCAAAGTGTGAGCACGTGAAGCAAGCCAATCCGAATGTTCAGCCGAGCGCCGAGGTTTGCCAATCCTGTGTTGATGCCGGACTCCGTTGGGTGCAGCTCCGCAAATGTCTTACCTGCGGACATGTCGGCTGTTGCGATTCCTCTGCCGGTCAGCACGCCAACAAACACTTCAAAGCCACGGCGCACCCGGTGATGCAGGCGTTCAAGTCCGGCGACTGGAAGTGGTGCTATGTGGACGAGGCGTACGTCTAGGGGTTGGTCGCGGGCGTTAGGAGCCCGTCGGGGGGAACGAACCTTGAAGTGCCATAGGGATCCTTCGACTCCTCGCTCCAACACCCCAGCAAGCACAACCCCAGTGCTCGCTGGGGACCCCATTTGCGCTCGTCGCTCAGAATGACACATCAAACGGAATTTTTCAGGATGACAACTTGCCTGCTTTTCGCGCCGGGCCTTATGTTTGTGTACTCTGTACGTCAGTCTTTGTAACGGCGATTCTGTTCGTGACAACCAATGGCATTTTCTAACCGTACCAGTCCTCTGCTTCGCTCAGGCGCGTGTGCCGGGCTGTGCCTGTTCTTCGCGCTCCTGGCGACCACAGCCTTCGCGCAGGTTCCGTCTCCCTGGGTTGATACCAAGCCGCTCCCGATAGATACCGGTGACGCGGGGCTGAAAGAGATGTTGCGCCGTCTGCATACCACGGCGCGGCTTATGCACACGGTCGCGCATCCCGACGACGAAGACGGCGGCATGCTCACGCTCGAATCCCGCGGGCACGGTGTCAGCGTCTTGCAACTCACCTTAAATCGCGGCGAAGGAGGGCAGAACAAAGTTGGTAGCAATCTCCTGGATGAACTTGGCATTGTTCGCACCCTGGAGTTGCTCGCAGCCGACCGTTACTACGGCGTCGACCAGCGCTTCACTCGCGTCGCCGATTTCGGATTCTCCAAGACCCCGGAAGAGACATTCCAAATGTGGCAGGGCCACGACCTGGCGCTCGGCGACATGGTGCGCGTGATTCGCACGTTCCGTCCGGACGTGATCTGCACGCGTTTCCAAGGGAACAGCCGCGACGGCCATGGCAATCATCAAGCCTCGGGAATTCTCACACGGGAAGCGTTTCGCGCAGCCGCCGATCCGGCGCGCTTTCCCGAACAGATTCGCGAAGGGCTGCAACCGTGGCAGGCAAAAAAGCTGTACATGGACAATGTCCGCGGCACGGAAGACTGGACCATCGAACTGGAGACTTCGCAGTTCGACCCGCTGCTGGGCGAAACCTATGTGCAATTCGCCTGGAAAGGGCTGAAGCACCAGCTTTCGCAAGGTGCAGGAGCGTGGACTCTCCCTGAGGGCCGCCGCACCAGCTATTACAAGCTGATCGATTCTGTGTTGCCGAATGCGCCGGCGGCGGGCGTGCACGAGAAGGATTTCTTCGATGGGATCGACAGCTCGTTGCCCGGCCTGGCATCGCGGCTGGGCGCCGATCAGGCGAAGGCTTCCTGGCTAGGTCCGCAACTCGAGGCGATTGCGAAAACAGTAGATGCAGCCACCACGGCAGCGCAGACAAATGATCAGGCGGCAGCAAAGCCATTGCTGCACGGCTTGAACCTGACGCGGGCGCTAGTTATTAAGGTCGAGCAATCGGACCTGCCGTCTGGCGGGAAGGCCGATTTGCTCGCTTCTCTGCGCACCAAGCAAGAGCAGTTTGAGCAGGCGGCGAACCTGGCGCTGGGCCTCGATCTCGGCGTCGGTCCGGGCACTCCTGACGGGCGTCCCATGGCGGAGGCTTTTCCTACCGCGAATGGTGATGTGCTGGCAGCAGTGATCACGGCAGGGAAGTCGTTCCTGCTCCTGGCCAAGCTCCACAATGGCAGCACGGCGGCCGTGGACGTGAAGGAGTTTGCGCTGGATGTCCCGCAAGGCTGGAAGGCCGAGGTCTTCATGGACAAGGTGCCTAAGCGGATCGCCCCCGGCGACGGCTGCGCTATCACCTTTCGCGTAACGCCGCCTTTGGACGCGCAGCTTACCAAGGCTTACTTCCATCGCGATAACCCCGAAACCGACGCCATCTACCACATTGATGATTCGAAATATGTGACGCTGGCGTTGCCGCCTCCGCCGGTAATCGCGCGCGTGGTGTACAACGTGGGCGGCGAGGAAGGCATAATCCGCGGCTTCGCGCGCACTCCCCTGCACGATACCCATGGCGAAGCTTGGTCCATGCCACTGGCCGTCGTGCCGCCCTTCTCGGTGGAGACCTCGCCGACGACGCAAGTAATTCCCGCGGGTTCAAATCCCTCAGCCCAGTTGGGAGTGGTGGTGCTGACGACGGCTGATCAGGCTGCCGGGACCGTGCGTCCCGAAGTACCGACCGGCTGGACGGTCGAACCGGCGTCCGCAAAGGTGGCGTTCAACAAGGTCGGCGAGCGTGCTTCCCAATTCAAAGTTCTGCCGGACGGAGCTAAGGAAGCCCGCTACCAGGTTCATGCGCTGCTGTACGCCAACGATCGCGACTACAGCGAAGGCTACAGCCTGGTTACGCGGCCGGATCTGGGCGGTTTCTTCTATTATCAGCCGGCGTTACAACGCGCCAGCGTGGTGGAAGTGAAGGTCCCGCCGGGGCTGAAGATCGGGTATGTCATGGGAGCAGGAGATGACATTCCAACTGTTTTAAGACAGGTTGGCCTAGATGTGACATTGCTCGGACCAGATGACATTGAGCACGGTGACCTCAATCGCTTTGGGACGATTGTGCTGGGCATTCGCGCGTACGACACCCGCGACGACGTGAAGAAGAACAATCAGCGGCTTCTGGATTACGTGCGCAACGGCGGGACGCTGCTGGTGCAATACAATACCTCGCCAAGCGACTTCAACAGCGGCCACTACACGCCGTTTCCAGCGCAACTCAGTCGCGAGCGCGTCACAGTCGAAGAAGCGCCGGTCACTATCCTCGATCCGCAAAACCCCGTGTTTCACTACCCCAACCAGATTACGGCGCGCGATTTCGACGGTTGGGTGCAGGAGCGCGGCTTGTACTTCATGGATCAGTGGGACCCGCACTTCACGCCGCTGCTGGCGTCCAACGATCCGGGCCAGCCGCCACAAAAGGGCGGGCTCCTGCTGGCGCAATATGGCAAGGGTTACTACATGTACGCGGGGTACGCCTTCTTCCGGCAGTTGCCCTTCGGCGTGCCTGGAGCGATTCGTCTCTACGTGAACCTGCTGAGTGTGGGACATGAACCAAAGTAGTCCGGCCGAGCAGCCCGAACTGATTCGCGGAGTAGGACTGGCGGGCGCAACCACGCTGAACATGATTGACATGATCGGCGTGGGGCCGTTCATCACCATCCCGCTGATCGTAAGCGCGGCGGGCGGCCCGCAAGCCATGTTGGGCTGGATTTTGGGCGCCGTCTTCGCCCTTTGCGATGGACTGGTGTGGGCCGAACTGGGTGCAGCCATGCCCGACGCGGGTGGGTCGTATTGGTATCTGAAAGAAATCTACGGTCCTCGCACTTTGGGACGACTGCTGTCGTTCCTTTTCATCTGGCAACTTTCGTTCAGCGCGCCGCTGTCGGTAGCTTCAGGATGCATTGGGCTGGCGCACTACGCCGGATACCTGTGGCCGGGACTCGACCGCATTCTCGCGGAACACACGCTTCATGCCGGGCTGCCGGTGCTGGGCGCGCTCGATGTAAGACTTGTTCTGATGCCGGGTACGTTTGTCGCGATCGCGACATGTGCGTTGGTGCTTGTTCTCCTATACCGAAGAATCACGGCCGTCGGGAAACTCTCCGAGTTGCTGTGGGTAGGAGTGGCGCTGACGGTAGCTTGGATCATCGTGGCGGGGGTAACGCACTTTAGCGCCGCGCGGGCTTTCGATTTCCCTCCGGGAGCGTTCCACCCATCGAACGCTTTCTTTACCGGGATGGGCGCCGCGATGCTGATCGCCACGTATGACTATTGGGGTTATTACAACGTTTGTTTCCTGGGCGGGGAGATCAAGGATCCGGGACGCACAATTCCGCGTGCTCTCATCCTCTCCATCGTAGCGGTAGCGGTGATTTACATCGTCATGAACATCGCCGTTTTGGGCGTGATCCCGTGGAAGGAACTGGTTGGGCATTCGAACCAGCAGGACAACTATGTCATGTCGGTGTTCATGCAGCGCATCTACGGCACTGGGGCAGGGCGCACCATAACCGGCTTGATCATGTGGACCGCGTTCGCGTCGGTGTTCTCGCTGCTGCTGGGGTACTCGCGTGTGCCTTACGCTGCGGCGCTCGACGGAAATTACTTTCGCGCGTTCGCGCGCGTCCACCCGCAGCATCGCTTTCCCGCCGTTTCGCTGCTGGCGCTGGGGGGAGTGGCGATGCTGTTTTGCTTCCTGCGGCTGGCCGACGTGATTGCCGCCTTGGTGGTGATTCGAATCCTGTTGCAATTCATTGTGCAGGCCGTTGGTTTGATGGTATTGCGCAAGCGGCAACCCGATTTGCCGCGGCCCTTCCGCATGTGGCTGTATCCGCTGCCCGCGCTGCTGGCAATCGCGGGCTTCATCTTCATTCTAGTGGCGAGAAAAAACTTTCTACGCGAAATCCGCTACGCGGTCGTCATTCTGATCGTCGGCTTGGCGATTTACTTTGTGCGCTCGTGGCGACGCCGCGAATGGCCCTTCTCGGCCCACTCGACGAGCATGGAGGCCGCGGGATGACGGCTACTGCGCCAGCGCGACTGGTCACAGTTTGCCAGCGACTCGCAACGTCAGCGTCCGATCCTGGACGCAACGGGCTTACGTTTTTGCCGCCGTTCGGTCAGATTCTCGATGGCCACGGGTGGAGCATGGCAGGAACCTATTGGGCCTCCAGTTGCCACGGCGGCGACGGTCGAGGGGTCTGAACCCATGTCAGAGCTCGGGCCTATTCAGCAGATGCCCATTGCGCCGCCGCGACGGCGCAGCCTGCTCGGCCCCTTGCATGAACCTCTATTCCGTACTTTGTGGATTGCGGCGGTCGTCAGCTACATCGGCACTTGGATGCAGAACGTCGGCGCGGGATGGCTGATGACCTCGTTGACCATGTCGCCGCTGATGGTCGGACTGGTGCAAGCAGCCGGCAGTATTGCCGTCTTCCTGGTGGTCTTACCAGCGGGCGCGATCGCCGATGTGGTGGATCGCCGCAAGCTCCTGCTCTTAACCCAAACATGGATGGTGGTGGCCGCGGCGGGACTCGGCGTTCTCACCATCGCGGGCAAAGTTACGCCTTCGCTGCTCTTGCTGTTTACGCTGCTGATGGGGTTTGGCGCGGTGCTCAACGATCCCGCGTGGCAGGCCATCACGCCGGAGATTGTTTCGCACCAGAACTTTGCCGCCGGGATTGCTCTGAATTCAGCCGGATTTAACGTGGCCCGCTCGGTTGGTCCGGCGCTGGGTGGTTTAGTAATTGCCGCGGCTGGCTCGGGTATCGCCTTCCTGCTGAATGCGCTCTCGTTCTTCGGCGTCATTTATTTTCTTTACCAATGGAAGCGCAAGCCCGGCCGCACGTCGATGCGAATAGGCCACATGTTCACCGCCATGTTCGAAGGGTTCCGGTACCTGCGCACCTCGTCGCCCATGAAGGCAGTGCTGGTGCGCAGCGCGGTCTTTAGCGTTTCGGCGAGCGCCCTGCTGGCGTTGCTGCCGCTGTTGGCGCATCCCTTCGGATCGCAAGGCTACGGTCTGCTCCTGGGCTTCTTTGGGCTGGGCGCGCTGGCGGGGGCTACAGGACTGGCGTTCTTCCGGCGCAGACTTTCGGCAGATGCTTTGGTTTCGCTCGCCACAGCGGTTTTTGCATTTGCTACCTTTGCGGCAGGCCGATGGCAGACCTTCCCGGTGCTGTCGCTGACGATGTTGATTGCCGGCATTGCGTGGATTCAAATCCTCGCTAGCCTGAACGTCTCGGCGCAAACCATGTCGCCGGGCCACTTGCGCGCGCGCGCGATTTCAATGTATCTACTGGTCCTGCAGGGCGGACTGGCGGGCGGTGCTGCGCTTTGGGGGGAAATTGCTGAGCGCGTGGGCATGGCCCGTTCGTTGTCGTACGCAGCGATCGGTCTGGGAGTGGGTATGCTGGCGACCTTCTGGTTCAGGCTCCGTTCGGTCGAGATCCATCCCAACGCCCTGGCAATGGATTAGAATCGACATCACGCTCTTCGGCCACGACTTTACACAACCATTACAGGTGGAGGCTTTTCTCGATGAACAAGCAAGTTGCGATGGGAATTTTGTTGTTGGCGCTCGGTCCAATAGGCGCTGCGGCTGCGGCGAGTCCGCAAGCCGCCATGCAAGCTAAACCCGACCAGAAACCTACTTTTGCGATGGTCCTTGACCATTCGCTAACCAACGTCGAACAAGAGGTCGTTCCGGCGGCGGAAGCCATGCCCGAAGACAAGTTCAATTTTGCGCCCACTCAAGGCGAGTTCAAGGGCGTGCGGACGTTTGCCCAGCAGGTGAAACACATTGCCGCGGTCAACTATATGATGGCAGGCGCCATTCTCAGTGAGAAACCGCCAGTGGACCTGGGCGGCGAAAATGGACCCGACAACATTACGTCGAAGGCGGACGTGGTGAAATTCCTGAAAGACTCATTTGCTTATCTTCACAAGGCAGCCAACAGCATTGACGAAAACAATGTGCTGGGACTGGTACAGACTCCCTTTGGACCCAACAAGGTGAGCCGGCTCGGACTTTCGGTCATCGCGATAAGCCACCCCTTCGATCATTACGGCCAAATAGTGGAATATTTGCGCATGAACAATATCATTCCTCCGGCGAGTCGCCCGCAGAAGTAAAGCCTCTGTTCGGGCACTTCACGGCATTTGAAGAACAAGGCGTGAGTAATCGCGCCTTGTTCTATTTTGCCTGATAGCCGATCCTAAGACTGCAGTTCCTTTCTTCTTACAGGCTGACCCGTGCCTTCGCAGCCAGAACGAGCCGTCTATACGTTAGGATGAAATACGCCGAGCCAGAGGGCGTACAGGCATGCATATACCTGACGGCTACTTAAGTCCATCCACCTGCGCGGTGTTGTATGCGGCCGCGCTCGCCGGGTGGTACTCCGCGCTGAAGCGGTTGAAACGCATGCTGCTCAGTCGCGTGGTCCCACTGATCTCGGTCTTTGCCGCGTTCTCGTTCGTGGTCATGATGTTTAACCTGCCGTTGCCCGGCGGCACCACAGGGCACGCTTTGGGTGTCACCATCGCCGTGATTGTGCTCGGTCCGTCAGGAGCGATTCTCGCTATCTCCATTGCGCTTGCGATCCAGGCCCTGTTCTTTGGCGACGGAGGCATCAGCACACTGGGGGCGAATTGCTTCAACATGGGGATTGTGGCCTCGCTGGTCGCCTACGCAAGTTACCGATTGATTGCTGCCGGCGCCGCAATCGCATCCAAGCGGCGAGTGGTAGCGGCCGCCATTGCTGGATATCTGGCTGTGAATGCAGCAGCTTTGGTCGCCGCCGTCGAGTTTGGCATCCAACCTACGCTCTTCCACGATGCCAGAGGTATGCCGCTCTACGCGCCCTATCCGTTGCATATCGCGGTGCCGGCGATGATGATCGGACACCTGACCCTGGCCGGGCTTGCCGAAGCAGCGATCTCCGCAGGGCTCGTCGCTTATTTGCAAGCCGCCGATCCTGCTCTCTTGCGCAATACGGCAGGTCAGCTGCCAGACACCGATGCGGCCTCGAGACTCGCGCCAGTTCCAACGAACTCGCTGCGAAGGCTATGGACGACGGTCGCTCTGTTGATGGTGCTCACTCCGCTTGGAGTGCTGGCGGCGGGAAAAGCCTGGGGTGAATGGTCTCCGTCTGAGCTTGCAAAGCGGCAGAACCAATCACCAGCCGCTGCCGCATCGGGCGATGCTGACCAATCGCCGAAGATTCCCGCCGGCATGCAGCGGCTCTCACACCTCTGGACCGCGCCGTTTCCCGCCTATGCGCCAACCTTTGTAAAGAGCGCACGGTTCGGCTATCTTCTTTCCGCCATGTTCGCAGTCGGCATCGTGCTGCTGCTTTCTCTGGCGATGCAGCATTATGTTGAGCGACGACGGCAAGCGGGTCATTCCTGATGCGCGGCGGCTTTCTGACTTCGACGATGGTCGGCTTTGCGCGAGCCCTGGCTCGCGCTATGGCTTCCGAGCAGATTGCCCGCCAAGTGGGACTCTTGCAATCGCTGGACCCACGCGTTCGCGTTGCCGGACTTTTCTCCCTGGTTCTGGCGGTCATGCTCTCGCGGAAGATTGCCGTGATTGGCGCGTTGTTCGTCGTCGCGGTGATTATTGCGATTCTTTCCAAGGTTGGTGTCGTCATGCTGGCCAAGCGAGTGTGGCTCGTCGTTCTCGGTTTTACGGGAGTGATCGCGTTCCCCGCGATCTTCCTTACTCCTGGCGATCCCATCGCAGCTTTTGCAGATGGACCGCTCCGCATTACCGTGCAAGGTGTGCAAACCGCCTCGCTGCTGATCGCGCGCGTGGAGACTGCGGTGACGTTCACGTCTTTGCTGGTGCTTTGTACCCCATGGACCCATGTGCTCAAGGCGCTGCGCGCGTTTCGCATGCCCCAAGAGGCAATCATGATGTTGGCCATGACGCATCGCTATATCTTTCTCCTCGTCGAAACAGCGGCGCAAATGTTCGAATCGCGCCAGAGCCGGACGGTATGCGTATTGAAGGGCGCCGCGGGTCGCCGAATTACAGCCAGAACCGCTGGCGTCCTGCTCAGCAAAAGCATTGAGCTGAGTAACGAAGTGTATCTTGCGATGCAGTCGCGAGGATTCCGGGGGGAGATTCGAATCCTGTCTGACTTCCGCATGCGGCCCTGGGACTATTTCGGTCTCACTGCCTTTCTGATCGCGGGGATTGTCTCTGCGTGGATAGGAAGGTAGCCCGTTATGCCGTCCATCTTTGAATTGCAGGACGTGTACTTCGAATACGACGGTATTCCTGCGCTCCATGGCCTCTCGGTTCAAATCGCAGAGGGAGAGAGCATTGCGCTGCTGGGCGCCAATGGCTCGGGCAAATCCACGCTCTTGAGAATTCTCGACGCGCTGTGTTTCGCTTCGCGCGGTCAAGTTAGCTTCGCCGGGCAGCCGCTTACACCGCAAGCACTGCAACAGGAGGCGTTCGCCCTCTCATTTCGCAGAAGGGTGGCCCTCGTCTTCCAGAACCCTGATGTGCAGCTCTTTAACCCGACGGTGTTCGACGAGGTGGCGTTTGGCCCTCTGCAAATGCAATGGCCGAAGGAGAAGGTGCTATCGAGAATTGCTGCAATCATGGAGGTCATGGGCATCGCACATCTTCGTGATCGTCCACCCTACCGTCTGTCTGGCGGCGAAAAGAAACGTGTTGCATTGGCCTCGGTGATCGTGCTCGATCCTGACGTTCTCCTGCTGGATGAGCCAACTTCGACCCTCGATCCGCGCAGTCAAAGCCAGCTCATTGACCTGATTCAGGATTGGAAGAGCTCGTCAAAAACCGTAATCACAGCAACCCATCAGTTAGAGATCGTGGACGACATCGCCAGCCGGGTCCTTGTGCTGGAGGAGGGAAGAGTGGGAGCCACCGGAACGCCAACCGAGATTTTGTCGAACTACGAATTGTTGTTGCGGGCCAATCTCGTGCATGCCCATCGGCATTCGCATGGGACGATTACGCACACTCACCCGCATCTGCATTCTCACTCGAAGCACGAACATTAGGGGATTCTTCGAATCGCGGGGTGCCCCGTTCTAGCCCTCATTTGGCTAGGGCGGGGCAGTTCTTTGCTATTAGGACGGCATCAGAGGAGGTGCCCCATCCTTTCGCCGTCTTTTGGCGAAAGGGTGGGATCATCTGAACCAGACCTCCCACCGACTCCCGAAATCAACGCTGCTAAGAATCTCCTTTGCCGCTCCTCGAAACCGGTATAAGCTAACCGAACTCTGGCAGAACCATGAGATGTCCCTTCCGTCGCGTTCTTTTCTTCCTGGCAACATTACTGGTCGCCACACTCGCCTCGGCCGAGACCGGCTTCCTCGTCGTGCACGTGGAAGATGTGCAGCGCCGCCCGGTCGTCGGTTTGCAGATCGCGCTTGACGGCGAGGGCGGTTCGCCTGCTTTCACGGCGGATCGCGGTACGGCGCGGATCGCTCTTGCCAAGGACACGAAGGCGAATACCTGGGTCTCGCTGCAAATCTTGAAGTCTCCCGCCGGTAAGGACTACGTCATGGTCTCTCCCTGGGACTACCGCGCCCAGGTGCCCTCGTTCGAAAACGAGACAGAGAACTTCGTCAAAGTGGTCGTGGTTCAACGAGGCGATCGCGCCGCGCTGGAAAACGGCTCCGTACTCGCCGCACTCACTGCGAAGATCAACAAGGCAAACGCTCCTAAGACTGCCGATAAACAAACAGTGGAAGATCCTAAGGCCAACCTCGACGCCGTTGCCAAACAATACGGCCTCAGCTCAGAAGATTTGGATAAACACATCCGCGCCTGGGGCTCGAAAACCACTGACCCCTACGATGTGGGACTCGCAGCCCTCTACGCGCGCAACTATGACGCAGCCACCAGCAGCTTGCAAGACTCACTCAAACAACGGGAGGATAAACTTGTCGCAGATAAGAAAGCGGATGAAAAGGCAATCGCCGATGCCGCCTTTTTCTTGGGACAGTCGCTCTATGAGCAGGGCAAGTACAGAGAATCCGCAACTGCCTTTCAGCGCTGCCTGCAAATCAGACCTGGTGACGCGACAGCACTCAACAACACGGCGCTGAGTTTGGTCGAGGCCGGCGACTATGCGGGCGCAGAGCCGCTCTTACAGCGCGCTCTGGCTATCAATGAGAAAGCTCTAGGACCAGATGACCCCGCGGTGGCACGCGATCTAAACAATCTGGCCGGACTGCGTTACGAGAAGGGCGACTACGCGGCAGCCGAGCCGCTCTTTCGGCAAGCACTGGCGATCAATGAGAAAGCTCTAGGGCCGAATGATCTCTTTGTGGCAGTCAATCTCAACAACCTTGCTGTACTGCTTGAAGACAAGGGTGATTATGCGGGGGCTGAACCTCTGTATCAGCGAGCTCTGGCGATTCGCGAGAAAGCTCTGGGGCTCGACCACCCAGATGTGGCGCAAAGCCTCAACAACTTGGCCAAGCTATTCTGGGAGAAAGGCGACTATGCACGAGCCGAACCGCTCTTCCGGCAATCACTCGCAATCAGGGAGAAAGCGTTAGGAACGGACCACCCCAGCGTGGCCGTCGCCCTCAACAACTTGGCTGAGCTACTCGAGGCAAAGGGCGATTACGCGGGAGCCGAACCCCTCTACCGCCGATCGCTCGCGATCAGAGAGAAATCGTTGGGCCCGGATCATCCCAGTGTGGCAACGGCTCTCAACAACCTCGCGGAGCTGCTAGAAGCAAACGGCGACTACGCGGCAGCCGAACCGCTGTTCCGACGAGCGTTGGCCATCGACGAAAAAGCCTTGGGGCCGAATCACCCAGGCGTGGCGATAAATCTCGCCAACCTGGCCAGGATGCTGCAAGATAACGGCGACTACGCCGGTGCGGAGCCCCTCTACAGGCGAGCGCTGGCGATTGACGAAAAAGCCTTAGGTCCGGATCATCCCAGCACACGGCAAACCAAATCAGACTTGGACGAACTGCTCAAGAAAATGGGGCAAAGCCCCCCGCCGAAGCCGCAGAACTGATCTCCCTCGCTATCGCACTTGGGCCGCCCCGTTCGAGCCCTCTTCTGGCTAGGGCGGGGCGGCGCGCCGCTAGCTTCAAATGCAGATGGTCAATTCCCGACCCGCTATCCCGCCACCCAGCCTCACGTCTAAGGAACAGCCGTAGCGCCCAACTCGTAGCGGCAATTCACTTGGACCATATCGCTATGTTCATCGTTCCTCTGCTGCTCGGCCTCGCCCTGCAAACTTCAGCCGCCACCCCGGACAAAACCATCGAACTGCTGCGCGCCAAGGACCAGGCTCTCATGGATGCCATCGCGCCCGGCGATCGCAAGCCATGGGAGCAGGCGCTCGCCGCTGACGCCGTTTACGTTGACGAGGAAGGCAACATCATGGATCGGGCTGCCTTTCTCAAGGAACTCAATCCGTTGCCCACCGGCGTTTCCGGCAACATCAAGATCACATCCTATGTGGTGCACGTCTCGGGTGACCTGGCTACCGTGGTTCACACCGACGACGAGCAGGAGAACTACCACGGCCAAATGCTCACGGCCCGCTACATTACGACCGAGACTTGCATCGCGAAGCAGGCGAGTGGAAGCTATCCCTCAGTCACGTCTATGCGGCTCTGAAGGACCCGCCGGCAATCTCACTGTCTTCGCAGGAGCTGCAGCAATACGCCGGCCGGTATGTCGGCGGTCCCGATCTGGTTTACCTGATCCAGTGGGACGGCAAGCAACTCGTCGGCGGCACGCAGGGCAGTCCCATGAAGCCCTTGCAGGTTGAGGTGCGCGATGTTCTCTTCGTGCCGGGACAACCGCGAACGCGAAAAATCTTTCAGCGCGACGCCAGCGGCAGGTCACAGGGTTTCTGGATCGGCGGGGAGGAGAAGACCTGGTCTTTCGCCTTGAGAACCCCGGGCATTCGTAGGAGCTGACGAATCGCATTAGAGGGATTCCAGGATTGGTGTATCGCCGTACGGGTAGTGCGGGCCTTTAGAGCGTGTGTGAGAACTCAATTTTTACGCAACCCCTTGTGCGGCCTCAAATTGGTAAACACAATACGTTGCGGAAATTCCTAGTTCTCACACACCCTCTTCAGGCCCGCGTAAATGGATGGATAGAAGACTCCGCTTCAGCCGCTGAGGTCACTGACCTCAGCGGCTGAAGCGGGACATTCGCACACCGCGTACGCGGCGCTAAAGCGCCGCACTACCCGTACTCGCCGGATACACCAATCGTGTCAGTCTTTCAAGTAGGGCAACAGCTCTTTGAACTGCGCGGTCCCCGAACAACGCAACAATTCGTACATCATCATCTCGGTGGAAGAGATGACCGCGCCCGCAGCACGCATGCGATCAAGCCCAACGCGCCAGTTCCATTCCGCGCGTGAGCTCACCGCGTCGGAGGCGACGTGCACCAGGTATCCATCGTTGAGTGCGCCCAGCGCCGTTTGCATAACGCAGATATGCGTCTCCATGCCACATAGCAATACGGTGTTGCGGTTGCCGGGAAGGGACTTGAGCCCCGCGCGAAAGACATCGCTGCCGAAACAACCGAACTCCAGTTTGTCGATGGCTGTGACGTCGGGCATCAGCGAAGAGATTTCCGGGACGGTTTCGCCGAGTCCCTTGCTGTATTGCGTGGTCATCATGATGGGGATTGAGAGAATCTTCGCCAGGCGCACGAGTATCTGTGAGTTTTTGATCAGCCTTTCCTTGTCGAAGATCGGAGGCAGCAGCTTCTGCTGGATGTCCACCACGATCAAAGCGCAGTGCTCCGACTGAAGCGGACGGCGTGCTACTTCGGTTGAATCAGTCGCGAACGCGACGGTACCCATCACCGATGACATAGAACTACCTCCGAAATATAGACTGATGTTCATTCTAACGTGTTGCCTACCGGAGAGCGCGAGACACAGCAATTTCTGCGGCTGGCGTGCATCGGGCGTGCATCGGCCGCCAAGTTGACGCTGCGTTCGCGAAACCAATACAATCCGATCAGTGCGCGAGCTTCTATGCGCGGTCACTGCGGACGAACTGCTGCCCCCTCGTTCAATGGTAGGACAGCTGACTCTGGATCAGCATATCGGGGTTCGAATCCCTGGGGGGCAGCCAAGTCTTTTCAACCACTTCCAAGTCCACCCTCTCTAACCCCGTGTCTCCTGTTTGCGTCCTGTTTGCGGATTGTTGTGGACCTAGTTGGCTGTCAAGGCGATCTACCCACGCAATGTCGGCACCGGGGATCAAGTGCCCGTAGGTATCGACGGTAATCTGGATGGAGCTGTGTCCCATCTGTTCCTTCACATACGTGAGGGACGCTCCGTCTTGAATCAGCAGCGACCCGAAGGTATGCCGAAGATCATGGAAACGGAAATGGCGGAGGCCCGCTTTTTGGAGGGCCGGATGCATGTACCGAACCGCAATGTTGTCCGGCTTGATCGGAGTCCCCGCCCCAGAAGGGAAGACAAGCTCATCAGAGATGCTGTTCTTTCCGCCTAGGAAGGCCGCTAGCAAGCGTTCATCTCTGCGTTGGAGCAATACCGCCCTCAACTGGCGAGACAGGTCCACGCGGCGCGTCTTGTGGTTCTTCGGCGTGGTGAACTGCCCGAGAGAGTAGTTCCGCTGGACCAGAATGAATCGATTGGAATCGCTCTCGTCCCTACCGAACTGGATGTCACCCCACTTCAGCGCGATCAATTCGCCCTTGCGCAGGCCGGAGCGGAGGGCAGTGAGAAAAAATGGATACCATCCGGGACACACGTCCACGACTGCATCTAGGAACTCTCCCGCTTCTCGTCGAGTCATGGCACTGGCTTGGTGGGCTGGGTGCTCCGTCTTGGCGAATCTTCCCACTCGCAAGGCGGGACTGTTCTCGATTAGACCATCTTCCACGGCCGCGCTAAGAACTGAGCGCAGCGCACCGACAATCAGCCTAAGCGTGTTGCGGGCGAACCTGGGAACGGTCTTCCCCCCGACCACCTTTGTTTGTCGTGAGAGTTCGCCCAGGAACGCCTTGATTTCTTCCCGCTTAATGTCTGACAGGTTCCTATGCCCAAAACGAGGGCTGACGTGAAGTCGCAGCAACTGCTTGTAACTGCGGAGCGTTGAGCCCTTGCGCTCAACCTCTACATAGCTCCTGAGCCAGCGCTCGGCATATGCGTCAAACATTGGAACCTGCTCTTCGCTTCCGAGAATCCCGTAATCGCCCAGACTGAGCTTCGCTTCGACCTGGCGCCGCACTTCCTCGGCAATTTTTCGATCCGTCCCGATCACGCGGGTCTTCCGCTTTCCGCGGTAATCGATGACCAGATACCATTTGCCCCGCAGCTTGCGAATCTTCACTCCCATGCCTTTACCTCCTCATCCTCTGAATCACATCGTTAACTATCGCGCTAACACATTGCGGCGGTTGCACCCCGTGAGTTGTCAGCCACGCATCGAAAGCAGTTCGGCTAATTAGCAGCTTATTGCCAACCTGTACCGCTGGCAACGGGTTCGTGGGCCGGTGAACCCATTCCCGAACCGTGCGCACAGAGACCGAGGCATACTGGGTCAGGGCTCGGACGTTCGAGCCATTCCCTCTCTACCCGATACTGCGAATTGGATTCAACCTTGCCCATCAATATCACGGCGCATTTGTTTCTCGGCTATCAATCCGCATGTTCCTAAATCATCTATTTCCCGAACTGAAAAATTGCCGTTTCCCGCTGCTCAGGATCAACTACTTACGGCCCCTTCGCGCTCAGGGTTTGTGGAACGCTCTCTGAAGCCGTCTGCCGAGATTTCCATCACGAGGCTCTTCGCCGACCGTATGCCACACGCAGCACGCCCAGTCTGGTTGCTGTGACGAGACCAATTCACCGTCAGGTGCCACTGGTGCTGAATCATCGCTCGGTAACCTCCAACTTCACACCCGTCTCCTCCAGCCGTTCCACAAGCTCACGAACACTCCAGTGTCCGGCCCGCCAACCATTGCCCTTCAGAGCTTCTTCCAATTGGGTCAACGTCGAAGCTATGAATGCCGTCACATCGGTGACGACGCTGTATCGGCTCAGCACGATGGGGGGATGCTTTGGACTCCACGAGACGAGCCGGACGCCAGACGGCATAACGGGAACTGTGTCCCGTGCTTGCAGAAATTCGGCTACTTCGGATCGGTGAGCGCGAAGAAAAGCAACCTGCGAAGCCAATCTCTCACGTTGCTGAGGCTCCGGGTACCAGATGCGTACCTTACCCCTATCGAGTCGAAGCGCGATGCCGGTAGCCTCGACTTCACCCAAGATTTCGCCGATGCTCATAGGTCTTCCTCTATTCCCAGTGCTTGAAGTGTCAAAGTGTCAGCGGCAATGGAAGCTCCTTTCCTTTCACTGAGTTGGTACGATGACACTTCTTTTCGATAAGTGTCATTCCCGCAACTAACTGGATTCGTGCTGGTTACGGGTTTCGCTGACACTGTGACACTTCCGGGTCGGGTATCAGGCGGGGGAAGATGCCGGCAAAGAGCTTCGATCGCTTCTGAACGGCTGTACTCGGTCCCAGAGGCCGAGTGTTTACGAGATTGCAGGCGGAACGGGGCGAAGAACCTTCCAACCGCTGACACTTTCGCTTTCTCGGTTTTTCGCTCGTCAAGATGTTCGCCCCAAGCTTCCTTTCCCGCCAGCACTTCCATCAGTTCTCTGGGCAAGAACGTGTCGCTATCGAAGGTGTTCAAGACTTCCAGCGCTTCTTGCGCCAAAGCCAGGTGCCGGTCCTCCGCAACAGCGATCTCCGCTTTTCCTCTCGAAAACTCCAAAGCTACTTCTAACGCCCGCATCTCGATTTCTTGACCAGCCAAGCGTGCATGGGTAAGCAGTGGCCCCCAGATTTCAGACTCCCTCCCGGAAAGTTGCGGCCAGTAGGTCTCGTCAGGCTCGTTTTCGTAGAGATGCTCCAGTTGCGTGCGATATTGCAGTGCGTAGGCTTCCAGTGCCTCTTTGAGCGGTGCCGCCTCCTTTCTCAGCACCTTCCGGCGCGTCTGCGGCAAGCCGCGAGCCTTCTCGAGATGAATCACGATGCCGCGATCAAGGAGCGTGCCTTTAAAGCCGCCAATCCGAGCAAGGACCTTGGGACAATACACGCTGAAGTCGCGCAGCTGCTCTCCATGCTCTTCGCAACGAGACACGGTCGCACCTGCCTTGTAACCTGCGTCGAAGAGGGCAAGCAGTTCCTGAGCCCGCTCACCGTGGCTTTGCAAGATGCGTGCTTCGTCGAGTAACCAAGTCGGTTTATCGCGTTCAATTCTTCGATAGAGGACGGCGGCGCTGGGATCTACGCCGAGATAGGCGCGAGCGCAGACTGCCTCGTGAAACTCCAACGCAGTGGTTTTGCCGCAGCCACCAGTCGCACTCTCGTAGAGAAGATATGCCGTAGTGTCAAAAAGCTCGAAGGCGTAGGTGTTCATGCAAAACAGAGCTTCTACCAGGGCTGTGTCTTGCGGCAGATGCCGGCGGCGGGAATAATAGGCTTCCAGTTCGGCGATCAACTGCGCCGGGATGACTCTAAGCCGCAGCTGCCGCGCACGCTCCGCCATCTTGCTCGCATTGGCTTGCTTCTCCTCTGCTGTCTGCCGTTTCGCTTTAACGGCTTCCTGAATGACCGCCTTAGTGAGGCCCGGTATCCTCAGGCCGGCCAGGCGGCCTATCAACAGGATGCGCTGTAGTAGATCGTCCACCGCAGCGACGGCCGCCAGTGCCGGAGCGGGAGTTTGCGCTTTACTTTGCTCCAGATCTGAAATTGCCCGCTGTGCGTCTGCAATCGCCGTCTCACCGAATGGCCGTGCTGATTCAAGCAGCGCCAGTAGAGCTTCGTCGCCACAGGTCGCAAGTAGGTCGTCGGGGCCATTGACATCTCCATCAGGAGGAAGCTCAGCAATACGGATGCATCCACCCCGAGCGGACAGTTCTGTGGCCAATTCGTGCCTGGCTTGACGTACCTTGGCATTCGTCGCCGCATTGGCATCAAAGCAGATGATTACTTCGCGGTCTTCCCAGAGTACGAGGTCGATATCTGGGAGTGGTCCTTTTTCGTCCGACATCGAGCCATCGATGGAAATCACCTTTCCCACTCGGCCACACCAGCCCCAGCAGCCGCCACATGCGATAGCGAGAACCGGATGATTCATCCGGCGTCCGAGGGCTGTCAGCGCAAGCGCAGATTTCTCCGCTTCGACCACGATGACAGAGACGGCAGGGACATCGAGAACCTTTTTCGCTCCTGGCGCGAAATACAGGTGTCGTCGATCAGCATAGGGCGACAGGTACTTGTTCAAGGGCTTGCCGTCACGATCTACTTCGGGTTTGTCACGACGGAGTCGGCAGTCACTCGTCTCCCAGTTCTGGGGTCGACGTAGGGGAATATCAGCCCGCCGAGGTCCGTACCGGCCGAAAAACGAATTCCATAGGCATCACGCGCCTCATTATCAGTGACACGCCGTACTCCGGCTTCCGAGAGCAGGTCGGGCGAGATGCCAAACGACCCGAATTTCGAGAAATCGTCAGAAGTCACTTGAGCTTCCTGTTCGATGCACGATCAGTGGTCTCATTGCGGAACCTCTCCCCGCCCTACAGAACCTGTCGTTCTCTGTGTGCGGGGTTCTCGACCGAGTTCTCCCCGACATGCCCTGCGCAGTTCAGCAACGGGGATCATTCGGCGGTCCCCGACCAAAACAGCGTCAAGCCTGCCGGCAGCAATCCATTTGCGGATAGTGTTCTCCTTAAGCCCTATTCGCTCACTGAACTCCCTCACTGACATGAGCCGCAATTCGTCTCCGGCGGCGTCGAGAACTTCATTCGTAACCTGCACAATGCTTCTCCCAAATGTCCCCAGGCAGGATGAGTATGCCCCTCAATTGCCGGGAAACTTGTAAAATTTGATAGCTCAGATTGACTTTATGTGCTATCAATATATAGGGGAGACGATCTTGGTATCGCCTGAGGAGTTCATCAACGCACTCAACGACCGCTTCGAATGGGCGTCGCGCTGCCGGAATGCTGTGATTAGGGGTGGTGCCGCGGCCATATATTGTCCGTGGTTTACTTCGCCCGAACCGTATAATGCCGCTGCGCTTCAGTTCCACGACACGCTCAGAGCGCATGTCGATCGATGGTTGGCCAGCGGCCGAGGGATAGACTCCGACTTCGTCGATCCACGATTTACGGAAGCCGAAGATCCAAATCTCCGATGCGTGGATGACCACACACTGCGCTTGGCAATGAGATACGTTGGAGACAACTTCGTGCACGTAGGACGATCGCAGGCAGGATTACGACTGGAAATCCCAAGCCTTTTCGACATACCTCATAACAAGTACGGCAATCCGAGAGCATTCGCCGAGGAAGAGGCAACCCGATTGTTTCTAACCGCCCTCATGTCTGATTGGCGCCAACGAGTTGCGAAATGCCGGAACGAGAGCTGTGCAACCTACTTCTTGTTGAAGAAGGTGAACTTCATCTATGAGACTGGCACCTATTGCCGCGCCTGCAACCGAAAGCGAAGTTTGGGAACTGCGGCAGTAGACACGAAGAAGAAGCGAGAGATTTATCGTCGTGAGTTGCATCAGGCCGCTGCAAAAGCCACACGGAAATCTGATCGTTTGAACGACAGGTGGTATGCGAGCAATAGTGCGCGGGATCGGATTTTGAGTGCAGTGAACCGAGAGTTGCGAAGATCGCCTAATTACAGGCTGCTGGGTTTGGAAGTTATTACTAACAAGTGGATCTCTCAGAACCGAAAGGAGATTGAGTCGGCTATTCGAGAACTCGCAGACACAAATGGGAACAATCGCGATAGCGGTCCGCCCTGGCACATCCTGCCTTCCGGGGGAGAACCCCACGCTGAGGCCAGAGACAGCCGCTTCGCGCGTCAACACCTTGACAACAGGTCGAAAGAATGAGGACCTAGATTCAAGCGCGCCGTGCCAGTGCGATCAACACCGACACGACGCTAACCAGGACGCCTACTAAGGAGGCACCCAATGGCTGTACATCACCGTAACACCGCATCTTCCCTCACTCAAGAACCACCCCTCACCATTGCTCGCGTCGCTTTGTACGCGCGCGTTTCCACGCTCAACGGGCAAGATCCCGAGATGCAGCTCTCCGAACTTCGCGAGTATGCTTCCCGCCGCGGCTGGACCATCACAAGCGAGTACGTCGATCAGGGCGTGTCCGGTTCAAGGGAATCGCGGCCAGAACTGAATCAACTCATGGCCGATGCTCACCGGCGGAAGTTCGATGCCGTGCTGGTCTGGAAGATTGATCGCTTCGGGCGTTCGCTGAAGCATCTGGTCAATGCTCTCGCAGACCTTTGCGCCTATGGCGTCGCGTTTATCAGCTTCCGCGACAACCTCGATCTCAGCACCCCCTCTGGACGCCTCATGTTTCAGATCATCGGCGCTATGGCTGAGTTCGAGCGGTCGCTTATCCAGGAACGGGTCAAGGCCGGGTTGCGGAATGCGCGCGCTAAGGGCAAGAAGTTCGGAAGGCCCCGCGTGGAGATTGATGCTGTCCGTGTGGCTGCGCTGCGGCGTGAGGGGCTTTCGTGGTCTCAGATATGTCGAACCCTCAATGTGAGCAAGGGAAGCGCACAGCGATCGGTGGCCACGATTGCCTGACAAGTGCAAAGAACCGGATTGGGCAAGGGATCGCCGACCGGACCTGTGCAATCGGCGGTCGGCTCTCGGGCCCGATATTCCACCGAGATCGTGACCGGTTGGAACAGGACACATTCGTGAGCACTGGCCGACGTGTGGGGACTAATCTTAGCGCGGCACTTCGACGATATGCCGACTATACATCCAAGTGACGGGACGGGCGTTCACAACGACTTACGAATAGGGCACGATAGCGTCCTTTATCGCAACTTATCCAGCATCGCGCATGGTGTCCCAAAAGCCGACTTCGAGACAAAACTGGGGCCCGGTAGTAGCCATTCTCAGACCGCATCGAACTGGGCCGCTGGACAGGAACGCTCCCCTTCGCAAATTGATTGTGCGCTGTTCTTACAGTCGATAGGGTGGTTGCTGTTTTTTGATGAATCCTCTCGATAACTTGCGGCATCACTCCTGCCAAGTGTCCTGTCTTGCGCTGCATCTTGTACGAGTCTCCATACTTCTTGGGGGTAATTCGTGAATCGGCGTGATTTCTTGCAGTCCACCGGCTTGGCAGTAGCCGGCCTCGCACTGACGAAAGCGGAACTCTCATTTTCGCAGCAAACGCATCCGCCATCCGACGGTTGGCGCATCTTCGAAGTGACCACTCACGCAGAGGTGCTGAAGCCGGCCGGAGAAACCAGAATATGGTTACCGGCGGCGCTCATACAGAACACGCCGTTTCAGCGGACGATGTCCAACCAGTTTAGTGCAGATGGCGGCAAGGTAAGAATGGGCGAAAGCAAGCTGCCGAGCTTGGGTATCGTCGTCGCGACATTCCCTGCAGGCGCAAAGCCGATACTGACGCTGACCAGCCAGGTGGCCTTGAAGAACTACTCCGTAGACCTGGGCAAGCCTGGTCCGGCGCGGCCACTCCCTGCTGCCGAGTTGCAATATTTTCTGCAGCCGCATAAGAACATTCCGACCGACGGCATCGTGAAGACCACCGCGACCGAGATCACAAAGAGCGCCACGACGGATGTCGAGAAGGCGCGTGCGATCTACGAGTGGATCGTCGACAACACGTTTCGCGATCCGAAGGTGCGTGGGTGCGGCCGAGGTGACATCCGCGTCCTGCTGGAAACCGGCTACCTGGGCGGCAAGTGCGCCGATTTGAATGCCCTCTATGTCGGACTCGCCCGTGCGGCAGGCCTCCCGGCGCGCGATGTATATGGCATTCGTGTGGCGAAGTCCGAGCTGGGCTACAAGAGCCTGGGTGCGTCTTCAGAGAAAATCACGAAGGCCCAGCACTGTCGGGCAGAAGTGTACTTAGCACAATTCGGTTGGTTGCCTGTCGATCCTGCCGACGTGCGGAAGGTGGTCCTGGAAGAGCCTCCCGGGAACCGTCCATTGAATGACGAGATGGTAACCAGCGCGCGCAAGCGCCTGTTCGGTTCATGGGAGATGAACTGGATGGCCTACAACTTCGCTCAGGATGTCGAGCTGCCGGGATCCAGTACAACCATCTCCTTCCTGATGTATCCGCAAGCGCAAACGACGGAGGGGACACTCGACAGCCTGGATCCAGACAATTTCAAGTACGAGATCACTGCGAGAGAGCTATCGTGATTCCAGGAAAGCAAGCCGCAAATGGACTGGCATTGGTTCGCGTGACGATTGGCTCGATGCTTGTCTGGGTGTTCTTCGAGAACCTGGGCAAGGGACTCTACACGCCGGGCGGCTACGCAGGATTGATCCACTATTACATTGAAAAAGGTCACTCGCCGGCTGCGTGGAAAGCCGTTATGGCGTTGGCAGCGAGCCACGCCGCGATGGCAGCTCCGATGCAGGCGATACTCGAGATGTCGCTCGGTGTGCTGCTTGTCATCGGTCTGTTCACGCGCCCCGTGGCTTTTGTTGCGTTCTTGTACTTGGGCAGCCTTTGGATGTCGGAGTGGGGAACGGCGTGGATCTGGGAGCTGTTGAACCCTGTTCTAGCGTCGCTCGCGCTGGCAATAGGACGTGCAGGCCGAGCCTGGGGTGTCGACACCTGGCTGGCTCGGCGATGGCCGAACGCTCCGTGGTGGTTGCTCTGAGCCAGGACCAGTGCGCGTCTCCGTCATCATTCCCACGCATAATGAAGCGCAGGCCATCGGACGCGTTCTAGCCGATCTTCCAGCCGATCTTGTCGCGGAAGTCCTGGTGGTCGACAGCAATTCCACCGACGGGACAGCCGAGATTGCCGAAACGATGGGAGCACGCGTCCTGCGAGAACCGCGCCGCGGATATGGGCGCGCCTGTTTGACCGGGATCGCCGCGGCCAATGCTCCCGACGTGGTTGTCTTCCTCGACGGAGACTACAGCGATCGGCCCGATGAATTGCCGCTTCTCCTTGCTCCCATCACCGAAGGCCGAGCGGACATCACACTGGGCTCGCGGCTTGCAAAACAGAACGATCCTGACGCGCTGCCTTGGCACTCAGTATTTGGTAATCGGCTGGCAGCCGGCATGATCCGGGTCTTATATGGCCAGCGAATCAGCGATCTGGGTCCGTTTCGCGCTGCCCGTGCCGATGTCCTGCGGCAACTCGCACTGGAAGAGGCTACCTACGGCTGGGCAGTTGAGATGATCCTGAAGGGCGCGCTCGGCGGCTTCCGGATTGTCGAGGTGCCAGTCAGCTACTATCCGCGCATTGGGAAATCGAAGATCAGTGGCACGCTGCGGGGCACGGTCGGTGCGGCGTGGTTTATCCTCACTCTGATCGTGCGCTACCGTTTCCGACGCCGACAGGTGTGATGGCGCAGCGGCAGTAGGCAGTCCGATTGTTATCCCGAGCGAGCCTCTTTTGCGAAGCGAGGGATCTGGGCGTGCCGATTCGCGCCGGCGCGCGCGAAAGGCACGCATCCCTATATGGAATCCGGCGAGACTCCTCACCATTCGCGCAACAGCGGCACGCTCGTCATCATGGCCAAGGCGCCGCGGCCCGGATCGGTCAAAACCCGTTTAACCCGGAGCCTGCCCGTCGAAGCCGTTACGCAGCTCTACCGCTGCCTGCTGGACGATACCTTGGCACTGGCGCACTCGTTGGCCGGAGTGAAGGTTGCCATCGTGTGTCCGGCGTCAGATGTCGGAGAACTGGTGCAGTTCGCCGGAACTTCGGCAGCTGTCGTGGCGCAGCAAGGCGAGGGTCTGGCGGCAGGGTTGACGTCGGTGTTTGCGCACTTTGCAGCGGATGGGCAACACGTAATCGCCTTCAATAGCGATAGCCCACACCTGCCGGCTGCGGTTCTCGAGAGCGCATTTGAGATGCTCACCGCTCACGATGTGGTCGTTGGACCGACCTATGACGGCGGCTATTATCTCGTTGGGGCGAAGGCTGCCCATGCCCAGCTTTTCCACAGTGACGGGATGGGAACCGACAGCGCGCTTGACGCTCTGCTGGCGCGCGCTCGCAGGCTGGAGCTTTCTGTTGGACTTACAGATCCCTTTTACGACATTGACGTGGAGAGCGACTTAACCCGCTTGGTCGCGGAACTCCAGCTTGCTCCGGCGCGGGCGCCTCGAACGGCGGCCTGGCTGAAACAGTGGCAGCACGTGATGCCACTGTTGCGAACCGGCACTGGAGAGCTGTGAAGCTCACTCCGTCTCACCGGCTGTACGCACTCGGCGCGATTCTGCTGGTGTCGCTGGTCATTTGCGCGCACAAGTTCAGCGGCCATGGCGAAGCTTTTCCCATTACTCCGCTGTCGGTAGGCGGCGTCGCGTATCTTCTCGCCGTCCGCGAGCTCTTCTGCACCCCAGACTTTCCAAAGCGTGTGATCGTCGTCGGTCTCGGGTTGGCCGCAATGTGGCACGTTGCATTTCTTGCCGTGCCGACGGGCTCCGATGATGACGTCCGCCGCTATGTTTGGGATGGCCGCATGCAAAAGCTTGGCTATAGCCCTTACATTGTGGTACCCAACGATCCGGCGGTCGCCGCTTTGCACACACCTGAGACGCGGACGATGAACCATCCGGATCTGCCCAGCCCGTATCCACCCGGCGCTCAGCTTTTCTTTCGCGCCGTCACAGCGATTCACGAGTCTGTCTTTGCGATGCGACTCGCGTTTGTGATTTGCGACCTGGCCATCGTTCTCCTTCTGCTCGATGTGTTGCGTAGTACCGGCCAGGCAACGCACTGGATTCTGGCTTATGCATGGAATCCGCTGCTGGCGACGGAAGTGGCAGGCAGCGGTCACATCGATATTCTCGGCGTGCTTCTGCTGCTGATATCCTTCGCCGCACTCCTGCGCCGCTGGCGGGAGATTGCAGCCGTAGCGTTCGCGCTAGCGATCGCCGTGAAGTTTCTTCCGATTGTGCTGCTGCCACTGTACTGGCGGCGTATTCGCATGCGCGACACTCTGCTGGCCGCAATCGTGTTTTCACTGCTGTATCTGCCATTTCTCAACCATGGGCGAATTCCGATAGGCTCGCTCGGCACTTACATTCAGAGTTATCGTTTTAACGATCCGGTCTTTACCGTGCTGGAGCGAGTGGCGGCTCCACAGGTCATAGCGGCACTCGCCGCTCTTATCGGAATTCTGATCTCGATCTGGTTTAGAACCAAATCCCAGACACCGTCTGCGGACGCATTTGCATGGCCGATAGCTGCATCGCTTCTGTGTGCGCCGGTGGTGTATCCATGGTATTTGCTCTGGGTGCTGCCGTTCGTGCGATCGAAGTCGACGTTGCTGCTCATCATCTGGACGGTGAGCATTATCCCAACGTACATCGTTTGGCATCTGCGCGCACTAGGACGTCCGTGGGTGCTTCCTGGCTGGGTTCTGGCGCTGGAATACGGATCCGTTGCGGTCGCCGCAGTAATCATCTTGTTGCGCCGCATCATCCGGGCCCCGCCGCGCTCAAGCGACGGAAGGTAGAGCGGGCCTTTAGGCCCGCGTTCTAGCCGATAACATAGTCTTGAGTCGGCTTTAGCCGACGACAAGTATTGCCCGCTAAAAGCGGGCTCTCTAAAGAGTTTTCGGCCCGACGCGGCGCTAAACCGCCGTTCTACCCGTATAGTTCTTCGTATCCTGAAGCACCTGCCCATCATACAATATCCGTCGTTAAACTCACCAAGGAGAGCCTCCATGACAAATTCACGCTGTAATACGGCAATGCGTCTTCTACTGATCCTTGGGGTAATGGTTCTTGCTGCAACTTCCAGGGCGCAGACGCGCCCACCAATTGTCGAAAAGCTCGCCAAGACCTATGGACTTGACTCGTATGGGCAGGTCGATGCGATCCGCTATACCTGGAGCGCAACATTTCCGGGCGTGAATATTTCTCGAACGTGGACCTGGGAGCCCAAGACCGGCCAGGTCACCTACGAGGGGAAAGATAAGGACGGCAAGCCGGTGACGGTTACCTATCTTCGCTCGCAGCTCAGCAGCCAACCGGCGAACGTGAAGGACGACATCGATCCGGGTTTCAACAATGATAACTACTGGCTTCTGTTCCCCTTTCATGTTTACTGGGACACCAGCGCCACCGTGACCGATGAGGGCATGCAGAAGCTGCCGTTGGGGAAGGGGTCAGCCGAGAAGGTCGTGGTGAAGTATGCTCCTTCGGTCGGCGGCTATACGCCGGGTGACACCTGGACACTCTACGTCGGCAGCGACGGGCGAGTAGAAGAATTCCGATATGATCGCGGGGGCCCCAGGAAGCCCAGCGTTGTGATCGCAACCTGGGCGGGCTACAAGATGGCAGGTCCTCTGCTCATCTCAACGGAACACCGCGGCACCGCGGACGGCAAGCCCTTCCACCTTTGGTTCTCGAATGTGGCCGTCAAGCTGGCGGGCTCGAATACCTGGACGGAGGCGAAATAGGGCGGCGAGCACGACCCAATTAGTCTGAGGTTCCTAGCGAAACATCGCCATTTCAGGCGACGTCATCGGACCACAGTCCTGAATCGCAGCTTCCCAGAAGCGGACTTATCGGGAATCACTCGAGCTGTGTCCAGTGTTCTCGCAGTGCCCGCTGTGGTCGGTCATTTCTGGACGCCCCCAGGACGCTTCCCTGCACCAAGTTCAATGTGATCTCATGTACGCGTGGGCAGGATTCGCGCACGACAGAGTTATTTCCTAGACCTCGCGTCCGAGGAGGTTGCATGCAGCAGCGGCATTCTGCTTACAGACAACAACATTAAGACACTTTCTGTCCGCTACGACATCGATGAGTTTCGGTGTTTGGAGCGAAGTGACCGCGAGACGGCGATGCGGCCCGAGGATTTTGAGGATGCCGTCCTAAACATCCGCAAAGCCATCGGCAACTTGTCTGATACCAAGATGGGTCAGTTTTTTGTGCTTGATGCGGTCATAGCGTTGCACGATGAAGGCGGTGATCCGAGCAAAATCGCCAAGGCGTATTTGGTCATCAGTAAATCCGGCAAATACACCAGCGTAGGTAAGGAAGCAATTGAAGAAATCATCGCCATTTCCGGGCAGGACCCGTTGCACGTCCTCAAATTCTTGGAAGCTGTTGGCGAGATGCAACAGCGGAGAATGAATTTTCTGTACGGCCGGGTCAGGCAGAAAACGTGGGATGGTGCGGTCTCACTGGATCGTTTGTTCGCGGGCGAGCACATTCCCGACGACCCCACGGTGTATCTCGATCAACGCTATATCGATTACCTCGCCAGGAACAGCGAGGAGATGGGGCGCATTCACTGGCGCAATTTCGAGCGGCTGACGACGGAGTTCTTCCGCCGGCAAGGGTACGAGGTGAATCTGGGTCCAGGAAGAAAGGACGGCGGTGTAGATGTGAGAGTCTGGACCGACAAGGATTCGAAAACTGGACCGCCGCTCATGCTCGTTCAGTGTAAGCGCTATCGCTATAAGGATGTGGTTGGAATGGAGACCGTGAAGGCGTTCTGGACGGATGTCCACTTCGCAGGTGCAGAAAAAGGTTTGATCGCGACTACGTCTTCAGTTTCGCGGGATAGCAAGAAGCTTTGTGAAGTACGTAAATGGCCGATGACCTTTGCGGAGGCCGCCGAAGTCCAGAAGTGGGCGCGCACGATGTGGCGGCATGCGCCAGCTATTGGCGACGACGAATAAGACTTTCCTCTATCGGGCCACCACTACCGTCGTGCAGCAACTGCTCAGCTTGGGCAGATCGCGGGCGGCAGCCATGTGGACCTGTAGGCTGCGGCGTTCCCCGCGAACGATCGGACAGTAGTAGTCAGGCTCAAGCAGTGCACCCTGGAGGCGTCGTCGTCCGGCACAGCCACCATGGCATGAGTCACGGAACTCGCAAGGCTGGCACGCCTCGGGAAGGGTGCGAGCTTGTTCGAAGGGCGCGGAATCTAGAATGTCGAGCCCCATCGAGATCAAATCCGACAGCGGCTCACCCGATCCCGGCCAGTAAACGCAGGGCTGCGTGGTGGCGCGCGGCGTAACCCTCACGGTGCTTACGCCGCATCCTCCCCGCAGCGGCGGCAGGCCCGCCATCGCTCGAACCAGCGGCTCACCAATGGCGATCACATCAGTCTCCGCAAAGAGTTGCCGGAACCCCTCCCAGTATTCTTCGTAGGACAGCGCATAAATGTCGGATCGCACGGCCTGATATACGTTCACACGTAGAGGAGCGTAAAACTGTTTGGCTACTCGTGCCACCTCCGTCAGACGCAAATAGTTCGCCTTCATCATGACGGCGATGATGGTCACGGGCACACCCAACCTCATGCAGCGTTTTGCCTGTTGGTGGATCAGTTCCCAATTGCCGGGTCCGCGCTGTGCATCTTGTTCTGCTTGTGTTGGGTAATCGAGGGAAAACTCAATATCGTGAAAGGCGCGTAGCTCATCATCCTGCAGCACCGCTACGCTATGGCCATTCGAGGTGATGGTGAGTTTGATGGGTTTTGTTCGCAGATAGGCGAGTATTGCCTTAAAGTCCGGATGCATCCCGTTCTCGCCAGTGCCCAAATTCACTGAATGGACGGGTAGACGTTCCATCACTGACTTCACTTGATCCAAGGAGAGCCGATCCGCGCGAGTTGGATCGCGGTAGCAGAAAGCACAGGAGAGATTGCACTCGTTCGTAAGCCCCAGCCCCAGCGCAATCGCATCAGGGGCGCTCGCGACGGATGATATCAGCGATTCGCTTGCGAGATTGTTCAAGCGCCACGCTCCATGCACCGCGCCAGGCAATGCGTGTAACGGGCCACGGCGGCATATTGCGGCCTTCTGCCCAGTTTCCTCTCAAGCTCCAGAATCCGCGCATACTCGGAGCTGAGAGAAATGCGAGGCGGCAAGTAATCCGCAAACACGCGCACACCGCGCTCAGCGATTGATGTCAACGACTCCGCATTCAACATGGCGTGCAGGTCAGGTGGGCTAAAGAGTCGCACCCTGCCTCCGTACAGAGATTCAAATCCCCACTCAGCGGTGAGATTAGCTTCGGCAGCCGCCAAGTCACCCACCACGATTGCAGTCTTGAAGACTTCGCCCGCCTGGTTGCGCACAACGATTGACAGTATCGCCGAACTGTCTCGCAAAGCGCGAGCCGCGCCCCGCAAAACGCCGGCCGGGTCGTCGACATATTCGAGTATGTTATGGCAAAGAATGACATCGAACGATGCGGCGCTGAACAGGTCCGTTAATTGGGCAGCTTCGCCATGTTGGAGAGTCACTCTGTTCGTAACCCTTGCTTCTTCTGCTGTGCGCCTCGCTATGTCGAGCATCGCCTGAGACGAATCCAGTTGGGTAACGTGGAAACCGAGCCGTGCCAAGCGAACCGCCGTCGCTCCCGTGCCACATCCTACGTCCAGTGCATACATCTGCTTCTTCGCCTGCGGTGTGGGAAGAAACTCCTGCAGATTGGCGAACGCCAGGTCCGCGCGCAATCGGCCCTCAGGCGTCTCGAGATATGCGGCATAATCCTGCGCGCGGTCCTGGAACCGCTCGTCATCACTTCTGGTAATCATCTTCCTCCGCCTCGAAGAACCGGAGAAGAACTCTTGCATTCACCAACTGAATAGTAGCCAGAAACGTTAGGTCTCTATCGAAACTGCCCCGGTCGAAAGAACCCGCCTCAATCCTGCATCGTCTGCCGGGGCAGTCCCGATAGAGACCTAACGTTTGATAGAGACCTAACGTTTACCGGGACTGATCGTGGTCTGCTTCGGTTCGTTTTGGGTCCGTGGTCTCCCGTTCCCAAATGCGAGGCACTAGGGGCACCCATTTCAGTCGAAGAACCCACTTCCATGGCACCCAGGCCCCGCCGCCAAAGTCAGAATCCTCCGCTTCAAAAATCTTGCGTCATTCCGACATTACCGTGGCCTTCAAACCCACGTTTGAGGTATTCACCAGGGTTGGCCCCGACAACTCGCTTGAACGCCTTACTGAACGCAGCGTCGGACTCGTAACCGACCAACCGAGCAACGTCTATGAGCTTTTTGTCACGCTGTTGTAGTAACTGCATCGCCTTCTGCATCCGCCACTCGGTTACGTATTCCAGCGGTGTTTGTCCGAGTAGCTCTTTAAAACGTGCTGCGAATGCGGAGCGAGACATGCCCGCTGCTTCGGCCAGGGATTCAACCGTCCAGGGTGTATTCACACTGTCGTGAATGGCACTCAAGGCAGTGCCCACTTGAGGATCGAAAATCGCACGAAGCCATCCTTTGTTGCGCTCCGCTCCCGACGCGATATGCGTCCGGAGTACCTGGATAAACAGAACCTCGGCCAGCCGACTCGCGACTACTTCAGATCCCGGCGCCTGTTCTGCCATTTCTGATGCCAGCGCTTGCATTGCGTTGTGAAGAGCAAGCGTGCTTTTCTGATCGGCCTTAATCAGAATGAAGCTCGGCAATAACTGAGTGATCGGCCTCAGGCTGGCGCGATCGAAACTGAAGGACCCACAGACGATTGTCGTCGGTGCGCCACCTCCTCCACAATGAGCGACATTGCCGTTGGCCTTGGCGCCAATCTCGCGGAAACTCCACCTCGGACGTGTTCGCGGGCTGTCGCGCAGAACGATCGCAGTCCCCGTAGCCACCAAAAAGCAATCACCACCGGTGAGCGGAATCGGGTCCGGAGTCCCTTCCACACTCAGCCAGCAGTTGCCGCGCGAAAGCATCGCGAAGTGCGCCAAATCTGTGGGTGACATCTTTTTGTCGGAAGGCGTGACTTTTTCTTCGGTCTGATTTTCCTGTTTTATGCCCCACGGGGCTGTGGCTTCGAGCCTGTGCAGACCGAAGGCGGTTACGTGCATCGTTCTGAAGATGTCGGTTATCGGGTCCAACTCAGCCTCCCTCTGCTCTTGAAAGCGATGGGGTTCTTTGAGAACTGTACGAAACTGCACACCTTCGCTTGTCGGACAAGTGCAGTATCAGGTACATGACGGACATTCTCCTTCCTTGGAGCGTGACAACACCTACACTCCTGCTCCTCGAACCGCGCGTCCCAGCTCAATCAAAAGGTGCAACACAGCTCGGTTAAGCCATAGTTTTGGACGAATAGACAAAAGATTGGGACTCTCGAGCAATTCTCGTCCACCTCCAAAGAACTCTACATCACTGTACCGAATGCTACACATCTATCAAAGGAGTAACTATGGGAAAGCTTGAAGGAAAAGTTGCAGTCATCACAGGTGGATCGAGCGGTATGGCGCTAGCAAGCGCCAAGCTCTTCGTTGAAGAGGGCGCCTACGTTTTCATCACTGGTAGGAAGCAGGAGCAGCTCGATGAGGCCGTCAAATTGATTGGCCGGAACGTGACCGGCGTGCGCGGTGACGCGGCAAATCTTGACGATCTCGACCGTCTGTTCGATACGGTTAAGCGAGAAAAGGGCAAGATCGACGTCCTGTTCGCGAGCGCCGGCCGAGGCGAAGCCCTGCCACTGGGCGAGATTACCGAGGAGCACTTCGATGCGGCCTTCGGCCTGAATACGCGCGGAACGCTGTTTGCGGTACAGAAGGCCTTGCCGCTGTTCAACGATGGTGGATCGATCATCATGACCGGATCCGTTGCTTCGGTGAAGGGCTTTCCTGGTTTCGGCGTGTATGCGGCGAGCAAGGCGGCGTTGCGCTCCTTCGCACGCACGTGGCTCAACGAACTGAAGGGCAGGAATATCCGAGTCAACGTGCTGGGCCCGGGCCCGATTGCCACACCGATGCAGGAAGAAGTTCTCACCAAGGAGGCGAAAGAGATGTTCGAATCTCTGATCCCGCGGGGAAAGATGGGTCAACCTGAAGAAATCGCGACGGTCGCGGTGTTTCTTGCTTCAGACGATTCGAGTTTCGTGAATGGAGTGGAGCTGAATGTCGACGGCGGCATGACGGCCATCTAACGTCTGCAGACCTCTGCTAGTGCCTGACCTTCCGGCCGCCCGCAAAGTGATTTACCGCGGGCCGTTTACGGAAGGTCGCCACAAACGGAATTGATGTCCCGCGCCGTCGAAGGCTGGGAATCAATATCAACATGTGTCGGAGAAACATCATGAGCTACGCAATTGTAGGATTCGGAAAGATAGGTCAGGCGCTCGCGCACGCCTTCGCCCGTAAAAGCATCAACGTGACCGTCGCGAGCCGCCGGTCGCCCGAGGCGTTGGCACCGCAAGCTCGGGCGATTGGACCCACGGTCGTCGCCAAGTCGCTGCGGGACGCACTTCAGGCCGACACAATCATCCTGGCGGTCCCGTTCGGGGAACATCAGGAGGTTGCGAAGGCTCTGTCGAGCTGGGAAGGCAAGACGGTCATCGACGCGATGAACGCGTTTGGAGTTCCCCCTGAGCAGCTGGACGGTCTTCCGTCCTCCGCATTCGTTGCGAAGTCGTTCACCGGCGCTAAGCTCGTGAAATGTTTTAATCACCTGGGTGCGGCCATCTTGGCGACCGATCCGGTCGTCGAGGGCGGCCACCGGGTCGTCTTTCTGTCGAGCGACGACGAGGACGCGATCGCTCCCGTGGCGGATTTGGCCAAAAAACTTGGGTTCGCACCCGTCAAGCCGGGAAAGCTTAACGAGGGTGGCGCGCTGGTGCACGCACGCGGCCGCACTTGGGGTCAGCTCATCTTCCAGGATCTGTTCAAGAAGGAGCAGTAATCGATCTACGACCCTGTGATTTGGCCCGAGAAGGATGGTTCCGAAACATCCGCTTACATCGGACACACTTGATGTAAGGGAAAAGGAGAGATTCGATGAGCATCGAAGAGAATGTTCAGGTCGTGAAAGATTTCTTTGCAGCAATAGGCAGCGGCGATAAGCAACGTCTGCTGGCGGTGGTTGCCGAAGATATTGAGTGGATCATTCCCGGCGAGGACTGGCCGTTGGCCGGCACGCACCGCGGGCACGCGGAATTGGCGGATGTGCTTAAGAAGGCGTCCGAAGAGGTGGAAACTTCGTACCCTGAGCCCCCCGAGTTCATAGCGCAGGGAGACCGGGTTCTGGTCGTCGGCGTCGCTACGGGGAAAATCAAAGCCACGAATAAGACGTTCAAGGACGATTGGGTCTTTGCCATCACCGTTCGAAATGGCAAACTGACGAACATCCGGGAGTATATCGACACGCAAGCACTGGCGCGGGCCTCCGATATGGCCGCGAACCCCAGATCCTGACCCATCGACGCTGATACACACGAAACGATTCGTAACGTCTACGAATATGTTGAACAGCGACAACGCCTTCTGAACCGTAAATGAGGAACAGGAGGCGCCTGCCGTCGGTCCACAACACCACTCGGAGCAAGTCATCTCTCACGTCGTTCTTGTCAACCAACTCCAGTGGAGCTGTCTGTCGACGGCGGCTTCTCGGCAATCTGAACCGGCGGATCTCGGTGAGTGCATAATCGCTAATACGCTCACCGAGCCCGGATCAGTACCGATATGTCGACCCGTGTTTACGAACGCTTTCCTTCACGTGACCGTAAAACGCCTACTCGAGGATGCAGAAGTTGGCTTCCGAGCAGAGCGTCGGCAATAGGGAACATGCCAGGAACCCGCTTGAGGGAAACCAAGACCGTGTTGAGCGGGGACTGGCGGGAATCAGGAACTGATGCGGTCCGCATGAAGACGCAAAGCAACCGACAAACAAGCGCCCGGCAGACGACACGGACCGAACTGAATTCGCGGCCTTCCACTCTGCGGGGTCTTGGGGTACCCACCCGCCCGATCACCGCCTACGCCTCTCTAAGTAGTTCCGTGCGGTACTTGGGGGCGAGCGCCTTCACTTTCTCGATGAATGCTGCCTGCTCCTTTTCGTTCAGCTTAGGGGGCGGCGTAGTGCGCCCGGCGACCGGTACTCCAACCTCCATGAAAAACTTCTCCTGTCCAGCGGGAGAGCAGATACAGAGCATGCGCACGGGGCCACTGGAAGCGTTATGAAATTGATGGGGAGCGTTGGCAGGAATGTTGAGGGTTTCGCCGGCGCGGACGTTAGACTTTTGACCACGGAAGGTGACTTCCATCTGGCCTTCGAGCAGGATAAAGGTTTCCTCGAAGTCGTGCCGATGTGGCGGCGGCCCACCGCCGGGCGGGATGTGCATGTCGATAACGCAGAAGCGTCCGGCGGTCTGCTCGCCGGTCACAGTAATGGTATAGGTATCGCCAACTAGCCCGATGTGGGGGAGGTTTTCGAGTTGAGCAAGGGTGAGGCTGCGTTTGGGATCGTCCGGCGGAACTGTTGACTGAGCAGTCGGCATGTTTTTTTCCTTTGGGTTGTTCAGGATTTCCAAAGCGCAGCAGTTTCCGCCGCAAAATCCTCGTAGTGGCGCGGAGCGTGCCCGAGGAGTTTCGTCAACTTCTCGATGATCCGCGCTGTCTGGTAATCCCCGCCGAGAAATAGAGGATGCGGGCCAGATCCTGGAGATTTGGCATCGAATCGGCCGGCGATATGGGCACCGGCTCTGAGATCGCGCACAATGCAGAGACCCCTGTTTGCGACACGTCCCGCGGCAGCGGAAACGACTCTATTTCCGGATAGATTTTGAAGGGTAGCGGCCGATTGGCCCAGTCTAGGAAGTGCGGATTGTTACGGATACTCCAGTAAGAGTGCTTCGTGCCATCGTGATATTTCCAAGCCGCGTTAATGTCCCGGTTGCTCATCGGTCTACGTCAGACTAGCACCTGAGCCGGAACGCGGAGGCGAGCAACCAGCGACTGCGAATCGTGCCGGGTCGTGGCATCCTATTAAGTCCGGGGGCACCACTCCGATTATCGATCGGGGGTATGGAGGTCGACGCCGGCAGTGGCACTCGCAAGGGCATTCGACGGCTTGCCCAATTACCCCTGCGAATCTGTCCCCGCTAAGCCCTTGATATTGCGGCACACGAGATCATGCGGTTCGTCTGCCCACAAACAGATGTTTTCGACCAAGCTTAACCGACACGGGGCCAAGTGCGGCAGTGACGACGGACAACAAAAGGTCACTTCGGAACCGCGCCTGAGTTCGAGCCTTTAGCGCCCCTATGGTGCTCAGATTTTGTTGTGACCCCAGGAAGCTCAAAGGTCACAATCTCGCATAAACCTTGCGCCTTGGCGGACTAACGGGGTAGAAAACAGATGCCCTTTAAATGAAGCAGACTGACTCATGCTCTGGATAGCTCCGCCGGAAAAAGACACCGCCACAACCACGCTGGAAAAACGTCTTTGGGACGCCGCCGACCAGTTCCGCGCCAACTCCGGCCTAAGGTCGCAGGAATCCGTCGTGAAGACGCTCATTTCGATGCTGGAGCCGTTCAAAGAGGCGTGTTCGATTCCCCCTACGGTTCGAGTTCCCCTAAAATCATTCTAAGGATTGCAATGTCACTTGAGCGCCAAATTGAAGAGCAGTTGATTGATAAGCTCCAAAGTCTCAAATATGAATATCGTCAAGATATTCGTGATCGCGATGGCTTGGTGAAGAATTTTCGCGAGAAATTCCAGGCGCTAAATCGGGTTCAATTGGGGGATTCCGAGTTTGAGCGTCTTCTTGAGGAAATCATCACCCCGGATGTCTTCGCCGCCGCCAAAATCCTCCGCGAGCGCAACAGCTTCACCCGCGATGATGGCACGCCGCTGAACTACACCTTGGTCAACATTAAGGACTGGTGCAAAAACACGTTTGAAGTCGTCAATCAGCTCCGCATCAACACCGACAACAGCCACCAGCGTTACGATGTCATCCTGCTCATCAACGGCGTGCCGGTGGTGCAGATCGAGCTGAAATCCCTCGGCATCAGCCCGCGCCGGGCCATGGAGCAGATTGTTGACTACAAGAACGACCCCGGCAATGGCTATACCAAGACGCTGCTGTGCTTCATGCAGCTTTTCATCGTCAGCAATCGAAGCGATACCTGGTATTTCGCCAACAACAGCAGCCGCCATTTCAGCTTCAATGCCGACGAGCGCTTTCTCCCCGTGTATCAGTTCGCCGCCGAAGACAACCCTTCGACAGGTAAGTGCGACTTGACGGAGGAGCAAGCTGACGAAAGGGAGTGCCGCCGCGAAATCTACAATCATGCAGTCGACGAAGAACTGGAGCGTCGGCGCCTGGAGCGTCTGGAGAGGTGGCGAAGCACGCCACTGGACCCGGAAGCAAGGGCGGCCTTGGGCGGCCTGCATCAGTGCTGGTATGGCACCAGGTGCAAGATTTGGTGTTTCAGGCATTCGACCTGTATCCCGAACAGGCACAGAAACTCATGGACAATCACCAGCCCGCATACGACGAAGAGAGCCTCAGCCTCATGCTGCAGAACCTCAACCCGGTGGTAGGGATCAACAACTTTCAAGCGGCCAATATGGACTCCAAGTTGAACCTGAAAGACCTGACGAAATCGCAATCGGTGGACGTGCTGGACAAGGTCCTCTTCATGGTGACACTCAGCAATAAGTGGCTGAGCGAGGTGGCGACCTAGCGTCGGATGATACGTCCATGCCGTCGGCCTAGATAAACCGGCTGCTCCTCTGTCTGCCGATGTTCTCTTTCCAGGCGGAAACGGTGGATGTTCAGGCTGTAGTCATCCATTCCGTTGGCGCGGTATTCCTCTAACTTCTGCTGGATCGCGAGTTCTGGAGGCTTTGAAGAACTCTCGAACCAGGTAAGCATGGCGTAGCGCACCATGTCGGCAACATCATCGAGTTCATCGCCAGCAACCTTTTGCAGATCGCCAGAAAGCTTCTCATGGTGCATCCTGGTGCTGAGTGCTTCGAATATCAAAGACTTGCCGCGATTGCACTTGGTCAGCACAAGCTGTCCCGACTTCAAGAGCCGGTAGAGCATCTGCCAACCGGCGGTGCGGTCGTTGCTCGCCGGAACTACGCTGAGGTCCCCGTACTGGGCAAAGACCTCCTGCATCTGTCGCGCCACGCTCGGGCCCGTTCCGATATGCTTGAAGTTGCTGGGGTCAAGATAGACGGCTACAATTCGCCGCCGCTGACCGCCAACTGATGAAGCTACAAAGCACTCGCAAACCGCGCGCGCGAACTCCGTTGCCTCCATCCGTTTTTCGATCAGCGTACCGAGTTCAAAAATACGGCCAGCAGGATAGTACGGCTGTGGTTCCGTGATCGAAAACAGGCCGGCAGCCGCAGACGATTTTCCGAAGCCAAAGTCCAGGCTAATGATGTGGTTTTCCCACCAGTGTTCTTCCACCTCGGCCAAGTCGATCACTTGGTCAGCTCGCAGGAACGAGAAATACATGCCCGCGAGTTCGCACCAGCACCCAGTTTCCATCGCTGGGGCCAGTGACCCCGACATCATTCGAAGCCGGTAGATATATTTGTCGTCGAGTAAGTGGTGATCGGTGAGCCGACCTGGGATGAATGAGACCGAGAACCCCTGGCCATCTGCAGATTGCAACGGGTAGCCATCGGACGGCCACACCGCATCCCAATACAGCTTGCCTGCTTCCGGTGCTCTGTCGGGCGCGTGTACCGGACAGACACCGCGGAGGAACATCGCCTTATGCCAGCCAGCTCCAATGTTGCCGGGGTTGCTGCCGAGTCGCACTCTCAAGCGGAGCGAGTGATCCGTTGAACTGAGACGACCTAGCATATTGCGGACCTGATATTCGGTATGCAACGTGGATTCGTCAAAGCCGATGAAGGAGTAGCGAGGTCCGAGGTAGTCGAAGATGTCCCTATCGTTCGCGATGTAGGCCAGCCGGATCTTGCCGCCTGATGGGAAGGTCCATGTCCAGGTCGGCTGCCCAACGAATCGAGCCCCCATGGAACCGTACAACCGCTGGGTTTTCTCGATAATGTCCGACATCTGAGGAAAGCTCTGGCGGAAGATGATCGCGCGAAGGTTAGGATTGTCAGATTCCCGGGCCGCATCCACTAGCATCGTCTCCGTTTTCAGAGAGCCTGCAGCCCCACCAAAGAAAAGAATGTCGGCTGATGATTCCAGAAACGCTTTCTGGGCGGCCGTTTTGGGAAACCAGCCGGGCGGACACGCTTCACCTGAAGCTTTGCGAGCGTTTTTCTCCAGCAAACTGCGCACGGCCGCACGCGATTGGAGGGAGCCCAGCGGAAAGTCCGCAAGGTCGGGAACTGTTGCACCCTTGATCCTGCTGTTTCTGTTGCGGCTCAATGATTTACTGTTCATCCGGGGTTTCTCGACCGTCGCTATCTGTCGCACCTACAGCATCCTCAAACCAATCTGGCAATGTGCCCTCTTTTGCGTATGTTTCCATCTCCTCCCTAGTCATTCTCAAGAACAGCTCATTCAGGTTTACGTGTTCACTTCGTTCAACCCAGTGGCCCATCGCATTGATCTTGCTGTACGCCTGGACGGCAGCGACCACCGCCGTAGCCGTAACATCAACCTCGCCGGCCTTCTCGATGATTCGCTCTAACGCGCTCCGGACGTTGCGGCGCCGTTTGTCCATCAGCCCGAATACGTGCGCGTGGCGATACACTCCGTCGCGACTGACAGAATGCTTCTTAGCTATCTGTGCCGGACTGACCCAAGTGATGAATGCTTGCTCAGCGATTCTTCGCTCCCTTACCAGGCTGGCATACCGAGGCGTTGCAGCACAAAATTAAGGTCGCCCGTGTACTTGATTGGATGAAGCCCGGCGAGCCGCCCGCGCCTTGGTCGTTCGGAGAGTGGGTGGAATCGCGAAACTCCTTGTTTGTCCCGGCAGCAGTACTGATGGCCTTGAGTGCGCTCTGTTTTCTGACTGCGAGCCGGATTGATAGGGCCAAAGCAATTCTTCGCTCCGCTGCCAAGCCCCGCGACGCGCTATAGGGCGACCACTCGCCAACTGTCGCCGACGCTCTCGGTGGGTGTGGCGGGTGATCGGCGATGGTCACTCTTTCTTGCGTGCCTGATCGTTCGCTTCAGGCAGTGATCTTTTGCTGTCTCATGCGGCGGGCACGGTCTCGGGCAATGAGTTCCCGCAAGTCATAGTTGTACGGGCCATAGCCGCGAAATGACTTGGGGTCAAACAGGCGTTTGATACCACAATCGGTACAGACTCGATAGGAATAGTGATCATCGTACCGCGTCGGCCAACTCATGTGGGTGTGCCAGCACCCACGCAGGAGGACTACCGCGGCTGTGCCTACTCCCGCAGCGGCAATGCTGAGAGGCCAAGCCCAGCGCCAAAATCTCCTATGTGACAAGTCGGAACCTCCGAATCCCCGCCCGCTTCTCCGCTCCCGATAGATTGGATGCTCACACCCATGACGAAACTCCGGGAGATTACTGGAAAATGCCAAACCAATCAGTTTCGGGATTCCGGGATGAGGAGGATCTTACCCACGGTTTCGCGAGTTTCCATGCGTCGATGTGCGTCGGCAGCCTAGCCTGATTGCAACAGTTATCGTTTCTGCTGGAAGACCGCCTAGATTCTGATATAAAGTGCCGGGTGTCGAAACCGAAATCGTTAACGGTCGCATGCAGTGAAGGAGATCGCTATGACGAAACCAGCACCACGTTCCACTTTGACCTCGACTGGCAGCTTGCGGGGTTCGAGCTTCGTGCTGATCTGCGCGTTGGTATTGTTCGCAATGCAATCGACACAAGCGCAAATCTTCACCGTCCTACACAGCCTGAATGGCTTACAGGACGGATACTATCCCATCAGCGGCGTGACAGTGGCCCCCAACGGCGACCTCTATGGCACGACGCAATACAGTGGCCTCCCTGGAGGAAATTGCTACCTGGGATGTGGCACGGCCTTCCGGTTAACCCACAAAAGCTCGGGTTGGATTTTTACCACGCTGTACAGCTTTGCAGGAGGCACAGACGGCGGCAATTCCTACGCCAGGATGATTGTCGGTCCCGACGGGAGTCTCTACGGCACGACGTCGGCAGGCGGAGGGGGAATTTGCGAGGGAGGCTGCGGCACGGTTTTCAATCTGAAACCGCCACCCCACGCCTCAGCCAACGCACTCGCTAACTGGGCGGAGACCGTGCTCTATCGCTTCACGGGAGGCAGCGATGGAGGCACTCCAGAAGGGGCCGACCTCATCTTCGACCAGGTCGGTAATCTGTATGGTACGACGAACGGTGGCGGCACGGGGATTTGCCAGGGAGGCTGTGGCACCGTCTACGAACTAAGTCCCGCAAGCGGTGCGTGGACGGAGAGCGTGCTGCACAACTTCACAACTGAAGGTGGGGACGGGCAGCGTCCCTGGGGCGGCGTGATCTTCGATCAATCGGGCAATCTTTATGGCACAACGACGAACGCCCAGGTCGGCAGATTCGGTACGATTTACGAGTTGATTCCGGCCGGGCTCACCCGGACGGAGCGAATCCTGTATAGCTTTCAAGGGACCAGCGATGGGGAATATCCCTACTCCGGTCTCGTCTTTGACCAGATGGGAAAGCTTTACGGATCAACCTGCTGCGGGGGGCCAGGTGGAATCGGCACGGTCTACGAATTCACACCTTCCAGCGGGACGTTATCCGTGCTGTACAGCAACTTCGGCGGGTACGGCGGTCTTGACGGTAGTCTCGTCATGGATGCAGCCGGTAATCTCTATGGCACAACCGAGAGTGGAGGCGCCTACAATTTCGGTTCGGTTTTCAAGCTGACCCCGGGAAGCGGCGGCTGGACGTACACCACCCTGCACGACTTCTGCGCTGGGGGATGGCCTTGCAGCGATGGAGCATTAGCTCACGGCGGGGTGGCGCTCGACTCTCAGGGCAATCTCTACGGCACGACGGCGGAGGGCGGAACGTCGTATTCTGGCGTGATCTGGGAAATCACACCGTAGCTGAGAGTCTGCGGAGACGGTAGTGACCTAGCTGGACCGCCGGGTGAAGATTCCACGGAAAAGCTGCGGAAGGCCGCTTTACACGTTCAGGTCTACGACTCGTGGACGGCGATTAAAGTGGCCACGTCTATATCGCCGCTGATTGCCCCAGGGCGAGTTTTAGGCGGCGCCGACGTTCCGCCGGAAGCCTACAAAACTCGCCGCACGGCTCTAGCGGCTTGCCGTTCAAGCGCGCCACCGTCTCGCGCTCGAGCAACATCTGCGCCTGAATTCCCATAAACCAGCGGCGACACCGCGGACATCTGCGGGCTTCGTGCTTCTCCCATGCCGAGACATGGATCGAAACGACGGTGCCTTCCCACATGCGACGATCCTAGCACGCTCCACAGCATGTCATACGGGGCGAACCACGGGTAATTCGGAGGTATCAGTCTTCGGCAGCAACTCAAACGCCTTGCGTAGCTGCTCCGACACGCTGGTTTCCACTATCCGTTAGGACTCCAATGCTTTTCGCATATAATTGCCATTTATTACCGCGCAGGAGGCGATTCTGATGGATACGAAGCTCACCCACGTCATTGCGTTTGTTGCCGACATGGACCGTGCGGTCAGGTTCTACCGCGACGTTATCGGCTTGCCATTGAAGTTTCAGTCGCCCGGTTGGAGCGAATTCTCAACAGGAGAGACGACTCTCGCCCTTCATCCCGCTTCTGACAAAAACCCAGCCGGCAAACTGGAACTCGGCTTCACCGTGCCGGACATTCAGCGGTTCCATCATGTCATGTCCGGTAAGGGCGTTCAGTTCGCAATGCCGCCCACCAAGCAGGATTTTGGCGGCGTGCTGGCGGAGTTCCTCGATACTGAAGGTGCGCACATCAGCGTTAGCGGTAGTTGATCAACCAAAAAAACGTTCGGGCGAGCGAGCTGGTGATAAGGCTTGTTACCGCCAACAATGGCATAGCCGCTTTGGCCAGCGAACAAACAAAATGCGCTCGCAATGTCCGCAATGCAAGGCTGATTGCGATGAAGAACGTGTTGGATCGATGCCTACAGTGCGGAGTTATGGTGTACTCTTACGACAGGTGGCGACGGCTCCGTGCGATTACGTGCAACTTCATTGCGCTCCTTCCGATGTATCTCCGGTATCACGTTGATGGCCTGATACGGGTGGACCTTTAGTAAAAGTGCGTAATTGTTGTTAAATCCCCTATCACAAGTAATCCGGTCCGGCGGTTCCGGTTTTGGGGTAGCTTGTGTAAACGCCTGTGGCTGTTGAAAAAGATCGTTTGCGGAAATATTCGGCAATTACTACGAGTTATGCCAGAGAGAAGGGGTGTTCAGTGATCGAGACGCAATCACCACGTCGGCACGTCATCTATAATCCGGCCGCGGCCGAATTCCAGCAAAATCCATTTCCGAGTCTGCGCTATCTGCGGGAATGCGATCCGGTTCATCTTACACGGCTAGGATGGGTATTGACCCGCTACAAAGACTGCGCCGAAGTCTTGGTAAGTCGCGACTTTGGGATGCGAGGCATCGAGGACATGCTTCGCAAGCAAGTAGGGCCAGGCCCGGCATTTGAGTTGATTGCCAATCGCTTTCATTCGTATGATCCACCTGAGCATACGCGCCTGCGCTCTCTCGTCGCCCAAGCATTTTCGGCACGTCGCATTCGAGAGATGCGTGTCCATATCGAAGCCCTTGCTGAACGCTTTCTGGATCAGGTTAGAACCGACACATCGTTTGATCTTGTCGAAAAGTTTGCCTATCCGCTCCCGTCCTGGGTAATCACAGAAATGCTCGGCACCCCGATAGAAGAGCGGATGCAACTTAGCGTCTGGACAGAGCGGATTCTGAAATTACAAGGTATGTCTCAGCCTGATAAGTTAACGGTGGAAGAAGGCAACGCTGCTGCCAAAGATTTCATGGCGTATATGCGCGAGTTCATCAAAGTTCGGCGTAATAAACCGGGTGATGACTTGTTGAGCGCGTTGATTGTGGCCGAGGAACAGGGAGATAGCCTGACGGCAGACGAAATCGCCGAATGCGTCGTTTTTCTTTCTAATGCGGGATTTGCCACTACCCGCAACCTCATCGGAAGCGCAGTTGTAGCGCTTCTAATGAACCGCGAACAGTGGGAATTACTCACCAACGATCCATCCTTGATCGACGAAGCGGTCGAAGAGGCCCTGCGCTACGACTGCTCCCTGACCAGTACGCTGCGTTTCGCCCGTCAAGAAACGATCGTCGGCAATAGAAAGCTGGCTGCGGGAGCTGCAGTTTTCTGCTTGCTGAATGCGGCCAACCGAGATCCAGAGCGTTTTACGGATCCAGATCGCTTCGACATCATGCGGAGCGATAAGAAACACTTGGCCTTTGGCGGAGGTGTTCACTCATGTCTGGGTGCGCCTCTCGCGCGGCTGCAAATCGAAATAGCGCTGGCCGCTTTGTTGCGTCGCTATCCTCGGCTTCGATTGGGAACGGAAAAGATCGAGTGGCGTTCCGGATTATATCGCGGCCCAATCCGGGTCCCGGTTTTTATAAACTAAGGGCAGGTTCTAGCTGTGGTGTCTCAGCAGGTTGTTATCCTGCGGGTCGCATTCGACCGCGTTACCCGTCTCGCGACATGACCTGTGGGGCACTCGTCCCGACTCTCGAACCATCCTGCAACCTGCAAACTTCGTCATCTCCGCTCCGCCGTCCCCAACGCCGGAAAGCGACGCCGCTCGACACCGACAAGGCAAAATTAAAAATCATACGACCCACGCCGATAAAAATCCTCACTTCAAGGCTTCAAAGCATCACCGTGCATCGCGGCTAGAAATCCGGGTAGGCAGAACTCGGTTTCGACCTCTGACTTTTCGGAGTGCTTTTCGGCATCGAAGGTGCCAATCGAAGGTAGAAAAACGCATATGCCGCATGGCATAAAAGCGTTGGTAGGAAACTTCCGGTATACAACATAGTGATACAGCCGACGGTAGAAATTGACGTCGAACCGATGAGCAAAATCAGTGCTTGCCCGAAAGTGTCTGTCTGTAGCACCTGCTGCAAAACGAAGAGCACTGTGCATACAAGTATTGGCAAATAGGCACCGGTCTGCGGGAAGTTATTTATCAGGACGAGAAATACAGCACCACGAAAAAACACTTCCTCACAAATGGCGGCGCCTAAAGGAGAACTCACGCGCATGATGCGAGGCATCATCAGGGTATAACTGACCCATGGAATCCTTGTTACTTCCAAAAACACATTCGTCCCTCTTGCGAGGATCAATAACTGCATCATCAGTCCGGTCAGCGAATTCTGCGCAATGAAAGCTAAAGGAATCACAATGAAATATCTTGGATCCAGAGTGAGGAAGCGCAGGAGATTTACTCGATATGTCAGTAGCAGCACAACAGATGCAACCAGCCCTACAAACATATAAATGGACCACACTAGATAACTCCGGATCAGTTCCGCGTTCATTCTTGAATACTTCATGATGAAGTAAACGACAGAAGTGATTAAGTTGCTATAACCGATTCGGTTGATTCGTGCCCAAAAAATAGAGGTAACCGTAACGATGATCAAGAACAGGATCAAATCAAACCGGTTGTCCATTTCTCACGATCTCGTTCTTGATAAGACCAGCAAAGTCAGATTTTGCGTCGCATGGGCCACAATGACAACGCCGATTGACAAGCCAGACGCGTAAAAGAGCAAAACGTAAAGCAGACCACTTGGCAACTTGGAGATCACGCTTGTCATGCCAAAAGCAAGATGGTTCATCGCATAGGCCACCGTGCATAGCGAAATAACGATCCACAGCGTCATGCCGAAATCGGTTGCCAGTAAGTTGTACAGCAACTGGCGGAGTATGAGTTCCTCTCCAATCACCAACGCTAGAATACTCAGAATATCCTTGATATTTATCCGTGAAACGGCAGAATAGATGCTATGAACCGCTATCGATGTCACAAGCTTCCTTGTCCGCAAGAACAAAAGCAGGATTCCGAGCAAGTATTCCAGGAGAATGCAAGCGATTCCAATAAGCGGCGCCAGCAATAAGAGCGGAAACGTTGGCAGATTAAAAGCCAAGACTTGCTGTGGTCGCACCAGGGCAACAACCACCACCATGACGACATACCCCATCACAAAGCCGATCAGATCGCCACTTAGCGATTGGGTCCGCCCGAAGCCACGAGGGCCTTTTATCAGCACGGTCACGTTCGCACAGAACCCCACGGGGTAAAGGCTCGCAATCAAGAGCAGCACCGTATCAAGGGGCGGGATGAGGTAATGGATTTTGAATTCCTCCAAATTGAAGCAACCGGGGATGAGCAGCGTACGGAAAGGACGGCAGCGACACCTGCACTAGTTCCGGGAAAAACACACGGGCTACTGACCAAGCCGTATCTGCGAGTTCAGGAGGCGTAATGTCTAGGTGAACGGCGTAGCTGGAGATGTTTCTTAACTTGCGAAGGATGTAATCTAGTTCCCCGTCAATCGTCGATTGATAGTTCTTCAACGTGCTGAGCGTGACTTCGCCTTCCACCAGGTTTCTCATGGTTGCGCGCTTGGCATCACCGTCTTCGGCGGCAGCCCAGTAAGCAACATTGCTATCCAGGTTCGTATGGCTGTGTTCATCGATCTCGGTGAGGTAATCACGCGGCTGAAGTGCGGGGCCGTTGTAACCCATATAGAAAATCGCAACAGCTTCAATTAGAGCTCTATAGAGGGTAGCGCCTGGGTTAAGTCCTGCCCCCGTTCCTAACAGAACTGTCGGGCGCTCAGTACCTTTGCTCAATACCGCCACACCAAATGAGTGTCCCGGCATTCCCGGCATGGTGTACTCGTAAGGCACAATCTCGACGTCGAGATCACTGAAGATCTCGGCGATCATATCGCGTAAAATCGGGTCATCCAGGATGACTCGCCGCGATTTTGCAAGAGTATACCACCGGATCATGAGCGCGTCAGCTTCGACCGCTTCGAGAAGGGCACTTCGCAGCGCGAGCTTTGGACCTGTGTGGCTAGCGCAGCCTTTGGAAAAGGAGGTTATAAAAGGAATTTCGTCTTCAAACTGTACGCCGGTAAACAGACACTGGGCTGGGATGCAAATATCCTTGCTGGGGCTGAAAAGCGACGGACACCAAATCCAGCTGATCTGGTCGTCGGGCGTTATGCTGCGGAAAATTACCTTTCCGCGCATTCTTTCGTAGTCCTTTTCGGTGAAGATATTGATCAATTCCCAGGGCATCACATTCGATTCGGACTTTAGATCGTTATAGCTCGCTTTGAACAGCCTTTTCCTGACTGCGGCTGCGGCCGTAAAAAGCGCATAGCGCTCGATAGCCTCTCCGAGAAGCCGAATGAGTGCTTCTTCCCCGTAGACGCCGTAGCCCGCCAGGTGATATTGAATTTCGGTCTTTTCACCCAGCAAAAGTTTGTGGTAGTTGGGCATTCGGGCCGTCATTGTTTGCACACGAGGCGAGTGTTTTGGCTGCGTCACTTGAATAATCTGCGATTCCGTAATGCCGAAGTGCTGGCCGCACAGCCGCCTAAACTCGTTGATTACGTGTACGCTTGACGGATAGAACCTTAGCATTAGCTTTATACGCTTCAATGACCGCGAGACCTAGGGTCGACTAGTATCCACTAGGGAGATCCGTTCGACGACGCGATCAACAATTTTTTTCGACGAGGTATACATTTCTTCCATTCGGGCTTCGGCAACGAAACCGCAGGCCGGGCAGAATGGCACACGCAGCAGAGGCTGAACCTGAATTTCCATGAGAGGCACGTAGGTATTCAATACACGTCCCGCCAACTTCGCTTTCCCGATTTTAGAGACCATAAGTCCTTCAAAGAGAGCCTGCGCTGCGAGGGAATGCATCAGGGGACTGGCATAAACCTTATTGTCAAACCTGGGAAGATTTCTGGTTTGGGCTACAAATTGCTGATATGGGGGCATCTCCATCATGCGCGCCAGCAACCGCTGCTCAAAGCACTCAAAGCATCCGGTTTCAGTAGGCTTGATGGTAAAAACAGTGGTAAATGGTCCGTCTAAAAGGCTAAGGCTCAGCGCTTGCAAGGTTTGAATCAGGCCTCGATTAAGATTACGCAAGAAGATGATGTGGGGTCGTTCAATACATCCGACGATACAGCTAAAGGGCTCGATGATTTCACATAAAGACCCTAGTTGTTTTCTGGTTCCGTAAGCGTCGAACTTGGTGGTCAAGTCCATCGCCTCAATGACTTTGAATTCGTCTTTTGTCATGACGGTCAAGGGCATGTTGATTTCTTTTGCCAGCATGACCGCATAATCCTTTATCGATTGGGTGTCTGCGAAGAACAATACAGGTTTCTCGCTGAAGACGATATTGGTTACAAAGTCGGTAGTGCCGCCGAGAAGTTGGTTGAGAAAACGTCTGGTATCTGCGTCATCCCCGTCGGAAACATAGTCTTTGGCACGCAAGGCATCGAGTGTTTGGGCAATTTGCTCTCTTTCAAGTTGTGTAAGATTCTGCTCATTAGGGAGACGCTCGCTGTCCACTCCGCTGCCGTCTTGCAACAAGTTGAACATCTCTACCAAAATGTCCTTGTGATCCTTGCTGAGACCCTCAAAACTCAGGATTGCTTCTTCGAAGTTCCAAACACCTTTACGAAGGCGGAGTTCATCAGCGCCGTTGTAGTAAATGTTCACATCCTCACGCAGCATTAGAGTTTTCTGGGCATCGTTCGCCTTAGAGTTATCAGTCATTTTATCCCCTGTCAACCAGTTTCTAGGGCTAGTCTACTGTGTTAGACAACCAGCGCACACCTCGGGCTGACTAGACAGATTGTGTTAACCAAACAACCATTATTGCCGATCAATTCTCGTCAGTTTCATGTTTAGCCACCCCACGGCATTATCAAAACCTCCTAGTTTATGACAGAGAGCCGGGGTCGAAGCAACACACCATTGTTTGCGTCATTGCAGGCTAACGCATCTAGTGGCCGTTGTCCAGGGTTGCTTTAGCGCACACTTGCGGCAGTCTGGGACGGCGAACGCAGGTTTTAGAGCATCCCAACGACTGTCGCATGCACCAATTGTTTAGAGAGTCCGTCAATACCGAGGAACCGCTCCGTCTGAACTTTTTCCCAGCCGCCCATATCCGAAGAACCGACTTTCGTGGCGGTGCAAACTAGGTGAATGTTTGCGGCGATCTCGCCTGCTTCAACGAAGGCGAAACTCAAGCCCATATCGCCATACTTTCTGGAGTTTTCGTACACGGTATAGACGTAGTATATCGTCAAATTCACCTTGGCTGGCTCTACGTTCATTCCCCAACTGAGGCCTAAGGCGAGATGGTCTTTTCGCTTCTGCTCGTTGAAGACCATTACCTTCTTGAGAGAATGGTCGAAGGGCAAATAGATATAAATTCCATCTTCAAGTTTTTCTACATTATGAACAACAAGATACAAGGATATTGGATTTAAGCCTCCACCAGATGAAGCGGCTCGAGTATGAGCTACTTCGGGAACGCCGAGCGAGTATTTGGGCCACTGCGGATCGTCTTCCGAAATCATTGTCATATCGCCGGTCACGCCGTTGCCGTAGAACAGGATGGTTGACAGCTCTTGCAGCGGCATCGTTTTTCCGGTGAACTGTCGCAAACTTCTGCGGGCGCGGATGGTAACGCCGAGTGAGGCATCGATATTTTGATAGGGTGGCAGTTTGATGACTTGTTCGGGGTTGTCCTGATCCTCTTCTTCGCTAAGCCGTCGAAGTGCTAGACTGCTGCGCACTCGGAAGCCAAAATAGCCGGAGACGCCGAGCGGCAGCCCTAGATCCAGCGAGCTGCGCTTAAAGTTAAGCAAGAATTCCTGGCTTAATTGATGTGTGCGGGAGACGAGTATGCTGGAATAAGCGGCTTCCGGGGGCACAACGGCTGTGCAGTCTGTGTACAGCGATCCAGCTAAATTGGCAACCCAATGAAAAATCTCTATGAGAGATTGATATTCGTTCTCCAAGAAATACTGCAGTGGAAGTTCAGTTCGGGGAGGCTTCTGGAACGCCATGTAGCATCTCCAACTTACCGGACTTGAGCGCGAAACCGCCCTGATTAAGTGATTGCCAAACTGCGCCGGAAAGAACGAAAGGCCTAGGAAAGGTCACAGCAGGCCGGACATCCTTCGGCCACTGGACACGGGTTTAGGAATAGCCAACGAACAAACAATACGCGGCGCTGTGGGGTATATGTCGCAACCTGGGAGTTGAGAAGAGATTCCTTGGCAACCCAGAGACCCTGCGCAGGGCGCACCACACCATTACCCCTTTTTTCGGATCGCCCAGCGACGCTGGCGCTGACGTTGGACCGACCACCCAAGCATTCCTTCAGCTATTCACTGCGGAATGCCTGGTGGAGGAACGTTACGTTTATCACATCTTGGGTTCGCCCTGTTGCTTCCAATTGTCAAGGTTGTCGACTTGCGCCTGCGACAGCGTCCGCTGCGCTGGCCGAGCGTTAAAGTGAGGCTGCATGGAATTGTCAACTTGCATCAGCCCGAGGTAGTTTCCATCGGGATCGAGCATCGTGGCAAAGTTCCCCATGGTGTTTGAGGGCTGTCCAGCCGTGACAGCACTTTGGAAAACCTTTACGGCTTGCTGCGACCCTGAGATAGGCATCGGAGTCGGATTCACTACTATCTTACCGCCAGCTGCGACCAATTGCTGGATCGTCTCGTTCAAGTTGTCGACTGCAAAGAAGCAGGTGATCGGTTCGCGATCATTCCAACGCGTGGCGATCGTGAGGGTCACACCATCCTGACTGATGGGTCGAAAGTATGACTCGGTCTTGTCATTCAGGCTTCGCGCGAAATCTTGGCCGCCAAACAGTGTGTCATAGAATTTTCGCGCGGCCGCAGAGTTTGTGGTGGGGACATTGCAGGCAATCAACTTAGCCTGCAACTGCTGATTAGCCATGACGATTCTCCTTAACCGATAGCCGGTCGTCACTCACGGGCGTGGCCCATTCTGTGTCATGTGCAAAGTCCAGCTAACAGCATGCTGGACTAGCAACAACAGGAACAAGAACAGCAGGTGGTCGGGCAGCTAGTGGTGCCGCCAGGGGTCAGTACAACGCTGGTAGCTAAGCAGGTCGAACCAACGTGTTGACTGAAACGCAGCATGGTAGTTGTCTCCTTTCTTAGAGGGACAAGATCTTACCTCGATGAGGTTTAGTTTGTCAAGGGGGTGGCGTATCGGTGTCGTATCAGTGTAGTTGCAACGAGAAAATGTCGTATTAACTGCGACGAGGTTATGTCACCCCTGTCATTTAAGTAACGGCCGCTAGAGCCGGGCGGCCGGAGAGGTTATAGATGCGGGGCATCTTGGGTTTTGGTTTCTGCGCGGTGGTGCGTGGGGCCGGACGGCGCTCTGAGTAGTCTTCCAGCGGCAGCGGTTGGGCGAGCAACAGCGAGTCCCCGCGATAGACGCGCAGGGTGCCGTCGAGCTGATGGGAAAGTTCCACCGTGTCTCCGGCATAGCCGCGTTTGGCGGTCAGGGGCGGAAGCGCGATGGAGTGGGCGCTTAAGGTGACGGTGTGGTCGGCAGCGACCACGCGCTGGTAGTGCAAACTCAGGCAACGGGCAAGATCGAAGCGACGCGGCAAGCCGCGAAAGTCGCAAACGGCGTCGGCGGCGGGACGGGCAAAGCGCCGGTTGTAGTCGGCGCAGAAGCGAGCCAGCACGGCGTTGGCGTGTTGCAGGGTGGTGGCACGGGCGAGGCGAAGTTCGCTGACCAAGGCGGTCCTGGCAAGTGCGCCAGGCGCGCTCGATGCGGCCCTTGGCCTGGGGAGAGTAGGCGGGGATCTGCTGGATGCCGAGTTCGTCCAAGGCGCGTCCCAGTTGGGTGGGAGTTTGTTTTCCAGCGAGTTGTTCGGCGAGGGTCCAGTGGGCATCGTTGCGCTGGAAGATGCTGTGGCTGTCGCGATAGAGGTGAGCGGGACGCCGTGAGAGGTGATCAGGGCGTGTAAGGCGCGGACCAGATGCTCGGCCGCTAGTTTCGGACCGAAATCGCCATAGCGCTCCCGCACCCGCTTCACCACTGCCGCACGGAACTCCGCGCCCGATAAGCGACCGACTCTCCCATGCCGAGCAGCAAGCGCAACGCGAACAGCATCGAGAAGGTACGCACAAGGCCGGTCGCGGCTGTCGCCGCGCGGACCAAAGAAAGAATCCCCCCGGCAAGGACCCAGTTGACATTCACTCGGTCGACCAGCCAGCCGGTGATGGGCTGTAAACACGCGTAGGTCCAGAAGAACGCCGAGAGCAGAATTCCCAGTTGCGTTGCCGAGATTCGCAGCTCGTCCTTCAGCATCGGAGCAGCAATGGCGAGATTGCCGCGATCGATGTAGTTGATGAACACAGAAATGCCCAGCAACACCAGGACGGCCAGCAGCCTGCCCGTGAGTCGCTGGGGATGGCGCACCGTAGAAATTGTCATAAGCAAAATGGAGTCGTGATTGTCTATTGCACTGGAGTGTTTTGCAAGCTTCTTCGTTGCAACCATGTGTTTCGGCGAAATCCCTGTTGACTCCAAGACAAATAAAATTGTGATCTATGCCTTTGCCGGTGGAACCTGGTGGGTTCAGCCAACTGTTGACTCTCCCCTAACTGACATCGACGATCAAGGCGTCTGGCAGACGGTCACCCATCTGGGTAGCACCTATGCCGTGCTTCTGGTCAATAGCTCGTATAAGGCACCGGCAACAATGTCCGGCGTTCCAAAGGTAAGCAGGGATGTGCTGGCGGTAAAATTGGTTCAAGGAAAGCCTTAGACTGCAGGATTCCGCAGTCCTTGAAGGGCTAGACGGGGACTTTGATGCGCGAGACTGCGCCGTAACCTATAGGAGGGGTGGTCGCACCCTCGCCGTGGCAACAATTTCGCGGGATCTGCAAAGTCTGCAGGTTGAGGCCGATGGAAGCCTCGGCCCGGTGAGAATCGAGGTAGATCGAAACGTGACCTGCGGCCCTATCCGGAGAGAGCACTCTGGGCTTGTAATGAACTATGCATCGGCACAACGCAATCCGGATCATCGTTCGTCACTGCGTTAATTCTCGGGCTTACCGGAAAACATCTCATCAGTCCTGCGTCGAACGGGTTCAGCATCTCCTTGAGCGCGTCCACACGCCTGAAGGCAGGATCAAGCCACAAGCCGTAATGCTCTGGGTCAAGAATCACTGGCATCCGGTCATGCACGTCGGCAAGAAGCGCGTTTGGCTCGGTCGTCAGGATGGAACACGACTCTACCACTTGCCCGCTCGCATTCTTCCAGCGGTCCCACAAGCCAGCGAACGCGAAGAGTGAATCATCATGCAGGCCGAAATGGAAGGGTTGCCTGGCCTTCGCCGCACGCTTGTCGAGTAGGGAGCCAACGTTGCCGGTGGCTCCCCCTCTAAGAACCGTGCTGGAGAGTTTCCAACTCACACGGCTCAAGCCTTCTCAAACGCCCACGTTCATGAACGCGTGCGGTGTGGAGCGACAGCGATACGTCGGCGAAGATAAGGCTGCCATTTGGGATCGTAAGGATTCAGGCCAGTCTGGACCTGAACATGCCTCACGATTTTCACGGAAGACGCATGAAACAGGCGGGCACGATATATCCAGCCGTCTGTCCCGTCAGGTTTACCGAAGAACCACCAATCACGGTTTCCCACGCGCTCGAAATACTTCTGCTTGATCCAGCGGCGCCCCTTGCGAGGATGCCGGGCTTGCGCCCATTGCCATAGCATGCTGAATATCGCACCATCGAGTCGTGCGAAGATCCGTTTGGAGACGACATGGCGATGGTAGTTCGCCCATCCTCGTATAACCGGGTTTAGCCGGTTAATAAGAACATGTGCAGCCCTACCGATGTGCTCTCGTATGATCTGCTTCACTTTGGAAAGAATCGTCTCGATGCTCTTCCGAGAGGGCTTGATTAGGAGCTTCCCGTTCGGATAGCGTCGGACGTTCTGTCCAAGGAAGTCGAAGCCGTCGCGCACGTGCGTGATTACGGTCTTTTCTGGAGAAAAGACCAAACCTCGCTCTAGCAGGAAGGATTCGACCAGCGGCTTGACTGTCATTCTCAACAACTCTTCCGAGTGGCCGGTAATGACAAAATCATCCGCATAGCGAATTAGATGCACCTGTGCAGCGCGCCCGCGTTCCGAGCCTTTGCCTCGCACCGGGAAAGATTCCCGAAGGCGACGTTCGAGGCCATCGAGCGCGAGATTGGCCAACACAGGAGATATGATTCCGCCCTGCGGTGTACCGGAGATCGTATCGAAGAACACTTGCTTTTCAAGATAGCCAGACTCTAGCCACTTGCGGAGGATCGGCTTGTTCAGCGGAACATTGTCGAGCAACCACTGGTGGCTGATGTTGTCGAAGCAACCCTTAATGTCGCCTTCGAGCACCCAGCAAGGATTCTGATGGCATAGCGTCTTGAAGCATTGTTCAATGGCATCTGCGCACCTTCTCCCTCGCCGGAAGCCGTAGGAGAATCCATCCGGAAGAGTTTCCGCCACCGGATCAAGCGCCAGCAGATACAACGCCTGCATAGCTCGATCCCGTATCGTTGGAATCCCGAGCGGCCGGAGTTTTCCATTCGCCTTCGGAATGTAGATTCGCCGTAGAGGCCAGGGACGATAACCCCGTGTCTTCAGCGATGTCACACCCTGAAGCTTCTTCTGTGATGTGTCCCAGAGTTCGCCATCCACGCCGGGCGTTTTTCTGCCGTCGTTCTCTGTTACTCGGCGAATGGCGAATAGTTTGCCACTTGCCGAGTGCGTGAGAAGATGTTGCAAGGCTCGCACCTTGTTCCACTTCTTTTGCTGCACCGCCTTCACGATACGTGCCTGGAGTCGGCCAATGCTGCGTTCGATGTTTCGCCAGTCAACGGCGTCCCATGCCGAAACAGTATCTAGGATTGCACCAGCTTGCGCCGTCATCTGCTGATCCCATTAAGCCGATTGGCCAAGTTTTCTCGTGACGGAAGACCCGGAGGAAGTCTGCTCGCTTTCGCGCCGGGTTATGTTGCAACCCGTATTCCGGCCATTACAGTCGGACGTTTGCTTTCTCCTCCATCCTCTACCCGCATCGCTGTTGCATGGCCTTACGGCGTAGCTACCCCTGAGGGGAACGATACGGGCTTACCATGTTTCACATGCGTGACCGAGTGGGTTAGGTCCCTCTTACTATACCGACGGCGTCAATGCCCATGACAGATGAGAATGGAACATCTGTACCAGCCGTAATCACGGAGCCTCACAGCATCTTTGGCTCCTTCTTTTTTGACGATACTTATTGAGGTTTGCATTTGCTGACCGTGCCACTCACCCTAGCCCCTATCCGCCGCGATGCTGGCAGAAGTACCGGCCCCTCGCGGTTTCGGCACCCGTCTTTGAAGACGGCGGGATACATTTTCCGAGGGCTTCTAAACGATTCGTCTCCGAATCGCTATACCTCGTAGAGTACTGCCAATGGGATGGCAGGTCCGATCGGTGGTGCTCGCCGGACAATCACACATGCGACTTCATGTCGCACCCACTCGTAAAACCCGTCGGCAGGGATCAGGCAGCGGCGGCTCTCGAACGCCTCACGGAACGCGGGCTTTTCGGTTACTGTCACCGACCGCGTGTTAATCATCTTGTTACCCATGCGCGAGTCCTTCGCCCAATACGGGATCAGTCCCCAACGTGCAAGCGCGAACCGGCGCTCTGGCTTCGCCCGATCCTGGCGAATGATCCCAACGTCCTGCGATGGAGCGATGTTGTACCGAGGCTCCCAATCGACCTCGTCGGTGGTGTCGAAATACTCTTGGATCGGTTCCTTGCGTCGGGATAGGCGGTATCGGCCACACATCAGAGTGACTCCAGAGCGTCTATTGTAAGACGTTTGAAGAGGCGCGGCTGTCTGGCACTTAAGGGAGTCAACTGCACGAGACAATTGGGCTGGAGATTCCGAGCGCGAATTAGATAAGGCCAGCTGAAAAGTCGAAAAGTTCTGCAACGCGGACCTTCAATGCCCTCGTGAACCGTTCCAGGGTCTCGAACGATGGAGAGTTGATTCCCCAATCAACCAGGCTGAGGAAATCTACCGACACACTAGCCGCTTCTGCGAACTGTTCCTGGGGTCATGTCGCGTCGCAAGGAACATCCCTTATCTTCGACAAGTCCTCACTCGAAAGCCTTGATCTCGGCGAGGCTGTACTTCTGGACAATTTTCATCGCTCAGTCATTACGCCGCTCTTCTTCGTCGAATGCCTGGCCGATCTCGAAAAGGCAATCTGAATGTGCTAACCGCGAGTTGACTGCAGGGCATTAAAGGCTTCGGCTCGGCGAATGAGCAACGATGGCCTCACTCCAAGAGCAGTAGCGATGTTGAACAGAGCGCGCACGGAAGGCGAGGTCTTTCCCTGCTCAACTAGACCGATGTAGTTCCGCGAATAACCTGCGCGGTGTCCTAATTCATCCTGCGATAGTTGTTTTCTCTCGCGCTCGGCACGGAGGACGCGGCCGAGGACCGAATCAGTATTCCCGATTTGTCTCTTTCGCGTGCCCGCAGCGGAATCGGTCATCTTCGACCATCATTCCTTCGTTGCGCGCCCAAGCACTACCAACTATCATTGGCATGTCTTTTGGCCTGCCCTTTCAGGGTGCGGTAGATGATGCCCCCCGAAAGAGGTCCCCACCAATCCCGATGCACACAGAAATTACTCGCCGTGTCTCGCGGGAAGAAGAAGAGCTTGCAAAGAAGCGCGAGGAACTAGCGCTGCTCCAGGCTGAACTAGCGGACCGCGAACTATTCCTGACGGACTTGCGGGCCGAGCTTTCGGCATTTGAAGCACTGTATCTCCGTCAAGTCGGAATACTCTACGCCGAGCTTGACGACTGGAACGCGAAGATCGCCGAGCGGCTCGCGGAACAAGAGGGCACAGATGAGGCCCGTTCTGCTGCTGCGCAAGCTCGGACGCAGGCCGAAGAATCTAAGTCTGCCGCTCGGGAAGGCGCCGCCAAGGGAGAAGGATTCGGAGCCTCGCCTGAACTGAAAAAGCTCTTCAAAGAAGTAGCCAAGCGAATCCACCCGGATTACGCCACGGATGAAGGGGATCGGCACAAGCGCGAACAGCTTATGAAAGAAGCTAACGCCGCGTATGAGAGGGGCGATGCCGAAACGCTAAGGCGAATCCTGGAGGAATATGAGAGCAGCCCTGAATCGGTACAAGGCGAGGGTGTTGGCGCGGATTTTGAACGCACTATCCGGCAGATTAGGCAGATTGGAGCCAGGCTTTCTCAAATAGAACTGGAAATTGCGAACTTGGTTGACTCCGACATTGCCAAGCTAAGAGCAAAAGTGGACGCGGCCAAGGCAGAGGGCGGTGAGCTGCTCACCGAAATGGCCGAGGACGTGGGAAAGCGTATTGATCTGGCGCGCCGTCGATTTGAGGCAGGCTCGTCCGGGAATGCACCAGCATGAGCGACGAAGACGAACATAGAGCAGGGCTGGTGCCGTCACAGTCCGTCGGACTTTCACGGGCTGAAGCCACATCCCTTGTTCGTCGCGGAGTGCAAGACCTTCTTGCAAGAGCAGAAGCGGAGGAATGGTACAAGCGGGGTCTAAGCCTCTGGGGTTATGAGTTGTATGATGCCGACATTGCGGCTGAGAGGAGGCTACGCCAAGAGGCTGCTGATTGCTTCCAGCGTGGCCTTCAACTCGACCCACACCATGCCGGCTTACAGTTCTGTAATGGCTGCGCTCACTTCGTGGACGGAGAAGCTGAGGAGGACTACACCAAGGCGGTAACTTGGTGGCGGAAGGCCGCCGAGCAGGGTCACGTTAGCGCCCAGTTGCACTTGGAAGCCATACAGGGCAATGCTGGGGCCCAGTTTTACGTGGGCAGTACGTGGGGACAGAAGGCCACATTTGGCGTGATCAGTTTTGCGTAAGCTGTGAGGTGGTATCGCATGGCTGCCAAGCAGGGCCATGCAGGGGCACAGAACAACCTTGCCCGATTTTATGAAACAGGTCATGCCGTAGGTCGCGACTCTCAGCAAGCCGAATATTGGTATCGCAAGGCCGCTGAACAAGGTGACGCCCAAGCTCAGCTCAACTTGGGCGAAATGTACGCAGAAGGCGAAGGCGTGCCGCAGGATTATGCTGAAGCTGAAATTTGGTTGCGCAAGGCCGCCCACCAAGGCGATGAGCGGGCACGGGACGCCTTGGAGGAAGTACTCAGCAAAATACAGGATAATCAGGATTTCTTCATTGAGGACGGCGTAATCGCCTACGGTAGGAGAGGCCGACAGCTTATGTGCGCCTTTTATGAACTCATTAAGGGGACATTGCCCGCAATCACCGTGGCGTTTGATGGCCGGGAGGGAGACGAAGGTAGCTATCTTGCTCGGGGGAACGACGCAGTCCTGGGCGCTGCCATTCAATTCTGCATAAGCGTGCTGTGGGAACCGGCACGTGCTCATTACGGAGCCCGACTGGGTTCCTTGTTCGTGGATGCACTATTCGCTCGGTTTTATGGCCGCCTCCCGCACGACGAGCTATTTCAGATGTATATGGATTACCCGCTTTTTCCTGGCCAAGACCAGGGGAAGTCTCCGACAAAGCCCGGGCGACTACCAGGGAATCGCATCTCCCAATTTATCTTCGACATCGTCGGCCATCCTGATATTGCCACCTTCATTCTTTTACAGACCACAGTCGACCAGCTCATGCTCAATGGCAAAGCCGTATTCGACTCCGAAGACCCGGAAAAGATCGCAACTAATCTGGTACAGACTCTATTCCCACGCCTGACAAAACGTCTCGACGAACTGCAGCGGAAATATCCGATTTGAGGCGGAAAAGTATTCGGAGACTGATGCCCAACACGGCGACAATTGCACACAATTCGAGCAGCGAGTTGCCGAACTAAGACCGCTCGCCAATCTCTTCTATGTAGGAAGGGCCGGATATGGCTAAGTCTAGCGTCGGATGATACGTCCATGCCGTCGGCCTAGATAAACCGGCTGCTCCTCTGTCTGCCGATGTTCTCTTTCCAGGCGGAAACGGTGGATGTTCAGGCTGTAGTCATCCATTCCGTTGGCGCGGTATTCCTCTAACTTCTGCTGGATCGCGAGTTCTGGAGGCTTTGAAGAACTCTCGAACCAGGTAAGCATGGCGTAGCGCACCATGTCGGCAACATCATCGAGTTCATCGCCAGCAACCTTTTGCAGATCGCCAGAAAGCTTCTCATGGTGCATCCTGGTGCTGAGTGCTTCGAATATCAAAGACTTGCCGCGATTGCACTTGGTCAGCACAAGCTGTCCCGACTTCAAGAGCCGGTAGAGCATCTGCCAACCGGCGGTGCGGTCGTTGCTCGCCGGAACTACGCTGAGGTCCCCGTACTGGGCAAAGACCTCCTGCATCTGTCGCGCCACGCTCGGGCCCGTTCCGATATGCTTGAAGTTGCTGGGGTCAAGATAGACGGCTACAATTCGCCGCCGCTGACCGCCAACTGATGAAGCTACAAAGCACTCGCAAACCGCGCGCGCGAACTCCGTTGCCTCCATCCGTTTTTCGATCAGCGTACCGAGTTCAAAAATACGGCCAGCAGGATAGTACGGCTGTGGTTCCGTGATCGAAAACAGGCCGGCAGCCGCAGACGATTTTCCGAAGCCAAAGTCCAGGCTAATGATGTGGTTTTCCCACCAGTGTTCTTCCACCTCGGCCAAGTCGATCACTTGGTCAGCTCGCAGGAACGAGAAATACATGCCCGCGAGTTCGCACCAGCACCCAGTTTCCATCGCTGGGGCCAGTGACCCCGACATCATTCGAAGCCGGTAGATATATTTGTCGTCGAGTAAGTGGTGATCGGTGAGCCGACCTGGGATGAATGAGACCGAGAACCCCTGGCCATCTGCAGATTGCAACGGGTAGCCATCGGACGGCCACACCGCATCCCAATACAGCTTGCCTGCTTCCGGTGCTCTGTCGGGCGCGTGTACCGGACAGACACCGCGGAGGAACATCGCCTTATGCCAGCCAGCTCCAATGTTGCCGGGGTTGCTGCCGAGTCGCACTCTCAAGCGGAGCGAGTGATCCGTTGAACTGAGACGACCTAGCATATTGCGGACCTGATATTCGGTATGCAACGTGGATTCGTCAAAGCCGATGAAGGAGTAGCGAGGTCCGAGGTAGTCGAAGATGTCCCTATCGTTCGCGATGTAGGCCAGCCGGATCTTGCCGCCTGATGGGAAGGTCCATGTCCAGGTCGGCTGCCCAACGAATCGAGCCCCCATGGAACCGTACAACCGCTGGGTTTTCTCGATAATGTCCGACATCTGAGGAAAGCTCTGGCGGAAGATGATCGCGCGAAGGTTAGGATTGTCAGATTCCCGGGCCGCATCCACTAGCATCGTCTCCGTTTTCAGAGAGCCTGCAGCCCCACCAAAGAAAAGAATGTCGGCTGATGATTCCAGAAACGCTTTCTGGGCGGCCGTTTTGGGAAACCAGCCGGGCGGACACGCTTCACCTGAAGCTTTGCGAGCGTTTTTCTCCAGCAAACTGCGCACGGCCGCACGCGATTGGAGGGAGCCCAGCGGAAAGTCCGCAAGGTCGGGAACTGTTGCACCCTTGATCCTGCTGTTTCTGTTGCGGCTCAATGATTTACTGTTCATCCGGGGTTTCTCAACCGTCGCTATCTGTCGCACCTACAGCATCCTCAAACCAATCTGGCAATGTGCCCTCTTTTGCGTATGTTTCCATCTCCTCCCTAGTCATTCTCAAGAACAGCTCATTCAGGTTTACGTGTTCACTTCGTTCAACCCAGTGGCCCATCGCATTGATCTTGCTGTACGCCTGGACGGCAGCGACCACCGCCGTAGCCGTAACATCAACCTCGCCGGCCTTCTCGATGATTCGCTCTAACGCGCTCCGGACGTTGCGGCGCCGTTTGTCCATCAGCCCGAATACGTGCGCGTGGCGATACACTCCGTCGCGACTGACAGAATGCTTCTTAGCTATCTGTGCCGGACTGACCCAAGCAATGAATGCCTGCTCGATCTCATCCCGTTTCGGATGCGAGCAAATTCGGCATTGGTGCTCGTGACGACCCTTGCTAACCGAGGCGGACGATGACCGATCTTTGGTTTTCATGCTTCACCTCTGCTTTCGATACGGTTCAAGCGGGTGACCAGAGTTGTTGATGCTGTAATGCCGGCGCATACGTTTGCCAGCAGATAGCAGTGGTCCACTGTTCATGCGACGATCTCCTATCACTGGTACTGGCGATCGGCAGGGCGGGCCCGCTTGCGGCCCGGGTCCAGCGCGCACTTCGGCAGGCGTGCCCAGAGCTAGCGGGCATCGTTCCCGTCCTTTTTTTGTTTGCGGATCGTTTGCGGATTCTGCGTTACTTTGCCGCGTTTTGCAGAGCTATCTTGTTGATGTTGTTTAGAATCAGAGCCATCTTTCTGACTCTGGATCAGCATATCGGGGTTCGAATCCCTGGGGGGCAGCCAAACCTTTTCAATAACTTCCAGGTCCTCTCGTTCTAACCCTCTCTACCGGACCTTGGTCGCTGTCCCGACGACCCATCCCATGCGATAACTGTATCGGGCTCAAGAGCTCGTAAGTATTGTGGTGATCTGAATGGGGCGGCGCCCCATTTGTTCCTCCTGCGCGCGAGCTTTACCCCGTTCGGATACACCACGAGTGAAAGGAAGAAATCAAAGACATTGACGGTAGCGCTATGGGGAGATAAAGCGGCTCGACGCGCACCTTACGGCACGGCTCCGCGTCAAGGGCCGTTACTAGCTGAAATGCGAAACTCTTGAGTCACCGGAGTTTCCGAGCAGCGCGACGACAATAAGCAAACGGGATGGAGAAAAAGCGCGGCTGAAGTTCCGTACTGGGCTGGAAAGAAAGCAAAACTGATGCGGCGACACCACGGTAGCCCGAGAACCTCCAGTACTTCACGCAGGCGCGGCAACGCCAGGAGAAGGCCGTAACTATTTCAAATTTCCGGCGAGAGCGAGGCCCGGGCCGCGCAGATGACGGAATAGGCGCGAACCACTTCTTGGCAGCAAGACACCGTCGGGGCCCCCGCGAGCTGAACGGCAACGCTGGCCGCACTGTACTTCGATCGCAAGCTCACTCACGATGAAGCACAGCGCGGCGCAGCGAAGGAGTTAGGCTCCTTGGGTGGAATGGAGCACGCGGAACGTGCTGCCACCGTTTGCCCAGATGAGCACCAGGGCGTCCTGTCCCTTGGGCACACTGGCGAGCGCCTTTTGCACGTCGGAGGCGCTCTTGGTTTCGTGACGATTCACGCCCATGATCACCTGCCCAGGCTGTAGTCCGGCATCGTCCGACGGGCTACCCGGCAGCACGCGCTGAATCACGGCACCGTGGAGGTCATCCGGCGCCCGCAGTTGTTCGCGCAGCTCGGGGGTAATGTCGCCGATTCCCAATCCCCGGCGTGGTTTGTCGGTGTTGTTCTCAGCGCTGAGCTTCTCGGCGCGGTCGCCGCCCATCTCTTCCAGGGTAAGTGGCACCGATACGTTCTTCCCGTCGCGCATGACTTGCAGCGTGACCTTGGTACCGGGATGTTTTTCTCCTACTTCCATCTGCAGCTGCCCGGCGTCACTGACTTTCTTGCCATCCAGTTCGGTGATCACGTCACCCACTTTCAGACCTGCCTTGGCGCCTGGGGAATCCGGCTCAACTTGCGTGATGAGAGCGCCGTTGTTGTCCTTCACGTCGAAGAACTTCGCATTTTCCGGCGTGACATCGGTGATGCCGACACCCATGTGTGCGTGTTCTACCTTGCCGTAGCGGACTAACGAGTCAACCACGGGAGTAACGATCTGCGTTGGGATGGCAAATCCCATTCCAGAGAATGAGCCCGAAGGCGAGATCAGGAAGGTGTTGATCCCGACCACTTCGCCGTGAGCATTTACCAGGGGGCCACCCGAGTTGCCGGGGTTGATAGCGGCGTCCGTCTGGATAAATCGTCCTGGCTTGTGCGGATCGTCGGAGTACGGGTTGGGACGGTTCAGCGCGCTCACAATGCCGCGTGTGACGGTGAACCGGAAGCCGAAGGGATTGCCGAAGGCAAGCACCGTTTGTCCCGGGCGCAGCGCCGAGGAATCACCGATCGGAATGTTGGGAAGGTTGGTTCCGTCGACCTTGATCACCGCCAGATCGGTGAGCGGGTCGGCTCCTACGAGCTTCGCGGCGAGAATGCGCCGGTCGCTGAGCGTGACCTTGATGTCGGTGGCGCCGTCCACGACGTGATTGTTGGTAACGATGTAACCGTCGGGCGAGATGATCACGCCACTGCCGATGCCGTGTTCGATCCGCGGCTCAGGCTGCATTTGTTGGCCAAACTGCGGTCCGAAGAAACGCCGCATCTCGTCGGGGATGCCCTCAGCCGCCGGTTGTGACTTCACGCGCGAGGTTACCGCGACGTTCACAATGGCGGGCGTGACGCGGGCGGCCACGGCCTCCATTGCCTGGTCGAGCGAAAGCAACGCTCCAATCTTGCTGTCGTCGAGTGGTGCGGTATTGGACGAAACTGCAGCGCGCACCGGTACGAATGAGGTGTAGACAAAGAAGGAAGCCGTCAGCACAAGCGTTAGCGCAACCGCCGCGCGCGCTTTGCCGCAAGCTTTCCATCCGTGGGCAATCCAAGCTTTCATGTTTCTCTGTTCTCCTACCAAGTTAAGTATTGCGTGCACGGGGGTGCCGTGCTGCTCAGGCCGAAGCGCATGGCTCACGTACCTTAGCGGCGCTGGTTGTTATGGACCACCATCCGTTCGAGCGATGTGTCTGACTGTTCTGGCGGCGATCCACTGCTTATGTGCTGGGGAGCTTGCTACAAGGAATTCGACGAGGCAGTCCCGGAAAGGTAAGCAGACAGCCATCTCATGCGAAGCAGTCGGCTATTGTAAGCCGTTGTGTCATACCGTCTTCTCGACGGCATTACCTCACAGCGAAGTAAAGGTTGAGCATCAGGCCCAACTGGTTGTACTGCGAATTCGGATTGGTGCCGCTATTGTTCTGGTGCTCATAGTAGGGGTTAAATTCCACGTGCTTTCCCACGGGAAAAAGACATCCCGCGTACAGTGCGGTGTTACTCCATTTGGCGAATTGGCTCTCGTAAAAAAATTCGGCGCTGAGGTACGGCGCGGGATGGTATGAGCGAATCGTCAGAACACGTTCGAGCTGAATCCGATTGCGATACCGCCACGTGAAGTTGGTGCTCCAGTTCAGGTCGGCGCGGTTCTGGTCGGAAAATAAGATCTCGCCTTTCAGCGGGAAGTAGAAGATGGCTTGCATCCGCATGCGGTCTGTCGAAGGCTGGCCGGGAGTGGGCAGATAGCGGTATCCGACGGTGAACACCGCCAGTTGTGATTTTGCGTCGTCCAGATCGAACTGGGTGATTTTCTCCAGCTTGAGCAAGTGCTTCACGTAGAAGTCGAGGCTCGGACCGATCTCGGCCGTGACCGGGTCGCCACCTTCTCTCGTTTCCTTGGCCTGAAAATCAATCCGCACGACTTGACTTAGCTTCAGGTAGGTGTCGATCTCGGGCAACAACTCAGAGGTTTGCGCGCTGGCGCAGAATCCCAGCATCGGTACGAGCAATGCTAGCGTCATCCACGATCTGCTAACCGGAAGCATGCTGAAGGATTCTTGGAAGTGTCATATTCGCGGCAACATGATGATCCGCCACAATGGAATGCACACCAGCAACGCTGCCAAAACCGCCAGGGCAATCCGCACGGATGCGGTACGGAACCGCTGACTGATCGCCGTCAATAATAGGACAGTGGCCAGCAAGACTGTAACGCGAACATACTTATCCGAGGTTTCCCGGGCTTTCGTGCCTTGCTCGAAGAACCCCGAGGCCTCATTGCCCAGCCGATCTGACTCCTCCGATTTGGCATTGTGGTATTCCGGCATCATCATCGGGCCGGGTGGGGCGTTAGGGTTATTCAGCGGGTCGGTCTTTTTCCATGCCTCAAACGCCGCGCGAAACTCGGGGCGAAAGCGGCGCTCAAAGAGTTCCGCAAGCTTTTGTTGTCCACTCGCTTCAGCCTTCAGCCATTCGGCTACGGTGGAGGCGTCGTACATACGCTCCTGGCCGCCCGTAGTCTGCAGCCCCTGGGCTTCGACGCGGAGTTTGGTGGACTGCTCGTAGAGCTGATCCTGCCGGCCATCCCATTGCGCCGCCTGATAGCCGCTCCATGCCGTGGTGACGGCAACCAGCGCCAGCACGATCGCTTCAACGATCTCCAGGATCTCCACAAAGCGCGAGGGATGCGGTGCCGTGTGCTTTTTTTCTTCATTCAGTTTGTGGGCGATTTCGATGCTTGGCCCACCTATCTCGGGCATGCGGTCTCCTTTTCGAGCGGATCTGAATACTTGTTCAGGTCTTAAGACTGTGTCGCGACCTCTGTCGTCCCTACGGGACTCGGACTTATTTTCCACTTTACCCAGCGCTGAAGCATTGTGCTAGAGCAATACCAGAGTGACTGTAGCTCGGGTAGTGCGGGCCTTTCAGTCGGGCGTTAGAAAGCCCGCGTTTCTTGGTACAAGCGATTTTTCCTCCCACCCTTGGACGCGGGCGTGAAGAGACGGTGTCGCAACCTCTGCCGTCCCTACGGGACTCGGTCTCATTTCCACTTTACCCAGCGCTGAAGCGCTGGGCTAAGATCTTTCGCCCCATTCGGGGCTGGTGTTTGTGCGGTTCCTTTCCACGATGGCAAACCAATACCAGGCTGCGACACAGCCTCTTAACTCCTCAACTTGCCGGCAATCCTTTCGCCTTCTCCCGAATCTGCCGCTGTTCCACAGCCAGCTTATAGGCGATGTAGTACTTGTAGATATTGGCGACGTAGGTGACTGTCTCCTGCCCGATATCTTTGGCGGCTACTAGTTCCACGTTGCCGAACCAGACGTTCGGGTCAAGACCCATATCGGTTGCCTCTTTGCGCAGCCTCGCGATGCGATTGGGTCCGGCATTGTAGCTAGCGAAGACGAACAAAGTTTTGTTGAGGGAGTCGATCTTCGGGTCATTGAAATAGGTATCATCAATATTCCGCAACATCTTCACACCCGCGTGGATATTGCCGTCAGCAGTACCCACGTTCGGAATGCTGATGGGTGGCGCAGCTGCGTACTTGGGGATCACCTGCATGATGCCGACTGCGCCGCTTTTGTTTTTCTTACTCTGATCCAGCAGAGATTCCTGATAGCCTTGGGCCGCGATCATCAGGTAATCGAAATCGTACTCCCCGGCGTACTTCTGGAAGAAGTCGAGATTCGCCTGGAACTTCTTCATCTCCTCCGCCGACGTTGAATTCCTGACCCACTTGGTGTTCTGCAGGTAGCGACGTAGCAGCGTATTGCCGAAGGATGTCCCCACTGCATGCGACTGGATGAATTCATCGACCAATTGCTTGAATTGCGGATTGTCCTTGCGCATGACCCAGGCCAGTTGGCCTCCACTCGCGATCACTAGGTCGGGATGCGGTTGAATGTTGCTGAGAACTTGCGACCAAAGAGCAGCTCGTTGTTTCGTCGTGACCGTCGCCGGGATCAGTCCCGCATTCACCATCTGCACCAGATCGTCGTCCATCAGGTTCTTGTCTGCCGCTTTGATTACGATCGGCGTTTTGCCTTCCTTTTGCAGCGTCTCATTCGCCTTCTGAAGGTTTTCGTAATAGGTGGTAAGCGGGTTTACGTACACCTCTTTTCCACCCAGGTCCGCGAGGGTGGAGATTGCGCCGAAATTTGATCCAGTGACGATGATCTGGGTGACGTCGGTCTGTATCGGCGTGGAGAAGGCAACACGCTTTTCACGGTCGGGCGTGACCACAATTCCGGAGGCGATCATGTCTCCCACCCCTTCGGTCAGGGCTGCCTCAATCTGATCGACCCGCATGGGAAGGAATGTGACCTTGACGTTCAGCTTGCCTGTCTTCAGCTTCTGGTTGGTGAACTTCTGGAACTCTTCCAGGGCCTCATACATCACCCCTCGAGGCTGCCCCTTGTCGTAGAAAAAGCCGATGGGATTGAGCAGGACCAGGGCGCGGATGTTGCGGTTCTTCGCCATCTCATCGAGGTCGCCAGTGCTGCGCCCGAAAGCCCTCGGAAACATGATCTCGCTCGACGGCGCGGGCGGTTCGTCCGGCGAGGACACCGGCGCAGGCGCAGCCGCCGTTTGCCTGGCTTGATCCGGATTGGCGGGGGACTCAGCTTTCTTGCCGCAGGCGACCAGCAGCAGAACAGCCAACAAAGCTAATGCGAACGCGAGAGCTTGCCGCGACAAAGTCGAGGTTTCGGACAATTAGCTTCTCCTTTACCAGTGGAGTTGGGGCGTGCGATTGCGGCACGCCCCTCGTTTAGTGCCGCCAGCCGCGACTTAGTCGCTCGAAGGAACGGCCTTGGGCATGTTGGGCGTTGCCGTTTTGTGGATCGTTGGGATGGTAGTCCGTGCCTCGCCCTCAAACAACTAGCAAAATTGCCAGAACCGTTTGGCTTTACGCGTAGGTGGATAGGCTGCTCCACTCGCTTCTCAACGCTGTTGTGCCTGCAATTGCGCTAGAACCGCCTTGGCATCCGGGTCATCGGGAGCCAACTGGACGAGCTGCTGTGCGTAAGTAATTGCAGAGGGCAGGTTTCCTTTGTCACGCTCGAAGGCGACCAAACCCATCAGGACCTGGCGATCGGCAGGATGTTCTTGGAGCGCTTGCTGCAACACAGCGATTGCACCATCGGCGTGACCAGTGGAGTTGAGAGCCACGGCGTAAACGTAACTATAGCGGGCGTTGTCCGGCTGCAATGCTGCCGCTTTCGCCAGGAGGCTCAACGCTTCCGGATACTGCTTCTGCCGGATCTTTAGCAAGCCGAGAGCATAGATCGGTTCAGCCGCGTTAGGCGCAACTGCAATCGCTTTCTCCAGCCATTTCTGCCCCTCGTCGTCACGCTGCTGCGCGCGGTAGAGATCGGCAAGGTTGACCATGGCGGGAACGAAATTGGGATTGAGCCGCAGAGCGGTTTGTAATTCCCTCTCCGCCTCGTTGGTGTGCCCCATCTGAACATAGAGCAGCGCCAGATTCATGTGATTCTCCGGGCGCTCGGCAGAAACCATCTCGCTGGCGATCAACTCAGAGATAGCCCGGTCGAGCGCCGTCTTCTGCGCGTCTTGCAGGAGATTGGGCGGAGTGCCAGCCAGCAGGCGCGCTGCCTCGATGCGCACGGAGAGTACAGGATCGGTGAGCAGCGGCCCAGCCAGTCGGACCCGCTCTTGCGGAGAGAGCGGTTCCAGGGAGCGCACGGCCTGGCTCCGCACGAGGGCGTCACTATCGGCGAGTGCACTTTGTACGGCGGGAAGTGAAGACGGTGTGAGGTACTGCGGGAGCAGGCTCAACGCGGTCGCACGCGCAATCGCGGGCTTCGTCGAGTCCGTAATTAGCGCGGTCAATGATTTTTCCGCGTCCGGCAAGCCGCGACGCCCGGCATCAAGCGCTTCGACGAAGTGCGCCTCCTGCCTGCGGTTCGGGCCATACCACTTGCTCACCGCATCGACTGCCCACTGGTTCGACTTGTCCTTGTGGCACTGATTACAGGCGTTCGGAGTTCCGTAAGCGACGGAGAAATCCGGACGCGGCACACGGAAGCTATGGTCGCGGCGGGCATCGATCACCATGTAGGTTTTCGTCGGCATGTGGCAGTTGACACAGAGCGCGCCCACGCTCTCAGCCTTGTGATGATGGTGCTGCTCGCCGCCGAACTTGGCCAGTGAATGGCACTTGCCGCAGACCGCGTTCAGGCTCACAGGCGGCAGCTTGGCGGTATGAGGATCGTGGCAGTCGGAGCAGGTCACGCCTTCGTGGTACATCTTGCTCTGAATAAACGAGCCCCACTCGTAGTCTTCCTCGAGGATCTGTCCATCGGGATAATAGACACCTTCTTCCAGGAGGCTAGGCACATACGCATCGAGAAACGGTTGGCCCGGCTGGTAGTCGCTGGTGATCGGATGCCGGCGTGAATGGCACGGCGCACAGGTGTTGATCTCGTTGTGCGACCGGGCTTGGCCCTTCCAGTGCATCGTTCCCTTGTCGGGATCGGAGACCGACCACGCGCCGCTGGCCGGCTTCAAGTCGACGGTGAGGCCGTTCGGGCCATCGCTCGCCTTGTACGAGCCTTTCTTGTGCGACTGCGCCCATGCCACATGGTTCGAACCTGGCCCGTGGCAGGATTCGCAGGAGACATCGATCTCTGACCAAGTCGTCGCGTAGCTGTCTTTGGCGAGATCGTAGTTCTTGCGCAGATTGGTGGAGTGGCAATCGGCGCACATGTAATTCCACGTCTGGTTGCGCCCTGTCCAGTGGAGCGGATCGGTAGGGGTTATCTTCTGGTCGGGATAAAGGTGGAACCAGCGTTGGCCGTCGTGTTCCTTGCTTCGCGAATCCCACGCCACAACGAAGCTTTGCATTCGACCGTTGGGGAAGGGGACCAGGTACTGCTGCAGTGGATGGACACCGAACGTGTAGGGGAGATCGAAGTCGTGCGGCTTGCCGTCGGGGCCATCGGTGCGAACGTAAAACTTGCTTTCTTTCTTGAAGAAGCTGGAGGTTACTCCATCTTTGGTAAAGCGAGCGTCGTTGAAATTCCCCAAAACGGTAGAGTCATTGGCGACCTGCATCGCCTCGGCATGGTGAGACGTTCGCCACGCCTGCACCTGCTCCGCATGGCATTGAGCGCACTGGTCCTGGCCAACATAGGTGGCGGCTGAAGCCGGCTTCGCCTCCTGTCCATGCGCTCCGGAAGACCGTCGCCAAAAGACCACGGCGCACAGAACGACGACGACAGCGCCTATGGCAACAGCGCCGACCGAGAGAGACCTTGCAGGTTTGCTTTTTTCACGCATGGAATGGTTGCGCAACGATCCACTCTAGCAGGAACTGTGCGCCGGGCTTGCCGATCGTTCTTGATCGCACGTGATGCTCGCTTTTACCTATTGCCAAATATCCAGCCGAGTCCCGAGCTGGTGCCGTAGTCGCTGCCGGAGAAATGCGCCGGAGGTTGATTGTCCCAGTTGCCGTAGAACGAGACATTCCACGTGAGGTTGCTGAAGATCTTGACGTAATAGGAAGCGTTCATATTGGCATAGACACGACCGGGCTGGGACAGCGCCGGGAAAACACTGGCAGTGACATCCAGATTCGTTTTGTTGAAGCGAAAAAGCTTGACCTGGGCTGCCAGCATGGCGGCGCCAACATTTTGCGAGCCTTGTGGGACCGTGGATTGGTGGTAGTCCGTGTTCTGCCAGGCGAGGCCACCCAGCACCGAAATGGTGGCGTGGTTGGTATTCTTCAAGTAACGTCCGATGCCTGCACCTAGATTTGTCTGAAGCCTGATGTTTTGCTCCGAGCTTTGCAGGAAGTCACCCAGACCGGCGTAGAACCAGTTGTTCCAACGCATTAAGCGGAGATAATTTAGCGCGAGCGAGTTTCGTGTCGAAGCGCTAGCGCCCGTACTGGAGGCCAACGTGGAATTGAAGTTGGCGCCAGCGGCCCAGCGTTCTCGCGGGTATTCGACATCGGAACTTAGGTTGTACTGGGTTGCTTCGTTTCCCTTGGAATAGGTAATCCCCGAGTTTATGGACCCGTTGAACCGCTGCCAGAATCTCTCCGAAGTCTCGTCCATCTGGACAATCTGGGCCCGGTCAATTGTGACTTTGTGCTCCAGGGTCTCTGCCACCTCAATTTGTACAGGGCGGCCGCCGGCGGTTTCGGCGGTAGAGAGCGTGCCGGTGTACACCGAGCCGTCTTCCGTCTTCACCAAGAACAACTGCTTGCTCTCAAGGTGGTCTATTTTCGACCATTGGACCGAGCTTGTGCCGAGAATGTAATCCATGTTGACGTAGAGCACACCGGCATCGAGTCCCTTGACCTCGCCGGTGAGGCGGTCGCCATTCTTCATGACCAGCACGTCGGTCTTGTCCCGCGCGAAAACAGGAGCCGCAAGGAGAAGTGCGGAGCAGAGTATAAGGGCTCGGACGTTCATGGTTGTCCCTATCTTTGGTGGCGTTTCCACTCTCCCCTGCCGCGTTGATCGGGAGGATGGCCTGGCAACAAATTGCACTCGATCATCCTACTGTACCGGCTTGCAGTCGCCAGTGTCAGATGCCGCATTGCAGTCATCGCGGAGCAATAGGTTATGATTTGACTCGTTTGGCAGGGAAGCGATTTCGCGTGCCCGCCATTCCTGCATGAAAAAGCCTGATTGGGCCAAACGCATCCAACGAGCCGTCGAACTTGCCGAACGCTACCCCAGCGCTGCCGAGGTCCTCGCTTTCTACCGGCACATCCTCGAATTTCAGAAGACGCTGTGCGCTGATGCTGCGCCCCTGTCTCTTCCGGACGGCGTCAAAGTGCCTTTTCGCGAACGGCTTGACATTGACATCGCAGCGCAGCAGTTGCCGGCGTTGCTCTCGCTCGTGCAGCGGACGGGACCATCAAAGCTGGCGCAAGAGGCGGCGGAGATCGGTGCCGGAAAACTGCATCCCGCTTCGTCCCCTTGCTATGCCTCGTTGGAACAGCAGCGCCAGATGCTTCAGAGTTACCTATTGTGCACAGACGGCGCCGAGCAGGGCTCGCATGCCTTCTTCGCGCGAACGTTGTTCCAGCCTTATGCTGAGTGTCTTGCCGCGGCCCTGACTGCACGACATACAGATTCCTCTGCTTCGGTTTGTCCGGTTTGCGGCGCGAGGCCGCAGCTAGCGGTTCTCCGTCCTGAAGGCGATGGCGGCAAACGCTTTCTCATCTGTTCTTTTTGCATAACGGAATGGGAGTTTCGGCGGATTCTGTGTCCTGTCTGCGGCGAGCAGGACCATCAGAAGCTTCCGCGGTATTCGGCGGAGGATTTCATCGCGGTGCGCGTGGAGGCTTGCGACATGTGTAAGCACTACCTGAAATCGGTGGACATGACGGTCGACGGCCTTGCCGTCCCCATCGTCGACGAGGTCGCGACTGCGCCGCTGGACATCTGGGCGGGCGAGCATGGATTTAGCAAAATCAGCCAAAACCTTATGGGTTTTTAGCCTGCCGGTAAAATTTCGGTCCATCCTTTTCCAAACATCGTGAATCCATTTGACCAGAGCGGGTTTCCGGGTATACGCTTCTTCCCGTTGTTTGGCTCCAGATGTGGGCTCCTCGTCGTAACGTGAACGGCTTGGTGAAGATGTGGACCACACAGCGCACGCTTTTATCGCTCCTTCGACTTTGCGCTTCCCGAGCGCTTCCGTTCTATCCCTACACCAATTCACGGGTTCGAGTCTTTCGTCATGGAGGGCTGCGTAATGGATGTATCTAGACGAGCATTCTTCAAGACTGGCATAGCAGGCGCCGTCGGGATTACCGTTTTCGGCTTTGATGCGCGGCCCCTGATGGCGCAAGCCGCCAGCCTGAAGATTTCACGATCGACAGAAACGCGCAGCACCTGCCCATATTGCGCAGTGAGTTGCGGGGTCATTATCCACACCATCGGCGACAAGGCCAAGAACGTCACGCCGCAAGTCATTCACGTGGAAGGCGACCCCGATCACCCCATCAACCGCGGTACGCTCTGCCCCAAGGGCTCTTCGCTGCAGCAGGACATCCAGAACGAGCGGCGGATATTGAAGCCGCAGGTGAGGCGTCCCGGCTCCGATCGCTGGGACGATATCTCCTGGAACCAGGCGATCGATGAAATCGCGCGCTGGACCAAGAAGACCCGAGACGCGACATTCATCGAGACGGACGCAAAGGGGCAGACCGTCAATCGCTGCGAATCCATCGCATTCACCGGTGGTTGCACCGACACCAATGAGTTCAATTATCTGGTTGTAAAAACCATGCGAAGCATGGGAATCGTCCGTCTGGAAAACCAGGCCAGAGTTTGACACGGCCCCACGGTCTCAAGTTTGGGACCCACTTTCGGGCGCGGGGCGATGACCAATGGCTGGATCGACATCAAGAACGCTGACATGATGTTGATCATGGGTGGGAATCCGGCTGAGAACCACCCCTGTGGCTTCAAGTGGGTAGTGGAGGCCAAGCGGAACCGCGACGCCAAGATAATCGTGGTCGATCCGCGATTCACGCGCACAGCCACGCAGGCGGATCTCTTCCTGCAAATCCGGGCCGGTGCGGACATTGCCTTCCTCGGCGGCCTGATCAGCTACGCCATCGAACACGACCGCGTGGCCAAGGAATATCTCGTCAACTACACCAACGCGGCCTTCCTGATCAAAGAAGGCTTCAAGCTGCCGGAGGACGGGCTGTTCTCCGGTTTCAATGACGCATCCAAGAGCTACGATAAGGCCACCTGGAATTACCAGGAAGGCGGAAACGAAACGGGTAAGGCGGTGCCGGTTGCAGGAGAGACTCCGGCCCAGGGCCACGAAGCGAAAGCGGCGGTGATGCCGGTCTCGGCTTCTGCAAAGGGGTCTGCTCCGGGCCCTCCGCCGCCTCCACCGTCGCTACCTACAAACATTGCTTACGACCTGTCGTTACAACACCCGCGATGCGTGTATCAGTTGCTGAAACAGCAGTATTCCCGCTATACGCCGGAGATGGTGTCGCGCATCACTGGCATTCCCCAAGACCAGCTTCTGAAGTCCTACGATCTGTACACCTCGATTCGCAAAAACGGCGACATGAAGAAGGTCGCCACCATGATCTACGCGGTAGGTTGGACGCAGCACAGCTTCGGGACGCAGATCATCCGGACGGCAGCGATGGTGCAGTTGCTGATGGGCAATGTTGGCCGCGCAGGCGGAGGCGTGAATGCATTGCGTGGACACTCTAACATCCAGGGCGCGACGGACATGGCCGGCATCTTCGATATCCTCCCCGGCTACCTCAAGGTGCCGAGTCCTGCCGACAAGGACCTGAAGGCCTATCTTGACCGCATTACGCCCAAACCGGCGAAGCCGAACGAATGGGAGTCCTTCAATTACTGGTCCAATACGCCAAAATTTATGGTGTCGTTCCTGAAGGCCATGTACGGCAATGCCGCAACCAAAGACAACGATTTCGCCTTTCAGTACTTGCCCAAGGTCGACCGCAACTATTCCTGGGTCGAGATCTGGAATGACATGTATGAGGGCAAGGTCAAAGGATTTTTTGCCTTCGGCATGAACGGGGTGATGATCGGCCCGGATTCGCAGAAGAACATTGATGCCCTGAAGAAGGCTGATTTCCTGGTGGTGTGCGAGATTTATCCCGACGAGACCAGCAGCTTCTGGATGGCGCCGGGGACCACTGCGGAAGAGATGAAGAAGATCAACACCACGGTTTATCGGCTGCCGGGAGCTGGGTTCGCCGAGAAAGATGGGACCTTCGTCAATTCGGCGCGCTGGCTGCAATGGAAGAACGCGGCGCTTCCGCCGCCGGGAGACTGCCGGCTGGACCAGGACATTCTGGCACAGATATTCCTGAAGATCCGCGAGCTGTACCAGAAAGAGGGAGGCAAGTTCCCCGACCCGATCCTGAAAGCATCGTGGACCTACACGCTTCCGGCACATCCCTCGCTATCGGAGATCGCGAAGGAAATCAACGGCAAGGCGTTGGCCGACATCAGCGACGAGAAAACCGGCGTGTCGCTGAAGGCGGGGCAGCAACTTCCGGGATTCGCCATGTTGCGCGACGACGGCACAACCATGTCCGGCAACTGGCTGTACTGTGGCTCATGGACGGAAGCCGGACCCATGATGCAGCGGCGCGGCACGGATGATCCCTCGGGGCTGGGAATTTACCAAAACTGGGGGTGGTCGTGGCCAGCCAACCGGCGGGTGCTGTACAACCGTGCATCATGCGATCTGACGGGCAAGCCCTATGATCCGTCCCGCAGGCAGGTCTGGTGGAACGAGTCGGCGCAGAAGTGGGTGGGCAACGATGTTCCCGACTTCAAGCCCGATTCCAAGCCGGAAGAGCACATGGGTCCGTTCATCATGAATCCCGAGGGTGTGGGGCGCATTTTCGTGCCGCTGGGCGCGATGGCCGATGGTCCGTTCCCAGAGTTCTACGAGCCCATCGAGAGCCCCATCGACAATCCATTGCACCCGAACCAGTCCAACAATCCGGTGGTGAAGAAGTTCAAGACCGCGATGGACAAGTACGGCACCGTGAAGGAAGGGTACAACATTATCTGCACGACCTATCGCCTTGCCGAGCATTATCACTATTGGACGAAGAACAATCCGATGAATGTGGAACTAGTGCCGGAGCCGTTCGTGGAAATACCAGCCGAACTGGCGGACCAAATGGGCATCCGGGGAGGCGAGAAGGTGAAAGTGACCAGCGCACGGAGCGATTACATTGCCAAAGCAATGGTGACTAAGCGCATCAAGCCCATGATGGTGGACGGCAAGAAGTTGTATCAGATTGGAATGCCGATCCATTGGGGCTTCCTGGGAATTTCTGAGAGTGAAGGCAGGACCGCGAAGACCCCTGCGAATTTGCTGACACCGACGGTCATCGATCCGAATGCATACACCCCGGAATTCAAGGGATTCCTGGTGAAGCTTGAGAAGGTTTAGAGGAGGCGCGGGATGAGCGATCGCGGTACATTACGAATTCAGCAAATCTCGGCCCACCCCGGACCGGTCGCCGGCCAGGGCACGCAACGCCAGGACCAGGTGTGCAAGCTGATCGACACCACCACCTGCATCGGCTGCAAAGCTTGCGAAGTGGCGTGTGTCGAATGGAACGACATGCCGTTCCAGACGACCTACTTCGACAACACCTACCAGACGATGCCCGACACCGACTGGAATTACTGGAACCTCATCAAGTTCAATGAAGACCAGCACGACGATGGCAGCTTCGCCTGGCTCATGCGCAAACACCAGTGCATGCACTGCGAAGATCCCGGCTGTTTGCGGGCGTGCCCGGCCGATGGCGCTATCGTGCAGTACTCCAACGGCATAGTCGATTTTCAGCAGGAAAACTGTATTGGCTGCCAGTTCTGCGTCTCGGGCTGTCCCTTCAACATTCCGAAGTTCAACCCCAAAACGAAAAAGGTGTACAAATGCACACTCTGCTCCGACAGAGTGGGAGCGGGTCTGGAACCCGCCTGCATAAAAGCGTGCCCGACTGGCTGCCTGCATTTCGGAACCAAAGACGACATGAAGTTCATAGCAGAAAATCGCGCCAGCCAATTGCGTGAAGTCTCGGGATTTCAAAACGCCGGAGTTTACGACCCGGATACGATCGGGGGCACGCACGTGATCTACGTGCTGCACGATGCGACCAAGCCAGAGCGCTACGGCAACTTGCCCGCGAAGCCGCGCATTCCGCTCAGTTTTACAGTCTGGAAGGACATCTTCAAGCCGCTTGGACTGTTCGGCGCGATGCTGGGCTTTGTAGGCGTGGTCATGCATTATGTGTTCGAAGGGCCGCGGCGCGAACAGCCCACTCCTCCGGTAGTGCGCATTGACCCGCCACCGCCTCCCGCGGGAAAGGAGAACTAGATGGCGACTTCGGCTGATCGGTTCGTGCATCGCCCTAATGCCATCGATCGGATGGGGCGCACAGTGGTTTACGCTGGTGAACTGCTGCGCCACCCGGTCTACACCCGCTTTCTGCACTGGATGGTGGGGATCTTCTTCTTCCTCGCACTGCTATCGGGCTTTGGCATTTATCTGCCGTGGATATTCCGCTTCTTTACGCCTCTGTTCGGCGGCGGAGCCATGACCCGCTTGTTGCATCCCTGGTTTGGACTGGCTTTCGTTTTCTTTTTTGCGCTACAGGCGTTGAATTGGTGGCAGGTGATGACCTGGACCCCCGCCGACTCGCGCTGGATGAAGCACATTAAGGAGTACGTCACCCGCAGCGACTCGGTGGAATCCCCCGAGACCGGGTTCTTCAACGCCGGACAGAAGATGCAGTTCTGGGAGATCGTTTGCGGGTGCATCGCCTATGTGATTACTGGGATCATTATGTGGTTCCCGGAGATTTTAGGGCGCATCCTGGTGGCGATCTCGTACGTGGTCCACGACATATCCGCGCTCATCATGTTGTTTGGGATTTTCTTCCACATCTATCTCAGCACCTTCGGCGAGCCCGGAACCATTCAGGCGATGACGCGCGGTACGGTGAGCGAAGGTTGGGCCTGGACGCATCACCCCGCGTGGTACAAGGCCACCACCGGACGCGATCCAGCCGAGGCTCTGGAAGCGGCCAAGCGGCGCAACACGCCTCCGGCGCAGCCTCCGCCGGTGCTCTAAGTCGCTGCGAACGGTTGCGAGTTCTCAGCTTAGCTGGTTTGCTAGCACCGCACGCCACCCGTTCATTGCGATGGCGAACAGTATGCAATAATGACGCCGCTATGAAGTTGCGAACCTTCTTCCTCTATTACTCCGTGGCGGCGCTTTTGCTTTCGGGCGCCTTTCTCTTCGCACGATCTCAGGCGAATCCGGCGAGCTCAAAAACGGACGACGCGCTCGAACTCGTCAAACAAGGCCAGAAGCTGAACAGCGACGGCAGGCAGGACGAGGCGCTGGCCCTTTACGAGCGTGCCTTGCAACTGTCACCGAATCTCTTCCAGGCCGACTTGGCGGCGGGAATGGCTCTGGATTTGGAGGGCAAATACCAGCAAGCGCGCCAGCATCTGGCAAAGGCCATTGAGGAGGCCCCGCCTGCTTCGAAAGTTCAGGCGTTGAGAACAATGGCCGTGTCCTACGCTTTCGAACGCAACTCGGATGAGGCGGCCAAATACGAACGACAGGCGTTCGATATACAGTATTCCGGGAAACAGTATGCGGATGCGGCGGGTAACGCCGATGAACTGGCCCGCATCTATCTCGAATCGGGCGACACGGACAACGCCTTTCAGTGGTACCAGAGCGGTCACCTGACCGCGCTGCGCCAGCCCAATGTGAGCCCAGCCGAGCGGGACCTGTGGGAGTTCCGATGGGAGAGCGCGCTGGCGCGTATCCGTGTCCGGGAGCTAGGCAGGGGCGGAGAAGCGCAGAAGCACGTGGCCGCCGCCAAAGCGATATTGGACAAGGGCGATAATCCCGACCAGGTGCGCTTCTATCCCTATCTCAGCGGGTATGTCGCGTTCTACCTCAACGACTATAAGACAGCGATTACAGAATTACAGAAGGGCGATCAGCACGACCCGTTTGTGCTGAGTCTGCTGGCGCAGGCCTACGAAAAATCCGGAGACCGCACGCAAGCGCTGGACTACTACCGCAAGGTCCTGACCATCAATACGCATGGTCCGACCAATGCATTTGCTCGGCCACTGGCGAAGGAAAAGGTCGCAGCGCTCTCGAAATAACTGCCGACGGTGTAAGTGAATTGGAGCGGGGTACGGGGATCGAACCCGTGACATCGAGCTTGGGAAGCTCGCGTTCTACCGCTGAACTAACCCCGCTCAGTCCGGTAGGTGTGCAAAGTGTACCATCAGTGCAAATTGCCTCGCAAACCGCAGGGCTGAACGTTGGACGGCTCCGCCAAAAATCTGCCACAATGGCCGCGCACTCTGTCCTTAGACCAGTTCCGCAATAGCTGTGTCCGGTTTGCACGGGTAGTGCGGGCGTTTGGGGTCCGGTGACGCGGCGCTGAAGCGCCGCACTACCCGAGCAAACCGGATACATCGATTTGAGAAGTGCTTTCAACCATTGAATGGCGTCGCCAATATCGGCGAGAATGGCTGAGCAACCCGTCCTTTGAGGAAACCCTGAATGATTAACCGTCTGCTCTCTATCGTGTTGCTGTCCACCGCTCTCTTTGCCCAGAACCCGGCCGCTACGCCTCCACCCAATTTCGATGGCAACAGTTGGTGGGCGTATGTGAAGGTCTTAGCCTCCGACCAGATGGAAGGCCGCGAGACGGGCAGCGGAGGCCTGCGAAAAGCTGCCGCTTACATTGTTGACCAGCTCAAGGCAGATGGTCTCCAGCCTGCGGGCAGCAATGGCTTCTATCAGCCGGTGAAATTTGTAAGCCGCCAGATTGATGAATCCGGCTCCAGTCTCGCGCTGGTGCGCAACGGTAAAGATGAGCCACTGGTGCTTGGCGAGGACGCGATGTTCAGTACACGAGTGGACCTTGCGCCTCAGGTGGACGCGCCGCTGGTATTTGTGGGATACGGTCTGCGCGTCCCAGAGAAAGACTACGACGACTTCACTGGCCTCGATGTGAAGGGCAAGGTGGTGGTGCTGATCTCGGGTTCGCCAGCGGACATGCCCTCAGCCCTGGCGTCGCATTATCAGTCCACGTCGGAGAGGGCCAAGTCGCTGCGAGCGGCCGGAGCCGTCGGCATGATTTCCATCCCGAACCCGGCATCGATGGACATTCCATGGAGCCGCATGAAGCTGGCGCGCACGCGCCCGAGCATGGCGCTGGCCGATTCCAGCCTCGACGAATCGCAGGGCATCAAGCTGCTGGTGATTTTCAATCCTGCGGATGCAGAGAAGCTGTTTGAGGGATCCGGCCACAGCTTTCAGGAGATTGCCGATCTGGCCAAAGACCGCAAGCCGCTGCCAACCTTCCCCCTGACGGCGAGCATTCATGCGAAAGCCAGGGTCACCAAGAAACAGGTCGAGTCGGACAACATCATCGCCAAACAGCCGGGCACCGATGCGAAGCTGAAAGACGAATATGTCGTGCTGTCGGCGCATATGGACCACCTCGGCATTGGAGAACCGATTAACGGCGACCGGATTTACAACGGCGCCATGGACAACGGCTCAGGATCGGCTCTGGTGCTGGACATTGCGAACTCGCTGCATCGCTCGCACGCCAGTCTTAAGCGCTCGATGCTCTTCGTATGGGTGACGGCGGAAGAGAAAGGCTTGCTGGGTTCCAGGTATTTTGCAACCCACCCCACCGTGCCCAAGAATGCAATGGTCGCCGACATCAACACCGACATGTTTCTGCCGATTTTTCCGCTGAAAGTACTGACGGTCTATGGGCTGGACGAGTCCGACTTGGGAGAAATGGTGCGCCAAGTCGCGGAGCAGCAGGGAATTAAAGTTCAATCCGATCCCGAGCCGCTGCGCAATTCCTTTATTCGCAGCGATCAATACAGCTTCATTCGGCAGGGAATTCCTGCTTTGGCGATGAAGGTGGGCTTCGTGCCGGGATCTCCGGAGGCAGCCACAGAAAAGAAGTGGCTGACAGAGCGATATCACGCGCCCTCGGATGATCTGGATCAGCCGGTGGATCTTGCGGCGGCGGGCAAGTTCGAAGACATTGTGCAGGGGCTGGCCATTAGGGTGGCCGATGATCCCCAACGCCCGCAGTGGAAGAGCGACAGCTTCTTCCGGCGCTTTGTGGCGGAGAATGCGGCAGGGCGATGAACGTCGCTGATGGTCAGGGGTCTCTCCGCGCATCCAGCGACAGCGTTCCTGCACCGGTGATCAGCAGGAAGAGCAAGCCGAGCAGCATGCTGAAGTCGGTGCGCGCTTCGTGCAGCATGCTCCACATTCCGGTCTTGGCAATCATGGGCAGCTTGGTGGTGGCGATCGCCACCAGAATTACACCGAGCAGAGGAATCACTGCGACTCGCGTGAACAATCCAATGAGCAGCAACGATCCGCAGACGATCTCAACCGATCCGACGAAGGGCGCCATGAACTGCGGAGAGGGAATGCCGATCTTCTGGAAGCGACCTACTCCCAGTTGCGCAGGGAATACGAATTTCTGGATGCCTTCGGAGACGAAGACCCAGCCTACGAGGATGCGAATCAGGAGCACGGCTTTTGCGATGCGCGTTGTCCATTCCGAGCTGGCTATAGGTGACATAGCAAGTAGGGCTCTAATCAAGTTGTGGCGAAGCCCCTCAGCGGCTGAAGCCGCGGCGATTTACCGGCAGTACGGACGGCCTGAAGGCCGTCCCCTTCCGGAAACCAGACTCGATCCTAGCTCTTGACCGCCGGCGGAGGCGGAGCGGTGAACTGGCTCAAGTCCGCGAAGCCCAAGGTCGTCTCGATAGCGCCGATCTTCTCTACTGCGTCTTCGAAGCCGTCTTTGCCGAACATCTTGTGCTCGATGTCCTCGAATTGATCCGAGAGTTCATCGAGTTGCTTGTTGGTGAAGTGCGTCTTCCATGCCGGGAACACGATGGTGTCTTCGCGCGCGGCGTGGTTGCGATACATCAGGACAAAGGCTTCCAGCGAGCGCGCCAGTGGCTCGGCGTTCGCGCTTGCAATGCGCCCATTCTTGGTGACCGCAAGCAGGTAGCTGGTGATCTCGCGACCGCGCTTATGCTGCGCGAGCAGTATCTCGGTGAGTTTCGCTGCCTCGCCGCCGCCTTTGTGCACCACGGGAAAGATGTGCTGCTCCTCCAGCATTTTCTCGTGATAATTCTCACCGAAATCGCGAAACAACACTCCAGTACGGTACAGCGCGCTGGCGTCAAGCGAGGCGGGGTCGGCCCGTATTTTGGGGATACTTTCCGTGTAGACCAGAAGGGCACGACGAAGCACGCCATGTTCGCGCACCAGGTCTTCGGTCGCCGTAACCTCCGGCTCTTTCGCTTCCGGAGCGGCCTCAAGGAGGGTTGGAGTGATGATTGTCGCGGCGGCAACGACGGCAGTTCGGGCAATTAGCTCACGACGAGTGAGCGGCCGGGTGCTCGTGGTCATTATGCCTCCCAGCGTCCATGATAGCTCCGCTGTACCCAGCTTAGGGTCGCGACAATCCTTATGTCGGAAAGAGCAGCACGAAATTCGAGATTCTCTCCGACTACTTCGTCGCAATCATGAGGTTGACGGGGCCCGGTATGCGAATCCTCTTGGTCGAGGCAAAACCTGTCGCTTTCAACCACTCTTCATATTCCGGCTCACTATAACTTGCTCCCGCACGAGTGCCCACCAGCATGTTCAGCGAGAACAGGGTGCCGAAACGAGGAGAGGTCTTATCCGCATCGAGGATGAAGTCGGAGATGACGACCCGTCCTTGTGGCGCAAGGGCCGCGTAGACACGATCCAGAAGTTGCTGATTTTCTTCCGGCGAGAACATATGACAGATAGCGGAAAGCAGCACCAAGTCGTAACCCGCCGGTTGCAATGGAACGCTCAGCATGTCCCCGGCGCGAGTGGTAATGCGGTCGCTCAATCCGGCCTGGCGGATGTGTTCCTGCGCGATCGGCAACACCTCGGGCAGGTCGACGATTTCGGAATGCAGCGCTGATGCAGCTTTGACAAACGCGATAGAATACGCACCCGAACCTCCGCCGAGATCGAGCATGCGCTTTTCGCCGTTCAACTCGACGGCTTGCACAACAGCGCGCGCCCGCCCGCGAGCGGTGTGGTCCATGGCCGCGATGAAGGAATTGACCCATCCGTTGTCGCGACTCGCTTCAACCGCAGTTCCGGTGCGCACGGCGTCAGTTAACTTCGACCAGCGTCGCCACATATTCGCCATATGGAGTTGCGCTGTGCGAGCGCTATCGGGAGACCCTTCCACCAGGAAGCGCGCCGCGACTGGCGTATTCGAATAAACTCCCTCGTGTTTTTCCAGCAGCTTGAGACTTACCAGGGCGTTCAGCAGCATTTCGGTAGAGCGTACGGCGGCCTGAATCTTGGCGGCGACTTGCTGGGCGGTGCCGCGCTCGCCGACCGCCGTGAACACGTCGAGTTCCAGGGCGGTCAGAATGGCGCGACTCGGCATAAAGCCGCGGATCATGTCGTTGAGGTCATCCGGCAGCACGCCGGCGGCCTCCTTGCCCTTCAGCATTGCGAGGTACTTGTTGCGATGGTCGAGGATCTCGCTCTTCATGTCGGAGTCGGGAACTCGCTCCAGGCGGGTGACCTTTTGTCCAGCCCTGAGATGTGATGACACGATCTCCGGCACGTCGTCCGAGGTGAGCTTCGTGTACCAAGTGCCCTCGGGATAGAACGATCATTGCCGGTCCGCTGTCGCAAATCCCCAGACAGCCGCTGCTTGAGACTTGGACATCGTCGGCCAGGCCCTGGCTGCCCAGCTCGCGATGCAGGGCGTCGAGAACGCGGAACGAACCTGCCGCCGAGCAGCAGGGAACTCCTTCAGCTTTTTCCTGTGTGCAGACGAAAACGTGATGACGAAACGGTTCCACGGAGACCTCCAAGGGCAGTAGTCAGTAGCCAGTAGTCAGTTGTCGGACTATTACAGTCCATCTTCAAGCCGGGTCCGCGGATGTGGAAAGGTCGGGGCTCACAGCGAGGAGTGACGACGAGCAGGGTGACAGGAGCTATGACGGCGCACCTGAAGGCACGCCCCTTCAAATCAGTCCGCCTTCGGGGTTTTCCACAGCCACGCAAATTCTTCCCAGGTTCATCTCTCAGTTAACCGCTTTCATCGATAATTCATCTTGACACCGCACCTGCTTGCACTATGATGTTTCAAACATTTGTTGTGGGATTTGTTTCGGGGTGATTTGCGATGCAGCAGACGTTCACATCCAAAGAAGTGGTGGCGCTGACGGGCATCAGCCCGCGCCAGCTTCAGTGGTGGGATGAGCGTCACATCGTGGTTCCGGCTCGGCAGGGACACAAGCGCATCTATGGGATGGACGATCTGGCCGAGGTGGCTGTCATTTGTGATCTGCGCCAGCGAGGCTTCTCGCTGCAGAAGATTCGCCGGGTCATTCGCTTCCTGCAAAAGGAGCTGGGCAAGCGCCTGGTGGAGACGGTTACCGCCGCCTCTGAGTACCACCTGCTGACCGATGGCCGGCATATTTACCTCGAAGATTCAGCCCGCGGGGTGGTCGACCTGCTGAAAAACGCCCGCCAGCCGATGTTATCGGTGTGCCTGAGCGACACCATCCAGCGGGTTCGCGCCGACGTGAGAAAGCGCAATGCTTCGGTTCGTCATCTAACCGTACGACGTCATAGGGCTTCTTAAACGGTCCTGAAGGAGGGCACATGATCGGAGAACTGAGCGTTCTGAGCGAGTGGATCCCCGAACAGATGGAGCCTGGAACCATCTTTGTGCTGGAAAACGCCGGCGACGTGGGCGAAAAGGAAGATCCCTACTGGGCCGTGCTGTCGTGCCCTAACTGCGGGCAGCTCGGACTGGTCACCCGCAAGCAAATTGCAGGCTTGCTGACGGTCATTTGCGGCTCCGAGAAGTGCTCGGCCCAGTTCTTCATCCGCGATGAAGAGATCGTGCAGCGCAAGCCGAGCTAGGGAAGCAGCCGTCAGCCATCAGCACTCAGCATTCAGTGGATTGACGCTGTCATCCTGAGGGAGGACGCGTTCGCGGCCGAGTCGAAGGACCCCTATCCTAGTCGTCAGCGATCGGCCGTCAGCCATATCTTGCTGGCCGACTGCCAACTAATCCCCGGCCCCTAACCCCCGGCCCCTGCCTTTAGGTCCTTCACCAGACGCTGAAAGGCCGTCTGATAGGAATCGTGGTCCTTCCAGTTGCTGAAGTCGGGGATGAAGTACTCGCGGATCTCCTCGGCTAAGTTTTTGCCATCAACGTCCAAGTAAACCCAGTCGCGAAGGTTCTCGAACTCCACGAGCCGGATTGGAAACAGCACGCGCTTACGTTCCTTCACCTCCCGTTGGTGGGCTTTGCGTGCTTCGGTCTTTACCCATTCGCTGCTCATGCTGTCCGCTGAGAGGATCAGCAGCAGCCGGTCATGCAGACGGATGGCGTCGTCAATTTGCTCGTGCAGCTTGCGGCCTCCTTGCACGTCGTGGGGCGCAAACCAGCAGCGCACGCCTTTGGCTTGCAGGTCGGCATGGAGCCGCTCGGCAAACTCCTGGTCCTTGGTGGAGTAGCTGATGAAGCAGGAGTGGAACTCGATGGGCCGTCCCACCATCGAGCCGATGTAGGCGATGAACTCGTCGGGAACACCGCAGCCGAGCAGGAACACCTCCGGAATATTGCCGCGGGATTTATAGATCGTGTCGATGCCGATGGTGGATGGCCTAATGTGGTTGATAGTTTCGAGACCCGTGGCCGCACTCAGATCGACATTAGCGAAGATTGTTGCCCCTACGTTGGCCGCAGTGAAGCCCGCGCTGCTAAGGTTTGCCCCGTTGAAGTTGGTATGGAAGAGCAATGCCCCGTTGAGATTCGCCCCGCTCAGATCCGCGCTGTCAAGGTCCGCCTCGCGGAGCTCTGCCCCGCCAAGGTCCGCCTCGCGGAGGATTGCGCCGTGGAGGTTCGCCTCCAAGAGGTTCGCGCCGCTGAGGTCTACACCGCGCAACTTCGCCTCGGTGAGGTCCGGCTGCACATTAGGATGCCGCTTCCTCCACGTATTCCATTGCTCGGCCCCTCGCTTGAGGATTTCGAGATGTTCAGGGTTCGCCATGGCCGCGTGACCTCGCTTGCTTCCGCGATGCTACGGATGATCTTACCGGGGTCCCCAACGAGCGCCGGTTTTGCGCTCGCTGGGGTGGTTCGAAGGCCACACTCTATGCGACAGCTCACAGCCAGTCAACGCGCAAACGTGTGCCGTCCCTGAAGGGACTCGGATCAATTTATGACGATTTCCCAGCGCTTACGCGCTGGGCTACGGTTGTGCCGCCCTTCGGGCTGCATCAAGCCCTATCACGGGAAAGGGCCAGCCCGTCAGGGCGGAACAAGATTAGCCCAGGACCCTTCGACTCCGCTCAGGGCAGGCTGTGAGTCCTGGGTACGCTGAAAATAAAATCCTGAGCCGGGCTTCAGCCGGCGACAGATGGCCCGCCTTTTCCCATCCTGTCCGCCAGAGGCAGCGGACAAGGATGGGGCAGCGGACGCGGCACATGCCCCTCACTCCCCCCGGTCAAGTGTCAACTGCTCCACCGCAGCCCCCCGCGCTTTCGGTGCCTTCTTGAAAGTAGCTTCCAACAATCGCGGATACTGCACCTGCGCACCGCCCAACAACTGCTCGACGGTCAGAATCTGGATGCGCGGATACGTCCCCGTGTCGAAGGCCGACTCGTCTTTATAGAAGCCAGCTTCGGCAGCCTCTTTCAACATCGGCTTGGTCGGCTCCTCCATCGTGATCAGTACGCCGATGGCGGCCTTCTCGCGCTCGATCACCCCGCGCAGATCGCGCACGTAGGCAACGTTGATGTTCTGCCCCGCTTTCACCGAGAAGATAATCTGCTTCGTCTTGCCGCTGTTATCCACGTGGAAGTAAAGACGCCCGTCGATGCCACGGTCCGCGCCTTTTCGTTCTTCCACCGGACGCGCGTCCACCAGTCCCAGTGCCCAATATTGAAAGTGGGTGGGCTCAGTTTTCGCCAGCTCGTGGGCATCTGGCACCGACGTTGGCTCTCCAATCACGTCGTAGCTCTTGCGAACCTCTGGCCCGAATATGTCAGTCAAACGTGTCTTAATCAGGTTTGTTGCGAGAGGTGTGATGTCGATGCCAATCCAGCGGCGCTTCAGGCGCTGTGCCGCAACGACCGCAGTACCGCATCCGCAGAAGGGATCGAGAACAACGTCGCCTTCGTTGCTACTGGCCTTGATGATGCGTTCGAGGAGCGCCTCGGGTTTCTGGGTGGGATAGCCGAGGCGTTCGGCAGCGACTGGGTTGATAGGGTCAATGTCGGTCCAGATGTCTTGGAGAGGCTGTCCTGCGCTCTCATCCATGAACAGCTTGAGATACGGCCAAGCACCACTCTTGTCTGACCAATAAATCTTTCCTTCGCGATCTAACTTATCCAGATCGTCAGGGGGGCGCATCCAATGTCGCCCTTTTGGAGTTGGATCAATTCCTCTCCATGGCAATCCCGTCGCGCCATGGCGAACACCAGCTCCAGTCACGTCCTGGCGCTTATACCTCCTGCCGTTCTCTTCGTACTTGTAGTGTGATTTCAAGTAGCTTTCCGCCAGCGGAGTGGTGATATTGTTCCAAAGATACCCGTCCGTTTTTGTAAAAACGAGGATGGTGTCATGTATCGGCCCGTATCGCCTCGCGCTATTGTGGGAGTGGCTTCGTTTCCAGATAATTTCGCTGCGAAACTGTTGCGGCCCAAACACCGAATCCATCAGCATCTTCAAATAGTGGCTTGCCGTCGGATCGCAGTGCAGATAAATCGATCCCGTTACCTTGAGCACGCGCTTCAGCTGCAGAAGCCGCGGAGCCATCATAGCCAGATACGCCATCATGTCGCTGCCGCCGAGGAAGGTGTGAAATGCCTGCATGGCCTGCGACACCCAACCGCCTTGCTCGACAACTTCCTGATAGACTCGTGCGACCTCGGGTGTCCACTCCCACGTATCCTCGAACGCCGTGATCTGCGATGATGAACGGGTGCCGTCCTTCTCGGCGAAGAGGACGTTGTAATCCTGGCGGCTGTTGAACGGTGGATCGAGATAGATGAGGTCCACCGACTCGTCGCGGACGTAGCGGCGCAGCACGTCGAGGTTGTCGCCGTAGAAAAGCTTGTTGTCGGCCATTGAGCGCGATTCTAGCAGGCGGCGTCGGTAAATCCACCTGGCTTCGTGAGTCTGAGCGGGGACTGTGTCGTCCCCGGGGGACTCGATCTCTTTTCTTGAATTCACCCACCGTTGAAAACGGTGGGCTATCTTCTTTCGTCCCGCTGGGCGGGACTGGAGTGTTGGCGGTCCGGTCGTCGGAGCAGTGGATAGTGGTTAGTGGATAGTGAATAGTGAAAGGGTGGTTCGTTCGCGCTATAGGGGTCCTTCGACTCGTCGCTGCGCTCCTCGCTCAGGATGACAGCGTTGAACTAACAACGTCATTCCCATTCCGGCACTCGAAGCAAAATAGGAGCGACGATTAGTACTTTCGTAACTTGACCGCGGTGGCGGGGAGAAACATACTTTCAGGTAGGGCAGGAACCGCCGGAACCAGTTGTCAGTTGCCGGTTGTCAGTTGTCAGCGGCCAACCCTCATTCTGCCGCCAACGGCAGGGGTCGCAGGTCTCGTCGAACAGCAGGTTCCCTTCGACTTCGCTCAGGGCAGGCTCTCTACTCTGACTAAAGTCCTCGGTCGAAGTGACAATCCGAGAGAGAAGTAGTGAACGCCAAGTCCTTATTCCGCAGTATCTTACGTGTAAGTCTAAGGGGCTCAGGATCTTGGCCGGGAATTATGCAACATATTGAAAATACACTAGTTACTAGCGAGCCTAACTCCTGTAAACACAGGATCTTAGGAGCAAGATCGTGATATCAAACGAGTTACAGAAAGGGGGGGCCGTGAGTCTTCCTACTCTAGAAGCTACCGATACGAGTCTTTATGCGATCTGCGAGCACATGAAGCCGGGAGGCGAGCGTTGCGGTTTGCCCGCATGGCACGATGAGAAATACTGCTATCACCACACCGAGATGCGCAGACGCGCTCCCAAGACCAACCTCTTTGTGCGGCTGTTTAACCCTCATCCGGAGAACCATCCTGATTACCGGTACGAGTTGCCCTATCTGGAGGACGCTGCGGCCATACAGATCGGCTTTATGCAGTTGATCCATGGCGTGGCGCAAGAGCTGATTCGGCCGGACCGCGCGAAGCTGATCCTGTCGGCGCTGCACGGGGCGGCGGCGAATTTGAGGCAGATGGAGGCGGCGATGGCGCAATGCGAGAAACCTGGGAAAATCCCCACCCAAGCAAAACCGGCTTGGGTGGGGCACCCGCAGCACCCCGCACAGCCGGAGAAAAATCAGCCGGCCAACGCGCAGGCCGGAGAGATGAAAGAGGAGAGCGCATGAGGGTCCGTACGAAAATCCCCGAGTTAGCCAAAAGAGGGCTGGAACGGGGGACCCCGCATGTGTCTCCGTGTTATAGGGGTCCTTCGACTCCGGCGTGCAAAGTCGGCACGCCTCCGCTCAGGATGACAACGTGAATCCACTGACGACTGAAGGCTGAGTGCTGAGTGCTGACGGCTGTTTTATTTACCGCACCGATGCTTTTCCTGCTGCCGACACCGGAACCTGCTCCACGATTTCAATGCCGAAACCCTCTAGGCCGGCGACCTTGCGCGGATGATTCGTCAGCAGGCGAATGCGCTTGAGGTTCAAGTCCGACAGGATCTGCGCGCCGATGCCGATCTCGCGCTGGGTGCGCCGCTGGCTCTCGGGCAGCGTTGCCAGTTGCTGCTCGTGGTGAAACTGGATGGTCATGCGGTCGCCGAGTTGCTGCACCGAATAACCCTTCGAGGTCGAGTGCAGATAGATCAGCGCGCCGCGACCTTCTTCGGCGATGCGGTGCATGGCGGCGTCAATGACGTCGCGACATCCGCACCACTTCGCGCCGAAGACGTCGCCCACCAAGCAGTGCGAATGCATGCGCACCAGCACCGGTTGTTCGCCCGCGTTCTCCACGTCGCCCTTGACCATGGCGATGTGCGAGTCGCCGGTGATCTCCGACTCGTAGGCGATCATGCGAAAGTCGCCGTAAGCGGTGGGCACAATCGACTCGGCCAACCGCCGCACGTAGCGTTCGTGCGCCATGCGGTAGCGGATCAGCTCCGCGACGGTGAGCATCTTCATGTCGTGCTGCCGGCAGAATTCCGTCAGCTCGGGAACGCGCGCCATGGTGCCGTCGTCGCTCATAATCTCGCAAATCACGCCCGCCGGAACCAATCCGGCGAGGCGAGCGAGATCCACCGACGCTTCGGTCTGTCCGGCGCGCACCAGCACGCCGCCTTTGCGAGCGCGAAGAGGGAAGACGTGTCCGGGACGCGCGAGATCGTTAGGACGAGTTGCCGGATCGATCGCCACCTGAATGGTTTGCGCACGATCGTAGGCCGAGATTCCGGTGGTGACGCCGTCCTTGGCATCGATGGATTCGGTAAACGCGGTGCCGAAGTTGGAGGTATTTTCCGCGGACATCTGGCCGAGACGAAGGTAGTCGAGGCGCTCGTCCGTCATGGCCAGGCAGACCAAACCGCGGCCGTACTTAGCCATGAAGTTGATGGCTTCAGGAGTGATCTTCTCGGCGGCCATGGTGAGGTCGCCTTCGTTCTCGCGGTCTTCGTCGTCGATGACAACAATCATGCGGCCGTCGCGGATGTGCTCCAGCGCGGTCTCGACGTCGCAGAATGGGGAATAGGTGGACACGAGGACTCGATTGAGATTTTAGCAGGGAAGGAGAGGCCGCTGTTCGCCGTTCGCTATTCGCTAAAGCGAGAGGACCCCGAGGTAAGTTCACAAGACCTCAGCGGCTAAAGCCGCAGTAATTTTGCGGCGTTACGGACGGCCTGAAGGCCGTCCCCTTCTAGAAACAGAACTTAATCAGAGTTTCCCTGGCCAAAGGAGGGCTAGAACGGGGCACCCAGATCGAGATGGAGAATGTCATTCAAGCCTCGTTGGCGCACAGAGCGGCTCGGCTATTTGGGACGACAAGTTGGGTGAAAAGCGTCGAGATGATAATTAAAGAGCGAAGAGCAAAGAGCGGCCTCTCTCACGCGTTGGGGTTGAACAGCCGGACCAGCCAGAAGGCCAGCATGGCGACCATGGCCGATGCGGGGATAGTGAGAATCCAGGCCCACACGATACGGGCCGCAATTCCCCAGCGCACTGCCGAGAGACGGTGCGTAGTTCCGACACCGACAATCGCGCCGGCGATGGTGTGGGTGGTGCTGACCGGAATGCCGGCCAGTGCGGTGCCGAATAAGGTGATTGCGCCGGCGGCCTCGGCGCAGAAGCCGCCAACCGGCTTCAGCTTGGTGATCTTGGAGCCCATGGTATGAACGATGCGCCAGCCGCCGAAGTAAGTGCCAAGCGCGATCGCCATATGGGCCGCCAAAATAATGGGCCAATGCCAGCGGCCCCAATTCGCGGCGAAGTCGCTCTGCTTCATAACGCCTGCGGTGTAGAGCGCGCCAGCGACGATGCCCATGGTTTTCTGCGCATCATTTCCGCCGTGACCAAGGCTGTAAGCGGCAGCCGAGAGCAGTTGCAGCCTGCGAAAGAGTTTGTCCACCTGGCGCGGCGACTTTCGCTGAAAGATCCAGGAGATCGCCACCATGAAGCCGAATCCGAGCACGAAGCCCATCACGGGGGCGATCACGATGAAGATCAGAGTTTTGGTCCAGCCGCCGGGAATGATGACGCTGGGCGCGGTCCTCCAGCCGTGGAGGATTGTGGCCCGCGCTATGGCCGCACCCGCATAGCCGCCGATCAGGGCATGAGAGGAGGAGGTAGGCAGGCCGAGCAGCCAAGTCAATACATCCCAGACGATGGCGCCCAGCAAGCCAGCCAGAACGACGTACTGGGTGACGATGTCGAGTTGGATCATGCCGTTGCCGATCGTCTTGGCAACAGCCGTTCCGAGCAAGAACGCGGCGAGAAAATTGAACGCAGCCGCCCAGACTACAGCCAACTTTGGGGAGAGCACGCGAGTAGAGACCACCGTCGCGATGCTGTTGGCCGCATCGTGAAAGCCGTTCAGAAAGTCAAAAATGAGCGCGGTGACGACGGTGATGATCAGTAGAACCAGCGTTGCGCTCACGAGAGCACGTTCGCGGCTGGATTTCTATTAGAATACACGGCTGAGTGTCTCAAGCGCTCTTTAGAACGACGGTTTCCAGTACGTTGGCGACATCTTCGGCTTTGTCGCTGGCTTCTTCCAGGATTTCCAGGAGCTCTTTCAGTTTGATCAGCGTGATGGGATCGTATCCTCCGTCAAAGAGGCGGCCAATGGCATCGCGACTTACTTGGTCAGCTTCGTTCTCCAGACGGTTCACTTCCACGCAGTGCTCCAGAACGTGGCCGTCTTTGTTGAGCAGAGCAACCGCTTTTACCAACTCCTCGGCCTGTCTCAGAATGATGCCAGCCAGAATCTTGGCCGACGGAGAGGGCTGGGTAATCTTGTAGGTAAGCAAACGATCGCTGGCGCTGTAGACGAAATCGAGGACATCATCGAGGGATGAGACCAGCAGGTGGATGTCTTCGCGGTCGAAAGGCGTGATGAACGTTTGGTTCAGCTTGACCAGAATCTTGTGCGTCATGTCGTCGCCATGAGTCTCGATCTCCTTGATCCTCTGCACGGCGGCGGGCATTTGCTGGTAGTCGTAGTCGTGCAGCAGATCGGACAAGACCTTGGCACCCTCGACTACGTTGTTCGCGATCTCCGCGAACATAGCGAAAAATTTGGTCTCACGTGGAATGAGGCGCACGATGGAGGGCCCCTGCGGCAGTGGTCGGTGGGAGATTCCACGACATGTGAAAGTAGGATTACGAGAGCATTAAAGTTCGGTAAACAGGTAACTATCGCATGTCACTGGAAGCACGGTCAAACCGGGCGTGTGCGCCTCAAGTCACATTTCGATGTGATGTTCCGGAAGCTGAGTTCATGTCTCAAGGGCCAGAGGTTGCAGCGCTGCCCGGGTGGAACAGTCTGCGCAACGCGCGCCAAACCCAGCGAATCAAGAGCATGATCACAAGGAGCAATATGGCCACGATTGCTGCAGCCAGATAAGGATGCTGAACTGCGACCCACGACAACCACACTGCCCCGGCATCCTCACCCAGGCTCAGCGCCATATTGGAGAAAGGTTCAGGCGAGGGAGTTACGGCAGCCCGCAATGCGATTTTGCCTCCGTGCGCAGCAAATGCAATCAGTCCACCCAGCGCAGCGGACGTCAATTGCATCCCCGGCGACAAATGTGAGGTTGCGGCATAGGCCAGCAGAGCTGCGATTGGCACTCGAACAAAAGTTTGCAGCGCATTCCAGATTAGGTCGAACGCCGGTACTTTGTCGGCGAAGAATTCGATGACGAAGAGACCCAGCGCCGCGCCAATGATCCACCAGGACTGCAACATGTCGAGTGCCGGCGGCAACCTGACAATCCCGGCCCTCGAAAGCAAACCAAGTGTCGCAACGGTGGCATAGACGTTGAGACCGGCAGCAAAGCTGGTTCCGGTCAACATGGCCACGGTTTGATCGGGGTTGAGGGTCACAGCAATTCTTCGGCGTCGCTCGAATGAATGCTGCAGGAATTATGCGCGAAGCGACGAAATAGAAAAAGGGCCGCACACGGGCGGCCCTAGACGAAATCGAACGGTCTACAGAGTGGACTCGATCTCGAATCCCCAGGCCTCGAGAAGAGGCTCCGGGATGTATTTCGAGTTTTTGTTCTTCCGTGCCCATTCACGCAGACGGGTGGATCGAATGTATTGGTCAGGCTGGAGCTTGAACTCCTTCACAACCTGCTCGAATTCAGTGATTGTAGGCACTACCGGTCCAATCGGTTCCGGCTTGCCCCAGTTAGGATTGCCGCGTCGTTTTGCCATGTTTGCGCTCCTTTCCGGCTTCGGGATTTAATGTCTGGATGACGTAATTGGTCCTCCGCGATGTCTTGCTGGCCCGCCTATCTACTTGGATTCACAACGCTTCTACAACGATTCAAGGGCCCGCAAAGTCCCAAGGGTCGAAACACAGGGAAGAATTACACAGAAGCCTAAAGACAACAGAATATAACATCGATTCTTCAATTCAATCAAGAAAAATGCAATCCCGACACTTTTAGGCCATTGACGTACCGGTCGAGTTGAAGTAATCTCCATCCCACCTAAGTCTCCCCATTGCTAGTCCTCTTCCTGAGTAGGCCTGTTTAAGCCAAAACTCGGGCCCTTCGTTGATACCTGTTATCAGACTTTTGTGGGACGCCAACGCTGCGCCATGCGTGATGAACCGTTTGGTTAAGTATCGGTCGCCAACCGGAATGCCGTCCGCGGCGCCCACAAAGGGCCTGATATTTTGCGCAACCGAGGCAGCAATGCCTTCAACTGCTGTAACCGATCCGCAAGGAGGATCCCAATGAGACTAGCTACAAGAATTCTGCTGTTGTCACTCGCGCTCGGCCTGTTCTCAGCCGTCGCGTACGCGTCAGACGTGCCCGTAGGTTTCATTTCCTACGATTTCATCGGTGGTGGATTGGCCGAGTTTGACATAACGAACCAGACAGGGCCAAACTCCTCAATTTATCCTGACCAAACTTGGCCAGTTTCCAACTCGATCTCGCTCGGGAGTTTGAGTCTAACCGTGTATTACGCCGGTGGTGGCAGTTTCGTTTACGGCCCAGGCTACTTCAGCCTAGAGCCGGATGGCTTGTCGTGGGCTGGTCCACAGGTGCCAGATACCACGTTGTTCTCGTCGGCGACATTGACGGGAACCTTCAACCCCACCCTCTTCGACCTCAACGATGGATCACAATTCAACGCCAACGTGAACTTTAGCGCAACTATCAGCGATCCCAATAACCTGCAAAACGGCGATTTCGCGATTATCTACGCGACGCCGGCATCGGGGACCACTCCGGAGCCCGGAACATTAGTGCTGGTGGGAACCGGTGCGCTTGGCCTGTTGCGCTTCCGGCGCCGGAAGCTTCACCTCAACGTGCGACGCTGGTTCGGAAGCCGGACGGCGATCACGTTTTTTCTCTGTTGCCTGCTGCTGCTTCCGGCCGCATCGCGGGTCTTCGCATCGAGTGTGGTGAGGCTAAATCAATGGACATCCCCCAGCCAGGGCTACGCGGGCACTGGTCAAGTCAGCGTCACTGGGACCGGCTTTCCCTCCGGGACCATCTTTCCTGGGAATGTGACGATCTCGATTTGGCCGACGACCTGCATGGAGGGGACGCCGACGACCACTACTGGTTTGTTGTTCAAGAGGATCCTCGGAAGCAGCGGGCGCGTCCAATTTCTAATACCTGCTTCGTTGGCTGCGAACACCTATCCTGTATCCATCAGCGATTCGGTTGATGGAATTACCAGCAGTAACTGCTCGATGATGAAGGTCCTGATTCACGCGGCGGTTTCGTCCTGCGTACCGGGCGCTTCCATGGGTGTGTTGATCCAGGCGCCCACCGTCACGGCCTATGTTCCGGATGGCGCTTGGTGTTGTGGCACTACCGGTATTCAGGTAGCCCAAATTGAGCCTACCGGCGGTTCGTTTACCTCCATCACCACCCCTCAGGTAACCAATTCGTGTTCTTCGAACTCTACGACCGGAGAGACGGTATGCGTCTCCAACAACACGAATATCTATCGGATCACCGGCAGCACGATAAATAGCACCGTCACCAGTCTCGCCAATCAGGATCTGGGCTTCTCGGGAGGCGTGTGCGCCACTTGCGGCGTGGCCATCGACCAGGTGAATAACCTGGCCTACATGCAGATCGGCTTGTCGGGATCTCCTTCGGGAGGCGCTATCGAGACCTTCAATCTCGGAACCGGCACGCAGACCGCTTTCAATACCTTCTATGAGCCCTCGGAAGACATCCAGGTTGATCCCGGCCGCAACTGGGTGCTCTCGCCCTCGGAACCAAATGCCGTTTATGACCTGATCGACACCTCAGCTTCACCGTACAAGGAGTACGGAATGCATGTCTCTGGTCTCTCCGGGGTAATGGACTCGGCGGCCGAAGACTGCACCACGGGTATCGCATTATCGACTGAGGAGGGCTCGACCAGCCTCTTCATCACTGATCCTACCCAGGGTGTATTTGTCGGAGGCGCACCCGGAAGCTGGACCGCTCCTGGACAGAGCGTTAACTTCCCCGAGTTCGCTTTAATGGGCGCCGGAACCAGCGGCATCGCGGTGGCTCCGGGTTCTCATTTGGCAATGGTCACCGGAGAATTCGGTAGCAACCAAGTGGGCGTAGTGACATTGCCATCAACCAGCGGCAGCGGAACCCCCACCTTCGGAGACTACGTTTCCGCCAATTTTCCCAATACCCCCGATGGCTTCGGGTTCTCCCTCGGCTATGATCCGCATACTGTCACCGCGTATCAAAGCCCGAGCGGAGGATTCTTTGGGTTGGCTGCGGATTGGGCTCTGGGCACTCCCAGCTATGTCGCCGTTGTGGACTTGCCAGGCATGCTCAGTGCTCCGCGCTGCAACCCGGCCCCAGGACACCAGTGCGTATTCGGACCGCATGAGGTCGATCCCTCCTACGATTTGGTGGCCCATGGCATCGTGAGGTACGTGCAGGTTCACTAACAAACATGGAAAGCTGGGCCGAGAAAACAGATTCTCGGCCCACAAGTGACTTGATTCTGGCATTCGGGTCTCCAAGCAATTGCCCGCTTGGGGACCCTTTTTTCATCCGCAACCTCCAAGCTGGTCATAGCGCACACATGACGTTCGTTGACCAACTGATCCGGTTCAACCAGAGCGTGGGAGAACTCTCCAGTCGAGCCGTAATAACAGAGCACCGGTTTCAGTGCCCCGTCTAGCTTGGTGCAAGAGTTAGTTCGGCAGCAGCACGGTGTCCACCACATGGATCACGCCGTTGGATTGGAACACGTTCGCAATCGTTACCGTCGAAGTGTCACCCTTCTCGTCGGTCAGCACAATGCGCTTGCCTTGCAGGGAAGCGGTCAGGGTTTCTCCGTTCACTGTCTTCAGCGTGGCTTTGCCTCCGCCTTCCTTGATTTGCTTCATCAGATCGGAGGCCGAGATCCTTCCTGCCACAACGTGGTAGGTGAGAATCTTCGTCAATTGCGCCTTGTTCTCCGGCTTCAGCAGGGTATCAACCGTTCCGGCGGGCAACTTGTTAAAGGCTTCATTGGTGGGCGCGAACACGGTGAAAGGCCCAGGGCTTTCGAGGGTATCGACCAGGCCGGCAGCCTTCACCGCCGCCACCAGAGTGGTGTGGTCCTTCGAGTTGACCGCGTTTTCCACAATGTTTTTCTGGGGATACATTGCAGCGCCCCCAACCATCGGGTCCTTCTCCGACGAAGCCGCCAGCGCCGATACGGCGACCGTCATGGCAAAAAGTACGACCAGCAAATTCTTCTTCATATCTCCTCATTTCCCTTCGAGCGCGTTAGTTTGATTTCGATCGCTCGGTTAAGTTACGCATGGAAAGTCTCCCTGGATTGCGAGCTATCACGGAATATCCGGCAAAGGATATTGCGCCCATCGCCGTCCGTCATTTCTTCGGCTCCTGCAGTAGATTCGAAGGAAGGCCGCCGGACCTACAGCTATAAAACCAATTTGCACTGCAAGAAAATCAGCGGGCGGAGAGTACGGTGCAGGAAAGTTGGGAAGACACACTGAAGATGTTATCCGTCGTCTGCACTTCAATTGCGCAGACTATTGCACGGTAAGAGTGGCGGATCCGATGACGCTACCCAAGGTGGCGCTGATCGTCGTGGTGCCGGTCGCCACCGCGGTGGCGAGGCCGGAAGTGCTAATCGTCGCAACCCCGGTATTGCTGGAAGCCCAAGTCACTGATGTGGTGACATCGGCGAAGGAGCCGTCGGAGTAAGTTGCCGTGGCTGTGTACTGCTGTTGCGTACCAGCCACCAGCACTTGGCTTTGCGGAGTGACGGAAATGCTGGATAGAGTTTTGTTGCTGACAGTCAGCACAGATGCAGTCGAAGTCACGCTGCCTGACTTTGCGATGATATTCGTGGTGCCGAGCGCTACTCCGGTCGCGAGACCAGTGGCGTTGATGGTGGCGACGTTGGTGGCGGACGATACCCAGGTCACCTGCGACGTCACGTTCCCAGTCGTATTGTTGCCGAATGTCCCCGTAGCCGTGTACTGCTGCGTGCTAGTGGGCATGATCTGCGCGCTCGCCGGAGAGAGGGTGATTGAGACGATGGTGTCGGCTGAGGGGAAGAACCCTCCTCCGCAACTGCCAACCATCTGAGTAACCAGGAGCGCGGCTGCGATCTGGCCGATGCATGTGAGCCGTTGTGGGTTGATCATCCGGTCCACCCCACCGAGTCGAAGCCGATGTCGATAACCCACTGCGTGCCGCGGGAGGGATGGGCGCCTCCAGACGGCACAACGACTCTGAGCGGGAAGATCATCATTAAGAAGGAACACTTGTTATGCGTGCTCCCAAGGAAGGGTGCTGATTCCCCTATGCGGTAAGAGTGAAGTTCTCGTAGCCAGGTGCCGTGGCTGTTCATTGCACGGTCAGCGCTATAGCGTTGCTGGTCACCGTGCCGGTGGTGGTAGCGGACTTGGCAGTGATGGTCGTAGTTCCCGCCGCCACGCTCGTCGCCAAGCCACTGCCGCTGCTGAGACCGGTGCTGATCGTAGCCACGTTTGTGTTAGACGAACTCCAAGTTACGGCGTTTGTAATATCCTGGCTACCCGATCCGTTAGCATACGCGTAAAACTGCAGGGTTGCCGGCACCCCGGAAATGGTAGCAGTCGATTGGGGGACGGCACTCCCTTGCGTAGTTGTAATTATTATGCTTGTCAAGTTTTGAACCGTCACGGTGATGGTGGCTGTCCCGCTGACGCCTTGAGCGCTGGCAGTTATGGTTGCGGTGCCCGTGGCGACTCCCGTGACTAGTCCGCCGTTCGTGACCGTGGCTATGGTGTTATCCGAACTTGACCAACCGACCGAGGATCCCGTAAGAGGGCTTGTGCTTAGGTCGGAGTAGCTGGCGGTGGCGGTTAGCTGCATTGAAGTGCCGACAGAGAGTGTACCCGCACTGGGAGTGATGAAAATTGAACTAATTGCAGGATTTATGAAGAAACCCGAGCAGCCCGCGCACATCAGGCATAGGAGAATGGCGATGCCCGTCGCTAATACTGAGCGCCGCCTATGGCCCACCGGCCGAAGAACTCTCCCGGTTAACGCCAGTTTCGATTGAACTTGAGCTGACAAGGGGAATCTTGCCTCGGGATGACAAGACAATCTTGCCTCGGGATGACAAGACAAATGGAGTTTTTGGTCGCATCTCCGCCGGGCTGTATCATTCATCTCCACTCTCGAGATTAACCCCAATTTGACTACTGAGTTGTTAAGGCCGGGTTCACTCATATTTCAGATGAACTTCTAACTCCGTATCTTACTACGCCGCGAAACCGTCCGCGAGCGACGCGTCATCAAGAGAAACACGTTCCGGATATAACCGCCTAAGCAGCCAAATCAGAGTTGCACCGTCAACCGGTCGGCAGCCAATTTGAAACGAGCATGGGCCCTGAAGAGGTTGGGTCATCGTCCGGACGGATTGCTCGATGACAGGACTGCCTCCTGGCACACTCTGGCCGACGTTAACACCTTGTCAATGGCCGGATCAGAACGAAGTTTTGCCAGCAGAGGATCGGAAACGAGATTGGAATAGGAGCAGTAGTTGCGCTCGACGGCACTCTGCAACAGATCGAGCGCAGTTTGCTTCTTGCCGCAGTAGCCGAGCAGGGCCCCTTCGTAGTACAGGATTTCAGGATCTGCTTCGGCGGCCTGGTTCACCTCCAATTCCTGCGCAATCCGGTCCAGATCTGATGGTGGCCGCAGTTGCAGACAAGCCTCCAGCAAATCGCGGTGATATCGAGGTGCGGTGGACATGTGCTTGACAGCTTCCTGCGCTTCCACAATCTTGCCCTCGCGCAGAAGAAGAGATGGAGTGACGTAGGCGGCCCACTCCGAGCCGGCATCGAGGCGAATGAAGTCCGCGGCCCTTGCCGTGTTACCCAGTTCCATAAAGGCCCAAGCACAGGAGCGGAACATATAATTGCCGGGATCGATCGCCAGGGCGGCGTCGCATTCGCGCGTCGCTTGCTCCAGCATTCCCGCGTAGCGATACACGTAACTCAGCGCGAAATGGGCTTGGGCACTGTCCGGACGCCGCTTGACGAAGGCCTGGGCTGCCTCATAGGCCTTTCCTAATTCTCCTCGTTCGACGCGGTTGGTAATCAGTTGACCGGCGGCCACGCTCCGTTCAGGATCCAGTTGCAAAGCCCGCTCATACGCTTGGTTGGAACGCTGCAGCATAGCTTCGCCGCCGTCGGAATACGTCCCGTCATAATAGCAACGCAGACCCAGTTGTTCCCACGCCGGCGCATAGTTCGGGTCCATCTGTACGACCTGTTCCAGAACTGCGATCGCATCCTTGTTTGCTGCCGTATCGTGAGGCAAGGCGAGGCTATGCAGGTACAGATCATAAGCTTCAAGGTTCCTGGGGCGGGCACTCGTGTCGCGCCCACTCGCCACCCCGAGAATCGGTAGCAACCCCTGACGGACTTGGGCTGTCAATGTGCCCTGCAACGCGATCAGATCCAGCGCGGATGCGGTTAGGTTCGTCTGCCAAAGAAGCCGATCATTGCTGACATCGATTGCTTCCAGCGTAACCAGTAGATTGTCCCCTTGTTTTAGGAAGTGTCCTGTAAGAACTGTTGCGACATGCAACTGTCGTCCCGCTTGCTGCGGATCCACATTATTGGCGACGTATTTTTGGGTGCTCGAGGAAGGGCGAACATCGAGGGTTGCGTTATAAGTGAGCACATTGGCGATTTCGTCGGCCAGCGCGAAGCGAAGAAAGTCGACGCTGATATCGCCGTTTACATTCTGCAAAGGCAACACGGCAATGGTGTTTTTCTCGGCGCCGCCAGCCCCCGGGCGGTGCTTGAACCACCACGCTCCCACTGGCACCAACAGTGTCAGGAGCAGCGCGATAACGCCTAACAAGATATAGGTTTGGGTTCGGTTCGAGGTTTGAAACGTACCTGTCTGGATGCGGTATGGCAAGGCGGCGCGCAGCCGTCCGCTGGTGGTTAGCCCCGGGTCCGTTTCTCGCTTCAGCGACTGGAGGTCGCCCTTCATTGCCAGCGCGTTCGGATATCGGCTGCCGCGGTTCTTCTCCATGGCCCTGCCGAGGATGCCTTCCAGATCGGCAGGAAGCGCTGGGTTCAACTTCAGCGGAGAGACTGGCTTGCGGTTCAGGACCGCGTCCAGGGTGGTTACCGCGTTGGTCCCAGCAAAAGGCTTCTGGCCGGTCGCCATCTGGTAGAGCACGACGCCGAGCGAAAACAGATCGGTGCGCTGGTCAAGTTCTTCGCCGCGGGCCTGCTCGGGAGACATATAAACAGCTGTTCCAAAAATGTCACCCGCGACTGACAGCGGGTTGTCCAGCGTTCCGTCGGCGGTCTCTATTCCCCGTGACAACTTGGCCAGGCCGAAGTCGAGAATCTTGGCCTGCCCACTCTGCGTCAGAAAGATGTTGGCCGGCTTGATGTCGCGATGAATGATTCCTTTGGCATGACAAGCCGCTAATGCGTCCGCCACTTGGATGCCGATGTCGAGGATCTCATCCACCTCCATCGGCTTGCCCTGCATTCGGTCTTTCAGGCTGGTCCCTTCCAGCTTTTCCATGACGATGAAGGGATGGCCGTCGAGGTCTTCAATGTCGTGAATGGTGCAAATGCCAGGGTGGTTCAACTGCGAAGCGGCGCGAGCTTCCAGCAGGAAACGGTCCAGGGACTTGGGGTCATTGAGCAGGCTGTCAGGAATGAATTTCAGTGCGACGTGACGGCCCAGACGGGTATCAACCGCGTCGTATACCACGCCCATGCCGCCCCCACCGAGCTTCCCCACGATGCGATAGTGGGAAACTATCCGGCCGATCATCCCCAGGGCCGCGGTTTCCATTTGGCGGTTATGTTAGGCTGCGTACGAAGTCCGGTCAACTCATGTGGATGCCAGTTCCGCTAAAAAGTATCCCCGGCAGATGCACATCCCAAGAACGGCCAATTCTGTTCGCCAGGGCGATCACATTCCGCGGTACGCAGCAGCGATCATGAAGCGTTGGTTGTTTCTAGCGTTATGGGTTCTACCGCTATCTGCGCAAAGCGATAGCGGTGAATTGCGTCTGAAAGTGATCGACCCGGCGGGGCTGGGCGTAAAAAGTTCGGTGGAACTAGTCAGCGAGGCCAACCACTACGAGCAGTCATTCCTGACCGACGACGCGGGGAGTCTCGTGGTCAAACGGCTCCCGTTTGGGGTGTATCGCCTGGAAGTTCGGCACGAAGGCTTTGCTCCATCGTCGGAATCGATCGAAATCCGTTCCGCGGTCCCCAAAGAGGACCAGGTCAAGCTCAGCTTTGTTCCCCTCAACACCACCATTGACGTAACGGGAAGCGGCACGCTCATCGATCCTCATCGTGCGGGCTCCGTCAACCAGATTGGTGCCGAGACGATTGAAGACCGACCTACATCGTTGCCGGGACGTTCCGTGCAGGACCTGGTGAACTCGCAGCCTGGGTGGCTTTATGAGGGCAATGCGGTCCTCCATCCGCGTGGCTCGGAATACCAGACGCAAATCGTTGTGGACGGTATTCCCCTCACCGACAAGCGTTCGCCAGGTCATGGACCTGAGATTGAAGCGGACAATATCGAATCGATGAGCGTCTACACCGCGGGTATCCCAGCCGAATACGGAAGAAAGATGGGCGGCGTCGTCGAAGTCAATACCGCCAGAGACGCGCGCGACGGATTCCACGGGCAGGTCGTACTATCGGGAGGAAGTTTTGACACTGCCGGGGGTTATGCACTGCTCCAATATCTTTCGGGTAAGAATGCGTTCGGGATCAGCGCCGACGGCGCAATGACCAGCCGCTATCTGAGTCCTCCCGTTCTCCAGAACTACACGAATACAGGGACCACCGGCGACTTCTCTGGCAACTACGGGCGGGACTTTACTCCGAGTGACCGTTTGAACGCGATGTTCCGGCATGAATTGGCGCGCTACTACGTACCCAATGAGCAAGTACAACAAGCGGCAGGTCAACGGCAGAGCGGAGAGATCTCGGAGGACATGGGAATCGTCTCCTATCAGCACATTTTTTCTGCCAATGTTGTGGGTGATGTCCGCGGTATGGTGCGGTCCGACTCGAACGACCTGTTCTCCAACCCTTTCTCTACGCCCATCATTGCCTTCCAGCACAACAATTTTAGTGAGGTGTATTTCAAAGCATCGGCCTCCATCCATCATGGCAATCAGGAGTGGAAGGTGGGTGTCGAGTCGGATGCAATTTTCCTCCATGAACGCTTCGCGGATGTAATCACCGATCCCTCGCAATTCGATCCCGGCACACCCAGCAGATTCAGCTTTGTTGGCAATCGGCCGGACCTTGAGCAGTCCGCTTTTGTCCAGGACCTGATTCGCCTGGGTAATTGGACCGTGAGTGCGGGAATTCGTTGGGACCATTACCAGCTCGTCGTCAACCAGAATGCGGTTAGCCCCCGCCTGGGAGTCGGCCGCTACTTCCCCAAGGCCAATTTGCTGGTCCACGCTGCCTACGACCGGGCTTTTCAGACGCCTTCGTTCGAAAATATTCTGCTTGCCAGCTCCCCTCAGGTGGTTGTCCTCAATCCCAACGTCCTGCGAGTGCCGGTGGCGCCTTCGCATGGCAACTACTACGAAGTCGGCATGGCCAAAGCCCTCGGACAGCTCCGGCTGGATGTCAACGTATATCTGAGGAACGTCAACAACTTCGCCGACGACGACTTATTGCTCAACACTCCCGTTAGCTTTCCCATTGCCTTTCGCAAAGCCAGCATCTACGGAGCCGAAGGGAAGATGACTATTGCACATTGGGGACGTTTCTCAGGCTTCGTCAGCTATTCGTACATGGTGGGGTCGGCTTACTTTCCGGTCACCGGAGGACTTTTCCTGGGGCAATCTGCAACCAATGCCTTGACCCAACTAACCGGTCGTTTCTGGGTTTCCCAAGACCAGAGAAATACCGCGCGGACACGCTGGCGCTGCCAGATCGTCCCCCGAGTCTGGGCGGCTGTTGGCGCGGAATATGGAAGCGGACTGCCTGTCGATTTCGATGGCACCTACGAGCAGGCGCTTGCGCAATACGGCCAGCAAGTGATCGATCGCGTGAACTTCGAACGTTACCGCGTGAAACCCAGCTTCTCCCTGGATGCTTCCGTGGGAGCGGACATCTGGAAGAAAGACAACCTCATTATGCGGCTCCAAGTTGACACCGAGAACCTCAACAACGGTCTGAATCTCATTAACTTCGCAGGTCTGTTTTCGGGGAATGCTATCGCTCCGCCGCGCAGCTATGCCGTCCGTCTCAAGGCAGATTTCTAATGTGAACGCGCGGCCGAGGGAGCTGTTGCTACACGGGCTTGGGTTGGTGCCGGGAGGGGGACTTGAACCCCCACAACCCTTTCGGGTCTGCGGATTTTAGGACCGACCCACGCAAGTCAGAAGTTACTCTAAATGAATGATTTACAGGTGCTTAGCTAAAAGTGACGGTTTGGTCTTGCGGTGCAAAAGGCGGCTTTTCGACGGTCTGTGCGTCACGTTTACGTCACGTCGCGCTCGTCGTCTACCTCCATGTGGAAGAGCGGGGCACAGACGACTATAGGAACTCCGTCCGCCTGTCCTGTCCCTCTTGCACAAGACGGCTTGGCTGCTAGTAGCTCGTGTTTGATTATCTTCGAGCAAACGAGATTGCAATAGCCGCCTCATGATGACACTGGATTGACCGCAGGGCGAGATATGGAATGGTCCGGACTGCTTTGATTCAAGTGTTTCTTCGAAGCACAGGAACACTCAGATCGAAATACCGCTCATGGTCCAGTCCAAGCGTCTGTTCCACCGTCGCCAGCGGAACTCGCTTGGGCGAGGGTTGGCCCCGCTGCCGGTCGAACAACCCCTCGTAGCCAAGCTCTTCGTAGCGCTCGTGCCAGCGCCGCATCTGCCGCTGACGGATGCCGATTGTCTCGGCTCCCTGCCACCAGGTAATCTTCTTCGCCATCGCTCGTAAGGTCACTTCCTGCACATTCGTCGCCCGCTCCATCGCGGCCCACGAGTAAACCAACATGTCTTCGATGTTTGCCTACCCTCGCCGCAAGCAAAGCGGACAGATCACTTACTATCTCAACCGGATATTTCATTTGCTGCTGACACTTGACGACCAGCGGTTTGTCAAATGGCGAATTTGCGGGTAGCATCAACTTCTTCAACATTCAGATCTGGGTCGTATCGTCTCACGTAATCTAATGGGTGACGCACCGGGCCGAGCAAAAAAACCGAACGCGAATTGAGAGACTTCAGTTTCGGGAGGTGCCATGGCAGCGGTATTCTTGCGAGCCCTGGCGGGCGGAGCGACGGTTTATGAGGCGTCGGTCACGGGCGGCACGATCACTGGGCCGGCTATCAGTCCGGCGCTGATTGCGACGGTTGACTGGCTTCAATTTTTCGATCCTGCTGTCCAACCTGAGTTACAGACACCGCGGCTGGAGTTCAGCGTCTACTCTGGATCGTTGCAGCCGGGCAATTTCCCCCGGCAGATCAACTTCAATACGCGCTGTTTTCTGACCCCGAAGGGGACGACAAGTGCCGCACCGATTCACCTAAGTCTCCAGGTGTCGGGCGCGGATGTCGTGCTGTCGGAAGCCCAGGTTTTCGGACAATATCCGGACTCGCATCCAACTTTTCCGATTGCGATTACGGCCTTTCTCGGCCAGACATTCACCCCTACGATGGGGAGCCTGGGCGTGATGGCCTTCGTCCCCCCAGACGTGACCTCCCGGCTTGGGATTGAGGGTTTTTACCAACGCGGAAACGGGGCAATCAATCCACAGTTGGTTTGCAGTGCCATTCCCCATCAGAACAAAATCCAGTTTTCGCTCTCGCTCCCACTCGCGGCCAAAGAGCAGCAGGTCAGAACGTACGGTCTGTCGTTCGACTACAACGGCAAGACGATTCCGCAGCGAGCGGATGGACTCCCGCGCTCACCTTTACGCAATGCGACGGTGTTCCGGCGAAGGGAATTCCGAACTTTTGGATTTTGAAGTTTCAGCTTCCCTCCGACCTCATTCTTGGCCATTGGAACAATGAAATTCTGCCGCTCTTGGATTCGCTGAACCTGGTGCGCAGCGGATTGCCGGCTTCTTTCATCCCGAGGCTGGATGCAAACAACGGAGAAGTTGTCCTCTGCGATCTGAGCTTTACGCTGGTCGACAAGGGCTTTGGAGATTCGGCGTCGTTCGCCAAATGCGTGCTGCGCGACCCGGACTCGAAACTGACGCCGGGTATGTTGAACGTCGTCAATCGAACGATTGAGCTGACGGGTAAGTTGTACGGAAAGGCCAGTTTTCTTAACCTATTGCGGGCCGATGGACAACCCCTCGAGGCGGCGTGCGTACTGGGCGCTCCTATCGAAACCCGCTGCCGCGGGCAAGAAAGCGGTCTCCGGTTGGCACGATGCGGGGTCCGAGGCAAGCGGTTCGTACGGGTTGAACAGGTGCGGTGATTCGCATGGGAGCGCTCGATCTCCGCTTCCCTGTTGGTTCGCAGAATTTAGATCTCGGCCTCGAGCCGGGATCTCTGCGCGCGAGTTTTCGAACGCAACGGGGTACGGATCGAGGAGCGCTACCACCGCAGAACGACGATCTGCCGGGACCCTACGTTCGCCTGGATTTTCTTTCGATCTCGCTGGCGGTCCATTCGCTGGCCATCGGCCGGCAGGACGAACTTCCCGGTACCGAGTATGCGCCGCTGAACCAGCCCTATTCGCGCGGAGAGTCGGGGGATGGGAACAGCCTTTCGTTACGGAGGGCTCCAGCGCTTCAGATTGCCCTCAATAATCTCGACTTCCCGGCAACGGGTGCTTACTTCATCTTGGATGTCGCGGAGACTTGCTACGAACTCTCATCGCAAACGGTGACGCTCGGCATCGAGCAGCAGAGGCTGTCGAATGCCGCGGACGGCGGAACGGGCCTCGACCTGATCGTGATTGACCACGAGCCATTTCTGGTGGCGCGAGTGAAAGCACATCGAGCTCTTGCGGATGTGGCAAACTTCGCTCCAATTGCTTGGCCCTAACTCCGCAATTGCCATATCAGCCGGTGCGACTTGCGATGCGACGAGTAGATTCAACCGCCTCTACGGGTTACTCCCGTTCCGTCTTCGGAATGTTTCCGGAGACTCGCTCGATCCTGTTTTGAGACCACACTCTTCTCCAATTCTTCAAGCTCCCTTTCAATCTTATAACACTGCGGGATCGAAATGAAGGCATAAATGGACAGAAAGACCACTTGAGAGAATGCCACATGCATCACAGCAGCTCCGGATCGGAAGCCCACGTCAAAAGGCAGTTTGTATAGATCCACAACTAAGCCACTAGATCCGTATACATAAGAACTAGAAACTATGGAAACAAACAACAAACCTATGATTACCGGCGCATCTACTGATATCAGCTGCAATAGATATGTTTGGCGTTCCGTGCGCAATTTCTCAATTTCAAGCTTCCGTCGCCTCGATTTCGCACTCTTTCGGCCAACGCTTTTCAGCGGGTCGCCTTTAATCGCGCTTATCTGCTTTTTCAGATTACCGCATACACGTTTTAGTTGCCAACTATCGACACAAGTAAAGAGAGCAAAGACACCAATCATTATCAGTTCATTAACGTGATTATCCGGATCATCGCGTAGGAGGTGCTTGACACCAACGGTAATTGCCGCCCAGATCACAATGGGAAGCAAAGATAAGGTGCCCAGTGCGGCAACAGAGCCAGTCCGGCTCTTGTAGGCATCAATCAAATACGCAAGCGTATTAAGTACCACGAGTACAATGATCGCAAACAGCAAGGACTTGGCCACGCCGTCGCCTGGCAAGTCTTTATCGTAGGAGTGCCATGTCCGAACGTTGAGAACTGATACACTCCCAGCATCGGAGTTACTCAAAAGCACAAATGCGGTGCCACCACACACAAAGGGCGCGATGATGAGCAGGCCAACTTGTAACCAATTGCGACGGAAGAAATCCGGCCAAGTCATTTTGTTACTCGATCATAAAACGATGTCTTATAGTATGTTGTACTATGATGGTAGCAATTAATGATATTTCCATTGACCAGACTGAGTTGTCCTAAAATAAGGTGAGAAACAATCTTAGCCACTTCACCCGGATCAATCCAGTGCTCATGATCACCATGAGGTTTCATGGCAATGTCATCTTGCGTTTTCAATGTCGCGAGAGCCATACAGTTGGCGTGGACTCCTCTATCCCCAAATTCATGCATTTAACGCCGAGTTCTGACACAGTCTCAGAAAGGAGAAGCAAAAACTGGCGTTTCACGCCTGGGTCGAGTCCGCTACACGGCTCATCAAGGAGAAGAAGAAGGTCCGGTGCGATGCTGAGTTCCCGTAAGAGCGTCAGCCGCTGTTGTTCGCCACCGCTCATCGAACGAAGCGGGCGCGTGCTGTCCAGGAAGTCACCGTCCATTCCAAGCACCTTGGCTAGTTGTTCAAATCGATCAAGGGTGAAGCGCTCCCGGAATGCTCCCCGACGACTTCTGTACATGGCATTTTCTTTGCGTGAATAGTGCTCAAAGAGAACAGGCCGTTGAAAAACGAACGTGATGGCAGGATCCCGCTGAGCATAGGTTATGGTTCCCGTCTGCGGACTAGCGATTCCGGCGAGCAGATCTAGGAATGTCGTCTTCCCGCTGCCGCTAGGTCCCAGCAAACCAACAAAAGCGCCCTTCAGGAAGTCCACAGTGAGATCGTTGAGCACAGGCTTGCCACTGCTGTACGAAAATGTGAGTCTCCGGATCTGTACGAACGGCTTCAAGTTCTCGACCTTCTTTCGGTTCGATGCGCCACACCCCGCCACAGAACGAGAATGATCACGCCGGCAAAAACGGAAAATTGTAGCAAGAATTGTGCAACGCGGAAATCCGGCCGGACACTCAGAGTCGGTGCGAGGAGTGAGTAGAGTGAAACGATTGTCGGAGCAGCCGCACGGTTGAGGATCGCGTCGTTCCAGACTAGTGTCCAGGCGAAAACAAGGAAAAGGAGATGGTCACGGTGGAATCGTTCCACAAACGAAACTCGTAGGACCTCTCACGTTGTCGAGCGAGTAACGTGGTGGTAAGACAATTCGTCGTCGTTCACCTGAAGATAAGTCCAGAACAGAAAACAAACGAGCAGAGGCATCGAGCGAAGGACATGTCCAAGCAGCCAACTCAACAAAGTGAGAACGACGCCAGAGTTCCCGAGCAAACCAAACCAGTAAAACATCGCAGTGCTTACAACGATCGCTGGAATTGCCAAAGGGTGCAGGATCAGTATGAACAGCCATGCGAGTAGTCGTGACGGCAGTTGGCCATTCCGTTGTAAAGCGATGCGAAGCATAAAGGCGATAGCCGCCGAAGAAGTAAACGCTATACAAGCCACTGGTACAGACAACAGCGCCGCAGTGCAGAGGGGAACGAAGTCAGCTATTCTGGGTGGGAATAGCACATACCCAACAGCGAATGGAGCCAGGGTGGCGATTACCGCAAAGATAGCGATTCCGGTACCGACGTTTGAATGTCTCGCCAGTTTGACATGCCTGGTCGCAGCGCGAGCAGAAGTACGGCCTGCCACCAAGTCGATCACCCAAATGAAGACAACTCCAGTAACGAAACCAGCGATCAAGATACAGATGGCCGCTGCTACCCCGTAAATACCGACTCGGGCTGCTGCAAGTTCAGGACTGGCCGAGAACCAATTTCGATATTCCTCGACCAACCAATGAGATAGGCCAGCGGTACCTGTACCAACTGATGGATGAAAAGCGAGGTCAGTCGTCGAATATTCCGTAGCACAAAGAAAAAACACAAAAACAACCAACGCGTAACAAAGGGAACGACAGTGGGGCCATAAAACGTCACCAGCGAACTCAGTCGTCGTGGGAGACCCGGCACTTTTTCAGGTTGAGCATTCCGAACATGAGCCAGATCTGGTGTTCGTCAAGGCCCTGACCAACGAACATGCCGAAAGTAACTTGCTGATTTCCACCGCGAGAGGACGCCAGATCAGCTTTCTCCTGGTTAGCCGTGGCGAGGGCCCGAACTCGGCGAAGGTTGATTTCCTGCTCCGATACCAGCCATCCGGCGGCTTTCTGGTCGAGCCCGACGCCGTTCCTTTCGCCCTGGTGGCACAGACCGCCAGCGTATCGAAGGCGCAGGCTGCAATTGTTTCGTCAGTTGCGAGTCCCTCGGGAGCGGGTGCCGCGTTATTACCTGCCTCACTTACCACGGCCAATTCTCCGGTGGAAAAAGTGCCGACCCAACCCAAACCGGACTCTCTGGATAGCTTGTTGGAACGCCAGAAACAGGCTCCCATGCCTGTGCTTTATGGTGAACGCCCGGAAAGCGACGAGATAAAGGGCGACCGGCTGCGGACGGGAATCAGCGAAGTCCTCGATGGCGGCCAACAAGTGATCGTTCTGTTCTCGGTCGTGAACACCAGCAAGCACGCCATCCTGTTGATGCCCCCGCAGATCCAGCTGGGCGGCCAGGACAAGTCCGGAAAGCTGATCAAGCACGAGCACTGGTCCACGGCGGAGCAGTTGGCGGTGATTGATTTCCGCCTGAGCCGGCGTCGGATCGGACCCGGGGAACGCGCCGACGGCGTGGTGCTGTTCGAGCGTCCTCCCTACAAGCGGTCGATGGAAACGTTGTTCTTGCAAATGGCAGAGTCCGGCGCGGTCGACAAACCGGCCTTGGCGCCCATCGGTTTTGGAGTCAGCACACTACGGGAGGCAGCGAACCATGCTCACTGAAGAAACGAACAAGGAACTGAAAACATCGTCAGCAAATCCGGAGGCGGAAATAGCCAACGAGGAGTCCGCACCGGAGGAGCGTGGCAAAGGAAACTGGCGCGAGGCATTCCTTTCGGCTTTCCAGACAGCGCGGCGGCAGCAGAAACCAGGGGAGAGCCGGCAGGAACTCGGGCGTGACAAGAGCAAATCGCTGTTTCTGCTCGCGGGAGTTGGCGTGGCGTTGTTGTTGCTTTTCTTAGGCATCTTCTCGCGTCCGAAGCAAAAGATTTCACTTCCCGGAGAAAACCCGCGCGGCGAAGCCAGTCTGGGCCGTAAAGTTACACCGGGACAGGAGAACAGCGATCCCAACACCTCGGTGACGCCGAGGCTGAGTGCAGATGTGCGTACCTCCGATAACGCCATGGAAGGCCAGTTAACTGCGGAAGATATTGGCCGGACCTCGCGAACCGGCATGGCACCCAGAACAACTGCAACGAATGTAACCGCAACCAAGCCGCCACAGGATTACGCGCTGAGCAAGGTCGATTTCTCTGACCCTTCCGTGGGACAGGGCACAACCAACCCCAATCCGCCGTCAGCGTCCACTTCGCAGTCGCCATCGGACTCACTCTCCGATCTGAAAAAGCCCTCTCTGGTGTTCGTGCGTTCGACGGAAATCAAACCGACGCTAAGACCGAACTTGCCCGAAGACACGGAGGAGACCCTGGCGCTTGCGGCGGGCACCCGTCTGGTGGCGCGACTGCAAACGCCAGTGAGTTCAGCAGTCGCTGCTCCAGTCGTGGCTGTCGTTGAATACAACTACGAACGCAATGGGCAGATCGTGCTGGCGGCAGGGTCGAAGGTTTTTTGGCCGGCTGACGCAGGTGAATCCTTCGGGCTATGTGGGCATTCAATTCAGCCGGGTGGAGATGCCCGATGGGGCTGTCGAGAAGGTCGATGCCTCTGCCATGAGCCTGAATTTCGGGCCGCTCAAGGGCGATGTCTCAGGCAAGAAGACAGGGACGAAGTTTCTTGTACGGTCCCTTACAGGGATGGGGACGATCGCGTCGTATCTGGTCGGTCCACAGGGTTCGACTTACAACGGCATGATTTCTCCCAACACGCTGATGCGCGAGCGTCTGGCCGACAACGTGGCGACCGCAGGACAGGAAGAGCTGAGGGCTGGGTAATCAACGACTCTTCCCTCCCTAACATCGTCACTGAATTGTTCCGCTTGCCGCAGGAGAGAATTGAGATCACCTGTCAAGATGGGGTCTGATTGTTCCAACTGCTGCCACACTTTTTCAGCCTCTGGGCGAGTAACCGCCCCCAGGGCTGACTGACCGCGTAATGCGCGCCCCCCTTCGTCTACCAAAAACAGCATTGCACGGCTGAACCCGAGTCCGTCCCCAGCCGTTATTCCCGTCAGGAACAGGCGGAGGATAGTGTCCAGCTCGTACGGTTTCTCTTGGACGCGGGCCGCGACCAAATTGAGCGCCTTTCGATGGCGGATGCGGCGTTCGAGTCTCTTGTACAGATCGACGGTGTGGAACGCGATGATGGCGGGAACAGCGAGTGTTTGCAACAACACTCGGTCGTCTTGAGTGAAGGCCCCGGGCTTGGGATGCTCAATGTTGAGCACACCTAATAACCGGCCCTCGTCCAGAAGAGGTACCGCAATCTCGCAGCGCGTGTCGGTGTTTACTTTTTTGTAGATCTTTGCCGGGAAGAAGTCACCAACTGTTTCGACAAACATAGACTTATTCCGGTCCTCAACGTCCTCGACGAGGATGGACTTCCTGCTTTTCGCCGCCAGGCCGATGATACCTTCTCCAAGGACTTGAGACTCGATAGGATAATCCCCCCGAACAGGCCAGCGCGCTATTGACCGGAGAACCTTAGTAAGTTCATCCCACAGCATACACACCCCATACTTGGCGCCGGTCATGTCCAGAGTCTGTTGCAACAGGCGCTCGAGCACCTGCTTCAAATCGGGACCTTTTCTCGGCGATAGCAGCGTGCACCTCATGCATAGCTTCAAGTTGCCTGTTGAGATCGCCCTTGTGCAGTCGTGCGTTCCTTATCGCCAGTGCAGCCGATGTCGCAAGGGCATCCATGGCCGTCTTTTCTTCGCCGTTGAAGTTGTGCCCTTGGCGGAAGTTCACGAAAAGCAGACCGACGATTTCCCCCACTTCGCCGGATCTCAAGACCAACACCGCAGACGACTTCACTTTTTCACGATCAATAAAGCGAGGTTCTCCACTCTCACTCGGCGCCGCCAAGACAGGGTGCTTGTGGGTGTCAATGATGAACTGAGACGCCCCATGCTTAACAAACTCAAACAGTATGTCGTCAGGCCTCAGCTTCATTTTCATCAAAGTAGGACGGATGAATTGGCCGTCCACTACTGGCGGTACATAAAAATCGTTCTTGTCCGCGTGATATTGATAAACTGCCGCGTTGTCGGCATCAAGGGTGAGCAAGGCGTTTTTCGCTACCTTCTGCAGCACGTCCGGAAGACTGAACGGAGAGGTTAGCGACTGCATAAGGTTCAGAAGGCCGGAGAGTGCCCAAGCCCTGCCCCCAGCTTCGGTAGCGCGTCTCAACAGGAGGTAGTTCTGAATGACTCCTTCCATTTCACGGGCAAACATCTCGGCCAAATTCAGCTCCCGTGAAGTGAACCGCTTCCCACTCCGCCAGAAATGGATACCCAGAATTCCCGCGGTATCCGGGCCCAGCTTGAGGGGGACGACGGCGAGTGCCCTGACGCCCATCTCATAGAGCTTTGGGTACGCGGCTTTGAACTGGCGAGGGTCAACCTTTTCGGGTTTGCCAGTTCGTATGGCTTTTCTCCCCCTCCCGCCTTTTCTAGGCTTATACGACTGCACAAATTTAGGTGTTGCTTTGCCATCTCCTGCTGCCAGAATCAACTCAACCCACTTGTGCCCTCCCCCTTTCGATGACGCGGGGATATTCCGCCGGTAAACATGCAGCGCGGCAGAATCCGCGCCAATCAGTCGTATCGCATCCTTGGCGATCCCCTGCAGCAATATATGGGGGCGCTTTCTCGCAATCTCGTCTCCTTTTTCACGTCCCAGTTGCTTGACCCTCTCGATGGCGGACTCGGTAAGCACTTCATCTTTGCGATCTTTATTGCAACCCGCCTCGATCGTACCGACCACATGCTGTTCACCTGCTATAATAGGGCCCCAAATGGGGGCCCACACGCGGGCTAATCGCCAGTGTTCGAAGCGCTCATAAATCTCCTTATCAAGTAAGTCATCCCAACCGACGATATCTTTAGTTTCACCCGTGTTCACAATATAGGTCTGAATATCTCTTACGGACAGCGGATGTTTGGCTCGCATAACAAGCACGCGGCTTGGCGCTGCCGTCAGTGCGCGTGGGCGTTGCGCTGATGATAGTGGGGCTTGACCTCGAGGCGAGCGCCGATTGGCAGAAATCCCGGTTCAAGAAACAAAACCCATCGCGTTTCTGCGATGTCGGTCTCTACCAGGTAGTACGCTTTCCCAACTACTTTGGCGAGATGCTGTTTTGGCTCGGTGTCTGGATTTCGGCCATCTCGGCCTATCAGAGCTTGTCCTATTGGGTGCTCGGTAGCGCGGGCCTTCTGGGCATAGAACTGGTGATGCTGGGATCCAGCCGCCGCTTAGAGTTGAAGCAAAGCCAGCGCTACGCCTCTGATGCGGCCTATCGAGCTTACGCTCGGAAAGTGCCAATCCTCTTTCCGATACTGCCGATTTACTCGCTGCAAAACCTGAAAGTATTTCTGGGATGACAAACCGCCAAGTCTGCGTCGCCGGTGCAACTGGCTACCTTGGCAGCCGCGTCGTCGCGCAACTGCGTGCCCGCTCGATTCCGGTTACGGCCATCTTGAAGGACCGGTCGTGCGATGCGGATCAGCACAGGCTGACCAGCCTGGGGGCAACGCTAGTCTTTGCTGACGCTTCGAGACTTGAGTCCTATGCAGGAGCATTGTCGGGCGCTGACGTAGCGATTTCTTGCATGGCGTCGGCGAACACGCACGTTGACTCGACCAGCGACTTTTGGGCAATCGATCGTGACGCAAACATGCGCTTCGGACTGGAGGCGGTCAGCGCCGGCGCCAGGCACGTCATCCTGGTCGCGACGTTCGAAGGGCGTGACTCCAGGGGACTGACCGAGTTCAGTGAAGCCAAAGAGTCCGCCGTGGACGCCATTGCCGCCGCATGCGGCCAGGCGGAAGTGGCGTTTACCGTCATCCGCCCGACCGCCTATTTCAGCGATCTGACGAACCGGGCTTTCGACTCCGTGCTCAAGCAGGGTCGCTACACCGTCGTTGGCGACGGATCCCATCGCATTAATCCTGTGGACGGAGACGACGTCGCTTTGTTCCTCGCTGATTGTATTGTCGATCCCGAGAAGGCGGGACGCGAGCATGAGATTGGAGGTCCCGATATCTTCACATTTCGAGAGATCGGTTTGCTCGCGGCTGAAGTGATCGGGTTGCCCGACCCCCTGAAGATCAGGTCAGTGCCATTGTGGTCTTTGCGATCGATCGCGGCTCTTGCGGCAATCGCTGGACTAGTCTCACTCAAGTGCCGGCGATCGGCGGCAATCCTGCGGTGGATGCTTTATTCGAGCAGCCACGATGCGGTGGCACCCGCCTGCGGTACGCGTCGGCTCGTAGACAATTTTTGTTTCAAACGCAATGCCCTGCGGTTGTAACACCGCCCTTACGTACGTAATCCGGATTGTCCCTCAGCCATGGTTTGGCCCGTCCATCCCATTTTTCTTGGCGCTCTGAGCAGCGAGAAGTCCGGCACGGTCGGATAAGTATCCGCAGCAAATGCCATTCGTCTCCGCTCTAGATCGGCCAGTGGCTGCCCGTTGTATCCCCCCAACCCCAGCCACCGCCCAGCTCGCGTCTCCACAAAGCACAACCGAGTTCAACAAATCCTCAGGCACCTGAAGGAGGGTGCCTCGCCATGCCAACTGAAGATACAACTACATCTCCCTCGGGACTGGATGTGACCAAGCTCCTTTGGGAGCTTGAAGTCCCGTTTTCACCCGACCAAGTCCGGTGGCGGGTTACCAACACAACTAACGACAAGAAGCGCGGTCAGGTCGTGCCGTACGCCGATTCCCGCGCCTACACCGACCGGCTCAATGCGCTGTTTACGCCACAGGGCTGGACCCGCGAATACAAGGTCGAGACGATGACCAATATCACCTGCATAAAGAAGGGCGAGAGCATCCTCTCGGGCAAGGTGCTTGTCACCTGCACGGTCACGATCCTTGGCATTGGGTCGCATTCAGGCACCGGGGAAGAATGGGCCGATGACGATAACGGGATGACCTCGGCCGACGCCCAGGCGTTCAAGCGGGCGTGCTCTTGCCTCGGTCTTGGCCGTTACTTCTACGATATCCAAGCCGTTTGGGTTGATCTGGACCAGAACCGCCAGCCGGTGCGAACACCGGTGTTATCGGCTTGGGCGCTGCCGGATAACTGGCGCAAGGGGATGCGGCCGCCGGGCAAGAACCGGAACGGAAATGCGAACGCACCGAATCATGGCATTGGTTCGAACGGGGGCGGCAACGGCAACCATAGCCAGGCTACGAAAAGCCAAACTCAGCCAACCGATGGCGGCGGGAACGGTCACGCGCAAACCGTAAAGTCTAACGGGTCGGCGGCGGCTGGCTCCGGCGAGGATCTGGACGCGCGCATTCTGGGATTGGAGAAGGCCGTCGGTACGGCGCTATTCAGAGGCATTCTGCGGGAGTACGGGCGCGCCAACCAGCCTAAGCTAATCCGCGACGCAGCCATCAAAGGGCAGGTCCTTCAGATGCTGGAGTCCGCAACGCGTGGCCTGGACCGATTGGAAGCTGTTACCCAACGCCTCGACCCGAACACGGTGAAGGGGCTGCTCGATAAGTTGCAAGTCTCACCGCTGAACGAGATCGCGGACATCAAAACCCTGCAAAACGTTGTCTTCGGCCTCGAAGAACTCGCCGGTTCCGACCAACACCACGCAGCTTAATCACCACCACCGCCACCACGAATGCGAGGGCACAGGGATACGTGTGCCCTTCGCTCGTTGAACACAGCCAGAAATGACGTCCAAACCAAAAAAATCCACCACAAACATGCGGAGGCGGAAACGTGTCTCTGAAGGCAGTCACACACATCTCTCAGGTTCGCGGCGGCTCGCAAGCGCGCATCATGCTGGCCGAGGACGGCAAGAGATATGTTACGAAGCTGATGGGCAACCCACAGTGCAACAGAGTGCTGGCCAATGACTACTTGGCCTGCAGACTGGCGCGGATGATTGGGCTCAGTGTGCCGGAGCCGGTCCTTATTCTCGTGGGCGAAGACACGATCCGAGAGCAGGGAATTGCCTTCACCCTGGCTGGCCGGGCGGTTGCAGCGCGTCCGGGGCTTCAATTTGGTTCTGCCCTGGTGACCGGTGATGCCTTGGACTGGCTGCCAGGGACAATGCTTGGGCGCGTCAGGAACTTAAGGGAGTTTGCTGGTCTGCTCGCATTTGATAAGTGGACCTGCAACGCCGATGGGCGGCAAGTCGTATTCCACAAGGAGGCACATCAGCGGAAATACAACGCTTCGTTCATTGATTTTGGATACTGCTTCAATGCGGGCGAGTGGAGTTTTCCCGACGCGCCGCTGCGGGGAGTGTATGGGCTCAATGATGTCTACGAGCGGATCAAATCGTGGGACGACTTTGATCCGTGGTTGTCGCGGATCGAGCGATTCTCCGAGCGCCAACTGCACAGCATTGCGGACGAGGTCCCTTGTGAGTGGTATGGCGAACGCTCCGATCTGCAACCCTTGCAGGATTGCCTGTTGGAGCGGCGCGGCCTGGTCCGCAAGCTAATCGAAGATTTCAGGAATTCCAGCAGAAACCCATTTCCGAACTGGAGCGCGGGGCGGCCGGCGCCTTGCGCAACGCAAGTCAGCATGGAACCGCTTGCTATTTGAGATCCGCCCCCCTTCAGCGAAGCCTCAGTTCGTCTCACCCGACGCGGTAACCCTGAAGATATCGTCCATCGTCGCTTCCGAACCCGGGAGGATCCGTTGGCTGCCCGGAAACTATGCAAGGTCGAAAGGCTGGCTGAGGAAGCGTCAGATAGTAATGAGCCCCATCGTGCAATTATTGCGGCAGGATATCGGCCAGCGCCCATTCGATGCGGTCCACCTCCTCACGAATTACCCGGATCGCTTGCTGATGCGCGGGATACGGAACGGGTGGAATGGCTTCCACCGCGTGACGGATCTTGTGGTTCCGGTCCCAGATCAAATTCATTCTGGCCGAGGACTCCATTCGGTGCCGGTAGATTCTCTTAGCCACCTTCGTGACCATCCACGCGAACGCCAGCCCGAACAACATTTCGATTGGAAGACGGTCGGTTGCGCCATCGAAATCGAAGAACGGGAGCCGATAGACGGCTTCGCCAAGACCAAGGGAAGCGAATATCACTCCCACCCCAATCAATCCGAGCGTAAGGCGGTCAAACGGTCGAAGCTCTAAAGACGGTTGATCATTGCCACGATTGTGCGCGACTGACATTGCTCCCCCTAGCTACGTAACGACTGGAAAGTTCTATTGTGCTACAACCGTCGCCTGTTGTGGACAACGTATTAGTACACATCATTGCGATGCGTTCCTCGCCAAAAACACGGCACCGTTCTGGAGGAAAAATGAGAAACGCGGGCCGCCTCAAACTCGGTCATTACCCTTTGCCTGTCGAAGAAGCCCAGAACATTCGCACACTGTTGTTGCCGGCGGCACCATATGAGGCCATCGATCCCTGTGTCGGTGACGGTACCGCGTTGATCGAAATCACCAAAGACACCGGCGGGCACCTGACCGGCATCGAACTCGATGCAGACAGGGCCGCGGCAGCCGCCGGGAAAGGAATCGCCACCGTCCACGGCAGCGCTTTTGAGTGCCGGGTGTTGGCCGAAACCTGTTCGCTCCTGTATCTGAATCCGCCCTATGACAATGAGTTTGGTCCACACAGTAACAAGAGGATGGAGTTGGTGTTCCTGGAGCAGTGTTATCGCTGGGTGACCAGCGAGGGCGTGCTGGTGTTCGTAGTTCCGGCTCCCGCTGTGGGCACGTGCGCACGTCTGCTGGCAAGCCAGTTTGATCGTGTCAGCGTGTTTCGAATGGAACATCCAGAATCCGTGCGCTTCAATCAGGTCGTGCTGTTTGGCAGACGAAAGAAATCTCATCTGCGCGGCGAACTCAAGGGAGCGGACGATTTGCTGCGAGTTGCGTATAAGCCGCAATTGCTGCCGGTACTTAACCAAGAAGTGAGTGAGCGTTACGCGATTCCACCATCATCGCCAGCGACCATCACGTTCACCGGCTTACCGCTGGATGAGATTGAGGATGCTCTGGAGCGCTCGGTTGCGATGCAGAACGCCCGGGGCATTCTCGTTCGCAAGCAGCAGAAAATGAGTGGTCGGCCTGTGACGCCGCTGCACGGCGGCCACGTTGGTACGATAAGGGGACCTTGTTAATTGTTGGTGAAAGGTGAAGTAAAGGCCGACTTTTCCTATGCGGCGCCGCTTAATATCCGGGAGCGTAGCACCGGCGGATCGAATTCCAAGCGACTCGTCATCATCATTTCGTTTCTGGCGGTGACGAAGGCGCGGCGCTGAATTCGTGAGGCCGACCAAAGCTGTAAAGGGCGAGCGCATGCTCAAACTCGTATCCACGCCGGATTTCATTCATCAGTACCAGGTGGTCCGCGATGGCGGCCTCCCGGATATTACGCTGTCGCTGTTTGCAAGCGAGTTGATGAAATCGCTGTCGCCTGGCTCGGTGCCGGTCTACATGCGCGAAGTACTGGCGCTTTTCAACTGGGCACTCAGCGATTCGACGGTACAGCGACATCAGTGGAAAATGCTGGGTTCCGTTGTCGAGGTCCGGAACATCATTCATGAATACTTGACGGTTGCCGCTAAGTGCAAGCTGACGTATCGCGCCGACCGAACGGGCGTAAAGGCGACCCACGTGAGCGAAACGCAGGAAACGCGAATTAACGTTCGTATCCTGCTCGCCGCCCTGCGGCGCTTCTACGATCATCTGATCTCGTCGAAGATTTACGAGCCGCCTAACCCACTGCTCCATGCTGAAATGGGGCGGGTCACTCAGGAACTGCGAGCCCAGTACCGCCGAGCGGTACGTGAAATCGAGGGACGCGATCCGATGCCGGCAGTGAGCGGTGTGGATCCGCCCTCGGGAATCCGGCTTTCCGCAAACTTCTTCCGCTGCGTGGATCGGGAATGGTTGCCCAAGACCATCGACGATCCGGATTTTCCTCATTTGGTCTACAAGGCGGGCAAGGAATACGGGTGGGGCCTAAGAGAACTCTGCGTAGTGCGGATTCTCTTTGAAGGCGGTGGAAGAATCAGCGAAGTGCTCGATCTGAGCGCCCTGGACTGGTTTACGAGCCAGTTCTTGAATCAGTTTCAAGCGCGGAACAAAGGGAGCTTTGGAGTCAGGACGAAACGTTTCGTGGTTTCGTCGGCTACGGCGAAGCTGGTGCGTAGATACTTCGATGACGATGCGAACGGGCGGCGTGCGCACGACCGGCAACGGCTTTGCCTTGCGGATCTGGGGAAGATGGACGCTGCCGATCTGGCGAAGGTCCGATTGTTTCTAACCACGCGCGGAGGTCCCGTGAGTCCGCGGATGTTTCGAAGCGATTACTGGAATCCTGCGTTGCGGGCGGCCGGGATCGCTGCTCCGCCCCATATCGCGCGGCACTGGTTCGTCACCAATGCGCTTCGGACCATCGAGCGAACGGCGACGGATCAGAATGAAATGGTCCGCCGCAAGGCGGAGTTGGTTCAGTACATGGCATGGAAGACGGCCGAGCGGACTCTCAGGGCCTACGAACACGTCGTGCGGGATAGCGACTTCATTGATACCACTCTCAGCTCCATCCACAAGGCGATGAAACAGCGTGAGCAACAGGTCAAAAAAGACCCAGGCCTGTTGGCGCAGTTTGCGACTGTCCAGTCCCATGACGTGAGCAAAGCGTTGGATGAGGACATCGCGATTCTGACGGGAGCACTTGCGTGACCTCCAACGACATCGCGCTCCGCATTCAGGCCGACTTGGGACTAACGTGGCCCAGGAACAGGTCCCTTCCGAACGAAGTTGTAGCGGAGATCTGCGAGGCGCTGTGGCAGGAGGGGATCAGTCCGAACCGTCGCATTGTGCAACAGCGAATGCCGGTGTGGAACGACCACGCATTCGGCCCCGGCATCGTGGCGTGGAGGAGGAAAAAAGGACTTCCCGAGCAAGGAACTCATGTCCGCTGCGCTTTGCCTACCAATCTTCGCGAACTGGCAAAGATCATCAGTCCCGCAATGGCGAGCGCGCCGTTGACCTCCTACGATCCGGCAGGCGATGGGCGCTGGCAAGTCCCTTCGGTAAAAGTCCTGTCCTACCTGGGCCGGATTGAAAATCCGTCCGTGCGGGATGCAATGGCGCTGTTTGCGCTCTTGCGATCTGACCGGCAGCAGAAGTCCATCTACAACCAGATTGCGAACTTCGTCCGGGTGCTGCGTCGTGTGATGATCGAACAGTCCATCGAGGACATTACCAGCGTCGACGCGAATGATCTGTTGTTTCGTATTCATGTAGGTGAGATCGGGAAGGGCTTGTCGGAGCACCAGCGGCGTACGTTTCTGGGTCAATGGAGTGCGGTGCGCAACGCGTTCGATGAATATGCGGAGCGACTAACGCCGGGGCAACTGGAAGTGATGAAGAACTTCTTCATCGGGCCAGTGACCGATCGGCGAAGGTTCATGCGCCACAAGACCTACGGCGCGTATCTTCGCGAACAGCAAGAGCGGGTCAAGATCAAGACCGACGCAGTGCAGTCGAAGTTTTACCAGCTAAGACATGTAGCCGGGATCTGCTGCAATCAGGTGCGTCGCCTGCATGAGGCAGCAGGGCACACCATTGCGGCCGTTGAAGCCAACGATCTTCGCTGCCCGCATGAGTTCAGCTATGAAGAAACGGCGCAAACGATGGGCCGGCGGGCAGTGCGACAGCGCGTTGAGTTGACGCTGTGGGACTCCAACTCGTTGCGGGAGCACGCGGTGGCGCTTGGTTATCACGAGGCGCCCGCCACCACGCTTCAAAGGTGCTGGCAGGAAGCCAGTTTCTCGCCGAAGAATCGCGCCTATTTCGTCGAGTACAACGCCACCACAAGTCTTACGCAAGGCTGTCCAGCCGAGCCTTTCTGGTTCCTTGATCTTTTCCGGCATCGGGTGTTTCGCCACCTGGATGTGCGCAGCGACAGCGATCTGGCCGAAAGACGCGAAGCCTTCCATGCTGAGTGGGGATACGAAAGCAAGAGCGCCTGGGCGGACGGCGGCCTGCTGGCGTTCGGCCCGACCGACTTCCGGCCGATCGACTTCCTGCAACGCCGTGAAGGACACGAGTTCCTTTCTTATGAGGGTATCTACGCAGCCTGCATGTTTGGCGGGCTGGTGATTCGCATGGGAACGATTACCGGCGCGCGCATCGGCGAGATCATGCAGATTGCGCAAAGCCCGGATTGCTTCAAGCAGCTTGAGAACGTGGGCCCCAAAGCGGCGACGCGGTGGATGCTCCGGCCGGTGCCGAAAGGAAGGCAGAAGCGGGAGGACTATTTCATCGACGAGGATACCAAACGCCACCTGGTCGAGCTGATTCGTTTTCAATGTGAGAAGTGGGGTGGTCCCCTGATTCCCATCGTGAAAATAGAAGACGACAAGCGAGCGCCCGATCGGTACGTGCTGCAGTGGAATGGCCGTGGCCTTCGCTTGCACGTTCTGAATGCGTTCATGCGGTTCCTTCTCCATGGCCTTATCCTTCGCTCACTCGACGGCAATGTGGTTCAGCTTAGTTCGCACCTGCTGCGGCATTCGTTTGCCACCGAAATGGCTGACTTGAATACGCCGGTTGAGGTCATTGCCAAACTGCTTCACCAGCGCGACCTAACGGTCACGAAGTACTATGCGCGACCGACCCCGACGAAGGTGATGAGCGCAGCAGAAATGATCTTTGTGGATCGCATCGATCTGGGCGCCGAGGGGCGGCGCAGCCCCGACGAGATCGGAAGAATGTTGAGAGAGGCTGAAGGTAAGGTCGGAGCTCTGACGGAAGTGTTTGGCGGAACATGCGTAGTTGCCAACATGTGCCCGGCCAAGTTCGTCTGTGTAGGTTGTGCTGGCAACGCGCCGGATCCAGCGAAGCGCTATCAGATCGACCAGAAGCAGGCCTGGGCCGAACAACAGCTACAGTACGCACGGCGGGAAAAGCTCGTTGCGGAAGAAAGGCAGATGAAGCAGTTGATCGCCGACTGCAGACTGATCAAGGAGGAGATGGATCTGATCGAAGCGATGCGGAAAGACGCAGCGCAGATTGTGAGCATCGAGCATGGGTCTCCGAGATAAGAAAACGCATCCTGGCTGGCTGCAGCCGCGATGGGAACGCCAGAAACGCGATACCGCCACACGCGTTGAAGCAGCCATTACCGCATTGCAGAAGGACCGTGCCGAGATTACGTACGCGAGTATCTGCAAACGGGTCAGCATCCTGTTTGGTCTTTCGATCTCCCCGAACACGATCAAGAGAAATGAACTCGCCTACCGGATGTATCTCGCGAACCGGCGGCCGCCCAGGCGGAAGCAACTCCGGGAATCATTACTTATGCGGTTAATCCATGGCGCGTCCGATCGGGAGAAGAGGTCGCTGTGGTCGAAGACCGGCCGATTACGGCGGGAATCCAAAGACTCGCTCATCGCCAGACTCATCTCCCTGGAACGTGCGGTGAGGCAGCAACAGAGCGCGGAGAATCTGCTGCGCGAAGAGATTCTGCGTCTGGCGCAGGCTGGTTCGCGGTGACCGCACCAGCCGGAAAGCTGAAGCACCCCAGCGGATGGTTTGCCGCCGGACGGGAAGTTTCCCGCGCTCTCGGTTTGCTTTCCGATGGAGCTTTCCGGCTCTACATCTATCTTTGCCTGAACGCGGACCGCAGAACTGGGCAGATGAGGATTACCCACGGAGACCTGGCAAAGGCAGTGGGCCGCAGCCGCCGCTCCATCATTATCTATCTGGAGGAGCTGCAGCGGCAGCAGGTGTGTCGCGTTCAGAGCGCCACCAATCAGCACGACTCTGGTCACATCGAAATCTGCGATGCGTTCTGGCCATACGAGAAAACTCGAAAAGAAACAGCAACACAAGACCGGGCGAGCTACGTCGCACAGATCCAGCGCCTGATGGGAAGTCGGCGGTGTGTCGCGAGCTCGTTTGCTCCTGCGGACGAGAAACTTGCCAATGCCTTGTTCCAACGCGGAGTCCCGATTCAGCAGGTCGAGCGCGGGTTCCTGCTAGGGTGCACACGCAAATACGTGACCCTGCTGAACGGCAATAGTAGAGAACTGATCGTGAGTTTCAGCTACTTCCAAAATGTGATCGAGGAAGCTGGCGAGTTGCAGATGTCGGAGGATTACTGGCGCTACCTGCAACTGCGGATCCATCAAATGGAACGGCAGTGGCTCGAGCAAACTCAGGCCTCAGGAGAAGGCAAGTTCAACAAGCGCCTGACGGCGCCAATATCGGGACGGATCTGATTCGGAGATATATCACTTTCATCGTGCCGCTCCCACTGCAAGAGCAACGCCTCGACCATCTCTTTGCCGTCGGGATCGCGAACGGCCTGCATGGGTGTGCGCCCGCCTAATGCCGGAATCTTTTGATGAATCCAACTTTCGACTTGCTTCTGCATCACGGCTTGCAGCTGCTTTCTCACTTCCGGGTCGCGCAACATCGCTCCCATCTCGGGCTCGTGCAGTTCCGCATCCGCGGCCTCTTGTGGCGCATTTTTCCGCATCTCTTCGAGCGTCTGGGCGCGGGTGCTTTCGTGGACCGCCAGCACACCGAGTCGCTTCTCAATCTCTTTGCGCAGCCGTTTGGCGCGGTTCTCCGAGTTCACCTCCGCGATCACACGTCCCTCGGAAATCCTGATGTGGCCCAGGATGGTGTTGTCCCAAGTCTTAAACTTACGGTTGCCTTCCTTGATCCAATCGATGTCCACCTTGCGCAGCTTCCCGTCGTCGCCCAGTTCCGCATCGTCGAGCAACTCCTCACGGGAACGTCCCACTGCGAGCGGGGCCAACGCGTCGAACGCCGCTTCCGCCGACTCGACCCGAAACGTCAGTGTGTGAAACAGCAGCGGGTCGCCGTCCGTGTTGCACAGCACCGGCGGAGCCAAGAGCCGGTCGCGAATGTCCAGGTAGGTGGCGCGAATCAGGCCTGCATATCGCAACAGATCGTGCGGCGCCAGATTGCGATTCTGTTTCGCGATTTTCTTCTTCAGTTTTGTTCGTAGTTCGATGACCTCGATCTTCTTGTCCGGCGGAATGCAGAGGGGCGCCGAACTGCCGAACACGGCAAGTTCCGGCTGGTGCCAGATCTGCGCAAAAAGCAGGTCTCCCGGCCGCAAGTTTCGCGCCCCCGACCGCTCGATGACTTCGGTTTCTCCGCCAATCAGAACGTCCCACACTGCCAAATGCTCACCGGGTTCGTTCCAAACCACCTCGTAGAAGCTCAGCGGCTGTGTTGTAGCCTGCTCCAAAAACATCCGTTCCATCGCGGTTAGCTGCTTCGACTTCTCCAGCATGTACCAGCGAGCCACAACGCCGCCCTGCCCGCGCGCGGCAGTACGCCGCGCGCCCGGATTCCACTGGAACAAGAAATAGGGCATGAATATCTGACGTTCGTCTGCGGCCTCTTCCAGCGGCTTCGGAACGTCACGCAGGTTGAAGTCCTGCCATGCCTCATCGATCCGATCCCCGAACTTACGCAAGGCAAACCTGGTGATCTCCCGCGTCAAGCGGTCCGACTCTTCGTGCTGCCGCGCCCACACGTGGTCGATAGATGGAGCATAGCCAGGCAAACAGCAATGCTTGTACTTCTTGCCGCTGCCGCAGGGGCAGGGTTCGTTTCTTCCGATCTTCGCAGACGCATGAAGAGCCATAACAGTTGCGACATTACTGCCCATGGCTCTGTGAATGCAAGCACAGATCATGCTGGTTCGATAGGGAGGCACCATGCGCTTGGCGGGCAAGCAAAAACTCGGCTATTTTCCTCTTCCATTAGCGGAGGCCGAACGGATTCGACGTTTCCTGCAGTTTCCGCTTTCTGGATATGCAGCACTGGACCCCTGCATCGGCGACGGCGGCGCTTTTAAGGTGATCGCCGGAAATCCGCTAGCGATCCGATACGGTATCGAACTGGACGCTGGCCGCGTCGAACAGGCCCGCGAGGTCGCCCCCACGTCATTCATGGCGATGCCCTGGATGTGCACTGCCCAGTGGAGTCCCTGTCGCTGCTCTATCTGAATCCACCCTACGACTTCGAATGCGGCCAGTCCCAAAACCGCAGGTTGGAACAGATATTTTTCGAGCACTGCTATCGCTGGCTCAAGCCTGCAGGCGTGCTGGTTCTGGTCGTTCCCGGAGATCGTCTCGCCGTTTGCGGGCGCCTTCTCGCCTTCCACTTCAAGGACCAGGAAGCTTACCGGCTGGGCACGCCGGAGGCTGCGAAGTACAAGCAGGTCGTGCTGCTCGGTACCAGGCGTACCCGCCGTGAATGCAATCAGCTGTCTGATGCCGATCTCATCAAGGCGCAAAACTTAATCGCTGAGATGAGTCGGAAGTGGGAGCAACTTCCCGTCCTCCTTGACTCTGCCGATGCAGTCTACTCGGTTCCAGAGGGCGGACCTGTCGAGTTGACTCATCGCGGCCTGCCTCTGGATGAGATCGAAGACCTGTTGCTGAAGTCAGCAGCATATCGTCAGGCGGCCAGAATCCTTACCGTGTGCCGGGCGGAGATCAAAGGGCGTCCTGTGACCCCGTTGCATGGGGGCCACGTCGCACTGTGCGCGATAGCGGGACTTCTGGACGGCGTCTTTGGTTCCGGCGAAGATCGGCACATCGCTACCTGGCGATCCGTCAAGGTCACAGACTGCTCTGAAGAAGTTGAAGAAGACGGCACCATCATTCGACGCGAGCGGGAGAGATTTACCAACCAACTCACTCTGCTGTACGCCTCCGGGAAGACCGCCATTCTACGTTGAATCTCTCCTGATCGATCCTACTCACCGCGATGGCCGTCATGCTCCATCCTGGTTGTGCAACTTCTGCACACCCTACCCAACTGACGAGACGATGCTGACTATACGGCAACGCCATATAGTTTCCATCAGACGACGCAATGTTTAGACCCATTTTCGGCGAAGGTACGGAAAGGGCCTGCTGTGCACGGCAGGGATGCTGAACGGAGTGTTCGGTCAAGCCGACGGCCGGCATATCGCGCACTGGCGTTCCGTAAAGCACGTTGACGTCTATCACGAAGAGGAAGACGGCTACCAGATCGTGCGCCGGCGAGAACGCTTCAGCCACGAGCTGACACTCTCCTACAAAAGCGGCCGTGTTCTCGTGCTCAAGGAAACGGAGGAAAAAACGACCAGCGATGAAAATTGCGCATGAACGATTTGGAGAACTGGTTTACCTGCGGCGCACGGAGAAGACGCGGACGCACATCCGGGTCCATCTGGGCGCCTGGATTGGCGAAGACAGCAAGGCACATCTGGTCTCCGTCGTAGGCGATGACACGGAAATCGGCGCGCTTGCTGCCGCCTTTGCCAACAACGATCCCTTTACCGCTGTTGATCCCGATGGCGTCGAGAGAATCGTCTCGCTCGGGGCGACGCCCACCTGCTTTCGCGGTCCCATCGTTGTAGCCAATCGCAGGCGTCCTCTGCGGCACCTGATCGGACTGTCGCAGGAGATGATCGGCAATGCCAAGCAGGACCGGCTATTGCTTATCAGTGAGGAACCGATGTTCGTCTGGTCGTCTCTTGTTCTGCACTTCGGGCTTCCGGCACTGCCGGAATGGGCGGAGTTCCTGTCCGAATTGAAGCGGCGCAAGCGAATCCAAGCTCTCAGTGGCTTCGGATATCGAGCTGTGGCCGTGAAGACCCGCCGGCAGGAACTGCTCAAGCTGATCGAGCAGGGACTGCGGCAGAAGAAGTTACCCTTCCCGACGACGAACGGTCCTGTTCATTGGCCCGCGACCGATCTTCTTGCGCGAACCGCGTAATCGGTCGGGGCATCAGCGCGTCAGGGTCACTGAAACCGCGGTGCATTACTGATTTGTCTGTGCCGCAAGCGCGCCTGCTTGCAGAGGAAAAAGAGTAGGTCTATGTTCCGTGAGGGCGCAGATCATCGTAATCGGTTCGCGGTCACGCCAGTCGAGGTGGAAGACGAAAATCAAGAGAAAGGATAACGGTATAATCACACTATGGCTCACGATGTGATCCACATCTCGGAAAAGGAAGCCGCCAGCGACTTCGCGTCGGTGCTGGCTAGCGTCCGCGCGGGCGCGGAAGTGGTAATCGAGAGTGAGAGCGGCAAGCTGCCCGTGGCAGTGGTCCATCTGCCGGTCCCGCCCCGCCGTTCGATCTCCGAGTGCATCGCGCTGTTACCCGAGGACTCGACAGCAGTCATGGACGCAGACTTCGCCAAGGATGTCGAAGCAGCAATCGAGAGCCACCGCGAACCGCTAGAACCACCCGCATGGGACTGATACTCGACTCAAGCGTCCTGATTACAGCCGAGCGCCAGGGGCAGAATGCACGACAGATGCTCGCGGCCATCTCCGGCCCGGCGGGCAATACCGAGATCGCGATCTCAGTTGTCACTTTGATCGAACTGGCCCACGGTGCCGCCCGCGCTGACACGCCAGCGCGAAGAGCTAAGCGGCAGCAGTTCATCCAGGAACTGCTCTCAGCGTTGCCCATCCATCCCATCACTGTGCCAGTCGCGCTTCGGGCCGGGCAAATCGACGGCGAGAACCAAGCCAAGGGAGTCCGCCTTCCGCTCTCCGATCTATTGATCGGGGTGACCGCCTTGGAACTCGGCTACAGTGTCGCTACTGCGAACCTCCGCCATTTTCAGATGATCCCCAACCTGAAGATCGTTTCCCTGTAAGCAATTCGACCTTCTTTCGATACCGATTTCATCCTCACGAGTGTGGCTTCAGCTACTTACCCAGCCGGAACATTTGGAACCGGGCCTTTCCGTACGCCTTTAGTTCTCACGCAGCCGTTATAGATCCCAAGCCCAAAGCACATTCCACTTTCCCGAGACGGAGTTCCCATGTCATCCCTTTCAAACCTCAATGACTACTGGCGTCTCCATGGCGACGAGTTGGCGGCGTTGACGTTGCGAGTCGGTCAGAGCGTAGGCATCCACAATTAATGTTTGCCACTGCTTGTGAGTAGTCGATGCCCGCGAGTTCTGAAATTGCCCCGATGTGGCGAAGCAAGCCCCCGGCTGCCGAGGTATGGGGAAATCGCGCGGCTATGGTCACCAACGTCGTAAAGCCCACTTCAGCCCAACCGGTGCACGCGGGCGGTTTCCAGTCGCGGCCCAAAGCAGACTTGCTCCATAATTTCACGATGGCCAAATCATCCAGATCCGGATAGGGCGGAATGGGTTCCTTCCCGCATGGCGGCTGCGGTCCTAACTGAGGTTCAACATCACTGAGCCGCCCCGCCTGCAGCGCAGGGGGAGAAAGCTGGAAGCGATCTGCCTCTTGGGCTGGATATACCGCGGGCAATACCAAGAGGAGCGCCGAAAAAGTCAGCGCATCCCGGAACCGGGGCAGTTTATTGTTAATCTGCGTGATGATCATTGCCTCCTGGATTCCGAGCCTGGTGATCAACAATTGCCGTTTCTTGTGCCAGGAAGCCGGCTCTCCGTTTGCGGATTCACCTAGGCGCGGTCGCGCTTCCGTCACCGAAACCTGGAGCGGTGGGATGGATCCGCTCTTGGTTCCGATCACCTCGCCTGACACTATCAACTCGACGCCTTGATTCTGCTGACAGCCTTCCGCTTTGCTATTTGAGGGACTCCTCTACATTGATATGCTCACAGTTGACGATTCTGGATACTGGTCAAAATTGATCAAGCAGGTTTTGTTGCGTCATTCTCTCGGCTGCTTTTGGCCCTGTGGGAAGCATACGAGTAGAGGTCGGAAAGAGCGGCGTGATTTCAGGGAAAGAAAAATAATTTGTTAGTTTATGGTGACACTCGGTTTTACGGCCGGGATCTTACGCGGGTCCTCAAGCAGGAACTGGGGGTTGATGCGGGCGTCGTGCCAACGGACGCCGAAGAATAAGTGCGGTCCCGTAGCTCGCCCTGTCGATCCGACCCGGCCGAGCGTCTGGCCCTTCTTGACTTTTGCCCGGCCTCGACTTTGATCTCGGAGAGATGGAAGCTCATGCTGACGAGGCCGTCGCCGTGATCGATGAACACGGCGTTGCCCTCGAAAAACAAATCCTCGGCGACTACCACCGTCCCATCGGCGACGGCCAAGACCGGCGTGCCCACCGGCGTGGCGTAGTCGGACCCGGTATGGGGTTGCGAGGCTGGCTTGCCGTTGAAGACCCGCTTCACGCCGAAGGACTTGCCCGCGGGCAGCGGTCTGGCCGGCGCCCCAAGGGGCAGCGTGAACTCCGCCGGTCCCTCTTTGCGCTTCCAGACCTTACTTAGCAGCGCCCGGTCGCGCGAGTCGCGCTTGAGGTCCTCCAGCGAGGGGTTGGCTTGCGGAATGTCGGGAAGGTCGATCTCCTCGGTCCCGTACTCGTAGGGCTCCACGGAAATGCCGGCGAACTCTCTGTGCCCGGAGCCCCAGAGTGCGATCGTGATGAGACCGGGCTTCTGCAGCAGGTCGACCGGATAGTAGCAGGTTCCCTCCAACGCGGCCCAAGAGCGCCCCTTCATGCTGCAGCGCTTCGCGCCCGGCGCCTCCCAGCGGACCAGTGTTCCCGGGGCCGCTGAGACCGTGGGTCCATGCCCTTGCGCAGCCAAGGCCGGAGGGGGAATCGAGAAGACGAGCGCCACCGCCCCAAGCAGAAGACGTCGGGGAAGAATGACCACTTTGAATTCCTCCTGCACGAGAGCGCGAATTGAGCGGAATGAGATCGGTTTCCGGAAACAGCAGATTCTTCGCCGGACCGGATGCGAAGGTCGTTGGGTCTTCGCGAATGCCTACCGCAGGCCAACCCGAAATCAAGCTGCCTTGAGCCCGGGAACGATGGTGACGGGCTCTGCCGCCCACGCAGTGCGAGGTTTGGACGCGAGCATCTGCATCTGCGTCCAGTCGTACGGGAACTCGCGACCGCAATCGAGGCAAACAACGTAAGTCCCGGTTACGGAGGCTGCTGCAATGCTGCGGCGCAGCTTGCCACGCACGGTGATGGGGAAGCTGCACCGTTTGTGCCAACAACCGAAGACCAGATCGAACAGACTCATAAGCCCTCCTCGATTGAAGCTGCGATCCATTGCCGCCAGCCGAGACTTTCGCCTGTCTCCATAAGCGAGAATCCGGCTTCGGCTACTTAGCCGCTATCTTCCTTCCAGAACAGGTCGCGTTAACCGCGCCCGCGCTGCCAGTACCAACCGCCTCCACCACGAATCGACTTGTTAGCAGACCCTTCCGCGATGCCGCGTCATAACCGACGCTGTCAGCTTGTCCTCGATTGTCAGTCCGGCTGTTGTCCCTCCACCTGCTTGAGTCCATCGGGTTGCTCTGGCGTAATACCGCAGATGGCCGCCTCGACCCCGAGACTGCATTAGAGACACCACCGATTCGTCAGCTTCTGTGACGGCTCCCTTCGGATAATCGACAACACGAGACTGCACCGACTGCCATGGGTCTACGGGGATCCTAAGCCCTTCAACCCGCGTTTCACGGTCTGTCGGCTTCGCTTCGGCTTTACGTTCGGACTCATGCTGTCGAACAGCGCGGTCGTATTCCGGCCCGAAACGGTTGCGTAGTTCTGCCGTGGTGTTCCTGCGTTTCCTCACGTACAGCACAACGGCAACGACGATTACCAGAACCACTGCAACTGCGAGAGCAATCAGTCTTGGATCCATCAGATTGAGATTCATCGAGAGCTCCCTGCGCCTTGAGCGTCTGCGAACCGTTAAGGTCCGGTTTTGGGGTTTCCTTGCCGAAAGTAGAGTCTCCTCTCCATTGGTATCCAAAGATCAGGTTGCCAAAGCTGTTCAAAATTGCTCATCCAGCCACTTAAAGGAATGGAGCCGGCAAGGTGAGCGGGCGAGGAGTGGGGATCGCTGCCGCCCCATTCTTCCAGGCCCAAGCGAGCGGCACAAAGCCGAGAGTTCATTTCAACCGCAACCGATAATTGAGGGAGTCTGTGACCTCTTGATTTCTGGCTCTGAGGTCAAGAATATCGCTTCGCGTTGCAGCCCATTCTGCCCGACTCGGCCCGCTGAAGAACCAGCCACCAGGAATATGAATCGGCGTCGGCTCGGCGATCAGCACGCGGGACAGGATCCATGTGGCGATGGCGGGGGAACATCTATCCGAATTTTAGCTGGTGGCTTTGGGGGCGCGGCTGATGAAATTCGTTGGCCCTAGGGAGCACTTGCTGAAGGCCTGCGACAGTAGGAGCGCAGCGCCTTTGGTCCGCTACATTTATCAATGCAGTTAGCGGAAGGTTTTTTGATAATCAAACCAAGTAAGGCTGGCACGGTATCGGGGATCACCTTTTAGGCGGGCCCCCAAAAGCGAAACAGGTAGCAGATCACCGGATGGAATTTTCAGCAAGGACAGACAGGAAGGAAGTGTTGATGGTGGTCCGACTGGAAATTGTCGTCGCTTGAGCGGTACAAAATTGCGGCCGAGCACGGGCACTCCCGGAAGCATCGTCTACCCTAGAACAATGCAAACCTGATGATTCCCACCATCGTCGGTGAGCGGGATATTTGGGGAGGTGGCCAGCGGCTTGCCGTCCATTTCCATCGAAACGACGCCCCGTGAAACGCCGGACGGGTTTTCTACGCTGATTTTGTAAGCCGTGGAGAGATAACGAAAACTCATGGAGTAGTTCGGCCAGCTTTTAGGAATGCATGGATCGATCGAAAGCACCGTTCCGCGTATGCGGAAACCCAGAATCCATTCCACAGCCGCGCGATAGAGCCATCCGGCTGATCCGGTATACCACGTCCATCCACCGCGCCCCACATGCGGAGGTTCGGAATAAACATCACCTGCCACCACATAGGGCTCCACTTTGTACCGCTGCACGGTCGCTCGCGAGGTCGTGTGATTGATAGGATTCAGCATATGAAACAGCTCAGCCGCCCTATCTCCGTCGCTGAGTGCCGCAAATGCCAGGACCGTCCACACGGCAGCATGCGTGTACTGCCCGCCGTTTTCGCGGATGCCAGGCAAATATCCTTTAATATAACCGGGGTCGTGGTCCGTGCGATCAAACGGCGGCGTGAGCACCAAGTCCAGTCCCTCCAGACGCCGTACCAGATACTGGTTGACCGCAGCCATGGCACGCGCTCCGCGAGCCGGTTCCGCGGCCCCACTGATAACTCCCCAGGACTGAACAATGGAGTCAATGCGGCACTCCTTGTCTGAGGCGGTGCCCAGCGGCGTACCATCATCAAAGTAAGCGCGGCGATACCACTCCCCGTCCCAACCTTCCCGTTCGAGTGCGGCCTTTAGTGCACTGACATGCAGCCGCCAAGTCTCCGCGCGCTTGTGCTCACTGCGGGCGTCCGCAATCTTGGCAAACTCCCAGAGAATCGTGTGGAGGAACCAACCCAGCCAAACACTCTCGCCCTTTCCTCCCGGTCCGACGCGGTTCATACCGTCGTTCCAGTCGCCGGTGCCGATCAGTGGAAGACCATGGCTGCCGACCGTGAGGCTACGGTCCAGGGCTCGCGCGCAGTGTTCAAACAGTGTCGCGCGTGTCTCTGAGACCCGCGGTTGGAAGTAGGATTCGATTTGTCCCTCAGCGAGGGTGTCCCCTTCCAGGAACGGCACGACCTCATCGAGCATGGCCACATCACCGGTCACCTCGATGAAGTGGATTACGGCGTAAGGCAGCCATAGCAAGTCGTCCGAAATGCGTGTCCGAACGCCGCGTCCCGAAGGCGGATGCCACCAGTGCTGGACATCGCCTTGGATGAATTGCCGAGATGCGGCACGCAATAGATGCGCCCGCGCAACGTCGCGTTTGGCCACAGTGAGCGCCATCACGTCCTGCAGCTGATCACGGAAGCCATAGGCTCCGCTCGGCTGATAGAAGGCTGCCCGTGCCCACACCCGGCAGGAAAGCGTCTGATAGAGCAGCCAGCGATTCACCAGAATATCCATCGACCGGTCAGGCGTGGTGATCTGTACGGTGCCGAGCACCTCGTCCCATTGCCGGGTGACCTCGGTCAACACCTCGTCAAGGTTCGCCGCGCGATAGCGACCGATCAATTCGCGCGCCTCTTCCCGGCTTTTTCCCTGACCCAGAAAAAACACGACTTCGGCGCGTTCACCGGGACGCAACTCAACCAGCGTTTGCAGCGTGGCGCACGGATCAAGACCCACACCCACTCTTCCGGAAAGCGGGCCGCCTCGCTGAAGTGCCGCAGGCCGCTCCATCACTCCATTTCGACCGATAAATTCGGTGCGGTCACCGGACCAAGAAGTTTGCCGTCCGCTGAGATCAACAAAGGCAACTCTCCCACTGAACTCTCCGCCCCATGCGCTTCGCGCGAACAGCGCTCTCGTCTGCGCATCGAATTCCGTGATAATGTGCGGCGCTGTAGCGCTGCGCGAATTCCCCAGCACCCATTCCGCAAATGCGGTCACGGACAGGCGACGGGTACGTCCCGAATAGTTTTGCAGAACGAGACGGGAGATCTTAATGGGGTCTTGAATGGGCACAAACTGGAGCAGCTCTGCCAGAATTCCCTGCGAGCCATTCTGGAACCGGCTATAGCCCTGGCCATGCCGCGCTACATACGACGAAGCTTCGTCCCGAACCGGCAGCGCCGTCGGGCTCCACAGTAAACCTGTGTCCTCATCACCAATGTAGATGGCCTCACCGGGCGGGTCGGTCACGGGATCATTCGACCAGGGAGTAAGTTGATTCTCGCGGCTGTTGCCTGACCACGTGTAGCCGGAACCGGATTCTGAAGCCAGAAAACCGAACGAAGGATTTGCAATCACATTGATCCACGGAGCTGGAGTGCGCAACCCTTCGCCAAGGGCGATCCAGTATTCACGGCCCCCTTCGGCAAAGCCACCCAGACCGTTGAAAAATTCGAGGTCCGGTGTGTTCAATGGCACCTCTGCATCTTTACCCGGCCGAGGCGGACGAGGAGCGGGCCGCGTCACAGTGCCGGAGCGCTGCGATCGGATAACTTGCTCGGCCAATGTGCCGTGACGGCTGAGCAGCACCGCACGAGCCGCAGTCTGCAGGAGCGTGCGCTCCTGCGGCGAGATCAGGTCTCCTCGAAGGAGAATAACGCTCCCATGGACGTCGTCCGGGTCTGAAGAGATACGCTGCTGGCTGGCGCGCACAAAATCCTCCAAAGAACCCTGCAGCTCCTGTAGGTACGATGGCGGCTTCTCGTTAAGAATAACCAGGTCAACGGACAACCGCTTCAAACGCCAGTATTCATGAGCCCGCATCAACTGGCGGATGATGCCGATATCCTCGGCCTCGTCGATCCGTGCCAGGACGATGGGGAGATCACCCGAAATCCCCTGCGCCCATAGAGCGGAAAGATCGAGCGCGCTCCGGCTCAGCACATCGGAAGACGGCCGCAGGGAAGGATCTGAGTACAGCACGGCATTGGCGAGCCTCTGGAACAAGTGAGCTTCATCCGGAGTTATACTCAAATGCTGAAGTTGCACTTGCGCCTGCGTCCAAGCTGACGTCAGAGTACGTTCATAGTTCCTTGCATCCCGATATTTATCTGCCAGGTCCAGTGCTTGCTCGCGTGTCGGGGCGACTATGGTGGAAAAGATAATCCGCACGGTCGTGCCTGGGGGGATGCGCACCGTCCGCCGCAAGCTCATCACCGGGTCCAGCACCGGTCCGACGGTATTCGAAAGAGGACGCCCATCCGTGATGGATACGGCGTCGCGAACCTGATGCCCTCGTCCAAGAAACCGGACCCGATCCGTCTCAAATTGCAGGTCTCCAACCGATTCGCCTTCCACAACCGCAACATGAGCAAGCCAGACTATTGTTTCTTTTTCGTATTGCCGGCGACGGGTCACAACCAACGCATCCATACTTGCGACGAACTCCGTTTCCACGAATAGCTTGGAAAACGCAGGGTGCGCTTCGTCGGTGGCCTGGGGAGCAATCGCAACCTCAGCATACGAAGTGACCTGAACTTCGCGAGTGCGCGTGCCCAGATTGGCGATCGAAACACGGCGCACCTCCGCATCGTCTTCGGACGAAACAACCACCTCCAGCGTGGTGGACAGGGCGCCGTCACGTCGAATAAATTCGGCGTGATCTTCGCTGAAGGTGGCTTCGTAGGAGTCGGGTTCGACGCCGCTGGGCTGGTAGCCCGCTGACCAAACCTTGCCGTTCTGCGCATCGCGAAGAAAGATGTAGGAGCCCCAGCAGTCCCGGGTAACGTCCTCACGCCAGCGCGTAACCGCAATATTCCGCCATCGGCTATACCCCGAGCCCGCCGTTGTCAACATTACCCCATAGCGTCCGTTGGAAAGCAGATGCGTCCGTGGAACCGATTCATGTGGCGAGGTAAACCGGCGCACGACCAGTGGAACCAGTTCGCGCACGTGCGCCGCAGTAGAGACTTCTTCCGCACGCGGCCGCGCGACCAGAACGTCACGCGGAGTGCGCTCCTGTAGTAGCAACTCGGTGGCTTGCACCATCGGTTCGGCATGGAATCGGGCTCGCATAGTTCCGTCGTTCAGCACGTTGGCGAACGCGACCAGCGACATTCCCTGATGGTGTGCCAGGTAAGCACGCACGATCGCGTTATCTTCACCTTCGGGCACCCGCTCGCGGGTGTAATCGAGCGCTTCGTAGAAACCATAAACTCCCTTTCCACCGGCCTCAGCGAGTTGCGCAAAGTTCTGCACTGCCGCGTTCGGATCGATCATGGTCGCCAGTGCGGTGGCGTAGGGCGCGATAACCAGATCTTCGCTGAGTCCACGCATGAGCCCCAAACCAGGCACACCAAAGGCCGCGTATTGGTAGGTGAGGTCCAAATCCCTCGCGTTGTATGCCGACTCTGAAATTCCCCAGGGGACCTTACGCTCCGCGCCATAACCAATTTGCCGGCGCACAACCAATTCGTACGTCTGGTTCAGCAAGCTGCCGGTCGGCGAAACCATCATCAGCGCCGGCATGAGGTACTCGAACATGGAGCCCGACCACGAAATGAGGGCCGAGCCGCGGCCCACTGGAGTGAGCGCCCGGCCCAGGCGGAACCAATGCGAGGACGGGACATCGCCTTTGGCGATCGCAATGAAGCTGGTTAGGCGCGCCTCCGAAGCCAGCAGGTCGTAACAGTTGGCGTCCAGAGTGCTGTCAGCAACACGGTACCCAATGGAGAATTGCTTACGCGTGCGATCAAAAAGAAAGCTAAAATCCATCGACTGGACCATGTCGTCAGCCTTGTGCGTGATAGCAGAGAGGCGGCGACTGAGCGAGGCTGCATTCTTTGCTGATTGCCACAGGGCCTGCTCTAGGGCATCGACGCGCGCCAGGATGTCGGTAGTTGCCGATGAATCGTTGAGCAAGCCGGCTCGCAACACGGCAAGAGCCTGTAGTGCGCCCTCGCAACGCTCAGGGGCATCCGCCAGCGTAGGCCGAGACTCAAAGAACGGCTCGATCGCTGCCCACTCCGGCGCCCGCTCCATAGGACGTTCTGCTAAAGCCATAGTCGTTTTCGAATCCCAGCGCATCCACGGAATAAGAATCTCTGCGTCCCGTGCATGACTTTCGACGCAGGCCCTGGCGGCATCGGCCCAGACGCGCAACTCGGAATCGGGAGCGTCACCGCGCTCCTGGGCAAAGGTTTGCGCAATGTCAGCTACTGTCAGGGCTCGCGTCCTCAGCTCGACAAAACGCTCCGCCCACTCCACTGCATTCACCGGCGCAAGCTCCAGTGAGTTGGCTAGTGCGTCGATGGCATTACTGAGCTGTTTCCTGGTGACGGTATTCGTCCGCCGCGTTTCTACGATCTTGCTCAATGCTTCTCGCAAGAGCTCGATCGCGTCTTTTAGTCCTGCGAGCGAACGGTCTCCGAGGCAAGATTTCTGGATAAGCTCCCGGCAGCCGTTGCCCAGGGCCAGCAGATGCCCGGCAAGGTTTCCGCTGTCCACGGAGGAGACATATTTCGGATTGAGGGGATGAAGATCGCGCGTGTCGTACCAGTTGTAGAAATGCCCCCGGAGCAATTCCATCTGGCTCATTGTGCCGAGTGTGGCTTCTATTCGCTCAACTGCGTCTAGAGTACCTAAGTAGCCCAGATCGTGCGCCGTCAAGGTGGACAGCAGATACAGCCCAATATTCGTCGGCGAAGTTCGATGGGCTACGACTGGCTTCGGGTCTTCTTGAAAGTTGTCGGGAGGCAACGCATGGTCAGTCGGGGTGATGAAAGCCTCGAAGAAACGCCAGGTTTGGCGCGCAATCAAACGGAGAGCCCGGGCATTCGCCGCGGTGAGCGGTTCGGCACCCGTGCGCCGGAGCGGAAGACTGATCTGCCGCGCGATCGCCGGAGCGGAAATCCAGAGAATGATGAACGGAAGCATGACTGCCCGGGCAGGGCGACTTCCAAAGGCGATAACCACCAGTGCCCCCACCGCAAGCAAGACGCCTCCGGCCATGCGCTTATACATTGCGGTGAGCTTTAGATCGACCGCATACCTGGCTTGGGTTGCGGTCACCCACTCCAGTAGATGCCTGTGCGTAATGAACATGCGAGTAAGCGTGCGCAGAATTGCGTCAAACATTAGCCATGTCTGGTACGCCAACATCGTCACGGTAATAGCAATCTGGGAGACACCGAGTGAAAAATCAGTGAGCAACGCCCGAAAATGCGTGCGTTTAGAAATTCCACGTCGCGGCGGGTTGATTCCAATCAGGAAAGGTAGCATTGCAGGAATCGCAATCGTCGCTAAGACAAATCTCGCCCACACCCAGAGCGAAGCTGACGGCAGCAGGCAAGCAGCGACCAGCGCAAAAAAAGCGGCTGGCGCTGACATCGAGCGGCGCAGGTTATCGAACATCTTCCACCGGCCAATTGCGCGAATGTTAACAGGACGGCGTTCTCCCGACGCTGCTCGCCCACTCCCGAAAATCCAGGGCAGCAGTTGCCAGTCCCCGCGCACCCAGCGATGTTGGCGGGCGGCGGCCGCCTCATAGTGCGAAGGGAATTCTTCGAACAGCTCAATGTCTGATGCCAGCGCAACGCGCGCGAAGATCCCTTCAAAGAGATCGTGGCTCAACAGCGCGTTATCGGGCACTTTGCCCGCCAAGGCTGCCTCAAAGGCATCAACGTCGTAGATTCCCTTCCCGGTGAAAGAGCCTTCGTGGAACAAATCCTGGTAAACGTCCGAAACCGCGGACGCGTAAGGATCAACACCGCTGGGGCCAGAAAACAATGTCTGGAAAAGTGATTTCTCGTGGTCGGGAGCGAGCGAATGGGTAATGTGCGGTTGCACGATACCGTAGCCTTCTACGACCCGCCCGACGCGAGCGCTGAACCTGGGTTGATTGAGAGGATGTGCCATGGTACCAACCAAACGGCACGCGACACCTCTCGGCAAACGCGTGTCCGCATCGAGCGTAATAACGTACCGCACGCCCGCAGGAGCTTGCACAGGGCGTCCACCGATCGGAAGAAACGTAGTGTTGACTCCGCCGCGCAGAAGCTGGTTCAGTTCCCGGAGCTTCCCTCGCTTGCGCTCCCATCCCATCCATTTGCCCTCGCTCTCGTTCCAGACACGCTTTCTGTGCCACAGCAGGAAGCGCTCGCCGCCGTCGGGAGTGGGACCATGGATCTTGTTCAGCCGCGCAATACCGTCAACTGCGATGGCGAGTAGTTCGTCATCGCCAGGAAGGCTCTCGCTCGCTGCGTCCATCCAGTCAGAGAGCAGCGCAAAACGCAGATCGCCGTCCGAATTCGCCAGGTAGTGGACCTCCAGCCGCTCCACCAATTGTTCTATGTCATGCTGGGCAGTAAGCAGGGACGGCACCACGACGATCGTTCGCAGTTGCTCCGTCACGCCGTCCCGCAACTCCAGGCGAGGCAGCATTCGCGGGCCAAGCATGTCCGTCACGAGTCGGTTGACGAGTGCGATAGCCAGGTCGGAAGCAGGCACAGCAGCCAGGAGTCCAAGCAAAACCAGACCCCAATCCGCAACTCCTGCTTTTCTTTGATGGAGCAGCGGGAGTGCCACGATCAAAGCCGTACCGAGGGCGATCGTCCCCAGGTAGCCGGCCGCCGCGCTTCGCATGTAAAGGCGCAGCAACCGGCTTTTCCACGGCACACGGAAGCCGAGTTCATGCTCAAATGCCTGGCGTCCACTTGAAATCAGATAATATCCGGGATCCGCACGTCGGTCCTCGCGTGGCCGTCCATTCCCAGACGACTCTGCGCGGGCCCGCTTGATGCGGTGCACAACGTGTTCCGTCACTTCGATTTCCGAATGGCACGAGCCCCGCGAGAGATCCTCGATCGCATGGCGGTAAGAATCTCGCGTAGCGAAATCCATCTCGGCGAAGTTGGTGTCGCGCCGCAAAATTTGGTCTGGCAAGCTGACGCTCTCGACGAATTCATGCCAGTCAAAGTCCGTCACCAAACGCATACTGGGGATAATGTTCCGCACGGTGACGTTCATTGCTGTTTGTTCCTGGTGCTCGGCGCGGACAATTTCATCAGCCGTGGTTCCCTGCTCAGCCAGACGCTGGTCGATCCAGCGCAGGACTGCTCCCATGTTTGGGTCGACATCGTGCAGACGTTGGACGAGCTGCACGACGAATGCTCTGGCGACCGGCGTTCTCTCGAATCTGCGCAGGGCCGTTTCCGGGGGAGTGGAAGTCTGTCCGCCTGTGCCAAGCAGGCTGTCAGCCAACATGTCGGCGTCCTGGCGTTCGGCGCGGCTTCGGACAATTCGATCGGTGAGCCGGCGCAGATTTTCCACCAGTACCACGCGCAGGGTGATAGCCACCGCCCATAGCTCACCGATGTCGAGAGGCTGTACCCGCTGGTAAGCCTTCACAAAGCGGCGCAACACCTCCGGATCGAAGTGGCTGTCGGTGTGCGCTACATAGGCCCACGCCACTCCGTAAACTCGCGGATACCCTTGCAAGTGACCTGAGGCGAGCTTCGGTAGTTTGCGGTAATAGCCGGGGGGCAAATCGTCCTGGATCTCGCGGAGCTGCTCTTCGACGATGTGGAAGTTGTCGACCAGCCACTCAGCCGCAGGCGTGATCGCACGCTCCTCCTGAATCGCCCGGGCAATTGCCCGGTACGAATCCAACAGCACACGACCGTTTTCTAGTACCCGCGGGATAAGGGGACGGCCCGGGTACGTTTCCTTGGTGACCGTCTGCGCCGACGCAAGGCTTCCGGCGTGCTGCTCAAGCCGCTCCACGCTGAACAGTTCAGCGCGGATGGGCTCTTCCAGAGCAGGAATCGTCATCGATGGTTGGTTCTTGTTTGGAAGAGCCGTTATCGACCTCCAGCCAGCCGGCAATTCAGGGCTGATTGCCTTCTTAGTGCCATTCTAGCGTGGATTAGCATACAGGCTATTTCAAGTGGTCCGCGGTCGCCGCACACTGGTGTTTTAGCCGACTTCGATGTTCAAATCATGCTCAATCAAGACCGGCAGCATATGTTTCAGGCAGGGTCGCATTTGTTTGTCGTAGGACAGGGCCCATTTGGCGATCTGGCAGGCTGAGCTGGTCTTGCCGGACCCGCCCTCGCCCCCGGGTCTTGGTTATGTGTAGATCGCTGTCAGTGACCTGCATCACTAAAATGGCTGACGCCTCATCATGCAGCCTCCCGATCTTCCGTAGTTTCCGGGTAGCCAACGGGTTCTCTCGGATCGCGTGGAGATCGGAGTTTGTTCACACGTTTTCCGATCCTTTCTGAAATGGTGAAGAGCTGGCCCGCGGTGACGCCGGGAAACACTCGATGATGTCCGACCGCGGCCAGACCCATACTCGCGATGCAGCCGCACTGGGAACAGTCAGGACCGCCGCCAAACTGACAGGGCGTGATCCGCGTCTTCAAGTCCGCCGAAACGGTGAGCGTGGTGCGGGCGAAGATGCAATCGCTTGGCAAAGCTGGCGGATGCCGGAGTTCTTCGATTAGGCCCTTCTTCATATCGATTAAGGGATAGGCAACCCGCAATCGAAGCAGGTCCTCCTTGACGCGTCTCCGCTCGTCGGGCGTCAAGATTTCCGGAGCTACGGCTTCTTGCTGGGGAGTGAACAGGCTGATCCAGATTCGTTTCGTCTCTTCGCGCTCACTCCAGAATCGAACAAAGTCTTCGATGTAGCCCCGCCGACCCATCATCGGGCCGGTGACGGTGCAGTGAATCGTAACCTTGCTTCCCGCGATGCTCTTGAGGATGCGTTCGTAGGTGGCCGGCTTGGTGGCCGGCTTGCGCCGCAGATCATGCTCCGGCTGCAGCCCGTCGACGGACACCACGATGTTCAAAGGGGACAGAGAATTCCATTTCACCGGGAGAGCGCGAAAAGCGCTGGTCACCAACTGCACATGAATGCCACGCCGGTCCAACTCAGGGAGCAGTTCTTCGAGCTCGCGAAAACGCACTAACGGGTCCGCTCCCGCGAGCGATACATGCAGTGGGCGGTGCTCTTCAATTAGACGGAGGGTGCCTTGCACCAAAGCGCTGCCTTGGTAATCCGACAACTGACGGAGGGTGAGACCCGGTAAATCCAAGCGAGCTGCCTCGTAGGCGTAGCAGCCCGGGCAACGAAGCGGACACCCGCGGGTGAGTTCGATCGAAAGGGAGGGAGTTCTGCCGGAGAGAATGCAAGCCCATGCCCGAAGTACTTCAGAGGCTTTCACGGCTTATCATGGCTCTTGTGTCAGCAGACGAAGCCACTGGCAACTGGATGCAAGGCGCGGGCAGACATTTGCTTGTCTTAGCGATTCTCAGCTACAACGATCTGCCCGCTGAGTATGTTAGCGGCCTGAGTAAGTGTTAGGTCATCGGGCACTCGCTGGAAGTCGCTGCGGGTCTCAGTCTGCTGCACGTTGATTGTCTTGAAGAGGAGAGCTTTTCCTTTCATGTCCACAGTCATGACTGCCATTTCCCAGTGGCCCGCTGCAACTTCTGCCTGCCTGACCTCAAAATGGCCTCCCTTGCCCAAGTGTCCCAGCAGGCCGCCTCCAAATTTGACGTCCTCCATGAAATGACCATTAATCGCGGCCAGTCTTTCTTGTTTGCCGTCGACCCACAATTCGCCTTCCATGCCATGGAAAACACGAGCCTCCAAGGACGGCGGCTGAAAATTCGGGTTGGGTCGGAAGCTTAGCTTTATCAGGTTTCCCTCACGACCCGCGTAGTTGAACACAAATGCGTCCGGCAGCATCTTGAACAATCGTCTCCCCGGTTCTGACTCGGTGTTTCGCGCCCGCTGCAGCTTTCGTTGCTCAGCTGGATTGCTCACCAGCTCCTGAATACGCTCGTTCTCTTTCTGCAGCTGTTTCGCGGTGAGGAGGTGGTCGTTAATAGACAGGAGTCGACTGAGAGCACCGTCTTTTGTCTCAATGATTCTCTTGATCTGTTTCTTGCCGGCTTCTTCTTTTTCTTGCCGGTACGCCCACTGGGCATGATCCTCGTCCTGGAATTTCAGTTCGTTTGTTACCACCCTCCGTGCCAGCTCGTTGGCCGACAGTTCTTGGCTGCCGGGAGCGGGTTGGGCAAGTATCGTCGATCCGAAAAGAATGATAGTCAGTATAACGGCGGCGGGGCTGCGTATCAGTCGTACCGCCAATGGCGACGCCAGTGAGCAGCACGTTTTCAGCCAGTTATGCATGTGACCACTTCCGTTCCTGAAACCGACGGTGCGAACGACCGGTAAGTCCGCGTCGCTGTCGCAGCCAGTTGGTTCCTCACAATTTCCATCATCGAACACCCGCCCCCCAAGAAGCTGTTCAAAATCGCGCACTCTCCCTTGATCTTCTTGGGCCGACCGGCCGCCTCGGCTAACCCTCGGCGACCCGCGTGATACCTGAGCCCATTTTGCACAGTGCGGGAGAGCAAATGAGCGCATCCACTGACCTGCGACAATTGGGAGCGGTCAAATATGCTCAGTCTCGAGCGCAATTTGCCTTCAAGCTGGTAGCTGCAAACATCCTTGAAGGAGACTCATAGTGAAGATAGCGACAATGTTCTTACCAGGCCTCGTGGTATTGAGTGTCTCGGCGCTGGCGATGCCACCTCCGCCGCAGACGAATTCATTCGAGCCTGGCACACAGCAAACGACACAAGTAGTTGAAACCAAGACCACACAGATAACGACCTTTCGAGTGAACATAGTTAGCCGTACGGTGCAGGCGGTCAACTATCGCCACCGCGGTGGAGCGACCAAGCTGAATTTCGCAGGTACGGACCTGATGCCTGCGGCCAACGGTGAGGCCAAGGTTGAAAGCAAGAAAGGCTACATCGAAATCGAAGTTGAATTTGGCAAGCTAGAAAAACCCACGACCTTCGGCAACGAGTATCTGACCTATGTGATGTGGGCGATTAGTCCTGAGGGTCGCGCGGTAAACCTCGGGGAGGTGTTGGTAGGCGACAACGACCGCAGCAAACTGGATGTGACCACGGACCTGCAGGCATTCGCGCTGATTGTAACAGCGGAGCCGTACTATGCCGTCCGTCAGCCCAGCAACGCCGTAGTACTTGAAAACGTCGTTCGTGAAGACACCAGGGGAACAACCGAGCCCATGAATGCAAAATACGAGCTTCTCGAACGCGGCGGATATATTCCCACCGGCTACAAGTTCGATCCGGTCGTCCTGAATGCCAGGCTACCTTTGGAGTTCTTCGAGGCGCGTAATGCGCTGCGCATTGCACATTCCTTTGGGGCAGAGCAGTACGCCAGCTCCAGCTACCAGCATGCTGTCAGCCTGATGGACCAGGCGGACGGATACGCTACTAGTAAGCACATCGACAGAAAACAGATGATTGCCGTGTCGCGCGAAGCGGTACAGACGGCGGAAGACGCCCGCGAGATTGCAGTCAAGAAGATGATTGCGGAACATCACTCAAACGAACTGCAGGCGTCTACGCAGGCGGCAGACGACGCGACCCGGCAGAAGGAACTGGCACAGGCCGATGCCGCCAAAGCGAAGTCGGACATGGAGCTGAGCGAAGCCACCTCAGCCAATCAAGTGGCGGCGGCACAAGCCGACACTGAGCAGGCTCGCTTAGCTGCGACCCAGGCCCAGCAGCAGTTGCAGGTGGCCGAAAACGACAAAGCCGCTATGCGTGCCCGGTTGTCTTTGCAATTGAACGCCATCCTGCAAACGCGCGACACCGCGCGTGGGCTGATTGTTAGTATGTCGGATGTCTTGTTCGACACCGGCAAGTACACATTGAAGCCGGGCGCCCGGGAGAAACTCTCCAAGGTCGCCGGTATCTTGATTGCCTATCCTGGTCTCAACATTGCCGTTGGAGGGTACACGGACAATGTGGGCACCGACCAGCTCAACCAAGGCCTGTCTGAGGAGCGTGCCGGAGCCGTGCGCGACTATCTCGTGCAACAAGGCGTATCGACAAATTCGATAACCGCGACGGGGTTTGGCAATACCCTGCCGGTAGCCTCCAACGATAACTCCGCAGGACGGCAGGAGAATCGGCGGGTTGAACTCGTCGTATCAGGTGAGTCAATCGGGAATGATGTCAATGTCACAACTGGAAGCTTGCGTTAAGTAACGATTGTTGGCTTCCGCAAAGCGCGATTCGAGCCAGGATCGCGCTTTTATTGGTTCACGCAGCCGTTCAACTTCTTTCGGCCAACGTTGGCTGGTGGGGAAGGATCGCGCTCCACCTCTTGAGATTCATACAGTGTGCAATCTTGACCAGACTGCATTTACGCCCTCGCATTACCGTTTTTCGTGAGAGGTAGTCGATGGCTTGGCCCACATTGTTTGCACAGTACATCGAAAGCGCCACCGCACGGCAACTGATGATGAACTTTATTAGCGGCCTCGCAACCGTGTTTACCAAGAGCGCGAGCCGGACATCTAGAGCAAAGAGTGCTCGAAGCAAGAAGCTGGTACGATCCCTGCAAAGTGACTTGTCGCGGGATGTCACCTAACATACGGCGAAAACCGGATAGCAAGGCCGCGGTCAGCAGTCGGGACTCGCGTTGGGGCAGTCGGGACCAATCTCTATGCGAGAAGTTGCAAACCTTCAAGCGCCTCACCAGAATGGACGGGAAAAATGATAGAACGGAAGCTTACCATCGCCGAGATCATACTCATCGCCGGAACCCGCATCGCCTTGGGCGCCGGGATCGGCCTTTTGCTTTCCAGCCGGCTAAACAATGATCAACGCAAAGCCGCCGGATGGGCCCTCGCCCTAGTCGGGGGGCTCACCACAGTTCCGCTGGCCATGGCCGTGATCGGCAAAAAGAGTGCGGAGTAAGAAGCGGTTGCTCCTGCGCGAGGAACTGACGCACTGTCGGCTGGGTAGCCCTCGATTCGGACGGCGTGACCAGAGAGTAATCACAGTAGGTAGTGGGTCAATTGGTCAATTTGACGTTGCACCACAAAGGCAGGCTTAATGAGTCGCTGCGATTGTCGGGGAGTTATCGGACTTTGGTGCTTTGGGTGCCGACAGCGGAATACTGAGCACGGTCGGTTCTTGGGGGATTCACTGCCGGACGAGGACGTAATGGCAAATCTTAGGGCGTGGAATGACAAAACTCTGGCGGAGATTAAATGGCGCACCGAACATCACGAAATTGCGTTCCCCCGGTAGGGTTGTAGTCGGGGCGTGAGCCAGCGAAGTTTTCATTCAGTATAGCGACGTTTGTCACTCCCGAAACCACATACTCGCGCCACCCTTGGCCTTCCTTCGATTCGCTGGCTCCGCCCAAGTACCAAGCGAGGAGCGCCAGGCGACCCTTGGCGTTATATGCAACCATGTAGGGCTCGACTGTTCTGGTGCCGGGAGCCTTGTCCCGCCTGTAGTAGAACTGTACAACATTTCTGGATCGGATTGCGGCGCACAGCATATCCACGTTCATAGATGTACCTATCTCCCGCGATGTTTCAACCCTGACTCGGATTCTACTCTTTGGAGCCTCAGTTCCAACCCGACGACCAACCCGATGGAACCCCGACTTATACATGTACTTGTAGGATAGTTAGCAGCCCCTGCGAGCCTATGCACGCAAGTCCCTGCTATTCAAATGAACGCTTGCAGCACGACTACAATGACAAAGGCCGAAAGCCGAAAATGGACGATTGACGAGGAGACTCTCAGAAACTGCTCTCGGGCGACGCACAGAGAACCTGGTTTCCGGAAATGCTCGTGTGGTTGCGGTCCGAGTGGCTCGAGGGAGGGTCGATACCCGCACTCATTAGCTTACGGGACGAACTGGGCAGAATGCTTCAGCGGATTCGGACCAGCCGCAACATCCAGACACCGATCATCACTTACCGTAGGTGTGGAACGACGGGTCAGTCAGCCGAGCCCCACGTTAGTGTGCGTGCCGTGATTCTGGCAGTGGCCCGATGCGGAATCGCTTCGAAGGACCAAGCCCGCAGGCTGGAAAAGGTGTGGGCAGAATGCCGCAAGCAACACCGGCTGGACATCAAAGGAAAAGTCCCCCCCGGGTGCCGGGAAGCTGCCCGTATTGACGATCGCGGCAGAGGTGGGTCATTCCGCACGAATTCCGCGGATGTGCAAAAGTCGGAGCGGGTGAACGGCCGAGGCATGATGGTACGGTAAAGCAACAACGGATCCTCGCTAGAGCCCAAATAAACTCGTCGTCTTGACCCCCTGTGTGATTCTGAGTGCGTGGAGTGTGGCAAAGAGCTGGGGAAGGGCGATTTCCTCTTCGTGGAAGGCACCCATGCTCTTTGCCTGAGTTGCGCCGATTTCGATCATCTGATTTACCTCCCCAGGGGCGATGCCGCCCTCACACGTCGTGCTAAGAAGTTACAACGCACTGTCAGCAGTTGTGGTTTGTTTCAGCAGGTCACTGCCAGCAACCAAATTGACCGCAGCTCTCGCAATTCCAATCCACAATCCGATCCACAAGAAGCTATGTCAAGTGGCGAAGCGTTCAATTCTGACCGGACAATAGGACTCTTCAGGGCATATAGCTGACTACGTAATACCCGGAATTCACAAATGTGAATACGCAGAAATAGAGGAGACTTAATGGCAGCAACAATGGAAAGAACACCGACAGTACTGGAGGCAGACACCCTAACCGGCGATAAAGTCGTAAATTTTCAAGAGGAAGACCTCGGGAAAATCGAGCATTTGATGATCGACCTGGAGTCGGGCCGCATCGCTTATGCGGTTCTTTCGTTCGGGGGTTTCCTGGGCATGGGTGACAAGTTATTTGCCATTCCATGGAGTTCCCTTGCGGTCGACACGGTTGAACATCAGTTCATTCTGAACGTCGATAAGGAGTTGCTCAAGGCCGCTCCCGGTTTTGACAAGGATCATTGGCCGAACATGGCTGACCACACCTGGGGTGCCAAAGTCTTCACGTATTACGGCGCCAAGCCGTATTGGAATTAAGAGCGTAGGCTGAACGACGATGGCCAGCCACCCGATGCCCCACTCATTCGCAAAAGTCGCGGATGAGCGGGGGCGTGATCTTACGTCACCTCTGACCCAGCATGAAAAGCTGCGCCGTTACGAATTTGGTCTGGATTTTCCCGATTCCGTACCAACAACCTCGCTCAAGAATGAGGAATGCTTCAGTCGGCGCCCGGCCACACCGACCAGCGCTCGTTTCAATAGGAGGGCGTCAACGAAGTACGCCAGCCGGCGGCCCGGTGAGAATCTTAACGAATACTTTCGTTTCCTGAAGTGATCGAAACTGCACGCTAAAATCCACGCCACTGATGCAATCTAGCAATCTAGTGTCGCGCAGGTTCCGAAGATCGCTGAAGCGGAGAATGGAACAACCGGGCAATTCGCGAGGCGGGAACAATCCATTTGACCGAGAACGCTCTACTCACTGAAGTGTGGCGGCAGGACCGCCGGACTATATCGATGGCTGCGGGTAGTACGTCTCTGTCCAGTTTCCTCGTGGCGGCTCATGAATTGTCACCGAGTGGCTAAAATTGGACAGCTCAGACGGGGATAGTTCTACCACACTACGGCTATGACAACTAGAACGATTCCGGAATACCTCGCGGACGAACGCCGAAACCGTGCAGACGCTCAGCTGCAGACGGAACAAGAAGCTGCGCGCATCCAGCCGCTGCGCCATGGCCACCATCGCACTCAGAAACCGCCCAAGCCGGAATTGCCGGCTCCGGTTAAAGCCGTGGCCAAAGCGAGAAATACTACCGCGGTCAAAACGAGAAAAACTGCCGCAGCAGCTCGGAGAAAGCCACGCGCCGCCCGAGAGACGGGGACGAAAGCCCGCAGATAGTTGCCTGACCTCAAAGCGGCGCGTCAGTGTCACTCTCAAGCGGACCCGTTAGCCGGCATTTCCTGCGACGGCGGTATTCGCCGGCACCAGTGACCGGTATTATTCAATGCAGGCTGAACAGGGTCGGGTTGCGGTTAAGCCTCCTCGCTGGGAATCCGACGACCGGCACCCGAACCGGACCGTGTTTCGTAGTTTCACAACAGTTCCCAGATCAAGGAGGCCACAAGCATGCCTGTAGGCAACCAGGAACGACACCGTACACAACGTATCGGCTGGTTGCGCGCGGCGGTACTGGGCGCGAACGACGGCATCCTTTCAACCTCGAGTCTGGTGCTCGGTGTCGCCGCCGCGCATGCGAATCACCGCAGCGTATTGGTCGCAGGGGTCGCCGCGCTTGTGGCGGGAGCGATGTCGATGGCTGCCGGTGAGTACGTGTCTGTCCACTCACAGGCCGACACCGAACAGGCCGACCTCAAGCTCGAACGCGCGGAACTGAAGGCAGACGACAAGGGCGAGCACAAGGAGCTACAGGCAATCTATGTCGAGCGCGGGCTCGAACCTTCGCTCGCGAAACAGGTTGCCCAGCAGCTGATGGCCCATGATGCGCTAGGCGCGCATGCCCGGGACGAACTCGGTATCTCCGAGACTCTTCGTGCGCGACCAATTCAGGCGGCATGGGCATCGGCTGGCAGCTTTGCCATCGGAGCAGTCCTGCCCCTCTTGGTCACTGCCATAGCCCCGGAGGCAGGCTTGATCCCTCTTGTGTCTGGGACTTCACTGCTGTTTCTCGCGCTTCTAGGGGGCTGGCTGCACACGCAGGTGGCGCCAGAGTGATGATGGGCGCAATGCGCGTCACCTTCTGGGGTGCGCTCGCCATGGCGATCACCGCAGGCGTCGGATGGCTGTTCGGAACAGTTGCGTGAGTGCAGACAATCGGAAACAAGCCCGATTCTGGGCCGTGCTCAACCGGCGCCGTCAAAGCAGTGCGTGCCGACGATAAAACCAGGTTTTCACCGCCTGCACGACAAAGAGATAAGTCACTGCAAGAAACGCAATTGCCGCCAACAACGATAAGGGCAATGGTGTAAACCGCAGCAACGTGCCCAACGGCGTGTACGGCAGTACAGTCGCGACAGTAACGATGGCCAACACGCTAATCAGGAGTGGCCGACTGGGCCGGCTCTTGAGAGGGTTGGCTGCTGTCCGGATCACAAATACCACGAGCGTCTGAGTAGCAAGAGACTCTACGAACCATCCGGTGTGGAAAAGAGACTCGTTCGTGGAAGCATGGAACACCCAGAGCAGCACCCCGAAAGTTAGGAAGTCATAGATCGAGCTGATTGGACCGATGATCGCCATGAACTGGCGGATGAATCCAATCTGCCATCGCTTGGGCTTTTGCACCATGGCTGGATCGACATTGTCGGTGGGGATGCTGACCTGCGAAACATCATAGAGAAAGTTGTTCAGTAGGATTTGGCTCGGGAGCATCGGCAGGAAGGGCAGGAAGAGCGATGCTGCGGCCATGCTGAACATGTTTCCGAAATTCGAGCTCGTGCCCATGATGATGTACTTCATGATGTTGGCAAAGGAGCGCCGTCCCTCCAGCACTCCCTCGTTCACCACCGCGAGGTCCTTTTCCAACAGGATGATCTTGGCCGCGTCCTTGGCCACGTTCACGCCATTCATGACTGAAATTCCAACATCCGCAGTGTGCAGCGACGGAGCATCGTTGATTCCATCTCCCATATAGCCGACGACGTGCCCGCGGGCCTTAAGAGCGAGGATCACTCGATTCTTTTGTTCGGGGGATACACGGGCGAAGATGGCACCGTTCTCCGCCTGGTGCGCCACGGCCGCATCGTCCATCGCATCGAGCTGGTTCCCGACAAGAATCTTGTCAGCATCCAACCCTACGTCGTGGGCGATCTTCTGGGTCACATACTGGTTATCGCCCGTCATGACAACTACCGAAATGCCATCCTTTTTCAGTGCCTTCAGGACGGCAAGCACCCCCTCCTTCGGCGGATCCAGGAATGCCGCGAACCCGACCAGTGTCATCGCGTGTTCAGCCGCCACGGCGTACGTATCTTGTTTTTGCACCTTGAGCGTTGCCACGCCGAGCACACGGAACCCGTCCGCACTCAACTTCTTTAGGGTGTTTTCTGCCTCTGCCCGTCGGGTTTCGTCGAACGGCTGAGCAACGTCATCGATCGTCACCGCCTCGCAAATGGCAAAGACACTCTCAGCCTCACCCTTGGTGATGAGAAGGTCCTCGTCCGCGTGCCGGACCACCACGGAAAGGCGCTTGCGGTTGAAGTCGAACGGAATCTCATCCACCTTGTCATACCCCACAATCGAAGGCGCCTCGTGCTTCAAGATCGCATCGTCAAGGGGGCTTTTGATGCCTGCCTCAAAGTCGCTGTTCAGGTAAATGAGCTGCAGGACGTTTTCGTTGTCCTTACCTTGGAAGTCCACGTGCCGGTCAAGCACGATCTCCCCTTCGGTGAGTGTGCCCGTCTTGTCCGTACAGAGAATATCCACGCTGCCGAAATCCTCGATTGCCGACAATTGCTTGACCAGTACCTTCTTCTTCGTCATCCGCTTCGCGCCCTGGGCTAGCGTCACCGTGATGATCATGGGCATCATTTCCGGTGTCATCCCCACGGCCAGCGCGACCGAGAAAAGGAAAGACTCCAGCACCGGACGATGAAAAATAATGTTCACCAGCAGGACGAAAAGGACAAGCAACATGGTCACCCAGGTGAGCATCATTCCGAAGCGACGTATGCCGCGACCGAACTCCGTCTCCGGTGGCCGCATCGCCAGACGACTCGCAATCTCACCACAGGCGGTATCTTTTCCGGTGCAGACGATGACCGCGGTGCCGATCCCCGTCTGAACCGCGGTGCCCAGGAAAACGCTGTTGCTCGCGTCCGCGACGCCGTGCTTCTCCTTGGGAAGGTCCGCCACCGCCTTCTCTACCGGCAGAGATTCCCCGGTGAGCACTGACTCGCGCACATGCAGGTCCTTCACCTCCAGCAAACGGGCGTCGGCTGGCACCAGGTCTCCTGCGTTGAGCCGGACGACATCTCCCGGGACCAACTCGGCGGTCGGCAGTTCCTGCTCTCGCCCATCGCGCACCACCGCGGCGGTTAGGGCAATCTGTTTCTGAATGTCCTCTACGGCGTGCCGGGCCTGGAATTCCATCAGGAAATTCAGCAGCACACTGAAAAGTACGATCGCAAGGATGATCAGCCCGCCGACGCGCTCTCCGAGTGCAAGAGATACGCCGCTGGCGATGACAAGGATTACGACGAGCGGATTACGGAAAAAACCAAAAAAACTGAGCAGTGCGGCGAAGCGAGACTCATGGACCAGGCTGTTTGGGCCGTAAAGACGCAGTCGCCGCCGGGCCTCTTCGGTCGTCAGCCCTGCCGGAGTTGCCGGGAGTAGTTCGAACAGTTCGTGCAGCGGCCGATCCCAGAAGCCCTCGGCAGCGGTTGTTGGTCTTCCCATCCAGGGCCTCCAGTAACCGTCGGCCGTAAAAGGACGGTGGTCTTTCACTCCGAGGTGCGCACAAAAACTGCAGCGCCCTTATTTATTCCTGCAGAAAGATATTGAGGAGAGAGTTGTGAACCCGAATCTCGCCGTTATATTCGATGAAGCCCAGTTTCCTGAAGCGATTCATAAGAAAACTCACTCGGGATCGGGTGGTGCCAATCATCTCAGCCAATATCTCCTGGCTGACTAGTGTCGCTTCTTTCCCGTTCGTGGAGGTGACTGTTATTTTCATTCGGCCCTTCTGCACGTGAAAAATCGCATCGGCTGAGTCCCCTTGGGCGAAGGCTGTTTCATTCTTCTTCAGGCTAACAACCGTCCTGCCCACGCCGGTGTGTGTGAGGAAGGCCTCAGGATCAAAATCCCCATTTCCATTCTTTCGTTGCGACTTGGGCGCTTGAAGCCGGGAAGGCTTTTCAAGTTCGTCTGTGGCGGGTTTTGCGGTTCGCACCGACCCAACTGACGGAATTCGCTTGGCTGGAGGGCTCTGGCTGCGGGCAGCTATGTTCCTGGCGCTCATTTCACACCTCCGAGAGGGCAGCGCCTCCACTGCGATATTATAGCTCTTCGAGAAACCCGAGATATGCACTGACTGTTCGATTTTGCACCATTTACCAACGGTTAATCTGCGCGGGACGCACTTTGCTCCATGGAGCTTTCTACAACTGAATTTCAGCCCGCTTGAGCACTTTTGAACAGCCGTGCCGGCTCCCGGCCACTAGGCTTTCTTGGAAGGACTCCCACGGATGCTTACATGCGAGAGCCTGAGTATTCTTCGCAACCTTCAGCGACATTGAGCGATGGCACGGCTTGATCAGCAGTTTGATGTGCCACTAGCTGACGATTGGACGCGTGCCACAGCGGACGAGATCAACCGTTTTTTGGGAGACACTGATGCCAAGCAAACGCATCCTTACTTTTTATCGCGGGACGTTTCTCAAGAGGATCGGCAGCCGGAGGACCAGTCGGGAGTACCGGAACAATGAGGTTATCTTTTCCCAGGGTGATGCTGCGGATGCGATGTTTTACGTCGAGGCTGGCAATGTGAAGCTGACGGTTCTATCCAAACGCCGCAAGAAGGCGGTAATCGCCATTTTCCGGCAGGGTGATTTCTTCGGTGAAGGCTGTTTAGGAACCCCGTCTTTGCGGATGTCCACCGCGACAGCGGTACATCTGTCCACGATCATGCGAGTGGAAAAGGCGACCCTCGTTCGCATCATCCATAAAGACCCTGTGTTCGCGAGGCTGTTTATCGCGCACCTGCTTTCTCGCGTAGTTCGAATTGAAGAAGACTTCCTCGATCAACTTTTCAATTCCAGCGAGAAGCGGCTGGCACGAACGCTCCTGTTGCTTGCCAGATTTGGGACGCGATCCAAGCCACATTCTGCCATTCTGAAAGTAAGCCAGGGCACCCTGGCCGAGATGATCGGCACCACCCGGTCGCGAGTGAGCTTCTTCATGAACCGGTTTCGCAAGCTGGGCCTGATCGATTACAACGGTAGCTTGCGAGTGCACCGGGAACTGCTCACCTTCCTTCTCCACGAATAGACACCACCTCCTGGCTCGCGAATTCCTCCCTCCTTGCTCCACCAAAGTGCAGGTGGTCAATTTTGACCATGGTTTTGAAAGGAGCGAGCGCTACCTTAAGGAACTTTATCCTGCTCAAGCCACCCGGCAGGAACCCGGGGGTGCGGTCATGATCGACGTCATCATTGCTGACCGCCAGGAGCTTTTTCGTATCGGAATGGCGCAGCTACTGGCGATCGCGGACGACGTTCGCATCGTAGGCCAGGCCCAGTCTCCCAAACAGTTGCTGAACACATTGAAAAAGGTCAATCCCCACGTATTGATTTTATCAACGAGTTTTCTGCCAGCGTTTTCAAGGATCCAGCCGATGTTGAAGCGGAGCAAGACTGCACTGCTGGTGCTCGCTGAGGAGAACGACCGGGTCGCCTATATGCGTTGGTTGCGAGCACAAGGGATCGTCTATCGTTCGATGGATGGACCCGTCATCGTGGATGCGATGCGCCGAGTAGCACGAGGCGAGTTGTTTGTTCAGGATCGCAGTTCCGACATGAGAGAAGACCCGTCCAAAGTTGCATAAGGGCGGGAGAAATTCCGTCTCAGGCCTTCAGCAAGTACTCCCTGAGTCCAATCGAATTTCATCGGCTGCGTCCCCCAATCCCCAGCTAGCATGGTTCGGACAGATGTTTACCCGCCAGTTCAACTTGGAGTCGGTGCCCGCCGCGTTCGGTTGGATGAGCAATTCTGACCAGCTTCGGCAAGCTGATCGTTGGACACTAACCAATATAAGACTCTACTTCAGGCAAGGAAAGTTCCCCAACCGGACTTTACCTGTTCGCAGACACTCAAGGCGTAAAGGAGTTCTCGATGAATCTCAATCTGATGGATCCAAAACTGATTACTCTCGCAGTTGCAGTGGTTCTGGTAATCGTGGTTGCCATTGCGCTGTACATGCGAAAACGCAAGAACACCACGGCAGAACTACGCAACCGTTTCGGGCCGGAATACGACCGCGCTGTTCGACAGCATGGGTCCGAACGTAAAGCCGAAGCGAAGCTGACAGATCGTGAAACGCGGGTTGAAATGCTGAAGATCCGCGATCTTGACCTAATTGAGCGTGAACGCTACTTGACCCAGTGGAAGGCGGTGCAATCCCGCTTTGTCGATTATCCGAAAGGTGCAGTGACTGAAGCCGATGAGTTGGTGTGTTCGCTGATGCAGACGCGCGGCTATCCGGTCACTGATTTTGACCAGCGCGCGGCGGATATTTCCGTCGACCATCCCCGAGTGGTGGAGAACTACCGGTCGGCCCACGCCGTCGCATTGCGGCTTGGCAGAGGTGAAGCCAGCACGGAAGAGCTGCGAACCGCGATGATCTACTATCGCTCTCTCTTCGACGAACTGGTACAGGTGCAGACAACTGGCGATAAAGTAGTGGCGTAACCGAGGGTCTGCGATTTTCCAGCATCAGGCGTCAAGTAGAACCGGAGGTATGCTAACCGCCGGCATTGCAATCAGTGCTTCGAGGTAAGTCTTTGTCTGATTAAGTCTAGGCGGGCTGCAACCTAAAGAGCGCTGCCGACAATGAGGGGGCCGAACGGGAAATCAGGCGCCGCGGAAGAAGGTTGCAGCCGCCAAGTTCGAAGAAGTGGACGATGCCGCCTACTCGGATTCTGATAACGGAGATCCCGGCTGAAACCTAATTACAATCAAACTGTTCAATGTCTATCTTCGATCAGCGTACGGCCAAGGTGCTGGCCACAATTTGCGCCTTTGTCGCCGTCGGGGCCTTTCTCTACGAGGTGCGCCACACCCTCGTTGTGGTCCTCTTCGCGGTACTCTTCGCTTACTTACTAGAACCGGTTGTCTACCGAATCGAACGGTCGAGGCTTGCGAGAGGCTCGAGATGGCTCGCAATCCTGGAAACCTATTTGGCGATTGGCGCGATTCTCGCGGTGTTCGGCATTCTGGTCGGCCCGAAGCTGGTGGAGGACACTCGGCTGCTAAGCCAGTCGCTGCCCGGATTGCTGGAGAAAGTTACAACCGGAAAGATCGTGTGGCAATTTGGCAATCGATACGGCTGGAGCTACGATACTCAGCTCAAAATGGAGCAGTTTATTGCGGCCCATCAGGCAGAGATTCTCGCCTGGACTGGCCAGGCAGGTACAGCGGTTGCCAAAATGTTACAGAATATGATCTGGGTTGTCCTGATCCCCATTCTCGCCATTTTTTTCTTGCGCGACGCACGGCAGTTCTCCGCAACCCTGCTGCACATCTTTGGCAAGAGCAACCAGCGGCGCTTTCTGCGCTTGATCATGACCGACCTTGACGTGATGCTGGCTCATTTCATTCGCGCGCAACTCATATTGGCCGGCATATCGCTCGTGGTATACAGCGTGGTGTTGACGGCGCTGCGCTTTCCGTATGCGCTGGCACTGGGATTCGCTGCTGGAGCTATGGAGTTCATTCCCGTCATTGGTCCGCTGGTGGCTGCGCTGGTAATCGTCTTCGTCGGATTTCTGACGACGTATCCTCATTTGTGGGCGCTGATCCTGTTCTTTGTTTTTTGGCGGGTGGTGCAGGATTATTTCGTATCTCCGCGAGTGATGAGTGGGACGCTAGAATTGCACCCTCTGGCGGCAATCGCGGCTGTGTTGATGGGAGGCGAACTCGGCGGAGTGCTGGGCGTGTATCTTTCGATCCCGGTCGTGGCAACCATCCGCATTGTCTGGGTGCGTTGGCAGAAATACTCCGCGGTCATTGCGACTGCGGCTCCGCCTGTACCCGACGACAGGGTCCTCGGCACATCGACAGTCATCTCGAAACGCTGAGCCTGTACGCTGCTCGGCTACGTTCAGCCCGGGATGTACGTCGGCTCGATCCGGCTATTTGAGAACGTCATCCGCGCCTGTAATGGTTCGAAACGAAGTTGTGTTCCGCCACAGCTCAGTACATTTGCAGAATCACTGGCTTGGGAGCCTGCCAGCACTGGGCGCATTCCGTTAAGATTCCGTGATGTTCGTGCGCCTTCGATATCTGCTCGGCTGGGTTCTTTCTGTCTTTCGCTCCCGGAAGACCTCGTATCCTAGAACCTCGTCCTGCGCCAGCAACTGCTGGTTTTCCATGCCGAACGACCTCGTCCTAGACTGAGATATCTCGATAAGCTGTTCTGGGGTCGCGCCGAGAAGCCTGTGGACAGGTTGGAAGTCGCTGGTCGTTGTCAAGCCTGAGATCTCGTCCACTGCCGCAGCTTGATTTCAAGTTCCTCCGAAAGGAGACATCCGATCGTCACACGCTAAGTAGAGTTCTTCGCGGTAGCCCTGAGATGGCAGGCTAATGCGACTGCACGAGGTCTTGATTTTCAGTGCAGGGAATGGCGGTACAGGACTATTGCACAGAACGTGGCGAAGCCAAGGAGCATAAGGCCGAGGATGGCGTTGACGAGGCGGAAGAAGATCGGGCCGATGCGGTGAGGGATGAAGCGAACGGCGACGATCAGCGCGGTGAACCAGGTCATCAGTCCGGCGGCGGCCATCAGGATGCCCCACCCGGGGGCGCTGTAGCCCAAGACTGAATGGGCGAAGGGGAGCCAGTTGGAGGTGACGCCAACCCAATAAACTATGGTTAAGGGGTTGAAGATGGTCAGGGCGGCACCGTCGGCGACCTCGGCGACCAGATGCGCGGGGACGGTGCTTTCGTCCCAGTGTTGGCGAGCGCTGGCGTAGGCCCGCAGGGGCTCCTTGACGGCGCGGACAAGGAAGTAGATCCCCAGCGGAAGCAGGACGATTACGCCGATGGCCGCCAGGACGGCCTGGAGCGTCGGGTTGGACAGGTCAGAAAAGAGGTAGTGCCCCCCGAGGAGAACCAGAGAGAAGAGGATTAGATCGCCGGTGACAGAACCGATTCCGCAGGCGAGGGTATGGCGCCAACCGCCGATCATGCCGCGGCGGATGGCCAGCATGTTGACAGGGCCCATCGGCGCGGCCGCCACCAGTCCCATCAAAAACGCGGCCGAAAGCACGTGGACGAAGGAGACGAACACCATTTTGCGGCCGATAGGTAGGATAAGTCCGAAATTTCACTCGGGCATTCTGGCAGTCAAGAATATACAACCGGCTCCTCCAAAGGAAGCGTCATGCAAATGGCCGTAATCCGTCCGTAAGAAGTTGAAGACGAGATCTGGTGGTCGCGTGGCGATCAATCATGGGCGGCGTGGGGCACAGTACAAGCTCATTGCATCTCCCAAGCCGACTCACAGGCTTGCACCAGTCCTTAATTTGCTTCAGAAACTAATCGATCAAACTGTTGAGTCTCAGTGTGTTCTGTTTTGAACAGACAGCCCAGGCTTCGACCTGCCAGACTTTTGTTCGGAGGAATTCAATATGAGCCTCGAAACGATTCTGATTATCGTCGTGATTCTGTTCTTGCTTGGTGGAGGCGGTTGGTACTGGGGGCGCGGCCGCGCTTAACGCGACCGATTCTGAAAGGAACGCTCAGTAACCGAAAGCGGGTTCTCGCTCCTGGAAACGGGGAAAAGTCCTGGGTGGCCGCATGAATCCTAAGCTTCAATCGAGGAGGACTTATGAGTCTTTTCGACCTGGTCTTCGGTTGTTGGCACAAACGGTGCAGCTTCCCCATCACCGTGCGCGGCAAACTGCGCCGCAGCACTGCGGCAGCGTCGGTAACCGGGACATATGTTGTTTGCCTCGATTGTGGCCGCGAGTTCCCGTACGACTGGTCCCAAATGAAGACCCTCGCGTCCAAACCTCGCACTGCGTGGGCAGCAGAGTCCGCCACCATCGTTCCTGGTCTCAAGGTGGCTTGAGGCCTGCGCTGGGCCCTTTGCGAAAGACCCACGTTTGCCTCCGGTCCGGCGAACAATCCGCTGTTCCTGGGCGGGTAATGGAAGTCCCGCTCCTTAATTAGGCAATTCTCAACGATAAGGAGAAAACCGATGAGTACGAGTACGAAGAATGAGATTAAAGGTACTTTTCATGAAGTGAAAGGCAAAGTCAAAGAAACGGTAGGCCAAGTCACCAACAATCCGGACTTAGAGGCTGAAGGCAAAGCCGAACACAGGGTCGGCAAAGTTGAAAAAAAGGTCGGACAGATCAAAAAAGTGCTCGAGAAGTAAATTAGGCGGGCTTTGTCCGGAGCCATGTTGCTGTATTCGGAGCAACTGACGCACCGCCGCTCCCCGCTCGGCACTGCAGAGATTCGGTGGGCGTCAGCTTGGCGCTCGGAGTTCCGTATTAAAGCGGGCCACACGTGTTAGCCCCACGAACCAAGCAGTTCGGCGCACGAGTCCGTCCTGATGCCCCCGCTATACGCGTAAATCACAGTTAACACCATCGCAACAACTTACCAATAACAGTAAGGACCAGCATAAGGAGAAGCAAAATGTCGGATCAAGAAAATCGCAACCTACAGCACAGCGATCCGCAAAAGCCTGAGGACAAGAAACCTGTAACGCAGCCAAACGTGCCAGCACAACCGAAGCAGGAGGTCCCGACGGGACAGCCCAAAACTCCGCAGCCGGCGCAAGAGAAACATGATCAAGAGAAGAAAAAGCCAGCTTAGGCTGCAGTGGATTTAGATCGATGAAATGGAAGGATCAGGGCGGTTCGATTTACATAGAGCCGTCCTGAGAAAACTCGAAGTGGTTTGGTCGCCGAGCAGTCTGATGTTACGGCGGATAGCGCCCCTCACAAGCTCGTCCACAAAATCTCGTGGAATGAAAAGAGGAAGTGTTTTGTGAAGAAATACGCAATTGCTTTGTTGACGTTGTCTTTGGGCACCTTCGCGTTCGCTGGTCCGGGGGAGCAAGACGCCCCTGCGCGCTTACAAGCAGCTGGCCAGGTCATGAACGAGATCATGGCTGCGCCCGATAAAGGCATCCCGGAAGAAGTGCTGAATGACGCCAAGTGCATCGCTGTGGTACCAGACATGGCGAAAGGCGCATTTATTGTCGGCGGCGAGCATGGACGCGGTGTGGTTACCTGCCGCACTGCCCATGGTTGGAGTGCACCGGCATTCATTTCGATCGGCGGAGGCAATTTTGGCTTCCAGGCTGGCGGTCAGTCAGTCGATCTCGTCATCTTGTTCATGAATGACAAAGGTGTGCAGGGGCTGCTCTCGAGTAAGTTTGAACTGAGCGGCGAGGCATCTGCCACAGCGGGTCCGGTCGGACGGCATGCTTCGGCAGGCACCGATTGGAAGATGAATACGGAGGCCTTGAGCTACTCGCGTACCAAAGGCCTATTTGCCGGAGTCGCAGTCGATGGCGCCAAGATCCAGCAGGACAATGACTCCACGGTTGCATTCTACGGCAAGAATGTTTCCTTCCATAAGACGCTGTCAGGCGACGTGCACGCCCCGGCGGGCAGTGACTCGTTTCTCGCGGCGGTAAGGGCTGCCGTCAACAAGGCGAACCAGCACGAAACTGCCGAAAGCAAGTAGTTGAGGTTTGCTGCCGAGCCTGCCGAAATTGCGGTACGCCGGCAATCAAAGTTCGCGGCGTTGTCCGGCGAGGTGTTCTCGGGGGAGACCCCGCCGATCAACGCCGCGATTGTTCACCAACCTTCCGGTGCAGTGCGTAGAAAGGGGCCCTATGTCGTTACCAAAGACACTGCCATTCAGGAGACCGCTGGGAATTGCCGGCCCACTAACACCAGGTGCGGCGGATTCTGAGGCACATTCAGCTCAGCGAGAACTCACTGTTCAGGGCGGCTAGCCGCGGCAGGAGGAACATTGAGCTTGGCCAGCTCACTGGCAAAAAGCGGGTTTTCGGGAAATTCCGCGACCAGTTCCGCAAGTTGTGTGCGAGCCACTTCTGTCCGTTTCTCACGCAGGGCCGCCAGCGCCAGCAGAATTTTCGCAAACGGCCTGAGATAATGGCCGCGTTCAGCAGCGATCTCAAGCTGTTGGATCCCGGCTTTCTTGTCGCCGTGGATTCCAGCTAAGCCGAGAAATAACCTCTTGTATGCCGGCAGGCTTCCGATGATGTAATTTACTGCGCCCAGGGTGAGATAGGCATCGGCGGCCTCCGGCGCGACCGCTAACAGTTTCTTGGCGTACCTGTCAGCATCTCCGACCATTTTCAGGCTTTCGACCTGATGCTTATCGATCAGACTGGCATAGTCGGCCTGCATGCCCACGCTTAGGGTCATAGCGAACAGGGCGTTCGCATCCTCAGGGTTGGTCTGCAATCGCAGCTGCGCCAGGTCCTGCGCCTGTTTGTCCGCGGCGAAGAAGGCTGCGCGCAGTTGCGGGTCTGGTTTGAGAGTGACCTTGCCCAGGAAACGTTTGTTGTCGAGGAAGAATTCGGAGGTCAAGACGCCTTGCCGGTAGCACTCCTCAAACAGATATGCTGCCGCTTCCGAGGCACTTCCAAGAGGGTCTGCCGGGTGGGACTTCTGCCAGGCCTCAAACTGTGCGCGAGCTTCTGCGGGCTTCAACTCATAAAGCAGGTGAAAGCCGGCGTCGAGTTCCGGCACATGCAATGCGCCGATCTGAGCCTGCCGCCCATCTGCCTGGGTCGCAGCAACAGCGAGAGCCGGTGCGACTAGCGCGCCGCAGAGAAGCCAGCAGATCACCGAGCGCGTCTTCAGGATTCGGGTGTTTCTTTTCTGATGCATCGTGTTAGTCCCGATGCGCCGGAACGGGTAGCGAGCAAGTCGCAGAAGAAACGAATCTTCTGCGAGAATCTTGAGCACGATGCAGCTGCATCAGCCCTGAACAAGAACAGAAGTGGCATGCTCGGCCGATTGGGTACAGATGCGTTAAGCCGCTGCGCTTTTGCTCTTGAGCTGCAGCTCAGCTTCGGCGGCCAGCCAATCTTCTACCGCGTGTCCGTTCACCCGTCCGCGCTGCTCGTAAAGCTCATACGCACGCTGGCGGATGGTCTCCTCGGTTAAGGAGGCGGCCGCCGGCTTCGAAGTCGAAATTCCAACCCGTGGCTTCTCAGACTTTTTCATAACAAAGCTCCTCCAGGATTTGCGGCGCAAAGAAACGAACGGGGTCGAAACGTGGGTCTCGAAATCGCTGGCTCTCGAAAGAGCGGAGGGAGACCAATTGACCTCGCCTGCGTCATTGGTTACTTATAGTTTCCATCGGCGACGGTCAGCCGCACAAGCCCGACCATCACATGACGCTGGCGTGATTGACGACCCATGCGCAAGCAAATACGCTTCTTCTATCGTGCCAGGGAAAGCTGTTGCCAAAAGGTTTGGCAGGCCAGCGCAAACTCGTCACCTAAAGGACAAGCAGGCGTGCGCTTCACGATGCATAAAGATGTCGAAACTCAGGAACCACCTGGAGAGGATTCTCGCATTCACGGTTTCTCCAACCTGGTCGAACCAGCCGGCTTGAGGTTTGGAACTTACTCCGAATGAGGTGCAGTGAAGGCGCCACACACGGCTGGTTACCGAATCAGAAAAATGCCGCCTGCTGTAGGCGAGATAGACGGCAACAAATCGACCCGTCAAACCGCGAAAAATCGACACCCCAGAGTGCTGCACAAACCCACCCCAGACCCCCCAAACGCCCCGGAGCGCCCTGGAACCACCCATATTTAACAATAACATACGCAAAGCTGGGTCGATTCGTAATCGACAGGTCATCGGTTCAAGTCCGATCGTCGGCTCCAGTAAATTTCTGCGTCTTCCGCTTCGTCGGCAAAGGCAGGCTCGGGCACCTGTCCTGGGTTTTGCTTCACTTCTTACTTCGCCTGCGCCTCGGCGCGAGACTTCAGGAAAACATCTACATTGCTCTTGTCCACCAACGACACTCCGGTATCCACGAACGCCGGAATCGGAGCAAAGGAATTCACCGAGTAGTCCGTCTTCAGGTCGATGGGATAGTGATGGATATCATCCAGCGCCTTCAACCCGTAGAATGCCATGGTGTAGGGCTTCTGCGAAATCGTGGAGTCAATTACCCCATCCTTGATCAGGTTCAGGGTGACTTCATCCACATCCATGGCGACGATCAGCCGGTCGGTCGCTTTCTCCCGCCTTACCGCTTCGGCAACATCCTTCCCGGACGAAGCTTCCAGGCAGATGAAGGCGTCAATTTTCTCGGCAGTCTTGTCCCTCAGGTAATGCGTAGTTCGGTCAAACGCGTTGCCGGAGTCTCCTTTGATGTTGAACGCTTCCACAACCTTGATGCCTGGGTGATCGGCGAACACATCTTTATAGCCTTTGAGGCGCTGCTCCATGTTTGGCTGAGGCATGGTGTAGAACACGACGTTACCTTTACCGTGCAGCTTCTCGAGGACCCTCTGGCCGCCCATGCGTCCCGCTTCCAGATTATTGGTGCCGATAAAGAAAAGGCGCTGGCTCTCGGGTGCATCCGAGTCGATGGTGATGACCGGTATCCCGGCGTTCATCGCGGCGTTAATCTCCGGCCTCATCACCGCCGCATCGGCAACCGATACCAGAAGGCCGGCGGGTTTGAGGGCGGCCGCGTTGCGGAATTCCTCCGCCTCGGCCTGCGGGTCGTAAGTTTCCGGGCCACGGACATCCCACTTCACGCCATACTGTGCCGCTGCCTTGGAAAGGCCGGCCGCGGCGGTCTGCCAATAAGGTAATTTGGAGTTGACGGTGACCAGAATGTAGCGTTCAGAGTTGTCGTGACGCGAACAGCCCAGGAGAAGAGACAACGTCACAACGATTAACGTCAGGAGCGTACACTTCGCAGCAGCTTGCATAGTCGCCTCGCTGGTGAAAAGATCGTTCAAGTCGAGTCGCAATCGCAACCCTTGCGACCGTGCCAAAACATCCTGCTCGGCAAAGCCGGATTGTACCTCCAGGAATGGTGTCTGGGAACCCGAATCTTACAGAACGGGCACCGCGCCTTGGTTGGCGTGAACGTCCTCGCGAGGTCCTGGGCTCAGCCGTTCCGCTCGAGATGATAAAAACAAAAAGCTTGACGGCGCACCCTTCGACAAGCTCAGGGCAGGTTCTGAAGGTGCGCCCCTTCAAACGTTCCCTCAAACTGACTTTTTCCGCAAGCTGTGGGCGCTCCTTCCCCAACATAAATGCGGGGGCTCCCACCTTCCTTGACTCTCATTCAGCCGCAACCTAGTATCCCGAGTAAGCATGCTTTCGGTCCCAGGTCATCGTACCTTCTGGCAGCTCATTGCCCGAACAGCCGTTCTTCTCGTTATCCTGCCGCTGGCAAGCACCTTGCTTGCGCAACCGGCAGCCAAGCCGGCCTCTTCGCCAAAGCAGCCAATCGCCAACTTCGTGGATATCGCCGAGAAGGCCGGACTCACGATGTCGGAGACATTTGGCGGCGTCGACAGCAAGAAGTACATCATCGAGACGACTGGCACGGGCGTCGCCATTTTCGACTACGACAATGATGGCTGGCCCGACATCTTCATCGTGAACGGAACGACCCTGGAAGCGGCGAAATCCGGCAAGGGGCCGACGAACCATCTCTACCACAACAATCACGACGGTACGTTTACCGATGTGACCGCGAAGGCCGGCCTCGCCGCGAGCGGCTGGGGGCAAGGCGTCTGTGTTGGCGACTACGACAACGATGGCTGGGAAGACCTTTACATCACCTACTACGGCAAGAACCGCCTCTACCACAACGATCACGGCGTCTTCACGGACGTGACTGACAAGGCGGGTGTGGGCGGATCGGGAAAGGCGTGGGGCTCAGGTTGCGCTTTCGTTGACTACGATCGCGACGGCAAGCTCGATCTCATCGTTGCAAACTACGTGGACTTCGATCTCTCGACCGCACCCGCTCCGGGAGATCGCCCGTCGTGCATCTGGAAGGGCGCGCCGGTGATGTGCGGCCCGCGAGGACTGACGCCTGCGAAAAACATTCTTTACCACAATCGCGGTGACGGCACCTTCGAAGACGTGACCACCAAAGCCCACATCGACCAGACCAGCGGCCACTATGCTCTCAGCGTCTCCACGCTCGATTATGACGATGACGGCTGGCCCGACATTTTCATCGCCTGCGACAGTACGGCGAGCATCCTGTACCACAACAACCGCGACGGAACCTTTACCGACCTGGCGGTGACTGCGGGCGCCGCGTTCAACGAAGACGGCCGCGCGCAGGCGGGCATGGGCTCGACCGTGGCCGACTATGACGGCGACGGGCGGCTCGACATCTTCAAGACCAACTTTTCCGACGACACTTCGACGCTGCTTCACAACGACAAAGCCGGAACCTTCACCGATGCGACGACCGCCGCGGGACTCGGCCTGAACACCAAGTATCTGGGCTGGGGCACCATGTTCTTCGACTTCGACAACGATGGCTGGCCCGACCTGCTGCTGGTGAATGGCCACGTCTATCCCGAGGTGGACAAGTATCACCTGGGCAGCGATTTTCAGGAGCCGCGGCTGCTGTATCACAACAATGGCAATGGCACGTTTACTGACATCTCGAATTCAGCGGGAACCGGCATCACCACGCCGGCGTCATCGCGCGGGCTCGCCGTGGGCGATTTGTGGAACGATGGACGGATGTCAGCAGTCATCAGCAATATGAATGCGCGGCCCAGCCTCCTGGAAAACCAGATCAAGTACGCGAACCACTGGATCGCCTTCAAGACAATCGGCACGAATTCCAATCGCGATGGTATCGGCGCGCGCATCACCGTCAGGGCAGGGAAGCGGCTCCTGGTGGACGAAGTGCGTAGCGGTTCGAGCTACGTGTCCAACAGCGACATGCGGGTGCACTTCGGCCTCGGCAAAGAGACGAAGGTGGACTCGGTCGAAGTGCGCTGGCCCAGCGGCCTCACCGAGCGGTTCAACAATCTTCCCGTGGATAAGATCAATGAGGTGAAGGAAGGTAGCGGGGTCGCGGTGAAGAATGATCCGGTGAAGAGGCTATAAATATCTCAGATCTGGCCTCCCCTCCCGCGGTTTTACGCAGAATTAACTTGTGTGGGGCGCATTTTTCGCTATGCGCAGCGGCCCAACAGGTTTACGATATATTCGCTAATTCGGGACACAAAAGGAAATTCCGAATGGGGCCGCTTGAACTAGTCAAATTAGATCGCCTCATGGAGCGTTCAAGCGGGAGGTCTGAGATCGTGATTGGTTTGATCGACGGCCCAGTTGCTATGGATCATCCCGGCTTCGCCAATAACATGCGCGAGGTCACCGGAAATTTAAGCGCCTCCTGCGCGCTATCCAACAGTGTTGCCTGTCTGCATGGAACGTTTGTAGCGGGCATCCTTTCCGCGAGACGAGGATCTTCGGCACCGGCCATCTGTCCGGATTGCACTCTCTTGGTACGGCCGATTTTTGCGGAGACTCTCGCAGCGGATCAACAGATGCCAAGCGCGACTCCTGAAGAGCTCGCGAAAGCCATTACCGATGCCATTGGCGCCGGCGCGAATGTGATCAATCTAAGCGCCGCAATCTCTCAACCGTCATCGCGAGGCGAACGCGAGTTGGAACAGGCATTGGATTATGCCGCCAACAGAGGGGTTCTCGTGGTGGCGGCGGCTGGAAACCAGGGAACAATCGGCAGTTCGGCCATCACCCGTCACCCTTGGGTGATCGCGGTTATCGGTTGCGATCTCGAAGGCAGGCCCACGACAGAATCGAACCTCGGAAGTTCCATCGGGAAGTGGGGATTGGCCGGCCCCGGACAAAACATCACCAGCCTGGGAACCAACGGCCAACCCCAGACCTCTAGTGGGACCAGTGTGGCAGCGCCCTTCGTGACTGGAGCGATTGCGCTGCTATGGTCGGAGTTTCCCGGCGCCAGCGCCGCCCGGATCAAGGTCGCCGTGACCCAGGCTGGCAGACGACCGCGGAGAACCATCGCGCCACCCGTGCTGGACGCCTGGGCAGCATATGAAGCGATGACGATTAATTGACTCCGGAGGCATACGAGTGAAGAAGCAGAGCGTAGCACCATCTGAGACGACCGAGCGCCCGACTCATCAAGTGCGCCTTCCCGGGTTTCTGATCGAAGAAGAAGTTGGGGTCGGAGACCTCATCAAGAAAGCGACATACGCCATGGGCATCAAACCATGCCCCGGCTGTGAGAGGCGGGCCACAGCGCTGAACCGCTGGATGACCTTCTCTCGATGACGTTGGCAACACAAACCGGTTCTGTAAGGAGGAAAGAAGATGGAACAATCTCAGACTGAAGCTCAAGAGCAAACCGTAAACCCATCCCCGGTCCGGGATGATCCACCCGCAGCAGTTGCGCCTTCCGTCGGGCCCGCGGCCCGTGCCATCTCCCCGCAAGCCTGCTCAACTTGCGGCGCAGCGCCGGCCTCCAACGGTGGAGCAGCAGCGCCACCTTCCTGGGTTTACGCCATCGGTAACATTGAGGCGCGCTTCCCAGCCATTTCTGTGGAGAAGGAGTTCGCTCAAGCCACCGGCCGGGACAAGACTTCGGGGCTCACGGACCGGCAGGCGCTCTTCACCGTGCTTTCCAAGCCTGAGAACCGATATCTGGTGCGGCAGTGCTGCTTTGTGATGACGGTTGAAGGGCTGGAGACTTACATCCTGACGCCACGCGACCCGGCAGACCTCGGTCTGCTGGTGGAAGCCGTCCGCCCCAACCCCAGCCCCTTGGATCTGGACGTCGTGATCGGCATCAAGGGACCGATCGCTCCGCCGCAGATGTGCAACGGCTTGATGGTCCCCATCGTGGTCTTCGACCAGATTTATTCCTTCGACCGCGATGCGCTGATCAAGTCGATTCCCAAACCGGAGAAGACTTCCGCCAAGGAGTTTGCGCCCGCTGCGGAGGAACTGTTCGACCGGATCATGCAGATGGCCGACAACGCGGGGGACACCGACGAGCATCGCGCCCTGAACTATCTGGCGGTCCGTTACCAGGCCATCTACGCCAAGGCCGCCGACTACTTCGCGCAGAACTGTTCGCTCACTGGGGTGGACATCCAGGTCTCTGCGCTCAGCGGCGTGCGCAAGTTGTTGGACGTGATTTTCACCTACACCAACCGCAATACAGACGTGGACGACCAGTGCTTTGTGCGGGTTGATGTGACCGACGAGTTTCCGTTCCTCGTGACCAAGCTGTCACCGTACTACAACCGTTAACTGGATAACAGGAAGGAGGATTAAAATGACCGTGCCAGGCCTTAGTGCAGAAGCCTCACTCTATAAGTCGAGTGGGCAATACTTCCTTGGTACCGGATGGACGAGCGTAGCCGATTCCCGTCTGGCTCTGTCACAGCTGCATACAGGAATAGTCTGCAATGGGGATTGTCCACCCCATTGTCACATTCACTGCCAGCCGTGCCAGAAGGATCCAAGCGTTCCTTCTGGATGTTCGCGGCAGTGCGTTAGCATAGGCCCAGATTGCGATGGGGATTTCACGCTTCCGTGCGCGGCTAGTGCGTGCTGTCCGATAACATGCAGCGGGCAGTGTACCGGGGCCAGCTGTGGTACCTATCCGACCTGTCAGAAAACAACAGGCACGAAGACCTGTACTGACTGCAACAACAAACCTTGCAATCCGAGTCTATGTCCTTGTTGATCGTGCGTGGCGGCCTTCGCCGGGTGGCCGAGTGCCCTCAAGCGACGAAAATCAGAAAGGAGAAAGAAAATGCAACTAGCACCAGGATTTACCGCTGAAGCTACGATATCCAGTTCCGGGGACCTCTTCCGTAAGCAAGCGTCGGACAGGAGAACTCAGGCGAGCCGTAGTGTCACCATGGCGGCACAATGTTGTCCGCCCGGATATAACTATACCGGCTGCACACAACAAAGGGGTGACTGCACCCAGACCGGCTGCCCAAGCGGCCAAGTCTGCTGCGACTGCACAATCACGCATTGCACCAGTCCGGCGGAGTGCAGGCGTGAGTGTTCCCTCTGACGAGTGCTGCGTGAGGTCGTTGTGACGAGGAGTTTCCATTGCCGGGTTCTATAAAAGGGGATGTCAAGAGAAAACACTTCTCCCTTAGCCGGAGAAGATGTAGTTCTTTGACATCCAGCCCCTGGGGGTTGCCGAGTGGCGTAGATCCGCGGTTTGGCTAGTCGTTTTCACGTCCACACTACAGCGTCGTTGGTGCTGAAGCTGCGCAAGCCGGGCGGTGGCCCTTGGCCAACCATGGTTCTATCGGAGACTCGCCCGCCTTGGCGGGCGGCACTATGGCTTTGTTGGGTTGTCCGAGGGAGCATACGGTGCCCCGTGAGACTTGGCGCCAGCGGCGCACGCAGCCTAACCCGGCCAGGATACTTACCCTCGAACCCGAGCCCGCAGAACCAATCGACTATGGTGGAAGTGACTCCGGTCTAGTCTTTCGGAGCTGCGCGCTCAGGCGGCTTGTGGCTTCACATATTCGGCGTCGAACGCTTCTCCCTTCTTCCAGACATGCAAAGTGATGGCGGCGATCTTGCGCGCCAGGGTGAGCCGAGCCAACTCGGGCTTCATCCCCTTTATCAGAAGGTTTTCGTAGAACGGGCGAAAAGGCCCGTTACTGCTGCTGGCGGTGGTGGCTGCACTCTTAAATAGATTTTTCAGATCGTGGTTGTGGTTGAGGTTTAATCCACGAATGAACACCGGCTTCTTCTTCCGCTCCAGTTGCCCGTTGACGAAGCCATAATCAGCGCTGCTGCGCGTTTCCAAGGCCAAGCCACAGTAGGCCCAGAACTGCCGCTTCGTACGGAAGCGGTGCGGCGTCTGCACTCGTCCGATCAGCATGGCCACGCGTATCGGACCCAGCCACGGAATGGTGCGCAGCAACTTGGTCTCGTGATGCTTACGACACTCCAGAATCAGATCGCGGCGGGCCTCGCGGCGCAGCTCTTGCAGCAGGTCCAGTTGCTGGTAGAGTCGTCGGGCGCGGCGCTGCAACCCGCTCTCGCTCAACTTCGCTAACCACTCTTCCCGATGCCGCGTTCCATACGGCTTCTGGCCGGCACAGGCAATGGCCTGGCTGCGGTACAGCGCTTTTAATCGGCCCATGACCCGGGTGGTGTCTTCGGTGAGCGCGGCATAACTGCGCCCCAAATGCTTCACCGCCGCCGTGCTGTCCTGCCCGTGATAGACCGGCGACAACAGCCCCGCACGCAGCAGCTCGGCCAGCTTGCGGGCATCGATGCTGTCGCTCTTGTTGCCCGCCTTCAACAGGGCATTTTTACGCGGATTGCAAACCACCAACTTGGCCACCCGCCGCACCAGCAGATCGTACAGCCAGGCGGAATGCGTTCCTTCTTCCAAGGTCACATGCAACGTCCCACGTAGCCCGTGAAGAAAATCGAGAATCGTGGCGGCATGGGTGGCGATCACCGACTGCATCACCAGTTTGCCGTCAGCGTTGAGTACGGCTACCGAGATGGTGCTCTGGTGGACATCGAGCCCAATATACTTGATGCTATCCATCGGGTGTTCCTTTCCTCAGGCTTGGTTTACTGCTTCACACAGCAACCATAGCCTAATGCGAAAGGGGCGCCCTTTTATAATGCGTGCCCCACCCTTCCGCCTCTGTTGCGGAGGGTGGGAACGGAAATTTCCAGTTGAGTTGATATTCGGCATGCGTCCGGAATTGTGATTGTTTCCACCCTTGGTGCGCAAGGCCTGCCCCGAGCAAAGCCGACGGGATTGGGCACCGCGACACGGACGTAGACGACCAGTGGTTTGCGCGAGTTGATGTAACCGACTAGTTTCCGTTCCTGGTGACAAAGTTGTCGCCCTACTGCGACCGCTGAACTGGGAGCATCTTGACTGCAAGGAGACAGGAATGAATATGCCTGGATTTGCCGCGGAGGTATCCCTCTACAAGACTGGTAGCCACTATTACACGGCCGTCAGTTTTCGTGAGGCTGACGGATTCCTGCACCTTAGTCGGATTTCAAGGCCCGCATGTGGGCCATGTCACTTAGACAACGCAGGTAACTGTATGAGGGTTTGTGAGGATCCCATAAACGGAATAGCGTACGATGCTGACTGTCCCCAGACCAGTTGTCCGCCGCCACCCCCGCCCCCAGATGACTGCACTCGTTGTTAGCGTTTGCCAGGCTGTGCACGGCTGAGTTGCCTTTGCGAATGCGAGGGCGGGGATCCTGCTTACGTTTTTTCTCCGCCCTGTCCGCGAAGTGCCCCCTGCTGCTTTGTTTGTACGTAGCCTCTGGGTCGCAACCGGGTGGCCTATCCTTCGCGCAGCGGAGCCTGGGGTCAGAGCTGGCGTCCCCGATGGGGTGGAAGAGGGGGGGCCACCCTTCCGCTTTGAGATTATGCTTCACTACTATATATGGGCGCTCCACCCCTTCGACTTCGCACAGGGCCGGCTCTTGTCGCTGTCTTTTGGCGACAGAGTGGGCGCAATCTTCACTCGGGGCGTTAGGCGGGTGGCCCGGCCAAGCACGCTCAAATCGCGCAGTAGATTTGAATATGGGGTGCCCCGTTCTAGCCCGGTTTTGGCTAGGGCGGGGCAGTTATCTGCCCCAAGTTGTAGATTCAGTGACCTTCACGCGCAGCGTCGGTCCCATGCGCTCGCGTTTTCGGCCATAGGGATTCGATTTCCACCAGACTCTCTGCGCCGGTGAGGTAATGGCCAAAACTTCCATCCCAACAAGCGCAAAAGTCGGTGCTCGTTGGGGACCCCGGCTGCTCCACGGCCAATCTTCCGGCTTTTCCACTAGTCCGCGCTTCACCCGAGAAGGTTGTCAGTGATGGGTGGCACTTGCGGACACGAACGCCCCGCCCTAGCCAAGACCGGGCTAGAACGGGGCATCCAGACTTGATCGTTATTGGGTTGGTGGGGTGGTGTACTGACACTGCGTCTTCTGGCCGAACTTGCTCAGGTCAACCGTCTGAAACTGCACGTTATTGGGAGCGAAATAATCCGACGGGCCGTCCGGGAATTTGGTGCCGGCGGGAGGATCAACCGGTTGGGCCGGCGGCGACCAATCGGAGGGCATGGTGAAAGCGAAGCCGTAGCAGCCCTGTTCTGGACAGTCAGGATCCTTCGGACCCCAGCTGCATACTTCGTCATCTTTGCAACTCGAGCCGAGAGCTATGGTGCAGCCACAGGTTTTGGTTCCGTCTTTTTTGACTTTTATCCCACAGTAGGTTGTAGGCTGGCAAGCGTCGCTGAACTCAGCTTTGAATTCGTCCGCAATCGAACTCTTGCTCAGATCCACGGTTACGGTCAGCACGTTCTTGTCTTTGTGGTATTCCGGAGCAATCCAAGGCTCTCCGCCAGGGATGGGGTTGAACATATAGTTGTCGGTGTCGAATGTGCCGCGCACCGGAACTACCTTCCATTTGCCGGTTTCATCGTTGGGCCCGAGGTAAATGTCGAACGTCAACTGCGTCGAGGCTTTGCCATAGATGAAATACACGTAGTACGTCTGGCCCTCCTGAAAGACGGAGACGCCGTGTTCGGAAGCCGGGTTGGAGGGGAGACACATGCCCTGCGCATCACAGTTGTTGCTGGTGTCAATGTAGTAATGACCGTGATTCAGGGTGAGGGTGCTTCGCTGCCCCGAGTCCTGGCCCAGCATTAAGGCACGCGGCTTGGGTAGCGGAGACTCCATGAGCTCGTCGTTGGTCAAGTATTCGCGATACAGGGGCACGCCGAAGGTTTGCGGAGTGGCGCCCTGGTGGGTCCAATACGCGGGACCGGTTACAGGATCACCCTGTATGCACTCGTAGGGATAGGAACACTGTTTGTCCTGATTGGGGGGCGGGCAGGCTCTCGTTCCGGGGTAGAATCCGATCGCGCAGCCGGCGATGACTCCCGTCGTTACATACTCGTAGGGGCTGGTCTTGGCGGTTCCCGGAGCTCCCTTCCCATCCGCAATGCTGTCGTGCTTGTCGGACGCGCATTCCACGTCTTGCAACGGGGCGTTGAAGAAAGGATCTTCGTTAACCGAGATAGTCTCCCGGCCGGTCGTCGGCGCGGGTTGCGTCTCGGATGCAATCAAGCCGGTCAGCGACCCGTCACCGCCGGGCACGTTCATGCCCGCAGCGTTCTTGGTATCGGGCACACCGTCGTTCAGGACTGTCTGCCGGTCAATATCGGTGAAGTTATTGAACATCCCGGGTGAGTCATTACCCGGACAGTAACGCGTGTGGATCGCATCGTCGTTCGGCATGTAGGGCCAGGTGTTGGGTACGAACAGCGGCTCAATCAGGAAGTGACGGATATTGGTATTCCGGAACATCAGGTTGAGGGAGTGAAAGGCGGGCGGATAATAAAAGCCGTTAGGCTGTTTCCACGCAATGGCGGCGTTGGGGAGATAGCAGGTACCGTTGGCGTCCTTGGGGACGCCATCCACATAGAACGCACGATACATCCAGTTGCCAGGGCTGCTGCCCGGCATCAACGTCGGATAAACGTCCAGGTAGGCATTCGACTGCTGGAAGGCCGGTCCATCATAGACGCTGAACAGGCGCTGGCCGGGGAAGGGATTCACCTGAATACTGATGGCATCCGCGGTCGAGAGGCAATAACCACGGTCAGCCTGGTTCTTGCAAGTTAACTTGGTTTTTGGATTGAACGGCCCGGCCTCGGAGGCATAGCCGTTGGTCGGAAAACCATCGCTACCTACCATCTGAGAAGTGCCAATGAAAGCACTCTTATAGGCCAACATCCAGTTGCCAACGGGGCTATCGGAGTGCGTGTATCCCCCGCCGGTCGTGAAGTTCAAGCCACCATACTGCGAGTCGGTGACCGCACCGTCGGTAAAGAGAAACCATTTGGGACGCATCCAAATCGCGGCAAAGTTGGTCTGCGCGTAGTTGAAGGACGTCGTGTAGTGGTCGAGCACGGTGGCCATGCAAAAAGCCTTGTTCGGTCCGGTATTGGCGCATGGCGGGACCGTCGTGTTAGCGCTGCTGCAATCGGTAGGGTCCTTAGGATCGTCAGCTCCCAGACACTGGCTGGGGTTTCGCAAGCCGGTAATCTGCGGGTAGTAGAGGTGGTAAGCAGCGGTATCGGACTGGGTTACGGGTGGCCCAAGCGTGTTGGTCACCGCCTGCAACGTCACATCATCGGCGGCGCCGTCGCTGAACCCGCCGCAATCATAGGTGTCCCCAATGCTGGTAAAGGAGAGCATGGAGCCAACGCAACTGTTACCGATGAAGCTCTTCAACGGGGTCAGCCCTGAGCGCGCGGTGTTGTCCATGCGCAACGAAGATGCATCTTGAACATTCAGCTGCTGCGACGCGTATCCATCCCACGTCTCAAACATGGAGGGCCCGCCGTTGGCGCCGGGCAGCAGCCAGTAGCAGGAGCCGCAACTGGTGACACCCGCTGCCATGTTGTACTGAAAGTCGTTCCAGCCGTTCATGATCCAGAACGCGCTCGGGTGGTTCCAGTCAGAGCGGTAGGGCATGAAGTCGCCGCGTGGGCTATCGCCCGGCCGGGCGAGGATTCCAGGGGTGTCGCGCGGGTTCAACGTAGAACTATGTACCCCCGCGATAACGCCTGCCCCCAAATTCGCGTAAAGCTTGTTATTGACCTCGGTAGCGTCTTCCAGATAGAAGCCATGCCCGATGGAAAGGTAGCCAACATTGCGAGCGATAGTCATGCCCTGCGTCGCATGCACGGTAATCCAGCGCGTCATGGAATCGTGGATGGAAGAATCCCGCACATAAGGCATTTGCGTCGGGTCGGAAGGCTGCGGCGTTTTCCGCGCCATGTGGAAGTGCACCGGATAATGCCCGATCACTCCCCCTTGTCCCAGACGGTAGAACTCCACTCCCTTGACCTGGTAATTGGTGAAACCCTGACGGACGATGGTATGTCCGCCAAAATAGTTGCCCTTGGTGGGTGGGAAGTGATCGTGCTCCGAAGTGTCGGTGTCTGGCTGAATGCCTTCGGAGAGAATCTCAATGCTGCGTGTCAGCAACCCGACCGCGGCGCGTGTATCAATGGCCCTGGGACCACGTGGCCCGATGCTGGCCGGCGTGCCACTGGGGAGGGGGTACTGGTTGGAATTGTGCAGGTATGTCAACGGCTCCGTCAGGACGACCATGTTGGTTCCGACCAGGTGGCCAATGACCCTCTCTTCGTTGTGGGTCGGCAGGTAATCGGTAGTGGTAACGACAATGTGATCGCCCGCGGCCCAGGTGCTCGGAGACTTGCTGACAGTAATGGTCTTCTGATCGGTGGAAACATTCGTCAGGCGCATCCAACTGGTTCCCGTGTTCGACGGGTCGCCATCGGTCTTGGTGTCATAGGTGGCACCCTTCATCCCCAACAACTGGATCGTTCCGCCATAGGAAAGGGCCAGGACCTTGTGGCCGAAGTAGGCCGGCTTGCCTTTGTCGGCGGTGTCGAAGGAATCATAACCATAAAAGCAGTCGTCCCCGGGCAGTTTGTACGTGGGATCGATTGAACTGGCCTTGGTGCATGCCATATTCTTCGGCATTGGCACCGTGTGCGTCATCAGCGTGGTGTTCGAGTTCCAGAGGTTGCTTGGAACACCACACAACGCCCCGTAACAGAGTGCTCCGGGATCGGTGCTTGGTCCCCAAAGGTAGATTCTGATCCGCGCTCCCACCTCTCCCATGGTTGGCGGATTCATACCGATGGGGTGCAAAACGGTGCCCGCTTCGAGCTTTCCACCATTCTCGATGATGATGGATTCGGCGTGAAAATCAATACGGGTGTCGGCGAACGTCAGCGAACCTGGGCCGACGATGTTGACGTTGCGGAAAACGTAAACCGCTACCGAGCCTGGAGTTCCGTCCACCGTACACGGACCATTGACTAGTAGATCGGTGGTGGAGCTGCCTCCCGGAGGCAGTGACCCACTGCACGGCAGGGGAGCAGCGAAGGCAGCACTCGACAAAGAGATGCAGAAGATGGCCAGTAAGGCGATAGCTACGACAGTGGACATCTTCCGAACGATCGGGCGGACACAGTCTAGGGGGAACATAGCAATCCTCACTCGACGAAGGGTTAGTGTGGGGGCGCCGGAGTGATGAGGTCCACCCTCAAATTCTGACAGGGCGCAACCGCGGACATCGACGCATGACTTGAGTGCTCAGCTAACGCGAGCGGAACGCGCAGACGATAGCTGGCCGGCTTCAGCCTTTCGCTGACGGCTGCGATTGGAAGGTCTGAATTGGCAGGAGTCATGGTAGTCAAGAAGAAGGGAAAGTCAAGTAAACAATTTGGATAATGTCTACGGGATAAATGGTTGGAGTAGAGAGCGCCCGCCTAAGCACGTTGTCGCTTTACTTGCGCTTCTTTCCCTGCGTCAAACGTCCGCGTCCCCACAATGCCCTTGTCCTCTTTGACCACGATCAACTGATTCGCTTTGAACGTCCTTGACGGTGTCCACCTAGGCAGAAGATGCCAATCCTATTTCCTGCTTACTTTTTTTGCCACCTCAAACGTTTGCGTCTTCACAATCCCCTTGCCTTCTTCGACCACGATCAACTGATTGGCCTTGACGTCCTTTAGCGTGTCTACCTGGCCGCTGGGCCAGCGAATTTCGATCAGCTCGGCCTTGTCGGCTTTGCCTATGCCGAAGTGGATACGCAGATCGCTCTGTGAGATGTAGCTTCCGCCGCTACGCACTTCGTCGATCTGCTGGTGCGGCTTCGGTTCGTCCGGAGGATGGCTTACGCATTTCAGCCGCGCGCCGATGCCGCTGCGGTTCGACTTGGTGCCGATGCACTTAACCTTGATCCAGTTGTGGTCGAGCTTGGAATCGCAGCGCAAAAGCTGCGGGTAGCCGTTCACAGTGTTCACCACGACGTCGATGTCGCCATCGTTGTCGAAGTCGCCGAAAGCTGCGCCCCGCGAGGCCTTTGGAACATTGATGCCCGGCCCGGCATACTGCGAAACTTCCTCGAATCGTCCGTTGCGGAGGTTCTTGTACAGAATCTTGCGCTGCGGATATCCCGCTTCAGTCTTCAACTGCTCCACCTCGGGATACACGTGACCGTTGCACAGCAGGATGTCGGGCCAGCCATCGTTGTCGTAATCGATGAAGCCGCAGCCCCATCCCAGGTACTGCGTGTGCGCGCCCAGTCCGGCCTGGAAGGTGGTGTCCTCAAAGTTCCAGTTGCCGAGATTGTGATACAGCGACGGCGTGTCGCCCGCGAAGTTAGTCTTCACGATGTCGAGATTGCCGTCGAGATCGTAATCGGCGGCGGAGACGCCCATGCCGGCCTGTGGCTTACCGTCGGCGGAAAGAACACAACCGGCCTCCATGCCAACATCTACGAAGCGTCCGCCGTGCAGGTTCTTATACAGCGCGCTAGCGGTGGAGTCGTCGGCCACGTAGATATCGGGCCAGCCATCGTTATCGAAGTCGGCGGTGAGCACGCCGAGACCAAAGTTGCCGTTGGCCTTGAGGATGCCGGCCTTCGCGCTCACGTCGGTGAAGGTCCCGTCGCCGTTGTTGTGATAGAGGATGTTGGTGTCGCCTTTAAGTCCGGGCGGTCCGCAGGCCACCATCACGCCCTTGTAGAGACATGGCCCACTCTCCGGCACCGGCGCGGTCTTGAGGTCCATGTCGATATAGTTGGCGACGAAGAGATCGAGTTTGCCGTCGCGATCGTAGTCAACGAAAGCGCAGCCCGTTCCCCAGCGCGTCTTCTCTCCCGCGACGCCCGCCTTCTCGCTGACGTCGGCGAAGGTGCCGTCTCCATTGTTGTGGTACAGAACGTTCTTGCCGTAGTAGGTGACGAAAAGGTCGTCGAAGCCGTCGTTGTCGTAGTCGCCGATGCAGACGCCTTGTCCCCAGCCGCCGTGGTTGAGTCCGGCCTTCATGGTGACGTCGGTGAAGGTGCCGTCGCGGTTGTTCTTGAACAGGTGCGAGTAAGGCTCCTCGCCTTTGGGGAAGCCTTCCAGCCGCCAGCCGTTCACGAGAAAGATGTCGAGCCAGCCATCGTTGTCGTAGTCATAGAAGGCGACGCCGCAGCCGGTGGTTTCCAGTAGGTATTTGTTCTTGTGCTCGCCGCCGAAGATGGTTTTTGCGTTGAGACCAGCTTCATGAGCGATGTCGATGAAGGTAACGCCGATGTCAGGCTCGGATTGTGCGGGAGTCGGCGTTGCCGGTTGTGCTGACTGACCAAAAAGCGGTCGGGCGAGCGAGAGGACGTCGGCGAAAGTCAGCACCAGCGCGGAACGGCAAAGTGACTGCAGAAATGTTCGGCGTGATGGCGACAAAGGATATCCGTCTGCTCGAGCCCGTGCTGGGAGTGAGACTTATTGTCCGGCAGCGCAGAGGGGTTTTGCAAGCGAGGAGGCCTGTGGGTGGTAGCTTCCCTTGCCGCTCATGCGCTAGACTCTTAGCCTTTGGCGCGGTACGACGATTCTCAAGGGGGATTCGATGCTCAGAAATGCAGCACGGCTGCTGGCACTAGTCGTCGGTCTTGGTCTTGCATCTCCATTCGTTCACGCTCAGAACAAGCCAGCGGACGCAGAAGGTCATCCGTGGTGGCAGCACGCCGTTTTTTACGAAATCTATCCCCGCAGTTTCATGGATAGCAACGGCGACGGGTACGGCGACTTGAACGGCATCGCTGCGAAGCTGGACTATCTGCACGCGCTCGGGGTGGATGCGATCTGGATTGCGCCGTGCTTCCCGTCGCCGCAAGTTGACTTCGGCTACGACGTGTCGGACTACGAGAACATCGACCCGAAATACGGCACGCTGGCGGACTTCGATCACCTGGAAAAGCTAGGGCAAGAACACGGCGTCAAGATCATTTTTGATTTTGTAGTGAACCACACCTCCGACCAGCATCCCTGGTTCATTAACTCGCGCTCGTCGAAGACGGCGGAAAAGCGCGACTGGTATATTTGGCGCGACGGCAAGGCCCCGAACCAGCCGCCGAACAACTGGATCTCGACGTTCGGCGGCTCGGCCTGGCAATGGGACGGCAAGACCAATCAGTACTATTACCACTTTTTCTATCCGCAACAGCCCGACCTGAACTGGCGCAACCCGGCGGTCGCCGACGCGATGTACGGTACCTCAGTGTGGTGGTACAAACGCGGGGTTGCGGGGTTCCGTCTGGATGCGGTGAGCACTCTGTTCGAGGACCCCAATCTGAAGGACAACGTGATTCTGCCAGGCAAGAACAAGCAGGGCGATCCCAACATGAACAACGAAAACAACGACAAGCTGCCCGAAGTTCACGACGCCCTGAAAGGACTGCGCAAGGCGGCCGACCCCTACGGGGCTGTCCTGATTGGCGAAACGTGGACCGACAACGTCGAGGAACTGAAGAAGTATTACGGGGCGAACCACGACGAACTTCAGATGCCGATGGATCTGATGCTGACCAAGCTTAAGTTTTCGCCGCCAGTGTTCCGCCAGCACATTGCGGCAGTCGATTCCACAGGCGAGTGGCCAACGTGGGTCATCAGCAACCACGACATCGTACGCGCCTGGAACCGCTACGGCGACGGCAAGCACAATGGTGAGATCGCCAAGGATATGGCCGCGATGTATCTCACGCTGCGTGGCACGCCCATCATGTATTACGGCGAAGAGATCGGAATGCAGAACAACAACCCCAAGCGCAAGCAAGACGTGAAGGACCCCATTGGCCGCACGGGATGGCCGAAGGAGATAGGGCGCGACGGCGAGCGCACGCCCATGCAATGGAATGACACTCCCAATGCGGGCTTCACGACGGGAATCCCGTGGCTGCCGATTCCGGTCACCTACAAAACCTACAACGTTGCGAATGAGTTGAAGGACCCAGACTCAATCCTGAACTGGTACAAAGGCCTGCTGGCGTTGCGCCATACGGACAAGGCGCTGCTCGATGGCGACTACGTCGCGCTGAATCCGGACGATCCCAATGTGTTGTCGTACCTCCGGCTCTACCAGGACGATGCAGCTCTGGTCGTGATCAACATGTCGGCGAGTCCGCAGAAGGTGAGCTTCGACCTGTCAAAACAGGGCTTCGGCTCGGGGGCCGCGAAGACGTTGATGACCACGCAGGCGTCGTTGAAGAATGCTTCTTCCGTGAAGCAACTTTCGCTGGAACCGTTTGCGGTGTACATCGCGGAGGTAACGAAATAGTTGTCATTTTGCAGGGGCACGGCTTCAGCCGTGCCGTAAGGATTCTCTTAATTACGGTGCTTTAGCCACAGAGGAACTTCGCGGTTGACAAGAAGTGCGATGTCCCTCAGGGGCTGAAGCACAACTCCCCACGCACACGTAGCGGCACGGCTGAAGCCGTGCCCCTTCAAAGAGCCGTCTCGACAACCCAGAGATTCCGCCAGCGGACCGAACCATGCAGCATTCGATAATCGCCGCGATCCTGTTTGGCGTGTTGCTGATCGCGTCGGGCACGCTTGCGAGCCAGTCTCCCTCGCCCGCAGCCAACCCGCCCGACGTGAACGGTTACGTGGGCAACCAAGCCTGCGCGAAGTGCCATGCCTCGATCTTTGAGTTGTACCAGCGCACGGCCATGGCGCACGCCAGCGGCCCGGCTTCCGAAAATCTCATCGCCGGAGATTTCCTCCACAAGAAGTCGGGCGTCAACTACCGCATCTACACGCAGGATGGAAAGGTGTGGTTGAGCTTCGATCGCCGGGGCGATCCGTCAGTCCGGGGCAAGCGCGAGCTTCTGTATTACATCGGGCAGGGACGACGCGGACGTACCTATCTGTTCTCGGTGGACGGGTTCGTCTTCGAGTCACCGGTGAACTGGTACACCGACAAGCACATGTGGGACATGGCGCCCGCTTACGGCGATGTGCGCGAAGCGCCAATGAATCTTCCTGCGCTCACGTCTTGCCTGGACTGCCACGTGAGCGGGATCCAGCCTCCCATCCAGGGAACCGAGAACCGGTACAAGATGCCGGTGTTCGCCTACTCCGGCGTCACGTGCGAACGCTGCCACGGACCGGGAGCGGCCCATGTGAACGGCGGCGCCATCGTTAATCCAGTTAAACTCTCCGCCGATCAGCGCGATGCTGTCTGCATGCAGTGTCATCTGGAGGGCAATGCGGCGATTGAGCGGCCGGGCAAGCACCTATATCAGTTCCGTCCTGGCGACGATCTCTCCGACTACGTTCGGTATTACTTGCGCGCGAACGATGGCCAGCCCGGCTTGCGAGCGGCGAGTCAGTTCGAGGCGCTGGCGCAGAGCATGTGCAAGAAGAAGTCAGGCGCCGCGATGTCGTGCATGAGTTGCCACAATCCCCATCGCTCTCCATCGGCCGAGGAGCGGGTTTCGTGTTATCGCGAAAAATGTCTGGCTTGCCATGCCGAGTTGAGCACGAAGCATCATGCCAGCCAGCCAGATTGCACGTCCTGTCACATGCCTGCCAACCTGAGTACTGACGTAGCACACACGGAAGTGACCGACCACCGAATCCAGCGCCGCCCGAATACCGGAACAGTTTTGGAGGATGCGGTTACCCGATCAGCCCCGGCGTTGCCCCGCTTGGTTCCATTTCCAGACTCGCCGGAGGCGCAACACGACACTCGCGACCTGGCGCTGGCGTGGGCCTCGATGGCGGAACACGGCGATGCCGCTTTGCTGAAGCAAGCCGAACAGTTGCTGCGCAAGGCCGTGCAGGAGTCGCCCAAAGACGCGGCGCTGTTGTCGTCGCTGGGTTACGTGGAACAAAGACGCGGCGCGATTAACGATGCTCGGGAGTTGTACCAGCGAGCGTTGGCGCAGGATCCCAATCTGCTCGACGCCGCCACGAATCTCGGCGTGATCGAGGCCAACAGCGGACATTTGGGTGAAGCGGTGAAGCTGTGGGAGGGAGCCTTTCAGCGCGCACCGGGCCGAAGTAGCGTCGGCATGAACATCGCGCGCGCATTCTGTAGCGCGGGACAACTCGACCGGGCCCGCGACGTAACCATGCGTGTGCTGCAGTTCAATCCCGACCTGGATTCCGCGAAGAAGCTGCTGAATGGACTGAACGGAACTCCGCCGAAGTGCGGAATGTAGGGTCGAAAAAGCGGGGATCGAGGAAATGCCCGCCCTAGCCGAAGGATGGCTAGAACGGGGCACTCCAGATTCATCCAGCTAGTGTGCGGCCTTCTCCGACGTCATACCCAACTCATAGGCGAATTCCAACACAACCGCGTTTGTCCACCCAAAGCCGACGACGTTCTCCTTGTACCCGGCGGTTGCCTTGAACTCCTTTGAGCCCGACACCACGTCATACTTTTCGCGGATGGTGTTGTCCTGGCGAAAATTTTTCGCGACGGTGTCGATCCACTCGCGCGCGGCGCGATCAGCGTCCTGCTTGAAGCCGTAACGCCGCATGCCTTCAACGTCGATGAAGTTCACCGGCGCCCAGCCATAAGGAAGGTCCCACTGCACGCCAGTCTCGTAAGGGCTCATGGCGATGCCGCCGCTGTGCTCGAAGTTCTTGAGATTGGCCACGACCGCCTTGGCCTGCTCGGGCGACGCGGCGCCCGCCCACAGCGGATAAAACGTGGTCGCGTATTGATACTTCGACTGCTCGCTCTTGGTGAAGTCGTAATCGAAATACATTCCCGCTTGCGCGTTCCACAGATACCGGTCGATCAGCTCCTTGCGATGTTGTGCGCGCTTGGTCCACTCATCGGCCTCGGCAGTCTTACCCAGCAACTTGCTGATCGACGCCATATCCGTTTCTTCTTTGTACAAGAGGCTGTTCAGGCACACCGGAGCATAGTGCGTGGTACTGCCGCTGAAGTCGCCAAAGCGAAAGCTGATGTCGAAGCCCGACTCTCGCATGGCGCGGTCGCCTTTGTAGTAGTCTGCAGTGAATTGCTCGACCGGGGACTTCTCGCAGGAAGCCTGCTCGCCGCTATCCTGTTCGCAAGCCTCGAAAGTGAACGTCGGGCCAATCAGCTTTGCCGAGGACTTGCCAGGCTCGCCCAGATATTCCCTGGCCTGCAGGGAAGCCTGAAGATAGCGGAACACGTCGCGGTAATACGGATCGTGCATGGTGGCGATCTCAGGGACCGGCCCTTCGCCATAGTCGTAGTAACGCGAGAGGCGGGTGTTGCCGGCGAGCTTCTCGCCATGTGTCCACATGTCGTAATCGCGCTTGATGAACGGGTACGACTTCTCCAGCCAGAGGCGCTTGGTCGTCGGATCGGGCAGCGCGTCATAGAGGGCCATCACCATAGAACTAAGGAACGGCGGCTGGGAGCGAGTCAGGAAGTAGGTGCGGTTCGCGTTCAGAATGCCGCCGTAATGCTCGATCTCGAAGAAGAAATTCTCCACCATGCCGCGCGCCAGTTCGATGCGTCCCGCGCGCAGCAAGCCCACCATGATGAAGTAGCTGTCCCAGCCGTACATCTCGTTGAGAAAGCCGCCGGGCACGACATAAGGATCCGGCAGGTAGAGCACACCTTGCCGCGGCGAGTTGTCCATGTTGAGACTGCCGAGCGAGGTAATAGGCTGCGGAAGATGGTCCACTGCGATCTTGCATTTCGCCTGTAACTCCTTGATCGACGAGGGCTCCGGATACCGTGCGGGCAGATATAGCAGCGAGTGCTCGGGCACGCGAACGTCCATGACGGTCTTGCAGTCCACCGGAGATCGCGTCAGCACGTCCCAGCTATGGTCGATGTAGGTGAGTACGTCGGAGATGTCGGTTGCCTGCGGCGTCTGCGCGGAAGCGGCGCCGGACAGGCTGAAAAGCAGGGTCAGAATTGTCGCGATGATCTTTGCGTATGACACGTTCACCCCGTTGCGCGGAAGGTTCGTCCCCGGCGGAGATTATAAGGTAAGTGGCGTTGGTCGCAACTGCGTAAGAAAACGGTCGGGCCGCTCGGACGAGCAAGGTGTAGACACGAAACACTTCATGGGCTCCGCCGTGTACTTTGCCCAGCATCCTGTTTAGAATCGGATTACCCGAGAGGTGAGGGCCTGTGTACCGCGATCGGCAACGCGTTTCTGCATTTCTGCTGATCTTTATTCTTGTGGCCGCAATGGTGACGGTCGGATGGATCGGTGCCACTCCCGCCAGCGCAAGCCAGCCGCCAACTGGTGTCGATCTTGCAGGCAAACCTGTGGATCCGCTGCACGCCGATCCCGGCAAGCCGGTGGTGCTGATCTTTGTACGAACCGATTGCCCGATCTCCAATCGCTACGCCCCCACGATTCAGCGACTCAGCGCGCAATACGCAGACAAGGCTGCGTTCTGGCTGATATATCCGGACAAGTCGGAATCCAGCGCGGCGATCGAGCAGCATCTTCGCGACTACGGATACAAGCTTCCTGCGCTGCACGATCCGCAGCATGCATTGGTTAAGTTGGGTGAGGCACAAGTCACGCCCGAGGTGGCTGTGTTCGACGCCAGCGGCCAGCTGGTGTATCACGGACGCATCGACAACTGGTACGTGACTTTTGGTCATGCGCGCCCTGCTCCCACGACCCATGAACTGCACGACGCAGTGCAGGCAGTTCTGAAAGGCAGCAAGCCGCAGGTTGCAACGGCAAGCGGAGTCGGCTGCTACATCTCGGACCTCGAATGACCAGGTCGTACAAGTTGTTTCGCGGATCCGTGCTGGCGGTTGCAATCGCGGCTGTGGCGGGCGAATCGGCCGCACTCGCCGGGCTCCCACCGCACGCGAACGCTGCTCGGCAGAATTCGATATCAGCCAGCGGCCCCCCGGTCACCTTCAATCGCGATATCGCTGCCATCGTCTTTCACTACTGCGCATCGTGTCATCGGCCGGGCGAGGCCGGCCCGTTTCCGCTGCTGACGTACGAAGACGTCAAGAAGCACGGCAACCAGATTGCCGCTGTCACGACGACGCGCTTCATGCCACCGTGGCTGCCGGAGCCGCAGCCGCTGAAGTTCGCCGACGAGCGCCGTCTCAGCGCCGAGCAGATTGCCCTCATACAAAAGTGGGTAGAGCAAGGCATGATCCAGGGCAGTCTGGCGGACTTGCCGCCGCAGCCGCAATTCGTGAAGGGATGGCAACTCGGCAAGCCTGACCTGGTCGTGAAAGCCGCAAAGCCGTTTCAGTTGCCGGCCAGCGGCATTGACACCTACTGGAACTTCATTCTGCCTATCCCGATCAACGAAAGCCGCTGGGTGAAGGCGGTCGAAATCCGGCCCGGCGACAAGCGCCTGGTGCATCACGCCAACATACTAGTCGACCGGCTCGAGCTATCGCGCAAAATGGAGACGGAGCCCGGCGTGGGTTTCGGCGGAATGGAAATCAGGATTGAGTCGGAGCTATTTGACCCTGACAGCCATTTTCTCTTCTGGAAGCCCGGCACCGTGCCTTATGTCGAGCCGGACGGCATGGCGCTTCGCCTCGACAAAGGCACCGACCTGGTGCTCAACACGCATCTTCAGCCATCGGGTAAGCCGGAGATGATCGAGCCGAGCATCGGGATCTACTTCACCGACAAGCCGGCCACTGAGCATCCCATGCTGCTGCAACTGGAATGTGATTCGCAGCTCGATATTCCACCCGGCGACGCCAACTTCGTGGTGCACGATGAATTTACGCTGCCGCTGGACGTTGACGTGCTGGCGATTTATCCGCACGCGCACTATCTCGGCAAACACCTTGAGGCGACCGCCACGCTGCCCGACGGCACGCAGGAGACGTTGATCGACATTAAGCACTGGGACCTGAACTGGCAGGCGGTTTACCGCTACGCGCAGCCGGTGCCGCTGCCCAAGGGCACGACGATTTCGATGCGCTACGTGTACGACAACTCCGAGCAGAACGTGGCTAACCCGAACCATCCGCCCAAGCGCGTGAAGGGCGGAAACCGTTCCAGCGATGAGATGGCCCACTTGTGGCTACAGGTCTTGCCGAAGAGCTTGCCCGACTCTAATCGCGATCCGCGCATGGTGTTGCAGGAAGCGCTGGCGCTGCACCATGTGGAACGCGATCCAGCCGATTTCGAAGGGCACTACAATCTAGGGGCCATGCTGCAGGAACGTGGAGACGTGCACGGGAGCCGTGACGCAATATCAAGCCGCGCTGCAGCTGCGTCCGGGCGATCCGGTGGTGAACAATGCGCTGGGCGCCGCGTTGCTGGCCTCAGGCGACTCGGAAGAAGCCGTCGCTCATCTTTCGGCTTCGCTGAAGGCGCGTCCCGATTACTTCGACGCGCACTACAACCTGGGGAGCGTGATGGCCTCGCAGGGCAACTTCAGCGGCGCTGCGGAACAGTTTCGCGATGCGGTCCGCCTGAATCCGCAGGACGCCGATGCGGAGGCCAACTTGGGCAGCGCCCTGGCGCAAATGGGCGAACTGAAAGAAGCCAAATCGCACTTCGAACGAGCACTTCAATTAAAGCCCGGCCACGCCCTGGCGCAGGAGAATCTGCAACTCGTCGAGCAGATGTTGGCGCAAGGGCATAGCAACTGAGGGAGAAACGCGCAAGAGCAAGGTAAAGGGAATAAAGGTCATGAACGACACGCTACTCGTCGGTGCCAATCTGGTTATCGCGCTTGCAGCTGTCGCCACCGCGGTGGCGGCCATTAGAAGTAACTCTTATACGCGAAAAGCAATCAGCGACCAGCAGACGAATTTCGATAGGCAACTCAAGCAATATAAGCTCGCACTATTTGCCGAGACGACGCTGAAATTCGAGGAAGAATTCAACAATTCGCACTTCAAGGAGATTCGATGCAAGGCCGCCAAGGCGCTGCTTACTAAGCACGATGAAGCCGAGGCGGAAGACGTATTTGATTTTTTTGAGACCTTAGGTTTGTTTGTTAAGCGAGGGGCGCTGGATGAGGGTATCGCATACTCAGTATTCTTTCATTGGATCAACCTATATTGGAAGGCAGGCAAGCATCACATCGGCGCGAGGCGACAAGATGCCGCAGCCGTATGGGGAGACTTCGAACGTCTGTACAAGAACGTCTGCGATATCGAAAGGCAGACCGATTCGGAATCGGAAGACTTGAAAATGCCAGATTCGCGCCTCCACCAACAATTGCAGGAAGAAATCGACCTGTGCCCTGAGTCATAAGACTTGCCGGGCGTGTTCGAGTGAATGCCGGTGTCGTATGGCGCCCGGCACCGCGCCGCCCGCGCTTAGGCTGGTTGTTCTGATGCGCGATCTGTTGCTTTGAGGTCACGCAGCAGCCGCTCGAGGGCCTTCAGATAAGCAGAGTGAGTCTCCCACTCCCGGAAATCCCCAATTTGCCGCGTCCGGCGAATATCCGCCGCCCAGGGCTGGGGCGCGTTCATGACCGCGTCGTCGATACGGATCGGAAAAAGCACGAGCCGGTTCTCGCGGTCCTCGCGCTCACGTGCAGCGTTCACTTCGCGCTCAACCCAGCGGCTCTGCACAGAGGCCTCGGATAAAACGATCATCACCCTATCGAACGCCCGAATTGATTCTTCAATGCGCTCCTGAAAAGGGTCGCCGATCTTGAGATCTTCCGGTGCGAACCAGCAGCGCAATTCCTTTGCGCACATGTCGGCATGGAGGCGCTCAGCGAACTCCCGATCCTTCGTCGAGTAGCTGATAAAGCAAGAAACGTCCGCCCGACACGTCAAGAGCGGGTCGATCATAGACTCCGGCACCCCGCAGCGACGGAGGAAGTCCTTAGGGACAGTTTCCGATCTTCGGACAGTGCGGTGATCGATCGTTGAGGGACCGTAATGCTTGCAGGTAAGGAGGCCTTGGGCTCCAAACAAATCGGCGTCGATCAGTAAGAGTTCTCCCACCGTTGCGCCCGTAAGATCGACGTAGCGCAAGTTTGCATGAATGAAATTCACGCCACGCAGATATGCCCCGGCCATAAATGCTTGCTCAAGGTCAGCCCAGGCAAGTATCGACTCGCGCAGATCGACATCGCGGAGGTTTGCCTTCTTTAGATACGCGTGATGGAGATTCGCCCCGCCGATAAGGGCACCTTCTAAGTTAGCCTGAATCAAATTCGCACCCGAGAAATTCACCCCGATAAGGTTTGCGTTGCACAGCGATGCTCCGCTGAGGTCTGGGATATCTACACCCGCGTGTTTTCGCCAGTCATTCCACTTTTCTACTCCACCGCGAAGAATCTTCAGATGCTCTGCATGCGCCATATTGATTACCTGTGCCCACCTCTCGTCATCGCGTCATTTAGTCCTCAGTCCAAGTCACGTGTACGGTCAATTCGCCGTGCCCCCCGCCCGGACAATTCTTCACTCCGACAGCCTGGTGCCCCAGGTTCGCGTCCGTCTTTTGGACGCTAACCTGGGTAGAGGAAGGTTCGGCTGGCCCACCAAACATTTTCAACTCACGATCTCTGGCTGTCCACTCCGATTCGATCTCCACCACTCCGATTTTCCGCAAAGCATAACGCCACATGGCGAGTGGCCTACCCTTTCATCGCAGAACTATACATCAGGAACTAATATGGGGTGCCTATCCTTCTCGCCCACTGTTGCCGAAGGGTGGGCCCAGTTCGGCGTAGGTCGGTCATGGTTTGTATCAGGGCACGACTTTTCAGCCGTGCCGCAAGAATTCCAAACTACAGGGCTTTAGCCCCTGCCGCTTTTCGCCCTGCCAAATAAGTAAAGCAATACGGGAACTCTTCCGGCGAATCCACCAGCCTCGCCTTCGCGGGATTCTGCGCAATATATTCTCGATGTTGCAAGAAGCTCTCCCGGTCTTCGACCCGCACTTCGGAGAATCCACGTTGCCAAACCTCTCCCGAATACCCGAATCTCTTTTTCAGTTGGTAGGAAAATCCGCCCTTGATGAATTGCATGGCCCTTTCGATAGTCATGTCGCCGTCGACCGCAATGAGCAAATGCACATGATCGGGCGTGACTACGAAATCGTGGAGGCGGAATTTTCGCGCCGCCACATACGAACGTAAGACGTCAATGAGCAGCGTTGCATTGCGATCGGATTGCAACGGGGCCCGTCCCATGCTCGTCTTCGTGGTAACGAAAAATGTGCGGGAAGGGCTTAGAATGTGGCCCGGATTGGCGTTACGACGAGGTCTCGCCATAAGCAGGGGGCTAAAGCTCGAATCGTTTGAACTGACTCTGTGGCACGGCTGGAACAGGCTGCGGAAAAAAGTCCAAAATGCTAAGCCTCGCGGACTGAAGTCCGCTCGGCCGATCAAGAATAAACGACTTATCGGCACGACTAAAGTCGTGCCCTGATACAAACCCGTCGGAAGGCAACTTTTTCCGCAACCTGTCGAAGCCGTGCCCTGATACAAACCGTAAAGCACATGCGAAATTTCCGCTTTAGCTGTTCAGCGTGGTATTTGCAATCGGAGCTATGGCGAGTAAAGACGTACAGGCCCTACGATCTGCGCGACATGAGTCCGTCAACTTCTGGAATTAGCTGCTGAGTTCACGCTCGCATATTTGTCCACATCGTGCCCAGTAACTTTTGCAATTTCCTGAGTTACTGATTCTATCGTGGGGAAATTTGGTGGACCTGGTCGGGATCGAACCGACGACCTCTTCCATGCCATGGAAGCGCGCTCCCAGCTGCGCCACAGGCCCACTTTATGCGAAGGCGACACCCGGCAAGCGAGCGTCATCTGTATTTTCTCCCACTGACATAGCTTAGTCAAACTTCCCGGTGCTCTTCGTTCGGACGCATTCATTAGGCAATACCAGAGTGGCTGTGGCTCGCACTACCCGTGCGAGTGGATACACCAATCCAAGAACCGGTCTGCTCCGCGGAAGGCCAAAGCTCGGCTCCCGTCGCCGCCGCCCAATCCGCAAATTCCCTGCGAATTCCGGGCGACCCCCGCGCGGTCAACCCCCACTAGCTTGCGAAAGCGTCGGCCATGATTTCGCCGACTCCGAGAGCCCGAAGCCATTCAGGGCATCCTCGAAGGCAACGCTCCGCGGCCGGGAGGTGGCGCTGCCTCGATCTCGTGCGGTAGCATCCAAGTAAGTTTGTGCACCTGACTATCCCTTCCACCTCGTCTGCGACTGCGTCTGAAATTCTCCGTGCTGGGAGGGGAAGTGAACATGAGATTTTCCCTGCTGTATCTTTTCCTGACGTGCGTCGCGGCGGTGGCGCAGACTCCAGCAAATGTTCCGGCCGCATCCGCGCGGCAGGCGCCTGCCGCCAGCAGTGCGTCTATGTCCTCTGTGTTGTCCGATTTGGACAGACTGCAGTCGGCTGCGTCGCAAACGACGCTCGATCTCGGTCACATGCGGATCGACAAGTGGAAGGTGGACGGCGAGTTCAAACGGCAAGCTCAGGCCAACGCCGATTCGGTTCAGCGGAACCTGGTCTCAGCCTTGCCTGGGTTGATCGATACTGTGCGCTCGGCGCCTCAGGACTTAACTGCCGAGTTCAAACTCTATCGCAATCTCAATGCTCTGTACGACGTTTTTGGATCTCTGACTGAAGCCGCCGGAGCCTTTGGAACGAAGGGCGACTATGAGGCCTTGACGCAGCAACTTCAGACCTTCGATTCCGTGCGACGTAATCTGGGAGATACGATCGAGCAATTGACCTTGTCCACACAGTCTGAACTGAGTCAGTTGCGAAGCCAGGTTCGCACCTACCAGCAGGCAGCGGCGGCGGCGCCTCCTCCCAAAAAAGTTGTCGTGGATGACACCGAGCCGCCAAAGAAGACTGTGCACAAGAAGAAGAAGCCAGCAGCAACGAGTGGCGGTTCACCGGCTGACGCATCGAATCCAAGGCCCAAAGAGGGCGCGGACACAGGAGCTTCGGCGCCGAAACAATAAGTATTGAACGTAAAAGAGTCACCCTCGCATTTCGAAGCGGTGCCGTCTTTGACGGGAACAATTAGACCCGATCTGGGGTCTATCTGATCAAGTCCCGCCGTAGGGACCAGCCACGCTTGTCGGAAAGCGACGACATGGCGTGGTCTGCTTGGACGGCGGCGGTGGCGCCGAGGTCGTCGCGGGAAGTTGTTGCGGGAAGTTGTTGCGTGGTCCGAATCTATTTATCATTGAGGTACGCCTTCATGGCGGGAGCAATAACGTTGAGTGACCTCGCAAGTGCGCTGGATGTCCGCACCGCGGAAGCAGCGATCGTGGCCGAATTGAAGGCCGGATCGGAAGACGCTTTTTACTGGCTCATCGCGCACTATAACCAGCCGGTCTACAGTCTGGTCTATCGGATTCTGGACGACCCATCCGACGCCGCCGACACTACCCAGGAAGTATTCATCAAGGTTTTTCGCGGGATCAAGAATTTCAATGCCGACTCCAGCCTGAAAACCTGGATCTACCGGATTGCGGTACATGAGGCCTCGAATCAGCGACGCTGGTGGTTCCGGCACAAAGTCCAGGAGACGTCAATTGAGCCGGCAAGCGGGAGCGCAGACGAGCGTCCTTGTCTCGGGATGAAGGACACGCTGGTGGACGAAGGCAAGTCGCCACTGCAGAGCGTGTATGACGAAGAATTACGGGCCCGGGTGGAATGCGAGCTGAAAGCTTTAGCCGAGCCGTATCGGACTACCGTGATTTTGCGCGACATCGAGGAACTGTCCTACGAGCAAATCGCCGAAGTGATGGACGTGTCGCTGGGGACGGTAAAGTCACGGCTGGTGCGTGGACGTGAGGCCTTGCGAAAGCGCATGGAGCGCCACCTGCAAGCTTTCGGGATGAACCCGGGCGTGCGTAATAGAAAACGCCACAACGATGGTCCAGTTGGTAGTCAGAAGGTTGAGGTCATGCCATGAAGTGCTCAGTTGCGAAGCGTCTCATGTCGTCGTACCTGGACGGTGCTGTGACGCGCAGCCAATGGGCTCAGGTGGATAGACACTTGCAGGGCTGCGAGGAATGCGCCGGATATTATTCGTCTGGACAACAGATACAGATGTTGGTGGGATCTCTGGGGCGAAAAGCAGCCCCACCCGAGTTGGCTCTTAGACTTCGCGTCGCGGCTTCGCAGGAACTCGCCAACGCTCAACGTTCGCGATGGGAGATGCTGCGGGTACGTTGGGAGAACGCTTTCAATGCAATCATGGTTCCGGCCACGGCTGGTGTGGTGACCACATTAATCATTTTTGGATTGCTGATCAGTTTCCTGTATCTCCCGCAAATGAGGGCGTCCAACGATGTGCCGACCATGCTTTACACGCCAGCGGAATTGCAATTCACTCCCTTCGAATTGTCGGGAGTGGCCAATGCAGAGTCGCTGATCGTGGAGGCTTATGTGGGGCCCGATGGCCGGGTGCAGGATTACCGCATCCTTTCGGCCCCGGAGAACGCAGAGGCCCTTCTGCCGCAACTGAAAAACATGCTGATCTTCACCACCTTTCATCCGGCAACGGCCTTCGGACAGCCCACGGCGAGCCGGGTGGTGCTGTCGTTTTCCAAGGTGCAGGTCAAGGGGTAGGGCAATCGGGCTTTTCGGTAGGGAGCCGCCGCCGTTCGCGTTCCTTCTGATCTAATAGTGCAATCGTGTCATCAAAATTTAAAGGGCACGCATCCCCGCACACTCTCACAAAGAGATCGTACCATTCGAGGGCCTTTTCTAGTTCCACGCCTTGAATGCCTGTGTTCGGTTCGTTGATGAGCGGACTCCATCTTTTTCGATTTGCGGGACACTTCACGAACTCGGAAGTTGGCCAACGCCGCTTGATCCCACGCATTTTCTGTTTCAGATCCCATATATCTTCTGCGCATGCGTCGCGGTCTTTCTCCAGCAGAGGCGGCACCCGTGCGGACTGAATAAGCAGATATAGGAAGAACAAGGCGATGTAAGGGCCAACAATGATGAAAAATTCCTTCAGACCACCCTTTGCGACTCGATAGTGAACCTGGAGGGCGAGAATTACAATTGCCACCACAATCGTCACCACTAAATCTTTCCCGAACCTCAAAGTCTCAGTTTTGAGACGCTGCGAAAATCTGCGAAAATATCTCTGTCCCGGTGGCGCGGCTGTTTTCGATTCCATGTCGTAACCCTCAGCGCAGACCCTAGCGGGGCCTGCTTTATTTTGCACCGGTTCCCAATAACATTCATTACCCAAATTAGGAGCGGGAGAGATGGCAATGACAACGGCGGAGGAAATGGCGAAACAGGCCGGAGTCAACCCGAGGACTTTCCGGCAAGCTTTGCGGAAAGAAAGGTTCGCGTGGCACGCTCACTATGATTGCTGGACGGTAGCGATAGGCAATGATGAACACGCGGCAATGCAGCGCGTTCTGAGGAAACTTTCAAAGTAGGACACTACCCGCCAGCGCGCCGATTTGCGCGCCACAATCTCTGCTCGTAAACTGTAGAAACTGATTCCCGCCGCAATCTTGTCAGGGAGGCTATTCTGGGCTGTTTTCGCCGTTTATTTGTCCTGCCGCTTGTGCTGGCCTCGCTTATCTGCGCCGCAAGGGCGCAGTCCAAGGCCACGCTCGACGTGAGTGAGACATTGTTCAGCGTGGTGGCTGCCATGAACGTCTGCGGATACGATGCGGAGCTACAGTCGTCATCGCCTATCAGGATGGAAGTGCGGGCCGACCTTGTCGAGGCTAGTAAAGCACCAGCCGCTGCGTCCGCCGCGAAAGAGATGTGCCAGTTCTATCGCGAGCACCAGCAAAGCGATGCAGCGCATGACTTGGCGCAATACATCTCCCTGGCGTTGTACCTAGGTCCGCCGCCGGATTTCGCTCCCAGAGTCAAGGAATCCGACATGCCACCGGATTCGACGTATGTGTTGGGATTTGTGCCGCTGCTCAAGCAGTATTACGCGGCCGCCAATCTGCATTCCATCTGGCTGAGGCACCAAGCCGAGTATCTTGCCCTGATCGACCGCTATCACGAGCCGGTCGCACGCATGATCACTTCGACCGACACTTACCTGCGGATGCCGCTTGCCGGATATCTGGGCCGCAGCTTCACTGTGTATCTAGAACCTATGAGCGCGCCTGGTCAGGTGAACTCGCGCAATTACCTTCAGGATTATTACTACCTGGTGATCTCTCCCAGCGGCGATAACCTTCACATGGAGGCCCTGCGGCATACCTATCTCCATTTCGTGCTCGATCCGCTGATCGCCAAAAGGGCAACGGCGCTACAGCGTCTGAAGCCAGTCCTGGTGGCGGTACAGAAGGCGCCCATGGCGGAGGACTACAAGCTCGACCCAGGGCTGCTGGTCGTCGAATGTTTGATTCGGGCGATCGAAGCGCGCGCGCCGCTCGACTCCAAATTACCGGAGAAGGAACGCCAGGCCATGTTACAGCGGGACGAAGCCGAGGGCTTCATCTTCACCCGGTCCTTCCATGACCAGTTGAGGGACTTTGAGAAGGAGAACATTGGCCTGCAAGACGCCTTCCCAAACTGGCTGCACAACATTGACATTGATCACGAGAAAAAGCTGGCGAGCGAGACGGAATTTGCACCGCAAGCGACACCCGAGGTGGTGCGGGCCGCAAAACCTTCATCTCAACACAAGGTTGATTTGGCCGAACGAGAGTTGGTGAGTGGTGACCCCGCAGGGGCGGCAAAGCTGGCGGAAGAGGCCCTCAATGAAAAGGAAGATCCGGCGCGCGCTTACTTCGTGCTGGCTCGGGCGGCCACCATGAGCGGTAACATGCAAGGGGCGCAAGACAACTTTCAAAAAGCGCTGAATTCGGCCCAAGACCCTCGCATAGCGGCTTGGTGCCACATCTATCTGGGGCGCATTCTGGATTTGCAGGACGAGCGGGGAAAAGCGATCGCGCAATATCAGGCGGCCCTCAGCGGAGGGGATACATCGGAGGATACGCGGAAAGCGGCGGAACGGGGACTCAAGGAACCTTACCAGCCGCCAAACGTAAAGCGGGAGCAGCAGTAGCTTCATATGGACAGGAGAGCAGAGTTTCTCCCCAAAGAAAGGACGAGCAATCATGAGATCGAGGTTCGCAATTTTGTCGGTACTGTTAATGGCGATGGCGGTCGGCCAGGCGACGGCTCAGGCGCAGGGTGGCGCTCAGAACCAGTCGCCCGGCAGTGCGCAAAGCACCTCTTCGAGCAAATCGCAGGCACCTTCTTCTTCGACTGGAGGTCACAAGGTACTCCAGCCGAAGACGCAGGACGAATATAAGGCCTACCAGGATGCGGCCAGCAAGACCGATGCTGCCCAAATGGAAGCCGCGGCGGACGCTTTCGCTGCGAAATACCCGAACAGCGACCTGAAGGCGGCTCTCTACATTCGCGCTATGAACATCTACGGGCAGGCAAACAATTCGGAGAAGGTGATCGCAATGGGGCGCAAAGCCATAGCGGCGGATCCGACCAACCCGGTTCCGCTAGTACAGGTCGGCTCCGCGTTAGTGGAGAGCACTCGCGACACCGATATGGACCGCGACCAGCGTCTCGCCGAAGCTGCCAAGGATGCCCAAGGCGCGATTGACAACATTAACGGACTGATGGCGCCTCCGGATACACCAGCAGACAAGGTCGCGGCCGTGAAGGCTAGCATTATAAGCATGGCCTACGACACGCTGGGCATGGTTAACATGAATAAGAAGGACTATGCGGGCGCCGAGCAGGAGTTTCTGAAAGCAGTGGACGCCAGCAAAGCACAACCAGAAGCGGTCGTATACCTGCGATTGTCGGTAGCCCAGGACCAGTTGAAGGAGTATCCACAGGCACTCGACTCCGCCACCAAAGCCGCGCAGTACGCGCCGGCCGGAAGTGCGGCCCAGAACCTGGCCAAGCAGCAACAAGACCGATTGCATAAGCTGATGGCCGGAGATAAGCCGGCGCCAAGTGCCGCGGCACCAGCTACGCCGGCTCCCGACAAGCCGGCGGCGCAAGCGCCGGCTCAGCCTTCGCCGAATACGCCGCACTAACGGATGGGAAACCGAGGACAACTCGGGGCCGCGTGACCCGGCAGCCGCTAAAAAGCCATTTGAAGTATGTCGTGAGGTTATGGTCTGAAGAGGGTGTGTGAGAACTGTGCCGTCCCTGAAGGGACTCGATCTTATTTCCCACTGTACCCAGCGCTCAACCACCCCAAGCCACGAAAGGCAGCGTGGCTTGGGGACCCCGGTACACGCTGGGCTAAGCTCTTTCGCCCCGTTCGGGGCTGGATTTGCGTGATCGTTTCACCCTGCCAACTCAGAAGGGGTTCTCACCCATGATCTACAAGCCCGCGTCCAGAGTGCGCAAATGAACCCCGAACCTCACGACCTCTCCAGGCTGGAGGAAGCTCTCGGGTATCGCTTTACGCGCCGCGCTCTCCTGGAGCAGGCCGTCACGCACGCTTCCTATGCCCGCGAGTTGGAATCGCAGAACGCCGCAGAAGGCATTCGTGCTCCAGCAGCCGATAACGAGCAGATGGAATTTCTCGGTGACGCGGTACTGGCTTTCGTGGTCAGCCGGGAACTTTTTCAGCGCTTTCCTGAATACCAGGAAGGAGAACTGTCGAAGCTGCGCGCGCACCTGGTTAGCGCACGCCACTTGCTGCGTCCGGCACGGAAGTTAGGGGTAGGACAATACCTTCGCCTGGGAAAGGGTGAGGAACGAAGCGGCGGTCGCAGCAAGGTCACGCTGCTGGTAGATTCTCTGGAGGCTGTCATTGCCGCTCTGTTCCTTGATGGCGGCTTGGAAGTGGCCCATCGTTTCATTCAGGAAACGATACTTGAACCCGGCCTCGCGGAAGTGCACCAGGGCGGCAGCAAGAAGCTTCCCGTAATTGACTACAAATCGGCATTGCAAGAAGCCGCGCATATCAGTGGACGTCCGCAGCCCCGCTATGTGCTGGTGAAGGAAGAAGGGCCGGACCATCGCAAAGTATTCACCATGGAAGCGCAGGTCCCCGCCGCTCCCAACGGAGAGGCAGGCTTTGCCCGCCGCGCGGAGGGCAACACTAAGAAGCTGGCTGAGCAAAGAGCTGCGCGCGAGGCCTGGGATTTTCTACAATCGCTAAGGAGGGGTTCTGGGACACCGGACAGCGATACGGCCGGCAAGCTCTCCGAACCATCATGAACGAAGGCCACACCGAGTCCGCCGTCGAGTCCGTCGTCCAGCCGAAGACTAGCGCGGAACAGCATTCCGTACGCGGCCATAAAGGCGGCATGAACTCGCTGCAATCGCTCGCCACCACAATCGTGATCGCGGTCTTCGTCATTGCGTTTATTGTGCAGGCCTTCCAGATTCCCTCGCCATCCATGGAGAAAACATTGCTGGTTGGGGACTACCTGCTTGTAGATAAGGTGCATGACGGATACTCGGTGTTTTGGCGATGGCTGATGCCGTACCGCACGATACAGCGACAAGACATCATTGTCTTCCGTTATCCGCTCGATCCACGGCAGCACTTTGTCAAGCGCGTGGTGGCGGTTCCGGGTGACCGGGTCAGGCTCATCGACAAACATGTCTACGTCAACGGCGTTCGCCAGGACGATGCCTACGCCACATTCCATTGGGAGCAGCGGGATGGATTCCGGGACAATTTTCCCGACGGCAATTTGTTGGTCCTTGGAATGTCGTCGCCCTGGTATCTACAAGTTCAGAAGCTGCGCGAAAACGGTGAGTTGATCGTTCCCGAAGGCTCATTCTTCGCTCTTGGAGACAACCGCGATGACAGCTCCGACTCCCGCTATTGGGGATTTGTGCCTGCGGAGAACATCGTTGGCCGTCCCTTAGTGATCTACTGGTCCGTAGTGCGATCCGCTTCTGCCGCCGCTGACCGCCTTCCGTCTGATAAACTTTCGAGTCTGGCATACGACGTTGTCCACATGTTGCAGGACCTGCGCTGGCACCGCATGCTGCGAACTGTGCAATAAGAAGACCGCGGCGGGTGATTCAGAATTTCTAAGGAAGAGTGCATTTGGCAACTACAAAAAAAGTTGTGAAGACCGCGCCGGTGGCGCCTCAGAAGCCTCAAACGCCGGAACAACCAGAAAAGCCGGAAAAACCGAAGGAAACTACACCGGAATTCGTTGCCTCGATAGCTATCGTGCTGGTGACCGGGTTGTTCATTATTACCTTCGCTCTCCAAGCATTCACTATTCCGTCGAGTTCGATGGAGAACACGCTGCTGATTGGCGACCACCTCTTTGTTGACCGCATCCTGCTGGCTCCGGCAACCCGTTGGATCGGAAAGCTGATTCCTTATCGTGAGCCTCGTCACGGCGACATCTTCGTTTTCATCTCTCCGGCACAGCCCGGACTCTATCTCGTTAAGCGCGTCATGGGTATCCCAGGCGACCACATTCGTCTGCAGGAAGGCGTGGTGTACCGCAACGGGGAACGCCTGAATGAGCCGTACGTTGTCCGCAAAGGTGATTTCAACGGGTACCGGGACACGTTCCCCGGTGTGCCTGCCAGCGATTACGAGCAGGTAACGCCGGAGTGGCGGCTGACCATGCCCTCGCATGTACAGGACGGCGAACTGGTAGTGCCGCCCGGCAGCTTCTTCGCTATGGGCGACAATCGCGATGTCAGCCTCGACTCTCGCTACTGGGGCTTCGTGCCGCGCGAGAACATCATCGGACGCCCCATGTTCATCTACTGGTCGTTCATTACCCCCCGCGATGAATACGAACGACAGACCATCGGAGATCGCATCCAGTGGATGTTCAACATTTTGTTCCACTTCTTTGATCAGACTCGCTGGTCCCGCATGTTCCATGTGGTGCATTGATGCAAAGCCGCACCGCACGGAGGATGATGTGGGCGACCCTGGCGATCGTCCTCCTGGCGGTCTTGGCGCCCCCATTCGTCAACGTAAACCGTTATCGCAATCGGGTGGCGGAGGCCATCGGCCGGGCATTGGGGCGCGAGGTCACGGTTTCGCGCATTGCACTCAAGCTACTGCCTCGCCCAGGAATCGTGCTGTCCAATTTTGTCGTAGCCGAGAACCCCAGCTACGGCGCAGAACCAATGCTGCGCTCCGATACCGTCACTGCCTTTCTTCGGTTAACCTCGCTTTGGCGCGGACGGTTGGAGATCGGAACGCTTGACCTGGACAGTCCCAGCTTGAATCTGGTGCGCCGTTCCGACGGACACTGGAACGTGGAAGAACTGGTGGAACGAGCCTCGCAGGTCTCCCCGGCTCCTACCACGAAAACCCGTCCGGAAGCGCGCCCGCGCTTCCCTTATGTCGAAGCTTCGAGCGGGCGAATTAACTTCAAACTCGGGCAGGTGAAGAAGGCGTTTGCGTTCACCGATGCCGATTTTGCTCTTTGGCTGGAATCGGAAAACCAATGGGGCATCAGGTTGGAAGCGCGCCCCACACGCACCGATGTGGAGGTCCACGACACCGGCATTCTCAAGCTGGATGGTCGGTTCCAGCGGGCCTCAAGTTTGCGTGACACACCTCTGGATCTTAAGTTCACCTTCAGTCGCGGCCCACTTGGTCAGCTTACGAAGCTGATCTACGGACGTGATCGTGGCTGGCGCGGCAACGTCCGCTCCAGCGCATCCTTGACGGGAACGCCGGCTGCACTTGGGATTACACTGGATGCTCAGATTGATGACTTTCGCCGTTATGATATTGCGCTCGGCGAAGCTTTACGGCTTCTCGCGCATTGCACCGGAACCTATTCTTCGTCCGATGACGCGTTGAACGACGTCCAATGCCAATCGCCGGTCGGTGGAGGAGTGATCGAAGTTCGCGGCAATGCGCAAGGGTGGGCTGCTGATGCGTACGATTTGAGCCTCTCAGCCGAGCGGATCCCAGCGGCGCGAATTGTCGCTCTCGCCCGCCACGCCAAGAAGGATTTGCCTCTGGATCTGACCGCTACAGGCGAGTTTGAAGGAGTATTTGCCGTCCGCAAGCAGCCGGGACGACTGCCAGCGTGGGCAGGCGGAGGACGCACCTCCCTCCTGGCGCTGCAGTCCGGGGTGCTGAAGCAAGACTTGCAGATTGGAGCCATCGAGGTTGTGATCCCCAAGCCGAATGCTCCTAGCAGTCCACGCTCTAAACGTTCGGTTTCTCACAAACCCGTTCAACCGGCGGCGAACCCAGAATTGCGCCTCGCGGTGAAGCCTTTTCCAATTCCACTCGGTGCGATTTCGCCTGCGACCGCCAGCGCGGTATTCGATGAGGACCACTACAGCGTCAATCTGAAGGGCGAAGCGGAATTGACGCGATTGTTAAATATTGCGAAAGCATTGGGGGTCGGCACCCCGGGTGTGGGGTTGGCGGGCATCGGGCAAATTGATCTCGATGTAGCCGGCACGTGGGTAGGATTTGCTCCCCCCGTTCCGTCGGGCAACGTGCAACTTCGCAGCGTGACCGCGGAGTTGCAAGGCGTTACCGAGCCATTGCTGGTGTCCTCGGCCACAGCAACGCTCGCCAACCAGGAGGTAACTGTCACATCGTTTGCGGCGGGGTTCGCTAAAGGACCTGAAATCAATGGTTCGGCCAGTTTCCCTGTGCATTGCACCGCTCCCGAGAGCTGCGCCTTGCACTTCGACGTTCGTTCCGATGATGTCTCACTGGCGCGGTTGAATCAACTGGTGAACCCTAGCTATTTCAATCGGCCGTGGTATCACCTACTGGATATCGGGCAGCGGCACGAGGACGCGCTCCTCAAGTTGCATGCCAGCGGACATTTCGCCAGCCCTCGCTTCGAATTGGGAACGGCCGTTGCCAACAACGTGAGCGCGACCGTTGAGCTCGACACCGGCAAACTGCGGGTGCTCGACTTGCGCGCGGACATCCTCGGAGGCCGGCACAGCGGAACGTGGACCGCCGATTTCACCGTGGCGCCTCCAACCTATTCCGGTACCGGAAGCATGACTCGGGTGTCGATGGCGCAGTTGGGGACTCTGATGCACGACAATTGGGCTGCTGGAGCGGTTGACGCGCAATACAGCGTGGCCATGCGCGGGTCGAACCCTGCCAGCCTCCGCGATTCGGCAACCGGCTCAGCCGACTTCACTTGGAATGACGGCTCCTTGCGCCATGTTGTCCTCGATGGCCGAGGCGCTCCTTTGGCATTCTCGAACTTCGTTGGCAAAGTGGCTCTTGCGAACGGAACGCTCACCCTGACAGACTGCAAGCTGCAATCGGGAGGCGCCAACTACACCGTCAAGGGCACGGCTTCCTATGACCGGAGCTTGGCGGTTCAATTGGAGCGTGCCGGCGGCCACTCCTACGTGATCTCCGGGCCGCTGGACAAACCGCGCGTCGAGACGGTGACTGCGCCGAATGCGGAAGCAGCGCTGCGATGAAGGGACCGGTCTGCTTCTTCCTCCCTGTTGTGCTGCTGGTAGCCACCGCGACCGTATTGGCCGGCACCAAGCCAGAACCCCAGCATGACAATCACAGCCCTGACTTTCGCGCAATGGAGCGGAAGATCGCGTATTTGAAGCAGAACGCGGCGAAAGCTCATCCTGATCCCAAGCCGACCGAAATCACCGAGCGCGAGGCCAATGCCTTGTTCGACGAAGGAGGCGTTAAGCTGCCGAAAGGAGTGAGCCACGTACGGCTCGCATCGACGCCGGGGATGATAGATGGTCACGCGCAAGTTGATTTCGAAGCGCTTACGCAGGGAAAAAGTTCGGCGAATCCGCTGCTCAGCCTGTTTAGCGGGACCCATGACATCCACGTGGTGGCGCAGGCGGCGGGTTCCAACGGAAGTGCAAGTATTCGGGCGCAATCGGTTTCGCTCGACGGAATCGAGGTGCCACAAATGCTGTTGCAGCTTTTTGTTCAGCACTTCCTCACGCCCAAGTATCCGAACGTCGGCATCACCAGTACTTTCAAGTTGCCGCTGCGGATAGACAGTGCGGTTGTAGACACCGGACGCGTGACCCTTAAACAAAAATAGAGAGCGCCGATTCGACCTCTCCGCCACCCTATTACAGCGTGTTAGTATCGAGAACAAACTGCGATGTTCCATAATGCCAACCCCGTTGACATCTTTTTTCAGATTATCGTGCTGCTTTTTGCTATCTGCGTGCATGAGTCGGCGCATGCCTGGATGGCCAATCGCCTGGGCGATCCGACGGCAAAGATGCTCGGCCGGATTTCGCTCAACCCGCTGGTGCACATCGATCCCTTTGGCACGATCCTGATGCCGCTGATCTTGATTGTTCTGGGTTTTCCGCCCTTCGGTTGGGCCAAGCCCACGCCCGTAGATCCGCGCAACTTCAAGAACCAGGTGCGCGACGATATTCTGACCGCCGTAGCCGGGCCAGCGAGCAACTTCCTGACCGCCTTCGTCTCGGTGATCGCACTAGCGATCATTTGGCACGGTTCCAATGCCGGCTTCGGGTCAAACTTTCGCCACGCTGACATAGCAAGCCCATTGGAGAATCTGTTTTATCTGGCAATGTGGATCAATGTCGTGCTCGCCGTCTTCAACCTGATTCCATTGCCGCCACTGGACGGTAGCCATGTCATCCGCCACTTTCTTTCGTACAATGCGCTGCGCGTTTATGATCGCATCGGCTACTTCGGACTTATCGCCGTTATGTTTATTCTGCCAATGATGGGAATCTCGATCGTCGGCGCGCTGATTGCACCTTTCATGGCGTTCTTCCAGGGACTGCTGAATCTATTCCTGAGTTTCCGATGACCGATACGAACAGAGCCAAGAAAGGCCGCGTGCTCAGCGGCATGCGACCTACCGGAAAGCTGCACCTCGGCAACTATGTCGGCGCGCTGCGCAATTGGGTGGGCTTGCAGGACCAGTATGACTGCTTTTTCTTCATCGCCGATTGGCACGCTCTGACCACCGACTACGCCGACACGCGCAGCGTCAAACAGAATTCGCTTGAGGTCATGATCGACTACCTCGCGGCCGGGCTCGATCCCGAGCGCAGCACGTTGTTCATCCAGTCGCACGTGTTGCAGCATGCCGAGTTGCACTTGCTGTTCAGCATGATCACTCCGCTCGGATGGCTGGAGCGGGTTCCCAGCTACAAGGAGCAGCGCGAGAACCTCAAGGACAAAGACCTCGGCACTTATGGTTTTCTCGGATATCCGTTGTTGCAGTCGGCCGACATCCTGATTTATCAGGCGGATTTTGTGCCTGTGGGCGAGGACCAGGTCCCGCATGTCGAGTTGACGCGCGAGGTGGCACGGCGGTTCAACCAAATTTATCCGCTCGGAAGCTGGGTGGCTGTCTCCTCAGAGACTCCCGACGCCGAAATCCGCTCCGGTATCCCCACTAAACAACGCCCGCACCCTAAGTACAACAAGATGTTCGTTTTTCCCGAGCCGCAGCCGCTGCTGACACCTGCACCGAAGCTGCCGGGCACCGATGGCCGCAAGATGTCGAAGTCATACAACAACACTATCCTGCTGAGCGAACCGGAAGCTTCACTGCGTCAGAAGCTGAAGACAATGGTGACTGACCCGGCGCGGATCAGGCGAACCGATCCCGGCAATCCCGACGTGTGCCCGGTGGGTGACCTGCATAAGATTTTCAGCAACGCGGAAACCATGGCCAAGGTGAACGAGGGCTGTCGCAGCGCTGGGATCGGCTGTATCGAATGCAAAGGCTGGTTGGCTGACGGCTTGTGGGAAGAGCTAGCTCCCATCCGAGAAGAGCGGCAAAAGTACGAGGCAAATCCTAAGCTGGCCTGGGACCGCCTTGAAGAGGGATCGACGAAGGCGCGGGCTGTCGCAGAGGCGACAATGGTCGAAGCGCGCGAAGCAGCGAACTTGTCGCATGAGTACGAAGCGCCGGCGAAGAGTGTGGCCGAGGGTTGAGCGTCGAGTACCCAGGGGGAACTGCCCAGCCCTAGCCACAAGAATGCTAGAACGGGGCACCCAGGCAGATCTCTGGCTGTCATCCTGAGTAAGTGAGCGCAGCGAGCGAGGCGAAGGATCCCTATAGCAGCAATAACATTTTCTTGATGCCAGAAGATTACCAACCCGCACCAGCCACTAGCGAGACGGCGCAATCCGCTGCCCCGCAGGTGATGCCGCGCAAAGAGGGCGCCGACCAATCATCGTTCTCGGTCATGGTGGAACAGGTCTATGACGGGCCGCTCAACCTGCTGCTCGATCTCATTCGCAAACAGGACATCGACATCTACGATATTCCAATCGCGAAGATCACCGAGCAGTACCTGAAATACGTGGAGACGATGAAGCAGTTCGATGTGGACGTTGCGGCGGAGTTCATCTACACGGCGTCGCTGCTCATCCATATCAAGTCGAAGATGCTGTTACCGTGCGACCCCGACGCGCCCGCGGGAGAAGAAGATCCGCGACTGGAGCTGGTCAACCGTCTGCTCGAGCACGAACGCTTCAAGACGGCAGCGCAGATGCTGATGCAGAAGCAACAAATCGAAGAAGCCGTGTGGTCGAACCCGGCGCTGAAGGAGTTTCGCGATGCCGAGGGCACGGAGCCGGAAATGGCTGCGGACGTGGTAGACCTGGTCAGAACGTTCCAGCAGATTCTGGACCGGGCGCGAAACAAGCCGTCGTTCAATGTTGACGACGATAGCGTCACCGTTTCGCAAATGATTGACTACGTGCGGCGGCGGCTGTCGCTGGAGGACCGGCCCATCCGGCTGAAACAACTCTTGCGCAATATGCGCTCGCGTTCGGCGCTGGTGTGCGCGTTCCTGGCGATTCTGGAGCTGATTCGATTGCAGGCAGTGCTGGCGCGGCAAGACAACGTCTTCGGTGAGATCGTGCTGAAGAAGCACACGGGATTCGATACGCTGATGGCGGAGAATCCGCCGGTGCAGGATGATTGGAGATGAGCAGCTGTCAGCCGTCAGCTGTCAGCCGTCAGCTGTCAGCCATCTGGGGAGTGTAATCCTAGAGCGTGTGCTCGCAAGGTTGGCGAGCTGCAACCATTGAGTGCCGCGATGACCAAAGTCCTGCGCAGCAGGACGAAAGAGCTTAGCCCGGCGTTTCAGCGCTGGGTAGGCTTAGATATTTGCGATAGAGTCCCGTAGGGACGGCAGAAAGACTCTGCCGTCCCTACGGCACTCGGATTCTTTAGCGATCGTACCCAGCGCTAAAGCGCTGGGCTAAGATTTTTCGTCCTGCGCAGCGGGACTCGATCATTCGCAGGACGAACGCAGCCGCGATGGTTACTAAACCATGAGCCTGAAAGCCAAAGTCGAAGCCATTATCTACGCTACCGAAGAACCGGTAACACTGGACCAGCTTGCGTCGCTGTTACGCGACGAAGTGCTCACCGAGTTGCGCGCTGAGGAGGACGCTCGCCTGGCGCTCAACGAAGTCATTTCGGACGGTCCTGCGCCAGCTGAGAATGACGAACTGGAAGATGACGCTGCATTCGACGATATTCCTCTAGCGCCCGCCGCGGATGAAATCGCTCCCGCCGAAACGCGGCCTAGCGCCGAAAGCACGCTCGTCAGCGAGAAGGACAAAAAGGCCGAGGCCAAAGAAGAACTCAGGACCATCAAAGCGCGGCTGAGCACCATCGTTGACGAGCTCACGACGGAGTATTCCTCCAGCGAACGTGGCATGGAGGTTCGGCAGATCGCGGGCGGCTACCGCATGGCTACCAAGCCCGAGCATCACGATGTGGTGGTGAATTTCGCCAAGAGCTTGAAGCCGCCGGTGCGGCTATCGCTGCAAGCACTGGAAACACTGGCAGTGATCGCCTACAAGCAACCGGTCACCGTGCCCGAGATCAGCGAGATTCGCGGAGTCGATACTTCCGGCGTGATCGCTACACTTCTCGATCGGAAGCTGGTCACCACGGCCGGACGGAAGCAAGTCATCGGCCGGCCGATTCTCTACCGGACGACGAAGGAGTTCCTACTGCGCTTTGGACTCAATGATGTCTCGGAGTTGCCCAGCATGGAGGAGTTCGAGAAGCTGGGCGAGCCGCAGGCGGAATTGTTTGCAGTAGCAGCGGCGAACACACAAGGCGAACAACCTGCAGCTCCCGAAATAGAGTCCCTGAGTGACCCGGAGTCCGACAACCCAAACGGCTGATCAGTCTCATCAGTGTGTTCCGAAATTCCAAACTAATCGCCGGGTTTGAAGGCATGGCTTCAGCCGGGGGGCACGTCGCAAGTATGAGCGCCAGCCCGCCTCCGGCACTGTGGTTATCCCGTTTAGCAGATTGGCCGCCCGTGTCGCTACAAGCTGCCTTGGTCGGTCTTTCTGCCTTCACTAGAGCGTTTTCATCATAGCTGTACCCGGTATCCGCAGTGCCGGAACCAGGCGGCAGCGTTGTCTGCGGTAATGGTTTTGAGAGCTTCGGTGATGGCCTGATCGAGTGCTTCCGCAGTGCGTGCTTTGGCAGCACGCAGCCCCTGCTTGAGTTTTGACCAAGCCTTTTCGATGGGATTGAAATCCGGGGAGTAGGGCGGCAGGTAGAGTAGTTCGGCCCCGCTGGCGGCGATCAACTCGCGTACGCCTTTGACTTTATGGGCGGACAAATTGTCCATCACCACCACGTCGCCAGCCTTCAGTTTGGGGCCCAGCACCTGCTCCAGGTAGGCGAGAAAGACATCCCCGTCGGTGGCCGACTCGACGGTCATCACCGCCTCCATGCCGCGCAGGCTCATGGCGCCCAACGTGGTCAGTACTTGCCAGTGTCCCTGGGGTGTGGCTTCGGCGATGCGCTGGCCGCGTGGGGCCCGTCCCCACAGCCGCGTCATCTGCGTGGTCACCCCGCTCTCGTCCAGAAAAAACAGCTTCTCCGGCGCTATCGAGCCCAGCTTTTCTGCGAACTCCGCACGCCGCTGCCGGTTCGCTTCCGTGTCCCGCTCCTGCGCATGGAGCGATTTTTTTTACGCCCCAATCCCAATTTTTGCAGCCACAGCCAGAGTAACGATGGGCTCAGCCCCACGCCGCTGGCCTTCTGCATGCGCTCTTGCAGCTCCCACAGTGTTACATCGGCTTGCTGGCCCACCTCCGCCCGCAGCTGCTGTTGCACCGTCTCGGTCACCCGGCTGACAGGGCCGTGACGGGACTGCGGGGTACGCTCCATCTGCCCGCTCCGCAGTTGCTGCCTACGGATCTTCTTGACGTAGTCGTAGCTCACCCCGAAGCGCTGAGCCAGCGCCATCTGGCTGATGTTTTCCCGTGCATAGGTCTGTAAAATCCGCCGTCGCAGATCATCAGAAAATGCTTGTCCCATCCGCTTTGCCGCAGAGAACGCCGCCAATGTCAGCTTATGCACAAACCAGCATTTCGGGTATAGCTAACTTGGAACCGCTCTAGTGTCAGTTTTTCCCTTGCCCTCTCTGCGCTGGGTGCGTTTTCGTTGTTCAATCTTATAAGTTCGTTTGCGACTTTCTTTTTTCGCTGCCTTTTTCGTCATTTTCTGCTCCACGATATTCCGCTCAATCGCGTAATTTCTTCTTGCGCTCTTCCAGTCGTTCGGTTTTTTTCTTGTCCTCTTCCGTCTGAGCTTGATCGCGTCTGCGCCGTTCAATGTCGTCGGTACGTTCCTTATCTTCCCTGCGCTGTTGAGCAAGATATTTTTCCATAGTCGAATTCCTCACTCTTAGCATTAGTTCTGAAGATGAGTTCTCGGATAATCCTTCTGCGTTTTGCTTTGATGCTTCGGTCTCTAGCGTACGCTTCTCATTCATTCTTGGTGAGCAAATTCCTTTCAGCCACCCCAGGTTTCGTGCCGCTCTCGGCGTTCCCGAGTTGGCCCAGCTCCGTATCTTCCTGGGGCTGTTGCGGAAGTTCAGCTATGGAATCGGCATTCCATTCGATGTCCTCAGAGACGATTCGTAGTTCGACCCGTACCGCTACCCGGTCACTCTGAAGAGGCAGGGCAAAGAGAAAAGATTCCTCAATCGGCTCTCCAGGTTCGATCCACCCGTGAGCCTTGAAAACCTCCAAAACTCCGTTGGAAATTTCCTCAGTTTCAAGTTTTGGAGATTCTTCTTGAGAAGTTTTCAACACCAAATCGTCGATAATGATCGCAGTCCCGCGCTGTTCGATAGAGACTTTAGATAAGCCGAGATTCTTAACCTTGGCCACTCCGGAGAGCACCCAGGCATTACGGTATCGAAATATCTTGCCGGAAATCTCGGGTTCCAGTCGGTGGCTAAACGTTCGTCCCCGGCGGTAATTCAAATAGGCCCACGCGCTTCCAATAATGACGGCAAGTATCTTCACGACCTTGTCGAGAACATCGAGAGTTGTGGACAGTGACGAGGACGGCGTTTTCTGCGCGATCTGAGCAACAGGCTGGAGCATGCTCCTTATCCCATGGAACGGCAGGCTAGATATTATTTCTGAAACTTAAAGCTGGTCAAATCCCACGACGGTGGCCGAATCTGATTCGTGTTCGGCTGGCCGCGATGTGCCTACGGCCCCCGGATTTTCTTTCGATCGCTTACCCAGCATTAAGACGCGGGCTAACCTATAACGTGCCTAAGGTGCCAGCTGCGCGCCGACGCGTTGTGTTCTCGGGGACAGTCACTGTCAAGCGGTTTGCAAGTGGGTAATTGGGTCTAGAGTGCTCCTTTGTGACACCCTCACGCTAAACGGTGACAAAGCTTCTTTGTTTCCTGCGGGTCGCAGGGTACAATGCGCAATGGAAGGATGAGGTGGAGTTGTCTTCGGGCGCCGCTCCTCACATGTCCTCCAGAGCGTGATTGAGTGATTCGAGATAAGCGTTGTTCGTGCCAGGGCCCGCCGGTTGAGACTTCCGAAAACCTAACATCCCCTCACACCGAGAATTTCTCGCGTAAGTCCTTAGTTTGGAATATTTTGCCTCTAAGTCCTTTTGATGGAATATTTTGCGGACAATTCTTTAGGCTTGCCTTTTGTTTTCAATATTTTGCAAGTAGGATGGGCGAGGGGGGTGGGCCAGTTGTCACTGACCACAACTGTCCGGTCATTGAATCGGGATTCCCGTGTAACTGACTATTGCCAATGAATTTACGCCTAGCAAAAAGCGTTTTCGATTTGAATTTCTCTGGCCTTTACAGCCATGCTTGCCCGGCATCCGGGGAGAGCGTGGCTTGTGCATCTTGGTCAGACGGTGTTCGCGCAGTTGATGGATTTCATTCCCGCACACGAGTTTCGCCGTTGCGTTCGAGCGCTATCCAGGCAACTACAAGGTCACCAGCTTTTCCTGCTGGGACCAGTTCCTGTGCATGGCCTTTGCCCAACTCACTTATCGCGAGAGCCTGCGCGATATCGAAACCTGCCTGCGCGCCTTGGGGCCGCGGCTCTATCATGCGGGCATTCGCGGTGCGGTGTCGCGCAGCACCCTGGCCGATGCCAACGAGCTGCGCGACTGGCGCATTTATGCCGACCTGGCGCAAGTTCTGATTGCTATCGCGCGTCCGCTGTACGCCCACGAAAGTTTCGGGGTGGAGTTGCAGCAGACCGCTTACGCGCTGGATTGCACCACCATCGATCTTTGTCTTTCGCTGTTTCCCTGGGCGCGTTATCGAACTCAGAACGCGGCCGTGAAGATGCATACGCTGCTGGACCTGCATGGCAACATTCCGGCCTTCGTGCGCGTGGCACCCGCGAAAATACACGAGATCCACATGCTCGACCAGTTGCTGATCGAAGCCGGCTCCATCTACATCATGGACCGCGCCTACTTGGATTTCCAACGGCTGCATGTTCTCCACCAGGCCCTGGCCTTCTTCATCATCCGCGCCCGCAAAGACTTCCGCTTCCACCGCCTGGGTTCGCGTCCCATCGACAAGAGCAGCGGCCTGCGTTGCGATCAAAGCATTCGCCTGCAAAGTTTTTACACCGCCAAGTCTTATCCCGAACCGTTGCGCCGTATTCGTTACCACGATGCCGCGACCGAGAAAAACCTGGTGTTCCTCACCAACAACTTTCTGCTGCCCACCCTGACCATCACGCAACTGTACAAGTGCCGCTGGCAGGTCGAGTTGTTTTTCAAGTGGATCAAACAACATCTGCGCATCAAGAAGTTTTACGGCCTCTCGCCCAACGCGGTGAAGACGCAACTCTGGATCGCCATCTCCGTGTACGTGCTGCTGGCGATTGTTCGCAAGCGCTGGGGAGTGGAACTCAGCCTCTATCCCATGGCACAACTTCTGAGCCTCAGTCTGTTCGAGAAAACGCCACTTTTACAGGCTTTTTCGCGCATTCACCCCGCAACCGAAATCGAGTACCCTTGCAACCAAATGGATCTATTCAACTTATGACCGGACAGTTGTGGTCAGTAGCCAGTAGCCAGTTGTCAGTAGTCGGTATTCAGTTGCCAGTAGTCAGTGGTGAGGTGGATCCACGAGCAGTTCTTAAATTGGGCGCCCAGACACTGCGTAGAGACCTCTGCCGTCCCTACGGGACTCGCTACAATTTTCCACCTTACCCAGCGCTGAAGCGCTGGGCTAAACTCTTTCGCCCCTGCGGGGCTGGATTTCCTGCCAGCAAATCCATGCGGCAAATGCCAACTTTCGTCCTCACACAGACTCTGAAGAACCTGGCTAAGCTCTTTCGCGCCTGGGGCGCTCATTTTCGTGCTGTTTGTTCGACCTGCCGAGTCGGGCCTAGGGTTGCGACACAGTATCTCCAGCCTAGAGCGCACCTAAGTTGGCAGGTCGACTCGGCGAAGAGCGAACAGCGAAGAGCGAAGAGCATGGAGGCAGCCACCCATGCCTGCTGAACGACTCCAGAAGATCATCGCCGCTGCCGGAATCGCTTCACGGCGCAAGGCCGAAGAGCTTATCACTGGCGGTCTGGTATCGGTCAATGGACAGATTGTCACCGAACTGGGCAGCAAGGCCGACATCGAGCACGACCACATCAAGGTCAACGGCAAACTGCTGAAAGGTCCGGAGCGCCCCGTCTACCTGCTACTCAACAAGCCCAAGGGATACGTGACCACGGTTACCGATCCAGAGGGCCGTCCCACGGTATTGGATTTGGTGCGTGGTGTGGGAGCGCGCATTTATCCGGTCGGTCGCCTCGATTACCTGAGCGAAGGACTCCTGCTGCTGACCAACGATGGCGAGTTGGCGCAGAAACTGATGCATGCCTCGTCGCACGTGGCCAAGACGTACCTGGTCAAGATCGCCGGCAAGGCCACCGAAGCACAACTCGACAAGCTGCGCGCAGGCATCATGCTTCCGGCGGAACGTAAATCGCTGAAGACGCCTGCGGACCGCGAGCCAAGAGCAGGTTGGAAGCGGAAGTCCACGGCGGTCAAGACCGCGCCAGCGCGAATCAAGCTGGTACGCGATGCCGCCAATCCCTGGTACGAGGTGACACTGGTGGAAGGCCGCAACCGGCAGATTCGCAGGATGTTCGAACAAATCGACCATCACGTGGAAAAGATTAAGCGGGTGCGCTACGGACCGCTGACGTTGGATGTCGAGCCGGGCGAGTTTCGGCATCTAACCGCGCAGGAAGTGACGCAGTTGAAAGGTGGGTCGAGAACGGATGCGCTAACGAAAAAAAGCAGGTCCCTCCACTCGGAGTAAAGTCCGCGGGAGAGTCTGGTTAGGCTGGCCGAAAGTTCCTCAGCGGCTAAAGCCGAGCGAATTTCGCGGCGCTTACGGATGGCCTGAAGGCCGTCCCCTTCAAGCGATTGGACCAGGTCGGATGACAAGGCGATGGGTCGGGATAACCGGGCGATGATCATGAGTTTGAACTACGGGAGATAGAATGACGGATTTTAGCAAGCTGGTCCCAGCGTACGTGCAAAAGCTGGTCAGCTATAAGCCCGGCAAATCGCTGCGGCAGGCGGAATTGGAGAGCGGCATGCGTTGTATCAAGATGGCTTCGAACGAGAATCCTTTCGGACCCTCTCCGCTGGCAATTGAAGCGATCAAGGTGGCCGCCCGCGAGGTAAATTTTTATCCGGACAATGGTGTCACTGAGTTGACCGCGCGCCTGGCGGAGATGCACGGCGTCGAGACGGGGCAGATCCTGGTAACGGCGGGTTCCAGTGCGCTGCTCGACATCATGGGTAGGACGTTGCTGGGGCCCGGGTTGAACGCCATTACCAGCAAGCTCTCGTTCATCGTGTATCCCATCGTGACTCGTGCGACGGGCGCCCAATTCATTGAAATGCCTACCGTGAACGATGGCTACGATCTTGATCGCATCGCGGCGGCAGTCGATGTCAACACGCGCTTGATCTATCTCTCCAACCCGAACAATCCCACGGGAACAATTCTGGACGCGAAGGCGATTGATCGCTTCCTCGACCAGTTGCCCTCGCACGTTATCACCGTTCTGGATGAGGCTTATTACGATTACGCCACCTACTTCGCGGCGGAGCGTAGCTTTGACTATTCGCACGCACTGGATTACGTGCGCCAGGGACGCAGGGTTGTGGTGCTGCGCACCTTCTCCAAGTCCCATGGACTGGCTGGCGTGCGGGTTGGTTATGGTATTGGCCCGGCGGAGCTGATGGGATACTTCGCCCGCTTGAAACCTGCGTTCATGGTTTCATCGCTGGGCGAGGCCGCGGCACTCGCTGCACTGGCGGACACGGAACATATTCAGCGAGCGCTAGAAACGAATGCCGCTGAAGCGAAGGTGCTGACCCCCGCCATCTCGGACATGGGGATTCGCGTGACTCCGACATGGACGAACTTCCTCTTCTGCCGAGTTGGCGAAGATGCGGGTGGCCTATGCCGGGCACTGCAAGAGAACGGCATCATCGTTCGTCACATGAGCGGATCGTGGGGAGCGCCGGACGCCTTCCGCGTGACCATCGGCACGCCTGAGCAGAACCAGCAATTCCTCGGAGCGCTGAAACGAGCCCGCGCCAGGGTTCCGGCGTAGCAGTCCCCCATCTGCGCTCTAGCCGCACCCTTAAGCGCAATGGATTGGAGAAGCCAGGGGCATCCGTGATAATGCCTAGACGGAATCATCCACGGCCTTCTGTCCAACACCATGAACCTCTTCGATCTTGCGTTGATTGCGGTTTATCTGGTGGGCATTACGCTGTTCGGCCTGCGCTTCCGCAAAAAGCAGTGCTCGCTGCGCGACTACTTCCTGGCCGATCGCAACATTCCCTGGTGGGCGATTGCGCTTTCCATCGTGGCTGCCGAAACCAGCACGCTCACCATCATCGGCGTGCCCGGACTGGCCTACGACACCAATTTCACCTTCCTGCAATTGGTGATGGGTTATCTGGTCGGACGGGTTGTCATCAGCTACCTCTTGCTGCCGCACTACTTTCGCGGCGACCTGTTCACGGCTTACCAACTCATCGAGAGTCGCTTCGGTGGGCGGCTGCGCTCGCTGACCGCCGGCCTGTTTCTGGTGACGCGCGCTGCTGCGGAAGGAGTGCGCATCTTTGCGGTTGCGCTCGTCGTAGGAATTGCGCTGGGACCGCTTCTGGGAAACATAAGCGAACTACAACGCGATGTGATTTCGATCGGCATCGTTACCCTGCTTACCCTGCTGTACACCTTCGAGGGCGGAATGGCAGCGGTCATCTGGACCGATGTCGTACAGCTAGGCATTTATCTGGCTGGCACGCTGGTTGGCTTGTTCACCATCCTGCACCTTGTGCCCGGAGGATGGGCGACCATCCACGCGCAGGCGACGGCTGCAGGCAAGTTTCGCGTCTTCGACTTCACGCCCGACTTCTACCGGACTTACACATTCTGGTCGGGAGTCATTGGCGGAGCTTTTCTCACCACCGCGAGCCACGGCACCGATCAACTGATTGTGCAGCGGCTGCTGGCCGCCCGGAGCGAAGCGCAGTCGAAGCTGGCTTTGCTCAGCAGCGGGATCGCGGTGTTCGTCCAGTTCTCGCTCTTCCTGCTGGTCGGCGCCATGCTGTGGGTGTTCTATCGCCTCTCGCCGCCGGCGGTGCCGTTCGACAAGACCGACCGCATCTTTCCGATTTTTATTGTGACCTACATGCCGCACGGCATCTCGGGCATTCTAGTCGCAGCTATTCTTGCCGCCGCGATGTCCAATCTCAGTGCCGCGCTGAATTCGCTTTCGTCTACGACGATGGTCGATTTCTATCTACTGCGAAGACCCGACACGCCCGAACAACGGCGCATTTTGCTGTCGCGCCTGGCGACCATCGCGTGGGGAGTGGTGCTATTCGGGTTTGCGATTATGTCGCGACGCGGGGGAAAGGTGGTGGAGCTTGGCCTCAGCATCGCGTCCGTCGCTTACGGTGCGCTGCTGGGAGTGTTCTTGCTCGGAGTGCTCACGCGTCGCGCCAACGAGCGCGGCAGCATGATCGGAATGGCAATTGGTTTCTGCGCGAACGTCTACATCTGGCAAGGAGCTGCCATGCTGCGATGGCTGCAACGAGCGGCGGGCGCACCCTTCGCGGCGCTGGCGTTGTCGCGGCCGATTCCTTTCCCCTGGTACGTGCTGATCGGCAGCGCGATTACCTTCACTGTCGGGTATAGTTGCAGCCTGTTGCTACCCGCACCAGGCACAGGCGGATCAGATGCAGACGTGAACGGGGACGAAAAAAGTCTTGCAGGCTCCTAATACGCCCAATCCGAAACCGGCCCTCGCGCGTGACCTCGGTGTAAGCCACGCCAGCGCGATCGTCGTCGGCACCATCATCGGCAGCGGCATCTTCCTGGTTCCCGCCGAGATGATGCAGGCCGTCGGCTCGGCGTGGCTGGTATACCTTGCGTGGATCGTGGGCGGGGTGCTGTCGTTCGCGGGCGCAATCACCTACGCCGAGCTGGGCGCCATGAAGCCGCAGGCGGGAGGCGAATACGTTTACATCCGCGACGCCTACGGACCGCTCCCCGGATTTCTCTACGCGTGGACGTGGTTCGCTATCGCAAAACCCGCTTCGATTGCGACCCTGACGACTGGGTTCGTCCGCATCCTGGGCACATTCCCAGCCCTCGCATTCTTCAACCAGGATGCGGTCAGCTCGCCCTTTACCATCAGCTACGGACAGTTGGTTGCCATAGCGGCGGCGGTTTTCATCACGGCGCTGAACTACATCGGCGTCAAGCGGGCAGGAGAGTTTCAGGTGATATTTACGGTGGTGAAGATCGCGATCATCCTTTTGATCGCTGTGCTGTGCTTCGGCGTCGCCAGGGGCACATGGCACAACTTCACCACCAGCTTCCAAGGCGCTACTGGAGGCTTCGCGGGATTTATGGCAGCGTTGATCGCCGCTCTTTGGGCATATGACGGATGGAACGACCTGAACATGGTGAGCGGCGAAGTCCGAGATCCGGGACGGAATATTCCCGCCGCGTTAATCGCTGGCGTCGGAGTGGTGGCTGTTCTTTACATGCTGACAAACGCAGCAGTGCAGTATGTGCTTCCGGCAGCCAGTATCGCGGCATCGCCACGGCCGGCGTCGGAAGTGACTGCAGTAGCGGTCGGCGCCTGGGGAGCGGCCATCGTATCGGCTGGGATGGCGCTCTCCATGCTTGTAGCTCTCAATGGCACGATCATGAGTGGCGCGCGAGTTCCCTTCGCCATGGCGCGCGATGGTTATTTCTTCCAAGCCATGGCCGAGGTGCATCCCCGTTTCCACACACCGTCGGTGGCCTTGATCGTGCAACTTGGGCTGTCAATCATCCTGCTGCTGTTCGCCGGAAATTTTCGCCAGCTTTTCTCGCTGGCCATCTTCGCGGAATGGCTGTTCTACATGATTTCGGCCAGCACAGTCTTTGTATTGCGGAAGCAGGAGCCGGACGCCCCGCGGCCGTACCGGACTTGGGGGTATCCCGTGGTTCCGGCGATGTTCATCGTGGCGGCGGCAGTGCTGCTCTACTACACGTTCACCGAGAACCTGCGAAACTCCGCGTGGGGAATGGTGGTGATTCTGGCGGGCGTGCCCATCTATTTGTACTTTGCGAAGACGAAGGGAGGGGCTAGAGGCTAGGGTTAGTGGTTGGCAACCAGCCCCGCCGATAAGATCCACTGAGTGGTTTGCTAGTTGCTAACTTCTAGCCGTTACTCGCGATTTTCAACTGCCTTGCCCGCTCATACACTTTCACGTATTCGCGAGCCGAGTTGCTCCAGGAATACTCCTGGGCCATACCGTTGCGCATAAGGGTTTGCCAGGCCTGTGGATCGGCCCGATACACGCTGATAGCCGCCTGCAGGGCCTCCAGCAACGCTTCGCCAGTGTATTCCTTGAACTTGAATCCCGTGCCCCTTCGCGTCTGCCAATCAAATTGCTCGACGGTGTCATCGAGACCGCCAGTGGCGCGCACCACGGGTACAGTCCCATAGCGCAAACTATAGATCTGATTCAGTCCGCAGGGCTCATAGTGCGAGGGCATGAGGAAGATGTCGCTACCCGCCTCGATCTTGTGCGCCCAGGCGTTGTCATAAGCAATCTTTACAGCGAACTTTTGCGGATATTGCTTGTTCAACTTGCGAAACAACTCTTCATACTCGCGGTCGCCGCTGCCCAACACCACCATGATCAAGTCCTGACGGGACAGGCGATCGGCGATCCGGAGAATAAGATCAAAGCCCTTTTGGGCCGCAAAGCGCGACACGATGCCAACCACAGGCAACCGTGTGTCTTCGGCCAAGCCAAATTGCTTTAGCAGGTCCGCCTTACATGTTGCTTTGCCGCTGAGATCTTCAGCAGAGTAATGCGCCGCAAGGAAGCGGTCACTTTCGGGGTTCCATTCACTGCAATCCACCCCATTGACAATGCCGCCGACCGTGCCGGAGCGCGCGCGCAAGACCCCGTCCAATCCGAAACCGTACTCCGCAGTCTGAATTTCCTGACTATACTTCCGGCTGACAGTTGTGATGTAGTCAGCCATCGTAATTCCGCCCTTCAGGAAATTCACCTTGCCATAGAACTCCAGCGTCGACATGGTAAACAAATCCCAAGGTAACATGAGCAGGGGAAGGATCTCGGGCGGGAAGAGGCCCTGATATCCGATATTGTGAATGGTGAAGACGCACGGAGTATTCTTAAATGCTGGGTCTTCCTCGTACAAGGTCTTCAGCAGTATGGGAATCAGGGCCGTCTGCCAATCGTGGCAATGAAGCACGTCGGGCGTGCCGAGCACTTTGACCGACTCCAAGACGGCACGGCAAAACAACGCAAACCTCTCGGCATTGTCGTGGTAGTCGCCCAACGGCGTACCGTAGAGCGAATCGCGGTCGAAGAAGGGAGGATAGTCAATGAAATAGAATTGCACTCCTGAGCGCACACCGCCGTCGAGGACAGAGCAGAAGCGGTAGCGGTCATCGAAGGGAACGGTGATGCTCGGGATGACGACTCGCGGGTTGTCCAGCCTGGTCTGCTTGTAACGCGGCAGGAAGACCGTAACCTGATGGCCCAAGTTAGCGAGCGCGGGCGGCAAGGCGCCAATGACGTCCGCCAGGCCACCGGTCTTGGAAAAGGGTACGCACTCGGATGCAGCCATCACTACGTGCACGTCGGCTAAATCTCCTCTCGGCGGTTGAGGATTTCTTGAATACGCTTCTCCAGATCTGATCGCAATGGGTCAAAAGCAGCAAGATCGTACAGCAGGAGCCGATCGGACCTGAAGTCAAAGACAACGTCTATGCTTTGAGCGAGCAGTATGACATCTTTCCCAAGGTGATCAGCGAGACCGACTTCGTAAGCTACATTGGGATTATTTCCAGTTAGATCAGCGATGATGATTCGTGCACTGCTGATTCCTTTCCATATGTCGTCCTTGATATTTCGTCCGGTCATAAGCCTAGCAGTGTCGCATTGACACCCATTTCTTTTGAACACCTCTTGGATCGATTTGTAAACATCGTTCGACCAGCTTGTTCCATAGGGCATCAATACGAATCCCAGCGCAGCATTTTGATGATGTTGAGCTTGGAGCCAGTGTGGTCGTTTCTTTCGAGTGCGCTCACGGACTCTGTTCAGTTTTGTTAGCTCTGCCGCCAGACCGTCCCTCAAATTGTTCAGTTCGTCGATTTCCTTCAGAAGGCTCCAAATGGCCTCTTGCTGACGGTTGTCAAGCTGAAATTGATAGTTGGCATTAAGTTCACGAAGAGCTTGGATTTCTCCCTCGCGCTGCGCGAGCGTCGCCCGCAACTCAGCGTTTTGAGCTTCGAGAAGTGCACTCCGATCATTCACTTTCCCTACGTCTCCCTAAGGAATCTGGCGTTCAAGCCACAAGCGGGTTTTCAGAGGTAATGAGCCGAGCGGATAGAATATAACTTCACCCTTGCATATTCAATGACAAACAACGTAAAACCGTACGCACTCGGATGCCGCAAAGGCGATATTCATGAAACGTCCCGGCGCGAACGGAAATGTACTTCCGCCGGCACGCCGAACTGCTGACTGGACTGCGCACTATGATGTTAGAAATGCCAAAACAGTTGAGTCTAATTGGCCAAGGGAAAGAGGGCAACGTGGCAAGGACCGCATCGAAGAAATCGGGCGCCAGCGTTAAACGCAAGCCGAAGCTGGGGCAGCACTTTCTTGTCGATTTAGGCGCGGCGAGGCGCATCGTGGAGGCCCTCGGAGATGTGTCTAATAGGACCGTCATCGAGATCGGCCCGGGCCGCGGCGTGCTCACCGATGTATTAGCTGTGAGAGCCAAGCACGTAATCGGAATCGAGCTCGACCGTGTGATGGCGGCGCAGTTGCGCATGCGGTATGCGACCAAACCGAATGTCGAAATCCTCGAATCGGATTTTGTCGCGGCGGAATTTACGTCCATGGTCGGCCGCAGGCCGGGGCCGCTGCATGACCTCCGCCCCACCCAACCCGAGACGGTGGACGTAATAGGCAACCTGCCGTATTACATCACCTCCGATATCGTGCTGCGGATTCTGGAGCTGCACCAAAACATTGAGCGCGCGGTGGTCATGGTGCAACGCGAAGTCGGCGATCGCGTCTCGGCCGAGCCGGGTAGCCGGGATTACGGACTGCTATCGGCCACCGTGCAACTCTTCGCCCGTGTGGACAAGCTATTCACGCTGCCGCCGGGCGCCTTCTTGCCTCCACCGCAGGTCCATTCCAGCGTGCTGCGGCTCACCATGGCTCCCCGGCTGCAGGAATTACAGGTTGAAGAAGGGCCGTTCATCGCGTATTTAAAGCTTGCTTTCGGTCACAAACGCAAGACGTTGTTAAACAATCTTCGTGGTCAGTACAAGGATGTTGACGTTCGAGCAGCGCTCAAATCGGCTGGACTGCGCGCCGATGTCCGTGCCGAAGCCATGTCCCTGGAAAAAACGGCGGCGGTGTTTCGCGAACTGTCGCAGGCGTAGACTTACCTCAGAGATTGCCGTCATCAAGGGCGGAACCTTTGCGCCAAGCTGGCGGCGACATAGTACAGCAAAGGACTGGGCATCATGGCTACCGCAGTACGTCAGCCAGCCGTTGCCGGACGCTTCTATCCCGCCAATGCACAGCATCTGCGGGCGGAAGTAGAGACCTATACCACGGCACGCGCCGATGCTTCGGCCGAGTTTCAACCCAAGATTCGCGCCTTGGGCTGCGTCGTCCCCCATGCCGGATACATGTACTCCGGACACGTTGCAGGAGCTGTCTACCGCCGGCTACAGTTGCCGCGGCGTCTGGTGATCCTGTGCCCCAACCATACCGGCATGGGCGAGCCGCTAGCCATCATGAGCCAAGGCGCGTGGCACACGCCATTAGGCGACGCCCTCATCGACGAGGCCATGGCAAATCAGTTGAAGTTGCGTATGCCGCTGCTCGCTGAAGACCAGGAAGCCCATCGCTACGAGCACGCGCTGGAAGTCCAATTACCATTTCTGCAGGTACTTGTGCCCGGGTTTCAGTTCGTGCCGATCACCGTGGGAACCAGCAATTTTGAGGTGCTGAGCGCGCTCGGCGTCGTAATTGGAAGCGTCACTGCGGAAGCTGGTGAGCCGGTCCTAGTCGTCGCATCGAGCGACATGAATCACTACGAGAACGACGATGTAACCCGGGTAAAAGATCGCCGCGCAATCGATCAGATGTTGGCGCTCGATCCCCGCGGCCTGTACGAGATCGTGCACCAGGCCAATATCAGCATGTGCGGATACGGTCCGGCCGTGGTGATGCTGACTGCGTCCAAGAAGCTGGGGGCAAGCCACGCGGAGTTGATCCGTTATGCGACCTCCGGCGACGTCTCGGGAGAGCGCGATATGGTCGTCGGATACGCGGGTATTGCGGTTTATTGAATTCTCCTGATGGCAGAAAAAAGGCGGCCACAAAGGCCGCGCTTTTCTCTGTGAATCACCGTCCGTCAGCGGTGAGACGCACCGGAGGCGTGGCCACTGGTCGCGTGCCCGCTCGTCACCGCCGGTGCTGCACCGCCGTGACCTGCGCTTGCACCGTACGCGGGACCTACTGCCACTGGACTCGCGAATACCGCAGCCGGAGCAGGAGCGACAAATACATGTCCGGGCTGTGCAGTGTGCGTGGCACCGAAGGCGTTGTAGTTGGCGGTGAAGGTGTGGTCATTCACCGCGTGGTTCCGGACAGCGGTGCCGTTAAAACTCTCGCCCATCGCGCTCGTACCCACGCTATGTCCGCGAATGACGCTGCTAAAGGCAGGAGGTATGCGTCCGCCGGGGATGTACGCTGCCGAGTTGGTCCTGCCAACCATGACGGTAGGCGTCACGGATTGGGCCGACGCTACGGTCGGAGGAGTAGCCGCCGTCCAACCAGAAGGGGCTTTTGTCACAATCGGGTTGGCTTGGAACCTATTGTAATACCAGCCGTTCCCGTAGCCTCCGCCGGGTATCCAGGCCCAGCCGATCCCGCCGCCTAAGAAAGCCCATGAGCCGTAGTGATACGGCAGCCATCCCCAAGGGTATTGAGAAGCGAAGGTATACCCCAGGCCGGGAGAAAACATCCAAGCGCCAGAACTGTAGGGGTCCCACCCCAACATGGAATTGGCAAAGCCGTATGGCTGCCAGACGTATCCGTAACCGTTCGCCATAAAGAAATTTCCGTAGTAGTTGAGGTCCTGCAGCCCATAGCCGACGCTGGGACCTGGGTTGCCCGGATTATTAGCGTAAGCTTGCTGGTACGCCTCGCGCTCTCGGTTCCACGTATCTGTCGGCAGAGCTTCGGCCCCAGTTGCCACCTTGTATTCAGACGGATTCGTTGGGTCGACGGTGAGAGTTTCTTTCCGCTTGACGTTCACCATCTGTGGCTGGTCCATGAGTTCGACATTACCCTTGAATACGGACAACCGGGCCTGGCCAGCATCCACGCTCAGTCTGAGTTGAGTGTCACGCTGCACCAGGAAGGTCGAATCGCCACTTTTCAGCCGATAAATGTCGCCCTTCGAGCGGGCATCGAGATAGACGACGCCCTTAACTACGTCGATCTCGTTGATCTTGGCGCCATAATCATTCATCGAAAGCGCGAGGAATTGGATTTCGGAGTTCTCGGCAATCCGCAAAGCGCTTTCGTTCTCGAATTCCACCTCGGCGAGGCCGTCATTGCCGGTCACGATCCGCACTCCCTGAGTGATGGGTGTATTCAAGATGGCGCGCTCTAATCCTTGTCCTGTCGCGCGGTCTGTCTGCACCTGCCCGTTGAGATAGCTGAGGCGGACAATCCTCACGTGCGATTCTGCCAACACACCAGCCGCTGTGGCCAGTACAAACGCCATTATCAGCGCCAGTTCTGATTTCACATGCCTGGGCATACCTGTACTCCTTGGGTCGTTCTGGCTCCTATTGTACGTCCCAAAATGGTATTTGAGTTGATAGAGTGAGCGTTGGCTGGCCTCGCCTGCGGAATCCTGGAAGACGTCGGCCAGACTGCCGCGGGCGTCCTGATGAACAATGCTGGTGGTTGGAACCTATGGTGGCCAGGGACGGAATCGAACCGACGCCAGCTTTTCAGAGTTGAGGTTATCAGTGAATTCAATTACTTAGAGGTGCTTCCGGCCATGCAAGTCACTGATATTCACTGCGGGCAAGACCAACTGTATGATTGCCGGTTTTTCGACCAGGAAACTCTGAACGGTCGAGCCATCTTTGTTCGATTTGTTCTCGGACATCACCCCGAATTCGTGGCGCTTTGAACAGGCATTCTCAGACGATGGGGGCAAGGCTTGGGAAGTAAACTGGATCGCGACAGACACGCGGGTGAAAGATGAAACCGACAAAGCGCACTAACTTAGTGCGGGACGAGTTCCTACAAGGTCACAGAATTACGGCAAGCGAACTATTGACCTCGCATTCACCGCGCAGGTCCACAGGAGGAGGCGTTCCAATGATTATAGAAATGCGGACGTATAAGACCAAGCCCGGTTGCCGCTCAACTTTCCTTGAGATATTTCGATCCAAGTCGATTCCGGCACACACAGAAATCGGAATGAAAATACTCGGCCCATTTCTTTCCATTGAAGATCCCGACACCTTTTTCTTTATGCGCGGCTTTCCTGACATCGCTTCGCGCGAGCCGATGAAGGCAAAGTTCTATGGAGGCGAGCTCTGGAAGTGTGAACTGGAGAACGTCCTAATGCCCATGCTGGAAAAGTACGAAGCCGTAATTGTGGAAGACACCGACAATCTTATTCATTGGTAGTAAGTCGGCGGGTGGCCCAAGTTACCATCGTGTTGGTGCCCCATCAAAGCGGATTTGCTTGGATGGGAGGTCTTGGTTTCGTGTCAAGGTGTGCGATGCCAGAGTTGGTAAATCGCCGCGACCAATCAATTCGGCCAACGGTTATGGACAAATATAAGACGCTGCGCAGGCGCTGGTCTCAAGAACCAAGCATATGGCCCAGGTATTTGAGCAACTGCTCTCAGATTGTCTGGATCCTGCCTCAGAATCGCACTATTCAATCTGGCGGCAGCAAAACTGTGCTACCATTCTGGCCCTCATAGGCCCCTCACGGCATATTCACATTGGAGGAAACTATGAAGCGCCTATCTTTCGTCGCGATGTTGATTCTGATTGGTCTTGGGGTTTTGCTGCTCACCGGCTTCGGTAGTGATGGGGCCTTCTGGTCTCAGTGGGGCCGGAACGCACAACATACGGGAATGGTTAGCGTCCCAGGGCAGCCGCTCAATCAAAAACTTGCCGACATTGTGTACGACCCATTTACCGGGCAGGAAAAAGCCGAGAACGTCCCTGTAGCTGGAGAACCCGTGCTGGAGGTGCACTATCAGGCCACTCTGATTGATGGCAACAGTTTCTACATGATGCAAAAGAGTGGGAGCTATCCCTCGTGCCCTTTTATCGGGGCGTGGCTGTATGGTTTGCCCTGCGGACCCAATGGGTGGGGCCAAGTGCAATGGAATGTTGTGCGACGCGACTGGGTCCAAGGCGTACCGGTAACGGCTTGGACTTTTAGCACCGATTGGAAACCAGAGCCGAATGCCACCAATATCTATCAAGAGGGGTATCCATTTGACTCAGGTGACCACTACAGGTAGTGTGGTGGCCCATGGAACGGGTGGTGGAGGATTATCCGCGGACTCTGGCGGAGCTCGAAGTTCGATTTAGCAGCGAGGAAGCGTGCCGGGAGTATCTGTTCCGCCTGCGATGGCCGGCGGGATGCAAGTGCCTACGCTGCGGCGAGAGCAAAACTTGGCCATTGCGATCCGGGCGCTGGCAGTGTGCCCGCTGCGGACATCAGGTTTCGGTAACGGCGGGAACAATTTTTCAGGGCACCCGGACGCCCCTGACGGTTTGGTTCCGGGCGATGTGGTGGATGACGAGTCAGAAGAATGGGATCAGCGCCCTGGGACTCCAGCGGGTTCTGGGCTTGGGAAGCTACCAGACGGCTTGGGTGTGTTTGCACAAACTGCGGCGAGCCATGGTAAGACCCGGGCGGGAACGACTCTCGGGAAGCGTGGAGGCGGACGAAACCTATCTGGGTGGGCTGGAAGAGGGTATGCGCGGTCGGCAGACCGAGAGCAAGGCGTTGATTGTGGTGGCGGCAGAGGAGGACGGCAAAGGGATTGGGCGAATTCGGATGCGGCGCATTCCGAACGCTTCGGCCCACAGCCTCATTTCCTTCGTGCAAGAGTCGGTTGAACCCGGCAGCGTGGTCCACACCGACGGGTGGTTGGGATATGAGCCATTGCAAGGGCGCGGCTACATTCATCGGCTCACGTTTCTGCGCGGACAGCAGAAATCCCCTTCGGAGCTGTTGCCGCGCGTGCATCGCGTGGTGTCGCTGTTAAAACGATGGCTACTGGGCACACATCAGGGAGCGGTGAGCATCGAGCATTTGGATGGCTATCTGGACGAGTTTACCTTCCGGTTCAACCGGCGCAAGTCGCACAGCCGGGGAAAGCTGTTCTACCGTCTTGTCCAGCAAGCTGTCGCCGTGGAGCCAACAACTTACAAGGCGATCATCCGGTCCGCACCGGCAGACTGGCCCTGAAACCACAACCCATTGGGGGTACCTGAGTGAAATAGATACCCCTCTCTATCAATTCTCTGTAGGTCTGGCGGGCTGGGAGCCGGTCTTCCATCCTGCGCTGGCGAACGGATTTCTTTATGTTCCCGGAGCCGGAGGCACGGTGTGGAAGGTTGATGAAAGTACGGGACAGGCAGCATCGCACATCAATCCTTTCACCGGAAAGTCGATAGATCCGGCGAACACCTATGTTTCCAGCCCGTTGACTGCCGATGACAATGGCAACATCTATTACAATGTCATCGAACTGAACACCACCAATGGCAATCCATGGGACCAGAACGATGTAGCGGGCGCATGGCTGGTAAAGGTCACGCCGGACGATACACCGGCCACCGTCACCTACGCCACTCTGGTGCCGAATGCGCCTCCAGGAAATTCCACGAGCTGTCCGGGAACATTCTTCAATCTCGGAGATGGGGGTATCTCGTTGCCGTGGCCACCGCTCAACACCACCACTGCTCCCAGTCAATTGTGCGGTTCGCAGCGGCCGGGAGTAAACATTGGTCCCGCCGTCGCACCAGATGGGACTGTCTATACGGCCAGCGTCGCGCACTTTGATGGCGCGGTCGCTTACCTGATAGCGGTAAATCCGGACCTGACACCCAAATGGGTGGCTTCGCTGCGAAATCGTTTGACCGATGGCTGTGGCGTGCTCCTGCCAATCGCTCCGCAGGGGGACAACATGCTGCCGAATTCCTGCCGGTATGGCACCCCCGTAGGATTTGACCCAACGACGAATTCGTTCGGTTCGGGCTTGATCAGCGATGAAGCTTCGTCGTCGCCGACTGTGCTCCCCGACGGATCGGTACTATTCGGTGTCCTCGACCATTACAACTACTACGGCGGGCACCTTGTTCATTTCGACGCCCAAGGGAATTATCTCAACGCATACACGTTTGGTTGGGATTCCACGGCTGGGGTATACCAGCATGATGGCACGTATTCGATCGTGATCAAGGACAACCATTATGGAGGACCCGCTTACTGCTACTTCCAGAATCCGGTTTGTGCGCCGGTGCCTGCCCCCGGCCCATATTATGTTTCGCAGTTGGATGCCAACCTGCAGGTGGAATGGTCCTTCCAAAATACGACCATCGATCAGGATCACCCTAACGGATATGAGTGGTGCGTCAATGCGCCAGTCATCGACAGCAACGGAGTAGTCTATGTCACCAGCGAGGATGGTAACGTATACTCCCTGCCGCAGGGTCACCACGGAGTATTTACCCAGCCGCTACAAAAGATTTTCCTAAAAGAAGCTTTAGGCGCCGCCTACACTCCACTCTCGATCGGAGGAGACGGGAAAATCTACAGCCAGAATGACGGGCATTTGTTTGTGGTTGGGCAGTAAGTCAAGAAGTTCTACGCCGCGACTGGCGAACACATGCCGGTGGCCCGAGCTGCCCTCATAAGGTTGCCCCATCCAAGCTGGTTTTGCTTGGATGGGGATTTTCATTTCAAGTCGCTGCGAAGCGAGGATAAGTAAATCCGGCCGTGTGCTCGCGGAATTCGTTCTTACGATCCGTGAAAGTTACAGAACTACCCCACCCAAGCACAAGAAACTCGGGGCCACCGCCGGAAAGTGTCGCAAAGGACCCGCACTGGGACGCCATACCGTCACTCAGTAGGTTCTTGAGTGCCGCCCACTCCGACCGGTGACGATCGTTAATGCCGGTCAGACTGTGCCGAAGTTCGCACCGCGCAGGGATTTCGAGAAAACCAGGCAACACTTCCAGGCCCGCCTCAATTCCCGAACGGACGTTCGCTCACGTCGGTGCGTGACCTGGGTCACTGACCCGGTGTGCTGGTCGGACTCATAACTAGCACACGTTTGCAACGGCGGTGCGCCGGGCCCCGCGGCTTCCGTTTGCTGACGCATCTTCAACATGCCGAGAGTGGCTTGTGGAAGTTTCCCTCACAGTCGCATGCAACTCGCCAGTTGCCTACTGTTCTGCCCTGGCCCCCGGGCTTCGCCGGCGGTCTGTTTGTAGCACGTTATCTCTATTGGTGACGCTGTTCTTATTATCTGTATCGTTTATAAGCCAGTGTTCGGCAACCCAGCCCACCAGCGATGACTGCCTGGGGTGTCACAGCGACAAGTCGCTGACCACCAAGCGCGCTGGGCGCACGGTCTCGCTGTTCGTGGACCAGAAGAAGTTCACCGGTTCCATTCACGGCTCTCTGCAGTGCACCAACTGCCACGCCGATCTGGAAGGCAAGGACTTGCCGCACTCTACGCCGCTGGCGAAGGTGAACTGCGGTTCCTGCCACAGCGACGAGGCCCAACTGTATGCAAAATCGTTGCACGGCCGAGCGGCTGCTCGCGGCGATGCCCTAGCGCCACGCTGCGTAACTTGCCACGGCAACCATGACATCCTGCCGGTCAAGGACCCGCGTTCGTCGGTGGCGGCGATGAAGGTTCCAGTCGTGTGCGGGCAGTGCCACCGCGAGGGCACGCCGGTCCAGATGAACCGCAACATCCCCGAGCACGACATCCTGGAGAACTATACCGAGAGCATCCACGGCGAGGGCTTGCTGAAGAAGGGACTGATTGTGGCGGCCAACTGTGCCTCGTGCCACACCGCGCACTCGATCCTGCCGCACACCGATCCCAACTCATCCATCAACCGGCACAATATCGCCGCTACCTGCACCAAGTGCCACGCCAATATCGAGCAGGTACACCGCAAGATCATTCGCGGCGAGCTTTGGGAAAAGCAAGCCAACACTCTGCCGGCCTGCGTCGATTGCCACCAGCCGCACAAGGTCAGGAATGTTTTCTATTCCCAAGGTATGGCCGATGCCGATTGCATGCGTTGCCATGCAAATGCAAGCCTGAAGTCGGTGGATGGACGCTCGATGCTGGTGCGGGTCAGCGAGGTGGCGGACTCACGTCACCTGAAGGTCGCCTGCAGCCAATGTCACTCAGAGGTGAACGCGTCGCGCGTGCGCCCCTGCGAGACCATCACCCACCCGGTTGATTGCACTTCCTGCCACGCCGAAGTCGGACAGCAGTACCAACTCAGCACACACGGCCAAATGCATGCCAAGGGCGACGCCAACGCTCCCTCTTGCAAGGACTGCCACGGCACCCACCACGTTCTGGGCAAGCATAATCCGGAATCGCTCACCTTCCCGACCAACGTGCCCGATCTTTGTGCCAAGTGCCACCGCGAAGGCCACAAGGCTGCCGTGATCTACACCGGAGTGGAGCATCAGATCATCCCGCGATATACCGAAAGCATCCATGGCAAAGGACTGCTGAAGAGCGGGCTGACGGTGACCGCGACCTGCACCAGTTGCCACACTGCGCATCGAGAACTGCCTGCATCCGATCCGGGATCGACAGTAAATCCGAGGAACTTGCCTGCCACCTGCGGTAACTGCCACCATGGCATCGAAGAGCAGTTCGTCCAAAGCGTCCATTCCGCCGCGATAACCAAGACCGAGAAACCGCTGCCGGTCTGCAACGACTGCCACACCGCTCATTCCATCCGCCGCACCGACCAGGATGGATTCAAGCTCGACATCATGAACACCTGTGGGCGTTGCCATGGAGAAATTGCCAAGACCTACTTCGATACCTATCACGGCAAGGTTTCCAAACTCGGCTACACCAAGACTGCGAAGTGCTATGACTGCCACGGCGCTCACGACATTCAGAAGGTCACCGATCCGCGGTCGCACCTGAGCCGCGCCAACGTGGTTGCGACTTGCCAGAAGTGCCACTCGGATGCGACCCGGCGCTTCGCCGGATATCTCACGCACGCCACCCACCACGATCCCAAGAAGTTTCCTTTCCTTTACTACACATTCTGGGGGATGACGGTGCTACTGATCGGCACATTTACCGTGAGCGGCATCCACACTCTACTGTGGTTCCCGCGTGCATTGCAGATGCGGCGCGAACTGCGCGCAGCAGAAGCCGCAGAAGCGGAAGCCGAAAACAACTCTGGCAAGACCGCTGCCGAAGCCAAGGATGGCGACGATGCCCCATAGTGAACCGCAATTCGCCGCTCCGGTGGACTACGAGGCGGGAGCAGTAACCGCACAAGAGCCGCCGCTGGCCGGTGTTGGGCCCAAAGCCATCCCGGCGATTGACCGGCGCGAGTTTGTCCGCTTCGTCCACCTCTACAGGGTGCTTCACGCGTGCATGATCGTCAGCTTCCTGACCCTGGCGGTCACCGGACTTTCGTTGAAGTTTTCCTACACTCCTTGGGCCGCGAGATTTTCGCGCCTGCTGGGCGGCTTCGAGACCGCGGGGTATATCCACCGCTTTGCCGCCGTTATCATGTTCGGCACTTTCACCGCACACGTGATTGGACTGTTTAAGCAGAAGCGTCGCGACAAGACGACTTGGAAATCGATCCTGTTCGGGCCAAACACGCTACTACCCAACAAACAGGATCTGCACGAATTCGTTGCCACCATAAAGTGGTTCATCGGCATGGGACCGCGACCGAAGTACGGGCGTTGGACCTACTGGGAGAAGTTCGATTATTTCGCCGTGTTTTGGGGGATTGTCGTCATCGGCTCCACGGGGTTGACGCTTTGGTTCCCTGTTTTCTTTACCCGGTTCTTGCCGGGCTCGTTCATCAACGTGGCCACCATCATCCACAGCGACGAGGCCCTGCTGGCCACGGGCTTCATCTTTACCGTGCATTTTTTCAACACTCATCTTCGGCCGGAGAAGTTTCCCATGGACACCACCATTTTTACCGGCCATATGCCTTTAGCCGAATTGAAGCGCGATAAGCCTCGGGAGTATGCCGCACTGGTTGCTTCCGGCGAACTGGAACAGCGCCTGGAGGAACCACAGCCTGCCATTGTGGTCAAGACGATCCGTGTGTTTGCGTGGATTGCGCTAGGCTCCGGCTTCGGTGTCGTTGTGTGGATACTCTATGCGATGCTCTTTGCATACCGATAGGGTTTGGCGCACAGTGCCGTGAATAGTCATAGGACAGAAAGGAAAAACGCCCCCTTTAAGCGCTGCAAGCATTGACTAATAGTTTTGAGGGGGACGAGTAGATCGCCTGAATTGAATTGGAGTATCTCATGAAAAGGCTAATGTTTTGTCTACTTGGTTTTAGTTTCTTAGCCCTGTGGATGAGCGGCTGCTCACAGGACAAGAAGATAGTAGCCGAGGGAGCTGTCAACAATTGGTTAAAATTGGTGGACTCCGGCAATTATGCTCAGAGTTGGGACGACACAGGGACTGTGCTCAAGGCCAATATTGCAAGAGAGCAGTGGCAAGAAGTGTTACTCCGCAATCGTGGGCCGTTGGGCGCCGTGATCTCCAGGAAGCTGACATCGGCAGAGTACACAACCCAGCTTCCCGGAGCTCCTGATGGGCAGTATGTCGTCCTTCAGTATGAGAGCAGGTTCGAACATAAGAACTCTGTCATCGAAACCGTCACTCCTGTGTTGGACAAAGATGGACAATGGAGGGTGTGCCTGTACATCGTCAAATGACTTACATGGCCTGGCGGGCGGCCCAGGCTACTCTCATGAGAGCGCTCATCCGCGGTGGTTTGCTTGGGTGGAGCATTTAGTTCACGTCGCGGGGCGTGGGGGTTGCGCGCGCAAAGGGCTGTTGGTGACAGCAATCGTACAAGGCCGAAAACGTTACGGCGTGATCTCGAACACCGTGCCGGCATCCGGAGACGGATAAGGACCCTCGGAGGCCGTGCCATACACGTTGCCCCCGGCGTCGAGCACCACGCTGCCGGTGAGGCCAAAGCCATCGCTGCCGCTATCGAAGCCGAAGCTGTGCAAGGTGCTGTAGACCCATCCTCCGCTCGAGGGCGCTAGCTTGTACACGGTCCCAGCTCCAAAGATCCCGCCCCCGAAGGAGCTGCCATAAAGACTCCCGGCCGCATCCATGGTCAGCTTGGAGGCGGGACCATCCGCCTCTTCTCCGCTAAAACTGTGGAGCACCGCGAAGTTCCAACCGCCTTGCGCCGGACTAAGCTCATAGACCGTCCCTTGGCCCAATCCCCCGCCACCGGCAGCCCCATATAGATTGCCCAGATTGTCGAAGATCAAGCCTCCCTCAGAATAGCTTCCGTCCGCACCGCCGCTGAAGAAATGGAGAACAGTCTCAGTCCAGCCGGAGCCTGAGGGCGTCAACTCAAAAACTACGCCACACCCAACACCAAGGTCACAGCCCTGGCCACCGTATTCGGTTGTGCCATAGATGTCGCCGGCCTGATCCAACGTCACTCCGGCGAATGGTTCTTTGCCGTCGCTGGGGCCGCCTTGAAATGAGTACAGCGTGCTCTTGCTCCAGGTTCCGTCCGAGTTGTGAGTGAGCTTGAAGACGGTGCCGCACCCGCACGGCGCTGTTCCCCCCCACTGGGTGGTGCCATAAAGATTGCCCGCCTGGTCGAAGGCGACCTCTGCCTGCGGATTTCGTCCATCGCTTGGCGAGGCAAAGCTGTACAGGACGGTCTCTCGCCACGGGCAGAGAGTGCTCTTGCAAACGCTGGGCGGACGTTGGAGCTTGAACACGGTTCCGCAACCGTTAGCGGGACCGAGGCAGGAGCCCGTCCCACCGTACATGGTGGTGCCGTAAAGGGCGCCATCCGGACCAAAGATCACCCGGCTGGTTGGAGTTGCGCCATCGGGAGCACCCTTGAAGCTGTAGATTGGGGTTGTCAGCCAAGTGGAGCCACGGCGTACAACTTTGTAAACCGTGCCGCAACTGGAGGCCGAACAGGATTGAAAGAGGCCGCCGAACTCGGCTGTGCCATAAAGAGTGCCCGCCGCGTCTTCGGTCAAGCCGGCAATGGGAGTAGCTCCGTCTGCTTCACCCATGAAGATATGGAGGACCGTGAAGGTTTGCGCCTGGAGCGCTGAGGTAGCCAGGACAGTTGCCGCGAACATGACCACGCAAGCCAGCGCAAATGTCCCCGCCCGGAAGTTGATGTTGGAAATCGAAGCTGTTCTTTGCTCTTGATCTCCCATTGTGATACTCCCCTGACCCCTTCCACATTGCCCGAGTTGTACGCGCGGTTGTCCTCGCTCCCGCCAGTCGAAGGTCAGCTTTTCCTGCTTAACGGGGAGTTACTTTTGCACTCTCGCCAGGGAAAGTCAACTTAATTTTGCATTACCACGCAAGCCAGTGATGGCAGGGGGCAGACGATGCTGCCCATTCTCTTTCTTGGGGAAATGGGCCCTTGTGGGTCGGTGGCGTAATATCGCCATTACACTCGCGATCCCGGCACCAAGCCGGTCGCCGGCAAGTGGCGAGCGCTCGAACGAAATTCGGGTGTGACCTCACAAACTGTCCCGTTGCCCGGCTCACATCACAGTTGAGTTTCCGTTGGGGTTTCTCTAACATCCAGAGTTCTTCATCCTTCTTGTATCAGCGAAACACGATTGTCGTGTGGTTTTGGCTGCCAAGATCAAGCGGAACGAAAGGTCGGACCGAACATGAAAGCTATAGAGCGGTTCATCAAAGGCGACATGCATGGAATCCACTATGCCGTGAGCATTTTTATCGCAACCATAGTGCTCTGGATTTGTGTGCACGAACTGGCCGAGGTCGACCCGATTTGGGCCATTAGCTCCATGGTCGCCACCAGCGATCCGCTGATGAAGACGGCCGTTTTGACCTTCCGCGCCCGTATTATCAATACGTTGGTAGGATGTGCAATCGGGCTTTTGTTCATTGCCATGGGCGGCACTAGACTCATAACTCTGCCCCTTGCGATGGCGGTGACGGTTCTGCTCTCCTCCTACGTGGTCCGTATTCAGACCATGTGGAGACAGGCGCCAATTAGCGCGGCGTTCGTCATTGCTGCCGGATTCGAGCATCACTCCAGGATCAAAGGTCTGCAAGCCGGTGGGCGCCGAATGAGTGAAGTGCTGTTCGGCTGCCTTGTCGGTCTGGTGGTCGCGTGGTTGGTATCCGTGGTCTGGCCACTACCGGAGCCTGTGCCGGCCAGCAAAGCTGCGAAGTAGGGAAGTGCCGACACTCGGCATTTCGAATTCCGGCTACCGCTCGATACCTCCCGAAGCGTCCTTCACCTTGGCTATTAACTGCAATCTAACGAACCACAGGTTGGGGGATAGTTAGATGCCCCGCCCAGCCAAAAGAAGGTTAAAACACTGGCCCAGCCAAAAGCTGGTCTCTCCACGCGCCCGCTGTGGCCGGCTCGGTCGGGATGAAAATCACGATGAGGGATTGCGATCAGTCAAACGCCGAGGCTGAGTGCTGACTACTGACTACTGACAACGGCTAGTCACCTCAGATTCCCAGCTTTTTCACTTCTTCGTTGTAGTACTTGCGGTAGAGGATGTCCCATTCCTGGGAGCCTTCGAGGATGGTGCGGCGTTGGCTTTCGATCTTCTGCCGGGCGGCAGCGTCGATTCGAGCTTCCTGCGCCATCAGGTTTTCGAGGACGCGGCGAGCTTCCAGGCGGATGCTGTTGCGGTCCTCCACAAAGTCCACGTTGTCCATCTCGGCGAGAGTGTCAGCCACGGCGTGCGCCAGCTTGTTGATCTTTTCGCGGCTGAGCCTCATAGCACCGCCTTGTACTTCCGCACCAGTTCATTCTTGATCTTCTTGAACATTTCCTGGTAGTTGGCGCCGCTGCGGTTCATTTCGTCGGCGTAGGTCTCAAGGATAATGCGGACTTCGTCGTTGATGCGGTCTTCCAGCGTGAGCTCCTCGAGCAGCGCGGCGTTGATGCGGGCAGTCACCTCGGGTTTTTCCGAGGTCTCGATGAACTCGCCGGCGATGAGCTTGTTGGTGACTTCGCGGGCGAGATAGCCCACATATTCTTTGGAGAAGAGCATGATCGTTGGAATCAGGTAGCGAAACAGGTAAGTTTAACACAGGAATTCGGGGGCGCTGGATGGGCTCACGCGCTGCCGCGAAAGTGGGAAAATAGGGCTCTCGCGGGCGAAAGAGGCTGCCAAGAAATTCGCGGTGATGGAAAGGAAACCGCGGATTCCTCGGGGCTGAAGCCCCTCGGAATGACAAATTGCAGGGCTTGGGACGGCGTGACTAAAGATTGCTGCGTAAGTAATGTCTCATATCGGATGGACAATTCGTCTCTGGAATTGTCATTACGAGCGAAGCGAGGAATCTGCTGTTGTTGGCGCTGGAACGACCGCTGAAGAGACAGCAGATCCCTTGCGGACTGAAGGCCGTTCGTGATGACAACTCAAGTCGCGAAGTCGGACATCGCTTATACAGCCTCAATAAAGCCACGCCCCTTCAAATCGTAAGCCCAACAAGCTGTTCCAAGTATCCCTTCTTTCCGCGTGCGATGTTCGCACTGTGTCACCGGGCGCGCATCGGAGTATGATGTTTTCGCAGCGGCGCATTTTGGGCGCGGCACGAGAGACCGCTATGCCAGACGATTTATCCAGCCTCAAAGACGACATGACCGCTTTCATCGTGGGGCACGGCCTGAGCCGCTTTCAGGGGTACGTCACCGAAGATGTACACAGCGTCATGTGGGACCCGCGAGACAATCCCGAGAGTTGGAAGGATTTTGTCGAACTGGCGAAAAAAGCGGGCTCCGAGTTCCTCTCCATGGATGAGGAAGTGCTCCAGCGCGACGAACTTGATTACCTCATCCAGCGCCTGCAGCACACTCAGTTCCCCAGCGATGAAGACCTTGAAGAAGCGCGCTGGTTGCGCAACTATGTAGGCAAGACCGGCTTCATCCAGCTCGGCTGGCCGCATCAGGGCATCATGTTTCTGTACGAAGTCTCCACCGAGTGGTACGAGCGTTATCAGCATCTGCTGGATTTGGTGGAAGATTTCGGGAGCATGGCGATCGACGGAACTGACCTGGACGACGAACGCTGACGTGCGCTGGGCCCTCCGCAATGCCGAATCGCAAGTCGTGCAACGCCTCGCACTGGAGACCGGGTTGCCCATCGCTACAGCCCGGCTGCTGGCCGTTCGCGGCATAGAGACAGCCGAGCAGGCGCACAAATTCCTGACGCCTTCCTTGCAAGACCTGCATTCGCCTGAGCTGATGACTGGCCTTCGCGTCGCGGTGCAGCGACTGCGCGCAGCGATCGAGCGTCACGAAACCGTCCTGATCTATGGCGACTACGACGTGGACGGCACCACCGCAATTGTGATTCTCAAGACCGCCATCGAACTCTGCGGGGGACAGACGGAGCACCACGTGCCGCATCGCATCCGTGAGGGCTACGGGATGCGCGATGAGGTGATCGAGCAGGCGGCTGACCGCGGCATTCGCATCATCATCAGCGTGGACACCGGTATTCGGGCATTCGCGGCTGGCGAAACAGCGCACCGCCGGGGCATCGACCTCATCGTCACCGATCATCACCTGCCGCAAGCGAACCGCGTGCCGAAGGCGCTGGCGGTTGTGAATCCGAACCAGGAGGGTTGTGACTATCCCTGCAAGTCGCTGTGCGGTGCTGGCGTGGCATTCAAGATTGCGCAGGCCATGTTGGGGCAGACCGGACGCGAGCGACTGCTGCCGTCATTTCTGAAGATGGTTGCCATCGCGACCATCGCCGACGCGGTGCCGCTGATTGGCGAGAACCGCGTCTTCGCCAAGCTTGGTCTGGAGGGATTGAGAAGACCGGTCAACGCGGGCCTGCGAGCGTTGCTTGCGAATTGCCAATTGGACGGCTCGCGACCTCTGAGTGCCAGCGACATCGCCTTCCGCGTCGCACCGCGCTTGAACGCCGCAGGACGGATGGACGTGGCGGAGCGCGTCATCCAGTTGTTCACGGAGAAGGACGCAACCAAGGCGGCGGAGATTGCGATTCGGCTGAACCAGCTCAACGGCGACCGGCAACAGGAAGAGCAGCGCATCCTCGACGAGATTCAACGCAAGATTGAAGCCTCTCCCGAGATGAGGGAGGCTTACTGTCTGATCATGGAAGGCGAAGGGTGGCATCGCGGGGTGATCGGCATTTGCGCCACTCGAGTCGTCGAGCGATATCGGCGTCCAACGCTCATCTTCTCCTGCGAAGATGGCGACGCGCACGGCTCGGGCCGCTCCATCGAGGCGTTTCATTTGCTGCAAGCGCTGGAATCATGTCCTGAGTTGTTCACCCGCTTTGGCGGACACGCGCATGCGGTGGGTTGTGCACTTCCGGTGGAGAAGATTCCCGAGTTACGATCGCGGCTCGATGCGTTTGCCCGCGAGCGGCTGACGCCGCAGGACTTCATCCCGATCCTTAACTACGACGCCGAGATCTCGCTCAACGACGTGAAGCACGACTTCTGGCTGCTCCTGCAGAAGCTGGAGCCGTTCGGCTCCGGCAATCCCGTGCCGGTTTTTGTTGCCCGGAACGCGAAGCTGGTTCAACCACCTCGGGTGCTGAAAGAAAAACATCTGAAGCTTCGCGTCGTAGCCAGCGAACGGAACTCCAACGGCGGCCAATTCCAGCGTGGATATGATGCCCTAGGCTGGCGCATGGCGGAGCGTCTCACGCAAGAATCGCTACTGCTGGGCCGCACGCTCGACTTGGCCTTTACCGTGGATTACAACGAGCACTCCGAGTTCGGGGGAGTGCAGCTTAATCTGCTGGATTTTGCGGGCGCCGCAGCCGCAAGAACAGCGAGTGCCGCAGAAGGCTGAGAGCGATCCCAGATTTCCAGACCTGTGCGGTAATTACAATTCTTGGGCAAAGAAGCCGGAGTCAGTTGACCCCGGCTTCTTACTCATCCGCAAACGACAAGGAGGGTCAGAGCAATAGCTTGCGACGAAGGATCCCGGCGAGGCTGAGAATTCCAGAGCCAAACAATACAAAGCCGCTGGGCTCGGGAACGGGCGAGACCCACTCGCCGCTAAAACCGGCGCCGTTAGGATCGCCGCCGGTGAAGAAGATGTTGACGAAGAACGGATCTCCGTTAATCAGCAAGTCGCCACCCGGAAGAGCCGTGAACGTGATCGAATCCGTGGTCAGTGTCGTGACGTTCCACGGCTGCGAGTAAGGCGAAGCGCAGAAGACGGTTCCACCAAAAGGTCCGCCGTTGCAGGTCGTCCCGAGGTCCATAGGATCGATGGATATTCCCGCAGGGAGGCCGAAGGTGATCGTGAATTGATCGATGGTCGGTCCAGCCCAAACTGCCAGAGTGGCGCCCACGCCCGGAATGCCCCAGTCCGGCTCGAATTGCGCACCATCGAAGTTGTAGCTGAAAGGCTGCCCCGGATTTACTGTTCCGCTGGATCCCGATCCGCTAAACGGAATGCTGCCGGCCACGGCTGCCACGGAAGCTAGCAGAACCAAGCACAGCAACCCAGAAACTTTGCGTATCACGAGCTTTCTCCTCTCAGACTGTGGGGGGACTCACAACCTGACAACAATGCTGCAGGTACACTACCACTGTTTTGGTGAGTAAGTGCTTAAAAATTGAATAGGTTGCTATCTGGCGACGCAGCACGAGTGCAAAATTTTGCACATCATGTGCAATAAACTGCCCACAAATTGGGTTTCGCCCGGAGCTCATCTATCGGAAGGACGAGACCGACTCTTTACAGGGCAACGACTCCAGCGTAGTATTCCCATCCGAATGGAGATGGTGCTGAACCAGGTTTGCTCCACCTGTGGCAATGTGACATTGCCGGACGGGCGGTTCTGCCTCTTCAGCGGAGACTTGCTTTCGGAGTCCGCTCCCAAGGGTTTAGTGTCTCAACCAGCCAAGCCGCTCGCATCTTCAGAGCCTGCGCATATTGATTATGCCGGCTTCTGGCTTCGCGCCTTGGCTGGTGCGATTGATGTTGCCTTGGAGGCTGGCGGAGCGCTGGTGCTAACGTTCGCCATCGATCTTGTCCTCCGTCGCTTCGGCCGGCTGTTGGGAATTTCGCCCTTCGTGTCAAAGGTCGCCACTGGGATGGCTTTCATCCTGATCCTAGCCGTCGGTTCGTGGTTGTACTCCGCGTTCACCGAAAGTTCATCGTGGCGGGCCACCGTCGGCAAGCGCATTTTAGGACTACAGGTCGTAACTGCCGACGGTGACAAGGTGGGGTTCGGACAAGCGACGGTGCGACATTTCATGAAATTTCTCTCCCTGTTCTTCTTGATGATTGGATTCATGATGGCGGGCTGGACCAAGCGTCGCCAAGCGCTGCACGACATGCCTTCCGACTGTCTGGTCATCCGAGTACCAGCCGCAAAAAGCTTTTCTTTGCTGCGTGGCTGAGGTAAGTTCCACCCCCGGTTCCCCGTTTCTGTCCCCGTGTCCGCTGGCGTAATATCGAATACAGATGTTCCAATCCACAGCTCAAGTACGGAAGTGGCTGGTCGGAAGTGTGGTCTTGCTGGTGGCGGCGGTCACTGTGTCGTACTGGATGGCCCGCTCGCGCGTCGGTCCCACTCTGCATAATGTGCCCTCGCAATTGGGCATCGACATTCAGCAGACCAGTGAAGGTTTCTCGCTTTCCAAGTCCGAAGGTGGCCGCACTCTCTACACCATTCGAGCTTCCAAGGCGGTGCAGTTCAAGGCCGGCGGACACGCCGATCTGCGGGATGTTCATATTGTCGTGTACGGGCACGAGCACGACCTTTATGACCAGATCTACGGCAGCCAGTTCACTTATGATCCTCGGAGCGGCGACATCAATGCCGTCGGCGAGGTGCATATCGACCTTCAAGGGAACGCCGAAGGTCCGCAAAAGCCTGACCAGGCTCCCCCCGACGAGCTGAAGAATCCGATTCACCTGGTGACCCGCTCCCTCACCTTCAACCAGAAAACAGGGATTGCGTATACCGACGAAGTTGTGAACTTTCGCACGGCCCAGGCCTACGGATCGGCCAAAGGCGCGTACTACGATTCCAAGAGCAATGAACTTCTGTTGAAGTCTGATGTTCACTTCGTCACCACCAGCGAGCATCCCGCGGTCATCACCGGTACCAGCGGCACAATTCAGAAGACCCCCAGACAGGCCACTCTTGAGAATGCGCGCATCGAACAACCGGACCGGACACTGACCGCCGACAAAGGCACCATGCTGTTCGAGCCTGACAACACGGTGCAGCACGTGGTGGCGGAAGGTAATGTCCACCTGCAAAGCCGCGGTCCATCCATCGTTGATATTACGGGTCCCCGTGGCGATGTAAACATGGGCCCGAACAATTCCGTCGAGCAGGCGATCCTCTCCAATGGCGCCAAATTCGAGTCGCATGGCGCGAGCGTCGCGCATGGTTGGGCCGACAGGTTTGTGCTCGACTTCGACGACCAGAACCAGCCCTTGCGGCTTTACATGGTGAAGAACGCGCGCATGATGCAGGACCCCAAGCCGGGTAAGTCTGGGACTAGTGGCCAGACCAGTAGCCAGCCCATGGAAATTGCCGCCGACCAACTTGATTTCCTGCTGGAGAATGGCAACCAGCTCAAGACCGGCGACACAGTGGGCAAAGCCACCATCACCATCTTTCCTGCACCGGGATCAGAAAAACAGAAAGCCGCCAGCAATGGCGGTAAGGAAACGGGAGGAAACTCCACAACCGTTGCTACCGCCGGGAAGTTCCACGCTACTTTCGACAGCAACAATCGCATTCAGACGCTGCACGGCGTCCCGGACTCGCGGATCGTCTCCACTTCGCCGGGAGAGCCGGAGAAGGTCAGCGTGTCGCGCAACCTGGATGTCACTTTCGCTCCTGACGGTGGGGTGCAGAAGCTGGTGCAGACGGGAGACTTCCAGTATCACGAGGCTTCTGCCAGGCCCGACACAGGAGGACGCGAGGCCTTCGCCGATGTTGCCACCTACACCCCGAGCGATGCCATGCTGCTGCTGACCGGTTCGCCGCGCGTGATCGACAACGGGGTGACCACCACGGCGGTGACAGTGCGTATCAATCGCCAGACAGGCGACGGCTTTGCCGATGACAATGTCAAGACGACTTACAGCGATCTCAAGCCTCAACCCGACGGAGCGTTACTGGCCAGCTCAGATCCCATCCACGTGACTGCTCAGCATATGACGGCGCATAAGCAGCCGGGCGTGGCGCATTACACCGGTAATGTGCGGCTGTGGCAAACCGCCAACGTGGTGCGCGCGCCCAGGATCGACTTCGACGATCAGAAGCGCAGCCTCGTGGCTGAATCGGATGCGTCGCAGAAGGTTTTGAGTTTGTTTATGCAGAAAGGGCAAGACGGAAAACTTACGCCGGTCGATGTAACCTCTGACAAGATGACCTACACAGATGAAGAACGTCGGGCTCGTTACACCGGTGACGTCTTCGCCAAGAGCGTACCCAATACGATCAACGGACAGCAGATTGACGTGTATCTCAAGCCGGCGGATCCGGATGCGACAGGTACAACCCCGGGGTCGGCACCTGCCCCGCAGAAGAAAACGATCATCCCCGGTTCGGATGGGCCGAGCCAGATCGATCACATGGTCGCGGTGGGGAAAGTCGTGGTTACCGGGCCAAACCGGCGTGCGGTGGGAGATCGGCTGGTTTATACCGCTGACGACGGGAAATACTTCCTGACGGGAAAATCTCCTAGCATTTTTGATGCCGAACGCGGTACTGTATGGGGCGATTCGTTGACTTTCTACAGTCACGATGATAGGGTGCTGGTTGAGAGTAAACGCTCTTCTCCCACCATTACTCGCGCACGTACCACGAAGTAAATGCAGACGTTATCGGCGGATGAGATCGGCAAAAGCTACCGCGGCCGACGGGTCGTCAGCGGGGTAAGCTTCCACGTAAAACAAGGTGAAGTTGTCGGTCTGCTGGGGCCGAACGGCGCCGGCAAGACCACCAGTTTCTATATTGTCGTGGGGCTCATTCCGGCTGAGACCGGCAGGGTCCTAATCAATGGGCAGGACATTACCGATGAACCTATGTACCTGCGGGCGCGGAATTATGGGATCGGGTACCTGCCTCAGGAGCCATCGATCTTCCGCAAGCTGACGGTCGAGGACAATATTCTGGCGGTACTGGAGGCGCAGCCGATTTCGTGGCACGAGCGCCGCGAGCGGATGGAGAAGCTGATTGACCAGTTGGGACTGGGAGTCATCCGGAAGAATCGGGGTTACGCGCTGTCGGGCGGGGAACGTCGCCGGGTTGAGATTGCCCGCTGTCTGTGTATTTCGCCGGCGTTCATCCTGCTGGACGAACCCTTTTCCGGCATAGATCCCATCGCGGTACTGGACTTGCAGAAGATCATCTTCGATTTGAAGGCGAGTGGAATCGGCGTCTTGGTTACCGATCATAATGTACGTGAGACGCTGTCGGTCACCGATCGCGCTTATATCATCAACGAGGGGCGCATCTTCCGGACGGGTACACCGGAGCAACTCGGAAATGATCCTGAAGTTAAACGAGTTTACTTAGGCGAGAGCTTCTCGTTGGTTTAGAATTCGTACCAGGGGCCGCGCCCCGTAGGGATCCTTGCATGGCTTTATTGCAGCCCAAGTTAAACCTCAAAGTTTCCCAGAAGCAGATTCTGACTCCTGGGCTCGTGCAGATGGTCAGCGTCCTGGCGCTCAACAAACTTGAGCTGGCGGACATGATTACTGCTGAGCTGACGGAGAACCCTGTACTTGAGGAACTTGACGACTCGGTCCCCTTGCTCGATGAAGTCTCGGCCCGCGAAGAGAAGATGGAACGTGACAGCTCCATCACCATCCAGGAAGAGCAGCCGGTCACCCCCGAGGAAAAGGATCCCTTCGACGAAATCGATTTCGGTTCGTTCTTCTCGGAATATCTCGACCCTGGTCTGCGCACCTCGATTGAGATGGAAGAGAGCGAGAAGCCCTCGTTCGAGAATTTCCTCTCCAAACCCACTACGCTCACGGACCACCTGATGTGGCAACTGGGATCGCTGCACGTGAATGAAGACGTGTACCGAGCGGCGGAGCTGGTGATCGGGAACCTCAACGAGGAAGGCTACCTGATCGCCACGGACGATGAGCTGCTTGGGCTGGCTGATGAGCAACAGGCAACCGGCGTCGATGTGCGGGTTCCGGATTCGTCCACAATCGGCGCGGAGCCACCGGATCAAGGCGGGGCAGGTTCCTTGCCGGCCGAGGATGGCTTGGAGCCGCAGATTTCAGAATCCACCGTCGCCGTAGCCGAGGAAGTGACCGCGGTGAGTGGAGCGCGGGGTCAAGTCGGGGCCGAGGTCCCCCGTCCAACGCTCGTACCGCCGCGGACCATGCCGGCCCGGGTTCCTTTCAGCCGCGATGCACTGCGCGAAGCGATCGACTTGGTGCGCCAGATGGATCCCATCGGGGTTGGCGCACGCGATTTGCGTGAGTGCCTGCTGGCTCAGTTGCACGACCTGAAGCGCGTCGATCGCAAAAGCGTAAACGGCAGCCACACAGCAGAACTGGAAGCGCTTGACGATGCCGTCGTGCTGGTGACGGAGCACCTGCACGCCCTGCAGAACAAGCACTTCAAGGAAGTTGCCAAAGCCATGGGCCGGCCACTTGAGGCGGTAATGCGCGGCATGGACTTTATTCGCACCCTCGATCCGCGTCCCGGTCTGCGCTATAACAAAGCCGAAACTCGCCTGATCGAGCCGGACGTAGCGTTTGTCAAGCAGGGAGACGAATATCTTGTCCTGATGAACGACGAGGAGATTCCGCAACTACGTCTGAATCCGACCTACCGGCGCCTGTTGAGCCGCGATGTGGCCGAAAAGGACGTGCGAAACTACGTCAAGGAGCGCTATAAATCGGCCATTCAGCTCATCAAGAACATTGAGCAGCGCAAGCAGACCATTCTGCGTGTGTGCTATTCGATTTTGGCGCGCCAGCGCGATTTCCTCGATCACGGTATTGACATGCTGAAACCGATGATGATCAAGGAAGTGGCGGAGGAAATCGGGGTCCACCCCTCGACCGTCAGCCGCGCCGTAGCCAACAAGTACGCTCACACCCCGCAAGGCGTCTTCGAACTCCGATACTTCTTCAGCGAGAGCGTCAACGGACCCGAGGGCAGCAGCACCTCGCTGCTTATCCTGAAACGTCGGGTCAAGAAGCTGATCGAAGAAGAAGATCCCACCAGGCCGTTGACCGACGAGCAGATCACCCGAATCCTCCAGTCGCAGGGCATCCAGGTCACTCGCCGCACGGTCGCGAAGTACAGGGAAGATATGCGCATCCCGAGCACCCACCAGCGCAGAGTAAAGAACTAGCGGCTGTACCGGCGCCTCGTCCGGTCCGACAACGTGCGGATTTTGTCCCGGGCGCGTCTAACTTGAAGGGACGCCGTTGTGAGGAAAGCGCCGCGGCTAACACAGCGAACTAATTAGACAGGCTGCGGCGAGGAGGGAGCTCAATGACAGTAGAATACTTCGGCAAGCAATACGAAATTACTCCCGCCGTTCGTGATGAGGTCGAATTAGGCCTCACCAAGCTGACCAAGATCCTTGGCGAAAACATCAAAAGCAAAGTCATCCTCTCGGTGGAAAAGCATCGCAACATCGCCGAAATCACGGTGAAACGGCGGCGCGGCCATCTGGTGGGACTCGCCGAGGCCACGGACATGGTGGCCGCCGTCAACCAGGCCCTGGAGCATATCGAGACGCAAGTGCTTCGGCACAACGGCCGTCGCCGCAATATCGGCCGCAAACCTAAAGACAAGAGTTGGACATCTCCGGTTGCGGCAGAGAGCGAGATGCAAATCTCCGTGGGCGCCAACCCGGCGACTGCGGTTCCGGTAGTTGTGCATAAGTTTCCCTCCATCGCCCGCACCACCGAGGCGCATCTGGTGCACACCACCGACTCCATCGCGATGCGGCCGATGACGATCGAGGAAGCGGTCAAAGAATGCGAATTCCGCGATCGTGCAGTATTCGTCTTCCGCGATCCGAAAGGGCAGGTAAAGGTGTTGCATCGCCGCAAGGACGGGAAGATCGAGTTGATCGAAGTGCCGTAGAAAAAATTCAATAGGAGATAAGACAAGGGGCGCCGCTTCGGTGCCCTTTTGATTTGGAGTGCAGGTTTCGATAATGAATGGGCGGAGTTCCCGTGTCAGAACCGTTCCAGAGCCGAGTAGTAACGAGCGCGCGTCGACCGGTGCTTTAGCTAAAAGCAGGATGGATTTTTCAGCAAGAATGGAAGCTTCAATGAAACGGGAAAACCCCACGCAGCTGCTCCGGATCCATTCCGGTTACGGTCACAGGACCTTCCGCTTTCAGTTCGATCTCGTATTCGCCTTCTTGCGGGATCACATCCGGCAAGCGCCCCTCAGCGAGCGCCCTTAGCAGCGGAAACGGATCGGCCGAAAACCGCACGACACGCGTTTGCCCATCGAGCAAGGTGTCCATGGCAGCTTTCTCGAACTCGAGCACCTTCGCTAGTTTAGGCAACCGCAGCACGTTCTTTGTCCGCAGATAGGCGATGAAAGCTTCCGCTTCCGATGCGGCATATTGGTGCGGGGGCTCATGACTCCAGAAGTCTTCGAGAATGGTCCGAAACACGTCGGGAGTCAAAGCCAGCATCATCAGGCGGCAGCTCAGCCGGTACACGGAGACCACCATGGATGCCCGGAACTCCTGGATCAGGTCACGAACCAGGGAAGATCCTGGGTCCGAGGCGAGTTCCTCCGCAAGAGGGGAGACTGGAGCCCTCCCTACCACCAGTGCGCCAAGCGCAGCTTCCCATTCGGCGACCGTCGGTACCGGTGTGCTTGACCGTTGATTACCAGCCTTTCGCTTACCCGAACCGCCCTCGCCAGGGCGTCTGAGTTCCCACAATTGTCTGATCCGCTCCATCTCCTTGCGCACGCCATCCACGCCGAAGCTCGGCAGAAATGACGCGAACACTTCGAAGATGATCGCCTTCAGGTTGGGCAGGTGCGGCACGATGTCCCGTGACAGCTCGAATAGCCGGTCAGGTATCGCGCCGGAGTGAGCATCGAGCCAGTAGCTGTGCCACTCGAAGCCGCCCGCCAGATGAATCTCCCACACACGGTCCAGGGGAATCTGATCCAGGAACTCAAAGACCTTCTGCCGGCCGTTGTAATCGTTGGCATAAATGTTGTGAAGATCCAGCAGAATCCCGCAACTCGTGCGGTCCACGAGTTCCGCAACGAACTCGCCGTCAGGAAGCTCGTCGGCGCGCGGCCGCAGGTAGTTCACTCCCGTCTCGATGGCGAGAGGAACACCCATGGCTGTCCGCAAACGACCGATGGCCTCGGCGTAGATATCCAGTCCCGCTTCGGTTTGCCGAGGCGGAAGGAAGAATCCCGTGAAGAAGTCTGGCGTGAGATTGAACGCGAGGTGTTCGCTGGCCCAGGGCGCATCCAGCTTCCGCACCGTATCGCGCAATAGTGGAAGTTGCACTTCGATTCCCGGCACGCTGCCCCCAACAGGCGTACCAATACTGTGCACGAGCTTGCGGAAAGGCAAACTCCCGAGGTGAGCCTCTACTTCAGGCTGGACTAGGATTTCTTTTGGCCGATTCGGCTTTTCGAGCCACATGGTTTGTGGCTCGACCTCTATGACGTCGATATTCTCCGGAAACCGCTCAAGAAGCGGTTCCAAGCCTGCAGAATAGACAACGCCGATGCCCAGTTCGGGTAGGCCAGGGCCAGGATCAGCCTCCAAATTGGGCCTGACCTCCATATTGCTGGGCCTTACCGTTTTCATCGATGCCGAGGAACTCGACTTCGTTCAGAAAGGAGATGTCGAACCCCGAATGGCAAGGAGCACAGCCCCCGGGTAGTCTGGCGACCACGGCGTCGATGGCGCTGAACACCTTGTTGATGTCGAAGCGGTTGCTGGGTGACAAAGACACCGTCAGATCGGGAGAGGTCCTGGGAGGCAGCGGTTGGGGATTCAGCGCTATGTGAGAAAATATGCCTTCTGGATCGACGGCAAAATTTCGTTCAGCGATGAATACGCAATCAGCTCCTGAGAAGCATCCCGGGCATCCAAGATGCTGCAAGAGCGACCCGATCGTCTTCTTTAACGACTCTGGATTGTAAGCAACTTTAGCCGGGAGGCTGACTCGGACGGTTCCGCGTAGACGAGCCCCCTTTCCTCTTGTATCTGCTGCAGACATGAATGTTTCCTCCTCACCCGTTCATTTAGTGGCGGCGGTTTGTCTTGAGGAAACCACCGCATGAGAGCACCGAGTATATCCCCTTTTTGGCGCTTTGCAAGTAGTATTTACGGGCGTATTTGAAGGGCTTTTGACCCTTCTCGACTAGTTGGAAATTACCTTCCGGGTCTTCCGCTCTACGCTTCGGACAATTGGTCGTTCAAATGAATTTCGGTTGCAATCGCAAACAGTGTGGTTTTGAACAGTCACGCCCTTCTCTATCGTTAGCCATGCTCCAACTCGTCGAGCATGGCTTCCATCTCCGCCAGGGCGTGCTGGTTGCGGGTGCGGCGCGCGCATTCGACGCCTTGCTGCAACAGCGACTGCGCTTCGTCTTTGCGCTCGGCGCGAGCCAGGGCCTGCGCTGCCATGAAGTATCCGTTGGTGTAGTCGGGATGGGCCGCGAGCAGGCGTTGGAACTCCGCGAGCGCTGCGTCGGTCTCGCCCAAACCCGAGTACTCCAAACCGAGGGCGTAACGCGCGAAAGCGTCGTTGGGGTTAGTGTCGAGTATCTCTTTCAGCGCCGCCACGCGGCTCTCGTCGGGCATTATGCGATCTCCAGTCTCGAACGCATGTTACTAGAGAGGCCATCAAAGGCTCAAACTCGATTAAGTATTCAACCAAACATTCTTGCGCTGCGATGGAAGAGGTTTCTCACTCCAGTACAATGGCGTTTACCTCTTACCACCATCACGCGAGGACTTCGTGGCCTGTCCCTTCTTCATGCCAGAACGGAGATTCGATGCAGACTGGCCGTTTCCGCAGCGGCTTCCCTTGGGCGCGGGATGGGCAGGAACCTGCACCGCACCCGGTCATGAGGGCGCGCGGCCCAGTGATGAAGAACTGAAATCGGGTTGTAATCTCGGTTACGCGAAGTCCTGTAGCCGACTTCCTGCCGAGCGCCACGCCGACGCAGTACGGTTTGCGCTGGGTGAGGAGCGCGACGGAATTCTGCGCGTGCTTTTTGTCTGCGAGCACGGTTACCTGCCTGCGAGCCACGGGGAGCTGCTTTATGGGATCGCGAACGCGTCGTGGCTCCAGCCGCATGCCGATCCGCGCGTGCAGCGAATGGCCGAGTGTTACTTGCAGGCGCAGCGTGCCCGTCGCACGAGCTTGTTTCCCAAAGAGGGTATCGAAAAGGCCGGGCCAGCCTCGGCGCAGCAAAGCGCGGGGGCAGGGAAGTAGGACCAACATTCAAAAAGGAACGGCATGGAACAGAACGACGGAAACCTGCGAGCGAGACCGGTAAGCGACTCCAAATCAGAAATGATCGAGCTCGTGTTGCCCAATGACACCAACCCGCTCGGCGCCCTGTTGGGCGGCCGATTGATGCACTGGATCGATCTTGCCGGGGCGTTGGCGGCGCATCGCCACTCGCACTCCTACGCCGTTACCGCCTCAATGGACCACATCGATTTTCTTGTTCCGGTGCACGTCGGCGACATGGTGATCTTGCAGTCGGCCGTGAATCGAGCATTCAATACTTCGATGGAAGTTGGCGTCCGAGTTCTGGTGGAGAATTACATCTCAGCTTCGCGCCAGAAGGTCGCAACCGCCTATCTGACTTTCGTTGCCGTGGACCGCCACGGCAGGAGGCTGAAGGTGCCGCCCGTCATCCCCGAGACCGAGGAGGAACAGCGGCGCTATGAAGGCGCGCTACGACGTCGCGAGGCTTCAAAGGCCGAGCGCGAGCGCCGGAAGGCGGCGAGAGGGTCGGACGAAAGCTGACGTAAGCATTACGATTGCACATCGACGGGCGTCAACAACATTGCGAGCAAAGCCCGACGCAAAATCGCGGCATCCGCTCACCGGCCTTGCACATCTCGCCTGCCAGCGAACCGGTAGCTGATGCCGTTCCATTCGTATTGGTAAACCTTGTAGTTGGCGAATCCGTTGGAGGCATCCGGCGACTGCGGCACGCGCACCTCGATCGCCTGGTTCACGATATCGGCACTCGCGTTGCCGAACGCGTTATCGCAAAAGCCCTGACCATCGGGGTCTTGCTCGACCGACCAGAACTTCGAAAATGACGTCTCCGAGTATTGCCGGAAGATGGTGACGGTGAGGCAGTTTTTTTCTCCCGCGTAGGTGACGAACAAGACCTGGTGATGGTCAGAGAGACCCTCAACGTCTACATTGGCGATGCGCGAGTCGTCGTCTTTCTCATTTGTAGCATGCGAGGCCTGGCGCCATAGTTTGTGTATGGTTCCGGGATCGAGGCCCGTCTCCTTGGCCCACTTGGCGTCGTCGGCTTTACGCACCTGTTTCCAGTCCTGCGCGAGCGATCCGATTGCAATTAGAAACATGCAGGCAGCGACGAGAACGAGGCGGGCCATAGCTCATCATGGCGCAGCCAGTGAGTAAGGGCAAGACTTTAGTCAGGGGAACTTCGCCTTTGATGTGTAGGGTGGAGCACGCCTTCAGGCGTGCATTGAGGACTGCAATTTCTGATCGCGCTTTAGCGCCTGAGGTACACAAGTTTCAATTACCTCAGCGGCTGAAGCCGGTTCCCTGGCGCTGGCCAAATGCACCGCTGAAGCGGTGCTCCACCCGGATACACCAGTTCTGAATCTTCCCTAGTCGTAGCGCTCGAACACGATCTGCTTCCGGTTCCAGCCCAACTCTTCTTTTAGCAGCTTGCGGTTTGCGTCCACCATCTGATGCAGGCCGCAGATGTACGCCTGCATGTCGGTGCGCTCGGCGACGATTTCGCGGACGTTGTCCTGCACGTAGCCGCGGCAGCCTGTCCAAAGATCGCCGCATCGGCTAAGCGTCGGCACGTAGTGGAAGTTCGGGTTCTCGCGTTGGATGCGCTCGAACTCGTCGCGGTAGTAAATGCTGTGCTCGTAACGGGTTCCGAATACCAGCCAGTACTCGTGACCGCGGTTGCGTTCCGGTTCTTCGAAAAGCCAATGAATCATGCCCCGGATGGGCGCGATGCCGGTTCCGGTAGCGATAAAGACTACGTCCTTGCTGGGCTCGCGCAACGTGAAAAGGCCGTGTGGCCCGTGAAACTGGATCGCCGATCCTTCCGGAAGATCGCACAGCCAGTTGGAAAGAAAGCCCTCGTCCACGCGATTGAGGCACAGATCGAACGTGGCGTTCTCGTGCGGCGGCGAAGCCATGGAATACGCCCGGGTGTGTTCTTTGCCATCGGGACGTGGCTGCTTGATCGAGACAAACTGCCCGGGAACGAAGCGAAATTCTTCCACCCCCTCGACGCTAAGCTCGAGATGCTTGGTCTGCGGCGACAGCAGAACGGAGCGGTTTACGCGGGCCGTGAACATCTGCCGCTGGACAGTGGTGCGCTCCTGGAGTTGGGTTTCCATGAGGGTCTGTCTATGTAGATGCGAGTGGCCCAAAATCGTCGCTCAGGGAAGGCGCATCTCCATAACAGGAAACGTTCCAGCCAAGATCACAACCACACATTATAACTAATGTTATAATGTTTTTATGCAGACTAAGTTGCGCAAAATCGGTAATGGATACGGCGTCCTGCTACCCAAGCAGGTCATCGAACACCTTCGCGTGACCGAGGGTGGCATATTAAATCTCACCGAGACGAGCACCGGGATCGAATTGTCGCCGTTTGACGCCAATTTCTCGGAGCAAGTCGAAACCTTCCGCCGCACCGAGTCGCGGCACCGCAACAGCTATCGAGAACTGGCAAAGTGAAGCGCGTGCGATGGCTCACCGCGAAAGCCGTGCTGGCCGTCCACGAGGAACTGATTGCGCGTTATGGTGGAATCTCTGGCCTGCGTGCCGACGGACTACTTGAATCCGGGGTGGCAAGGCCTCAGAACCTAGCGGCGTACGGACAGGAAATATCGGTGGCTAGTCTGTCGGCGGCATACGCGTGGGGGCTGCTGCGGAACCATCCATTCGTTGACGGAAACAAGCGCACCGCGCTGGCGGCGATGGTTGTCTTTCTTGAGCTAAACGGCTGGGAGCTCGGTTGCAGCGAAGCCGAGGAAACGGCGATGGTTCTCAGGGCCGCTGCGGGCGAAATAACGGAACGTGCTTGGAGCGAGTGGGTGCGGCGCAACGCAAGAGAGAAACCTCGAAGTGCGTAACCCTACCCTGCCGCTGCGCGACAAGGGCGGGGCACTCACGCGAAAAGCAAATAGCGGCCGTCCCGCTACTCCACCGTCACCGACTTTGCCAAATTCCGCGGTTGGTCCACGTCGCAGCCACGGCGGACGGCGATGTGGTACGCCAGCAACTGGCAGGGAACCACTTCCAGAATCGGCGCAAGCAGTTCGGGCGCATCGGGAACATACAGGACATGGTCGGCGGCTTCGCGAATTTCCTCGTCGCCGTCGGTGGCGATTGCGATCACGGTACCCGAGCGCGCCTTCACTTCCTTCAGGTTCGACAGCGTCTTCTCGTAGCGCACTACCGAGCCGGGATCAGTCTTGTCGTGCGTGGCGAGAATCACCACGGGAAGATCTTCGTCAATCAACGCGTTCGGGCCGTGCTTCATCTCGCCCGCGGGATAGCCTTCGGCATGGATGTAGGAGATTTCCTTCAGCTTCAGCGCGCCTTCCAGCGCGATCGGGTAGTGAATGCCGCGTCCCAGAAAGAGGAAATCATGCGCACGGTGATATTCCTTGGCCAGATCTTCCGTCTCCTCGTCGCGGGTTAGCAGCGCCTCCAGCTTGCCGGGTATGAGGGTGAGGTCGTTAAGGAGCTGCTTGGAGTGGTCGAGATCGAGTGTCCCACGTACCTGGGCGAGATGCACCGCGAACAGGAACAACGCGGTCAGTTGCGCAGTGAAAGCCTTGGTAGACGCCACACCAATCTCTGGACCGGCGTGAGTGTAAACGGTACCGTTGGCTTCGCGCGCAATCATAGAGCCCACGACGTTGCAGATGCCCACGGTCTTCGACCCTTTGGCGCGTGCTTCGCGCATAGCCGCGATGGTGTCGGCGGTTTCGCCCGACTGGGTAATCAGGATGGTGAGATCGCTAGAACAGATCAAGGGGTCGCGATAACGAAACTCGCTAGCATAGTCCACTTCCACCGGAAGCTTGGCCAGTCGCTCGATCATAAACTTGCCCGCCAGTCCAGCGTGCCAACTGGTGCCGCAAGCTGCGATATAAACCTTCTCCAGCTTCCGGAAATCCTCGTCGGTGATGTCCATCTCGTCGAGGAACACCTTGCCGGAGTCAAGCGAGACGCGGCCCAGCGTAGTGTCGCGCACGGCCCGCGGCTGCTCGTAGATTTCCTTCAGCATGAAGTGCTTGAAGCCCCCCTTCTCCGCCATGATTGGGTCCCAGGTGATGTGCTGCACCTGGCGGGTGACCGGCTGGCCGTCGAAATCGGTCAGCTGCACGCCAGAAGGCGTGATGACGGCAAGGTCGCCATCTCCGAGGAAGAACAGGTCGCGGGTGTGGTAAAGAATGGCCGGTATATCGCTGGCGACGAAGTATTCGTCTTTGCCTAGGCCGATGACTGCGGGCGGGCCGTTGCGAGCGGCAACAATCTTGTTGGGCTCGTCTGACGAAATGACGGCGATTGCGAACACTCCGGTGAGCAGCTTCACTGTCTTGCGCACAGCTTCTTCCAGCGGCACCTTGCCTTCCGCCGCGGAGAGGTTTTTCTCGACCAGGTGTGCGATTACTTCGGTGTCGGTCTCGGTGCGGAACTTGTGCCCTTCGTCAATCAGCTTCTTCTTCAGCGCGACATAGTTCTCGACAATGCCGTTATGCACGACAACAATCTTGCCGGTGCAATCGCGGTGAGGATGCGCGTTCTCTTCGGTCGGGCGGCCATGCGTGGCCCAGCGGGTGTGGCCGATGCCGTAGGTGCCGTCGAGCGGCTTCAGGCGGATGACTTCTTCCAGATTGCGCAACTTGCCCTCGGCGCGGCGCACCTGCAAGCCATCGCCGTTGCCACCCACGGCAATGCCGGCCGAGTCATAGCCGCGATATTCGAGGCGGCGCAAGCCGTCAATGATGACCGGCACAACCCGCTTCTTTCCGACGTATCCAACAATCCCGCACATAGTTCAGCTCCAAACGGCAGTTGCCGGTTGCCAGTGGTCAGTTGTCAGTTTTCATCACCAAGACCACGGCTCGCGTACGTCATGAGTATGCAATGAAAACCTGCCCGAGCGCAGCCGAAGGGCGCGCTAGCCGACACAAACTCGTTGACCAAGAGTGAATGCTGTAGCTAGCCAATCTTAGCCGATTTGATGAGTCAGCGGGTGTTACTGGTGCGGAAGATTAGATTACGAAAGGACACTCCCTGAGGTGCGGAGGGAAATGCGGGAGCAGCCAATCAGCAAATCCGCCATCGGGTGGCCTATCCCTCGATTGTGAAGCGATATTCTTCGATGACGGGATTGGTGAGCACTTCACGGGCGATACGGTCGATCTCCGCCTGCGCCTGCTCCCGGTCGATGCTGCTGTCGAGCGCGATCTCGAAGTACTTGCCCTGGCGCAGGTCGTCGATGCCGCGATACCCCATTTTTTTTAGCGCACCGTGGATGGTTTTGCCTTGAGGGTCGAGGACGCTTTTCTTGAGCGAGACGTAAACGTAGGCTTTCATGGAAGGAACATTATAGCGGTTCAGGCGCGTATGAGCCGTGAGCCGTCAGCTTTCAGCTCGTGCATTCGATTGTTGAGGCCCTCGCGGCCGCACGCAGGACCGACATGTTGCTGAGTTGGACAGCCGACGTACGATGGCTGCGAGCTGATGGCTGAAAGCTGACGGCTGATAGCTGACGGCTGATAGCTGACGGCTGATAGCTTCTTCACGTCAGGGGCGTCTTGAAGGCCTCGTCAATCTCAACTTGGTAGCCGTTTACCAGCCGGTTGTTTTCATTCGCCATGCTGACCACGGACATCATCTCGTGGAACATCTCGTCGCTCATGCCTTTCTTGCGCGCTGAGACAGTATGCGCGGCAACGCAATACGGACATCCATTGGTTACACTCACAGCCACGTAGATCAGTTCCTTCACCACCGCATCCAACGCACCTGGCGCCATGATCTGCTTGGTGTCCTCCCAGGTGCGTTTCAACAGTTCCGGATCGTGCGCGATGGCCTTCCAGAAATTGTTGATCCAGTCGGTCTTGCGGGTTGCCATGATGTCGTCATAAACCGCCCGTACCTCCGGGCCGGCGTCCTTGTATTCGATAAAGCCAAATGTGGCCATGCGTCCTCCCTGAAAGATTGCAAACATTTACGAGTGAGCGAGCCACTGGGAGTAGCCTTTGTGCGGTACATGTGTTGGCCTTGAAGGGGCGCGCCTTCAGGCGCGCCGTAAAGCTGCGCAACCCCCTGGCTTTAGCCACCGAGGGGACTCGTTCCAGATCTGCAAAATTCGAATTCCCTCAGGGGCTAAAAGCCCGGCCTCAAGATTCGTAATCGGCGCGGCTGAAGCCGGGCCCCTTCAAAACAATGCTATGCGCAATGTGCCTATGTCCTTGACGCTGCATGTCCGACCCTCTTCCGTACAAATTCGACTAACTCGGGTGTTACATACTGTGGCGGGCGGATGCGAAATCGCGGTTTGGCGGCAACCGGCTTCAATGAGACGTTTGTCCACGCGACATCGCCACTACTGTCGTGCAGGATTATGGCGTCGGCGCGATCGAGAAATTCCTGGGCCGAGCTCTTGAAGTCGGCAGTCGACGTGTCGAGCACTGTCAGATAAAGGTCGGGGCGCAAGAAGCGCATTACTGAGTTGGACTCGACGATGGCGTTCTCGGCGCCGGCGAGTTCCGTGCGCACGCGAGGCATGGCTTCGGCCAGCATTCCCTGGCGAGTGCGCACCCACAGTGAGCGAACTGCGCCAGAGACAAGGAAGCGCGAGGTGTCGCTCTCGCTACTGCGGTCGCGCTCTTCGGTTACCGCCCAACTGTGATCGTCGGTGGCGCAGTCGCAGAGTTCGCCGTTGGCGGAGCAGATGCCGTGTCCATATTGCGTGATCTTGATGGCCGTCCAGTGAAATTCGGGGAGTGCGGCGATGAGGCCAGCGACCACGCTGGTCTTGCCTACGCTGCGGGAGTGTCCGCCGATGACGATCAATGACATAGATTGAGATCGATAGTATCAATAGCGAGCGATAACGTTAGGTGGGTTTAGGGATCCAGATCGCGGCCGAGTCATCGCCATAAGGCTCAGTGTCCCCCTGCAAATATCTGATACCCACCCATGCACACACTAGTGCGTCCAGCATGTCCTCAAAAGCCTTCAGCCCGTCCGTTGATTTTACCTGTTCAGGTTCCGGCAGAAGATGACTAATGTGATCGATAGTTCGACTCAGGGCATCGATAATGCGCTGAAATTGGATCAGCAAGTTCTTGCGGCGCTCTGGTGGCGAGATTCCTGGCCAATATTTCCTTACGCGGGAAACCTTGTAGGGGAGCCGGTAATCGGCGTGGCATAACCGCAGGAGAGCAGGATGAGGATAGACCTCAATTAGTACGGACGTGTTGCCATCAGATGGTGCGATGGTTCTGAGCGAATACCCACCGTCAACCAAGGATTGGGTTAGTCGCTTCCCAACAGCGCCTGGCCGCGTAACATTCGGACTGTGAGTTGAGCAACCGGCAATTCCGAAGGCGCATGATACTTGATGATCAGCTACTCGCCGCGAGGTGATCGGATCGTGCGACATTGGCATGTCAACCGCTACAACATTTGGACGCTCACCGTGCAGGAGTGCGACGGCGGCTTTTACCACTAGATCCAGTTCGGAGCCGGTCTTAACGACCGGTTCGGTAGAATCCGCAGATAGGATGAAATCGGCGAAGCTCGGTGAGACAGCCAGGCACTCCCAGCGTTCGTAATTCGCGCGCACGAGAGCTACGCCACTGGCATTGTGCTCAGTCCAGGCCGCGTCGATCCCTAAGACAGCCAACACTGGTGTATCCGCCTCCGAAGCCGCTCTAGGGAATAGTGAATCTCATCGACCGCTCCTACTTGTGTTCGCGCCCCCACTTTGCCAGCGCCGCTAGTTCCTTCAAATACTGGCGGAGCGGGCGCGCGGGCCTGCCCCAAAAGACGACTCCTTTTCCGCGAACTATTTTGTGCGACAGCACGCCGCTGCCTGATCCGAGAATGACACCCGGCTCGACCGTCGCATGGTCTCCGATGCCGACTTGTCCTCCCACAACCGCGCCGTCGCCGATGTCCACACTGCCCGAAATTCCTGTCTGCGCCGCGATCACCACGTTGGCACCGACGGTTACGTTATGGCCGATGTGGATCAGGTTGTCGAGCTTCGTACCTGCGCCGATCACGGTCTTGTCCAGCGCGCCTCGATCGATGGTGCAATTGGCGCCAATTTCCACATATTCGCCGATTACGAGGTGCCCGATCTGCGGGAACTTATGATAGCGGCCGTATTGTTCATCGCGCACGAATCCGAAGCCGTCAGCTCCGAGCACTGCGCCTGCGTGCACCACCACGCGGCGGCCCAACGTCGTGCCTGGATAGATGACGACGCGCGGATACAGATCACAATCGTCGCCAATCGCGACGCCCTCGCCAATGCTGCAGCCGGCTCCGATGTGCGAGCGCTCGCCTATCACAGTGTTGGCTTCGATTACAGCGTAGGCGTCAATGGCCGCGCTGGTAGGGATTTTCGCCGAAGCATGGACGACCGCGGTGGGATGAATGCCGGCGGTGTAGTGTCTCGGCGGATGGAGCAGCGCCCCGGCCCGCGCGAATGCCAAGCGGGGATGGTCGGCGATCAGCAACGGCTTGCGTCCGGCGGATGAAGCCGCGAACTCTCCAGCGATGACGGCACTCGCTGGCGAAGCCAGCGCCTGCTCCAGATGTTTCTCGTCTTGCACAAATACCAGAGCGCCCGGTTGCGCTTGCGCGATGCTGGCGACGGTCGCGATTTCGAGGTTGCCGTCGCCGATCAAGCGGGTGGCAGTGAATTCCGCCAGCGATTGCAGTGTTTGGGGCATGAAGTTGTTATAGGGTAAGAGAGTGGCTAGTGGCTAGTAGTTAGTTTCAAGCTTCAACTTGGTGCCGGGTGCTGTGAACCTTGGATGCCCGCTTGGACTGAAGCCTTCAGCAGATGCTCCGACGTTTTACGGCCAGTACTCACGCAGGCCTGTCAGCAGTATTTCGTGCAATGGTGTTGAGACAGAGTTTTGAGACACGCAAGTCCTCTAATTTTCGCAGGGTCACCCGGTCGTCTCAAAACTTACCATTTGTGGAGCACGCCTCAGCGTCAAACAGATTTCCGCTTCTCCTGTTTCTGGATTAGCTGCGAGAGGCGCAAGCCGCCGGCGGGTCTCCGCACCTTGCGCCGCCTTGCTGAAAGAAGCGGGAGTACGCGCTGCCAGCGGGTAACCGGATCGTGAGGGGACAGCGCTCCAGCGAGCTTCCGCGTCGTTTCACAAAGGACCGTTTCTGAAACATGGCGGGTGAAATGACAGTTTACAAGTGGTCATAAAACGCGTGGCCGCATCCGGAATTTGCACAGGTATCTTCATAGCCTTCGAACTCTGTACAGTTGCACTTACCGCATTTGCCTTTACCACAGCGCAATGGCTGGTTAGCTTCGTGGTTTTGATCGGAATGTTCGAGCACTCCTAGCTTGAAAACGGCGGGGGACTCCAATTTGTCGAGAGTTGCGGCGGACATATCCTATGTCTCCTTCCCGTGAATTATGCACCAAGAAATTGCACCGGGCAAACGCTCGGCCCCTTTTGGCGACGTGCATCGTGACCGGCAAGAAGAAAGCTTCGACGCTTGTTGCACAAAGAACCCTTTGTGAGACAGAAAAGAAGCTCTGCAATTCCGGCGCAGCCTTTGAGGAAAAGCGCCAAATAAACTTCTAACATCCAAACAGCCCTGCAATACTCGTACAGTTGGCCTCGCTCCGTACCTTCGGGGAAAGGTACGCTTAGATGCGGCGGCTCGGGATGCACTCGGATGGATGAGTGTTCGCCGGACTAATACAAGCTAGGCTCGCCTGGGGGCCGGGTTTTCCAGCGGCGATGCACCCAGAGCCACTGGTCGGGATAGCGGCGCACGTAGTCTTCTATGATCTTGTTGAAGAGCGCGGTATTGGTAACGGCATCGGCTTCATCATCGCCGGTGCGGATCAGTTCCACCGCGCGATCGAACTCCACCCTGTACTTACGCAGAACCGGGTCCCAGATGGTGAATGCCGGAACCACCGCCGCGCCTGTGTGCAAGGCCACCCGCGCCACGCCACTGGCGGTGCAGGCGGGAATCCCAAAGAAGTTCACGAATACGCCCTGGGGCGGAGTCATGTTGGTGTCCATGAGGACACCAACGGTTTCGTTATTGCGGGCGGCTGCAATCAAGCCGCGGGCAAATTCATCTTTGCCGATCATCACGTTGCCATGCAGCCCGCGATAGCGCGCGACCAGATTGTCGACATAAGGATTGTCGAGCGGTCGAACCACGATCTTCATGGGGTGTCCCTGCAACGAGTGGAAGAACGAGCCAACCTCCCATCCTCCGAAATGGCCGGTAAGGAAGAGCACACCCTTGCCGCGCTTCTCGGCTGCTTCGAAATTCTCGAAGCCCTGATATACGGCGACGTGCGAGGCGTTTTCCTTGGTGTAGCGAGGGAAGAGGCAAGCTTCGCCCAGCAGGCGGCCGAGCGAGACGTAGACTCCACGCAGAATTCTTCGGCGTTCTTTAGCCGATTTCTCGGGAAACGCCAGCTCGAGGTTGCGCATCCCGACTTGGCGCAGTCGGCGGTGCAGATGGTACACCGCTCCGCCCAGCAGGATGCCGCATCCACGGGCCAGCGGACGCGGCAAGGCGCCGATCAGGCGCACCAGCAGCGCGACTGGAACGTACTGCAGCCTGTGGCGCATCGGGAGTATCGGTTTGACGGTAGCACCGCGAAAAAACAAGGTCAAACGTGAGGTCGGCGCCATTGCTCAGATAAGAGAAAAGCGGTGGCCCGAGGCCAGCGCTCTTACGAAGCAAAAGGATCTAGGGAAATTCTGATTAAGTCAGCCGGAAGTCCCTCAGCGGCTAGAGAGACTGTATCGCAACCTCTGCCGTCCCTACGGGACTCGGTCTCATTTCCCGCTTCACCCAGCGCTGAAGCGCTGGGCTAAGCTCTTTCGCCCCGTTCGGGGCTGGTTCTTGCCCACTCTGTTCCACTGCCGCGCAAGGAGAACGGTTGCGACACAGTCCGGCTATGTTGACATCTTACTGTGCCGCCCCTGCAAGGTGCTCAATTTTAAAAATACAGCACCCAGCACTCCGCCTCCCCAGTTTGCGCAAAAGCGGCGCGAACCGGGGACCCGGCTGCGTGCTGGGCTATCCTGGCGCCGTCCCGCTAAGCGGGACTCGGTTGTTGGAACCTCGAACTTGCTCGCGAGCTATTCCATTTAAGCGTGACGCAAGGATGTCAACAGAGCCACACAGTCTCTAAAGCCCGCCCTAATGTCAGGCATTTGCGGACGGCCTGAAGGCCGTCCCCTTCAAAGAACCATACTTGATCAGAGTCTCTCTAGCGGTTGTCAGTCTCGCTGGCTACCGGTGATGCCGACACGGGCGCGGGCGCGCTTGGGGTTACAGCCGGTGCAGCCGCGGGCTTGGAGTCTTCCGCCGGTTCTACTGCGGCTGCCGGCGCTTGGGCGGGAGCTGCTGAAGTTGTCGCTGGTTCTGCAGTTGTCCCTGGCGAAGCGGCGGTTGTGCTGGTTGTCGGCGCTTCGGCCGGGGTGGCCACAATCGCCGGCGCTGTTACAACCGGCGCAGGGGGAGTGGCCTGCGCTCGAACCTTGGGTGTGGGAGCGTATTTTTCAACTGTGTTCAGCAGCACCATCGAGTCCTGCGGAGCCGGAACCTGACCGTTGAGCAGCGAGTAGAATGTCCAGTCCTTGCCACCGTAGAAGGCGCGAGTGTCGCCGCCGTCCTGGCGGATGACGCCTCCGCTCAAGGAGACGCCGAGAAACAATCCGCGCGAACGCGAATAGGTCAGCACCTGAGCACGTAACGTAAGGTCGGTCATGGCCTGAGCATCACGTCCCACCGGGCCGGCGGCCGCGGATGCATCCGCTCCCAACTTGAATTTGCTTTGCAGCAGGTGCTGCATTCCATCTGCGGTGCGGATAATGAGCACTAGATCCGAAGCCTGGCCGCCCGCCTGGAATCCGAAGCTCCCGCCGGTCAACCGGAAAAACACGGGCGCGCTCCAGCCATGATCGGTGCGGCAGGTGGCCACGCCCTTGCCGTAGTTCGCTCCGAAGATGAAACTCGCCTTCAGGCTGGATGGAATGATGGCGATGCACTTTGCTCCGGACATGATTCCGTCGGGAATAGCCCGGTCGGGAGCAGACATAATCTGGCTGAGCACCATGCTCGCAGTCTGGACGCGATCCGTTTGCGCATTTCGGCTCTGGCTCCAGGCCCAGGTGGTCATCGAAAACATCAACAACGCTGCCGCGACAATCTTTTTCATGGCTTGACTCCGATCAACAACGGTGTGCTCCGCCAGCTAGTGCCGACTGCACTCATCTTACGAGTGTTGGATGGAATATCGCGCTAGAAGAAAGGTGGAGGGTGGTTACTCTTTAGTGACCTGGATGTCCACGCGGAAGGTAGGCTCGGGTGGTTGGTTTCAGTTCAGGTAGGGGTTGATTCCAAAAACGAAGGGCTGGAAGAGGAGACCCTCGTAACCTCTTCCAACCCTGTCTCCCAGGTTCTGTGGTAGGTGAGAGGAGTATGGAATGACTGCGGGTTTCGGTCAAGTAACGGAAGGTCAGGGCTGGTAACTGTACTTTCGTAATAGTCAGAAGGGCCGGTAACTTGAGGCGCTGAACTTAGACCAGGTTCTTAGTTAGCGTAGACCGGGCAGGGCCAGCGTCTTCAGGCTGGCGTCCAAGATCGCTTGCACTGCAGCGTTTCTTGGGTATAGGGAACGCGGCGCTGAACCAACGCTCAACCTGGACTAACTGAATCACGCCAATTCTGGCCGGGCGCGGTTGTTCCATGTGAAACGAAACGGTGGAATTGCTCAGGTTGAATGACCAAGCAACTTGTCTGGCGGTCAGTGAACTGGATTACTGATGCGACAAGAGCAGCGAATGCGTAATGGCATGGACCGACAAAGCGATGCGGTTCTGCACTCCAACCTTGCGCATAAGCTGGCCGACATGCGCCTTAACGGTGCGCAATTCGATACCGAGCTCGTCACCGATTTCTTTGTTGGAGCGGCCCGCGACCAGCAACTTCAGCACTTCACGCTCACGGTCGCTGATCTTGTCTTCCCCTTGCGGTAACACCCTTCGAGGAGACGCGGTAGCGCGTTCGATGAACGTACAGAGCACTCGCCTGGGCGCCCACACCGAACCGCTGTGCACCACGCGGATCGCCTGTTTGAACTCTTCGGGCGCCGCATCGGCGGCGATGTAGCCCTTCGCACCTGCGGCAATCGCTCGCAGGATCTCTTCGTCGCCGGTACCGGTCCCAGTGACAATAATGCGAATGGAAGGACGTACGGCCTTAAGGGCAGACATAGCCGCGTAGAATGCGGCTCCGCCACTGGAGGTCATCAGGATGATGTCGTCGTCGGGAGAACTTAAGATTGTCGGGATCGTGGAAGCGCGTACTTGAAAGTCTTTCTCGGAGGAGAATATCGCCCGAAATCCGAGAAAACGAAGTGGATCATTTTCCACCACAGCAATGCGGATCGTGGCCTTAGCTGGCGGCTTCATTCGGGGACTCAAGGTGCCCGTAGAATAACGCATGGCAACCTTGGTGCATATGGGGATGGCCTAATGGTGGTAGTTAGCAGAAAGGGTCACTCGAGCCTGGCGCAGATCGCGAAGGCCGGTTGACCGCATCATGCAGCGGAGCCTCGGCGCCCCTTGGCCGACTTCTTGGCTGCTACCTTCACCTCCGACTCCCTTTGGGCGGCGGCTGCGCGTTGCGGAGGCTTCTTCGGCATTTGCGCCAGGCTTTCCTTGAGTGCTGCCATAAGGTCAATCACAGGAGCAAGCTTGCGTGGTTTCTCCACTGGGGTGACCTCGGCCCCTTCCAGACGAGCCTTGATGAGCTGCTTCAGGTTTTCCTCGAAGGTGTCGTGATATTTCTCGGGCTCAAACTTGCCCGCGAGCGCTTCGATCAATTGATGAGCAACCTTCACCTCTGCGTCTTTCAGTTCGACGTCAACGGGGCCGAAGCTCTCCAACTGCCGGACCTCATCGCTGTAATACATGGTATGCAGCATGAGGCCGCCGGCGTGAGGTCGTAGAAACACCGTGTATTCGCGGTTGTGCATGGTGAGCTTGGCGATGGCCACGTAGCCGGTTTCTTCCATCGCTTTGGTCAGGAGCGCATACGGCCTTCGGCCGGCTTCATCCGGAACCAGGAAATACGACGATTCGAAATAGATAGGGTCCACTTCCTTGTACTCGACGAACTCCAGGATCTCCATCGCCTTGGCGGTCTTGGGCTCGATCTTCTTGATCTCGTCCGGTTCGATGATGACGTACTCGCCCTTGCGGTACTCGTAGCCCTTGACGATCTCGTTGCGCTCGACCACGCGCTCGTCATGCGGGCACCAGAGCTGCTGCTTGACGCGAGTGTTGTCATCGCGGTGCAGCATGTTGAAGGAGATGTGATTGCTGCGCGCGCCCGAGAATAACTTCACAGGCATGGAGATGAGGCCAAAGGTTAGATATCCAGACCAAACGGAAGACGCCATAATCCTCACATTCCTGGGTACTGAGATTGCACCAAATCTGCGACAGAATAGTGCTGTGTCTGGCGCATAATGTCAAGCCCCAGAACAGCGAAAGCTACCCTTGATGGGATGCCAACAGTCGTCTGCGGGGTCGTATTGCGGAGCCGGCCCGGCTTCAAGCGGTGAACCTCCGGCTCATGCGATACTGGCCCAATACGCGTGACAAGTCTCTTCCATTCAAGGGGTTTGCCTGCCGCGGTCGTTGCCATTGGGTTCGCGGTCATTGCCCGGACCCTGGGTGCCGTGACCGACGGCGGAGCTCTGATGGGCGTGCTCGTGGCGTTCGTTCTGATGCTTTCCGGACTGGCCGGTTTTCTTCCCCTCCTGACGGTATTCGTGATCACGGTGCTGGCGACTCGCTGGGGCCATGGACGGAAGCAGCGACTCGGAGTGGCCGAGCGTGGACGCGGCCGCACTGCGTCGCAGGTTCTCGCCAATCTGGGCGCAGCCGCGTTGTGCGCGCTGCCGACGGTCTGGTTTCCGCGGCTCTCCGGCATCCTGATGGCCGGGGCGATAGCCGCCCTCGCAGAAGCCGCCGCCGATACTGCTTCCAGTGAAATCGGACAGGCTTCAGCCCGCGTCGCATACATGATCACGGACTTTCGCGAAGCACCCATCGGCACCAATGGCGCAATCAGCGTGGTAGGGACTTTCGCCGGATGCCTCGCAGCCTGCGTTGTGGCTTGGGTAAGCGCATTCTTTGGCGTAGTAAGTTGGAATTGGACGCCGCTGATCGCTCTGGCTGGAATTGCCGGCATGTTTTTCGACAGCGTCCTGGGAGCCACCTGGGAGAACTCCGGCAAAATGGGCAACGATTCAGTCAACTTTGTGAGCACGGTGTTCGCCGCCGAACTGGCGCTGACCGTGGCGAGGGTGATGGAGAGATTGGGAACGTAAAGTGGCCGGGAGGCAGTGTTCGGGTAATGCGGCGCGGACGCTGGGTTATTCATGAGCAAGTAGGTTTTTTGGCTGTCATCCTGAGTGACGAGCGCAGCGCGGAGTCGAAGGACCCCTTTGGCCGCCAATCTCACCTTGTTGCTGCCCCGCGCGGCCACATGGTGATTTCTCGCAACCATAGGGTCCTTCGACTCCGCGTCCGCCCGACCCGCAAGAGAAGCCGGTCGGAAAGTCTTTGCGGGCGCCGCGCTCAGGATGACACCTAATGTTCATGAATAATCCAACGTCAGCGCCGCGCGCTGGACCTGTTCTGGTATTTGCCATGATCGCGTGCTGTGAATTTGCTATTCGGAGCTGACCTTGTCACGACTAAGATTCTTGCTGCTTCTCCTTCTTCTCACATTCGCGACTCCTCTGTTGGCGCAGGAGTTCGACTACCTCATCCGCAACGGCCGCGTCGTGGACGGCAGCGGCAATCCCTGGATCTACGCCGACGTCGGCATCATTGGCGACCGCATTGCCTTCGTCGGCCACGCCGATGCCTCGCTAGTGGCCAAGCGCACCATCGATGCCAGAGGCTTGATCGTCGCTCCCGGATTCATTGACATGCTTGGACAATCGGAGAGCAACCTTCTCATCGACAAGCAGGCAGTCAGCAAACTGACGCAAGGCATCACCACCGAGATCACCGGCGAGGGTGACTCCATCGCGCCCACCAACGAACTGCTGAACCAGGAGCACGCCGACTATTTCCAGCACTTCCAGATCACGCCCGATTGGAGGTCGCTGGAGGAATATTTCCAGCGACTAACCAAACAGGGAAGCGGGATCAACCTCGCGACCTATGTCGGCGCGGCGCAGGTGCGCCATATGGTAATCGGGACTGCCGATCGCGCTCCCACCGCCGACGAACTGAAACAGATGGAGATCATGGTGGACGACGCCATGAGCGATGGCGCCATGGGGCTCTCCAGCGCACTCATCTATGCACCGGGCTCCTACGCGAAAACCGATGAGCTAGTTGCGCTGGCGAAAGTGGCGGCGAAGAAGGGCGGCATCTATGCCTCGCACATTCGCGGCGAAGGCGACTCCGAGATGGACTCCCTCAACGAGGCGTTTGGCATTGGACGCGAAGCCGACATCCCGGTCGAGATCTTTCACTTGAAAGTTGCGGGCAAGCAGAACTGGGGCAAGATGCCACAGGTGATCGCGGCCATCGAGCAGGCGCGCGTCAGTGGAGTTGATGTGACTGCCGATCAATATCCGTACGTGGGGGCGCAGACTTCACTGGGCGCGGTGATTCCGCCGAAGTATCATGCCGGAGGTCCGGACGAATTCGTGAAGCGGTTGAAGGACCCGGCGGTGCGTGCACAGATTCGGAAAGAAGTTATGGCGCCGAGTACGTCCTTCGAAAATTTGTATCTAGGCGCGGGCGGTGCCGACGGCGTCTTAGTGGTTTCGGTGCTCGATCCGCAGCTTCGCAAGTACGAAGGCAAAACCATCGCGCAGGTTGCGAAGATGGAGAGCAAAGATCCGCTTGATGCGTTTGATGGACGTGGTGATCGCCGACCGCGACAATACTGGCGCCGTGTATTTCCTGATGAGTGAAGATGACGTGAAACTCGCCATGCGCCAGCCATGGGTGAGCGTTGGTACCGATTACGGCGCCATCAGCCCTACCGGACCACTGGGTGAATCAAAATCCCATCCGCGGGCCTATGGCAGTTTCGCGCGCATTCTCGGCAAGTATGTACGCGAGGAGCATAACCTGCGGCTGGAAGACGCGATTCGCAAATTCACTTCGCTGCCGGCGCAGCGCGAGAAGCTCGACCATCGCGGCCTGCTCCGCACCGACTACTTCGCCGATATCACCATCTTCGACCGTGACAAAGTGCGGGACCTGGCCACGTTCGACGATCCCAACAAGCCGTCAGTCGGCTTCGAATATGTTTTCGTGAATGGCACACTCGCGCTGGAGCACGACAAAGTCACGGGACAGCTTGGCGGACGGCCGCTACGCGGGCCGGGATACCTCATGCGCGACTACCTGCCCGAAGGTCTGCCGCCGCGCGGCAAAGTGCAAGGAGTAGTGACCGACGAGGGTGGCTGGCCGGCGCCACGCGCCACGGTCACGCTGCTCGATGCCAGCGGAAACGTCGTGGGCACTGCACGCTCCAAGAAGAACGGCAGTTACGAAATTGTGCTGGAGAAGCCCTGCAACAACTGCACACTGAAAGCCGAACGTATGGGCTTCGCAACCCAGCAGCGATCGGGCGTGAACTACAACGGCTCGAACTCGTTGTGGTTTGCGTTTGCGCTGCAGAGAAGCAACTAGCAATTACCTATCGATCGGTGGAGTGACATCCTCGTTGTATTGTCATCACGAGCGCAGCGAGATTCTCTCTTCGATTTCAAGATTTTTTTTCTCTGGAGAGGTGCCGGAGAACCTCTCTCTTTTTACGCCTGCGGGCACAGTTTGGCTCCATCGTAAGGTTGATCGTTGCGAAACATGCCCCAAGCCGCATGCAGCAGTTTGCGCATGACCGCCACCAGCGCCTGCAGCTTGGCTTTGCCATGATCCAGCAGGCGCTGATAAAAGGCCCGCAGCGAGGGATCATGCTGCACCGCCACCAGCGCCGGCATGTAAAGCGCGGCGCCCAGGTAGCGGTTACCGGCCTTGCTGATGCGGGGTTTCTGCGCAATCGAGGAACCCGACTCATGATGCTTGGGATCCAGACCGGCGTGCGCCACCCACTGCCGCTCGTCCAGCGTGTCGGGCAGCACCGCCAGCTCGGCCAGCACCGCCAGGGCGCTGCTTTCGCCCAGCCCTGGCACACTCAGCAGATACTGCCAGCGGCGGGCCAAGCCGGGTTCGCCGGCGATCAGCCGCACGGCGTCGCGCCGCAACTTGGCAATGCGCTTCTCGGTGTAACGCACTTGCGCCTGCAGCTCGCGCACCAGGCAAGCGGGCAGCGCAGCGCTGGCGGCCAGGGCATGTTGCCGGTTCTTGTGCTGGGTACACATGCGGACCAGCGCCGCAATGGTGCGGCTTAGCGCGCGCAACCGCAAAGCTGCCGCCGTCGGTGCTTGCCACTCCACCAGCGGCATGCGCTCGGCATACTGGCAGAGCACCCGCGCGTCCACCGGATCGGTCTTGCTGCGCTGCCCCAGCGATTCGGCGAACCGCCGCACCCGCCGCGGATTGGCCACCTGCAACTTCACCCCGGCTCCCAGGCGCGCCAGTACCAAGGCCACATCCAGACTGTAGTTACCGCTGGCTTCCAGACAAACCACCACCGCCTCCGCCCGCAAACCCCGCAGCCGCTGGGCCAACTGCTGCTGTCCCGCCGCCGTGTTGGCATAACGCTCCAGGGTCGAGCTCGCAGCTTGCTGCCCCAAGGCCACCACCAACTCCCGCGCACTGACATCGATCCCCACGTACCAGTTCTGTTTCTGTCCAGCTTTGCTCTTGTTCATGGTCGGCCTCCGTTTTAAGCTGGACTTCGGCTCCCGACCCTGTGCATCCTCTCCCGCCAGCCTTGTGAATGCAGGCTCTAAGGCCTCGGATTCTCCACGGCGTGAGAAAGGTAGGGCGGGGGCCGCTCTCGCTGCAGGCTGCTGACTACGCGCCTCGGGATCTGCTCGGCCTCCCGCCGAAGCCCGCTGCCTTCCTCTTACCTCAAGATGGCCCAGGCTAACAGTGTCAGCTAAGATACAAGGGATCTGCTGTTGCATCGGTATGAAGAAAGCAGATTCCTCGCGCCAAACCTGGGCGCTCGTAATGACAATTCATAAAGGTAACCACGATTCATGAATTACCATCCACCCCCCTTCCTCGATCTTTACAAGCTGTTATCCGCAGCGTAGGTGTCGCCGGAGTCAAGGATCTGCGGTTCGTCACGCACTGCTGCGATTTATTGCCACAACCGCATCACGTGTCCTCATTCTGGGTTTGTTCTTGTTAGACACAATTGACGAAGCAATCCCTGCCCTCCGAGCATCGATATCCTAAAAACAGGTACTTGAGGATGATCAACTGGAAGACATTTGCGATAGGCTGTAGTCTGGCGCTGGCGCTGTTGTTGATCGCGCAGCACAAACCTTCCATGCCCGACCCGAATGTCTATCGCGCGGTTATCGACCTCACCCACAACCTGAATGACCATTCGCCCAACTGGGAGGGCAGCGAGCAGTCGCCGTTCCGAGCAAAGGAATTGGGCAACATCGAGCATGACGGATACTACTCGCGCGTCTTCACCACCCAGGAGCATTACGGCACCCACCTCGACGCACCCGCCCATTTCGCCAAGGGCATGTGGACGGTGGACCAGATTCCGGTGGAGAGGCTGGTACGTCCGCTGGTGGTGCTCGACGTCCGCGGCAAGGCTAGAAGCAGTTCCGACTACGAAGTCAGCGTGCAGGACATCGCCGATTGGGAAAGCGCACATGGAGAAATTCCCATCGGCGCCGTAGTGATGGCCTACACCGGCTGGGATGAGCGTTGGAACTCGCAAAAAGAGTTTCGCAACGTGGGAGGCGATCGCTTGTCGCACTATCCCGGTTTCTCGCTGGAGGCAGTAAAGTTCCTCGTGAAGACGCGCAGCGTGGTGGGGCTCGGCATTGACACCATGAGCGTAGACGTCGGCGCAACCAATACGTATCCGGTGCACATGTTCACGTCCAAAGAGAGCGTTTACCACCTGGAAAACGTCGCCAACCTCGGGCTGGTTCCTCCGGCCGGAGCGACAGTGGTGGTGGCCCCTATTAAGCTGCAAGACGGTTCCGGTGGCCCGGCGCGGGTTCTGGCGCTGGTGAAGTGAAACCGCTGTTCGCCTTTCGCTCTTCGCCTTTCGCTTTTCGCTCCAACATCGACTGTCATCCCGAACCGAGGGATCTGCGGTTCTCGTCGTGGACCAGAGCAGCTTCGACTGGGTTACGGATAACAGAGCAGGTGTTCTAGCGAAAAGCGAAAAGCAGCCTAACGCACATGCGCGCGATACAGCATGTAGCTGAAGCTTTCCCGCAGCGCGGCCATCCAGCGTGCAAACGAAGTTTTTGGAATCGAACCTGGCCTCGGCGAGATGTACACCGTCACTCCTTCTCGGGTCATCATCTGTTTTGCCCGGTAGAGGTGGTACGCATCGCTGACCAGCAGGCCGCTGTGCATGTTGTTGGTGTGCATGATGACGGCGACGCGTTGGGCGGACTCATCGGTGTTGTCGCCCTGGGTTTCAGCGATCAGATTTACATCCGGAATGCCGCGGGACTCAAGATAGTCGCGGCCAACCTGGCCTTCGCTGAAGTGCGGATCCTTGCCCGCGCCGCCGGTAGTGATGATGACCGGAGCCAATCCTCGCTGGAAAAGGTCGTACGCATGGTCCAGGCGCGCGCGATACACCGGTGAGGGATGGCCGACGTACTCTGCTGCGCCGAACACCACTATGGCGTCGGCGGGACAGGCTTCATCCACGCCGGCTTCGCGCATGATTTGCCAGCTTGTGTACAGGAGGAACCCGACCGCAACGATGGCGGCGAGGGCTACGATCCAGCGGGAGAGATGAGAGTTGGAGTTTTGTACTGCCGTGGCGCCTACTCCTGGCCGCCCAAAAGTTCGACAATTTGTTCTTCCGGAATGGCGCCATGCCGCATCACGCGCCAGGTGCCATCGTCGCTCGTGAGGTCAATGATGGTGGAAGGCTTCTCGCGAGGGGATTGGCCGCCATCCACGATGATGGACACGCAATCTCCCAACTGGTCGCGCACCTGCAAGGCTGACGTGCACTCGCTTTTGCCGCTGAGGTTGGCCGAGGTGGCCGTGATCGGCAGGCCTCCAGCGCGAATGATGGCCAGCGGAATTTCCGCGGCAGGCACACGCAAGGCAACATTGCCGGTATTGGCGGTCACCTTGAGGGGCAGTTTTGGATCCGCCTTCACAATGATGGTCAGCGGTCCCGGCCAGAAGCGGCGGGCCAGCAGGTAGAAGATCTCCGGGACTGGCCACGCCAGCTCGGCGGCCTGGTCCACCGATTCAATGAGCAGCGAAAGTGGTTTGTGCCGCGAGCGCGACTTGATCTCGTACACCCGATCAACGGCGTGCAGGTTAAAGGGATCCGCCGCCAGGCCGTAGAACGTGTCGGTCGGCATGCCCAACACCTCGCCAGCGCGGATTTTCTCCGCCACGTACGACACCAGCGAGGCCTCCGGCTCCTGACTGCTGATCTTTACGATTTCGGGACGCACCCAGACCTCTTCTTTCAGTAACTAGAGCTGATGGAGCGAAACCGTAACATATCGCCCCTTGCGACGACAACTGAGCAGATTATCATGTCGCGGCCACGGCGAGCGGTGATAGCCGGTGTAGGATAGACGCCGGTCGTAAGCGCCATGGTCAACCCCATCAAAATGGACGATCGTTTGCGCCGCATCCAGAGCGGGCAGAATGCGCGCGTGAAGGAACTCCGCCGAGCTTTCAGCGAGGCCGCGGCTAACGCTGAGGGCGAGGTGGCCGTGGAGGGCATGCACGTCGTCGAGGAGGCGATCCGCAGCGGATTGCGGCTGACCACCGTCTTCTTCAGCGAATCGGCGAAGGAGCGTGTGCACAAGCTGCTGCCGCAGTTGTCGGCGCACACCGAGGCGCTTTTGCTGCCGGATGAGGTTTTCGCCAGCGCCGTGCCCAGCGAAACTCCCCAAGGGGTGGCTGCTCTGGTGCGCGTGAAGTCGTTTGCTTTGGACGAGGCGTTTGCTCCAGCACCGGCGTTGCTGGTGGCGATTGTAGGCCTACAGGATCCGGGAAATTTGGGGACCATCGCCCGGTCGGCTGAAGCGTTCGGCGTCACCGGCCTGCTGCTCGGCGAGCGTACCGTGAGCACATGGAATTGGAAGGCGGTGCGGGCTTCCGCAGGGTCGCTGTTCCGATTGCCGGCGCTGAAAGTCGAATTGGAGGGGGCGCTGCGTGAGATCAAGGCGCGAGACGTGCGCGTTCTGGCAACGTCCTCGCACAAGGGCACAGCGATTCCGGAGGTGGACCTGCTCGGGCCGGTGGCCTTCATTGTTGGCAGCGAAGGTGCGGGCGTTCCCAAGGACGTGCTGGCGCAAGCCGACGAGGTGGTTGCGATCCCCCATTCCCCGAGGGTGGAATCGCTGAATGCGGGCATAGCGGCGTCGATATTGCTGTATGAGGCCGCGCGGCAGAGAGGAAGGCATTGAACCACAGAGACACAGAGACACAGAGACACAGAGGTTTAGAATTCTCTTGAGTTGGTTCTAGGTTCTGGAGGTGGGCAGAAAGAGGGTCCGTTGAGAACATTCGAGTCAAGCGTTATAACTCCTCGGCTGGCATGCAAAACTGATCTGGCCACAGATGCTGAGCAGCCGCTCACCCGAGAAATCATTGCGGCGGCAATGGAGGTTCACAGGTCGCTGGGGCCCGGGTTGCTCGAGTCCGCTTATCAAGCTTGCCTGTGTCATGAACTGGAACTCCGCAAGGTCCCATTCCGACCGCAGGTCGAAATGCCGATTACGTACAAAGGTGTCAAACTGGACTACGGTTACCGGATAGATTTGATAGTCAGCGATAAGGTCGTTGTCGAACTGAAATCGGTCCAAGAAGTCTTGCCGGTGCATGAGGCGCAGCTATTGACGTACTTGCATCTCACGGGATTGCGTATCGGGCTGTTGATTAACTTCAATGTCGCGGTGCTGAAGAACGGAATTCGCCGACGTGTTCTCTGATTTGAGTTTCTCTGTGCCTCTGTGTCTCTGTGGTAGATGTTTCTTGTGAACCTGTTCCAGCAAATCCCGCACGACGATGCCATTGACAAATCGCGGCCACTGGCCGATCGCATGCGTCCACGCAGCCTCGATGAGTTCGTTGGCCAAGAGCATATTCTCGCACCCGGGAAGCCGTTGCGGGTGCAGATTGAGCGTGACGATACTGGCTCGCTGCTCTTCTGGGGTCCTCCCGGAGTCGGCAAAACCACGCTGGCGAAGATCATCGCTCGCATGACCCACGCCGATTTCATCGAGTTCTCGGCCGTGCTGGCGGGCATCAAGGAAATCAAGCAGGTGATGGCCGACGCGGAACGCGCGCGCCAGTACGGCACCCGGACCATCGTCTTCGTGGACGAAGTCCACCGCTTCAACAAAGCGCAGCAGGACGCCTTTCTTCCTTACGTCGAAAAAGGCAGCATCCGACTGATCGGCGCGACCACCGAGAACCCGTCGTTCGAGGTGATTTCGGCACTGCTGTCGCGCTGCCGCGTTTACGTGCTGCAACCGCTGAGCGAAGAGCAGATCGTGCTCTTGCTGCGGCGTGCCTTGGAAGATACCGAGCGCGGTTTGGGAGAGGCGCACCTTGAAGCCGACGACGACGTCCTGCGCAAGATTGCGGCCTACTCCAGCGGAGACGCCCGCAGCGCCTACAACGTGCTGGAGGTCGCCGCCACGCTGGCGGCCGAACAGCAGCAGAAGGGTGCAAGGCCACGGCTCACCGAAGGCATCATCACGGATGCTCTGCAGAAGCGCGTGCTCCGATATGACAAGGCTGGCGAAGAGCATTACAACCTGATCTCCGCGCTGCACAAGAGCGTCCGCAACAGCGATCCCGATGCGGCGCTCTATTGGCTGGCGCGCATGCTGGAGGCCGGCGAGGACCGGCTATATGTGGCCCGGCGCGTGGTGCGGATGGCGGTTGAGGACATCGGGCTCGCCGATCCGAATGCGCTTAGCGTAACGCTGGCCGCCCGCGATGCCTTCGACTTCCTCGGCATGCCGGAAGGTGACCTGGCCTTGGCCCAGGCGGTCGTCTATCTGTGTGCTGCTCCCAAGTCGAACGCGGTGTACATGGCTTACGGCGCTGTGCAGGAAGATGTCGAGCGCACCGCGCAAGAGCCGGTGCCGCTGCATTTGCGCAACGCGCCAACTGGGTTGATGAAGGCCCTGGATTACGGCAAGGGGTATCAGTATGCGCACGACTTGGAGGCGAAAGTCGCCGACATGCAATGCCTGCCCGACAACTTGAAAGATCGTAGGTATTACCATCCCACGGACGAGGGCATTGAGAAACGAATCAAGGCGCGACTGGAGGAGATCAGGCGAGTAAGAGCGAAAGGCTAGTTCACCACGGAGGCGCGGAGAGCACGGAGAGTCTCAATTTCTCTTGGACTATGGCGAAAGCCTTGTATACGCTCCAGTGATTGGCAGGTGCTCACCAAGGTGACTAAGCGTCGAAGGCTCACGCTACTGGTGCTGGTTCTGGTGGTTGTGTACATTCTTGTAGGTGCGTCTGGGACGTTTTACGCGTACCGTCGGCCACTCCCCGTGAACGCACATGAGCGCCAGTTATTGCGCGCACCACCGTTGCCTTACACGGTCATAGTCAAGCCGTGGGATCCGGAAACCGCGGCCAGCACGTCCAAGGATCCCCTTGCCTACGCACAAGGACTCTCTGAGGCCTTGATTCCCAGCGGCGCCTTTCGCACAAGTCGTCTCGAAAACAACACTCAAACCACAGACGGAGATCTCATCGCGACATCCACCGGCATTTATTGCAACAACACGAGTATTCCGTTATTTACGCTGTTGTCCCTGGGCGTCATCCCAACGGTGTTCGACGACGAGGACTGTGAAGGTCTGGAACTGCGGCGCCCTGGTGCACCGGCGTCCGCGAGTTCAGTTCGGATCGAGTTCCACAATAAACATCGAGAACGTCTTGGGCTTGCCTGCCTTGTTCATGGGCATCCTGCCAGGCTGGTCCTACGGTCACCCCCTGAACGATGCTCGCTTCCATCAGCGGTTTCGCCTTGAGGTGATAAGCCACCAGTCGGAGATCGAGCGACTGATGACTGAGGACGACTTGAACTAGGTCAGGGACTTGTAATGGTGGCCGACGCCTCATTGGAATACCGACTTTCGTTACCGTTCCCATCTACTGCCGTGACCACGTAAAAGTAGGTAGTACCGGCGACCACCGATGAATCGGTGTATGTGGTCGCTGCTATCGGTAAAGGCGTGAGCCTTACATACGGCCCGCCCGACTGCTGACCACGATTCGCGTAATAGCCAACAACATCGGTCGACGTGCTGGGGTCCCAACTAAGTGCGACCGAATGGGAAGGCGGAGGTGGCATATCGGCTCCGGTTCCACTTACTGCGATGGTAGTCGGCACGTTCGCGGCGTTGCTGATCAGCGATATGCTGCCCGTGACACTGCCCGCGGCAGACGGAGTAAAGTTTACCGTGAAAGATGCCGCGTGCCCGGCCGTCAACGTCATGGGTAGGGCCAGACCTGTCATGCTGAAACCATCTCCCGTGACGTTTGCCTCCGAGATTGTCACACTCGCCACGCTGGCCGTTACGGTGACCGTCTGCGAACTGCCGTGGCCCACCGTCACTGTGCCAAAGTTCAGCGAAGTTCGATCGGTTGCCAACTGACCGGAGGCGGTTTCTGTCGGCGGTTTAGCGCTGCCGGTTCCGCCGGGCGAGCCGCAAGCCACGCACAAGACGAGCGATGCCACCAGAATTGTTGTGATCAAGCGGGTGACAACAACCGGAATTCCCCTCCGTTGCCGGGTTGTGTCCATGCTTGGGCTATGCAGTCGGAACCGAGGATCGTCTCGCCAGGACAACATCCGCCCCACGGCCACGAAGTAACCGATCACGGCGCTACCGAAAGGCGGGAATTGTCGTCCCAGTTCCTGCGCCCGCACACTTTTATACCCCTCGAGGCTTGCCTTTATGTCTGTCTGACTTGTTGGCGACGGGAACATACACTATTCCCGCGCTCAAATGCGTGCTTCGCGTGACGGCTAGCAGGGGTTCTTGAGGAACACGTAATTCCCAGTGAGCGCACGACAATCACTGAGGCTTATACAAACGGTTGCAAGATTCTACTGCCTTTTGATGTGTTCCTTCAAGATGCACTTGTCCATCACGACGAAGATGCCTGCCTGGCGCGCCTTTTCCGCTGCTTCGTGATGGACCACGCCTTCCTGCATCCAGATCGCCAGCGCCTTAATCTGGATGGCGTGCTCTACGACTTCGGGCACCGCATCGGGCCTGCGGAAGACGTCCACGATGTCAATCTGCTCGGGCACGTCGAGCAGGGAAGCGTACGCCTTCTCGCCTTCCCACTCCGTGATGTTGGGATTGACCGGAATGATGCGATATCCCTGCGACCGCATGTAATGTGAGACGCCGTAGCTCGGACGGATGGGAGTGTTCGTCAGTCCGACGACGGCGATGGTCTTGGCGGATTTCAGCAGTTCGGTAATGCCCTCAGCTTCGGTTGTGGACACGTCCAACTCCTCGCATCGAACGTGCGATTGTAACGTGTCCGCGGTGGCTAGCGCTTGCTCTTGAGCTTCGTAGTCAGCTTGCGATGGGGCATGGGGGAAGCCGCCAGCAATCCTGACAGATGCTCCACTTTGAGAACGACGCGATCGAGATCGTCGATCAGTGGCTTCAACAGATGAGTCACGCCGCCGGCGCGATATTCCATCACCAGCGAGCGGTAATACCAAATAATCTTGGTCTTGGGAGCGGAGAAGCGGACGAAAGCGGCGTCTCCGTTGTAGCGCAGGTCGCGGAGAACGGCGCGCGCGTTGTAGAGCTTGTCGGCGGCCGACACGAACCGCGTTTCCGCGTCCTCATGACGGATGCGACGCAGATAACGAAACTTGCGCCGCTCCCATCCTTCTTTCTTCTTTGGGTCCTCGACATAGGAGTCGGTGCAGCCGTCCACGATCTTGGCGACGCGCGCGCCGAAGATCTGCTCAATCATCTTCAACATGGGGCGGCCGCCATGATCTTCGACCGCATCGTGCAGCAATGCCGCAATGGCCATCTCCTCGTCGCCGCCGTAGTCGAGGACGATGGAGGCCACGCCCAACAGGTGCGAAATGTAGGGAATGCCGCTTTTCTTGCGGTCCTGATCGCGATGGACCTGAGCGGCGAACAGAAGAGCGTGGTCGAAGCGGGTGGAGAGCGGGGTGAACGTCCGATCGAAGGAGCTTGCTTGTTTGCGTCTCATGGGCAGAATCGCAATTGCTGCTCAGACAGAATAGCGGAAAACGGAAGAGGCAACTAGCAATTCAGCAGCTTAAGTATTACCGTAGTCGAGCGAGTACGGGTAGTGCGGCGCTTCAGCGCCGCGTTCCCGCTGATCCCTCATGTCCGAGCCGGCTTCAGCCGGCGGCACTCGCTGCAGTTCGAATGCACCAATACCAAAAATGCTCTAGCGCTTGACACTTGGCTTTGGTAAACAACGTCCGCGACATGGTACGGAGCTAGCGCGGTCCAGGGTCGGAGTATCCGCCTACCCGAGCTGCGCCACTCTACCATCGCTCTAGGGCCGGGTCGCGCAATCGTCGCAACCCTCGTCGCGCAATCCTCGCACACCTTCGCGCGCGATGATGGGCGTCATAACCAGCGCGGCAACCGAATCGGCCCACCACCAGCCCAGCAGTGCGTGCAGCAGCAATCCCGCAAGCAGGATCGCCGAGAGATAAGCGCAGAAGTCAGCTTGGCGCGAATCGGCATGAAGCGCGCGGCTGCCCATTTGCACGGCCACACGACGCTTGGCTCGGCCCAGCACGGGCATCACCACCACGGCGGCGATGGCGATCAGGATGCCGGGTAGGCTGCGCTCGGGCTGGGCTTTGGTCCAGAGGGCACGGATCGATTCGATGGCAACGTAGGTAGCCAGCAGCAAGAAACAAACTCCGACTAGGCGACGGGCCGTGCGTTCCGTGCGCTCGCGGCGCACAGGGTCGTCTTTGGCGTGCAGACGCCACAACAGGATTCCGGCGGAGATGGTTTCAATCACCGAGTCCAGACCGAAACCGACGAGAGCGATGCTGCCGGCAAGCAGCCCGGAGATTAGCGCGACGGCTGCTTCGAAGGTGTTCCAAGCGATCGTGAAATATTCCAGGCGCCGGCCGAGCGCGACAAGGGCGGTGCCGTCAAGCGCTACCGAAGCGTTTGTCAGATGGGTAGGCGCAGGCTTCATTGCTGAGGAAAGTATAAGCGGGATGCGCGCGGGTTGATCGGCGCCGGGGGAAACCGCAGGTCCTTCGGCTCCGGCGGCGCAAACCCAGCGCCGCCTGCGCTCAGGATGACAGAGAAAAATGAATGCCAGCAATAGGGGTCCTTCGGCTCCGGCGTGCAAAAGCAGCACGCCTGCGCTCAGGATGACAATCTTGAATCTCTGACGCGAAACCAGGTTGGCCGAATGCTGAGTGCCGAATGCTGAGTGCTGAATGCTGAGTGCTGAATGCTGAATGCTGAGTGCTGAATGCTGAATGCTGAATGCTGAATGCTGAATGCTGAATGCTAACCACTAACCACCGCTAGTCGAGCCTTACCAGAAACACTCCGCCTTCTTTCACGTGGGTCTTGCTCGCGACCTCCTGCGCTTTGCGTTTGTCGTCGCCGGGGGGACGCAACCTCACCCACTCTCCCGTGGGTCCAGTGAACTGGATGACGTCGGCGCCTTCGTAGTGATCTTGCAGCTTCTCTTTCAGCTTGCGCGCTTCGGCCTCGTTTTGGAACGCCCCAATCTGCACACACCAGCGGCCACCTTCGGCGATTGGCAACGGCGCGGAGAGGACCTCGACTTTCACTTCCGCCGTCCCCGGGTGCCAAACATCCACTGCCTTGGCCGCAGCTAGCGACAGATCGATGATGCGGTCTTCGACGAACGGTCCGCGATCGGTGATGCGCACCACCACCGTATGGCCCGTTGTTTGGTTGGTCACGCGGACCACGGAATTCATCGGCAGCGTGCGGTGCGCAGCCGTCAACGCGTTCTGGTCGTAGATCTCGCCGTTAGCGCCTCGGTGGTGATGGTACGGAGGTCCGTACCAACTGGCCAATCCGGTTTCCACGTAGATGGGTTTTGCAGCGTGTGGAACCGGCGTGGGCTTGGTCGAAGCCTCGGTGCTGGCGGGCCGTGCAGATTCAGAGGGAGTGACCGTGGGCGGAGGCGGAACAGGATGAGCGCGAGCCGTCTTGTGCCTGCCGCAGCCCGGTAGCAGCAGCAGCGCCGCGCCCACGATGATGAGAGACGGAACTCGCGTGGTCAATCCTATTTCTGTTTTTTGCCGGCATCCATCATGTCGGCCGCCTGCTTCAGCTTTTCGCTGGCAATGCGCAACCCCGTGCTGGAGTGCTCGCGAATAGCGGGCACAAGTTCGTCGTTGATGTAGGCGATGAGAGTCTTAGTTTCCTCTTCGATGCGTTTCGAGGCATCGCCAAATACGTCGTCTAACCGCGCGCCCGCCGTCTGGAATGGACGGCCAGCTTTCTTGCTTTTCTTTTGCACCATAAGCCCACCTTGTCAGCAGCGGAATTCAACAAGCACAGAGATTATGGGATGGATGGTGGCAGTGGTCAATTGGCAAAGGGGGCACTGGGGGAGGAAGCAGTCAGCACTCAGCCGTTAGCATTCAGCCAATAACCGTTTTCCGCCAGAAATCTTAAAGTCTCGAAGGCGAAGATATCTGGCTGACTGCTGACCGCTGAGTGCTGAATGCTGAGCGCTGACTGCTGTTAGAATTTCTACATCCCCTATGCCCATCCGCAAGCTATCCGGCTCTGACGTTCGGTCCATGTTTCTGCGCTATTTTGAGCAGCACGGGCACAAGATCGTGCGCTCGTCGTCGCTGGTTCCGGCCAACGATCCCACGTTGCTGTTCACCAACGCCGGCATGAACCAGTTCAAAGACGTCTTCCTCGGCATCGAGAAGCGCGACTACTCGCGGGCCACCTCGTCGCAGAAATGCGTGCGCGCCGGCGGCAAGCACAACGACCTGGAGAACGTCGGCTTCACCAATCGCCACCACACCTTCTTCGAGATGCTGGGCAATTTCAGCTTCGGTGACTACTTCAAGAAGGAAGCCATCGCCTTTGCATGGGAGCTGGTGACCTCGCCGGAGTGGTTCGGCATTCCGAAGGACAAGCTTTTCGCCACCATCTTCAAAGGCGAGCAGGGAATTGCGCGTGACGACGAGGCCTACGACCACTGGATTGCCACTGGAGTTGCGCCCGAGCGCATCTTCGAGATGGGCATGAAGGACAACTTCTGGATGATGGGCGACACCGGTCCCTGCGGCCCGTGCAGCGAGATTCATTACGACATGGGTCCGGCCGCGAGCGATGCGGGACATACCGACTGCCAGTTCGGCTGCGAGTGCGGACGCTACGTCGAGATCTGGAACCTGGTGTTCATGCAGTTCGACAAGCAGCCCGATGGGGAGATGCGTCCGCTGCCCAAGCCGTCGATTGACACCGGCGCGGGCCTGGAGCGCGTCACGGCGGTGATGCAGGGCACGATCTCAAATTACGACACGGATTTGTTCACGCCGCTGATCGAACATGCGGCAAACCTTACTGGTTGGCAGCCTTCGGACCATGGCGTCACGGCCGCTGGGCCGTTCACACCTCAATTAATAGAGGACATCGCAAGGAGCCGAACCAAAGCCGAGAGGCGGCAGATGCTGGCGAATCCATCGCTGAGGATCGTCGCCGACCATGCACGAGCGGCAACTTTTCTGATAAGCGACGGCGTCGTGCCAGGCAACGGCCGTCGCGAATACGTGTTGCGCAAAATCATCCGCCGCGCGATTCGGCACGGCCGATTGCTCGGTCAGGAAAAGCCATTTCTCTTCGAGATGGTGTTTGCCGTGCGAGATCTGATGAAGGATGCCTATCCCGAACTGATCGAGAGTGCAAACCGCGTCGCTGAAACGATCAAAGTGGAAGAGACCAGGTTCGCGCACACCCTCGAAACAGGCTACAAAGCGTTTCAAAGTGTCGAATACGCAGCATTATACAACCAGATCCAAGACTTTTTCGTCACGGATGATGAAAAGCTTCGCGCCATACGGGACTACGATGCGCAACGTGGGTTCCCTAGTGGGATCGACCATGATCGGCTCTATCGCGAATTCCACTACAGCCTCGATGTTGCGAACGAGCACTTCACTCCCGACGAACTGCTTGCAATTGCGGGGCTTATCAACCGAGTTTACGGACTCACTTTCGAAATCCCTGGGGATCAAGCTTTCCGGCTGTATGACACCTTTGGCCTGCCGCTTGACTTCATGGTCGAGGCGGCTCGCGATCAAGGCCTGGTCCTGAATACTGCCGATTTTGAAGTCGCGATGCAGAAACAGCGCGAGCTCGCTCGCGCGTCCTGGAAAGGCGGCTCTAAAGCGAGCGCTAACCCAGCGTTCCTGAAATTTGATCGCACCGAATTCGAGGGTTACCACCTCACATATCTCAAGGGCTCAATAGTGAGGGGAATCTTCATACCGGGAGGGCCTCTCACTCGCGTTCTGCGCGCCAATGAAGAAGGCGAAATCGTTCTGGATCGCACTCCCTTTTACGCAGAATCGGGAGGACAGGTCGGCGATGTTGGATGGTTCCTTGATAGCGAAGGAAACACTATCGTCGCTGACGTTCTCGGTTGCTTCATGCCGGTTCAAGGCGTTCGCTTCCACAAGGTCAGGGCGCGCTCCGACATCTCCGTCAGCGACTTGGTTAATCCCATGGTCAACGACGAGGTCCGCCGCGCCACCATGCGTAACCACACCGGCACGCATCTCCTGCACGCCGCGCTGCGCGAGGTGCTGGGCAAGCACGTGAAGCAGGCGGGCTCACTGGTCGATCCCGCGCATCTGCGTTTTGACTTCTCGCACTTTGCCTCGGTTGACGACGAAGAGTTGCAAGACATCGAAGACCTTGCCAATCGTGAAGTGCTGCGCAACGACCGCGTCGAGGTGATCGAAGACGTGCCCATCGACGTGGCCGTCAACGAATATCACGCGATGGCGCTCTTCGGCGAGAAGTACGGAGACCGCGTGCGCGTGATCCGCATTGGCGATTTCTCCACCGAACTATGCGGCGGCACGCACACTGCGGCAACCGGCGAGATCGGGCTTATCAAAGTGCTGAAAGAGGGTAGCGTCTCCAGCGGCGTGCGACGGTTGGAAGCGGTAACTGGCGAAGGCTCGCTGCGTCACTTCCGCAAAGATCATCAGCTGGAAAATGTTGTGGCCACCCTGGTGCGCGGTGGCGACGATCAATCTCCCGCCGACGCTTTGAAGCAGGAACTCGAGCGCCGCGAGGAAGAGCTGAAGAAGCTGCGCAAGGAACTCGACCAGGTGCGCATGAAGTCTGCTTCCTCCTCAGTCCAGTCGGCGGCGGAGAACGTGCGCGAGGTAAAGGGCGTGAAGGTGCTTGCCACGCGCGCCGACAATCTGGAGCGCGCGCAACTGCGCGTGCTGATCGACAACATGCGCAACAAGCTTGGCTCCGGCGTGGTCGTGCTCGGCTCGATCAGCGATGGCAAGGTGGCGCTGATCGTCGGCGTGACAAAGGACCTGACATCGCGCGTGCAAGCCGGGAAAATCATTGCGGAAGTCGCGAAGAAGGTTGGCGGCTCGGGAGGCGGGCGTCCTGACATGGCCGAGGCCGGCGGCAAAGACCCTGCCGCATTGGATTCAGCATTGGCCGAAAGTTATGGCGTGGTAGAACGCTTATTGCCGTAGAATAGGCCGCAAGCGGCAAAAGGAGATTTCGTGCGTAAGGTACTGGTGCTTACTTTGGGGCTACTGGTCTCGGGGGTTTGGTTGCAAGCGCAAGATGCGGGCAAGACGTCCAACCTGGAGACGATTGCCGGTTGCCTGAAAATCTCTGAGGGTCAATACTCGCTCATCGACGACACAAACACGATTCATCACCTTTCCGGCGGCGCTTCCAAGCTGAAACCCCATGTCGGCCACGAGGTCGAAATCACCGGTAAGCCTGGGATACGAAATATAGACACCACCGCCGCAGGCCTTGCATCTAGCGTAGTAGTGCAACCGGTTATTGAAGTAAAAAGCGTGAAGTATATAGCGGACACGTGCAAATAGGCCGGCAAGGGTTCGGCCTCGCATGGTGTCCGTTGTACTGGTACGGATGTAGCTCCGCGATCGAACTAGCGGCGATGCCGCGGCGTCGCCTATCGAACCAATCTTAAGTCGCAAAATCGAAAGGAGACTTTTTGTGCGAAAACTATTGATGCTCACTCTAGTGTTAGTGGTCTCTGCCGTTTGGTTGCAAGGGCAAGATTCAGGCCAGACTATGGGCAAGACGTCCGATATGATAACGGTCCAAGGGTGCCTACAGGTTTCTAACGGTCGTTACAGCATCACCGACAGCAATGGGGACGTCCATCAACTTACAGGCGCCGCCACCAAGCTCAGCCCTCATGTCGGCCACGAAATCGAAGTCACCGGCACGCCAAGAACGAGAGCCGCGAGCACTACGGTCCAGGGCGCTGCATCCACCGCCCACGTAGTACCAGCGATTGGAGTGAAGACCATTAAGCATATAGCGGACACCTGCACGACCAAGTGACGGGCGCCGGGTAGATCACAGACAAGCTACAGGGCGCACGAAGAGTTGCGTCGCTGGCTCTTCGTTGCGCCTGCCCTTTTTTGTGTCCTCGCCAGGGGCTTTGACCGCAAGAAGCGGAGTGACGCTGTCGGCTTCACGTCGGTAAAGTCGTATCAGAGAGGGTCCTTCGACTACTCCCCAAAGTCGGGCGGCCTCGCAGGAAGAACCCCGGAAACGCGAAAAAAGACTGCATCCGGCGGTTGTCTATAACCCTCTAAACAATATAAGGTGGTTAGCCATGGCGATCGGTGAAACAACTTATGTGAACAGCGTCCGGGAGCAGTTGCTGGCCGGGCGCGAGCGGCTGAGCGATGTGCTCGCCGACAATGAGAGCGAACAAGTGCTCCGCCTGCTGGAGGAAGTGGACAGCGCGCTGCATCGCATTGACCACGGCGCTTTCGGGGTGTGCGAGGTTTGCCAAGGCACCGTCGAAGACGAGCGCCTGCGCGAAAATCCGCTGGCCAGGGTTTGCCTGGATTGCCTGACCCCTAAGCAACAGCGCGCTCTGGAATACGATTTGGAGCTCGCCGCCCAGATCCAGAAAGGCTTGTTGCCGCCGCAGGACGTCGCCTTCTCCGGCTGGGAAATTTCCTATCACTATCAGCCTGCGGGCATGGTGAGCGGTGATTACTGCGACGTGATCAAGGACAACGGCCACCTCAATTTCATTATGGCCGATGTTTCGGGAAAGGGTGTCGCGGCCGCCATGCTGGCCTCGAACCTGCGCGCGGTTTTTCGCTCGCTGATACCGCTGCGCCTGTCGGTTGAGGAACTGATGGTGCGCGCCAATCGCCTCTTCCACGAGAGCGCGCTGCCCAACCAATACGCCACTCTGGTGTTTGGACGGACCTCGAATCAGGGCGAACTGGAGTTGGCCAACGCCGGTCATCTGCCGGTGTTGCTGGCCGGCAAGTCTGGCGTGACGGCGTTCGAGAGTAACTGCAAGCCTCTGGGCTTTTTCTCCGACGACAAAGTGGACGTAGTGAGGACGGTTATGTCCCCGGGCGACACGGTGGTTCTCTACACCGACGGAGTCAGCGAGACCAGCAATGCCGATGGCGAGGAGTACGGCGTCGAGGCGTTGCGGAAGCTGATTGCGGAGCAGTATCCGGCATGTTGCCCGTCCAAGCTGGTGCAGGACTGCAAGCAACGGCTGGCGGCGTTTCGTGGAGCTGAGGAGCGCGCCGACGATGAGACACTGCTGGCGATTCAGTATGCGCCGGCAGGCAAGCCAAATGCGTGAGGTTTTTGGTTAGGCGCTCCGTACCTGGGGACGATATTTCCACGAAAGCCACCCGAGGCCAATCGATAGTACTAGGGCAACGCAGACCCCGATGATGTTCGATGCGGCAGGCCCAGGGGCCTGCCATGGCCAGACCAGAAACCAACTTCCGAGCGAGTGTAACGTTTGCCTAATTCCGAGCGAGCGTAACGTTTGTCTAAACAGCATTACGATTACAAAAGCTGGCAATATGCCTGTCGTGGCGGCATACAGGAGCCTCGATAATCTGTCCTGATACATGCCCAGCCAGGGTACGTCCCAACATCCGTCCTGAGGCGACAGTTTTCTGTTTAACTCCCTTAGATGGACAACGAAATATAGCTGAACAGCTAGGAGCAGTGCTGTCCCGGCACCGACAATCTGATCGGCGCGGATCTTCAATCCAAATATCTCCAAAATGTCAGGACCCTTGTCGGCCTCCTGGGACAGGCGGGCTTCGAGACGCTGTAGGCTCAACTGCTCGACTCCAGCGCTTGCTTTCGCTAAGTCAGGAAATGTGTCCTGAAACTTGCCCGGTTTCCAATCCGGATTGTGTTTATTGGATATGTCGATCTGCTGCAAGTGGAAAGACGTGGTCGTCATGGGCATGCTGAAAGAACTCCCCTGCGCATCATGACCGACGTAATACAAAACGCTGGGAGTCGGCTGGCTGGGAGGCTGCTTTACAGATTCTCCGTGGGATATTTCCAGTTTGCCAGCCGATAGTTCTGCTTCATTATTAATGAGGAACACCGATCCGGCGTGCCTTTTGTTATCTTTGTCAAATTCAACTATCGTCGCAGAGATGTTGTTTGGGTAATTGATATAGACACCGTCGGGCAAAAGTGAATCCCACCAGGTTTCAAACTCGGCGACGGTGTCAGGAAACGGAAATACGAAGTCCTGGTCGAGAGGGCCGGTGGGAAGGACGTTGTCACCCTTACTGCTAATCACCCAATTGTTTGCAGGAAATTTGAAGCTTTGAGTTTGGCCCCCGTTCAACGTTACTTTAACGCCCAGTGGAGGAGGATCTGAAAGAACTGGGATTTTCTGGCCGTCAATATGGCCTGAGGATCGCACATCCGGATCCTCGAACGCGTTGCCCTTGGCAGGAGGTTTCTTGGCGGGGGGTTCCTTCAGCCAATCCAGGGACCAGTTCTTCTTGAGGCTAATAATCGACTCCAGTTCGTTGAGTGCCTTAATGGCGTCGTACCGCGGGGAGCTAAGAAAAATAAGCCCCACTGCTACCACGATCAGGGTGAAATGGACCGTTCGAAGATGCTCCACGAAATCCTTCGACCAGTGCGCGCCCGGCGTCGGAGCGGACAGCGGAGGGGTGGCTTGCCCTGTCCCCGGTCCTTCGGGATGCCCAGGGTCAAGCGCGGGAACATGTTTTGTGGCCATAGGTGCGCCGATTGTGCCTGTCGGTACGTAGCGTGTCAACGGAAAATCGGGAAGGCATCGGACTGCTTACACGTTGGACATGCAAACGGAACTAGTCGAACCATCAATACGGTCGAACAACAGGCGGCATGGGCGTGACCTTTCCCGGCCATGCCCGCCAGATTCCCGCGCGCCAGCGTCTTACTTCCACTCCCAAATCTTCGTCCGCGTCTTTCCTTCGGCATCAACCTCATATTCGAAGACGCCGGGCGTTGCATTCAGCCGCGCCATCTTCTGCGACGCTGTCTGGAAATACAGAATCCCGCGGTAACTGACCGAGCCGCCCGGACCCAGTTTTCCCTGTCCTGAGCCCTTCCACGAGACCATCTCGCCGTCCGCGGTGAAGTCCGCGCCTTGCCCTTCGCCATAGACGCTTCCGTCCGCCCTCACAACCGAGGTGTACGTCCCCAATCCGTTTGTAGCGACTCCCAGCATCGTGCCAGTGTCCTCAAACGTTACTTCCACCGTCAACGGATCCGTTTCCAGCACTCTTCTCACGACTCGCCGTCCCGTGCTTTCTGCGAGCAATTCTCCCAGCATGTTGCTTCCTCCGTTTGAATTTGAAATGTTTTGATCCGGAAGGTCCGATTTGGATGTCCGGCCTGGTGCATCCTACGCTTCCGCTGCCCAGGGCACAATGAACGTCTAGAGCAGATGGAAATAGTGTGACCGCGAGAAAGTAGCGGTGCCGCCGGCTGAAGTCGGCTCAATAGATCTGCAGGCGAAATCCTGAGCGAAGCGAAGGACCTTACGAGAGATCATGGTGCCGAAGAAGGGACTCGAACCCCCACACCCTTGCGGGTACATGGACCTGAACCATGCGCGTCTGCCAATTCCGCCACTTCGGCGAGTGGATGCGAGCGAGAGATGAAACTCGCGATCAGGAAGCTGGACTATTGTACAGGCGCGCGCCCGAGGTTCGCAATCAGTGGAACGCGGTCGCTGTTCGCCTTTCGCTCTTCGCTGTTCGCCAGAACCGAAGGGTCGCTAATCGGAAATCCCGACTTAGGAATGGAGGATGTTTCCACCCTGGGGAAAAGCTAGGGAAATTCTGATTAAGTCAGTCAGAAGTCCCTCAGGGGCTAAGAGGGTGTGTGAGAACCGTGCCGCCCCTACGGGGCTCGCGCAAGATTTCCCACTTTACCCAGGACTCCGCTTCGCTCCGTCCTGGGCTAACTGCAACTCCACCCCTGCGGGGTTCGATTTTCGTGTGTCATACTCCACCAGCGAAGACCGAACTTAGTTCTCACACACGCTCTAAAGCCCGGTCTAATATCAGGCATTTGCGGACGGCCTGAAGGCCGTCCCCTTCAAAGAACAGACTTAATCAGAGTCTCCCTAGCCTGGATTATTCATGAGGAACAAAGGGTATGTTGTCATCCCGAAGGAGGGCCGCGCCAAAGCCGCATCCAGCCTGCCTTCGGCTGGCCGCGCAGCGCCGTCTGAGGCGAGGGATCTGGGGTTCGCCGATGCCGTCATGCCGCAGGGGGACAAACGCAGATCCTTCGACTTCGCGCCCGCCCGACCCGCACGATCACCCCAGCGAGCGCAAAGGCGGCGCTCGTTGGGGACCCCGAAAAGGAGCGGGTCGGAAATTCTTTACGGGCGCTCCGCTCAGGATGACAGGTCTAGGTTCATGAATAATGCAGGCTAGAAGCGAGGAGCGAAAAGCGAACAGCGGCTTTTCTAGCTTGCCACTTCTGCTGCATCGTTTGCGCCTTGGGCTCCATATTCCTTCAATTTATTGTGAAGAGTTTTAAGGCTGATGCCGAGGATTTCGGCGGCGCGGGTCTTATTGTTGTTGGTCGATTCCAGAGTCTTCAGGATGAGCAGGCGCTCGGCCTCGCTCACGGTGGTGCCGACACCGAGGCGCACCGCATTGGCCTCTTGCACGGGAGCGCGCGGGGCCACCTGGCCGAATCCCGGGGGCAAGTGTCTGGTTTCGATCAGCGCTCCGTCGCACACGATGACGGCCCGCTCGAGGGTGTTGCGCAATTCGCGAACATTGCCTGGCCAGGCATGCGCCTGGAAGGCGTTCGCCACCGCATCGCTGATGCCGGCAACAGTGCGGCTGTGCTTTTCGTTCATATCGGCAAGCAGCGCCTGGACCAGGTCGGGCAGATCGTCCTTGTGCTCGCGCAGTGGCGGCAAGTGAACGTTGAAGACGTTCAAACGATAGTAGAGATCGTTGCGTAGCTGGCCGCGGGCAACCGCTTCTTCCGGAGGCTTGTTGGTAGCGGCCAGGACACGCACGTCGACGGACGTCTCGCTCTTACTGCCCAGACGCCGGAGCTTGCGATCTTCCAGCACGCGCAACAATTTGGCCTGAGTGGCAATCGGCATCTCGCCGATCTCGTCGAGCAGCAACGAGCCGCCCTCGGCCAATTCAAAGCAGCCGGTGCGGCGTTCCAGCGCGCCCGTGAAGGCCCCCTTTTCATGGCCGAAAATTTCGCTCTCGATAAGCGTCTCTGGAATGGCGGCGCAGTTGATGGCGACAAACGGCTTGGGCTTGCGGCTGCTGAGGGAGTGGATGGTGCGGGCTACCAGTTCCTTGCCGGTGCCGCTCTCTCCCGTGATAAGCACCGACGCGGTGGAGGGGGCAACCATCTCGATCAAGCGAAACACTTCCTGCATCTTCTTGGAGGGCCCCACCAGCGAGCCCAGTACGCCCACGTCTCGGAGCTTGCGACGGCTGGCTTCCAATTCGCGCTCGGTGCCGCGAATGCGCGAAGCATTCTGCAGAATATTGCGCAGGCGGGTGGGATTCACCGGCTTCTCGATAAAGTCGAAGGCGCCGATCTTCATCGCGCTGACCGCGGCATCCACGCTGCCCTGAGCGGTGAGAAGGATAACGGCGACGGCTTGGGGTTGAGCCGCGATGTGCTGCAGCAGCTCCATGCCATCCATGCGAGGCATTTTCAGGTCGGTGATCACGATTCCCGGATTCCAGGACTCGAGCTTGGCCAGACCCTCCACTCCATCCTCGGCGGTTTCGGTGTCATAGCCCCAGGCCCCGAGCAGTTCTGCCATGCCTGTTCGTTCGTTTTCTTCGTCCTCGACGATCAAGATTTTTTCTCGAAGCATGGGGAACTGGCGCCTCTTGCGATTTTGATGACCAACTTACGCGGCGTGCCGACATGCCGACGAAACGCCAGTGTTAGATGCGAATCGGCGGCTGTGGGTCGAAATGCGAACCGTCCCGGATCGACGGGACAGTAACGCGACCATATGATCTGCCAATAAAGTAACAGATCCCGTTGAAAAACCCTTCAATACTGAGGTGGAACCACTTCAATCAGCGAGTTTTTCAACAGCATCGGTCCTTGTTTGCAACGCGCCGCGAAGGGAGCGATTGCCTGCGAGAAGGCGAGCGACAGATTCGGGTTCCGAACTGATCTCCCCGCCAAAATGAGCAATTGTGAACAGACACGCCGCCGCCGACAATGAATTAATCGCTGCGTCGGGATTCCAAAATGGAAACCGCGGATGTACCGTCCGCCACTCGGAGACCCAAAGTGGATCCAGAGTCCCGACGAGTCGGGACTCTCAACCATGGAGGTAACACACTTGAGCACGAAACTTGGATGGTCGTTATGCATGTTAGCTGTCGCCCTGTGCGTTAGCAGTTTGCCGGCGATGGCGGGTTCAACAACACTCTTCAGCGATCTCGGACCTCCCGGTAATGTCTACGTGGGCGGCATTGGTTGGTCGATAAACGGATCTGGACCCCCCTTCGGCAGCAGCCAAACCGCTGCGGGCATGTTCACTGTTGGCGGCAGTGGCAACTTCAGCGTTGACTCAATTGATCTCGCTGTCGGGCAGGTGAATGCGCCCTTTACTTTTGACGCCAGCATCTGGACGGACAACGCGGGTCTCCCCGGAGTGCAAGTCGCGAACGCTGCTTTTGATAACTTGATGAGTAACCAACCTTTCGGAGGCTGCTGCGGTCTGGTCACGGTCAGCGGTATTTCGGGAGTCACCCTCACCGGCGGAGAATCGTATTTCATGGTTCTCGGTCCGGTGAGCCTTACCGATTCTAGCGCGGTGGCGTGGAACTGGAACAATCAGGGCGCAAACGGTCTGGAGCTCACTTCCCCTGACGGTGGATTGACCTGGGACAGCCACGGCATCAGTACGCTTGGCGCCTTCGACATCATAGGCCACCAGGGCGGTGCTACTCCGGAGCCCAGCTCTCTGTTGTTGCTTGGCACTGGATTAGTCGGAGCATTCGGCGTGATTCGCCGCAAGTTGAATCGGTAATCTCCTGCAGTCACTTTACAAGCCGGAGCCAACCAGCTCCGGCTTTCATTTTTTGGAGCGATTTCCCTATTGGCGTGTCTTGCAAGGGGCACCGCTTAGCCGTAATGTGCAGTGGTAATCGGGGCGGAATGGATCATCCTCGCGCTTCTCCAGAGGCTTGGATATATCGAGCATCGGGGTACAACCGGGAGGCTCAGAGCAAGCAGAGCAGATGTTGCAACCCTACGGTACGCGCTTGCCACAGACCTCATTTCGCTCGCTTCATCTCTCCACAATCCCCCTAACGTTGCCAGCCCGCACGAACAACAACCGATCCTGACTTCCTGTTCCGTGTATCGAAAAGGGCATCTTTTGAACCACTTTCGCTCAACCCCGGCCCCGTGCAGACCGGAAGTCCGGGAGACTCGACAGGGGTGATCTGGCGATCCAGAGACAAGTCGGCTGTCGGCCCTGAATTCTGCGCTGGAGCCCGCAAAGGCGGAGCTTTGTGCCGAATGCACGGGTTCCAAGTGACGATTCCCGAATCGGTATCGAGGATGGTCCGGTGGATCTGGCAAGAGTTTGTTTGCTCAGAAAGCTGCGCTGAATTGGGCCGGAGGCGACGGTGTGGCCGGTTTTAGCGGTCAGAACGGTGCATCCGGGCAGGGGAGAAGGGAGGACTCGAGGGTGCAAAGTAAGTAAACACCCCCCCAAGAATAAACCCGAGAGAATAAGAGATGCTTTGTTAATCTCGTGTGTTGCTGTACAATCGGTTGCGGTTGCGAGCAGGACAGTTGCCTGCACTTGTACTAAGACAATTGAGATTGAACCTAAGCTGGGCCACTTTGCTTACGGTACTGCTAGAGTTCCGGAGGGTTACGAATGTCTTCTCGTATTGGAGTAGCTCCGACACGCGTCGTTGCGACATTGATTGCGCTGGTGTTCGCGCTGTGTCTGTTGGGCGTCTATGCTTCAGCGCAAGTTGAAATCCAGCCCAAAGACGAAGTCTTTGGCGGTTACTCGTGGTTACATCCTAATGGCAGAGTGGACTTTGGTTACAAAGTCCCAGATATCGCCTCGGGCTTTGACGCCTCGAACGTATATTACTTACCCACGCTCCACAACCTGGGCATACTTGCCGACGGGAGCGCCCATTTCGGTGACCACACTGAGGTTGGTTACATCTTGGGGGGATTGCAGTACAAGTTTCATACCAACACTTTTTCCCCGTTCTTGCGGGCTTTTGTCGGCGGCTCGTATATCAATCCGCCACTTACCAAATCTGAGTGGAACGCCGCAATAGGCGGCGGCGGCGGTTTCGATCTGAACATAACCCATAGGTTCGCCATCCGTCTCGCGCAGGTGGATTACATCTATACTAATTACAATGCCAAGTTTTCGGATTTTCAGAAACCCCAGTGGAACAGCATTCGCCTGGCGGCTGGCATTGTTGTGAATTTGGGCAGCTACTACAACCCGCCACTTACCTGCACCGCCTCGGCTTCGCCGGCTGAGGTTTTTGCGCCAGACCCGGTGAAGGTCACCACCACGGGCGCCGGTTTCAACCCGAAGCATTCGGTCGCCTACGCTTGGGCTACTAACGGTGGCAAGATCCCCGATGCAAGCTCGCAGAACGCGACCGTCGACACGACCGGCGTGGCGGCGGGTAACTACTCGGCGAATTCGACGATCACCGACACCGACCCCAAATTCAAGTATCTTGACTCCGGCCATCATTCATGGTTGGGCAGGCCAGACCCCATCCCTCCGGCGACGTGCGCGGCGCCCTTCACCATCAAGCAGCCTCTGCCTCCAGTGGTGAGCTGCGCGGCCAATCCGACTACCATCGCCGTTGGCGAACCTTCAACCATCACCATGACCGCCACCGACCCGCAGGGCTGGCCGATGACCTATAGCTGGTCGAACAGTGGTGGCACGCTGAGCGGCAGCGGCACATCGGTCACGGTCACTGCGACCAATGCGGATGCGGGCAACACCATTACGGTGACGGGCACGGCGACGACTAATCGCCCCGGCGGGAACCCGGACACTCTGAGCAGCAATTGCACCGCGTCGGTCACGGTGCCTCCTATCCAGAAGTGCACCACCATCGAGGATTGGGGCGAGTGTACCTTCGAGAAGAACCCCAAGAAACCGTGGCGCGTGGACAACGACTGCAAGGATACGCTGGACAAACTTTCTCTGCGGTTGCAGCAGATGCCCAATGGCAAGTTGGACATCGTTGGCTACACCGACGAGAAGGAAGTGGTCAGCGAGCAGACGTTGGGTTCGCAGCGCTCGGTTAACGTCAAGTACTACCTGACCACGGATGGGCCGAACAAGGTCGATGCCGGCCGCGTCCAGCCTCGTCAGGGCGGTACCAAGGGTAAGGCGACTCACTTCTACTTTGTCCCCGAAGGAACCCTGTGCGGCGGGCAACTGGAAGAGGGCACTGCCGTTGACGAAACCCAGGTGCAGCCGCAGTCGCGTAATGCGCCTATGAAGAAGGGCCACCACAAGGCCAAACCAGCGGCGGCTCCGGCGCAATAGCTGAAGTAGTACCGTAGCTCGACTCAAACCGGTGAGAGGCATGCCTCTCACCGGTTTTTTCCAGTGAAGAAGTTTGTTGTTGGCACAACTGGCCTCTGGGATGCGAGTCCACCCTGCAGCGTCCCCCACGATTGCTCTTGCCAGGATTTGCCGCAGGACTTTAGTCCCGGCACTTTACCGAAGGGGTACACTAGAGGTTTGCCGAGGTGCATACATTGGCGGCTTGGGCGTATGATCTCCAAGAGGCTTGGGTTTTTCACTCCTCTTCAATCAAGAATCAAGACAAGGCGGGCGGATTTTTTCTATGCGTGAGGTAGGCCGTTTTTTTGCGAAGTTAGCTGTCTGCGTCGGATTGTTGTGCGCCATTTTTTCCTTTGCGTCGGACTGGCAGTTGATTGGGCCGGAAGGCGGCAATGTACGGAGTCTGGCTTACGATCCCAGCAATCCCAATCGCATTCTTCTGGGCACCAGTTCGGGGCAGCTCTTCATCTCTCAGGACGGGGGCAGTTCGTGGGCACCGTTTGTTCACCTCGGCTCGGGCGACGATTACGTCTTCGACCACATCGTCTTCGACCCCACCAATCCCGCCACGGTTTATGCGGCGGCTTGGGGCCTGTTCGACGACAACGACGGTGGTGTGTTTCGTTCCGATGACGGCGGCCGCACCTGGCGGGAGTTGGTGGGGGTGCATGGCAAGTCGATCCGCGCTCTGGCGATGGCGCCCAGCGACCACAACACCCTGGTGATAGGCGCGCTGGATGGAGTTTTCCGCTCCCGGGATGGCGGCGCCAACTGGGAGCGCATTACGCCGGAAAACCACATGGCGATCGAGAACCACTCCTCCCTGAGGAACTTTGTGTCCGTGGCCATCGATCCGCAGAACCCCGACACCATCTACGCCGGCACCCGACACCTCCCGTGGAAGACCACCGACGGAGGGGCGAACTGGCACAATCTCAAGGAGGGAATCCTCGACGATTCAGACGTGTTCAGTATTATCGTCGATCCCAAAGTGCCGTCCCGAGTTTATGCCAGTGCATGCTCCGGGATTTACCTGAGTGAGAATGGGGCCGAACTCTTCCACCGCGTCCAGGGCCTTCCTCATTCGGCCATTCGCACGCGAGTGTTGCATCAAGATCCGCAGCGTCCCGCGATTGTTTACGCCGGCACCACCGGAGGGCTCTGGAAGACCACGGACAACGGCGTCCGGTGGAAGCTGGTGACGTCGCCCGATGTCATTGTGAATGATGTGCTGATCGATCCTCGCAATCCTGAGCATGTGATGGTGGCGACGGATCTGCGTGGAGTGCTGGTTAGCAACGACGGTTTTGTGCACTACACGACCTCCAATCGGGGGTTCTCCCATCGCACCGTCGGAGAAGTGATCGCGGATCGCAAGGTCCCCAACCGCCTTTACGTGGGAGTCGTAAACGACAAGGACATGGGTGGGTTGTTCGTCTCCGATGATGCGGGCAAAAGCTGGAGGCAGTCCAGTAAAGGCTTGGACGGGCGAGACATTCTGACCCTGCAGCAGGCGGAAAACGGAGTGCTCTTTGCGGGAACGAACCATGGCATCTTCTCGCTTTCATCATTAAGCGGCTCCTGGCTGCCTGCGGCCATGATCAGGGGGCCGGTGCCAGAATGGCAGCCGAAGGAAGTAACGCCGGAGCCGGTGGTGGCTAAACCCAAGTCCTCTAAAACGACTGCGGCCTCCCGCCGCAAGGCGACTACGTCCAAGTCCAAGGTCCCGGCGGAAGCTGTGATTCCAGCCGACACCGCGCCGCGAGTACGTTCGCTCCGGATTGGCGAAAAAGCCTGGTATGCGGCCACCAAGGAAGGATTGTTCATCAGCGTAGACCAGGGGAAAAAGTGGTATCTCCAGCCGATCGAGGAAGATTTCGACTATAGCGCAGTGAACAGCTACGACGACGGCACAGTGACCCTGGCTGGGCCGAAGGGCGCCTACATCTCACACGATGACGGCAAGACTTGGACTTCAATCGTCCTTCCGAAATATGTCACGCATGTTTACAACCTGACTCTGACGCCCGATTCCTCGCTCTGGATGGCTACCCGCCAGGGTGCCCTGAACTCAACCGACGGCGGACAGAGCTGGCGTTACGTGGTGGGAGTGGGACTTCCCAAGGACGACGTCCTGGCAGTACGGTATGACCCCGATGGCCACCGCCTGCTGGCGACCGCACTCCGTGCCCATGGCGTGTTCGAGAGCCGGGACGGCGGAAAGAGCTGGCAGAGCACGCCCGATGCGGGCGTCGCGATTCGCGCAGCCCTGAATTATCAGGGACGCTTGCTAGCCGCGTCTTCCTACAACGGTCTACTGCTGGAGGAGAGCAGTGTTGTGGAGTCGGCGTCGGGTTCGACGCAGCCAGGAGAGAGAGCTCCATCCACAGGCCAGCAGTAGAGCTGGCAGGGTGGAACGATCACGTGAAATCCAGCCCCGAATGGAGCGAAAGAGCTTAGCCCAGCGCGTACCGGGGCCCCCGGGCCACGTTGCCGTTGCGTGGATTGGGGTGGTTGAGCGCTGGGTACGGTGGGAAGTAAGATCGAAGTTCCGTAGCCGGGGTCGCCAGCGAGCGCCGCTTTTGCGCTTGTTGGGGCGGAGTACGGCACAGTTCTCACACACCACATCTAAACCCCCACATTATTCATGAACAGCTGGGACGCAGCTCTGAAGGCACGCCTGTACTAAGACATAAGACAATTGAAATTGAACCCACGCTGGTTTACTGTGCTTACTATAGTGCTAGTATTCCGGAGGATCAGGATGTCTTCACGTATCGGAGTGCTCCCGACGCGGGCTGTTGCGACATCGATTGCGCTGGCTTTCGCGCTATGTCTGTCGGGCGTCTACGCTTCAGCGCAAACCGATATTCAGCCGAAAGACGAAGTCTTTGGCGGTTACTCATGGTTGCACCCTAACGGCAAAGTTGACTATGGTTACCAAGTCGAGAACATCGCGAAAGGTTTCGACTTCTCGAACGTCTACTACGTTCCTGCTGCGCACGATCTGGGCATACTGGTCGACGGCAGCGGCCATTTCGGTGAAGACACCGAGGTCGGTTACATCTTGGGAGGATTGCAGTACAAGTATCATGCTCACATCTTCTCGCCGTTTGCGCGGGTTTTTGTCGGCACCGCACGCATCGATCCCCCTACCTACGTTCCCGAGTGGAACTTCGCAGTGGGCGGCGGCGGCGGTTTCGACTTGAACATAACCCACAGGTTCGCGATCCGCGTTGTGCAGGTGGATTACATTCACACCAGCTACCGCACGATAGACGAGGGCAGTCCCGGGTGGAACAGCATTCGGCTGGCGGCAGGCCTAGTTGTGGGCTTCGGCAATTACTACGCCCCGACGCTGTCTGCAGCTTGCACGGCTACCCCGGCGACAGTGATGGCAGGCGAACCAGTAACGGTGGCTGCCACGGGAACGAACTTCAATCCGAAACACACCGTGACATACCTTTGGGCCACCAGCGGCGGCAAGCTGTCGAGCACCAATACGCCGAGTGCCACGGTTGACACGACAGGCATGGCGGCTGGCACCTACACTGCGAACGCTACCCTCACCGACCCGAAGGGGCCGAAGACCCACAACGTAGCCAACTGCGGAGCCAACTTCAACGTCAACGTCCCGCACAACCCGCCGCAAGTGATCTGCTCGGCCAACCCGACCATGGTACAGGCGGGTACTCCCTCCACCATCACGGCGAACGCGACCAGTCCGGATCCCGGTGTAACCATCTCCAGCTATTCCTACCAGGCTTCGGCCGGAACGATTAGCGGAACCGGCACGAGCGCGGCGCTTGACACTGCTGGCACACCATCTGGGCCGATCAATGTCACCGTCACCGCGACGGATTCGCGCGGGCTGACCGGAACGTGCACCACCATGGTCACGGTCGAGGCTCCGCCTCCGGCCCCGCAGGTGAGTGCGCGTACGCCGATTCAGTTCATACAGCGTCCGCATCAGAAGTACATTCCATGGCGCGTGGACAACGAAGCCAAGGCCATACTGGACGACGACGCCTCCGCATTGAAGGGCGATCCCAATGCGAAGCTGGTCATCGTCGGGTACGCCGATGGCGAGCCGCAGCCTATGATCGGAACCGGCAAGAACAAGCACGCGATGGATCTGGCTGCTCAGCGTGCCGTAAACGCCAAGGCTTACCTGGTACAGCAACAGGGTATCGACCCGAGCCGTATCGAGGTACGCAAGGGCACGGGCAAGGACCACCTCGCGGATGTCATCTGGGTACCGCAGGGCGCGGACACCGCCTCCTCTCCGTTGCTGCAAGGCACCACGCCAGTTGACGAGTCGGTGGTGCAGCCGAGCGAGAACGCCTATCCGAAACCGAAGACCGAGGCTCCAATGCACCATCACAAGAAGGCAGCGGCGGCGCCCGCCCAGTAAGCGAATAATTTGGCTGGAACTCCATATCGGTGAGGGCGTAATGCTCTCACCGGTTTTTTTGCGACGGAAGAAATGAAGCTAGGACAATCCCTGTTGGAATCGTGCATTCGCGGGGCGAACAAAAAGCAAAAAAGCGCAACCGCGGATTGACACGGATGTTCACGGATATTAGCAGGCCGAACAAAGAGTCAAGAGTCAGAAGAACATCCGCGAAATCCGCGTCAATCCGCGGTTGCGCTGTTGCCTTTCCTCGGGAAAACCAACGTGAAAGTTGCTGCGACGGCCACGATTGCGTGCAAATTCTTGCCTGCGGACTTTACCTCTCGGGTACCGGCACTTGTGCCAGCTATCCGGACCGCTAACTCCGAGTTATGATTTGAGAACTGGCTTTCTCTGTATCTGCCCTTGTCATGCATAAGACTGTTTTGTCTGTGGTGAAGCTGCTTCTCTGCGTAGCGGTGATGTTTACCGTAGGGTCCCGTGCGTCGGACTGGCGCCTGATTGGGCCCGAAGGCGGCGACGTGCGCAGCTTAGCCTACGATCCAAGCGATCCCAATCACATTCTGCTGGGCACCAGCGCGGGTCAATTATTCGCGTCCCAGGACGGGGGAAATTCCTGGACCGCATTCGCCCACCTCGGCGCCGGCGATGACTATGTTCTGGACCACATCATCTTTGATCCGACCCACGCGGCGACGATCTACGTTGCGGGATGGAGCCTCTACAACCAGGAGGAAGGCGACGTCTTCCGTTCGGATGATGGCGGTCATACCTGGCGCGCGCTGACGATGGTCCACGGCAAGTCCGTGCGTGCGCTGGCCATGGCGCCCAGCGATCACAACATCCTGGTGATTGGCGCACTCGACGGCGTTTTGCGTTCGCGCGACGGTGGCGCCACCTGGGAGCGCATTTCTCCCGAGAACCACGCCGAGATCAAGAACGTTGAGTCGGTGGCCATCGATCCGGCAGACCCCGATATTATCTATGCGGGCACCTTTCACCTGCCGTGGAAGACCGAGGATGGCGGCAAGAGCTGGCACAGCATCCAGCAGGGAATGCTGCTGGATTCCGACGTTTTCAGCATCGTCATCGATCCGAATAGGCCCACGACGGTTCTTGTCAGCGCCTGTTCGGGAATTTACAAGAGCGTGAATGCGGGAAATCTTTTTTCCCGTATCAGGGGCATCCCTCACTCGGCGATCCGTACCCGGGTCTTGAAGCAGGACCCGAAGCGGCCTGCGATCGTATATGCCGGCACCACGGGCGGTCTTTGGAAGACGTTTGACGGGGGCGCCACGTGGGAGCTTTACTCAGCGCCGGATATTATCGTCAACGACATACTCGTCGATCCGCGCCATCCCGAGCGCGTACTGCTGGCGACCGATCGCGGCGGTGTGCTCGCCAGCGACGACGGGTTTGACCATTACGTCAGCTCGAACCGCGGGTTTTCCCATCGCGTGATCGGTGGCGTCGTGGTCGACCACCAGGACCCCAGCCGCCTATACGTGGGGGTGGTCAACGACAAAGACCTTGGTGGGTTCTTCCTCTCCGAGGACGGCGGGCAGAGCTGGCGGCGGTCGAACCGCGGAATGGAGGAACGCGACATTCTCAGCCTGCAACAGGCCGGCAGCGGCGTGATCTTCGCCGGCACCAATCACGGGATCTTTTATCTCGCTTCTCTCAATGGATCATGGCTGCCAGCGACGATGATTCCGGGCGAGCGGCCACCGGAAAGCGAGAAAGTCGCGACGCCAGCGCCCAGCCGCGCGAACGCCCCCCACTCCGGTGCGAGCGCCAGCTCGATGCGCAAGCCAGCGACTCATGTGGTACCCGCGGCTCCGCTTGAGGGTGCGATCGACCCCGCCAAAGCGCCGAGGGTGCGCTCCCTCGAGATGACCGACAAAGTGTGGTATGCCGCCACCGACCAAGGACTTTTCGTAAGCGTCGATCAGGGGAGCAAGTGGTACCGAGAGCCGGTGGAAGGGGAGAGCGATTTCATCGTTGTGAATCGTTTTGCCGGCGGGATCCTTACGCTGGTCAGCCCGAAGCATGCCTTCCTCTCCAACGATGAGGGAGGGACTTGGACGGAGATCGGCTATCCGCAGTACGTCACTGGACTGTATAACCTGACGGCTGTTCCCGACGGTTCGCTTTGGCTAGGAACGCGCGAGGGCGCGCTGCACTCGACCGACGGAGGAAAGACGTGGCAGCACCTGCTGGCCGGTCTTCCGGCGCGCAACGTGCTGACCGTGAGCTATGACGCAGTCGGGCAGCGACTGTTGGCGACTGCGCTTCACGCCCATGGTGTGTTCGAGAGCAAAGACGGAGGACGAAGCTGGCAGCGCACCCCTGATGCCGGAGTCTCGATTCGCAGCGCCATGAATTACCAGGGCCGCCTGCTGGCCCTTTCTTCCTACAACGGTCTGCTGCTGGAACAAAGCGGCGTTGTGGAATCGGCTTCGGACTCGGCACGTGGCGGCGAGGGGACTTCATCCGCAAGCCAGCAGTAACGGGGGTTGGCGGTTAGCAATTGGCACTCAGAGCGGTTCCGAGGTTAGTGTATTCGCACGCCCGGGTAGTGCGGGCCTTCAGAGCGTGTGTGAGAACTGTGCCGTCCCTACGGGACTCGGTATTATTTCCCACTCTACCCAGCGCTGAAGCGCTGGGCTAAGCTCTTTCGCCCCATTCGGGGCTGAATTTTGCGCAATCGTTCCACCGTGCCGACTCAAAACGAGTTCTCACACACCCTCTTCAGGCCCGCGTATAAGGCAAGAAGAAAAACTGCTTAAGCCGCTGAGGTCGTCGACCTCAGCGGCTTAAGCGAGGCCTTTGGGCGCGGCGAACGCGGCGCTGAAGCGCCGCACTACCCGAGCAAACCGGACATATCAATTTGCGGAACCGCTCTAGCATTTAGCGCGCAAGAAGCCAGTTGCCCGAGTTGAATGGCGCCCTATCTCTGTGAGCGCGCCAAGTAGTCGAAACCTGATGACGGCCCACACTCTCCGAGCGTCACAGTGTTTAGAGTCTCCTCTAGGCGGCGCGGGGGGCCTCTTCTTCAACTTCAACCTTGGGCTCGATGACGGCTTCATCCGATCGGCCGAAGGAACGCAGAGCATTTACGCCTCGTCCGATCAACTGAGACACGGTGAAGACCTGCCCCGTGGTTATGCCGGGGAAGAGCTTGTGATGGCCGACTGCGGCCAGGCCCATGCTCGCTACGCAGCCGCATTGCGAACAGTCAGGGTCGCCACCGAATTGGCAGGGAGTGACGCGGGTTTTCAGATCGGCCGAAATGGTGGTCGTGGTGCTGGCGAAGATGCAGTCGCGGGGCGAAGCAGGCGGGTGCGCGAATTCCTTGATCGCGGAGGCGTGCATGTCGAGGAGCGGGTACACTTCGCGTAATCGCAAGAGTTCGGCGATGGCGCGTGTCCGCTCTTGCACGGTCAGGATCTCCGGATCGACAGCGCCTTTTTGTGGCGTGAAGATACTGAACCAGATACGTTTGGTCTGCTTGCGCAGGCTCCAGAACTTGACGAACTCTTCCAGGTAACCTTCGCGCTGCATCATCTGGCTGGTGATGGTGCAATGAATGCTGACGTGGCTATGAGCGATGCACTTCAGGATGCGTTCGTAGGTTGCGGGCTTGCGGCGGACGTCGTGCTCCGGCTGCAGTCCATCCACGGAGACCACAATGCCCAAACGCGACAGCGCATTCCATTCGGCGGGAATCTCGCGGAACGCGCTGGTCACTAGTTGCACGTGAATGCCGCGACGGTCTAACTCGGGCAGCAGCTCCAGTAATTCGCGATAACGCACCAGCGGGTCTCCGCCCACCAGGGACAGGTGCAGCGGGCGGTGTTCTTCGACCACGCGAAGAACGCCCTGCACCAGGTCATTGCCCTTGCTGTCGGAGAGCTGGCGCAACGTTACTCCCGCCGTGCCCAGGTGTGCGTCTTCGTAGGCATAACAGCCGGGGCAGCGCAGTGGACATTCGCGGGTGATTTCGATAGATAATGAGGGGCGGCGCCCGGCGAGGATAGCGCCCCACGCCTGTAGAACTTCCGAAGTTTTCATCAGGTCCTTGAGAAGACGGTGTCTTCTAGTTGGATGCCCTGCCAGGTGGGTTGGGTGCGGACCAAGTTGTGCCCACAGATTCTGTTTATCTCTTCAACTTTGCCAGCAGGTCAGAGGGATGGACGGGCTTGCCGAGGATTTCGAACTCGTGTCCCCGGGCGCGCGCATTCTCCAATAGATCGGCAGTGGCGGCTTGTCCTGAAAAGAGGAGGATCTTACAGTTCGGGAGAAAGCCGCGGATCTTGATGGCCGCTTCGATGCCGTCCATGTCAGGCATGATGACATCGCTGATGATGAGGTCTGGCTGGAGAGACCTTGCGCTCTCCACCGCCGCCGTTCCCGTGTAGACCGCCGAAGTCTCGTAGCCATTGAGATCGAGGATCTTGGCCAGAGTGTCGGCGATGACTTGCTCGTCGTCAACGACCAGAACTCTGGGCTTTTTGACTGCGTGCATTCGTTAGCTCCTAGCAAAATTAGCGAAGCCGATTATAGCGGAGGACGCAGGCCGTCCGACGATCCACCGATTGGATGCAAAAATTACCCTTCGCGCCTCGCGGGGCGAGTCGGGATTTCCACGATTTGGGCTTTGCTGAAGCGATACTTAAGGTAAAGCGCAAGCCTATTGCCAATGCTTAACCCTCAAGGCCGACGTTACGGGGTGCAGAGAAAAACAAATCAACCGCGGATTTTCACGGATGAACACGGATGGGGATTGATTTTTTCTCTCCGAGGAACCTCTGATTAAGCCAGTCAGAATTCCCTCAGGGCTAAAAGCCCGGCCCAATATCAGGCATTTGCGGACGGCCTGAAGGCCGTCCCCTTCAAAGAACCAGACTTAATGAGAGTTTCCTTAAGGAACAATCCGGGGTTATCCGTGAAGATTCGTGGTCAAAATAAGGTGAGCGCGATGGCAGGGAAGGAAATGCCAGCGAAGCCACTTTGAAGCGCTCCAGAAGAAGGATGCAGCGTCTCTCGCGGTGCTGGTTCGACACGTCTTCGCAGAGGATGTGCGCTAGCTCACAACAGGGGAGTGACTGGTGTCACCGCCTTGATGGTCGAAGAATTTGTACATTGGGGTTGGCGGAAAGACCGCCGGGCTGTCGCGATGAGGGTGGCAGCAATACCAAACGGGAGATCGCAATCATGGCATACATCATTACCGACACTTGCACGAAAGATGAACTCTGCGTCGAAGCCTGTCCGACGGACTGCATCCATCCCAAGAAGGACGAAGAGAAGTTCGAAGCCGCGACCCAGCTTTATGTGGACCCGGAAGGCTGCATCGATTGTGGCGCCTGCGTCCCGGTGTGCCCGACGAATTCGATTTTCATCGTCGATGAGGTCCCGGCCGACAAGCAGGAATTCATCGAGAAGAACGCCGCGCATTACGCGTAGGGCGAAAAGTTTTGGGAAAGTCTCATTGAGTTACGGGGAAGTCCCCAGCGGCTAAAGCCGCGGTGATTTGGCGGTATTACGGACGGCCTGAAGGCCGTCCCCTTCCCGAGACCAGACTTAATCGGAGTTCCCTAACTCCTGGCTTGGTCTGTGGCGAGGGATGAGAGCGCGGATTGCGAAGGCTTGCAGTTGCGCGTTTGAATGGGCGAATCGCGAACTGTTCGCAGGGTTGGGTTTCTCAGGAGCAGTACGGCGCCGGGAGAGCGAGCGCGCGGTTGCGCGTACCCCGGGCATGATTTTCGACGGGCAGTTGACCAAGCGAGCAAAAGGGCACGGTCCATGGGCTGTGCCCTCTTGCATTTGGTGGAGCGATCTCAGTCGCGACAATGCAAACCGGTCACCGGTGACATGATCGCCAATGCTAAGATGGGGGCGCGGGAACGCTGGCCTGAGCTTGGGGCGAGCCTTCAGCGGTCTGCCGTGACTTAATTCTATGAAATCTCCCACCTGGCTTTACCTGGACCTTCTCAAGAAAAGTATTCTCGAAGAGCTGTATGTCGAGAATGAACTCCGATTGATCTATCTGCGATCCTGTTTGGATGGGCCGGAAAAATTCCGTCAGGAAGTTTTCCTCGATATTCGCCGGCAGCGGTCAGCGATGTATGACGAATACGTGAAACTTCGCGAGGTTGGCATCAACTACGGCAGAACGATTCAGAACCTGGGATTTCAGCATTCGATGATCGGACGCCGTCGGTTGGAAAACATTGAATCCTGTCTTGAGAAAGTCCTGGCAGACCGCATTCCGGGCGACTGCATCGAATGCGGCGTGTGGCGGGGCGGCGCAGTCCTTTTCATGAGAGGCTATCTGGCGGCCCATCAGGTTCAGGATCGCACGGTTTGGGTGGCGGACTCTTTTGAGGGTCTGCCGGCGCCCACTCTGAAAGAAGACGAGGGACTTGATCTGACCGCGGCCCGCTACCCGATGTTGGCCATCGATCTGGAAACGGTCCGTGACTTGTTCGAGCGGTACGGGCTGCTGGACGATCAGGTTCGGTTCTTGCGCGGCTGGTTCAAAGATACGTTACCGTCGGCGCCGATTCGGACGCTTTCGCTGTTGCGCTTGGATGGCGACATGTACGAGTCCACGATGGATGCCTTGAATGCGCTGTATGACAAGGTTGCCGAGGGCGGGTTTGTCATTGTGGACGATTACGGCGTGCTGCCGCAGTGCAAGCGGGCAGTTACGGAATTCCGGGGGGCGCGAGGAATCAGCGATCCGATACACGAAGTGGACTGGACCGGAGCGTTTTGGCGCAAGGGGTAAGCCGGCAGATGACAGCCTTGAAGGGGCACGGCCTTCAGCCGTGCCGTAAAGCTGCTGTCATTATGATGGCTTTAGCCACTGAGGGACTTCTATCTTGAGAGGAAGGCGAGTTCCCTCAGGGGCTGAAGCCCAGCTTTCCCTGCACATCTAAACGGCACGGCTGAAGCCGTGCCCCTTCAAAGCGCAGCATTCTACGAATCGTGAAGCAGGCCGGCGATGCAGGATTGAACTTCGGCGTAGGTGTTCTCAACGGTATCCGGCATTTGATGGTAGCGCTCCTCGTAATCCCTGAAATCGAGCGCCACGTATTCTGCCACCAGTTCATCGAAACTCCGAACCAGGACATCGGACTGCGGATCGAGGCGGCTGATCAAACATAAGCCCGTCGGGCCGGTGCGTATGGTTGTCAGTCTCAAATCTTTTCGGCGAGACTTAAGGCACATGGCCATCTTCCACACATCGCCGCTATAAAAATGGGTAGTGCGGACCCGGTCGGACGTAGCGCGGTCCAGGGGCAGGGAATCGTGGATCATGATGATGGACTGACGAGAGGCGAATCGTTCCAGGTGGATGAAGTCCAGCAGAGCCTGTTCGAACAGATGCAAACCGTCGATAAAGGCCAGCGAGAAACTCCTTGCGCCTAGGACATCAGCGAGGTTGTAGTTTTCGAAGAAACTGTCGCTGGTCATCGCAAACACGCGAGTATCGGGCGGAAGCGGAGCGTTGACGGTCGGTTCCGGATCGATGCCAACGCATTTTGTTTCCGGCAACGCTGCCCGCAGGGAATCGCCGTGACGGATTCCGATCTCCACGTAGGTGGCCGGCCGGAGAATCTGGTGGATCCAGCCTAGAACGGTGTAGTAATCGGGCCCGGGCAAGGCCGTCGAGGCTTGTGCGAGATGAATGTCGCGGAGGGCGTCATCGTATTGAGAGGTGTCGGGCACGGTCCTAATTACTATAGCGGCGTCTCCGGCGGGCGATCAAACCTGTGGCGGAGAATGCGCATCGCAGGTGCGGTCGCCGTGGAACCGCAGATCCTTCGGCTGCGCGCCCGCCCGACCCGCAAAGGCAGCGGGTCGGAAAGCCTTTGCGGGCGCTTCACTCAGGATGACAGTTTCGGGACGATGACAGGAGTACGGACAGGAATGCCCCACCCTAGCCAGAAGCAGGCTAGAACGGAGCACCCCGTGTGTATAGGGGGACGCGCTAGGATGAGCGACTCGTCCTGAGAAAGTCGGAAAAGCAGATCCCGCGGGCTGAAGCCCGCTCGTGATGACAAGAAATAACGAACCTGAACGCGGGCCTGAAGGCCCGCACTACCCAAACCCTGCCGCACTCTAGAACAGCCGCCCAACCCGGAAGAAGAACTTGTGATGGCCGGTATCGCCGTAGGCGTACGCCGCTTCAACCGGGCCGAAAATGGTGTTCACGACTATGCCCGCCGCTGCGTCGGTGGGGAAGCCCGATGCCTTGTTCACCATCGTGTGGGGCGGGCCGTAAACCTGGGAGGCCTCGTAAACGCCCAGAGCGTAAATTCCACTGCCCAGCAGAGGCGGCAGCTTCGCCAGTTGTCGTATGTATCCCACCTGGAATAGGAAGTACTTATCCATCAGCAGTTCGTTGGTGCCGTACGACACTAACGCCCGAGAGCCCCCCAGGGAGAACTGCGGCAGGCCGGTTTCGTGGTTGAACGTCGTCCCGGCAGATCCGTCCAGAAAAACCGAGGACGGTTCGTTCAGCCGGAAGTGAAGCTGCCCGGCGCCTTCGAGCACCGGATACGGTTTGGGGGCTTCCGGACTGGCGTTGTACCAATAAAAATCGCCCTGGAAGCTTTGTCCCGCAAAAGGAATGACAGGATCATCGAGGCGGTCCAGCTTGTACTGAACTTTGCTGGCACCGTAGCCGCCGGAGAAATTCACCAGCTCGGTTGGATTTCCGATTTGCCGCGTGAAGCGTTGCCAGCCACCTTCGTAGCCGACGCGCAGTTCGCCTGTCGTTCCGAACTGGTATCCAAAATCGACGCCGCCACCCACCGTGGTACGCCGATAGATGGTGACGAGTTGGTTGTTGTCGTATAGGTAGAGCGGATTGTTATCGGCCAGCACCCGGGGCGCAACGAACCAGTGAGTCAGCGGAGTGAAGGGATGGTAGTACTCCGAATTCAGTCCATAGTCGGAGAACAGAGTGAAGTCCGTACGCCATTCCGAGCGGAAGCCGCCAAAATCGAGAAACGTCACTCGTGCTCCCATGTCGAGAGTAACGTTTTTCAAACTGGATCCGTCGATCAGGATGAGCGGCCGGACGATGGGTGGCCCATAGGAGTTTTCCTCCGTCTTTATCAGCAGGCCCTGCTGGCCGTTTCGCTCCTCGAATGAATAGCTGAGTACTGAAAATCGCCCAAACCCCTTCAGGTGCATGATGTCCTGGTCCAGTTGATCGAAATCGAGAGGCTTGCCCACCACGTCGGCCATTTGCTCCTGCACCCGCCGCGAAAGGTCCGCATTCACTCCATCGACCGCGACAAAGGTCGGAATCGGATTGGTGCGGCGTCGGGACGCTCGATCGGCCAGGTATTGCTTCCAGGTGGCGTCATCCACCGCGAGGGTCAAAAGTACCTTGGACTTCGCGGCAGCCGCGTCGTATCCGGCCTTGATGATCGCGTCCGCGGCGTCGAAACTTAACGCGCCCCATTTCTGCACCGGTACCGAGACGAGTATGTCCGCGCTTTCCATGTTCTGGAGTTCATTGGCGGAGATCATGACCGACAGTGACTGGCCGAGGACCGCGAAGGAGGAGAGATTCGCATTCGGAAGCATCGGCGCCTCCGACAGGTGAATCGCCACCGTCAGATCTGCCCCCATCTCTTTGGCTACGTTGACAGGAATGTTATTGAGCAATCCGCCGTCGGCGTAGATGGCATCTTTCGTCCGCACAGGAGTGAAGATTCCCGGCAGAGACATGGTGGATCGCAGAGCCAGGGACAATGATCCGCTGCGGAAAACCCTGGGCTTTTCGGTGACCAGGTCAGTGGCTACGCACGCGAACGGAGTGGGGAGATCGTTGAAACTCTTGATCTCCGAGTAGGGAAGCGCGATCTTATCGAGGACCAGTGAGACCTGTTGGCCAGAGTTGAAGCCCTCGGGAAATTGCAATCCCTTGCGTAATCCAAACTCAAGGCTGTTGGGATATTCGCGGGCGTCCTCTTTGCGGCGGAATGCGAGGTCGTCAAAGGGGGTCTGCCCCGCCATTACCTGGTCCCAGGGGATCCCGTTTACGATCTGGCGCATCTCAACGGCATTGTGTCCGGTGGCGTAAACGCCGCCGACCAGGCCACCCATGCTGGTGCCGGCAATATAGTCGATCGGGATGTGGTGTTCCTCCATCCAGGTAATGACGCCGACGTGGGCCAGGCCCAGCGCTCCGCCACCCTGGAGGACCAAGCCGACGGTTTGACGCTTGGTAGTGGATGGCAGTTGTGGGGCAGGGCCGGGCGACGGATTGGCCGGTTTTTCTTGCGTGAGGCTGGGGATGGCGCAAAGTATGAGGACAATGCTTAGAATGCAGGCTCGAGTGCGCAGGTACATGGTTCTTCTCCAAAGTTCGACTGAGTACGCAGTTCGCTGAAGATCTTGTGGCGTCGTCAATCGTTTAAGTGAACGAACGTTTACCGCTGCGAAATAGATTTTTATGGAACACTTTGAGGGTCTGCGTTTCGCAATCGGAAGTCAAGCAAAACGAATGACGAGAAGGTCGTAGATCAAGTTGTAACTTGCTTTGCGCGCTGAAAGAGTACACAATTCGCAACCGCAATCTGCTTCGGGGCTGGGGACGTCAGCTGGGGAAGGAGCGAGTATGAACATTCGATTTTGCTGCTGGTTGGGCTTGCTCATGATAATTGGATCAATGGCCACGGCCCAGGCCGTTCCACCACCCAGCTTGCCGTGCAGCCCGTCGCCCATCAAAGCGGTTGTGAATTGGGCAGAGTTTGGCTTTGCGCCCTGCCGAACAGGGTTCAATCCTTATGAGTTGGTTCTGAGTCCCACCACGGTTGCAAATCTCAGCCTGCATTGGCGATATACAACGGGATACTTCTTTGAATCTTCGCCGGCGATCGCCAATGGAGTGCTTTATGTCGGGTGCTATGACAGCAGGGTGTACGCCTTGAACGCCAGCACGGGGGCACACGTGTGGCAATACAGGACGGGTGAGGTTGTCACTTCTTCGCCGGCGGTCGCCAACGGCGTAGTGTACTTCGGCTCCTGGGACAATAGCGTGTACGCTTTGACCGCCAGTGAGGGAAGACTCCTGTGGAAATACACGACTGGGAGCTCTGTCCTTTCTTCGCCGGCGGTCGCTAACGGCGTAGTGTACGTCGGGTCCGACGATAATAGCGTGTACGCTTTGGACGCCGGTACCGGAACACTCCTGTGGAAGTACACCACCGGGAACGCTGTCTTTTCTTCGCCGGCGGTGGCCAACGGCGTGGTGTACATCGGGTCCGATGACAATAACGTGTACGCCCTGAACGCGGGTACGGGAGCACTCCTGTGGAAGTACACGACGGGGAGCACTGTCTCTTCTTCGCCGGCAGTGATCAATGGGGCAGTGTACGTCGGGTCCGGCGACCATAATCTGTACTCCTTCAACGCGAGCACGGGGGCAGTGCTGTGGCATTACACGACGGGGGACGCTATCCTTTCTTCGCCAGCGGTAGCCAACGGGGTTGTGTATGTCGGGTCCAATGACCATAACCTGTATGCCTTGAACGCGAGCACGGGAGCGCCGCTGTGGCATTACACGACCGGGGACGCTGTGTATTCTCCGCCGGCGGTAGCCAACAGCGTGGTGTACTTCGGCTCCAATGACTTCAACGTTTACGCCTTGAACGCAGGCACGGGAGCACTCCTCTGGCAGCAGCGGGTGGGAGACGGTGTGAATGCCTCGCTGGTGGTAGCCAATGGCGTGGTGTACATCAGCGGCAATGATACATATTTGTACGCCTTCGGTTTGTAGGGCGGAGGGGTCGCATGTCGCTACGAGGTCTGTGACGTGGGAGGAAATCCCCACCCTTCGACTTCGCTCTCCAGAAGAAACACGTAACTCGTTTAGTTTCTGTCGTCACTGACGGTCCGAAGGATCGTCGCTGGCTCAGGGCAGGCTCCAAGCAAACCCAGCTTGGATGGGGCACGCATTATAAAAGGGCGCCCCTTTCGCATTAGGCTATGGTTGCTGTGTGAAGCAGTAAACCAAGCCTGAGGAAAGGAACACCCGATGGATAGCATCAAGTATATTGGGCTCGATGTCCACCAGAGCACCATCTCGGTAGCCGTACTCAACGCTGACGGCAAACTGGTGATGCAGTCGGTGATCGCCACCCATGCCGCCACGATTCTCGATTTTCTTCACGGGCTACGTGGGACGTTGCATGTGACCTTGGAAGAAGGAACGCATTCCGCCTGGCTGTACGATCTGCTGGTGCGGCGGGTGGCCAAGTTGGTGGTTTGCAATCCGCGTAAAAATGCCCTGTTGAAGGCGGGCAACAAGAGCGACAGCATCGATGCCCGCAAGCTGGCCGAGCTGCTGCGTGCGGGGCTGTTGTCGCCGGTCTATCACGGGCAGGACAGCACGGCGGCGGTGAAGCATTTGGGGCGCAGTTATGCCGCGCTCACCGAAGACACCACCCGGGTCATGGGCCGATTAAAAGCGCTGTACCGCAGCCAGGCCATTGCCTGTGCCGGCCAGAAGCCGTATGGAACGCGGCATCGGGAAGAGTGGTTAGCGAAGTTGAGCGAGAGCGGGTTGCAGCGCCGCGCCCGACGACTCTACCAGCAACTGGACCTGCTGCAAGAGCTGCGCCGCGAGGCCCGCCGCGATCTGATTCTGGAGTGTCGTAAGCATCACGAGACCAAGTTGCTGCGCACCATTCCGTGGCTGGGTCCGATACGCGTGGCCATGCTGATCGGACGAGTGCAGACGCCGCACCGCTTCCGTACGAAGCGGCAGTTCTGGGCCTACTGTGGCTTGGCCTTGGAAACGCGCAGCAGCGCTGATTATGGCTTCGTCAACGGGCAACTGGAGCGGAAGAAGAAGCCGGTGTTCATTCGTGGATTAAACCTCAACCACAACCACGATCTGAAAAATCTATTTAAGAGTGCAGCCACCACCGCCAGCAGCAGTAACGGGCCTTTTCGCCCGTTCTACGAAAACCTTCTGATAAAGGGGATGAAGCCCGAGTTGGCTCGGCTCACCCTGGCGCGCAAGATCGCCGCCATCACTTTGCATGTCTGGAAGAAGGGAGAAGCGTTCGACGCCGAATATGTGAAGCCACAAGCCGCCTGAGCGCGCAGCTCCGAAAGACTAGACCGGAGTCACTTCCACCATAGTCGATTGGTTCTGCGGGCTCGGGTTCGAGGGTAAGTATCCTGGCCGGGTTAGGCTGCGTGCGCCGCTGGCGCCAAGTCTCACGGGGCACCGTATGCTCCCTCGGACAACCCAACAAAGCCATAGTGCCGCCCGCCAAGGCGGGCGAGTCTCCGATAGAACCATGGTTGGCCAAGGGCCACCGCCCGGCTTGCGCAGCTTCAGCACCAACGACGCTGTAGTGTGGACGTGAAAACGACTAGCCAAACCGCGGATCTACGCCACTCGGCAACCCCCAGGGGCTGGATGTCAAAGAACTACATCTTCTCCGGCTAAGGGAGAAGTGTTTTCTCTTGACATCCCCTTTTATAGAACCCGCAAGAGAGTAGGGTGGGCCACCCGCCGATATCTGGCCCACATTGCGCAACCGCCAAAGGACCTGAATGGTCAGCGCTTCGGTTCTCCATCCAAAAGATACACGAGCAGCATCGGGCCACCAGCCCCGCCTCAGTAGCACGCAAAGCTGGTAGCCCAACAGGCTTATGGTTGCCGCACGAACCCGTGGCACGTAACTGCGTCACAGTAATAGCCTGGGACCGCGCCGCGATCATTGAGTCCTTGCGGAAAGGTCCCCTCGCCAGGATCTGTGCCGGCGCCGGGGACATCGAACGTAATGATGTCTCCGCCCCGGGTGCGCAGGAAGCCGTGATACACGCCACTGGGGTCGAAGTAGTCTCCCGAGATCTCACCCGGCGCGTTATTGGTGTAGCCCTCGGTGCCCGCAGCCCCCGGAACGTCATAGGTGGTGAAGGAACCGTCCCGGCTGCGCACAAAGCCGTGCTCGGTCGAAACCGCGTCCCAGAAGATCCCGACGATTGCTCCCTCTGGGTTGATGCTGCTCGGATAGGTACCATTGACCGCGCCGGGTGCGTCAAACTTGATGATTTGGCCACTGGGTTCGCGCACGTAGCCGTGAAGAATGCCGCCTTGGTCAACATAGGGGGCAGTCACTTCGCCCCGAGCGTTGAGGCAGGTGTCATAGCAGGCTTGTGGGGGGATCGACCCGCCGGGAATCTCGTAACTCGTGAACTTTCCATCGGCGGTGCGTAGGAACTCATGACGCACGTTGCCAGCGGTACGGTAAGCTCCAGCGGTTTCACCCTCCGCATTGATACTTGTGAGGATGGTGCGAATCGAGCCTGGGAAGTCCACGGTTGTGAAGCGCCCGTGGCGATCGCGCACGAATCCGTGAATGTGGTCCGTCGCGTCAGAGTAGAGGCCGGCGATGGTACCTGAATCGTTCATGCTAGTGGCTTGGGTACCTGCGCTGCCGCCCCATCCCGGAACGTCGAAGGTGGTGATGGTGCCGTCGGGAGCGCGCACGAAGGCGTGAGAAATGCCGGCAGCGTCAAGGGAGAAGCCTGAGACTTCTCCGCTCGCGACAATCATATTCGGATAGGTGCCGCCGACGCCGCCGGGAACGTCGTAGGTGGTGATTGTTTGGGCTGAAGTTGGAATCGTAATCGCCATGACGGCGACAACGCAGAATAACATTGTCCATTTCGACTTGCAGGTGTCCATATGCTGCTCCTTTATTGAATTCCGATTTGCCTTTCGCTGCCTAGGCTTAGTTGTGAGCAACTCGCATTGGCGGAGCCATGGTCTTGATCGACGGTCATAAAGCGCCGTGCAGTCCTACTCAACGATTTGGGAAAATGCTCTTTCGGCTTGGGAAAATGCTCTTTCGGCGCGCGGGCGGAGAACTTGGTAGTCAGCTTGATCATTGCGTATACCTTTAACTTCCCAGTCGAAGTCGTAGTTCCCCGTTCCGCCATGTAGTTCTTTAATGCGAATTTCCGGAATACCCTTCTCGGCAACAGCAAGGCCCAAGGAATCAGGGGAGAGCGGCGTGATTTGGACAGTCAAACCGCTGAGCCCAACAACACTGACGAAGTGTTCGGGCAAGGAGATAACGCCCTCACCGTTAACCAGATGTGCCGTCCCGCGAACGTAGGCTGCGGCCTCGGGCCCTTCAATGCACGTGTACACAATGTCCATATCGGGTTGAACCGGATGGGGTACGCGAAAACTCTTTACGGTGGCCACAATCGTTCCCCAACCGAGAGAGTCTACGGACATCGCCGCTTTGAATAGCCCCTGAGCGGCCCCAGCAGCATCAGTTACTGAGATAATGCCGTTATTCGGGGCACCGACCACACCGGTCAGTTGCACGGTTTGCTTACCACCGGGGCCAAGTAGTGAAATAAAACCTCCACCGCTGGTATTTCGACTAAGGATGACTTGAGGGGGCGGTGACACACCGGGAGGTCCCTGTGGACCGGGAGCTCCCTGTGGCCCAGCTGGCCCTTGTGGTCCCGTGGCTTGGGCAGTCGTTTGACGGGACCCATCTGCAAAGAAGATGCCACCCCTCGCAGGCCCGATGTCACCATTTGAGTACAGCGCGAGGGCCCCTCCAGCCGCTATTGTGTTGTCAACATCCATAGAAAGCCCGACAGCCGTGCTTTGCCAGCCCTCCTGCTGTCCTTGCCAGAGAAGTCGAAACAGTCGAACTCCAAGACTCACATTGTTACCCTCGACAGGGCAACCAAAACTAGCGAGTGCTGAGTTGTCGCCACTTGCCGGGCCGGGACTGGCGGAGGATGTTCTCAGAGTTGTGCTGGCGGCAGTACCCGCGATCTCTGTCGTGCCCGGCAAGACCACGCTTAGCCGGGAAACGGGGGCAGGGGTACCGATGCCAACGTTACCGGAATTCTGTACGACTAACCGGCCGTTGACCACCCCGGGTGCGTCTATTCCGAACGTCCCGTTCCCACCGAAACTAAAGTAATCATTTGCATCGGTAGCGCTCGTTCCTCCCTCTATCCTCAAGACTTTTCCAGGCGCAACATGCAGAGCTGCACTTGGGGTGGCGGTGCCAATCCCGACATTTCCGCTGGGATCTACGACCAACCGGCCGTTGACCACCCCGGGTGCGTCGATTCCGAACGTCCCGTATCCACCGAAGCTAAAATAATCATTTGCATCGGTAGCGCTCGTTCCTCCCTCTATCCTCAAAACCTTTCCAGGCGCAACATGCAGAGCTGCGCTCGGTGTAGCTGTGCCAATCCCGACGTTGCCGCTCGGGTCAACGCGAAGGCGTTCCGTGCTGTTGGTTTTTATTACAAGCGGCTCGTTATCGGTTGTCCCTAGAAAGTCGCCGGGGGGGTTCGTATTTGCATTCCCGTTCGTTTCCCACGCCATATCTCTATCTCCTCTCAAGTCTGGGTTTGATTTCCTTCAGGGTTTCCTTTGCTGCAAACGAAACTGCGCCCATTCAGCTAAAACGTCAATTTGCGGCGGGTGAGGCTCGTATGAGTTTCTTGTGAGGGGCTCTAAGCCACTAATATCTGGCGATTTAGGGAACTCGGGGTTATAATCTCGCGCACCACATTCCCAGACCTTTGCAGACGGGACAAGGTCATGCAGCCCAAGACCGCAGGCGCGGTGCGCTTTGCCGAGTACACACTTGATCTCTGCACCGGCGAACTGCACCGCAATCACACCCCACTAAAGCTGCAACCGCAACCTGCGAAGGTGCTGGTGCTTTTGGTCCGCCGTGCCGGAGAGCTTCTTACCCGCCAAGAGATCGCCAAACAGGTGTGGGACTCAGAGGTGTTCGTCGATTACGAGCAGGGACTCAATTTCGCGATCCGCCAAATCCGGGCTGTCTTAGAGGATGAACCCGACCAGCCCCAGTTCCTGGAAACCATACCCAAGCGTGGCTATCGCTTTATAGCAAAGGTTGAAGAGATAGCCGCAGAAGGAAAGCCACAGCCTAACCCATCAGTTGGCGCAAGCCTGGTTGGCAAGAAAATCTCCCACTATCGCGTCCTGGAGATTATCGGCGGCGGCGGTATGGGGCTGGTGTACAAAGCCGAAGACCTGAAGCTGGGCCGCCGAGTCGCGCTGAAATTCCTGCCGGAAGAGTTAGCGCGTGACTCGATCTCCCTACAGCGCTTCGAACGCGAAGCCCGCACCGCCTCGACGCTCAACCACCGCAATATCTGCACGATTTACGAAGTGGAAGAGCACGATGGCCAGCCCTGCCTCGTGATGGAGCTACTGGAAGGCGAGACGCTCCGCGACCGCCTCGCCACCTGGCAAACCAAGCCAATTCCGGTAGACCAAATGCTTCAGATTGCGATCCAGATCTGCGACGGGTTGGATGCCGCCCATCGAAGTGACATCATTCATCGCGATATCAAGCCGGCCAACATCTTTCTCACCACCGGCGGGCAGGTGAAGATACTGGACTTTGGTTTGGCCAAGTTCATAGCAGGTGAGAGCGAAGTCGTCGACGCTGACGGGCCGGATACTCGTCTGGAACGCGCCCGCGCCGCATCGGCGAGCGCCGGTCAGCCAGCATCTGTCGACCACACCCTGACGCGAACTGGCGCATCGATGGGTACGGCGGGCTACATGTCTCCCGAGCAGGTGCGTGGCGAGAAGCTGGACGCGCGGACCGACATCTTTCCCTTTGGCCTTGTCCTTTATGAAATGGCGACTGGGCAACGCGCTTTCAGCGGCGAGACGGCGGCCGTGGTGCACGATTCCATTCTGCACAACTCACCGGTCCCGGTGCGCGAGCTGAATTCCACGCTGCCGGCAAGACTGGTCACGACAATCGACAAATGCCTTGAGAAGGACCGCACGCACCGCTTTCAAAGCGCGGCAGAGGTTCGCACAGCTTTGGGGGATGTGAAGAGGGGGACGGAAAACAAAGTCCCAAGACGCATGCTTGCCGCATGGGCAGCCGGCGTTCTGGTCCTTGTCGTGCTTGCCGTCGGATTGTATATGCGACGGGCCTCTCACGCCCCCGGTCTGGGCGCAAGCTCATCTTCCCTGCAGGTGCGTCCCCTGACTGAAAACGGCAAATCATACCGGGTGGCCGCGACTCCTGATGGCAGCTACGTCGCCTACGTGAAGAAAGAAGCCGAAGAGTATGAATTGCGTCTGCTGCAGGTCGCCACCGAGCGCGACGTGCAGCTTCTGCCCGGCGCGCCTCAGCGAATCAATAGCCTCCACTTTTCTCGGGATGGCAACTTCCTCTACTTCCTGCGTGTACTGGATCCCTCGAAGGATCCCCATACCTCAGGATTATTTCGAATCGGCACTCTTGGCGGACCAGTAACCACTTTGGCCACGGATGCCCGCCCCGTTTCTGACCGCTACAGCAGCGTTACGGTGTCGCCCGATGGGAAGCAAATAGCCTATATCGCCCAAACGGCGAGCGAATCTCTCATCGTGGCCATCGATGCCGACGGTTCTAACCGTCGCGTGCTTGCCAAGCGTCCCATCGGACAGTCCTTCTGGTATGTCGAATGGTCACCTTCGCAGGACACTCTGGCTGCGGTTGCGGATAATAAGGCCACTATGGTGTTGGTCAGGGTTGACCTGCCCAGTGGCTCAATGCGAGAGCTGAGCGGCCCCGGCTGGGATTTCGGTCAGCCTGCGTGGAGTTCTGATGGTGCTACCATTTTCGCGCCTGCGAGCCCTAGTGATGGGGGTCCGATCATGCAGATATGGGCATTTGACGCACGTACTGGAGCTCACCGCGCCCTAACGTCAAGTTCGATGCGGTATTCCGAGCAGACATTTTCCGCGACGGCTAATGACGACTTAGTTGTCAACTCGGTTGCTGCGGAGACAAACCTTTCGGTGACAGATCAATCTGGCCAGCCCTATCCGCTCCCTGTCTTGCGAGGCGAGGGATCAGACGCCGTGGTCTGGGTGGACAACCGGATCGTGACTGGCAACGCCTCTGAGATGGTGGTGCATGACCCAGATGGTCGCAACCCCACCAAGCTTCGGGCTTATTCAACCTCTTATCGGCAATTGGCACGATGCGGCCCTGATCATGTCGCCTATTGGGCGGTTGATGCCAAGCGCCACTCCCACATTGCACGCACCCACATCACCACTGGATCGTCGTCGGCGCTCACGGATGGCCCCAATGACGCTCAACCCACATGTACCGCCGACGGTTCCACTCTGGTGTTTGTTCATTGCTCGGACAAGGGGGATCATTGCGCTCTCACCCGCAAATCTCTCGATTCCGGACAGTCACGTGAGCTGTATCAATTCGATCCAGCCGACAACAATGTTTCGGGGGACCCGAGCCCGAGTGTCTCTCCAGACGGGAAAAGCGTCTTGTTCTGGAGATACACTCCTGCTGAAGATTCTTACGAGTGGGCGGCGATAATTCCCCTCGCTGGAGGAGATGTAAAGAAGGTTAGAATGCCAGTCCCTGCCAGCCAGTTCGTCGGCCAGGGCGCGTGGGGCGCGTTCCGATGGGCGGCAGATGGCAAGTCGATCTTCTACGCCAGAAACGAAAGTGGAAGCGGGAACATCTGGTCGGTGCCGCTTGCTGGTGGCGCTCCCAGGAGAATCACGAACTTCGATTCCGACCAAATCATCTTCGCCTTCGATGTGTCCCCGGAGAATCGCCTCGTCATCTCGCGTGGCAACTGGATACATGACGTCGTTCTCATTAAGAAGGTGACAGAATGAGCGGGCCAGCCACCTGCAACCGCTAACTAGCTGAGTGGAAGCTGAGACTTCTTGGAGAAGGTAAAGGGGGATCGAGAGCGTAGATGCGGCGGGCGGCGACTGTATTCCTATGCGCTAGGATGGTTCGTTCATCGCCGTGACCACCACTCCTTTATCCTTTGGATGGAGCACCCCGCCGTTTTTTGGGCTCGTTGGGTGGTTCCAGAAAAAGGCCGGCGAGAGGCGTAACCTCTCACCGGCATGAGTTCAACTACGGCGCCTGACTATTGCGCTGGAGGAGCCGCTGGCTTGGCCTTGTGTCCCTTCTTCTTCGCAGCAGGCGCATTACGCGACTGCGGCTGGACTGCGGTTTCGTCAACCGTCGTGCCCTCTTCTACCTGCCCGCCGCACATGTTGCCTTCGGGGACGAAGTAGAAGTGGGTCGCCTGGCCCTTGGTACCACCCTGACGAGGCTGCACACGGCCGGCGTCAACCTTGTTCGGACCCTCCGTGGTCAGGTAGTTCTTGACGTTGACCGAGCGCTGCGAACCCAGCGTCTGCTCTTTTACGACTTCTTCGTCGTTGGTGTAGCCAACGATGTCGAGTTTGCCATTGGGCATCTGCTGCAACCGCAGAGAGAGTTTGTCGAGCGTGTCTTTGCAGTCGTTGTCGACGCGCCACGGCTTCTTGGGGTTCTTCTCGAAGGTACACTCGCCCCAATCCTCGATCATGGTGCACTTCTGCACAGCCGGTACGTTGACTGACGCGGTGCAATTGCTGCTCAGGTTGGCGCGTGCGTCAGTCGCCGTTCCCGTGACGGTGATGGTGTTACCCGCGTCCGCATTGGTCGCGGTCACCGTGGCTGAGGTGCCGCTGCCGCTCAGCGTGCCACCGTTGTTCGACCAGCTATAGGTCATCGGCCAGCCCTGCGGGTCGGTGGCGGTCATGGTGATGGTGGAAGGTTCGCCAACGGCGATGGTGGTCGGATTGGCCGAGCAGCTTACCACTGGAGGCTGCGGCTGCTTGATGGTGAAGCTCGCCGAGCATGTCGCCGAGTTGTTCTTCTTTTCCTTGGGATCGGTGACAGTAGCGTTGGCGGTGTAGCTTCCCGGCGTCATGCCTGTGGTGTCGACGGTCGCGGTCTGAGCGTTAGTGCTCGACAGCTTGCCACCTGTGCCGGTCCAGGCATAGGCCACAGTATGCTTCGGGTTGAAGTAGGAGCCGGTGGCGGTGACGGTCACCGGGTCGCCAGACCAAACTTCGGTGGGCTGGGCTGAACAGCTCGCGCTAACCGGAACCGGCGGCTTGCCGCCGAAGTTGTAGGAAGCTCCCGCCACCAGGCCAGTCTGAGTGGGGTTGAAGACGAACTGATGATTGCTCGGACGATAGTTCACATACAAATATCGCCAGCCAACCGCTGCGCCCCAATGGTGGGTCAAGTTGTAGCTCAACAGGCCCACGGCCTGGTAGTCCAGGTTAGCTCCCCCTGCGCCAGCGTCGCCCGCCACCGTGATGGCCGCTTTTTCGCCCATGGGCAGTATGAACCGGGCGCCGCCCAAGCCATCGACCCAGTTGGCCGATTGCGACTGGCTGATGCCCGATGGCTCCACGGCGAGGTTTAGGCCCGCGTGCCAATAGCGAATCCCGGCGAGTGCGTCTATCTTTAAGTGCTCGCCGTCAAACAACCGGTATCCGACCTTCGGCGTAAAGATCGATTCCGTCAGATGGATGTTCACCGAGGTCTGACCGAGTTCATTAAGCGGGATGCCTTTGTCGTCACCCAGTTTCACCCAGAAGAAATCCACTGGCATGACAAAGCGGCCCTTGTCGGCCTCTACTGCGATCGGAATTAACCCCTTGAGTGTATGCCAAATATCGGAGAAAGGGATGTGGATGCTGGCATCATGACCGAGCGCTCCGACGGTCCCGTGTATTCCCGGAAACCACCCGTAAATCGCGATCTGGCCGCGCCAACCGTCGCTAGCGCCAGATCCTGTCGGATCCTGTGTCGGCGGAGGCGGAGCATCCGGGAGAGCGGCCGCGTCTGGGCTAGCGGTCGCGTCCACTGCACTGGTCGGCGGCGTTGCGGCTTTCAAATCTGCCGGCCCTTGGGCAAGGGCGGACAAGCTGAGCAGCAAGCTCAACGTGACTCCTGCGGACGCTGCGAAAAATGTTTTGTAGTACGAATTCATTGCTTCTCCTTGCGTCTGGCGATTGCTTGGCATCGCTTTCTCCATGGTCGTCCACCGCTCGCGACAATTGCGGCCTTCTGATTGCACTTATTGTACTTTTCTAGGGACTATAGTCGACTCTCCGCACCTTAACAACTGGCAGAAGTTCCAGTTTTCAGCGAGAGAATCACGAGGCCCCCGGTTCTTTCCGGTAGGGAACCATGGCGTGCAGGAACTGCAGATCCAGGCGGTCTTGAAGCCCCTCGGAATGACAAAAAATAAGGGGTTTTGCGACGGCGCACCCTTCGACAAGCTCAGGGCAGGCTCTGAAGGTGCGCCCCTTCAAAGCGAGTGCAATCGAGTTTTTCCGCAACCTGTGAAGGCTGGCTTCACCCGTTTACGCCAACTCTGGAACTGTTCTGGAAGCGTGAGCCATTCCAGATGCGCCCGCTACTCGCTGGCCGAGAGGCCGGCGCGAGTGAGCATTGAGCGAAGGGCGCGCTCGCCGCCGGCTCCATGCTGGGTGGCCACGACATTCCCGTCGCGGTCGATGACGACGTAGATGGGGAAGGACCTGGCAGCGTACATCGCGGCCAGGTTGGTGTCTTCGGTCAGAACGATGCGGCAGCTCCGCGGATTCTGCTCCAGATATTTCTTCACTGTTCTCTTCGACTCGTTCACGTCAACCGCGAGCACCACCAGGCCCTGGTCGCGGAACTCCTTGTCCAAGCCGTCCACTAGTGGCTGCTCCCTCCGGCAGTATGGACACCATGTGGTCCAGAATTGCAGCAGAACCACTTGGCCTTTCAGCGAATCGTTGGTGAACTTTTCGCCGGCGGTGGTCTTGGCGTTGAAGTGCGGCGCAGGTTCGCGGTCGCCAGCCAGCGCGCTCATCGCCAGGCAGACGATAAGCAGAAGCAGTGCGAGGACGGTTCGGGGAACGCGATTGCTCATGACAACGCTCGCTGGGTGAACTGGGACCTACGTTAGCGCGGTTAGTGCGGCAGCAGGTTATCGGCTTTCCGCGGTGCGCAACAGCCCCACACTATATACCCATGACGGGATTCCGGCGCACTTGTTTTTCTTTGGCTGGGAAAGTGCCTGGGGGCAGAATCCATCTGCCCCAACGCGAGTGCGGCAGGCGCTGAGCGATGGCCTTCCATCCGGTTTTGGGGGCAGCCCCACCTCACGACCCCGGTGGCGGAGAGTACCATCGCCGCTAGAACAACAGAGGCTTCCACCACGCCAGATGCAGGGACGTAGTCTCCAGTCGTAGCGTCAGCCTCTTGATCCTTATTGGCCGGCGACTACGATCAACTGCGCGGTCGTGGCCTTGCTCATCCCGTAGATTCCCCCTTGAGCGGTAGCGCTGAGGTGATATGTGATGCACCCCGGCGTCTTTGCCACCGTCGAAACCGACTTTTCGGTACCACCCGTGAAGGTGCCAGGCGGGTCGAACGGCGAGGAAGCGCCAGGATCGACGAGGAATCCAGTGCCCTTATCCGTGGATTGCCAAACCACCGTGGTTCCAGCCTGGACGCAGAAAAGATCGTTCCCCTTTGCCCCGGGAATGCTCGGGGTGGCAGAGGACGAGTATGCGGTCCGCTTGATGTTCACAGTGCACGGAGCAGAGGCGGATCCGCATGTGTTGGCGGCACTACACAGACTCGCCGGGTTGGGATTTGCGCAAGCATCTTTGCTGCTGTCCTTTTTCTTGTCGTCGGCGGTGACAAAGCTGGCGAGCAGCAGGACAGGCAACAGCAGCAGGGCACAATGAATGGTAACGCGCTGAATTTTCATAAGCACCTCATGCGAAATGAAATTCAATAACCACGGCCGCGAGAACTCTTTTCAGAAAGCTCCGCCGCCGCGATTCGGACCGCCAATAATAGCCGTCAGGCCGTCCCTAGTTTTCGCCGGTCCCCTTCCAATCGATGATGTTACCCAGTCTCCAGGGGTTTTGCAGGAGGTTGAGGGTCAGTTGCCCATCATCACCGATCCCTAATTGGGCTGCGGGATACAAGACGCCCGCGCTCTTGCTCTTGTCCTGATCGTTGAGGTCGATCTCGCCTGCGGTCAAGTCAAACGACTGCGAATTCGTGTCGTAGTAGGCTTCCGCAAATTTGATCTGGCGGTTGGTTACGAAGCGGATCTTCCGTCCCGTCGGGGTCGGGATCAGCGCGATATAGCTGCAATCATATCCCAGTGTGCCGGTGATACTGACGTGGCCCACTGCCTTCATCCTTTCCAGAGCGTTCACTAAACCCTTGTTTGAACCTTTCTGGAAAGCCTCGGTAAGAATGGCTTTATCTTCCGGTGTCGACCACTCGTAGATGATTAGCGTGACCCCGATACTTCTACCCATCTGGGTACTGGTGCCCCAGGCGGTGGCGTCGATGGTTTCATACTTGTCTCGTGCAAAGCCCGCAATGCTCGCCAAGAGCAGCAGGCCCGCCAAGAGCAGAACCTTGAAGACAACCCGGGAAAGACCTGATTTGGTGCGCATGTTTCTCTCCTCGTCGCTGCACTGATGGCAGAGACAGTTGTTCGACTTGCCGGATGGTAATCTGGCGGCTAGCGAGAAGATAACTACGAAAACTACCTGTACGTCAATCAAAAATACGTAGGGCCGGCATGGAAAGCCATTTTCCCGATGCCAATTGCCGCCCGCCGAGCGTGCGTCAGTCTGCCCGGACCTTCGGGAAGAGGGATGAAAAGCCGGCGGCCAGCTATGGATCGGCCAAATCGGGCCGCTCCAAGTTCGCTCTCACCAGATTCCCGCCATCGATCGGCTGGCAGGCCAGGAAGTCCGGCAAGCCTCTGCAAAAGGTTTTTGCCACCTCTACTAGTTTTACCAGTGTTCAGAAACCCATTCCGTAATACCATCATCCTGTCGTTCCCTGTATCCCAGATTGAGCGGACCATCATCCTCGCGGATCCCGTTCCCGTGTAACGCCTATGGCGCAGCGTGGTGGTTCGTCAGCTCAACTCCGGCGCTCGGACGGGTAGCTCGCGCCGGACATACCCTTAACTTAACGAGAGGAAGTTCATGAACAACAGCAGGATTACAAGAATCGCTTTTGTGGTTGCCGTGACAATAGCAGCCGTAGTGCTGACTTGCGGCTTTGCCGCCGCCCAAAGTGCCGAGATCCAGGGCATCATCGACGGACGCAGCGGCGCCACCATGACGGTCAAGACCCAGGATGCCGGAAATGTCGTGGTTCTTCTTTCGGACAGCACGCAGGTGGACGAAGTTGAAGGCGGGTTGCATATGCGCAAGAAGCAGATGGGCATGACCGCTTTGGTACCCGGCCTGCCGGTTCAGGTGAAAGGGACCTACAATGCCCAAAACCAATTGGCTGCGGACAGCATCAAGTTCAAAGCCTCCGATCTGAAGACCGCGTCCGACATTCAAGCGGGCGTAGCGCCCGCCGAGGCGCAACTCCAGGCGCAGCAGCAGCAGATGCAGCAGCAGGAAGCGCAAATCCAGAAGGAGCAGGCACAGATTCAGGCGACGCAGGAGGAGCAGGCGAAGCACGCGCAGGAGATCGCCGCTCAGAAGGCAGCCATCGCGGCCACCAACAAGCGCTTTGGCGAGCTGGATCAATACAACATCCTGGGTGAGGTAACCGTTTTGTTCGCCAACGGCAAAGTGGCCCTTGAGCCGCAGTACAAACAACCCCTGCTGGATCTGGCCGCGAAGGCGAAGACCGTTGATGCTTACATGATTCAGGTAAAGGGATACGCGTCCAAAGTAGGCTCGGCTGCCTTGAACCAGAAACTCAGCACCGAGCGCGCCGACAACGTAACCGATTTCATGGAGCAGAAGGGCGGCATTCCGCTGACCAACATTCTGGCGCCTGGAGCTATGGGCACCAGCCGGCAGGTCGCGCCCGACACCACGTCAGAAGGTCAAGCGGACAATCGTCGTGTCGTGGTCCGGATCCTGCAGAACAAAGGGATCGCCGGCAATTAGAATGTTTTCGGAGTGGCCGCTCGTGCGGTAGTGCGGAGCTAGGCTTGGATTATTCTCATGTTTCTGGGTTTTGAAGGGGCACGGCTTCAGCCCCGCCCTTACGAATGTGAAGAGCTGGGCTTTGGCCCATGAGGGAAATCGCACTTCGAACCAACACCGAAGTCCCTCAGTGGCTAAAGCCGCCGCAAGTGAGAGCGGGGTTCGGCACGGCTGAAGCCGTGCCCCTTCAGCAAGACATACAAGCACACAAGGAGAGAAGGAATTATGTATCGAGGAAGGTTTGTAAAGTTCGCATTTGTCTTAAGCCTGTCCCTGGCGGCATTGGTGTTGCTGGGCGGTGTGGCCGCTGCGCAAAGTATCAGCGGAGTCATCAACGGACGCAACGGCGCCACCATGACGGTTCAGAGTCCGGGCGTCGGCAACACCGTGGTCGTTCTCACGGACGATACGCAGGTCGAGGACGTTTCGGGCCTGTTCCACGCTCGCAAGAAGCAGATGGGCCTCACCGCTCTGGTGCCTGGCCTTCAAGTCGACGTACAAGGAACCTACAACGCCCAGAACCAGTTGGTGGCGAACACCGTCAAGTTCAACGGCAAGAACCTGCAAACCGCTACCGACATTCAGGCTGGCGTGACTCCGGTGGAGCAGCAGGAGCAGCAACAGCAGCAGCAACTGGCCCAGCAGCAGGCAAAGCTCCAGCAGGAACAGGCCCAGATCCAGGCGACAGACGCGGAGCAGGCGAAGCACGCGCAGGAAATCGCTGCCCAGCAGGCAGCCATTGCCGCAGTCAACAAGCGCTTTGGCGAGTTGGGCGAGTACAACATCTGGGATGAGGTTACGGTGCTCTTTGGAAACGGCCAGGTCAAGGTTGACCCGCAGTACTATCCCAAGTTGCAGGCGTTGTGCAAGAAGGCTTTGACGGTCACCGGATACGTGATTCAGGTGAAGGGCTATGCCTCCGCTGTGGGGTCCGCGGCCCTCAACCAGAAGCTGAGCCAGGAGCGGGCAGCCAACGTCACCGACTACCTGGATCAGCAGTGCCACATTCCTCTGACCAACGTCCTGGCTCCCGGCGCAATGGGCACCAGCAGGCAGGTGGCTCCTGACACCACCGCAGAGGGTCAGGCCGAAAATCGGCGCGTGGTCGTGCGGGTGCTGCAGAACAAGGGCATCGCCGGAACATAGAAACCTTGACGTTCTGTTATGGGGCTGGGATTTCCAGCCCCGGCGACGACGTGAGCTGGCTTCCCCCTTTGCCGGATGGAGCGTGAGGACGACTCTGCCCTACGGTTTCGTCACCTAAGTGTTATTTATCGCCAGCGTTTTAGTGGTTTATCGACATGGCTTAAAAGGGCTGATTCGGCCGTACCGAAGAATGGTCTTTGCTGGCATTCTAAGGCACCTAGAAGGCCGTTGGGGACTGCGGTGGTACTCCGAGCTGTCCTGCGGCTTCCGATGCGCTAACGGGGCCAAGAAGGCCATCCATGGCGGTTTCCCGTTTTGAGAATTTGACTTGAGAAAATCCCGTTTTGGGAGAGGCTCATCAGAGTGAAAATTGGGGCCGGGTTGTGGCACTCAGACGAAAAAGGAGAAGGGGAGTGGAGATTCAAAGATTGCTTCGAAAGCTGATGCCGGCCGCACTCGCTGTTTTCATCGTGGCGTTGGCCGGGCAGGCATTCGCTGCCGACAACATTAGAGGTCAAGTCCTCGGCGGAGGTGCCCCAATCGCCCAATCAACCGTGACATTGTGGGCAGCCAGTGCGGGCGCACCCAGGCAACTTGCGCAGACGAAGACGGACAATGAAGGCCGCTTCGAACTCCGCAGCGTTGGCGCGCCTGCCGAGTCTAGCCTCTACCTGGTGGCCACCGGTGGCGAGCCTAACGCTCGGGGCGGAAACAATCCGGCGATCGCGTTGTTGGCGGTGGTGGGCAGCATGCCTCCGGCCCACGTCGTCATCAACGAGTTCACCACCATCGCCTCGGTAGTGACGCATGCGCAGTTCATCGACGACACTACTATCAAGGCTTCCCCACTTCAGCTAAGGATTGCTGGGGGAAACGTTCCCAACTTTGTCGATCTCGAAACTGGTGGCTGGGGGCCGACCATTCTGGACGCCCTCAACAGCGCGCAGACACCCACCATGGCCAACTTCGGTACACTCGCGAGCGTGATGGCCGGTTGCATCACGCGGGTGAAACCGGATGCGTGCAGCCAATTGTTCGCGGCGACCACGCCTCCAAGCGGAGGCCCGCCGCCGGATACCTTGCTAGCAGCCGAAGTGGTGGCGTTCTTCCCCTGGCACAACCCTGACAAGATTTTCGCGCTGCTCAATGAGTTTTATCCGCTGCCCAAGCCAGGAACTCCCGGCAAGCTCTTGCGGGATACGCCTTACCTTCCGTATCTAACGTTTGCTCCCAGCGCCTTTGTGTTTCCGCTCAAGTTCACGGGAGGAGGCGTCAGCGGGGGCGGCAAGCTGATGATCGACGGCGAGGGCAATGTGTGGGTCGCCGACAACTTCACGGTCGGCGCGCAGAATCAGGACGCTTCCTGGACCGGAGGTCTCAGTAAGTTCGCCCCCAACGGTAAACCGCTTTCCCCCAGCCCTTTGGGCTTCAGGGGCGGAGGAATCGCTGGGCCCGGTTTCGGCTTGACCCTCGATGCACAAGACAACGCGTGGGCCACCAGCTTTACCGGCCAGAACATCACGAAGTTCGACAAGAACGGCAAGCCGCTCTCGCCGCCGGAGGGCTGGAACTTCAACCGGCAGATCAGCCAGATGCAGGGCATCATCGCCACGTTGAGCGGAGACATCTGGGCCCTCGACCTCCTCAAGGGCCAGATCGTGAAGCTTCCGCAGGGCGATCCGTCCAAAGTGCAGTTTTTCTGTCAGAACAAGACGGGCGATCCGCTGAAGAACCCCTGTAAACTCGTCGGGCCGTTCGCTCTCGCCATTGATCAGCAGGACCGCATCTGGGTTACGAATGCCATCGCGGACCATGTGGTTCGTTTCCCTGCATCCGATCCCAGCAAAGTCGAAACATTCAAGGTCGGGTACTCCGCCAGCGGTCTCGCCGTGGACAGCCTGGGGAACGTCTGGATTACCAACAAATTGGGCAGTTCTGCGCGGGGCGGCTTGAAGTTCGCCGAAATGCTGGCCGCTTTCAAATTCAACTTCGACAATGACCCAGATGCCGGAGCAAGAGCTACCAAGGTGCTGGTTCCTGCCTTGGCCGGGCAATCGCCTGGATACGAGTCGGGCGGCAGCATCACGGTGTTGCAGCCTGATGGCACCGAGGCGCCGTTCTCTCCGGTCTCTGGCAATGGCCTCGCTGCGCCTTGGACGGCTACCGTCGATGGCAACGACAACGTCTGGTTCCCCAACTTCAACAGCTGGTCGGCCGGAATCGTAGAGTTGTGCGGCTTTCGCACCGAGCACTGCCCGCCCGGCGTAAAGACGGGTCAAGCCATTTCGCCGCCCGGTGGCTATGTCGGCGGCGGATTGCAGTTGCAGGTTGACCTGGGCATCGGTCCCGCAGGAGATGTCTGGGTTACCAACAACTGGCAGAACTACGTGGATGCATTCGGCAAGGTTGATGAAGCATTACAAACTCAAGGCGCCGGTCAGGGCGTCGTTGTCTTCTACGGAATGGCGAAGCCGGTCAAGACTCCGTTGATCGGCCCGCCGCGCCAGCCGTAGGGGACGGCGACATTGAGCCGAAGCGCTACCGATGACGAAGAAGGCAAACGTCCTTCCTCGTCATCTTGATCTTGATTTTTCCCTTGCGCTGGCTTTCGGCGACGAGGTGGTTTGACCCACGAAATTCCCATATCGGGATAGGCTTACGGAACCGGTCGCGCACGGAGCGATCATTGCCGGACGGTGAAAATACCGTCCCGTAGAGGATATGGAGAACACGATGAAAAGCAAGCATGCATTTCTGTTGTTGACCCTCACCCTTGCGCTAGGGCTGGTCGCGTGCTCGGATTCGGGCACGAAGCCAGCCGCCACTGCTCAACCCGGTGTCGAAGAGGCGGTCAGCACCGCAGTCGACGCGTACATTTACGGCTACCCGCTGGTCACCATGGACATGACCCGCCGGCAATTTACCAACGTAGCAACACCCGACGCGGCACACGCGCCCATGGGCCAGATTCTCAAGTTCAGGACGTATCCGGCCGTCGATAACCACGCCGTCACCGCCCCCAATGCCGATACCCTGTATACGAATGCGTGGCTCGACGTTTCGAAGGAGCCGTGGATACTCAGCGTTCCCGACATGGGCGATCGCTACTACCTGCTGCCGATGCTGGACGGATGGACGGACGTGTTCCAGGTTCCCGGTAAGCGCACCACCGGCGATAAGCCTCAGAAGTACGCTATCACCGGACCGGGATGGTCGGGTACGCTGCCTGCAGGCGTGACGGAATACAAGTCGCCCACGGGCATGGTGTGGCTCCTCGGCCGGATTTACTGCACCGGCACACCCGCCGACTACGCTGCAGTACACGCCCTACAGGACAAGCTCTCGCTCGTTCCATTGAGTTCCTACGGCAAGCCCTACACCCCTCCTGCCGGTCAGGTTGACCCCAACGTGGACATGAAGACTGCGATCCGCGACCAAGTCGATCACATGGATGTTGTCGCCTACTTCACTTACCTGGCGCAGTTGATGAAGAGCAATCCGCCATCGGCTGACGATGCCCCGATGGTTGCAAACATGGCGAGGATCGGTTTGGTGCCGGGACAGGATTTTGATCCCAGCAAGCTCGGGGCTTTCGACAAAGAGGCAATAAAGGTTGTGCCGAAGCTGGCTCAGGCGAAGATCATAGAATTTGCCAAGAAGGTTGAGCCTGTAAACGGGTGGCTGGTCCTCCACAAGACGGGTCTCTATGGGACCGATTATGTGGATCGGGCGTTCGTCACCGCTATCGGTCTCGGCGCCAACCGGCCACAGGATGCGATTTATCCTACTGGGCAAAAGGACGGGAGCGGCGGGGACTTTGATGCCGCTTCTAAGAAATACGTCCTGCACTTCGATAAGGGGCAGATGCCTCCAGTCAACGGCTTCTGGTCGCTCACCATGTACGATGCGTCTTATTTCTTCGTGCCTAACCCGCTTAACCGTTACACTTTGAGCCAGCGCAACAAGTTCATCACCAACGCTGACGGTTCGGTGGACCTGTATCTCCAGGCCGACTCACCGGGCAAGGCCAAGGAAGCCAACTGGCTGCCCGCTCCAAAGGCTAAGTTCGTTCCCATGCTGCGGCTGTATTGGCCCAAGGAGACACCACCGTCGATCATCGACGGCACCTGGAAGCCGCCGGCCATAACGGTTGCGCCGTAAAACTAGACATCTCGTCTGTCACGAAGGGTAAGGAAGGGAAAACATAAGTGGGTCGAAACCAAATCGTACGAGAAATCATGTCCTCCGCATTCGCTGTCGCTTTGCTAGTGAGTGGCGCTCTACCGTCCGCGCAGGCTTGCACGGGAATCACCCTGACCGCGGCGGACGGCACCGTGGTTCACGCGCGAACCATGGAGTTTGCCATCGATATTCACTCCGACGTAATCATGGTTCCTCGCGGCTATGCGCGGGTAGGGACCACGCCCGACGGTAAGCCAGGTCTCAAGTGGAAAGCGAAGTACGCCAGCGTCGGAGCGAACGGTGTGGGGTTCCCGATTGTGTTTGACGGGGTAAATGAAAAAGGTCTGGCCTCGGGGCTCTTCTATTTCCCGACTTCTGCCGGATACATGCCCTATACGGCAGCAGATGCGGGCAACACCATCGCTCCGTGGGAGTTGGGTTCGTGGGTGCTGGAGAACTTCGCCAACGTTGACGAGGTGAAAGCCAACATCGGCAAAATCGTTGTCCCTGCTGTCGTATACGAAGGGTGGGGCTTCGCTCCAGAAGCTCATTTCATCGTGAGTGACGCCTCCGGCAAGAGCATGGTGATCGAGTATGTCGGCGGCAAACTTACCCTTTATGACGCTCCGCTGGGAGTGATTACCAACTCACCGACGTTCGATTGGCAAATGACCAATCTGCGCAACTATGTTAATTTCTCGATGACCAACGTGCCTCCGGTGAAAGTGGGGCCGCTCACGCTTAAGCCGTTCGGCCAGGGCTCGGGGATGGCCGGGATGCCGGGAGACTTCACGCCGCCGTCGCGCTTCGTTCGAGCCGTCGCCTTCAGCCAATCCGTCTTTCCATCGAAGACCGGCGACGACGCCGTTCTTGAGGCGTTCCATATCCTGAATCAGTTCGACATTCCCAAGGGCGCAGCCCGCGAACACGAGAAGGACGAGCATGGCAACATCATGGCCGACTATACGATTTGGACCGCGGCCAGCGATCTCAAGGCAAAGCGCTTCTACTTCCGCACGTATGACAACAGCCAGATTAAAATGGTCGACCTGATGAAGATGAATCTCGACGCCAAGGACATCGTGACCATCTCGATGAAGGGTGGCGAGGAGATCAAATCGGTGACGCCGTGAGCCTACAAAAGGATTTGTGAGATAGGTCATAATCCGTAATTCCGAATTGCAAGGAGGATTCAAAACATGGCACCAACAGGACTCTCTAATCTCGGTTCCGGAAAATCAATCATCTGGGCGATTGTCTTAATCGTCTTTGGTTTCCTGGCGATCGCACTCCCATTCGCTACGTCGTGGGGCGTGGTCCTCGTCATAGCCTGGCTCATCGTCTTTAGCGGCGCATTTCAATTCATCCATGCCTTCCAGTCGCACGGCGTCGGGCACATTGTCTGGAAGCTGCTGGTCGCGATTCTGTATCTAATCGTCGGAATCTATTTTCTGTTGCATCCGATACTAGGAGTCGCCGCATTCACTTTTGCGTTGGCGATTTTCTTTGTGGTCGAGGGAGTGTTTGACCTGGTGGCCTACTTCCAGGCCCGCAGTGCCGCCGGAGCGGGCTGGATCCTGTTCGACGGTATCGTCACCTTGCTTCTCGGCATACTGGTGTGGCGTCAGTGGCCCTCAAGCTCGTTGTGGGTGATCGGTACGCTGGTGGGCATCAGCATGATCATGACGGGGACCACTCGCCTGATGCTGAGCCTGGCCGCGAGGCGCCTGGCGCACAGCTAGAGCACTTTCACCTTTTGGGTTAGGGTGGAGCAGCGCCCTTCGGCTGCGCTCAGGGCAACCTTTCAGCGCTGCAATTAGCGATCGCTGGGGAAACTGGCTTCAGCCGCTGAGGTAAATGAAACTTGTGTACCTCAGGCGCTAAAGCGCAGATCCAGAAAGCGTCACTCACAATGCACGCCTGGAAGGCGTGCTCCACCCGTCGCCGATACATCGGGGATAAGAACGGTTTAAACGGACGAAATGCCGGAACCTGCAAAACCACCGAAGCGAGAGGATGTTCGCAAAAGGGCACGGGCTCTCATTCTGGAGACCTGGCAATCGCAGGCGAACCTGTCGATTTTTCTGGTGCTGATTGTGTTGGTAGGCTTCGTCCTGCCATCGTTGGGCTTGGGAAAAGACGATATAAAGCTGTATAGCGACCTCGTCTTTTCCCTGCTGCTGATTTCGGGAGTAGCGATCGCCTGGGGGCGGCCGAGGCTCTTGCTGCTGGCAGGCTTTGTTGGCAGTGTCGCGCTCGCTGTCCGCTGGATGGCATTCTTTACCCCCACATATGTCTTGCAGCTTTGGGCTCTCGGGTGGTCGCTGGCAGCGGTGGTCGTGATTGCGCTAGTTCTCCTGTCGCAAGTGTTGTTTCGCGAGGGACCGGTGACATCTTCGCGGATACAGGGCGCCATTGCGGTCTACTTACTGTTCGGAGTTGGCTGGGCGCACGCTTACCATATCGCGGAGCTGGTGCATCCAGGATCTTTCAACAGCCCTGGCGGTACGTTGTCCAGCGTCACCGACTTTGCGTACTTCAGCTTCGTAACCCTCAGTACGGTTGGCTACGGAGATATTACGCCGGTGCGGCCCATCGCGCGCACGCTTGCCATGGGAGAGGCCCTTGCGGGACAGCTTTACCTGGCCGTGCTCATCGCGCGCCTGGTGGCGATGGAGGTCGTGGCGTGGCAGTCGAAGACGAGTCAGAATTCGGAATAAGTAACTATATTAAACAGGAGAGAACATGTTGAAGAAGAATATTGCCGCAGTACTAATACTCGCTGGTGCACTTGTTTTACCGTACGCCAGTTTTGCGCAGGCACAGCAAACGCCGCCGGCGACCGCCCCCAATACCGTCAGCGATCAGGACATCCAGTTGCTGCGCGAGGATGTTCGCTCGGAGAAGAAGCAGCTCATCGCGGCCAACCTGCAATTGACCGATGCCGAAGCCACGAAGTTCTGGCCGGTTTACGATGCCTACGCCGCAGAAGCCACTAAGATCGGCGATACCCGCCTGGCGCTCATCAAGGAGTACGCCAAGACCTACGACACCATGACCGATGCGCAGGCCAAGAGCTTGATCAAGAGATGGGCGGCCACCGACGAGGCCACCGTGAATCTGCGCACGCAGTACATACAGAAGGTTGAGGCCGTCTTGCCCGGCAAGAAGGCGGCGCTCTTCTTCCAGCTCGACCGGCGTATCGCCTTGGTGATTGACCTGCAACTGGCGTCGGAGATTCCGATAGTCAAGCAGTAGAAATGAAATTCACCACGGAGGCACGGAGATCACGGAGAATTCCAGTGCCTCCTAGGTTCATCTTGGCAATCTGCAACAAGAAAGGTTCAGACCAAATGAAACATTGCAAAATCGTTCTCACCGCTCTGGCTCTTGCCATATGCATGTTGCCAGTAACAACCCCCACGTTGCAGGCGCAAGCGCCGGATTCGGCGCAGGCGCAGAAGTTGGCCATGTTGGCCAAGCAGCTCAATCTCACGCCGCAGCAGAAGATGAAGCTCTTCCCGATCCTCAAAGAGGAAGCGCCGAAACTTGAGGCCATCAAATCCAACAGCTCACTGACGGGCATGCAAAAGATGGAACAGCTCCATGCGATCCACGAGCAGACGAGCCCTCAGATCCAGCAGATTCTATCGCCGCAGCAGTACCAGCAATTTCAGCAAATCCGCCAGCAGGAGATAGAGCAGGCGATACAGAAGAAACGCGCCGCTCCAAAGCCGCAATAAGTTGGGTGTAATCGCCGGAGATTGAGCTTCCCGTGAGCCGTGTCCATTCGTCGGACACAGCATCGAAGCTCCTCGGCCATCCAACCGATGGGTTTCGGAGCTCCGATCGGCCGTTGGAAAACGAAAGGCAGCGCACCTTGCGATGCACTGCCCTTTACAACTAGCTCCACGTCAGCTTACTTGGTGGGATTTACCATCGGAATCATCGACGACAACTGCAGATTGATCAGCAGATCGATACGGCGATCGATCTGGTACCACAAAGCAGTCTTCTTGCCCGAGATGACTTTTTCAAACATCGGAACGTAGCTCATCCGTAGGGCGAGGAGCTGCTCGTCAACGGCGTTCGCTCTCTTCATGTAATCCTGCGCCTGCGCATCGGTCATGGTGTTGTAGTTGGCGGCATAATCCTTGATCACCGCCCAGCGTTCGTCATTGGGTTTGATGGCCGCCAGCCGGTACTGGTCGAAGATAGGCCAGAACTTGGTGGCCTCATCGGCGGTGAGGGGCATGTTCTGCGCAGTAATCTGCTTGCGCTGTGCGCGGATATCCTGGCGCAGCATCTCGATGTCTTGGTCGGTAACGTCATGCGGTTGTGCGCTGGCCGCTGGCGCGCTCTGCGCCGCCTGGGCGAACATCGATACGCTGCACACCAGCCATACACTGACGACAGCTAGGACGGATACGACGCTCTTCTTCATGTTCATGCGTTCTCCCTTTTGATTTCAATATTACCGTCGCGGTGTGGTAAGAACAGGAGCGCACGATGCCCCCTATCCTCCCGTCCCGGTTCTGGGAGAACTACAAGCGGGCATCCCCTGCGCTGCATGTTTTCTGCGGTCACAACCCGGTGGCGTCAAAGTCTAGCACCACAGCGCGTCCTTGCTCAAACCTTCATGGGTGCGGATGAAGCGCCGCACTTACCCGAACGAGCGGATCAACTAATCCCGGAACCGCTAGAATGGTTGGCGCGCCTTACATCGCCGGGCCGAACATCCGGCTGTCCCCAGAGGGAGTTATGCTGAAACATCGTGTGGTCGTCGTTTTCGTTCTTGCCGGTGCTTTCCTTCTTCAAGCCCGGCCCGCGCTGGCCCAAACCTACAACACGCCGCTGCCCAAAGTGAATGACAAAGACGTTCAATTGCTGAGGCAGGACCTGCGCGCCAAGGCGAAGCAGCTCATCACCAAGAACATGCAGCTAACCGATGAGCAGGCCGCTGCTTTCTGGCCTGTCTACGGCGAATACGCAGCCGAGGTCAGCAAGATCAACGACACGCGTTTCGGCCTGATGAAACACTATGCGGACATTTATCAGACCATGACGCAAGACCAGGCCGACGCCATGCTTCGGTTGCTGTCCGACGCGGACACGGCGATCATCAATCTGCGTGTGCAGTATCTCCCTAAGTTCGAGCAGGCACTCCCAGGCGGCACCAAGGCAGCGTTGTTCTTCCAACTCGACCGCCGCCTGGATTACCTGATGAACGTGCAGATGGCTTCCCAGCTTCCGGCCATCAAACCGTGAGTTTTGGTGTGCAAGGTATAAAAAAGGCCGACACCCAAACCGAGGATGTCGGCCCAACTGCACAGCAGATTTTTTGTCCTTGACGACCCCTTCCTCTTATCGAGGGGAAGCCTCTTGCCAGTGGTGGCGCTAAGGGTCGGGCTTGCCCCCTGCTCTTACTTGCTCCGCAGGAAGCCGTGAATCACACCGGTCCCGTCGATGTCGTATCCCGTGATCGCCCCCGCTGGGTTGATGCTGTAAGGGATGGTGCCCTGGCCGCTGCCTGTGCCCGCGCCCGGAGCGTCGAACGTGGTGATGGTGCCGTCGGCAGCGCGCACGTAGCCGTGAGACACACTGCTCGCGTCATCATAGTATCCCGCGATCGCCCCCGCCGGGTTGAGACCGTAAGCGCGGGTGCCCTGGCCAGCGCCAGTGCCCGCGCCCGGAGCATCGAAGATAGTGAAGGAGCCGTCGCGACTGCGCAGGAAGCCGTGGCGCACATCGTTGGAGTCACGGATGAATCCCACAATCGCGCCCGCCGGGTTAATGGCAAAGGCGAGGGTGCCCTGGCCAGTGGCTCCGTTGTTGCCTGCGCCCGGAGCCTCGAACGTAGTGATGGTGCCGTCGCGAGCGCGCAGGAAGCCGTGCCACACGCCACTCGCGTCCTGGTACTCTCCCGCAATCGCCCCCGCTGGATTGATGTCCGTGGGTGCCATAAATAGGTTGCCCGTGAAATCGAAACCGGTAACGGTGCCGTCAGGAGCACGCAGGAAGCCATGAGCCCCGCCGCTCTCGTCAAAGTAATTTCCGGTGATCGCCCCCTGCGGGTTTATCGCGTTTGGGCTCGTGCCTGTGAAGGCTCCCGTGCCCGCACCTGGGACGTCGAACGTGGTCATGGTACCGTCAGGAGCGCGCAGGAAGCCGTGAGACACATTGTTCCCGTCATAGTACCATCCCGTAATCGCCCCCTCCGGGTTGAGGTCACCAATAAGGCTGAGGAAGGTGCCCTGGCCGGGGCTTGTGCCCGCACCCGGAGCGTCGAACGTTGTGATGGTGCCGTCGGCAGTGCGCACGTAGCCGTGACCCACACTGTTCGAGTCAGTGTAGTATCCCGCAATCGTCCCCGCCGGAATGATGGCGCCCGCGAAGGTGCCCTGGCCAGCGCCTGTGCCCGCGCCCGGAGCATCGAACGTGATGATGGTGGGCTGGTGATCCCGATTGTCTTGTGCGGATAGTTGAAGCGTTATCGCCAGCGCGGCGAATAGACACATCGCGATATTCCACATCCATGTGCGGAATCTCATATTCTTCTCCTTATCACTTCGTGGAGGGCGATTCAGGCTTGCCCGGAGCGGAATCGCCGATGAGAACTTGCCGTAAGTTCACGCGCCGGAGCGGAGGTGGGGAACCGATTAGCAATTCCGCCCCGGCAGTTGCCGTGTCTTCCGGGGCGGGCCTACGGGGTCCGCAGGAAGCCGTGAATCACACCGGTCCCGTCGATGGCTTGTCCCGTGATCGCCCCCGCCGGGTTGATGCTGTCGGGCTCGGTGCCCTGACCGCTGCTTATGCCCGCGCCCGGAACATCGAACGTGGTGATGGTGCCGTCCTTATCCCGCACGAACCCGTGAGACACACCGCTCGCGTTTCCGTAGACTCCCGTGATCGCGCCTGACGGGTTGATGGCCAAAGGGGCTGTGCCGTTGCCGACGCCCGGGACGTCGAACGTCGTGGTGGTACCGTCACGAGCGCGCAGGAAGCCGTGACCCACGCCGCTCGCGTCAACGTAGTTTCCGGTGATCGCGCCTGACGGGTTGATGTCTTCGGGGAATGTGCCATCGACGCCGCCCGGGACGTCAAACGTGGTCATGATACCGTCAGGAGCGCGAAGGAAGCCATGACAGTTGGTTGCGTCACAGTAGTATCCCGTGATCGTCCCGGCCGGGTTGATGGCGAAGGGATCGGTGTATAGGGAGCCAATGGGATCGAAATCGGTGATGGTGCCGTCAGGAGCGCGCACGAAGCCGTGAGTCACAAAGCTCGAGTCAACGTAGTATCCCGTGATCGCCCCTGCTGGGTTGATGACTTCCCGGACGTAAGGGTAGGTGCCCTGGCCGGAGCCTGTGCCCGCACCCGGAGCGTCGAACGTCGTGATGGTGCCGTCGGCAGCGCGCATGTAGCCGTGATCCACACCGCTTGGGTCATCGTAGTATCCGGCGATCGCCCCAGCAGGGTTGATGGCGTAGGCGCGCGTACCAAGGAAGGGGCTTGTGCCCGCGCCCGGGACGTCGAACGTCGTGAAGGTGCCGTCCTTAGCGCGCAGAAAGGCGTGGCGCACGTCGTTCGCGTCACGGGTGAATCCCACAATCGTCCCCGCCGGGTTAATGCCAAAGGCGAGGGTGCCCTGGCCAGTGGCGCCGTTTGTGCCCGCGCCCGGGACGTCGAACGTGATGATGGTGGGCTGGTGATCGGGCTTGTCTTGTGCGGATAGTTGAAGCGTAATCGCCAGCGCGGCGAATAGACACATCGCGATATTCCACATGCAAGTGCGGAATTTCATAATGCACTCCTTTTCTCTTTTTGTAGGGGGCGGGCGAGAAGTTCGCAGATTCGACTTCGCCGCCAGAAAAGAAGATCAGGCGATCCGAAATCGCGATGCCTTGGGTGGCATCTGTCATTACATCAGATCGGATCGCACTCGGAACCTATACAGCCGGACCAGAGGAAAGAGGCAAAGCTATGAAGTTAGGTGCCTGGCTGAATGCGGGAAATTTTACCCTCATACTGCCGGATGTCAAGGAGAATTTGGGAGGCGACCTTAACCAAGGTGGGCGGACGCGGGGACCTACAAGTGCTCTAAAGACTCGTCCTCCGACATGCTCGCCGGCTGGATTATCTGATTGACCACACATTCGCAGACCAATCCGTAGTCCGTAAGTGTCACACCGGCTTCACTCATATGAATGGGAAGGCCGCCCTCAGCTTTCTATTCCGTGGCGCGAGCGCTATCTGGCAGCAGCAGGGTGAAATCGCAACCCACGCTGCCGCATACCAGGATGCCGCGGCGCGTGAGGCGCACTGCATCGGAGTTGGGAAAGTCCGCCCGCATTTTGGAGCTTGCGATCTCGCTGGCCATCGTCTTCAGCTTTTCATCGCCGCTGACGAACTTCACGTCGTCGATCTTGCCCGGCGAGAACACCACAGAGAAGGTTGCGCTGCCACTGCTGTGCGCAGCACTGGACAGCTTGTGGGTGCGCGACCGGCTCAGCTCGTCTTCGGGCCCGAAATCTCGTGCTCCTCGCTTGAGCGTTACCGGAGCTTCTTTGGGATCGGCACTCTTTCCCATTAGCTCCTGATAGTGCTGCTTTATGTCATTCTTGTCCGAACCTTTAGCCGCAGCATAGGCCAACCGGTAGGTGTGGGCTGCCTCTTGCTTCTTGCCCTTCTTGGCATAGGTTTGAGCGAGATGGTCGCCCACTATAGCGTTTTGCGTTAGCTGGAATGCCGCACCCAGGTATGCCTCCGCCTTCTCGAATTCGCCCATGCGGAAGTAGATCCAGCCCACCGTATCCCAAGTCGCGCCTAACTGACGAGTGTTGGTCAGAGCACCCTCTTCCGTCTGGGTCTTCAGCGACTCGGCCTCCAGGCTTTGCAGCGCCTTGTCGCCCCAGTCCTTGGCTTTGTCCAGATGCACGTTCTGGTCGGCGAGTGTGTAAGCGGCATCATTGAACTCCATTGGCTTGGCGTCACTGCCGAGCGTTTGCTCAAGCAACGCGATGCCCTTGTCCGTCTGCTTGTTGTCCAGGTAAGCGGAGCCGAGGGCAGATTGAAGGCTTGGGCTGTCGGGCGAGAGCTTGATAGCATTCTCCAGGACGGCAATCGCCTCTGCATTTTTTTTGCTATCGCTCAACATCCTGGACAGCCTGAGGGCGGCATCCCGATTGGAGGGATCGACCTTCAGCCATTTGCGATAGACCTCGATGGCCTCATCTTTATGCTGCGTTGCCGTGAGTACCTGTGCCAGCATTGGATAAGTACCTGGAAGTTCGGGGTGGTACTCGATTTCCAGACGCAGTTCCTTCAGAGTACCTTCCAGGTTCCGCTGCGACATGTACACCCAACCAAGACCGGCGTGCACACCCGGGTATTTGGGGTCCAACTCTATTACTTTGCGAAACGACTCCTCGGCCTGGGTGAAGTCGCGACCGTCCACGGCTTGCGCTCCTTGTTGCATGTACTTTGCGGCTTGAGGATTATTGCGAGCCGCCTCGGCTATGACGTCTTGCGGTGATAGCTTGGACGCCGCGCCTGAAGACGCTGCGTTTAAGCCGTCCTTTGCCGGATTCGTCGTTGCTGCTACGGCACCCTCAGCTTGGCGCGGTTTTTCTCCCGGTGGATATTGAGTTGTACCGTTATCCAAGTCGATGAAACGATCGCGTTCCTCAGCAAGCGCCTTGCGAAACTTCTTATATTTCTCCCATTCCGCCAGAGGCACCTCGCTCTTCTTGATGACGAGACGGCGGTCGGCGATCAGGGCCCCATTGGCGATGACGTAGTTCGCGTGGTAATCGGCGAAGTCTTCACTCAGGTCCATTTTTTCGGAATACGCGGGAGCCAAGCCAGCCGGCAGCACTGTTTTCGACTCGTAAACCAATTCGCCCAGGGAAGCGAGCACTAAGGGCTCGGCTGGGGGCTTCTCGTCCAAAGCGCTGCTCTCAATGCCGAACCATGGCAAGGGCGCAACGATACGGTGACTGTCCCAGTCTCCAAACGATTTCTTCGAGTAATCGTAAGAGAACTGAAATGGCTTGTCCGTTTGGTCGGGAGCTGATGCAGTTAGGTTGCTCACCTCTCCACTGAAGCCTTCGCCATAAGAGATGCGCTGCCCTAATTCTTTCCACTGCGCGGGCGGTATGCCGCGGAACGCCATCCGATACATCACCTCGATGTCGCCCCGTGCGGTCTGCTGAACTTTCGCGGTCAGAGTGCCGTCAGCGCTAAGCGCGCCATCGGCGTTGAATGTCTGCAACAACGGGAATGGTGGCTGCGACTCGGTCTCCATCAAGCTGGCGGGCATCGTAGTCGGGATCACCAGGGCCTTGCGGTCTCGCAGGTTCGCCGTAAGAAATCGAAAGGGCGAAACCTCCGGTGTGGTGTCAAGCCAGATGATGCTGGTGCCGCGCGGCACAGCGGTGATCACGTGATCGAACTGTCCGGGTGAAGGCACGGCAGGATCGATCTTGCGGCTGGAGTTGATCAGCGCCGGCCATGCATCGAAGCCGGCGGCCTTTAACAGCGTTGCCAGCAGGGTGTGTTTGTCCTTGCAATCGCCGTACTCGTTTTCCAGGACGTCCTCAGCGGCGTGCGGTTGGTAGCGTCCGATGCCGAACGACAGGGACACGTAATGGAAACCGGTGGAGACATAGTTGTAGATGGCGCGAATCTTGTCTTCGTCGGTGGCGAGTCCCTTGGTCAGCTCGGCAGCCTTAGCCTGGATCTGGGGCGTGACCGCCATCTGCGGGCGTTGCAATTCTTCGTACCAATTCCCAACCTCGGCCCAGTCGCGGAAGGTCGTGACTTGCACTGAGGGCGCCGGCGCCTCGCGCGCGTTCAGCATGTCCTCGCGATTCTTCACTATCAGGTTCGAAGTCTTCCAGGTGTAGATCCTGCGTGCGCCGTCGTCTTTGATTTGCGGCGGGTAATCCGGACTCTCGACCTTCACATACTTGTCGCGGGGCACGCTGATCTCAAGCTCTTCATCCTTGGCGATGTGGCGCTTATAGAAGTTGTACTCATACCAGAACTGCCCTGGTACCTGCGGCTTTACCGTGCGATAGCGCACGACATATTCGAGTACATCGCCTACCCCAAGGGCCTTCACCGCGACATGCTTTTCGTGAACGTCGCTGTACATGGGCGCGCTGCGCGTCACCTCGGCCGGCATATCTTGCACGTTGCTGTCCGGAGTTACGACAACTGTGCCGTCAGGCTTTCGCACCCGGACATAGTCAACTTCGACGGTCTCGTTGTAGCTGGTATAGCGGAAGGTGAGCACCGCCAGTTCTTGCACGCCGGCTTGTGACTGGACGCGCATGGCGACCGTGGCCTCTCGCGAGCCACTGCCGTCTGCGTTGTACACAACCTTGGTCGCGTTGTGTTCGATGATGTAAGCTTCCTGCGAAGGATCGCTTGCCGCGTTCTGGTTGGCTGGCGGAGTTTGAGGCGGATTAGGCGTGCCGCTCTCTGAGGAGGAACTATTGGACGCCGTGGCTTGCTCACTGGGCTGTGCCTCCGGTGGGCCGTTGCTCAGTTCGAAATTCACGTTGATTGTGGTTTGTACCAGGACCGGCTCCCCGTTGAGCACGTATGGCTTATAGCGCCACTGCTTCACCGCGTCCATGGCAGCCTGAATCAGCATCGGATGGCCACTGACAACAGTCAGATTTTGCACGGTCCCATCTTTGCCAATCAGCGCCTGCAACACGACCGTTCCTTGCACCCGTGCCTGGCGGGCGAGTGGCGGGTAGGACGGTTGCACTTTGGAAATCAGCAACCCTTGCGAAACACCTTGACCGATCTGGACCTGCTGGGGGTAGCTGCCGGGTGCTGAGGCGGGGGGCGTATCACCAAGAGCAGGTGTGACCTGAGCTCCGTGCTCGCCATGCGACGGCGAACCGGCATGTTGTACACCGGGCTTACCGTCGATGCGAAAGTTCACTTGGACGTTGACCATTACTGGAATTGGCTTGCCGTCTTTCAAGGCTGGTTGAAAGCGCCATTGCCTCACGGCTTTGATTGCCTCTTCGTCCAGTCCCATGCCCAGCGAGTGCTGTACTTTGATCTGTTGCGGCAAACCGTTCGCATCGACCACCAGCCACAACACGACCGTGCCTTCGTACCCAGCGTGACGAGCTTTCTCGGAATACTGCGGGTCGGGCGCATAGGTCGCTTTCGGAGGGGCCACATCCCCACCTACGCGATAAACGCCGGGGTACTGATCACTGCTAGGGCCCTGGCCAGCCTGCTGCGCCTGCGGCGGATTGGAACTACCGCTCTGTGAGGAGGAATTCTCTGCGGCCGTGGCCGGCTCACCGGACTGTGGTTCCGATGGGGCGCCGCTCAACTCGAAATTCACGTTGATCGTCGTTTCCACTAGGACCGGCTCCCCGTTGAGCAAATAGGGCTTATAGCGCCACTGTTTCACGGCGTCCATGGCCGCTTGAATCAGTAAGGGATGGCCGCTGAAGACCTGCAAATCCTGTACCGATCCATCTTTTCCAATCACTGCCTGCAACACGACCGTTCCCTGCACCCGTGCCTGGCGGGCGAGTGGCGGGTAGGTTGGTTGCACCTTGGAAATCAGCAGACCTTGCGAAACACCTTGACCGATCTGGACCTGCTGGGGGTTGGCGCTTGTCGAGCCGACACGATTGCTGAGGGCCGGGCTAATTGCAACTCCAGTAGAATCGGTTGCGGCTGTCTCAGGTTTTACTGTGCTGCGCAGATGGGCATAAACAGCCTCGCGAGCGGAGGACAGCCGGAACTTGCACTCGGCGTCGGGCTTCTCACAACTCAGGGTCCCCCACCGCAGCACGTCGATTCCACCCACGTCAGCCGGACCGGCAGGCATCGCGGCGGCAACTTCGCTCTCCAAGTCCTTCAGCGCTGTATCCCCGGTTACCCAGCGTGCCTTCGCCGAACTCTGTCCGTGAGTCCGCAATAGCGCGAATTCAGCGCTTCCAGCATGCTTCGCAGGATTCGGAAGCGCGAACGAGTTCTGCCGTTCCAGCCATTGTTGCGCATCTTGAGAAATATGGTTCGAGGCGGCAGAGGATGGCGCAGGCCGAGCCAACCGCTCCCGCGAATTGGCAACGGCGCTCCCATCGGAGTCTTGCCCTTCCGAAGGGACCTCTCCCTCGGCGACAGCTATTGCCGAGTACTTCAGCGCGTCATCCTTCCTTCCGAGTTTTTCAGAAATCTGGGCAAGATGATCGCTGACAGTGGGGTTTGGCATCAGCGTCCACGAGGCCATTATGTATTTCTCGGCTGGCGCGAAATCGCCATGCAGGAACAGGATCCATCCCAGAGTGTCCCACGCTGCGGCCAGCGCTCTTGTGCGTGCATAGGCCCCCGGCGTCAGCGGATCGAGCGATACCGCCGTCAAGGAGGAGGAGTCCATCGAGACAGCTAGCCGCGCATGTTGTTCAGCTCGATCCAGTTGAATTTTGTGTTCAGCCAGCGTCCAGGCAAGTGCATTCCATCCTGGTCCCGTCGAGGTCAGAGCGGCAGCCTTGTCGACTTCGGCGAAAGCGGAATCCTGTTTTCCCTGGTCGAAGTAGCATCGCGCAAGCCCGACATGCGGGCCTGCATTCTCCGGTGTCAACTCAACGGCGAGCTGGTATTCGGGTATGGCTTGATCGCACTTCTGTTCAGAATGCAGGCTCCCGGCCAGATTCATGTGCGCATAACGGTCGCGCGGGTTGATCTCGATCTGCTTGCGGAATTGGGCAATCGCCATATCGAATTTCCGCTGACGAGCATAGGCCCGGCCGAGATTGTTGTAGGCAAAAGTGCTTTGTGGCGAAACTTCGATTTGCCGTTTGAACGCATCCTCCGCTTTCTGGAGCTCGTCCAGTTCCAGATAGCACAACCCCAGCAGGTTCCATGCAGAGCCATGTTGTGGAGACATCTCTGTAACGCGGATGGCTAAAGGGATAGCACTCCCGCAGTCGTTCATTGCCTGCGCGCTGAAGGCATTGGCCAACAGCGCGTTGGCATCGTGGCTGTCTGCGAGGGTGGAATTATAATAGAAATGGAAACGCAGCAAGAGATACGGTCCGTGGTACTCACTGGGCAGCGGTTGGAAAGGCACCGACGCGGTGATTCCGCCCCAAGCTGCGCGGTCGAGGGAAACGTCGCCCGACTCTCCCGTGAGCTTCATATCTGCGACCCGCCCGTCTGGCAAGATGGCGAACTCGACGGAAACCTTGCCCTTCTTCAGATGAGGCGCGCGTGCTTCGTCGGGAATGAGGTGGTACCAGTTCGTGCGGACAGCTTGCACCACTCGTGACAAATAGGGCCCGAAATCGACGCCACGGGTGTCGCTCAGCACCTCGAGATTGCTGATCGCGCGCGAGTCGGTTTCGCTCCTGGCAGGCTGCGAATCGGTCTGCGCCACTACCCTACCGGCCAGTAAGGCAATCAGCATCGCGAACAGGCGCCAGCGCAAAACCATGGAAGGATATTACCCCCAGTTGACTATCTGGAGCCTAGATTCTTGCGAGGATTCACATTGCGTGCCTCGGCTTCGGGGTTGGCCCCGTCCCCTCCGCCGGTGAAGTTGTGAACGACTGTATAGGTCTGCACCTCCGCCGTCGGTGCTGCGACGACAACAAGCACAAAGCCGATCGCCAACGCGGCTACGGTTCCCAACCACCGCCGACGGTGTGCTTGTTGTGCTGGCTGGGCGGCAGGCGCCGCTAGTAGCGAGATGCCGAAAATCCGAATGTGATGTTGCCTCGAATTTGCCATAGCGATTCTCCTCTCGAGAGCCACGATTGTTTGTAGGATGGCGGCCCATCCAATCCAAAAGGTTGGGGGAACGCCGGCATCCGAATGGGAAAAGATGCCGGCGCTTCACCGCTCCACCGCACGCAAGGGCTGCGCGGGGTGGAACCCCGGGGGAGTTTCTGTTACGGCGTGATCTTGAAGACGGCACCGTCGCCAGTAGGTCCTCCTTCTGTAGTTGCCCCGTAGAGGTTTCCGTTCGCGTCTAGTGTGAGGCCGGCGTACGGATATTGCCCATCACTGCGGCCGGTAAAGTCGTGAAAACGGCTAGTCCTTGATAGAGCAATCGGCGAGCCATCTGCTTCGTGCTTTCGATTTCGCATTTGAATCATCGCGCTAGCGGTCGCAGGTGTCTCGGAGTACGCAGTGCAGAGCAACCAAATGGTTTAAACACTATCCGATTGGTTTGGCACTAAGGTGTAGAATCGCTGTGCCGAGATGCGATTCCGCTGGCCTGCGAAAATGGGGGGCGGAATGCAAGAGGCGATTCTCAGATGAAGAGCGTACGGAAGTTCGGCGATCGATGTCGACTCGAATCCGTTACTGGCCCGCTCAAAGGTGAAGTCTTTTCGCTGGCTCGCGATCGTATTTCGATTGGCAGCGATCCCTCTAACGAATTAACTATTTACGACGCTTCCGTCGCCAAGCGCCACTGCCTGATTACCCGCCGCGAAGGGGTGGTCGTGGTCAAAGATCTCGACAGCCCGCAAGGTACCTTCGTCAATGACATCGCCGTTAAGAAGAAGATTTTGAAGAACGGAGATACCCTTCGGATTGGGGAATGCCAGCTGGTGTACCGGGATGGCAACCGGATTGCACGTAAGAATACAAACTTGAAAGCTGAAAGGCATGACGTGATTGAAGTGCTCCCCGCGCCGCTTCTACATCAGCCCTCTTTGCCGCCACCCCAGGTGACCAACGTCGGCCGCATGGCACGCGACTTGAACGCGCTATTCAAGGTCGCCAACGCCATCAATTCGCAACGCGATCTTGAGTCGCTGCAAAAGGGTATCTTGCAGTTACTGTTCGAGGTCGTACCGGCCGACGCCGGCGCCATCCAGATTATTGACAATGTCGATCGCACGCCCACTTCCACTGTGAGCTGGAAGCGCGAGGGCCATCTCGTGCCTGACCTAACCGTCCGGCACGAGATGGTGCTTCGAACCTTTTGGGAGCGCTCCGCGGTTGTAGCCGATCTTTCCCCTACATCGCGGCAAGCGGAGAAGGTGCTCTGCGTTCCCCTGGTGGCCCTGCAAAAAACTATTGGTGTCATCTACCTGGTTTGTTTTTCTCCTTCCGAAAGTTTTGGACGAGACCACATAAACTTTGTGAGTTCGGTGGCTGCCATCGCGGCGGTGACCCTGGAAAGCGTTGTGGCGATGGAGTCGCTGCGGGCGGAGAACCGGCAGCTACGACAGCAACTGGCGGCCGACGAGCCCATGATCGGCGAAAGCCTCCAGATGCTGCAACTGGCCGATACCGTGGAGAAGGTGGCCAAGGGCGATTCCGCGGTTTTGATCCTTGGCGAAAGTGGAGTGGGCAAGGAGATGGTGGCCCGCGCCATCCACCAGAAAAGTTCACGCTCGGCGCAACCGTTCATCGCCATCAATTGTGCGGCGATTCCCGAAAACCTGATCGAAAGTGAACTATTCGGCTACGAAAAGGGGGCCTTTACCGGTGCCGTGACGAGCAAGCGAGGAAAGCTTGAACTCGCGGCGGGGGGCACACTCTTTCTGGACGAGATCGGGGAACTCGATACCAGGCTACAAGCGAAACTACTCCGCATCCTGCAGCAGAAGGAGTTCGAACGGGTCGGGGGCACATCCACTCTGCGCTTCAACGCGCGCGTGCTGGCCGCAACCAACAAAGACCTGGAACTTGCCATCCACGCGCGTGAGTTTCGCCAGGATCTTTTCTACCGTCTGAATGTAGTTTCGGTTTCCGTTCCTCCCTTGCGCGAACATCGCGAGGACATTCCGCTGCTGGCCATTCACTTCGCCAGAAAGTATGCACAGCGTCTGTCCCGTCCGTTCAAAGGAATCTCGGCGGAAGCGCGCGTATTGCTGGTGAACTATAGCTGGCCGGGCAATGTGCGCGAGCTGGAAAATGCAATTGAACACGCCCTGGTCATGGGCTCCTCCGATTCCATCCTGCCCGACGACTTGCCTGAGTCCTTATCGAACGAAGATGCTGCGGGTCACGGGACAAGTCAGTACCAGGATGCGGTCATGCGATTCAAGCGGCGGCTCATCCAGAATGCACTGAAGAATACCGGCGGGAATTGCACCGAAGCTGCTCGCGCACTGGGAGTCCATCCCAATTATCTCCACCGGCTGGTCCGCAAGCTAGGCATCAATCCGGTCGAGGGTTGCGAGTGATAGATAACTCACCGAAAGGTGAAGGTGATCTGGAGATTAAAAATGCAAAGCGTGTGTCGTTCCGATGACGCGGGGCGGAACGGAAGCCTGGTGGAGAAATTTAGCTTATCGAAAATGATCTGTGCCGTCTTCGTGTTTTGTGCCGCGACGGCGATTGTCTCGCTTGCGCAAACGTTCACTACGCTGGTGAGTTTCGACGGAACCAATGGCGCTAACCCTGATTCGTCTCTGATTCAGGGCACCGACGGAAGCTTTTACGGGACAACCCTTAATGGCGGAGCTAATGGCGATGGCACGGTGTTCAAAATCACCCCGGGGGGCACGCTGACCACGCTGCACACTTTCAACGGGACGGACGGCGAAAGCTCAAGCGGCGGCCTGGTGCGAGCCACCGACGGGAATTTCTATGGGACAACCTTTTATGGTGGGGTTAATTGCGGCAACTGCGGCACGGTCTTCAAGATCACCGCTGGAGGTACGCTGACAACGCTCTACAACTTTTGCTCTCAACCGAACTGCACTGACGGCTACGGGCCTGACGCAGGCCTGGTGCAAGGCAGCGACGGGAACTTCTACGGGACAACGACGTATGGTGGTGTTGGCGGCTCTTGCGCGGGTGGTGGTTGCGGTACGGTGTTCAAAATCACCCCAAGCGGCGCGCTGACCAAGCTGCACGACTTTGACGACACGGACGGCCGTAATCCCATTGCAGGGCTGGTGCAAGGCAGCGACGGCAACTTTTACGGGGCAACCACCCGGGGCGGAAACTATAACGGCGTCTGCTCACTCGAGGGCTGCGGCGGCGTCTTCAAAATAACCCCGCAAGGGACGCTGACCACGCTGCACGTCTTTGACGGCACGGACGGCGCCAACCCTTATGGTGGGTTAGTGCAAGGCACCGACGGGAACTTCTACGGGACAGCCGTTAATGGCGGGGCTAATGGCTATGGCACGGTCTTCAAAACCACTCCAAGCGGTACGCTGACTACGATTTACAGCTTTTGCTCCCAACAACCGAACTGCGCTGACGGCGGTCAACCTTATGGGGGGTTAGTGCAAGGCACCGACGGGAACTTCTACGGAACAACAACCTGGAGTGGCGTTGAGCTTTACCTTTACGCAGGCACGGTCTTTGAAATCAGCCCTGGCGGCGCGCTGACCACGCTTCACAACTTTTGCTCTCAATCCAGCTGCACTGACGGCTACGAACCTCTATCCAAGCTGGTGCAAGGCACCGACGGCAATTTCTACGGAACAACCGTGTATGGCGGAGCCAACGACAACTGTGCCGCGGGCGGCTATTACGGCTGTGGTACAGCCTTCAGCGTGGCAGTGAATCCCCAGTCGAATCCTCTGCAATTTGTCCCGCTGGCTGAGCCATGTCGCGCTGTTGATACCCGGCCGGAGAAGGGTGGTGGCGGTCCGATTCAGGGTGGCACTTTCCAAAACCTCCCCATACAGCAGGAGGGAAACTGCAATATTCCCACTTCCGCCGCAGCTTATGCCGTGAACGTCTCGGTGGTTCCGCAGGAACCTCTGGGCTACTTGACGGTATGGCCTAGCGGACAGCCGCGGCCTTTGGTCTCGACTTTGAACTCACTGGACGGCCGCATCAAGGCCAACGCTGCGATCGTGCCGGCGGGAACGAATGGCTACATCAGCGTGTACGCCACCAACACGACGAATGTGATTCTCGACGTTAATGGTTACTTCACATCACCTGGTTCAACGTTAGCCTTCTATCCGCTGCCTCCGTGTCGCGTCGCTGACACGCGATACTCGAGCACCGACAGCTTGGGGGCACCCTTTCTCACTGGCGATCAGGAACGCGACTTCCCCATCCTTAACGCCACTAGCTGCAACATTCCCTCGACCGCCACCGCGTACTCGCTGAACTTCTCCGTGGTTCCCCATGGTCCGCTAGGCTATATGACGGTCTGGCCTACCGGCGAGTCGCGGCCTACGGTTTCCACCTTGAACGACATCCCTGGGACGATCATCGCCAACGCTGCCATCGTGGCTGCAGGTACCGGCGGTGAGGTCGCAGTTTACCCAACCAACGACACCGACGTGATCATCGATATCAATGGTTACTTCGCAGCGCCCGGACCGGGCGGGCTTTCGTTGTACGGTGTGCAACCCTGTCGGGTCATCGATACCCGCAAGGTGGGCGCTGGTCAGCCCTTCACCGGAACTCTGAGTCCGCCGGTGGACGTGTTGGATAGCGGATGTGGAACATCGACTTTGGCGCAGGCGTATGTCTTCAATGCCAGCGTCGTCCCATACGGTGCGCTGGGTTACTTGACCCTGTGGCCTAATGATGGCAGTCAACAGCCGGTGGTCTCGACCCTGAACGCACTGGATGGATCGATTTCCTCCAACATGGCGATCGTGCCCACTGCCAGTAACGAGAGCGTCAATGCTTATGCGTCGGGGACCACGCAACTGATCCTCGACATCTCCAGCTACTTTGCGCCGTGAGTCAAGCTTCCTCGCTTCTCGTCAGGATGTGCAGCGGATCGCGGTGACCATGGCAGGCGGGCACCTGATCCCGCTCCGCTCTTGCGAGGGTAACTATTTACTTGACAGACTAAGCTAATTGTGGCATGATTAGAGCATGAAAGCCACAGAAACGGAACCAAAGAGCCTGCAAGAAGCGATTCTGCACTTTGCTGATTTCGAGAATTGCAAAGCCTTTATGATCGGCCTTCGCTGGCCCGATGGCGTCGTGAAGTGTCCACGCTGCTCCTCGGAGAAGGTTTTCTGGATTGAGAAAGAGCGCGTGTGGAAGTGCTACGGCAAGCATGACCACGCCAAGTTTTCACTCAAGACCGGAACCGTCATGGAAGATTCGGCCATCGGAATCGACAAGTGGCTCGCCGGGTTGTGGCTAGTCGTGAACTGCAAAAACGGTATTAGCTCTTGCGAAATGGCGAAGGACTTAGCTATCACTCAGAAGTCCGCATGGTTTCTCAATCACCGCATCCGGTACGCCCTGCATGAGGGCTCATTCGACAAACTGCTCTCTGGCGAGGTCGAAGTTGATGAAACCTTTATCGGCGGAAAAGCGCGCAACATGCACGTCGATAAGCGTGAGCGGCGCATCACTGGTACTGGCGGCAAAGACAAAACTGCCGTCATGGGCATCATGGAACGCGGCGGTAGAATCCGCGTCAAGGTCGTTCCGAATCGCCGCAAGAGCGCATTGCAGGCCGCAGTGAGGGAACACGTCGCAGCGGGATCGGCGCTCTATTCGGACGCCTTAAAATCCTACGACGGCCTCGCTCAAGAGTACGCTCACCAAGTGATCGACCATGCCGAGAGATACGTTGATGGCAAGGTTCACACTAATAGCCTTGAAAACTTCTGGAGTCTCTTAAAGCGCGGCATCAATGGAACCTATGTCAGCGTCGAACCGTTTCATCTCTTCCGTTACCTTGATGAGCAAGTGTTCCGCTTCGAGAACCGAGCCACAAAAGATAAGCCGCTGAATGATTTCGACCGCTTCAAGATGGCCGCTACTCAGATCGTCGGCAAGCGGCTGACATGGGATGAAGTCACCGGCAAAGCCGAGAATGCGACGTGTCCTAACTGAGAAGGAACGTGTTCGCCAGAAGCGCGGAAAGCGCAAGACTAAACTCAGAGGTATGATTTAGCCATGACGGACGATGAAAAGCGGGAACAGAAGAAGTCGATTTTGCTAGAGTACGAAGAGGCGAAGCTCAACTATGAACACCTGCGGGCGGAATGCGGTCGTCGTCGAGAGAAGATGAAGGCGCTCGACGAAATGCTGAGTAAAGTTACATTAGGGGAGGAGGGGTATCCATTTGACTCAGGTGACCACTACAGGTAGTGTGGTGGCCCATGGAACGGGTGGTGGAGGATTATCCGCGGACTCTGGCGGAGCTCGAAGTTCGATTTAGCAGCGAGGAAGCGTGCCGGGAGTATCTGTTCCGCCTGCGATGGCCGGCGGGATGCAAGTGCCTACGCTGCGGCGAGAGCAAAACTTGGCCATTGCGATCCGGGCGCTGGCAGTGTGCCCGCTGCGGACATCAGGTTTCGGTAACGGCGGGAACAATTTTTCAGGGCACCCGGACGCCCCTGACGGTTTGGTTCCGGGCGATGTGGTGGATGACGAGTCAGAAGAATGGGATCAGCGCCCTGGGACTCCAGCGGGTTCTGGGCTTGGGAAGCTACCAGACGGCTTGGGTGTGTTTGCACAAACTGCGGCGAGCCATGGTAAGACCCGGGCGGGAACGACTCTCGGGAAGCGTGGAGGCGGACGAAACCTATCTGGGTGGGCTGGAAGAGGGTATGCGCGGTCGGCAGACCGAGAGCAAGGCGTTGATTGTGGTGGCGGCAGAGGAGGACGGCAAAGGGATTGGGCGAATTCGGATGCGGCGCATTCCGAACGCTTCGGCCCACAGCCTCATTTCCTTCGTGCAAGAGTCGGTTGAACCCGGCAGCGTGGTCCACACCGACGGGTGGTTGGGATATGAGCCATTGCAAGGGCGCGGCTACATTCATCGGCTCACGTTTCTGCGCGGACAGCAGAAATCCCCTTCGGAGCTGTTGCCGCGCGTGCATCGCGTGGTGTCGCTGTTAAAACGATGGCTACTGGGCACACATCAGGGAGCGGTGAGCATCGAGCATTTGGATGGCTATCTGGACGAGTTTACCTTCCGGTTCAACCGGCGCAAGTCGCACAGCCGGGGAAAGCTGTTCTACCGTCTTGTCCAGCAAGCTGTCGCCGTGGAGCCAACAACTTACAAGGCGATCATCCGGTCCGCACCGGCAGACTGGCCCTGAAACCACAACCCATTGGGGGTACCTGAGTGAAATAGATACCCCTCTAGGGGAGAATTATCACAGCGCAGCCGAGAATGCCGCGCAAAAAATAATATCCGAAGCAGAACACATGCGGGTCGAACTAGACCCTAGCACACTCTGCCAGCTCACTGAGGATACGTTGCAAGCCTATCGACGCTTGCAGGATCTAAAGGCGCAGAAAACGAGGCTAGGATTCACACCAGAACCGTAGGTCTCATTTGAGACGAAATGTAATTATTATCATCGGCGCTGTCGTGCTTGGCTTCTGGATTTCCAGTCGCTTCACTGGCCATAATTCGAGTCAGCCCGGTGGCGCGCAGGAGGATAGCGCATCCTGCACGGTCTCTAAGATTGCGATCGATAAACTTCAGGCGCGGGCACAAGGCCACGGGTATTACCGGATCACTGGCCGCATTACGAATAACTGCGACCAACCGGTTAGTGTGCAGGTTACGGTCACAATTTACGATAAGGCTGACAACATTCTAGCGGTACCGTTTTTTTGGCCGGCTGGGGTCAACAATATTCCGGCGCACACTGAGTATCCATTTGAATGGTTAGATGACTCCCCTGGCTTTCATCACTTCACTGTCAGTGTTACCAGCGTAGCAACTCGGTAATTTGAACCGCCTAGGATGGCTTCTTTTTCCTCTGCGGCTTCTGCTTCTTGAACGGATTCGGCACGGCACTCTTCGGCACGGAGATCATTTTTTTGGCGGCCTCGCGGAAGCGTTCAAATGCTTCCGAGCCTTCGATCATCTCTGGCGGTTGCGGTTTCATGCGTTCATAATAACACTATTTCCGCGCTATGTTGATCGCTAGAAACACCATAAAATCCCGCACTCTCTCCATGATGTCAAACGCTTCGGGCAGCGTATATGGCTTGCGAGTGTGGGAAATGTTGTTGCGAAAAATGTCCTTCATGTAAACACAATGGTCGGCAGCATCTGAGTACATTTCCAGCTTTAGCTGCCGTTTTGGGCCTGGATTCAGTGCTCTTGCTTTGGTAATCTCATTCTTTATCCCAGTAATCACTTTTTCCCAATCTGCGAACTCAATTGGCTGGCGCAGGCCGCTGTGAGTGAGTCGAACATGAAGCCTTTTTGCGAGCGCACGAAGCCCGTACTCAGCAACTCGCATCAGGTGAAAGACTGCTGCTGTGGGACATTCCACGGCGAGACAATTGCCGACTTCTCGTATGTCGAAACTTGCTGGAAGGAAGGCGCTGTTTACATCTTCCCCGAACAACGCTGCGTTGTCGATGAAATCAGCGGTCTCTTTCTTAGTAACCACAAAAGTTCGCAAGAATGCCTCGCGCATGAGGGATTCTCGGAGGTGCCGGGTTTCTACTTCCAAATGGGAAACGTTGGGGTAATTCGGCTCCTTAAGTTTCAATCCAAGTATATAAGCCGCGCTCTCACATTCGCGGAAACCGAGATCCTTGCAAAATACTTTTGTCTCTTCAGTAAGTCCCTTCATGGTCTCTGTGAGTTGTTCAACGGAAACTCCGCCTTTACCGCTCGCGGTAAGCATCATTAATGCTTGCTCAATACCTGTGAGCCTTTCAATGAGGAGGGCAAACTCCACAGCCTTGAACCGTCTCAATATGTCCCACAAACTCAGCCTGCGTGGATTCTCTGGGGAGGGGAGACAGGCTGATTCACAGACGCGAATCTCAGGAGTGTTTTCGAGAGCGAGCAGCATATTGTCTTTCCGGGGCAGATAGGGTACACTTCCCCTACCCGCAGCAGAAAGGCCATTGCGAGGTGCTGAAGACACCCCGCGAGCGGCAAGCTACGCCAAACATTCCCAAGATAACGCTACCATCGTAGCGCGTCATTCGTTAGTCTGTCAAGTAATTAGTTGCCCTTGCGAGGGCACCAGCACCATGCCGTTCGTTCTCCTTTGCGAAATGAATCAGAAGAAATAGCTTGTTTCCCCGGAGGAACGAGCGCACAATTACCCATCGCTAAAACTAAAGTGTGAGAGCGCGCCAGAATCACGCCGACTGCCGTCGCTCAGGGCCCCAAATTGGATATTCTGGCCGATCCTTCACTTGGCATTTAGAGCTCGCTGAATGCAAGGAGGTATCCTGTGCTCGTCGGGTGCCGATTCCGTGACCTCTTCCGCGTCCCCGCGGACCAATCCGTAAACTCTCGCCGGTTCTCCCACCCCGGTTCTCCCATGTGGCATAGTGGCGGCGGTCTGCAAATCGCCTTCCCAATGATGGCCGGCTTTGTGCCACGCTTCACAGAGAGAGTGCTTGCCAGAATTGCTGTTCTTTGCCTCGGCCTGCTTTGCGCCGTGGCGACGCCCGCGTGGACGCAGGGAATCACCTTCACCACCTTCGATGCTCCGGGCGCAGGCACGGGTCCGTATGAGGGAACCCTCGCCACCAGCATCAACACGGCGGGGACTATCGCGGGAATATACGGTGTTACGGGCAATGTGGCTCACGGCTTCGTGCGCGCTGCCAATGGCACGATAACCACCTTCGATGCTGCGGGCGCAGGCACGGGCAACGATCAGGGGACCTTCCCTGTGAGCATCAACACGGCCGGCGTGATCGCAGGATACTATGCCGACGCGAACAATGTGTATCACGGCTTCGTGCGCTCTGCCACGGGCACGATAACCGAGTTCGATGCTCCGGGCGCGGGCATGTTAGTGCATCTGGGCACCGCCGCTACCGGCATCAATGCTTCGGGAGTGATCACGGGAATCTACAGGGACCCGTCGGTTACTTGCCATCACGGCTTTGTGCGCGCCGCCAGCGGCACGATAACCACCTTCGACGTTACGGGCGCATGCACCTTTGGTTCGGATTTCGTGCCGGGGACGGAACCCATCTGCATCAACGCGGCCGGAACTATCGCGGGAGGATACATTGACGCCAACGGTGCGAATCACGGCTTTGTGCGCGCCGCCAGTGGCACGATAACTACCTTCGACGCTCCGGGTGCTGGCACCGGCGCAGGTCAGGGAACCATCGCCGTAAGTATCAATACGGCGGGCGAAATCGCAGGAACCTACGAGGATGCGAGCGGTGTGGGCCACGGCTTCGTGCGCGCTATCAATGGCACCATAACTACCTTCGACGCTCCGGGCGCTGGCAGGCAGGACTGGCTGGCGGCACTGAGCGTGAAATCGCAGGGGCCCCCGACTCAGGGAACCTATGCCTTCAACATCAACGACGCGGGGGACATCGCGGGACTCTACCTGGATGCGAGTGTTGCGGTACATGGCTTGGTGCGCGGTGCCAATGGCGTGATAACCAGCTTCGACGTTCCGGGTGCAGGCACGGGGACGCTTCAAGGCACCGGCGGCTTAGGCATCAACACGGCGGGGAACATCACGGGAAGCTACCTGGACGCGGGCAATGTGGCTCACGGCTTTGTGGCTTCGGGCGCTGCTGCTCCCGCCCTGCAATTCGTTGCGGTGACGCCGTGTCGCCTGGAGGACACGCGGCCGCATTACGGCGGTAGCGGCCCAATTCAAGGCGGAACGTTCCAGACGTTTAACCTTCCGCAACTGGCCCAAACCAAAGGCTGTGCCGATCTCTCATCGGCGGCCGCTTATTCGCTAAACATTGCGGTGGTTCCGCAAGGCCCGCTTGGCTATCTCACCATCTGGCCCACGGGCGAAAGCCGGCCTGGAGTCGCTACCCTGAATTCTCTGGATGGGCGCATCAAAGCGAACGCCGCAGTTGTGCCGGCTGGCACCCAAGGGGCGGTGAACGTGTACGTCACCCAAACCACGAACGTGGTCATTGACATCGATGGCTACTTCGCCGCCGCTGGCAGCTCGAGCCTCGCCTTCTATCCGCTGACGCCGTGTCGAGTGGCGGACACGCGCAAGTCCACCTTCCCTCAGGGCTTGGGGCCGCCGTTCCTTTCCGGCCAGACGGCGCGTGATTTCCCGGTGCTGTCGAGCGAGTGCAACATCCCCACTATCGCGCAGGCGTATTCGCTCAACTTAGCAGCGGTGCCCTATCCAAGCCTCGGGCATCCGCTGGGGTATCTGGAAGTCTGGCCAACTGGACAAATGCCCGCGAACCCGGTCTCCACGCTGAATAATCTTACGGGAACTATCGTCGCCAATGCTGCCCTCGTGCCCGCTGGCACGGGCGGCGACATTACTGTGTTCCCAAGCAATGACACCGACTTGGTGATCGATGTGAACGGCTACTTCGCGCCGGCGGGGGCGGGTGGGCTTTCCCTGTATCCAGCAACGCCGTGCCGCGTGATCGACACGCGCAAGATCGGCAGCGGTCAGCCGTTCACTGGTTTGCTGAATCCGCCGGTAAACGTGGAGGGCAGCCCGTGTGAACCACCGAGTACGGCGCAGGCCTATGTCTTCAATGCCACGGTAGTGCCAATGGGTCCCTTGGGGTATCTGACATTGTGGGAGAACGATCCAATGCATCAGCCGGTCGTTTCAACGTTGAATGCGCTGGACGGATGGATCACCAACAACATGGCGATCGTGCCTACCGCTGACGGCAAGATCGATGCCTACGCGTCCGGGATTACGCAACTGATCCTGGACATCTCCAGCTACTTCGCGCCGTAGGGGGCTACCTGTTCGGTCGGATCGTTCAAGAGGGATTCGAAAAGGGGTCGTTGACGAGCGGTGATAGGGAGCAAGACATAATGGGAGCACCACCAAAGGCCAACCGCCGTCTGGGAAGGGCAGCCACTACTACCCATTTATGTTTGGCGGCGTTTGTCTCGGCTGTGCTTATGCTGGCACCGCCGCGCGCGACTGCGCAGTGCGTAAACCTCGCCGGCAATTGGAACTATTCAGAGTCGGGCACCGTGACCTTGGTCGTCACCGCAAGCGATGGGGAATATGCCTCTGAAACTGATCCGGTGAGCGGAAGTGGTCAGGTTACGATTACACAGACCGGCTCGTGCACGTTTCAATACCTCCCGATCCCTCTGAGTGGAAGTTCCTTGTTTAACCAGAACCTTACGCAAAGCCAGCTGCAGTCGCTGGCTCGCACCGTCACAGTGATGGGCGGCAACAATGTGACGGAGACGGGAACATTCGTAGTGATCAACTATGCATTGGCTGAGCAGGAAGGTTTAACTATCACCAGCGTCAGCCCCAATGTTTACACCGGAACCGGACAAGTGACGGCTGACGTTTTGGAGCTAAACGCTAGCGGCGCCACCGTAGTCATGGGGTACCTTACGACCAGCGGAGGAGCCATCGATTTCACGTTAACGATTACGGCATCGAGCAGCGCGTTCTTGTTCGCCATCAACCCACCGCTCACTCTCTCCGTCAGCAAGGTAGGCAGCGGCACCGTTACCAGCACCGACGGTGACATCAACTGCGGCACCGAGTGTTCCTACAACTATCTCATCGGAACCCAAGTGACGCTGAATGCCACTCCAGCCCAAGGTTGGACATTTTCCGGCTGGAGCGGCGCGTGCGGCGGTACCGGTCCGTGCATCGTAAACATGACGCAAGCTGAGTCCGTGGGAGCTATGTTTGATGCATCTCTAACTGTATCGATACTCGGCAGCGGACACGTCATGAGTACCCCCCCTGACAACTCCATAAACTGTCCGCCCACCTGCAGCCATTCCTATCCTCCCAATACGGTAGTGACGCTGAATACCACTGCAGGTCCACCACCTGTGATATTTGGTGGCTGGTGCGCTGGCCCGTGTAGCGATACCGAATCGTGCGCCGTAACCATAACGCAACCTCAATCCGTGGGGGCCCTTTTTATTCCTGTGGACTTCATTCCCGAACCCGGCGGACCCAACCACACCTATATCGATCTCGATAAAAAGCCCAGCTCGATGTACGGCGCATTCACACCGAAAGTAAACGGCAGTCCTGTCGATCTCGTCGCCGCCGCTAATGTTTGCGGATTTAAGGCATTTGACTGGAGACAGACAGTCGACGCGAACAAGGGTGGGGTTTGGGCCGAGGAAACCGGAGCGGAATTAAAAGCTGGTCCTATTTGCGGTGATCCCCCTTGCCCCCCCTACTCAGATCCCCCACCGGGCGCATACACTTACGATTACGACTGCCTATACGAATATCCCTGCGGAAAAGACATATGCTACTACCCTAATGGCTGTGACTGCACGGGCATCCGGAATCAATGGCTGAAGATCTATCAGCCGAACTTTGCGGCTGCCAATCCCTTCTATTACAGCGCATTGGATCTCCAAATTTCCCCCTCCGGCTGCGCAGTGGGTAATCCACCTTCGTATGAAAAACCTTTACCCCCCAAAGGCAAAGGCTGTCCAAAGGGAACACTAACTCCGGGCTGCCAACTATATATGACGAGCGCTGCCAATTCGCCTAGTTCGCCGGGAGTTTCCCAGCTTAACTTCTGGGATAAGCCAGGTAATAGCGCTTGCCACAATGGAGAACCTTGCTTTAAGTTTACGACACAATTGGTTGGCGTTTGCGTCGCTCCCTCTACGGTGTGCAACTTGCCGACAAACCCACCAAGCGCTCTTCTCTATGAGTGGACTTGGGAATCCAATTACAATAACCTGCTCAAGATCGGCTGTGCGTGGATAACAAGCGAGAATAGTGTCCTGGTGCTGCCGCCCGCATGCCGATGAGCGTTGGGAGAAGTGGCAAAATGAGTTCATGCGGGAAAACAATACAAAGAAACCGATTCAAAGGAAGGTCCATGCGCACACGCAGTTTCCAGTTCGTTCTTTTGCTGTTCAGTCTTGCCGTGGCACTGCCGTCCGCCGTCGGCCAGGTCACAGTTGCGACCATACCCGTAGGGAGCAGTCCCTTTGGCGTGGCGGTCAACTCGGCGACCAACAAGACGTACGTGGCAAATCTCATGTGCACCACCCTCCCGTGCCCGAGCCCGGGGACGGTAACGGTGATTGATGGGGCCACGAACAACACCACTACGGTTAACGTGGGGGTTTATCCCTATGCGGTGGCGGTGAACCCGGTGACCAACAAGATCTACGTGGCCAACAACTGCGGCAACGATCTTAACTGCCAGAGTCTCTCTACCGTAACCGTGATCGATGGAGTCACGAATAACACAGTCACCGTAAATGTGGGTGCGTTCCCCTACGCCCTGGCGGTGAACTCGGTGACCAACAGGATCTACGTGGCAAATAATTGCGGCAACGATGTTACTTGCAGCAGCCCGGGGACGGTGACGGTCATCGACGGGACCACCAACAACATCATTACTACGGTGACCGTTGGGAGCTTTCCCGAAGATGTAGAGGTCAACTCGGTGACCAACCAGATCTACGCGGTAAATAACTGTGGCAACGATAACGGTTGCAGCAGTGCTGGGACGGTGACGGTGATCGACGGGGCCAGCGATAACGCTACGACGGTCGGCGTGGGAGATTACCCCTATTTCGCGGCTGTCGACTCGGTGACGAACCAGATCTACGTGACCAATAACTGCGGTAACGACCTCACGTGCGCCAGCCTTGGGACAGTAACGGTGATCAACGGAGCCACCAACAACACCACGACGGTCGCCGTGGGGGCATACCCTTACGGTGTCGCGGTTAACGCCGTTACCAACAATATCTATGTCGCAAATGAATGCGGCAACGATCTCACTTGCAGCAGCGGTGGGACGGTGACGGTGATCGCTGGAACCACTACCTCAACTGTCAGCGTCGGAGTCCTTCCCTATTTGCTAGCTCTCGACTCGGTCACCAACAAGATCTACGTGCCCAATATCTGCGGCAGCGATCTCAGTTGCCAAAGTGCTGGCACCGTAACAGTCATTGACGGAGCCACCAACAACACAGTTCCAGTCGCCGTGGGGGATGGTCCCGAATCAGTCGCGCTCAATGCGACCACCAACAACATCTATGTTCCCAATTTCACAGACGACACCGTTTCCGTCATTGGCGGAGGTACGACTCTTCAGTTAGTTCCCGTAACTCCGTGCCGTCTGCTGGACACGCGGCCGGAGCACGGCGGCAGCGGTCCCATTCAGGGCGGGACTTCCCAGATATTCAACCTTCCGCAGTTGGCGCAATCAGCGAACCCCCCTTGTGCCAGTCTTTCCTCGGCCGCCGCTTATTCGCTAAACGTCTCGGTGGTCCCGTCGGGTCCGCTGGGCTATCTCACCATCTGGCCCGCGGGCGAGAATCGGCCTGGAGTCGCCACCTTGAACTCACTGGATGGCCGCATCAAGGCCGACGCTGCAATCGTACCCGCGGGCGTCAGCGGTGCCGTTAGCATTTATGTCACCCAGACGACCAATGTGATCCTCGACATCAACGGCTACTTCGCACCAGCCTCCCCGTCAACGCTGGCCTTCTATCCTCTGCCGCCCTGTCGTGTCGCCGATACGCGCAAGTCCACCTTCCCTCAGGGCCTGGGACCGCCGTTCCTGCAGGGACTTCAGAAACGCGACTTCCCCATACTCAACGCGACTACCTGCAACATTCCCTCGACCGCCGCCGCCTATTCGCTGAACTTCTCCGTGGTTCCCCACGGCCCGCTGGGTTACATGACGGTCTGGCCCACGGGCCAGTCTCGGCCAACGGTCTCAACCTTGAACGATATCCCTGGGACAATCATTGCCAATGCGGCGATTGTGCCCGCGGGTACCAGCGGTGATATCTCGGTTTATCCCAGCAACGACACCGACTTGATCATTGACATCAACGGCTATTTCGACACGCCGGCCACCGGCGGACTGTCGCTGTATCCGACGGTGCCTTGTCGCGTGATTGACACTCGTCAGATCGGCAGCGGTCAGCCGTTCACCGGATTGCTGAGTCCGCCGGTGGATGTCGTGGGCAGCACATGCGCTCCTCCGAGCACCGCCCAGGCGTACGTCTTCAATGCGACGGTGGTCCCATACGGCGCGCTGGGCTATCTGACGCTGTGGCCGGACGGCACCGACCAGCCCGTGGTCTCGACGCTGAACGCGCTGGATGGATCGATCACCAACAACATGGCGATCGTGCCCACTAACAACGGGGAGATTGATGCGTATGCGTCGGGGATCACGCAACTGATTCTCGACATCTCCAGCTACTTCGCGCCGTAGGGGTCGCCGGTACCGAAATTCATTCTCCCGGCCGGCGCGAAGGTCTGCATCCGTTCCCTTGGGCCCTGACGGCGGCGACCCCTGGGCAGGACTGGTGCAGGGTAACGACGGCAAGCGCGAACGAGTGGAATCCCCGATCACGGCCGTCACTTTTTACGGACAAGGCTGTTGACGCAACCTAACCTAGTGATACACAATCCGCTGCGTTCAGCACCTCCGAGTCGGGCAGAACGCGAGCCTTCCTCGCTCCCACGTGCCAGCACCCGTCCATGCACGTTGAGTTACGAATCCGTTTCAAGCCCGGCAGTAGACCACGACGGAAGACCATTGGAGGAGTAATGCGCCCTACAAAATCGTCAATGGCAAACCGAGTTAGCTTTTGGGGAGCGGTTGCGGTTCTCGCGCTGTTTTGTTTCGCGACGGCAAATAGCTTGCCTGCACAGACCTTAACTACGCTGCACATGTTCGCGGGATACCCGAGTGACGGCGGCGTTCCTGATGCCGGAGTGGTGCAAGCCACCAACGGGAACTTCTACGGGACAACCTACACAGGCGGAGCCAGCAGCAACTGTCAGGGTGGCTGTGGCACAGTTTTCGAAATCACCTCAGCCGGCACGCTGACCACGCTGCACAGCTTCGACTGGTATCACGGCGCCAGCCCTACCGCCGGGGTGGTGCAAGCTAGCGACGGAAACTTCTACGGGACAACCTATGGAGGCGGGGCCAACCAGTACTATGGCACGGTATTCAAAATCACCCCCAGCGGCACGTTGACCTCGCTCTACAGCTTTTGCGGTCAAGCGAACTGCGCTGACGGCGCTCTGCCTTATGCCGGGCTGGTGCAAGGCACCGATGGGAACTTCTACGGGACAACCTTGGAGGGTGGGGCTAACACCGGCTGTTCTTTGGGTGCCGGCAGCTGCGGCACGGTCTTCAGAATCACGCCAGGGGGCACGCTGACCACGCTGCACAGCTTTTGCGCTCAAGCTGGCTGCGCTGATGGCGGCAACCCATACGCCGGTCTGGTGCAAGCCAGCGACGGGAACTTCTACGGGACAACCTTCGAGCGCGGGGCCAACGGTTACGGCACGGTCTTCAAAATCACCCCAAGCGGCACGCTGACTACCCTGTACAGCTTTGGCTCTCAACAGAACGACGGCGCTATGCCTTTCGCCAGCCTGGTGCAAGCCCGCGACGGCGACTTTTACGGGACCACCTCCGAGGCCGGAGGGCCCCACCAGGCCGGCACGGTCTTCAAAATCACTCCTGCGGGTGTGCTAACCACGCTGTACAGCTTTTGCGCGCAAACGAATTGTGCTGACGGCACTGATCCTGTCGCCCCGCTGGTGCAAGCCAGCGACGGGGCCTTCTACGGGACGACCCTCCATGGCGGGGCCTACTGCGTACCCAACAGCGGCTGTGGCACGGTCTTTAGAATCACCGCAAACGGCATCCTGAGCACGCTGTACAGCTTCGACGACGGCAGTGACGGCGGTAAGCCTTTCGCAGGGCTGGTGCAAGCCAGCGATGGGAACTTCTATGGGGCAGCCACGTATGGCGCAAACCCCGCATGCACGGCGGGCCTCGGCGGCTGCGGCACAGTCTTCCGTCTGACGGGGCCCCCGCCCAGCACGACCTCGGTGACCAGTGCGCCCAATCCTTCCATGTCAGGAGAAGCGGTGACCATCACCGCGACGGTAGGCCCCGCGGGCCCGCCCGCCCCGACCGGTACAGTGAGTTTCACCTCGAATGGCTCCGCGATTTCCGGCTGCACGGCAGTGCCGCTGACTTCGTCGCTTATGGCGGTCTGCATGACTTCGACGCTGGCGGTTGGGACGGATGCCATCGTAGCAACCTACTCGGGCGATACAAATTATTCCGGCAGCAGCGGCACGCTCTCGCAACTGGTCAACCCGACACCATCGCCCCTGCAATTCGTTGCCGTCACGCCATGCCGGCTGGTGGACACGCGACCGGATAAAGGTGGCGGCGGCCCGATTCCGGGTGGTACTTTCCAAAACTTCCCAATTCCGCAAGAGGGCGGCTGTGACATCCCCACGACCGCCGCAGCGTATTCGCTGAATGTCTCCGTGGTCCCTTCCGGTCCGCTGGGGTACTTAACCATCTGGCCCGCGGGCGAAGGCCAACCTGTAGTCGCCACTCTGAACTCGCTGGATGGCCGCATCAAAGCCGACGCCGCGATCGTGCCAGCGGGGGTGGACGGAGCGGTCAGCATTTACGTCACCCAGACGACCAACGTAATTCTCGATATCAACGGCTACTTCACAGCATCCTCACCATCGACCCTGGCTTTCTATCCTCTGCCGCCCTGTCGTGTCGCCGATACGCGCAAGAGCACCTTTCCCGCGGGCCTGGGACCACCGTATTTGACTGGCCTCCAGGAACGCGTCTTCCCCATACTCAACGCGACTACCTGCAACATTCCCTCGACCGCCGCCGCCTATTCGCTGAACTTCTCCGTGGTTCCCCACGGCCCGCTGGGTTACATGACGGTCTGGCCGACGGATGAGCCGCGGCCTACGGTTTCAACCTTGAACGACATCCCTGGGACGATCATCGCCAACGCAGCGATTGTTCCCGCCGGTATGGCCGGTGACATCTCGGTTTATCCCAGCAACGACACCGATGTGATCATTGATATCAACGGCTACTTCGCACTGGCGGGTACGGGCGGGCTGTCCCTCTATGCGGTGGCGCCTTGCCGGGTCATCGACACGCGCAAGCTGGGCCCGCCCTTCAGCGGACCCCTGAATCCTCCGGTGGACGTGGTGGACAGTTTTTGTGGACCGCCTGCCACGGCGCAGGCTTATGTCTTCAATGCGACGGTCGTTCCATCAGGTGTGCTGGGCTACCTGACGCTGTGGCCGGACGGCACCGACCAGCCCGTGGTCTCGACGTTGAACGCGTTGGATGGATCGATCACCAACAACATGGCAATCGTGCCCAGTACGAACGGAAAGGTCGATGCGTATGCGTCCGGGATCACGCAACTGATCCTCGACATCTCCAGCTACTTCGCGCCGTAGATCGCCTCAACCGGTTATTGCGGTGGCGGCAGCCCGACCTGCACCACTAAGCTACGGAAGGCGGGATCGCTATGCAGGCCTTCGAAGGCAAGATTGTTACGGATCGACATTAGCCCTAATTCGTGATGGCCGTAGGCCGTCTGGAGATACTCAAGCGCTTCCTGCTTGTTTCCCAGGAGACCATACGTTCCGGCCAAGTCATACGCTGACAGGTGTCCTTCGGCATAGAGTTTCTTTTGTTCTTCGAGCATGTTCTCGAGCATGCCTTGCCGCTGGCCTCGGGCAAGACCCTTCTCTCCGGCCTTGATGATTGCGAGTTCGCGCTCGTCGTGTAATAATCGCGCGGCTTTTCCTGAGGCCTCGAGGTAGGCAGGGTAATTTTTATTCATGAGAGCCGCAGTCTGCAGATAACGATAGGTGGAGGGAAATGCAGGCTCGGTCTTCTCCAGTTGTTTGAGCAGCGCGACTCCCTCCTCTTTCGGACCAGCATAGAGAAGGATTAGACCTTTGTCGGCCATGATCGCAGTGGACGCGGGATCAAGCTGTTGCGCTATTTCGATTTGGCTTAGCGCTTCCGGATAACGTCCCTCGGCGAACAGTGAAGTCGCATACCAGTGATGGGCCCTGGCGTCGTTGGGGTTCAAGGCAAGGGCGCGCTGGAATTCGCGCTCCGCGCCGGCGGCATCGAAGCTCCCGTAAAAAGTGGCAAACGCCAGCGAGGTGTGCGCTTCGGCGGAAGAATCATCCAACTCCACAGCCTTCTTGGCCGCCGCCAGCGCTCGGGGATAGGCTTCTTCGGGAGGCATCGCGCTGAATTCGCGAAGCAGGTTGTAGCAGTCGGCCAGCCCCACGTACGCCTGCGCATAGTTTGGATCGTGAACGATTGCCTGGGTGAAGTAATCGACGGCCTTGTTCAGCGATTCCGGCGTGCGCTTGTCCCACTCGTATCTCCCCTTTAGGTAGAGCTCCTTCGCCTCGGGACTCGTAGTGTGACCTCCGGCGGGCGACTTCGCCGCCGAGGCATCCTCTCGGACAGAACGGGATGACGCCTGTTTGTAATATGTAAACCCGATAGTTACCGCCAGGACCGCAACCAGTACCAAGGCTCCGATTAGCCAGCGTCTTCGTGCTGGACGGGCTCTGTCCGAAGCGCGCCGACGTAAGTTCCGCACGTCTTGACTTGGGGTGAGCGGAGGGGAGACTTCAACTTGCGAAACGTTTGGCGCCGAAGAACCCACGACGGCGTCACTTGTTTCCTGGCTGGAAGTGGTTGCCTCGGCGGAGGCAGGCGAGTTCATCCACCGCCAGAGTTCGTCGGTAAAGGCATATACCGGACCTCTGACGCCGTCCTGCAGGCGGTGCACAGGCAGGCCTCGCTCCTTCTCCCATCGCTTGACAGTGCGCTCATCCCGGCGGAAAAAGGAAGCGATCTCCTTCCATGAATCCAGCCGCCGATTCGGGGTTTTCGCCTCGTTCAAGTCGCGATTGGAGCGCGATGTCCCGGAATGTCCCAAAATGTCCCGCAATACCTGTTGCTCAAATCTTCCAGATAACGAAGATAAATATACGACAGACCGACCAAAGCTGCTAATGAAGCACGGGTGATCGCCGGGTTCCGACCGCGGTGACGGGGTGCTTCCCATCCCAGGCAATGCCTTGCAGCGACGTGGAGAGAAAACACATGCGAGTTCGCGGCTTTACCTTAGCCTCCCTGTTTGTATTCCTGTTCGCGGCAGCCATCCTGCCTGCGGTAGCTCAAACCCTCCTCGCGACGGTTCCGGTAGGCCAGAGCGCCTTCTATCTAGCCGCTAACCCTGTAACCAACAAGATCTACGTGGTGAATTACTGCGGCAACGATCCAAGCTGTGCAAGCCCCGGAACGGTGACCGTCATCAATGGGCTCACCAACACGGTTGACGCCACCATCACGGTTGGCATCCACCCCACATTCGTGATGATTAATCCCTTGACCAACAAGCTTTATGTCCCCAATCGCCGTGACAATACGGTTTCGGTGATCAACGCGGCCACCAACACGGTTAGCGCGACGATCCCCGTTGGTTCGCATCCGACATTCGGGGACATCAATATCGTGACCAACAGGATTTACGTAGTCGATAACGGCAACGGGCAAGGCACCACGATGAGCGTGATCGACGGGAATACCGACACCGCCATCGCCACGGTCACGGTGGGAAATTATCCCCAAGGGGCCGCCGTCAATCCGGTCACGAACAAAATTTATGTGTCGAATTACTGCGGAAACCAATTTGGTTGCAATGCCACCCCTGCCCAGGGGACGGTCAGTGTCGTCGATGGTGCGACCAACCAGGTTACGGCCACGGTTACGGTCGGGGTTGCGCCCCAGGTCATTTTCGCGGACTCGGCGACTAACAAGGTCTGGGTGTTGAATTTATGCGGCAGCACTCTAAGCTGCGACATTACCGGGGACAACTCCCACGTTATCGGAAGCGTGACCCAGATCGACGGAGCGACCTTGGCTACCACGACTGCCAATACCGGCCAAGGATCGGGCGCTCTGGCGTACAATCCCGTGGCCAACAAGGCCTACGTTTCCAACAGCACCGATAACACGGAGACCTTCATTGACGGAGCCACCCTCGCCACCGTAACAGTTGGCGTTGGGCCAACTCCTTTCGACGTTGAGGTCAATCCGGTCACCAACAAGATCTATGTCTGCAACAACGGGAATGCCACCGAGACTGTAATTGACGGAGTCACGCTGACTACCACGACGATAGGCGTCGGCAACAATCCGGTGGAGGCTTGGGTCAACCCGGTTACCAACAGGGTTTACGTTTCCAATGTGGGCGATGCCACCGTCTCGGTGATTGGCGGAGTACCCCCTAGCGCTCTGCAATTCGTTCCCGTCCCGCCCTGCCGGCTACTAGACACGCGGCCGAATCGCGGCGGCAGCGGTCCCATTCTGGCCGGGACTATCGAGAACTTTAACCTTCCGCAGTTGGCGCAGTCAGCCTCGCCGCCATGCGCGGACCTTTCCACCGCGGCCGCGTATTCGTTGAATGTTTCCGTCGTGCCAGCAAGCCTCTTGGGATATCTCACTATCTGGCCAACGGGAGAGCCCAAGCCTCTTGTCGCGACGCTGAACTCGCTGGATGGCCGCATCAAGGCCAATGCGGCGATCGTGCCTGCCGGCTATCAAGGTGATATCAGCATCTACGCCACCAACACCACCAATGTCATCCTCGATATCAACGGGTACTTCACGACCTCGTCCCCGTCCACTTTGGCCTTCTATCCGCTGGCGCCGTGCCGCATCGCCGACACCCGCAAGGACAACTTTCCTCCCGGCCTGGGATCGCCATTCTTGCCGGGCCTCCAGGAACGCGACTTCCCCATACTTAACGCGGCTAGCTGCAACATTCCTACCACCGCAGCCGCCTATTCGCTGAACTTCTCCGTGGTGCCTCACGGTCCGCTGGGTTACATGACAGTCTGGCCCACCGGGCAATCCCGGCCTACGGTGTCCACGTTGAACGACCTTCCTGGGACAGTCATCGCCAATGCGGCTATTGTGCCCGCGGGTACTGGCGGTGATGTGTCGGTTTATCCCAGCAACGACACCGACGTGATCATTGACATCAACGGCTACTTCGACACGCCGGGCACGGGCGGACTGTCGCTGTATCCCATGGCGCCTTGCCGGGTGCTCGATACCCGCAAGGTAGGTAGCGGTCAGCCCTTCAGCGGGACGCTGAGTCCGCCCGTCGATGTGGTTGACAGCCCGTGTGAACCGCCGGCGGCGGCGCAGGCGTATGTTTTCAACGCGACGGTGGTTCCGTTCGGCGCGCTGGGCTACCTGACGCTGTGGCCGGACGGCACCAACCAGCCTACGGTCTCCACGTTGAACGCCCTGGATGGTTCGGTCACCAACAACATGGCCATCGTGCCCACTAACAACGGCTCCATCGATGCCTATGCGTCCGGGATCACCCAACTGATCCTGGACATCTCCAGCTACTTCGCGCCGTAGCGGATGTCCCTAACCGAGGCGACGCGGCTCTTTGGAGGGGCCGCCTCGCCCGCAGGGACGAAAGCGCCCGCGCCGTGCACCTGCTAACTGCTCTTCCCGATTTGATGACTCTCGCTTTTTCTTTCCCCAAACAGGAAACCGTCAAAACCCCGATTTGACGGGCACTTGGACTCCTATCAAGCCGGAACGAGTTTCATTCTGAAACTGAGGCGGCGGCGCGATCAAGTTTTGGCCTCGCAGTAGTCTGGAGATCCCCAAAGGAATCAATATGTAAGCGCCATAAGAGTTTTGGCAGGAAGCGTGCACTAGATAAATATGTCTGCAATCTGAAACTAAGTGAATCTGGATCATGAACACGGCCAGTCACAATCCGATCGTCAGCGCAAGACAAACCGGGCCTTTGCGGAACGAGCTCGATCGCCTTCCGCCCCCAGGCGATGATGAGATCAACCAGATGTCCTCCGCCGAGCAAGGACGCGAGGAGCGCGATCCGGGAAATCCGCGCCCCTCGCGAGCCTTCAGCGGCGACTGCGCCGACCTGGTGCACGAGCTCGCGAACACCACCACCGTGGTGCTGATGAATGCCCAGGTCCTGGCATGGAAGCTGCCCCCTTACAGCCGCTTGAAACGGCCACTGCGGGAAATCGAGCGTAACGCGCAGCGGGGCGGCGAATTGATGAAACGACTGTTGAGCCGGCTGGCGGCCGATACGACCGAGCCAGCGAGCGAACCAAGGCCATGCAGCAATGCCTCTGGAATGGAATTGACGAATACGGTGACGGCCCAGGAGCCGGGCGTTGACTCCGGGAATGCGGTGAATCTGCCGCCCCGGATGAATTCCCACCCGGCTCCTGTTTTTTCGTCAGGCCCGGAGGTGAACTCACAACCAGATGTGATGCCTGCACTAGCGCGTTTCCCAAAAAGGGATGATGGTAATGAGTACTAGAGCCCAATTCAATTCGGCGCCGCCACTTGGGGACGGACTCGCCGGAGAAGGGATGTCCCACGTGCATGCCATTGACAAAGTGGCAGTTAGCGAACCGAGTTGTGAAACCAATGGACTGAACCTGTTGATCGTCGACGACGAGCGCTCGATGCGCGATTCATGCCGGGAGGTCGCCCGCTCACTCGGATTTAACAGCCAGGTGGCAGACACCCCGGAACATGCCTACCAGATTCTCGAAAGCAGCAGTACCGATGTCGTGCTGCTCGACCTTCGGCTGCCCGGCAACAGCGGACTGGAGGTTTTGCGCGAGATCAAGCAGCGCCGTCCCGAGGTGCTGGTGATTGTGATGACCGGTTTTGCCACCGTGCAGTCGGCGGTGCAGGCGATGAAGCTGGGCGCCTATGACTACATCACCAAACCGTTCAACTTCGAGGAGCTGCGCCTGATGCTGGAGCGGGCGTCCGCCCACCTGAAGCTTACCACCGAGAACCGCCTGTTGCGGGAACAGGTGAAGTCGAAGCACGGCTTCGGTTCGCTGGTGGGGCACGCGCCGGAAATGGAGAAGCTGTACCGCATTATCGCCAAGGCCGCGCACAGCACCCACCCCGTTTTGATTCTGGGGGAGAGTGGCACGGGCAAGGAGCTGGTAGCACGCTCCATTCACTACTCCGGTCCCTTCCGCGACCGTCCCTTTATTCCCGTGGACTGCGGCTCGCTGGTTCCAACGCTGATCGAGAGCGAGTTGTTCGGGTATGTGCGTGGCGCCTTCACCGGCGCGGCGCGCGCCAAAGACGGATTGCTGGCCACAGCCGAGGGCGGGACGATCTTTCTCGATGAAGTGGGCGAGTTGCCGGTAGACCTGCAGGCCAAGCTATTACGCGCCATCCAGGAAAAAGAAGTGCGTCCTGTAGGCGGTACGCGTGCCATACCCATCAATGTGCGTATCCTGGCGGCCACCAACCGCGATCTGGATGTGGCGGTGCAACAAGGGACCTTCCGCCGCGACCTCTACTTCCGTTTGAACGTGCTTACCTTGCGCATCCCCCCCTTGCGCGAGCGCAAGCAGGACATTCCTCTGCTCATCGGCAACGTGCTGGAGCGGATCAACAGCGCGACCGAAATGCAGCACAGCGTGGGGGACGATGCGCTGCGGGCAATGCTCAACTACGATTGGCCGGGCAATGTGCGCGAACTGGAGAATTGCGTGGAACGCGCCTGCACGACCTGTTCTCTTCCCACCATTCACCTTGCCGATCTGCCGACGCAGTTGCGCAACTTCCAGGCAACCGCCAAGACGGTGGCCCCGGTTTCCGATGCGGAAGTCATTACGCCCATCGCCGAGTTGGAGAAGCAAGCCATCCTGCACGCCATCGAGGTCCTGCAGGGCGACAAGCTGGAAGCGGCCCGCCGGCTGGGCATCGGCAAGACTACGCTTTATCGCAAACTGAAAGAATACGGCTCGGCGTTTTGATTTTCTTCCCCATGCGCGCCGACGCGCGCGCATGGGGAGCTTGGAATAACCGCCGGACCATGGCTGTTGGACTAATAGCGCCGCCCGCCGGCAGCACTGGTGAAGTGTGCCCGGCGAAGCGCGGCCGGGAGAAACTTATGATCCTGTTGGTGACCACATCGTCTCGCGCCAAGGAATGCGCTGCCGCGCTGGAACAGGGCACCGGACACCCCACCCAGGTGGCCAACTCGGTGCCGCACGCGGTCACGCGGCTGCAGACCACGGAGTACGATGCCCTGGCAATCGATCAATCGCTGCTGGAGGCCGATTTCCGCGCCTTGGATACGCTGCTGAACCACGCCGGCACGGCCCTGCCGATTTACGTCAATCTGGCGCTGCACCATAGCGACCGGGTAGTGCGCGAGGCGCAGGTCGCTTTGCGCCGGGCGGAGAAAGAAAAGAAATGGGCAATGAGCATGGCGGAGCGGGTCCTGCGCAACCAGTTGCGCGGCGAAGTGACCGGTATCCTGCTGACCTCAGAGCTGGCGCTGCGGCAGCCTGCCATCCCCGCTGAAACGGTGGCCAAGATTCGCCTGGTGCAGGACATGGCCGAGAAGATGCGTTCGCGGCTGCACGTCTTCTAGCGATATTCAAGGTGGGACTTGGCTTGGGTAGTGCAGGGTCTTCAGGCGGGCCCCAATCGTTTTGCGCGAACTGGAGGTGGGAGGCCCGCACCACCCGCACCACCCGAGCCACTGCCACTCTAGTATTGCTCTAGCTAGGAGGCTGCTGAAAAAGTCGTCGCAACGAAGAGAAAGCGCAGATTCCTCGGGGCTGAAGAGACTGGGTCGCAACCCTCGGCCCGACTCGACAGGTGGAACGAACATCACGGAAACGAGCGCCGTAGGCGCGAAAGAACTTAGCCCAGCGCTTCAGCGCTGGGTAAAATGAGAAATCGTGGCGAGTCCCGTAGGGACGGCAGAGTTTGCGACACAGACAGTCTCTGAAGCCCCTCGGAATGACAAGAGTAAACGGTTTACAACGGTGCACCTGAAGGTGCGCCTCTTGAAAACACCGGCTGAAACTGCTTTTTCAGCAGCCTCCTAGGTCCACGCTTACCGGGGTGGCTGAGCGCTGGTAGGGACGCCAGAAATCCCGACACAGTCTGTGAGGCCCGCACTGCCGGTGCCAGTCGGGTCCATCAATCCTGGACTGCTCCAGTCGTTCCTCCGGACAAACTCACGCGCTCGACGTGAAGAATCCTACGAATCCGACGATAGATTCTCCAGGGCCAGACATTGCCCGGCCTTTCGCGGCGAAACCATGAATCCCATTCGCGTCTTGGTGGTGGACGATTCGGCGGCAGTGCGTCGCATGTTGCGGATGGCGATCAGCGAAGATCCGGAGATGGAGGTTGCTGGCGTGGCCGCCAACGGGCGAATCGCGCTGGCCATGCTGGAGCAGAAGGCTACCGACCTAGTCACGCTTGACCTCGAAATGCCGGAGATGGACGGCCTGACCACGCTGCAACATCTGCGCCAGAAGTATACGCACCTGCCGGTGCTCATCTTCAGCCGTCCGACCGGGTACGCCGCGGCAGCGATACGAGCAGGTCTTTCACGGGGAGCCACCGATTACGTCACCAAGCCGGTCACCGCGAACCCGAGCGCGGCGCTGGTCTCCATCCGCGAGCAACTGATTCCCCGCATCAAGACCTTATGCAGGAACCAAAACCATGCTGCGCACTTCCCGCCAGTACGTTCGAGGTTGCGAGGCCAGTCCAACATCGAGGTGGTAGCGATCGGCGTTTCCACCGGAGGTCCCAATGCGCTGACCGAGGTGGTTTCAGCACTGCCCCGCGATCTTCCGGTTCCGGTGTTGGTGGTGCAACACATGCCTGCCAGGTTTACCCGTTTTCTGGCCGAGCGGCTTTCGCTGGGCTGTGCGTTGCCGGTGCGAGAGGCGATGGACGGTGAACTCATGTTGCCGGGAACGGTGTGGATCGCGCCCGGCGACCATCATCTTGTGGTCACGCGGTCGGTTGGGCAGCGGCAGTTACAACTGCTGCAATCGCCTCCCGAGAATTCCTGCCGTCCTTCCGTGGATGTGTTGTTTCGCTCGCTCGCCAGCCTCTTCGGACCTCGCGTTCTAGCGATCGTTATGACCGGCATGGGACAAGATGGCCTGCGCGGAGCGCGGGAGATTCACGCCGCTGGCGGGCGCGTCTGGGCGCAGGATGCGGACACTTCGACGGTCTGGGGCATGCCTGGTTTTGTCGCGCAGCATGGGCTGGCGGAGCGCGTGTTGCCGCTGTCACTGATCGGTCCGGAGATCGTGCGTACAGTGCGCGAGAACCGGAATACATCGGCTGTCGTCTCGGCAGCCGGGGGGGAATTCCATGAGCGTATCGAGTACGACCTTCGAATATCTGGCGCGGTTGGTCCATGTCCAATCGTCCATCGTGCTCAACTCCAGCAAGGACTATCTGCTGGAGAGCCGGCTGACGCCATTGCTTTGCGCCGAAGGCCTGACCAGCCTGGATGAACTTGCCCAGGCCTTGCGCCGTGACCGCTACAGTACGTTGCATCGCCGCGTAGTGGATGCAATGACCAACAACGAGACGTGGTTCTTCCGCGACGGCTATCCTTTCGAAGCCTTGTGGCAGGTCATTCTGCCGGAGCTGATTCGCCGGCGCGAGCCCGAGTCCGAACTCAGCGTGTGGAGCGCCGGCTGCTCCAGCGGGCAGGAAATTTACAGCGTCGCCATGCTCATCCGCGAGCACTATCCGCGCCTATTTGGCTGGAAGCTCAACCTTCTGGGCACCGACATCTCCGATGCCATCCTCAACCGCGCTCGAGCGGGCCGCTACAGCCAGTGGGAGGTAAATCGCGGGCTCCCGGTGAGCCTGCTGTGCAAGTACTTCGATCGCGCCGGAGCGGACTGGGAACTGGCCCGCAAAATCAAAGACACGGTCAGTTTCCGCTTCATGAATCTCTCCGCGTCTTGGCCGGCGATGGAGACCTTCGATGTGGTCTTCCTGCGCAACGTGTTGATCTATCTTTCCTTCGAGTCGCGCAAGAGAATCCTGGCGAAGCTGCGACAGGTGCTGCGCAAAGGCGGGTACCTATTTTTAGGCTCCGCCGAGTCCACCCTGAACCTTGACGCGGGCTACCGGCAAATTCCATTCCAGGATTGCTTTTACTATCAGGTGGGCTGAGCATTGTCATCGCGACCTCGGTTCGCGTGGAAGGTCATTTACCATAGGGGCACAGAGACACAGAGTCTTATTTTCTGTTGCGAAGTTTTCTGTGCCTCTGTTGGTCAATATCCTGTTCCTTATTACGCTGCCATCGAATCTGCCGGACGACTTCACCTTCCCTGCGAGGAAAATCATTTCTCTAGAGCGTGTTTCAAAAACGGTCTTTGAAAGGGCACGGCTTCAGCCGTGCCGTTCCGCGCCGCATAAAACCCGGGCTTTAGCCCCTGAGGGCACAAGCTCCGTCCCTTAGTGCGATTTTTGAAACACGCACTACGGAGGCACAGGATTTTCTATTGAGGATTTTCTCTGTGATCTCTGTGCCTCTCTGCGGTTGATTTGCATTTCATCTCTACCGCACGGCCATCACCAGCAGCCTGCGTTCGGTCATGTCTTCAATCGAGTACCGCAGCCCTTCGCGGCCCAGGCCCGAATCTTTCACTCCTCCGTACGGCATCTGGTCCACTCGGAAGCTGGGCACGTCGCCGGCGATCACGCCGCCCACATCGAGCTCCTCGAACGCCATCTGAATGAGCCCCGCATCGCGCGTGAACACGCCGGCTTGCAGCCCATAAGCAGAATTGTTGATCTGGCGCAGCGCCTCGGGAAAAAACTCGTACGCCTCGACCGTCACCAGCGGCGCGAAAACTTCGGCGCAGTTGACCCGCATTTCCGGGCTCGTCCCGGTGAGCACCGTGGGTTCGACCATGGCCCCGTTGCGCTTGCCGCCACACAGCAACTTGGCGCCACCCTTCACCGCCTCGTCAATCAATTCGACGACGCGCACCGCGTCCTGCTCGCGGATCAGCGGCGGAACGTCGCTGCTCTCCTGCATGGGATCGCCCATCTTCAACTTGCGAACGCCAGTCAACAGCAACCCGGTGAACTTCTCGAACACCGGTTGGTGCACCAGGATGCGCTGCACCGAAATGCAGGTCTGTCCCGCGTAGGAGAATCCGCCGGCAACGCAGCGCTGGGCTGCATGCTCCAGGTCGGCGTCGCTGTGCACGATGACCCCGGCATTCCCACCCAGTTCCAGAGTGACGCGCTTCTTGCCGGCGCGCGCCTTCAGTTGCCAGCCCACCGCGGCGCTGCCAGTGAAGGTAAGTAGCTTGATGCGATCGTCGCCCACTAGCAAGGCAGCATTATCGTTGGAGAGCGGCATGACCGCGAACGCGCCCTCGGGCCACCCCGATTCCTGCACAATCTCGGCCAGCAGCAGCGACGAGATGGGCGTCTGCGGCGCGGGCTTCAGAATGAGCGGACAACCAGCAGCCATCGCGGGAGCCACTTTGTGTGCTACCAGATTCAGCGGAAAATTGAATGGAGTGATGGCGAAGACCGGCCCCAGCGGGAAACGCCGCACCAGGCCCCATCGCCCACTGGTCGATTCCAGTGTGTCCAGCGGAATGTACTCGCCGTAGATGCGTGTGCTTTCTTCGGCGGCAATCTGAAAGGTGTTGATGGCGCGCTCCACCTCGATGCGCGACGTCTTGATCGGCTTGCCGGCTTCCTGGCAGATGGTGCGGGCAAATTCCTCGCGCCGCGCGATGATGCCGTCGGCAACCTTGCGTAACGCGCTGGCCCGTTGATGCGAGGTCATCTTGCGCGTGACCTCGAAGGCGCGCACCGCCGACTCGATGGCGGTCTCGACATCGTCGCGCTGCGCCTCCGACACTACCGCCAGCACACTGTGGTCGAAGGGTGAAGTCACCACGACCTCACGCCCATGCGTGTGCCAATTTCCGTTCAAGAAAAATCCAAAGCTGCGAGTGGGAGTTGCAGTGTGGCTCATGTTCGAGACCTCCGGCACGGTGCTGCTGGCAAAGATTGTAGACGACTGTCCATATTGTCGCCCGAGGTTTCATCCTTTTTCGCAACAGAGAATCTAATCACAGTCGTCATTCTCAACCGGAGGAAATCGGAATCATGGACAGGCTCAAGGGAAAGCGCGCTCTCATCACAGGTGGAACGACCGGCATCGGACTCGAAACTGCCCGCGAGTTTCTGCAGGCAGGTGCACGGCTCGCGATCACTGGCAAGAATCCCGCCCATCTGGAGTCGGCGCGCAAAGAGCTTGGCGGAGACGTTGTCGCTATCCCTTCGGATGCCAGCGATGCGGCGAGCCAGAAGGCGGTGGCGGAAGCCATCCAGCAAGCGTTCGGCAAACTCGACATTCTGTTCCTCAATGCCGGGGTCGTTGAGCTGAAACCGATCGAACAGTGGGACGAGGCAGGGTTCGACCGCTCGTTTGCCACCAATGTGAAGGGTCCTTCTTCCTGATTCAATCGTTGCTGCCGGTCTTCGCCAATCCGGCGGCGATCGTGCTGAACGCATCGGTCAACGCGCACATCGGCATGTCCAACACCAGCGTCTACGGAGCCAGCAAAGCCGCGCTCCTCTCCTTGGCGCGCACGCTCTCCGGCGAACTGATCGGACGCGGCATTCGCGTGAACGCGGTCAGCCCCGGTCCCACCTCAACGCCGCTTTATAGCAAGCTGGGCTTGTCGGCGGCGGACCTCAAGACGGTGTCGGCTTCCATTCAGAGCCAGGTGCCTGCCGGCCGCTTCGGCAACCCCAGCGAGATTGCCAAGGCAGTCGTCTTTCTCGCGTCCGATGAGTCTGCGTTTGCCGTCGGCAGCGAGTTGCTCATCGACGGTGGAATGGGAACTCTGTAATGGCGATGGATGGATGCGTGAGGTGATGGCCGCTGCTTGCGAACTGCCCCAGCCAAGGCTTTGAGCTACCACACGAGTCCCGCGCAGCGGGACGCAAGAGCTTAGCCCAGCCTTTCAAGGCTGGGTAGGCGGCATAATGAAGGCGAGTCCCGCAGGGACGGCAGAGAATCCACGCGGGGCTAACGCTCTGCCGTGCCTACGGCACTCTGAGTTCTTGGCGCTCGCGTTTCCCAGCACTGAAGCGCTGGGCTAAGCTCGCGCGTCCCGCAAGGCGGGACTGGCGCGTATGCGATTCCGGCGTGAACGCGAAGTTGAATGGGTGGGTTGGAGGAGAATCTTCATGCCGCGCTGGGTTAAACTCATTCGTCCCGCAATGTGGGACTTGGCACCTGGGGTTGATCTGGCGCAACGCGAGCGCCGCGGGCGCGAAATAAGAAAGCCCACCGTTTCAACGGTGGGTCCTGTATTCCGCCCTGTCACTAGCGCTGGAATTCCGATCAGCCTAGTCACGATATTTACCGGCCTCTCCGACCCGACTTCAGCAAATGGAAGGACCAGGACTCGTATCAGACGGCGTTTCAGCGGCTGGTGAAGCACTTAAAGGTAGTGGATAGTCATTAGTGAATAGTGGATAGTTGACCAGCAAGCCTTGGCTGACGGCTGAGTGCTGAACCCGTCCGACTGGAATAAAATCGCGCACAGCATGTCCCCGGTCCAGCGCACCATCTTCCACGTCGATATGGACGCCTTCTTCGTCTCGGTCGAAGAGCTGTTCGACTCGGCGCTGAAGGGCAAGGCCGTGGTGGTTGGCGGGCAGCGCGACGAGCGCGGCGTGGTGTCGGCCGCCTCCTACGAGGCGCGCAAGTTCGGTGTGCATTCGGCCATGCCGCTGCGCACTGCCGCCAAGCTCTGTCCGCAGGCCATCTTCGTGAACGGACATCCCGAACGCTATCGCGATTATTCCGCCAAGGTTTACCAGGTTCTGGACCGGTTCTCTCCCAAGCTGGAGATGGTTTCCATCGACGAAGCTTACGTGGACATGACCGGCACCGAGCGTCTGCATGGTCCTCCGATGCGCGCCGCTCATGTGCTGCATGAGGCCATGAAAACCGAGACGCAACTGAATTGCTCCATCGGGATCGGGACCTCGCGGCTGCTGGCCAAGATCTGCTCCGACCAGGCCAAGCCCAATGGTGTGCTGTGGGCAGTACCGGGCGGGGAAGCGGAATTTCTCGCGCCGCTGGATGTGCGCAAGATTCCGGGAGTCGGAAAAGTGATGGAGAAGCGCCTGCTCGAGCAGGGCATCCAGAAGATTGGCGATCTTGCGCGCCACGAGGAACGCTGGCTGGAGGCGAACTTCGGTGCGCTCGGCGTGGCGCTTGCCGGCAAGGCGCGTGGCCTGGACGCTGGCGCCTGGTTCGACAGCGATATCGGCGAGGACGATGGGCCACGCTCGATCAGTCACGAGCACACGTACTCCGTCGACACCGACAATGCGCAGAGCCTGGAAGCAACGCTGGCGCGGCTGACGGAGATGGTCTGCCGGCGCCTGCGCGAACAGAAGCTGCACGCCCGCACTCTACAGTTGAAGCTGCGCTATTCCGATTTCCGCACGCTTACCCGCGCTCGCACGCTGGAGCAGCCGAGCTCGGTGGATGCAGAGGTGCTGGCGACGATTCGCGAACTATTTCGCGCGAACTGGAATGGCGAGGCAGTGCGGCTGCTTGGAGTCTGCGCGTCGCACTTCGATGCCGAGAGCGAGCAGCTTAGCCTGGAAGGCAAGACCACGCACGATAAATGGAACCAGGCGCTGTCCGCCGCCGACCGGATGCGCGAGAAGTTCGGAGAGAATGCCGTCTCGATGGCCACAGGCATGAAGGCGCGCTTCCGCGAACGCACGCACGAGAACCCGGCCGGGCTGCCGGGGAAGAAGAAGTGAATGCTCCCCATATCGTTGTCATCCCGAGCCGGTTTCAACCGGCAAGGGATCTGCTTCTTCTTTTTCCATCGCGCGAGCTTGCGGTATCACGGCACAACGTGAGGCGTCTCACATCCTTCGCGGCGGGAAAGGATTATGCCTATTGATACGAAAGGCCAGGCCACCGCACTACCGCCTGGAGAGGATGAAGTGCCGGGAACCCTGATCATTGGCTATGGAAATCTCATGCGCGGAGATGACGCCATCGGCTGTCATGCCGCGCGCGCGTTGGAGCAACATTTCTGGAACGATCCCGACGTGGAAGTAATGGCCGCCCAGCAGCTCACCCCGGAGATGGCGGAAGACGTGTCGCAGAGGGAGTTCGTGCTGTTCCTGGGCGCCTCCTTTGGGGAGCCGCCCGGCACTATGAAACGGGTTACCGTTTCGCCAGAGCCTGGGCCGGGCGGCTTTACCCACGATCTCACTCCGTCGTCGCTGCTGACCGCGACCGAACAGCTTTACGGCGACGCCCCATTTGCCATGAGCATCACCATGGCAGGATGGTCGTTCGACTTCGGCCAGAAGATGTCGCAAATCGCCATCCGTCGCATGCCCGACTTCATTCGCCTGGCGCAAGAGGCTGTTGAGGCCCATCGCCACAAGAAACAAGCTCGGGCTCCTTCAAGAATAAAATAGATGTCTGGACGTATTCTGATTCCTGAATTGTCATTACGAGCGCCGGTTTTTGGCGCGAGGAATCTGCTTTTCCGATAACCACGCATAAGCACAGATCTCTCGCTCCGCTCGTGATAACAAATTCGATGGCATACCCGTCGCGTTCGCGAACTTTTACAACAGGTACGCCCGCGCCATGGGCCGCCACCAGGGCCAATCGTGATAGCTTTGGTCGCCCCAAACAGACAACTCATGCCGGATGCCGCGCGCCCGCAGGATTGCGGCGAATTCTTCGTTCTTTTGCCAGCACATGTCCCACTCGCCGGTGGCGAGCACGGTCCGCATATGGTTATAGCGCCAGCCGTCGGTGCAGTTCGCCAGATAATCGGGCGGGTTATTGAAGTACACGTCCTCGCTGTACCAGCCGTCGAGGAAGCTCTTGATGTCGAACGACCCGCCCATGGTGACGCAGCCGGTGACCTTGTCAGGATTGCGGAAGGCGAAGTTCACGGCATGGTAGGCGCCGAAGCTGCAGCCAGTCACGATGGTGCGCGGCGTCCAGTTCTTGTTCCACATCAGCGGCAAAACGTCGTTGAGGACGTAGCGCTCGTATTGCAGATGCCGTTGCAGGCGCCAGTAAGGATGCGCTCGCTTGTTGTACCAGCTTTCGCTATCCACGCCATCCACGCAGTAAATTTGCAGGTGTCCGGCTTCGATGCGGTCGGCGACCGCGGCAATCATTTTGTTGTCTTCGTACTCAAAGTATTTGCCCATCGAGGTTGGGAAGACCAGGACCTTGGTACCGGCGTGGCCGAAGACGAGCAGTTCCATGTCGCGTTGCAGGTCGTGTGACCACCAACGGTGATATTCACGATTCAAGTTGTTTGGGCCTTTCCGTTGCAGCAGGGTTTGGTAATCTAAAGAATCATCATTCTACAGAATGAGCAGCGATCCGCCTATGAACCCGCCCTACGCTCCGATTGCCCAAGACGGCTTCTTCGTCACTCACTTCCTGACCGTCAGAAACCAGGCAAGATCCAGGGAGTTCTACGTTGGAGTCCTTGGGGGAACACTTGTAAAGCCGGAGGATCCCTGTTACATCAAGTTGGCCAACTCTTGGATCATTCTCAATTCCGGCGGAGGTCCAACGCCGGACAAGCCTGAAGTGTTTCTGGAGGCGCCTCGGGACCTGAACACGGTCAACAGCTTTCTGAACCTGCGCGTTGCCGACATTTTGGCTTGCTATTCCCAGTGGAAGGCGAAGGGCGCCCAGTTCCTCACCGAGCCCCTCGATAATCATGGCCATGAGCTGCGGTGTTACATGCGCGATCCCGACGGCTACCTCATCGAAGTTGGGCAGTACAGCCAGAAGGCGATCGATCATTTCAACGAGTACATTGCTGGAAGCGGTGGGCTCACGGCATAGGTTCCGGGTCATGGTCGCTCTCGAAGCCGGAACTCCACGGCTGCTGTGGCGACGTACTGCTTGCAGGAAACTTTAGTTAGGCAACGTCACCTGATGTCCGTTTTCAACGACATGAACAATGCGGCCGTCACCACACCAGCCGGCCTGAAATCGCGGCTGCACCTGCATCAGAACTTCGCCTCCCAGTTAATGGACGAGAAGCACGACTTCATCGTGTACGTTCCTCCGTTTTACGAGGCAGAGCCCGACCGGCGCTATCCAACGCTGTACCTGCAGGACGGCCAGAACCTGTTCGATCCCGACACTTCTTTCATCCACGGCAAGTATTGGCGTGTGGGCGAAACCGCTGACGAATTGATCATGACCGGCGCCATCGAGCCGCTGGTCATCGTCGGCATCTACAACACCGGAGTGCATCGCATCGAAGAGTACACGCACATCGAGGACAAGCGGCTCGGTGGCGGACGGGCCGATGCCTACGGTCAGATGCTGGTGGAAGAACTGAAGCCGTTCGTTGACCACCACTACCGGACGCTTCCCGGCACTCATAACTGCGGCATAGGCGGATCGTCGCTGGGCGGTTTGGTTACTCTCTATCTGGCGCTGAAGTACACCTGGGTCTTCGGCAAGCTGGCAGCCATGTCGCCATCGGTGTGGTGGCGGAATCGGGCCATCCTGAAAACCGTAGCCCAGATCAAGCGCAAGCCTGATCTACGGATCTGGCTGGATATCGGTACCAAGGAAAGCCAACGAGCCCTGCCCGATGCCCGCGCCTTGAAGACGGCCTTGGTCAAAAAAGGATGGCAGCTTGGGGAGGATCTCTGCTACACGGAAGTCGAAGGTGCGCACCACGACGAGATTGCATGGGCACACCGTGTGGCTCCCATGTTGAAGTTCCTGTTCCCGCCGCGCGAGTAGAAAGCAACTCGACTGCGTCACATACAATCGTCAATAGAGGCAAGGGGCACAATTACCCATGGCGACCACTCCCACACCTGCGACTATGAAGGGTTCCGTCCTGGGAGTCATCCTCCACGATGTCTGCGAGGAGATCAGGCTCGAACAATTGCGCGACATCCTGGGTGCGCGGCGGGTTGAGCCTGGCTTCAAACATGCGACTCCGGACTATGTCCGATTCGAGAATCCACCTGTCGTGGAGCGCCTCGAACCAGTCGTCCTGACCAGCGGCGAGAAGCTGATCCCGCGGGTCAAGTATTACGACTATGGAGTTGTAAGCGTGCTGTTTGAACTGGGATTCGAGGCCGACTGGGAAACACTGGTACAACTAGCGGCGCGTTGGGTTCCGAGCCCTGAGCTTGAGCGTCAGGCGCAGCAGGTCATTCGCGGCCGGCTTGATCGCATCGCACCCGCCATGGTGCGTCCCTACCGCGATTGGCTCGCCGAGGATTATTACATCTTCACCTTGGGCAACGTCCCCGGCCAGCCGCTGGGCTCCGAGCTCCTGACCCGACACGGACCGCAGATTGCCCAGATCTTGCGAGGCGAAATCACTCCACTCGCACGCGGCGAGAACGATGATGTTCTTCAGGCTAGCCTGTCCTACTATCCCAACGACTTGGTGGTGGTGGGATGGAACGCCGCTCTGGTTTATGACATACCTGCCGGCGCCGAGACTTCGGTGCAGATCCTGGAATACGTCAACTCGCAGTTGCTGGAGTTCCGTCACTATGACGAGTTGCTGACTCGCGAACTGGCCGGTGTCTATACTTCGTTGAAACATCGGACTGGCTTCTGGCGGCGCTGGCGCATGCGTGGCGAGGCCTCGCGCTTGAACTCCGTGACCGTCGAAGTGACCGAGTTGGTCGAGCGCTCCGACAACGCCATCAAGTTTGTCAGCGACATGTTTTCCGCGCGCCTTTACCGATTGGCGGCCGCCAAGGTTGGAGTTCCGGAGTACAAGAATCTTGTCAACGAGAAACTTCGAACCGCCGAAGGACTGTACCGCTTTCTGGTCGATGAATTTCACCAGAGCCGCGGCTTCATCCTGGAGGTGATGGTAGTGATCATCCTGGTCATCGAGCTGGTTTTCCTCTTCCGGGGGAAGTAGTAGCGAGGCTCTGAGCAGGTCGATGTTTGGACTAGAGCGTGTTTCAAAAACGGTCTTTGAAAGGGCACGGCTTCAGCCGTGCCGTTCCGCGCCGCATAAAACCCGGGCTTTAGCCCCTGAGGGCACAAGCTCCGTCCCTTAGCGCGATTTTTGAAACACGCTCTAGGGAGTCTCTGATCGAGTCTTGTGCTTTGAAGGACGGCCTTCAGGCCGTCCGGAAGTGCCTGATATTACGTCGGGCTTTAGAGCGTGTGTGAGAACTCAATTTTTTGCGCAACCCCTTGTGCGGCCTCAAACTGGTAAACACAATACGTTGCGGAAATTCCTAGTTCTCACACCCCCCTTTAGCCCCTGAGGGACTTCCGACTCACTTAATCAGAGCTTCCCTAGAGCCTAACTACGCCAGTCCGGCGACACCAGTCCTCAAACAAACTATGAGGGCGCCATCCGCCCCGCCCGCTGTTTATAATCTTCCCAGGAGAGAATTCCTACTTCGATGAAGATTGCAAGCTGGATTCTTCTCGTTGCAGTTCTTAGTGTCCCGCAGTGCGTTTTCCCGACGCCTGCGTTCGCTGCCGACAGCGCGCCCACTAGCAAGACTGTCACCATCGCTGGGGACAAGACTTGGATCGACACGGGCATGGACGTTACCGCCGGAGACAAACTCCACATCACGGCGACTGGCACCGTCAACATGGGCAGCAATACCGGCGTTACGCCCAATGGTGTGGAACGAGGATGGTGGGATACTCTGCGCCCGCTGACGTTACCGAGCGCGGGACGCGGTGCTCTGGTTGGGCGCATCGGCAACAGCGACGCCGCCACGCCCTTCCTGGTCGGCGCCGATGGCACCATAACTATTCCTATAGCTGGCCGGCTATATCTGGGTATCAACCAGGACCGGACCCAAGCTCCCGACGGCCAATACCAGGTACATATCGGCCGCATCGCGGCCAGCGCGGTGACAGCCAGCGGCGCTGCTGCCGGCAAGAACAACTACAACTTCAATCCGCTGTTTGCGCAACTGGACGCCAAGGTTCCCTACCGCGTCACCGACAAGCCGGAAGGCGGCAATCCCGGAGATCTCATCAACTTTGCAATCGTCGGTTCGCAGGAGCAAGTGACCAATGCATTCAAGGCTGCTGGCTGGCTTCAGGCGGACAAGAGCAACACAGACGCGGTGGTCAGCGCGTTGCTGGCTACTTTGCAGAAGAATTCCTACATGACGGTGCCGATGAGCATTCTGTATCTCTTCGGCCGTCCGCAGGACTTCGGGTACGAGCGCACCGACCCTGTGCTAGTCGCGGCGCAACGTCATCACTTCCGCATCTGGAATTCGCCCTTGAGCACGCCGCAGCAGACGATCTGGGTCGGCTCTGGAACGCACGACATTGGCATCGAACGCGACCAGCGCTCGGCCAATGCCATCACCCACAAGATCGATCAGGACGTGGACAACGAGCGCGACTTCATCGGCGCCACCTTGCAACAGGCAGGATGGGTTCAGGCGATGGACTACATGACGCGCTCGAATCCAATCAAGGAAACCAAGACCGCCACCGGCGGTAGCATCAAGTCCGATGGGCGCGTGCTGGTCATCGTGCTCAACACAGCGCAGAAGTAGTAGCTGGTGTTAAGGTGTCTGAAAATTTCGCTCCGACTTAAACCAAGCTGCGGGTGCTCCATCCGGTTTTGCGAAAGGGTGGGAACGCACACCCCACAAACACCAAGGCCGGCTTCCTTGCGGAAGGCCGGCCCTGTTGCGGAGGAAAGAAAGCGATCTTCAGAGCGTCGTCAGTGCGCTTCCCGAATCACGCCAGGTGTACGAGCCGAGCATCTTCAGGTAATTTCCGCGGAGGAACGCCGCCGGGCTCTCGACGTTTACCAGGCTCATGCTGCCCCGCATCTGCTTCACTGAGACATACTCGTGTTCTTCCATCCAGCGCTCCATGCCGGCCAGCACCACGCCAATGTGCTCGATGCCGTACTTCAGCAGCGCCGATGTCATCATGGCCACGTGTGCGCCCGCCATCATGGACTTCAGCACGTCGCTGGAGTCATGCACGCCGCCGGTGATGGCGATGTAGGTTTCGACCTGATGATACAGAATGGCGGCCCAGTGGAGACGGAGGCGCAGCTCATGCGGGCTGCTCAGCACCAGGTTTGGCACTACCTCCATCTCCTCCAGGTCGAAGTCGGGCTGATAGAAGCGATTGAAGATCACGATGCCGTCGGCGCCTGCTTCCGACAAACGCTTGGCAAAGTTGGCGCATGACGTGAAGTACGGTCCCAACTTCACCGAAATCGGAATGCGCACGTTCTTGCGGACGGTGCGCACCAGGTTGCAATAACGGTCTTCCAGCGCCGCCGCGGTGAGCGATGGATCGCTGGGGATGTCGAAGATGTTCAGCTCCAGTGCATCGGCGCCCGCCTGCTCCATGTACTCGGAGTAGCGCACCCATCCGCCCGGTGAACTGCCATTGAGGCTGGCGATTACCGGAATGCTGACGGCTGCTTTGCCCTTGCGCAGCAATTCCAAGTAGCGATCGGGTCCAACATGATACTTCTCCATGTCGGGCAGATAGGAAGTGGCTTCGGCATAGCTGTTGGCGCCGTACTCCAGCGCGCTGTCGATGTTCTCGCTCTCCGCCTCGATCTGTTCTTCGAACAGCGAGTACATCACAATGGCCGAGGCCCCAGCGTCTTCCATGCGGGGGAAGTTTTCCAGCTTCTCGGTTAGCGGCGAGGCCGATACTACGACCGGGTTCTTCAGCTTGAGTCCCAGATAATTTGTCGAAAGGTCGATCACAGTCTCATCTCCTCGTGCTTAGGCTTTATCCACGCCCATCGCGGCCATGTGCTGGTACAGCTTCCAGCGCTCATTGACGTTTTCCTGTGCCTGCTTCAGCAGCTTCTTGGCCTCGTCAGGATCGCTGTTGACCAGCATGGTGTAACGTGTCTCGTTGTAGATGTATTTCTCCAGCGGGATGCTCGGCGCCCGCGAATCCAGTACAAACGGGTTCTTGCCTTCCCTGGCGAGCGCGGGGTTGTAGCGGAACAGCGGCCAGTGTCCGGAGTTCACCGCTGCCTTCTGCTGGTCGATGCCATACACCATGTCATAGCCGTGCGCGATGCAGTGGCTATAGGCGATGATGATCGACGGCCCATCGTGCGCCTCGGCCTCCATGAATGCCTTCATGGTCTGGGTATCATTGCCACCCATGGCGACGTGGGCTACGTAAGCTTGGCCATAATTCATCGCCATCATGGCAATGTCCTTTTTCGGAGTGCGCTTGCCGCCGGCGGCAAACTTTGCTATCGCACCGAGTGGCGTGGCCTTCGACATCTGGCCACCAGTATTCGAGTACACCTCAGTGTCGAGCAGCAGGATGTTCACGTTTGCGCTGGAGGCCATCACGTGGTCGAGACCGCCAAATCCGATGTCGTAGCCCCATCCATCGCCGCCGATAATCCACACGCTCTTCTTGACCAGTTCGTCGGCAACCGCCAGCAGATCGCGGGCTGCTGGTGCGCTGTTGTTCGCCAACTTCTCCTTCAAGGCTCTCACTCGTTCGCGCTGCGCGAAGATGCCTTCCTCGGTGGACTGATCGGCGTCGAGAATCTCAACCGCGAGCTTTTCGCCGATGGTTGATGCCATGCGCTCAACCAGTTCCTTGCCATACTCGTTCTGCTTGTCGATGGCCAGACGCATGCCCATGCCGAACTCGGCGTTATCCTCGAACAGGGAGTTCGACCAAGCTGGGCCGCGCCCTTCGGAGTTCACGCTGTAAGGCGTTGTCGGCAGATTGCCGCCGTAGATGGACGAACAGCCCGTCGCGTTCGCGATCATCGCACGGTCGCCGAACAGTCGCGTCATCAGCGAGATGTAGGGTGTCTCGCCGCAGCCGGAGCAGGCGCCCGAGAACTCAAACAGCGGCTGCAGAAGTTGCTGGTCTTTCACCTGGCCGTGGGAGAGCTTCTCGCGTGAAAATTCCGGAATCTGCAGGAAGTAGTCCCAATACTGGTTGTACTTCTCGCGCAGCGCGGGCTGCGGCGCCATGTTGATGGCGCGGTGCTTGGCTTCGCTCTTGCTCTTGGCCGGGCAGGCCGCGACGCAAAGTCCACACCCGGTGCAATCTTCCGGCGCCACTTGCAGCGTGTATTTCAGCTCCGAGAATTCGCGCCACTTGGGAACTGCCGTTTGGAAACCCTCGGGCGCGTGGTTGATACTGGCGGCATCGTAGATCTTGGCGCGAATGACCGAGTGCGGGCAAACCATGACGCACTTGCCGCACTGGATGCACAGATCTTCATCCCACACTGGGATTTCCAGTGCGATATTGCGCTTCTCCCACTGCGTCGTACCGGTAGGGAACGTGCCGTCGATCGGCATCGCGCTGACTGGAATCTGATCGCCATCTCCGGTGATCATCAGCGCTTCAACGTTGCGCACAAAATCGGGAGCGTTGGCTGGAACCGCCGGGCGCACGTCGAACGTCGACGAAGCGCTCTCCGGCAGCTTCACTTGATGCAGGTTCTCGAGTGAGGAATCCACCGCCGCGAAGTTCTTGCGCACGATCGATTCGCCACGCTTGCCGTAGGTCTTTTCGATGGAGTGCTTGATGGCGGCGATGGCTTCATCGCGCGGCAGCACGCCGCTGATGGCGAAGAAGCAGGTCTGCATGACGGTGTTGATGCGGCCGCCCATACCGGCTGCGCGCGCCACCTCTACCGCGTCGATCACGTAGAAGCGCAGCTTCTTGCTTATGATCGCCTGCTGCGCCGAACGCGGGAGGTTGTCCCACACGTCATCGGGGCCAAATGGGCTGTTGAGCAGGAAGACCGCACCGGGATCGGCGGCCTTCAGAACGTCAAGGCGCTCCATGAAGCTGAACTGATGGCAGCCGACGAAATTGGCGCGTGAGATCAGGTAAGTCGAGCGAATCGGTTGCTTGCTGAAGCGCAGGTGCGAAATCGTGACCGCCCCCGACTTCTTGGAGTCATACACGAAGTAGCCCTGCACGTTCAGGTCGGTCTCTTCGCCAATGATCTTGATGCTGTTTTTGTTCGCGCCGACCGTACCGTCTGCGCCGAGCCCGTAGAACATGGCGCGCACTGTCTCGGGTGCTTCGGTGGAGAACGTAGGATCGTAGTTCAAGCTGGTATGGGTAACATCGTCGTTGATGCCGATGGTGAAGTGGTTCTGCGGATTCGGTTTCTTCAGCTCATCGAAAATTCGCGCCACCATCGCCGGCGTGAACTCTTTCGACGACAACCCGTATCGTCCGCCGACAACCTTGGGGAATGCCGCCATTGGGGCCTTGCCAGCGGTGAAGCCCTCGGTCAGGGCCGTGATTATGTCTTGATACAGCGGCTCGCCGATGCTGCCCGGTTCCTTGGTGCGATCCAGCACGGCGATGCTTTTCACCGTTGCGGGAAGAGCTTGCAGGAAGTGCTCGACGGAGAACGGCCGCATCAGGCGCACTTTCAGCACGCCAACTTTGCGGCCTTGAGCGGTCAGGTAGTCCACAGTCTCTTGCACGGCTTCCGCGCCCGAGCCCATGACGATAATGACGTGCTCGGCATCCGGCGCGCCTTCGTACTGGAAGAGCCGGTATTCACGGCCAACAAGCTTTGCGAACTTGTCCATCGTGTTCTGCACGATCGTGGGACAAGCCAGGTAGTAAGGATTCACCGATTCGCGACCCTGGAAATAAACGTCAGGGTTTTGTGCCGAGCCGCGCAACACCGGATGATCGGGCGAGAGCGCGCGCTCACGGTGAGCGCGCACCAGATCATCGTCAATCATGGCGCGCATGTCTTCCAGGCTGAGCTGCTCAATCTTGGAAACCTCATGCGAGGTACGGAAGCCATCGAAGAAATGCAGGAAGGGAATGCGCGACTCCAGCGTTGCGGCGTGCGCGATCAGCGCCAGGTCCATCGCCTCTTGCACCGAGTTCGATGACAGCAGGGCGAAGCCGGTTTGGCGAGTGGCCATGGCATCCTGGTGATCGCCGAAGATAGACAAGGCCTGTGCGGCTATGGCGCGCGCGGCAACGTGAATCACCGTCGGGGTCAATTCGCCTGCGATCTTGTACATGTTGGGGATCATCAGCAGCAGACCCTGCGACGAGGTGAACGTGGTGCCCAGTGCGCCCGCCTGTAACGCGCCATGCAACGCGCCGGCCGCGCCGCCTTCGCTCTGCATCTCGATGACGTTGGGGATGGTGCCCCAGATGTTCTTTTCGCCGATCGACGACCACGCGTCCGACGACTCGCCCATGGGCGAGGATGGCGTAATGGGATAAATCGCGGCGATCTCGCTGACGTGGTAGGCCACGTACGCGACAGCTTCGTTGCCGTCAAGGGTCACTTCTTGTCTCGACCCTTTCCCCGCAACAAGCTCCTTGTCTTCGGGCGAAGGCTCTGCGGTGTTGGTTCCACCCCGTGCCTGGGCAGTGTTGGCGTCATTGATCGCAGCGGCAGCAGGAGTTTCAGTTGTTTTCACGTCGTACATCCCCCAGACCGGCTCATGTGCGCGGTCTGTATGCGCTTAAGAATCGCTAGTATTCAAGATATCGGGCGACGTGGACGCGGGCTGTGATGGGGGCACCAACAAGTCTGTGACCGCCGTCACATACACGTGTTTGCCGCTGTGGGTGAGGAAAGGGCGGTTTCTGCCGTAGTCACAGTCTCATGACTCCGCCGTCACAGAAGAGGGGGTCACTCCCGCCTAGAATTTGAAGGGCTGATGCACAACCCTGGGCGCACCGTCGGCACCTTTGGAGGAATCGTGAAGATCACCAAACTATTTGTATACCTACTGGGATTTCTTGTCTTCCTCACGCTATGTGGCGCAGCGCTCGCGCAGACGGCTCCGAAGAACCCGATTCTTCTCAAAGGCGCCCCCATGGGCGCGGTCAAATTCGACCACACGGCACACCTGAAGGTGGCCGGAAAATGCGACGTTTGCCACCACGCGTCCAAGCCGCAGACGCCGCTTAAGGCTTCACAAGAGGCCTGTACCGATTGCCATACCAACCCTGCTACTCCGCCGGTTACCACAAAGTTGCAGGCGGTCTTTCATAACCCGACAGCAACCGCCGGACTCTGCATTGACTGCCACAAGACCGAGAACAGCCGGGGCAAGGCAGCGCCGGTGAAATGCGCGGATTGCCACAAGAAGACCAACACCTAGTTTCGGGAGATCGTAGGCCCACCGCGTTCCGAATTTCCCCAGCACGATTTTCACTTGTGCAGACCTCCCTCGAATCTTGACTATAGAGAAAATATATTTGATTATAATGAGAATAGTTCAAGGAGAGGCAGCCATGGTTAGCAAGACCATTGATGAAGGACTTAGGCCGTATCAGATCGGCCCCAAACTGCGAGCGTTGCGTTTGAAAAAGAGCATGGGTCTGGTGGAACTGGGAAGGCACACCGGACTCTCGGCGGCTCTGCTCTCAAAATTGGAGCGCGACAAACTCTATCCCACGTTGTCGACCCTGCTGCGCATTGCCATGGTTTTCAGTGTCGGCCTCGACTACTTCTTTACCGACGAGCGCAAGCGCCACGTCGTCTCGGTGGTGCGCAAGCATGAGCGCATCCGGCTGCCGGAACACCCGGGCGCCAGCGAAGTTGCGTACCATTTTGAGAGCTTGGACTTCAAGGCCAATGAGCGTAATACCAGCGCGTACGTGGCCGATTTCGAACCGCTTGCCGAGGAAAAACTGAAATCTCATCAGCACCCGGGTTCGGAATTCCTGCACGTGCTGAAAGGCACGTTGGGACTGAAGATTGGCATCGAGCAATACGAACTGCAGGCCGGCGACTCGGTGTACTTCGATGCGAGCGTTCCGCACACCTACCGGCGGCTAAGCAAGATTGCGTGCCAGGCGCTGATCGTTACGGCGGAATAGTAGCAGGACAGTTAGTGTGCAAACAACCCGTAGCCGCGGATCGGTGCGAACGCAAACGTCAGCACCAGCATAAGTACTGCTAGCAGAACCAGCGCTCGTCGATTTCTGTCGAGGGGAGGCCACTGCGGAACGTTGGGATGTCGCAGACCTGTGAACCCCAGGATCGCAGCCCAAACCAGCCATCCCGCCCAGAAGAGGCCCAAAGGTATGAGCACGAGAATGCTGGCGCGCGTCACCCACTTGTGAGCTCGCGGCGCCACCGCGTAAATGATATGGCCGCCATCGAGCTGTCCGCCGGGCAAGAGGTTTAGCGCGGTGGCAAACATCCCAACCCAGGCTGCAATTCCGACCGGGTGCAGATACAAATTGCCCAGCGCAACCGCGTGCGGTGTGAGCGGCGCCAAAGCACGGTGTACGAGGCTGAAGACGAGGGGATAGCCAAGGTTTAGCGCCGAGTCGGCCGCTTCAGGCGGCATTGGCTTGGAAAGCGCAAGTCCCCAGAACAGGACGGGCAACGCCACCAGGAAGCCCGCGATCGGTCCGGCGATTCCGATATCGAACAACGCCTGCCGCGAGCGAATCGGCGACTTGATGCGGATGACCGCACCGAACGTCCCGATCAACGTTGGCGCGGGAATGAAGTACGGCAGGGTGGCGTAAACGCCATTTCTCTTGGCTACGATGAAATGGCCGAACTCATGTGCCAGCAGAATTCCCATCAGCGTCATCGAAAAGGGAATGCCCAACAAAAGCTCCGCGGGGCGCTGGACCAGCCATTTCAGGTGAAAGAGCGGAAGGGCAACCGACTCGTCACTAAACGCCGGAAGATTGTGCAGAAAGTTGTACTGCAGGCGCGCTCCCACGACGAGCGTCGTAAACAAAGTGACCAACAGCAACAAAATGTGCAGCCAGTATGCCCGCCGCGGACGAGCAGCCACGATATAGACCGGAGGACGGGCAGGTACTTCGAACGTGTAAGAGATCGGAGGCGTGGGATCAGACATCGTGTACTTGGATGATAGACGAACTGCGCGGAAAACAAGCGATCGCCGCGCACCTCGCGTCGAAGCAGGGACACATGCCCCGCGCCGCGGCCGTCGGCCACGCCCGAAACCTGGCCGCAGTGGCTACTCGATCGATTGCAGTTCCTTGCCGGGCTTAAAGCGAACCGCTTTGCCGGGCGGAATATTCACCTCGGCGCCGGTGCGCGGGTTACGTCCAATGCCAGTCTTGCGCGGCCGGACGGTGAAGACGCCAAAGCCGCGCAACTCAATGCGATCGCCGCGCGCCAGCGCTTTCTTCATGCTCTCGAACACGGTCTCAACCGCGGTTTCGGCCTTGGTTTTGGTGACACCGGTCTTGGTGACGACTTCGTTGATCAGGTCCAGTTTGATCACAAGTGGCTCCGCTATATCCGCTCGCAGGGAGAGAGCAGCCCAGACTCAGGAACTCATGCGATTCTAACCGAACCGCACCGTTTCCCGTAAGTCTTTAAGTTGACTTCGAGTTACGAGCCGATGCGCGAATCGTAGTGAAGCCCGGCCCCATTGTCAACCAGTACCAGCATTCCGTAAGATGACGTACTTGGTAGAGCGGACCTTCAGGTCCGCGTCCCCGCTACTTTTACATTCAGGGGCTTTAGCCCCAAGGAGTCCCATGTCCATCAAGAGTGACCGTTGGATCCGCAAAATGGCCACGGAACACGATATGATCAATCCCTTTTCGGAGAAACAAGTCCGCGAAGGCGTTATCTCCTACGGTCTCTCTTCTTACGGCTATGACCTGCGCGTGGCCGACGAATTCAAGATCTTCACCAACGTCAACAGCACGGTGGTCGATCCCAAAAAGTTCGACTCGCGCTCGCTGGTCAGCGTCGAGTCCGACGTCTGCATCGTGCCGCCGAACTCCTTCGCCCTGGCGCGTTCGGTGGAGTACTTCAAAATTCCGCGCGACGTGCTGACCATCTGCGTCGGCAAGTCCACCTATGCGCGTTGCGGCATCATCGTCAACGTCACACCCTTCGAGCCGGAGTGGGAAGGCTTCGTCACGCTGGAGATCTCCAACACCACGCCGCTGCCCGCGCGCATCTACGCCAACGAAGGCTTGTGCCAGATCCTGTTCTTCCAATCCGACGAGCAGTGCGAAACCAGCTACAAGGACAAGAAGGGCAAATATCAGGGGCAGAAGGGCATCGTGCTGCCGAAGCTGTGAGGCAGTGGTTAGTGGATGGTGGATAGTTTTCAGCATTCAGCACTCAGCATTCAGCATTCAGTTCAAGCAATAGAGCTTGTCAGAGCTTGTCATCCCAACCGAGGACTTTAGTCCGAGCGGAGGGATCTGCGGTTCATTCATGCTGTGCTCGGAGAGGCACTCTCCTCCTCCTCCTCCTTCATCTCTCCGGCCTTCACACCGGCTGGCTGCGGGTGCCCCACCCAAGCCGTTTTTGCTTGGGTGGGGATTTTCGCAGGTATCTCGCACGCCGCGTGCCCCGTTCTAGCCATCCTCTGGCTAGGGCGGGGCCTTTCGCACGCCGCACTACTCGCATCCATCATCCTCAGATTGGCCGCCGCGCCATGCAAAGCCGACAAGATCATCCTCGCCCGCCACTGCTCCAGCCACTGTTGCGCCACACCATGGATCAACTGCATAAATCCAATCTGGATCGCCGCTCCGTCCTCCAGATACGGCAACTCGAACTGGGCGTAAGGGTCGCTCTCAGAATGCGGGTTGACCAAAAACACAAATAGATTTGTGGGTGGCACAGCTTTCCGCAAGCCCGCGTGGTGATAGCAATATTTTTGATCGCGTACTGCCGGCGAGCCGCAGCGCGCGCCGCCAGGTTTAATGTGTTCACAAATTGGAAACCAGGAGCCACGCCCAGCCTCTAGGTACAATCATCCCGTGCAACTGAAGCAAGCGCTCGCGTCCGCTGTGGAACGTCTCGACGCTGCTGACGTAGGCTCGCCGCGCATGAACGCCGAGGTGCTACTCATGTTCGTCCTCGGCGCCGATCGTGCCTACCTCTACGCGCATCCCGAGCGCGACCTCACTCGCGAAGAGACAGCACGTTACGAAGAAGCACTCGCCCAGCGCGCGACCGGCATGCCGTCACAGTACATCACCGGGCACCAGGAATTCTGGGGCTTGGATTTCGTAGTCTCGCCCGCGGTTCTGATTCCGCGTCCCGAAACCGAGCATCTTGTCGAGGTCGTGTTGGATCTGGCGCAGGGAATTCAGCGTCCCAAGCTGGTGGATGTGGGCACGGGCTCGGGTTGCATCGCGCTGGCACTCGCGCACGAGTTGCAGGACGCCGAAGTCTATGCCGTCGATCTCTCAGCCGAGGCGCTGGAAATCGCGCGAGCCAATGCGGCCCGGCTGCAACTGGACAAGCGAGTGCGGTTTCTGCAGTGCAACGTTCTCCGGCCGATTCCAAACCAAAACTCCGCGCCTATTCCGAACCCCTTAGCTGTCATCCCGAGCGAGGACTTTAGTCCGAGCGGAGAGCCTGCTCTGAGCTTGTCGAAGGGGACCTGCGTTTCCGAATTTCGCGATTTTGATTTTGTGGTCAGTAACCCGCCCTACGTCGCGTTAGGCGAAGCTGACAAGGTACAGAGATCGGTGTTTGATTTCGAGCCGCGTATGGCCGTTTTTGCGGGAGAAAATGGTCTGGATGCGATTCGTCCATTAGTTGACCAGGCCCACGAAACGCTGAAATCCGGTGGCTGGTTAGCGCTGGAGATTGGTTACTCCATGGGGGATGTGGTCGTGAATCTGTTTGATCCCACGATGTGGGAGGATGTCCGCGTCGTGCCTGACCTGCAAGGGATTCCTCGGGTGGTGGCGGCGAGGAAGAGGGACGCTATTTTGCCCAATTGACGCACGTGAGGCCGCGTATGCGAGAGAATTCAGAGAGGTTGTTCGTTACCAAGGTCAACCCGTGACGGAGGCACTGACCGCCAATGAGCGTGTCATAAGCGCCGATTCGGGTTCCACGTGCTTCGAGGTCAACCCTAATTTCGCCGGAGACCCGAGCATCCTCTTCGTCAAAATGGAGGACTTCGACTCCCCAGGCGAGGAATGCCTGCAATTGCAGCACGTTTTCCTGAACCCTCGAGCCCTTGAATACTCCGTACCAGAGTTCGTGGAGCACAACCGAGGAAATCACTAGGGTTGAGCCCTGGCGTATCGCCCTTTCGGCCTTGATGCGGACACTATCTGGCTTTCGACGCAAAATAGCTACGCATGCACTCGTGTCGAGGGAGTAATTCATTCGAAGATCTTGCGTTTAGGAGCTTTCGGCTGATTCCGCCAGTCTCCCTCGAAGGCATCGGCGAGAGGGTGCCGGTCCATTTCCGCAAACCATTCCTCAACGTTGGTGATGACTGGCTCCAAAACCACCGTATCGCCCACCTTGCGAACGCGCACGCGGTCGCCCTTGAATCGCATCTCCTTAGGCAGACGAACGGCCTGACTGTTGCCGTTGCGAAACAACTTCGCGATTTTTGTCGTTGTTTTCGTTTTTCCTCTCATGATGATCTATACAAAAAGTATATACTATACAAGTTGGTACAACTATCCTCACCCGAAACGTCGGAGAGATTCCCTTCAGAGTTTTCGTCGGCTCCTTCGCCAACCGAAGACCATCCCGAACAGGAATCCGCCCAGCACCGCGATGGATAATCGTTTGCGATCCGCGAACGCAATGAAGCGGGTTCCCGCTGGACTGATCTCCAGCACACCCTTGGGAGTGGCGATGATGCCGCCTCCGCCACCTCCGGCGCTCTTCCCGCTCGGTGTATCGGGTCCGGATGGGTTATTGTGCGAGATTCCGCCACCGCCCGCTCCCAGTCCATAGCGAATGCGGGCGACAGGAATCACCGTCTTGTCGCCCACTGTAATGGGATCGCCAAAAACGCTTTTCACGCTTGCGCTGGTCTGGAACTTGTCGCCCAGCGTGCGCAGGATTTCTACAGGACCATTCACAAATCACCGCCTGGCTTTTCAAAGGTCAACAGAGTATTGGATGCTCGTCTAGTGCCGGAAGTGTCGTACTCCAGTGAGCACCATCGCCAGGCCCAACCTGTTCGCCGTGCCAATCACTTCCTGATCGCGCACCGAGCCGCCGGGCTGAATGACGGCCGTTGCGCCGGCCTTGGCAATCTCCTCGACGCCGTCGGGGAACGGAAAGAACGCATCGGATGCGGCAACCGATCCTTTGATCCCGAGCACCGACTTCATTGCGCCGATCTTCGCCGAGTCCACGCGGCTCATCTGACCTGCGCCGACGCCGGTGGTCTGGCCGTTGCGCGCATAGAGAATCGCGTTCGATTTCACGTGCTTGCACACTTTCCACGCGAAAAGCAGGTCGCGCATTTCCTGTTCGGTGGGTTTGCGTTCGCTAACTACTTTGAGGTCGGCTTCGGTCAGCGGGCGCATATCGTTGTCCTGTAGCAGGATGCCGCCCGAGACGTTCTTGAGTACCCACCTCTGCTCTATGGGAACGACCTCGACCAGGCGCAGGTTCTTCTTAGCCGCGAAGATCTCGCGCGCGGCAGGATCGAATCTCTCGGCGGCAATGGCCTCCACAAACAGCTTCGCCATTTCGGTTGCTGTCTCGCGATCAATTGGCCGGTTCACGCCAATCACGCCGCCGAACGCCGACACCGGATCGCACTCCAGCGCACGCTTGTAAGCCTCTGCCAGCGTGGAACCCACGGCGGTGCCGCAGGGATTGGTGTGCTTGATGATGGCGCACACCGGCTCCTCGAATTCCTGCGCCAAGTCCCACGCTGCCTGCAAGTCAACGATGTTGTTGTAGCTGAGTTCCTTGCCCTGCAACTGCTTGCTATTGGCAATGCCCTTGCCCGATCCGTCGGAGTACAGCGCTGCCTTCTGATGCGGGTTTTCCCCGTAACGCAGATCAAAGGCTTTATGGAAGGTGAGTCGCAGAGTTTCGGGAAAGCCGCTGCCCTTGCCAAGTTCAAATTTGTCGCCATCGCTCTCGGGAGCGCCAATTCGCTCCAGAGTCGAGGCGATCGCAGAGTCGTAGGCCGAAGTGGTTGCAAACGCCTTTTGCGCCAATTTCCACTTCGTCTGCAACGACAACTCGCCGTCCGACGATCCCATCTCTTTCGCAATCGCCTCGTAGTCGGATGGCGAGGTAACAATCGCAACGTCGTGGAAATTCTTTGCTGCCGAACGCACCATCGACGGGCCCCCGATGTCGATGTTCTCGATAATGTCCTCGAACTCGACGCCAGGTTTCGCGGCGGTCTTCTCGAAGGGGTAGAGATTTACCACCACCATGTCGATGGGCTGAATGCCGTGTTGGTCCACGGCCGCGACATGCTTTTCATTCTTGCGGACGTGGAGGATGCCGCCGTGAACCTTGGGATGCAGTGTCTTGACGCGGCCATCAAGCATTTCTGGAAAGCCGGTAAGCTCTGAAATGTCCTTCACCGCGATACCAGAATCGCGCAGCAGCTTGGCCGTGCCTCCGGTGGAAATCAGTTCCACCCGCATCGCCAAAAGTTTGCGTGCAAAGTCGACCAGTCCAGTCTTGTCGGTAACGCTTAGAATCGCTCGCTGAATTCTTGCCATGAATGCCTCTTGCTCTGCTCCGCCGAGCCGCACCCGGCGGAACGCGACTTGGGAATTGGGATTAATGCCTTACGATAGCGTGAAAATATCGCGGCGGGGAACCGCGGTTCCTTGCGGACTTCTGGGCGGCATTACTTACCGGCGCCCGCCGCCATCTTCTTGACCATCGCGATCACCAGCTTGCGATCGCTGTCGTTCAAGTTAGGCGAGTAGCGGCGAATCTGTGTCAGGAAACGGACCTCATCCTCGGCCAGCTGCGGTGCGCTTTTGTTGCCGTTCTCACCGGAGCCGCCGCTGAAGAATTGGGCCAGCGGGATTTCCATCGCAGTCGCAATTTTTGCCAGCGTATCCAGCGAGGGAATGGTGTGCCCGTTCTCGACTCGCGACAAATAGCAGCGCAACAGACCGGTGCGCTTTTCGATATCGCCCTGCGACATACTCTTCTGCAGCCGGAAATTGCGGATGGTTTCACCGATATTCATGAGGGATTCGCGTCCTGAAAAAAGCGGCCATGGGGTTAACTGCATAGTAATCAGGGGAACAAGCCAGTGGCAAGTGAAATCTTAATCAGGGCAAACTTTCAAAGCGAGCGTCGATCCACCAGCCACTAATCGATTACTGTCACGTTACTAGTACTACAGTTGTAGATAGAAGGGAGACAGAGTTGATCCCCGCTTTCGATAGTGGCACGTCATGGCGTGGAATTGATGTCGTCTGCGCCACTCGGACCAATGCAGCAGGTGCTCAATGCCGTGCCACCCGCGCCATAGCAATGCGCTGAGCAGGTGGCGCAGTTCGGGTACGCTGAGCCGCACTTGCGCGTTTGGAGTTTTTTTCTCCGCGTGCACGCAACACCGACAACACAGCATGGGCCAGCATGGCCAGCGTGATGTGCCGGTACCAACCTTGCCAGTGGCGAACCTCGTAGTGATCCAGTCCGCATTCGCCCTTGGCAGTCTCAAAGCATTGCTCGATTTGCCAGCGTTGTCCGGCCACTCGGACAAGCGTCTCCAGCGTGTCTTTCCCGGTGGGAGCGTAACTGAGATAGTAGGCGTACTCGGGCTGTTCTTCGATACTGCGCCGCACCAGAAGCGCCCGCGCCCAGCCATCCTGCTCCGAGAACCGCATCAGGGCCCAGTCATATAGCCGTTCTCCCTTGCTGCCGAAACCAGCGGAAAGGCGCCTCCATGCCTGGTCGGGCAAACTCTGCGCAATCGCGTCTACCCGATGCTGCGTCAAATCCGGTTGCCACAAGCGCTGATCAGAAGCCACGGCCAGCACATAGGCCATCTCCCGTCCCTCCAGAAACCGGCGCAGTTTGCTATCGTGGCCGTAGACCTCATCGCCCGCCACCCAGCCGCAGGGTGTGCCCGCATCCAAGGCCCGCCCGATCATGCGCCGCGCCAACTCCGGCTTGGTGGCAAACTCGACCGCCTCAGCAATCCCGGCCTCCCGGCGGCGTTCTCGATCCTCAGCCCACTCCTGCGGAAGGTATAGTTCCCGGTCCACCAGCGCCGATCCTTGATCGCTGGCATAGCAGAGAAACACCCCAAGCTGGCTGTTCTCGATGCCCCCAGCCGTGCCGCTATATTGACGCTTCACACCCGCTGAATGTTGACCCTTCTTCAGAAAACCCGTCTCATCGACGATGAGTACCGCCTCCCTACTTTGCAGTTCTTCCACTACATAATGGCGTATCCGGTCGCGCGCCTTTTCTGCATCCCAGCCCACTCGGTCCAAAAGATGCTGCACCGCATAAGGCGCCGCTTCGCCCATCCACTCGGCCAACTGCCAGCCGTTCTTGCGCTCACAGCCGCTCAACAAGCCTTGCAAATACGCCAGGCTTCGCGCACGGGGCTCCGAACGCGCAAATAACTCCGCGATCAGCCCATGCGCCCGCAACAACTCGCGCTTCCATCCCGCCAGACGTTTCTCCATCACTCATGCCGGAGAATCACACCGCAGAGCGGATTCAGAGTAGCACACTTATCTACAACTGTAGTACTAGGGCAGTTCCACGATTGGTGTATCCGATTGGTACGGGTAGTGCGGCGCTTTAGCGCCGCGTACACAGGGGTCAAATGTCTCCGCTTCAGGCGCTGAGGTCAATGACCTCAGCGCCTGAAGCGGTTTTCCTCCCGTCTATTTACGCGGGCCTGAAGGCCCGCACTACCCGTGCAAGCGGACACCAATCCTAGAACCGCTATAAGGCGAATATCCTCGCCACCGAAAGTTCCTGATATCAAGGTTCTGCTTCGCGACGGTGAGATGCAGTCAGGCCGCTGAAAACGGCACCCGCTACTGCGGACCTTCGGCATCTTACAACCGCAGTTCCATATACACGAGCCCTTCGACGCCCTCCGCGACCGAGACCTCCTGAAAACCGAGGTTGCGGTACATCTTGACTGCGGCTTGCATGGTGGGAGGATGAGTGTCGAGCCGAAGCCGCTGATAATCGAGTGCACGCGCTTCCTGTAGGACGCGCTCCGCCAACTCTCTTCCGAGTTTCCTGCTGCGAAACGTAGGCCTGACGTAGAGCCGCTTCATCTCGCACGCGCCTTCCAGCGGGAAGGGACGCAACCCGACACAGCCGGCTGGCTGCCCCGCGACCGTCGCCAGCAGCAACTTGCCTCGGGGAGGTCCATACTCGGCTGGCAGCCCAGACAATTCGGAGTCAAACGAACGGAAGCAGAGCTGGAGGGGCAACTCGGCCTGATACTGGCGAAACAGGCCGCGGACTTGTTCGATTTGCTCTGTTGTGGTCGCTTCTATAATCTCGCTCACAACGCGCCCAGACAGGCTCATCCCATCAGAATGCCACCGTTGACCTTCAGCACCTCGCCGGTAATGTAGCCGGCTTCCTCCGACGCCAGGAATTTCACCGCGTGCGCCACATCGAGATCGGTTCCACCATGCCCCAGCGGAATGTTCTTCAGGATGTTCTCTTTCAGTTCGGGGGAAAGTGCAGCGGTCATGGCGGTCTCAATGAATCCCGGCGCGACAGCATTGACGGTGATGTTGCGCGACCCCACCTCGCGCGCGACCGACATGGTCAATCCAATCAGCCCCGCCTTCGACGAGGAGTAATTGGCCTGGCCCACCTGGCCAATCTGGCCGAAGATGCTGGTGACGTTGATGATCCGCCCCCAGCGCTGCTTCAGCATGGAGCCGATCACCGCCTGGATCAGCAGGAACGGTGCGGTCAGGTTGGTGTTGATCACGTCGTCCCAGTCGGCGCGCTTCATCCGCATGATCAACTGATCGCGCGTGACGCCAGCATTGTTCACCAGAATGTCGATTTTGCCGAAGTGGGCGATCGCCGCCTTCACCCCGGCCTTGATCTCGTCTTCTTTGACGACGTCCATCTTGAAGACCGCAGCCTCGCCGCCCTTGCCGCTGATCTCCTCGGCCAGTTGCTCCAGCTTTTCCTGGTTGCGCGCACATAGCGCGACCTTCGCCCCTGACTCGGCTAGAACCAGCGCGCACGCGCGTCCGATCCCCTGCGATGCTCCGGTGACGAGCGCAACCCGGCCTTCCACTCCTGCCATGAAGCCTCCGTGTGAAGTAAGGAGGATTATAACCACCATCACCGAACGGAGCGGATTTCGATCTGAGTACGAAGAGAGCCGGAGAAGTTCGTCACGGAATACGTGAGTGAGAGCCGATTTTTGAGCTGTCATCACGAACCGCCCTTAGGCGGTGAGGGATCTGCTGCTTACCCCAGCGTCGTGGAAGCCGCAAACAACAGCAGATTCCTCGCTTCGCTCGTAATGACAATTCCACACTACCGGAGCCGCTCCGGCGCCCAGAATAGAACCTTCAGCTCACGCGCAAAATAGACAAGCTCCGGCTGCGGAGGAAGCTGGATGCCGGCTGGCTGGGCCATCGTGTTCTGCTCCACTTCAAACGTCGCTGGCTGCAAGTCCCACGGCAGATGGTGAATGTCGCCCCGATAGAATCGTTTGCGACTGAAGGCATAAAGGCAATACCGCTCGGTGAGGAAGTGCTCAATCGATCCCGGCCGTGCATGAAACCTGTCCGACGCCGGGCCGTAGGAGCAGCGGAGTTCGGCGGGCTTGGGTCCGTGCTGCCGCTTGGAAACGTATTCGAGCTTCGGCCCTCCTCGCCCTTTAACCTTCATGGAGGCCTGCCAATATGGTAGACGGTAGAAGACGCGTGCACCCCAGACCGCCGACAAATTGCTGGCGTCGAGGCTGAAGAAATACACGCCGGGCTTGCCGTCGTAGGTGACGTAAGTTCGCACGTTGATCTCGGAAAAATGCGAGAGCCAAGGCAGCGACGGAACTCCTGGCGGACGCAGGTGATTGATCCAGAAGGGCGTGACGGTAACCCACGCGCGTTGCTTGTAGGTGTCAAGGGTCAGCACCTCCGGAACTAGCGGACGGAGCGCTTCCGGCTCCGCCGGGTAATGCAGGAACAGCAAGTCATTCCAGCGCTGGGTCATGATCCACGGCGCCATGGGGGCAGGCCACGGACGATGCGCGGTGGCAAACAGGATGGAATCGGCACCCACCCACTGCGTCCGGCTCTCTTCCTGTCCGGAGAGGCGGTCGGTGGTGGACGAGGGCGTGCGCAAGTGAGTGGTTACGGCTGGCCGGCTGGGCCCTGGTTCAAGGCGAGTGACGCGTTAATCGGCTGCGCCTGATATTGCCGGTGGAATACGTCAACCACCGCCCGGCCCACAAACCGCGCCCGCGCCGTGGTATGCAGGTGGATCGGCAGGGTGAAGTGATCCACATCTGCATAATCCTGCACGAACTCAATCTTGCGAATGAAGAATGACGGGGACTTGACGACGGCGCCCTCCGACCGCACCAAGCTTCCGGTGAAAGCGTCCAGATAAATGTGTCCTTTAAACAGTCCCGGCCGCTTATGGCGAGGCTTCACCTGGAATACGTGGACCGTGCGCCCGTCCAGGTCTTGATCCCCCTTGAAGGAAAACTTATAGTTCGCCGCGGTGAGCGCTTCCTGCTCAGGGTCGCCCTTGGTCACGTAGTCCACTTCCGATTGAAGCAGCCGGGCAATCACGTTGCTTTTGACGAACGCATCGCCGGTGAAACTGAGTGCTTTGAAGCTGAGGGATCGTGGCGCCACGAAAGAACGCTGCAACTCGAAAGCTCCCCGTTGCGACGTGTCCGGCAACTCGGCCATCACCAGGGTCTGGTCGGTATAGGACCGCAAAGCCGAGTTTTGTTGCCCGTTTCGGCTTTGAAACGCTTGCAGCGCAAGCTCGGGCCCCATGGTCGGCATCTGGACATGCGGCACCGACAGCTCATTAACATTGGCTGCGGGGAAAACACCGGCCCCGCCCGTACCACCCAGGTCGGACGACATCGCGGACGCTTTGAACTGCGACGCTTGAGCGAACCCTAAAACCGGAAGACCCGCCAGAAGAATAATTGCCAGATACTTTTTTATGATCCTCAACCTTGTCCTTGCTATTAAAAAGTAGGGAATATTGATTGTACCTTGTACCTATCGGCACGTCCTCACGAATAATTGCCGGGCGCCGAGGACTTTTCCCCGTGATTCCCACAGGCGCCCCGGTTGCCGACAAATTCCATACCGCATATGATTCACGGCAATGTCATTAAGTTCCAAACCAAACGACAGTACTAGCGAGGTTCCTCGGCACCACGAGCCCAGCACCGAAGTCTATGCCGTTCATGGGGCTGACCCGGAAGTGCTGGCTTATGGCATGGCAAAGTATTCGCGCTCAGCACTTTCCATGCGGGAATCGCTGGCCGAACTGAATGAGCAAAAAGCCGAAAAGTTCCTTAACACCTTCTATTTTCAGTACGGACATCGCAGCATTGCGGATTTGGCGCACGTGGCTTTCGCCATCGAGCGCTTGTCGATTCTTGCCGCCACCATAGCTGTCGACGAACCACGGTGGGATGGCCAGGAACGCTCCACTCGCTATCAGGACTTCCAGAAAAGCGGATACTTTGTTCCCGATTTTGGGGAGGATGTCAGCGCCCGCGCCCTCTACCGCGAGACCGTTGACCTGTTGTTCGCCGAATATCGGCATTTCTCCGGCGAGATGTTCCGCTACCTGCGGGACCGCACGCCTAAGCCTGACGAAATGAAGCTGGAGGCTTACGAACGCACTCTTCGCGCCCGCGCCTTCGATCTTTCGCGATACCTGCTGCCGCTGGCCACGAACACTTCGCTCGGCCAGATCGTCAGCGCCCGCACCTTGGAGACGCAAGTGTCGCGGTTGTTGTCAGACCCGCACGCGGAAGTGCGCCGGATTGGCGAGTTACTGAAGCAGGCGGCGCGCGAGGCCGCTTATAACATAAATCACGCGGGTGCTCAGAGCCTGCTGGAGGACATCCGACAGGAGTCCGCGGAACTTGCCGATCGCGCACAGCAGGTTCTTTTGCGTGACGTACATGTAGCGCCTACGCTGATGAAATATGCCGAATCCAATGCCTACGAGACGGCCACCCGTCGCGAATTGAGCGGGGCCGCTGCTGAGTTGCTCGGTTCGCTGCCTAAGGACACCGCTCCCCTGGTGGACTTGCTGGAGGACGAGCCACTCGAAATCGAGTTGGCCGCCACCCTCCTCTACCAGTACTCGCACCATTCCTATCGGCAGATTCGCCGCGTGGTTGAAGGCCTGACAGGGGCGCGGCGCAACGAAATCATCGATCTTGGCCTGCGCCATCGTGGGCGCCACGACGAGGTTTCGCGCGCCTACTGTGCTGGCCAGCAATTTCGCTTCGACATCCTGATGGACATCGGCGGCTTCCGCGATATGCATCGCCATCGCCGCTGCGTGCAGATCGTGCAGGATTACACAGCAGCGCACGGATACGACGAGCCTCCGGAAATCGATTCGGCTGGTCTGACTGACCGCTACGATTCCGTGATGGAGCGAGCGCGTGATGTTGCTGCTGAGTTGGCCGCGCGCGATGCTGTCGGCGCGGAAGACCGGTCGCAATACGTCATCCCACTCGCTTTCCGCAAGCGCACTCTGTTCAAGATGGATTTGTCGGAGGCGATCTATATCAGCGAGCTTCGCACCGGCGCAGCCGGCCACTTCTCGTATCGGAACGTGGCGTATGCGATGTATGAGGCGGTGGCGCAGCGCTATCCCGCGCTGGCGAAGTATTTCCGCGTCACCGACGTGCGGGAGCCGGTGGATTTACTGAAGCGTTGATTCCGGGATTCGGCGACGGATTTCCTTCAGACGGTATCGTCCATCGCGTACTCGAATTCGTAGAAATGCTTTCCGTCGACGATGTTGATCGTCATCGTACCGGCAAGACCCAATAAATGATCCGTGCCGGAGTCAGGGACCACCCTAATCGTCAGTTGCGGTGCGCCGCGCGTCATGGTGCCGCTGTGCTGGAGCAGGAAGCTACCTTCGAGGCCATGCAGCGTTCCGTTGACCCGCTCGATGGCGACGTAGCCAGCAGAGCCCTTCACGCGGGTGCCAGCGGTCAGCATCTCACCTTTGCTGGTACCCTCGAGATCACCGTGGAACTGTTTCTCGATGGACATCCGGCCGAGCGTCGCGTCGGCGCCGTCGCCCATGGTTTGCGGCGTCAGTTTGACTTCGAATCTTCCACTTGCCTGAGTGGCCATAATATTTCTCTTACAGACCAACTTGGATTTGGAAAACGCACTTGACCGTATCTGTGGAGCCAAAGGATAGCAGATCAGCAACTGCTACCGCTGCTCGGCTAGCAAGTTACTTTAAGCGTCGAGTATTACGGAAGTTTGATTACCTGTTTCGTACTTTCGTCACTTGACAATGCGGAGGCCGGGCCTACGCTCTCAGTTAGGGCTCGCATTGCGCCATACCCGCCCGGACGGCGGCAGGGCCCCGTGACCAGCCGCAATCCCAACGATTGTGGGCTATTCGCTTTTTATTCGCTTTCATGAGTTATCCGGATGTATAATTCACCGTCGGTACCCATGCGCCTCACATCGCGAAATTCCTATTACTCCACGGCGCCTGCCTCACTGACCCATCGCACTTTATCTCAAGCGGCCCTCCCGGATTCTTGCTGCGCCGGGACGGAGCTGCCAAGGAGCGGCAATCATGGCGGACGAAAAAACTGAAAAAGGCCGGGCCATCGACCTGGCCATGTCTCAAATCGAAAAGCAATTCGGCAAAGGCTCCATCATGAAGTTGGGGAGCAAGGGCGCGGTCGTCCCCATCTCCGTGATCTCCACTGGAGCCATTTCGTTTGACGCGGCGCTGGGCATTGGCGGCTTTCCGCGCGGGCGCGTGGTCGAGATCTTCGGGCCGGAGTCGTCCGGCAAAACCACCATCGCGCTGCAAGTCATTGGCGAGGCGCAGAAGCAAGGTGGCATGGCCGCCTTCGTGGACGCCGAGCACGCGCTCGACCCCATCTACGCGGCCAAGTTGGGTGTGGATGTGGACAACCTGCTGGTCTCGCAACCTGATTACGGCGAGCAGGCGCTGGAGATCGCCGAGGCCCTGGTGCGTTCTGGCGCAATCGATGTGTTGGTCGTGGACTCAGTCGCCGCGCTCGTCCCCAAAGCCGAACTCGACGGCGAAATGGGCGACAGTCACGTTGGCCTGCAGGCCCGCCTGATGTCGCAGGCATTGCGCAAACTCACCGCCATCGTCGCCAAGTCGCACACCTGCCTGGTATTCATCAACCAGATTCGCGAAAAGATTGGCGTGATGTTCGGCAATCCGGAAACCACGACCGGCGGTCGCGCGCTGAAATTTTACTCTTCCGTGCGCATCGATATTCGCCGTATTGCGGCCATCAAGGATGGCGACCAGGTCGTCGGTTCGCGCACCCGCGTAAAAATTGTGAAGAACAAGACCGCCGCGCCGTTCCGCGAAGCCGAGTTCGACATGATGTACGGCGAAGGTATCTCGCGCGAAGGCGACCTGCTGGACCTGGCAGTCAATGGAAACCTGGTGGAGAAGTCGGGGTCGTGGTTCAGTTACAAGGGCGAACGCATCGGCCAGGGCCGCGAGAACGCCAAGCAGTTCCTGAAGGAAAACAAGGACATCGCCGCGAAAATCGAGACCGACGTGCGCAAGTCGCTTGGCTTGATCTCGGTGGAGGACAAGGCGCAAGCCGCGGCGGCCAACGCAGAAGCCGCGCCCAATGCGACGCCCAAGGGTCCCGCCGGGCGGAAGTAAGGCATAGAGAGAGCCCTCTTCCCGAGGGCCCTCTCCCCACCCCTCTTTCCCTGATTGCCTCTGGGCGCAACCCAGAATAAAATCATCCGGCAGAAACTCCCGCCCTCCGAGGTCTCTTGAAGGATATCGTCGCCATCTATCCTGGATCGTTCGACCCGGTCACGAACGGACACTTGGACCTCATCCATCGTGGCAGCAAGCTCTTCGACCGGCTCATTGTGGCGATTGCCCGCAACCTGGACAAGGGCGAGGCTCTGTTCGACATGGAAGAGCGCAAAGAAATGTTGGAGGCGATGACGTCCGAGCTCGACAACGTGAGTGTCGATATTTTTGAAGGGCTGCTGGTGGCCTACTGCATCCAGAGAAATGCCAACGCGGTGCTGCGCGGTATTCGCGCGGTAAGCGACTACGAGTTCGAGTTACAGATGGCGCTGATGAACCGTAAGATGGAACCGCGCGTCGAAACCGTATTCATGATGCCCGCCGAGAAATACTCCTACCTCAGCTCGCGCATCGTGCGCGAGATCGCCAAGTTCGGCGGTCCTTTGACTGGGCTCGTGCCGGAGTTGGTTGAGGAGCGAGTCCGCCAAAAGATTGCAGAGAAACATTCGTTCGCCACGAGAACGCATCTCTTATGAAGGGCCAAACCATGACTGCTGCCGGAACCCAGCTCTCGTCGTTTCTGACCAACCGGATTCAACGCATCGAAGTTTCTGCCACCTTGGCCGTGGTCGGTGAGGCGGAGAAATTGCGCGCCAAGGGCGTCGACCTGGTGGACTTCGGCGCCGGAGAACCGCACTTCGCCACGCCTGCGCACATCAAGGAAGCGGCGATCGATGCGATCCACAACAACTTCACCAAGTACACTGCCGTTGGCGGAACGGCCGAGCTGCGCGACGCCATCGTGCAGCGCCATGCGGCCGATTTTGGCTCCGACTACAAGCGCGAAGATTGCATCGCTTCGGTCGGCGGCAAACATGCGCTCTTCAACGCCATCCAGGTGCTGGTGGACCACGGTGACGAAGTCATTCTGCCGGTGCCGTACTGGGTCTCGTTCAAAGACATCGTCCGCTATGCGGGCGGCGAGCCGGTGTACATCGCCACGGATGAGAAGCACGACTTCGGCCTCACCGCGGACATGGTCGAGCGCGCAATCACGCCGCGGACCAAGGTCATCCTACTGAACTCTCCCGGCAATCCATCGGGCGCGGTGATGAAGCCCGAACACATGGCGTCGGTGCTGAAGCTGGCGCATGATCGCGGCATCTATGTTGTGTCCGACGAGTGCTACGTGTACTTGAACTTCACCGGACAACTGTTCTCCGCAGGTTGCGTTCATGAAGTGAAGGAGCGGCTCATTATCATTGGCTCACTGTCGAAGACCTATGCCATGACCGGCTGGCGATTGGGTTACGCACTGGGCCCCGCGCCCATCATCAGCGCCATGCAGAAGCTGCAGAGCCAGAGCACCTCGAACCCCACCTCGATTGTGCAGAAGGCTGCGGTTGCGGCTTTGACCGGCTCGCAGGATTGCGTTCGAGAGATGCTTGCCGGCTACATCGCGCTTCGCGATCAGGTGGTCACCGGCCTACGTGCGATTCCGGGCCTCACCTGCGCCTCGCCGAACGGAGCGTTCTATGCCTATCCCAACGTTAGTCATTACTTCGAGCGCGGCGGATTGAACTCGGCTTCCGACGTGGCGCGCAAACTCCTGCACGAAGCGAACGTGGTGGTGGTTCCGGGTGAGGGCTTCGGCACGCAGGACCACGTCCGGATTTCGTATGCGGTCTCAGCCGAGAACCTGGAGCGTGGCCTGGAACGTATGCGCAAATTCTTTGCGAACGTATAGGTGCATGTCTGAACTTTACCCACTCCTGTTGATACCCATCTTCGACGAGCGGCCTTGGGGTGTTCGCGATCTTCGACCGATTTACACAAAAATTGTGAAGGAGCCGATCGGCGAGAGCTGGCTAACTTGGGAGGACAACCGGGTGGCCAATGGGCCCCTGGCTGGACGCACCCTCGGCGAACTCTCAAAACAATACGGCCGCGATCTGGTGGGTCAGGCCGCGTGTTTCGACGATCGCTTTCCGCTGCTGGTGAAGTTTCTCTTCCCCGGCGACAAGCTGTCGGTGCAGGTCCATCCCGATGATGAGCAGGCGCACAAGATCGGCGAGCCGTGCGGGAAAACCGAATGCTGGTATGCGCTGCGCGCGCAGCCCAGCGCTCAGGTTGCGCTGGGATTGAAGATCGGCGTGACTCTGGAGCAATTCAAACAGGCGATTCAGGATACACACGCGGAAGCGTTGCTGAACTGGGTGGATGTTCATCAAGGGGACATGCTCTACGTCGCCGCGGGAACCGTTCACACCATCGGCGGCGGAATGGTCCTGGTAGAGACGCAGCAGACGTCCGACATCACTTATCGCCTGTACGATTACGGACGTGGCCGTGAACTTCATATCGCCGAAGGACTGGCCGCGACGAAACTGCAGACGAATTCCGGCAAAGTGGTTCCTCGCACAAGTGACGGTCCCGATGTTCTGGTGCGCTCGCCATTCTTTGTGGTCGAGAAGATCAAGCTGCGCGAGGTGATGCACGCGGAAACCACGCCGGCTTCCCCTCACATACTGGTCGCACTGGACGGGGCAGGAGTCGTAGAATCGCAAGGGATGGAGCCCATCAGCTTCGCTACCGGAGAAGCGGTGGTTGTTCCAGCCAGCGTGCGAGAGTACGCAGTCCGTCCGCAGTGGGAGATTGAAGTAATGCGGATGTCTCTGCCCACGGACACAGTCGCGGAACCAGAGACCGTGCTCGGGCAATCAATCACCGCTCCGTAATACACTTACAAAAGCGCTCTCCTCCATGGGCGCGAGGAATCGAACTCGGTGGCCACTTCAGGCAGGTTTTCCTTTTATCCCGTTATTCTCGCCGGTGGACGCGGCACCCGCTTCTGGCCGTTGAGTCGCAAGCGGATGGCCAAGCAACTGCTGCCGCTGAACAGCAAGAAAAGCATGATCCAGGAGACCGTCGAGCGGCTGTCTCTGCTGGCGAAGCCTAAACAATTCTGGATCATCACCAACCAAGACTTGCGCCCCGCCATCGTACGCCAGCTCAAGGGTCTTCCAAAACAGCAGATCATCGCCGAGCCGTTGGGACGCAACACAGCTCCGGCAATTGGCCTGGCCGCATTCCTCTTGGAGAGGACTGACCCCACCGCAGTGATCGGGATGTTTCCCTCCGACCACGTCATCGTGAACGAGAAGCGCTTCTGCGAGGACATTGGTCGTGCTGCGCGGATCGCTGCCGCCGGCGAAAACATCGTCGTGATCGGCATTCCTCCCACGCGCGCGGAAACTGGGTACGGCTATATCGAAGTTGGCGATTCCGCAGAGAAAGGCGTGCTTCAGGTGCGACGGTTCACGGAGAAGCCTTTGCCCGAGGTTGCGGAGCAATTCGTCAAGGTGGGAAATTTCTTTTGGAACAGCGGCATGTTCATCTGGAGTGCGCGCACCCTTGCCAACGCGTTGCGCGAACATCTGCCGAATACGGCACCGCTGCTGGAGAAGATCGCGGCAAGCTACGGAAGTCGCAGCTTCGAGAAGACCTTCGCGAGGCTTTATCCCAAGTGCGAGAACATCAGTATCGATTACGCAGTGCTCGAGCCGCGCTCCAAGAAGGGCGAAGCCAAGTCCGGCATCTACTGCATTCCGGCGAACTTCGGATGGAACGATCTCGGCTCCTGGACGGCGCTCTACGAACATCGCAACTTGGGCAAGACCGATGGGGGTAATGTCATTGTCTCAGAGGAGAGCTTTACGCTGAATGCGGAGGGGAACTTCGTTCACTCCACGCGGAAGTTCGTTGCGGTTGTGGGAGTAAAGAACCTGGTTGTCGTCGAAACCGATGATGCGCTGCTGATCACCACCCGCGAGCACGCGCAAGACGTGGGCAAAGTGGTGAAGCATCTCGACGAGAGGAAGCTGAAGCGGCTGGTGTAGGAGATGGATGGCTGCGTGGATCGGTTATGCTCGCATGCCGAGGTTTTGATGTTGACTATCCGACCTCCGCAATCGATTGAGAAGCGCCTGGAGCAGCTTGCCCAGCGCAACGGGCGCACCAAGACGTATTATGCTCGCGAGGCGATCCTGCTACATCTCGAAAATCTGGAGGATGCCTATGATGCCGAGCGGGTTTTCCGCCGCGTCCGGACTGGCCGCGAGCGGACCTACACGCTCGACCAAGTAGCAAAGCAGCTTGGGTGGCACGAATAATTGTCAGGCGAATACTACGCCAGTTTCGCAATAGCTGTGCCCGGTTTGCACGGGTAGTGCGGGCCTTCAGGCCCGCGTGACCTTGGGGCGCGGCGAACGCGGCGCTAAAGCGCCGCACTACCCGAACGGGCGGATACACTAATCCCGGAACCGCTCTAGCGCCGAACAATCAGAGCTAAACCGGTCGAGCATTTACGCATCGAAAGCAACTTTCATGACTACACAGATTAAGTTCGGAACCGATGGATGGCGCGGCATCATTGCCGACGATTTTACTTTCGACAATGTTCGCCGGGTCGGCAATGCGATTGCGACTTACGTCCACAAGAGCGAGGACGCGAGCAAAGGCCTAGTCGTTGGCTATGACACGCGCTTCGCATCCCCGCGAGCAGCGGAGATCGTCTCCGAAGTCCTGGCCGGATCTGGTATTGCGGTGCGGCTCTCCGACGATTACACGCCCACACCCGCGCTGTCATATGCGGTCAAGAATCTGGATGCCGCGGGTGGTGTGATGATCACCTCCAGCCACAATCCGTTCGACTGGAACGGCGTGAAGTATAAGGCTGGCTATGGAGGATCAGGCACTCCCGCCATCATGAAGTCGATTGAGGGTGAACTGGATTCGCCTCGCCTGGAGCGCAGCGGTGGTAGCGTGACTCTCACAGACTTCAAGGCCCCTTACATATCCGCCATCAAGAACTTTGTCGATTTGAAGTTGATCCAGAAGGCCGGCTTTAAGTTTGCGATTGACGTAATGTACGGTGCGGGACGCGGCGTCCTGAAGGGAATCTTTGCCGAAAGCGGCATCGAGCACCTGGAGATTCGTGGCGAGCTCAATCCGCTGTTCCCAGGAATCAATCCCGAGCCGATACCGCCGCACATTGCCATGCTGCAAGAGACGGTTGTGCGCGAGCACTGTCATGCGGGCTTGGCCACCGACGGCGACGCCGATCGGCTGGGTGCGGTCGCGGAAGATGGCAGCTTCGTGGATGCGCACAAGTGCTTCAGCGTGATTCTGGAGTGGCTGCTGAAGCGCAAGCAATGGCCCGGTGAGATCGTTCGGGCGTTCAACACTACGCGCATGATCGACCGTATTGCCGCGAAGTACGGACGCAAACTGCACGAATGCGGCATCGGATTCAAGTACATTTGCGATCTCATGCTGGAGCGCGACATTCTGATCGGCGGGGAAGAGTCAGGCGGAATCGGCATAACCCGGCACCTGCCGGAGCGTGATGGCCTCTTGAATTCCTTGCTGCTGGCCAACATCATGGCGGAAGAGGGCAAGGCTCTTGGCCAACTGGTGCGCGACCTGCAAGAGGAATACGGCGAGCATCACTATGGACGCCTCGACCTGCACCTCAGCAATGAGGTGAAAGACGAGGCGATGCGCCGCGTCAGCGAGAAGCCGGCGAAAATCGGAAGCTTCAAGGTGCTGAAAGTGGAAACGCTCGACGGAGTTAAGTTTTTCCTCGACGCTCCGACGTACGGCAACGGCGCGGAAGCATGGGTGTTGGTGCGCGCGTCAGGAACCGAACCGCTGCTGCGCATCTATTGCGAAGCTGCATCGCCGGAGTTGGTAACGCAAATTCTGAAGGAAACAGAAAACTTCGTTGGCGCTGGCCCTCATGCCGCCACGCCCGTCCTGTCAGAGGCAGGTGCGAAGTAGCTTCAACCGAAGACAGCCTCCTGCCTGAGCTGCGCTTCCCTCGGCATTTCTGGCATACTTGAAGTAAGCATCGGGAGAATGATCGTCCACACAGTCAATCTCCTAACCCCAATTGGATGGCAACCACTTCAATTCCGCGACCGGCCGACTCGACGGAGGTACGCCGCTATAACCGCATTCATCGCTGGCTGAGCGTGGCCGACGCGGTCATCGGTTTTGCTTTGCTGGTGATACTGCTGGTCACGGAATGGACCGGCAAACTCCGCGACTGGTCTTACCTCGGCGCGCACCAGTATTACTTTCTTGCGGTCTTTCTCTACGTGCTGATGTTCTCGGTCATCGCCAAGGTTCTGAGTGCACCGTTCGATTTCATCGGCTTCCGGCTTGAACACCAATACCATCTGTCCAATCAAAGGCTACGCGCCTGGCTTTGGGACGAATGCAAAGGATGGCTGGTTGGATTAGTGCTGGGCGCCGTCATGGTGGAAATCATCTACGCGATTATCCGGATTGCGCCGCAGCGCTGGTGGATCATAGCCTGGGCCGTCTTTGTCGGGTTGTTTCTGCTGATGGCACAGCTTGCGCCGGTTGTGCTGTTGCCGATCTTCTATAAATTTCAGCCACTGGAGAACGATGGCCTCCGCGAGCGCTTGACCAAGCTCGGCGAGCGCGCCGGCACGCGCGTGCGCGGCGTGTATGAATGGAAGCTGTCAGAGAAGTCAACCAAAGCGAATGCTGCGCTCACCGGAATGGGTTCGACCCGCCGCATCATTCTGTCCGATACGCTGCTGCAGCATTACAGCGATGACGAGATCGAAGCGGTGCTCGCGCACGAACTCGGGCACCACGTGCACCGTCACATTTTGAAGGGCATCTTGATGCAGGTAGGAATCACGTTCTTCGGATTCTGGCTCATCAATCAGGTGCTTCGCTTCGTCATCGTCAAGGACTGGTTCCCGGTGCTCGATCCCCGGCTCTACGATTTTGCCAACTTGCCGCTCATCGTGCTGATCGCGACGGTCTTGGGATTTCTTCTGATGCCGGCCTTGAATGCGATCTCACGCCGCCATGAACGGGAAGCGGACCGTTATGCGTGGGAAAATATTCCCGCGGTCGCGCCCTTCATCACCTCGATGCAGAAGTTGGCCGACCAGAACCTGGCAGAGCGTGAGCCGTCGAGGTTCATCGAGTGCATCTTCCATTCGCATCCGTCGATCGGGAAGCGGATTGCCGCGGCCGAGTCGTGGGCGGGTAAGCAGCCGCAAACTGAAGTCACCCGCTGATGCGGTCTCGCCATCACCTTCCTAGGTTTGCGGAACAACCTAGTTCATCATGGTGTCTATGGAACCTGTGACACGCATCTCCAATGCATTCCTTCGAACGCTATTTTTGATGGTGGCGCTCTTGGCCATAGGGACGCTCTTGGGCCTCAGCTACCGCTTGTACCTCAAACACACTGCAGATTCCCTTCTGACAGACGTGAAGGCATTAAGGATCGGACAGTCCGATTTTGCGGATGCGATGCGGATTGCGCAGAAATATCGGAGATTTCGGGTTGAGGGCAACGCTTCGGTACCAGCTTCGCTCAATGCTGCTGAAAACGCGTTCCCTGCAAATACATGCACTTCGGAGCGCTGCTTCTTCGAATTCAGCATTGACAATCGACCGTTGTCGACTCTGCGCCTTGCACATGGAGCGAGCTTCACAGCAGTGTTCGCTGTCTTGCACGGAAAAGTGGAATACGCCCAGGTTCACCTAATCGGAGGCCCGGATCCGGGTGTCAATGGCGGGATTGTGGAGGAGATTAACCCCCAGGTTGATCAGCAGCCAGCATATGGATTTCGCACTCCAATCGGCAAGCCGTATCTTCGCGTGATTCTGACGCCCTCTGCTCCAATACCTTTCCGCGATCGCGCGTTCGCTGTGAATATGAACTGCCTGGCAGCGCTCACAGGGTGTGACAAGCCATGTGACTATTTGCCTCTCGCCTGGGGCGACTGGAAAGCAGAAATGGAAAGGAAGGGCTGGCTGGACAGCCTGCGAACTGCGTATCCAAAATGCCCTTAGTGATGTTGGCGCTTGCCTATTATCGTCTCCACTCTTCGTAAATCTTCTTCCGTGTCAACGCCTACAGTGTCGAACGGCGTTTCGGCCACGTGAATTGCGATGCCGTGGTCGAGGAACCGTAGCTGCTCCAGCCGTTCGCTGCGCTCCAGTTCCGACTCTGGCCACGCGCAAAAGGCATCGAGGGCTGCCTTGCGATAAGCGTAGAAGCCGAGGTGCTTGTAGCAGCGTACCTGCCCGGTGCGGTCGCGATCGAAAGGAATGGTGGCTCGCGAAAAGTAGAGCGCTCTGCCATCCAGCGCCGCGACGGCCTTCACGGCATTGGGATTGGTCACGTCCTCAGGTGAGCACGGAGTCTTGAGCGTGCCTACCTCGACGCCTTCCCCTTGCATCAAATCGAGCAGGACGTCGAGATGCTCGCGTCGTACCAGCGGCTCATCGCCTTGTACGTTCACGTATACGTCAGCCTCGACGGCCTGCGCGACTTCATGGACACGGTCGGTTCCGCTACGGTGCTCCGGCGAAGTCAGGCGATACGACCAGCCATTCTGGCGGCAGAGGGCGGCAATCTCCTCTGAGTCCGTAGCCACGATGACATCTTCCAGTTGAGGGCAGGCACGTGCCGCTTCATAGACATAAGCGAGCATTGGGCGCCCATTGATCTCGCGGAGGACCTTGCGGGACAGACGAGTGGAGGCCAGCCGCGCCGGGATGATTGCGATTGCTTTCACCGCCCTAGTTTCAAGGGAAGGGGCGTAGGATGCAAGTAGTGCCGTCCCTGGAGCGCTTCGTCGGAAATTTGCGAGCTTTCCCACTGCTTCCGCGCGGTGGGCTAATTAGTTTCGCCTCTGCGAGCCTCTAATCCAGTGTGGTGGAGAGACTTGCGCGAATGCATTCCGAAGGAGGTTTGACGAATTGACCGCAACCGTTTGCGAAAAATAGAATCAATAACTTAGACAAAGATCGTGGGGACGTCGAATTGCCTCTTTACGAATACCAGTGCAAGAAGTGCCATAGCCTGACGGAGCGAATCCAGAAGTTCTCCGATTCCCCTTTGACCGTCTGCCCGCATTGCGGAGGCGAGTTGGAACAAGTGCTCTCGGCACCCGCCATCCAGTTCAAAGGGTCCGGGTGGTACGTGAGCGACTATGCCAAAAAGTCCGCCGGGGGCGCCGCGGCGACTGCGAAAGGCAACGGCTCGGCAGTTTCCTCCACATCGGAGAGCAAAGCTGAGCCTTCCAAGAGCGAGTCTACCTCCAGCAAAGACGCTTCCAGCTCCAGCAAAGACAAAACTGCCGACAAGAAATAGCTTTTGCGTCTTCTCCTCCCGTCCAACGTCACAGACCTATGTGATTTTCGTCTCAATTGGAAGTGTTTATCGTAGTTTTCCGGGCAGCCCCGCGTTAGAATGTGGCAGCGGACGAACACTCGTTCGCAATACCGCTCTCTAAATCTCATGATGCTTATTTGGTAACAGGAGGTAAAACGGTCATGCCGAAGAACGTATTGACCCTGACGGACCACCGCACCGATAAAACCTATGAAGCGCCGGTCGAGCACGGAACCATCCGCGCTATGGACCTGCGGAAGATCAAGACTGATCCCGAGGACTTCGGTCTCATGACCTATGATCCCGCATTCATGAACACCGCTTCATGCAAGAGCAACATCACCTTCATTGACGGCGACAAAGGCATCCTGCGTTACCGGGGATACGATATCGAGACCCTCGCCGAGCATTGCACCTATCTGCAAGTAGCTTACCTCCTGCTTTACGGCGAGTTGCCGACACCCCAGCAGGACAAGGACTGGACCTGGGAAATCACGCATCACACCATGCTGCACGAGACTACCAAGCATTTCATCGATGGCTTCCGCTATGATGCCCATCCGATGGGGATGCTGGTGAGTACTCTGGCAGGGTTGTCCACCGTGTATCCTGAGGCGAAGAACGTGCATGACCCGGCGATACGGCAGAAACAGATTGTGCGGCTGATCGCCAAGATGGCTACCCTGGCGGCGTATTCCTATCGTCACTCGGTGGGCCACCCGTATGTCTATCCCGACAACGATCTCAGTTACACCGAGAACTTCATGAACATGTTGTGGAAGATGACCGAGCCGAAGTACATGGCAAGCCCGGTCATAGCGCGCGCGCTGGATGTGCTGTTCATCCTGCACGCCGACCACGAACAGAATTGCAGTTCAACCACCATGCGCGTTGTGGGCAGCTCGCAGGCGGATCCCTATCTATCGATGGCAGGAGCGGCGTCGGCACTGTCTGGCCCGCTACATGGCGGCGCTAACGAAGAAGTGCTGCGCATGCTGGACGAGATCGGCTCGGTGAAAAACATTCCGGCCTACATCAAGCGTGTGAAAGAGGGCGAGCTGAAGCTGATGGGCTTCGGGCATCGGGTTTACAAGAACTACGACCCCCGTGCCCGCATCATTAAGGCCGTCGCCGACGAAGTATTCCAGGTGACCGGACGCAATACCAGGCTCGACATTGCGCTGGAGCTGGAACGTATCGCGCTGGCCGACGATTACTTCGTTACCCGCAAGCTCTATCCCAACGTCGACTTCTATTCGGGGATCATTTACCAGGCCATGGGCTTCAAGCCGGAGATGTTTACCGTGCTGTTCGCGATTCCGCGGGCCGCTGGCTGGCTGGCGCAGTGGAACGAAATGATCCAGGATCCGGAGCAGAAGATCGCACGTCCGCGGCAGATCTACACTGGAGTGGAGCATCGCAAGCTGCAAACCACGCAACATGAGAAATCAGCCGTGAAAGTGGGCTGATAGCGGAAGATGTATGTTCTGAAGACAAGGGGCGGAGCGATCCGCCCCTTGTTTCTTACCAGTGGAAAACCCTCACGCGCCGCCATCGTGTTAATCGGATTCCGTGTGACACTTGAAAAGATGCCCCTCCGTCGCGTAAGTTGACTTATCGCTCTTCCGGGAGGAGCCAATGTTCAAAGGATTTCGAGAATTCGTCTTGCGCGGCAGCGTGGTTGATCTGGCAGTGGGCGTGGTCATTGGCGCCGCGTTTGGTACGGTGGTCACCGCATTTGTAAAAGATCTGCTCACTCCCGTCATTGCCGCCATCGTCAAGAAGCCAGACTTCTCGGGCTTCTTCTTTGAGGTGAGTGGCGCGAAATTCCTGTATGGCGATTTCTCGAACGCGATCATCTCGTTCCTGCTGATTGCACTGGCCGTCTACTACTTTGTGATCTTGCCGGTGAATGCGCTGATGAAGCGATTCGAGAAACAAGCCTTGCCCGATAAGAAAAAATGCCCTGAGTGCGAAAGCGATATACCCATCGGCGCTCGCCGCTGCGCCTTCTGCGCGTCCCAAGTTGGGTAGCGCCAGCTCAAGCGGCGCAGCGCGTCACGCTCGATGAGGCGTCATCAGGCGGCATCGATCTTGTGCTTTGAGTTTCGCCAAGCGATCCGCAAACAGTAAAAAATGACTCGCCATTGACTGTTCCAAGCGCCAAAACCTGGTTGGCACCCGTCCAGTCCCGACTTTTCCACCGCACGTCTGCAAGCTATTGAAAAATAGCGGTTTACGGTCAGACAAAGTGATCGCGGGCGGAGTAATTCTGTGCTACAATGAATACATACCAGCGAACCCTTAAGTTATTGACTTTTATACTAGATAGGGGTTTTGGCAGAAGGCAACAAGCCCTCTATCGCGTTCGCGTGTGAGCAACGGAAATGCACGCTCGATGTGCGCCCGTTGGAATGGAGCAGGATGTCCCCGAAAGATTCCGAGTCGGCCGCAGCGGCGGCTGCCGAAAACAACAAATCTCTGGCCCTTCCGAAAGAAAAGACCTCGCAGAAAAACGGGAAGAATGGCGATGGCAAGTCGGATGGAGAGTACACCGCCGATTCCATCAAGGTACTGGGGGGCATGGAAGCAGTGCGCAAACGCCCGGCGATGTACATCGGTTCGACCGGCGAGCTGGGATTGCACCATCTGGTCTACGAAGTAGTGGACAACTCCGTGGACGAAGCCCTCGCGGGATTTGCCGACCACATCGATGTCACCATCCACATCGACAATTCCATCACTGTGGTAGATAACGGGCGCGGCATTCCGACCGAAGAGATGGACGTGGACGGCGAGCGTCTGCCCGCAGCTCAAGTGGTGATGACTGTGCTGCACGCTGGCGGGAAGTTCGACACCTCGACCTACAAGGTTTCAGGCGGGCTGCACGGAGTCGGTGTTTCCTGCGTCAACGCGCTCAGCCATCTGTTGGAGCTGGAGATCTGGCGCGAAGGATCGGTATGGGAGCAGACTTACTCCAAGGGCGAGCCCACTTCGAAGCTGAAGAAGACTGGCACAACAAAGAAGCGCGGCACCAAGGTCCGCTTCCTGCCCGACAAGGAAATCTTCACCGCAACGGAATACAACTACGACACGCTGGCCCAGCGCTTGCGCGAAATGGCGTTTCTGAACAAGGGACTACTTATCACGCTCACTGACGAGCGCACCACCGACCAGAAGACTGGTGAGCCCAAACGCGCGGAGTTCAAGTACAACGGCGGCATTGCGGAGTTCATCAAGCATCTGAATCGTGGCAAGAGCGTGCTGCACGATAAGCCGATCTACATGGAAGCCGAGCGCGACAATGTCGCGATGGAAATCGCGCTGCAGTACAACGATGGCTACTCCGAGACGGTGTTCAGTTTCGCCAACAACATCAACACGGTTGACGGTGGTTCCCATCTGTCGGGCTTCCGCACATCACTGACGCGCACGGTCAACTATGCCGGCCAGCAACTTGGTTTGTTCAAGGATGTGAAAGAGAACCTTACCGGAGACGACGTTCGCGAGGGTTTGGTGGCGGTGGTGAGCGTGAAGCTGTCGCAGCCCCAGTTTGAAGGCCAGACCAAGGGAAAGCTCAACTCCGATATCGCTGGTACCGTGCAGGCATTCGTAAATGAGCGCTTGGGAGGCTTCTTCGAGCAGAACCCCTCGGTAGCCAAGAAGATCATCAACAAGGCGGTTGAGGCAGCTCGTGCTCGCGAGGCTGCACGCAAGGCGCGCGATCTGACTCGCCGTAAAGGAGCTCTCGATGGCGGAGGGTTGCCGGGCAAGCTGGCTGACTGCTCTGAGCGCAATCCTGAGCGCTGCGAGGTCTATCTGGTCGAGGGTGAGAGCGCAGGCGGCACCGCCAAGCAGGGACGCGACCGCCGCTTCCAGGCGATTCTTCCGCTCAAGGGCAAGATCTTGAACGTCGAAAAAGCGCGTTACGACAAGATGCTGGGCCACGAAGAAATTCGGGCCATGATTACCGCGCTGGGAACGGGCATTGGCAAGGACGATTTCGATGTCTCGAAGCTGCGCTACAGCAAGATCATCCTGATGACCGACGCCGACGTGGACGGCTCGCACATTCGTACGCTGCTGCTCACGTTCTTCTTCCGTCACATGCAGGAGCTGATTAAGCGGGGCAATATCTACATCGCGCAGCCTCCGTTGTATCGCATCAAGAAGGGCAAATTCGAGCAGTACATCAAGAACGACGCGGAATTCGTGCGCGTCATGGTGAAACGCGCCGCCGACGGCCTGGTCGTCCGCTACGGCGAAGGCGCCGCAGTGCTGGAAGGCGCCCCGCTTACCAAGTTCATGACCACGCTGAACGACTTTATCGGCTTCTTCGACAAAGTGGACAAACGCATCCGCGACGAGAAAATTACCGAGCTGTTGCCGAAGGCTGATTTGTTGAAGCGCGTTGACTTCGAGGGTGACAGCAAGAACCCTCCGAAGAAGATTGTCGCGCTGGAGAAGGCCCTAAAAGGGATCGCGAAGGAGCGCGACATCAAGTCAGTCGCGCAACGCTTCGAAGAGGAGCACAGCCTGTGGGAGTGCGTCTTCGTAAACTCGCAGGGCGCCGAGCATGTCATCAACTGGGAACTGGCCTCCACGCCTGAGTATCGGCAGATGATGTCGAAGTACAAGCAGATCGAGCTGTACATGCAGCCGCCGTATTCCATCGAGAGCGTGAAAAAGGACGCTGGCAGTAACGGTAAGGAAGAACTCAGCGACGCCGAGCGCGCCGACCAGGAGAAGGCTGAGCAGAAGAGTCCCAAGACCTCCAAGCGCAAGTCTGAGGCGGAGACCGTCGAGAAGGGCTCGGCGCGCGAACTCTTCGACTACGTGCTTAACGAGGGCCGCAAAGACTACACCATCCAGCGCTACAAGGGCCTGGGAGAAATGAGCTCGCAGCAGCTTTGGGAGACCACGATGGACCCCGAGCGTCGAACCCTGCTTTCCGTGAAACTTGAGGACCTGACCGAGACCGAAACCATCTTCACCACGCTGATGGGCGAAGACGTGGAGGCACGCCGTAAATTTATCGAGGACAATGCGCTGGAAGTGAAGAACCTGGACATCTAGCGTCCGGCTTCCGAAGAGGTCGGGCTCCCGCCTGGCCTTTTGAGGTGCAATGCCAGCTGAGCCCCATTCCGCGGGAAACACGCGTGACCCATAATTTTGCCCGAATACATTGTCCACAACCCCGGCGTTTGTAGCACAATAGAGCTTCGCACTACCAAATGTTCTTTGGGGGCACCATGGCATTCGCACAAAACCGTGGCACTAATCAAACGTCTTTGGAGCTTCGAACTGTTGACCGCCTGACGCTGGGCTTGATTGGGATGGGAGTCATATTCGCTTCTCTGGGTGCTGGGGAAGCCGTCTATCGGCTCGCCTTCTTCGATTTCGACGGAGCGACTGACCGTCTCCCGATCGAAATGTTGTTTGGGCTGGCGTTTGCCTGGCTAACTACGAAGGTGGTGCGCCGGATCTATCAGCACCGCATGGAGACATCCGCGCGGATCAATTTGATCTGGGACCGAAACCACAAGATCCGTCACGCGGTGGAAGCTATCACCCCCGTGCCGCATCCGGCCAATCATCAGGCGATCCGGGTGATACGTGAAGAAGTGGACCGCATCGAAGGGGCGCTGACCGAGTTACTGCCGCGATAAGCACACGCAGTTGTTAAGCCGCGTGTTGCAATCGTGACGGTTGCGCAAATTGTCCCGGCGTACAGGCACTCGTACAACGAGTTCTTGGCCTGTGGAGTCGGCAAAACGCGACGCGATTAGCCGCTCTTCCTTTCGTCAACCAACTTTCGCCTCCAGCAGCACCAGTCGTGTTACAACAAAAGCTCATGTCCATGTCGGGTATCCGCAGGCGAATTGGTGTGCCGCAGATGGCGGCGCTGTTCCTGTTGCTGGTCTTTCTCGCGCAATGTCTCTGGTTTTCGGCGCATATGCCTTTGTCCGCCATTGAAGGCAGCTATGTCGAGGGTGGGTTGCTTCATCTGGAACGCCTGTCCAGCGCCGGCAGCAGTGAGCGTTCTCCACTTGCGCCACTGCTGGCTGGAGCTGCCGCCCGCATCAGCGGCGCCGAAGATCACTACGCACGGCTCGGCAGCTACCGCTTCTGGATCCGCTTGCCGTTCTTATTCGCAGGCTTAATGCTGGGCGCTTCGCTTTGGTACGTTGCGCGCCGCCTTTACGGGAATATCGGCGGATACGTCGCCCTTGGGCTTTATTGCTTCTCTGCGGTGATGGTGGGGTCGACCAGCCAGGCGGGGGCTGAGATCGTCGGCGCGTGGGGAGCCTTCGGACTTATTTTCACTTCCATTGCAGTGGCGCACACTCTCTATGCTCCGCGTGAAGTCGTACTGTGGAATTGGCGGAGGATTCTGCTGATGGGGCTTTCTATGGCCATCTGCATTGGCGCTCAGTTCTCACTTTGGATTTTGCTGGTCCCCGCACTCGGTTTCATGCTCTGGGTCGGCCACGTGCGACGCGGTGCGGCCCTGGCGATCTTTGCGGCGTCATGCACCACTGGGCTGGTCTTGTTGTGGGCTCTCTACAGCTTTCGCCCACTCGTTTTCGGCAGGGCCCTGCTCGGCGCAGACTGGCTGGAAACTTCCTCTGAAGCCTTCTCATGGAGCGCTGTCGCTCCACTGCTGGCGACTTTTTTTCTGCAAAACGGCGTCGGTCTGGTGCTGTTGCTGATGGTCACGCTGGTCACGTTCGTGGTTTGGAAGCGGTCGCGATTCTTTGGCACGGCGGCTCCATTGCTCACAGGTGTCCTGCTGGTGGGGCTGGCCTTGCGTCTGCACTTTGCGGGCTTCACCTTCCTGTTCGTTGCCCTGCCTTTCCTGATTTTGTTTATGGCCGGTGTGTCGGCTGACCTGCTGCAAAGCCGGTACGCAGTGCTGGCCAACGCTGTAATCGTTGGCGTATTGATCGCCAACGCCATGATCGACATTTACAGCCTGCTGCACCTAACATCCCGAAGCCGATAGAAACTTCCCCGCATCTAACGGGTTGGATTACACTGAAGGGTAATGAGAAACGCGAGCCAATTCGGGTGGCCGAAGGTTGGCAATTGGTTCAGGGGCCTGGCGGCGGTCCTAACGCTTTCGTTATGCTCCTGTATCTTGCTGGTCGCACCATCGGTCGGCCAGGCGCGTGGTATCCCACCGCCATCGGTGACCTCGATGGGCAGTGGTCGTCATTCTTCGTTGCCACCTCCTAGTGTGACGTCGATGGGGCCTTACGGTTACGGCTACCATCATTACCTGTCATATTCCAACAGACCCTATCGCGGAAACGGATACTCGCGGGGGGGCTGGGCCTACGCCGCCCCTTACTACTACATTCCACTCGGCGATTACGGCTACGGCTATGACTACGATTACGTAGGCGGTCCCGATCAGTACTCGGGTCCACCAATTGGCCCGAACGACCCGACGCTGCACATCATCGTGGAGCAGCCACCGGCGCAGTCATACCGCGCCGCACCGGAGGACACGCAAGCGGCAATAGTGCCACCTCAGCCAGTAGTCCGCGAAGAATCTTCCCCAGCACGAGATGCCAAGCCCCGCGAGCCTACGGTTCTGGTTTTTCGCGATGGCCACCATCAGGAAGTAACCAACTACGCCATCATGGGTCAAACGGTTTATGTTTTGGATGACCGCACCCAGAAGATCCCGCTCGCTAATCTGGATGTCGACGCCACAGTTAAGGCCAATGACGATCGCGGTATGGAGTTCAAGATTCCTCCCGGACAGCTTCCTGCCCAGAAGAAAAATTCAGACTTGCAGCCGAAAGGAACGCCCGACCAGAACCCTAACCCAGCGGCGAGTGTGGCGTCGGTCATGCCGTAAGGAATGTCCCCCCAGCAGGCAAAGCACGCGCTTTGCGCCAGTCCTTCGAATACCGCGAACAACCCCATGTAATCAACTGAAAACAAACAATTTAACTGTATCAAAAACCCCGTCGGCAGTGCTATAATTTGAAGTGCTCTTCGAACCAACAATCTCCTGAAATCGCGATGATTTACGTGCGCTCCGGACGAGACTTGCAGAGCGATCCGCAGGACCGGTCCTGCATTCGCTAGCAGAGCAAACCGTCGCGCTTATGCCGCGTCGAATCGCGCGAAATTTCGGGAACCAACAAGCCGAAAGCCACCAGCCGCAGATGAAAGTTTGACATGGCAGACGATCCAAACCAGCAATTACCGCTCGACAATACTGGCCCCGGCGCGGCCAACGTGCAACCCGTCAACATTGAAGAAGAGATGCGGCGTTCGTATCTCGACTATTCGATGTCGGTCATCATTGGGCGCGCCTTACCCGACATCCGCGACGGACTGAAGCCGGTGCATCGCCGAATTCTGTACGCCATGCACGACATGGGCGTGCTGCATAACCGCAAGCACATGAAGTGCGCCGGTGTGGTCGGCGAGTGTCTGAAGAAGTATCATCCGCATGGCGATACCGCGGTTTACGACGCCATGGTGCGCCTGGCGCAGCCCTGGAGCCTGCGCTATCCGCTGATTGACGGCCAGGGGAACTTCGGTTCGGTGGATGGCGATCCCCCCGCAGCCTACCGGTATACCGAATCGCGCCTCACCGAGATTGCCGAAGAGCTGTTGGCTGACATCGACAAGGACACTGTCGACTTCGTCGCCAACTTCGACGACACCACGGTCGAGCCGATGGTGTTGCCAACGAGAATCCCGAACCTGCTGGTGAACGGATCGAACGGTATTGCGGTCGGAATGGCAACCAACATTCCTCCACACAATCTGACCGAGATCGTGGACGCGTGCATCACTCTGGTGAACAACCCGCACGCCACGCTCGCCGACTTGCTAAAGCACGTTCAGGGCCCCGATTTCCCGACAGCTGGCTTCATCTATGGCCGCAGCGGCATTACCGAAGCGTATCGCACCGGGCGCGGACGCTTCATGATGCGCGCCAAGGTTGCGATCGAACACCTGACGAAAGACAAGGACGCGATCATCGTCACCGAGATTCCCTACCAGGTCAACAAGGCAAAGCTGGTTGAACGCATTGCCGAGCTGGTGAATAACAAGGTGATCGACGAGATCAGCGACATTCGCGACGAGAGCGACCGCGACGGCATGCGTATTGTGATCGAACTGAAACGCAGCGCCGAACCGCAGATCGTGCTCAACCAGCTCTTCAAGCACACCTCGATGCAGGAGAGCTTCAGCATGATCTTCCTGGCCGTGGTGAACGGTCAGCCCAAAGAGATGGGCCTGGTTCAGGCCATCCAGCACTTTGTCGATCATCGCATTGACGTAGTGCGGCGGCGCACCGCCTATCTGCTGATGAAGGCCCGCGAACGCGAGCACGTCCTCGAGGGTTATCAAGTTGCGCTCGATCGAGTGGACAACGTCATCCGCATCATTCGTGGCAGCGAGAACCGTGCAGAAGCCAGAACCAACCTTGTCGAGTATTTCACTGGCAAGACGGTAAGTGTGTCGGAAGGCAAGTCGGGTAAGACGGCTTCGTTGAAGGGCGTGGCGCCTTCGCAACTCACGCGTCCCTTCGACACGGTGCAAGCCGATGCCATTCTGGAATTGCAGTTGCATCGTTTGACCCGGTTGTCGATCGACGAAATCCTTAAGGAATTGGCGGAGGTCCGCGGCCGCATTGCCGAGTACGAATCGATCCTCGCCAGCGAAAAGAAGCTGCGTGGCGTCATCATCAAGGAACTCGAGGAAGTCAAAAAGAAATACGGTGACGAGCGCCGCACCGTCATCCAGGATGAAGCGGTCGAAATCAGCCTGGAAGATCTGATCGCGGACGAGCAGGTTGCGGTCACGGTAAGCCACTCGGGCTACATGAAGCGCACGCCGATTTCGACCTATCGCCAGCAGCGCCGCGGAGGCACGGGCCGCAAAGGCATGAGCACGCGCGAGGAGGATTTCGTCGAGAATCTCTTCGTGGCGTCCACCCACGACTACATCCTGGTGTTCACTAACAATGGGCGGGTGTACTGGCTCAAGGTGTACGAAATCCCAGAGCTGAGCGCCGCCGGCAAGGGCAAAGCGATTGCAAGTCTCGTCTCCCTCCAAGCGGGCGAGAGCGTACGCGCGCTACTCGCCGTGCGCGATCTGGAAGAAGAGGGCAAGTACGTTTTCTTCGCCACGCGCAGTGGCACGGTGAAGAAAACGCCACTGAAGGATTTCAGCAACGTACGGTCAATCGGCATCAACGCCATTGCCATCGAGAAGGAGGACGAACTTGTGGCCGCCAGTTGCACCGACGGCAGCCAGATCGTTTTTCTGGCGACGCATGACGGCAAGGCGATTCGATTCGAGGAAGAGGACGTACGGCCCATGGGTCGCCAGGCTCACGGCGTCCGTGGCATGAGGCTGCGCAAAGGCGATTACATTGTGGGCATGGCGGTCACTCCCAAGGTGCGCGGAAAAGCCAAGGACGGAGCGCAGCAGGAGGCGAACCTCATCCTCTCGGTCACCGAACAAGGCTACAGCACGCGCACCGATGTCGATGGATACCGCTTGCAGGCGCGCGGCGGCGGCGGCACCATCAATGTCAAAACCACGGCGCGCAATGGCAAAGTCGTCTCCATCATGCTGGTAAACGAAGAGTCGGAGGTGATGGTCATCAGCCAATTCGGCAAAATCATACGGGTTGGCACCAAGACCATCCGTGCGGTCGCACGCTCCGCGCAAGGCGTGCGCCTGCTGCACATGGAGGAGGGGGACCGTGTGGCGGCGGCGTCAGTGATCCCGCCGGAAGAAGTCGCGGAGAACGGCAACGGCGAGAGCGGATTGCTGCTGCAGTAACAGAGAAGCACTCTTACGGGTCGCCAGACATAGGTGGAGATTCAGCGCGAAGCTGATCTTCTTTGCTGCTTTCCGGTCCGGATTACCGCTTGGGATGGTCGCGCACCTTCTTCGCAACCGGAGCTTTGAGGAGGCCCGAGAAAGAAATATGAGCCACAGCGGTACATAAGGACTTGGGATTTCGCACAACCACAAGAACAGCCGCAGTCGTTCAGGGGGATGGACGCGACCAACATAAGCCGCTGAAAAGGTTGGTGAGCGCGGAAGGAATCGAATCCGCGCTGAAACGTACATTCAATAACATGCAGAGCAACGGACGGCAATTTTAGCGATCTTAGTACATGCAAGGCAGTGCGAACGGCAGGTGAATGGCAGGTGAACGGCAGGTCGGAACCCCGTAGCCTCTACCGTGTCAAGTAGCTCCAGTCAGACACATCGTCAGATAGCCGCCGGGAGGAATTGAGGTTCTATCAGAGCCAGAGGGGCGTAAAGAAAAACATTCGGCTTCTCGTGTCGCGCCATCGGTCAAAAAGCCTACCTACTGTGCTCGATCTTTGCAATCTGGCCAGACAACGGTCTGCGGTTGACACCACACCTAGCCTGGATAGTGCGGCAGTAGAAGGTGCGCGAGAGGTTCCGAGTAGGTTTCTCACTGATCGGAGCAACACCACGGCGCAACAGCGGTCGGACTAACCGCAGAGACCAGGGATGCGGTTTTCGGCAAGCTACGCCATGCCGTAGCCTTCCAGATCCGCCTGTGGGATACCGCCTCAGAAATTGCAGAGATGGTCGATGCTGACCTGGGATTGGTCTTGGAATGGGTCGCACGGGATGCGCTATTTCGGGTTGCTGGCACCTCGTCGCAAAGGCCAGACGTTTGCTGCCCTGTTTGCGCTGCTGAGGCAGGAGAAGCGCCCTCGTCCACCACGGCTGAGCTGGGCGAATTCGCTGCGAAAGCATTTCGGAGTAGACCCACTCGTCGATAGCGAAGGGCGTACCATGCACTGGACCGGTCGGCTGACCCCGGTGGCCTCGTAGACCTTAACGCAGATTTCTGTCCGACTTCCCTCAATCCGCTCATAGCTACCCTTCAAAACGCGGTTTTCCCGCTATCAACCCAAACCCCCGCTCTAACTCTGTTGAGACAGCACCCATTGACCCAAGATGCATCCCTCTTTCTGTTCTCCTCTCTGAAACAGATTTTTGTTTTTCCTATACATTCAAGGTAATTGTGATCCTGGTTCCCTCGGTCGGATTTACCCACAATTCATGCTGCATTGACCTGCTCGTCACTCTTTTGCACCAAAATTGATGCAGGGTAGCGAATAGCATGGACAGTACTCTCGCGCAGGTTGGTAGCGATGGCTGCGATTCGCAATGAAGTGTTGCTCGAATCCATCGGCCTGCAAGAGCTCACCCACGTTTCGTTGGATGAGCTTCCCTTTGCCGCAGGTGACGCGACCGCCGGCAGCGAGGATGAACTGCAAGCCGTGGTGGCGGGTGGTTCGACCGATTGTGACCTTCCTTTAACGATCCGCGAATCGCGCTTCTTTCAAAACGTGGCCCGCCGTCATGCCAGTGGCGAAGCGCCGCGCCGCACTCTGCTCGACCTGGAAGCCTTCCTCAACGACAATCGCGGAGTTTGGGAGAACAGTTGGATCCGTTTTCCCCAGTCACGGCTCAGTGCTCATGCGATTCAGGTGCTCCAGGCTGATCTCAAGACAGTTAGAAATGGCTCGATTGGAGAACGATCCGATGCGGGCCGGTTTCGCTTCACACAGAACGGCGAAACGTGGCTGCGCATTCCCATCAGCTACGCCATGAAGTTGTCACTGGCCGATTTGGTTGGCATGCAGCCGCACATGCCAGAGCCAATGCGTGCTGAGGCCTCGCGGCTGATGCGGCACTTCCTCAGCGACAACACCTCGCCAGAGACGACTTCGTTCCACTTGGTGACGGCAGACTCAAAGTATTCGCTCGGGGAGCGGGCCGCGCGTGAAGCAGCGCGGCGGTTCCTGTTTACCTCGCTGTTGATCTCCTGGGCGAACCGGCGCTTCGACCTGCTACAAAGTGGACAGCGTGCGCTGGTCTATCACGCACCAGTCCCATCGGTGCATCAGGAAGAGCTGTCATCGTGCATCTCGGATTCGTTCTACCGCGAGTTGTTCATGAGTCCATGCCTCTCGGGATGGAGCGACGGCGAAGCGAAGTATGAATACATGCATCTGTGCCATCAGGTGCTGAGCCGCAGCCAGCTAAACGCCGTGGCCAAACTGCGCGAGGCCGGCATCATCGCCAACGAACTGATCGTGCTGCCAAGCTTGTCAAACGTCAGTCTCGCCAACAACGGCGTTCACGTCAGCATCGGTAGCCGGGTGCTGGACCGCCATCTGCGATGTAGCTCCGAGTTCCAGCCGCAGGACGAGAAGCGCCTGGGCGATCTCGCCATCAAGATCTACGAACATTTTCTGCCGCTGTTTGTCGGGACCTATAGCGCCGCTCCTTACCGCATCGGATTCACTCAATTTCATCCTGAGCGCCTGTTGTCTTTCTTGCCGCATGAGCTCGATTTCACCCACCTGCGCCTGCTGTGGCGCGAGTGGAAGGAAAAGGCCAACCTCAGCGCCTTTGTGCATCCGCTGACGCCGTACGGGCCGCGCTGGCTCGACCGCATGATTGCCCGGCTGTTTCGCCTGCGCGGCGATTGCGTTCCCGATGCGCGGCTGCTGACCTATCCAGTGGCGTGGCTGACTACGGAGCACGCCTCGGCGCTGGATGGGACCCAAGGCAACATCCAGCGCTTGTCGTCGGAGCTGGACGAACTCGGCATCGTCGATCAACGCATGTCGTTTTACATGCCGCTGCGCTTGCGCGAGCATGGCCGCGATGGCTACTCAGGCTTTGAGGCGCGCTATTACAGCCTGTTTCCCAGTTACGACCGCGATATGGCGCCGGCTGTGAGCTTGCAGCAATTCCTGTTGGCCGTCGCCTACAAGCTGGCCCTGCAAGGCGAGTTGACCCACGAACAGATCCCGGACGATCCCACCTCGGAGAGCGAACGCCGCCAGCCGTTCTTCTTCTCCGCCGCCGGACTGCCGGCCTTCTACGTGCACGAGGATTCGCACAATCAACTGCTGCGCACCATCCTGCTCAACTGCAAGAAGATACGACCCAGCCGACGCCATTCGGGATACGTGCGCATTTCGATTCGAGACTATCGCCGAGCGGCGTTGGCTTTCCTGCAGCAGACCGGCGCCGAGTTGGCTGAATCGATGAACATGCAAGCGACGCTCGCCGATCTCGCATCACGCTGTGCTGACAAGCGCCAGAAGGCCAGTCATCGGCTGATCGATAGCGTAATGGGCGGTCCTGCGGAGAGTGCGATGGACCTCGAGGCCCGCGAGTTTAATCGCATGGCGGAAGATTTCTATCGCGATGGGCTACGCCGTGAGCATCTGCGCGAGGCCTTCTCGCACTTGCGGCAAGACCTGGCGGCGCTGGAAAAATCGCAAGGCGACGAGTTGCGGCAGCGGATCCGCCATGGGGTGCGGGTGCAGGAGCCCGCGCGATTCCTGCAAGACGTCGAGCCACGCGTGCCGACTGACGACCTCTCGCTACAGGAAATTGCGGCTCTGCTGAATCTGCTCCTGGTACTCACGGAGCGGGATGCGCGCCGTACCGCGCGGGAGTTGGCATGAATCGCGTCGAGCACCGCTACATCGATCGCGCCACCGGAAACGTGGTGCGCGAGCATTTGCTGGCGGACGCGGTCATTGGCGCGCTGTATTCGCCGGCGCTGGAGAATGCGCCCTGGCTGACACGGCTGGCGTCCAGCCGCTACGTCTCCCGTGCGCTGGGGTATCTGAACTACGACAACCTCTTGTCGTCGCGCGCCACCGGGATGCTGCGCTTCCTGCGCCAGTCGGGGATCCAGCTCTCCGAGTTTGTCGGGAACCTGTCGGAATACGACACGCCGCGCAAGATCTTCGAGCGCCAGATCCGTTATTGGAATTGCCGGCCTATGCCTGCGAATCCCCGCGCCGTACTCTGCCCCGCCGATGCGCGGGCGTTGCTCGGCTCCATGAAAGAAAGCTCTGGGCTTTTTCTGAAGCAGAAGTTCTTCTCGTTTCCCGAGTTGCTGGGTAAGGGCTCTACCTGGCAGCACTCCTTCGCAGGCGGAGAGTATGCCGTCTTTCGCCTTACGCCCGAGAAATATCACTACACGCACAGTCCGGTTTCGGGCCGCGTGCTCGACACCTACTCCGTTGCAGGCCGCTACTACTCGTGCAATCCCAACGCCGCCGTCCAGTTGCTTACGCCTTTTTCGAAGAACCGCCGGGTGGTGACCATCCTCGATACGGATGGCGCAGGCGGCACAGGGGTCGGACGAGTCGCGATGATCGAGGTGGTCGCGCTCATGGTCGGCCAGATCGAGCAGCGCTACAGCGCGTACCGATACGAAAGTCCGCGGCCTGGCGAGAAGCGGATGTTTCTGCAGGCAGGCGCGCCCAAGGCGTTGTTCCGCCCGGGCAGCAGCACGGTCGTTCTGCTGTTTGAGCCCAATCGCGTTCGCTTTGCCAAAGACTTGATCGACAACCAGCGTCGTGGCGACGTGCAGAGCCGTTTCGCGGCGATGCTGGGCGGACCTCTGACTGAAACCGACGTGGCCGTGCGCTCGCTGCTGGCCATGCCCGCCGAGGAGGAATCATGATGAACTTCGCGTTTGTCGCTGCGCTCGCCATCGGCCTGTTTACCGTTCTACGTTGGGGCGTACGCACGCTTCCCGCCGAACGCTGGCAGATGCTGGCCGCAGTCCCGGTCGCGAAAGCGGCGGACGGATCGTGGCGGGGAGTGAACCTTACCTTCTACGGTTTCTTCAGCGCGACGGGAACGGCACTTGGCTTTAGTGTGATGCTGCTTTTGCTGGCGTCCCTCGGCATTCCGACGAGCATTGCGATCCTGCTTGCATTATTGCTGCTGGTGGTTTGCGTCCCAGCGTCGCGAGTGATCGCCGGGCTTGTGGAGCGCAAGCGCAATACCTTCACCGTTGCCGGTGCAGCCTTTGTCGCCGGCCTGGTCTTTCCCTGGCTGGTCCTGGCGCTGCAACCGCTTGCCGCCAAATTGCTCCACCGCGAGATCGGCGTTCTGCCCATACTCGCCGCGGCTGCCATCTCCTACGCCGTGGGAGAATCCATCGGCAGGCTGGCCTGCCTGAGTTTTGGCTGCTGCTACGGCATGCCATTACGTGACGCCAAGCCCGCTCTCGCCCGCCTCTTCCGCCGGCACAATCTCGTGATTCATGGTGCGACCAAGAAAGCGGCCTACGCTTCCGGGCTCGCCGACGAGCCCCTGATTCCGGTGCAAGCTATTACCTCGGCGGTGTTCGCAGCCGCGGGAGTGGCGGGACTGGCGCTGTTTCTATTGCGGCACTTTCGGCTGGCGGCGCTGATTCCGGTGATCGCGACCTGGGGATGGCGCGCCTGCTCGGAGTGGCTGCGCGCCGATTATCGCGGGGCCTCCCGAATTTCCGTTTACCAGTGCATGGCGATCTTGTCGGTTTTGTATCTCAGTGTTTTTCTCGTCTTACTGCCGTCCTCGGCGATGACGCCTGACTTGTCAGCCGCCTTTGCGCAGTTCTCCTCCGCGGCCATCATCCTGCCGCTGCAGGCCTTCTGGGTTGCACTGTTTCTTTACTATGGAAGAAGCCGCGTCACTGCCTCGACGCTCTCGTTCCATGTCATCGCGGAGCGCCTGTCATAGTGGACAACGTTGGCGGAAGAGCCTGAGAGTTGGTCTTACTCGCAACCCTGAACGGCCAGTCGGTCAGTCATAAAATTCGGGCCTACCGGAGCAAGCAACGCGAAGCGCCGATTGTCAGAAATTCCATTTGAACGAGAACTGGAATACCCGTGGCCCGTATAGCGCGTTGATGATTTGCAACTGCCTGAAGCCTGATTCCGGAACCAGATAGCAAGTCTGGTTCTGACTCTGAGCGTCGCCGCAGTTGTTGCCGACGGGTAGATATTGCACCGGATTCACACCGTTTCCATTTTGCACATAGTAGTTCGCATGATTCAGCAGGTTGAAGGCCTGCACTTGGAGGGTGATGCTCTGGCGCTCGGTGAGCGGAATCTGTCGTGCTAGTCCCAGGTCAATCTGCTGCGTCCACGGCCCATAAAACGAATTCAGTCCCACCACCGGGCTGGGACCGGCCCCGTTAATTCCCAAAGCAGAGTTGGACGTGCTTTGGTTGACCGCGCTGTCGTTCAGACTATTGCCCGCTCCCACACAATTCAGTTGATCCAACGGAATAGTCCCCAAGGGAGAGCCTCCGTTAGCGGCGTTGTACGTCGTGCATCCGTTATCGAGTAGAGCCGCATAGGGACGACCCGAAGAAAAAAGCATGACAGTGCTGACGGTCCAATCCGAAAGCAATCCATGCACAAACCTTGAGTCGAAGTGCTTGCCGGCGAACGGCTGATAAACGGCCGAGATGACCAGGCGGTGCCGCTGGTCGAGAAGATATGGCGCGTGGGTGTTACTGAAATCGAACTGGTTGTTGAAGTCGACGCCGTTCGACATCATGTTCTTCGCGTAAGTGTAGGCGGCTTGCAGCGCGAGGCCGTTGCTCATTCTTCTCTGCAATTGGACGAATAGCGAGTTGTAGTTATTGATTCCGGGGCTAATCAAAGCATTGATCTGGCCAAAGTTCCGATTGATGCGGCCTTCTTGCAGCAGGCCGCTGTCCAGGTTGGGCAGCACCACACTTGGGCCGGTGCAGGGTACCTGTGTCGCACCCGGCGGACAGGTAATGTAGGTCGCGGTCCCCGTCGGGGGGATCAGGTTCAGGTCATAAGCACTGGACGAAATCAGGTGGACCCCGTGGGTCCACATGGTGCCGATGCTGAGCGTCGTGTCGCGCAGAATCTCTCGCTCGATTTGCAGGCTCGATTGCAGCACATAGGGAAAGCGGAAGCTGGGATCGACAAGCGAGATATTCGGTGCGGTAAAAAGGTTCTCCCCGGAGATGCGGTTAGGAAACACAGGGAGTTGCTGATTCGGAGGCAAGGCCCCATTGTAGTCGAGGGAAACCGAAGACTGCTGCGAGAGCAAGCCGTTCGCGATAACGGAATTGCGATAGTTCAGCCCGTTGAAGTTCTCGTAGAACATCCCAAAGCCGCCGCGCACGACGGTTTTGTCGAGCGGCTGCCAGGCAAAGCCAAACCGCGGAGTCAAGCGCTGATACTGGTTTGGAAACTGCCCGGTTAACGGGAATGCCGGATTCTCCTTGGGCTGAGGATAGATCTGGAAATCTTCTCGTACCCCGAACTCCAGCGTTAATCGCGGGCGTACCTGAAACGTTTCTTGCGCGAAGAAGCCCAGGTACGGCACCCGGAACGAAAAGTTGGGATTGCCTGCTGCCTGAGAGAAGGAGTCGTAAATCCCCAGGGCGAAATTAGGAAAAGTGGAGAATGCATATGTGCCGGCCAGGGTGCCATTCTCGCGCTGGGCATCGGGGTCGAAGCCACCCCCAGCCGAGTCGGTGACGTGAGTGAGATTTGCTTCAATGCCAAACTTGAAGTTGTGCTTGCCCCAAACGTAGTCCACCTGGTCCGCCAGCTCCCATTGCCATTCCTTGGTACGTCCCAAGGCAAAACCCGCATTCCCCAGTTCGTAAAGAGAAGGTATCGCCAGCAGTACGGAAGGCAGGGTCGGATCCACAAAGCCGGTCGGAGTCGAGTACTGCGTATCCTGTGAAAAGCTCAGGTGGAAATTATTTAGCAGGTTGCTGCTGAATGTGTGTGTCCAGCCCGCTGCCGCCTGGTAGTCACGAACGTAGCTGTTTGCCAACGTGCTGATTCCGAATAGCGGGGTGTTCGGTGAAGTAATCTCGCCGTGGGGCGAGTTGAAGCGGTTAAGGTTGAGGCTGAGATAAAGTTGGTCCGTTTCGCGAGGGGAATAGTCGACCTTGGAAAAGAGTGCAAGGTCGTTCATGTACCGCGACTGGAGACCCAGGTTCGATTGGATTGCATGCAATGAATTTGAAACTTGCTGAAGATAAACAGGATTCGTCGGATCGGGCGCGCTAAGCGAGCTCGGGACAGGCAACGGCCCATTCGGTGAGGGTAGAACAATACCGAGGGGTACACCAAAATCTGCTTGCGTCACGAACTGGTAATCGGAATTTATGACAGAAATTGGGTTGTTTTGTGCTTGCTGCTCGTAATCGGCGAAGAACCAAAGCTTCTTATGGACGATAGGGCCGCCAATGGAACCTCCAAACTGCTGGAGAACGTCCAAAGGTTTCGGAATGCCAGCAGCCTTGTCAATCGCGTCGTTGGCCCCTATGCCCGAATTACGGTTGTAGTAGAAAGCGTTGCCATGAAAAGCGTCGGTGCCGGACTTGGTCACCGTGTTCACGAATCCGGTTGCTCCGCCGCCGTACGCGGCCGAATACGGGGAGACCGCAACTTGGAATTCTTGAATGGAGTTTTCGCCGAAAACGTAAGGCACTCGCTCACCGCCTCGCGCGGTTCCAAAATAATTACTGGTAGCGCTGGCGCCGTCCAAGGTAAATACGTTGGCCCCGTTGCCATTGGCGTAGCCAGTATCCTCACCACCTTGTTCACCCGCGAAGCTGACCAGGCCCGTCTGCCCATCGGGGCTCGCATTGGGCGTTAGCAAAGCGAAATCGGTATAGCGGCGTCCGTTCAGAGGGAGTCCATTCAGTAGCGAACGGCTAACAACCGTGCTCGAACTCGACTCTGTCGTGCGCAGCACAGGCACGGATGCCGTGATCTCCATGGTTTGGGTGTAAGAGCCAGCCTGCAGCCGCAGGTTAAGGGTTGTAGTCTGTCCCACATGCACAGTAACGGACTTTACGTTGGCCGTACGGAAGCCAGGAGCACTAACTTTAAACTGATACTCCCCCACCTCCAGTAACGGAAATACAAAACCGCCTTCGTGATTGCTCAGTTGGTTTGTTGTGATGCCGGTTCCTTGCTGTTGCACTTGGACGCTCGCCCCGGCGATTACTGCCCCGCTTTGGTCCGTAAGGACTCCACGAATGCTGCCCGTTGTGACGGAGCTTTGGGCGTGGAGGGTTGAGAAACCCAGACCGCAAAGTAACAGAACACTGCTGATAAATCGTGCGAAGCGGCCCCAAGGACGCGCGATCACGGCAAAGATAAATTGCGATGACTGGACCTCACCAAAGCACATAATGACCTGCCAACAAGAGGAAATTTCCTTGGGCACCTACCAAGGATAGGAGAGCGAGCTTAAGCTAAGCTCCTGCCCGGAATCGACTGAACGAAGCTGTCCACTCGCATTCGTATGAATTGAAAATTACCTCCGCCCATTTTCCGAGAATGAGCGGAGGCAGCTTCAGTGAGTTTAGTCGTCGTTGTCTTTCGGTTTGGGAGCATTGACCAGCTTTAACGCTGTGTCGTAGAGCTCCGCCTGCTGCTTCTTGTACTCCTTAGAGTTCAGGCGGTTCTGTTTGGCCGCGCTTTGGTGAAGGTCGTCGGCTGCCATGGAGAGCCGGCCCAGGCCACCCAGACGGTGGCTGTCGCGATCAGGAGCGGAGGTGTCCAGCTTTGACACCAGCGACCAGATCTTCTTACCTTCCTCTGACGGTTCGTAGTCGGCCTTCAGCTTGAAGTTCAGCTTGTCCGGGGTGATTAGGTTGTAGTGGGACTGGAAGAGGTCGCGAAGGTCCGTGGCCAGCATATCGCCAAGATTATTCGGCGGCAGTCCCAGCAGCAGTTCTTCCGTTTTGACCACGGAAGCGGTGATGTAGTGACGGGTGGAGTAATAGCCCGGTTTCGCGAACGGGCTGATCAGCACCATCGGCGAACGGTGTGGATGGATGTGATCCAGCGTGGACTGGCCGTCGTCAGGAGACATGAAGATCGCCATCCCCGTGTCTGACGCTGCATCGTAGTACACGGAGCTTTGCATCAGGTGCTGGACGACCATGCCCACCGCAACATCACCATCGGCGACCTGCTGGACGTTGCTGGCGCTGCCGTACACTTGAGAGCTGTTGGGACACTGCACGCCGCCGGTGTGTTCGTTCGGAATGTAGAGGTAGATGAACTCAGGCAGAGTGCCGGCGGCCAGCATCCGGTCGAAGTCGGCAATGAACTTCTGCGCCCGCCGCTGGTCGGAGATGTTGAAGTTGTATCCCGGATAGTTGTGATCCAGGTGAGGCTCACCGTTGGCGTTGTTCTCTCCCATGATGGCTAGACCGGGCAGTTTCATGAAGAAGGTCTGTCCCAAGCCTTGCACGGGGCTGGTCACGTCGCCCAGGTTAACCAGCGGATTACTAATATGGAAGTTGTCCGGGTTCAATTCCGGGGCTCCACAATTTCCACTCGGTGGATCGCCCAGCGTGGTCGGCTGGCTAGTGCCCGTATCAGTACCGTCAATGCGGGCCGCAAACACGCCATACTCTTTGAAGCTGACGCCGTTGCGCGCCGCATTATTGAAGATGTATCCGCTCTCCGGATAGTCTTCCGGCTCAAAGTTCTTGTTCACCAGAAGGCCGCGTCCCGATTTCACGAGAAGCGTCTTCTCCGTATAGTCGGTTGCCGTTCCGGAAGCGGCGAACTGATGACCCGCATCGCTCTCCTCGGAATCCGAGTAGTAGTTCACCGCTGCCGCGAAGTTCTGCGCCAGGGCCTGGTAGTTGAGGGTGACACCGGTGTACTGTCCGTTCCAGTAGGGGGAACCGTCAGCGTTGTTGTAGGTCAAGCTGGCAAAGACTCCAAAATGACCCCCGAGATTGCCGAGCTTGGAGTCGAAGGTTTTGTTCTCTTGCAGAATGAACACGACGTGTTTGATCTTCGGAGAAGGTCCGCCTCCAATCGGAACCACGGAGGTATCCGGTATACCGGGCATTACCGCGTAATTGTTTTTAGGGACCGTCGTCACGTCCAAGTGCAGACCCGGCACGTTGATCTTCTGGAGCGAACCAAAGATGTAGTTGCTGTCGGTGATCGGGGTGGAGATGATCCCGGTCGGCGGTGGCGTTCCCTGGCTCGTGTTGGTGTTGGGATTGATGTCTTCGCCGATTCCCTTTGCGTTCAGTACGTAAAGAGAGTTTCCGTCCGCGCTCAGAACCAGACCAGTGGGATACCAATCGGTCGGAATGCGCCCAATCAGCACCGGTGAAGCGGGGATGTGTGTGTCAAGAACGGCGACGGAGTTGATTCCCGCCTCGGCCATGTAGACTCTCGTGTTGTCTGGCGAGACTACAAGCGCATTGGGATATGTTCCATGAGCGGCTTTGGTTAGCGCGGACTGAGCAGGAATCAGTGGTAGCTCTATATTGGCGATCCTGGTGCCCTGAAGGTCCATGATCGCGAGCGTATCGCTGTTCGACTTGGTTACATACAGCAACTCCTGGCCCCCGCCGCGAACAATGACGGTGGCAGAAGGATGGGTGTCGCCAACTAGGTAAAGGTCATCCAGCGGGTGACCCTGATATACCGACCCGAGGAGCGTTAACTGGGAGCCATCGCCTCCCGGGGCTGACAAAATGGAAACGGAAGAAGTCTTCGGGTTGGTGCCCGTCGTGTTGGTGACGGGAACATAGTATCCGTCAACCTCGTTGTTGGGGATTGGTGGCAACGAGTTTAGCTTTCCATCTGCCCCGTAACCGGGATTGTGAAATTTGTATTCGGTGACTCCCCAGTTCGAAACCAAGACCTTGGTTCCATCCTGGCTGACCGAAACCGCATAGGGGAAGTAGCCAACGGCTAGGTGCTGCACCACTTGTCCAGTGGTGGTGTCGATGACGGCCACGCTATTGTCGCCATCGCATGCAACGTACAGAAATCGCCCGTTCGGGCTTAATGCGGTGCCCGCAGGAAAGGTAGTCTGCGCTCCAGCCGTCCGACTAAAGCCCGAGGGCACTGGCGGCTTGAAGCCGTTCGGCTGTACGGTGTTGAAGTAGGGATCGGGTACGTAGTTGGAGACGTAGCCGGTGGTTGACGATATGATCGGTGCAATCACAATATGCCCGGTCGCGCTGAGCATTCCACTGGTTGAAAGCGCGAATAGCTTGATATCGTTATCGCCGCCGCCGGAAACCCAGACCTTGTATGGGCCGGTGCCCGTAGCCTGCATTCCCACAAAGAACTTTCCAACCTCGTTGATTTGCGACACGACCGTCATTGAGGCGGTGTCGATGACGGTAAGCGTATACCCGCCCAAGTTAATTGGACTCTGGAAGGACGTATAGGTGTCCTCGCGCTCATCGTCATTGCTTGTGATCAAGTACCTGCCGTCCGGAGTCAGAACCGCCCCCAGCGGGTTCATGCCAATCTGAATGACTGTACCAATCGGCGTCACCTTGGTGCCGTTTGGCAGGACCCCAGCAAAGTAACTGCCGAACTTATTGGGACCAGCGAACAACTCGGCGCCAGAATAAGCTCCTGACTCCGAGGTGTTATAGACCGGGGCAACGAATGTTCCCCAAGTGTTCATGAATTCAGTCTGTTGCGACAGCATTGGCTGTGTTGCCGTCGCGACCAGAAAAGTTAAGCCTAGGAGATGTTTCCATGCATGCTTAAAAAACCGCGAATCCATTGCAACGCCTCCCGCCGAAAAAGCTCGGCATACCAGCAAAACCGGTTGACTAAGTACGACCGGTGAACGATCAGGCAAAGCAGTCCCCGGAACGTCGACGGTCGCGCGTGAACGAAAACTCGGGTCAGATCGAGTGGTTTACGGATTACTGTCTCGGAACTTGGGCGCTATAAAGGCAGACTCGTCTGGCCACTCAGGGCGATGACACGCCAGCTATATGGCGGGAAGATGAATAGGGGAAAAAAGTTCGATGAAAGTTAGTGGCAAAATAGCCGGACAGTGTGAGCAGGGAAACAGGATGTTGGCAGCGATTTTCCACACACTAAGGAAACTCTGATTAAGTCTGTTCTTTGAAGGGGACGGCCTTCAGGCCGTCCGCAAATGCCTGATATTAGACCGGACTTTAGCCCTGAGGGGCTTCTGACTGACTTAATCAGCATTTCCCTAAACCGAATGGGTATTTTAGTTCCTTCCAGTAAACTCAGTAAGCTTGTTGCAACGAATGAACAGACCTGTCGCGCACTTTTAACCTGTTCGTTATCCACTCTTAACTTCCGGGTTCTATAAAGCGCCTTGTCGCTCAGGCGACAGTCGTCTCTCCTTTAACACCACCGTACACCACCAACCAACCAGCCGGTTCAAAGGAGCAAACGTATGCGCAAGTCGGCAAAGTCTCTTTCGCTCCACAGCAATGTGCTTTGGGAGCTGATGGTCGTGGCGCTTATCACCGTTCTGATGTCTGGGACTCTGACGGCGCAAAACCAACTTGTCACCGGAAAAAAAATCACGCCCGCAGGCTTCAATGGCGAAATTGCCAGCCTGCCCATGAACATCGTCCTGTCACCAGATGGTAAGTTTGCCATTACCAGCGACATGGGATTTCACCAGGAGCTCTCGTCGATTGACACAGGCACAGGTCAGACGATCGGCGAAGTTCAGTTTGAAAACACCTCGGACGCTCCGCACAATGGCCTGTACTACGGAGTCGCCTTCGCTCCGGGAAGCGGACCGGATTACACGCTGTACGCTGCCCAAGGTGAGAATCAGACCATAGCGGTATTAAGCCTCTCCCACACCGGTGACCTCACCGTGGTGAGTTCCATTGCGACTAGGGCAGGCGATTTCCCCTCTGGACTTGCCACCGATAAAAACGGTTATCTGTACGTGGCGAATAATGACCCCGACACCTTCGCCGTCCCGGGAAGCGTGGCCATCTACGACCCGAACGGGAACGAGGTAGGACGGTACAATTTCACGGCGAGTTACGGAGGAACTCCGAATTTCCCGCTTGCCATCGCAACTCTACAGGACGGCAGCAAGACCTATGTCGCCAGCCAGCGTGACAGCGCAGTTTACGTCTTGAATACCGCCAACCCATCGAATCCAACCTTAGAGACGACGATCCCGACTGGCGCACACCCGACGGGCCTGCTGTTTAATCAGGCACAATCACTGTTGTATGTGGCGAATGCGCACAGCGATTCCATATCAGTGGTTTCGACCAGCACGGACTCGGTACTGAGCACGCTGCAGTTCCAATTCAGTACGTTGAACGGATTGTACGGTGCGACCCCCATCGCGGTGGGACTCTCGCCGGACCAGAACACTCTGTATGCCGCCATGGCAGACTTGAATGCCATCGCGGTCATTGGTGTTAACGGCAGCGGACTGACCCTGCGCGGATACATACCGGTCGGCTGGTACCCTACCGGCGTGGTCGTCAGCCCGGATGGGCAGCGATTACTAGCGACTAATGCCAAGGGCGTGCAAACGCGCATCCCCTCAACCGGCTACATTCAGTTTCAGTTCAATGACAATCCGTGGTACGACCTGAACACCATTATCGGCACGATCTCGCTTATTCCTGTGCCCACCCAAAGCGAATTGGCCACCTTTACCAACCAAGTGCTGCAAAACAACTTTATTGTTACCGCGAGCCAGGGAGTCGGCCCGAACGATCGCCGGCTGGATGGGATTGGACTGAAGGCGGGCAAGATCACGCATGTGATCTACATCGTCAAGGAGAACCGCACCTACGATCAAGTGCTTGGCGATCTACCGCAAGGTAACGGCGACCCGAGCTTGGTGCTGTTTGGCCAGAATGTTACGCCCAGCCTGCATGCCTTGGCACAGCGATTTGTATTGCTCGACAACTTCTTCGACGCCGGTGAAGCCAGCGGCGACGGTTGGCCATGGAGTACGCAAGCGATGGCCAATGAATATGTGATCAAGAATTTGCCGTACAACTACAGTGGCCGTGGCCGGAACTATGACTTCGAGGGCCAGGACAATGGCTACCCCACTGGAGGCTTCCCCCCCAACAACCCGTACGGTCAGCCGAACTCCCAGCAATTTCCGAATGGGCTTCCAGCAATTCCGGATGTAGCCGAGGCACCGGGACACCACATCTGGGACGCGGTGCAGGCAGCCGGACTGTCTTATCGGAACTATGGGTTCTACTATACTTTCGGAGTGACGGGTGTGATTCCTGACAACTACCCTGCCTCCGCCGGGCTGCTACCTGCCGGCCACGATCTGGGCGGCATCAGCGACTTTGACTACCGCCGCTACGATGCTGCGTATGCCGACAGCGACGCTCCGACAGGCTATGGCTGCCCGTATAGCACTGTTACCTACGGTCATTACAACATGCCCAGCCGCTTCTCTGAGTGGAACCGCGAGTTTCAGGAGATGCTGCAGCAGGATCCGAGCGGCAACTCGGTTCCAGCGTTCATGACCGTCCGCGTGATGCACGATCACACACAGGGTACGATCTCCGGCAACTTTACCCCGTCCGCCGAAGTGGCCGATAACGATTACGCTGTGGGTCAATTGGTGGATACCATCAGCAAGAGCGTGATTTGGCAGCACACCGCAATCTTCGTCATTGAGGACGATGCTCAGGACGGTCCAGACCACGTTGACGCGCATCGCTCAACCGCATACGTGGTCAGCCCCTACATCAAGCAGGGCTATGTTGATCACGCCTTCTACAACACTGACAGCATACTGCACACGATTGAGCTTTTGCTCGGTGTTAAACCGCTGACCCAATACGACGCCGTCGCCACTCCCATCCTGGCGTTCGACACTCAACCTTCCAATGGTGCTGCCTTCAACGCCATCAGTGCCTCGCAAGATGTAATGTGTCAAAAGGTGTCGCGATTGGTACTGGCCAAAGGGAATCCCATGCGCAAATGGGCACTCGAGTCAGCCAAGATGAATTTCGACATCCCAGACAGTGCGCCCGCGGGAAAACTTAACGAGGTGATCTGGAAGTCAGTCAAGGGACCGAACTCGAAGATGCCCAAGATAAAACACGGGGTTATCGCAGACACGAAGGAAGACTAACCACCGCTGGCGCAATAGAAGCAGGATCCAACAGAGCAAGTTGGGTCCTGCTGTTGCCCTGCGCCTACTCTTCACTCGCCACGCTCTACCGTCGATAGCCTCGCCAGGCGTTCTTATGCTCACACTCAGAATTTCGTAGCGAGTTACGACTTGTCTCGTCTCACTTCACTACTTTCGAAAGCAAATCCTTGAGACCAACGAGAAGTGTCTTCGGAAGCCGCAGCGCCCGCTTCTTCGGCTCCTTGGCGGTCGTGACCTGGACCGCAATTCCATTACCGTCTGGAAAGGGATCGGAAACAATGTCAAATCGTTGGCCATACATGCGAATGTGGTGGGAAGAACTGTAACCGAGGTCTTTAATTCTGGCGCAATCGTCAGTAACGGATTTATCGATTGGGTTGTTCATGACGGAGCCCATTCCTTGTGACTGTTGAGATGCGTGAAGTACAGGTATTCAGGAATCCTAGCCAGTTCAGACAGGCTCTCGCTCGGCGAGAGCGCGGGAAGCATTCTGTCTTGGGTGCCTTTGCGTTTTCGCAGTCGTAGCCCTTGGTGCCGAGGTGTCGATCACTTTCCGAATTGCCTCATTGTGATCCATATATGCTCTCTGTTCGGAGAGTACACCCCGGCGGGCAGGGCAGAGTGAGCACTGTAGCTCAATAAACGGGCTGTGCAAATGCTAATTTCTGATGCTTTTGACAACGGTAAATGCAAGTGCTCCCTACATGCTGCCGCCATCGCCGACCACCCAGACCGATTGCGGTGTGGCGAAGGTTACGGAGTGGAGTTGCGCTCCGCGATTTTCAAAGCGCTGAAAGCCGCGCCGGACCAGACCCTGACTTACTCGAGCATCGGCGAGGCTGTCTTCAAATCTCTCAACCTGTCGTTCCTCGATTTCGCCAACCGAGATTCCGAACCTGCACTCGCACCGGTACGTCGTGACTACGAGTCGGCTCTACAGACCTCTCTCTTCTATCGGGCCGTAGCCGACCTTCGCCGCAGTTGGCGGATCGTTCTTCCGAATCTCGAACAATGCGCTCTCCTAAGCGTGGAATACCAGTACATCGAAGAAGTCGCCAGCCACGCAGAACTCTGGTCGGATGTTCCCGTTCTTCGCGATCTCGCGCCCAAGGAACGTCGGCTCCTTATCGAGACCATTCTCGATTTCTTCCGTCTTGAATTCGCACTCCACAGCGAAAACTTTCTCACCCCGTCCCGTCTCAAAGAGAACGAAAAGCAATTTCGCGAACGACTCAAGGCCCCCTGGACCCTCGACCGCACTGAGGACCTCCGTGAACCCTGTGTCATCCGTTTCGATCCTCTCCACAAAGGGGCCCGCCTGATTTCGAAGAGCCTGGGGCCTGCGAGCGGCCTCGGCAAGTACCTCAAAGACTTCGCGAAGCAGCGTGGACTCGACCTCAACGATCTCAAAGGGGATCGCTACAAGAACTTCATCCTTCTGCTGAGGCGGAAGCTCGAAGCTGCGGATTATCTCGTTGAGCAAAAGGCTCGCAGTGAAAAGAAGGAAGAAGTCCCCGTCTTCCGCCTTCGCATCGACAGAATCCTCTGGCGCCTCGGCGATGGCGAGAACGTCAAGCCCGACCCCATCAAGCGGCGGGCCTACAAACAACAAGCTCCCCGTCCTAACGAATTCTTCCGCGATATGTATCGCGACTTCGCGCCCTCGAAGCGCCTCCGCGCCGAGGACCACACCGGACATGTTAAGACAGAAGACCGCGCTGACCGTGAGGACCGCTTTCGCGCCGGGCAAGCCGTGGAATGCTTGTTGAGCATCGTCATTGCAGGCATTGACCAGGACACCGCCTGGTACTGGCGGGGGTTCTGAATCATAACTTATGACCGTGTACGGTTCTGGAGGGACGCACTATAACATGGCGTTCCACGGCGACTACACCCCCGCGACAATGTGACATAAACGGTCTCGTTCGGATCCGGGCGTGCTGAGTCCAAAGTCCCACCGAATGTACATAGAGTCTTGTGTAGACGTCAGAGGAAGCACAAGGTTGGCACAGGTCGAGTCTGGCAGCCAGTGTTAAGAGGTGGTTTTGGTCAACGGGCCCAGGCCGTTGATGTCGCTCGACTTCACCACATCACCAGCAGGTTCTCAGGCCGAGAATTGGCAGTCGATGTGATCAGAGTGGTTGTGCGAGTCGAAAACCAAATCGACGTTGGTCAATTCTTCTCGCGAGCGAGCAGGCGGAAGGAGCAGTGCATATGCGGGATTACTGTGCAGGCTGAAGTAAGGGTCGGTGAGTATGTGTTTGCCAGCAGCTTCGATCAGAACCGTGCTGTGGCCGATCATCGTGATCTTGGTTGGTCGAAGCCGCCTTTTCAGCGGCCCCGAATTTCGATCCGGCTGCGTCAAGAACTACATGAGAACAAAATGACTCAGCACGCTTTTGGAATAAACATGGCGTCGGCGCACGCTTGCTGTCAAACGTACGCCGACGCCAATTAGGCTGTCGCGGTCTTCCCGAGGTTCTGCAAATACTTTAGCAACAGCGCGCGTTTACCCGCCGACATCTCGCGCGTAATCGGCATGGCCAGCGTGGACTCGAACTGTGACGGGGAGATCGCATGCTCGATGGCTGGGGCGCTCGAGTCGACCGCCTTCTGATCGTGCAGGTTGATGATCAACGACATGACGGGATACACCACGTCGAAGTTGAGAAGAACATTCTTGTAGACGAAGTTCCAGTCCACGACCTGGTCAGGCGGGAGGTTCTTGAACTTGTTGTCGAATGGAAGCGTGCGAACAACCGCGTAGAAATCCGCCGTACCCGGAAAATTATTGCTGGGCGGTTGCGGCGGCGCTTGTCCCTGGAATGGAAAAAATCCAAGGAAGCATGTGCCGGGTTGCAAAGCACGGACCTTGATGGAAGCAATTCCATTCTCGACGCTGGCTACGCCCCCGGCTAACGGCTTTCCTTGTTGATTGAGAACTTCCACGAGCCGGTCCTTATCTGTCGCAATGAGCGTGCCGGTGTTGTCGTACTGCGCAATCAGGATCTGGATCTCGGTCTGTCGGCCAACGAGCCGGCCCTTCTGGTAGACGTTTATCGCGATGGACTGGGTCTGGCTCTGATCGACGTATATGCCACGCTGATCGGTTTCCGCCAGCAGAGGCTGCTCAGCGAGAGCGGGTGTGCTCTCCTTCCCTTGTTGTGCGATCTCCAGACTGCCGGTTTGCAACGCTTGCAACTGGTCCGCAGTGAACGGGACTTCGACAATACCTGCGGTCGAGTCGTACGCGGTTTGACCATAATCCGCCGGCGTTAATGGCGGGCCGACTTGTATAAGCGTCCCATCGGCGGAGCGAACCTGCAGCTGGAAGGTACCCAGGTCGGCTTTCGCCAGGGTGGAGTTCTGCTCCGGAAACGTTGCAATCAGGTCCAGCGCCACCACCAGCCGGTGTTCATCGATTTCCGCCAAGGCAGGCCCCAAAGCGACGGATTTCTTTGCAGTTGCGCCCTCTTGCGACGCGAGCTCTTGGACGGCGCGCTTTGCAGACAGCACCGGCTGCGGAGGCAGGACTGGCGCGCCGGGGGCCAAGACACGGGCGATTGGCGCACTGGCTAGTTCGCCATTTTTCCAAACGCCGATGTTGCCGGCAATGATGCTCTCGGCTGGGTTGCCATCCGTAAACCCCGCTTGATACGCCGCCGACAGGTCCTTTCCATTCTTGATCGGCTTCCCCTGCCAACTCGCGTTCTGGAAGTACAGGGTGCGATAGGCGGCGAAGAGCATGACGAGTCCCTGGTTCCCAGAGGCGTTCGCCGCCTCTCGCAGCGCCTGCAAGGTCGGCGATTGCTCCACCCCGTACCATTCGATATCGGACGATTTCGCGGCTGTGTGCCAGATGACGCCCATCGGTCCGGCGATCGGGAGCCCTTGCAGGTTGCGCTGAAAATCCGGCCAACGGGAAAACATTCGACAGGCTGCGTGCGCCGAGAAACCGAGAGTCCGATCACCCACGCTGAAAGTATCGTAGAAAATCTGCGATGTAGTAGAGCCGTACGGATCTACATCCACGAGACGCGCCGGGGTGGAACTCTTCCCACGCATATCACCCAATATCTGAATGCTCTTTCCGATTAACGGGTCATGAACGGCCGGTGAAGGCTGGCAAGTCTTGACGGTAGCGTTTACGAATGTGGCGGAATGGTCTCCGTACACGTTCCAACTTCCGTTCGGACCTTTCGCTGCCTCATTGAACTGAATCAGCCAACGGACGAATCCATCGAAGGGAATGCCTTTCTGCTTGACCGGCTCGGCAGTGCTTTCGTCGTAGACCGTAGGTGAGTTGTTAACAGTATTCGGATTCCAGTCACAGGCGCCGAGAAAATTAAGTCTGGGTAGCGAAAGAACGCTCATAATTTTTCCTTTATTTGATCGATTCAAACCGATTCGTGGCTTGACGCCATAATGCGGTCAACTCATGCCGTTCAATTTAAGCCTCGGATTGACCATTGTTGAGCAACTTTTCGTATCATCAAGTCCTTCTCGGGCCGCGGGCTGGCGCATGGCCACCTTGCCACCGCCGCGCCTTCAGTGTTTCGCCGCCAGCACCTTTAGGCACCATGCGCGAAGCAGCGTCCGTCGGCTGTGCGACATGTCCCGGGTGCGAGGCATATAGTCGCTGGTCATCCACCGCGATAACTCAGTGCGCGCCAGAATAGCCTTTAAAACTGTCGGTTTCGCAACTGCCGTCTCCGAGTTCAGAGGAAAGATCTGATTCATCGCCGGATAGAGCAGATAATAAGTTCGCAGCACGTTCTGGTAAACCACATCGAACGTCAGCAGGTCGTTGCCCACCGGTTCCTTCGCGTGCGGGTCGACATAATACCTGCTGAAATCAACGGAGTTCGGCAGGATGCGCAGGCTGATCGCCGGATAGTTCGTGAGATACGGCGGATTCATGAAGGTGCTGTAACTGGTCGGCACCGTCGCATCGATGGAGAAGGTGAAAAGGAAATTCCCCGGCTGGGAAGCATCGACCACAATCGACTGCCCGGGCATGAAGTTGGTCGCGATTTTCTCGGCGTTGCCCGGCGACTGCAAGGGCACCGACCGGTACTGCCACACGGTAATCGGCGGGCATCGATCCGCCGCCAGTTCACGGCCACGGCGGAACACCTGGACCCTCGCGGGTTCCTCGGTTCCTTGATTCAGAAACAAATCGCCGCTGCCAAACTGCTCGGTGTACATACCCTGCTGGTTGGAAACGAAATAGTAGTCCGTCTCGCGCAGTACGTTGCCCAAGGTGGTGTTTTGCAGGCTGAATACAGCATCGGGATGAGCCAGGACCCTTTGCGCCTCGGGATTGGCGGAGATGTCGAAGTCGAAGATCCATCCCGCCTGGTTCCCCGCCGCTACGTTCGTATAGTCGACCGAACCGATGGTCGCACTGCTGCCACCCGCCGTGACCACGAGTGACACCGGCCCGAAATCGAATTTCGGGTCGGGCAGGTTTGAATTGCCCTGATAATTTTCGGGAAACGTGCCCACAAAATCGGCCGAGATCGTATTGCCTTTTTGCTGAACCACTCCGGGAGCAAGCGCGATCAGCCCGTTGGGACTGTTGTTCTGATACTGCGGCGGCGGCGTGGGAATCGTGGCCTGGTTGGCCACCAGCAGGCGGCCAACCGGTGTCGTGAAGATAGTTTCGTGCTCATACAGCGGCGCCAGCGTTCCGGCCATGCGAATCGTCACCGGATTCGTCTTGCCTTGTTTGTAGAGCTCGGCAATCTGCGCGTTGTCGTCGATTGCAATCGGGCGATAAAGGTAATAGCGGAAGATCGCGCCCACGATTCCGCGCGCATCGAACCCGGGAATGTTGATGGTGGTGTCCGGCCCTTTCCGGAAGACGTGGTACACGTAACCACCCGCGCCGGCGTCGGCCTGCAGGTTGACGTTGCGGTAGAAGTTGAGCCACTGGCAGGCCCCTTTGCTCGGCGCACCCTTGAGGTAAGTCACGCCGCCGCCGGAAAGCGTCACCTCGTCAAAGAAGAACTGGGTTGAGGGCGGCGATCCCTCGGAGTTGACGTCGGTGATGACGCCGGAGAAGGTCAGCGCCGCGCCCACCAGGCCCGCCAGCGACCTGCTGCCCGCCTCTCCCGGGCCGGCCTGGGCGCCCGTGACGAAGACTGCTACGCTTTGCGAATCCATCCCGCCGTAATAGTTCCACTCGGCGGGGAAGGTCTGGGCCGTCTGCCCCGGCTTGCCCACGACGTCGAAGGTTTGCACCTGCTGCACCCACGCAATAAAGTCGGCGTCGGACATACCGTAGGTGCGCGGCTCGACGGCCTTCGAATCGATCAGAGCTAGGGGCTGGCCGGCAAAGCGCCCCCACGAAACCGGCAAGGCATAGTTGGCAGCGAAGTCGTCGTTGTTGGCGGTCCCCGGGTTGAGTTGGAGGGTACCCTCGAAGTTGATCCGCGGATAGTCGAAGAGGCTCATAGGTTCGTCACATCCTGAGTTCTTAAGTACGGCCGCTAATTACAGCGTTCTCGGCAATAGCCGACCGCCCAACACGCTCACGCACGCCGGTCAGTGACCACAAACTCCCGCAGTTGGAACGCGCATTTTTACGATACGGAACTATAGACGAAACTCCATCACATTTGGGAAAAGAATTGTAAATGTTCCAAAACGGGAACTCTTAAATAGCATTGCGCCAGTACACGACCCATCAACCAGTATTTAAGCAATAGGATGAAACGGCAACCGGCTGTCGCGTGATTCGTCGCAGGCTCTGCGAAAGAGCGGACAATAGTGCGAACCTGGGCCGACATTGACAAGAAGCCGGGGGAAAGCTCAGTAGATTCCTGCGCGCACGCCTGCGCGATACCCGGCCCTCTCCACGCCATTGCAACGGAAGCTCAAAGCTGACCGTCGGAAAGGCGGTGGGATTAAACCCAGTAGGTTGAACTAGATTTATCGGGTCTGATAAGTCACACCGATTTGAACGGAGATTCCCGGGTTAGGAAAGCCCAAATATTCGTGAAATCGAGCATTGAAAAGATTGTCAATTCTGGCAAATAAGGAGGTGTGCCGAAACCCATAGTATCCGACTACCAAGTTTGTCGTGGAGTACCCTCCTACCATAGTGATATCTGGCACCGGTACTTGGAAATCGTACCTCCTGCCTACCCACAAGGTCGTGCTGGACGCTCTGATCTGTTTGGGAAACTTGGCATCGAGGCTGAATCCAGCCTGCCAGTCGGGCTGGTCCCGCAACGGTTCGCCCAAAGGCTCGATCTCCCAGTCAAGAAACGATCCCCAGGCCCTTAGCTGTATTCCGCGGGTTACTGCGAACGACGCTGCCGTCTCGGCCCCTTCGGTACGCACGTGTGACCGATTTACCAGGCGAAAAGCGATCGCGCTAAAGTCGATGAGATTTGAGAATAGGTTGTAGTAATAGGTCCCCGATAGGGTAAATCTTTCGCCGAAGCGATGCTCCACACCCGCATCCATTCCGTTCACTTTTTCTGGCAGAAGATTGGGGTTGCCAACATTCGGGTTTCCCAATGCGTATAAGGAAGGCACATTATAAGCCTGACCCCAGCTTGCTTTGATGATAGTACCTTTCCCCGCTGGCACGGCGGCGCCAACCCGCGGAGCCAGCTGCACGTTGAATCCCGAAGTCTTATTAATTCCAAGAGCAACCATTCCCGTCATTCTTGGGGTGGAGTAAACAAGATCGCCGCTGGCGTTGAAGATACCTCTATTCTCGCTGAAAATCGACGGATAAATCCCTTGGATAATTGTGTTGTTGTTCCCGATCTCGTCAGCGCCTTGCACATTGAAATGGCATTGTAGTTTGGGCTTCAAGTTGAATATGTTTTGCAGAGTCACCCGGGAACGAGTAAACCGGGTGTGGGTGTCAGTGCTAGGCTGTGACGCTGGGGAAGGATGAGGGCTATCGAGAATCGGTGGCGTGTAAGCATGCTCGCCCCGCGTGAAAACATCGGCATCGATACTTGCTGTCCAGAGGTCGCTGAAATGATGTTGAACTACAAGGCCACCCAGGATGTTGCCGGAGTTGCTGGTCTTGGGGATCTTAAGAATTGACAACTCAGGGCCTCCTCCACCTTCGGGGAAACCCGAACGGTCGAATTGGATCCAGCGCGCGGTCCAACTCACGAGGGTGCTCGAACTGTGGCTGTAGTCGGATGCGACGGAAAACGTGCTGGTCGAGAAAGCGTCGGATTCGACTTGTTCGCCTACACGGAGGAATGATCCCGACAACTTGTATCCAAGCCGGCCTGCCAATCCTTCCGCCCCAAGGTTCACCCCGGCTGTGCCGAAGGATCCCGTCTCCAGACCGCCAGTCACGTTAGATTCGTAGTGCGTCGGCTTCGTGATTACATTGACAACGCCGCTCATGGCTTCTGAACCGTAGCCGGAAGAAAGCGGGCCGCTGACCACCTCGATGCGCTCGACATCATGAGTGAGCAAACTAGAGAAATCGAAGGCCCCTCCGAGCAGGTTGCTTAGATCGTTGGCTGGAATACCGTCGATCATGACCAGTACCAGGTTGGGCTTGCCTCCGCGAATCGTGATGGTGCTGAGCGAGCCGGCACTCCCGTTCTGTACCAAGTTGACGAAAGGAATGGTTCGCATGACATCAGCGGAAGTGAGTGCGTGAGCGTCACTAATCTGCTGGTCATCAACAACACTGGCCGAAGCTGGAGCCAGCGAGACCGCCAGAGGTTGGCCGGTCACTGTGATGGTGGTCACCACGCTTGGTTTAGTGGTAACCGGATTGTTTGTAGTCGTTTTGCTGGAGTCTGAATCATCCTTATTTTGAGCAGAGTCGTGTTCTGTCGGCGTCTGGGCCGGGCACAGCGAGACCAAGCTGACCAGACAAAGGACGGCAATCACGAACTGAAGACGTTTAAACCTCATTGCGTCAGCTCCAAGAAAGCAGATAGGGATATCTGCTTGTGTCTCGCGTACTGGCTTGATGAGTTGTATATTAGCTCACATTTCCTTTTTGAAGTTCGTGCGGGCGACCGTATGATCGAGCTAACGCCAGTATTCATGCGGCTTCGAGATCAACACGAACTTTGCGGAAGGTTCGAACCCAATGGGTGAGAAACAAAATCAGCCCTTTCAGCTCTCCTTCGACCCCTTTTCGAAGGTCGATTTCCAGGGATCACAAGTGACTTCCGATGGTGGGCTGCTCTTGGTGCGAGAGTTCGATGAGTGCCTGGGGTTGAGCGAACTCATCAGCGAACACCTGACCGACTCACGAGGGAAGAACACGCAATTGCCGACGGCCGATCTGAGTCTGCTGGCCTACAACCTGGGGAATTTGTGGCGGCGGCTGGCGTTACCCAAGCGAATCGAGAACTGGTCGCTGACCAGCTTGCAGCAACGACTGGTGAAGACGGGCGGACGGCTGGTGAAACATGCCCGCTACTACTGGCTTTTGCCGGCGGAGAGCCATCTGACGAGGCGGCTGTTTGCGAGTATGGTGGGCGGATCGCGGTGCTGTCGCTGCGGGCAGGTGGTGGAGCAAACATGAATCGAGTGACATATGCGATGCAGGTTTACCGCCCGCCGGGCAAGAAGAAAGACGATCCGGCGTTTGCAAAGGGCCTGGTTTTAGCGACACAAATCCTCCCCGACGGAATCGACTCGCCGTTGCACGCCCTCGCAGGCGACGCCGAGTTCCGCCGCAGCGTAACCATCGTGAGCACTTCACTTAACTCGCTTTAGGGTCCTCTTGTAAGTCACCTCGTCACCAATAATCAAAGTGTCGCCCTTTAGCTTGTAGGGTCTTGCCTGGGGAGAGCCTACCTGGGTGGGATCCAAAGCGCCTTCAACTTGAACTGTGATATTGGCTTCATCAACGGTATACGTTCCGTAATAGGCGATGTATGCGTTGAAGATTGCCAGGGCTTCGTCTGGTGTCGGACTGTCTGGTGTGGCGATTTTCTGCGGCGGCGTTGTCATGATTTGGATTGACGCATGGCCGGTCGCGTCGTAAATGAAATACCCCGATGGAGGATTGCCGAAGGTATACGGTACCCAAGGGCCAGGTGGAGTTCGGTCTTCAGCTGAGATCAATCTCCATGTGCCGACGAGCTGTTTTTGCAAACTTGTTAGAGACGGCTTCTTAGCTTTATCTTTTGAACTCATCTTTGGTGCTCCTTTTGGAAGTGTTGAGTTAATTCCTTCGATGCGTCACGACGATCGCGCGACCTTGGCATTTCGGGCCAGCAGATCCAAACAATAGCGATCCCCGAAGCGACAGAATTGAACGCGGATGCCGACGCCAAAATTGCTCCGCGTAGTGGCGCGAAAAAGTTCCCGCTGACTTCCCATTCGCAGGCGAATAGCCTCTCCGACGCATATCTCATCCGTTTCACGCTCCGGGATCAGAGTATCGCGTAGTCCACAGCAACGCAACGCTCATAAAGCGCGAGGATCGCACAGGAGCAAGCGGCAGCATTTAATGTCAGCCCTCGCACCCTGGATGGGCACATTATCATTGACTCGGCAACAGAGGTGGGATAACATTCGCGGCGTTAAGGAATCGTGCGGGCGCGTCTCCTCATCCGCGCTTAGGATCGAATCAATGCAAACTTGAACCTCTTCAGGTTCATTAGGCCAGCAGTCGTAGGCTAGGTCGACACGTCCGATGTTGACAGCCTACCCGCGAGGTTTAATGTTCAGCGAAGAGGAGCGATATGAAAAACGCCAACCAGCCAATAGTATCGACTTCCTTCGTCTTGATGGCGATGCTTGGCGCGGCGCAGATTACGAGAGCATAAGACCCGGTAAAAGTAGATCCGGCACACTACAAGGTTCTCCACGAGAATAATGCCGTGCGGATACTCGAATACCACGACGCGCCCGGCCACAAGGTTCCGAAGCATTCTCATCCTGCGTACTTCGTCTATGTAATCAGCGACGCGAAGCGTTTGTTTACCGATTGGAGTTCGGCTACCGATTGCACTGAGAAGGGTAAAACGGTAATGCTGACCGCCGGTGAGTCGCTTTCAAAACCTCCGACAACGCACTGCGAGGAGAACACCGGCGATACCGACACGCACCTTCTTGTTGTCGAATTCAAGGGCCGCTAGCGGATGATATATCGGTTCTTTCTCGGACACGAAAATAAAGGAGCCAATTATGGACAGCACTCCGACTCGAAACAACAGAGCCGTTATTGTCGTAGTTGTCGTCGCTCTCTTTGCACTTGTTAACTTCAGTTGCAGGCAATCCGCGCCGGCCAATAATGCAAGTAACAGCACTATGACGGCTACGTCTGGTCCCAGCTCTGCTCAGATTGTGATACCGCCATATCCTCCGGGGTTCCCTCCGAGCGTGCCGCCGGCCACAGTGAGTGGCACCATTCCCTGGGCAGTCCCACTCCCCAACAAGATCAATACTCCCTTGCAGATTCGACCGAACTTCGACTACTTCTCGTGGGAGTCGTTCATAGCGCTCAACTGGCCGGCGGTGACTGGCTCGCGAGGCGTGCCCAATCAACCTAACAACCCGAGTGTATTTCTTAACGCCGCAAGCGGAACACCCGTGGTGTGGGAAACTTACAAAGACACCTTCGATTTGTTTGGGCAAGGAGATCAGAGGCCGAGCCCCTGGGAGTCATCCGACAGTCCGGTCAAACCGTGCCCGAACAGCCAAGCCGGACAAATGACACTCATTTTCCTAAGCAAGGGCAATACGCCGTTGATGCAAACTAAGCAGGCGTTTTCGTATCCGCTCGTCGATCAGCGGGGGAACTATGTGTATTACGACATCCGCTACGATCAAGCGCAGTACAACTTCATTCGGGGTCAGGACAACGATCCTACTTCGTGGCTTTACCTTTTGAAGAATCTTGCACCGAAAGAGAATGCGCAGTTTGGGGTGCAGATGCCGATGACCACGACAACACCGACGAACACGCTGGGCTCAATCATGGTGAAAGCAGCATGGCGCATCAAGACAGACAAGGATGACGCGAGTCGCTTCTATGCCACGACTGCGCAGGTTTACAACCCGCAGAACAAGTCATGCTCGTCGGCAACAGTTCTGCTGGTCGGCCTACACATCGCCCATAAGGTAGATCCGTTTACCGAATGGGTCTGGTCAACCTTCGAACAGGTGGACAACGTACCGCCGGATAGTGATATTTCGCCGAAGCCGTCCCCGCCTCCCAACGGGTATTCCTTCAACAACGGCACGAACAAACCCCCGACGGTTGGCGGATACAACTACAAACCTTCGCTGACCCTGCCACCTTCTCCGTCGCCGGTACAGGTCACGCGGGTTAATGCAATCCCCAACACCCCGCCCGGCGCATCCACTCGAGATTTCAATGCCTACTACCAGCAACTGCTGAAAGGAACGGTTTGGCAGTATTATCAGCTGGTCGTAACGCAATGGCCTTTCAACCCCGGCATCGGAACCGGCAACCCGTTCATGCTGATGCAAAACGGTGGCGTCTATCCGCAGAACGCGGGTAGCGCATTCCCGGTTAATGGCGCGGTCAACACCACAATGGAGACTTACTTTCAAACCCAGAACGATGCCGCCGGAGCGGGCGGCAATAGCTGCATGAGCTGTCATTACAGAGCAGGTCAGTCGGACTTTAGCTGGGGCTTGAACCGGAGGGCACACTAATGGATAAGAAGACTGAAATCGCGTTGCGGAGACAGAGTCAAAATCGACAAAGCGCAACGGCCGAGAAAATTCAATTAAGCGCCGCGCTCGCTTCTCCGCCACCAACGGCTACGCTTGCGAACCCTCCCACCGGCTGGTGGATGTATCATGGCGATCCTGAACACACCGGTTACGTTTCAGACAGCGATCTAAACAGCAGCAACGTTGCTCCTGCAACTTTCAAGCTGCTGCACAGCCTGCAATTGGGTGGTCCGGTACTCTCCGTGCCGGCAGTGACGGACGGCTTCATCTACGTGGGTATAGCCAATTCTCAACAGGCGGAGGGGGGCAATGGCGGCGCGTTGCACAAGATCGATATCCAGACGGGGACGATTGTCAACACCTACTCTTGGAACCTGGGTTGCGACCCGTCCGACGCGCACCACTTCACGGGCATGGGTTCGACGCCGGCAGTCGTCAACGGACGAGTTTACTTCGGCGCGTTCAACGGCAAGTTTTATTGTCTCGACCAGGAAACGCTTGCCGAGATCTGGTTCACGGATTTACGCCAGGAAGACATTCTCCACAATCAACCGATTACAAACATGGCCGGCGTCGATATGGGCGCTCCGCCCGCGGTGATCTGGTCGTCACCCGTCGTCTCGGCCGATGGAACAAAAGTCTATGTGGGCTGTGGCGAGGGCGAGAACCCGCAACTCTTCAGCTTTGTTTTTTGTCTTGATACGGCAACCGGAATAGTCAAGTGGATTTTCTGTACCAACAAGTTCAACGAGAATCAGAACAACCAGCCCAACGCCCTGCCTGCTTCGGTTTTGTTGGGCACGGTGCCGCCGCAATTTACCAGCGTAGGCAGCACGCCCGTGTCGATGGGCTGCTCCGTCTGGGGAGCAATTGCTTACGACGCGGATTTGAATCGCATTTATTGCTCAACGGGGAATCAGCAACCGGAACCGAATGCAAATTGGACTTGGGATGAGAAAAAGCAACCGCAGCCACCGCCCTTTGCGCCCGAATTACCAAGTCCCGGATATTCCAATGGTGTGCTTTCTCTGGATGCTGAGACTGGCGAGTTTGAGGCTTTCTTCCAGGTGCCGCCGGATAGCAACTACCGCCCTTCCGATGGCGACATCGATCTAGGGGGCGCGTCAGTACTCCTTGAATTGAAAGGGCAAAAGGTACTCATTGTCGCTTGCAAGAACGGTAGCTGCTTCGTGCGTGATGCCGCAACTCTGCAACCCATCAAAACGCGGCAGATGCTGCCCTACCTCAACGACGGCAGCAGGATTGCAACTGTGGATGCGCATCCTAACCCGGCCGATCCTACGATCAATCCCCATATAACTAACGAGGTATCGGATCAGGTTCCGAACGAGAACTTCTCCGGCGTTTTCAACACGGGCGCAATTTATCCGGGTTCGAACGGTAAGGCGCCAACCATCTCGCCGCGCATTTTCTTCGGTATGGGTGGGCCCAATTACCATTCGCAATCTCCCGGCATCGACTTTGAATCAACTCCTTTCATGCGGGCAATCGATCTCGATTCTGATACTTTGGCCGATGCCTGGCCGATGGATAACAGCGACCCGAAGCGGTACCTGAACGTTTCGCGCACTGATGACACGACGGGCCAAACCGTAGGAATGTATTCGAGCGCTGGTGAAAGCGGGTTGAGCTCGCCTGCGGTCGTTAACGATGTGGTGTTCTGCACGACGAGCAAAGTTTCCATCTATGCCTTCAAGGTGAGCGACGGGACCCTGCTCTGGAACGACGACTTGGGATCGCAGACTGACGGTTACAATGGCGGCTATGGTTACTGCCTCGGACCGGCTATCTGGAAGAACTACGCTGTGGCTGGCGCTCTTGTCTTCGGCCGAGACGGCGGTATCCTGAACATCTACGGTCTGGCTGCGCCAGCGTCGAAATAACACGGCAGTGGTGCGCTTCACACAATGAGGTTCGTAGCGGACGAAAAAACGAGGGAGAACGAAGATGGCAGTTTCTTTCAATAGCGACATCATGCCCCTGTTTAATCAATTTAGAGGACAGATGATGTGGCGGTTCGACCTGACCAATTATGAGCACGTGAAGGCCAACGCGCCTATCATCTACGATCGCATTGCAGACCCAAGCCTCGGTCCGATGCCGCCGCCGCCTTTCGATCCGCTGACGACCGAACAGATTCAACTATTCCGTCAATGGATGGATGAAGGATGCGCGCCGTGATGAGTGACACGAATGCGAATCCATCCGGCCTGTCGTCCGTGCTGTCTCAAACTTGCTCTTAAACAACGCTAGGGAAGGTCTGATTAAGCTGGCCGATATTCCCTCAGCGGCTAAAGCCCGGCTAATTTTGCGGCGGTTACGGACGGCCTGAAGGCCGTCCCCTTCAAGCGATTGAACTTGATCAGAGCTTCCCTAGAAACGCTCGATCGCCAGCACCAGCGCGATGCAGACAAGTGCCACTCCACCAAACAGTTCTGAATTGAGTTTTAGATAGTTCACCGCCGTTCTTCCCAGCAGCAGACCGGCTAGCGACATCAATGCGCTCATCGCGCCGATGACCGCGACTGAAAGAGGTGACGGAAAACCGATCATGCCCAGACTGGCTCCTGCTATGAGGTTGTCCAAACTCAAAGACAGAGGTAGACCCAGCACAATCCAGCCGCCCGTGTCCCTTGCTTCTTCGTTGGCCTCGTAACGCTGTGCGACGTAGATAACATAAGCGCCATAGACGCCCAGTACGAGAGGTCCGAGATACTCGGTCCATCCGCCGATAAATCGAACGAGTGATTGACCAACTAGTATCCCCAGGAGCGGGGCCAATCCGTCACACAGTCCAAAAGCGACAACGATCTGAGTCTGCCTTATGGGACGGAGCTTCAACGCCCCCAGACCGAGCGAGACACGAAAGCTGTCGAGGCTCAAAACGAATGCTAATAGAAGCAAAGTTCCCATCCCGCACACCTTCTGGTCGGAATCAATAGACTGCGCAAATAATGCCCACCCTCATCAGCAACGCCAAGTCTGTCCTGGCAACGTGCCTCACGCTGGCAGCTGGCAGCGCCAGAGCTTCCCGCTTTTCGCTTTTGCACTGACCGCGCCGCCCGCGAGCATTTCAAAGTTCCCGAAATCCAGGATGTACAACGAATCATCCACCGGGCCGAACCGAACGTCGATCGGCCTCAAGAGTCTATCCTGCACGAACGGGTGCATACTCCAATCAACAGGATCGACGCGCACCACAGAGCGGCCAACTCTCGGTCCTGACGGAGCTGTCATCGGCACCTCATCTCCGAAGAGCGCGACGAAGATTTGCCCTGCCCAGGCCGGCGCGCGCTCCGGCGCGACATCAAACTTGACCGCCGCCGCATGTGGTGGAAAACACAGGAACGCCCTTTCGGGCTTGGGCAACTCGTCGTGGTTCGCGAGCAAGAAAGTTGGCGCCCCACCGCGCTCCGGCTGATAACGTGGGTCTGTGATCGGCACATCGCCGATAAAGTCAGGCCAGCCATACCATGCTCCCTTGCGCACCTCAAAGAGCATGTCAGGCACATTGCCTACCGGACGACTGCCACGATCATCCGCCCCTTGATCTACGGCAAGCAATCTGCCGTCGGGAAGAAATCCAAGCCCGTAGGCGTTCCGCAATCCCCACGCGACCAACTCCAACTCGCTGCCGTCCTCGTTACAACTCATGATCGCCGCAGTGCATGGCAACTGTGCGGCGATCCGCTGGCCGATCTTTGTGCGCTCGCCAAAAGGCGAGAAGGCCCCGGTTTGCGTCCGGGTGTTCTCATTTCCGCTCAGCGGGTCGGGCGTTTCGACATTTACACCGCTGAGCGTTATGTCATAGCCGGGCAGATCGTAACTGTGAGGCAAACGGCGCAGCCACGCCAGCTCATAAGCGTCGAGGCCGATGATCCCGGTATTGGTCATCGCTCCCTGACTGAAATAGAGTTTGCCGTCCCCGCCGAAAGCCACCATGTTAGTGTGGTAGTTGCCGGCGCTGGGCAGGTTATCCAGAATCACCTCCTGCGCACCTCCGTGCAAATCGAAGTGGCTGATGCGTCCGGGATGTCCCCCTTCGGAAACGTAAAGCCGATCATTGTGAAGCGTCAGGCCATTGACGGGCGCGCCTAGATTTTCAACAAGCAGGGTGCGCCGCCCGTCGAACTCAAGATGCCAGATGCGGCCACCCGGAGACGCTCCATCAAACACCAGGCCAGACTCGGCGACATAAAAAGAACCGTCCTTTCCAATCGACAGACTCGTCGGGAAAGAAAGGTCATCGAATAGCAGTTCCAAAGATAAGTTGCCGCGCGCCGCCATATACTACCGTCTGTGGATTGTAGAATAGTCAAAGCAACCGGAAATTCTCGACCCTTACGCCATCGCCGCTAAGGCGGGTGGCTGCCTGCGCGATAGATGTGCGTTTGAAATTCGATTTGCGCAAGAGCGGATCCTTCGTTTGACTATCCAAGGCGCGAGGTGTTGATTGCTATTGCGGTAACCCTGCCGCCAGTTCCATCATCCTCTGCTCTTCCGCCGCCCCGATCTCGGATTCATGAGTCCAGGCAATCCCAACCACAGCGCGCACCGCACCTTCACCGTCGAGGACCGGCAGAGCGACTGCTGCCTGCGCGTCGACAGCCTTGGCGCCTGGTTTAATGTTGCCTGTTTCGTCTGTTTGCAGGTTGCAGGTTTGCACTGGCTGCTTCTTGACCTGGGCCAAACCCGCCATCCCCTTGCCGCGTGGGACACGAGACACGATCGCGACTACGTTAGGCGGTATATTGTGCGCAGCCGTCAGGTATAGGTCTTCGCCTCGCTGCACATGCACTGTGCCGGCAACTCCGCCAAGTCTTTCGATCAGCGACTCCAGCCAATCCTGCTGGGCTTGTTTCCTCTCGTACATTCTTATCTCTCCCCCGAAGGCACGTCCCAGTCTCCTATCGACTTCGCTCTTTAGTATTGCGAATCTTGATTCAACCCAATTCAGATTGAGGTCTCCTCATAGAGGTGCGGAGCTTATTACAGCCGGCCATGGCAAGTCAATGCGCTTTGCCAAGACTCTTTGCCGAGACTTGTTTGGGTGGTTGACGCCGACGAAGTCCTTAAACTGACGTTGGAGTGCCTACCTATGTCGTATCGTCCTTCGGTCGATGATTCAATCGTTCGCTAAATAATTCGCTAAGTAATTTGCTATTGACAGTGACGACATTTCCAGATTACTGTTCGACGCACTGATTGGAGTCGTTTGCGTGAGAGTCTTGTCGACTTGGCGTTGCTTCGACCGGTAGCTGCAGTCTACGTGCCTGTAGCAACTGCGGACGTGAGTTTCCCCCGAAAAGGTCTTGGCAGAGGCAGTGCAGTCCTCGCTTCCGCCAGCGCGCTTACGTGAAACGCCAGCCAATCCGGACGCCAGCAAATTATTTTTGTGCCAGGCGAAAACTGGAACCGCCGTCTATTGTCCCTTGCCACCGTTGGTGATGCACGCGGGAGGCCTTGCCAGGAGAGAAATATTTCTTCTGGACGGGACGATCACATCCATAAGAGCGCGGTCGGAGACTGGCAGCGCACTTTGGGCCGGCTGTTTAAACTGACGGGCATCCTCCGCGGCCACGCGCATCGCTTCCGGGACACGTTCGCGGTCGAACTGCTACTGGCCGGCGTGCCCTTGGAGCGAGTCTCGATACTGCTCGGACATCAATCGACGCGCGTCACCGAAAAGCACTACAGCCCCTGGGTCCGCGATCGGCAGGAGCAACTCGAGGCCGATGTCCGTCGCACGTGGACGATGCCCGACTCTGCAACGAAGGGGACGCTTGGGGTACGCGGCGCGAGCAGTCTTGTTAACTGACTAACAATAAACACGATATTCATGGTGGAGGCGGCGGGAGTTGAACCCGCGTCCGAAAATGCTGTCAGCAAAGAGCCTACATACTTAGTCACGTTCATGCGCCGGAGTTACCCGGCACTCTCGCAGGCCACGCTCAGAGCGGACAAGAAACGCAGCCGGCCAACCTGATAATCTCGCCGCAAACTCACAGGTGGAGAGCTTGCCGCCAGCTCACTGTGCGACGCCCTTTTTCAGCCCATGAGCAAAGCCGAGGAGGACGGCAACTTAATTAATTAAGCTGCGTATGCCAGGTTTTGATTGGCAATTGTGTTTTTGCACGCGATTACGGATGTGTGCGCTCCGGTATGCCTCTTTACCGCAATCACTTCCGTCGAAGCCGTGACGCCCCCGAAGTGCTTTACGATCTCCTTCACTTTACCAGCAGCGAAGTCAACCGCCAACATATAGATGCCGGTGACGCACCCCGCGACTCGGGTTGCGCGATTCGTGCATCCCGCTGCCGGGGAAATCATCCAAACCTTTTGCCTGCCTGTTAGTCTGATACGAGTGGCGTGAATGGCCAAACCGACGACCCAATTTACGATGAAGGGCTGCCTTGGTCCTCCCAGCGCCGCATGCTGTTGTCGGGAGACGATCGCGTGATTCCCGATTGCATCTCGTTCAACGCCATCCCCCACACCACTCGTATCTTCGCCGACTTCCTTTCTTACTCTCCCGAAATCCGCAAGTTTTTCCCCACTCAGCCGGACATAGAGCACATTGCTGCGTTCGCCAAGTCCGTTCCACGCGATCGTGAACGGCAGGCTCGCGTCGCCGACGCTCTGGAGAAGCAGAACCGTGCCTGGGGAGCTTCCGAGGCAACACTGCGCAACATTCAACACCTGCGCGATGGCGCTTTCGCCGTGGTCACCGGCCAGCAGGTGGGGCTGTTCGGTGGTCCGCTGATGTCGTTGTTCAAAGCCGCGTCTGTCCTTGCGCTGGCCGAACAAGTGCAAGAGCGAGGCATCGATTGTGTTCCTGTGTTCTGGATCGCAACCGAAGACCACGACCTCGACGAAGTCAACCAGGTGCTGCTGCTGACGCACGATTTTCAACTTGTACCGTTTAAGGCCAATACTGCGGGAGCCACAGGCGCTCCAGTGGCGCACCTTCGCTTTGCGGAAGGAACGAACGGGAGCGTTGCCGAGGCGACGAAGTTGCTTGGCGAATCTTTGGCTGCCGACTACCTGCGCGAGAGCTACCTTGAAGGCGACACCTTCTCGAACTCGTTCGCCAAACTTTACACACGCCTCTTCCGCGAGCACGGACTGATCTTTCTCGATCCCGCTGACCCGGAGCTGCACCGCGTTGCCGCGCCGCTATTCGTAGACGCGGTGCAGCGCTCTGCCGAACTCGATCAGGCGGTACTGGAGCGCAACAAGGAATTGCGTGACGGCGGTTATCACGAACAAGTCAAGGTCACGGGAGAATCTACTCCGCTGTTTACATTGGTGGATGGCGCGCGCGTCCCGGTGCACCGCGCGAATGGGGCTTTCACGATTGCGAAGAAGCCCGTCTCCGCCGAGGAGCTGCAGAAGCACATCGAGACAGCGCCGGAGAACTTTAGCGCCAACGTGCTGCTGCGTCCCGTGCTTCAGGATTACTGGCTTCCCACGCTCGCCTATATCGGCGGTCCCGCCGAGATCGCGTACTTTGCGCAGGCCGCAGTTGTGTACCAGAAACTATTGGGCCGAGTCACCCCCATCCTTCCACGCATGAGTGCGACGTTGATCGAGCCTCGCATTGAGCGGCTTCTCAATAAGTACGAAGTGGAGCTGCCGGAATTGTTCCATGGCGAGTGCCAGCTTCGCGACTGTCTTGCCGCTCGCTCCCTGCCCCCCGAACTCAAGCAGACTTTCGAACAGGCCCGCCAATCGGTTGAAGCCGCAATGGCGAGGATTAGCGAGTCCTTCAAGAAGCTGGATCCAACCTTAGTGGAAGCAGGGGAGCGCGCAACCAGCAAGATGCGCTACCAGGTAGACCGGCTGGAAAAACGCGCCGCACAAGCCGAATTGCGTCGGACGGAGATTCTGTCGCGACATGCCGCGCAGATCGAAAATGCTCTTTATCCCAACAAGTCGCTCCAGGAGCGCGAAATCGCCGCGCTCTACTTCTACGCCAACCACGGCGCCGAACTGATTAATCGCCTCATCCACCTGGCCCAGATGCGTTGTCCCGAGCACAAGGTTCTACAGCTCGGTTCCTAGAGAGACGCTGGTAGCTGTCGCGATCCGAACTCTGGGATGCGATTAGTGAGCGCGGTTCCAAAATTGGTGTATCCGCTTGCGCGGTCGGTGTAAGCTTCTTAGACCCGCTACCGGGCGGACCGACAAATCGTGCTGGCAAACATTCTCATCATCATCGGTTGTGTGGCCGCGGCCATGGCATTTCTGTTCCTGGTCAGCCGCACCTCGACCGCGCCCTCGCGCAAGGAGTCCAACGACTTTACCGGTGCCGTTGTTGCGGTGATTGGTACTACCTATGCGGTGATTCTCGCATTCACCCTTGCCGGCGTCTGGGCAATGTTTCAACAGGCGCAGGCCAACGAAGAGCAGGAGGCCAATTCTCTGGTAAACGTTTTCCGCATTGCCAGCCAACTGAAGGACCCCAACGCAAAGGCCATCCAGGATCTGTGCGTGCGCTACGCCGACAATGCCTTGCAACGGGAGTGGCCCGCTATGGAGAAGGAACAGATGCCACCCGAAGGCGGAGAGATCGTCAACCAGCTTTGGATGCTGACGGGAGAGAGTCAAGCCCATGCGCAGCCCGACGCCATCGCGGCCTACCAGTTGATGGAGGAGCTACGAGGATTGACCCAATACCGCCGTATTCGCGCGATGCAGGTTCGCGAAGCGCTGCCCGGCATTCTGTGGGCCGTCCTCATTGCGGGAGGCATCATCACGGTCGCGTCGGCTTGCTTCTTTGGAGTTCCTAATTTTCGATTTCACTTGTTGCAGGTGCTGGTGCTCAGCTTCCTGATCGCATTAGTATTGGTTGCCATCGCAGATATCGATCAGCCCTATCAGGGCGTGGTGAGGGTTGCACCAGAGGGATTTGAGTTCGCCGCGCGAGCCCTCAATAACCAGCCCAGCCCGTAGGTAAGGTGCGCTTGCTTATCGCTGTCCCGATTTGCCCGGATGCGAAGGTTTTTGGCGTTGGCAGGCGATCTCAGTGTCGCGGTTGAGCTGGTTCCGCGCTTGCGGCTCGCCGGTGTGCTCTTCGTTCTGCCCAGGTTCAGGGAAGTCGCTGTCGGAAGACTTCAGCAGCGCATCCTGATCACGGTGTCCGATTTGTCTAGCGAGAGAAGTATTGGTCTTCTCGCCGGGCCGGTCCTGCTCCACCGCGCCCTTTGCCGCTGTCTTCGTCGCGAGGGTCGTTGTTCGACATGGGTTCTCCTGCCATAGATGAAGGACTTGCGGTGCATGTTGTCTTCCAGAATCTTAATCATGTATTCCATCAACAATAAAGCCGGCAATCTTTCGCCGGCTTGGGTATGAATTATGAATGAAGCTAGTTTTCGAGTGCTCCGACTGCGACCTCGGATTCCTGTTTCACGATTACTTCCTTGAGTTCCTTGACACCGTATTCGAATCCCCGGTCGAAGGCTTTCAAGTTTAGCTCCCGGTACGCCGGAGGCACGGAATCGCCAACAGCGTTCCGCAGCGCTTCCCGCTCGACTACCTCCGTGATAGCTCCAAAAAATCCAACCATCACAATGTTGAGCACCATCTTCTTGCCGAGTTCTTCCGCGATGCGCGTTGCGGGGACGCTGTAAACGCGCACTCCTGCCGGCAACTCGCCAATCCGCACCAGGTCCTCTTCGATAATCAGAGTACCTTCGTCCTTGAGCTGCGGAGCGAACAGTCCGTACGCCTCCTGCGACATCACTACCAGAATGTCGGGCCGCGGCACGTAGGGATACAGCACCGGTGTGTCAGAAAGAATGAGCTGAGCGCTGCAGGCGCCGCCGCGAGCTTCCGGGCCGAAGTTCTGCGTCATGGTTGAGTAGCCCGGCTGATAGATGCAGCCGGCTTTGCCGATGATGATGGCCGACAGGATAACGCCCTGGCCTCCGAATCCTGCGATACGGATCTCGCTTATTGGCATGAACAGGCCTCCGTTTCCACGTAATCGTCACCCAGAGAATCGATCAGTTGGTCGTGCATGAGCTCGCGATAATCGCTGCGCTCACGATCGACGAACTTGCCCACGGTGATCTCGCCGCTCTTGGTCAGGGCAACGTCTTTGGTCGCAGCCCCGTTGCGGACTTTGCTGACTTCTTTGTAGAACTTCATGGTGTCGAGGCCGTCGCCCATCTTGTTGCGGCGCTGATACAGCGTCGGGCAAGGTGACAGCACCTCGATGAAGCTGAAACCCTTCTTGGCGAACATCTCCTGCATGGCACGCGCCAATTGCTTCACGTGAAACGCCGTCCAGCGGGCGACGTAGACCGCTCCCGCCGCTTCCACCAGATAGGGCAAGTTGAACGAAGGATCGTACGTCCCATAAGGATTGGTCGAAGTGATGACATCGCCGGGCGTCGTGGGCGCCGTCTGTCCGCCGGTCATGGCATAGATCAGGTTGTTGATGCAGATAACCTTAATGTCCACGTTACGGCGCGCGGCGTGAATCAGATGATTGCCGCCGATCGCGAACAGGTCGCCGTCGCCGGAGTACACCACCACGTTCAGCTTGGGGTTCGCCAGTTTCAGGCCGGTGGCGAACGGAATCGCGCGGCCGTGTGTGGTATGAAACGAATCCTGTTTGACATAGCCGGCAACGCGCCCGGTGCAACCGATACCGGAGACAATGGCGACGTTCCGAGTGTCGATCTTGGCGTCAATGAGCGCGTGTGCGAACGAGTTGACGCTGGTGCCAATGCCGCAGCCCGGACACCAGATGTGCGGAATGCGATCCATGCGCAGAAATTGTTCCACTGGATTGCGGACGGTCTGTTCGGTCAGTTCGCTCATCGTGCCACCTCCATGATGGCCTGCAGAATGTCTTCCGGACGGTGCACGCTGCCTCCGGCGTGTCCGACGAAGCGGACGATTGCCTTGCCGGCAGTGGCGCGTTCTACTTCACGCACCATTTGTCCCAGGTTCAGCTCTACCACGACAATTGCCTTTACCTTGCCGGCGATTTCCCTAATCTGCTTTTCGGGAAATGGCCACGCAGTGATGAGGCGGAACTTGCCGACTTTCACGCCCTTCTTTCGCGCCAATTCGATGGCGCGCTGCGCTACCCGCGACGTGATGCCATACGACACCACGACAACCTCAGCGCCCTCGATTTGTTCTTCCTCATACAGAGTGATCTTGTCGACATTCTTCTTGATCTTGTCCTGTAGCCGCCTTACCAGCTTGTCTTGCGTCGCGGGCGTCATATCGGGATAGCCGCGCTCGTCATGGGTCAGGCCGGTAACGTGGACGTTGTAGCCTTCGCCGGTCCGCGGCATGTCAGGCACCAGGTCTTCACGCGGCTGGTAGGCGAGAAATTCGTCCGGCGGAAGCGTAGTATAGCGGCGCGGGGTGACTTCAATTTGCTCGGGTGGAGGAATGACGACCTTCTCCGTCATGTGGCCGACTACCTCGTCCATCATGACGAACACCGGGCAGCGATACTGTTCGGCATAGTTGAATGCCGTGACAGTCAGATCGAAGCACTCTTGCGGCGAGTTCGGGCACAGCGCGATCACTTCATAATCGCCATGCGAGCCCCAGCGCACCTGCATCATGTCGGCTTGCGCGGGCAGGGTCGGCAATCCGGTCGAAGGGCCGCCGCGCTGCACGTCGACGAACACGCACGGAGTTTCTGTCATCACCGCCAAGCCGATGTGTTCCATCATTAAGGAGAATCCGGGACCGGACGTGACGGTGAACGCTTTGGCTCCGCCCCAAACCGCACCTTGCAGCGCAATCGAGGCGGCCAGTTCATCTTCCATTTGGATGAATGTTCCGCCCACCGTGGGCACGCGAGCGGCGAAGCGTTCGACGACTTCGGTTGAGGGCGTAATGGGATAGCCGGATGAGAACCGCGCACCCGCCGCCAGTGCGCCTTCGCAGCAGGCGTGGTCGCCATCCAGGAAATGAGTTCCGGTCATGACACCGGCAGGGTCAGCGTGCATCTTGGTCCTCCTTGGCCTCGGCAGCGGGTGGAGGGGCCGCGGCCTCGACGTTTTCTTTGGGCGGGGCCGGCTGTTTGTACCCGTAGATCGCGAAGTCAGGGCAATACATGCCGCACAAATCGCAGCCGCTGCACTTCTCCGGATGGACCATGTAAGGAGTGTGATAGCCCTTGGCGTTGAAAGCAGAGGAGAGCGCCAGAACGTGCGTGGGACAGAACTCCACGCAGAATCCGCAAGCCTTACAGCGCTCAACCACGATCTGCACCGAACCTTTAGCCATTGCTGCCCTTTCTTTTTGGCGCTGCGCCTAAGGGAGTGGTGGCCTTGATGCCGACCTCTTCCTGATTAAGCTTGGCGTCCCTGGAATTACGTTGCGGTTGGCCGGCTCATCCACCTACCGAACGATGGTTCGATTTTTCACTAGTCAATGCCCAAGATGAAGTGATGACGGTCACATGACGATGTGAGGTGGAACACTGGGAAAGCAGCAGTCAGCACTCAGCCGTCAGCCATCCGGATTGACCATGATGTAGTTGAATGGCTCAAGAAAAAGGGCAGTGGCTACCAGACCCGTATTAATGCCATTTTGCGCTCCTACATGAATGCGCAATCGGACGAAGGCACAGATCACCGGGGATAAAGGATGTCACCTCGCATCAGGCAGAGGGATTTCCTCACTAAATCAAAATCCCCACCCAAGCACAAGAAGCTTGGGTGGGGCGCCCGCGGCCCGAATCTTCCTCTGCCCAGATTAGCGCCCGCTTACTTGTGCGTCTGTACGCTCTCGAATCCCTTTTCAAATTGCGCGACCAGCGGAGTTTCGCCGGACTGGAGACCGTTGCGTCCCATGACCCGCCAGAGATAACTGCCAGTCGGCCCAGCATCGTACACGGCCATCACATCTTCGGACGGCCGGCTCGTCACCAGGATGATGATGTCGGCTTCGGAGGGCTGGTACACGACCGTCAGTTTGCCCCAGTCCTGAATGGCGTTCTGCACGGCGTTGATTGCGTCCCGATCGTCGGGAAGCAGGTTCGGGTTGAACTGATCTCCGTCATAGGAGGCGACGTAGACATAGCGCGCATTCGCGAGAATGCCCGGAAACGCTGGTACTTTCGCGGTACTCGGATTGGGCGCAGCCAGGACGGGAATTGCCGCCAGCAAAATCAAGCTAATCGCCACGAGACAAAATCGCTTCATATAAACCTCTACTTGTTAGACGCCTTGGAGAGGGAAAAGTCGCTGACGCCTGGTGTCCGCCCAAGCTTCCTTTGCCTGGATTGGACTTTGTGGCTCGACAGTTTCCGTGTATCCGCCATGCTGAATATATGAGGCTCAGAAATTCGGCCCAGGCCGCGGAGGTGCGCCAACGCAAAGGCCAACTCCAAAGCCGGCGACTCAAAACCGTCGCGCACGGTAAAACGTGATCCAGGCCGTTGAATCTTCCGCCCCGGCGTTCTCAACCATGCAACGGCCGCTGATCCGACTTGACGATCCGTATAGTGTATGCATACGCTATACGAATGATCAGGAGCTACCGGCACAAGGGGCTAAGACGATTTGCCGAAACTGGCTCCAAGGCGGGCATTCAACCGGAGCATGTCCAACGGCTGAGGCGACTACTAACCGCATTGGACGTGGCGAGCCAGCCTGAAGACATGAATGCGCCGGGCAATAATCTGCATCCATTAAAGGGGAACCTTGACGGGCATTGGTCGGTCAACGTCAGCGGCAATTGGCGGCTGACATTCCGGTTTGACGGGGAAGACGCCGTGGTGGTGGATTACCAGGATTATCACTAGGAGAGGACATGATTTTCAATCCAGCGCACCCGGGAGAGGTTTTGCGAGACTACTTGGGTGAGATGAGCGTTGCGGAAGCGGCGGCGCGTCTGGGAGTGACCCGGGCACACCTGTCGCGAATTCTGAATAGGCGGGCCGGAGTGTCGGCCCTGATGTCGCTGAGGCTTTCGGCGGCGCTCGGCACCTCGCCCGAGTTCTGGCTGAAGATGCAGATGCAGTATGACCTGTGGCAAGCGCAGAAAACGAAGCGGCCGAGAATCCGCCGGTTTCCGCAAGTGCCAAAAGCCAAAGGGTTGGCGGTGGCCTAAGATCTACCTGAGCGCCCCGACGCCTCATGTCTCACGACGCCGTGACCGCCCTCACAGCGCTCCTTCTGTTTTCGGTTCACCATATTGGCAAGGAGAAAAGTGTCCCCACCTTATGGGTCTAATGACGCTTTTTACGCACTATGAAAAGAGTGCTTATCCTGGGAGCTGCTGGGCGAGACTTCCACAACTTCAACGTAGTTTTCCGAAACAATCCTGAATTTCACGTTGTAGCCTTCACCGCAACCCAAATTCCCGACATTGCTGGCCGCCGTTATCCGGTGCAATTGGCGGGCGATTTCTATCCCGATGGCATTCCCATCCTCGAAGAAAGCAAAATGGAAGAGATCATCCACGACGAACTTGTCGACGTGGTGGTCTTCTCCTACAGCGATGTCGCCTATCCGACGCTGATGCACCTAGCCTCGCGCGCCGTAGCCACAGGGGCCGATTTCTGGCTGCTGGGCGTCGAACGCACGCAACTCGTTGCCAAAGTGCCGGTCATCTCCGTCTGCGCCGTCCGCACCGGATGTGGCAAGAGCCCGGTCTCGCGGCGTATTGCCACCGAGCTTCGCAAGCTCGGGTGGAATCCCGTCGTGGTTCGTCATCCCATGCCCTATGGCGACCTCGCCGTGCAGCATGCGCAACGCTTCGGTTCGCTGGCCGACCTCGACAAGAATCTGTGTACCATCGAAGAGCGCGAGGAATACGAACCTCACATCATGGAGGGCACCACGGTTTACGCCGGCGTGGACTACGAGGAAATCCTGCGTCAGGCAGAGAAAGAGGGCGATGTTGTCCTGTGGGACGGCGGTAACAACGACACGTCGTTCTATCGTCCCGATCTCGACATCGTTGTCCTCGATCCGCATCGCGCGGGACACGAGCTGGCCTACTACCCCGGCGAGGTGAACTTCCGCAGCGCACACGTGCTCATCATCAACAAGGTGGACACCGCCGATCCCGATGGGCTGAAGACCGTGCGGCAGAACATCGCGCTTTATAACCCCAGGGCACAAGTCATCGAGACTGCCTGCAAGGTCACCGTTGCCGATCCCGAAGTAGTGAAGGGCAAGCGGGTGCTGGTGGTCGAAGATGGTCCGACGCTCACCCACGGCGAGATGCCTTACGGGGCTGGCGTGGTCGCAGCCAATCGCTACAATGCGGCTGCGCTGGTCGATCCCCGTCCATATGCCGTGGGCTCCATCCAGAAGACCTTCGAGAAGTTTCCGCATCTCTGGAGAGTCCTGCCGGCCATGGGATACAGCGATATCCAGCGGCACGAACTCGAGGAGACGATCAAGCGCGTTCCCTGCGATCTAGTGCTGGTGGCCACGCCAATCGACTTGGCGCGCACCATCAAGCTGGACAAGCCCAGCGTGCGGGTGACCTACGCAGTCGAGGAAATCGGCAAACCTGCGATCACTACCATGCTGGAGCAGTTCACCCAGACGTACAAGCCGGCATTGGCGGAAGTTGGGAGGTAGCATGTTACAGAAAGATTTCCTCTCGATTCGCGACTTCTCGCCGCAGGAGATCACGCATTTTCTCGATGTCGCTTGTCAGGTCAAAGCCTTCCCTGGCGCATATGCCAACGCTCTGAAGGGCAAGACGCTGGCCATGATCTTGGAAAAGCCATCGCTGCGCACGCGCGTGACCTTCGACGTGGGCATCGAGGAACTGGGCGGACATCCGCTGTATCTTTCGCCGGCCGAGATCAGTCTCGGCAAGCGGGAGTCGGTCTACGATGTCGCCAAGAACCTGGAGCGGATGGTGCAGGGGATCATGATCCGGACCTTCGCTCACGACATCGTCGTGGAGATGGCCCGGCACGCGAGTGTCCCGGTCATCAATGGCCTCACCGATTACAGTCACCCCTGCCAGGCGATGGCGGACTACCTCACAATGATCGAGGTCAAGGGCCGCATCGCCGGGCTAAAGGTGGCTTACATCGGCGACGGCAACAACGTGGCGCACTCGCTGCTATTTGCGGGCGCGCAATTAGGTGCGGAGGTGTGGATCGCCACGCCACCGGGATACGAGCCTGACAGCCAGTCGGTAGCCTGGGCGGCCGTGCGCTCCGCCACCACCGGCGCAAGCTGCACCATCACCAACGATCCCAACCTGGCAGTTCACGGCGCCGACGTTGTCTACACCGATGTTTGGACAAGCATGGGCCGGGAAGCCGAGGCGGCGGCGCGGCGCAATACCTTCCAGCCGTATCAGGTAAACGCCACATTATTCGCCAAGGCCAAACCCGATGCCATCTTCATGCATTGTCTACCGGCGCATCGGGGCGATGAAGTTACGAACGTCGTAATCGATTCGCCGCGCTCGTTCGTTTTCCAGCAGGCAGAGAACCGGCTGCATGCCCAAAAGGCAATCATGCTGGAACTGATGAAGGACACCCAGGCCGCGGAACGCGAGACGGCCCGCGAACTGAGGCTGGAGTTGGTGAGGTAGAAAAGCCGCTGTTCGCTATTGGCCTTTCGCTATTTGCGGAGGGTACGAATTGCGGGTTGCTAGGAGCCTGGCTGGTCTGCAGATTGGGTAGAGCCGACCTTCAGGTCGGCGTCAAGGCGTCTCTGCCCAACTCTTTCCGTCGCTGCGGTCATTCTTAATGACCACAGCGACGGAAGGGTTTTGTCTTCGCGGCGAACGCGGCGCTAAAGCGCCGCACTACCCGTGCTTAGGATCACGAATGGTCGTAACAGCTAAAAGCGAATAGCGACCCGTTCGCAAGGATCTCTATGTCAAGAACTGCGCTGGTTGCGGTTGGCGGCAATTCTCTAATTCGTGCAGGAGAAAAGGGAACGATTGCCGAGCAATTGGCCAACACTCGCCGCACCGCCCAGGCGATCATCGGCCTCATCCGCCTCGGATACAACCTGGTCATCACGCATGGCAACGGACCGCAGGTGGGCGCGCAGTTGCTGCGCTCCGAGCGCGCCTCCGACGTGGTGTATGGCCAGGCACTCGATGTTTGCGGTGCTGCCAGTCAAGGCGAGATCGGCTACCTGCTTGCGCAATCGCTGCAGAATGAGCTTGCAGCAGCGGACATGGATGTGCCGGTTGTGAGCCTGGTGACCCAAACCGTTGTCTCGGCTAATGACCCAGCTATGCGGCATCCATCCAAGCCGATCGGGCCTTTTTATTCGCGGGCCGTCGCCGACGAGAAAAAGCGCTTGTTGGGATGGCAGATCGTTGAGGACGCGGCCCGCGGCTATCGTCGCGTAGTACCTTCGCCGGAGCCAATCGAGATCCTGGAACTCAACGTCATTCGCTGGCTGGTCGATCACGGCGTGCTGGTTGTGTCAACCGGGGGTGGGGGCATTCCCGTGATGCGCGTGAACGGCCGACTGCAAGGCGTGGAAGCTGTCATTGACAAGGATCGCGCCTCCGCGTTGCTGGCTTCTCAGTTGGGGGTTGACCTGTTCGTGATCTCTACCGATACCCAATATGTTTTCCTGAATTACAAGAAGCCGAACCAGACGCCGCTCACTCATGTCACCGCTGCGCAGTTGGAACAATATCTGCGCGCCGGCCACTTCCCGCCGGGGAACATGGGGCCGAAGGTGGAATCGGTGTTGCGCTTCCTGCACAGCGGAGGCAGGGAAGCGGTGATCACCTCGTACGAGCATCTGTGCGAAGCGGTGCAGGGCTCTGCGGGTACGCACATCGTGGCGAACCCAGAATCAGGCCGCAACACTGTGCGGCAGGAAGAGCAACTTGAGGTGCCGATTATCCGGTAAGCCATGCTAATTACCGACCGAACCACTAGACTGCAGGAAGCAAAGTCAGGGCGTTCCCGTATGACCTTGAAGCACGTCGTCGAGTCGCAACAGTTCACAGTTCCATTGTTGATGGAGCTGTTCGACCGGTCGCGGCTGATGGAGCGAATTGTCGCGCGTGGTGGAACGCTGGACTATCAGAATCGAATTCTTGCCAGCCTGTTCTATGAGCCGTCCACCCGGACCCGCTTCTGCTTTGAAGCGGCCATGCATCGGCTGGGCGGACGCGTGCTCTCCACCGAACACGCCCGTGCTTTTTCTTCCGAGATCGAAGCCGAACAGGTGGAAGATTCCATCCGTATTATTGGCAGCTACTGCGACGTTATAGTGATTCGTCATCATGAGACAGGCGGAGCGGGCCGCGCGGCCAAGGTCTCGCCGGTGCCGATCATCAATGCGGGTGATGGCGCGGGAGGCCAGCATCCCACGCAAGCTCTGCTCGATCTGTACACGATTTACCGCGAGCGCCCGCTCGATGGCTTGAGCGTGGCCTTTATCGGGGAACTCGATCGTGGCCGCACCGTGCGTTCCCTGGCGTACCTGCTGGCGAAATTCGAACGGGTGAAAGTCTTCTTCGTCAGCCCGCCCGAATTGCAGATGAAACCCGACATCCTGCAGTACCTCGACCGTCATGGTGTCCGCTACGAGTTGGAGTCGGACATCAATCGAGTGGTCGGTGAAGTGGATGTGATTTACCAGACGCGCATTCGCCCCGATAGGCTCAAAGGACCTCATCGCTATGCAATTGACTCGAGCGTGCTTGAGCGAATGCGGTCCGACGCCATGATTCTTCATCCCTTGCCGCGGACCGTGGAACTGGACAAGAAAGTGGATGACGATCCCCGCGCTCTGTACTTCCGGCAGGCAGCGAACGGACTGTATGTGCGAATGGCGCTTTTGACGATGCTTTGGGATGGATAGAACTGCGACTCTGCGCTGTGCTGTACATACAAATACGATGAGCACATGCGTGGGATCTGTGAATTGACGGCTTGTCTCGGAATTGTCATTACGAGCGCAGCGAGGAATCTGCTGTTTTTTGCGCATGGAACGATGACCGGTGGAAAACAGCAGATCCCTCGCGGCCTAAAGGCCGTTCATGATGACAACTCGCTTTGAGTTGGCACGGTGGAACGATTGCGCTAAATCAAGCCCCGAATGGGGCGGAAGAGCTTAGCCCAGCGCTTCAGCGCTGGGTGACACGGAAAACAGGGCCGAGCCCCGTAGGGACGGCACAGGTTCTGACACAAAATTCTCGATATTAGAAACACAACCAGGATTTGAGGAGCTTATGGAAGTCATCGATCGTTTGCAAACCAGCGATTTTATCGAACTCGAAAACAAGTACGGCGCTCACAACTACCATCCCCTCGACGTTGTTATCGAACGCGCGGAAGGGGTCTGGGTTTATGACGTGGAAGGCAATCGCTATCTCGATTGCCTCGCCTCCTACTCTGCCGTCAACCAGGGGCACTGCCATCCCAAAATCCTCAAAGCTATGATCGAGCAAGCGCGCAAGGTCACACTGACCTCACGGGCCTTCCGCAATGATCAGTTGCCTCTCCTCTATGAGGAATTCCACGAACTGACCGGCTTCGAGATGGCGCTGCCCATGAACTCGGGCGCAGAGGCGGTGGAGACGGCCGTCAAAGCGGCCCGCAAGTGGGGATACAAAGTCAAAGGCATCCCCGAGGGCAAAGCCGAAATCATCGTATGCTCCAACAACTTTCACGGACGCACCGTGACCACTATCAGCTTCTCGACGGACGAGCAGTATCGCGACGGTTTCGGACCTTTCACGCCCGGATTCAAGGTCATCCGCTTCGGCGACGCGAAGGCTTTGCGCGAGGCGATCACACCCAATACCTGCGCCTTTCTGGTGGAACCCATTCAGGGTGAGGCCGGCATCATCATCCCGCCCGCAGGATTCCTCAAAGAAGCGGCGGCCGCTTGTCGCGAAAATCGCGTGCTCTTCATCGCTGACGAGATTCAGTCTGGCCTGGGCCGCACCGGCAAGCTCTTCGCCTACATGCACGAAGGCATTACGCCCGATGTCGTGATCGTGGGCAAGGCGCTGTCAGGTGGTTTCTACCCGGTGTCCGCGGTACTGGCATCGAAGGAGGTCCTCGGCGTCTTCCACCCGGGAGACCATGGCAGCACCTTCGGCGGCAATCCACTGGCATGTGCTATTGCCCGCTCCGCGCTGCGCGTACTGGTGGAAGAGAACCTGATCCAACGCTCTGCCGAACTGGGCGAATACTTCCTCGCCAAGCTGAAGACCCTGAAGAGTCCGCACATCCGCGAGGTCCGCGGCAAGGGGCTATGGATCGGAATTGAACTGGACGTTGCAGCGCGCCCATATTGCGAAGCGCTGAAGAAGCTCGGGATCCTCTGCAAAGAAACGCACGAGCACGTCATCCGTATCGCGCCTCCGCTGGTCATTACTCGCGAAGAGATCTTCTGGGCCTTCGAGCGAATCAAGAAGGTCGTCGAAGAATTGCGTTGAGTGCGATATGTTCCTCGATCGCACGAGGGCTGCCAAACCTGGCAGCCCTTTTCAGCAATCCTTGCTGCTGGTCGTGGTGGCGCACCTATCTTGTCGTCCAACTTAGGCGCGCGCGCGGCGATTCCCTAGGGGCTGAAGCCAGCCGGAAATCATGTGAACGCTTGTTGCTAACTGCTAAGGGCTAATTGCTAACGGCTACCTAGTACTTCCGCATGTGGATTTCAGTGCCGTTGCGCTCGAACTTCACTTCGTCCATCAATTGATTGATGAGATAAATGCCGCGGCCATGGTTGGAGAATACGTTTTCGCCCCGACAGGGGTCGGGAATGGCAAAAGGGTCGAAGCCGCTACCTGGATCGCGTACGACAATCAGCATGCCGCGCGCTTCGTCGCATCCTACACAGCATTGGACTTTCTTCGTGGGATCGTTCTTGCAACCGTGAACAATGGCGTTGGCAAGGGCTTCGCGCAGGGAGGTCTCGATCTCAAATTCCTTGCCGGAGGCGCATTCAAGTCGGCGCGCCATTTCCATGATGCCTTCCACCACGGGACTAATCGCCGTGGGATCGGCGTTGAGCGTGACCTCAATGCGTATCATCAGTTTGCTGCGATCAAACTCCGCCGTTGGAAAACAGCTGGGTTGCTGCATGGCCAGGTCCCCAATTAGGAATCGCGCTCGGTTACTGTTACAGAAAAGCTCGATCGGGTCAAGCGGGAATACACAAAACTGTGACATAACCCGGCATTTTCGTGGGGGAAGGCGAACGAGGAAGGCTATCTCCTCGCAAGTTCGGGTGCCAGTTCTCCAAGTCTGACGAGTCGGGCGATGATCGCGCCTCGAGTCCGTTGATGGATTTTTGCTATTTCGTCGAAGTGCAGTTCTTGATGGAACTCGCGGCGCAATTGAGCGTCCTGCTCCTGTGTCCACGGCTTGCCAGCGCCCTGCGGCAGTTCCGATTTTCGAATTTCACGCTTCGCGAGTTCGACTGCACAGGCGAGGGCTCGCACCACTTGTCCCTGCTGGAATGGGCTGTCTGCAGGAAGTACTTCGCCGGTAGTAGGATTTACTCCTTCCGCCAACGGTTCAAGAATTTTGAGCGCTTCGGTGCAGTTCATACGCAGTCTCCACAACCTAAGTGCACACGTGCGTGTTTGGAGCTGTCGGTGAGGACGGTCACCGCTCATCGTGCATAATATGGAGTTGTTGAATCCAAATTCGTTTAGAACCGCTGTACTCTCTCGATTTTATGTGCACTCTCAGACGAATCGCGCCGCGCGGTGTGGATCTCGTGCGAATAATATCCATCCTTCTCCTCATCCAGAGTTCGCTTTTGCCGCTTGCATCTGCCCAGGACCTCACCGTCGCGGCTGCCTCCGACTTGAATTACGCTCTAAAAGACCTGGCTGCGCGCTTCGAGAAGAAAACCGGCGACAAGGTAGCGCTTTCGTTCGGTTCCTCGGGAAACCTGTATTCGCAGATTCAGGGTGGCGCTCCTTATGATGTGTTCTTCTCGGCGGACATGGAGTATCCGCAAAAACTCGCCAGCGCCGGCCTCGTCGAGAATTCTTCGCTGCGAACCTACGCTGTCGGCCATCTCGTGCTCTACCTGTCGAATAGCATAGGTTTGGACCGTGATCATTTAAGGGACGCCCGCCATGAGATAACGCATATTCTATTGTTACCTGAGGTAAAGCGGATTGCCATTGCCAACCCGCAGCATGCGCCCTATGGCCGAGCTGCCATGGCCGCGCTGGAGAATCTTGGAGTCAAGCAAAAGGTCGCGGGCAAGCTGGTCTTCGGCGAGAATGTCAGCCAGGCTGCCCAGTTTGTGCAGTCGGGTAATGCGCAGGCTGGACTTATTCCTCTATCGCTGGCCATGTCCCCTTCCATGAAGGACGCAGGCAAGTACTGGGAAGTACCCGCCGACGCATATCCTGAAATGCAGCAAGGAGTCGCGGTACTTTCCTCGCCCAGGCACAAGCGCGCGGCCCAAGCCTTTATCGACTACATTAGTTCGTCGGAAGGCGCGGCGGTGCTTGAGCAATACGGTTTCCGCGTACCATCACGCAAATGATCGTTCAGGCACTCACGCTTACGCTGCGGTTAGCCATCATGGTCTCGGCCATCCTGCTCGTCATCGGCATTCCGCTGGCGTACTGGTTGGCATTTTCGCGCCAGCGCTGGAAGTTTCTGGTGGAAGCGATTGTCTCGCTGCCCATCGTGTTGCCCCCGACCGTTCTGGGCTTTTACGTTCTAGTGGCTGTCGGTCCCTTCACTCCATTGGGGCGCTGGTACCATGCGCTCACCGGTCGTAGCCTTGCGTTCACGTTCGAAGGCCTCGTACTTGGATCGGTTTTGTATAGTCTTCCCTTCGCGGTGCAGCCCATGGCCACCTCCTTTGCTGCGATTGACCGCAAATTGCTGGATGCATCAGCCCTTCTGGGAGCATCCCGATGGCGCACCTTCTGGCGCATCGTGCTGCCGCTGGGACTGCCGGGCGTGCTGACGGGGCTGGTCCTGAGCTTCGCGCACACCTTGGGCGAGTTCGGTGTGGTCCTCATGATCGGCGGAAACATTCCTGGCGCGACCCAGACCGTCTCGATTCTGATTTACGACCAGGTGCAGGCGCTCGATTACGCGACGGCGAACCGCACTGCGCTAATTCTTCTTTTGCTTTGCTTCACCATGCTGGCAATTCTTTACGGCTTGCGCCGTCGTGGCGGGTGGAATGTGTGGGACTGGAGATGAACGAGGCGAGCACACCGCCACCGGGCGAGCAACTGACAGTCCGCGTTCAAAAACGTTTTCGCGGGGCAACCGGCTCTCCATTCAAGCTCCAGGTCGAGCTTGCGGTAGCGGCCGGCTTCACCATTCTGTTTGGAGCCTCCGGTGCAGGGAAGACCACTCTGCTCGACTGCATAGCCGGTCTGCAAACCCCAGACGAGGGAGCGATTGCGATCGGCGGGGCCACCCTCTTCGACTCCAAGTCGCTTGTGAACCTTGCGCCGAGCCGCCGCTCGGTCGCATACCTGCTGCAATCGCTGGCGCTATTTCCGCATATGACGGTCGAGCAGAATGTGCAGTACGGCCTGGCCTCTCTCAACAAGAGCGATCGCGACGCTCGCAGCGGTGAGGTGTTGGAATCGTTTCGCATCTCATCGCTGGTCAAGCGGCGTCCCAGCGAAATTTCTACCGGAGAACGCCAGCGAGTTGCGCTGGCCCGTGCGCTGGTGACGCGTCCTCGAGTGCTGCTGCTTGACGAACCGCTTACGGCGCTGGATGCAACCACGAAAGCCCGAATCCTGGACGATCTGCGCGCCTGGAATCGACGGCATCGAATTCCGATTCTTTACGTTACCCACGACCGCGAGGAAGTCTTCGCGTTGGGCGAAAGTGTCATTGTGCTACAGGAAGGCCGTATCCTTGCGCAAGGCTCACCCCACGAAGTCTTGCAGCGGCCGCAATCGGAAACTGTCGCCCAGCTCGCCGGCTTCGAGAACATCTTCGATTGCTCGGTAACCGCGTCGCACCCCGAGTACGGGACCATGACCTGCCGCATCGTGGGTTCAACCCTCGATCTTGAAGTACCGTTGGTGCGCGTGAATGGTGCGTTGCCACTGCGCGTCGGGATTCGAGCCGGAGACATTCTGCTGGCATCCTCTTTGCCGCTGAGACTTAGTGCGCGCAATGTTCTCGCCGGGAGGATCACAGTGCTGGAACAGCGCGATATGAAGGTGATTGCGATCGTTACTTGCGGACCAATCTTTGAAGTGCATCTTACGCTGGGTGCGCGGGAGGCCCTGCAACTCAAGCCAGGGGCGCGAGTGTGGCTGGTGGTCAAGACGTACTCATGCCACGTACTGCAAGACAGTGGCTAGCGGATAGTTTTCCGGCATCGCTATGCGATCTACCCCCTGTCCCCTAACCACGATCCATTAAGGAAGTTCTGATTAAGTCAGTCGGCGGTCCCTCAGGGGCTAAAGAGCGTGCGTGAGAACTCAATTTTTGCGCAACCCCTTGTGCGGCCTCAAATTGGTAAACACAATACGTTGCGGAAATTCCTAGTTCTCACACACGCTCTAAAGCCCGGCGCCGGCCTGCAGGAGAAAAACATCCATCCCCACACCTTGCGGCATTGTTTCGCAAGCCACTTGTTAGAAGCCGGGGCTGATCTGCGCACCATTCAGTTGCTGCTGGGGCATCACGATTTGGAAGAAACCACCATCTACCTGCATCTGTCCAAACGCCATCTCAGTGCCACCGCCGGCCCGCTGGACTCCTTGATCTTGTCCCCGGAGCAGCAGAAACCAGAGCCCTCGCGGAAGCCCTAAATGAGCCGGCCTCCTCTGGAGATGGCTGACCTTGTTCGCTGTGCTGGGCAGTCTTTTCTTGACCGCAGTCTTAGGTGGATGAACTGGCAACATCAGAAGGTGTTGCTGGCCATCACCCGCTGCCGCAGCGCCGCCCTCGGTGGACATCGCGATCAGTGCACCCACTGCGGACATTCCGTCATCTCTTACAACTCGTGCGCAATCGTCATTGCCCAAAATGCCAGGGCAATGCCCGCCACCGCTGGCTGCAGGCACGCCGGCGCGAATTGCTCCCCACTCCCAAGCGATTTGGTTTCATTTCAATAACTTGCAGAACGACAGCTCCAGCGGGCATTTTCGGATTCGCAGATTCTCAATCTTCAAACCCGGGTTCGATTCCCGGTAGCGCTACCATCACTGCTGCAATCACTTACGCCATCTCTGAACACAGCCTATATTTGTCACTGTGGCCATTTTTGTGGCCAGCACTATTGCACCGTCTCGGACAACTGCTGATTCCTGCGCTCGATTGCTTCCCTAATCAGCGTCACATTCGAGTGGTTGTAGATGCGCGTGGTATTGACTGATTGATGCCCCATCGCATCCATGACCGCCATCACGTTTCCGGTGCCCTCCATCGCGTCGGTTGAGAAACGATGACGAGCACAGTACAGGACGACCGCTTCGGGAATACCAGTCAACCGTTTGGCTTCCAGCCACTGCTTGGAAACCTCGCGATCGGTGATATGACCGGATTGAGCCTTCTTTGACTGGAACACCCATCCTTCGTTTACGCCTCCCTTGCGCATCAGGAGTGCTGCCTTGACACGCTCGGTCAGGGGAACGTAACGCCGGGATTTGCGGGACTTGCCGCGGGGGTTGAAGATCAACCCTTTGTCCCAATGGATGTTCTCCCACCGCATTCGGAAGATCTCGCCAGGGCGAAGACCAGAATCCAGCATGATTAACAGGACCGTTCGGAACGGCTCCCAGCCTACACGCGACTTTCGGCCTTTCGCCGTAAGGCGCGCGCCCGCCGTGACCGTTAGCAACAGCTGCTCCATCCACGGCTCCATAAGTTCTTCCCGTCCGTACTCCTCGACGAGTTTCACGACCGGCACCGTGAATAGAAGTTGCCACTCGTGCGCTTTTTTCAGCATCCGCCGAAGCGTGCGCAGAGCGTTGTTCGTGTTCGCGGCTGACGATCCTTCGACGATCGAGGCTTGATCTGTCGTTATGTGATCCAGTTTCATACCAGCGATGGGTGTGGATTCCAACATCCGCCAGCCGACTCGGTGATACTTACGGGTTGGCGCCTTCGGCGGACGGTTCGCCGGCAAAGCTTCCAACCAAGTGAAGAAGCGATTCGAGAAGTCGGCCAGCGTCGGGATCTTCTTATTTCCCGGTGCGCGACCGTCTTCCAGTAACCGCGCGAGCACCAGCGACTCCACTTTCTTGGCTTCCTGCCGCGTCGAGGTCTTGCAACTCCCCCGAAAGCGCTTGTCATTCCAGCGAAACGCGAAGTGCGAAGTGCCATACATTGCCCCTTTTAGTGAGCGACACGTTTTTCCTCCGTAGTCGCTCTCGCCTTTGAGACACGCAGGTTGCGCCCGATGAAATTCTCGAGCGCGGCAGCATCATACCTCGCCAGGCGACCGAGTTTTACATAATTTGGGCCTTCGCCTGAGACGCGCCAGTAGCGCAGCGTACTAACGCTTACCCTCAACCGCCGCGACACTTCCTGTTCGTCTAAAAGCTGTATGTCTGTCATTTGTCCTTCGCTTTGTCAGAATGGTTTAGCCGCAATTCACCGTCCCGTCAAACGGGTAAGGCGTGTGGGATTGATTCGGAACAGCATCTCTGACCAGCAAGGACTAAGACGCAGGTTCAGAATCCCACCAAAGCGGGGAGTCGCAGCAAAGGAGAAGGTCAATCAGCGTTCGGCTGGCGTGGACATTCCGCATACTGCAGAAATCCAATGACGGAGTTATTTCCTTAATCCATTCTGCTGAGTGAGCATTTTGACCGGAGCATCATCGGCGAAAAGCGGTCTCAAGTTTTTTTCACCGATTACACTTTGACTGGGCAACGGGCGCTTTTCCGTTATTGAATCCGGACACGGTCAGGCGACTCTCAGGCCGCGTTGTCAGTAACCCCTTCGGTCCACGGGTGCTCGGCAGATTTATTTCACCGATCGCACTTTGTCTAGGAGCCAGAGCTCTTCGCACTTGATTCCGGAAGCTGCCAAGCGCTGCCAATGGTCCCTGACAGCTCTGTCGCCATATTTATTTCAGCAATCACACTTTGACTGGACAAAAGCGTCCCTTGGCTTTTGACCTGAAAGCCGCCAGGCCGCCGCGAGTTGTCGATCGCAGAGCTGTGGCCAGTTTCATTTCATCAGCCGCACTTTGTCTGGGGGGCGTGCTCTCTTGCTTTCGACCGGGAAGCCCTCAGTGGCTAACTGGGAGGTGGCTTGAAATTACGTTGTCGGATTCACTTCACCGATTGCGTTTTGACCGGGAATCTTGCGTTGTGGTGGTTTCTTCCGAGTCTGGTAGCCGATTTGTCCACCATCGAAAGCTCGAAAGACCCTTGCAATGGCACGAGTTCCAGCAGCCTGCGAATCTCGTCGTATGCGTGCTGGGAAACGCGGCTCGCTCGTGGATCGGCCTCCCGTCGCGTGCGAAACGACTGGAATCGAAGTGCCGCATCCATGGTACGGCCTAGCCGAGAAAAGTGAGCCAGATCCCGCTTGTCCAGCAGAGGCGCATTCTGTATGGCAGGCACCAGCAACGCCATCTGCTGACGCAGATCGTGCCCCAGCCTTTCTGCCATTGCCTGCTGTTCTCGCGACAGGCGACCCCAGGTCCATTCGCTCAGACGCCAGGCGTTCGTGGGCTCGCCACGTACCTGGTCGAAGAATGACTGCGCTTCCTTGGCTAGCTGACTGAGCTTCTCTACGGGGGTGCTGTCGTTTGCCATTACCTTGCGCTCCATACTGGTCTGGATTGTGCGGCCCAGTCGGATGTTGTGTTAGCGCACCCAACGAACCATGCTGCCTATCTTCCACGGGAGTGATTGGCTGTCAAACGAACGAACGCGCGAGCATCGACGCCTCTGGCTACGACAAACCCGTCGAAAAATCAACAAAATCGGGGCCGTTTGCGCGGAATTCATTTCCGGGTTAGCATCCCGCCCGGAGTAAGCCAGAAATGCGCTATGCCAAGGGGTCTCTCAGCCTCAATCGCAAAGAGGACAAGTTCGTCCTCGAGTTTGTGGCCGACTCGCGTTATGTGACGCGCTCGCAACGGTTTGAATTCGCGCGGCTGGAGTACGGCGAATACAACCGCCGCCCAGTGTTCAACTGGCGAATCCGCCGGATGGTCGAGGTCGGTCTGTTGCGCAAACACGCAATTCCAATTGCAGGAGGAGACGTACTCTACTCAATTAACCGTGCCGGTGTTCAAGCGCTGGAGCGGCTCGGCACGTACTACTTGGGAGCACGTCTTGAGCGCGATCGGGACGCAGACCAGTTTCAGATCCCACATTCCTTGGAATTAAATGAAATTCGTCTGGCTCTGTTACGGACGTGCTTCTTGGTACGGTGGATCCCCGAGTCATTCATCCGCGTGGTGAACTTGTCCCCGCTCAACTCGTACGCCAAGGTCTATGACGGGATCGCGACTCTGGATCTGGCCAGCTCGCGGGTTAGCCTCGCGGTCGAATACGAGCGAACACTGAAAAGCCCGGCCAAGTACGAGAAGATCCGCGAGGCGATCGAGTCGGAAAAGCGTATTGCGGCTTTCCTGTATCTCGTTCCAACTCGTGACTTGCTTTTCAGCCTCTTACGGGCATTCTGGCGGACAGAGCAATTCGTCCTGTTCGGCATGGTGGGTGATTTTAAGAGAGAACGCCTTGGAGCCATGGTCTACGAAGCGAATTACAACGGCATTCCGCTCGTGCAGGCGCTGATCAGGGTTGGTTCGACGAAAACCGGAACGTAGGCAATTTCCCGAACGGAAGCTGGATGCTAAGTCCCAAGAGAAAACGGGCATGAGCCAGACAGATGCTCATCGGTGGGAATATCCCCATAGTCTGTCCACCGCCACAAAGCCTACGCCGGAGCCACTCAGGTTCCGGGACCGAGTGTTTTCACGCTCAACACGCGAAGCGCCCCCGCAGTAGCGTGTGGCCCCGTCCGAGCTTCGGCGGTATGCCTGCCTTTTTACCGCCTCTTGCCTGCCCATTGCCTGCCCGCAGGTACCGCTAACCGTTCGCATTATCAAATAGATACGGCTTAACTACTCCCCCTTTGCTCGCGTTTCCGCGATAAAACGACCGAGACAATTGCGACAGTCATGCCCACGCTTGCGCACGATGGCAACGCGAAGAGTTCCGCTATGCTGACGCAGTTCGTCTTGATTGATGTGCGCATGTGCCGAGCAGGTGTTCCCGAACGGAGACCTAGCAATCCAGAAAAAGTGCACTCTGCGTAGCTAGAATGCAGTAGCAGCGTGGAACAGGACGTACGATTCATGACTGAGCCGATTTCCTCTCGACAACAGGTCCTGCAGCAACTTTGGGACGCGCCTATACCGCATGCCGTCTGGGTGATCCCAGAGCGGGAAGCCGCAGCGCGCGCTGACGACATTGCGGCAGAACTGCGACGCGAAGCCGAGGCAGTTGCAATCGTCAACCCTAGCCTCTCCAAGCGGCTCAGTCAGATTGCGGACGAGGTTGATGAAGTTCACGACAGCGTCGATCGTTTCGCAGCCATCCAAAACCTGACCGATCTCGTTGCCCTATATCGAAGATATCCGGTTTGCCACTTGGGTACCTTTAACCGTCTCCTTGGTGCCTTCTGGCTTGATGCTCTTCGCGACGGTAAAACGGCGAGGGTCGAAAACCTGCGTCACGCAATGAAGCTTCTCAGCAACATCTACGTTGCCGTGTCCTTGATCCAGAGTGCGAACCAGATGGACTCAGCGGTGTGGGCTGAAACAATTCAGGACAGCGAGATATTGTGCGATCCGAGTTTCCATGAGTTCTTGGATGAACGGGCGCGCTTCGCGGCGAAACAGAAGCATGCGTCTGCGCAAGGCTTTGCACAGATGGCGAGCTATATCCGGTTCTGCTGCAAAGTTGCCCCTCTTCTGACACGTTTAAAGCGCGCGGCCGCAGGCGAAACGGAAAGTGATGGCGAAGTTCTCCTCCGTATTCCGGTTACTGCGGATCAGGCTGAACTGTGGTTCCTCGTGAGCGAGGAGTTTGCGGCAGTCTCGTCCGACATTGCGGAGAAGGTGAATTCGGGAGCCCTCTCTCTAAAGTGCGATTCAACAGGTTTCCAATTTCCGCGCTGCAGATGACGGCCCTGAGGTATGGGACAACGGTGACGATGCAGAAGCGAAGCAAACCTTTTTCTCTTCGGCATTCTTGGAGCATCTCTTCCGTCTTTCCGGCCCCGACGTTATCCGTCAAGCGCTCGATTCCTACCGCAACCTGTTGAACACTAAGCATTGGGACAGAGACGAGAAGCGTGGAACCTTCGCTTTGCGCTATGCCAAAGCTGTCTTGAGCTATTGGCGGTATCTAACCGACCCTCTTCCGAGGCTTATCGAAACGGCTGATGTGATCGAGGGAGCCCTGCCCTCCATCGATGCAGAACTGTCTCCGCGCCTCACGCGCGACCTTTGGTTCGCACGCGCTCGACTCCTGGAAAACGTGGGAATCTGGAAGCCGGGGGTGTACCACGCGGCCGCTGAGGCTTATCAGCGTGGTCTGTCGGTTCCAAAAATAAAGCACGAGTTGGAAGCACGTGGCAGGGCGTTGACTGACTATGCGAATACGTTGAGCCGAATCAAAACAACGGACGAGGGGTCCGACGACAGAAAGATCATTGTCATCTATGAAGAAGCGCTCTCGACCTTCGACATGGAACACGGCATCATCGGGAAGGCTCTCGCTCTGAGTTCGTATGCCATTTACCTGAATGAACGACTTGAAGGTGAGCGCGGCGCAAATCAGGAGCGAGCGCTTGCCCTAATTCAAGAGGCGATCGATCTATGCGAAGCCACTCCGCAAAAACTCTTGGACAGACGGAACGATCTGGTGGTTCGAACCCTCGCGAGCGCTTACCTAGCAAAGAGCAACATCATTCGTCATCGAGAGATAGGCGACGCCCACCAAGCGCTCCTATCCGCGCTTGATGCGCTGCGCACTGCCTTGGATCGGCTCGCCGGGGGGGCACGATGACCAACTGCGCGGGATTATCTATCTGGATGAAAGTAGGCCTTTGACATTTTCCATAACGAACACCGCCGGCCAATGGTCGGCAATTATTCGAAGATATTCGCGATAGAGAAAGTGTTTCTCATCCTTTTCAGCAATGTAGTTTTCCTTGCCGCTGTTCCTCAACCGTCCGACCAACGAGTAGGCCTGACACGGAGGTCCGCCAATCAGCACCCAGTTCTCACAACCTCCCAAGCACTTTGCGATTTGCTGAGTGATCTCTGACCATGGGGTCGAGCCGAGTGTCGCTTGGATCGCTTCAGTCGAGGCGAGAAGAGCCTCTTTTGGAAATTCGGCATAGAGCTGTTCAAGCGAAATGAGGCCTCGAAGCACATCGTAGTAGCGTTGCGGTACCCGCAGGCTGGAGAACTGCCGGAAAAACGAACGTAGTTTCAGAGTTCGATGCGCATCCGGATCCTTCTCGATAGATAGGTGCCCCTTGAATCTCTGTCGGCCATCCCTGCGGCCGAACGACACGAACCCCTCGCCGAGGCCGCCCAGTCCCGCAAAAACGTCTATCACAGGAATCATCAACTCTTCTCCACCTCCATGATACGAATCTCTGGTGCGATGAGGTACTTGGGAAACTAAAAGTCCACGGCACTTCAAACTGCGCACTAATTAAGACGCCGGGTTGTTGCACCAAGACGAGTCGAACCCGGTTACGACTTCGCCGGGTCCCGCGAGCTCGATGCTGGGCAGCACTTGGGCACTGCCAACGGTCTCAGCTCCAAACCCCTTTATAGATATACGAGCAGCTCAATGAACTGGGCCAGCACATCGGCAGATGGAGGAAGGATTAATGGACCAAGAATACCCCCGACCCACGATGCTCCCGATCTTCCGCCTACTTCAGGTTGTTCGTTTGTGGTCTTGGGCACCCACGGACCTCGCGGTGCCCATGACCGATGCCGCTGTTCTTCGCTGTTTGTGGAAGTAATCATTGGCATGACGAAGCGCTCGATGGCCCCGACGACTTCTTCCAGCGATATGGGCGCTATGTAAAGTCTGTTCTTTGCAATAAATGCGCTCCATTGACGCTTCTTTTCTTTATCTTCGAAGAACTCGGGAGTGAATGCGATTGGACGCTCTGTCGTAGGTAGTGCAGTCTTTCTCCTTTCGAACGTCCGCTTGATAGCGTCGGAAAGAACTTCACCCTCGAAGGGGAAGAGGTCGCCCAGAGTCCAAAGGTCATGGAAATCCTTCATCCTGCTGTTTGCGATGCCCAGTTTCACCATCGCCTCGAACTTTTCTGCAACTACAGTTTCTTTGGGATACGTCAGGAGCACAGGCGCTGGCCCATTCAGCATTGCCGGGAAAGTGCTCTTGACGGCATACGGCGTAATCGCGTCACCGAAACCGATGTCAATCTGCATCGGTATACGAGCTTTTTCGAGGAACCCCAAGAAATTGACCCGCACGCCCTCATAATCGGCATCTTCCTTGATGCGTTGAGCGGTGACACTCTCAGGGTCAAAGAGCAGCCCGTCGTTTTGCGACGGAGGTTGTGCAGACTTGCCTAAAAGCCGCTTCAAGGCGAACCGGATCGTTTTCACCTTGGGAAAGGAAATCCGCATCTCTCGTGGGACGGTGTGCTTGGTCGGTCCAGAGTTCAAAGAGCAATGCGCCCTTTAGCACGAAGACCGTTCGGTACTTAGATTGACTGATTCGATAGAGAATGCGTTCAAGAGCGTACTTCGTTAGCAGCAGCCCGAAATCTTCGTTGCGCGTGCGCGCAAGATTCAAAAGGCGTTGCCTGATGGATGCCGAGATGTTTGTAACCATCTTGCTCAAGAAAGAGATTCCATATAGGGCCGCATTACGTTTGCCACCCGACAGACCTTCGCCGCCGTCCAAAGCTCATCCATGGATGCCTTCTTCTCGCGAAAACATTCTCGGAGGGCCTGGATTGCAAGTTCCGTCCCGACCTTGGACCTAAACTTGAAGCAGTCGGCGACGGTCTTGGCTGGAGTGTAAACCCGAACTCTGCCGCGCTCGACGGGATATTCCGTGACGCCGAATGTAAGCGACTGACCTGAAAACCGCACAACTCGGATCGGTGGATAGCCCGCCCGAGGTACCCAAGCTCCACGCCCAAGAGCAATCCAGACTTCAAATGGGTTTTCGGTGGTCAGCCCATGGAAGCGTAGCGCTGATGAAAGACAAACCACTGCACGGGGTACTTTCGTAACCACTTCGAGCAGAGTTCGGTGTTCAGTAGCTGGGGCGTCTGGAGACGTGTAGAGCCCTCTCCCGATTTTTTCCAGCTTGCCGGCGTGTGTCAGCCGGCCGAGGTAATTGCGCGGAATTCCAAGCCGATCAAGTTCTTTAGGGCGTATGACCGACTGTCGACCAGCGAGGTCGAGCACACGCTCCATGGGTGTCTTCATATTCAGACTGTACCAAAACCTATGCACTTGTCAATATCTGTATTGTTTTTAGGACGGCAGCATGGGCCAAGTACCAAGACTCCCACTGGAATATGGCAAGCTTTGTTGCGGTAAAACATGACATATTGTGGTGGTCCCTGACCGCTTGTTTTACGGTCGCGAGAGAAGCGCCGCATCGGAATGCACTGTGGCCATTTTGTGGCCAGAACAACCGTTAATTCCCGTTATTCAGCACCAATTGGCTGTGTACAGAACCGACCCTGCGCGTCTCTCAGCGAAAGCGAAATGTTTGTATTTAAACAACTTGCAGAACGACAGCTCCAGCGGGCATTTTCGGATTCGCAGATTCTCAGTCTTCAAACCCGGGTTCGATTCCCGGTAGCGCTACCAACTGCCCTCCGCTTCCATCTGCGGCAACCTACAACCCGCGATAACGCCCAGGGCAAACGCATCTTAATTTCTGAGTAGATGGAGCAGGTAGTCATTGTCCCAGCCAGCCTTGAGGCGTTTGCTTTTCATCCCGAGTTTGCAGGTTTTTTCCTGCTTGAGCAGGTTGAGCGCGATGCGGTTGAGCACGGAGTAGTTCTGTGCGGCATGGCCGGCGCGTTTGCGATCAAGCGATAACGCCTGGCTGAATTGACATTGCCAAGCTGTCCAGAGTAGATTTTCAACGCCCCTACTTGAGTCGAGATGTAGTTGACCGCCTGGACGTCTGCAGACGTCAAAGGTCCGCATCGGAACCCGCCCATTCAACCACAAAACTATTTGAGGAGAGAAATGAAGCTTTCGCGAATGCTCGGATTCGCTACAGGAGTGCTTTTGGCTGCCGTAGGCATGGCCAGCGCACAATCGTGGCAGCCCTTAGCGCACCAACCCAGTTTCACGGCTGGTCACGCCCTTTTGCTTACCGATGGGGCTGTTATGGTCCATCATGAGGATCCGAATGACGGTTTTTCGGATTGGTGGAAGTTAACCCCAGACATTAACGGCAGCTACGTTAACGGAACCTGGACCCAGCTCGCATCTCTGGCATCGAATTACGGCCCTCTGTTTTTCGCTTCGGCGGTGCTGCCCAACGGCCAAGTCATCATTGAGGGTGGAGAACAGAATTTTGCGCAATACGTTTGGACCAATCAGGGCGCGATCTACAATCCACTCACCAATACATGGACGACAATGAATCCGCCCAGCGGGTGGAGGACCATTGGCGATGCCCAGAGCACAGTTTTGGCTAACGGGACCTTCATGCTGGCCAACTGCTGCACCCGTCAGCAAGCTCTCCTCAACATCTCGACCTTGACCTGGACGGCGACCGGTTCAGGCAAGTTCGACGAAAACGACGAGGAAGGGTGGACCTTGCTGCCCGGCGGAAAGGTGCTGACGGTGGACGCCTACACGGACGTTGACGACCCCAGTGGCACGAACTCCGAAATCTATGATCCTAATACGGGTTCATGGACAAGCGCTGGCAGCACGATTGTGCAACTCTGGGATTCCCACGGCTCCTATGAAGTTGGTCCCGCGATGTTGCGGCCTGACGGCACCGTGTTTGCGACGGGAGCGAATGGGGCGGGCGCTGGTCACACCTCAATCTACAACACCAGCACCGGTGGCTGGACGCCTGGTCCAGATTTTCCTAACAATTTGGATATCGCTGATGGTCCGGCGGCGTTGCTGCCGGATGGCAACGTGCTGGTGAGTGCAAGCCCGGGCATATATCGCAATGGCACAGTTTTCTTCGAGTGGGATGGAACCAACCTGAACCCGGTTCCGGCTACGCCCAACTCTCCGAATAATTCGTCGTGGTACGGACGTATGCTCGTCCTACCGACCGGTCAGGTGTTCTACACCGATGGCAGCCGTGATGTCGAGATCTACACCGCGGCTGGAACCGCCAATCCTAATTGGGCCCCTTCGGCGGTTCTCAGCATAAGCTCGCCCATCCTTAGCCGCGGGAGCACCATCATGCTGAGTGGCAGGAAGTTCAATGGCTATTCGCAGGCGGCTTCCTACGGGGATGACGCACAGGAAGCCACCAACTACCCGATTGTGCGCCTTACCAACGTGAGCACCGGGCACGTTTTTTACTGCCGCACACACGACCACAGCACCATGGCAGTTGGCTATCCTGGTCCTGCATACACCCATGTTGACATACCGACCAATATGGAAACGGGACAGACCTATCTGGAAGTAGTTGCCAATGGCATTGCGTCACCCAAGTACAATATTGGAGTAAGGTAGAGAAAAATCTGCCGTAAACTAGCCAGCGCCACGTTCTTTTACGAGGAAACGTGGCGCTTTTTATTGAGAGCCGCTTACGGGCAAGAACTCTATGCACGCATCAAGTCGGGGGGGTGACTGGCGGGCAGAAAAGGGAACCGCTAGATTATGAGAATGTGCGCGTGGTAGTTGTATCGCGATCCGGAAGAGACAATGTCAAAGTTTCGTCGACAAAATACTGCAGCAGTCCGCGGGCCCGGAAGATCGGCCCGCAGCTTTGAAGGAAATGGCGGAGGCCAGGTTGACCTCCGCCCAGTGGAGAGTGCTAGGGGTTCATCGGCATGTAGAGCGGTTCACCTGGCTTGCCGGAGACTAATTTGTAATCGGAGGGTACCTGGAACAGGGAAGCATCCGGTTCAGTGCGGTTGATATTGACCAGCTTACTCGTCATCGTACCCATCATCGGGTCCTGGTGAGTCGTCAGCACCGGCATTTGCAGGTCCGAGGAATACCAGCGCTCGGTGACCACCTCGATGGGGTTCAGATTGCCGATCTCGCCGGCGGGAATGGTGCGCGTCATGCGCGTACCAACCGCTGGTAATCCGTTGAGGGTCTTGGTCCCCAACTGTTCCGTCTTCAGGTTGGCGGCATTGTTTCCTATCCACGCCTTTCCCATGGCTTCTGGACCACCGCCGCCGGGCTTGCCGGGATGAAGCGGCATCTGGTGCGCCGTCTTGTTTTCTGGATTCAGCATATAGCGACTTCCCGAGACCGGATCGGTGATCGCGATCATGGTCCGCTTGGTAGCGCCGGTGGACGGAGTGGCGAGCTCAAACTGGATCTCACGGCGCACCCGGCCCTCAGAGTCGCGGTAGATCGTGGTCTGGTTTTGGGTGTGAATGCTATTTCCATCAGCCAGCGTCTGGTCGCGGGTAACGATCATCTCTCCGCTCATGGGCACACCCTTCACCACTTTCCCTTCTTCCATCCCGTCGTGGGCCATCCCCATCATGAAGCCGCCACCGAAGGTCACATTCATGTCATGTGGCGGAGGAGGTGGTGGCGCAGGAGCCTCGCTCTGTGCTGCCGCGAAAGCAGTCAGCCCTACTAATGCCAGCCCGAGCAGCAGCCAGCTACCGGCCTTAGCGAAAATCATGGATTTCGTAATATGCATGGTTGTTATCCTCGACTTGGATTTAGCGTCGTTCATTTTTCATTCAGTTGACAATCCGAACCGCCCGTACCACTCCGTCGTAACCGACCACGACATCGGCAATCCGCATCTGGGCATCCTGTTCACTGCCAGACCCTGGCGTCCCGGGACTAGGAAGCTCCATCCGCACAACTTGGGTATCGCTGGAGCAACTTAGTGGGTCGCATAACATCAAGGCAACATAGCCTGAATCCGCGCTGGTTTGCGACGGCTCAGCTATATCCGGATGAGACTGGCTGGCAGACCGCACATGCCGCGTATGTAGCCGATTGGCACTGCTTCGCGATACCGCCGCTGGGTGCTGCTGCGGTTTCGACTCGGCAACAACACTCGGCAAGCTCGCGCTCGGCTGCGCCACGTGGCTTTGCACCGGTGAGTTCACGGAACGCTTCTCCAAAAGATGTACTCCCAGGAACAGTCCAATCACGAGAGCCGCCGCCACGGCTACATAGGCCCCAACCTCAAAGAATCGGCTGAGCCGAATGGCGATGGGAGTCAAACCGTTCTCCATCTCCGGCTGTATGGCCCGGGACGGCGCTTGCCGGAATGCCCGGAGCAACGCCAGTTCCACATCGGGGCCAGCCGCACGGCCAGACGTCTCCGCTTGCAATGTCTGCATCGTGGCCGCCAGTGTTCGCTGCTGTTGCAACCAGCCTGCGCATTTCTGGCACTTGCCCGCATGGCCCAGGATCTGCTGGTCCTGCGCTCGTGACAGCTCCCGCAAAGTCAGGGAGGTAGCACGGTGTTCGAATTCACGGCATGTCATGATACGCACCTCGCCGTAACGCTCGATATCCCGGGTGCAGCGGCTGCCGAATGTTGCAGCTTTCGGCTGAGCATATCGTGCGCCCGGTGCAGCCGCGAACGGACCGTGCCCAGCGCACAACCAACAGCTTCCGCCGCATCTGCATAACTCAACTCCTGGAGATCGCACAGCACCACAACCTCGCGATAATGTTCCGGCAAAGAGAGGACAACCCTCCACACCGCAGTCGAGGTCTGCTGCCGGGCGATTCCTTCACCGGGATCGCAGTTGACCATCAGGGACTGCGCCTCGTCATCCACCGGGCTGCTCAAGGCCGTCTCCGTGTAATTGCGCTCCATCGCACGCCGTACGTAATTGCGGGCCACGCCAAACAGGTACGCTCCCAGCGCGGCGCGGGACGGGTCGAAGTCGCGGCCCCGCTGGATCAGGAACATAAAAACATCCTGGGTAACCTCTTCCGCAATCAGCGATGAGCCGCTCATGTGCAGGGCGAAGCGAAAGATGGGCCCCTGCCGCCTGCGGTAGAGCGCAGTGAAGGCGTCTTCATCTCCGGCCAGCGCTTGTGCGAGCAACTGTTCGTCGGTTAGGTCGGTCAGCAACTCCACCTCAGGGGTGAACCCGATCTCGTTTCACCAGTATTTCCCCTGGCAGAAACGTAAAGTTCCGTAAAGTTCGACTTTCTTATGGTATGCCCTTCAGGAGGTCCACCCGCAGGAACACGGTGAAATGGAAAAAGGCGCTGCCGGCAGCGGATTCCGGGATTGGTTGGGATACCAAGACCAGACGGATGAACGGGCGCTAGACGGTGGTTACTCGCCACTGAAACTCACGAAATTCGGCTAGCCTGCCGAAGTCTCGTTCATTGCTGGTTATGACTTGGATTCCCAGCCGCCCGGCGCTCATCGCGATGAGTGCGTCGTTGGTCAGGCGGCCCCGTCCGATTTGCTCGTAACCGTACTTGGCTGCCAGCCGAGCCAGTACATTGCCAGCCTGAATCCAGTCGCTAAGATTCGGCAGTAGGATTCGCTTCGCCCTGTCGAAATCCCGCCCGAGTCTTTCCACAACGCGCCGCTCACGGTCGCCGGCACCCGCATAAAGTTCTTCGAGCACCACCGCACTTAGCCAAAGTGGCGCGTCGGCAGCCAGCCGCCTCAGGGCAAGCGCCCCGTCGTCCTTCCGACGCAAGGCAGAGATATAGATGGAAGAATCGAACAGGGCGGGCTGCATCTAACGGTCCAGGGATCCGTAGACATCCTTGATCGCAATGCCACTGCCGACAAAGCGCTCCGTGGCTTGAAGAACCAGTCGGTTCTTCTCGTGTTCGGCGATCGCCAAGTCCAGGGCGCGCTCAATGGTCTCGGTTTCGGTTTTCGCACGCAACACTTTTTGGGCGCGCTTGATTTTCGCAGAGTTCAGCTGAAAATGTTTGTGCGTTCGATTGCTTGCCGTGGCCATTGAGTCGCTCTCTTTCCGGCTTCAGAATCTCGTTAAATGTACATATTCTACATCTTTATGTACACGTAGTCCGGCCTCAGGTGCCCCCCCGCGGCCGCGTGCGGGTTCTTTGCACGAAATCCGCGGCTGCTTCCTTTGCGCCACCTCTTCGGGAATTCGCGGTCCAATCGCGATGGCTCACCCAATCATCTCAGCCCGGGTCACGTCGAGAGGATGGTCGATCAGCGACGCCACGCGTTCGATGAATCGCACCGTATGCGGCAAGGTGGCGTGAAGCTCGAACGCCTCCTCGTTTGTCCAGCGCGAGTGAATGTAGAACAGCCGGGGATCGCGGATCGAACGAAAGGCGTGGACGCTGAGGCAACCCGCTTCCTCGCGGGAAGGACCGAGAACGGCAGTCAAAGCCTCCGCGACGGCATTTTCATTGCCCGCCGCGGCGTGAAAACGGCCGAAGATGAATAACTCCATAGGCTACCTCGCGCCAGCCATCCAGCTCCGAAGCTGATACCAGGTTACATTGCCCGGCGAGTCCGCGGGCGGCTTCGACCTGGAGGTTTTCTGCTCACCCGCCTTCAGCTCTTCAAAGCTGAATTGCTTGCCAACGGCCTCGTAAGGCTTGCCGTCAACCTCAACGTAAGGATAGACGAAATAATTCAGCGGCGGTCCGTCCTGTTTGGGCGAAAGCGTTATGTCGCGGCCGGTGGAGAACTTGACCCGGTTGGCGTCCAGGCTGCCGAAGAAATAGTCTCTCTTCTCTTTGGCCTTCCATGCCTCGGAGATATCGACCGGAATCCAACCGATCTTTGACGCGTAGAACTCAGCCCAGCAGTGATAGCCCGCGATGTCTCCTTTGTCCTTATTCTCGGGGAGTGGGAAGCCAATGTCGAAGCGCGCGGGAATGTTGTCGGCGCGCAGCATCCCAATGAACGGCGAATGGAAATCGGTGCAGTTGCCGTGCTTGGAATCGCAGGCCCAGAGGGCGTCTCCGCGGCCCCAGCCGGTCCCGGTTTTGTCGTAACGCATGGTGGTGAACAAGTAGTCGTAAGCAGCTTTGGCTTTGGCTACGGTCCCAACCTGGTTGCCGGTCACCTCTTGCGCCAGAGTCTTGATCTTGCCATTGGTCGGAATCAGCTTATCGGGCTCAACGAACCGCACGATCGACGCCGGTACGACGCCGGGCTTGGTGTCCTTGCGCTCGAGTTGCGCCAAGTCGCCGAGCGAGTACTCGCGGCGCGTCACTTCGTACTCGAGTGCGAACTCGGCCGTACCCTGCGCAGGATTGCTGACCTCGGCATACATCATGCGATTGCCGTACTCCGCTTCCTGTGTCATCTCCGTCTTCACCGGAGCTTTGACGTTTACCAGGCGCACGGTTTGGTGCTCATCGGTATGTGCCACCGGGGCCCACACGCGCACTACTTTTGTCCCCGCCGGAATGTCCTTGACGGTGAAGGAATACGTAAAGCGAAACTTGCGGGCGGGTTGGCTGACCTTCGGCTTCTCTGGCGCGGACTGTGCACTTGAATGCAACACCGCAATACAGGCCAGCACCAGCGCTGACAAAACACGCAGCTTCATAACGAACCTCCTGTTCTCGATGGTTAATTTCGAATGGGAAATCGGCCCGCGATTAGAGGGAGGGGCTTCAAGTGAAGCCGATGAGGCGGAGCTGCGAAGGCTGTACTGCAGCGTACATTGGCCGACATTCTATCAAATCGCTGACAGCATTTCTGTCCAGCGGCGGCAATCGCTCGAAGTGGGTAGTTTCCGAGCAGCCGGCCCACCAGGAATTATCCTGATGTGATGCGAATCGAAAAGCCGGGTGTGGTCACTTCCCGGCTGGACAAAAGAATGTTATTCCGCAGGATCTTTCTGACGCGTGGCCTTTACGCCTGATAAAATCCCGACACCCAAAAGTACGACCGCACCCACCGCAATCCAGTGTGCGGGAACGTGCATCAAGTGTGCGCCATAAATCAGGCCGCAGATCATGATTCCGAACCCAATAGCATAAAGGCCGAATGACATTGAACATCTCCTTCCCGAGTCCGCCGTGGCAATTTTCGTCAGAGGTCTGAGCGCTCTTGCGGGCGAGTGCCCGGGCATGTGCTTCCGCCGGCTCTCTGCATGAATTGGCGCGGCAGGTCAACTATGACGAACTAGCTTTCTGATTCTTAACCTGGAGATCGTTCACGACCTGCTTCACGTTAGGAACGTTGGTGGCCACTTGTCCGGCTTGATCGCGCATGGACTGTGAGTTCACTTCCCCGGTCAGCGTGACTACGCCGCTCTTCACGTCATACTTCACGTTGTCGTGCATCTTGTTCTGGATCAGAGCAGCGTCAAGGTTCTTTTCGATCCCATCGTCCAAATCGGAGTTCACAGCTTTTGCTTCTTTTTCCACGCCTACGGGAATCACGGCAATCTGATCGGCGACAACCTGGGTGCTGGCCAGAGACCTGGCAAGGGATTCGGCTTGTGACTTGTCGTTCTCGGTGGCGACTTGTCCACCGAGGGTCACGATGCCCTTGTCGCGATCCTGACTGACAGAGACATCCTTGAAGCCTGCTTGATCGAGCGATTTACGAATATTGTCGGAAACATCCGGCGATTTCACGGTCGTCGCTGAGCATCCGGCCAGAATCCCGACGGCGAGCAGCGCCAGCGTGGCTAGTGACAATCTGAGGTGTTTCATATTTCTCCTTATGATCAATTCAAGACAAACCCTAAAAACATGAAGTACGGATAGTGCATGTTGCCTCAATCTTCGACGTTCTTGGCGGAGGGTTGTCCAACCAAGAACATGAAGATCGACGGGCCGCACTTATGGCTGGGGCGTGGTTGTGGTCGTCGATGTGGTGTCCTTCTTCACCTCAGGCGGCGGCGCGGTGGTGGTGGTCGTCGTGTCGGTCACCTTCGGCTGGGGGGTGACTGTGGTCGTCGTTGTATCGGTCTGCTTCACCTGCGGGTCTGCCGGCGTAACAGTCGTGTTGGTGGTCTGAGTGGTCTGGGCCTGCGGCACAGGTGCCAGATCCTCTGAAGTCGTGGTGGTAGTGCTTTGCGCCTGGGCGGGAGGCGGATTCTGTGTCGTCGTCGTGCTGGATTGTGTGGTGGTCTGTGCGATTACCGGCAGCGACAGGGCGAGCACGATGAGCGTCCCCAGAACAACAACAAATAACTTCTTGAGTTTCATTCGATTCTCCTTGGTCACGTTGGCCAGGTATCATCGTATGGCTCCGGTTGCGACTTAGTCTGATCACAATTGCTCGCTGCCCACGAACCACATCCTGTTGGAGCTAAATACTTCAGAAAGCGCCCGAGAGATTCTGTGGATATAGATGTTGTAAATAACCCTCTATCCGAGCGGCCAGGAGTTACGCCTGCGAGGACCACAGCTGTCCACCCGGCCTGTCGGAGAAGGGAGACCTCCCCGAGCCTGATGCGATGCGGATGTCCCGAGTCACTGGGCTGCTCGAAGCTGGCTGGCTACTCAATTATTTTCTGTGCGCGAAAGTATTTTGCAGCCATCAGAAAGACGGCAGCGATTCCCCCAAAGATCGCGCCCATTCCCAGCATTACCAGCGGCACAATGAAAAAGCGCACGTTCCAGCCGGCGCCAATCCGGGCTTGTGTGGGCGCATGCGGATCGTAGCGGATGGGATGGCGGCTGCCGACAGGGAACTGGGCCGCACGGTTGGCGGTTTGCTGGTAGTTCTGGCTTTGGAAGCTGATCAGTTCCGCGGTGATGGGGTTGGTGTCGACGGTATAGAGGACCTGCAACTTTGCGGCGTACAACTGCTCATGCGGGGGCGCCGGTTGCGTTACCACCTCGCTGCGGATGACTTGCGCTTCGGTCTCGGGCCAGGTTCGCAACACCTGATACTGTCGCCAGAAAAAGGGGACGCTCAAAATCACACACAGAACACAGAAGATGAGATTGGCAACCCCGAGGAACACCAGAAGGCCGTGTTTTTCGCTGCTCAAAGTCATTTCACCACAGAGACACAGAGACACCGAGGAAGTCAGGAGCAAAGTCTGAACGATTCGAGAGTCCTTGAAAGCGATACGTTTCCAGAATGCTCTTCGAGGGCTTTGAACAAGTTTCTCTGTGCCTCGGTGTCTCCCGTGGTAATTCGGACTACTCTCCCCGCTTCAGGTCCTTCATCTCTTCGCGGACGCGGCGGAAACGACGGAACAGCGATCCCAGGTATCCGAGGAGTATGACCCAGGTGACAATGTAAGCAGCTTTCAATGCGACTGGCCCGGTCATTATGCGCCTCCTCGTAAGGCCGCGGCTGCATGGGTGGCTTCGACTTCTTCTTCCAGCATCTGCAACCGGTAACGGACCACCATCAGCACAATCCCCACGCAGGTGAATGCCGCCAGGTTCCAGAAGAAGGCGTGCAGCATGGCCGGATCGAGGCCCGAATTTTCGCCGCCTCCCATGACGGGGGAAGGATGTTGGGTGCGAAACCAGCGAATCGACATGTAAACAATCGGCACGTCCACGAATCCGAAAATGGCCAGCGCCGCGGCCAGCACTTGCGTCTGTCCTCCAGCCGAAAAACGTCGCAGGACCAGATAGCTCACGTAGATAAGCCACAGTACCAGTGTGGTCGTGAGTCGCGCATCCCAGGTCCACCAGATGCCCCACACCGGGCGCGCCCAGATGGGACCTGTAATGAGGACGATGGTGCAGAACATCACGCCAACTTCGGCGGAAGCCGCGGCCAGAGCGTCGCTGGCAAGATTGCGCTTCCACAGGTACGCGACCGACGCCAGGAAGTTGACGAAGAAGCACACGCCAGCCGTCCATGCCGAGGGAACGTGATAGTAGAAGATGCGCTGGACCTCGCCCATGGTCTGCTCGGTGGGAGCGACAAAGAGCGCCTGGTAGGTGCTGAAGGCCAGTAGGCCGAGGGTAAATACCACGAAGACTATGAATATATTTTTCATTCCGTATTCAACATTGTTAGGGCCCTTAGAGGGTGTGTCGCAACCTCTGTCGTTCCTGCGGGACTCGGTATTATTTTCCCGCCACCCAGCGCCGAAGCGCTGGGCTAAGCTCTTTCGCGCCTACGGCGCTCGTTTTCGTGGCGTTTTGTTCCATCTCCCGAATCAGGATTCGCAAGTTGCGACATAGTCTCTTTTGCCCTCGCGAAATTTGTTCCCGCAGGGGCTGAAGCCCGAATCTTTTTCCCCACCGGACGGCACGACTGAAGTCGTGCCCTGACACAAAGCGAGCTGCTGCTATTCATGAGCTCGGTTCTACCTACTATCCACTATCCACTAATCACTGTCACTTCACTCCGCGTTTAACACGCTCTCGAACAACAGCAGACAGACTGCCGTGAATACCACATCGTAAACCGCCAGCATCTTGATCCAGAAATCGGGTGAGGCTTCGCCGGTCAGGATGGAAGTAGTGGCATCCACCATGGCGAGCAGCGCTGGTATCGAGATGGGGAAGAGAATCAGCGGCAGCATAATCTCGCGGCTGCGCGTGCGGATAGAGAGCGCCGCAAAAAACGTACCGTTGACCACCAGCGCCCATGTCCCCAACAGCGCGACCACGATCAATTGCCACACTGGCCCAACCGATCGCAGGTCGTAGAAAACCACGAACAGCGGAGCCATCAGCGCTCCCAGCACCACCACGAAGAAGAAATTGCCGATCGCCTTGGCCAGGAAGAGCGCATTTGGCGGGGCCGGCGACACGCGATAGGCATCGAGCACTTGATTGCGCAGCTCGCGCGCCCAGGTCTGGTTCAGCGCCACCACCGCCGCGAAAAGGAAAGCCACCCAGATCAGCCCGCCAGCAATGCGGCGCGACTCCTCCGCTGTGGGGTTGAAGGCGAAGCTGAAGATCACCACCACCAGCAACGCGAAAAACAGCATGGAGTTGATGGCATCCTTGGAGCGCCACTCCATGCGCAGGTCTTTCAACAGCGTCGTGCGAGTCACGCCAAGGGTGGTCATCGCGGTGTCCACTCCGCATTCGAGGCGGCCGTGTTGCGGGCCACTTCCTCGCGAGACACGATCTGTCCAGCCGTCATGTGCACGAATTCATCGGCCACGCCTTCCATCAGCGCGGCTTGATGCGTGACCACGAAGATAGTTTTGCCCTTATCGCGGACCCTTCCCAACACGGCCGCCATTTCGCGCGACGAATGCATATCCACGTTGGAGAACGGCTCGTCGAGCAGAATCAACGCCGGATCGTGCAACACTGCGCGCGCCAGCGACAGTCGCTGCCGCATACCTTGCGAATAGTGTCCGACGCGGCGAGACAGTTCCGGATCGAGCCCGACCATCTGCATCGCCTTCCGACAAATTTCGTCGTCGGTAAGGCCATACAGTCCCGCGAAGTAGCGCAGGTTTTCCATGCCGCTTAGCTCGTCATAGAGCAGCGGCGCGTGGCCCATGTATCCCACGCGATGAGCGACCTCGCGATGGTTTTTCGTTCCCAGTAATGTGAAGCTCCCTTGGCTGGGCTCCATCAGTCCGGCGACCATGCGCAGCAGGGTGCTCTTGCCGGCTCCGTTATCGCCCAGCACCACGTACAGGCGGCCATGCGCAAAGCTGGCGGAGATGCCGCGGATGGCGGCAAACCGGCCAAAAAATTTCACCAGATTATCGAGGATGACGACAGGCGGAGAAGAGTGATCGCTAGCGCCTGTCATGCTGTGCGTTTCCGTGATTTTGCTCCAACAGAGCTTACTGTCCCGGCGTGCCAGACTGTCCCGCCAGCGACGCCTGCGAGGCCGGAGCAGCCCCCGGCTGACCCGGTTGTTTGGGAGCGTACTTGGACGCGCACTTGGCTTGGATGTTGGTCGCGTGGAAGACGCCATCGCGTCCAAACTTTCCCTCCGCCAGGGCCTGTGCATTATCTTTGAAGGTATCAGGCGGCGCTTCGCTCCCGTTGTACACCACCGGCAGAGTGCGGTCCTGCTCGACCAGCAGGAATTCCAGGTGCGTTCCCTGGCGCTTGATCGATCCGGGCTGAACGTTACCGGCCACGCGCAGCCGTTTGCTGTACGCACCGTTACCCATGCCGTTCAGTTCCTTGATGGTGACGTAATAGCTCTTGCTGTCCTGCACGCCGGTGTAGGCCAGATAGCCAAGCGCCACAATAATTACGGCAATCACCGCGCCGAAGCGCACGTACCTGCGTCCCTGCTCTGACATTGAATTAAACCCTCTGAGTTGCCGAATGCCTGGCTCCCTAAGCGTCCGGCCATCCCTGATACATCTGCCGATTGGGTTAAGGATATCGCTTTTCGCAGCACAGCGCCACGTGATTCAGATCACATCGCCGGGTGACCTTTCCCATAGGCGCGGGCAAGGGAAGCTGACTCTGGCGTTCGGTCGGACGATTAAGCCGCGCCGCGGTGGCGGTTCGCATCGGCCAAACTTGACCGTACCAGCTCAATCAGGTCAGGCGGCGGCAAGGGCTTTGCCCGGAAAACAACCTCCAAGCCATCGTATTCGCAGGCGGCGTCCGGCAAGCCGCTGAGCACGATGACCGGGATCCAATCGTTTTCCGCGCGGACCTTGCGGACCAAGCCAGGGCCGCCGCCGCCCGGCATCAGATGGTCGGTGACGATTACGGCGATGCGGTCGCGAATGACGCGCAGCGTGGCCAGGGCGCTGTCGGCGCTCGTGGCTACAGACACCTGGAACCCAGCATTCCGCAGAACTGCTTCGCGGACACTCAGTTGCAAAGGATTGTCGTCAACGAGGAGGACCTGGCTCACAGATTCCACGTCTTACTTTCTGCCGCACTCGTTCCGTGCATCCAGGCCCCTACTGATGTAGGCAAGCTCTGACACACGCAAAATCCAATAGTAACTGCCTACTACCTCAATGCTCTACGCGGTACGCTGCTGACCGTAAATCTCTTCCTTCGCTCGTAACCAGTCCTGCTCGGGAGAGCCACCATGACCTCCGCGTTGCAGGTACAGCTCATAGGCGCGGGCGCGAATCTTCTCCTCTACCACCGGCGAGGGGTGAGACCCATGAGCGAATTCGGGCGACGTCGTCACGGGTTGCGCCACCTGAGTGCCATTGCCATTCTCAGGCTGAGCAGTACCATTCCCGACCTCGGGAGTAGTTTTGCGGCTCCGTTTTTTCGGCGTGGTGCCATCATTGGCTCGTGTTGCTTTCGGCATCGTACTTGACTCCTGGACCCAATAAATTTGCAGCCCGGTCCGCGCTCAACCAACAGTCGCGGCCGATCACTACAGCTTTAACTATAAACGAATCTGGAGCTGTTATGGAGCGCCAGGTACCTTTTTCCACAACTTTCAGCGATTCGCATGAACATTCTGTTACTGATCACACATTGCTATCGTTTCGATGCTTCTTATTGTCCAATAGGAGTCGGCAGTGCCTCACGATTCAGGAACTTAGCCGTCGGTACTCGCGTATAACAATGTAGGGCGGAGTCCCCCGTTCACCGCGATGCTGTTTTTCGAGATTCTCCGACAGATGTTGCGGACCTTGTGGGCGCACAAGCTGCGCTCATTCCTCACCATGTTTGGCATCGCATGGGGAGTTGGCTCCCTGTTGCTCCTCGTGGGATTAGGAGAAGGATTCCGCTCGGGCAACCGGCGCGAGTTGAATTCGCTCGGCGAAGACATCATGTTCATGTTCCCTGGACGGGCTCCGGCGGTCGCGGGCAACATGAGTTCCGGTCGCGAGTATCACCTCACTTATAAGGACTACCTCGACATTCAGCGCGAAGCACCACATGTTCGTGCCGTTGCACCTGTGCTCAGACGGCAGGACATTCGCGAAGTCAGCGACTACGGCAACACTAACGGCGAGGTCGTCGGAGTTCCACCGCACTTCAATACCATTCGCTACCTGCCGCTCGACAGCGGGCGGTGGCTTAATGACGCCGACGATACGCAGAAGCGGTTTGTGTGCGTGGTCGGGGACGAGATGGTTAAGAACCTGTTTCCCGGCGGCCGGACTGCGGTCGGCAGCGCGATCCTGTTGAATGGTATTCGCTTTGAGGTCGTGGGAGTAGTACAGCGCGTAGGCCACGGCGATGACAACTCGACGAACAATCGCGTCTTTCTTACCTACACGATGATGCACCAGTTCTTTCCGCTGGCTGGGGAACAGCAGCAGGACGCTGTTTCGTTTTTGAACTATCGTCCGCGGGTGCGCGACGAACACGCCATTGCCCGCCAGGAAGTTCGAAAGATCGTTGCCCGCAATCACGGCTTCGATTGGCACAACGAAGATGCCTTCGAGGACTGGGACACCGTCAAGAACGCGGAGACAGTGGGCAAGATCTTCGATGTAATGGATATTTTTCTCGGCGGAGTCGGCCTGGTCACCTTGACCCTGGGCGCGATTGGTATTGTCAACATCATGCTGGTCGCGGTGAGCGAGCGCACGCGTGAAATTGGCTTGCGAAAAGCAGTGGGCGCCACCAACCACAGCATCCTGCTCCAATTCTTTCTCGAAGGCGCCTTCCTCACCCTAATGAGTGGGGCCATCGGCATGGGTGGTGCTGCGCTGCTGATGCATCTGATGAGCGGCATGGGAAAGGTGCCGGGCTTCGATCCTCCGACCATGTCATACATGTCGGCGACGGTCGCCATTGGAACGCTGGCGCTCGCAGGAATTTTTGCCGGACTTTATCCCGCGCGTAAAGCTGCACTGTTGCAGCCGGTGGAAGCCCTGAGGCAGGAGTAGTCATGGTCAAAGATCTGATGACACAGGCCTATAGCGCCATGCGCCACAATCGGCGCCGCACCGCGCTGACCATGCTCGGAATGGCTTGGGGCATTGCGACGGTCGTTCTTCTGCTGGCTTACGGTGCGGGATTCGGCCGCGCCATCGAGACCATCTTCGCCAATTGGGGTACGCGCATCATCGGCGTCTTTCCCGGGCGCACTTCTCAGCAGGCTGGCGGGCAAAAGGCCGGCACCCAGATCAGGTTCACCTTCGACGATATCGATCGCATTGTGAATGCAGCCCCGCTCGTGCATCGCATCACCCCGATGGTGGGGAAGGACTGCGTTGTGCAGCAGGACGTTCGCACCTACACGCTGCCCATCAATGGCGTTTATCCCAGCATGTTCAAGATTCAGGCTTTGACGCTGGGTGAGGGCCGCTTGATGAACGAGGATGACGAGTTGTCGCGCGCACGGGTAGCGGTCATCGGCTCCGAGGCCAAGCTTAAGCTGTTCTCCGGCGAATACGCTCTGAGCCAGTACATACGCATCGACGGAATCAGTTACCGGGTTATTGGCGTCCTGGCGCCTCATATGCAAGAGGGCGATGACAGCATCAACAAGCTGATTTACATACCCTTCAGCACCATGAGCGATTTCAAGGACACGCATTACCTGGACGGCATCTGGCTCGACTACGAAGGCAATGAGTATGAGTTGGTGGAGCACCAGGTGCGCGAAGTTCTGGCCCACCAGTACAACTTCAAACCCGATGACAAGCGCGCCGTATTCATCTACAACATGATGAAGCAGTTGAAGCAGTTTCAGATCATCATCACGGGCTTGCAGGTCCTGCTGGCCTTCATCGGGACGCTGACGCTCGGCATTGGCGGCGTCGGCCTGATGAACATCATGCTGGTGTCGGTCACCCAGCGCACGCGTGAGATCGGCGTGGAGAAGGCCCTGGGCGGCCGGCGGCGCGACATCTTATTTCAGTTCCTGGCAGAAGCCCTGGCGATCACCTTCGCCGGAGGCATTGCCGGCATCGCCCTCGCCTATGCGATTTCGATTGGCGTGGGACGTCTCACCTTCTACAGCGCGGTTGCCAAGAACGCCGAAGCCGCCGATATCCGGCTCATTATCGATCCCAAGATCGTATTCATTGCCACCATCATTCTGACCCTGGTGGGCCTGGTGAGCGGAATGCTTCCCGCGATCAAAGCCTCGCGGCTCGACCCAATCGAAGCGCTGCGGTACGAGTAGCGAGAAAAGCAAACCGCGGGTCACGCGGATTTCACGGATAAGCTACACCAGTTCCGCATTAGGTGTGTCCGGATGGCACGAGTAGTGCGGGCCTTCAGAGGGTGTGTGAGAACTCGTTTTGAGTCGGCACGGTGGAACGAGTGCGCAAAATTCAGCCCCGAATGGGGCGAAAGAGCTTAGCCCAGCGCTTCAGCGCTGGGTAGAGTGGGAAATAATACCGAGTCCCGTAGGGACGGTACAGTTCTCACACACGCTCTTCAAGCCCGCGTATGCGACAAGAAGAAAAATCGCCTAAGCAGCTGAGGTCATCGACCTCAGCTGCTTAGGCGTGGCCTTTGGGCGCGGCGAACGCGGCGCTGAAGCGCCGCACTACCCGAACGAGCGGATACACTAATCCCGGAACCGCTATAACGGCCAAGATCGTCGGCGCGAAGTGAACTGCGAGGTATAGCACTTTAGTGATAATTAGTTGACGTGCTAACGCCCTTGGTTTCCCAGAAAAGGAAATCGCCGCTTTTGCGTTTACGTGCCCGTACAGGGCCTCCGGCGAAATTTTGGGCTACGGGTCGTCCGCGAGCTTTGTCGTCGATCCTGGAGCTTCCTAGGGGCTCTAGCGACGGTATTAGGAGTTCCCTAGGGACGAATTCACATGTTGGGGTTTTTAGATAGCATTTAAGTGCTATATCAACCTCCTGATTTTCGCCTTTTTTTGTTTCCCGAGACGGTACTTTCCCGTTTGCGGGCATTTACCCGTCCCAGCCAGAGTGTCTTAGTTTGCGTTGTTCGGGTAGAGCGGGCCTTCAGAGGGTGTGTGAGAACTCGTTTTGAGTCGGCACGGTGGAACGATTGCACAAAATTCAGCCCCGAATGGGGCGAAAGAGCTTAGCCCAGCGCTTCAGCGCTGGGTAGAGTCGGAAATAATACCGAGTCCCGTAGGGACGGCACAGTTCTCACACACGCTCTTCAGGCCCGCATCCAGCGCTTTTCTTGGACCCGGGCCCCATAGGGGCGGCACAGGTAAGGCGCGGATCTGCCGTGCCTGCGGCACGCGGATTTTCAGGGGCGGCTTCGACGCGGGCCTGAAGGCCCGCTCTACCGTCCGCCCGCTTCACATAACGTCTAAACGCGCATCGCTAGATTGAGCATCGAGTTCCAAACAATTACTCATCTGATCGCAGTGGCCTAGACCACCCGCCTACGGTGTGATCTCAAAGACAACGCCGTTGCCATACGTTCCACCCGACCTTGTTGTGCCGTAGAGATTACCGCTGACGTCGAACACCGGCGTGCTTTCCGGATTTGCCCCATCATTGCCGCCGGTGAAATCGTATAGGTCGGTATAGGTCCAGCCGCCGCCCGACGGTGTCAGCTTGAAAACCGACCCGTATCCGTAGGCGCCGACGGTGAAGGTTGTGCCGTACAGATTACCGGCTGCGTCCATAATCAGGCTGGCAACCGATCCCGCCCCCGAGAGCACGCTAAACGTCCAGTTGCCGCCCGACGGCGTAAGCTCGAAAACCGTGCCGCCGCCACCTGAACCTCCGCCAGATGTGGCGCCATAGAGATTGCCCGACGCATCGAAAATCAGCCCCGCAACGGGGTTTCCTCCATCGTCTCCGGTCCTGCCAAATTCGTGGAGAAGCTTTTCTGTCCACCCAGATCCTGAGGGGCTCAATTCGTAAACCACTCCCGGGCCGTAGGTACCGCCGTAGTAAGTCGTACCGTAGAGGTTGCCGGCGCTATCGAGTGTCACGCCGCTGTCGGGAGCGTAGCCGTCGGGTAGGGGGTTGAATCTGTAAATAATGCTTTCCGTCCAGCCGCCACCGGACGGCGTGAGCTCATACACGGTGCCGCAGTTCGTGCCGGAGCAGTCCATTCCTCCTCCGCCCCCAAAAGATGTTGTGCCGTAGAGATTGCCTGCTGGATCGAAAATAAGGTCGGCATATCCGGGAGCTTCTCCATCACTGCCTCCCATGAACCGGTAAATCACGGTTTCCGTCCAAGAGCAGATTGCGGATTTGCAGGCGGTCGCTGGAACCGTCAGTTTGAAGACCGTTCCGCAGCCCTGGCCGCCATGTTCGCTACATGCTCCGCCGCCTCCAAAATTTGTCGTACCATATAGATTGCCGTCCGGTCCGAAGACTACTCTGGCATCGGGATTGGCGCCGTCATCGCCTCCTGCAAAGCTGTAGAGCGGGGTCAAGATCCAATTGGAGCCTTTGAGCGCCAGCTTGAACACCGTGCCCAGGCCGTACCTGCCTCCATCGCGGGTTGTACCGTAGAAATTTCCTGCTGCGTCCTTCGTCAGTCCTGCTCTAGGGTCTGCCCCGTCCCCTCCGCCGGTGAAGTTGTGAATCACATTGTAGGTTTGGGCCTGCGCTGATTGAGCTGAGATCAGCGTCAGCGCAAGCAAAATTGTAATCGCGAGTGTCAGCGTTGTGGCTGGCAGGCCGTTTTCGAAGATCCAAATTCCGTGTTGGCCTGAGTTCGACATGGTGATTGTCCTTTCAATGGCGGAAATGGTTAGTGGGCGCCGCCGGCGCCGCCCTAGCTTTACCGCTCACCTTTAGGGCCGGAATTTGCTAACGTAACTTCGATTGTGTAAAAGGCGAGAGGGTGTAAGTTGGCTTTGGCGTTGGAATTTCCGTTTTAGCTCCCAACAGCCCGATACTGTATCCTCTTTTAGGGACTCCAGCGCATAAATATTTTCTTTGGCCGGGCCCAGGGCTCGGAACAGGGTCCGGTGTGCCCCAACCCAAGTCCCGAAACTGTTGTCCACGGCCTTTCCATCCGGTCTTGGTCAGACACCCCTCCGTCCCCTCTTGACTCTGGATCGATTTCCCGGCCACGGCCTCAGCTATCCCGCCGGAAGCAACAGCACCGCGATCCGCCGCACCATATTCCGAAAAAGCCGCCTCGTCAGATGGCTCTCCGCCAGTTTCTTTTGCGCCGCAAAACCGCGTGAATACTGCTGTTGGTCCGATCATATGGCGGTTAGGCCAACTTCAAAAAGGAAATGTGGGCTAAACTGAGACGCTTACCATACCGACCCCTCATTCCGGCTGCCAGTTAGAATAGAAACCAACCTATGATCCGATCGATTGTGTTTCCCCGCGTTGCAGGCAAATCGCTGGAGGACTTGCAGCCCGCGCTGAATTTGTTCCGCGCCCTGGGTTTCGCTCCGGGCAACGAGTGGCACGAATGCCGGAACCACGGAATCGAGATGCTGGCCCCCAGCGGAGGTATTGAGTTCCTTGCCGCAGCGGATGCGCCCAGCGTCGATGCCATGGTGGAAGTCTCCGATGCCGACGGCGCGTGGCAGATCGCCAAGAGCCTGGGTGTGACTATCCGTCGCGAGATTGGCGAGACGCCTTACGGTGCTCGTCTGTTTGAAGTGGAAGTGAGCGGGCTTCGCATTGGTTTCCTGACGTACGCGAAGAAAGCTGGAGAGGGTCATGGAACGGAAGGTTCTCTGAATGCGGCGGGCAAGCAGTTCGCCGTTGTAGTGAGCCGCTTCAATTCTTTCATTACCGAGCGTCTGCTGGACGGAGCGCTGCTGGCACTGCGCCAGTGCGGAGCGAATCCGAACGACATATCTACCGTTCACGTGCCGGGAGCGTTCGAGATTCCGGCCGCTGCGCGGCAGCTGGCGCAGAGTGGGAAGTATGACGCCATCGTCTGCATCGGCTGTCTGCTGCGTGGAGGCACGTTGCACTACGAGGTGATTGCCAACGAGGTGACGCGCGGAGTGGGCCAGTCGGCGCAGGAAACCGGAGTGCCGCACGCCTTCGGGATACTTACCTGCGACACGCTGGAGCAGGCGATCGACCGCGCCGGATTGAAGGCCGGCAACAAGGGATTCGAGGCTAGTCTGGCAGCGGTGGAGATGGCGTCATTGCGGCAGCAGGTTGCCGAGCACTTGGCTAGCGCAGCGGACGGCAAGCGATGAGCAAAGCCGGCACTCGCAGGAAGTCGCGCGAATTGGCGCTGCAAATGTTGTTTCAAATGGAAATGGGAAAGCAAAACCCCGATCAGGTGCGGCAAACGTTCTGGAGTGAGCGCCAGGACCTCGACGCCAAGGTGCGTGGCTTTGCCGACGATCTGTTCGGTCTGGCTGCCGAACGTGGCGAGGAGATTGACCAGTTGATTGAGCGCAACGCCGAGCACTGGCGAATGGACCGCATGGCCGCCGTGGATCGCAATCTGTTGCGTGCGGGGGTGGCGGAGTTCCTGGGGTTTCCGGAAACGCCGCGCGCGGTCGTGATCAATGAAGCCCTGGAGATTGCGCGGCGTTTTTCCACGCCCGAGTCAGTGCAGTTCATCAACGGCGTGCTCGACAGCGTGGCCCGCGAACTGGGAGAAGCGAAGCAGCAGAAGTAAGGATGTGGCTGCTCGGGTGAGGGCCAAGGGATCACTTACGATATGCGAATTTTATGTAAGTCATGCGTATCGAGGCAATTTAGCGGCGAAACCCACTGCCAGTCCAGAACATCTAACTCGTCAATGGGGGTCAGCGCGGTCGCGCCCTTGGGCACTCACCCATCTGAAGATTGCGTGAATTCATACAGTTTACGCTGGACCGTTTCGGCCTGGCGCTTGCACTACAGAAGCAGGAGTGTTTCATGGTTCCCGGAATCAGCAAGTCAGCGTGGGCACTTGTCGTCGTTCTCTGGGCGGCTACTCTCACTCAGGCACAGCAACCTAAGACACAGTCGCCACAGACGGCAACCATCACTGGGACGGTGCTCGATGCAACCGGGCGCACAGTGCCGAAGGCAACGATCGTTTTGCAAGGACCCGCGCCAAACGATCATCGCTCGCTCGTCACAGGGGATGACGGTTTCTTCAAATTCGATGGTATTAATTCCGGAGCACCAGTCCGGATCGTCGTCAGTGCATCCGGCTTCGCGAATTGGACCTCAAACGAGATCATTCTGCAACCCGGGCAGTCCTTCATCGTGACCGGCATCAGGCTCACCGTGGCACCTGTTCAGCAGTCGGTGAATGCAGTTACCCAGGAGCAAATCGCCACCGAACAGGTCAAAGTTCAGGAGCAGCAGCGCGTCCTCGGGGTGATACCCAATTTCTACGTGACCTACGAGCACAGCGCGGCGCCGCTAACCCCGAAACTGAAGTTTCAGCTGGCCATGAAGGCGCTGACGGACCCGGTCACGATTGTTGGCTTCGGTCTGAACGCCGGGATCTATCAGGCGGTCGGCTACCCCAGTTACGGTCAAGGTGCAGCTGCTTATGGTCAGCGCCTGGGCGCTACGTTTGCCGGCGGCTATACCAAGATCCTGCTTGGCGACGCGGTGTTTCCTTCTCTGCTGCACCAGGACCCGCGCTACTTCTATCAAGGTACCGGCACAACGAAATCTCGCTTGCTGCACGCGATGTCAACTCCGTTCATCACGAGAGGCGATAATGGCCGGCGAGAGATCAACTATTCGAACATTCTGGGCGACTTGGCATCCGGCGCGATTGCGAATGCCTATTATCCCAGCCAAGACCGTGGCGTAGGACTGGTCGTTCGCAGTGCACTGATCGGCACCGCCGGCCGTATGGCGTTAGGCATCGTGCAGGAGTTCGTATTGCAAAAGTTGACGCACTCCCGTAAGCCCTGATTTGCGTTCGCGCAACTACACCGGCCGGGTGCACCACTCATTGCGGGGTTGGCGAATGAGTGAGAAGTCATACAATTGCACGGGCCTTCAAGACTGCATTTGCGGCATAGGCTTCGTACCTGTGTGAGGATCAAAACCCCCACTCAACCAAACGCAGATTGAGTAAAGCACTCGCCGAAAATTCTCAACTCACGACCTCTGAGCGTTAACCTTACGGCACCACCGCCACAAGGTTCGGCGCAACTGTGTTGCCGCTGCCATCCTTAAGGCTGACGGTTATCTGCTGTGCGTCGGCGACAGAGGCGACCTCGATGCGGTGCACTGTGTTGTCGCTCGTGCCTACGTAAACCTGCGCGCCGTCAAGCGTGAAGCCTCCGCTGAAAGCGGAGGCTCCGCCGGTCAAAGAAATTGTGCCGGGACCCGAGCCGTTAAACCGGTAGATCAACAATTCCGGAAGATCGCTGATAATCCAGGCAATCGAACTCTTCGGGTTCATGAAGATCTGCCGGGCGGTAAACGGTCCCGCTCCCAGGTCAAAGCTCGCAATTGAATTCATGGCGGTCGCTGGACAGCCCGCTTGAACTGTCCCGGTTGTTATTACATCGATTGCGGGGGAATCAGCAGCCACCGCACCCGTTCCGTTGGGAATCGCTTTAATAAGAGTCGGACTGTTCGCGGGAAGGCCTGGTGCTTGCACTTCGGCTTGGTTACAGGTGGCGAGCACGTGTACGGCCGGTAGTATGGTGCCGGGTACGCCGTTGCCGGTGATATAAGTCAGTCCTCCCTGACCGCTGATGTCAAGGGCGTTGGCGGTGTACGAAACGTCGTTCTCTTCAAGCGTTGTCGTGCTAAGGAATGTCGTCGAAAGTCCGACGCCAAGTTGGCTCCCATTCAGCCACTCGTTCAGATTACTGTCGGGAGTGTAAGCGCTCGAGTTGGTCGTGTCACCAAGGTGGCCGGACACTTCGCTCAGGGTGCTGACGCTGAAGTAGCGGACGCTGTTCGCCGCGCTGTCCGATAGCAATAGATAATTTCCATCCGGTGAAATCGCCTCGATTGTCCCGGTCACTGCCGCAATGGTGCTGACCGCGCTGGTACTCAGGTTAACCCCCATCAGGCCGAAACTGGAGCCGAGGTAGAGCGTACGGCCGGCAGGGTCAGCGATGATCGAGTTGGGAAGATGGGGCAGGGCGATGACCGTGCCCGCCGTGTTGGTCGAAGTACTAATGGGGACGAGATCCAGGGAATTTGTGCTGGCGGCGTAGACCGTGGTTGACGTGAAGCCGCTGACGGTTGCGGTTGCCACGTTCAAACTGTACTGAGCGGGCAGACCTTTATTGCAGCTTGGATTACTGCAGCTTGCGGTGATGTACGCCGTTCCGGGCGCCACCGCCGTAATCGTTCCGGGGTTGCTGGTGGCCGTCCCGGTATTGGTGACTGTGACGCTTCCGATGGCCGAGGAACCCCACGTGAGCGGTGGCTTGACGTACTGGCCGTTGGAATCGTAAACGTCGGCGGTGAGAGCCACCGTCCCTCCGCCACTTAGCGTGAAGGAGGTGTCTTGAGTGGTGGCGCTGCGCACGTAGATGGATGTTACCGGGCAAGTTATATACGGAACGCCAGGGCTATTGAGACCCGAAACGCCGGCGAAGATTGTGGTTGCACCTGGAGTCTCAGCCGTAAGGGTTGTGCTGGGAGCTAATGCAGTAATGACATTCGCAGTACCGCTGCACGTGGCTGAGCCATTGCTCAGCGTGGCGGTCGTTGGCGGGACGGTTCCGCCCGTCCCCGGAGCCGTGATGGTCAGTTGTGTTCCACTGGCAATCGTATTCTTACCTGTCAAAGTCACCGTTGCCAAGGCCCCCATGACACCAGGCCCCTGACTGGTGGTAGTCAGCTCGGTGATGACGGTTGCCGTACCGCTGCAAGTGGCTGTGCCATTGCTCAGGGTGGCCGTCGTCGGTGGTGTTGTTCCACCCGAACCCTCCGCCGTGACCGTCAACTGCGTTCCGCTGGCAATCGTATTCGTGCCGGTCAACGCTACCGTCGCAGTGGCACCAGTGACACCGTTGAAGTCGGAGAGAGTGCAGGTTTGGCCTGGGGAACCAGAAATCGTTCCGCCCGACGTGTAGGTTGGGCTATTGGTAGCCGAAGAGTAAGTTGGGTCTATCCCGGATGAGCCCCCAACAGTGAAGTTGGATAGTTTGCAGCTTTGGCCTGCGGAACCAGTAATCGTTCCGCCGGATGTGTAAGTTGGGCTATTGGTGGTCGCAGAGTAAGTGGACTCTATGCCGGATGAACTGGTAGCAATCGTAAAGTCATTTGAACCGAAGGTGATGGGCCCCACGGTGGAAGTGATATCACAGGGTGAGGCTGGCGAGCATCCTGGCGCCGAAGTGCTGAAGGCGGAGGCTGAGGCGTTGATCACTTGCCCCATGGTGGTGCAGCCATTTAAAGGAGCGACTACAACCTGGTCCACTTTTTCGTGCACGTAGACTTTGAGCGTTGCATGCACACCGCCAGAAGAGGCGGTAATCGTGACCTGACCAACTCCTGCCTGTCCGATCGTAGCGTTGCAAACGATAAAACTGGAATCCCACTTTCCGCCGCAGATCGATCCGGCGGTAGAGACTGTGGCGATGCTCGGGTTGCTGCTGGTGAAGGTAATGTCGGCCGCGATGGTAGCTCCAGACGAATTCTGAGCTATTGCGGAGATCGTCGCTACATCCCCTTCATTCAACGAAACAGTTGTCGGGGAGAGAAGGATTGTGGCCGGAACAGGAGTCGTTGTGGCGCTTCCCCCACACCCGGCGAGAAGCGAAAGGCAAATGGCCGTTAAGAGTGCAGCCAGGATACGAACCACGGAAAACTGCTGCATGTACCCTCCCCGCCGAAGCACAATTCTGGCGGATCCATGAAAGCAAAATAATTTCTTACGGAAAGCCCTCAGTGTAGAGGCTGCTCACAGTTTCGGCAAGCGACCTGATCGCAGGTTCTTCGTCTTTAGCGCTTCCGGCAGACGCTCCTTACTCCCCGATTCTCAAACCCGTATCGCCTCATCGAGTTGTGATTTCGGAGTCATTAAGGCCGCTGCAACCGCCGAGCGAAGTTTTGTCCCGGTTTGGTTGACGGAAAGTTTTCGACTTGTTATATTAAAAGGGTTCTGCGAGTCATACTTGGCCTGCCCGTAGTGTGGGGCGGTGCTGCATCGATCTCCATCCTGTAGAATTATGCTGCGGGATGTCCTCGCTGAAACGTGTCTGCGCTTCCGCTGGAGCTTTCCAGTGGGTATGCAGGCCGAGGCAACGAAACGGAGTGCCCTCGTTCCTGATGTCCGCACCGGCTTTCGGGCTGGGTTGCGGAACGACCACGGCGCCACCGTCGTACGCCTAACCTGATCGGAAACTGATGTCCCCCGCACGTTTCTTGAGGGGGAGCATGGGCAAAGCGGCCAGCAACGGCCACGCGCAAGCGCTGCCCAGTCCCAGATAGGGATTGCGATTCTTGTGTCGCGGCTGCGGGCGTGAAGCTCGGGTAGAGCCGACCGTTAGAGCGTGCCGACGGATCGGAGCGGATCGGGTAGAGCCGACCTTTAGGTCGGCGTCCAGCGGGCAATACTAAGTTGAGCAGGCTTCAGCCTGCGACAGAGTTTCAGATGGCTTGGCCAGCCTAGACTGGCATGAACGAACGAAGGAGTTGCAAAGAGTGCCTACATTTAACCAACTGGTACGCAAGGGGCGAACGGCGCCGAAATACAAGACGGCGAGTCCGGCTTTGCAATCCTGCCCGCAGAAGCGCGGTGTCTGCACCCGTGTGTACACGCAAACGCCAAAGAAGCCGAATTCCGCGTTGCGCAAGGTCGCGCGAGTGAGGTTGACCAACGGCATCGAGGTCACCACCTATATTCCCGGCGTCGGCCACAACCTGCAGGAGCACTCCATTGTGCTGATCCGCGGCGGCCGCGTGAAAGATCTGCCGGGGGTTCGCTATCACGTGGTGCGCGGCACGCTGGATTCCGTGGGCGTCGCCAACCGCAAGCAGAGCCGCTCCAAGTACGGAGCCAAGAGGCCGAAGGCTTAGAGGGTTGTGTCAGGGCACGACTTTAGTCGTGCCGAAGAAGGCTTCACTAAGAGGCAGGGGCTTTAGCCCCGGTAATAGGCAAGTTCGAGGTTCTATGCCGAGAAAAGGACATATCGCGAAGCGTGAAACCCTGGCCGACCCGGTCTATCAGTCCACGCTGGTCAACAAGTTCGTTAACTCCATGATGTGGGACGGCAAGAAAAGCACCGCCCAGAACATCTTCTACCGCGCCATGAAAAAGCTGGAAGACAAAGGCGGGGACGAGGCCATCAAGCTGTTCAAGAAGGCCGTGGAGAACGCCAAGCCGGTGCTGGAAGTGAAGACCCGTCGCGTGGGCGGCGCCAACTATCAGGTTCCGGTTGAGGTCAATGCTGACCGCCGGACCTCGCTGGCCATCCGCTGGATTTTGACCTACAGCCGCGGCCGTGGCGAGAAGGGCATGATCGACAAGCTGGCGAATGAGTTGCTCGACGCGGCCAATGGCAAGGGAGCCGCCATCAAGAAGAAAGAAGACGTGCACCGCATGGCCGAGGCCAACAAGGCCTTCGCTCATTACCGCTGGTAAAGGTAGAGCAAGGGCTGAAGCCGCGACGAGCTGGTGATGCGGAGCGGCCCAAAGGCCGACTGGAAGAGAAGAATTTCGGAAGGCGCTGCGGATGCCAGCCCGCAGGGCGGAACAATATTAGCCCAGCGCGTAAGCGCTGGGTAAAGCGTAAGAAGTGAATCCGAGCCCCTTCAGGGGCGACACAGATGTATCGCGACCAGGCGGTCGCCTAGCAGGAAACGGAAAAGATTGTGCCCAGACAGGTTCCATTAGATCGTTGCAGGAATATCGGCATCATGGCCCACATCGATGCCGGTAAGACCACCACCACGGAGCGCATCCTGTTCTACACCGGACGCACGCACCGCATTGGTGAGGTCCATGAAGGCACGGCGACGATGGACTGGATGGCGCAAGAGCAGGAGCGCGGCATCACCATCACGTCGGCTGCCACGACCTGCTTCTGGAAAGACATCCGTATCAACATCATCGATACGCCCGGCCACGTGGACTTCACCGCCGAGGTGGAGCGCTCGCTGCGCGTACTCGACGGCGCCTGCGCCGTGTTCGATGCCGTGCATGGAGTGGAGCCGCAATCCGAGACGGTTTGGCGTCAGGCTGATAAGTACGGCGTCCCCCGCATTTGCTTCATCAACAAGATGGACAAGATGGGTGCTGACTTCGAGCACGCGATCGATACCATCCGCAAGCGCCTCAACGCCCGCCCCGTTGCCATTCAGTTACCCATCGGCCAGGAAGACAAGTTCAAAGGCGTCATCGATCTCATGGCCATGAAGGCGATCATCTGGAATGACGAGAGCCTGGGCGCCGAGTATGAGGTCGAGGAAATTCCGGCAGAGCTGAAGAAGAAAGCCGCCGCCTGCCATCAGATCCTGATCGAGACCGTCGTCGAAAACGACGATCAGGACGAGTTGATGCACAAGTACATCGAAGGCGAAACCATCGGCGAGGCCGAGTTGAAGGCCGCATTGCGCCGTGCCACGCTGAAGATGAAAGTCTTCCCCGTGATCTGTGGGACCGCCTTCAAGAACAAGGGCGTGCAGCCCATGCTCGACGCCGTGGTGGACTATCTGCCTTCGCCGCTCGATGTTCTGCCCGTCATGGGTACTGACCCCAACACGGGGAAGGAAGTTGAGCGCCCCGCCGACGACAAGGCGCCGTTCTCGGCATTGGCTTTCAAGATCATGACCGATCCGTTTGTCGGTCAGCTTACATTCATCCGCGTCTACTCCGGACATCTGAAGCAGGGCGACAGCGTGTTAATCAGCGGACGCTCGCGGACGGAGCGTATCGGCCGCCTGCTGAAGATGCATGCCAACAAGCGTGAGGACATCACCGAGATCTACGCCGGCGACATCTGCGCCTGTGTCGGCCTGAAGAACATCACCACGGGCGATACCATTTGCGATGAGGACCATCCCGTGGTGCTCGAATCCATCGAGTTTCCGGCGCCGGTTATCGCGGTCGCTGTCGAGCCCAAGACCAAGAGCGATCAGGAAAAGATGGGCGTCGCGCTGGGCAAGCTGGCGCAGGAAGATCCCACGTTTAAGGTCAACACCGATCCCGACAGTGGCCAGACCATCATCTCCGGCATGGGCGAACTCCATCTGGAGATCATCGTGGACCGCATGATGCGCGAGTTCAACGTGCAGGCCAACGTCGGCAAGCCGCAGGTCGCCTATCGCGAAACCATTCGCAAGCAGTCACAGGCGGAGGGCAAGTACATTCGCCAGACTGGTGGCAGCGGTCAGTATGGTCACGTGCGCATTCGGCTGGAGCCGAACGAGCCGGGCAAGGGTTACGAATTTATCAACGAAATCGTGGGCGGCGTGATCCCCAAGGAATTTGTCAAGCCGGTGGATCAGGGCATCAAGGAAGCCATGGAAGGCGGCGTTCTCGCCGGCTACGAAATGGTGGACGTGAAGGCCACGCTGTACGACGGCAGCTATCACGATGTCGATTCGAACGAAATGGCTTTCAAGATCGCCGGCTCGATGGCGTTCAAGGAAGCCGCGCGCAAGGCCAGCCCGGTGCTGCTGGAGCCGGTGATGTCGGTGGAAGTGGTCGTGCCCGAGGAGTACATGGGCACCATCATCGGCGACTTAAGCAGCCGTCGTGGCCGCATTGAGGGCATCGAGCATCGCGCTGGATCGCAGGTGATCAAGGCCATGGTGCCGCTGGCCGAGATGTTCGGCTACGCCACCAATATGCGCTCGAACACGCAGGGACGCGCGACGTTCTCCATGCACTTCTCGCGCTACGAAGAAGCGCCGCGGGCGGTGGCTGAGGAAATCGTGGCCAAGGTGCAGGGCAAGAGTCCGGCGGGCACGAAGTGATTTATGACGACTGTAGGCGGCTATCAGTCAAAGGTAAGACACGTCGAGGGCTTCGATGTCCGGGTCTCCCATCGCGATGGCCGGAATGTTCGCGATGATATGAGAGATATCGGCATGCAGTACGTGTACGACAGGCAAGCCAAAGACGAATTTACCGTGAAGGAGTTTATCCGTAAGCGCCTCAAACCTGTACTAAACGAAGGTTGGCGAGTCGCTGTCCTAATGGGCGACGGGAAGGCTGCCCATGGAGGACGAAAACTTGCGAGTGTGCGAAAGAGTTATTGGTGACAGTATCGACACCCAAATCGAATCAAGCCTTCGAAGCTCTTACAAAGACAGTGACAAAGGCTCTGTCGGATCGTGAGAAGTTTGAACAACAGCTCCATGTGCATGGCATTCACTTGGAGGATTTTGATCGTATCGTCGTGTCGATCCTTACAGATTCTCTCCCGGGAGGCCCGTTTGCTCGAGGTGGTCAATTCACGATTAGCGCCGAGGGGTTGTATTCGCAATTGGGCGACGCGGATAGGTCAGCAATTCGGGCGCTGTACGAAGATCTAATTGCGGCGGGACGTTGGAAGCTGGTTCCACCGGTTCAGTGGGTTGGGCCTGGGACGCTCGATCCGAGTGGACTGAAGGAAGTTGTGAGATTTGGTTTTCACGTTCAGTTTGGCGGACTAAAGCGTTCGGCTTTTGTGGATGTGGAGAAGGCTAAGTTCGATCAACTGCGGAAGGACGTCGCCGCGTACAGGGCAGACTCTGCGACCCAAACAATGCCGAAAGAAGTACTTGAGCGGGTGGGGATTGCTGTTCAGCAAATGCTCAACGGTGGGATCAGCCCTACACAGGGTGCAACTATAGATTGGAAGTAAAGGCGCACGGAGTTACAAACTATGGCGAAAGAGAAATTTGACCGCAGCAAACCGCACGTGAACGTAGGCACGATCGGGCACATCGATCATGGCAAGACCACGTTGACGGCGGCCATCACCAAGGTATTGCAGAAGCACAATCCCAAGATCGTGTTCCGCAGCTTCGACTCGATCGACAACGCTCCGGAAGAGCGCGAGCGCGGTATCACCATTGCCACGGCGCACGTGGAGTACGAGACCGCCAACCGGCACTACGCGCACGTGGATTGTCCCGGGCACGCCGACTACATCAAGAACATGATCACCGGCGCGGCGCAGATGGACGGCGCGATTCTGGTGGTGGCGGCCACCGACGGACCGATGCCGCAGACCAAGGAGCACGTGCTGCTGGCGCGCCAGGTCGGCGTGCCGTACGTGGTGGTGTTCCTGAACAAGTGCGATGCGGTGGAAGATCCCGAGCTGATCGACCTGGTGGAGATGGAAGTGCGCGAACTGCTCACCAAGTACAACTTCCCGGGCGACGACCTGCCGGTGATTCGCGGCAGCGCTCTGGGGGCGTTGAACGGCGAAGCGCAGTGGGAAGCCAAGATCGACGAACTGATGGAGGCGGTCGACAAGAACGTGCCGCTGCCGGCGCGCGACATCGACAAGCCGTTCCTGATGCCGATCGAAGACATCTTCTCGATTCAGGGCCGGGGCACGGTGGTGACGGGCCGTATCGAGCGCGGCAAGGTGAAGGTGGGCGAGGACGTTGAGATCGTGGGCTTCCGCGAGACCCGCAAGACAGTGGTGACGGGCGTGGAAATGTTCAAGAAGCAGTTGGATGAAGGACTGGCGGGCGACAACGCCGGCCTGCTGCTGCGCGGCACGGCGAAGGAAGACGTGGAGCGCGGCATGGTGCTGGCCAAGCCGGGATCGATTACGCCGCACACCAAGTTCAAGGGCGAGGTGTACGTGCTGTCGAAGGACGAAGGCGGGCGGCACACGCCATTCTTCAAGGGCTACCGGCCGCAGTTCTACTTCCGCACGACGGACGTGACGGGAGTGGCGACGTTGCCGGCGGGCACGGAGATGGTGATGCCGGGCGACAACGTGAGCCTGGAGATTGAGCTGATCACGCCGGTGGCGATGGAGAAGGGCTTGCGGTTCGCCATCCGCGAAGGCGGACGCACCGTGGGCGCCGGCACCATCACCGAAATTATTGCGTAACGGCAGCGTCTAGCTGTTAGCTCTTAGCTTTCAGCCCACGGAGGTTAACGATGCCGACGACTAAAGCGACGAATGAGTCCTGTAGGGGCTGCGGAGAAGAGCAGGCGCAGTAGGGACTGCAAAAGAGCGAGCACCTTAGAGCTGCCAGGAAGAGTTAGAGCGGTAGGAATTGCGGAGAACGAGCGCCGTAGGCGCGAAACAGCTTAGCCCAGCACGGAGCGCAGCGGAGTGCTGGGTAGCGCGAATAAAGGAACCCGAGTCCCGTAGGGACGACAGGTTTTGAGTTTTGTGAAATCGGCTCTTAGCGGGCCTTAACAAGAAGATCTTTGAGAGAAACTAACGTGATTGGCAAAGAACGAATCCGAATCCGGCTGAAAGCATACGACTATCGCGTTCTCGACCAGTCCACCGGCGAAATCGTCGATACGGCGAAGCGCACGGGGGCGCAGATTGCGGGACCGATCCCCTTGCCCACGGTGAAGAACAAGTATTGTGTGTTGCGTTCGCCCCACGTGGACAAGAAATCGCGCGAGCAGTTTGAAATTCGCACCCACAAGCGCCTGCTCGACATTCTTGAGCCGACGCAGCAAACCGTGGACGCGCTGATGAAACTCGAGCTTCCCGCCGGCGTCGATGTCGAGATTAAGGCGTTCGGCAAAGAACATAAGTAGAGCTGTCGGCCGTCAGCTTTCAGCTCTCAGCTAAACCGAGAACGACCCGCATTAGCTGAGAGCTGACAGCTGATAGCTGACGACTAGAAAAACAAAGCTTCCGTGGCGCGAGCCCCCGGTGCAAAAGACACCGGACATCAGGAAGCGGAGTTGAGGACAAGCAAATGGCAGTGAGTGGAATTCTAGGAAAAAAGGTTGGCATGACGCAGCTCTTCGATGACAAGGGTGATGTCCACCCGGTCACCGTGCTGCAGGCCGGTCCCTGCGTAGTCACGCAGCGCAAGACCGTAACCAAAGACGGCTACGACGCAGCCCAGATCGGGCTGGTGGAGTTCGTGAAAGAGTCGCGGCTGACAGCGCCCATGAAGGGCCACTTCGCCAAGAACAACCTTCCGCCGATGCGTTTCCTGCGCGAGGTGCCGATCATCGTCGACGCCGACAACCAGGATGGCGCCAAGGTCGGCGACAAGGTTTTGGTCGACATTTTCGACGGCGACAAGTTCGTGGATGTGGTTGCCACCAGCAAGGGCCGCGGTTTTGCGGGCGTGGTGAAGCGCCACAAGTTTGCCGGCGGCGCCGCCTCGCACGGCTCCATGTTCCAGATCACCGGTTCGATCGGCTCGTCGGCCTTCCCATCGCGCGTGTTCAAAGGCATGCGCATGTCGGGGCACATGGGCGTCGATCGCGTGACCGTTCGTAACCTGCGCGTGCTGGGCGTGGACAAGGACGAGAACCTGCTGGTGGTGGAAGGCGCGGTCCCGGGTCACAAAGACGCATACGTGATGATCTGCAAGGCCAAAAAGCCGCCTAGAGAGCGTCGTGGATTTAGCGGAGCCGGTACGGTCGATCCGTTGAAGGCTTCCAAGCGCGCCTCGGCGAAGAAGAAATAGGGATCAGGGTTTATAGCTGACGGCTGATAGCTGACAGCCAACTGGAAGAGATTATGGCAACGATTGATGTAGTGAATCTCGGCGGCGAAAAGGTGGGTTCCCTGGAACTGGCCGACGAAGTATTCGGCGCGGTGAACGAGGACCTGTTGTGGGAAGCGGTGAAGCATTACCGCGCCGGACAGCGTGCCGGTACCCACGCCACCAAGAACAAAAAGCTGGTGAGCGGCGCGGGTAAGAAGCTCTGGAAGCAAAAGGGCACGGGACGCGCACGTGTAGGTTCCATTCGTTCACCACTGTGGCGGCATGGTGGCACGGTCCATGGACCGCAGCCTCGCTCTTACGACTACGCTTTTCCGCGCAAAAAGCTGCTGGGCGCATTGCGCTCGGCGCTGGCAGCCAAGCTGGCCGATGGCAAGCTGGTGGTGGTCGAAAATTTCGAAGTCAAGGAACCGAAGAGCAAAGAGTTCCGCGCCACACTTCACAAGTTGAATGCGAAGGGCACGACCCTGCTGGTGGAAAGCTCGGCCAGCGAAAACCATAACCTTCATCTGAGTTCGCGCAACCTTGCAGGCGTGGAGCTGCTGGCGGGCAATCAGGTCCATCCCTTCCACCTGCTTCGCTACGAAACCACGATCTTCGCGCGCCCGGCCCTGGAGAAGTTGCAGGACTCGCTGAAGGCAACGGCGCCCAAGCGCAAGCATGCGGAGGTGGCGTAATGAAATCGGCATATCAGGTCCTGCGCCGCCCAGTCATTACCGAAAAGGGTTTGGGAGTAAAGGAAACCGAAGCGACTTTGGTCTTTGAAGTTTCCCTGAAGGCGACCAAGAGCGAGATCAAGCAGGCGGTGCAGAGCATTTTCAAGGTGAAAGTGGATTCGGTGCGGACCGCCAGTTTTGCAGGCAAAGAGCGCCGGCGCGGCAAGTTTACGGGATATCGCCCCGATTGGAAGAAAGCTTACGTGCGGTTGAAGGCGGGCCAGAAGATGCCCGAGTACGCCGAAAACCTGTAGGCAAGGGATTAGGGGCTAGGGACTAGGCGAGAGATTTGAGCCTGGATTGATCTAGCCGCCGAGCGGCGAGATGAAGTTAGACGGGGGCGGGAGCCCACGGTAAGGTGAGGCCCTGAGCTGAGCCGCAGAGCGGCGGCACAGGTTGGAAGCACCGAGAAACGAGCAGAAACATGGCAATCAAAACTTACAGACCGGTTACTCCGTCACGGCGGTTCACCACGAGCACGGTCAACGATGACCTGACGACGAACCGTCCGTACAAGCCGCTGACCGAACCCAAGCAGCGCACCGGCGGACGCCGCAACTCCGGCGATCTGACCATCTGGCACCGCGGCGGGGGACACAAGCGCAAGCTGCGCATCATCGACTTCAAGCGCGATAAGTTCGGGATTCCCGCGGTCGTCGCCTCCATCGAGTACGATCCCAATCGCTCGGCGCGTATCGCCCTGCTGAACTATGCCGATGGTGAGAAGCGTTACATCGTGTACCCAGTGGGACTGCAAGTGGGAGCTAAGATCGTCAGCGGTCCTGAGGCCGACATCCTGGTGGGCAATGCACTGCCGTTGCGCAACATCCCTCCCGGCACCACGGTCCACAATGTTGAGCTAAAGCCCGGCAAAGGAGCGCAGATGGCGCGCTCGGCGGGCGCGCAGGCGCAGTTGGTCGCCAAGGAAGGCGACTACGCCCTGCTCAAACTGCCTTCCGGTGAAACCCGCAAGGTGCTGGTCGATTGCATGGCCACCGTGGGTCAGGTTGGCAATATCGATCACGAAAACATTTCCATCGGCAAGGCCGGCCGTACGCGCTGGCTGGGGATCCGCCCGACTAATCGTGGCGTGGTCATGAACCCGGTCGATCACCCGCACGGCGGTGGAGAAGGCAAGACCAGCGGCGGACGTCATCCGGTGACTCCGTGGGGTAAGCCGACGCGTGGCTACAAGACTCGCAACAACAAGCGGACCGATAAGTTCATCGTGAACCGCAGACAGAAGTAGGACTGAGACGATATGGCACGTTCAACGAAAAAAGGCGCGTTCATCGATTCGCACCTGCAAGCCAAGATCGACGGCATGAACGCACGCAACGAGAAGAAGGTTGTGCGCACCTGGTCGCGCCGCTCCACCGTGATCCCCGAGATGGTGGGACACACCCTGGCGGTGCACAACGGCAAGAAGTTTATTCCGGTGTATGTGACCGAGAACATGGTCGGCCACAAACTGGGCGAATTCAGTATGACGCGCATCTTCAAGGGCCACTCGATGAGGGCGGCAACTGAGACCGCGGCCAAGCCCGCTCCGGCGAGATAAGGAAAACGACATGGAATTCACAGCCAAATTGAATTACGTGCGAGTCTCGCCGCAGAAAGCGCGCCTGGTATTGGACCTGATCAAGGGCCGCCGGGTCGAAGAAGCGCTGGACACGCTGACGTATGCCAAGAAGGGCATTGCTCCCAAGCTGTATAAGCTGTTGCGTTCGGCGGTTGAAAACGCCAACTACGTGAGCGCCGAGAAAAACTTGGACATCGATGTCGATCGGCTTTACGTGAAGCGCGCCATTGCCAACGACGGGCCGCGCATGAAGCGTATTCGCCCCGCGCCGATGGGCCGCGCCTACCGCTATCAGCGCCGCATCTCGCATGTGGAGATCGCCCTGGAAGAAAAGGCAGCCGGCAATGGTCATGCTGCTTTGGCGCAGACGGTGGAAGAAGGTGCGCCCGCAAAGAAGGCAGCCCGCAAGATCTTTAAGAAGGCCCCCGCCAAGAAGAAGGCGGCGGCGAAGAAACCGGCCGCTAAGAAGCCGGCCAAGAAGAAATAGAGATTTACAAAAGCGGCGATGCCAGAGTGCGGTCGTCGCGGAGAAGAAACCAGACTATGGGACAAAAAGTCCATCCATACGGATTCCGCCTCGGCGTTACCAAGCCCTGGAAGTCACGCTGGTTCGTGGTGCGCGACTACGACAAACTGCTGCTGGAAGACGTGAAGCTGAAAGCCGAACTGAAGGAAAAGCTGAAGTCGGCTGGCGTCAGCTCCATCGAGGTCGAGCGTCCTGGCAACAAGCTGCGCATTATCATCCGCACCGCGCGTCCGGGTATCATCATCGGCCGCAAGGGCACGGAGATTGACAAGCTGAAGCAGGACATCCAGAAGCGTACCAATCGCGATGTCTTTGTCGACATTCAGGAAGTACACAAACCCGAACTCGACGCTCAACTGGTGGCGGAGAACATTTCGCTGCAACTGGAGAAGCGCGTGGGATTCCGGCGCGCCATGCGCAAGGCCGTGGATTCGGCGCTGCGCTTCGGCTGCAAAGGAATCAAGGTGCGCGTCAGCGGCCGCCTGAATGGCAACGAAATCGCCCGCTCCGAGTGGTACTTGCAGGGTCGTCTGCCGCTGCACACTCTGCGTGCCGACATCGATTACGGTTTTGCCGAGGCACACACCACCTACGGCATCATCGGCGTGAAGTGCTGGGTCTATAAAGGCGAGATCTTCAAGGAGCGCAAGCGCGAGCCGCAGGGTGTACAGAGCGGAGCGTTTTAAGAGCAGTTGTCAGTGGCCAGTTGTCAGTTGTCAGATCGCACAACCGACATGGCTTCTTTGAAACTGACAACTGACTACCGACAACTGGGAACTTATTATGTTGATGCCAAAGAAAGTGAAGTATCGCAAGCAGCAGCGCGGCCGCATGTGCGGCAAGGCGTGGCGCGGCGGCGAGCTGTCGTTCGGCGACTTCGGCTTGAAAGTCATGGAGCCGGGTTGGATCACCGACCGGCAGATCGAAGCCAGTCGCGTGGCCATGACCCGCTTCGTCAAACGGGGCGGAAAAATCTGGATCCGGCTGTTTCCGGACAAGCCCGTCACCAAGAAGCCGGCTGAGACCCGTATGGGCAAAGGCAAGGGAGCGCCGGACCACTGGGTGGCTGTGGTGCGTCCGGGCAAGATCCTCTTCGAAATGGAAGGGGTATCGGTGACCGATGCCGCCGAGGCAATGCGTCTGGCTTCGCACAAGCTGCCGCTTCGCACCAAGTTCGTGCAGCGCGAAGGCGTGCACTAAAAGCAGTTGCCAGTGGCCAGTAGTCAGTTGTCAGTAGGGCGGCCACATGGACAAGGTATAGACACGAATTGATAAGCAGTGCCGCGGCTGGCAGCGAAAACTGGCTACTGGCTACCGGCAACTGACGACTGGGTTCAACCATGAATGTAGACAAGATTCATAATTTGACCGATATCGAACTGGCCCATCAGCAACGGGACCTGTCTGACCAGCTCTTCAAGATGAAGTTCCAGTTGAAGATGGGACAGACCGAGAGCCTGAAGAAAATCCGCGAGCTGAAGAAAGACATCGCTCGCGTTCAGACGGTGTTGCGCCAGAAAGAGCTGGCGGGCGGTGACGGCGCAGCTGCGAGGGCAAGCAACCCTGTGAAGCAGACAGTGACGACGAAGAAGGCGGCCACCAAGACGGCTGCGACGGAGAAAAAGTAAGCCATGGCCGAAACAACAGCAACCAGTACGGCAAAGACCCCCGGCCGTCGCAAGACCCTGATTGGCGAAGTGGTCTCCACCAAGATGGCCAAGACCATCGTGATCGAAGTCCGGCGGCAGAAGGCCCACCCGTTCTATAAGCGCGTGGTGGCCCGCAGCAGGAAGTTCTATGCCCACGACGAAGACGGCACGGCGCATCTCGGCGACTTCGTAAAGATCGAAGAGACCCGCCCGCTCTCCAAGTTGAAGCGGTGGCAGTTGAAGGAGATCGTGCGGCGCGCGGCGCAGATAACACCGGTTGAAGACGAATCGGCGAGCTAGAGCCGATGGCCGCGGCTCCGCCCAATGTGGTGGAGCAAGGAGACAAGATTATGGCAGTGATGATGAGGACCATGCTCGATGTCGCCGACAACTCTGGCGCACGCAAGCTGCAGATGATTCTGCCCCTGGGCGGGTCCACTGGACTGGTTGCCCATTTGGGTGATGTGGTTACGGCTTCGGTGAAGGAAGCCTCTCCTGACGGCACCGCCAAGAAGGGCACGGTGGTGAAGGCCGTGATTGTGCGCACACGCAAAGAGCATCGCCGCCGCGACGGGACTTATATTCGCTTCGATCAGAATGCGGCGGTGTTGATCAATGACGTGCATGAGCCGATTGGGACGCGCGTGTTCGGTCCCGTGGCCCGTGAGCTGCGTGAGAAGAAGTTTTTGAAGATTGTTTCGCTGGCGCCGGAAGTGCTGTAAGGCAGTTGTCAGTATCCGGTTGTCAGTTGTCAGTGGTAAGCAACCCACGATTGCTAAAGGCTAGGAGCTAAGAGCTAATCGCCAGTTGCTAATTGCTAAGGGGTTTGAGAGAGATGCAGAAGACTGTAGATATCCGCCGCAACGATCAGGTGCGGGTGATTACCGGGCGCGACAAGGGCAAGGAAGGCCGCGTGCTCCGGGTCATGCCGGACGAGTCCAAGGTGCTGGTCGAACACGTGATGATGGTGAAGAAGAACGTGCGTCCCAACCCGCAAAAGAACATCAAGGGCGGCATTGCCGAACAGGAAAGCGCGATTTCCATCAGCAACGTAATGTTGATGTGCGCCTCCTGCGCCCGCCCTGTGCGGGTAGGCCATGAGAAACACGGCGACCGACACTCGCGCGTATGTAAGAGCTGCGGCGCCACTTTGGAGAAGTAGCTAGCAATTGGCAGTTAGTGCCAAAGACGATGCAATTGGGTTGTTTGTGCTTGCGAATTGTCGGGAACGAAGTTAATAGCTGGGCAGCTTCGCGGCGCGAAACACCAGCCCGAAGGGCGGAACAATATTAGCCCAGGGCGTACTGGGGTGGTTAAGCCCTGGGTAGGGAATGAATTTTACACTGAGTCCCGTAGGGACGGCAGAAGCTAGTTGCTGATTGCTAGCTGCTAGTTGCCCAATTGATTTCCTCACGAACCGGTAGCGTTAACCAGCCGAAACCGTGAGAAAGGTAGAAAGAATGGCAGACGAGAAGAAACCGAAAGCGCAGCAGCAGGGCGGCGACGGAAAAGCCCAGGGTAAGCCCCAAGGCAAGAAGGCGAAACCTGCCCAGGACGAAGCGGCAGTAGAGGCAGCCTCAGGCAAACCGGCGCGGCCCAAGGCGACCAATCGCCAGACCGCCCGCATGCGTGACCGCTACTACAAGGATGTTTTGCCGGCGCTGATGAAAGAGTTCGACCTCGACAACCCGATGGCGGCCCCCAAGCTGGAAAAGATCATTGTGAATATGGGCGTGGGTGAGGCGACGCAAAACGCCAAGCTGATCGATCCGGCGGTGACCGAAGTAGGCCAGATCGTCGGACAGAAGCCGGTGATTACGCGGGCGCGCAAGTCCATCGCGGCTTTCAAGGTGCGCGAAGGAATGCCCATCGGCGTAATGGTGACGCTGCGCGGCGACCGTATGTACGAATTTTTCGACCGCCTGGTGAACGTGGCCCTGCCGCGTGTCCGCGACTTCCGCGGAGTGCCCACGAAGTCGTTCGATGGACGCGGCAATTTCACGCTGGGCGTGCGCGACCAGTTGATTTTTCCGGAGATCGATTATGCCAAGGTCGAGAAGCTGAAGGGCATGAACATTACGATCGTGACCTCGGCCGGCACCGACGACCAGGCGCGTGCCCTGTTGAAACACATGGGCATGCCATTCAGGCAGTAGTCAGTTGCCAGTAAAGAGTTGCCGGTAGTCAGTTGTCGGTAAAGAGTTTCGAGTTTCAAGCTGATAGCTGACGGCTGATAGCTGACAGCTAACTAAAAGGAAACAATGGCGAAGACATCGAGTATCGCGAAGGCGAACAAGAAACCCAAATTCCCGGTCCGGCAGCACAACCGCTGCCATATCTGCGGACGTCCGCGCGCCTTTCTGCGCAAGTTCGGCATCTGCCGTCTATGCTTCCGCGGTTTGGCTCTGAAGGGCGAGATTCCCGGGGTCATGAAGTCGAGTTGGTAGGTTTGCTTCTAGTTGCTGATTGCTAGTAGCTAACTGCTGTTGGTGAGTCCGTCGCGGCTGGTTCTTTCCCCGGCGTTGATAAAGCGCTGGCGCGAAGAGTTCGCGTGAAAGCTAACGGGCGACGATTTGAGGAGATAGAAAGCATGAGTTTGACCGATCCGGTCTCAGATTTTTTGACCCGCGTTCGCAATGCCATTAAGGCACGGCATCAGAAGGTGGACGTCCCACATTCCAAGCTTAAGGTCGAGATGGCCCGCATCCTGAAGGAAGAGGGCTACATCGCGAACTTTAAGGCGACCGAAGAAGAGGGCCGCAAGGTTTTGCGGGTGTACTTGAAGTACAGCCCCGACAACTCGTCGCCGATTTCGGACCTGAAGCGGGTTTCGCGTCCGGGTTGCCGCGTGTACGTCGGACACACCGAGATTCCGCGTGTGCTTGGCGGCCTGGGGATCAGCATTCTGACGACTCCCCGGGGCGTGATGACGGGGCGCCAGGCGCGCAAGGAAGGCGTGGGCGGCGAAGTGCTGTGCGAGATCTACTAAGCAGCCGTCAGCTATCGGCTGTCAGCTGTCAGTTAAGACCCGCAGGTGCCTGATCCCGATTTACCAGCGGCATCGGCGCCGGGACAGCAAGGACAAGCTGACAGCCGAAGGCTGACAGCTGAAAGCAAAAGAAATGAGCTGACGGCTGAAAGCTGACAGCTGAGAGCTAAAGATTATGTCAAGAATTGGAAAGAAGCCGATTCCGTTGCCGAAAGGCGTGACCTACGCCGTCGAGGGCAACACGGTTCGTGTGAAAGGGCCGAAGGGCGAAGTTACGACCCACATGCCTCCCGGCGTCAAGTTGGAACAGAATGACGGGATCCTCACCGTGGTTCGCGAAGACGATTCCAAGGCTGCGGTGCATGGACTGGTACGCGCCCTGGTCAACAACTCGGTGGAAGGCGTCACCAAGGGCTGGACCAAGGAGCTGGACATCGTTGGCATCGGCTACCGCGCAGAGATGAAGGGCAAGGGCATGGTGGTATTTACCCTGGGATATTCCCACCCCATCGAGTATCCGCTACCGGCGGGCATTGAAGTAGCTATTGATCCCAAGCTGACGCACCTGACCGTTAGCGGTATCGACCGGCAAAAGGTGGGATTCGTTGCGGCCGAGATGCGCAGCCTTCGTCCGCCTGATCCGTACAAGAACAAGGGCGTGCGCTACACCAACGAGCGCCTGAAGAAGAAGGTCGGTAAGACCGGCGCGAAGTAACAGTTGTCAGTAGCCAGTAGTCAGTTGTCAGCCAGTGACCCGCATGGGTTTGCGGTAGTGGAATGGAGCGGGCAAGGATCAGCCCCGAATGGGGCGAAAGAGCTTAGCCCAGCGCTTCAGCGCTGGGTAAAGTGGAAAATGAGATCGAGTCCCGTAGGGACGATAGAGACGGCGACGCAGTCTCGTCAACCCCGGGTCAGGTCCAACAATTGAACCGAGTCCCGTAGGGACGGCACGTAGAAGAGCGATTTACGGCGGCATGGCGCGAGAGCGCACCGTTACCCGGTTCAGAAACCCGGGATGAGGAAAAGAGACGATGATTTCGAAGACTTCAAAAGATCAGACGCGGCAGAAGGTCCACTCCCGAATCCGCAAGAAGGTTCTGGGCACGGCGGAGCGTCCGCGGCTGAACGTTTATCGTTCGGTGAACCACATTTACGCACAGGTGATCGATGACACCAAGGGCGCGACCCTGGTCTCAGCGACCTCGGTAAAGAAAGTCGGAAAGGGCGAAAAGCGTCCGACCGGCGGCAACGTTGGTTCGGCGAAAGATGTAGGCAAGATGATCGCCGAGCGCGCCAAGCAGAAGGGCATCGAGAAGGTGGTCTTCGATCGCGGTGGCTATCTTTACCACGGACGGATCAAGGCCCTGGCCGATGCGGCACGGGAAGCGGGACTGAAGTTCTAAAGGTAGCGGCTAGGGGCTAGTGGTCAGTGGCTAGTTACTAGCAATTAGCTAGGACGGAATAGTAGCTCGCAGGGGCGAATTCGGAATGGTGCCCTCCAACATAAGCCGCCTGCGAAGCTCGGGAAGCCAGCCCGAAGGACGAAACAAGATTAGCCCAGTCTCACAGCTCGGGGAGACGAAATTTGCGGTTCGGTAGTGGAGTAGTAGCTCCGACGAACCAGCGCCGCAGGCGCGAAAGAGCTTAGCCCAGGCGGAAGCCCTGGGCAGGCGGGAAATAATGATCCGAGTCCCTTTAGGGACGGCATGGTTTTTGAGATTGCAACGGCACCGGAGACGGCGCCAGGAGACACAACGGGAATGCCAACAGTAAAGAAAAAACTTGACGCCGGTCAGTATCAACTGAAAGACCAGGTGGTCTCGATCAACCGCGTCACCAAAGTCGTTAAGGGCGGCAAGAACCTGTCATTCGCGGCGCTGGTGGTGGTGGGCGATCCCGCCTCTGCCGTAGTGGGATACGGCTCCGGTAAGGCGAAGGAAGTTCCGCAGGCGATCCGCAAGGGAATTGAAGCGGCCAAGAAGAACTTGCTGCGCGTGAACCTGACGCAGACCTCGATTCCGCACCAGGTGCTCGGCCGTTACGGGGCTGGCATGGTGATGCTGAAGCCGGCGCCTGAAGGTACCGGCGTCATTGCCGGCGGCGCGGTCCGCGCGGTCATGACTTCGGCGGGAATCCAGAACGTGCTGACTAAATCCATCGGCACCACCAACCCGCACAATGTAATCAAAGCCACGTTTAACGCCCTGTCGAGACTGCGCGACCGCAAAGACGTGGCGAGCGCGCGCGGCAAGGCGGTCGAGGAGCTTTAATATGGCCCGTATTCGTAAGAAGGCACAAGCGACGCCGGCAAAAGCGGGCGCGAAGATGCAGCTCAAGTGGGTGCGTTCGGCAATTGCGGCCCCCGTAAAACACAAACTGGTGGTCAAGGGACTGGGTTTCACTCGCTTGAATCAGGTCATCGAGCGCGAGGACACGCCGTCCATCCGCGGCATGGTGGCGAAGGTTCCACATCTGGTCGAGATCGTGAAATAACAGTTGCCAGTAGCCGGTTGCCAGTTGTCAGTAATACAACTAGTACCGGCGGCCAAACGATGAATGAGCGCGCGTAAAATGTCGGGCGGGCGCTAGAAACTGGCAACTGACTACTGACGACTGGCAACTGAAGGTAAACAATGAATCTCAGCAATTTACGAGCACCCCGAAAAGCGTCGGAAAATAAAAAGCGTGTAGGCCGCGGTATGGGCTCAGGCATGGGAAAGACTTCTACCCGTGGGCACAAGGGCCAGAGGTCACGCAGCGGTTCGCGCATGATGCGCGGCTTTGAGGGTGGCCAGATGCCATTGCATCGCCGCCTGCCAAAGCGTGGCTTCACCAACATCTTCCGCGTCGAGTATGAAGTGGTGAACCTGGAACGGCTGGCGAGCCTGGGCGAGAGCGAGATTACGCCCGAGTCGTTGCGCAAAGCCGGCGTTGTCAGTTCCAAGAACACGCTCGTGAAGGTGCTCGGTCAGGGCGAGTTGTCCAAAGCGATCACGGTACACGCGCACAAATTTTCCAAGTCGGCCCAGGAGAAGATCGAAAAAGCGGGCGGCAAGGTACAAGTTGTCAGTAGCCAGTTGCCAGCAGGCAGTTGCCTGTAACCAAATGGTCGCAACTGACCGCGAGGCTTGCCGCCACTGACTACTGACTACTGACTACTGACTACTGACTACTGACTACTGACTACTGACTACTGACTACTGACTACTGACTACTGACTACTGACTACTGGCAACTGGTTACTGGCAACTGAGGTTTTAGTTCAATGCTTGAGAAGCTGGCCAACGTATTTCGCGTTCCCGATCTGCGCAAGCGCATTTTGTTCACGCTTGGGTTGCTGGCGGTTTACCGCTTCGGCGGACACATTCCCACGCCAGGCATTAACGCCGATCTTTTGTCGCAGTTCTTCGATCAGAACCGCGGCACGTTCCTGGGGTTCGTCGATCTGTTCAGCGGCGGCCAGTTGCGCCGTTTGACGATCTTCGCGCTTGGCATCATGCCGTACATTACCGCGTCCATCATCCTGCAGTTGATGACGGTGGTGTACGAACCGCTGGCCAAGCTGCAGAAGGAAGGCGAACTGGGGCGCAAGAAGATCACCCAGTGGACCCGTTACCTCACCCTTTTGCTGAGTGCCGTGCAGTCGCTGGGCATTGCCATCACGCTGGAGCGTCAGACCATTAGCGGTGGCACGGCCTTCGTCAACAACCCGGGCATCGGCTTCGTGCTGATGACCATGTTGACGCTCACCACCGGTAGCGTCTTCATCATGTGGCTGGGCGAGCAGATTACCGAGCGCGGCGTCGGCAACGGCATGTCCCTGCTGATTTTCGCCGGTATCGTCGTAGGCTTGCCGCGCGGCGTCATGGATTTGTACGAGAAAGCGCAATCCCAGGCTTGGGGTGCTTTCACCGTTCCCGCCATGCTGCTGCTGGTTGTGCTGATGATTGCGGTGGTCGCGTTCATCGTGTTCGTGGAACGTAGTGAGCGCCGCATTCCCGTGCAGTACGCGAAGCGGGTGGTCGGTCGCAAGATCATGGGCGGGCAGTCAACCCACCTTCCGTTGCGAGTGAACTCTGGCGGCGTTATGCCGGTCATCTTTGCATCGTCGGTGCTGACCCTGCCGCAGACCGCGGGCGCATTGTTCAAAGACAACCGTTATTTCAGTCGAATATTCGACGCACTCAAGTGGGGCGAGCCGCTGTACACACTGCTGTACGCAGTGGGTATCATTTTCTTCGCGTATTTCTACGTTTCCATTGTCTTCAACCCCACCGAGGTTGCGGACAATATGCGGAAGTACGGTGGATTCATTCCGGGCATTCGTCCGGGCGCGCGCACGGCCAACTACATCAACGACATTCTGACGCGCATCACCCTGGTAGGCGCGCTGTACCTGATCCTGATCTCCTTCATTCCTGAATGGATGATCACGGGCATTCACCTCAATCACTTACCAGGTGTAATTGGAACATTCTTCGAGCACTTGCCGACGTGGGTGACCAACGGACTCGGAGTGAACTTCTACTTTGGCGGGACCTCGCTGCTGATCGTGGTGGGCGTGGCCATGGACACCGTGAACCAGGTGGAGTCGCAGTTGGTGATGCGGCATTATGAAGGTTTCACCCCGCGCAGCGGACGTATCCGCGGGCGCAGGGCGACGTGGTGAGGCAGTGGTTAGGGATTAGGGGCTAGGGGTTAGTGGTCCCAGGAGAGTTATCGCTGTTAGATGGCATTGTTGCAATTCTAAGAATTAGGGACTAGGCCCTGACAACTAACCCCTAATCCCTGCCTTTCGGAGGGTACGAAGCATGGAAGTGCAGGCTTCCTCGGCAGTTGGCGTTAAGAAGAACCAACGCGTGATCGGTCCCATTGTGCTGTTGGGTCCGCCAGGTGCAGGCAAGGGAACGCAGGCGAAGCTGATCTCTGAAACCTATGGCATCCCCCAGATCTCCACGGGAGATATCTTGCGGGACAATGTGGCCCGAAAGACGGAATTGGGCATGAAGGCCAAGGAGATCATGGGGCGAGGCGACCTGGTCCCAGATGAACTGGTTTGCGGCATGGTAGCCGACCGGCTTGTGCAAGCGGATTGCGTTCGCGGGTTCATTCTGGACGGTTTTCCGCGCACCGTGCGGCAGGCCGAGTGGCTGGATGCGCAGTTGGAGAAAATGCGAGCAGGCAAGGACAGCAAGGGGCAGCAGGCGTGCGCGCCGCCGGTTGTGATCCGGTTGGTCGTGGAGTATAATCAACTACTGCAACGGCTTACCGGGCGTCGTTCTTGTCCCACCTGCGGACTGATTTACAACGTCTATTACCAGCCTCCCAAAGTCCAGGGCATCTGTGATGTCGATGGTACGCCCTTAGTGGCGCGTCCGGACGATGCGGAAGACGTTATTGCCGAGCGGCTGAAGGCCTATGAGCAGCTTACCCTGCCCTTGGTTGCGTATTACGGTGCTCGGGGCCGATTGATCGAAGTGAACGGCGATCAGCCGGTAGAAGCGGTGATGACGCAAACGTTTAATGCGCTAGAGAATGTCAATCGTTTGTAAATCGGCCTCGGAAATTGACAAGATGCGCCGCAGTGGGCGCATCGTACGTCAGGTGCTTGAGGCGGCGCGAGAAGTGGTCAAGCCTGGGGTTTCGACCATGGATCTGGAGCGCGTTGCCGAGCGCAAGATCCGGGACTTAGGGGCTAAGCCAGCATTCAAAGGGTACTACGACTATCCCTGCGTGCTGTGCACATCCGTGAACGACGAGATTGTCCATGGCATCCCGTCGGTGCGGCGGATGCTAAAGTCTGGCGACATCGTTTCCATCGATTGCGGCGTCGTGTTGGACGGCTACTACGGCGATTCGGCCATCACGGTTCCGGTGGGTGACACGATTACGCCCGAACTGCAGAAGTTGCTCGAGGTGACTCGCGAGTCACTCTTCCACGGTATTGAAGCAGCCCGTGTGGGCAACACCGTGGGTGACGTCGGAGCAGCCGTGCAGCAACTGGTGGAGGCCAACGGCTTCAGCGTAGTGCGGGAGTTCGTAGGGCACGGCATCGGTACGAAGTTGCACGAAGACCCGCAGGTCCCGAACTATGGGACTCCCGGGCATGGACCGAAGTTACGCGACGGTATGGTCCTGGCGATCGAGCCGATGGTGAACGTGGGCAGCGCGGGTACGCGGGTATTGGATGATAAGTGGACTGCAGTGACCGAAGACGGCAGCTATAGCGCCCACTTCGAACACTGCATCGCGGTGACCAGAAATGGGCCCGTGATTTTGACGGAATAGCTACCAGTAGCCAGTGGTCAATAGCCAGTTGACTGAGCGGCTTTGGAAACGCGAAATTCCTGACTGGCAACTGACAACTGGCTACTGACAACTGATTTTCTGGAGTTGAATGAGTAAGGAAGACGCGATTGAGGTGATGGCGGTGGTGGTTGAACCACTGCCCAATGCCATGTTCAAGGTAGAACTGGAAAACAAGCACCAGGTGCTGGCGCACGTCTCCGGCAAGATGCGCAAGAACTTTATTCGGATTCTTCCCGGCGACCGGGTGGCGGTGGAGTTATCGCCCTACGACCTGACCCGCGGCCGCATTGTTTACAGATACAAGTAGCCAGTTGCCGGTTAGCAGCTAGCGATTACAACTTGTCGAGAACGAATTTTGTATTGCAATTGGAATACACCAATCGAAAATCCAGCCCGAAGGGCGGAACAATATTAGCCCAGGGCGTAAGCCCTGGGTGGGCTTCAAGATCGAACCGAGTCCCGTAGGGACGGCACAGTTCGTAGCTTTTCGAAGGGATTACTGGACGCGATGAAGGTACGGGCATCAGTCAAGAAGATTTGCGACAAATGCAAGGTGATTCGCCGTCACGGGGTGGTTCGCGTGATCTGCGAAAACGCGAAACACAAGCAACGGCAGGGATAACGGAAGTGGTCAGTGGTTAGTGAATAGTGCCTGGAAAAGCAATGAAGACTAACCACTATCCACTATTCACTAGCCACTGAAACTGGAGCAACTATGGCACGTATTGCAGGCGTGGACCTTCCGCGCAACAAGCACATCAGCATCGCCTTGACCTACATTTTCGGGATCGGGAATTCGCGCGCCAAAAGCATTCTCGGCTCCGCCAATGTGGAAACCAACAAGAAGGTCAGCGACCTCAACGAAGATGAGGTAAACCGCATCCGCCAGGTCATCGAAGAAGGCGGCAACGTCGAAGGCGATCTCCGCAAAAACGTCTCGATGCACATCAAGCGGCTCATCGAAATCGGCTCCTATCGTGGGTACCGTCACCGCCGCAGCCTGCCGGTTCGCGGACAGCGCACCCACACCAATGCTCGCACCCGTAAAGGTCCGCGCAAGGGCACGGTAGCAAACAAGAAGAAAGCAGCAGGGAAGACATAGAACATGGCGAAACCAGCGGGGTCCGCCGGAGCGGACAAAAAAGGCAAGAGCAAGAAGTTCAAGAAGAAGGAGCGCAAGCACGTTCCCAATGGGCTCGTGCACATTCAGGCCTCTTTCAACAACACCATCGTCACCATCACCGATCCCAACGGAAACACGGTTTCGTGGAAGAGTTCGGGTTCGCTCGGATTCCGCGGGTCGCGTAAAGGTACGCCATTCGCGGCGCAGCAAGCTGCTGCCAACGCCGCCAACCAGGCGCGCGACCATGGCATGCGAGTGGTGGATGTTCGTGTCAGCGGCCCGGGTTCGGGACGCGAGTCGGCGGTGCGTGCTTTGTCTGCATCCGGCTTGGACGTGCGTTCGATCAAGGACTCAACGCCGGTTCCGCACAACGGCTGCCGTCCGCCGAAGCGTCGTAGGGTCTAGAGATCAGGGGCTAGGGGCTAGAAGAGCAACTAGCAGCGAGAAATCACAATTAGGGAAACTTTGATTAAGTTCGACTCTGATTAAGTCTGGTTCCTTGAAGGGGACGGCCTTCAGGCCGTCCGCAAGTGCCCTGATGTTAGACCGGGCTTTAGAGGGTGTGTGAGAACTCGTTTTGAGTCGGCACGGTGGAACGATTGCGCAAAATTCAGCCCCGAATGGGGCGAAAGAGCTTAGCCCAGCGCTTCAGCGCTGGGTAGAGTGGGAAATAATACCGAGTCCCGTAGGGACGGCACAGTTCTCACACACGCTCTTTAGCCCCTGAGGGCAAGGACAAGACCCAAGGTTGCAGCGCGTTTCGAGAATTGGCGTTGCCGACGGAATTGGCCGTCGGGAAATTCAGCGCCGTAGGCGCGGCTCAGTTTAGCCCAGCACGAAGGCGGAGTGCTGGGTATCGTAGAAAAAAGAACTGAGTCCCGCAGGGACGGCACAAGTTTTCGGACGGACTCGGTAGCGCTGGATTGAATGCAATTTCAGTTGTGAGCCCCTTCAGGGGCGGCACATCGGGATGTCAACAAGGCTGGCTAGGATCGAAATGGTTGGCAGCAACATCTAATTGCTAATCCCTAAAACCTAGCCCCTACAACTGGTTTTCGTTCGGGACGAAGGGACGCCAAGCGCCCGTAAACCGATCGACACAAGGCAGACAGGCTCTGCCCGACAAGGAGAACGTAACTTGGCAAGGTACAAAGACGCAGTATGCCGCCTTTGCCGCCGCGAGGGCATGAAACTGTTCCTCAAAGGCGCAAAGTGCTTCACCGACAAGTGTCCGGTCGAGAAGCGTAATTTCGCTCCCGGCCAGCACGGTAAAGATCGCAAGGCCAAAATCGTTGGCTACGGGTTGCAACTTCGCGAGAAGCAGAAGGCGAAGCGCATCTACTTCACCCAGGAAAAACAATTCCGCAACTACTTTGAACGTGCCGCCCGCACCCGCGGCGTAACCGGCGAGGTGCTGCTGCAACAGTTGGAGCGCCGCCTCGACAACGTGGTGTACCGCCTCGGCTTTGCCGTAGCGCGACGTCAGGCTCGCCAGTTGGTTCGCCACGGTCACGTGCAGGTGAACGGCAAGAAGGTCGACATTCCTTCCTATCAGGTGAGTGCGGGTGAAGAGATCTCCGTGCGCGAGTCGAGCAATAAACTTGGCATGCTGGAGATTGCGAAAGATTTTGCCAGCCATCAGGCCCCGCCGGCATGGCTGGAAGTCGACCGCGACGCCTACAAGGGACGGGTCGTTTCTCTGCCCACGCGGAACGACATCAACTTGCCCATCAACGAGCAGTTGATCGTGGAACTTTATAGCAAGTAGTACACCCGCGGCGCGGAGAAATCTGCGTCCGCGTTTCTTACAATCTTCGAGCCAGATCAGCCGGTGTGCGCTTCCATGAAACGCCACCGCGCAGCATGGCCGAACTGACAGACAGGAGTTACGAATGCTTTGGAAAGGATTTCAGAAACCCAAACGGCTGGCTACCGACACCGAGACTTTGACCGATCAGTATGGTCACTTCTGGGCGCAGCCGTTTGAGCGCGGTTTCGGTACAACCATCGGCAACGCTCTGCGCCGCGTGTTGCTGTCGTCCATTGAGGGCGCCGCGGTCACCGCGGTCAAAATTGAAGGTGTGTTGCACGAGTTCCAGTCGATCCCGGGAGTGGTGGAGGATGCGACCGACATCATTCTGAATCTGAAACAGATCCCCTTCCGCCTCAACGGCGACGCGCCCAAGGCGATTTATTTGCGGGCCGAGCAGCCGGGCGTCGTTACTTCTGGGATGATTGAAGCCGATGCCGACGTCGAGGTGCTCGACAAGGACGTTTACATCGCCACCGTCAGCGAAGGTGGCAAGATCGATATGGAAATGCGGCTGAAGCGCGGCCGGGGTTATGTTTCGGCGGACAAAAATTTCGACGAAGACCTGGGTCTGGGATTCATTCCCATCGACTCCGTGCACTCGCCGGTGCGCAAGTGTAACTACTCGGTCGAAGCGGCCCGTCTGGGACAAATTACCGATTACGACAAGCTGGCCATCGAAATTTGGACGAACGGCTCGGTGACTCCTGCCGATTCGCTGGGACTGGCCGCGAAGTTGCTGAAGGACCACATGAACATCTTCATCAACTTCGAGGAGGAACTCGAGGCGCAGGCTGCCGGACTGGGCGACAAGCCGGAGATCCGCAACGAGAACCTCAACCGCTCCGTGGAAGAGCTTGAGCTTTCGGTGCGCAGCTACAACTGCCTGAAGAACGCCAACATTCAGACCATTGGCGAGCTGGTGCAGAAGTCCGAAGCCGAGATGCTGAAGACCAAGAATTTCGGGCGCAAGTCGCTGAACGAGATCAAGGAAATTCTGTCTTCAATGGGCCTTGGTCTGGGCATGAAAATCGACGACCAGGGAAATGCGGTTCCGGGCAGTTCGTCAGGAGCGTCGAGCCTGTCGCTGCCGAGCTACGGAAACGATCCGAATTTCTAAATTGAAGTTGCCAGTAGTCAGCGGCAGTCAGCGGCCAGTTGTCAGTTTTCTGACCGCGCAATTACTGGCAACTGGCTACTGGCTACTGACTACTGATTTTGAAGGATCAAGAAAATGCGTCATCGTAGAGCAGGATGGAAGTTAGGACGGAATACGGAGCATCGGCGCGCTTTACTGCGCAACCTGGTGACCTCGCTAATCGTGGACGAGCGTATCGAGACCACCCTCACCAAGGCCAAGGCCATGCGCCCTCATGTGGAAAAGATGATCACGCTGGGCAAGCGCGGCGATGTGGCGGCGCGGCGGCAGGTGGCGGCGTACCTCATGACGCGCGATGCCGTGGACAAGCTGTTTGACACCATCTCGCCCCGTTATGGCGACCGCGAAGGCGGTTATCTGCGTATCGTTCATGGCGGATTCCGGCAGGGAGATGGCGGCGACATAGCCTTTGTCGAACTGCTCGGCAGCGAGAAGACGCTGGACGAGAAGCGCCAGAAGCGTGCCGAACTTCGCGCCAAGCGTGCCGAAGAAACTCGCAAGGCCATGGAGTCGGCCGAGGCCGAAAACAAGCAGATGGAAGCGCAGCAAGCCGTCAACGAAGAGAAGAAAGAAGAGTAGAAGCAGGTCTAGCCGGATTGCCGGCAGCGGTTAGAAATTCACAACAGTGCGCCCCGTTCTAGCGGAAGCTAGGGCGGGGCTTTTGCTGCGAGAATGTAATCGGATGGGTGCTCCAGGTTAGCGCCACTGAAGGCATACAGCCATCCACCTCCGATCTAATCTCCACGAAAGAACGGTGTACTTATCCGAAAATGTGCGGTAAAGTCCAAAAAACACTACAATCGGTTCGCCAGCTATCGGTGCATTTGATTTGAATGCCACATCCGAGGTAGAGGCTGCTCTTTGATGGCAAAGACACATATTGATCCTAAACAAAATCCGCTTTCGCGAAAATCTTTCGCTAACGCCAAGCTCGGTCAGTCATTCGCAGAACACGATTTAATCCGAACGAAGCCGGCTTTGTTTGTCGAGACGCCTGCAATCCGCTCCGCACGTGATCTGGACGGCGGCAAGAGCTTCTATATAGGCCGCCGTGGGACGGGAAAGACGGCGATCACCTACTATCTCAGTGACAAATATCCGAAAAATGCTATCCTTCTTCTCCCGAAGCTACTTTCATCGGCCGATGTATTCGTGACCTCGGATTGGGACGAAAGGGTGCACCAGAAGCCCTTCAACACGCTAGTGTCGAGCTTCGTAAGAACCATACTCGATGAGGCTGTTCTGGGCTGGAGAAAGCATGGCCTCTTCAACTTTCGTACCGCCGACGGGAGCGAGCTCACCAGAGAGCGGAATAACATCGAGCAGTTCGATTTCGATCTGCGTCTCCTGAGCTTGATTGAGGAGGGCTTCGATTACCTCGCAACCAGCAATAACAAAGAGTGGATCAAGTTCAGAAACAGGCCCGAGAAGCTGGCGAAAGAGATCAACAGTGAGTGCGCCAGCCAGGCGCGGATGCAGCAAATTGTGTTAATTGACCGGCTCGACGACGAGTGGAATGACTCGAACAAAGCGGTGGTACTCGTAATGGCTCTTATGCACGCGTGTACCGAGATACGGGCCGCTACCGACGCTGTGCGTCCTCTTGTATTCATTCGCGAGAACGTTTTCGACCGCGTCCGCGAATTGGACAGCGAATTCTCCAGGTTGGAAACGTCATTGGTGTCATTGGACTGGACGAGAGAGCTCCTTCGCGAGCTGGTGGAACGCCGCCTTAATGATGGATTGATCACCAAATATGCGCTGGGCGGGACCACGTGGAAGGCATTTATTGCCGGCGATCCAGAAACAAGTCTTGATACTGTCCTGAGATATTGTCAATACCGTCCAAGAGACGTCTTGTTGTACACGTCCACGGCACTGAGCCTGGCACAAGCACACCAGAGAGCACAGATAGAGCAGGAGGATTTCGACGAAGCGCGCCAATCGTTTTCTGAAAACCGACTCAAGAAGCTCTCGGATGAATATGCGGACAATTACCCGCAGCTGAGCACGATTCTTACTCGTTTTTACGGTCTGGGGACTGAATACACCGTAACGAGCATCGAAGATTTTGTAAAGAAGCTACTGGTGGATCGCGAGGTGCAGGAAGCGTGCAAAACGTGGATCTACAGCTTTACGGCTCCCGAGTTGTTCATACAGCTTCTCTACAACATTGGGTTCTGGGGACTGAGACAGCCCAAAGGCACTATCCGGTTTAAATCTTCCGAGGCAGAGAACCCCGGTAATTTATCCATCTCGGCTGATTCCACGGTTGTAGTGCACTCTTCCTATGTTGATGGTCTACAGCTGCAAAATATGGTGATTACTTCCTTGGGTGAAAGCGTGACTCTGCGCACGTCAGGGCTGATCGGGGATGTTCCGGAGTCCTTCTCCATCGCGTCTTATCGAGCACGGCTGAACGAGCTAATGGCAGAACTTGAAACCTTACCAATGGATAAGCAGTCTGCGCGCATATTTGAGGATCTAGTTGGAGAGGTGATAAAGCTATGTTTCTTCAGGTCTTTGTCGAACGTAAAGGCGATCAGTCGCGATGTAAGCGGTACCGTGATCCGGGACTGGGTTGCATCAAACCGAGCTAACGGCGGTTTCTGGGCGATAGTCCGGGACAAATACAGTGCGACCCAGGTCATCTGGGAATGTAAGAACTATCAGGAACTGAAGGCGGACGACTTTCACCAAGCCGCGTATTACATGAATGGACAGATTGGCCGCTTTATCATCGTCGTCTGTCGAGCCACATCTCCTGTTCCACGCCACGCTTACGACCACGTTCGTCGGGTGTTTCAACAAGCGCAAGGTTTGGTCCTCATTCTCCGGGAATCTGACATACGGACCTTCCTCCGACAAGCTCTCAATGGGAAACAAAGTGAGCAACATCTTCAAGACGTTCTTGACACGACAGAGCGGCTGATTTCTTGAATGTTCGGCTGAATGGCCAGGCGCCCCACCCAACCCTCTGTTGATTGGGTGGGAGACGTTGCGGTCCATGCGTCCCGATCCCATAACCGCATCACCGTGTGGACGAAAGCTCCGCTCTTCAACCCTATCCCGTCTCTCCAGCCGAATCGCCGGCATAGGTAAGTCACGAACTAGCCCCGCCTAGCGAAAGCCAAGGCGGGGCTTTTTGCGGCGCAAGTGACCTATTCGGGGGCCTCTTGCGAACGATATTGATTATCCAAGCTGCTTGGGTTAGGATGCACTTGTGGCCTCGGTCCGTTTGTCCGGAGTGTTGTTCGTTGCCTACCCTCAGGACCATGTGCCGCGTCACGTACATGGGTTTGTCGAGGAGGTGGAAGTAATCATGAACCTCCAGGCTAACCGAGCGGTGGTGGCCGACCGTCCTGACGCTATACGGCCTGGAAATGCCAAGCGCAGTTCGGTTCGGCGCGTGTTAAATGGCGCGGCGGAGCACTTCGACGAATTGGTTCAGCTATGGGAGAGGATGCATGAGTGACGCGAGGACGAAAGTGACGACGACAAACCGCCAACTGGATGCTGCATTGGTGCAGGCCCGCCGGTTCGCGGTCAGTGACCGTCGCGTGCTTCATGCCGAATACGAGAGAAAGCCCGACCTGATCAGTCTCTATCTCGACGACGGCATTCGAGTATCCATACCCCGCATGAAGCTACAGGGGCTTCAAGAGGCTGACCCTGCCAAGCTGGCGAAGATCGAACTTCTCGGCCGCGGAACGGGCCTCCATTGGCCTCTTCTCGACGTAGACCACTACGTTCCCGGGCTACTCCATCGCGTATTTGGCACCAGGCGCTGGATGGCAGAAATGGGCCGGCGTGGAGGTTCGGTCACGACGAAAGCAAAAGCGGCGGCCGCCCGCGCCAATGGCAGGAAAGGCGGACGGCCAAAGCGGCATGTGGCATAAACGATGTCGGGACAGGTACTTTTCGCTGGCATGCCCCAGCACCCAACCCGGTTTTGGTTGGTGGGAAAGACTGCGGTAATTCCCTTTATCCAATTCTTCTAGAAACAAATCATCGGCTAGAGGCTAGTTCCGTATCATGGGCAACCCTCTCCCGACGCTGCTTGAACGCTCTCCGAGATAGGAAATAGACGATCACCTGTAGCACCATTGCCCCGCAGGAATCCAGCACCACGTCCTGCCATCGTCCGGTGCGGGAAGGGATGAATGATTGGTGGAGCTCGTCGGCTGCGGCGGTCACTACGGTGACCAGCATCCCCAGAAGTACCCAATCCCAGCGCCAGAAATCGCGCCAGTATGTTCCCCAAGGCCGGGGCAAGACAGACCGGAGCCGATCATAGTTAGTGTTCTTGAGCGCCAGAAAAACCAGGACGCTGAGGATGCCGTATCCGGCGAAATGTCCTGTCTTGCGCAGAATCTCGTCGAGCTGTGACACGAAGGACTCGTCCACCTGAGGAGCGACCGCTGCGATCACGGTGTACAGCAAAGTCGTGGTGTTGCCGGCGGACGCGAAGTCGGTAGACTCCAGCCGGATGACGCCCAGCCACACCAGGACTGGCCACCATCGGTGAGCCAATTTGCGAAATGAGGGCTTCAGCAAACGGACGCGCTCCGAGGCCCGCCGGGTTTGACTCACAACGGTTGCCGGACTGGGTTGGCTGTTACTCAACGCGGTAGTTGGGGGCTTCGCGAGTGATCATCACGTCGTGCACGTGGCTCTCGCGCAGGCCGGCGCCGCTGATGCGCACAAAGCGCGCCTTCTGTTGCAGTTCGGCGATGGAGGAACATCCGGCGTACCCCATTCCACTTTTCACGCCGCCCACAAGTTGGTACACGATCATGCCGACCGTGCCCCGATAAGGCACGCGTCCTTCAATGCCTTCCGGGACGAGCTTCCCGAGACGATTGCCGTCGCTGCCGTCCTCTGACAGGACCGGAACCGAGGAGTCCGAATCGGTATTCTGGAAGTAGCGTTCGCTGGAGCCTTGGGCCATTGCGGCCAACGACCCCATTCCGCGATAGGCCTTGAAAGAGCGGCCCTGATAAAGAATGGTCTCGCCCGGACTTTCTTCGGTTCCCGCGAGCAATGAGCCGATCATCACGCAGTTTGCGCCCGCCGCAATCGCCTTGGTGATGTCTCCCGAATACTTGATGCCGCCGTCTGCGATGATGGGAACGTCGGTGTCACGAACCGCGCGGGCAGCTTCGGCGATGGCGGTGATCTGCGGAACACCGGCGCCGGTGACGATGCGAGTGGTGCAGATTGACCCCGGGCCGATGCCAACTTTGATGGCATCGGCTCCAGCGCGCGCCAGTTCACAGGCGCCATCGAATGTACCGACGTTTCCTGCAATCACATCGACCTCGGGCAATGCCGACTTGAGGGTCTGGATGGCCTCGATTACGCGCGTCGAATGCCCGTGGGCGCTATCGATCGCCAGCAGATCAGCTTTCGCTCGCACCAACTCCTGAGCGCGTTCGAGGAAGTCGCCGGTGGCGCCGATCGCCGCGCCCACCCGCAGCCGGCCATGATCGTCCTTGGCAGCGGTGGGATATTTCAGCCGCTTCTGAATGTCCTTCACCGTGATCAGGCCCTTGAGGTTGTAATGATCGTCCACCACCAGCAGCTTCTCGATGCGATGTTGATGCAGGATCGCTTCCGCATCGCTTAGGGTCGTGCCGACCGGGACCGTGATCAGGTTTTCCTTGGTCATCACTTCGCTGATGGGAATATCGGTGCGGGTTTCGAAGCGGAGATCGCGATTGGTGAGGATGCCGACCAGCTTCTTGTTCTTGGTGACCGGCACGCCCGAGATGCGGTAGCGGCGCATCACTTCCAGCGCGTCGCAGATCTTTTCGTCGGGCGACATGGTGATGGGATCGACAATCATGCCGCTCTCCGAGCGCTTCACCTTGTCCACTTCGCTGGTTTGCTGCTCAATACTTAGGTTGCGATGGATGATGCCCAGTCCACCTTGCTGGGCCATCGCAATCGCCATGCGCGATTCCGTGACCGTGTCCATGGCGGCACTGATCAGCGGGATACGGAGTTCGATGTTGCGGGTCAGGCGGGTCGTCGTCTCCGCCAAGGCCGGTACGACATCGGACTTGGCAGGCAACAGCAACACGTCATCGAAGGTAAGCGCCTCGGGCACCGGAAAATGAATCATGACTTTGGTCCGCGGAAGGGGTAATCGTTTATTGTAGAGTTACGGCGAAGCTAAGGCAAACAGCAGTCTCGGCGGCGACCTGCCAAAGTTTTGGCAAAGTACAACCTTCCGGCACAATTCGGAATCCTTCCATTTTATTCTGTCAACTAAGTGTCCTTCTACGAAGTACTTGCGATCCAAAGAGTGTTGCCCCTCCCGGCCTGTCATGTGCAAAGTCCTAGGCGAGTCTAAAAGAACCAGCGGTTCTGCCGAAAACCGGTAGGTGAAGCACATGTCCTCAGAATGGAATTCACAACGATGTTGCATGGCCGTGACAGCCCAGAGACAACCCAGAAAAGGGCCAGTGGCACCTTAAAACAAGCAGGAATTGTTGGCGATTCGGCCTTGTCGCATTGACGTATGAAACAAGGAGGCAATAAAATGCATCAAAGTAGACAGGCCTCGCGTGAGGTGAGGTCTCGTCAAGGAGAAGGAGAGGTTTTAGAGGTGAAAACAGCCGTCGGCCATGCGAAGGTGAGCGTATCAACAGAGGCCGAAGAATTGGCTGCCCAGCTTGAACATCCTAGTGCCGGTTCTGTTTGGAACCGTGCCTTGGAGGTGTTTGGCGACGAACTCAAGGCGCGCAGTTGGATGAATACGTCGCGGGACATACTCGATGGCCGATCACCTCAAGACCTAGTAGCGACAGGTGATGCGTCTGAGCAACGCCGTGTCCTCGAGCTGCTGCTTAGGATCGATTACGGCGTCTTTTCGTAGCTTCACGAATGAAAATTTATCGGATGCACCGCTTGGCGCGTGGTGCGGCAGACTGCACGGGCGCAAGGCTCGCCGGTGGGCGGTGGAATCCTATCGGAACCCCGATGCTATACACGGCACAACATTTGTCCCTTGCTTGCCTGGAGATCCTGGTTAATCTCGACAAGAAGCAGCTGCCGCACGATTACGTATGGTCAACTACGGAGTTGTCGGAAACGCCGACATTGTTACCGTTCGAGAACCTCAACAGTGTTGGCTCCTGTCGCGCTGTAGGAGATGCATGGGTGCGAAATGGTGACCGACTTGCGGCTCAGGTGCCATCGCTGGTCATTCCAGAAGAGTTCAATATCCTGCTGAATCCAAATCACGCTGGTTATGGAAAACTCCTATGGAGCGAACCCAGCCCATTTAGGTTCGACCCACGTCTGTTCGCTGAGCCAAGTCTCGCTATTGAACGATTGCGCCTAGATACCAGCCGTTGAATTCCCGCACTTTTCCGCGTATACTCTGTGAAGTACTGTTGTGTTTTGAGGGTTCTGTCACCCCCTCCCGGCGTGACGGCGAGCCCGGTGCATAATCGGCGAAGCACATCGGTGGGCGCGAGCCCACTTTTTATTTTCACCCCGTAATCCGCTGGTGCACGGCGAGTCCAGGCGGCAGCGATAGCCTGACGGGCGGTTTGTGCTCATTTGCAATGGGCTGTTTTTTGGTCAAGAACAAACGATGGCAGCCAGTTTGGAGAAAGTTCGGGAGATCGCAGAGCGGGTGGCGCAATCGAGCGGCCTGGAAGTGGTCGATCTCGAACTGCTGGGCGGCGGTAAAGCGCGCATGTTGCGCATTTTCATCGATAAGCCGGCGGGAGTTACGCATGAAGATTGTTCCAGTTTTAGCCGCGAAGTGGGCATCATCTTCGACGTTGAAGAGGCCGTACCGGGCGCGTCGTACTTGCTGGAAGTGTCATCGCCCGGACTTGATCGCAAGCTTTCAAAGCCGGCCGACTACCAGCGTTTCACGGGCAGTCTGGTGAAGCTGATGACCCGGGATCCGGTGAATGGGAACCGTCATTTTGAAGGGCGGCTTGAGGCGTTTCAGGATGGTCGGCTGAGTTTGGAATTGACCGGCAGAAAAAAGTCGAAGAAGCACCAGGAAGTGGAGCCGGGAACGGAAGTTGAAATCGAGTTGGCCAACGTCGAGAAGGCAAACCTGGTTCCCGAGTTTTGATTCGAACGCAGTAAAGACCAAATGGAGTAAGGTGGCGAACATTTTATGGCGAGTGAACTGTACAACGTAATCGACGCTCTGAGCCGCGAAAAAGGCATCGATCCCCAGATCGTCGTGAACGCGGTGGAGGATGCCATCGTTGTGGCCACCCGAAAGTATTACAAAAGCCAGGAGAATCTGCGCGCCGAACTCGACAAGGAGAGCGGCCAGATTCGCGCCTTCGCGGTCCGGACCATCGTCGAAGGCTCCGAGCAGATCGAAGATCCCCTGGCGCAGATTTCGCTGGAGGATGCCAAGCGCATCGATCCCGCTGCCGAGGTAGGTGGCGAGTTGCGCACCTATAAGCCCACCGATGTGTTGGGCCGCATTGCCGCGCAATTGGCCAAGCAGGTCATCTTCCAGAAGGTGCGGGAGGCCGAACGCGACACGGTTTACAACGAGTACATTGGCCGTGTCGGTGAAGTGATCAATGCCACCATTAAGCGCCAGGAGGGCCAGGATGTCATTGTGGACCTCGGCAAGGCCGAAGGACGCATGCCCAAGAAGGAGCAGTCGCGACTGGAATCGTTCGCTCCTGGTGAACGTGCGCGAGTGGTGATCGTTCGCGTCGAGAAAGCTTCCAAGGGCCCGCAGGTCGTGGTGTCGCGCGCTGTGCCGGAACTGGTATCGCATTTGTTCCAGACCGAAGTCCCGGAGATTTACGACAACACGGTGGTCATCCGCGCCATTGCCCGCGAAGCTGGCGAGCGCACGAAGATCGCTGTCATGTCGAAAGACAAGGATGTCGATCCGGTTGGCGCTTGTGTCGGAATGAAGGGCATGCGGGTGCAGTCCATCATTCGCGAATTGCGCGGCGAGAAGATTGACATTATCGAATACCACGAGGACCCGGTGACATTTGCCGAAAAGGCCTTACAGCCGGCGAAGGTTAGCCGCGTAACCGTCCTTGAAGGCCAGGAAAAGCACCTGGAAGTAATCGTTGACGACAGCCAACTTTCACTTGCCATCGGCAAGAAGGGACAGAATGTCCGCCTTGCCGCCAAGTTGCTGGGCTGGAAGATCGATATCAAGAGCGAAGAAGAAAAGCGTCAGGAAGTGGAAGATCGCATGAACACGGTATTGAACCAGCCGGTCACGCCACTGGAGAGCGTTCCCGATCTTGAGCCAGGAATCATCGAGAAGCTGGTTGCCGCCGGGATAACGACCGTCGAAGCCGTGGCTGACATGACTCCGGAGCAACTCGAAGAAGTGCCGGGTATCGGCCCCAAGACGGTGGAAAAAATCAGTATCGCAGTCAATAATTATTTTTCCAGTCTGGACGCGGCTGCTGCCGCCGGCGGGGAGGAAGATCCACTGCCTGAAGGCGAAATTGCCGCCGCTGACCAGATTTCCACGGACGATTACGTTCCTGCTGACGATGAAGCCACTGGAGACGACGAAGCTGCCGCGGAAGATGGCGGCGACGATAGCGCCACGGGACCTGATTCGGGCGGACAGTCAGGCGATGTCACCGGCTTGGACGAAGAGCCGGAAGCCGGGCCGGACAGCGTGGAAGAACTGGTCGAGACTGGCCAATACTACGAGGCCGAAGTCGTCGAAGGGGTTGAGGATGCGCCCCCGGCCGATGAAGCCGAAGTGACGACGCACGAGCGTCCAGCCGGGGAAAACGAAAACATTCCTGATGAAGAAAAGCCTGGCGAGCAAAGGTAACGAGCACGGCCCTCAGTGGCTGCTGTGGGTCAGCGAATTTCACCGTGAGGATGCTATGAAGGTTTAACCGGGCGGGACAATACGGAGGAAATAGGGCGGAATGCAGAAGATTCGAATTAATGACCTGGCGAGGGAGCTCGAGGTAAAGAGCAAGATGATCCTCGATGCTCTCATCAAGGTCGGTGTAACCGAAAAGAAAACGCACTCCAGTTCCATCGAAGTGGACGAGGCGGAGCGGGTCAAGAAGTACTTTGCAGAGCACGCTGAGCCTGGCGCCAGCCGATCCTCGTCGCGCGCATCGGCGGACGAATTCAAGCCCAAGCTTGACCTGTCGCACATCTCCAAACCTGGCGATGTGCTGAAGGCGATTACCCAACGGGCTGCCCAGCCTTCTGCGGTTGCACGTCCAACTGCGCCTCCGACCCATGCCACGCCCGCTGCGCCGCGACACACTGTCGCGCCGCCGTCCGCCGTTCGCCCCGTGGCGCCGAGCACGAAACCTGTTACGACGGTGGCGAGCACCACGCCAGCAATTCCCGCGGAACCTTCGAAGCCTGCGCCTCGCTTCATTACACCGCAATCGGTCGCGCGTCCACCGGCCGCCATTGTCATACCACCGAGGCCGCCGGTAGCGGCGCCTCCAGCTACGCCGCCAGCGCATCTGCCATCCGCGACTGCGACAGCGCAACCTTCCGAGCCAGTGATCGAGGACCAAATAACGGCACTCGAAGAAAGTGAAGCTTTGCCGTCTACGTCTGCAACGATTGAATCCGAGATTCTCGCCGCCGAGGACGAGTTTCCGGCAGCGCTATTGGAAACACAACCGCCAGTCGCGGAAAATCGTGCGGCGGCGAGCCGTCCGGCTGTTCCGGGGCAAGGTGTCGGTCGCCCCGGCCTGCCGACGCGACCGGGACAATCAGGGACGGCCGCACATCCGCCACGCCGTTTAATCGTTCCTCAGACCGGACCGCGCCCGGTATATCTTGCTCCGCCCGCCGCCCCGGCGCGTCCAGGTGCGAACCTGGCGCCGCGGGGCGGCATGCCGGAGCGTGGCAAGCCGATCTTCCAGCGTCCCCGCCCGGGAGTGCTGCCGCAAGGACAGACGCGGACACCGGTGCGTCCGGGAGAACGTCGTGGTCCGCATCCCACGCGTTCTGGAGCGCCAGGAACTCGTCCGGGATTTGGATCTGGCGCCGGCGCCGCCCCGCCGCCACCTACGGGACAGCGTCCCGCCGGTCGCCCAGCGCGCCCGGGACAGCGCTACGTTCCCCGAGGCGTAAAGGAAGGCCCAATGAAGGGCTTTGTTCCGCCGCCGCGGCTTTCGCTTTCCAGCGAGCCGCTGCCGATCACGCGGAGCATCACGATTCCTGAAGGCATCAGCGTGAAAGACCTGGCGGAGAAGTTAGGAATCCGAGCCAAGGACCTTATCGCCCGTTTGCTGGCACGAGGCGTTTTCGCCACGGTCAACCAGACGCTCGACTCCGATCTGGCTACCGACATGGCTCGTCACTTCGGCGCGGAGACCGCCGTCATCACCTTCGAGGAGCAGTTGGCCAAGGACACCGTTCCGGCCGAAGGCGCGGGCGAAGAAGGTGCAGCAGCCCAGGGCATTGCGCGTCCCCCAGTGGTGACCATCATGGGCCACGTGGACCATGGCAAGACCAGTTTGCTCGACGCTATCCGTTCAACCAACGTTGCGGGCGGCGAAGCGGGTGGAATCACGCAGCACATTGGCGCGTACAAGGTGGCGATCACCGATCCCAACTCGCCGGCCTTTGGCCGCGAGATTGTCTTCCTCGACACGCCTGGTCACGAAGCCTTCACCCGCATGCGTGCTCGCGGATCGAAGGTAACTGACATCGTGGTGCTGGTCGTGGCCGCCGATGACGGTGTCATGCCGCAGACGTTGGAAGCCATCGACCACGCCAAAGCCGCGAACGTCCCGATAATTGTCGCGGTGAACAAGATCGACAAACCTGACGCTCTGCCGGAGCGGGTGAAGAAGCAGCTCGCCGATCGCGGCCTGATGCCGGAAGACTGGGGCGGCAGCACCGTCTTCGTGGACGTCTCGGCGAAGCAGAAGACCAATCTCAACCTCCTGATGGAAATGATCTGTCTGGTTGCCGACCTTCAGGACCTGAAGGCAGTACCTGACCGACTGGCGCAGGGCACGGTACTCGAAGCCAAGCTCGACCGTGGCCGGGGTCCGGTGGCGACCGTGCTGGTTCAGAACGGTACTCTGAAGACGGGTGATAACTTCGTGGTGGGCAACGTCTTCGGAAGAGTTCGCGCCATGTTCAACGATCGCGGCGTCGCCCTGGATGCCGCCACTCCCGCAACTCCGGTGGAGATTCTCGGACTGGAAAGCTTGCCACAGGCAGGCGACCAACTGGTGGCCGTGGCTGACCGGGAGAAAGCGCGCGGCATCTCCGAATATCGCGAAGGCAAGGCTCGTGAAGCTCAGCTTGCCAAGAGTTCACGCGTCTCGCTCGAAGGCCTGGCGGAACAACTGAAGTCCGCAGGACAGAAAGAGTTGGACATCATCCTCAAAGGCGATGTCCAGGGCTCGGTCGAGGTACTCAGCGACGTACTGACAAAGCTGTCGAACGACCGGGTCAAGATCAAGATCCTGCTCAGCGGCGTGGGCGCTATTACAGAAACCGATGTGCTGCTCGCCTCGGCGTCGAATGCCGTCATCATCGGCTTCAACGTGCGGCCCGAGCGCAAAGCGCAGGAACTGGCCGAGCAGGAGAAGGTCGACATCCGGTTGCACTCCATCATCTACGAGTTGGCGGACGAGATTAAGCGCGCCATGACCGGTTTGCTCGAACCGATCATCAAGGAAACCTATCTGGGCCGTGCGGATGTCCGCGACACCTTCCGCGTACCCAAAGTCGGCACGATTGCCGGATGTTACGTCACGGATGGCGTCATCAAGCGCGATGCGGAAGCGCGCCTGCTGCGCGACAACGTGGTCGTGTTTAAGGGCAAGATTGGATCGGTGCGGCGCTTCAAGGAAGATGTCAACGAAGTCCGCAACGGCATGGAATGCGGTATTTCAATCGCCAACTATGGTGACATCAAGGTCGGAGATGTCATCGAAGTGTTCGTCACCGAGAGGGTAGCCGCCGAAGCCTTCGTTTAGGGAGACTCTGATTAGGTCTGGTTCTTTGAAGGGGACGGCCTTCAGGCCGTCCGCAGGTGCCTGATATTAGGCCGGGCTTTAGCCCCTGAGGGATTTCCGACTGACTTAATCAGAGTTTCCTTGGAAACAAGACAGAGCCTCGTCCCGGACATTGCTTCCTTGCGAAAGGCATCAGTGTCCGGGACGATGTGCAATAGGACGGGGAATGATTGCTTATCTCACGCTCGAGATTCGCATTGAAGGCGCGCACTCGCTCAAAGACAAGCGGCAAGTGGTGCGCAGCGTGAAGGACGGCCTGCGGGCCCACTTCAACGTCTCCGTAGCCGAGATCGATCCGAGCGAGGCGTGGCAGCGCGCCACCCTGGGCGTGGTTGGCATTTCGCATTCGCGTGATTATCTGGAGGGGCTAATGCGCAATGTGGAACGGCATGCGGTCCGCACGGCCAATAACAGCGGCGGCGAAGTCATTGATTCGTTTCTCGATTTCTTGAGTGAAGTGGAATTTGGCGAACGCGCAACCGAGGAACCGTGATCGTTATCACGCCGGCTTGACAGGTGGGCGTATCCTCTAACGTTCCCCTATTTCGGTTGGCAGAGTAGAAGGCTATGGAGAACCGGGGACTGAAATATCATCGCGGCCGCATGGCGGAAGCTCTGCGGGAAGAGATCGTCCCACTGGTGGAAGGGGAACTGGGCGATCCTCGCATCGGATTGGTCAGCGTCAGCGAGGTTCTTCTGGGGCCCGATGGCAAGACGGCGCGAGTGCTGGTTTCGGTCGCCGGCGACGAGCAGGAAACAGAGCTGAGTCTGAAAGGCTTGAGCGCGGCGGGCGGTTACATTCGGCATGAACTAGTGAGACGTCTTGGTATCCGCCAGGCTCCGGAAATCAAGTTCGTGCTCGACCAGTCGGACCAGTACGGCGGCCGGATCGAAGAGCTGTTACATCGCATTCAGAAAAGAAGGCGCCAAGGAACCACAGAGACAGAGAGACACAGAGAAGAAAAGCATAAGGGATGAGCAAGTCACTGCGAGACACCTGAAGTCATGCCGCCGCCGAAGAAACCGATTTCCTCCGTGCCTCTGTGTCTCTGTGGTAAATAAGCCATGTTGGACGAAGTTCTGAATCAGATTGGGAGAAGACAGAAGTTTATTCTAACCTCGCATGCCCGGCCGGATGGCGATGCCGTCGGCTCGGCGCTGGCCTGCTGCCAGATTCTGCGCAGCATGGGCAAACAGGCGAACGTCGTCCTCAGCGATGGCGTTCCGGGCGTCTACCGGCCGCTGCCCTTCAGCGATTCGGTGCTGCGAACCACCGAGAACGCTCTCCAACCCGAGGCGGTCATCATCCTGGAATGCGATAGCGTGCAGCGTACGCGCTTGACTGGCCTAGAGCAACACTACCTCATCAACATCGATCACCACTCGACCGGCCGCCCGTTCGCTGACCTGAACTGGATCGATCCCAGCGCGTGCGCAACCGCGGAAATGATCTTCCGGCTGGCGCGCCAAGCAGGGGTCCAGATCTCACCCAAGGTGGCCACTTGTCTTTACACCGCGGTACTGACCGACACGGGTGCTTTCTGCTTCGGTGGAACCAATGAGCGGACCTTCGCCTTGGCGAAAGACTTAGTGCACTGCGGCGCTGACCCCGTCCACATCGCCCACAACGTTTACTTTTCCACCCAGCTGTCCAAGATGCATTTGCTCGGCGCGGCCCTGTCCAACCTTCGCCGGGACGGTAGCCTGGCGTGGATGCACGTGGACCGGGCGGCGATGGACCGCTGCCAGGCCCACGACGAAGACTGCGAAGGACTTGTGAATTACGCCCTGGCGATTGAAGGCATCGAAGTGGCATTGTTCTTCCGGGAACAGCTCGAAGGGGGTTTCCGCGTAAGCCTGCGTAGTAAGGGAGCGGTCAATGTGGCAGCGGTGGCCGAGCAATTTGGCGGCGGTGGTCACGAGTGCGCCAGCGGATGCGCCATGCCCGGCCCCTTATCGGTGGCCACCGAACGTCTGCTGGCGCAATTTCGCATTCGCGGTTACCACGCTCATGTGCAATGATCCTTGGGTAGAGGGCCTCGGGCATTAGGGTGGAGCACGCCTTCACAGGCTGCGGGAAAAGTCAGTTTTAAGGAAGCGTTTTGAAGGGGCGCACCTTTAGGTGCGCCGATAAGCTCTTTGTTTTTGTCATCACGAGTGGGCTTCAGCCCGCGAGGGATCTGCTTTTCGAACTTTTCCCGAGGCTGGTTCAGGCGTACATAAACAGCGCCGATATCGGCTCGTTCTCTCGCGCCTGAGGTAAGGTTTCCTCTGACGGAACATCAATCTTGAGACCGACGCCTCCCAGCCTGGAAGATCGCACCCGCCGGTCCACCGACGTTCTCGCTCTCATCGCCTTTTGTGGATTCCTGTTTTTTGCCGGCCTGCAAATCGTCGGCCTGGTAGGTGCCGACGAGCCCCGCTATGCGCAAATTGCGCGGGAAATGCTGCAACGTGGCGACTGGGTCACCCCGGCCCTGTACGCTCAGCCATGGCTGGAAAAGCCGCCCCTTTACTACTGGAGCGCCATGCTGGCGTACAAGGCGACGGGCGGTGTCAGCGATTGGGCAGCGCGAATACCATCGGCAGTCCTTTGCTCGCTGATGATTTTTTTCGTCTATGTCTGGGCGCGGCACTTCCGACGAGGGATGCAGCTGGATGCCGCGTTGATTACCGCGGCTTCGGCGCTGTTAATTGGATTCGGGCGGAGTGCATCTACCGATATGCCTCTGACGGCGATGTTCACCGCGGCAATGCTGTGCTGGTATGGCTGGTATTCCAACCAGAATCGAGGCTGGCTACTGGGCTTCTACCTATTTGCCGGACTCGGAACTCTTGCGAAGGGCCCGGTTGCCATCCTACTCGCCGGTTTGATTATCGTAGTCTTCGCAGCGCTGCGACGTGACGGGCGGCTGATTCTGCGCACCCTATTGCCGGCCGGCATTCTGCTGTATCTGGCCGTGACCTTGCCGTGGTTCATAGCAGTGCAGCGTGCCAATCCCGGATTCTTCCGCACTTTTTTTCTACAGCACAACGTGGAACGCTTCAGCACCAACCTCTATCATCATAGCCAGCCTTTCTGGTTTTACTTGCCGGTGGCGCTGCTGGCATTGGTGCCTTGGACCGTCTTTGTTGTGGCGGCGGTCGTCGATGCGATTCGCGATTGGCATTTCTCGGTGCAACAGCCGCCCGGAGTGGAAGATCTGCGCACCTATCTCACAGTGTGGTTGCTGGTCCCAATAGCATTTTTTTCGCTGTCGCAATCAAAGCTGCCGGGATACATTCTCCCAGCAATTCCGGCCGGCACGATTCTGCTGGCCAACTTTATCTGGCGTCGCGAACAGGAGGGAGCGAAGCCGAGCGAGTGGATGGGGCTTCTGCATGCGTTGCTTTCTGCGACCATGCTGGTGGCAGCGCTTGTCGTGCCGTTCAAACTGTTGAAGCTGGCCCTTCCGCGAAATGTAATCATCGTCGCGGTGGCGCTCGCGGTTACCGCGATTCTTTCACTGTGGCTGAGTCTGCGCATCCAGGGCTACCGCGTGTTGCGATTCATTACGTTGGTTCCGGTTGTCATCGCATTTTCGCTGGTGTTGCGCGGTACGGCCCCGATCGTCAATTTATTGCAATCGGCGCGGCCCGTGGAACAGGGGATTCACCAAACCGTTCTCGGACAAATTCCGATCATTGCCGTCTATGACGTGCCTCCCGGGGTGAGATACGGCTTGGGGTTCTACGGCAACCGGGCCATCGCAAGCTACGAACAAAATGAAATTCCCCCGTTCGATCATCTGGTTGTGGCCGCCAGTGGCGCCCAGAAAGAATTGGAGTATCGTTTGCCCGGACGTGGCGTCACGCGCCTGGGCGGCTTCGCGCCGCAGCACCTGGATTTTTATGTCGTGTCGGGAAAGGCGTCCACCCAGCCGAAGCCATAACGACACCGGACATCCCATGGCTGTCCCCGCATCCAGCAAAAAAGCTTCGGCCGCTGCGTTCGTCAATTCAGCGGCCGAAGCTCGGCATTATACAAAGCGGCTGCCCGCGACTCAATCGCCCCTATTCTTTCCCATGAGGTTCCTGACCGCCGTGTGACTGGTGGTTCTCACTGGGCGGATGAGGGGCGCTCTGATGAGGCGACGCCGCATGTTGGGCTGGCGGTTGGCTCGCATGTTGCGCCGGAGGCTGGCTCACGTGCGGAGCCGGTTGGTTCGAGCGCTCCGGCGGGCGAGGCGTTGCCCTGTTCGTTTCCTGCGGAGACGAATGCCCCATGTTGTGCGCGACAGTGGGATTCTCCGGCCGCGGAGCGGTAGCGTTATTCGGATGCGGTGCGCTCTCCCGTGCCGGCGGACGCGGAACATTCGCTGCGCTGGCGTGCGAAGCCGGCTCGGCCTGGTTCACGTGAGCCGGCGGATGAGGCGCTTCCCTGGCCGGTTCCGCGGGAGACGCATGACCCGAGTTGTGCGCAACCGTAGGATTGTTAGTGTGAGGAGCGGCTGCTGTGTTCGGCCGAGCCCCATTCTCCCGTGTTGGCGGATGAGGAACGGCATTGTTGGGGTGCGGAACATTGTTCGCGGTGGTCGAGCGCTCAGCTTCCGTGTTGCTGGGATGGCCGGCGTTCGCACGCTCTGGCGGCCGAGGCACGTTACCGTTGTTAGGCCGCGAATTGTTCGCGCGGTTCTCGTTATTCGATTGCGGAGCTCGCACCGCAGGATTGTTCGTCACGGGCGCATTCTTCGCTGTTACCACGCCCGCTCCGTGAAAGGCCGTCGGTTTAGGGGTTGCCGCTACCTCAGGACGTCCATGATTGACCGATGCCCATTGGGAGCGATCCGTGCGTGCCATCTGCTCATGCTCAGTTTGCGCCGACGTTGGAGCAAAGTGCCGCTCTCGCAAGGCCGCTTCCTGCGCAGCATTGGGATGGGCTTCGATTCCGCCATGGCCACCGTTATAGCTGACGCGATTTACAGTGACGTTGTTCACTACTGTCCTGTTGTAAACGTTGTGGATCTCAGTCACGTTCACGCGATTGACGGCGCGGTTGTAATAAAAATCTCGACCGTGCCAGTATCCGCCTTCATAGCCGTTACCGTAGTAGCCGTAACCGTAGTCGATGCCACCATAAAAGCCGACCTGCGGGCCCCAGTATCCGGCATGCCAGAAGTAGGCGTTTCCTCCCCATCCCCAGTAGCCGGGCGTCCACAGAAAACCGACCTCGGGAGCCAGCACCCACGTGCCAGGCACCCAAAAATAGCCATCGGGACCATAGGCCCAATAACCTGGAGTCCAGATGTAACCGGGACCCGGGCACCAAGGCTGTTCATAAACTGGCAACGGAGGTGGAGCGATTGCCACCGAGATAAATACGCCTGCAAATGACGATAAAGACAGGCCAAGAACCAGAAGAACTAACAACAACAACCGACTCCAACCGAGGACTCTCATATTTCCCTTTCGTGCTCGATCCAGCGCCCGGCCAGTCGCGTGAATGCAGCAGCGAAAATCCCTTTGGACTTCGCCAATCTAAACTTTTAAATCTTTGCTATTAATTCGAACCGAACTCGCAAGTATTAGTTGCTATAGAAACCATCACAGCCACGCGCAATATTTTTTAATTTGCGAACCATGCAGGCAACCCTGTTCGGCCGTTTAAGGTTTGCTTCAGACACCAACACGGCACTAGACTGACTCAGCGCCTCCGGACGACGCGCCTATGGCTGCTACCGTATTTCGCCGGTCGCATCAACTGACTAACGTGGAGATCCTCGACCTCAGGCACTTCGCATCTGCCGACTTGCGTCCCCTGCTCGACGAAGAGGTCGAAGTCTGGGGCAACATGCTTTGCTGGGACTATCGCGGTTCGTCGGACATGATCTTGCGTTACGTGGATGCCAAGATTCTGCCGGGCTACGCCGCGGTCGAACGGGGAAGCATCGTAGGGTATTCATTCTTCGTGTATGAAGGCACCAAGGGTGTGGTGGGTGATCTGTTTGTATCGCCGCGTCGGCCGGATACCCGCGCCATCGAGCTTCAAATGGTGGAGCATGTAATCGAAACTTTGCAGCAGTCGCCGGGCATTCTGCGTGTGGAGGCCCAGTTGCTGACGCATCAAACCGGAGATTTGGCTGCCAACTTTATTTCTTCAGGGTTTCAGCGCCACCGCAGGCTCTTTCTCGCCTTGCATTTGCGAGGCGCAGCCGCTCCGCATCTTCCGGCTGTTTGCGTGCCGGAGGATATTCTGGTCCGTCGCTGGGCTGAGCAAGACTATCAGCCGGCAGCCGGTGTGATCACAGCGGCCTATCGTGCCCACATCGACTCCGAGATTAATGATCAGTACCGCACCAACGCCGGTTCCAACCGTTTCCTGAACAACATTGTGCGATTTCCCGGCTGTGGCGTCTTCGACACGGAGTCTTCGTTCGTGGCCATTCATCGGCCATCGAATGCGGTGATTGGTCTTATTCTGTGCTCACGGGTGAAAGACGACGTGGGGCACGTCACGCAAGTGTGTCTGACGCCGGAATATCGAGGGCAGGGTATTGGAGAAGGTCTTATTGTCAGTACATGTAGCTCATTGCGCAACCGCAATTTCAGTCTGCTCTCGCTGACCGTGACCGAAGCCAACCACCGGGCCGTAGATCTGTACAGGAAGTTGGGCTTCATCGAGCTGCGAGTGTTCGACGCGTTTGTGTGGGAAGGGTAGGAAGGCAGGGGCTCTAGGGGTCAGGGGTTAGGGATCAGTTATGCCAACGGCTTCAACTTCTTGCCTTGGATAGAAGCCATCAGCCCGTTGAGTATTCGTCCCAGCTCATCGGTCATGGCAATGATGTTCTCTTTCCGCTCTTGAGGAACATACCCCAGCTTGTGTGCGATGAAGATCTGGGTCTGCACTTCGCACAGCGAGCCGCGCGCGTGACCCAGAAACTGGATATATTCTCCCTTCGTAGCGCGGCCATGACCCTCGGCGATGTTGCTGGGGATAGATACTCCGGCCCGTCGTAATTGGCTGGTAAGTCCATAGATTTCGTGTCCGGGGAAATCTGCGGTGATGGCGTATATCTCAATGACCAGCGAGATAGCCTTCTGCCAGGCGATCAGGTCTTGATAACTCTTCACCTGCATTATCGTCTCCTTTGCGACCGCAGGACCTTAGCGAGCAATCGGCGGGGAAGAATCCAAAAGCGTAGAACTCGAGTGTCCTTCTGACCCCTAGCCCCTGATCCCTAACCCCTGATTTTTAGTGTTTGATCAGCCACATCGCCCAGGCTGCAACGATCACTCCGCCGATGAACAGAGCGAAGCAGTACGCTCCATAGCGAAACATGTCGCGCGGATTACTGCGTTGCGTGATACCGAAAACAGTTGAGGCACAGAGCGCGAACAGTAGGGCGGCATTGAAGTGAGAGAGTTCGAAGGTCATGGTTTCTTGCCGATCGCTATGTGGTGAGCGTCAACCGCGGCAATCACGTTCAGCAATCCTGCCACGACAATGTACTTAGTGCCGAAGTCAGCCACAGCACGATGAATATTGCCGATTCCCCAGTCCATGCTCCGGGCGATGAAGTAGAGAGCCCCTGCGCCCAAATCGCCGACAAATCCCAGAATGTCGAGCAGGTCACCCGTGTTAAGCGAGTACACCTTGCCCTGCATGCCGAGTCCGGCAAAGAACATCACCAACACCGCTGCCATCAGCAGCAAACCGCGAATCCAGCGGCGCTGGATGAAGTGTCCCAGTCCGGGGAAGAGCCAACCCGCGATCGGGGCAATCATCGCCATCGAATTCTCGCTCGTGCCAGCAGCTTTGGTAGGACGCCGCACCACAGTAGCTGTATTTTGCGGATTCGCCATCAGACTTGCACCAACTCGTTTTGGATTCGGCCGGTAACTTCGGCCTTTCCGTTGCGGATCATCATATCGATTTCGCTGCGCACCCCGAATTCCGGCAGGTAGATGCCGGGCTCGACCGAGAAGCATGTGTTGGGCAGGATCTCGCGATCGTCCTTGGTCTCCAGGTTATCCAGGTTCGCGCCGTTGGCGTGAATGTCGCGCCCGATCGAATGTCCGGTGCGATGGATAAAGTATTTTCCGTAACCCTTGCCGGCGATATAGCCGCGGACTGCTTCGTCCACTTCCCAGCCCTGAATTTTCTTTTTGGTCTCAAATGCTTCTTTGACCTTGTTGATGCCTACGTTGCGGGCGTCGCGCACAATCTCGAACACCTCGCGCTGCTTGTCGCTCGGACTGCCGATCACGCCGGTCCAAGTAATGTCGTAGTAGACGCCATCGGGATCGTTCGTCTTTGCCCAGAGGTCGAGCAGCACAAAGTCGCCCTCGCGAATCGCGGCGGAGGTTGTTGCCGTAGGCTCATAATGTGGGTCACCGCTATGTGCATTGACGCCAACGATGGGCGGATCGTCCGTCGTTAGGTTCTCACGCTTGAAGGCTTCCATCACCCATTGCTGCATTTCGAACTCGTGAGTGCCGCCGTTACGCACGCGTCGCGCCATCTCCGGGAAGAAGGCGGCCGTGATTTTGTCCACCGCATCGCGAGCTTGGAAGTGCGTAGCGATCTGCGCGTCGGTCAAGGTGGCTTCAAAGCGGGCCACCAAATTCGCCGAGCTGACAATCTCTTTGCCGAAGCCGCGTACCAATTCCAGCATGCCACCATCGACCAGCGAGATGTAGGGAATCTGATTGTTCGGCGAATACTGCATTACCACCTTGCTGTAGGGCTTCAGCATCGACTCGAGGTTCTGCCACAGCTCCTGCCATGCCGAGTATTCCAGCTTCTTTCCCGGAAGGGAGTCGAGATGATGGCTTTCGATGCGGTGCACCAGCTTCGCCGGCTCGCCATTGGCAGGAACCACGTAGAACCAGCGGCGGGTAACCATCATTTTTGGCGACAGGCCCAACACGCTATACGCAATCGCATCGCGGTGATGGTGATCGTAAAAGAGCCAGCAATCGTTGTGGCTGTCGCGCAGAGCAGCCTGAATTTCTGAGAGATTCATGCGTGTTCTATTGTAAACGAGAGCACGGGTACGGGCAGGTTTCACCACCGAGGCAGAGAGAATCAAAAGCAACCGCGGATTTCGCGGATGAACGCGGATCTACCACGGCTGAACAGGCTTCGACAAAAATGCTAAACACGGCTTGTGTAGTGCGAGCCCTCAGGTCCGCACGCATACTCTTTTTTCTTGTCATCACGAGTGGGCTTCCAGCCCACAAGGGATCTGCTTTCCCCTATCTTTCGGCAGCTCCAAGCAAGCCACGGTCGTGCGGCAGTACTGACGCAGTTACTAATTCTTGTTTTCTCTGTCTCTCGGTGTCTCTGTGGTGAAACTTCAAGTTCTTCCCACCGCTGCTGCTTTCGCTTGGTGCCTAGCTAATACTCGCGCCCGTGTGGCGGCTGGCAGGGTTTCGCAGGCTGTTCGCAACACCAGCCTCGGCGTCCGATCGCGGACCGTCATCAGATATTCGACGGTCTGTTTTGGGTTCGCCTTGGCCGCCTCGCGCAGCAACCAGCCCAAACCTTTCTGGACCATGTCGTCGTCGCTCGTCAGCAGCATCTCGGTAATGCGCTGGATGTCGCCGAAATTCTTGTGCTGCCGCGTGCTGTGAATGAGGCTAACGGCCGCGGCACGCTGATGCCACCGCTTGCGCGACTTGGCCCAGCGAGGCGGTCGCGACAAGAATGCATCGTTCGCGGCGATCATTGGACCGATGAGGTAATGCACCAGGGCATCGTGATCGGCCCAGGCGGTAACTCGATTCAGCCAGCTTTCAAACAACTTAAATTCCGCCTTACCGAAGTGCTCCACGGTCCCTTGAAGCATCACGACAGCGAAGATTTTTTCTTCCAAAACCTCGCCGCGAAAGAGCTGATCAGCAACTTGCAAGAGGAAAGGCAGGCCGTTCTCCGCGATGATCGTCCGGCGAAATCGCATTGCGACCTTACGAAGTTCTCCAGTATACCAACCGCGCGACTGGACCTCATGCTTGAAGAAGCGTTGAACTTCCTCCGTATGAGGCGCAGAGCCGCCGTTCTTGATTACGGTGCGGATGTGTTTGGCTATATAGGTGGGAGTCTTTTTCATGACGATCAGCCAGTCGATACCTGTGTGGTCTCGCCCGCCGGTTTTGGCAGCAGGAACTTGTCATAAATCCACAACAGAATTGCGGTCAAGGCGCCGACTCCCGTGATCACCCACCACATCATTCCCGGCTGATGTTTCACTTCGCCGAAGTAGTGGATGAGAAATCCGCCAAACTTTCCGCCGATGAGTGAGCCGATGCCCAACGGCAAAAAAGCGAATCCCATGTATGTTCCTTGCTGGCCGGAGGGCGCGAGCCGGGAAATGTATTCGTAGTAGCGGGGCGATTGGGTAATTTCGCCGAGCGCGACCGCGACCAAGGTAAGGACCACCCCGGTTACGGTTGGCCTGACGATCAGGATGGTCCATGCCAAGGCGGTAACCAGTGTGCCGATGATGATGGCGCTGAAGGCTCGAAACCTCTGGGTGAAAATGTTGATCGCCAGCGTGAGAGCAATCACCACCAGCGGGCCGGTCACGAGCAGGAGTTCGGTATCGGTGTGGGGATTGATGTAGTCGTGAACATAAAGCGGCAGCGTGATGAACTCCTGCCAATAAACAATCCAGTAGCCCGTGAAGATCAACAGGAACAACATGAAGCGTGGATTGGTAATGACGGTCCAGAAGTTTCCAGCGGCCTGCGAGAGCGTGGTGGTCTGAATTTCCTCGGTCCGCCGCGGCTCCCGGAAGAACAGCAACACGCCCAGGAACATCAGGAACACGCTCAGCGCAGCCACGCGAAAGACGTTCTCCACACGCATACGCTGATGGACATACGAAGCCACATAAGGGCCGGCTGCGCCGCCGATGTTTACCAGCGTGTAGTAGATGGAGTATCCGATGGAGCGGACGTTTTCCTTCGAGGCGCGCGCGGTGGTGCCGACGACACTGGGTTTCACCAGCGCGATTCCCAGCGCCGGCAGAGCCAGAACGAATGTCGCCAGTACTACCAGTGGCACGTTGTCACGAATGGGCGCCAACCAAGGCGCGCCTAACGATCCCAGCAGGAAATAGGAGCAGCTCAAGATCAGGTAGGCCACCGAGAGCGCACGGCGGAAGCCTATCCGGTCGGCGACTGTTCCCCCGAAGACAGCCAGAAACCACACCAGCCCGCCGAAGAATCCGGTGAGGGTGCCCGCCTGCTCGGTGGGGAATTTCAAGACTTCGTGGAGATATCGCGCCAGCGAAGCGAACGCCGCATAGTAGGACAGCCGCTCGAACAACTCACTGATATTGGCGACCCAGAAGGGACGCTCGAAGCCCACGCGAATGTCGCGCCACCGCTGCGCAAAGCTCAAAATGTTCTCCTTGTGCGAAAGTTGTCAGTTGCCGGTCGTCAGTCGTCAGTTTTGAAACAGGCGTGCCGACAGCTAACAGTTGACCACGGTTCACCGACAACTGAACACTGACAACCTAGAGCCTCTTCTCATAACGCCGCAGGCTAGGTTTGTATCAGGGCACGACTTTTTGTCGTGCCGCCAGATGCGGCCCAAAGGTCGCGGCTTTACAGGCTGCTGAAAAACTCGATTGCGCTCGCTTTGAAGGGGCGCACCTTCAGGTGCGCCGTTGTAAATTCTTTTATTTTTGTCATTCCGAGGGGCTTCAGCCCCGAGGAATCTGCGGTTTCTTTTCGTCGCGACGACTTTTTCAGCAGCCTCTTTAGCCGCTGGAGACAAGGGCTAAAGCCCAATCGGGAAGGAGGCCTTTTCAGCATGGCTGAAGCCATGCCCTGATACAAACCGATTTATGAAATAGGTTGTAGCTACTTTTGCGACAGCCTCTCCTCCACTTGCGCGGCGGACAATCCGCGCACGAGAATGATTTTATTTCGGCTGCTTTCCCCGGCGGCTATCGTAACCGACGAACGCGGCACATTCAAAACTTCCGCCAGAAATTCAATGCAAGCGTGATTGGCGCGGCCTTCCACTGGAGGCGCTGTCAAGGCCAGCTTCAGTGCGTCGCCGATCTCGCCGGTAATGGCGTTCTTCTTGGCGCGGGGATGCACCTTCACCTGGAATATCGCGCCTGAAGGCGTGTCGCGCACGGGAATCATGGCTTGGAACGTGTCCCAAAGATTGCGGTGCCGATGCGCACGCAAGTCGAGCCTTCTTCGATGGCGACTTCGAAGTCGTGCGACATGCCCATCGAGAGCACATCGAGTGTAAGCGCTGGCAGATTGCGTGCGGCGATACGCTCTCGCAATTCGCGGAGCTGCCGAAAGTAGGGCCGCGCTCCTTCGCGATCTTCAGTGAACGGCGGCACGGTCATCAGTCCGCGAACGCGCAGGTGCGTCCAGGCAGGGGCGCCAGCGAGAATACGTTCGAGTTCAGGAGAATCGGGTGCGATGCCGCTTTTGGCCTCTTCGCCGCCAACGTTGATCTCGATCAGCACGTCGAGCGTTTTGCCAAACTTCTCAGCGGCAGCGTTCAGCCGTTCTGCCACCTTTGCGGAGTCGAGGGAATCGATTGCGTGGAAAACCTCCACGGCCTTCGGCGCTTTGTTGGATTGCAGATGGCCGATCATGTGGAACTCGGCATCGCGCAAGCCCGTAAGAGCGCCCACCTTTTCAGAGAATTCCTGTACACGGTTCTCGCCGAATAATCGCTGCCCAGCTTCGTAGGCTTCGATAATCTTGGCTGCGGGCTGGGTTTTTGAGACGGCCATCAACGCGATGTCATTCGCGTTCCGTCCGGTGCGCTGAGCTGCGCGCGCAATGCGATCGTGGATGGCGGAGAGGTTGGAGGCGATGATCATTGCTCAGTATTGAGTCGTCATCTTATGTGTCCGGCAAAGTGAGATTTCTGAGAGATCAATGATCCAGACTCGAAGCCAACGTGCAAACGTCTTGGGCACGAAAGATGATAGCGCAGCGCTTCAGTTGGCTTATTCACGCGCATGTCGCGCTTTGAAGGGGCGCGGCTTCAGCCGCGCCGTAAGCTGCTACTATGAGCATGGCTTTAGCCACTGAGGGACCTCGGGGTTGGAATGAAGTGCGAATTCCCTCAGGGGCTGAAGCCCACACTTTACGCCTCCGTGACGGCATGGCTAAAGCCATGCCCCTTCAAACCCACGAAACAAGGTAGATAATCCAAAGTTCAGCCATGGGTGCGTCGCGGTTTGAAGACCGAGTCCTCAAGGGGACGGCACACGCCGAATGCAACCTCTTATCTAACCCCCAGCAGCCCCTAATCTGCTCTACATAATCGCCGTCGGGGGCGCCGGTTCATCCGGTCTGCCTGCGTTAGCTAGCGGCACGCGAATCATAACCACAGCAAGAATCACCAGCACGATAAACCCTGAGAGAACATTTGGATGCTGGAAGATAGGGTGCAGCGGCCACTGCTTGTATTTGAAAACCGCTATCACGATCCCCATTAATGCCTCGCCCGCAATAAATCCTGAGGCGGTCAGCACTCCAGCATTTTCCACCCGAGCCTTCTGGGCCTCGTTAAAGTTCCTACTGTCGCGCATCTTGTCGGTGATCCAGCGAATCATGCCGCCCAGGAAGATGGCGAAGGTCGTTTCCAGCGGAAGATACATGCCGACCGCGAACAGCATGGGACTTCTGACCTCAATCATGATCAAGGCAATTCCCATCAAAATGCCGACAACGATCAGCGGCCACGCCATCTCTCCGCCGACAATTCCGCGCGAGAGCATGGCCATCAGGCCAGCTTGCGGAGCAGGAAGTTGAGGGTCTCCAAAACCGATGCCACCGCTATTGAGGTTGGCCTGATTCAGCAACAAGAGCACAGGAAGCAATGCAAAGCTGGCGACAGTCACCCCCATGAAGTCGCCAATCTGCATCTTTGCGGGTGTGCCACCGAGAATGTGTCCCACCTTCAAGTCCTGGAGCATCTCGCCGGCCACCGCCGAGGAGATACAGACCACCGCCGCTACGCCGAGTACGGCGGCGACGCCGTGAATTCCCGAGACGCCCATCAGCACCATCAACAGCGCCGCGATCACCAGGGCCGCCAGCGTTAGTCCGGATATGGGATTGTTCGACGAACCGATCAGTCCGACCAGGTTCCCTGACACGGCCGCGAAGAAAAAGCCGACGATGATCATCACGATCGCCGCCACCATGCCCGGACCCCACGAATCCGCGTAGCTCTTGTACAGGAAAACCATGCTGATCAACACCACCAAGAGTCCGCCGAAGACAAACTTGGCGTTCAGGTCGCGTTCGGTGCGGGTTGTGCCGGCATGGGCGGCAGCAGACTTCTTCAAATCCGAGACGGCACGCGCCATGCCCGAGCCCAGGCTCTTGCGCATCCGAAACAGCGTGAAGCACGCGCCCACGAGCATGCCTCCGACAGCGATGGGTCGCACAATGAAGCTCCACACCGCTCCGGCCTGTCCCGCCCAGAATGCGTTATCGGGAAGCGTCGTGCCCGCGGGTGCAAACTGAGCGACCAGCGTTGGGCCGCCGAGGAATAAGATCAGCGGAACCAGCAGGCCCCATGCGATCACGCCGCCGGCGAAGTTCAACGAAGCCAGACGCGGACCAATGATGTAGCCGACCCCGAGGTATGCCGGGCTGATGGCCGGAGCAGACATTGTTGTCACTGCCCCTGCGGGCAGCTTCGCCGCCGTGGCGCTGCGGCCCATGCGGACAAAGCTGGTGCCCAGGTTGCCGACGTTTACGATGAAGTCCCGGCTCGCGCTGAACAGGCTGAACTGGCCGAGCAAGTAAACGATGCCGCCGAAACCCATGTTGCCGAACAGAATCTTTGCGGCGCGGCTACCCTGTTGCCCGGCAATGTGAATCTGCGAGGCGGCTACCGATTCAGGGAAGGGAAGCTGCGGGTCTTCTACCATCACGCGACGCAGGAGGGTCACAAAAAGAATACCGAGCGCACCGCCCACCAGCATCAGGATGGACGATTTCCAGTAAGCGTGCTCGAAATCAAAGACCGGCCACGCGCCGGAGATGACGAACGCTGGGATGGTGAAAATCGCGCCCGCCGCCACCGATTCGCCAATCGAGCCTACGGTTCGCGCAATGTTTTCTTCCAGGATCGAGCCCTTCATCATGCGTAACACGGCCATGCCGATGACAGCGGCGGGATACGTGGCGGCAATGGTCATGCCGGCGCGCAATCCCAGATAGGCATTGGCCGCCCCCAGAACCACGGTCAGGACCAAGCCGAGGAGCACGGCCCGAAGGGTAAACTCCGGCATCGTTGTATTGTCGGGGACGTAGGAACGAAACTTCTTTTCCGGTGTGCTGATGGTAGTACTCATCTAAGAAGACCTCGCGCGGCGCTGGAAAGAGGCGACGGCGCAAGTTAGCACGCCAGTGGCACTTGTTACAAGTGCAGGCGGACAGAGTTGGCGGTTAAGCCGTTGGGAAGGCAACCGTCATGCGTTGCTCGCGGCAAGTTCCGCCGCAATGCTGCCGCTATTCCCGCTGTATGGTAGGGATTTCGTGAGGTTGCGACAACCGCTGACAAATAACAATGGATGAAATGTCGGTGAAATCATTCTGCGGAACCTTCTCCGGCATTGCGCGTTTCGCATCGAAGCTCATATACTGTGCTGTCACGGTGCTTCGGGACCGGACCAGGGTCCCCGACGAGGTTTACCTCGTTGGGGTGATCGGACGAGCGTCAACCATCGCTCCTCTGGCACCCGGAGGCACCGGCGACGGGTTCTCGATGCGCTCCGACTCGGGGCGTGATCGGATGGTTGGAGGGTCGTCTTCAGCAGTCGTGAGACGCTAGAACGAGACCGGCGAAGTCAGCGCGCCCAGCAACGTGCCGTAGTCTTCGCGCCCTTTCGAGCCCTCCTGCGCAACGTTTTCTCCGTCCTTTTTCCTTCTGATTGCCGACTGTGTCATACCCCGCTCAATAACATTTCCCGGGTTCCGGTCTGTACTGAATGTCTTGCCGCCATGGTTCCGGTGCGTGAGCCGCAGTGCGTTGTTTGCGGCGATCGCCTGTTCAGTGCACAGTTGCTAATGGGCGATGGGCGATGCCAGAACTGCCGAGACTTTGAACCGGAGTTTGCCCGCGCTGTTTCCTTCGGCGAATACGAAGGCGGCCTTCGCGGCTTGGTGCATCTCCTGAAGTACGAGAGCGTTCTTCCGGTCGCGCCGGTGCTGGGTGCAATGCTGGCCAGCGCCATCGCGGAGCTTCTCCCGGGTTGCAGCGATAGGCGTCTGTTGATCGTTCCGGTTCCGCTGCACAAGAGCAAACGCAGCGAGCGTGGATTCAACCAGGCTGAGTTAGTCGCTCGTGCCGCGGCTAAACGCTTACCGCACGTGGTTGAAATCGCGACCGGAGTACTGGTCCGTCAGCGTGCGACCATTTCGCAAGTCGGGCTCAGCCGCGAGGAGCGCATCGCGAACATGCGCGACGCATTTCGCGTCCGCGAAAAGCACCGCGTTCAGGGTCGCGTCGTGATCGTCGTGGACGACGTCATGACGACCGGAACCACGCTTTCGGAGTGCGCCCGGGTGCTGAAGCAGGCCGGTGCAGAACGAGTTTGGGCGGCGACTGTGGCCCGTGCTTTTCAGGGTGCAGCACCACGGAAAGCTGCCAATCAGGGGAATGAGGAGGAAGTCGAAGCGGTGCCTGTCACGGCTTCGGTATAACCGGGTATGTCCATGTCGGCCCATAGCGCAGCGTCCCGATACGGCAAGTCGCTTGCCGGATGTATGCACCACGCCCGCGTCGCCGGTGACGAACCTCCGCAGTGGACGGAGATGCACGCACCCGTGCTGGTGCTCAATGCATCCTACGAGCCTATCAACGTATGTGCCGCCCGCCGCGCCATCATTCTGGTGCTGAAGGGCGTGGCCATGATGGAAGAAGCCAATGGACATTATCTGCACGCGGCGCGAATCGCTATGCATGTGCCATCCGTCATCCGTCTGCTGGAATACCGGCGCATTCCCCACCAGACCCGCGCCCTCTCGCGCAAGAACATCCTGGTCCGCGACCGCAACACCTGCCAATATTGCGGAAAGATTCTGGCCGCTGGTGAATTGACGCTCGATCACGTCATCCCGCGTTCGCGGGGTGGGGCTTCGACGTGGGAGAACCTCGTCGCCTGCTGCCATTCCTGCAATCGCCGCAAGGGCAATATGTTGCCTCACGAGGCCACTATGAAGCTGATGCGTGAGCCACGCGCTTTCAACCTGCACACCAGCCGGCACATCATGCGCATGATGGGGCGTTCGGACTCGAAGTGGCGCAAGTACCTCTTTTACTGACTTGGATCATCGGATCACACAGGGCTGTGAACGGTACTGCGGCATCAGGTCTTGCCTTGCGAACCATTTACCGCAACCTTCTGTGTAATTTTTTCTAAGGTGCTGATGTTGCCAAGGATGTGTATCAAAGTGCTCAACCTCCCCACCTAGCGACCTTCTTGTTAGTTTCTAGCTCGGGCTAACCCTCAAGTTATCAATTAATTACGGGCGCTTCTTCTTCGAAGCGATGGCAGACAAACTGCACTTGTGATGGCTAGTCGTATTTTGCATCTGACGCCAATTTGTAAGAACGCATCTTACTCGTAATGCCACCAGCCGTCGCACGTCGGAGAGTCAATGGATAACGTTCTGGACCTGATCGTAGACACCTTGCGGAATTCGGGTACCCTATATTTTCCCAAACACTCGGAGTTGCAAGCCGTTCGCGTCGTGCGACACACCCCTAAGCCGGACCACTGCACCTACGAAATTGTGTTGGACTTTAACCGCAAGAGTGAGCGCGTCAATGCGAAGATCTATCGCGGTGGAAAGTCGGCGTCGCGAGGCTCGCAGGGGTTGGCCAGGAACGAGGTCCAGAATTTGACGTTTGCATATCAGGCTTCCGCCAAGCGAAAACTCCCAGGGATACCGCGTCCGGTCGGCGACTTCACGGAACTCGGCGCCGTGGTCAGCACCAAGGTCAATGGCCTGCCCTTGCAAAGCATCGTTATGAAGGCGGCGTTGCTGCCCGACGCGGGCAATCACGGGCTCTTGAAAATAGCCGCGAGCCAAGCCGGCGAATGGCTGCAACAGTTTCACAAGGCGACCTCGGTTACGGCGACCTCGTTGGATACCGGCGAAATTCTGGCGGACATGGAAAAGCTCTGCGCTAGAGCGCGGAAAGACGGACTGCCAGTAGAGTCAACTGAGGCCATCCTGAACAATGCCAGTAATACCCTTAGCCAACAGAAGAAACCGTTGCGGTCTTCCGCAATCTTGAATGACTTTGTTCCGCTCAACGTGATGGTGACGGAAAGCGGAGTTGGCTTCTCCGAGTTTGCCAACCTGCAGCAGCAAGGCAACTCGCTCCATGACGTCGCGATTTTTTTGGCTGCGGTCGAGGCTTTGGAAAAATACCCATTTTGCGACCGCAGTATAACCACCCCAGTGCAGGAAGCCTTTATACAGGGCTACGGGATAAGCGGGCATGAGCAACAACTGCTGACTGTGCTCAAGATGAGAGTATTTCTTCAGATGTTCGCACAGGGGCGGACGGTCAAGGAGACCGCCATGCGCAAGAAAGTGATGTGGGCCAACGTAATGAAGCGCTTCATCCAGCAGGCGGCCGAGCAGTCTATGGCTCCTGCCGCATGAAAGAGGCCGCTGTTCGCTCTTCGCAGAAACCTCTATCTGTGCTTTAGGGAAACTCTGATTAAGTCCTGTTTCTAGAAGGGGACGGCCTTCAGGCCGTCCGTAACGTTCCAAAATCACTGCGGCTTTAGCCGCTGAGGGACTTCGCCGTGACTTAATCAGACTTTCCTTAGGTCTGATTGGACGTTAACGACTTGGCAAGAAGCGAAAAGCGAATAGCGTTTCTACTGCTTCGGCGGTGTTGTTTTGCTCGGCTGCTGGGTCCCCGATTGCGGCGTGTCCTTCGAGATTTCCTGGCCCTCGTATATGATCTTCGACTTCGCGCCAAAGCGCTTGTAGTTGGTGTACTTCACCACTTGCTTTACGTGAACGTCGCCGCTGGAAAAGTGAAGCTCGTCGTCCACCTTGGTGTAAACCGGAAACCAGTACTGCCCGTCAATTTGCTGCCGCCAGGTGGTGAACTGGGGAAACAGGTTCTCGCCATCCCCGTGATGCTTGCCAACTCCGATGTCGGGAACATTCTTGCCGTAAGTCTTTACAATTTGGAAGTCGTGATCGTCAACCCAGATGCGCCCTTGGAAATAGCGCTTGTTCTTTAGGATTTGCTTGGGCGCAACATCGAAAACGTAAGTTCCGAGCTCGTCTTCTTTTTGCTTGCCAACGTAAAGGATGGAGTATTCCGGAATTTCGTCGCTGGTCAGGACGAATGGCAGGCGATGCTGAATGTCATCGAAGTCCTCGCGGGTCATGGAAATCCGCTGCAAGGTTGACTGCGGAGCGAACACGACCTGCTCAATCCGGCGGCCCTGATCGTCAAACAAAACATCCACCACCTGGCGGTACTCACCATCGACGGTGTCGCCGTCGAGCGTTTCTACCATCACGTCCTGGCGATACGTGTATTGCTCGCGCGCAATTTTGAACTGCTTTTCCTTGGCGGCAAAGCGCTGGACGATCTCGTCCACTGTGATGCCGGTGGGTTGCGACGGGTCGAGTTGGCCCTCGCCACGGTCGGATGCCAGAGCAGGAATCGCCAGACACAACGTGAGCAGCAACAATGAGAACGTCGGGAAACGCGAGGGGATTTGGTGGAACTTCATTGGGAATGGTCCTTTGACACTATTGTATTCGATGCACGCCAGATGCCGCTGATTCGGCGACTGGAGGCACTGAGATCACTGCGCAGAAACCAAAACCCGTGTTCTCGGGGTCGTCCGGGGTGAATGATTTTCAACGGGTAGCGTCAATTCCTAAGGCGAGTTCACCAGAGCAGCGTTAACCTTTGCGAGAAACTCATGCGGGCCCTTCTCCCTGCGGATCACTTCGTCGGGACACTGAGAATTCGCCGGAGTGTCATACCAGGCCGCTTGAGTTTTTCGGCAGCCTGTTTAGCTGGCGCGGTCCTGGCGCTCCTCGTACCACGCCATCTGAATGGCTTCGAGCTTGCCTTCGTTGGACATCTTGGGGTCGTCCACGAAGGTCGGCAGCTCGGTCACGAAGCGGTGCAGGTCGGTGAAGCGGACCTCCAGCGGATTTATGTCCGGGAACTTATCGGCCAGCGCGATGCCGATGTCTTCCGCGTCGTCCCATCTCAACTCAATAGCCATACGCCCCTCGAGTACCGTAAGATGCTACCGATCAATCGTGGTGAGTCGCCGCTTCCGAAACATAGTTGCGGTTCCAGGCCGGAATCTCCACGACAACTTCGCCGGGTTTCTCAATCACTGTTTGACATCCCAGCCGCGAGTTGAGCTGGAGGTCGGCGGCCATGTCCAGGCGATCGGCTTCGTCATCGTCCATTTCGCTGAGCAGTTCCTTGCCCTTTTTCACCACGACGTGGCAGGTCGTGCAAGCGCAGTTTCCACCGCAGGCGTGCTCCAGATGCAGCCCGAAATTCATGGCCACATCGAGGATCGACTCCGGCTTGCCATGCTCCTGGTAGGGGAGCTTGCCGTGCTCAAACTCAAATGTCTTGTTCTCTGGGAGGAAGGTGAGCCGGACCGTATTCGGCCCAAGGGCCTCTTCCGTCGCCGTTCCGCCGCCTTGTGTTTTTTCGTCTGCCATAATTCCTCTAACTTGCTGCTATCGTTTGATCTCGGCCTGCGCTATCGGATGCGGGGACTCGGGCCCTTCACCCACATCAGCGGTATCCATGTTTTGTCCCTTCAACGCCGTGCCTACTGCGGATTCCATCATCAGTTCGGCAAGATGCATAGTTCCCTGATTCAGGGCATCGATTGCGGTTCGAATGGCCTGGTAGTCGTCTGCCTTCAAAACCGCGCGAAGGGCTGTTTCCAGCTTGCCAACGTTGCTGCGCTCTTGCGACGACAGCTGCTGCCACGCTGGATTCTTGCGGCCTTTCTCCAGTGCCGTGAGCATTGTCTCGGCTTCATTGCGCGCTTCGATCACCTGACGACGGCGGAAGTCTTCTTCCGCGTTGTCGAACGACTCCAGGATCATGTTCTCGACTTGCTCGTCGGTCAGACCGTAGCTGGGCTGCACCTGAATTTCAGCTTCCTTGCCGCTGCGCAGCTCGCGCGCGGAGACATGCAGAATTCCGTTTGCGTCGATCAAGAACTTCACTTCAATGCGCGGCAGCCCCGCCGGCATAGGCGGAATGCCTTTCAGGTCGAAGCGCGCCAGGGAGCGGCAATCGCTCGCCAGTTCGCGCTCGCCTTGCACCACGTGGACGGCAACGTTGGTCTGCCCTTCCACGCCGGTGGTGAAGTGCTCGGTCGCGGACGCGGGAATCGTCGAGTTGCGGTGAATGATCTTCACTACTCCTCCGCCCAGCGATTCGATGCCCAGTGATAGCGGCGTCACGTCGAGCAGCAGCATTTCCTTGGTCGCTTCCGAGCCGCCGGCCAGGATGTGAGCTTGGATGGCCGCACCCAGCGCAACCACTTCGTCGGGATTCAATCCACTGTGGGGGACGCGCTGGAAGAGGTCTTCCACCAGTTGGCGGACGCGCGGGATCCGTGTCGAGCCGCCGACCAGCACGGCTTCGTTGATCTGCTTTGGGGTCAGGCCGGCATCCTTCATCGCCTGCCGAACCGGGCCGACCGTGCGATCGATCACCGGCTGGATCAAGTGCTCAAATTGCGCTCGTGTAATCTCGCGCTGATACCGTTTGCCGCCGGGAACTTCGACGTCCAGCGTCGTCTTCTCGTCAGACGACAGAGCAATTTTTGCGTCGATTACCGCCTTGCGAATTGCTTGTACGATTTCGGCATTGCGGCGAACGTCGATTGCCAGATCGCCTTGAATGTCGTGCAGAGCGATCGTGATCAGCAGGTTGTCGATGTCGTCGCCACCGAGGTGAGTGTCGCCATTGGTGGCGATGACTTCGAAGATGCCCTCGTGCAACTTGAGGATTGAGATATCAAACGTGCCGCCGCCGAGATCGTAAACCGCAACCGTTTCAGCGTTCTTCTTGTCGAGACCGTAGGCAAGCGATGCAGCGGTAGGTTCGTTTACCAGGCGCAGAACTTCCAGTCCGGCAATGCGGCCGGCATCCTTGGTAGCTTGCCGTTGCGCATCGTTGAAGTACGCAGGAACCGTGATGACAGCTTTGGTGACCGGCGCAGCGAAGTAGCGTTCCGCATTGCGTTTCAATTGGCGCAGGATGAAAGCTGAAATCTCTGGCGGGGTAAAAGTCTTGTCGCCGAGCTTGATGCGCAGCACTTCACCGGCGGCAAGATCCTCAGCCAGCCGGAAAGGGAAGAGCTTCAACTCGTCGCGCACATCCTCAACGTCTCGGCCCATGAGGCGCTTCACGCTGTAAACCGCGCGCTCTGGGGTCTCGATAAGGTATTTGCGCGCGGCGCTACCGACAACGATACGGTCGTTCTCGTCCAGCGCGACAACCGAGGGCACGAGGTTCAGCCCATCCTCGCCGGGAATCACGACGGGACGGTCGCCTTCCATGTAGGCCACCAGCGAGTTGGTGGTGCCGAGATCGATTCCGACGATGCGTTCAGTTCCCATTAGTAGCTGTTAGCTTTTAGCCGTTAGCTTGCTGTGTCATCCTGAGCGACGAGCGAAGCGAGGAGTCGAAGGACCCCTATACCTGCCAGTAAATTTGTGCCGTCCCTGAAGGGACTCGAATCTTTTTCCACCCTACCCAGCACTCCGCCTGCGGCTCCGTGCTGGGCTAAACTGAGCCGCGCCTACGGCGCTGGATTTTCGCCAATCAACTCCGCTGGCAAATATCAGGTTTGTTTGTAACGCGCGCTCTTAAGTTCTTAGCAATCACGCTTTTCGCTCTTCGCTAAAACCGACCTGCACTAAGCTTCTTAGCGAAAGGCGAAGAGCAAATGCCGAACAGCGGATATCCGTTCAGTTCTCCAACACTTCGTCGATATCGCGCAGCAGATTGCGCAGGTAAGTGCGGCGATTCAGCACATCCACCATCTTGTCGCGCACGGCTAGGCGGTCTTCATCCAGAACGCTCTCGCCCTGCTCGGCGCGGTCGATCAGTGCATCCCACTCGTTCCAGGCTGCGTGCAGCTCTTCCAGCAGGCCGTTGTACTTGTCCTGCAACTGCTTTTTAGAGTCCTGTATCTCGCGCTCGAGGGTGCGGTCAGGTTCTCCCATTTTCTTGTTCATCCGCATCTCTTCGAGCTGCATGTTCAGTTCGAAGACCTGCTCCAGCAGATCCGAAGGAACCACCTGCTTCTTGATCTTGCCGGTGCGCCGCGCCTCTTCGGTTGCAGCTTTGGACTGTTCTTCCAATTGCACGCCCTGCAGCCGGAGCAGGTACTCGGTCCGGGTGATGGGATCTTTGAGGGTGCGATAGGCGTCGTTAAGCTGCGAACTCTTTTCCAGGCTCCACTGCTGTTCCTGATCGCTATTGATGGCGTTGATGTCGGGATGCAAGTGCCGGCTCAACGCGTAGAACTCGCGTTCCAGCTTTTCCGGCTCCAGGTTCAACCGGAAAGGAAGTCCGAAGAACGTGAAGTAGTCCACCGGGGCGGGCGGCTGTACCTTGCCGCACTCCTGACAAAAATGAGCTGCACGCATGGCTCCGCAAGACCAGCAATTCGCTTTGGTCGGACGACTTTGGGTTACGACTAGAATGCCGGTGTCCGGTTGTTCGGATTTTTTGTGATCAGTCAGGGCCATACAATCCTTAATTTCTCGAGCGCTTCTGTTATTTGTGTGGCCGGGCGGGATGAGAACTAACTCTGCCGTCCCTACGGGACTCGGTCTTCTTTCCCACCCTACCCAGCGCTGAAGCGCTGGGCTAAGCTCTTTCGCCCCATTCGGGGCTCGATTTACGCAACTCGTTCACCGTGGGGCGAACCAAGCACCCCGGAATTCCACAGCCGCGGAATCCCCATCCTTCGCCCGGTCGCATTCGGCGCCGCTACCATGTTCTAGGAAAACGAAGTGCCGCAGCCGCAAGCCTTCTTGGCATTGGGATTCTGGAAGGAGAAGCCCTGGTGCATCAGGGTTTCTTCGTAATCGAGAATCATGCCGTGCAGGTAAATGAACGACTTCGGATCGACAAAGACGCGAACATCTTCGAACTGAAAGACGCGATCGCGTTCGCGCGGCTGCGTATCGAAACGGATGTTGTAACTCAGCCCCGAACAACCACCACCCTGCACACCCAGACGCAGTCCGCCCTCGGTTGGCGAGATGTTTTCCTTTGCCATCGCCACTCGAATGCGGGCCAGCGCCTTGTCCGTCACCTGAATGCCTTTGGCAGCGGGGGCGGGCGCCTGGGCCGGATTTTCAATGTTCACCGTGCTCATGGTTGTCTTCCGGCGTGCCTGATCGAGAGATGCGGCACACCGGTCCTCAAAATTGGTTTACGCCCGCTGTTCCACCGGTGCGGGCTGGGCCTGGCTATGCTGGCCGTTCTTCTTCTTCCAGTCGCCAATGGCGGCGCGAATTGCGTCCTCCGCCAGCACCGAACAGTGGATCTTCACCGGAGGCAGCGAGAGCTCCTTCACGATGTCGGTGTTGCGGATGGTGAGCGCTTCGTCCACGGTCTTGCCCTTCACCCACTCGGTGGCCAGGGAAGACGACGCGATCGCCGAGCCGCAGCCGAAGGTCTTGAACTTGGCGTCTTCGATGATGTTGGTGGTGGGATTCACCTTGATCTGCAGCTTCATGACGTCGCCGCATTCCGGTGCGCCCACCAAGCCGGTACCCACCTCGGCGCTGTTCTTATCGAACGAGCCGACGTTGCGGGGATGGTTGTAATGATCCAGAACCTTGTCACTGTATGCCATGCTGCTATCTCCTAAATTGCGAACTCTCTCTTGAAGGGGCACGGCTTCAGCCGTGCCGTAAGCTGCTTTCTTTTATGATGGCTTTAGCCACTGAGGGATTTCGGTTTCCATCGAAGTGCGAATTCCCTCAGGGGCTAAAGCCCAGCTCTCATCATCCGTAACGGCACGGCTGAAGCCGTGCCCTTTCAAAGCCATTAATGCGTCGGCTCGGCTGCCCACTGCACCTTGGTCAGGTCGATTCCTTCTTTCGCCATCTCGTACAGCGGCGACAACTCACGCAAACGCTTCACCGTATCGACGACCCGCTCGGCCACGTAATCCACCTCAGCCTGGGTATTGAACCGTCCAAGGCCAAACCGGATCGAGCTATGCGCCAGGTCATCGCCGGCGCCGAGTGCCTTCAATACATAAGATGGTTCCAGCGTCGCGGAGGTGCATGCCGATCCGCTCGAAACCGCAATATCGTTGATGCCCATCAGCAGCGATTCGCCTTCCACATAGGCAAAGCTGATATTCAAGTTGCCGGGCAGGCGGTGCTCCACCGAACCATTGATATAAACCTCATCGAGCTGGCCCATGATGGCGTCTTTCAAGCGATCGCGCAGAGCGGCGAGCTTAACCGCTTCTTCAGCCATGCCTTCGGTCGCGATCGCGCATGCCTTGCCAAGACCCACGATCCCCGGAACGTTCAGCGTGCCCGAGCGCATGCCACGCTCATGGCCGCCGCCATCGATCTGCGCCACGAGCTGCACGCGCGGATTCTTGCGCCGGACATACAACGCGCCAACGCCCTTGGGGCCGTACAGCTTGTGCGCCGTGATCGAAGCCAGGTCCACGTTGTCCTGGATCACGTTGAATGGAACCTTGCCGATCGCCTGCACCGCATCGGTGTGGAACAGTACGCCACGCTCGTGACAAAGAGCGCCGATTTCGCGGATCGGCTGCAACGCGCCAATCTCGTTGTTGGCGGTCATGATGGTCACCAGGATGGTCTTGTCGTCCATCGCGCGCTTCAGGTCGTCAAGGTCGATGCGGCCGTCCTTCTGCACCGGCAGATAGGTGACGCGAAAACCGTACTTCTCCAGGCGCTTGCAGGTGTCGAGCACAGCCTTGTGCTCGATGGCCTGGGTGATGATGTGATTGCCTTTTTCCTTGTACATCTCGGCAACGCCCTTGATGGCAAGGTTGTTGCTCTCGGTCGCGCCCGATGTGAAGATGATTTCCTTTGAGGTCGCGCCGATCAGCTTGGCGATGCGCTCGCGCGCCTGCTCTACGGCCTGCTCGGCCACCCAGCCGAACTCATGGTTGCGGCTGGCGGCATTGCCGAACTTCTCCGTGAAGTACGGGAGCATCTCTTCCACCACGCGCGGATCGGTGCGCGTCGTGGCATGGTTGTCCATGTAGATCGGCAGTTTCACGTCTTTATTATTGCCATTACCCGGAATCACATTCGTGCTCATTGCTTGTGCCATCTCCTAAACGTGTTCAATCTTGTTGGGCGTCCAGCCAAGGGTGACCAGGTCCGATGCGGAGTCCTGCTCCGGCTCGGTCATCTCCCAAATCGTCAAGCGGTTCAAAACTTCTTCGATACTGCGACTCACTCTGCGAAGCGGTTCGCGCACCGTGCAGCGGTCGCTTTGGTCGCAATCTTCGGTAGCCGAGCTGCATGAAGTAATAAACAAAGGTCCATCAATCGCCCGGATCACCTCAAAGGCGCTAATCTGTCGCGGATTGCGAGCCAAGGTATACCCACCATTCGTGCCATACTGCGAAACCAGTAGGCCCGCCTTGGTCAGCCGCTGCAGAATCTTCGCCAGGGCCTCCTGCGGAATGCTGTACATCTCGGCCAAGTCCTTGGCACTGCAGGCTCCCAAGTCAGCGTGCTCGGCTAGATGCCGCATGGCAATCAGCCCGTAGTCCGCCTTCTTGGTCAGCTTCAGCATAGCCAGTGTTACCCCCGGTCAGATGAATATGCGACCAATTCAGTCGCAATTTGATTTTACGCTGGGCAAGAGAAAAAGCGCAAGCCTCAACAGCGAAAGGTAATCCGGTGCATTTATCGGTAACTAACAGGTAGGGAACGGCTTAAGGATTGGCGATAAAAAAAGTCGCATATCTCATATGCGCGCCGGTGGAAGCTTGGAGTCAGTTGGGGTGAAGGCTTTGCGGCGAGGGAGTCGGCAGTATTGCCCGATCGATTAGCGCGATGCAGGAATAGGAGCCGTCGACTCGCAGCGCTCGCTCAGGAGGACAGAGAGAAACGCAGATCCCTTCGGCTGCGCTCTGGGCAGGCACTTCGACTCCGCGCTCGCCCGATCCGCGTAATCTCCCCAACGAGCGCAAAGGCGGCGCTCATGGGGGACTCCGCAAAGAAGCGGGTCGGAAAGTCTTGGCGGCCACTCCGCCCAGGATGACATCTCGGGGTTCATGAAGAGGCCTGCTGAAGGCCGGCAGCAACCGTGTGAGCAGATTATCCAAGCTGAGCCGGCGGGGTATGTATCGGAGATTTAACACAGCATCCGCCGGAAAAGCTTTGACAATGGATGGTTCCGGTCTAAAATACCGGAAAATTTCACCAATGCCCTTGCAGTCAGGGCGGAAGACATGAACGTTAGTCAGGCGGCCAACAGAACTCCAAATTTCCCCCAGAGCAATGCCATGGACCAGCCGTGTCGGCATCCCCGTGTCCAGGTGGTCGCTCGAGATGAAGACGCGGAATACGTCGAGTGCATGGAATGCCGCGAGGTCTTCGAATCGAGTGAATTCCGCGACATGGATATCGAGTCGAAAATCCCTCCCCAAGACGAATAGGCAAAAGCTCGAACAATGTTCGATGTGTGCGAGAGGGCGGAAGTGTGTCTGGCCTATACGCAGGATGGTTGCATCTTGGGTAGTGCGGGCCTTCAGGCCCGCGTTAGGAGCGCCACCCAATTTCTAGCGTCAGCCGCTGAAATCATCAACCTCAGCGGCTGACGCGGTTCTCTTCCCGTCCATTTACGCGGGCCTGAAGGCCCACCCGAACGTTGACGTGCCTAGAAGTTTTCTACCGCAGCCGCAGAGCTGCGTCGGCAGATAATTCTGGTGCGGCGAACTCGCCCGCCAGAAATCGTGGATAGGCGGCGGCGGCAATCATGGCGGCATTGTCAGTGGAAAGTTTTCGGGAAGGGAAGTAGACAGCGAATCCTTCTTCGGAGGCGCGTTGTTCGAACGACGTCCGCAACTCGCTGTTGGCGGCGACACCGCCCGTTACCAACAAAGTCGCGACATCATGTTCGCGCGCGGCCAACAGCGTCTTGCTGACGAGGTCGTTCACGATCGCGTGCTGAAACGACGCGACCAGATCGAGCGTGGGCTGGTCGCAGGCGGCGAGGTAATCTTCACGCGACGGACTCGCCACTTGCCCCAGGACCTGGCGACGCCGGATGATTTCCTCGCGCATGTCGTGAGTCTCCACGTAGCGGAGAACCGCCGTCTTGATTCCGCTGTAGGAGAAGTCCACTCGCAATTCGTCGACAGAGTGGCGATTTTGTGGGTTGCGGTCGCGGTGCTTGATCTGGGCGAAAGGGAACTTTACCGCCTGCGGATTGCCATGCTTGGCCAGGAAATCGATGGCCGGACCTCCCGGGTATCCCAGTTCGAGCAGCTTGGCAACCTTGTCGAAAGCCTCGCCGGCAGCGTCGTCGCGCGTGTGTCCCACATCGTGGTATCGCCAGGCGCCTGATTTTTCCTCGATGAGAAAGAGGTGAGTGTGTCCGCCACTCACGACTAGAGCGAGCACTGGAAACTCGAGATGGCGATTGCCTTTTTGGCGCTCTTCCAGCAAGACAGCGTGGATGTGTCCCTCGAGATGATTGACTGCGATGAGCGGTTTCTCGACGGCGTAGGCGAGCGCCTTGGCGTAGCTGAGACCAACCAACAGCGAGCCGGCGAGGCCGGGACCCTTGGTGACGGCGATGGCGTCGATCGTCTGATACGACTTGCCGGCATCGTCGAGCGCCTTGCGCACGACAGGAACGATGGCGCGCAGGTGCTCGCGAGAAGCCAGTTCGGGTACCACACCGCCGTAAGGCCGGTGTGTGACGAACTGGGAGTAAACAACATTCGAGACTAGCTCCTCGCCTGAGCGCACCACGGCCGCTGCGGTTTCGTCGCAGGAGCTTTCGATGCCGAGGATGTAGGCGTCGGCCACGAGACCATTGTAGAGGAAGCTTTCAGCCATCGGCTGTCAGCCGTCAGCCCAAGCTACAATCAAACTGCTATGAAGCAGCATGCCACCAACATCGTTCGCGAGCTGCGCAAGCGCGGCTTCCAGGCGTATTTTGCTGGAGGCTGCGTGCGCGACATGCTGCTGGGGCTTGCTCCCATCGATTACGACGTTGCTACCGATGCCGCGCCCCGCGAGGTGATGCGCATCTTTCCGGAGACCTACGCTGTCGGCGCGCAGTTCGGCGTGGTGCTGGTGCCCTCTGCGGATGCGCTTCCGCGCGATGCGCCGCCGTCCGAACATCCCAACTACGTCGAGGTGGCCACCTTTCGCAATGATGGCACGTACTCCGATGGACGGCATCCTGACCAGGTGCGGTACTCGAGCGATCCCAAGGAAGATGTGCAGCGGCGCGACTTCACCATCAACGGCCTTTTGATGGACCCATTGGATGGCAACCGCGTCCTCGACTTTGTTGGTGGCCGCGACGACTTGAAGGCTGGCGTCGTCCGCGCCATCGGCGAGCCGGAGCTTCGCTTCCGCGAAGACAAGTTGCGTATGTTGCGGGCGGTGCGCTTTGCAGCCCGCTTTCATTACACCATCGATCCCACGACGTTTGCGTCGATTCAGCGGCTGGCGCCAATGATTGAGCAAGTGAGTCGCGAACGTGTGCGCGACGAGTTGACCAAGATGCTCACCGAAGGCAGCACGCGGAGGGCGTTCGAGTTGCTGGACAGCACAGGCTTGCTGAATGAAGTGCTGCCCGAGGTGGACCGCATGCACGGTGTCGAACAGCCACCGCAGTTCCATCCCGAGGGCGATGTGTGGATTCACACCCTGCTGCTGCTGGAGAAATTGCCGCCGAGGTGCTCGCGCACGCTGGCCTGGGGCACGCTGTTGCACGACGTGGGCAAGCCGCCGACCTTTCGCGTGGCTCCCGACCGCATCCGCTTCGACGGACACGTCGAGGTGGGGGTGCGCATGGCAGAAGAGATTTGCCACCGTTTGCATTTTTCCAACGAAGACACCCGGCAGATTGTGGCCCTGGTGGCCAACCACATGCGCTTCGCCGATGCGGAGCGCATGAAAGAATCGACCCTCAAGCGCTTCCTGCGATTGCCGAAGTTCGACGAGCACCTGGAATTGCATCGCATGGATTGCTTGAGCAGTCATGGCGACCTGTCGCTGTATGACTTTGTCCGCGAGCGCTTGCAACAGACTCCGGCGGAAGAGATCAGGCCACAGGCTCTGCTGACCGGACAGGACCTGATCGCGCTTGGTTATCAGCCCGGTCCGCAGTTTCGCGACATGCTAGCGGCGATCGAGGACGGCCAGTTGGAAGGGACGCTGAAGAGCAGGGAAGAGACGCTGGAGTTTGTGCGGCGGGAATTTCCGCAGGGCCAGTGAACAATGCCGAGCGACTCGATAGTGCGATGCTAGAATCGTAATTCTACCGATGCACCACGCACGCCAGACATTGCACAAGATATTCGCTAACACCCTGCGTCGAGAGGGTGGAGACGATGCGCCACTGCTTGCTTGGCCGCTGGCCTGCGGATCGAAGGTCGCGGAGAAGACAAGCGCCGTCGGGTACGCGGATCGCGTGCTCACGGTCGAAGTTCCTGACGCGACGTGGCAAGGGCAATTGCAGAGTTTCGACCGGCAATATCTTGCGGCCCTGAGGCAGATCAGCGCGCAGCCGGTCGACACCATCAAGTTTGTTGTGAAGAATCAGATGGAAGGTGGTCGCGCTAGAGCGATTCCGAAGGGACTATAGCTCGGGTAGTGGGGGACTTCAGGCGGATTATTCATCTGTTTCGGTCACTGAAGGCAGGAAGCTTTGAAGGGGCACGGCTTCAGCCGTGCCGTTACCGGTGCCTGGAGAGTTGGGCTTCAGCCCCTGAGGGAAGTCGCGCTTCGTTTCAACCCCGAAGTCCTCAGTGGCTAAAGCCACCATAATGACAGTAGCCTACGGCACGGCTGAAGTCGTGTCCTGATACAAGTCGCACCTTGCTCAACAGGTGAGGTAGACTGTAGTTGCTAATTGCTAACTGCTAATTGCCGCATCACCAAGGCACCCATGGTTACCGATAAAGACGTTTCTTATGTCGCCGAGCTGGCGCATCTCGAACTGACTGAGGATGAGCGCACCCGCATGTTGAAGGACTTGAACTCCATCCTCGGCTACATTGACAACCTGAATGAGTTGGACACGGCCAACGTCGAGCCGATGGCACAAGTCGCCAGCCGCTTCGAAGAAGGCGGCGCGCCGAGCGGCGCCGAAGGATTCGCCTACGCCCTGCGGACGGACGAACCGCGCCCTTCGCTGCCTCATGAGGAAGCGCTGCGCAATGCGCCCGCATCGGACGGTGTTTTCTTCAAAGTGCCAAAGGTGATCGAGCGATAGGCGAGGGTCTGATTGAGCCAGATGGAAATACGTCGGGGCTTAAAGCCCAGGCCGAATATTTTGCGTTTATGAACGGCATGGAGAGGCCGCTGAAAAAGTTCTAACCGCAGATCCCTTGCGGGCTGAAGCCCGTTCGGGATGACAAAATCAAGGAGCTCAACAGCGCACCCTTCGGCAAGCTCAGGGCAGGCTCTAAAGGTGCACCCCTTGAAGACGTCTGTGAAGGATGACCTTTTCAGCACCCCTGAAGGCCGTCGCCTTCATGAAGCAGATTTAATCGGAGCTTCCTGGGCGAGGCTCACAATGATCGTATACCTATGGAACTACATGAATATTGATTGCTTGACGGTTGATTCGGCGCGAACGGCGGTGCTGGAAAAGCAGACGACGGCGACTGAGCTGGTGGACGCTTTTTACCGGAAGATCGACGCCGAAGATGGCGCTGTCGGCGCTTATCTCACCTTGTGCAAGGAGCGCGCGTATCAACAGGCGGCTCGCGTTGATGCGCTGGCCGACACAGGCGACCCGTTGCCGCCGCTGGCTGGTGTTCCCATCGCAGTGAAGGATGTGTTCGCGACCAAGGGTGTGCGCACTACCGCGGGTTCGAAGATTCTGGCGAACTTCGTTTCCCCATACGACGCCACTGTGGTGACGAGGCTCGAAGAAGCTGGCGCCATCATTCTGGGCAAGACCAACTGCGACGAGTTCGCCATGGGTTCGTCGAACGAGAATTCCGGTTTTCGCCCTGTGCATAATCCGCACGATCACTCGCGCGTGCCGGGCGGCTCGTCGGGCGGGTCCGCCGCGACAGTCGCCGCCGGAACTGCGGTGGCTTCGCTGGGTTCCGACACTGGCGGTTCGATTCGGCAGCCGGCGGCATTCTGCGGCGTGGTCGGACTGAAGCCGAGCTACGGGCGGGTATCCCGCTACGGGCTTATCGCGTTCGCTTCGTCGCTCGACCACGTTGGCCCATTTTGCAAGAGCGTGAAAGATGCAGCTCTGATGTTGCAGTACATGGCAGGCCGTGACCCGCTCGATTCGACGTCGGCGGAGCTTCCGATACCCAAATATCTCGACGAAATTGAAAAGCCGGTGCAAGGCCTGCGAATCGGAATGCCGAAAGAATATTTCGGAGCGGGACTTGATCCGGAGGTTGACCGGGCGGTCGAAGCGGCCATCGAGGAACTGGCCAAGGCCGGGTGCAAGATCGTCCCGATATCGCTGCCCAACACGAAGTACGCGATTCCAACGTACTACGTGGTCGCTACTGCCGAAGCCTCGTCGAACCTGGCGCGCTATGACGGCGTGCGTTACGGAGTCCGCGCGACGGAAGGGAAGACGCTGGCCGAAATGTATCGGCGCACGCGGGACGTGGGTTTCGGAGCTGAGGTCAAGCGCCGCATCATGCTGGGCACTTACGTTCTGAGCGCGGGATACTACGATGCGTATTATTTGAAGGCGCAACGTGTACGCCGTTTGCTGGCGGGAGACTTCGACCAGGCATTCGCCAAAGTGGATGCGATCGTGACGCCAACCACGCCGACGCCGGCGTTCAAGCTCGGTGAGAAGACGGATGATCCACTCGCCATGTACCTAGCGGACATTTATACGGTGACGGCGAATCTGGCGGGCATTCCGGGGATTTCCATTCCATGCGGCAAGAGCAAGGGGGGCTTGCCGATCGGGATGCAGATACTAGGGAAGCATTTCGACGAGCCGATGGTATTGCGGGTGGGACATGTGGTGGAACACGCTTTGGCGGCACGGCTGACTGGGTAGAGAGCGCTGCAAGCGCGTCGTCCGGTCTCCTCCGAGTTGTCATCACGAACGGCCTTTAGGCCGTGAGGGATCTGCTGTTTCCCGCAGGTGCCGTGACAGAGGTAAAAAAGCAGATTCCTCGCTTCGCTCGTAATGACAATTCCGTAAGCAAGCCCGCACAACCGCAGATCCTTCGACTACGCGCCCGCCCGACCCGCACAATCACCCCAACGAACGCAAAGGCGGCGCTCGTTGGGACCCCGAAAGGCAGCGGGTCGGAAATTCTCTGCGGGCGCTCCGCTCAGGATGACATCTTCAAATTACTTACGCTGGTGACATCTCCAAGTTACTTATGCTCGTGAATAATGCGCGATTACCCGAGCGTCGCTTTCGTTAGAGCTGTTTCACGGTTTGCGTAGACCGAGCGCCGGTGGAGCACGCCTTCGGCAGCCTTAATGCACGCCTGCATTCCGAGGGGCTTCAGCCTGCAGAGCACATTCCAACCTCGCCTACGAAATCTCTTCGTAATAGCGCTCTCCGGCGCAAGCCCGGCACAAGATTTTCCCCTCACGCCGCACTTCGCGCTGGAAGTTGATGCCTTCACCGCATTGCGCGCACACGATCCGGTCACCCTTGTAGCCGGGCAATTCTTCCGGTGGCATCGAAACCTTGACCCACTGCACGGTGAACAGGTCGTCGTTCGAAATCTCGCGGTACGCCAGCATCTGTTGCTGGTTCTTGTTCGCGATCTCGGGATGCATTTGCCGCGCCAGCGCTTTTGAACTTTCGCGGGCGCAGACTCGCACTGCCCGCTGAGAGTCGAGATCGACAAACGTTGCGGCCACTTTGCCCCAGTCCCGGAACTTGAGTGCCCGCTTGCCCAAGCGGCATCCGGTTACGACGGCAACGGCGTCGGTGGCGCAGCGGTCAATCTCCACAAACGTGATGAGACGTTTTCGATCCTTGCCATGCGGATCGTCGATGCCCAAGCAGCTCCAGTCCGAGCATGGCAAGACGGACGCCGAGCACCTGTCCGGCACAGAGATGTCCGTGGGCCACTTCCGCGTCACGCAGCAATTCGTCGAAGGTCTTCAATACCACTCCCTGTTATTGATCGTCGGCATCGTCGTCCGCTATTTCATCCACAAAGCGGCCCTTGACCGAAACAGTAAGCTTGTCCCCAACTTTGGGGAGAAATGTCACGCGCGCCGGTTGACGCTCCCAGCGCGGCGGGGAACAATCCGAGCCGGGCTGGTCTCCGCCACTCGCCTTTCCCAGCTCTTTGCGATACAGCGGCTTCTTGACGCCAATTTGCACGACCAGCGCATCGAGCTTTTCACCATTTCCGGTGATGCCGCAATAAGCAGCATAGTCGCGGTACCAACTTACTTCGGAATAATACGGGTCAAAGTCGGGCAGCCGGATCGGCGTTACCTTTCCTGAGGTGCGGTCCACCAGCAGCCAACCCCCAAGCTGCCAAAGCCATTTGGGAGACTGGCGCGCATCGTCGGGTAGCGCATCGTTGATGCGAAAGGCGCGGCGTACCACGAACTGGCGGTCGGTGACATCGTGCGGTTTGCCGGTCGTAAACTCTTTTAGCTTCGCATCCACATCGAGAGGACGCACCTGGATGTCGATAGCGCTGGATTCCTCGGGGCCGAGGAAGAGCTTTACCGGCAGCGGTTTTCCCAGGGTCACCACGTGCGGCTTGGATGCAGCACTAGCGCAAATACCGACCAGCGCCAGCGCGACGAGAACACGAAGAGTGCGCATGACTACTGGAAGGCTAATCCTGGCTTGCAGCCGCTGCAAGTCCTGTCCACAAGAAGCGAGTCACGCCGTGGAATCTACTGGCGTAAAACTTAGAAAGCAGCAGCCTGAGGGTGGACATGACATTCATCAACACCAATAAACTGCCGGAGATCGAACTCTTGCCGGGCTGGAGAGGACGCTATTTCGATTCTGCCAGCATGACATTCGGGCATTATGAGTTCGACGCTGGGGCCTCGATCCATGAGCATTCCCACCCTCAGGAAGAGGTTTGGGAAATTCTCGAAGGAGAACTGGAGATAACGATCGGTGGGGTTACCCAGCGTGCAGGTCCAGGCTCTGTCGGAATTGTTCCACCCAATACGCTACACGCCGCAAAGGCGCTTTCGGCCGGTAGGGCAATCGCCATCGACTATCCCTTGCGGGAACGTGTGTCCCATCCGGCAACGCACCATTAGGGCATCGATTCCCGTAACCAACATTGTCTCTCTGACAACTGGAATACAATAGGCAAGCGTCTAAGTTGCAGATGAACGACTTGTATTACAGCTTCATAATTCCGGCTTACAACGAAAGCGAGCGGCTCGCTACTTCGCTTCCCAAAGTATTCGCTTACATCCATGAACGGCAGATGCAGGCCGAAGTGATCGTGGTGAACGACGGTTCCACCGACGACACGGCAGCGGTCACGCGCAGTTTTGCCAGCCGGTATCCCGAGATTCGATTACTGGAGAATCCAGGGAATCGGGGCAAGGGTTACAGCGTGCGTAACGGCATGTTGCACGCTAACGGCGACGTTCTGATATTTACGGATGCGGACTTGTCCTCGCCGATTTATGAAGCGACCAAGCTATTCGCGGCCATTGAACAAGGCGCGGACGTCGCCATCGGCTCACGCTGGCTACAAGCCGCACTGCAAACCGAACGCCAGCCATGGTACCGCCAACTGTACGGACGGCTTTTTAATCTCGCCCTGCGGGTGGTCCTGGGACTGAAGTATCGCGACACCCAGTGCGGCTTCAAGGCATTTACCCGGGCGGCAGCCCACACCGTCTTCTCGCGGCAACGTGTCGAGCGCTGGGGATTCGATCCGGAGTTGCTGTTTCTCGCTAACAAATTCAAGCTGCGCACCGTCGAGGTCGCGGTGGAGTGGGCGCACGATCACCGTTCCAAGATTAGTCCCTTGCGCGACGGGGTGAAGATGGGTTTGGAGATGCTCGCTGCCCGCTGGAACGATCTCAGGGGGCAGTATGAGCATCCTTCGATGCCCATCGAGGAGTCGCAAACTCAGTCGGCGGCGCCGGTTCAGATAGCAAAATAAGAGACAAAACCGGTCCCGGTTTGACCTGCCCGCCAGGCCACAATTTTCCAGCTAAATTTTGTAGCTTTCTCGCGATCTCCGCATCTCCTCTTGAAGCGGCAAAAAGGTACCCTGCTCCGAAGCAGGGTACCGCCGCAACGCTCGCTTTCCGCATCTCACTGACGATTTACCATTGCAGCTGTTATGTACAGTGCAAGCCCAACTCGCGATGTGCCGATTTCCGTGGCGACTCAAGGGGAAGCCTCGGTAGGGGAAGCTTCTTTGCTCGAGAGGTATTTGGCGGTGCGCGAGACTTCTCTGGGGATATGTGCTCCCCTCAGCGTCGAAGATCACAGTTTGCAGCCGATACCGGACGCCAGCCCGGCCAAGTGGCACTTGGCACACACCACGTGGTTCTTCGAAACTTTTCTTCTCGGCGCACAGAACGGCTACTACCCCTTCCATCCGGCATTTCGCAACCTTTTCAACTCGTACTACAACGCCGTGGGCGATCGGCCGCTGCGAGCCTTGCGGCACACATTGTCGCGTCCTGGACTGGACGAGGTGCATGCCTATCGCTCTTATGTGGATGATGCCATCGTCCACATGCTTACCACCGAGCCTGCGCCCGAGTTGGTTGCGCTGATTACGCTCGGGATCAACCACGAGCAGCAGCACCAGGAACTGATCGTCACCGACGTGAAGAACGGTCTGTGGACGAATCCACTCCGGCCGGCGCTTCGCTCAACCCAAGAGAGTCGCAACGCGCGAGGGTCTTCTGTCCCTGCCAGGCAGTGGAGCAGCTTCCCCGAAGGCATCTACAGCGTCGGGTTTGCAGGTGAGGGCTTTGCGTTCGACAACGAGACCCCACGCCACAATGTTTATCTCGAAGGATTCCGCCTGGCCTCGCGATTAGTGACCAACGGCGACTATCTCGACTTCATGCGCGACGACGCTTACGGCACCGCCAACCTATGGCTGTCGGACGGATGGGATTGCGTTTGCAACAATCAGTGGAGCGCGCCTTTGTACTGGGAGCAACGTGACGGTGACTGGTGGCATTACACCGTCGAAGGCATGAGGCCGGTGGACTTGAGCGAACCGGTTTGTCACGTCAGTTATTACGAGGCCGATGCGTTTGCTCGCTGGGCCGGCGCGCGACTGCCAACCGAATTCGAGTGGGAAGTTGCGGCGAGATCGTGCCGGGTGGCGGGAAATCTGCTGGAGAGCGGACTTCTGCATCCGCGCGCCGCTGAGGTGTCGGAGCCGTTATCGCAGATGTTCGGCGATGTTTGGGAATGGACGGCGAGCGCGTACGTGCCCTATCCCGGTTTCAAGCCGGCCGCTGGGGCGGTGGGCGAGTACAACGGCAAGTTCATGTGCAACCAGATGGTGTTGCGCGGCGGCTCCTGCGCGACGCCGCTATCACACGTTCGAGCGACCTATCGCAACTTCTTTCCGCCCCATGTGCGCTGGCAATTTATGGGCCTACGGTTAGCCAATGGCAACTAGCAAGCAACTTCAGTTCCTGGCGAATGACGCAATTGCGCTGGAAGTATTCGAGGGTCTCAGCGCGACACCCAAGTGGCTTCCGTCCAAGCTGTTCTACGACCAGATCGGCTCGGACCTTTTCGAGCAGATTACCGAATTACCGGAGTACTACCTCACGCGCACTGAGCGCTCAATCCTCGAGGCGTACGCCGGCAAGATCCTCGAGCAGGCCGGAGCGTCGTTGACGCTGGTCGAGCTCGGGGCCGGTACAGCCACCAAGACCTGCATTCTGATTAAGGAATTACTGGCCCGGCAGAGCCGCGCGCTGTTTTATCCCATTGATGTTTCGCCTTCCGCATTGCAGGAGGCGGTAGCTCAGCTCGGCCGGCAATTTCCGGGGTTACGTGTCAATCCCATTGTTGCGGACTACACCGGAGGCGTGCCCGCGCTCGCCCGCATCAGCGGCCGCAAGCTGGTGCTTTATATCGGATCGAGTATCGGGAACTTCGAGCCAGACGAAGCGATACGAATGTTGCGCCGCATCCGCAGAACGCTGCGAGCGGGTGACGCTCTGCTGCTGGGCGCTGATTTCGCCAAGAGTCCAAAGATTATCCTGCCGGCGTACGACGATTCCCAGGGAGTCACGGCCAGGTTTAACAAGAACATTCTGGCGCGCTTAAATCGCGAATTCGATGCCGACTTTGACGTCGATCAGTTCCGCCACATTCCGATGTGGAACCGTCGGCTATCGCGTATCGAAGCCTACCTGGAGAGCACGACTTCGCAAACCGTATTCATTCCGGCGCTTGACATGGATTTGTCGTTCGCTTCCGGAGAACGCATCCATACCGAGAACAGCTACAAGTACACCGACGACATGATCGAGTCGATCCTGCGCGAGAGTGGCTTCACCCTGGAGCACACCTGGTGCGACCGGAAGAAGTGGTTTGGGGTGCACCTGGCGAGGGTGTAGGGCAGTCAGAAGAGAAAATCCCCACGATCCGGTTGTGAGTGTAATGGGGATATGGCACCAGTTGACAAGAACGCTATTGTTTCTGCGCCTCGGCGACCTGCAACTGCCGCGCCCGCTCTACCAGCTTTTTCAGCTTGCCTTCAATCGATGCATCGCCGATGTGCTGATCTTGCAACACTCCATCGGCGTCAATGGTGAAGGTCTGCGGGATCGCCCGGACAGCAAACGAGGTCGCCATAGGCCCCTTGAAACCGCCGCCGCTGCAATATTGCGGCCAGGTCATCTCGTTTTTCGCGACGAAGTCCTTCCACTTCTGCTCGTCCTCGTCGAGGCTCACGCTCAGTAGCACCAGTGGCTGGCCCTCGAACTTCTTCGCGATTTGCCCCATATGGGGCAGAGCCTCCCGGCAAGCTGGCTTTCTCATTGCATTGCTACTGCTCTGGCGGCCCTCGTAGGCACACGGCAGGAACCCACAAGTCGCTGACAACCTTTCGCCAATTCAAACTTTGAACTGCCCTTAATGCTGAATAATGTCCTATGCTGCACTTGTTGTGCAGAGGTGATCTATCCGACCGCAAGGCATGTGCCCATCCGCGACCGGTCAACATCGGCAGCAGCGTAGTCCAACCCAGGAATTTCTATCGGCGTTTTAGAGCCTCAAGTTCATCCATCGTACGCGGCCAATCGACCCGTAGCAGTCGCGAGAGACTTCGATCCGCCAGAAGTTTTCCGCCGGTTTGGCAGCGAGCACAATAGTTGGTTTCATTGTCAGCGTAACGAATCCGCTGAATTTTGTCGCCGCATCTCGGGCATGGTTTCCCATAACGCCCATGGACTGCCATCCCCTCGCGAAAAGCAGTCACCTTCTCCGGAAAGCCCCTTTCCGCTTCGCTGCGCAGCCGGTCTATCCAGAGCTTGAGAGTGTCGCGAGTCGCCGTGAACAGCCGTTCCCACTCTTCCGGCTTTAGTTTTTGTGTAAGAGCAATCGGAGACAGTCGGGCGGCGTGCAGGATCTCATCCGAATAGGCATTGCCGATGCCACTCATGATGCGGGGATCAGTTAGGGCCCTCTTGAGCGTACGATTTTCGTCGCTGAGTGCGTCACGAAATGAACTGAGATCGCTGGCGAAGATATCGATTCCCCCAGGGTCGACGGATTGCAACTTTTCCTCCCCACGCAGGACGTACAGCGACGCACGATGCTTTGTGCCGGCTTCCGTAAGCACGAGCGAGCCGTTGGGAAAATCGAAAGCTGCCAGACTTTGCCGTCCCGCCAACTTTGCTCCTCGCTGTCGCCAGTGCAAGCGCCCGGCAATCATCAAATGCAACACCAGCCAGAGGTCGCCCTCCACGCCAATGGCTATTCGCTTGCCAATCCGCCGCAGTTCACGCACCGCGCGGCCTTTCACCTCCGTAATTGATGGTTCTGCGGTACGAAGCAGAAAGGGATTCGCCAACCGTATTTGCTGGATCGGCTGCGCTACGATCCGTGATTCAAGCGCGTGGATGTAGGCGACGATATCAGGCAGTTCCGGCATATTTGGACGGTTGCACGACGAAACATTGTTCTTGGTATTACGTAGTAGATCGTCCCGCTTATTTGTTCCTCCGATTCGCCTAAGCACTTCTGTTCCCAAAGCCTGCGAGCGAAGTTCTCAGGAACTCTGTTGGACCTCACATGGTCAGGACGACGCGGAATTCTGCTTTCCCGCTCATCATCCGAGCGTAGGCTTCAGCCGCTTTCGCGAGCGGGTACTTTTCGATCATTGGCCGGATGCCAGTCATTTCCGAGAAGCGCAAGGTGTCCTCCGAGTCCGCCGGGATCCCAGCCGACCAGCCCTGAATGCGCTTCCTGCCTGAGATCAACTGGATAGGAGGCACTTCGATGGGATCCGCCGACGCTCCTATGACGACTAGCGTGCCGTTTGCTCCCAAGCCGCCGACTAGCGACGACATCGCTTTTCCGCTGGGCGCCGTCGCAAGAATTACGCGCGCGCCGCCGAGTTTCTCCAGTTCGGTCGCGGCATCCGTTGCGGCGCTGTCGATATAAACATCCGCGCCAAGCTTTTGCGCGAGGACGGCGTTGTCCGGCCCGCGCCCTATTGCCGCGACGCGATAGCCGAACTTCTTCGCAAACTGAATTCCCAAGTGCCCAAGCCCGCCGATCCCCTGAACAGCTACAAGATCGCTGGGGAGCGCCCCAGCACGGCGGAGAGCGTTGAAGGTGGTAATTCCGGCGCACATCAGCGGCGCGGCTTCGGCGGCATCGAGCGATTCCGGCATGTGGGCCAGCGCTTCGACCGGCGCGACCATGAATTCCTGATAGCCGCCGTCATAGCTGATCCCGCAAACGATTGCGCTCGCGCAATTCGCGAAATCACCCCTCCTGCACGCCAGACACGTGCCGTCTTGGCCACCATGCCAGCCGACGCCGACGCGTTCCCCCTTTTTCCAGCCCTTTACACCGGCTCCGACGTCGTCAATCACGCCGGCGATCTCGTGTCCGGGAACACGAGGATACGAAATGCCCGGAAACAGGCCCTCTTTGGTGATTACATCGCTGTGACAGACGCCACAGGCTTGAACGCGAATCCTCACCTGTCCCGGGCCGGGTTCCGGGATTTCACGTTCCACGAGTTCGAAGTCCGCTCCGGGCTTCGGTACCTGCACTGCTTTCATTCTTGCCATTTGGCGTCTCTCCTTTTTCATTCAGTCAGTTGCAGTCTGACACTGGCAAGATGCCAGGCTTTAGAGTTTCGATCCACCGTCGACCCGAATGCTTGCGCCAGTGATCCAGCGTGCCCCGTCTGATGCAAGGAATGCGACTACGTCTGCAATATCTTCCGGCTTGCCGATTCGCTTCAATGCCTGCATTCCAAGCGCGAAGTCCCGCCCTGCCTCGGTCTTCGTGAAATTCGACATGGCAGTGTCGATGATGCCGGGCGCGACCGCATTGACGCGAATGCCCCTAGGCCCAAGAATGGCGACCCAGTTCCTGACGAGGGTCTCTATTGCTCCCTTGGATTTCGGCTCTGTGCCGCTAAGTGTTTTGGAATGATGGTGGCCAGGGACGGAGTTGAACCGCCGACGCCAGCCTTTTCAGGGCCGAGATTAACAGTGAATGCAACTAGTTAGAGGTGCCTCCCGGCGCTGCAAGTCACTGATTGTCAGTACACCCTCGGCCAACTGCCGGTAAAACTGCCGGTAAGTTTTGTTCGCCTTGTGTTCTTGTTGGAAAAGCAGTCCGGGCCCGATTGCATTCCAGGCGTGCGAATCTCGAATTCACGAGATCCCAGGTCAAGACATCTGGATTCTCAGCTCTTTCACTTTCCGGATTAACAGCATACGCGGGGTTCTTATCAACGTGCGCCCGTTCTCTACCATCACGCGTGGAACCCCTAAGAAGCGATTGTTCTGGATCGCAACATTGGCGGGACGCTGGCGGATTGTTTGGCCTCGTGCCAATCGGGAGTGACCAATTAGGTGGCATCAGGCGCTGGCAATTGCGGCAACTAAATTCGTAAACTCTTTTTGAATTTCTGCTGCTTTCGTCGTACGGTATCCCAACTCAGCGGCCAGCGTTTCAAGTTCTACATTCCACTCCGGAGGAATGATCGTCTCCGGTGGAAACGCATGGGTCTTTCTCTCCGCGAAAGTTCGTTCCGCCGCCGCGCGTGCGCGCACACGGTCCAATTGGCCAAGCATATCGACGACGAGGATATCGAGTATGTCGCGTGCGCGATCCTGCCTTTGAGGTCCGGTACAGGCATGAAGCTTCTGCGCCACTTGCTCATTGATCCCAAGACAACGTACTTGGTTGGTGATGGGCAGGCCCATTTCCGCCAGACCCTCAATGGCGGGCCTCACCAGGTCTACGTCACGGGCTTCGCCCGGACCGAGATCTACTTCAATGGTCTGCCATGCCCGGGTTTTGTATTCCACGGCAACTTCGACCCGGACGGTGTCTGCCAGTTCCATCTCGTGTTGTTCGGGTTTCAAGCGGAAGGTGAACCCGTCAAAGCCGAGCTGCAATACTTCCGAAAGCCGCCGAATACGTTCCACGCGGTTGCCTCTAAGACCAAGATCGAAATCCTTGGTGGTGCGCGCCGCCCGCGCGAAGCGCAGTTCCATGGCGACTCCGCCTTTCAGGTAGTAGATATCGATGACACCTTTCTCGACGGCGCACTCCAAAACGCCGCAAAGTGCGAGAAACGAGACCCAACGGCGAAGCCTTTCCTGATCGAGACCCTGCTCGCGAGCCACACGCGCAAGAGTTTTCTCCAACCGCTCTACCGGCTTCGGAGTCATGAGTTAAACTTTCCCCACTTTCGCCTCTTGTGTCCCTTCCGCGTGTGCGTATCGATTGAGACGGCGAGTGAGTGCTAATGCTTTCTCGGCGCTAATGTAGCCCTGCTTACGTGCATCTTTCAGAGCGCCTCGTGCCAATCCGACACGGCCGGTTTCTTCAACAAGTTGGGAAATTGTTTTTTCGATCGTGGTCACGGGAAGCCCTTCGCGAGTGACGATATCCGATGCTCGCAGATCAGCACGATGAATCTCCACCCACTTGGGTAGGCGGCGACGGAGGCGGGCACTTTTCGGCACTGTGATCTGTACGCGTGGCGGATTCGCATCAGAAATGCCATAAACCGCCAACGCGGTCTCGTGGGATAAGGCTATTTTTTCCGGCCCACTGTCAGCACGCGCCCACAGGATCGCTTCGCGATATTGCCCCAAGCGATCCGACGGGAAGTAAGGGATTCGATACACTCCGCGCGCCACCCGTTGAAGCTTTCCCCGCTGGGTGAGACGCGCCAGGACTGAATCCTTGATGCCAAGGCTGCGGGCCTGCGCCGCTGTCACGAAACCCTCGTTTTCTTCGGCAATGGGCAACAGCTCATCAATGCGGGATCGCATGACCCTAATATCAGCAGCAATACGTCTCCTTGTCAATATAGTTCCATAATAGAACCATATTGACATATCGTATTCGAGAGAGTGTGATTAGCTATCTAACACATAAATAACCACTTATATAGATAACTCGTGACCGACTACATGCGGCAACTAGAACGCCTGAACGCAGAGCTTCGCACAATGTCACCGCTTACGACAGTTGCCATCTACTGCCCGCTGCCCCTCTGAGCCTTGACAGCAGCGCGCCATTCCTGCTCCGCCTTCAGTCCCTCTTCGATGACGCAAACGAGCGCTCTCGCGCTGAGGCGCGACTCGAACAAGTCGTACCGGACATGCTCGTCGCCGTGATGACGACCGACTCTGTTGAGAACCGCTGCGATTGCGTCGAGACCTTCACGCACGCTCTTACGGCTCGCTGCGGGAAGCGGCTTGGCGCTTTTGTCGAGAGCCAGCCCAAGATCGCTGTGCGAGATGCGAAGATTGCGCCAACCGCGCGCGAATTCGCACTTCTGCCGTGCCGATGCAAGAAGGTTCTTCAGCTCGTTGCAGATTGCAGCGTCCACGAGGCGCAACGGTCTCTGCAACTTGGTCGATGAATCCAGGGGCAGCGTTGCCGAGAAAGCGTGCACCCTCGCGGACGTGGACGATTCGGCTGGGCTCGAATCCCATGAGTCGCGCGCAGGTCGCATCCGCAGCTACAGGGTCATCGGCGAGCACAACCCTGTAGTTTTCACGCCGGAAGGAAGCCGACGTGTTCTCGTCTGCAAGCGAACTCGCCACGAAGCTGCGTGCGGCACGCTACATCATCGATCCAGTCACTCTGGAGGTGGTGTATCTGGCGGCCCGTATGCGCAAGCCATTGCTGGTGGAAGGTCCGCCGGGATGTGGCAAGACCGAGCTCGCATACGCCGTAGCTGCGGCGGCCAATACCGTGGTTGAGCGGCTTCAGTGCTATGTAGGAATCACGGAAGAGAAGGTCATCGGCAAATTCGATGAAGCGCTTCAGAAGCTCTTCCTGGACACTCAAGCCGCCAACCTAGACCGGGACTGGAACCAGATCCGGGGCCGGCTGCACTCGCTGGACTTCTTTGCGGAAGGGCCGCTACTGCGCGCGCTGCGCTACGAAACCCAGCCGTGCGTGCTGCTAGTCGATGAGCTAGACAAGGTCGACCATAACATCGAGGCCTTACTGTTAGAGATTCTTAGTGCTTGGCAGATCACGGTTCCCAAGCTGGGAACGATTGGAGCATCGACCATTCCCTTTGTTGTTCTGAGTTCGAACGAAGAACGACGTTTGGGCGACCCTCTTCGGCGACGTTGTTTCTATCTGCGGTTTGAATACCCATCCGTCGAGCGCGAGAGAGAAATTCTAGCGATTCGCAGCAGCAGTGAAAGCTTGCGCCTGCGGGGGCAACTGGCTGGACTGGCACACGCCCTGCGCGGTTGGAACATGGAAAAGCCGCCCTCGATCGCCGAAATGCTGGACCTATCGCAGGCGCTGGAAATCTTGGACGTCGAAGAAATTTCGCATGAGCAACGGGACTTGCTGTTGCCGCTCTTGGCCAAGACTGAAGCCGATCGCAAACGGTTATTACTGCGTGCCGGGTTTGAAGGCTTGGTCGCCGACTCGAAACGCTATCGCGACGAACTTATGGCCATGGCGGAAGACGGCTCGCTGGCGGCGACTGTAGAGGCTGCAGCGTGAGGTGGGCCATAGCGTGTTTTCTTGTGTTGTTGGTGGGAACCGCAAGAGCGCAAGCGCCTGACGCACGCTCACCACGAGACGTGTCAGCAAGGTGGGCTGAGTATTACGCCGCTGTCTACCAAGTGCCGGTTGAACTGGTGGCCGCGATCATCGACGAAGAGTCGGGTTGGAATCCGTACGCGGTATCGAACAAGGGGGCGGCTGGGATCATGCAGTTGATGCCAGCGACGGCTGTGCGGTTCGGCGTGCGCAATCGGTTTCTGGTGCAGGAGAACATTCGCGGTGGAGTCGCGTATCTTGCCTGGCTCAAACAGAAGTTCAACGGGGATCTCCGATTGATCACCGCAGCCTACTACGTTGGCGAGTACACGATCTCTTCGCGGGGGCTGGAGTATTCCTCACCTGATGTCCAGAGCTATGTGAAACGGGTCGCGCATCGGTATCGCGTGAGACGAGTACTCGGGGCACGGACAGAGTTGGTGCGGCAGAGGGAAAAGTTGAGGTGACGGATGAGAAACGCTCTAGTTTTCGGCTGGCTCTCGCTGTCGGTACTAACCGCGACGGCGACGGCACAACAAACAATCATCGATCCGCAGGTTCGCACCAAACCCACGGCGGACAGCAAGATCACGGCGATCGAACTTGCGGCACATTTTGTAACCACGATCCGGGTGCCGGAGCCCGTGAACTCGGTCGTGGTGGGAGACCCGGCGTTGTTTCAGGTGGAGCATTCCGAGCATGAGCCAGAGCTGGTGTTCGTCAAGGCCCTAACCGAAGAACATGCCGAGAGTAACTTGCTGATTTCCACGGCGAGAGGCCGCCAGATCAGCTTTCTCCTGATTAGCCGCGGCGAAGGCCCGAACTCACCGAAGGTTGATTTCCTACTGCGATACCAGCCATCTGGTGGCTTTCTGGTCGAGCCCGACACTGTTCCTTTCGCCCTAGTAGCACAGACAGCCAGCGTATCGAAGGCCCAGCCCCCAACCACTTCGGCCGTCTCAGAATCTAGTGCTGCCTTGTTACCTGCCTCACTTACTACGGCCAACTCTCCGATGGAAACAGGGTCGACACAACCAAAACCGGACTCTCTCGACAGCTTGCTGGAACGCCAGAAAAAGGCTCCCATGCCCGTGCTTTATGGCGAGCGGATGGAAGGCGACGAGGTGAAGGGTGATCGCCTGCGGGCCGGCATCAGCGACCGGCACCTAGACCGACCGAGGCGGTTCGTAATGTGCCAGCGGAGCGGTTCGCCGATGTCGGGGGCATGGAAGAGGCAAAGGAACAAATCTGCGAGGTAGTGCAGGGACATCTGGATCCTGGAAAATACCAACGCTATGGGCTGGTGAGAAATGGAATCCTTTTGTACGGCCCGCGCGGAACCGGGAAAACATTTTTGGCGAGAGCGACCGCAGGCGAGTTCGGCCTGCACTTCGAATACATATCCGCGCCGAAACTGCTGAACCGCTGGATTGGAGCGACTGGCGAGAACATTCAGGAAGTGTTCGCACAGGCAGCAGGCCGCAAGCCCGTCCTCTTCTTCATCGACGAGATCGACACGATTGGAGGCGGGCGGCAGGACGCCTTTAGCGACCCAGGCGGGGCGGGACGTGAGTTCAACAACATCACCATGGCCCTGATGAGCGCGATCGATCAATACCGCCCGATCAGCGGCTTTGTGTTGATGGCCGCGACCAACCGGCTGGATGGCCTCGACGAAGCGCTAATTCGGGAAGGGAGATTTGACATAAAAGTGCGTGTCGATCTTCCGAACGAAGCCACGCGAATCAAGATTCTGGAAGCACAGCTCAGCAAGAAACCGTGGAAACGCTTCGACCTGCAAGAGTTCGCGCGTCGGACACCGGGAGCCGGCGCAGCCAAATTGCGCGCCCTGGTAGACCAGGCAGCAAACTACGCGCTGACGGACAACCGGAAGATCGAAGCGAGGGATTTGCAACGGGCTCTGGACGCAAACGGCGGTAGGGACCGGCCACAACTGGAGCGCGTGGAATGGGACGATGTCGTCATCGCGGAGTCCGTCAAGCAGGACCTGAAGTCCCTCATTTGCCTACTCGGGGACAGGGTGGAGCCCGCGCTGGAGATGAGCAAACGCGGCGGCCACCTTTGGATCTTCCTGGCAACGCCCCTGCTGGCAAGGGAGTGCCGAATCTACATCCATGATCTTGCTTTGAGGTTGGGAGTGCCGGTGAAGGGCGCGGGCTTGGCGGATGGCATCGAGGTGTTTCCGAAGCACGATGCCATAGGAGTCGGCGAGTTCGGCAACGCGATTCGCGGTCCGCTGGGAATTCACCGAGGCGCCCATCGGCGATTTTGGTTTTATGGCGCTGATTACACGCTGGCCGCCCAGATTGCTTACCTCAACGGTCTGCGGAAAGTGACCGAGGAAGAACTGCGAAGGTTCATCGCCGGAAAGGAGCGTCCCGCGGCAGTCAGCTCCCCGGCACCGAGCAGAAACACTCTACCTCAACGTAGGCGTGGGCCTGACGGGTCGGACTTTCGCATCCTGGCTCACGTTGGCGGTGTGCGCAAGGTTGGAAGGAACTACATCACGCGCTGTCCATCCTGTGCGGATTCTGGCCACGACCACGTTGGCGACAACTTGGCCATCCTGATTGAGGACCCACGCTTTTACAAATGCTGGGCAGGCTGCACCAAACAGATGATTCGGGCTGCCCTCGGCTGCCCGATTCGTGTGCGGCAATCCGCCTAAGACAAGGAGAGTGTTGTTGTCATGAAGCAGAAGCGATTCTCAGATGGACTGGGGCTGAGGCTATCGCGGCAAGCGTTGCGAGTGTTGAAAGAGCGAGGAATCTTTGCCCATTCGCCCGTGAGCCTGGAACACCAGCACTTGGCGAAACGCTACGTGGTGCGTGGGCTGGAGTCCGGCGGCGCGGTCGGAGACTTGGGGCGATACGTGACCTTTGCACGAGAGGATGGTCAGGCAATCGAGTATCTGCATCCGGTAGAGGCAATCGGAGTTAACGGCCTTCATGCGGTCGTCGTGGCGCCGGTGCTGGTGAGGATCGAGATGCTGCGCAAGGAACGAACCTACGAACTCTTGATTACCCGGCACTGGCCGGTGGAGGTGAATGACGGCAAGCGACCTCTACTAGAAACGAAGGTTCTGTTTCGCGGCATTCACGGGCGGCTGGAGTTGGACCTGTCCGGAAAGAACAAGAGCCAAGCCGGTGCTGTATTGCCGACGTTTTACTCACTGGCGGGTGAAGAAATTGCAATCCCAAGACGGTTTCACGCGGCGATCCGTGCCATCACAAGGGCGGTGAATTGCGTTGGCTGTTCGCATTGTCATTTTTCCAGAGCATCGAATGGAGAAAAAATGCGGGTCGAAAACGGCGTACCGGGAAGTCAAAGCAGCGAAGGAAGTGTGCTTGCAGCCGAGGTGGCATGAAAGGAGTGGAGGGGACACGAATCAGTAGAAACGACACAGATCTATCTGGACGCCAATCTCGCCATCAAGGAAGAGATCCTGGCGAAGACAACTCCTATCAACGCAAAAGCAGGTCGCTATCGGCCTGACGATGACCTGTTGGCCTTTCTGAAATGCCTGTAACTCCCTCCCCGGCTATGCCGAACCGACTTGATCGTCTCAGAGCGCCAACTCAGCGCCAATACAGATGCCTCATATTCGATTCGGCATAGTGCGGGACGCGGCATAGCGGCGACTATGCCGCATGCGGCATAGGAGCAGGACCTGTGCCAAGCTGTGCCACAGCAACGGCGGCGAACTGGAACAAATTCAGTTCTTGCTCGGCCATGTCTCTGTCGAGACCACGGAGCGCTACCTGGGATGCAAACAGAACCTGAGTCAACCTGTGAACGACCGGTTCCAGATCCTCGCGCGGGTCGCGGGCGCCGATTGAATGTGCATTGGCCTGATTTCGCCAGTTATTCCAGGGACAGGCAACTCCCGGTTTGCTCGTCTTCCTTCCAGAACCAATAGGCGGAAGAGTTGAGTGCTAGGCCTGCGCGGGAGCCACGATTTTTGGCCGCGCACTCACCCATGCCCGGAAACTACCATCGATATAATGTTGCGCCCAAGGTCCAGCCCGCGCCGATGGATACGAGTAACAGAAGATCGCCTTTGTGAATGAGACCGCGTCGATTCACTTGGTCCAGAAGCAGCGGAACTGTAGCGCCGGCGGTGTTGGCGTGCGACTCCAGGTTCGTCTGCATTCGCGAAAAAGGGATGTTGAGTACTTCGGCAATGCCCCTGAGGACATGAGCTGAGGCTTGGTGAGGAATGATCATCGAGAACGTCTTCGAGTCTCATCCCGTTGAGGCGAAGAATCTCCCGAATGCACTCGGGAACCGCAGTGGTCGCCTTCTGATAAACCGCCTTTCCGTTCATGGTGAAGTAATCGTCCCCCGGGAAGACTGTGAAATGGTCCATTCCTTCGCCCTGGGCGCTGAGAATGCTTGAGAAAAACCCGTCCTTCCGATCATTTCTCTCCAAAACTACGGCGCCGGCACCGTCTCCAAAAATGACGCTGTCACGGTGGTTCCAGTCCGTGATCTTGGAGAAGGTATCGGCGCCAATCACCAGCACGCGCTCGTACATGCCATTCTGGATAAACTGGCCGGCGATCGTTAGGCCGTAAACAAACCCGGCGCACACCGCCGCCACATCGAACGCGGCGCAACCGTTGCGAATGCCCATCTTGCTCTGCGCAATGCACGCCGAGGAGGGCATCTTGCGGTCAGGTGTCGCCGTGGAAACGATGATCAAGTCAATTTGGTCGGGTTCAAGTCCCGCTGCAGAGATCGCCTTAAGCCCGGCATGTGCAGCAAGATCAGAGGTATATTCATCTGGTTCAGCGATGTGCCGCGAGCGAATCCCCAATTTGTCGATCACCCACTGAGGAGAGGTCGGCAAGTTTGCCAGCACGTCTTCGTTGGTTAGGACCTTGGACGGAACGTAAGAACCGGTGGATTTTATGCAGACACTGTCAAAGCGGCCATTTTGACTTGTCATTCTCGCCTCCAATCCCGCGAACAGAAAGAGATCGCGGAGGGGAATTCACAACAAGGCCGTCTCTACCTTCACCTGCTTGCTTGAAGCGCGTGGATGGGACTTAAGCCTATGCCGCAAAGGGTTAATGACTTAGTAGCCATTATCGTCTGCCTCGGCTGATAGCATGTCCGTGCAATCAGTCACAGTACTCTGTGATCTTAAGCGGGGTCGCTGTGATCATCTGGAAGGAGATATCGTCGGCGGATCGGGCCAGTTGCGGACGAATCGTCCGCAACTCGGAACTTATCGTGAACTGCGGTTGGCGCACATAGGAGTTGTGAAATCGCCAACTCACATTCTCCCCGCGACTGTCTGGGTCGCTTTGCTCATTGTGAACTATTTGGTACGATAATAGACGCGATGGCCGTGGTCAAGGAGTTTTGAACTAGTTACTTCAAAATACCGTAGGACCCCGTCGACGATCATGTAGCTCCGCAATCGCCTGCTGATTCGGGTTACCGGGATCAGTTCAGCCGCGATCGGGCTCCCCTTCAGGACACAGCTCTCAAGTTGCTGCGGAAGAGAAATCGACACCGGAGACCTTGACGACGGCCTGCCACGCGGCTTCCTGGCTGGCGTGATCGTGGAGGTGTGGGTGGCGCTGCGCCTCAATTGGGCCTGAGAACTTCCCTTGAGCCGAGGCGAAGAATTGCCCTGAGAACGTCGGTTCCGAACTCCGACGCCTGGAGGTACCGACGGGCCGCGGTCTCCGGCGTCTGATTCATTCCGGGAATGAGGTTCACGATTGGGATAAACAGATACTTCAACAACGGGCCAGCGCTTCGCACCACCTTGGTGTCGGTCGCCCCACCGGGCGAGACAGCATACACGGCCATGCCGGAGGGTAGCCGGCGCGCCAGCGCCGCGACCCACCAAGCGATAATGAGCTTCGCGTCGGCATACGCGTTGTTGGGCACGTACTTCACGTTCGGCCCGTTGCGAATCAGGGCTTCAACAGCCGCGGTTCGGTCACCCCGGTGGTATTTGGCCGCGAAGGCTGGCACGTCGGTGTACTTGAACATGGGGACGCCCCCTCGGGCTGGCTCCGCACCGGCGATAACAATCCGCGCGTTGGGGCGCAGCAGCTTGGCGCGGAGCAAGCCGACAGTCAGTTGATGATGGCCGATCAGCGGGGCCTGAGACGCCTCGACGCCCGCCGCAGTGAGCGCGCGCTTCTTAAATGGGACCAACCCTGCATTGAGCAGCAGAAAATCAATCGGCTTACCTAGCTTAACCAGCTCGGCGAGGGCGGATTGAACGCTGGACGGCGTGTCCAGATCCAGCGCCAGCGGCGTGAAGATCACTGTTTTGTTCTCGGCCGCGAGTTGAGCGGCCGCTTGCTGGGCCCCGACCAGGCTGCGACCGGTGACGATGATCTCGTGCCAGCCCTCTCCGGCGAGCAGGCGGGCTGCCGCATGGCCGAGCCCGGAGGTGGCGCCGGTGACCAGCGCGATCGAATGTTCCATGGGCATCTCCGTGGTGAAGTGTGAAGGCCGAGCCGTGAGGCCAGAGCCATCTTGCTAATTTAGAACTATTCAGTTATATATTGGTTGGTTCGATGACCATTGTCAAGGAGTTTTGAACCAAATGATTCAAAATACCGCTAGACCGCGGGGTCGACCTCGCAGCTTCGACGAGACGGGGGCGCTGAAAAAGGCGACTCAGGTGTTCTGGTCGAAAGGCTACGACGGAGTGACGATTGACGATCTCGTCGCCGGGATGGGCGTGGGACGGCCGAGCCTGTATGCCGTCTTTGGGGACAAGCGGGCGATATTCTTGCGCGTCCTTAGGGCGTACGCAGAACGGAAGGGCGCATCAGCCGCGAAGGCACTCCTCTCGCCACAGAGTCTTCGCGACTCGATCGCGGACTTTCTGAGGTACGCCGTCGAAAGTGCGACCGAGAAAGGGTCCGCCCGGGGCTGCCTTATGATGTGCGTCGCGCCGATTGTGAACGACGCTGAGGTCCAGCGGTTCCTGCAGAGCGCGGTCGCGGGCGGCGCGGCGCTGGTGGAGCGCCGTTTCCGGGACGGGATCAGCGCGGGAGACATCCCGCCTGACTTTCCGGTAGCCGTGCGCGCGATCCAAGTCACGGATTTTGCTCGTGCCCTGACCATGCGTGCGCAGATAGGTACGCCGCGCAAGACGCTCCTCAAAGAGGCTGAGGAAGCGGCCGACTTGGTCCTCCTGCCGCGGCGCGGAAAAGTGGCGCCAGAACGTTGATGCCGGATGCGTGAAGGTTGCAGCTTAGCGCTCATGGGTCACTGCTCGACGCGATCCCCGATTGGGGCTGAGCCTCCGGGTGGTCTTTACAGGTCGCACGATCGTCGGCAATTCGGAAGTCATCCTGCTGCGAGATCGGCAGAGATACCTGTTGTGAAATCGCCATTCCGTACGTAATCCGCGTTGCCCCGTCAGTCATGGCTTTGACCCGTCCACTCAAATTTCTTGCATTGTGAGCAGTAAGAAGCCCGCGCGACGAGATAAATAGCCACAGCAAAAGCATTCCGCTCCAAACTCGCCAGTAGCAGCGCGTGCTGTCCAACCCAAACGCAGCCAACACCTAGTTCGCACCTCCCGACACCACAACTGAGCCGCAGCAAAACCTCGGGTACCTGAAGGAGGGTACTTCGCCATGCCAACTGAGGACACAACGACATTTCCCTCGGGACCGGACGTAACCAAGCTCCTTTTGGAGCTTGAAGTTCCGTTTTCACCCGACCAAGTCCGGTGGCGGGTTACCAACACAACCAACGACAAGAAGCGCGGTCAGATCGTACCCTACGCCGACCCCCGCGCCTACACCGACCGGCTGAATGCGCTCTTCTCTCCCCAAGGCTGGACGCGGGAGTACAAGATCGAAACGATGAATAACATCACCCGGGTGAAGAAGGGCGAGAGCATCGTCTCGGGCAAGGTGCTGGTCACCTGCACTGTCACCATCATCGGCCTGTGGTCGCACTCCGGAACCGGTGAAGAATGGGCAGACGATGACAACGGCATGACTTCGGCCGACGCGCAAGCCTTCAAACGGGCGTGTTCGTGCTTCGGTCTGGGCCGGTACTTCTACGATTTTCCCGCCATCTGGGTCGATCTGGACCAGAACCGCCAGACGGTGAGAGCACCAATGTTGTCCGCCTGGGCTCTTCCAGAAAACTGGCGTAAAGGAATGCGACCCCCGAGCAGGAATGGCAACCAAAAGGCAGACGCAGGATCCCAAGGGGGCCGTCCGAACGGAGCAAGCAACGGCAACAATGAACAAGCACCGGCTCGCCCAACTTCCCCAACAAATGGCAACAGCAGCAACGGGCAAAGCCAGACCGAGAAGGCTAACGGCTCATCTGCCGCTGCCCAAGCCGACGACCTCGATGAGCGCATTCTGTGTATGGAAGAGGCTGTTGGCACGGCCTTCTATCGCAGCATCCTCCGCGAGTACGGCCGCGTCAATCAGCCAAAGCTGATTCGCGACGCCAGCATCAAGCGGAAAGTCCTCCAGGTGCTGGAGTCGGTTGCACGGGGAATCAATCGTCTGGAAGCCGTCACCAAACGGCTGGATACGAAGACTGTCGAGGCGTTGCTCACTAAACTCCAAGCTCCTCCTCTCGGCGAGATTTCGGACCTCAAGACGCTGCAACACATTGTGTACGGTCTCGAAGAACTCGCCGGTCCCAATCAACCACACGCAGCCTAGTTTCTAGCTCCCCAAATATGCGGGGCGGCATGGACAGGTGTGACTTTCCGCTGCTGCAAAAAAAACCCGCCGATCGCGTTCCACACCAACCACCACCGAAAGACACAAGGAGCTGGCAACATGTCGATAAAGGCAATCAAAAGCATCTCCCAGGTTCGTGGCGGGTCGCAAGCTCGAATCATGTTGGCCGATGACGGCAAGAAGTACGTGGTCAAGTTCATGGGCAACCCACAAAGCACCAGAGTGCTGGCCAATGACTACCTGGCCTGTCGACTGGCGCGGATGATCGGGCTCAGTGTGCCGGAGCCGGTCATTATCCTCGTGGACGAAGAGACGATCCTTGAGCTGCAAATCACCTTCACGCTGGCTGGCCGGGCGGTTGCTCCGCGCCCTGGATTTCAATTCGGCTCTTTGGTGGTGACTGATGAAGAGGTCTGGGATTGGCCGCGGCACTCAATGTTCGGACAAGTTCACAATCGAGGAGAGTTCGCCGGCATCCTCGCCTTCGACAAGTGGACCGACAACGCCGATGGTCGGCAAGTCCTATTCCACCGGAAGCTGCACCAGCGAAAATTCAGAGCAACGTACATCGACTTCGGCTACTGCTTCAATGCTGGGGAGTGGAGTTTCTCCGACGCGCCTCTGCGTGGGGTGTATGCCATCAATGAGGTTTATGAGGGTATCCAATCGTGGGACGACTTTGCTCCTTGGCTTGGGCGAATCGAGCGTTTCTCCGAGACAAAGCTGCAGTGCATTGCGGAGGAGATCCCTTGCGAATGGTACGGAGAGCGTTCAGAACTGCTGCGCCTGCTGGGGTGCTTGCTGGCACGGCGCAGCACGGTTCGTGGCCTAATCGAAGACTTCAAGGCGTCAAGCCGAAACCCTTTTCCGAATTGGACCCCGGAACGTCCGGCCCGTGGCGCGACAGCAGCTAGTGGAGAACTGCGGGCTGTGTGAGATCCTCCAGGTTCAGCGGATCCTGATTTTGAGCCAATTCATCGGGATCCACAACACGAAACGTTACAGAAAGTGACCGCCGCGATTATCCTGAAAGGTTTTGCCGTACCGCCAAATACTGGCGATCCCTACGGAGTCAAGTAATTTTTCAACACCCTTCGACGGTCTTTCCGGCAACAATACCGCGAGTTTCGACTTCCCCAACCCGGCAGCTCGCGTCAGGTTCTCATAGTCAAGCAGCTGGCCGATCGCCATTCTGACATCTTCTCGTCTGGCCGAAGCTTTAGCTTCTATGAGGTGCTTTTGCGTAGGTTGGTAGAGGTCGCAATATAAGATGTCCTCACCTGTTTTGTACTGTCGCCTATCTGAGTCTATCCCTTTCAGTCTTAGAGTATGCTGAAAGTCCTGAACTAGCAGTTGTTCCCGGCGGATAGCCTGAATCAGTTGCTTCCTAGTTCGCACTTGATAGCCTTCCGCGTTCGCCTGGATACCAGCGTTCACTATATTGGCAATCACGTGGGTGGGCGCTTTGCCGTTCCTAAGGCTTCCACTTCGCGAATTTCTCAGTTTGCGATCTAGCCAATCACAAATATCCTTACTACCCGGATGTTTCATGTCGTCGCGGCGCAATTCAAAAACAGCCCATGGCTGATTATTTCCGTCGTATGGTGTTCCCTTCAGTGAGATTCCGTTCTGGGCCGGGTCTTCATTGAGAGATACAAACGGATGCAATTGCGCAAATTGGCTGTGTCCCAATTCCGGAACTCTAGGGTCTTTGGTCGTCCTGTTATCCGTCACTCTCCCGCACGCTACTAGACGGCGCCCGGCGCCATGGTTGGTCATCGGGCCGTGACCGATAAGGAGCACGTCGTTCGCTCTTATTTCCGCGAAGATCTTGCCTATCCGATATCGATTCGACCAACCCATATAGGCAGATTCGTTAAGGAGAATCCTTCTAATCCACGGTTGAAGCGTGGAGGGGAGATTGTTCACGTTTGCCGAAACAACCCAGTAGCGCGTCATTTTAATCCTCGATTTCCTAGCACATGCCCGGTGAAATGTAGGCGCACACGATACACGCGAGTTTCGTTTAATCAAGTATAGCCGCTGGCATTCTCTAGCGTGCGACTTGCGTCAGGTGTCGGCAACAGGTGACGCCTGATTCTGCTCCGCGTTGCACTCATCTCTAGCTCAATCACCATCACAGCGTCTCACTGCCACAGAGCAACAAGAATGCACACTGAGCCCTGGAGGGAAAAATGAGAAATGCTGGCCGCATCAAACTCGGTTACTACCCGTTGCCGGTCGAGGAAGCCCAAAATATCCGCGCCTTGCTGGTGTCCTCCACGCCCTATGCGGCGATTGATCCTTGTGTTGGCGATGGCACCGCTCTGATCGAGATCACTTGGAACACAGGCGCTCATCTGGCCGGCATTGAGCTCGATGCGGACCGAGCAGCCGCGTCCACCCAGAATGGCATCGCGACAGTTCACGGCAGTGCTTTTGAATGCCGGGTATTGGCGGAAACCTGCTCGCTTCTGTACCTGAATCCACCTTACGACACCGAAGTTGGACCTCATAGTAATAAGAGGATGGAACTGGTGTTCTTGGAACACTGCTATCGGTGGGTGGCCAGCGAGGGGGTGCTGGTGTTCGTTGTTCCAGCTCCAGCTGTTGGAACCTGCGCGCGACTGCTGGTCAGCCAGTTTGATCGGCTTTCCGTCTTTCGACTCGAACATCCGGAGTCCGTCCGCTTCAATCAGGTCGTAGTGTTTGGCAGACGAAAGAAATCCCACCAGCGTGGCGAGCCCAAGGGAGCAGATGAATTACTCCGGATCGCATACAAGCCACATCTGCTCCCTGTGCTCAACCAAGAGCTTGTGGAGCGCTATGCAGTCCCACCGTCGGCGCCCGCGACTATCACTTACACGGGACTACCGCTGGATGTGGTTGAGGATACGCTTCAACGCTCTGTGGCAATGCAGAATGCCCGCAGCATTCTTGTACGCAAACAACAGAGGATGAGCGGCCGGCCCGTGACACCGCTGCATAAAGGTCACGTTGGACTGGTGGCCTGCAGCGGCATGCTGAACGGCTTCTTCGGAGCAGGTGAGATACGGCACATCGCACACTGGCGATCAGTCAAGCATGTCGATGAGTTCAATGAGGAAGGCGAAACGGAGGGGGAGACCATCATTCGTAAGCGCGAGCGGTTCAGCCATGAACTAACCCTCGCATATGAAAATGGCCAAATCCTAGAGCTGAAGGAAACCAAGGAGGCCAAGCCTGGAGATGAAGAACGCTCATGAACGTTTCGGCAAACTCGTTTATCAGCGACGCACGGAAAAGACGGCCACTAACATTCAGGTTTTTCTGGATGCTTTTGTGGGAGAAGAGCGAGGCAGAGCCCATTTGGTTTCGGCGGTTGGCGGCGACGTGGAGATCGGCGCCCTGGCTGCAGCCTTCTCGAATGGAGACCCATTTACGGTGATAGACCCTTCCGGAGCAGAGAGTATCGTCTCGCTGGGCGAAAAACCGTTATGCTTTCGGGGATCGATCGTGGTTCCCGGACGCAAGCGGCCGCTAAGACATCTTGTGAGTTGCTCTCAGGAGTTGGCGGAAACCACCTCGGACGGGAAACTGCTTCTGGTAAGCGACGACAATTCGTTCATCTGGTCGTCGCTGGTGAGTCACTATGGCCTGCCCGCCACGCCGGAATGGGGCTCGTGGATGATTTCGCAACTGCAACTGCAGAAACGCATACAGACTCTCCCCGGGTTTGGATACGTAGGTGTCGCGATCAAAGCCACGCGAAAGCACCTGCTGGCGCTGCTCGCAAGAGGTCTGCGGAATCGGCAGCTCCGTTTTCCAGCCCAGAACGGCCCAGTCGAATGGCCGGCCATCCAGCTCGTCAAGAACGTCGCGTAATTCCCACACTAACTGGCCGAGTACGCTCACGCGGCCTGCTCTTCGAGTAACTCCGGCTAACCAACGCGCCACGCTCCCCCGGCACCAGCACAAGTTGTGTTCCCGGAGCACAAACCCACCTGAGAATCTCGACCCATAAATGGAGAAAAACGATGAACGCCTTGGATGGCGTGCTCGCGGATCTTGTTGAGGCGGACCGCGATTGCGCATACGTAACCGTCAAGCGAGAGCCTCTTGAGGAATTGATCGCTGATTGGGCAGGGCGCGGCGATCGCCTTACTTTGTTTTGTGGCCTGCTGACGCGAGCACGAAGTGAACTTGCCCAGGCATCGGGTGAACGCCGAGACGAACAGTTATCACCAAGCTCTGGCAATGGGTCTCGGGAATCCACGATTGGCGCGCTGGACGCGACCATAACAGAATCCTTATCGGCGATTGCCCATCACCGGCATGCCATAAGGCGTGAGCTTGCGTCACGAGTCAAGCAGGTGCTGCGCTCCTCGATCGCCGAGATTGGCGTGCATACAACAGATGCCCTGGTTGCGTGTAATAACGAACTCGCCGAAAGGCTCGAGTCGGAACGCCAGACCGTACGAATTGTTATGAGCACCATCGATGCGGTAGTGAACAGAATGCTCCAGGATGAACTGATCGCCGCATCCATTACACAAGCCGAGGGACGACATGCCGCACCGGCAGCGTGATCGGTACGATCGACTTCCAGACTCAGCTCTCTCGGGGCAATTGCCGGAACGACACCAGATGCCAAGCGCCGTCAGGCGTCGACGTTTCCCGACGCAGGATATAGAGATTGCCATCGTCCGCGCGAACTTTGTAAAACGCATCTTGGGGGCCATACCACTGATCAAGTACCTCCTCGACCATGTACTGGCAATCGTCAAGCCGAAATCGAACCGGCCTTTCGTCCACCGTCCGCCCGGAGTAGCAGTCCACTTCCAGCTTCATCTCCTCCATTCTGAGGCATAGGCGTTACACCCGCCATCGGAACGGGCTCGCTTCGTGCCTTTCAGTGCGGACCCCACCCTCCTTCAGCGTTACTGAATGCCAGTTGTTCGCACAACTCCTTGCCGGAGAAATCCATGCAGAGCTTAGATACGATTCACGACTATATGGCTTTATGTGGTGCACCACATAATTCGAGATATGTTGCGATGTCGGTTATGTTGTCGTGCATCACTGGGGCCTCGTTCGAAGTGATTCGTTGGGAGTGGATCGCTACATAAAAAGCGGGGGACGCCGGATTAGATCGTCCCCCGCGAGGGCCAACGAGATGTGGAACAAGAATGGATCAGAGCTTGCGCAAGAACTCCATTATGCTGGGATCAGCTCGCCACTTTTTCTTGCTTCTGCGACGGCCGCCTCCTGGATCGCAGGCGGCCAGAGCCTTTGCTTTAATAGCCAGGTCTGTTTCCGCATAAATATTGGTCGTGTCCAGTGAAACGTGGCCCAGCCATGCCCTGATTGTGTTGAGATCAACACCAGCGCGAAGCAGGTGGGTTGCGGTTGTATGACGAATCGTATGCGGGCTGATACGTTTGGTTTTTAGTGATGGGACTTTTCTAGCCGCGGTTTCGGCATGACGCGCCACGAGCGCATGGACTCCAAACCGCGTGATGGAGTCGCCGTATCGGTTGAGGAACAGCGGATCGGAGGCATCTCGTCCCCGGATGAGCGGTCGGAGTTCAGCCATCGTCTTTTTCCAGAGTGGACAGAACCGAACCTTCCGACCTTTTCCACGGATCTTCACCGAGCCGGTGCCCGTTGCATCCCAAGTCAGATCGTCGATTAAGACTTGCGCGGCCTCGGTGGCTCGTGCGCCCGAGTTGTAGAGAAACAAAAGCAGGATGTAATCTCTTTGGCCATGCTCACTCGCGCGATCCGGGGCACGAAGAAGTTCGTCGATTTCATCTTTTTCCATGTACGGGACCGGACTTCTCCATGCTCGTTTAAATGGAACTTTACGAATCTGTGCGCACCATTCGACATGCTCTGGGCTGCATTCGCCTGTGAACCGGGCGAAGGCGTGGAGGGTAGCAAGTCTCTGATTCCTCGTGGCGACCGAGCAACTTCGAGCCTGTTCCAAGTGCGCCAGGAAACCTGAAACAATGCTGGGGGAGAGGTCGTCGATTACGAGTTTGTCGACTGCTGTTTTGAGCTGGGTGGCGACGAACGGCAGGAATAAACAGAAAGTATCGCGATAGCTCTGTTGCGTGTTTCTCGACACCCCGCGTTCGTGCATCAGATGGAGTACTCCGATGAAACTCCGTCGCAATGAATTCTGTCCAATCCATCGCTCACGGTTCTGCTGCGGTCGTGAGCAAGCTCGCAGGGAGCATAGATTTCGCCTTGGCGTTCAGCGCATTGAGGATTCGCACCATCCCAGAGGCTATCGCGAGCTACGCTCACCCGCTGAGATGCGGAAGCTGTTGAACCGAAAGATCGCCGAGCAAAACGGCAAATGCGCAATCTGCCACAAGGAGTTCACTGACTACGGCGATATTGTGCCTTATGCCGATTTCGGCATAAGGGACGGAATGCCGACTTTCAGAATATGCCGACCAGATCGGTTCTCAGCAGAGGATGCAAACACATCATGGTTTCAACGTCGGCATAATCCGAGCAAGCGGGTAAAGAGTAAGAGTCTGGACGAACTGTTTGCCGTCGATGCAGAAGCTCGTCGCAAAACGCTGACCACCGCGGCGCGCCATTTCCGGCGTCAGGAAACAGCGAGGCCTCTTCTCGATAATATCCGCAGCAACATCGAGGCAGCGCAGTCCGCTGCTTTGCCTTGCAGCGCACTTAGCAAGGCCTGCCAGTACGCGCTCGCACTGTGGAACATGCTCACCCGCTTCTTGGAGTATCCCGAATTAGAGCTAAGTACTAACCTGGCGGAGAATTCCATGCGTCCCGTAGCTATTGGTCGAAAGAATTGGTTGGACATCGGCAGCCCACGAGCGGGACCGAAGGTTGCAGTGTCCTGCCTCAGTTGGAAATGGAGAAAGCGTTCGTCCGTTAAGATAGCGGAGCGAACGTATGAGGAAGGAACGGAAGCATTTCACCCCAGAAGAAAAAGTAGCCATCCTGAGGCGGCATCTTGTGGACAAAGCGCCAGTCTCGGAGCTGTGTGAAGAACTGGGCCTGCGGCCAACGGTGTTCTACCGCTGGCAGAAAGAACTGTTCGAGAACGGAGCCGCCGCTTTTCAGTCGCAGGAGCGTCCCCACCGCCAAGTGGAGGAAAGGCAGAAACGGATCGAGTTCTTGGAGAAGAAGGTGCAGACCAAGGACGAGGTACTGGCTGAGCTGATGGCTGACCACATCGCGCTAAAAAAAAGTCTTGGGGAACTCTAACCGGCATCTGGGTGCCGCATGATGTGCGGGATCTAGTCGTGGATTTCGTCCGGCGCTGGTCGGAGAAGGCCGAGATCGGTGTCGGACGGTTCATCCCGTGGCTGGGCGTGACTGCCAGCAAGTTCTATGACTGGCGGCAGCGGTACGGGTGCGTCAACGAGCATAACGGTTGGGTTCCTCGCGATTTCTGGTTGCTGCCGTGGGAGAAAGAAGCAATCATCGAGTTCCATCTGAAGAACCCGCTGGAAGGTTATCGGCGGCTGACGTTCATGATGCTCGACGCTGACGTTGTGGCGGTTAGTCCGGCGAGCGTTTGGCGGATATTGAAGCAGGCGGGGTTGTTATCGCGGTGGAAGAAACGACCATCGCGCAAGGGGAGCGGTTTCGAGCAGCCGCTGCAGCCACATCAGCACTGGCATATCGACGTTTCCTACATCAACCTGTGTGGCACCTTCTATTACTTGTGCAGCATTCTGGATGGGTTCAGCCGCTTCCTCGTGCATTGGGATCTGCGCGAGTCGATGCGGGAAGCGGATGTCGAAGTAATTCTCGAACGCGCCAAGGAAAAGTATCCGGAAGCAAAGCCACGCATCATCTCGGACAACGGCCCGCAGTTCATTGCCCGCGATTTCAAGGAGTTCATTCGCATCTCGGGCATGACGCACGTCCGAACCTCCCCTTATTATCCACAGTCGAACGGCAAGATTGAGCGCTGGCACAAATCGCTGAAAAGCGAGTGCATTCGGCCGGGAACGCCTCTGTCGCTGGAAGATGCACGGCGCCTGGTCGAGGGCTACGTGGAGCATTACAACAACGTCGGCCTGAACAGTGCCACCGGCTACATCACGCCAAAGGACGTGCTGGCGGGGCGTCAGCAGGAGATTCACGCGGAACGCGACCGCAAGCTGGAAGCCGCCAGACAGCAACGTCAGAGTCGCCGCCGGCAAGCTGAGTGAAGAGCGAAGTGGCTCGCGGGCCGCGATGTCGGATAAGTCGTGAAGTGGATAAGCTCCGGTTTGCCGACCATTCCGGACAAGTGACGCTGCACATCGCAGACAATATATGTTACGTATAGAGGAATGAACTCAGGCAGACTGATCATAGTTTGTGGCTTGCCTGGGGCTGGCAAGACAATATTGGCGAAGTCATTGGAATCACGGCTCCGCGCCGTTAGGCTCTCTCCCGACGAGTGGATGAACACCCTCGATATCAACCTGTGGGACGAACCACGCCGCACCAAGATCGAGGAGCTGCAGTGGACGCTTGCCCAGCAACTGCTGAAGCTAGGAATAAAGGTGATTATCGAATGGGGGACATGGGGGCGCTCGGAGCGAGACACTTTGCGCCTTGGGGCGCGTGCTCTCGGCTCTGCAGTCGAGTTGCATTATCTTGAAGTGCCTGCCGACGTATTATTCGAGCGGATACGCCAGCGCGGGATGGAGGACCCTCCTATAGAGCGCCATCACGTACAACGGTGGTACGACGCGTTCCAAGCGCCAACACCTGAAGAGATGGAGCTCTTCGACGCGCCGCTTTACCAAGGCCAACAAGGTGAAAAGCATTCCAAGTGAACCGTATCCTGAACTCCACCTGGTTTTGGAGAGCTTCATTGTGGGTGTTCAGAACGCCCTCAAGAGAAACCTTGTCGGCGCATATCTTATCGGCTCACTCGCAACGGGAGACTTTGATCTCGACAGCGACATCGATTTCTTGATCGTCACCGACGCCGAGCTGAGCGATGCGGAGCTGCGATTGTTACAGGCGTTGCATATAGAAATCCATAATCTTGACTGCTATCCAGCCAAGCATTTGGAGGGCTCGTACATAAGTCGAGACCTGCTGATTCGGGCTGATCTCGTCGGCGTGCAGCCACTTTGGTACGTTGACAATGGAAGTAGCTTGCTGCAGCGTTCAGTTCACGATAATCGATGGCACGTTCGGTGGGTTCTGCGGGAACGGGCAATTACGCTGGTGGGAGCAAGCCCTAGAACGCTGATACCGCCGGTGTCGGTGGATGCATTGCGCGCCGAAATGCTCACTTCCATTGAGAAACTGAAGACGCATTTTGTCGCTGAAATCGGTAAGCCACTATCGTATTTCAATACCCGTTTTGGCCAGTCATTCGCCGTGTTGACCTGCTGCAGGGTCCTTCATACTTCTCAGAGCGGGGCCGTTCAGTCGAAGTTCTCCAGCGTGCAATGGGCAGAGCGTTGGGTCAAAGCAGAATGGCACGAATTGATCCGGCAAGCCTGGGTGGAACGAAAGGGCGTGCGCTTTGGCGCTAAGGTCCGCCAACCCGCTGGTGTGAAACTCTTGCAAGAAACTGCCCACTTCATCTCATACGCGCACGATGAACTCAGTCGCCATCAAGACAAAAACTGAGTGAGGCGGGTGTAAGACGATGATCGCAGGCATCACTTGTGTGTATAAGAGGCTAGCCCGAAGTTGAGAACAGCATGGCGCGGCGGGCTACAATGAACCTGCCGGGTGAAACGGAGGCGGGCACTGCGGGGACGCAACCATGCCGAGGGATAACCCCGTGGGCTCATCGAGACGATGAACGGGGGCGCGAGGACTCGTTCTTGTGCCGCCCAACCTCCATCGGATCGAAAGACCCCATGCCTTGAAAATCCCCGCCCGAAGGGCGGAATACTCACTAACGGAGAACGTCGCTTTTCCATTTCAGGCTGAACCAAGACAGCAGCGATTCTCTCGATCGTGGAAAGCTGCCGGCGGCTGCAAGCCCCGGTGCGCGATTACTTTTCCGCGATTCTCCCGGGTTCGCTGATCTCCCAATCCGGTGCCTTCCAGACCTTACTCCCGCTGTGTGGGTCGCCCGACATTCATAGACTCAAGTAACCCGGTCTCTATCATTCTTTTCAGTGGTGGTTTCTATCCCCCTGTTCCGAGAGCGTCAAAACCCTTGATGCCTTTTAGCGCTTCTCGTGCACGGCTACACCCCTGGTTCAGTCTCGCTAGTTCTGGTAATGTGCTTTTGCGATGCCCAAGCGGCGAATCTTGTGTTGCAGAGTCGTGCGCTTTAGTCCCAGCCGCTCGGCGGCTCCCCCGTTTCCCGCTATTCGTCCTGATGCCGCTCTTAAAGCGTCGACGATTACCGTCCGCTCGGCGTCATGGAAGATACAGGTTGAGACAGAAGTGCTCTGAGAGTAGGAGACCAACAGCTCGCCCATGGGTACCTGAAGTTCTTCGCCAGGTGATAGTATGACTGCGCGCTCGATGAAGTTGGCCAGTTGCCGAACATTTCCCGGCCATGCATTGTTCGTCAGAGCTTCCATGGTTGCCTTGGGTATGGAAGTTATCTGTCTTCCCATGCGCCGGGAGAACTTCGACACGAAATAGTTCACCAGCAGAGGAATATCCTCGCGCCGTTCACGAAGAGGCGGGATTTCAATCGGGAAAACGTTGAAGCGATAGAAAAGGTCCTCACGGAACTTCTCTTCGCTAATCATGGCGGAAAGATCGCGATGGGTGGCGGCAATGATGCGCACACTTACGCTGATCGTGTTGGCACTTCCCAGGCGTTCGAACTCTTGCTCCTGCACCGCGCGCAATAGCTTTGGCTGCAGTTCCAGGCTGATGTCGCCAATTTCATCGAGGAATAGCGTGCCCTGATCGGCGATTTCGAATCGGCCCTTCTTCTGCATCAGCGCGCCGGTAAAGGCCCCGCGTTCGTGGCCGAACAGTTCGCTCTCGAGCAGTCCGGACGGAATGGCGGCACAGTTCATGCGAACGAAGTTACGCCGGCAACGGGAACTCAGGGTGTGAAGGGCGTGTGCAACCAGTTCTTTTCCTGTACCCGTCTCGCCGTGAAGCAGGACGGTTGCATCCGTTGGCGCAACAATGCGGACTTGTTCCAGTACGTTCCGAATGGCCCGGCTCCGGCCGATTATCCCTTCGAAGCAGTACTTACTCATCTCCGATTCCGGAAATAGCCGCTCTTCTTCGATTCCCATCACTTCGGGAAAGCTTGCACCTTCGAGCCCTCCCACATCCGTGAAAGCAACGCCCGCGTACCCCATATCATCCTCCTGCCTATCTATCATTAGCGGTTGAGAGCTAGTCTTCCAGTCTTACGTCTGCCAATCCCAACCGACAGCGGATCTCCATCAACGCAGCCGTTAGGTAGTGGTCTATCTGACACGCGATGTCGTTTTTCTCGGAGATTGGCATCGCGAAGTATTCTCCATCCGGGATTCGCACGACGATGTCCTTCGCGTATAGCTTTGCCATACTGTTGCCTCCCTTACTCCTTACAGGCTTACGCCGAGCCCGTGTGCCAACACGCCGTCATACTCGTTGGCGGTTAGCAGCTCGAAGGCTTCTGAGGCAATATCCTCTCCCAAAAAGTTCTGCGCGCTGGCAAGTTCGAAACAATGCTCAGCCGAGTCCTGAAGGTTTTCGATCTCATGCATAACGCCTCCTTCCCGGAACTCCAACCTCTTGTTCAATCCCATTGGCTTGAATCTCGAAGAGCCTTTGGTTCCGTTGATGAGCGCAATTATCTATCGGCTTACATTCGCGCGCAGCCCCACATGGAGACAAATCGAGAACTCATGGGAGGCGAGTAGCCGCCTCTTTTGAGCCGGGAAATTAGTGCTTGGGAAGCTTACAGAGGAGGACTTACATAGACATAGAACTGGTTCTGCGGGGCGGAGCTTCGACACGCTTCCACCCGAAAAGGCGAGCGTCGATCGACCATCGACCTGGTCCTAGCATCGCGAGAGCGACACTGACGGTTCCCAGCAACAGCCAAAGCCATCTGTCTCCGGGCAGCGTAAGGATCCTCCAGGCTTCAATGACCGCTACTGAGGCCCCTACAATGGGCGTCCATAGTCCGGGGATTAGGAGAAGCCCGCATCCAGCTAGAAATGCGGACGATATAGTGTCGGTAATGGGAGGGTCGCTCCACAGCCTGGCGCTCGCGAGGACCAGAAGCGCGGAGCCTGCAACCAGGCGCATGAGAAGCAATCCTGTGCCCGGCCAGCCGCCAGCGAATGTGGAGTATAAGCGGCGCAACACGCATCCTTTCGTACGATCCAGAGTGTCACATTGCTGACGCTCATCGCTACCCTAAAGAGAGTCGTAATCGTCACTCTTTCGAGTTTGGCATGCAGGTCTGGCGAGGAGGCGGGCGGGCAGAAACTAACTACAGCTCGATGATCCCTCTCTTCAGTCCGATCATCGCCGCCTGGGTTCGATCATTGGCGCCCAACTTGGAAAGGATGGACTTGACTCGACTCTTGACGGTTTCCTCGGTGATCGAAAGCTGATCCGCGATTTGCTTGTTCGCATTGCCGGCCGCGATCAGTCGCAACACTGCTATTTCTGCCGGGGTCAGGGCGTCATCCGTCGCATGCTCAGCGATTTCGTAGGAGGCTTCGGGAGAAAGCGCCTTTCTTCCGGCATGAACCGCTCGGATAGTTTCCAAGAGTTCCTTGTGAAATGTATTTTTTAGCAGGTACCCTTGTGCTCCTGCCTTGAGTGCGCGAAGAATCTGAACGTCGCCCTTGTAGGTCGTCAGCACAATCACTTTTGCGTCGGGAAATTCATTTCGGATAGCAATGAGTGCCTCGATCCCATTCATCTCCGGCATTTGCAAGTCCATCAGCGTGACGTCCGGGCGATGCGTACGGAACTGTTGGATCGCCTCCCGGCCGTTCGAGGCTTCGGCGACCAGAGTCATATCCGGCTGGGTAGCGACGAGCACGGCGATGCCCTCCCTTGCGAGGGCGTGGTCGTCAACCGCCAGAATTCGAATTTGAGCTGACCCATCACTCACGCCCGATCGTTTCCTCCACATCGGTATCCGTCGCGGAGCGCTTCCCGAACTGCCAGAAACCCCGCGTCGGTTTCGCGTACGCCCTCGATGCTGGAATGATCAGTTCGATCTCCGTGCCGCCATCCACTTCACTCCAGATCGTTAGCTTGCCGCCCACAATCTTGGCTCTTTCCTTCATTCCGTGCAAGCCGTAGTGCCCCTCGCGTCCGTCCCCGCGAAGAACCTCGGAGCCAATCCCTTTCCCATCGTCCCGCACGCGAAGCCGGAAATACTTTTCGTCGTAGTGGATTTCAGCTTCCACGTTTTGTGCTGCCGCGTGCCGGAAAGCATTGCGCAGAGCTTCCGCCGCTACCCGGTAAACTTCGTCGCGCAGGATCGCATGCAAATTTCGGGATGTCCCTTCCACGACCACCTTGAAGTTCGGGGAGGAGTGATTGGTCTCAGCAGAAGCAAGTTCTTCCCCAACCGTCCGAATCGCTAGTGCAAGGTCGTTCTTCTCGACCGTGGACATGCGCAACCCTTGCACCGCATCCCGGCCCTCGGTGACCGCTTCAGCCGCCTGGTCGACGACGGCTTCAAGAGTTTTACGGGCATCGACCGCCCCCTCCGGCAGCCTGTAAATAGCAGCCTGAAGGCGCGGCAACAGCGCCTGGAAACTCTGCAGTAGAGTGTCATGCAGGTCGCGCGCAACGCGCGTCCGTTCGCCGACTCGGGCCTCCAGCGCCGCATTGAACTCCCGCTGCAATTGCAAAACCCTCAGCCGATACAGCCCCCAAAGCAGCGCCAGGAACGCCACGAAACACAGCGCGTAGAACCAGTTCGTCTGATACCACGCCGGCGGAATCACGAACTCCAGCGCCGCGCCTTGCTCGTTCCACACGCCGCTGTTGTTGCACGCAAGGACGCGAAACCGGTAATGCTTCGGCGGAAGGTTCGTGTACTGCACGTGGCGATCGTTCACGACTTCTCTCCAGTCCTTGTCTTCGCCTTCCAGCTTGTAGCGGAAGCGCACCTTCTCCGGCGCCACCAGGCTCAGCGCCGTGTAATCGATTGCCAGGTAGCGAACGTGCGGCGGCAGGCGCAAGCCGTTCGTCGCATCGTAGGGCTTGTCATCCGCAATGACCTGCTCGATGTGTACCGGCGGCGCAATCTTGTTGAAAGCAAGATGATGCGGATCGATGATGCTCACGCCATCAAGCCCCGTGAACCAAATTCTTCCATCGGCAGATTTTGTCACAGGCGGCGTGATGCCAGTGGGGAATGCTCGACTCCTCACCCCATCGGTGGCGTCGAAAACCGTGGTCTTCACAATGTGTTTGGGATCGTTGAGCCACGCATCAAATTCCGAGCGCTCGATTCGCGCCAGGCCGCATGGCATGTACAACCAGACCGCGTGATCGTCGTCTTCAATGGACCAGTGAACGTTATCGCACGGCAGCCCGTTCTTACTGGTGAGTGTTGCGATGTGACCATCCCTGATGTGGCTTAGGCCGCCCTCAGTCGCTGCCCAGACCGAGCCAGTCGGACCGAACCGCAAGCGATTCACTCGTCCCGCCCCCAGCCCGTCCGTGGCCGTGTACGAAGCGCGCACCTGGCCATCCTTGAAGTAAAAGAGTCCCCCATCAAAAGACCCAATCCACAGCCCATTTCCTGAGCGATCAGGAAGAAGAACGCCCCAATAATTCTTGGGAAACGCTATCGGTGGAAGTGATGGAAACCGTTGAACCTCGCCATCGGCACGCACCTGGAAAAGGCCCTCGTAGCCATTGAGAAGCCATACATTCCCGTGACCGTCCGCGGAGATCGCGTCCGTGAAGCGGCCCGGAACACCCGGAACACGAACGAATCTACCGTCAGCGAAGTAGAACACGCTCTCAGCGGTGGAGACCCACAGACGCCCTCTGTCATCCATTCCGAGGGACCCGACGACACCCTTGAGTCCGCTGTTCGCGATGTCTGTGATTCGTCCCTCGGTACCGGGATTTTGCTCACCAGTTCGCCCGTTCTCAGCCAACGTGCTTTCAGTGCGGTAAGCGATCATGCGGTCGCTACCGTAACGATTCAGCCCTGCATGCGCGCCGATCCAAACGTTCCCGTCCGCCGTGGCTTGCACCGAGTTCACGAGCGCGCTCAGAAGCCCATCATTCACAGACATCCTGGGCACTGCGAGTTCGCGAAAGCGGTCGAGTCCTTCGAAGGTGCTGACCCATAGGCTACCCTCGCGATCTTCGAAAATGGTCATTAGGTAATCGCCGGAAAGTCCATCGTGGGCGGAAAATTTATCTACCCTTCCTCGGTGCAGATGCAGCAAGCCCTGGTCAGTCGGAATCCAGAGGCTGCCGTCCATGCTCCTATATGGCCAAGCTCTGATTCCGATGGGCATACCCCGAACGGTATAGCTCTGAATCTTGCCGCCGGCAAACTCCTTGAGACCACTGTTGGTGCCGAGCAGGAGCACACCGCGTTCGTCTTCGGTTAGCGAGTTGGTGAAAGAAACGTCAGGAGGGAAGTCGTACCGCTGAGGAGCTCCGGGCGCCCATCGCCACAGCCCGCCCCACGCCCCAACCCACAGGTTACCGTTGTGGTCCTCGTATAGAGCGGATACCGACGTCCCAAAACTTCCCGACCCATAACACTGCGCGTTTGCGCCCCGGAAGGCGCAAAGGACACCTGGCTGGGCAAGCCCAACCCAGATCGTTCCCTCGCGGTCCTCAAGGAGAGCGGTGGGGATTTTACCCGGCAGTTCCGGATAGGTAGTTAGCTTGCCGTCCTTCCAGCTGGCAAGGCCTTTCTGTGTGGCGATCCAGAGCGTGCCATCTCGTGCGGCCATGACATGCCGAATGTAGCTGCTCGGGAGTTGCTGGCCGGCGGGAGGTCGCCAGGGAACGGCACGAACCCCATCGAAGCGTACAAGGCCAAATTCTGTACCCAGCCATAGGTACCCATCTGGTGTCTGCGCAATCGAGCTGATGTAGCCCTTGGTAAATCCATCACGCACCTTCCACGAGGTGTGCGCGTACTGGCTGATGTCGAGCGAAGGATCGAGAGCGAAGGCGCAAGCGCACCACGCCAGCAGGATGCCTAGCGCCATCGCGGCCCGTCGGTGCGCATTCGCCATGGAAATTATCTTAGCCCAATTGGCGAATTTGACCACAGAGACACAGAGGCACAGAGAATTCTATGAATTGTCATTACGAGCGGGCTTTAGCCCGCGAGGAATCTGCTTTTTGCGGTTTTGAAGGGGCGCGCCTTTAGGCGCGCCGTCAGATCGAAAATGCGCTGGCTTTAGCCACCGAGGGACCTCGCTTGCATACTGCAAAACTCGACTCCCCTCAGGGGCTGAAGCCCGGCTTTAAGGTCGATGATCGGCGCGGCTGAAGCCACGCCCTTTCAAAACTGGTGCACGAGGAATCTGCTTTTCGATGGTACGAGCAAAAAGCAGATCCCTCGTCGGCCTGAAGGCCTCCTCGTGATGACAACTCATGGCATAAATTATCTGTGTCTGTGTGTCGGAGCCTGCCCTGAGCGAAGCCGAAGGGTGGTGAATAATTTCTCCACAACTGCCCCGCCCCCACGGCGTATCATTCCTCTATCAACAAATCCCATTCTGGTTGGTGGACGCATGCTCCGCCGGATCCGATTGATCCTTGCCCTTCTGTTGCTGCCCGTGGCTGCTGCGGCCCAAGGCACGCCCGCCGGCACCATCTACGGCTACATCCTCGATCCCGACCACCGTCCCGTGCCCGGCGCACGCATCGTAGTCGAGAGCACCAACACCGGCGCAACCCGCGACGTTGTCTCCAGCCAGCAAGGCCTGTATTCCGTGCCCGCGCTACATCCCGGCCCTTACAACATCACGGTCGAGGCCAACGGATTCGAAACCGTTCACCAGACCGGCATCGTGCTTGAGGCCAACCAACAGGCGAGAATAGATTTTGGCCTGACCATCGGCAGCACCACCGAGACTATAACCGTGGAAGGCGAGGCGCCGCTGCTCAACACTTCCGATGCGACCGTGAGCACGCTGATCGGCAATCAGTTCGTGACCAACATGCCACTGAACGGGCGCAGCTTCAGCACGCTGATCAATCTCACGCCGGGAGTGGTCCTGCCGCAGACCACGTTCTATGACCAGGGTCAATTCAGCGTGAATGGGCAGCGCCCGGACGCGAACTACTTCACCGTAGATGGCGTGAGCGCCAACATCGGAACCAGCGCCACATCGCTGTGGCAAGGGGGTGCGGGCCAGCTTCCTGCGACAGACGCCTTCGGAGGTATGAGCAATCTGGCGTCCCTGGACGGGCTGCAGGAGTTCCGCATTCAGACTTCGAGCTTTGCGCCGGAATACGGCCGCACTCCCGGCGGACAGGTATCGGTCGTAACGAAGTCCGGCACCAATGACTTTCACGGGACAGCGTTCGAATACTTCCGCAACGATGCGCTCGATGCCAACAACTGGTTCGCCGATAACCAAGGCCTGAAAAAGCCCGAATTGCGGCAGAACGATTTCGGTGGAGTCTTTGGCGGCCCCATCAAGAAAGACAAGCTGTTCTTCTTCGCCTCCTACGAGGGATTGCGAGTCCGCCAGCCGCAGGTGGCTAATACCTACGAGCCGACGATAGCGACAATCCAGAGTGCTCCTTCAGCTACGCAGCCGCTGCTCAATGCTTTTCCCAAGCCGAATGGGAAGGATTTTGGCAACGGGACCGCGCAATTCATCTCCGGTTATTCAGACCCGTACACCCTGAATGCGGGAAGTATTCGGATTGACTATCTACCCACAAAGAAAGTAACCATCTTCGGCAGGTACAACGACGCGCCCTCTAAAATCTCCCAGCGAGGGTCGGGGGGGCAGCTAAATTACAGCAACCTTCTAAACACCGACTATGGTTTCCAAACTGTCACCGCCGGCAGCAGTCAGTCTATAAGCCCGCATACGACGAACGAGTTCCGCTTCAATTACAGCCGGAGCAGCCCCCAGAGCAATCTCACGCTCGACAATTTTGCAGGCGCGGTACCTCCGCCGAACTCGATCCTCTATCCTTCGTTTGCACCGCCGGGTTCCAGCTTCGCATTTTTTGGAGATTTCAATCCTCATGGCATCGAGTTCGACGTAGGCAAGCTGGGAAACAATCTGCAACAGCAGATTAATCTGACCGACAGTTTCTCTTACGCTGTTTCGGCACATCAGCTTAAGTTTGGTATGGACTATCGCCGCCTCAACACGGAGAGTAGTCCCTTCGCTTACCAGCAGCAGTACGCCTTTCTCTCCTTGTCAAATGTCCTCGCCAACAAGGTGCCTCAGGCTTTTATTGCCTCGCATTTTCCAGCTACGTTGATTTTTCCGAACTGGAGCCTCTTCGCTCAGGACACATGGACCATCACGCGAAACCTGACCATTACCTACGGCTTGCGTTGGGATTACAATGGCGCACCCTCGTCTCCCAATGGAACGCTTCCTTTCACGGTCAACCAGGTTGATGATCTTGCAACCATGACGCTGGCACCCCAAGGCACGCCGCTATGGCACGCACAAAAGGACGATTTTGCTCCGCGTCTCGGGATTGCGTGGAACCCACGGGAGAACCTGGTCATCCGGGCGGGAGCTGGAATCTTCTACGACCTGGGATATTCCGGGATTGCGATCGCTGCGGCCGCATTTCCGTATACTCAGGGAAACACGATTATCAACACTTCATTTCCGCTGAGCAGTACCGCCGCGGCACCCCTGCCATTCAAAACAACTCCACCCGTTTCGACTTTGGCGGTCATGGACCCCAATCACGTGTTGCCGAGGTCTTACGAATGGAATGCGGCGCTGGAGCAGGGTTTCGGGAACAACGATGTCCTTACGATGACGTACGTCGGCGCAGCCGGCCGCCAGCTCATTCGCGATGACATCTACAACAAGCCGAATCCTGAGTTTTCCAGCCAGGTCTACGTGTTTCGCAATGGAGCGGATTCCAGCTACAACTCGCTTCAGGTTCAATACCGGCATCGCCTGACAAGCGGGCTGCAGGCGCTCGTGTCCTATACGTGGTCACATTCCATTGACGACGTTTCGTCCGACTCGTATTACGTCAATGTGCCGCCGGGCGCAGAACCTGCTTCGCTCGATCGCGGCCCATCGAACTTCGACATCCGCCAGACCTTCTCCGGAGCCGTCTCTTATTACATCCCCGGTCCAAAGCAGGGATGGGCGAAGCCGATCCTGAAGGACTGGTCGGTGAACACCATCGTGTATGCGCGCAGCGCTCCCCCGGTGAACGTCGTGACCGGAAAGAATCCCTTTCCTGGCACTGTGCTCTCGGGCGCCTCCAGTGTGCAGCGGCCGAATGTCGTGCCCGGCCAGCCGTTCTACGTCTCCGACTCGACTGCGCCCGGTGGGCAGATCATCAATAAAGCGGCCTTCACAGTGCCCGTCAGCGGCCAGGGCGACCTGGGACGCAATGCCCTGCGCGGCTTCGGCGCGACCCAGATTGATTTCACATTGCAGCGGACCTTCGCGCTCACCGAGCGCTTCCGGCTGCAGTCCAGCGCCGATTTTTTCAACATCTTCAACCACCCCAACTTTGGCGCGCCGATCAACTACATGACCTCTCCGCAGTTCGGCATTTCGACGCAGACGCTGAACAGCTATCTGGGCGGCGGCGGCCAGAGCGGCGGCCTCAACCCGCTGTACCAGATCGGCGGCCCCCGCTCGATCCAACTTGCGCTCAAGCTCCAGTTCTAAGGTCGAGGCTGCTTCCCGTGGGTTCAGGAGCGCGGTCTGAGCAGTGATAACGTTCAGGTACGAATCGATGCCGGAATGATACCGGATACTTGCATCGTCGAGGGTCCGTCTCGCGCCCGAACTTGGGCACGCATGCCCATTGATTGCCCATGCGTCCGCCCGATAGAAACCTGGCTTGCTCGCGACCAGCTTCGTTAGCGACTTTTGTTGGCGATTGACGATGGCATCGAGATTGCTTGTTCCATGCTGAGCGAGGGGGCAGCACGAGACGCACAAACGGACTCCGCAGCCAACCAGTTCGGAGCGTCACCAAGCGCACAAACCAGCGCGGCATACCTCCGTCATTCTGCCCCCGTTTCTGCCCCTCGCCAGATCTCGGGAGACTTCGAACATGATCACCATCGACGCACCACCGGGCGAATTGAACGTCCGCATCCTCTCGTCAATTCTCAACCTGGTCTGTCCACAATGCGGCGGAAGAATGTCGGAATACCAATGTGAAGGCAAATGCGGCAGAAACTGGCTTCCAGAATGGGAGTGGGCAAATCGAACAGCGAAAAGCTCTCTGTGCCGGGCAAGCGTCATCCCATTAGGTAGCGGGACTTGACGGGCGCCTTCAGAGTTCTTCCATTTGGCACCCAAGCCGATCCGCGAGGAAGCGGGCACGGTCGGCATTCCATCTATCGTAGTGAAAGCGGCAAACCCACTGCGGATTAAATCTGTCAATGGTGTGTTTACCCTGACGCTTACCGTCCAGCATATGGGCGAGCAAGGCAATTCCATGGCTGCATTAGAAACGAAGCAAAGCAAACGGGTCATGCTTTCGTCCTTTTGAATCAGCCCGGCTCCTGGATCACTGGCACGCGGGAAGTCATGATAACGAGCGAGTGTGCGGCCGTTCTTGACCGTGGAAGGTTGGCGGGAGCGACGGACTTGAACCCCAAACCACGCCCGCAAACCTGAACCAGCAAAGGAGAGCTGAAAACGTTCGGATTAGTACGCGGAAGTCAGCCAATGAGAAGTGATCGCGATTGCCCCGGTGGACGGGCTAACCGGCAGTAAACCGCCCTGAACAAAGGAACGAAGACTGACAGCCTGAGAATTTACGGTCAGGTGTACGAAGTCGGAGTGGCCGCGGATTACATCTGTCAATCCTGTGTTTGCTCCAACACTTACGGTAAAGAGGGAAACTCTTTCAGAACACTGAAAGGAGGTTCCCCTGATGAATGATCCGTCCAGGGTATCCGTATTCGGTCCTTTTGCGCCCTTCGCAGAAGGGTTCTTGCACTCACTTCTTGAACTGGGGTACACGCAAGACTCAGCAGCCTCGCAACTTCAACTTATAGCGCATCTGAGCCGCTGGCTCGTCGCTGAAGGCCTCGATGTGCACTCGCTCCACCAGAACGATTTGGAGCGATTCTTTCACGTTCGGCACCGCGCTGGGTACACGCACAACGTGAGCCTAAAAGCGATGCTACCGATGCTGACGTACCTAAGAACTCAGGGCATTTCACTCTCGTTGTCCACGATCAACAGCGGCCCCGTAGACGATGCGATTGATAGTTATCGACATTACCTTGTGCACGAACGTGGACTTGCACGGTTGACCGTTCGGCGTTACACCGACGCGGTTCGCCCTTTCTTGCGGAACGAGATCTCAACCGATGCGACCAAAATAGATTGGGAGTCGCTGAACGCGGCCAGGGTGACCGCATTTGTCGTGGCGCGCACGCCGAGTCAGTCGCGAAGCGTCGCCAGGACGACGGTGACTGCATTGCGGTCATTCCTTGGCTACCTTTACGCCAACGGCATAATCAAACAGCAGTTGACAGCGGCTGTTCCTGCGGTAGCTGGATGGCGCCTGGCTGCGCTCCCGAAGGCCCTGCAACCTCGCGAGGTTCAGGCGCTTTTGGCAGCGTGTGATCGGCGCACGCGAATGGGACGTCGGGATTTTGCCGTCCTGACGATGCTCGTTCGCCTCGGACTGCGTGCGAGTGAACTCGCGGGACTTCGCCTCGATGATATCGATTGGCGTGCTGGCTCCATCCTTATTCGAGGGAAGGGCAATCAGGTTGAGCCGTTACCGTGTCCGCAAGATGTCGGCGACGCAGTGGTCGCCTATCTGCGCCGAGGACGGCCCGCAAGCGCGGCGGATCGTAGTGTATTCGTCCGCATCAGAGCACCTCACCGCGCTCTTAGCGGCATCGGGGTGAGCGGGATTGTTGTCGCGGCGGCCCGTCGCGCAGGCCTCGGCGAGATCCGTGCACACCGACTGCGCCACACAGTGGCTACCCGCAATTACGGCACCGCCATCACTCGCGAGGACGTGGTTGCCAAGCACGAGTTGCTTGTGGCTGCCGTCAAGCAGTTTGCTGAGCGTGCCGATGCTGACTTGGCGGCATTGCTACACTCCGAGCTGCGTAAGAGCATTGCGGCATACGAAGAGCTGAAGGTTCGCACCGGGCGGGTTGACTTCCTCGACCTACTATTGCGTGCTCGTGACTTGGTACGTCACAACTTGCCAGTGCGTAAGGATCTGCAGCAGCGATTCAGTCATATCTTTGTTGATGAGTTCCAGGATACGGACCCTCTGCAGGCGGAAATCCTGATGCTCCTCGCATCAGCGGATTCCACGATCAGCGATTGGCGCCAGGTCACGCCAGTACCGGGCAAATTGTTCATCGTGGGCGATCCCAAGCAGGCGATCTACCGCTTCCGACGTGCCGATGTTGGTCTGTACAACCAGGTCAGAGACCTACTGGTAGACCGCGGCGCTGTAAAGGTTGACTTGAGCACCAGCTTCCGTTCCGTCTCTTCGATTCAAAATCTCGTCAACACCGCCTTTGTGCCGCAAATGACGGGCGATGTTGCGTCACTGCAGGCGTCGTATGTACCGCTCACCCCGCACCGAACCGACGATGCAGACCAGCCCTCCATCGTGGCGCTCAGCGTTCCAAAACCATACGGTAAGAAGAGACTGTCGGGTGAAGCGGTATTGAAATCCCAGCCAGATGCTGTCGGAGCGTTTATTGAATGGCTTCTCAAGGGCAGCGGCTGGAAGATCAGCGAGAGGGGGCGCAGCGAGCGACTGCCAATCGCAGCGCGTCATATTTGTATTATGTTCCGCCGCTTCGAAAAGTATGGCGAGGACATGACAAAGGCCTATGTCGATGGGCTGGAGGCGCGCGGAATTCCGCACCTTCTGGTAGGCGGCAAGTCATTCCACGAGCGCGAAGAGGTTGAAACGCTGCGTACTGGGCTGGCAGCCATCGAGTGGCCTGATGACGAGTTGTCAGTGTTCGCAACTTTACATGGATCGTTGTTTGCCCTCTCCGATGATGTCCTGCTGCAGTATCGGCAGCAGTTTCACAAACTACATCCCTTCCGCATTCCGACGGAAATGCCAGACTCTCTTCAGCCAGTCGCTGGGGCACTGCAGCTATTGCAGTCGCTTTCTCGCCGTCGCAACTACCACCCTGCATCAAGAACGATCAACGCGTTGTTGAGCGCGACGCGGGCGCACGCTGGCTTTGCCATGCGTCCTTCGGGTGAGCAGGTGCTGGCCAATGTCATGCGCGTGGCAGAGCTGGCACGCGAGTACGAGTCGAGTGGCGGCACATCATTCCGCGGGTTCGTGGAACAACTGCTCGGCGATGCTGAGCGCGGCAGACAAGCTGAGGCCGCCATTTACGAAGAGGGCGCCGAGGGCGTACGCCTTATGAGCGTGCACAAAGCCAAGGGGCTGGAGTTTCCCGTGGTCATTCTGGCCGACGTGACTGCTAAGATCGCGCACGCAGACCCCGACCGCTACCTTGCTCCCGAGAAAGGCTTGTGCGCGGTCAAGCTTGCCGGCTGGGCACCTCGCGAGTTGCTGGACCATGCCGCGGAAGAGCATGCTCGCGATGTTGCTGAAGGTGTTCGCGTGGCCTACGTGGCTGCGACACGCGCTCGCGACCTACTGGTTATACCAGCCATTGGCGACGATCCTACGCCTGGAAGTGGACCGCAAATGGCCTCCGAATGGTGGGTCGCGCCACTGCATCCGGCGATCTACCCGCCCGAAGCGCGCCGGCGAAAACCGTCGTTACCGAAGCAATGTCCGAAGTTTGGTATGGATAGCGTGTTATCGCGCCCGGAGGGTGACCCCGCTGATGACACTAACGTTCGACCTGGCGCGCACGGCTTCGGGCAGGAGGACAAAACCTACAGCGTCGTGTGGTGGGATCCACGTGTTCTGGAACTCGGTAAGACGCCCTCGTTCAGCCTCCGTCAGGAGCATCTGCTGAAAGAGATCGACAGCAGCGTCATCGAACGAGACCTACGGAATCACAGCGTTTGGAGCGATCAACACCGCACAACGCTGGAAAAAGGCAAGCAGCCCAGCCTGCATGTGCAAACCGCGAGCGAACGCGCTAGAGGGGAGCCTAAGTTCGAAGCCCGCGACGTCAGCGTTGTCGAGATTGCCGGAGGTGCTCGGCCATTCGGACCGCGATTCGGCAGCCTAGTACACGCAGTTCTCGCGACCGTCCCGCTCAACGGTGATGCCGAGCAGATACGTGCTTCAACCCAGTTGCACGGCCGCATTTTCGGTGCACTGGGAAAAGAGATTGAGGCAGCAGTGACAACTGTCGCGTCTGCGCTCCAGCATCCGCTAATGGAGCGTGCTCGGAGGGCCGCTGCCTGTGGCGCCTGCCATCGCGAAGTCCCCCTCACCTTACGCGAAGAGGACGGCACCCTGATCGAGGGCTTGGCTGACTTGGCATTCCAGGAAAACGGCAAGTGGATCGTGGTGGACTTCAAGACCGATCAGGAACTGGCCGCGGCACTGGAACGCTACCGTCGCCAGGTCGCCATTTACGCAACGGCTATCTCCAAGGCTACTTCTAGCAGCAGCGAGGCATTCTTGTTCCGCGTATAAGTGCCCGTAGCGTCCGGCCCCCCAGTGGGCGCGGCAGATCCTGAGACCGCATTTGTGAACCACTTCTCCTGTGTCTGGTGACGCGGATTGACCAGCTTGGCAGAAGAACGGGCACAATTTCAGGCACACAGAATGCCACTCTAAGTCACTGCGCGTCAATCGCCAAGCTCACAATGCGCCCGCCTAACTTGCCCGGAGGCAGTCACAATTTAGGCACAACGCGCGACTGCCCCAATCCGGAACCTCTTGAATAAGCGCGGAATATTGAGGCCTCGGGCGTCGGCAAGGGTTGGACTTTCAGTCCCCTCTTCATCGGGGAAGTCTCTTCAACTGCAGGTTAGCAATCGAGGCGCCCAGCGCTTGGGTGCTTTCAGTCCCCTCTTCATCGGGGAAGTCTCTTCAACTTTAGCATGGCCACCGTCACGTTGCGGCCCGTCAGCCCTTTCAGTCCCCTCTTCATCGGGGAAGTCTCTTCAACCGCGCACGTTGGTGACTTCGTGGAATTGGTCTCGGTCTTTCAGTCCCCTCTTCATCGGGGAAGTCTCTTCAACTAGCCAAGAGGTTAGCCAACGGGAAGCCGGTATTCTGCCTTTCAGTCCCCTCTTCATCGGGGAAGTCTCTTCAACTGCAGCGTGGTGCCAATCTTGCCTAGCGAAGCCCCAACTTTCAGTCCCCTCTTCATCGGGGAAGTCTCTTCAACATCGGGCCTGACTCCTCGTCGGCCACGGTATGACTTCTTTCAGTCCCCTCTTCATCGGGGAAGTCTCTTCAACCGCTCGCGATCTCCAGCAGAATCAGTGACTTGCAAGCGCCAATCGAGCGCATTTTGCGAAAGGATCTGAATTGCACGAAAACACCCGAGGTTTGCGAAGATTTCACCGCAATGCGCCACCTCCAACATTTAGAAAATATCTCCGCAAAAATTGCGAAACTCGCACTCCTCACACCGGGCACGAACCGGCGTGGGAGGCGGGAGCATGCCATCGCTAATGATACCCCTAATCTCTGCGAGTCGCTGCAAGGTCTGTTCCTTCAGTTGCTTCGTTATTGCAATGGTGACCACTTGCTGGATCGGCGACAGATAGATGAAACCGGTTTCGACATTCGTATGGAAGTTCTCTTCGATCAACACAGCATAGCCCGTGAGCTGAACGACATGATTCCGATGCGGTCGTCCCCGCGTGTACTTGAAATCGACCGGAAAAAAGCCTTTGGACGAGGTTACGAGCAGGTCCAGCTTCCCGCTTAAGCCCAGCCGCGCCGATTCAAGCCAGACATGAAAACGTCTTTGCCCAGAGGCAAGTTCATAGCGCTTCAGAGTCCGCCGACCTTCGAGCGCATCTAGCCTTAATTCCTCCTCTTTCCCACGGTCCATTTTGACTGTAACCTTGCGTTCGACTGGCATGACCGTGTTGTAAAACACAATGCGCGGGCAGTACTCAAACTGCTTCAAATCATTGACTCGAATCGGAACCTGGGCGGTTTCCACGGCCGATAATTGGTCTACGTCGATCATGTTACTGAAGTCCCCACCGGCGCAGCGGAATCTCCTTCGTTTTGGTCTGCGCTGCTACTCCCTGCTGATGATCCACTGCTCTTGGTTCGCCGTGACTCGTCTTCGGCATTCGATTTGGGCACATCTACAAAAAGGTAAGCATACGTGGCCGTCCCCAGATCCTTTTCACATAAGGGCTGAATGAGAATCTTGAACGCCGGTTCCCATCGACCGGACGGTTCGGTCTCCGGAGGGTCGGGAAAATCGACTTGTTCAATGCGTGTTTCGGGGAAATCCTTACGCCAGCGAACCTCCCATTCTCGCTGGATCTTGCGCATCCTTTCGTAGAGCTCTTCGCGTTTGTTTTGTGAAAGCTTGCCACGGAAGCAACTGTATTGAATCCTTTGCAGGCCAAAATCCTTGCAAGCCTCCGCGACACGCGTCCGCGCCCGATCATCCTCCACGTCGTAAATAACGAGCGTGATCAGTTCAGCCACATTTCACCTATTCTGTTCACCAGCGAAAACTGAAGGGCTTGTAAGCGCCCTTTCCACGCAGGAAACTCACGAATGATCGCGCCTGCATCTGAATGATCGAGCGAACCTGATATTGCTGACCACGAAATGATTCTCGCGTCGCTAACCGCTCCAGAATCTTCTGCGCTATGGACTTTCTGGTATTTTCGTCCAGCAGGCCGTCTTTCATGGCAATCGCCTGTCCGAGGTTGGTGAACGCGATTACAGTGCGATCCACCACCGGTTGGCGGAACTCCTCCACCATGTCCAGGACGAGCGATGGCTTTCCCGGCCGATCAACGTGCAGATACCCGGCAAAAGGCTCCAGCCCTGCGTTGACTACTGCGCCCCAGACGTGAGCGTAGAGAATGCCATAGCCGTAGTTGAGCAGCGCATTAAAGACGTCGGAGGCGCCCTGATGGACACGGCCCATGAACTCCGCCTTGCTCTCGACGATTGCTCGCACCGCTTCCCAATAAATCCGTCCCGCCACGCCTTCCAGCCCCATCAACTCCGCTCGTTTCTCTCCGACCGATGTGCCTTCGATCTGCCTAGCCTGCAATTCGACGGCGCGCAGCCTGCGGGCGATAACGGAAACGACGTGGAATCGCTCCGCATCCGACTGCTTGAGATACTTGCCGAAATACAGCAGCAGATGTCGTTGATTGCGTATCTTTCCGCGCACGATCAGTCGCGCAAAATCCAGTCCACGCTCGTCGTGGTAGGCCAAAAGCTGTTCGCGCCGGGACTCGACCGTGGCGGTCAGCACCGGCGAAGAGAGCATGGCGTACGGACGACCGGAAGCCTCGATGAAACTCAACCGTATGCCGCGCTCGCAAAATTCCTTCAGCAGATCGGAGGATAGCGACACTCCGCGAGAAGCAACAACTACTTCGCTGATGCGAAAGAAGGGGAATTCATATACCGCTTTGCCGCCGAGTTTGACTTGCAGCCGCTCGCTCTTCTTGCCGAGGTACATTCCGAACCCCGAGAGGATCAATTGGGCGGCATCTTCGGTTTGGGCGACATAGAGTTGGCGGTTGCCGTTCGAGTCAAGGCGATGCTCAAAGGCTCTCGCGCTGGTCCCATCCGACCGCATGGGAGGCTTGCGAATGGAGTTGTATCCGATCGGGAAAGCGAGGGAGAGTCCTTCGTCGACTATCACTTGCCGCCCGGCCACGTCTTCGGGCAACACCAAGCCGAAATCCGGATCGAACAGCCAGCCCGTCTCCGGAACTTCATCGGTTCGCAGTGGCTCCAACTCGCCCGTTAGGAGATTGAATTGACCAAGAGTATGCTCTACTCCGGCGAGGGTAGCTAGCCCTCCAAGTCCGTCGTCTTTTGCTGTCAGTTGCAAGTTGCACTCTCCTGCCGCAGGCGCCGCATGTGAACAGCTCGAAGCAGTAGCGCTGCCCCGTCAAATGCCAAGAGATATCGTCCAGACTCGAATGTCATCAGGCGCCAATCGATGCTGTTCTCAACCTCCGCCTTAGGAACTACGATGAAGATGTGGTTCTCCTGGGCCATGAGTTCCGAGACTGGGGTCAGCTCATCATCCTGATAGAGGCTCAAATTGCGATAGTCTTCGGTTTGAAATATTACACCCACGTCGATGTCCTCAAACAATTCGCTCGCATGGACGCGGCGATACTTTCCAATCCCTCGAATTGTCAGCATTCCGACCTTTTCATTCCATGCCAGCCCGACCCCCCTCCTCATCAGCGTTGCAATGTCAACGTCGTACTCGCCCATTTCCCAGTCTTGCCGCCGATGATGCTCCGTAAAGTCGTGCACTTTCGTCCTGGGCATGGAAGTACGAAAGCGATTGAGTTTCCGGTAGGTTTCCAGCCAGCGGGAGTGTTTTTTTCCGGCTCGCGAACGTGCAAACGCCATCTTGGCACTTTCATTTTCGGACTCGCACCCCATGCGTCTGGCATGATCGGTAAGGATCGCTTCGACGCGCTCTCGTAACTTAGCAATCAACTGAGGGTTGGAATCCCCGCTCCGCTCAACGGTTGTGATCAGATTTTCGCTGAGCGCTCGTGCGGTGATCATCCCTTCTTCTGTGGTGACGAACCAAGCATATGCAGAGCGTGAGGGGTACAACGCCTGCACTCTCTCTTCGAACTGGCTGCGAGCGATTGTAGGGGGCAGGGATTCCATGCCCGCCAAGGCATTCGGGGGAACGAGTGCAATAGCCTTTCCGGGCCTGTGACGCCCGACGCGACCAAATCGCTGTAAAAATGATGCATCGTCCGACGCCTCGAAAAGCAAATAGTCGCAATGGAAATCGACGCCAACCTCAATTGCTGAGGTGCCGAGTGCAAGCAGCTTGCCTTTCGTCTGCCTTATCGCCCTATGGGATAGCCCACGGATGATTGCCAGACGCTCGCGGTCGAATCCTGATTCGACAAGTCTATCCTCGAGGCGAATTGCGTTGACAACAGAATTGACAATAACAACGGCTGGCAAGTAATCCCCACGAGGGTTTTCATCTCGAAGCTTTTCGAAGGTCGGCTTCAGGCCGACAATCTGAACATGAAGCAATTCCACGGGGTCTTTACCGCCCGCCAGAAGCGGCTTTACTTCGACAGGGTACACGGCCGTCTTCAAGTGCTTGCCAGGCTGTGATGAGGCACTGATCGTTGCGGGATTGAGCGCTCGATCGAGAAGGGTCTTGATTTCCTCCGGTGGCGTCGCGCTTAGGAGCACCAGTCTTCGAAAGATATCAAAACCGCGAGCGAGACTGACCATCGCGAGGGCGTGCGCAAGCTCAACGCCGGCATAAAGGTGGAATTCATCGACAATGAGTGTTCCGTAATGACGAAGATTCTCGAAGGGCTCGGCATGATAGCAAAGGCCCATTATTAGGAAAAGAATATCTGGATTCGTAAAGATGATCTTGGGTTTGTCTGGATTAAGCAACCGACGCAGTGCCTCGCCACGGTTCTCACAGTGCCAAATCTTCTGCCATCGATCCAGGAGCAGAGCGTCAATCGGCACGAGGATGTGATGTGCAGCGCTGTAGCGATTCGCGCGGCCCGGTGTTGTCTCAACCTCGGGAGTCCACACGACAACGTCTGTTTCTTCCTCTGCCGCGAAGCGTTCGATCGACCTAACTTGATCGCCCAAAAGCTCGTTTGTCGGATAAATCGCTATAGCGCTTTCGCCTTTTTTCAATACAGGCAACATGGCGGCAAGCGTCTTTCCAGTTCCGGTTCCAGCCGTGAGCAGAATAGTGGATTGCTTGTCCCAAGCGTCCCACACCGCTATTTGGTGCTCGTAGAGCGCCTTTTTGGACGCCGGATGTGGTGTTACCGCCAGTTCGTACGACTGTACGTCAAACGGCATTTTCAGTTTCCTGATGCTCCAGTATGACTGCCAATTCCAATGCAATTTGGAAGACGAGGCACAAACCCAGACGGGCGCATTCCGGCGACTCCAGGACAGCGGCACGGCGCCGGGCTTGCCATTCCGGAATTCCCGTTCCTATTTCCATCGGGTGGGCGGCGGCATTTCTCAGGTAGTGAAGTGTTTCAAACATGGAAAGTAAAAACCATTCGATCCGCCCGCGGGATACGAGAGGCGAGGCCCGGCAATCCAAGTTCTTTGGATCAGCCATCCATTGCCTGATTCGCCCGACGGCCGGACCTTCGTTTTCGGGGATCTCGGTACACCCAACCTGTTCAAAGCATCGTTTGTATAGGCCGAAGATCGCCTCTCCCGCCTCGCCGGTTTCCCGCACGGCCGCCTTGTATTCCTGCTGATCAAAATGATCCAAGGCGGATTCCAGGCGCTGTCTGTTGCGTACGCCAATAAGGTCAAAAGGCAACTGTGAAAGCAACTCCCTTAGCGAATAGTTTCGTGACGGGAGGACCCCGTCAATGCGGACGAATCTTGCTTCGACGCTTTCGAATATCTTGTTGGCTACAATGAATTCCATTGAGAGCCGAATACGATGTTCCAAGCTGACTACTAATTCGTATATAAACGATTCTCGACCTACCTCCGACTCTAGATCGTCGTACTCGCTTGTCATTGAACTCCGAAGCGCACCAATCTCTCCAAGTATGAGATTTAATGGAAATTGTCCCTCATCTTCTTTGCTCAGCGCGTCCATCATCTGGTCCGAGCAGTCTAGGACTCTCCCCACTTTGCACGGTAAACTGCGGCGCAGGTTGCTAATAAGCAGCATTGCTTTGGCGAGGGCTTCTTGTGGCCGATAGTTCCTCTCAGAAACAGTCATGACTACCTCGCCTGAGGAAGCGCTGACGCAGAGGCGTTCCAGGCAGGATCAAAGCGCCTGGGGAGATGGATACGGTGCCTGCCAGAAAAAACAAACCAATCTCCCTGGATATCTGCTATGCGCAGGATCAAGTGAGGCGGGATAGCCACCGGGTCATAGGCAATAATTCTACCCTGCACATCAAGCGGATTTACCGCATGCGTAGGCCGGACGGGTTCATTTTTCAGCAACGCTACCGGTGAAACAATCTCCTCCCACTCAAAACGGATAGGGCAACCCTTCTTGCCGAGACGTACCACGGCAGGAGGACGGAATGAGTCCCGCGCAAACAGATAAAAGCCGAAGCCCTCGCGGTCAGCAACAGCCTGCGCACTTCGCCACACTGGGTCGATAACCAACCGCCAGCCCAGTGATGGGCTGTTGTTCCCACGAGGCGCGTCGTCGGTGCGGAGTGTCCGCGAATTGATGGCGTTTTGAGTAAATCGGGTGTAGGTAACCGGGAACTGCGGTTGAGCTGGAGTTGCGTAAGCCTCCATTCGGCTTAGGTCCTCTCCGTAGCGTGGGGCACTGCCAATATAAACTCCATACGAGAATCCAGAGACGGCATAGCTCAGAGCGTAATTGTGGATCAACGGCAGGGTTGCAGCGGTCTTAGAGATTTCGACCGACGAGAACCAAAGATAATCATGGTTAAAGAGCCGTCCGCTAAACAGCCGAAGTCCCAAGGTCTTAAGTTGCAAGTAATCACTCATAACAATTCGTACAGGCTCCGCTATGCCTGCGCTGAGCGATACTGTTCGATGTCGTTGTATGCAGTATCGAGAAAACTCAAGTCCAAATGAGTGTCCGCGCATTCTCTGACGAGCGCATCTACCTCGCTCGGCGACAGAATGGTTATCCGGTCAGGGTTGCCTGCTAGAGCTTTATATTTGCTGCCAAGTACTGTTTGCAGTGCCTCCGCATCCAAGTTCGCCGGTTGGTCGCACAGCTCGAGCGTGAGTTCAAGCGGCGTAATCAATTCTTCCCAGCCTGCGCACAATGCGAAAACAGTGTTGCGGCAGTCTCCCCCGATTCGAGACTCCGCCCCGTAACTTCTACAGGCGAGAATGGCTTTCACGGTCAGGATCAATTCCCGCCGAGTAACCGACTTGAGTGTCACGATGGAGGGGAAAAGGCTTGCCGGTTTCACGACACTGCGATTACCCAATGCTTGTCCGGTTTTCTGGTCGACTTCATTGACCGCATTGAACGTTATGTCTTCCGATATCTGATCAAACGGCAACAGTGAGAACGCAGTCGAATACTCGACACGGTGTTTGATATTGGGCGCTGCTCCGAGGCTGGTTGCGCCATAGAGGCCGCAGCGCGGGCACTTAAGGCAAAGGTTATCCTTTAGGTAACACGTCGGGATCGACTTTCCAGCTAGTTGGGCAGCGGAACGAAGGAGTTGCTCCATTTGCCTCGACTCTGCCGCCTTTTGTTTTGATCCCAGAAATGCCACTCGTTTAGCAACGTTGCCGCGCTGGCTTTCGGAAAGCGGAGTGTTCACTGAATTTAGCTCCCTCGTATCTTCCGTTCGCAGCACCGTGTAGTCGAGCACCTCACGCACTAAGACGAGTTGAATGGTTTCCGCTCCAATCAAAGGACGCGGTCGGTCGATCAGATACGATTCGAGCTTTGAAATGCTCACAGATTTTCCTCCTCAGCGTCTGCTTCGACAACTCCAACTTTCCCAATTTCCTTCATCTCTTGCGCAAATCGATCCATATCTTGGCGCTGCTCCGCGGTCGCTGCCCCGTAGGTCCGACTTGTAAGTCCGCCGTATCTGAGATCATCCCATCTCTTGACCTGGGTCTTCCAGGCCTGATTCAGTGCCTCAAGATCGGCATACTTGTTTTGCAGCCAAGCCCGGTAGTCTCTGTTCCGTTCGTCAAGCCAGTTCAGAGATTTCTTGCGCCTGGAGAAGTACAGGCCGTAATCGATTCGGCCAATCAATTGATCTTGGACGGTGAGAGGTGCGCCCCTGAGAAGCTGCACGAGCAAATTAATCCCATCTTCGAGCGCCGTGATAGCTTGTGGCGAAGGGGGACTCGTTTGACTCAGCTCATGGATTCTGAGTACATAGCCTTTGAGGTAATCTGGATCGCTCCGCCCGCTTTTTACCTCGCTTAGAATTTTCCCTACCGGACCCATGATGCCGTGCTTGGAGCGTGATTTCGGTATGTAGTTGTCGAGGTACTGACTGAACATATTCCGGATAGCTTCCAGCCTGGGCTGAGCACCTTCCAGATCATATGGCAGAACGTTTATTGCAACCGGGGTTCTCATCAGCTCCTCTCCTTGCTTCGTGCTTGGATTATTCTCTCGATCCACCGTACGTGGTTTGTGGTCAAGCTGCTTTGGCGCCCGCCATTTTGACGATTTTCTTCAATTCGCCGTGCAAGTTTTTCAGGGGGATCTGCCGCCAGCACCTGGAAAAGAGCGGATCTGGGGGAGAACCCTGTATCTCGGGCCAGTAAACTAGCCGCGCCAATGCCCGCCAGCCACCGACTTGCGATTTCGACGGGTATCCAGTCGTAGCCGATCAATGACCGGACGGCCGGTATCGGAGATACATAGGCGGCACCTCCCACGTCCCTGTAATCGACCTGCTCATTCTCTTTGTGGACTGCAACGGCCGCGTCAAAGACGAGGCTCAATATCAATGCCACGTAGAGGCTACGGAGCGCTTTGTTCGCTTCGGATTCGTCTTGCCCCGCCGCGACCTCGTAAGATAGCGGAATGAAAATCAAGTTCGGCGTTTCACATATGAGCCGGACCGTCTCGTATAGACGGAAAACCTCCCTGCGAATCCCCTGTATTTCTTGCTGCCTCATCCGATTATCGATAAGTGCTTGTACTGCAGCTTCCCAATCAGGGAATGACTCCGAACAGAGGTCGTTCAGCGACGCCAAGTCCTCGTCAAACTCCTCCTTGAGGCGTTTTAAGGCCTCACGCTTGCGATCCTTCATCGTTTCCTCTCTGAAGCGGAACGAAAAGACGGAAAACAAATCTTCCGCTCCCAGAGCTAACGGGTCGCGGTCGGCTAAACGGTTGGCTGCCTGATCTGTGAATGAAAGTGAAAAACCGGACTCGAGATTGCCGATCTCACCTCGCATTTGCTCTCTTGCCAGCTCGACCCATTCGCGAACTTTCCGTACAAGAAACTCGCCTTTTCCTGGGCCTAGATTGAAACGGGGCGCAAGGGAAATTATTTCCGCCGGCCGGCTTCCTAGAAGTACTTGTCGGAGAAGTCGCTCGTAATAGCAGGCGGCGCATATCGTAATGTACCCAAAGCTTCCGTGGGCTATTCCCCGGTTGGTATGAGTTTGTGGATTATCGATGAAATCCGCAGAGGCTTTGCGTCCATTGTCCGAATTAAATGAAACATTGCAGATTGGGCAAAGATATGTACCCTTGGGACTCTGCTTTCCAGCAAATGGTTTTGACCGGAGGTAATAGTCCAGCTGAGTCTGAGCAAGCACCACAACGTCACCTTTTGCCGCTGGCTTCACAATATCCACAAGGAAGCTTTCAGTCATACGGGTTGATAGTTCGTCGCGGGGGGAGGGACGTGGTATAGATCTATAGGTCTTATCGGCTATTTCCCCGAGCAAGCCGATCAAAGCCTGCAAACGAGCCTCTTGTGGAAGTTCAGCCGCCTTTTCCACTTCCGGGTGTTTGACCGCCGCGCCGGACAAGGCCCAGAAATACTCAACCGTGTTCGTCATGTCCTTAGCTGGCATAAGAGTGGATGTCGATTGCAGGGCTGCCCAACTGCCGGCTCCAAAAACATCTTCGTAGAGGCTCCGCGCCTTGGCCGAGCCGTCTTCGCCGACGGCTGCAATCTTATCCCGATCCGTCATTGCCTTGAAGAATTTAAATACCATCATCTCGGGCTGAGCGCTTGAAATGCGCTCTCCCTCGCGCTCGACATCCTGATCGGTTGGCGTTACATGCTGTCCCTTCAATTTCCAGTACTGCTCGATGACCCTGCGCTTGACCTTAAGTGATTTTCTGGAGAAACTCTTCGGCCCGATCTTGCGGCCGGCGATTTCAAGGTATTTTCGCGACTCGCTGAAGGCAAAGAGATCCGGCTTTGGTAAGATGTTTCCGGTTGGGCTGCCGACCATCAAAGAGGTTACGTCATGCGCGATCGCTTCGTCGATCGCACGTTTGAGGTGTGCACCCACAGCGTCGCCTGTGGGTACGGCTGCGTGTTCGTTCGGGTCGGAGCCATAAACGGTAGCATTCGTGTAATAAAGGAGTATCCTCCAGCCCTGCTCGCTGAATGCCGCTTGTGCGGCGGCGTGCACAAAGACGGTCGACACACCACGTACTGAAGCCTCATGGATCGCCACCCTTACGTGGTTCCTAAGCGCAGGTTCGGAGTCGAACGCTTTTTTAGCTTCGTCTGAGCTGGCCGCCGAACAACAATGATCGACCGCTTTGACGATATCCGCCAGCGCAAGAAAGCGGTCTATTGGAGAAGTCGACAGTACGACGCTGATTATTGAACCGTCAACGCGACCCGGCCTGGCGTGGTGAAGGTCGGCGCAGCGCGCCATTATCTGTTCCACAGGTTCGTCGAGCCTTTCGAAGCCCAGGATGGCGCAGAGCTCCGCTACAACGGATCGCGTCAGTTCAGGTACTATGTGTGGCACCCACGAGTTCAAGGTCGAATCACAGACGTAGTCTTGCCATTCATCGCGCTCCTTGCCCACATCGTGAACCACCACTGCTACCTGCAATATCCTTTGCTCTCTGTCAGTCAGATTGTAGTGTTGAGGAGATGAAAGGATAGGTAGAAGTTCGAGCAGCACGTCGAGTTCAACCAGCGTATGTTCAAAGAGGGTCTGCTCCCTTCCAAGCTTTTTAGCTAGTTTTCTCCTCCAGCCGCGCGAAATCATCCAAGCAGCAGCCTTTTCCCTGATCTGTCCGACATCATTAACCATCTTGAACGCACCTACGGTGCTACTGCGGGCACCAGCCTATACCACCCATTCCCCCACGCCGTGTGCCTGCCCACATGCGCCAACTCACCGAGCACCAGCCACGGCAAAAACTCCTTCAATTCCCCCTCAAACGTCGCATCACCGACGAAGCCGGACAGCTCGTGGCGTTGCCGTGTCTTGGAAGAAGTTCGAAACCGCTCCAGCCACTTCACGTCGCAGCTGATGGTTCGCACTTTCTGCGCTTGTCTTCCCAATTCTGGAAAATCCACGTCCAGCGACCCGTCCCCAAAGAACGTACTCAGGGCGTTGATCCGGTCGCGGAGGCGCTTGAATACGTGGTGGAACTCAGGGCGATGGATGACCTCTCCGTCCGCACGCAGGAACGTAGGTGTCAAAAATCGAATTGTCAGGAGTTGGACGGCACCATCGCCCTCGCGAGCAGAAACATTGTGCACTCGGTTTTTTATCCACTCGTCTGCGCTCACGACGTCGGTCGTTCGAAAAAGCTGATCTTCCGCCGTGTAGACGACTTCTGTCTGACAATGCTGAAGCCCGATTCCGTTCGGAAACGACCTGATCTGTTCAACTCGTTCCAGGTTGCACCTGGCGCGGTTTAGGCCCAAGCCCTCGGCTGCGAGCTCTCGAAACGACAAGACGAAATAGGGAAGGAAATCAAGGGCGCGTCCGATCAGCACCAGGTCAAATTCGAACCCCTGGCCTGGCTCGAAACGTGTTTGCTGGGTTTGTGGCGGCCGAAAAACAAAGGGTCGAGGAATGTCTTGATTCTTGGACAGCCGGTTAGCACCGGGCGGCGGAGAGGGCTCGAAAACCGCTTTGTACGGGCAGGAAGTCGCTAGCGGGCAAGTCTTGGCGTCTTTGCATTGAGGTACACAACACAAACGCCGAAATGCATGCCCGAAGCCGCCTCGCAGCATATTGCCCTTGTTGACAGCGGGCACTTCCAGCGGCTGCACTGGGGCAATCGTAAAGCGAAAAAGGTCGATCCGCAGATTGCGCGCCACGAGATCGTCAGGCATAGCCCACCCATCATGTAAGAGCTTCCCATTTTACAACCGCGCACCTACGGCACTCTCTTTTGCCCCGTGAAGCCGCGTGTGCGGAATCCCACGACTCGCGGGCGGACGCGAGACAGCACTGTTGATCTGATCCAAAACGTTGCTTTTGCGCGGCGCATCTGCTGTCGCACGCAATCTGTCCAGCCCCTCGATTTCTTTGACAACCCTGCCGACTTTGGTCACCCCCAGGAGACATGAACCATGGGAACGGTTTACCGCAGAGGCCGCATCTGGTGGATCAAGTACTACTGGAATGGCAAGCCTTTTCGAGAAAGCAGCAAGTCCCAGAAGATTTCCGATGCCAAACGACTGCTCCGCCGGCGCGAGGGAGAAGTTGCTACAGGCGGGTTGTTGGTTGCCGAGCGAGTGCGCTTTGAGGAATTGGCGGACGATTTCTTGAACGATTATCGGGCGAACAAAAGGAAGTCGTTTATCTGGGCAAACCGGCGCCTCGAACAACATCTGACGCCCTTCTTTGGTGGCTTACGGGCGGTTGACATCACGACCGACCAGGTTCGTACTTACACGGACAATCGGCAACAGCAAGGGGCCAGCAATGGGAGCATCAACCGCGAACTGGCTGTGCTCAAGCGAATGCTGAACTTGGCGGCGGCAATGACGCCGCCCAAGGTCGCCCGCGTGCCCTATATTCCCATGCTCAAGGAGAGCAACGTTCGTAAAGGCTTCTTCGAACACGATGAATATCTAGCACTTCGACAGGAATTGCCTATCCACGTCAAGGGTGTGCTCACGTTCGGTTACTACACCGGCGCCCGGGCAGGCGAGATCCTCGGCCTGCAGTGGGGACAAGTCGATCTGCAAGCTCGCACGGTGCATCTTGAGCCCGGAAGCACTAAGAACGACCAACCTCGAACCATTCCGTTGACTGACGAGCTACGGGAGGCTTTGAAAATGCAAAAGGCCATCCGCGACCGCAGTTTTCCGGAATGCAATTACGTGTTCTCCAGGGCCGGTAGGCGGATTGGTGGCTTTTATATCGCCTGGAAATCGGCCTGTAAGCGCGCTGGCATAACGGGAAAGCTCTTTCACGACCTCCGGCGAACCGCTGTGAGGAATATGGTGCGCGCAGGAGTTCCCGAGCGGGTGGCCATGGCAATCTCCGGCCACAAGACACGGTCGGTTTTCGACCGCTATAACATCGTTGCCGAACGAGACCTGCACGAAGCAGCTGTTCGGCTCGAAAACTACCTGCGCCGTTGATCTGGATAGGAAGGAGGCACGGGTGGTGAATTACGTGCCCTAAGGTCTGCTACACTCTGTGCGAACTGAGCTTACGAAAGGATTGCCATGGATACAGCAAGCATAGTGGCAGCCCTCAAAGAACAGCGCAACCGCATCGACCATGCCGTGGCTGCACTCGAGGGTCTTGGTTCGCCTGCCCGGCGTGGCCGCCCCCCTAAAGGCCCCTCAACGCGCAGACAACGTGGCCAGATGAGCGCGGCGGCCCGCAAGCGAATCTCGGAAGCAATGAAACAGCGATGGGCAAAGTGGAAGGGTAAGTCCGCTCCCAAGAAGACCAAAACCCGTCCTGCTATGAGCGCTGCTGTCAGGAAGAAGTTATCCGCCCTGATGAAGGCACGTTGGGCTGCGAGGAAAAAGGCGAAGGCTTAGTCCATGGCCTTTACAGCGCTGTCCGGAGGTTTGTCTTAGCCTCGCCTTCCATCCCGTGACAATGAGCTTTTCGAGGACCGCGTGGCCTCGTGCCGGGAGATATCATCACATGGTCGGCTGAATAGCCGAGAGAGCGGTCAACGATGTCTTCCTCATCCGTCGGAAAGCACGCCGGTGGCGGTACAAGTGGTCAGCGTGTGGTCCCTGAGCCCTCGTTTGCCGAGCGAGCGCGCACATTGATGCACTCGGGCCGCATTGGCAGTCTCTCGACACTGTCGCGGAAACAGGCGGGATTTCCTTTCGGATCCCTGATGCCTTATGCACTTGACGGCCAGGGGCGCCCACTCTTCCTCATCAGCACAATGGCCATGCATACCCAGAATTTGCAAGCGAACCCGCGCGCCAGCCTGTTTGTGACTGAACCGGACATCAGTGGGAACCCGCTCGGCGCGTCCAGAGTCACATTGATCGGAAACGTTATCCAGATACCGGAACCCGACCTGGGGGAAGTACGTTCCCTGTATTTGGAAGGCTACCCGGACAGCAAGTACTGGATCGATTTTGACGATTTCTCCTTCTACCGCATGGACGTTCTGGGCGTTTATTACGTGGGCGGTTTCGGCGTGATGGGATGGGTTGCTGCCACAGAGTACGGCCAAGCAGAACCCGATCCGCTGGTTAACCATCGCATTGATATCATGCAGCACATGAATGCCGACCATAAGGATGCCCTCATCCTCATAGCCAAACGGTTTGCTGGCATCGACGCGCAACAGGCGGAGATGACCGCGGTTGATCGCCTGGGCTTCCACCTGCGCCTGAAAACTCAGGATGGCGTCAAGGGAACTCGAGTCGCATTTCTGCGGGAAGTCGCGGATCCAACGCAAACTCGAGAAGTGTTCGTCGAGATGGTAAACCAGGCCCGTCAAGCATAAGCCGCTAGATCTGATCGACGGACTTGGCAGCCTCCTAACAAAGTGCGGCTGCCGGCATAGTATGCTGCGCTACCTGAAAAGGGCAGCCTGAGATGGCGAATCTCTGTACCAAGGCACAACGCAATCCGGGTCGTCGTTAGCCACCGCATTAACTCGCGTGCTTACCGGAAAGCTTCTCATCTGCGAGGCATCGAACGGCGCCAGAACACCTGCGAGTGCCTTCACATTCTTGAAGCCGGGATCGAGCCATTGATCGTAGTTTTCCTGGCGAAGAATTACCGGCATTCGATCATGTATATCGGCCAGCAGCGAATTCGGAGTGGTCGTCAACATCGTGCAAGACTCAATCGCTGTGCCGCTCGGGTCTTTCCATTGATCCCAGAGGCCAGCAAAGGCAAACAGGGAGTCGTCCTGCATGCCGAAGTGGAACGGCTGCTTGTCCTTTCCGCTTCGCCGCCATTCGAAAAAGCCGTCGGCAGGAAGCAAGCATCGACGGCTCACGAGAGCATCTCGGAACGCGGGCTTACTCGCGACCGTCTCCGCCCGCGCGTTGATCGTCTTGAATCCGATACTGGCATCTGTCGCCCAGGACGGAATCAGTCCCCAGCGAGCTAATGAGAAGCGCCGCTCTAGTGCCAACGGATCTTGGCGAATTATTCCGACCGGCTGCGACGGCGCAATGTTGTAGCGAGGCTCCCAATCGACCTGGTTATCTGTCTCGAAGTATTCCGCGATCAATTGTTTCCGTCTGGAAAGACGATAGCGGCCACACATCTCCCACCCCTCAGATCAAGTAATAATGTAATGGAACTGACGAATTGGCGTTACACGTATTCGGCTTTCTGAGACCTGGAATCGTATTTGTGGCGTTAGATCTTGCGAAAAATCATTCATTGCGACATGGACGCGTTTTACGCTTCGGTCGAGCAGCGCGATAATCCGCAGTTACGCGGCAAGCCTGTGATAGTTGCTTGGCTGGGCAATCGCTCTGTGGTCTGCGCTGCTTCGTACGAGGCCAGAAGCTTCGGTGTGCATTCGGCCATGCCGTCAAAACGAGCGGAACGCTTGTGCCCCGATGCGGTCTTCGTGCCTCCGGATTTCACGCGCTACCGCGAGGTCTCCCGTAGCGTGCGGGAGATCTTCAGGCGTCATACAGACTTGATAGAACCGCTGTCTCTCGACGAAGCATATCTCGATGTCACGGAGAACAAGACCGGCTTGGCGACAGCTACCCTGGTGGCGCGCACAATCCGGCAGCAAATCCGCGAGGAATTGAATCTGACGGCTTCTGCGGGTGTGGCGCCCAACAAGTTCGTAGCAAAGCTTGCCTCCGACTGGCGCAAACCTGATGGGCTCTTTGTTATCCAGCCTGGGGACATAGACACGTTTCTGCTGCCGTTGCCTGTTGGACGGCTGCCTGGCGTTGGCAGAGTTTCGGAAGAGAAGCTGGCGGAACTGGGAGTACAGAGGGTGAGGGACCTACGAGCTCTCGACTTGGCCGTGCTGGAGCGCAACTTCGGCCGCTACGGTCAACGACTGCACGAGCTTGCCCGCGGTATCGACCATAACGAAGTTGTCCCGGACAGACCGACGCAATCCATATCCGTCGAGGACACCTTTGAGCACGATGTGCTGTTGGCAGAAACTGAGCCCATGATCCGGCGCCTTGCAGAAACGCTTTGGTCTGCTTCACGCAAAGAGTCACGGACAGCGCGCACGGTTGTCCTCAAGCTGAAGACCAGCGAGTTCAAGATTCTCACTCGTAGCCATACGCCAGGCTCCCCACCCTCCCCTTGCGAAGAACTGACCGACATCGCCTTGAAACTGCGGGAGCGGGTTGATTTCGGTCCGCAGCAACGCTATCGGCTCGTTGGAGTTGGTTTGAGCAACTTTTTGGAACCCGAAGACACTGCTGCGCAGCCGGTTCTTTTCGAGTAACACAACATGGAAACCATCCCCATCGCAGGCGCGGAAATCTATTACGACAAAAGCTTCCTCCCTGCCGAGGAGGCGACGGTCTTATTCGACGCGCTACTGACGAAATGCGGCTGGCAACGTTACAGAACTTCATTCAAATCCCTGGTGCCACGCGACGAGGCCTACTATGGCGATCCCGGCACTGGCTACACATACTCGCGACGCGAGTACAAGCCGCTGGCCTGGACCCCGGAGTTGCTCTCTTTGAAGGCTCGGGTGGAAGAGGCCACTCCCGCGGTTGCATATTCCAACTTGGTATTGCCAAGGCTGGGTTATAACGCCGTCCTCTGCAACCTTTATAAGAACAGAAACGACAGCGTTGGCCTGCATGCGGATGCGGAGCCGGAGATGGGGCCCGTCATCGCGTCAGTCAGTCTGGGCACTGAACGCCTATTTCGCCTCAAGGGAAAAAGCGGCGCAATCGCCTTTGCAGAACGGTTGCCTCACGGAAGCTTGCTCATCATGGCGGGGGACACCCAGAAGAACTTCAAGCATGAGGTTCCAAAAGAACCCGAAACCGCGCTGCCGCGGATTAACCTCACATTCCGGCACATTCAGCACAAATAGTTGTCAGGCAAAACACGCTCATCTGCCACGATTTGTCCGCGGCCAGTTGATCCGCCAGCGCCCTCCTGCCACCGGCGTCCAGAACAAGCGCTTCGGAGCCGTCCCCGCGCACAATGGTAAAGTGCACCGGCGCGCTCATAGAAGCCACGGGTATGCCACGAATTCGGAAAGCTGTATTTATAGAAATCGAGGTGATGACAGAACTCATGACAGAGCGTGCTCACAAAGGTTCCGTAAGAAGTGACTTCCTTGCGCACCGCCGTTCGCACCCACACCCTGATCAGCCGCGTGTCGACTCTGTAGTCGCCAAAAAGTTCGATGGTGCCGCTTTCACGAACTCGCAATGGCCGCTGCTAACACGCGAACGCCACACGTGGGAACTTCGTAGAATGCCGCTAACTCCGCTAGGAAGTGCGCGCAGGCTATGCACCCTCGCAGAAACTTGCGCGGGCGCTTCTGGAGCGAGGATCAACAGGAATTGTTTATCCCAGCGTCCGCGAGAAGACGCATGGCGACTGCCTTACTTGTTTTCGGCCGGCGCTTGTTATGAATGTTCGGAAAGGGATTTCGCTTACCATCACATTTGAGAGCACTTCGGCAACGCCCGTCTTTGAACGCCAATCTTAGGGTTCGTCGTTCCAGGCATAAGCTGAGCGGCAGATTCCTCCTCCGCTTCGATCGGAATGACAACGATTTACTAATGTTGATGGCGTCGCGGCAAGTTTCGGTCATTCTGTGACCATCTTCGCCGACCAGCTCTTTACGAAGGCTCCGAAGCGGTCGAGCGCCTTCGAGAAGTTGTCTGCGGCCGCGGCAAAGCCTAGTCGGAAATGCGAGGGCGTATCGAAGCAATCGCCGGGAGCCAGCAAAACTCCATGCTGCGTGGCCGCCTGGCAGAACCGGCGGTCGTTCTCTCCACTGACCAGCCACGGAAATGCGGTCATCCCCCTCGCGGCGGAATCCAGTCGAGGACGTCGCGATGCTCCGCCATGAAGTGCTCGAGGAGTTTCAGATTTCGGCTGGCGGTTTCCTGCGCCTTGCCGAGCACGACATCACCGTTGCGTATGGCGATTTCGGAAAGAATTTCTCCGGTGGTGGTGTTTGAGATCGAGAAGTAGGCGCGCGCGGTCCAGTATTGCTGGTGGCGCCGGGCGTCGTGCTCGATCATCCATCCTGTGCGCACGCCCGCAATCGAAGATGCCTTCGAGAGGTCGGCGATCACGGTTGCGTGCGGCAGGCGCACCGCCGATTTCGTTTGCCGTCCGTGGTAGATAGGATGGTAGACCTCGTCACTCACCAGCTGGATTCCACGCTCGGCAGTGAGGTCGTGCAAGGCTTCCATTTCGCCGTCGCCGATGGTCGCGCCCGTGGGGTTGTGCGGGCTGTTAATCAGGATGAGCTTGGTCTTCGAGTCAGCCAGCCGTTTGATCTCGTCAGGGTCCGTGCGGAAGCCGTTCTCGCGGCACACGCGATAGAAGCGCGTTTCCAAGCCCAGAGATTCCGGCAGCGCCGAGAACGTGACGTTGCGCTGCTAGAGGCCGGGGCTGCACTGCATAATGCCGCCGTCGGCGAAGATGGTCGTAGCCGTAATGTAGCTGGCCCCGTCTCCTGCGAGGAAGGCCACAACGGTGGCGATCTCTTCTGGTCTTGCCATTCGGCCCAGCGGAATGGCGGAGTCCAGTTTCCGCAGGAGCGCCGGATCCGTCATGGTGGATATATTGATTGGAGTCGCAATTGCGCCGGGGCCGACCCCCACGACAAGGATGTTATGCGGAGCGAGTTCAACTCCTGCGGTTCGGGTCAGCATGCGCATGCCTCCCTTCGAGAGGCAATAGGCCGTGTTGCCGGGCATAGGCCAGTCTTCGTGGACCGAAGTGATATTGATAATCCGGCCACCGCTGCCCTGTTTGATCATTTGCTTCGCTGCGAGTTGCGTACCGAAGAAGGCGCTCTTCAAGTTAATGCCGAGCACCTTGTCATACTGAGCTTCGGTGGTGTCCAAAACTGAAGTGCGGCTCTCGACGCCGGCGTTGTTCACCATGATGTCAACACGCCCAAGCTTGGCCACGGCTGCCTCAATCAGTCGCTGTAGATCTGAGACTTGGCTGACGTCAGCTTGCACACCTGTCGCCTGGTTTCCAAGTGCAATGATCTGCTGTTCGAGTTCCTCCGTAGCCTCGGGATTAGCGATGTAATCGATTACGAGGTTGGCACCTTGGTTGGCAAGTTCGAGCGCAATGGCCTTGCCTATACCGCTGTTTCCGCCTGTTACGATTGCAACTTTGTTCTTCAATGACACGTAAACTCCTGTGATGATTGAGTGCTAGCCCAAGCGGGTGGTTTCCGAGACCATTCACCTGGTCCCGGCTGAGCTTTACATTTACGCCCCTGGAAGAGAGTCCGCTACTGGGAAATTTACTAGGACGTGTAGATCCACTTTTCGGTGCGCTAGGTCGGATGTAGGTGCTCTCTGTGAACGCCACATGAACTGACAGCAACGGTACCCCCAATATCCGAGGTCGCCTCTGCACGTTCTCTCTCCATCCATAGCGCCGGACTAGGAACTTTCCCAGTTGCGTCGAAATGCCAACTGCTGTCACTCTTGGTTCCGCAGGGGCATTCAGCGCCCTGGAGGTTTATGAGCACCGGCTTGCAAGCGTTGGCCGTTCCCCGGGGAGGCATTGCGGCATTGGCTCGCGAATATGCCCAATTGATCAAGCTGCGCATCACCGCGATGATTGTGATGACGGCATGGTGCGGCGCGTATTTTGCAGCGGCCAAGGCCGGTGTGACGTCGCTCTCGTGGACGATGGGGCAGGCGCTGATTGGCATCGCCCTCGTTAGCGGAGGAACTGCTGCGATCAACGAAGTCATAGAGAGGGATGTCGATGCCTTGATGCGGCGCACCGCCATGCGCCCGCTGGTGACCGGCAGAATGAGCCTACTACACGCCTCCACCGTGGGGTTCGGTATGACCGTCGGCGGCGTTGTCTATCTTTGGCTGACGACGAATTGCCAGACCGCCCTATTGACAGCGCTTACCTCAGCGAGCTACCTGCTGGTTTACACTCCAATGAAACGCGTACACCCAATGTGTACCTTCGTTGGCGCGATTCCCGGAGCCATGCCTCCGGTCCTGGGCTGGGTCGCGGTACAAAGAAGCCTCGATTGGGAAGCATTGGTGCTGTTCGCCATCCTGTTCTTCTGGCAGTTCCCCCACTTCCACTCGATTGCGTGGCTCTATCGCGAGGACTACGAGAACGCTGGAGTTCGCATGTTGCCGGTAGTCGATGACGATGGACGTTCCACTGCCTTTGCAATTTCGTTCTATGCGCTGATATTGCTGGCAGTAACGTTGGTACCTACGCTGATCGGGATGGCAGGATGGATCTACTTTGCAGGGGCGCTTTTGCTGGGCCTGGGCTTGCTATGCTTCAGCCTGCGCATGTGGACGATGAACCTCGCGCCCGTTGCCCCTAACTCGAAGATGAGAGCACGTCATCTTCTGCAGGCCACGGTCTTTTACCTGCCGGTACTGCTTGCACTGATGATGATCGACCGCACGAGATATTAGTCTCTTCATCCGGAAATTCTGACCGACTGCAGCCGAAGAGGTGCGCCAGCTCGAAGAAAGAGCGGCGAGTTGGGGATGAGTAACATTTGCTGCGGCTTCAAAGCGGCAGCATGTCCGCTTCCTGCACGCAATTGCGAGCGGACAGAGAAGCAACGGGAGCCGCCGCCGGAACGAGAGCTTGGCCATGAAAATACAACAAGTCACCGTTGGGCACTCAACCTTGAATGCATCGCCGTAGTATCGGCCATATCCCTTCAGTGCCAGCTGGCGCTTCTCCTTGGGGCATGCGTCCCACGCCAAGGCAAGCAACGCCGTTCGGGAGGATGTTGACGTCTGGTCCGTCGACATTCTTGTAACCTCCTGCAATCTGACTACGGCTGGGCGCCTGTGGCCCGACGATTGGCAAGTTCCTCGGCAAGGATCGGCACACCGAGATTGCAGGCCTGAACGCCTTGGATCACGCAGAGTTTGAGAACATCCGTGATTTCCTCCACCTTTGCGCCGGCCCTCACCGGCCTCTTGATGTGACGGCGCGTGCCGGGCGCGTCCATGTTCGTATACGACGCATGCGATGCTCAGGAGCTCGACCTGCTTACGCGGAAGCACGCCACTGGCGTAAATCTCGATGCCCGCGGTCATGAACTGATTAGTCCACACTGGGGCAAGCGTGTAGATGGGATCCCATGCCGGATTCCCATTGGCCAAGCGCTTTCATCTTGTCGACGGCCCGAGTAGAAATCTTAGAACGGTCTGCATTCCTGTCGCTCGCCTCGTCCAACTCGCTCTCGCTCGCTTCTTCCAGGAGAATGGGAGGCCCCTGGCTGAACGAACTTATCGACATGATGGACGCCATCTTCAGCACCATCAGAATCTCTTCTCGCGTCGCATCCGCTTCGAGTGCGGCGCGTATGTGGCGGCGCGTGCCGTCGGGGTTGAGATTCCTGCAGGCTACGTTTAGCGCAATGCCAATCAGAGCGAGAAGTTTGGGAGGCAGGACGCCGCTGGTCCATGGGTTCGTGGTCATCTTGAAGTAGGTCTCGGCCCAGTCCGGATCCCATTCGCGCAGCTTGGCCAAAGCTGGGTCGTCCCAGGGGCCCGTTGCCCGCCCTTGAGTTGTCTGATTGATTCCGCTAACGTCTTTCTTTGTCATCTCAGTACCTTTCAGCCCGATTGCGTGCAGACCGGTTCTTACCCATGACTGTCTGGATACCTATTTCCGTGCGATATCCGTCCCGCCCACGAAGGCGCGGTTTGATCAGCATTTATTCACGCACACACGCGGCGGCAGTTCGGCCTCCGAGCCCCCTTTCCGCGGCTGGCGTTGCGTCACTATCCATTTCCAAGAGTGCTCCGTTCGTAGCGCCTACATCTTGCCGGCCATCAAGACGATGCATCCGAAATTGCCGGCAAGATGGCGGCGCTGTGCAATTCCTGTCGCTTCTCTTTCCGAAAAATCGAAATAAGTGACCCGCTGGTAACCCCCAGCCATCTTCGCCGATGACGTTGGCCGGTGCGACCTTTAAATTAATCAAGTTCGCCGCCTTTTTCCCGATAGCTTAGGTCTCGACCCCGTGACACGGACGCAAACGACAGCCTTTGGTTTCCGAGGTCATTCAGGTTCTGCCGACTCAGCTTCAGGTTTACGCTCCTCAAACAGAAGCCGTTACTGGGAAAATTCCTAGGAACCGGCGTGTTATGAAACGAAAAGCGGAAGAGGAAGTGCCCATTCTAGGCGTACTTGAAGCACTCGACTCCCGGCTCCGGCTGAGTAGCTGCCCAAAGCCTGCATGGCCGCGTCGCTAATGATCTTTACCGGACATCCGAATGCCTTTTCGAAGTCCAAACCGACCCAGCCGTGCCCCAGATTGTACGGGTCATTGATGGGATGCCCGTCCAGCACGGGGCCGGGGTAGCCAATCGACACCACTTCGTAGTATGTCCAATCTGCTGCCAGCTTCTTTACCCCGGCCCTCGGGACGTTCACGGTGGTGACAAGGCAGTTGCAGTTGCAGGTGCCGCGTCGAAGCCGCCACCCAGAGCGAGGTGCAGGTTGACGCGATTGCCGAGGAGGGCGTAGTAAAGCCTGATGAGATCGCTCTGTTGGGTAACCTGTTGGCTTTGCAACTGTAGCACCAGAAACATGTCGGCAGAACCATATCTGTATTGGATTTTTCCTAGCCGGACAGCCTCGGAGCGGCTTTGCACAGCAGTCTTCTCGAATGGAAGGCGCTGCGTCAGCAACTCCTCATTCGTCAGTGCTACTTCGACCTCCTTGAAAGCCCTGAGGCTCACGCCGCCATAGTACGCGACCGCCTGTTCCTGCTGAGCCGTGGCGACTCTAAGTTGTGCTCGAAGCGAACCGCCCTGGTAGACAGGCACAGTCATGCCCAGGGCGGTATGGAGTAGCGAGGATCCTTGCAGTGCCAGCAAGAGATCGCTAAGGTTGCCCCCAGCCGCTCCGATGAGGAAACTCGGATAGAGCGACAGTCTCGCGGCTTCCTGGGTATGGAATGCTGCTTGGACTTGGCGTTCGGCGGCAATGATGTCGGGCCGGCGCTCCAGCAGCGAGGAGGGTAGTCCTGGCTGAACCGGCGGAGGAAGTGGCGAGAATGTCGGGGCAATTTCAATCTCTGCCGCCGGATAGCGTCCAATGAGCACTTCAAGATTGCGTCTGGCATCGCTGTAGAGACTCTGTGCCTGGCGCAACGCGCTTTGGGAGGCATCGAGGGAGGCGTTGGCTTCTGCTACATCGAGGTCTGAAACCTTTCCGGCCGCGCGCCTCGCTTTCGACAGGTCGAGCAGTTTTGCATAAATGCTCACATTATCCTGCGCGAGTGCCAACAACTGGCGCGTTTCCACGGCCAGGTACCAACTGTCGGCCGCCGTTGCGGCCAGCGATTGGCGAGCGAATGCATAAGACAGCGCCGTAGCTTCGTAACTCTCCACCGCGGCGGCGCGCTGAGCGCGCAGCTTACCCCAAATGTCGATCTCCCAGGAAAGTGCGGCGTACTCAGCGTCACTAAAATAGGTCTTAGAACTGGTGGTCGTGTGTGCCCCGCCTACGGTCCCACCGATCTGGGGCTTCAATTGCGCACCGACTATGATTACCGTCTGGCGCGCCTCTTCCACCCGCTGAGCAGCTTGCCGCAGATCGAGATTGTTGGCGATCGCCTCGGCAACGATCGCATCGAGCTGAGGATCTTGGAACGTCTTCAGCCAGTCGTTGCTGACTTCGCCCGCGCTGGAGGAGGCACTCCAATTGGGCGGAATCTGCGTTCCTGTAGGCAAAGCTTTGCCTACGATGTCTTTTTGGCTCGGCGGCTTGCGAACAGCACAACCTATCGTGCACATGAATAATGCGCTCACGATCAGTATCAGCCAGCCGGCCCTACGCGCAGTGAGAGGGTCTTGCATTGCCCGTTCTGCCTCATCCTTCCGGTATGGGGTACAAAAAGTTGAGCCAAGAGTACATGCGGATTACGACCTTGCGCATGTCGGCAAACGCTCCGCCGCCGGTGTAAATGGCGGCAGCACCTTGCGCGCCGATCGTGAACTTCGACGCTTCGCTTTCGTCGAAGGCGATTCTCACGGCGTACCGTCCTCGCGGCACGTCCGGAGGCGGCGCCTTGAAGTCAGGAAGCACGCCACTGGGCAGCAACTGTCCCTCGCCGCTGCCGCGCCAAATGGCGTTAACCTTCCCGTTGAAGATTTGTCCCGGGAAGAGGTTCATTGCGACCTCTACCGGCTGGCCGACCTTCACATACTTAAGATTCTCCTGGTAATAGGTCGCGAGCAGGTAGCGATCAGCATCGCAAATGAACGACGCAATGGCGCCAAAGCGTATGTCTCCGGCCACCATTCCAGGCCGCACCTGCAGGTTGACGATGTGGCCGTCCTCGGGCGCAACAAGAGTTGTGTTATTTAGGTAAAAACGTGCCTGGTCGAGCTCACCTTGTTTTGCGGCCACGGTTGTATTTACGCCACCGATTTCCGACGTATAACGTAGGCGAGCCCGGTCCACCTCCGCCTGTGCCTCTTTCACGGCGGCCTCGTTCGCTAAAACCTGTGCGGTCCATTTCTGGAGGTCCTCTTCCGGTCCGGCGCCCTGGCTCGCCAGGCTTCCGTAGAGTTGTTGCTGATATTTTGCGTATTTTAGTTCACTCTGCGTCCTAATCACCTTCTGCTCGGCTATGTCCAAGTCAGCTTTGAAAATCAGGACATCCTGCTTGGCTTGAGCGAGTTCGGCCTCGAGCTGTTTTACCTTGTACTCGTAGGGACGGCGGTCGAATAGAAACAGCGGAGTCCCTTTCTTGACTTGGACATTCGGCTCGACCAGTACCGCCATTACCAGTGTGGGTTCGGACAGCCGAGGCACCAACTGGATGGTGGCCTGGATGATCTTGGCGTCTGCAGAATATGGGGCCACGAACCGGATGCCAATGACGAAGGTTAGCAAGAGATGAAGCAGGAACAGGCTGGCGAACACACACCACGCGACGTTTAACCTGATCAGTTTGAACGCGAAAAAGACCAGGTAGAACACCACAATAAAGACAGCGGTGATGAGGAGCACACCTAACATGGGGGTTAGCTGGCGCCCTCGTTGGGTGGCGCCGGATGGTCAGGAGGAGAGGTTGGATGGTCTGTCTCTGCCGCTCTTGTTGGCTCGCCCTTCAAGCGTGCGTGTTCTTCGTCGAGATTTTTCCGCTCCGCTCTCGGGAAGTAGCGGATATCCACCACATCTGTCGGTTTGAACGCCCAGCCGAGAGCTTGTATCCAGGGAAGGACGGTGAACAGGCCGGCCCATCCCATGAACTTGACGGCCTCCGCTTCCGGGTGTTTGCGCGCGATCGCGATTCGCCCCGGCAGGCTCCCCATAAACAAGAGCACGACCATGAATGCCGCCCCTATGAGGAATATCGAAGCGAACGTAATGTAGTCCCAGCGATCCAGCTGAAACCCGAGCATCGGAACTTCTCCTTGTGTGCGAGGGTTAGGTGTATTTCTAGAACAGTGTGTTGCGAACTGCTACTGGGAAATTTCCTAGCTG
>CAWCEH010000002.1:0-1515725 GCA_963794545.1 uncultured Acidobacteriaceae bacterium
TAGCGCAACCCACCAAGACACACAGAACAAGCTCTTGCGGTCAGCGGAACTCAACCTGTCAACCGTCGGCAACTGGTCACTGGAGATCGCCGTACGGCGCGGTTCGCAAAGCGCTGACTTGTCGCTACCGCTTAATGTGGTGGCCTCTGATGCTGGCGCCGGAAATCGCTGGCCCTACCTTGCCTTCCTCGTTTTTATCGCGATTCTATTATTCGCCCGCATTTGGCGATACCGCCTTTCAAATATCACTTTGAACACCTGATAACGTCGGTTAAAGTAGAATTTCTTGAGCATCGGTTTAGGCGACTATACAAACAACTGGATGTGCCGGGCATTCGCCGTGCAACTTCCCGAAAACCAGTTCAAAAACTCACCCCAACCTCAAGCGTCACCGTCGGATCGGTAAAGCCGGCATTGAAGACGTACGTCGTAAGCTCCCACTTCTTATGGGACACTCCGACTAGGAACCCGCGCTGGGCGTCGAGGCTGGTATGGAAAGCCTTTGTATGTTCCGCCACCAGGCCCACGCGAAACCAATTCCTCGGCGAGTAGGTTAGTTCCGGCCAGCTGTAGTAGAAGCTCCCCGATTTATGCGTCGTATCGAATACATATTCATTCGAGATCGACAGTTGGACCCGCTTATAGGTCAGCGAGGCCTCGCAGCCGGGTGCGATCCCATTGGTTCTTCCGAAAACGCCCCCGATCATGGGCGTGACGTCCAGCACCAGCTTCTTGCCGGCGGTGAAGTTATAGCCGACCCACAACGACCCGGTCCTCAGGTTCTCGTAGTTGTAGCGCGCTTCCAGGTGCAGCCAGCCGCGGTTCGCTGTGAAGACTGGATCCACGTAGGACTGACTGTTGGGAACGATGTAGCCATCGACCGTGAGATTGTAGGACCATGGGTTTTGGGGGGCATCGGGCGAGGCGGCAGGCGCGCTGCCCGGCGTTCCCTGGCCCAACGCCTGGCCAAGGCAGAGAATAACCGCCGCAATCAAGCCGTATCGTCGCGTGGTTATCATCTCCCGAATACCATCATGACATCGTGGGGTCACCCGCCAAGCGCAATCGCAACCCCGACGAGCGCCAAACCAATCAGCATCGCGCAGCATCCTGCCATATACTGGTTGAACCCCGTGAACTTTCCCCACAGCAACCCTGCAGCGAACAGCGATGCGATAAGCAGGGCATTCGAAACCCGAAGAGCAAAGCGTGGTTCTGAAAAGATCAGGAACGGGATCACCGCCGGGATTACCGACGCCAGATCGATCCAAAAGATGGCGACCATTCCATAGATGTCGTCTTTGATAATGTCAGCGTGGGGCAATTCGATCCGTGACAACACAGGCAGCATTGTCAGGCAAATACCTTTGCGTTCCTCTGCGCTAGTCGCCGGTTCGAGCAGCGGGTCGAGTTGGCCGCTGATCGTCGAGAATGCAACGCTCTCATCTGCAGCATTCCTCACGTTGTTTAGGAAGCGGAGACGCTGCCGGCGATTCGTGAGGTTGCCCATCACGTAGAGCGCTCCATCGATAATGCCCCAGGCGATGTTGCAACCAAGTGCGCCAACCAGTAAGTGTCGCACTCCCTGCTTTCCTGCGCCCGCCGTCAGCCCCCCTATGAGGGTGAAGTCGAGCACCATGATCAGCCCACATAGAACCTCCTGCAATCGGTCTGCCGGATCCAGATACCTCTTGACAAACCGCGTTCTCGACTCAGAAATAGCCACGTTGGTCCTTCCGATCCTTCTTGATCCAAGCATCGGACCGCGCGATTTGTCAGTCGCATCGGCCTATCGAATAGGTCACTAGGTCTGGTTTCACGCCAAATTCCCCTCGCTCTGACACACCGTTCCTGCTCCCTTTCGGCCCCTCGAAGCACCTTCCTTTTGCTTCTGAACACTGAGGACAGTTCGTCTGTAGGTTTGCGTTGGCATTCTACCGCCGCGAATATCTGGCTCATGGTCCGGGTGGTTTCAGCACACGACCTTCGTATGTACGCAAGTTGAAGCGGCATAACTTAAGCGCGCCTCATGGGCCTTAGCCATGTCCTGCTGGCACCACCCGCCCTGTGCCGGTTCCCAGCAGAGCATTCAGCGCGAGCACGGCGCGATCAGACCTTTGGGAAAGAAATCTTGGGCGTAGGTATTCAACACCATGACGGTGGCACCGAAGACGAATCCCAGAGCTCCGGTCGTAACCAGGAGCAGTCTAAATGCAGCATCCGGGGTGCCATCAGCAAGTTGCTTAAGGCGAGCAGCGACATTGCAACCAGGTCTGCGAGAACTCCAAGAACCAGCACCCGATTCAGCTGCCAGCGGTTTGCAAATGTCGGCGCCAGACCGGAAGCGAGAATGGCGAGCAGCACTTGGGGCAAGAACAGAGATCCATACCTCGTGCTGCTGAAGCCGTATCCACGCGGACTGGTGAAGAGGGAACTGGCGGCGGAGAATGTCACCAACGCCAAGCCCTGCACCAGACCGGTTAGATAAATCAAGCCTACATCGGTGCGGGCTGCTCTCGGAGACGCGCTCATTCAGTTTGTTCTGTTTTCGATGCAAGTTGGTTGCTCTTTCGGACTATTTCCATCGTTGCAACAGGTGATCACCAACTCGGATTGCATTCGCCATAGCCGTAAGCGCTGGATTCACCGCCCCGATACTGACGAAGAAGCTGGTGTCGACGATGTACAGGTTGTCCAGCTCATGCGCCTTGCAATTGGTGTCGAGCACGGAACTTTTTGGATCTCTGCCAAAGCGACAAGTCCCTGCCTGATGCGCGCAGCCCGCGATGGGGATTTCATTCTTCATGTAAATGTTGCGCGGGATCAGATGATGAGGGTGCAGTCCCAAGTGATTGAGCATGGATTTCAGTTTGTCGCAGAGCTTCTGCTTAGGCACCTGGTTATTGGGTGTATAGCTGAGGGTGAGGTTGCCTTGCCTATCGACCGTCACGCGATTCTCAGGGTCGGGCAAATCTTCTGTCGAGAGCCAGAAATCCACTGCGTGGCGTGCAATGTGATCCAACGTACCCATCGGCGACAGCTCAGTCTCGATGGGCTTTTCGCCGCGATACATCGGACCTACAGACTTGCCCACCATCTGAATATTACCCGCTGGATACTCGAAGCCTTCCATCCCGAAGTAAAAATCATTAAGGGCCATCGTCTTCTGGAACATGGTGGGATTTGGTTCCTTCGAAACAGCCAGCATCGCCTGGCTGTTGTGGAACATGTAATTACGCCCTACCTGGTCCGAGCCGTTCGCCAGTCCATTAGGATGCCTATCGTTGGCCGACATCAGCAGCAGCTTGGCAGTGTTGGCAGCCCCGCAGCAAACTACCACTATGTCTGAACGGAAAGTCTCCCTGCTGCCTTCCACTTCAACGATGACTTCTGTCACGGATGTGCCCGCCGAATTTGTGCTGAGCTTGAGCGCCCGCGTGTTGCGCAGCAAGGTAACATTCGGAAACTGCAGCGCAGGGCGGATGCCGATGACTTCGGCGTCGGATTTCGCATGCACCAGGCAGGGGAATCCATCACACGTCTGGCAGCGTATACATGTGCTGAAAGCCATGTTCTGTTCGCTCATCATTACGCCGCAAGGAGCGGGGAACGGATGGTAGCCGGCGGCCTTTAAGTCATTGGAAAGTTGCTCGATGCGCGGCTCATTCGACACGGGCGGATCGGGATAGGGAGCGCTGTATGGCGGTTCGCTGGGATCTACACCCCGCATGCCGTGAACATGGTACATCTGCTCGGCCTTAGTGTAGTACGGCTCCATCTCGTCATAGCTGATGGGCCACGCGGGAGAGATGCCGTCATAGTGCTTGAGCTCGCCGAAGTCTTCTTTGCGGAGACGGTAGAGAGCGGCGCCGTACATTTTGGTCGATCCGCCAACGAAGTAGTGGATCTGCGGCTGAAAAGCCTTGCCGCTGCGGTCGTACCAAGTATCTTTGGAGATGTAACGGTTATCTACGAAGACGGCTGTCGGATCCCAGTTCAGTGGTTCGCGCTTTAACCAGTCTCCGCGCTCCAGCACGAGGATGCTCTTGCCCGAAGACGCAAGATGGCGGGCCAGGGTTCCTCCTCCAGCACCACTGCCGATGATGATCAGGTCGTAATGCTTGTCCATGTGTTTCTCCGTTACAGCCGGGGCTGTTCTGGATTATGCCGCCATCGGCAATTATGGTCATCGCGGTCATGTGGTATACCACATGACTTTCGCGCGAGTGCGCAAGCTGAAGCGACATGATTCAAACGCGTCAGGGTCATGGCAATCGCGGATCGCCATGATCTTCCCATCGCAGTCTGGGTTACAAGCGCTTCGCCGCATGAGTCTTGAAACTGGTCGAAGATGGGCTCCACTAGCGTCATATTGCCATCTTGCTCGAACGCCTGATTGGCGATTCGAACAGGCGCTTTCCGGTCAGCAATTCATCTCTCCGGTTGCTTTTCGATGATCGCCAGTTCCAGGAAACGAACGAACATCGCGAACGTCGTGATTAATTACGCTCAATTTCTTGGCCAGCGACCTCCATAAGCCGGGAAATCGCGGAGGGCTGGCCCGCAAAAAACTGAAAGGGCAAATGGAGGCGCTGGCCCCAATCCCGCTCCGAGTGTTCTGCATTTGGAAAAGCAAAGTAAAGAAAATCGTGGCCATAGTGATAGCCGCGTCCGGCCAGCGCCATGGCCATGGCGAGTCCAACCTCGTAGTTGTCACCCGGCCAGCCTGTGTCGATATAGAAGCGGATATCTCTGCGTGGTTCACTTAGCACTCGCTCCACCAAATTGTCCTTGTGGGTGAAGGTGCTCGACAGGCAGCCCACATTTCCGAACACCTCCGGCCATTGCCAACCCATATAAAACGACACTACGCCTCCAAGTGAAGATCCCATCACGCCTGTGGCTCGCGGCAAGGGACGCGTGCGGAAGTGGGAATCGATGTAGGGCTTGATTTCCTTCACCACGGATCGGCCATAGGTCTCATATCCCGGGCTTGTATATTCCCGCATCCGATCCGCCGAGCAGATGCCGACGATGATCATTTGCTCGATTGCGTTCATTCCGTTGAGCAAGACGATGGTATCGTTAACGCCCCAGTCATTACCCATGAATGCCTCTTGAGGAAAGAACAGGTTGCGCCCGTCCTGCATGTACATGACAGGAAATGAGCGGCAGGTATTCTCCTCGTACCCTGCGGGCAGGTAAACGCGGAGGCTGTGCTGTCGGTTCAGAATGCTTGATTCCAGAGGAATGACATCGAGAATTCGGCCCTGTTCCATGGAGTGAAAGGAGGGATAAATGTCGCGGATGCCCTCTTTGGTGGCAACCACGAGGCGGTTGGCCCCTGTAGCCCAGAGCAACCCTGATGGCGTCTGCAAACAGGGCTTTACATAGAGGAACGGACGGGTGGTCTCCAAATTGAACTCGGCGAATGAAGCGCTACGATCAATGATGCTGGGAAGTATGTCCTTGTCCCAGTCCAGGTCTGTGTGGAGCACCAGCTGATCGCAGTCACTCGGATAGTAGACGCGCAGGCGCAGCCTACGTGTCTCATGGAGTGAATACATATTTGAGGACGACGTGAGTTCCGACATGATCCTTACCTCGTTGGAGCGTGGGCTTTTCCGTGCCGTCACTCATGGCTTTGCGGTGCATTGCGTTCCGGACGGTACACCATCCGCGTTTTGGTCGTGGCGAGCTAGATCCCGTCCCTTGCGTTCCCGGCGACACTTGTGATCAAGAGAAGCGAACAATGCTTTTCATCAACCCATTACCTCTCGATTCAATCCTGCTGCTCTGTCACTCGTAATGCGGAGTCACATTAACTCGTTCGAGCGAGCTGTGCCACTGGGAAATTTCCTAGGTTGTCAAAGAGAGCAGTCGCGGTACGATTGCACGTCGACGGCCAACCCACTGAAATCATGCCAAAATCCCAATTTCAGTGGGTCAAGGAGAACCGCTACGATTGTCGATGATTGGCGGCAGAGCGGAAGGTACTTGCCATACTGGCTCTCGTAGAAGAACTCGGCTGGCGTAAGGTGCAGGGTCGTAACAGCGACCGGTGGGCGCCTTTTCGATTTCAAAGGGGTTGCGATAACGTCATGAATTGAATGCACCAGAAACCGAGACTTTGGGTCGTCCAGATCGAACGTAGGTAGTGACGTTTTGTAACCGAACCAACGGCTTTAGGTAGAAATCAAGGCTGGGGCCCATTTCAGCTTGGCTGGGATCGCCGCCTTCTCTCGTCTGCTTCACCTAGAAACTAACGCGCAGATCGGACCTCAGCTTTGACGCCTGTGTCAATTTCGGGAACCCTTTGTGCCGTTCGCGCGGTTTCGTAAAGACATCCGAGGAATGCGAGCGCCGCGAGCACGAGTGACTTTGCTATAACCCCAGCCATCACTCAGGTCTCGCTGGATATAGGAACTAAATCTGCAGCTGCATGCCTCACAGAGAAGCGCCAGTCTGGATGCTCTGCATTGCCGTAGAACTGGCGGTGATGTTGGCTGGCTGAAAGCGGCCGATGGGCGCGGTAGATGGACTCATCTTGGAGCTTTAATAGGTCCATCCGGCGTTCATCAGGATGCCATTCACCATCAGCAGGTTCATCACCAGTCCGATGATATTACCGGCATAGATGGCGGGCTTTCGATTGAGCACCCCATACACCACCCACAATAGGGTTGCCACGCCGAAGATGGACCATGTTGTTAATGATTGGCCGGAAGCATGTTGGCTGTGCGTGAAATACAACTTGGATATCGACGGTATTGTCGCGAGCGGTTGCACAATTCCGGTAATCACCATCAGTGGCTCAAAAATTCGCAGCCACCGCAGGTGCGCTGGTGAACCCGTTTTCAGGAAATACATGCTAATAGCCTCCTTGGCCTCGTTCAATCACTGGCCAGCATCACATTTCCCCGATGGAGGTGCCGACTCATCGTCATCCCTTGCTGGCGCGACGACATTGGAAGAAGTAGTAACTCCAAGGTCCTAATTCGACATACAATCCCGACGCCGCCATCTCATCCCCATTGCGCTCGTAGCTCGCACCCGAAAGCGCGTCAATCAAGCGCCAGGTTCCCGCTCGTGTGTCTTCCCACGGAACCTGCACACGGGCTTGAACAGCACTGTTGCTGAGGTTGACCATTATGAGACGTCGGTCGTTGTCTTTAACCCAGCTCCATGCCACCAGGTTCTGAAAGCTTGGATTGTCCGGCCAGCCGCTAGGCTCGCACAACTTCCATTCACCGTCACAAAACAGCGGGGCGTTGATGGCTGCCAGGAGCTTGTGGTAGAAAGTCTGCAATGCTTTGTCTACCGGTTCTGCCGGCCGTCTGCCCAGAAAGACAGGTAGTCTTACCTTTCGGCCTTCAAATTGTCCTTCATGGAACAGTCTTGCCCCTGGGAGGGAAGATATCGTGACTGCGGCGGCCTTCTCCTTTTCCGGTGAAAAAGTTGCTGCGGCTCGAGGCTCGTCGTGGTTCTCGAGGAAACGAAGTAGCTTCTCCTGGTAGGCAAGGTCAGCGCAGAGATGCAGCCGAACGCTCTCTGCCTTGTCATGCTCCAGGCGATCATAGAGCCGCTTGTCGTAGCAGAAGTCGAACCCACGCTGTTGCAGCTCCCATTCGAGGTCCCAGTAGGCCTCGGCAATGAAGCGGAAGTCGGGATGCGCACTCTTGATCACAGGGATCACGTCACCCCAGTACTCGGTTGGCGGCCGTTGCCCTGCACGGCTGCCCCAAGTGCGTTCAAAGACCTGGTTCAGGAGAAGCATGGCCATGTCGCAACGAACACCATCACACTGTGAGGCAATACTGGAGACAGTTTGAATCACCGCTTGCCGAAGCCCGGGCTGAAACGCATTGAGCTGTAGAACATCCGGCCAGGCCGGAAAGTAAGGGTCTCGTCCGCAGGCGAAGACGTTTCCTTGCACCTCAATGTAAGATGCCGGGTCGTTCCTAGCCTCCTCGGTATTCCCGCGAATGAAGTAATCTGGGTGCTCGATGACCCATGGGTGATCGGGCGCTACATGGTTCGGCACGAAATCCAGGAGCAGTTTCATGTCTCGCTGCGCGAGCTCTCGGCGGGCAATAGCAAGACCTTCAGGACCTCCGAGGTGTTTGTCAACCACGTAGCGTCTTATACAGTATGGAGATCCAACATTGTCCTCTGGCTTAAAATCGGGTAGAGCTCGACGGAAATCCTGAACCAGATTTTGGTTCTGATTGGCAATTGCAATGCCAGCAGGACTTCGCTCCCAAACCCCCATAAACCAGACGGCGTCGAAACCAAAATTCGCGATGGCGTCCCATTCGGCGGAGGGCACGGAACTCAAGTCGACGGAGGTTCCAGTTTTCAGGCTCAGTTCAGAAAGCCAAACCCACGTATTGATCTCATACAATGTGGGATATCGAGGCCAGATGGACATGGTAACTACCTCCTTCGGTTCGTCGTAAGCAAAATGCGCCACCGCTGCGCCCAGGTGAAACCCGTTCTTACAAATACATCGGGTATTTCCATAATGCCGATGACCGAACACGCTGGCGGCGAGTAGTTATACTGCGGTGCCGGGCGAGAGCGCTGCATTGGCAAAGGCCAGCCTCTCGCCCCCCCGAGTCCGATGGCTATGTGTCAGAAATGCTGGGACAAGATCGACCCTCCGACCTGCTCGGACGCATCGTGCGTGATTCCTAGTCTTGAGCGCGATTCACCGCGCCTTGATGCGCAAATATGGATTGCGGCGCCTATTCACCGACAGGACTCCAGGTCTTGTCAGGATTGAACTCGGTCATCGCTTTCGCCTGCTCAATCGTGTCCTTGCCGAGGTTCTTCTCGTATACCACCCCGCTCTGGTCAACGATGAACGTCGTGATGCCCGTGTCATCGTACCTTTCCGGGTAAGCGACGAAGGCAAAGCCCCCAGTCATCTTTCCATTCACGATATAATTGTTCGCGCCGCCGCGAGCAGCCGGACCCTGTTTAGTGAGGATGCGATAGAAGTATCCGTGAAATGGCTGCTGCTTACCGGCTTCTGGGGTGAATCCTTCCGTGACAGCAGCATAGGCTGCCAGTGGGCCAAGTGGACTCTTGGGCTGTCCCTCTGGCGATTTCCAATACAGCCCGTTCTGTTTCCCTTCGTCGCTGATAAACTTCTGGGCATACTGCGGTGCGCCGTCATGACGTTGCGAGAAGTATTCGGCTTGGGCATCCGTCATGGCAGCAACAACTTCCATTGCGGCTAGTTCGTTGCCGCCGATACGCCTTGAAAGAATTTCGTCTTTCCCGGCGGTGGTATCGAAATACCATTGCCCGGCGCTGTTCTTCTTAAGAGGAATTGGGAAGGGGTTATTGTCAGCTCCGACGACGAGCACTTCGCTGCCATCGGTCTGCTTGCGCCAGCGATTCATCGTGGCATAGGCAGCGGTAAAGTTCTCGAACGATGTCTTGTCCTGGGCTGCGTCGCCGGAGAAGATAATGTCCTGCGATCTGGGACCGAAGATCGCCACCAAGGCGTCGCGATTACCCACTTTCGCGGCTTCCGCCAGCGCTTTGGCGGCATCATCCGGAGACGCAAATGTCTTCGGTGCAACTTCGCTAACGGCCGGCTTCTCCGATTTGTTGCACGAGGCGACGGATATTACGAGGGCGAGAAGTGCGAATCCCATCCAACACCGCAAACTTATGATTTTGACGCGCGTCATTTGCATTCTCCAATGTTCTCTTTCATTGGCTCCGGCTTAAATTCCAGGCTGATGGCTGGTGTCCAAGAGGTTCCTCTGCACTCACCTCCGGCCACCGCCGTGGAACCCACCCCCGCCGAAGCTGTGACCGCCTCCGCCCCAACCTCCGCCGCCACCGCGGCTTGCCCAACCGCGAGAACTGGCCGCGCGGTCGTCCCAACCCCCGCCACCGGAGCCGCCGGAGTGGCCTCCAGAGCCACTGAAAGCCGTCGATCCGCGACCGGCTCCGCTGTCTCCCCATCCGCGTGAGGCAGCGGAGGCGTTGCTTCGATCTGCACTTGCGTCCTGCCGGTTGGCATTGTTCACGTTGATGGTGTTGCCGCTGACGTTCGTGTTGTGGCTGTAATTGTTGGCGTGGTAGCCGCTGCTGTTGTAGCCGTGGTTGTAGTTGTTGGCATGGTAGCCGTTGCTGTTATAACCATTGTTATAATGGTTGGCATTGTCGTAACCGTTGCCGTAGTAGCCGCCGTGCCACGCGCTGTTTCCGTAATAAGGATGGTTGCCGTAGTACACGCCACCACCATGCCAGTTGCAGTTCCAACTGCTATACCCCCAACCGCAGCAGCCTCCGCTCATCATCGCCCCAACTGCCATTCCGGCTCCGAATGAGAGGAGACCCGTCGCCACCAGATCGCCGGTGCTGTAGCCGGGAGTCGTGTACGGTGTGCCATAGACCACCGTCGGGTTGTATTCCGGCACATAGACAACCTGGGGATTCGTGGGTTGTATCACGATGGTTTGCGGCGACTGCTGTACCACCGTTATCTGCGAACCAGACTTGAGATTGCCGGCCGCCTTGGCTTGAGCGCGTAAGGTCTGGACCGCAGCCATTACGTCGGAAGCCTGGTTGTGATACGCCTCTCCCAACTGGGACGTCCACGCCAAGTTCTGTGCCAGATTGTGCACCACTGATGGGAACTGGGTGAGCGCCTTAACGCTGGGATCCCAGGACTGCCCGTTCACTGCTTGCCCCAGTGCTGTGCCCGTGAGGCTCTTGTTTTGTTGGAGCCAATTATCAGCAACCGCGACTTGGTCAGGAAACGTGGCTGCGCTAAGAATCTGGGCCACCAAAGCGTCCGGATAGAGCGCAATCGGAGCGACCAGGCTTTGGAGTTCTTGGGCGCTCATGGGCGCGCCTTGTCCCGGATAGCCAGACGCAGGCGCGGTGCTGGACCCGGGCGGCGGTTGCTGATCCTGGTAGAACATTACTGCGCCCGACTCGCGCGGTATTGTGACCAGGACGAAAGCGAGGCAGAGTGCGACTGACAAAGCTTTCTTACCGCCTGTCATACTCATTTAGGCCCCCTTTGCCGGTGTATTCATATCTCATGCTTGCGGCTACCGCGGTACTTTGCAGTGGACTTTAACAACACCTGCGTCACAGCCAGCCCGCTGTTTTGTTTGCAATTGGAAATCGGAACGAAAGCGTTGGCCCATGGTTAAGTTCCACTGCGCATAGCATCCTCCCTTTCTGGATTGATTCCCGCGTCTCTGGACAGGTAGGTCAATTGTGTTGGCGCCGCAAACCGGGTTCCGGCAGCCTCGACAATTTCCGCTATGTTTAGTATGACGTCCTGTCGAATTGCGGTGAATTGCATCCAGTCGCCGGTCGTGGCATAGGCGAACAACTCCAATTCGAAAGCCGCTCCGGCGAAATTCGCTACTCGAACTCTTGAGGTTCCGGATTCGATCGAGGGGTGTTCGTTCAGCATGCTTTGCACGCGTTCTAGTACGAACCGTAGTTGTTCGGCTTGGGTTTCAATTCGCAGCGAGAAGTTTTGGTTGATAAGTAATTTAGGGCGCGCCTTCAGGTTCTCAAACTGCATTTGCGCTAGCACGCCGTTGGGCACGACCAGGAGATTCTGGTCAAGGGTTCGGAGCCGCAGAGAACGAAGTCCGATGTCCTCGACAGTACCAAGTCGGTTGCCGATCTGGCAGAAGTCACCCACGTGGACAGCTTTGTCCATGAGCAACGAGACCCCGCCGACGATGTTCTCGAGTGTCTTTTGCGCTCCTAGTGCAACAGCCAGTCCACCGATGCCGAGGCCAGCGAGGGTTGTCTTTACGTTTATTCCAAACAGGGCCAACGCAGTGACGAAGGCGATGATCAGCATCACGACGCGGGTCAGCCGCTGCATTACTACCAGGATCGACTCACCACCTCCGCGTTGTTGTGCCCGACTCACCGCATGCTCGAAGCCTCGATCAGCGAGCCTGCTCAGCAGCCACACGATACATCCCCCCAAGAGGGCTGCCAGGAAACGAGTATAGTAGGCGCGATACAAGAGCGGCGGCTCAAGCAGGTAGACGAAAACGGCGTGTACCAGGATCGCAAGGATGCACTTGAGTGGCATGCCCAGTGGTGTCTGCCAGACTGTTTGGAACGGAACTTTCCGTAGGTTGGCCCAGATTTGCCAGGGCAGGCTGAACAGGAACGTAAACAGCCAAGACAGCAACCACGAAACGGGGATCGAGAGCAGCCACCCGAGCCATTGGGCGAGTGACATCCCCAGCAGGTGCCGGCTGCCCAGCGAGGCAGGCACAATTCGATCAGCTATCGTCGGCCCTTCGGTTTCCATTTGGGCATAAAGGTCGGGAATTCTCGCGACCGTCTCTTCGGAAACCAGCCAAATCTCCCCGAACTTCGGATCATCCACCCGCGTCAGGATGACGTCCACAGTCGTGGCACCCACAACCAAAACGCCGGCCCGCATCTGGCCGGGTGGAAGTCCGGCTTCCACTGTGCCGTTGGGATCGTCGCTCAGCAAGCCGATATCGCCGTGAAACCTGGAGCGCAAAGCGTGAAGCTCCCTAGCCCGCTGCACCAATTCCGCGTTCTCGCCAGGAGGCGGCTGCAGGTAGCGAGCGGCTGTTGCGAAGTCCTCGCGTTCCGCGTACCTCAGAAGGCCCATCACCGCATGCCGAGGAGTTTCACGACCGAGGGGATCAACGGGCACCGCAGGCTCGGCCTTGGCTGGCGTAGGCGCAGGCGTCGGAAGCTGGGCTGGCGAATACGCAACCGAGCCCACGAATAGGTAGATAGCCAGGGCAATACGGAGACCGAAAGTCCAGCAACGCGACTGGTCCATCCCTTGCCCGTTCTCTCTTAGCAAAAACATCTATTTTGCCCTTGGAAAGGATCCCCAGCCCTCTAGGACCTAAGCTGGTGACGCTATCATGCTGCCACGGCTGGTGGATTCCGGGGCCCCCGTCAATGATTGATAGTGGCGTCTCTTTAGGCCAGTACAGCCACAGCGTCACACTGAACGCGGCGGTCGCTAGGTCTCGGATTTGCTCTTCGCAAAGGTGCCCGCTTTACCGGCCTCTAGAACCTGATGCGCATCCATTCGACCGAAAAGCTCGATCAACTTCGCGACCAAGCCGGTCCATCCGGTCTGATGGCTGGCGCCTAGGCCCGCTCCGTTATCGCCGTGGAAGTACTCGTAAAAGAGTATGTTGTCCTTCCACAGCGGATCGGTCTGGAACTTCTCCGTGCCTCCGTATACCGGCCGTCGACCCGATTGGTCCCGCAGGAAGATCCGCTCCAGCCGATTGGCAATTTCGTGGGCCACCTCGAAGAGATTCATCATCTTGCCCGATCCGGTAGGACACTCGATCTTAAAGTTGTCGCCGTAATACAAATAAAACTGCAGCAAAGCGCGGATCAGCACAGCATTCACCGGCATCCAGATTGGCCCGCGCCAGTTGGAATTCCCGCCGAACATGCCGGTGTCGGATTCCGCCGGAAGGTAATTCACCCGGTATTCCTGACCCTCGACGTTGACCACGTAAGGATGGTCGGCATGGTAGCGAGAGAGCGCTCGTATCCCGTAGGGACTGAGGAATTCATTCTCGTCGAGCATGCGCGTCAGAATCCGGCGTAACCTGTCCTCGTTCACCAGCGCAGCAATACCGCGTTCAGCGTACCCCAGATGCCCTTTCCCGGTGGCATGAATGCTGTTGCGCAGTTCGGGAATTTGTTCCCAGCGTTTACGTAGGATGTTCGCCACTCGAGGTACCCGTTCCCGCTGCCACGCCTCGATTACCGTAGTAGCACACAAGGGCAGTAGCCCCACCATCGAGCGAACCTTAAGCCGCCTGGCACTGCCATCGGGGAGACGCAACACGTCGTAGTAGAAACCGTCCTCTTCGTCCCACATGCCCTCAGGCCCTACCTGATTCATGGCGACTGCGATCCAAATGAAATGCTCCGCAAACTTCAGGGCCATGTCTTCGTAAAAGCTGTCGTGGGCCGCTAACTCGACTGCGATCTCCAACATGTTCTGCGAGAACATGGAAACCCACGCGGTACCGTCAGCCTGCTCCAGGCTACCGCCTGTAGGCAGGGGCGCGCTGCGATCGAAAACCCCGATGTTGTCCAGCCCGAGGAAGCCACCTTCAAACAAGTTCTTGCCAAAGCGGTCCTTGCGGTTTACCCACCAACTGAAGTTCAGCAACAGCTTCGCAAACGAGCGCTTCAAAAAGTCGATGTCGCCTTTGCCGTCAAAGGCCTGTTCCGTGCGATATAGGAAAATCGTCGCCCAAGCGTGCACCGGCGGATTGACATCGCTGAAGTTCCACTCGTAGGCCGGGATTTGACCGGTCGGATGCAGGAAGAATTCCTGCAGCATCAGGTCGAGTTGTTCCTTGGCGAAATCCGGATCGACCGTGGAGAGCGCAATGGTGTGAAACGCCAGGTCCCATGCCGCGTACCACGGATACTCCCATTTGTCGGGCATCGAGATGACGTGCTGATTAACCATATGAAACCATTCACGGTTCCGCATGAAGCGTCCGCCCGGCTTTATCGGATTGATACCGTGTTCCTCAAGCCATTTGTCTACGTCGAAGAAGAAAAACTGCTTGGACCAGAGCATGCCGGCCAGTGCCTGGCGCATGACGCGCGCCTCGTCTTCGGTGACACGCGCAGGAGTTATGGACTTGTAGAACTCGTTGGCCTCGCGCTCACCGGTCTGCATGATTTCATCAAAGCTCTTGAAGGGGTCGCCCATGGCCGCCGGCGCGGCATCGCTCAGTCGCAGACGGATGGTGGCTGTCTGGCCGGCTCCTACTTGCAACTGGTAATGTGCCGCTGCCTTTGTCCCTGCTTTCTCAGGGTTGACGGCATTTCCATCTCCGTTGACTATGTAGTTGTTGATTCCGTCTTTGACGTAGCGAGAGGCGTTAGTCCCGCCGAAGAGGCGCTCGTTGTTGGTCTCGTTTTCAGCGAACAGAAGCGGCACATCTCCCTCGCAGTACAGATAGCGCTCACCCAGTTGGGCGTGCGACGCCGAAACAGTCTGTACCCTCTTTTGGCCAGAGACCTGCTTCAACGAAGGCTTGGGCGTCCCCGGCCACCAGGTCCAGGTGTTGCGAAACCACAATGTCGGCAGGACATGCAGCATAGCCGACTCCGGCCCTCGATTGGCCACTGTGATCTCAACCAGAATGTCTTCCGGTGACCGCTTGGCATATTCCACAAAAACATCGAAGTAGCGGTCTTCGTTGAAAACACCCGTGTCGAGCAACTCGTACTCCATGTCGTTACGGGTGCGTCCCTTATTCGTTTCGATCAGATTCCCATAGGGAAACGCCGCCTGGGGATACTTGTACAGATACTTCATGTACGAGTGTGTTGGCGTGCTGTCAAGGTAGAAATAGTATTCCTTAACGTCTTCGCCGTGGTTGGCCTCGCTGTTCGTCAGGCCGAACATCCGTTCTTTGAGGATGGGATCTTTGCCATTCCACAGCGCCACGCTGAAGCACAGCAACTGCTTATCATCGCTGATGCCGGCAAGGCCATCCTCCCCCCAGTGATAGGCGCGAGATCGGGCCTGGTCATGGCTGAAGTAATCCCAGGCATTACCATCTTCGCTGTAGTCCTCGCGAACCGTACCCCATTGGCGCTCGCTGAGGTAGGGCCCCCACTTTCTCCAGGGGGCATTGACGGAGCGCGCTTCTTCTAATCTTGCTGATTCCGGATTCTGTGACATTTCCTGTCTCCCTCTCATGTTTAGCCGAACCGCCTGAACCGTTACACCTCATTACAGCAACTCCTGATGGCCGAAGTTGTGCGTGACCTCAGATGAGTGCGAGATGTCGCACTGATTGCCATCTCATCCTGGCCTTTCTGTTCTTCCATGTTTATCTATCGTCACGCTTGTATAGAAAGTCACTCCCCGCCCAAGCTTGGCCACTGAGGTCTCAATCAGCCGGTGCAGACCTGAGATCTGGCCAACGTCAGCTTGCACACCGGTCGCCTGTTTAGTTCTCCGCAATGCCGTAGTGTCTCCGACGCAATTTCCTGAGGTATTCTTATGCCGTGGCCACAGCCTGCTTGCTCTCAGGCCCTTTGGCACTCCTTACCTGACCGATGATTGCGATGGGTTTCGGACCCGCATCCTCAGTAACAGGGCAACTGCCCTCAAAAGGAGGTATATGATTTCTCATCGCATACTGAATCAATCCGGCAGTCGTCTCTATTCCGAGATTTGCCATCATTTTGTACTTGTGGAAAGCAACTGTGCCTGGCGAGATATTAAGGATCTCCCCAATCCGCTTCATCTTCATTCCTTCAGCCAGCAATCGTAGGATTTCGGTTTGTCTCCGTGTAATGTGCTTTTTAAAGGCCTCACGCCCTGGTCGATGAAGCAAGTGCGCGATAGTCTCGCGGGCGATGAGTGAGGATAGATATAACTGTCCTCGCGCAACGGTCCGGATTGCCGTCACAAGTTCTTCTGACCGCGATTGTTTTGGTACGTAACCGGAGCTTCCTTGGCGGAAGGCCTCGGCGGCGACTTCCGGATCTAGATTTGCTGTAGTGAATATCAGCCTTATGTAGCGCAACCTACGCTTGATTTGCGCGGCGGCCTCAAGGCCGTTCAAATGAGGCAAGGAAACCTCGAGAATGACTATGTTGGGTTTCAGGGCAAGTGCCGCTTCGATGACGGCGCGACCGTCGGTGACAATGCCAACCACTTCGAACTCCGGCTCCAGCATATGCTGACACGCCTCTGCGAATAAGATGTGAGTGTCTGCTATGAGAAGCCGTACTTTGCGGTCCATAGACTTATATCCTTGCGAGACCTTGCCGGACTGCACTCTAGCCCTTAGTTAAATTCTTGAGTTGCTTTGCACGACCGATCGCTAATTGCCCGCGATGCCCTTGTTCTGTAGTATCCTCACCACCACACGCCTATTGTCTGCTTGACCTTCAACCGTCGTGTCAGGCGCTACTTGCCTAGTGGTGCCCATTGCACCCGGCGCCAAAATGTTGGTCAGCGGAATACGGCCCTGCTGCTCCAGAAAATCCGTTACGTTGTCGGCGCGTTCGGTACTGAGCTTCTGATTCAACGCAGCCGAGCCCACCGCCGATGCATACCCCTTCACCTGAATCACGTAGGCGTCGATGGTCTTAGCCTTCTGGGCCAGATCCAGCAATTGTGGTTTGTACTGCGGTTCGAGGGCGACCTTACCATTGGCGAAGAGAACTGTCACTTCGCCTAGTATGTTGTATTCACCCAGTTCGCCAAAGCGCTTGTTTGCAGCCGCAATAGCCGCCCTGTTGGCGTCGATCTTGGCCTGCTCGGCGGCCAGTTGCTGCTGTTCCGCCTGCATCCCCGCTTGCTGCTGCTGGATTTGCGCCTCCTGCTGCGCCATCTGCTGCTGCTGTGCCTGCTCCTGCTGCTCCACCGGAGCGACTCCCGCCTGAATGTCCTGAGCTGTCTTAAGTTCGGAGCCTTTGAACCGGACACTGTCTGCCAGTAACTGGTTCTGAGCGTTGTAGGATCCTTTAACTTGTACAGGCAGGCCAGGCACTAAAGCGGTCAGGCCCATCTGTTTCTTTCGCATGTGGAGTCCGCCCTCCACTTCCTGTACATCGGTATTGTCACTGAGGACAACGACCACCGTTCCGGAGTCTTGGGACTTCACCGTCATGGTCGCCCCTCGGCGTCCATCGATTACTCCCTGAATTTGGGTTTGGGCAACTGCAGTGCCGCAAAACAGCAACAGTGCTGCCACGACCAGAGGTGCGGCCCATTTCGTCATTACAGTTTTTTTGTCCTTCATTGAATCGCTCCTTCGCGGCCATATTTTGGCTTCAATGCTGCGTTAGCCTCGTACACAGGGCTGCGATGGGTGATGCCGCGACTAACCAGCGCAGAAGTTTTCCTAAGGGCGCGGGCCAACTGCACCCCGCTGCTTCGTTCGAAAGTCAGCTACCGATTGTGAGACGGTAACCGTGCAGAAGAGATCCGAGTGCTCCGCATGCTATCCACACCTTAATCGGAACCGCGACCCTGGTATTCTGTTCACCTTTTTCGCGAGCCTGTCCCACAATTGAAGCTTGCGCCATATCCTCTTCGGGTTCGCAAATTTGCACAACTGGGAAAATTCCCAGTTGTGCTATTCAGAGACCGTACATACACTGACGGTCGGTGAGCGAAGAAGGCCGTAGGTTATCGTGCAACACAAGTGCCCGAGATTTGACCCTGATCAAGAGTTCACGTCGGCACAACTTGGCAGCATGCTTGTAAATGGCGGGCTCCACTTATGCTCAGGAACCGGAGGTATGAAGTGGCAAAGAAAGACAAGGAGAATACGGACAAGAAAGACAAGCGTAGTAAACATAAGGTCAAGCAGCCTGCGTCACAGATAGGCGTCGCTGGATCGGCCTATGCCGACGGTACTCTCCTAGATGGTGTGCAATATCTGGAAGCCAAGCTCATCCTCAAGCCGGACCGTTTCACCTCGGTTCAGGCCTTCCGCGACTTTGGCAAGATCGTGCAGCGTACGGCGAAGAAGGTCGCTGTTGGTTTTGTCGAGGACCGTGAGGCTGAGCTGAGACCAGAGGTCCGGGAGATCGTTTTCGGCGACACACCCGAGTTCTGCCCTTACAACAATGCGTTTATTCTCCGCCGGCGTATCTCCTATGTAGATGGCTTTTATGTGGATGGCTTTCCCGTCGGCGATTCCGAAATCTTGTTCAAGCACCTATCAGGTTATTTACGCCGTCCTGGTGGTTTTTACAATATCAACTTGGGCTGTCCTTGTATTCTGCTTCAGTGAAATCAAAACCTAAGAAGTGAGCGCTTTGGAAGGGCGAATATGCCAACCGCAACAGCAGCAGCACTAAGTCGTCAAAAGGAAACCACGGCCACGGCGAAGCGCCGCGAGCCGGTTACCCCCAGTTGGGTGGGACGCGTCCCCCAGCTCAAGCCGGGCCAGTATAAGGACGGCATGCCCATCCACGTGCCTGAGTACATCTGCTGCAAGCTCATCTTGCGGCCCAACAAGTTCCACTCGCGTGAGAGCTTCTTCGATTTCGGTAAGGTCTTTAAGGAGCCCGCCAAGGAACACGGCGTAAAGTACACGACGGAGGGCTTCATCGAGCAGCCGGTCAAGATCCGCGAAGTGCTGTTTATTGATACCGATGAATTCCGCCTCTACAACAACGCCTTCATTCTGCGCCGCCGCATCCCCTATAAGGACGGCTTCCCTATCGGCGAGCCTGAAATCGTCTTCAAGTACAGGAGTGGGGAATTGCAGACAGCGGCCGAGACCGACGTCCGGCCGAACATCCTCGGCGACCACCGCGTCAAGTTCAAGGTCCAGGCCCTGCCGTTGAAAGATAAGCTAGGTGGCATCCGCCTGCTCTACTCCCACAACGTGCAATTCACTCGCGGGGCCATCGGACTGGGCCGCGAAAATGTCACTGACATGGATGCTTTGATCGAAATGCTTCCGGTGCTTGGAAAAGTGCGAAAGCACCCGAAAGAACAGATCCATTTGGTCAACAAGACCATCGTCGAGGAAGTCTTGCAGGACATCGGCCAACTCGACTTCGGCGGGGGCTTGACCTGCAAGGCTAACGTGGCCATCTGGCGTACTCGCGGCGAGCACCGCCCGCTCATCGGGGAGTTCGCCTATCAGTTCAAATTCAGCGACCGTGCAAAGCTCGACAAGGACGCCTTGCGCCGCACTGAAGCATTCTTTATCGGACTTCAGTACTCCGCGGAAGACTACATCAACCTGGGTGCTACCAAGACGGCGACGGTGTACCGTCTACTGGGGAATCCACCCAAGTCCCATGAATGATCCGAAAGCAACGTCGTCGGCTGTAAGAATCAAGGTCGTGAGCCATGGCTGATACTGCTGCTACGCCCCCGTTCAAAAGGGGAAAAACTGCTGCCAATGCGACAGGAGTTTCCATATGGGACATATTCCTCGAGTTCCTGATCATCGGCGCTACCAGCTTCGGCGGCGTGGTGCCTTACCTTCGCGGCAACCTGGTGACTAAGCGACACTGGGTCGACGACAAGGAATTCGTCGAGATGCTTTCCATCAGCCAGAGCCTCCCTGGCTTGAACGCCACCAACATGGCGATCCTGGTGGGCGACAAGCTGCGTGGCGCGCTAGGTTCCATCGCTGCCATCATCGGCGTCTGCCTGCCGGGCGCTGTGCTTATGTACGTTGTCGGCCACTACTACCGCATCCACGGAGATCACGTCTGGGTCACGGCTGCGCTGAAAGGGGTGGCGGCAGCGGCGGTTGGCCTGCTCCTGTCTACGATTATCGGGCTCAGCAAGAAGTCGCTCGCAGGCAAGTTCGACTTCGTTTTCATGGCGCTGACGGTGATCGCCGTGAATCGGTTGCACCTGGGGGTTCCACGTGCGCTGATAGGCGTCGGGCTGCTGGCGATTCTCTTCCACTATCCTCGAAAAGACCAGAAAGAGAGGACGGCATTATGAACCAGATTCCAGCGCTGGCCCGAGTGTTCGCTTACCTGTCGTTACTCACCGTCGGCGGCGGCATGGCTGCCTTCCCCGAGATGAAGATCCTGACCGTCGAGGTCCACAAGTGGCTCACCTTCCCGCAGTTGATCCACCTGTATAGCGTGGGGCAGATGGCCCCCGGCCCCAACATGATGATGATCGTCGCTATCGGACAATGGGCGGGTGGACTGCTCGGCGCTCTTGTTGTGCTGCTCGCCTTTTTCGGGCCGACAGCCCTGCTCGCGTTTATTGTTGCCCGTGGTTGGAAGAAACTTGAGAAGTGGCCATGGAGAACTTCGATTCAGCAGGGCCTTGCTCCTGTTTCCATTGGGCTCCTGCTGGCTGGCTGCTTCACCATGGCGAAGGGCGCGATCTCTGGCGTAGAGACTGCTGCCATTGCTGTTGGCGTCCTGCTGATCCTGCTGCAGTACAAGGTCAACCCGGCTCTGCTGGTGCTGGGCGGGGCCGTGATCGGCTTGCTCTCGTTCATGCCCAAATGAGGGCTGAGACCGAGAATGATCAGAGCGTGGCAGGTATTAATATCACTGGGCGTGCCCATGAGATCGAGCTATGCCGGGAGAGACAAATCGTTGTCCTGCCAAGGCTCCGTCGATCGCTGCTATCAACTCCTTGTTCATGCGAGATTTCACCACGTATCCCATCGCCCCTTCAGCCAGACACGCGCTCAAAACTTCAGTATCGTGGTGGACCGTCAAGAAAATAAACTTCGCCGAACATCCCTTTCCCCGAAGTTCGTGAACTGCGTCGATTCCATTCAGGACGGGCATTGTTATGTCCGTGATCACCATGTCTGGTTGCAAACGCATCGCCTCTGAAATCAGCTCCGCACCGTTCGACGCGGTTCCCACAACCTCGAATCTCGGTACGAGGAGGCTTGTAACGGTCTTGAGCATCATTCGGTGATCATCTGCGATGAGGACACGTGGATGCGTCATAGTTTCTTTCCAACCTTGCTACACCCTCTGTAACCATCTACGGGTTCGGCACTGGGTCTAGTGTTGCTCTGTAGTCCGACAGTAGACGCTTCTTGGGAACGCAGCTACTAGGAAAAGTTCTAGTAGCTGCGCCTGAGCAGGCTGAAGGCTGTGTTATGCGGCGATTGAGCCATCGCGAAGGGCAGACCTGATGAGATCGGGGTTGCTCTTGATCTCGAACGCTTGTGCATAATCTGAAACTTGTGAAACTCAACCGTTTTTTTACTCGAGCCCAGATGCGTCTCGATCTCCTTGGTGGGAGTTCGCGCCTGAGATCGACGTTTACCACTCGTTCATTCGCGAGACGCACGGCCGGATCCCTCACCAATTCGGAAACATCGTCTAAGGCATACGCCCGTGCTCGCGAAGCGTTTGAAGCACTTCTCCCTGGAGGATAGCCTGGCCATCGGCGTCGATCGGATGCAGAGGAGCTTTGGCCCTCTGAAGCAGCAGGTCGAGGAATGGCATGCTCTGCAGTTCTCAACGGCGTCGGCCAAGCTGCTAATTGACCAGGCGTTTATAGAGGACGAAAAGAGATTTCCGAAGCATTTGGCCCGGAGGGTACACGAACTGTATTTTCAGCCCGTGCATGAGGAGTTCCAATCGCGAACCATGTGAAGCCTCTCGAACCCATTCACCAGCGCGTTCCAGAAATTGGATCCCATTCCACAGCACAAGGCCACAGCGAAGCTGGCGGGCTTTCTGCAATCGGTTCGGCCTTCGTAGCGCCCAGTGGAAATGTTGACGTACGGTCCTGGAGCCGTGCCGACGATCGCAGCCAATTGAAGCAGCTGCGGTGACGGAAGGACCGTACGTCGCGGGCACTGCTAACGGTGCCACATTGCCGGCCGACGAACCGGAATCATTACGAGTCACACTGGAGCATACCCATGAAACTTCGTAGTAATGAATACTGTCCGATCCACAGATCGGTTTTCTGCTGCGGTTGTGAGCAGGCTCGCAAGGAGATTAGGACTTGGCGTTCAGCGCATCGAGGATCCACACCACCCAAGAGGATATCGCGGACTCTAGGGTCTCTGCCGCGATCATTGGTCCATTCCCCGCCGAGAACTTGAGCACTAGTGTTTTCGCCCAGTCTTGAAAGCTCCTGATGCGACCCGTCAAGGCGCCGAGGGGAAAGAGTGAATGTGACGCAATAGCGTGCACACAGAGTTCCGGGTCATGGTGCGCGTCTGTAAATTTAGGTCCACCGGGGCGCGACGCCGTCAGCAAGTCACGTGCAGGATGGCATTCGATCCGTCGGGGCGTCGCTGTAGCTCTTCGATTGCCTCGGCCGTCGGCAGGATCAACAATTCGACCTTGCGACGCTGGGCTTCCGTCTTTACCTCCTTCATGACAGGCAAGGCACCAGCGCCGGTACCGACCACCAGGCGACGGCACTTCCACGGTATCCCTTCCTCTAGCGAAAGCGGCGTGTGTCCGAAAGCTTCACGGAACTTCTTGGAAGCCTTTTTCTTCCGCTTACGTACCTCGCCGCGGTCGATCACAACGTCGTGATCGTAGCTGACCCCATCGATCCGAATGGAGCCAAAGGAGAATTCTTCGAATCGCATGACCGCATCTCCTTGCCTAAGTCAGCTCTTTCGCGCCACCATCAGATACAACTTGGGTTCATCCCGATACGCGATCACCTTCAGGCCCAGTGGCTCAAGCACGGCCTCAAACTCCTCTTCGGTGGGAAGTGATTCAATAAACAGGTCGCTGGTAGCCCGCAGTTGATCAACGAAGGCCCTGCCTTCAGGATGGCTGACCACAAGCCGTCCGCCCAAGCGACGCATGCGTGCCGCATTACAGCATGCAGCGGGCTTATCTGCGATGTTGCCGTACATGCCATTCATGAAGATAGCGTCCACGCTGGTCGAGGCAAAGTCCAGCGAGGCGATGTCGGTGTGGTAAATATGGACTCCAGGGTATTTGTCGTGCACACGCTGCAACATCTTTTCCGCCACATCGCAAGCCAACACCGTGGCTGGCTGGTAGGACTGAATCAACGGTATCAAAACGCCGGCTCCAGTTCCCACGTCCAGGACCACGGCTCCGGGATGCAGCTCTGTTGAGGCAACAATCTCCCGGAGGCGTGCCATCACCTCTGGTGGCTGTGGTCGATCAAAAACGTCCACCAGTTCGTTGAAGCGGCGACGCTGGTGCTCCGCTACTGCCTTGGCTTCTTCAGGGAGCATTGCACTTCCCGTAGATTAGCCTAGAACCGGCACTTGGGAAGCACTAGAGCGCCGTTGTGCGAGAAGCAAGCTCCGGAAGGAAGGGGGGGAACGAACCAAATAGCCTCGGCCCTCACAAGTATCTGCTTGCGAACATCAGCGTTTTCCGCTGTGCCGATATCGTCGCTCCGCAGCTTTGATTATCGTGGAAAGCTCCGTTGAAAAGGCTTTGGCGATATCGGCGAGTGTTCGTAGCGTCGGGCTCTTGGTTCCCCGTTCCAGCTGGCCTATATAGCGTTCGGTATACCCGAGGGCATCCGCCAGTTTCAGCTGACTCCAGCCTCGGTCGACACGAAGCTTGGTAAGCTCTGCGCCCACAGCTTCGCCTAACGTGCGGGACTCACGGCGTTTATCAGCACCAATTTTTTTGGGCACGCACCCATAGTTGTCGTTTGACGCTAAATGATTGAGGAACTATAGTTCCGTATCGCTACGGAGCAGCATTTTGGACGCTCCGCATGGTCGCCGGGCCGCCGGACTGACAGGGGAACGAGTCCGATGGAACCAAGGTCGCGCGCCCTTGCGCCAGCAGCATGATCGACTAAACTAGTGCGGCGGCGCGCTCCGAAACAATAGTAGAGGGCACGCTGTCCTGTGCCTTGAGGTACTGCGGCTTGCAGAAAACAAAGAACTACACCGTGCGAAACTCGGCCGTCCAACTTCAGCGAGCCGCCCGCGAGCGCGCCGACGATCAGGCCCGCCGCGTCCCTTGGCAGCGCCTTTACGACGCTCGCAATCAATACATCGACTGGCAGGAGTTCAATCTATGGGCTCGCTCGATCCTAGAAGTCGAAGAGGGGATTCCGGATTGGCTTGCCGAGATTCTCCTCGATCATTGCCCAGGATTTCTTCAAGCCGAGAAAGAGCTCACACCCACGGCGGCCAAGAATAGGCCTCTTCCTCTTCGCCTGGAAGATTGGATTGATGAGCACGTTTTTGACTTTGCGAAGAAAGAAGGCTGGTTCAACGCGATTACCTATTACGCCATAAGAGATCCCCGGTATCAGCGCGCTGAAGTCTGCTGGTCGGAGTGCGTAGAGAAGTGGAAGAAAACCAGACCCCTCCGTTATCCATCGTTCGAAGAATGGAAATGTATGGCGGCGGAGTGTGACGGGGCTGCTCGCCTTGTGGCTAGTGAGAGAGAAGCAAGAGCATCTTCAAAGCGCGTGGATCCTGATCGCCTAGCAGAAGCTGCCGCTCGTTATATGGATTGGGAGGCTTTTGCGTACTGGGCTCAGCCGGCGCTGGAGCACCGCTCCCAGCTTCCCGCAGAGGTCGTGAGCCAGCTTGGACGGCGTTGTCCTGGATTCTTGGAGTTGAAGCCGCGGCAAGAAGATTCCAGAGCTGCTTCTCAAGTCTGGCAGCGGCTTATGCTTTGGATCGCCGACCACCATTTTCAGGACGCGAAGACCGAGGGCTGGTTCGATGCCATCCTCGCCCAGGCGCGAAACCATCCGCGCGCGATTCGCACGATGGAATATGCCGATCACTGCGATGAGCAATGGCGTTCAAGAATCCCCGAGCCATACCCGTCATTTGAGAATTGGCGGCGAGAAGCCGATTCCTATGTTGAAGTGCCTGGCAAGTAGCTGCGGCGCGCTGGTCCGCCATGCACGGACTGACTTCTAGAGGGCCTTACGCTTTGCCGCTTCGGTCGCGCCCCTGCAAGACTTGATGTGCTTGAAATAGACGTTGCCAGCTATTTTCTTTCCACATTTACACGTTCTGATCGTCAAAGCGTGCTTTTGGGCACGAGAAACCACCTGCTCCTTGGAAGGGGAGACCGGCACGCCGTACTCGTTTACTAACCATTTGCCTGTGGCAGGATCCATCAGTGTCGTGTTGATTTCGCCTCCGTGCTTCTTGCAGAACTCCTCGAACGACCTGTCGGTGACAAACATATCAACGACCCGTAGCTGGCCAGCGCAGATCCAACTCTGCACTTGGGCGACAGTCACGCCGAGCAGGTCCGCTGCCCGTTCCCACATGTATCCGTCGTCTCCCTTGAGTAGGGCCGCCGCCACTCTGTCGCGAACGGATGGCTCAAGAGAAGCACGGTTTCTGTCGCAGAACACTGCCAGAGAGCTTGGGCTGACGCGCGGATCGCGTACTCTCAACATGCCGTTCCCGATCAGATACCGCAGTCGAGTGGGACTGACACGCAACATCTTTCGCAACGCTCGCAGCGACCACCCGTCAGTGACCCTGGCACTCATTCCGAGTGCCCCGAGCCGGAAGCGAACCGCACGTGTGGAACGGCCCAGGCGCTGAGCAATTTTCTTTGCTGGCTCGTACCCAGCCCAATTCAACAATCTGTCGTCATCCGCAGGTGTCCATGGGCGAGGTGCGGAGTGCTGGGCTGCGGAGGCCCGGCTCGATCTCTTTGCCTTGTCTGGGCGGCTCTCCTCAAGAGCCGCAAGTCCGGGGCCCTTCCGCAGATGCCGGATCCGATGCCAGCAGTCCCCACGTCTCCAATCCGGGACGAGCTCAAGGACTCGGTTGATAGCGTCACGCTTTTTGGCAGGCCCCTGTTTGATCCCGGCAATCAGTAGTTGATCGATGGCCGCCAACCTCTTAGCGGCCTTGTTGCCCTTTTGTCCCGGAGTACCAGACACTGCCAACCCCATTGAAGACGGAGTCAAATCGTGAGGATGGCTCGCGCGACGATGCCAACCGCACAGGTCGCGATCATCACCCTAGATCAATCCGCAGAAGACGAAGTTGGCAGCGGTTCTTGGCGCGGGACACGTGCTCTTAATCCCGCACTTCTTACTTTGACCGACGGGGCGGCTGATTCTCAGTCTGGGCCGACACGGGTTTGCGCATACTCGCGCTTGACCGCCGAAGAGACATAAAGGGCGCCTAACGTGTCGCTTGTGTGTCGACCGTACCTGAGGAGTGGATTTCTTGCCCCACATTAATTGAAGGAACATCGAGACAGGAAAAGTCTCAGAAAAATTCTGGGCAAAAGAGGAATCCGTTTCTGCACATGCAGAGGACTGAACGATGCCGAAGTGCTACATCTCCCTATGGGTCAGCGACTTGGTGTCAATGGCGTTGTTTTGAAACAATGAAACGATCAACTGCGGCCTTGACACGTATTCCCGTTCAGTGGCAGTCTGCTGTTCTGGCCCACGAACCCAAGGTGTAGGTGTGAGTCCCGTTGTCGAGCCCGGAATTTAGCCCAGAGTGGGTCCTTTCTAGCAGCCCATCAGGAACCAACGCGCAATCCGTCCGCGGCGACCAAGAGGTGATAGCCGCCGCGAGCCGGCTCTGGCCGCGTGTACAAGCCCACGCGCGCAGGGAACTCACGAATAAGAATCCCGATGAAAGCGCTGCTTTGGCTGCCGAAGTTTGGGAGAGCGTGCTTCAGTCAGTTTCGAAGACCCTCCGGCGGCGCAATGGAAAAAGCTCGGGGATAGTGGACTTGGAAGCCTATCTCTTTGGAGTGTTTCATCATCGCTTCAATCGGGCACTGAAGAAGGAGCGGCGAAGACAGGAAACGATCGAGCTTGTTTCTTCCAACCGTGACTTGGAGCTGCTTCCCGGGGCTCGGGACTTGAAATCAGCCCGCGATCTGGAGCTTTCCGTTCAGGTCAAAGAGGTCATCCAGAATATGGACGACTGGACACGTAGAGCCTGGGCCGCGAAGGTGTACGGATACACCTGGAGAGAAATAGCGGGACATATGGGTCTGAGTGAACATCAGGCTAAACTTCGATTTGGGTATGCACTCCGCAAGCTTGCGGCCCGACTGGGGTATCACAAATGAAGGAACGCCGGGCTAGCGGTCTGCATTCTGAAGTCGAAGGTAAACTTGGTGCTTCCGCGCGAGACAACGTTAATGGGAGTAGGCAAGTTCTGAGCGGACAGGAAGAATTCAACAGAGAAGAAAAGCGCGTGTTGGACCTGCTGACGCAGGGTCTGTCGCGCGAGTTTCCTAACCCGCAGCGCGTTGGCTGTCCTGGCTCTGCGGTGCTCAGAGGCATCGCTTTCCGCAAGTTGCGACTCCCAGAGGTCGACCGCTGGCTGGTGCACCTCAGCTCTTGCAGCCCGTGCTATCAAGAATTCACTGAGCTGCGCGAGGAAGCCGCGAGCCAACATCGTCGTGCGCAGGCGTGGATTGCCGTGGCCGCGGTTCTGATTCTCGCGGTGGGGGGCTGGCTGTGGGTGCGGATTCATCATTCGGTGCCGCCACCCGTAACTGCGGTTTTGGATCTGCGTGAGATCTCTGTGGCTCGCGGGCAAAATCCATCTGAGACCAATCAACAACCCCTCGAAATCAGTCACTCCGCCAAACACCTGATTCTGGATTTGCCGATCGGGAGTAAAGAGGGCAGCTACGATGTTGCATTGCTCAGCGAATCCGGCAGTCAGATTCAGAGCGCCAGCGGCACCGCACAATTGCAGAACCATGTTGTGACGCTCCGGGCTGATATTGACGTGAGCAGTGTCCGGCCAAGTCTGTACCTCCTTGCCATTCGGCAACCCGGTCTGGAATGGACCCGATATCCGGTGCGGGTAATGTGAACCCGCTGTCATGATTTGTGGTGGACCACGATTTGGCTCCAAGAGATCCTTTGGTCGCACCGCGGGGAACTGAAATACCACGCTCAGTAAGGACCGGAGCCCGAGATACGGCATCGAAATGGGTGAGTAAGCGTGAGTGCTCGATGCCAAAGCCAAAGAAAGACCCCGACTCCCTAAAGGGCTGGCAGCAGATCGCCGCGTTCCTGGGGCAACCAGTCTCCGTTGCGCAACGCTGGGCGAACTCGGGAATGCCCGTGGAGAAACGAAGGCGCTATGTGTATTCCGCCCGCGAAGAATTGAGCCGCTGGTTGGGTCGTGAATCTGCCGGGGAGCCGGTCCAGATCGCGACTGAGAATATCGACCTCAGTTCGGAACTCAAGCGGGGTCTGTCGTACATCCGCAAGCAGAGCAGAGGTCAAAGCTCGAAAAGGCGAGTCGCCTAACGAAGGCCTCTTAGACTCGAAGTCAAGCCCATCCGTGAACGTTGGCCGACTTGGCGGCGCCGATCTTCTCGTTGTGGGCTTTAGGTGGTGCACTCCCTTTCACATCGCCTGAATCATTTGCGGAAAGGCGCGTGTTGTGCAGATTTTGATCTGTATTAACCTGGAAGATGTGCCAGGAATTCAGCTGGAAAGTCCGTTTTCAACATACGCCGTACAATGCATTTGGTAAGCGGTATCAGTTTCGCGATCTTTCGAGTATCAAGGAGATCATCGTACGAAATTGTAAGTTCACGCCCGGCGTCCTCAAATAGTGCATGAGCAACATTCACCCTGAGCGGGTTTAGCGATTCCGTGATTACTTCATCAAACGTTTTGGCGCGAACCTCTCGCGGAACCGCGCTATCCAAAGCTGTGAGATCCCAGGCAGGTCGTGCATAGAACAGCGCATCCAGCCAAATCCGAATCTCTCCGTAGCTGGTCGGCAATATCTCTGTTGGCGATTTGTACGCAGCTCCGCCGCGTTTCGCATCTCGGTGGAGCTTCTTCCGCCTGATTTTCAATGCCTCAATGATCTTGAATAGACAAAGAAATTGGTAGACGGGACTATTTGCATTCAATGCTTCGCGATAAAGAGATGCCACTCCTCGAAAGTCGGGTAGGGTCTTAGAGACAGGCGCAACAACCATCGGCACGTCCGGAAATGGGACCGTGAACGTCACATGGCAATTTTCGGTGAAAAGATCCTTCGTCTCAATTTGCGCGATCTCGAGCGGGATGTCTAATTGCAAACTGAATTCGCTGAGGGATGGAGCCAAGGCTCTGAATGCCACTTCTTCTGCATGGAATCGATCTTGAGCCTGGATAGGACGTGACGTCAGCTTTCCCAAGAACCCTCTCAGGTTAGCAGTGCCAATGAATTCGAATTGCCCATCATCTTCTGCTGATTTCAACAGGATTCGATCAACGTCCGGGCCACCGGGGGGAGTGAATGCTGGTTGACAGATCGCGAGATGCGAGTCTCCCGACAGACCACTCGAAAACGATACATTGCGTTCGCCGACGAGTGGAACACTTGGTCTCTTTAGAACAAATACTACTTCGTACATCCCAGGCGCTCCCTCCGGAGGGACAACGCTGCGCGGGTCGTCGCCGGGAAATTGATTCATAACATGAAGCTGCTGAAGCTGGCCGGGAAAGCCTGTAAGGGGGGCCCTGGTTTCCGCCGCTCCTATGGGGAGGTTTCCCGGCGATTTCGCGGGATCAACCAATGACCCATGGCACCGCTTGTATTCAATGCCACTTCCACAAGGGCAGAGAGAGCTTCCATCTGGTCTACCGTTCGCCATAGATTCCCCTCCAATCCTGACAATCCACAGTCAACCAAAGGCTACTTCACGGTTGCGTCTGATCACACCTAGTAAACATTTGTGACGGCGGTAGGGCTCAAACAGGTCCTGGGAAAGGCCTCAGCAGGGATGGATCGATGGCCGCCGAGAAGCCGACTTCTCAGGGCTTGTACGTGTCGATAGAACGATTGCGGTCGAAGGCTTCAGCCCTTATCGGGCCGCAAGATTCGGGCAGCTCTTCGAACTGCTTCTTCACTCACCTTGCCAGTTTCTTCGCGCATCTTTCCGAGAGTAGCATCTGAACGGAACTGTGGAATCGGCCTGCTCAAGTTCCGATTCAAGGTGTCGCTTCGTTTCTGTTGAATCTCGCCCGCCTTTGGCGGAGTCTTGTCGCGGTGACGCCGATCCAATCCTGGCTCTTTCATCTGCTTTCCTCCTGTCGCTTCCTACTGGGACGATAACCGAGTGCGATCAGCGGGGAGCGAAAAATATCTCAATCTGTGTCGCCAACACGCGCGCTCCACCTCAGCCGCGGTTCTTAACCGAAAAACCCATGGTCAATATGCTGTCCTATTCTCCTCTTTCGCCAGCAAGTGGAGTGCGATCGCAAATACGATTCGCAATCACTAACAATCCCTCCCACATCCCTGTGTTTCCGCCAGCGAACTTTAGACCGCGCCGCGATGTTCGCCGCACTCATGGCGGCTACAATTGCGAACCAGTGTAACGTCGTTAGACCGCTCGCCAGTGATCAGGCCTTTTCTTGTCATTCAGGTGTCGCACACGGGCAACGTGAGGAGAGTGGCCCCTTGCTTTCGCCCAGTCGATTGCTCCTTTTTGAGTGCTAAAAGTGCCAAGCACTTCGTCGCCTTGGGTCTCGACCACATAATCATCGATCCGCGATCCTTCGGGGCGTCCTTTAGGCCGGGCTTCAACGTAGACGGTTGCCATAATTTCATCTCCCTTATTGTTTGCAACGATTCCTTTTCGTGCCAACCGTGCGTTTCAGGGCGGCTGGCAGGCGTGGCAGAATCTCTGCATGCACTTTCACAGACAGCGTGGCAAGTGGTATGTTTCGAATATGCAACATGTATCTCTCAGACACAATCCTGAAGATAGACCCAAATCCAACTGGGTGTCAATAGGTGCAACAGGTTTCTTTGGAGAAACGCCGTGAATATTCTCAAACTCAGCAAGTTGCTGGTCGAGAAACGCGGTGAGCGCGGTGTACGCGAATTTGCCCGCGAAATTGGTATTAGCGCCGCAACACTCTCAAGAATTGAACGTGGCAAACTCCCCGATATTGAGACGTTTGGGAAGCTGTGTTCTATGCTGAAACTTGACCCAGCGGATATCCTCGAAATTGAGAATATCGAGATCAAGCCGGCCGCCACCTCCCCAACGGCGGTCGCAGCAGTCCATTTCAGGGCCGACGCCCATTACAGTCTTCAGGCTGCACAAGATCTCGCCGCTCTGATTCTGGCGGCACAGGCGTTCGCAAGCTCGAAAACCTAGATGTTCAAGAGAGGATTCAAAACCTGGTGTGAGCAAACTGCCGAAGCGATACGCCGGCAGCACGGCATGCAGCCTTGGGAACCTGTCAGAGCTCGCGCATTAGCTGAGAGCCTGAAGGCGACCATTGTCACCCCGGAGGATTTACCAGCATTACCATCCGATGTGTGCCGGCGATTGCTTTCTGAGCATGAAGACATATGGTCGGCAATTACGATCTCCACTAGACCTCCGTTGATCGTTTACAACCCCGCGCATTCAGAAGGCCGACAGAATAGCGACCTGATGCACGAGATTGCCCATCTCTTAATGGAGCATGTCCCCGGAACCGTTTATATCGATCCCAAAAGTAGACTTGCCCTGAGACATTTTGATGCGGATCAAGAGGAGCAAGCCAATTGGTTATCAGGCTGCTTGCTTTTACCGCGAGCGGCCCTTCTGCATATTAGGCGACTAGGTTGGTCTAATGAACTGGCGTGCAAACATTACTCGGTGAGTTCCAAAATGCTGAACTACCGGATGCAGACCAGCGGCGTAAATATCCAATATGCACGACGTCGCGTTTAGGCTCGTCCGTCATTAATTCATTCTGTCTTGAATTCTGGAGGTTTGCGTGACATCGAACGTCTCTAACATTCGATGGGTGGCTGAGCGCCAGACAAGTCCTCACAAACGCCCTAGGATCGATCCACTACGGGTTCCCAAGCAATGCATTGCTCAAATCGTTTTAGGTGATGTATCGCCCATTTCTTCCGTGATCCTGGCAAGGAGTTCTCGGTGCCGAGGCAGGAGTTCAGGGTGTTAAGTCCCACGGCGATGGCCGCACTTATCCTTCCGGGTGGTGTGTCTACTTCGAGCGCAACTGAGTGTCACTCTCGCACACATTTCTTCCGTCGTCTGCATTTTCGGCACCAGCCGAAGCTGTCCCTAATCGTTTCCGTTCCGCTTCCTCATTTTGCTTGGACCGCCAGGCCCTCTACCGTTGATCTCGAATTCGGATCGGCGAAACTGCACGCCCGTCAGCTCCGCAATTTTTGCCGTCAGCTCCCGAATCAAGTCTTGCTGCTCGATGAGTCTGCGCTGTGTGCCGGCCGGATCCGCTTCCGTTTCGATGTACATGATGTAGTCGCGCGCCCATTTGGGGAGGCTGTTAATACGGTCAACGAGGGAGCGCTTCTTAGGCACGAATCACTCTATCCTTCCCGCACCACTTCCTTTGGCTTCTTGTCATCGCGCAAAGCGACAAAGCGTGAGTGCCGCAGGTGATTATCGGGAGTCCATTCCGTGAATTCGAATTGTCCGACGAGGAGGGGCTTCAGCCACCGGCAGTCCTTCATCTTCGCCGCGGTCAGCCCTGCGCCCCACCTGCCGCTTCTTGCCTCGGGAAGGTTCGCGAAAGGACATTCCTTAAGCTCCAGTGGCTTCAACGTCTTGAACAGCTGCTCGCGGGACGACGGCGTGAACCCGTTGCGTGTGCGCGCGACATATTGAAGCTTCCCGTCTTCGTAGTAACCAAATATCAACGCATCGAAGTTCCGGTCAGAAGGCGTGTACCCGCCGATGACGAATTCTTGACCACGGTTGATTCTCATCTTCTGCCACGAGCCGGACCGCAGGCCCGGTTCATAACGACTGTTGCGGCGTTTCGCGACCAGCCCTTCCAGGCCCGCCGATTTTGCCGATGCAATCAATTCGGGAAGACTAGCTTTAAGTTCCGGAGAATACCGGATCGGCTCCGCGAGTTTTGGAAGGACGCGCTTTTCCAGAAGTGCCCTCCGCTCGGTCAGCGGCTCCGTCATGACATCGCGGCCCATCAGGATGAGCACGTCGAAGATGAAGAAGGCTAGCGGCGCGTTGGATGAGCCATAATTCTGCAATAGATTAAACGAAGGACGACCCTCCTCATCCAGCGCGGCCACTTCACCGTCGAGAACAGTCTCATCCGGCATTGCGCACAGGGCTGATGCAATCGACGCATACCGCTTTGTGAAATCATTGTTGTTGCGGGAACGCAGCTGAACTTTGCCGCCACTTTTGATGGCCAGGGCGCGGTAGCCGTCCAACTTGATTTCATACAACCAATCCGCACCTTGCGGCAGTTTCTCCGTCCGCAAGAGCAACATCGGCTCGATGAAAGTCGCCTTGGTTTTTATCATTTGCGGGAGTTGGAGCTCTGACCGTGTATGCGTATCGTTTCCAAGAAGTCCGCAGCCAGGAGAATTCTCCTTGACGTACATCGCTCTCTAAGGAAGAACAGCCAGCGATCTAAATTCTTTCCACCGTCCAGATCGGCGGGTTTCGGCCCGCAAATCATATAGCATCTTGCATTCACAAAGCTTTCCGCAGCTTCGCATGCTGCTCCGGCGTAAGCTCCAGCCAGATACCTCCACGCTTCTTCCTGATCGCCTCTTCTATCTCCCGGCGACCAGCAAGATTTAGCGTAAAACCTCCCCGCTTTGCCAGCTCGAATAGCTTGCAATCATCGGTAAGCAATACTTTGCGCGGCAGGGAGGTTTTCCGATCGTCTTCCCAGAACTCGCAATACCAGCCTTGCCGAAAGCTGAACTCCATGTAAACGCGCTTCATGCTCACTCCTGCGCAGCGTACGCAAAGCCGCTCGCCTCTCCGATGAGGGGGCGGAAGGGGAGCTTTGCACTCGCAGCAAATCTTCCCTGCGTACCGCTGCCGCACAGATGATGCTCGCTCGCCGCCCATCGAGGAATTATAGCCCTAGCTTCGCTGTTTGTTCGCCTGGTCTCCCAACATGCTTCAGGCGCGCAGCAACTTGCGTTCATCGCCGCGCTTTGCCTCGGAGCGTCGACTTGCTGGTGGACTGAGGCGTCGCTGGCCGCCGTTTTTCGGTAGACGCTGCGTCCAATCGCGCAGCGAGGGGGTCGAAGGCCGGGGTAGGGCCATTCCAGCGCAATTGGTCCACGTCGTCGAAGAGCGCGATGTCAGTCCGGAGAGTGGCGAGCGTTCGGAAAAGCATTGCGTGCTCCCGCTCGCGGCAAAGAGTGCCTGCGAGGGCACTCGCGTTAGCGGCGTTGACGCGCCACTCGCGACAGTCTGTGGGAATGGATTCGAGGTGGAGAAACTTGGCCAGCACCGCAGCCGAGGACTTCGCGCCCCAGCCAGGCAGGCCCGGATAGCCATCTGCCGCATCGCCCACCAGCGCTAGATAGTCCGGGATGGATGCCGGCGAAACGCCAAACTTCAGGACGACCCCAGACTCGTCCGTGGTGACACGCGTCCGGCGATTCAACTGGACGATGCGGGCACCACGCACACATTGGGCGAGGTCCTTGTCCGGCGTGCAGATAATCACGCGTTCGACACGCGAATCACGGGCTGCGACAATTGCCGCGGCAGCAAGCGCGTCGTCCGCTTCAAACTCCGCCATCGGCCAGACGACAACGCCGGCCGCGGAGAGCACTTCTTCGAGCAGTGGAAACTGCGCCAAGAGTTCAGGTTCGACGCCTGCGCTGGTCTTGTACCCTGGCCACAATTCATTGCGAAAAGACTCGATAACGTGATCAGTCGCTATCGCGATGTGCGTGGCACCGTCGCGGATCATTCCCAGCACCGACGCGAGGACACCTCGAACGGCGGCAACTTCCCGGCCGTCCTTATCCCGCGCGGATGGCAACGCATAGTAGTGTCGGAACAACTCGTATGTTCCGTCGACGAGATGAACGTCCACGCGCAGCTCCAATCCAACCCTATAAGACTGAGGGCGCGTCAATCAACTGCTAACGCTGGTCGCGGGTGGCAATCTGGGACCCAGCCGATAACTTCAGGGTTGCCCGCGATATGACCCCACCTGTGAAGCCGGGCCTCATTCCCACTTGTCTGTCAATGTCATCGTCTTATTTTTGGGCTCATGTTTCTTGGGTTTGATTTCCCCAATGTCAACCACAATAGGAACATTCGCGAGCAGACCGGCAAGAATGCACGTGCCGGTAGGCAGGAGGGGCATGTACTCAAACGTCACTTTGTCCAGGTAGGACACGGTTTGCCTCACTGCCTGGATGTCTTCATTGTTGATCAGACGGTGAAGGAAATAGTTATGCATTTGCGAAATGATTGTGGGGGAAATATCTGCGGGTCTCTGGCTGGCAATGGTAAGAAACACCCCAAATTTTCTCCCTTCCTTAATCATTTCCTCAAATGTTTCCAACCGATAGTCTTTCCACTGTTCACTCTCGCGCTCTGATTCTTCTGACAGGATGTTGTGAGCCTCATCAATAATGACGTTAAGATAGGTCGTCTCGGTGTCATCCCCGGCCTTCTTATCGTTGTAAAGACGTTTGCAGAACAGTAGAGGAAGCACTTTTCTCATCTGCATGTTTACATCTCTCAGAGAGATGATAGTTATATTCCTCTCATGCCATAACTCATCTCCGTCCCGTACCTCGATGACCTTCCGTATGTAATCAATTCTCTTGTCGAGCCGCTTTATCAGTGGGGCAATGTGCTCTCTATTAGAAAAGCCTTTGATGATATCGCCGTAATATTGGAAAATTATTTGCAATCCAATACGGTCTATAGGGCTGAAAGTGGCGGGGTCGATTTGTATTTGGGCGACCTTCGCATCAATCACCTGCGGAATGAACGGCGGGTTATCGCTGTAAATGTCTTGGTGGCCTTCTCGCCTATACATGTACTTCATCTGGCCAGTGTGAAAAACCAGATGCTGCTCGTAGTCTGCTATCAGCTGTCGTAGAGAAGGATTGTCTCCTACAGCGGTGTTCAATTCTCGGAGGAAGTTTAGGACGGCTCCCCTGTCCATTGTCTTATCTACGTGAAGCGTTGCCTCTCGTAATGTTTGCGCCACGAGGTGTCTAAAGCCATTGAGCTCTGTGAGACGCGGGGCCGTGTAGTTGTTGTCGATTGCCCGAAGAAGAAATGGACGTTGCGTTTTTTCTGTCGCTTCAAGAAAGACAGCCCAAAATTCCACATCGTGGATGGCTTCAGTTGAGACCGGGAATTTGTCTCCACCCTCCGGTTTGTGAGTTGAAAGCCGATATACATTCTTGTATCGTTCATCGATGATCACATCGTCAGTCGGAGAGTCAGCGTCCGCGACATATTCACCATTGAAATCAAGCCAGACAAATCGTGCTTTGCGCCGGAAGGTCTCGTGGTCTGCGTACCGCAGGAATAGTTCCCTATAAATCTTGGCCAGCGTATAGGACTTTCCACTGCCAGTATTACCGAAGATGCCTATATGGCTTGCAAACAGACTGTTTACTCCTACACGGATGTCCTGTCCCTTCTCAAACGATAGCGTTCCAATAGTGAGCGGCTCGTCCCCAGAGCGTATGAAGTTGTGTACTTGCTCAAACTCGTGGTTCTGCAGAAGATAGCACTCGTTATCGATCAGCGGCAGTTCCTTGATACCGCGTTCAAACTGATCACCCTTGAAGAAGCCGAGAAGGCTGACCGTGAGTACCCTGTCAATCTTTTCTCTGCCACTGGCATAGGCCCCGGCTTCGTAAAATTTGTCCTCAGTGACCTCCTCTCCCTCGACCTTCCCAATAATCCTAGTGAAGCCCTTCGTGATTTTGAGGTATCCCCCGACGGCAATGTTGCGAAGAAGTTCCCCTTTGTAGATAAGGTGCGATGCGTTCTTCGTCTTGTCAACCTTTATTGAGACGGTGCGACCTTTGACGGAAATAACCTTGCCAACCGAAAAAATCGCCTCATCTGATACCTGTCGGTTATCCATTGGTACTTATCACAGTTCGCAGTGTCGGCTCAGTTCTTCACATCAACGCTCGTCAAAATCGCTCCGACGAACTTGTCGTTTATTGTCGAGAAATCGTAATGGAACTTGTCGCTCTTATGACCATGTCCATCATCTGTTTGTTCGGGAGCGATGATCTTGATGTTCGCGTTCCTAATGGTGGTGGAGGGGAATCTAGCCTGAATCTGATCCCGGGCCTCTGCGGAGTATGCTACAGCATGGACGACTAGAGTAGGATTCGAATTGGCCGCCCTGATCGTGATGTTACGTATGTGTTCGTCCGCGAACGAAAATCCCATTGTGAAGAGCGTGGTATTTTCCTTCTCAAGCTCATTTGAGTAGAGGCGGAGCAGCTCATAATACGTTTCATTCATCAGCGTATGCTGAAACTTCGCCTTCGTGGGGTTGATGATTATTAGCAGCTTTTCATATGTCTCCATGAAGGCATCCGTAGCAGCGTCACACGTTTTGGTAGAGCTCGCAGCAATTAGTTCCGCCAGCGTTGCGTCATCTGGAATGTCGATGAAGTGGTCAGCCGGAAGCATCTTTGTGGCTACGTCAGCAATATGTTGCAGGCTAACGGAGAAAATCACGGAATCGCCAGGCCCTTGTTCCCAGGACAACGACCCATGGAGTTTCATAAGGTTAAAGACGGGTAGTTCTGCGCTTTTGTCGTAATGAAGGCTTTTCTTGAACCGACATATTTTGAAGTTGCTGAGATTAAAGAGCGGCTTGAATCGTCCGTTAAAACCATCGTTGAATTCCAGATCAAGCTCATCAAGCGCTTTTTCCAAAAAGATGTCGATGTTTGTGGTAAACAAATTTACCTCTTTGCTGAGAATGGTAACTTTGCGTTTTAAAAGCAGAGAATTCAAACAGCTTAAGAATTTCATGTACTCGCCCAGGACCGAATTGCTGGTCGGGTCGCCCTTAAGAATCTGAGTGTTCCTGGCAACCACTCCATCAAAATACCGCTTGTATAAGGAAGCTGTGATGATCTTCCTTTGCGTCTCGGTCATCGCGGCTTTCTCAACGTCTGTTAGCAACGTTTCGATGTTTCCCAGAAGGGGTAGGTAAGGGCACGAGAGACCCGAGCCAAGGAGGAAATTGATGTTCGAGTCCTGCATGGTGTCCTTCAAAATCTCAATATTCATGGGTTCTCGGGGCTAAATCTTATCCCCTGCTCTAGTGCGCTAAAAGATCGACGCGATTGCAGAAGGTTTTTCGTGCTCCAAAACACGTGGGAAGACTCCTGTGTACCACAGTTTGCCGCTAAATGTCGGAAAAACCGACGGTATTCGTGGATTTGGTACAAGGAGGCATGGAGAGCTCGGCTTTTGCACCCGGAGCAAAACACGTGCGTTCAGATGGGACGCGGGTGGGCTGCTGCCCAGCGGTGGGTGTCAACCCGAGGTTGTTGTAAGACCGCCCCTGCGTTTTGCTACAAGCTCTTGACAACCTCAACCGCTTTCTCCAACTGGGTGTCCCTGCCTTCCCGCAGCCCCTGTCGTGATAATTCAGCAGAGACAGCCGGAATGATGCCGTTGTTTTCCAACATCCTGCCCTGCCAGGTCAGATACCCAGCAACTGGCAATCCCAAAATGTAGCCGTGACCGACCTTGAAGGCGCCTCCGCTCAGGAGTCGGCCAGGTGTCCTGGTTCCAACGATAGTTGCTAGTTTGTTCTCCTCCGCAAAGGCGGACACCATTTCGCCGGCGCTGGCAGTGTGCTCGTTCACCATGAGGACAACGCGTCCGTGGAACGGACGTGGCCCAAGTCCCTCGGTAACTACGAGAATGGACTTGTCCACGAGGGCATATCGGGCAGCTAGCCAAAAGAGGGTGCCTTTGCGAGACGGAATTCGTCCAAACCGGGTTAGCTCCTCCCTCCGATAACCACGCTCCCGGCGCTTTCGAGTCAGGCTGTAGCCAACCTCCAGTTTGCCCGGTGTCAGATAGCTCATCAGCCGCAGTCCACCGATACCTCCACCTGTATTCCCGCGCAAGTCCACGACGAGACGGGTGCAGCCGTTGAGAGCCGCAATTCCCCGATCTATATCTTTGGCTACATCGATTCCAATTGCGCCGGGGAACATCGCCACCGTAAGCAGGCCGATCTCTTCGGTGAGCATCTCCGCGTGAACTGCCTCGGGAGCGGTTACGGGATGTTTCTTGGACTTCGGCATGGGCAGCCGAAGCTTCACCACCTCGATGTCTCCCTGCAGTTTCTCAATCGCTAAATCTGCTGATCCTCCAGCGGAGAACGTCAGATCTTCTGGAGGACGAATCTCTCGCTCGCCGGCTCCGAGCAACAAATCCCCTGGTCTTATTCCTGCCAAGTATGCTGGACCGCCTCGATGTACATCCTGAAACATCCAGCGTTCTGTTCCATTCACGGCGAAGCGTTGCAAAGTTGCATTGATTGCATGTCTCGCCGGTATGTTGCGCATTCCGGCGTGTCGGAACCCGGTGTGGCTGGTCTTGAGTTCGGCCACCAACCTGTGGACTTCCTTCTCGAATGCCTCAGCCCCATCACACGCAAGGATTTGATCCCTTCGGGCCTGGACCAGCGCATTCCAATCCACCCCGTTCATTGCGGGATTGAAGTGTTTGGTTTCCACCAATCGACAGACTTTGTCGAAAATCTTCGTTCGCTCGTCCAGAGTCAGATTCATTGCTCCCTAATCCTAATCGGCATTGATGCATCGCCAATCGCCACGAACGCTGCCCAATAAAATGGGCTTACTTGTTCGCCGTATTTCGTCAGCAGATCCAGCTTAGCGCCTCGTAATGCCAAACTCGTCTCCTCTCCAAGCGCTAGACGCTGGTAGAAACGTTCCATCAGTGCACTGGCAAAGGTGTCATCCGCACTCCAGAGGCTGGCAACAACGGTTTTCGCGCCAGCCGCCAGGAAGGCCTCCGCCAAATCGCTGACACCTTCCTCTCCCTGCAATTTCCCTACTCCGGTGTCGCATGCAGAAAGGGTCGTCAGATCGGCGTTCAATCGCAATTTCTTGATTTCTCGCACCTGCAGCAAACCGTCTTCACCAGTCTTCGGATCGGCTCCAAGGACTAACGCTGATCGTTCGGGAAATTGCGGGTCGGCGAAGCCGTGGACAGCCAAATGCAAAACCCGAAACTCATCCAGCGGTTCTTTTTTGAATGCACTCTCAGTAGCGCTTGCCCCAAACAGCGTTTCAGCGCCCATTCCCACAATTCTACTGATGCTCTCGACCTCTTCCCGCGTCTGCGGCAGATCATGAAGTGGCATTCCCACGAAATCAGCGAAACCGCGAACAAACCGCCCCCGCAGTGTCTCAGAAGCCGGGATTCTTTTCCCGGCGCCACCTTGATTCTCGTAAGCAACGTCGCCCACTCCGAGAAATGGTCGAGGGGCTTCGTGCTGTTTGTCCTCTCTCCGCAGCGCATCAAGAACGCTAGCGGAGGGAGCATAGCTGATGACATCGGACGCTAGCAGATATCGCCCTTCGCTATTCCGTAGCGCTTCGAACGGCAGCAGGTTCAATATGCCGTCCGGCACAACGATGAATCGTTTGCCCGTGGATGTTTCAGGAATCGGTTGCACAAGCAACGCATCCAGTTGCTTTGCCTCCGCAACTCCAGCTTTTTTCGCACGGATTTCATCAATGTACCGCTGAACCAGTTTTTCGATTTGCTTGCGACCAGCCGGCAGCACTCGCAGGCTGACGGTCTTGTGCGTAACCGAAATACAGAAGGAGTTTGGCTCGTCGAGCACGTACTCCAGCAATGTTTCGTCTGACTTCAGACTGTCTTGAACCTGGGGTAGCGGTGCGGGATCAATGGGAAAGCGCTGATCTCCCCGGTTCCACGCCAACCGCAACCGCCATTCGTATTCAGCCAGGGCATCGAGCAATGTCTCACGCTCGACCGGGCTATTGGTCTGCATCAGGCGGGTTTGCGTAGTAGCAACGTAACTGTCCAGTGTCGCAGCTTCGGTAGATCCTGACCGCGGATCCGCCTTTCTGTCTTCCAAAGCGCTAGCCAGAGTTCGCCCTCGGACGCGCTCCAATATTTGAAACGCGCCGGCTGTATCAGCCTCCGCCGCGACGAGTTCGAAGTGCTGGAGGTAAGTCTGGCTCATCGCAGCGGCGATGGAGCTGTTCCAGTAGGAGTCATCGCCGCCAAGCATGCCGTCAATGACGTCTTCAGCATGCTTGTAAAGGGCCTGTGCTTCTGCACTGCGCCCCCGTCGTGCTTTCAGGTCAGCCAAGATTGTTAGGTTCCGCGGCACGTAATAGCGATCGCCGACGCGCTGGCTAGCAGCGAGACCCTGCGTCGCACGGTCGTCTGCAGTGGCAAGATCGCCTGAATCCCGATAGAGTTTCGCCAACTCGAACATGGCGTCAGCTTCCATTCGGTAGAACTGGACTCTTGCTGCGAACTGCCCCGCATCCTCCAAATCGGCGATGGCCTCTTGTGTGTTCCCGGTTTGCGCCGCTAGCCTGCCAAGGACAATCAGCAATTGTGCCTCATGCCCGCGTTTCTGCTGCGATCGGGCCTTCGCAAGTGCGTCCTGGAGGACTCTCTTTGCTTCATCTGGTCTCCCTAACGCAACCAGCGCTTGCGCCTTTCCCTCGTACCCCATGAAAGGAAGTCCGGAATCTTCGTCAGCCTCCGCGATCGTGATGGCCCTCTCAAAAAACATTAGGGCATCAGAGGGGCGGTTGACCTCGACCAAGCCGTTCCCGATCATTTCCAGAAAGCGAATCTGACCACCCTTGTCGCCATTAGTCATCGTTGAGACGAGGGCTCCGCCTAAGAGCTTGGCCGCCCGGCCGGAGTTTCCCTCCAGGAATGCAATTACGCCCAATTCACCGGAGGCCCTAGTCGCCAAACGGTCGTCCCCGAGACTCTGTGCGATCTGTTGGGCCTCCAACCAGTCTTGCTTCTCCGCTCGATAATCAATCTCGATGTCGGTGTAGCCTTTTGCGGTGAGGCACCAGAGCCGCAATCGTGGGTCATTGCGCATGATCGGGTTCTGCAACTGGTCATTCAAGAAGCGCGAAAGGTCGACGAAAGACATCGTCTCGGCTTCCGATCTGAGGCGTCCAATCTTGGCGTAGAGCTCATTCCGGGTATCGCCTCGACTTGCGAAGAGACTCTCGGCTTTGGCATACAACGGGGCAGCTTTTGGCCCGTTGTTTAGCCAGTAAAAGCGATTGGCCTCCGACAGGAGGGCCTGCGGATCCGTGGAACTCTCCGGATGCTCTAAACGACCGTAACTGATGTGTTTGTCGGCAGAAATATCACGGAACCGAGTGTAGGCGTAGTGCGAGACAGGAATTACGACCACAACAAGGGCCGCTACAAATACCACTCCCCTTGGGACAGGAATCCTCACCGACTCAGATTACCGGGCCTGCTGATCAAGAATTTTTTAGAACATCGCGAATGGCGCTGACGTGGCGGCTTTTTGAAATTTTACAGGAAGCACACTGGAATACGCCATGCAGCGTTTTGGACTTCTGCAAGACGACCCTATAATGCCGCCGAAAGTATGTCTTCAACGTCCATTTCGCCTTCGTCCACGCCCATCTGCTGCGAGCGTGTGGTGAGCGTCCGGCGGCAGGAGAAACCCGCTATCTGTGTGTTCGCGAATCGATCCAAACTCCTGGTGTCCGGTTTTCTCGCATCTTATGTAGCCATCGGTGACGACATCGCGTTTCCCGTCTCTACGGGAGATGCAGTTCGTACAGAGATCTTAATCACCAAGAATACGGGCGACGGTTCCAGACGTTATCTCTACCACGTACCAATCGGGCACGTGAGCCAGCCCAAACAGGACAAACGAAATCAGCACTTCGTTTCGGCCGAGGTTCGCCACGGAGGCCTTGGCATCAGTACGGTCTTCCTGCCGTGTGAGGTCCTGCGCGACTACTTCTATGGTTTGCCCGGTGCCGACCATAGAGCCGGTCATTCCTCCCTGTACGAGATCCTGCACATACCAGCTAACGCCTCTCCCTCTGAGCTGCGCGTAGCTTTCAAGCTACGCGACCTGGAACTCCAAGCGGCAGGAGCAACTCGCAGCCAGCGAGTGGCACTGGAGCGGGCCTTCAACATCGTCGGCCAGCCTGAACTGCGTGCCTGCTATGACGCGCTGCTGGCCGATTCCGAAGTTCCGGCCATATTTCCGTACGGTGGATTAGGCTCCCTCCTCGTTGCTGGCGAGCCTTCCCGTGACGGACAAACATTCTTCGCTCGTCGCATTCTTGCATTTTCACCCGATCTCCGGCGTCGGCGGTTCCATGTGCGACTGCGTAATTGCGATTTCTATGCGGATCGGGCGTTGTGCCGCGATGTGCGTCGCAAGCTGGAGTTCTGGCTCGATCCAGCCGCCCTACACACATTCTGGGACCGCACTTGGAATCAGTGGAAGCACCTGTTGGGAACTAGCATCGAGGTCGAAGGCACGTTCGTACAAACTGGCAGATACCGCAAACGTCGCGGAGAGTGGGAACTCGTTGCTTGGGAGACTGCATTGCCGAGCCGGCTGGAGGTCAAACTCTCAGCCGATTTCCAGCAGCACTTGGAGATGGCGCGAACGACCTATCATCGCCTCGGCCAATACTCGCAAGCGTTGGATCAGATCCGGCTGTGCCTGGAACATCGTGCGATCAAGAAAGCGGAGCTTGAGCGAATGTGTTCCGAGCTACATCTTCCCGGGGACTTTGATGTCGCACAGATCAGCTGGCGTGCAGATTACGACCAATTCTTCTTTCGCGAGCTCTCACGACGGGCACGCCGGGTCTACCTGTTTCGCGACGAATACATCTTCGACGTTGAAAAAGCTGTGATCGTAGAAATCCCTCAGCTCGGCCACGCGACTTACGTCTTTGCCAAACCCCGGAGCATGGACAGCTTTCTTGCCTTCTACACCAAGATCACGAAGGACGACATTCGGCGAAACCGCAACAATGCGGCCGAGCGGCTGGGCTTTCTGGGACGTGTGATTCATGGTACCAATCCACGAGCGTGGCTCAAGGAAGTCAGACATCGAGTCGGGGAGGGAATTGATCTTGCAGCGGCACTGGCGGAGTGAGTCACGGACCCATGCGCGCCCACGTTTGTGGTATTCGATTTGCCGGCGGCTTCCTGCGCACGCGCTGCTATGACCAGCCAAAGTGTGATCGGTGAAATAAGTTCATTGACGACCATGATTCCAAAACGAGGCTCGGCTTTCGCAGTTGGAGTACCGGCACCTTGCAGTAGGAACGGTCTGAGCAAGAAATTCCCGCCACCTTTGCCAAATAACAAGCAGGTCCACGCGGAGATCCACGATGTCTGGACGACGCTCGCCTGATCAGCCTGTTTGACTGCCACTCGATTTGAAGCTAACAAGAGCGCTGAAGAAGCCGTTTCTCGCGCCCGTCCGCGCCGACCGAACCTTAAGCGTGCACGGGGTGAACATATCGGAGACAGACCGGCAGCATCGAGAATGCTCGAGTTTACGAGGACCCTATGTCAACCCAGCTTAGTCCGATTACCCCGGCCAGCCCGCCACGCCTTGAGCCTTACGTTGACAGCAAGCAGGCGGCTGCGTTCCTGGCTTTTGACTGGAAGCAAGTGCAAAAGCTGTCTCGAGAGGGAAAGATTCCAGCGCACCCTGTCCTCAGTGGACCGCGGAATCGGCGAAGAACTTGGCGTTACAAGCTCAGCGAACTTGACGAGTGGGCTCGCTCTCAGCGAAACTCCGCAGCAACCGGGAGTGCCACCTCTTCAAAGGAGAAGTGATGGCACGATTTCAGAGCGGATGGCTTCAGAAGAAGCCACGTAAATCAGGGGATATTTGGGTGTTCTGCTACCGTCGGCAGCGACCGGAAGATGGCGCATGGGTGCAAGCCACGCCCATTAAGGTCGGCAAAGTCAGGGACTATCCCAGCGAAGAAGCAGCTTGGCGGCGAGTGGAAGAACTTCATCTCAATCCTAACCAATCACCTTTCGACGTCGGTGCACAGCCGCTGTTTGGGGAACTTGCGGCCCACTACATACAGAAGGAACTGCCCGAGGATCAGCGTCAGGCCACGATCGAGAAGGCCTACTCAACGATCCGCAAGTACAAACGCTATCTCAGTCGCTGGGCCTTGCCTCGCTGGGGCACCTCTCCGGCTTTGGCAGTCCATCCGCCTGAGGTCGAGGACTGGCTGAGGGAACTCAAGAACAAGTTCGCGCTTCGGAATCCGACCCTGGGTGAAATCCGGAAAGCGATGAACAATGTTTACGTGCACGGACAACGACAGGGATTCCTACCGCGCACGCCGGACGGCAATCCCATCGGATTCGTGCGCCAGTCGCTGGTGAGTGACTTCGAGCCGGTTATCCTGACGCTGCCCCAAGTGCTTGACATCCTCGACACCCTGGATCTGATGCGCCGCACGATGATCATCACCGATGCGGCCACAGCGCTACGCGTCTCTGAAGTCCTGGCCCTCAAGTGGGACGACTTGGATTTCACGGACCAGCTAATCCGGGTACGGCGGGCTTACGTCGAACGCCGTTTCGGCCCGCCCAAGTCGAAGGCATCGAAAGCGCCTGTGCCAATGCACCCGCTGCTGGCGGCGCATCTTCTTGCCTGGCGCAAGGAGACGCTCTACCCCAGCGATGAAGATTTGGTGTTTCCCAGTCTTCGTTTGAAAGGAACGAAACCACCTGCAGCGAACATGCTGGTTGCGGATTATTTGAGAGTAGCGGCGAGGAAGGCCGGGGTGGTCGCGCCACCCCGTACCTTCGGCTTTCACACCTTCCGGAGAACGCTGGCGTCGGTTTTGGTGAAGATGAGAGTCGATGTCAAGACGGTGCAGGAGATTCTGCGGCACCAGAACTTGAAAACGACTCTCGAAATCTATGCCAAGTCGATGTCGGAGGACAGGCTGAAGGCCCAGGGAATGTTTCTTGAGCTTCTGTTCAGCCACAGGAGAACGGAGCCGATCGGAAGCGGCTTGGTCGAGCAAGAGCAGCAACTGCCGGTAAACTGCCGGTAATATGGAAAATCGAAATGGGAACTAAAGGCTTTGAAATGTGGTGGCCAGGGACGGAGTTGAACCGCCGACGCCAGCCTTTTCAGGGCTGCGCTCTACCAGCTGAGCTACCTGGCCACGACGCGAGTGCGCAAGGAGACGATGTTGCAGCAGTTGAATTATAGCAACGCAGCAGCCGTTGCTCCAAACTCGGCGGCACCGAACGGATGAGCCCTGTAACGTGCGGCACTGCACCCGATGGTACTCGGTGACAGCAGCGCGGAACTTATGGCGAGGCGGTCATTGTGTGCGACAAATCGTGTGCGACGAATCGCGACGCTCCTACAAACTAAAAGCTCAGGCGCCGTCGCCGTGGCCGTCACAGTGCAGCGGGCAACTACATCGTATCGGGCGGCACAATGTCGGCACGACGCTGCTTCTGATAGCAGCTATCATCGGTGGCTTGGCAAACTGGATAGAGCTTCCCCCACCCGGTAGCGAAGCCGATCTGAGCCTCGTTCACTCCGCTCTTGACCAAGGTTGACTTTACGAACTGAGCGCGACGGTAGGAGAGCACAAGATTGTAAAAGATGTCGCCGCGGACGTCGGCGTAACCCTGTATCCACAAATGTGCATCGGGGTGCTGCTTTAGCCATTCCGCATCGGAGTTCAGCGCTGACGGATCCACGATCCGGTTGTAGATGTTGAAGGGGAAGTAGACTTCTTTCACATTCTGAGTGAACTCCTGCGCCTGCGGGGAGGCCCCAGGGCCGGACATCTGCGCAAGAGTTGTCGTTCCTGGCAACAAGAACGACACTGCAACCAGGAATGTGGCCGCTGAAATCCATGAACACCTCAGAGTCAAATCTTTGCCCATGACTTCCCTCCATCAGTTAGTTTTGTCAGCAGAAATCGTTCACTAGAGTAGCATGTTCCTACAACATACTTGACGCGCCTTTTCCGCTAGTCACTAACGCGCGTCCATTTCTGTCTCCGCAGCATAGACGATCAACATTAAAGGAAGATGAACCTCCGTTGGCGAGATACCAAGCTTGAATCGCGGAGGTGCGGTGCAAACGGCGGAAGGGTGTCCGCTAACGCTGCTTGACTTGGTCTTGGTCCACAGAGAGCAGGCGATTCGCGGAACTTTCATCCTGCTTTCACGAACCTGTAACATCCCCCCCTTAGGATTCCGTTGAATTCCATCGACGGGTTTCACGTTCGGCTTATTGGTTGCGGTTCCCCTGTATCTCATTCGTCTACTGCATTTTCAGGAGAGAAAATGAAACGACCACTAGCTTTAGCGCTCGCGGTTCTGATCACGACGAGCGTTGTCGCACAAACAGAGTCCCCGAGCCCGAAGCCAAAGACTAGCCACCACAGTAGTTCCGCTCCAGTTTCGAAAACGCTCGAGGACATGAAAGACGCGATTTCCGCGCAACAGCAGCAAATCCAGCAGTTACAGCAGCAAATCGCAAGCCGGGACCAGGCGATCCAGCAACTGCAACAGCAGGTGACCCAGGCGCAATCGGCGGCACAGCAGGCACAAGAGACTGCCAATGCCGCGGTTCCGAAGGCCGAAGACTTGGATAAGCAGTACATGGACCCGCTGCAGCACGACGTCGCCGACCTGAAGACGGTTTCTGGCAATACCGTGAACGAGCTGCAGGATGCCCAGAAGCGCATTGCCGGATTGGAGAGCCCACTGGCCATCCACTATAAGGGAATCACCATTACGCCGGGTGGCTTCCTGGCGGCAGAAACCGTGTGGCGTCAGCGCGCAGAGGGAGCTGACATCAATACGAACCTGAATGGCATTAATTACCCGGGTGCTTCCCAGGCGCACGTCTCTGAGTTCTATGGATCCGGCCGTCAGTCGCGAATATCCATGCTGGCCCAAGGCAAGCTGGACAACATGAACCTGACCGGTTACGTGGAAGCGGACTTCCTGGGTGCCGGCGTCACCTCTAACAACAACGAGAGCAACTCATATGTTATGCGCCAGCGGCAGGTGTGGGGACAGGCCGCACTGCATAACGGCTGGAGCTTCACTGGCGGACAGATGTGGAGCTTGGTGACGGAAACCAAGGTGGGTGAGGACAACCGCACCGAAGCGCTGCCGATGACTATCGACCCGCAATACACCGTGGGCTTTAGTTGGGCACGTCAATACGGTTTCCGTGTCGTCAAGAATTTCAGCAACAAGGCCTGGTTCGGCTTCTCAATAGAGAACTCGCAGGAGACGCTCACGACCCACGGCAACACTGCCAACTCTTTCCTCCTCGGGTCGCAGGGCAACGGAGGCGGTCTGTATAACGCCGCTATTAGTGGCTGCTCCACGACACTTTCCTCCTCCGGTGCACCCGTGACCACCTGCTCCAATGTCGCGAACTACTCCTGGAACCCGTCTCCAGACTTCATCGGAAAACTGGTCTTCCAGCCGGGCTTTGGACACTACGAAGTCTTTGGTCTGATTAGCCAGTTCCGTGATCGCGTCTTCCCCGATGCGGGGTTGGCCAAGCCCTCCGCGGCCGGCGCCTATAACAACTCGACCTGGGTGGGGGGTGGTGGCGCCAACGCCCGCTGGTCGATGTTCCAGAAGCACGTTGATCTTGGCGTGCATGCCATGGGCGGAAACGGAACGGGCCGCTACGGAACTGCTGGACTGGCAGATGCAACGATTCGTCCGAACGGAACCGTGGCTCCCATCAGCAACGCCCAAGGTCTGTTGACGTTGGAGTACCACTCTCCGAAGTGGGATTGGTACGGCAACGGCGGTATCGAATATGACGCCCGCACCGCCTTCCTGAACTCCAAGGGCGCTCCGGTCGGATACGGCGCGCTGGGCTTTAACAACACCGGTTGTGGCATTGAAACGCTGCCCAGCTCGGGTTTGACCGCTGGCTTCAATCCCGGCGGCTTGACCAATTGCAACGGCGATACCAAGGACATCTGGGAAGGCTCGCTTGGCTTCTGGTACAAGCCCTACAACGGACCGAAGGGCCGCCTGCAATTTGGTCTGCAGTACTCGTACGTGACCAAGACTGCCTGGGCTGGCGAGGGGACCAAGACACCCTACCCGGCAGGAGCTAACCCGACAGCCATTGACAATATGTTCTTTACTTCCTTCCGCTATTACCTGCCGTAAGCAACCAGTCGGGTGGCCGGTCCTCCGCCGGCTACCCGACATTTTTTGGCCGACCCGTTCCACTGTTCAGTCTGACCTTCGTGCGACGCTTCCGGTGCGCGCCCTCTTGAGCGCTATACTCTGACGATCATGACCTCGGTCGATTTCACCAGCGCTGCAGCCTTATCGCCGCGCTTGAGACGCATCTCGCGGGCTGCATCGGCAGTGATGATGGAAGTGATGTGCTGTCCCCCGATCGAGAGCCTTACTTGCGCAAGCAGCCCTTCGATGCGCACCTCGACAATGCGTCCGACCAATTGATTACGTCCGCTGATGCTGCGAAAATTCGCGCGGCTCTCGGCAGGTTGTTTGCCCAGTGACTTGAAGAGGTAGCGGTCAATTTCACTCTGTGGAATGCGATGATGTCCGCCCGCAGTCCTTACCGTGCGCAGCTTGCCCTTATAGATCCACTGCTTGAGGCTGGCGTAACTGACACCAAGAACGGTGGCGGCATCACGCGGCCGCAACAGCTCTTCGGATTTGGGGCTCATAGTTGCATTCCATGTGGCATTCTATGTTGAGTTCTTATCTTTCGCTGCTCGGATGCTTACGATTGTCGTAGGCCATCCAGCACCAGTTTCGCCGCAGCTAGATCTTCCACTGCCAGCCCGAGGGACTTGAATACTGTGATTTCAGTTTGTGGCTTTGGCTTGCTTCCGGCGAGCAATTCGCCCAGCTCCGCGTAGATACTTGCTCCTGCCAGCAAGGCATCGCCTGATTCCTTAAGCGCGGCCTCACGCGAGTCGACGATCAATGCTCCGCGCATGGCATCGTCATCGAGTTCGCGACGCGTCGGCCCGACTGCACCCACCGCATTGACCAACACCCCAGGCTTCAGCCACTTTCCACGAAGCACCGGCTCGGATGAACTGGTCACTGTAACAACAACATCAGCGTCGCGCACTGCTTCTTCTGCTGACGTCGCTATGCCACCAATCTCATCCGCCAACAACTTTGCATGTTGCGGGTCGCGGCTCCAAATGCGAATGTCTTCGAACCTCCGTACCAGCCCGAGCGCCCTCACATGGGCGCGAGCCTGCACACCACTACCAAGAATAGCTAGCCTGCTAGCATTGGGTGGCGATAACAGCCGGGTCGCCACAGCCGACACCGCGGCCGTGCGCAATTCCGTGATCAAGCGGCCATCCATGATGGCGAGTGGTTCTCCCGTCTCCGATCGAAAGAGAACGATGATAGCGAGATGAGTGGGCAGCCCCCGCGCGGCGTTGTTGGGATAGAAATTGACCAGTTTGGTCCCCATGATGTCGCCATAGACCGCCGGCATGAGTCCCATGAACCCGCCATGCTGGGAAACTGAAACGATGCTGCGAACAGGATGCAGCACTTTTCCGGCGGAGAAATCGATGAGCGCATGCTCCATGGCGGGGATAAGCGCCTCCGGGCGCAGCACTCGTTGCACGGCGGCTTCGTCGAAGAAGGGAACAGCGCTCTGCGGATGGGGAAGTTGACTCATGAGGCGATCCGGTCTTCAAGATGCACCCAACCACTTTAAGCAGACCGACCGCGTGCGTCGAGAAGATTCTGCCACAGAATCGCAGCTTCGCATGCAGCTATGACTTCTGGCACAATTGGTACTCATGCTGAAAGTGAAGAAATTCTCGCCTGATGCGGTTCTACCAACCGTGGCTCATCCGGGAGAAGATATTGGCTACGATCTCTATTCGTCCGAGGATGTCACCATTGCGGCGCGCGGCGCCGCAGGGGTACATACGGGTATCGCCGTCGAGTTTGTGCCAGCGGCGGGAGGGATTGTAAAGACCAGATCCGGCCTCGCCAAGAAGCGCCTCCTGTGTAATGCCGGAGTCATTGATGCCGGCTATCGCGGCGAGATCATCGTGCTCATGGAAAACCTGGGCGACAAGCCATATTCCATCTCCAAAGGCGACAAGATTGCTCAATTGCTTGAGCATCCGTTTCTCGCTGGGGAGGTTGTAGAGGACGAGTTAGGCAATGCGTCGCGTGGCGCGAAGGGATTTGGGTCTTCCGGTTCGTAGATGCCGCAGTTCAATGTGCCACGCCTCTACTCCAAATCGGAGCAGGAAACGTGGCACTATCTGGTTTCAGGATGCCTGTTGCGTTAGGCCTTTCCTACCTTATTCCAATGTTGTATCTGGGGCGACGCAATGCCATTGGCAACTACTTCCAGGTAGGTTTGTCCAGTTTCCATGTTGGCTGGTATGTCGACATGGGTGTAAGCGGGACCCTGATACCCAACTGCCATCGTGCTGTGGTCGTGGGTGCGGCAGTAAAAGACGTGCCCCGTGCTGGCATTGGTCAGGCGGACGATAGGATAGTTCGTGGCAGCCTGTTCATCGTCCCCGTAGGCGACGGCTTGCGAATAGCCGTTGAACTTCCGACCGCTGAGCATGATGGTGCTTCCGCGGGAGAGAATTGGCGAGCTTATACTGAGCACCGCTGAGGGTTCCCAGCTAGGATTTGGGCTCCCAGAGGAGGTGTAGATCTCGACGTCACTGCTGAAATCAGTGAACATTACCTGGCCAGTTGGCAACACCAGCATGTTTCCCACGTACGAGGTGTCACTCGGGGCGTTGGGTGGGCCAGAGACTTGATTCAGGTTAGCCCCATCCCATTCAAAGAATACGGAGCCATTCTGAAAGATTCCGGGGCTGGTCATCATCAGCACATTGCCGTCGGGCAGAAGTGCCGCTGGACCGTCTGCGATGTCGAGGTTGCCCGGGAAGTCTGGACCGGGCGTCCACACGCCCGTGCTGCTGTTGTAGATGGCGGTATGGCCGGCGGCGCAACGGTTGGCCCCGGCTTGGAAGACCGTCCCATCAGGGCGTAAAACAGCAGGACCCAACTCGTACGAGGCCCTGCCCGATCCACCGCAGGTGGCCGACGAATCCCAGAGTTGCACGATGGTGCTGCCAGCGCTCGACCACGAGCCGGCGGTGGGATCGTAGATTTCGGAGTTCATACCGTTCTGGCTGTACTGGAAAACATAGGCGTCTACGTCCAGTACTTTCCCGCCAGGCAATAGGGTCATGCCCTCTTCGTCATAGACGTCGAATTTGTTCGATCCCGTGGTGGTCCAAGTCAGGGTGGTCGGATTGAGCAAAGCCGCCTTGGGAGGCGTGTCGCAACAATCGGTCTGCATATAGGTTCCGTTGGCGAGCACGACGCTAGGCGCATCGCCAATCTGTGCCCATCCGGACGGAGGGGTCATAGGTGTCCAGGTATTGGTTCTAGGGTCGTAAATGACGCCCAGGTTGGTCCACGCATCGTGACCCAAATTGTATTCACCGCCTTCAATGATCACGCGATCGTCCGGCAGCACTGCGGAGGAGTAATAAAGCGGCGCGTAGCCTGCTGGCAACGAGGCCAACTGGGTCCAAGTTCCGTTGACGTAACTACCGTTCTGGTCGGGAGTTAGTTTCCACCAATCGGCCGCCCCCGTATCGTGCACCATCACGGTGCCGTCGGTGAGCAGCAGCGGGTTGCTGGCGCTAAAGGTTGGTTGATGGGTGAGAGGCTGCCACGGGGATTGTGCGCTGGCACTGCCAAAAGCACACAAAATCACAACCGTAGCGACTGCGAGCGAACGCAATAGCTTCATGTATCTCCTCGTTATGTTTTGCTTCGTCTTAAGGCGGGTTCAGGTGCAGACCTTCGACATCTCTGGAAGCCAAAGATGACAATCGCATTTCGACTCAAGCATACGGCTCCGAGAATCTACCCTGAAAGGTTAAGAGAAGTCAATCCTTCCCGCAAAATACTATCGCGCTAGTACAGATTGCCACAGAAGCAACCCGGAATCTCGCTCGGAGGTGAGGGTTTGTGGCTATCAGGATTGTGCCGGCAGCATGTTTTTTCTCCGGTATCTTCAGCGTGTGAGAGACTGATCTCAAACCAGTTGAGATAGATAGGTCGTCATCGCGGTTCGCCCCGCGTCAATCAGACGATTCATTCTGTCCTGAGACATGCGAAACTCGGTGGTGCCGTATCCCCCTACTGGCAAATGGCAAATAAGCTTGGGATACTTCCGCATTATCTCGGCGTCGGAACTTCCCGTCATGGTGTCGATGAGGCGGGTCACGCGGTCCGCCGTGCGCAGCCTGGGGCGGGGCGTCTGAGAGTTTGCAGCGCCCGGCACGGGGATGTTCTGATCCAGCATCAATCCTAACGTTCCGGCGCCATTGGGATCTGTGTTACCCATGATCTTGATGATATCGGAATTGCTTTCCGCTACCAGTTCCAAGGGAAAGTTCGATAGGACGCCACCATCTACGAATATGTGGCCCGTCTTATCGCGGCCTAGGTACGTACCCCACGCATCGTCCCAAATCATCTCTCGCCACACGAAGGGAATACTCATCGACATTCGTACCGCAAGCGCAACCGGCACATGTGGCGCAGTTCGCTCGTTCAATATAACCATCTCCCGATCCGTCACATCGGAGGTGACCACGGAAACGTCGGAGCCTGTCTTCGCGGCAAACTGACTCCACGTAAGGTCGGGATCAATACCCTTGGCCTGGAGCTTCTTTCGAAACCAGGCCAAGAAAGCATTACCGGTGTAAAATCCGCCACACTCGTTAAAGGAGAGCATTTCGCGAAAGAGATCGAGTTGCATTCCTAGATTGAATATTTCCCTGGATACAAATCCCGGTACATGCGCTTTTTCCATCAGGTCCATGATTTGGCTACCGGCAATCTGAGCCGCATCGAAGTCATTCGCTGTGGGAGCGTCCATGAAAGTGGTAAAGACTGGGTTTGTGGTTCCCGGCAAGGTTTCGGCAGTGGCTTGCAATAGTTCTGCCGCGGAATAGCCAGCGCCGAGCAAAGCAGCAGTGATGGCGCCCGCGGAAGTCCCGATCAAGCGCCTATGTTTGTGTCCCGCTGCCGCTAATACTTCCAGGGCCCCTGCGAAGGCAGCCCCCTTTGCGCCGCCGCCTTGAAAAACCAGGTCAAAAAGTGCCATGACGACCTCACCTCTTGTTCACAAACTATCTGGCAATCAGGAATTACTAGATCGCACAACGAGTCAAAGTGCGACGGGCTCTGGCCCAAATTACGTTACCGTCGATGTTGCACTCCCAACTAACCGCACGCTACTGCTGTTCCCAGCCACCGCCCAGCGCCTGGTATAGCTGCACATAGTTCTGCAATTCGGTGTACCAAGCTTGGGCCAGGCTGAGCGCTGACAGAAAATACTGCTGTTCGTAATACTGCACTTCGAGAAAGCTGGTGACGCCTCCCTTGAAGCGCACTTCCGCAAGGTCTGCCATCTGCTTGTAGGTCTTCGTCTGCTCCTCAATCTTCATTCGGTACAGTCGAGACTGGTTGTAGCCGACGAGGCTATTGGAAACATCGCCGAACGCCTTTTGCACGGTTTGCTTGTAGGCTAGTTCGGCTTCATCGCGCTGCGCCCACGCCAAACGGTACCCGCTCCTGATCCGGCCTCCTTGGAAGATGGGTTGGACTACCTGTCCACCCACAGACCAAAAGGTCGCCGGGCCCAGAAGGAAGCTTGTTATCGCAGTGCTTTGCGCGCCAAATGCAGCCGGTCAACGATATTTGCGGAAAGAAAGCTGCCTTGGCCACACCCACGTTGGCGTTGGCGGCGACCAGATTTTCTTCGGCCACGGCGCACATCGGGCCGGCGCTGCAGAAGCGCCGAAGGCAGTCCGGCTGGCACCTCGGGCAGGTGCGGCTGATCGACCAGACTGCGCCCACGCGCTATCGGCCCAGGGTTCCTGCCCAGCAAGATACTGATATTGTTCTCCGATTGTTCGATCGCCTGCTGCAGGCTGATGACCTCTGCTTCCGCCTGTTGCACCAGCGTCTCGGCCTGATACACATCGGTGATCGCGGATTCACCGCCATGGAACTTGATGTTGTTGAGCTTCAGGATTTCCTGGTCGGCATCAACGGTTTCCTGCGAGTACACCAAGTTGGGCGTCGAATTGGCGCAGCAGAAAGTAATTGCTGGCCACGCGACGAAATCAACGTTATCTGCACCACGTACTGTCCGTACTGCGTCGCCAGAAGGGTGGCGCGTGCCGCCTCCGTTGCCCGGCGGTACTGTCCCCAGAAGTCGACGATGTAGTTCAACTGAATGCCAAGGGTATCGAAGGTGGGCGCACCGGGGAAAAAGTTATTGCGCTCGTTGGTGACCGCCGCACTACCGTTTACGGTCGGAAATTGATTAGCGCGCGTGATCCCTAAGATTAGCGTTGGCCTGCAGGATACGCGTGGCCGCAATCCGCATGTCGTAGTTGTTGGCGAGGGCTTCCTTGATGAGCCCTTGCAGCACCTCATCCTGGTACACGGACGGCCATTTCATTTCCGCGAATTGTTCACCGGTAGGCGGCTGCTGCGTGGAAGCATCCGGCGCAACCCCGCGATACTCGCCCGGGACCGTTAACGGCGGACGCTGGTAATTGGGGCCGACCTTGCACGCACACAGTGCGAGCAACAACACAAAAACGGCGTATGTTCTCATGCTAGTCATCGCCCGCTCCCTCCGGGACAGGTCCAAGTCCCTCCTTTTGCGGCTCTTTTTTCTCTCCGGATATCCATATGCCAAACCGCTCCACGACATCGAAACTGACGGGGATGAAGAAGACCGCAAGCAACGTGGCTGCCAGCATGCCGCCAATCACGACCGTACCGAGTACTTGTCGCGAGATCGCGCCGGCGCCCGAAGCTGCCCACAGCGGCACACAGCCCAGAATGAAGGCAAAGGCCGTCATCAGGATGGGCCGCAATCTCAGCCTGGCGCCTGTCAGAGAAGCGTCAATCAGGGTTGCGCCCTTGTCGTACTCCATCTTGGCGAACTCGACGATCAGAATGGCGTTCTTGGCCGACAGGCCGATCAGCATGACCAGCCCAATCTGGGCGTACACGTCGTTATCGAGTCGGCGGCAGATACAGCGTGAGGAAAGCTCCGAACACAGCGATTGGCACTCCCAACAACACGCTGAACGGCAGCGTCCAGCTCTCGTACTGTGCCGCCATGATGAGGAAGACAACAAAGAACGCCAGTCCAAAAATGGTAGCAGGCGAAACGCCCTGCGCGGCCTTTTGCTCCTGATACGACATGCCGCTGTAATCGAAGCCCATCTGGCTGGGCATGGTCTTGTGGAAGACGTCCTCCAGAGCGGCCATCGCCTGGCCAGAGCTGTAGCCGGGCGCCGCCGAAGCATTGATCTGCACGCAGTTGAACAGGTTGTAACGCATGACAAACTCGGCGCCGCTGCGCGGGTAGGTGCTGGTCAGCGTGCTCAGCGGGACCATTTCTCCCGCCGCGTTCCGGACGTAAAACTTGCCCAGGTTGTACGCATTGGTGCGGAACGTCTCCGTCAGCCTGCACATACACCTGCCATTGCAGTCCGAAGCGATTGAAGTAGTTGATCAGCGCGCCGCCCATGAACGTCTGGATGGTCTCGTACAGGTTGCTCAACTGGATCTGCTGGGTCATGACCTTGGCGTTGTCAACTTTGACCCCGACCTGGGGAACCCCGAAGAGGGCGGTGGTCATGACGCCCGCGAGCTCGGGACGTTTGCGGGCCTCGGCCATGAAAATTTGTGTGTTCTTCGCCAGAAAATCGATACCGCTGCCCGATCGGTCTTCCAGAATGAAAGTGGCGCCTCCCGAAGTTCCCACGCCCGGAATTGCGGGCGGCGGGAACGAGAAGGCAATGCCGGACGCGACTTGGGACAGGGCCTTTTGCAGGTGGGCCTTGATTCCGTCGTAGCTGGTCTCCGGAGTCTTGCGCACGTCCCAGGGCTTGAATGAAATAAAGAAGAACGAACTATAGGTGGCGTTGACGCCGCTCAACATGCTGTATCCCATGACCGAGCTCACGTACTCGACGCCAGGCGTGTCCATGATGATTTTTTCAACTTGCCGGGAGGCTTCGGAGGAGCGTTGCAGCGAGGCCGCGTCGGGAAGTTGCAAGCCGGCATAGAGGTATCCCTGGTCTTCGTCGGGGAGAAAGCTGTTCGGGATTCGCTTGCCGAAGAAACCGGCGCCTACAACCAGCAACGCCAAGCAGCAGAAAGGCAAAACCCGCTTTGCGGATCAAGTGATGACAAGCGCCAACATACCCGTCGGTGGCCTTGCCGAAGACGCGATTGAACCAGCGGAAGAAAGCGCCCAGCGGTCCCCGCGTCTCCTTCTTGGGGCGCAGCAGCATGGCGGAGAGCGCCGGGCTGAGCGTCAGCGCGTTAAAGGCCGAGAACAGCACCGAAATCGCGATGGTAACGGCGAACTGCTTGTAAAGCTGTCCCGTGATGCCGGGAACGAAGGCCGTAGGAATGAAAACCGCCGCCAGGATGAGGCCAATGGCCATCACCGGGTCCGGAGACCTCCTCCATCGCCTTGATGGTGGCGTCATGCGGCGACATGCCTTGCTCGATGTGGTGTTCCACCGCCTCCACCACCACGATGGCATCGTCCACCACCAACCCGATGGCCAGCACCAGTCCAAAAAGCGAAAGGGTATTGATGGAGAACCCCAGCATGGGGAAGACCATGAAGGTCCCAATCAGCGAGACCGGAACGGCGAGCAGCGGGATGAGCGTGGCCCGCCAACCCTGGAGGAAGATGTAGACCACGAGAATGACCAGGACCAAAGCTTCGCCCAGGGTTTTGTAGATTTCGTGGATGCCGGCGCTGACCGCGAGCGTGGTGTCGAGCGCAACAATGTAGTCCAGCCCCTGCGGGAAACCTGCCCTTCGCGTCCTCCATCATCTTGAGGACGGCTGCCCGGGTTGCCAGCGCGTTGCTGCCCGGCGTGAGATAAAGCGCTATAAGAGCGGCCGGCTGGGTCGGCTTACTCGACCCCGCCGTTCCTAACCGCGCCATGTAAGAATAGTATTGCGATCCCAAGTCCACGCGCGCCACGTCTTTCAGGCGCAGGATGGAGCCATCGGGCTGGGCACGGACGATGATTTGATCGAACTCCTCGGCGGTCGGAAGCCGCCCCGGAGCGCGCACGTTGTAAGTGAACTGTTGCCCTTCGGGAACAGGCTCGCCGCCCACCTGGCCGGCGGGATTAACCTTGTTCTGGCTCTGGACGGCATTGGTGATGTCCGGCACGGTCACGCCCAGGCTGGCCAGCCGGTCAGGATTCACCCAAATGCGCATGGCGTAGGGGCCTGCGCCGAATATCTGCACTTGCCCGACGCCCGGGAGACGGGTCAGCGCGTACTGCAAATTGATGGTGGCGTAGTTGGCCAGGAAGATATTGTCGTACGCGCCGGTGGACGAGTAGAGGTCGAGCAGCATGAAAGGGGCGGTCGTGCCCGGCTGCACGATCACACCCTGCTGGGTCACCTGGCTGGGCAATTGCGAGTTGGCTTGTCCCTGCCGCATCTGCGCCAGAATCTGGTCGGTGTTGATATCGGTACCCGAGCTGGAAATCCACATACAGCGTCATTCCCCCGCCCGAGCTGGCGCTCAACGAATACATGTAGTTCATGCCGCTGACGCCCGACATCTGCTGCTCAATCGGAGTCGCGACCGATTCGGCAATCGTCTGGGCATCCGCGCCCGGATAGGTCGCCTTCACCTGGATCATCGGGTCGGCGATATTGGGGAACTGTGCCGTAGGCAGGGTGAGTATCGAGACCACGCCGACCAGAACCATCAGAATGGCGATGACGATGGCGACGATGGGCCGATTGATGAAGAATTTCGACATGGTCAGTTGCTCCCTGCAGCCGCCGCGGGGGCTACATACGGCTTGGGAATGACCGGAATCCCTTCTTTCGCCAGCTCGGGTGCTTGCGCTGCAAACTGCTGGACCTTCAGGATGCCTTCGACCACGACTTTCTCACCTGGCTTCAGGCCCTCGCGTGACGATCCAGTTCGGGCCCACCCGCTCTCCCATCTTGACCGGGCGAAACATGGCCTTGTTGTCGGGCGTGAGCACGATGAGCTGGTACTGCGACTGCACTTCGATAACGGCAGGCTGCGGCACCAGCAGGGCGTTCTTGTTATCGCCGGTCTGGATGCGGACTCGCCCGAAGCCGCCGGGACGAAGCACGGCATCAGGGTTGGGGAATTCGGCCGCCATCTGGATGGTGCCGGTCTGGGTACCGACCTGGCGATTCACGTAAATGATGAAGCCCTTGTGGGGATAAGCCTCGTCATTGGCCTGAATGAATTCCACTGGCGTCGCTCTTGGACTCCGCTGACCTTGCCGGTAATAATTCCAGTGACCTGGGGAGCAACCTTGAGAAACAGACTCTCGCTGACGTTGAAGTAGGCCCAGATGGGATTGACCTGAGAGACGGTCGCCATCTTCGTAGTGGTCCCCACCAAGTCGCCAATCTGGGAATTCGATACACCCGCAATGCCGTCAATGGGTGAGTAAACCTTGGTCCAGGCCAGGTTCAACTCGGCATTCTGCAGGTTGGCTTGTTGGGCGAGAACTTCCGCTTTGATCGCGGCTTGGTTGGCAAGGTCGGTATCGAGCTGCTTTTGCGGGATGGCGTTTTGCGCGGCCAGCGGAGTGTCACGATCAACGTTCGTGGTCGCCTCGGCAAGCTTCGCCTGCGCCACCGCCACTTGCGCCTTGGCCTGTTCCACCGCAGCCTGATACTGCCGCGGGTCGAGCTCAAACAAAAGCTGACCCTTCTTCACGAAGTAGCCGTTCTGGTAGTCCTGCTTGAGCAGGTAGCCCTGCACCTTGGGCGTAATCTCGGCGTTCACCGGGCCGTTCAGTTGCGCCACCCACTCGTTGACGATGGGCACGTCCTGCTGTACGACCTCGGCAACCAGGACCTCGGGCGGGCCCGCCTTGGGCTTTTCCTCCTTCTTCTCGCAACCGCTGAGCAGCAGCAGGGCTATCAAGCATGCGCCCAACACACTCCTGCGCTGCCGATGACTGCATCCAAAGGCCGCCGGATGCCGTAACCTGGCGTTTTTTGTGGTTAGGTCAGCACAGTAAAGCTCAGGTACGGTTCGCATTGGCACACTCCGAGACGTCATTCCTCAGCACTCAACTCTCTGATAAGGGCTCCTGTCTTTGTAGCCCAAAAAGTCGCGAATTGCCACTGGTAAATTTGCCAGTTTATCAGTTGCAATGATCGGTTTCCCTCATCTGCGTCTCGCATACTGAATCAAGTGGGAACCCACGACACTTCGGGGTCGAAGGGCGCGCGCATGTTGATTGTTTTTTCCCGCAGAGCGGTTTGGTGTTGATTTATTTCCGCCTGCTCAAAAACCGATACCGACCTCCAAAACCACGGTTGGGTCGGTGACGACGAAATTGAATATGTAGGTTGTAAACTCCAATTGCTTGTGGGAGAAGCCGACCAACAGCCCGCGCTGCACCCCGACCGGAGTGTGATACGCCTGCGTCCGCTGTTCTACCAGGCCGGCGCGAAACCAGTCTATCGGTGAGTAAGTGAGTGTCGACCAGGAGTAGAAAAAGCTCCCCGAGCGATTGTTTGTGTCGAACACGTATTCGCCGTCAGTGGAGAGCTCGACCCGCTTGTAGTTAAGCGAGACTTCGTAGCCTGGCGCAATACCGGTGGTCCGCCCCAAGACGCCACCGATCATCGGCGTCGCCTTTAGGACCAGCTTCTGACCAACGCTGAAGTTGTAGCCCACCCACAGCGATCCCGTCTCCAGATTCTCGTAGTTGTAGCGCGCTTCGAGGTGAAGCCAATCGCGATCCGCGGTGGAAACTGGATCCACGTAATTTGGACCGTGCGGTATTATGTAGGCATCGAAGGTGATCGAGTATGACCATGCGTCCTTGGCGACGGCAGGGGTGGCTGGTTTGTTGGGTGCTTGCTGGGCCAACACACGACCGGACAGCAGGACAACGACCGCCAGTGCTCTGATCAGTTGCATGAGCGTCTCCAGCGGTTCGAGCACGCGGCGGGACGGCTTGGCCGGATCTTCAGGCATGGTCCAAGTGGGGTGGTTGGTCTCCGCCACGAAGTAGAACAAAAGTACGGCGATCACGTAAACCGCGATCAGCATGGATGCCCGACAACGTCATGGCTAGAAATTCCGCTCTCTCTTTATCGATATAGCAACTAATTCGCGCGGGACTGGCGGTTGTGCTAGTTCATCCCGACCTCGTTTGGCCATTACAATCAAACGGTCTCCGCCGGGACATGAGCAAATCGGCCTCGATCCGGTTCAACCTCAAGACGGGAAAGATCATGGACAACGCTGGCAGCCATCCGCTTACGCCATCGCCAGTTCGCTTCAGAGCGATGCGCACCATAGGGCGCATAGCCATGTGGTTCATTCTTGCGCTGCTTACAGTGTGGGCAGTGGCGGCTCTGTACATCGATTTTCGGATTGCACCATTGCGTATTCCGGTGACCGTGATCTACGTCATCGGAATTCTCGCGATCCTGATATTCGTCAAGCGACCGTGGGCGGCGAGTGCTGTGTTTCGCAGGCTTCTGCATTGTGCTGACGTGGTGGCTCAGCCTGAAGCCATCCAATGAAGGGGACTGGCAGGCCGACGCGGCGCGAACCGCCTCGGTCGAGATCAACGGAGACCGGGTCACCATCCACAACCTGCGCAATTGCGACTACATCACCAAGACCGATTACACGAATTGCTGGAGCGACCGAACGGTGTATCTGTCGCAACTCCGCTACGCAGACCTTTTCTTCACCACCTGGGGGCCGAAGTATATCGGCCACCCGATCGTCAGCTTCCAGTTTGGGGACAACGACCATATCGCGTTCTCGATCGAAGCGCGTTACAAAGTAGGTCAGGATTACTCGGCGATCCTGGGATTCTTTCGCCAGTACGAACTGATCTTCATCACGGCCGACGAGCGCGATGTCATTCGATTGCGCACCAACTACCGCAAGCACGAGGAAGTCTTCCTGTATCGCACCACAGTGTCACCGGACAGGGCGCGAGAGATATTCTTGATCTATGCCGATTATCTCAACCAGTTGGGAGATCATTCGGAGTGGTATAACGCGCTGACCCGAAACTGCACGACGACGCTTGATACCAAGATCGCCGCGGATGTCCAGAACCCCCAGCCTTGGAATTACCAGCTGCTACTGAACGGCACCTTGGATGAGTTGCTGTACGAGAGAGGGCGCCTGGTGACGGGCGGTCTTCCATTCCCCGAGTTGAAGCAACGTGAGCACATCAATGAGGCGGCCAAGGCGGCGGGGCAGTCACCGGATTGGTCTGCTCTGATTCGCGTGGGACGGGTCGGATTCTGACGGCAGCCTGATTCAACGACACCTGAACAATGTTTGCTCGTCAGGAGCCGGACGAGCAGTTTGCCAGCAGCTTTCCCGTGCACTTAGTCCCTGGCCCGCATGCTGTCAACTTTCATGGGATTTCTGTTGGGACAATGGTGCCCCTCGATTTGTTAGACTTCCAGCACGCTCACGGGAGGGAAACACTTGAATGATCAGACGAGAGCTTCTTGGGTACGATTGGCTGCACTTTGCGGTGGAATGGTTATTCTGGGGATGGCAGTATCAAGCACCATCATCGCCGGGCATGCCTCGCAGTCTCCGCAGGCAGGCTCCGGTTCAGCAGTCAAAACAGCAGCTCAGCAATACAAGAACATCCGGGTCTTAAATAGCATTCCCGCCGACCAGTTGATGCCTGCCATGCAGTTCATAACCGCTTCGCTGGGCGTCGAGTGCGACTTCTGCCACGTTGAACATGAGTTTGACAAGGATGACAAGAAAGAAAAGCAGGCCGCGCGCAAGATGATGCAGATGATGTTTGCCATTAATCAGAACCATTTCGAAGGCGAACGCGAGGTGACTTGCAACACCTGTCATCGGGGTTCACCGCATCCCGCTGCGATACCGGCCATCCTCGCGGAAAATCCGAAATCAGAGGCGATGGAAGCGATGCACGAGCATGAGCACGAAGCCAACCCGGCTGCCATGCCATTGGGAGACCCTGTGCTCGCCAGGTATCTTCAGGTGCTGGGAGGCCGACCCGCACTCGACAAAGTCTCGACGCGAGTGGAAAAGGCCACGGCGAACATGCCTGACGGTCACCAAGTACCAATCGATATCTACACCAAAGTTCCTGACCAGCGTGTTTCCGTGATGCACATGCCCAAGGGCGACAGCGTTACTGCCTACAACGGCAGTGCGGGATGGATTGCCTTTCCGGGCCGGCCTTTGCGAGAAATGTCGGTCGCCGAGCAGGAGGCTGCGAAGCTCGACGCGGAGGCTTTTTATCCCGGCCGTCTGGAGAGAGTTTTTGGTGAGCTGAAGCTCCAGGAGCATGAAGAGAAAATTGACGGCCATGAAACCGATGTCGTGCTTGGGCTCTCCAAGAGCCAGCCTCCCGTTAAGTTCTATTTCGACAAGAGCTCCGGGTTGCTGGTGCGCATGGTGCACTATGCCGACACACCTCTCGGGCTGAATCCCACGCAAGTTGATTTTGCGGATTACCGTGATATCGGCGGCGTTAAGACGCCGTATCGCTGGACCATCGCGCGTCCCAGCGGAGCCTTCACCATTCAAGTAGACCAGGTCGAGCAGAACGTTCCGATTGATGATGCCAGGTTCGTGAAGCCTGTGCCAGCCTCGGCTTCCAGCGACCAACCCCCGGCGCACTAGAGATAAACTAGTTAAAGTAGCAAGAAAAGGTGAACCGCCAATGTGGATGGTCAAGCGCTCGGCGATCTGTTTGAGTTTGTGTCTCGCAATTCTGCTGACGTGCGGTTGGATTCTTGACGATGGCAACATCCAAGCCGCGACGGATGACCACTCAGCGCGACAGCCGCAGGCGATTTCCATTGGAGGCGAGCCAGTGGTGGTGCTGCAACGGCCGAATTCCGGAGATAAGAACAAGCCGCAGTTTCTCGAAGCCACGATACTGCCTGGGCGTGGAATGGCAGTGTTGCAGATCAAGGCGTACCTACCGGGAAAGGGGGAGATCGATCTTCTGAACTCGCCGCCCTTACCGGAAGCTGAACAGCTGCTCGACAAGGGCGATGACGCGTTTGGTAATCAGGTATTTAAGATTGGCGGAGCCATTCTTCTGCCGTTTGCGAACCGCATTCGCGGTAAGGTTTCGCCGGATGGCAAAACGGTTACTGCCGATGTGGCTGGAAAGACAGTCACCCTGGTGGCGAACTGGAGTGGGAATAATCCGGGTGCGGAGAAGCACGCGATTCACGGACTCATGCTGCGGTCGAAATTTGAAGACGTCAAACAGAAGAACGGATCGGGCGATTCAAGTGTTGCCGCCGTACTACACGCGAGCAACTTTGATGGGCACTGGCTCTCTGACACGGACGTTCGCGTCGAGACCACATTGAAGAATAATGCTTTCGAGATGACGGTGACGGCCAAGAATGTCGGCCATGAATCGCTACCCATTGGGATTGGCTGGCATCCATATTTCGTCTTGCCCAGCGGCGACCGCCAACAGGTCAGGCTGCACCTGCCCAGCGACACTCGCGCGGTCATGAATAACTACGACGATTCGTTCACCACTGGCGAGCGCGTTCCGGTCCAAGGAACGCCGTATGACTTCAGCGCGCCCGGCGGACGTCCACTCGGCACACAATACCTTGACGATAACTTCTCCAACTTGATGTATCGACCCAACGGGAGTACGGTTTCGGAGATCATTGATCCTGAAGCCAAGTACGGTTTGCGCCTGATCACACTTTCACCGCAGATCAAGTCAATCCAGGTGTATGCTCCACTGCAGAAAAACTTTGTGGCTTTGGAACCCCAGTTCAATCTGCCTGATCCTTACAACAAGAATTGGGGAAAAGTTGACACTGGCATGGTGGTGCTTCAGCCTGGCCAATCCGTATCCTGGCAGGTGCGATTAGAGATGTTCACGCCGAGTCAATAGGTGAGTCATGCATCGGCTTACCATCAAAACCCACAAGAAGCGCGAGATCGTGGATATCACCGAGCAACTCGAATCCCTTCTGTGGAAGCAGTATGGCGACAAGACTGGAGTGTGCCATTTGAGTGTGCTTCACACCACCGCCGCGTTGACCACAGCCGATCTTGACCCCGGAACCGATCTCGACATGCTCGACGCCTTCGAGCACCTCATTCCCAAACTTCAGTATCGCCATCCTCATAACCCGGCGCACGCGCCCGATCACATCCTCTCCACGCTGATCGGAACTTCGCTGGCGCTGATGCTCGACCGCGGTTTGCTGTTGTTGGGAACCTGGCAGCGGGTCGTTCTGGTCGAATTGGACGGCCCACGCGAGCGGGAACTGGTGATGGCGTTCGTGGAAACCTCATAGCCACGAACACTCAACCAGAACGCATTTCCCGGAATATGCGCGCGTGCTCGGAGAGGATTTGCGCCTTGGCCTGAAGGTCGGGTTCGAGCGACCACACGCCAGCCTGGTGCGTTCCGCCCAGCAAAATGCCGTCGATGCGCGGAAACATGTAAAGGTCTTCTGGCAGAGTGCAATACTGAATTTCCGGTTGCGGTAGAAGAATCGTTAGTTGGCCTTTTACCGGGGTCAACTCGTCGTCTCCGAACAGCGCCTTCGCGCCCAGACCCGTGCAGTTCACGATCACCTGCTGAGGCAGGTCCTGCAGGTCGGCAATACTTCCGAACTCGCGAACCTCGATTTGGCCGCCCGCGATACGGAAGTCCTCCATCACCGCTGGCAAGTACGTGTTCGGCTCGATCATCATGGTCTGAAACTGGCGGACGGAGGGGAATGGGAACGGATTCTCGGCAGGCAGCAAGTCGCGCATCTCAGGGAGGCAGGTCGCGAATGGGGCTGTCGAGGCTAAGCATGCCGCCGTTCGGGATCGGTGTCTGCCTCATCGAGTAGTTAGGCAGCCAGCGAATTCCGTAGCGCGGCCCCACCATGACCTGGTAACGCGCATTGGCGAGGTGTGAAGCCTCCACCAACCGCGGCATGAAATCCGGCGATTGCTGGCCTCTTTGAAAAACGTTGAACGGAAACCACTGCGCACCGGCTATGTTGGAGGTCGTGTGCGGAGGAATATTTTTGGCGTAGATGGTGACGGTGCATCCGCGCTCCTGCAGCAATCGCGCGGTGGCCAGACCAACGGCGCCGCATCCCAGAACGGCGACGTTTTTCTCCCCAGTGTGGTCAACTTCGCGGCAGGCTAGTTCGCCTGTTCCCCACGAGAGCGTTACTCCCGCTCCGCCATGCCCGTAATTGTGTACCACCAGCTTGTCATCCAGCTTTTGTGCGCTGACCACGAACCCGGAGGGACGAAATGGCCGCAGTCCGACGACGGTCCGAATCTCGCGATCAGGTTGGACATTCACTTTCGGAAGCTTGAGAAGCGGGGACGTTACGGGCGGGGAAGTCGCGGCGCGGGCAATATTCTTGGCAGCGCAGCCTTCCAGCGCCGCCGCCCCTGCCAGTAATCCAAGCGCTTTCAGTGCAGAACGCCGATCCATGAATAGGCGAGTATAGCGCGCTCGAACCGGAAGACTTGGCCAGAAGCCGGGCTAGGTATTAACCGACGTGGTTGCCTCACCAGGTCTCGCGTCGCATCAGGTAGTCGCGATTTGGGTGAACGCTGACGGCTGACTCCTGACAGCTTCTTCACAACATCTGCGTGCCCCACAAATCATGCAGGTGCAGCACGCCCAGCAGGTGGCCGGCGGCGTCCACCACGGGAAGGGAAGTGATCTTCTTCTGCTCCATGATGTCGAGCGCGGCGATGGCGAACACGTCAGGGCCGACGGTGCGCGGCGAGCGCGTCATGCATTCCGCGGCTGCGAGGTCGAACACTTTCTTGCCGTGTTGTTCCAGCAGGCGGCGCAGGTCGCCATCGCTGATCAGTCCCACAAGTTTGTCGCCTTCGACCACGGTGGTCATTCCCAAGCCCTTGCGCGACATTTCGTAGATGACTTCGCTCATGGTGTGTCTCGGGCTTGACTCGGGGAACGGCGTCTCCCGGCGTGCATAAGCGCAGAGACGCGTAGCGAATCGCTTGCCCAGCTTGCCTCCGGGATGCAGGCTGGCGAAGTCCTCTTCCTTGAACCCACGACGTTGCGAGAGCGCAACCGCGAGCGCATCCCCCAATGCGAGCATGGTGGTGGTCGAGGCAGTGGGTGCAAGTCCGAGGGAACAGGCTTCGTGGGCGACGGAGCAGTCGAGCGCGATGTCGGCGGCTTGCACCAGAGTGGACAGGCTGCGCGGCTCTTCGGACGGGGAGTGAAGATCGATCGCAGGTCATGGTGATGAGCGGGACGCCGAGCCGCTTCACGGTTGCCAGTAATTGCAGGATTTCGTCGGTCTCTCCGCTGGCCGAAAGAGCAAGAACCACATCGCCGCGGACCACCATTCCGAGGTCGCCGTGCAGGGCTTCGGCGGGATGAAGAAACAATGCCGGACTTCCGGTAGAGGTAAAGCGTTGCCGCGATCTTGCGCGCGATCAGTCCGCTCTTGCCCATGCCGGTGACGACGATGCGGCCGGCGCAGCCGTAGAGCAACTCCACCGCCCGCTCAAAGTCCGCCGCCATCGGCCCCGCCAGACGGTCAGCGAGTGCGCGCAGGGCTTCGGCCTCGATGCGTACTACGTTTTCACCAAGGTTCTTGCTGGTGGGGCTGGATGAGAGGTTGCGCTGTCGGGCCGCGTCATTGTGAGCGCCGGACTCGGCAGCAGTCCACGCGAATTGAAGACGAGCACGCGCTCGTCGTTTTCGCCTCCGGTCAGAGGAACGTTCTTGCCATTAAACGAGACTTCCACCGCGCCGGCATTGCCAGTCCAAAAGACCACCTGGCTGGTGGCGCGGATCGTCTTCACGTCCGGCGGCTTGATGATGCCACGAACCACAAACTTATCCGTCGGACTTGATGGAGACCCAGGCGCGATCCTTGGGGCGGACGTGAGTTCGAACGGCGTAGCGCCTTCGGAATTTGCAATGTTGTTCGTTCCCGTAGCAAGACTCGTCGGAGTAGTTAGTGCCTGCGGCTTGGTTGCATTTTCACCGGTAACGAGTTGGGATGGGGCGGTCTTGCCGGTGTGGTCGTCGCCGGCCGCCGATTTTGCGTCTGGCGTGCTAGCTCTCGCATCGGCCGGCTTTACGCTGCCGATGACATCTGCTCCTCCATGGTCAGTCGTGTCAGAACCGGTCTGAGGCAGAGACGACTTTCCTGGAGTGGACATGTTTGTTGCGGGAGCGCTGAGAGGGAAATCATGCACTGTGGTCGCGGGTCGCTGTCGATCAAGTTGACGCTCCCTGTAAAGACGCCAGCCGCCCACACTTCCTGAAATGAGTGCGAGAACGACAAGCACGGGAACAACGGGAAACGTCGAGCGCCGCGGGGACTCAGATTGCTCGCGGCAGCCTTCTCGAATCGGCTTGCAGAATTCTGTTCGGCACTCCCATGCTCGTCGGCCGCAGCTTCATGTGCGGCTTGCAAATAATCGGCAACTGCTTGCTCCTCGTCGATTCCGACGTACTTCGCATAGGCGCGGACATATCCCTTATTGAAGATGCCGCCGGGTAGCTGGTCGAATTGTTCATCTTCCAAGGCGCGGAGCAGGCGAGTCCCAATCTTTGTGACTGCGGCGATCTCCTCCAATGAGATGTTCCTCATCTCCCGCTCGCGACGCAACCGTTCGCCGAATGTACCCACTCTCAGCCTCGGGATGTTCCAATGACTTGCGCAATTCGATTTGCCGAATGCCCCTCGCCGATCATAGAAAGTGGTGCGGGGAGTGTCAAACTGGCTCGTTGACCAGCGGTGGGCCAGTCGCCTAGCAACACGCTAGGAATAGGAACCACAGGTGCTTTCCGGTAAAATAACCTGTAGGCGGGCGTGTACTTTTTGGGCCTGAACCTTTTGGAGTCAAGGGGCCGCTGGGTCCTGTTCACTTTTTCCGGAGGAGCAGACGAGATCTGCGCCAGGTTCTTGCATGTCGCTTCCAGTCACGGACAACGATCGGCAGTCTTACGAACTGAAGATCTTTCACGACGTCGCCAAAGCCCTGACGTCGTCGCTTGATCTGGACACCATTCTGCAAACCATCATGGAAAAGATGGCCGCCTATTTTGAACCGGCGACCTGGTCGCTGCTCATGCTGGATGAGGCCTCGGACGAACTCTATTATGCGGCTGCGGTGGGAAGGGTTGCGAGAATCTCAATGCCCTGCAATTGACGTCGGGTGAAAGCCTGGCCCGATGGGTGATCAACCATGCCACGCCGCTGGTCATTGCTGACGTGGCGGCGGATGAACGCGTCCGCCACACGAGCGATGACGATTTCTTCGCCCAAGGATGTTCGGTGGTCTGCATGCCGGTTCGCACGGGAGGCAAAGTCCTGGGTATCATCCAAATGGTGAATATCGATATGGGGGTCTACGCTCGCAACGAAATGCTGTTGCGGACCCTGGCCGATTACGCTGCCATCGCGATCGAAAATGCACGCGCTGTCCAGCGCATCCAGGAACTCAGTATCACCGACGACTGTACCGGCTTGTACAACGCACGGCATTTGTTCACGCGCGCTTTCCGAGGAGGTGCACCGCTCGGAACGATTCGGGTACGAGTTCAGCCTTCTGTTTCTCGACCTCGATCACTTTAAGCGGGTGAACGATGAGTATGGACATTTGGTCGGCAGCAAGCTTCTAGGCCAGGTGGGCCAGGCATTGCGCGAAAATCTTCGCTTGGTGGACGCCGCTTTTCGCTATGGAGGCGACGAGTTCGCCATTCTACTGCCTCAAACTTCAAAGGAGGCGGCCCTGCTGGTGGCGCGCCGGCTGATGACGGTTTTTCACTCCCGGCAATGGCCCGCCGCTGAGGTTGTCAATCTGTGCTCTACGGGCCAGCATCGGGATCGCAAGTTTCCCGCTGGACGCGGTTTCTCCGCAGGCCATCGTGCAACGTGCCGATGAAATGATGTACCAGGTGAAGCAAGGCGGGCGCGACAACATCGCATTAGCAGGCATCGGGATTGTGGGATCCGATGAAGCGTCTTCCGGTTGCTGACTCTCTCAGTTTAACCCGAGCACTTCCCCCAAATGCGGTTGGTTCATTTCGTTTGGGTCTGGAGTAGCGTTTGCGTCGAGCTGCACGGTGTTCGGATTCGCCGGCGCATTGGGATTGACCCCGAAGTCCCACACATAAAGGTTCATCTCCTGCGGGCCGAGCATCTCCACCACCGCATATTCGCCAGGCAGCCAGATCCTGTGCCGGAGTCACTTTCACCCACTCTCCCGTTCCAAGTTTCTCAACGCTTGCGGGAACCGAAATGTTCTGCTCGCTCACCTTGCCGGTGAAGGTAATTTTCAAATTGGCGACGATGCGTTTGTCTTTCTTGATCTCGGTGCGCACTAATCGAAAGCGGTCCGCGAAGCTGCCGTGCCGCTTTGCGGTCCCTTCGTCAATATCAATGTAGATGGTGGGACGTGGCACGTGGGATTGAATCCTGGCGTGTTCGCCCTTTCAGTTCAAATGGCTGTTTGGAACTGGCTATCGGATTGATTGTGGCGCGCAACACGTTCTTGCTGGTGTTCTTGTTCAGCTCGCTGCCGTTTTGTACGATCTCCGCCAGTTCGGCTTTGCCTTGGTATTGATCGAACAGGAACACCCCGCCGGTTCCAGGCAGGTGCACACCGGACGCGATCTGCGGCGAGTTGGCTTCTTCCTTCTCGCGTTCCTCCTTCTCCTCCGGGGTCTCTTCCCGTGCCTTGTGGAGCTTGCCGCTGCTGAAGTCAGCTTCGTACTTCTTGGTCGCGTCCCAGTCGATCAGCGAACTCGGAATGTCTTCCCACTCGATACCGCTCCGCACTGAGATAGTGGACCCGGTCACCCTGGATCTCGTATTTCACCACTGACTGGTAGGAGCCATCTTTCAGGATGAGGCGCAGCGTGCGTTGCTGCGCTTGCAAGGTGATTGGGTGCTGCACGAGCAGCATTGCCGGTGCTGCCAGGAAAGTCAGAGAGAGGAGCGCATTCACAAGAGGGCGGCGCATCGATACTAGTTTAGACCCGAAAGCGGCGAAGAAGACTCGGTCTTTGCGTGCTGAACATCCACCGCCCAGGCGCTGCGACGCTGTTCGAACAATAGATCCGTTCACAGCATTTTGTGACCCCAATCACAGCGCGATGTGCTCCCGCTGTCCAACAATAAGAGGTACGTTGTTCCCGCAGTCGTTGCGCGCGGCACAAGGCCGCGTAATCTCCGGAGAGCTCCTACCGAGGGTCCATGCATGGATAGCGCACTCTTGATTCACCGCCTGCACTTCGCCTTCACGGTGACCTATCACTACCTGTTTCCCACAGTTGACGATGGGACTGGCGCCGCTGATCGTGATCTTGAAAACTCTGGCGCTCAAGACCAAAGACGAGCGTTACGACCGGGCCGCCCGCTTCTGGGCCAAGATTTTCGGCATCAATTTCGTGATCGGTGTGGTGACCGGAATTCCCATGGAATTCCAGTTCGGTACCAACTGGTCGCATTTTTCACGCTATGCCGGTGGCGTCATCGGACAGACCCTGGCCATGGAAGGCTGTTTCGCCTTTTTCCTGGAGTCCGCATTCCTGGGGCTATTTCTCTATGGCGAAAAGCGGCTGACCAAAACCCAGCACTGGTTTGCCGCGCTCATGGTCTTTGTCGGTTCGTGGCTTTCGGGTTACTTCATTGTTGCGACGGATGCCTGGATGCAGCACCCGGTGGGCTATCAGCGCGCGGCCGACGGTTCCCTGCAACTGACCAGCTTCTGGCAACTGGTGCTGAATCCCTGGGCCTGGTGGCAGTATGCGCACAACATGGGCGGCGCGGTCATCACCGGAGCGTTCGTGATGTCGGCGGTCGGCGCGTTCTATCTGCTCAGCCAGAAACATGTGGAGCAGGGGCGCATCTTCGTGCGCGTCGGCGTGATTGCGGCGCTGATCGTTAGCGTCTTGCAACTTTTCCCGACCGGCGACGCTCAGGGCCGCATGGTGGCGTTCCACCAGCCCGTTACCCTGGCCGCGATGGAAGCGTTATGGGAGACGCAGCCCGGAGCGCCGCTGGTGATCCTCGGCCAGCCCGATGTCCCGGCGCAGAAAATCGACAACCCGATCATCGTTCCCAAGATGCTGAGCTTTCTGACCTGGCGCAGTTGGAGTGCGGAGGTAAAGGGCCTCAACGAGGTGCCAAAGCAAGATTGGCCCGACAGCATTCCTCTGCTTTATTACGCCTACCACATGATGGTTGGGCTGGGTACGATCTTCATCGCAGTCGCTGCAATCGCAGCTATTCTGCTCTGGCGGAACCAGCTGTACAACGCTCGCTGGATGCTTTGGGTGTTGCTCCTGTTGTTCCCGTTGCCCTACATCGCCAACACGGCGGGCTGGATGACGGCCGAGCTTGGCCGGCAACCGTGGCTGGTCTATGGTTTGCTGCGCACCGTGGATGGCTATTCCAAGATGGTGTCCGCCGGGAATGCCTGGTTCAGCTTCCTCGGGTTTCTGGGGATGTACACCGTGCTTTCGGTCTTGTTCCTCTTCCTGGTGTACCGCGAAATCGAGCACGGGCCTGATCCTGATCCCGAGCCCTCAAACGAAAAACTCAACGCAGTTCCTGTGACTCCCGTGGAGGTGCGATAGCCATGTCAACCCTATGGTTCATGATCGTTGCGGTAATGGTTGCCGTTTACGTGCTGCTTGACGGCTTCGACATCGGAGCGGGTGCGGTCCACCTCTTCATCGCGAAAAATGACGCGGAGCGCCGCATGGTGCTGCGCGCTATCGGCCCGGTATGGGACGGCAACGAAGTTTGGCTGCTGGCCGCCGGCGGGACGCTCTATTTCGCCTTTCCTCTGTTGTACGCGTCCAGCTTCAGCGGGTTTTACCTGCCGCTGATGATGGTGCTGTGGCTGCTGATGCTGCGCGGAATCGGCATTGAGTTCCGCACCCATATTGAGGAGCCGGTATGGAAGGGCTTCTTCGACGTCATCTTTGGAATTGCGAGCATCCTGCTGGCCATCTTCTTGGGAGCGGCTCTGGGCAACGTGGTGCGCGGTGTTCCCCTCCAGGCGGACGGTTATTTCTTCGAGCCGCTGTGGACGAATTGGCGCGTCGGCGCGCAGAACGGCATCCTCGACTGGTACACCGTGATCTGCGGCGTGGTCGCGTTGGTCACGCTCGTCGTGCACGGGTCGCTTTACCTTGCAATCAAAACCGAAGGCGAACTGAACTCGCGGGCCCGCAAGGTTGCGAGCCTGTTCTGGCCGGTGCAAGTGCTGCTCACGATTGCCAGCCTGATCGCCACCGTGTTAGTTGTGCCGCACGTGCTCGACAATTACAGCAAGTGGCCCATCGGATACCTGGTTCCGGCGCTGGTGATCGGCAGTCTGATCTATCTGTACTATGCGCATTCGAAGAGAAACGAGAAAGGCGCATTTCTGGCGTCGTGTGCCTACATCGTAGGCATGCTGGTGGGAGCGGCATTCGCGCTCTATCCCAACGTGCTGCCTGCAAGCACGGGTTCCAACTATAGCCTGACCATCTACAACACTGCCGCCGGCGCACACGGGTTGGGCGTCGGCTTCGTGTGGTGGACGATCGGCATGGTTCTTGCGCTCGGATATTTCATCTTTGTCTATCGAATGTTCCGGGGCAAGGTAAAGCTGGACGAAGGCAGCGAGCACGGGTACTGATAGGACTGACGTTTGAAGGCAGATGGAACCGATGGGAGACGAGACAACGGCACCCTCTCTTGCCTATTTAAGATCGATTGTTCCTCACACTTCGACGGCGGCTCCGGTGATAACGGGTAATCGTGCCTGCTCCCATGCATCGAGTCCGCCGATCACATTGATGACGTTGTAGCCCATCCTTTGCAGCAGACTACAAGCGATCATGCTGCGGTAACCGCTCTTGCAATGGACCGCGACGGACGCATTCTGATCAAGATGCGGCAGGGCGGCCTTGAAGCGGTCCAGTGGGTACCAGTCGGCCTCGCTGATGCGCCCGGCTATCCATTCACCTTCTCTGCGGACATCCAACGCCTGTAGCCCGCCGCTTTGCAGGCGGCTGCTGAGTTCCTGCACTGTAATCTGTTGTACTTGTGCGAGTGGGAATCCCGTTCTTTTCCATCCCCCAATTCCGCCTTCGAGATACCCGGGCAAGTCCTCGATCCCGACGCGCGCCAGACGCATGCGTGCCTCGCTTATCTGCTCAGGAGTTTCACCGATGAGCACTGGGTGCGCCGTGGTACCAAGAACAGCTCCTGCCCAGGAAGCAAATTGACCAGAGAGCGCAATGTTGATGGAGCCGGGCACATGGGCCGCAGAGAACTGCTCGGCTGGCCGTACGTCGAGTGCGGTCGCGCCGCACTCGAGCATATCTTTCAGTTCTGTCGCGGGGATCGGAGGCAGTTCCGGTAGATCTGCGAGTGACGTCGCTCCAGCGCGGTTGATGGCAGCGTCTTCAAGAAAATAATCTGGACGAGTTGGGAGGTTGGTCGTCAATTGGCGGACAAACTCGTCGCGGCTCTTGATCTGAAGCGCGTAGTTGGTCAGGCGCTCGGTGCCGATAGTGGAGGAACGCTCGGCGCGCATGTTGCGCCCGCAGAGTGAGCCAGCGCCGTGCGCCGGATACACCTGCACCTCGTTCGGCAAGCTTAGGAGCTTGTTGTGCAGAGAATCGTACAGCAAGCCCGCGAGTTGCTGGGGCGTATGCGTAGTCGACAGGTCGGGCCTTCCCACATCGCCGATGAATAGCGTGTCTCCGGTCAGCGCGGCCCAAGGCGCCGGCGACTTCTCTTCGTCGGTGAGAACCAGGCAGATGCTTTCCGGCGTATGGCCCGGGGTTGAGAGAACGTTGATGCGCAGTTTGCCGACGTGCAATTCGAAGCCATCGCCAACCGCGACATGCGGAAATGTCGCGCCTGCCGCTTCTCCGATGTAGATGGTCGCACCCGTGCGTGCGGCCAGCTCTTTGTGTCCCGAGACGAAGTCGGCATGCAGATGGGTTTCGAAGATATGGCGAATCTGAAGCTGTTGCTTCTGCGCCGCTTCCAGGTAGATTTCAATATCACGCTGCGGATCGACGACGACCGCTTCGCCTTCCGACCCGAAGAGGTACGAGGCATGCGCCAGGCAACCCAGGTAAAACTGTTCGAAGTACATGGTTCCTCCGCGGGGAACATGATACAGCCTAGCTTGCGATTTCGCCTAGATTTTGAGCTGCATTCCGAAGTGGCTAACGCTCGTAGGTTTCTGCCAGCTGCTTAGGCATGCACCCATTGCCGGCGTCAGATCTTCCTGGCGGAAGCGCCAGCGCCAGTTTCCCGACGAGGTGCCGGGCAGGTTCATCCTGCCTTCGCTGCCGACGCCAAGCACATCCTGCAACGGAAATAGCACGGTGTCGGCGACCGATGCCAACAGAGTACGAATCATCACCCAATTGATCTCGTGCCCGTCGGTATTCAAGTAGCGCCGCGCGTACTCCAACTCTTCCGCGACGTCCGCGGGGGTGCGAGTACTCCCCGCCCCGGCCGTGCTTGTCCACCAGCCAACAACGGTATCGTTGTCGTGCGTGCCGGTGTAGGCAACCAGATGATGCGGGTAGTTGTGGGGCTTAAAATCCGGAGCTTGCGGATCCTTGCCGAAGGCAAACTGCAGAATCGCCATGCCTGGAAATCCGAATCGCGTGCGTAGCGCTTCCACCTCCGGCGTGATCACGCCGAGATTTTCGGCGACGATGGGCAAGCCTTCCGAGCGCGTCTTCCAGCGCCTCGAACAGCGCAGCGCCCGGTCCTTTGACCCACGTCCCGTTGACTGCTGTCGTCTCGCCTCCGGGAATTTCGTAGTACGCCTCAAACCCGCGGAAGTGATCGAGGCGAATCATGTCGAGCATTTCCAGCGACCGGCGCAGGCGGGCGATCCACCATGCATATCCAGTCTTCGCATGAACGTCCCAGCGGTAGATCGGGTTGCCCCACAGTTGGCCGGTGGCACTGAAGTAGTCGGGCGGCACGCCGGAGACGACTCTTGGCCTGCCCGATTCGTCCAGTTCGAACAAGTCGCGATTGGCCCACACATCGGCGCTGTCGAGGGCAACATAGATGGGAACGTCGCCCATGACGCGAATGTCGTTGCGTGCGCAATGCGCCTTCAGATCGCACCACTGCCGCTCGAACTCAAACTGGATGAACTTGTTGCATTCGATCTTGTCGCGCAATTGGTTGCGTGCGCGCTCGATCGCATCCGGCTTGCGCAGCGCGAGATCGGCATCCCAAAACGTCCACGCGACATTGTTGTGAGCTTCCTTGAGCGCCATGAACAACGCAAATTCATCGAGCCACGCGGCGTGCTTTTCGCAGAAAGCGGCGAAGGCTTCGCGCTCGGCCGGACGAACTGCGTTGGAACGACCGGAAGGCTTCGCCGCAGCAAGGGAGTCTTCCACGCGATCACGGCGCCGAAATCCACTTTGTCGCGGGAAACTCCGGGCGCAAATCCAATTGCGCGCGAATCGAGATACCCGCGCTCCACCAGCGTGTCGAGACTGATCAATAGAGGATTGCCGGCGAAGGCTGAGAAACACTGATACGGAGAGTCGCCGTATCCGGTGGGCCCGAGCGGCAGAACTTGCCAGATACGCTGCCCGACATCGCGCAGGAAATCGGCAAAGCGATGCGCCTCAGGTCCCAGTTCGCCGATGCCGTAAGGTCCCGGAAGAGAAGTGGGGTGTAGCAGGATGCCACTGGATCGTGGAAAGCTCATGCAGTGATGTTAGGCCCATCGCATAAATCGTTCTGTGCGGTGTTCGTGCCGCTCGATCGAAGATCCGTTCACCACGGAGAACACAGAGGGCACAGAATTTTGGTTCATATTCGGTTTTCCGTGATCTCCTGACCTCGGTGGTGAATCAGCGATTCCTAGGGATGACAGCAGTCCAATGATAGCGAAGCATGCGAATCAGAACGGAATATCTTCGTCCGTGATCTCCGCGCCGGCTGGCGCCTGCGACGGTTCAGGCTCGGGAGTGCGCTGGTCGAAGCCGCCGGACTTGTCCTGCGCGCCGTCCGCCGCCTTCGCCGCCGGCATCGCGTCCTCCGAGCAGCACCAAATCGTTGATGATGATCTCGGTCTTGTACTTTTTCTGGCCAGTTTCCTTGTCGTCCCACGAGTCGCTGTGCAGACGGCCTTCGATGTAGACCTTGCCACCCTTCTTCAGGTACTCGGCGGCGATTTCGGCGGTGCGCTGGAAGGCGACCAGGTTGTGCCACTCGGTGCGGTCTTGCCAGTTGCCGTCTTTGTCCTTGACGCGATCGGTGGTGGCCACTGAGAAGCGCGCTACCGCCATGCCGGTTTGGGTGTACTTCACCTCCGGATCTTTTCCAAGATTGCCGATGAGAATGACCTTATTAACGCTCTTAGCCATGAGAGCCGCTCCTGTGCTTGCAAATCGAGGTAATCAAAGGCCAACTATAGCAGAAGGGCCAGCGCCGATGCGGGAGGCTGCATCTCGAACAAGCGACGCTGGCCACAACCGGTTCTGGTCCGGCCCGATCTACTTTGCCTGGCTCCCGTTTCTTACTTTTCGGCTGGCGCCATTCTTCTTTGCCGCCAGCTCGGCCTGTTTCTTCTTCGCGGGCCGCGGCACGCGCCTGTTCTCTTCAGCTCTTCGGGAGAGTACATGCTCCCTCGGCAACTCTTGCTGCCGCAATAGCAGGGCGCATCGTCGTCGCCATCATAGAGGCAATAGTCGTAGGTAAGCTCTTCGCCGGCGGCAATATCGCGAATCGCGGCGATGTAGACTCTGTCGCCTTCTTCGTCGGTCTCGCAGTTGGGATCGCACGAGTGGTTCACAAACATCGCCATCCCGTGGCCGTCGATCACGACCTCACCGTCCCCAACCCCGAACAGATACGTGAACGGCCGGCCCTCGTAGCGGACGTCGCCTTCGGCCTTGGTGATGCGCTCTCCTGTGTATTCCAGAATGCGAGCTTTCTTGGGAATGTTTTCCAGGGTGAAACACCCAGCAGCGTGAATGTCAGAGGAACGAATGATGAGGCGCGGCAAGAAGAATTGCTCCCGGTGAATTTGATTGGCAGTATAACCTACGCGGAGACGGGGCACGATCTGGGCCGCGCAGGCGCCGTGCCTGCCCGCCGCCGAAATTGCTCACGCCCCTTCAGCACCCGCGCTGCCCACTGTCAATACCCTTCGTCACAGAGGTCTGTTGCATTTCCCGGTTCACATTCGGCTGGAGATTTCGTATCTTGAAAGGAGACGATTCGATTTGGGAGGCGCTCTCATGGTCCATGTCCTGGTCCGCCACAAGGTGGCGGATTACAACCGCTGGAAGGAAGTATTCGATTCTCACCTCAACACCCGCAAGCATGCCGGCGAAACCGCGTTTCGCATTTTCCATACCGTTGACGATCCGCGCGAAGTCGTCTTGTTCTTCGATTGGGAGAGCATCGAGCAGGCGCGCAAGTTCATGAACTCCGACGAGCTGCGCAAGGCGATGCAGCAGGCCGGAGTGGAAGGCGCCCCCGATGTGCAGTACATCGAGGACGTACGCGTGGTCCATCGCATCGTCGGCCGATTAGCCGATCAGCGGTCCTTGTTTCAGAAAATGTTTTCCCGGGCTCTTGACACCAGGCGGAAGCTTGGTTTCCAAAATTACCGCCTGGTCACGACCGCGGGAGTGACTCAGAGTTTTGCGCGGCTGGCTTGAGATCGCCTCGAAAGCCTCTAGGCGCAAGGGTTCCGCGAGATCCGGCACTCTGTCAAGAAATTTTCCACAGATTTTTTCCGCGGCGCTGGAACTAATTTTCATCTGCCGTTGACAAACCGGACGGGAAAACTAAAATACCCGACGACTTCTCTGATTCGATTTGCGATGACCGTGACCTATTCAACTCAAAATTCCGAAGTTCTCTTGCGTACCGACTTTTCCGGCCTGAAACTCTACGCCAGCGGAAAAGTTCGCGACCTTTATCGAGGTTGGCAACGATCATCTGCTCTTCGTGGCGACCGATCGAATCTCTGCATTCGATTACGTTCTGGCCACCGGGATACCGCAGAAGGGACGAGTGCTGACGCAGCTCTCGCTCTTCTGGTTCGAGTTCCTGAAGAGCATCGTTCCCAACCACCTGGTCACCTCCGACGTACATAAGTACCCGCCCGAGCTGCAGAAATATGCCAGCCAATTGCACGGCCGTTCCATGCTGGTGGTGCGAGCGGACATGATCGCCATCGAGTGCGTGGTGCGAGGCTATCTTTCGGGTTCGGGCTGGAAGGAATACAAGGCCGACGGTTCGGTCTGCGGCATCAAGCTGCCGGCGGGATTGCGCGAATCGGACAAGTTGCCGGAGCCGATTTTCACTCCCGCCATCAAGGCCAGCAGCGGGCACGACGAGAACATCTCTTTCGATCGCATGGTGACGCTGGCGGGCCGCGAACTCAGCGAACAGTTGCGCGACTTGAGCGTGAAAATCTACCAGACCGCGGCGGATTACGCGGAGACTCGCGGCATCATCATCGCCGACACCAAGTTTGAGTTCGGCCGCACCGCGGGCGGCCTGGTGCTAGCCGATGAGGTGCTCACGCCCGATTCATCGCGCTTCTGGCCCAAGGACAAGTATCAGCCAGGCGGACCGCAGGATTCGTACGACAAGCAGTACGTGCGCGACTATCTGGAAGCTATCAAGTGGAACAAACAGCCGCCCGCCCCGGCATTGCCTCCCGAGGTGGCGGCGAGAACGAGTGAGAAGTATGTGGAGGCTTACACCCAATTGACCGGACATCCGCTGCCGGCTTAGGGAAAGCCGAATGATGGGCATGTCTATTCTCGACTGGGTGATTCTGCTCATCATTGTGCTGTCGGTGTTACAGGCGATCGCGCAGGGGTTCTTTTACGAGTTCTTTTCGCTGGCGAGGCGTGATCGTCGGATATCTGCTGGCGGCATGGGAGTACTCGCGGGTGGCGGCGTGGTACGCGCCGCACGTGAACTCCCAGTGGGCGGCCGATATCGCTGGGTTCTTTACCATATTTTTTGTTGTCGTGTTGCTGGCGGGAGTGCTGGGACGGATTGCGCGCTGGGCCGTGCACGGTGTGGGGCTTCGCTGGTTCGATCGTCTGTTGGGCGCGAGCGTTCGGGTTTCTGCGCGGGGCGGTGCTGTGCACCGTAGTCGTGCTGGCGCTGGCCGCGTTTGCGCCACAGTGGGGATGGTTGCAGCAATCGCGGATTGCGCCTTTCATGCTGGTCGAGGGGCCGTGCTTTGATCTGGGCGGCGCCGGCGGAGTTGCGGCAGCGCTTCCGTGAAGGCTGGGACCTGTTGCGAACCGTTCCCCAACACGTCTCCACGCAACGCGACGACGTTAACGGTCACTGATGAAGATTGGGGTCGGCTGGCGTCCATGACCGAAGCAAACAGAGAGAGGCGTTGTGAAAGATCAACTGGAAGCTTTGATCCTGCAGATGTACAAAAACGGCATAACTTATTCCGAAGGCGTGTGTGAATTTAAGAAGCGATTCATTCTCACGGTGCTGCAGGACTGCAAGGGAAACCAGTGCAAGGCCGCACGCCAACTGGGTATGCACCGCAACACCCTTAGCCGTACCATCGCCGAACTCAAGCTGGACGCCAAGGGCCTGCGCTACGGTACGCGCCGGCCGCCGCGCAGCGCCCATGCGGTCTCGATGGACAGGAAAGCCGCGCGCTAGTTTAAGGACGCTCCTCGTTGTGCTCTGCTCAGAACGGCAATCAGCTTAGCTACTGGTACCCATATAGCCGCAGCGGGCCGTGAATCGCATTTACCTTTTCGGAGTCTTTCAGTAGCCTGTAGGCTGTTGCGGCTCATACTGTGTTCACATCAAGGTCGCACAGCCCAGCAAAGGAGAGACGAGCATGCCATTACCGGAGTTCAAGCAACTGGTGGACGAAGCGAAAGTCGCAGATCAGCGAAATCGGCCCCGACGAACTCAGACGCATGCAGCAATCGGGCGAAGACTTCACCCTGATGGACGTGCGAGAGCGCGACGAACAGGCAAAGGGAATCATCCCCGGCGCCATCAACCTGCCTCGCGGCATCCTGGAAGTGAACATCGACAAGATCACGACCGATAAGGACCGCAAGCTGGTTTTATATTGCGGCGGAGGCAGCCGTTCGGCGCTCGCCGCCCTCAATCTGAAGAAGATGGGCTTTCGCAATGTGTTTTCGCTGGCCGGCGGCTATCGCGACTGGCGCGAAGGGGACACCTACTAACTCCTCGTGCGTAGACTTCTGGCTCTGCTGATTCGAGGTGACAATGAACCTGCAAGGAAACCGCATTACGTGGCTGGGCCACGCCACATTTCGCATTGAAACCAAAGACGGCGTCACCGCGTACGTGGATCCCTGGGTGATGGGCAATCCGGCATGTCCGGAGAGTGAAAAGCAGGTGAAAAAGGCTGACGTACTCATCTGCACCCATGGCCACATGGACCACATCGGCGACGCAGTGCAGATTGCGAAACAGCACAATCCCATCGTGGTTGGGATTTTTGAGCTCTGTACTTGGGTGGAGAAGAAAGGCGCCAAGCAGATCGCTCCCATGAACAAGGGCGGGACGCAGACGGTCGCCGGAATCAAGATTACGATGACGCACGCGGTGCACTCCTGCGGCATTCAGGACGACGATGGCAGCATCGTGTACGGCGGAGAGGCGTGCGGCTACGTTCTTGAGTTGCCCGGTGGAGTGAAGCTCTATCATGCGGGCGATACCGCCGTGTTCGGCGACATGCAGATCATCCACGATCTCTACTCACCCGAGATCGCGATGCTGCCTATCGGCGACCACTTCACCATGAGCCCGCGCGAAGCGGCCTACGCCTGCAAACTGCTGCAGCCCAAAACTGTCATCCCGATGCACTTCGCGACCTTTCCGATGTTGACCGGACGTCCGGATGATCTGAAGAAATTGCTGGGAGCCGGCGGGCCGGAGGTGGTCGAAATGAAGCCCGGGCAAACCTTGAGCTGAGGAGTGAATACCCGCTCGATGACAAGCTTCACCGATGAACGCGTCGAAAACTATCTCTACGCTATGCTTCCCGAGCGCGAGCCTGTCTTGCAGGAAATGGAGCGGCAGGCGAAGGCGCGCGACATCCCTATCGTGGGGCCGGCGGTCGGCCGGCTGTTCTACCAGTACGCGCGGCTGATCAACGCGAAGACAGTGTTCGAGTTGGGTTCGGCGATCGGCTATTCCACCATCTGGTGGGCGAAGGCGGTGGGCGAAGGCGGCAAGGTCCATTACACCGATGGCAGCCGCAAGAATGCCGACGAAGCGCGGCGCTACTTCGATCAGGCGGGCGTCGCGGATCGCATCCAGGTCCACGTTGGCGATGCGCTGGAAGTTTTGTCAGAGCGCAAAGAGGAGTTCGACATCGTATTCAACGATGTGGATAAGCACGACTATCCCCGCGTCTTCAATATGGCGGCGGCGCGGGTGCGCAAGGGCGGGCTGTTCATCACCGACAACGCGCTGTGGTCCGGCAAAGTGGCGTATGCGGCCGGCAATCCGGAGCTTGACGAACAGCGAGGAGCCTGACAAGCACACCAAAGGCGTCGTGGAGTTCAACCGGTTGCTGTACTCGTCGAAGGATTGGTTCACGACGATCGTTCCGCTGCGCGATGGCGTCGCGGTGGCGCTGCGGCTATAAATGTCCTATGCCCGACGCGCCACACTGCGACATTCTTGCCATCGCCGCGCATCGTGACGACGTCGAGCAGACCTGCGGCGGCACGCTGCTCAAGATGGCAGAGCGCGGACACCGCACCGCCATCCTCGACCTGACGCAGGGCGAGATGGGCACTCGCGGCAGCGTCGAGGACCGGGCGCGTGAGGCTGACGAGGCTGCGCGCATCCTGAAAGTCAGTTGGCGGCGAGCGCTCGACATTCCCGACGGCCGTGTCGAGAACACCTTCGCCAACCGGATCAAGGTCGCGAGCGTCATTCGTGAACTGCGTCCGCGCGTGCTCATTCTTCCTTATTGGCAGGCGCGCCATCCCGACCACGCCACCGCGTCGGTGCTCGGCTATGAAGCCGCGTTCCTCGCGGGATTGGCGAAACTCGGCCACACCGTCGCGACCGCGGATATTCCTCCTGAGAGTTGACAGACGCTGTCCTCTTTTCCGCCCCATCGCCCTTACAAGATCGTCTATGCCAGCCTCTACGCCGACGTTCGCCCGTCGTTCGTGGTGGACATCTCCGAGCAGTTCGAGACTCGCTTCGCCGCCCTGATGGCCTATCACTCGCAATACCAGGACCAGTCGGCAGGCAGCGGACTCTTCCCGCGCCAGGCGGAGATCCGCGAGCGGCTCGCCGCCATGGCCGGCTTTCTATGGCCTGCTCGCGGGCGTCCAATACGCCGAGCCTTTCGTGCAGAAGGAAGTTGGGCTGGTGGAGGACCTGCTGGCCGTTCCGGTTCAGTCGCTTTAGGGACCCGGCCACTACATCAATTTAGGAGAGCCTGATCTTTGATCGGGTGAGTCAGCTTCAGTATGGTAGAGCGGTATATATAGTAGGTAGAAAGGCGTATTAAGAATGGCTCTCAACATTAAGAATCAAGACACTTACAAACTCGTAGAAGAGCTGGCGACCTTGACAGGCGAAAACATGACGGAGGCAGTCACGGAGGCGGTCCGTGAGCGCCTTGATCGGTTGCGCCGTCAACAGGGTGCTGGATTGGCTGCCCGTCTGCTGGAAATCGGGAAAAATTGCGCGGTGCGCCTCAAAGAGCCTTTCCGGACCCTTGACCACGGGGACCTGCTCTACGACGAGAAGGGACTTCCACGATGATTCTCGATGCATCAGCAGTCATCGCAATCCTGCGTGACGAGCCGGAAGCAGCACGTTTTGCCCAGGCAATTCAGAATGCCGAACATCGTCGCATCTCCGCTGTCAATTATGTTGAGGCAGCAGCGGTCGTCGATGGCAGCCGAGATCCGGTGGCCAGCCGCCAGTTCGATGATTTATTGCGGGAGGCAGTGACAATTGAATCGGTCACGCAAGTACAGGCGAGGATTGCACGCGAAGCGTACCGGGATTTCGGCAAAGGCAGCGGACACCCGGCCAGACTGAATTTCGGCAACTGCTTTGCATACGCCCTGGCAAGAGCCATGGGCGAAACGTTACTTTACAAAGGCGACGATTTCTCACATACCGACGTTGCATCCGCCCCTGCGTGACGGCAGGTCTGCCGGAACCGTGAGAGGTTCTCCGCGGTCGCGGTCATTTCTTCCTCTCCACCAGGAAGTGCGCGATCTCTCTTAGAGTGGCGGCGCGGTTGCCAAATACATCCAGGGCAGCAGACGCGGCGGCGACAAGCGTATCAGCTTTCTTCAGGGAGGCGTCAATGCCGAACAGATGCTGGGTACGTAGCCTTCTCGGTGGCAGTGTCCTTGCCTGCGGTCTTGCCTAACTGCTCTGAGGTCTGGGTCACGTCAAGAACATCGTCCACGATCTGAAAGGCCAGGCCGATGTTCTGGCCGAAGTCGCGCAGACTCTGGAGCTGCGACGCATCCGCTCCTGCGTACATGCCGCCCGTGACGACACTCGCGGTCAGAAGAGCGCCGGTTTTGGAGCGATGAATGTACTCCAGGGTCTTCGCGTCTGGATGAACGTGCTCGGCTTCGAGGTCCATGACCTGGCCGCCGATCATGCCGCTCGATGGTTCCGGTGGCGTGCGCAATCTCGGCGATGATGGCGACACGCGCCTCCGCCGGACACCGCAACTTAGCGAGCACTTCATAGGCATAGGTTTGCAGGGCGTCGCCGGCAAGAATGGCAGTAGCTTCGCCGAATGCTTTGTGGCACGTAGGCCGCCCGCGGCGAAGATCGTCATTGTCGAGCGCGGGAAGGTCGTCGTGGATCAGCGAGTAGGTGTGAAGCATTTCCAGCGCCGCTCCTAACTCCTCAACGCCTTCGGGAAACGCAGCCGTCGATCATCTGTGCGGCTTCCATGCACAGGATCGGGCGCAGGCGCTTGCCTCCGGCAAAGACACTGTGCCGCATTGCCTGGTGAATGGATGCGGGATACTGAGAAGCCGGTGGCAGCAGGCGCTCCAGCGCTTCGTCGGCAACGATTCGACCTTGTTCAAGCGTGTCCTTGAGCATGAATAGGGCAGTATAACAACCGCAACTACTTCGCCACCCGCTCCGCGATCCATTGCGCGCACTCACGCGTGCCGAGCGAGCCTCCAACATCCACCGTCGTCTTCTGCTCGCGAACTGCGTCGAGTACCGCGTTTTCGATCTTCTGCGCTTCGGCGTTCATGCTGAGGTGTGCCAGCATCATTGCTGCCGTCAGAATCGAGCCCATGGGGTTGGCGATGTTCTTTCCCGCGATCGGAGGGGCCGAGCCATGCACGGGCTCGAACATCGAGGTGCGGCCGGGATGGATGTTGCCGCTGGCCGCCATGCCGAGTCCACCTTGCAGCGCTGCGGCGAGGTCGGTGACGATGTCGCCGAACATGTTGTTGGTGACGATGACGTCGAGCGAGCGCGGCTCGCGTACCATTTGCAGGCAAAGCGCGTCCACGTACATGTGCTGGGTCTGGATGTCGGAATGCTCTTTTGCCACTTCTTTGAAGACGCGCTGCCATAGGCCACCGGCGTAGGTCATCACGTTCGACTTGTCGGACATCATGACTTTCTTGCGGCCGTTGGCGCGCGCGTAGTCGAAGGCGAAGCGAATGATGCGCTCCACCCCTTTACGCGTGTTGATGTCCTCTTGCGTGGCGACCTCATCGGGCGTATCGAGCTTGAAGTTGCCGCCCATGTCCATATAGACGCCTTCGGTGTTTTCGCGAATGACGGTAAAGTTGACGTCGTCAGGCGAGACGTTCTTCAGAGGGCAAAGCGAGGCATCGAGCAGGCGCACGGGACGCACGTTGGCGTACAGGTCCATCTTGAAGCGCATGCCCAGCAGAATTTCCTTGGCGTGGATGTTACTGGGCACGCGCGGATCGCCCAGCGCACCGACAAAGATCGCGTCGAAGTCAAGCGCTAGCATCTGAAAGCCGTCTGGCGGAACGGTGGTGCCGTCGACCAGGTAGCGGTCGGCGCCCCAGTCGAAGGTGGTGAACTCGACGGTCGCACCGCTGGCGCGAACTACTTCGAGAGCGTTGGGAATAACTTCTTTGCCGATGCCGTCTCCGGGAACAACGGCGATGCGTTTACTTATAGTCACAGAAAAAAGATAGCAGAACAGCCTAGGATCTTAACGAACCCACCACGTCCAGAGGATGAATAGGACTTGCATGGGAATACGAATCCACAACGGAGTAGCCGGATTTCCCCTCAACGTAACACCTCGACGTGCGGCGCTCACATTCGCTGGGAACATAGCCAGGAGAAGCAGGATCAGTCCCCATGCTGCCCATTGCCGGGTGGGAACGAGCAAAAGCCCAATTGCACCGCCGATCTCCAGAAGTCCGGTCAGCGTCACCAGCAGATCGGGTCGAGGAAATCCCGGAAGGACCATGGCAATCAGGTCCTTCCTCGGCGATGCAAAGTGTGCCATCGCGGTGAAGAAGAACATCGTTGCTAGTCCAAAGCGGGCGCACGTTAACCATGTCTGCAATGCTCCTACGCCCATTGCACCCAATCCACGATAGAGCAGCAGCGATCCAAACAGCACAACCAAAACCGCCATACCGATCCTCGCTCCCCAGCAGCGTCCCGCACCAATGTTAGCCCCGAACAACAGCGACACGAGGTCACCACATCAACGCGAAGCGGGCTGAAATACAGTGTAGAGACGCGCGCACGAGTACTTAGGTTGCGAGAGAGGCGAATGGATGGCGTCGCGTGCTGCGACGCTTCCTTTTCACCTTCGCTATAATCAAAGGTTCGGTATGAGTGTTACTACCTTTCAAGAGAAGCTTGCGGGCAGCGGTGCGCACCTTGGCGTGTATCGCGGCGCGGAGACCCCGGCGAACTTCGGCGCCTCCGTGAAGGAATTTCGCACGCTGCTGGAGGGTTGCGCCCTGCTGGACATGAGTTGGCAGGCTAAGCTGGTGTTGGCCGGCGAGGACCGCGTGCGTTGGCTGAATGGCATGGTCACGAACAATGTCCGCGACCTTGCGCCGGGGCACGGGGTTTACAGCTTCGTCCTGAGCGCCCAGGGGCGCATCCAGGGAGACTTGGTCGCCTACAATCGTGGAGACTACCTGCTGGTTACCACCGACCGCGAGCAGGCACCCACGATAGCCGATATCTTTGATCGCTACATCATCATGGACGATGTCGAGGTTGCCGACATCAGCGATAAACTTGCCGCGATTGACTTGGCAGGCCCCAAGGCGCGTCAGATTTTGACGGCTGCTGGTATGGACGTGTCGGAACTGGAGCCCGGTCAGGTGATCGACACCGTGTGGCGCGACGTTGGGACTTCCATCGCTCGAAGTGCGCTGCCGCAAATGGATGGATTCGAGATCTGGTTTGCATCAGAGAATCTAGATGTAATCTGGGACGGCTTGCTCTCGACAGGCGCTACGCCCATCGGCAGTGATGCCCTCGAACTCTATCGCATCGTCAGAGGGGTTCCGCGCTTCGGAGTTGATCTTAGGGAACGCGACTTGCCGCAGGAGACCGGTCAGCAGCACGCGTTGAATTTCGCCAAAGGGTGTTACATCGGGCAGGAGATCGTGGAGCGAATTCGCTCACGCGGCAACGTGCATCGGATGTTCGCGGGCTTCGAGGTCCAGGGCGAGCCGCCGGCGCCGGGAACCAAGGTTCGCGCCAACGACAAGGATGTGGGAGAGACAACCAGCGCGGCACGAATTCCATTTCGGAGCGGCGAGCGGACCCTAGCGCTTGGCTACGTTCGACGCGAAGCGGGCCCTCCCGGCACCACGGTGCAGATCGGCGAGCAGAGCGCCACAATCCAGACCCTTCCATTTAGCGAGTGAATAGATATCTATGGCCGACAAAGAGAAAAAACCTGATTTCGTAGTAACCGATCGCCGCTTGTTCAGTACCGATGGCGAGTTACGCCAGGACGTGGTGGAAGACGAAGAACGCCGCGCCGAACGGGAGCGCGAGAGGACGGAAGCGCAACGCCAGGTCAACGCGGAACGCGCGGCGCAACAACAACCTGCGCCACCGAGTGCCGTGCAAACTTCGTCCATTTTGACCGATGAAGCAGTTCCCGAAGGACCCAGCTCACAGGAGCAGCACGACTCTGCTGCGGCTTACCGGGAATCGACACGCGAGATCGACGATCGCATCGAGAAGGAGATGCGCAAGCAGGGACAGCCACACCGTGCGCAAGACTTCGAGATCACTTTCGAAAAGTTCATTGCCTCGCTTTATATGAGCTCGCTCATGCAGCTTGGTTTGGCTGCGCCACAAGGCGCGAAGCCAGAGGTTGATCTGTTGGGCGCCCGGCAAACCATCGACACGCTGGCCATCCTGCAAGACAAGACCAAGGGGAACTTGACGCCGGCGGAGCAGAGCATGCTCCAGAACTGCCTTTACGAATTGCGCATGGCCTACCTCGAGGTTACCAACCTGCTCGCCCATCCGCCGCAAGGTGGACCTGCCGTTGACGGCAAGATCTAATGAAAGCAGTGCTCACGGTTCTGGGCAGCGGAACCTCGATGGGCGTGCCCACCATCGGCTGCGACTGCCCCGTGTGCATGTCGGAAGATCCGCACGATCGGCGCACGCGACCGTCGATCATGGTGCAGTGGGATGGGCACACCGTTCTCATCGACACTACGCCCGACTTCCGGGAGCAGGCCATCCGCGAAGGCATTCGCAAAATTGACGCGGTGCTTTATACCCACGGCCACGCCGATCACATTCTCGGACTCGACGATGTGCGGCCGCTCAGCTTCCCCCGCGTGACCGGGGGTGGAAAAATTCCTCTTTATGCCAGCGATGCCACGACGCAGACGCTCCGTTCCGTTTTCCGCTACATCTTCGAAGCGGATTACAAGTATGGCAGTCTGGCCCAGGTAGAGTTGCGAGGGCTCAATGGGCCAGTGGACCTCTTCGGTGCAATCTTCACGCCACTGGAGGTGTTGCACGGAGACGCTCCGATCGAAGCGTATCGGTTCGGCTCGGCCGCTTATCTCACTGACTTCAGCAGCATCCCGGAACCGTCGCTGGAACAATTGGAGGGGCTTGAAATCTTGTTTCTTGATGCGCTGCGGCACCATCCCCATCCCACGCATTCGACGGTGGAGAACTCTCTGAAACTGGTGGAGCGGCTGAAGCCGAAGCGCGCATACTTCACTCACATTTCCCACGACCTGCCGCACGAGGAGACGAATGCGGCTCTGCCCGACAACGTGCGCTTGGCGCACGATGGCCTGAAACTTGAGTTCGACCTGTAGGACACAAGCCCCAAATGCAAGTATTCCGCAGCCTTGAAGAAGTGCCGTCCGAGCTTGGTCCCACCGTCGTTAGCGTGGGGAACTTCGACGGCGTTCACCGCGCCCATCAGGAGGTGGTGCGTCGCATGGCAAACCGTGCCCACTCGCTGAGTGGGAAGGCGGTGGTGGTGACCTTCGAGCCGCATCCCTATCGCATTCTGCGCCCCGATGTTGCCCCCAAGCTGCTGACACCTTTGCCTATCAAGCTGCGCCTGCTGCAACAAACTCGCGTGGATGCGGTGCTAGTGTTGCCTTTCACCCGTGATCTCTCGTTGATGCCGGCGCATGACTTCGCTAAGACCGTGCTGGTCGATACCCTACATGCGCGTGAGGTACACGAAGGTTACAACTTCCACTTCGGCCACAAGGCGCAAGGCAACGTGAACACGCTGGCCGATCTTGGCAGAGAGTTTGGTTTCGATGCCACTATCTATCCCGAACAGTTGTTGCGTGGCCATCACGTTTCCAGTACGGAGATTCGTAAACTGATAGCGGAAGGAAGAATGGCGAAGGCGCGAGCGTTGCTCGGCCGCCCCTTCAGCATCTTCTCGAACCCGGGACGCGGACGCGGCTACGGGCATAAATATACGGTGCCGACGGTGAACCTGGCTCGCTACGACGAATTGGTTCCGGCAATCGGGGTGTACATCACGTGGCTCCGCGTCGGCGGCGAATGCTTCGAGGCGGTGACCAACGTGGGGAATCGCCCAACCTTCGGGGCCGACTCATTCGCCATCGAAAGCCACCTGCTGAATTTTCATCCCATTGAGTTGCTGCCAGAGACGGAGTTGGAACTGGTTTTCTTGCACCGACTGCGGCCAGAGATCAAGTTTCCGTCGGTGGAAGCGCTGCGCGAGCAAATCGCCAAGGACGTGCACAAGGCGCGACGGTATTTCCGCCTGTTAAAGGCGATAAGCGAGCCTTTGCCATCTGACAAGCCCGGTTTGCGTGGTGGAAGCGAAACCTGATAACTTTTGCCATTACCCTTAAGAACCCATGAACAAAGCCATTCGCCTTGCCCTGTTCTTCTTCCTCGCCAGTGCGCCCTTGCTGGCACAACTTCCCACCGATAGCCCGGTTGACGCACTGCGTCATCCTGGGTGGAACAAGGGATTATTTGTTGGCGGCGGCACCTCCGTCGCCAGTTCACCCAGCGGGCAGTCATTTCTGGTCGGCTTCCGCCTCGGCCGCGTGTTGACCAATGAACATGGCAGTGGTTTTCTCCGCGGCACCTTCGAGATGGCGGGCGACATCATTCCGTTGGACGAATACTGGATCAACGGCGCGCAATACGCTGGGGGGATCGATCCGTTTATCGCCAAGTGGAACTTCACCAGCCCCTGCAAGGTTGCGCCCTATTTCGCCGCCGTGGGAGGCGTGCTCTTCAGCACGCACAATCTGCCGCCGGGCGACACCTCGCAAGTTAATTTCACCAGCGGGCCTGAAATCGGCGTGCAGATATTCCGCAAGGACCGAACCTCGTGGGACCTGGCACTCAAGGCCTATCACCTATCCAATGCTTCGCTGGGCAATCACAATCCCGGTATCAACGCGTCGCTGCAATTCATGCTGGGCTACACCTGGTATTAGAGCTGTAGGAAGGCCCCCGTTTTGAGCGACGCCTGTCCGATTTGCGCTGCTACACTTGATGCCGTGCGCAGGCTCATCGTTAACGCGGACGATTTCGGTTTAACCGAGGGCGTGAACCGCGCGATCGTCGAGGCGCAAGAGCGCGGGATTGTGACCTCGGCCACGCTGATGGCGAACGCCTCGGCTTTCGAAGAAGCAGCCAGCCTCGCGCGATCCCTGGCGGCACGCAAGGCGCGTTTCAGCGTGGGCTGCCACGTAGTACTCCTCGATGGTGAACCGCTGTTGCCGGCGGATCGAGTCGCCAGCCTGTTGCAAGCCGGGCCCACAGAACGGTAGCCACCAATTTCGCGTCAAGTTAAATGACTTTGTCCTAGCGTCTTTCCGTAACAAGCTCAATCCTGCCGAGATCGAAGCTGAGGCAAGCGCTCAGATCGGAGCGCCTGCAATCTGCGGGAGTGCGGCCGTCTCATTTCGACACCCATAAGCACGCTCACATGTTTCCTGCCGTGCTGAGACCCCTGTTGCGAGCGGCGCGGGAGTGTGGCGTTCCCGCCGTCAGGAATCCCTTTGGCAAGGTGTGGCCGTTGCCTATGGGAGATCTCCTGCGACAGCACAAATTGTGGCGACGTTTCGCCGAACTGAACGTGCTGCGCAACTTTGCAAATAAGTTTCGCCGTGAGGTCGAGGCCTGCGGTCTCCGCACAACCGACGGATCGCTCGCCGTGCTGGTGACGGGATTTCTCGACTTGAAAGTTTTCACGGCAATCGTGGACAGTATCCCAGAAGGGCACATGGGAGTTCGTCTGCCACCCGGGGTACAACGACGTTGACCTCGACCAAGTCCGCACGCGGTTGCGGGAGTCACGCGTGCAGGAACTCGGCCTGCTGACCTCGCTGGAAGCGAAAGAGGTTCTGCAGCGGCGTGGGATTGAGTTGATCACCTATCACGATCTGTGACCTGCAGTCTCTCGTCTCGCGCTACAATGGCTGTCCCGTCAAATCGGCCTGAATCACTACTGACACATCGCTCATGAATCCGCTGGTACTTTCGGACGCTGATTACAAAGCAGTCTTCGAGCGCATTACGCAGCTCGCGTTGGAATACGTAGCATCCGTCGGCGAGCGCGCCACCTTCCCCAAGATAACTGGAAGTGAGACTGAAGCTTTATTCGCTAAGCCATTGCCGGAGAAGGGGATGGGCCAGCAAGCGCTCGAAGAGCTCGCCCCGGTAATCGAGTCGGTACGGGTTACCGGCCCCCGCTTCTTTGGTTATGTGCTTGGGTCCGGAGAGCCCATCAGCGGCGCGGCAGATATGCTGGCCAGCGTGTTGAACCAGAACGTGACAGCGTGGCGGTCGTCGCCCTCGGCATTGACCATCGAGCGCGTCGTCGTGGGCTGGCTGGCGGAAGCGATTGGGTGCACCGGGTTCACTGGAAGTTTGAGCGGCGGCGGTTCGTCAGCAAATCTGATGGGCCTTGCCATGGCCCGCGAGGCGCGCCTGCCGGCCAACGAGCACGGTGCACGGCCGGGAGCCGTGTATGCCTCCGAGCAGGTCCACATGTCGATTCCCAAAGCCATCGCTTTACTGGGCATCGGACGGGAGCATCTGCGGCTCATTCCGTGCGACGATAACTTTCGGATTCGCGTCGATCTTCTGCGCGCGAGTATGGAACGCGACATCCGTGCCGGATTCACGCCCATCGCGATTGTCGGTTCTGCGGGAACCGTTTCTACGGGTAGTATCGACCCGCTGCGCGAGTTGGCGGAAATCGCACGTGAGTCTGGCGCCTGGTTCCATGTGGACGGAGCCTACGGCGCTCTGGCCGCCATCGCCGAACCAGCGAAGTTCGCCGGACTGAACCAGGCCAATTCGCTGTCGCTCGACCCGCACAAATGGCTGTATCAGCCGCTCGATTGTGGATGCTTGCTCTATCGCGATGCCGCGGCCGCGCGTCGCGCATTCTCGCACACCGGAGACTACGCCAAGTCGCTGGTTGACGATCCCGTCGAAGGCTTCGTGTTCTTCGAGGAAACCATCGAGCTATCGCGACGCTTTCGCGCGTTGAAGGTGTGGCTATCGTTGCGCTATCACGGGCTGGCAAACTTTCGCGCAGGCGATCCGCAACGATTTGGCGCACGCGCAGCTGTTGGCCGGGCTCGTTGCGGGGCACCCCAAGCTCGAACTGCTGGCTCCCGTTCCGCTCAGCGCCGTCTGCTTCCGCTATCGATCGCGGGATGATGCTGATTTCGATAGCGACGCGGTGAACCAAAAAATATTGCAGGGTGTGAATCGCCAAGGAAAGATATTCTTGTCCAACGCCACAATTCAGGGCCGCTTCGCGTTACGAGCCTGTATCGTCAATCATCGCACCACGCCGGATGACATCGAACAAGTGGTGAGCGAGGTGATTGCCGTAGGCAGGGAATATTTATGAGACGCTCTGTCTTGAAAGGGCACGGCTTTCGTTTGCCGCTGGCGGGCTGAAGCCCGCTCGGGATGACAGAACTGAAGGGCATACGACGGCGCGGCTGAAGCCGCGCCCCCTTCAAGTCGGTTTTCTTCGTAGTCGCTTTAGTAGGCACACCATGTTCCAACTTACGGTGAACAGTGACGAGATCGTTACCACGGCGCCATGCCGCGCCGATCTGGCTGGCGGGACACTCGACATCTGGCCGCTGTACCTTTTCCATCCTGGTGCAGTCAGTGTGAACGTTGCGGTCAACATCCTGACGAGTTGTAAAATCACTCCGCGAAGCGGACGGGAGATAGTTCTGCGATCGCAGGACACAGGCCGGCACGAGCGCTTCGTCAGTCTCGACGAGTTATTGAAGGCGAAGAGCTACAGACATCCGCTGGCGGCCCACCTGGTCCGCTTCTTCAAGCCGGCTGCCGGGTTCACGCTGGAGACAAATTCGGAATCGCCCGCCGGCGCGGGCATCTCCGGATCCTCGGCGCTCATGATCGCTACCGCGGCGGCACTGGCGCGATTTGTGGGGCGCGCGATTGACATCGAGCAGATTCGCGTCATTGCGCAGAACATCGAGGCGCAACTGATTCGCGTACCCACCGGCTGCCAGGATTATTATCCGGCGATGTACGGCGGGGTGAGCGCAGTGCATCTTGAGCCTGACGGGATCCGTTGGGAGCCCGTTGCGGTTTCGCTCGACGAGATCGATCAGCGGTTCGTTCTCCTCTACACGGGGGCACCAAGGCAGTCGGGCATCAACAACTGGGAGGTATTCAAGCAGCACATCGACGGCAACAAGCAGGTAGTCCGTAACTTCGAGGAAATCTCACGGATTGCCCAAGCCATGCATCGCGCCTTGGTCAAAGCACAATGGGACGCCGTTGAGAGGCTGATACGTGAGGAGTGGAAGCTGCGGCGGACCAACATTCCGGGCATCACCACTCCGCTAATCGACAAGCTGATCGCCGAGGCCATGCAACAGGGCGCGCGAGCTGCCAAAGTTTGCGGAGCTGGAGGCGGTGGTTGCGTGATCATCTTCGTCGAAAAAGGTACACGCCAGCGAGTCGAGGACGCGATTCGCGAGAATGGCGGCCAACCGCTGCACTTCTCTGTAGCGCGACAGGGATTGGCGTTTCATTCGGCGCCGGAACCGGAGACGGCCAAGGCCTAATTTATGTTCACCACCAGCGCGGGGCGCCTTCATCCGATGTGGGCGTTCGTGGTATCGGCTTTGTTTTCGGTGCTGGCGTTTCTTGTGGCAGGATACGTCGCCACAGCGATAGTCGGCGACCGCGTCCTGCTCTTCGAGGTGATCTTCCGTCCTCTGTTAGCCTTGCTGCTCGTCGTGCTGTTCGTCTGGCTGTTGTCCGTTGCGGACCACATTGAAACTCATCGTATCGCAGCCATGGGGTTGCCTTGTGTACCGGGCTGGCTCAAGCAATTCGGATTAGGCTGCGTCCTCGGATTCGTGCTGACGATCTTAGCGATTGTTCCGATCGCGATTTGGGGGCATACCAGCATACGATTCCACTTTAGCCTGCACACCTTGCCTAGGATAGGGGCTGTGGTGCTCGTTCTGCTGCTAGGGGCATTGGCGGAGGAGCTGATGTTTCGCGGCTATCCTTTTCAACACCTGGAACAGGGTATCGGAGCCATCGGCGCGATTACAATCTTCTCGGTAATGTTTGGAGCCGTGCACCTGGCGAATCCTGGCGCCAGCCTTTGGGGACTGATCAACACGATCCTAATCGGTGTGCTACTCTCCATTTCCTACCTGCGAACGCGAGCTTTGTGGGTCCCATGGGGTATTCACTTCGGCTGGAATTTCTCTCTCGGACTTCTCTTTGGCCTGCCGGTGAGCGGTCTTCGGCTTTTCAACGTTGTAGTGCGGACCACGGCGAGCGGGCCGAATTGGATAACCGGCGGCAGCTACGGACTGGAGGGCAGTGCCACGGCCGTAGCCGTCATCCTGATTGGAGTTGTCATAGTCTGGAAGCTACCATTGGTGCGATTGGGGCCGACACCGGAGATGGCATACCACGACAGCTTCTCCGCCACCCAACCCTGATGTGCATCCCAACCCTTGGGGATGAGCATATAATTTGAAGCAATCTGGGTGTTTTCATGAGCCGTCATTGTTTCCCGCTATTCGCTACGGCAGTTCTGCTGCTGGGGATGTCTGCATTTGCCGATAACACCAAAGCGCCGGCCAAACTACCGTCGGAAAAAATGACGCCGCAGACGAAAATGCTGGTGATACGCGATCTGACGGCTGAACGCGTTTTTGCGCGCCGCTTGTTTCCCATCGGTGAAAAGGGATTGCAGATCAAAAGTGGAGTGGTGACTCCAAGCGACGCTCGAATTGTCCAATTGGTCTCGGAAAACGGAGCTGCGGCCCGGCCGGGCGACCGGGTCGTCATTTCCAACGTCATTGTCAAAGAAAACTCAATCGTCTTGGAGATTAATGGCGGACCGAAAAAGAAGGGAAAGTGGTATCAGCACGTTCAGGTAGGCACGGGAGGTGGAATGAGCACGGTGGGCGGGGCCCCCAAGAGCCTGGAGGCAAAGGGCTCGCAGGTCACGCTAGAGTTCGATAAATACGTACCCGAACTCACCGGCGATCAGATTCGCGATATGCTATCGCCGGTTTTCGATTTCAAGGCACTCAATCAGGCTGAGGCGTATGAAAAAACCTTGCCGCCCAAGGTGCAGGAGGCCATCAAGAATCACAAGGTGCTGGTGGGCATGGACCGCGATATGGTGATCTACGCCAAGGGTCGCCCTCCCAAGAAGATCCGCGACAAGGACGACAAGGGCCAGGACTATGAAGAATGGATTTACGGCAATCCACCAGAGGAAGTCGATTTCGTGCGCTTCCAAGGTGCGGTGGTTGCGCGATTAGAAATTATGACGGTGGACGGCGCGAAAATTGTTCGCACCGAAAAGGAAGTGGACCTGAAGGCAGCGGACACGGAAGTTGCCCAGAAGAAGCCGGAAAAACCAGCGAACGCACCCACCTTGCGCCGCCCGGGTGAGCAGGAGGAGTATCCGCAGGGCGGTGCGACGCGGCCTTCCACGCCGTACCCTGCGCCTGGCACGACCGGACCTGATGCGCCGCCTGGAACCGATCCCGGAGTGCCGCCCCATTGGGTCGCGACTCTTTGATGTGCAGTCTATTTGGCACCCCTCCCCGCGTCCCTTTACACTATTAAGGTGAGGATTGCACTCGGCCAAATCAACACCACTGTCGGCGATTTTCCGGGCAATTCTGCAAAGATCATCGAGTATGCGCGTCGCGCCAGAAGCGCCGGCGTCGACCTGATTCTCTTTCCCGAGCTGAGTGTTTGCGGTTATCCGCCGCGCGACCTAGTGGAGCGCTCATGGTTCGTGGAACGCAACCGCCAAGCCGCAGAATCGATCGCCACAGAGACGAAGGGCATCGCCGTGATCTGCGGTCTGGTCACTCCCGCCAACTCCGCTACCGGCAAGTCCGTCTTGAACTCGGCCGCCCTGCTGCGTAATGGAAAGATTGCGGCCATCCAATCCAAACGCCTGTTGCCCAGCTACGACGTCTTCGACGAGATGCGCAACTTCGCACCTGCTGAGCGGCAGCAGTTGCTGGCATTTGACAGCAAGCAACTCGCGCTCACCATTTGCGAGGACGCGTGGAACGACAAGAATTTCTGGGACCGGCAGCTTTACGGGGTCGATCCCGTGGAAGACTTGATCGGAGCGGGTGGACAAATCCTGCTGAACATCTCCGCCTCTCCGTTTTATCTTCACAAACGCGAACTGCGACGTGACATGCTGGCCACCATCGCCAAGCACTACCGCATTCCTGTTGCTGTGGTAAACCAGGTAGGTGGCAATGACAGCCTGGTGTTTGACGGATCGAGCTTCGCGCTAGGACCCGATGGACGTGCGATCGCGCAAGCGAAGTCGTTCGAAGAGGACCTCATCTGTTTTGACAGCGAATCGCTTGCCGGTGATCTGCGCCCAGGCGAAGAAGGACTGGAGTCGAGTGCTTATTCAGCGCTGGTGTTGGGTACCCGGGATTATGTGCGCAAATGTGGCTTCCGGCAGGTCGTGCTGGGGCTGAGCGGCGGTATCGATTCAGCGATCACCGCGTGCATTGCAGTGGATGCTCTAGGCCGCGAGAACGTGATTGGGGTCGGCATGCCGGGGCCGTATTCCTCCGCCGGCAGCGTTGAGGATTCTGTCACCCTGGCTCGGAACCTCGGGATTTCGTTTGACCTGGTACCGATTAGCGGGATATTCGATTCGTACTTGCGAGCGTTGAAACCCGTGTTCGGCGGCCGCGAGCAGGACGTGACCGAAGAAAATATTCAGGCGCGTATTCGAGGCTCATTGCTGATGGCCATCTCTAACAAGTTCGGCGCGCTACTGCTGACCACCGGCAATAAGTCGGAGATTGGGGTGGGATACTGCACCCTCTACGGCGACATGTGCGGCGGGCTGGCAGTCATTTCCGACGTACCTAAAACGTTGGTCTACCGGCTGGCGCGATACGTGAATTCGCGTTCGCCTGTGATTCCCGTGGCCACCATAGAAAAAGCTCCTTCCGCAGAATTACGACCTGACCAGAAGGACAGCGACTCGCTTCCCCCATACGAAGTCCTCGATACAATCCTGGAAGATTACGTCGAAGACAACCGGTCTCCGGATGTAATTGCAGCGCGCCACCGCTACGATCCAGAGTTGGTTCGAAAGGTAGTTCGCATGGTGGACCAGAGCGAATATAAGCGTCAGCAAGCAGCTCCAGGATTGAAGATTTCAGAGAAAGCATTCGGCTTTGGACGCCGCTATCCCATCGCCGCCAAGCCGGAGATGTAACCGCACCGCACGTCATTTCACACTCACTTCGAGAAAGGCACCATGAACCGTTGCACTGTCGTATTGATGACCACTAGTCTGGCCCTCGCCAGTCTCTACTCCAACGCACAGCAAACGCCCCCAGCCAGCTCTGGTGCTCCCGCAAAGGCCGTTTCCGGCGCATCCACCAGCGCCCAAGGATCGCTTCCCAGCGAAGCGACATTCAATGAATTTCTCAAGCGGATGTTCGGCTGGAACCAGGACCTCACCTGGAAAGTGGCAGACATCAAACCGTCGGAGGCGGCAGGTCTTTCTGAAGCGACCGTTATCTTCAACACCCCGAAGGGTCAGCAGGCGACGCGACTCTACGTGACCGCCGATCAGAAGTATGCCTTTACAGGCGAACCCGTGCCCTTCGGCGCCGATCCGTTTGCCGAGACACGTGAGCAACTCAAGGGCGTGAGTGGCCCCTCAGAAGGACCAAAGGACGCGGTCATCACCATCGTAGAGTTCGGCGATCTGGAGTGTCCGGCGTGCAAGGCCGCACAGCCGAACATTACCAAGCTGATGGAAGAGGAGCCCAAGGCCCGACTGGTGTTCGAGAACTTTCCGCTGACGCAGATTCACAAATGGGCGCTCACTGGCGCAAAGTACCTCGATTGCCTAGGGCGGGCGAATAACGACGCCGCGTGGAAGTTTATCGCTACGGTTTACGATCACCAGGCGGAGGTGAACGAGCAAAACGTCGATCAGGTGCTGAAGGGTTACGTGAAGGATGCCGGAGGTGATCCGGATGCCATTGCGTCTTGTGTCGTCAAGCCGGAGACGGCGAAGCGGGTGTCGGATGCGCAAGCCTTGGGAGAGAAACTCGGTATTACCAGCACGCCGACATTCTTCATCGACGGACGCAAGATCGTGGGCTTCAGTTCGAATGTTCCCTACGATGCAGTGAAGTCTATGGCGGACTTTGAAATAGCCAATCCTGGAAAGTAGGGTTGTAGCTCGGATAGAGCGGGCCAGAGTGTGTGTGACCTCGTTTCATGTTGGTTCCGGTAGAACGCTTATGCAAAAACCAGCCGCAAAGGAGAATTGATTTCGGTCCAGGCGTGAGAGAGGCAAGTTTGTTGCTTACGTACGGGATCTCTTTCGCCCCGTTCGGGGCTGGTGTCTGTGAGGTTCGTTTCTTTTTTGGCAAACCGCGATTAAGTCTCTGAAGGTCTGCACTATCACGTTGAACCACCTTGGAGATGGTCTAATCGCCGGTCACTTGGCTGAAGCTGTTGGCCGCGACGCGTGCTGCAGCGATGTTTGTCAACGGCTGCTCGGTATCGCTTGGGCGCATGGTCACGACGTCCAAGGTATGCGATTCTTTGCCCTTCGCTATCCAGTTGCGGCGCTCCACAAATGTTCGCGGCTCGTAGGTGACGCCGTTGGCCAGGCGCTTGTCTTCGCGTTTCGAAGTCCAAAACAATACCGGCCCTACCACGATGCGTACCATCCGGGTGAACGCTCCGAAGGCACCTTCGATTTCTCGCCGCAGTTCACGAATCCGTTTCGACACGGAGGGATTGGTCGTTCTAAGCCGTTTCTCCATCGCCCACAGCGCCGCATTGTAGGTGGTGCGCAACTTCATGGCTTCTTGAGCGAAGCGACGCCGCACTCGCAGGTCGGGATCATTGTGATAACGCTTCCATCCCTGGAAAATGGTTTCGCAAATGCGAAACAAGCTGGGGCCATTGCGCTCGAAGTCACGGCGAAAAGCCCAATCGAGAAAGACCTTCGACTCGTCGCGCGAGATAGCGGCGTGCCTGTAGTTGAACTTGTATTGGCCGTGAATGTCAGCGAGGTCCACGTCGTTCGAGCATGCGCCCCTCTTGCTGCATCTGGGCGAACAGCGGAGTGCCCGGCACAGGTGTGTACAGCATGAACTGGTGGAAGTCAGTGCCGTGCGAGACCGCGTATTCGATTTCCTCACGAATGTTTTCGGGCGTGTGGTGTTCGAGGCCCACGATGGTTGAACCGAGTATCTTGATGCCGTGCTGGCGCAGCTCCGCCGCAAGCGCTCGCGTGTCGGAATTCTTCAATTTGGCATAGCTGGAGTTGGGGGATTCCAGTCCCACCCAAATCCACGAAACGCCTAGCTGTACCAGTTCCTCGGTGGTGTACTTGCGGATGGCATTCACCGACGAGAAAACGTAGAGCGCCCAGCTCTTGTCGGCTTCCTTCATGTGCGCTAGAAGTTGCATCGCGCGGGGACGGTTCAGCAGGAAGTTCTCGTCCATCATAAAGAAAGAACTCACGCCCAGGGAACTCTCCATCTGTTGCATGACTTCAAAGAGCTGGTCTCCCGATTCGTAGAAGTGGATGCTCTTGCCTTTGCCGCCGAAGAAGGAAGAGGTGGCGCAGAAGTTGCATCCCAGCGGGCATCCCACCGAAGGAATGATGGTGGCAGCGGTGTCGCGTGTGGTGTCCGGCACCCGCATCCCCAGGATCCGGAAGCCAAAGCCGGAGACAATTTCCGGATGCGCGATCGGCGCTTCGTGGTCTTCGCCAAGATAACGACGCAGCCAGGAGATGCCCTCGCCGCGAACGATATAATCCGCATCAATTAGCTTATCGAGCCCGGGGATGGCGGCCACGTGTCCGCCGACGACGATGATGGAGTCGGGCGACAGAAGGCGAACCTGGCGGCACATCTCGCGCACCTTGCCGAAATTCGGAATGATTCCAGAAATCCCGACAATGTCGTACTCGGAAGAGGTAAGTTCACGCCGGAAATCTCCGAGGGTGGGAAAGTCGAGGAGTGTACAGGGCGCGGAGATGTTCCGCTGGATCATCATCAGCCCCCAGGAGCGGTGAAACATGCGGAGAGAGAAGCTGCCTTGCTCGCGCGTGACCTGATTGTGATACAGCTCCATGGGATTGATGGAACGGCTGCAGAATTCGTCGTCCTGCGCATACGGGCCGAACACAGAGCTCAACAGCACCCGGGCGTGAGTCCCTTTGGGGTGCGGAGTAATCCAACTAAAGCTTGATGGCGAAACCATGACTTCATGGTAGGGAATCGCGCATATCGATTCTGTGATACGTGCAACTCTCTGGTCGAAATGACAGAACTATTACATTGCTGATCATTTTGGGAAACGGGACCGACACACGGGAATGGGGCTGATCGGAAACAGGGAACATCGAGATATCAATCCGTGGCTGATCGCCATCGCGGTCATGTCAAGCACATTCATGGAGGTGCTGGACACGACCGTGGTCAACGTTTCACTGCCGCATATTGCGGGCAGCTTGTCTGCCAGCAACGACGAAGCCACCTGGACGCTCACGTCTTACCTGGTCGCCAACGCCATTATTCTTCCCATGACCGGATGGCTGGCGGGACGCTTCGGCAGAAAACGCCTGCTGATGCTCTCGGTCACCGGATTCACAGCCGCGTCGTTTCTATGCGGGCTGGCGCCCTCTCTGCCATTCCTGATTTTGTGTCGTGTGATTCAAGGCGCGTGCGGTGGCGGTCTGCAACCGCTCTCCCAAGCCATCCTGTTGGAATCGTTTCCGCCCGAAAAGCGCGGCCAGGCGATGGCCTTCTGGGCCCTCGGTATCGTGGTGGCGCCCATGCTCGGTCCGGTGGCGGGAGGCTGGCTTACCGATAACTACAGTTGGAGATGGGTCTTCTACATCAATGTGCCAATCGGTGTGGCCGCTCTAATTCTGACGGAAGTGTTCATTTTCGATCCGCCTTATCTGCGGCGCCAAAAAACTGGCATCGACTACTGGGGAATCGGGCTGCTGACGGTAGGTATCGGAAGCCTTCAGATCATGCTCGACAAGGGGCAGGAAGACGACTGGTTCGGATCGCGCTTCATCGTCACGCTCGCCATACTGGCGGTTGGAGGGCTGACCGCGCTGATCATTCGCGAACTGAGAGCTGAGCACCCAGTGTTGGATCTCACAGTGTTCAAGTATCGCTCTTTCGCGATCGGTACATTTCTGATGACGCTGATTGGGTTCGTGCTCTACGGCAGCACGGTGTTACTGCCGCTGCTGATGCAGGTCCTGCTGGGCTACACGGCTACGCACGCCGGCGTCACCAACCTGCCGCGCGGCCTGGCATCGTTCCTGATCATGCCGGTCGTCGGCCGCCTAACCGGCAAATTCGATCAGCGGAAGTTGCTTGGAATTGGCCTGGTAGCTTCCGCCTATGCCATGTGGGAGCTCTCCCGATTGAGCCTTAACGTGGCTTCGGTGAATTTCTGGTGGCCGCTCATGATTCAAGGTGCGGCGCTGGGCTTTGTGTTCGTGCCGCTCACTACCATTACCAATGGCGGGATTCCGAATGAGCGTATGGGCAATGCCACAAGCCTGTTCAACCTGATGCGAAACATCGGCGCCAGCATTGGGATCGCCATGGTCGAGACGGTGCAGTTCCGCAACCAGCAGAAGCACATCAATACTCTGGGTGCGCACGTGTATCCGCAAAGCGCCGCGGCGCAGCAGATGTTCGAAAGCATGAAAGCTCTTTTTATGGGCCAGGGTTCGAGTGCGGCCACCGCAACCCAGCAGGCCTATGAGTCAATCTGGGGAATGGTGCAGCGGCAGGCGGCAATGCTGTCGTATAACGACACGTTTCTGTTCATGGCTTTAATGTTCGTTGCCATGATTCCATTTCTGTTCCTACTGCGAAAGCCGAAGCTAGGCAAGGCAGGAGCGGCGATGATGCACTGATTCGCGGACAGTAATTTAGCGGGAGCTCTAGATTTGTTTATCCGGCAGGGCGGATGGAGCGGCGGTTCAGCGCTGGGTTTGCCGCGACCAGAGAACCTAGTCAGGCGTTGCGCTCATCGCGATGAGAGCTACGCCTGACTCCCTACGGGGTTGTACCGGTGGAGGCCGGACTGCAAGGCCGACTCTACCAATTGTGAAAACGCCATAGCCCTGCTCATGTCATGAACAGACACATTTTGACGTTACTGCTGTGGAGCCTCCGTTGCTGGTTGCGAGAGCTTCTGTAGGCGCTGGTCAAGGCGTGCCATTTGCTTCGCGCGCATCTGGTCGGCCGTGGTGCGCTGATCGGGGGTCAACACCTGGGTGTAAATCTGGTGGCGCATGGACTCCTTTTGGACCATCACCTGGGCCATCAGTTGTGCCTGCTGGTTGGCAATTGCCGTCACTTTGGCCTGATCGAAAGCGCCGTTGGCGGTGGCGGCCAGCAGCGCTTTACGGTTTTCCGCAAGTTGCTGCACCAGTGGACGCATGGTCGCGTGCTGCGACTGCATCATGGTCTTGACCTCTTGCTTCTGGGCATCGGTCAGGTTTAGCTCCTTGGCCATCCATGCCATGTGGTGTTGCCCGTGGCCGTGCCAGCCCGCTGCGGGGGCTGCGTCCGCCTCCTGTGCGTAGCTCAGCAATGCCGTGCCACACAGTACCAGCGCCAACAACGCCACCGCCACGCTCCAAAACTTGGTTTTCATATCTTCTCAACTCCTCCTTGACAGTTTCTCTGTCATGTATTGAAACCCCAGAAGCTCGATTTCGACGGTAAAGTCTGGTAACACAAGTGTTAAGTTTTGTGTTGCGCTCTGTCCCCGTAAGCCGTCTCATCCACTTGCCGGGTCTACACGGTATTGCTGAATCGGGCGCAGAGGGTTCCCAAATTTCTGCCCCGCAAATCGCCGCTTCTCCCTATTGTGAGGCCAATCACATGTGCTGGTGACTCGTGTCCTAGGGGGTTGCCTGGCCTCCGCCTTACGCTTTCAGCCACCCCAAGGCTGTACATGAAGGTGAACTGTGAAACGACTCGTTCTCTCCATCTTTCTGTTTGTTGCGCTCTTCGTCACTACAGGCTTTGCCCAGACCCTCACCATTGGTTTCACTGTCTCCAACACGGGGTCCATGAATGTGGACTCGGTGGAGCAGTTACACGGCTTCGAACTCTGGCGCGATCAAGTGAACGCTGCCGGAGGTATCAAGGCGGGCGGCAAGAACTACAAGATCCAGTTCGTCAGCTACGATGACGAATCCAACAGCAAGCGCGTGCAGCAGCTTTACTCGCGCTTGATCCTGCAGGACAAGGCCGATTTTCTGTTCAGCCCCTATTCTTCTCCACTCACCGCTACCGCAGCGGTTGTAACCGAGCAATCTGAAAAAATCATGCTCACGACCGGCGCGGCCGAAGGCAAGACCTACACGCTGGGCAATCATTACCTTTTCCAGATGTTCACCCCAGGAGCGGAATACCTGAAGGGTGTTCTGGACATGCTGAAAACGAAGGACCCGAAGGCGGCGGTGGCGTTCGTCTACGAGGACTCCTCGTTCTCGGTGTCAGTGGTAAATCCGGCGAAGGCCTACGCGCAGCAGCTCGGCTTCAACGTGGCTTTCAGCGAAGCTTACGCTCCTAACACCACCGACTTCAGCGCGATTATCGACAAGGTGATCGCGTCGAAGTCTACGGTCCTGCTGGGCGGCGGGCACTACGCGGACGGCTCTACCCTGGCGCGGCAGGTCTACAGCCACAAAGTCCCGCTGAAGATGGTCACCCTGCTGGTGGCGCCGGACAGCCCGAAGTGGGGCGAGCTGGGCGACGCAGCCGTGGGCGTGATCGTGCCCTCGCAGTGGGAGCCCCAGACCGCCTTCAAGGCGCAATATGGGCCGAGCGGTGCCGATTTCGCCAAAGCGTACACCGCGAAGTACAATTCTCCGCCCAGTTATGAATCGGCGGGTGGCTACGCGTGCGGCCTGATTCTGCAACGCGCAATTGAACAGGCGGGTGGCACTGACACGGCGAAAGTAGCGGCCGCGTTAAATGCTACCGACATCACAACGTTCTATGGCCGCACCAAGTTTTCGACAGTGGCCAATGAGCACGGTTTGCAAGCGGGCCATGCGATGGTTCTGGCGCAATGGCAGAAGGACAAGTCAGGGGCACTGGTGAAGCAGGTGGTCTGGCCGCTGGCTGCCAAGAGCGCCAATCTGGTGTATCCGATCCACTAATTTTGCAGTACATTGATTGACGCACTTTGCGCGCCACACCAGCGAAGCGATGCGGCGCGAAAGGGTGAGAAATGTCTGGCATTCTCGCTTCCATGATTGATGGCCTGCTTATCGGCTCGGTCTACGGACTGGCCGCTATGGGCCTGAGTCTGATTTGGGGAGTGATGGACGTCATCAACCTCACCCACGGCGCAGTCATCGCGCTGGGCATGTTTGGTATGTACATCTTGTTCAGCGCCTTCCCGGTGAACGCCTACTTACTGTTGCTACCCGTCATCGCGGCGGGGTTGCTGCTTGGTCTGTTGATCTATTGGATATCCGTGCACTGGGTCATCGGCCGCTCCCAGTTGTCGAGCCTGCTGTCCACCTTCGCCGTGAACATGATGATCATTGGGATCGGCACTGCGATTTGGAGCACCAGCCCCTACAACGTTAACTTCACACTGCGCGGCATTACCGTGGGCGCCTATACCTTTGACGGGAACCACCTGGCCGCGGCCGGTGCTGCCGTCATCATTGGGTTGGCGCTGGAGCTGTTTCTGTATCGCACCCGGCCCGGCAAGGCCATCCGGGCTGTGGCGGATAACCGGGAAGCGGCGGAGTTAATGGGCATCTCCTCGACCATGGTGCTCGCTTTGGCGTTCGCGATCGGCATCGCTCTGGCCGCGTCTTCGGGCGCTCTGGTGTCAACCCTGTTTCCCTTTACCATTCTTTCCGGCGCCGGTTACCAGATGAAGAGCTTCGTGGTGACCGTCCTGGCTGGACTCGGCAAGCCCTTGGGAGCCCTCGTGGCCGGCGTATTGCTGGGCTTGTTGGAGGGAGCAGTGACACCGTTCATCGCCGTCAGTTGGATCCCGTTGATTGAGTTCGGGCTGTTCGTGGTCGTGCTGGTTGCCTTTCCGAAGGGCATCTTCACGAGGGCCACGGCATGATCCTGCGACGCCCGGTCTTCTGGCTGATCCTGGTTTTTGCCGCGCTGATGGCGTTCGTTCCGTTGCGTGCCAACAATGTCTCCTTGCGCGAGGACCTTATCCTGGTCGCGATTGCCATCATCCTGGCCAGCAACCTGAACCTGATGATCGGCTATACCGGGTATGTGAACTTCGGCCACATTGTGTTTTACGGGCTGGGTGGCTACATCGGACTCTATCTCGCCACGGTGCGAAATTGGAACCTGCTGCTGGCGGCGCTGACCGCCGGCCTCGGGGTCAGCCTGTTCGCCTTGGCGTTAGGGATGGGCATTCTTCGATTGCGGGGCGCTTATTTTGCGCTGGCCACCATCGGCGTTTTGGAGGCCGTTCAATCCTTCGTCGCCAACTTCGACCCGTGGGGCAGGTCCACCGGCATGTACGTTGCGTTCGACGCGTACGAGAGGCTGGGCGGGGCGCGGCACGCGCTTTGGATCACCTACTTCCTGGTGATCGGGGTGATGGCTCTGTCGATGATCCTGAGTCTGGGCATCAAGATCTCGAAATTCGGCCTGGGTCTGTTTGCGATCCGCGAAGACGAAGATGCGGCCGTGGTCCTGGGTGTAAACACCACCGTGTTCAAGGCGATCATTTACAGCGTATCTGCTTTCCTTCCGGCTGTGGCCGGCACGCTGATGTTCTACAAGAATGGCATGATCGATCCCTCGATTGCTTTTGAGTTCATGCTCTCCCTTGAGGGAATCGTGATGCTGATGCTTGGCGGCAAAGGTACGGTCGTCGGTGCCGCATTGGGCGCCGGGTTGTATGAGAAGCTTCGCTCCTACCTGCTGACTTCTCCCAAGTTCTCCAACTTTCAGTTGGTCATTGCCGGCGGGCTGCTGCTGCTGGTGGTGCTGTTTGCGCCCGGCGGCCTGATCGGCTGGCTCTATCGCCTGGTGCCGCGCGCGCGCAAGGTGATCGAATGACTACCTTGCTGGAAGTGAGCGGTGTCAGCAAACGGTTTGGCGGACTGCAGGCGGTCTCCGACGTGAGCTTCAGCCTCGGGGACCGCGAGATCCTGGGATTGATAGGCCCCAATGGCGCCGGCAAGACTACTCTGTTTGACGTGGTAAACGGCGTCTACAAGGCGGACAAAGGAACGGTAAAGTTTGCGGGTGAGGACATCACCAATCGTCCCCCCAACCAAGTGGTCCACCTCGGGCTGGCGCGCACGCACCAGATTGTGAAGCCGCTCCAGGACATGACGGTGTTGGAAAACGTGACCGTCGGCGCCTGCTTCGGTCGCGAATATCTGGCCCTGAAGCCGGCACGTAAAACGGCACTGGAGGTGCTCGAACGTGTCGGGCTTGCAAAGAACGCTGAGATGTCGGCGCGTTCCCTGACCATCGCCGGCAAGAAGCGTTTGGAGGTCGCCCGCGCCCTGGCGGCACGGCCCAAGCTGCTTCTGCTGGACGAAGTGCTGGCTGGGTTGAATCCCACCGAAATCGCGTACATGATCGGAATTGTGCGGGACATCCGCGACAGCGGTATCTCGGTGTTCATGATTGAACATGTCATGCAGGCCATCATGAGTCTTTCTGACCGCCTTGTGGTGTTGAGCTTCGGCCAGAAACTCGCCGAGGGGCATCCCGAGGATGTCGCGCGCGATCCCCAGGTGATTGAAGCTTACCTGGGCGATCCAGACATTGCAGAAAAACTCAAGGAGAAGAACTGATGGATGCCGTTCTGCAGATCGAAAAACTCGAGTCTGGATACGGCGAGGTACAGGTGTTATGGGGCATATCGCTGCAGGTGCAGTCTGCTAAGCTGACCACCGTCATAGGCGCCAATGGCGCTGGCAAGACAACCACACTGCGCACCATCATGGGCAGCGTGCCTTCCTGGCGCGGCCGTGTCCTGATGAACGGAGAAGATGTGACCAAGCTGTCGCCGCACGCAAGAGCCCAGCGCGGCCTGGTTTTGGTGCCTGAGGGCCGCCAGCTTTTCCCCGATATGTCGGTGGAAGAGAACCTGGAGATGGGCGCATATTCGCAACGCGCACGCAAGCGGCAGAAGGACAACCTGGAGCGCGTGTACGATACTTTTCCGCGCTTGAAGGAGCGTCGCAAGCAGAGGTCATCCACCCTCTCCGGCGGCGAACAGCAGATGTTGGCGATGGGCCGCGGGTTGATGCAGGAGCCGGTGGTTCTCATGATCGATGAGCTCTCCCTGGGTCTGGCGCCAGTGCTTGCGCAACAGTTGTTCCTCACTCTGAAGAGCCTGAGAAAGCAAGGACTGACCATTGTCCTAGTCGAACAGAACGTGCACCTTGCCCTGGCGCTGAGCGATCATACCTATGTGCTGGCGGAAGGCCGCGTGGAGATCGAAGGAGATTCACGCGATGTCGCCAACATGGACGAAGTGCGACGAGCCTACCTGGGACTCTAAGCCTCCGTCGATAGCTGGTTCCAGCAAGTGAACATGCGGCCGCGATCGCACTTTCAGAACGATGAAACCAACATTACCCCTCGGCTTCCGCCGGGGGTGAGGCAAATTCTCCCACGAAAGTGGCAACCGGGTCTCCATCGCGTCTCCTGCTTCACTTCTTTCTCCCACTAACTAGCGCAGAGTCTGCCACTTAAGAGTTGGACACCAAGCGGAGGATACATTATTACTCACACACCCAATGTGATCAATATCACATTCAGGGGTGAGCCATGTCCGCCACCCTACCCTATGCTGTCCCTTACAGTTCCCCTCCGAGGCCAATTCACCGATGGGATTTACCGATCAGGAATCCCGCTGCGCCAGGCTTTCCCGTCTGGTATTGAATTGCGCCCACTTGCTTGGAGGCGAAGATGCGAGATTCTTTCCGGTCATCGGTAGTGTGCCTGCTCGCGATCGCGTGTCTCTTAATGCCAGTGGCGTTGGTTGCTGCTGACTCGAGTGCCACGACCACGGCGGATCCCACCAACGCGGCTGCCAGCGCCGCAACCACGAACAGCGGCGCCAATGTAGGCGCTGCAACAGTCATTAATCCGACCCTTGTTGATCTCCTGGTAAAAAAGGGAATCCTGACCAGGTCGGAAGCCAACAGTCTAGGGAATGTATCCGGTTCCGCAGGGATGCAACAGTTACTGCAATTGCTGAAGGCCAAGGGTGTTGTCAATGACTCGGAGGCGGCAGAGCTGAAGAGCGCCGCGGATGCAGATACCTTGCACTCGCTGGTAGATACAGAATCGGGGCCTACTCAGTATGCAAGTCTTACGACTCCGGGCTCGGGCCAAGCCGCAGCTCCGAAAGAGGCTCCCGCAGGTCCAGTAGTAATTCCTGCTATCGCCCCGGTTCGCGTACTTCCGATTGATGCGCCGGTTAAGGAGGGTCTGGCTCCTGCGCTGAAGTTGGGTGCGGTCAGGATGACACCGTACGGCTTCATCAAGGCCACAGCGGCTTATGACTCGAGCTCCCCCCGTGGAGATGATTTCCCTCCTCCCGGCTTCCTGAACGCCGACACTGGTCCAACTAACAACGCCGAATTCCACCTCAAGGCGCGCCAAACCCGTATGGGTTCGAAGTTCGAGTGGCCGGATGTCTCGAAGAATTTGACCGTCACTGGCCAAATCGAAGCTGATTACGAGGGCAACTTCAGCCGTGCGGACAATCGCAACGTCTCCACCATTCGCAGCAACGCACTGCAGTTACGTCTGGCGTTCGGAAGAATGGACTGGAACGTGAGGCCGAACACGGACATCTTCTTCGAAGCCGGACAGGACTGGACGATTTTCGGCTCGAGCGCACTGATGAACCTGTTTGAAACCACGTTCTACGGCGCCTACTGGGGCAACGTTTACGAACGCGCTCCGCAGATGCGTATCGGCTTCATACAGAAACTGGGCGGCTCCCGTAACTGGAAGATCTCGCCGGAGTTTGCAATCATGACGCCGGCCGAAGGCAACCTGCCGGCCGACGCCGTAACCTCGGCCTGCACCACAACCGTCGACAAGACTACCTTCAAGGCAGTTACGACCTGCACCAACACCGTCCTCGATGGAACGGGCAACCAGTTGGGGTATGGCGAGCGCCAGGGCGCTGACAACGGGAAGCCCGAGATTGAATCCAGAGTCGTGCTGCAGTTCCAGCTTGACCCAGCCCCGGGTGTTGTCCCTGCTCAAATTCTTTGGAGCGGCTTCTACGCTGGGCGCCAGGCGACATTGCTGGCTTCAGCAGTACCGCTATGTCCTACTTGCAAAGGAGGGGTGGACACCTACAAGGCTGCCTTCCCTAGGGGTGTCGATAACAACAGCAATGGGTACGGCAACCAAATCGCCATTTCCCTGCCAACCCGCTGGGCAACCGTCGTGGCTAGCGGTTACATGGGAGCTGACCTGAGATTCTTCTTCGGTGGCCAGCTCTTGTCCAACTACAACCAGGCTGCGGGGCTGATCAACAAGGCGAACGGCCTCTCGGTGGATGGCTCTTCCACCGTAGTCTTTGGAACCAACGGAGCCGGACAAGCGGTGTACGCCCCGCAGAAGGCGGTGCGCGGCTACGGCGGATTTATCCAGGCTGGCTTCCCAATCTCGCGCTGGTTCAACGCCAACCCGAAGGGACGCAATGCGGGCTGGCAAGCGTACTTCGAATACGGTCTGGATGCGGCCAATGCCAATGACTTCAGATACGCCAAGAGCATCAGCGCTGAGGCCGGTGGCGGTCCGATCAAGAGCTCGATCAAAGCCGTGACGGTCTTCTACAAGATGAACCCCTGGGTTCAGTTCGGCTTTGAAGAGAGCCACTACGCCAGCTACGCTCTTCCGGACACCAAAGGCATTTGCACCACGAAGATCGCCGGGCTGCCTGACTGCACGTCGATTGACTGGCGCACGGAGTTCGGACCGGTCTTTACCTTCTGACCATAGTTGCATAACCAACCAAGGGGTGGCCGCAGACGCGTGCCACCCCGTTTTTCTTGACTAGCCGGCCGTCGATTCGCGGAGGAGGCCTGCTCGGCCGCGGGCGGTTCTAGCGGGTCCTTCCACAGCGGTGCCCGCTCCGATGTGTCATCTGTCACAAGTCCTTGTGACCTACTTCCGCGTCCCGCTTTGACCGAATGCTCTAAATTCTTGCCAAGCGTAACTCCGCGGAGGAATTCTGTCCGCTGCATCCGCTTGGCGTTTGACTCAATGGTTTAGCCACAATCGAAGGGAAGAAAAATGGCTGTGTCCGTCCTCGCTCGTGCGCAACTTTCATCGGAGGAAATCAAGTCGTCACTTGCCGGAATCATTGCCGGCGATCGCATTCTCATTCGTCCCATCGACTTGATCGCCTGTGCCTCAGATGCCAGCTTCTATCGGCTGATCCCAAAAGCCGTGATACAGGCACAGAGCCTGGACGAGATCCGTGCATTATTTGCCTTCAGCCAACAGACGCAATTGCCGATGACGTTTCGGGCTGCTGGCACCAGCCTGTCGGGTCAGTCGATCTCGGACGGATTGTTGGTGGACGTGGCACGCCACTGGCGCGAGTTGCGAGTGGAGGACAGCGGCCTCAAAATCCGCGTGCAGCCTGGCGTCATCGGCGCGCGCGCCAACCAGGCGTTGATTCTGCATGGTGCCAAAATCGGCCCCGATCCCGCTTCCATCGCGACGTGCACGCTGGGCGGAATACTGTCCAATAACTCCAGTGGCATGTGTTGCGGTGTCGAGCAGAATGCCTATCACACTCTTCATTCCATGAAGTTTATGTTGCCTTCCGGAACCGTCATCGATACAGCGCTTCGCGACGCGGATCAAGAATTTCATGCGCGCGAACCCGAATTGGCGCGCGGAATCCTCGCGCTGAAAGCGCAGTTGCAGGCCAACCCTAGCCTGCGAGAGCGGGTGCGCAACAAGTACCGGATGAAGAACACCACCGGCTACTCGCTAAATGCGTTTCTTGACTTTGACCGAGCGGTAGACATTTTTCAGCACGTGCTGATTGGCTCGGAGGGCACGCTGGCCTTCATCGCCGAGGCCGTGCTGAACACGGTTCCCGATCTTCCCGTGAAGTACACCGGACTGCTGCTCTACTCGGATTTGTACGCCGCTGCTGATTCGATCATCCCGTTGCGGCAAGCTGGCGCCAAGACATTGGAGATCATGGACCGCGCCTCGCTGCGCTCCGTTGAACATCAGACCGGTGTACCGGCCTCGCTGCGTACCTTGCCGGAAGGCGCTGCCGGCCTGCTGGTTGAGTTTCAATCGGCAGACGAGAAGGAGAGAACGGAACTAGAGAAAGTTGCCGCGGACGCCGTAGGCGGCCTGAAACTGTACGAGCCGGCCCGATTCACGCATGCAGCAACGGAGCAGGCACTGCTGTGGAAAATACGTGCCGGCCTGTTTCCGTCGGTGGGTTCGGTACGCCAGAGCGGCACTACCGTCATCATTGAAGACGTTGCGTTCCCCATCGAAACCCTGGCTGACGCAGCCCACGACCTTACTCAGCTCTTCCACAAACACCAGTATGAGAGCGCCATCATCTTTGGGCATGCCAAGGATGGAAATCTGCACTTCGTCATTACCCAGAGCTTCAACGACCAGACCGTAGTTGACCAATATGCGAGGTTCATGGACGACCTGGTCGAGTTGGTGGTCGAGCGCTATGACGGCGCTCTAAAGGCGGAACACGGTACTGGCCGAAACATGGCTCCGTTCGTCAAGACCGAGTGGGGAAGTGACGGGTACGCCATCATGCGCCGTCTGAAGGAATTGGTTGATCCTCGTAATCTGCTGAACCCGGGCGTGATCATCAATCCTGACCGGCAAGCGCACCTCGCCAATTTGAAGCAGTTGCCGTCGGTCGAGCCTGAGATTGACAAGTGCATCGAGTGCGGCTACTGCGAGCCCAAGTGTCCCAGCCGCGAGCTGACATTGACGCCCCGCCAGCGCATCGTAGTACGCCGCGAGATGGCGCGGTTGCAGGAGAGAGGAGACCGCTCGCCGCTTTACGCCGCCCTCGACGCAGAATTTCCCTACATGGCGCTCGACACTTGCGCTACCGATGGGCTTTGTGCCACCGCGTGTCCGGTGAGTATTGACACGGGGCAACTGGTCAAGCGGTTTCGCGGGATTCGCTCATCGGCCGGGGCAAAGCAGTGGGCGGTGCGCATCAGCAAGCATTTCAAGCTGACCGAATGGACGCTGCGCTGGGCGCTGCGAGCGGGACACGCTGCCGAGGCTGTAATTGGAGTGGGCGGAATGCGCCACTTGACCCGGGGACTGAAACGCTTCGCCGGAGACAACTTGGCGGAATGGATGCCCGACACGCCTCATGCGGCTGGTCAAGTGCCGAGGACCGAGCGCGCCGGAGCGCAGGCCATTTACTTTCCCGCGTGCATCTCTCGTGTGATGGGACGTTTGCCCGGCGAGCCGGAAGATCGTTCCCTGATGGAGCTGACCGTCGAGTTGGGACGCCGCGCCGGAGTGCCGCTGCACATCCCGGCCGGCGTCGCTGGGACTTGTTGTGGCACGCCGTTCTCTTCGAAAGGGTTCAGCCGCGCCTACGCCATCACGATCAATGCGGCGGTAGAGCAATTCTGGAAATGGTCGGAACACGGGAGACTGCCCATCGTGATTGACACCAGTCCCTGCACCTACGGATTCAAGACGGCGCGTTCGCATCTAACGCAAGAGAACCAGGAATGCTTCGACCGGATGACCTTTGTCGATGCCATCGAATTCGTGCACGACGAGTTGCTGCCGAAGTTGCCGGTCAAAACGAAAGCGCGCTCCGTGGCGCTGCATCCAGTGTGCTCGGTTACAAAGATGGGCATCACGGCGAAGCTGGAAGCGATTGCGCGTGCCTGCAGCGAGCAGGTCACCATCCCGCTCGACGCCGGTTGTTGCGGCTTCGCGGGCGATCGCGGTTTTCTGTTTCCTGAGCTGACACAGGCGGCTACCAGGCACGAAGCGGCTGAAGTGAAAGCCAAGAAGCCGGATGAGTGCTACTCCAGCAGCCGCACCTGTGAGATCGGCATGAGCCGCTCAACCGGACAGATCTACCGTTCGTACATGTACCTACTGGAGAAGGCGACACGGTAGAGGTGAAACCGGCCGCAACTGCAGCGGATCGGCCTCAAGCTACATCCAAATACCGGCCAACCCAGAATGCTGGAGTGACCGATGGCTCCTTTAAGGGCCCGGGCCTGTTCCTGTGCGAACATAGAATGCGTACGGCAGAGACACGCGGAGCGCATGCAGACGTCAAGGTTTGGCAGGATATTCAAAGCATTTCATTATCGTGATTTCCGTTTGATGTGGTTTGGTGCCTGCACGTCGAGCATTGGCACCTGGATGCAGATCGTGGCGCAGGGCTGGCTCATCTATCGCCTGAGCCATTCCGCCTTCCTGCTCGCTATGGATCAGTTCCTGGGCGGCATTCCCATCTTTCTCTTCTCGCTGATCGGGGGAGTAGTAGCCGACCGGATTGAACGACGCAAGGTCCTCCTCGCCTCACAATACGTGCAGATGGCGAGCGCGGCGATCCTGACCATTCTGGTAGCCAACGGACTGACTCACGTCTGGCCCATCCTCTGTCTGTCATTTATGTCTGGCTTCGCGCAGGCTTTCGGCGGTCCAGCGTACTCGGCACTGATTCCCACACTGGTAGACCGGGAGGACATGCCGAATGCCATTGCGCTGAATTCAATTCAGTTCAACCTGGCGGTAACGATCGGTCCTGCGCTCGCCGGCATCGCCCTGGGGAAGTTGGGCGAGAAGTGGTGCTTCGGGTTGAACGCGCTCTCCTTCCTTGCGCCGATCATTTCACTCTTGCTGATCACAACCCGCTTCCTGCCGGTAAGTACCACCGAGTCGATGTTCACCAGCCTCAAGGAGGGTATCAAGTTCGTCCGCAAGCAGGGCTCCATGGAGGCGCTTATCGTGCTCGCGTTCTGCATGACTGCGCTGGCCATGCCGATGCGGACCTATATTCCGGTGTTCGTCAAAGATATCTTTCATCGCGGTCCGGAAACCTACGGCAATCTGCTTTCGCTCATGGGAGTGGGTTCGATCTGCGGCTCGCTGGCGGTCGCGGCAATGGGCAACATCCGCCACAAAGGCCGGTTCGCCGTCACCATGCTCATTAGCCTGGGCGCCGCAATCGCGGGGTTTTCTCTCTCGCGATCGTTGCCATTGAGTTACGGAATGCTGGTGATCGTGGGTGCCTCTATGATGGCCGTGTTCGCAACCGTGACTTCGTTGGTGCAGTTGATTACGACCAACGAAATGCGCGGACGCGTGATGAGCGTGTACAACTGCGCGTTCCGCGGGGGTATGCCCATGGGGAACCTGCTGTCGGGTTGGCTCGTCCCGGTGTTTACGGCACCCCTGGTGTTGAGCGTGAACGGATTGCTGCTGATTCTAATGGCGCTGTACTTTCTACTGCTGCAACGGCGCGTGGCCGCGCTCTGATGGACCTATCAAAAAGGGAAACGATCTTTGAACTGACCCGGTGTGGAAGTTCTGGACCGCCTGTTCCTGCTCACCAGGAACCTAAAGACGCAACCAAAGGGCTGCGGTTTTAGTCGGGTTTGCGCTAATATGCAGACCGAAGGTTGCTTAGATGAATGACCGCATTGAGAAGCGTATCGAACTCAACGCGCCGGTTTCGCGGGTCTGGCGGGCGCTGACGGATTACCGTGAGTTTGGTGAGTGGTTTCGTGTGAAACTGGATGGCCCATTCGCACCGGCTCAGGTCTCGCGCGGCCAGATTACCCATCCCGGCTACGAGCACGTGAAATGGGAGGCCGTCGTGCAGAAAATGGAACCCGAACGGCTCTTTTCCTTCACATGGCATCCCTATTCCGTCGATCCGAAAATAGACTACTCGAAGGAGGCGCCGACCCTTGTCGAATTCAGGCTGGAGCAAACCACGAGCGGTACACTGCTGCTGCTCACGGAGTCGGGCTTCGATAAGATTCCCAGCGATCGCCGCGACGAAGCGTTCCGCATGAATGACGGCGGATGGGCCGCGCAAATGAAGAACATCGAGAAACATGTCGCAGAAACGCCATAGACGCATGGCCGCCAAACGGCAGGCCCGTGCACCGGTATTTGCCGCGCTGGGCGACGAGACGCGGCTATCGCTGGTGGCGAAGCTCTGCGGTGGGCGGCCTTGTTCGATCTCTCAACTAACGCAGGGTTCCAGGCTGACCCGGCAGGCAATTACCAAGCACCTTCGCGTTTTGGAGCGTGCCGAAATCGTGCACAGCGTTCGTATGGGTCGTGAGAGCCGATTCGAATTCGATCCACAGCCGTTCGAGGGAATTAAGCGATACCTCGATTTCGTCTCCAAGCAGTGGGACCAGGCCCTGTCCAGGCTAAAAGTTATTCGTAGAAGACTGATTGCACGGACGATATAAAGGTCCTTGGGGCACACTCGTGCTACCCTCTTGCGTTGTTCCTCGTCTACAGTAAGGGCCTGCCTTCCCAAGCAGATGCCCGTTGGAGCCCTGTGAATGAGACTCACCCGGAAATCTGTTGATTTTGCACTTAAACTTGTTGGAATTATCGCCTTCGGCCTTCTCGCTGCCTACGCCCAGGACTCAGCGAAGCAAGAGACTCACGGCATCTCTATCGCCAATATGGACCGCTCGGGCAAGCCGGGCGATAACTTCTACCTTTACTGCAACGGCGACTGGATCAAGCGTACCGAAATTCCGCCAGACCGCGCCGGAATTGGCGTCTTCTCGACTCTTGCCGACTTGAGTGACAAGCGCACCGCCGCCCTGATTGAAGAGGCTGCGAAGGGTGGCGGGTCAGCCAGCGCGCGCAAGATCGCCGATCTCTACAGCTCGTACATGGACGAGGCCGGCATCGAGGCCAAGGGGCTTGCGCCGATCGAATCGCACCTCAAGGCAATTGCCGCCATCAACGACAAGAAACAGTTAGCCACCGCGCTGGGAGAAACACTCCGCGCTAACGTCGACGCGCTCAATAACACCAACTTTCACACCGCGCACCTGTTTGGGCTGTGGGTCGCCCCCGGTTTTAACGATTCTGACCACTACACCGCATACATCATGCAGGGCGGACTGCAACTGCCCGATCGTGAGTACTACCTCTCCACCAGCGAGCACATGCGTGACATCCGTGGCAAGTATCAAACTCACGTCGCCGCCATGCTCAAGCTGGCAGGTTTCACCGATACGGACGCGCGCGCCCAACGCATTGTTGAACTAGAGCACGCTATTGCGGAAAAACATCTCAGCCTGGCCGAGAACGAGGACATTCATAAGGCAAATAACACTTGGAAGCAGGCGGACTTCTCCGCGAAGGCACCGGGTCTCGATTGGGCCGCCTATTTTCAGGGCGCCGGTTTGAGCAAGCAGGCCATCTTCACAGTCTGGCAACCCACGGCCTTCACCGGCGAGTCTGCATTGGTCGCCTCCACTCCGCTCAACACATGGAAGGACTGGCTTGCCTACCACATGTTGGAAGAGTATGCGGGAGTGCTGCCAAAGGCCTTGGCCGACGAGCGTTTTGCGTTCTTTGGCAAAGTGTTACTGGGCGCACAGCAGCAGCGGCCGCGCTGGCAGCGAGGTGTGGTGGTCGTAAATCGCTTCCTCGGCGACGATGTAGGAAAAATCTATGCGCAGCGTTACTTCTCTCCAGAAGCCAAAGCGCAGGCTGACGCCATGGTAGCCAACATCATTGCAGCATTTAGAAAGCGAATTGACGCTCTGTCTTGGATGGCTGCCTCCACGAAAGCCGAAGCCAAGGCCAAGCTCAACACCCTCTATGTGGGCATCGGTTACCCGGAAGTCTGGATCGACTACTCCGCCTATGAAGTGAAACCGGATGACGCCTTCGGCAACATTTGGCGCGGCAGCCTGTTTCAATATCAGCGCGAGCTCGGACGCCTGGGCGCACCGGTCAATCGCAAAGAATGGACCATGGATCCGCAGACGGTAAACGCCGTCAACCTGCCATTGCAAAACGCTCTTAGCTTCCCGGCCGCCATCCTGCAACCGCCATTCTTTGACCCGCTGGCTCCCGCGGCGGCCAATTATGGCGCCATTGGCTCCGTCATCGGGCACGAGATCAGCCACACCTTCGACTCGGAAGGCGCTGCGTTCGACTCCAAGGGCCGGGTGCGCAACTGGTGGACGCCCGAGGACCTGACGCATTTCGAAGCGGCCACTGCCAAGCTAGCCGCTCAGTATGACACCTACAAACCTTTCCCCGATCTTTCACTCAATGGTAAGCAGACGCTCTCTGAGAATATCGCGGACGTAGCGGGTATCTCGGCTGCCTATGACGGATATCGCGCCTCGCTTGCCGGCAAGCTGGCGCCGGTGCAAGAGGGCTTCTCCGGCGACCAGCAGTTCTTCATCGCCTTCGGCCAGAATTGGGCGTCGAAAACGCGCGAGGCGGCCCTCCGCCAGCAGGTGGCAACCGATCCGCACTCCCCCGGAGAATACCGGGCAGACACCGTGCGCAACATCGATCCCTGGTATGCGGCCTTCGATGTCAAGCCGGGAGAAACGCTTTACCTCGCGCCGGCGGACCGCGTGCGCATCTGGTAGAGCACATGCAAACAGTTGGAATCATTGGCGGAATCGGGCCGGAATCGACCGTGGAGTATTACCGCGGGTTGATTGCCGGCTACCGCCAATTGAGAGCAGACGGAAGCTATCCCGCGATCATCCTCAACAGTCTTGATGTGACGAAGTTGCTCGGCTGGATGAATGCAAATCAGTTGGGCGAAGTGACCGACTACCTGGTGGACGGACTGCAGAAGCTGGTGAGGGCGGGAGCGGACTTCGCCATAATTGCTGCCAACACTCCGCATATTGTTTTCGATGAGGTCCAACAGCGCTCGTCGATTCCTTTGATCAGCATCGTCGAAGCAACGTGCGCCGAGGCTGAGAGGCGCGGGATCAGAAAAGTCGCTTTACTCGGGACGCGCTTCACTATGCAGGCCCGCTTCTATCCGGAGGTGTTTTCGAGGAAGGGAATTACTTTGGTTGTGCCTCCGGAGGACGAGCAGAATTACATCCACGATAAGTACGTAGGCGAGTTGTTAAAAAATGTGTTTCTGCCGGAGACGCGCGAGCGGCTGCTGGAAATCATCGAGAGCATTAAGCAGCGGCATCAGATTCAAGCGGCGATTCTCGCCGGGACCGAACTGCCGTTGATTCTTTACGGCGGTGAGGCATGCGGCATTCCATTGCTGGATACTACGCAGATCCATGTCCAGGCGGTGGTGGCGAGGTTGGTGGCGTAGCATTAGAGCAATTCCAGAGTTGCTGTCTTCGGTATATGGGTGGAGCACGCCTTCAGGCGTGCATGCCAAGGCCGCAAAAGTGCGAGGCTTTAGCCGCTGAGGTAAGGGTTCTGGTTACCTCAGCGGCTAAAGCCGAATTCGGACGCAACCCTCAAATACACCGCTGAAGCGGTGCTCCACCCGTGTACACCCGCACAGAGTTGCTGTAGGAGGACGTATGGCCAAATCGGTAAGGCTTCGGCCCATTCACCCCAGTGAAATTCTGCGCGAAGATTTCATGAAGCCTCTGGGCATGAACCGGTTGGCTCTCGATCTGCGCGTGCCCGTGACGCGTATATCCGAGATTGTGCATGAGCGGCGCGGCATCACTCCTGATACGGCGCTGCGGCTGGGACGCTATTTCAACACCAGCGCGCGCTTCTGGATGAATGCCCAATCCAGTTACGACCTGGAGGTCGCACAAGACGAACTGCAGCGCGTCATTGAGCGCGATGTGCGTCCGCTGGTGGCATAGACTGCTGTCCATTTGGAGCAAGGGTTTCTCCACTCGGCCTGAAGGATTTCAGCCCTGGTAACAACGGAACGGATGGCAAAGCAAAGACCCACCCAAGCGAACCCGGCTTGGGTGGGGCACCCGGCTAAATATGTATTTTCTTGTTGACACGCACTCCGGCCTGCTTGAAAGTAAGCGTTCCTGAACATATGGATACCTGGATTCTGGGGTATCTGGGCATCTAGATGGCACTCTCAGGCGGAGTATCGGGAACTGGGTTTAACGAGCAGCATACCCCAAGATGATCAAGCATTCTCGATTACTCGGAAAGAGGTCAACATGGCTACCGATGTGTGCTCTGAAACCGAAATGATCGCGCTGCTCCAAAGAGCTTTTCCCCTTGCGCCTCTTGATGCTGAGACCGTTGTTGGAGGTAGCCACACCTCAACGTATTTTTCTGGGAATGATGAAGCAAAATATGTGAAACAGCTGGTCGAAGGGAAGAACTGGTTGTCGTTGGATGTCGCTTCACTAGACCGTCATAGTGACATCTTGTTCTTTTTACAACCCGGTCAGTTTGCGGCACTACTCCCAGCATTTCTTCATGTTGCAGTCACTAGATTCGACCAGTTCGTTCCCTTGGTTGAATTGTTGTTATCTCTGTTGACCAGAGATTCTAAGAAGCCTGCAAACTTTGACCGCAGGATCTCTGCTCTGAGCAGAATGCAACAATCTGCAGTTGCAGCAGTAATGCGTTGTTTGGTCACTCTATGTGAAGCTTGGCCAAATAACCCGGCTAGTACTGCGTATGAAAGTTATTGGCGAACGCTAGTAAACGAGGAAACAAATGAGTAATACTTCAAAATCGATCAGCGTAACCAGCACCCGTTTAGGCATAGCGACCTGTTTAGGCATAGCGCTCCTAATGTATTTCGCTGTGCCTGTGCACGCAGGTGAACCAACATTGAAGGATTTCCAAGCTGCCGCGAGGGGTAGTGGATGCGATCTCATTCCGTACGATGATCTCCAAACAAACTGTCACGGGGCTTACGGGGAAGTAAGGGAGTGGTGTAAGGGAGATAAGGAAAAGGGCTGTGGCAAACTAGACCCAGGAAAGGAGGAGGATCGTGCAATAGCAAAAGAACGTAAGGACAACGCAATCGAGTGTCTTAAAAAGCGCGAGTACTTAAAGGAAAAAATATATGACGTGGCGCTGGAGAAGCTCGATCGGGATGAGTCACATAGCGATGTGCCAGAAATTCGCCCATTAGCTACCGAAATCATTAAGAAGATTAAGGCTGGCCAAGAGGACCACGAACAAGTGATGGTGAACACCAAAGAGCGCCGGGACAAATGTCAAAAAGTCGAAGACAATCGTTAGAGGCATCCGCGTTACTTAGGTGCCCGGCGGAGTGCCGGCAAATCTTGTACCAGGTTCGCAGCTCACGTTGTTACCCACGAAGAAGACAACGGTCACGCTGCCACAAGAGCTCTATCGTTTCGAGACGTTTCGGAGCGGGCTTCGCGGAACTTCAGCGCTATTCGCGGGCGCCACAATAAGACAACCGAACTGCGCCTGAGACTGGCGCTCGTCAGAGCGCAGATCTGTGGTTGGAAACTGCATGCGCGAGATCTCCCCGGCAGCCCGGACTTCGTATTTCCGATAAAGCGAGTAGTGTTGTTTGCAGATGGGTGTTTCTGGCATGCATGCCCGCGGTGCGGTCATATACCGCGGACAAACAAGAGGTTTTGGCGAGCAAAGCTCCGCCGAAGCTCAGATCGGGACCTCAAGAATGGTGAAAAATTGGGACAAGCAGGTTTTCGAGTAATGCGTTTTTGGGAGCATGAACTCAGGGAGAATCTTGAGGATCGCCGGGTGCGCCACTCAAGCCTCTTTTGCTTGAGTGGGAACTGGAGAAGGCGCTCCCCGCAGCAGGCCCTCGGTGCTGATGTCTTCGTCGATGTCTGGCCAATGGATACCGTATCCGCCGCCCGCAATTTTCCAATCGCGGCGCTGCTCGGCGGTAGCATGGAACAGCCTTGGATACCATGCGAGCGGGACCGAGATGGTGCGGCCATCCTTCAAGCGAACGCTCAACGTGTCCTGATCGAAAGTTACGTCCGCCACTCGCTCATCGGCCGCCGCTGCCAAAATACCCATTCCCGGCCTCCAAAAAGGTGTTGCTGATTCGCTCGCAGGATTGATTGTAACGTTTCCACCGCCGCTGCTTTTGCCGTTCTCGCAACCGCATGTTATCCTAGACCACGTAACAACATACGATTAAAGAGTAGGAGCGCAGCTGATTCAGTGTTAGCCCCAGAGAAAAAAGCCGCTTTGATTGACCAACACCGCACTCACGCGACCGATACCGGTTCGCCCGAGGTGCAGATCGCGATCCTGAGTACACGGATTGGTGAATTGACGGAGCATTTTAAGACGCATAAGAAAGACCATGCCTCCCGGCGCGGTCTTCTCATGATGGTGAGCCGGCGTCGTGGCCTGCTCGATTACCTCAGAAAGTCGGATACCGAACGGTATAAGACTGTCATTCAGAAGCTCGGCATCCGAAAGTAACGAAGCCTGCGGTTTGCCAGCCCCTGAACAACAACGTTTCTGGCGTATTGTGCGTCGCTACATGCGTCCATCTGTACGGCCCCTCATGGCGCTTTGGCGTCACACGGGGTTCGTCCAGTTTGTCGTTCTCTTGGCGGACGAGTTTTCCACTCCATCTCCCGTCGTAGTTACAACCTCGTTTCGCGCGTAGTTATGACGCGGGTCGAGGTGTATTCGGATCACATTACGACGGCGATCAAGGCCCCTATCAGTTGCGTTCGGAACGGAAGGAACTTAACAAATGAAGCATGAAGTTACGGTCGAGCTGCACGGCGGCAAGTCCATCCACTTTGAAACTGGGAAATTAGCCAAGCAGGCCCACGGTTCCTGCATTGTGCGCATCGGCGACAACGTTGTTCTCGCCACCGCCTGCGCCAACCCTGACCCCCGTGAGGGTATTGATTTTTTCCCCCTCACCGTCGATTACCGCGAATACACCTATGCCGCCGGACGCATTCCGGGCGGCTTTATCAAGCGTGAAGGGCGGCCCAGCGAGCGCGAGATTCTAACCAGCCGCCAGATTGACCGGCCTATCCGGCCGCTGTTCCCGGAAGGCTTCCGCTGCGAAACCCAGGTCATCGCCATGGTGCTGTCGGCGGATACGACCAACGATCCAGATGTCGCAGGCATCAATGGCGCGTCGGTTGCGCTGAGCGTTTCCGACATTCCATTTCACGGCCCCATCGGCGCCGTTCGAGTCGGTCAGGTGGACGGAAATTTCGTCATCAATCCCACCTACGACGAGCAGCGGGGCGGCAAGCTGAACCTGATGGTCGTCGGCACTGCTGACGGCATCGTGATGATCGAGTCCGGCGCTAAGGAAGTTTCGGAAGAAACCGTGGTGCAGGGCATTGAGTTCGGCCATGAGCAGATCAAGAAAATCTGTGCCGCGATCAGCGACCTGGCGAAAAAAGTTGGGAAGCCGAAGCGCATCGTCGAGCCGGTCGTGACTGACGAAGCCTATCTGGGCGAGCTGCGTTCCAAGTTTGGCGAGCGCCTGCTGGATGCGGTCAACACCGAGAAGCATCCCAAGAACGAGAGCTATACGCTCATCAAGCAGCTCAAAGACGAGATCAAGGGCGCCATTCCCGAAGAGGACGAAGCTGGCCGCAAGAAAGCCGGCAAGTACTTCGATCTCCTGCGCGAGCAGATCTTCCGTGAGCAAGTGATCAAAGATCGTCGCCGTCCGGACGGGCGCAGGTTCGACCAGATTCGCGATATCTGGATCGAAGTCGGCGTGCTGCCTCGCACCCACGGCTCGTCAATCTTCACTCGCGGTGAGACCCAGGCATTGGTCACCACCACGCTTGGCACCGGGGAAGACATGCAGCGCCTGGAAGCCTTCGAGGGGGAAGCCAGGAAGCGATTCATGTTGCACTACAACTTCCCACCGTTTTCGGTTGGAGAAGTCGCATTCCTGCGCGGAGCGGGCCGTCGCGAAATCGGACACGGTGCTCTGGCCGAGCGCGCGCTCTCTGGGGTGTTGCCATCAGAAGCCGACTGGCCTTACGCCATGCGCGTGGTCTCTGACATTTTGGAATCTAACGGATCGTCGTCGATGGCGACGGTCTGCGGAGCTTCGCTGAGCTTGATGGACGCGGGCGTTCCGCTGAAGGCCTCGGTCGCTGGAGTGGCGATGGGATTGGTAAAGGAAGACGCGGATTACGCCATCCTGACCGACATCGCCGGTGCGGAAGATCATTACGGCGATATGGACTTCAAGGTGGCCGGGACTCGCGATGGAATCACGGCGTTGCAGATGGACATCAAGGTGATGGGCATCACGCCGCAGATCATGCGCGAGGCGCTGGAGCAGGCCCGCCAGGGGCGTCTGTACATCCTTGACAAGATGAACGAAATCATCGCGGAGCCGCGCACCAGGATCAGCGAATTTGCGCCGCGCTTCTACACGCTGCAGATTCCGACCGACAAGATCCGCGATCTCATCGGGCCGGGCGGCAAGGTGATTCGCGGCATCATCGAGCAGACCGGCGTGAAGATCGACGTGGAAGACACTGGCAAGGTGAATGTTTCGTCCAGCGATCAAGTGGCGGCTGCCAAGGCGCTGCAGATGATTGGCGACATTACGGCGACCGCGGAAGTAGGGAAGACTTATCTCGGCAAGGTCACGCGCCTGGCTGACTTCGGAGCGTTCGTCGAGATCATCCCCGGCACTGATGGGCTGTTGCACATCAGCGAAGTGGCCGAGCACCGCATCAACGATGTTCGCGACGAACTGAAGGAAGGCGACCAGGTCCTGGTGAAGGTTCTGGCCGTGGAAGGCAACCGCATCAAGCTGTCGCGCAAGGCGATTCTGAAAGAGCAGCGCGCCAAGATGGCGGCCGAGGGCGGCGAGCCTGCGCCCGAGGGTGAAGGTGCGGTGACGTTCGAGGGTGGACACGAAAAGGCCGATGAGCCGAGTTCCGAACGCAACTTCAATCGCGATGGTGAGCGCCGTGAGCACGTGGGCAGCCGACACGATGGAGGTCATCACGGCGGCCGCGGAGGCCGTGGCGGCCCGGGTGGCGGACGTGGCGGTCGTGGCGGACCGCGGCGGTAGTTCGGTAGGAGTGATCGATAGATGGTAGGAAGGGAGAGCGGATGCTCTCCCTTCCTTGTTTCACGTCGAGACGAACTGGGCCGTATTTCGCGGGCAATTCCAGTCGCGGCGCACAGGTACGCCATCCTTAAAATGCCGCATGCCTCCCCACTTTTTTCCGATTGAATCGGCGGCAGGGCTGGACTAGACTTGGCCGACTCTATCGCGAGAAGGAGTATTACTATGCGACTCACATTGCTTGTTCTGCTCGCCGTTGCTCTTCTTGCGCCGCTGGTGGCGCAGAGCCAGGACCAAATGTCATACGCCGCCATGGCGTCCAGCAAGTTCATGACCTTGCCCATGCTCCCTGCGTGCATGAGTATCTCGGCGCAACGAGGAGATCCGATGAAGGGCGCGGCTGTGCTGCTGATAAAGTTCAAAAGCGGCTGCGTTGTGCCGTGGCACTGGCATTCCGCGAACGAGAACCTCATGATGGTGTCCGGCAAGGGCAAGGCGGAGATGAAGTCGGGTGGCGCTCACGCAATGGCTATGGGCGACTACCTGTACTTGCCTGCGAAGCAGGCGCACCAGTTCACCTGCGTCAGCAGTTGCGTGGTCTTTGACGTGATCGACGGAGCCTTCGACATACACTACGTCGACAGCGAAGGCAAAGAGATTCCGCCCGACCAGGCCTTGAAGCCGATGGCCAAGCCCGCGGCAGCGAAGAAGCCGTAAAGCCTACGCAGCTCTTGAGTCCGGGCCGCCTTGTGCCAGACGAGCCAAGCACGCAGACGTGACTAACATGGTCATGTCGCCTATAATGAGGTCATGAGAGCTGTAAACATCAGCGACTTGAAAGCGCGACTCAGCGCCCACATACAAATGGTGCGCGATGGCGAGGAGGTACTGGTCTGCGACCGCAATAAGCCAGTGGCCCGAATCGTGCCCCTGCAGGTGGAAGGCGATTCCGAGCAAGAGCAGAGGCTGATCGCGCGTGGCATACTCACGCCTCCCTTGAAGAAGCGCCCTGTATCTGCCTCGTGGCCCCAACCGCCGGGTAAGGTCGCGGATGACGTCATGGAGCAGTTATGGCGGGCAGAGCGGGAAAGCCGATAACGCGGGTCCCGGCCTTCTGGGATAGCAGTGCCTTGGTTCCACTCTGCGTGCGGCAAAGCATCACACCTAAGGCTGTTTCTCTCTTCCAGGTACATGACGTGGTTGTCTGGTGGAGCACTCCGGTGGAGATTGCCAGCGCCTTGTCTCGCCTGCTACGGATGAAGCAGATTGACGGAAGCGATTGCGCAAAAGCCCGGAAGCTGGCCAGAGTTATCGGCGATTTCTGGTCGGTCATACAGCCGTCTGATGCCCTGCGCAGCAAGGCCGTGCAACTGGTGGAACGTTATGACTTGCGTGCCGCAGATTCTCTGCAATTAGCGGCGGCACTGGAGTGGTGCGAGGACGTTCCCCAAGGCCGGGTTTTCTTGACCGCCGACGAAAGGCTGCGACAGGCGGCCTTGCTCAGCGGCTTCGACGCCGCACAGATATGATCCATCCAAAGCGACGCTGGATTTCGGCAAACGATTGCGAAAGCAGGCCGCCGCGATTCCGAGTTGTTTGATCCTCCCGAGTGGAGCAGGCACCGAGCTCACCCTGCGCCAGCAGTTGCGTGGTCTTTGACGTGATCGACGGAGCCTTCGACATTCATTACGTCGACAGCGAAGGCAAAGAGATTCCGGTGGAACAGGCGTTGAAGCCGATGGCCAAGCCCGCGGCAGCGAAGAAACCGTAAAGCGGCGCAGCTGTGCCGCCCCTGAAGGGGCTCCCGCGTTTTTTGGAATTGGTTACCCACAGCTTCCGCTGTGGGCTAATCAGTTTCGCCCTTCGGCTCGGCTGAAATAGGTGCCTATGTATTGGCCATAGCTTTCAGCTTCATTCGACATCTTGAATAACCGAAGAGGGGTATCTATTTCACTCAGGTACCCCCAATGGGTTGTGGTTTCAGGGCCAGTCTGCCGGTGCGGACCGGATGATCGCCTTGTAAGTTGTTGGCTCCACGGCGACAGCTTGCTGGACAAGACGGTAGAACAGCTTTCCCCGGCTGTGCGACTTGCGCCGGTTGAACCGGAAGGTAAACTCGTCCAGATAGCCATCCAAATGCTCGATGCTCACCGCTCCCTGATGTGTGCCCAGTAGCCATCGTTTTAACAGCGACACCACGCGATGCACGCGCGGCAACAGCTCCGAAGGGGATTTCTGCTGTCCGCGCAGAAACGTGAGCCGATGAATGTAGCCGCGCCCTTGCAATGGCTCATATCCCAACCACCCGTCGGTGTGGACCACGCTGCCGGGTTCAACCGACTCTTGCACGAAGGAAATGAGGCTGTGGGCCGAAGCGTTCGGAATGCGCCGCATCCGAATTCGCCCAATCCCTTTGCCGTCCTCCTCTGCCGCCACCACAATCAACGCCTTGCTCTCGGTCTGCCGACCGCGCATACCCTCTTCCAGCCCACCCAGATAGGTTTCGTCCGCCTCCACGCTTCCCGAGAGTCGTTCCCGCCCGGGTCTTACCATGGCTCGCCGCAGTTTGTGCAAACACACCCAAGCCGTCTGGTAGCTTCCCAAGCCCAGAACCCGCTGGAGTCCCAGGGCGCTGATCCCATTCTTCTGACTCGTCATCCACCACATCGCCCGGAACCAAACCGTCAGGGGCGTCCGGGTGCCCTGAAAAATTGTTCCCGCCGTTACCGAAACCTGATGTCCGCAGCGGGCACACTGCCAGCGCCCGGATCGCAATGGCCAAGTTTTGCTCTCGCCGCAGCGTAGGCACTTGCATCCCGCCGGCCATCGCAGGCGGAACAGATACTCCCGGCACGCTTCCTCGCTGCTAAATCGAACTTCGAGCTCCGCCAGAGTCCGCGGATAATCCTCCACCACCCGTTCCATGGGCCACCACACTACCTGTAGTGGTCACCTGAGTCAAATGGATACCCCTCTAACCGAATACTGACTGGTTCTGTTTCAGGGTCACGCTCTGCGGCAAGCGCGGCGGACTTCAAGACCTCAGCCGCCTCGTTCAATCTCCGCATGACTTCCGCTAGATTCTCAGGTGCTTTCATTTGTCCTCACTGAGTGACTGAGTGCTTAATTGTCGCAGACACGCTCCTTGGCAAGCCAACCTGAAACTGATTCCCTAATACAAACAGCACGGCCGCTAGGCCGAAAATCGAAAGAATCTGCGTTTGAATGACGAGTCGTAAGGATCAAATCCCGCCCAGCCTTCCCGCGAAGCGTGTTCGACTTCATCCAAGAAGTCGGAGAAGCTTCTATTGAATTGGTCATCGGGCTGATCAGATGTTAGTTCGAGTCCAAAAAACTCATGAAGGCAATGATCATCAGGAGAAAGCGCCCCCTCCACATAGAGAAACAATTCCGGAAGGCGTAGCTGGTGCGCAGCAAAAGTGCCGTCGCTCATCAATGCTCGGCGGAGGCGACTCTCGATTTCGGGGAGACTGAAGCCGTTTGTATCGGCGAAAACCACTGCTCCCCTTTGCAAATAGTTGGAGGCATCACGATATAGATAGCTAAAGCAAATGTTGCTCACCACGCCTTCCTTCCGTCTTGAAATCGGTAGACGTTGTGATAGCCCAGGAAAGCTTCGTCGGGCAAGAAACGGCTAGGAAGTGTAATCCTCTCGCCTTCGTACCTTAGGAATAGCGATTGCTTCATTTCATGCCCCGAATCGGTGCGTTTCTTCAGCACCCTCGAGACTTTGAGACGATAATCCGGAGTAACAGTGATAAGTCCACAATCGAACGCTTTATCGTGGATAGCGTTGAGGCAGAGTCCGTTGCGCGGATTAGTGCGATTCTTAGTATCGACGGACCATGGAACAATATGGCTCGCGGTCAATAGCTCCGGAATTGACAACCCTGTTACGCAACACTTGCAGTTGTACGCCGCGAGAACCGCCGAACGAAAGAATGCCTGATTGACGCGGGTTCTCACTATTGCTTCGCGAGTTTTTCCCTCGGGAAAAACCTCCGGAGGAACGAGGGCTTCCGGCGGGACACCTTTTACCTGCGCCATCAGACGTTGACTCTCAAAGGCAAGGGCATCCCAATTCAGATGGAACTCTTCCCAGATTTCTTCCTCAGCCTTTGAACCGTGAGTGGCCCCGCGAATCTGTCGCTTCTGGAGGGCGGGATCCAATCGCGCAAAATTAGCGAGCTTCCATGACACCGACGAAGGCGTTCTTCCTAGCGCATTTGCTAGGTCAATGATTTCTGGATTTCGAATGTGAATTCGACCGAACGGAATCCGACAGTAGAGATTGAAGGCAACGATCAACTCGTCCCGTGTCCAGTCTCGCCGTGGCATACCTGCTAATCGCTCGCTCCGCCACACTCGGCGATTTGGTTTTCAAACGCGATGCCGTGGCTGAGGGATTCAAGAAACTTGAAGGTCGATTTTAGCAAGGATGTCTGCATAGTGCTGAACCACCAGATCAGCTTCCGGGGCTTTATCACAATCTGCAAGAACCGGAAAATCCGGTCCTCCACTTTCACTCCGGAGGTATTGGGCAGTACTGCGCCAGACGTTGAGCCGTTCTGTCAGGGCGTCCAGAATCTGCAAAACGTCTTCCCGATTGAGAGTCAAAGTGCATTTCTCGGTCATCATTCACTTTCCGCAGAACAACAAATCGATAAATCTTGGACGAACCACCGTATCGCGTTGCACTTGTGAGGCGAAGATATCACAAAATGCGGCGATGCAGATGCGAACTTTCGACAGCAGAAAGCCCCACCCAAGCAAACCCGGATCGAGTGTACCCAGAGAAAGGTTGTGCGTAATAGCGCCATGAGTATTTTCTTTTCTTCCCGGAGATTCTGTTTCGAGTTACCGCAGTCCTGGCGGAATGAACCAACCTAAGGCCCTTGATGCAGCGTATTGGTGTAGTCGAACTGCAGCGAGTGCTCCCGGCTGAAGCCGGCTCGGACGCGAAGGATCAGGGGGGAACGCGACGCTGAAGAGGCTGTTACGAAACGACTGCCGTCCGCTGAAGCGGACTCAAGATTTCCCACTTCATCTTCCGACCGCTGAAGCGGTGGGCTATCACCTGTCGCCGCAGGGCGGCTGCCTACTGTTTTGTTCCACCAGTCGGCCCAGTACAGGAGTTTCGTAACAGCCTTTGAAGCGCTGCACTACCCGTGCTCGCTCGATTACGGTAATTTTTAAACCGCTGTAGCCAAGACTAGAGCAAATTAGGGGAATAGTGTAACCGGGACACGAAAGCGGTGCCGTCGGCTGAAGCCGACTCAATAGATCGATGAGACTGCGTTGACGCCGCGCTGAAGCGCGGCTCTACCGTACGCAAGACGGACTACAGAATTTCCTAAACTGCTCTACGCCGGAACGGGGCACTCGTGCGTGCTATTTCGGGAACTGTGATTACCTTAGTTTTGCGAGGCGCGTTTTCTTCTTCGCTGAATCCCTTCCGAAAATTAAACTGTGTGGGCCGGAGCCAGACTCCGGCGCCGGGAACGCCGCCCTCGCACGGCTCGGCGTCGCTCTTTGAAAACCTGTCAGATGCCAGAACCATGCCTTGACCGCCTTGACCTCAATAACTCCTTTGTCCACAGTACTTTGTCTCTAAGTATAATCGAATGAATATCTTGGGGCTAACGGCTCAAAGTATTGATAAATAATAACTTAGCGTATCATCCAAGTGTAATAAAATCAATATTTTAGCGGTATCGCCGCAAGGTATTAACGAATAAGGACTTAGCTGCGCAAGCAAGTCTAATGTTTAGAATATTTTAGGGGCAAAATATTCAAAACGAAGATCTTAAGATAGGGGGAGGGGGGTACCCACAACTGGCGTCTCATTCCGGCCAGTTGCCGGGAGACTGTGCCGTCCCTCAACCGCCCCAACAAGCGCAAAAGCGGCGCTGGTTGGGGACCCCGGTACGGGACTCGGATCTATTTCCCGCCTTACCCAGCACTCCGCTTTCGGCTAGAGCAAATTAGGGAATAGTGTAGCCGGGACAAGAAAGCAGTGCCGCCGGCTGAAGCCGGCTCGGATATGAAGGATTAGCGGGAACGCGGCGCTAAAGCGCCGCACTACCCGTACTCGCTCAACTACAGTAATTCTTAAACAGCCATAAGTTGTTCCGCGCTGTACGGCGCTGGTTTGTCGGGACTACTACTCCGATGCCGAGAGCGCAGTCCACCACACACGCGATAAGGCTGAGTGCTGACGGCTGACTGCTTGCCTTTATCTTAGCGCTTCCATGCACTCGTCCAGCACTGCACGCGAGGGGCGGGTGACGCTTTCCGGTAGGGTCGCAAGCGGCTCATCGGTCATGTTGATCATGTCGATGAAGTTGGGCGCGGTGGTGTTCAGGTAGAGCACGCCGGTGAGCACTTCGTCGGCTTCGTGCGACTCCATCAGGCGCTTTACCGCCTCCGTCTTGTTGGTGGGGTCGTAGTCTTCCTCCAGCTTGCGCAGCCGCAGGGAGGAGCCATCGTGCATGGTGACGTTGAGACTGGTGCCGGGATCGTAATCCACGTCAATCTCGTTGAAGTGCGGGACAAAGTTCAAATCGTGCAACGGCTCTTCGTGGTCCTTGACGAACTTGTAGGACTTGGTCGAGCCTTCGTGATCGTTGAAGGTGGTGCAAGGCGAGATGACGTCGAGCATCACGGTGCCGCGATGCGCGAGCGCGGCTTTCAGCATGTGTTGCAACTGGCGCTTGTCGCCAGAGAAAGAGCGGCCCACGAAGGTTGCGCCCAGCATGATCGCCAGAGCGCAGGTATCGATGGGCGGCAGATCGTTGATGACGCCAGTCTTGAGCTTGGAGCCGAGATCGGCGGTCGCGGAGAATTGTCCTTTGGTCAGCCCGTAGACGCCATTGTCTTCGATGATGTAGATCATCGGCAGATTGCGGCGCATCAGGTGCACGAACTGACCGATGCCGATGGACGCCGAGTCGCCATCACCACTGACGCCCAGCGCGACGATCTTCGAATTCGCAAGCACCGCGCCGGTCGTGACCGACGGCATGCGGCCGTGTACCGAGTTGAAACTGTGAGAGCGGCTCATGAAGTAGGCCGGGCTCTTCGACGAGCAGCCGATTCCCGACATCTTCACCACGCGTTCGGGAGCAATACCCATCTCGTAGAAGGCGTCGATGATGCGCTCGGAGATAGCATTGTGGCCGCATCCGGCGCACAACGTGGTCTTGCCTCCGCGATAGTCGAGCACCGTGAGGCCGATGCGGTTAGTCTTGGGCTGGGGTGGAGCGGCGGCGGTCGCCATTTATTTGCCCTCCTGGGTAATGATGTCGTCGGTGATGGAACGCGCGTCGATCGGCAATCCGTTGTAGTGGCGGACGCTGCGCAGCTTGGCGATCTCTTCGATCGCGATATCCAGCTTCAACAGTTGCAGCATTTGCGCGTCTCGATTCTGGTCGATCATGTAGATACGTTTATGTGCAGCCACGAAGTCATGTGTCTCGCTGGTGAACGGATAGGCGCGCAGGCGCAGATAGTCGGCATTCACTCCGTATTCACCCTGCAGTTGGTCGAGCGTCTCGACAACAGCGTGATGCGAGGTTCCGTACGCGATGATCCCGATTTCGTTCCCGTCGTTACGCACGATCTCCGGCTTGGGAACGAGCGTGCGCGCTGTCTCAAACTTGTGCGTCAGACGGTCCATGTTGTTGGCGTAGTCATCCGGTCGTTCGCTGTAGCCGGAGGTCTCGTTGTGCCCGCTGCCGCGCGCGAACCACGCCGCTCCCGGATAGTCGGTTCCCGGCAACGTGCGGTAGCCGATACCGTCGCCGTCCACGTCCTTGTAGCGAGCGAAACCGCCCGCACGTTCCAGATCTTCGGCGGTCAGCACCTTGCCGCGATTCTGCGGCTTGTCGGGATATTGAAACGGCTCCGACATCCAGTTGTTCATCCCGAGATCGAGATCAGACATGACGAACACCGGCGTCTGCAACTGCTCGGTCAGGTCGAACGCTTCACTCGCCATGCTGAAGCACTCCGCCACACTGCAAGGCAGCAACATGGGATGACGAGTGTCGCCGTGCGAGAGCTTGGCCACAAACTCGATGTCGCCTTGCGAGGTGCGGGTCGGCAGGCCAGTAGAGGGACCTACGCGCTGGATGTCCCAGATGACGCCGGGGATCTCGACGTAGTAGCCCAATCCGGCAAACTCCGCCATCAGCGAAATTCCCGGTCCGGCGGTGGCGGTCATGGAGCGCGCTCCCGCCCATCCAGCGCCCAGAACCATGCCGACCGCCGCGAGTTCGTCCTCAGCTTGCACAATGGCAAAAGTAGCTTTTCCGTCAGGTCCCACTCGGTATTCCTTCATGTAATCGATGAGGGTTTCCACCAGCGACGACGAAGGCGTAATTGGGTACCAAGTCACCACGGTCACACCCGCGAACATGCAGCCCAGCGCCGCAGCGGCGTTGCCGTCAATGATGATCATGCCAGTGGTTTTGTCCATGCGCTCGACGGTGAACGGATCGGCCTTGGTGAGCGAGGAGGCGGCGTAATCGTAACCGGCCTTCGCGGCGTTCCAGTTGAGGTCGGCGGCTTTGACCTTCTTCGCGAACTGCTTGCGCAGCGCTTTCTCCACTTCGGCCATGTCGAGGTTGAGCAAGTGCGCCATCACCCCGACGTAAATCATGTTCTTGACCAGCTTGCGCAGCTTCGACTCGGAGCAGACCGCGGCGCAAATCTTGTCGTAGGGAACGGCGTAGAACGTGACATCGGAGCGCAGTTCGTTCAGCTTCAGGGGCTCGTCGTAGAGCACCGCGGCTCCCGATGCCAGCGACATGGTATCTTCGCGCGCGGTCTCCGCGATTCATCGCCACCAGGAAGTCGATCTCCTTCTTACGCGCGATGTAGCCCTTCTTGCTGGCGCGAATCGTGTACCAGGTGGGAAGCCCGGCAATGTTCGAAGGAAACATGTTCTTGCCGGAGACGGGGACGCCCATCTGAAAAATGGTGCGCAGCAGAACGGTGTTGGCGCTCTGCGATCCCGAGCCGTTTACGGTTGCAACCTGGATGCTGAAGTCGTTGACGACAGGCTCACGCACGGCGCCCTGGTCGGCACCGTGTACTGCGAATTCGGTTGTGGCCATCAATACCCCTTACTACAGAAGGATGGTGCAGTGGGCAAACATTTCATTATAAGGCAGCGGGCAAGGGACAGGGAGTCTAAACTGCAGCTTTCTCGCCCGTCTCCGCAAAGAAATCGGACATTTCGGCTATGCTGTTGTGTTATCCAGGGCAGGCAACAGAATGCTCAACATTGCAAAACCAATCTGCCTGTCTGGCCATGCTCGCCAACAAATGCAATTTCGCGGGACCAGCGAGCAGGAGATTGCCCAAGCCGTTCGGAGTGAGGATTGGCAGCCGGCCGGAAGCGGCAGATTTGAATGTCGCAAGGACTTTCCCTTCAACTCCAAATGGAACAACAAGGTCTACACAACTAAGCAGGTGCGGCCGATCTTTGTCGAGGAGTCGAATCAGATCGTTGTAATCACGGTTTACGTGTACTATTTTTGAAGGAGCCGCAATGATAATCACCTACGACCAACAAGTGGATGCCCTTTACATCCGCTTTCGCGAGACCACGGTAACGACCAAGCATCTCGCCGACGGCATCGCTGCTGATTACGACGCCGAGGGACATCTAGCGGGGATTGAGATCCTGGATGCGATGAAACAGCTTGGGGATCCTGCCGTGTTCAGGCGAGTAACGCTCGAGGACGTGGCGCTCGCGCGCCAGCAGTAGGTTCGCCGGGCCTCCTTAATCGGGTGTACTCTCCACCTCGAAGAACTGCGCCATGTTGCGGAACTTCTTGTAGCGTGCGTCCAGCAGGGCAGGAATCGGCAGCTTTTCCAACTCGGACAAGTGCTTTGCGAGAGCATCCGCCAAGGTGCTGGCCGCAGCGTCGTAGTCGTGATGCGCACCGCCCGCCGGCTCAGGAATTACCTCATCGCAGAAACCCATCTCCAGATTGTCTTTGGCGGTAATGCGCAGGGCCTGTGCGGCCATGTCTTTCTTGTTGGAGTCGCGCCACATGATCGAGGCGCAACCCTCGGGGGAGATCACGGAGTAGATGCTGTTTTCCAGCATTAGCACGCGATCGGCAACGGCAATGGCCAGCGCTCCGCCGCTGCCACCTTCACCGGTTATCGCGGCGACGAATGGAACCTTGAGTCGCGCCATCTCGCGGAGATTGTGGGCGATGGCTTCGGCCTGTCCGCGTTCCTCCGCGCCAAGTCCCGGATACGCTCCCACGATGTCGATGAGGGCGATGACTGGATGTTGCCATTTCTCCGCGAACCGCATAGCGCGCAGGGCCTTGCGATAGCCTTCCGGATTTGGCTGGCCAAAGTTGCGATAGATCCGCTGCTTGGTGTCGCGGCCCTTTTGCGTACCGAGGACCAGCACTTGCCGCCCCCGAAAGCTCGCCATGCCGCAAACCATGGCGGGATCGTCGCCAAAACCACGGTCTCCATGGATCTCGCTGAAGTCGGAAAAGATGCGCTCAATGTAGTCCAGCGGATAAGGACGCATGGGATGGCGCGCCAACTCGGTACGCTCCCAGGGCGTAAGCTGGCCAGCCATCTGGCGGCGCAGCGCGTCCACCCGCGCATGCATTTCCTGCAATTGGCGGCGGGCTTCCTGATTGTCACCGGCAGCGCTCTCCAGTTGCTCAATCTGTTTCTCGATGCGTTCGAGTTCGTCCTGGGCTTTCGAAGAAGCTTCCATATCGGTTTCTTGTCGTTTCTTTGACGCACGTCCCGAAGCACCACGTCGCATCCGATGCGGTCGCGCTTAGTCAACCACCCGAACGCTGCCACGGCCGCACAGCTCTTCCACACGATGGATGAATGCCCGGTCTGGCAGAACATTATAGCCTTCCGCTTCCATCACTACAGTGAAGTCGCCTCTCCGTTCCAGGTCGAACAGCACCCTCGCCGCGCCACTGCGCTCCCGACAAAGCGTGTGCAGTTTGTCGATCATATCTCCCGAAACGTCTTCGATAGGTATCTTGATGCGCAAGTGCTGCGGCAGCTTGGGCTGGGCCTCCTCCAACGGAGTGATGTCGCCAATCATGAGCTTGGAGTTGGCTCCGTCTTCGACGCGCACTCCGCCCTTGGCCAGCACGGGAACTGTGAGTTTCAGCTTGTCCGCAAGGCGCTTGTAGGAGTCCGCGAAACACAGGACGTCTATCGACCCGTTCATGTCTTCGATCTGCCCTTGTGCGTAGAGGTCACCCTTCTTGGATTTGGCGACACGGATGTTCTTGAGGATGCCTCCTATCAAAACCTCATCCCTGCCCGTGGAAGATTTCAATTCCGCAACTTCGGTGGTGGACAGGGCGTTGAAGTCGAGCAGCTTCTCGCGATACTTCTCCAGCGGATGGCCGGTAATGAAGAAACCAAGGATTTCCTTCTCGTGGCCTAGACGCTGGTGCTCGTCCCAGTCCGGAACGTTGGGCAACGGCTTCTCGGCTTGCGGCGCATCGTCCTGCTGGAAAACGCCAAACAAGCCGTGCTGGCCAAGGGCCGCGTCCTTTTGTGTCTTCTGAGCGTGCTCCATCGCGCTGTCAGCAACAGCCATTAACTGCGCGCGACGTCCGAGCCGATCCATTGCTCCGCTCTTGATCAGCGACTCGATTACACGCTTGTTGAGCAGGTGTAGATCGACCTTTTCGCAGAACTGAAAGATCGACTTGAACTCGCCCGCCTCTTTGCGGGCTGCCACGATAGACTCGATGGCATTGTGGCCGACATTTTTGACCGCTGCCAGTCCGAAGCGGATCGCCTCGCCGTGTGGCGTGAAGTACGCATCGCTGACATTAACGTCGGGCGGCTCGACCGCGATTCCCATTTCGCGGCACTCGTTGATGTACTTGACTACGTCGTCCGTGCTTCCCGAAACTGAGGTAAGCAGCGCGGCCATGAACTCCACCGGGTAGCGGGTTTTCAGGTACGCCGTCTGATACGCAAGCAATGCGTAGGCAGCCGAATGTGATTTGTTGAAGCCGTATCCCGCGAACTGCTCCATCAGGTCGAAAAGCTTTTCGATCTTCTTCGGCGGGAAGCCACGCTCGGTAGCGCCCCGGACAAACCGCTCGCGCTGTTTGGCCATCGCCTCGGGATCCTTCTTGCCCATCGCACGACGGAGCAGGTCGGCCTCACCGAGCGAGTAGCCAGCCAGGCGATTGGCGATCTGCATCACCTGCTCCTGGTAAACGATAACTCCGAAGGTCTCTTTCAGCAGCGGTTCCAGCTCGGGCAGCTCGAATTCGACTTTCTTGCGTCCCCATTTGCGCTCGACGAAGTCTTCGATCATGCCGCCCTGGATCGGTCCCGGACGATACAGCGAGTTCAACGCCGTCAGATCTTCGACGCAGGTCGGCTTGTAGCGACGCAAAACGTCCCGCATGCCATGCGATTCAAACTGGAAGACTCCCGACGTCAACCCCGTATGGAAGACCCTCTCGTAAGTCTCCTGGTCGTCCAATGCGAGTTTCTGCAGGTCAAGCCGTTCGCCACGGCTCTGCTCGATGAGCCGCAACGCGTCGTCAATGATGGTGAGTGTGGTGAGCCCGAGGAAATCCATCTTCAGCAGGCCCAGCTTCTCGACCGCCTTCATGTCGTACGCGGTAACAATTTCGTCGTTCTTGGTGCGGTGAAGTGGAACCAAGTCGCTGAGCGGTAGCGGCGAAATCACCACTCCGGCAGCGTGCACACCTGAGTTGCGCACCAGGCCCTCAAGCCGCTTGGCTGTGTCGATCAGCTCCTTCGTCTGCGGTTCGTTCTGGTAGGCGGCGGCCAGAGGTGGCGAGTCTTTCAACGCCTGGTCGATCGTGATGTTCAGCGTGGTGGGAATCATCTTCCCGATGCGGTCAACTTCCGCGTAGGGAATGTCCATGGCGCGACCGGAATCTTTGATCGCCGCCTTGGCCGCCATAGTCCCGAAGGTGATGATCTGCGCCACCTGGTCGCGTCCGTACTTCTGGGTGACATAGTCGATGACCTCGCCGCGCCGATTCATGCAGAAGTCAATATCGATGTCAGGCAGGCTGATGCGCTCGGGATTAAGGAAGCGCTCGAACAGCAACTCGTTCTGCAGTGGATCAATGTCGGTGATGCCAAGAGCATAGGCCACGCACGATCCTGCGGCTGAACCACGGCCCGGTCCGACTGGAATGTTGCGTTCCTTGGCGTAGCGGATGAAATCCCAGACGATGAGGAAGTAGCCGGCGAACTGCATCTGCCGGATCATGCTGATTTCGCGCGACAGGCGCTGCTCGTATTCATCCAGCGAATGTTTCAGCCGGCTCAGAGCCTGGAGCTCGCGAAGAACATTAAGTCGATTGGCAAAGCCCTGCCGCGTGACATGCTCGAAGTAGTCCGGGAGAGAGTAGCCGGACGGCACCTCGAACTTGGGGAACGGATCGTGAACTTTCTCCAGCCGGACATTGCAGCGCTCTGCGATCTCCAACGTACGCGCCAGCACGTGCTCGTATCCCAAGAAGACCTTCGCCATCTCGGGGTAGCTCTTCACAAAAAACTGGTTGCCACTGAATTTTAGCCGGTTGGTGTCATGGATGGACTTGCCGGTCTGAATGCACAGCATCACGTCCTGGGCGTGGGAATCATCCTCGCAGAGATAGTGGCTGTCATTGGTCGCGACCAACGGGATATCGAGTTCCTTCTCCAGTTTCACGAGATTGGACTGGATGCGCGCCTCCTCCGGCAAGCCTTGGTCCTGAATTTCGAGATAGAAATTTCCGCTGCCGAAAATGTCGCGGAAAGTCACAGCGGCTTCGCGGGCTGCATCGTACTTCCCTTCGGTGAGGCGCTCTGCGACTTCGCCCTTAAGACATGCCGACAAACCGATAAGCCCTCGGGAATGCTCGGCCAGGAATTTCTTGCTGACGCGAGGCTTGTAGTAAAAGCCGTGCAGCGATGCCTCAGAGACAATCTTGACCAGATTGCGATAGCCTTCGTCATTCTCCGCCAGAACGACGAGGTGGTTGTAGCTGTCGCCTTCCGGCGCGGTGCGATGGTCCTCTTTCTTGCAGATATAAAGTTCGCAGCCAAGGATTGGCTTAACGCCTGCTTCTTTGGCGGCGTTAACGAATGCCACGGCGCCGAAGATGTTGCCATGGTCGGTCATGGCCACGGCAGGCATGTCGAGTTCCTTGACCCGCTTGACCAGGCGTTCGATGTTACAAGCGCCATCGAGCATCGAGTAGTCGGTATGAAGATGGAGATGTACGAACTGCGATTGGGACATTCGGAATTTAGACCTTCGCCGTGCAATTCTATTTTATGCGTCGCAGGCACCACCTGTATGCAAGGCGAGCTGTGGAAAACGAGCACGAAATGTACTTCATTTCGGGGGTACACTGACCATCGGATCAGCTCATGGTGAACCACTCGTCCTGCGTGCGCTGGCATCCGGCTGGAGCCCTGGCCTCGATCTCCGGATTCGGAATCGGCAGCATTCTGACTCCACTGCTTGCCTCATGGACGGCACAAAGCTCGCGGTGGCCGTGGTATCGATACCGCATTTCATTGGAACGGCGCTGCGCTTTGCCGTTATTCGAGAGCATGTGGACTGGCGCGTTTTGTTGACCTTTGGCGCGGCCAGCGCGGTTTGCAGCGCGACGCATTCGTTGCGACCGCGACTTCCATCGTTTTGTTGGTCGATCTCTTCCGCATGCCTGTTTCTGTGGCGCTGCAATTTCAGCAGATCGCTTCGCAATGGCAGATGGCGGCGGTCGCAACAATCGCGGTGGTCGTCGGCACGGTCTTTGGCAAATGGATGTTGCGGCGCACCCCGCAGAACACTTTCCGTCTCATCGTCTCAGGCATCGTTCTGGTCCTGGGCATCTGGATGTTGATTCGTCCGAGCGCATAAAGGAAGGCGAGCTATGGCATGCTGTCGGGAGGAGTGCGTTCATTGGCAGTTCCGGGAGAAATGAGGCGTCCTCCGGTTATGGCCTGTCCGGGAGGAGTTTGCCGCGTGACCGCCGGTTCGCCTCGTTTGCCGTACGTACGGTAAGCGTAGACGACCGCCAGAAGCGGGGCAGCCAGCAGCAAGCCCCAGAAGCCAAATATCAAGCTAAGCAAAATGGGAACGATCAACGACGCCCAGATCGGCACCCGGGCTGTGCGGCGCATGATCACCGGCTGCAAGACCAATCCGTCAATCACAACGATGATTCCGTACAGAATAAGGACGTAGAGAAACTGCTCGAAACCGCCGGCGAACAGCGCGACCAGTGCCGGCCCAAAAAATGCCAGCACTGGCCCGAAGTGCGGAATAAACTGTAGGCCGGCCGCGAGAATCGCCCAGAACGGCGCCCACGGTACGTGCAAATACTCCAGTCCGGCCCACCACAGCGCGCCTACCGCAGCCGAGTCATAGCATTGTGCTACGAACCAGCGGCCCAGCGCGCCTCCGGTGATATTGATGTGCCGGGAGAATTGCATGACAATCGTTGGATGCTCGCCCAAGCGGGACGGTCTCGCACCCATGCTACACTCAAACTTACCCTGCCTTGGAGAGTTTGCCGCAATGAAATTCGGCGTGATCATCTTTCCCGGTTCCAATTGCGACCATGATGCCTATTGGGTAATTTCCAAAGTTGCCAGGCAGCCCGTGACCTTCCTCTGGCACGACTCGCATGCGCTCCAAGGCTGCGACGCCATCATCGTGCCCGGTGGATTCGCCTATGGGGACTACCTCCGCACCGGCGCGATTGCCAAGTTTTCGCCAGTCATGGAATCGGTGCGCAAGTTCGCCGCCGCTGGCGGACTGGTGATGGGCATCTGTAATGGATTTCAGATCCTGTGTGAAGCCGGCTTGTTACCCGGAGCGCTGTTGCGCAATGCCGGATTGAAGTACGTTTGCAAGCCCGTGCACATTCGCGTGGAGAGCACCAATACGCCTTACACGCAGCAATTGGCCAAAGACGAAGTCTTAAAGATTCCGATCGGCCACATGGAAGGCAACTACTTCTGCGACGAGCCAACTCTGGCCGAATTGAAAGACCAGGACCGCATCATCTTTCGCTACACGACTCCCGGTGGCGAAGTTACCGCCGAAGCCAATCCCAACGGATCGCTGGAGAACATTGCCGGCGTCTGCAATGAAGGACGTAATGTGCTCGGAATGATGCCGCATCCGGAGCGCGCCAGTGAATCGGAACTGGGGATGACAGACGGAGCAAAGATTTTTTATTCGCTGGTCGCAGCAATGGCGAGCCCTGCTAGCCAGTCCGAGCGAAATTGAGAGCAAGGTGACGCCGAATGGATTGCTTATCGGTTGTTGTCGGGCTCAACCCGCTTCTCCCGGAAAAAGTTTTGTATTAGGTGCATGCATCGTGCGGCCAGCACTCCTGAGCTGACTTCTACCTTGTGGTTCAGCTTGGGGTGATTGAGAACCTGAAGCATGGAGTGCACCGCGCCTGCCTTAGCGTCTTCCGCTCCGTAGACCAGGCGGCGGACTCTGGCATGTGTGATGGCGCCGGCGCACATCGAGCAGGGCTCAACTGTCACGTAGAGATCACAGTCGAGCAGACGATAGTTGCCGATGGCCGTTCCCGCCTCGCGCAACGCCAGAATCTCGGCGTGTGCTGTAGGATCGTTGGCCGACAGCGAGCGGTTGCATCCTCGGCCCACGATCCGGCCCTCGCTCACGACGACCGCTCCCACGGGAACCTCGCCCAGCGCCAGAGCACGCTGAGCTTCACGCAACGCTTCTTCCATCCAGAATTCGTCGGAGAGGGACATGGCGAAGAGGCTAATGCAGCGCCTCGCGATTGGCAACTACTAGACTATTCCTGCCGCAGCATGATGCGCTGGATCGCCGTTGCCCGGCCGGTTACAGGATCGCAATCGATCAGGGTTGCGCACAAGCGTACGTCGTCGGTCGCTGCCTCGAAGCGCCCCGGCATATTAGTCAGAAAGCGAGCGAGGATTTGCTCCTTTTGCACGCCAATAACACCTTTGAACGGGCCGGTCATTCCCACGTCGGTTTGCACGGCGGTGCCGCCAGGCAACACCTGCTCGTCGGCGGTGGGTACGTGGGTGTGGGTTCCGAGCACTGCCGTTACTCTTCCTTCCAGGTACCAGCCGATCGCAATTTTCTCCGACGTGGCTTCAGCGTGGAAGTCCACCAGAATTACCTTTGCAGCGATCTGCTTCAGCAACCCATCGGCAAGGCGAAAAGGGTCGTCATTGTTGGTCATGAACACGCGGCCCTGAAGGTTGATGACGCAATAGCCCACACCGCCGCGGGTACGTCCCTCGTACCAGCCGAAGCCTGGAGAGCCTACCGGATAATTCGCCGGCCGGAGAACGCGACGCGCGAGGGACGCCTCATTCCCGTTGGCGGAGTTCATGTAATCGATGATCTCGCGCTTGTCCCAGATATGGTTGCCGGTAGTGATGACGTCAATGCCGAGTTCGAACAACTCTTCGGCAATTTGCGGAGTAATGCCGAAGCCGCCAGCGGCGTTCTCGCCGTTGGCGATGGTGAGTTCAACGCCGTGTTGCCGTTGCAATTCAGGCAGACGCTCGTGAACGATGGTACGCCCGGGACGCCCGAAAATGTCACCGACGAAAAGGATGCGCAAGCTGTTGAAGTCCTTGTTTGACGCTGTATTTCGATGGTATCACGCGTTTCGAGAATTAGGTTCGCTTAGCGCGCCAGCTCAGCCGTGCGCAAGAAATCGTAGTTGCCTGAGGGACCCAGTTCGATTGCCCGCACCCGGTTGGTGTGCACCAGGACGTTATCGAGATACCAGAGGTTGATGTAAGGAAGGTCTTCCGCGATGATGCGCTGGACCTCGTCATAGATGACTTTGCGTTTCCGCTGGTCAACTGTGCCGCGGGCCTCGCGAATCAACTCGTCCACCCGCGGATTCGAGTAGAAGGTGCGGTTGGCTCGTTTGGGGGCGAAGCTGCCGGAATCGAAGACGTGCTCGAAGATGTCAGGATCGAGATTACTGCCGCCGACCCAACGCAAGGAATGTATCTGGTAAGCGCCTTTGGTCACGTCCGCGAAAAACGTTGCGAACTCAAACGTGCGGATGTCTAGCGCGATGCCGGCTTCACGCAGTTGCTGCTGCAATACCGCCGCCAGCAGCCGCGTAGACTCATCGGTGGAAGTCTTCATCGTGAGGTGGAACCGAATACCGTTGGTTGCATGGTAGCCTGCGTCGTCCAAAATCTGCCGCGCCCGCAACGGGTCGTGAGGATATTTCGCAACGTCGCCGTCGTAGGCCCAGTGCTGAGGCGGTAGCACGCTGCATGCAGGGCGCGCTTGGTCCCGCAACAGGTAATGAATAATCGGTTCCACATTGATGGCATACGCGATGGCGCGACGCACACGAACGTCCTTCAAGATGGGATCGCGCAGGTTCATGGCAAGGTAGGCGTAAATCGTGCCCGGCGACTTCGTCACCGTGAGATCGCGATCGCCTTCGAGCGCAACCACTGTATCGGCCACTAAAGAGTTCAGGGCTATGTCGGCGCTTCGCTTGCGCAGTTCGAGCGCGCGAGTGGTGGCGTCAGGAATTACCTTGAACTCCACGCGCTCCAGATTGGCCGGCATCGCCCAATAGTCGGGATTGCGTTCGATCACGACTTCTTTATCCGTCTGAGCGCGCACAAAGCGAAATGGACCCGAGCCAATGGGGTTGCGATTGAAGCCATCGCCACTACCGTACGGCACGATGCCGATCGCGCCGTCGGAGAGATTCCACAGCATTGGCGCAAACGGCTCCTTCAAGTGAAAAACGACGGTGTAGTCGTCGGGCGCGTCGATGTGGTCGACCGGGGCGTAAGTACTAGTTTTGGCGCTGCGGAGTTTGCCGCCAAGGAGCGAATCGAACGTCCATTTGACGTCGCGCGCAGTCAGAAACTGGCCGTTGTGAAAGCGAACTCCGTGATGCAGGTGAAAAATATAGGTTTGCGCATCAGGTATTTCCCAGCTGTCAGCCAGCCACGGTCGCAGGCTGAAACGGTCGTCCCGGCGGACCAGCGAATCGAAGAGAAGTTCGTCGATTCGCTCCGACTGCGCGTCAACTCCGACCCGGGGATCAAGATTCGTTGGACTGCTCTCAATGACCATAACCAGCGTGTTGGGGTCTGGTTTGTGCGAGCAACCGCCGAGGAACAACACCACAGAGGCACAGAGGCACAGAGAAATTCGAACCTTAAGGTTTGGGCAGTACTGGCTTCGCGGTTTTCTCTTGAGATTGGTCAACTTCTCGATTTCTTGTACTTTTCTGTGTCTCTGTGTCTCCGTGGCAAGAGAATGCTCGACGTTTTCTTTGTTCTCCGTACGCTCCGCAGTGAACAAGATTCTACGCATAGCTGACTTTGCCCAGGACGACCGGACGCTCGGCTCCAGTTGCGGATGGGATGTTCGACGGCAGATGACGCCAAGTTTGGTAGGCCATCATCGCGAAGGCGACAGCTTCCTTTGCTTGCGAGGGGAGTCCGAAATCGTCGCTGATACGCACTCTCATTTTCAGAGGAGCCAGTTCTTCGCGAATCATTCGCATCAGGGTTAGGTTATTGGTTCCTCCACCGGAGACCACAAACTCGCGAAAACGCACCGGAGGTTCTACCAGAGGCAATGCAAACTTCCTAACCGCGGCGCCAATGGAACGTGCCGTAAGTGCAGTCGCGGTGGCGACAACGTCACGATCATTAGCGCGACGACAAAGTCGCATAAGCTCGCGCACGAACTCGCGGCCAAACTGCTCGCGACCGGCGGTCTTGGGCGGCTTCTGCCGGAAAAATGGATTCTGGAGCAACTGTTGCAGCACTTGCTCGATAGGTTCGCCGCGGGCGGCGATTCGTCCGTTGCGATCGAACGGCCGCTCGAACAGGTGCTCAGTAACAGCGTCAATCACCATGTTGCCGGGACCGGTGTCGAAGGCGACAACATCCTGGGGAAGCGAGCGCGGCGGAATCGCAGTGAGATTAGCGATGCCGCCGAGATTTTGCACGATGCGTCCGTAACGGCGATGGCGATAGAGCACGTAATCGAGAAAAGGCACCAGCGGCGCGCCCTTGCCGCCGGCAGCCATGTCGGCAGGGCGAAAATCGGAAACCACAGGCAGCCTGATTTTCGCAGCGATAATGGCTGCTTCGCCGCTCTGCCATGTGCAAGTGATACGGCGACCGAGGAAGACCGACGGACTTCCCTGGTGATAGAGCGTCTGCCCGTGGCAGCCGACCAGTTCGCACTCTAGGTGTGCGCGTCGCTGCGCGGAGTGGACCGCATTGGCATAAAGCTCACCAAGAAGGAAGTGCAGCCGCGAAAGATCGGGAACGCTGGCAGACCTGGCGTTCATGGTTGCGAGAATGGCCCGCCGGACATTGGCCGGATAGGGGAACTCGTAGTGCGCCAGCAATTCGAAGCGGGAGCGGAAACCGCGTCCCTGGAGGCGCACCAACGCGACGTTGATGCCGTCGGCCGAAGTTCCGCTCATCACGCCGGCGACGATCAAGGCGCAAGCTCCGAGAAACCGTTTCGAAGGGGCACGGCTTCAGCCGTGCCGTAAGAACGCGAAAGCACGACGGCTTTAGCCGCTGAGGTAACGCCTACCGCGCCAGGTAGTAAACCCGGGAACCAATGGCTCAAACTCATAAACCTTCCCTCAGGGCTGAAGTCCAGGTCTGCCAATACCGGTACAGCACAGCTAAAGCTGTGCCCCTTCAAAGACGAGCCCCGAGAGTGCCGGCCCGTATTTCTTCGCTGAATTCCCAGATGTTGCGGCGGAGCTTGTCAACCGTCTTCTGCGTCGGAGCGGCCGCCATGCGTGCCTTCAGTGCGCGACACTTCTTCTTCGCCGTCAGTACCCGCCGCGACTTCTTTGCGATGAGCTTGGCAAACTTCCCATCACTCTCGGCCTGTTTGTAAACCGCCTCGAAGGCCCGCCACAGGCTCTCTTCTTTCTGGCAGACGAGGAACATGTCCGCTCCCGCGCGCAGGGTCTCCACTGCGGCGTCCTCGATGGAAGCTGTTGCCAGCACTCCTCCCATGTCGAGATCGTCGGTGATGATGAGCCCGCGATAACCGATCTTCTTACGCAGAATCTCGCTCATCCATTTTTTTGACAGCGACGCAGGGGTGCGGTCACCTGTGATCTGGGGATAAGCCGCGTGCGCCACCATGACGACGGGCAGATCCCGCCGCAACTCGCGATAGGGAAGCAGGTCTTCATTCCATAGGCGCTGCCAAGGCTTGTCAATCAACGGCAATTCGTTGTGCGAGTCGAGATTCGCTTCGCCGAGCCCAGGGAAGTGCTTGCCGCAGCCAAGAATCTTACAGTCGCCAAGGCCGCGCAGGAACTCGCGAGCATACTGGATGGTCTCGTTCGGATCGCTCGAAACGGTTCGTGAGGTCAGCACATTTTTCGAGGGTTCAAACTGAAGGTCGAGTACCGGTGCAAAATCGGTGTTGAAGCCCAACGCCCGCACTTCTTCGCCGATGATGCGGCCATGCTTGCGGAAGAGCTTCTTTGAACCGACGGCTGCGACCCCGGCAACGGCTGGCGCCGGCGCGATCACGTCGCGCAGGCGATCGACCGTTCCTCCCTCCATGTCAACGCACAGAAACAGGGGAGTGGAAACTGCGTTCTGCACCTCGCGCAGCAGCGCGTGGGTTTGGACGGCCTCTTCGATGTTGCGCTGAAAGAGGATGACGCCGCCGGGATGAAGCGTACCCAGCATCGACCGCAGGCGCGCCGACATGGTGGTCCCGCCGCAGCCCATGATGAGTAGCTGGCCGACCTGCCTGCGAAGTTCGAGTGTGTTCTTTGTTGGCACGAGTAACAGAAGAGTGTAACGCGTGGGAGAAAGAAATTCAGGCGTGAACAAAAGTGTAGTGACCGGGGGCAGGCTAAAGCACGGGCTCCTGCTGATACCCGTTAAATTGAGAACTATTGCCCTTCGAGGCGCTCCAGCCGCCGCTCATGGGAATCGACGATACCAGCCAACTGGGTTACGGTTCCGGCAAGGGTTGAAACCGTGGATGTCATCCGATCCTGACTCTCAACCAGCCGATCTATTCGCTCGCCAACCTGCTTCATTTGTTCGGTGTGCGCAGAAACCGAACGCGTATGAAGTTCTACAAGTTGCTGCTGCGACTCTTGCAACCTGACAATATCGGTATACAGTCGCCCCAATGCCGCCCAGACTTCCTCAAAGTTTTGAAACGCCACGTTTCCGCCTTCCGAAGGGGTACTGATCTTAAAATATCCGAGTTTATGTAACGTGTCTATTGCGGAAAAAGCAGGGGGCCGTCATCTACGCCACGGCGAAACCTGGAAGTGTGTGGTCGACAGTCGTCATAGAGATCACTCCATCTGCTTCTTCAGCTCATGCAGCAGGTTCAGGGCGTCCATCGGGCTAATGCGGTTCAAGTCTGTCTCCTTAATGCGATCCACGATCTTCTGCGAAAGCGGAGTGAAGATGGTCAATTGCAAAGGCGCGGGCTCGCGTGTCTCGTCGTGCGCCAGGTGTTTGACCGCGTTCCGCTCGGCGCTCTCATGCTCGGTCAAGACCTCACGCGCGCGGTTGACTACGTCTGCAGGCAGCCCAGCGAGCTTCGCCACCTCAATACCGTAGCTCTTGTCCGCTGAGCCCTCTTCCACCTTGCGCAGAAAAACAATTCCGCCGCCGCTCTCCTTCACCGAGACGTGATAGTTCTTTACCCCGCTCAGCCGGTCGGCCAGCTCCGTCAGTTCGTGATAATGAGTGGCAAATAACGTCTTGGCGCGGGTATTGGCGTGTATGTATTCGATCGCGGCCCACGCGATCGCCAATCCATCATAGGTTGACGTCCCACGCCCTACCTCGTCGAGCAGAATCAGTGAGCGCGAGGTCGCGGTGTTGAGGATCGCGGCGGTCTCGGTCATCTCCACCATGAACGTCGAGCGCCCACGGGCCAGGTTGTCGGCCGCGCCGATGCGGGTGAAGATGCGGTCCACCAATCCCAGACATGCCGAGCGGGCTGGGACGAACGCTCCCATCTGCGCCATAAGCACGATGAGCGCCGCCTGCCGCAAGTAAGTGGACTTGCCTCCCATGTTTGGCCCGGTGATCACCAGGATCGAATGGCTGGTGCCGTTCAAATAGAGATCGTTGGGGACGAAGCGATTGGCGGCTCCGGGGATCTCCATTTGCTCGATCACGGGGTGACGCCCCTCAAGAATTTCGATGTCTGCGCCGTCCTTGAACACTGGGCGGCAGTAGCTGCGATTGGCGGCGAGCGCGGCAAACGAAGCCAGCACATCGATTTCCGCCAGCGCCAGCGCGGTCTGACGGATGCGTCGCGCCTCGGCCGCAATTGCGGTGCGCAACTCCGCGAACAGCCGGCGCTCGATCTCGACGATTTTCTCCTGCGCGTCGAGCACCTTGACCTCGTACTCCTTCAGCTCCGGCGTGGTGAAGCGCTCGGCGTTGACCAGAGTTTGCTTGCGTTCGTACTCCGCAGGCGCGAGATGCAGGTTCGCTTTCGAAATCTCAAGGTAATAGCCGAAGACGCTGTTGAACTTGACCTTCAGCGAACCGATGCCGGTTCGCTGACGCTCGCGTTGCTCGATCTGTGCGATGTATTGCTTGCTGTTACGGCTCAGGTTACGAAGCTCATCGAGGCCGGCATCTACTCCGGAGCGGATCACGCCGCCGTCGGCCAGCGTAAGTGGGGGTTCGTCTTCGAGCGACGTTACCAGCCGCTCACGCAGGTCCGCCAGTTCGTCGCATTGCGAATGCAGCGCCAGGAGACGCTCGGCAGGGAAGTGCGACAGTGCGACGCGTACAGTTGGCAGCTTAGCCAACGAAGCGGCGAGCGCGAGCAGGTCACGCGGATTCGCCGTTTCCAGGGTCACGCGGCTCAGCAACCGCTCCAAATCTAGAATGCCTTCCAGCGAACGGCGGAGTTCTTCGCGGGCAACCACGTCCTGCACCATGCCTTCAACCGCATCAAGCCGCTGGCTGATCTCGCCTGCATCGATTGAAGGCCGGAGCATCCATGCGCGCAGAAGGCGTTTGCCCATCGGGGTGGTGGTGCAGTCCAGGCAGCGGAACAGCGTGGCATTATCGGCGGCGCCGGCGAACAACGGCTCGATCAGCTCAAGATTGCGTACCGTGACCGCGTCCAGCACCAGACAGTTTTGGCGCTCGTAGAAGCCAATGCGGTCCACGTGATCGAGCGAGCCACGCTGCGTAGTGCGAACGTAATGCAAGATGGCTCCGGCCGCGGTTGCCGCTGCTGGTCGATTAGCTAGTCCGAAGCCTTCCAGCGAGAGCACACCAAAGTGGTTTTCGACCTGCGGAATGGCGTAGTCGGGAGAGAACACCCAGTCGTCGAGAGGAGTCTCGGCCCAGGAGGCATTTTCCAGCGATGTGATGCGCGGCGCCGCAGCGGCTACGGGCGCAGAGGCGCTGCTGCCTGGTTGATCGAAGAGGGGAAGCGACGAGGCGAACAGCACCTCACGCGGACGGAGCACGAGAAGTTCCTCGCGCACGCGGCGCTCGGCATCATCGCCCTGAAACTCAGTCGCACGAAATTCGCCGGTCGAGAGATCCAGTGCCGCGAAACCGAAAGCGCTTCCAGCCCGCGCCACGCATCCCAGGAAATTATTTTCTTCCGAGCCGAGATGCGCGTCAGCCGCGGTGCCTGGTGTAAGCACACGCGTGACCTCGCGCTTTACGAGCGTCTTGGCAATGCGGGGGTCCTCCATCTGTTCGCAGATGGCGACCTTAAATCCTTTGCGGATCAGCTTGGAAATGTAACCTTCGGCCGAGTGGTACGGCACCCCGCACATCGGTATCGCGATGCCTTTTTCTTTGTTACGCGAGGTCAGAGTAATTTGCAGTTCTTGTGACGCGACCACGGCGTCCTCGAAGAACAGTTCGTAGAAGTCGCCCAGTCGGAAAAAGACGAGCGCGTTCGGATGCTCTTTCTTGATCGCAGCATACTGCCGCATCAGTGGGGTGGACGGCTCAGTCATCGGATTGGCGGGAATTGCGCGGATTATAACACCCGAGAGTAACGGGCTGGCCGCGTGCGAGCAGTGATGGGTGTTACACTGCGAGGTTTTTCGGATGCCGAAGGGGAACTCATGACACCGCGAGTCTTGAAAGGGCACAGCTTCGGCTGTGCCGTATCGGTGTAAGAAGAACTGGGCTTTTAGGCCCTGAGGGAATTCGATTTTGGCCATAGCGGGTGACGCATCTTTATTGCGCGGCTAATAACGAGTTCCCTCAGTGGCTAAAGCCACTAAGGGCGGAGCATCTATCCGGCATGGCTAAAAGCCATGCCCCTTCAAAGCGCATCAGATCAACCACATCACTGCGACTGCGAGGCAATCATTCCATGGCCAAGATCATCGGTTTCGAATGCAGCAAGTGCGGCGCGACATTCATGGCGGAGACGGCCCAAAACGTCTGCGCAAAAGATGGCGGCCCACTATACGTCCGCTACGATCTGGCGGCGATTCGGCGGAAGACGACTCGCGAGTCGGTCAATGCTGGACCAAGAAGCATGTGGCGTTATGCGGCGGTCCTTCCCAATGCAGAGCCGGTGACGCTTGGCGAGGGACTCACGCCAATGCTGCCAAGTCGCAAGTATCCCAATCTGCTGATCAAGGACGAGGGGTTGAATCCGACGGGCTCGTTCAAAGCGCGTGGCATGAGCGCGGCACTGACCATGGCGCGTCATTATGGACTCACCAAGCTCGCCGCGCCTTCAGCAGGTAACGCCGGCGGGTCGCTGGCCGCCTATGCCGCCGCAGCCGGACTGGAGGCGTACGTCTACATGCCGAAGGATGTGCCGATCGCGAATCGTTTGGAGGTGGAAGCAAGTGGCGCGCACCTGACACTGGTGGATGGGCTTATCAGCGATTGCGGGCGAATGGTTGCCGAGCGCAAGGACCAGGAAGGCTGGTTCGATGTCTCAACCCTGAAGGAACCGTTTCGGGTGGAAGGCAAGAAGACGATGGGCTACGAAGTGGCCGAGCAAATGGGATGGAAATTACCGGACGCCGTCCTGTACCCGACGGGAGGAGGAGTGGGGCTCATCGGCATGTGGAAGGCGTTTGAAGAAATGGAGGAATTGGGTTGGATCGACAAAGGGAAGCGCCCAAAGATGATCTGCGTGCAAGCAGATGGTTGCGCACCGATCCCTAAAGCTTTACATGAAGGGAAGGCCGCGTCGGAAATGTGGCACGAGGCGCATACGCTGGCCGCCGGCCTCCGCGTGCCGAAGGCGTACGGCGACTTCATCATTCTCGACATCGTGCGCCAGAGCGGCGGGACGGCCATCGCCGTCAGCGACGACGCGATCATGGACGGGGTGAAGGAGATGGCTTCGACCGAAGGTATCTTCGCGGCTCCCGAAGGCGGAGCTGCACTCGCCGCATACAAGCAACTGTTGCAGAGGGGATTTCTCGCAAGCCGCGATCGCGTGGTGCTGTTCAATACCGGTTCAGGTTACAAATACCTGGACGTGTTTGCGAAGTACTGGGGCGTCGACGCTTTCGCAGCGCCAATGAAGCTGCCAGCCTCACGAAACATAGGAGGTATCATCGGGCCGTTCTAGAACAGCATTCAGCACTCAGCCCGGCAAGCCGGGCCGACTGCAAAATTGATGAGGTCGCTGGCGCGGTAGCGCCTTCTACTACGCACGAGCAAAAAGAAGGCGTGCGGCGCTATTTTGAGCCTTCGCCGATGAACGCACCACCCATACTGACCTGCTGGCGCTTAGCGGTATGGAGCCACTTCCAGGCTGAGGCTATCATCTCCTCCAAAGATCGATTTGCAGTCCAATGGAGAAGTCGTTGAGCTCGGGTGGGATCGGCAACTAAGGTCGGGGGATCTCCCGGCCGACGCTCTGTTATCTGGAGTGGGACAGAATGCCCGGTGATTTTCTCAACGGTGGCTACGACCTGCTTAATCGAATGGCCACCGCCGGTGCCAAGATTCAGCACGGTGAAGGCGCCGCCGCTCTGGCCTTGCAGGAAGTCGACGGCCGTTGCGTGCGCTTCGGCGAGATCGGTGACGTGAATGTAATCTCGAATGCAGGTGCCGTCGGATGTGGGATAGTCGTTGCCGAACACTTCAAGGTAGGGCCGCAATCCGGCAGCGGCCTCCAGCGCAAGCGGCATTAGATGGGTCTCGGGATTGTGTAGTTCACCAATTCCACCGCTCTCGTCTGCCCCTGCCGCATTGAAGTAGCGGAGGGCGACCGCTTCCAACCCATAGGTGCCGCTGTAGGCATTGAGGATGCGTTCGAAGAATAGCTTCGTTTCACCATAGGGGTTGACGGGCTGGCAGAGAGTGTCTTCTGTAATCGGTACTCTGTCAGGTACGCCATACACTGCGCACGAGGACGAGAAGATGAAATAGCGGACCCCTGCGTCGACCGCTGCGTTTACCAGCGCCAAGCCATTTTGCAGGTTGTTGCGAAAATATTTTCGAGGATTCTGGACTGATTCCCCGACATAAGCGCTTGCCGCAAAATGCATGACCAGCTCTACCCCAGAGAGAGCGCGGGAAAGCTGGGCCGTATCTTCGAGATCGGCAACGATAAGTTCGAAGCCATCTGCAAGACACCGATGACCGGTGGACAGGTTGTCGTACACGGTGACCTGATGCCCGTGCCGCGCCAACGAACGAATGGCGTGACTACCGACGTAACCGGCGCCACCCGTAACCAGAATTCTCATGAGTGCCCTTTATCTCTAATCTTCGACCGGTAGTTCATGATCGAGAGCCTCCGTCGTGGCCGACTCGATCAGAAATCCACGCATGAATACTGTATACTCGGCAGTCCAAAACGAGAATTCAGGGTCAACCGCATCACTTCGGCTTGGACTCGATTGAGCGCTGTCTATCTATGGGTTTGTCGGTTGCCATTGTCGCCATGAACGAGGAGGCCGCCATCGGCCAAACTTTGGAAAGCGTGCGTTGGGCCGATGAAATTGTACTGGTTGACTCTGGCTCGACGGATCGGACCTGCGACATCGCGCGCGAATTCGGCGCAAAGGTTTTGCAGAAGGAGTGGCCTGGGTTTTCCCTGCAAAAAAGTTTTGCCTTCGAGAACTGTACGCAAGAATGGATTTTGTCGTTGGACGCGGACGAAGTTGTCAGTCCAGAGCTGGCCGAGGAAATCCGAGCGGCGATCGGGAATCCGGACGCGGCGAGCGGATATTGGATACCGCGCAAAAACCTGTTCATGGGCAAGTGGATCCGGTTCGGAGGATTCTATCCTGATCCCAAGCTGCGGCTTTTTCGCCGCGGTCGTGGATTTATGACAGGCACTGAACCGCACCCGCGCATCGACTTGAACCCGGAATTTGATCAGAGAACTGGATGCCTCAAGAATCAAATGGTTCACGATGCGTATCCCACCCTGTCCTCCTACATGGCGCACATGAACAGCTATTCTCTGGCGGGCGCGAAGGCGGCTGTTGCGAATGGTTATCGTGGGTTCAGTATTCTGGATATCGTCTTACGGCCCATGGCGACGTTCATCTACAACTACTTTTTTCGTCTCGGATTCCTCGATGGCCGCGAAGGTCTTCTGCTGCACCTTTACCATGCGGTGTACGTGTCCAACAAATACGCCAAAGTATGGGAACTGACCAAAGCAGGTTCGTCCGCAAAAGATAAATCCTGAAACCTCTCGAATTTCGTTTTTCTATAGCAATTCCAGAGTAGTTGTACCTTCAGGGTATGCTTGAGAACTGTGCCGTCCCTGAAGGGACTCGTTATTTCTTGCCACCTTACCCAGGGCTTAACCACCCCAACACGCGCAAAAAAACGGCGCGCGTTGGGGGGCCCGGTACGCCCTGGGCTAATATTGTCCCGCCCTGCGGGCTGGATTTCGTGCAATTCGCTCCAGCCTGCCAGCTCCAAACGAGTTCTCACACCCGGTCTTAAGGTGTGTACAACCTGTGCAAGCGGGACATCAATTGTGGAACCGCTCTAATACATCCCACGACGGTCAAATGAAATCGGGCGACAAGTATACTTAGTGAGCGCCTATTCATGCGGAGGAGATGCCTGCGCTTCGCCCGAACCAGAGCGATTATGAACAAGCTGAACTTGAGGTGCTGGTGGGTATGTCAGCGGTAAGCGCCATTGCGACGGTTCTCAACGAGGTGGAAGATATCGACCGGCTGGTGTCGAGTTTTATCTACCAGACGCTCGAACCGGCGGAGGTCATCATCGTAGATGGTGGTTCTACGGATGGCACTTGGGAACGCCTTCAGACGGCTGCCGCGACCTACACAAAGCTGAAAGGGATTCAGGACCTGAGTTGCAGCTTGAAGAGATCTCCGGGACCAATCGGTCGAGGGAGGAACGTGGCGATCGCGGCCGCGTCCTCAGAGGTAATCGCGTGTGCGGATGCCGGCTGCGTTTATGGTCCCGACTGGCTTGAAAGGCTCACGGCGCCCATTCGGGACGGTCAAGCTGATTATGCGCTTGGCGGATCTTGCCTGGATGCCGATCAGCCGACCGCATGGGACATCGCGGCAGCGCCATTTCTTGGGGTCAAGTTGCAGGTGGAGGAAAGCACGAAATCGTGTACGGCACGTTCGATGGCGTTTCGGAAGGAACTCTGGCAGCGCGTCGGCGGATTTCCGGAAGACAGGTTGATCGGGGAAGACGCGGTGTTCGATTTGCGGGTCCGCGAGGTTGTGAAACCAGCTTTCCCCGAGCAAGCGAAGGCGTTTTATAGGCCAGGACTCAATCTGAAAACAGCCATTAGCCAGATTGCACGTTATGCGAGTTCCGATGGCGCTTTTGGGATCAGGCGTACTCGCTTGTTGCGAAATCTGGCGCGCTGTGTGGCAGAGATACTGGCACTCGTCTTTCTGCCTCGCACCTTGCTTCCGTTGCTGTGTGTGATCGTATTGGAAGTTTACTTTGCTTTCAGGCTCGACTGGCGTGGTTTGAGCGGTAGAGCCTCCATTCGCCAACTGAGCGCCCGGATGTTGTTTTCCCTTATCGTTCCGTGGGTGGTCGCGTGGAACCAGATTGTTGGAGAAGCCACAAAGACGAACCAGTTGAATCGGCAGAATGTGGTCAATTGAGTGATGGGAACGTCGGACACGACGCAGTGCCCGAACTCTATAGCGGTTTCACCTTTGGTGTATAGGGTGAAGCAGCGCTGCATTTACAGAGTATTCCTTGGTGGGAGGGAGCGCTTCAGGAAGAGTGCGGCTTTGATTAGCGCTGGGAGTCGAAAATCCCCGGGGCTATTGATTCCTGCAAAAGAAATGTCCGCAAGGCGGTGGAAGGGCACGGCTTCAGCCGTGCCGAAAGCACGCAATAACGAGCGGGCTTTAGCCCCGGCCGACCGTGGCTGAAGCCATTCCTAGCACCGACCGATTTCGCCGGGCTAAAGCCCGGCTCTTCCACCGCTGACAGGACATTTCTTTTGCAGCTATCAATAAAGCCGATTTCAAAATCGGCTCCTTTCCGCGGGACTGAAGTCCGCTCCCCCCTGCTGAAGCACGGGGCTCCCACCGAAGCCTTTTGCAGAATTTCTCCGCAACCTGTGAAGGCCCGCTCTACCCGAGCTCGGCTTACACCAATTCCTAAACTACCCTAGTCCTTAAACCGATACCGCACGAGGTGGTATACCGCGACAACTCCGTCGGTCCAAGTGATTTTCTTGCCCTCGGCGTAGGTGCGTCCGTGATAGGCGATCGGCACTTCGTAGATGCGAACTCCCAGCTTCGCCAACTTCACCGTCATCTCGGTTTCGACGCTGAACCGGTCGGATCGCAAAGTCATCTGCGAGAAGATCTCGCGGCGAAATACTTTATAGCAGGCGGTTACGTCATGAATACTCAGGCCGGTGAGCACATTGCATAACATGGAGAAGGCCCGGTTCAGAAGATATCGCCCATAGCGCGGGACGCGATGCGGACCGCTGTGGAACCGGTTCCCAAAGACGGCGTCGGCGTGCCCCTCGAGAATGGGAGTTATTAGCGCTGGATAGTCGCGGGGATCGTATTCCAGGTCCGCATCCTGGATCAAGATCAACTCGCCGCTTGCGTGTTCCAGACCGCTTTTGACTCCAGCACCTTTGCCCTGGTTCCTTTGGTGAAGCACGAGCTTCACGGTGTTTGCACCGTTTCCGCCCAGGAGCTTTTGCAAATCGCTTTCCTGCAAGAATTCGCGAGTGCCATCGGTTGAGCAATCGTCAATGATGATCAGCTCTTTATGCAGGCTGAGCGGTTGGCGTGCGACCTGCTGCAAGAGTTGCATTACCGTCCTGCGTTCGTTGTAAACCGGGACAATGACGGAGAGCGTGTGGAATTCTGGAAGGGCGTCGCCTTGCGGGAGTTCGGTAAGCTCTTCGGCTTCGTTGCGAGTTGAGGAGGCGGATCGAGTTTCGGAAACCAGATAAACTCCAAGGATCAGAAGTTCCGGATCGATGGGATGCCGGTAGCGCGGTTGAGGAAAGCATACATAATAAACCAGGGGATAGAAAATCAGCAGAGCTGCAAACAGGAACACTCCACGAATGCGCCGCTTCCACACCAGCAGAAATCCCCAGATGGACAGCACAGAAGTCGCCAGGAAGAGCAGATTTTTGGTTGCGATCAAACCCGCGACGTCGGAAACTCGCGGCATACCGGCCCAGTAGAAGATGAAGCGCCGGAACGTCAACACCAGAAAACGGCTGGGGTGCTGCTCGATCCACTCCCGGGCCAGGCGGCCCTGTTCCGCGACAAACGCAGCCTCGCCGAGCCGCTTGTATTTTGCGAACTGATTGACGCTGTGCCCAGGATGGTATGCGAGTACGAAGATCCCCTCTGCCAGAGGATTATTGCCTATTCGTAATTCGACTCCGAAGTTGTCACGGATGAATACGGGTTTGCCGAGTGCCTCGTAATTGCGTACCAGCCACGGCATGATCGTCATCCAGAAGACAACGACGCTCAGCAAGACTGGCACGACGTATCGCTTCCCGCCACGATGCAACTGATAAACCAGCCAGCAGCCTGCAAACGGCAGGAACGAAAGCGCGGATGGGTTGGTCAGGGCCGCGACGCCCCACAGCAAGCCATAGCCAATCCATGATGAGCGACGATCGTCGCCTTCCATTTCCACCGTCCGCATGAACAGCAGGCTCAGCAGGAAAGCCGACATGCTGGTCTCCCATATCTCGCGCACCGACCAAAAAATGGTGTAGGGCAGCAACGCCCAGGTCCATCCTGACCAGACGGCGACGGTTTCATTGAATATACGGCGGGCAGTGCGATAGATCGTCCAGCAGGTGAGCGCGGCGAAGCCGCTGTTGAAAACCAGTAGCCAAAAAGCGGCGGCGCGAGAGTAGTTGCCGAAAAACCGGAAGGCCACGGAAACGAACCATGGATAGATGGGCGCGATCCATGCTGAAGGGCCGGTGTCGCCGCCAAAGGGAGAGCTGAAGCCGTGGCCGTTGGCGAGTGAATATCCCAGGCGGCCGACCTCCCAGCCAAATCCCCAGTTGTCTTCTGAAGTGCGGAGCCGATAGGTGTGCGCCAGAATGATCCACAGGACGCGCAGCAGAAACGCGACAAGCACCATCCAACCAGCGGAATGCGCGAAGCCCTGCCAGCGCGATCGGGGCGCAGATTCCGAAGGGACTGCGGTGGGCTCCGTCCGCGCCGGCTGGGTCTTCAAATGCATGGAAACAAGGGAAATTGTATCGTACGGCGGCAGCTGCATGTGGCTCCTACGAAGGAGCCAGTAATCTGCTTGAATACCCTTCTCCAACCGCCTAGACTGATTCTGTCGGCAACTGTGATGCTCATCACAGCTTGGGTGTGCAAGCATCGGCGAAGATAGTGGGTCGAGAAAAACAGGTCTCCGCGCGGCTGGAATGACAAGTTGTTGGGTGTGAAGCCGGGATCGAGAGAAGGCATTCATGGGATGGATTGACAACAGGTTCGAGAAGAATTTTCTGGTTACTACGGTCGATTATGTTTTTAACTGGGCGCGCAAGTCGGCGATTTGGCCCATGACGTTCGGCTTGGCTTGCTGTGCCATCGAGATGATCGCGGCTTCGACTTCGCGTTTCGATATCGCGCGCTTCGGGTCGGAGGTGTTTCGTCCCAGCCCACGCCAGAGCGATCTCATGATCGTGGCTGGAACCGTTACCTTGAAGATGGCTCCGGTGGTAAAGCGCATCTATGACCAGATGCCCGATCCCAAGTGGTGCATCTCGATGGGGGCCTGCTCGTCGGTCGGAGGACCGTTCAATACCTACGCCGTGCTTCAGGGAGTGGACCGCATTGTGCCGGTGGATGTGTACGTCGTGGGCTGCCCGCCGCGGCCGGAGAATCTTTTCTATGGGTTGTTACGCCTGCAGGACAAGATCGACAAAATGACCATCGCCAAAAAGCCCACCGAAGTTCGTCTGCACGAAAGCATGATGGACGACTTCAAACGGCAGATCCGCATAGCCCAGGCAGCGAGCGAAAATCCAGATCAACTGGTACAGCCTGTAGAGAATCATGTCGTCGCGGGGGGTCGCTAACTGCACGAACTGCCGCAGTTGGTCCGCACGAGCCTAGCGGGCGCTTGCGTGGCATTCGATGTTCAGTGCGCCTGAGATGACAGACGGCAAGTGCGTAGAGATGCTCTAGCGGCACTTAACTAGGCGCCCGGCTTTACCACGAGTGAGAGTGAAGGGTTCCGGGGCCTGATCCTTGTCGGCAAGCATGACCTCTAGCCGCATCGTGTCGCCATCAATGCCGCCCTTGTAGGTGGCGGGGAGATCGCTGGGAGGATTGGCCAAGGTGACCGGCCCACCGTGCTCCGGCGTGTAAGTCCCGCGCACCATAAATTCCCCCGTCGCATTTGCCTTGATTGGTTCCAGCATGATTCCGTGACCGCAATCGAATTCCAAAGTAGCGCCCTCTGGGGTGGCTTCCATGCTGATACCACGGCCGCCCCACACACCGGGCGATACCCTCCCATCCTGCCCCTGCTGCAGGTTGGTTGCGGGCTGACTCCCCAGCGTCACAGCGCCAGTGAGCACGACTAACAGAGTGCCAATCCAATACAGTTTCATTCGATGCCTCCGCTTTGGACTCGCCACGAAAGGCAGCCACTATCTTAGACCTCTTGGCTGGCAGATTGTTTCCTGCCAAACTATTCCCCGTCTGGTCTCCCACAGGCTCTGGTCCTGCGTGATCCATGGGTAGGAGTACAATTCGCCGATGCGCGAGTGCCGATATCTGATAGTGCTGTTCTTAATTACTCTGTTCGCTACCGGTGTGAGTGCGAGGTCCGATCAATTCACCCCTGTCGTGGCCGCTCCACTCACGGCCAATGCCCGGCCATTTACCGGCACGGATGGGCGTCTGCATATCGTCTACGAATTGGTCTTGACTAATACGAACCCCACTCCGGCTACGTTGGAGAAGGTTGAGGTGCTCGACGCGTCCGACCAGTCGAAAGTTCTGGCCAGCTATAACGATCGGGAATTGTTATCACGTTTGCGGTCGACGGGGGGCACGGCCGCCGAAAACCCAACGATTGAGTTTAACGGCACGAGGCTCTTCCTGATTGATCTCACGCTGGATGAGTCCGTCGCCCCGCCCGGACGTTTGTTGCACCGCCTTGAAGTGCTTGGGGCTTCCTCGCCCGCTCGCAAACCCACAACGCCGGTTCTCCTCAATTACACCGTGACGCCCTTGGATATTTCCCGCAAGCTGCCGGAAATCAGTCCGCCTCTCGCGGGCAAAGGCTGGGTGGCGCTCAACGGATGTTGCGGACCCGCCGCGATACACCGGTCAAGTAACCTCGCGATCAATGGAGGAATTTATTTTGCCCAGCGCTTCGCCATTGACTGGATGCGCCTGGATGACGCTGGCCGGCTGGTTCATGGCGATGAATCGGACGTACATAGCTACACAGCCTACGGCGCCGACGTGCTGGCCGTCGCGGACGGCACGGTGGTTGACACGCTCGATGAACTCAATGATCAGAAGCCCGGAAGCTTGCCCGATCCTAAAACCATCACGGTGAATAACGTGGACGGAAATCACGTGGTGCTGGACCTGGGGGATGGTGTGTTCGCCTTCTACGCCCATCTGCAAAGGGGGTCCGTCACTGCGACATTGGGTAGCAGGGTGAAGCGCGGTCAAATTCTGGGCAAAGTGGGAAATACGGGGAACACTTCGGCTCCGCATCTGCATTTCCATCTGATGGAAGGTCCTTCAGTCCTGGGGTCAAACGGAATACCGTATGAGATAGATTCCTTTGCGCTTGCAGGGCAAATTTCTGCAGCGGACTTCGCAGCGGCGGCAGAGGTTGAAGGCGATTGGAGCAAGGGACTTTTTCCTGCGCCAATCCCGCGGCATGAACAATTCCCTTTGGATCTGAATATTGTTAATTTCTCACCCAAAAAGTAAGGCTTATGTGCTTGAGGTCCGGTTCTACCCGAACACGGATTTGAGTCCTATTTTGCGTTGCAAGTGTCAAATATCGAGGAGCCAAGCATGTACCACTACGATCCGCGGACCGCGCTGGAAGAGCTCAACGAAGAGGCGGTGCTACCTAACCCGGTTCGGGTGCGCGATATGATGTTGCGAGCGCATCTCGATGCCGCTCATTCGCTGGAATACAACCGGTTGTTCGTCGAATATCAGAAGGGCTTCGGCGAACTACTGGAAGTGGGACGCCATTTGCTGGAAGGACTAGCTGGATCGCACCAGAGATGAGTTGCAGTCACCGATTAACCAAGGAGAGTGCATGAAACTGCTGCTGCTGTTGAGCTCGATCTGCCTGTTTGCGATTACGGCGGTTGCGGCCGAATCGCGCAACGTATCGTACAAGAGCGGCGATGAGACGGTGAACGCGGTGATGTACACCCCGCAGGGCAAAGGCCCATTTCCAGCATTGGTGGTGATCCATGAATACTGGGGGCTGAACGATTGGGTGAAGGAGCAGGCCTCGAAGCTGGCCGATCAAGGTTACGTAACGTTGGCCATCGATTTGTACCGCGGAAAGGTTGGCACGACACCTGACGAGGCCCACGAGCTGATGCGGGGTGTACCGGAAGACCGGGCCAATCGCGATCTGCTGGCGGCAAGCAGCTATTTGCGCTCGCAAAAGAATGTCGATCCCAAGCGCGTCGGCTCGATTGGATGGTGCATGGGCGGAGGCTATTCTCTCAATCTCGCGCTGAACGACCCCAAGCTAAAAGCTGCGGTGATTAACTATGGCCATCTTGCGACAGACGACGCCACGCTGAAAAAGATAAATGCCGCAATCCTCGGCATTTTCGGCGGACAAGATCGTGGCATCCCAGTGGCGGACGTAAACAAGTTCGAGGCGCAGCTCAAGGCTTTGGGCAAAACGGTCGAGATACATATCTTCCCGGACGCCGGACACGCTTTCGAAAATCCAAACAACAAGCAGGGATATCGTGCTGATGACGCGGCCCAAGCCTGGAAGCTAACCGTCGATTTCCTGGCGAAGAACTTGAAGTCGAAATGACAATCTTGAGTCTGCGGTTGCGATACCGGAGGCGTCTGCTGTGGATGCTGCTGGCGGTGGTTGTCGCGTCGGCGCTGTGGGTGCTGAAGGTCGAGATCACCTACCAGCGGAATGTGAGACACTTGCCCACCCAGTTCCGGTTGCGGACGCACGAGAGGCCGCACAACTGGAAAACGTAAGGTAGGGCTACACCCGCTCGAGAATCATTGCGATGCCCTGGCCGACGCCGATGCACATGGTGCACAAGGCGTAGCGCCGGCCGGTACGCTGGAGTTGCAGGACGGCGCTCGTGACGAGCCGAGCCCCGCTGGCGCCCAGAGGATGGCCAATCGAAATCGCCCCGCCGTTTGGGTTCACACGGGGAGAGTCATCGGGAATTTCCAGGTCGCGAAGTACGGCGAGCGCTTGAGAAGCGAATGCCTCGTTCAACTCGATGACATCCATGTCCGAGATGCTGAGCTCCGCCAGCGCAAGCGCTTTGCGCGTTGCGGGAGCCGGACCCATCCCCATTATGCGCGGCGCCACCCCCGCTGCCGCGGAGGCAACCACGCGCGCCTTCGGCGTCAGGCTGTAGCGATTTACGGCTTGCTCGGAAGCTAGCAGCAGGGCGCACGCGCCATCGTTGACGCCCGAAGCGTTGCCAGCGGTGACGGTGCCATTGGCTTTCACGATCGGTTTCAATGCAGCGAGCGCTTCCAGGGTTGTATCCGGACGCGGATGCTCATCCTGGTTCACGACGACAGGCGTGCCTTTATTTCCAGTAATCGTGACCGGAACAATTTCTTCCGCAAGAATGCCACGCTTGATCGCGGCCGCCGTACGCTGCTGACTGCGATAGGCAAACGCGTCCTGGTCCTGACGAGAGATATGAAAATCCTCAGCGACGTTCTCGGCAGTTTCCGGCATGGAGTCCACGCCGTACTGGGCTTTCATCAAGGGGTTCACGAAGCGCCAGCCAATGGTGGTGTCCTCCAGCTTCATATGTCGGGAGAAAGCGGCATCGGACTTTGCCATGACGAACGGCGAGCGCGACATACTCTCCACGCCGCCAGCAATCACCAGCGAATTTTCTCCGGTTTTGATTGCCCGGGCAGCACCGGCAACGGCGTCCATGCTGGAGCCACATAAGCGATTCACGGTGGTGCCGGGAACGGATTGCGGCAGCCCGGCGAGCAACAGCGCCATACGGGCGACGTTGCGGTTGTCTTCTCCAGCCTGATTGGCGCACCCCAGAATGACATCGTCAACCGCGCTCCAATCCACGGAGGCATTGCGCTGCATCAAGGCTTTGATCGGAATCGCTGCCAGATCGTCGGTGCGGATAGAGGATAGCGACCCGCCGTAGCGGCCAAAAGGAGTCCGGATCGCGTCACAGATAAAGGCATTCGACATGCGTGTTTAAACATAATAACGTGAAGCAGCGTATTGGCGGGACTGGCCGGGAACGGGAATGAAAGGGGAGGGCGCGATGATGCGGCGACTAGTCTAAGAACAAATCCCTCGTGTGCTAATGGCAGTCATATCAAAGCTGGCGGTCGAAGCGGTCGAAACCCTTCGACGTACCTCGAAACTAAAGCGTGAGAACCTCTGCCGTCCCCAATCTGCTTCAGGCTGACTGCCCTTTACTTGGTCAGGAGATGAAGCAGGAATCCAACCAGAATCCAGAATGGGGTGACTAACAAAAGCGCGAAGAGTAGGCCCTCGGGAAACTGCAAACTGATGGCCGAATCTGTTGGGTCCCACCTTACGTCCGGGGTACGGTACGCCCTATCGAATTGTTCAAGCCGGGTTAGCGCCCACATACGAAGCAGTTACTATACCGTAAAGACGGTCCGATGGGGACGCGGGTTGGCCTGACGGCCGAATGAGGGATTCTGGCGACGGCGAGCTCAATCCATATTAATTCGCCCTGTCCCGGTGGGAATATCGAACCGTTTCATCTTGTTGTATAGCGAACTGCGAGGAATTCCAAGACGTCGAGCGGACCGGTCGATGGAACCACCCTCATCCTGCAAGACAAGATTTATGTAGGCGCGCTCCATCTGCTTCAATGTTCCAGTAGAGCCGCGCAGCGCCGATTGCCCGGCGTGAGTGGAGTTTTGGAATTGAAGGTGGCGGGCAGTCAAATGATTGTGCTCTGCGATCAGTACCGCGCGTTCCAACACGTTGCGCAGTTCGCGAATGTTGCCCGGCCATGAGTACTGCTGCAAGGCATCCATGGCGGATTTGTCGGCCACCACCTCTCCTCGGCCGCAGTCCTGAGACAAACGGTTGAGAAAGTGTTGCACCAGCATCGGGATGTCTTCCGTACGCTCGCGAAGCGGTGGCACGCGGAGGGGGACGGTGTTCACGCGGTAATAGAGGTCTTCGCGAAATCTCTGCTGTTGGACGAGATCGAGCAATTCGCGATGAGTGGCGGAGATCAAACGAATGTCGACCGCCTTGTCCCGAACATCTCCCACGCGACGAAATACGCGGTCTTCCAGAACCTTGAGCAACTTGGGCTGGACCTGAAGATCGATGTCGCCAATCTCGTCGAGGAACACGGTGCCGCGATCCGCCACTTCCAGCAGACCCTGCTTAGCATTTACCGCGCTGGTAAACGCACCTTTGGCATGCCCGAAGAGTTCGGATTCGAGCAACTCGCGAGACAGCCCGGCGCAATTCAGATCGAGGAAGGCTTCTTCAGCGCGAGGACCGTTGCGATGCATCCAGTTGGCGAGCACGCCTTTGCCTGAACCGGTTTCGCCTTGCAGCAGGATCGGACTTTCGCTGTTCAGGACTCGTTTGGCATAGGCTTCCAGCCGGCGAATGGCCGGGCTGCCGCCCAGGAATGGATCCACGCATTCACGTTTCGTCCGGGAAATGGAGGCCAGCGATTGTTGACGATATCGCTGGTTCGTCAGGGTGCGTAGCAGCACGGCATGCAGAGCCGACAAGTCAACCGGTTTGATGAGGAATTGTTCGGCCCCTTCCTGAATGGCCCGGACCGCCAACTGCAGAGAACTCTGGCCGGTGAGAACGATGACGGGGATGTTGGGGTCCGCGCTCTTGATCCGTTGTAACAACTGAAGAGCATCGCCATTGGGGAAGGAGAAGTCGAGGATGGCCGCGTCAGGACGAAACTTCTCAAACTGTACTTGAGCGTCGTGACTGTTAGCAGCTTCGGCGACGATGTGACCTTGCGCCAAAAGAAAGTCGCAGACTCCTGAACGGATGACGGGATCAACGTCGATGACGAGAATCTTATTTCTGCTCAAGCACTCACCTGCCTGGTTGACACGTATAGGTGCTCGAGGGTCTGAAGTTGCAAGTTGCTCAGTTTCAGCTGGGAACGGAAGAATGCTTACCCACTCACATGTGGCCGACGGTATCGACGAATCAAGCCGGTAATCCGGCTTGAGCGGCGTCACAAGTTGCAATGCTCTGCTCAAACCAAGCCGATGGCAGTGACGGCGGTCACACATGAAGGGTTCATACGAAAAAAAAGCGGACCCGCTTGGCGGGTCCGCTCAAATTGCCTCAGATTGGAGGGTCGTCCTGTTAGGTGTACGGCGGCCAGATCTGGCTAACTGGAGTTCGCCTCTAATGCATTGCAGGAGTCAGTGTTCTTAGTGCTGCTGCCGGGTTGCGGGAAGGTTAGAAGATACATCCCGTGCGGGCTGAAGAGGCCGCTGAAAAGTGGTTGCAAGGGAAAGCAACCGCAGATTCCTCGGGGCTGAAGGGGGTGTGTGAGAACTAGGAATTTCCGCAACGTAATGTGTTTACCAATTTGAGGCCGCACAAGGGGTTGCGCAAAAAATGAGTTATCACACACGCTCTGAAGCCCCTCGGAATGACAAGAATAAAGGGCTTAGGGCGGCGCACCCTTCGGCAGGCTCAGGGCAGGCTCTAAAGATGCGTCCCTTCAAAACAACCTATCTCCGACTTTTTTAGCAGCCTCTGAAGCCCGCGAGGGATGACAAAAGTAAAGGGCTTGGACGCGGACCTGAAGGCCGCTCTACCCAAACGCAACCTATCGGCGATTTTTTCCGCAGTCTACAAAGTCGGTTCGGGATGACAAAATAAAGGGACTGATAACCGCGCACCCTTTGACAAGCTCAGGGCAGGCTCTGAAGGTGTGCCCCGTCAAACCGCCGGGCGAGACTTATTTCTTCATTAGCTCTGAACCCGACGGTAACCGATGGTGGAATTGCCCTAGCATTGGTTGATGTCAAATCTCCTTAGGCCCGAGAGCTGAAGGCCGATGTCCCAGAGGAATCTTGGATTGTTGGTTAAATAGCGCCGCCAGAGCCGGCGCGGCTCTTTGATCAAACGGTCCAGCCATTGCAAGCCACACCGCTTCACCCAGCAGGGAGCGTCTGCGAGTAGGCCAGCGTGGATGTCGAATGCAGCTCCAACTCCGACCATTAAGGAAGCATTGAGGCGGTCGGCATATTGGGCCATGAAGCGTTCTTGCTTTGGAGTGCTCAAGCCGACCCAAATGATGTCGGGATGCGTGCAGTTGACAGCGTCGATCATCCAGGCGTCTTCTGATGAGGTCAGAGCCCGGAAAGGCGGCGTGTAAAGCCCGACAATATCGATAGCAGGAACCATATGTTCAAGTTGTTGTTTAAGCTGTGCTGCGACCCCACGGTTGCCTCCGTAGAGAAAGTTGCGAAAGCCGGCCCGCGCCGACAACCTGCACATTTCGAGCATGTAGTCGGGGCCGTAAACGCGCTCCATGTTTTCGTGCCCCTGCAACCGCCCAACCCAGACGGTCGGCATGCCGTCTGGGGCACACAAGAACGCATGGTTGAGGGTCGCCCGCAGGGCGTCGTCCCGTTGCGCTTCCATGATCCCGTGAACGCCGGTCAGGCAGACGTAGCCCTTGCGCCGCTCCCGCAGCAAGCGCTCCGAAAGATGAAGTGCGTCGGCCATATTGATGGCGCTGACACCGACGCCGAGCACGTTGGCGCGAGATGGGCGGGCGTCGTCAGTCGGAAGCATATGCCAGGACTCCGTCCAAGCGGCCAGACGCTTGTAATTCCTGTTCGATCCAGCGGTAGGTAACATCAAGGCCATCGAGGAGCCGGGTTTGAGGCTCCCAGCCGAGCACTTTACGAAGGCGTGAGTTGTCACTATTGCGGCCTCGAACGCCCTGCGGCTGGGTGAGAACGTGGCGCTTGCCCAGACGCTTGCCGGCAATTGCACACACCAGATCCACCAGCCCATCGACGCTGACGAGTTCCTCGGTGCCCAGATTTAGCGGTTCGCGGTAGTCGCTGGCCATTAAGCGCAACAGGCCCTCGACGCAATCTGAGATATACATGAAGGAACGAGTCTGCTCGCCATCGCCCCAAACCTCGATATATGCGTCCTGTTTGGCGAGCGCTACCTTGCGGGAAATGGCAGCGGGCGCCTTTTCTTTGCCGCCCTCGTATGTGCCTAGCGGACCGTAGACGTTGTGAAAGCGAACCACCCGTGTCTCAAATCCGAAGTCGTGCAGGTAGTAGCGGCAGAGCTTTTCCGTGAACAGTTTTTCCCAACCGTAGCCTTCCTCGGGATCGGCGGGATGAGCGTCCTCCTCCTTGAGCGGGGTCACGTCTGCGTCGTTCTGCTTGTACCCGGCGTAGACGCAAGCAGACGATGAAAAGAGAAAGCGCTTAATGCCGTTCAGGCGGGATGCTTCCAACATATGAGCGTTGATGAGTATATTGTTGCGGGCGATTTCGGCGAGCTTGGCCGTGATGTAGCCGATGCCGCCCATGTCGGCAGCCAGATTGAAGACCTGAGTCATGTGACTAGTCGCCTGCAGAGCATTGTTCCAGAAGCGGAGATCGAGGAGTTCGAATTCATCGGCCTCACTGGGCTCGAATTCCGGCTCCTTGATGTCGACGCCGCGAACCCAGTAGCCGTCTGCCTTGAGTTGTTTCACCAGATGATGGCCAATGAAGCCGCCCGCTCCGGTAACCAATACGCGAGTTGCTGATTTCATGTGAGCGCCTCCTTCTTGTGGTGAGGGTGATGATAGGAATTAGGAAATCGGTCGATTGCAAACGGTGAATGTCACTTGCCGCGGATCACCTTGACGCAGGCCTGAAGCCCCGCTCTGCCTGCTGTGCGAGCTGCAGGAAAAGCCAGAACCGCAGATCCCTTGTATCTTAGCTGACACTGTTAGCCTGGGCCATCTTGAGGTAAGAGGAAGGCAGCGGGCTTCGGCGGGAGGCCGAGCAGATCCCGAGGCGCGTAGTCAGCAGCCTGCAGCGAGAGCGGCCCCCGCCCTACCTTTCTCACGCCGTGGAGAATCCGAGGCCTTAGAGCCTGCATTCACAAGGCTGGCGGGAGAGGATGCACAGGGTCGGGAGCCGAAGTCCAGCTTAAAACGGAGGCCGACCATGAACAAGAGCAAAGCTGGACAGAAACAGAACTGGTACGTGGGGATCGATGTCAGTGCGCGGGAGTTGGTGGTGGCCTTGGGGCAGCAAGCTGCGAGCTCGAACCCTGGAGCGTTATGCCAACACGGCGGCGGGACAGCAGCAGTTGGCCCAGCGGCTGCGGGGTTTGCGGGCGGAGGCGGTGGTGGTTTGTCTGGAAGCCAGCGGTAACTACAGTCTGGATGTGGCCTTGGTACTGGCGCGCCTGGGAGCCGGGGTGAAGTTGCAGGTGGCCAATCCGCGGCGGGTGCGGCGGTTCGCCGAATCGCTGGGGCAGCGCAGCAAGACCGATCCGGTGGACGCGCGGGTGCTCTGCCAGTATGCCGAGCGCATGCCGCTGGTGGAGTGGCAAGCACCGACGGCGGCAGCTTTGCGGTTGCGCGCGCTAAGCCGCACCATTGCGGCGCTGGTCCGCATGTGTACCCAGCACAAGAACCGGCAACATGCCCTGGCCGCCAGCGCTGCGCTGCCCGCTTGCCTGGTGCGCGAGCTGCAGGCGCAAGTGCGTTACACCGAGAAGCGCATTGCCAAGTTGCGGCGCGACGCCGTGCGGCTGATCGCCGGCGAACCCGGCTTGGCCCGCCGCTGGCAGTATCTGCTGAGTGTGCCAGGGCTGGGCGAAAGCAGCGCCCTGGCGGTGCTGGCCGAGCTGGCGGTGCTGCCCGACACGCTGGACGAGCGGCAGTGGGTGGCGCACGCCGGTCTGGATCCCAAGCATCATGAGTCGGGTTCCTCGATTGCGCAGAAACCCCGCATCAGCAAGGCCGGTAACCGCTACCTGCGCGCCGCGCTTTACATGCCGGCGCTGGTGGCGGTGCAGCATGATCCCTCGCTGCGGGCCTTTTATCAGCGCCTGCTGGATCATGGCAAAGCCAAGCTGCAGGCGCTGGTGGCGGTCATGCGCAAACTGCTGCATGCGGCTTGGGGCATGTTTCGCAACGATCAACCTTACGATGGAGCCAAACTGTGCCCGCAGGCGTAAAAAGAGAGAGGTTCTCCGGCACCTCTCCAGAGAAAAAAAATCTTGAAATCGAAGAGAGAATCTCGCGGGCTGAACTTCACCTCAACGGGCGCCGAAATGGCGTTTGTTGGGGATCCCGGTTCGCCCGCTCGTGATGACAAAAACTAAGGCGCTTGGACGCGGACCCTTCGGCTGCGTTCAGGGCAAGCTCTGAAGGCCTGCGCTACCCGAACGCCCGTTTCTTGCTGAACGCGTGTTGTGCAGACTATCGAGGTTGCTGCGGTGAACTGGCGTCCGTCGTAAGGCTCTTTCAGCGCCCGAAATTGGTATTGGATTCGACGAGATATTTTCCGTAGGGCCTACCTCGTCGGAGCCGTGAGTTGACACACGGTGCTTTCTTACTGAAGTCACGGGAGATTGGCCTCTGAGCGCGGGTGCATTTTGGCTGTGACCCATGCGACCAGGGCCCCAGTTGGAAGTGGATAGTGGGACGGCGGTGAATGCGGAATATTTGGCACGGCCGCCATTGGAGAAGATTGGTATTCCAGTCTGAACGGATGCGTCATCCTCGCCGTTCATATTCGGAGCGATGACGCGTAAGGGCGATAGGCTTGGATCGTTGAGGTCGTTCTGCGTGTCAGCGTTGACTCGCCGGTCGATCGCTGCGTCGACCGAGGCGGACACGGCTCCCATGCCAGAGGGGTCAGGAAGGTTGGTGGTAGAGGCGACGTAGTTCTGCGTGAGCTGCGCCCGACGCCGGTTTGCAGAGGACGAGGCGGTTTGGGCTGCGGGAAACTGGGCCATTGAGCATATGATCGACAGCGTGAGACCAGTCCAAACAACGAGTCGCACTACCACATGCTTCGGACGAACTTTTATCAGCGGATGTATTGGCGGAGGCATCAGTTGGACGCGACCGAGCGGTAGATATTGATCAAGGACTGGTAGTTTTTCTCGGCGGTGAAGTTCTGTCGATACAGTTGGCGCGCCGCCGAGCCCACGCCGTCCATTTCGGCGGGGTGGGTCCACGCCCAATTCGCTTTGTCGGCCAAGTCGTCGACTTTCTGGAGATCGAAGAGCAAACCTGTCTTGTGTTCGACAACCAGTTCAGGCACCCCGGCAATGCGCCCAGCGATCGCTGGCACTCCTGCCGCCCCCGCCTCGATCAGGGCCATGCCGAATGGCTCATACCAGCGGCTGGGAAAAACCAGAAAGCGCGCGTTCTTCATTCGCACTTGAGTGTCTTCCGCGCTCAGGCGGCCTAGCAGCTTCATATGCGTCTCCCCTGAGCGCCGAACCATCTGCAATGCATCGTCATACAGAGGACCGTCGCCGATCACGACCAGCGGGATGTGCGAGAGGTGAAGCCATGCCCGGAGCATTTCGAGAACGCCCTTTTCGGGACTGAGCCTGCCAACGAAAAGAGCGTAGCTTCCGGGGGAGGGACGCTGTCCGGGATCATGGGCCAGGAAGTTGGGTTTCACGTGGATCTTTTTCTCGGGGAGCCCAAGGGCGACAAAGAGGTTGCGACTGAATTGAGTCAAGGCGATGTGAGCATCGACGGAGCGCGTCCAAGTTTCGCGATGGCGATGAAAGGCGAGCATCATGGCCACGGTTGCAGTTTGGAGTCGCGAGTTTCGATAACATCCCTGCTTCACCGCACAAGCCAAACTGCGAGTGCAGTCTTCGCAAACGCGTCCATTGCGAAAGAAAGTGCCCGACGGACAGAACATGCGGTAGTTGTGTAGCGTCTGCACGACCCGTACTCCTGCCGATTTGCACGCGTAGTACGCAGCCGGACTTACTTGTGGCAGAAGATTGTGGCAATGGACGATATCTGGACGTTCTTTTTCAATCAACGAGCGGATTGTGGAATACGCGTGTCGGTTCCACGTTGTGGTCACAAATAAAGCAGCTTTCTCGAGAGGCGTACAGTTTGCCAAGGTCGCGTTATTTTGCGTGAATTGAAGAACGCGATGCCCGTTGCGTCGCAACAGATCGACCTCGGCCTGCACCACGACGTCTTCGCCGCCCGGTTGCTGGTACTGGTTGTGGATTACAAGCACGCTAAGCTTGCGCATGTTGCGGAACCTTCCGCTCCACATTGCCAACGGGTATCGCGACCAAGCATCTGGCGTACTCGAAATTCGCGAGCGATGTTTCCGCTGACTACCTTGCGCAACAGGCGCTTGGCCCGATGTACATCGGCGAGAAACTTCATGGTTGAAGGCGAATACTGGCGCTCGCCGAAGTTGCGCTGCACTTGGCGACGTTCCAGCGCGCGCTTGTCAACCTGCTTGAGGCTGACGTTGCACCCATGCCAGCGAAAGGCTGCGATGAACTGCGGCACGTAGTGGAATTTGCATCCCGCATGGGCCAGACGGGCGAAATATTCAAAGTCCATGCACACGCGGTAATCGCGGTCGAGTAGGAGACCTGAGTCCATGACACGCCGGCGAATGAAGGTCGAGGTCGAGGGAATGTAGCAACCGAAATACATGAGGATGGCTGGATCGAAGTCGTGCTCGACCTTCGAGCGGACAATTCTCCCGGCGGTATCGACAAACACGCAATCGCCGTAGATGACATCGGCGTCGGGATTTTTGTCGGCCGCGCGTGCGATCGCTTCCAGACCGCCGGGAAGGTAGTAGTCGTCGGCGTTGAGCCAGCCCATGAGGTCGCCGGTGGCGCGGAGGAAACCTTTGTTGATGGCGTCGGACTGTCCTTTGTCCGGCTCCGAAATCCATTGCATTTGGGGAAAGCGGTTCAGGATCTCCACGGTATTGTCAGTGGACGCACAGTCCATGACGATGTGCTCCACGCATGGCCCCTGTTGGCGAGCGACGCTCAGGAGGGCATCTTCGAGGAATTCAGCGCTGTTATAGGAAGGCGTGATGACAGAGAGAGTAGGGAGATTCATTGTGTAGGTAAGCCAAAGAAAATGTGCCGTCGGCTGAAGAGGCTGCTGAAAAAGTCGTCGCGACGAAAAGAAACCGCCGATTCCTTGGGGTTGAAGCCCCTCGGAATGACAAAAATAAAGCGTTTACAACGGCGCACCCTTCGGCAAGCTCAGGGCAGCCTCTGAAGGTGCGTGCCTTCAAAATACCGGCTGAAACTTACTTTTCAGCAACCTCTGAGGCCGACTTCGCCGACAAGAAAAAACGGTTTTGAGGCGGGCCTGAAGAGACTGTGCCGCAACCTCTGCCGTCCCTACGGGACTCGGTCTCATTTTCCACTTTATCCGGCGCTCAACTACCCCAAGCTACGCAAAAGCGGCGTGGCTTGGGGACCCCGGTAAGCGCTGGGCTAAGATCTTTCGCCCCATTCGGGGCTGATTCTTGCCCGCTTCATTCCACTGCCGCAAACCCATACGAGGTCGCGACACAGTCTCTGACGGCCGGCCCTACCCGTACGCCCGCACTATCCGACCCTGTAGGTCTGTATCAGGCGAGCGTTGCCGTTTTGCAGCGGACTTTTGAAGCTGGCCGATGAACTTGGGCACCCATGAAGGCGGCGACCAGAATGAAAGAGATCAACGTGGTCAGTTGGAGCTCGGAATAGGGCCACGGGGCGAAGCCGAGTGTCATCACGAATTGCGCCAGCAGGTAAGCAAATGCGACATGCAGGAAGGCGGCATGTGCGGCTGCCGCGCGTTTCGAGCGTTTGTAGAGCCAGACAAACAAGACAACGTGAAACCATAAATAGCAAATTAGGCCGGCGACGCCATACTTGAGCCAGACATGAAGCGGTGCATTGTGTACCATGACCGACTCCGATTTCCAGTTTCTGATCCGCCAGGTGGAGTAGGAGGTACCCACTCCGATGCCTAGGATCGGCGATTGCCGGACTTGATCCACTCCATCCAGCAGATCGCCCATATGATCGGCATTGTCGGCGCTGAACTCCGAATCCATCCGGTTGAAGTCGAAGCTTTGCAAGCGACCGTAGAAAGGCGGTCCCAGCAGGACTGCGGCGAGGCCCACCGTGGCACAAACTACGATAGCGCTGCGAATTCGGTGATGCCGCTGAACAAGCAGGAGGAGAACGGCGCCGAAGACCAGTTCTCCCCAATAAGTGCGCCGGAAACAGAGCAGTACGATCAGGCATGAGGCAGCGGCCAGGCCCGCCCAGAGGAGTTGGCGAGGGCGGTCGCGGGCAAATCCCGTGTAACGCAAGGCGAGCAGAGCGGTGAATACGATGGAGGAGACAGCGGGTCCATCGAAGGTTGGAATGGGCACGCCGGCGAGCGATTCTCGAGAGCCGGACAGGTGTAAGGCATACAAGACGACAATGCGTACCGCCATGTAGATTGCGAAGATGTGAACTGCACTGTTGAACGCGGATTCGCTTTGGATCCAAACTGCCCACACGAAATACAGACCGATACCAAGAGCAAGAGCGCGCCAATCGAAGAAGAAGTTGGTCCCGCCGCGCAAGCTGCCGTACCCGATGCCGCTCAATATGCACACCAGAAAGGCAGCACCCGGAAGCGCCAGGGTTCGTGGGAAGTAGATCGCCTTCCTGCGGGAGCAGGCTAGGGCAATGACGTGGCTGGCTACCAAGCCGAAGATTCCCAGATCGATAAATCGGAAACTTCCGGCAGCCTTGTTGTACAGCAGCGCTCCGGTGGCGGGATTTCCGTCGCGAGAGAATTCAGGCAGGAGGATGACGGAAAATAGCACACAGAAGACGAATCCGCGAAAGCAGCTTACAGCCCACTGTCGAGGTTCGTAAGACAGGATCGCCGGGGGATACGCACATTCGCGATATGGCGGTGCAGGACAGGAAGCTGTGCTCATGTGATTGGAGTTGTGTTGGGCAATAGGACAGGCGGATGCAGGGAATCGACGAGAGTCTCAAGTTTGAATTGCCGGGCCCGGGCGCTTGCGCCAGCCGCGAGGGAATCGTGCAGCGCCGGTGTGGTGGCAATCTCTCGCAGTGCGTCGACGAGGCCGCTCACAAGTTGTTCTCGGCTCTTGCGCCCGGTGAACACCACCCGTCCACAGTCTTGATTGACAATGACGCCCGGCCCGCCGAGGTCGGTGCATACGACGGGTAGCCCGTGGGCCATGGCTTCCAGAACTGCCATGCCACCGGAGTCGCGCAGGCTGGGAAACAAGAAGACGTCGGCGGAGCGATAGTATTCCCGCACCAGGGTGTGAGGGACCCAGCGGACCCATTCTACAATTTGTGAGAGTCCCAGTTCTTCCGCCAATTTGTGCAATCGTGTGTTCGCTGGACCATCGCCGACGATGGTGAAGCGAATGCCGGGGTGCGAATGTTTGAGCTGGCTGACCGCGTGGAGAGCGAGATCAATGCCTTTCCACTCCAGCAAGCGACCGACATAGAGAAGGCGATAAAGGCTGCCGCTGGGTGCGGTTCGCGCACTCACATGGCTCAAGTACTCGCTGGTGAGACCGATGGCTAACTGCATGCGGCATTTGTGACGCGAGGATGGCGGGATGAGCGAAAGCGTGTCTGGCGTGACGAAGAGCTTGTCGGCCCGCTGGAAAACCCAGCGCATCAGCGGATCGTGCGGCACGACGAAATTCGACAAATCGCGGAACCATTCACGACATCGCTGGGCGATAGAGAAGCCGGAACGTATACGACGGGGAACTGTTTCGCCGCCGGAAACCGGACCGAAATAAAAAGGAATGCCCAGCGATGCCATAAAGCTCGGATATCGTCCACCGGCGTAGGTGACGTGCTGCACCACATCGAAGGGCAACGCAGGGAAGAGCTTTCGAATGTGACGAACGGCACACCATTGCCACAGCACGTAGTAGAAAATCTTGCTGAAGCCTTTGCGCCACTTCTGTAGGAATGGCGACAGGTCGAAGTACACGAAGTTAAGGTTGAGATTTGCTGTGAGCGCATCGCGTTCGATAGCAGGCCGATTATCCGTGCGAGTGAGCACCCAGACTTGGTGGCCGGACCGTGCCAACTCCGTAGCCCAACCCCAGCCCAGAGCAGGTTCTGAGCCTCGACCGGGCTCGCAAGCGTAGGCAGAGAGCAGAATGCGGGCCAACTAATCGGCCTCCATGCACGGGAGATCGGCGTGTTCGGAGCAGACCTGGGAAAATGGGGCCTCCGAAGGAGTAAGAGGCCCCTGGTCAGGGTTCAGCCGCCGCACCTGCCGAGTGGACAGCCATTGGAGAATCACCCTGCTCGCTTGGTTGACACTTTCCTTCAAGGAGAGGCGTTCGTTGAGATAGGTGACGGGGCAACGGCCCAGCGGTGGCGGCAGAGAATTGCGCTGGCCCTGTTCGACGGTGGAGGTTCCGGAATGACCGGAGGTTAGAAAGAGAAGCAAGTCTGGCCGAAACATCACGCGCACGAACAGCGAGAAAAGCCGATGTCTACTGCCGGGTATAAGTTCACTGTGGTCTATGGCGCAGATTGCGAGAGTTGATCGCATGCGAGCGACGCGGATGCTGAAGACGAGCTGGAATAATGTCAGAAGTCTCAGACAACACGCCAGGCCCGATCTCTGCGCATCGTTGCTTGGGGCAGGGCGAGATCGCTCCGTCGGCTGCAGAGCAGTCGTCCATCGAAAAGCTGGCTCCAGGGTTTCTTGAAGAGCTGTGGCAATCTTCTGGACCTGGTTGGTGTCGCTTCCCGATAGGATTACGCACATCCCAGTTGGTTGAAGAGAGCGCTTCAGCAAGGTTGCGACTCTGCGCCCTGTGGAAGCGAAGCGATCGAGGCGGTGCTCCACAGGACGAGAAGCCTTAAGCTCCGCAAGCAAGAGGTCGCTGTTGGATACAAACCAGGGCAGGTCTTGCTCGACAAGGGCTTGTTCGAGGGCGGTGGCAGTGTGGGTTGACCAGTACCTACGCAGCCGGTTCCCGCACTTGTGTAGGGCACGTTGATGGAGCGCGTGCAGCCGCCGCATCTGGCCGGCGTCGATTGATTGCTTCAAGACCTTCTTGATCACGTAGTAGATGAATTCATCCGGAACTGACGGTACATAGAAGTTCTTGAAGGCCGTGCGCGCCGCCAATATTGAATCCGCTCGCAACCAGAGCCGTCCCCGCCTGCGGTAATCGCCGCAACAATCAGGGTTGAGGAAGCCGACTTGATGGCCGTCATCCTTAGCGAGGACGAAGTAACGAGCGCTGGCTTCGTGCTGAATCGCCTGGACCATCCGAGCGCCGCAACGGTGCGCAGCCTTGGCCAACAGAGTGGGCACGCGAGGCATATGTTCCGGATGGACCATGAAGTCCACGTCGGATGGGATTCGATCGGGATATTCTTCGTAACCGCTCAGTATGCAGTAAGGCAATTGGGCCAGGTTGAATTCGGCGATCACCGCGGAAAACAAATCTGATCGGATCTGCAAAGCGGCGGGAGACGAGGCTGGTTTCGCTGGTCGTGTGAATTGGTTGCGACGGACATCGCTCGGCCCCGCAGCGTGCTGGCCGTCTTGTAAGGCGACTCTAAGAGTGTCCAGCAGGAACTCGGAATGTTTTGTTTGCCGCTGGGTTAGCCGTTGTAAGTAGGAATGAGCGAGATAGGCGATCTCAAGCTTGCGGCAATGGGCAACGGAGACGCCTATCTCACTTGCGAAGCGATTAAGTCTTTCAGCGTGGGAGGTTGGGCGCTCGCCGAAGAGGTAATCCTGAATATGCAGGAAGTGAAACGCATCTTGCAGCGGCAAGCCGCCACGTCGCGCGTCCTCCCAATCCAGCAGAGCGGGAAGACCGTCCGATCGATGCTTGATATTCCAAGGAGCAAAGTCGCCATGGACCCAGAAGGCGGGAAACGGATGCGCATCGCATAGTTGTGAGAGAGCCGCGGTTATGGTTGCAAGATCGCGGTCGGAACCGGCCGACCACAGTAGTTGGTCCTGTAGCGTCGCGGCGTGTTCGACGATGGACGTCGTGTTGCCGGACAACCTCAGAGAGCGAAGCAACTGCAAGTATTCGGGCATAAGCCGACGAGAACCGCGCGCTCCCGGAAGGACCGTTTGGGAAGAAATGCCGCGATTGCGATCGACCGCGAGCAGATGTGGGGCGAAGGTGCCCCGCTCCGCAGCGAGGCTCGTCAGAACATCGGCCTCGCGGAGAATTGCCGCCCGGGCGCCGTGATTTATCGGGACCTTGAGGATGATTTGGCAAGTGCCGGAAGCGGAGTCGAGTAGGTGGATCACGGCTTTACGCGACGGACAGGGAGTTCCAATGTAAACCGCCGGAACCGGGGCGTTGTCGCCGTTCCATCCCACGGAGGTCCAATCGATGCTGTCCAAACCGGCGACGGTTGCAGTCGTCATACCGGGCAGTAAGGACAAGCACGTCATTCGATTAGCCGTGCGCACCGCATGCCACTTCAGGCGCGAATCCAATCGATAGGGCGACCAACCGGCCAAGACAGAGGCGAGCTTTCGCTGCCCAGCAGGAAGAAGCCAGCGAGGGGTGCCGTTTGCAGACAATACGAGAAATCTTTGTGCTGTATCCCCAGGCGAAGGGAACGACAAGAGCGGTTCGAATACATACTGAGCGAAGTCAGATGCGAACAATTAACGGCACCTCGTCCCGATTCGTGTTGCGATTTAGCAGTGCATCGAGGACCACGGACTTCATTTGCTGGGTGACCTCGTCGAGAGGGGGGGCGGCGTCAATTATGAAAGCATTGGGCATCGAGCGAAACATCTCCAGATAAGCGAGCCTTTGGCGGCGCGACTCGTCGAGAGTGACTTCAGGCTTCCTTTGTTGTAGGACCTCGGCAGGAACGTCGAACAAAATGTACAGATCAGGCTGGGGGACCAACTGGGCAAGGAACTGGGCCAAGCGGCGCGCGGAGTCAGGCAAGCGGTAGCGCTGTGGATCGACGAGGACATCATGATAGTAACGGTCGAACAGGATCAAGCTTGAGTTAAGCAGGGCGGGACGAACTACAGTCACATACCCGTACCAGTAGTCTGCTAGCCAATAAATAAGCTTGAGGATAGAGAGAAGGAACCCACGGGGCGGATTCCCGTGGGGGTTGGTGACCGGAGGTGAATCCTGCCATTTCCGCCTGAAGCTGGGACGGAAGTGGAAGCGTTCGATGCCGCGAAAACAAACCGAAAGTTCTTGGGTCATCCGCTGAATGGCGGCGGACTTACCAGCGCCGTCGGGACCGAGGACCGCGATCCAGAGACCCGACTTCGTATAACAGTTGCGTCGAGGCATTTTTAAAGCCTTCCGTAGATCACGACACCCACCGCCATCTGGAGGATGGAAGTCACGCCTTTGTCAGCCCACTCTTTGGTACCGCTGATGGGAACGAACAGAATGTCTCCGTCCTGAAGTCCGGGATCAGTCGCCTGGTTGGCCAGGATTTTCTTCAACGGCAAATCGGTTTCGGTTCGTCCACCGGAGGAATTGCGAATCAGTCGCGCATCCAGCTTGGCAGTTTTGTTGATGCCCTGGGCGAGGGCCAGAGCTTGCAGAACGGTAACGGTGTCCTTGTTCTCGATGAGGTAGCCGCCGGGCCTGCCTACATCGCCGATGACATAGACCACGCCGGCGCGCGTGACCACAATGCGATCGCCGGGTTCGATCTCGAGGTCTTGCTGCTCCAAAGCTTGCGGAGAACTGCTCAAATCGATGCTGACGACCTGTCCCGGGGAGTGCCGGTGGGTCACGATCACGGTTTTGGATGCAGAGGGCGTGAGGCCTCCGGCGACCGATATGAAGTCGAGCACTGAGTGCTTGCCCAGCAGGGGATAAACCCCGGGAAGTCTCACTTCGCCCATTACGGTTACACCCTGGGTGGCGTACTCGAGCACGAATACCTCGACGTGCGGGTGATGCAGAATATCTTGCTGACGGAACCGATCTTCAATTGCGACCTGCACTTGTTCAGCGGTACGCCCCACGACATTGATTATTCCGCCTACCGGTAGAGTGATTTGGCCGAGATTATCCGCGCGGAACTTGCCCGATAGCTCCGGCGTGTCGAAGACGCGGACATCGAGCAGGTCGCCGGCACCCAGGAGCAGAGCTTGGCCGGCACCGATAGCTTGATCTGGAGTTAGCTGCTCGTACGAGGCCGACGGAAGCACTGCCTGCTGAGCTGCAGCGATTGGAGATTGGGGGAGGCTAGCCGCGTCTGGGCGGGTCTGAGCGTGCAATGTAGTGGAGGCTCCGAATGAAATAGCAAACAGGATGAGCCACTTCAGGATTGTGATGGAAAAGGAAGTGAGGAAAGGCTCCCCATGGGGATTGACAGGTTGAAACTCGCGAAACACGAACTGCCCCGCCCTAGCCAAAACAGGGCCAGAACGGGGCACCCCAGGTGTGGGTTTCGAAGCGATCATTTCGGCTCTATCCCAGTGCGCATTGCAGGTGACAGTGCAATAGAGATTTTTCGCAGCCTGTTGAATCGGCTGGTCACTGAACGATGCCCTTGTTTGTTTTGCGGGAGCCGTAAGAACGGTAATAGCCATTCTCGTAGCGCAGATCGACCCCGTTTAGCACAATGCCGGCGATGTTTACGTTTGTGCGGTGCAACAAGTCACAGGTATGTCGCAGGGCATACTTGGTGGTTACGCAGGAACGAGCGACCAAGAGCACTGCATCAGCGCGCGATCCGAGCACGACAGCGTCGGTGAACATCGATACCGGTGGCGTATCCAGGACGACGTGGTCGTACTGGCCGCGCCAGCGCTGAAGGAGGTCGGCCATTTTCTTTGAGGCCAGCGTCTCAGCGGGGTATGCGGGTGGCGTTCCCGAGGGTAGGACCGTCAGGTAGGGCATGTTGTCCAGTTGCGCGACGGCTTGCTCTTCCCGACAGACGCCGGCGAGGATAGCGCTCAGTCCCGGTCCGGGCGGAATATTGAAGGCCTGATGCAACGCGGGTTGACGTAGATCGGCATCCACCAGCAAGACTTTCGCCCCTTGTTGTGCCAACACCGCGGCACAGTTGATCGCGGTCAGCGTTTTGCCTTCCGAGGGCAGCGAACTGGTGATGGCCAACACTTGGGGAGGGCTGCCGGCGGAGGACAGCAAGAGAGAGGTACGCAAGCTGCGGTAAGACTCAGCGGCTTGCGAGTGCGGACTTGTAAAAGCAATCAAGCGAAACTGGTCGGTGCGTTCGGCGGAGGACAGCTTCTGAAATTCACTGGCGACGTCACTGGAGCGAATTTGCGGAATTACGGCCAGCGACGGAAGGGCACTGGCACTTTCGGCTTCTTCGCTGGTTCGGATCGTGGTGTCCAAGGCTTCGAGACCGACCGCTGTTACAACTCCCAGGCCAAGTCCGACTCCGAGACCCAGCATAAGATCAAGGCCAGGTCGCGGATCAACTGGCCGGGACGGAAGCTGACCTGGCTCAACCAGGGCAATGTTGGCGGAGGCCAAACCGGCGACGACACCGGCTTGCTTCAGCTTCAATTGCAGAGTCTCGTAGAGATCCTGGGTAGCTTCGACCTCGTGTTTCAGGATGGCATACTGGGCAGCGCCCTGGTTGAGGTCGAAGGCTTTCTGCTTCTGTTTCTCGAAGTTGGCGCGCAACATGCCCTCGGTGTTCGCGGCCGCGAGATATTCGTTCTTGTAGCGCTGCGAAAGATTGGTCAGTTCTGACTGGATTTCACGATCGACCTGAGCGATTTCATTGCCGAGTTCGGCGAGCTTAGGATAGCCTTCGCCAAACTTGGTGCTGAGGCGGGCGTAGTCAACCCGCAACTGCGCCTGTTGCGAACGTAGAACTTCGAGGGTGGGCTCGGGAACGGTAGAGGCAATCAGCTCGGGATTTCCGGAAGCGGCGATACGGTAACGCGCTTCTTTGACCATGCGGTCCGATTCAGCCACGGTGAGCTGCTCGTCCACCTGCTTGAGTTTTTCGGTTACGATGTTGTCGGTTTCGTCGCCGCCGATGAGGCCTCGTTCTTTCTGGAGATTAGCCAACTTCTGCTGCGACTCGCCGGCCTTGATCTTGAGGTCGTCCATTTGCTTCGACAGCCAGGTTGATACCAGAGTGGCCGACTCGTAGCTGCTGCGAAAATTTCGTTCGGTGTAACGCCCGACCATCGAGTTCACTACCTCGGCGGCGAGGGCCGCGTCCTTCGCGCGGAACTGCACCGCAATGATGTCAGTTTTGGGGACAACTTCGACGATAAGGCTCTTGCGGAATCGCAACAGCAGCCCATCGCGCACATCGGGAGGCAGATCGGCGAAAGCTAGACCCGCACGTTGCACCCATGGACCGGCGAAGTCCTTCCGCTCGGCCATGTTCAACTGCTTCATGACCGCAAAAGCAATAGTGCTGCTCTGAAGGATGGTGACGGCACTCTGCAGTTGGATCGTTGGATCCGAAGGACTCAATACCCGGGAAGCCATCTGATCGAGCCCTAGCGAGTTCGTTCCTGCCGGGCTAACTTCAATTCGGGCGGTGGCTTCGTAGCGAGGGCTTTTCAGCAGAATGTAAAGGCTGGCGAGAAGCAAGCACGCGACGCAACATCCCAGAATGAGGAGTTTGCGCCGGCGCAACATGGTCCATACCTCGGCCAGGACCTGTTCATCCGGCGGCCCATGGTGCAATGTGGCGTAGCCAGGATGGTCAGGCAGAGCAATTTGCTGTGTGTCAGTTGTGGGGGGAGGGAACATCTGGGTCAAGTTTCTGGTGGTGGGCACAAGCTCGAAAAGCAAGAGTGTCGTCGGCTGAAACCGACTCGAATTAGAATCGACAGCGTTTACGCGGGCCTGAAGACCCGTACTACCCGAACGTCGCTTTTTTCAGCAACCTCGCAAGTCGATTCAAGTTGACAACTTCTAACGCCAGGTCAGGCGAAGATGCCGGCGCGATGGGGCGGTATGGCTGCAATGGGCTGGGGCGCGAGATGAATTCCGTGCCAGAGGTACGGCATGTTCTCGGTGATCTGGAGCGGGCGTCCCACGCTGTAATACAGGAAACCAGCCGCTGCCATCTGGCTGGGCTGGAAGAGATTCCGGCCGTCGATAACGATCGGTTGTTTCATGACGCTGCGCAGCTTCTGCAGGTCAAGTTTGGCGAATTGCTCCCATTCGGAGAGGACGAGGAGGGCGTCGCGCCGTGAGGCCGCCAGATATTCGTTCTCAGCGTACTCGATGGTTCCCGCCGGCAGGACTTGCTGTGCTTTGGGCATGGCTGCGGGATCGTACGCACAGACGCTGGCGCCCTCCTTCAGCAGTTCCTGAATGATCGCGATCGCCGGAGATTCGCGGATGTCGTCGGTGCCTCCTTTGAAGGCCAGTCCGAGAACTCCGATCCGTTTGCCGCGCAAGGTCCACAAGGCCGTGCGGACTTTCTTTACGAAGCGCAGGCGCTGGTCGTTGTTGATGCGCACAACCTCGCCGAGCAGGGAAGAGTCGGTTCCGCATTGCGCGGCGACAGAATGAAAGGCGGAAACATCCTTGGGGAAACAGGAGCCGCCATAGCCGATCCCGGCTTGGAGAAACTGTGGACCGATACGCGGGTCAGAGCCGACTCCGGCACACACCTGATCGATGTCGGCGCCGACGGCCTCGGAGACGTTCGCTACCATGTTGACGAAGGAGATTTTCATGGCCAGGAATGCGTTGGAGGCGTGCTTGATCAGTTCGGCGCTTTTGGCGTTGGTCACAATGATGCGGGCACGATTCTGTTTCGGACCCGGGCAGGGAATGGCGTCTTCGTTGCAATAGTACGTGCCTTCGGCCAGCGGGCGGTAAATGTTGTACAGCATGGCAGCGCTGAAATCGTCGTCCACGCCCATGACGATGCGGTCGGGATACAGGAAATCGGTGACCGCTGTTCCTTCTCGCAGGAACTCTGGGTTCGAAGCTACGTAATATTGGCCGGCCGGAGCACCATTCATTGCGAGCACTTTGCGAATCGACTCGCAGGTACAGACGGGTACGGTGCTTTTCTCCACGATTAGCTTGGGTTCGTTGATGGCGGAAGCGATTTCCGAGGCCACGGACTCGACGTAGGAGAGATCGGGCTCGCCACTCTCGGCCTGCGGCGTTCCGACGGTGATAAACACGGCTTCTGCTTCCCGCACAGAAGAACCGAGCGACGAGGAGAAGCTGAGCCGACCACCCTTGTGCCGCTGCAAGAGTTCGGGCAAAAGGTACTCGTGGATTGGTACTTCGCCTCTTTTCAGAGCAGCAATCTTCTTGGCGTCGGAGTCAACCGAGATGACATCGTGACCGATTTCAGCCAGACAGACAGCGGACACGAGACCGACGTAGCCCGAACCAACCACGGCAATGCGCATGATTTTCTCCGAATCAGGAAAACTCTGATTCAGTTGGGGCGAAGTCCCTCAATTCAGACTCCGCGTGCGGCGAAGAGGAGGGTGTGCAGCAGAATGGCGACGTCAATAAACAGACTGCGATTGCGGATGTAATACAGGTCGTATTCGATATTCTCGTGAATCAGAAAGGCGCGGTCAGCGCTCAGTTGCCAGAGCCCAGTGATTCCGGGCTTCACCGACAAACGCTGGCGATGAAGGGAAGTATATTGCTCGACAATGAAGGGCATCTCCGGTCGCGGGCCGACCAGCGACATGTCGCCGAGAAGTACGTTCAGGATCTGGGGCAGCTCGTCGAGACTAGTTCTGCGAAGAAAGCGGCCAATGGGGGTAATGTGCGGGTCGTTGCCGCGCTTCGGGGAATAGGCGTAATGAGGCGCATCGCAGAACATCGTGCGGAACTTGTACATGGCGAACAGGTGGCCATCTTTGCCGACCCGGTTCTGGCGGAACAGGACCGGTCCAGGCGAAGTGAATTTCACGAGTGCAGCGATGACGCAGAGCAGGGGAGCGAGCAACGCCAGCGCCATCGCCGCACTTGTGACATCGAGTAATCGCTTTGCAGGTCCGTAGATGAAGCCAGTCCGGGCTTTCGATAAGTGCGTCAGCATTACACCGTCGAGTTCGGCGTAGTCGATCCAGTAGCCAGGTTCGGAGAAATCGTTGGGAACGAAGTAGGTGCTCACGCCGGCAGAAGAAAGTTGGGTCAATACCGACATCAGGGCATCGCGATCTGCGTCACCTGTGGCAATGACCAGGATCGAAGCGTTGAGTTGGTGCAGCAATTCCGGACATACCGGTCCGGCCAGTACCTTCGCGGAGCGCTTGTGCTGATAGGACGATTCGTAGATTTCCAGGCCTTGCTTTTGCGGATCGTCGTCGACGAAGGCTACGGGATCGAGTCCGAACTTAGGAGAGCGGACGAGGGCCGAATAGACACGTCTTCCCAGCGTTCCGGCCCCCAGGATGACCGCTCGTCTTGCCCCATAACCTTTGCTGCGCAGGATACGCATGCCCCGGTACGTTTCCAATTTCTCCAAGGTCACGAAGATAGGAACCGCGATCGCGGCAAAGGCTATGACGAGGCGAGACAAAGGCAAGGCAGAGAAGTAGGCCAGCAAGAGAGCAAGCAGGAAGCTTTCCAGCGTGACCCGCAGAATCCGTTCGGTTTCACGGACAGCAAGCAGGCTGTGGTAGGTGCGGTAACCACCTTGCCGCTCGAGCAGAATCACGAACATGACCGCGAATGATGCGGCGCCGAGCATAACCGCCGAGGCCGGGTACCGCGCCTGCTGCCCAGCGCCCAATACGCGGTACAAAGCGTAAGCCGAACAAACCGCTAGCGTAACGGCCAGAAAGTCGAATGCTCTTTCAGCGGCGTTGAGGAAAGGTTCGAGGAGGCTGCCCGACTCGATGACTTCTGCGCTTGCGACGCTGACTTGAGGCGTCGGACGGTAAGAGCCCTGTGTCCAGGGTGGACTGGCTGGAAAACCTTGAAGCGGAATCATGGGGAATGGCTCGCCGGAATTGGGTTAGAAGGTGGAGACTAACGGAACGCGTTGTGCGCGAGGGCTAGTCGACAGATTCGACATCGGCCCCGTTGAGATTGATGGCCACAGACTTCATGATCTGGTCCACGGTGATGACCAGACGCGCCGCATTTTGCTTCTGCACCAGAACGCCTTCCCATCCGGCGAAGGGACCATGTTTGACGCGCACGCGGTGTCCAAGTTTTAGATACGGGTGCGGCTCAATCTCGTCGGGACGGGCGACGCAGGCTCGCAATCTCGCAATTTCCTCATCGTGTAAGCGGGCCGCTTTACCGCCGACGGAGACGAGGTTCACGACGCCCACGGTCTGCAGCACGGGGACACGTTCTGCGTCGGAAACATGCACGAAGACATAACCGGGGAATAGAGGAGCTTGGGAGCGCCGGATCCTATCGGACCAGCGGCTCAGTTTTGCGTACGTCGGAAGAAGGGATTCCACCCCCTTACACGATAGCTGGCTGGCCACATGGCTCTCATGCCGAGAACGTGTGTATGCAGCCAGCCAGCATCGCGCGTGTTCCATGGGATTTACGTTGGTTGCGAGTGACACCGTAAGGAGAACGCATGGCTCCGCCATTGTCAGTCCCATCAGCTGAGCCACGCGGTGAAGACACGGGGTGTTAAGCGGATTGCCCCGCGTCGGGTTTGATTACCATAGCCCCACTATGATGCTATTAAATGTGGTGCTTACGTGCCATCGATTATGGTGCAATCCTGATGCCACATGTCTCTGCGGGGCGTTGAGTAGCCAAAAGGGCGATAGATCAACGAGTTGCTAAGTTCGAGGGAGGAAGAGGGCGGAGGCTCGTCCAGGAAGTGGACAGTTGGTGTACAAAAGCTGGATTGAGCTCCTTGGAGGGTCGCGTTGCCGAGGCACGCATTATAAAAGGGCGCCCCTTTCACAGTAGGCTATGGCAGCTGTGTGAAGCAGTAAGCCAAGCCTGACGAAAGGAACACCCGATGGATAGCATCAAGTATATCGGCCTCGATGCCCACCAGAGCACCATCTCGGTAGCGGTGCTCAACGCCGACGGCAAGCTGATGATGCAGCCGGTGATCGCCACGCATGCCTTTGCGATATCCGACCCAGCCAAAGAAAAAATAACTGCGCTGGAATCCTTCGATGAGCGTATAGTGTAGGCCTTCGACAGGCAAAACGGAAATTCTGATCATAATTCTATGGCAAACGAAAGCACCCCGTCCAACCCGTTGCCCGTGGATTTTGTCCCCGAGGGAGCCGTCACCAACCACCGTGTCGCTGATGGAGAAGATTGGGCTTCAGTGGCAAAGCAGTATGCGGTGGATGTAAAAGCCCTGATCTATTTTAACTTCCACACCAATGATCCCGATGAGGTCAATTGGTATTTGCACCGCAACACAGGATGCAATGTGTCCAATGATGGTGATGTAAACTGGGCGTTTAGTTCCAGCGCCGATCCTGGTCTTATTTATATCCCTCCCTCTGAGGTTATCAATATGGAACCCGAGGAGATCACAGGGGACAAGCCCGTTATGCAATGTCTCCAAGAGATTGCTAACGTCAGTCCTGGCGACGAGGGAATAAGGATTCGCAGGATGTTGGCGATAGAATCGCTGGCTGATCCATATCAACCAGTGTCGGGATCAGTCGGTCTAAAAAAGGATCGTTTGTGGTATTACACGCCCGGAGCCGTATCGTTTTATATCAAATTGCTTACAAATAACGTCCAGCGCCAGGATATGACAAAGGACACCAATGGACAATATCCATTTGACGGCGATATTGGCCCAGGCTTTCAACGTATTCACGAGTGGAGAATCTACCCTTTCGGCGAGATCGTCGCCCAAGATGCGACCAATCATCAATCGGATTCCTCTTTGAAAATCTGGCTAGAGGGGACGGAGGATGAGATTCACAAATCTTGGCAGGAGATGGCTAACGTCGATGGGCAATTTGCTACGGGCGGCGGTTCTGTTGTGTCTCCGCTGGTTGTAGATTTTTTGAAACATGTGCATGATCTGGCCGAAACGCCGACTCACTTGTATTTTGTCTATCAACATGACACGTGATCGGTGCGGTCACTTTTCAGTGGATGTGAAGGCGCTCGCGGAGGTTTCTAACGCCGTTCGATGCCGCGCTGATGAGATGCCTGGTGCCCCACTCAAGCCGCTTTTGCTTGAGTGGGTGTTTTGTTCACGAGGTACGAAACCACCACCGGGTCAAACGATCCCCGCCACACATTGGCTATACCGCGGGTCTCCCTTCCCCCGTGATCCGTTCTCCCACTCATTCGCAAAAGGCGCGAATGAGTTGATTGGCGACCTGCGATTGGGAAGAGGGCTCGCGATTGCGGAGCGCTGTGATCTGCAGACGAAAATCCCCACCCAAGCAAAGGAAGCTTGGGTGGGGCACCCGCAGAATGTTAGGGTGGGCCACCCGCCCAGATCAGCGGACACTGGCCGACTTCGAAGGGCTAGAGCGTTTTCATCATAGCTGTACCCGGTATCCGCAGTGCCGGAACCAGGCGGCAGCGTTGTCTGCGGTAATGGTTTTGAGAGTTTCGGTGATGGCCTGATCGAGTGCTTCCGCAGTGCGTGCTTTGGCAGCACGCAGCCCCTGCTTGAGTTTTGACCAAGCCTTTTCGATGGGATTGAAATCCGGGGAGTAGGGCGGCAGGTAGAGTAGTTCGGCCCCGCTGGCGGCGATCAACTCGCGTACGCCTTTGACTTTATGGGCGGACAAATTGTCCATCACCACCACGTCGCCAGCCTTCAGTTTGGGGCCCAGCACCTGCTCCAGGTAGGCGAGAAAGACATCCCCGTCGGTGGCCGACTCGACGGTCATCACCGCCTCCATGCCGCGCAGGCTCATGGCGCCCAACGTGGTCAGTACTTGCCAGTGTCCCTGGGGTGTGGCTTCGGCGATGCGCTGGCCGCGTGGGGCCCGTCCCCACAGCCGCGTCATCTGCGTGGTCACCCCGCTCTCGTCCAGAAAAAACAGCTTCTCCGGCGCTATCGAGCCCAGCTTTTCTGCGAACTCCGCACGCCGCTGCCGGTTCGCTTCCGTGTCCCGCTCCTGCGCATGGAGCGATTTTTTTTACGCCCCAATCCCAATTTTTGCAGCCACAGCCAGAGTAACGATGGGCTCAGCCCCACGCCGCTGGCCTTCTGCATGCGCTCTTGCAGCTCCCACAGTGTTACATCGGCTTGCTGGCCCACCTCCGCCCGCAGCTGCTGTTGCACCGTCTCGGTCACCCGGCTGACAGGGCCGTGACGGGACTGCGGGGTACGCTCCATCTGCCCGCTCCGCAGTTGCTGCCTACGGATCTTCTTGACGTAGTCGTAGCTCACCCCGAAGCGCTGAGCCAGCGCCATCTGGCTGATGTTTTCCCGTGCATAGGTCTGTAAAATCCGCCGTCGCAGATCATCAGAAAATGCTTGTCCCATCCGCTTTGCCGCAGAGAACGCCGCCAATGTCAGCTTATGCACAAACCAGCATTTCGGGTATAGCTAACTTGGAACCGCTCTAAGCCCAAAAGGGTCCAAGCATCCCTGCTTCATTTTGGAATCGTCGACAGCAAGGCGTGCGTTTCAGCGACGACGCGGTTTTGGAACTCCGGGTCGCGCATCTGGGCGGATCCGAATCGAATCAGGAAGCGTGCAACCGGATTACCGTAGCAGCGGATGCCCCGCCAAAACGCCCTCTAGCTGCTCCTTCAACGTGTTCAATTGCTCTGCCGATTCATTGAATTTGCTCTGAAGCGATTGGATGGACAGATCAACAGACTCCAGTCTGCGCGACAGCTTTTTCCTTCTGGCAGCAACATCCGACAAGTGGTAAATCGCCAAAGCGGCTACAGTGGAGACTGCCGCAGACACGACAACCACGCCAGCTTTGACACTGAGAGGGAGATGTTGAGACCCACGAGCGACAGCCCAAACGATACCTGCCGCCAGAACCACCGCCGACACCGCGACCCACACCTGAAATGCCAAACGCCGTCCGCCCGTCAGCAGGGCCTTTTGCTTCAGAGCATCGAGGTTCGCTTCGAGCTCTTTCCGCTGGTCCTCATTTTCATTGATCTGTTTTTTCAGGCGGCTCGTTTCGTCCTCTAACGATTTGATTGTTCCGGGCGCATTTAAGAATATATGTACCTCACCTCGCTGATGCGAGCTCAGGGAAGACTCGGTCCGTGCACTATCCTCATGGAGAGTACGTACGAAATCCGCAGCGTACTCCATGTCAGCGAGCTCCTCTAGCTGAGACGGGCTAACAATGTAGGCGTCAAAAATCTGCTTCAGCTTTTCCAACAAAAGATATTTAACAACCTTGTCTCGCTCGCTGTGAACCAGTTCGTGAAAGTTCTTCAAACCAAAAACGGTTTTCCTAAGCGCGATCTGCCTCTGGGCATTTACGCTTGCCTGTAATGCCAGTCGAGTCTGGATCTGAGCATTGCTCGCTGTGATCCGTGCATAAACCGTTGCTAATCTCTGTTGTGCGAGCTGTTTCTCCTGCAACAAGACCTGCCGTCTCTGCAGGTCAAGCGCTTCTGTCTGGGCGGTGAGAATCGCGCTCTCTATTTGCGCCTGACGCTGCTGCAGGCGGTGCTGCTCATACTGCAGGCTGGCCATCCGCCGCTGCTCATCTCGAACCTGTTGCTGAACCGCCAGCACTTGCCGAGTTAAGCCGCTAAGCTCGCTCAATTGTGGCATTGTTTCGAGCTGAGATGCCGAACCATGAGTCGAACCATGAGGTGACTGAGACATTTGGCGCTCCTAGGAGGAGTGGGGCCGAGAGCTGGAATGATAACAAATACTGTTCATTACGAGTACCGGCTTCGCGCTAAACCGCCGAAGCCCTCATCAAGAGATCGGTGGCAGGATCTCGGGATCAGATCTGATCCGGTCGGGTCGCCGCCGAACCGGGAACTGGGCGGGTGGCCCGCCCTAAGATTTTGCGGGTGGGCGGGTGGCCCACCCTAACAACCCGAGGGTGCCCCCACCAAGCCGGTTTTGCTTGGGTGGGGTTGTTCCCTGACGTTCACCCTCAACGTCATCCCATTCGTTCCCGCTTGGGACCGGTCCACTCCGACTCGATCTCCACCATGCCCTCGGCGCCACTTAAGTAGTGACGAAAGCTGCTCCATGGCCAGTCCTCCGGCTTCTCCACCAAGCCTCGCTTCACCGGATTGCGATGCATGTAGCGCAACTTCTCCACCCGCTTGCGCTTCGTCCAGACATTGAAATCATAATAACGTGCCTGCCAAGAATGCTCCCACCCGCCGATCAGCTTGCGGGCCACCGACTGCTTCAGGGCTTGCAACGCTCTGGCCAGCGTGCTGCGCTCGGGCTCGCTGATCAGCAGATGCACATGTTCAGGCATGATGACGTAGCCGGTAACATAGAATCCGTAAGCCCGGCGCGCTTGCTCCAACGCCTGATCGAACAACCGTTTGGCATGGGCGCTACTCAGCAGGGGCTGACGACGATAGCAGCTAAAGGTGATGAAGTGCAGGTCGCGAGCTTGCTGGTGCCGCTTCAATCCCCAGGGCACGACGGAAGCATACGCTTCTGTCCCAGAGAAAGCTGTGATCAGAGGAAAATTCCCACCCAAAGCAAAGGAAGCTTGGGTGGAGCACCCTCGTGATGATTGGGTGGGCCACCCGGCACGATCGGGAAAACGGGTTCACCACGCTGAGGAAGTCAACACACCCACCCAAGCAACAGCAGCTTGGGTGGGGCACCCTCTTGGTGGGCACCTGAACCCGAACTTTACGACCCGCAGCACAAACCCCAGAGACACGAGGCATTACAATCGACGCTGGATTTTGCCGATCTATTTCTGAGGAGGCCCTCGCGGATGCGGGTCCTGGTAACTGGCGGTGCGGGATACATTGGAAGCGTGGTGGCCGACCGTCTTTTGCGCGTCGGACACGCGGTGACCGTGCTGGACAACCTGAGCAAGGGCAGGCGGCAGGCCGTCCCGGCGAAAGCAGAGTTTGTGCAGGCGGACACCGGCGACCAGGAGAGCGTCGAGCACGTTTTCCGCACGGGACGCTTTAATGCTGTGATGCACTTTGCCGCTTTCAGCGAAGCCGGGGAGTCGGTGCAACAGCCGGAAAAGTATTTCGACAACAATTCCGCCAAAACGCTCAGCCTGCTTCGAACCGTCCTAAAGTATCAAGTCCCGCGCTTTGTGTTTTCATCCACCGCGGCGGTTTACGGAGAGCCGCGACGCATTCCCATCATGGAAGACGATCCACTCGATCCTACCAACGCATACGGCGAATCGAAGCTGATGGTGGAACGCATGCTGGGCTGGTTTCACAAAGCCCACGGATTGCGCTATGCCAGACTGCGCTATTTCAATGCCGCAGGGGCGACCGCTGAGCGGGGAGAGGCGCACAATCCGGAGACACATCTCATCCCGCTGGTGCTTCAGGTGGCGCTGGGACAACGACCGTCGGTTTCGATCTATGGCACGGACTACCCGACCAAGGACGGAACTTGCATTCGCGACTACATTCACATCGATGATTTGGCCACTGCTCATTTGCTGGCGCTCGACGGCCTGGAAGAACACTCGCACTTGATTTGCAACCTGGGAAGCGGCAGCGGATTCAGTGTGCGGGAAGTTATTGAAGTGGCGCGGAGGGTTACGGGGCGCGAGATCGCTGTGGTGGAATCGCCAAGACGTGCGGGGGATCCGGCGGTGCTGGTCGCCAGCTCGGAGAAGATTCGCCAGGTGCTGGGATGGAACCCGCAGCACTCGGGAATCGAGAGCATCGTTCGCTCGGCATGGGAGTGGCACAAGGCGAACCCACAGCCGCGCGGATGATGTTTGAAGTTTTCCACGCGGAGGTTGCCAGCGCTGAAGTGGGGCCAGGCTTAGCTCGTCCGCTCCCATTCGGGCTGGATATTGCGGCAAGCCTTTCGCCAGAGGACCGGCGTGCGGCAGGCTTCAGTGACGGCCTGGTACGCTACCCCGTCGGCATTGAAGACGTGGAGGATTTGATCGCGGGCCTGCGTCAAGCTTTGGATATAGTTTCAGCCGAGTCATTCGGACGACCACTGGAGAGCGCCGTAAGCAACGTCGCGGAAGAGCCTGCCGAGGTGTCGACAGTATCGGTGTGAAGGATGATCGCCACCGGCAGCTTGGTCTCTAGCATCTGGCAAGCATCTTCCGGAATTCCCCAGCCCAAGAGACCTGCGCCCAAACTCTCGGTTTTGATCCACCCCGGAATACCCAGCCGCAGCAAATGAGAGATTCCGGCCTGCGGGGTTCGGTTTGTGCCGGATCGACCGGCATCGTATACCCACCGATCCGCGAAGAAGAAATTTATCAGCGAGCAGATAACGATGGCTGCAAGCCGTGATTATGATCCCGGTCCGTCTGTTTTTTTCCGCGGCGGTAGCGTTCGATTTCCAGCAGCTTCCCGCCAAGTTCAGAAAGCTCTTTCCCGTACTGCTATGTATGGATCTTTTGTGGGCACTGTCCCCATTCCTGCTTGTTCATCACGTGAGTTTGGGGTTGGCTCTGGGAATGACCGCGGCTCTCGTGTACTTGCCATTTGCTCAACGATCGCTGGTTCTGATGTTTGCCCGGGGCCGATAAGATCAACCCAAATGGAAATCATCGTGCCTGTAGCCGACGGGCAAATTCACGATCCCACTCTGGGGATACGGAGGCTGCCTGAAAAACACTAACCATCCAGCGTCGCTATCCGGCGCACCGAGCGGCGCTCTGCCGTAGGCGTGCAGCCCCATCGCGACTACTGTCCCAACTCAGAGGTCAACAGTGACCTCCTCACGAGGTTGGGAGCAGCAGATTAAGACATTGCCTTCGGCCGGCGCCTGAAGCGGTTCGGGTCGGTAGCTTACCGTACCAGAGACAAGGCCGCTTTCGCAGGTGTGACAGACGCCCGTCCGGCACGACCATCTCACGGGAACATCGCACGCCTCGGCCAACTCGAGCAGACTTTGGTATTTCGGGTCCCACGCGACAACAATACCGCTGCGCGCAAAGGAGACCCGCGGTCCTGCACCCGCTACCCCCGAGGGCTGATGGGGCGGTCGAGAGGCCGCAGCATCCACGCCCGGCGTTATTGACTCGCCGGGCCCGAAGACTTCCGTATGCAGTCGATTAGCAGTGACGCCCCAAGCCGCCAGGCCTACCGTCAGGTCACGCAGAAACGTGGGCGGGCCGCACAGGTAGAAATCGGCGTCACGCGGCACACCCAACTGCTTGATCGCGGCCATGTCAAGGTGGCCGGGAGCATCAAAGTCGGAGGCAAGCCGGTCCTGCGGACCAGGCCTGCTGTACCGTATGTGACTCCGGCTGTGTTGCAGCCCTTGCAGCCAGCGCCGTGACTCGTCAAAGAACGGGTGATCATCACGATTACGCGCGCCATACAACCACCACACTTCGCGTGCCGAAGACTCGGCCGCCAGAGCGTGCAACATTGCTAACACCGGGGTCGCTCCGACGCCTACGCTAAGCAGGACCACGGGGCCATCACCGGGCAGCAGCGTGAAACTGCCTCGGGGAGCGCTCACGTCCAGTACGTCACCGCTCCGGACCTGTGTGTGCAGATAGGTGCTGGCTGCTCCATTCACTTCCTGCTTCACACTGATGCGGTAGTGCTCGGCACTGGGAGCATCGGACAAGGAATAGTTGCGGAGCAACGGCGGCGCGTCTGGCTTCGGGCGCATGCGCAGGACCACGAACTGACCCGGCAGGGCGGGGCTGAGTGGGTTCCCGTCCGTTGGCTCCAGCACCAGCGAGAGCACACTGCTGCTCTCTCGATTAAGCTGCGACACCCGTAGCGGCCGGAAGCCCGGCCACGCGGGTGGTGGTTCGCTCGCAGGCCCGAGGCCCACATTTCCCGTCGCCGGGCCTCGCTGCTCTTCATCTTGGAGAATGGCCTTGAAGGACGCCTGCCAACCGGAACTCAAAGCCGGGATGCTCAGTGCACGCTGAAGTTGATCGCGGGAATGGCCAGGGAGATAGAGCAACGCGTCGGCCTCGGCGACGGTCATGCGCACAGGGTCCTCGGCGACCTTTACGATCTCATCCCCGCCTCCTACTTCGCCCTCCTCCAGCACACGAAAGTAAAAGCCAGGTCTGTGGTGCGATACAAGCAGGGCGGCCATGCGGGGTTCACTCATCCGAATGCCAACCCGGTAGCAGGTAACGCGTGGTTGCGTCACCTCGAAGAGTGCGCTCCCGATGCGATACCGATCGCCAATGCGAACTTCGTCATCCGCGAGGCCATCGACGGTGAAGTTCTCGCCGAACTGCCCAAAGGTGAAGTCGTTTCGTCCCAGCTGCTTTTCCCAGTAACGATAAGAATCAATCTGGTACACGAAAACTGCGCGGTGGTCTCCGCCGTGACCAGCCAGGTCACCTTGGCCATCACCGTCAATGTTAAGCCGCCGTACCATACGACGGCCCGTGACCGCACTCTTCCACACAGCCGTGTGTACAGTTTTTCCTTCCCAGGAAACGTCGCGCGGGAGGCCTACGTTGACGGACAACAAACGGGCCATGACTCTTACCCTTCTTCAAATGTGATCGGACCCCAAAGACTCAACTGCCGTGACGGCTGGTGGAACATTAAACCCCAAAATCCCATAAGACCGCAAACGAGCTAGCGTGCGAACTACGTCTGTGCGTTGCCACGGACGTAAGCCAGCATTCCTGAACCTCGGTCCGCCGAATGTGGTTGCGAGACCGGGTCGCGGGAATGATCGTCACGAGGATCCCGGTCTGATGACGGACAACCCTGAAAGATTTATGTGATTACTTCAGCGGCGCACGGGCTGCAGCTGGGGAGTTCGCGCTGAACTGTGATGGATTTTCTGGAATTGAAAGCAGCGGGTTGGAGCCCGCAAAACAGGCGGAATGGCCGGCATTTTAGTAGCCGATTGTCAGGGGAAAGCCGCAGGGTTTCTCTACAGTCAAGACTTGCTGGCGGAGAGGGAGGGATTCGAACCCCCGATACCCGTCAAGGTATGGCCGCTTTCGAGGCGGCTCGTTTCAACCACTCACGCACCTCTCCGCATCAACGGCAGACGAATTGTAGCTTCGCCGACTCGGTCTTCGACGGGCGGGAAGACCAAGCGGCGCTTCCAGTTTAGCAAAAGGACAATGTTCGGGGTGTCATCCGGCGATGAAAACCATCTATATCCGTTCCGCAGTGATCGCAGGTTAGCCCAAAAGAAGGGCGAAGCTGGGGCACCACGCTTCGGACATACCGATTTGCTCGTTTTTGCGAATCGTACCTGCGGCTCGTGGAAGAGTTCGCACGCCGCGGATGGGTGCAAGCGGCGGTGATTGAGCACGCTAAGAAGCGGGCCGCACTTGAACGATGACCACGCCCATCGCTCGACACTCGACTGACAAAGACAACCAGGAATGAAGACAACTCTTGCGCCCGAAGCCTCTATCCGACGTGAAGCGCAGGAAGGAGTTCTCGATCCCGGTGCTCACTTCTCTATGACACTCCCGACAGGCGCTATGTGTGGGTCTGGCTTCAACGGATCTGCCTTCAATCGGCTGAGCGCCGCCACCGGGGACGCAAAGGTCATGGGCTTGTCACCGCTGTGGACGCGCAACAGGTGATAGGTCAGCAGCAGTTGGGTAATTGCCAGCGGATCGCTGTGCCGCACCTCGTTGCGGTCGTTATAGTCGCCGAACTGGTCAGCGCGCAGCGGACGCAGGTCGGGCAAGTGTTGCCAGATCGCCTCTTCCAGCTTGGTCGATTGTTCCTGCGTAACGCGGCCGTCAACGTCGAGAAAGTCTACCGGGCGGCCACAATCGCGGCCCAGTTGCATGCGGACGCCGCCGGCCATACCGTGAGCATTGTCGATCAGGTAGCTCAGATCGGGATGGGGAATCGTGGGGCGCAAAACGAGCCTCACGTTCAGGCACCCATCGGCCTTCTCGGGGGGCACACTGGGGTCAGGAGAGAACTGGACCGCGATATCCGCGAATGCGCGCTGCGGACGAATAAACTCGCGCGAGTCAGACTCCCGCTTTTCCATCTCGGCTCGTACTTGTTCGGCTGTGTAACCCCGCTTGGTGGTATCTCTCTTGATCTTCCACACGCGTCTGAGGTCTTCAGGTGGATCCAGATACACCTTCACGTCATAGAACTGCCGCAAGTTGGGGCTGTGGAAGCCGTGCAACCCTTCCACAATGACGAATTCGCGTGGCTGGACGTATTCCGGCCGAACCAGCGAGCCCGTGCGATGGTCATACACAGGCTTCAGAATCGGCTGGCCGTAGTGCGCGCGCTCCAGGTGAAGCTCAAGAACGTCGAGATAATTGCAGTCCGGATGCAATGGAGTGATGTTCAGCCGTGCCCGCTCCTGCCGGTCATACTTGTGATAATCATCAGTACATATGTGCGAGACGCGCTCTGGGCCAAGCAATTGCGTCAATCCGTGGGTGATGGTGGTCTTGCCGGCGGCGCTATCACCTACGATGCCCAGGAGTATAGGTCGTTGCGTCATGGCGTCTCCTTTCTCGCCGAAGGGGCTTCGCATTCCGTGTCCAAACCCCTCTGAAAAACGCGGCTCTGGTGGATGTCCGCCGCGTCAATGCGAATTAGTTCCGCTTTGGGGATACTGCCTCCAACCTTGACCAACCGGTTGGCTTGGCGCAACTTGATGCGGTCGATGGCATTACGCACGCTGCGCGCGTTGGCAAAGTGCGGCTGCTTGATCCGCAACTGTAGATACTCTGCGAACGCCTGCCGCGACTCTTCGTCGAAGGCGTAGTTCTGCCGACCCACCATCAATTCGGCAATGGCCAACAATTCCTCAAGCGTGTAATCGGGAAAGTCGATGTGATGCGCAATGCGAGAATGGAAGCCAGGATTGTATTGGAAGAAAGTTTCCATTCGCTCCCTATAGCCAGCCAGGATGATCACCAGGTCTTCACGCTGGTTTTCCATCACCTGAAGCAATATCTCGATGGCCTCGGGACCGTAATCGCGTTCATTTTCGGGGCGATACAAGTAGTAAGCTTCATCAATAAACAACACGCCGCCCATGGCCTTCTTGAGGACTTCTTTGGTCTTCGGGGCGGTATGGCCGACATACTGTCCAACCAGATCATCGCGAGTAGCCACCACCAGATGGCCCCGCCGCAAATAGCCCATGTGATGCAGCATCTTCGCCATTCGCATGGCGACGGTGGTCTTGCCTGTGCCAGGGTGGCCGGTGAAAGACATATGCAGGGTAGGGCGCTCCGTCGACAGTTCCATCTTCTCGCGCAAGCGCGCCACCAGCAGCAAACAGGCTATCTCACGGATACGGGCCTTGACCGGTTTGAGGCCCACCAGTTCACGGTCCAACTGACCCAGAACATCCTCGATGTTGAAGTCCCGATGGGCCGCGCCGACGTCGACGAGTTCGTTATCCTGCTCCCTGGCGGCCCCAGTCTGTATCACTGCATCCATGTTTGGCCCTTCCATTACAGCCTCCAAACGACGCTCGCGATTGACTGACAATGCCGCCTTCAGTTCTGGGTTGCAGTGCTGTCCCGCGGCTTGCCTTTCGCGTACGAACGAATGGTGTACTTGATCTGCCGGTCCCTCTCCTCCGTCCTCTCCAAATAGAAGCCGGGCTCATGCTTGGGGCGATGCACGATGAAGCTCAACATGGTCGTCTGCCGGCCCTTGGTTCGGTCGTAGCCGTTCAGCTTGATGTAGAGGTCGGGGAATGTCGCACGGCACGCATTGATTTCTCCCATCGCGGCATCCGGGTCCGTCAGGTCAAACATGGGTAGTCCCCACATCTCCCAGTAGACATTTCGCGGATGGGGGTCGTCGGTGTACTCGACTGATATAGCCCAGCCGTTGACAAGGCAATATCGCACCTGGGCTTTGATTTCGTCATCAGTGAAATCGGGTAAATAGGAAAATGTTCCTTGAGTGATTCGCATTGTTGGTGTCCTTTCACCAGACTGCCGAAAACCGACGTAGCGCCGATCCGTGCAGCCCCACCGCCCAGATCAAACCGTGTGCTGCGATCAGACCGTGAGAGTGGCGAGTGCGTCCGGCACATCCGTCGACTCGAAGTTATAGGTAACGTCCTTCCACACTTCGAGCGCCTTGCGCAGCTCTGGTGACCAGCGCGCAGCGCGTTCCAGAATCTCCGGCCCTTCGTTTAAGTAGTCGCGCCCGTCATTGCGGGCTTGAATGATTGCCTCGACGGCTACCCGATTGGCGGCGGCGCCTTGAGCGACCCCGTCCGGATGGCCAATCGTGCCTCCCCCGAACTGAAGCACAACGTCTTCGCCGAGATAGTGGAGCAGTTGGTGCATCTGGCCGGCGTGGATGCCGCCGGAAGCCACTGGCATCACTCCAGGCATGGACGCCCAGTCCTGCTCAAAATACAGACCGAGGCTCAGGTTTACCGGGGTCTTGTTCTCCCTCAGAGTGTCGTAGTAGCCTCGAACCGCGTTGGGGTCGCCCTCCAACTTGCCCACCACAGTGCCGGCGTGAATATGGTCCACTCCCGCCAGGCGCATCCACTTGGAGATCACACGGAAGTTGACGCCGTGCGTCTTTTGTCGTGTGTACGTGCCGTGGCCAGCTCGGTGCAGGTGCAAGATGACGCCGTTCCGGCGAGCCCACTTGGCCATCGACTGGATTGCGGTGTAGCCGATTGTCAGGTCGATCATTATGATGACGCTGCCCAACTCGCGGGCGAAATCGGCCCGCTCGTACATCTCCTCCATGGTTCCCGCAGTGACGTTTAGATAGTGCCCCTTGATCTCGCCAGTCACAGCCACGGCGCGGTTCACCGCTTCCATGCAGAACAGGTAGCGATCACGCCAGCGCATGAAGGGTTGGCTGTTGATGTTCTCGTCGTCCTTGCTGAAGTCCAACCCGCCGCGCAGCGCTTCATACACCACGCGGCCGTAGTTGCGGGCCGACAGACCTAGTTTTGGCTTTATGGTGGCGCCCAGCAGGGGCCGCCCAAACTTGTTCAGATACTCACGCTCCATCACGATGCCGTGCGGCGGTCCCTGGAAGGTCTTGACATAGTGGGGAGGAATCCGCATGTCTTCCAGCCGCAACGATTTGAGGGCCTTGAAGCCAAAAACATTGCCGATGATCGACGACGTGAGGTTAGCAATCGAGCCCTCTTCGAACAGATCGATGTCGTAGGCGATGTAAGCAATGTATTGGTTGGTGCCGGGTACGGGATCAACGCGATAGCATTTTGCCTGGTAATGCTCGTAGGGAGTGAGCCGATCAGTCCAGACCACCGTCCAGGTGGCAGTGGAAGATTCGCCGGCGACCGCAGCCGCAGCTTCGATGGGTTCTACGTTATCGTGCGGCACCAGGCGGAACGCGCAAAGGATGTCAGTGTCCTTCGGCTCGTAGTCCGCATTGTAATAGCCCATCTCGGCGTAGGGTGTGACCCCAGCAGCCCAGCGATTTTTCTTTGTGCCCGAAATTTTGGTACCTGCCATTTTGATCTCCTTGAAACAATCAACGGCCGTCGCAGTTCGTACTGTGCCGCCTCGTCACAGGCCGATTAGCCCAGCGGTCAACCAGCCGCGCACCCTGGCGAACTCGAATCGTCCCCAATCTCGGACCCCTCGTCCCCCCGGTCATGCGAATGCCACCGCAGCCATCTTGGGGAACCGGGAACCTTTTCCGGGACGTCACAGAAATCTTCCCACTTGCGGCTAACACTTGGCAGTGATCTGTGCCTCGTAAGGAAGTGACAAAGGAGGCCTAAACGGTGCATCTCGAAGTCACTTTTCTGTGCTTTCGGCTTCCCCTAAAGAGGTCCTGTTTCGCAGCCGATCGGCACGACTCGTCGTGCCCTGGCACAGAACGCTCGCAAGAGTTTTTCCGCAACCTGTAAAGTCGTGCCCTGATACAGAACGCTCGCAAGTGAGTTCTTCCGCAGCTTGGCAGGCGTATCACGTTCGGGAATGGCACGCGCGCTGACTTATACTGCCGCGGTGCCGGGCGGCACATCGGTGGGAAACAGATAGCTCGACAACATCCACTTCATCTCGGAGATGACGCGATCGCGGTCTTCGCGGGTGGGCTGCTCGTAGGCGTAGGCGATGAGGCGCTCGCCGGCCTCGCTCACGACGTGCAGCTTGAGTTCGAGCTCGGGGGTATAAGGAAGGTGCAGGCGCTCGACCATGAAGGTGGTCAGCATGGCGGGAAGCCCGGTGGTGGGCGATGCCTGGCGGCGCTTGGTGGCAGCGCTGATGTAGCGTCCGAAGGAGATGGTGCGGAAGTCGGGATGGGCGTCGAGATAGAGGGTGTAGGCGTCGATCATGCTGTTGAGCACGATGGCCGGATCGAAGGTCTCCAGATTTTCCAGCTCGCGCATCAAGGGTCGAATTACGTTGGCTTCCAGCGAACCGCGAAACTGAAGGACGTGGCGCTCGGCAATGGCGTCAATGATGGTCTGCTTGTCGGGGAAGAAGCGGTAGAGCGCGCCAATCGACAGGCCAGCTTCTGCGGCGATGCGCGTGGTGGTCACATCCTCGAGTGGCATCTGCTGCAGCAGGGAACTGGCGGCGTCGAGAACGCGCTGGACGGTCTTCACGCTGCGGTATTGGACCGGAGTGCGGCGAGGGGAGCCAGGCGGTTCAGCCTCAGCTCGGACTTCGGTTCTATGATCGAGTTGTCTCATTGGCTTCTGGGTACCAGTTCTACGGAGGATATTTATTGTGTTTACATTTACTGTTCCAATGGGTTGAGTCTCGACCTTGCGCATTCGGTGCCCGAAAGGTGGTGAACATCTCATTGACCCGGTACCTAAATCGCCCCGGGACATGAACCCGGCCCGAGTTCCGCCCGGTGACTTGGGGGTTCGGGAGCGTGAACCGGGCATCTTCCATGACCTCAGGCCTTCTGAGCCAGAATAAAGCCCATCGGAACAGCGACTAGGACAGCAAAAACTGCAAGGGCTGCTACAAGTTCAACAACCGAGCTTGAAGTGGCATCCCCAACGGATTCGCCTATTCGAACCGAAGCAACGCCGGCTGTCACGATCCAAGCACAGACCGCTAGGCCAAACCACAACTCCTTTTTCCGTCGCCTCCTTTGGCAACCGTCACATAAGAGCGGGTAGTCGCGACAGGCATAGGGCTGGTCAATGGGGCCGCCTCTCGTGCAAAGCGCAGGCGCTCTTCAAGTCGCACATTCCACCCAATGCGGGTGATGTTCTAAATCTGCTTGCGACAAATGTGGTTCATCCACCATCGTTCCGCAGCCTAGCAGCATCGCCTATCTTAGTGGAAGCTATTGACATGATCGCACAAACCGTGTAAAAAGCGAAAGAGAGTTCGCGTTCTTGTTATCGGCCGTCGTACGCTAAACATCAGGGCTTTCGACTCCAGCTGCGTTCATCGCACACGATGACAGCCGAAATCTGACGGATTTCCGAAGCGAAGAGCGAATTCCCTGGCAGCTTAGGCTGACGGCTGAGAGCAGATAGCTGACAGCTTCCTACGAGGTTTCCCCGCATGGGTGTTCCGGTATCGCAGATGTGGACGGTCGCCACGTACGTCCTGAAGCAGAAGATCAAGGGCCGCAAGCGCTACCCTCTAGTGCTGATGCTGGAGCCGCTCTTCCGCTGCAACCTGGCTTGCGCCGGATGCGGCAAGATCCAGTATCCCGCGCACGTGCTCAAGCAAAACCTCTCGCCCGAGGAATGTTTCCGCGCGGTCGACGAGTGCGGCGCGCCGATGGTGTCCATTCCCGGCGGCGAGCCGCTGATGCATCCGCAGATCGCCGAGATCGTGGACGGCCTGGTCGCGCGCAAGAAGTACATCTACCTCTGCACCAACGCGCTGCTGCTCAAAGAGAAGATTGACCTGTTCAAGCCGAGCAAGTACCTGACGTTCTCGGTGCACGTGGACGGCGCGCGCGAGCACCACGACTTTTCCGTCTGCCGCGAAGGCGGCTTCGACATTGCCATCGACGGCATGAAGGAAGCCTTGCAGCGCGGCTTCCGCGTCACCACGAACACTACGCTGTTCGACGGTGCCGATCCCAACAGCGTCCGCGCCTTCTTCGACGAGATGATGGATCTCGGTGTTGAAGGCATGATGCTCTCGCCCGGCTACTCGTACGACAAGGCGCCCGACCAGAAGCACTTCCTCGGACGCGCCCGCACGCGCCGCCTGTTTCGCGCGATGTTGTCGAACCGCAAAGCCAAGTGGGTGTTCAACCAGTCGCCGCTGTTCCTGGAATTCCTAATGGGCAAGCGCGACTATCCATGCACGGCGTGGGGCATGCCGACGTTTAACCTCTTCGGCTGGCAGAAACCGTGTTACCTGCTACAGGACGGCTACGCCGACACCTTCGAAGAGTTGATGCGCGAGACCGAGTGGCACAGGTACGGCACCGAGTCGGGCAATCCGCAATGCGCCAATTGCATGGTGCACAGTGGATACGAAGCCTCGGCGGTGAACGATACCTTCGGCTCGCTGCGCGGATTTCTAGGAACCGTGCGCGCTACGTTCTCGAGCAAATACAAGGACGACGAAGCGCTCGCCATGCTGAAAGAGACGACGCGACCGGTGCACGCCTACGATCCGCTGGTGCAGATCGGGAATGTCGAATCGTAAGCCTTGAGAAGAGCGTTGCTCACCACAGAGGCACAGAGACACCGAGTGATTGAATTGATTTGTTTTCTCTGTGCCTCTGTGTCTCTGTGGTGAATCGGTTGTGGGTTTAGCGAAGAGCGAAGAGCGAAAGGCGAAAAGCGAAACCATGTCCGAACCGCAGCACAATCTGACCGTTGACCATCTCGAAGTCGTCGATGGTCGTGAGCGCAACCAGATCGAAGGCTGGATTCCCGAGCTGGCCACCGAGGCTGAACTGCGCGACGCGCTGGAGAAAGCCTTCGATTATCGCGGCGACGTGACCATTACGCGCAAGGACGGCACCCGCGTGGAAGGCTACATCTTCGATCGGCGCAATGGCGCGACGCTCGACGCATCCGTCGTTCGTCTCATCCCGCAAAATTCCGCGCAGAAGATTTCCATTCCTTATTCCGACATCGCCGCCCTGGCATTCACCGGACGCGACACCGCCGCCGGCAAAAGCTGGGAAGCCTGGGTCCGCAAGTACTGGGAGAGGAAAGCCGCCGGCGAGAAGGGCATCGCGCTGGAGCCGGAGAAGCTAGAGTAGGCGTTTCTCTGAGTCGCCGGGCTCGAAAGTTCAGAATCTTTTTTCCCAGCCTTCACCAAATGCAGGTGAAAGGTTGGGGCACCCGGCATTAACGAGGAGACTTACTGTCCATTCCTGTCCAAACGATCCGTGAGTGGCTTACGGTAGCCCCCAAGCATCAAAATCCTCTTGCGCTTGTTGTAGCCGATCATAGTCGGCCGGCGTGGCGTCGGGATTGAGTTGTTTGAAATGTTCGTAGTCGCGTCGCGCGCCTTCTTCGACCCAGCGTTGGGTCGAATCTCCGCTCGCGAATGCCCCTCCAACATAGGAACCCGCCGAGCCGCCGGCAGCACCGCCCACGAGTCCACACATGAAAAGACCAACACCTTCTGTAACTATGCCAAAGGCGACGCAACCCGTGGTCGCAAGTGCACCGACGGCAAGTCCTCCAACGTGTGATCCAACCTCCTCGCCGATCACCCTGGGCCGCTCATTGGGCGAGGCGCTGGCAATGCGATAACCCGAATATCCGACACCCGCGACGATGAGCAGCCGCCCACCCCACCGGATGACGCCGGCGTTTTCGAAGATCCAGCTTCGTCCGCCCCTCTGGAGCGACTCCACAGTCTGAACACTGATGATGCGTCCTGACTGGTCGCCGACAACGAGAACCTCAGTTTCCTCAACGTTGGTAAGTTTGTACTCTCCGCGGTTGAATGCGTTGGGCTGGCTGACGTCCAAATCGGCGCTGGGGTCGACGTTTACGCGAACCACAAAACGGCGTTCCCCAATGAACGGTTTCTGCCGCCCCGGCACTGAATAGGAGGTGAATGGCGCTGTCGGCGTCGTGCTATGGAGGTGAATTTTCGCCGCCTCGCGCAGAAGCTGCAGTTCGCTAGGGCTGAGACTTGCCTCATTTACTCTGTAGCGGCGCACCAGTCCGTCGATGGACAAAAGCTCATCAGCCGTAAAAGCTCGCTTAACTGGAGAGGCTGGATCAGGTTGAAATTGGATGGGTTCCCCGTTTTGTGACAACCAAGTGAGCGAATTGCCGCGGCTCTCTTGAGCTAAGAATGTTTGCAACCTGGGTGTGAGCTGGCTAGGCAGAGCGCCAGCAGGCTCATCGAGTTTCACTAGCCAGCGATCAAGCGGTTTCCCGCGTCGCGGAAGTAGAGCTTCCCAGTACGGTCTAGATGCCGGATTGTTAAGCCAGGAAAGATCGTTGAAGGCGAGGTTGTGCAAGCCGAGCCCTAACGGTTGCAACATCTCCAGGGGAGGTACAGGACGTTCAACATTGTCTGGCACTAGGTTCAAGGGCTCGCTAATGGGGACCTCGTTCACTGGCTCGCCAATGGCGACTTGCCTGGGGAGGGTGTCTAAAAAGGATTTTTTGGTCTCCGGATTGAAGGTGGGATTCAGGGTGATCGTAATTGGTTCTTCAGGCGGCTTGCCGACAACTGGGTCGTCGGGCGGCTTGTCAATGACAACTTGCTCTTCGCCGACGATACTAATCTTTCCATCCGCTGAAACCTGTATCCACGGCGGCAAGTCCCCCCGGAGATAAGCGTCCTGCCAGTCCGACGGCATGTCGCGGAAATTAAGTTGAACATCAGACGTATTGGCCGCAAGCGTCCCAGCGTCGAAGAAGTTCTTCAGGTCGCCCGCGGCATGCCCGCTGTCGTCCGCACCTGCGAAGTCCGCGAAGCTCGCATTCTTTGTCGAACTCGCATCCACATCGTAGCCAGAGCTTCCGCCTCCCGGGTCCGCTGCTCCCGCGCCCGAGGTGGAATCCCCGGAAGGATCACGTTCTTCCGAATCCTGCGGAGTCGGTGTTTCCTCCTTGCTGATTGTGTCATCAGACCCGTCGCCCACTTTACCTCCACCTCCTTACATCCAAAGTCACAATTTTTGCTGCTTGGGCGAGCAACCGCAGGCATCTTCGGGACTTGGCTCGGGGAGGGCGTCTGTACTCGCCACACCGGCTAGGGAATCGGCGAAGGCGCGCGCTGACGCGGCGAGTTCGTCGCGTTGCTCCGGCGACAAGCTCCGAAGCGACGCCGACAGCGCGGTCAGGTCTTTGCGGGCTGAAGGAGAAAGGGCGCGTAACACTTCTTCTCGTTTGTGACTTCCCTCGAGATGCGCCATGCTTTGGAGCGTTTGACCCACCTCTGCGAGCGAGCGCCGCCCAGGCACGAGAGGTGACCCTATAGCCGGATTGGAGGACGGCCCCTCCTGACCGGCTGGTCCTATTTGAGCCTTTGGTGGTTTCGTCCGCGTCCGAGCGGTGACGAGGATCGTTGCCCTAATCTTGAATGGATTCTTCCCGTCGCCCACATCGATCTGCCATCGGGCAAACTGCAGGGTCGGCGGGCGCCGCAACGGTTCTCCCGCCCAAAGACTGCTACTTGGCCACTCTCGTTTCTTGATCCGTTCGCCGCGCTCTTCGGACGCTCCTGGATCGAGGTTGTCTGGCTTCTCGCCATTAGAAAAACGACCTTCGATCGCGACCCATTTGTTGTGCCACGTTCGCCCGTCGCCACTGTGCTGCAACGTGATCGTCAGGGGGACTGGCTCGAACCCCGACCATCACGCTGACGACGGCTTGCACCACCAGCTGATCGGCGCGAACCAGGAAGTCGCTATGTTCGATACTTGACCAGGTTACGGCCCGGTAAGAGTGCCCGGCGATCCCTACGAACGTGTCCTGGATAGTCTCGTCGAATACCTTAACGCAGCGATCGTGCATAGCTCACCTTTTTTCGCTAGGTGGATTCGATATTGAAACCGCGCTTTCCAGTCTTGGGATCAGGCAGTAGGTAATTCTCGTCCACGGTACCCTGGCTAAGAGCTTCCTTCTCTAGCTTAATTGCGAGATCGACATTTTGTATTTCATAAAACTTCTCCTGAAGTTGTGGGGTAGTAAGGTGGCCTGGGTTTTGCACCCACGCCTGGTAGGTACCGTCCTTCTTGATGCAGAATCCCAGGCCCACGTCGTTGGGTTCCACCATCCAGCGGCCGACATGCTCTCCGAACATGGCTTTCTCCGCCTTCTGCTTCTCTGCCAGCGGCATGTTCGCGTCAGTTGCCCATTCCGTCCAGTTGGGGAATACTGGCTTGAGCCAGCGTATGTCGTGTGGATCGCCCTTGGCATACGTCGGCATAACTCCACCCCCAGGGATAAATTGGACGCAACCGTGCTTGCCCAACGCGTAGTCCCATTCTTCCCGGGCAAACTCGCGTTCGTGTACGTCGTTGCAAGTTAAGGTGCACTTGATGTGTGCGCGACTGTTCAAGAGACCTCCTAGCGTCATGCTGAGGCAGACAAAGGCCAGGCTTGGAAACGCACCATCATCGAAGCCGTAGAGGTCGGTTGTATTCACGGTGGAGAGCGCGGTCACCGAGATCTCCGGGTAGTCGTGGTACTTGCGGATCCAGTTCCGTCCGTCGGCCGAATGTAGGACTTGGGCGCTGAGCGTGGGGACCAGGCCTTCAACGTCATCGGTAACGATCTGAATCGCGATCTGATCGAAGAGCCCGACCAGCCAGTTCAACCGCGGATTCGTGTACACGGTAATCGGTCCCGTCGACTCAACGTAGTCGTCGAAGGCGATGACGGTGATACGGTTGGGCAGCGTCTTGCGCTGTGTACCGACGAGATCCGAGGAGGTAACGTTCGGATCGCCCTGACTCGCGAATGACATATCGACGGGCATGGTGGGCCCCCCTTGGAGAGGAACTAATTGTCGCGATGTACGGCATGGACCTTTACGTGGCCGGAAGTCCCTGAGCCAAACACCATCCGAAAACGCACGAAAGGCAAGAGCGGGCCCGACGCAGACTTACCCGGTGCGCTCGAGACCCCTTGGCAGGCGTCGCTGAAGTTCTGGGAGAAGATATGGCCAGACTCGAGGGCACTGATGTGAATGTCGCCTTTAGTCGGCTTGGACGACTCCTGGTTCAGCCAGTTGCGCTGCTGCCAGTTCCGTCCATCACAGCAATGTTCGATGAATAGATCGAATGTCCCGCCGTTCTTACCAACGGTGAGATTGTTGAGCACAACTTGGACTCCGATTTGGTTGTGGTGTCCCATTCGCGTATTCAATTCGCTACTGGTAAAGGCGATATCTGCGTCGGCGGGAATGAAGTCGTCAAAGACGGTGTGAACTAGGTATCGCATGCAGTTCTCCTGTTAGTTTCGAGAAATCAAGGGTTGTGAAAGCGAAGACCGCGAGCATTTAGCCGCCCTGATCCCGCATGGTGACATACACTTTTACGTGACCTGCGGAGGTAGGGCCGGTGAAATACATCCGCAGTCGTACGAAACTCAAGAACGGAGCGGGGATCGAAGGGCCGGGTGGCGAGGGCCCCGGGTCCGAACCCCATCCGATGTTCGTCCCCGCATCTAGGTTTTTTAGTTCGACGTCCCCGACGGGCGGATGGCTCGGGTTTTTCTGGACCCAGTTGCGACCATCGCTCGAGTGCTCGAGAAGCGCCTCGAAAGTGCCCTTTAGTCCTTTGATCTCGTCGACGACCACCTGAATCGCGAGTTGGTCGTACTTCCCGAGCTCATCGTTCAAGTTGACGTTGGTGAAGACGGGACTCGAATGGCTCGCCCCTTCAATGTAGTCGTCGAACGCGAGAAGACTGTTCTTGCGCATCTTCGTTCCCTGCACTCCGGTGAAGTCTCGTACTATATACGCATCAAGGAATTCGTCATACTATTTTTTTGTGGCCCCGCGTTCCCGTACATCGTTGTTCCGTTGGCCGCGAATCAAGTATTTGCGGGTGCCCCGGGTCTCGCGCTTTTCGAGACCCGGGTGGTGAGTATTATGGCTGTGGAAAAGTTGTCGGGTTTCTGAGCTTCAGCTCTTGCACGCTCCAATCGTTCACCCGAACCAGTCCTGGCTCCTGGTAGGCATAGGCGCGGAAGCTGCTCCAACACCGGGCCACTCAACCTGCGATTCGGAGACAACAAATCATCTTTTCCCTACTTCCCTCCAAAGTATCGCGTACAAATGAGTTAGCCCAGTAACGATATGAATTAGCTTGGGGGCACCTCAATGTAGGCGGAAGACCAGACCCAGGGAAGGGCAGTTGGACCATAGGGAGGGCCAGTCGGAGTGCATGAAAAGGGAGGCGGTCCTTCTATCTGGGGATTTCCCACCTGATTGGGACCGTCGAAGGTCGGGCAGGTACACAAGGCGAGAGGAAGACCGGTTAACGGATCTGTCTTGCCGGTATGCTTACATGGGGCCGTCATGCACCCAGCGTAGTTGTTTCCCGATGGTGGCGGGTTTACCGGACACGCGTATGGGGTCTGAAGCGGAGGCGGTATCCCGGGATTGTCTGGGTTTTTCCCGATTTCACTGAAGTCGGAGATCAGATCTGCACCAGGGAATATTCCGTTGGGTTGGCTCGTGAGCGCAGTGCACAATGTCATTGACTGCGGCGGGGGATTCATCGTGTGGTTCAGTATGTCCGCGTAAGTCAGGCACTTCGTAATATCGCCAGTCGTCGCATCAACGCATTCGTTGACAACGTTGTCGTAAACAACCTGGTTCAGAATGGCGGTAATCTCTACATAAGAGTAGCTGTACTGCCCAGTTGCACCGGGAGTGTTCGCATTAATTTCGTAACAGTTGCATTGAGCGGCATTCCCGCCCTGCGACAAGGTGCAACTTGGAGTGTACTGTGGGGCCCCTGGCACTCCGGAATAGTAGCAAAGCGCAATTGGGTTTCCGTTTGCCGGCAGGCTGCAGGCAAGGAAGTACTTTGCCGCATCGTCCATGTTAGGTACCGTGACCGCGTCAGCCCACGCACAGGAAGGTGAATTCGGATCGATACATTGATTGATGGTTATATCTTGGCCCCCGTAGTAAGCACTGAGATTGAACTGGGGGTTCATGCAGCTGGGACTCGGCATGCAACTTTGAGCGACTGCCGGTACCGCCAAGATGCAGAGAACGCCCACCGCCAGGGCATAACAGGGCCAGTCTCTTCTGTTTGTGGAATTTGTTTTGGTGGGGGGACGAATCCGGCGAGTACGCATGGGTGCCCTCTTTCAATCAGGATTTTCGTTCTGGGGCCGGTGGACAAGGACTATATACCCTTTCGGAGGTCCCTCCGGATAATTATCTTTTTCAATGTGAGCGGTGCCCCGGGTCCTTAATATGAGCGGGTGCCCCGGGTCTCGCGCTTTTCGAGACCCGGGTGAGTATCATCACTGTGGAAAAGTTGCCGGCTCCCTAAGCTTCAGCTCTTGCACGCTCCAATCGTCCATCCGAACCGGTCCTGGCTCCTAGTAGGCATAGGCGCGGAAGCTGCTCCAACGCCACAGTTCCGGTGCCTCCACCAGACCACGCTTCACCGGCTTCCACCCCAGCCAGAACTAACTGTTGCCTCGTGCTGTGATTGCGAGCACACTATGCAAGTGATCGACGGCGGACTTCCCGGCTCTCGAAAAGCGCGAGACCCGGGCCACCCGACGCATTCGCCCGACTCTGGTCATGTCCAACCAACCTCCCATTGATTCCGTGATCAATGCGTCAACCGCCGCGCATCGCCGCCATCCCCTCCAGGACCGCAGCCTTCGCACCGTGGCCCGCATTCTCGACGCGGCCAGCTCGCTGCTCACCCAAATGCCGCTCGAGGACGTTACCACCAGGCGCATTGCCTCCGAACCCGGGCTCTCGGTCGGCGCTGTTTACCGCTTCTTCCCCGACATGCAGTCCATCATCGACGCCATTGCCGACCGCCACGTCCTCCAATTTCGCGGTCTGGTGGATAAGGAGGTCATGCGGCCTCTGTTACAGCAACTCCAGAATCCGGAAAATTTCGATCCCACCGTCGTGCTCGATCGCATGATCGACGCCTACGTCCTCTATCTCGATGCCCATCCCGATTTCCGCAGCATCTCTTTCGGGCGCCACATCAGCACCACCATCACGGCAGGAGAGGCGGCCCGCACCGGTCTTCCCGCCATGCTCACTACCTTCATGGTCGAGCGCCTGCGCCTTCCTTACACCCCCGAACTCCAGCTCACGCTGAACGTGGCCAGCGAGGGCGGTGAGCGCCTCATTGCTTACGCCTACGAGCAGCCTACTCGCGAGGAGCGCGATCTCATCGTCGCCGAGACGAAGAAGATGCTGGCGGGCTATCTGTTTCCCGGCAATTGACTTTCGGCACGCGGTGCGGGTGCCCCACACAAGCCGGTTTTGCTTGTCTGGGTGTTTGAATAGGCCTGTGCTTGTATTCGCAAGGCACCCCAAGGCGCACTTATCTTGCGTGGCCGTACGAAAAAGCGTACGCTGACACACATGAATACCATGAACGCCAGCGAGGCCCGCGAGAAGTTGTATCGGCTTCTCGACGAAACGGCCGCCGCCCACGAACCGGTCCTCATCACCGGTCCGCGCTCCAATGGCGTACTTGTTGGCGAGGAAGATTGGAACGCCATCCAGGAGACCCTTCATCTTCTGTCGGTTCCCGGCATGCGTGAATCCATCCGCGAAGGACTTGCGACGCCGGTGGATGAGTGCGAGAAAGAACCGGGCTGGTGACGCCTTGGCATCTTGTCTACACCAAACAAGCTCAGAAGGATGCTCGCCGTCTTGCCTCTGCTGGGCTTCGACCGAAGGCCGAACAACTGCTCGCGCTGCTGGCGAATAACCCATTCCAAACGCCTCCGCCGTTTGAGAAGCTGCTAGGCGACCTGAGAGGCGCGTATTCTCGCCGCATCAACATTCAGCACAGGCTTGTTTATCAGGTTCTCGAAGATGAACACATCGTCAAGGTAATCCGCATGTGGACCCACTACGAATGACCGTACTTAACGGATAGTCAGCAGCCAGCCTTCGCGGAGAACCGCAGCGGCGAGAACGGAGCAAGGTCGCAATCTGGTTTGCGACCGGTCAGCAGTTGAGTCATCACATGCGCGGTGATAGGAGCCAGCAGAATCCCATCGCGATAGTGACCGGTCGCGGCGAAATAGCCTGGCAGAGCGGTCGGCCCGAGAATGGGAAGATCGTCGGGCGAACCCGGACGAAGGCCGGCCCAAACTTCATGTATGCGCATCTCGCCGATTGCCGGTGCGACTTTCGCGGCGGCCTGGTGAAGTCGCTGAACGGTGTCGGGATCGACGCGCTTGTCGAAGCCGGCCTCTTCCACGGTAGCGCCGAGAACGATGCGTCCGTCGCTACGCGGAATGATGTACACCTCGGGCGTGCGAATAACGTGCTGAATCAGCGGCCCCGGGCGATGCGGTCCCGGAGGCGGCACCACGCAGACCATCTGTCCTTTCACCGGACGAGTCGGCACGCCGAGAGGTTTAATCATCGACGCCCAGGCTCCGGCGCAATTCACCACGGCATCGGCAGCGTAAAAAGACTTTGTGGTGCGCACGCCGGCGGCACGACCTGCCAATACTGCCACCTCATTGACAGGCGAGCCCGTGACGAAGTCCGCGCCGGAATGCCTCAATGTTTTCTCCAGCGCGCTACCGAGCTTTCGAGGATCGACGCTGCTCTCGGGCAGAAAGTAGGTTCGACCGCGCAGACTGATAAGCGGCTCGATGCGCGCAAGCTCTTCATCGCCGATGACACGAGCCGCATCACAGGTCGGCGACTCGTCCTCCTCGAGAAATGCTATGGTGCCGTCGGTGCGAAGGTCCGGCGACTCGAACGATTCGTCGCGTATCTCGCGGACAAACTCCGGATACATGCGCGCGCTGGCGGCAATCAGCGAAGCCAGTACAGGCGGGTTATGCGGATCGCAGTGCGCGATCATGCCTCCCGCGGCATGAGTCGCTTCGCGCGCCGGCTCACTTTTCTCGACGATCAGAACGCTGGCGCCGTCACGTCGCAAGCGCCACGCCAGCGATAGTCCGATGACGCCTGCGCCAATGATCACAACGTCCCAGGTCTTCACGATTCGATTGTAGTGGAGGAGGTGGCGCCCAGTAGTCTGGCGAGTACGGGTAGAGCGGCGCTTCAGCGCCGCGTTCGGCGAGTACAAACAGACCGCTTGGGCCGCTGCTGTCATTGAAATGACCGCAGCGGCCCAAGCCTTATAGTTTTGGTACGATGTCGGACGCCAGCCTGAAAGCTGGCTCTACCCGGTCAATGGCGAGTCTGAAGCGGTACTTGCCAATTTAGGGTAAGAATATACTTGACAAATCAAGTCACACCTTCTAATCTAGTTACATGAAAGCCCCCAAGACACTTCAACAAGCCGTTCTGTACTTTGCAGATTTCGACAACTGTCTGAAATATATGGCGTCTAAGCGTTGGCCGGATGGGGTTGTGAAGTGTCCTACCTGTGGGCGCGACGATGTTTCTTTCCTCGAAACTCAGCGCAAGTGGCAGTGCAAGAGCGCCCACAAGAATCGCCAGTTCTCCGCAAAGATCGGAACCATTTTCGAGGATTCCCCGATTCCGCTGGAGAAATGGCTCGTTGTGGTTTGGATGATCTGCGCTTGCAAGAATGGCGTTAGCAGTTACGAGATTGCCAAGACCATCGGAGTCACTCAGAAGTCTGCATGGTTCATGCTGCATCGCATCCGCAAAGCCCTCAGTCAAGGCACTCTGGTAAAAGTTGGCGGTGGTGGAAGCGGCGTCGAAGTAGACGAAACCTTCATCGGCGGGAAAGCGAGGAACATGCACATCAGCGAACGCAAGCGTCGTATTACCGGAACAGGCGGCAAGGACAAAACTGTAGTCATGGGAATCTTGGAGCGTGGAGGAAAGGTTCATGCGACCGTGATTCCAGACCGCAAAAAGAAAGTTCTGCAAGCGGAAGTGAGGAAGCATGTCGAAACCGGGGCTGCTCTCTACAGCGATGCCCTGCTCTCGTATGAGGGGCTGGCATCGGATTATGCGCATCAAGTTATCGATCATGCTTATAGCTACGTTGACGGGCAGATTCACACCAATGGACTCGAAAACTTCTGGAGCCTGTTGAAACGCGGCCTCGCTGGTACTTACGTTAGTGTCGAGCCATTCCATCTATTTCGTTACCTTGATGAGCAAATGTTCCGTTACAACAATCGCGGAAGCAAGAAACACAAAGTATCCGACTCCGACCGCTTCAACTTGGCAATGTCCCAAGTGTTCAACAAGCGCCTTACGTTTGCAGAGGTGACCGGCAAGACAGAAGAAGCGCCTTTCTAATCCCTATCGTGGGACGCGAGGCCCAAAGCGGAAAGCTTAGCTTTTCGCTTTTTCTCTTTCACGGCCTTCTCTGCATCCAGCGTTACCTTGAGTTCGCTATGCGTAACCTTCAGAAGTCGCGTCATAGCATCGTCAAACTTCTCGAATTCAGATGGATGTTTAGCGCTCATTGTCCTTGCTCCATGGCAGACCACAAAGTACGCTCTTGCCCCTTACTGTTTTTTTGGGGGAATTTTTCTTCCAGTTCTTTCTTGAGTTCAGACACAAATTCTCCGCCCTTAGCAACCAAATCAGGCACTATTCCTTTTGCCCTTATCTGGTCGTAAATGTGCTGCACGCGCCTCAATGATCCTTCGAGTATTTCCGACGTGAATCTATCCATCTTTAAGTTCGCAATCGTGGAGCGGTGAATATTGCTTCGTTTCGTCACCGTACAAATAGCATCCAGCGCAATATAGTACTTGAGATTGGCGCGGTCAGTCTTCGCTTCGACACGTGATACGACAAAGTCGTCAACTAACTTCATCAATTGTACGGTGCGTCCAAATACTTCTGGTTTGCTCGCGTGACTGAATATCTTTTTATAATGCCGCTGTACGAATTGCCCAGGGCTGCCCCTAGCTTGTTCCGGTTTTTGCATGAGTACCGCAACCAAGGCACGGGTTAAATAATCCAGCGTCACAATCTTTGAGCGCGGCACTTTATCGTCGTCGTAATACTGATTCTTGACGCGCTCATAATAAAAACCAAAAGTGGGAAGCGCCGCTTCAATCCCATCGTGAATATCATCGGTGGTTGTCCGCAAGTAAATCGGATCTATCTTCGTTTGGTTATTCGTGGTCTGAGTTATGTTCCTCGCAGCTTTGCTGTCGGCTTCGATAACCTTAACGAGGATGTGACGCTGATCTGACTTCGCCGCCTTTGGTTTTTGTTGGGAATAATGATAAATTTCCCGCGACGTTTGCAGGCCGTTCACGACCCGCGCATCTTTCAGCACCAGCGAACTAATGCCCGGAGTGATCTGAGAAGAAGTTATGGTTACACCATTGTTAAGCCACCAAAACTCTTGCACCTTAGAGCCTGCTAGTAGAGTAGTGAGAATTTCTGCATTTACGCCCTTTACACCTAAGTATCCTCTAACGTTCGGCTCTAAAATATAATCACGCAGTTCTCCGGTTGGCGTAGTAATAAGTGTGATGTAATCCTTCAGTCTAACCAAACAAACGAACGCGTTACCCCATTGATCTGAGGCTAGCTGTTTTATGAACTTCAATTCCACCGGATGCCGCCGCGATTTCTTGGCCAACTCCAAGAGCATTTTGGCGTTATAGAAATGCACATCGCATTCGCAGTGGTACAAGTCCTTGACGCAGTTCTTCAATCCGTCCGCGCGCATCGCAACATCGGGGTGCACGTCATCACCTTTGCTTGCGATGTGAAAGTGTATGGACAGAGATGGCAGTTTCATCTTCAAGTCCTGCCACCAACTACGGAATTTCCGAATAGCCGCCCTTACGTCTGCGTTATACAGTTGAGCTTTCTCATCCAGGTCGTTTCTTAGGTCGAGTAGGTCTTTACTTAAATCCTCAAACCGTCTGAGGTGATCTTTTTGAAAGTGGGCGATCCTTGTTGCCTGAATAAGATGAAGGCTCATCGTCAGTCCTTCATACTCCAGAAACTCAGACGTTGCCATATCGTCAGCGATTAGCTTGCCCGCCACGAAAAAGTAGATCGCGTCAGCTCCGCCGTCGAGCGGCCCATCCGTGTAACCGCTGGCCAGTTGATCAATATCCAAATCTTTGGGCTTAAGGATTTGAGCGATACAGAATCTGGCAAGAAACTCGTCATCCGGCAAATCGGGGTCAGTTTTCTCTTTTAGGTTAGCGAGATACGCGTCCAAATAATCGCGCTCAACATCGGACATGGCACACTCTTTCCAAGGGGAAGTGTCGATCATCGCACACCCTCAGCGGGCAAACGAGTCCCGTCACTATCACCTTCGCCCTCATCGTCAGGGCTGCCACTCCCATCATGCGCGCTCCTACTTGATTCGGCAAGTATATTCGTACCCTAACGGGTCACTCGCTCGTCTATAACATGCTCATTGACAGGGCATTCCTACTCTCCGAGAATTGGCAGTAGCAGGAAAGGACTTATTGATGCAGTTTGACAGTGTGACTAATCCTCCCGAAGAAAGCCACGTTCCTCCCCCGCCATCGCGCCGGGGCGAGATTCTCAAGTACGTTCTGCTCGGGGTTGGCGTTATTTATGTGATCGCGTCCCTGTACCTCATCTATGACCTGAGGACGCGTTTGGCGGCGATGGAACATAGGCAGCAGGTGGTGGAAACCGCTCAAGTCGAATTGGGAAACCGCATTCACACGACATCGTCCGAGTTCAGGCAGGCGCTGAGTTCGGAAGTCGGCATGACCAAGCAAGAGCTCGCCCGGCGCGCCGCGGAGTTGGATCGCCAGCAGAAGGCGGCGGCCGCCAAGCTTTCCGCGGCGCAGAGCCAGCAGGGGCAGCAAATCGCAGCGGTCAGCGGCGAAGTCACCGGTGTTAAGACAGAAGTTGGCGCCGCCAAAACCGATATCCAGAAGACCCAGACCGATCTTGCCGCCACTAACGCCAAGTTGGAGCGCGCCATTGGCGACCTCGGCGTGCAGAGTGGACTCATCGCGCACACTGCAGCGGAACTCGATGTCCTGAAGCGCAAGGGCGACCGCAACTACTACGACTTCACGCTGCAAAAGAACGCGCGCACGCCGGTATCGACGATCAGCCTGCAGTTGAAGAAAGTGGACCCCAAGAAGAGCAAGTTCACGCTGAACGTGATCGCGGACGATCGCACGATCGAGAAGAAGGACCGCACGCTCGGGGAGCCGTTGCAGTTCTATACCGGGCGGGACAAGATGCTTTATGAAGTCGTGGTGTTCACCGCTGCCAAGAACAGTATCACCGGGTATCTTGCTACTCCCAAGACTGCCCCCACCCCGGTGACGCCATAAAATTAACGTGCAAGCCCAACCGGAAAGGACGTTCCTTAAGGTTGGCTTCAGCTTCGGAAAATCGTAGTGTCGGCAGCGCAACCGCTGCATCCAATGTGTTAGCACCTTCCGAAACACGGTGCCGCGTTTCGGGTTTACATGGATGTCAGGCACGTTAGTCGTCGGGACTGCGGTTTGCGGGACGTTCGCCTCCCCGGCCTGACAGGAGAAGTTGTTGAGGTCAGAGGCGTAAGGAGTTTCAAATGAAATCACGGTGGCGGTTTGGACGGACCCTCGCGACGCTGCTGTTTATCGCGATCTCAGTGGGCTTAGTACTGGCTCAAGATCAGGATAGTACTCAGCTACCCTCCAACCCTCAGTTGCCAACCGATGTGTCGGTGCAGAACAACCCTCCTGGGCCCGACACTACTCCCGGCCAGCAACAACAAGTGCAGGACCCTCCCGGTCGTGTGGCGCGCGTCCAATATATGTCGGGCGAAGTTTCGACGCAGCCGGGCGGCGTGAACGATTGGGTCGCAGCGGCCATGAATCGGCCCTTGACGACGGCGGACCGCGTTTGGACCGACAAGAACTCGCGTGCCGAATTGAACGTGGGTGACGGATTCATCCGCATGGATTCCGAAACCAGCGTGACGCTCAGCAACGTCAGCGACAGCACTGTGCAGCTTGAAGTCGACCAGGGCGTTGTGGAAGTCACGGTCCGCCATCTGGAGAAGGGCGAGGTTTACGAAGTTGACACTCCGAACTTCGCCTTTACGGTGATGAAGACGGGGGTTTATCGCTTCGACGTTCATCCCAATGAAGATCAAAGCTGGGTGACGGTGCGCAGCGGCTACGGCGAGGCCACCGGCAAAGGCGCGGCGGTGCGGGTCAACTCCGGTCTGCAGGTCCGATTCAGCGGCGGAAATTCGCTTCAGCACGCTTCCTATAGCGCGCCTGCTCGTGATGGTTTTGAGGACTGGGCACAAGTGCGCGACAAACGGCTGGATAGCTCTCTATCCGCGCGCTATGTTTCGCCGGGCGTGATTGGTTATCAGGACCTCGACGCCTATGGCGTCTGGCAGACTTCTCCTGTGTACGGTTCGGTTTGGGTACCCTCGGTTCAAGCAGGATGGGCGCCCTACCGCTACGGTCATTGGGCGTGGATCGAACCTTGGGGATGGACTTGGATAGATGATGCTCCCTGGGGATTTGCTCCTTTCCACTATGGACGCTGGGTCGACTGGAACGGCGGATGGGGCTGGGCTCCCGGACCGCTCGGGTACTGGAACCCTTATTACGCTCCGGCCCTGGTTGGCTGGATCGGAGGAGGCGGCTTCGGTATCGGCTTTGGCTGGGGCGGCTTTGGCTTCGGTGTTGGCTTTGGCTGGTTCCCGCTGGGCTGGGGTGAGCCGTTCTATCCTTACTATTGTGGCTGGGGATATCGCGGAGGATATGGCTATCGCGGCGGATACGGACATGGCGGCGGATACGTGAGTAACGGCTATCTTCGCAATGTCAACGTCACCAATACGCACATCAATAACTTTAACAACGTCGCCAACAACTATCGCAACAACAACCTTGGGGCGACGCACTACGCCTTCCGTAACACGGCTGGTGCGGTCACGGCCGCTCCAAGATCTGCGTTCACCTCTGGCGCAGCAATCAATCGGGTGGGTACGGTCGTTCCCAGATCACAACTGGGGAGGGGCCAAGTGGTCGGCATGGCGGATGTGTCTCCGACCCGGCAATCCGTCCTAGGAGGGAGTGCAGCAGCACGGGCGGTTCCTCCGGCTTCGGCGACGAACCGCAATGTTGTGACCCGTGCGACGCCTCCGGCACGTCCCGCCGGCTTCGGCGGAAGTCAATCCTCGACGGCGAGGACGAACGGTGCTCCTGCGACGCAGGGCAATATCAACAGCTCGCACGGGCCTGGTGCAACGCCTGGCGCAAGTCAGGAGAATGCCGCGCACAACGTGCCACGTTCACCGTCGGCTGGCGGAACGGCCAACAATCAGGTCGCACGGGCCAATGTTCCGTCGAATCCGGCGACGCACAGTGTACCTCGTCCTCCGGCAAGCAATGATAGCTTTGCGCGAGGCAACAGCAACAGCAGTAGCGTGAACAATCACGAAACGATGAACCGCAGTTCGCAAGGTACTACAGGAGCAACGACGGCGCACAACTCGCAGGTGCCGCGTCCGCCCGCGAACTACACCTATCGCGCGCCCAGCGGAACGGCGCAGCAGTCGGCTCCGTCGCGGCAGTCAGCGCCGTCACAACGCGCAGCTCCGCAGGGCAACTCGAACGGAACTCCGCGTGGCAACTCGAGTGGGAGTTCGCACGGTTCCTCGAACTCGACATCTCGGGCCGCGGGGTCGGTACCCCGGCCAGCTTCCGGTTACAGCTATCACGCGGCGCCGGCGTACTCAGGTTCGTCGTCGTACGCTGCCGGCCGGACGGGAACCGGCCCTTACGCCGGAAGCAGGGGCGGTTCGTATCCATACAGTTCGTACGGCTCTAATCGGAGCTACGGATCGAGTCCGACCTACTCTAACCGGAGCTATGGATCGAGTCCGACCTACACCAGCCGCAGCTACGGCTCTGCGGGTTCCTACTCGGCGCCACACTATTCCGGTGGTTCGGGCGGAGGCTATCGCGCCTCAGGCGGCGGTGGTGGTGGCTATCGCGGCGGAAGCGGAGGCGGAGGCGGCTATCATGGCGGAGGCGGTGGCGGTGGTGGACACTCCGGTGGAGGCGGCGGACACCGATAGCGTCTTGTCAGTATTGACGAAGCGATCGCATCACTGGGTGCCCCGGGTCTCGCGCTTCTCGAGACCCGGGTAAGCATCATGACTGCGTTGCCCTTTTTTCATACCTCGGGCCCGATTTCTGTGTCGCGCGCTTGCTTCCGTTGTGACGGCCGAACATGGCCCAATGCGCCCAGCAGCTTATAATCGAAGGGTGAATCGTCCGACTGTAAAGACTGTCAGGAAGGTGGCCGAGGCCAACTTCCCCACGCGGTGGGGACAGTTCCGGATCTACGGCTTTGAAGGCGATTTTGAGAACTTGCTCGACAGTGTCTCTCCCGAAGAGGCTGACCGCTTGGCGCGCGAAGGCAAGGCCGAGCGCCGCAAAGAGGGCGCGGTTGCCTTGGTGATGGGCGACATCCATTCCGCACCGCCGCTGGTGCGCATTCACTCCCAGTGTCTGACCGGCGACGTTTTTCATTCCATGCGCTGCGACTGCCGTCAGCAGCTTGAGCTGGCACTTGCCATGATCACCGAAGCCGGCGCTGGCATCCTCATCTACGAGCAGCAGGAGGGGCGCGGCATTGGCCTGATGGCCAAGCTGCAAGCCTACGAGTTGCAGGACAAGGGTCTCGACACCGTCGAGGCCAACGTCGAGCTCGGCTATGACAACGACTATCGCCAGTACAAGCTACCGGCGGAGATCCTGCGGCAGCTTGGGGTGAAGCAAGTTCGCCTGATCTCGAACAATCCCGAGAAAGTTGCAGCCGTCGAGGATGCCGGAATCAAAGTCGTGGAACGCGTTTCCGCCGATGTCGAGCCCTACGAGCACTCTGAGAACTACCTGCGCACCAAGCGCGACAAGATGGGGCACCTGTTCACCACGTGGTAGGTACGCTGTCCCACAATGGCGAGTGCAGCAGCAGAAATCCCACCCAAGGAAAGGAAGCCTGGGTGGGAGCACCCCGCCCTACAATGAAGCGATTGGGTACCGATCCGAGTATTGCCGCTCCGACCCCACCCGACTACACTGGGCTCTCAACGTGACGGCAGAGAACGAAGTGATCCCCCAAGAACTCGATCAGCCAATTTACGGACTCTTGAAGTTTGGCGAGAAGCAACATATTGAAGCGCTCCGAAATGATGGGCTGCTGTACATGAGGCCGCTGGCAGATTTCATTAAGCTTGAATCGGACATGGCAAGGGGCGACAGCTTTGAAGGAATGACGAGGGTTATCCAGCCCGCGCACGTCAAACATCTAATACTGGATGCCCCGGGCTTCGGCAGCCACGCGGTAAACCCCTCTGGACTGATCGGGCCTGTTCGCGTCGGATTGGGAAAAACGGCAGCATGCAACATCTATTGCATGTTTGCAATTACAAAACCTAGGGACGGGGATTTAGTAAGCAGTCAGAATCTTCAGTTTGGAGATTTTTTTGTGATTGTTCTGAATTCTGATGAGTTTCTGGATCGTGTTATCAATGCGGCTAGGGACGCTGGCCTGTGCCACTTTGAGAGCAGATTGGTCGAATACTACGATCCTGAGACGTATTCAGGTGAGGTGGGGCGCTTTCGCAAGCGCTCGTTATTCGCGTACCAGAATGAATTCAGGATTGCCGTGGAGCCTGGTTTCGAGGGACCAATAAAGCTCTTTGCCGGAAGTCTGGTCGACATCACATCAGAAGTATTGCCGTTGTCTGAGGCCAATCAGTATCTTGACTTCAGCACAAAATAATGACAAGGGGCCGGGATTGCTGCTCGGGCCAGAAGCGACTCCGGCCTAGACAACGGCCGGGCGCGTTACTCAAAGACCGCCCGCAATGACTTCCGGAGAGGTCTGAGATTTTGGCTAGTGTTCCATCTTTGATCTCAAGGCTTCCAAATAACGCCAGTGTCGCTGGTGATGTCGAGGATTGCCTGGTGCCCCTTCTGGCTCGATTCGCTTACCGATATTTCGTCTACGATCAGTTTCGCTCCGGGCGTTATGACTTCACCTGTATCGGGATCGCTAAGCGTTCCGACGACTGTTGCTGTCGGCGCATCACCTACGGGCACGAGGTACATCGCTAATCCCAGACGCTTTTCCGCGCGAGCGTGGCAGCCGTTTGCGCAGACGACAATCGCTTCCGGTACGTCCAGCAATATTTCCTTCATTGTTTTCGCTTTGTCCGCTTTGAAGCGGACTTCCTGCACTCGAAGCGTCGGATGTAAGCGGGATTCGGAGCTGTCGACCCTGAAGTGGACGAGGATTTCATATTCATTCTGCGACGTACTGCGTGAGTACGCACGCCAGAGCAACCCGGTCACCACTGATGGGTAGCGGTCATAGTAGTAACCGTTCATGAGGTAGCGCGTAGGTGGCCCGAACACTCTCGTGACCTCTTCTAGACTCATCCCAAGCCGGAAGGTGGGCGGGGTTCGGCTCAGTTGAGCGGACGTTAACGCGACGAGGAGAGTCACGAGTGCAACCACTTTATGCGTTTTCACTTTGAGTCCTTTTCGGGCGTCCCGCCCTTCTTCCCGTTGGCGCTGGCCGCCACTTCACAGAACACTCTGACCAGAATTTCCGTTTTAGCTCCCCCGCACTATCTCACCGCATGGGATAGTCTGTCAGTGATCGAGGTCACGAATCGAGCGACTCCCGCACTTCCTGCGCCAAGTGCTCCAGTACCACTTCGACAGGGCACGTGACCCAGACTGGTATCGCGAGGAGTTTCCCCATTACTTCTTGGCGATGAAAACATCGGCAGGGAGCTTGAACCGGGCGCGCAATTTTCGCACCTGCTCCAGGGTCAGCTTGCGTTGTCCGGCGAGGAACATGGAAACTGCGCTCTCAGATCCGAATTGGGCAACCAGATCGCGCTGCTTAAGGCCCTGCCCTTCCATGAGGAACCGCACCACCGAGACCGGATTGGCGGCCGGAATCGGGTAATGCTTCTGTTCGTAGCGCTCCACTAGCAGTGTCAGCAGTTCGATGGCTTCGGTTTCAGGGCCCGAGGGTTTTTCCAAAGCCGTCAGTTGGAAGAGTGCGGTTGTGTAGGCTTCCAGCTCCTCGTCATTGTGTACCATGGGCATAAGAAAACTGCGTATCCCGTGCAATCGCGAAGTCGTTCGGGCTGGGCTTCAAATATGAGTAGCTAGCTCCAGTTGGCTCAGTTTGACGGCAGCGACGCCCGGCATGCCACGAACAATCTCTCCGATTCTCGTGGCCTGGCCCGGACTGACGATATCCCCCTTGACGGACACCGATCCGCCCTCTGCTACGATCTCGAACTGTAGGTTGGCGGTGGCCGCATCCATCGCCAGGTTCGCCTTGACGCGACTGGCCATGGCCAGATCGTCCATGACCCTTTGACTATCGGGAGTAAATTCAAAACACTTCAGCTGCGAAGCGGAACAGATAACGTCGCAGGCTTCTTGCACATTCATTTGTTCCAGGTTAAGCACAAGGTCGTACAGCGAAGCATCCGTCCAGTCCAGGCCATAGAGAAACTTGGTCCACTTGCGCCGGTCTTCGTCCACCTTTTCGATGTAGGCAATGGCTTCCTTGCGATTACACCTCAGTCGGTTGTGCACCTCGTCGATGCGGAACTCCATGGGAGCAATGATACGGGTTCGCAGGACGTGAGGTCCCTTGCCGAACAGCAAGTGGGCGGCAAGGCCGTGGTAGATCGCCTTTCCCGTCCGGGCTTCCTCAGTAAGTGCCGCCTGAATGAACGCGAGATAGCGGTATCTGGTTTGGGGAGACTGACCGAGAAAGCTTGGTGGTTTTTCGATAGCGGTCCGCAGATCGTCCTGCGACACCCCCCATGCCTCAGCTTTCTGGATGATTTGGTCACGATCAATGCAGCGGCAACCTAGCATCTGTGCCACGCCCTCGGCCACCATCTTGCCACCACTGAAGGATCCCCGGGATATCGTAATAATGGGCACGCGAACCTCCTTTGACTCTACCCGGCCGGCGTGATGCGGATGGACTCATCGCTTCAGACCGGGCATGAATCCATGATGCTTCTGGATACCACGATTGCCCCGGCAGATTCGGTGATGGGCCTCACCGTTGACCGTGCGTAGCGGATGGGCAGGATAGGGACTGGTTCTGCTTGGGTGGGGATTTCGTCTATCGGATCTCATTATCTCTTGGCGATGAAAACATCCGCCGAGAGCTTGAACCGGGCGCGCAATTGTCGCTCCATGGGGCACCTATTCACCACGTGGTAGGGGCTATTCGATCCGATACTTTTTGGGCTTCGGTCGGGTGACTGTAAAGATCTCGACGCCAGCCTTTCTTGCTGCTTTTTCCAGCCTGGCGTCCAAGGTCGTCAGCAACGCGCCCCTCCTGATAGCAACTTCCAGATAGGCCGCGTCATCGGCCGAAAGACCATACGCATGGGCGAGAGGAAGGATATTACTCACGCTTGCGAATAGCGGCAGAGAGTCTTGTTGAACGGTTAATGCTTCCAGTAATTCAAGGAATTGCCGGATCTCGGGCTGAGCGATCCGTTTCCGTCGTTCGCCAACGGCTATGCCATTGGCTACTTCCAGCGGCCACACTGCCGGGCCCCACACCTCATATCCAGCCAAGCCCGTCAGTACAGCATCCGCATATTCGCTGGCCTCGTCGGGAAAACACCAGGCCAGAGCAACAGAGGCATCGACGACAATCGCCGTCAAAACCGCCTCCCCGCCTCCACCATTTCGCGCACGCTCATGCTGTCCGTTTTGACGCGCCGGCGCAGTGCACGCATGCCATCGACGACATCCTGATGGGAGAGCTTCCCTCGTACTTCAGCAACAGGAACCAGCCTGGCTGCGGGCACGCCATGCCGCGTAATAATGATCGTCTCCCCCCTGCTGACCCGGTCGAGCAACTCCGCAAGGTGTGTCTTGGCCTCGAAAGCCCCTACCGTTTGCATGGCATTTCTCCCATTCAACTAGTCTCAACCAGTTTAATTATAGATCGGGGCGGGCGGCCAGCCTAGTCTCGCGAGGGCTGCTCCATTACTTCCTGGCGATGAAGACATCGGCAGGAAGCTTGAACCGGGCACGCAATTTTCGCACCTGCTCCAGGGTCAGCTTCCGTTGTCCGGCGAGGAACATGGAAACCGCGCTCTCGGATCCGAATTGAGGGACCAGATCGCGCTGCTTAAGGGCCCTGCTGTTCCATGAGGAACCGCACCACCGAGACCGGATCGGCGGCCGGAATCGGGTAACGCTTCTGTTCGTAGCGCTCCACCAGCAGGGTCAGCAGTTCGATGGCTTCGGTTTCAGGGCCCGAGGGTTTTTCCAAAGCCGTCAGTTGGAAGAGCGCAGCCGTATAGGCTTCCAGCTCCTCGTCATTGTGTATAACGCGAGGAGCGCCGTGCGCGATCATTTTTGCAGGGTTGGCAAGGACTGTACTCATTTTGTGCCGAACCTCTTATCCCAGTTACTGCGATTGTCATATTCGCGGATTCATTCAAAACCAGCAGTGAGAAAAACGACGCGTTCTCTCTATTGCGCCCCCGACATCTCCATGAACCTTACCTCGTCGCTCTTCATTTTCTTCAGACCATCCATGGGCAGGTAAACCATGTGTCCCGCGTCGTAGGTCGCGAACGAGATGTTCTGGTGATACTTCGGGCCGATATCCAGATGGTCGATGGTGTAATTGGCGGCGGCGTATGGAGTGGCTAGATCGTAATAACCTTCCATCACGAACACCTTGAGGTACGGATTTTTGACTATAGCTTGCCGTAGCGCGGTGGCCGTGTCCGGAAAGCCCTGAATGCTCGATCCCCAATCCCACTTCTCAAATCCCGCCTGCTGCGCGCTGACGTAGTACGGCATGTCCGTCTTGTAACCCAGTTCGGTCCGCACGTAGTTATTGAAAGTCGAAGTAAACGGCGGAGTAGGCGATGATCCCGACGGATCGTAGAACGGAGTATCCAACAGTCCGTTGGGATCGGGACCGGTGAAACGTCCATCCAGGCGGCCCACCCGCAGTTTCTGATCGATCAGTAGATAGTGGGTAAACTTGCGGACATCAACACGCAGATTAGCCTGATCGACGATCTCCGGGGTCAATCCCGTATAGTGTGCCAACTGATTGATCACCTTCTGCCGCTCCTCAGGCGTCAGGGCGTCGCCCTTGTCGAGCGCCAGCGCGTAATCGGTTGACGCCCAGCGCTGCGATTCCTCGCGCGACTTGTTCATGTCCTGAGCAAGATCGGGGGCCAGCTTGTGATGGTATCCCGCAATCATGGTGAACGAAGGGACGAGGAAAACATAGGCCTGGTCGTTGGTCTTGTTGCTGATCAGGGTCTCAAAATTCAACACTGTCGAAAGCAGGGTAATGCCGTTAAAGGAGATGCCCTTGTCGGCAAGGTAGCCAGCAATGCCCGCCGATCGCGTCGTGCCGTAGCTTTCGCCGAACAGATAGAGCGGGGAACTCCAGCGCTCGTTCCGCGTGATGTAGAGACGAATGAATTCACTGAAGGCTTCAATGTCGCCCTGCACTCCCCAGAATTTCTTGAACATCTCGGCGTCGGCTGCGCGACTGAAGCCCGTGCCGATGGCGTCCACCAGCACCAGGTCGCTCCTGTCCAGCAGAGTGTAAGGATTGTCTTCCATGCGGTAGGGCGCGGGGGGCATGAAGCCGTCAGGTTGCAGCACGACCCGCTTGGGGCCAAGCGCTCCCATGTGCAGCCAGATCGACGACGAACCCGGCCCGCCGTTGAACGCAAAGGTCAGCGGACGCTTGCTGGCCTGCTGTCCCTCCCGAGTGTAAGCAACGAAAAACATTTGCGCTTCGGTCTTGCCGTCAGCGCGCTTGATCGGAAGGCGCCCGGCGGTGGCCGTGTAGTGCAGGAGCTTCCCGTTCACGGTGATTTCGTGATGGGTCACGACCGGCGCGACTTCGGTCATGTCGAAGCGTTCGTCTTTGTCCTTTGATTTATCGCCGGATTCCTTGGGCGGTTCCGGCTTTGGTTCCTCCGTCGCCGTCGGGGTTTCTGGGGACTTTGCTGGCTGTGAAGGCGGTTTCTTTGCTGGCGCGTTCTTTGTTTGCGGTTCGGCCTGGGGCTGGCTCTGGGACGAATCTGGCTGTTGCGCAAACGCTGGAATTAGCAATACCCATAACAAAGACAAGTTCAAGAGAAGAGAACGCATTCGAGCTCCTGCAAACGATCGGATTGCGACATTCTAAACCGCCTTCAGAATCGGCGTTTCAGTATAGGTAATGCTGCGGTTCATTTGGATTCTTCCTTAGGGCCTCACGCTTTGATGGGGCACCGCTTCACAGGCTGCTGAAAAACTCGATTACGCTCGCTTTGAAGGGGCGCACCTTCAGGGCTTGCCCTGAGCTTGCCGAAGGGTGCGCCGTTGTGAGCCCTTTATTTTTGTCATTCCGAGGGGCTTCAGAGCGTGTGAGAACTGTGCCGTCCCTACGGGACTCGGTATTATTTTCCACTCTACCCAGCGCTGAAGCGCTGGGCTAAGCTCTTTCGCCCCATTCGGGGCTGAATTTTGCGCAATCGTTCCACCGTGCCGACTCAAAACGAGTTCTCACACACCCTCTAAAGCCCCGAGGAATCTGCGGTTTCTTTTCGTCGCGACGACTTTTTCAGCAGCCTCTTAAGCCGTGCCCCTTCAAAGTTTGCTTCACCGCGAACCCCTATCCACGACTTTTCAACTCTCGCTCCATCGCCTTGCGATTTTTCACCGGCAGGTTCTTCAACGCCGCGCAAGCCAACGCGACGTAAACCGCGCGAGCCTCGGGAACCGCCTTCAACTCCTCGAGGTGGCGCCGGACTGTTGCGACATCTCCGCGAGCCAGCGGACCGCTGAAAGCGGCGCCGGCATCATGCTGCAAGTAATTTCGCAGCGTCTGCCACAGCAGCGGAACCATCATGGTCTTGATGTTTTCAGGCCTGATTCCAGCGGCCTTTGCCACTCGTTCCAGTGAGGCCATCAGCGCGATCACCAACGGGGAGGCAAAACTGCCGAATGCGTGATACAGCACCTTGTTGCGCTTATTGATTGCATACGTCGTACCGCCCCACGCCTCCACGATGCGCTTAGCCAGTCGGGTGGCGGCCGGATCTCCCTCAACGGCAAATGCCACGCCCAGCATCTGCGGCGCGGGACCTCGAACGAAGGTCATGCCTGGGTGCACCGACGCGACCTTCGCTCCTCGCTCGCGCAGCGGGGCCAGATCGTCGCTGGTCAGGGCGCCGCTGGAGTGAAAGACGATCTTCCCCTGCCAGTCCTGCGCTCGTGCAAGACGCGAGGCAGTTTCGGCAATTACGTCATCGGGTACGGTGATCCAGACCAGATCGCTGTCGAGCGCTTCCTTACCCAGAGTGACCAGTTGCGCCTTCACTTGTCGCGCCAAACCTGTGGTCTCGACGTTGCTCATGCTCTTGGCGCGAGCGGCAATGAACTTCACCGCGCATCCTGCGGATGGCAAAGTCAACGCCAACGCGGTTCCCAAATTCCCAGGACCGACGATGCTCACCGTTAGCGGTCGAGAGTGAGATTGTTTAGGCACGGCGGGCAGAATAGCAGATTTCGCGGGGTTCCGACCGGCCCGTCACGAAACTCGCAACGAGTGCCTTATAGTGGTGAGACCATGCCATCAAAAAAACACGTGGTCAGGAAGCCAGGCAGCAGCCGCAAATCCAAAAAACCATCCCGCATCGCGACGAGAGCCAAGGTCCTTTCATCGAAAACCGCCTTCCGAGGGCCGGCCTTCAGCGTGAGTTCCGACCGCGTGCGCGAACCCAGCGGTATTGTTGCGCGCCGTGACGTGGTGCGGCATTCCGGCTCGGCCGTAATTCTCGCGGTAGATGATAGCGGCCCCGAGCCGCGCGTCCTGCTGGAGCGCCAATACCGTTATGCGGCGGATGACTATCTCTGGGAGCTGCCCGCTGGCCGCGTCGATCCTGGGGAAAAGGCCCTGATTGGGGCGAAGCGAGAACTACTGGAAGAGACTGGGTATCGCGCCGCGAAATGGAAGCAAGCTCTGTTCTTTTATCCCAGCCCGGGCTTTCTGGACGAAACCATGACGGTTTACCTCGCCCGCGGGTTGAAGGCTGGCGATGCGCAGCCCGAAGCAGACGAGTCAATCGAGTGCCACCTGACGCCGTTGTCGCAGGCATTGGAGATGATTCGATCCGGCGAGATTTGCGATGGCAAGACGATCGCTTCCGTTCTGTGGCTTGCGCAAAGGCTCGACGATGCGCCATCTGGCGACTAAGCTAGTTCATTTCGAAGAGCCATTATCCGGCGCCAGACGTTTACTTGCCGACAACCGCGCAGACGCTAAGAATGCCCGTAATGTGGGGTGATCTGTACCGGCATATGGTCGCGCTTCACTTCATGCACTACAATTTCGCCAGAGTCCACAAAACTCTGCGAATCACGCCCGCGATGGCCGCTGGTATCACCGATCATGTGTGGTCGCTGGAAGAGATCGCTATGCTGGCGGATGAGGCTTTCCGCCCGTTGAAGCGCGGCCCTTACAAGAAGCAGGCCACATAATTGGGGTCACTGTTTCTCAGGTTCTGGCAACACGTACATCAAAACCACAGTTGCGCCTATTGTCAGGAAGAAAACGGCCCATTGTGGGTGAGCCGGCCAGATCTTGCGGGTGACACCGAGCAGCCATGCTACGGTTCCAATTGCGCTTGCCAATAAAGAAGCCTTTAGCGTCTTCATGGGTAATCAGCTCCAGTTGAAGAATACGCCAACGCTGGCAGGAATGTTCCCTTGAATTTCAAACTGAGACACCGATCTGTATACTCTCTTGACAACACCACCAAACGGGAGCAAACTTGAATTACGCTGTTCAACGGGCCAATCCAACTGGCCAGATGTGATCTAGGAAGAACTCCTCCATCGACTTTGGCTTCTGGGCTCAACCTGATTGACGCAATTCTAGACCGGCATCCTCGGGGGTGGGGATGCTGATGGGCTCTGCCAGGAGGAAGAAGAAAGTGAGACTGAAAGGAACCGTAAAATGGTTCAATAACGCAAAAGGCTTTGGCTTTATAGGCCGTGAGGATGGTAGTTCAGACGTGTTCGTGCACTACAGCGCGATCAACATCGAAGGCTATAAGAGCTTGCAGGAAGGCGACCAGGTCGAGTTCGAGATCGTCGATGGTCAGAAAGGCCCGCAGGCAGGCAACGTGACCAGGGTGCAGTAGGATCCTTTGCTCTGTTTCCAGGACGCTCAGCCCACCGTGGCTGGGTTTTCTGTTGTGCGCAAAAGTCTTCTCGGCCGCAATACAACCTGGCGCAGTTTGACCAGGCCGCTACGTCAGTTTTTGTTTTTCTGTGTCCGGATAGAGCGGGCCTTCCGAGACTGTGTCGCAACCTGCCGCCCGACTCGGCAGGTGGAACAAACGCAACAGAAAAGAGCGCCATAGGCGCGAAAGAGCTTAGCCCAGCGTTTCAGCGCTGGGTAAAGTGGGGAGATTATAGCGAGTCCCGTAGGGACGGCAGAGGTTGCGACACAGTCTCTAAAGGCCTGCTCTACCACCGAAACGCGGATACACTAAAGCGAGAACTGCTTTAGCCACCGCATTGCCGCACAGTATCACAATTCGCCCAGCGTTGCCGACCGACGCATCCGGCATTCTTGCATGCCTGAGAATTGCGTTCGAGCCGTATCGCGACAAGTACACCCCCGAAGCGTTCGCCGATACCGTCTTGACGCGGGAGACGATCCAGGATCGCCTCGCACGGCTGTCCGTTTTCGTCGCCGTCACGGCCGGCGAGCAGATTGTAGGCACCATTGCCTGCTCGGTGATCGCTGCGGGAGAGGGCCATCTGCGCGGCATGGCCGTCTTACCTGAGTGGCATGGCCGTGGCACCGCTAGAGAACTATTGCAATCTGCCGAGGCCGAACTTGGTGGCAAAGGATGCTCGCGGGTAACGCTGGACACGACGGAGCCGCTGCAACGCGCCATGGGCTTCTATGAAAAGCATGGCTACGCAAAGTCGGGCCGGACCTCAGACTTCTTCGGCATGATTCTGCACGAGTATGTAAAGGCACTGAAACTCTGAGGCCCGCCTGGATCGTCCCGCGTATCCGTTATCCACGTTACAATTCCCCTCGGGTGTTCTCGGGTGGACAATAAAGCCATCGCCAACGTGTTCTACGAAACCGCCGACCTCATGGAGATCAACGGCGACGACTCCTTCCGCATTCGCTCCTATCGCCGCGCGGCGGAAGCCCTCGAAGGTTTGCCGCAGCAGGTCTCAACACTGATCGACGAACCCAAGAAGCTCCTTGAGATTCCCGGCATCGGCAAAGGCATGGCAGCAAATATCCAGGAGTTGTGCCGGAGCGGCAAACTGGGCCCTCACCAGGAATTACTGGTGAAGTACAGGCCCTCGATGCTGGAGCTGCTGAAGATCCAGGGGCTCGGACCGAAAACGATTGCGCTGCTGTGGAGCGCCTTCCAGGTGAGCGATCTTGCCGGCATAGAGAGGTTGGCGCGCGAAGGCAAACTCCGCGAACTGCCACGCTTGAGTGAGAAGAGCGAGCAGAAAATCCTGAAAGCGATTGAGGATTACCGCCGCATTTCCGGGCGCTTCCTGCTCGACGAAGCCGATCGCACCGCGCAGAAGTTGACCGAGCACCTGCGGCACATCAAGGGGATCGAGAAGATTACGCCGGCCGGTTCACTGCGCCGCGGACGGGAGACCGTCGGCGATCTCGACGTGTTGATCACTGGGCCGTGCTGCGTTGACGATGAGCAGCGCGCAAGCTTGATCGAAGAAATCCTGCGCTTTCCTGGAATCGTCGAAGTGCTGGCCAAAGGCGACAACAAAGTCAGTTTCAAATTGCGTAAGGGAATGCAGGTGGACGTGCGCACCTTGCCGCCGGAATCCTACGGCGCTGCCATGCAGTACTTCACCGGCTCCAAGAACCATAACGTCTCGCTACGCCAGCGAGCGCTCAAAATGGGATTCACGCTCAGCGAGTACGGGTTGTTTCGTCTCGACAATAACAAACGTGTCGCTGGCGCGACCGAAGACGAAATCTACGGCAAGCTCAAGCTCGATTGCATCCCGCCCGAACTGCGAGAGAACTTCGGAGAGATCGAGGCCGCTGCGAAGCACACTCTTCCGGACTTGATCACCGTCGCTGATCTGCGAGGTGAGGTCCACATGCATACCGTAGAAACGGACGGCAAATGCACGATCGACGAGATGGCGGAAGCGGCAAAAGAGCGCGGCTACAAATACATCGCCATCACCGATCACTCGAAAAACCTGGCATTTGCTAACGGCCTTGATGACAAGCGTGCCGAGCAACACATCGCCCGCATTCGTGCCGCCAACGAGCAGACGGACGGCATCACCATCATGGCAGGTATCGAAGTGGACATCCTGGCCGATGGCGAGCTCGACCTCTCCGACTCGGTGCTGGAGCAGATGGATGTGGTGGTCGCCAGTGTGCATTCAGCCTTCAATCAGGAATCACAGCAGATGACTGATCGTTTGCTGCGAGCACTCAACAATAGGAACGTGTCTATTCTCGGACATCCGACGGGACGTTTATTGCTACGGCGTGACGCCTATCCGTTCGACATGGATGCAATTCTAAAGGCCGCGCTGACGAACAAAGTGGCGATGGAGCTGAACGCATATCCGGACCGGCTCGACCTGAACGACGTCCACTTGCGCATGGCGCGGGAGCGCGGCGTGAAGATCGTGATCAATACCGACGCACATCACACCTCGCACTTCGAAAAGATCAAGTACGGAATCCTTCAGGCGCGCCGCGCATGGCTCACCGCGAAGGATGTGCTGAACACACTGCCGGAAAAAGAATTTCGCCAGGCGATGAAGCACCAGTGGCCCAACAATTAAAGTTCAGGCACGACAGGGTTGGCGCGATTGGATAGTGGGGGTGCTTTAGCTGGATTATGTATCTGTTTTCAGTAAGTGAAGCCGGAAAGCTTCGAAGGGGCATGGCTTCAGCCGTGCCGCAAGGCTCGTTCATCATGTGGCTTTAGCCACTGAGGGACTTCGGCGTTAAGACGAAGGGCGAGTTACCCTCAGGGGCTGAAGCCCAATTTTCCACGCCCACTTAACGGCACGGCTGAAGCCGTGCCGTTCAAGCATGAATCTTCATGAGTAATCCACGCCAAGCGTCGCGCTAACGCATCACTATTGAATTGTCATCCCGAGCGAGGACTTTTAGTCCGAGTCGAGGGACCTGCTTCTTTTTCGATTCTGCCTGAAACGCCCAACGGCCGCTACGCTCTTGTATCATCATCAGGGGTGACTCATGGCTGACAATCCGACTCCGCCCGAACCGCAATATGACGCCGGGCATGTTCCCATCACGGAGGAATTCGATAGCCCCAAACGCAGCCTGCCGCCCGCCGTGCCGGTTGCGATCGCACTGGCGATCGTTGCCATCGTGATCGGTATCATCGCTTTCGTGGAGCGCTCCAAGCCGGTGGCGCAGGGCGGCATCGACGCGGTTTACGCCAGCCAGCCTGCCAACATGACCAACACCATGGTCCTGCTTCAAGTCACGGTGACGGATGTAGGCGACAAGGCCCTCTACATTAAGTCCATTAGCGCCAACTTGAAAACCGATCAGGGCGATCAGTCCGACGACGCGGCGTCTGCTTCCGACTATGATCGATACTTCTCAGCTTATCCGGAGCTGCGCCAACACTCGACGCAACCGTTGACGGTGGAGACCAAGATCATGCCGGGCGCCGAGCAAAAGGGAACTGTGCTGGTGGCGTTCCCCGTGACCGAGCAGCAGTTCAACACTCGCAAGGACATCAATGTGACCATCGTGCCTTACGATCAGAACCCGATTGTGTTGCGCGAGAGAAACGCCGCGGCGAAGTAGCGTCCTACTCAAATCCCATGACCTCTGGAACTTTAACCGGCGCAGGTCTCAGCCTGGGCGCAGCCGCCGTTTGGGGCGGAGGCGATTTTGCTGGCGGCATCGCCACCAAGCGGGCCAATGTTTTCCGTGTGGTCGCTGGTGCACACGCATGTGGCTTATTGCTGATGCTTTTGCTGGTCTGGATTACGGGAGAGCCGCTCCCACCTGCTTCGACATTATTGTGGGGCGTAGTCGCCGGTATCGCTGGGGCCTTCGGCATCGCGGCGCTGTATCAGGCGCTGGCCATCGGACGCATGGGCATCGTCGCGCCCGTCGCCTCCGTCATCACGGGAGTGTTGCCGGTATTGGCCGGCATGTACAGCGAGGGAATCCCCGACCGCATTCAGCTTGCTGGCTTCGTGCTGGCTTTGGTCAGCATATGGCTGGTGGCGCGGCCAGACGGTGAAATCAACACACATCGCGGTCTGGGGCTCGCGGTGTTGGCAGGTGCAATGTTTGGCTTGTTCCTCATCGCTGGCAAGCACGCAGGCCATCACGGAGTGTTCTGGCCGCTGGTTGCGGCGCGCACTGTTTCTACGCTGCTCATGCTGCTGATCGTGACTCTTACAGCCGGCGATAAGCGACCGCTGCGTCCGGCCCTGGTTCCGATTCTGTTTTCGGGAGTCCTGGATACTTCCGCGAATGCGCTGTTCATCGCGGCCACACAACACGGCCGCCTCGACGTCACCGCGGTGTTGTCGTCGCTTTATCCTGCCAGCACCGTGATCCTTGCACGGATGTTCTTGAAGGAGCGCATCTCGGCCACGCAGAATGTGGGCATCATAGGTGCGCTGATTTCCGTGGCGTTGATTGCGGCGCGATAGTCTAGCTCACCAACTCAGGCTTGATCCAGGGGAACTGGAAGATCGCCAAGGGATCCTCGGGATAGCTCACCTCGAAATCGAGGTGGGCGTCAGCGATGATCCAGTAATAAGTTTTCAGCGTGGAGATGATCGCGTCAATCGACTGATCAAGTTCCCGATGCGTGGAGGCCAGGGCTGACAGGGTGCGCTCGTGATGAGCAAAATGCGGGTTCAAGACCTGCTTCAAGTTTGTGGCCGCTTGGTCCAACTCGGCGCGATCGTCGGCAAACTCTCGTTCACTCAGCTTGTCGTGCAGCAGATGGGGATAGTCCTCAAGCTGGGTCAGCACCCGCCGCAACGAGAGATCTGTATTGTCCGCATCGAGCAATCGAAGTACGCGTGCCGCCATGGCGTCAGCGTAGGCGGCTCTCACCATATCGAGGAACGCATTGCGGATGCCGTGAAGTTGAGGGTTAGGCTCAATGACCTCGTGTTCGATCTTCCAGTAGATATCGCGGTCGCGCGCCAGGCTCAGGACCTGGTTGCGGATTTCGCGAAGTTCGCTTCTGGCGCGCTCGCGGAACTGCTTTTCGCTCAACATATGCTTAAGTGTATCGAACCGTGCAAACAATCGCTTGTCAGATTGGTCACAGAGGACATTTTCTCCGCCTACCGCGCGAAACCTCCGCAGTACTTGCCCTGGGCGGACTGTCCTGACGCGGCGGTACAATAAACCTTTGCGAGGCCATCATCGTGCTTACTTATGAAGAAATTGTAGCGCTTGAAAAGAAATACCTGCTGAACACTTACGCCCGCTACCCACTTGCCATTGCGCGAGGGAAGGGCGTGTATGTTTACGACGTTAACGGCAGGCGCTATCTCGACTTTCTTACCGGCTTGGGCGTCAATGCCTTGGGCCATGCCCATCCTCGCATCGTCAAGGCCATCCGCGAGCAGGCAGCGAAGGTCATCCACGTTTCCAACCTCTATTACAACGAATATCAGGGGCTGCTGGCGGAGAAGCTCTGCACGAAGTCGGGATTGGATCGCGCCTTTTTCTCCAACAGCGGAACGGAGGCGATTGAAGGCGCCTTGAAACTCGTGCGTGCCGCTGGCCATGCCACGGGGGGGCCGGAGAAGTGCATCGTCATCGCGCTGGAGAATTCTTTCCACGGGCGCACCATGGGCGCGCTGGCGCTCACCGGACAGGCGAAGTACCGCAAGGACTTCGATCCCATGCTGGAGGGCGTGCGCTTCGTGCCGCGCAACGATGTGGAAGCCTTGCGCAACGCGATGGACGACAAAGTTTGCGGTATCGTGCTGGAGCCTATCCAGGGCGAAGGTGGCATTCAGGAGTCGTCAACCGAGTTCCTGCGCGCCTGTCGGGAACTCGCCGACCAGCATCAGGCCGCGCTCATCTTCGACGAGATTCAATGTGGACTGGGGCGGACCGGGCAGCTCTTTGCCTTCGAGCATTTCGGCGTTATCCCCGACGTGGTTTGCATTGCCAAGCCTATCGCTGGCGGACTGCCGCTAGGCGCGTTTCTCGCGAACGAACGGTTCGCACAGCACATCACTCCCGGCAAGCACGGGACGACCTTTGGCGGAGGCCCGCTGACCTGCCGCGTCGCGTTGGAGTATCTCGCGATTCTGGAGGACGAACATCTGCTGGAGCAGGTGCGTCGCGTCGGAGCGTACTTCTCGCAGAAGCTGCACGAACTAGTGGACAAGTTCGACATCGCGGTGGAAGTCCGAGGTGTGGGAGCGATTCAGGCGCTACAGTTGACCGTCCCCGGCAAGCCGATCCTCGAAGGCGCGCTCGCGAAAGGCCTGCTGATCAATGTCACCCAAGACACAGTACTGCGCTTTTTGCCGCCCTTCCTGCTGCAAGAAAAGCATGTGGATAGCGGAATGCGGATCTTGCGTAAACTGCTGGCGGACGCGCAAAAGGAACAGAAGAGAACGAGCAAGGCGGAGACAGTTAAAGCGTAGCGTTGCACCAGATCCGTCCAGCTACGCGGGACTGCGATCACGCCGCCACGGACCGCGACCGCGTGAGAACAACGTAGCGCTTCGAGGCCCGTAGGATGCCCTCTAGGTCACTGGAGTGACAGCAATCCACCGCGCCCATCGCCAAAGCCTCGGACCACATTCGATCATCCGCCAGACGATGAATGCACACGAAGGCGGTCGACGGAAATTCCGAGCACAAAGACTTCAGTTTCGCGAAGTCAACCAGCTCCAAGTCCACGACTGCGAATGGAGCGCGAAGGCGCGCTACTGCAGGAGCAATCTCCCCTGCAGACTTTGCCATGGCGAGGTTGCGAAATTGTTTACCAAGGCATGCAGTCAGGCGGTCGGCCGCAGCTGCATCGTGGTGAGCGAGAACAACATTGATAGGCCGCATGGCAAACCCCTTTTCCGAGTGGCGGAGGGGGGCGGCAAGAGCCAACCCAGTGATGATGTTCGTGGACGATCCAACAACTCCGCACCAGCTCGGCGCGGGACCACACAGTTATGGACGAGCGGCGCCGCTATTTGGCAGCGTCGCCCGCACGGGTTGCGGGTTCGAAGGCTTCCGGCTGCAGCTTGCCATTTCGCTTCAGCAGGATTTCCACTTTGCCTTCGGCTTCCTCCAGTTCCTTGCGGCAGGAACTGGAAAGCTTCATGCCCTCATCGAAAAGCTCCAGTGCGTGGTCGAGGGAAACGTCCCCCTTTTCAAGTTCAGCCACGATTTTTTCCAAACGCTGGAGGCACTCCTCGAATTTAGGCAAGCTCAAACTCCGTTACTAATTCTAGTGCAGAATGGCCGCGCTGAACGTGAAAATTTAGAGCGGTTCCGCAATTGATTTGTCGGTTTGCTCGGGTAGTGCGGCGCTTCAGCGCCGCGTTCGCCGCGCCCGAAGGCCCGCTTAAGCCGCCGAGGTCAACGTCCTCAGCGGCCTAAAGCAGTTTTTGCTCTTGCCTTATACGCGGGCCCGAAGGCCCGCACTACCCGGGCGTGCGGATACACCAACCTCGGAATCGCTCTAAGCAGATTAGGAAATAATGTGACTGCGAAAAAGCAGCGGTGCCGCCTGAAGCCGGCTCAATAAATTGATGAGACTGCCTTGACGCTGCGCTGAAGAGCCGCTCTACCGTAGGCAAGACGGAGTACGGAATTTCTTAAAACTGCTCTAATACTTCACGATCTTTGTGAAACTCGCGGGATCCAGGCTCGCGCCGCCGACCAGCGCGCCGTCGATTTCGGTCTCCGACATGAGCGCCGCTGCGTTATCCGGCTTCACGCTGCCGCCGTAGAGAATTCTCAACTTCTGTGCAAACTCTTTGCCGAAGGCTTTCTCTGCCTCATGGCGGATGACCATGTGGGCGTCGGCGGCCATCTCAGGCGTTGCGGTTTTGCCAGTGCCAATGGCCCAGACGGGTTCATAGGCGACGGCGAGTTTCGCCGCTTTCCTTCCCGAGATGCCGTTGAAGGCGCGCGTGCACTGACGGCGCAGCACATCTTCGGTCAGGCCAGCCTCGCGCTCCTCCAAGACTTCGCCGACGCACACGATGGGCGTCAGTCCGTTCTCCAGGGCGATTTCGAGTTTGCGATTGACCGTGTCATCCGTTTCGTTGAAGTACTGCCGGCGCTCCGAGTGCCCGATGATTACGTGCGTCACCTCGATCGCGGTCAGCATTCCGGGCGACACCTCGCCGGTAAAGGCCCCCTCTTTTGCCCAGTGCATGTTCTGCGCGCCGACAGCGACGTTTGATCCACGCGCGGCTTCCACGGCGGCTTGCAGGTCAACGAACGGCGGGCAGACGACGATCTCGTCGCGTGTGTGGCCGGACACCATGGGCAGGAACTCGGCGAAGAATGCGGTGGTCTGTTCGGGCGTTTTGTACATCTTCCAGTTGGCGGCGATGAGCTTCTTACGTGACATGGCTAGAGTCCGTTCGCAGGGATTTGCTGGCAGCAAAGGCGCGAGCTGCATGAGTGTATTGGGTGAATGTTTCGGAATCGAAGAGCACGAACCGCACTTCCCGAACATGGGTGGCTTTTTCGAGTGCCTCCGCCGCGCTGGTTATGGCGACCTGTGACGCCAGGTCCACCGGATACCGGTAGGCACCGGTTGAAATTGCCGGAAAGGCGATGGATGCGAGCTGCAACTCGTCGGCAATTCGGATCGACTCGCGATGGCAGCTGGCAAGCGTTTCTGCCTCGCCCTGTTTACCGCCGTTCCAGAAGGGACCGACCGTATGGATGACGTACCGTGCAGCGAGACGTCCGGCGGGGGTTGCGACGGCCTGTCCGGCGGGAAGTCGGCCGATGTGCTCAACAATTTTGCGGCAAGCCTCAAGGATGGCTGGGCCTCCAGCGCGATGGATGGCGCCGTCGACCCCTCCACCGCCGAGCAGCGACGAGTTGGCGGCGTTCACGATGGCGTCGGTTTCCTGGCGAGTGATGTCGCCGGGACCAAAGACCACGAGAACGCGATCCCCCGTGGTCACGCGCAGAGTCTGAGGACTGCCATGCATGTCCGTTACTTGTTGCTCAGTGCTTCCACACCGGGCAACTTCTTGCCCTCCAGAAACTCCAGCGACGCGCCGCCCCCGGTCGAGATGTGCGTGATCTTGTCGGCCACGCCTGCTGCTTTGACTGCGGCTACGCTGTCACCGCCTCCGACGATGGAAACCGCTGCGCCGTTGTCCGCTACGGCGTATGCGATCTTCTTTGTTCCCTTGGCGAAGGCCTCGATCTCGAACACGCCCATGGGTCCGTTCCAGACAATCGTACGGGCCAGACTGATCTCAGTGGAGAATAGCTCCACCGTTTCCGGTCCGATGTCGAGCGCCATCATGTCCGCGGGAATCGGTTTACCAACACCGATCTGTTGGATGCGAGCATCGGCGGCCATCTTGTCGGCAACCACGTGGTCCACAGGCAGCAAGAACTTCACGCGATGGGCCTTGGCGTCAGCGAGAATTTGCGACGCCAATTCCACCTTGTCAGCCTCGAGCAGCGACTTGCCGATCTCGTGCCCCTGCGCCTTGAGGAAGGTGTAGGCCATGCCTCCTCCAACGATGAGCGTGTCCACCTTGGTCATCAGGTGCTTGATCACGCCGATCTTGTCTCCCACCTTCGCTCCGCCGAGAATTGCGACGAAGGGCTTCTGGGGATGAGACAGGGCCTTGCCCAGATATTCGAGCTCTTTTTCCATCAGCAAGCCGGCGGCTTTCTTCTCCACGAAGTGGGTGATGCCTTCGGTGGAGGCATGGGCGCGGTGCGCCGAGCCGAAAGCGTCGTTCACATAGAAGTCGCACAGCTTTCCCAGTCGCCGAGCGAATTCCGGATTGTTGGCTTCCTCTTCTGGGTGAAAACGCAAATTCTCCAGCAGCAGGGACTGACCGCGCTCCAGCTTCTCAGCCATCTCTTCCGCCTGCACGCCAATACAGTCGGGAGAAAAGCCGACGTTCTCGCCCCGCCGCAACACGTCGTCGATCAGAATGCGCAGTCGTTCAGCCACCGGCTTCAAGCTCATCTTGGGATTGGGTTTGCCTTTCGGACGCCCAAGGTGTGAGGCCAGTATCAGCCGAGCGCCGTGTCGCAGCGCGTACTCGATGGTGGGCAGAGTCTCGCGGATGCGGGTGTCGTCCATGACACGCCCATCATCGAGCGGAACATTGAAGTCAACCCGCATGAACACGCGTTTGTTGTTCAGCGGAAGATCGCGAATGGATAATTTCGACATAGGTTGTACCAGTTGTCAGTAGCCAGTCTTCAGTAGCCAGTAGTCAGTTGGCAACTGCTTGAGTTTTGCATCAGGGCACGGCTTCAGCCGTGCCATCACTCCGATTTTATAAAGTCTGCGAGGCTTGAGGCCATCCGTCCCTCCATTCACAACTCCTTAACTGGCCACTGGCAACTGGCTAGTGGTCAGTTGTCAGTTGTTCTTCGGCAGCGGCCGTCCCTTTTGACGCGCGAGCGCGGTGAAATCTGCTCTCCATTGCGCGTCGAGGGCGTCCATCTTCTGCAGGCAGTTGGCAGCTACCCTATGCTGCGATTCAGTGCAGGCGTCCGTCGCCGCATTTATGTGTTCGAGGCAGGATTTCCGGTCAGCCTCTAATGCAGCGATGCCGGACTTCCCCACGGCATCCATCCGTGCCTCGCACTCGGCAATGCTCACTTGTCCGGCTGCTACGGGGCTTGCGGCACCGAGCAGAGCGGCTGAATGCGCGGCGGGGTGATCCCGCCCGACCTGGAATCCAACGAAGAACGCTGAGGCAAAGACGACAACGACGCAAATTACAAAGCCTGTGGGTTTCAGCACGGCCTTCCTCTTTCTCGCTGCCGTAGCTTAGGTTCCACAGAAAGCAGCATCCTCTGATAATTGCATCTTAGGGTGAATTCTTCTGCATACTCCACTGAGTCATCCTGTTGGTCACGGTAGAGGACCGTCACGTTGTAAGAGCCTTCCTCAGCTTCTGGTGGATGATTACGGAAAAATTCAAGAAGCATGTTCACGCCTTGTTGGATTTTCAGAATCTCTGGGACGTGTGAGAGGTCAGATAAAGCGTCGTTCTGGTGAATAGTAAAGGTAAGTGGATGCTGCTGCCGCTGGCTGCTGTTTAGTATTGGCACTTCCTCGAACTCTATCCTGAATCTTCCTAGCGACGATTGCATTTGTGCAACTTTAACGAACCTGGCTACCCTGCCGCCGGAATGCTCAAGACGAAAAATCGGTGGAGGGCTAACATTCTCAAGTGCACGCCATTCTTCGACCGTCTTAGGCGCACGCACCGCAAATACAACATGCGGGCGTTCATCGTTATATTTCTTATCGGCAGTTTCGGCTCGTTCGTACTCCTTCGCCCAGATGCGATAGGCGCTGACGAACGCCAAGATAACTGCGAGCACACCGTACGCGAGTCTCTGTGCAGTACTAGAGGCGAACAGAGCAAGCACAGCAAACGGGACGGAGGCTGGTCCGCTCAACGCAGACCCCCATTCCGAAAACATCCTGCCAAAAAACTTACTGAGTTGCGCCAAGCTGCACTCCTTCGCCCAATCGGACAGACTTCCGCCAGGGATATTGTGCGACTTGGTTTACCTTGTACCAAGCCAATAATCCTGACTAAAGTCGTGCCCTGACACAACCCGAAAACAACTATCAGGTGCGCCCCCAACTGACAACTGGCTACTGACCACTGATGTAATGAATAAGGTCGCGTACCCGGCAGGAGTAGCCCCACTCGTTGTCATACCACGAGATGACCTTTACGCAGTTACCTGCCACCACGCGGGTCATGGGCGCGTCCACGATCGAGGAACGTGGATCGCCACGATAGTCGATCGAGACCAGTTCCGCGGTCTCGTAACCCAGGTAGCCCTTCAGCGGGCCGGCTTCGGACGCGGCCTTTAAGGCACCATTCACTTCTTCCACGCTGGTCTTCTTCTCTACAAAGACCACCAGGTCCACCACCGAGACGTTGGGCGTTGGCACGCGCATGGCGAAACCGTCGAGTTTGCCCTTCAAGTCGGGAATCGCAAGATAGACAGCCTTGGCGGCGCCGGTTGAAGTCGGAATCATGGACAACGCGGCCGCGCGGGCACGGCGCAGGTCCTTGTGCGGAAAGTCGAGTATGACCTGATCGTTGGTGTAGGAATGGATGGTGGTCATGGTGCCGCACACGATTTTGAAGTTATCGTTGATGACCTTGGCAATGGGCGCCAGGCAGTTGGTGGTGCAGGAAGCGTTGGAAATTATGTGGTGCTTCGCCGGGTCGTACTTGTCTTCGTTGACGCCCAACACGATGGTGATGTCTTCGTTGCTTGCCGGCGCCGTGATGATCACCTTCTTCACCGGACCGCGCAGATGTTGCCTGGCCAGTTCCGCTTTGGTGAACTTACCAGTGGATTCGATTACGACCTGCGCCCCTACCGACGCCCAATCGAGCTTGGACGGATCCTTTTCCGCGAATACGCGGATACTCTTGCCGTCCACGCTGATGGAGTCCGCCGTCGTGGAGATTTCGTTTTTCAGGTTGCCAAGGATGGAGTCGTACTTCAGAAGATGCGCCAGCGTCTTGGGGTCGGTGAGGTCATTGACCGCAACGAATTCCAGGTTCTTGTCGGTGAGCGCGGTCCGCAGAATGTTGCGGCCGATGCGCCCGAAGCCATTGATACCTACTTTGATTGCCATTTTGCCTCGCTAGGAAAACGTCAGATTGAGATTCAATGAATGCGAACTGCACTCCGTAACGATGAGCTGATATGGAGCCGAAACCAAAGCCTAGCATCATGGGTAAGGTGAGGCAATGGCTCATGTCACCATGGCTTGGGTTGGCAAACTTAGGGTGTAGCAGACAGGCGGCCCGATTGCTACCAGCTAGGCAGGCGTGTTACAAGTGCAACATGCGCAGATGGATGCGCGACCGCGGCAAGCGGCGCAAATCGCAAGACGATAAGCAAGGGCAGGAGAATCCCGTCCCTCTGCAACCCAAATTTCCCGAGCCCACGGCTGCCGAGGTCGACGGTAATAGGCAGCCGGATTTTGTAGCCCAGCCGGAAACGCAAGCGGAACCTCACGCTACGTCGCCCGAGTCGCAGCCGACCGGCCCGGCGGGAGGAGCCGAAGAGCCTTCACAGCAGGTCCGGCGCGACCGCAACCGTCGTCGCGGACGACGTGGCCGTGGTGGCCGTCCACAGCAGGTCGTACAGGCTCCAGCTTTGCCTGGCCCGGGCGGTCCGACGGGAGAAGCGGGAGAGGCCGAGGACGCGATAGAGACTGGCGAGCCCGCAGCGGTTGCCGCTACAGTTCGTCCGCCAGCGCCCCACGAGACCAAGAAGTCCAAGGGCGCAGTCGTGCTCTCCATCGGACTGCCCGGCTCCGGCAAGAGCACATGGTTTAAGCGTCACAACATCCTTCCGCTGTCCAGTGACATGGTGCGTATTCTGCTGTTCGACGACGTTACGGAGCAGCGCTATCAGGACCTGGTCTTCTCGACCTTGCGCTCCATGCTGCGCGGGCGGCTGCTGGCGCGGCGGCCCTGGAACTACGTGGATGCCACCAACTTGTCTCCCCATGAGCGCCGCAGTTGGATAAAGCTGGCGCATGACTTCGGCTACGAGGCGCATGCGGTCTTCTTCGATGTGCCGCCGGAGGTCTGTATCGAACGCAACCGCCGCCGCGATCGCAACGTGCCGGAAGATGTTATGCAGCGGATGGCGGCCAAGCTGCGTCCGCCGAAGTTTGAAGAGGGCTTCGCCAAGATTACGGTGGTGCGATTGAGAAAGAAGGACGGGGAAAACGCAGCCGCCACAGAGCCTCAGCAAGAGGCCGAAACCCAACCTGACGAAGCCGAACCACCCAACGTGGCGGATTCCGAGTACTAATTCGTCGCAGAAAACGACAGCAGAGAAGAGCGGCCTACGGGCCGTTTTTCTTGCAGGCCGGGAACACACTTCGCCACTCAGATCGCCTAAAGCACGTCACGGACTCGTAACACATCCTGTGTTACCATCGCCGCGAGCCTTGGCATCGTTGCGGCTCGCAGTCGGTAAGAGTCTCCCAGGAGGAAGGTAGCTATGCAAACGAAAGTGGATGCATTAATGACGGCGGGCTGGACAGCGCTGATCGCGCTTGGCATACGAGTGCTGGAAGCCCTCGCGCTGTGGATTGTCGGTCGCTGGCTGATCGGTTTTGTTCTTAAGATGATCGGCCGCGGCATGACCCGTCAGAAAATCGATCCCACGCTGATTCGCTATATCCAGAACGCGGTCGGCGCCATCCTCAACATCGTACTGGTCATCGCCATTCTAGGCTTCTTCGGTGTCCAGACGACCAGCCTGGCAGCGCTGATCGCCGCAGGCGGTGTGGCCATCGGCTTGGCATGGAGCGGATTGCTGGCCAACTTTGCCGCGGGAGTATTTCTGGTCATCCTACAGCCGTTCAAAGTTGGCGATTTCGTGACCGCGGGCGGAATCATGGGCACTGTGCATGAGATCGGGCTGTTCGTGACCTACATCGACACCCTGGACAATGTGCGGCACATTGTTGGAAACGGCAAGATCTTCGGCGATGTCATCCAGAACTACTCCACCAATGCTTACCGAAGGGTCGATCTGACAGCGCAACTGGCACATGGAGTCGATGTGCACGTGGCGATGGCGGCGCTCAAAAAGGCACTGGCGGGCATTCCGAACGTCATGACCAATCCTGCGCCTGACGTCGAGATACTTACTTTCACTCTCGCCGGACCGGTGCTTGCTGTGCGTCCGTATTGCAACAACAAGGACTACTGGCAGGTGTACTTCGATACCAACCGGCTGATTAAGGAGACGTTTACCACGGCTGGCTTCGAAGTGCCGGAACAGCACTACATGGTGCGCACGGCCGCCGCTGGAGATGGCATGGCACATTCGGCTTGATAGCGGGTCGACGGCGACGGAAGAGTGGCAGGCCACCGCTCTTCCGTGGCATTGTACGTTCAGGTGCGCCCACTCACCCATAAGGTTGCAATGCCGCTCAATCCGGCACACAATAATAATATTGGGTCTCGTTGTATGTAGTGGGACGAGCAAAAGGGGAAATTATGGGACTACGGTGGACGCTGGCTGGGCTGCTCCTTCTGTTGACGGGAATCGTCGGTGCACAAGTTAGCAGGCATGCAGTTGCTAGCCCCAGCGGAGTGACAAACGCAACCGCAGCGGCCGCGATGAAAAACGCGCCTTTCTCAGCCGACGTGATTACGGAGTATGATCGCGCTCTGGACAATGGCGGGCATATCCATCGCGAAACCCGCGGCAAGGTCTTTCGCGACAGCCAAGGCCGGATGCGCACCGACAGCGAAACGCCGCCGGTTCAACCAGGCGCCGATAAGTTTGATCGGGTTACGATCAATGACCCGGTTCAGAAGGTGATCATCAATCTCAATCCCAAGATGAAGATCGCGACGATTTTCCACCTTGGGGGAGTCGGGCCGACAGCCCCGATTGGGATGGCCAATATTGGGGGTTCGCCGGTAAACGTTGCTCCTCTGCAACCCGGGCCGAAGTTAGCAGAACCGAATGCGACGCCCGGGATAACCACTTCGAAAATGTCAGCGAAGCTGGGCACCGCGCCAGTTGAGACCAGGACCGAAGGCCTCGGCAGCAGGACCATCGAAGGCGTCAACGCCACCGGCACCCGGACAACCCGGATCATCGACGCCGGATCGATGGGTAACGACAAGCCAATTATCTCAGTGAGCGAGACCTGGTTTTCTCCCGAATTGAAGATGAACGTCCTGACCGAGACCGATGACGGCCAATCCGGTCATAGCACCATGAAGCTGACAAACATCACGCGTACAGAGCCGGTAGCGCAGTTGTTCCAGGTGCCGTCGGACTATACGGTGAAGGACACCGAGCCGGCAACGGCGAGCGTGAAACACTAAGGAGCAGGCGGCAAACTGGATGGCTGAATTGGATTTTTCTCCCCCCGAAGAATTGACAATACCTTTGTGGCGCTCTCTCCTGCTTAACGTTCTTGACCGCCTCTCGCCGGAGCGGTTTCCTCCGCTTCAGCTCACCTCCAAGCCCGTAGATGTCGGGATCCTCGTAGGCGACCTGGTCGATCTGCCATGGTTTCGGACGGTCTTCACCAATCTGGGCGACGTGATTTCACCGGAAACGTTGCCCCCGCTGGAACTAGAATCCCGGCCAGTGGATGTCGGCGAGCTCCTGGGAGATGATTTGAGCCGGGGGTGGTGGGACACGCTGCTGGCCAGTCTTCGCGATCGCCTTGCGCCCGAGAAACTTCCACCCCTGAATCTGACCTCGCAGCCGGTGACGCTCTTCGGAGCTGAATCGAGCCTTCAGATTCTGGACTGGTCCACGCTGATCAGCACCCCAAAGGTTTTCCTGCAAGACGCGCCGAAGGAAGAAGTCCGGACGTCGGCGATTGTGGAAGCTGAGCAGCAGCCTACGGTCCAAGCGACGCCCACGGATCCCATATTGCTTGCCGCTCGCATGCAACTGGCGCGTGACTTGGGCCGCACCCGCTTCCGGCGAAGAATCTGGATTGGACTGGCGGCTGCGGAAGCTGTTTTCCTGATCGTGGCCATGTTCAAGTTTGTGTAGCAGACTCCAAGGATCCGCTTTTCTGTCTGTCATCCTGAGCGAGCGCAGCGAGTCGAAGGACCCCTATGACCGCGCAAAATCACCGTGTGGGCACCCGGGCACAACAAACCTGAGATTGCTGGCGAGCAAAGGGGGCCTTCGACTCGCTGCGCTCGCTCAGAGCTTGTGACTTTTTTGTTTCTTCACAAAATCTGATGTTGAAAACAGACAAGTTACATGCCCAAAAAACGAGTAAATTCAAAGAAGCCACAAACTCTCAGGATGACACTCCAAAAAGACTACGCGCGGCCCTTGAATAGGTCAGCTATTTCCCCGAATTCATCTGCGGTGTACGATGGTTGCGATTCCGACTTGGACAAACGGCTGGAGCAATCTCCAACTCTTGCGAAGGTGAAGGCGGCCCTGTGAATCTAAAAACCAGTACACGGGTGGTAAATGAGATTGTCATCGTGGATATCATAGGTCAGCTACGGCTGGGCGAGGGGACCAACGTGGTGCGTGACCTGGTTCGCGATCTGATGGGCAAGAACTACAGGAACATACTGCTGAATCTAGCGGATGTGCGCCACATCGACAGCGCTGGAGTGGGCGAGTTGATGAGTTGCTACACCTCAGTCCGCAATCAGGGCGGTCAGCTCAAGCTGATGAACCTCAGCAAGAACGTGCACAATCTCCTGCAGATTACCAAGCTTTACACCGTATTCGACGTCGAGGAAGACGAGGCCAAGGCGATCCAGTCGTTCCAGTCGGCGTGAGCATAGCCCTGTCCTTCCCGCTTGACCTGCCCGGTGGCGCGGTATGCGTGAACACCAACCAACGACGATAAGAGGCCGCCCCGAGCCAGCGACAATCCTTCGGAATGTCAGTGACGTCAGAAACCAAACGAGTTACGCGTTTAGTCTCTGGCGCAGCGACGGGAACCCATACACAAGGGAGACACATTGGCTTATGGCGAGAGGTGGGCCAGCTGTCGGGCCATCCGCCTCCCTTCACGCTTGGTCGTCCCCCAGCCTCAATTCCGTGGCTGTCATCCGACCTAGGTCTCCGCTGCGCCTGAAAAGAATAAATCGCGGAATGTTCAATTTTGACCAGACTTTCTTGTATCGTAAGTGTTTGACTGTCGCGATGCTGTGACTATGGCGTAATCTGTGGCTGTCCGAATTGGAGGTTGAACTGGCTTTCCCGCGCTGCGCGAAACTCAAGACTGGACTTGGGAGCGAGAATGATTCACCGCAAATACAGATCAATCTTGTCCTTCATGTTGGCATTCCTTGTGGCTTGCTGCCTGATTGTCCCGGTACGAGCACAGGAGCCCAGAGCTAACCCGACTCCGCAGGCATCCGCTGCGCTCCCCGGCTCGACCGGCGGCCAGTACGCCGACACCGAAATCTGCAAGACGTGCCACCAGGAAGTGTGGGACAAACACTTTGCCAATACTCCGCATGCGGCGCTGCTCAAGGGTGAACAGCACGGATGCCAGTCGTGTCATGGTCCGGCCCAGGCCCACGTTGACGGCGGCGGTGACCCCACCAAGATCATTCGCTTTGAGACGTTGAGTCCAGCGGAGACGGCAGCGATCTGCACGAAGTGCCACCAATCGACCCTGGAAACGCAGAATTTCTCCCAGTCGGAACACCTGGCGAACGGCATCAGTTGCACCAACTGTCACAGTCCACACGGATCCAAGGACGTCAACTTCCTGCTGGTGAAGCCGCAAACTGAGTTGTGTTACGGATGCCATGCCGCCCAGAGGGCCGAATTCGCCCGTCCTTATCGTCACCGAGTCGATGTCGGGCTCATACAGTGCAGTGACTGTCACAATCCTCACGGCACCGAAACCGGTCACCAAGTGCGAGCTGCCGCCGGTCAATTTGCGGTTTGCACCAAGTGCCACACTGACACCATGGGGCCATTCGTTTTCGAGCACGCTCCCGTGAAGACCGACGAAGGTTGTCTATCTTGTCACACGCCGCACGGCTCTACCAATCCGCGCTTGCTGCAGGTGAACAACGTCAACTTCTTGTGCCTCCGCTGCCATACCGCCAATATGAACGGAGCAGCGCCCGGCGCGCCCTCGTTCCACAACCAGGCCACGAAGTATCAGGCATGCACGATGTGCCACACGCAAATCCATGGTTCCAATTTCGATCCCTTCTTCTTCCGGTAGGTGGAGGCATGCCAATGGGTTGTCAAAGGAGTCTCGGCACTTATTCTTTTGGGTTGGCTCTGTTCCTGGCTTGCCTGTTCTTGATGAGCGGCACATTCGCCCAGAGCTCCGGTCAAACACCGCCTCCGACTCCATCCAGCCCGCCGTCCACCTCCGGCGAAGGCAAGGAAATCGGTGGCTTTCAAGTGACCCAGTCGATTGAGATCGGGGGCCGCATCGCGGAGGTCAGCGGCAGCCAGCCGATGTACGACACCCTGGTGAATGACCAGACGGGCGCCCGCATCCTCGAACAATCGCTCACCATGCAGTCGCTCAGCCACCAGGACATCTTCGATACCTTGACCTTCAACAGTTTCGGATGGGGCGGCGATCCCGAACAGGCTGCGCGCATGCGCGTGTCGAAGTACCGCTGGTACACCTTCACCGGCAGTTATCAGCACATACAAAATTACTTTGACTACGACTTGTTTGCCAACCCGCTCAACCCTCCCACCGGCTCGCCGTTCATTCCTATCCTGAACTCTCCGCACAGCTACTTCGACCGGCAGAATTTATACAACTTTGGCATCGTCGTGCTGCCCATGCAGACGGTGTCGTTTCGCTTCGATTACAACCGGAACCGTTTCATCGGGCCTTCCTACAGCAGTCTCCATGAGGGCACCGAGGCGCTGCTCAACCAGAACTACAACAACACGCTGAATGGTTATCGCTTCGGGGCCGATGTCCGCGTCGCGAAGAAGACCACGCTCAGCTACACCCAGATGTTTCAGCAATATTCCGGAGACACTCTTTACGGCCTGAACCCATTCAACTCCTGGCCGCTGCCCAATGGCACGCCGGTCTCTTTTGGGCTTTCCTGGTTCAACGGCGGAAGTCCGTGCAGCGCGCCCCTCAACAATGGGGTTGCGAATCCGGCCTGCAACGGCTACTTCAACTACAGTCAGTACCAGCATGTGAGTACTTTCATTCCGACAGAACAAGTCAACCTGAAATCGTCCTCTCTGAAATGGCTGGATTTCAATGGCCAGTACCAGTACAGCCATGCGCGCTCTGACACGCCGCTGACGGCCATCTTCAGCGGACTTACCACACGCACTTCCAATCTGGGCTACAACACGTCGGGCAGCAGTTCCAGTTCCCGGTGGAATTCTTCATCCGCGGATATCTCGGCGATCTTTCATATCACGAATAAACTTCGGTTGGTGGAGACTTTCCGCTTCCACGACTTCAGCGTGTCTGGCGACTATTTGGATCTTGAGTCCAATTTCTTCACTTCCGCCGCCCTGCACTCGGCTACCCTGCTCAGCCCGGTATTTATGTTCCCGCCCACCACCCTGCTTCATAGCTCAAGCTCTCCGGCCGACATCATCAACGAATCGACAATTAACCTGATCGGCCAGAACATGAAGCAGAACGACTTTCAGGTGCAGTATGACGTATCGCGCTGGTTTGGTGTACGCGCCGGCTTCGTGTGGAGCAATTACATCATCCAGCCCGGAAGCACCCAGCAGGTCGCCTTCGGCGACATTTATTACCCCAATAATCCGAATCGCGGCAACTGTGTTGGATTGCCGTTAAACCCCGATGGCAGTTGCACCTTTAGCGGTATCATCGCGCCGTTTGGGAACCCGACGACCGAGATCAACAACTACTCGGGCGTCGTCGGCGCTTGGTTTCGGAAGGGAAGCTCGCTGCACGCCAACTTCAACGCCCAATTTGGAGGCGCCGACAACTGGATCTATCGCACCGATCCCCTTAGCTCCTTCAATATTTCGGGAAACGTGTCTTACTCACCTCGTCCGTGGCTCATGCTGGGAGCCAATCTTAATTTCCAACAAGCCAAGAACAACACCAGCGACATCCAGTACAACCAGCATAACTACTCCACGGTGCTCAACGCCATGATCAATCCCAACAAGCACTGGGGACTGGACATGGCGTATAACTACGATGCCATTCAGCAGGACATGTTCCTCTGCTTTGCCGGAACGGTGACCCCGCCGGACACCACGACCTGTGCTGGAGATCCCACACTGCTGCAGACCTACGGCTTCTATCGCACCCATACTCAATTCGGTTACTTCGCCTTAACGCTTACTCCCGTCGAGCGCGTCACCATGCGTCTGGGCTACAACATCGTCGACAACCAGGGCAACACGACGTCCTTGAATACCCTGCTTCCTTTGGGACCGCTTTCTTCCATTTATCAGTCACCTCTTGCCGCAGTCGATGTCGTTGTCCACAAGGACGTCACCTTCAAAGCCGCATGGAATTATTACCAATACGGAGAAGGATCGTTTGTGGGGCCAACTGCTTCGCGCTACTTCCACGCCAACAACACCACACTTGCGCTTAGGTACGCGTTCTGATCGATGCGTGCTCCCGGCTCCTTGAGGGGCCGGCGGCACAGGCACCGGCATGAGCGTGTCCCATCCAAGCTTCCTTTGCTTGTGCCGCACTGCTACCCCACTTAGTGCCAAACCATTCGGATAGGGTTTAAACCGTTTGGTTGATCCGGCACAGCGTACTGCGGACGCTCGCGCCCGCTAGCGCGATGATTCGATTACGAAATCCCAAGCAACGGCGCATATGGCCCGCTGATTGCCCTACAAGGTCAGTTGGTTCCTATTCCAGAACGCCAGCCACTCGGAGGAAACGCAGATGAATCGGCTTCTCGGCATCGCCTTTGTCCTCTCCACCCTGTTCCTCGCTTCCATCTGCCTAGCGCAGCAGACACCCGATAACAAATCTGCCAACTCAGGACGAGGTGCTTCCAACGTAGGCATCGAGACGCCGACGATCGGCGGCGGGGGCACGACAAACTATATCGCGATTTGGATCGTCGTATTGGTGCTGGCAACGCTCTCGCTTGCTACAGCACAAATCCCAGAGTGTGCTCCGGGCACACTTTCAGACTACGAGATGCTTGGCACAGGCGGCCGCCTGATTGGCGACAAGAAGTTCTCCAACTTTTCTTACCACCGTGGACCCAATGGTCTGCCAAGCAGCTCAATATCGGTTACTCCCGGCACCGTGCCCGACAGTGAGGACGCAGGGATATTGTTTGAGGGGAAATGGACCGCTCCCGCGCCGAAAGAGTCATTCGTGACCTACACCATCGAAGTCCAGCCCAACGGAAAGCCGATTCATGGCGCCAGCCTGCAGATGCAATCAGGCGAAATCACCGGCACGGGACAAGCTAGAGTTGTGGCCAAATTGTGCCCCATACAGCACAGTTTGGATAGCTGTGGCTCGGAAGGCCTCAACCTCAAGGTGGTCCTGAGCAAGGCCGCGTCGAATCATCCAGTTGACCAAGGGCAGTTCAAGAGCCCGTTAACGGCAGTACGGGTATCCACCCCGGTTGACGTGGCTCCGGGGAGTGGAGGTAGCGCGGCCCTGAAAGGCTTCATGACTGTATTCACGCAATGACAGCGGCGGTCGCTGATGCACAGGGAAAACGATAATCCTTAGAGTAAGCTACGCCAGACTTGGTTCGTCGTCCTGTCTTTCGCGCCAGAAACGATAGGCGGGGAACCCGCCCCACCCTCTAGACGGCAGAGGGTGGGGCGCGAAGGAACCGCACTACTGCTTCATCGCAGTAAATTCGCTCTTGGCTCCGCGCAGTTTGTCGTCAACCATGAGCTTCATCGTCTTGCCATCGGGAGTGACCACCATCTTTGCGACACTGATGGCTTTGCCGTCGCGATAGTCGGTCTCCTCCAGCGTATCCTTGCCCATCATCTTTACCGAAACGCTGGTAGTCCCCGGATCGCCTTTCATTGGCGCCTCCGGGCCATTCAGTTTCGCCGTGTACGACTGACCCGTCGGAGCGGTCATGGTCAACTCGTCGCCGCTGACTTTGTAGGTCCACATCAACCCGTTGTCGGACACGTTCTCCATCTTGTTCATCCGCCAATGGCCGGATACCGCGTTGGCTCCAGCAGGGGCCTTGCCGACCCGGGTCTCTTCGCCCTTACCGGTGACGGGAGCACCATTGGTGTTACTGCTATCGTTGAAGGTGAACATAAGAGTGTTGCCATCCGAAGAAACTGTCATGGTTGAAGTAGAGACGGTCTTTCCGTTCTTCTTGTCGGTTTCTTCGATCTCGTGGTCGTTCACAACCTTAATGGCAATGCTGTCGAAATACGGATGTCCGGTGACTGCGTGGTCCTGGCCATCGGCTTTGACCTCCACCGGTGGGACACACGTTTCGCATCGCCATGTGCCATTCTGTAGCAGGTAAACGTCAGGCTTCTTGGAAAAGTCGGCTTTGTTCAGCTCGATCTTCCAGGTTCCGTCGAAGGCGCTCTGCGCCGAAGCCACCACCGGCATCAGTACCAGCATCGCCAATCCTACAAAAAGCAGTTTCTTCATCGCTCATCCTCCGTGGGTTTTAACTGTGGTGTGGAATTATAGCGGAGTCCGACAGAATGGGATGAAGTTTCTGGCGCCCTTCGCTCTATTTGCCCGATGGGGCCATGCAGTCACGCACGATGGTGTTGGAGGTTGGGCAGAACGCTCCGGAAGCTGTAGCTGCCTCTCGGGTTAGGGCGGGCTCCGAGGTTGCCCGGTGAGAGTGCGCTGCGGAACTACCCACCAGGCTTGGGCGGATCACTCTCGGAACGCCAGCGGCGGCCAGTCGCCTCTCACTACATTCGCTCGATTTAGCTAAACAGGGCTGGGTGGTGAAACGTCAGCTACATTAATTGGTAGAGGCAACGCCACAAATCTCTAAAAACCAGTATGTCTCGTGCGCAGTTCCTCACACACACTACTGTATCTGGTTACTAAGAAAGAGCTCTGTCCATTCCCTAATCTGCCGGAATTTATGGCAGCCGCATTGCTTAAACACTGCAGAGAAGTCGCGTGAGTGTGGGGGAAATTCTTCGGGATCGTGTCCCAAAATCAGCCTTCCCTGCCTTTTTGTGACGGTCCGGCCCTCACACGGATGAATTCTCCCGCCGGCTGAAAGCCCAACGGAGGACATTGCGAAAAACGTCAACGGTATCGCGAGCACGGCGAAACTGTCGTAGCGATACTCTCCGTCACTCAAGGTCAAAACAAGATTTCAACCTAACCAAACACTGAACGCAATCTCTCACGGCTCTGCGGGAGCCGGGGAGCCGACATTCACCAGCATTTTCGTCCGCCACTTCGATCGAAAATCAGAAGGAGAATTCCATGATTAAGGTGTTTCGGTTCTTAGCAATTTGCACGATCGGTGCTGCTCTTGCAGCATCGTCAATCGCGTGGGCACAGACCTATACCGCCGTCAACTATCCCGGCGCAGTACTCACCGAACTGATTGGCGGCCCCAATCCGCAGGGCACGAGCGTCGGCGGTTACACCCTCACGGCTGGCGGCGCCCTTCACGGTTTTACGGTAAGGGCGGGAGTATTCACGCCGTTCGACCCTCCGGGTTCCACCTTTACGACTGCCAACTTTATCAATCCGCGGGGAGATATTGTGGGCGCCTACGTCGACTCAGGTGGCGTGAGCCATGGTTTCATTCTGAGTGGGAGGACCTACACAACCGTTGACTACCCGGGCGCGGCTGGTACCACTCTCAGTAGCATTAACCCCTCGGGTGAAATGTCAGGAGCCACCTGTTCCGACCCCGCCTGCGGCTCCTTTGGCGCTACCAACGTTACACATAGTTTTCTAGTATCCAAGAAAGGCGCCTTCTCGGCGACCTTCGATCCACCCGGCGCAACCGGCAGTACTACCAGCGTCGTGATCCCATCTGGTGCAGTCGTTGGTGCTTACACAAACGTCAGTGGAACCACATGTTCCACACAGTGCCAAGGGTACATGCTGTTCCATGGGACGTATGCCACGATTAACTATCCGGGCAGTTCGTTTACGTTTGCTGGAGGGGCTAACGCCGAGGGCAACATCGTGGGGATTTACACCGATGCTTCAGGCAGCGGACACGGTTTTCTGTTTAACGGCGCTTACACGTCGTTCGACTATCCCGGAGCCAGCTTCACTGAGGCAACAGGGATAAACCCTGGCGGTGTCATCGTAGGTCTCTATACAGACTCCGCGGGCGCGGTGCACGGATTTATGCGGACGCCGTAAGCGAGGGGAGTTGGTCTGACCTGTTGACGTTCTCTCAATGGCCCTCGTCAAGGATTGCGTTGACGAGAGAGGCGGTGGCAAGGCAATCGAGATGAGGGTGCCCCATCCAAGCTGGTTTTGCTTGGATGGGGATTTTCGTTTGAGCTTATGAATCTCGAATGCTCAGATTGGACGAATTCACGGGGTGATGCCCAATTGCCAATGAAAGCGATTGTCAGCTCCATCAGCTCTCAGCATCGATCCGCAAGTAGGTTCAGATTGGCTCGCCGTTCGCGCGGTGGAGGCCAGCAACATTTTCGTGGTACAGTACCGACCGTTGATCGAGCTTGTCAGCAGGCACGTTTTACGAGGAGGGCCCAGATGACAACGTCCGCGCACCAATCTTCACTCCCATTCATTAACCGCTTGCTGCGAACGAGACTGGCTCTGGGCTTGATTCTCGCCGTCGCAGTGGCTGTGCCGCGCCTCGCGCACGCGCAAACCTTTAGCGTCGTTTACAGCTTCCAGGGTGTACAAAGCGGCTTTTATCCCACCAGCGGCGTCAGTGTCGATCACACCGGCGATCTTTACGGCACAACCCAATATGGCGGCCTTGGAACCAGTTGTTACCTGGGATGCGGAATAGCGTTCAAGCTAGTCCGCCACGACTCCAACTGGCTGTTCACTCCGATTTACAGCTTCATGGGAGGCTCGGACGGAGGCAATCCCAGCGCGCGCTTGATCATTGGCCCCAACGGCACCCTCTTCGGTACGACCACCCAAGGGGGAGGATCGGGATGTATGGGCTTGGGCTGCGGGACCGTCTTCAATCTTCACCCGCCGCAACACATCTCAAGCCGTGTTTTGGCCGGCTGGTCGGAAACCGTACTCTACCGCTTCCAAGGAGGCAGCGATGGAGCTATGCCCGAAGCTGCTGATCTCGTCTTTGATCAGGCGGGAAATCTTTATGGCACCACCTACGTTGGGGGCGGCAGTCAATGTTTTGAGGACTGCGGCACGGTTTATGAGCTGACCAACTCCGGCGGCAATTGGACGGAGAGCATTCTGCACGTCTTTGGTCAATCCGGCGATGGAGACGAGCCGTGGGCGGGGGTGATCCTCAATCAGACCGGAAACCTCTACGGCACAACCGCGACCGGCGGTGCGCACCGCCAGGGTTCAGTGTATGAGTTGATACACTCCGGCGTGGGCTGGACGGAACGGCTTCTCTATAGCTTCCAGGGAGGCAGCGACGGAGCCTTTCCGTTCTCTAGCCTCATCCAGGATCCAGCAGGGAACCTCTACGGCACCACGTGCTGTGCAGGCGGGCATTCGGGCGGCACAGTGTTCGGGTTGACGGCAGGCACTTGGGATTTCAGCCTGTTATACGCCCTAGGTGCGTCAGGGACTGGTCAGGGGCCCGAAGGCGCCCTGATCATGGACTCATCCGGTAATCTTTACGGCACGGCAAGCTCCGGCGGTGCCTATGGCTTCGGCGCGTTGTTTAAATTAACTCCCAGCGCCGGCGGCTGGACGTACACAGCCGTCCACGATTTCTGTGCTGGGGGGTATCCTCCGTGTAGTGATGGCTACACACCGTCGGGCAATCTCGCATTCGACAGCGCGGGCAATCTCTATGGCACGACCTCCAATGGCGGGGCCCACGGCGGCGGCGTGGTTTACGAAATCACACCATAACCGGTCCAAGGTGCGTGGCCCCACCTAAACATTTGGAGGATGGGAGAATGGGTAATCGATTAGCGGACTCGCAGGTCGAGCACATGAAATGTGCAGAATCGCGTACGGCCATCAGGGAGCAGCACCTGCTGCATTTGCGAGGGTAGCGTGCTAATGATCTGAGTGGACCCTCGCTTCCTCAAGACCCAAAATCCTCGAGGAAGAGCAGGCGATTAGGGCCAGCGTCCAGCCTGTTGCCGCAGGCAAGTACGAAAAAGCTGGAATCCAGCCCGGACGGACGAAATGCCCCGACAAGCCCGCGACAATCGCGGCACCGACGATGTTGAAGGCCAGGTTGCCGGCGCTGCCACGTGCCCACCTTTTGTCAATGACCGCGCCTCCCGCGAAGCCCATCAACATCCAAGGAATGGACAAGAAGACCAGCACCGTGATTGAGAAATCTTCGCTTCCGATGTAGTGCGCCACAACGGGCGGCATGCCCGGAAATGCAAAATGATATTCCAAGCCACGGGCCGGAGAAATTGCTCCAGTTCGAGCGGAGGTCAAAGATGACAATACCATGAGGGAAACTACTACCCCCGATGCCGCACCAGTGAGAGCCCCGCTGCGCGCTGCCCCCGGCCGACGAAGGTTAGCGGCGCCGATCCAGAAACCCGTAATGACCCCCGAAATCAATAATGCCGACGCCAAAGCCACTATCTTCCTCTCCCCTTCCCAGGGATCGACGGCGGTCAATTGTTCAATCAATTTGTTAGTCGCGGTTTCCGCGATGCTGTGCAGTAAGCTCGCCAAGTAGAGGGTTACGAATACGGTCAGCCGCAACCATAACGATCTCTTGGGCTCCAGGAAGGGATGATCATGCGCAATGCCGAGTTGAAGCCGCAACTTCTCAAACAGCGGCTCCATAAAGACAGTTACGCCCGCAGAGACCAACCCGATCGTGACTAGTTCATGTGCCTTCCCCTCCGGAGTCCAATAGGATGGAGAGAAGAACTCAAGGAGTCCGTCGAACAAAATCAAGCTGAAGGCGGCGCCAATCCCCACGGAGGCTGATACCTTCAATTGCTCGAGCTGCCGCAGGCTGATTGGCTCAGGACACGGGACCACTCGCTTCAGGTTGCGTGTCATGTACAGCCCTCCGGCAAACACCAGCAAGAGCTGAAAGCCGACGCCGGCTTTCAAGCCAAACAGCGGTGTCATCAACGAAGCAATAAACAGTGCAACCGCAGGGAGCCATCGGCGCATCCGCCTGCCAGTTCCATCAGCCGAAGGCCGGCTGTTCACGAAGTTCGCCAGCGTGCCAGGCCACTTGAAGATCCAATACACGGAAAACAAAGGAATGAAATGGAACGCGACCGACTTCCAAGCTGCGATCGGATACTTGCCCTGGGTGTACTCGGCGAGAATCTTGTGGATGCGATAGACGCAGAACAGCCAGTAAGAATAACCCCCTACGCCAGCCAGTGCCCCGGTCACCTCGAGCAAGGATCTTCCCTGACCTCTGCCGTATGCTGCTACTTGCATGGACCAGCAGACGGCGATTAGGGCGAAGCCAATCTCCATTCTCGGATAGGCCGAGTAGATAGGTCCGTACTGAATGGCCTCGGCAGAGGCCGAATCTGGTAAGGAGGTCTCCGAAGCGGGAGCGGCGGCACTGAAGTGGTTCATGGACTCCTCCGAATATCCGCTGCCGTCCCTGAGATCCGGGGCCGGCGGACGTTCGTGAAAAAGCGGTGCGTAATTTTGGCAAGGCCCCGCTGATTCGTCAATTGGCCCGATACCAAGTAACGGCCGATCATGGCGCATGCCTATGTGTGAAGTAGCAGGCACCCGAGAGTAGGTTTTTTGCGGACCATCGTTACTCCGGCGCAAACATGCGGCGTTTGCAACAAAGAGCAAGAAGCGCCAGCCCTTGCTAGCTAGACTGGCGAGCGTCTCGCTGACGAGGGAACGAGGCTATCCAATCACGTCTGTATGCAATCCGAAGTGTTGCTTGTAGCTTGCATTTCGGCTCTGTCAAGCTACCGAACGGCTTCTTGCCGGCACGCTTCTCCGATTTCATCCGCGATCTGCCGTGCAGCCTTTGCCGGGTCGGGCGCGTCCAGGATTGGCCGGCCAACTACCAGGTAGGTGGCTCCAGCGGCAATTGCGTCCTTGGGCGTAACCACGCGAGCCTGATCTCCAGCGGCTGCTCCGGATGGCCGGACTCCGGGGGTAACAATTGCAAATCCTTCGCCCAGCGCCTTGCGCAGTTCGCGAGCTTCGTGGGCAGAGGCGACTAATCCTCCGCAACCCGCCGCGCGAGCTAGCGCTCCCAAGCGGAGGACTTGGCTCAACACATTGCCGGTGACCCCTATCTCCTGCAGATCAGCATCCGACAGGCTGGTCAGCACAGTTACCGCGAGCACCATGGGCTTCGCAGGTGACTGGCTGGCGGCTTCGACAGCGGCTTTCAGCATCTTGCTACCGCCGGAGGCGTGGACGGTCAGCATGCTTACTCCCAACTCCGCCGCCGACCTGACCGCTGCGGCTACGGTGTTGGGGATGTCGTGATATTTCAGGTCGAGAAACACCTCCCGGCCGGAGGCGACCAGATCGCGAACGATCTGGGGCCCCTCGGCCGTGAAGAGTTGTGTCCCTATTTTGAAGGTGGTTGCGGCGTCGCCAATAGTTTGGACGATTTGGCGGGCTTGCGTGGCGCCCGGGACATCGAGCGCCACTATGAGCCGGTCTTTGTCTTTCATCGGCTCAAGTTTACCGCATTAGGACAGGATTACTGCGGGCCTTCATTCTCGGCTATGACCGGGTTCTGGACAACGTCCAGCCGGACGGGATCCACGCCATCGTGGCCCATGCCGAGCATTTTAGCCGCGCTATAGGACAGGTCAATGATCCGGCTCTTCCGTACGGGTCCGCGATCATTGACGCGGACGACGACTGAGCGGTCATTTTTCAGATTTGTAACCTTGATCCAGGAACCCAGCGGCAGGGTTCTATGCGCCGCTGTGAATTGATACATATCATACGGCTCGCCGCTGGCAGTCTGCTTATGCTGAAAGATGCGGCCGTACCAGGAAGCCCTTCCAACCTGAAACTTGCGGGTCTTAGCGGGCTTCACTGTATCCGTGTCCTGAATCTGTCCTGGGGCCCTTTCCTGCTTCGAATCCGGTGTGCTATTACCGGGTGCCGCGCCGAGTGCGGTGGCGAAAACCATGGTCACCGCGACCTGGCTAAGTACTCGTAACATTAAACACCTCTCATCGTTAAGTTGGTTCCTCCTGACAGTCCTTTGAGTCTATCCACCCCAAGGAGTAAGAGTCAACCCACCTAAGGTGGGAGTGTGACTGGAGTGTGACTGTTGTCCTTGCCTTTCGCCGGGGTTCGTGCTAGGGCCCACTGGCCGAAACCAACACCTAAATTACGACGAAAACCGGGTGTGAACAGGCTTAACCTGCCCGGTAGAACGCATGTTGACGGTGGGCGCTTGTAATTGAGATGGGGGATGCGGACAAGGTCGGAAGGCTAGGATATCTCACTAAGCCTATTATTTACAATTAGCTACAGCCTTACTCGAAAGCATATCTTTGCCGCTCTCGAGCCGCAGAAAGATCCCGTGATCGATTCCTGACCTTCGAGCCTTGGTTACCTCCAGGCGAAGATTGCGATACAGTCAACCGATGAGCCACCCGCCAGTCATCTTAAGCATTGCGGGTTACGATCCCAGTTCGGGAGCCGGAATCACAGCAGATATAAAAACAGCGGCTGCCCAAAACTGCTACGCAATTACCTGCATTACGGCTCTGACCGTCCAATCCACCCAGGGGGTGTTCGGCGTCCAGCCCCTCGATCGCGACCTAGTCGCCCGAACGCTCGCGACCCTGGCCGACGATCTGGAGATTGCGGCGGTCCGAGTGGGCATGCTGGGATCCGGGGAGGTCGCGGCCGCAGTCGCCGACTTCCTGGCGGAGAGGAAACCGCCGAACGTCGTCCTTGATCCGGTCATCCGGTCATCGTCCGGCGCCATTTTGCTGGACGAACCCGGGCAGGAGGTCCTCGCCAAACGGCTGCTGCCGCTGTGCGATGCCATTACTCCGAATGTTGATGAGGCGGCGACGCTGGCTGGGGTTGAGCCAGTTGCTGCCGGAGCCCCGTGGGAGGAGGTGCTTCTGCGTCTCCGGACGATGGCGTCGCAACTTCGAGAACTCGGCAGCCGGGCAGTGGTGGTCACCGGCGGACATCTGACCCAAGCCAATGACTACCTCCTTTACGAAGAGGGCGGGGCAGTCAGGGAAGAAGTCTTCCCCGGAGAGCACATGGATTCTGGCTCGACTCACGGCACGGGATGCGCGTTCGCCACGGCTTTGGCGTGCCAGTTGGCGCAGGGAAAGTCGCTGCCCCAGGCCGTCCGGGCGGCGAAGGAATACGTTCGGAAGGCGATCGCCGCCGCGTACCCGCTGGGACGAGGCCGCGGGCCGATCAATCACGGGGTGTGAACTTGGCTATTCGCTCCTCGCCTTTCGCTTTTCGCTAGAAATCGGCCGCAGATTGCGCGGAGAGGCACCGATAGCACGAAAGCCTCTATTTCTTATCGCCCTTCATTGCTCGCAATCCATATTTTCCCTCGGCCTTCGCCTTGCAATTCGTACATGCGGTTTACCCGTAGTCCGCGGTCGGTCTTTGGCGAATAGCGAAAGGCGAAGAGCGAACAAGGGCTACTCCGGCGGCGTGGTGTGTGGGGATTGTGGGGTCACGCGGAGGTCTTGTCAATCCGCATTAAAGTGGTGAATTTCTGAGGGGAGCTTAACGCGATGAGACTGCTGCCGCTGTAGGGCCCCTCGGTTCCCACGAGCCAGAAAGGACGCTCGCGCTGCAGTCCGTCGAAAGTGATTCACCATCCTTCGGCTGCGCTCAGGGTAGACTCCGGCACGGAGGACACGGAGTTTTGGCTTCTGCCGAGGTCCCCTTGTTATCTCCTTGGTTGATGGCTGGACTGAATGCAGACGCTGAATGCCGAATGCTGAATGCTGAATGCTGAATGCTAGTCCTTTAGCAGAATCCCCGCCAGCAGGGCTGCGGCCGCTCCCAGAAGGCATTCGACCCGCCATAACTGCATTGCCTGCCATTCAACTAGGGTAGTCGCCTTGTAAAGGATGCCGGTGCCGGCTGCAATGACCATGCAGACGACGCCCAGGATGAAAAAGACCAGGCTTGGCACGGAGAGATTGAAGCGCTGGCGAATCATGGCCACATCGAAATAGTCCGCGAAGCTCATAGGTCTGGGGGCTATGACCGGGCGGCGATTGCGCTCACTGCCGCACATGTGACAAAAACGTGCTCCGCTTGAGTACTGAACGCCACAGTCAGGGCAGAGACCCTCGGCCAGAATTGGCCGTGCGATGCGCGCGGTTGCCGGGTCGGCAGGGCGCCAGTATTCCTCACTCTTGCTTCGCGCCGTCTGTGGCATTGGGATGGGTCTCCTGCAATCTTGCTTCGCAAGCGGCCAACCAAAGTTAAAACTGGGCATAAATGGAAGTAGCTTCAGAACTTACAGACGAGCGGCGGCTAGTTAAGACGGCTGTGCCTTACGAAAGAATTACCCCTACTGAGGAAAGAATTGCCTCCGCGGGGCGGCGGCAATAGCACTGATTACCTACGCTTGGGCATGCGCAGGACTCGCCGTGCAGGGGGCGGCAGGTTTTCTTTCTTGTTCCAGAAGTTCAGCAGCAGCAAGTCGTTCGAAGTGAATTCGATCGACTCCGGACGGATGCTCCCGTTGGTGAAGATGTGCTGATCCAGAATTTGGTGAAGGCGGACGATCGGGATGCCCAATGCGGCAGCGGCTTCGGCTTCCTATACAGTTCCTGAGGGGGCTTGGATTTGTCATGTGGCGCAACCAGAAATTCCTTAAACCGTTTGTAGGCGCTTTTGAGGAGTCGGCATATCGGGTAAACTTCTCAGTAAGCACCATTGATGAAACCTTATCGACTGTATTTTTGGTTCCTAGTCCTGGGGTATATTACCGTTGCTGGCAGCAGCCTGTCGCAAGCTGCCGCAGCTCCGGTCCCCACGCGCTCGGACAACGACCCGGCCACCCGCAAAGGTTTCGACTACTTCTACAACCTGGAATACGACAAGTCGATCCGTGAGTTCGAGGCCACCCAGCAAGCCCATCCCGATGACCCATTCGCGGTCAATCACGTTCTGTCGGGCGTGATTTTCAAGGAGTTATATCGCATTGGGGCACTCGACACTGAGGCTTATGCCGCCGACAGCTTTCTTACCAAGAAGCGTCCGGAGCCGCTCGATCCCAAGGTGCAGGATCGGGTGAAACAGTTGAGCGATCAGGCACTGGCCCTGTCGCAAGCTGAGCTCGACAAGGACCCCAACAACGTTGACGCCTTATATGCGCGGGGTATTACGCGAGGGCTTCGCGCCACTTATATGGGCATGGGCGAAAAAGCGTGGTTCGCTGCCCTGCGGAGCGCCGTCAGTGCACGCCGCGATCACGAGCGGGCATTGGAATTAGATCCCAAATACGTGGATGCCAAGCTTCTGCTGGGGACGGACCTTTACATCATTGGCAGTCTGAGTTGGCCGGCCAAGGTGGCCGCATCCGTGGTCGGCATCAGCGGGAACAAGCAAAAAGGACTGGACTATTTGCGAGAAGTGGTAGCCGGTGGCCATGCCGAAGTTGCCGACGACGGCAAGATCGTGCTCGCCCTGTTTCTCCGCCGGGAACAGAAGTATGACGAGGCCTTGAAGGTCGTCAACGGGATGCAGAATGAATTTCCCCGCAACTTTATGGTGGCCTCCGAGTACGCTCACCTGATGAATGCCGCGGGGCACGGTCAGGAAGCGATTGCGGCCTACCGCAAGGTCCTTGCGGGCTGTCGCAATAATGCCTATACCGGTTGCCGTATCGAGCTGCCGGCGTATGGCTTAGGCGAAGCACTGCGCGGGCAGCGCCAGTACCAGGAAGCGGCTGAGGCTTACGATCTGGCCTCGAGCCACGGTAACGACCCCGACCTGCGCCTGAAGGCGACCCTTTATGCCGGCGAAATGTATGACGTGCTCCAGAAGCGCGACACCGCTCTGGAAAAATACCGGACGGTGATCGCCGAGGATTCCAACTCGGGTGCTGCGGACCTGGCCCGCCATTATATGAAGCAGGCCTACAAGAGCCCCTGAAAGCCCATTAAAAGATTGGCTTTGCGGACGCGGGAACTTCTTTCTATGCTATTCGTATTATCTGTAGGGAGGCTGTATGTACTGCAACTATTGCGGGAAAGTAATTCAGGACGATGCCAATGTCTGCGCTTACTGCGGACGCCGCATCGCTGCCGTGGCAGGTCGTAGCAAGCTCATGCGTTCGCGCGTTGATCGCAAGATCGCCGGCGTGTGCGCTGGTTTTGCCCAGTACTTCGACCTTGATGTGACCGTGGTCCGCGTGGTTTGGCTGATCGTTGCCCTGTTCGGTGGTGGCGGCATACTGGCCTACATCATTGCCTGGATCGTGATGCCGGAGGAACCGGAATACATACCGGTAACTCCGCCCCCGACGAACGTCCAACCATACCAGGGGTCGTGAGAGGAATGTGGGTGGGAAGAGTCGTTGCTACTTATAGGGGTTCTTCGACTCGTCCCTGCGCTCCTCGCTCAGGATGACAGCGGTTGTGTATCAGCTGAAGGCTGACTGCTAGACTTCTTCCCATGCCCACCTTCCGCAGCGGCGATGCGCAGCTCTTCTATGAAATCGCGGGCAACGGCCCCGACGTCGTCTTACTGCACCCGTTCCCGCTGAACCGCCGCTTCTGGGACTCGCTCAAACCACAACTCAGTACTCGGTACCGGCTAATCCTCCCCGACCTGCGGGCGCATGGTGAATCCGAACTTGGCGAAGGTCCGGCCACCATGCAGAAGCTTGCCGACGATTTGGCCTGGCTGTGTCGCGAAGAAGGAGTCAGAAAGGCCTTCTTTGTCGGGGTCTCCATCGGTGGCTATCTCCTTTTCGAGTTCTGGCGCCGATACCGCGACCACGTCGAAGCGCTCGTGCTGGCGAATACGCGTCCCGGAGCCGAGACCTCCGAGGGCAAAGCGAACCGGCTGCAACTTGCGGAGACAGTGTTACGAGAGGGAACTGGCACGTTTATCGAAGAAATGCTGGCGAAGCTGCTGTCAGAGGCTACACGCACGAACCGTCCCGACATTGTGAGTGTTGCGCGCAGGATGATGCAGAGCATGTCTGCTGAAGACATCGCCTCCGTGCAACGCGGGATGGCCGAGCGTCCCGATTCGGTGGCAACACTGTCCACCATCAACGTGCCAACGCTGATCATCGCGGGCAATGAAGACATCATCCCCCTTAGCGAATTCGAGTTGATGCGGCAGCACATCTCCGGCAGCCGGTTGCAGGTCATCGCTCAGGCGGGCCACTATGCCGCCCTGGAGAAGCCGCCGGAGTTCGGGGCTGTGTTACGGAATTTTTTCGACGGACTGCTGGGGCGCTAAGACCATTTTCAGCATTGGTCGGGCCCGGCGATTGCGGGTGGAGCGGTGCTTCATCTGAGTTATTCATCTGTTTCAGCAACTGAAGCAGCGAGTTTTGAAGGAGCACGGCTTCAGCCGTGCCCTACGTAGGCAGTAGAGTTGGGTTTCAGCCCCTGAGGGAATTCACGCTTGGTCGCGACACCGAGGTCCCTCAGTGGCTAAAGCCATCATCAGGAACTGGCGTACGGCACGGCTGAAGCCGTGCCCTTTCAAAGCGCCAGATCGTCGTGAATAATCCAGCTTCAGCGCCGCGTTCGCCGCGGAAAGAAAAACTGCTCAAGCGCCGTGGTGTGGCGCGATCTTGATGCCAGCCTAACGGTAGCTCTGCCCCGGTCTGCTTAGACGGGCTAATTGTTCCGTCCGCTTCGCCCTTGTGACCGTCGTCACCTTCACGCAATTCGGTCGTTCGGTAAAATAAGTTCGCCATGCTGGATAACTTTCTTCTACCTGAAAAGACCGTCGTCACCGTTAACGGTGATAGTGAAGCGCTGGACGTGAGCACCGCGTCAAATCGTGTTTTTCTCTTGACCCTTTCCGTCAACGAGGTGGTGGAGCAGGAGTCAATCGAGATCACCTTGTTCACCTCTGCCGACGGCACGACTTGGGAAGCGAAACCCGTGGCGACATTACCCCAGAAGTTCTACGCCGGCGAGTATCCGCTGCTGGTGGATTTGACGGCCACGCCGAACGCGAAGTTCGTTCGCGCGCACTGGGACGTAAACCGCTGGGGTCGCGGTCCCGCCACATCGAGGTTTGTGTGTGGCGTGCGTATCCGCGAGGTGTCACCGGAGGCCCTACTGGAAGCCAAGGCGGAGGCGAGCACGCGGCGGTAGGCGCTGCCGGGACCAAGCAGATCCTTCGACTACGCGCCCGCCGCCCCGCAAGAGCAGCGGGTCGGAAATTCTTTGCGGGCGCTCCGCTCAGGATGACGGAGTTAGGTTTACTAGACTGATCTAAGCTTCAACACAAGCAATGCGCGAAAACACATCGGTCACCGTACATCCCGCGCGCAATATCCTGGGAAGTGTAGGAGTCCCAGGCGACAAGTCGATCTCTCACCGCTATGCCATGCTGGCCTCTTTGGCCGCTGGACGCTCGCGGTTCCAGAATTTCTCGTCCGGCGCCGATTGCGCCAGCACCCTCGGATGCGTTCGCGCGCTGGGATGCCACGTCGAGCGAGACGAGGAGGGAGCGGTGGTGATTGAAGGACTCGGTCCGCAATTGCGAAGCCCAGATGCCCCGCTCGATTGCGGCAATTCCGGCTCGACCATACGGATGTTGTCGGGTATCCTCGCGGGCCAATCGTTCAGCACAGAACTGATCGGAGACGAATCACTCTCGCGCCGTCCCATGCGGCGCATCATAGATCCCCTAACCAGGATGGGTGCCCAGATTCACTCGACGGAAGGCGGCTGTGCGCCGCTGCGCATCACCGGCGCCCGGTTGCACGGTATCGAGTATCTGGTGCCGGTCGCCAGCGCGCAGGTCAAGACTTCGTTGCTGTTCGCCGGACTGCTCGCTGAGGGCCATACGACGATAACGGAGCCGATGCGCACGCGCGATCACGGTGAGCTCGCTCTGCGCGCCTTCGGGGCAAGAGTTGACCGGGTGCGGAATACGGTGACGATCGAGGGCGGCCAGGCGCTGCATTCGCTGGAAGCTTACGTTCCCGGCGACAGCTCTTCCTCTGCTTTCTTCCTGTGTGCCGCCGCCATCTTCCCTGAGTCCAACCTGGTGATCGACGGCGTGTCTCTGAATCCCACTCGCTCTGCTTTGCTCGACGTGTTGACCGCCATGGGTAGTCGCATCTCGATGGTGCGCGTCGAGGAGCAGCATGGAGAGCTCTTGGGCACCATTACGCTGGTTCCCGGCGCAGCCAAGCCAGTCACGATAGCCGGAGCACAAACTGCACTGCTGATCGACGAATTGCCAGTGCTGGCGGCCATCGCTCCCTACATGGCGGGTTTGGAGGTCCGGGACGCCGGTGAGTTGCGTGTGAAGGAGTCCGATCGCCTGAGCGCGGTCACTCAAAACCTGCGAGCGATGGGTGCGCAGGTCGAGCAAACCGAGGACGGATGGCGCATTCCCGGTGGTCAGCGGCTACACGGCGCGGAAATCGAGTCGCTCGGTGATCATCGCATCGCGATGGCCTTCGCTGTCGCCGCGCTTCGGGCGCAGGGAGAGACCCTTATCCGCAATGCGGAATGCGTCGCAATTTCCTACCCCAGCTTCTTTGCCGATCTGGAGCGGCTCTTGGAAAGGTAGCTCGCCGATCTCATCCCGCCGCTAGAGGTGCCGCTACGCGCTTGGGAAGGAATTCGCCGAGGCGGCGGATCTGGGCGCCAGCCCCTCGCAGCTTCTCCTCGATTCGCTCGTAGCCTCGGTCAATGTGGTACACGCGATCAATGATGGTCTCGCCTTCGGCGACGAGGGCGGCCAATACCAGCGATGCCGAAGCCCGCAGATCGCTGGCCTGGACGGCGGCGCCGCTGAGCGGCGTCTTACCTCGGACCACAGCGCGAGTTCCTTCGATCCTGATGTTGGCTCCCATGCGCACCAGTTCCTGGGCGTGCATGAAGCGGTTCTCGAAAATATTTTCGGTGACGACGCTAGTGCCCTCGGCCTGGGTTGCAAGGGCCATGAACTGCGCCTGCATATCGGTGGGAAAGCCGGGATATTCTTCGGTGGCTAGGTCCGCAGCCTTCAACGGGCCGCTGCTCGTGACGCGGACGGAGTCGGGATTGGTCTGCAACTGCACGCCGCACTCTTCCAGCTTTTGGAGCAGCGCCCCCAGATGAGAAGGATCGCAAGCCGAGACCAGCAAATCGCCTCCGGTGAGTGCGCCCGCGACGATGAAGGTGCCGGCTTCGATTCGATCGGGAATAATGCGATGACGCGCGCCATGCAGCCTCTCTACACCCTGCACGCGGATGGTGTGCGTCCCCGCGCCCGTAATCTGCGCGCCCATCTTGTTGAGGAGCGTCGCCAGGTCGCCCACTTCCGGCTCGCGCGCGCAATTCTCCAACACGGTTTCGCCGTCGGCCAGCGCCGCTGCCATCATCAGGTCTTCGGTTCCCGTTACGGTGATCTTTTCGAAGACGACGCGCGCGCCTTTCAGGCGTTCGGACCGGGCTTCGATGTAGCCATGTTCCTGCGAGATCTTCGCCCCTAATTTCTCCAGGCCTTTAAGGTGAAGGTCAATCGGGCGCGCGCCTATGGCGCAACCTCCCGGCAGCGACACCCTCGCGTGTTTCATGCGGGCGACCAGTGGGCCCAGCACCAGGGTGGACGCGCGCATGGTCTTGACCAGTTCGTAGGAAGCTTGCGGGTTCACCAGGTCCCGGCAGCAGATGGTGGTGCGGTGCTGGGCGCGACCGTACCCAAGTTCCACGTCGGCCCCCATCGCCGCCAGAAGCTTGCGCTCGGTCTCGATATCGCGCACCTGGGGAATATTTTCCAGGATGACCGGTTCTTCGGTAAGGAGGGCGGCGGCCATGGCCGGGAGAGCGGCGTTCTTGGCGCCACTGATACGCACCGTGCCCCACAGCGGGTTGCCGCCGCGAATGACAAACTTGTCCATGTAGGGATGTCCTAAACTGACGCTGCGAACACCGAATTTTTGAATCACAGCGCAGACCTCATTTTACGAGGAATTGGGGGCCGAAGTGGGAAACCTGGTGGCCAGAACTCGTGACTACATGGACAGCTTGGATGCGGCCCGGAAGGTCCGCACTACCCGAATCTCAATTTTTCGCGGCGTGTTCTGCGCATGGAAGACAGATACGCTGCTCTGATCTTGGGAACTTTACTCTTCCGTTTGCCGAGCGGCAACAGATAAGTGTTGGGGTGCAAATGCTCACCAGCAGCAAGACAGAGTCGCGTGGCGTCTAGCTATAGCTAAGCTGGGGATTGCGGGAAGGCGATGATATTCTCAGTTTCGGTTGTGCGGCCGCCGCGTTTCGCCATGTACATGGCCTGGTCCGCGGTGGCACGTAATTCGTCAGCATTGTGGCCCTGATCAGGATAAAGGGCTACGCCAATGCTCATGCCAGTTTGAATCAAATGTCCTTCCACCTTCAACGGAACCGCCAGCGCCGACTCGAGTCCGGATACCAAAATATCGGCGCCATGTACATCTGCGACGTCGCTGACTACGGTAAACTCATCGCCTCCCGACCGAGCGAGCGTATCGGAGGCGCGCATCCGGCTGGACAACCGCAGCACCACCTGCTGCAAGGCCAAATCTCCAATGCGGTGACCGAAGGTGTCGTTCACTTCCTTGAAGCGGTCAAGGTCAATCAAAAGCACGGCCACTTTGTGACCGGTTCGGCCAGCATGAGCCAGGGCCTGTTCCAGTCGATCTTCGAGCAGTCGCCGGTTAGGTAGCCCGGTCAATGCGTCGTGATAGGCCAGATGTTCGTTCTTGTAAATCTGGTCTTCGAGCAACGTGAGAATCATGCCCACGGCCACGAAGTACTTGGGAATGTTCCAGACCTCGGATTCAACGATCGTGGATCGAGAGTAAAGCTCCAGGAACAATCCGATGGGAAAGACCGAGCCCCAGGCGATGAAGCCGAAAACCGTAGTCAGAACGCCGGCCGTGGCGCGCCGGAAACGGCGCCAGTACAGAAAGGCAACAACGAAGTTCAGGCCCGCCAGGATAGCGTAAATACCTAGGTCAGCATGATTGCGCGCAACCGCCCACACCAATACGGCGGAGAACACGACGCACGCTAGCAGCACGCCAGACAGATAGGAAGATGTCTCGCGATACCATTTCCAGGCCAGCAACGAAGTAGCCACGAAAGCCGCTGCCACCACGCCGTAATAGAAGCTGTGCGCCGCAAATCCCCAAACCACCGCGGTGGTGTATGCGAGCGCGGGCAAACCGAGGATGGCCCCGAGTAGGAGCTGACGGCGCTCGTCGTTCGCCCCTGGCGACATCGAGATCAGGAAGGATATGCTCGCCAGTTCCAGAGCTCCCAAGCTTACGGCGGATGCCACATTGTCCCCAAGACCGTGTCCTACATCAAGAAACTGGGCGACGAAATGTATAAGTACGAGAATCCAGGCTGTCAACCATAGCTGCAGCCGCTCGGCCGCACCTTGGCGCAGGATGGCCCGGAAAACCACGACCAGGATTGCAAGGGCAATTAAACTCGGAAGGACATTAAAGTTCATGACGTAAGATTGGCGCTGAACTGCTGCTCTTGAGAGTATGACAGCGAATGGCAAAAATGCTAAGGAAAAAATTGTAGAGCGGCGGGCCTGTGCGGAGCCGTCCAAACGCTCCCACATCTTGAAGTATGCGAAGCTTCACGGTCTGCAGCCAACACAAGCAAGTGCGATGTACATAGTAAATGAAGGAAAGCACGAGACTTACGTAATGTCGCCTGGTTAATTTGCTCCGCAATACGCCTTAGGCTGCCTCGAAAATCGGGTCGTCGTGTTCAGCGCACTTTGACATCTGGCTCAACCGACATACCAGGACGCAGCAGACCATCCTTGTTGAAGTCGGGCTTATCGCTGCCGTCAAAATCGATTCGTACTGGAATGCGCTGCACGACCTTGACGTAGTTGCCGGTCGCGTTCTCCGGAGGTAACAGGCTGTACTTCGCGCCCGTAGCTCCTCCAATACTGGTAACGTGCCCATCCCATTTGCGACCGCCATAAGTGTCAACCTTGATCTTTGCGGGTTGCCCTGGTCTCATGTGGGCGAGTTGGGTTTCCTTGAAGTTGGCCGTGACCCAGACCTCACGAAGCGGGACGATGGCCATCAGGTCCTGCCCGTTGGACACGTTCTCTCCCACTTGCACGGAGCGTTTGCCTACCACGCCATCAACCGGAGCGACGATGGTGGTGTACGAAAGATTCAACTGCGCTTGATCCAGCGCGGTTTTGGACCGTTGCGCCAGGGCGTCGGCGGACTTGGCCTTGGCCTGGGTAGCGGCCACCATGTTCGGAGTGGCCCTGCGCATTACGCACTTCGGCGGTGGCTTGTTCGATGCGGGACTGTGCTTGTTTCACTTGCGCCTGAGCGGCCAACAATGCGGCCTGACGCGCGCTGACCGTAGCATTGGCGGCGGTGGCTGCCGCCGTGGCTTGGTCGAACTGCTGCTGCGAGATCTCGCGCTTGCCCAGCAGTTGGCGATATCGCTCAACATCGGTATTGAGCTTGTGAGCATCCGCTTGCGCTTCCTCTACCTGGGCCTGTGCGGCTTCCACCTGTTTCTGGGCAGCGGTCACGCCGGCTTGCGCCGAGTCCATGTCGGCGCTGGCGGAACGGATCTGGCTGAGTGATCCAACGCTGGAAACAGGCACTCCAAATTGAGCGGCTTCCGCCTGCGCTTGCTGGTCCTGGTAGTCGGCCTGCGCACGCGCCAATGCCACTTGGTAATCGGTGGGATCGATCTGCACCAGCACATCGCCTTTGTGCACCACTTGGCCGTCGTCATAGTTCACCTTGACCACCTGGCCGCCGACGCGTGCGCTGATAGGGTAGATATGGCCGTCAATCTCAGCATCATCGGTGCTTTCCCAGTGGCGGCTCTCCCACCAGAACCAACCCACCAGCACCACAACCACAATCGCGACCAGAAAGACAATCGGTTTGGCTGCCGGATGCTTCTGGAAGAAGCCGCGACGGTCTTCCTCATAACGCTTCGCCTCGGGATCAATGTGTTCTTCCTCGGGTTGATGCGGAGACTTCAGGCCGTTCCAGCTCATTTTCGTCAGTCGTGCTCGGACTCATCTCTTCACCTGTCAGTAATTATTTGTGAGGAACTGTGGCGGCGGGAGGATTGCTATTCCCGGTGCTCGGCGGTGGCATCGTTTCCGATGCGTTGCCCGTCCCCGGGCCGGCGGTTCCGTTTGGAGGCACCGTGCTGCCTGGCTCCGCCAGGTATTGCTGCACCGCCTGTTCGGCGTTGCCGATCGCGCGCGCCAGCAGGACTTTACCAATATTGTGCGCATACAAGCTGGTTATGAACCGGTCATTCGCCGATGCCAACTGTTGCTGCGCCTGAATCACCTCAACGTTGTTGGTAACGCCTGCGGCGAAGCGATCTTGCGATTGGGCAAGCGCCTGCTGCGCCAGATCGAGCCCCATCTTCGCGACCTCTACTTGTTGCGCTGCCGCCTTCAAGTCGAGGATCGCATCTTGCACATCCTGTTCGATGCGCCCTCTCATATCGTCGACTTGGGCCTGGCGCTGCTTCAGCACGGCGTCGGTCTGCTGCACATCGGCTTCTACTTTTCCGCCTTCAAATATAGGGATTCTCAGCGTAGCCGCGGCCGCCCAGTTGGGAGACATGGAATCGGGAGTGGTTCCCAGCACACCATATTCGCCCGAGAAACCAATGGATGGCAGCCGCTGTTTCCAGGCCGCCTCGCGGCTTAACTGAGCTGCGCGCAGTGCCGCCAGCGCCGCCTGGTAATCGGGACGCGTCTGCAGGGCCCGCGCGTAGGCACTTTGCAACTCCATCTCGGGAAGGGGATGATAGGGAACGCGATTCACCAGGCGGAATTTCTGTCCTACGGGCAATCCAATCACGCGAGCCAATGCAATGCGCTGTTTTTCCAAGTCGTTCTGCGCTTCGATCAGCTGCCTCCTGCTGTGCCTGTAACTGCACGCGGGCGCGCAGGGTATCGATGTTAGGCGCAAGCCCCGCCGTCTCCTGGTCCGACGCTAACTGGTAGAGCGCCTGCGCGGTTTTCAACTCCGCTTCCGTGGCCTCCACTCGCGATTCGTTAGCGATGGTAAGCAAGTAATTCGCGCCTACCGCAAGCACCACGGTGTCGCGTGCGTCGCGATAGGTGAACTGCGCGGCCTTCACGTTCTGGCTGGCGGCGCGGACGTTATCAATCGTATGCAAATCGATCGCGTTCCACGCGCCGGTTGCACGCAGATCGGTAATACCGAACGGGCCAATCGAAGTGGGAAATCCTGGAAAGATCGCCCCGGTAAATCCTAGCGCCTTCAGGTTGAGTTTCTGCTCTTCTTCTGCAAACGAACCGTTGACGACGGGCAGCATGTCGCTCAGAGCGCGAAGGTGCGCGGCCCGCGACTGTTGCGTGACCCGGTCAGCCAGGTACAGACCGAGGTTGTACTTCAGCCCGCGCCGCAACGCGTCTTCAATGGTGAGCTCGATGGTCTCAGCAGTGGCCTTACCCTGAGGAATCGAACCCGCGAAGGGATCTTGGTTACGATTAATGACCTGCTCGGCTGAGGGAAGGGAATACAACGCCTGACTGGAATTCTGCCCCATCGCAGACGACCATGTCAGGAGAATGATGACGGCTGATCAGCCCTGTACCGAAGGGAGAGCCAGTCTTCTTGGGTGAATTGCTTTCAGGTCGTTCCATGTTGTAGTTAGTACATACATGCATGTATGGAATGGTACAAGCCTTTATCTTAGATGTGTTTCCGGGCAGCGGCGTTGCGCAAAATCGGCATCCAACGCTGCTCGCTGAGTCATTCTGAACGCGCTCTAATTCCGGTAGAGTCCCATTTCGCTGGTGGTAGGGCGCCTCATCAAGTCTCGAATTGCATCCTGCACGGATTTTCCTTGTTGAAGGATTGCGTGCATTTGCTCGGTAATCGGCATTTCCACCCCGGCCTTATGGGCCAGTCCGACTGCAGCGTTGGTCGTGAGCACGCCTTCTGCGACCATGCCGTGCATCCCCGCGATGATGTCCTCCAGCTTGCGCCCGCGTCCCAGTTCGACGCCGACGCTCCGGTTTCGCGACAGGCCGCCGGTACAGGTGAGGACCAGGTCGCCGAGTCCGGCCAGTCCGGCCATGGTCTCCGCTCTGCCGCCGCAGGCGACGACCAGCCTCGTGATCTCAGCAAGTCCCCGCGTGATGAGCGCGGCGACCGTGTTGTATCCCAGGTCCATGCCGAATAGAACTCCTGCCGCGATGGCGACGATATTTTTCAAGGCCCCGCCCAGTTCCACCCCAATAACATCGTCGTTGGTATACACGCGGAAGTTGGGATCGCTGAATTCCCTCTGCACCGTCACGGCGAGTTCCTGGTCGCCGGAGGCGATCGTGATTGCCGTAGGGTCTCCCTTGGCGACTTCCTTCGCGAAGCTAGGGCCACTTAACGCGCCGATACGCGGTGTGAAGGCACCAGAGTCGCGAACGAGCTGTGTAATCACCTCAGTCATGCGCAGCAGAGAATCGTTTTCGATACCTTTGGTCGCGCTGACGAAGAGCATCTCCGGCCGAAGGTGCGGCAGCATGGCTTGAAACACGCGGCGAGTGTGGTGCGACGGCATGACGCTGACGACGATCGCCGCTCCCTGTAGCGCCTCTTCAGGCTGTTGGTGCACTCGACCGCCTCGGGAATGAGCTGTTGCGGCAGGAACAAATCGTTGACGTGACGCTCGCGAATGCTTTCACGCACCTCGGCCTCATGCGCCCACAGGCGGACGTGGTGGGTCCGTTTGCGTCCCAAAACCGTGGCGATTGCGGTACCCCACGCGCCCGCGCCGATGACTGCGATCTCGCTCACAAGCAGGTCTCTTTCAACGAAAACGGTTTTCGGTGCCCGTTAGCAGGCGCCGGATGTTGTCTTTGTGCCGCGCAATCACCAGCGCGGACGAAGCCGTAATTACCAACAGAATAGGAGCGGTATTTCGCTCGGCCGGGTTGAGCCACAGAACGAACCAAGGGAAATGACGCAGCCGCTACAATGCTACCCAAGGAAACATACCGCGTCAGCGCGAACACGATCGCAAACAAGAGAAGGGAAAGCAACAGACACTTCGGTGCGAGCGCCACAAAGGCACCGGCGGCAGTCGCTACTCCCTTGCCGCCCCTGAAGCCAAGCCACACCGTGAACATGTGCCCGAGGATCGCACAGAATGCCGCGACTGCCGCGAGCAGAAAGATCGTTCGGCTGGCGATCATCTGCGGCGAAGAATCATAGAGGCTGGACTGAATGTCACCCGCCGTAAAGCGGCGTGATCCGGCCAGCCAGAAGGCAAACGCCACCGCGAAATAGCCTTTCAACGCGTCCAGGAGCTAAAGTGGCAATTGCCAGCCCCTTCGAACCGGTACGCGCAACATTGGTTGCGCCGATGTTGCCACTGCCGGTGTTGCGGACATCCTGCCCGCGAAAGATGCGCACCAGCAGATATCCGAAGGGGATCGAACCCAGCAGGTACGAAACCACGACGATGATGAGCGCAAGCTTCGTCAAAGTATTCGCTGGTCAGCAAAGCTGTTCCAACGGATAGCGCGACAGTTTGGTGTAGCGCGCGCCCGCCGGGGACAGCTTGCTCTCGTAGAGATAGAACTCGTGCGCGGTCATTGTACCGAACTCCAGTTGCCCGAGTGTTTCGAGTTTGGCTCGTACTCGCTGCAACGCTGGCGCGGAACGCTCCCCCGGAACTGGGCGCGGACGCCCGCTGCCCGCACGCGCCAGCGTCAAGTGAGGCTTGAACGGACCAGCATCGCGCGCGAATCCCAGCGGTTGAAGAACTTCGCCAATGGAGTTTGCGAGTTCCGGTAAGTGTTCGTCAGCCGCAATCCCGACCCAGAATACGCGGGGCGATTTCGGAGAAGGGAAGAAGCCGGCATTTCGGAATGTGAGCTCGATGGGCGCACCCCGCACGGTTTGCAATACGCGCTTGATTTCGTCGAGCTTCTTGGTCTCACCTAGAAACAGCAATGTGATGTGAAATGTTTCCGGGGATACCCAGCGGACATCGGGTGCAAGCGATCGCATTTGATCGCGGAATTCAGCGATGCGCTGGCGAACATCCCCGTCGATGTCGAGTGCTACGAAGAGACGCATAAGAAAAGCAAATCCCTCGCGGGCTGAACTCCACCCCAACAAGCGCAAAAGCGACGCTCGTTGGGGACCCCGGTTCGCCCGCTCGTGACGACAAAAACAAAGGGCTTATCGGCGCACCTAAGGCAGTTTCGCTCCTGATGTATAGGCGACGGGTGGAGCACGCCTTTCAGGCGTGCATAATTGCCCAGGTCCTGAATCGCGCTTTAGCGCCTGAGGTAGTGTTTTGTTACCTCAGCGGCTGAAGCCAATTCATCCCGAATCCTAACTGCACCGCTGAAGCGGTGCTCCACCCTATACACCAAATGTGAAACTGCTTTAAAGGTGCGCCCCTTCAGTCGAAGCCGCTACATCAGCATGCGGCGCACCAGGTCGAGCGCCTGCTGGCTCGCCCATCGGCGGATGCGATCGCGATCTCCAAAGAAACGCCGCTGCACGACTTCCTGCTTGTGACCATTGGTGACGGCGACATACACCAGACCAACCGGCTTCTCTTCCGTGCCGCCGCCGGGGCCTGCGACACCGGTGACTCCGACGCCGATGTCGGCATTGCAAATCTCGCGAATGTTTTCCGCCAGTGCCAGGGCCACTTCTCTGCTTACCGCGCCGTGTGCCTCGATCATCAGCGGAGGGATGTCGGCGAACAGCGTCTTCAAGTCGTTGGAGTACACCACCGCGCCACCCAGAAAATAGCGCGAACTCCCGGGCACCGAGGTGATCCGCTCGGCGATCATTCCGCCAGTGCACGATTCAGCCACCGCAAGTTTCGCGTTGCGCATCTGCAGGTAATAGCCGACGATCTCCTCCAGCGATTCGCCCGCCGAGGAGAACACCGCTTCATCAAGTTCGTCTTCCAACTCGCCTGCCAGCCGATCCACTTCCGCTTGTGCCTCGTCCTTGGTGGCGGCGGTCGCTCGCAGATGGAATTCGACCTGTCCCTGACCGGCCAGCACCGTGGTTTCGATATGGGGATACTTCTTGTAGATCGGCGCGGTGCGCGCATCCACGGCCGACTCGCCCATCATTGCCACCTTCAGGACGCGCGTCGCAATCGCGGCCGGAGGCGCCAAGGCGCGCAGCCGATCCATGCACTGCTGGTCCCACATCTCATGCAGTTCGTGCGGCGGCCCGGGAAGCAGCACGACAATCTTCGGTTGTCCGTCGACGCTGGTCTCCAGCCACTGTCCCGGCGCTGTGCCTCTGGAATTTGGCAGCACGTCGGCGCCCTCAAGGATGTCCGCCTGCTGCGCATTGTTCTCGGGCATCTGAATGCGGCGCTCGGCAAATCGTTTGTACATTGCGGTGACGATCGCGTGGTCACGCTTCAGCGAAATTCCCAGCGCGGCGGCCACACACTCGCGCGTCAGGTCGTCTTGCGTGGGTCCCAGGCCTCCCATGAAGATGGCAATGTCGGCGCGGCCGATCGCGGTGCGCGCCACTGCCGTAAGATGATCGCCGTTGTCGCCGACTATGGTCTTGAAAGCGACGCTGATCCCTAGCTCATTGAGGCGGCCGGTAAGGAACAGGGAATTGCTGTCTTGCCGGTACGGAGTGAGCATCTCCGAGCCGATGGCGATGATTTCGGCAATCACGGATTCAGTCTAGCAGGTTCAGCTGTTGGCATTTAGCACTTAGCAGTTAGCTTTTAGCTGCACCTTCTTACCCGCCTGAGTCGGAGGGAGCGACATGGATGCGATCCGCCATAACCCCGCTTATCCACGGCTTGATCACCAAGTGCCAAATGCCAATTGCCAATGGCTAACTTTCCGGAGTTAGCCGCCGCCCCTCGATGTCCCACGAAAGGTGATGCACGCCGCTGGTGGTGGCGAGCACGGCAGAGGCGCCGCGGCGCGAACGCCAGTCCAACCAGGTTTTGCCCTGACACCACCAACGATGCCTTGTGATCGGGTGTAACCCGCACGATGCCGCGTCGGCCGTTGAGCGAGGCCGCCACATACAGGTTGTCGTCAACGTCGACTGCCAGTCCCTGCGGGCGACCGAGTCCTCGGTAGAAGACACTTACCGCGCCGTGAGGATCGATCTGCTGAATGGCATCGAAGCTCGACGTGGTGGGGCCGGTGACGTACAGATTTCCGTTGTTGGCGAAAGCGAGATGGTAGGCGGAGACGCTCGGCTCCAGCATGGCGAACACGAAGATCTGGCGATCACGGTCGATCTTGAAGATGGTCCCGCTGCGATCTCCGACGTACAGGTTTCCAGCCGGGTCGAAGGCAATTCCGGTCGCGACGCCCATGCCTTCGGCGTAAGAACTCATGGTGCCGTTCTGCGCCACGCGATACACCGTGCCGTCGTATCGCGAGGAAACGTAGAGGCTGCCTGCACGATCGAAGGCCATCCCGGTGGCATTCATCATTTCGTGCACGAACGGTTTCACGTTGTAATGGTTGTCGATCCGGTAGATCGCAACCGGGACCTTCTGGCCGCGCGATCCGGAGAATGTAGCGTAAATGTTGCCGTCTTCGTCGATCGCGGGATTTGCTACCGGGTGCAGGTTTTCGGCGATGGGCACGCCGACCCGCACCTCGCCCGGATTACTCTTGTGACCATTGGTTGCGACCACGACTTCGCCGGAAGCGGCGCCTTCGGGCACGCGCGCCACGATGAACTGTTCCGAGCTGATGATGATCGAACCGTCCACATCGCCAAACCGCACCTGTGGCCGCCGCAGTTCCCGGGGACGAAGTCCGGTGCCACTAATGCGAATCTCGCCTCCGGGCAGAGCGCACATGGGATCGATGGAATCGATGTGGGGTTTACCGTTCACGTTTTTTGCGCCCGTTTTCCGTTCCATCATCTGCCGATTTCGCTCATTAGATGTTGCATCAGCATGCGCTTTTCAGCGCACGATTCCAAAGTGAAGCAGCAATTGCAGGACAATCAGGCCGTAAATACCTGCGCCAAGGTCGTCCACCACAATTCCAGTGCCTCCCGGCAATCTTTCCAGGCTACGCACCGGAGGCGGCTTAACAATATCGAACGCACGGAAAAGTATAAAGCCGGCGAGCAACGCTTGCCACACAATGGGACACGCCACCAGAGTGAGCAGTTGCCCCGCGACTTCGTCGATCACTACATGCGACGGATCTTTCTTGCCGCAGCCGCGCGCCTCCAGTGTCGCTGCAGGTATGCCGATCGCCACCACCAGCACGATCAGCAGGACGATCACCGGAATCCGGGCTGACGGCGGAAGATGCGAGGCCAACAGCCACCACAACAAGACGGTGGCAAGCGAGCCCCACGTACCCGGACCGGGACGTAACCGCCCGGCGCCAAAGAACGTGGCAACCAGAGTGGCCCAACGTGGCGCTGGAGGGCCGCTCAGTCCCGGTTCACTGTGGCTTTTTGCTTCGTTGGTTCGGGTAGTCGGAATCGTCGGTCTCCGGATCGTTCAATGGAGTGGAGATGACATAGCCGCCGCTCGCCCACTTGCCCAGGTCAATTGCACGGCAGTGTTCGCTGCAGAAAGGATACTCGGGATCGTTGGCCAGCACGATCTTTCTGCAAGTTGGACAACGTAGGCTGCGAACTTTTTTCTTCGCCATAACTGCAGTGTTCAGCAATCAGCATTTAGCATTCAGCCAATCTCGGTAGAAAACGCTGTCCACGGTAACCCCTGTCTTCTCAAAAAATCCGCCACCGAGATTCGCACTCAGCAGCCCCACCGAAGTCACTTCGGTGGCTGAATGCTGAAGGCTGAAGGCTGACAACTCTCCTACACAATCCGTGCCACCAGATCGTAGTCGTGAGCCTCAGTGATCTCGCAGCGGTAGAAATCGCCCTCGCGGATGTCTTCCCGATCGCCAAAATCGTTCACGTAAACCGTGCCATCGATCTCGGGAGCGTGCATCGCCGTCCGGCCTTCCCATAGCAACTCTGTTTCCGCCGACGGGCCCGATAGCAGCAAATCGAACTGCTGTCCCACAAGAGCACGCTTCTTCTTGCGGCTGATCTGCTTCTGGATGGACATGAGCTTCTTGCGGCGTCTCTCGATCTCTCTTCGGGGGACTTTGTCCGCCAGGGCGAACGCTCCGGCGCCCTCCTCATCGGAGTAGCCAAACACTCCCAGCCAGTCGAACTGCCCTTCGCGCACGAATTGGCAAAGCTGTTCGAAATCTTCTTCGCTTTCGCCGGGGAAGCCCACGATGAATGAGGTGCGCAGCGTCAAGCCGGGAATCTCGCGTCGCATCTTTTCCACCGAGCGCAAGAATATCTCCGCTCCGGCACCACGCTTCATACTCTTCAAAACGTCAGGCGAGGCGTGTTGCAACGGCACGTCAATATACGAGCAAATCTTTTCATGGGCAGCAATCGTCCGCAGCAGCTTCCCGGTGATCTTGTTGGGATAGGCGTAGAGGAAGCGCACCCAGCGCAATTTCTCGATTTGCGCCAGCCGCTCCAGCAGCAGCGCCAGACCATCTTTCAGGCCCAGATCTTCTCCGTAGCAGGTCGTATCCTGTCCGATCAGCGTAATTTCGCGCACGCCCTGGTCCGCCAGATGCTGCGCCTCGGCGATCACGGATTCGAAGCGCCGCGAACGGAACTTGCCGCGCAACTGCGGAATGATGCAAAACGAGCACGGATGATCGCAGCCTTCGGCGATCTTGATGTAGGCCGAATACTTGGGAGTTGCCAGCACACGCGGCGTGTTCTCGTCATACAAATAGTTTGGCAGGTCAGCAATCGCGCCATCCCATTCTGCTTTCGAGAAGCGTCCGGCCGCCTCGCGGGCATCGCCCTCCGAACGCGAGCTCAGGATCACGAACGGAGAACCAGCGGGTAACGGAGGTGCAATCCCCGCTACGCTGAGGATTTGCTGCAACTCGCCCGTTCCCACCACGGCGTCAACTTCAGGAATGTTCTTCTGGATCTCGTTACGGTAGCGCTCCACCAGGCAGCCCGCGACGATAAGCTTTTGCGCCCGTCCTGCGGTCTTGTGCTGCGCCATCTCCAGGATCGTGTTTACCGATTCCTGCTTGGCCGTGTCAATGAAGGAGCAGGTATTCACGACGATGATGTCGGCGTCTTCGGCGCGGGAAGTGATCTCCGCTCCCGCTTGTGAGAGCAGGCCCATCATCACCTCGCTGTCCACCAGGTTCTTGGGACAGCCCAAACTCACAAGTCCAATTTTCTTGGGCGTAGCCGCAGCGCTCGGTGCAAATCCGAGATCGCCCAAGCCCGCCGAGTTTGCGCGGGTTAGGGTGTCAGGAATGTCGAGCAGAGCCACAGAATCGGTTTTTGATTGCATGCAATTTCACTATTTTACCATTGTTTTCCGCGGCTCTCAGAGCAGTTGACATCCAACATGCACGCTTTCTGCGTCCCGCACGGCGTCGCGAAGGAATGTTATATTGAGTGGTCGGGCGCTGGTCCCGCGCAACGCAATCTTGCGAATCCCGCCAGGTCCGGAAGGAAGCAACGGTAGCAAGCCAGTGCGGGTGCAGCGGTCAACTGGCGCCTGGCTTGTTTTCGCTCTTCGCTTTTCGCTCTTCGCTCTTCGCTTTTCGCTGCTGGCGGCGCAATTCATCATTAGTCGAATGTTGGAAAGTGACCTGCGAAAAGCGAAAGGCGAACAGCGAAGAGCGGCTCTCCGTAGACTTTCCCTCACGCATCGTTCAGAATGAACGAGCATTTCATCGTTGCTCAACCTGTTCCGGGAGAACTCTGTTGCCGAACTCTCGTCGCGCCAAGATTACTGCGCTGGGTACTTACGTCCCGCCTCGCGTCCTCACCAATAAAGACCTCGAAACAATGGTTGACACTACCGACCAGTGGATCCTGGAACGTACCGGAATCCGCGAACGCCACTTGGTGGACAAAGGAGTAGCAGCCAGCGATTTGGCGGTTGAAGCGGTCAAGAAGCTTGTCCAGTCGCACCCTTTCGATCTTCAGGAACTGGACTTGATCGTGGTGGGCACGGTCACCCCGGACATGATGTATCCCTCGACGGCGTGCCTGGTGCAACACAAACTCGGCATCGCACGCACCTGGGGCTTCGACGTTTCGGCAGGATGCTCCGGCTTTGTGTATGCGCTGAACGCGGGCGCGCAGTTCATCGAGTCCGGCAGGTACGACAAGGTGCTGGTGATCGGCGCAGATGTGAACTCTTCCATGACTGACTTCACCGATCGCGCGGTGTGCATCATCTTCGGCGACGGAGCAGGCGCCGTGCTGCTGGAACCGGCGGAAGAGGGTGAGGACGGAATTATCGACTACGAGGCCCAGATCGAAGGTATGGGAGGCCAGTATCTTTACATGCCGGGCGGCGGAAGTTTGCACCCTGCTTCGCACGAAACTGTTGATCATAAAATGCATTATATTCATCAGGATGGGCAGCAAGTGTTCAAGTATGCGGTGAGGAAAATGTCGGAGATGACGGAGCGTGTCCTGCGCAAAAACGGCCTCACCGGAAAGGACGTGGATTGCTTCATCGCCCACCAGGCTAATATGCGCATCATCATGGCGACTGCGGACCGGCTCAAGATGCCGATCGAAAAGGTCATCATCAACATTGATCGCTACGGAAACACGACAGCCGGAACCATCCCGCTTGCAATGCAGACGGCGATTGACGAAGGCAAGCTCAAGAAGGGGAACTTGGTTCTCTTGGCCGCCGTGGGTGCGGGATTCACTTCCGGAGCGACGCTGTTGCGCTGGGCGTACTAGAGGGTTTCCAAGAACTGATTAGGTCCGACTCTCCAAGACCTTTTTCAGGTCGCGCTTTCCGTGCAGCACTGCAACAACCTGCAACGGCGCGGTTTCAGGGCGGTAGACAATGACATAATTGGGAAATTTCGTGACGGTCCAGAGCCGCACCGGTAATGGCGTGATGTCCTGCCGCTTGGTGCCCATCAAGGGGTGTTTCGCCAGCCGGTGACAGGTGGCAAGAATCTCCAACTCCACTCTGTCGGCGGCGTCCCGGTTATCTTCCGCGATCACCCACCAAATGGCGTCGAGGTCTTCTGCCGCCTGCGGCGTGAACTTAATCCGCGCCATCATTCTTGCGGTTTCAGTCGCTCGGCGCGGCGCTGCCGCAACATTTCAAGTGTGGCATCCTCGTCGATCAACTCACCCCGCTCGGCCTGCGCAAATCCAGTTGCGATTTGGGCTACCACTTCCTTGCGTTGCGCCAACATCCAGTCTTCAAGATCGAGTTGCTCACGGATGATCTCCAGAGCCTGATCGAGGACTTCCCCGGCATTCTGATACGCGCCGGACCGGACGGCCAAGTCGATGACGCGCTGCTGTTCGGGTTTCAGTTCAATCGTCATGGGTGTGTTCTCAACCTAATTTTGACACCTTTGGCTGTCAACCAAATAACGGGGTGCCCCGTTCTAGCCTGATTCTTGGCTAGGGCGTGGCAGTTCCTGACCGCTGACATTCCCCCCTGTCCACTAAAAATCGAATCCGCCAGCTACTTCGCTTTGATCTTCTCCCTCTGCTTGGCCGCCGCCAGCGGACGCACCGGCTCGGTCATGCGCGCGGGATCGAGAATCTCCTTGATCTGCTCTTCGGTCAGCTCGCCACGTTCGCGTGCAATCTCGATGATGGACTTGCCGGTCTTAACCGACTCCTCGGCGATCTCCGCCGCCTTGGCGTAACCGATGTACGGGTTCAACGCCGTGGCGAGAGACACTGTGCTCTGCACGTAGAAGTCGGTGCGCTTCTCGTTGACGGTGATGCCCTTTATACAGAACTCGGTTAACTGGCGGAGCATGTTGGTCATGATGGTGATCGACATGAGCACGCTGTATGTCATGGCCGGCATCATGACGTTGAGTTCGAGCTGACCGGCCTGAACCGCGAGCGCTACCGTGGTGTCGTATCCGACAACCTGGAACGAAACCATCGCCGCGAGTTCCGCCATCACGGGATTGATCTTGCCCGGCATGATGGACGATCCCGGCTGGAGCGCGGGCAAGTTGATTTCCGCCAGGCCGGTGTTCGGACCCGACGAGAGCAGCCGCAGATCGTTGGAGATGCGGATGACCTCCAGCGCCAGGTTGCGCAGGGCCGAGCTGACCGACGACATCGCCAGATTGGATTGCATGGCGTAGCGCATGTCGTCCACGACGTGCAGCTTCTGTCCCGAGATGCGCGCCAGGCTGGCGATCGCCTTCTCGCGATAATCAGGATGGGTGTTGATGCCGGTGCCTACCGCCGAGCCGCCGAGTCCGACCTCGCGCAATAGCTCCGATTGTTGCTCGATTGACTTCTTCGCCCGCTTGATTGCGCCCGCGTAAGCGTGAAATTCCTGGCCCAGCCGCATGGGCACTGCGTCCATCATGTGAGTGCGGCCCGACTTCAGGATGTGGTGGAACTCTTTGCCTTTTTCGTCGAGCGCGGCGATCAATCCGTCGAGCACGGGATACAGCTTGTCTAGTTCGAGCAGCGCTGACAAGCGCATCGCGGTAGGGAAGACGTCATTCGTCGATTGCCCGTAGTTGACGTGATCGTTGGGATGGACGTGCTTGTACTCGCCTAGATTGCCGCCCAGCAACTCGGAAGCGCGGTTGGCGATGACCTCGTTGCTGTTCATGTGGAAGCTGACGCCGGCTCCGGCCTGAAAAACGTCGACCACAAATTCCTGGTCCCACTTGCCCTGCTGAACTTCCTTGGCGGCCTCGATGATGGCGTTAGCGGTTTTCTCATCCACCAGACCGAGTTCGCGATTGGCGAACGCCGCCGCTTCCTTCACCATCGCGATAGCACGGACGAGCGAAGGATGAGCGCGCAATCCGCTGATGGGAAAGTTCTCGACGGCACGTGCAGTTTGGATGCCGTAGTAAACGTGGCCGGGAATCTCTTTGTGGCCGAGAGAGTCTTTTTCGGTGCGGGTCGTGGAAGTTGTGGTGGCGGACATTGGCTGGCCTCCATTTAAACAGATGACCGCCAAACGAGGCGCGTCGCCACAATTCTGACAGGCTTACATTTTTGTTGCCAGAGATTGATCGTTTCATCCTTGAGGTTTGTATCAGGGCACGACCTTCAGTGTGCCGAAAAAGAGGTAACACTTTTATTGCCAGAGATTGATCGTTTAATTCTTGAGGTTTGTGTCAGGGCACGACTTTCAGTCGTGCCGAAAAGAGGTAGCAATGAATTGGGCTTTAGCCCCTGCGGAATGTTCTGCCTCAAGGGCTAAAGCCCGAATTTTATGGGCATTTTTCGGCACGACTGAAGGTCGTGCCCTGATACAAACCTGGATCGTCTTGGGGGGTGAGTTTCAGTGTTACACTTTTCGCCAGGAGCACCCGCGATGGCAACGACCCAGGTATCGCTGGAAGAATATCTCAGGACGGATTACGAGCCGGACTGCGATTATGTGGACGGCGAGCTGGAGGAGCGCAACACTGGCGAGCTGCAGCACTCGGCGGTAGTCGGCTTCCTCGTAGGGCAGCTCCTTGCTGGCGCCGAGTTCTCAAACTTCCACGCATGCCCGGTTCTGCGGCTTCGCGTTTCCCCGACACGAGTGCGTGTTGCGGATGTTGCAATCCTTTCTGCCAATATCCCCTACGAGGCTGTCCCGAGCCGTCCGCCGGTCGCAATCATCGAGGTGCTCTCACCCGAGGACCTTGTCTCGCGCTATCAACAGCGGCTGGACGATTACCGTGCAATGGGTGTTGCGAATGTCTGGGTAATTGATCCCATGCGCCGCAAAGCCTATGACTGCAGCCAGGGCGGCTGGCAGCCCGTTGACAAGCTTCTGATCGCAAATCCGGCGGTTGAACTTCCTCTCGATCCTCTGTGGAAAAAGCTGGAGCAGTTGCATTCCTAGGAAACGCAGACTGTATGCGGTAATAGGCGTGGCCGGGGATTTCTTTGTGCCCGAGAGAGTCTTTCTCGGGGCGCGTGGGGATGGACATGAGTGGCCTCTTCTAAGAAAGATGGCCTCTTCTGCGCTAAGAAGACTCTTGAATGCCCCACCTCGATCTGGCCCAGTGTGACACAGCCTGGAAGTCAGCCCGCTCCGACCCGCACGTCCCATCGCTCGGTGCACGACTCGAAGATCGACTTAGACACTTGGCAATCAAATCTTCCCTCAAGGACAACTACTACGGGATCGGTAAGTGGGACGTATGCGAAGACGTCTGCATCAGCACTGTTGGCCCTGATGAGAATGCCGCCACCTTCGGGGTTGATAACTGTGAAATCTCGTAAAACCCTAAACCTTCTCTTATCCATCACTTCTCGCCCCCGCCTAATACCAAGATGATATGTGTTCCTTTACTTCAATCATATAAGCTCCGCGACTCACTCCGAACTCTAGCGTCACACTGTGATATTCGTAGGTCAGAACGATGGATTTCAAGTGGGTCTCGGGCTCATCATTGGACAATGTCAGAAACATTCTCTTATCCGGATGAACTTCGGCAGTTTCGGCAGAATGGCATGCATCATAGAAGGTCGAGAGAGCAGACTTGGCGTCATCCCCGACGTACCAAGACTTGTCAACGGCCGCGAGTTTGCCGTGTTCAAAATGCATTATCCCGATTACAGCTTTTTCTTCTGCTGAGTACGCGATCCAATAGTCGGGCCTGTCGTCACGGATCGTTCGGATCCCTTGCTTCTCAAGAAGGTCGAAAACCTCCTGCCTTTCGGTGCCGAATGAGAGATTGATTCCACCAAAGTTAAATTCTCGCAAAATAGCCATCTTTTCGGCCGAAGGTGATCGAGTGTTTTGTTTTGGTGCCGTCGGTTTGGATTGAGCAGCCGAAGTTTGCACAAACATCAACACTAGAAGATGAGAAAGCAGAAGATAGTTTCGGAATGACGCCTTCAATTGATGACCTCCGATTCGCCCACTAGCTGATTTCCACTAACTCCGCGATCTTTGCTTGCCACTCCTTCGGGCCGGACTCGTGGACGGAGTTGCCGTTGACATCGACCGCGACCGTGACCGGCATGTCTTCGACTTCGAATTCGTAGATGGCTTCCATGCCGAGATCGGCGAAGCCCAGAACGCGCGACTTCTTGATGGCCTTCGAGACCAGGTAAGCGGCGCCGCCCACCGCCATCAGGTAAACCGCCTTGTGGTCGCGAATGGCCGCGATGCCTTTCGGTCCCCGTTCGGACTTGCCCACCATGCCGAGCAGCCCAGTCTCTTTCAGCATCTGGCGGGTGAATTTGTCCATGCGCGTTGCGGTCGTGGGACCAGCAGGGCCAACGACTTCATCCCGCACCGGATCAACCGGTCCGACGTAGTAGATGAAGCGGTTGGTGAAATCCACCGGAAGCGATTCTTTCCGTGTGAGCATCTCCGTCATGCGTTTGTGAGCAGCATCGCGACCGGTGAGCAGCTTGCCGCTAAGCAGAATCACCTCGCCGGTTTTCCACGTCGCCACTTCTTCGCGCGTCACCGTGTCGAGATTCACGCGCCGCGCGCCCGCCGGGTTGTAGGTTAATTCCGGCCAATCTTTCAGCGAAGGTGGCTTCAGCGCAACTGCCCCGGAGCCGTCGAGCACGAAGTGAGCATGACGCGTGGCCGCGCAGTTCGGGATCATCGCTACGGGAAGGTTGGCGGCGTGCGTGGGATAGTCCTTCACCTTCACATCCAGCACCGTGGTCAGCCCGCCAAGTCCTTGCGCGCCGATGCCCAGGTCATTGATTTTCTTGTACAACTCGACTCGCAACTCCTCGGCGCGGTTCTTCGGCCCGCGAGCAATCAGTTCCTGGATGTCGATGGGCTCCATCAGAGCTTCTTTGGCGAGCAGCATGGCTTTTTCTGCCGTGCCGCCAATGCCGATGCCGATGATCCCCGGAGGACACCAGCCCGCGCCCATGGTCGGGACAGTCTTCAGCACCCATTCGACGACGGAATCGGAGGGATTCAGCATGACGAACTTCGACTTGGCTTCCGAACCACCACCTTTCGCGGCGACGATGACGTCAACCTTGTCGCCGGGGACTAGCGTCATGTTCACGACCGCCGGCGTGTTGTCGTTGGTGTTCTTGCGTTCTCCCGCGGGATCGGCCAGCACACTAGCGCGGAGCTTGTTGTCGGGATGGAGATACGCCCGGTGCACGCCTTCGTTGACCATCTCCTCCACGCTCATGGTCGCGTCCCACTGCACCTTCATACCGACCCTCAGGAAGACGGACACGATGCCGGTGTCCTGGCAAATCGGCCGGTGGCCTTCGGCGCACATGCGGGAGTTAATCAGCAACTGAGCGATGGCATCGCGAGCGGCGGGCGACTGCTCTTTTTCGTACGCGCGCGCCAGGCCCTGAATGAAATCGACCGGGTGGTAATAGGAGATGTATTGCAGAGCATCGGCAACGCTCTGGATAAGATCGTCCTGCTTAATGACTGTCATTACCGCCTCGCTATGGGAAAGAACGTAAGAGTCCGGGCAGACGCCCGCAGGTCAATTATAGGACTCGGGTGCGTGAGAAGCAGAGCTGCACCAGCGATTCTATCGTGTCCTGTTTCCCACCCTAGGGCGTGTTTCGAAAATCGCACTAAGGGACGGAGCTTGTGCCCTTGGGGGCTAAAGCCAGGATTTTATGCGGTGCGGAACGGCACGGCTGAAGAGGTTGCTGAAAAAGTCATCGCAAAGAGAAGAAACCGCAGATTCCTCGGGGCTGAAGCCCCTCGGAATGACAAGAACAAAGGGTTTTATAACGGCGCACCTAAAGGTGCGCCCCTTCAAAACAGCCTATCACCGACTTTTTCAGCAGCCTGTGAAGCAGTGCCCTTTCAAAGACCGTTTTTGAAACACGCTCTAGCCAAAAGAAGGCTAGGATGGGGCACCCGCATCCTTCGGTAGTTACCTTCGTTCTGCGGAAGGTGTTTTCTCCTCGGCCCATTCATACCTGCAAGATTAGAATGAGAGGCGCTGGAGTCAGTCTCCGGCACCGCGAATGCCCGTCGCGGGTGTGCAACAGCGATTCGGACTGCGGCAGCGATCTTTGACAACCAGCGTCCCAGAGACCCCACCCTAGCCAAAAGCAGGCTAGGATGGGGCACCCGCATCCTTCAACTTTGAAACTGAAATCCCGCCCCTGCGGCAGCGATCTTTGAAAACTAGCGACCCAAGAAGTCCTCACCTAGGGCCCCCATGGCGTCCGTAAGTGTTTTGTTGGGCATATCTTGCGTGTAACTGCTTTAGATAGAATATCTTGGCGGGAATCGCGCAAGCTATTGAGCAGCAATGACTTATGGATGTTCCTAAGTGATGTGTTATCAATATTTTGGCGGGAACCTCGCAAGTTATTGAGCAGCAATTACTTACGGATTCGTCTAAGTTGCGTGTTATGAATATCTTGCGGGCAAAATATTGAAAACAAAGATGCAGAAATGGCGGGGGGGTGCTTTGGCGCGCCAGCAGAATTGAAATCCTAAATATGGTCGTCAGCTTTCGCCGATGACGCTACAGCAGTCACGGGAAAGAGATTCCGATAGGGTATGGCTTTGTTGACATCCAACTGTGGCGCCCCTGCAAGGGGCTCAATTCCAAAAAATACAGCCACCCAGCACTCCGCCTCCCCAGTCCGCGCAAAAGCGGCGCGAACCGGGTACCCCGCTGCGTGCTGGGCTGTCCTGTCGCCGTCCCGCTAAGCGGGACACGGTTGTTGGCATCTCGAACTTGCTCGCGAGCTACTGCATTTAAGCGTGACGCAAGGATGTCAACAGAGCCATAAGGTATCGTGATCCAGTTCAAGATTTATAGGCGATGACTGCTGAGTGCTGAGGGCTGACCGTTAGCAGCTAGCACAGCTTCCCGTACATCGACGTGTAGTTTAGGCCAATCTCGCCGCAGCTTCCTTGCTCCACCGAGTAGACAATGCAGGTGTTGAATGGGCGCGAGTAGATGTGCAGACTGACAGCGCGTTGTGCCCACTCGCGGGGATTGCGGACGTTGTGCACCGGATTCAGGGGATCGACTGCCACCGGGTTCGCTGGCGTGATCTCGACGACATTGGTGGGAACAATATCGCAACGATGCGCGGCGAGGTCCTCGGAGAGAAGGCGGAAGTTCTGCACGGCAAGCCGGCCAATCGGCGCAGCCATCCAGCAGTTCTGTCCCTGGTGATTGTGGATGGAGCTGCCCATGCCGACTTCCCAGCAAATCGCCAGCAGCTCGTAAAGGTCGGTCTTGTCAATCAGGTTACGGGTATAGTGCTGTGCGTTCCAGAACAGATACGGTTCCAGCGACTCGGGTTCGACCGGGTTCGCTTGTAGGTATTGCAGCGTGCCTTCGACCTCAGTGAAGTCGCTCTCCTTGAGCTTATGCAGTCCATCGATGAAATGCTGTACCGAAACCTTTCGCGTTGTCGGATCGGACGCCGTTACCGTTTCCAAGCTGGACCTCCTTCTGGGACGAACCGCATATTCTAACCCGGTTTGCAAAATCTTTGTGTCCGGCGAGATTTCTGGGAATCCATTGTGCCAAAAGCCAGCTCCAAGTCTATAATGGGCCCAAACACCACCCCGGCAAGGTGGCTCAGCGTTCGGCCTTGGAGTATTCCATGAAGTCACGCCCTCTCGCCGTTGCAACCGCAATGCTGCTGAGCGTCCTCCTCGCTGTTCCTTCGTTGGCGCAGAACACCACGCAAAGCCAGGCGCCATCAGCGCAGACACCAAACAATCCACCAGATCAAACTCAACCGGCAGCAGACCCCAGCGCTAACACGACTCCGCCAGCGGATGCTGCGTCCACTCCAGCGCCGACGCAGGACGCGCCCAAGGCCACCCACGACAAAGGCAAGAACGACGTCGATGACATTGGTAACCGCAAGGTCGGCTCGGGGAAGGGTATCGGAGACTGGTACGGCTACGACACCGAGATCAAGATGGGCAAGCAGTACGCCATGATGGTCGAGTCGAGCGCCCGGATGATCCAGGATCCGGTCATTGTTGAGTACGTGAACCGCATCGGCCAGAACCTGGTCCGCAACTCCGACGCTAAGGTGCCGTTCACCATTAAGGTTCTCGACTCCGACGACATCAACGCAATGGCCTTGCCCGGCGGTTTCTTCTACGTTAACAGCGGCTTGATTCTCGCCGCGGACGATGAGGCGGAACTGGCAGGCGTGATGGCGCACGAGATTGCGCACGTTGCGGCCCGGCATGCAACCCGCGAGATGACGCGCGCCAACTACGCGAGCATGGCTTCAATTCCGCTGATCTTTGTTGGTAATTGGGGCGTGTATGAAGCTGCGAGTCTGGCCTTGAACCTGGCGCTGCCACTGACCTTTATGAAGTTCTCGCGCGGCTTCGAAGCGGAGGCCGATTACCTTGGCGTGCAGTACATGTATAAGGCAGGCTACGATCCGCAGGCCTTTGTCTCCTTCTTCGAGAAAATTAAGGCGCAGGAAAAGAAGAAGCCGGGCACGCTGGCCAAGGCCTTCGCTTCTCATCCGCCCACGCCCGATCGAATTCTCAAGACCCAGGAAGAGATACGCAACGTGCTCCCCGCGCGTCCCGAATACATCGTCAACACATCTGAGTTCAACGACGTGAAGGCCCGCTTGGCGTCGCTGGAGAACCGCAAGAAGGGCATCGAACAGAACGACACCACCAAGCCCTCGCTGCGGCGCACGCAAACCGCGGACAGCGACAAGGGGCAACCCACCAATACGGGCGACGATCGTCCGACATTGCAAAGGCGCGACGATGACTTCATCGCCAGCGCAGGTCAATGGTAGGCGCTCGAATCGAACTCTTCCAGCGGTGGCGTGCCGCCGGTTTGCTTTTGCGGTTACGTTTTAGCAGTTGGCGCTGCCGGCGCCAGGGTCCATCCAGGACGGTGGCGACACGCAGTTTTTTGAGGTTCGCGATCCTGAGGAAAATGTCATAGAGATCTGTAAGGAACCCTGACCCTACTTCTTCTTATCGGGCTTCATTACGATCGCACGATGCACTGGCACAATCGCCCCACGGCTGGGATCGGCGCGTTGCGCGCGCGCGATCACCTCATTGCGCACATAGCTGACGAAGTCCGCCATCTGGCGCTGCATTTCGTCCATGCGCTCGCGCATTTGCAGAATGATCGCGATGCCCGAGATGTTCACTCCCAGGTCCCGCGCCAGCGACAGGATCAGCTCCAGGCGCTCGATGTCTTCGTCGGTGTAGAGGCGCGTGTTGCCTTCAGTGCGCGACGGCTTCAGCAGTCCTTCGCGTTCATACAGGCGCAACGTCTGCGGATGGATGTCGTACATCTCCGCCACTGCGCTGATCATGTACGCGCCTTGCTTCTTACGCTTGGCCATAATCCTCTCGTTAGCTGTCGGCCATCAGGCGTCAGCTTTCAGCTTGGTCTTTGTCGCCGCGGTAATATCAGGTTCGCTGCCCTTAGCTGATGGCTGACGGCTGAGAGCTGACAACTTACTGATCGCATACACCAAATGCGGCAGGCCTGAGTGAGTCACTTGCCGGTCGATCTGCATACCATTGCGCTCCGCCACGCGCCGCGACGGCAGGTTCTCTGGCCGGATGAGCGACACTACCTTCTCCGCCGAGAGCTCCCGAAACGCATAAGCTATGCATGCCCGTGCCGCCTCAGTCGCGTAGCCATGACCCCAGTGATCGCGGCGCAAATGATAGCCAACCTCAAGCTCTGGCCCGTCCTCGATCTGCTGGATAGCCAGTCCACAATCGCCAATCACGTCGCCGCTCGTCTTGAGCACCACGGCGTAGATCCCGTGGCCGTGCTCGGCATAGCGACGAAGATTCCGTTCGATCCACTCCTCCGCGTCTTTGCGATCATATGTTCGCGGGAAATATTGCATCGCAACCGGATCGCCGATCACCGCGAATATCGCGTCCACATCGTCGGGACGCAACCGGCGCAGTATGAGGCGTTCGGTTTCGAGGACGAGATCATCAGCATTTGGCATTTAGCATTAGGCTAATCGAAATATGCTGGCGTTTTGACACCCGTAAGAGCCCGTATTTTCTTGTGACACTATTATGCTAAACGCCGACAATCTCGAACTTAACGAATTTACGCAATCGGCTGCTTAGGCAGCAGGTCTTTCGTTAGACATATCAGATCGACCTTCAGTGGAAGTCCAGCCCTGATCGGATGAGATCCACCAAGCGTGTCTTTTACCGTCACCTCTAAATCACACGTAACTTCTGCCCTGCCGAATGCCTGATTCTTGTCGAACGACTCGACGTAGAACATGAGCCATCCGCGAGCAGGTCTTGCTTTGACCATAGAGAATCCTTCGTCCAACCATCTTTGGTCAAAAAAGTCGCGTATCATCTTGTCTCCAAAGATCGTTGGGTCGTTGACTGATAGCAGTTGGCTGCAAATGTGCTTCCAGGTTCCAGCATGCTCGCGTCCAGCAATTACGATTGACAACTGAGGTGGTGCGGTAAACCATGCCGTTTGGTCGTTGCGGTTTACCGCATCAATATACAGCGTAATAGTGCATCCATCTGGCACCTCTTCCCATTTGGTGTTATCGTGGAGCTTCCCAGCGTCTAGGTAGCCCAGCAATACCTGTCCGTAAATATCGGGAAGTTTGGCCTCAAGTTGCTCTTGTGCCTTGTCTAATGCTTCAGCCATCTTTCTGGACTTCCTATACGATCCCTCAAAGATTGCAAGCACTGTTATTACCAGCAGCCCGATTAGCCATCCCCTCCAGCCCACCTTAGGGAGAAGCCACATTCCCTCCCAGCTTTTCCTGAATCCATCTGATCCCCACTTTTCGATCAGTGTGTCAGCCGCAGTTAGGGCAGTCCACGCCGCCATGATCATGGCTGACCACCCAGAAGAAATGTCCCCCACATGGCCAAGTCGTGATTTCAGTACAGGCATGGTAAAAGTTCTATCCCTTGCGTCGAGTGAATAGTCGAGTGAATAATCGTGATTGCTAATTGCTTTCCTTCCACAACTCTTCCCGCGGGTCTTCCGGATTCAGCTTTGCCAACTCGCGCAAAATTTCCTTGGAGCGCTCGTCGGTGACCTTCGGAGGCACGAGCTTGATCTCGACAATCTCGTCGCCGCGTGTACCTTCCTTGACCGCCGACGGAACACCCTTCTCGCGCAGGCGCAGCTTCTGTCCACTTTGCGTTCCGGGCGGAATCTTCAGCAGCGCACGGCCGTCGATGGTCGGCACCTCGATCTTCGCGCCCAGGGCCGCTTCGGTGACAGTCGCCGGCACGGTGAGGTAAATGTCGTCGCCCTCACGCTTGAACACTGGATGCTCTCCTACCCGCACGATGATGTAGAGATCGCCCGCGGGCGCTCCCTTCGTACCGGCGTTGCCGCGGCCCGGAAGGCGGATGCGCTGTCCGTCGCGCGTTCCAGGTTTGATGCGAACCTTCAGCGTGTCACTTTTGTCGACGCGTCCTTCGCCATGGCAGACCGGGCACACGGTGCGGTTCTTGCCGCTTCCGCCGCAACGCGGGCATACCACGTTGAACTTCATGCTGCCGCTCTTTTGCGTGATCTGTCCCTTGCCGTGGCACTCGGGACACTGGCCGGGGCTCTCAAGAAATCCTTGACCGTGACAGTTGGTGCAGACCTCGCGGCGGGGAATCGTGAGCTGCATCTCCGCGCCCTTAATCGCCTGCCAGAAGCCGACATTCACCTGGTATTCCAGATCTTCGCCCGGATCGGGCCGATGCATCGCTTCATCGCGTCCGCCGCCGAAGATGCCGGAGAAGATGTCGCGGAATCCGCCCCCGCCGCTTTTGCGCCCAGCTGCACCCGCACCCTCGGCGTAGTCATTAAAGTCGAATCCGCTAAAGTCGAAAGGAACTTCCTGGGTATAGGTGCGCGCTCCAGTTGGGCCCGCGCCGCGTCCAAATCCGCTTGCGCCCTGGCCGCCACCGCGCGCGTAGGCTTCAGCCGTCGCGGGGTCGATGTTGTCGGAGTAGAAGCCGATCTGGTCGTAGATCTTGCGTTTCTTGGGATCGCTGAGGACATCGTTGGCCTCGGAGAGCGTCTTGAACTTTTCCTCCGCGGACTTGTCGCCTGGATTTACGTCGGGATGATACTTGCGCGCCAACTTGCGAAACGCCTTGCGGATATCGTCCGCCGAGGCAGTCTTCTTCACCCCGAGGATGCCGTAGTAGTCTTTGTCTTTGTTGGCCGTGGTGGGCATGGTTGGTTCTGGCTCTTAGCTCTCAGCCTTTAGCTCTTAGCAAAGGGTGAAGGGGCGCACCTTCAGGTGCGCCGCAACATCCTTCTTAATTTTGTCATCCCGAGCGAGGACTTTAGTCCGAGTCGAGGGACCCGCTTTTCTACCGTCCCTACGGGACTCGGGTTCATTCTTAACGCCCACCCCAGCGCTGAAGCGCTGGGCTAAGCTCTTCCGTCCCGCAGAGCGGGACTGCGCCTGCGCCTCATCTGTTCTCTCTTGGCCTCAAGCGCTTCAGCATCTATCTGCTCGCGGAAATTGGCGAAACCCGGCTTCGTTGGCGGCATTGCGCAAGCTCGCTCCTCAAGCTGCCTTTTCTTCTCACCCTTGTAAACACGTTTCAGCTCTTTTCCGTATGCAAAGAGTGCGCGGTCTACATAACAGCGGCTCGTCGGGTCGGAATCAACTCCAGAAGCCACAACTGCGTCCTTAAAAAAATTAGCGTAGCTGCGCCATAGGTCCCAGGTGATTTCGGGTTCCTCTATGAATTGCCCAAGGCTTAACCACAGAAATGCTCTCACGGTGTGTTGGTCAATGATCGGCAGCCGGTCGGGCTTCGCTATGTGAAGGAGAAAGGCCGGGATCGGAACTCCCGTCCTCCACATTTTAGTCAGGTGGTTGCGGAGGTTTTCCCTGCGTCGGCCAAAATCCTTTTCCTCGGCCACGACCAAACCATGGAACAAATCGGCAAACTCAGACAGAGCAGCTCCATGGAGAATAAGGATCGGCTTCAAGTTCTTCGCGTGACTTTCGCCTAACCTATAACTAAGAGCGTGTCCATCCTTCCAGTGAAGCAGGGCGAGCAAGGCTTCCTTTAGATCTCCCGGGTCTTTTGCATTCCGTGCGCTCTCACCATGGCGCACATAGAAATCCACAGGGTATTTCCTGGCGTCATAATGCGGTTCCCAGACCCTGACGAAATCGGGGGTGATCAATTTGTATTCGCTCAGGGAGACAACCTCCTTGGCAAAATCTATGCCCAATCTGCAGTCCACCTCAGTTAATGCTTGCCTGACCGCCGTCGCCCATCGGAATGACGGCGCGCGCGACGAAACCGAACTCATCGCTGATCACCGGAATGGCTTTCATCCGGCCGTCGACGCCGGCGGTTATCAGATACCACCGTCCGTCGTCGTTGTTAAAACTTAACATGTAGGACTGACCGTTCACTTCGAATCTCAATTTATGCCTTTCGCTTTTCGCGTTCGCTCTTCGCATTCACTATCGCTCTGTAGCAAGGGGCGCGGTAAGCGCCCCTTGTTTAGCGAACAGCGAATAGCGAAGAGCGAATAGCGTCATTTCTTCTCGTCCACGTCCACGTACTCGGCGTCGATCACGCCTTCGTCCTTCTTCGGCTGCTCGCCACCGCTGGTCTGGCCGTCCCCACCCGGAGCCGGTCCGCTCGTTGGAGGGGTCTGCGCCGAGGTCGCTTTGTACATGGCTTCCGCTAGCTTGTGCGAAGCGGAGGTCAGGTTCTCGCGAGCCTTGTTCATCGCCGCGGCGTCAGTGCCCTCAAGCGCCTTCTTGGCGTCGGCCAGCGCGTTCTCGACGTCGCTGCGCTCCTGCCCGGAGATCTTGTCTCCGTGCTCGCGCAGCATCTTCTCGATGCTGTACACCATGCCGTCGAGCTGGTTGCGCGCTTCCACTTCCTCGCGCTTGGTCTTGTCTTCGGCGGCATGAGCATCGGCGTCCTTTGCCATGCGATCAACTTCTTCCTTGCTTAGACCCGAAGACGACGTGATGGTGATCTTCTGGTCCTTGCCGGTCGCCATGTCTTTCGCGTTGACGTTCAGAATGCCGTTGGCGTCGATGTCGAACGTCACCTCAATCTGCGGCACGCCACGCGGAGCCGGAGGCAGTCCGGTCAAGTGGAACTTGCCCAGTGTGCGGTTGTCACGCGCCATTGGACGCTCGCCCTGCATCACGTGCACCTCAACCGACGTCTGGTTGTCGGCTGCGGTCGAGAACATCTCCGACTTCTTGGTCGGGATGGTGGTGTTGCGCGGGATCATCTGCGTCGCTACGCCGCCCATGGTTTCGATGGACAGCGTCAGCGGAGTCACGTCGAGCAGCAGCAGGTCTTTGACCTCGCCGCCGAGAACACCACCCTGGATGGCAGCGCCAATCGCCACGACTTCGTCGGGGTTCACGCCTTTGTGGGGCTCCTTGCCGAAGATCTCCTTCACCAGCTGCTGAATGCGCGGCATGCGCGTCTGGCCGCCGACCAAGACAACTTCGTCGATCTTGTCGGGAGAGATGCCGGCGTCCTTGATGGCCGCCTTGCAAGGTCCGATGGAGCGATCGATGATGTCCTTGACCATCTCCTCCAGCTTGCCGCGAGTCAGCGTCTTGACCAGGTGCTTCGGACCGCTCGCATCCGCCGTGATGAACGGCAGATTGATTTCGGTCTGCATCGTGGTCGAAAGCTCGATCTTGGCGCGCTCGGCCGCGTCACGCAGACGCTGCAAAGCCATCTCGTTACCCTTGTCGCGCAGGCTTAGGCCTTCGTCCTTCTTGAACTCGTCGATCAACCAGTCGACAATGCGCTGGTCGATGTTGTCGCCGCCCAAGTGCGTGTCGCCATTGGTGGACTTCACCTCGATGACGCCTTCGCCGACTTCGAGAATCGAAATGTCGAAGGTACCGCCGCCGAAATCGTACACGGCGATGGTTTCGTCCTTCTTCTTGTCCAGCCCGTAGGCCAGCGCGGCCGCCGTTGGCTCGTTGATGATGCGCTTGACTTCAAGCCCGGCAATCTTGCCTGCGTCTTTGGTCGCCTGGCGCTGCGCGTCGTTAAAGTACGCCGGGACGGTGATGACAGCATCCGTTACCGTCTCGCCTAGGTAGTCTTCCGCGGCCTTCTTCAGCTTCTGAAGAATCATGGCCGACACCTGGGGCGGGGTATACTCCTTCCCCTGCGCCACGATAGCCACGTGATCGCCCGACTGGACCACCTTGTAAGGCACCATCTTCATCTCTTCGTTGACCTCGTCGTAGCGACGGCCCATGAAGCGCTTGATGGAGTAAATCGTGTTTTCCGGGTTGGTTATGGCCTGACGCTTGGCGACCTGGCCGACCAGCCGTTCCCCATTCTTGGTGAATCCCACGACCGAGGGCGTGGTTCGCCCGCCTTCTTCGTTAGGGATGACTTTGGGCTCGCCGCCTTCCATAACGGCAACCACCGAGTTGGTGGTTCCCAAGTCAATTCCGATAATCTTTCCCATTGCAGCCACCCTCCTGGCTTAATTAGCTTGTAACTTACTGATAATAAGTGCTGTTGACAGCGTATCAAGACCCTTATAGCAAACTGACTATAGAACTTGAGTGAATCGTTGTCAAGATTTAGATGTGCCAGCAGACCGTCTCGTTGCAAGGAATTTCTGCGTCATGGCGGTCGCAAAAAATGCGTTTTGTCGTCGACTGCGACAAAGAAACAGCAGGTCCCTCCGCTCTGTCGAAAATCACCCCGTAGCTGCGGCTAAGTTTACGGGGGCCGGTTTGGCCTCCACTTCATAACCAAGCTGGCGTAGCAGGCGCAGCAGTTTCAGGGCGCGTTGGTGTTTCTTGCGGGGATCAGGGTCGCTGCCTTGCTCTACGAATTGCACTCCCTCATGCAGGATTTTCCACACCAGCCGACAGAGGCGATGAGCGACGGCCCAGATCGCGGCCTTGTAGCCCAGGCGGGGCAGCAGGCGACGGAACACCGCCTGAAAATGACTGCCGTTCTTCTTCACCGCCGCATGCGCTGCCTGATTCAGGATGCGACGCAGGTAGCGATTGCCTTTGGCGCAGCGACTACTGTGGTTCTGCTCGGCGCTTTCCTGTTGTCCGGGGCAGGTCCCCACCCACGAGGTCAAGTTGGCGGCCGAGGCAAAGGTGCTGGCCTGCGCGCCCACTTCGGCGATCACCTGCTGCGCCGAGTCGGCTCCGAAGCCGGGAACCTCGGCCAGGCGAAGCACCGCTGCCGCTGCTGCCGGCTCCGCCTGCATGGCCTCGGCGATCATGCGGTTGAGCTGCTCGATCTGTTTGGCCATCATTTGGTAGCGGTCCAGATAAAGGCCCAGCAGTTGGAGATGCAGGGGCAGGGGATGGCCGCTCAAAGCATCGATGAGTTGGGCCTGGCTACAGCGCAGCCGCTCATCGCCCAAGGCCGCCAGCTTCGCCGGGTCGGTCTGGCCGTCAGCCAAAGCCCGCAGGATACGATAGCCGCTGACCCCCAGCAGATCGCTGATCACGCTGGACAGCTTGATCCCCATTTCCTCCAGCAGACACTCCAGTTGACTATGCAGTCGCGACTGCTCGCGGCTGAGCTGCACTTTCATCCGGGTCAGGGTTCGCCACGTGCGCTGCTCGCCGCTGGGTACGAAGCTGAGATCTAACTCGTTGGCTACCAGCCGCCGCACCAGCCGTTCGGCGTCTTTAAAATCATGCTTACGGCCACGTGGAGCGCGATTGGAGTAGGCCTGCGCCAGTTGCAAACGCAGGTACGGCTCCAACTCGTACCACACCGGCTTCCAGTACTGCGCGGTCGATTCCATCACGGCTTCGTCCACCGCTTGCTGCCGCAGCCAAAGGGACAAGCGCTGCAATTCGCTGTGAGTGGTTCCAAATCGGCGGCGTTCCGGCTCTTGCTCCGCGCCGACTTGGCACACCACCACCATCAGCACTTTCTTATGTACGTCGATGCCCGCTACCTTATATCCCATAGCTTCCTCCTGGCGGGGAAGGGTAGAAGGTGCGGCCTCAGACATTACGCACTGTCACGCGCTACTGCCCCTCCCGCCGGGCGGGATGAGCAGCGCACACTCATCGGTTCAAAACGCATCTTCCAGGCCAGACTCGGACACGGCCTCAAGTCATCCAGAGCGGAGACGGCCTTTACCGTTCCACGCCTCAGCTATCGTACGATTGGCCTAGCCGATTTTCATCTTCTTGGGTAGGCCGCAGGCCCATGAACACTCGGACTAAAGTCCTCGGTTGGGATGACAAACGTAGAATGGATGTGTCTTATTGGCATAGACAAGGGATCTGGAGGGGGTGACACAATGGCAACAGAAACGATCGAGACCAGGTGTTGTATTGTCGGCGGTGGCCCCGCCGGCGTGATGCTGGGCTATCTTCTGGCGCGCAGCGGTGTGCCGGTGACCGTGCTGGAGAAGCACAAGGATTTCTTTCGAGACTTTCGCGGCGACACCGTGCATCCTTCCACACTCGAGGTGATGTATGAGCTGGGGTTGCTGGAGGACTTCCTGAAGCTGCCGCACCAGGAGTTGAGCTCGGTCAATGCCGTCTTCGGGGGCTATACCTTCGAGGGGGCCAGCCTGCGGCGCGTGCCAACGCATTGCAAGTTTGTAGCGCTGATGCCGCAATGGGATTTTCTGAACTTCCTCTCCAGCAAAGCGCAGAAGTTCTCTTCTTTCACGCTCAAGATGGAGCACGAGGCGGTTGACCTGATCGACGATAGCGGCCGCGTTGGCGGAGTGCGAGCGAATGCGCCGCAGGGTCCGGTTGACATTCACGCTGACCTGGTAATCGGATGCGACGGCCGCCACTCTATTACCCGGCAGGTTGCCGGACTGGAGGTAATTGAGTCAGGCGTTCCCATTGACGTGCTGTGGTTCCGCATCCCCCGCACCACCAACGATCCGAAACAGCTCTTTGGAAACTTCAACTACGGCAAAGCGCTGGTCATGATTCCGCGGGGCGATTATTTCCAGGCCGCGCTCATCATCCCGAAAGGATCGTTCGAAGCGATCAAGGAGCGGGGACTTGATGACTTTCGCGCTTCCATTGTGCAAATTGCACCCCATGTCGGCGACCGGGTTGCGGAATTGAAAGACTGGGAGCAGGTCAAGCTCTTGACCGTGCAGATCAACCGGCTGCGGAAGTGGTATCGGCCTGGATTGCTTTGCATTGGAGACGCCGCCCATGCCATGTCCCCGGCGGGCGGAGTCGGCATCAATCTCGCCATACAGGACGCCGTGGCGACGGCGAATCTCCTGACGCGCGGGCTGCTCTCCGGGCAAGTCACCGAAGCAATGCTGGCCCGGGTTCAATGCCGCCGCGAATTTCCTACGCGCGCAACACAATTCTTGCAGGTGCAGGCGCATAAAGGACTGGCGCGAATCTTCCAGAATACCGGCCCGGCGAAGGCACCGTGGCAACTGAAGGTCGTCACCAACATTCCCGGCGTGCATGACCTGCTGGGACGAGTGGTGGGAGTTGGCATCCGTCCGGAGCACATCGCGGGGGCGCGCCGTCGTCCAGAGTGCAATGCGGCAAGCCTGAAGAAAGTCGCGGTTGGAGTCGGCCTCGTGGCCGCAGGTGCGGTGCTTGCGTTCCGTATGTTCGGGGGCAGGAAACGGGTTGGTTGGGCTTAGAGGGAGCTGCCCGCCCTAGCCAAAACCAGGCTAGAACGGGCACCCCATATTTTTCGGCAAGAGCAATCACATTCCGCGCACTCACCCGGACACACCGATGCTGCTTATCGCCCGAACTCCAAAACGGTGATGTCCTTGAATTGCCATGCTGTGGGCGTTCCGTACACCGACTGCAACTTCGCGGCAACGGCGGGAGAATCGTCTTGCAGATTATCCCGACCCGGGCCTTCACGCCGCACTATCACCCAGACGTGACGGAATTCGCGCGAGTCAGAACTGAGCGCTTTGAGGAGGGTTTTGTCATTATCGCCAAAGGCGTAATAGGGCTGCGTGAATAGGTGCAAAGTTGGCGCGTGTGGATCCAGCTGACTGTAGTAATCGAAGCCCACGATGGCATAGAACGGATAAATGACCACCGCGTCCCCGGTCTGCGCGGAGCCGAGAATCACGTTGGTGGCGTTGCGCCAGTCTTCGCGTGGCTTGCGGTAGGCCACGAAGATCGCTGGAATTGAGGCCGCGCATAGCACAATCACCAGCCAGAGGCCGAGACGCCGCTTGGGCAGCGCCGCCATTCCGCGGCCTGCCAGCATGACGGTGGCTGGCAGGCTGAAGATCATGTACCTCTGAACGAAAACAGGATGATGTACGGACGCCAGCCCATTCAGCACAGCCGGTACCACGGCCCATGAAATGACCAACATCCCTCGCCAATAACTGCCAGGCGGAGACTCGTCGTTTCGTTCGCGATAAATTGCGACCGCTCCGGCTGTCCACAGGATCATAGCCAGAAGAAATTTTTCGCCGCTCCCACCATAGAAGAAGGCAAGATGCAGTATTTGCTTGGGAGTCGCCTGTGGCATCCACGGGAAGGTCATCGCCTGCGGTGGCACCCGAAGCACGTAGGTGAGTCCCGGTGCTGTAATCGCCAGAATCGCCAGGCTGTGGATCACCATTCGTCCCCATGGGGTTGGCTTCTTGTGGAAGAACAAAGAGCAGGCTTGTGCTACCAGGGCCAGAGCCGCGAAGTAGTGACTGTAAACTGCCCAAACGCTGAAGAGGGTCCACAGGGCCCAGTCTCTTTCACGGTTCTCCTCGACCGCCCGCACGAAGAACCAGGACGAGACCATCGCCAGCAGAATCGTCATCGTGTAACTGCGGGCTTCCTGCGAGTAGTAAACATGGGTGGGACTAAACGCGAGGATCGCGGCCGATGCGAGCGCTGCTCCCACGCCCACAAGTTTTCGCGCGACCAGGTAGATCACTGGAATCGACGCGATCCCGAAGAGGGCGGCAGGAAGCCGGACCCAAGCTTCGCTTTGGCCCGGGTGCAGCCAGAGACGCATCAACAGGAAGAAGGCTCCCTGAAAGCTGGCCTCGCCATACCACCACACATGGACGAAGTGTGGCCATGCCATGCGTGCCAGCACCGTCGTCGCGCCTTCATCCAGCCATAGACTTTTCGTGCCGAGGTGGAAAAGACGCAACCATGCTCCGGCGAGTGTCACAAGTGTGAGGAACAAGACTCGGCCGCGACGAGTAAATTCTGGAGCCGGAGCGGAGTGTTGCTTCGGTGCAGGATGGGCGAGCGGACGCTCGCTGGCGGCGGGCATAAGCAGATATATTACAGCGCGAGATCGGGCTCTCGCAGAGTTTGTAACAGCGGGGGAAAACGGGATTCAGTTCCGCCCAGACTATTTCACTTGAGGCCCACCCTGCCGCCGACACCGATCCCGCTCAGCGGAACGATCTGCGGACTGTCCGGAGCATTGTCCGTAATGGTGACATCTGCGCTTAGTGTCCCTGTCTCGGTGGGGGCGAAAACCACCATGATGGTACATTGCTGGCCGGGAGCAAGCGTGTTCGGGCTCATCGGGCAGTTATTCCATTGGTTGAAGTCACCGGGGTTCTGCCCCGTGATGGAGATGCTTGTGATCGACAGTGCCAGTTCGCCGGTGCTGGTTAGCGTGAGGATCTGCGGTGTGGTCATGCGCTGAATGATGCCCTCGGGCCCGAAATTGAGGTTCGAGGGAGACAGGCCAACCGCAGCCCTCGGTGAGATTTTCATTACGAAGACATCAGAGTTGCTACCTGTGCCGCAGCTTCCCTGGCAAGCGCCCGGGATCTGGTTCACGATGGGAAAGTCGGAGGAATCGGTGTAACCCGTCAGATATGCATTTCCGAGTCCGTCCACCGCTATGCCGTTCGCGCTTTCCGGGCCGCTGCCGCCGATGTAGCTAGAATAAATCAGCGCACTGGCCGCCGCATTGATCTTAGTCACGAAGACATCATAGTTGCTACCCGTACCGCAGCTTCCCTGGCAGGCGCCCGGTATCTGGTTCACGATGGGAAAGTCGGGGGAATCGGTCTCGCCCGTCACATACACATTACCCGAACCGTCCACGGCAATGGCATCCGCCCCGTCGCCGCCGTATCCGCCGCCGCCGCTTCCGCCGATGTAGCTGGAGTAAATCAGGGCGCTGCCCGTCGCATTGATCTTAGTCACGAAGGCATAATAGGTGTTACCGGTACCGCAGCTTCCCTGGCAGGCGCCTGGAATCTGGTTCACGCGGGGAAAGTCGGTTGAATAAGTCAGGCCCGTTAAATAGGCATTGCCGAATCTGTCCACGGCGATGGCCAACCCAGAGTCGCCGTTACTTCCGCCGATGTAGCTGGAATAAATCAGCGCACTGGCCGCCGAATTGATCTTAGTCACAAAGACATCATAGTTGCTACCCGTACCGCAGCTTCCCTGGCAGGCGCCTGGAATCTGGTTCACGCGGGGAAAGTCGGTTGAATAAGTCTCGCCCGTCACATACACATTATCCAAACTGTCCACGGCGATGGCCAACCCATAGTCGTCGTTACTTCCGCCGATGTAGCTGGAATAAACCAAGGCGCTGCCCGCCGCATTGATCTTAGCCACAAAGACATCTAAGTATCCCCCGGTCCCGCAGCTTCCTTGGCAGGCGCCCGGGATCTGGTTCACGATGGGAAAGTCGGTTGAATTAGTCTGGCCCGTCACATAGGCATCACCCGAACTATCTATGGCTATGGCATCCGCCACTGCGGCGCCGCTTCCGCCGATGTAGCTGGAGTAAACCAAGGCGCTGCCCGCCGCATTGATCTTAGTCACGAAGGCATTGCGGTTGCCCGCGGTGCCGCAGCTTCCCTGGCAGGCGCCTGCGATCTGGTTCACGCGGGGAAAGTCGGACGAATCAGTGTAACCCGTCAGATATGCATTACCCGAACTATCTATGGCTATGGCCAACCCGTAGTCGTCGTTACTTCCGCCGATGTAGCTGGAATAAACCAAGGCGCTGCCCGCCGCATTGATCTTAGTCACGAAGACATCATAGTTGCTACCCGTACCGCAGCTTCCCTGGCAGGCGCCCGGTATCTGGTTCACGATGGGAAAGTCGGACGAATTAGTGAAACCCGTCACGTAGGCATCGCCCAGTCCGTCGACGGCTAAGGCCCCGGTCCCGTCATCCAAACTTCCGCCGATGTAACTGGAGTAGTTCAGGATCGGATCGATAACTAAGGCCCTAGTGTGGTCGTAAGGGGCCAAGCGAATACCCACTTGGCCGCTCGATTTCAATACGTAGTCGGCCTTAACGGTCTCTCTACCGATCCTGTCCGATGTCGCTTTTGTGCTGTCCGATACCAACTGATACGCGGTCGGTTTGTGGAAACTGACTTCCCGGCCGTTCAGGCGCACCATCAGATCGCCGTTGTGATTGATTCGTGAGGACGAAGCGTGATGAACCCCTTTAGCATGGTTGTGAGCCGCTCCCGTAAAATCCAATTTGATGGCGCGTGGATCAGCGCCTGGTGCTACCACAAAATCGTATTCCAGTTGACGTTGGTTGCCGTAGTAAACCAAATCGACGCCCGGATAGACATCCTGGTATCGCACCTTGGCGTAATTCGGTACCGCGGTGCGCCACTTCTTAGGGTCGTTGCCGATGAAGTAATTGCTCGTACCGGGCAGTTGCTTCAGACCGGATATTTCGGCTGCTGGATTTGCGCCCAGCAGCTTCATCCGCAGCACCGCCGAGGTTCGGGATTCGGAGTTGGGGGTTGGGACCTGCCGTTGGGACGCCGGGTCCGCTTTCTGACTATGCGGTTCTTCCAGCCTTCCAGGGTCGTTTTGTAACCTACTCAGGTCAGCGGTCACCGGTTTCAAAGATGCTTCATTTCTGGTTAGCGCTTTCTGCCTTCTGCTTTCCGCTTTCCCAAGTGCCAGCACCGCCTCGTTAGAGGTGAGAAACAGCGTGTATCCGCCCCCTCGTGAAAGGAACTTGACTCGTTGGTCCGTCTGGCCGGTATTCGCCTCGAAGCTCAATGGTAGCTTGCCATAGCTTTCCACTGCACGTGCTCGCGCGGTTATATCAGGCTGAGAACCCGAGCCGGGCGCTGTTCTCGCGCTTACCCGCGACGTTTCGCTAATGAAACAAACGGCGAAGACAAACAGCGCGCAAAAAAACGGAATGCCCAAGCCGTGAGAATACCGAGACATCAAATTACGGAGGGCTGATCGCATGGTGACTCCATCACGCCGGAATTTCTGTTCTTGGTTCCCGATAACCCAACGATACACACCATCCGAGGGATTTCAGCGCACTATTTTGTCTTTGGTTAGACTCCGCCATCCCGCCCATGCCTATGCTAGGTCGGGCGAAGCTGATGCTACCGTGCCCGGGCGAGAACCAGGGTCACATCGTCGGGCTGTTCACCGCCGGCTATCCAATCGGTAACTGCGCCGGTCACCAGTTCGCTGATGCGGGCCAGCGACTGGTCGCGATGCGCCTGGATCAGCTCAATCAGGCGCTCCTCGCCGAATTCGCCGAACTCGTTCTCCGGTTCGGTAACGCCATCGCTATACGCGATGAACATATCTCCCGGCTCCATGCCGATGGTGCTTTCGTCGTAGCTCATGCCGTCGAACAGACCCACCACCGTACCGGAGGTCTCCAAACGCCTGACCTGACCTGTGTTGCTCAAGACCAGAGGAGGAAGGTGCCCGGCGTTGGAATACGTAAGCGAGCGTTTTACGGCGTCGTAGCATCCCAGAAACATAGTCGCGTATTTTTCCGGCGGCGTGCTGCGGTAGAGCTGATAGTTCAGCGTGGCCATCAACAGTCCCGGAGCCAGTTCCGAATCGCTAACGCCGTCGCCGCGGTAGTACATAGGGAGTGCGTTGTCCCTGGGGAGGCCGGCGTCCAGCGCCACGGAGGCCAGGGTCCGCTCCGGCTCCAGCGAATAAGCGCGGACGAAGGCGTGTACCGTGGCCATCAGCAGTGCCGCCGAAATACCTTTGCCGCTGATGTCGCCTACCGCCAGGACCAACCGGTCTTCGCGCAACGGAATGAAGTCGTAATAGTCGCCGCTCACCGTCCGCGCCGGCCGGCATACCCCGTGGACCTCCAGTGCCGGCAGGCCGGATAAGTCGGCGGGAAAGAGCAAGTCTTGCACCTCGTGTGCGATGGCCAGTTCACTTTCCAGCCGCTGCTTCTCCTTTTGCTCGCTCATTAAGTTCGATAGCGACTGGGTCATGGAGTTGAACGACTGCTCCAGCGCGGCCATCTGGTCGTCAGTGCCCACCTTGATGCGATAGGCCAGGTCGCCGCGATTCACGTGCTGAGTGGCAACGTAAAGCTCGGCCACGGACTTGGTGATGCTGCGGCTGAGACGCATGCCGATAAATAGCGCGATCAGTTCGATCACACCAAAAAAGATTGCGATGCCAACCAGAGCATCGAGGAATATCTCGGCTTTATCTCCAAGGGCGCTAAACAAGGTGGCGTACAGCATGGAGGGTCGCGTATCCACGCGCACCAGCCCGGTCAAGGATTTTCCCGTATGCCAGTCGATGGCGGTGAAGGCAGTGCCGAACGGAAAGTGAAAATCGAAGGCGTTTTCTGGGGGCGGTACCCGCCCGGCTTCCACCCTCGAGCCTTCTTCTCCAGTCGACAGATTCACCGTCGCGTGGGAATTGCCCACGTCGATGTTCAGCTCATCTTTATCGAGCGCTGAAGAGGACTTGGAGCTGCGAGTGGATGGAGTCGGTGCAGTCTCCAGTTCCGGCTTCGTGTCTTCGTCTGGGGGAAACACACTTACCGATCCCAACTGCGCCGTGGCGATCCGCAGCAATTGCGCGGTGAGGGGCACGTTGGAGATCACCGTCAGGTGATGAGAACCAGCTTCCACATGCTTGACTACACGAAGGTGCAGACGCTTGCCGTCCAGCACAAATCCGGCAAAATCTCCCTGGATTGCGGCTGATCCTCGGACCGGTTCGACTCCTGACGCTGGACGGCCCGCCACCAGCACGAAAGGTTTGTCCCCGTCCCAGACGCTCACCACGCGATTACGGAAATTCTCGTCCGAAGCGCTGGAGATCTCGGCGGCGAGCTGCTCATTCAACTTTTCGGCGCGCGCCAGGCTGCGGAATTGGAAGGCCAGGGACCGGTTGGCCGATTCCAGATGGTGCAATTCCGATTGCAGGTCTGCCATGGCAACGTAGGTTGCGAATTGCCCCGCAAACAAGTATCCGGCGAGCATTGCCATCATTACCAGGAGAAGGACGGGAATGACGCCGATAAAGATGTAGGTGACAATCAAGCGGTTACGCAGGCGCCACATGAGCTGCCGGCGCGCCCAGCGCAGCAGCATCAGCGCGGCGCAAACAACAAAAATAAAGACGAGGAAGGTGGCCCAGCCGCTCAGCATGGTCCCGTTGGGCGCACGGAAGAGCAAGCGCAGCAGTTCGAGGATCAGCGCCAATCCACCAAACCACAACGTGGTTCGCCCTAACTTACTCTTGGGTCGCAGGGCCCTCCGCAACCGGGCCTTGATCTCGCTGGATTCTGGAAGCTTGAACACCATAGGGTCCTGGACTTATTCCTGTTCGGTGGCGCTCGGCGCCAGTCTTACGTTGTTACATGTATGGGCCCGGGAACGTCTTGAGATTTGCGAGGGCGTATTGCTTGCGACCACGTTTCTCAAATCTCGGGATAAAGATCGAAAAACGCCTCCACGCTGCGCCGTAGCTGCCGCTCGATCTCCTCTTTCGAACCCTCAATAATGTGCAGCGTTACGTGCGCTTCGTGCCCATTCTTCAGCTTTACCGCACCCTCGCCTACTTCGGCGACTTCTTCTGACGGTAGAAGCCGCATTCCATACACCAGGGTTAACTTTGCCATCCCCTGATTCTAAACGTTCCACAAAGCGCAGGCACTTGTTAGAATCCGGACGGCACTCCGTTCGTCCAAACTTTTTGAGTAACACGCCGTTATTTCGTTGAGTGCGCCTCAAGGACGGTACGGTTGCATCTTCTGGTGGCGCGCGGAATCTAACTCGACTTCTATGCCTGACAACGTGCGTAACGTCATCATCATCGGTTCCGGATGTTCGGGACTGACCGCTGCCATCTACGCGGCCCGCGCCAATCTTAGCCCGCTCGTCATTGACGGGCATGAGCCCGGCGGGCAGCTTGGCATCACCACGCTGGTGGAGAATTTCCCAGGATTTCCAGATGGCGTCCAGGGCCCGGAGCTGATCGAGAACATGCGTAAGCAGGCCATGCGCTTTGGCGCTGAGTTTCTCGCCGGGCATGTGGCTACCGTGGACGTCCGCCAAAAGAGCCCTGACGGCAAGAAGAAGCCGATTGAGGTGAACCTGGGGCGCGAGACTTTGTTGACCCGTACCCTCATTATTTCCAGCGGCGCTTCGGCGCGGTGGCTGGGCCTTCCCAACGAGCAGGCGCTCATTGGCCACGGAGTTTCGTCCTGCGCTACGTGCGATGGTTTCTTCTTCTCAGGCAAGGAGATTGCCGTCATTGGCGGCGGAGATTCTGCGATGGAAGAGGCGTTGTTCCTCACCCGCTTCGCGACCAAAGTCACCCTGATTCACCGCCGGGGCGAGTTCCGCGCCTCTAAAATCATGCTCGATCGCGCGCGTAAGCATAAGCAGATTGAGTTCCTCACCGATACCGTGGTGGACGACGTCTTCGATGTGAACAAGAAGGAAGTTACCGGAGTGCGTCTACGCAACGTGAAGTCGGGCGAGCAGTGGGACCTTCCGGTCAGTGCCATGTTCCTCGGCATTGGACATACCCCTAATGCCCAGTTCGTGGGTGAGCAACTTGCCCGCGATGGCGACGGATATTTGATTCCCGAGGGGTACGTCGGTTCGCGAGCGCCTGGGGTGTTCATCAGCGGCGATGTGGCCGACCGCCACTATCGGCAGGCGGTTACGGCTGCGGGAACGGGATGCATGGCCGCTCTTGAGGCCGAGAAGTATCTGGAAGAGATTGGGAAGTAGAAGCGGCAATCGCGAACCGGCAGGAATGATCGAATATTATGGCGGTTCCCACTACCGACGACTTCCTCTGGGCTGAACAGGCGGCGCGGTTCATCCTGGAACGCGCCACCCTCCGCCCGCGCATTGGCGTCGTTCTGGGGTCGGGACTGGGTGCCGTTGCCGACGGACTAGGCGACGCAGTCCGCATACCATACCAGGAAATTCCACATTTTCCGGAGATCACTGCCGAAGGTCACGCGGGCATACTTGTCATCGGGACGATCGCCAGCGTTCCCTTAGTTGTGCTGCAAGGCCGCGCGCATCTGTACGAAGGGTATTCGTCCAGCCAGGTTGTTCTTCCCGTGCGCGCATTAGGGCGCATGGGAATACGTGCCTTGGTACTGACGAACGCGTCTGGCGGAATCAACGCTGAATATAGCTGTGGCGCGCTGGTGGTCCTGAGCGACCACATCAATCTCCAGGGACAGAACCCGCTCATCGGCGCGAACGACGAGCGCCTTGGCCTGCGCTATCCCGACATGACGGACGCTTACAACGAGCAATTCCGCCAGTTCGTAAGGGAAGAATCCGAGCGATTAGGCGGCGGCATCTTCGAGGGTGTGTATGCGGCGGTGACCGGACCTAATTTTGAAACTCCGGCTGAGGTCCGCTTTCTTCGCACCATTGGTGCGGACCTGGTCGGCATGTCAACCGTGCCCGAGGTGATTGCCGCTCGGCACATGGGCATGGAAGTCCTGGCAATCTCCGTCGTGACCAATATGGCGGCTGGCATGACCGGCGAGAAGATCACGGCAGAGGAAGTGGTGGAGACCGGCGAACGCCTGGGCGGCAAGTTTCTTGGGCTGTTACGCGCGGTGTTGCCCAGGATCGACGGCTATCTTTGGGAATACAGGTGATTCCCATTAGAGCAGTTTCAGTATTGGCGTAACACGCCCTCGTGGCGAACGCGCCGCCGAATCTTAATTATTCATCTGTTTTGGCAACTGAAGCGAGTTTTGAAGGGGCACGGCTTCAGCCGTGCCGTTGCGTAGGCTTTAGAGTTGGGCTTCAGCCCCCTGAGGGAATTCGCACTTCGTCACAACACCGAGGTTCTCGGTGGCTAAAGCCATCATCAGGAACTGGCCTACGGCACGGCTGAAGCCGTGCCCCTTCAAAACACGAGATTTTCATGGATAATCCAGGTAAGGTGCCGCACTACTCGAACCAACGGAGTGCATCAATTGTGGATTCGCGCTAACGTTGTCGTCACAAGGCTTCGAGCCTCTGCGCTACACTAACCTGCACATGCCCGCGGAAACCTATCTCATTGGCATTGCTGGTCCTTCGGGCGCGGGGAAAACATATCTGGCTACCCATCTTGCGGCTGCGCTAGACGCCAGCGTGCTGACGCTTGATCGCTACTATCGAGACCTCGCTCATCTGCCCTTGCACGAACGAGCGAGGGTGAATTTCGATGCGCCCGAAGCTCTCGATCACGAACTCATCGTTGAGCAAGTTGCTGCCTTGCGCAATAACGAAATTGTGGAACTGCCTGTGTACGATTTCACCACTCATACGCGGACCGCGAGGACTGAGGTGCTGCGTCCGGCGGACGTCGTCATTATCGAGGGACTATTCACTCTGCACTGGCCCAGCCTGCGCGAGTTGCTGGGCACCAAGGTTTTCGTAGACATGAATGACAAAGTTTGTCTGACGCGTCGCCAGGTGCGCGACGTGCGCGAGCGCGGACGCACTCCCGAGTCGGTTGTGGAGCAATATGTCACGACCGTCGCCCCCATGGCCCAGCGCTATGTTCGCCCCACTATCGCCCATGCAGATGTCGTGGTATCCGGGTGCGAGCGGATTGAAGACGGAGTCGCGCGAGTGCTGGCGCACTACCAACGGCAAATTGCCAGCGCCGGGACGCGCGAGTCGGCTGGTCAGGCGCAGCGATAAGCCATGCCCGCAAACGTGAGGAACGAATGAAGGTGCGCAGCATCTGCGTCGCTCTTGTACTGCTGTGCCTGGATAGCTTCTCGGCTACAGCACAATCCTCCGCGCAGGACAAAGAGATACGGCTACCTTCCAGCAAGTTGCTACCGTTGCCTGCGCCGGGAGGGCCGCAGCGGACCAATAGTTTTCCCACTGCGGTGGCGCTCAGTCCGGATGGAAAGTACCTTGCGATTTTGAATAATGGATATGGGACAGCGGAGTCCAAGTATCAACAGTCAATTGCCCTGCTGGACTTGGCCAGCAATCAACTGCGGGACTTTCCCGACCCGCGGCTCGCGCTTCATGCCAAGCAATCGTATTTCCTGGGTTTGGCTTGGAGCAGCGACGGAACCGATTTGTATGCCTCGGTGGCGTCTCTCACCGACCCCGAAGGCAAGAAGCCCGGCAATACCGGTAACGGTGTGGCCGTGTATCGCTTGCAGAACGGCACGCTGCTGTCCGATCGTTTTCTGAAGCTGCCTCATGCGGCGCTCGGGCATGGAAAAGAATTTACTTACAACCCCAAGAGTGTTGCGCATGGCGCTGCCAATCCGTATCCTGCCGGACTCGCCGTCGTGAAGCGCGAAAGCGGCGATGCGTTATTGGTTGCGGAGAACCTTGCCGATGATGTGGTCTTGCTGGATGTGCACAGCGGCAAGGTGCTGCAGCGCTTCGATCTGGGCCGTGGTAAGTATGTTCCTGCCGCCTTTCCGTACGGTGTTGTGGTGAGTGGTGACGCCAGCCGGGGCTGGTGTTCGTTATGGAATTCGTCGCAGGTCGCAGAGCTGGATCTACGCTCCGGCAAAGTTGTGCGGCAGATCGCGCTGATGCCCCCGCAGCACGAGATCGACGCCTCGTCGCATCCGACGGCCCTCCTCTTGAGTCCCGACCAGGGCCATCTCTATGTGACGTTGTCCAATCGTGATTCTGTTGCAGTCGTGTCAACCGTCGACGGCCGTGTTGAGCGTTATCTCAGCACCAGCTTGCCCGGACAGGCCTATGGAGGCAGCTATCCCGACGCGCTCGCGCAGTCGCCGGACGGAGGCAAACTGTACGTCGCCAATGCCTCTTCCGACGCGATTGCGGTGTTCAATGTGCTCTCCAGCAATGCGCCCAGCGCTGAGTATTTCATTCCCACGGAGTGGTATCCGACGGCTCTAGCGGTCCGTGGTGGCGAGCTGCTAATTGCGAGCGGCAAAGGGGAGGGAACCGGCCCTAACGCCGGTTGGCAAGAAAACCCCGACCATCCGGGGAAGAGCCGCCATCCCTACATCGCGACTATGATCCGAGGCTCGATTGCACGCGTGTCGTTGGCTGAGGCGGAGGGCAACCGCGACAAACTCACCCAGGCAGTGGTTCGCAGCAATCAAATGGAAGGCCGCACCGGCGAGATTAGCTTTCAGGGTGGCGGAAATCCGATCCACCACGTGATTTACATCATCAAGGAAAATCGCACGTACGATCAGCTTTTCGGTGACATCCGGGAGGCGAACGGTGATTCCTCACTGGTCATGTACGGGGAAGATATCACTCCGAACCAGCATAAGCTGGCGCGGCAGTTCGGAATTCTCGACAACTTCTACGATAGCGGCGAGGTCTCCGGCAATGGACACGTGTGGTCCACGGCGGCCATCAGTAGCGACTACACGGAGAAGACCTGGGAGATTACCTACCGCGGCAAAGAGCGGAATTACGACTATGAGGGCTATGTTGGCGATTCGAATCCCATGACGATTGGCATCCCCGACGTGAATGAGCCGGGAACCGGTTATCTGTGGGGCAACCTGGCTCGCCACAACCTGACCTACCGTAATTACGGCGAGTACGTGAACACCTGGTGGTGCGAAGATATTGCGCAGAACAGCCCCGCAGCGACCGGCGCGGCCTCCGATCATAAGCCGGATTGTGCGCGCAAGGCAGTCGAGCCTGGCGAAGATTTGCCCGACAAGCTGGGCGGAGGCAAGAGCCCCTACCGGTACAAGATTCCCCTCATTGCGTACGACGCGGCCAATAAGCCGGAGTTGCGCGGCCACTTCGATCCTGACTTTGCGGACTTCAATCTCAGCTATCCCGATCAATTTCGCGCCGACGAATTTCTGCGCGAGTTTGGAGCTTTCGTCCGCGCTCGCGAAAGCGACACGGGCGAGCAGTTGCCAAGCTTCGTGCTCCTGCGCTTGCCGGACGATCACACCGCCGGTACCCGTTCGGGATCGCCCACCCCGAACGCTTCTGTCGCTGACAACGATCTGGCGGTGGGGCGCGTGGTGGAAGCCGTCTCGAGCAGCCCCTATTGGGCCGACACGGCGATCTTCATTCTGGAGGACGACGCGCAGGACGGCGCCGATCACGTCGATGCGCATCGCAGTATTGCGCTGGTGATCAGCAAGTATTCGCCGGGCACGCCGCAGGAGCCTGCCGTGGACCATCATTTCTACACGACGGTCAACATGATCCATACGATGGAGGTTCTGCTGGGACTTCCGCCCATGAACAACAACGACGCATGCGCCGCAGTCATGGCGCCTCTTTTCACTGGAGCAGGCGAGCAGCCGGCGTTCAAAGCTGACTATCGCAACCGTGACAACGGGATGATCTATCAGGCGAATGCGCCGGATGCTTCCGGGGCCAAGCAGTCGTCCAAGCTTGACTTGTCGCATGCGGATGCTGCAGACACCAACGTGCTAAATGCCATCTTGTGGCGGGCGGCCAAGGGCAGGGTTCCGATGCCGGCGCCACGGCATACAGTGTTTCCGGCAGGAAGCGAAGACGAGAGAGACAAGTAACCACGGAGACCCGGAGGACACAGAGTTTTCTTTTCTGTCGCGTTTTTTCTGTGGATCTCTGTGGTTGATCATGTCCAACTTCCAGGCCAGGCTAGAGATCAACCGCTAACCTCGCCCGCGAGCCAGGCTAAATACTCCTCGCTCCCGCCTTGCACCGCTAGTTCGACGCACTCGGGCAACTCGTAAGGGTGCAATTCCTTGAAGGCCGACCGTAGTTGGGCGGCATGTTCAGCGGTTGTCTTAATTACCAGCAGAAACTCCGGCTCGTTCGAGATGCTTTGCTTCCATCGGTACACCGAGCGGATCGGTCCGACGATGTTGACGCAGGCCGCCAATCTGCGCTCCACCAACTGCAAGGCGAGTTTCTCAGCCTCAGGTTTCTGCCCGATCGTGGTTAGCACAATGCGCGCACTTGTCATCCACCACTCCCGCCGTGAAGATTTTGGTTTCAGACTGTACCACGGCGGGAAATCAGAGGTGCGTTCGGGCAGTGGTCCGGATCAAGAATTACGCCAACCATTTGCCAAAGTTGGTTCCTCCCGGCCTTTTCGCAGAACTTCCCCTTGACGGGCGAGGTCACGCGGAAGTCCACTAAGAATTTGGACTCACCTCGAGCGGTCCGTTCGTACATTGAAATGGCGTTGACAATTCGAATTGCCGGAGGCTGGTTGTACAGCATGCGCCGCGTGCTGGCGACATTATGTATCGGCGTGCTTGCCGTGTTCATTGGTTACAAGGTGATCTTCGGCGCCAATGGCATGAAGGTCTACGAAGGCAAGCGAGCGGAGGCTGTCCGTCTGCAACAGCAGATTGACCAGGAAAAGGCAATAAACGAGCAACTCCAGCACCAGGTCGATAGCCTGCAACGGGAAGATGCCAGCGCCATCGAGAAAGAAGCGCGCGAACAACTGGGCTACGTTAAACCCGGTGAGATTGTACTGGTCGAGCCACAAGCCAAACCTGACAGCAAACGCGCCCCCGCTGTAGCGGAAAGTACCGACCAAAAATAGCATTCCCTCTTCAGGCGGTGTATACCACCGCCATTCCAGATCAGCACTGCTTTTGCCTCGGCTAAGGCGGGTTTTCTCGCGCAAAACCCATTTGTGGAATAGACTTGTCGGCAGCGAAATCTGTGGGGTCTCCTGCGTCGTACCTCGACTGGGGTGGAGGTGGCAGCAGGAGCAAAGGGGTTTGCTCCGCATGAGGAGCGACCTCGGCGGTAGCTTGGCATTGGCCGGCTTCACCCGCTTTAAAGACATGCTCGGCCGCCTGGCGGCAATTCAAAAGGAGATTCAACCATGCAGAAAAAAGTGTTGTTGGTGATCGGGCTCTATCTGTGCAGCATGACCGTGCTGGCGGCCGCGAAGGACATGAGCTGGAGCGGCTGGGTCAGCGATTCCAAGTGCGGGGTCAAGGGTGCAAACGCCGAACACGCGGCATGCGCAAAGAAGTGCATTGCCGCAGGCGAGAAACCGGTGCTAGTGACCGACAAAGACCAGAAGGTCGTCAGTATCGACAATCCGGACTCGGTGATGGGGCACCTCGCCCATCATGTTGAAGTGACGGGTACGATGAACGCCGATGGCTCGATCCACGTGGACAAAGTGAAGATGCTGGCGCAAAAGGGCGGCACCGGCGGCGCCATGAACGAAATGCACTGATTGCGGTAAGGATGTGAGGCGGGCGACAGGCGGACGAAAATGCTGCTGAAAAGCTTTAGAACAGATATTCTCGGGCCCCGGCTGAAATCGTAGCGCATCACCGACGAACCCCGCCAACCAGAACAAGGCGGGGGTCGTGCTTCTGCATCTTCCGATGCAGAGTTTGAACACCTCACTCCGGCTTTGGTCGCTGGGTGCATTCGTTCAGAGTCGAACGGTGCCATCACGGACTACGTCTCCGGTATAGGATAGAGTCAGAGACGAGGATCAAAGCTGTGCGTGCTACGAAAGGAGATCCGGGAAGATGTTTTCGCGCCTAAGCGCCCGAGGGTTGACCCCTGGCGCTGGAGCTTTGATTTGGCTAAGCCTAGGTGTTTTGGCCTGCGGATTTCCGACGCTGGCGATGGCTCAGTCTCAGCAGTCCCCGACCGTCCAGGGAGGACAAACCAGCACTCCGGGCGCCCCGAGAACAGGAGCATCCCCTGGCGCGCCGCAGCCCGATCGGCAATCGTCCGGCAGCGTCACCGGAACGGTAACTGTTCAAACGGGAGCCGTCGCCGTCGGCGCGCAAGTGCAACTTACCCGCGAAGGCCAATCCCCCAAACAAGAGACATTGTCAGACGACAACGGGCAATTTTCCTTTGCTAATCTCGCTCCTGGGCCTTTTCAGATCACAATTACATCGCCAGGTTTCGCGACCCAGTCGTTCTCAGGAGTCCTGGGCCCGGGACAGGCTTACATTGTGCCTGGGATCGTGCTGCCTGTTGCCGCCGCCGTGACGGAAGTGCAGGTCGAACTCAGCCAGGTCGAAGTGGCGGAGATTCAGATCAAAGAACAAGAAAAGCAACGTGTGCTCGGCATCATTCCAAATTTCTATGTCACCTACGTCCGTGATCCAGCTCCTCTCGTGCCGCGGCAAAAGTTTCAGCTTGCATTTAGGTCAGTCATAGATCCCTTCACTTTCGTGGCAGTTGGCGTCCTTGCGGGAATTGAGCAGGCGACAGATGATTTCGGGGGATACGGGGAGGGCGCGGAGGGTTATGCGAAACGCTACGGCGCAGCCTATGCTAACGTTCTTGCGGGTACCTTCATCGGAAGCGCCATACTGCCATCTCTTCTGAAACAAGATCCACGTTATTTCTACAAGGGAACTGGTAGTACAGGGTCGCGGATTCTGTACGCGCTCGGCAATGGCGTAATTGCCAAGGGCGACAATAAGCGTTGGCAGCCGAATTACTCTGGGATTCTCGGGAGCTTTGCAACTGGGGGTATCTCCTATCTCTACTATCCGGAAAATGATCGCAGTGCAGGATTGCTGGTTCAAAACGCGCTGATCAGGATTGCTGAAAGCGCCGTCGCCGGTGTCTTCCAAGAATTTGTCGTGCGGAAATTGACGCCGCACCTCCAGACAGCACGACCCGACAATCAGACCGGTAAGAACAGTTCCCAGCCTTAGACGGCGAGCGAGAACCTGCTCCCCGCGCCCCCTGCCTGCTCGCAGCTCTCGAACGGCGCGCCCAAGTTGAATGTGAGCACTCACTTTGATTGGTTCAGAGTGGCGCGATCCGTGCAGCGATCAGGTCCTAAGTGGTTGGAGCGGAAATGCTTACTTAGGGTCGCAAGTTACGAATAATATTCGTCTTTTTTTGCTTGACCCGGACAGAATTGTTGCCCTAACCTAGTGCCCAACCAGTAGCACCATATCGTAAGCAGCCACTCGCTCGTTTCACTTTTCCTGGCAGTCTGCCTTCTTAAGGCAGTCGAGTCTTTTTCGGTCTGCTTGGTGCTAACGGTTGGTGGGCGTTTCCGCTTCCAGACCCGCGGTTCGTCCGTGCGGTATGTGGATTCAGCCGGCGAAGTGAGGATAACAGGAATGTCTGTGGCCAACGAATACATGCCAGGGCAGTTGGATGGGAATGTGCCTCTGTCGGAAGCGGTGATCGCTTCGGGCATGGAGTCGCCGAAGTGGTTCGCGGTGTACACAACCCCCCGCCATGAAAAGGCAGTAGCCAGGCACTTCGACTTTCGGGAGATCGAGTCGTTCCTGCCTCTCTACAGGGAGATGCACCGCTGGAAAAACGGCTCCAGGGTCAACGTGGAGCAGCCACTATTTCCCGGCTATATCTTCGCGCGAATTGGACGCCGTAGTTCGCCCCAGGTGCTCTCCGTACCCGGAGTCCTGTTGATCGTTGGTTCCGGACGTCAACCACAGGCGCTGCCGGACTTTGAAATCGAGGCGTTGCGTTCCGGCCTTCACCAGCGCAAATTCGAGCCTCACCCCTACCTCGTTGTAGGCGAAAAAGCCCGCATCAAGTCAGGATCGCTGGCCGGCATGGTAGGCGTTCTGGCCCGCAAGAAGAATAACTTACGAGTGGTGCTCACGCTGGAACTGATCATGAGAAGTGTGGCCGTGGAAGTGGATGCGGACGAACTGGAGCGGGTCAGCGCGTAGCAGTTTTCGAAATGGTTCCGTCCGGCGCGTTCTAGGACTATTGCTGGAGAGCACAGCGGAGTGCGGTCCCGTTCCATAGCCTGCCTCTACGTGCCTGTGGCGGCGATGAAATCAGCGGCCACGGCGTCGGGCTTCCAATCGTTTCCAGAGTATATCTTCGCGACTTTTCCATCCTTGCTGATCAGGACAGTGCGCAGCCCGTGCACAATCTGCCCGTCCTTCTGGTTATAGGCCAGTCCGAAGAAGTCGGCGGCCTGGCGCACCTGTTCCGGCGAACCTGAGGCGAACTCCCAGTGGGTGAAGTCGGGATCGACGCCTCCCACGTAGTGCTCGCCATAGCTGCGCAGGACGGCGGGCTTGTCATTCTCCGGGTCGATGCTGATGCTGAGCAGTTGCGCCTCGTTGAACGCTTTAGGATCTTTCTGCAGTTGTTGCATGACCTGACCGAAGTTGTTGCTCATGCGTATGCAATAGTCCGGGAAAGGACACCGTGTGTAGATGAACGTGAGCAACAGCGGCTTGCCGCGGAAGTCGTGAAGGCGAATTGTTTTGCCACTCTGGTTAACAAACGTGAAGTCAGGCACGTCGTCACCAGGTTGCGGAATATGCAGTGCTGAGGTGCCGTCGCTTTGCTTGTCACTGAGCCGAGTGAAACTGATGTCCTGCAATTCGGCGTGATCGCTGAGCACCAACGTCGCGTGGATGTGATCGCCCGGCGCAATTGTGGCGAAAACCCAGTTATTGGCCTTGCTCACGGTGAAGGGCATAGTCATGGCCTTCATCAGACCGGGGATGTCCTCGTGAGCGATGGTCAACTGGCGAGCAGCGGGATCGACTGCCACCACGCGGCCTTCCAACTGATAGCGCTTGGGAGCAGGGGCATTCGAGCAGGCGGTCAGGGAGAGTATCAAAACCAGAATCGAAAAACCTCTGCCGTAAGCGAAAGCTCCAGACCTTACAGAAAAACTCATGCCTTCTTATTGTACGGAACCGTGAACCCGATGTGCCTGACCCGAGCGGGGAAGCCACTGAAAGAACCAGGGGTGGGTAGAGCCAGGCCTCGGAGGCCGAGTTGCTCTTGTTAGTATTGCGCCTTCAAGGAGCAACTGCTATTAAGAAGTCTCTTGCCTTGTAGCTTTGAATCGGCGCACCTTCAGGCGCGCCGTAAACCTGCCGCCAACTGCGGGCTTTAGCCACTGAGAGGATTCGCTTTCAAAAGTGGAAGATTCGAGTTCCCTCAGGGCTGAAGAGCGCCGTCAAGATGCATAAGCGGCACGGCTTCAAGCCGTGGCCCTTCAAAACCTGAGATCCTCACAAGGAATCCAGCTTTAGCGCCGCGTTCGACGCGAACAAAACAACTAACCTTCGACCCCCCGATACCTGCCATTCTGATCCTAGCAAGGCTACTTTCCTTACTTGTCGAACCTCTCGCCCAGCATCGGCCAGCATTCGTCGATATTCCACTCTGGCGTTGCACCTGACCGGCTTGCGACCAGTGCGCCCACCGTGTTTGCGAAGCAGCCAAGGCGGCGCGTGTCCCACCGTTGTTCCAAGCCATGGAGCAACCCCGCGGCGAAAGCATCGCCGGCGCCTACCGAGTCAGCCACCTCGACTTTGTACCCCGGACTCTCGCTGTACGTGCCCTCGTTCAGGATTGCGCAGCCACGCTCGCCCAAGGTCACGCAAACAAGGTCGCAACCGTAGCGGTCGATCCATCGCCGGCAGAGGTACTCGACCGATCCCTCTTGTCCGCCCGCGTTGAGTAAGCCATCGAGAAACTCCGCTTCACTATCGCTCAACTTGATGACGTCGGCGTGCGAAGCCAGTTGTTCCACCAGGGCCAGGCTCCAGTTGCCCTCGCGCAGGTTGACGTCGTAGAAGTGGCGCGCGGAAGGCGCCGCCTGAAGCAGCTTCAGCGTCGAATCAAGGGCTTGCGCGGACATGTGATAGAGGGTGCCAAAATAAATCCAGTCCGGCCGCAATTCAGAGATGGATCGGAGTTGGTTCTTGGTGAGGGTTACAAACTCGTAGGCGGCGGGTCGCACAATCCGAAACGTGGGCTTGCCATCACTGTCGAGTTCAACCTGCGCGGTTCCGGTGTCTTTATCATGAAAGACCTGCACAAACTCGGTCGATAGTCGCCATTGCCGCAGGCAATCGAGCGTGCGCCGGCCACGCTCGTCGTCGCCGACCGCGCTCACCAGAAAAGCTTCATGGCCCAGCTTTTGGGCGTGGGCGGCAAAGTTCAGGGGAGCGCCGCCGAGATACTCGCGCTCCCCAATCACATCCCACAAGATCTCTCCAACCGTGACGATCCGCAATCTGCCTTGCCTCCCTGATTCCCAGCTATCCTATCGTGCCACAGTGTAATCCGCTCAACCGGAAGGAGATTCGCAGGGAGATTCTATAGGTGCCTGGTGAATCGGCATGTTGGTGTGGCTGCCCGCAGGCCCAAACCTGCTCTTGCAATCCGCCGGATTTCGGCTATGATTAACGCCCTTATGAATCTTCTTTTCCAACGCGAACGCGCAGCGCCTTCCCGAGGGGGCACGACCCAAGCTGAGTTTCCCGCCGTCTCCGGTGCCGACATCGCCGGTATGTGTCATGGCCAACGAGTAGGTGGCGACCTTTACCACTTTCTTCGAGCCAATCCGAACCGAGTTGTGTTTGGCTTGCTTGACGTCGCCGGAAGTCACGATGAGAACCATCAGATCGTATCGGCGGCACGGCAAACCTTCCAGAAATTGGGCAGTGAGAGATTTGCCGACGGGGACATCAACGAGGCGGATACCATGATGGAATTCTGCCTCGAACTGAATCTCAGCATTCGCCGGGCGGCGTCCGGAGTCCGCTCCTGTTCCGCCTTCCTCGGCTGTTACAACGAGGAACTCGGCACCATCTGCTATGCGAACGCGGGGCACACTCCGGGATTGTTGCGCGATCCCACGGGGATCACCGAATTACCTGCGACTGGCCTTCCTTTAGGACTGTTTTCCGCGTCCACCTATGAAGCGCCGACCGCCGCTTTGCAACCTGGGGCGTCTTTGCTTCTGGTGTCGAGGGGTGTGGTGGAGGCTGCTTACAAGAAGGAAGAGTTTGGCCTGGAGCGTGTCAAACAGCAATTTGAGCGCTCCTCGGACGACAGCGCGAAAGGCATGGCTGCGGCCATCCTGGACGGCGTGCAGCAGTTCATGCGAGCGGCGCCCGCACAAAACGACTTCACAGCGCTGGCGCTGGTCCGGGCGGCAAAGGGCCAAGTCGCTGTCGGCGCCTGAAGCTAAGAATGGGCTGCAGGGCGTGTGTGAGAACTCGGTTTGAGTTGGCAGGGTGGGATGATCGCAGAACATCCAGCCCCGAATGGGGCGAAAAATCTTAGCCCAGCTTCAGCCATCACTCGATACAGAACTCTGGAACTGCTCTAACTGCTAATCGCTGCTCGTTCGGAACGCCTCTTTGTTTACCACATACGGCATCTTGGTTATGTCACCGCCGTAGTTTTGCTCCAGGACGTCGATCAGGGCCTGTACACAACGTCCCGCCATGCCGCGATTTGGATCGATCGACAAGCGTGTAATCCTGCCGGCGCTGGCAAAGTGCGGATACAGTCGGCAGCGGTCTTCAATTTCAGGATCGCGCAGAGGTGAATCGGGAGGCAACGGCTCGGTTTCGTACACATCGAGCGCGGCGCCGGCAATCCATTTCTCTTTAAGCGCCTTGGCCAGCGCCTTCTCATCGATCACGGGTCCGCGCGAGGTGTTTACCAGATAAGCCGTGGGCTTCATGGTGCGCAAGGTACGCTCGTTGATCAGGTGGTAAGTGGGCGTGTCGCTTTCCCCCTCGCGCAGCAGCGGCACGTGAATGCTGATGAAGTCGCTTTGGCTGAGCGCATCCTCAATCGAGACATATTTGATCGAGGTGCGCTCGCGCTGCATTCCGCTCTTGAAACGGAGATCCATCTGCTCCTGCGCGTCTGCAACAAACTTTTCGTTCGGCCCCAGGGCGTCGTAGCACAGGATATTCATGTCGAAGCCGATGCATTTCTTGATCACCGCCTGCCCAATCCGGCCCGTACCGAGAATGCCGATGGTCTTGCCGGTCACCTCATCGCCGAGAAATGGCAAATAGGGGTGCCAGAAGCCCCACTTGTTCTCGCGCACCAGATGTTCGGCGGGCCAGAGTTTGCGAGCCAAGTCAGCCAGAGCGAAGAAGGCGAACTCCGCGGTAGCTTCGGTGAGGACGTCGGCGGTGTTGGTGAAGGGAATTTGGTAACGGTTAGCGTCGGCGCGGTTGATGTTGTCGAATCCCACCGCGTACTGGGCGACGACCTTTAGCGTGCCTTTGCCCGCTTCGAAGATCTCGGCGTCAATTGGATCGCGCAGCGTGGTGATGAGGCCGTCGATGCCGCTGCGAACCTTTTCGATGATGAGACTCTTGGGCGGCGGTTCGGGATTGGGATAAATCTCGACTTCGTAGACGCGCTCGCGCAGGCGTTTGCAGGCGTCGTCGCCGATGTCGGCGGTGGCAAAGATGCGAAAGTTTTTGTCTGGCATTACGTCCCCAATGGAACAATACGACCGCACCGGATGCGCCCTACGCGCATCACGGCAAAATGATTTAACCCGGCCGCCTTGAAGGGGCGCGCCTTAAGGCGCGCCGAAACGCGCTCACAAAAGAACGGGCTTCAGCCCCTGAGGGAACTCGATTTTGGGAGAGAGTTTCCTCAGCGGCTAAAGCCGTTTCCATAACTTTGCGTTGACGGCACGGCTGAAGCCGTGCCCCTTCAACGCCACTAACCTTCACAACTACAAATTCTTCTTCGTCCACTGCTCGATGCGGTCCAGCGCCTGCTGCAGATTTTCGATGGAATTGGCAGTGCTGAATCGCAGATAACCTTCGCCGTATGCGCCGAATGCGGTCCCGGAGAGTGCCGCGACTCCCACGTCGTCGAGCAGCGCATCGGCTAGCTTCTTCGCCGGCCAGCCTGTCTGTTTGATGTTCGGGAAGGTGTAGAACGCACCCTTGGGCAGCAGGCAGGAGAATCCTTTGATCTGGTTCAGTCCCTCGACGAACACATCGCGACGGCGGTGAAACTCCTGGCGCATCTTCTCCGGTTCGCTCTGGTCGCCGCGTACCGCCTCGATACCCGCCATCTGGGTGAAGGTCGCGGTGCAGGACGTGGAATTCGTCGCCAGCCGCGCGAACTGCGCGGCAAGATCTGGCCGCATCACGCCGTACCCCAGGCGCCAGCCGGTCATGGAATAGGTTTTCGAGAAGCCGGTGAGAATGATGGTGCGATCCTTGAAGCCATCCACCGAGGCGATGCTATAGGGCTCACCTTCGAAGAGCAGGCGGCTGTAGATTTCATCGCTCAGGACCATGATGTCGCGGTCGCCGATGGCGGCTGCGATGTCTTTCACGTCCTGCTTGGTGATGACACCGCCAGTGGGATTCTGCGGCGAGTTCAGGATGATGAGCTTGGTGCGATCGGTGATGAGGCCGGCCAATTCGTTCACATCGAGGCGGAAATCGCGCTCCTCGCGCAGCGGAATGGGAACCGGCTTGGCGCCGAGGAAGTTGATCATCGACTCGTAGATCGGAAAGCCGGGATTGGGATAGATGACCTCGTCGTCCTCTTCCACCAGCGCGAGCATAGTAAAGAAGATGATCGGCTTGCCGCCGGGAACGATCACGACCTCATCGGCGCTGACCTTGATGCCTCGCGACGTTGCGACCTCCGCCGCGATGGCCTCGCGCAGCTCTGGCAGCCCGGCGGCGGGGCCGTAATGAGTAAAGCCTTTGCGCAGCGCGTCTACTCCGGCCTCGACGACATTTGCCGGCGTGTCCATGTCGGGCTCGCCGATTTCAAGATGGATGATGTTCTTTCCTTGCGCTTCCAAAGCGCGGGCGCGCACCAGAACTTCGAAGGCGGTTTCCGTCCCCAGGCGCGACATCCGCTGAGCCAGGCGCAATTGTGTCTGAGTAGTAGTCATAGGCAAACTGATGATTATACCCCTCCAGAAAAAACTGGCGGGAGCGAAGGCACTTGGGAAGCAAGAAGTGATAGAAAGCGGCAACTGACGGCCAAGTGACCGCGAAAGAATCACGCGAGACCGGAGAAACGGATCTATTGCACGTACTCGATCTCGAACTCGAACTCGATCTTCGCCGTCTTCTCCAGCATGGCCGATACCGAACAATACTTCTCCTTAGACAAGTGCACCGCGTCTTCCATCGCTTTATGCGTGACGTTCCCACCCACACGGTAGACCAAATGGATGCTGGTAAAGACCTTCGGGAACGTTTCGGCGCGCTCGGCGGTGGCGCGGACCTCGAGGCTGGTAAACGGTTCGCGCTTCTTGCGCAGGATGCCGACAACATCGCTGGCCGTGCAGGCGCACAAGGCAATCAAGACAAGCTCGATCGGGCTGCTAGCTGACTTCTCGGGCCCCGCATCAACTACCAGCGCGTGACCGCTGCTTGCCTCGCCGACAAAGCGGTCGTCATTGGTCCAAAGCGCCTTGGCTTCGATCATGTCATCCTCCGCTTTTCGCTGTTCGCCTTTCGCTAATTGCCTTTAACTCCTGGCTATCAGCTCTCAGCAGGCGCGACTGGATAGTTGGCTAAAAGCTTAAGGGTTAAGGGCCAAAGCGAACAGCGAATAGCGAATAGCGATTCCTCACTGCTTGTCCTTCGGTGGGCTGCTCGTGTTGCTGTTGTCCGTGTGTTGGTCGTAGATCGAATACTGCCCTTGTGGCCGCTTCAACCGGATGATCAGATCGTGCTCGGGCTGGTCAATGTTGTAGTCCTGTCCGAAGGTCTGGAAGCCCGGCGCGATGACCTGTACCCGCAGCATTCCATATGGGATGCCGTCGGTCTCGGTCGTGCCCTCTGAGTTCGTCTTCAGTTCAAATCCGCCTCGCGATTGCTTTCCGTGCTGTGCCACAGGATGCAGGATGACCGCGGCATTGCGCACCGGCTTGCCGTTGTCGTCCTTGAGGACAGCGAACTTGATCGAAGACACTTGCCCGGAATCGCTCTTCTTGTCACCCGCCACGAGCAAGCTGGGGATAAGGAGCATGCAACCGATCGCCACCAGCAAACGCTGCAACTTCATAAGGATCATTTTAGGCAGTTCAAGGGGCGTGCTGCAATTCCACATCGGCGTGTTGTTCTGAAAACAACGTTAGTCGGAGGAAGGGTTGCGCTTTAGCGTGGGACGTCCGTCGTCCTTCTGATCGCTCGTGCTGCCGTCGTCCTTCTGTCCTGCGGTGTTGCCGGAATCGCTGCCGCTGGAACTGGCTCGCCTCAGCAGCACTGGCTTGTTCGAGTCTCCCCTCGCCCCGCCAAGATGGCGGCTGTTCTCCAGGCGGTCGAGGCGCAGCTTGATGTCCTCGAATTCACTGGTATCAACCACGTACTCGCTGCGGTCGGGCAAGTACTTGCGGATTTCGTCCTGCGCCGCTTTGATGCGGTCCGCATTCATGGGATGGGTCGCAAAGGCCTTGGCGACAAAGTTCTGCTTCTTTTTTTCGTCAACCTTCAGCTTTTCAAAAAACTCCACAAACGCTTCCGGATCGTAGCCCGCGGCGTAATCGTACTGCAAGCCCAAGAGGTCGGCCTCGCGCTCGTTGTCGCGCGAGAACTTGAGGAATCCGAGCGGCACCGCTAAGCTCGCTACTTCGCTGATTGCATATGCCACCGGTCCGCCAATGAAGATCAGCGGAACCGAAGCCATGTTCCATATCTGCGCCCGCGTCATGTTCTTGGTAGCGTGCCGGGCGGCGACATGGGCGATCTCGTGCGCCATTACGCCGGCCAACTCGGCTTCATTGTCCGCCGCTAGAATCAGTCCGCTGTCGACGTAGAAAAAACCGCCGGGAAGGGCGAAGGCATTGACCTCGTCATTGTCGAGGACCTTGATGGTGAACGGCACGCGCGCATCGGAATTGCGTACCAAGATTCTGACCGATGCGGTTGATGAACTCCGTGATGACCGGATCGGTGACCAGGCGCGCTTGCTGCTCCAGCTCTTGCGACAACTGGCGCCCCAGCGCGACCTCGCGATCCAAGGAGTAAAAGTCGAGACCGCTTCCCACGTTGCGTTGCCCGATCTGCGATACGTCATACTTGGCGGGCAACGGGGCGGCACGCCCTTCGGGACTTACGGGACTTGGTGATTCACTCTTTACGGCAGCCGGTAGCACGGTAGGGGTCGGAGGGAGCGAACTCTCTTTAGCGACGGGGTCTTCGGAAGTGTCGCGTCGTCCAGCGGCCTCGATCTGGGATGCCGTGGGAATCTGCGAACTAATCGCCTCCGGCTGCACTGGAGCAACCGTCGCCGCTTCGTCAGCGCCTGCCGGGGTAGCTTGTGCTTCAGTCGCTGGCGAGGCTTTCGCCGGATCCGGCGCCAAAGTCTGGGCAATGACGCTGCTCTGGAACGCCAGAGCAGCCACCATCACAGCCAACACAGAGCTCAGACGGCGCGCGAAATATGACAATCGATCGGCATGGAGGACGGACACGATTACACCCACCGAACTCCCGATTATGACGCCTAGGTCGGCGTTATGGGAATTAAAAACTTCATTCAGAAAATTCGCAAGAAGTAATGAAAGAACAAGGGCGCGTAAAACTGCTGGCATAGATGCGGCTAGTTGTGCACTGGACTCTTCGTTTGAAACGAATTGAAATCGGCTGTCGGTCGCTGCGAATTTTCGGAATTCCGGCGCGGCTCAGCCGCGAAGCGGCGTCGTCGCACTGAGCCCAGAGGCGTGAGCCCCTAGTCAAGTGGGAAATTGCACCGAGCTGTGTAGCGGCGAGCCTAGTTTCGTAACAGCCCCTGAGGCGCTGCTCTCCCCGAGCTTCGGCAGATGAAGCGAATCTGAGCCGCTATGATTTATTAGTAAAATATTGAATATAAACAAGTTAAACTATCGGTTGCCAAATATGAGTGGATTGTGCTCATGTCAGCCTTGACTTCCTACAGCCAGCGGGTTAAGATTAGCACTCGTTGGTAATGAGTGCTAACAGGGCTGCTACATGCCCATCCGACGGCACCCCTACCAACTTTCCGGGTTCACCCCCATGAGTTTATGGAAATGCTGACAGCAACGCAGAAGACACGCGCCAGAGACAGCCAACGTGTAACGCAATCCAACCTGAACCAACCAGCTTGAAAGGAGTTTGAAGAATGGCTACAAAGCTTACTCCCCTGCATGACCGCATCGTGGTTCGCCGTGTTGAAGAGGCCGAGACCACCCGTGGCGGAATCATCATTCCCGACAGTGCCAAGGACAAGCCGCAAGAAGGTGAAGTGATCGCGGTAGGCCGGGGCAAGACCAACGACAAAGGCGAGACCTTCCCGCTCGATGTGAAGGAAGGCAACCGCATCCTGTTCGGCAAGTATGCCGGCACGGAAATCAAGATTGATGGCGAAGATTTCCTGATCATGCGCGAGGAAGAAGTACTCGGCATTCTGGAAGGCGCCAGCAAGCCCAAAGAACACGCGGCAAAAAAGTAGCCAGCAGCCAGTTGCCAGTTACTGAATGGCTGGCATCGTGGGCGAGAGCGAGATGACCTCGCAGCCGCTGATCACCGATAACCGAAAACAATTTCAAAGGAATTATTGTCAGCCCAGTTCCGGTCTAACTGATAACTGACCACTGGCTACTGACAACTAGGAGAGAAACAATGGCAAAGCAGATTGTGCATGGAGAAGATTCCCGTCAGGCGATCCTTCGCGGCGTGAATGTTCTGGCCGATGCCGTAAAAGTCACGCTGGGCCCCAAGGGCCGCAATGTCGTGATCGAGAAGAAGTTTGGTTCGCCGCTCATTACCAAGGACGGCGTGACCGTAGCCAAGGAAATCGAACTTAAGGACCCGCTCGAGAACATGGGCGCACAGATGGTCCGCGAAGTCGCTTCCAAGACCTCTGACGTTGCCGGTGACGGCACCACCACCGCGACCGTTCTGGCGCAGACCATCTTCCGCGAAGGCGTGAAGACCGTTGCTGCCGGCGCGAACCCGATGGCCCTGAAGCGCGGCATCGACAAGGCCGTCACTGCCGTGTGCGGCTCGCTGGACCACGATGGCAACCGCATCCCCGGCGCGCTCGACAAGTTCTCGCAGAAGGTATCGGGCGAGATGATCGCGCAGGTCGGCACCATTTCCGCCAACAACGATGAGACCATCGGCCGCATCATCGCCGAAGCCATGAAGAAGGTCGGCAAAGACGGCGTCATCACCGTGGAAGAAGCCAAGACGATGGAGACCCAGTTGGAAGTCGTCGAAGGCATGCAGTTCGACCGCGGCTACCTGTCCCCCTACTTCGTCACCGATCCGGAGCGCATGGAAGTTGTTCTGGAGAACGCCTACATCCTGATCCACGAAAAGAAGGTTTCCTCGATGAAGGACCTGCTCCCCTTGCTCGAGCAGATCGCCAAGAGCGGCCGTCCGCTCGTGATCATCGCCGAGGACGTGGAAGGCGAAGCGCTGGCGACCCTGGTGGTCAACAAGCTGCGCGGCACGCTGCAGGTTGCGGCCGTCAAGGCTCCCGGCTTCGGCGATCGTCGCAAGGCCATGTTGCAGGACATCGCTATCCTGACCGGCGGCAAGGCCATCACCGAAGATCTTGGCATCAAGCTGGAGAACGTGCAGATGGACGATCTCGGCCAGGCCAAGAAGATCACCATCGACAAGGACAACACCACCATCGTCGAGGGCAAGGGCAAGCACAGCGACATCGAAGGCCGCGTGAAGGAAATTCGCAGCCAGGTCGAGAAGACCACCAGCGACTACGACCGCGAGAAGTTGCAGGAGCGGTTGGCGAAGCTGGTCGGCGGCGTTGCGGTCATCAAGGTCGGCGCTGCAACCGAAACCGAGATGAAGGAAAAGAAAGCCCGCGTGGAAGACGCCATGCACGCTACCCGCGCTGCGGTCGAGGAAGGTATTGTCCCCGGCGGCGGTGTGGCTCTGGTGCGCTGCATCCCGGCCATCGACGCGCTGAAGCTTGGAAGGTGACGAGAAGATCGGTGGCAACATCGTGCGCCGCGCTCTCGAAGAGCCTCTCCGCCAGATCGTCGGCAACGCCGGCGAAGAAGGCGCCATCGTTCTGGGCCGCATCCGCGAGTCGAAGGAAAACAACTTCGGCTACAACGCGCAGACCGGACAGTTCGAGGACCTGGTGAAGGCCGGCGTCCTTGACCCGACCAAGGTGGCGCGTACGGCCCTGCAGAACGCAGGCTCGATCGCGTCCCTGATGCTGACCACCGAAGCCCTGGTTGCGGAGATTCCGGAAGAGAAGAAGGAACCGGCCATGGGCGGCCACGGCGGCGGCGGCATGGGCGGAATGTACTAGAGGCAGCAGTTAGCCATTAGCAACTAGCAGTTAGCTAACGGCAATAACACCGGGTGCCCCGTTCTAGCCTTCTTTTGGCTAGGGCGGGGCATTTTTTGTTGCATCTGAGCCAGCGAAAAGCCCGAAGGGCGAAACTGATTAGCCCACAGCGGAAGCTGTGGGTACCCGATTCCAATTACACCCGAGCCCCTTCAGGGGCGGCCGCGTGACCCACCCTTCTCGCCCGCCTTTGGCGAGAGGGTGGGAATCAGGGCTTACTTCAACGACGCCATATCAATCACGAACCTGTACTTCACGTCGCTGCGCAACATCCGCTCGTAGGCTTCGTTGATCTTCTGGATCGGGATGATCTCGATATCCGACGTGATGCCGTGCTTGCCGCAGAAATCCAGCATCTCCTGCGTCTCTGGAATGCCCCCAATCATCGAGCCAGAGAGCTGTCGCCGCCCGGGAATGATACTGAATGCGGCTACCGACAGCGGCTTTTCAGGCGCTCCCACCAGCACCAGCGTCCCGTCGCGCTTCAGCAGGTTGAGATAGGCGTTGATGTCGTGCTCGGCCGAAACGGTATCGAGGATGAAGTCGAAGCTGTTGGCGTGCTTCTCCATCTGCGCCGGATCCTTGGACACCACAACTTCATGCGCGCCCAGGCGCTTGCCGTCCGCGGTCTTGTGAGTGGACGTGGTAAACAGGACCACATGTGCGCCGAAGGCGTTGGCGAGTTTCACTCCCATGTGGCCTAGTCCACCCAATCCGACGATGCCGACCTTCTGGCCTTTCTGCACGTTCCAATGCCGCAAGGGCGAGTAGGTCGTAATACCGGCGCAAAGTAGAGGCGCCGTGGCGGCAGGATCCAAGTTCGCTGGAGGACGTAACACAAACGCTTCGTCCACCACAATCGTCTTGGAGTAGCCGCCGTACGTCATGCCACCGAGATGCTTGTCTTCGCTGTTGTAGGTGAAGGTAGCGGGGCCCTCGCAGTACTGCTCCAGACCGGCCTTGCAGCTTGCGCAGACGCGGTCGGAATCAACCATGCACCCGACTGCCGCGAGGTCGCCTGCTTTGAATTTGCGTACCTGGGTTCCGGTCTTAACCACTCGACCGACAATCTCGTGGCCGGGCACGACCGGGTAAGTTGTGTTGGTCCACTCGTTGCGGGCGGTGTGCAAGTCGGAGTGGCACACGCCGCAGTAGAGGATGTCGATCTGAACATCCGTCGGGCCGGGATCGCGGCGTTCGAAGGAAAATGGCTGGAGCGGCGAAGTAGAGGAATGGGCTGCGTAACCGGCAGTTTTTATGCGTCCTTGTTGTTTTACCGGCCTCTCGGGAGTGAGAACATCAACTGCATTTGCCATGATAAGTTCCTTTCTCTCAATGAATCCCCGCCCAAGAGGCGACGAATTGCTTGCCTGCACCGGCGGAAAACTCTCCATCCCAGTGTTAGATTCCCTGCGACTTCATCGGTCACATCTTTGCAGTCAATTCCGGGCGACTAAATTCTGACAACTCACATCCGAGGTGCCCCGTTCTAGCCCTGTTTTGGCCAGGGCGGGGCAGTTCGTGGTTCAGCCCGATGAATCTGTGGTTCCTTTTTGTAGCGAGTACTCTTCCCGCAGCCTCTTTGGCGGTTGAGCGACTTCGCCGCGACCTACTCAGACGCTCACTCTTCTACCTAGGTACGGTTATGGCCCGTTTTCACCGCGTGGGGTAATATTCCTGCATGGCTAAGTCGTCGCCCCAATTCGAAGTTCCGTGTCCCTGCTGCGGTGCGCTGCTGAAGATCGACAGTGACACCAAGGCTGTCATTGCGCACACTCCCAAAGCTGTTCCCAAAACCTTCGAGGACCTGGAATCGGCGGCGCGCGCCATGAAGGACCAGGATACGCGCAAGGAGTCCATCTTTCGCCAGTCCGTGGAAGCGCAGAAGCATCAGGGCGACCTGCTGGAGAAAAAGTTTCAGGAAGCTCTCAAGCGCGCCAAGGAAACACCCGATACCGGCAAGCCCATCCGCGACTTCGATTTGGATTAGTTCACCACAGAGGCACGGAGACACAGAGGTTTTTATTTCCGTTCATTTTCCAGCAAGCCATTCTGATTTCGAGACCGAGCCGAAATGAGGTATTGATACAACGGTTTTTCTCTGTGTCTCTGTGCCTCTGTGGTAAATAACAACCCACGTCCGCTGCTGCTCGGCCACCGCGGTGCCCGCCGGCGGCTGCCACGCCTCGGCTTGCGCTGGCCGGGCGCACTCGCTGAGAACAGCTTCGCCGCATTCGACTACGCCCTCGCGCACGGTTGCGATGGCTTCGAGTTCGACGTGCGGTTCACCAGCGATCGCCGCAGCGCGGTCTGTCACGATCCGACATACGGACGTCACGAAATTGCGAACACGGAGTACTCCGGTCTGGAGCGCCGTCGCGTACCCGTAGCCTGTCTGGAAGATGTGCTGGCACGCTTCAGCAGCACGGCTTACTTGGATATTGAACTGAAGGTCGGAGGCCACGAAGCGGCCATCGTAGCTGCGATTAAGACTCACCTGCCGATGCGCGGTTTTGTCGTATCCTCGTTCCTGCCTGAGGTCCTGCTTCGGCTGCACGAACTCGACCCGTCGCTGGTGCTGGGCTACGTCTGCAAACAAGCGGAGGCGGCAAAGCATTGGCCGACGCTGCCGATCTCGGTCTTCATCCCGCAGTGCAAGCTGGTATCGCGAGCTGTCGTTGATGAAGTTCACGCTGCCGGACTGAAGCTCTTCACCTGGACCGTGAATCACCGGCGCGACCTGGTGCGCCTCGCCGATCATGGCGTAGATGGCTTGATCTCCGATGATCCAAGATTGCTGCGCCGGACTTTTTTGCAATCGGATTAAAAGAGGGAGTGGCCGCTTTGCGCCCATCGTCCGCCGTCATTTAGATTGTGAAGAATGGCGACAACAGGTGAGCGATTCGAGCGCGCCGTATCCATCATGGCGCGGCTGCGTGGCCCCGGTGGATGCCCCTGGGACCGCGAGCAGACCTTCGACACGATCAAACCCTACACCTTGGAAGAAGCCTACGAAGTGGTGGAAGCCATCGACGCGCGCGACTGGGACGAGCTTACGGGCGAGCTTGGCGATCTGCTGTTGCAAGTGCTCTTCTACTCGGAGATGGCGGCGGAGGAGAAGCGCTTCTCCATCGACGACGTGCTCGATCGCCTCTCCGACAAGCTGATCGATCGCCATCCCCATGTCTTTGGTGACGTGAAGGCCGACACGCCGGCCGATGTACTACGCAACTGGCAGGCGCTCAAGGCCGAGGAGAAGAAGAAACGCCAGCCGGAGTCTGGAGAAAACGGGAAGAAGCAGGACCATCCCGAGTCGGTGCTCGCCGGCGTGTCCTCAGCAATGCCGTCGCTGATGGAGGCCTACAAGATCAGCTCGCGCGTGGCCAATGTTGGTTTCGATTGGCCTGAATATCGAAGATCTCTTCGAGAAGCTGAACGAAGAAACGCAAGAGCTTCGCAAGAATCTCGAAGAGTATCCCGCGCCCAGGTCCGCGTCCGGAGTCGGCTGCCGGCGTGGCGGGTGCGCGCGGGGTCAAGATTTCTCCGGAACTGCGCTCGCGACTGGAAGATGAGGTCGGCGACCTTCTTGTTCGTGCTCGTGAACATCGCGCGCTACCTCTCACTCGATCCCGAGTCGGCGCTGCGCAAGACCAACCGCAAGTTCCGCCGCCGCTTCGAATATCTCGAAGAAAGGCTTCGCGAGCAGGGACGTAAACCCTCCGGGGCATCGCTCGACGAAATGGAGTCGCTGTGGCAGGAATCGAAGCGCCAGGAAAAAGCGTGACCGAGACGATAGCGCTCCGCAACTGCAGCGAGTTGGAGGAATTTCGCGCCTGCGTGGCTTTGCAGAAGGAGGTCTGGGGATTTGCCGACAATGAATTAGTGCCGCTGCGAATTTTTTCCCTCGCGCCCAAACTTGGCGGCCAGGTGATCGGCGCGTGGGAAGGTGAAACGCTGGTGGGCTTTGCCTTCTCGATTCCGGGAACTCGCAGCTGGGCATCCTTATCTGCACTCACACATGCTTGCGGTAAAGGAGGGCTACCGCAATACCGGCCTGGGACGTCGCATCAAACTATTTCAGCGGGAGGATGCCATCGCTCACGGTTACGAACTGTTGGAGTGGACCTTCGATCCGCTGGAGATCAAGAACGCTTACCTCAATCTCGAACGGCTGGGGGCTATCGCTCGCCGCTACAACATTAACCAGTATGGGATCACTTCATCGCCGTTGCAGGGTTTTCTTCCCACCGACCGCCTGGTCGCCGAGTGGTGGTTGACCTCGAAGCGCGTCGAGACTCTGATCTCCACGGCTAAACATCCCAAGTTCGTCGAGCAGGCGCGCGTGGAGGTTCCGGCTGAGATCTATGCGTGGAAGGAGCAGCCCGACACTCGGCAGAAAGCGGCGGCCGTGCAGTTGCGCAACCGCGAGGCATTCCTGTCGGCGTTCTCGCGCGGGCTGGCCTGCCTGGGCTACGAGCGCGATGCGAAGGGCAATGGTAGCTTTTTGCTGGGACGGTGGGATGAAGATTGGTCGTATGCGAGCAAGTGAACAATGAAGATTGAAGCCATCACCCTTCGCGAGTTGCAACTCCCTCTCGTCCACTTCTTCGAGACGAGTTTTGGCCGCACCTACAGCCGGCGCATCCTGCTGGTCACCCTCCATGCCGACGGTCTGGAAGGCTGGGGCGAGTGTGTTGCCGGCGAAGCGCCATATTACAGCGAGGAATATATCGAGGGCGCGTGGGATGTAAGTGCGCGCTATCTGGTTCCAGCGTTGCTCGGAAAGACATTGCAGTCAGGGTCGGAGGTGCCTGCTCTGCTGTCACGCATCCGGGAACATCGCATGGCCAAGGCGGCGTTGGAAAACGCGGTCTGGGACGCCGAGGCTCAGGAGAAGGGAACTCCGCTATGGAAGCTGCTCGGCGGCACGCAGCGCGAAATCGCCTGTGGCGTGAGCATCGGGATCCAGGATTCGCACGAGCAACTGTTGCAGAAGATCGAAACCGAGTTGGCGGCCGGATATCAGCGCATCAAGATCAAAGTGAAGCCGGGCTGGGACGTTGAGGTGCTGGAGAAGATCCGCGCACGCTGGCCCGGCATTCTGCTCAGTTGTGACGCCAACTCCGCCTACACGCTGGCCGACACCGAGCACCTAAAGAGCTTCGACCGCTTCAATTTGCTGATGATTGAGCAGCCGCTATGGAGCGACGATTTCTACTTTCACGCGCGGTTACAGAAGCAATTGCTGACGGCAATCTGCCTCGATGAAGCCATCCGCAGCGCACGTGATGCCGAGGCCGCCCTGGAACTTGCCGCTTGCCGCATCATCAACATCAAGGTCGGCCGGATGGGCGGTTTCTCCGAGGCGATCCTGGTCCACGATGTGGCGCAGGCTTTCAACGTGCCGGTCTGGTGCGGAGGCATGCTGGAGTCGGGAGTTGGCCGCTCCCACAATGTGGCACTCTCGACGCTGCCAAACTTCAAGCTGCCGGGCGATGTATCGGCTTCGAAGCGATACTGGAAGGAAGACATTATCGAACCTGAGGTGGAAGTCTCGCCCACAGGAACGATCACGGTCAGCGACAAGCCGGGCCGTGGCTATGAGTTGCGCAAGGAGTTGATCGAAGAGCTGACCGTCAGAAAAGAAGTATTGAAGGTGTAAAACCCAGATGGGCCCAATCCAATCGAGCTTGCCGGTCTACTTGTGATTGTTTTCGGCTTGCTTGACTCCCGCAGGCTTGTTTTCGGCCACAACTTCGCTGCTCTTGTGCAGCAAATCGAGCGCCTGGGCGGTAGTGATATCCGGGGGTACCGGCCGGAAGTCAGTCATGGTCTCTGTTGACCAGATAGTGAGCGACTTGAACAGGAGAATCTTGCCATTGAATTGGAGTGTTTCCTGCACCTCTTCCCAGTCGCCGCCGCCAACATCTTGCTGTACGACGATGAATTTGCCGCCCTTGTAGAGTCGGCCCAGAATCCCCCAGCCGAAATCGACGTCCTCGAACAGCGTGCCGTCGATCTTCGCGATGCGCATTGCCTTGCGATCGATGATCAAATCGCCCTGCATGCCCTGGTAGACCGCAGTCTCATGGTTCGGAGGATTGAAATTGGGATTCGGTCGGAACTTCAAGTGGACGAGTTCCTCCCCATTGGGGCCGTGATCGGTCCCCACGTAGGTGTAGAGGAACGCATCCGGAAGACTGGTCAGCATCGTCTCGGCGCGCTTGTCATCGGCTTTGTTGGCCTCCCGCCGCTTGCGCCGGGCCTCCGGATCGTGTGCGAATTTCTCCAGCTTTTCGTTATCCTTCTGGCGCTCCTCGGGCGTCAGCGGCCGCCCATTGATGAGCAGCGTGGTGCTCAAGCCGCCCTGCTTGGTGCGCACAATTTCTTTGGTTATGGAGTGGTCTTTGTACTGCGTGGTGTCCCTGAACATTTTGTAGTACTGAACATCGCTGGCCTTGATCTCATTTTTCGAGGCCGGCGCACCAGTTCGAGCGGGTCGATGTCTGGTTTCTGCTGAGCATGACCCAGCGCGCCGACGATCAACGCGACCATTGCCGCGGCTACCGCACGACCCATGTGCTTTATGGACAGGTTCAAACGTACCTCTAAGTCGAACTCTAGTTTACGCTCAAAGAGTTAGACGAGGCGGCGGGTGCCTTAGTTGCTTTTTCGACAAAGCGCTTTCGGTTGAGACTTGACGCCTGCAATGCTGCGTCGGCCCGATCAGAAAAAGGCAGTCCCATTGGGTTTTGGCCGTGTCCGCACGAGAAAAACCGTTGTTCCCCCTGGTTACCGGTTCGGCTCGTCCGGCCTACATTCTGTTCAGGCCGACGCATAGGGTGTAAGCAACCGCATGGCCAAACTGGAGAATGCCCGCCAAACGCCAGCCTCTTCAAGGCCAGAACACCCGAACCCTCACTCAACCAAAACGTGAGTTTTACTTGAAAGGCAACACCCATCTGCCAACTTTGATACCCGCGATACCATCCATGAGCAGGCGCGTTCCTGCACCCGATTTCCTCTCTCCTCTCTGACGATTGGGGGTTTCGTGGTCAACTTCGCCATTGCGACCGACGAATTGATAACCGCCACAATCCATGGCAGCAGTGTAGATTTGTAGGGGGCAGGACGCGTCATGCCAAACACACGATGAAACCTGAACACACGATCTCGAGTCCGCCAATCACACCGAACCACGACGAATGCGACGAATTGTTATTCCTGAGTTGCTCGACGGCGATCTCGGCACCGCCGCGGAAATAGCGCAAACCCTAACCGACTTGCGGCACATCAATCAGTGGTTCGGCGGAATGCGGACAACCAGCGAGTTACTTCTCCAAGTCGGGCGTGCGGCTGGTTCCCGAAAGCTCTCGATACTTGAAGTGGGCGCTGGCGCAGGAGACGTGCCGCTGACGGCCCAACGCGTGTTGGCGGACTATGGCATCAGTTTGCAGGTGACCCTTCTTGATCGCATCTGGTCGCATCTGCCGCATGAAAGTGCAGCTTCGGTTGCAGGCGACGCTTTGCAGCTGCCCTTTCGGAACGAATCGTTCGATGTCGTAAGCTGTTCGCTGCTGGCCCATCATTTTGACCCCCAAGCGTTACTGGAATTCGCCGCAGAATCCCTGCGCGTCTCCCGGCGGGCAGTGTTGATCAACGATCTCATCCGCAGCCGGCTGCATCTGTTTCTGGTTTATCTCGGTTTGCCGCTCTTCCGCAGCCGCATTACCCGGCATGACGCACCCGCGTCGGTGCGTCAGGCTTACACCTGCGACGAGATGCGCACAGTGCTAGCGAAAGTGAGGGCCGGAAAGGTTCAGGTTTCGCGGCATTTCCTGTTTCGTATGGGCGTGTTGCTGTGGAAGTGAGAAAGGCAGCGGTTAGAACTTGGCACTTAGCACTGGGCATTTAGCATTTAGCACTTAGCAACTACTTCGCACAATATCGCGACAGTCTTAAGATTTGGCATCGCGAGCGAAGACGGGTAGGGGTGTCGATCAATAATGCGTGAACGAACTCCTGGTTCAGCACACCAGGGAAACTCTGATTAAAGTCTGGTTCTGTGAAGGGGACGGCCTTCAGGCCGTCCGCAAACGCCTGATATTAGACCGGGCTTTTAGCCCCTGAGGGACTTCCCGACTGAGTTAATCAGAATTTTCCTGGGTGATTAAATGACAAATGCCAAACGCCAAACGCTAAATGCGAACCGCCAACTGCTAATGCCAAATACCGATTCCCAATTCGACCTCGCAATCGTGGGTGCCGGCCCCGCTGGAAGCTCGTGTGCGATAACAGCATCGCGACTGGGTGCGAGAGTCGTGTTGTTCGAGGCGAAAGACTTCCCGCGACACAGGGTCTGCGGAGAATTTGTTTCAGCAGAGTCGCTCGACGTCCTGGCCGGCTTGCTGCAAGACGTACCAGCCGCGGAGAAGCTCTTCCAGGCTGCGCCCGTGATCGACCGAATGCGTCTTCTACTGGGCGAGCGGTCAATCTCGGCGCCGGTTGCTCCTCCGGCGCTAAGCATTTCGCGGTATGACCTCGATGCGTTGCTGTGGGAGGCTGCGCGCCGGTCTGGAGCGGAGACTCATCCCAATTGCGAAGTGGTGCGCAGCGACGGCGACGGCCCATTCACGCTGCAAACGTCCTCCGGAAGATTGGACGCGAAAGCCCTGATTGTCGCGGCAGGCAGGTGGTCGCAGTTCACCGCTGACCGCACAGTCCCTCCTGGTCCCAAGTGGATTGGCCTCAAGGCGCATTTTCAGGAACCGTGGACGGAGCCCTGCACCGATCTTTATTTTTTCGCGAATGGCTACTGCGGTGTGCAACCGGTAACGCCGGGTGTGGTGAACGCCTGCGCAATGGTCCGCTCCGACCGGGCGACGTCTCTGGAAGACGTTTTCAAGCTTCACCCAAGGTTGGCGCGCCGGGCTCCGAATTGGCGCGCCAACATGCAGCCCGTCAGCACTGCGCCGCTGATCTATCGCGAGCCGCAGCCGGTGCAAGGGAACATAATATTTGTTGGCGACGCAGCCGCGTTCATCGATCCGTTCGCCGGCGACGGCATTTCCATTGCTCTGCGCAGCGGACGCGTGGCTGCGGAATGCTTGAGTCCGTTCTTGCTGGGCAGAAGTCCGCTGTTAACAGCGGCTGCCGCATACGAGCACGAGTACGGCCTGCAGTTCGCTCCGCTGATCTCAGCCGCTGCACGAGTCCGTTCGCTCTTTTCGTTGCCGGCAATTGCCAAACCGGCTGCTTTCGAGTTGCTGAGGTTGCCAGGGTTAATCCCGTACATGATTCGGAAGACGAGAAGAGCTGGGTGAAAGCGAAGCGGAACAGCCAAGAGCGAACAGCGGCTACCGAATCACCAACACTTCCCGTATGTTGTCCCGCCCGAGGAAGAACTTGATCGAAGAGTATTCGCGGAAGAGATTCTCGACATGCCGGTTGTTGAAGATGCGTTGTAGTTTGTAGGCGCGGGCCGGTTGCAGCTCCAGGGTGTCCTTGGAAGCAATGTTGTAGCGGTAAAACGGAGCTTCTGGGCCGGCGTCCTTCGTGTGGAAGAAGGCCAACATGATGCCGCCAGGTTTCATGGCGACCTGGATGCGCTCGATCAGGGGCTTCACCAGAGGCTCGGGCAAGAAATCCGCGAGGTCCCAGAACATGACCGCATCGAACTCCTCCCTCGAGAAGGCCAGGTTTTCCCGGAGGAAGCGCTCGACATCGATGGTGGTGCCGCCGTCGCCGTTAGGGATGATAAGAGACTTGTCGGTCGCAGTCCGCAGCACGTCTTCCTGGTGAAACCTATGTCCCAAGCCGGTCATGAAGGTGATGTTGGCCGGCGAGGTAGACCCCAAATCGAGAACCTTGAGGCCTTCTTCGCGAGAGATCGACCGGATAAATTCATTGAAGCCGGTGGAGCGACGGCTCACCCTTTGGCCGGGCACAACTTCGTCATCCGAGCCCTGCCGGACAGAGCCACCGAATATCCTGCTGAATATACCAGGAGCCACTGCGCTCCATTGTATGGGCAGAACGCCGCAACCATCAATCTTTTCGCGCCGAACACGGTAGCAAGCGCCCGGTAGGATGGCGGCCAGGAAGATTTACGGGACGCTTTCCGCGGGGCGTCCCGTTGGAAATGCATCTGGCTCTTAGAACTTCTTGGGCTCGAGAAGCGATCCTTGTGCGGAGCTGGTGGCTACGGGAGCAGTTGCCGCCAGTGCAGGGGCCGGGGGCTTGGTTTCCAGCTTGGCAGCAGGTTCTGGCTTCTGGATGTCGATCGTCCCCTTGAAGAAAGCGCCATCTTCGATCGAGATACGCGCGGTGGAAATATCTCCGGTTAGGGATGCGGTCTTGCGCAATTCGACGCGCTCGGTGGCGTGGACGTCGCCATCCACCCTGCCATGCAGAATGACATTGCGGGCTTCGATGTTGGCACGCACCCGTCCATTGGGACCGACCGTGAGGCTTTGCCCGCGCAACGAGATTGAGCCCTCGACTTCGCCGTCAACGACTAAATCTTCACTGCCGGAAAGTTCCCCCTTCACGACGACCGACTTGCCAATGGTGGCGATCTCGTTGGTGCGCAAGCTCTCGCTCCGGACAGGTTCGGCCGGACGCGGTGGCGCGCTTGCAGCCGGATTGAAAGCCGAGCCGGACGGGCCGGGGTCAGGTACAGGCGTCGTATATTCGTCTTCTTTGCGCTTCCACATACTATTAAGCTCCACGCGGTCGCGGCGCCGGCCAGCAGGCGTCCGCGGCGCACCTCATTGGGGCACCCTCAACCGCTTGCAAGAGCATACCCAACCGAGAGCGTAGCCGCAAACCATTTTGCCGGCTGGCCGTAAAATTTCGGTGACTTTCGGGCGACTCCCCCGCAGCAATCGAGACTATTTACCCAAGACGATGTCAATTCCGGCCAAGAGCAATTTCAACTTCTCACCTGAGAGTCGGCCTACATGCTCGGCCAGCAGGTCTTTGTCAATGGTGACGATTTGGGAAACGTTAGCCACAGAGTTCTTGGGTAGGCCCGTGAGACGCGCCGAGAGATGAACATTGCCCGGCGCCAAAGCCCACTTGAGGTTGCTGGCCAGGGGTACACACACAACCGTTGCAATGCGGCTGCGATTTAAAGCGTCACCTTGGACAACAACGACCGGCCTCCGAAACCCAGGACCTGAACCATGGGGCGGAGGTAGGTCCGCCCACCAAATCTCGCCTTGTGCGATTACCACTGGCTGCGCTGGAGGATACGCCGGCCAGCCGACGTGACAAACGGATCTTTGACCTCCCCGATCTCAGTGCAGGCTTTGTTGAACGCCTGGGTTAGTTCCTCTGGAGAGTGGCGCGCCAGATATTCCCGAAGCGCGTCGCTGAAAACTCGGCTGCGCGATCGCTTGGTACGACGGGCCAGGCGCTCCGCCCCTTCGAAGACATCGTCTGGAATCGATACCGCCGTTTTCATACCAAAAGTATAACCACAGCTTCACCATCAGGCAACTACGAGCTCTGGGAATGGCGGCGGGGAATCACTTTTTTGCCTTCCAAAAGTCCGACCCCATGTTTGTTTGTCACAAATTCCCAACTCCGCCTCCCGTATAATTGCAGGTTTCATACTTCCCGCCGACGCGCAAGCAAATCCACCGGCGAGAGACTCAGGACTTATTTCCTATGACGCAAATTGAACTTATTCTTGCCCGCGAAATTCTGGATTCGCGCGGTAATCCTACGGTAGAAGCTGACGTCATCCTGGAGAGCGGAGCGCGCGGGCGGGCGGCCGTTCCCAGCGGGGCCTCCACCGGCGAGCACGAGGCGCTGGAGCTGCGCGATGGCGACAAGGGCCGCTATGCGGGCAAGGGCGTCCTGAAGGCCGTCGAGAACATCAACGAGGTGATCGGCGCCTGAATTGGAGGGCATGGACGCCAGCGAACAGCGCGACCTCGACAATGCCATGCTGGTGCTCGACGGTACGCCCACAAAGAGCAAGCTAGGCGCGAATGCCATTCTGGCGGTGTCGATGGCGGCGTCGCGCGCCATGGCTGACCACCTGGGCATCGAACTGTACCAATACCTCGGCGGGTTCACCGCCGGTCTGCTGCCCACTCCGATGATGAACATCCTCAACGGCGGCGCACACGCCGACAACAACGTGGACTTCCAGGAATTCATGGTCATGCCGGTGGGCGCAACCTCGTTCAGCGAAGCTCTGCGCTGGGGCGTCGAGACCTTTCATGTGCTCAAAGGTGTGCTGAAGAAGCGCGGCTACAGCACCGCTGTCGGCGACGAAGGTGGCTTTGCGCCGTCGGTGAAGTCGAATACGGAAGCGATCGAAGTAATACTCGAAGCCATCACCCAGGCGGGATACAAGCCTGGAGAGCAGATTGCGATTGCGCTCGATCCGGCCGCCAGCGAATTTTACGACAGCACCAAAAAGAAGTATGTCTTCAAGAAGTCCGACAAGAGCGAGCACTCCAGCGGAGACATGGTGAAGTTCTGGGCTGATTGGGTGAGGCAGTACCCCATCGTTTCGCTAGAGGACGCCTTCGCCGAGAACGACTGGGAAGGGTGGAAAATGCAAACTGCCGAACTTGGCAGCAAGATTCAGCTGGTCGGCGACGATATTTTCGTGACCAACATTGAAATCTTCCAGCGCGGAATCGACGCGGGCGTGGCGAACTCCATCCTCATCAAGCTGAACCAGATTGGCACGGTCAGCGAGACCATCGACGCCATCAACCTGGCGCGCCAGAACGGCTACACGGCGGTCATCTCGCATCGCTCGGGCGAGACGGAAGACACTTTCATCGCCGATCTTGCCGTCGCCACGGGTGCAGGGCAGATCAAGACTGGCTCTGCCTCGCGCACCGACCGCATCGCCAAGTACAACCAGTTGCTGCGCATCGAAGAAGAACTCGGCCCAGCCGCGCGGTTCCTGGGGTTGAAGGCGCTGAACTATCACGGGGAGCTGGCGGGGAAGAAAGCAGGCGCCAGGGGCTAGGGAAGGGAATAGGGAACAGTTTCGAGTGTCAAGTTTCGAGTTTCGGGGTTTTAAGTTGCGAACCCCCGAATTGTCATCCCGACCGAGGACTTCAGTCCGAGTGTTCATGGGCCTGCGGCCCACCCAAGAAGATGAAAATCGGCTAGGCCAATCGTACGATAGCTGAGGCGTGGAACGGTAAAGGCCGTCTCCGCTCTGGATGACTTGAGGCCGTGTCCGAGTCTGGCCTGGAAGATGCGTTTTGAACCGATGAGTGTGCGCTGCTCATCCCGCCCGGCGGGAGGGGCAGTAGCGCGTGACAGTGCGTAATGTCTGAGGCCGCACCTTCTACCCTTCCCCGCCAGGAGGAAGCTATGGGATATAAGGTAGCGGGCATCGACGTACATAAGAAAGTGCTGATGGTGGTGGTGTGCCAAGTCGGCGCGGAGCAAGAGCCGGAACGCCGCCGATTTGGAACCACTCACAGCGAATTGCAGCGCTTGTCCCTTTGGCTGCGGCAGCAAGCGGTGGACGAAGCCGTGATGGAATCGACCGCGCAGTACTGGAAGCCGGTGTGGTACGAGTTGGAGCCGTACCTGCGTTTGCAACTGGCGCAGGCCTACTCCAATCGCGCTCCACGTGGCCGTAAGCATGATTTTAAAGACGCCGAACGGCTGGTGCGGCGGCTGGTAGCCAACGAGTTAGATCTCAGCTTCGTACCCAGCGGCGAGCAGCGCACGTGGCGAACCCTGACCCGGATGAAAGTGCAGCTCAGCCGCGAGCAGTCGCGACTGCATAGTCAACTGGAGTGTCTGCTGGAGGAAATGGGGATCAAGCTGTCCAGCGTGATCAGCGATCTGCTGGGGGTCAGCGGCTATCGTATCCTGCGGGCTTTGGCTGACGGCCAGACCGACCCGGCGAAGCTGGCGGCCTTGGGCGATGAGCGGCTGCGCTGTAGCCAGGCCCAACTCATCGATGCTTTGAGCGGCCATCCCCTGCCCCTGCATCTCCAACTGCTGGGCCTTTATCTGGACCGCTACCAAATGATGGCCAAACAGATCGAGCAGCTCAACCGCATGATCGCCGAGGCCATGCAGGCGGAGCCGGCAGCAGCGGCAGCGGTGCTTCGCCTGGCCGAGGTTCCCGGCTTCGGAGCCGACTCGGCGCAGCAGGTGATCGCCGAAGTGGGCGCGCAGGCCAGCACCTTTGCCTCGGCCGCCAACTTGACCTCGTGGGTGGGGACCTGCCCCGGACAACAGGAAAGCGCCGAGCAGAACCACAGTAGTCGCTGCGCCAAAGGCAATCGCTACCTGCGTCGCATCCTGAATCAGGCAGCGCATGCGGCGGTGAAGAAGAACGGCAGTCATTTTCAGGCGGTGTTCCGTCGCCTGCTGCCCCGCCTGGGCTACAAGGCCGCGATCTGGGCCGTCGCTCATCGCCTCTGTCGGCTGGTGTGGAAAATCCTGCATGAGGGAGTGCAATTCGTAGAGCAAGGCAGCGACCCTGATCCCCGCAAGAAACACCAACGCGCCCTGAAACTGCTGCGCCTGCTACGCCAGCTTGGTTATGAAGTGGAGGCCAAACCGGCCCCCGTAAACTTAGCCGCAGCTACGGGGTGATTTTCGACAGTGTCGGCTGGTGTGGAAAATCCTGCATGAGGGAGTGCAATTCGTAGAGCAAGGCAGCGACCCTGATCCCCGCAAGAAACACCAACGCGCCCTGAAACTGCTGCGCCTGCTACGCCAGCTTGGTTATGAAGTGGAGGCCAAACCGGCCCCCGTAAACTTAGCCGCAGCTACGGGGTGATTTTCGACAGGGCTGGTGTGGAAAATCCTGCATGAGGGAGTGCAATTCGTAGAGCAAGGCAGCGACCCTGATCCCCGCAAGAAACACCAACGCGCCCTGAAACTGCTGCGCCTGCTACGCCAGCTTGGTTATGAAGTGGAGGCCAAACCGGCCCCCGTAAACTTAGCCGCAGCTACGGGGTGATTTTCGACAGAGCGGAGGGATCTGCGGTTCGGAAGGTAGAGCTATAATCACCACGATGAAGGACACTGAGATCATCTTCGCTGTGGAAGAATCGCCCGAAGGTGGCTACGAGGCCCGCGCCTTAGGCCATACGATCTTTACCCGGGCGGAGTCCATGGACGAGCTGCGAGGGATGGTTCGCGACGCGGTGCGCTGCTACTTCGACCCCGACGCGGTTCCAGCAGTCATTCGCCTTCATTTCGTTCACGACGAGGTGATTACTGCTTGAGACTGCCGCGCGATCTTGGTGGGATCACAGGCGGCAGTTGGCTCGAAACACGGTAGCAAGTAGCGACTGGAAGATGGGATAACCAATACCAGCCAGGACCGCTTATTCCGATGGATCCTAATCTTCATGACATTTACGCTGGGCTCTCCGGCTTTGTTCTTAGTTCTGAACGGGCTGAGTTGGGCAACGGTGTTGTAATTTCCCAAACTTACGCCCATCTCATGGCGCCATTCCTAATGGCCTTCGCTCCGGCCGCTCCGGGAAAGGCGCATCCAATTCCGTGGAAATCCGCGCAAGGCGGTTTAGCAATAGATATATTTGCAGAGCTCTTTGTTCCTGTAAGTTGCCAACCAGATCCACTCGATCAATTGAATACAGTGTGGTGGATCGCTGCTCTTCTCAGGTTGAGGGGTACGAGCGGTGTGTTCGTGCCCGTTATTTCGTCGGATCGGTTTGCGTCCATTCCCGCTATAAAACAGGAACCTGTTCTGCGGCCGATGGAGATACATATGTCACGTCTATACCCGGACTCGAGCAGCAGTCTCCCAAACATTGGAGAGGCTGAACTTGAGTGGGTTCGGCAGCACTGGCAAGAAGGCGTTCTACTATTAAAAAATGAAGACTTTAGCGTGGCCTTTCAAGCCATCGATTTCAGCATTTGGAACTCCAACCCGGCTCTGGCCCTTGTGTCGGTCTGGGGTGCCCTTGAGCGGTTGTTCTCGCCTTCACACCAAGAGCTGAGCTTCCGTGTTTCCGCCAACATCGCTGCCTACCTAGAAGCTCCAGGCAGAGAGCGTTACAAGTGCTTCAGGCATGTGAAGTCGCTGTATGACCATCGTTCCAAGGCTGCGCACGGTGACGGGAAGTCCCAAGCTGTGCCATATGTGGAAACCTTCGCTATAGCGAGGCTAGTTTTGACAAGAATGATAGAAACGAGGCACGTGCCCAGCAAGAAAGAGATAGAAGCACGCATGTTCGGCGATGAGTTGGGCATAACAGAACCGAATACTGGTACTAGCACAAATTAACCATGACTCCACGTCCCCTCATCCTCATCATCCTCGATGGCTGGGGCTATGCCCCACCGTCTCCCGCTAACGCCATCTCGCTGGCGCGCAAGCCCAACTACGATCGCCTGCTCGCCGAATTTCCCAACACCCTGATCCACACCAGCGGGCGCTATGTCGGCCTGCCTACCGGGCAGATGGGCAATAGCGAAGTCGGCCATCTCAATATCGGCGCCGGGCGCGTCGTCTACATGGACATCACCAAGATCGACTTGATGATCGAGAATGGCGAGCTCTTCTCCAACCCGGCTCTGGTCGAGGCGATGAAGACGGCGCGCACCGGTGGCCGCCGGCTGCACTTCTTCGGACTGCTTTCCGACGGTGGCGTGCACTCGCACCAGAACCATCTCTATGCACTGCTGCGCATGGCCAAGCAGAACGGAGTGGACCGCGTCTTCGTGCACTGCTTCATGGATGGGCGCGACACGCTGCCAACCAACGGCGCGGGCTACATCGAGCAGTTGCAGCAAAAGATGCGCGAGTACGGCACGGGCAGGATTGCCACCGTCAGCGGGCGCTACTACGCAATGGACCGCGACCGGCGCTGGGAGCGCGAGAAGAAGGCGTTCGACGCGATGGTGGTACGGAGACGCCGAAGGTGGCCGCTACGTTGACGCGGTGCAGGGCGTGAAGGACTCCTACAACCGCGGAGTCACGGACGAGTTCATCATTCCGTTCGTACTCACCGACAATCGCGGCGAACCCGTGGGCACGATTCGCGACGGCGATGTCTGCATCAACTTCAATTTTCGTGCCGACCGCGCGCGGCAAATCACGCGCTGCCTGGCGCGCAACAGCCACTTCACGCCGCAGGACGGGCGCGAGCTCGAAGGCTGGGAGGATCTCGACCGCATCATCCCACGCGACCGCGTCCCCAAGGACCTGACATACATCTGCATGACGCGGTATGACAAGAACTTTACCCTGCCGGTCGTGTCGCCGCCCGAGTCACTGACCAACATTCTGGCGAACGTCATGGCCGACCGCCATATGCGCAATCTGCGCGTGGCCGAGACCGAGAAATATGCGCACGTGACCTACTTCTTCAACGGCGGCGTCGAGAAGCCATTTCCCGGTGAAGAGCGTGTGATGGTGCAGTCGCCGAAGGTTGCGACCTACGATCTGAAGCCCGAGATGTCGGCGCAGGGAGTCGCCGATGCGGTGATCAAGGCTATCGCGGACAACACCTTCGACGTGATGGTGGTGAATTTTGCCAACGCCGACATGGTGGGACACTCTGGCAAGATTCCGCCGACGATTACCGCTGTGGAGACGGTCGATGGCTGTCTCGGCCAGATCTATACCGCTCTACGCCAGCGAGGCGGGGCGATGATCGTCACTGCCGACCACGGCAACGCCGAGCAGATGATCGATCCCGCTACCGGGGGCCCGCAGACGGCGCACACCACGAATCCCGTGCCGTTCATCGTGGCGGCGGAGCATGCAGTTACGCCGGGACAGTTCAAGGGAGACGCACGCCGCTTCACGCTGCGTCCCGATGGCGCGCTGCAAGACATCGCACCGACCATGCTCGGGATCTTAGGTATCGCTCAACCTAAGGAAATGACGGGGCACGATCTGCGGGTGTTTGCCGAAGACCCGAGGACCTAATTCACCACTGAGGCACGGAGCACACGGAGAAGCTTCGAGTTTTCTTTCATCGTTTCTTTGGTATCGAATCGGAACCCGAAGTAGGAGCCCAAACAGAATGGAAGGGGTGTAAACCAAGCGTGCCCCTCTTCTCAATCTGTATGGACGTCAACATCTCGAATTTAGTCCTTCTCCGTGCGCTCCGTCTCTCCGTGGTGAATCGTTTTTTCCTATCCAGACTTGCAACTCGAAACTAGAAACTCGACACTGTCTTCGTGAAACTCCTGATTGCACTTCATCACCGCTTCCCACTCTGGCAAATCCCGCCGTGGTTCGCTGAGCGGCTGCGGCGCGATTTTCCGCAGCTCGAAGTAGTGCACCTGCCCAATTACGATCGTGTGATCGAGGAGATCGCGGACGCCGATATCGCGATCTCGTGGTCGTTGCGCGGAGAACAGATCAACGCAGCAAAAAAGCTGCGATGGATTCATTCGACCGCTGCGGCAGTGCATCAGATGATGACCCCCGAATTGCGCGCCACGCGACATCGTCGTGACCAACGCGCGAGATGTGCATGGACCAGTGGTGGCGGAACATGCCATCGCGCTTGCGTTCGCGCTTGCCAAGCGATTGCCGCAAGCCGTGCGGTATCAGCAACAGAAGCATTGGGCACAGCACGACTTGTGGAACGCGCGGCCTCGGCCCAGCGAGCTTAACGGCGCAACCATGACGATTGTTGGCCTGGGCGCGATCGGCGAGCCCCTGGCGCGTCTGGCGAAATCCCTGGGCATGCGTGTAGTTGCCGTGCGGGAGCATCCGGAGCGGGGAAGTGAAGTTGCGGATGCCGTCTATGGTTTCGAGGACCTCGACCAGGCATTGAGCGCAGGCGACTTCGTCGTGCTGGCTGTTCCCGTCACGCCCAAGACCCGTTACTTGATGAATGCCGAGCGTCTGGCTCGATTAAAACCCGATGCGTATCTGATCAACGTAGGTCGCGGTGTTCTGATTGACGAAGCCGCACTGGTGGATGCACTGCGAGCGAAGAGCTTTGGTGGCGCGGCGCTCGACGTCACCACCGAGGAGCCTCTGCCTCCAGACTCTCCGCTGTGGGAGATGGAGAATGTCTTCATTACCCCTCACATTGCCGGGTTGACGGAAAAGATGTGGGAGCGCCATTACGAGCACTATACGAAGAACCTGCGCCGGTTCCTCGATGGGCAGCCGCTGTTGTGGGTGGTGGACAAGGAGCGAGGATATTAGAGAACTGGAGTTAGCAGTCAGCACTCAGCATTCAGCAGTCAGCATTCAGCATTCAGCATTCAGCACTCAGCACTCACCATTCAGCATTCAGCACTCACCATTCAGCATTCAGCTATCAGGTACCCTAACCGCTTCGGCGGTGAACTGAGTGCTAATTGCTAATTGCTAATTGCTAATTGCTAATTGCTTCCGGCCCCGCCGGCACGGTGAAGTGAAACACCGAGCCACTGCCGAGTTGCGATGTGACACCAATGGTCCCGCCGTGGGCTTCGACAATGGCCTTGGCGATTGCCAGGCCCATGCCTGTGCCTTGCACGCGATAACGTTGATCTCGCCCTCGATAGAACTTCTCGAAGATTAGCGACAGCTCCATATCGTCAATGCCGGGACCGCGGTCGGCGACGCTGAGGCTTACCATCTTCCCCGCAGGTTCCGCGGAGATGGTAATCGGGGTCCCAGGAGGTGAGTACTTGGCGGCGTTCTCGAGCAACTGCACCAGCACTTCGGCAATCCGCTCCAAGTCGATGCGGACGGAGGGCAAGGACTCCGGAAGGTGTAGCTTCACTTCGCGTTCCGCCAACACCTGTTTTGATTTTTCCAGCGCGGCTTCGACGACCTGCCGGACGGCATAGGTTTCGCGACGCAATTCCACTTGCTGGGCGTCGAGTTGGGCCATTTCTGCCGCTTCGCCCACCAGCCGATTGAGGCGATCGGTTTCTTCGTCAATTATGGTGAGCAACTCCCTTTGCCCTTCGGGGTCGACTTGTGCCGGCGCAAGTAGCGTAGTCACCGACGCCTTGATGGAAGTTAGCGGTGTACGGAATTCATGCGTAACGCTATCCAGCAACGCTGAGCGGAGCTTTTCGCTTTCGCGGGCCGCTTCCGCGCGGGTGAGGGTTTCGACCGCTCCGGCCCGCTCGATGGAAATCGCGATCAAGCTACCGACGGCTTCCAGGGTTTCACGCGACAGTACCGCGCCTTCCAGCCCGAGGCTGCCCACCGGCTTGACTCCAATGCGCAACGGCACGAAGCACAACTGCCGTTCCTGATCCACGACCAGTTCGCCCCGCCCGCTTACAGCCTCGAGTTGTTCCTCGCTTAGTTCGGGGTGGTCCACGCCAGTCCGATAGACTTCCTTGCGTTTGGGCAGAAACATCGCAGCGGCTTTTAGTCCGAAAGCGTCCCGCACGTAGTGAGGGATGGAATTAAGCAATTCCATCACGTTATCGGTGGCGAGCAATTGCTGGCTCAGCGAGTACAACCGCTCCACTTCCTTGCGACGCCGAGTGGCGTTCAGCGCCTCACGGCGGGCCCGTTCAGCGAGCCGGCTGGCCACGATGGCGGTGGCCAGAAAAGCGAGCAAGGCAATCCAGTTCTGCGGGTCGCTGATGGTGAAGGTATGAACCGGCGGCAGAAAGAAGTAGTTGAACGCCAGAGTGGCCACGACTGCGGCGGTGATGGCGACGGTCAGTCCCCAGTTGCTGGCTAACAAGAGCACCACGAGTAAGAATGTCAGCGCGACGGTCGTGGGATTCAGATCAGGCAGACGACGGTACGCAAGCACCACGACGGCGATAGTGCCCATCGCAACGACATAGTGGTACAACTCAGTTTTCAGCCTTCGCCCAGAAATAGCGAAGGACGAGTGGCCGTCGCGTTGATCGCCAGGTGCTCGGGGATTCACGCCATGATTGTATCGAATCGACTTTTCCGGCCTCCTGCAGCAGAATAGTGGCGCAATGCAAAAAACCCCCGAGCAATGGTTGGAGGAGACCGCACCGGCAAAAAAGAGCGGTGTCTTCAAGCTGTTTCTCGGTTATGCGCCTGGCGTCGGCAAGACGTACGCCATGCTTAGCGAAGCCATTCGGCGGAAAAGTCGCGGCGAAGATGTGGTGATTGGAGTCGTCGAGACGCACGGACGCAAGGCGACGCAGGAAATTGCCTCGCGCCTGGAGACGGTGCCACGCAAGAAAATCGATTACAAGGGTACGCTTTTCGAAGAGATGGATGTGGATGCCATCCTGGCGCGCCATCCGCAAGTCGCGTTGGTGGATGAACTGGCGCACACCAACATCGAAGGCAGCAAGCATCACAAGCGCTACGAAGATGTGTTCGAGTTGCTCGACAACAGGATCGACGTGGTTTCGACCATGAACGTACAGCACCTGGAGAGCGTCACTCCCATGGTCCACAAAATAACTGGCGTGGTGGTACGCGAGACCGTGCCGGATTGGGTACTGAAGCGCGTGGACGAAATCGTGATGTCGGATGTTACGCCCGAGGCGTTGCAAACGCGCATGCGCCGGGGCGACATCTATCCGATGGAGCGGGTGGACCGCGCACTTGGCAGCTTTTTTCGTCCCAGTAACCTGATTGCCTTGCGCGAAGTGGCCTTACGCCATGTCGCGCAGGTGGTGGACCGCAGTCTGGAGCCGTATCTGGATACGGAAGCGACCGGCCGCGATTTGAACGTCGCTGAGCGAATTGCTGTCGGTGTCAGTTCGAATCCGGCTGCGCAGTATCTGGTAGCCCGGGCTTCCCGCATGGCACAAGCTATTAATGGCGAGTTGTTCGTCCTGTATGTCGACACGGGAGTCGATGACGCCGATCCTGAGAGACAGCGTTCGCTACAGGCGAATCTTCATTTCGCGGAAAATCTTGGGGCAAAGATCGTGCGGCTCAAGGGTAAGGACGTTGCCCAGGCGATGGCGGAGTTCGTCCGCGAGAAGCATATCACCCAGATGATTTTCGGACATTCGGCAACCAGCGGCTGGCGCAAGTATCTGTTCATGTCGGCCGTGCATCGCTTCCTGCGCGACGCGCCGGCGGTCGATGTTCACATCGTTAAGCAGCAGCCGAACTGAAGCTTCAAGTTTCGAGTTTCCAGTTTCACGTTTTCAAAATCCGGAATGCTCGAGTTTTGACGTTGGTGGATTTCCTATGTCCTGTTCGTATAGAGATTTGCTGGTGTGGCAGAAAGGCATGGCGTTAGTAAGCGCGATCTATCGCGAGACGCGCTCATTCCCGAATGAGGAGCTTTATGGCTTGTCCTCGCAGATGAGGCGCGCTGCAGTGTCGGTGCCGTGCAATATCGCGGAAGGACAAGGGCGTATGTCGAAGAAGGGATTCAAGCAGTTCCTGGCGATATCCCGCGGCTCGGTCCTGGAGCTTGAAACTCAACTGCAGATTGCGACAGACCTCGGGTTTCTAAGTGTTGATAATGCACAGCTGCTCATCAGTAGAACTGAGGAGCTACTCCGAATGTTGAACGGATTGATGGGGACTAGCTCGATAACTTGAAACTCTAAACTTGAAACTCGGAGCCGCAGTCAAGATGCATACCCGCCCTCACATTCTGGTAGTGGACGACGAGCCGCAAATCACCCGCGTGCTGCGCACCAGCCTCAATGCGCAAGGCTACGAGATCCGCGTGGCCAACGACGGCGAAACCGCGCTCGAAATTGTCAAGGATTTCGCTCCGGACCTGGTGATCACTGATCTGGCCATGCCCAACATGAACGGCATCGAGCTGTGCCGCCGATTGCGCGCAATGTCGCAGGTCCCCATTCTGATACTTTCGGTGCGCGGCGAAGAGCGCAGCAAGATCGAAGCGCTTGATTCGGGCGCCGATGATTACGTGACCAAGCCGTTCAGCACCGGTGAGCTGCTGGCGAGAATTCGCGCAGCCTTGCGGCGTTCACCGCCGAACACCAACGAGCCGCAAACCAAAATTGATCTTGGTGACTTCCAAATTGATCTCGACGCACATTCCGTCGCGGTTGCCGGCAGAGAAGTCCGGCTAACGCCCAAGGAGTTCGATGTACTGGTTTATATGGCTCAACATCCCCGCAAGGTGCTCACTCACCGGTCCATCCTTAATGCGGTATGGGGTGGCAACAGTATCGAGCAAAACGAATACCTGCGGGTCTTCGTCGGACAATTGCGCAAGAAGCTGGAACCGGATGCCAGCTCGCCGAAGTACATTCTCACAGAGCCGTGGGTGGGTTACCGATTCGAGCCGGGTGACCAAGACTGAGTCATTCTTCTTCGTTTTGTATAATCATTGGTTTGCACCCCATCCCTTAGGAGAATCTGTTGCCGCAGGCGGAGATTGGCATCATCGGCGGGAGCGGCTTGTACTCCATCCCGGGGCTGAGCGAAGTGCGCGAGGTGTCGCTGGAGACGCCGTTTGGCGCGCCTTCCGATGCCTACGTTCTGGGCATACTGGCCGGTCGTAGCGTTGCTTTTCTGGCCCGTCATGGGCGTGGACACCGCTTCATGCCGACCGAGTTGAACTACCGCGCCAACATTCACGGGTTCAAGCAACTCGGGGTGTCGCGGATCATCTCGCTGTCTGCCGTCGGCTCATTGAAAGAAGAGCATCGTCCGCTGGATTTCGTCATTCCTGATCAGTTTGTCGATCGCACGCGCCACCGTATCGACACATTCTTCGGCGACGGGCTTGTCGTCCATGTTGGACTTGGGCACCCCATTTGCGAGGAAGAGGCGGTACTGCTTGCCGAGGCCTGCCGTCGCGCCGGCGTGAATGTCAAGCAGGGTGGCACCTACTTGAACATGGAAGGGCCGCAGTTTTCGACCAAAGCGGAGTCCAATCTGTATCGCAGTTGGGGCATGGATGTAATCGGCATGACCAACCTCACGGAGGCGAGGCTCGCGCGTGAAGCCGAGCTGTGCTATGTCACCGTCGCCATGGTGACGGATTACGATTGCTGGCATGAGGAGCACGACCATGTCACCGTGGATCAAATTGTTGCCGTGCTGCTGAAGAACGCGGAGCACGCCTGCAACGTGGTGCGGGAAGCAGTGACGGCAATGCCGAGAACGCGCGGCTGCAAGTGCGGTTCGGCGTTGAAAAACGCCATCATCACTCAGAAGAACGTTGTGCCCGCCGCCACGCTGCAGCGCTTGAATCTACTCGTTGGTAAGTACTTCACCTCTGAAGAGAAAGCGGGAACTTAGGATTTGTCCATTCTTGTTGTCGGTTCGGTTGCATTCGATACCTTGAAAACTCCTTATGGCGAGCGCCAGAAGATTCTGGGCGGCGCGGCCACCTACTTTTCACTTTCCGCCAGCCAGTTTACCGAGGTGCGCGTGGTTGCCGTGGTCGGCGAAGATTTCACCGCCGAAAACGAGGCGGTGATGAACAACCGCGGCGTCGATACCCGCGGCATTCAGCGCGCGAAAGGGAAGACCTTTCACTGGTCTGGCGAGTATGGCGAGAACCTCAACGAAGCGAAAACGCTGAACACCGAGCTAAACGTCTTCGAAAAGTTTGAGCCGCAAATTCCGGCGGAATATAACGATACCGATTTCCTGTTTCTCGCCAACATCGATCCCGTCCTACAGACGCGGGTGCGCGATGCTATGCAGAATGTCAAGCTGGTTGGCGGCGACACCATGAATTTCTGGATCAGCGGGCACCGGGCGGAGCTTGGCGAAATGTTGAAGCGAGTGGACGTGCTGCTGATCAACGACACTGAGGCCAGAATGCTGGCCGGCGACAATAGCTTGCCGCGGGCGGCGCGTAAGGTGCTGGAGCTAGGGCCGCGGGCGCTGGTCATCAAACATGGCGAGTATGGTGCGACTATCTTTTTTCGCGACGGGGAATTCGCTGGTGGCCATCATCCCTTTCGCGCCCCGGCATTGCCGCTGGACGAGGTCCGCGACCCAACCGGCGCGGGCGACAGCTTTGCCGGCGGGTTCATGGGCTACATCGCCTCGCAAGGCGAGGTAAGCCGCCAAGTGCTGAAACACGCCATGTTCTACGGCAGCGTGATGGGCTCGTTTTCGGTGGAGCGGTTTGGCACCGAGCGGCTGCAATCACTCACGCGCGAAGAGATTGACGACCGGTTCAATGTGTTCCGTGAGTTGACGCATTTGGACTGATCCCTCCGGTGCCGAGTATTGAGCACAGAATATTTTGCTGGTTCGCGGAACGAGAAAATGGCTCAAGAGGGTAGACTTACCATTGGAGGCGTTAATGTCTTGCCCCGGTGACGTCATTGTGAGAGATCCCGAAATCCTGGGCGGAATGCCCGTTTTTCGCGGAACCCGCGTGCCATTCAAGAACCTGCTCGATTATCTGGAAGGCGGCCATACGCTTGGTGAGTTTCTGGAAGAGTTCCCCTCGGTGACGCGTGAGGCAGCCATTGCCGCTCTAGAGCATGCTAAAGAACTGGTCCTTGCTCAGGCGAGATGAAACTGTTGATTGACGAGTGCTTGCCACGCGCACTGAAGCGGTTGCTTGTCGGCCATGAATGCCGGACCGTGCAGGAGATGGGATGGTCCGGAAAACAGAATGGCGAGCTTTTGTTGTTGGCTGAGAAAGCATTCGATGTGCTAGTGACGGTCGACCAAGGAATGGAGCACGAGCAGAATCTTGCGAATCGCCAGATCGCCCTGCTTGTGCTGGATGCGCGATCCAATCAGATCGAGGATCTGGCTCCCGTCATCCCATCCGCTCTTGCGGCACTTCGTGGCATCCAACCGGGGCAGGCAGTTCGGGTCGGAGACTGAATGAGCGTGGCTTTTTCGACCATTTCGGGCGCGAATACTCTGGCCGTCGCCCCGCTAAAATTCGCGGCGAGCCCATCCTCACAAGCGATTCTCCGTGAAGCCTGATCAAGCAGCCTTGGCCAGGCGCTACCGCCAACAGCGCGAGGAAGCACGTTTCACGCTGATTCTTGGCGCGCTCTCGATTGCATTCCTATTGTTCTATTACGCAAAGCAGGAGCTATTGCTGTACGGCGATGCCCTGGCGCATATCAACATCGCGCGCCGTGTGGTGGATAATCGCCATCCGCTGGAGTCGTACGGACAACTGGGGACCGTCTGGCTTCCACTCCAGCACGTCGCCATGCTGCCGTTCGTAGGGATTGAGGCCCTCTGGCGCACCGGGATCGCCGGATCCATTCCCAGCATGGTGGCGTACGTTCTGGGCACGCTGGGAATCTTCCGACTGGTGAGCGCCCGTGCGCCAAAGCTCGCGGCCTTCGTCGCGGCCGCAATCTACGCACTCAATCCAAACCTGCTCTACATGCAGACCACGGCGATGAACGAGCCCATCTTTCTGGCCTTCTTCATTTGGACGTTGGTCTATCTCGACGAATTCCTGCGTGCCACTTCGCCGCCGACGATCAACCCGCTCGTCATGCCCGCGCGGATGAGGCCGGAGCGCGCACTGGAAGCCTGCGGAATCACTTTAGCCGGCGGAGCGTACACGCGGTACGACGGGTGGTTTGTCGGGGTCGTTGTGGTGGTCGTGATTCTGTGGATCTTCGCGGGTTGGTGGCGACGAGCGGGGGAGAGCAGACGTCGAAGCGCATTGGCAAAATCGCTAATCGAAGTTCTAGTGCTGAATGCTCTCGTCCCCGTGTTCTGGTTTGTCTACACCTACAATGTGTCAGGATATGGGCTTGATTTCCTGAATGGCCCTTACTCAGCCAAAGCGATCGCGCTACGCAGTACAGTCCACGGGGCGCCACCCTATCCGGGACAACATCATCTGTTTATCGCCGCGCTTTATTTCTTGAAGTCGGCGAAGCTGAATATAGGTGCGGATTTTTTCGGGCAAGCTCTCTTCATAATAGCTTTGGCCGGAACAGTTGCAGCAGTGTGGAGATTTCGTCGGTACGGAGTTTTCCTGCTGCTGTGGCTCCCGCTGCCCTTCTATGCACTTTCCATCGCCTACGGCAGCGTGCCCATTTATCTGCCGGTCTGGTACCCCTTCTCGTATTACAACGTGCGCTACGGGCTTGAACTGCTGCCCGTCTTCGCGGTTTTTCCCGCAATCTTGGCCGGTCTCGTTGCGGAACGCATGAGCGGGAAGGCCACGCAGGCCGCGCTGTGGGTGACCTTGATCGCGATGGTTACCACCAGCTATCTGTCGGCATATCGCGAAACTCCGATCACGTTGCGGGAGGCACGAGTGAATTCCCGCGGGCGCGCCGCTATGGAGCGAGCGCTAGCCAATGCTCTCGAGGGATTGCCCGGCTCGGCCACGCTGCTGATGTATGGAGCCGAGCATCCTGGCGCGCTGCAGCAGGCGGGGATTCCATGGCGCCGCGTCATTTCCGAGGGGGAGCATCCTGACTGGGATTGGGCGTTGCTCAACCCGGCGCGCCATGCCGACTACATAGTTGCCTGCCAGGGCGATCCGGTGTGGGCGGCGGTGCGACCGCAGCGCGCGGAATTGACGGAACTACTGTCCATCAGCGTTCCGGGCCAATCGCGCTGCACAATCTACAAGCGCGGGCGACCTTGAGCCACGAGGTTTAACGCAAGCTTTGGAAATCTTTCTGAGTAATGCCAAGCTGTCGAAGGATCTTGAAGAACAATGGTGGGCCGATCTCTTGGCCGCCGTGGATTGGAATAGTCACAGCGCGCCCGTCGGGATGATTCCAACGCTCGTGACTGCGTGTCTGCCTCGTCCGGGAAAAACCCAGCTTGCGGGCTATGTTCTGAAAGTCTCGGGACGTGCCGCTAGGCGTGCGCGATTTCGGTGGTGTCGGCGGGCAAGGGAATGCCTTTTTCCAAATACTCTTCCGCGATCATTTGGAAAACGTTTGCCAACTTGCGCAGTGCCTGTTCGCGCGTCGCCATTAAGGCGTAGCATCCCGGGATGGCTGGGACCTCCGCCACCCATGCGCCATCAGGTTGGCGGTAAAGGATCCTTTTGTAGTCTGCGAGTTTCACGACCGATTCTCGATTTGGCCACAGCCTATCATGCAAACGCTTCCACCAGTCGAAGGGGCGCCCAACCTTTGCCCATGAAGCCCCTGTCAATCCCTTTGTGTCCGTACACTTGCAGTTAATAGTCCAATCCTTCGGTGTTTGTTACAATCCGCGCATTGGGTTATGCACGGCTATCAAGAGCTTGTGGTCTGGCTTCCGCGTTGGTGGCTGATTTCCGGTGGGGCTTCCTCTAGATTGCTCACAGCGACCGTAGCCAAAGTTTCCAGCGGCTCGATGGGACGTGAGCCCGACTGACATGGCGCAGATCCCATTCGTCAAGGCGACGGCCTGCGGCAACGATTTTCTGATCATCGACTTTGCCGACGCTCCCAGCGATATTCATTCCTTCAGCCGGCATATCTGCGATCGCCATAATGGTGTCGGCGCAGACGGTGTGGAATGGGTGTTGCCGTCCACCGACGCGGACCTGCGGGTGCGGCTGTTGAATGCCGACGGCTCCGAGGCGGAAATTTCGGGCAACGGAACCCGCTGTGTGGCGGCCTGGTATTGCGCCGAGAACAACGTCGGGTCGGTTGTGATTCGCACCGGCGCCGGCCTGAAGGATTGCCACCTGATCGCGCGCGATGGGAACAGCTTTGAGTTTCGCAGTTCCATGGGCGAGCCGGAAGTGGGGGACGAGTTCTCCATCAAGTTCACGTATGGAGAGACTTCCGGCGTTCCGGTTTCCATGGGTAATCCTCATTTTGTGGTCTTTGTTCCGGAATTTGAGCTTGGCTGGCAGGCTGTTGCGGGACAAATCTCCACCCATCATGACTTCAAGCATGGGATGAATGTTGAGATGGTAAAGCTGTTGAATGAAAAAGAGATTGAGGTTCGATTCTGCGAGCGCGGCGTGGGCGAAACCATGTCTTCCGGGACAGGCTCCTGCGCCGCCGCAGTTGCTTCCATCCACACTGGCAAGGTGAAGTCGCCTGTGCGCGTGGATGCTCCAGGCGGAGTGCAGACGGTTGAATGGGACAAAGAAGTGTTTCTCTCGGGACCGGCTACGCTACTCTGCCGAGGCGAGTTTTTCATTTAAGATAAGCCATCCTGATGATCTCTTCCCGACAGGTTGACCGCTTATGTCCCCCAGCCTTGCGGCAGGGTGATGTGGTCGGCATTGTTGCCCCGGCCAGCGGGTTCCGGAGGGAGGATTTCGAAGCTGGGTGTGCGAACCTTCGCCGATTCGGGTACCGGCCTTTTTATTTGCCCTCCATCTTTGAACGCGACCTTTACTTCGCGGGCTCGCTGGCGCGGCGGATCAGCGAATTGCACGAGATGTTTAGCAGGCCTGAAGTGCGAGCCATCCTTTGTGCCCGCGGAGGCTATGGCTGCAACTACCTGCTGCCGCATCTCAACCTGGAACTCATTCGGGCGAACCCGAAGGTCTTTGCGGGCTGCAGCGATGTGACAACTTTGCTTACCTACTTATGCGACCGCGCTGGGTTGGTCACCTTTCACGCGCCCATGGTCGCGGGAGATTTCTCCCGGCCCGACGGCGTCGATGTGGATGCATGGTCGGCGGCGGTCTCCTCCGGAAAGGCCTACCCGCGAACGTTTAGCCAAGCTGAGGTTCGGCCTCTGGTGGAAGGCAATGCCGCCGGAACTCTCTACGGCGGCTGCCTGTCGTTGCTCTGCGCTTCGCTGGGCACACCTTACGAGGTTTGTACCGAGGGGACGATTCTCTTTCTGGAAGACCGCGGAGAGAAACCGTACCAGATCGACCGCATGTTGATGCAGTTGAAACTCGCCGGAAAGTTCGACGGAGTGGTGGGAGTTATTTTTGGCGAGATGCTCGATTGCGGTCAACAAGCCGTTGCGGATCGGACGCTTCACGATCTCATCATCCGTATTCTGGGAGGACTTGGAGTCCCAATCGCGTTTGGGCTGAAATCCGGCCACGTTTCCAGCAGGAGTTTTACGCTACCATTCGGGGTGAGTGCCACGCTCAGTGTCAGACAAAACGTCGTACTGAATTTCAACGCCGCAGTGCAGCCCGAACCCGTGTCCGTCCGAGTGTCGCACTCATGAAGCAGAAGCACGTCCATCTGATTGGAATTTGCGGCACCGCGATGGCATCGCTCGCCGGGATGCTTAAGCAGCGTGGCTTCTACGTCACCGGTTCCGACCATGCCGCCTATCCTCCGATGTCGGACTTTCTGGCATCCCTTAATATTCAGATTTCCCAGCCATTCAATGAACGCAATTTGCAACCTCACCCTGACCTGGTAGTGGTCGGCAATGCCATTTCGCGCGGCAACCCTGAATTGGAGTACGTACTCGACCAGAGGGTTCCGTTCGAATCCATGTCGCAGGTGCTGCACGACGAATTTTTGATTGGACGGGAGAGACTGGTGGTGGCTGGCACGCACGGGAAGACTACTACCTCTTCGCTGCTGGCATGGTTGTTCCACCACGCCGGACGTGCGCCCAGTTTTCTGATCGGAGGGATACCGGAGAATTTTGGTAGCTCGTTTGGCCTGGATTCGGGAGGCGAGTTCATCCTGGAAGGCGACGAATACGACACCGCTTTCTTCGACAAGGGGCCGAAGTTTCTGCACTACTTTCCCGACGCTGTCATCCTTACCTCGGTGGAGTTCGATCATGCTGACATCTACAAGAATCTTGATGAGGTAAAGACGGCATTCGCGCGCCTGGTGAATTTGATTCCGCGTCGCGGACTTCTGGTCGCATGGGACGGGCATCCGCATGTTGACGAATGTGTGAGTCGCGCATTTTGCCGAGTCGAGCGCTACGGATTCAAGGAGCAATCAAAGTGGCGAGTGGTTGACGTCGCTTACACGCCCGATCTGACAAGCTGGCGCGTCTTCCGGGACGGTGAGCCGTGGGGCGAATTCGCTTTTCCTTTGGCGGGCGAATACAACGTGCTGAATGCCACTGCGGCGGCGGCCCTGGCGGCCAGCTACGGAATTGCAAAGGACGCCATTGCCCAAGGGCTCCGTAGCTTCCGGAGTGTGAAGCGGCGGCTCGAGGTCAAAGCCGAGGTCCATGGGGTCACAATCGTCGACGACTTCGCTCACCACCCCACGGCCATTGCCGAGACGCTTAAGGCGTTGCGTACTCGTTATCCGGGCCGACGTTTGTGGGCGATTCTAGAACCGCGTTCCAACACGCTCCGGCGCAAGGTCTTCCAGGAAGAGTTGGCGAGGAGTTTGTCTGCGGCGGATGAAGTGGTAGTAGCTGGCATCTTCAAGTCGGAAGCCATTCCGGAACACGAGCGCCTGGATCCTGCCGCTGTGATTGCGACGTTGCAGGCGTCAGGCAAGCCTGCGCGGCTGCTCGACACCGCGGCCGCTATTGTGGAGTCGATTGCACCCGAACTGCGTGCGGGGGATGTGGTTGCAATTCTGTCCAATGGCGGATTCGACGGAATCTACGAGAAGCTGCCCGCGAGACTCAGGTCCCTCCGCGAGGTCACGACAACAGCGTGACCCGACTGCGCCTGGCATCTCTCGCATTGGCGTGGATGGCCTGGGTATTCTTGTTTCCAGGCTGCGGACGCCTCTGCGCGGCCACGCCGGTAAATTGCATTGCGCCAGCCAGTGCAAAACCTGAGCCCACCGAGTATTTTGTCTCGCTGGCCGATCCTGCGGACCACCTGGCCCACGTAAGCATCAGACTGCGGAACGGTGAAGGAACGCGCACTCTGGCTATGCCCGTCTGGAATACGTTGTACCAGGTTCGCAACTTTGCCGCGAACGTTGAGGACGTCCGCGCGCAGGATGGTTCCGGCGCTGCTGCTCAGGTCCGCAATACTACGACCAGCGAGTGGGAAATCGCTGCGCCGCCGGGCTGCGTGGTGGTCAGCTACGATATCCACCTCGATGTTCCCGGTCCCTTCGGCAGCCTGCTAAACGTGAACCGCGGATTCTTCAATTGGGCCATGGTGTTGATGTATGCTCCCTCCCTGCGCTCGGAACCCGTGAGCCTGCGGCTGCTGGATGTTCCGGCTACTTGGGGCCTGCGCGACCTCAATGTACTGGGAGCCGCCGACCCAGGCAAAGTCGAACAGCTGGTCGGAGTGGCCCACAGCTACGACGAGCTTGCAGACAGTCCGGCCGAGATCGGAATTTTCCGCCAGGCAGTATTTCGACAGGACGGTGCGACGTACCACGTTGTGGTAGACGGCAATGCAGCCGACTACGACATGGCAAAGCTCGACGAGATCCTGGGCCGGATCACGCACGCAGCGGTGGACTGGATGCAGGACCGGCCCTACGACGAATACACATTCCTTTATCATCTGCCGCGCGGACCCGGTGCTGGTGGGATGGAGCACTCATACGGCGCGGCCATCGAAGTGAGCGCGAACCAGTTACGTGAGTCCCTGCTTCCGCTGGCTGGCCTCAGCGCGCATGAGTTCTTCCATTTGTGGAACGTAAAGCGGATTCGACCGCAGTCTCTGGAGCCGATTGACTATCAGCGTGAGAATCAAACCCGCGCACTTTGGTTCAGCGAGGGCGTGACTAGTACTGTAGGAAACCTGTTGCTGGTGCGCGCCGGACTGATTGATGAACGAGTGTATTTGCTGGGCGTGTCGGAGGAGATTACGGAATTGCAAAGGCGGCTGGCGCACCGTTGGCAATCGGCGGAAGAGTCGAGCCTTAACGCCTGGTTTGAAGGCTATGCGTACTATCGCTCGCCACAGCGGAGCATCAGTTACTACAACAAGGGCGAGATTCTGGGCATCCTGTTGGATCTGCGCATTCGCCAAATGACAGATGGGAAAAAATCGCTGCGCGATGTGTTGCAGTGGATGAACGAGCATTACGCCAAGCAGCACCGTTTCTTTCCCGATTCCTACGGGGTTGAACTGGCAGCCCAAGCGGTCACCGGGAAGAGTTTTGCCGAGTTCTTTCGCGACTTCGTATCGGGGATGCAAGAGATTCCTTACGACGACTTCTTCCAGTTTGCGGGCTTGCACGTGGTCACTAAGACCGTGCCGGTAGCATCGGCGGGGTTCACCACCACAGCGAACCTCGGAGGTCAGCCGGAAGTTGTTCAAGTTGATCCCGACAGCGACGCCCACCGGGCAGGGATCGCTGCGGGAGATCGCGTGATCGCCGTCGATGGAAAACCTGCCGACGCCGCACTCGATGAGCAACTCTCTCAGATGGCGCCGGGGACAACCGTGCACCTGCGCATCGAAAACAGAAGAGGCCAACGCGAGGTAAAGCTGCGACTGGGGCTGCATCAGCAGATGATTTATGAACTCCAGGACCTGCCGGTCGTAACTGCAGAACAGCGTGCCCATCGGCTGGCATGGATTCACGGCGACGATGAGAGCAGAGGCACGCCTTGATCCGCGCCCTCTTACTGCTGGCTTTTTGGGGCGTGTCGATTCTCATCGTCGGCCCGGTGCTGTTGTTGTACGCATTCATCACTGGCAACATCAACCCGCTTTACAACATATCGGCTAGGCTCGCCATCATTGGCGTTCGCCTGCTCGGGATGAAGATCGACGTTCGAGGAATGGAAATGTTGGAGGCGGGACGCAACTACATTTTCATGGCGAACCACACGTCCAACCTGGATCCTCCAGTCCTGCTTCCGACGATTCCCGGCCGCTGTTCCGTCCTGGTGAAGAAGGAGCTTTTCCGCATTCCCATCCTTGGAACCGGCATGAAAATGGCATCACTCGTACCGGTAGATCGCAGTGATCGCGAGGCTGCTATCGAGAGCGTGAATGCCGCCGCTGCTGTGTTGCGCCAAGGGCTGCACATGCTCATCTTTCCGGAAGGCACGCGTTCAAGTGATGGCAGATTGCTTCCCTTCAAGAAGGGTCCGTTTCACCTCGCGATTGAAACCGGAGTGTTCGTTGTTCCGGTCACCTTGCTGGGGACCTATGAGCTATGGCCGAAGAACGCTCTTGCGTTGCGGCCGGGAACCGTGACCGTGATTTTTCACCGCCCCATCGATCCGCGAAGCTATCCTGATCGGGATTTGCTGATGGAGTCTGTTGCTGCGACGATAGAAAGCGCGTTGCCGGTCGAGCGCCGCCGGGAAGGTTAGACCGTTTCTATAACACATCTCATAATTCGGTTTGTTTCGGGCATTTAAGTCGATTTGTATCAGGCTTCGTAAATCGGTTTGTGTCATGGCACCTCGTGCCGATAAGTCCCTTATTCTTGTCATCCCGAACCGACTTTAGTCGGTGAGATTCTCTCTTCGATTTCAAGATTTTTTTTCTCTGGAGAGGTGCCGGAGAACCTCTCTCTTTTTACGCCTGCGGGCACAGTTTGGCTCCATCGTAAGGTTGATCGTTGCGAAACATGCCCCAAGCCGCATGCAGCAGTTTGCGCATGACCGCCACCAGCGCCTGCAGCTTGGCTTTGCCATGATCCAGCAGGCGCTGATAAAAGGCCCGCAGCGAGGGATCATGCTGCACCGCCACCAGCGCCGGCATGTAAAGCGCGGCGCGCAGGTAGCGGTTACCGGCCTTGCTGATGCGGGGTTTCTGCGCAATCGAGGAACCCGACTCATGATGCTTGGGATCCAGACCGGCGTGCGCCACCCACTGCCGCTCGTCCAGCGTGTCGGGCAGCACCGCCAGCTCGGCCAGCACCGCCAGGGCGCTGCTTTCGCCCAGCCCTGGCACACTCAGCAGATACTGCCAGCGGCGGGCCAAGCCGGGTTCGCCGGCGATCAGCCGCACGGCGTCGCGCCGCAACTTGGCAATGCGCTTCTCGGTGTAACGCACTTGCGCCTGCAGCTCGCGCACCAGGCAAGCGGGCAGCGCAGCGCTGGCGGCCAGGGCATGTTGCCGGTTCTTGTGCTGGGTACACATGCGGACCAGCGCCGCAATGGTGCGGCTTAGCGCGCGCAACCGCAAAGCTGCCGCCGTCGGTGCTTGCCACTCCACCAGCGGCATGCGCTCGGCATACTGGCAGAGCACCCGCGCGTCCACCGGATCGGTCTTGCTGCGCTGCCCCAGCGATTCGGCGAACCGCCGCACCCGCCGCGGATTGGCCACCTGCAACTTCACCCCGGCTCCCAGGCGCGCCAGTACCAAGGCCACATCCAGACTGTAGTTACCGCTGGCTTCCAGACAAACCACCACCGCCTCCGCCCGCAAACCCCGCAGCCGCTGGGCCAACTGCTGCTGTCCCGCCGCCGTGTTGGCATAACGCTCCAGGGTCGAGCTCGCAGCTTGCTGCCCCAAGGCCACCACCAACTCCCGCGCACTGACATCGATCCCCACGTACCAGTTCTGTTTCTGTCCAGCTTTGCTCTTGTTCATGGTCGGCCTCCGTTTTAAGCTGGACTTCGGCTCCCAACCCTGTGCATCCTCTCCCGCCAGCCTTGTGAATGCAGGCTCTAAGGCCTCGGATTCTCCACGGCGTGAGAAAGGTAGGGCGGGGGCCGCTCTCGCTGCAGGCTGCTGACTACGCGCCTCGGGATCTGCGGTTCAGCAAACTGTTTAACCCCTGTTTCGCAGCCGCTACCCCCCTCCCCCTTATTTTTGCATCTTTGTTTTCAATATTTTACCCGCAAAATACTGTGTTAATTCGACTTACGTGTCAGCGTAAACCTTTTGCATTCAATATTTTGCAGCACAGCTCGCAAAATACTCTGTACAAAGGAGTTACAGGTAAAATCCTACGGAATAAGGACTTACCTCGTGCGTCCGGCAAGCAGCCAAGTTTTGAAAGATCGGGTACCGCCGCCCAAACAGCGGACTGGCGGTGCGGGAGACTGGCTCCAGCGCTCCCAGTGTACGATGCGGAGGCGAGTTGGATCGGCAAGAAAACGCACTCCAGAACACGGAGGTAACCACCGATTCCCAAAGTGGATGGCACGCTCGAGGCCTGGGAACCGAGGCAGCGAAGGGAAGGATCACCACTAAGCCATGCGGGGCGGGCGACGCGTTTCACCGTTTTCGATGAAGTTCTCCAATTCCTGAATGGCATCCCCTTCGATTCGCCAGGCCTGATCCCGAAGCTCGTTGGCGCGGATCACAAGGTCTCCAATTTTTTCACGAACATATGGTGGTGGGACGGGGATCGTGACGGACTCCAGCATTTCTTTGTCGATTTCCAAAATCACCGATCCATAGGAATATCTCTTCACAAGCCGTTGCCCGTAATCTGATGACAGCCATGCGTAAATGTATCCGGGATTCATTCCAGCAGCCGCAATGATACGTGTTGCATGTTCACTCCCAGCCCATCCTTCCATGTAAGCAGGGATGATTTGGACTTTGCCGATAGTTCCAGATCGGCTGATAGTGACCATGTTCTTTCGGAGTGCAATTTCCGAAAGGTCTTTCGTGTGGGCACCTTTCGCAAGGTGCTTAACGTCAACCGGGTCGATCTGCATCAGTTGTTTGCTACTCAACAATAGGATTCCGCCTTTGGGAACGTACACTCTCTTCCGGAATTTCGTGATTGGGCGAATTTCCGAAGTGACTGACGGATGGCCAAGACAACGAACGTCCAAACCGCTCTTCTGCAATACATCTTCGGCTGCTCTCGCGACAGGGTCATGAAAACTTCCGTCGAAGCGAAAGGTCAACCTCGATGCACGCTGCTTTACAATGACCGGACCACGCTCCTCTGAATACACTTCTGAAAGCGGTGGGAGCTTCAGCAGGGCATGGAGCTTTGCGTCCGCCTCCCCCAGCAGCTTGTTTGCTTCGTCACGTAACTCATACGCCTTTATGATCTGGCTCCCGAGATTGGAACGGTGATCTTTAAACTCAGGGATGTAGACCCGCCGCAAGTGCAACGGCTCGATGTGTTTGATGACCGATCCATACGTTGCTTGCACGATCTGTAGCCGACCGTACTTGCAACGGAGGAACGCAGTAATGTATCCCGCCGTCTCAGGGTCGGTTGCACGAAGCCTTATGGCATCCTGAGAGAGCGCTGTTCCGGCAAAACTCGCGGATGCGAGACCTACATTTCCAATCGTCCCTGAGCAAGAAATCAACACATCCCACTTCTTAATGATTAAGTCGTCCAGACGTTTAGTGAGCTTCTTGCTTAGGTAGGATTCGACATTAGGCCGCATACTGATGATGTCGGCACTTGAAAGGAATGGGTATCCATTCTCTTTGCTTACCCACACACGCACGAAGCGAAATGCGTTGTGAGCTTCATGGCAGAGTCCCGCGGAGCCATAGAGAGGAATGAGAGGAAGCCCTGCTACACGCATCTGCTCCACAGCGTGGCGGGCTTCGATGTTGAAGGCTCCAGCCTCAAACCGAAGCCCCTCTTCCATCATCTCGGAAAGTCTTACAGAAGTGGAAAACTTGGACAGCGGTGCGGGAACTGCGGTTGCTGCCCGTTTTCTGGGCGTGGCGTTTACCATCCCAGAACCGCCGTGTGCTTCCAATCTAAGAACTCTTTGGCAACAAGCGGGGAATCATCATCCAAAATCTTCTGACGCGCAATCGGGTGCTTCGTCACGTCTCCGGTGGCTGTTTGCTCGAATAGGTCGGTCTGGTCTCTATCGTCAGCGGGTGTCAAAACTAATTCTCCATCCTCGTTCCTGCGGTAGGTCGGATTGCCACGCTTATCATGTCCCATTGCCATAACCTGAGCCATGAAGATCTCGTAATCCTGAAGCTGCCGTTGTATCGCTTCCCGTTCCATATCTTCTTCAGTCTTGCGCTGTAGGATCATTACGGACGTTTGCGTACCATTTCCGGGCTGGAAGGTATCTGGGTGCAGGTCGATAGACGCCACGAGTCGGCAATGAGAAATGATCCACTGGCGCACGTATTCAAGCCCCGGAGCACCGAGGATTGCGTCAGGCAGCACGATCGCCATACGTCCACCTGGCTTGAGGAACTGCCAACAACGCTCAATAAAGAGAATCTCAGGCGGTTGGGAAGTCTGGAGGTATTCAGTCGGTTCCCATATCCCATCCCTCTTGCGCCATACGTGCCCCAAGTCGTACTGACTCAAGGTCTCGCTATCCTTGATGGGCAGCTTTGAACCGAACGGAGGATTTGTAGCGATCACGTCAAACAGGGCGAGGTCCCCCGGCCCTCGCAGATCACTTGCATCGATGCCTAGAGCTTTACTGAATTGTCTGCGAAAGTCCCCTTCCCATTGGTGAGGATGCAGGAGCGAATCCTGCCGGAGAATGTTTCCCGATCCGTCATTGTTCATTACCATGTTCATCTTGGTCGCCTTGACCAAGTCGGGGTTGATGTCAATTCCGAAGAAGAAGTTCCGCGCAATCTCGTGGACGCGATCCGCTAGCGCGTCCTGCATTTCTACCGGAGTGCCGCCGCTTGCCTCGGTCTTCTCTTTGAGGTGGCGGATCATCTCGTTCATCGCGATGACTAGGAAACCTCCCGTACCACATGCCGGGTCAAGCACCCTCTCTTCGAGCTTGATGTCCAGCATCTCAATCGCCATGTGCTGGACGTTGCGGGGTGTGAAGAACTCGCCACGGTCGCCACGCAAATTGGCACCGACCAACTCCTCGTAAGCTTTGCCTTTCACATCGATGTTAGTTTTGAGGAAACTATACCGCTGGAGTTCACCCACCACATAAGCCAACGAACGCGGATTCAGCTTAATTTCGTCGTTCTTCTCAAATATCGCGGGGTAGCGGGCTTTGACCGCGTCGAATATTTTCCCGATTCGCTTTGCTACCGTGAGCCGACCATCGCTGCTTGTCTTTTCCTTGGCAGTTGCGTAGAACTCCAGCGGATTGGGCACGTTGCGCTCGTCATGGATTTTGCAGAAGATCACTTTCAGCAGTTCGAAAAAAGCAGGCTGCTTCTGCATTCCATCGGTGACGTAGATGTGGTTATGGCAAATCTTGAAGGAAAAAAGAAGATTGTCCTCAACCGCATACTTGAGTGCCTTCCGGGTGGGTCGGTCTACCTCCTCAGCCGGACCGCCCTTGCTGGGGATGTCGTTCGGTTCTTCCCAAAATGCCCTGCGACCTTCAATGACGCGACGGAATACCGCCTTGAACCGCCCGTTCGTCCACATGCCCCATTCCGCGTTGGGGCAAGCGGACATGTAGGACTTGAGTTGCTCGGTGCCTTCCGTCTTGCTGGACGGCTCCACGCTGTCCTTCTTGCACTCAATGATGATTGAGATGTTGTCTTGGCTGTGTTCTACGTCCTCTGGGAGGGTCGCGAGATCCACTCGGTGCCTCCCGCTGCCAATCTTGATTGGGTATTCGACGGCAATCTGCGCCCGCGTGTACCCAAGTTCCAGCACGAGCCGCCGTTCGATGTTCTGTCGAACGTACTCCTCGGGAGTGTCGTTCCGAATCTTTTGGTCAATGTAGTCACAAATCTTTCCATCCGGCAGTGTAGCGACGATCTTCGTCACCATCTGGCATCCTCAGTTGGGTCGGACTAGCTTTAGACCTGGAATCCATTGTGCCATCTCGTGGTCCTGGAGAGAACCGAAAAGTAAGCGGATGGCCCAGCCTGCTAACTTCACGGCAGCCCACCCAAGCGGGCTTGCTTGGAGCCCGCCCTGAGCGGAGCCGAAGGGTGGGGTAGTTCAACTGCTGGGTGCCCCTCGATAAGAGAGAAGGCGTTGTCAAGCGAAACTTCTCCTAGGCGGTGGGTGAGCACCGCTGGTTTCGTCACTGGTTTGCCAAGCTGAGGAGCAAGACACAGGAGATCTCGCGATTGATCAGTTTGCAGTGGAACCTGCCTCGTTCCACCACCCATCGATTCGGCCTAAAACTTCGACCATGATTCTTCTATGCGAACATCCAGTCGCCGTCGCCGGTGCGAAAGTGGAAAACGGTTTTTTCGTTTTCCAAGGCCGCAGGCCGTCTTTTGCACCGGTCCGTCTGGATGCGAGAGCGCCCAATCAACTCAACGGTCTATCCGCCGTGGCGGACGACCAGGGGCACCCGCGGGCTACTCTCGATGCGAACGATCTCTGGATACGGTGTATTGGTGCGTAGCATCCAGTAGAGTCGTACCGCTAGCTTGCGCGCCGCTGCTACTTTGGCGATGCCTTTTGCCTTGCTGTGGCAGCGGTGAGCATATTGTTTACGAAATCCTTCATCCAGCCGGACCACGCTGTGCGCCGCTTCCACCAGCAGCATACGCAGAAAACCATTGCCTTGTTTGCTTATGGCGCCCAGCCGCTGCCGTCCCCCCGAGCTGTGCTCGCGCGGGATCAGTCCCACATAGCTGGCCACTTGTTTGCCACGCGCAAAGCGGGTCACGTCGCCGATGGTCAGCACGAACGCCAAAGCCGTGATCGGCCCCACGCCCGGCTGGCTCAACAGCAATCGTGCCTGTGCATCCTGCTCGGCCGCTTGTTGCGCGGCTCGATCCAGCGGTGCTATCTGCTGGTCCAGGTAGACCAGCAACTGCAGTAGGTCCTGACGCCGGCATCCCGCCCAACCGGTCAGCGGCAACTGGCGAAAGGCTTTCTGTCCCGCCACACTCCACAGCCGCGACTTCTTCTGCATCCCCTGGTTCATCGCCAGGTGTTGCAACCCGTTCTTCACGCGGCTGCGGATCTGCACCAGCTTGTGGCGGTGAATCAGTAGCTGCCGCAGATCGCGTTGCTCCGCGCTCGGCACCCACAGCCGGGGAAACCGGCCTTCCCGCAACAGCTTCAGCACGTGCCCAGCATCGCGCCGGTCGTTCTTCTGTCGGCGTACATAACTGGCGCGAATTTCGGCGGCATCTCCCACCCACACTTCATGGCCTAATTGGTTTAACAGATCGAGAAACCACTGACTGTTGCCCGTGGCTTCCAGACCGATCAACGACGGCACCGGCAGTTGCCTATACCAGCGTTCCGCTTCGCCGTCGCCGTTTACCAACTTCTGTTCTCCTATCTCTCCCGTCTCCGGGTCGAACCAAGCCACTTGCTGCCACCGCGGATGGTAATCACACCCTACAATAAGCATGGAAGGCTCCTTCCTTCCCCAGTGTCTTGTCCTCAACTCAAGACTACCGGTTCGAAGCGAGCCTTCTCTCTTATCCAATCAACTCATTGCGGTTTTCGAATGAGTGGGATTCGGAGATCACGGAGCTGCGTGTGTTTCATCACCGACCACACATCTGACCGATACTAAGCTCAGAGTGTGACGAAAGGTCTGGAACGCTGGTACGGCGGGCACGATCTTCATTTCATAACCTGTAGCTGTTACCAGCGGCGGCCCGAGCTGGGAACCGGCGCGCGCCGCGATCTCTTCCTGCGCGTTTTGGAGCGTGCACGGCAGAAATATCGATTTGTGGTGATCGGCTACGTCGTCATGCCCGAGCACTTTCACCTCTTGATTCACCGAACCGGATGTGGGCGATCCCTCCGTCGTAATGAAGGTCATCAAGGAGCGATTCACAAAGCTGCTTCACCATGGCGGCATCCGCACGGGTCCGATATGGCAAAAGCGCTTCTATGATTTCAACGTCTGTACGTCGAAGAAACGGATTGAAAAATTGCGCTAACCGGGGCCCCCGACGAGCGCCGACTTTGCGCTCGTTGGGGTGGGCGACATGCATCGGAACCCGGTGAAGCGAGGTCTGGCGGAAAAACCCGAAGATTGGGACTGGAGCAGCTTCCGGGCGTACGCGTTCCAGCAAGAAGCGCCGGTGCGAATAAATTGTCAGGAGTGGCCGCTGACGATCAGTTATTCCCCTTCTCGGGCCCACTCATTCGAAAACCGCGAATGAGTGGGGAACCCGGCCGCTGCTGGGCATGCGCATGCGCTCGGCCAGCAGCGCAGGGTCCCTGAAGCGAAGCCACAAATAAAGGGCGGCAACGAACGATGCCCACCAAAGACCGAAGATCCAGCCCTCCACCCAGCGCCAATTGCCCGACAGCCATAGCAGCAGGGCCGCGAACCCTATAACGCCAACGGGGGCAGCCACCCACATGAGCCCGGTGATGATCGGTGTGGAGCGCATCAGAAGCTGAAAACATCAGACTGCCGGGACGGGCTTACCTCTACTGGTGGAGCGGATTGCCGCGTGGGTTTGACAGGACGGATAGACTCCTTCGGGCGGATCACGGGCAAACAGGAAGTTGAGATCGCCGGACAGCGTGGAGCTACAATGAGTCTGGCCGGGCGAAACGGAATCGGGCACTGCGGGGACGCAACCATGCCGAGGGATAGCCCTGAAGGGCGGAATACTCACTAATGGGCAACGGCGCTTCTCCATTCCAGGCTGAGCCAACGAGCGCCGTTTTTTGCGCTTGTTGGGTTGGTTGAGGGACGGCACAATTCTCACACCTAATGAAGGCTCGCACTGCGCGCAAGCGATACACGAATCCCCGAACCGAATCTAGGATGGGGCATCCCGCTTGGCCTCTCATAGCGCTTGGTGAGCTCTTCCTATCCTCTGCTGCTCTCAGCTATTGAAGCTCAACAACCTCTCCCAAGAGTAGACCACCCGAAATTGCAATCCCAGCAATTTCTAGCTATTTCGTGGAGCAGCTAACGATATCGGCCGCCGACATTAACCGAACCGTTATGAACCTGCAACATTAATGCAACAGGTGAGTGAGAGCATGAATTGCAAACCCTCCGAGGCGCCCGGAATAGATGCCCCTAATTTCGAAGGAGACTCTGTATGACACCTGAAACTTCAAAAAGAAAGAGCCGCGTTCAACCACTCTTGCTCCTTTCGCTGATCCTGATATCGGGCAGCGTTGTTGCGTCCGCGCAAAACGGCAGTACATTCTTCTCGCCCGGAAACTTAGTGATAAGCCGCACTGTCTACGACAACAATCCGAACAACGTTAAGGTGGGCGAAATCCTGCCGCCCAATTGCCAGGCCACACAAGGCGGATGCGCCGGCCCAGCGACCAATGACGGTACCTACCCTTACGTTTGGAATAACGACCTCGTCGATGGTAGTTTCGGTATCACCTCGAAGATCGTCCTCAACCAGTACACCGTAGCCGGCTCACTGGTCAACTCGCTCGAACTTCCAAATATGAAGCGGATTGGACAACCGCTCCTCGGAGACGTGTTGGTTACCAGCTTCTCCTCCAAGTCTGAAGAAGCTTTAAACCTCTCGCTCGACGGCCAATACTTGACCCTGATCGACTACGTGGCGTCGATCGACGATCTCGATATATCGAATTCCAATACTCCCGGAGCCTACGATGCGACGAACCCTGTGGGAAGAGTCGCGTATCGCGCTGTCGGCCTCATTGATGCCACCGGAACGGTGAACTTCACAGAAACCAACGCCTACAGCGGAAACAACGGTCGGGCTGCCATCCTGAATAACCTCGGTGGCGCGAATTTTTTCTACACGGCTGGCAACGCGGGTAACGGCAGCAATCCCCAGCCGGACGGCATCATTATCGGGGCCGGCGCTCAGATTCTCACTCCCCTCTCGCAGAGCGAAATCTCGCAGAATCCCGGAATGCCGACCCCGGTAGCCAGCTTCAACATTACGCAACTGGGCGATCCCCACGACAAAATCGGCAAAGACGACAACTTTCGGGGTCTGACGATTTTCAATAACGTTCTCTATTACACCAAGGGCAGCGGCGGCAACGGCGTCAACTCGGTTTACTGGGTCGATCCGACGCTCTCGATATGCAACGATTCCAACGGCGTTGGCCTTCCTCCGGCGAATGCCACATTGCCGACGGCGCCTCTCGCTTACGATCCATCGAAGCTGCAGACCAAGGGCCTCGATCCCAACAACATGTGCATCTTGAAGGGATTTCCGACGGCGCTGCGCTCCACGACCTCCTTCCCCTTCGGCATTTGGTTTGCCGACGCTAACACTCTCTACGTCACCGATGAAGGCAATGGCGACAACACATATTCCGACGGGATGTACACCGTTGCTGCCAGCCAGACAACCGCGGGACTTCAGAAGTGGACCTTTGATTCCGGCTCCGGCCAGTGGAACCTTGCTTATGTTTTGCAAGCGGGATTGCAGCTCGGCGTACCTTACACCGTTGATGGTTATCCCACGGGAAACAATACGGCAACCGGGCTCCCCTGGTCTCCCGGGACCGATGGCCTGCGTAACATCACGGGCATCGTGAACGGGGACGGTACTGCGACCATTTATGCCGTTACCTCTACGGTGAGCGGCAACGGCGATCAAGGTGCAGACCCCAACAAAGTCGTAGTCATCACCGATCAGATAAACGCCACCACTCTACCGCCCAGCGAAAGCTTCACGACCTTTAGGTCTGCTGGCTTTGCAGAAGCTTTGCGCGGCGTTTCATTCACTCCTGGAACTGGCGGCAGGCGCTGATCGACATGCGGGCGGTGCTTCAATCCACCACAAACCTTGAAGCCCCTGTCCGAAACTGCAAACTTGGGGTACCCCGTTCTAGCCCGATTTTGGCTAGGGCGGGGCAGTTCCGTGTCAACTCCTTGCCAGCAGATAAATCCCCATCCAAGCTATAAAAAGCCCGCTCCTTGCGAAGCGGGCCCGCAAAATACATTAAGCTACACTGGCTACTTCCCGACCAAGCCATTATCAACTCCCACGCCGGTGCAAGAATCCCAACCCGCAGCCGCGCTGTGAGTGCCGCCGGGTGCCCCATCCTAGCCCTCTTTTGGCCAGGGTATGGATTTTCGCCCGCACAACAGAAATTCCCACCCAAGCAAACCCGGCCTCGACGGGGTGAGAGTCTCATGAACAATCCAGGTGAAGCGCGCGACTCATTTCTTCTCAATCAATCGTGCCGTGAGCACGACTCCATCGCGGTCATCATGCAGCTTGATAGGGAAGATGAGGACATTCCAGTTCCAGTGCGGGCTTTGCGTCGGCAGATGAGAGGCGCCTTGAAACCCGCGCCGATCAATGTAGGTCTCGCGCGTATCGGCTACCGTGCGCACGATGTCGCGCCATTCTTCTCCCAGTTGCGGAAACTGCTCGAATAGGCTCTTGCCGACAAACCAGGATCGTTTATGGCCATTCATCGCAGCAAAGTAGTCGTTTACGTACTGCCATATTCCTTCCCGATCGAGAATCTCCAGGACAATGTCATCACCCATGGCCATCGAAATGCGTGAATAGTAAAAATCGCGCGCATCCACCACCACCGGGCGGCCGCGTTTCTTGGCCTCGAAGGAACGCAGCGCGGAAACCAGGTCATCCACCGAGCTGTATCCCTTTAGCAAGTGCATGTCGGCGATGCCGCCGAACTTGCGTTCCAGCGTTGCCGACAAAATGATGATGGGGACCTGCGGACGTTTGCGGCGCAGCGTTTGGGCAACCTCCGTTCCGAATTCACCCGCTCCCAAGTGGTAATCGAGAACTGCGATATCGATGCCATGTAGTTTGGCCTCAGCCTCCTCGATGGAGCTCGAGGTCACAACCTGGTAGCCCTTCTGGCGAAGTATCGCAGAGCGGAGTACGAGGTTGTCTTCGCGGTCATCCAGCAGCAACACGCGGATCGGGGCGCGGGTCACGGCCTGGGGGCCAGCCGCCTGCGGCAATACCGGGTTGGAGATGTCTTCGCTCATGGCTAAACAATTAGAAGCAGCCCAGGGTGTCCCGGTAACCCAGCGGGTCGTTAATACCTACAAAGGCCCGTAGACGAGGGTGCCCTGGCGCAGGGATCACGGTTCGTTTTTTTCCGGAGCGGAATCGCCTTTCCGGGTAACCATAAGCGACCGGACCGCTTTCGCAAGCTCAGGGAGTTTATTGAATACGCCGACTGCGCGCAACCATTCTTTGTGGTCGAAGGCGGGAGAGCCGCTGACCATGGTGCCCGCCGGAATGTCTCCATGGGTTCCGCTTTGGGCGGTCACGATGACGCCATCGCCAATGTTGCAGTGTCCGGCGACGCCCACCTGGCCGGCGAGAATCACATTCTTACCCACTACCGTCGATCCCGCTAGTCCAACCTGCGAGCAGAGAAGGGTATGCTCAGCGACCGCCGAGCCGTGGCCAACCTGTACCAGGTTGTCGACTTTAACGCCGCGTCCAATGCGTGTTTCACCAATGCTGGCGCGGTCCACGCAGGAATTCGCCTGCACTTCTACGTCGCTTTCCAGTACCGTCGGACCGGATTGGGTGATCTTTTCCCAGCGCTCTCCGTCACGGGCAAAGCCGAAGCCGTCGCATCCGACGATAGCGCCATTTTGCAGGATGACATTGTCGCCCAAGGTGCAGAACTCGCGTACCACGGCGTGGGCATGCGCGAAGAAATGACTTCCAATGCGTGCGCCGCGATAAATGACCACGTGCGGCAAGATCACGGCGTCGTCACCAATCTCGACGTCCTCGTCAATCACCACATAAGCCGCAACGTGCGCGCGCTTGCCAATTCTCGCTGTAGGCGCGATCACAGCCGTAGGATGCACGCCCGCTTCATAAACGGGAGGCTGGTAGAACAGGTCTATCGCTTTGGCAAACGTCAAGTAAGGATCCTTGCTGCGCAGCATACCAGTGGAAAGGACAGGGAAGTCCTCGCTAACGATTACCGCGGCCGCGGCAGTAGTCTTGGCGGCGGCAGCATATTTAGGATTGGCGACAAAGGTAATCTGTCCTTGGCCGGCCTCTTCGATTCCAGCGACGCCAGTGATCTCAGCATCGGGATTCCCATTTTCCAGCGTGGCACCGAGGGCCGATGCGATTTCAGCAAGTTTCATAGGTATGTCTCGAGATCGGAAAACTTCGCCACCGACCGGCTTTCACCCGAACAACGGTACTTGCAGCGTGTCCTCCGGACGCCGACCCCGCCGCTGCGATTTCTTGTCGCCGATGACACCGATCACCGTCATTTCAGCCAGCGCGGAGCGGGGAACAAAAATCCGTTGTGTGTTGGAACGGGTGTCGGGCGGAATGATGGAAAAGCCGTCGCTCCCTTCCTGCAACAGATCGTTGGGCATCATGCCTTCAATTGTCTCGTTGTCGCGGAAGCGCAGACGGACCCACAGTCCTTCCATGCGAGGCCGGGAGGTGAACGTCTTGCGGATCAGCGATTCCGAATCACCAAATTCGCGAACGAAGTAAACCCCTTTGACCTCGCGCAGTTCAATGGAGACCACGTTGCCGGCCGTGTTTAGTAACTCCAGCTTCCCGTCTGCAATGAAGGCAGCATCCACGTAGCCGTTTACGGTGTCGCGATCCATCTTGCGGACGATCACTTTTTTGCGCGTCGTAGCCATAGGTAACGAATCGAATCGCTCAGCCGATTGTCGCACTTTTGCTCAAAATACGCCCCAACGATGCTACTCTGTAGCCAAATCGTCAACCTTGTGTTATTGTTCGCTTTGCGGCCACTTGGTGCACAGAGCCCTTAAGTTCCCTCGAAAGAGCAAGTTGCACGCTCATCGACCACTCTTGGGATAGCAAAACGGATTGGATGGTTTGACGGCACGACCCTGAAGGGAACAACTGGTTCCGCAACCTGGTTGCATGACCGTGCCATTTTTTGGGCCCTTCATCTGCGGGTTACGCCTTTAGAAACATACATTTAGATGGCAGACTACATCTATAGCATGGAGACCCGGCTCACACCGGACCAACAAAGTGGTGTGAACCTGGTACAAGAAATTGCCCGTCATGCGGGCTTGAATCTTTATCTCACCGGCGGCACGATTCGCGACCTCATCACCGGCTTTCCCATCCGGGATGTCGACCTCAGCATCCAGGGCAATCCGCTCAAACTCCAGCGGGAGCTCGAAAAAGCGGGAATCTCGGTGCAGGGCGTCGACGAGGAGCTGCGGACGCTCCACCTGCTGATGCCGGGGAACGTGCGGGCTGAGTTGAACATGACTCGCTCCGAGACGTATGACAGGCCCGGCAAGCCACCTACCATCGGATCCGCGACCATCAATGAAGATCTCCGGCGTCGCGACTTCACGGTCAACGCCATGGCTCTGTCGCTGAATCCAGGCTCACGCGGGCTTTTGCTCGATCCCTTCAACGGCGTTGCGGACATTGAAGCCAAGGTGCTTCGAATTTTGCATAATTATGCATTCCTCGAAGAGCCGGTGCGGCTGATTCGCGCGACCCGTCTGAGTGCGCGTTTCCACTGGCCCCTCGAGGAACGGACGCAAGCGCGTTACGACGCGGCCAAAGAGAACAATTACATCGAGAATATCGGTAAGCGGGCTGTGGGTTACGAGTTGGAGCAGCTCGCGCACGAAGATGACCCATTGCACATCATGCGCGCGCTGGACAAAGAAGGCTGGCTGAAAGTGCTGCATCCGCATTGGAGCATGGCCAAGGTCGACTCCAGCGAGTTGGGGCAGGTGGTGAAGACACGTCAGACGATGAACGACCTCGGCTACTCGGTGGAAACCGGACCGATCGTGATGTACTTCCTGACCCGGCGCATGGGCGACAAGGACACCTCCGAAATCCAGCGGATGATTCCGCGACGCGACTTCGTGGACAAGTGGAAGCGTTTGGAAAGCGGGGCCCACGATCTGGCAAAGAAGTTGACCGGCAAAGAAGCGGGCGTGCCCTCGGGCGCTTGGAGAATCCTGTCGCAGGCAATGCCGGAAGATATTCTGTTTCTCAGCCTTACCACGAAGCAGCAGGCGGTCGACCTGAAGCTGAAGAACTTCTTTGGAAAATGGCGGCAGGTGAAAGAGAAGTTGCCCTTCCCGGAGATGGCCGAGCTGCGCATCACGCCTCACATCCCGGAATACCAGAAGGTCATGGATCAGGCATTCCTGATGCTGATGGACGGCAAGCTGCGGTCGCATACGGAAATTATGAATTTCCTGAAGCCATACGAGCCGCCGCCTCCCCCGCCGCCACCAGCGCCCAAGCGTGGACGCGGGAAAGCTGCGGCTGCAAAGGCTGCTGCGCCCGGCGGCGAAGCACCGGCTCAGGCGAAGCGCGGACGCAAAGCGAAGGGGGCGGAGGCGCCACCCGTCGTGGCCGCGCCCCCTGTAGCTGCGCCAGTTGCCGAGCCGAAGCCAACTTCCGGGGCTAAGAAAGGCGCGGTGGCAGCCGAAACCAAGGCATCGGCTCCCGCAGTCAAGCCTGTAGCGAAGAAGGCTGCACCAACCAAGCAGGCTGTAGTCAAGAAGGCATCACACAAGAGGCCAACGAAGCCGGCTGCCAAGAAGGCGTCGCCAGCCAAGAAAGCCCCAGCAAAGAAAGCCCCAGCAAAGAAAGTTGCAGCTAGGAAGCCTGGAGCGAAAAAACCCGCTGTAAAGAGGACGACGAAAAAGAAGAGATAGGCCTGCGCTCTATTCCATGGTGCAAGGCTTCACATGTCTCCGGCGTTCTGGAATTCGTCCGTTGTGAGATGAGAGTACTCTTCGGCGAATCTCTGTCTCGCCGCCTGCGACCCCGAACCACTTTACCTGTGCTTCATCGGGTGCCCATCCCGCTTCTGGGGCGGTTGGTCCTGCCGCCCTTGAGACATAAAGTCGTTCGGCATTGCCGCCAGTGCGGCAAATGCGCGACCCAGACTACGTCTTGGTTCCCTCAGCACAATCTCGTCTCCACGGCGCAAGATTTCCACCTCGTTGACATGAAAGCGAAATTGCTTTGGCAAACGCACTGCTTGGCTATTGCCAGATTTGAAGATACGAGCTGTGCTCATCACGGTCGCCCCTCTACAGAATTTTCGGTTTTTGTGTAATCCGGTAGAGCGGGCCTTCAGGCCCGCGTTCAGATCGCGGTATCATCTTGCTTCCGCCGCTGAGGTCACAGACCTCAGCGGCGGAAGCGTTTTCTTTCTTGCCCGTGAACGCGGGCCTGAAGGCATACGAGTTCAGGCGAGATACGGCTGGAGTTGCTGCTCGATTGTGTTTTCGTCCACTGACTCGCCGCGATTCAGGCGGTCAAGAATCTCATCCACAAGCTGCTTGGCCTGGTTGCGTTCGCGGTGCAGCAGAAAGCCATCGAAAACGTGTTCTCCACGCATGGCTTCCTGGATCTCGGTCTCCTTGTCGTGTTCTCCGAGTTCGGTGAAGTACACCACCTTGTAGCGTCCGCCATAATTGGCGTCACGATAAATCTCGAACATCACTTTCTTGGTGTCGGTCGTCAGGGGCATGGCCTTTTTCTCTGCAAAATAAACCTGTACTCTTCAGGAGGCGCTTAATCGTCTCCGGCCGCCGTGGCGGGTTCCTGTTCGACCGCCACCCGCGGAAATACCGTCGGAATATCTTCGCGTATATGCGATTTGCGAGTCAACGGCATTCGCAGCGAGAACTCGTAGTCGGCGAGCTGACGTTCCAGTTCCTTCGCTGCTTCCGCCTTCTTCAATATAGTTTCCTGGTAGCGCTTCAGGAAGTAATCGATGGTTTCCACACGAATTTTTATCGATCCGGTCGGCTTGTTCTCGTCGAGATCCTTAAAGGAGAAATAAGGTGTACCCGAGTTCTCGATGATGTCCTCGATCACGTTGTAAATGGGCGCGTCGTGTCCGCACTTGAAGTTGCTGATCTCCAGCGCCACCAGGTTCGGATGACGCGCTGTAAACTTCGCCGCCCAGATCTTCTGATTGGTGCTGGCGGAGTAGGCGTTCTTCCACACGTCGCGAATATCGAGCGCATGGGTGATGGCGCTGGAGCGAACCTCTTCGCCGAAGAGCCGGTCAAGGAGGTCTTCGTCCGTTGGCAGCAGGCTCTGCGAGAATACCGGATAGCCGAGCTTCTGGAACTCTTCCATGATCTCGTGGTTAAGTCCGGGGTCGTGGTGATAGACACGACCGAGCATAACGATGCCCAGACGGTTCTCGCGCTCCAGCGTGTCGAGCACCTCGCGGGCGCGCTTACGCAATCCGGCGTCAAAGTCCTCGAAGGCCTTGAAGCCAGCCTCAACCGCGCGTTCGTTCTCTTCTTCAGACAGCCCGAGGGTCGGCGCCCACGTCTGGAACATTTGCAAGGTAAGCAGCTTCTTGTCGTCGATGTTCAGGATGGGGTCGAGATACTGAATTCCATTTTCCTTGAAGATATCGTTCTCTTTGATGAATGCCGCCTTCACCGCGTTCGGCGTGGCCGTCACGGTGGGACAAGCATTGCTGCCACTGCAATTCTTCATCGGCTGATGCAAGGTGTCGATCATGGGGAAGAAGATCGCGTCCAGCGGCTTCTTCTGGTGCTTCTGGAAGATCAAGTTGTACACGTGCGGGATACCGATCTTCGACGGGAAGCAAGGATCGATGGCACCGCGGCCGGCGCCGGCGCGGTACATATCCTGGCCCGTAAACTCGGAGTACACTAGGTTCTCTGGCTCGAGGCCCAAGCTCTCCAGATACCCGCTAAACAGCGGCGCGTATAGGTACATGTTCAGCACGCGAGGCATGCCAACGCGTAGGCTGGAGCGCTTCTTCATCAGCGCGACGCGCTGTTTAGCAGCCGACGTCCAGGCGCTGGTCGGCAGCGGATCGGCAACCTTCTGCGGATTGCGCGAGCGCCACACCTCGCGGGCAGCGATGTCCACAAAATTCGGGTTGGCATTCTTGACTGCGTCGAGCCCCGCCTTGATTCCGCGCATTGCGCCAACGTCTTCGACCTGTCCTTTTTCGCAGGTTGAAATGATCAGGCGCCGCTCGCCGGCTTGAAGCGGGACCTTCGATTTGAAGACGGGCAGCGGCGACGGGGGCGTCTCAACCTCGCCCACGGTCACGTCAATGAACGTGCGCAGACAATTGTTCTTACAGAAATAGCACCGCGTGTCTTCGTTGCGGGTGGTGCGGTAGCCGATGTTCTGTACCGCATCGAGTCCGATGAAGGTAGTGCGATGGCCGTTCTTGTAGAGGCGAGCGGCCTCCACGCCTGCGCCGATTGCTCCTGATTCGCCGCAGTGCTCGTGAACGATGACTTCTGGCTCGTGCCCGACGCCGTGGAAGTGCGAGTGAATGAAGTCGACTTCCGACTTGACCGCAGCAAGGTTCTTTTGGGTCCCACCTTGCAGAATGAATCGCGATCCGAGCTTCGCTAGGTTCGGAATCCCGGCCACATACAGGAAGATGTTTTTCGGCAGAACGTTCGCCAGTCCGGCGAGAATCTCTTCACCACGCCAACCCTGCCGCTGGAAGTTCACAATGTCGGACTGCATGAACACGGCGCAGCCATAGCCAAAGATCGGCATGGTGTTAGCCGAGAACGCGATGTCCGCGTACTCTTCCACCTTGTAACCAAGCGACTCGGCGGTGCCTTGCAGGAAATAGCCGTTTCCGGCCGAACACTGAGTATTGAGTTTGAAGTCCTTGACGCGTCCGTCCTTCAATACGATTAGCTTAATGTCCTGGCCGCCGACATCCACAATGACGTGGGGATTCTTGTAGAACTTCATGGCCGATTCGGTGTGCGCCACGGTTTCCACCAGCGCCACATCGGCCTTCAGCACATCTTTCAGAACGTCCTTCGCGTAACCGGTGGTGCCGACTCCCAGGACCTCCAGCGCAGCTCCTTGCGCCTCCACCTGCTGGCGGAGCGCAACGAACATGTCGATGGTGTCCTGAATGGGATTCCCGCCTGACAGTTGGTACGCCTTACAGAGCACATCACCAGCCTCGGAAAGCAGCACAGCTTTCGTTGACGTCGAGCCGCCATCGAGACCAACGAATCCTCGCACCGTCTCGCCGACACCAAACTTCGCGCCAACGAACTTCGGAATAGTGTACTTCTGCTTAAAGCTGGCGAGCTCTTCCTCGGACGTGCTAAGACCAGCGGCACCCGATTTCGCCTTCTCCGCTTGCCGGCCGACAGAGATGTAGTCCTCCAGGCACTCAGTGCCCATGTAGACACCGACCTCGAACTCTTCGTCCTTGCCGAACTCGACGGCGCCCAGCGCAGCGAAGTATTGCGCATTGTCCGGAACCTTAATGAGATCTTCCGGCTTGGCGCCTTCCGGAAGCTGCACCTTACGCTCCTCCCAGGTGCGAGGAATGTTCTGCTGCCACGCTTCTTTCATACCGCGGATAAAGCTGTTCGGCCCCCCAAGCAGCAGCACATGAGGGCGCAGCGTATGCCCGCGGGTGAGCACTGTCAGGTTTTGCAGAACGATTGCGTCGAATAGTGACGCCATCAATTGATCGGGAGGAATACCCTGTTTTTGCAGTCCGTTGATATCAGTTTCGGCGAAAACGCCGCACTTGCCGGCCACGGGATGGAGCTTGATGCCGGTGTAGCCCTGGTCGCACAGTTCCTCGGCGGGAATCTTCAGTTTCGCGTTGATCTTGTCAATGACGGCGCCCGTTCCTCCGGCGCATTTGTCGTTCATCGAAGGGATCTTCTTCTTGCGGCCGGTATTTTCGTCTTCCTTGAAGACGATGATCTTGGCATCCTGCCCGCCCAACTCAATTACGGAGTTCACTTCGGGGTGCATCTTTTCGACCGCGAGCGAGACTGCCGTGACTTCCTGCACGAACTTGGCACCGACCAGGTTGGAGAGCGCGCCTCCACCCGAGCCGGTGATGAAGATGCGGCAGTTGTGGGGAGCAATGCCGACTTCCTCCTCCATGCGCTTGAGGAATTCCAGCAACTTCTCAGGCTGCTTGGTCTCATGGCGTTGGTAGTCCTGCCAGATCATCTGGTCGGTTTCGGCATTGACGACGACTGCCTTGACCGTCGTCGAGCCGACATCCATGCCGACGGTATAGACCGCCTTGAAGCCAGACTGCGCGTTGACTTCACGTGACCTGGCTAGAACGCGCGCGGGAAGCGAGTCTTCCACCGGCGCCGAGTTCAGAAGGGCGTCCAGTTGAACGTCAACTTTGGCCGGAGCGTTGTCGCAGGACCCGTCTTGGTGAGAATGTGAAGCCACTAGTCCTCCCGAGAAACCGAACCGGTGATGAAATGATCAGTCACCGAAATTGCCGCTTACTCCCTGAAATCCATTCTTTGCCTGTTTGAACAACCACGTGATCACACGCTGATCGTTGTAGCAGAAGGCGAGAATGTGGTTCAGAGTGGAAAAGCAGCTTTTCTGGCACTCTTTCTTCATACCTTTCAACTGTTTGCTCTCAAACTTATGGTTCTCAATCGTACCCCAATCATAACCCGCCGAATACATCGGGAAACAGGGGGCCAAAGTGCCATCCACGCGAACAATCAGCGAATTGTGGCCCGCGCGGCAATTCCAGTCCTCTAGCTCGCCTTGGATGAACTCCTTCATCTGCGCCAGGCGTTCCACGGAGTTCACCATGTGATATCCCGATTTCTGCTTCGCAATCAGCCAGTCGACCAGCTCGCACACCATCGGATGGTCTTCCTCGCGGATGAAGGTCGGGTTGGTGTACAGGTGCTTGAAGTGCGGCTGCTCGGTCATCGGCGACTCGCAGATGTGATAGTCGGTTGCGATGCCGCTGTCGTGTGCAAGTTCCGTCAACTGCCTCACATCGTCCATGTTGTTATGACAAATGTTGATGTTAAGGAAGACGCTGTAGCCGTACTTGTACTGTTTCTTGACGAGATAGTCGAAATACGAGCGGATGGGGACCATTGCCTTCGGCAGTCCGGGTTTGACATCCCAAGCGTCCACCGCGATGTTGAAGGTGGCAACACCAGCATCGGCCAGTTTGTCGATTACCTCTGTGCGCAGCAGGCGAGCGTTGGTCGGCAGATAGATCCAAAAATCCTTCTTGGCCGCGTAATAGACGATCTTGTGCGCGAAGTCGGGGCGGAGAAGCGGTTCGCCGCCCATCAGCGCCAGCACGCGGCATCCCGTGTCGTGCAGCCAGTCAATCGAGCGCTTGGCCACGTCCTCCGTCATGCCGCGGACGCTGTTGTCGAACGCCCAACAGTAGTGGCAATCGAGGTTGCACTTCCACTCGTTGAACAGATAGGCAATGATGGGATGAAACTCGCCCGGCATAATCCGCGAGCGAAAGAAGGGAAACGCCCAACCTTTCGCTGCGCGGTAGAACGTACTTGGCCTTGTATTTGCGGCGGCCGTTCTTGGGGAAGAAATCCTCGTCCCGTGCCGACATCAACTCAGGATGCTGCGGGAACACAGGCTTCGGCAGCTTCTGCTCCTTGCCGCTTGGAGGCGGCGGCAGCAGTCGGGGCTGCTCGGGCGGCTTCATGAGCAGCTCGTGTAACTGCACATCTAGGCGATACGTCGGAGCAGCTTGCGTACCTTCGGGTACCTGCACTTCCGGCATGAGGTAGATGACCTTCCTTCCTTTTGCTTATCAGTTGACCAAAAAATCAACCTGCCACTAATCGCCGTACGCCGCGGCTACCGCCAGTTTCTGCGGCGGAGTCACCGGCACGCGTGCGAGTCGCTTCTTGCCGTTCATCAGATCGTTGACGTGCAGCACGAAATTCGCTGCTACGCCGGCGTATCCATGAACGTGCGGCACCGGATAGAACAGGTTGCGCAACTCCGGATGCTCGGCAACGTAAGCCTTGATGTCCTCCAGCCGTTTGCCGGTTGACTTCAGCGCCTGCTCAAACTCCATGCGGGCCTTGACCTTGGCTTCACCGAGGGCCATTTGCACCCGGCTGTGCGCGTTGATCTCGCCTTCGCCCGAAGTTTCAATAGGTAGGAAGATCATCTCCTTGAAGTGGTTGGCCACAGCCGACTGCACGCCGTCGGACTGGGAGGACGGCATGCACCCGAATGGTTTGAGTGCCAGCACCATGTGGCAGAGGCGGTTCTTGGTGTACCAGACGTTCTTGCCCACTTCGAGGTGTCCTTCGCCACCTCGGGCGAATTCGTTGTAGAACGGGTTGGCCATCGCGGCCATTTCTTTCTGGTCAATGAGGTGGTGGGCGATGTTGCCCAGGCCCTCCACCACGCGATGATACTGGCGTGCGTAAACACGCTCGCCTACGCCCCACAACCACTGCTTCTGGCGGAACTTCAACTCGTTTACCGCCCTCTTGCGCAGCTCATACCACTGTACCTTCTTGTAGGGAGCATCGAGCGACCGGCGGGCGGCGGCGCGCGCCTTGGCCTGATACATCATGTACATCACCCAAGTCCCAATGGGCTCGACCAGCACCTGTGCGCCTTCACGCTCCAGGAATTCGAACATGTGGAAGTTGCCATCGCCCTCGGTGATCTGCGCCCAGAATTCGCCGATGATCTTGACCACTGGCTTGACGCGCAGGCGGTCGACCTCGATGGTGGCCAGTTGTTCGCGGACAGCCGCCAGGGCTTCTTTGTACGGGTTGCCGTAAAGCTGCTCGCGGACCTTGCCCAGCGAGTTGACCCAGACCTCCCATTTCTTGCCCTTATTGGCGCGAACCTTCTTTGCCATCCACTCCGGCAGGTCTTCATGGTCTTCGAACGGCTTGCGTTCGCGCAGCATCGTGCACAGATTGTCGACGGACGCTTGGAAGACCTCGTCCGTCTTGCCCTTTTCAGCTTCGTAGGGCCGGATTCGGTAGATCATCTCGTTCATGATGTCGCCGAGATTGAGGGCATTGAACATGCCCATGCCGAAGTCCACAGTGAACTTCAGCCCGGCTTCGCCCGAGGCCGCCTTCACGCCGTCGTTTTGCTGGAACAGCAGTACGCGAAAACCGCCGAAACCGGCGTTTTGCAAGGCCAGTCGATACTCCGACTCGTACATGCCAAAGCGGCATGGACCACACGAGCCGGCGGTAAAGAAGACGTGATTGTTGATGATCTCGTCTTTCGTCAACCCTCGCGCTTCCAGGCTTTGGAGATACTGAACGAGGTTGCCGACAGTAAAATACGTGGGATTGCACTGCCCGTTGTTACCGTATTCCTTGCCCAGTTGAAACGCCGAGACGTTCGGCACGGGAAGAATATCGCAGCGATAGCCGCAGCCTTCGAACACCGCTTGGATCACGCGCTCGTGTTTCCAGGTCAGGCCACCGAAGAGAATAGTGACCTTATTGCGCTCTTCCGCGGTGAAGGGCTTTTCGACCGGCCGACGAAAGTGGCGGACGGGGCCGCTATCCAGGCCCATCATGCTTGCCAGGCGGGCACGTTCCTGCGCCACCTTCCGTTGAATCTCGTCTTCGGATTGAGGACGCGTCAATTCATCTACGGGAAAATCGATGCGAGTCACGGGCATAGTAATCTTCCTCCGTTAGCGGAATGGATTCCGGGCTGCATATTATTGATTGTATTCTCGGCCTTTGCGGGCGAAAAGGACAGACGGGGAGCGTGAGGTTTGCAGAGACGGCCGAAGCGGGTGAAATCTCTCACGGCAAAAAAACGATCTTTGCAAAATCGGACTACTTGCTGCTAACACCGATGAGCGGCGAAAGGCTTGCGCTGTCGCTCTCCCCAAGTGCTACAAGATTATGCAATCAAGCGCGAAGATTCAAGCAGAATAACAAAATTGTTGGCAACTGATTTGCTAAATCTTGGCACTTCGGTGCTAGCGAAAAACCGGCGCGGTTATTTGATGATTGCTTTTGATACGTGGACGAATTGAGGTCGCGGACCGGTGCAAAATTTACCATATCCCTTTATCGCTACCGACGTGGGTAACCTGACGGGTCGTTCAATGGCTGCAGAGTTGGGTCGGGAACGAGCAAAACTGAGGATCCATCTGACTTCGGACAAGGAGCGCATTGGCTGAGGCTGCTCGCCCACTATAATCGTCAGTTGCTCGATTCTGAAATGCCAAACAGTGTTCAGGCTGCTTCCGTGCGGCCCCACTGAAACGAGGGTGGCTTGGCCTACTACGACCTGCGAGATTGGATCTCCGCACTCGACAAAGCCGGAGAATTGAAGCGCATTAAGGCGGAAGCCGATCCGGTATTGGAGATTGCCGAGATCACCGATCGGGTCTCCAAATGGGGCCCTCGTGGTAAGCATGGTCCCGGCGGGCCGGCGTTACTTTTCGAAAACGTGAAAGGCTATCCCGGAGCCAAGCTGCTGATTAACCAATTCGGTTCTGAGCGCCGCATGCGGCTGGCCCTGGACGTGGATTCCCTCGACGAGATCGCTGACCGGATCAAGTACTTCATGGACGTGAAGTCGCCGCAAGGACTGCTCGACAAGATCAAGATGTTGCCCATGCTGGCCGAGATGGGCAAGTTTTTCCCCAAGGAAGTCTCCAGCGGTCCCTGCAAGGAAGTCATCAAGCGCGACAATTTCTCGCTGTTGGATTTTCCCATCCTGCAATGCTGGCCGCAGGACGGAGGCCGCTTCATTACGTTGCCGTCGGTGATCACCAAAGATCTCAAGACGGGTAAGCGTAATTCCGGAACGTATCGCATGCAGGTGTACGACGAGCGCAGTGCCGGCATGCATTGGCAGCGCCAGAAGCAAGGAGCCGAGCACTATCGCCAGCAAATGCGCAGGGCCGCGGCAGCAGGCGAAGCACATCCGGCCACCGCAGCTTTGGACATGATGGCGCGCTCCGGCGGAGGCTCGCGGGTCGCGGAAGGGAAGCAGGTGGCAGGGAAGATGGATGTGGCTGTCGCGATCGGCACCGATCCGGCGATGATGTTTTCGTCCATCGTTCCCGCGCCGCCTGATATCGAGGAGTACATGATCGCCGGATTCCTGCGGCAGAAGCCGGTCGAGTTGGTGAAGTGTGAGACCGTGGATCTGGAAGTGCCGGCCACTTCGGAGATCGTGCTTGAAGGCTACGTGCTATTGGACGAACTGCGCATGGAAGGACCATTCGGCGACCACACCGGCTTCTATACGCCGCAAGATCTGTACCCGGTGTTCCACGTCACTTGCATTACCCATCGTAAGAACCCGATCTACTCGACCACGATCGTCGGCAAGCCCCCGATGGAGGACGCATGGATGGGCAAAGCCGTGGAGCGGATATTCCTGCCGCTGATGCGCGTCACCATTCCCGAGATTGTGGACGTGAACCTGCCCATCGAAGGCATCTTTCACAACCTGATGATCGTCTCGATCAAGAAATCCTATCCGGGACAGGCGCGCAAGGTGATGAACGGGATTTGGTCGCTGGGGCAAGCGATGTCCACAAAATGCATTCTGGTCGTGGATGAAGACGTGGACGTGCAGGACATCGGCGACGTCACCCTCAAGGTGCTGAACAACATCGATCCCGAACGCGATATTCAGTTCACGCTGGGCCCCGTGGATTCGCTGGACCACGCGTCACGCTTGCCTGACTTCGGCTCGAAAATGGGCGTCGATGCTACCCGCAAATGGCCAAGCGAAGGCTTCGCCCGCCCCTGGCCGGACGAGATTCGCATGGACGAGAAGACCAAGGAGCGGGTGACCAAGCGGTGGAAGGAGTTTGGGCTGGAATGAAGTAGGCGCCAGCGTTCAGTTATCAGCCATCAGCTGTCACTTGTCGGATTCAGGCTGACAGGTGATTGCTTGTTCAGTACCATAGCCTCCGCCGCAGAACGCCAGCCAGTCCGACGATGCCCGAAGCAAACAGCATGATGCTGCTCGGCTCCGGAGTTGTGCCGCTGCCACCACCCCCGATAGTGAAAGCTTCAGATCCAATCGTCCCCAGAACGTTGTCATAAGCGCTCGAGGGGCAGCCTGCCGAGTGGCAGCCGACGCCATCATTTTCATCCCAGTAAACCGGATCGCCGCTGGGGACTGAAGCGTTGGCCAGAGTTAGCCAGTACTCGGTTCCATTTATCTCTGGAACATTGAGATTCGACACTGTGATCAGGTCGATGTCGGCGCCAAACAGGTTAACGAACAGAAATTGGTCGTGCAGGTTACTGCCACTAGCCGTACCGAAGCCCACAATCGTTCCACACCCACCGCTGGGATCGGAACACGGACCCGTGCTAAGAATCCAGTCGACTGAAGTCACCCTGTCCCCCGGATCTTCGTGCGCGCCAAACTGGAAGCCATTGACCGACGTACCCGCGGCGACATAGCTGTCACTGACGGTGAATCCAAAGTTGATGGTCCAAGAGTCGACGTTGCCGTTGATTGGTCCGTTTTCGTACGACCAACTCCCGGCCCAAGCTGGAAGAGCAGCCAATGTCAGACAGAGAACCGTGAGCGCGGCGATTCGAATCTTCACTGGTAAGGAGCCCTCCTTCAAGTTGCGAGTGCGGGACATTTAACCTCAAGCTGTCACCCGAGTCAATGTATTTGTTCCGGAAAATCACTCGGAGCTTTCCAGAATTTGCCTGCAGCGGTCATCTGTGGCACAGTTTTACCGTTATGTTAAGTCGTCCTCATCCCACCGAATACGCCGAATTCTACAAAAATTACATCGCCCGCGTTCCCGAGGGCCCGGTCCTCGATGTCCTCGCTAAGCAGCTTGGGGATTACCAGCAACTTCTGGTGGGCGTGTCCGACGAAGCGGCAACCGCGGCGCCCGCGCCGGGGAAGTGGAGTGTCAAGCAGGTGCTTGGGCACTTGTGCGATACCGAGCGGGTCCAGGCCTACCGTGCACTGCGCTTTGCCCGCGGCGATCCGAAGGAGCTGCAGGGTTTCGAGCAGGACGATTTCGTCCGCGAAGCGCATTCCAACTCCCGCACCGTGGATGACCTGCTGACCGAACTGGAGAGCATCCGCAAAGCGACCATCGCTCTGTTCGGTTCATTGCCTCCGGAGGCGGAGACGCGCTCAGGCGTTGCCAATGGAAATCCGGTTACCGTTCGCGCGCTGGCGTATATTGCAGCGGGCCATGCGCAGCACCACTTTGAACTGCTGAAAGCGGGTTTTACGCAGCGGGCCGGAACCGGTCGCTAGCGGCGACCGCAGTCAAGCGCGACAATATGACAGGATTGTTATACTGGGAACGATCATGGGAATCGTTAAAAACATTGCGGCGATCGCCAAGGGCATGAGCGTTACTTTCATGGAGATGTTCAAGCCCACCATCGTAGAAAATTATCCCGATGGCCCCGGCCCGATGCGGGGCGCGATGTTTGAGGAGCGTTTCCGCGGAATGCACGTACTCCAGCGCGACGAGAATGGCTTAGAGAAATGCGTCGCCTGCTTCCTTTGCGCCGCAGCCTGTCCCTCGAACTGCATCTACATCGAAGCTGCCGAGAACACGGCTGAGAAACGCGTGAGCGGCGCCGAGCGTTACGCCAAGGTTTACAACATCGATTACAACCGATGCATCTTCTGCGGCTATTGCGTCGAAGCCTGTCCAACGGATGCAATTACCCACGGTCATGGCTTTGAACTGGCAACCTACAACGCCAGCAGCCTGGTTTACCGCAAAGAACAGTTGTTGTCGGGAACGCCTGCGCATGAAGGCGCTAATGCTGTGTTCAGCCAGTACGAGAATGCCAGACTGGTCCCGAACAAGTAGTTCGCGCAGATATTCCCGGCCTGTACCGGGTCATCTCCGGCCCTGTTTCTCTGGTATCTTCACATCCGGCAGTATGATCGGATCCATGCCCAATCGATCTAACGTCGAGCCACGCTGGCCGGTCATTCTCGCGCTGGCAGCCGTCGTTGCTCTCCATTTCTCCTTGCCTGAGATACTTAGCCTCGGGCCCAATTGGTTGTTGGTCGCGGTCTTCGCGGTGCTCGCCACAATGGTCTCGATTTCTCATTCGAGAGGTGCTGAGGGGATTGCATACGTTGGCGGCCTGATTCTGATTGGTTCTGTTACGGTGGCGGTGATCGCATCGCTTGTGCTACTGATACATTTCCTGCCGGCTCACAAGGAGTCACCCCTCCATCTCCTACAGTCGGCGGCCTCCCTGTGGATTAGCAACGTGCTGGTGTTTGCCGCCTGGTACTGGAAGTTGGATGCCGGAGGCCCTCTTCAGCGGGAGAGGACAAAGAGTCATGAGTTGGGTGCATTCCTCTTTCCCCAGATGGCTCTTCACGAAGAATCGCCGGCGAAGCCGGATAACTGGCATCCCCGCTTCGTCGACTATCTCTTTCTCTCTTTCAACACAAGCACAGCCTTGTCTCCGACGGATACCCAGATCCTTTCGCGCTGGGCAAAGGCATTGATGATGCTGCAATCGCTTATATCTTTGACCATCATCGTGTTGCTGGCAGCGAGGGCGGTGAATATTCTCTGAATCGCCTATCCTCGAAGAGGGGTCACCACGGAGGCACGGAGGACACGGAGTTTTCGTTTCTATCGAGGGTTCTCCGTGATCCCCGTGCCTCCGTGGTTAATTTCTCATCCCCATGAGTGGACTGCAGGTTCCAAGACGCCTCAGTAGTGGAACCGGTATCTCACTTGTACCGATACCATGCGGGGATCGGCCCAGTGTGAGCCGCCGAAGGTGTTGCTGTTATCCAGTTGGTAGCGCTGGTTGGTGATATTGGTGCCGATCAACTTGACGGTAAAGCTCTCGCCGAAAGTTTTCCCCAGCGCCAGATCGAAAGTGTAGTTACTCGGCAGGTGGTTGGGCCCGTCACCGTTCAGAAATCCCGAGCCATAGTTGAATGTCAGTGCGGCAAAACTTCGCCACGGCAGGTCGCCCTCCATGCCCGCGGAAAGAGTATTGCGCTGATCGTGGTCAAGATAGAAACCGCCGCTGGGGGGAGGAGAAAAATCCGTCAACCCGCCGGTCACTGTCCCAAACCCCTCGGCTTGCTGGTTCGAGTAAACCAAGTGTGCGTGGTAGTGGCTCAAAAGCAGTGGTGAGCGGACCGTAGCTTCGAAACCCTCGATGCGGGCTGCCTGAATGGTGAGCGGCAGGAAAATGTTGGAATTGCCCAGCGCGTCGTGGTCGAAGAAATTCTGCGCCCCAGTATGGAAGTAGGTGAAGCTTGAGACCCAGTTGTGGAGCGGGATGGTGACACCGTACTCCTGCTGAATGTCGCGCTCGCCCTTCAATGGGAGGAAGTCCAGTCCCTGGCTGAGGGCGTACTGCAGCAGCGGTCCCGACACGGTGTCGAGCGGTGGGGGCTGATAGTAGTACGAATAGGCGGCTCGCAGCACCCAGTTGAGTTTGGGAACGCGAATTGCCACCCCTAGGCGAGGGTCAGCCGCGTTCTCGTTGATCTCACCGTCGAAGTGCGTAAGCCGAATCCCTCCGGTCAGGGTGAGCCACGAGGTCGCCTTGAACTGGTCTTCGAGAAACAGCGCTTCGAGATTCCCCCCGGGATGCACGCGCTGGCTGAACTGGTCTCCCGAACCGTCGTTGGCGATCACTGAGAAGAATGTATTGTCCTGCTGCGCGAAGGCATAGATTCCCGCACGTGCATTGTTCCTGGCGTTGATGGCCGAAACCGTTACCTGGCCTCCTTCATAGTTCGAGGATCGATTATCGGTGGCGATTGGAACGTCGGTGCTACCTCCCTCATAGGCGGCGCGGTTGAAGTGATAGAAGGGCGACGCGATCAGCATGAGACCGGGGGAATACGTGTGGACCCAGGTGGCCGTTCCGAAGATGTCCTGTTCGCGCTCACGGTCGTTGATGTTCGCAGCCTGCATCGCGGGATCGTTTGGCACCTGGTAGTAATCGAGGCGAAGGCCGGCATCGAAACGAAACTGGTCCTTGGGATCGGGATTGTAGATGAGAGAAGTAAATGCGCCACCGCCCGCGGCTTGGTTGTGTAGATTGATCGCGGTCGGCGGCTCCAGACCCCAGTCCGTATTGTTGCCGCTGAGGCTGGCGTAATACGCGAACTTCGCGGAGTGGTCGCCGAAGCTCAGCCAGTCGTCGGTCTGGTTGTAGTTTCCGTAGCTGGCGATCAACTCCGCTTCCCGGTTGCGTTCAAAGCCGTTGTTTGGGGCGACATTAAAGACGCCATAGGTTCGGTCACCGTACTCGGCCGCGTAGCTGCCGGTCTCGGCCTGCAGGTACGAGACGTCTTTGGGGTTGAACTGCAATCCAACGTTAGAGGCAATGTTTGTATTCGGAACCGGCACGCCGTCGATCGCCCATGTGACCTGGTGCCCTCCGCGAACATGGAGTTGGTCGTGCACCATGTAGGAACCGGGAACAAACTCAGTGATAATTTTGAAGCTATTGCTTGCATCCACGCCCGCGTAGCGCGAGATCTGCTGTTGATCGATCAAGATGTCTCTGCGAGGCGAATCCGGATCCAGGTCCTCGGGGGAGGCTGTGACCGTAACTTTTTCTTGTGCTGCGGCGATTGCCAGTTGGTAATGAAGGATTGGCGCGCTGCCGGATACGACGACTAGGACCTGCTCCTGCGGAGTGAATCCAGGCGCTTCAACGGTGACCCTGTACTTGCCGAGCGGGATCGCGTCGAAATGGAACTCGCCATCCGTGCCCGTCTCCGCAGTCAAGGAGTAGTCCGAGTCGCTGGCATGGAGCGTGGCGTGTGCGCCGGTGACGGGGTGGTGCTGTGGGTCATGAACTACCCCGCGGATATTGCCGAACACAGTCGCTGCCGCCGGCGAGACCGCCATCACCAGGAATGTGCTGATCAGCAGGATCACCGGTGTTGTCTTGGCATGTCGAATGTTGTGCTGCAACTTGGTACGCTCCCTAATGGCGGTCGTGAACCAGAAATCGCGGATTGATCGTTCGCACGTAAACTACAGCGCTGACCTTGAATTCAGCGCAGATACGCGGAGAAGCATTCGCTCCGCTGAATCGTGAGCAGAGCCTGGTTGTGTACAAGTCAGTCGAGGGAAGAGGACTACGAGAGGGGAGGGCCGCGCTTCTGAGCATTGCCGCCAATGCGCAATGCGAGGTCAGGCAATTCTAGAGTGATCGAATTTTCGCACCGCAAGCTGATGAAGAAATCGTTGGTCACCTTGCTGAGAGGTGCGGAGTGCGAGGTCAGAGCGGTGAAACTGCGGTGCGGGCAATTGGTTGCACCCGTCCTGAAGCCATCGCCTTGGGGAAGCATCGCGCAATGGTGCTTGCCGTTGCGCCGGCAGCATGCCGGAACGCCGTCGGCTTGCGCCTGAAGCAAAGGCAGGGTCATCCCCGCGCATAGAAGTGCGAGCAGCAGGCTGGCGGATAGACGTCGCATGAGCAGAAGGATTCTACTACATCACACCGCTTTGTGATGACAACAGATATCCGCAGCTGTGCCAAGGTCGCTTCCAGTTCCTTCCCACGTTACAATTCCAGACTGGAGAATCTTCTTGCGCTATCTCATCGTTCTGCTTGCTATTGCGGGGATTGTAGTCTCGGCCCTGGCCCTGAAAGTCCATTACGATATAGGCTCTGAGCCATGCCGCATCAATGACAAGTGGGACTGCGGCGTGGTGAATCACAGCCCGTACGCTGTGATTCGCGGGGTCCCGGTGGCAGCCATCGGCATCGCGGGATACCTGCTTATCGGCTTTCTGGCATTCATGCGGCGACGCGGTCTACTACTAGCTTGCGTCCTGATTGGGCTGGGGTTCGCCTTGTATTTGACGAACATCGAGATCCATATCCTGGAAGTGTGGTGTCTTTACTGCGTGATCTCGCAAGGAATTATTGCTGTGCTCACGGTGTTAGCTCTGGCGTGGATAGGGTGGGCGAGACTTCGCCGTGCATGACGGCGGGACCGGCGGCAACAGACAAGCCAAATACGGGACAGACTGGTGAAGCCATTTACCGCGGGCGAGCTTATCGCGAGAGTGAGTGCACATCTCAACTTGGCGCGGGTTCGCCGGGGAGGGGCGGAGCGGGAATCGCAGTTAGCCGCTATTGTCGAGTCCTCGGATGACGCCATTATCTCGAAGGACCTCAACGGCATAATCCAGAGTTGGAATGCATCTGCCGGCCGAATGTTTGGCTACGCTGCCGAGGAAGCAATCGGGCAATCGATTCTTCTGTTGATACCTCCCGAACTGCACGCAGAAGAAGCCGAGATAATGGCAAAACTCGCAGCCGGACAGCGAATAGACCACTACGAGACTCAGCGGTTGCGAAAAGATGGCCAGCTGATCGATGTATCACTGACCATTTCTCCCGTAAGAGACGCAGCCGGTCGGGTGGTGGGAGCATCCAAGATCGCGCGCGACATATCGGAGAGAAAGAAAACAGAAGAGGCCCTCAGGGTTGGAGAAAGGCTTGCCAGCGTGGGCAGGATGGCTGCCACCATGGCTCACGAGATTAACAATCCGCTCGAAGCTGCGGTCAATCTTCTTTATTTGGCCGCCAACCAACCCTCCCTTCCGGAGGCGGCGCAGCGATACCTGTGGGCGGCCGACCAGGAACTGACGCGAGTGGCGCACATCACAAAACAAACGTTGGGCTTTTATCGTGAATCGGCAACTCCGCAAGTCACACGTCTTTCCGAGATCTTCGATGGCTTGCTCCTTCTCTACGACGCCAAGATCAGAAATAAACACCTTCGTGTGAATATGTCTGTCCCGGATGGGATGGAGATAACGGTGGTTCGCGGCGAGCTGCGCCAGGTTCTGGCTAATCTGCTGCAAAACAGTATTGAGGCAGTCCCGCCCGGCGGCGACATCCGCATTCGAGCGACCATGCGCCGTGGCAGGTGGAGCAAAGCCGATGCGGTCCAAATCACGATTAGCGACAACGGGAACGGAATTGCTAGAGCCGATCAAAGCAGAATCTTCGAGCCTTTTTTCACCACTAAGAAGGACGTCGGAACCGGTCTTGGGCTCTGGGTCTGCAAGGGCATCGTAGAGCGGCACGGCGGCTCAATTCGGCTTCGCAGCCGCACAACCGCAGGAAACAGCGGAACCGTATTCTCGGTGTTTCTGCCGGCCAGTGGACCCGCACCCCAACAGACGTCATCGGAAACGACGATGGAGAATACGGTCTAAAGTAGCCCGTATCAAGGTGTTCAGTTCGATTGAACTGGCGCACCCTTACTGGGTTGGTCAGCAACTTTAATCAAGACTAGTAGCCTTGTATCCGGCTTTCCGTTGTAGACAGCACCTCTGTCTAGGGCAACGCTGCACTTCCGTATATGATGTGTCCTTCCATGAACTCTGTGTTGCTCTGGAGTTTCGGCATTAAACTGACGAAAATCTCAATATGGAAATGACCCGCATATTCGGTATGCTCGCGGCCCTTCTGATGCTGGCGTACGTTGCCAACCGGTTGTCGCGTCTGACCCGCGTGCCCGACCTGATTGTGTTGCTGTTGATTGGCGTGACCCTTGGTCCCGTTCTGCATTGGGTCCGGCCGGGCGCTTTCAAGGGCGTCATCGATATTCTCGGAACGCTAGCGCTTATCCTCATTCTTTTCGCAGGCGGGGTCGAACTGAGGTTGCGACAAGCTGCCCGCTATTCTCCCGCTGCCGTGTTGTTGATGATCCTTAGCTACGGCATGAGCTTGGGGTTGATTGCCTTGATGGGCAGAGCGCTGTTGCACCTGCAGTGGAACGATTGCGTGCTTCTGGGAGCCGCCCTTGGGTGCACCAGCGGCGCCATCGTCATACCTGCCCTGGAACAGATTTCTGCTCCTGATCCCGTCAAGATCGCCCTGACTTTGGAGTCCACCTTGGGCGAAGTGATTGCCGTCCTACTTATCGGGAGCTTGCTGAGCACGGGAGTAAACCAGAATATGGTCTTCGGCGTGGCCGCCGACTTTTCCCATCACATCGTGATCGCAATACTCCTGGGCGTGGTAGCGGGGGCCGTTTGGTCACGGCTGTGGCCGCTGCTTGCCAACCAACCCAACACTACGATTTTAAACTTGGGAGTGGTGTTCGGTGTGTACGCGATTTCGCGATACTCCGGCGGCAGCGGGCTACTGACAGTTCTGGTTTTTGGCATTACCCTGGCCAATCTGCCCCGCACTCCCCACATGACTCGACAGGGGGCGCGACTGCTCGCCTTCCACGCCGAGCTGAGCTTCTTAGTACGATCGTTCTTTTTTGTTCTGCTGGGGATTGTCGCTGAATTTGTCAGCCGAAAATACCTTCTTCCCATTGCCGGGATTCTGGCGGCCTTGCTCCTGGCGCGCTTCCTCGCCGTTCAGGGCAGCCGATGGGCGGTCCGGGACGTGGCTCGCAGGGAAACCGAGCTGTTGTTCTGGATGCTACCGCGCGGGCTGGTCACGGCGGTGCTGGCGCTGGAGATCGTCAGCGCTCGCGGGGCGGTGTTTGCCTTCCTGCCGGCGATGGCCTTTACGGTCGTCCTGGTGACCAACTTGTTTGTGGTGGCGGGAGCCGTGAGGTCGGGGCAGCTCTCCGCTCTGGCGGCCTCGCCGGCGGAGGCGCCTCAAGTAATGGAAGAGGTGGAACTGCCGTCGGTTGATGTTCTCGGCATGAAGGCCTCCGCTGCAAGCCAGGGTGGAAAGTGAAGGCCGGCGCAGTCTCGCATTGGGTGGAACTGGCATCGTCCAGACTCCAATACGGACCGGGTTGTGCCGAGTCCATCGAGAGACCCCTGTCTGCGATGGGACAGGTCGAATTCGAGGATGCCGAGTCGCTGGTCCGTTTTCATGATCTGCTTCTGTTCCTGCGCGCCTTTCCCCAAAGTCGCAAAGTCGCTCAACTAGCGGACGATTTGTTGGCCGGCATTGTGCGCCAGGTGGAAAGACTCCAGGCTTCGGGCGCGGACATGGAGCTGTTCGATGACGAGCAGTTCTCTGGCGTTGCGGGTACGGTGATCAACGACACGTTCACCTACGACGTGGCGCACTGGCTCGCGCAGCGCTATCCACAACAACTTAGTGTTGAGTGGGACTTTGAGGAGCAAGTTCGCCAGATGGCGGTGACATTGCCCCGCTTTATTCCGCTGCTGGCGGACGATTCGCTCGTAGAAGCCGACACGCCTTTCCTCGACTGGATGGCCAATGCAGCAGGTGGTCCGGAAAGAATACTGCCATGGCTGTTGCAACGCGTCGCCAACGCGCCCCTTACCAGCTTGGAGAGAACGTCGCTCTATGACTGTTTGGCGGTGAACGTGTCGTGGAAACTGGGTAATTCTGCGGCGAGCCGGACTCGCGCTCGTCGCAGCGTGTCGCGCATGTTCTATCATCGACAGCCGCTCCTTCGCCGCAATCAGGTGTCGTTGGTCGACGAGCTGAGTTCGCCGCCGCTGCCAGTTCGTAAGCTTTCGCGCCTTCAAGGCGAAGAAGTTCTGGATCTCACGCGCGCGGTTCTCACCGTCCGCTATCGTGAACTGCACGGTACAACCCGTGGCGATCCGAGTCATGTGTTTCAGGCAGACGTGGGACGAGGCGTGCAAGTCTTCCTGTGGGGTCTGCCGCCCGAGCGGCGTTTGCCCTTGCGCGCGTACCATGCTGGTCTGACGGTCAAGAATGGCGTTCCCATTAATTACATTGAGGGTATCTCGCTGTTTGACTGGATGGAAGTGGGATTCAACACCATCTATGCCTTTCGTGACGGGGAAACGGCGTGGGTCTATTCCAAAGTTCTTCACTTTCTGCATCAGCTTACCGGCGTGGGTTGTTTTTCGGTCTATCCCTACCAACTCGGTCACGAAAACGAGGAGGCGATCAAGTCAGGTGCTTTCTGGTTTTATCGCAAGCTGGGGTTTCGTCCCGGACGTCCTGAACTGCTTGCAATCACCAGGAAAGAGGAGGCGAAAATGGCCCGCGACCCGGCGCACCGGACTTCTGCTCGAATCCTGAGGCAGTTGGCAGCGGAGCACGTGTTCTATGAATTTGGCGACGGCGTACCCGGACAATGGGACACCTTCTCAACCAGAAGGATTGGGCTGGCCGTGCAGCGACGGATGGCGAGGGAGTTTGATGGCGATCCAGAAAAACTGAGGCGGGCTACTATGAGGGCACTATCCCAACTCCTACAGGTGGATATTAGGAGGTGGAGTCCGCTCGAGCAATCGGCGTTCGAAGATTTCGCTTCGGTTTTGTCGCTGGCGCCGGAACTTACGCAATGGACGAATCGGCAGAAGCAGGGGCTGGTGGACATCATCCGCGCCAAGGTGTCCGCAGATGAGCGGAAGTATCTGCGCCTGCTGCGGCAGCATCAAGCGCTGAAACAGATTGTGCTGAAATTAGGGTCAGAACGGCCCACGGTTAAGGAAGCTGCCGAAGGAAGTCAGAAAAGCAAATCCCTCGCGGGCTAAAGAGGCTGCTGAAAAAGTCGAGAGAATCTCGGAAGGTACGCGCCTTTGCACAAGTAAGTAGGGTATGTAAGTAGCATGCGTGGAGATGAGAAGCAACAAGCCGCGATGTTCAACCTGGAGCGGCGGGTGCCTGCTGAGCACCCGTTGCGCGCGATCCGCCAGATGGTGGACCAAGCCTTAGACGATCTGTCGGCGCATTTTGACACGCTGTACGCGCGCGGAGGACGGCCCTGGATACCACCCGAGCAACTGGAGTATGCATCTGTGTCTCTAATTAATACAAGTAAGCACTAGTTCCGGCCCAGTAAGCGTACAGAGTAGTGTGTCTGCGGGGCGTAAACAGGCTCCTGCAGAGACCAAAACGCGATGCCAAGCCGCTCCTCAACTCGGAAAAAATGACCATGGCGAGAAGCTGCCACGAAAGCAAGTGACTTTTTCAGCAGCCTCTTTAGCCGCTGAGGGACTTCTGACTGACTTGATCAGAATTTCCTTGGAAGGAACCGGAAACTTTGCGCTGATTCAATGCGACGCCTCCACCAGGGGCCGCAGCCAGTTCAGCACAACCTCGGCGAAGGATGGGAACTGCGAAGCCAAAACCGCGAGCAGTGGAACTCCCGCAACTCCGATCAGCTTGATTGCGATATCGAAAGTTCCCGATAGTCCGCCTGAAGGTTCCTCCAGCCGCTTGAGTATTGGGTCGCGATACATCTGGAGCATCATTGCTGCCACTCCCCCAAGGAGCAGCACGAACACAAAACTCATCAAGGTTCCCAAAGATTGTCTGCCCTGAAACGGATACACGGAGGCTGCCACCACCAGGCACGCATAACCGTAAATTACGAACGACAGCATGTTTCTAAGCTGACGCATCACATAGCGAAAGAAGGCAACAAACCGATAGGCCACGTACAGCTCCAGGAGATTTTTCTCCCCCGGTCGAAGCGTGCTCTCCGCTGAAGCCTCCGGATCGAAAAGGAACCCCGTTTGCGGCATCCTGCCATTCAGCAGGGCACTAAGCTTTTTCGCCAGAGGTCTATCCAGGACGCCCCCAGTTTCTAAAATGCGGGCCACCTCGCGGAGCGCAGAAAAGGCAGAGCCGCCCCCCAGGCCTTCCGGGCTACTGCTGACGCGTGCATAAGTGCTTACTGCATCTCCGCCTCCGGCCGCTGCGGCCTGAGCTGTCGCCAAAGGATACTTGTCGGCCATCCGCTGCAACAATTCAGCGGTACGGATTTGCACCATGAGGGAAACCCTGGCGCCCCCGAACGACCAGATTCTCATGGAAGCGAGCTCCTTCGGAACGTGCGAAAAAGCTCTGCCCAGCAAAGCCGAATCCAGGAAATGGAGGACCTTCCTCAATCGCGACCACACGTCCCAAGCGCGATGAAACGTAGCCACAATGATGAGTAACAGCAGCACGAACCCGCAGCCAACCAGCCATCGAAACGACTGATATTCGAACCCACGTAACGCCGATGTCAGCCGGACCATACAACACGCTGCAACCGTCAGACCCATCAAAGCCCAAGCCGCGGGTCTCATGTCGATGGCTGGCCTGATCGATGTCTGTACCTCGCTGATCATGTTTGCCAACTCAGTGGCCGGCTCGTTGTCCTTCGGAATGCAAAGCGACACTCGCATAACGACCATCGAAAGTCGTTGCAAGTTGTTCATTGACCATAGATAACAAGCGAGGAGCACAAAGAAGACGGGCAATAAAGGGGATAGTCCTTCCAGGAAGTATACGTTTCTAAGAGCTACAAGCCGGGCCAGGTCCGGATTCCACAAGAGTTCCCCACTAGTAAGAAGTAGCCACCAGGAAAGAGAGGCAAAGACCACAAATAATAAAGACACCATGACGCAGGCCAGGACGGCTCGGCTAAGTTTGCCACCCCTCTTAGCGGCTACCTGAAAGAGTAACCATACACACAGCGCCACGCTGCAAACCAACAGTGCAACATGTGCGCCGAACAGAACTTGCTGATATAGAAACATGGTCGCGCTAAAAGCGAATGTTGTTATGACCGCAATCCACTCCAACAACAAGATCTGACTGGTTGATGTGAACAGGAAGAACAACTGGCCCTGCCGGGAGCTGGATAAGGACAAGACGAAGCGTGGCAGCTTGGGCAGACGTCGCATGCCTAGCCACTCATTTGAGGAGCATACAAGCCCTAAGTGTACGGTACTGACAACCAGCAGACTGATCAGAGCTATGATCCAGATAAAAGGGACCGGGTTGCGCTTTGCAGGTGAGCTATTCTGGCTTTTGGCGGGGTCAAGAGCTGGTCGGTGTCCAGTTGGTGTTGTAGACTTCTCACCACGCGGCTGACCGATCATTACGCTGGGAGTCGTAATGGGCTTGTCGGTCTGATCGACCCTTGGCAGGCATGGGTAAAGCCGCTGTTTGCCTGCTATTACCGCCGGTCGAAACCCGGTCTTGCCGACGATACTGATGTCTGCACATCCGGCGCCGGTAGCCTGGAAATTAAGCTGGGGTCGGGGGCCGAGTAAGTTAGCCGCCGCAAGGAAAATCCCCGCAGCCGCATTGCTGGGGAAATTAATGGTGAGCTGATCCTTAGGCTCGCCTGCAGACGTACTTTCGACCAAGACAGTGCTCTCCGTTAAGGGGAGGCTGGTGACGGCGAGAGTGCCTGAGAGATCGATGAATCTCGGCCGCGCCAGCATGAAATCATCGGCACCCACGACGGCGAGTCTCACGTCCGGCACCGTCAGATGCAGGTATTCCAGCAGAAAGACCCGGTCCAGGGGATTGGTTGCTGTTACGATCACCGCCTGGATTCTTGAGGTGCGCAACCTCTTCACCATCGCTTGCAGCGCTCGATCCATCCGGGCTGAACTCTGAGTTTGAGCAAAATCCGGAGGGCTGTCGTGCTCATTGGTCTCCTCTTGGCGAAGCGTAAGAGCCACCCCAATTGTCGGAACGTTGACGCCTGCGATCTGCTGTGGCTCGGCATTCGAGTCTGCAGTTTCCGTCGCATTGCGAATGGACGAAAGATCACGCGGAAAATGGAGGGTAAGGATGGTAGACGTGCCGAGGATCGCGTTGCCGTATGCGCTGCCATCCTCGCCCAGCACTGCTATTTCGTTATCCTCGTAACCCAAATCGTGCAGATACCTGAGCAGTTCGCTCTCCGCATCTTTGACCGTCAGGTCCAATGAAGAGAAGGTCGACGACTGATTAGCATTGTGGAGTTTCTCTTTGAAAGCTTCGATCATCGAGTCGCTGCGTGCGCCATAGTTTACGACTTGGAAGACTGGTTTGTCGGTTGCAAACTTCGCACTGTATTCCACAATAGCGTCCCCGAGTGGCGGCAACGTGGCGGAGAAGATTGGGCCTGCAATGGAAATTGGCAACCTATTTTGTGCTGCTCCCATCCCCGGAGTGGCTTGCTGCTGACCGCCGACCGACGACGCATTCGTCGGGCGCGTCAACTGCTCGATAAAACGAAGAGCCTTAAGAAAAGCAGGCCGGTTTAGGCCGGCAGTTGGTGTCTCTCCTACCAGGAAGACCAGCAGCCGCTGGTCTGGTTGCGTTGGCTGCTTGGATGGCTTCCTGAAGATTAGCAATCCTGGCTGTTCCTGCCGCTGGCGTTCTTCCGCACGAGGCGTACTCGAGGAACTGGCCCCGGCGACTGTATTCACCTGTCCGGGACGCCAGGGAAGCCAATAGCGCTCAAAGCTATATCCTTCAATGGCGGCCGCTCGCTGCAAAGACTCAAGCGCACGGTCGAACTCGATATCGAGGTGCGAGCCTATGGGGTCCGGAACCGTTGCTATCAGGAACCTGAAGTCGATGAAGTCGCCAGTGCAGGTCCTTATGTCATCGACAGTTTTCTTCCGTACGGTATATTTGTGTTCAGCGCTTGCGTCCTTGACCGTTCTTTCAACTTCTTCAAGTTGCTCGGTCGAAGGCTGCGTGTCGGTAGCCGCCGCTCGGTCTCCCGCGAACTCCTGGCAGAGCGCGTACCACGGTCCACGATCATCCCGTGCCAGAGCCGCGGAAGTCTGGCTCCCTGCGCTGGATCGCGATGCCTGCTCCGATACGCCAGCAGGTTTGACGATATTCTGTGAAGACGGCTTCGAAGATGGGTTCTTTGCCCCGAAGGGTGAGAGGAGCAGTGCGGCGATTGCAACCACTCCACCAATTGCGATCGGAGTTCCGTCTCTTGCCATATCTACTCCTCGTTGCCACGCGCAAGCGGGGCTCACGCCTTCCCGTCGAGTTCAGTAGACAGGCGAGAAGACCTCAATTTGCAAAACTTTGCACTTCGACAATGACTGCTGGTTCTGGGCGTAAACCGACTTGAATTGGCAGTCTGCTCTACGGAAACCCCAACGATCCGGACGACATGAAACGGGTGCGTTCTTAATCTGGCGAAGTATAGGTAAAAACCTGCTTCGAACCCGGCTAAGCAGGATGATACTACTGGCCATATCGTATTCAAGCACCACCTTTGTGTTAAACCTATAAAAAATCTACGCATCGTCAAGAAGACTTCGGGCTACCTTCGTATGGTTAGAGGGCTTCTGGGAAAGCTACCGACGCCACGGCACTCCGGCCGTGCCCAAAATTGCGAGGAGCGGAACCCTTCCGCGCTACCCTGATGGGCCCGCGGAGTCAATCGCTCAGACTCCACTCTCCGTGTTGGCGACGATATTCTCAGAGTCCCGACTTCCCGGCGCCGGGTACTTCGAAAGGCGGAATCTTCTTGCCCAAAAGAAAATCCTCTTCCGATTGTGATTTCCTAGGACTCTGGTGCGAATAACAGGTTGAGCATTGACCAGCTACAGGGGCCAAGGGCGAAAACGAAATCGATGACAACGCAAGCACTGCAGGAAAGGTTTCAAAGCCTCGTGGAGGAGCACAAGAAGATCCTCTACAAGGTCTGCAACTCGTACTGCAGGAACCGGGATGACCGGGAAGATCTCGCTCAGGAGATCATGGTCCAACTATGGCGGTCGTTCCGGTCCTTCGATGAACGCTACCGGTTCTCCACCTGGATGTACCGGATCGCCCTGAACGTCGCGATTTCCTTCTATCGCCGCGAGAGTACTAGAACGCGGTATGTGATTTCCGACGAGGAGCAGCTTCTGCAAGCAATCGATGACAGGGAAAGCCAGCCCGAAGACATACGGCTGCTGTACCAATTCATCGATGGACTTGATCCACTGAACAAGGCGTTCATCCTCCTCTACCTGGATGGGAATGGCTACCAGGAAATTGCCGACGTGGTGGGCATCAGCGAGACCAACGTCGCGACGAAGATCAGCAGATTGAAAAAAACGATGAAGCAGCAACTTTCCGGATCTTGATCCGGCCTGAAAAAGGAGCACGATATGGTGGAAATGGATGATCTCAGAAAGACATGGGCTGACTATGATCGCAAACTCGACACCAACGTCCGTTTGAGTCGGCAGCTCCTAATGGCAACGACCTTAAACCGGGTACGGTCTCCCTTGCGGCGGCTGGCCTTTTTCCTGGGCTTAGAGTCGATCATTCAGCTTGCGGTAGTGGCCGCGCTGGGATCGTTTATCTACGAGCACATTGCATTGGTGTGGTTTGCGCTACCGGCTGCGGTCCTGGATGTGTTCGCGATTGTGATCTTGGTCGCCATGATACGGCAGATCGCGGGCGCACTGCGGATTGATTATGACAAGCCGATTGCCATCATCCAGAAGGAGCTTGAGCACCTGAGAGTGCTCCGTATCCGGTATATCCAAGGGATTTTTCTGGTAGCGACGCTGGCTTGGACGCCGCTCCTGATTGTTGCCCTTAAGGGGTTTTGGGGACTGGACGCCTACAGATTATTCGGCACTGCTTACCTTGTAGCTAATGTGCTAGTCGGGCTGGCCATTATCCCGCTGGCGCTCTGGTTGTCGAAGAAATTCAGTGACCGTATGGGCCGCTCCCCGATCATTCAACGCCTCATGAAGGACCTGGCCGGATATAACCTGAACGCCGCGACCGCCTTTCTCGCGAAGCTTTCCGAATTCGAGAAGGAAGGATCTCAGTAGATGATGGTGAGTCGATTTTCGGGTAGGGCGGGCCTTCAGGCCTGCCTCCAGGGCATCAAGTTGCCGGACAAAAGAAACAGGGCATTCCGTTGCCGGAATGCCCTGTGGTTAAGGTTAGCTCAGTGACTGTATCCTCGCCAAGCCGTAAGGCCAGCGGGGTTTTCTTCTATTGGCAGCCATTGACCTGGATAGAAGCCATCCGGGTGCTCCAGTCGAAGCTCTGGGTAACCATGTAGTATTCGGTGGTGTACCAGAAGGTGCAGTTGTCAACCGGATCGATCCGCATGGCGCTGTAGTCGCCCCAGCGGTCAGACGTGTCCGGCTGCGAGCCGTTGCCCTGAACCACCAACGTCTCGGCTTCCAGATTGCTGAGACCAACCGAATCATTGACCTGGCGACAGGCTACATCAATCGCCGGGTGTGTGGTGGCACTCGATACGCTGTAACCTACGCAGATGTCGTTTTTCTTGTCCTGCGCAATCGATCCCATCCAACGATAGTTTTGATCAGCAGGGACACCTACGTACGTACCCGCTTGGAAAGTGGTGAGAGTGGTGGAGGTGAGAGTGCCGATACCGGGTATCGCCGGAGCCCGGAACTCATACCACCGCACGCCAATCTGTCCTGTGGAGGATTCCACGTCGCCATTCACATACCAGTGCTGGTTGTGAGGAGTCTGGCAAATAGCGCAGGGAGAAGCGTTAGGCGGCGGACCATCGTTCCAATAGGCGAAGCGATACATCAAACGATCGCCCAGTGAATCCATGGGAGAGCCGCCAAGGCTTGGAACGCAATCGCCACCGAATCCGCCGCTGCAGGAACCGCTATACGTGGGTACCGACTGCAGGATTGTATTCGGGCTGCCCAGAACGAACGAGTTGGTGGGCATCGAAAAGTCTGCATGGAACTGATACAGAGACAAATGAGAGTTGTCTACATCGCCTACGCTGCCGATATAGAATTCGTCCTGCGGAGTTCCCTGCGGCGTGTTCGGCACACCGAGAATCGAATCGAGGTCGCCAGGCAACAAGCTATCTTCGCTTGACGACAACTGGAAGCAAATCTGGGTTGGAGTGGGAGCGCCAGACAACATGGCTGCGCGGTCATAAGCGCAGACCTGAGGACCGCGGAAGCCGCTGCCGCCGGGGCCGAAGTTGTTCTGGGCCTGGTAGTAGCCGTTGTTGACGCCGCTGGTCGGCCAAATGCCGATCTTCGGATAATCGGGGAAGCCGCTACCCGGCACCGAGAACTGCCAAACATGCCAGGTACCATTCGCGTCGCTCGTGTCGGAGATAGCGATGCAAGTGGCGTACGGAGAAACAAAGACGTTCTGCGACAGGAACCAGCGATTGGCCTGACGGTCATACTGCGCCAGGATGTCGCCGTCATTGTTGTTGGCGCACATTGTATGGGGGATGCCGGCCGCCCAAAGCGTGTTGCCAAGAATAGCCGGGCCGCACGTGTAGGGAGAGGTCTTGGAACAAATCGTGTAGGAAACGTTCACCCATTGCAGAATCTGGCCAGGCATGCCATTCGGGAGGTTGCCGCCAACTGCCATGTTCGTATCGGGCGGAGCGTCAGGAACGCTGTATCCCGGGAAGCCGTTGCCGACTCCAAGGATATTGGCAATGATGGAATAATTGGTTGCTGAATCACCGCCGCGCTGTTCCACGGTATCTACGGGATGTCCGTAGTTGCGCTTTGGAAGGAGGCGAAGCGGAGGTGTTGCGTGAAGGCCCCATTGTGCCGGCTGTGGCAGCCTTGACAGTTCATCCAGTCGTGGAGTAGCGCCAGATGCCACGGAGGTATTCACGATTGGTTTCAGATCCTCCGCAGCGAGCGGTAGGGTACAGACTGCGAGTACGGCCATGACGAGCATGGTCGCCCCGATAATTCTCGCGGTATTTCTTGTCATAGTGATCCCATTCTCCTTACTGATCTACTCGGCGCATTGGGTGTCGCTTGCGCGCAGTAGTTTCGCAACTCGGCAGGTTGTGTGATTGGTTGGAACACAGCTTTCGTGTCTACTTATTGTCGAGCAATTTGGTTTCGGTGCCTGTTAACAGTGTTCTAGGCAGGTGCAAGGATTGAAACACAAGAACTGCCGCAATGCAACTATTATTCACGTAGTTACTAGGCCCGCCGTCGTGGTTACCTTGGTCTCCATTTTCACTGTGCTACTGTGTCGTTAACCCCTGTGTTCATGGGCGTTTCACGCTAGAAAAGGGCGGTAAGAGTTCCGTTTTGGGCCATCCGTACCGCAAAAAATGTCACAGAAATTTTACAAATCGCTACAGAGAGGCGTGAGCTTTGCCCTTTGCGGCTTCATCACGGACCACTGCTGTCAGGTGCGTCAGCCAGTAGGCGGAGTCCACGTGGTAAACTCTGAGATTCACCGCTACCGTTGGGATCCTAGCGTTTGAGCAGCGATTCGTAAGGCTTCCAGAACCCAGCTCCCTACGTTTTGAAAACTTTCAACCGCAAGATTTCTCGTCGAGGGGAAGACACGTGCGACAAAATCGCGACCATTACCTCCCGCGTATTTGGCTCTGCTGCGCTCTCTTCGCGCTTCTGATATGCAGTGCGGCGCCAGGATTCGCACAGAAGACCGTGGTGCAGGATGCGGGAGGCGGCAAGAAGCTGGAGTTCGACTACGACGCCGCCGGCCAGGTCACGCAGCAGCGCACCATCGGCCCGGATGGCAAACTGGAGCAGAACGTCGATTACGAACACCGGCCTGGATATTACGTCGCTGATCAAACCACCACTTTCTATTGGCCCGACGGCAAGGCCCGCAGGATCACCAAGAATACTTACGATGCCACGGCAAATTTCCTGGGCGAGTTCGTCCAGGACTTCGATGAGACGGGAAAACACATAGGCGGCCATCGGGTGACACACGATCCGATGACCAACGTCTATACGTGCAAGGATTGGAACACCGCCAGCCAGGACTATAAGGTGATCGAATGTCCAGCGGGCGAGGAATCTGGTAATGGACCGGAAGAGCTCAAGAAGTTCACCTATGACGAGGTGATGCAGCACCTCAACGCTGCGCAAAAAACGGCTGGCGAAGGACAAAAGGTGCAACCTACGGCTCCAGTAAAATCGGGTGCCACCACGGCAACCCCGGAGGTCGGGTTGGTTATGCCCGCGCAGGTCAATCCCGGAGAGCGAGTTTCGGGCGCCGTCGTCGCACACCCTGCCGAATATGAAAGTATGGCAGGGGTCGCGGTGACGCGAGTTGCGGTGCCACTAGAAGCAGCGGACGAGGCTTCGGCGCTGGCAGGCTGGACGGTCGAGATCTCGGGCGAAAAGCCGCAACGGGCCGACGGGCCGATAGTGCTTACCGTTCCGCGCGATGGATCGGGAATCAACATTACCTTCCAGCAAAAGGGGGACTCCGCTCATTCCGTTTCGAAGTTGATCACCTTCGCGTCGAGCCCATCAAAGCGTGAGAAAACGCCGAGATCATTTGAGGCGGCGGCGCTTTGCATGAAAGGGCAATTGTGTACCGTACATGGGCCGTTCAGTGGTGACAGCGGCAAAACCTTCGCCGCTTTCGAAGACCGCCCGGCGACGGTCGTCGCTGAAACGCCTAATACCGCGTACATTCGTATCCCGGACCTGACGGAAGCCGGTGCACGTCCCCTATTCCTGGCGGAAGGCTCAAAAGTAGTTGGGTTGCCGGTGGCAGTGGGCGAGTTTTCACTCTACAACGGAGAGAAGGAGTTGCAAAAAGGTCAGACTATAGTGACCTTCCCGCTGGTGGACGGTCCAAGCGATATTCCGGACGAGTTGTGGCGGCCGGGAAACTTCCCCGCGACGAATCTGGAGGACGCGCGTAAGTTGATACCGGGATTCCAATTGCTGCGAGAGGATCGAGAGACGCGCGAAAAGCGGGAAGCGCAGTCCAAGGGCGAGTCGAAAGAAAAGCGCGAGGCCGACGAGAAAAAAGGCGGTTTGATCCTTCTGGTCGTCAAGAACTTCACTCCTGAACAGGTTTTGATGCGAGGCGTCAAAGACCAGATGATCGTCTTTCATTTGAATGATGAGTCATTCGCCAGAGGCGAATTTAAGTATGACCTCCCGGTTGACGCACTCAAGCCCGGCCATTTCGATATCAGGGGCTACGTTATTCCCTTTCTGGCACCCGTGCGAGGCCAGGAGTTTTCCAGTAAGGCCAGTTCGGCAGGGAAGTAAGGGCGATTTCTGAATTGACAGCCCTCAGTGCAGCCCTTAAGCTGCTTGGGAAGGAATAAACGTCTGCATACCGATGCTCCAACCCGTATGAGTCAGCAACTGATGCTTGGCCCGCTAGAGATTCGTGTCATGGAAGTCCTGTGGACGTCCGGCCAGAGCAGTGTGCGCGACGTGGTCGAGAAGCTCGAACGTAAGCTTGCGTATACCACGGTAATGACCACGCTGGATCGGCTGTTCAAGAAGGGATTGCTGGACAGACAGAAATCAGAGCGCGCATTCCTATACTTGCCGCGTCTGTCCAATCAAGAGTGGGAGCGCCAGCGCGCAGGTGACCTGGTGGCGGGTTTTCTTGCGGGTCCACAACCTGCCCGCGAGCTGTTGTTGTCGTCGCTGGTTGATGCCGTCGGCCAGCATGATGCGGTCCTGCTCGATCAACTGGAAGAGAAGATCCGGAAGAAACGCAAAGAGTTGTCTGCGGGGAGGAAGCTGTGAGCCTCCCATATACTTTGCGGTTACTCTGCCTTTGTTGCGCCTCGTTTTTCATGATTCACTTGGCGCTTGCCGTGGCGGCACGGTTGAGTGCTGGCACCGTGATGCGCATGGCGGAACGATTGAAGCCAAGTTCCGCGGCGCGGCTTCTGTTTGCGGTGCGCATGCTTCCGTTGACGCTGACGCTGTTAGCGGTACTGGCTTTCTGCATTCCCAGCTACCTGTGGCTGGAGCCGGAAGCGACCGGCGAAAAAGTTGGCTTTGTTTGTTTTTTGACGGCGGTGCTGGGAGCGGCGATTTGGGTACTCGCAATCGTGCGAGTGGTTCAGGCCGTCCGTGGCACGGCGCGTTATCTGCATCGCTGCGAACGTCACGGAGAGCGAATCAGCATGCCGGGAGAAACCGCGCCGGCTTTGCTACTCAAAGATAAATCTCCAGTTCTGGCCGTTGCGGGAGTAGTTCATCCCCGGCTGGTTATTTCGCGTCGGGTCATGCGCGGGCTTACGGCGGAGCAGATTGACGCTGCCCTGAGCCATGAGCGTGCCCATCGCTCATCGGGCGACAACCTCAAGCGGTTTCTCATGTTGCTGGCACCTGATGTTCTGCCCTTCATGCGAGGTTTCGTAACTCTGGAGCGCTGTTGGGCGAAAGCTATCGAATGGGCGGCTGACGATCAAGCCAGCGCAGGCGACCCGCGTCGTGCACTTTCGCTGGCCGATGCGCTGGTAAAAGTGGCGAGAATGGGCAATAAACCGCAGCTTTCTTATCTGACCAGCTCTTTGATGGCCGATGATCACGATCTGTCGGAGAGGGTGGATCGCTTGCTGCGTCCCCAGCCCATTCCCGACAAGCCGGCGAAGGAATTGATTCCGCTGGTTAGCGCAGCCGCCGCACTTATGGGCGCCTCGCTTATGATTGTGACGCTCTGGCCAGCCAGTCTGAGTGTCGTACACAACGCCTTAGAGCAGCTGGTCCGCTAGATTTTGTTGCTCCACCCTGATGCCCGCCTTGCAACCGGGCAATTTTTGGTCAGGCTCCAGCGCTGGTTTTGTTGCGGACGAACGCGGCTCTGAATGAATCGCCGGTCTACCCCATCCCCGCAACTTTCATTCACTGCTCGTGGCTTCGCGGCAGAGGTATCGTTGAACGCAATCCGGCAGAGACCGAGCTAGGGCAGATGCCAGCGCGATTGCGCGATCGGCATCGGGCGATCGGCTTTGACCCTCGGAGTTGGTATCAATGAAGATGGTGCGCATTTCCAGCCGATCCCCCGCTTCAATGTCGCGGAGGGAATCGCCGACCATCACGCTATTTCTGGCGCTTGCGCCAGGAAAGTCGCGGAACGCCTGCTCGAACAATCCAGGGAGTGGCTTGCGGCAATTGCATTGGCCGATGTCGTGGGGACAATAGTAGATGGCGTCCAGGGCCGCGCCCTGGGGTGCGAGTTCCTTCTGCAAGCGCTCATGCAAGGCTCGTAAGTCAGCCTCTGAGCACAGCCCCAGTGCTACGCAACGCTGATTGGTGACCACGATCACCTTGCGCCCAGAGCGATTCAGCTGGGCAACCGCGCTAGCGACGCCCGGCAGGAACTCGAACTCCTCCCAGCGGGTGACGAACCGGCCGTCAGGAAGGCTTCGGTTCAACACTCCGTCCCGATCTAGGAATACATACTCAATATCGGAAAAGTTGCTGGTGTTGTGCTCGCTCATAGCGTCTATAATTCCACAGTAACAGCTCTCCCCAAAGGTTCTGCGAAGATCCTCGAAACTCGTTGTCGGAAACGAGGAACGCATGCCATCTTCGTTGAACCTGGCTGGCGTCTTTAGTGACGCAATCGCCGAACACCTCACCATCATTCGCCAGCTTGTAGCGCAGGAAGATTCGTTCGAGCGCGCTGCCGTTCGCATCACCGACTGCCTGCTGGCGGGAAGCAAGATTCTCTGGTGTGGCAATGGCGGCAGTGCCGCCGATTCACAACATCTTGCGGCTGAACTTGTGGGACGCTTCCATCGCACACGCCGCGCCTTTCCGTCTATTGCTCTTACCACCGACACTTCTATTCTGACCGCCATCGCCAATGATTGGAGTTACGAGGAAGTCTTCGCCCGGCAGGTTGAAGCACTCGGCCAGGCGGGGGACGTGTTAGTGGGAATTTCGACCTCAGGAAATAGCAAGAATGTCTGCGTTGCGCTAGCGAAGGCACGCGAACTGGGGATCTTCACGGTGGCCATGACTGGTCAGAGCGGCGGGCGAATGGCAACGCTTGCCGATGTTTGCCTGCGCGTTCCTTCGATGGACCCGGCGCGCATCCAGGAAGGCCACATTCTTTGCGGTCACATTCTGTGCGAATGGATCGAACTGGCCACCTGCATAACGCGCGCGGTTGCCGCAACGGAGGGCACCCGATGATCACCAACTTGCCGGAAGTTATCGCTCTCGTTGAGTCGGGATGGCGCAACACACGGGTGTTGGTAGTCGGCGATGTAATGCTGGACAAGTACATTTGGGGCGATGTGGAACGCATTTCGCCGGAGGCGCCGGTTCCCGTGGTTCGTGCTACCTGGCAGAACGAGCGACCGGGTGGCGCGGCCAATGTAGCCATGAACCTTGCAGGACTGGGGGCTTGCGTCACGGTCGCCGGATTCGGTGGCGACGACGAGGAGCAGGAGAGATTGGAATCCATGTTGGCCGAGGCTGGAGTGGAGCCGGCCTTGGCAGAGGTTGCAGCAATTCCAACAACCACCAAGATGCGTATTTTCTCCGGCAGTCAGCAAATGATGCGGCTCGATACCGAGGCCTCACCGTCACCTTCTAATGTTGCCTATGCAGGACTCCTGAAGAGCGTTTCCGCCGCGCTGCCCAACGCTGATGTCGTCGTGCTCTCTGATTACGCGAAAGGTGTCCTGACGGAATCCGTGTGCCGCACCATCATTGCGGAGGCGGGCAAGTTGGGGGTTCCCGTGCTGGTGGATCCCAAGCAGCGAGACTTTTCTCGGTATCGCGGCGCTACGACCATCTGTCCCAACCTGAAAGAACTGTCGGCGGCTACTGGCGAGCCGATCTCTGACATCGATCGATTGCTGGCAGCGGGCCAAGCCCAGCTTGGCTCGCTGGGTATGGATCTCATGGTGGTGACGATGGGCGACAAGGGCATAACCGTATTGCGCCGGGACTCGCGACTGCACGCGCCGGCGGTCGTCCGCCAGGTCTACGATGTTTCTGGGGCCGGCGACACTGTCATCGCAGTCCTCGCGCTCGCCCTGTCGTGCAGGGTCGAGATCAAGACGGCGATCCAGCTCGCGAACCTGGCCGCGGGAATCGTGGTGAACAAGGTCGGAACCGTTCCCATTCAGCGGGAAGAGTTGCTGGGCGCCCTATCGCAAGATTGTGCCCTGCACATGGACGAGAAAATCTTGCCCTTACCGCGTCTGCTTTCGCGCGTGTCTGTATGGCGATCGGCCGGCGATCGCGTGGTGTTAACCAATGGATGCTTTGACATTCTGCACATCGGGCACATCACGTTGTTGGAGCGAGCGCGTCGCACGGGCGACCGCCTCATCGTCGCGCTCAACAGCGACGAGTCGGTGCACCTGATAAAAGGACCGTTGCGGCCCATCGTGGGCCAACCGGAGCGCGCGCGGATCCTTGCTGCGCTCAGCGCAGTGGACGCCGTGATTGTCTTCAACGAAAGCACGCCCTTGAAACTGATCGAGGCGATTCGTCCGGACGTGTTGGTGAAAGGCGGCGACTACCGCGAAGAAGATGTCGTTGGGGCGCGCGAAGTACGGGCCTGGGGAGGGCGCGTGGAACTTATACCGTTGGTCGAGGGAGTCAGCACGGCTCGCTTGATAGCGAAGGTCGCTCCGAAATCGTCGTCGAGGCCCACGTCATCCGCCGTCATGGCTTGATTCATGATTTGGAAAGGAACGATGCTCCCGTCACTGTTGTTGTCTGTCCGCGTGCCAACAAAGTTGGCGATCCTATGGCGCGCCCATCTTGCGTCCCCAAACAGGATTGGACCTCGCGGTCGCGATGGCCTCTCGTTGCTGGTCATCCGGCTTGATGGCCTGGGAGACGTAGTCCTGACGACGCCTCTGTTCCGGGAACTGAAGCGCGCCTTTCCCGGATCTTCCTGCACGGCGGTGGTGCAGGATGCCTTTCGCCCGCTGCTCGTAACCAACCCGTACATCGACGAGATCATCGGTTTGCGGCCGATGCAGGCTGCGAGGCTGCCGCAGCGGGCGCGAAGTCTGCTGTCGATGCTGTTGCTGTATTGGAATCGATTGCGAGGCAGGCGCTTTGATGTTGCCATCTCTCCCAGGTGGGATGTTGACGACCAACTCGCAACATTTCTGTGCTCGCTGGTAGATGCCAGGGACCGCGTGGGCTACACAGAAGCGACGTCGCCTGCCAAACAGCGGCACAATGGCGGATTCGACGCGGCATTCAACACCTGTCTTTCGGTGGGTCCGGTCCAACACGAAGTGCTGCGCAATCTTGAAATTGTTAGAGCCCTGGGCGGGAAGGTGGAGAACACCAAACTGGAGATTCGTCTCACCCACCGGGACCGTGAGTTTGCGTCGAGGTTGTTGGCCACAGTACCCGTCTCGACCACGGTTATCGCGGTCGGTATTGGTGGCCGTAGCCCCGGTCGCCGATGGCCGCTAGAGAACTATGCGGAAAGCCTGACGCGAATGGGGAAAGAGAGAGGCGTGCAGCCGGTGATCATTTGCTCGCATGACGAACGGGAAGAAGCCGGCAAACTTGCAGACCTGTTACCCTGCGGAGCCGTTATCGTGTGCGGTGCGCCGCTCCGTAAGGTATGTGCCGTGCTGGAGCGCTGTGCTCTCTTCATCGGAAACGACAGCGGAAGTGCGCATCTGGCCGGTGCAATGAACTGCAAGGTGCTCGTGGTTTCTCGACATCCAAGTGGCGGCGACCGGAACCATGCCAATAGTCCTATCCGCTTTGCGCCCTATTGCGATCGAGTTCGCGTTCTGCAACCGGCGGCAGGAGTAGAGGCGTGCAAAACCGAGTGCCTCTCCTCTGAGCCGCATTGCATAAAGGCTGTGCCAGTGGACCGGGTGGTCGCTGCCGCGCGCGAGATGCGGCGGAGCGATCCACGTTCGTTGGCCTGCGTTCAGACCAACATGGCGCCTCCACATAACGACGATTTGCGGCCGATAGTCGATCCAACCGCGGCAGATGCTCTCAAGAAAACGGCGAAATTTCCCGAGGTTGGGAGCAGCAGACCTGCGAGCCTGCCTTGAAGGGATGCGAGCGATGTTCCCAACGTTCTTGTCGACATCCCGTTATAGCCGAATCGTGAAGGCGGTGTCTTCTGGTGCCTTTGCAAGATTACTGTCGGCTGGAATCACGCTGGTGTCCTTGCCGCTCGCCGTGCGCTATCTGGGGGCCGAACGATATGGCGTGTGGGCTACCATCACCACGACCGTGGTCTGGGTCAGTCTGCTGGATCTCGGCATCGCCAATACGCTGACCAACAACATCTCGCGTGCCTATGCGCTCGACGACAAAGCTTCCGCAACACGCTACTTCACCAATGCGCTGCTGATCACCGCGAGCGTCGCGGCGATTGCCGGCGCTGCGTTTGCCATCGTCTGCTCTCGCGTGAACTGGATGAACCTATTCAACGTGAGCGCGAACGTGCAGACAGCGGAGGTTCGAGACACGGTGGTAGTGGCTGTGGCGCTGATGTTGATTGGCCTGCCGTGCAACTTGGGGGCGAAACTTCTCGCCGGCTACCAGGAACTGCATCGCAACAACTACGCCGTCTGCGCGGGCGCGTCGGCTAGCGTGATCGGGCTTGCCGTGGGTATCGGGTTGCACGTCTCGATGTCGGTGCTGTTTGTAATGTCGGTAGGCTGCCTGACCTTCGCCAGCCTGGTCAATCTTATTTATGTGGTCACCGGGCGCAAGCCGTGGCTTCTGCCCCGGCCGGTGCTCATCGACCGTTCGACCAGCCGGGAGCTGTTCAGGTCCGGCTCTTCATTTTTCTTCATCCAGGTGGCTGCGGTGGTCGTGTTCAGCTCCGACAACATTGTCGTCAGTCATTATCTTGGCGCGGCGGAGGTCACGCCCTACAGCGTAACCTGGCGACTGGTGGGACTCGCGGCGGTACTGCAGTCGCTTATCTTTCCGGCGTTGTGGCCTGCCTATGCGGAGGCGTACACCAAGCGTGACTACGGCTGGATACGGCGTACCTTTTCCCTGACCATGAAAGGCACGGTTGCTCTGAATCTGTTTTGCGTTGGTGGGCTGATCGTGTTTGGTCGCATGTTAATTCGAGTGTGGGCAGGGGCAGCGGCGGTGCCAACATTTTCCCTCCTTCTGGCGATGGGAGTGTGGGCCCTGATCAGCGGCTTCATGAGCGTCGAGTCTTGTTTGCTGGCAGCGTTGAACCGCACGCGGGAACAGGCCCTACTGTCGATCACGGCGGCAGTTGTGAATATTGCATTGTCCATTGCGCTGGTGCGGCACATCGGTTCGGTGGGTGTGATTGGTGGAACCATCCTCTCCTATCTTCTTGTGCTGGTGATTCCGCAGAGCATGATTGTGGGAAGGATATTTAAGGAGCTGGAAATGACGGAAGCCGCGAAGGAGATGTCGATTGTGATGGCGCGATCGGCGAGCGTTAGCGCACCAGGAACGGGTTAGTGGCGCGCTCTTCGCCGATGGTGGTGAGCGGACCGTGTCCGGGCACGACGATAGTCTCGTCCGGCAGCGCCAGCACGGGGCCGCGCAGCGACTGCATGATCTTTTCGTAGGATCCACCCGGCAAGTCGGTGCGTCCAATCGATCCTGCGAACAGCGTATCTCCCGCGATCAGCTTCTTTTCTGGTGCGAAGTACAGACAGATGCTGCCCTCGGTGTGACCCGGCGTGTGCAGAACTTCCGCAACCAGCCCACCCGCGCGGACTTGGTCGCCCGTGCTGAGGCTGGCGTCGATCACGACTTTTTCCGGAGGGCACATACCGATCCATGTGGCCTGCACGGGTAACATCTTCAGTAGGGCATTGTCGTTTTGGTTCAGCAGAATCGGCGCGCCGGTCAGGCGCTTCAGCTTCATCGCTCCACCCACATGATCAATGTGCGCGTGGGTGACAACGATTTGCTTCACCGTCAGCCCGTGGCGCTGCACGACCGCCATGACATCTTCAATGTCATCGCCGGGATCGATGACCATGGCTTCTTTCGTCTGCTCATCGCCGATCACTGAGCAATTGCATTGCAGCGGGCCGACCGGGAAGATCTCATGGATCATGGTTCCAAACTACCACGAAACGGGGTAGGGATTCACATGCTGAGGCAGGCTGCTTGAGTCGCCGGACGTTCTGAAGTAAACTGCGCAAACTTAGGATTTAGAGATTCCACAGACGGCGCTCCATCGAACTACTGAACAGGAGTGGCATTGAATCGCATTCGGTTCATTACGTATCGGGACCAACGCATCCTACTAGTGGATTGCAGCAATTGCACGGCGGATGAGGTGGCCACGATTGCCGACCTGTTGCCTGAGTTCGTCACCCGCGAGCCGCTCGGATCCGTGCTGTTGCTGGGCGACTTTACCGGCGCGCAATTCAGCCGCGAAGCGGTCGAGCACATAAAGATTGCGGCAGTATTCGATCGTCCTCACTTGAAACGGTCGGCGTGGGTCCTAACCGAGAACCTTCCCAAAGTGTTCTACGACTCTATCCGCAGCTTCTCCGCCCGCCAGATCCCGACGTTCGCAACCAGAGAGGAAGCGATGCAGTACCTGATGACCTGAGGCGACGACGTACTGGCGCGCTGGTTTTCTACCGATTTTTTTCGTGATCTCCGAGCCTCCGTGGCGATCTTGAGTCCTATGAACGCGTGTGATACCCAGTCCGGATAACGCGCCGCCTCGCTTAATTTCCGGCCAGTTGCGGCGGTGACGACCCTCGTGCGAGAGTGAGCGGTGGCCCGTTTCTAATTCGCAGAAAAGATCGCGAGAGGCTGGAAGAGACTTTGAAAACATTTGCCACCGAATGGCACAGTAGCCGTCGCATTGACTGGAGTGGGCCGTGGCCCCCTTACTAATTTTGGGGGACCATGTCCGCTGAGCCGCTTGCGGCATCCTCGGCCTCTTTACTGGCGACGGACAGCGACAGCGAGATTTCACTGCTCGATATCCTCGAGCACGTCCTAAACTCGGGCGTAGTGATTCACGGTAGCCTCGTGATCTCTTTAGCCGGAGTCGACCTGGTGTATGTAGGATTGAATGTTGTCCTGACATCAGTCGAAACAGCGCTGCGTAACATCGATCGCGAAGGCAACGGGCTGCCCCATTCCTCTTCACATCGGGTATCATGAGCCGCTGAATGCCTTGCTTGCTTTACTGCGTCACCCAGCCAAACCAGGCCGTGAAAGTCGCCGCGGGAATGTGCGACGGCGCGGTCCAGTCTCGTGCGATGCTGGGAGTGCAGGTCTACTGGAGCGAGATCGCCGACTCGGAAGAATGTCTGGGCACCGCGGAATCGCTGAAAAAGGCGGCGCTGCAATTTCACCAGGTGCTGCGCGAGATCCTGGCGGTGGCTACTCCGATTCCGTTTCGCTTTCCCACGCTCGTGGAAAACGAAGAAGGTATGGAGCAGCATCTTGCCGCCGAGCAAGAACTGTATCGGGCCGCCCTGGAGCGGATCGGCGATGCAGTGCAATACGAGGTGGTAGGAAGCTGGGCTGCAGACGAGCAGACTGACTGGGCGACGCCAGTGAGCGGTCGTGAATATCTCAAGCGACGCTCGCAGGCGCAAGGACGGATTTCGGCAATCGACAGCAAACTGAAAAGCGTTACTGCCGACTCCGTGCGCGAGTGGAGGGCGAGACAGGAGCGTAAGAGCCATCGCTGGTTCGCGCTAGTACCGCGTGAGAGCCGCGACCGATTTGTTGCGTCATTAAGAAGCGCCGGACAATCAGAGGGAGTTCGACTACGCTTGAGCGGGCCTTGGCCGCCAGCCGAGTTCATTACTCCGCGAGGGGAACATGGATAGCCCAAAGCCGTTAACGCCCAGAGATGTGGAAGAGGCTGTGTCTCAATTGAGGCGGCAATTGCAAGGGGTCGCGGAGCCACCACTTGGAGCGCATCGACTGCTCGCCGGAGACGATAGAGCAAGGTTTGGCGAGGTTGGTGCTGGGGCTTATCGAATTGCTGCGCCGATTGCTGGAACGTCAGGCCATCCACCGCAGGGAGGGCGGCTCCCTCACGGACCAACAGATTGAAGAGATGGAACGGCACTGATGAAGCTCGAGGAAAAGATCAAGGATCTCGGCCAGCAGTTTGGCTTGAAACCCGAGGACCTGAACCTGGATTTGGGTTCGCTGGGCAACCTTCTGGAGTGAGTTTGCGTCGAATCGTCTGCTATAGCTGTTATTAAACGTCTTCTTCCATATTCAAATGCAGACGGGGGAAATATGGCGGACGAAGTGTTTCAACCGGCCGATCACGTTCCGGAATCGGGCGTATACCAAGTACTGCATTACCGCCATCGGCTCTATCATGACGTCACCCTGCTGCATGGCGGAAGCTTTCCCAGTTGTTCCGAGTGCGGCAATAACGTGCGCTTTCGGCTGGTGCGATCGGCCCCCCTGCTCAACGAGGACCGCAACTTCAGTGTCGCGCTGGGGTCATAGGCGAGGTAATCGTCCGCCGGAAAGACCGGTCAGCCGTGCGCCAAAAGCTTCCGATTCGCGGCATTGATTTTCTCCAGCCAGGCAACCCTTCTGCATCTAACCCCTCAGGAGAGTACCGGCTTGGGACGAGAACGTGGGCAGCTTTAGGGTTTGAAGCGACTGTCGTGTTTCGCGTCCTGGTGAAATTGACACTGCGTTTCGTGTCCGCTAGGATACAGCCCTTGCGTCGAAGAGCGGCGGGGGACCGGCTTCGGCGGCCCGTGCTCTCTATCTAAAGATCAAAGCATGGAACGTGTACCTACCGTATCAGGAACAGCCAATTTGCTCGACATCCTCGACCGGGTGTTGGAAAGGGTCTCGTCATTGCAGGCGACGTTCGGATCTCGCTGGCAAACGTGGAACTGTTGACCATCCCAATCCGTCTGTTGGTATGCTCGGTGGATAAAGCGGAACAGATCGGGCTGAACTGGTGGAAGTTCGATCCCAATCTCGCGCATCCAGCGGGACTGTCGGCCACACGCACGCTACCGAGACCTGGGCCAGGAACAGAGTTGAGGGTCCCAGGATTCCGGCGGAACGACGAGCAGCGAAGAAGGTCGCAAAAAAGAAAGCTTAAGCAGCGCAAGGTAAGAAGCACAGCAGGAGGATTCTGGCACGGCAGTCGAACGGCTTTCAGGCGGTTCGAGTCTGATCGACGTACTGGATCGGGTCTTGGACAAAGGCATAGTAATCGACGCCTGGGTCCGCATTTCGCTGGTCGGCATCGATCTCATCACGGTAGAGGCGCGCATCGTCGTAGCCTCCATCGACACGTACTTGAAGTACGCCGATGCGGTGGGTCTGACCGGACTGGTTTCCCGTCCCCAGTTTGGGCCGGCCGAGGAAGAGGAAGTTACGATGGTGGAAACCACGCGCCGTCCGATTCGCACGCGTCGCCCAGCCGCCCGCTAGGGAAGTGACATCCAGGAGTTGTATCGATGGCTTCGCCCCAGATGCGGATGCGCTCAGAGACTCCCGAACCTATGACGAAGCGCCGTCCCGCCCTTCACCTGCTGGCAGCCGAGCGCAGCGAAGAGATTTTTCCAGTCCTGCTGGAAGAGATCGTCGCCCTGGGCCACCCTCGCGCTCTGGTGGCGCGGGTCAACTTCGAGACCTCCAAAATCATTCCCGTAGCTTCGCTGAACTGTCCCAAATCCTTTATCCAGCAGTTTCACGGTTCGCTTTATGCTACGGAAAATAAGCTAGTTCGTGTGTTACATCGCTTCGAGCCAAAACTGGTGCGGAGCAGGAGTAAGCGCGGCTACGACCTCTACTACCATCCCCTCGTGTACAGCAACAGGACGGCTTGCTGGGAAGCGGAACGTGCCCGTCGTGGAGACTGCCTCGCCTCAGAAAATTTCCACTCGCGAAGGCGGCTGCAACTGCAGGAACAAGTCTGCGGGATTTGCGACATGCGTGCCTATGCGGCCATGGTGGTGACGGAAGTAGACCGCTCTGCAAGCGCGGTGGATATCGGCGAACTCCGCGTTCTCATCGACCTGGCCAACCGCTATCTCTCGCGGCTATACAAAGTCGAGCATTACTACAACCGCATGACGGAGATGGAAACCGTCATTGCCCAGATGCAGACGGTCATGGAAAGCATGACCGATCCGGTCATTCTTACCGATCCTCAGCACCGCGTGATCACCCAGAACAAGGCCGCCGAGCGTTTCTTCAAAGTTCCCGAGGAGGTGAGCGCTGGCCGGATTCGAGCGGTGGAGTTAAACAATCTGCTGTTCTCCGCGGCCCTATCGTCCATGGTGGTTTCGAGCAGCGATTCCTCACACGACATGACGCTGGTGGACGCGATTGAAGGGGAGGAAGTTTTGTTTGAGGCGGTGTCGGCTCCCAGTTACGGTCCGGATGGGCGGCATACCGGCATGGTGACGGTGCTGCGCGACGTAACCGATTTGCGCCGCGCCGATGACGAACTGCGCGCCAACTATGATCGCCTGCGTCAGGCCGAAGAGGTAGTACGGCAGGACCGCGACCGCCTGAACCTGATCATCGAGAATGTGGGCGATCCAATTGTGGTGTGCGACCGCGACGCCAAGGTGGTATTGATAGATCCGCTGGCGCAAGACCTGCTCGGCTCCGAGAAGGGCCGCTCGGGGTTGCATGTACGCAACCAGTCCAAGTTGGACGCTTACATTACAAAGTTCACGTATTCCTTCTCCGACCGTGAGAGCGCTCCCATTCGGCTGGGTCATGCCGGGACGCACCAGGAGGTGGAATACGATGCGCGCTCCGGCAAGATCTACGATGAACGGGGTCTGGTTGCGTACACGGTGACGGTGTTGCGCGATTTGACTTCGGTGCGCCGTCTGGAGCAGTTGAGGCTGGAGCGGCGCATGCTGGAGATGGAGAAGTTTGCCGCCGCCGGCCGGCTGGCGGGGACCATTGCGCATGAGGTGAATAACCCTCTGGAAGCGATCAAGAACTGCATCTTCCTGCTCACGGACCAAGTGAAGCCGGAGGCCGGAGCGATTTACGAAATTCTGAAAACCGAGACCGAGCGCGTGGCCCGCATCGTACGCCAGATGCTAGGTCTTTATCGCAGTACCGAACAGGTGGGCAATGTCGACGTGAACGGAGCCGTTGAAGACACGTTGCTGCTGTTCGCGCGTCAGCTTGAACGCGCCGGGGTTCGTGTGGAGAAGGAGTTAGGCCACATTCCGTTTGCCCTTGGATCCGCCGATCAGATTCGGCAGGTGCTCTCCAACCTGGTGGTGAATGCCAAGGACAGCATGAGCGAGGGGGGGGTGCTGCGAATCCGGACTAGTGTTTTTCGCAAGGATGAAGTGAAGGAGATGATCCAGATCGTGATGGCGGACAGCGGCAGCGGCATCGCGGAGCACATGATGCAAACCATGTTCGAGCCCTTTGTCACCACCAAGGGCGAGCGCGGTACAGGTCTGGGGCTGTGGATCGTGAAGGGAATCATTGAGAACCATGGGGGGAAGCTGCGAGTCCGCAGCAAGCTGGGAAAGGGAACTGTGTTCAGCATTGCACTGCCCGCTGTACGGTAGAAAGTTCTGGCTGTCTTGATGAATCGGAAATGTCACATCCTGGTGGTAGACGATGAGCCCCACGTCCTGTTGACTTACCGGCTCATCCTGCAACAACAAGGTTACGAAGTGAGCGCGGCAATATCGGCGGATGAAGCGCGGACGATGCTGCTGGAGCGAAAGATCGATCTTTTGTTATGCGATCTTTCCCTGGAGAGGCAGGAAAACGGATTCGATGTTATCGAGTTTGCCCGCCAGAAGGACCCGCACATGCCGGCGGTATTGTTGACCGGGTATGCCACCCAGGATGCGAATCTTCGCGCGGACGAAAGCGGAATTTCAGTCTTGTTCAAGCCGATTGACATCAAGGAGTTGTTGCAGACAATTACAGAACTGTTGAGGGATGTTCATGAAGAACGGAAAGCGGCCGGGTAAGACACGGGCCCCCGCGAAAGCCGCGAAACTGGTAAAGAAGAAAGTCGCAAGGCAGGCGGTAGTTGAGCCCACGGTAGCAACCGCCAACCCCTAGTCCTGAGCCAAGAATTCATTTCGTGCCGGGACCGATTCCCATTTCTGACGTTCGGCAGGAAGGCCGTTACGTGTACGGGATTATCCCGTCGAAGGAACCGGTCACGTTTGGCAAGATGGGCATTGGGAAGCAGGCGAAATGGTATATGCGGTCACGCATGGCGACATCTCCGCCGTAGTGAGCCGCACCGGCGTGTTCATCTTCGATCCCACTCGCGAGAACGCCTTGTCGCACGAACATGTCATCGAAACCGTGATGAAAACCCGAGGAGATCCACCGCTTCCATCAGGAGATCACGCGCAAGCCTCTGCAATCGACCTATTTCGCGCGAATGCAACTGGGCCGCATGATCGAAAAGGCGCTGACCGAGCGCTCAGGAGATTACCGGCGCGAGATCTACGAGGGACTGCGCGCCATCTGCGTGGCCTCGCGCGGCAATAAACCGATTGGCGACAAAATGATCATGAACGCGACGTTTCTGATCGAGCGCGAACGCGAAGCTGAGTTTGACGCAGCCGTCAACCGCATCGCCAAGAAGTTCGGTGACCGGCTGAACTTCAAGTACATAGGCCCGTGGCCGCCTCATAACTTCGTCAACATCCGGCTGAAACTTGAGCCCAGCAGTGCGGGGTGAAGGACGCGATGCTCTTCCTTGACGATCTGCTCTTGTCCCCGATTACGGGGTTCAAATTCATCCTGCGGACGCTGGCGCGCGCGGCGGAAGAAGAGCAGATCCAGAATCGCCGGATGCAAATGGCTGGGGTGACGCCCGAAGAGTCCGAACGGATGGGACGACCCATGCTGGAAACCCCATTCCGGATTCCCAGGAAGGCTGAGACGTAGAGCTGCGCTCTGGCACTGGCGCACGCGAATTCCGGTGACGCTGCAATGATTACCGGATACGTCGGCAAGGACGAAGGCCACGATGTCGGGCTTACGAAGTTTGCCTTCGTATACAGCAGCGAATAGAACGAAATTGACTGTGGTGAGTTGACGAACGCAGCGCTCAGCAGAGGTGTTCAGGTGGCAACAGTGTTTTAAGCAATTCCTGCGGGGCGCCCCCAATCTTTCGCAGTCCCCAGTTACTGAATCTCAATCACGCTACCGCTGTCGGCTTCTTGCAATTCTTTAGTGCGCTCGATCACGCGCTGGGTGAACGCGAACAGCGACTTGGCGTGCGGTGACTGGTCGCCCTCGAGCACGATCGGCTGGCCACTGTCGCCGCCCTTGCGGATGTCGGGATCGAGTTCGATGCCGCCGAGAAACGGCACATCGAACTGTTGCGCGGTGCGCGCGCCGCCGCCTTTGGAGAAGATGTCAATCTCGTGCTGGCAATGCGGGCACACGAAGTAGCTCATGTTCTCGACGATGCCGAGGATGTCCACCTTCACCTGCTTGAACATCTCGATGGCCTTGCGCGCGTCCTGCAACGAAACGTCGCTCGGCGTGGTGACTACGACCGCGCCCGTCAGCGGCACGGTCTGCACCAGCGAGATCACGACATCGCCCGTGCCCGGCGGCAGATCGACGACGAGATAGTCGAGTTGTCCCCACTCCACCTGGCCGAGAAACTGCTTGACGATGGAGTGCAGCATGGGACCGCGCCACACCAGCGGCTTGTCGCCCGGGCTGAGGAATCCGACCGACATCACCTTCAGGCCGTAACGCTCCGGCGGCAGAATACGGTCTTCGCCGATGACGCTTGGGGCCATCGTGGTGCCCAGCATCAGCGGAACGTTAGGACCGTACACATCGGCATCGAGCAGCCCGACCTTGTGGCCCAGGCGCGCTAGCGCGATGGCCAGATTTACCGCCAGAGTGGTTTTGCCAACGCCACCCTTGCCAGAGCCCACGGCGATGATGCTGTTGACTCCGGGAAGCGGCTGCGGCCCAGCCTGTGGCTGGCCGGGCATATGCGAATGCTGATGACTCACGTGATTTCCTGTGGTGATGAGAATGAAGTGCGCAAATGACGATTATACGCTGTCAAATGGGACATCTTATTAGCGATAGATACCGCGCTGAGATCGGCTCACTTCCGTTCGTACCGAATCTTGAATACCTGTGCCCACTCTCCATCCTTCTGCATGAAGACGGTGAACCAATAGGCATCGTTTCCGTCGCGCATGAGGGTGGAGCGGATGCGCCCGGTCTTGCCATCGGTATGCAGAAGGTCGAAATCCTGGTGGAGCGTGTTGCCATCGGGATCAGGAGTCGCCGTGCCAATGGCCATCTCGCCCTCAGAATTCGTGTAGTAAAAGGAGATTGTCTTGGCGACGGGATTATAGGCATAGAAACCGTAGTAATGCGGCTTGCCGTCGAAGTCCGTATTGAACTCGATGGCCGGTGCGGTTCGGCGCCCAGCGGATGTGGTTCTCGACATGGGTCACGGTTCCGTCGGACGGATCCTTCACATCTGAGACCCAGGTTCCTCCGACCAACCACGCGACCGGCGTGAGCGGTTCGGCAACAGCGTTGGTGGGAGCGGGCTTGGATTGGGCGAATCCGCTGGCAGCGAAAACGGCATGCGAGAGAAACAACACGGCAAGGGTAAATCGTTTCGTCATGGCCGCTCGTTGCTCCAGAGTGATGGGCCTGGCAATCTCGTGATTCTTCTTGCCATCTGCCCGGCTACCGAGCATAATAGCACGTTCGCTTTTTCTTCGCATACACATGGGAGTGCGGTGCAGAGCTATCTACCTTTCGATTTCGAACCTACGGATGAGCAACGCCGGGCCATCGAGCATGTTCATGGACCGATGCTGGTGGTGGCGGGCGCTGGCACCGGCAAAACCACCGTGCTGGCACGCCGTATCGCTTACCTCATCGACAGCGAATCGGCCAGGCCCGACGAGATTCTTGCTGTCACCTACACGCGCAACGCAGCGGCTGAGTTGATCGCTCGGGTTGGTGGCATTTTGTATCCTCTGCTCGACCGCCAGCGTGCTGCGAAAAAGCTGATGGCCGGCGGGCTCCAGCCCAACACGTTCCACGCTTACTGTTACGGTTTGCTGCACGCTTCGGGTATCAGCTTCGGATTGATTGACGACACCGATCTGCTCATTCTGTTGCGGCAGCGCATCGCCGATCTGAAACTGGAGCACTACATTAAGGCCTCCGATCCTGGCACTTTCCTCGACGAGCTGCTGAAGTTTGTTCGCCGCTGCCACGATGAGTTGCGCACGCCCGACGACTATGACAACTATGTTGCCCGGCTGGAGCGCAAAGAGCTTCCACTGCCGCGCATGGGCAAATCGAAAGATGCCGCAGCAATGGACGAAGAGCAGGTGCTGGCCCGGTGCCGTGAGCTGGCGCGGGTCTTCCGCTTCACTGAGGACCTGCTCAAAAGAGAAGGACTCGGTACCTTCGGACACATCCTGACCCGCGCCGTGGAATTGCTGGGCCGCCGCCGTTCTCTGCTGGAGCGTGCGCAGAGGCGAGCGCGTTTTATCCTGATTGACGAATTCCAGGACTCCAATATCGCACAGCTCAAAGTGACAAGCTTGTTGGCCGGGAAAGAAGCCAACGTCTTCGCCGTCGGCGATCCTGACCAGGCGATCTATCGCTTCCGCGGTGCCACCAGCGGAATCTTCGAGGAGTTCCTGGCGACCTTTGGCGTGGATCGCGTGCGGCGCGTCAGCATGTCGCAGAACCGTCGCTCTACTCCGCCTGTGCTGCACTGTGCTTATCAGGCAATATCCTGTAATCCCGTCGTCAAGCTGCAAGAAGGAGAGTGGAAGCGCGAGCCGCTCCAATGTTTTCGCGTGAAGGAAAAGCCTGAGCTGGTACGAGCGCCTGCCGTACAAGCCGTGGTGCACACTGGCTGCGAGCAGGAGGCCGGGTTCGTTGCGGACACAATTGAAGCCATGCGCCGGCAGCGGCCGGCGATGCCGCTTCGCGACTTCGCTGTCCTTTACCACCTTCACAACCATCGGGATGCGGTCGTGGCCGAACTGCGGCGCCGCGGCATTCCAACGGCTGTCAGGGGCGCCGATCGCTTCGAGACTCCCGAAGTTCGCGATGCGGTAGCAGTTTTGCGCATCATGGAAGGGCCCGATCCCATCGCACTCTTCCGGATTGCTGCCTTGGCACAGTTTCGAGTAGACCCTGAACGCTTTCGCGCTGAATTGGCGCTTGCCGGCAAGAACGCCTTGGCCGAGCCGGCGCTGGAGGCGTCTGGTCCCGGCAGGGAAGTGATGGACCTTGTCCGGGAATCGCGTCGCGAGGTGGCAGAAGTACAGGGCGACCTTATGGCCGCGATGAAGATTGCACAGCGAGCGTTTCAACTGCCCGAGTCCCCGGGCTGGCAGTGCTTGCAGGAGTTCGCCGGACGCTGGTACGAAAAGCCCAAACTGATCCGAGGCGAAGGGACACTGCGCGGGTTCCTCGACTATCTCAAGTTATTTCGCGAGGCGGGCGGCTTACTTACCGACGACGAGGATGCCGAACCAGTTACCGCTCTCGCACCCAAAGACTTGGCATGTGAGGAACTGCAGCACGACGCGGTGCAGCTAATGACGGTCCATTCCGCGAAGGGGCTGGAGTTTCCTTGCGTCTTTGTTTTGCGTGTGGTTTCGTCTTCCTTCCCGACGGGGCACCGGCAGACGCTGATCGAATTCCCGGTCGAGCTCCGCAGCGCGGTAGCGGCGGCCGAAGCTGACTCCAAGACGCTTCATGCCGAGGAACAGCGGCGGCTCTTCTATGTTTCCATGACGCGCGCCATGGACAACCTGTACGTCTGCGGCGAGTTGCGCAAGGGGAAAGATCCCGTCCCGCCAAAATTCATGCGCGAGCTAGTTAGCCTGCAAGCATCCACGCTGAAGGGCGCAATCGAATGTCGCCTCTTGCCGCCATCGGTCATCGAGACCCTGCACGCCGCGGCTGAGCCACAGCCGCTGATCTCGCAGTGGGTGCAACTTCCCGCGCGATGCGATGCGCCCCTTGGCGAGTTGAGCGCCAGCGCCATCGAGCAGTACGAACGCTGTCCGCTGGCATTCAAGCTCAGCCGCGACTGGTGTATCCCCGAGGAACCTGCGGCCATGATGCAATTTGGCTCGGCGATGCACTTGGCCCTGAAGGCTTATTTTGACGGTGTTCGTGCCGGCAGCCCGCCGAATGAAGAGACCGTCATTGCGCGTTTTCTCGACGAGTTCGGCAAGGCGAAGATCGAGGAGGATGCGCAACGCGACCTTTACCAGAAGGATGGCTGCGAGCAGCTACGGCAGTTTCTACGGTCGAACCTGGCCCGGCCCTCGGGAGAAATCCTCAACAACGAGCGCTTCTTCCGGGCCGATATCGGCGGGACCCTGGTGAAGGGAAGAATGGACCGCTTGGAACGCATCGACGGTGACCGGGTCAGCATTGTTGACTACAAGACCGGAAAGCCGAAGACGCAGGAAGATGCCGACGAGAGCCTGCAACTTTCCATCTATGCTCTGGCGGCGAAGAGCATGGGGCTCGTTGCCGACTCACTCGTGATTGTCAATCTCGCGAATTGTAGCGCGATCGAGTCGCGGCGCTCGCAGAAGCAACTCGACGGCGAAGCAGCCCGGGTCAGCGCCGCCGCCGCCGATATTGCTGACGGGAACTTCGAACCCAAACCCGGTCGGCATTGCCGCTTTTGCTCCTATCGCAGCATCTGTCCGGCGAAAGAGGATTTCACATTAGTTCCGCCCGCCGAAAGCACTGTCGGCGTGAATTAGCCGGACTGGCGAGACACGACTATCCCCACTGAAACGCGACGGCCTTTACCGATCGCTCATTTACTATCTTGGGCGGGGGTGACACAGCACGTGCGAGACTTCAACAGCTTGTCGCAGAAGGAAATCCTGGCGCTGGCCATTTCGCTTGAGGAAGAGGACGAACGCATTTATTCCGATTATGGCGAAAATCTGCGGGACAACTTTCCCGGCACGGCGCAGGTGTTTGAGGAAATGCGCCAGGAGGAGATCGGCCATCGCCGCCGCCTAATCGAGCTTTACCGGCAGAAATTCGGCGAGCACATTCCCCTCATCCGCCGGCAAGACATTCGCGGCTTCGTGCAGCGCAAGCCGCTCTGGCTGAACACGCCGCTGCGTCTGGAACAGATCCGTCGCCAAGTGGGCGCCATGGAAGTGGAGACCCGCCGCTTTTACGAGCGGGCCGCCGCGCGCGCCGACGATGCCAGCGTTCGCCAACTGCTTGACGACTTGGCCGCGGAAGAAGCCTCGCATGTCGAACGCGCGCAGCAGTTGGAGAAAACCGAGCTCAAGCCGGAAGTTCGCGAAGAAGAGGCCAGAGCGCAGCGCCGGCTTTTCGTGCTGCAGATCGTGCAACCGGGATTGGCCGGCTTGATGGACGGCTCGGTGTCTACGCTGGCTCCGGTCTTCGCTGCCGCATTCGCCACCAAGAATACCTGGGACGCTTTCGCCGTCGGATTGGCAGCGTCGCTGGGAGCCGGCATCAGCATGGGGTTTGCCGAAGCGCTGTCGGACGATGGCAGCCTGACGGGGCGCGGCACGCCGTGGTTGCGCGGCCTGGTCTGCGGCGCCATGACTGCGCTCGGCGGTATCGGCCACACGCTGCCCTATCTCATTCACGACTTCAGGTTAGCCACGACGATTGCGATCATCGTCGTGTTGTTCGAGTTGGCGACCATCACCTGGGTTCGCAATCGCTTCATGGACACTCCACCGCTATCGGCGGCAATTCAGGTGGCGTTCGGAGGTGCGTTGGTATTTGCGACCGGCATCTTGATCGGAACCTCGTAGATTCACGGTGTATCGCGTCCCCTTAGCGCGACTCTTAGGAGGTGTGCGATATTCGAGGAGTGAAATTGAGGCCCCCAACTCGGCTCGCAGTGTTCGTGCTCGGCCTCGCGATTTGCCTTCCGACGTCAGCGCAAACTTATCTTGGAATGGATCGTAATGATTATCCTGGTGATGCCAACATGAGGGCGCTGCGCCAGACGTTCGTGTTCACGGGATATTGGTTGAACAATCCGCCCGGCGCCACTAGCAATACTTGGCGAGGCAAACGCAAAACTATTGAAGCGATGGGCTATGGATTTCTCCTGCTGTTTAACGGTAGGGAATATCGGCAGCTCAAGGCTTCGGGGAATGCGGCCCAAGTCGGGAGCAGTGACGCGACAGCGGCCGTGAAGTCGGCCGCCCGTGATGGTTTCCCCAAGGGCGCGATCCTTTTTCTCGATCAGGAGCAAGGCGGCCGCATGTTGCCTGAGCAGCGCGATTACATTCATGCTTGGGTGGATGGAGTGGTGCACGCAGGCTATCGTGCGGGTGTCTACTGTTCGGGCATTCCGTTTAGCGAGTCGGCTTCCGTTTCTGTGGTGACAGCCAACGACATTCGTGATCATGACGATGGCCGCGAGATACATTTCTTTGTCAGCAACGATCAGTGCGGTCCTTCGCCGGGCTGTGTTTTTGCCAAGCCGCCGCCAACTCCCAAGAGCAGCGGCGTGCCGTTCGCCGACGCGTGGCAATTTGCGCAATCCCCAAGGCGTCCCGGCATGACGACGGCCTGCCGGCAAACCTATGCGGCGGACGGCAATTGCTACTCGCCAGTCATGCTAGCCAACTCCGGAGTGCACGTTGACGTGGACACGGCAAACTCCCCCGATCCCTCGCAGGCGCGAGGGAAATAAATATTTAGCAGGCAAGAGAAAGATGATCGGGAAGGTTGGTATCGTTACACTCTGCGTTGGGTCAGCACAATATAGATACCTGGAGGGGATCTTGGCCTGCTGCTTGGGCGTCGTGAAAGCCCTTGCCATCGTCCGCTTCATGCCTGATCGACGTTTTTCGCAGCGTCCCTTTTCTCAAAAGCGAAGGGAGCAATATAGATATTCTGGGCAACTACCGGCAGCGTCGTCGTTACGAGGACTGCGGCCAGCGCCGCAGCGAACCTTGTGCATATATTCATTTTACCCTCTGTCTCCTCGCGCTTGGTGAGCGGGTCCCACTAGCGCGGAAACCTTCTGCCTGCGTTCCCATATACAAATGTGCCGCTGCAAACGTTCGTTGGTACCAGCCGGAACTGGATAATTGCCACCAAATTTTGCTGTTTGGCACAAATCACATTTCCGGCAAGCATTTGCTCATTATGGCAGCGCACCATCTCTATCAGGACGTGAATGAAGAGGATTCTTCTGTTGTCAGTCGCTTTCGTGGACTGAGGAACCAGCTTCAGGAATTGGGCTATGCTAGCCAGTGCGGCGGACAACTGGACCAGGGCGGGCGGGGTGGTTGACCAGAGCCAGTGCAAGGACATTCGCGGACCGCTCCGGCGCCGAAGGAGAAAACTGAAAAATCCGCTGGAGGGGTCAGTACGACTCCTCCAGTCCATTGAGGTTCTGGCGCTGCGGAGCCCAGAATGGCGTTCAGCAGCGACAACGCTAGTGATACAGTAGTGCTGGAATTCATGGGTGACATGAAGGTCCCCACCACTCTAACGAGGAGATACAACATGAAACGTTCTTATCTGTGTGCTCTGGCGCTCACGCTGCTGTATGTGACCGTTGCCAACGCTCAGTACCCCATGATGGACATGGTCGCCAACAAGATCATCCAGAAGTATCAGAATTCTTCCTGCGAGCAACTCTGGGAGAAGAAGTCACAAAAGACCCCGCCCTCACAGCAGGAGCAGAATGTCATTCAGATGCTGAAAGGCGACCCGCAAATGCGCCAGGCGTTCATCAACAAAATTGCCGCTCCCATTGCCAACAAGATGTTTGACTGTGGCATGATTCCGTGAGGATCGTTGTCGCTTACCGGTTGTGGAGGTCCACAATGATGCGAGACAAGATTTCGCGATGGGCATGGCTGGGTATGCTCGGCATGTTCCTACTCGCCACGGGCATGGTGTACGCGCAGAGCAAACCGCAAGCCGCGCAGAAGACGACGGCACCGCACGCCACACCGGCCCCGACCGATACCCATCCTGCGCTTGAACCGAAGGCAATTGAACTGTTGAAGGCCATGAGCGACCGCCTGGCTGCCGCACACACCCTGGCGTTCATCGCAGTGGAGACCTATGAAAGCCCGAGCCGGCAGGGCCATCCGCTCGTCTTCGTAAACAAGTCTGAAGTCACCCTACAGCGGCCCGATAAGCTGCGGGTTATCACGCCTGGCGATGGTCCTGCCTCCGAGTTCTACTATAACGGCAAGACCATGACTGCCTTCGCACCGGCGGAGAACCTGATCGCTGTGGCCGAAGCTCCGCCCACGATCGACGCAGCCATGGAGGCGGCCTATCGCTTGTCTGGAACCTACTTTCCTTTTGACGACTTGATTGTTGCGGATCCTTACAAAGATATGGCCCCTGGGCTGGAACTGGCTTATTACATCGGCCAATCCCACGTGGTCGGCGATACGACGACAGACATGGTGGCCTACATCGATAATGGGGTATTCATAGAGATCTGGATTGGAGTTGAAGACAAGGTGCCGCGATTGATCCATGCGGTTTATCTGGATGATCCGGCGCAACTGCGCCACAATCTCCTGCTCTCCGATTGGAAGCTCGACCTCCCCGTCCCGGCGGATGCCTTTACACCGGCGAACGCTGCCGGGGCAAAGCCTATTCCGTTTGCTCATCCCCATCCGCAGCCTCCGCCGGGCGCTAAGCCTCCGGCAAAGACCAAGCCACCCAAAGCACAGCAATGAAGAGGTAGGACACGTCATGAAAAAGATCACGGTTAGCTTGATGAGCTTTGCAGTCGCACTGCTCTCGTTCAACACCGCATCCGCTTACTCGCACGCGAATCGCTACGGCGGCAGCACCTCGCACAGCTACGGGTCGACAAGCCACAGCAGCGCCTACGGGACCAGCACGTCGCACACCTATGGCGAGGGATCGTCGCACACAAACGAGTATGGCGGCAGCACTTCGCACTCCGCCTACGGAGGCACGAGCCACACCAACGCTTATGGCGGCACCACTTCAGGCGAGGCCGGCTACGGGGCAACTCATACGGACACCTACGGCGCAACAACTGCCTACCATCCGCCTGACACGGCCTATGCGTACCATCCGCCCGCCCCGTACTATCCGTATCATCCGCCCACCACTGTGGGTTACTACGGAGCCGGGTGTTACAACTGCGCTTCGACCTCAGGCGCTGCCGCAGTAGGCGCTGCGGTCGGCATGGCTACCGGTGCAGCCATAGCCTCGTCCGCGGCTGCCTCGCAAAGTGCAGCTGCCTCTCAAAACGCGTACGCTCAGGGCTACACAGCAGGTGCATCCACCGCCAACGCTGCAGCTGCCAATGCGAATGTGGCGGCCGCCAACGCCAATGCTGCAGCCGCCAATGCGAACATGTCCGCTGCGAGTGCTAACACTGCGTATCAGATGGGCGCAGTTTATGGGGCATTGCCGTCCGGCTGCATCACTCCCAGCGTATCGGGCGGGACTTACTATTTGTGCGGGAATACCTGGTTCCAGCCGTCGTACGGTGCGAATGGCGTGTACTACAAGGTAGTGCCGACTCCGTAGCCGCGGAGTGGTGGCGGCTTCAGAGCGTTCTGATGGCCGCGTCAGTGACACGACTACGCGCCGAGTGCACCAGATCTCGGGAGGACGCAGAACTCGAACATGAGTTCCATCACCATCAGTGTCATCGTGTTCACGTGCGTGTTTGGCGGAGCGAAAGTGGGCATCTTCGTCCACTTTCTTTTGCCTGACGATCATCGAAGTTCCGATTCCAAAGAAGTCGTTAGGCTTGGGATGGGATTAGTCGGGACCACCGTAGCGCTGCTGCTCGGACTGCTGATCGCTTCGGGCAAGGGCTTCTACGATACGCAGAACGCCGAAGTGACGCAGCTTGCCGCAGATGTCACCTTGCTGAATAAGATCCTGATCCATTACGGACCAGAAACCAACGAAATCCGTGCCCTCCTACGGAGTTCCGTGGCTCGTATGGTGGATGTTACCTGGGCACCAGACGGTTTGGAGAAGACCCATTCCGCATCTTCCGCAGCAACTGAAGAGGCCCTGTTTGACAAGATTCAGGAGCTCTCTCCCCAAAACGAAAATCAACGATTCCTACAGTCGCATGCGTTAAGCGCGGCGATCAAACGAGGCCAGACCCGATCGCTGATGGTCGCACAGAAGACCTCGTCTGTTCCCATGCTATTACCCCGCGGACCATTCTTGAAGACGCCCCATACGTCGTACTGCTTCTTGAGGGAATCCGGATCCACCTTGGCCCACATGTCCGCGGGACAAGTATCGCGGGGATTCGCCGCATTGTTCAGGTCGGTCGTGTTGTAAAAGGCCGCCTGAAGGTCCTTAGGGAATATGGTTCCGCCGATGAGGAACACTTCGCAGTAGCGCATTCCGCGCAAGTTGTTAAACCGTTTGAGGACGGCTTGGTCTGCGTCACTTGGAACCTGCTTGGTGCAACCGGCGAGAACTGAAATCAATGCCAACAATCCCAACAGCGGGTAAACGCGAACGGTCTTTCGAACGATTTTCGTCGGACTCTTCTTGATGTCATTTAGGGCCGATCACGTCCTGCCAAAAGTTACCAACCCGAACGATTGCATCTGTGCCCAACTGGTTGCGACTTCCTTGCCGGCTGTAGCCAGTCACAGACGGCAAGCTCTCATTGAGGACGCTCGCTGAGTATAGTCTTGGGTGTTTGATTGTTCTCCCCTCCAAAGTGGGATTGCCTAAACGCCATTTGTAATGGGCGAACCCTTCGCTCCAGGTTTCTGTGTTTGATTGCTATGGCAAGGTATGCCGCGCCCAAGGTCGAATTGTACCGAGGGGGTTAACATATTTCCCGCGATTCGCCCAGAATCTCGTCTTCCGCTTCTCACAAATTATGTCTGGACTGCCATTGGCGCTCCGCGGCTAGTCTAGTCGCCCACCGAGCAGCCCGAGTCGGATGGCTCAACCTTGTCCTGCATTCAGGCATTCGACTTTTGAAGCCGCTCTCGGAAGTATGCTTTCCAACTTTCCGGCAAAGCCGCCACCTGGACGGCTCGCTGTACGAAAGTCATGTCGTCATCGCTGTATCGCTTCGCGATATAGAGTCGCGTGATTTCAGAAACCGGGACTGCATTTGGATCTCGAGCAATCACGGTGATCTCGTCACCAGCACCGACTTCTCCCTCACGAGTGACGGCGAGGTAGAAGCCCGTTCGCCCGCTTGCGAGGAATTGCTTCACCATGTCGTCAGCCTGAAATCTGACGCCGAGTTTGTAGCAGGGGAGACGAGGCTGCGTCACCACCACCTCCGCGGAACCGACGGAAAACTGATCGCCAATATGGATCGAGGCTTCCAGCGAGCCCTCCATAGTGAAGTTTTCTCCAAACATGCCGAGTGGCAATTCGCGGCCAGGAAGCGCTCTCCTCCAGTAGGCGTAGTGGGAGATCGGGCAGCAATAAACGGCCTTGTGATATCCTCCGTGGACGCTGAGGTCGGCTTGACGATCACCATCCAAGTTTAGCTTTCGCAAAGCAACGCGGCCTTGGACCGGTTGCTTGAAGATACCTGTAGTCACGTTTCTTCCGTGCCACACCACCTCTCGGGGGAGCCCAACGTTCACTGAGATTAGCTTCATCGCTTGCTGGTCCTTTCCACTCGCGTTTCCGGTTAGTCGATTAGCGAGGTCATTGTCATTTGGGCTGCCATGGGTTCAGACATGGCCGAGGGCGCGCCGCGCTTTGGAGTAGTCGCCGGTGCGACTTGTCCAGTTGCTTGCCAGTGTCCCCAACGTCCAGAACACAGCAAACAGAAAAAACGGCTTACTCCAAGGAACACCGTAAAGCCAGGCCCACAACGCGACCAAGGTTGGAACGATCGCCGAAGAGGTCACACCCGCAGACCACATAAGGGCTTTTGCTTTAGGGCTGGCGTTTTGCATCGAGAACTTTTCTGTCTGCACGCCTAAGAAGGGGAGATGCTCAAATATCCATCGCAGTCCCGGCGGCCAGCCCTCGGGATTTCCTGTTCCCCCAATTGTATAGAAGAGGAAACGAATGCCTACGAGCCGCCCAACAAGCCAGTGCGCAATCGCGTGCGAGGAGAAATAGAGAAGAACCCACGCCAGGAACATGGCCACGACAGCCATTGCCACGGAGTGTGTCGACCGGGACGCCCTCAATGCAAGCAATGCGGCGAGAATTCCTGCAGTCTGCAAGCCGTTGCCGACGGGAATCGAGAGTCGCGCAAAGACCCTGCGCTTCGTGGTGGCGGGAGGATTCATGGATTCGGCATCCAAGATAATCTAATGGGAGTTCTGACTGGCGGCAAAAATGAGGGCGGTAATACTGATTCTGCGAAAAGTGCGGCGGACGGTTCGGCAATTGATGTACACAAGACGTTTCAGATGACCTGTCGGTGGGCTCAGCTCGCGCGGAGCAACAGTTGGCAGCCAGGGAACGGCTGTGCGAGACTGACAGCGTAGAAGAAAAAGTGACCGGCGCCGGACATAGCACTGAGCCTCCAATGCTAGTTGATGCGCGAGTCGAACCAACTCAGGAACTCCTGTAATGGTGCAGGTTGTCGAGTATTTGGGCCTGTAGCTCAGCGGTTAGAGCAGGGGACTCATAATCTTACTGAGGCTACTTAGACCAGTTTGTTGCGACTTGCAGGGCCGCATAAATAGTGATCTTTTCGCCTGAGCGTACCAGCCGATACAAACGGCTAGAAACACTTACCGCCTACAAAAGTCCCTACAGTCGAGCGTTCGGCGATCTAATTCAACGCATTCAAGTTCCGGCAGGCTCGTCAAACGAAAGCTGTAACGCCTCTTGTTCTTCCGGCGGTTCGCTCGTCACAGTTGCCTTTGACGAAGGTTGTGGCTTTGTGCCGCTCTTAATCTTATTGGTTTTCTGTTTCGCGGCCTGAGTGCCTTTTTTCCCGCCTTTGATTGACGGCTCACATGCGAGCTTCGTTCGCAAGAGTTCGAGCGGTCCCCCAGGGGCAGTAACCGCTTCAGGAAAGCCGAGCACATCTCGTGCGAATCGCTCATCCAATTCCTTGCGTGTGGAATCCTTATCCGCCTCGTTGATGGGTTCTAGGTCCTTTGCGGCAAGCTCATCAAATAATTTCACAGCCGCTGCCAATTGACGGCTGCTGAGTTGTGTTACGTCTAGCACCGGCAGATCCTTTAGAGGGGAATTATTCCGATGCTCCCTCTGCCAGAGTGCTCCTTGTTTGCCTTATACCAGTGCAGCAGAAGCCCAAGCAAGCTGTCGCCCCAGAGCACAAGCGCCTTCTCTAGGTCCACCGATGCAAGCCTGATTGACTTCCATGCCCGCCCGCCAATCGTTCGCCGCGTTGTAAATTGCATGGCTGTTGATTGGCTATTGAATCGGAAGTTCTCACTGAAGTGGCAATGGGAGGCGGTTTTCAAAACAGCAGCAGCCTTTTCCGCGACGGTCTTTGCCTCTTTCTTCTTCTTCCCAGTCTTTCTTTCTTGCTTTTGGCTCTGGGCGTGGCACACCTTCGTAATCCGCCTCGAACACCAACCGCCGCTCTCGTTCGGCGTGGTGTTCCCACAGAATTGGATAAGTAGGCGCGCTCGCCGGGTCAACTTCCACAAGATCGAATGACAGCCGCGTCAGCTGCGTGGTCACGCCGCTTTCGTCCAGGAAAATCAGGCGTTCCGGCGGGATCGCACGGATTTGTTCGCTGAACGCTTGACGCCGTTGGTGGTTCGCCGCAGTGTCGCGTTCTTGCGCGTGGAGAGATTTTTTTTACGCCGCAGCCCCATCGCGCGCAGCACTTGTCCGACCCGGCTCTTGCAGACGCTGACGCCGCTGGCTTGCAAGCGCTCGCGCAACTCCGCCTCGGTAAGGTCCGGTTGCTCCTGCAGCCAGCTCCGCAAACGCTCTTTCGCCACCTCCGTGACCCGGCTGGCGGGACCATGTTGCCACTGCGCCGGCGCTCCTTTTGCCCGGTGCGCTTCTGTTGCCCCCGGATCTTCTTGCCGTACGACAAGCTTACGCGGAACTGGCGAGCCAGTTCCCGCAGGCTGCCAGCACCCGCCTCATAGGCTTCCAGAAACTTGCACCGCAGATCATCCGAATAGGGTTGCGCCATCCCTTCGTTGCCGCGAAGATCGCCAGCCCTAACTTATCCCGGTTCCCAGCTTTGGCCTATAGCAACTTTGGTTCTGCTCTAAGGCTCGAGATTCGGAAAGGGAGTGGCCTGCCCGACCAAATGCACCACAGAGCAGATCGCCGGGGATGTGTTGCAACTTTCAGGGCGGCAGGCTCGTGACGTGAAAGAATTGCGAAATGGGAACCCGACCCGCGATCTTCAAATGGCGGCAGACCGAACCCGGCCTCATACTCTGTGCGGTCCGGTGGTATCTTCGCTATTCTCTTTCACTACGCGATGTTGAGGAGCTTCTGGAGGAGCGTGGCTCACCCCGATCGCGCAAACCGTAGTCCGCGTATCATAGCGCGGTTGCTTCAGCTTGGCAAACAAACCGAGTGCCCCGTGAGTGCCCCGCCTGAGTGCCCCGCCCGCGCAGGTATCCGTCTTACCTGGAGATGCGGGGCGGGGAACGGTTAATCTGCGAAGCGCCATATTGCAACCGACAAGGCGTCCCTGCTGGGACGTGGCAACAGCAGGCTTCTGCACAAGAACAAAGGGGGCCACGCTTTCGCATCAAACGACGTCCGCCGACACCGTTTGATGGGTCTCAGCCCGACCACCGTGTCCGGCGGAGGTCCTTCCAGGGACCGCCATCCGCGTAGCGCTCGGGATACAGGGCCTTCGAACGAGGGTCTTCCGCGGTGTCGAGCTGAAGGACCATCCACTTCGGATACGGAACGCCCGGATCCGACGCCGCGTCCAGGAGCCGAACGTCGTCGTCCGAGAGCTGAAGGTCTACGGCACGGATGTTATCCTCCAATTGCTCGGTTTTACGGGCACCGACGATCACGCTGCAGACGGCCGGCCGTCCCAGCACCCACGAGAGCGCCACACATGCCGGGCTTTCGCCACGCTGACTGGCCACCTCCTTCAGCGCGTCCACCACGCGGTAGCCCATCTCCTTGTCGAAAGGCACGAACGAACCTGCCTCCGCGAACCGTGTGCCGGCAGGCGCAGGGTTGGCGCGGCTATACTTGCCCGTGAGAAACCCGCCGGCGAGCGGGCTCCAGGCCAAAATACCGATGTTGTGGTACTCGGCGAACGACTGGAACTCGTATTCGAGACCCCGACCGACGAGGCTATAGTGCATCTGCGCCGTCACGTATTTCTCCAATCCAAGGCGCTCCTGCAGCATAACCGCGGTGGCCGCCTGCCATGACATGAAGTTGGAGAACCCGATGTAGCGGACCTTCCCCTGGCGCACAAGATCGTCCAGGGTTCGCAGTGTCTCCTCGAGCGGCGTGTTGCTGTCCCATCCATGCACCTGGTACAGATCGATGTAATCAGTCTGCAATCGTCGAAGACTGCCCTCCACTTCGCGCATGATGTTCACGCGGGTTGCGCCGCTGCGGTTGAAATTCTCGCTCATGGGGAGCCGGACTTTGGTGGCCAGAACGATCTCGTCCCTGACGCCTTTCAGAGCATTACCCACGAGCGTCTCGCTTTCCCCGAGGCTGTATACGTCTGCCGTGTCGATGAAGTTGATTCCCTTGTCCAGGGCGACCTTCACCATCCGCGTTGTGTCCTCCTGGCCGAGGTTGCCCATGTTCATCTTGCCGCCGAACTGCATCGTGCCAAGTGCCAACTCGCTAACGATGAGCCCGGTATTCCCCAGTTTCCTATACCTCATCTCCCATACTCCCTTCCGCTACCTGCGAAAACTTGCTCGTCGCCGGTCAATTGCAGCTACGAATTCCCGATTAGTATCCCGGTCGCGAACACCAGAGCACCGCCCAACGCCACTTGCATGGCAGCTGAGAGCGGCGGTGTATCCATGAAGCGATGACACACCCAAGTGATGGTTGCCAGCTCGACAAGAACAACCAGGATCGCCACCGTAGTCGCGGCGTTAAAGTTATGCATCAGATACGGCAGCGTGTGGCCGATGCCACCGAGCGCCGTCATGGATCCGGTGATGAGGCCGCGAATCCAGGGAGTACCTCGGCCAGTGAGGCTGCCGTCGTCGGACAACGCCTCGGCAAAACCCATGCTTATGCCAGCCCCGAGCGATGCGGCGAGGCCGACCGCAAAGGCGTCCCAGGTGTTCTTGGTAGCAAACGCCGCCGCGAAGACGGGTGCGAGCGTCGAAACCGAACCGTCCATCAATCCGGCCAGTCCTGGCTGCACGATCTGCAAGACGAAGAGGCGTCGTTTAGCCTTGTCCTCTTCTTCGCGAACCTCCGGCCTGAGCTCGGTTTTCTCCAGCTCAGCAGCGCGCTCGACGTGGGTAGACTCCTCTGCTGCCAAGTCGTCAAGCAACTGCCGAATGCTGGCGTCCTGGGCGCGGGCCGCGGCCTGTTCATAGAAACGCCGCGTCTCCACTTCCATGGCGCTGACCTGGCCGCGGATCTGCTCCAGGAGAAGTGGTGTGTTCAGCCAGATCGGCTTGCGCTGCACAAATCCGCGCACATCCTGGCGGCGGATAAGTGGAATGTGCTCACCGAACTTCTGTTTGTACAACTCGATCAGCCGGCGACGATGCCCGATCTCCTCCTGGCGCATCTCTTCCAACACTTGGGCGGTGCCGGGAAAGTTTTCCCTCAGGCTCTCGCCAAAATCGGAGTAAATGCGTTCGTCCTCTTCCTCCAGCGAAATGGCAAGGGCAAGGATTTCCTTTTGGGACAAGCTATCGAAGTCTTTCAATGGCAACGTCTCCTGTTCACGTGGATACTGTTTTGCCGACAGACCATCTGTTCGCGAAGAATTGCTTTTCGTACTGCTTCGTTATTGCTACCTACCTTGTCGCTCCGGGGCCGGGAACCTTGTAGCCATCGGTCAAGGTTTTCAGGAATGCGACGAGATCCTCCTCCTCCGGGTCTGTCAGCTTAAGATTGCCGAGTTGTTTCTTGTTGAGATTGGCGGGGTCTTCGGGCGCCGGCCAGCACGTCACCTTTTCGCCGGGATCTTCTGTCTTGCACCTGGGCAGAACGTCGCGGGTGTTGTAGAAATGCACCACCTCTTTGAGGTTCTTGAAGTAGCCATTGTGCATGTAGGCTTTCACGAAGTCAGGTGTCGGACGCATGTCAGCGTTGCGCAACGTGGGTACCTGGAACTTCGCGTCGAATTTGGGGGCCAGCCCGACCCACTGCGAATCCGGGTTCAATTGACCGCTATCGCTTTGCAGCGTGCGGAGAAAGCCTCCAACACCAGTGTCGATGAAGGCTTGTCCAGACGGATTAGCACGATAGCCACGGCTGTCAGACGTATCTTCGCGGTAATACTCCAGCCCCGGATTCCTGGGTATTCCGAGATTGCTGGCGGTGAAGTCGGTAAACAGCGGCTCCTCGCCAGGTCCGCCATCGCGGTGGCACTGATTGCATCCCGCTTTACCTCGGAACAGCGCATAGCCCCTCGCTTCTTGCGGGGTAAACTGGTCATTGCCTGCCTGCACATAATCGTATTTTGACGTGAACGGACTCACCTCTGGCGAAGCTTCATAGGCGGCTGCCGCCAGTCCGAAGTCGTCATAGATGCGGTCGGCGCGCTGCCGATCTGCCGCACTGAGATGGACCGGGAACGGATCGTCACTCGGCGGAGGACCTGGCGTTGCGCAAACCTTGTCGATATCTGAAGGCCAGTGAATAGCAAACAAGTCGGATCCCCAGACCGTCTCAAATAGCTTTCGGTAAGGAGCCTTCGAAAGCCGGTACGCGAGACATGCCGGGTCCGGCAGACCCATTTCTACCGGATTGGTAGGGGGACCTTGGGCTTGTTCGGCGCTTGGACTTTGCAAGCGGTAGCCGCTGGCGCGCATGTCCCAGAAATTTCCACCCACGAAGTCGCCTTGCAGTGGGTTGTAATGAAGTACCGGCGCGAACGTCGCGTACATGTAACTCTGCGGCTTTCGCTGACTAAATCGGGTCCTCACCGATCCCGGATACGACACCGTGCTTAGATTCAAGGATTGAATCGGGCCAGTGAATCCCGTTTCCGGTGTGTGGCAGAAGCTGCACGCCTCGTTCTGATTGACGGAGAGATGCTTATCGAACAGCATCAGCTTCCCCAGTGTGTGGATCTGTCCTTGGCGATCAAGCGTGGTTTTGTCCATCTGCCGGAGCGTGTCAGCTTCAATTCGATCAAGGTCAGCAACAACCCTGGTAACGTCCTGGTCGAAATCTGGGGGCATTTGGCCGGCGAGGCCCTGCGCCGTGGTGGAGGCGGCATGCGCTCGCAGAGGGTCCTTCCCGGCTGAGAGTAGAAGGGTGCAAAGTGTGAGGGGCGCTACCAACGATAGTGCGAAGGTTCGGTTGTGCATCGCCTTGTTAACTCTTTCTCTGCGCAGGAGATCAGCCAGACAGGACCACATAATCAACCCCTTTAGCCTGCGGACGTGCTTTACGTCTGGATCTGGTTAGTTGGGAGATATGTTGCTGACCAATTTACCGCAGCATTCCGGCCTTTGCGGTAACTCGGAACGGTCCCAGCCGCCGCCTAGGGCCTGAATCAGCAGCACGGTGTTTGCCATGCGACGTCCCAAGAGATTTACCGCTGTCACTTCATCTGCAAGCGCCGCGTTTTGCGCAACGGTCACCTCGAGATAGCTTGTTACTCCGCCCGCGTAACGAATATTCGAAAGGTCAAGTGAGCTTTGCGACGCCTGCACCGCGGCATTCTGTACGGTGGCCTCCTGCTCTAGAATCCGCAAGGCAGCCAGGTTATCTTCAACCTGCTGAAAGGCTGCAAGCACAGTTTGACGATAGGACGCGACGGCGTAGTCGTACCCTTGTATCGCTTGATCGGTGACAGCGCGACGGCGTCCTACGTCAAACACCGTCACTAATGCCGATGCTCCCACTGACCATAACGCACTCGGTCCTTGCACCAGTGTCGTAATGCTGCCGCTTTCTAGTCCTCCGGTAGCCGTCAAATTCACGAGGGGATAATACCCTGCCTTGGCGACCCCGATCTGAGCATTCGCGGATGCCATTTGGCGTTCAGCAGCGGCGATGTCGGGACGGCGTTCCAGCAATTCAGAAGGGACCCCGGCTGGAATAGGCGGTGGAGGGGCGGTGAGCGGCAGCGGAGGAAGCGTGAATTCCGCCGGAGGCTTGCCCATCAACACGGCAACCGCATGCTCAAACTGTGCCCGCGCCACGCCGACGTCGATAGCTTGAGCACGGGTTGTTTCCAATTGGGTTTTGGCTTGCTCAACCTCCACATCGGAAGCCAATCCTCCTTGATAGCGGTCCTCATTCAACTTCAATGCATTTTCATATTGGACCACTGTCTCCTGCAGGAGCTTTTCTTCTGCATCCAGACTGCGGGCTGCGAAGTAGTCAAAGGCCAGGTTGGCATGCATGCTGAGATTGACACCCGCGAGATCAGCCGCACTGGCTTGCGCCTGGGCGCGATAGGACTCGACAGTCTTACGAACACGACCCCAGATATCGGCTTCGTAGTTCAGTTCAAGCGGCAAGACAAAATCGTTAAAGGTGACACCATTGAAGGTCGCGCTGCGGGGTGGGCGATTGTTGGAGTATCTCGTCCGGCCGGCTGACGGATTGGCGGTCACAGTCGGATAATAATCCGCCCTGTAGTATCGCAGTACGGCCCGCGACTGCTGGTACTGCGCGAAAGCTGCTTTGAGATTCTGGTTGGAGACATCGATCTGCTCCTCCAGCGCGTTGAGTTGGGCATCCTGAAAGATTTCCCACCATTTACCCGACAGCTTCTGGTCGTTGGGTTGGGCCGTCTTCCAGGTTCCTATCTCCTTATAGGCGGGAGGAGTATCTACCGGAGGACGGTGGTACTTAGGTCCAACTGTGCATCCAGTGAACTGGAGCACCGCTGCTACCAGCCCGACTTTCCAAAGCGATTTTCGGGCATTTTCGCCCGAAGCTATTTTTCGAGACCACTTCATTTGACATCCCCCGGCAACGTGGCCTGAACAATTTGGACCTCCTGTCCGGTGACAATGGAGTCTGGCGGGTTGACGATGACTTGGTCGTCCGCCTTGAGACCGGCGACAATCTCTATCGTATTGCCGAAATCGTGGCCAGGAGTCACAGCAGCGAGCTCGACTTTCCCATCTTTCACAATGCCGACACGTAAACCCTCCGTGCGGAATATCAAAGTATTGACCGGAATCACGAAGCTGTTGCCCTGCGTCGGGATCGCCAGGTGGACCTCTGCGTAAGAGCCCGTGAGCAGCGTGCCGGTAGGGTTGGCCACGTCTATCTCGATCAGCAACGTACGGGTTGTCATATTGATGGCGTCGGCAGTGCGCACAAGCTTTCCTTGAAATTTACGGCCTGGAAACTCTGCGAGAGTGATATCCGCGGTCATGCCGTCTTTGATCCCTTGCGAGTATTCCTCGGGGACGTTTACGTAAACCCGCAACGTTCCGGGTTGAGCGATGTGGAAGAGATCAGTCTTCACCCCGCCAGCGCTCCCGGAATTAACGAGGTCGCCGATATCGGTGTTACGCGCCGTCACAACACCGTCGAATGGAGCGTAGATCTTTTCAAAAGATTGCAGCGCCTGAAGCTGTTTGACATTGGCTTGGTCGGCTTCAACGATCGACTTATTGGCATTGTAGGTGCCCACTGCATTGTCAACGTCCTGCTGGGAAACGGCCTTGCTCTTGAGTAACCCCTGGTAGCGGTTCTTCGTGATCTCGGCGAGTGCGAGGTTCGCCTTCGCAGTGTTGAGATTGCTGATCGATTGCTCCACCTGCTGGTCGACCTCCGGAGCATCGATCACGGCGAGAAGTTGTCCTTGCTTGACGCGCGTTCCGATGTCGACATACCACTTCCTCAAATACCCGTTAGTGCGTGAATAGATCGGTGAAGAGCTGAACGGTTGTACATTTCCGGGAAGGATGATCTCCTGCGCAGGAGCAGCTCGTGTTGGCGATATAACCGAAACCGGTGTTATGGCTGATTGAGCGGCCTCGGCGCGTACGGTCCTGCCGGCCCTGACACGTGACCAGATTCCCCAAACCAGGACAGAGGCAACAACGGCAAACGCAATCGCCAGCACAAGCCCCGCTTTGCGCCAACGTCTCCGTGCTCCCCGATCCTTCGACGAGAGGGGTTGTCCTCCAGTCGGTGTTCTATTTTCGGCTTGAGACAACATAGGTAACTCCAATGCCATGGCTTAGCCCTCGCTTTTCGTTAGCGCCGGGTGCCGGCGTGAACCCTGCAGGACACTGAAAAATGCCGGAACAAATAGCAACGTTGAAACCGTCGCAAAAATCAGTCCGCCTATCACTGCCCGGCCGAGGGGAGCGTTCTGTTCCCCGCCGTCGCCTAATCCAAGAGCCATGGGCACCATGCCAATGATCATGGCCAGCGCGGTCATCAGCACCGGACGAAAACGTGTGAAGCCCGCTTCCAATGCGGCGGTGACGGAATCACTTCCTTCCATCATTTTTTCTGTAGCAAAGCTCACCACCAGGATGCTGTTTGCGGTCGCGACCCCCATGCACATGATGGCTCCCATGAGGGCCGGTACGCTCAGCGTTGTGTGCGTTATAAAAAGGAACCAGGCAATCCCGGCAAGTGCGGCAGGCAAGGCTGAAATCATGATGAACGGGTCCAGCCAGGACTGAAAGTTGACTACTATCAGCAGGTACACGAGGACGATCGAGAACACCAGTCCACTGAGAAGACCAACGTAGGACGATCGCATGGTCTGGACCTGTCCACGGACAACAACTCGAGAACCGCGCGGTAATTGCGAGCGCGTGTCGCTAATGATTTTGTTGATGTCGCTGGACACGCCGCCGAGGTCACGTCCAGCGACAGCGCCAAAGATGTCAATCACCGGCGCTACGTTGTAATGGGAAACCACTGCCATGCCCGTTCCCCGTTTGGTCGATACCAGACTAGCCATCAGCGATAGTGGAGCGTTTGGGTCTGTTCCTGTGACGGGAATGTTCTCCAGATCCTGCAATGTGTCCGTGCGGTATTCCGGCGTCTGGGTCGCGATCTGATAGCTCACATGATTCTTCGGGTCAACCCAGAACGTGGGTGAGGTTTGAAAACTACCGCTCAGTGACACCAGCAGATTTTGTGCAATGTCGTGGGCGGTGAAACCCAGTTGTTCAGCCTTGGTGCGTTCGACTCTGAGACGAAGATACGGCTCATCGAAGGGTTGCTGAATCCGCAGATCAACCGTCCCGGGAACGTATCTCATTTTCGCGAGCAGCGCATCCGCGTAGCGACGGTTGGCTTCGAGGTCCTGTCCGACAACTTGAACATCGATCGGGGCTGGTAGTCCAAAATTCAGGATCTGGCCGACCATGTCAGCAGGCAGAAAGTAGAAGGTTGCTCCGGGGAACTGCTTGGGCAGTACCTGCCGAAGCTGGTGAATGTAGTTGCCCGTCGGATGGTGATTGGGGGACAGGGTCACGAGGATATCGGCGTCTGATGTGCCGACCGGAGCGGAATTGCTATAGGAGAGATTGATGCCGCTGTACGGCAAGCCTATGTTGTCGATGTCGCTTTGGACTTCGTCTAACGGAATTTGCTGTCGAATCGACCGCTCCACCAAATCACATAGGTTAGCGGTTTCCTCAATGCGCATTCCGGTGGGAGCACGCAGATGAAGCTTGAAGGTTCCGCTATCTACACTGGGGAAAAAATCCCGGCCCAACCAGGGAATCAGAATTGCCAGAGAGCCAAGGGAGGCTGCGAAGAACGCAATCAGGGAAACCCGGCGGTGGTGAAGACAGCTTTCCAGCAGCCTGCGATATCTGTGACGAAAGCTTTCGAATGCCTCCTCAAACCGCTGCTGCATTCGGACCAGCGGATTACGGCTTGCAGTGGCGGTTTCTTCGTCTCTTATCGGATCGTTCCGCAGAAGATACTTGGCCATCGTTGGGACGATCGTTCGCGAGAGAAAGTACGATGCGAGCATCGCAAATACAACTGCTTCGGCGAGCGGCACAAAAAGATAGCGCGCGACGCCAGTCAGCAGGAACATAGGAGCAAACACGATGCAGATCGACAACGTGGACACGAAGGCAGGGGTTGCGATCTGCGACGCGCTGTCGAGGACGACCTCGTCCATGTCCTTGTCTGGTTCGGCGGCCCGGTTGCGGTTTATGTTCTCGACCTCCACCGTGGCATCATCCACCAGAATTCCAACTGCCAGCGCCAGGCCGCCCAGCGTCATGATGTTGATGGTTTCCCCCAGCGCGCTGAAGAGGATGATCGAGGTCAGGATCGCCAGAGGGATTGAGGTCGCGATGATCAACGTGCTTCGCCAGCTGCCCAGAAAGGTCAGAATCATAAAAGCGGTCAGGCAGGCGGCAATCACCGTCTCCCTTACGACTCCTCTGATGGCGCCGCGAACAAAGATCGACTGATCGGCGAGAGGGCTTATTTGCAGCTGGGGTGGAACCGTTGTCTTGATTTGCGGCAGAAGGCTCTTGACGCCTGCGATTACGTTCAGCGTTGACGCATTTCCCGCCTTTTGGATCGTCAGCAAGACAGAGCGCTGCCCGTTGACACGCACAATATTGGTTTGCGGAGGAAAACCATCGCGTACCCAGGCGACATCTTTGACGTAGATCGTAGTACCGCCAATCGTCTTAATGGGTATTCGATTCAGGTCGGCAATCGTCTGCGGTGCCGCATTCAGAATGGAAACATCGTATTCTTTGGGGCCGATCTTGGACGTTCCTGTTGGCAGGATTAGATTCTGTACGCTGATTGCATTGACCAAATCCAGCGCTGACAGGCCTTTTGACTGTAGAGCGGCCGTATTCAGATCCACCTGCACCTGGCGCTGCTTACCGCCGTACGGATAGGGAACAGATGCGCCCGGCACGGTGATGAGCTGGGTTCGAATGAAATTCAAGCCGTAGTCGTTAAGTTGCTGCTCCGATAGGCCATTTCCCGAGAGGGCCAACTGCAAAACCGGCACGCTTGATGCGCTGTAGGCAATAATGAGCGGCGGGGTCGTTCCCGCAGGTAACTGCCTCAACTGAGTCTGAGAAACAGCTGTGATCTGAGCAATACCCTGTTGAATGTTCGCGGTCGGCTGCAGGAAGACTTTGACAACGGCAATCCCATAAAGCGACTGTGACTCGATGTGTTCGATGTTATCAACAGTGGTGGTGAGCGCCCGCTCCGTAACGCTAACAATCCGGTCGCTCATGTCCTCAGGGACGAGACCGTTATAGTTCCAGATAATGCTGATGACCGGGATGCTGATGTTTGGGAAGATGTCCGTTGGAGTGCGAACGATTGCGAGCCCACCCATGATCACGATGAGAATCGAGACCACAACAAATGTGTAGGGCCGCCGTAACGCGAGTCGAACAATCCACATAGAGTTTCTTTCCGTTTTGTCAGATGCTGTCGACCGCCAGTTGGCCGTCAGAAATGTCGTTTAGCCGCCGGGTGGCATCCGAGATTGCTAGTTTTCCTGGAACCAGCCCGCAAAGTCGCCTGCCTTGTCCCAGTCCATACCGCAAACCGCATGCCGCTTTCCAGTCAACTACCAGGCATCTTAGCCGTGTATTTTCATGGGCATGAGTCAACTGGGAAGGTGTGGAACTCCTTTGTGAAACTGCGTCCCGCGGTTGACACAGCGTCGGCATTTCGACACGCTTAACCGTCCTCGGATTCGGGCGCTTGACTGCGAGTCATACCGGGCTGGCACCGGGCAGAATCCTTGTCAAGATATTTACCTCAAAGGGTTCCGCCACCAATTCGCCGATACTTTGTTCCAAGTGCTTGAAGTAAGGGGTTGCTACGTGTTGATCGAGCGCAGCTTGGCTTTCCCATGTTTCGTAGAAATAGAAGCGCCCGATTGAGCCTGACTCGTAGAGTTCATAAAATCTGCATCCCGGTTCGGCGCGCGTGGGTGTGAGCATGCCGCGCAGCAGAGCTCTGAGTGGATCTTCCTTTCCTTTGCGCGCCACGGATCTTGCAATCACCCGTACTTCAGCCATGATTGTTCAACCTCGTCCCTTCATGTCTTGCTTTGCAGCCCGTCAGAATGTGTTGCTACTTCACAGTTGGATCAATCAACGTCAGATCTGTTTCCGGATCAAACCGCTTGTGCATCGCCACCGGGTCGACTGTGACCATCACTTCCAGCGTCGGAGATACATACGCGCTGAGAACGTGGCCGGCGCGCGTTGTTCCGTCTGGACCTCCCACCACCATGTGCGTATGGACCACCGGTTTCCCTTTATAGAGCGCGATGTCACCGCTCATTCCGATCACTTCGTGCTGACCGTCGATGGGGATCTTCTTGTACATTTTGCGCTGGGGATCAAACCACCCCAATGTTGCCCCATTCACCGCTCCGATAGCGGTGAAATGCGCACTCGTAACGTGATACTTTTCCGCAAACTCCAGCAATCCGGAAAAAGCTTCGTCGCCCTGATAGAAGATGACTGCATATTGCTTGGTTTGTTCTCCCGGGTTGAGCAATTGAACCTGCATCCTGGGAGCTTTGCCCCTGGGAGTGGCTTGCTCAGGCGCGACATATTCGCCGGCCGTATCCTGCGAGTGCCCCGTAATGGCGGCGACTCCAATCAGTAACAATCCGCAAACCAATCGCTTTAGTTCGACCATCGATTTCCTCCAGTTTGTTCATGACCACATCAATGGGTCTCCGCCGATGCAGTTGGACAATCAGCACGCCGTTTGCCAATTAACCGCGAGGTAACCAAGCTGCCTATTTGCAGTGGCATCAGTCAAAGGGGTGGTTGGGGAGAGCCTTATGAAGCTCAAAGAAGGCGTCGTGAGGGTGACATAAGTGTCCGCATCTCGACAGGCCTCCGTTTCAACCAGGCCGAACGGGGTTGCGGCATGTTCACTTCGCTCCCTTTGCAATTGGTACTGGATTTGCTACGAGTGATCTCCGGGAGGGTAACTGCTATCCCTGTTGAGAATCGGCGCAGCCTCCACCATTTCGGAGAGAAACGGAGACACTATGAAACGTCTTACAGCAGATCATGTGAAACTCGGATTTATTGGCCTGGGTAACATGGGAAGCCGGATCGCAAAACGGCTGCTCGACCATGGATACCAACTCACCGTATACGACCTCAACGTCGCTAAGGCACAAGACCTTGCTGCACAAGGCGGCATCGTTGCGAAGAACATTCTTGAACTGGCACGGACTGCCGATGTGATTCTCTCCTGCCTGACCAACGATGAAGCAGTTCAGAGCGTTTATACGGGCCCTCAGGGAATTTTTGCCGGAGCGCAGCCAGGAACCGTCGTGCTCGAGATGAGCACGATCTCTCCAGACAGCTCACACGAACTGCACAAGCTCGGCGCCAGAGTTGGCATCGAAGTAATGGATGTCGCCATCTCCGGCAGCACTCCTGCCGCCGAGGAAGGCACCCTGACGCTGCTGGTGGGAGGCAATCGGGAACTCTTCCGCGCTGCCAAGCCAATATTCCAGGCGATTGCAAAACAATCCCATCTTCTGGGCGGTTCCGGCTCTGGAACAACCATGAAGTTGGTCGTCAACACGCTGCTGGGTGTCGGCATGCAGGCGATCGCTGAGGCTGTGGTCTTGGGGGAGAAAGCTGGTCTCGATCGCGAGCGGTTGCTCGAAGTCTTAGCGAAGACAGCTGTGATCGCTCCGGCCCATGTGGGAAAGCTGGCGAGGGTGGGGGCCAACGACTACAGTCCGCAGTTTCCACTGCGACTGATGCACAAAGATTTTCAATTGATTCTGGATACGGCAGCGCAAGAACATGTCCCAATGCCTGCGACAGAGGCGGCGTTTCGCGTCAACTCAGATGAGCTTGCACACAGCAATGAAGAGGACTTCTCGGCCGTCCTGCGGCGAATGGAAGAACTTGCGGTATAAGGAGTGCACGCGCAAACGATGGTCAGCGGTCCCCGGTTGCAACACCACTCAAGACCAGAAGAAGGCCTTGAAATGGGGCACCCAGCACTCTCGAACGCGTGGATCTGAAAGTGGTGTGGTTATAGTTCTCCGGTAATAAATTGCGCCCGGCCATTGCCGAAGCTCCAGTCGGAGTCGGTATTGGGGACGACACACACCACCACATCGGTCGGATTGATATCGCAGCTTGTCTTTAACTCCTGGCAGAGATCGCTATAAAAGGCCTCCTTCTCCTCCTGGGTGCGCGGTCTGCTGAATACAGTTACGATCACAACATTTTTTGTCCGCTGAATTCCCAGGCCGGTGTCTTCAACGATGAAATTGGATTCGGAGTGTTCCTCATAGATCTGATAGCGGTCTCGTTGCGGCACCTTGAACGCGGACAAGACGGCACGGTGTATTGCGTCGAGAAGACATTTGATATTGTCCTTGCTTCGCCCTTCAATGGCATCAACTCGAACCAAAGGCATAGGTTCCCCCTTCTTGCCGCAGATTCAGTGACTCCGGGAATTGTTTTTGCGGCGTCGAAATAGCAAGACTGCAGACGTAAAGTTGTACGTATGATCGGGCCCACGGCACTGATCTAAATCCGTTAGGCCAGTGCCCCCACCACGGTTCGCCAATTAGGCAACGTGTAACATGTTCTTGCGTTGAGCTTGCGGCGGCACTGCCGGGCCGGTCCCTGCACCGGTGCGCTCAATAGCGTTTGCAATCTCCTCGAGGTCCGCCGCGGTCAACTCGAGACTCGCGGCTGCGATCCAGCCATCCACCTGCTGGGGTGAGCGGGCACCGACAATGGCTGCCGTGACGCCGGGCCACGCAGTCACCCAAGCCACGGCGACTGCAGACACAGTAGTACCGTGTCGTTGCGCGATCGGCCGTAAGGAGTCTCGCAACGCCAGATTACGGCTCAAGTTTGGCTCCTGGAACTCGGGAGAGCGGCGCCGCCAATCGTCCTCGGCTAAGTTTGCGACCCTCTCCGCAGTGAAGCTATCGGTTAGTAGTCCCGATTGCATGGGGCTGTAGCAAATCACTCCTGTGCCGTGCTCGGCGCACCAGGAAATCTCGCGTGCAGCAGCATCACGGTGAATCAACGAGAAGGGTGGTTGCAAGGAATCTACGTGCATGATTGCCTCACACCTCTCCAGGAGTGGCACGTCGAAGTTGGAGACTCCAGCCATGCGGACTTTGCCTTGTTCGATCAGTCGCGCCATCTCTCCCCAGGAATCTTCAACTGGCGTACCCGTTTCATCAGGCCAATGGAACTGGTAGAGGTCAATACGCTCTACGCCGAGCCGCCGCAGGGATGCCTCGCACTCTTTGCGAATCGATTCCGGCTTGAGGACGCGTCGCGGCTCTGCCTTGGGATTGCTCTCATCCCAGACCAGGCCACACTTAGTGAAGACCATTGGCCGCTCAGATGCCGGCAGTTCTCGCAGGAGGCGGCCAACAACCTCCTCGGAATGACCTAGACCGTACACAGCGGCGGTATCGATCCAATTGATGCCCTGTTCCAGTGCATGTCGAATGGTCCGGATGGACTCGTCATCGTCTTGCGGTCCCCAACCGTAGGCCCACCCGCCGCCGCCGAGCGCCCAGGCTCCAAAGCCGGTTACAGTGATTGGGGGTCCACTCAAGCCTAGCGAACGCTTAGGCAAACTCATATCTGCTTCCTCCTGTTTTTGCCACGCTTCGGGCGTCGCATTCTTGTTCATTCTGATGTCATCATGTTGCCTGCGGTTCTAAAGGGACTGTTGTCTCGAATAAGAACCAGGGGCGCTTCCGCCTGGCAGGTGTGGAATTGTCCCGCGCCCCCCTTTGCATTCAATTCACTCCGTTGCGCCTGCCGAGCCAGCGCTGGGTGAACTGGTATTTCCCTGATCAAACCGCAACGATCGGTTGCTCCAGTCAACAGCCTGGAGAATTTTCGAGTTGTTTTGTCCATCACTGGTTTCAACGGCACCGTCGTACTTGTCTTTCCCGTTGACCAGTGTGGCCGGCGCACTGACAAGCACTTGTTTCCCCTGAAGGATGCTGGCCTCTACCTCTGGACCCATGCCTTGCCATTGAACGTGATAGTCGCCCGGGGGGACCTGGACACCATTGATGGTGACAGTTTCAGTAAACGTTACGCTTGCTGAGTTCTTCGGCGCGGCTAATAGCGCCACTGGAGCCATCAGCAATAGAGTGACGATTGCCATGTACTTCATTTGTTTCTCCTTAGTTTTTCTGTGTTCACGCAGCCTTGGAAGAGAAACTATCGTTCGCGATCCAGGACCGGTGACCACCTCGATATAGGGCAATCGCCTCGCCATTCTTGCAGGTTGGGGTTGGGTTTTCATATGTCGTCGGCAACACTGAATTTAGGATGAATCTCGAGTTCGGGCCCAAATGGCTACACAACATCGCTACTGTCAATGGGCCGACGACCATCGACACCTTGTGTCCTTAGCAGGACAGCGGCTAGGCAATCGCGGACGGGATGTGCTTCTTTGGTGCGCGCAACCCTCTCGCTCTCCCGTGATTAGGACTGTGGAAGCCCACGTGCTTCGCCGAAGACGGAGACGTGAACGAATGGCGCGCGAGACAATTCTCTACGTAGCCAACCAGACAACGTGCAGCGATTCGGTGTCGGTGGCACTTAAAACCGCTGGCTATGAAGTTGTAAGCACCAAGAGCACAATGCAGGCGATTGCGCTGTTGTTCATCTTGCATCCGGTGGCTGCTGCCGTCCTCCATAGCCAGGAGGGAGAACAGACCAGCTTGGACGTGGCGCGGAGCCTAAGGGCGGTTCGCCCAGATGTTCCCATCGTTGTGCTGTGCCGCGACCCGATCGACCGCTTGCCGCCATGCGTGGATGCTTGCGTGAGCACCAGAGAGCCGCTTGCAAACCTCACCTCCGGATTGAAGAGCTTGCTCACCGCGAAGCAGGTCAACTCCTATGAGAACGCTTTCTGATGTTAAGATTTTGCTCGCATGGATCCGCTGCCCCTACATCGCTGGGAGCGAAATATGTCCAATTCCAACCCTCTTCTGTGGCGCAAGCCGCCTTCGGTTTGGAGGTACGGGATCGCTGTTCTAGCGGTGACCGCTGCACTGATCATTTCACGGTTGCCGTCATTCCACTTGCAAACTGCTCCGGTGTCACTGTTTCTCTGTGCCGTCATGGTCAGTGCGTGGCTTGGTGGATTTGGGCCAGGGTTATTCGCGACTGTTCTCTCCATTCTCGCTTTCAACTATTACTTCTTGGAACCGGCGTATTCGTTCGGTGTAAAGCCGGAAGAGGTCCCGCGCGCCGTCGTTTTCTTGCTATCGGCGCTGTTTGTGGGGACGCTGAGCGCTGCCCAAAGAAGTGCTACAGAGTCACTCAGGCGTGCGCGCGACGATTTGAAGGAAACAGTTCAAAAGCTCGAGAAAAGCAACGAGGTTTTGCAGGCAGAGAGCGGTGAGCGTAAGCGTGCCGAGGATGAGCTTCAGCGCAGCCAGGCATATTTGGCCGATGCACAACGACTAAGCAATACGGGGAGCTTCGGCTGGAAGGTTTCCACCGGCGAGATCCTGTGGTCAGACGAAACCTTTCGAATCTTCCAATACGACCGCGGCACAAACCCGACCGCGGAACTTGTTCTGCAACGGGTTCATCCAGAAGACGCTGTCTTGGTGAAACGGACCATAGACTGTGCGTTGCAGGATGGGAAGGATTTTGACTTTAAACATCGCCTTGTGATTCCGGATGGCTCCGTCAAACATGTCCATGTCATGGCCCATGCCCACAGGGATGAATCGGGCAGCATCGAGTTCGTCGGAGCGGTGCAGGATATCACTGAGCGAAAGCTGGCCGAAGAAGCGTTGCGGCGGAGCGAGAATTATCTGGCGGAAGCGCAGAGGCTCACGCATGCCGGGAGCTGGGTCTGGCAGGTTGCGGGAGGAGACGCCTTGCATCTCTCCGACGAATGGTATCGGATATATGGCTTCGATCCAGCAGAGGGCATGCCGGCCTGGGAAAAACGCCTACAGCGCGTTCACCCAGAGGACCGAGCCAAGTGGCAAAGAGCAATCGACCGAGCAATAGGAGAGAAGTCGGATTACGAAATGGAATTCCGAATCCTTCTTCCGGACGGCACGGTCAAGTACACCCGCAGCATCGGCCACCCTGTTTTGAACGCATTCGGGGATTTGGTGCAATTCGTGGGTATCTCGATGGACATCAGCGCAAGCAAACGCGCCGAACAGGCGCAGGCGGATTTCGCACGCGTCAGCCGGGTGACCACCATGGGAGAGCTGACCGCCTCTCTGGCGCACGAGGTGAATCAGCCGATAGCGGCCGCCGTCACCGACGCCAATACTTGCTTGCGGTGGTTGATGCGTGATCGCCCCGACCTGGAAGAGGCGCGTGCGGCTGCCTCGAGAATCGTGAAAGACGCAACCCGTGCCGCTGAAATCATCAGCCGTGTCCGCTTACTCTTTGGGAAGGGTACTCCGCAGCGGGAATTGGTCAATGTCAACGAACTTATTCAAGAGCTGATCGTCCTCCTTCGCAGCGAGGCAACTCGATACTCCATAGCGCTCCGGGCGGAATTGGCGGCGGATCTTCCCCAAGTCATGGGAGATAAAGTGCAACTGCAGCAGGTACTGATGAACCTCATCATCAACGGCATCGATGCCATGAAAGAAGTGGAGGGGTTACGTGAGTTGGTTATAAACTCGCAGCGAGCGGAGAACGAGGAACTTGTCGTGTCCGTCAGCGATACCGGCGTGGGGCTGCCGGCGCAACAGGCGGACCAGATCTTTGATGCCTTCTTTACTACCAAGGTCAACGGCACCGGCATGGGACTTCGGATCAGCCGCTCCATCGCGGAAGCACATGGTGGCCGCTTGTGGGCAAGCCCCAATTCGCCGCGCGGCGCAAGTTTCCATTTCTCCCTACCTACCATAACCGGGTGCCATCCGTGACGCCCGCAGGCTTTCCCAAAGTGTTTGTCATCGACGACGATGCCTTGGTGCGTGCCGCCATTCAGGGCATGCTGAAGTCGGTTGGCTTGCAGTCAGAAACCTTCGGGACGACGCAAGAGTTCTTGCAAAGCAAGCGGCTCGACGTGCCGAGTTGCCTTGTCCTGGACGTGAGGCTTCCTGGAGTGAACGGTCTGGACTTTCAGCGCCAGTTGGCTGACGCGGGCATCCGGATTCCTATCATCTTCATCACCGGCCATGGAGATATTCCCATGACGGTGAAGGCCATGAAATCCGGCGCGGTGGAGTTCCTGACCAAGCCCTTCCGGGACCAGGAGCTGCTGGATGCGATCCACCTGGCTTTGGAGCGCGACCGGGTTACGCGCCAACAGCAGAGTGAGGTTGCCGAGTTGCGAGAGCGCTACGAATCGCTGACTACACGCCAGCGCGAGGTCATGGGCCTGGTGGTTTCGGGCATGCTCAACAAGCAAATAGCCTTTGAGCTTGGGAATAGCGAAATTACCGTCAAGATCCATCGCGGGCACGTGATGCAGAAGATGCAGGCTGAATCACTGGCGGAACTAGTCAGAATGTCGGCAAAGCTCGGGCTCCCGGCCGGCAAGAAATAGATTCAGTCACCGCGGTTACGCAAGGCAAATTTGCTACTTTCCATTATTTCTTCTGCTAACTCTCGTTTTCGCAACCACTACGGAAAGAAATTGGCAGTGCGTCTCGTATCAGCCGGTATTAGAACCCCTATACCAAAGCATGATTGCGCCACGGTGGCGACGGCGCTAGCTTCGTATTATGGCGATTCAGGAAAAGGTCAACATGGTTGCGATTGTCGATGACGACGATTTGATGCGTAGCGCATTGCAGGGACTGCTGAAAGTGGTTGGGTTGCCGGCGAGAGCGTTTGCGTCCGCGGAGGAATTCCTGAAGTCCGGCGAACAGTACCAGACTGCGTGCCTGATCGCGGATATCCGGATGCCGGGAATGTCTGGCCTGGAGTTGCAGGCCAAGCTGAACGCTCAGCATTGCAGGATTCCAACCATCTTCATCACGGCACACGGCGACGCTAAAATGCGGATGCAGGCGTTGAGAGCAGGCGCAGTGGAGTTCCTGGCCAAACCGTTCGACGATGAAGCTCTGCTCGAGAGTGTTCGAGCGGCCCTGGAAAGTTGACCTCGATCAGGAACGTGCACGTAGCGCCAGGAGGTTCTCGGTGGGGACTTTCGAAAGATTCGGCAATGGTGAGCAAGCTTGTTGTGGACGCAGATTCGAGCAGGTGGTAGGCAACAGTGCTGCTCTGGAATCGGTGCTCGAACAAGTGGAACGAGTAGCGTCAACCGATTCCACTGTGTTGATTCAGGGAGAAACCGGCACCGGCAAGGAGCTGATCGCGCGCGCCATTCACAACATCAGCTCGCGGTGCGGCCGCTCATTTGTAAAGCTAAATTGCGCGGCCATTCCGCTGGATCTGCTGGAAAGTGAGCTTTTTGGCCACGAAAAAGGTGCGTTCACCGGAGCCATCGCCCAAAGGATTGGCCGTTTCGAGCTTGCCGACAAAGGCACACTCTTCCTGGACGAGGTAGGCGATATTCCGGCGTCCCTGCAACCCAAGCTGCTGCGCGTACTGCAAGAACAGGAGTTCGAGCGCTTGGGCAGTACTCGAACTCACCAAGTGGATGTTCGGCTCGTTGCTGCAACCAACCGCAATCTGATGGAGATGGTCGAACTGGGGGACTTTCGTAGCGATCTCTACTACCGTCTGAATGTGTTTCCCATCCTGCTGCCGCCTTTGCGCGCGCGCCGCGAAGACATTCCAGCCCTGGTGACGCATTTTGTCGAGATTTACGGCCGCCGGATGGGCAGGGAAATCAAACACATTCCGCCGGAAACGATGTCTGCGCTCAGTTCGTACGAATGGCCGGGAAACATCCGCGAGCTGCAGAACCTGATCGAACGTGCCGTGATCCTCTCAGACGATGGCGTGCTTCCCAATCCTTTACCGATGGTAGGGACTCAGAGTGTCAACATCTGCCCGGTTCCAACGACTCTGAGGGACTCCGAACACGCTCTGATTCTTCGCACGCTCGAAGCAGTTGGCTGGGTGATCGGCGGCCCGAAGGGCGCAGCTTCCAGGCTTGGATTGAAGCGCACTACGCTGATCCACAAGATGCAGAAGCTGGGGATTACCCGCCCCTCTGTGGCAAGCAGGGAACATGTGCCAGGGCCAGTACCGCAGGAGGCGGACGCGCGATTGCAACTGTAGCTCACATGCAGGCATCCAACACGGCGCTAGCATCTGCTGGACGCGATAAGAGGTAACGCAACATGGCGGACAAGGCAGACTTCAGGATTATCCACGTCGTGCCAAAAGCTGTCTCAAGGCGCGACTTCATCAAAGGGGTCATCGCCAGCGGTGCCGCAGTTTCCTCGGCAGGCTACCTGTTCCGAGCCTCATCTCTCCTGCATGGTCAGCAGTTGGCTGCAGGTGGGGGCGAACGCCTGCTTACTCTCAACATCAACGGCCAGCAGCGTCGTGTCGATGTCATGAAGCAAGAGACGTTGGCTTGGACGCTGCGCCACAAACTGGGACTCACCGGCACGAAGCTGGGGTGCGACCGGGCCGAATGCGGCTCCTGCACCGTTTTGATCGACGGCGTGCCGCACTATTCGTGCTCGGTGCTGACATACACAGTCCGCGACAAGAAAGTTCTCACCATCGAAGGGCTGGCGGGCCCCGACGGCACGCTACACCCAGTCCAGCAAGGCGTCATCGATGAACAAGGCTTCCAGTGTGCCTTCTGCATGCCGGGCTTCATCATGGCAGGGGTGGCGTTCCTGAAGACGAATCCCAATCCCACGCGGACCGAACTGGCGCAGGGCCTGTCGGGCAATCTGTGCCGCTGCCAGGACTACGACAAGATCCTGACCGCGATGATGCGCGGTGCGGAGAACATGAGGAGGGCGAGCCGTGCCTGAGAAGCCTGATAAATCTCCCGGAACCACCGCGCGTGTGTACGGAGTGGGACACAAATTGATCGGCAAGAACTACCAAACTCCCGACCTGTATGCGAAAGTCACGGGACAGGCAAAGTACGCCGAGGACTATCACGCCGAAGGCATGCTGTTCTGCAAACTGCTGCTGAGCCCTTTGCCGCACGCGCGGGTAAAGCACCTTGATGTAAGCCAGGCGCTTGCAATGCCCGGCGTGAAAGCGATTCTCACGGCCGACGAGCTTCCGCCTCCAGCCGATACCCTCACCGACAATGGCACGGTGATTAAAGCCAATCCAAAGAGCGAGCGGGGGCTCAACATGGAACCGCTCTACCAGGGTGAACCGATTCTTGCCGTCGCCGCAGTCGACGAGCTCACTGCCGCTGAAGCGATTGAAAAGATTCGAATCGAGTTTGAGGCGCTGCCCTTCGCCATCGATCCGCTTGAGACCTTGCGCCCCGGAGGTCCCAATCCGAGAACGGACGGAAACATCTGGGTGCAGTCTCCGACGCCGGCGGCCGTGGCGGGAGCTCCACCGCCGGCCCCACCTCCTCCCACGATTGGAGTGCTCAAGTGGACCGAGGCGGACTTCGCGGAGGAAAAGAAAGGCCGTCTGCCGATGGGGAAGACGCCCGACGAATGGTCGTACGGTGACGTACAAGCGGGCTTCCAAAGCGCCGCGCTGGTCCTCGATGAAACTTTCGTCACACCCGACACGAGCCACCAGACGCTTGAGACCCGCAGTGCCCTGGCTTACTGGCGAAACGGTAAGGTTTACGTTCACACTGGGACGCAGAGCACCGCTCAGACTGTGCCTGCTATCGCGAGATGGTTGAACATCGATGTGAACAAAGTCGTCCTCATCAGCGAATACACAGGGGGCGGCTTCGGCAGCAAGATCACAGCCGGCGTGTCTCTGATCATTCCGGCGCTGTTGTCGAAGAAGGCCAACGCACCGGTGATGATGCGGATCAGCCGCGAAGAGGAAACCTTCATTGGCCGCGCGCGGCCCAGCCTGCTGGGGCGGATGAAAGTCGGCTTCTCTAAGGACGGGCGCATCACCGCACTCGACATGTTCGTTATCTCCAACAACGGTCCCTACGACGCAAACGGCGATGCCCCGACATCGGGCCGTATCGTGTCGCTCCTCTACCAGCCTCAAGCCATGCGCTGGCGAGGAGTCACGATTCTGACGAACACGCCCCCACGGAGCGCGCAGAGCTCGCCAGGTGGCATGCAGGGCATTGCAATCATGGAGCCGATCATCGCGAAAGCTGGGCGTAAACTCGGGCTCGACCAAGTAGCCATCCGCCGAATCAATTGTCCGGAAGGCAACGCGCCGTTCGGACCGGCGGTACAGGGGCAGAGGCCACACGCCACCAGTGCATTCCTCAAGGACGCACTCGACCGGGGGGCGGAACAGTTTAAATGGAGCGAAAGGGTCTCACGCACCCCGAAGCGGATCGGTACCAAGGTGCGCGGTGTCGGCGTGTCGCTCAGTTGTTTTGTCGGTGGCACGATCGGCTTCGATGGGATTCTGATCATCAAGCCCGATGGCCGAGTAACCTTCCAATCTGGAATCGGCAACCTGGGAACGGAGTCGGTGATCGACGTTCACCGTGCAGGTGCCGAAGTTTTGGGAGTTCCGTGGGAGAAGTGCGACGTTAGATGGGGCGACTCGTCGAATAACCTTCCGTTCACTTGCGTTTCCGGCGGCAGCCAGACGACCCACGCAATGACACGCGCGGCGCACGCGACCGCGATGGATGCCAAGAAGAAGCTCCAGGAAATTGCGGCGAAGAAGCTCGGCGGCAGCCCCGAGCAGTACGAGGTTGCCGATGAGCGTGTTTTCCGCAGGGGCGGTGGCGCCAGCATGACTCTGGCGCAGGCCGCGAAGTATGCCATTCAATTGGGTGGCATCTACGATGGCCATGAAACATCCCCCGACCTCCACAAACTCACGAAGGCATCTGTAGCGACGCTTGCTGGACAAGGTTTAGTGGCAGCCGCCAAGGACAATTACCCCCGTGATGGCACGACATTCTCTTACGTTGCCAGCTTTGCCGAGATCGAGGTCGACGTTGAAACGGGCAAGTATTACATCGTGGATTTCCTCGCCTACGCCGATGTAGGCTCGGTAATTCATCCCCGCGCGCTTGGCGGTCAAGTCCTTGGCCGCTCCGTTCTGGGCATGGGACATGCGATTGGCCAAAAGTGGGTGTACGACCCTCACTACGGCGCCATGCTCTCGACGCGCTTTTACCAGAACAAGCCGCCGACAATATTGGACGTGCCCGTCGACATGCAATGGGCGGCGCTCGATATTCCGGACCCGGAGACACCAGTCGGGGCTCGCGGCGTGGGCGAGCCGCCCGTTGGAGGCGGATGCGCCTCCATCTTGAATGCGCTTTCGGACGCCCTTGGTGATGAGATTTTTCAGCGCGCGCCCGTCACCGCTGACACCATACTCACTTCCCTCGAAGCGGGGCATCCCATGCAACATCCCTTGATGGCGCACATTTAGCGGCGATGCGAAAGGAGGGGCCATGGCTGTAATCCGAGACGTCATGCCGGCCTTTGAGCTGGCTCAGCCGAACTCAATCTCTGACGCGCAAAAGCTGCTCGAACAGCAGGGCGAGAACGGCTGGGTGCTGGCCGGAGGCATGGACAGCTTCGACTGGCTCAAGGACCGCATCAAGAAACCGAAGGTGGTAGTCGATTTGAGCGGGATCGCGGAACTCAAGGGAGTTCGGGCCACTCCCGATGGGATCGAGATCGGAGCGATGACCACGCTGACGGAAGTAGTCCAGCATCCCGTCATCAGAGAGAAGTACAAGCTGCTGGCGGAGAGCGCGGAGTTAGTGGCGTCTCCGCAAATCAGAAACCAGGGCACAATCGGCGGCAACGTATCCCAGGACGCGCGCTGCTGGTACTACCGGGCGGGTTGGCCGTGCTACCGCGCCGGCGGGAACATCTGCTATGCCGACACACCTGAGGGCCGCAACCGCGAGCACGCGATTCTGCATGCGGACCGCTGCGTGGCGGTGAATCCTTCTGACTCTGCTCCCGCTCTTATCGCGCTCGACGCCAAATTCGTAATTCGCACCTCCAAAGGTGAGCGCGTAGTGGACGCCGAGGACTACTTCATCGGCCCTGACATCGACATCACCCGCTTGCACATCTTGGAGCCGGGAGACCTACTGACGGCCATTCGTATTCCTTCGACCTGGGCCGGTGCGCAATTCTATTTTGAGAAGGTGCGTGACCGGAATGTGTGGGACTTTCCGCTGCTGAACGTCGCTTCCGCGATGGTGGTGTCAAATGGCAGCATTCAACGAATCCGCATAGCGGTGAACGGCGCCGCCGCTCGTCCTCTACGCTTGAAGGTTGTCGAAGACGCGGTCCGGGGCAAACCACCGAATGCAACAACCGGGGAAATGGCGGGAAAACTGGCGGTGCAGGGTGCTGTCCCCTTGCAGTTCAATGCCTACAAGATCCCGTTGATGAGGAACCTGGTGAAACGCGCCATCGGAGGCGTGGAGGAGGCAACATGGACCCCATACAATGGGCAATAGATCCGTGGGGAACAATTATCCCCATCCACATTGCGTGGTTCTTGATATGGGTGGCGGTGATCGCGGGATTGCTCTTCATTATCGTCCATGCGATTTACCTGCGGTATTTCGCGAGACCTAAGCAGTTCGAGCCCGATGCTTCTCCCGTACTCCCGGCCCATATTCCCGAACACGTCCCCCGGCACTCGCTGACTGCCCGTGCATTTCACTGGATCATGGCGGTTGCCATGTTCACGCTGCTGTTTACCGCTTTCCTGCCCAGAGTAGGTGTTCAGTTTGACTGGGTTACCTACCATTGGATCGCTGGAGCTGTGCTGACCCTTTCCATTATGTTTCACATCGTCCATGCTTCGTTCTTTATGGACTTCTGGTCGATATGGCCTGACCGGATTGACCTGCGAGACGCAAGGAGAAGGATGGTGCGGTTCATGGGCAAGCCCGCGCCACCCCCGGAGAGATTTGCAAAGTATCCGCTGGAAAACAAGCTCTACCACACCGCGATCATTGCCGCAGGTCTGTCGGCAATCGTGACTGGCGTTTTCATGATGTTTCGCGTTCGTACGATCTTCTTTCCCCGAAATCCGTACCTCTTCAGCGACATGACTTGGGGGATGATGTACGTGCTGCACGGGCTGGCAGGCGTCGGATTGATCGCGTTAATCATGATGCACGTCTACTTCGGGCTCCGGCCGGAGAAGCGCGCGATCACGAAATCAATGATTTTCGGCTGGATGGACCGAGACTTTTATCTGAAAGAGCACGATCCAGCACGATGGCCGGTCGAAACTTCCGCAGTCGACACTTCCGCGCCACCTGCGAGGTCCCGGGGAGCCAGGACCGAGGGGTTAACCGATGCTGGCTGAGATCTGGAATCGCTGTGACGCTGTGGAAGAGTGTTACGAGTTTATGCTGGCCTATGCAGCCCAGGGGCTGCCCAGTGACCAAGGCAGCGAATCGGGTGGACAAGTCCGTGAGTTCCTGCGTCGCGCCGTGAAAGCCCTTGCGGGGCTTTCCGAGACTTGTGCGCGGGCGGTCACGGAGGGAGGCCTTGAGCCAGCCGACAAATACGTGGCGTTCTTCGCGGTGCTCGATCGCGACGCACGCGATTCTCTTGCCGCCATTGAGCTGGTTCTGGCACAACCCGCTATCAGCTCCCAATTGGTTGACAATCTGAACGCTTCCATCCATCTCCGCGCGTTGCTCACCGACCTGTTTCTGGTGGGCGAGATTCTCAGAAAGCAATACCAACCGGCGGGTCAGGTGGCCACGAGCGAGGGCGGATGAGGCAGTGAACCGCGATTCGCAGTATCTGGATTTGCCTTCCCGCAATGCAACTACTGGACAGGCCAGAACGATCTAGGCGGGATCGCCGACGGTGGACTGGATCGCCATGATCGAAACACGCAGCCCGTTGAGCAATGAACGCTATGGGCACCTACAAGCCCTAGGGCTTCTGGACAACTTCCGGGGCGGCCAGCCTCCGGTGTTGGGTCGCTGTTTGAGCGCTGATAACTGCCGGTTTGTCCGTCACTCGCGAATAACCAATCGTGTCGAGAATGGTCAACCGGAATCGCCAGTAGGGAACGTTTCGTTTTCCGGTTCGCCGATCACTCGAATCAGGTGCAGAGAAGCGCATTCTGGTGTCAGATGATTCGGTTACGGCTCGTCTATGGTCTTCCACAGGTGTACCTACTCGGCAGCAATTCAAAGAGGCTATTCGCGCACACGGAGGCATCTAACCAGCAGCAGTATGGCTCTTTCAAGGGTTGGACGGAGGCGCGCATGTATCACGCGATTGTCAAACGAATTGCGCTACAAAACTTTCTGCGAGTGAATCAGAAGGACTACGCTCCGATCTTGAAGAGCTGTTCCCCAGATGTTCATCACCGGTTTGGCGGGGATCACGCACTCGGCGGCGAGCGGCACGATCATGAAGCGCTGAGACGGTGGTTCGAACGGCTGGGCCGGCTAGCTCCCACGTTGCAGCTCACAGTTCATGATGTATGGGTGAAAGGCGGCCCGTGGAATACGACCGTGATCATGCGGTGGTCCGCAGTACAGGATCTTCCGGATGGCTCACCCTATAACAACCACGGCGTTCACATTATTCGCATGCGTTTGGGCAAGGTGTTCGATATCGATGCAACGAGGACTCACAACTTGTTGCCGCATCTTTGCAGATATGGGCCGCATGTGGCGTGAACGAAGCGGTTGCCGATCCAATTCTGAGTTAGTAGTAATCCCGGCATGAGACGAGGTAGAAAGAGAAAAGACCTAAGACGCAGACGAATTGCGTCCGCGCCTCCTGGAATCCGATGCGATTGCGTCAGCCCCTCTGGACCGCATTGACGAATCCATGATTGAGGATTACGTGATGGAGCGTCGCAAGCTGGTTTGTCCGGCGACGGTCAACCGCGAGCTGGCTACCCTTCGCCGTTTGCTTCGATTGGCCCACGAATGGAAGGAAATCAACCGGGTCCCCAAGATTCGACTGCCAAACGGAGAGCGCATCCGAGATTTCGTACTCTCACGCCGTATTGAGGAGGCATACCTCGCCGCTTGTGCTCAGCCGCTTGCGGACATTGCCCTTGTCATCCTCGAAGCGGGACTTCGCATTGGAGAAGCACTCAGTCTGCTATGGGGGACGTGGTACTTGATCCCCTCGCTGGCTCGCGCTTTGGCTATATTCGGATTAGGGACGGCAAGAATAAGAACGCAAGGCGAGACCTTCCGCTGACCGACAAGGCCGCTCAGATGCTCCGTAGTCGCCAGCAATCGGCCTCTGGTGACTTGGTGTTCAGCTAACAGGGACGGCCAGGCGCTATCTCGTGACCTCGATCAATCACCTTCACCAGAAGGCCCGTGCCGCTTTCGGACTTGGACGGGACTTTGTGATTCACTCCCTTCGCCATACAATGCTGACGAGGCTTGGAGAGTCGGGCATGGATGCCTTCACGATCATGCGAATTGCGGGACATAGCAGCATCACGGTTTCGCAGCGCTACGTGCATCCGTCGCCCGAGGCGGTGGAGCGCGCCTTCGAGTGGCTCCAGCTTTCGGGGAGTCCGAGCCAATTCGAGCCAAAAGTGCTGTTACCGCCTTCAAATTTCCCTACAGTGGGCAAGGCAGCATCCGTAACTCATTGACGGGCCTGTAGCTCAACGGTTAGAGCAGGGGACTCATAATCCCTTGGTTGGGGGTTCGAATCCCTCCGGGCCCACCACTCCCAAAGCTTGCGACGAGCGCAAACGCCTCCGCCACAGGAAACTGCGGACGCTTTGCTGTCAGCCCCTTCGTCCCCTCCATCTCGACTCTCTTGACAACCCTGCCGCCCCGTTCGACCATGCCTCTATAAGCAATTGCGATGTTGATGACGAAGTCGGCTGACGCTCACGGAGGGCGACGGTATGCAACATACACACTCCACCGATCCAGTGGATCTCAGCAACTTCACCAGCCGAATGGTGAGTCCCGCCCCGCTGGCCAAGATCGGAAAGGGCGGCTTTCGCGAATTCAAGGAATTCGCGCTGAAGGGCAGTGTGCTTGACATGGCCATCGGCATCATCCTGGGCGTGGCTTTCGGCAAGATCATCACCTCCTTCGTGGAGGACATTATTATGCCCATCGTCAGCGCTATCTTCGGCCAGATGGACTTCTCCAACATGTTCGTCAGCTTGACCGGTAAACACTTCGACAACCTAGCATCCGCCAAGTCGGTTGGTGCGCCCACGCTCAATTACGGAGTGTTCATGAACGCCATTCTTAATTTCATAATTGTGGCTCTGGGCGTCTTCTTGCTGATCCGGCAGGTGAACCGCTTTCACCGCCAGCAGGGGGGCGCGGAAATGAAGGAATGTCCCTATTGCTTCAGTGGAGTGGTCAAAAGGGCGACGCGCTGTCCTTACTGTACATCGAGCCTGGAGCCAGCCATACCGCAAGCTGCCAGTTCCTAATACAGCTGCCTTGGTATTTGTCCCGCCCAAAGCTATGATCATCGCTCGCGTCACCGCAGAAATTGATTGTCTCCGGAGCGCCCCTTGAACTGGCTGAACGCTTGGTTCGGTTTCGATGGTCATCGCACCTCGTTGGGACGCGAAGTAGTCGCCGGCCTGACGACGTTCACCACGATGTCTTACATTGTGGTAGTCAATCCGGCAATCCTGTCCACGGCTGGAATTCCGGCAGGCCCTTCGTTTGTGGCGACGGTGCTAGTGGCTGCATTCGGCTGTTACCTGATGGCGTTTTACGCTAATCGTCCTTTTGCCATAGCACCATACATGGGCGAAAATGCGTTCATCGCTTTCACGGTTTGTAAGCTCTTAGGATTTCGCTGGCAGACGGCGCTGGCCGCAATCTTTATCGCGGGAGTGCTGTTTATCCTGATGACCGTCTTGCGGCTGCGGCAGTGGATCGTCGAAGGTGTGCCGACATCGTTACGTTACAGCTTCGCCGTAGGCATCGGGTTGTTTCTCACTTTCATCGGACTGAACCAGACTGGGCTAGTTACCGTCGGTGTTCCGGGCGCACCGGTACAGGCAGGGCATCTGACCTCGCATCCCGCGCTGGTAGCCATGTTCGGTTTCGTGCTGATTGCCATTCTGGTGATCCGCCAGGTCCCGGGGGCGATCCTGCTGGGTATTGTGATCACGGCGATTGTGGCGTTCGCTGTCAAAACGGCCCCCCCGCCGCATGGCCTTGTCAGTATGCCGCCGAGCGTCGCTCCAATTTTGTGGCAACTTGATCTTCGCGGCGCGTTTACATGGCACGCGTTTCCCGTAGTGCTCACCATCTTCATCATGGCCTTTGTGGATACCATGGGCACCCTGATTGGGCTTTCGGCACGCGCTGGCTTTCTCGATGCAAACGGAGAACTGCCGCAAATCGAGCGTCCTATGCTGGTAGATGCGATCACAACCTGCATCGCTCCCGTTCTGGGGACCACGACCGCAGGTGCTTACGTCGAGTCGGCCACCGGAATCGAGGCTGGCGGCCGAACCGGATTTACCGTTTTGGTTACGGGAACATGTTTCCTGCTAGCGCTCTTCTTCTCCCCATTTGTAGCGGCCATTCCTCCTCAAGCCTATGGACCGGCCCTGATCATCGTCGGCTTATTCATGCTTGCGCCGATCACGCGCGTTGACTTTGCCGACTACACCGAATCCATCCCAGCCTTCGCGGTGGTCTGTCTGATGGCCTTCACCTTCAACATCGCTATCGGAATCTGTGCGGGTTTTGTGCTGTACCCTATCTGCAAGGTGGTTGCTGGAAGGGCGAGCCACCTGAAGCCCGGACTCTGGGCATTGACCGCCCTTTCGCTCCTGTTCTTCATCTTTTATCCCTACAGCTAATCTTGGTGCGTCATCCGTCCTCACAGCGGTTGCAGCTTGGGTAGTGCGGGTGTTCATCTGGATTGTTCATGAACTTGGCGGTGTCATGCTGAGTGTCGCATGGGTCCGCGACCTCCTATGGAAATGAAAATCAACCCAGAGATCACGGAGCACGGGGAGACAACTCGACCGAAACCAAGGCTCCGTGTCTTCCGTGCCTCCGTGGTGAATGATTTTCGAAGGAGCGGAGCGACCAGCCAGGTCTTATGATGGATGCAGCCGAGTTCATGTAATAAGGAGATGCTCTTGCCCAAGTTTTCTGTCGTCGAAAACCTGCTGAAACAAGTTGAAATTCCACGGGATGGCACTCTGAGCCGTACGATCCATCGCGATGACTACGTGAAGATTGTCCTCTTCGGCTTTGCTGGCGGGCAGGAACTATCGCAGCACACGGCAGCGGTACCCGCCATCATCGAGATTCTTCAGGGTGACGCCCGGGTGACGCTGGATGGCGAGGAGAAAGAGCTCTCTGCCGGATCGTGGGTATACATGGAGGCCAAGCTCCCCCATGCCGTCTACGCACGGACAGAAGTGGTGATGCTGTTGACCATGTTGATCGGGGCAGGTACCAAATAGCATTCGCCGAGACTGAGCGAAGAGCGGGGAAGTACCTCACACACCGTGCCCGATACCACTCAAACTGATTCCGTAGTACTCCCCGCGAACGTGCAATTTCGCGACTCGGCAGCGGCCCGACGAAACCTCGCTCACATTCGCCAACTGGTGCCGGTCGGCGTTCAGGATGCACTAATGGCGTTGCTTCCGAGCTCGCCCAACCCCGATGCGGCGGTCAATCAGTTTGAACGGTTGGCGGAATCGGCTTCTCCCGATTTGTTGAGCTTGCTCGAGAAGCATCAGTTCTTGATTCACTACGCCGTCGTGGTATTCGCCGTTAGCTCATGGTTGGGCGAGACGCTGATCCACAACAGCGACCTGTTTCAGGGATTCGTGCGCGACAGGAGCCTGGACCGAACCCATTCGCGCGAAGAATTCCAAGAGGATTTTGCCCGAATGCGTTCGCGCTCCTCTGAAGCCGATACCGCAGTACTTCTGGCACGCTTCAAGAAGCGTGAGTACGTGCGTATCATGTTGCGCGATGTGCTTGGGGTGGCAAGTCTGGCTGAAACGACCGCCGAGATTTCCTGTCTCTCGGATGTGTTGATCGAAGAGGCCCTGCGCGATGTTCATTCTCAACTGCAGCACCGCTATGGCTCGCCTCAGCAGCTTAACGCCGAAGGTCGCGTGACCGCTTCGCGCTTTTCGGCACTGTCTCTGGGCAAACTCGGCGGCAACGAACTGAACTACAGTTCCGACATCGACCTGCTGTATCTCTACGACGGTGGCATGGAACCTTCGGGAGCGGAGATTCCCAACCGCGAATACTTCATTCGGCTGGCGCAGCAAACTACCGAGCTGCTCTCGCGTCACACTCGTGAAGGACCGGTCTTCCGAATCGACCTGCGCTTGCGTCCCCAGGGCAACGAAGGCGAGCCTGCGGTCCCGCTGCCCCATGCCATCCATTATTACTCCAGCGTAGCCCATGATTGGGAGTTACAGGCCATGATCAAGGTGCGCCATAGCGGCGGGGATGTGGGTCTGGCGCGCGAGTTTGTGCGGCGGGTAGAACCATTTGTTTATCGCCCCGAGGTGAACTTCCTGGCCATCAAGACGGCCCTCGCCTCGCGCGAGAAAATTGGAAGTCACCGGCGCCGGCGCCTGCTGAAGCAGACCGGCCAGAGCGGCATCGATGTGAAGCTCGACTGTGGCGGCATTCGCGATATCGAGTTCCTGGTGCAATGTTTACAGCGTGTCTATGGCGGAAGCGAATCCTGGCTGCGTTCACGCGGTACGATGTTTGCGCTGCAGAAGCTATACGACAAGGAACACATCAACAGCAAGGACTTCCACAACCTCACCAACGCTTACGAGTTCCTGCGCAATTTGGAGCACCGCCTGCAGTTACGCCACGGCCAGCAGACGCATCGGCTGCCGGAGTCGCGCTGGGATCTGCAGGCGTTGGCGCGGAGCCTGACCAGGGAGGGCACTGCGGCTCCTACTCCCGAGGAGTTCGTTGCCCATGTACAAAGACGCATGTCGGCGGTGGCGGAGATCTATCAACGCATCATCTATCAAGAACAGAGCCAGGATCGCCAAGCGCCTGAATTCCAGTTGCATCCGGAGATTCCCGCGACACCCGAGAATTCCTACAGCCAGATGATGCAGCGGCTGGCGATCGATTCTCCCCGCCTACGGGAAATAGCCAGTACTGCCGAGCTATCGCAACATGCACGGCGCAACCTCGATCGTTTCCTCAGCTCGGCGGGAACCACCTCGGAGCGTTATGGCGCGGTGTTGCATTCGCCCGAAGCGGTGAGCCGGGCGATCACCATCTTCGAGTTCAGCGAGTATCTCACCGACATCCTGGTTCGTCATCCGGCGGAAATCTCGCTGCTGTCGCAAATTGAAGAGCTCTCCACTTCGGGCCTAGGCGAATTGTTCGAGGGAGGTTCGCGAAGCGAGAGCGTCGCACCTGACCCGGTGTTTGCCCACCTGGCTCAGGAAAAGGTCGAACGCTCGGAAGCTAAGGCGATCTTGCGACAGCATTACCGCCGCCGCGGGTTCCTCTCAGGCGCACGCGACCTGTTCCAGTTGCGCGAAGTCTTCGACTCGCTAAGCGAGAATACCGTCGCGGCCGAGGCCGCGATACAGGCCGCCTTGGCTATTGCCGGTGCCCACGCCGGATTCACCGTGATGGGGCTTGGAAGGTTGGGCGCTCGCGAATTCGATCTCCTGTCGGACGCAGATGTCCTGTTTGTTTGCGACGAAGGCTGCGCGCACGAAGACATGCACCGGGTTGCGGCGCACATGATGGATGCTCTGACGTCGTACACCTTGGATGGCATCGTGTTTCCCGTGGACGCTCGCCTGCGCCCGCACGGTCGTGAAGGCGAATTGATCGTCACCCCGACGCAGCTGGCCGCATATTTCCAGGACGAGGCCAAGCCCTGGGAAGCACTAACGTACCTCAAATTGCGCCATGTCGCGGGCGATCGCGAAGTTGGCAACCGCGCCTTACAGGCAGTGCGTCAGAGAATTGCAGAGATCGCGGCTAGGCCTGATTTCAATTCAGAACTGAAGGACGTTCGCCTCCGGCTCGAACGGAGTGAGACCGGCGCGAACTTCAAAGTTGGTCCAGGTGGAATCTACGACCTCGACTACCTTGCGGGCTCGCTGCAAGCGCGGCATCAACTCTGGCTTGCTGGAAACCTGCGGGAACGGCTGACTCTACTGCACGAACAGGGGTTGCTGGAAACCGGCGAGCATGACCAACTCAAGCAAAGCGCGCTATTTCTACGTACCCTCGAGCATCTGGTGCGCCTGGTGACCGGACGAGCACGCAAATGGCTGCCGGTCGCCGAGCACTCTCACCGTGCCCTCCAGAAGCTTTTGTGGAGGGTGCTGCGTGCGGACGACAGCTTCGATCTCGAGATGCGTCTGACTGAGGTCCTAAGGCAGACCAGATCCATCTACCGCTAATGTGGGATGCCGTGATCGCAGATTTCATTGAAGCCGTTCGGCTGCGGTGGTAACGTAAAAGGTTCGGGAGAACCCGGTAGGCCTTTCTGATCCGGACGCGGTGGATAGCTACAGTGGGGGCGGCAAGTCGCTTTTGTCATCCGTGACCTGGTGTCTGGAGTGCCGCCGGTTCTGCTAGCGCTACCCAGTCCCGACACATAGCTGTTTGCAGCTTGCGGTCGCTTTATATCCATACTTCTCGAGGTGCTTTGTGGCGGCTTCTTACAACGAAATTCCTTTGCCCTCCAGCGGGACCAAGATCACTTACGAAAACGGTAAGCTTGTCATCCCAGACAATCCCATCATTCCTTTCATCGAAGGCGACGGCACCGGACGCGATATCTGGAAAGCGTCGGTCCGCGTCTTCGACGCGGCAGTCGAAATCGCCTATAACGGTAAGCGCCGGGTCGCCTGGTATGAAGTCTTCGCAGGCGAAAAAGCCATGGACCGCTTCAAGACCTGGTTGCCCGATGACACGGTCGCTGCCTTCCGCGACTTGCGCATTGGCATCAAGGGCCCATTGACCACCCCGATTGGCGGGGGTATCCGTTCGCTGAACGTCGCTCTGCGCCAGCTTCTCGATCTCTATGCCTGCGTCCGTCCCGTGAAGTATTACGCGGGCATACCGTCGCCGGTAAAGCATCCCGAGCGCATGAACATCGTCATCTACCGTGAGAACACGGAAGACGTTTACGCGGGCATCGAGTGGAAGCAGGGAACACCCCAGGCAAAGAAGCTCATCGACTTTCTTAACAACGAAATGCTGGCGGGCACCAACAAGCGGGTGCGCGAGGACTCCGGTATCGGTATCAAGCCGATTTCCATCACCGGGACCAAGCGCCTGGTGCGCATGGCCATCCAGTACGCTCTGGCCAACCATCTGAAGTCGGTGACCATCGTGCACAAGGGCAACATCCAGAAGTTTACCGAGGGCGCGTTCCGCGAATGGGGCTATGAGTTGGCCACCCAGGAGTTCCGTGACCAGGTCATCACCGAGCGTGAGAGCTGGATCATCGACAATCTCGACAAGAATCCGGGATTGTCCATCGAAGACAACGCCAAGATGGTGGAGCCCGGTCTGGAATTTGCGCAGCAGGACTTCCGCGACGCGCTCTACGAGGAAGTGAAAGGCGTAATCCACAACATCTACGCCACCCACGGCAAGGGAGCGTGGAAGGCGAAGCTAATGATCAACGATCGTATCGCCGACAGCATCTTCCAGCAGATTGTTACTCGTCCCGACGAGTACGCGGTACTGGCGACGCCCAATCTGAATGGCGACTACATTTCCGACGCAGCCGCCGCCCAGGTCGGGGGACTCGGCATTGCGCCGGGCGCCAACGTCGGAGACCAGCACGCCATCTTCGAAGCCACGCACGGCACGGCTCCAAAGTATGCCGATAAAGACGTGATCAACCCCGGCTCGGTCATGTTGTCGGGCGTGATGATGTTCGACTTCATGGGCTGGCGCGAGGCGGCCCGCCTGATCGAAGGATCGCTGGAGCGCACCATCCTGCAGAAGAAGGTGACCTACGACTTCGAACGTATGCTGGAGGGCGCGACCAAGGTCAAGACCAGCGAGTTCGCGAGTCAAATGATCCAGAACATGGCGCCAGTGGCGGAGCTCGTAGCTAAGTAGCGCATAGGCAAGACACGATTGACGCTAACAAAGGCCGATCAAACCAATAGCGGGCTTTCCCGTTGGAGTTGTCATTACGAGCGAAGCGAGGAATCTGCTGTTGCTAGCGGTTCGTTGACCGTCGAGGAAACAGCGGATCCCTCACGGCCTGAAGGCCGTTCGTGATGACAATTCAAAAATCGGGCAGCCGGACATTGCGATGCAGCACTGAATAGCCCGCGAAGGATCTGCTTTTCGACCTTTCCGGCAGCCCGTCCCTCAATTTCGGTTTCATGCTGTGACATATTATTCAAATACTGTGAGGACTCATGCGTAAAAAGGTAACGGTAGTTGGTTCTGGCAATGTGGGCGCCACTGCGGCCCACTGGCTGGCGTCGAAGGAACTCTGCGACGTCGTACTGATTGACATCATCGAAGGCGTGCCGCAGGGCAAGGGTCTCGACCTGCTACAGGCAATGCCAATCGAAAAGCGCGACTCGTATGTCCTTGGCACGAACGATTACGCCGACACAGCGAATTCGGACATCGTAGTTATCACGGCGGGCATTCCGCGCAAGCCGGGCATGAGCCGCGACGATCTGCTCAACACCAATTTCAAGATCATGAGCGATGTGGTGGGCAAAGCGGTGCAGTACTCTCCCAACAGTATCCTGATCATCGTCTCAAACCCGCTCGACGCCATGGCGCAGGCCGCTTACAAGCTCAGCGGCTTCTCGCGCAATCGCGTGATCGGGATGGCCGGCATTCTCGACTCGGCGCGCTTCCGGACTTTCATCGCCCGGGAACTGGATGTTTCCATCGAGAACGTCACTGCTTTCGTGCTCGGCGGTCACGGCGACACCATGGTCCCGCTGCCGCGCTACTCGACGGTTGCAGGAATTCCGATTACCGAACTGATGGACGCCGCCACCATCGAACGACTGGTGAAGCGTACGCGCGACGGCGGTGCCGAGATCGTGAAGCATCTTAAGACCGGAAGCGCCTACTATGCGCCGTCAGCCGCAGTCACGGAGATGGTTGAGGCCATCCTCAAGGACAAGAAGAAGATCGTGCCATGCGCCGCCTATCTGGAAGGCGAGTACGGCATCAAAGGGCTATTCGTTGGCGTGCCGTGCAAGCTGGGCTCGAACGGCATCGAGAAGATCCTCGAGATCAAGCTGACGCCGGAAGAGCAGGCCGCCCTGCAAAAGAGCGCCGACTCGGTGCAGGAGTTGGTGGGCGTGATCGGGGTGTAGTTTCAGGTCACTAGCATTTGTCCCACCCTGTCGCCAGCACCGGGCGACAAGCCTGACAATTTGTCGAATCGAGAGATACACTCTTTACATTAGCTTAGCATTCGCAGCCGCGTGCCCCACCCAAGCTTCCTCTGCTTGGGTGGGGTTTCCAATCGGCGTGCCCAGCGGCACCCGACAGCATCGTTCACTCTTGCTCAGTTTCGCCTGGCTTGATTTGTGCCTTCAGAAAAATCTCGATGCGGTTGGTAGTCCACACCGCGATGCCAGTTCCGAAGAAGTCCGCATCCTCGGTCCAGATCGCGCATGCCAATCCCAGCGCCGCAGCCAGTACCGGCCAGTCATCCTCATCGCGACCTCGCAGGCGCTGTCGCGCTTCGTCTTCAAAGACGGCATACAGATCGCGATCAACCGTCTCGATCATGTGCCGCAGGTATTCAAGAGATGCCGAAACCTCGGTCTCCGGCTTGCCTCTTTTCTTAAGCAGGTGAGGCAGATACTTTTCAGCGTCATCAAATGCAACGTCAGGTGCGAAGAAACGGACTCCCTGAGTTGTGTAAGTCTCGACCAGTTGTCGCACGCGCCGCCCCAGGACGGCGCGGATCAGGATGTTCGCATCAAGAACGATCATCTCAACGCGTCGCGCCCTTCCCACGCCGACGCATCTGTTTGAATTCGGCTACGAGCTCTTCCTCATCGACATCCGACAGTGCCTCGGAAAGCCGGTCGGCGGCGGCCTTGAGTTCAGAAAGCTCGGCTGCCTTGCGTTGTCTCCGCCGGGTAGGGACATAGACACCGAGAGTCTCGCCACGCCGAGTGACGGCGACCGGCGTATCCGACTCCAAGAAACTGGCAATCCGCTCCCTGAACTCGCGGACGCCCACTTTGAGTGCAGCCATGCAATCCTCCTTGGACGTAAGTGTACATCCACGCGTACACAAAGCGCAACCAGGAGACTACGCGCAGAAACGAACCACACCAGAGGAGCTAACTGGAGGCGCTCGAGGCGCGCTGACTAGACCCTGCGACCTTTGGGACCGCCCCACCCAAGCTTCCTCTGCTTGGGTGGGGTTTCCAAAACGGCGGATGTGGCCTAACGCTTCGCTGACTACGTAAGATCAAGCGCGACCTTCACCGCAGTTTCAATCCTCTGCATGGATGCCGATGCCAGCGTGCCCAGCGGAGGGTAGATCACCAGTTGCTTCTCCACCGTGGTCGGTTGGTCACACTTCAGCCACGAGTCACGGTTCAAACCACCCTCTCCGGCCTTCAACTTGGGACGCAGTGAAAACGCCTTGTGCTCGGCGGTGGAGATTGGGAGTACGCATACGTCCAGAGAATGAGCGTTCAGGCTATCGCTGGAAATCACCAGGGCGGGCCGTTCCTTGTCGAGGTCGATCTGGCAAATTTCGCCCCGCCTCGGATACCATCGCGCAGGCTTGGTTACTCTTCGCCAGGCTGTCATCGGCGTGACCAGGATTTAAGCCCGGCCTTCTGGAAGGCGCGGCGCCCCTGCCGGTCTTCCGGCGCGTTGCTGAAGAACTGGGCCGCTTCCTGGTAGAGGCTGGCCTTGCGCTCCGTCTCCAGAGCGTACTTCAGCAACTGGTTAACCCGTTCGCTGGCGGAGCTGCTCCCCTTGGTGCGTTCGACCTCTGATAGAACATCTTGGTTGAGCGAAAAAGACCGGGTTTTCCTGACTGCGGACCGCATAGCCGTCGTTCTCACAAAGCTATTGTGATTCCTATTAGAAGTATTGTCAACACTCCTATTCGCTTTTGCTGGAATATCAAACAAAGGACAGGCAACCTGTATGTTTATTCTCGATACAACAGGTTGGGTTTAAACCCTGTCCAGTACGAGGTCAGGAAAGGCCGCCCGATAGAGCCGATCATCGAGCGTCAGCAGCCGATACCCACATTCAGAAGCGTGGGCACCAATCAGGAAGTCAGCCAAGATGCGACGCGGGCCGGGGTCGCGCTTTCCTCTTCCACGTGCCGCATATTCTTGAAAAGACCGCCCCGCAGCGCGCCAAACAGCCTCCTGCAAATTCCACTCGATGCCGATACCCGTGTCCTGGAAGAACGAGGTGAGAAACGCCTCGCTGCGGCCCGGCGCAGCCATTAGCTCGGCAAAGACGGGCGCGCCGACGACCAGGCCACCGTGTTCAAGTGCGTTGTCCAACGCGGATTGTGCCGCCGAACTGATAGCGCGGTCGCGGTCCCAGAGAGCAATGATGACGTTAGTATCGATGGAAGTTGTCATCTTCCGCGCGTCTCCTTGGTCCAACGATTAATTCCCTTTTTTCCGGAAGGGATGCCCGGATTTCCGATTCCCCGATATTTTGCAAATGGGCTCTCGGTTCTTACCGGCCTCACGCGAACCCCCTCTTTATCGCTTTCAAAGATCAACCGGTCGCCTGATCGTACACCCAGCACACGACGAATCTCGTGCGGCACCGTAATCTGACCTTTGCTCGTTATTTTTGCCTGTTTTTGCAATGTTTCCCCCTCCAAGTCCTTACTCTATCACAGTCATCCTTACCTTGCGGCAGCAAGATAAGTGGATGGCGGCATGCCTATCTGCACGCCATAATCGCACGTGAACTATCGCACTCGCGGTATCACCGCCCAGTATGCGGATAGGGTCTCGCCGAGGGGAGCTTGGCGCGCGCCGAACAACGCGGCTAGCGAACGCAACAACAACCCCGCAACGATCCCCGCGCGCAATGTTGCGACCTTGCCGTTCGAAAAATGTTTGCGTGCGTAGCGCAACATGTTTCCGTACCAAAACATCTGCCTATCGCGGAACGGCAATTGGCCGACACTGTGCCCGCCGCTGTGGCGGAAACGCGCGGCAGGGCAATACATGATCTTCCCGCCGCTATCCAGCAGCCGCTTGCAAAGATCAACATCTTCGAACCACACTGGGAAGAATTGTTCGTCGAAACCGCCGGCTGACTCCCATGCCGCTCGTCTGATCGCTAGGCACGCCCCGGCTGGCTGTTCGACCTCCTGTTGCTGCGAGTAGTCGGCGTCAAGATATCGATAACGCCGATTTACCGGATTGTGCGGCCAGAGCCGGTTCACCAGCATAGCTTCGCAAAGCAAGACTGTGAGGTTTGGCAGCCGTCGAAACGCGAAACCACGGGCCGGCGCGCCGTCGATTGCCAACAGCGCCCCTCCGACCGCGACTGCGCCAGTGGTTTCGAAGCATTGCAGCAGCGCTCTGACCGCTCCAGACTCGGCGATGACGTCGGGATTGAGTACCAGCAAGACATCTCCGGAGGCGTCGTGTGCCCCTTGGTTCACGCCGGCGGCAAAGCCAATATTCTCCGGGTTGGCCACCAGATGCACAGGGTGCCAGGCGACGAACTCTTCCACCCGCGCCACGGTGCCGTCGCGCGAGGCGTTGTCCACAACTACGATCGCGCAATCTTCGCCCGCCAGGGCCTCCAGGCAGGGCCCGATACTCGCGCCGGAGTTGTGGGTCACGATAATGGCAGAGCAGCGCAACATAGGTCAGGAAGCACGCATTATAATCGTCGCTTCGTTTATTCTTCGGAGGAGCGCGCATGTCCACCACGATGGCCGCGCCTGGAGAGAACTTGGAAATCATCGAAACCCGGCTACCCGGCGTGCTCGTGGTGAAACCGCGAGTCCACGAGGACCCGCGCGGCTTCTTCATGGAAACCTATCGCCAGAACGTGCTGGCTGGCGCCGGCATCCGGGACCAGTTCGTCCAAGACAATCATTCGCACTCGTCGCGCGGAGTGCTGCGCGGCTTGCACTACCAGCTCCGGAATCCGCAGGCCAAACTCTGCCGCGTGGTGCAGGGCGAGGTGCTCGACATCGCTGTGGATGTTCGGGTCGGCTCGCCTACCTTCGGCGAATGGGTGAGTGTATTGCTGTCGGCCGAAAATCACTTACAGCTCTATATCCCAAAGGGATTCGCGCATGGCTTCGCAGTTCAGTCCAAAACCGCCGACTTTCTCTACAAATGCAGTGACTACTTCGATGCCAGCGACGATTACGGCGTATTGTGGAATGACCCTGAGATTGGCATTGATTGGCAAACGCCTTCGCCCCTGCTGTCGGAGAAGGACAGACGCTATCTTCCACTATCGCAGATAGCGCACGACCAGTTGCCGCGATACCAACCATGAGCTTGCGACTGCTCATCACCGGTGCGACCGGCCAGATAGGCTGGCATTTGCAGCGCACCCTGGCGCCATTAGGCAACGTGACGGCGCTCACGCGCGATCAACTAGATCTGTCTGATCTTGATGCCGTGACGCGGGCGGTACGCGAGTTCGAACCTGACATCCTCGTAAACGCCGCCGCCTATACGGCGGTGGACAAAGCCGAGAGCGAGCCGGAACTGGCGCGGACCGTCAATGCCCTGGCCCCCGCGCGCATGGCAGAAGAGTTAGCGCGCAGTGGCTGCCTGCTTATCCACTACTCTTCTGATTACGTTTTCGACGGCAGCAAGCCCACGACCCATTCCTACCGAGAGAACGATGAGACCGGGCCGCTTAACGTCTATGGTCAGACCAAACTGGAAGGTGAGCAGTTGATTGCCGCTGCTGGATGCCCGTACATCATCCTGCGAACTACCTGGGTGTACGATACGCGTGGCAAGAATTTTCTGCGCACCGTTCTGCGTCTGGCTCGCGAGAAAGAAGAGCTGCGCATGATCGCCGACCAGTACGGCGCGCCAACATGGGCACGCACCATTGCGGAGGCGACCACAATCATTCTCGCCAGATCTCTGGAGCGCAACAGCGAAACCGGGGTGTGGCAGAGTGGGCTTTACCATCTTACTGCTGCAGAGCAGACCTCGTGGGTAGGATTCGCGCGAGCTATCCTTGAGGACTACGAGGCGCTTCTCGATTGGCCGGCGGAGACAGGTGAATTCGGTGGACCCTTGAAGGCCAAACGCGTTGTCCCCATCACCAGTGAGCAATTTCAGGCGCCTGCCCCGCGCCCGAGGAATTCTGTACTCTCTAACGGGAAGGTGCAGGCTGCTTTCGGCGTTATGCTGCCGGATTGGCGAAGCCAGCTGCGGCTTGCCATGCAGGACGCGATTCGCTGATAATCTTGGTTATCGGTTCCTGAATGGTTCGTCTTTTCGCGCTCCGGCAGAGTGATTCCGCGGGATGTTAGTAGAGGAGCGCCGGTAGAGGTCTGGCGCGGACACCTGCGCTGTTCGCAGCTCAAGAACGGAGAGCTAATGAAGGGAATAGTCCCGGCGGGCGGTATCGGCACGCCCCTGTATCCGCTGACCCGAGTTACCAATAAGCGCGTGCGGCCGGCGGAAAGTATGCTGCATGACATGCAGCTCGAAGGCTGGTGGACCGGCGCCGGCACCTTCGAATCGCTGTGGCACGCCAGCAACATGGTGCGCGACAAAGTGCTGCTCAACGCGGAAGAGCCGGCGACGGTGCGCAGCGTATGAAGCTGCTGGTTACGGGAGGAGCTGGATTCATTGGCTCTAACTTCGTCCATCATGCGCTGGCCACGCATCCGGAATGGACGCTGGTGGTTCTCGACAAGCTGACCTACGCCGGTAACCTGAAGAACCTGGAACCGGCTCTGCGGCAGGGCAAGTGCGAGTTTGTGCAAATGGACATCTGCGATCGCGCTGTGCTGGACGCAGTGCGAGGATGCGATGCCGTCATCCACTTCGCCGCCGAGAGCCATGTGGACCGCAGCATCGAAGACGCTGCAGCCTTCGTCCGCACCAATGTAGATGGGACGCACAACTTGATTCAGGCCTGCCGCGAAGCCGGCGTGCCGCGCTTTTTGCATGTCAGTACCGATGAGGTGTACGGCAGCCTCGGGGAGGAAGGCGAGTTTACAGAAGAGTCTCCGCTACAGCCGAACAGTCCCTACGCCGCGACCAAAGCGGCTTCCGATCTGTTGGTGCTGGCCTACGTACGCACCCACAAGTTTGCGGCGGTGGTGACACGTTGTTCCAACAACTACGGTCCATACCAGTTTCCAGAGAAGTTTATCCCCCTGATGATCGCGCAGGCGATGGCGGGCGAACCGCTGCCGGTGTACGGCAAAGGCAGCAATGTGCGCGACTGGATTCATGTCAGCGATCACTGCGCGGCCTTAGACGCGGTGTTGCTGCAGGGGCGCGAGGGAGAGGTTTATAACATCGGTGGGGGATGCGAAAAGCGCAACATCGAAGTTGCAAAACTGATTCTCGCGGCATTGGGGCGTTCCGAATCGCTCATTCAGTTCGTAAGCGACCGCAAGGGACACGACCTGCGCTACGCGATCAACTGCGAAAAGCTGGAACGCGAACTGGGCTGGAGTCCCGAAATCGGTTTCGATCAAGGGCTGGCGCAGACGATTGCCTGGTATCGCGAAAACGTGCCCTGGCTCGATGACGTACGCAGCGGCCAGTACCGCGACTACTTCCAGAAACACTACATTCAGCGAGAGAAGACCTTCGCGCCGTAGGCCAAGCTCGCCGCAGAAGCACGAGAGGTGCTTGGCCCATAGTAATCGCTCAGTTGTCTTGGTTCAGCGCCCACTGCCAATAGCTGATACCTGTCGTCTGGTTTGCCAATCCGCCCCAACCCCAATAAACTCGTTGCGTTCTGTAACGAGACCCAAATGAGACTGGTGACTTTTCACGACAAGCTGGGGCGTCAATGTATCGGTGCGCTGGCGGCGGACGGTCGCATTGCCGATCTTAATGCCGCTTACAAGCTGTATCTTCGTGAGAGGGAGAACAACGACGCTGACGCGCCCGTTGTCAACGCCCGTGTGCCCAACGACATGCGGTTGCTTTTTGAGGGCGGTGATCGCAGCTTGGATGCAGCCCGGACAGCGCTTGAGTACGTCACGGCGCAAAGGCCCGAAACTGGGGTTAAGGGCGAACCCGTCTTTTGCCTGCGCGACGAGATTCACATCAAAGCGCCAATCATCCCTAAGAAGTTCTTCCATACTGCGGGCAATTTTCGCGAGCACCATCATGAAGCCCAGCAGGCAGGTTTCTCGCATCCCGTACTGCCGTGGATCGTCTTTTTCCAGAACGTGGACGCCATCATCGGGCCGGATGAGCCGGTAATCTTTCCGCCACATCTCACGCAGGAACTTGACTACGAACTCGAACTGGCAATCGTGCTTAAGCGAGCCGGCAAGCATTTCACGGCTAGGGAAGCTGGACAGTACATTGGCGGCTACGTGATCTTCAATGACATTACGGCTCGAGATATTCAGCGCAACGAGATGAAATCAGGCGTCTTCAGCTTCTGTAAGGGCATCGATTCCTTCTGTCCACTGGGACCGCACATCGTTACGGCCGACGAGATTGCCGATCCTCATAGCCTGGCGATGGAGTTGCGCGTGAACGGTGAACCGCGCCAGCGCTCACACACCAGCAAGATGTCCGTCACAATTCCCGAGATCCTCGCGCACTATTCGGCAATGGGCTACAGTGCGGGTGATGTCGTGTCTACCGGAACGGTCTCCGGCGTGGCTGCCTTCAGTGCCGATCCCAAAGCATGGTTTCTCAAGCCGGGCGATGTCATGGAGTGCGAGATCGAGCAGATCGGCGTTCTTCGAAATCCCGTTATTTCCTGGGAGCAGGCCTACGGTGTCAAAGCGCCGGAAAGCCAAGCGGAGCAGCAGGGAGTGATACCGTGAGCGATTTCGCGGACAAAGTTTGGACCAGTGAGTTGAACGCACGGCCGGATGTGCGCCCCAGCTTCGATCGCACGCGCATGGTGCGCTTTTACGACACCACGCTGCGTGACGGAGAGCAAACCGTGGGCGTAGTTTTCAGTCCCCAGCAAAAACTCGAAATCGCGAAAGAACTGGATGAACTTGGTGTAGGTCGAATCGAGGCGGGTTTTCCTAAGGTGTCGAAGGAAGACCGCGAGGCCATCGCGATGATTTTGCGCGCGGGCCTGAAACACGCCGAGGTATGGGGCTTTGCTCGCGCGACTCGTGGGGACGTGGACGAGCTAGTCCGCCTCGGACTGCAATCCGCCGTGATCGAAGTGCCCATCAGCGAGATCAAACTAAAGGCTTATGGCATTTCCCGCGAGGAGGCGGTCCGGCGCGCGACCGACGCGGTCCGCTATGCTGCAGATAATCGTATCCGCGTTGCTTTCTTCGGAGTGGATGGCACTCGCGCCGATCTCGAATTCCTCCGGCGCATCTACTCCGCCGCACTCGAAGCCGGAGCCAAAGAAGTGGTCTTGGTGGACACCATAGGAGCCTGCACGCCGGAATCCGCTGAGTTTCTGGTGCGCTGGATGATTGAGTGGATCGGCGCTGACATGCCCGTTCACTGGCACGGCCATAATGACTTCGGACTTGGTACGGCTGCGGCCATCGCAGCCGTGCGCGGCGGCGCAAGCTGGATCCACGGCACCATCAACGGGATGGGAGAGCGCGCCGGAAACGTCGATGTCGCCGAAGTAGCGCTGGCATTGCGGTGTCTCTACGACGTGCCCGTCGAGATGAATCTGGGAAAAATTCGAGAGATATCGGAAGTCGTTTGCCGGGCAGGGAAATACCAGCTAGAAGGTTGGAAGCCACTGATCGGCGGCAATCTGTTTCTGCGTGAGAGCGGCGCAGTCGCCAGTCAGTTTCATATTCCTGAGGCCATAGAGCCCTACGCCGCTGAACTAGTCGGAGCTAGACGTGGCATCGTGCTGGGAAAGAAGAGCGGGCTCGATAGTATCCGCCTGAAAGCGGAAGAGCTTGGACTCGACGTGCCTGAGTCAAGTCGCCCGGCCGTCTTGGAAATGGTGAAACGCAAAGCTATCGAGAAGGGCGGCGTACTCAGAGATGACGAGTTCCGCTCGATCGTTAGGCAGCACGCCCCAACCAACAGCTAAGACCTGACGGCTGGTAGTTATACAAAAAGCGGCGGCCACTGGGCTGCCGTTGATCCTTCCATGACCGTTCCGGCTGCTACGGTTCAATCACGTGGGTGGCCTTGTCGCCATAAAATGTCATTTCGACTAACACCCGCTGATTCTTCGCGTTCTCTTTAAAACGCTGCTCAGAGCGCGTCGCTTTAGCGTTGAGCGGCACCAAGGTGCACGTTGCTTTCGCCTCGGCTATTCCGCCGATCTGCTTGAAGATCATGATGTGGGTCTGGCCTTGCATTTCGTGGGTTACGTTGTAGCTTCCCGCCGGCAGTAGGTTTCCGGCGACAACAGTCGGTTCCGTAAAGTTAATGGTTTGCTTTGTGGCAATACCCATGGGATTGTCTTTTGCCGCGATGCTACCGAGTAGCACCAGGACTAGTCCGATAAGGACGATGAAGATTGTTTTCGGGGTATACATAAGCCTCCAATGAAGCCCATAAAGTGGTGGGCCTAAAAATCCAACTTAAGTGTAGATAAAATCCGGGGAAGACGATGTGTGCTCAGTCACAAAGCGATGTGAGTTACTAGCGTAACAGCCGCTCAGAGGAGCTTACGAAGTTCTCGCCGCAAGATTTTGCCCGACGCTGTACGCGGCAGGGTTTGCACGAAATAGATCTCGCGTGGCATTTTGTAATGGGTGAGGCGGTCAGCGACGAACGCCTGTAGACGGAATTCTGTCTGCTTGTTGGCCATATCTCCTTCGCGCAACACTACGAAGGCGCACGGAATCTCTTCGCCCGCGTTGTCCACTCGCGAAACCACGCCGCAATCGCGCACAGCCGGATGTTCGAGCAGCACGCTTTCCACCTCCGCCGGCGCAATCGAGAAGCCCTTATACTTGATCATTTCCTTGCGCCGATCGACCACGTAATACTGGCCGCTGTCGTCCATACGCACGATGTCGCCAGACCAGTACCAACCGTCGCGCAGCACCGCCGCGGTCGCGTCTGGAGACTTCCAGTAGCCCAGCATGAATTGCGGCCCGCGCATTACCAGTTCGCCAATTTCCCCTGGTGCTACGTCTTTCTCCTTTTCATCCACAACCCGGCATTCGGTTTGCACTACCGGTGCGCCGACCGAATCGGGCTTGTACAGCTCAGGCAGAAGAAATCCCATATGCGTAACCGGCGACGCTTCGGTCATGCCATAGCCCTGGCGAATCGGAATGCCCGTGCTCTGGGTAAAGCGGCGCGCCAGTTCCGGGGCAAGCGGAGCCGCTCCTGACTTCACCCAGCGCATGCGATGTTCGCGCGGAAATTTCCCCTGCTCCGCTGCCTGGCAATACGCTAACAGCGTTGGAGGCACGCAAAGGGTGACGGTCACGCCTTCCTGCATGATCGTTTCCAGGGAACGTTCGCAGTCGAAACGCGGCATCAATACCAGAGTGCATCCGCGCATCAGCGTGAGGTTCAAGCCCACGGTCAAACCATAGATGTGATAGAGCGGAAGGAAGCACAACAGCACATCCACGTCGGTGATGGCGCCAAATTCTCCCGGGGTGAGCGTCTGATAGACGTTCGCGACCAGGTTGAAATGCGAGAGCATGACGCCCTTGGGCAACCCAGTGGTGCCACTGGAGAAGGGGAGGGTGGCTAACGTCACGCACGAATTGTGCTCCGGTTGGGGCAGCCGTACGCTGAGGCTCGGCTCGAAGAGCAATTCCCACGTCTCCGAGCCACTCGGCCCCGGATTGCGGATGGTGTAAACGTCGCGCAACGCGGGAAGGTCCGAGAGGTCAATACCGGTGAGCAATGCGCCGTCGCTAATGAGAACCACCGCGTCCGCTGTCTCTAACTGATAGCGAACCTCGCGCTCGCGGTAGGTCGGATTCATCGTCGTCGGTATTGCCCCGGCCAAGGTTGCGGCGTGGTAGGCGATTCCGAACTCCCAGCAATTTGGCAGATAAATGCCGATTATCTCCCCCGGGCGGACGCCAGCCGCAACCAGGCCACGCGCTGCACGTTCCACCAGTTCGCCGTACGCCGCATACGTAATGCGCCTTGCGGGCGTGCAGGAAGTGTCCACCACTGCGATCTTCGCCGCGTGTTGGCGGCAGGAGTCGAGTATGACGTTGTGGACAAACCTGCCCTCGGGATTGTCGTACATCCGGGTGCGAAAACCTTCAGCTTGCTGTGCCATATTGCGTGCGCAAAAGTGTAGCAGGTATTGACTCATACCGAATCCAGCAAAAAGCTAGTGGCGTTTGTTATGCTGTCCTCCGGAGACTAGCCGCGCCACTCGAGGAGCTGATGCGGGGACTCAAAGGCAAGCGTGTGGTCATCACCGGAGGCGCAAGCGGGATCGGTGCGGCCACGGCTGCCCGGTTCCTGGAAGAGGAGTCGGTAGTCGCTATTCTCGACCGCGATCCCACCGCGTGCGAAAGGATCCGCGCGGAACAGCCTGGTATCGCGGGAACATTTCTTGCCGATGTCACTGCTCACGGGCAGGTGCAGCAGGCCTTCGCAGCCATAGAACGCGACCTCGGCGGTTTCGATGTCGTGATCAACAATGCCGGTATCAGTATTCGCCATAGTTTTCTCGATATCACACCCAACGAGTGGAACCGAGTGCTCGCGGTGAACCTCACGGGTGTGTTCTACGTCGCACAAACCGCCGCCCGCTACATGATGGAGCACGACGGCGGAATCATCTTGAATACCGCGTCTACCAACGGCATTGTGGGCTATCCGTACTACGCCGACTACAACGCCAGCAAGGCCGGTGTGATTGAACTGACCCGCTCTATGGCGCTGGAACTAGCGCCCGAGGAAGTTGCTGCGTTGTTCGCGTTCCTAGCCTCCGAGGACGCCACTTACCTCAATGGACACGTATACGTGATCGACGGTGCGGAGATTGCTGGCGGACTGGCAAGCCGATAACCATGAGCAACTCGCCCGGCTGGAGCCATGTCGCGCGCTGGGCTGCGTCTGGGGCGACGGGATGCGGCGTGCGAGGATGACCTATCCGTGTCATCTTCATACTTCCCAGTAAACTGACTCTTCATGCATGGGTTTGCTCTCATTGCCGGGAATGTTTGCATCGTGCTGTGGCTCTATCTCCTGCTGGCGCACGGCCGATTTTGGATGGTGCAGCGCCTAGGTGCGACGGAGACGCCTTTGTCAGCGATTCCCGGCCCCATCGCGGTCGTCATTCCCGCGCGCAACGAGGCCGATGTCATTGGCGCCGCCGTTCGTTCTCTCCTACGGCAGAGTTGCGCCAGCGCAATTCACATTGTTCTTGTCGATGACAACAGTACGGATGGGACGACGGAAGCAGCGCGTGAAGCTGCTTCGAACAGTTCGCGTCCCGACGCGCTGACGGTGATTCGTGGCCAGCCTTTGCCCGATGGCTGGACTGGCAAAGTGTGGGCGATGGAGCAAGGTATCGAGCAGGCTCTGCGGCTGCATCCCCAGTTTCTATTGCTGACCGATGCGGACGTACATCACTCGCGGGAGAACCTCGCAACACTGGTAGCCGTGGCCGAACGCGGGGGTTACGATCTGGCGTCGTTCATGGTGAAGCTGCACTGCCGTGGCCTGCACGAGAAGCTGCTCATTCCGGCGTTCGTCTTCTTTTTCTTTATGCTGTATCCGCCGGAGTGGATTCGAAATCCACGACGCAAAACGGCGGGCGTGGCTGGCGGCTGCATGCTGGTTCGTCCGGAAGCGCTGGCGCGCGCAGGCGGGATCGCCGCCATCCGGGGTGAGATCATTGACGATTGTGCGCTGGCTCGCAGGGTAAAGCGCAGCAGAGGCAAAGTGTGGCTGGGGGTGACGCCCGACACGTCTAGCCTGCGTGCCTACAAGTCCTTCGGCGAGATCGAGAGAATGATCGCGCGGACCGCATTCAACCAGTTGCAGCATTCCATATGGCTGCTGCTTGGCGTGACCTCGGGACTGTTGCTGATCTACCTGTTGCCGTTGGTGCTGCTTTTGAGCGGCTCGCGTCCGCTCGTTCTTTTGGGTGCGACGGCGTACCTGCTAATGTGGGTAGCCTTTTCGCCAATGGTTCGCTTCTACGGTTTGAATGTAATGTGGGCGCTGACGCTGCCCTTGAGCTCAGCGTTCTACTTGGCGGCAACGGTACACTCGGCGCTTAAATACTGGTCAGGACGTGGTGGGGAATGGAAGGGCAGGGCACAGGACGCAGCACATTCGCGGTGAATTCTAGACTCCTGCTCTGGTTAAACTCCGAGCGCGGTGCGAATCTCCTTCACAACTTGGTCCACACCCTGACCAGCGTCGATTGTCAGTGTACCTTTTGGCTCTTCGAGGGTGTCGAATTGGCTGCGCAGCAGATCAGGATTCATGTAGTGACCTTTGCGTAAAGCCAGCCGCCGCGCAATCAACTCGAAGCTGCCGCGCAAGTACACGAACTTGACCTTCGGACTGACCAGCAGGACCGTGCGGTACGAAGCCTTCAGCGCCGAGCAGGCCAATACGACATTCTGGCTGTCCGCCAACCACTCGGTGATGGCGTAACGCAGAGACTGAAGCCACGGTGCCCGGTCCTCATCGGTTAACGGAATGCCCGCATGCATTTTTGCGATGTTGGCAGCGGAGTGAAAGTCGTCACCCTCGGCGAAGCGCCAGCCCAAGTCCTGGGCGAGCGCCCGCCCAATGGTAGTCTTGCCTACGCCACTCACTCCCATGACAATAATGATCATTGGGCGTCTATTGACGTGCGGGCGAGCATGAACGGTCCCCCGCACCTAGTCGGCGGCCTGCTTCTGCTCGGCGCCGAGAATGAAATGGTCGATCGCGTAGGCAAAACCGTCTTCCGTATTGCTTTTTGTAACGTAGGTCGCCTGCGCCTTGACTTCATCCGTTGCATTTCCCATGGCGATGCTTACACCGCTCTTGCGAAACATCAGCACATCGGTCGGCATGTCGCCTATCGTGGCAATCTGCTCCGCGGGGATGTTCAGCATCTTCGAAAGAGTGAGGACGACCATGCCTTTGTTGGCATCGGCGTGGGTCACGTCGAGATAGTAATCGGAGGAACGAGTTGCCGAGATGGCGACGCGCGGCAACGCATCAAGCTCTGATTTTGCGCGCTTCACCGCATCGTAATCATCGCTCACGCCCACTAGCTTAAGGACGTGGAATTGCGACATGTCGTAGGTGTATAACGGCGTGGCTTTGCGCAACATCAGTTCCTCCTGATGCTGCACGTGAGGACCGGCCGGATTGCTGATGTACCAATCCATCCCGGCATAGACCCAGAGCTCAAGCGGACTCTTGCGCATGTGGTCAGCCACAGTCTGCGCGTCAGAGGGAGCCATTGGCAACTGGTGCAGAGCATTGCTGTCAGGATCAATCAGCAGGGCCCCGTTGAAACACGCCGACGGTTCGGAGACGTGCAGATCGCGCAACAAAGGACTGGTGAGGCGTGGCGGCCGTGCACTGGTAATGGTGAACCGAATTCCCGCCTGCCTGAGTCGCCTCACTGCGTCCGGCGCGCCGGGACTGAGGTTCTTTTCTGGATCGAGCAGAGTGCCGTCAACATCCGACACGACCAATGTCACGCCAGGCTGGGCATCCGGGCCAGCCATTACAGGTCCTCGGAGCCATCTCGCTTCAGTCGGCGCCAGCGATGATGATCGTACTGGATGAGCCCATCAGCGGCGTCCGGACCTTCACTGCCAGCGGCGTAGTTGGGGAATTGCGGCGGTGGCAGAGCAGCCCACGCATCTTCGATTGGCGTAATGATGCGCCACTCGGCCTCCACTTCATCGCGACGCGTGAACAAGGTCGCGTCACCACGCATGGCGTCGAGCAGGAGAGTTTCATAGGCTGCGGGCGTTTCACCGCCGAAAGCATCGCGATAGGAGAAGTCCATATCCACGCGGATGGCGCGCATCTGCGGCCCAGGCTGCTTGGCCCCAAAACTCACTGAAATGCCCTCGTTCGGCTGTATGCGCATGGTGATGACGTTGTGGTGGACGTCCTCGGGACTGCGAGAGAATAGCGCTTGTGGCGTGCGCCTGAAGTGAACCGCAATCTCGGTCAACTGATTGGCCAGCCGCTTGCCGGCACGTACATAGAAGGGAACTCCCGCCCAGCGCCAGTTGTCGATGTGGAACTCGACGGCAACGTAAGTCTCGGTGCGTGAACTCGTATCCACGCCTTTTTCCTGGCGATAACCAGGCACTGGCTCGCCATCGATCTGGCCCGGCCCGTACTGTCCGCGGATGGTGCGACGAGCCACCTCGTCCTTCGACATAGGAGCGATAGCGCGCAGCACTTCCACCTTGTGTCCCCGGACGGCGTCGGCGTCGAAGGCGACAGGAGGCTCCATCGCGGTCAATGTCAACAACTGGAGAAGATGGTTCGCGATCATGTCGCGCAGCGCACCTGTCTCTTCATAAAACGCCGCGCGACTTTCCACGCCCAAAGTCTCCGCGGCGGTGATCTCGATGTACTCAATGTAATTTCGGTTCCACACCGGCTCGAACATCGAGTTGCCGAAGCGGAACATCATGATGTTCTGTACGGTCTCCTTGCCAAGGTAGTGATCAATGCGATAAACCGATGGCTCCTCGAAGACGCGCGAAACAATTTCGTTCAGCTCATGCGCGCTTTGCAGATCGCGTCCGAAGGGCTTTTCCAGAATGACTCGTGTCCAGCCTTCACTATTGCGCGCCAGCCCTGCGGCACCGAGACCTTCAACGATCGGTGGCGCCAGCGAGGCTGAAGTTGAGACGTAGAACAGCACATTCTTACTTGCGCCATTCTTCTGCATCTCTTCCAGCTTCGCTTTCAGGCGAGGATAGAACTCAGGCTCGCTGGCGTCGCCGACCAGATAGTGCAAACGCTTGGCAAAATCGTTCCAGTCGTCGTCGTTGAAGTTGCGCGCGTCTTTTGAGTTCGCAGCACCTTCGCGGAGACGCTCCCGAAATTCGTCGTCGGTCAGTTTGGTACGACCGATGCCGAGCACGTCGAAGTTGCGGCTCGTACAACCGACGCAGGCCAGATCGTACAAGGCAGGGATCAGCTTGCGGTGCGTCAGATCGCCGGTTGCGCCGAAGATGACCAGCAGGCACGAGTCGCCCTGAGGCAGTGAGGGTTGCGCAATTTTGTGCGACTTCGGTTGGACGAGTGTACTCATGGTTCTCTCGCTCTTCTTGGCTTCAACGTCGTCGATAATGGGCCGAGCTAGTCGATATGGACAAATCCATCGCTGGGAAGTTTTTTAGGGAAGCTCTGATCAAAATAGCTCGAAGTCCCTCAGCGGCTAAAGCCGCGATGATTTTACAGCGTTCCGGACGGCCTGAAGAGACTGTGTCACGGTCCCTACGGGACTCGGTCTCATTTCCCACTGCACCCAGCGCTCAACCACCCCAAGCCACGCAAAAGCGGCGTGGCTTGGGGACCCCGGTAAGCGCTGGGCTAAGATCTTACGCCCCATTCGGGGCTGGTTCTTACCCGCTTAACTCCTTTTCGCTACCCGTACGGGGTCGCGACACAGTCACTGAAGGCGGTCCCCCTTCCAGACTTAATCAGAGTTTCCCTAGTTGCGAACGCCAGCTGCCGTGGCCTGAGATACGGCCTCCTTTATCAGCGCGAGTAGGCGGCGAAGGCCTTTCTCAATGTCACGTCCCAGGTCAATACGAATAGCGCGGCGATGTCGGGCCACCAGTGACTCGAAATCGCCAAGCGCCTGCGCCTGCTTGAGCACTCCGAAGGTGAACTTCTCGCCCGGGATCTCGATGTCATTGATGTCTTCGGAAGTGATCTGGAGAAACACGCCGAGATCGGGGCCGCCCTTGTGTAACTGCCCTGTGGAATAGAGGAAGCGAGGGCCGTAGCCGCTGGTGGTCGCCACTTTCTTTTCGTCACGCACGGCGATGCGGATCTGCAGCAGCAGCCCCTCGTAGTTGTTCAACTCTTCGATGTATTGCGTGACCGCAAAGTAGTCGCCCGGCTTGATCCTTGAAAGATGCGCGGTAAAGATCTCCTGCATGGACGAGCCACCGCGCCGCAGTAGATCTCGAGTGGCTTCGTCACCAAAGACGCGCATCGATTCCTCGGCAATGATCAGCTTTTGCTGTGCCAGTGAACCGTTCTGCACATGCTCGCCGAGCAGGCGCTTGGTGTTGTCCTTCGATTCCTGCACATTGGGCTGATCGAATGGATCGATGCCGAGCAATGCTCCCGTAACCGCGGTGGCAAATTCCCACAGGAAGAATTCCTCGCCCAGATCGAGAGGATCGTGCAACGTATGGCGCAGCACAGGATGGCCGGCAGCCTCGAGCGCCGCCAGCTTCGCATCAATGTCGCCGGTCTTGGACGACTCAGTGTGGATGAATGCGAATATGCGATCGTCGCCGTAGACGTCCGGTGAGCCTAACGGCTCGCCGGCAACTGGCACAATGCCGTTTCCTTCTTTGCCGGTGCTTTCGGCGATGAGCTGTTCGATCCACAGACCCAGTGACTGGAGAGGCGCAGGCGTGATTAACGTCAGCTTGTTGCGTCCCGCCTTGGCAAGCGATCCAAGGATCGCACCCAGCCGCGCCCCAGGATTTTCGCTAATGCTAACCGGCCCCACGCAAGCGTGCTGAGCTTGCAGCGCGCGTTCGAGTAATGTCTTCACGTCTCCGCCCATCACAGCGAACGGAACCATGCCGAAGTACGACAGCGCAGAGTAGCGACCCCCAATATCGGGCATGTTGATGAATACGCGGCGGAACCGATAGTGCGCGGCGTCCTTGGTGAGTTGTGTTCCAGTATCGGTGACAGCGACAAAGTTTTCACCCGCCGTGTCGCCCTTGATCCGTTTCACGCGATCATAGAAATAGCGCTGGAACATCTGAGGTTCGGTGGTGTCTCCCGACTTCGACGACACAATGAAGAGCGTCTTACCGGCATTTATCTTTTGCTCCAGGTGCCGTATGGCCGTTGGCACTGTAGAGTCGAGGACGAAAAGCTGCGGGTAGCCGTCTTTCTTATCGAAGGTGCGCCCGAGCACCTCGGGGCACAGACTGGATCCGCCCATGCCCAGCACAACGGCATATTCAAAGTCGGCCTTGCGAATGTCCTCTGCGAACGCGAGCAGTTCGGCAACATGCGGCTGCATAGTCTCGGCGACCTTGAGCCAGCCAAGGGCATTGCGGATGATCGTCTCGTGCTCAGGATCGTCCTTCCACGCTGTAGGGTCTTTCTTCCAGATGCGGGAGACGATCTTCTGCTTGTCGAGGTCCTTGAGGGTACTTTCGAAACCGTCCTCATATTGGCCGAGCGCCGAACTGTGACGCGCAAGGATGGAGCGCGTGGCCTCGATCCGGCGGGCTTCGATCACTTCGAACAGCTCGTCAAACGATTCCGAAAAGGAGGCCACGCCCTCCTCGGTCAGCTTGGTGGTGACCGCCGTCATGTCGATGCCCACGGCCTTCAGTTCGTCGAAGATGTGATGGGCCTCGTCGATGCCGGTATCCAGCGTCGGCTTTGCCGTGCCGTGGTCGCGGAAGGCGTCCAAAGTCGCAGGAGGAACGGTGTTGACGGTATCGACGCCGATCAAAGTGTCCAAGTACATGGTGTCGGGATACGCTGGATTCTTGGTGCTGGTGGACGCCCAAAGCGGGCGCTGTACCCTGGCGCCTTTTTCCTTCAGTTTGGCAAAACGGTCGCTGCCAAAGATGCGCTTGAACGATTCGTAGGCGAGCTTCGCGTTCGCGATCGCAGTCTTGCCCAGGAGGGCATTGATGCGCCGCTTTTGCTGCTCGTCGGTGGCGTTTTCGGCGAGTTGTCCAAGCTGCTTGTCCGCCAGGTTGTCAATGCGGCTGACGAAGAAGCTGGCCACCGAAGCGATACGGTCAATTGGAAGTCCGGCGGCGGCGCGGCGCTCGAGTCCTTTGATATAGGCTTCGGCGACCTGCTCGTACACGTCGACCGCGAAGATCAGCGTGATGTTGATATTCAGGCCAGAGAAGAGCAGTTCCTCGACGGCTGGTAGGCCGGCAGGAGTGCCGGGTACCTTGATCATGACGTTAGGCCGATTCAGCCGGGCGAACAGCGTCTTGGCTTCTTCGATCGTGGCCTTCGTATCGTTGGCAAGAAGCGGAGAAACTTCCAGGCTAATGAATCCGTCGGCACCGTCGTTGGCGTCGTAAACGCTGCGCAGCACGTCGGCGGCATTGCCAATGTCCTGGAGGACGATCTCTTCGTAGATCTGGGAGACGTTGCTGCCGCTCTGCGCTAGTTTCTCCAGTTGCTCAGCATAGTCCTGGCTGCCGCTGATGGCCTTCTGGAAGATGGTAGGGTTCGACGTTACTCCGCGGAGACCATCTTCGTCGATGAGGCGCTTGAGTCCCCCAGTTGTTAAGAGAGACCGGCTCAGCTGATCGAGCCAAATACTCTGACCTAAGTCATGAAGCTGAAGTAAGGGGTTGGTGCTCATTTTAGTCCTCGCAAATCTTGCTCTTCGAGCGCGGTAATTTTGGCCAGCCGCCGGCGGTGGCGCTCTTCTCCGCTGAAGGTCGCCCCCAGAAATGTACGCACCAGGTCCAATGCCAACTCCGGTCCGATAACGCGGGAGCCGAGGCAGAGGACATTCATATTGTCATGTTCGACGCCCTGATGCGCCGAATAACAATCGTGGCAGAGAGCAGCGCGAATGCCGGGAAGCTTGTTGGCTGCCACGGACGCACCCACCCCGCTACCGCAGATAAGTACGGCGCGCTCTGCCCTGCCTTCAAGGACGGCGCGGCCCACGGCCTCCGCGTAATCGGGATAGTCGTCGGGCTTGCTGGGATCGTGGGTACCGCAGTCCACCACCTCGTGCCCCAGCCGCTTGAGCTCGGCAATGACGGTCTCGTTGAGTGGAACGCCGGCGTGGTCAGCGCCTACGGCTATCTTCATGGTCATGGTACGCCTGCGGTATTAAGGTTTGATTTTTTTCATGACGTCTTGGGCTTTCGCCACAACGTCATCCACGGTGAAACCGAAGTGCTTCAACAGCTCCTTATAAGGAGCAGATGCACCAAAGTCCGTTCGAGCAACAACATATCCGTCATTTCCAATGTATTCCTTCCAGCCGAAATCAGTGCCCGCCTCGACGGCTACTCGAGCTCGTACCTCGGGTGGGAGTACTTGGCGCTTGTACTCGTCGGGCTGCTCCTCGAACAGTCTCCAGCAGGGCATGGAGACCACACGGGCCTTCACGCCATCGGCAGTGAGCTTTTCATAAGCGCCAACGCAAAGCTGCACCTCCGAGCCGGTGCCCATCAAGATGATGTCAGGGGTGCCGCCGGAATCGGCCATGATGTATGCGCCCTTGGCAAGGCCGGCAGCCGAGGCATACTTCGTGCGGTCGAATGTGGGGACGGCCTGGCGAGTCAGCACCAGTGCGACCGGTTGCTGCTTTAGCGGCATGATGTAGCGCCACGCTTCGGCGACCTCGTTGGCGTCGGCCGGCCGGATCAGCAGCAGTCGCGGAATGGCGCGCAACGACATAAGGTGCTCGATTGGCTGGTGAGTTGGTCCATCCTCACCGAGGCAGAAGGAATCGTGCGTGTAGATCCAAATGACCGGCTGGTCCATCATCGCCGCCAGACGAAGGACCGGCCGCATGTAATCGGAAAAGACAAAGAACGTAGCCCCATACGGACGCAGCTTTGAGAGCGCCATGCCATTCAGGATGGAGCCCATGGCGTGCTCACGGATGCCGAAATGGAAGTTGCGTCCTCCATAGCTGTGCTTCTCGAAATCTGTAGTGCCGCTGAGGAACGTCTTGGTGGAAGGATCCAAGTCAGCCGCGCCTCCCAGGAGCCACGGCACATGCTTCGCCACCGCGTTCAGCACCTTGCCACCCGAGTCGCGCGTGGCGAGGCCCTTGGCGTCGGCAGGGAAGGAAGGAATGTCTTTGTCCCAGCCATCGGGCAATTCCTGGTTGAGCATTTGCTGGCAGGCCTTGTCGAGATCGGGAAATTCTTTCGCCCATGCATCGTAGCGGCCCTGCCAGTCCTTCTCCCACTCGGCGCCGCGTTCGACGGCTTTGCCCATGTAGGCCTTCACTTCGTCGGGAACCAGGAATTGCGCATCTGGCGGCCAGCCGTAGGCGATCTTGGTGAGGCGAACCTCCTCTACCCCCAGCGCTTCGCCGTGAGCCTCCTTGGTGTCCTGCCGATGTGGCGAGCCGTAGCCGATGTGGGTATCGACCACGATAAGTGTGGGGCGGCTGGATTCTCTTAGCGCCGCCTGAATGGTTACGTCAACCATATCGAGGTCGTTAACATCGCTGATGTGCAGCACATTCCAGTGCCAGGCTTCGAAACGCAACGCCACGTCATCGCTGAAAGCCAGCGACGTACTACCCTCGATGGTGATGTGGTTGTTGTCGTAGAACCAGACCAGGTTGGAGAGGCCAAGATGCCCGGCGATTGACGCGGCTTCATTGCTTACGCCTTCCATCAAGTCGCCGTCACCGCAAAACGCGTAAATCCGGTAGTCGAAAGGATGATGGCCGTCCTTGTTGAACTGCGAGGCCAGCCAACGTTGCGCGATCGCCATACCGACCGAATTGCTGACACCCTGACCCAGCGGGCCAGTCGTGGCTTCCGCTCCCGGAACCAAGCCATATTCGGGATGTCCCGGAGTCTTGGATCCCCACTGCCGGAACTGCTTGATGTCGTCGAGCGAAAGGTCATAACCCGTCAGGTACAACATGGAGTAAAGCAGCATGCACGCGTGTCCATTGGAAAGAATGAAGCGGTCGCGGCCAGGCCAATGCGGATTTACTGGATTATGACGCAGGTAGCGGGTCCACAGCGTAAAGGCCAGCGGGGCCAACGCCATCGGTGTTCCGGGATGCCCGCTGTTGGCCTTCTGCACGGCGTCCATCGAGAGCGTACGAATTGTGTTGATGCAAAGGCAGTTGAGCTGCCGCTGTTCGAGGGTTTCGTCGGCGAATCCGTCTTTAAGGCCCGCTGTGATGGAGGCCGCCAGCCCCTTCGCGGTCGCCTGTTCTTTGCCTGGTGCGGTGACATCCACTTGACTACTCACCTGTTGCCGCCTTTCTGGTACCTATGACAGTTTGTATTGCCGGTCCAACGTTAACCTGATAATTCGCCCCTTGCCATTCGCTCTGTAGCCGCCAGAAAAAAGTAAACCGCAACGGTGCCGTTTGCGAGGGAGCAACCTCGATGTCCGCGTAATCCGTTCCCACAGCAGTCGGCGTGGAAACTGTGTCCTTCACCGTCTTCCATTCGTCGTCACTCCAATGCAGCAAAAAGGGAGAGGAGGCCTGCACGCGCAGCAGAGCTCCAGCGGGAACGGTGCGAACTTTCCGATTCATCTTCCATACTTCGATTACCGGACGCGGCTTATCGTTGCGATATCGCTCGGCTACGGGATCGATCAGATCAAATATCCGGTTGTCCACGACCGAGCGCAATAATTTTACATACTCCGAGTGCGCCCACATCAAGGGAATGGCAGATCCCGTCGCGCCACCGAAGGTCAGGAAGTTGTCGGGCATATCCGGACCATCCCAAATCTGTTCGGGAATAAGCCCAATGCCGGTGGTGAAATTCTCAATGGCGCGCAGGTAAACATCAACATTGCGTCCCGCCGCCAGTTCATAGGTGGCCCGCTCTCCCGTCAACAGAGGCCATGGGCGTCCCACTCCCCAGCGGTCAAACGACCCGCCGTCGTCGCGCTGGCCGTATCCATCATGGTTGTAGCGCCTCCAGCACGGCCCCTTCGGGGTATCCACTTTCAACAGAGCATCCACAACTTTCAACGAGTCCTCGATGAGAGGATCGCCAGCTTCACGGACGCCAAAGCGCACCAATTCGAGGAAGCCCGCATCGACAATTTCATTGGCTGGATACCGGTAGCGATCTCCCGGACGCTGATTAGCCAACACGAGTTCCCCAGTATCGGGATCCTCACCGCCAGGGTCGTTCTGAGAGCTATTGGCAGGATTGATGCGAATATAGTGCCGCGTGATGCCGGGCACCACCGATCCTTTATTGGTGACGGTCCACTTCTCGACGTGTGACTCTAGGAAGTCGGCGTGGGTGCGAACAAATTCAGCACTACACTTGTCGCCGTGCGCTTCGAGGAACTCGGCCGCACAGATCAGGGCTGCGATGTTGCTGGCCAGTGTCGAAGGGGAATAACCCGCCGCTTCCTCCCAGCGTTCCTCTGACGTCGCCGGCCCCTCGCGAACGAGATAGCCGCAAGCACGCACTACGGTGACATAGGGATCGAAGTTGCCGAGTGCATTGGCCTTCCATAGCCTCCACGCCAGAATGATAGGGAAGGAAACTTCGTCGAGCTGTACACCTGTCCAGAAAGGACGGCCATCAATCCAAAAATTCTGATAAAAGCCGCCGTCCTCGCGCTGGGTGATGGCCAGATAAATGAGAGCGCGCAGTGGAGTCGCGGTGTCTCCAACGGCAAGCAACGCGGTCGCAGCGTTCACCATGTCGCGCGTCCACACCAGGTGATAGCCGCCCAGGTCGTCGTCGCCACGGTCTTCCCCCCAGGGTATGCTCAAGCTGGCGATCATGGCCCCGGGATAAACCTTGTCCTCGTGGGCGAGCAGCAGGTTGACGCTGCGGGCGAAGAGCGACGAATCGCGCTGATCAAGTTTGTCCATCAAGGCTAGGCGCTTGTTGGTGCGCTGCCACTGATCAAGGAAGTTCTTAAGAGCCACGTCGAACGGGATGCTCAGAGACTGAAACAGGGTAGCGCCAGCATTGTGGCCGGTATAGCCGAAACCGACGCCGAGGGTAAACTCCGTGCCGCGGGAAAGATCAAGCTGGGCCGTGAGCGCGATATTGCCATCGAACGCGGCGTCGTAATCCCAATTCAGCTCAAAGTTGTGGGCCAGGTCTGTCCAACCATCGTTCACCCCAACATATCCGCACGATGCCTTGGAGAAATGGGCGGTGGCCGCAATCGCCAGGAAAGCATCATCGCGATAGGCAAGCAGGAACTTTCGACCGCGCGCCTTCATAACGAGCCCGTTGTTGTGATAACCGCCAATCTGCAGGTGGGGGGCGCAGATGACGTAGAGCTGCAGCCGTCCCTGCCATGCGGGTGCGACATTGAACTTGGTGTGCACTAACAGGCAACTCAGGTGCGGATCGCCAATAATCACCTTCTCAATGGAGTAGCGCCCGTCCGGGTCCGTATTGGTTACCTTGAACCCCAGGCCGAAGGCGCCGAAGCAGTCCAGATGGGTTACCATGTGCCGGCGTTCATCGTGGAAGAACGTCTCGCCATCGGTGACCAGATATTGCAGGTCGCGGATTTGCGGCGTATCGATGGTGGGGTAATAGACTTCGGTGATCACCCCGCTGGCCATGGTGTACCAGACGCGACTGGAAACGGCGTACGCCGTTCCGACAGCGTCTTTAGCTCCTCGCGTCCAGCGAGGTACGATGCCCGGTCCGCCGGGCGCTGGATTCTTGCCGATCATCGTGTTTAGCATTTCTCGGTCACTCGTCATTGGCGTTGCTCCAAGTCTTCGCAGTGTATCGCGAAGTGCTAACTGTCCGCAGTAGGACTTCGGATTGTAAATAATTGTAAATATGGAGTGAACGATGCTGGTGAGTAGCCTGATGATGCCGCGTACTTGCTATCATTACAGACCAGGAAGGCGCTCCCCACGCGCCTCGCTGGGGTAGAAACATTAGCCGTACTTGTTCGCAGAACGTTATGTCAGGGAAGGCATGCGCGGTTCCTTGCGCATCCAACAATTACTATGGCCGCGCAAGTAGGCTACGTCGCGTTGTGACGATTGTAGCCGGTAGCCTTACGGCGTGTGCGTCTGCAAAGGTTGCTCGTGTGCGGCGGGAGATTTTGCCACATTGTCGGAACTATTCAACACGTTTGAGGGAATCCTTGTTGAAATTCGCGGGAACGTGGCCAGCGTTCGCGTGTTCCCGTGCCCACCAGAAGGCGAGTCCAGATAGAAGGAGAGCAAAGTGCGCATCGCAATCGGATCGGATCAAGCAGGCCATACGGCAAAGGAACGAATCGCGGCAAGACTAGCCGAAGCAGGATATGAGGTGACGGATGCAAACTCAGCGGTTCAGCCGCAAGGCCGTGCCGACTACGCCGAGCAGGTCGCTATGTTGGTGCTGCGCCACAACGCGGAACGCGGCATCATCATCACCAGCCGAGTCGTTGGAGCTTCCGTGGCCGCGAACCGGGTGCCAGGTATTCGGGCGGCCTCGTGCCATGATCCATATTCGGCTTCGGTCGGCGCCAAGGCTGAAGGGATGAACGTCCTTGTGCTGGCCCTGCATTTATTGGAGCAGGATCACGCACAGGATGTGGTGGATGCATATTTGAGCGCGACGCTCGCCCCCGTCGAGGTAGTAGGGGGCTTGCCGCCGCGCCGTTTGCAGCGTGTGTTCACGCATGTGCGCGAGAACATCGCCCAGGAGCTCGCGGTGGCGGAGTTGGCGCGCGTCGTGGGCATGAGCCAGTATTACTTCTCTAAGCTGTTCAAATTGAGCACCGGCACCACGCCCCACCAATACGTTATGCGGCAGCGGGTGGAGCGCGCACAAGAGCTGTTGCGCGAGGGCCGAACACCATTGGCCGAGGTTGCCACCCATGTGGGTTTCGAAACCCAGAGCCACTTTACGAGTGTGTTTCGCCGACTCTCGGGGGTTACCCCAAAGCACTACCGTGAGATGCATCAGGCGAACCCGGTGCTGGCCACGGTTGCCCCGGAGCAGAACGAGGCCGCACGGCAAAAATCTGCGACGGCAGCATAGCGGGCGCTAGTTTCACGACGCAACGCGGTAGCTAATAACGGGTGGGGAGGTTGCGAATTTGCAAAGCTTGCTGTTAATGCGTGCGCTCATCGATCGGCTGCCTGCACAGCTGACAAGTCTGCCGGACGAGTCAGTGCAACGCAAACCTTCGTCGTCGGAGTGGTCGCTCAAGGAAGAACTTGGGCATGTGCTGGACTCCGCAGCCAATAATCACCAGAGAATTGTCCGCGCCCAACTGGGGGACAATCCCGCCATGCCCGGATACGACGGAAACCAGTGGGTGATACTGCATCGCTATCAGGATCGGGACTGGTCTTCTTTGATTGCGATTTGGGCGGACCTCAATCGCCAACTACTGGCCGCTGCTGAAACGGTGCCAGATTCGGCATGGTCGAGGACTTGCACCATCGCGGATTCAGCGCCGCTGACGTTGAAGTTTGTGTTCGACGATTACCTTGACCATATGCTGCAACATCTGCGCCACATGGGCGTCGAGGTGAACGACTTGGCGTCAGCCTCCGCAGGTGCGGCTTAGAGAAATTCTAAGCAAGTCGATTTTTCGGGTAGAGCTAGCCTTCAGGCTGGCGTCCAAGAACTCTTATAGATAGGGATTGAGCGATTAAGGTCATTTCTCAATGAACGCAACCGCTCAATCGGCCCTGTGTCCCCAGTGAACGCGGCGAGGAACCTGCATCATTCATGAGGACCTCGCGGCTTTGAAGGGGCACGCCTTCAGAGGCTGCTGAAAAAGTCATTGCAAGGGAAAGAAACCGCAGATTCCTCGGGGCTGAAGCCCCTCGGAATGACAAGAATAAAGGGCTTAAGGCGGCGCACCTAAAGATGCGCCCCTTCAAAGCAACCTATCGCCGACTTTTTCAGCAGCCTCTTCAGCCGCGCCGTAAGGCACTGTTCTTGTGATGCGTTAGCCACTGAGGGACTTCGGTGTTTCAAGACGAAGTGCGAGTTCCCTCAGAGGCTAAAGCCTAACTCTCAAGCGCATGATAACGGCACGGCTGAAAGCCGTGCACCTTCAAGGCTGGCGGCTTCAGTTGCAGGAACAAACAGATGAACAATCAGTTCAAGCGCCGCTTTACCCGTACCACCCGGACTACACCAGGCCTGAGCCGCTCTAACGCACGAAGATCTTATAGAGCATCAGGTAAATTACAACCCCTGTTACCGAGACGTACATCCAGATGGCGAAGGTGTACGGCGCGATGGCTTTGTGTCGTGCGAAATTGCCCTTCAATGCGCGCGCAAGAGTGACGAGGATGAACGGCACGACCACTACGGCCAGTATCGTGTGCGAGATCAGGATGGTGAAATAAAACGGCCGGGACAGTCCCCAACCCTGGAAACGGGTGATGCCGGCGCGTAACACCAGATGGTAGTAAAGATACGAGATAAGGAACAGGGTGGAGGTGACGAAAGCTGCAATCATTACCCGTTTGTGGGCTTGGCGGCGGCCGCGCTTGATGAGATAGAGCCCAGAGCCGATCAAAACGGCGCTGCTGCCGTTCAGGATGGCATTCAGAGCCGGATAAAAGGTCAGGCTTACTTGCATCAGGCCGCAGGCTTGGTGGTACGGCGGTTGGCCACCAGGAACGACAAGGCGAACATGATCAAGGTGAACAGTGCCAGCACCGCGAAGTTGGCTCCGAGTGAAAGGCCTGTCGACGCTGAACCGGGGAAGAGCAGCGAGCGCAACGCCTCCGTGCCGTAGGTCAATGGGTTGATCCGCATCAGCAGGCGAATCCAGATGGACGCGCCGGACAGGGGAAACAGCGATCCCGACAACAGCCACAGCGGGATGAGAAACAGGTTGATCACGGCGTGAAAACCTGCCGTTGAATCCATGGGCCACGCAATGATGAAGCCTAGTGCCGTCAACGAAAAAGCCACCAGGAAGATCGCCAGCACCGTCAATCCGAAACTGGCGAACGTGAAACGAACGCCCAACGCAGGTGCGAAGACCAGAAAAATGAGTCCTTGCGCGGTCGCCAAGGTTGCGCCCCCCAACACCTTGCCCAGCACGATAACGGAGCGGCTTACAGGCGCCACCAGTACGGAAAGCAGGAAACCTTCTTTGCGGTCCTCAATCACCGACATCATGGTGAAGATGGCAGTAAAGAGCACGATCATGATTAAGGCGCCGGGGAAAAAATAGTCAAGATAGTGCTGGCCACCAGCCGTCCCGTTGGAGCGAAATGAGGTGCCGAATCCCGATCCAATCACAAGCCAGAAAAGCAATGGCGAGGCGATGACGCCAACCACACGCGCGCGCTGACGGTAGAAGCGTACAATTTCGCGCCACCACAGTGAGAACGATGGCAGCAGCAAACTTGCGCTACCGGAGGCGGTGGTCGCGGTAAAGGGGGCCGTTTGGGTAGTTGCCATGAAACGCTTTCAGGCTCTGCAAGCGATCAACGTACAATCAGTCGGACTTCAGATCACACACCATTCTAACAGCAGTACTTGGTTCCTCCGGGACTCACTTATGACATGTGGCGGCAGGAGAAATTGTCCGCAAGGCTCTATGCTACGATGACTGCCAACGCATGACCTCGCCAGACGCACCAGTCAAGTTGACCACCGTGGACACGCCGGAGTCTCCGCTTGAGCGTCGCTTATTCCTGATTCTCGCGGCTGTTGCCCTCATCTACGCTTTCTGCGCCGGCCTACGCACAGTTTCGGACTTCGATCTTGGCTGGCAACTGGCGACGGGCCGCTGGGTGGCGCAACATCATCACATTTCGTCGGTGGATGTTTTCTCCTACACCGCGCAAGGAGAACCTTGGGTTTATCCCGTCGGCGCGGGACTGGTGCTTTATGCCGCCTATCTGCTCGGCGGGTATGGGCTGATTTCGTGGATTGCCGCGTCGGCATGCGTCGGCACCATCGCATTGCTGTTACGCCGCGGCTCTGCCGTCAGTGCGGGGATCGCCATCCTTGGGGTGCCGCTCATAGCTTGGCGCACCGCACCGCGGGCAGACATGTTCACCGTAGTGCTGTTTGCCGCGTTTCTCTCTTTGCTTTGGGAGAACTATCAGACAGGCCGTGCTCGCCTCTGGTTGTTGCCCTTGCTGATGGTGGCGTGGGTGAACCTGCACTTTGGGTTTGCCGCTGGCCTCGTTCTGATACTGGCCTACGTAGGCGTGGAGATATCGGAAACCATTTTCGGCGCCGAGCGCCGCCGCGTTGCCATGCAAAGACTTCGACGGGTCTGGGGATGGTTGTTCCTTACCGTGCTCGTGACGCTTGCGAATCCGTGGGGCTGGGGAATCTATGGAGCCCTGTTGCGGCAAGAGCGAGCGGCGGGACAACAGCAACTCAATATTGGCGAGTGGAGCGCCGTGCCGCTGACTTGGAGCGCCTTCAGCACCGCACTTTCGTTGAGGCAGACCCAAGGCGCGATCTACTTGCTGCTGGTCATTGCAGTCGTAGCCGCTCTGCTGGCTTTGTGGAAGCGCCAATTGGGAGCGGGGATTTTCCTGCTCGCCGCGATGTATCCGCCGGTGCGCCATGTTCGGATGGCATCGATATTTGCCTGCGTGGTAGTGATAGTCGGCGGACCAATTCTGGCCGCAGCGATCGCCGAGTTTGGAGCCAATATTCGGTGGGCACAAATGCGGACGACCGCTGCGTGGGCGGCCGTTTTTTTTCTCGCCTCGCTTGCTTTGCTGCGCTCTTTCGATCTGGTCACCAACCGTCACTACGTTCGGGTCGTGGATGAGTCCAATTTCGGGGCCGGATTGGGTTGGTGGTTCCCGGAACACGCGGCAGAGTTCATCGCGCGCGAGAACCTTCCGGGCGAAATCTTCGACACTTACGACGAAGGCAGCTACCTGATTTGGAAGCTCGGCCCGGCACGCCGCGATTACATCGATGGCCGGGACACGCTTTTCGGAGTACAGCGGATGCTGAAAGCCGGCCAGTTGCTCCAGCTCTCGCCGGATTCGGAGACATGGCAGCAGGAAGCGAACCGCTACAACATCAACACCATCATCCTTCCCTTGGCGCGCTTTGACGGCGTCCAGTTGCTGCAGATCAAAGGTTTTTGCGATAGCCAGAACTGGCGGCCCGTTTATCTGGATGAGATCTCCGCGGTCTTTGTGCGTCGGACGCCGGAGACGGAAGCCCTGATCCAGCGCTTCCCAGTGGATTGCGCTACGGCACCGTTGCCAGCGGCACCGTTTGTCTATTCTTCCGCCGGTTCCTTCAATCAATGGGCCAATGCCGCGAACCTGCTCGCCGCCCTGGGCCGCAACTCCGAGGCACTCGCGGCCACCGACAGCGCGCTTGAGGTTTTTCCTGACAGCACCTTCGTACACTGGCTTCGTGGGAAGATTTTTCAGGCCGTGGGGCAGCGCTCCGAGGCCGAGCAGGAATACCTCGCGGCTATCTCTCTGGAGCCCAGCGAGGTTGCCTGGACTGCGCTTGCCAACTTGTATCAGAGAGAGGGACGAATCCCCGAGACCATCCACGCGTTGCAACAAGCAGGTCGGATGTCGTCCAGGCCAGACCTCGTGCAGCTCAAGCTGGCGCAATTTTATCTGCATATCCAGCAGCCCAGGTGGACCTTGCAAGCACTCGATGAGGCGGTCCGAAGCGCACCTGCTGACGCGCTTGCGGCGACCGGAGCAGGTTCTTTGAGATTCAATGTAGCGCAGGGCCGCGCCGCCGCGTGGGGGGGCCTCGGCGACCTCACTCAGGCTACTTCCTTCCAGGAGGAGGCAGTCAAGCTTGCGCCGGACGCTGCTGATGCCTGGGCCAGTCTTGCGAAACTGTATCAGCAGCAAGGACGATTTGAGGATGAGTATCGGGCGGAGGAGCGCGCTAGGAACCTGGCGGGAAGCCCGGGTCAATGATCTAAACTGAGATGGACTAGCTGTGACTGCGGGCTTGTTAGCGTGCATTGTATCGTTCCCCGCAACGTCTACTCGGGCAGCTTGTCTTGACCACGGATTTTCACGGATCAACGCGGATGTTGTTTTGTTCAAGAATGCAAAATCAAATCCGTGAGAATCTGTGAATCCGTGACATCCGTGGTTAACCTCGTTCTTCTCTGTGCCTCGGTGTCTCCGTGGTTGCATTAGCTAGCCGCCGTCGTCTTCGCCGTTCTCGGTCCAGAAGCGATGCCCAGTTCTGCGAATGAACACATCTTCCAGGCTCGGCTTGTGAACCGACACGCCTTCGATCTCTCCCGGGAAGGCCTCGACCACATCGGTAACGAAGCGGTGCCCCGCTTCGATTTCCAGCCGCACCCGATGATCGAGCACTGTGGGGTGTAATCCGAAGCGCTGCTCGATGCGCTGGGCCAACTTGTCAGGCTGTTCCGAGTCGAGCAGTATGACGTCGCCGCCGATTTCGCTCTTCAGTTCGGCCGGCGTGCCAAACGCGACCACATTGCCTTCGGCATAGATCGCAAGACGATCGCAGCGCTCGGCTTCTTCCATCAGGTGCGTGGTGATCAGCACGGTTACGCGCTCTTCGTCGCGCAGAATCTGCAAGTACTGCCACAGATCGCGCCGCGCGCCGGGATCGAGCCCGGTGGTGGGCTCGTCGAGCAGCAACACCGAGGGATGATGCAGCAGTCCTTTGGCAAGTTCGAGCCGACGCTGCATGCCGCCGGAAAACGTTTCCGCTTTTTCTTTGGCGCGGTCGGCAAGACCGACGCGGCCCAGCATTTCGCTAACGCGCTTCTTCAGCGCTGCGCCGCGCAAGCCGTAAACATGGCCGATCAGGATCAGGTTCTCTTCCGCCGACAGCTTGATGTCGATGCTCTTCTCCTGGAAGACGACGCCGATGCAGCGGCGCACCAGGGCAGGCTCGCGCGCCACGTCGTGGCCCATGATCAGGGCGCGTCCGCCCGAGGGCACCATCAGCGTCGAGAGAATGCGGAAGGTCGTGGTCTTGCCGCTGCCGTTGGGTCCGAGCAGCCCGAAGATCTCGGCGGGACGCACGTCGAAGGAGACGCCAGCCAGGGCAGTTCGGTCTCCGTACTGGTGGCGGAGATCTTGGAGTTGGATCACCGTCGCCCCAGCGTCGCCGGAGTTTGTTGCGACTGCATGATCGATAGTTTCAGAAGTTGCCATGTAAGAAGCCACAGATGATTGTATTACGACGCGAAGAGCGGGGTGCGGGTGCCCCTCGATAAGAGAGAAGGCGTTGTCAAGCGAAACTTCTCCTAGGCGGTGGGTGAGCACCGCTGGTTTCGTCACTGGTTTGCCAAGCTGAGGAGCAAGACACAGGAGATCTCGCGATTGATCAGTTTGCAGTGGAACCTGCCTCGTTCCACCAACCATCGATTCGGCCTAAAACTTCGACCATGATTCTTCTATGCGAACATCCAGTCGCCGTCGCCGGTGCGAAAGTGGAAAACGGTTTTTTCGTTTTCCAAGGCCGCAGGCCGTCTTTTGCACCGGTCCGTCTGGATGCGAGAGCGCCCAATCAACTCAACGGTCTATCCGCCGTGGCGGACGACCAGGGGCACCCGCGGGCTACTCTCGATGCGAACGATCTCTGGATACGGTGTATTGGTGCGTAGCATCCAGTAGAGTCGTACCGCTAGCTTGCGCGCCGCTGCTACTTTGGCGATGCCTTTTGCCTTGCTGTGGCAGCGGTGAGCATATTGTTTACGAAATCCTTCATCCAGCCGGACCACGCTGTGCGCCGCTTCCACCAGCAGCATACGCAGAAAACCATTGCCTTGTTTGCTTATGGCGCCCAGCCGCTGCCGTCCCCCCGAGCTGTGCTCGCGCGGGATCAGTCCCACATAGCTGGCCACTTGTTTGCCACGCGCAAAGCGGGTCACGTCGCCGATGGTCAGCACGAACGCCAAAGCCGTGATCGGCCCCACGCCCGGCTGGCTCAACAGCAATCGTGCCTGTGCATCCTGCTCGGCCGCTTGTTGCGCGGCTCGATCCAGCGGTGCTATCTGCTGGTCCAGGTAGACCAGCAACTGCAGTAGGTCCTGACGCCGGCATCCCGCCCAACCGGTCAGCGGCAACTGGCGAAAGGCTTTCTGTCCCGCCACACTCCACAGCCGCGACTTCTTCTGCATCCCCTGGTTCATCGCCAGGTGTTGCAACCCGTTCTTCACGCGGCTGCGGATCTGCACCAGCTTGTGGCGGTGAATCAGTAGCTGCCGCAGATCGCGTTGCTCCGCGCTCGGCACCCACAGCCGGGGAAACCGGCCTTCCCGCAACAGCTTCAGCACGTGCCCAGCATCGCGCCGGTCGTTCTTCTGTCGGCGTACATAACTGGCGCGAATTTCGGCGGCATCTCCCACCCACACTTCATGGCCTAATTGGTTTAACAGATCGAGAAACCACTGACTGTTGCCCGTGGCTTCCAGACCGATCAACGACGGCACCGGCAGTTGCCTATACCAGCGTTCCGCTTCGCCGTCGCCGTTTACCAACTTCTGTTCTCCTATCTCTCCCGTCTCCGGGTCGAACCAAGCCACTTGCTGCCACCGCGGATGGTAATCACATCCTACAATAAGCATGGAAGGCTCCTTCCTTCCCCAGTGTCTTGTCCTCAACTCAAGACTACCGGTTCGAAGCGAGCCTTCTCTCTTATCCAATCAACTCAAGCCGGTTTTGCTTGGGTGGGGATTTTCGCAGGTATCTCGCACGCGGGGTGCCCCGTTCTAGCCATCTTTTGGCTAGGGCGGGGGGTTTCGTACGAACCCTCATGCACTCTCCTCTTTCATCTCTCCGGCCTGCGCGTTGGCCGGCTGATTTTTCTCCGGCTGTGCGGGGTGCTGCGGGTGCCCCACCCAAGCCGGTTTTGCTTGGGTGGGGATTTTCCCAGGTTTCTCGCATTGCGCCATCGCCGCCTCCATCTGCCTCAAATTCGCCGCCGCCCCGTGCAGCGCCGACAGGATCAGCTTCGCGCGGTCCGGCCGAATCAGCTCTTGCGCCACGCCATGGATCAACTGCATAAAGCCGATCTGTATGGCCGCAGCGTCCTCCAGATAGGGCAACTCGTACCGGTAATCAGGATGGTTCTCCGGATGAGGGTTAAACAGCCGCACAAAGAGGTTGGTCTTGGGAGCGCATTTGCGCACCTCGGTGTGGTGATAGCAGTATTTCTCATCGTGCCATGCTGGCGAACCGCAACGCTCGCCGCCCGGCTTGATGTGCTCGCAGATCGCATAAAGGCTCGTATCGGTAGCTTCTAGAGTAGGAAGACTCACGGCCCCCCCCTTTCTGTAACTCGTTTGATATCACGATCTTGCTCGTAAGATCCTGTGTTTACAGGAGTTAGGCTCGCTAGTAACTCGCGTCTTTTCAACATATTGCATAGTTGCCCGCCAAGATCCTGAGCCCCTTAGACTTACACGTAAGATACTGCGGAATAAGGACTTGGCGTTCACTACTTCTCTCTCGGATTGTTACTCCGACCGAGGACTTTAGTCAGAGTAGAGAGCCTGCCCTGAGCGAAGTCGAAGGGAACCTGCTGTTCGACGAGACCTGCGACCCCTGCCGTTGGCGGCAGAATGAGGGTTGGCCGCTGACAACTGACAACCGGCAACTGACAACTGGTTCCGGCGGTTCCTGCCCTACACCGAAAGTATGTTTCTGCCCGCCAACGCGGTCAAGTTACGAAAGTACCAATTGCCCCTCCTAGTTTGCTTCCGCTCCCGAAACGGGAATGACGCTGATAAAGGATTCAAGAGGGCACAGCTTTAGAGACCGCAGAAAAAAGTGAGGTTCGGGTAGTGCGGCTATCGTGAGAGTGCAACGATAGAACCTGCCAAAGTGACCTCAATCTTGCCGCAATGAAACTTCGCCGCGTGGTCTTATAATGCGAACGTCTGCCTAGAGCAATCGCCGCGCGCCTGCTCCTAGGTATCCCGTAATGGCGGTTTAGGCGACCCGGCCAAATATCCCCTGCGAATGGGCATTGGAGTGTGCATGGAAACAGTAGATCCAGCCGAGTTTCGGCGGCTTCTGGACGAGTCACCCGGTGAGCGGGAGGTCGCGGCCTACCTCCGCGATCATCCGTGGATTGTTTTCTGGACGTTGTGTGCAACGGGCGGACACGTCAAGTATGTGCTCTCGGAGTTCCGGCTCGGAACTCAGTACGTTGCCGATCTGGTCGTCCTCCATGCGTTCTCCAGCACGTGGAAGACGTTTCTTGTGGAGTTGGAACCTGCGGACGACCCGGTGTTCAACAAGGACGGTACTCCAGGTAGGCGCCTTACGATCGCCACCCGGCAAGTCGATGACTGGCGAGGGCTCATAGAGCAGAACCAAGATTCTGTGCGGCGCGATCTCGTGCGGTGTGCGAAACAGCGAGACCTTCTCGGGTGCTCGCCCCGGTCGGAGCCGTGCAACTATACTGGTAATTATCTCGCCGATCCTCGCACGCACATCTACTTCCAGTACAAGATCGTTATCGGCCGCAGCTCTAAATTGGCACCGGACATTTGCGCCCTAATGGGCAGATATCGCCCGAACCACAACGTCGAGTTAGTCTCTTACGACCGACTCCTCGGCCTAGCGGAGCGTCGCTACGGGGGCGCTGGCGGTCAAGCAATCGTATCGGCGAATGCCGTCTAACGAATCGTTGATGCTTAACAACCAGGCGGCTCTGGCACGCCGCCCGTAGTGCGCCGGTTAACTGGTTTCGTTGGGCGTAGTGTGCCCCAACGCCGCCTTGCCGACTCTGCAGTTTCTAGCGAAGTTATGATGAGTCGCACATCGCCTGAAGGCGGGCCTCTCGCACAGCCGAATATTCTCCTACTACTTGAGGCGTCCGTCGATGATCTGGTGTATCTTCTGTAGGGTGTTCAACATTCCTTGTGTACCCAGATGTCCCCAGCCACCGTCGCTTACCTTCTCGCCACAGAGTACGTTCCCAGAGTCATCTCGGCCTTGCACCGTAATCTCGACCCACTTCGAGAGCGGCCGATCGACAATGAGAACCAGCGTAGTCTTGGAAGTGGCAGCGGGACCTAGAGTCAGACCTTTCGATGTGACATAAGCAGTGGTGTCGCTCAAAATAGAGGCAATCGTCTCAGGTTTGCAGTATTTGTCCGCAGATGCCGTCGTGCGCATCACGATTGCCACAGTGTCGAGTTTGGGTTGCTGGGGGAGTACCGGGGCAACTTGGGAGGCTGGTTGCGGAGGCGCTGAGGTAGTCGGAAGCGCTGAGTCGTGCGTGGCGATGGGAACAGCTGAAGCTGGCGCATCCACTACGACCCGGCCATTTGCCTGCCAGTCTGCGGTGATGGCGTTACACGCGCTCTTGACGGCGTTCTTTACGGTCGCTTTCTTTCCCACCACAAATACGACTGACTTGCGCCGGTTCAGCACCATGACCTGAGACTGTCCCATCTCTCCGAATGCGGTGGGGTGCCCCTCCCTGTTCAGAAAGACGAAGTAATCAGGCTGTGCATCTTGAGATAGTGTCAATTCGACGGCAGGACAGAACTTCGAGAAGTCCCCCGCCATTTCCATGGTCTGGTCGTGTTTATTTATTGCTGTCTGTCGAGTACCGGCAGCCCAGCCGACACCCCCGTCAACCCCAGCGACCCCCTGCCCGACCGAGTTGATGCTTAGGTTGCCATTCCCTGAAATGAGAATGAGCGGGGTTGTTTGCGAGAAGCTGAGCGAGCCAAATATGACGGTTAGAAGAACCAGGCTAAGTGCGCATTTCACAGGACAATCTCCTCACCGTGTCTACATGCGGAATAGCATGGCGTTACCGAAGTGTACGTTCTGTAGCCGCCCGAGGCAGTGACGGGTGTCACGAAAAGACGTTCTCTTTTTTGACAAGGACGGGTGCTCCATCCTAGCACTCCCCAATAAACCTGGGGTGCCCCGTTCTAGCCTTCTTTTGGCTAGGGCGGGCACGCTTTCTGAACTGCCATAAATAGCATCCTGCAGGATACTTAAAGGAGGTGGCCGATCCAAGCGTCGCTTGCTTGGGTGGGGCAGTTCATGGGTTCTTCGTTCCTACCCTACAAGAATTTTCTCACTCGCTATCCTACATCCCCGCTCGCATTCCGCGTTGACTGGGCCGGGACGGTCGCATACAGTGTGGCCTGCCAAGATCATCCGTAGCATCCCGGAAGCAAGCGAGGTCACGCGGCAATGGCGAACCCTGAACATCTCAAAATCCTCGATTGAACTCGTCCTCGAGCTAGTCGTCGCATCTCGGTGGGAACCGCGACGCGCCAGTCCCGCGCAGCGGGACGAAAGAGCTTAGCCCAGCCTTTCAAGGCTGGGTAGGCGGCGTAATGAGATTGAGTCCCGTTAGGGACGGCAGAGAGAACCTACCCCAGCACAAACCTCGGATCATAGGCGATCCCTGACTTCTTCAGCATCGTCAGGAACTCCTGCTCGAAGCTCCACTTCGCATGATGCTCGGCCTGGTGGTCGATGTAATCCACCGTCTTGCGTTGTGACTGGCCCACGCTGAAGGCGCTGTATCCCTCCTGCCAGGCAAAGCGCGACGATTCGTTCAGCCATCGCGAGGTGTTTCCTTTGAGTTCCTGCACAGCTTTGGCCAGCGTGAGGGTCGGCGGCAACGAGATGAGGAGGTGGAGATGATTGGCCGTCCCGCCAGCCGCCAACAACAGAATTTTCTTCTGGCGCGCGATTCCGCTAACGTATTGCCATAGTCTTTCCGGATCAGGGATGAGGTCAGCCCGGTCCTTGGTACTGAAGACGCAATGTACAAGGTTACAGGTGTGCGTGTGCGCCATGAGCTAAAGATAGCCGTGCGCAATTAGGCTTTGCGGTGATCCTAGGCACGTTGCGATGTTCGTCTCTGCCGTCCCTACGGGACTCATCCTCATGAAAATGCCCACCCAGCCTTGAAAGGCTGGGTAGGCTGCGTAATGAACCCGAGTCCCGTAGGGACGACAGAGAGAACCTACCCCAGCACAAACCTCGGATCGTAGGCAATCCCCGATTTCTTCAGCATCGTCAGGAACTCCTGCTCGAAGCTCCATTTCGCGTGATGCTCAGCCTGGCGGTCGATGTAGTCCACCACCATCTTGCGTTGCGACTGACTCACGCTGAAAGCACGGTATCCTTCCTGCCACGCAAAACGGGACGACTCATTCAGCCAGCGTGAGGTATTTCCTTTGAGTTCCTGCACCGCCTTGGCCAGCGTGATGGTCGGCGGCAACGAGATGAGGAGGTGGAGATGATTGGCCGTCCCGCCAGCGGCCAGCAAGAGAATGAGTTTCTGGCGTGCGATTCCTCCGACGTATTCCCATAGTCTCTCGGGATCAGGAATGAGGTTGGCCCGGTCTTTGGTGCTGAAGACGCAATGTACAAGGTTGCAGGTGTGGGTGTGCCCCATGAGCCGAAGATAGTCGTGCGCAATCTGCCGTTGCGGTGATCCTCGGCACATCGCGATGTTCGACTCTGTCGTCCCAAGGGGACTCGTCATCCTTTCGATGCCTACCCAGCCTTGAAAGGCTGGGCTAAGCTCTTTCGTCCCGCAACGCGGGACTTGCTCATTGGCGATTCCAGGGTTATCCGCACACATGTGTAATTGGGTCAAATCCGAAATTGCCAATGCGCGCAAGCGGGAGAAACGGGAAGGCAAGCAGTTGTTGTTTCCCATCACGCTGGTTCCGTTTGAGGCGATCAAGCAATGGAAATTGTTCGATGCCGACATCGGCATTGACCCGGCCCGCGAGATACGCGAGTACTTCATCCCCGACTTCAGCAATTGGAAGGACCACGATTCGTATCAGACTGCGTTTCAGCGGCTGGTGAAGGACTTAAAAGCAGAGGCTGGAGGTTAGGGGGCGGGGGATAGTAAAAAGCGGGTTCGTTCGCGATTCGCGCTATAGGGGTCCTTCGACTCCGGCGTGCAGAGTCGGCACGCCTCCGCTCAGGATGGCACCGCCAATTTACTGAGAGCTGAATGCTGACTGCTGAGTGCTGACGGCTCGCTGCTACGCGCGATTCAGCATCATCAGCGCGAACAGGAGCGGCAGATAAATCACCGAAGCTTGCAGCACGTGACGTGCGCGCAGCTTCGAGGCGGGAGCAGCGGGAGTGAGCTTCATGGTCCACATGCGCAGGCTGAACCACAACATGCCGCCGCCGAGCAGCAGTGCGCCCGCGAAGTACGTCCATCCCGCCATGCCCATCAAGGTGGGCGCGAGCGACACCGGAACCAACGCCAGCGCGTACATCACGATGGCGAATGCGGTGGAGCGGCCGTCACTCTCGACGACGGGCAACATGCGGATGCGCGCGTTCTCGTAGTCTTCGCGGTAAAGCCACGCGATGGAATGGAAGTGAGGGAACTGCCAGAAAAACAGAATCGCAAACAGGACGAAGGCTTCGCCGTCGAGGCGGCCGCGAATCGCGGTCCATCCCAGCACCGGAGGCATGGCTCCGGGGAACGCGCCGAGAAACGTGCAGATGGGGTGCACGCGCTTCATCGGCGTGTACACCGTGAGATAGCTGATGGAGGTGAGCGCGGCCAGCGCGGCCGTGAGCCAGTTCGTGGTTGCCCACAGATAGAGCACGCCACCGATGGTCATGCCGAAGGCGACCACGGACGCGTGCGTCAGGCTCATGCTGCCGGTAACCAGTGGACGTTGCGAGGTGCGGCGCATCAGCGCGTCGAGGTCGCGTTCGACCACTTCGTTGATGGCGGCGGTGCCTCCGCTGACCAGGCCGATGCCGATCAGCGCATGCAGCAGCGTCCAGGACAGCAACGACACGCCCGACTTGGCGGCGGCAAAATACGCGCCCGCCCACGCGGTCATGACGATCAGCGTGGTGACTCGCGCTTTGATGAGGACGGAATAGTCGCGGGCGAGCGCGGCAAATCCTTCGCGCGGGACAGCCAGCGGCTGCGTGGCGCTGCTCATGCGGTGACGGCCTTTCGCGGTGCGGAGTGGACCACCGCCTCCGCAGCGTGGACGTTGATCATACGCCGGCTCTGGATGGCAAGCACCACGGACGTCGCCAGCACCAGCGCGCCGCAGGCGACGTGCGATACCGTGCTGATTACAATGCCGGTGGTCGGTTGAGGTGCGTTCATCATCCATTGCAGCCGAGTCAGATATGAAGCGAAGCCGAGTCCAAGTTGGACCATCAACAGCGCCAGCAGCAATTGCGCAGGCCCGCGCAGTTGTGCCACGTTGCCGTAGCGCGTCAGCACGCGAACGATGGTCCAGCACAGTATCGCAGTGACTACGCACGCGCCGACAAGATGCGGCAGGAGCTTTATACCGGAGTGACGGAAGGCAGCGCCGAGGATCAATTGTACCCACACGCAACATGCCGCCAAGGCCGCGAGAGTCGAAGTGCTGGGCGCGAGGTCGCGCTCGGGAATGGGCTGTTCGTCCTGCAACCAGCTTCGGCTGGTGAACAGGGCCATCGCAACCACGATACAGAAGATCATCTGCCCAAGCGTGGCATGCGCCGTAGAGATGGACCATGGCAGGAGCTTTAGCACCGTGAGGCCGCCGAGAACACCTTGGCCAACAACCGCAGCCAGCGCGGTCCAGCCCAGAATGCGCATCCACTTGCGGGTTTCGACACGCTGGGTCCAAATCGCCATCACGATGATCAGCAGGCCGATGAACTCGGCGATCATGCGGTGCGTGTGCTCATACTGCACCCCGCCAACCATGGGAGGAATTTTGTAGAGCGAACCGAAGGAGGTAGGCCAATCAGGTACGGACAAGCCGGCATCGTTGCTGGTAACCAGGGCGCCGGCAACAATTAATAGAAAAGTGGCCCAAGCCAAAATTATGGCGAAGCGATGGTAACCCGGATTGTAACTAATACGATCGTGTCGCGAGGTCAGAACTGGCTCCTGTTAAGCGTTGCGTCCGCGCAAAACAACGCTGTCGCTTGTGGGGCGATGTTCATGTCGAGTTCAGTAGGAGATGCGGTTCAAAGCTGCGGCGAACGCCCTGTCCTCACGCAGCGCTCGTGGCGACATTGTATCAAACCAGACGCAGGAGCGGCCTGCGGTTGGTGAGCAGCCTGCGGAATCGCTCGACACACTAAACAGTGCCTAGCGTCTAATAAGATCGTAGGCAGTCGGTTACCGCCAGGAGTTTATCGTGCGAATCGTCCTACTCGCTCTAATGCCCGTGGTCTTCAGTCTAACGCAGCAGCCCTTCACCGAAGCTGCCAGCCGTGACTCGCAGGCCATCGTGCTTTCCCATGTTCGCCTCATCGATGGCACCGGCCGCCCGCCGATCGAAAATGCCAGCATCACGATTCAAGACGGAAAGATCGTCGCAGTCACCTGGGGAGCCAATACCAAGGCCCTCCCTGGCCAGCGAGTGCTCGACTACTCGGGCAAAACGGTCATTCCTGGCCTGATCAACGCCCACGGACACCTCGCCCTGGTGTGCGGTTTGCAGAATTCAGCGGCCTGTTACACCAAGGACAACGTTATCGCCGAGTTGCGCCAGTACGAACGCTATGGCGTGACCAGCATGTTGTCGCTGGGCGTCAATCGTGACCTGATTTATGAAGTTCGCTCCCAGCAGCGGGCGGCCAACTTGGACGGTGCGACCGTTTACAGTGGCGATCGCGGTATCGGAGTCCCGGATGCTGCGCCGCCATTGCCTCATGCTCTCGACCAACTTTACCAGCCGAATACTCCTGAAGAGGCCCGTGCCGACATCGATGCGATGGCGTCGCGTCACGCCGACATGGTCAAGATCTGGGTGGACAATCTGCATGGCACAAAGCCATCGATGGATCCAGCTATCTACCGTGCCGTAATCGACGAAGCTCATCGCCACGGATTGCATGTGGCCGCGCATGTCTACTACCTGGCGGATGCCAAAGCGCTGGTCGCCAATGGTGTCGATGTTCTGGCGCACAGCGTTCGCGACCAGACTATCGACCAGGAATTACTGACTGCGATGAAGCAGCGTGGCGTGTTTTACATCCCAACGCTCACCGTGGACGAATCGTTCTTCGCGTACGCCGAACATCCGGAATGGAAAGACGATGCTTTTCTTCAGGCTGGTATGAGCCCGGAGCTATTCAACACGCTCAGCAGCGACGCTGCGCGGCAGAAAGTTGAGCACGATCCAAGTCTGGCGATGCACAAGCACGACTTCGCCAACGATCAGAAGAACCTTAAGCTGGCCTACGATGCAGGCGTGAAGGTTGGATTCGGCACCGATTCTGGCGCTATTCCGCCACGCATCCCGGGTTTCGCCGAGCATCACGAACTAGAGATGATGGTGGCGGCGGGCCTAACGCCAATGCAAGCGATCATGTGCGCAACCAAAACCAACGCGGAGCTACTCGGCATCCAGCAGACGACCGGAACGCTCACGGTGGGGAAGCAGGCGGATTTGATCGTGCTGGAAGGCAATCCGCTAGACGACATTCGTAACACGAGGAAGATAGTCGCGATCTGGCATGGGGGCAGGGAAGTGCAGCCGATCACAGCAGCCAAGTAGAATCGGGATTACAGCAGTTTCAGAATTATTGTAGTCGAGCGAGTACGGGTAGTGCGGCGCTTCAGCGCCGCATTCCCGCTGGTCCTTAATGTCCGAGCCGGATTCAGCCGGCGACACTCGGTGCAATTCCACTACACCAAAACCCTAAATGCTCTAGTCGAAGGGTATGTAAGTCAAATCGAAGCTGCAAACTCGTACAATGGCCACAGGAGTGACCACATGAAGATAAGCACGGTCCGTGAATTCCGCGACAACGCCACCGGCCTGCTGCGCTCCAAAGACCCGATACTGGTGACCCGTCGCGGCCGTCTGGCTGGCATCTTTTTCCCGCGCCCGGAAGGGACACTTCCGCTTGAACTGAAGCGTGAAATGTTCGCTTTGTTGAGCTCAGAGATCTCGCGCCAGATCAAGAAGCGGGGGGTCACCGAGGGTAAAATTTTCGCCGATTTCCGGCTCTGGAAGAAGAACAAACGTGAAACTCGCGGCCGACGCTAACGTTCTTCTTTCCGCAGTACTAGGCGGACGGCCAAGGTTGTTCTAACCCAGCCGAAAATAGAAAACATCTTTACAACAGAGGCCACTCTTTCGGAAGCGGAAGAATATGCCGCCGTCTTAGCCAGCAAGCGGAGGCTTCCCTTAGACATGTTGCTGCTGGCGGTAGCTACCCTTCCCGTCTCCATAGTCGAACGTGAAACCTACGGTAAAGCAGTACCTCGCGCTCGAAGGCTGATCGAGCGGCGCGATCCGGATGATATTGACATCTTGGCTCTCGCCCTGCACCTGAAGATTCCGCTCTGGTCGAGCGACAATGATTTTCGCAACACCGGCGTTGAGTCGTACACCACAGCCGAGTTATTGCAACTGCTCGGAATCCGCGGACAAAAGTAATCAAAGTTCACTAGACTCGAAAACGGCTGCACTCGGCTTCGATCTACATCTCCACTTCTCGCAGCTCCGGCTTAGGCGGCGGAATAGTGTGCAACGCCTCAATTACCGCATCGGCGAACTCGCTGGTTCCGGCCGTGCCGCCCACGTCGCGGGTAACGTGCTTCTTCTCGGTGTAAACATGCACCAGAGCAGCGTCGATGTGGTTTGCGGCTTGGTCTTCGCCGAGGTGACGAAGCATCAGGATAGCCGAGCGCAACACCGCCGTCGGATTGGCCAAGTCTTTGCCGGCGATATCGGGCGCCGAACCGTGTACCGCTTCAAAGATGGCGCACTCATGTCCGAAGTTCGCGCCCGGCACCAGTCCCAGACCGCCTACGAACGCCGAGCATAGATCGGAGATGATGTCACCGTAGAGGTTTTCGAGCAACAGCATGTCATACTGATAAGGGTTCATCACCAACTGCATGCAAGTATTGTCCACGATGTGTTCGCCGTACGTTATCTCGGGATACTCCTTCGAGATATTGCGCGAACAGCGGATGAACAGGCCGTCTGACAGCTTCATGATATTGGCTTTGTGGATGGCGTGAATCTTCTTGCGCTTGAAGCGACGCGCGTATTCGAAGGCAAACCTCGCTATGCGGGTCGAGGCTTTCTCGGTAATGATCTTCAGGCTTTCGACGACGCCGGGCACAACTTCATGCTCGATGCCCGAATACAGTCCCTCGGTGTTTTCGCGGACCACAATCAGGTCCACGCCAGGGTAACGAGTGGGCACGCCCGGAAGATTGATGATGGGCCGGAAGTTGGCGAACAGCTCAAATTGCTTGCGCAACGCGACGTTGATGCTGGAGAACCCGCCGCCGATCGGCGTTGTCACGGGGCCCTTCAGCCCAACGTGGGTACGCTCGATGGACTCCGTCAGTTCTTTGGGGATGTACTCTTTGTACTTTTCGAACGCTTCGGCGCCGGCGGCGAAACTCTCCCACTCGAACTTGACGGCGGTGGCTTCCAATATCCGGACGGTCGCATTCACGACCTCGGGGCCGATGCCATCGCCGGGGATTAACGTGACTTTATGGGGCATTCGTTCTCGTCTGACTGCCGGAATCACTCTCCGGACTTGGTTTTGGCCGGTGCATTTTCCTTGGTGTCGAGCAGTTCCTTCAACTCGGCCATGAACTCGCGCACGTCTTTGAAATCCAGATAGACAGAAGCAAACCGCACATACGCGACCTTATCGATGCGCTTCAAGCGGTTCATGATCAATTCGCCGACCTCGCTGGTCTTGCGCTCGCGATCGGACGAGTCCACCACGAAGCCCTCGGCGTCATTGACGATCTGCTCCAGCTTACTCATGGAGACCGGTCGCTTCTCGCAGGCCCGCAGCAGTCCATTCAACACTTTTTGACGCTCGAACTTTTCTCGTCGCCCGTCTTTCTTGACTACCATGTAGGGGATCTCGTCGATCCGCTCATAGGTGGTGAAGCGCTTCTCACACTTCAGGCATTCGCGACGGCGACGGATGGATTCGCCTTCCTTGCTCTCGCGCGAATCCACTACTTTGTCGTTTTCAAAGCCGCAGAATGGACACTTCATGGATGAGAAAAGGCGCAGGCAGGCGGCCTGCACCTCGATTGTAACAGCGAGAAGAGCAACGACCCGCTTAGGGAAACTCTGATTAAGTCTGTTTGTGGAAGGGGACGGCCTTCATAGACGGTGTTGCAACCTCGTATGAGTTCGCGGCAGTCGAATGAAGCGGGCAAGAATCAGCCCCGAATGGGGCGAAAGAGCTTAGCCCAGCGCTTCAGCGCTGGGTAAAGTGGAAAATGAGACCGAGTCCCGTAGGGACGGCAGAGGTTGCGACAGTCTCTTCATGCCGTCCGTAATGCCGCAAAATCATCGCGGCCCTAGCCGCCGAGGGACTTCACCGCGACTTTTCCTTAGGTTATCCAACCGCCGCCCACAACCACGTCCCCGGCATAGAACACCACCGCCTGCCCCGGCGTGATGGCGCGCTGCGGCTCGTCGAACGTTGCGAGCACCTCGTCATGGCCAGTCTTCTCGAGGACGGCATCCGCGGCGTCGTGCCGGTGGCGAATCTTGGCTCGCACTCGCATGGGCTCGCGCAGATCGTCAATCGCGATCCAGTTCACGCGATTGGCGCGGAGAGTTCGAGAGACCAGTTCGTCGCCACTGCCCACCACGACCTCATGCTTGTCTCCGCGAATCTCCAGCACGTACAGCGGCGAACCGGTGGCCACACCCAGTCCCTTGCGCTGGCCCACGGTGAAGTTGTGAATGCCCTGGTGCGTGCCGACCACCTCGCCGGTCGTTGTGACCAGCTCGCCTGCAGTGTCGGGCAACTCTTCACCCTGCTCATCGAGATAGGCGTCGAGAAACTTCTTATAGTCGCCGCCCGGAATGAAGCAGATCTCCTGTGAGTCAGGCTTTTCGAACAGGCGAAGCCCCGCACGCTTGGCTTCCTCGCGTACCGCGGGCTTGTGCATCTCCCCAAGCGGAAACAGAGTGCGACTCAACTGCTCCTGCGTCAGGCCGAAGAGGAAATACGTCTGGTCCTTGGCGCGGTCGGCAGGCCGCTTCAGCACCCAGCGCCCACTGCGCTCATCGAACTGGTTGCGGGCATAATGCCCGGTGGCCAACATCTCCGCCCCGATCTGCCGTGCGGTGATCAACAACTGATCGAACTTCAGGTGGTTATTGCACAGGCTGCACGGGATGGGCGTGCGCCCGGAAAGATACTCCGAGACGAACGGGCGCACCACGTCTGCCTCAAAGCGCTGTTCCTGATTGACGACGTAATACGGAATGCCGAGCGTCTCGGCGACCCGGCGCGCGTCATAGACGTCGTCGATGGAGCAGCAGCGCCCCTGCACCGACTCCGGCATGCCCTCGTGACCCGCGAGTCGCCGCTGGTTCCAGAGTTGTAGCGTGAGCCCGACCACGTTATAGCCCTGCTCGCACAACAACACCGCGACGGCGGAGGAGTCCACTCCTCCCGACATGGCCACGGCAATGGTGTGCTGCTTATTGGTCACGGTGTTTCCTTCATCAGTTCGCCATCGCAACAACCTGTCATCCCGAGCGAGGACTTTAGTCCGAGTCGACCGATCTGCGGTTCAGCCTGCAAATCGCATGCGTTTTGGCGAAGAGCGAAAGGCGAACAGCGACTTAGCTGAGAGCTGACGGCTGAGGGCTGACCGCTTTCCGATAGATGGGGCTGATCTCCCTTAGCCGCGCAACCACTTCGGGCACCAGCGACAGCGCGAACTCCACATCCTCGGCCGTATTCTGCTTGCCCAGGCTGAAGCGAATACTGGCACGCGCACGATCTGGCGACATTCCCATCGCGGTTAACACATGCGACGGCTCGATTGCTCCAGACGAACACGCAGCTCCAGTCGAAACCGACAGCCCCTTGAGATCGAGAGCGATCACCATGGCTTCGCCTTCGATGCAGTCGAAGTAAATGTTGGTCGTGTTGGGAACGCGCGGTGCGTCGCCACTGTTCACGCCGATTTGCTCGACAGACTCGACGATCCCTTTCTCCAGTCGATCGCGAAGTCCCGCCATTCGCTCAACGCTTCCGTCCATAAAACCTTCGCGGGCAATCTCCGCGGCTTTTCCCAGTCCAACGATCCCAGCCAGGTTCTCCGTGCCCGCCCGCCGCGAACGTTCGTGGCGTCCCCCATACATCATCGGTTGCAGCAAAGTCCCTCTGCGCACAAACAGGGCCCCCGCGCCTTGTGGGCCGTGCATTTTATGGCCCGTGATGGTCAGCAAATCACAGCCAATCTCCTTCACGCCGAGTGGCACTTTTCCGGCGGCCTGCACCCCGTCAGTGTGGAAGTAAACATCAGCTTCCGTCGCGACCTTGCCAATCTCGCTCACTGGTTGCAGCACACCAGCTTCGTTGTTTGCCAGAATGATACTGATGAGCTTTGTCTTGGGCCGCAGCGCTCGTCGTACATCATCGGGATCGACCAGCGCCCGCCCGTCCACCGGCAAGTAGGTCACCGCGCAACCTATCTCCTCAAGCCGCTTGCATGCGTTCAGCACCGCATGATGCTCCACGGCCGAGGTGATCAGATGGTCGCCCGGCTTCATCATGCCAAACAGCGCCAGGTTGTCGCCCTCTGTGCCTCCGCTGGTGAAGACGATCTCCGCCGGACGGCAGTTCAGCAATTCCGCAACCTGCTCGCGCGCATACTCCACCGCAGACCGCGCCTGCTGTCCCTGCTGATGGATGGACGACGCGTTGCCGAACTTCTCGAAGAAGTAGGGACGCATGGCCTCAAACACTTCGGGCAGAAGCGGCGTGGTGGCGTTATTGTCCAAGTAGACCCGATGCATTTCTGGCTCTATTCTAACGGTTTACTTAGATTCGGGGTGGGGAAGAGGGGATTCGGCGATGCGGCGGCGACCCTCGGCCCCGGCGTTCGGTCAAATGGATCTCGCCATGCAAATCCAGCTCTTTCGTTCTTCTTCTGAATTTCGAGAATGGTTGGCTTCGAATCACGACAAGGTCCACGAACTTTGGGTTGGGTTCTACAAGAAAAACTCGGGCAAAGCCGGTATTAGCTATCCGCAAGCCGTGGATGAGGCACTCTGCTTCGGCTGGATCGACGGGATCAAGAAGGCTCTGGATGACGTGAGCTATACCCACCGATTTACCCCCCGAAAACCGAAAAGCTTTCTGGAGTATGGTGAACATCGAACGTGCCCGCGAGCTGGAACAGCTTGGACGTATGACCGCGCCAGGACTCAAAATGTTTGCGAGGCGCGACGAGCAGAAGGCCATGCAGTATTCGTACGAGAGAAGCGCGTGCAAACTGGAGGGCGGACAGGAAAAACAGTTTCGCGGGAACCCGAAGGCGTGGGAGTTTTTCCGTGCTCAACCTCCAGGTTATCGGCGGACAGCCACTTGGTGAGTGATTAGCGCGAATCGGGAAGAAACCCGAGGCAAACGGCTGGCCACACTGATCGAAACCTCAGAGCACGGACACAGGCTGGATATGCCGGTGCCTCAAAGCAAGAAAAAGTCCCGCCCGAAGTAGTTGATGAAAGATGACGGCGACCCGTCAAATCATCTTTGCTCGCCGCTCACTTGGCAAAAAGCGAACAGCGAACAGTGAAACGCGAAAAGCGTCTCTTACCGCTTTTCCATCGGCACGTACTTGTTCGGATACAGTGGCCCCTGATACTCCGCGCGGGGCCGGATCAACCGGTTGTCATTGAGCTGCTCGATCACGTGCGCCGTCCAGCCGGAGACTCGCGACACGGCAAACACCGGAGTGAACAAATCAATGTCAATTCCCAGCGTGTGATAAGTGGACGCGGAATAGAAGTCGACGTTCGCGTTGAGCTTGCGATCGGCGACGATGAACTCCTCGATCTTGTGCGAGATTTCGAACCACTTGGTATTGCCGCTGGACTGTCCGAGATCGCGTGACATCGTCCGCAAATGCGTGGCCCGCGGGTCTTCGGTGTGGTACACGCGATGCCCGAATCCGGGGACCTTCTTCTTCTGCGCCAGCATCGCTTTCACGTAATCAACCGGGTCCGCGCCCGATGCGTCAACGGCTTCGAGGATGCGGAACACCGCCTCGTTTGCGCCGCCGTGCAATGGCCCCTTGAGCGCTCCAATTGCCGCGGTGACGGCTGAGTGTATGTCGCTTAGAGTCGCAGCCACCACACGTGCTGCGAAGGTCGAGGCGTTCAGCTCATGGTCGGCATGCAGGATAAGCGCAACATCAAGGGCGTGTTCCGCCGTGGCGCTTGGGAGCTCGCCGTTCAGCATGTACAGAAAATTGCCCGCATGGGACAGGGAGCGGTCAGGCTCGATCAGCGGCTTGCCTTTGCGGATACGATCATAGACAGCGACTACGTAAGCGATTTGAGCCGTCAGTCGAATCGCCTTTCGCACGTTCGCTTCGTGGTCGTTCACCTTCTCTTCAGGGTCGTAATATGACAGGGCCGAAACGATGGTGCGCAGCACGTCCATGGGCAGCGCGTGTTTGGGAGCTTGCCGCAGCAGGCTGATGATGGAGGCATCGAGCTTGCGCTCACGCGCCAGGCTCAACTTCAACTCTTGCAGCTCGGCGCGGTTCGGCAGGCGTCCAAACCACAGCAGATAACAGACTTCTTCGAAGTTCGAATGATCGGCCAGTTCGTGGATGTCGATGCCGCGATAAGCCAGAACGCCTTGGTCGCCGTCAATGAAACAAATACTGGAATTGGCAGCGGTGATGCCTTCCAGACCCTTGCCGCTATGCGCCGTCGTAGACATGAATACCTCTTGCGGTTGAGTGCACCGCCATGAACGATACAAAGACGGATTGCGCGGTTGACAGGGCGGAAAGCCGCGCTGAAGTGCAACTTACTCTTATACTCCGGAGCTTCCAGACTCGTCCATCGTCCCGCGCCCCATTTCGCCTGGTGGCGGCCTGTATGTGTCTGTCACATTAGCGTGCAGGTCAGCGGTGGATGACCGTGTATTCGTCCCGCCGTCGCTTACGCCAAAGTCCCGCCTGCGTCTAAGCGCACGTCACATCCGTGGTGGGAAATTGCCATGTCTGCAGGCGTGATTTCCTCTCCAGAATCCGCCATCTTGAAGGAGGGTTGTCCATGAACAAGCTTCATTTGAGTCTGTTGCTTTCAAGCCTTTTGTTAACGGCGCCGCTTTGCCATGCCCAGTCCACTCAGCTCGATTTGCCTCGTCAGAGTCAGCACGCCGTGGTAATGCAGCGCATCGGTGTCACCGATATCACCATCAACTATCACCGCCCGCTGGCCAACGATCGCAAGGTTTGGGGCGGACTTGTTCCTTACGGCCAGGTCTGGCGCGCCGGCGCCAACGAGAACACAACCATAACCTTCAGCGATCCGGTGACGATTGAAGGAAAGCCGCTCGATCGCGGCACCTACGGTCTGCACATGATTCCTAATGAAGATCAGTGGACCATCATCTTCTCGAAGATGCATACCGCGTGGGGAAGCTTTAGCTATGACCAAAAAGAAGATGCGTTGCGGGTCACGGTGAAGCCGCAACCGACCGAACTGCACAATGCCCTGCTCTATGACTTTACCCAGCTTCAGCCTGACTCCGCTGTAGTCACCATGAGCTGGGACAAAGTTGCGGTGCCTTTCAAGGTCGCGGTCAACGTGAACCAGGCCGTCGAAGCCAGTCTGCAGAACCAGCTCCGCGGATTATCGCAATACACCTGGGATGCGTGGGACGATGCCGCGACCTACATGCTGGACAACAAGATGGACCTGAATGAGGCGCTCAAGTATGAAGACAAGTCCATCCAGAACGAGGAGCGCTTCGAAAATCTCATGACGAAGTCTCGTATCCTGGACGCGATGGGGCAGAAAGACCAGGCCGCGACGGCGCGTAATAAGGCGCTGGCCATGGGCAACGCGCAGCAATTGTATGGCTATGCCCGTCAGTTGCAGCGCCAGAAGCAGCAGGATGAAGCGTTCTCCATCTATCGCACCATGGAGAAGAAATATCCTGACAATTGGCTGACCTATGCAGGTTTGGGCCGTGTCTATTGCAGCCAGGGCGACTATGCCAAAGCCACCCAGGAGATGAAGCTTTCCTTGGCCAGCGCGCCCGATGTGGGCAAGCCTAGCGTCGAGAGCCTCATCAAGCGCCTGGAAGCGAAAGACGACATCAACAAGTAGCTGTTGACGAATGTCCGCATCCGGCTGTCTCGGCGTGTCGGTCAAATTCCCCGGTGCGCGCGCTGACGGCCTCCCGATAGCGCAATGCAAATGCTTTGACGTTCGCAGTTCAATGGTGGTGGTGCAGCTCGACAACTGCGCCACCACCCCGCCTCAGCTGCGATTGCCTCCTGACTTCGCCAGCATTTATAGTTAAGGGTTTACTTACCGCGTCCGGGACTCTCTGTCCGGCCGACAATTCCCGCGCCCGCTACGGCGGGTCCGCATCTGGAGTCATCATGACCAAACGTATTGTTCTTCTGCTATGCACTCTTACGTTCGTGCTCAGCGGTCTCGCCTTCGCCGACGAAGGTATGTGGTTGTTTAACGCTTTCCCAAAGGACAAAGTCCAGGCCAAATACGGCTTTGCTCCCGACCAGGCCTGGCTTGACCATGTGCGGCTTTCTTCCGCTCGCGCTCCTAATGGCTCGTCCTCCTTTGTGTCGCCTGACGGGCTCATCTTCACCAATCATCACATCGCTCAGGAGTGTGTCCACGATCTCTCCACCAACGGCAAGGACTACATGAAGAACGGCTTCTATGCCCCGACAAGGGCCGAGGAACCGAAGTGTCCCGGCGTCGAATTCGTCGTACTGGAAGATATTCAGGACGTTACTGCCACGGTAAATGCAGCGGTCAAGCCCGGCATGTCAACCGCCGACGCCGGCAAGGCCCAGCGCGAAGAGATGTCGTCGCTGGAAAAGGAATGCTCAATCAACGGCATGCGGTGCGATGTCGTCACCTTGTACTCGGGCGCCATGTACAACCTCTACAAATACAAGAAGTACGACGATATTCGGCTTGTCTTCGCGCCTGAGTTCGCGATAGCGTTTCTCGGTGGCGATCCCGACAACTTCGAATATCCCCGCTACGATCTCGACATCTCGTTCTTTCGTGCCTATGAAAACGGTGGGCCGGCCAAGATCCGCGATTACCTGAAGTGGTCGCCGATCGGCATAAAGGAAGGTGACCTGGTTTTTGTCTCCGGGCATCCCGGCCGCACAGGCCGTTTGCTCACGGTGGACCAACTCCGCTTCCTGCGTGATTACCAATACCCCATGCAGCTCAATTCTTTTTCGCGTCGCGTTGCCATGTTGCAAGAATTCAGCGCGGCGTCGGAAGAGAATGCCCGTGAAGCTGAAAGCGACCTGTTCGGTATCCAGAACGCCTTCAAGGCCATCACCGGCTATCAGGACGGATTGCTCGATAAGAATCTAATGGCCACCAAAGCCGCCGACGAGGAAGCGTTGCACGACTTTGTGAATTCCAATCCCAAGCTCAAGGGCGAATTCGGCGATCCTTGGGCCGAGATTGCCAAGGCGGTGGATGTTCAGAAGCAGATTTACAAGCCCCTAGCCTATCTGGACAACCTGGGCGGTTTTCGCGGCGATCTGGCTCACTTTGCCCGCGACATCGTGCGCGCCGCCGAGGAGAAGCAGAAGCCAAGCAACCAACGGATTCGCGGTTTCCAGGACTCCGCTTTGCCTACCTTAGAACAGAGGCTGTTCTCGACCGCCCCTGTCTACAAGTCGCTGGAGCAGGCTTTGCTCGCCGAGAGTCTCGCCGAAATGCAGGATGTCCTCGGCGCAGACAATGCCGACGTGAAGAAGGCGTTGGCCGGTAAGACTCCGGACGAGCGCGCCAAAGAGCTTATTGAAGGGACCAAGCTCGAAGATGTGGCCGTCCGCAAACAACTTTACGAAGGCGGCGAAGCTGCCGTGGAAGCCAGCAACGATCCCTTGATCGTGCTGATGCGGCAAATGGAGCCGGACGCTCTCGCCGTACACCAACGTGATGAAGATGAAGTGCAATCGGTGCTGCGCCGTGATGGCGGTTACATCGGCAAGGCCCTGTTCGCCAAGGAAGGGCTTAAGGTTCCCCCTGACGCGACCTTCACCTTGCGTCTCAGTTACGGCGCGGTGGAAGGCTACAAACTGAACGGAAAGAATGTGCCGTGGTTTACAGCCATGGGTGGGGCTTACACGCATGCCGCTGAGCATGGCAGCAAGCCTCCGTACCAGCTTCCCGACAGTTGGCTGAAGGCCAAGTCTTCGATTGACCTCAACACCCCGTTCGATACGGTTTCAACCCCCGACATTATCGGCGGTAACTCTGGCAGCCCGGTCATCAACAAGAACGCCGAAGTGGTGGGCATTATCTTCGACGGAAACATCAAGTCGCTGGCTTGGAACTTCATGTATAGCGACGCAGTGGCACGAGCGGTCGAAGTGGACTCGCGGGCCATCATCGAGTCGCTGCGCAACATCTACCACGCCGATGCCTTGGCCAACGAAATCACCGGCACCGAAGGCGGAGCCATGAAGCCAAATCCGGAGAACAAGATGCGGAGACCAGTCAGCAAGCAGCAATAGACACGGCCATCATCAGGAGGAAGGGCGCCACTAACGTTGCGCTTTTCCTTCTGCGCCATTCTTCTTTTCTGCCATATGGTCCCACTTCCAATCCTGCGACCATGGCTTCCACCGGGCATCCAATGTGTTAGCCTTCTACTTGGGTGGGGTGTGTTCGGAGGGCTTTTCCAGGCCCATCGAATCGAATTTCCAAACGGGTCCAATCAAGGAAAGCAGCGTTGATCAACAAGCTTATCGCCAAGGTTTTCGGCACTAGTAACGAACGGGAAATCAAGCGCATTGTGCCGCTGGTAGAGCGCATCAACGCGCTTGAGGCTGAGACGAAGCAATTCAGCGACGAGCAGCTCCGGGCCAAAACAGAGGAATTTCGGCAGCGCATTCGCGAGCGTGTGGATGCCCTCGAGGATATCGACGAGAAGGACCGTGAGCTGAAGCTTGTGTTGGACGAGATTCTACCCGAGGCGTTTGCAGTTGCGCGCGAGGCGGGTTGGCGCGTGCTGAAGATGCGGCACTTCGATGTGCAACTGGTCGGCGGAGTCGTGCTGCACCAGGGCAAGATCGCTGAAATGAAAACCGGCGAAGGTAAAACCCTGGTTGCGACCTTGCCGGTTTACCTCAATGCGCTTTCCGGTCGTGGCGTCCACGTGGTCACGGTCAATGACTATCTGGCCAAGCGCGACTCGGAGTGGATGGGCAAGCTCTATACCTTCCTTGGCCTGACAGTCGGCGTCATCGTCCACGACCTCGACGACCGCGAGCGACGCGAGGCCTATGCCGCCGACGTTACCTACGGCACTAACAACGAGTTTGGCTTCGACTACCTGCGCGACAACATGAAGTTTGACCTCACCGACTGCGTACAGCGCGGGCATAATTATTCCATCGTTGACGAAGTGGACTCCATCCTGATCGACGAAGCGCGCACGCCGCTCATTATCAGCGGTCAGAGTGAGGAGTCTACCGACAAGTATTACCGCGTGAACCGCATCATTCCTCAATTGGAGCTGGGGGAAGAGATTGATAGGGGTCTTGGCGAGGACAAAGTCCTTACCGGCGATTTCGTGGTTGACGAAAAGCACCGCACTATCACCGTTACCGACGTGGGCTGGGAAAAGGTGGAACGCCTTCTGGGAATCGGCAATATCGCCGATCCAGAGAACTGGGACCTGAAGCATCACGTAGATACCGCAATTAAGGCGCACGCACTCTATCGCCGCGACGTCGAGTACGTCGTGAAGGATGGGGAGGTGCTCATTGTGGATGAGTTCACCGGCCGTCTAATGCCGGGCCGCCGCTGGTCCGACGGATTGCATCAGGCGGTAGAGGCCAAGGAAGGCGTGAAGATTGAGCGGGAGAATCAGACGCTCGCCACCGTTACCTTCCAGAATTACTTCCGCATGTACAAGAAACTGGCGGGCATGACCGGAACGGCGGAAACGGAAGCCGCCGAGTTTGACAAGATCTACAAACTCGAAGTGGTTGTCATTCCGACGAACAAGGTTTTGCGGCGCATTGAAAACTCCGACGTCGTGTATCGCACCGAAAAGGAAAAGTTTTTTGCCTCGGCCGATGAGATTCAGAAGATCGCCGAAAAAGGGCAGCCCATTCTGGTGGGCACGACTTCAGTTGAGAAGTCGGAACGTCTGTCGGATCTTCTGAAGAAGAAGGGCATCAAGCATGTGGTGCTGAACGCAAAGTACCACGAGAAGGAAGCCGAGATCGTTGCGCAGGCGGGTCGCAAAGGCGCAATCACTATTTCCACTAACATGGCCGGCCGCGGTACCGACATTCTGCTTGGCGGCAATCCCGAGTTCATGGCCAAGCAGGAGTGCATCAAGAAAGGACTAGCACAGCCGCTCAAGGTGGTGGCGGGCGAAGTCACCGCCAAACCTGACGACCCGAACCTGTCCTACTTCTACTACGGTGGCAACGAATATCAGGTTCCAACGGCGCAGTGGAACGAGATCAACGCCCGCCACAAGGAAGTCACCGACGCCGAGCATGACGAAGTTGTTTCGCTTGGCGGCCTCTTTATCTTTGGTACCGAACGCCACGAGGCGCGCCGCATAGACAACCAGTTGCGTGGACGCGCTGGCCGCCAGGGCGATCCGGGCGCATCGCGATTCTACTTGTCGCTGGAAGATGACCTGATGCGCATCTTCGCCAAGGAGTGGGTCTCGAACCTGCTTCAGCGGCTGGGCATGGAAGAAGGCGTACCGATCGAATCGAAGCTGATCACGCGCCGCATCGAGGCCGCGCAGAAAGCGGTTGAGGGCCAGAACTTCGAGGCCCGTAAGCATCTGCTCGAGTACGACGATGTCATGAACAAGCAGCGCCAGGCGGTTTACGGATTGCGCCGGCAACTGCTGGAAGGCATCGATCAAAAAGAGCTGATCCTCGAGGATTACGTTCGCGACATTCTTGGTGGACTGCTTGATAAATATGCCGCGAAGGAGACCCACGCCGAAGATTGGGACATCAAGAGTCTGAAGAACCAGCTCTTCACTCGCTTTGGGGTGGACATCGCAGCCGAGGGCATCCAGGCCGAAACTCTGAACCGCCAGGAACTGGGCGATAAGATTTTCGACAAACTGAAAGAGCGTTACGAGGCCAAGGAGCAGTTGATCGGCCCCGACGCCATGCGCCATCACGAGCGCATCATCATGTTGAGCGTGATCGACCAGCAGTGGAAAGACCACTTGCTCAGCATGGACCACCTGCGAGAAGGCATCGGATTGCGCGGCTATGGACAACACGACCCGCTGGTGGAGTATAAGCGCGAGTCGTTCGACATGTTCGAAGCCATGATGGAACGCTTCGAAGAAGAGACGGTCCGCTACCTGTACCTGATGCAAGTGATCGAAGCCCCGTCGCCCGCCCCGCAGCATGCGATATCGTCAGGAGACTTTGACGGCAATGATCAAGCGGTCGCTGCATTCAGCACCAGCCCGAGACGAAATCGCGCGACTACGTCTATGGACGACATGGAAGAAGCGTTCCAGCGCCGCAAGCGCCGCGAACTGGAACAGGCGCGCATGGCGGGCGCGGGCGAAGCGACGGTACAACAAGTCGTTCGCGGAGAGAAGGTTGGCCGCAATGATCCTTGTCCGTGTGGCAGCGGGAAAAAATACAAGAAGTGTTGCGGGGCGTAGGAGCCGCCGTGCGTCTTTCGCCTTTGCTCAACACTTCGGGAGTTGTGCTGAACGATGTGCGCGCTAACTTGAGTGTCGAGTCCTAGCCTTCTGCAGAGCCCCCATCTTATTTTCCGTTTTTGGTTTCCCACAACGGAGTGAGGCTATTATTGCTTTGCGTTCCGGCCGGGACTCTGTTATTGTCCGCCCCAAATAGAGGCCTTTTTAGAGGGGTCTGCGCTGGGCTTCGTGTCGTGGCTCGCGTAGGAGAACCGCTCACCGTTCGACAATCCAGGAGGTCATCGTGGCATTTTGTGCGTCCTGTGGTACCCAAATGGCAGACGATGCGGCGTTCTGTCCCAACTGCGGGAAACCGGCAGCTCCGGCAAGCGGTGGAGGTGCCTCTGCGTCACCCACGCCGGCACCGCCTGCCAGCTATGGCAGCACCGGCACTCCAGCCGCACCGCTGGCGGAGAATCTTGCCGGCATGTTTGCCTACTTCACCTTCATACCGGCCGTCATCTTTTTGCTGGTCGAACCTTACAATCGCAACCGTTTCGTGCGTTTCCACGCTTTTCAATCACTCTTTTTTCACGTTGGAGTTGTGCTTCTCGAAATTGCACTGATGATCCTGGGCGCCATTCTCCACATCATCCCCGTGATAGGAAGCCTATTCGCGCTGGTGGTGTGGCCGGTAGTCTGGCTTGGAGTGTTCGGTCTCTGGCTTTTGCTCGTCATCAAGGCCTACCAGCATCTAATGTTCAAGCTGCCCATTGTGGGAGACATGGCGGAGACACAGGCTAACCTGTAGAGACTCTGCAGCAGACATTGGCGGGGCCGATTGCGCCCCGCTTTTTGGTCTTGCCCCCATGGCGCGGCTTGAATGACCGTAATATTGGTGGAAGGCCGCCCGGCACTTCTGCTCGTTTACCTATATAAAATGTCATTTCTGCCTACTTTTTGTTTCGCGGAAGCGCTATTCTGTGAGGCTTGTTCCAGACGAGGAATTCCACGTAGGCGAAAGGGTCTGTGAGGGTACGAGTCTTCTACCACGATAAGTGTTTCGATGGCGCTTGTTCGGCAGCGCTGTTTTCGCGTTTCTACCGCGAACGCATCCGCGACGCCGAATTCGAATATATGGGGCTGGTCCATCGTGCCGGCTCTCTCTTCAACGAGGACGACTTCACGGGCGACGAAAACGCCATTGTCGATTTCAAGTACTCATCGTCGCCTCGTATCACTTGGTGGTTCGACCATCACCAGAGCGCCTTCCTGACGCCAGAAGACGCCTCCCATTTCGAGCAGGACCTGAGCAATACCAAGTTCTACGATCCCGATTTTCGCTCTTGCACAAAGTTCATCGCTTCGGTAGCCCAGCAAAGGTTTGGCTTCAATCCCGCGCCCGTGGCGGAGTTGATTGAGTGGGCCGACATTATCGATGGAGCGCTCTACAGCGATCCGCAATCTGCGGTCGAGATGAAGGAGCCAGCGATGAAGTTGACTATGGTGATCGAGTCGAACCAGGAGCCGCAGTTCATCCCCACCTTGATCAGGATGCTCGCTTACAAACCCTTGGCGGAAATCATCGCGGAACCGATGATCGCCGGGCGCATTCCGGGGCTGACGGAACGGCATCTCCGCTCGATCGACATTTTGCGCGAGCGTGCCACGTGTAAAGACGGCACCATCTTCTTCGATGTAACCGATCATGAGCTGGAGGGCTACAACAAGTTCGTGCCCTATTACCTGCACCCCAATTGCGTTTACAGCGTGGGACTCAGCAAGAGCAGCTTCCGGACGAAGGTGTCAGTCGGCTCCAATCCGTGGTCCAAGATCGAACCGGTGGAAAACCTCGCCAGGATCTGTGAGCGCTACGGCGGGGGCGGACACGCGCGCGTGGGAGCGGTTTCCTTTCCTCCGGGGAAGCTGGAGGAGGCACGCGAGGCGGCGAAGGACATCGTTGCCGAATTGAGGACCAGCTTCCGTCGGCATGCGTAGCATGGTGGCGTTGGGCCTGCAGAATGCTTTGACCAATCTGACAGTGACCGCTCAGCGGATATAGCGCGATGCCAGCGCCGCGGCAGCGGTGGGGCAACAGGACTGAGTTCCGACTACCGCTTGGTTAGCTCTTCAAATAGCATTTCGTACTTCTCCGCGATCGCTTCCCATCGATAGAGTGCGTCAGCACGCGCTTTGGCTCGTGCGGCCAACTGTTGCCGAGAGGCAGGATCGTCGAGCATCGTTTGCAACTTGGCTGTAAGGTCGTCTTCTGACTTCTCATACTTCATCCCGGCATCGCCCGCCGTCTCGGCGTTCTCTGGGGTATCGAGATAGAGCACAGCATTATTCGCCGCCATCGCTTCTATGAGAGCAGGGTGCACCCCTCCGATTTCGCAGGCAAAGACAAAGACGCCGGCGTGCTTCTGCAACGCCCAATATCCATTGCCGTAGATCGCGCCTGTGAAACGCACGCGCTCATCGCCTAGGGATTTCATCCGCTCCAGGTAGCCGCGATCATAGGGATTGTCCCCCACCACGACCAGTGGCCAGTCGCTGCGCACGTTGCGCCAACTGCGCAACACGAGGTCAGGATTGTTCTCGGGCTCAAGGCGACTGACATACAGCACATAACGTCCTGACTCGAGATTGAAGCCGTTCAGGCTGCCGTCGCCCGGCGGCATCTCGGAGCCGTAGCCGATGACCGTGGACTCGCTCCCATATTTCGCGAGGTAGTAATCGTGAATCGCCTTCGCGTCCGTCACCAGGCGAGTCGAACTAAACGACGACATCCATTCGCAGAAGTGCAGCACCTGCGCGCCTAAGCCCTTCCACTTTTCGCGCTTGCGGTCCAGGCCATCCACGTTGAGCACGACCGGCTTGCCGAACAGCCGCGGAATGTAGGCGAAGGGACTGTTCGCCACGTTGCACAGCAGCACGACATCGTTGTCGCTGAAGGCGACCCGTACAGCGGCGAAGAGAGTGCTGACCCACGTGTCAAGGTGCTTTTGGTGAAGGCTCGGTACAACCACGCGGCGCACGCGCCGGTCGTACACGTCATCCGGGCGGACGAAGGCCCTGCGGCAGTACACCGTGACCTCGTGTCCCCGGTCCACAAAGCGCGAACTGATCTGCTCGGCAAAGCGCTCGAAGCCGCCATAGCGGTTGGGAATGCCGCGAGTGCCGACGATGGCGATTCTCATTAAGGCCGCTTTTCGCTGTTCGCTTTTGGCTCTCTGAGCAATTTCAGAATCCTCACTTGGTACTTCTCAATTTTCTGAAAAGCTCGAATATGCAGGCTCTTGATGGGACGCACCTTAGAGCCCGTCCTGAGCTTGCCGCAGGGTGCGCCGTTGCAAGCCCATTTTTGTCATCCCGAACCGACCTTAGTCGGTGAGCGGTCTGCTTTTTGAGTTTTTCCACAGACTGTTCTAACGGTCGGCCACTGACCGCCGACCGCTAGCTGCCGCCTTCTCCACGTCTACCGCGCGCGGAGTATTGCAAAACCACCATAACAAATCCCGGTCGGAAACCCTGCGGCGCGACTGAATGATCGCGCGCTTGCGGCGGACGCTCTCCCGCACGCGCCACGGATAAGCCAACGCCGAAAGCATTCGCTGATCGCGCAGCAGAGCATAACCGAAAGTCATCATATCGCGCCACGCCACCGGCAGAAATAACCGCCAGCACAGCCATCCGGAAGCGTTTTTGCCGCGCATGAGGAACCGGTTCTTCACCGAATGCCAGTTGATGACCAGCGGCAAGTCCTTTCGCCGCTCGGGCGTGACCCGCCGCACATGCCAGGCCACCGCAGTCGGCGTGTACAGACACTTCCAACCCAACACTTGCGCGCGCCAGGCCAGGTCGCCATCTTCCCGAAAGGCGAAGAAGTCCTCATCGAAGAATTCGCCTTCCACGGAAACGTCCTGGATGAAGTCGCGGCGGAACAGCACTGCGGCGCCGCTGGCGCCGAAAACGTACTGCGGGCGATCATACTGGCCGCGGTCGGTCTCCTCGGCTCCTCGATCGAGATGCCGCATGTTGCGCATGAAGTAAATTCCCGTGGAATCGATGATTTGGGTCTGGCCTTGAAGGGGCACGCCTTCAGGCGTGCCGGAAAGAGCAGGCCAAGGCCCCGGCTTTAGCCGCTGAGGAGACTCGGCCTCAGCACCTAAAGGCACGGTTTGGGGCGCCTGACGGCACGGCTGAAAGCCGTGCCCCCTCAAGGCAGATGTATCCCAGCGCAACAGTTTCCCGCAGACGGAGCCTGCCTCGGGATGCGTTTCCGCGCCCGCCACGATCTGCGTTATGAAATCGGAGCTGAGCACAACGTCGGGGTTAAGGCAGAGCACCCAATCGCCGCAGGCCGCCCGGATCGCCTGGTTCTGTCCGGCGGCAAATCCAACATTACGTTCGTTGTAAATCACTCGCCATCGTGACTCGGCCTGGCGCAACCGTTCGCGCGTGCCATCGGTCGAGGCATTGTCTACGATGATCACCTCGACTTCGCGATAGTCCTGCTGCTCGATCGAGGCGAAGCACTCATCGAGATATTGTGACGAGTTCCAGGTGACGATTGTGACGGAGACCATTGATGCCGGTGCGCCCGGTTGTGCACAAGCTTCAGTTTAGGCGAGTTAGTTATAAAATGGCGATATTACGGCAGCAATCCAATCCGAGTCAGCCCTGAACGCGCAGACGATTTGATTGACTGATCCACCACTCCTTGCGAACCTCTGTGAGGTTACCTTCGAGTTTGGCAAAAAACTTGATGTACTCGTCATGGCTGAAGAAAGCGTTCACGTAGTCAGCCTGAGTCAAGATGTAGCCACCCCACCCGTTCAACATGGCAGTCTGCAAGAAGGAGGTCAGGTCCTCTGATTCGTGTTCCAGAAACAGATGGCCCGGCGCTTCATGAAGCAGCCGCATGTCGCTATAGCTGTGACGCAGCTTGTAGTACAAGTGCCAGTTCTCGCTGCTCGGCCAGATGCTCCATTCCGTAATCCACAGCAAGGTCGGCATCCGGTACGTCAGGGAGCTTGCAATCCAGTGGGCCATACTAAAAATCTTGTAGGGCTGTGCCGGGTAATCGATGCGCTCCACGTAGCACTCAGGCACAGCGTCGGGCTTCGAGCGTTCTCGCCCACGTAGCCATTCCTCGCATTCCTGTGCTGTGTAGAAACGCACGTTAGCTCCTATCACCCGCTCTCAGAACCCATGCTATCAGGGTATCTGTCGAGAATAGCCCTTATCGTAACTTTACGACTGAAAGCTCAGTATGCACCGCGTCCGGAAAGAACGATGGGAATGGTGCGCAGGAAAATCTTGAAATCGAGCCACAGCGACCAATTATCGATATAGGTTAGGTCGAGTTGCATCCACCGGTTGAAATCGACGTGGTTGCGGCCTTCCAACACCCAGGTGCAGGTCAGGCCGGGCCGCATGCGCAGACGCCTCCGCTGCCAGTCTTCATACTGCTCCACCTCTTCGGGTACGGCGGGACGCGGCCCGACGAACGACATGTCGCCCCGCAGGATGTTCCAAAGCTGCGGCAACTCGTCAAGGCTGAAGCGGCGCAGCCAGCGTCCCACGGTTGTAATGCGGGGGTCGTCACTCATCTTAAATACCGGGCCGTCGAGTTCATTCAACTGGTGAAGTTCCGCGCGCATCTGCTCGGCATTGTTGATCATGGAACGGAACTTGTACAACATGAAGCGGCGGCCGCCCAAACCGCAGCGGGTTTGGCGAAACAGCACCGGACCGGGCGAACTCACCCTGATCATGGCCGCGATGCACAGCAACACCGGCGAGAACACGATCAACGCTGCGAAGGAAAGCACTACATCGAAGATACGCTTAAGAAACAGGCGCAGCTCGCTGTCAGGCGCGCTCGACAGGCTCAGCAGTTGTACCTCGCGAAACTTCTCCAGATAGATCCGCGAGTAGGCGGCCGGCAAGAATTCCAGTTGCACTCGCGTCCTCATTCCGACATCGGCGCAATGCTGCAGTACCGGCTCCAGCCGAGCCAGTTCCTGCATGCTCACCGCAAAGACAATCTCATCCACCACTTCTTGCTGCAAAATCCCGCCCACGTCCTCCAGCGGATGGACTCTGTATCCGCCCAGGTTCGGAAGCGAACCATCCCCGGAGTTGGGATCGACAAAACCGATCAGCCTCAGCCCCATGCCTCGGCTCTCCTCGATCAGGGCCGCCATTTCACGGGCGCGCGGACCGCAGCCTACGATCAGCAGGTAGTGGTAACGCCGCAACCGGTCGCGCATCCAGGAAACGCCGGAGTACGTCACCGCGCGGCCTATCACCAGCAGTATGAAGTCCACTGCCCCGATCAGCAGGACATAGGTCCGGCTCACGTCCACCCGGCGAAACAGGTACAAACCGGCGTAGATGACCACCAGCACGACGCCGAGCTGGCTGACGATATTCAGAATGAGGTGGATCGGATTGCTGAGTTCCAGATCACGGTAGAAGCTGGAAAAATATCCGACAGCCGCCCACGTGATCAGAAAGGCGGCCAGCAACGGCAGATAATGGCTGAATGGATAAATGCCCGGCAAGCGCCGGCTGAAAAAGTCGAAGTGCACCAGCAGAGTGCGCAGCAAATAAGCGACCACGAAGGCGGCACAAGTCACCCCCAGGTCGTGCATCAATGTGACCGAACTTAAAAGCTTGGAACGACGATCAAACACAGTAACTGCCGTTGGTTACAGTTGGACGTTATGACCTGGAAATTCGGCTCATACCGCACGATGACGTCAGCGGAGTTGGCGCAGAGACCAATCGAACCCGTGACCTGAGAACAAGCGCCTCTCCCTTACTCTAGCAGCATTCCTAAGCTTTATGCCATTGGTGTAGGCTACTTGATTAACCCGGAAATCCTCTTCAATGCCGCCCCGACAGCCAGCCTCCATAAGCGAAATCGTGCGCACGCCTGAAAGCACGGTTGGAGCCGCCGCAGCGGCGCGTTGGGTGCGGTGGCTGGAAGGCCTCATCTTCTTCTTCCTGATTCTATTCGCCATCCTTCTGCCACATTCGATCAAAGGAGCGCGCCACGCCTGGATGGCTGCCGGCCTCCTCTGGCTCGCCAAACTGGCGATTGAGCGCAGGCGCCCATTCCGCCAACCTCTCTCCGCTCCGCTCTTGGCCTACATCGTCCTGAGCGGGATTTCGACTGCGCTCTCGCCCGATCCCTACCTGAGCTGGCCCCGTATGAAAGTCGTGTGCCTGGTACTGGCCGGGACCGTGCTCGCCCAGAATCTGCAACGGTTGTCCCAGGTGCGCGTCCTGGTGATGCTGTTACTGCTTTCAGGGCTTGCCGTGGCAGCTTTCACGGCGTGGCAATACACCTACGGCGTGGGCGTGCAGGTGAAACGTATCGTGCCAGTGACAGAGTTGCATCGTGCGGGTATTCACACCGGTGACATCATAACCCGCGTCAACGGCCGCTCTGTGCATTCTCCGAAGCAACTGACCAAAGCGGTGGAGCAGAGCCCACCAGGAAGCATGCTGCGAATCAACTATCTGCAAGGGGAGCCGTTCCATAAGCGAGAAACGTTCCTCACTCGCGAACAATTCCTAACCAGTGGATTGGGCACTCCTGACCTCCGGTTGGCTCGTGGCAAACCCAGCCGGGCGCAAGGCACGCTAGGACACTACATCGTCTTCGCGGAGATGCTCATGCAACTTGGCTGCCTGGCGTGGGCTATGCTGCTGAGTACGCAACCGCGGAAGTGGGGAATCAGGGCGTTCTTCGCCATTGTGTTCCTGGCCCTGACGGCAGCGCTGTTGGCTACTCAAACGCGGGCCGACATTGCGGGACTGGCAACTGGTTGCGTCGTCGCTCTCTGGCTACTCGGAAGAAAGCGGACCCGGATCTGGGCATTTGCCGGCCTGGTTTTGCTTGTGCTCGTTGCGACATTGTGGATCCAGCACACCCGACGGTTGGACTGGGTCAGTCCGGGCGACTCCGGGACGCATTTCCGGGTGTTGATGTGGGAGGACGGAATTCGCCTGATCCGGCAGCATCCGTGGTTCGGGGTTGGAATGGATACGATCTTCAATCACTGGCAGGAGTGGAACATCCGCGGCTTCTCCCTGTATCGCGTGATCTATCACTTCCACTCTGATTACATCCAGATTGCCGTGGAGCGCGGCCTTCTCACTCTGGCAGCTTGGCTGTGGTTCGTCGTGGCTTACTTTGTGTTCCTGTTTCGCCTGTTGCGGCGCACGCGCGAGCACAGCCTCTTTGCGACCGGCGTGGTCGCAGGCGTACTTGCCGCCTTTGTCGGCTATCTGGTTCCGTCCGCGGTGCAGTATTGCCTGGGCGACGATACCCTCGTGATGGTCATGTTCTTCTACTTCGGGCTGGCCGTCGCTATCGATCGCATGCTCAAGACGCCGGGAGCGGTGAATGTTTCTTAAGAGAAACTCTGATCAAGTCCGGTGTCCCGAAGGGGACGGCCTTCAGGCCGTCCGTAACACCTCGAAATCGCTGCGGCTCTTAGCCGCTGAGGGACCTCGTCGTGACTTGATCACGGTTTCCCTAACCTCGGATCATCGAGTTTCGGCAGCGACCGCTATTTCCCCGCCCCGATGACCTTCCACTGCCTTTCGATCACGTCGCCGAAATGCCGTATGACGAACTGCGGGTCGTGTCCGCCGGGGTAGATATGGAGCTCGTGCGGGATGCCTCGTGAACTTAATAGCTTGTCCAACTGCTGCGCCCCCTGTTCGAAACCGTAGTCGTCGTTATTGCCCACATTGAAGTAGATCTTCATGCGCTTCAGGCTGGCGGTGCTATCGGTCTTGGCGAAGTAGAAGACATTGTTGCGCTCGAAATACGTGCGACTAAAGGGTGAACCGAAGACATCGCCCATCAGAGATCCGGGAGAGCCCGGGCCGCCAGAGGTAAAGTCCTTCGGCACATCGGCAATGAGCGCCGGCATCTGTGCGCTCACCGCGGCAAATTCGTCTGGATACTTGAAGGCCAGCCGCAACGCCCCATAGCCACCCATCGAAACTCCGGTGATGCCGCGCGTCGCCCGCGCGCCTTCGGCCCGATACTTCTTCTCCATCTGTGGCATAAACTCCTTCATGAGGAAGTCTTCGTACCTGATTTTGCCATCAGCGGAATTTACATAGAAGGTGTGTCCTCCGCTGGGCGCGAGCACGATGAAATCTCCAACTTTTCCCTGCCGCCGCAGTTCCGCAATCACGTCCCAGCCGCCGAAGTTCAGCAATGACTGCTCGTTGTCGCCGAGGCCGTGCAGGTAATAGAGGACGGGATACTGACGCGTCTTGTCCTGATCGAAGCTGTCTGGTAGGAACGCACAGTATCGTACCGGGCGCTCAAGAACCGCCGACTTGATGACCGAGCACTCGGCGCGACCCTGTGCATGCAGCTCCGGTGTAAGGCAGAAGGCGAGCAGCAAAATCAGTGCATGAATCAAGAAATGAGTTCGCTTTGTCTTCATGTCTGTGTGGAGGAGGCAGAATAATTTCATTTCTTGATTCTCGGGTCGAAGGGATACTTGGCGACAGATTTGATGCGAAGCCGCGAAGCATCGGAGTGAAGCGAGTTGAGCATCACGTTGAAAGTTGCAGGAACAAGAGCGCTGGGAATGCGCAACAGACAGGATCGCCGTTCACGAAGCCAGACAGCTCCCATTTCACGAGTGACCTCCAGGCACTTGATCCAGTCCGCTGGAAGAATACTCACGTCCAAGTGTTCGAGCGAAACCCGAGCGTCCGCTTCCACGCCCAACAAAGTGTAGTTGGGAGGAACATCGTTGGCGCCGGTGTGGACGCAGGCTTCCAGTAAAGCTCCCGCCGGACTTTCTGCCAGATAAACGACCGGCATGCCACGCTCGTGCCAGCGACCGGGAGCGCGCCATCCGCCCGCGCCCGTCAAGTCACGATGCCGGCTAACGCGCCAGAGCATCATCAAACGAACATGCCTTCATCTATCTGGACGAGCAGCTCTTCCACCAGGCGACTGCCAGTGTCGGTCTTCAACATCTCCAGAGGCGCCCGCTCACGGAGCCGTGGATGTGGTCGCCGAAGCCAGGCCAGCGCCCGCTCGCGCGATTCATACACTGATGTCGCCACCGACAGCAGGCGGGCGACACGGACGAGGCGATCAGACTCCTCAACGGTAAGCTTCTGGCGATGCGACCGGCGGTGCTGGAGAGTCCGCAGCGAAATCACCAGAGTGTCGATCTCCGGCCGGGTAATGCCCAGCGCGACCAAGCGGTTGATGGCGGAAGTAGGGAGCCGGCCCTCGACGATCTCCAGTACCTTGTGGTCCGTCTTGGGAATAGGCACGCCCAGCCATTCGCCAATTTGCTGATGGACGACCGACATGGATCACCTCACCTACATTATGCCATATATTAGCTGGCAAATTGTAGCCAGTTTTGCCTTCGCCTTGCCATCTCTACTCATACTTCAGCGTTTGCACCGGGTCAAGCCTGGCGGCGCGGCTCGCCGGATACAGACCCGCCACGAGGCTTACGACGATCGAGAATGCAATGGCGGCCCCAATCAGCCACGGCGGTAAAATCCACACCGCCTCCGCCGGGAGTTGATGCCGGTGCAGATAAATTCCCGTCCCCACGTTAATGGCTTTCCCGATGGCGAATCCCAGCGCGATGCCAAGCAATCCGCCGAAGAAGCCCATGGCGCCGGCCTCAGCGAAGAACAGCCGCTTCACGTCCCCGTCGCTCGCGCCGATTGCCTTCATCACGCCGATCTCCCGCCGCCGTTCCAGCACCGCCATCACCAGCGTATTGATGATCGCCAGGGTCGCCACAGCCAGCGCCAGCGAGCCAAATATCCCAAGGAAGAGATCGAGCACGGTGAAAAATCGGCGCAAGCTCTTGGTAGCATCCAGCACCGAGAATGTCCGAAAATCCATTTTCTTGATGGCATCCTGCACCTGCGCGACTTTGCCGGGATCCTTCACGCGCACGGTAAGCGTCATGTAGGTCTTTCCGCCACCGCCGCGCAAGGAGCTGCGCATGTCAGTGAACTGCGCCATGTTCAGCTTTTCGGTGAGATCAACCGGAAGGAAGATCCGTCCTCGGGAAACAGTTCGCATACCGCCGTACGGCTCTTCTTCGATGATGCCTACCACTTTCAGCTTCTGGGTTTTGCGCACCACGGAGAAACCGAAGTCATCGCCCGATGTTGGATTGTTTCCACCGCCGCGCCCGCCCGAAAGCTGCGGACGGCCTGCCGGCTCCGAATCCGGCGAGAGCCCCTGGTGTTCTCCATACCGCAGGGTCACGTCCTGCCCAATCAGCTCCTTAGGGTTCTTAGGATCGATCTCCTTGGCAAAATCGTTTAGCAGAATCACTTCTTCCGCGGACGGACCGGAGAAAAACTTGCCCTGCAGGTTATCGAATGCCTCGTTCTCGCGTGCCGACATCGGCAACCCTGTCACGAACCCGAAGTGCGTCTGTCCACCGGAGACAATTTCTCCCATCACGCGAATCTCGGGTTCGACTTCGGTGACGTACTGCAGATGTGTCATCTTGTCGCGGGCGGCTTCGTCCAGCACGGGCGCACTTTCCGGATGCTCGGTCTTCTGGTCGTCTTCCCGGTCGAAGCCGCGAAAATCCTGCTTCGAGGTCACGAAGACGGTGTCGAACATTCCTGAGCCGGCCAGACGCCGCGTTGCCAGTTGTTGCAAGCCCACGCCCAGCGACAGCATGGCTACGAGAGATGCCACACCGACGGAAATTCCGACAGTCGTTAACCCATTGCGCAACTTGGATTGCCGCAGATTGCGCACCGCAAGCTCGAACAGATCGTAGCCCTTCACGCCAGAGCCTCCTGCGATAGCAGCTTGCCGTCAGCCAGAAAAACCAAGCGCTGCGCAAATCGCTCGGCCAGTGCACGTTCGTGCGTCACCATGACGACTGTCATTCCCAGAGAAAGGCTCACGTCGCGAATCAAATTCAGGATGTCCTCACCGGTGCGGCTATCTAAATTTCCTGTAGGTTCATCTGCCAGCAGGAGCGACGGACGATTGGCCAACGCTCGCGCCAGCGATACCCGCTGTTGCTCGCCGCCCGACAGCTCCGACGGCCGGTGCTCCATCCGCTTACCCAATCCGACCCGCTCCAGCGACTCGCGCACACGCTGCCCTCGTTCCGCGCGATCGACTTCCGCGAAACGCATGGGCAACTCAACATTTTCCGTAATCGTCATGGACGGAATCAGGTGAAACGCCTGGAAGACCATGCCCACATCATTGCGACGATACGCCGCCAGCTCTTCCGATGACATCTTCGCCAAGTCACGGCCCTGCACTAGCACGGAGCCCGAGCTGGGACGGTCAAGTCCCGCCAGCAAATTCAGCAGGGTAGATTTCCCTGAGCCTGACTGCCCAAGCAACGCTACAAACTCGCCGCGTTCGATGGTGAGAGAAATGCCGTCCACCGCACGGATGACGCCGCCGCCCATCGGGTAATAACGGCAGACGTCCGAAGTTCGCACCGCAGGCGCCGGTTTGGGTCTGGGAAATGAATTCATGTGTACTCGATTCGATGCTATTAGGACTCTCCCCGGCGCAACGCACGCGCACGTTCACGCTCACTTGTTGGATACGAAAAAGGGAGCGCGATCGCTCCCTGATTAATGTAATGTTTTGTAAAGACGGTCCGCTATCTTTCCACTGCCAGCCCCACTGCATTGCCGCCACCTAGGCAGAGCGCGGCGATTCCCTTGTGCACGTCGCGGCGGATCATCTCGTACAGCAGGGTCGTCAGGATGCGCGCACCGGTGGCGCCAATCGGATGCCCCAGCGCAACTGCGCCACCGTTCACATTTACCTTATTCAAGTCGAGCCCCAACTCGCGCGTCACGGCGATTGCCGCTACCGCAAACGCCTCGTTGATCTCGTAAAGATCCACGTCCTCGTTCTTCCAGCCTGTTTTCTTCCAGAGTTGGCGCACGGCTTCCACCGGCGCCATCATCACCCACGCGGGCGCAATACCGCTGGTAGCCTGCGCCATGATGCGCGCCATGGGCTTAAGTCCCAGTTCCTTGGCCTTCGCCGCTGACATGACCACTAACGCAGCAGCACCGTCGTTCACCCCCGGCGCATTCCCGGCAGTCACGGTGCCGTCCTTCTTGAACGCAGCCTTCAGCCCGCGTAACACCTCGGCAGTTGTGTCCTCGCGCGGCCCTTCATCCCTAGTGAACCACACAGGTTCAGCGCCCTTCTTCTTCGAGGGCAACTCGACTGGCACAATCTGATCCTTAAAGCGGCACTCCTGGATGGCGCTAAGCGCCTTGCGATGCGAATTGAGCGCGTACTCGTCCTGCTCTTCACGAGTGATGTGGTACTTCTCGGCGACGTTCTCACCGGTGTTCCCCATATGGTAGTCGTTGTAAACGTCCCAGAGGCCATCATGCACCATCGCATCAATGACCTTCTGATCACCCAGGCGAAAGCCCTTGCGCGCAGTGGGAAGAAGGTAGGGAGCGTTGGTCATGCTCTCCATTCCGCCGGCGACCACGATCTGGGAGTTCCCCGTCTGGATCGCCTGCTGGCCGAGCGCAACCGCCTTCAGGCCCGAGCCGCACACTTTGTTGATGGTCATCGCGCTGACGCGGTCAGGCAATCTACCTTTGAGCGCGGCTTGGCGCGCCGGGTTCTGCCCCAGTCCGGCGGAGACCACATTGCCCATGATGCACTCGTCCACGCTGTCAGGGTCGATGCCTGCGCGTTTGACCGCTTCTCGTACCACGATCGCGCCTAGTTGTGGCGCGTTGAGATCGGAGAGCGAGCCCTGAAATTTTCCGATCGGCGTGCGTACAGCCGACACAATCACTACGTCCTCCATAAATGTTGCACCCCACCGGCCGTCGAAGAAAATCCGATGCCGCACATTATAAGATGGCTTTACTTTGCTCCCCGACGCACAAATCCCGGCTGAAACCGGGAATGCTCCTTCCGAACACCGGCTGCTCGCGCCGTGGTGGCACACCGTGCTGCTGATCATCGTGCTGCTCGTCGCCTCGCTTAACGGCACGCGCGGCCGCCATCCCCTGGCCGATCACAGTAAGCTGCTGCAATATTTTTTGGGTATGGCCTGGGAGTGGGCCCTGCTCGCCTTTACCTGGCTCGGCATTCGCAAACGCACCTCGCTGCGCGCGCTGATCGGCGGCCGCTGGACAAACCTGGAGGAGTTCCTGCGCGACGTGCTTTACGCCGCCACATTCTGGGTGTGCGCGTTGGCCGTTCTTGGGCTCGGCGCCAAGCTCATGCATCTCGACCAGGCGGGCAAGATCGACAGCATGAGAAAGCAGCTAGGGTTCCTCACACCCGTATCGCGCCTCGAACTGGCTGTGTGGTTCTGCCTGAGCGCTACCGCCGGCTTTTGCGAGGAGATCATCTTCCGCGGCTATCTCCAGCGGCAGCTCGCCGCATTCTGCAAGTCGACTCTGACTGGCGTCCTGCTCTCGGCCGTCATCTTCGGCGCTTCGCACGGCTACGAGGGCCTCGCGCGCATGCTGCTGATCGGAATTTATGGATTATTGTTTGGGCTCCTCGCGTGGTGGCGAAAGAGCCTTCGTCCGGGAATGATGGCGCACGCGTGGCATGACGCGTTCAGCGGTGTGATCTTGCGGATGCTGAAATAGGCAGTGTTAATGCGCCTTTCACGCATCTGCGAAATTGTCGATGCCATGGCGAAGGAGTCTGCACGGGAGTTGCTCGCCGGAACCAAGTCGACGGTTCGCTTCACTCCTTGCCGATGTCGGCACGTCGCTGCGCGTTTTTTGCTTGACTATTTTTTTCAATGACTCTATACAACTAACAAATTGCGATGAAATTTTGGGTCGCAATATTCCATGACAAATGGAAGGGAGAATAGAAAACCATGGCAACAAAAAAGAAGGCTAAGAAGGCAGCAAAGAAATCGAAGAAGCACTAGTTCTTCTTCGACCTAACCGGGGACGCGCAAGCGTCCCCTTCGTTTTTTGCTCTTGAGCGCGTCCCGCACTCTCCCGTCCCTTTTACGTCTTGATTGAGTTGGCGCAATGCAGCACGCTGGTGCCTTGACTGCCGCCCAAGTGAAACCGTGCTCTCGTCTTACCCGAAACGTTTGGCCGGGGTATCCTTAGGTCGCAGGTCGCGAGCACGCGTTCGGGTCAGCAAGTTTTGCCTCGGGGACGAGAGTCGAAAACGAGCAGTTATGCGAGTTAGTAGTGCGTGAATCAGTATTGGTCACAACAAAAGACTTGTTGGCTTCGTTTGGTAAAATGCCTGTTTTTCGAAGGTGACGGCTTGGCACGGGGAAGCGCTGCCGCTCAGTGCCAAGGGCAGATTCGCTTCCCAGTTAAACTGGCAAGGTGGCGCGAGCTCAACCAACGGAGCCTCCGAGGAAGCGCCTTTCACCCATGAGATCGCGCCGGCCGCCCAGCAACTGTCTTCATCGGGAAACTGATAAACGGCGTAGCTGCAGCCCCGCTTCGCGCGGCCTTGGGACTTCACCTGGAAAGTCTTTTCTAATCGAAGAATGAGCCTGGAGGAAGCCTGAGGGCATGGCGGAGGAAAGCTCCTTTCTTGATTTTGTATTGAACGAGTCTAGCAGCCGTCGGGGCTGTGGCAATGTGGGAATCGCGAAGCGATTTCCAAGGTGGGTGCGAAACCCGCAGGGTTTTGCATGCACCGTCATTTCCACAGCCCTTGCGCAGGCTGCCGCAACTGCTCGAAGAGTTTGCCTTTGGCTTGCTGCATGCGCTGGGCGGCTTCGGTATCGCTGACCGCAGCGGCGATGCGTTGTAGAACAGCGACGGTGAGTCCCGGGCGTAGCGCGGGTGCGGGGTGGAGGGCCAGCAAGGTCTCCAGCGGGGTTTGATAGCGCCGGTAGCGGCGTTGTTGACGGCCTTTTTCGTCGACTTCGAGATCGGCTTGGGCGCAGGGGCGATGGTAGTTCAGATAGGGATTCAAGTGCGCGCTGTAGAACTGCTGGATGCGTTCAGCGTGTTCGGCATGGATGTAGCCGTAGCCCATGTGCTTGCGGACCACCGCGCCATTTTTGGTTTCTACTAACCCGTTGTCGTTGCTGTGGCGGGGCCGGCTTTTGGTTTGCTCGATCAGCAACTTATTCAGGAGATGGGCTATGGTCTGGTTGATGAACTCGCTGCCGTTATCGGAATGGAAGCCGTGGATGGGGAAGGGGAACTGCCGCAGCAAAGAGGCCAGCACAGGCTCCAGCCAAGCTTCGCTGATGTGGGCGGTGGCGCTCACGATCTCCCACTGCGTGACCTGATCGACGGCGTTGATGTGGTACACGCCTTTGGCTCCCGGTCGATCGCCCTGATGCACGGTATCGACACGCACATAGCCGGGTCGGCCTTGCGGGTCGGGCCGTCGGCGCTCGCCGATGCTTACCGCCGTGGGCCTGGTTTTGGTGTAATTCAGGCGACGTTCCCGGTAGCGTTGCTGGTGGCGCAGGTTGTACAGGTGAGCCACCGAGATGGAGGCCAGCCGCTGGTACTCCGGCTTGCCGTAGTCCTGGTACTCGCGCTCGAGAATGCGCCGCGTGGCCGGTCCGCTCAAGGTTTCGTGGGCCTCATCGACGCGGGCCAGCAGTTCGATATCGGCGCGGGTATAGCGTTGCGGAAAGCGGTGCCGTCGATAGTAAGGGGGCTGCAGTTCGCCGTTGGCCCGAAAGCGAGCGATCAGCCGCGTCACCTGGGCCCGGCTCAGGCCGGTCATCTTCTCCAGGTAGCGCCGCACCAAGCCACGGGCTTTGCGGCCTTGTTTCGGATAAAGCTGTTGGCGCAGAACTTGCTCCACCCAGCCGTAAGTCTGCTTGCGATTTTCGCCTTCGAACCGGATCTCTTGGCTGGCGTTTAGAAAAGCCTCCATCTGATCCAGGGTTAGTTTCTCTGCTTCGTGCACGCTGGTTGTCAATCCTCAGCATGCCACGCCCCCAGGCTCATCTTGTATTGGAAACCGACTTCGCCTTCAGGCTCGTCTCGTATTGGAAGAGCAGGGCAAACGCATCTTAATTTCTGAGTAGATGGAGCAGGTAGTCATTGTCCCAGCCAGCCTTGAGGCGTTTGCTTTTCATCCCGAGTTTGCAGGTTTTTTCCTGCTTGAGCAGGTTGAGCGCGATGCGGTTGAGCACGGAGTAGTTCTGTGCGGCATGGCCGGCGCGTTTGCGATCAAGGTCTTCTCCGAAACTGACATCGAGGGCCCAGTGCAGTTTGTTTTCGATGCCCCAGTGCTGTCGGATGGAGCGGTTCAGCCGCGCCGCGTCGGGCTTGAGGCTGGTGATGTAGAAGCGGGTCTCGCGCTCGGTTTGGCCCGTGACCTTGTGACAGCGTTTCGCTTCGATGCGTACCAAGCCCTGTAGAGACGCCCATTCCGCGGCCTTCTCGACCAGCGACAGATCGGCAATCACCGAGCAAGTCCGTTGCTCGACCCGCCCGTGGCCGCAATCGATTTCTTCCGCAACCGCATCGCTGGCCAGCATCGGAAACGAGTCTTTGATCTCCTCCAGCAGCTGGCCCTGATTCTCTTTAGACCGCCAAAATATAGTCCGCTTTTTTGGCGGCGATCTTCTCGGCGATGGCCCTTTGACATCCCATGGCGTCGATGGTGACCACCGTTCCGCTCAGTTCCAGCGCGTCCAGCAGCTTCGGAATCGCCGTGATTTCATTGGATTTCTCATCGACCCGCCGCTGCGCCAGCACCAGACCGTTAGTGTTCGCCCAGGCCGAAACCATATGCACGATGGCCTTTTTCCCGGGCACCGAGGTGCCCCGCAGCGCCTTGCCGTCGATGGCGACGACTTCGCCCGCCGTCAGCTTGGCAATCGACGACACCCAGGCGGCAAAGCCCTTTTCCAACTCCTCCGGGTCGAGCGCCGAGAAGACCCGGTTGAAGGTGTCGTGCGAGGGAATGCCGCCCGGCAGCTTCAGAAAGCCGCTCAACCACTCGCGCTTGCAGCGAGCGTAGTCTTCGATCTCGTTCCACCCATTGGCCCCGCTCAAAATCGCCGCGATGGCGATCAAAAGAATCTCTTCCAGTAAGTGTTCCCGCGTCCGCTCCACCCGCGGATCGCGCAAATCAGCAAAATACTTCAGGGGGCTGTCCATCTCCCCATCTCAACTCGCAACAACCGCCCCGCATATAGCAATTAAGATGCGTTTGCCCTGATTGGAAGAGACTTGGAGTGGCGTTAGCCATCCCAAAAGGCTATCATACCAAGGGGCCTGTAGCTCGACGTCGACCAGGTCGATGGTTCTTGCGGTTTGATTGGTCACGGCAATGTCGGCATGCAGGCAACACGCCCGTCTTCCAGCTCAAAGAGGCGCGATTCGTAGATGCCGCCGACTTGCTCGAGCTCCAGTTTTTCGTTCTCGACTTCCGTGACTGCCACCGACAAGTCTATCGGACTCCCCAAACGCGACAATTCGTAGAGTAGTGCTTTTAGCTTTGCTTGAAGCAGTCTCGCTCATAAGTTCTCGATGTTCGGCTGATTTCTCTGTCCTTCCGTGTGGGGTAGATATTACGTACATAATGTGCACACGTACAAAATGCTTTACTGCGGTCGCTGCAATGCTACGCTTTCCTCTCGACAGTAGCGACGCCGGTGTACACCGTCCTCGAGGGAGAGTACCCGGTAGTCGAAGGCCAGCTGATGGATGCGCTCCCGGACAGCGTCAGTTAGAACAACTTTATAGCCCCCTGCAACCCGGCCGCCGTGAACTCCGAGTTCGCGCAGCACTCGGCCGACTCTCTTCGCCGATAGGTTGGATTCTTCGTGCCGCCCCTTCAGAAGAGCGTTGACTGTCTCTGCCAGCTCACCAACAAAGAAATGTGCAGCGTCTGCTTTGTGGCAGAAAAAGAGTGCGGCTTCGGCCACCACGCACTTCGGATCGAAAAACCGAGTCCCGGCAGCCTCCGGGCTCTGCCGCAAGATCTCTTCAAATACCGACTTACTCAGCTCCTCGCAGTCGAAGATCGGGGCAAGCCAGGTCAGGGCCTCATCACGCATTTCCGGAACGAACGCGCGACAGTCAACCTCGCTGTCGCGCACTCTTTCGTAATGGACCATGCGGTAGCGCAGCAGCCTCGCTTGGAAGCTGAGCTATGACCAGTTCTTCCGAATCAGTCAAAAAGGGTAGCGGATCCTGCGCGGGAGATACCGACACCCCTAGTACTTAGTTGCGTAGATTAGCGTAAGATAAATGGGGATGCACATTGCGAATCTCACGTTTCGTCCACTGGAAGGGCGTGGCGGTTTGGTTGTACGCGGTTATGAACCGGTCGATCGCCTCTCGCACCTGCCGGGGCGAGATGGGCAGGCAAGACAGAAGCATTACCAGTGTCAGCACCTGTTGCATGTTAATTGGCCTGTACCGTCAGCAAACGGGGAATTGTCACTACGGCCTGATATGCGTTGATGGCTGAAGCCGCCGTACCGCTGACGGCTACCTTGATGATTACACTGCTTCCAGCAACACAATTGTTGCTACCGGTCATGCGCGTGAACTGGCCATTCCTGGCCCAAGTGCGACTAGCCGCAGCCATCGTCTGGGGAGCGAAAGCGGGTTCCGCGACGAAGGCAGGGTCGTCTGTGGTCGAACCATTCATCTGGCTGCACGCGCTGGATACCGTCCAGATGACCGTGCCAGAAGAGTTCGCCCCGGAGCCGTAGTAGATGGAGATGTAGGGCTGGGTGGCCGTATCCCAGTCCGCCGGCAACTCCAACATAAACTGTGCCACCGCTCCAGTAACCGGGATCGCCTGCAATGCTCCGCCCAGGTTGCTGGATCCCGCACGGCAGGCTGCAGTAAAGTTGGAGGCCGCGTTACTCCACCCTGCACCTGCTGTACCTGCAATGCAGTTCGCGGCAGGGATGATCTTGGTGTCGGGGAAGTCGATGTAAGCCGGCACTGTTCCGCTTCCCCCGGAAACGAAAACCTGCCTGGCTCTTCCCACCGCTGTCGATTGCAGAGCTCCTGTCGTCGAAGTCCCGCCGACAACTGGAGCGTAGGCAGCAAAGGAAGTAGCTCCTGATCCGCCGTTTGGCACCGTTAGAGCACTACCGGTAGTAAGTGATCCTGTAATTAATTGCGACTGCGCCGTTACCGTCTACCGAGAATTTCTCGACTCCATGGCTTTGGCCACTCAAAATCTTGCCGCCTGCCGTATTGCTAAACACACCCGCGATACCTGCTGGACTCGCGACGGATGCGCTTATACCGACAGTGCTGCCGGTGGTGGCCGTGGCCAGCCCGCGCACTCCCGTGCCTCCGGTGCTACTCGAGTAGCCCTTCAAGCCGTAGGTAGGTCCCGTGGCCGCCGTGGCAAATCCGAGCAGCCCAATGCCAATGGTGCTGGCTGAATTGCCCTGCACGCCGTAGGCCTGCGCCGAAGTCGAGTAGGCTTGCCCAAAAATGGCAACGCCCGGTCCCTGGATTCCACCCAGGACCGCGTTCGAACCGGCGGTGCCCGACGAGGTAGCAACTATGGCATTACCGGTTCCGGTTTGCGTCACCTTCACGATCTGGTCGGGGGTCGAGCCGCTGAAGTTGGTCGGGCCCTGACTGGCAGCCAAGTTGGATGGCGACCTGTCGTTGCCCTTGCCTGACGCCGCCTGCGCGGTGTGAGCGCCAGACTTGGAGGCTGTGCCAGCGACGGAATTGGTTGAGTTCCAGTCCTTTGCGAGCACGAAGTCGGAAATACTCCGGCCTGCCAGCCTTTCCGCTTCATGAGCTTTGAAGGCGTAGGGCACGCTCACCAGCAGCACGCGCGGCTGCTCAGGTTGTTCCTGCACCTGCACGCCCAGCCAGCGTTGCTCTTCTTGCGAGAAGAGGTCAGAGGGTAGTCCTGTGTCTGTAGTACTTCCCAGTAATACGCTGTACTGACCGTGCGCGTCTGGCGTGACGTTTTGCGTCTCCGTCCACACTGGGGCACCACCATCCTGTTCCTTGTAGATGGCGAAGGTGACGCCCGTGGCCGCCGTCATCGGCGCCCCGCTGGTGTCCGTTAGCGTTCCGCCATAGCGGATCAAATTGGGTACGGTGATGGTTGCTGCCTGTTGGGCTGGGCTAGTAGAAACGAACAACAAAGTGGCGAGAGCGAGAACGACAGTGATGCTGTTGCGGCGCACAGAGAACTCCCTTTTAGGTACACGATAAGAGCTTGTCGAAGGCGGAAGGGCAATAAGTATATCGCCTCAAGCGTTCAGACTACGTATGTGACGGTGGGTATGGAAGCCCCCAAGATGCTGCGCACACTTGGTCCTTTGGTGCCGATCATCACGGCGCATCGTGGCACTGTGGCGAGGTTCACTGCGGTCCCTGCCTGAAGAGATGTATTCGGAAATTTCTTAAAGAACTTGGCCAAAGTATTCTTGCAAAAGAATTTTTGCAGCCGATAGGTCAGGACCGCAGGCCGGGAACTAGATTTCGGTCATGACCAACTTTTTTCACCGGCTCCACTTTGTCTGGACACAGAACCGCAGGCGCCCCGGGACATACCGCGAATCGGTTCACGATTCACTCCCCGATGGGATACAGCGACAGCCTCCCCTAGCCGGTCGGGCGAGGTAGCAACCCTGAATTCGAGCGAAACTGCTCACCTTCCCAAGATAACAGTGCAAAATTTGCAGTGTTACCTTACGATTACGTTCGTAATAATTTCTGAGCTCCAGGGCGCCAAAAGGGAGATATCTCCGGTTACCCTGATGGTGCCCTCGTCGGTTCAGCGGCGCTGCGACAGCTACGTCGCCGAGATGACAAACTTATATGGAAGCGGGGCCCTGTCATTGAAAACGAATCGAGTAATTGCCCGTCACTCATCCTCGTTCGCTTGGTTGATCCTCTTTGTAGCTCTGGCCATTGTGGCGCCTCTGCAAGCCCAAACCCCAGCCGGTTATTGGAAATTCCAAGAGGCATCCGGCACCATGGCAGCCGACTCCTCGGGTAACTCTCATACGGCACTTTTGTCCAGTGGGGTCAGTTGGCTCAAAGGAACTAACATAAGTGGGATTTCTGCGAATGCCGCAAATCGAGATTCTGTAAGCCTTCCCGCGATTGATCTCCGTGGCACGCGTGCAGTCACTATTGCCTTCTGGGCAAAGCGGACCTACTCGGCAGCCGGGGACGATGTCCTGTTTGAGGCCAGCAGGAACTACCAAAATTCAACTACGGGCTTTGTCCTCCTCCCTGACGATGACACCTGCCACGGGATTCAAGCTGCTTTGCGCGGCAACGAAGGGACGACTGCCAACTGTTACAGTCAGCCCTCTTCAGGAATTTGGCACCACCTCGCTCTCGTGTTCGACAAAAGTCAGACCGGAGGAAACGAGGTAGCCTTCTATGTAGACGGCGTTTTGCAAACCCCAAGCTGGAATTTGTCTGCGTCGACGAACACCAACACCTTTGGCGACAACCCCATCTATTTCTTTTCTCGCGGCGGCACCTCTCAATTCAGTTCCGGCACGGTGAATGACCTCCGTATCTACAACCGCGCCCTTTCGGCTACGCAGATCCAGAGGATTTACAGCGGCTTGGGATTGGCTTCGCCGTCCGGTTCAACCATCAGCTATGTGCAGGGTAACTACGCGACGCCACAAACACCTCAGACGACGGTGAATATCACGTTCGCCTCCGCCCAGGTCGCTGGAGATCTTAACGTTGTCGTCGTGGGATGGAATGACAGCACCGCTACGGTCAGCTCCGTTCGAGACACCAAAGGCAATGTGTACACGCGCGCCGTGGGGCCCACGATTCAGACCGGACTCGCGTCGCAATCCATCTACTACGCCAAAAACATTGCGTCGGCGGCCGCTGGAGCCAACACCGTTAGCGTGACGTTTTCCAGTCCTGCGGTGTCGCCCGATATTCGCATCCTTGAGTATAGCGGAGCTGATCCCAATAACCCGGTGGACGTAACGGCTGCAAGTTCTGGCAACAGTACCTCCGGCAGCAGTGGATCGGCGACAACCACAAACGCGACCGATCTAATCTTTGGCGCGAATCTGGTTCAGACCCTCACGTCTGGCCCGGGTAGCGGCTTCACCACGCGAATGCTGACGCAGCCGGACGGCGACATCGCCGAAGACCGGATGGTCACGGCCACAGGCAGCTATAGTGCGACCGCACCCGTCAATCCCTCCGGGCCATGGATCATGCAGATGGTGGCCTTCCGCACCCCAGGCCAGCCAGTGCTGGTGTCCATAGCGGTAACACCGGTAAATCCCTCGATTGTGGTGGGAGGGCAGCAGCAGTTCACGGCGACGGGAACCTACAGCGACGGCAGCCACCAGGACTTAACCAACTCAGCCACCTGGACATCGAGTGTTCCCTCGGTGGCGACGATCGGCAGCACCGGACTGGCCACCGGAGTTGCGGCCGGCAGTACGACAATCCGGGCGACTTCCGGTTCGATCTACGGGACCGCGAATCTGACGGTCACGGCGACGGGGAACTTCACCATTTCGGCCTTGCCGTCTTCTCTCACAATCGCTCAAGGCAGTCCGGGGACCTCGACGATCACGACCACCGTCAGCGGTGGCTTCAGTAGCTCGATTAGTCTGTCGGCCACGGGAGTTCCGACCGGGACGACGGTGAGTTTCAACCCGAGCGCGATACCGGCTCCGGGTGCGGGCAGCTCAACCATGACCATTACGGTGGGAGCGAGTACGCCGGTGGGAACCTATCCCATCACAGTGACTGGCAATGGCGGCGGGCTCCAGCGAAGCGCTACCGTCACGCTGACCGTGATCGCAGCGCCCAATTTCACCATTTCGGCCTCGCCGGCTTCTCTCAGTGTCGTGCAGGGCAATCCGGGGACGTTCTACGATCACGACCACCGTCAGCGGTGGCTTCAGTAGCTCGATCAGTCTGTCGGCCACGGGGGCGCCCGCGGGGACGACGGTAAGCTTCAACCCGAGCACGATTCCCGCCCCGGGCGCGGGCAGCTCGGCCATGACCATCACGGTAGGAGTGAGTACGCCGGTGGGAACCTATCCCATCACAGTGACCGGCAATGGCGGCGGGCTCCAGCGAACCGCTACCGTCACACTGACCGTGATCGCAGCAGCCAATTTCACCATTTCGGCCTTGCCGTCTTCTGTCACCATCGCTCAAGGCAGTCCGGGGACCTCTACGATCACAACCACCGTCAGCGGTGGTTTCAGTAGCTCGATTAGTCTGTCGGCCACGGGAGTTCCGACGGGGACGACGGTGAGCTTCAACCCGAGCACGATACCGTCTCCGGGTGCGGGCAGCTCGGCCATGACCATTACGGTGGGGGCGAGCACGCCGGTGGGAACCTATCCCATCACGGTGACCGGCAATGGCGGCGGGCTCCAGCGAAGCGCTACCGTCACGCTGACCGTGATCGCAGCAGCCAATTTCACTATTTCGGCCTTGCCATCTTCTCTCACCATCCCTCAAGGCAGCCCGGGGACCTCTACGATCACCACCACCATTATCGGTGGATTCAGCAGTTCGATCAGTTTGTCGGCCACGGGGGCGCCCGCGGGGACGACGGTGAGCTTCAACCCGAGCACGATACCGGCTCCGGGTGCGGGCAGCTCGACGATGACGATTACGGTAGGGTCGAGCACGCCAGTGGGAACGTATCCCATCACGGTGACTGGCAATGGCGGAGGTATCCAGCAAAGCACGATCGTCTCGTTGACCGTGACGACGCTGGTCACAACCATTAACTATGTGCAGGTTAACTACGCGACGCCGCAAACGCCTCAGGCGACGGTGAATGTAACGTTCACCGCCGCGCAGGTTGCTGGAGACCTTAACGTTGTCGTCGTGGGATGGAACGACAGCATCGCAGCGGTCAGTGCAGTTACCGACTCAAAAGGTAATGCGTATGCCCGCGCCGTGGGGCCCACGATTCAGACCGGACTCGCGTCGCAATCCATCTACTACGCCAAAAACATTGCGTCGGCGGCCGCTGGAGCCAACACCGTTAGCGTGACGTTTTCCAGTCCTGCGGTGTCGCCCGATATTCGCATCCTTGAGTATAGCGGAGCTGATCCCAATAACCCGGTGGACGTAACGGCTGCAAATTCCGGCAACAGTACCTCCGGCAGCAGTGGATCGGCGACAACCACAAACGCGACCGATCTAATCTTTGGCGCGAATCTGGTTCAGACCCTCACGTCTGGCCCGGGTAGCGGCTTCACCACGCGAATGCTGACGCAGCCGGACGGCGACATCGCCGAAGACCGGATGGTCACGGCCACAGGCAGCTATAGTGCGACCGCACCCGTCAATCCCTCCGGGCCATGGATCATGCAGATGGTGGCCTTCCGCACCCCAGGCCAGCCAGTGCTGGTGTCCATAGCGGTAACACCGGTAAATCCCTCGATTGTGGTGGGAGGGCGGCAGCAGTTCACGGCAACCGGAACCTACAGCGACGGCAGCCACCAGGACTTAACCAACTCAGCCACCTGGACATCGAGTGTTCCCTCGGTGGCGACGATCGGCAGCACCGGACTGGCCACCGGAGTTGCGGCCGGTAGTACGACAATCCAGGCGACTTCCGGCTCGATCTACGGGACCGCGAATCTGACGGTCACGGCGACGGGGAACTTCACGATTTCGGCCTCGCCGTCTTCTCTCACCATCGCTCAAGGCAGTCCGGGGACCTCGACGATCACGACCACCGTCAGCGGGGGTTTCAGCAGCTCGATCAGTCTGTCGGCAACGGGAGTTCCGACGGGGACGACGGTGAGCTTCAACCCGAGCACGATACCGGCCCCGGGTGCGGGCAGCTCCACCATGACCATTACGGTGGGAGCGAGTACGCCGGTGGGAACCTATCCCATCACAGTGACTGGCAATGGCGGCGGGCTCCAGCGAAGCGCTACCGTCACGCTGACCGTGACGGCAGCGCCCAATTTCACCATTTCGGCCTCGCCGGCTTCTCTCAGTGTCGTGCAGGGCAATCCGGGGACGTTTACGATCACGACCACCGTCAGCGGTGGCTTCAGTAGCTCGATCAGCCTGTCGGCAACGGGAGTTCCGACGGGGACGACGGTGAGCTTCAACCCGAGCACGATACCGGCTCCGGGTGCGGGCAGCTCGGCCATGGCCATTACGGTAGGGTTAAACACCCCGACGGGGACTTATCCCATCACGGTGACCGGCACCGGGGGTGGCACTTGGCATACGGTAACGGTAAACCTCACGGTCACAGCGGAGGTGCTTCTGTCCTGGACTGCCAGCGAATCCCCCGGGATCGCCGGTTACAATGCCTATCGCAGTCCGACTTCAGGCGGACCCTATACGAAACTCAATTCTAGCCTGATTTCCCCCACAAACTACAATGACCTGATGGTACAAAGTGGTTATACGTATTACTACGTAACCACCGCCGTCAACAACCAAGGAGAAGAAAGCACATACTCGAACGAATCTTCCGCGACCGTACCCTAAGGTGCTGGCAAACGGACCAGATGGCAAACAAATAGGCAGAAAAACCTCGCTATAGCGGAGGACTTCCGAAGTGCCGAGTCCAGAAGTTTAGGACGGGTCGCCGAGCTAGGTGCAAAACGCCAGTGCGGTGCAGCGCGACTCCAACACACGTGCCGAGAGTGTTAGTAATGACGTTGGTCATGCCAGAATATCGGGTTGGAAGATATGCCTGCACAAATTCAATGACCAGACTAACAGCTCCTCCCAGAACAATGGCCGCGATTGACGCTCGCTTCATCTTGCAGACCGCCGTGAAGTAGAGACTAAAGAAAAACCCTAAAGGAACGAAACCTGCAATGTTGATGGCGCAGTTTTTCAAATAGCTCTGTTGTGTGGGGAATTCCCGCCAAGGTGGCTCGAGAAGTAATTGATGTACAACCAAGTAGCGTCTTGGTATCTCCAGATCGATTCCCGATCCGATCGCGTTGCGGATGATCTTGCCCCCGTGCTCATTGAAGAGATAGAGTGCAAGCGCTCGCTCATGCTTAGCTCGCGCAGGCTCCTGCCTCTGGGTCCAGTCCTCGTAATGCCGGACGACCTGTTGCGAACTGAGTTCGCTGCCGTAAATGGCTAGGCCCCTCAGCTGACCAGACCAGCTATGGCCTCGCAACGGCGAATTGGCAAGTATAAGTTGACCCGCTAGATCGCTGGTGGAAAGGCCGAATCCTGGTGAGGCTGTTGCCAAATGCCCGTCGAGGTAGACCGACGTATTTTGACCATCCGAGGTGACGGTTATGAATGCTTGTCGTCTCCGAAAGACATCATTAACACGTATTTGCGTTTGGCTCTTCTGATGATCCGGCTCCTCAACGCTGCGTTGCAGAACAAGGTCGGTGTACTCTTGCCGCATCGAGAACTGTCGGTTATCTAAGGAACCATAAAATGTTAGGACAGAACCAGTAGTCCAGGTAAGAGCGGGCTCCAACCAAACCTCAAGACTGCAAGGTGGTCCGTCGTTGTCGCCGAACGCAAGTGTGCTCGGGCTCAATGCCGTCCCGTGATCGCCGAAACGGAGAGCGTTCCCCTTTTCTACCCATGACACTTCGTTCGTTGGAGAATGGAAGGGCCAGAGAGCCGCAGCTAACGTGGCACCTAACGTGAATAGACAAAGAACGCTTATGGCCTGCCGTGAAAGATGAAGGTCGGAAGATGGCGGCGTATTGATTGGGTTACTGGAGAGCGGCAGCAAGTCTCTCTTTTCAAAGGCTCGGGAATTAGCACAATCCGCTTTCGCTCCTCCCTACCTTAAGACCATGAAGTCAACCGTGGCTCGGCAATACGCCGGGCGGTTCCGCTGGTTAAGATTTCAAACTACCAAGCTGCTTTTTTATCTCAGCAGCAGCACTATAGTTGGGATCGATCTGCAACGCACGTTCCAGGTGTTGGCGTGCGAGGGCAGGTTGTTCGGTCTTCTGGTATGCCAATCCTAAGTGATAATGAATGTCAGGGTCATCGGGTGCATGACTTTGTTGCTGCAGCTTGAGAGCTTGTTGGAACAGGCTTAGCGCTAATGGGTACGCCCCCTTTTGGTAGTAAACCCAGCCCAGGGTGTCGGCCGCGTCCGGTGAGTCCGGCACGCTGCGGTACGCCGCTTGAGCTAGCGACAAAGCGGTATCTATGTTTCCATTACTTTGCAGCAGGATGTTGGCAAGTCGTGTCGAGGCGAGCAGGTCGTTAGGTTTGAGGTCGAGGGCGTTCTTGTATGCGTCCCGCGCGTCGTTCCAGTCGCGCTTGGATTCGTACAGCGCGCCTACGAGATTATAGAATTCTGGAGCATGAGGATGATCTTTGATTGCCTGTTGATAAGTGGCAATAGCTCGGTCTATTTCCCCCTTTGCTGCCTGGTCCTGACCTAGCTTGATCAAAGCATCCGAATTATTTCTGTCAAGTTCCAGGGACTTATTGAAGGCCGCCTCCGCGCCGCTCAGGTCTTTCTTATTTCGGAAAAGAACAGTTCCGAGCAAGTCGTAAAAACTGCTGTTATTGAGAGCTTTAGCAATTTGGAAATTGGCGGCAGCCAAGGCCTTGTCGACCTGTTTTTGGGCCAGGAAGGTGTTCATAAGGCCGCGGAGCGCGTCGGTGGAGTTCGGATCACGGTCAAGCGCTTCCTGATACGCTTGTGCGGCATCGGTATATTGCCTCTGCACTAACTTCAAATTTCCAAGCTGAACGTAGCCAAGCTGACTCTGGGGACCCACTTCGATGGCCTTGCCTATGTCGTTCTGGGCTGCTGTAAACTGCTTGCGGTTGATAAAAGAAATGGCGCGGAGTGCATAGCCATCCGGCATCCCGGGTTGCAGGTTGACAATCTGAGTGGCGGCCTGCTCGAGCGTACTCATGTCGCCCTTGCGCATTGCCAGCAAGGCCAGGGCACGCTGAGCCTCGAACAGATCGGGACGCAAACGTACCGCTTCCCTCCATGCGCTTTCAGCGCTCTCCAAGTTCCCTAGCTCTTGGAATGTCATCCCTAGCTGATATTGAGCCGTGGCATCCTTGGGATCATTTTTGGTGGCAGTCTGCAATGTTTCGACGGCACCACTAGCATCTCCAGTCAGCCTCTGCAACTGGCCCCGATAAATCAGTGCCGCATTGTCATTTGGGCTCGCTTTCAGGATTTCATCATTCACCGCGCGCGCCTCATCAAGACCATTGCTCAGAATTAGAAGCTGGACATAATTTTTCTTGACCTCAAGGTCATCGGGGTGAGCTTTGTGGAGAGCGCCGTATTCGGACTTGGCCTTCTCCAGCTGTCCGGTTCGAAAGTAGAAGTCGCCTAACATTCGGTAGGCAACCGAGTCGTCCGGAAAATCGCGCTTGACCTGCGTTAACAATTGTTCCGCCTCGGCACTCTTGTGCTCGGCCAAGTACAAGCGGGAGAGGGCGGCGGGTGGCTCGAGACTGGTAGGCTGGACCTCGATGCCACGGCGAAATTCTTGCTCCGCCTCGCCGTACCGGCCCCGTGATTGGTAATAAGTGCCAAGCATCAACCGCGCAGTAAAGGCCCTGGGATTGAGCTCTACAGCCTTCTTGAAATTGGTCTCGGCTGCATCAGGTTGATTGTTCTTCATCTGCATGAGCGCGAGATTGAGATACAAATCCCAATCGCTGGGATCGAGTGTGATGGCCTTTTGCACTTCCACAATCGCCGCGGGAAAGTTCGCTTCTGCGGCAAGAAGACTAGCCGCGACGAAGTGGGCTTTGGAATCGTTGGGGTGCTCCTGCAGCAACAAATCCGTTTGCTCCTGCGCGGACCGCAGGTTTCCGGTGGAGATTAGGAGCTTGGCCAAATCGAGACGGGCTAAATAATTATCCGGCTGCAACTCGACCGTACGGCTCAACTCCTGATAGGCGTTCGACCATTTCTGGGTCTTGAGGTAACTTTGCGCCAGTTGGTAGTGAGCATCGGCATAATTTTGATCGATCTTGATAGCATTGACGAACTCAATAGCAGCTTCGCGATACTTTCCTGAGCGAAAGTAGTGCTGGCCGCTCTGGAAGTATTTCTGCTTGCGCACGTTGGGATCACGAGAGCACGCTGTGAGGGCAGCCACGACTAGCGTCAGTGATAAACCCAAACGACAAGCGACCGAAAATCGCACCACCCGATCTCCTAAAGACCTACCATGATCAACTGGCCGATTGTATCCTAAAGCGCTCACCATAAGGTACGACATTGTGAGGCGCTTGCGTCAGGCTTTTGCTGTGGTTAGTCTTTGTCCTCTTTGCTTACTTCCGAACCGTGTAGTAACCAGGTACCAGCGAGGACATCACGGGGTGTCAAATCGTTTACCGCCGATCGGTATTCTCCCATGCGGGGTTGACGGGACGGTCGATCTCAAGGACGAAATAACGGTATCTTATTGATTCGCAGTCGGTTAGAGATAAGTTGCAAGCGATTGCAACCGGTCGCAGAAATTATCAGTCTTGACGAACAAACGGTTTGCTGGGAAGCTATGCCTGATGCTATGCGTGTAGTCATGGGTGGTCGGGGGTGGGGCGCGACTTCGTGCCGGGCAAGTTCCCTCTTGTATGGTGAGGTACGGAGAGGAGACATTACAATGACGAGTACAATCCGAAGTTCGTGGGGATCGGTATTCTTGGTTGTGGTTGCCCTCTTTTGCTTGGCGCCTGCCGCTCTCGCAGGTACTGTTGGCGCGCAAATAAGCGATCCCCCGTCGAACAACGTTCTGGATGGCATCTACGTTGGTTCCTACAGCGCCACTAACACGCAGTCGGGTGGTTCTATGCAGATAATCTGCGACGATTTCAAAGATGAGTCCAACTACAACCCCGCGACCTATACGACAAACTCCTTCAGCAGCCTCGGTAATACTTTGTGGGGGTCATCGCTCTTGAGGCAGGGTGATACGATGAGTCAGATCACCGCGCTTTATGAGCAAGCGGGTTGGCTCGCGTTTGGGCTGATCAGCGCGACTGGAACCCAGCAAGGTTATTACTCGTATGCGCTTTGGGCTGTTTTTGATCCAACCGATGTTCTGAGCTGGCTAAGGAGTGCCGGCGACTTGGCCGCCTGCAACGCTGTTTTTGGAACCGGCAACAACTGCACCAGCACCACGGTGACCGGCGGTCTTCTCAGCAGTGCCGAAGCAAACTACGCGAGCGGTGACTACTCCAGCTTGATCATACTAACGCCTAATGGCTGCAGCGCGGCAGGTTGCCCAGAGCAGGAATTCTTTGAAATGGTGCCCGAGGGCGGCTCGACTCCTTTATACCTGCTTCTTGCGGGGCTCTCGTGTCTTATGGCCATCCGGCGCTCAAGACGCTACAATCCGGCCACAGGTGCGGCCTGATTCGATTGTAGCGGCGCTGCGCAGCAACAACAATCTTGCACTGAACTTGCTGGGAAGGTTCCGGGGCAGCAAGGAGTTGCAGTAAATCTACGCCGTATCGCCCGCGCCACGCGGAGTTCCTCAGTTGGCAGCGTTCACGATTTTGGTCCCGCTGCGCCTCTTGTCGACCACGAACGGCTCTTTTCTCTTCCGAGGCCTTTCAGCCGCCATTTGTTCGGCTTGAAGCAGTTGATCCATGGTGAGGTCTTTGGTGGCATCTTTGTACGCTCGTGACATCTGTTCACTGGCGATCGAGTACCACATGTAGCCGTACAATGCGTTGGTGAGATTGGTTCTGTGAGCCGAGTAAAATTGAGCCAGAGCGAGTTGGGCCATCAGCACTCCCTGGTCCGCGGCATTCTGAGTAGCGATCAAAGTAGCTTCATCCTGCAAGCTCTCATAAGCTTGCTCACTGAGGAAATGCTGGAAGGCCGATTGCGCATCGCGTTCCTGGCTCAAAGTCATGAACAGGAGTTCAACGCGGCTTGAGACCCCCAACTTGTCAAAGATTCGAAACAGACAATTCTTTATCGTATGCTGGCTGAGGTGTAACCGCTCGGCGATCTCGCGATTCGATAGCCCTTGGGCAACGCTGCGAACCACCTCCATCTCCCGTTTAGAAAGTAGATTCAATCCCCGAGCGTCCACGGCACGGATATTGTGCGACGACGCCAAGGCCTGCACCAAAGTCGCGATCTGTTGACTATTGGCCCAGATCTGCCCTTCATAGACTTTGCGCAGGCACTTGCTCAAGATATCTACGGAGTCATTCTTACTGAACACCCCTCGGGCGCCCGCACGAAAGGCTTCTAATACCTTTTCGCCTTTCGAGGAGTCCAGAAGGACCACTGCCCTAAGGTCCGCATGCGAGGCTCGGAGCCCTCGCAGGACCTCCAGTCCACGGCCGGGCCGCTCATCCAGGTTTGAACCTATAAGAAGGACGTCTATGTCGCTGAGGTTGGGGCGCGCTGTAAGACTTTCAGAGCCCGAAGACGAGGTTGTTACTTGCAAGCAGCCGTCGCGTTTCAGTGCATCCGCGAGCAGCTCAGTGTGGACCCGCGTATCATCGCTGACAAGTACGCGAATCGAGACGGCAGAAGGCTGGTGGCGCATGATCTAGCTCCAAACGAAGTTTTGTGGCAAATAGGGAGAAAGGACATGACTCTGCGGAAAATGTCTCTGGCCAAAGAGACCTTCTCCCACGAACGAAGTCAGACGAACAGCCGATGACCTCTCTCTCGCGTGCTGCGAATAAAGGTACACCAGTTTCTCTCGCGCGCACAAGACGACAATGGTGCTGCCACGCTGCACACATATCGTGTCATCTGCAGTGCACATAAGTGCTACTTGGCTGTCGCTGTTACCTGAGTCCGCTGAAAATGGCGTAAGCAGTTGGCTTGGTGGGAGATAGACACTTCCCACAGCCTGGAGCAGGAGAAGATCTTCTCTGGGCTCATACTACTCAACTGGGGAGAAGTGTCCACCTATCCTCGTAGAGAATTGATTCGCTGAGCCTCTGTGCCTCTTGCGGCCATTTGCAACCTGTCTTATTGTCCACTCACCCTCTAGAAACGCTACTTGCTAGGGCGCCTCAGATCCCAGAACAACGCTTCGAGACCTCGCGGACGTGACGGCAGTGGTTCTGAGTAGTCGATCTGAAGATCTCAGCTTTCTTGGGATCCTAGGGATGCGCAATTCCTGAGGGCAAAGTCACGATGTGACTGAGAGGGCGAAGCTATGTGTGCCAGCGGTCAGTCTTGGAGCTTTCCCGAATTGCCGGCATTCGCTGGTATTGGTGCGGATGCAGACGTTGAAAAGTGGTTTGCTGTACACACACGTTCCAGGCACGAAAAAGTGGTTGCGCAAGAAGTTCGCGATCAAGGAATAACAACCTTCCTGCCACTCGTCCGGGAGGTACGTCGGTGGAGTGACCGGCGAAAAGTCATAGAATCACCGTTATTCAGCTGCTATGTGTTCGTGAAGCTTGTGCCCAGGAACGACGAACGCTTCCGGGTGCTTCGTGTGAATGGTGTTCTGAGGTTCGTCGGAACTCACGGCATGGGAATCCCGATTCCGGACGAACAAATCCAGGCGGTCCAAGCACTTTTGCAAGAGCAGCTGCCTTTCTGTTCCCACCCATTTCTCAAGATTGGCCAACGGGTGCGTATCCGTAGCGGCGCGATGAGCGGCGTCGAAGGAATCCTGGTCTCCCGAAGCGGAGAGCGTACTCTGGTCATCTCTCTCGATGCGATTCAAAGATCTCTGAGCGTGCGCATCGAAGGATATGACGTTGAGCCGATCTAGACCTTTCATAGTGTTCTTGTTCTCCCGTGGCTTTCCGAGGATCTACTAAACCGGTGTTGGAAAAAACAACCGAAGCGCTACGGCTGCTGGTAGTAAGCCGGGAATCTGCTGTGCTGCGTCCGCTCTGGTCCATCGGAGAATCGAACTCTTGGCAACTTGAGAGTGCGACCAACGGATGGGGAGCGATGGAGAGGGTCCAGTCGGGGGTATCGCCGGACTTGCTCATCCTGGATTTGCCTCGGGCCGACACCGATGCTCTGCACTTCTTGCGCTGGCTCCGCCGGCTTCGTTCTGAACTCCCAATCATTGTGATTTGTGATCGGAGCGATTCCTCTACGCGACAAGAAGCACTTCGGCTCGGGGCCCGGGATTGCATCCTCAGGCCAGTGGAAGATGAGGTACTCGAAACGGTGATCAGGACCCACCTTTCCACGGCGGCCGACAACCTCGAGGTGGACATCACCAGTGAAGATGTCGAGCAAGTCGGCGACGACCTCTTCGTTGGCGCCAGCCCGATCATGCGAAAGCTTCGGGCGCAAGTTGAACTGCTGGCCGAGATCGATGCGCCGGTGCTGATCCTCGGGGAAAGCGGAAGTGGCAAAGATACCGCGGCGCGCCTGATTCACGAGCGATCCGTCAGGTCTGGGTTCGGTTTCGCAAGAGTCAATTGCGCAACTCTCCCCAGCGATTTGCTGGAAACCGAACTGTTCGGATGCGAACGAAACGGAACCGGACTCCCGCAATCGAAACCAGGCAAACTCGAGCTCTGTGAAAAGGGCACGATTCTTCTGGATGAAATTACAGAAATGCCGATGGCCCTGCAGGCCAAGCTCATGGACGTATTAAAGTCTCGGCAGTTTGTTAGGCCAGGGAATGGCGCAGTAGTCGCTGTTGATGTCCGCATTTTGACAGCCAGCACGACCAACGTTGAATCCGCAATCTCTGAGAACAAACTTCGTGAGGACCTTTATTACCGCCTCAGCGCTTACACGATTCGCGTGCCCGCCTTACGCGAACGCCGGGAGGAAGTTCCGCTCCTGTTGCACTATTTCATGCGCCATGTTGCTAATCATTATGCCCTCTCGCCCCGCAGTTTTTCTCTGGCGGTATTGGAGGCATGTCAAGCGCATTCTTGGCCTGGCAATCTGCGGGAGCTGGAAACTTTCGTAAAACGTTACCTCCTTGCCGGCGGTAAAGAACTGGCGTTCGCTGGCGAAACAGAGCCCCAGGGCGAAACTGAGAAGGGTGCTCTTATGTTCCCCCGGGCGGCGAGTCAGCCGGGCTCACCGGCCAGCCGTCATCCCATCGCGATTTCTGGCTCTGACTCGCTAAAGTCCTTGGTGCAGACGGTGAAGTTGGAAGCCGAGAAAAACGCGATTGCAGCAGCGTTGGAAAGAACGGGCTGGAATCGAAAGGCGGCTGCACGCCTACTCAAAGTCAGCTATCGGACTTTGCTGTACAAGATCGAGCAATATCAGATGCGATCTCCCGATTCCTCTCTAACGCCGGGAGGCGCAGGAATTAGAAGTAACGGGAACGGATTCGGCGGTAATGGTGGCGGCTGATCGAGCGGTATTAGTCCAGTGCCGCCCGCAAGGAGATTTAATCATGAGAATTACAGCCATTGAGCCATGGAGCAAACCCTTGAGTGCAGGACTGCTCTGCATCTTCCTCGCCGGTGGCGCTTCGGCGCAGGCCCCAATCGCAAGTCAGTCCGGGCCTCAACCGCCTCCCTCCGAGATGGCTTCGATCGCGCAGCCGACGAAGGTATCACCCAGCAAGCCACACGATGACGGATTTGTAATTGGAAATGGCGACGTGTTGGCGATCAGTGTGTGGAAGCAGCCAGATATTTCCCGATCGATTCCGGTGCGGTCGGACGGGAGAGTTTCGCTGCCTCTGATCGGAGAAGTGCAGGCAGCTGGACAGACTCCTGTGAAGCTCGAAGAGGAGATCACCAGCAAACTGCAACCCTATCTCGCGGAACCAGAAGTCACGGTGATAGTCGAGCAGATTAACAGCGAAAAATTCAACATCCTGGGACGAGTGGCAAAGCCGGGCTCATACCCGCTAACAAATCCGACGACGGTTCTGGATGCAATTGCGCTTGCTGGCGGTTGTCGTGACTTTGCCAAGCACAAATCGATTTATGTTCTGCGCCGCAACTCGGACGGCAGTGAGTCCCGATTGCCCTTCAATTACCAGGATGTCATCAAGGGAAAGAACATTGCGCAGAACATAAGACTTAAACCGCACGACACGATTGTTGTCCCCTAGAATAGACATGTTGTCCCGAGCTTGCTTTGGATTTTTGTTGCTGGCGTGCACCTCGGCGTGGTCACAGGTGGACACGACTAGCACAGAAACTGCCACCGACACTGCGGACGAAGTGCAACTGCAGGTACCGCCGCCGGTCAGCGGACAGGCGTACCCGTCTGAATTCGCTGGTGAAACGCCGTCAAATGTCCTGCGCGGTGGCCTTGGCTTCAGTAGCGCGTACGTGAGCAACGTTTGGGGATCTGGCAGCTCCCAGCCCGGAGATGACGTCACCTACTCGATCTGGCCTACGATTGCCATCGATAAAACCACTCCTCAGCTGCACATGGTCCTCAACTATAGTCCGGGTTTTACTTTCTATCAGCGCACCAGCGCTTACAACCAGTCAACCCAGAACGTGGATATCAATCTCCAGTATCGGCTGAGCCCTAACCTAACCGTGAGCGTGCAGGATACGTTTCTAAAGACCTCCAACATGTTCAATCAGTCCAATGCCTTTACAACTACGCCAGTGTCTGGCTCAGTGCCGACTCAGAGCGTCGCGGTCGTGGCGCCGATTGCGGACGAACTCAATAATGCGACCAGCGCGCAAGTCACCTATCAGGTCAGCGAAAATGGGATGGTCGGGGTGACAGGGAGCTTCAGCAGACTCTACTACCCAAACCCACAGGAAGTTCCCGGTCTCTTCAATTCGCATTCTACCGCAGGGTCTGCATACTACTCGACTCGCCTCGGGGAGCGGTACTACGTTGGCGGTACCTTCCAATACCAGAATATCGCATCGTATCAGGTTACCGCGCCCGGCACACAGACGCAGAGTGAGACGATTTTTGGCTTCCTTACAGTTTATCTAAAGCCCACACTCTCATTGTCGGTGTCTGGGGGGCCGCAGCACTATCGAGCTACCCAGTCGCCGCTGCCGGCGGCGTCATCGTGGACGCCGATGATAGTAGCGAGTCTCGGTTGGCAGGGCGAGCGGACCACTCTAGCAGCCAGCTACGCACGAATCGTTACCGGCGGCGGTGGGTTGAATGGAGCGTTCCAGTCTAATAGCGCAAATGTTTCAGCAGCGTGGCAGGCAACGCGCAATTGGAAGGTCGGAGTTTCGGCGAGTTACTTGCTCTATAAGACATTGACTCCATTATTCGTACTATCCAATCCTGGAGGACACACCATATCAGGAGGCGCATCAGCACAACGGTCGTTGAGCGAGCATTGGAACGTGCAGTTCGGATATAACTGGACACATCAGATGTATCCCGGGATCCCGGCGATATCTACTGATCCGAATATGAGTCGTGCATTTGTGTCCATCAACTATCAGTTTACTAGACCGCTACACAGATAATCATGCCGCAAACTGTTCAACCGCAAGCTCCGGAGAGATTGGGTCTCCAGCACTATCTAAGCATCATTCGTCGCCGGCACATGCATTTCTTGCTCCCGGTATTTATCGGGTGGCTTGCAGTGTGGGGAGCAAGCTGGGTTCTGCCAGCGCGCTATAAGTCGGGCACGCTGATTTTGGTGGAACAGCCCACCATGCCAAGGGACCTTGTCGCGCCGAACGTAAGCGAAAACTTGCAGGAGCGGCTGCAAAGCATTACTCAACAGATCCTCAGTCGTTCCCGTCTCCTGCAAATTGCCAATGAAATGAATCTGTATCAAAAGGATCGCAGCCGGCCGTCGCCAGATGAGATTGTCGAGCGGATGCGCAAGGAGATCGAAATCGAGCTCGTACGCGGTGCGGACAACCGCATCAATGCTTTTAACGTCTATTACTCAGCCCATGATCCTTTGATCGCTCAACAGGTCACAAGCAAACTGACGAATCTTTTCATTAATGAAAACCTGGAGGTGCGACAGCAGGAATCCGAAGGTAACACTAAGTTTCTCGAGAGCCAGCTGGCGACTGCTCAGCAAAGCCTGGAAGCACAAGAAGAGAAAATTCGCGAGTTTAAGGGGCAGCATGTTGGAGAACTTCCAACTCAGCTGGGAAGCAACCTTCAAATATTGAGTGGACTACAATCGCAGCTGCAGACGGAATCCGACGCACTCAACACGAGTAGGCAGCAACGTGTTTATTTGGAGGCGCTGCTGAACCAATACCGGGCGCTGCAGGCCCCCGCAGGGAGTCCAGAGGGCGCCGGGATGGGGCTGGAGGATATGGACGCGAAGCTAGACAAGCTGAAAACGGAGTTGCGTGACCTCAGTTCTACTTACGGCGAGAAATATCCTGAAGTTCGTAAGGTGAAAGACCAGATTGCTAAGACGGAGGTGCAGCGCAATCAGCTTCTGGCGGACATGAAGGCTAACGGCAATAATCCTCGGCCAGACACAAAGGCGATTGCTCCTGCTCACGACCTTACTGGGTCCAAGGACCCGTCGCTGATGCCGCAATTGCAGAGCCAGTTGCAAGCTAATCAGATCGAGATTAAGAACCGCGAACAGTCGATCGCCGCACTTGCGTCACGAATCAACGATTACCAGGCCCGGCTGAATCAGGAACCCATACGCGAGCAACAGCTTGCAGATCTGACGCGAGGGTATGATCAATCAAAGGCGTCTTACGACGAACTGCTGAAGAAGAAGAATGACTCGGCGATGGCAACCAGCATGGAGCTGCTTCAACAGGGCGAACGCTTCCGAGTTCTTGACCCTCCCAGTCTGCCCGTGAAGCCTAGCTTTCCCAACCGCCTAAAGTTCTGCGGTATGGGGCTGCTGGTGGGGCTGGCGTTGGGGGCCGGTGTAGTTTGGCTCTTCGAGATGCTGGATGATAGGGTGTACAGCGAGTCTGAACTTAGGAAACTGCTGCCTGTAGCAGTTATCTCCGAACTGCCCCTCATCGGCGGCCCAACAAACGAGAGGGCCGATCAGAAGCGCGCCTGGCTCGGATGGGCAATGGCAGCTCTGGTCTTTGCAGTTATCCTTGCGGGATCAGCCGTTAGCTATCTTCGAGGCTGATTGTACCTCTGATGTACAAAGCTTTCTACAACCTAAAGCGCAATCCATTCGATATCATTCCGGATCCGTCCTTCCTCTTTCCGACCCCCAGGCACAACGAGGCTATGGCGGCACTTTATCACGGAGTACGAGCGCATAGGGGCTTTGTCGTGCTCACCGGAGAAGTGGGTACGGGCAAGACCCTTTTACTTCGTTGTTTGCTTGAACTATTCAAAAAAAGTAACGACGTTGCGTATGCATATGTGTTCAATGGCCGCCTGTCGCCCTGCGAGTTCTTACAATATGTGGCAACCGACTTCGGGCTTTCCGTTTCAGGGAAGAACAAGAGTGAGGTTCTACTTGAGTTTAGTAAGTACGTGATCGACCGTGGTATGAAGAATCTGACAACCGTTCTGATAGTCGACGAGGCGCACCATCTGTCGGCGGAGATCCTCGAGGAAATTCGTCTGTTGACGAACCTGGAAACATCTCGCGAAAAGTTGTTGCAAATCCTGCTGGTTGGACAACCGGAGCTCGACGACACACTGGATTCGCCGACGCTGAGGCAGTTGAAGCAAAGGATCGCTCATCGCGCGCAGCTCACGCCGTTGGATGAGAATGAAACAAAAGGCTACATCGAGCGGCGCCTGCAGATTGCAGGGGCAAGCTCGAATGGGGATTGCCTCTTTCCTTATGCTACCAGTGCATGCGTCTATCGCCATTCTCATGGTATTCCTCGGTTGATTAACACGATTTGCGATAACGCACTCATCACCGCGTATGCCCGGAAGATGAAAAGCGTGACTCCGGAGATCATAGAAAGCGCCGCCGCGGACCTTCGCTTGGATGTTGTGCATATCCCTCAAACCGAAGAGCTGGTAGAGTTCGACGAGACATTTGCCCGGCGCGCCTCGAAGACCTTGCTCGAGTTGTTTGCATATCTAAAGAAAACGCCATCACGAGAGGTGGAGCATGAGCGGCCATAAGACCCTGGGTCAGCAAACATGAGCCAGATATTTGACGCGTTACAGCGAACCGAGGCAGACCGTTCTGGTATTGAATTGTCAGCAGCGAGAGAGTTATTGGAGGTTGTCGAGCGGAACACTGGGCAATCCGCGGCTCCGAGCGAGTACCACAAGGCGAACATGTCCCGTGACCAGTTCGGCCAGTTCCAGACAGTACAAGTGCTCTTATCTCCGCAAAATAAATTCGTATCTATTACGGATGTGGAGAGTTTGGCGGCAGAGAAGTTTCGCTTTCTCGGCATCCGCTTGAGATATCTTCAGCAAAAGCGCGCTTTAAAGTCCCTGTTGATTACAAGCCCCGTGGAGGGGGAAGGGAAGAGTACGATCGCAGGGAACCTGGCGTGCGCTCTGGCGGGGAGTAAGCAGCAAAAGATCCTGCTCTTGGAGGGAGATCTGCGGCGGCCCTCGTTAGCTCAGCAGTTGGGCTTGGGAGAACTTCCAGGCCTTAGCGAACTGTTGGAGGGCGAGGTTGACGAGCCGAAAAACGTCTACCGGCTTGAAAGTTTGAACCTCTGGATCCTGCCGGCCGGTAGGCCGTCACGAAACCCCTCGGAGATTCTCCAGCCGGGCAGACTCTCTACGCTTATGCAGCGCTTGGAAGGCGGGTTTGACTGGATTGTGGTCGACTCTCCTCCGATCCTGCCTCTTGCCGACACGAGCATCTGGATGCGCCTGACAGATGCGATCCTCCTAGTGACACGGCCAGGAACAACCGCGAAACGACAGCTGCAACGAAGTCTGGAAGCAATCGAGCAGTCCAAGCTGCTCGGTGCCGTGCTCAATGGTTCTAAAGAGGCGGTAGCCAACAACTACTACTATTACTCGTCTCGTTCCGCGGCTCCGCAGAGGGCGAGCCTTCACGCAAAATAAGCATTCCAACCTGACCTCCTATTTCCTGTTGATCATCGCTTCATGTGCCAATCGGGTAGCGTGGGAAATCCCCGTCATACCGCACAAATCAGAACGTGCGCGCGTTCCAAGAACGAAGCGCCAAATCTGCGGAGGATGTTGTGACTCTACAAAACTCGGGTAATGGTTCTAGCCAGGATTCTCGTCCATGGAAGCCGGCCTCCGTCGCAGAGCGCGAGATCCTGCAGGAAGAAGCGTTTAAGCGAATGATCGCTGTCGAGCGCAAGAGGACTGAGCGTTCCGCAAAGCCGTTTCTGCTTATGCTGCTGGAGACCGGAGAGCACCAGAGCGGCGAAAAGAACGGCAAGGTTCTCGCCAATGTCATATCCGCGTTGCTGCCAGCCACAAGGGAAACCGATGTTGTCGGTTGGTACAAGAACCAGTCGTCGGTGGGGGTGATGTTTACTCAGCTCGTCATTTTTGACCAGAATTCAATTCTGAGCGAAATGCTAGCTAGGGTGGGCGGTATTCTGCGAGACAATCTGACCTTCGAGCAATTCAATCAGGTCAGCATCTCGTTTCACTTCTACCCTGATAAGTGGGATTATGACCTACCCCAGCGTCCGAGCAATCCGACGCTGTATCCCGATCTGCCCAGACATGACAAGGTCACACAATTCTTTCCGGTGACAAAGCGGCTGATGGACATCGTCGGCAGCGCGCTGGTACTTGTCATTTTGGCTCCTGTCCTCCTGATCATCGCGTCGGCGATCAAAGTGACGTCGAAAGGCCCGGTGTTATTTAAGCAACGGCGGGTCGGGCAATACGGTAAATCCTTCATGTTTCTTAAATTCAGGTCGATGTATGTCGGCAACGATTCCAGCGTTCACCGAGAATATGTGACGCAATTGATTGCTGGCGAGGCCCAGCGCAATCCATGCAAGAACAATGGCGATGGGATTGGTGTCTATAAGCTTACTAACGACGCTAGAATCACGCGGATAGGGGCGTTCTTGCGCCGGAGTAGCCTGGATGAACTTCCGCAGCTCTTAAATGTGCTCAGGGGGCAAATGTCGCTGGTCGGACCTCGCCCTGCGATTCCGTACGAAGTAGCGGCCTACCAGACATGGCACAGGCAAAGGGTATTAGAAGTGAAGCCGGGCATTACCGGGCTCTGGCAGGTGAATGGTCGATGCAGGCTCAAGTTCGATGAGATGGTCCGCCTGGATCTCAGGTATGCCAAAACCTGGTCGCCCTGGCTCGACATGAAAATCCTTCTGCGTACGCCCCGAGCCGTAGTTGTAGGCGAGGGAGCGCACTGACGGGAATCCCCTTTGGTTCTATCGCCCGTTCGCTTCAATCAAGGAGGCGCCATTCTTTATGGAAAGTAACATCGCTGTCTACCCCTCTACAGATTTACCGACCAACCTAGCCTCAGAAGGAGGTAAGAATATGGTGAATTTTGGGGTGATTGGCTACGGTTATTGGGGTCCGAACGTTGTCAGGAATCTTGATGGTTTGGAGGGAGCTACTGTCCTGGCTATTTCTGACAAGTCCCCATCTGCACGCGAACGCGCTCAAAAAACAACTCACGAAATCAAATTAACGGCCGATGCCCGGGAAGTAATCTTGGCACCAGAAATTGACGCCGTTGCGATAGTAACCCCCGTCTGGACGCACTTCGAACTTGCCAAAGCCGCCCTTGAGAACGGCAAGCACGTTTTCGTCGAGAAGCCCTTCACAAGTAACACGGCGCAGGCAGAAGAGCTGATCAATATTGCAGCCAGAAAAAACCTTCAGATCATGGTAGATCACACCTTCTTGTTCACGGGGGCGGTAAAAAAAATCAAACAGCTCCTTCAAGAAGGCACGCTGGGCAAACTGTATTATTACGACTCCACCCGGGTCAACCTGGGACTTTTTCAGCACGACGTAAACGTCATTTGGGACCTTGCTCCCCATGACCTTTCGATCATGGATCACCTAATCGAGGGGGATGCCGAGGAAATCGTCGCCACCGGTCAGACCCACCTGAACGGACACGAAGACGTCGCCTTTATCACGCTCTACTTTCCGAATGAGGTCATCGCGCACATCAACGTCAACTGGTTATCGCCAGTCAAGGTCCGCACAACCTTAATCGGCGGGGAAAAGAAGATGCTGGTTTGGAATGATCTGGAGGCTGACGCAGAAAATCAAGGTCTACGATAAGGGTGTGCAAATCACAAGTCGCGAGGGTCTGTATAACCTGCTCGTTAACTACCGTTCAGGAGACATGTGGGCCCCGCATTTGGAGCAGGTTGAAGCATTGCGTCTGGAGTTGGCCTACTTCGTCGACTGCATCGTGAATGGTCAAACTCCGTTCAACGATGGGGTGGCTGGTTTGCGGGTTGTCAAGATGCTGGAGGCCGCAGATCAGTCGCTCCGCAATCGTGGTGCGGCGGTGCATATCTAGCCTTATGGTGAGGTAACGGTAGTCTCTTGTCGGGAAGTAAATCTACCCGTCCACAACACACACTATCCGGCATAGCACCGATGTCCAATAATTCATACATCTGCGTAGCGCCAGACGTAAAACTCGGCCGCGATGTTAAATTGTCTAAGTTCATCAATCTCTACGGTTGCGAAATTGGGGATGAGACAAAGATCGGCGCCTTTGTCGAGGTGCAGAAGAACGCCACAATCGGTAAGCGCTGCAAGGTGTCGAGCCACACTTTTGTCTGCGAGGGAGTGACCATCGAGGACAATGTCTTCATTGGCCACGGCGTGACGTTCATCAACGACAGCTATCCGCGGGCGACAAGCGCGGGAGGCAAATTGCAGACCGAAGCAGACTGGAAAGTCGAACGTACGGTGGTCAGGACTGGGGCCTCCATCGGTTCCGGCGCCACAATCCTTTCTAGGCTGACGATAGGGAAAAATGCAATCGTCGGCGCAGGAAGTACCGTCACTAAAGATGTCCCTGAGAGTGCGGTTGTCGCGGGAAATCCCGCAAGGATCTTGAGATATCTCGTCGGGAGCAACGGCGACCGCGACCTGGAACAGTCCAAGGAAGTTAGTATGCCTGTCGACCGCGGCTCTGTCGCCAAATAGTTAAATTGACGACTGCGCTGCCCGTAGTTATTCAAAGGGAGGGGTGTAGGCATGAGTAGTAATCATATTCCGTTCCTCGATCTTGTCAGTCAGCACCTGGAGATGGAGGAGGAACTAGTTAGCGTTTTTCGAGCTGCTCTAAGCTCCGCTGGATTCATTGGAGGCAAGCCGGTTCGAGACTTTGAAGATGCATTTGCCGAGTTCTGCGAGGTAAACCTTTCTGTTGGTGTGGGCAGCGGAACAGATGCGCTCCGCTTCGCACTCGTCGCTGCCGGAGTCAGCCCTGGTAACAGTGTACTTACGGTCGCAAACACATTCATCGCTACGACCGAGGCCATTTCGCAGGCTGGCGCGCAGCCGGAATTCATAGATATCGATGAGCACACGTACAACTTGGATCCCGAAAAGCTTCGCGAATACTTAGACACGAAGTGCGAGCAGGATCAGCTCACAGGAAGGCCGGTCTCATGCCGGACTGGTCGGACGATTTCGGCGATAGTACCGGTTCATCTCTACGGACAACCGGCTGATATGGATCCCATCCTGGAGTTGGCTGACGCCCACAATCTCATAGTCGTGGAAGACGCATGCCAGGCTCATGGAGCCGAGTACTTCTCGCAGAAACACAAAGGCTGGGAAAAAGCCGGATCCATGGGCAAAGTAGCGGCCTTCAGTTTTTATCCAGGAAAGAATCTGGGCGCTTGCGGCGAGGCCGGAGCGGTTACCACCAACGACCCGGACCTGGCACAAAGAGTAAGCATGCTCCGCGACCATGGCCAAGCCGAGAAATATTACCACGACATCGAAGGTTACAACGGCAGGATGGACGCGATTCAGGCAGGAATCCTCCGATCGAAACTGCGCTGCTTATCGGAATGGAATAGTCAGCGTCGGGAGAAGGCTGAGACCTACCGAGAGTTGCTTTCCACCGTGGATAACCTGATCGTTCCCTTCGAACCATGGTGGGCCCGAGCAGTTTATCACCTTTATGTGATAAGGATACAAGATCGGCAGGGGCTGCAGAGCGAGCTCAAGGCAGCAGGCATAGGCACGGGTATTCACTACCCAATCCCGCTTCATTTGCAGAAAGCCTATCGCAGCCTCGGCTACAAGCAGGGAGATCTTCCGGTGACGGAAAAAGTCGCATCTGAGATTCTTTCATTGCCGATGTACCCACAGCTTACACGTGGCCAACAAGAGTCTATCGTCCAGGCAGTGAAAAATAGCGTTATGATCGTCGCCGATACTACTTCGGCCGGGTGATCCAGTCGCATTCCTTAGCGCCACGTGCGTCCTGGAGTGTAGCAGCACAGGCTTGGGCCGACGACATAAGCTGACCATGGATGTTTACGAAATTGACCCCACGAGAGATGAGCGCTGGGACGCATTTCTCCTGGAGCACGCGGACGCTTCTATCTTTCATACCGGAGGTTGGCTTGAAGCATTGCGACGCACCTACGGCTACGAGCCGGTTGCCTTCACAACTTCACCTCCCGGATGTCCTTTGACGAACGCTCTTCCTTTTTGTCGGATCCCCAACTGGTTGAGCGGACGCCGCTTGGTCTCGCTGCCATTTTCGGATCACTGTGCACCGCTGGTTGACAATTCAGAGCAACTGGCCAGTCTACTGACCTATTTACACGGTAAGGTCGATCGCGAGAAGTGGAGTCATGTCGAAATCAGGCCTTCCGGCACACGGTTGCCCAAATGTTCAAACTTCGGCGAAAGCGGGACGTTTTTTTTCCACAAACTGGATTTACGGCCCAGCGTGGCTGCGATATTTCACGCCTTTCACAAGGATTGTGTACAGAGAAAAATTCAGCGCGCCGAGCGAGAGGGTATCGCTTGCCAGGAAGGAAGATCAGAGCTGTTGGTAACTATGTTCTACCGCCTTCTACTGATGACACGCCGGAGGCATGGATTACCGCCCCAACCGATCCAATGGTTTAAAAATATCATTGCTTGCTTGGGCGACAAAGCCAAGGTTCGAGTGGCATTCAAGGACGGTCGTCCAATTGCCAGCATTGTGACTCTGCGGTACAGGAATACCCTCGTTTACAAGTATGGCTGCTCGGATCATAGGTTCAACAAGTTGGGGGGCACGCAACTTTTGTTCTGGAACGCGATTCAGGAGGCCAAGAATGATCACCTTTCCGAATTTGACATGGGCAGGAGTGATTGTGAAAACACAGGCTTGGCAGTGTTTAAAGATCGGTGGGGCGCAGCACGCAGACGCTTGACCTACTTCCGCTACCCCGTGGGGAATATCCGTGCCACTGTGGGGCTAAGGCAAGCTGAAATTCGCAAGTATATCTGGTCCCATGTGCCGGGCAGCGCGCTGGCTGTTGCCGGAAGAGTGCTCTACAGATATATGGGATAGTGCACCGCCAGCCTGGCGCACGCCGACGACGCAATCCAACAGCCATGAGTTCTACATGCACAATCCGACCGGCTGTGACTGCTGGAGTCCAGCCACGAACACTTCGAGGCAAGAAAGTCTGGATTGATCTTGACAATTCACCTCATGTCCCTTTCTTTGCGCCGATCATCGAACAGCTCCAGAGCCGCGGCTGTACCCTACTGGTCACAGCGCGGGACTGCTTCCAGGTTTGCGATCTGGCCAATCTCTTTGGCCTCGAGTACAGGCGGATAGGTCGCCACTATGGGAAGTCCAGAGTGCTTAAGGTTGCAGGTCTAGGTGTGCGCGCCCTTCAGTTGGCACCCACGGTGTTGGGGGAAATGCCGGATTTGGCTCTTTCCCACGGATCTCGGGCGCAACTCTTAGTCTCTGCCCTGGCGAGAGTACCATCCGTCGTGATCGTTGACTATGAGTTCGCAAGAGGCCTGGCCTTGATGAAGCCGGGTTGGATGATGGTTCCCGAAGTAATTCCTAACGCGGCGATTCGATTCGACCCTAGGCGCATTCTCAGATATCCCGGAATCAAGGAGGATGTGTATGTTCCCGGGTTCGAGCCCAACCCATCTATAAAAGTATCTCTGGATCTCAATGGGAGGGACCTGGTGGTGGTGACCGTCCGTCCGCCGGCTAACGAAGCTCACTATCACAATCCGCAAAGCGAGGAGCTCTTCGCTGCTGTAATTGATTTGCTCAGCCACAATGCCAGCGTCAAGGGAATATTGCTGCCGCGCAACCGGAGTCAGGAAATTTCTCTACGCAGCTCATATCCGAACCTGTTTGCCACACGGAAATTGATCATTCCGGAGCACGCAGTCGATGGGCTAAACCTCATCTGGCATTCAGATCTGGTCATCAGTGGCGGCGGCACCATGAATCGCGAGGCGGCCGCATTGGGGGTCCCTGTCTACAGCATCTTTCGAGGCAGGATTGGGGCCGTGGATCGGTATCTGGCGGATACTGGCCGACTAGTGCTCTTGGAAAGTGTCGGCGATGTGCGGACCAAGATCCTACTTGATCGACGGCACCGTCCAGCCGAGCCGGCGAGCCGCACCACTGGCGCCTTGAGAGCGATAGTCGATAACGTCGTGGCAATCATAGAGTCTGCGTCCCCCACAGCGCAGCATAGTCTCCGATGACAAACAGCCGCACTGCCGAAACCATCGACATGTGTCTGACGATGGCCAGTCCGGACGCGGATCAGCTCTGCGAGCTGGCCGTCAAGGGGCTGGTATCAATGTTCGACGCCGAAAGCCAATTGTTCTGCTTTCGGTTGAAGCAAACCCGGCATGGTTTGATTCGAGAAGGGCTCTCTCATAGGTATACCATTATCGCGCTTCTCGGGCTTCACCGACTCGTGGGTGCGGGTCGGCGTTCTCCTATCGATGTTAGACCTGTGCTTGATTCCCTTCTTCGCGACTACGCTTGGATCGATAATCTCGGGGATATAGGTCTCCTGTTATGGTTGTGTGCATTGGTCTCGCCTGAACGTCTAATTGAGGTTCGCTCTGGTGTCCGCATGGATACTGCACTGGGCCGATTTCGTGGTGCACGTCAAGGACATACTATGGAGTTGGCTTGGTTCTTGTCTGGTCTTGCCCACGCAGGCCTCTCTAACCCGCAACAACTCCCGGACCTGGCAGACTTGGCTATGAATACTTGCCGGTTACTTACCAACAATCAGGGCGATCAAGGCATCTTTGGACATCTGGCCAGAAAGAGCAGCCTTGCCGGCGCGCTCAGAGGACACATTGGCAGCTTTGCCGACCAGGTATATCCCATTTACGCATTGACCAAGTTCGTCGAGGCATACCGGCTGCAGACCGCACTTGATAGAGCACGGAATTGCGCCGAGGCGATTTGCCGGGCGCAGGGCCCTCAGGGTCAGTGGTGGTGGCAATATGACTCCTCGACCGGCAGGGTGTTTGAAAAATATCCTGTTTATTCTGTCCATCAACACGGAATGGCTCCCATGGCCCTTTGTGTGGTGGGGGAAGCCGCCCAGATGGATTTCAGCAGCTCAGTGCGTAAAGGGCTGTCATGGATAACAGCGAACAATGAACTTGACAGCGACTTGCGAGATCCGGCGTCAGGCATAATCTGGCGGAGCATTTGCGCGAAGAAACGGTACAACGCTTATCTCAGAGGACTCTCGAGTTTGTTGGGGTACCACGCGTACACAGAGTCAGTCAGTGATCTGATGGTCAAGTCGGAATGCTGGTCTTACGAATTGGGATGGCTGCTCTACGCCTTTGCTCGACCGCAGCGAGAGATAACAGCGGCATCTCAACTGCTATAGTAGCAACTACTCCAAAAGACTCCAAAATGAAAATCATGAGCGTTGTGGGAGCGCGGCCTAATTTTATGAAGGTCGCCCCTATCATTGCTGCGATCAGGAAGCATAACGATGGGACTCGAGCGTTGTCTCCCCCGTGAGGCCACAACGCGCCAGCCCCCATCCAACATGTCCTCGTGCACACTGGCCAGCACTATGACCGCCTTATGTCCGACTTGTTTTTCGCGGATCTGAATCTTCCCGCGCCTGACGTCCGCCTAGGCGTCGGGTCTGGGCCGCACGCCGTACAGACAGCGGAAATCATGATGAGGTTTGAAGAAGTCCTGCTTCGGGAAAGGCCCGATGTCCTGCTGTTGTGGGCGACGTGAATTCGACCCTGGCATGCGCCCTGGTCGCGGCGAAGACCTCCGTCGACTCTTCCGGAACGCGGTCACTCGTCGCTCACGTCGAAGCCGGTCTCAGGTCGTTTGACCGCACCATGCCGGAGGAGATCAACCGCGTCCTCACGGACCAGCTTTCCGATTTGCTCTTTGTGACCGAAGAAAGCGGACTGCGCAATCTTGCCCGTGAAGGTGTACTCCCCGAAAAGGTGCACTTTGTGGGCAACACGATGATTGACTCTCTCTTGGCTTACAAGGAAAAGGCCGAAGGTTCCAACATTCTCAACGATCTGGGTCTGCGCGACGGTCTGGCTAACAACGGCTCCGCACATTCCATCACACCCTACGCTTTGCTCACCCTTCACCGCCCCGCGAACGTCGATAGTTGTGACGCTTTCTTGAATATCCTGGAAGGCGTTGAAGAGTTATCACGGGAACGCCCCGTCGTCTTCCCGGCCCATCCTAAGAACTCAGAAGCGCGTCGCAGAATTCGACCTTGAGCACTATTTCGAATGGAGCCGTATATGGTACAGCGGTACCAGGGCGGGCGTTGTGAATGGATCCAGCGGCAGTCACATCACGGCGCCGCTGGGATACCTGGACTTTCTCTGTCTCATGAGTAACGCCGATCTGGTCGTCACCGATTCGGGAGGCATCCAGGAGGAAACTACCTGCCTTGGCGTTCCTTGTGTCATCGCGCGCGAAAATACGGAGCGACCTGTCACAGCCACGGTCGGCACGAACATCCTTGCCGGAGTAACCAAGCAAGGAATCCGTGCGGCGATCCGGCGACAACTGAACGCGGCCACTGCCAGCACTGTGCCAGAAAAGTGGGATGCCAAAGTGCTGCCCGCATACTGGATGTAATCAGCAGGGAATACACGAGAAGTGAGCGCCGAATGGCGGCATCTGCGATAGGCGCCTAATGCCAAGGATGAATAATGGAATTTAGGATTCAGAGCAGAGAGCTAGGAGACGTAGTAGTTTTGTTGCCCGAGGTTTTCCAGGATAGCAGGGGGTTCTTCATGGAGACCTTTCGGGAGGACACGTGGAAAGAACTTGGCCTGCCTTACCATTTTGTTCAAGACAACCACTCACGCTCAGCGAAGGGGGTCGTGCGCGGCCTGCATTTCCAATGGGATCCACCGATGGGCAAGTTAATGCGCGTTTCTCTGGGAAGCGCATTTCTGGTCGCGGTGGACATAAGAAAAGGGTCACCGACGTTGGGAAAGTGGTTTGGCGGTGAAGTCTCAGCCGAGAACAGGCGGCAGGTTTGGGCTCCCGCCGGTTTTGCGCGGGGCTTCTGCGTTCTCTCGGAAGTCGCTGAGATCCAATACAAGTGTACCGGTCTATATAACAGCAAGGCCGAGTCTGGCATTCTCTGGAATGATCCGGCCATCGGAGTTCAGTGGCCCCTCTCAGAGGTGCAGGTCTCGGAGAAGGACCGGCAGGCACAGACCCTGGCGCACTGGCTAGCTTCGTCGGAGTCCGACAATTTTGGCTATGAACGACCGAAGTCTACAACCCCCTAATGGAGATGCCATGAGAATTCTCGTTGCCGGCGGCGGCGGCTATGTTGGTTCAGTTCTAATACCGAAACTTCTCGACCGCGGTTACAAGGTGGATGTAGTAGACCTGTTCTGGTTTGGCAATCATTTGCCACAGCAAACGGGCATCCTTAACAAGGACATCTTTCACCTCTCGGGGGAGGACCTCGAGCGCTATGACCAGGTGATCTTTCTCGCGGGACTCTCCAATGATCCTATGGCAGAGTACTCGCCGAGCAAGAATTTCACCTTTAATGCCGCAGCCCCAGCCTACCTTGCATACATGGCCAAGATTGCGAAGGTGAAGAGGTTTGTCTACGCATCGTCTTGTTCCGTCTACGGCTACACAGAGAATGAGCTGTTCGACGAAAACCGGCCAGTCGCGTCAATGTACCCCTACGGCATTTCCAAACTACAAGGGGAACAAGCAGCCCTGCAGTTGCTTGACGACAACTACTCAGTCATCTCTCTACGCAAGGGAACAATTTCCGGATACAGCCCACGAATGCGCTTCGATCTGATAATCAATACCATGTTCAAGAGCGCGATGAAGAGCCACAGCATTACCGTCAACAACCCCTCCATCTGGAGACCCATTCTCAGCATCGACGATGCTGTCACAGCGTATATCCGAGCTATCGAGGCAAACTACAGGATATCGGGTGTCTTCAACATCGCTTCCGGCAATTACACCGTGGGAGAGGTTGGGGACTTAGTTAAGGAGGCAATTGAGGAGCGCCTTCCCATTCGCGTGAACCTGTGTATCAAACACATGCAAGACTTCCGTAACTACAAGGTGAGTACTGAAAAGGCCAACAATGTGCTGAGCTTCCATCCGAGCGGCGACGTGAAATCGATCGTCGGAAGTCTGATTGACAACATGGATAGATACAAAGGCTGGGACAATCCGATCTATTCGAACATGGAATCCTTCCGGGCACTGGAAAGCAACATCGAGATCCACGACATGGTGGGGTCGGCAAGCCGATGAAGATTGCGATTATCGGGGCAAACGGTCAACTGGGGGCCGAGTTAGTCCGGACCTTCGAGGACAATGGAGATCAAGTCCGGGCCCTAACCCATGCCGACATCGAAATTGCAAACCGTGACTCAGTGCATAGCGCGCTGGGAGGGCTGCAACCGCAAGTCGTCGTTAACACGGCGGCCATGCATCACGTGGAAAAGTGCGAGCAGGCGCCCGAAGACGCATTTGCGGTCAACGCGCTGGGGCCAATGAACTTAGCCCGAGTTGCCCAAGAGATTGGGTCGGTGCTCATGCACATTAGTACCGACTACATCTTCGACGGCTACAAGGGAAGCCCGTACGTTGAGGAGGACGTTCCCCGGCCGCTCAACTCCTACGGTATTAGCAAACTCGCCGGGGAGCATTTTGTACGCTGCACAACGGAAAGACATTTCGTGATTCGCACGTCTGGCCTGTATGGAAAACACCCGTGCCGGGCGAAGGGCGGGCTGAACTTCGTCGAGTTGATGTTGAAACTCGCGCGAGAGCGGGACGAGGTACGGGTGGTGGACAGCGAGGTAGTAAGCCCGACTTCCGTTGAAGAACTGGCGATGCAAGTCCTCGTATTGAGTCGCTCGGATTGTTACGGACTCTATCACGCCACGGCAGAGGGGCATTGCTCCTGGTACGAATTCGCGCGCGAGATATATGCTCTCACCGGCACCAAGGTTCGTCTGAAGGTTGCCACGCCGAATGAGTTTCCTACCAAGGTGCTTCGCCCAAGCTACTCAGTGCTCGAGAATCGGGCATTGAAGACTCAAGGCCTGAATAAGTTCGAACCCTGGCAAAACGGTCTTCGCAAGTACCTTGATCAGCGAGTTGCAGTAAGCCTCTAGGTTTCGCATCGCTTGTTTCCGGTCGTGACTATGGCTCAAAATGTAAAGTACGCGATCGTTACTGCGGCACGGGATGAAGAAGAATATATCGAAGCGACCATCGATTCCGTTACTCGCCAGACGATCCAACCGACGGAGTGGGTCATCGTTAATGATGGTTCCACGGACAATACTGGGAGCATAGTCGGTCAGTATGCCGAGCGGTTTCCGTGGATTCGCGCCATACACCGCCCAAATAGAGGATTTCGAAAGTCCGGCGGCGGGGTCGTGGACGCGTTCTATGAGGGATACAACACTCTCCAACAGTGTGAGTGGGAATTCATTGTGAAGCTCGATGCGGACCTGACCTTTTCCGAAGACTATTTTGAGAAGTGTTTTGGGCGATTTGACCAGGAACCTCGGCTTGGAATAGGTGGAGGAGAGATTTATCACGAATTGGGCGGGAAAGTAAGACTCGAGTCAAATCCCAAGTTTCATGTCCGCGGAGCGACGAAGATTTACCGAAGGGCTTGCTGGGAAGCCATTGGAGGATTGTGGAGAGCTGCTGGATGGGACACGATCGATGAAGTTAAAGCCAACATGCTGGGCTGGAAAACAGGGGCCTTCGAGGATCTTCATCTTCTTCATCATCGGTTCACTGGATCAGCAGATGGGCTATTGCGCGACAAGGTGAAGCATGGCGTGGCGTGTTACGTATCCGGATATCATCCCCTTTTTGTAGCGGCCAGTTGCTTGCGCAGGCTCATCGAGAAGCCTTACATCGTGGGTTCTGCCGCCATTTGCTATGGATTTCTCAAGGGCTACTTTATCCGGGCGCCAAGGGTGAATGATACGCAACTGATCGGGTATGTGCGCGCGCAACAACTGAGACGTCTCTGTGGGTTGCAGACGATCTGGAGATAGTCGCGGTCTAGTCGGCAGCGGAGTTGATATGTGTGGAATTTGCGGCAAGTTGAACTTTGAGAAAAACGCCGGCGTGGAGCCTGCTCTGATTCGAGCGATGATGAATGCCATATGGCACCGCGGTCCGGATGACGAAGGGCTATATTCGGTGTCCGAAGTGGGACTAGGCTTTCGGCGGCTCTCGATTATCGACCTTAACAGCGGTCATCAGCCCCTTTCGAATGAGGACGGTACCGTCTGGATTGTTTTTAACGGAGAAATTTACAACTACCGGGAGCTACGTACTCTTCTGTTGAGCAAAGGCCATGTTTTCAAAACACAGACCGACACTGAGGCGATTGTCCATCTATACGAAGAATTTGGACCGCGGTGCTTGGAGAAGCTACGCGGAATGTTTGCCTTCGCCATCTGGGATGAAAACGAGAAGACTCTCTTCCTGGCGAGGGACCGGGTTGGAATAAAGCCCCTCTACTATCACATGAGCGACGGCTCCCTGGTCTTCGCCTCTGAAATCAAAGCGATTCTGGTGGATCCCGCTGTTCGTCGCGAGGTTGCCCCCGAAGTCATCGACAGGTTCTTGACTTTCTTGTACCTGCCCGGCGAGCAGACCTTGCTCAAAAGGATCTCCAAGCTGGCTCCGGGACACTATCTACTGGTTAAGGACGGCAGAGCGGAAATACGGCAGTATTGGGATCTCAGGTTCTCTAAGCCTTCGAATGGACCAAGCCTTCAGGACGCGTCGGATCAGCTTGAAAGCCTTCTAGCGGAAGCTGTCCACCTCCACATGATTGCGGATGTGCCGGTCGGCGTTCTGTTGAGCGGCGGAGTGGATTCCACGGCCGTGCTTAGCTACGCCGCTGAGAGCACCCAGAAGGAAATTAACACCTTCACCGTAGGATTCTCGGACCCTGGAGTTGTCGATGAGCGGCCGTACGCGAAACTAGCGGCGGAAGCTTTCGGCAGTCGGCATCATGACATAACCATATCGGCTGCAGATTTCGCTGCCTTTATGCCCCAGTACATCTGGCACATGGAAGAGCCGGTTTGCGAACCACCTGCTGTTGCTCTGTATTACGTTTCGAAGCTGGCCAAGAGCTACGTCAAGGTACTTCTTTCGGGAGAGGGTGGCGATGAGGCCTTCGCAGGTTATAGCAATTATCGCAACCTCCTTTGGCTCGAACGCGTCAAGCAAGCGCTTTCCCCTCTGAATCGCGCCGCCAGTTGGGGTCTCTCGTTTGCAAACTCGTATCTGCAGTCTCCACGAGTCGCAAAGTATCTGCCCCTAATGACCGCCCAGTTCCCCGATTATTACTTTAGCCGCACCTCAAACCCTTACCGCTATTCGGGAAACGGACTAGGTAAGTTGTACTCGATCGATTTTGCGCAGTCGATTGACCGCGAGAATAGTCTCGAACCCGTGCGCCGGTTGCAGGCACATGTCCAAGGCCAAGATACGCTCGACGCAATGCTCTATATCGACACTAAAACATGGCTGCCTGACGACCTGCTGATCAAGGCCGACAAAATGACTATGGCTAATTCGGTTGAGCTCCGCGTGCCTCTGCTCGATCACAAGATTCTCGAATTTGCTGCTTCCCTGCCCTCCAGCTTCAAGGTCCATGGACTCACGACCAAGTACCTCGCCAAGGAGGCGCTCGGAAAACGCGTACCCAAGAGTATTCTGGACCGCCCCAAAGCTGGATTTCCGGTTCCTTACGAGTCCTGGCTTCGGAATGAAATGCGGGATTGGGTGCATGGGGTTCTGTTGGACCGAACGACCACGAACCGGGGCTATTTTGCCACCTCCGCTGTACGTGAGCTACTAGCCCGCAACCAGGTTACGGGCGGATATTCCAAGGAAATCTTCTCGCTAGTTACGCTCGAGCTTTGGCAGCGGACTTTTCTAGAGCACGAGCAAGTCGCTCTAAACTAGGGTCCGGCTCCTGGCGGGCGATGCCTCTGGAACGTCTGATTCAATTTACTCGTCAATTGCTACACACAAACGCCGAAACCATCAAAAGCCGCTTGCGCAAAGGTATCTAGTTTGTTTGCCGGTAACCAATATGAGGCCGGCGGTCGACAGGCCGTCCGTGACTTAGCCGCGGGAACGCTCTGGCGCATGCCGGGCTGTTTCGGGATTGTGCGCACTCTCGGCCCATTCCACTCATTGCGGTGCGTGGTCTTTCATGACATTTCAGCGTCAGAGACGCCATTTACAAGGGGAATGGGTGTGAGCATCACACCCAGTGACTTCGAGGCTGCGCTGAAATTTATTACTAGATACTACACGCCCGTTTGCTTGCAAGATGTTTTGAATGACTGTGATGGGCGAGGTCTTCCGCCGCGGGCGATACTGGTGACCTTTGACGACGGCTACGCATCGGTTGTGGACTGGGCAGCTCCGCTCTGCGCCAAGTTTCGCGTGCCGGCTATCTTCTTTCTCAATGCCGCATTTCTCGATAACCCACGATTGGCGCCGGATAATCTTGTATGTTATGCGGCTAACAAGTTGGGAATGGAGACCATAAATGCAGCCGTGCGCGTTGTTAAGGGCGCCGACAGCCCCAAATTGAAGTCCCTGGCTGAAGTCTTCTCGTGTTTCTTCCCTGCGATTTCGCTGCCCGAAAGGAAGGTCTTTCTCGACGCCGTGGCTCATTTGGGAGGGATCAACGAGCGCCAGTTGGCAGGGGAAGCAGGTCTGTACCTGACCCGTAGGCAGCTTTGCGAGCTGTCGTCTTCGGGTTTCGAGATAGGTGACCACACTTACACTCACGTGCGGTGCGGATCTCTGACAGCCGAGGAATTCGGCGACGAGGTCGACCGGAATAAGGCAGAACTGCAGGCCCTGACGGGGAGGGAAGTTCGATCGTTCAGCGTGCCCTACGGTTCCTCCGCAGATCTTACTAGTGACTTGATAAGGCATCTTGAGCTTTCCGGGCACCAAGCGATCTTCCTTAGCGAGAGCGTCGCCAACCCTGGGAGCATTAACCGCCTCCATCTAGACAGAGTCAGCATTCATGCCAAGAGAGACGACACCTTCTTTTTGGAAATTGAAGTCTTGCCTCGGCTTCGCGCAATAAGAAACACTCTTAGCTACAGCCGGAACTACCGCAAGGTGAGCAACTGATCAATCCGGCATGCACCCGAATACAGATCGTAGCAAGGCAAGCGTGTAAAGCTTGCCACCTTGCTAACCCGTACAAAGGATCAATTTACTTTAGGAGCTACCGATGACCCGCAATGAATTCCTCTTGGAGATGGACGAAATTCTCGGCTTGCCCACAGGGGCGCTTCGAGGCCACGAAAAACTCGAAGAACTGGAGAACTGGGACTCTATGAGCCTCGTCACTCTGATCAGTCTAGCGGAGACCAACAACGGTGTGAACATGTCACTCCAGCAGATCGTTGGCTGCTCAACGGTTGCCGACCTTCTTCGGCTGGCTCAGGTGGAAACCAGCTCTAATGACTGACCCCAAGCCAACACAAACCGAGGGACCTCAGGAGTGCCGCCATCAGGTGGGATCGGCCGTGAATCCGATCTCCTGGCTTTGTCCCAGGAAGAGCTTGTTGATAGAACTGCTCGATCGTCATCGGAAGCAGTGGGCCAATCCATCGCAAGCCCCGGTTCTTGGGTAGAGGAGGTTTCAATTGACATCAGAGACTGACGCCTTGCGATTGGGGATTCCGAGAGAGCTGCAGTTTCCTATTGCGGTGTCGGATATTCTGCGGAAGCGCGAGACGCTGAAGAAGGAGCTGCTCAAGCAAAAGAGCCTCGTCCCAACGCGGATTGCGATTCTTGGTGGTTCCACCACAGGGGAAGTTAAGAACATGCTAGAGTTGTTTCTCCTGGCGCAAGGAATCCAGCCGGCGTTCTACGAATCAGGATACAACTGCTACTGTGAGGACGTTCAATTCGGGAATCCCGATCTGTGGAATTTCGAGCCCGCCATCGTCTTTATCCATACAACTTGGCGCAATGTGTCGCAATTCCCCGGGTTGCTGGAGGCCGAGGCGGAGGTTGAACAACAGGTCCACCGCGAAATGGCCAAGTTTAAGTCTCTTTGGGAAAAAATTCACACAGAGCTTGGCGCAATAGTCATCCAGAACAACTTCGACCTGCCGCATCTGAGACCACTCGGGAATTTGGAAGCTTCGGAACTGTTCGGCCGCTCGAACTTTTTGTTGAGGCTGAACGCTGAGTTCGCGAGCTATGCCCGCAACCACACGCGTTTCCTAATCAACGACATCCTCTACCTTTCCGCGCGAGTGGGCCTAGACGCGTGGGTCGGCCAGAGCTACTGGTATCGCTTTCATATGGCCCTGAGTCCAACGGCTACGGTGGCCCTAGCACACAATGTTGCTGGGATTGTTAAGTCGATTTATGGGAAATCCAAGAAATGCCTTGTCTTGGACTTAGACAACACGCTTTGGGGCGGAGTCATTGGCGACGATGGCGTGCAGAATCTGATTCTTGGTCGTGACCATCCGGTCGGCGAGGCCTTCGTGGACTTTCAGCAATATGTGAAGGATCTGCAGCGGCGGGGCGTGATTCTCGCTGTTTGCTCGAAGAACGACGCCGAGAACGCCAAAGAGGGTTTCTCGCACCCAGACAGCATATTAAAGCTGGAGGATTTCAGCGCATTCAAAGCCAACTGGAATCCAAAGCCTCACAATATTCGCGACATCGCGACAGAGCTCAATATCGGTCTTGATAGCATGGTGTTTGTCGATGATAATCCTGCTGAGAGGGCTCTGGTGGCAGATCAGTTGCCCGACGTGGCAGTGCCGGATGTGGGCTCGGACGTTTCCCGTTTCGCGCAAGTACTCGAGCACGAACGATACTTTGAAGTGGATAAGCTAGTCCAGGATGATCTCAGGCGCTCGGCTTACTACAGCTCAAATGTCCAGCGGACCACTTACGAGGCCGGTTTCGGAGATTATGGAGAGTTCCTCTCTTCGCTCGAGATGACTGCGGAGATTGGCCCATTCCTTTCTGTCTATTTGGAACGAATCACGCAGTTGATCAACAAGACCAATCAGTTCAATCTCACAACCAGAAGGTATACGAGCGCTGAAGTTGAGTCCATTGCTCGGGACCAGGCTTTCATCACCCTTTACGGACGGCTGACCGACAAATTTGGCGACAACGGCTTGGTATCGGTCCTGATCGGACGGGTATTACACGACACCGTGGAACTGGACCTTTGGCTGATGAGCTGCCGCGTGTTTAAGCGCGAGATGGAATTCGCTATGTTTGATGCGTTGATCGAAAAGTGCCAGGAACTAGGTCTGCGTAGGATCGTGGGCATCTATATCCCGTCCAGGAAAAACAGTCTGGTTGCCGGGCACTACGCCAACCTTGGTTTCACTCGTCTCGAGGAAACCTCCGACTTGCGGGAGTCGTGGCTCTATGAGGTACCGCAATCCTATAGAGCGAGAACACGTTACATTCGCAGGAACGTCGAAAACGCTCCAGGCGGTCGCGAGTGTTTAATAGACCGGCTACCTCACCGATATTCCAAAAGGGATACGGGGACGGACGATCTGCTCCGTCTCGAGACCGCAGGGCGTTTCAACGCTGTCAGCGGTTCTAGAGAATATTCAGATTGCAATGTGTGCGTGAAGTCTTCAGCATTACCAGAAGAAACCGCTTGACAGGCATGAAATTCGAGGCAGTGATCGTAGATCGGGGCAGAGAAATGAGGTCTGAGGACGACACGCAAGATGCGCGTAGCGGGGCAGGTTCTTCGCTGGTCGGCCATCTGGGACTATTGCTCAGCCAAAATGGTGTTCTTCACAATCTAGGTCTTGTGGTGGCATCGATTTCGAAGTCGGCCGAACAATTCGCGTCGACGGTGGCGGCGCGATGGGACGGGAACGTCATTCATGATCCCGTGCAGGGAGCTCGAGTAGCCTTCTTTAGTCCTTCAGATATACGAAATCCGGTCTTCGAGATGGTGGAACCGGCTTGCGATCTTTCGCCGGTAAGCAATTTCCTTAAGAAAGGCGCCGGATTGCACCACGTCTGTTATGAAATCGACGACTTGGAATCAGGACTTCGCGAAGCAAAGGCCACCGGCTTCGCAATTGTGGCTGCTCCGGCGCTCGCCGTTGCTTTTGGTGGCCGCAGAATAGCTGGATTTGCTCCCGCAGCCGCTTGCTGATGGAGTTGCTCGAACGGTCCGAAAGTAACGGTCAATCTTTTTCAGGGAAATGGCCATTTGAAAGTGGCGTTGAGGTGTGGCCGCAGGTCGAAAAGGGGAACCGAACTTCATGCTGGATTCTGGTTGGCAAGTAGAAGTCGATCATTGCACGCCAGCGGAATGGTCAGAGATGCTCGATTTATTCGACGATGCAAACCTCTACCAGACGTGGTCGTATGGGGGAATCCGCTGGGGAGGAAGAAACCTCAGCCACTTGGTTTTGAAAAGAGACGGTGAGGTGCTGGGCATGGCCCAGATCAGGATTGTTCGCCCGACAAGATTCAAGTTCGGCATGGCGTATCTCCGATGGGGCCCCGTGTGCGAGCGGCGGGGGAGGCTGCTTGATCCGCGCGTTCCGTTCTCTATGGCGCACGCTCTCGAGGAGGAATATGTCGGCAAGCGAAAGCTTTTCCTGCACGTCCTGCCGAACGCTTTTGCGGGCTCACCGCGCGCCACGATGATTGAATCGGCCTTTCGCAGCTTCACTCCAGAACCTCTCGTCGCTGACAACACGTACAGGACTTTCGTCCTGGATCTTTCTCCTGCCCTTGAGGAATTGCGTAGGGGACTCGACAAGAAATGGCGTAACCAGCTCTCGAGCGCCGAAAAGAAAGCCCTTAAGGTCGTGGCAGGAAGCAGTAACGATCAATACCGATCTTTCTGTCAGATATACAAGCAGATGCGAAAGCGCAAAACGTTCGAAACCACCGTGGACGTAGAGGAATTTGGTCGGATCCAACAGGACTTGGCAGAGTCCCATCGCATGCGGGTCCTGATCTGTGAGGACCGTGGTGTCCCGGTGGCGGGACTTGTGGCTTCGGCGATGGGTGATTCGGCGATTTATCTGCTAGGCGCCACGAGCGAAGACGGTCTGAATTCAAAGGGCGCCTACCTGCTGCAGTGGACTCTGATCAAATGGCTCAAAGAAAACAGCTATAAGTGGTACGACCTGGGGGGCATTGACCGTGAAGGGAACCCAGGTGTTTATCACTTCAAGAGAGGATTGTCCGGCGCAGACGTTACTCAAATGCCCCCCCTCATGGCTTGTACCAGCGTTATGTCTTCTGCAGCTGTCAAGGCGGGTCTCGCCCTGCGTCAAACGGCTCGCGGCTGCAGGGGCGTCTTACTATTTGCCCGCTCTCTGAGTCAGCAAGCTAGTGGGAACTAGGGTTTGAATCCGTCCATGGATATCTCTGTCGTCATCGTCGGCTGGAATGCCAAGCACTATTTAGAGTTGTGCCTGGAGAGTCTGGCAGTTGCGCCGCCTCGCCGCAGTATGGAAACTCTGGTGGTTGACAACGCCTCGACCGACGGCTCTGCGGAGATGATAGAGGCCCGTTTTCCCTGGGTTAAGCTCATCAAGAGCAGCGAGAATCTGGGCTTTGCCAAAGGCAACAACTTGGCGATCCGGCAATCCCAGGGACGTTATATCGCCCTGGTGAATCCCGATGTGGTTGTTTTTCCGGGGTGTCTCGACGCGCTGGCCGATTTTCTCGACCAGAATCCCAAAGTGGGGAATGTCGGTCCCCGCATCTTCAACCCCGATATGTCGCAGCAGAGCACGTGCCGACGATTTCCGACACTGTGGAACAACTTTTGTTCGGCAACCGGCCTGGCGACGACGTTTAAGAATTCCCGCCTCTTCGCAGGCGAGCACATGTTTTACTTTTCCCATGACCGCACCATGGCGGTGGATGTCCTGGTGGGTTGTTTCTCGATGATCCGTCGTGAAGCCTTTGAAACGGTTGGCCTGCTCGATGAAGGGTTGTTCATGTATGGCGATGATGTGGATTGGTGCCGGCGTGGTTGGAAGGCGGGATGGGAGGTGGTTTTTTTCCCCGGAGCGCAAGCGATCCATGACCGCGGCAAAATCACGGCCCCCTATCCTGTCCGCTTTGCGGTCGCGCAGCAACGGTCAGTTCTCTATTATTGGTTCAAGCATCACGGCTTTCTCGGCCGACTGGGAATCGGAAGCATAATGCTTTTCCATCACCTTCTTCGCTACACCTTGGCCGCTCTGTCGGGTTTCGGTAACCCTCAGCGACGCGAACAAAGCAATGTACGGAAACAGGTAAGCGTCGCCTGCCTTCGAGCATTTTTCTCGGCTAACGTCCCACGCAAGGCCTAGGAGGCATCCTTAGTACTCAGTCCATGGGCGCTTCCAACTCAATCTTGCGCCTTAGCAGTTATTACAAACGCAACGGCTTCGCGGCGACAGCTCGGCGTGGCAGCTTGGCGGTGAAACGGGCGCTCTTTTCAAACCGCATGGTCCTCTTTTATTGTGACCTCTGCAACGACGCTTTCGCCCCGGCAGACTTGCCGAACTTTCTGAAGGTGGAGCGGAAGAGAACCGCTGCCGAACTTAGTCCCGAAGACCTGCAAGCGATGACCAGTTTCTGGAATCCCAAGCTGGCCTACCGAAACATGAAAGAGCGATTCGGCAAGGGGGCTTCACTGTGGTTGATCAAATCATATGACAACCTGGCAGGTTATGGTTGGACCTTGCAAGGCAGTACCGTGGAGGCCCATTACTTCCGCTTGGGGCAGGATGATGTCCATCTTTTCGATTTCCATGTGTTCACCGAATACCGCGGTCGCGGGTTGAACCCTGTGCTTGTCACCCATATCCTCCAAGAGTTGGCAACAGCAGAATCGGGTCGAGCGTTTATTGAAGCCGCAGAGTGGAACCAGGCGCAGTTGTCATCCTTGACAAGGACTCCATTTCGCCGCTTGGGTTCTGCGAGCAAGTTGACCATATTCGGTCGCACCGTCGTGTGCTGGACTGAGAACAAAGCATGCAAGAACACGCCAACCAGCGAACGCCAGCCAATCCCCGAATTCCCGCGTCGGAACTGAAGGATGTAATATTTACATCATCATGTTACTATACGGTTACCATCGTAATGTGTAAGTTCCTTGAGTAAGGTCGACTTAGAGCGTTCATTGTGGCAATCTGTCAGCATGGCACCCGATCTCTATACGACACCAGATTTAGCCAACGTTTTCATGAAAGACTTCGGTTCCGTCGACGAGACAAATCAGGATAGAGGACACAGCCACTGGGGCATCATATTTGCTTTGACACTTTGCATGCTGTCTTTGATTTCCACTAATGCCTTCGCCACGGGGGGAGCCTGTCCCGCTGGCGCCCCAGTTACAGGCAGCAACTGCTACTTCATCGCGGCAACGGGTTCCGATGCCAACAACGGAACCAGCGAATCTACTCCCTGGCTGCATGCGCCGGGAATGCCAAACTGCACGGGCAAATGTGTCCTAGTAACTTCAACAGCGGGGCAAGGATTCATCTTTCGCGGCGGCGATACCTGGCACTTCGGAAATAGCAGTGCAACACCGTACACCGGAGGAACATGGGACATCTTCAATTGGTTCATCTACTCCTATACTCACAATCCATCCAATTGTATGTTTGAGGGCGCACAAACTGGGTGCATTTATTTCGGAGTAGACAAAACATGGTTCTCGGGAGCGTCGTGGGTACGTCCCATACTGACCGGCGATAACGCTACATCGACCTCTCTTGTCTCAAGCTGTACCTATCAGATCGCTGGCACACCTTCTCCGCTCTCCGACAACAATATAGTGAGCCAAGCAAATGGGACAATCATTGACAACTTTGAGTTCACTGGCCTATGTTCTTCAGACTCTAGCGTGACCTCCAGCATTCAGGATACATATATTGCCTATCCTGGTACTTCTTCTGGAGCTACTGGTATGGCGTTTCTGACGAACATTTACATTCATGGCTGGACAGCTACAACGACCGCAGGACATGGCAATAACAACCAGCCGTGTACTCTTATCGGTGGCAGTCCAAACGGCATCCAGACCTTCGATACGATTGTCGTAGACGGGGCGGATTCAAGCCCAGGATCATGCGCTTGGGCCACATTCCCAGGATTCTACCATTTTCGCGACAGCATGATCCGTTACACGAACCAAGGCGTAGGACAGTCCTGCCATGACATCCACGACAACATCTTTGAGCACATGTATAACCACAATAGCGGGGCAGGCTCGCATACAAACGTTTTAGAATGCAATGACGATGCCAACGCTGCTACGGCTAACGTATTTTACAACAATATCCTTCGTCACGACGATTCAAGCTATACAGGCAGTGGACAGGTTCACTGGTGGTTTTGCCCTGAATCCGCTCCTGAATACTGGTTCAACAATCTTCAGTATGACGTAGCCTTGACCAACAATTGGGACTATGCTGGGCCCCCGATCTATGGCTGTACGAACACGGGCGGGCAATTCATGTTCAACAACACATTGGTGGATATTCAGCAACCCTGCAATGTGTCAAACGTAGGCCATGGTGGACAGTACTTGACGGTGCTCAACGAGCACCTTATCAACACACCGTTCGATACCAACACAGGCACTCCTTGTACTGGGCGTAGCGATTCCACCAACATTGCCATGTCCGATGCTACGGCCACTTCTCAGGGTTACACAACGGGATCTGGAGGCGGTTCCGGAGCACCAAATAATTGTGCCAACGACAGTACAACTCCATGTGCACCCACGTCAGCGAGCAATTCTACAGTTGGAACAGGCGCGAACCATCAAGCTTATTGCACAACATTGGCAAGTTACTCGTCGGAGTATGCCATCGGAACTGAGGCTGCGAATGCCTGCAAGTACGGGACGACCGACGGTTGCACCTATAACATAACAAGTCACAAGATGAGCTGTCCCGCGCAAACGCCTGTAGCTCGACCTGCAAGCGGAGCGTGGGATGCCGGGGCCTATGAATATGCAAGCGGAGTTCTTGCGCCGGCCCCTCCTAGCAATCTGCAGGCGGTGTCGCAGTGAATCCGGCCCCCGCCGCTGACTCGTGTTTACACGGTGGCATGCGGTCGCTGTGTCTGCTCATTACGATTGTGTTGGCGACGACTACATTGTCGGCTCAATCCTGTTCCGTCACGGAGCAATATGCGGACTATAGCGTCGAGAATGGATCATCAAACACCGTGAGTCTCATCGCCAATATACATGCGGTTGGTGATTTGGTGGCATTTTCCGCTTGGTGTTTCCAGGGGTGTACCCCCGTGAGTGTGACATTAGGAAGTCAACCAGCGGTTAAGACGACGGTTTCAGGGACGAGCGATTCGCTCACAGGGCAAGGATTCATCTATTACATTCTAGCTGCGGTCGCCTCTGGTCCACAAACAATTACCTTTACGGTCAGCGGCGCGCATTCGGGCATTCAAACTTCCTACATAGATTTTAGCCCGACTCCGGAATGTACCTTCTCGCACGATGTGGATTCTTCTCTTGGCTCTGGGACTGGTGGAACCGTTAACACACCGTCCATAACTCCGACGCCGGGTGATTTGCTATTTAATTTTACGTGGTCCAGTGAGCATATCGATAGTGTAAACTCACCGTGGAGTTGCCCGATTTATAGCGGGCCGGGAGAAACCCAGACCTGTGAATTTGTGAACACTGTAAATGCAGCCGCTTATGTTTTAAGCGCCTCATCCGGTTCGACCGCCAACAACATGACGCTGATTCATCCCAGCGATACTTGGCAGGCATTGATCACGTCATTTTCGATGTCGTCGGGATCGGGTAGGCCGGCTCCTCCTACCGTTCTGGTTGCTCTGCCCCAGTAAAGGTGACCGTTGGTTTCGACACAATCGAAAGCCCTGGTCAACCCTGAGCCCCAAGCATCCTTTCCTATGGGCTAAGGTGTCTGACGGGCGCCACGTCCTACAACAACTGTTATCGATGGAACCGCAAAACATCCGATTTGGTGGTGGCGCGACTGAAACGCTACTGCATCCGCTGGTGGCTGTGTGGTTGCTGATAGCCATCGTGCTGATCCTGACCCGGCCGCGCGAGAAGGTTATTACAGTTTTCCTGTTGTCTTGTTTTACTATCCCGGTCGTACAAGTGGTGGTGCTGGGCAGCCTGCACTTCACCGTGCTGCGCATCCTAATCTTAACCGTGCTGGCTCGGATGGCTGCCTTCGGAGGGTCGTCTTCGGAAGGGAGGTTTGCGGGGGGATTTAACGCGGTGGACCGGGTGGTGGTGCTTTGGACAGTGTCGGCGCTGGTCATACTTTCTCTCCAGTGGATGAATATGCAGGCGCTCATCCATAACTTAGGGGACTTTGTGGATACGCTGGGCGGCTACTTGGCGGTGAGATTTCTAATCCCCGATGGCGAGGCAATCCGGCGGACGGTGAAAGTATTGGCCGCGGCTTGCGTAATCCAAGGCGCCTGTATGATCAACGAGCGAATCGTCCACTTGAATGTATTCGGTTACCTTGGAGGGATTCCGCTCGCGGTGGTAGTAAGAGACGGGAAGATACGTGCGGAGGGAGTGATGGGATGTATCTATGCTGGCGCGTTCGCCGGCGCCTTGATTCCCTTGTTCCTGTGGCTGTGGACAGAAGGAAGGTCCCGCTTGCTGGCGTGCGCAGGGCTGGCCGGGGCCACCGCGATGGTGATCACCTCAAACTCTAGCACATCGTGGATGGCCATTGCCGGAAGCCTCGTAGGACTTAGCTTCTGGCCTCTGCGCGAGCGGATGCGCCTCATTCGCTGGGCATTAGTGCTCACTTTGGTAACGCTGCACCTGGTAATGAATGGGCCGGTTTGGTCCCTGATCGCTCGCGTCGACCTGACCGGATCCTCCTCTAGCTACCACCGCTATTATTTGCTGGACAACTGCATCCGGCATTTCAGCGACTGGTGGCTCCTGGGATACAAGTATTACAACCTGTGGGGATGGAGCATGTGGGATCTCTGCAACCAGTTTGTAGTCGTCGCCTTGACAGGAGGTCTGTTGACCCTGGTTTTCTATATCGCGATTTTTATCCGGGGCTTTGCGGCGATAGGAACAGCGAGGAAACATGTTCGTGGGGATGGTGGGCAGGAGTGGTTCCTCTGGTGCCTGGGTTCCGCCCTGTTTGCCACTGTAGTGGCTCATTTTGGCATTAACTATATGGCTCAATTGATGATGGGCTTTCTTCCCCTGTTGGCCTGCATTTCCGTGGCAACTTTCGAGGCAAGGCAAGCAACGCCTCTAAGAGTGGCGGCGCCGGAACAGGAGCACTTCGCATCCGCTCCCGACGCAATCGAGACTATGTCATGGCTGAAGGCCTGACCCCTAGAGAAAAACCGGCCAGAAGCGGACCTCAAGGAGAAACAATGAGCAATAGAAGCAAGCGCGTGCGGGTCTTGTACAGTTTTCCCCTCCGGCTGGGCGCAGACAGAATCTGTGGCATTGCCTGGCAACAGGTGAATGGCCTCGCGGCTGCTGGAGCGGATGTTTTGGTTCTTCCCGCTTCAATTGCCAAAGCAGTCCGCCCTGATGTGAGAGTTTCCCCGACGTTGGCCCGGGGGAGATTGCGGATTCCATATAAGGTCGTAGGAACAATGCGGGCATGTGCGTGGCACGATCATATTGTTTCCCGTCGCCTCGAGAGATTAGCAGGGCAGATCGACATCGTCCACACATGGCCCCTTGGAGGGCGTCAAACGCTCAAGACAGCCGCGCGATTGGGCATCCCCACTGTGCTGGAAAGGCCCAATGCACACACCGGTTTTGCCATGGATGTGGTGCAAAAGGAGTGTGAGCGATTGGGAGTGACCCTTCCTCCCGACCATGAGCATGCCTACAATAAAGAGAAGTTGTGCAGGGAGGAGGAGGAGTACAGGCTGGCCACGCGCCTGCTGTGTCCATGCGATTTTGTGGTGAAAACGTTTGTAGAGGAGGGATATCCCAGGGAACAATTGGCCCGCCACACCTACGGCTATGACGAGAAGGTTTACTTCCCCAGCTGTGAACCGCGGGATCCGAAGCACGGATTGACTATGCTGTTTGTGGGAGTGTGCGCTGTACGTAAGGGTGTGCACTATGCACTTGAAGCCTGGCTTCGATCTCCAGCCTCGAAAGACGGGACTTTTCTCATTGCGGGCGAATTTCTGCCAGCCTATCAAGAAAAGCTTGCTCCGATGCTCTCGCACCCCAGCGTCAAGGTCCTGGGCCACCGAAACGACGTGGCGGAACTGACGCGGAAGAGCGACATTTTGGTGCTTCCCAGTATTGAGGAAGGCTTTGGCTTGGTTATTGCGGAAGCCATGGGCAGCGGCTGTGTGCCGCTTGCCTCCGAAGCGTGCACGGAGATTTGCAGTCATATGAAGACGGGGCTCATGCATCGGGTAGGAGACGTCGAAGCTCTGACCCAGCACATCACCATGCTGCATGAAGATCGCTCTTTACTGGAAAGGTTCCGTGCCGCCGGTCTCGAAGCCGCGCGAAGCGTCACGTGGACTGCCGCGGGAAGAGTACTCCTCGACGTCTATCGCGAAACGATTACGGCCTACCGAGCAAGTAAAACCCACGGGAAGCTACAGTCTCGACAGCCCGTTGCCATCGAGGCGTGAGCCCGTCTTCGCCGTTTCTAACCGCTCGACTGATCCGCCAGAACCCAAGCTGATCAAATCGGAACAGAGCAAGTTCTTATGAATCCAAAAGTGTCCGTCGTTATCCCGAGCTCTGACCGGGCAGGCAAGTGCCGAGACGGCATCGAAAGCATGTGTCCTATTTGCGGGCATACGGGTGCGCAGGAGTGGCTGCGAGCGCCGGACCGGCTCCACGGCCGGCAGGAACAGTACACTCTGGTGCGTTGCCCCGGCTGTTCACTCGTCTGGTTAAGCCATCCCCCGAAACCTGAAGATATGCATTTGCACTATACGGATGCCTATCACAAACTGATCTCAGCGGGAGGTGAGAACTCGCCCCAGCGCTGGGGGTTCCGCAAAGCAACTCTGGCAAAATATAAGCAATCCGGCGCCTTACTCGATCTGGGATGCAGCTCGGGGTCGTTCTTGGAGTTCGTGCGCAGCGAATCTTGGGAGCTGTATGGTATTGAGATGTCGGCCGACGGTGCAAGAACAGCCGAAGCAAGAAGCGGTGCTGAAGTGTTCGTCGGGAATATCCTGGACGCGCCCTTCCAGCGGGAAACTTTCGACGTGATTACTTGTTTCGACGTACTCGAGCATCTTTACGAGCCGCGGCGGGTGATGGCGAAGGTTGGCGAATGGCTGAAGCCGGGTGGAATTTTCTATGTATTAGTACCCAACGTGGACTCCGCCGAGGCACGGGTATTTGGAAGCTACTGGCATGGTCTCGAGATGCCGCGTCACCTCTTTCACTACACCCCTGCCTCTCTAAAGTTTCTGGCCGAATCGGCCGGGCTCCGGAAAGTATCGCTTGAAACCCGGCGGAATCCGGCTGTGGGGACTAGCCTGCGCTATGTGGTGGACGATGTTTCCCAGGGCGTGGGCATCCGACGGACGCCCACGGCCTACCTTGGCGCTCCGAGCCTGCCCTGGAGAGTGGCGCGGAAGGCGATGCGGATGACTGTTTTGCGTGCGCTGCTGGCGATGGCTCCTGCGGTAGGCGGAGGTGAGTCCATCCATGCGGTTTTCCGAAAGGACGTCGCACTGTGAAAAGTATCGCGCCTCGCGTCAAAAGTAGTTTAGACCGTCCAGACTATGAGCCGGCTCCTTTCTGCGTGACGCCCACACGTCAAGGCCATGGGGGAGCCGGGCGTGGCCGGGACTTCGAGGCTGACAAGCAGCTGCCGCTATCCGATGGCTAGAACTTACCTTTAAGGACCAACAACGTGCAGCATCCGAATAATCGCCGGCCGCTTGAGGACCCATTGGAGCTTTTTCCGAGGGGACTTGCAAAGTTGTATAGCATCTGGGTCAGCCTGACCTATCCATTTGCCTCAATAGGACGTGATGTGTCGTTTCATTTCACGAGTAAGATAAGTCGGGAACGAGCTCCCAGGATCAGCCTTGGCAATTCTGTAAGCGTGAGCCAGCACGCGTGGCTTAACGTCGCCACCGACGATCCCACTGGGGAGCCCACGATTGTGATTGATGACAATTGCATCATAGCCGTCGGCAGCATCCTATCCGCCAAGAACCGAATCCACTTGGAGCGTAGTGTGAACGTCGCCCAACAGGTCCTAATTATGGACCACAACCACGCGTACGAAGACCCCGAGGTACCAATCATCGAGCAAGGCATTACCGAGGGCGGCAGAATCCGAATTGGCGAAGGATCTTGGATCGGCCATGGGGCAGCCATCCTATGTTCAAGAGGCGAGCTGACGATAGGCCGTCATTGTGTTGTTTCAGCCAACTCCGTGGTGATGCGAAGCATGCCAGATTACTCTGTAGCTTTTGGAATGCCAGCGACGATTATTAGGCAATACGATCCGGAGACGCGAGCCTGGCGTATGGGTCAGCTCAGGGTTGGAGGCGTGGCCGATCGTGAAAATATGGGCACACTTTAGTTCCTTGGGTCGTAAAGCAGAAACTATGGAAAAGGTCATGGAGTGTGGCTAAAGTGGCGTCACATGCATGGTAGATATCGCACGGTCCAAGCGCCCATGCGTCAGCAGTCGAATCCGAATCGGGGCGGGGTTCTTGGATCGCCTACAACGCGGCCATCGTGGGTTCTCAAGGCGAGCTACACTAACTCGAATAGGCCCATCTGCTTTTGTCTCGGTTCCCGACAATTGGGACATCTACGGCAAGAGTCTGGCCCGACCTCGGGCATACCCGCAGTGCATCGTTGCCTTGGCGGGCAGAGTAGCGCTTGACCTATTAACGGCGGCTGTAGGACCCCAAGCAAGCGCACCGAGAGACAGAATAGGAAAGCTACCCTGATGAACATTACATCGCAACCCCTGGTCAGCATCGTCACGCCTGTATACAACGAAGAGGAGCACCTTGCGGAGTGTATTGAAAGCGTCCTGGCGCAGAGCTATCAAAACTGGGACTATACAATAGTAGACAACCGCAGTACGGATAGATCTCGGGAAATAGCACGTCGCTATGCCGCAAAGGATCCCCGGATTCGGATTCATGAGAACGAACGGTTTCTGAGCATGCTAGCCAACCACAACGTAGCCGTTCGGCAAATCTCCCAGGCAAGCCGATACTGCAAGGTAGTGCTCGGGGACGATTGGATCTTTCCGGAATGCTTGGCAAAAATGGTTGCTGTTGGCGAGGGTTATCCCTCGGTTGGAGTCATCAGCGCCTACGAACTGTTCGGGCAGCAAATTCGAATAACCGGCTTGCCTACTGAGAAGAGGCTGGTGGACGGCCGCCAAGCCTGCTCGCAGTTCCTCTTGGACAAGCTCCTCTTGTTCGGCTCACAAAACTCGGTGCTGTATCGGGCAGATCTCGTTAGAAGTCGTAACCCCTTCTATGTCGAGACGAACATGTATGCGGACTTTGAGGCGTGCTTTGCGCTTCTCCGGATATCCGACCTTGGTTTCGTCCATGACGTTTTGACTTTCTCCAGACCCCGACCTGGGTCGATTGGAGCGATTTCCGCAGACATTGGGGCGCACTACGGAAGTATGCTCGATATCTTATTCACTTATGGCAGGGGGTGTCTCACCAGTGAGGAGTTTGAGGAATGTCTAGCTCGTCAGTTGTCTCAATACTACAGTTTCCTCGGCCGGCGTCTATTAGTGGAACGCGACCGCGACTTTTGGTCCTACCATAAGAAAACGTTCGCCAAGGAGGGAATCGGATTCAGCCGTGCACGTCTGGCAAAGGAGGCTGTGGTGCAATTGTGCAAATCGGTGCTGGATCCGAAATCGACGGTGGAGAGTATCAGAAGGTTTTTCGTATTGAGGAAGATTAGGAACTGGCAGACCAGAAGCGTGATTTTAGAGGCAGGAGCGAGTGCGGGTTTTAAAGCGGAGGGAGCGGACGGTGATCGACCGCTGGCCCCGATACCGAGCCGACAGTAATCGCTCGTAGCGCACGGTCCAGATTTTCTGACGTGGTAGGAATTCGATGCTTGCCTGGATTGGCTTTCGACTGAATACAACTTTCTGGCGGTAAGTCTAATGCGAGGCCGCCACGACCAGAAGTTTTGGGACTATGAGAGGAAAAAACTTGACCGAAACGGTCGGCTTTAGCAGGACTTGTCCGGCAGGGGCAATTAGCAGGGCCGCGCAAGGCTGTGCTAAATCCGCGCGAAATTTTTGAGGAGCTGCAGAATGGACGAGCTCTCAAACAACGAGCGAGCAGATAAGGTCAAGCGCATCAGCAATCTGCCTGCCGATGAAGCGGGGTGCACGCCCGAGTGCGGGAGTGAGGCAGTGAGCGTGCGGCCGAAGATTATCTTCTTCGGGCACTTCGGGGGAGGTAACTTTGGCAACGAGAGCACCCTGCTGGCAGCGCTTTATAACCTTCGCCGTTTGCTGCCAGACGCCGAATTTAGTTGCATCTGCAGCGCTCCAGACACCGTCGCAATGACCTACGGCATCAACGCAGTTCCCAACAGAGATATCGCAGTTAAGCCTTTGGTGCTCCACAATCCGCTGGCCAAGCTGGGGCGAAAACTTATCGGTGTACCGATGGAGCTTCGTCGATGGCTGAAGAGCCTTAAGACGCTGCGTGGTACAGACGCGCTCGTCGTTGCCGGAACAGGGTTGCTGACGGATGCTTATACTCTTTTCTACTGGGGCCCGTATGACATGTTCCGTTGGTCAGTTACCGCGAAATTGTGCGGGTGCAAGCTTCTCTTTGTAAGCGTGGGCGCCGGGCCCCTCTACAGTCGTATCGGCAGACTTTTTGTCAAGGCTGCGCTCTCCCTGGCAGACTTTCGCTCCTACCGGGATGCGTCTACCCTGCAATACCTTAAGGGCATCGGTTTCCGGGCCGGTCATGACCCCGTCTACCCGGATTTGGCCTTCAGCTTGCCTGCGACACCAGGTAGCCACGACACCAATGCGGGTAGACCGGTTGTCGGCCTCGGGCTGATGGAGTACGCCGGTAAGTACAGCGTCGAGAGGCCGACCAGCGCCATTTATTCAGCCTATCTAGAGAGTCTCGTAGAGTTCGTGAAGTGGCTGCTGGCCCACGAATACAACGTCCGATTACTGATTGGAGACCTGGTGGACACGCGCGTAACGCGAGAGTTCAGATCTTTGCTGAAGCGGTCAGTGACGCACGACGAGGCGCGAATTATCGATGAGCCCGTCGAATCTGTCGAGGACCTCTTGTCACAACTCGCAGCGACGGACTTCGTAGTAGCGACCCGCTTTCACAATGTCCTCTTATCGCTGCTTCTCAACAGACCCGTGATCGCCATTTCATTCCATCATAAATGTTCTTCCCTTATGGGCCAGATGGGACTAGCGGAATACTGCCAGGACATCAATGGCTTGAGTGCGGATACATTGATCGAACAATTCTGCCAGCTCCAGCAGAACGCCGGTTGCGTAAAGCAGATGATCAGGGGAAAAGTCGGTGCCTGCCAGGATGCGCTGGACGAACAGTACGGCATTATCTTCAGTGATATATGTCCTGACAGGCAGCCGCCGGCACAGCCTGCCACGGAGATGCGACATAACCCGAACAGCAGTGTCCTATTGTGAGGGCAGCCAAAACACCTATGTCCTATACATATACACTTCCAAAGTCAACTTCTTTTGCCGTAGCGGGCCTGCAGGGATACAGTTTCGGACCACTTCGCCAGAATGATCTAGATGTCTATTACATTGAGTCCGAGATGGGCCACGATACCTTCATGGTAAGCAAGAAGATCACCCGTACATACTATATCCTCTCCGGATATGGGTATTTCACTATAGATAATCGCAGGTACGATGTCTGCCCTGGCATGCTCGTAGAGGTCCCGCCCAAGGTGGAATACTCCTATTCGGGGAAAATGACGATGATAGCATTTGCCAGGCCGCGCTGGTTCAGCGGCAATGATACACATACGAGGTGGAACCCGGATGTTCCGTGCCGGGATTCCAGTTGTTTGCCCGACCATAAATCGTGGTTGAAGCGGCTAATTCGATTGATCAGGAACTGGGGAACGAGAAACATAGTGTTGGAGGGCTGGGCGAGCCCGGGAAAGGTGCGTCATGGCGCAAGCAACTGACACATATTACAAAAAGGATTTTTGGGTTAACGAGAGTCTGAATTATGTCAAACCTCATTATCGACTTGAGAAATCTGCTCGCATAGTAAACAGGGTCGCCCGCGGCAAAAACTGCGACCTTTTGGATGTCGGCTGCGGGCCCGCAACGCTCATGCAGTTGCTTGATGATAATATCCACTATTACGGTATTGATATCGTGATACACAACCCGGCTCCAAACTTGACTGAAGCCGATTTTGTTGAGAGTCCAATCCGGTTCGGCGATAAACGGTTTGACATCGTTGTTGCCCAGGGCGTCTTTGAATATATAGGTACCTGCCAGCAGAAGAAGTTCGCAGAGATCAGGCAGGTCTTAAATGATGGTGGAACGTTTCTTGTTACGTACGTAAATTTTGATCATCGAAATAGGAACATTTACTGGCCATATAACAACATCCAGTCATTTTCCGAGTTTCGGCACAACCTGGAGCAATTCTTTCGTATCGAGCAGTACTTTCCGACGTCTCACCGCTGGCGCCATGATGAGCCTCGTGGGCGGGTCATGAGGGCGCTCCAGAAGCCCATCAATCTCAATATCCCTTTCATAAGCCGGCGATTTGCAGTGGAGTACTTCTTCATCTGCAAGAAGAGGCCCTGAACCGATGGTGTACGCACCAGCGCATACAAAGTCCGCTCAAAGTGACGGGCTGTAACTGCTTCCGCTAGAGGGAACCGGCCATTCGTATGATATTTCGTAAGACGAAGTTGGTGTCAACTTTCGAGATCGACCTTGAGCCGAGGGCCGACGAGCGAGGCTTTTTCGCCCGTACGTGGTGCCATGAAGAGTTTAAGAAGAGCGGTCTGAATCCGCGGCTGGTGCAATGCAGCATCTCATTCAACACGCGAAAGGGCACGCTGCGTGGCATGCACTACCAAGCGGACCCCTATGTTGAGGCCAAGGTGGTTCGCTGTACCCGAGGTGCTATTTACGACGTGGTGATTGACCTGCGCTTTGATTCGCCGACGTTTAAAGAGTGGATAGCGGTGGAGCTAACGGCTGAAAAGCGGAACATGGTCTACGTGCCCGAAGGATGCGGGCACGGCTTTCTTACCCTGGAAGACGAGAGCGAGATTTTCTATCAAATGTCGGAATTTTATAATCCGGAGTCGGCCCGTGGAGTGCGGTGGGATGACCCGGCATTCGGAATCGCTTGGCCCGAAATGGTGGAAGTGATTTCCGAGCGGGACCGAAGTTACCCGAACTTTGCGTGAAACGATGGAGCTGCAGAAGAAATTCGACCAAAGCGATACGGCGACAATCGGGGAGGACTTATACCGTTTTGCGGCTGATCTTTACCCGATTTGCCGAAGCATCACGGGGAACGGCATCCGGCAGACGCTGGCCATGATCCAGGATCGGATTCCGTTGCAGACCTTTGAGGTGGCCACGGGGACACAGGTCTTCGACTGGACAGTGCCTAAAGAGTGGAACATCCGGGACGCCTACATCGCTGATTCCATGGGGAAGCGGATTGTAGACTTTCAGAGGTGTAGCCTGCATGTCATGAACTACAGTGTGCCGGTGCACGCGATCATGCCCCTGAGCGCGCTCAGGCCGCATCTGTTAACGATTCCCGAGCATCCCGACTGGATCCCTTACCGCACGTCATACTACAAGGAAGACTGGGGATTTTGTCTTTCCCATAATCAGATGCTGGCTCTCGATGGGGAGGAGTACGAAGTATGCATCGACTCCTCACTCACAGACGGGCACTTAACATACGGTGAGTGCTATCTTCCTGGGCAGACAAGTGACGAGATCTTGATTTCCTGTCATGCTTGTCACCCATCCTTGGCGAATGACAACCTATCCGGCGTAACTGTTGCCACCTCGCTGGCAAAGTTTCTGGTGGGACGAGACCTGCGGTATTCGTACCGGTTCCTATTCATTCCGGGAACGATCGGTGCCATCACCTGGCTGGCCCGAAATAAGGAGAAGATTGGACGCATCCGCGGCGGACTGGTGCTAACGTGCCTCGGTGACTCAGGCAGCTTCCACTACAAGAAGAGTCGGCGGGGAAATGCCGAGATCGACAGAGCCGCAGCCCATGTCCTCAAACACGAGAGCGGGTCCGCGGAGATTCTGGAATTCTCTCCATATGGCTATGACGAGCGACAATACTGCTCTCCCGGCTTCGATCTTCCCGTCGGGTGCCTAATGCGAAGTGTTTGGGGAACCTTTCCCGAGTATCACACTTCGGCTGATAATCTCGATTTTATTCAGCCACTACAACTTGCCAAATCGCTTCGCATGTGCATTTCTATCGTGGATGTGCTGGAGAACAATCGACGGTACCGCAACCTAAATCCTTATTGCGAACCCCAGCTTGGTCGGAGAAACCTCTACTGCTCCACCGGTGGCCATGCCATTGGGGCAGAGATAAATGCACGCCTCTGGGTACTGAACCTATCCGACGGAGAGCACTCTCTACTCGATATCGCCGAACGATCCGGTATCTCGTTCTCGAGTATCAACGAGGCTGCGAATCTGCTATGTGAGAACGGGCTGTTGTTAGCCGTCCCGGACGAAGGTAGAACAAGAACACACCCCAGCGAAGCCGCCCGCGAGGGCAGCCTGCAAGCTTTCTAGCAGGGTCTCTTCATCGTCATCCAAGATCGATCTAAACACGTTTCAAACTGGAGATACATGAGAATACTTTTAACAGGCCATAAAGGCTATATCGGCGCCGTGGCGGGACCGATGTTCCGTGCCGCCGGTCATGAAGTCGTGGGGCTTGACGCTGACTTGTTTGCGGGCTGTGATTTCGGGAAAGAGGCACTGGAGTTTCCGGAGATCTGCAAAGACATCCGTGACGTGACCAAGGCGGACCTCGATGGCTTCGATGCGGTGGTGCATCTGGCCGCGCTGTCGAACGATCCGTTGGGCAATCTCGATGCGACCCTCACCTACGACATCAATCACCTGGCCTCCGTACGTCTGGCCCAATTGGCGAAGGCAGCGGGGGTGAAGCGATTTGTGTTTTCCTCGTCTTGCAGCACATACGGCGCAGCGGGGGATGCGTTCCACGACGAAACAGCCCCGCTTAATCCGGTGACACCGTATGGCGAGTCCAAGGTTTTGGTCGAGCGCGACATCACGCCGCTAGCAGACGAGCATTTTAGCCCAACCTATTTGCGGAATGCGACCGCGTATGGCGTATCTCCTAGGTTACGACTCGACATAGTCCTAAATGACTTGGTGGCATCGGCGTACACAACCGGCCGAGTGTACATAAAGAGCGATGGCACACCGTGGCGTCCCATCGTTCACATTCGCGACATAATCGCCGCCATTCTCACCGCGCTGGAAGCATCGCAAGACGCCATCCATAACGAGACCTTTAATGTTGGTAGGACAGAAGAAAACTATCGTATCAGTGAATTAGCTGCCATCGTAGCCGAGACCGTTCCTGGCTCCCACGTCGAATATGCTCCCGATGGTGGTCCAGACAAGCGTTGTTATCGTATCAACTGCGACAAGGTCCGCCGGCTGCTCCCTGGTTTTCGCCCGCAATGGACCGCCCGCCAAGGCGCGCAGGAGCTCTACGATGCCTTTCGTACGGCCGGGCTCACCCGCGAGGACGTGGCGTGTGGCCGCTATATCCGAATCAGCCACATCCAGCGCCTTTTAAACGCTGGACTGGCGGACACCTCCCTGCGCTTTAGCCGACAGCGAGCCGCGACCACAGTCGTTGCTTGATCTCATATTCCGAAAGAGTGCAAAAGCATGAATACGATGACTTTACCCGTGGATATCCAGCAACAAACCGCTATGCCTTCGTGCCGTTTCTGTGGTGCGGGCCTACGGCAAACGTTTGTGGATCTGGGGATGTCTCCACTTTGCGAGACATATCCATCGGCTGCAGACCTCAACCATGGGGAGGTCTACTACCCGCTAAATACCTATGTCTGCTCACAGTGCTTCCTGGTGCAATTGGAAGAGTACGAGAGTGAGGAGAATATCTTTAGCGATTACCCTTATTTCTCTTCTTATTCCGATTCGTGGCTAAAGCACTGCGAGAATTACTGCGACAAGATGTTGAAGCGGTTCGCCCTGGACGGGAAGAGCTTTGTAGTTGAGGTGGCCAGCAACGACGGTTACTTGTTGCAGTACTTCGTCAAGCGAAACGTGCCTGTCTTGGGTATCGAGCCTGCGGCGAACGTTGCCAAGGTGGCAGTCGAGAAGGGCGTTCCTACGCTGGTACGGTTCTTCGGCGCGCAATTGGCGAGGGAGCTAGCGACACAAGGCCGCTCCGCCGACCTCATCGCCGGCAACAACGTTCTCGCACAGGTCCCGAACCTGAACGACTTCGTTGAAGGACTCAAGATCTTACTGAAGTCCGAAGGAATCCTCACGCTGGAGTTCCCCCACCTGTTGCGGCTCATCGAACGCAACGAGTTCGACACGATATACCACGAGCACTTTTCGTATTTCTCCATGCTCACCGCTACCCGCATCCTGAAGGCCCACGGCCTAAAGGTGTTTGACGTTGAAGAGCTGGCGTCGCACGGTGGCTCCCTCCGCGTCTATGCCTGCCACGCAGAGGACCAGACGCGGGCAATTGAGCCCAGCGTCGGCGAGCTGATCGAAGAGGAAGAGAAAGCCGGGCTGGGATCAATGGAAGGCTACAGGAATTTCAGGGAGCAGGTGAAAGCGACAAAGGTAGCGCTGGTGGACTTCCTGCTCACAGCTGCCAGGGAAGGCAGGTCGGTGGCGGGTTATGGAGCACCAGGCAAGAGCGCTACCCTACTGCACTACTGCGGTATTGGTAAGGACTTGATCGACTACACGGTGGATCGGAGCCCGTATAAGCAGGGCCGGTTCTTGCCCGGCACTCACATTCCGATCTATCACCCTGACCGAATCCGCGATACGAAACCCGATTATGTCCTTATCCTACCTTGGAACCTGAAGGACGAAATCATGAGGCAGTTACAGTTCATTCGGCAATGGGGAGGCCGCTTTGTCGTGCCGATTCCCGAGGTGGCTGTTTACTGATTTGAATGGAGCGGAGGTAAGCGAATGAAAGTAGTTCTATTTTGCGGTGGCGCCGGTATGCGGCTAAGGGGATACGCCGATGACGTGCCGAAGCCGATGGTGACGATCGGTTCGCGGCCGGTTCTGTGGCATGTCATGAAGTACTATGCGCACTTCGGCCACAAGGACTTTGTCCTCTGCCTTGGCTACAAGGGCAACTGCATTAAGGACTACTTTCTGCACTATGACGAGGCCGCTTCCAACGACTTTGTCTGGTCGCAGGGTGGGAAGAAGATCCAATTCATGAACCGCGATATCGACGACTGGACGATCACCTTCGTGGAGACAGGAGCCAATGCCACGATTGGCGAGCGACTGAAGGCGGTAGAGTCTCACCTGCAGGGCGAGGAAATGTTCCTAGCGAACTACGGAGACGGACTCAGTGATCTCCCTCTTCCCATCATGCTGGAGAAGTTTCGGCAGAGTAATGCGATTGCGTCCCTCTTGCTGGTGCAACCTACGGCCAGCTTTGACATCGTCAGCGCTGGACCTGAGGGTCTGGTGACGGACGTTTGTCCCCTGACTCGCAGCGACATCTGGATCAACGGCGGATTTTTCATCATGAGGAATGAGGCCTTACGCTACATTCGACCCGGCGATGAACTGGTGCGGGAAACGTTCCAGCGGTTGATTGAGGAGCGAGCCTTGTTGGCTTACAAGTACTCCGGGTTCTGGCAGTGTATGGATACCTTCAAGGACAAGCAACACTTGGAGGAGCTAAACCTGAGCACTGCGCCCTGGAAAGTCTGGAACCACGTAGGAATCCGGAATTCAAGTGCCTCGGAACTGGTGTCGGCCGCCTTATGATACAGCTGAGTCTGAAGAGAGAAGCCACCGGGCCATTGACCGTTCTGTGCTTGGGGGCCCATTCCGACGATATCGAAATTGGATGTGGTGGCACTATTCTCCGGCTGACTGAGCAGCATCCAGGTACTGTGTTTCACTGGATAGTGTTCAGCGCAATCGGGGTTCGGGAAGCTGAGGCGCGACGTGGAGCAATGTTGTTCGGCGGTCCCACGGCGGTGAAAGGGCCTCTGCTGAAGACCTTTCCCGATGGATTCATGCCTTTTGTCGGAGCGGAAGTGAAAGCAGTCTTCGAAGAGTTGAAGCAGACGGTCTCTCCGGACCTGATCTTCTGTTCCTCGCGGAAAGATGCACACCAAGATCATAGGTTGATATCAGAGTTGACCTGGAATACTTTTAGGAACCACATGATTCTGGAGTACGAGATTCCCAAGTACGACGGCGACCTGGGACAGCCTAACGTGTTCGTGCCACTCGAAGCTGATCTGTACCAGAAAAAGATCCAGTACATCATGGATGCATTCCAGTCACAGCATACCAAGCGCTGGTTTGAGGAGCGTACTTTTCTTTCTCTCCTGCGGTTGCGGGGAATGGAATGCAACGCTGCCAGCGGTCATGCCGAGGCTTTCTACTGCCATAAGCTAGTCCTGTGAATTGAAGAGACAAGCACCAACGACAGGGGAAGCGGCTGAGACCCGCTCGGGAGCCTCAAAACGGAATGAAGGATCTGAAGGAAAAAACAATTCGTGGCGGATTCGCAAGGATGTGCGCCCAAGCGGCGAGTCTCCTGCTCCGCCTAGGCTCTCTGATGGTATTAGCCCGGCTACTAGGACCGAAAGACTTCGGACTAGTAGGTATGGTCACTGCTTTTACTGGGGTCTTAGAGCTGTTCCGAGATTTCGGACTTTCGTCTGCCACGGTTCAACGCACGACCGTTACGGACGAGCAGACTTCAACATTATTCTGGATCAACATCCTTGTTGGCGCACTACTCGGACTGCTGGCCGCAGCAATGGCACCAGCAATCGCGAGCTTCTACCACGAGCCTCGGCTGGTTGGAGTGACCACTGTCTTGGCGGCTGGATTCCTTTTCAACGCGGCAGGAGTGCAACACTCAGCACTTCTCCAACGTCAAATGCGTTTTACTGCTTTAGCGGTGATTAGCGTCGTTTCCTTGATTGTGGGTACCGCAATTGCCATTCTCGGGGCCAAGGCCGGCTACGGATATTGGGCACTCGTAATAATGACAGTCGCTCTTCCACTCAGCAGCACTATTGGCTTGTGGCTGACCACACACTGGATACCGGGTATGCCACACAGGCGGGTTGAAATTCGTTCCATGATGCGTTTTGGCGGCACAATCACTTTGAATGGCCTCGTAGTTTATGTTGCCAGTAACTTTGAGAAAGTCCTGTTAGGTCGCTTCTGGGGAGTGGACGCAATCGGTATCTACGGAAGGGCCTACCAACTGGTTAATATTCCAACAGCGAACCTGAACTCAACGGTTGGCGAGGTAGCGTTTTCGGCGCTGTCGCGACTGCAAGACGATCCCGGTCGACTCAAGAACTATTTCTTGAAGGGTTACTCTCTGGTCCTGGCATTGACCATCCCTGCCACGATTGCCTGCGCTCTTTTTGCTGATGATATGGTTTTCGTTCTCCTGGGACCAAAGTGGAAAGATGCGGCCGCTATTTTTCGCTTGTTAGCCCCGACGATCCTGGTCTTTGCGATCGCCAACCCTTTATCGTGGCTACTTACTTCGATCGGACTAGTCGGACGAAACTTGAAAGCCGCTCTGGTGATCGCGCCCTGCATGATTGGGGGTTACCTTTTGGGATTGCCTTATGGACCCAAGGGTGTTGCATTTGCCTACTCGGCGGTTTTGACGCTGTGCCTCTTGCCGCTTATTGCGTGGTGTGTACACGGCACTGTGATTTCCTTCCGGGACATCCTGCTGGCTGTGAGCCGGCCGTTGGCATCAAGCATTGTGGCAGGAGGTCTGGCCTTCGGAGTACGCTTATCTTGTGGCCAATTGTTGCTTCCTCTGCCCCGACTCATACTAGAATGTACCGTTCTTCTCGTTACATTCTTTGGAGTGCTCTTGTTCGCCACAGGACAGAAATCACTCTACCTTGATCTCCTTCGGGACTTGCTACGTCCTTCATCGGTAAAAGAGAAGTGTTTGGTTTCGGCTTAGCAGGATGCCTGTGACAGGTTTGATTCTCTGGAGGCAGGCTGAACGTTGCCAAGCCTCTGAAGCCAACGCTCCGGCTTACGCGGCGATGCTAAGCTGAGGGCTGCAGGAGGGGCTGGGTGCATCGCGACCGAACCCAAGAACCCTTGTCCGGACGCGTAGCTGTGGTCACCGGTGCCAGTAGTGGGGTCGGCCGGGCCGTTGCTATCGCGTTGTCACGCCAGGGAGCGCAGATATGTGCCGTTGGAAGAAACCCGACAGCGCTGGCGGAAACGGTGGCCGCGGTCCAACCATTTTCAAGCATAACGGCTTTCCAGATCGACTTGACGTCCGGCGAAAGCCTTGAGCCGCTAGTTCGACACCTGACAGACGCCGGCAGGCTCGACATTCTCATCCACTGCGCTGGAATCATTCACCAAGATCGGATAGAAACAGCCCGTATCGAGGACCTCAACCTTCAATATGCCACTAACGTTCGCGCGCCTTACCTGCTAACGAAGCGCCTGCTGCCGCTGTTGACGACGTCACGTGGGCAGATCGTTTTTGTCAACTCCAGCGCGGGACTAGATGCAAAACGGCCCGAAGCAGGTCAATATGCCGCCACAAAACACGCCTTGCGAGCGATAGCCGACAGTCTGCGGGAAGAGTTGAATCCGAAAGGAATTCGAGTGCTCTCGGTGTATCTCGGCCGCACTGCGACCCCGATGCAGGAAGCTCTGTTTCGGGAAGAGGGGAAGACCTATCACCCGGAAATGCTTCTGCAGCCAGAGGATGTTGCTTCAGTGGTCGTTCAGGCACTCATGGTTTCGCCTACCGCCGAGGTTACGGACATCAGCATCAGAGCAATGAAGAAATCGTATTAGTTATCTTCCGTGTGTTTGGTTCTTCTAGCGCATTACTGTCTGTGCGGTCAGTGACGCGCTTAAGGCGATGCCTAGTCTGGTAGATCCCCCTGGTAACTGAAACAAGCATGAACTACCTATAGCGGCGAGCTATGGCTGCGGATTTCCTTCCTTATGACGTGGGCGTAAAGATTTCTCCAACAGTGAATTCTAAGGTGGAGTTTGAGATGAAAAAGGTGGGGTGGATAATGAAAGAACTCAGGCTGCGCGACGGGCTTGGATATGGCAGGGCGGTGCGCCTTGTACTGCTAGCCACAATGGCACTCGCTTTCGGGCTGCATCCGATTACAGGGCTGGCCGCATCTACCATCAGCTATGTTCAGGGCAATTACGCTACGCCCCAATCGTCTCAGACGACGGTGAATGTCACGTTCACTGCCGCACAAGTTGCTGGAGACCTGAACGTTGTTGTCGTGGGATGGAACGACAGCACGGCTACGGTCAGTTCCGTTCGAGATTCAAAGGGCAATGTGTACACGCGTGCCGTCGGTCCTACAGTCGTTAGCGGTTTTCTGTCGCAGTCCATCTATTACGCCAAGAACATCGCATCGGCAGCCGCTGGCTCCAACATCGTTACTGTGACCTTCTCGACTGCGGCGGCTTATCCCGACATTCGCATCCTTGAATACAGCGGGGCGGACCCGGCTACCCCGGTGGATGTGACAGCTGCAAATTCCGGCAGCAGCACCTCCAGCAGCAGTGGATCGGCGACGACGACAAATGCGACAGATCTTATCTTTGGCGCAAACATGGTTTACACGACAACTACCGGCGCAGGCAGCGGCTTCACCAAGCGCTTGCTTACGTCACCGGATGCCGACATCGCGGAAGACCGAATGGTCACGGCCACAGGCAGCTATAGCGCGACCGCACCAATCGTTCCGTCTGGCCGGTGGATCATGCAGATGGTGGCGTTCCGCACAGGGCCAAATTTCGCGATTTCGGCCTCGCCGTCTTCGCTCACCATCGCTCAAGGCAATCTGGGGACGTCTACGATCACCACCACCATTATCGGTGGATTCAGCAGTTCGATCAGTTTGTCGGCCACGGGAGTTCCGACGGGGACGACGGTGAGCTTCAACCCGAGCACGATACCAGCTCCGGGTGCGGGCAGCTCAACCATGACCATCACGGTGGGAGCGAGTACGCCGGTAGGAACTTATCCCATCACGGTGACCGGCAATGGCGGGGGTATTCAGCAGAGCACGACTGTCTCGCTAACCGTGACTACACCGCCCAATTTCACGATTTCGGCCTCGCCGTCTTCGCTCACCATCGCTCAAGGCAATCTGGGGACGTCTACGATCACCACCACCATTATCGGTGGCTTCAGCAGTCCGATCGGTTTGTCGGCCACGGGAGTTCCGACGGGCACGACGGTAAGCTTCAACCCGAGTACGATTCCTGCGCCGGGTGCGGGCAGCTCGACCATGACCATTACGGTGGGAGCGAGTACGCCGGTAGGAACATATCCCATCACGGTGACCGGCAACGGCGGGGGTATCCAGCACAGCACGGCTGTCTCGCTAACCGTGACTACACCGCCCAATTTCACGATTTCGGCCTCGCCGTCTTCGCTCACCATCGCTCAAGGCAGCCCGGGGACGTCTACGATCACGACCACCGTCAGCGGTGGCTTCAGTAGCTCGATCAGTCTGTCGGCCACAGGAGTTCCGACGGGGACGACGGTGAGCTTCAACCCGAGCACGATTCCGGCTCCGGGTGCGGGCAGCTCAACCATGACCATTACGGTGGGGGCCAGCACGCCGGTGGGAACGTATCCCATCACGGTGACTGGCAATGGCGGCGGGCTCCAGCGAACCGCTACCGTCACACTGACCGTGATCGCAGCGCCCAATTTCACCATTTCGGCCTCGCCCGCGTCTCTGAGTGTTGCTCAAGGCAATCTTGGGACGTCTACGATCACCACCACTGTCAGCGGTGGCTTCAGTAGCTCGATCAGTCTGTCGGCAACGGGAGTTCCGACGGGGACGACGGTGAGCTTCAACCCGAGCACGATACCGGCCCCGGGTGCGGGCAGCTCGACCATGACCATTACGGTAGGGTTAAACACCCCGACGGGGACTTATCCCATCACGGTGACCGGCAATGGTGGGGGTATCCAGCAAAGCACGACTGTCACACTGACCGTGACGGCAGCACCCAATTTCACCATTTCCGCCTCGCCCGCGTCTCTCAGTGTCGCTCAAGGCAATCTTGGGACGTCTACGATCACCACCACCATTATCGGTGGATTCAGCAGTTCGATCAGTCTGTCGGCCACGGGAGTTCCGACGGGGACGACGGTAAGCTTCAACCCAAACCCGATTCCGACCCCGGGCGCGGGCAGCTCGACCATGACGATTACGGTAGGGTCGAGCACGCCAGTCGGAACGTATCCCATCACGGTGACTGGGAATGGCGGGGGTATCCAGCAAAGCGCGACTGTCTCATTGACGGTCACGCAAACGGGAATCCCTACGGCTCCGACAAATGTCGTCGTCATCGACGGTGGCCCAGCGCCAATCGTGGATGCCGTCCAAAGCTACATCAATTCGACATTCCTAACGGTGCACACGACTGCGCCGTTTGACAGCACAGGCGGGGACTCGATCGTGCTGTTAGCCTCTTCCCATGCGGGCGTCACGTTTACACCTAGCGATAACTTTGGCAACACTTGGGTCACGATAGCCGGACCTACGAACACCAGTGTGGGATTTGATCTGCGGACGCAGATTTGGTATGTCTCGAATCCCATAGTTGGTTCGGGGCAGACCGTAACCATGACCCTTTCCGCACCGGAGTCCCTGGTAATGTCGATCTTCGTCGTAAAGGGTTCGAACATCTCTTCGCCAGTTGACGCCGTGTCCTTGATTGGCAGCGACAACGGAACCCAGACCGTGAACGTTGTCAGTCCCAACATAACCACGAGCACGGCGAACGATCTGCTCATGGGGTGGGTAAAGGTATCTGCGGGGGCGGTTTTCACTTCTGGCCCAGGGTTTACGCAGCAACCGGGTGCGTCTTCGAACTTCCTCGACGCAGAGAGCGGCACAGCGGCAGTTCCGGGTGTCTATAATGCAACGTTTACGCTCAACAGTCCGCAGACCTGGCAGTCCGCAGTTGTGGCAGCAAACAACAATCCGAACCAAACGACACTGACATGGACCGCATCGACGGAGAGCGGCGGAACGATTGCCCAGTACTTAGTAGAACGCTGCCAAGGTACGGGTTGTGGTAACTTTGTCCAAATTGGCACTACGACCACCACAAACTACAGCGACTCGAGCTTGACAGCGTCGACAAGCTATAGCTATAGGGTTCGCGCCCAAGACACAGCCGGTACTCTAGGGCCTTACTCTGCTGTCGTTTTCATCACGATACCCGCTACGATTCCGTCTCTACCCGGGAATCTGGTGGCGACGACCGTGCCCCCCACAGAAATTGATCTCTCTTGGGTGGCGTCGACCGAGACCAATGGTGTGATCGGTGAGTACCTGGTTGAGCGTTGCCAGGGCGCAAATTGCAGTAACTTTGCGCAGATCGGCACGTCGCTTGGTACCACTTATGATGACACCGGGCTGACGGCGGGAACTGCTTACAACTACCGAGTACGAGCGATGGATTCGGCGGGCAGCCTCGGTCCATACTCAAACGTCGCCAGCGGGACGACTGCGGCTGGAAGCTTCACACTTTCAGCCTCCCCCACCGCGCTCACTGTTGCGCAGGGCAATCAGGGAACCTCGATGATCACTACTACCGTCAGCGGTGGATTCAACAATTCGATCAGTCTGTCGGCTGCGGGCGCGCCCACGGGGACGACAGTGAGCTTCAACCCGAGCACGATTCCTGCTCCGGGTGCAGGCACCTCGACGATGACGATTGCAGTCGGATCAACTACGCCGGTAGGAACTTATCCCATCACGGTGACCGGGAATGGCGGAGGAATACCGCAAACCGCCACTATCACGCTGACGGTTACGTCAACGCAACCCGGCCTCGGCTACGTACAGGGCAATTACGCAACGCCGCAGGCACCGCAGACGGCAGTGAATGTGGCCTTCACTGCCGCGCAAGTTGCCGGCGACCTGAATGTGATTGTCGTGGGGTGGAACGACAGCACGGCCAGTGTCAGCTCAGTTACAGACTCCAAGGGTAACGCTTATACCCTGGCTGTTGGTCCTACGATCATCAGCGGCACGCTGTCGCAGTCCATCTATTATGCCAAAAACATCGTGTCGGCTGCCGCTGGAACCAATACCGTTACCGTGACGTTTTCAACTGGCGCAGCCTACCCTGACGTTCGCGTCGTTGAATACAGTGGTGCGGACCCGAATAGCCCGCTGGATGTAACGGCCGCCAACACAGGCACCAGCACCATTAGCAGCAGCGGTTCTGCGACCACAACCAACCCAATTGATCTGCTTTTCAGTGCGAATGTCGTGGTGACTTTAACGACCGGTCCGGGCAGCGGTTTCGTCAGTCGCTTGCTCACGTCGCCGGATGGGGATATTGCCGAAGACCAACAGGTCACGACTGCGGGAAGCTATAGCGCCACCGCCCCTCTGTCGTCAGCCGGAGCGTGGATCATGCAGATGGTTGCCTTCCGGGCGAACTCCGCCGGGGGCCCGGTATTGACGTCGATAGCGGTAACACCGATGAATCCTTCGATCGCGGTAGGAGCGCCGCAGCAATTCACGGCGACGGGAACCTACAGTGACGGCAGTCACCAAGACCTGACCAATTCGGCAAATTGGACATCGAGCATCCCGTCAGTGGCGACCATCAGCAGCACCGGCTTGGCTACAGGTGTCGCGCCCGGCAGCACCACGATCCAGGCAGCTGTGGGCTTAATCAACGGCTCTACCAGCCTGACAGTTACAGCCGGATTTTCTGTTAGTCCGCGGGCCGCTGTCGTGACATTTACCCAAACCCAGCAGTTCACGGCGACTTCAGGCTTCGGCAGCGTGACTTGGTCAGTGGACGGCGTGGTTGGCGGCTCGCCTGCTTCAGGTACCGTCACCACTAACGGCCTATACACGCCCCCGGGCAGCATAGGCACTCACACCGTGACGGCGACGGCCAACCAGCAGCCGCCGGCAAACGCGACCGTATACGTCAGTAACTATCCTGGCACATTCACGTATCACAACGATAACCTGCGAACCGGTCAGAATAACAACGAGACGGTGCTGACTGCCGCAAACGTAAACCCGGCTCAGTTCGGAAAGCTCTTCGCGTATTCGTTGGATGGGATTGCGTTTGCCTCGCCGCTCTATGTGGCCAGTGTGAGCATCCCCGGAAAGGGTTACCATAACGTTGTATTTGTCGCGACTGAACACAACAGCGTCTACGCCTTCGACGCCGACGGATTGAGCACCACTCCGCTTTGGCACGTCAGTTTCCTCGGGTCAGGCGTTACCACGATCCCCTGTGGCGACACAGGAGAATGCGGCGATATCCCGGTCGAAGTTGGCATAACCGGTACACCTGTCATCGATCAGTCCACCGGTACGCTGTACGTTGTCGTCAATACCAAAGAGAATGGCGCCAATTACTTCCAACGTCTGCATGCTCTCGACATCACGACCGGTGCGGAGAAGTTCGGTGGTCCAGTCGTCCTCTCCGGAAGCGTGCCAGGAACGGGCGACGGATCCGCAGGGGGCAACGTGCCTTTCGACCCTCTCCACGAATGCCAGCGGCCTGGCCTTCTGCTGAGCAATGGCGTGGTTTATATCGGATTCGGATCGCACGGCGATATTCATCCGTGGCACGGCTGGGTCTTGGGACATAACGCAGCCAACCTCCAGCGAGTCATGGTCTACAACGTAACCCCTAATGCCTACGGAGGCGGCATCTGGCAAGGCGGAGGAGGTTTGGCAACCGACGCGACTGGGGACATCTATTTCACCACCAGCAATGGACCCTTCGATGTCAATACGGGAGGTGTCGACTACGGAGATACAGTCGAAAAGCTTGCTCCAAACGGCAGCGTAGTTGACTACTTCACTCCCTATGACCAGCAAAACATGGACGTGAACAATCTCGATTTCGGAGCAGCCGGTCCGGTGCTGCTGGTCGATCAACCTAGTGGTCCCTATCCGCACGAGCTGATCACTGCCGGCAAGGGCGGTACGATTTATGTGATCAACCGGGATAACATGGGGCACTACAACGCCAATAACGATAATCAGATCATCCAATCGTTGCCTGGTATATTGCCTCACGGAGATCAAGAGATCGGCAACTTTAGTACCCCGGTGTACTTCAATGGATATGTCTACTTTGCAGCTGTAAACGACTACCTGAAAGCATTTCAGTTGAGTAATGGGTTGTTATCGACGGCGCCGACTTCGCAATCTCCAGAGATTTACCCGATCCGTGGAGGATCCTTTGCAATCTCTGCCAACGGCGGCGCCAACGGAATAATCTGGGCCGTACAAAATAATGGCACGGACCCTAATAATGACACCGGTGCTCCGGGCGTACTCTTTGCCTACGATGCGACCAATCTACACAATGAGCTTTACAATAGCAGTATGGCGGGGAGCCGGGACACCTTTGACCTCGCCGCAAAGTTTATGATTCCCGTGGTTGCGAACGGCAAGGTCTTTGTTGCTGGACAGACGCAATTCATTATCTACGGCCTGTTGCCTTAGGGAGGCGCCGGAACTTCAGTTTCAGCAACGTCCGTTTCCTCACTTCGTTTTACTGGCCCGGCCTCGGTGCGGCACGAAAATCAATGAGCGCTCCCCACGCAACCTAGGATGGACAGGCCTCAACCATCAGAACGGCGGTTTTCCTACGAAGGTTTCATTTGACCTTAGTGTTTCTCGCCCCACACCTTCCCCGCGCTGATGGATTCAGCAATGGGACACTTTACCCACAATGCTGTTTCGCGAAGTACCCGACCAGGTTTTCCTACATCAGCTAGGGCCACTCTTGGTCCGCGGTTGACACCATGAGCAATTCTAGAAACTATGGAGGTTGAATTGAGCGACAATCCTAGTAAGGAAAAACCACGCCTTGCGGTGATAGGTCTTGGGCATGTCGGTTTGCCCACGGCCCTTGGGTTCGCCGAGCTGGGTTGGGAGGTGATCGGCGCCGACGACGACGTCTCCAAGGTAGAAATAATCCGGTCTGGGAAGGCGCCGTTCTACGAGCCCGGCCTGGACGATTTGCTCGCCCGCGGGCTGGGCGGTGGACGACTAACGCTTTCCCACTGCGTGGAGGAGGCGGTGCGCGCTGCCACGATCCTGTTTGTCTGCGTCGGCACTCCCCAGAAAGACACGGGCGAGGCAGACCTGAGCCAAGTGGAAGCCATCGCTCGCATCATTGCGCGCAACCTAAACGGATATAAGTTGATCGTGGAGAAGAGCACTGTACCGGCGATTACGGCCCAATGGATTAAGAAGACCGTGGCTCGCTTTGCGAAGCTTGATGCGCCGGGCAGGTTGTACGCAGAGTTTGACGTAGCTTCGAATCCTGAGTTCCTGCAGGAGGGAAAAGCCGTCGAGAACATCTTCCATCCCGAGCGCGTTGTCGTGGGAGTCGAATCGGAGAGAGCTCGCACTTTGTTGGAGCAGCTGTATCACCCACTCGGGTGCCAGATCTTGTTTACAAACATCAGCACGGCGGAGTTGACCAAGCACGCTGCAAACGCATTTCTTTCGACCAAAATCTCGTTCATCAACATGGTGGCCGATATATGTGAAGCGGTTGGCGCCGACGTCAGCCAGGTGGCGCTGGGGATGGGACTCGATCCTCGTATCGGAACTGAGTTTCTGAATGCAGGCATCGGTTTCGGAGGCTATTGTTTTCCCAAGGACCTTCGCGCGTTCATGCATTTGGGGCGTGAGCACGGGGTCGAGTGCGGGCTGCTCAAGGAAGTGGAAAACATTAACCTGCGGCGCGTCGAGGCCTTTGTGAAGAAAGTCCGGCAAGCTGTGTGGGTCTTGCAAGGCAAGCAGATGGGCGTGCTTGGCTTGGCCTTTAAAGGTGGAACCGACGACATTCGCGAGTCTCCAGCGCTGCGCATCGTCAAAGCCCTGCTCGAGGAAGGCGCCCGCCTTCGACTGCACGATCCACAGGCCATGGAAGGTAGCCGAGGGGAGATGCCGCCTCACGCCGGTCGCCTGGAATACTGTTCCTCGCCTTACGAAGCCGCCCACGGCGCCCACGCCCTCCTCATCCTCACTCCGTGGCTGGAGTATCGGGATTTGGATTTGGCACGCCTGCATGAACTTATGGAAGTTCCCGTGATCATTGACGGCCGGAATCTGCTTGATCCCGAGGTAGCGCGCTCGGCCGACTTTGAATACGTGGACATGGGCCGAAATCATGGCGCCGAACAGGCGCCCATCACAGGCGAAATGGTAGCGGCGGGAAATCTGCGGAACGGATTACAACCTGATGCCGGCCACGAGCGGTGACGGGTTGCTTATTCCGCACATTGGCTTTCTGTTACTCAGCCAGGGCTAGATTCCCCTCATCTGTAAAGAATATGGCACTGGGAGCGGCATACGTGACTTGGGACGCCGGATGTGGTAAGAGTGTGGAAGTTCGGAGCCCCATGACCACTGTATTGATTGATCGCTACTGTTGCCCAGATGCCTTGCTGGACTTCAACTTGACGGGCCCTTTGTCCTTCGACGCAGGTTACTTTCGGTTTGGGCAGGATACGATCTGCTATGGTCGGTCCGGGTCGGGTTATCGGGCGGCCCACGCTCGTTCTTTACTCTATGACGTTTCTCAAGATGTGACGACCCAGGGCGCGAGTGTTTTTCTGCCCTTTAATCCGCCGGAGGTTATCGATAGCCTGCGCCTCGAGTATTATGCGAAACACTTTCTCTGCAGTGACTTGAGTCGGTGGCGACGTTCGCTAAGAGACTTGTATTATTTTGTCCGGCCTTTACTGCATCTCAACGTTCGCAAGCACATTCAGCGAGTTTATTTGAGCGGATGGCAAAAGATCAGCTTTCCGTGTTGGCCAGTTGACACGACCGTCGAAGACCTAAGTGAAGAATTGCTGTTGCTCTCCATGAAAGCCCAAGGTATCGACCGCTTGCCGTTCGTCTGGTTCTGGCCCAAGGGCGCGCGGAGCTGCATTGTGATGACCCACGATGTAGAAACCGAGAGTGGGTACAAGCGGTGCGGCGCGCTAATGAATATGGATGAGTCTCTCGGCATCAAGTCATCATTCCAGCTGGTGCCAGAAGGCCCTTATAAAGTCTCCACCGCGCTTCTTCAAGAAATCCGCAGCAGGGGATTCGAGGTAAACATTCAGGATCTGAACCATGACGGCCAGCTTTACCGTGATAGGAAACAATTCTTGCGTCGCGTAGAGAAGATCAACCAATATGGGCATAGCTACGGCGCCAGGGGATTTCGGGCTGCCGTACTATACAGAAATCTCAATTGGTATGATGCACTGGACTTTTCATTTGACATGTCAGTCCCGAATGTGGGACATCTCGATCCCCAACGGGGCGGCTGTTGCACCGTAATGCCCTACTTTGTCGGCGACATCCTGGAGATTCCTTCAACAACCACCCAAGATTACACTCTGTTTCATCTGCTCCGTGATTACTCCTTGGATCTGTGGAAAGCTCAGACAGAAGCAATCTTGAAAAAGAATGGCTTAGTTAGCTTCCTGGTCCATCCGGACTATGTCATGGAGAAGAGAGCTCGCGACGTTTATGGGGATTTGTTGAGTTTCCTGGGACAGCTTCGTTCCCGAGAGCAATTATGGTTCGCGCTGCCGGGAGAAGTTGACCAATGGTGGCGAGCGCGAAGCAAGATGCGTGTAGTGCATGATGCCAGACAATGGAGGATCGAAGGTCCAGAGACGGAACGCGCCGTGCTCGCTTTTGCCAGGGTAGCCGGGGATCACCTCGAGTACGAAGTGGATGCCCAGCTGCGTGTGGTAGACGGACATAACGGCGGACACGCAATACTCGAAGCGAACATTTTGCAATGACGCGGTCGGCCCCCTACCGCATGTTTGTTGTTTTGTCCGCGGCCTCCCTTGTTGTGGGGTGGCGCATCATGGCGGCGACAGTCGCATTGAGTCTGCGAGATGACGCTTACACACACATACTGTTGATACTTCCCATTAGCGTGGTCTTGGTCGCCACTGAGCGGAACAGGCGAGTGTGGAGGCCTAGGCCGAGTTTCCGTGCTGGTTCGACTCTGTTGGTATTGGCTGTTCTGGCCGGTGTCGCGGGGCTCGAGTGTGGAAGAGCGGCGGTCATTACGGCCGACCTCTGCCTGTCCGTGGAAATGTTTGCGGTTGTCACTTGGTGGATTGGGTCGTTTGTCTTTTGCTTTGGTGGCCGCATTTTCCAGGCATGCATTTTTCCGCTGTGCTTTTTACTTTGGTTAGTCCCTATTCCAAGCATCGCATTGAGCCACATTGTGTACTTCCTGCAGCAAGGCTCTGCGTCTGCTGCCCGGCTTCTTTTCACGATAGCCGGCATACCTGTTAGCCAGGACGGCGTAGTGGTGGCCATTTCTGGGCTGACGCTAGAGGTTGCCAAGGAGTGCAGTAGTATTCGCTCAAGCCTGATGTTGGTAGTCACTAGCATGGTGATGGCTCACTTATTGCTTCGTTCAATTTGGGGGAAAGCCCTTATCGCACTGGCCGCTATTCCGCTCTCCATTGCCAAGAACGGACTGCGAATTTTCATCCTGTCGGTGCTTGGCGTATATGTAGATCGGGGGTTTCTGAATGGCCGTCTGCACCACCAAGGAGGGATCCTATTCTTTCTGTTATCTCTGGGAAGCTTGTTTGTCCTTATCTGGCTCGTGAACTGGGCAGAGGGCAAGAGGGCCAGACCGGCACTCAAGAAAGTCGCTTCCATGGCCGTCGGTGCAGGGGACCAAGCGCTGATTGGCTCTTGAGACGAAAAGGGAAATCTATGCCCGTGATATAGGCTTTAGGCGGTGACACAAGGGGTTGACCGCCTGGTCTCGGAACCTTTGCCCATCAAACCGCGCTGGTCTATCGTCTAGAGGTGGAGAAGTCTATCCCCAATTTCCTGATCGAGGCGTTGAACATCCGACCACGGTGAACACATCCTGGTTTCGTGCGCTACGGAGACAGTCGAGATCAAGTGCGGTAGTAAAGTGATGAAACTACTTCATGCTTGTTTGGGAGTCGCTATTCTGGTGGCGGGAATCGTGTCGCATGGCAGTGACGAACAAGATAGCCAAGACTGCCACGGCGGGTCGAAGACTCTCGCGTCTGTCCAAACAACCAGCCCAAGCGGAACCACAGGAGGTTCCGATGCAAGCACAGCCTCATCATCCAAGGCGCATAGCGTGAGGCTTTCATGGGATGCAAGCGTTTCGGCGAGCAATGCTCCCGCAGGCGCGATCAGGGGATACAACATATATCGTCGCGAGCCAGGTAAAGAGTACGAAAAAATCAACCTAGAGCCCATACCAGGCACCCACTGCGTCGATCATTCCGTGAAAGCCGGGCAGACGTACGATTATGAAGCCGTCACCGTCAGTGCGCGCGGCACGGTTAGCAAACCGTCCCACGTAGCAAAAGCAACGATTCCGTCCCCGTGAAACTTGCCATGTGGCGGTCCTCGCCTGTTGGTACTCGCAGGGCCTGCATAATTCAGCCCGAGGCAGCGATATCTTGATTGAGTTCGGCGCGTACCATGATCTCAGGCGTGAAAGTTATTGGAGACAGAGGGCATCCTCGACGATGCGCTATGGCTGATTCGGGCTGATCATCTCCCCTAAGGAAGTTCTGATTAAGTCAGTCGGCGGTCCCTCAGGGGCTAAAAGCCCGGTCTAATATCAGGCGCCTGCGGACGGCCTGAAGGCCGTCCCCTTCAAAGAACCCGACTTAATCAGAGTGTCCCTATTGAGTACTGAATAATATAGTGACATTTCCTTAGTTGCATGCTATGTTGTGGGCATGGGAAATCCGGCGGGAGTTCGCAGAGATTTCGAGGCCTTGGAGCGGCGGCGGATGCAGGCCGCGCGGCTGCTGGAGAAGGGCTACAGTCAGTCAGAAGTGGCCCGGCGGGTGGGAGCCCACCGCCAGTCGGTGAGTCAGTGGGCGGCCGAGTTACGGGAGAAAGGCCGCGCCGGACTGAAGAAGGCGGGCCGTGCTGGCCGTAAGCCACGCTTGCGCACGGAAGATCTCCGCAAGATCGAGCAGGCACTCCAACGCGGTCCGGAAGTTCTGGGCTACGAGACCAGTTTGTGGACCACCAACCGTGTGGCCCATCTGATCGAGCAGGAATGTGGGGTTGCCTACCATCCCTCGCAGGCTTGGCGCATCCTGCGGCAGTTGGGATGGAGTTGTCAGCGTCCCACGGGCCGCGCCTTGGAGCGGGACGAAGACAAGATCCGACGGTGGAAGCAAAAGCGCTGGCCGGAGTTAAAAAAAAGGCCAAAAACGAAGGCCGCACGATCGTCTTCATCGACGAGAGCGGGCTGAGCGAGCGCCCCCACCGCTGCCGTACCTGGGCCCCACGCGGACAGACGCCGGTGCTGCAATACCACTTCAACTGGAAGACCTTGTCGGCAATCGCGGGGGTGACCTGGTGGAACTTTTACTTCCGCCTGTTTCCGGGAGCGATCCGTAGCCCGCAGATCGAGTTCCTCTCCCATCTGCTGCGCCACATTCCTGGCAAGCTGCTGATCGTTTGGGACGGGCTGCCCGGTCACCGTAGCCGTGCGGTATGGCAGTTCGTACAGCAACAGCGAGGACGTTTGTGGCTGGAGTATCTTCCCGGCTACGCTCCCGAACTGAACCCGGTCGAGTATCTGTGGTCACACTGGAAGCAGCACGAATTACCTAACTTCTGCCCCACCACCTTTGGACAGTTGAGCGATTCCGCACGCCAAGCGCTGCGTCGGATGCGCCGTCGGCCTACCCTGGTCTGCGCCTTCTGGCAACAAGCGGAACTGTTCCCGCTGTAACTATATTATGCAAAGGTCAATAAGTGTGAGGCTCTTCAAATGTGAGACGCTAGCATTTTGCCCGCTCGTAGTGCCCTGTCAAGAACCACGGGCAGGTTTCGTGGCGACATCCCGGTGCGCGAGAGAAACATCTTGATTTCTGTCTTGGGGAACCGCGCAGAGACGCGGACAGAATTGGCAGGATGTTCAAGTATACTTGCCAAGATCCAAGAACCCAACTACTTATGGAGCTACTCGAATCAGCGCTACGGTTATCGGATTGGAAGGGACGAAAATACCGTCGATTCAACCTGGAATTTCCGGTACGTATGAAGGTGCGGTCCAACTCGCTTCCCGCCGAGATCGAGGCCGTTAGCAAGAATGTCAGCGTTGGCGGCCTCTTGGTCAGAAGCGTCCGTATGATTCCCCAGAACACAGCCGTGTCTTTCATATTGAGTGTTCACGGAGAGAAGGCGGTCCGTCCTATTCATCTGATGGGTGAGGGCGAGATCGTGCGGGTCGAGAGTGAGGAAGCCGGTGCGACGTTCGTGATGGCGGTAAAGTGCAAAGCTCCCGTCACACAATTGGAGGAATATCTGCCCGCGTAAGTGAGCAGGTAGATAACATCATCGGCAGTGTCCTCTGGCAGAACCCATGTCATGTTGGTGCGCAATCCGACTCGGTAGGTGATCTTGTTGTTCCGATCCATTCATATGGCTCAGCGCTCTGTAGTTGCAACGAGAACATGTCGTATTAACTGCAACGAAACTCTGTCACCCCCTTATCGTTTAAGTAACGGCCGCTAGAGCCGGGCGGCCGGAGAGGTTATAGATGCGGGGCATCTTGGGTTTAGGTTTGTGCGCCGTGGTGCGTGGGGCCGGGCGGCGCTCCGAGTATTCTTGCAGCGGCAGCGGCTGGGCCCACAGCAGAAGGTGGCCGCGATAGATGCGCAGGGAGCCATCGAGTTGGTGGGAGAGTTCGACGGTTTCTCCGGCATAGCCGCGATGGCCGGGCAAGGCTGGCAGGGCGATGGAGTAGGCGCCTAAGGTGACGGTGTGGTCGGCGGCGACGACGCGCTGGTAGTGCAAGCTGAGGCAGCGGGCGAGATCGAAGCGCCGGGGCAGGGAGCGAAAGTCGCGCGTGGCCTCGGCGGCGGGGCGAGCGAAGCGCTGGTTGTAGTCGGCGCAGAAGCGATCGAGCACGGCGTTGGCTTGCTGTAACGTGGTGGCGCGGGCGAGGCGGAGTTCGCTGACCAGGCGGTCCTGGCAGGTGCGCCAGGCGCGCTCGATGCGGCCCTTAGCTTGGGGCGAGTAGGCGGGAATCTGCTGAATGCCGAGTTCCTCCAAGGCGCGTCCCAGTTGGGTGGGAAATTGTTTTCCGGCGAGTTGTTCGGCCACGCTCCAGTGGGCATCGTTGCGCTGGAAGATGCTGTGGCGGTCGCGGTAGAGGCTGAGAGGGACGCCGTGCGTGGCGATCATGGAGCGGAGAGCGCGGAGATAGCCGAGGGTATTTTCGGCTTCGAGTTGGAAGTGGGCGGCCAGGATCTGGCTGGTGGCGTCATCCTGAAAGCCGATGAGGGTGAGTTGGGGGCCGCGGCCCTCGAGCCAGTCATGACGACTGGCATCGGTGAGCGCCATCATGCCGAGACGGGGACGGGGCGGTCGGCGGGCGCGATATTGGCGCGCTCGGCGCTTCTGCGGAGAGGCCAGTTGGGCGGCCCGCAAGAGGCGGCGCACGGTCTCGCGGCTGACCGAGAGGTTCTCCTCGGCGCGAAGTTTTTCGGTGAGGTGGGAATCGTTGAAGCCCTGATACTTGCCGCGGGCCAAGCTCAAGATCAACTGCTGCTGGGGAACAGAAACCGCCCAAGGCATGGAGCGTCCGCGATTGCCGTGCTGTACCCAGCTGACAGAATCGGGCCGATAGCGGCGTTTCAGCCGCTGCACCTGCCGTTCACTCAGTTGCAGCAGGCGGGAGGCTTCGCGTACGCTCAGCCTCCCGCCCGCTGCATTCTCAATCACTTTCACCCGTTGGAACTCTTTCTGACTCAAGGTCACCATCCTTACAGGGTGACAAAGTCTCGTTGCAGTTACGGGGTGACATTATCTTGGAGCATCTACATATATGGCTCAGCGCTCTAGGGTCCCGGTTGGGAAAAAGATATGATCGAACGGCGCACGTGGCACCGTCAGGGACAGAACGAAGCAAAAGTTGATTCTTGCTCAGGAGGTCCCGCCGCTAGGGGCGGAGATCGAAGTGATGGTGATATAGCCGCCTGTAAGGCAATGCCTGACGGCGAAGGGTCGCATGGGTGGCACAAGAACCGTGGTTCGTGTGACCACTGGCGCTGGCTTTTGCCGCAGCCGTTACCTTCCACTTTTGAAGGCTGGGAACTGGGCAACCCTATGCCGAGCAGATCACGTTGGTCAAGGACAGGCCCGGGCAGGACCACCGGTATGCAATTGACGCGCACAAGATCGAGCGTGAATTGGGCTGGAAACCTTTGCAGACCTTTGCTACGGGTATCAGTAAGACGGTACACTGGTATCTGGCTCAACAAGACTGGGTGAGGGAAGTGTCCAGTGGTGGCTACATGAGCTGGATCGACGCTCAGTATGCTTCAAGACCTGTAGTAGTCGGGACTCCATGTGGAATCAAGCACGCGCAGAGGCATCATTTTGGCGGGAGGTGCCGGCACCCGTCTTTACCCAGCGACTTGTATCGTCTCCAAACAGCTGTTGCCAATTTACGACAAGCCCATGATTTACTATCCGCTGAGCACTCTGATGCTGGCGGGTATTCGCGAAATCCTCATCATCTCGACGCCCCGAGATACCCCCCATTATGAACAACTGCTGGGCGACGGACTCCAGTGGGGGCTCTCGTTGCAGTACGCGGTGCAGCCCAAGCCAGAAGGGCTGGCACAGGCATTCCTGATCGGCAAGTCATTTCTCCAGGGAGGTCCGAGCGCCCTTATCCTTGGCGACAACGTCTTCTACGGTCATGAACTGGTCAAATCACTGCGTACGGTTGCAGCTGACGAGAAGGGCGCCACGGTGTTTGCGTATCCGGTGAACGACCCGGAACGCTACGGAGTCGTGGAGTTTGACGGGAATAACCGTGCGATCAGCATTGAAGAAAAGCCTAAGCAGCCGAAGTCGCGGTATGCCGTTACGGGGCTCTACTTCTATGACTCTGAGGTGGTATCGCGTGCTGAGTCTCTGAAGCCCTCCTCTCGAGGTGAACTGGAGATTACCGACTTAAACCGTCTGTATCTCGAAGCAGGAGCGCTGAACGTTAAGATCATGGGCCGAGGCAACGCGTGGCTTGACACCGGAACTAATGATTCCCTCCTGGACGCATCATTCTTTGTCCAAACCATCGAGAAACGTCAGGGACTTAAAGTCGCCTGCCCGGAAGAGATCGCCTACAGGTTGGGTTACATCACTGCAGATCAACTCGTCTCGCTGGCGAAACCGATGCGCAACAGTGGCTATGGCGAGTATTTAGCAAGAATTCTCGACGAAACAATTTATTGATATTTCGTACTCACGCGAAGCCAATCGCGCACCGTGACGGGGTACTCACTAAGTCCGCTTGCGTCGAATTAGGGTCTTGTTTTTTTACCTCTCATTAACTTCCGTCAACGCTATTTCTCTCCCTCGCTGGCTTTCCCGCTCTTTCAATCCCCCTACCCCGAACTTCGGAATATCCTATTCCCAGCCCTCCGTTCACTGACCTCAGCGCTGACCTGCCCCCAGCTTCCGCACGCCTGTTAATACAACCCTACAACTTCACCCCATTCTAGTAGCCGGAGATGTGGGGAATGGGAAACGCCAGCGGCGTTATCCCAGCGGACGTAGTCTGCGTCTTTTGTATAGCTCGTGTTCGCCGTCCACGCTGCGAATTCGCATGGTGTACGATAGCCCTAGACTGCTGTGGTGCCTCTGCTCGTTGTAGTCCCCGCGCCCCCCCGATCTTTCTCCGAGCGTCAAACAAGTTCTGAAACCAACTCACTCGCAGACATTCCTCTCGTAGTTTCCCGGGGGGAAGCTCCATCTGCGCGTTCTGCATTGGCTTGCCAGGCTGAATATGCACCAACAGAGTCACTCGGTCTGGCGTTCCAGAAACCAGGCCAGAAAATGCCGGCTCGTCAGTTCCGGACCGTTGTCACGACGCTGGCGAGACAAAAGCCTGTGCCTTTGGCTTCTCAGCTCGTAACTGCGTTGGAATACTGGCGCGGGAGAACTGCATACTTACAGACTCGGATTGGGTATTCGCCAGCGAACTCACGAACGGAAGTCAACCAGTTTGGCTGGACTCTATCCTAAAGCGAGTCGTACAGTCCGCCGCTAAGCGGGCCGGAATCAGCAAACAGGTTGGCTGGTACTATCTTCGCCACGGATATTCGACTCTGCTCCGAGCCAACGGTACGGACATCAACGTGCAACAGGAATTGCTGCGGCACTCGAATATCCAGACCACGACGGACGCGCGAGATGTGCTCGGCTGCCGTGTGTCCATCCGATCCGATTCCGATTGTGCGAGGTCGAGTACCGGCGGCGCGCCGGCAATCTTCTGGAGTGTGCGGGCGTAGCTTCGAGGGGCAGCTTCGATATCCGTTTCTTCCAGCAGCATGGCGTAGAGCTGCCCGGGCGGTATGGGCGAATGTTACATAAGGTTTGCCCGCAAATGGGTCAGGTTCCCACTCTCGTCTCCGGCCGGGCAATGTGTGCTCGTCCACCTGCGCCACGACACTGCGGCTCCGGGTTGGACAGACGGTTTCAGCTCCGAGTTGTCCACAAAGCCTGGCACGATCGGGTAGGAGGCGGGGTTACCCCCGCCGTCCTCCCACACCACCCGCCGTGCGGTTCCGCAACGGGCGGTTCCGGTCTTCCGTTTCCGGAGTGAGCTTCGTCTCGTTGACCATTCGCCTGCTGGTCTTAAGGACACTTGTCATAGCCGTCGGGACTTCCGGCCCCTACCTCCATGACAAGCCCTCTTGCGAGGCTTCTGTCCAACCAGTCAGAGAGATGGTCCTCTATCCGCTCCTGACAGGTTCGGCCCTTCGTTCCGCTTGCGCGCAACTACTATGGCCTCGGCCGACTTCTGATGATCCTTCCCAACACCTCTCGATGCCGGTAGCACATGGCAGATCATCAGATCTCCCCGGGTATGACGCACTCACCTTCACGCTTATACCTGTCGGATCTACGTCACGGCGTTCCGTGCAAGTACTGGGCTTTGCGTCTATGGGCCCGCTCACCCCACCATGCCGCCTCTATCCGCTTCCTGTTCGTCAGGCCAGCGCTTTGCCTACGGCTTCCTCCAGATTCCGCCTCACGACGGACACCCTTGCCGTTCAGCTAACACTTCCCCTTGCCGGGTGTGTAGAGGACTTTCACTTCCAAGTAAGTGCGCCCTGCCGGGCGCACCCATAAGAAAGCCGGAGCGTTATCGCTCCGGCTATGGTAACTAACACTAAACCGCGGAGGAGGGTAGGACCTAGAGGTTCATCTTGCGGCGCAGCACGCCAGCCAGGCCGAGGATGCCGGAACCGAACAGCAGGATGCTGCCGGGCTCAGGCGTGGTGCCGACCAGACCCGAACGCAGTTGCGCGATCGCGAAATCGTCTCCCGCGTTATCCACGATGTCGACGCTAGTAATAAAGGATCCGGGAGTGTTGTCTTGCACAGCGTATAGCAACGCACCAGCGGAGCCGTTCGGCATCAGATCGAGCGTAAAACTGGCCCCGTCGCTGGCGTGAAAGGTCGCCATGACGTCCTCCTGCTGGAACTGATCGGGCTCGAGCTCGAATCCAAGAATGTTTTGTTGGTCGCTGGTTGTGATGGTTAATGTGCTAAACCCTTCATTCCAAAGCACGTTGGGCGTGCAGCTCTCGGTAAACGGAGGGCAATTCCAAGTAGCCCAAGAGTTAGGCACGTTGTTTTCCGACTGGGGATTGCTGAAGCTGAAGGGCCCTAGGGAGGTGATGAAGTTTCCAGACCCGTCTCCGCCGCCGTAGTTAGTGGTGCCGGAGGTGTAGCTGCCGGTGGGATTTGGGATAACGGTCCAGCTGTCCGCAAATGCCGGCAGGCTGATCAGCAACAACGCACTCAGGGCAATCAGAGTCGTGAGTTTGGCCAATCGCATTGGTTCCCATCCTTTCGAGAAAGCTTTCGGTTATGGTTGAGAATCCGAGCCATCAACTCATTGTGTCCGCACACGCGTACACAGAAGTCTCAACGAAGATGACTCGTTTGTAAGGAAGTAGCAATCGGAATGCCAAGTATTTGGCAAGGTCTTGTCAAATCTAGCTTATTGATAGCACAGCCGATTGACAGCAAGATTCACCATATGATACTGACCTGACGAGTGACTAGTGCGCAGGAGTTTGCATTTAGGGGACAAGCGGTTTCCCCAGCGGCGACCGCCACGTTAGTGACAGGTAAGCGCTGAGTCTGTTCAGAAGGACAGCGCGACCTCCACGGGATACTTCACAGAGGCATGGTCAGCCGTGCCACCACGCAACTGCGGGCGGCGAAAGGAGTAGGGCGCTAGTTGCAGGAGGGGCAGCGCAGCATTCAGGATCCAGCGGTTACTGTAAATCCGAAGCACCGGTTGCAAAGCATGAGTTGAGCATCGCTGGGGATGATCGGCATGAGTCCTCAATCCGGAATTTCCCCGGCCATAATCTGGTCCACATAACACCACACCCAAGCTTCTCCGGGTTCGATAGAACGCATCACAGGATGCCGGGCCGCATGAAAATGCTTGGTGGCATGTTTGTTCTTTGAGGAATCACAGCACCCCACATGTCCACATTCCAGGCACATCCTCAGATGTACCCATGTGTCCCCAATCTTGATGCAATCTTCGCAAACATGTTTCTTGGTGTGGGTGACCTTGATCTGATCGAGATGGCTGCAGGTTTCTGGCATGTGGTCTCTTCGCTTTCGCCTCAACGCTCCAATGCTTTACGGTCCCATTGTGCCATGGTCGCAGCGGCGTCGTAGGTAGTTTGCAAAAACTCCATCAGCGCGGCTTTCGGCGAGGCTGCCGCGCGTACGTCGTCATAGAGCAACAGGAACTCTTTCATCTGCGGGTGGTAGAAAGCCGCGGCTGGTCCGACACGCTGCTCCGCAAAACCGGCGGGTTCAGGCGCTGCATAGGAGTAGAAGGCAGGACCCTTAATGTCGCCTCCGCCGGGCCAGAAGCCAGCACTGCTGACTTCGTGAGAATAGGCTTCGCGAGTGATGCGATCCGCGCCAGGCCGCTCGGGAGCGACTCTTCCGGAGAAGCGCGTTACCGCATGATCGAAGCTTCCCCACCAGAAGTGCACCGGGCTGACTTTGCCGATAAAACGCGCTCTGAATTCCTTGAACACCTCGTCCACCCACGTGAGGATAATCCAAAATCGATGAACTGCCTCGGCGTCATAGGAGACGTGCGTGCGGTCCCGTTCGAACGGAATAGGGTCGGGTATCTCGACCGGCGTGGTCCAGATCTTTACACCCAATCCGAGTTCGGCAAGCGCCGCCATGAATCCTCGATAAAACTCCGCAACGCTCTGCGGCTTCAAGTCAAGGACTCGCGCCCTGCCGTCCGAGGCTTCGATGATTAGCTTGTGAGCTATGAAATCAAACCGTATTTCCACGCCTCGGTCTTGATATGGCATCAGCAAAGTCGACATGCCGCGGCCGGTAACATAGAAGGTCACGTTCCACCAGTGATTTACGAGTGGGCAAAGTTTCAAGCGAACCTTGCCCACCATCTGCGCCCTCATGTGCAAGGTGTCGAAAGTGTCCTTCCAACTCTCGAAGGGTAACGGGGGAAGTAAGTCGCGATCATCCGTTCTCAGCCGAGTAAGCTGTGGCGTCATTTGTATTCCCTTTCTGGAAAAACAATGTACACCCGTCAGCAGTACATGGATGTCGCATTCGTACGGCCGGATTCAAGAGCTGCGAAGCATGGCGCGCTCCTTCAGAGCTCCTGATTTGGAGTAATTTTTCGGCCGGGCTCCGCTAAGGAAAATGAAGTGAAGAATTGCTGCGCATCACCATCATCGTTGACCAGCCCAAGAAAAGGTCCCCAGCCGGTGTAACGGACTGGGGACTATCACCCCCCACCATAACCCTGAGCGGACGGACAACAGACACGTCCGAATTGCCCCGACAGACGCGTTTGCTGAATCCCCATCCGCCCGTGGCGCTCTATCCAGGGAGATTACTCGTGCAGCTTTTCCAGGTTGTCAACAAGATGTGAACATTTAGTCAGTTCTTGGTTGGGAAGGAACGTCGCCGCGCTCTTCTTCCACGGCTTCCAAGTCATCGAGAACAGCTTTTCGCAACTGATTGACGTTGTACCGATTCATCACGATGGTTTGGGGAACAAACATGAAGCTTGACTTGTTTTTGCGCAGCATGGTCTCCAAGCCCGCAGGAGTCGCGACGAAGTAAATCTGGTTCCAGGCATGGCCCGTCGACTTGTCGAACAGGTTCACAGACAGCTCGTCGGCAAAGTTGTCGCGGTTTGGCGGACCAGCCTCGATTTCGAATTCGGCAAAGTCCCAGTCGCGAATCTGGATATTTCGTGGCTGGTCTTCTTCCGCTTTAGTTGGCTGTTCCTGGTATGCAGACTCGTCTGAATCGTCTTCCTTCTCGCTTTCCTGACTTGCTTGAGGCTCAGCCAAATCCTCGTGGCCAGAAGAGAGCTGCGTTGAAGCCGGCGTGTCCATCGGAGCAGGGACTGCCTTACCTCCGTCGCCCAGCCTCTTGGCGACAAGGTACAGCGCGACCATAGTGCCTGCAATGCCTAGCAGCTTCAGCCAATCCGATAGGTCGAAGCTCAACACGGCGAAACAAGCAAGTCCGAGCGACATGTTGACGGGGAGTTTACGCCAACAACGGAGGGAAGGGCAATTAGGTTTTGCGGGCGGGAAAATACAGGGCGCCGGAGCGGCCTGTCACGACTGACTCTACGCCAGCTCGATCTTTACCGAGTTCAGCACCACATCCTTGTTGGGCTTGTCCTGGCGGTTGCGCGGGAGCATGGTGATTTTGTCCACCACGTCCTGGCCCTCTACGACTTCGCCGAAGATGGTGTGATTACCCGTCAGCCATTGGGTGGGGGCGACGGTGATGAAGAATTGCGAGCCGTTGGTGCCCGGACCGGAGTTGGCCATGGCCAGCTTGCCAGGCTTGTCGAATTTGTGCGGGGAGCCCTTGGTCTCGTCCTGAAACTGATAGCCGGGACCACCCATGCCAGTGCCGGTGGGGTCTCCACCCTGGACCATGAAGTCGGGAATCACTCGATGAAAGATGGTGCCATCGTACAGGCGAGCTTTGCTCTTGCTCTTGGTGTGCGGGTGGGTCCATTCACGCGAGCCTTCCGCGAGTTCGATGAAGTTCTTCACGGTGATGGGTGCGTCCTCCTCGAAGAGGCGGCAGACGATGGTTCCTTCGCTCGTGTCGAGGGTGGCGTAAATGCCGGGTTGCCGGGCCATGATGATTCCTTTCGTTGATGGCTGAATTTATGACGGCTCCTGTTGGGAGCCGGTACAGCTCGGGCGAGACTGTCATCCCCATTGTAAACGGATGGGGTAGCCGCGAGGTAGCACATCAGTGCTCTAGCTCAGATGCCAGTGAAGGTGTATCGTTCGGGGACACTGGAGGCAGAGCGATGGATCCACATTCCGAAGCCAGACTGCAGATGGTGCATCCAGTTCTGGCAGATAAAGTTCGTCAAATGGCCATAACCTTGCTGCAAGAAGGAATTGAGATACGCGTGGTGCAAGGGTTGCGTACCTATCAAGAGCAGGCGGCCTTGTATGCACAAGGCCGTACAGCTCCCGGTTCGATCGTCACCAACGCCAAACCGGGGTTCAGCTACCACAACGCCGGATTGGCCGTGGATTGCATACCGGGAGTCAGAAGCTCGAATCCGTGGCAACCGAACTGGACGGATCGGGTGCACGACCAATTGACTCCCGACTACGCTCGCATGGTGCAGGTGGGAAAGTCGCTGGGCCTCTTTTCTGGTTCGGACTTCCAGTCGCTTACCGACGATCCGCATTTTCAGATGACGGGATCGCTTCCCGTCGGCAGTCCGCCGCCACCGGCCAGAGATCTATTGGCGAAGGGCGATATGAAGGGCGTCTGGGCCATGGCGGGATTGGCGGTCGGCTAAAGACGGTCTGACGACGGCATTCTGTATTCCTGGGCCGAACAGGGCATGACCACCTGCTCGCAAGACTGCCCACACTAATCCAATGATCCGGCCATGTCATGCGTGCGAGTGCGTAGTGATGGTTTCTAGTCCGTGAGCATCCGGGCCAGTCTCGCGCTGACGCAACAAGAGCGCGAAGAATAATGCCAGAAAGCCGAGGATAGAGAAAATCCACATACCCAGCGCATAGCCGTGGAAATTGGTGGGCCCGGCGTGGCTTATGTCATTGGCCTTCCCGATGGCGAGATTGAAGATAAAGAAGCCGATCTGCTGCAAAAGGCTCATCAGCGCGTAGGCTGTGCCCAGCCGTCGCTCATCCACGATGTAGGCCACGGAAGGCCACATCACCGCCGGAATGAGCGAGAAGGCAATTCCCATTAGCGACACCGGCACCAGCAGGGAAATGCTGCTGTAGGCGATCATCAGGTACACGGGCATCATTAGAAACGATCCCACGACCATGAGAGTGGCGCGCTTACCGATGCGGTCGGCTAGCAGGCCGAAGAGGGGTGTAGCGATCATGGCGGAAAAAGGCAGCAAGCTATTCAGCCAGCCAGCCTGTTGCTGGGCTGAAGCGAAGGCCGCGGTCGAGGTCGCGGCCGCGCCCATCTGGGAGAGGAATTTGCTTGTGAACAGGTCGATGGCAAACGTACGGAACGGAAAGATTCCGGAGTAGAACGTGAAGCACAGAGCCACCACGTACCAGTATGACGGGTTGAATTTCAGCCCTTCGCGGAAGCTCAACTTGTCAGGTTCGCCCGACTTTCCGAGGTGGTAGCGGGTCTCGGCGTAGGTTTCGAGTGCCCAGTAAATCAAGGCTCCAATCACGGCCGTTGATCCGACAAGCACGGCCAGCACCAGGGGGCGATGCCAACTGGGCTGGGCGTTGACTCCATTGGGGAAGAACGCGAACTTGGCCCAAGTCGGCGAGTTGTCCGCCGCGATGGAGGCGATTCGGGCGATCGTGAGATTGATGCCGAACGCGAAGCTGAGTTCCTTGCCCTTGAACCAGCGCGCCAAGGCAGTCGTGACGGCCACGATTTGCGATTCAGCACCAAGTCCAACAACGGTGCGGCCTGCGACCATGAGATAGAAGTTGCCCTTAAGGGACGTCAGCAGAGCACCCAAGAGAATGAGGACCGAGAAGAACAACAGAGACTTCTTGATCCCGAAGCGATCGATGAGGATGCCGCCGATCAACAGCGTCGCCACTGCCGCCACGCTGTAGCTGGCATTGAGCCATCCGAACATGGAAGCGGAGTAATTCAACTGCTGGAGGAAGATCCGCTCCAGCGGATTGATGCTGTCGTAAATGTAGTAGTTACCAAACATGGCCACGCTGACGAAGATCAGCACTAACCAGCGGTACGACTTGCTCGGCTGTGGGCGGGTATCGACCAGCGTTTGGGATGCGGACATTCAATCGGCCTCGGGACGTGAATGGAAAAGATATCAGAAGCGGCAGTTAGCAACTAGCAGGAAGCAATCAGTTCTCAGGATTCAGCACTCAGGACTCAGTACTCAGCATTCAGCCGCCACAGTTAATCTCACCTTCGACGAAAATCGCTCGCTCGATCCGAGTTCACTTACCCTGTCGGAAGTTCGCACTCGAGAGAAATACGGCTGAATGCTGAGTACTGAGTACTGAGTACTGAATGCTGCCTCACGATCCCACGTACCGCGCATACAAACTGCGCGCGATGGCGGTGTCGGTCGTGCCTTTGATGATGGCACGGCCGTCGGGGAACAGCGTCAACTCGTAGGGCTCACGCCAGAACTTGAGAATGAACTCGCTGTGCCGCACGGTGCCATGAGGGGTCAGGCGGCGAGTGAGTTCGTCGAAGTCAATGGGCCGCTGCCGCTCGTGAATCTGGACGGAATTCCGTCCGCAGAGCGTAATGTGCGGCCGCCCTTCGCCGGCGAGATGCACGAAATCACGCTGGTCGCACGCCCGGCAACCCGCGCGAGGTTTGGCCGTCTTGATCTCCGCGAAGTCGTTCGTCCATACGTCATAGGACAGAAGCGTGCGCCGCAGCTTGTCGCGTGCGCCGACCAGCAGCTTGATGGCTTCGGTGGAGGCAATCGAGGCGACAAAGTTCACGGCCGAATTCAGGATGCCCGAGGTGTCGCAGGTCTCGACCATGCCGCGGGGGGAATCAGGAAAGACACAGGCCAGGCACGCCGTCTCGCCGGGAAGGATGGTCATGGTCACCGCGTAGCTGGCCACGGCGGCGGCGTAGATCCACGGCAATTTTTTCGCTGACGGCGAAGTCGTTGATCAGGTAGCGGGTTTCGAAATTGTCGGTGCCGTCGAGAATGAGGTCAACCTCGCCCAGCAAGTCTTCCACATTGCCGGGCGTGAGGTCCGCGGCGTGCGGCTCGACCACAATCTCTGAGTTGAAAGCCTTGATTTTACGGGCTGCGGCGATGGCTTTGGGCAGCGACTCGGCGGCGTCGGCCTCGTCGAACAGCACCTGCCGTTGCAGATTGCTGGGCTCGACGTAATCGCGATCGATGATGCGCAGGGTGCCCACGCCGGCCGCGGGCGAGCAGGGAAGCGATGGCGGAACCGGTGGCGCCGCATCCCACGATGGCAACGCGTCGCGGCCGAAAGCTTCTTCTGTCCTTCGGACTCCAATGGGTTGAAAAAGGATTTGGCGGGAGTAGCGCTCGGCGAATTCCAACGACTGCACCTGCTCCGGGGAAGGCTTCCTTGTTTATTATAGGGATTCGACATTAACTTCGCCGTGAGGACCGGGTTGAAGAAAGGTCGCCACAGTTGTGCGGCACTGGGGGGCATATCTTCGCCGGCGATGGCACACCGGACTGGTCCCGTCAGACGAGGTCCTCCGGGCAGCGGACGTGCTGAAGGTCAGAGTTTGACGGAGCCAATCACGCCATCGTTCCATAAAATTGCGTTCGTTCTGCGCCTTGCTGGTGCTGAGCGCGCCTCTGGCGTGGCCGCAAAACGGGGCCCCTGTCCGCAGGTCAAAGTCCCGGACTCGACCGCTCCCAGGCCAATCTTCCGCCACCGCTTGGCGGACTGGGCAAGTACCAGGGCGTCAGCGTTCGGGCCATCGAGTTTCGCGGTATTAAGGGCACCAACCCGGAGATGCTTCGCCAGTTGCTGGCGCAGAAAGCGGGTGAGCCGCTGGACCGCGACAAAATCCAGAGCTAGTTTGCGGGCCCTCTACGCCACGGGTCGCTTTGTCGAAGCTTGCAGGTTGAGGCCGAGCCCAGCCAGACAGAACGGATTGTCGCTGGTCTTTGTCGCCACGGAGAACTACTTCAATGGCGACGTCAACGTTGACGGAACGCCGACCAAGACGAATCCCAAGGCGCATCAGTTGGTGGAATCCAGCAAGCTCGACCTCGGGGATACGTTCTCGCAGGAGAAGGTGGATCGCTCGGTCGAACGCATGCTGAAGGTGCATGGCCGACAACGGCTACTACAAAGCCGCCATCACCTATGACCTGAGACCGCACGACGACACACGGCAGATGGACATAGATTTTCACGTGGTTCCGGGAGAACTGGCGCGCGTGGGCGAGGTCACCATTGAAGGTGACACCGGCATTCCGCCGGACAAGATTCGCAGCCTTACCAAGCTGAAGCCCGGTGACAAAGTGAAGCAGGAGCACGTCACGCGCGCCCTGGAGCGGCTACGCGAGAAGTATCAGAAGAACAACCATCTGGAGGCCCAGGTCTCGCTTATCGATCGTCACTACCATCCCGACACCAACCGTCTGGACTATGTATTCAAAGTGGAAGAGGGACCGACGGTGGCGATCACCGCCGAAGGCGCGAAGATCAGCAACCGGGAAATGAAGAAGCTGGTTCCGGTCTACCAGGAGAACTCCGTCGATGACGATCTGCTGAACGAAGGACGCCGCAACCTGCGCGACTACCTGCAGACGAAAGGTTATTTCGACGCCACGGTAGACGTGGAACGGCAGCCTGTCGCCTGAGAAAAACCACCTCAACATCGTTTATAAGATCGATCCCGGCGCGCGCTACAAGCTCGCCGCCGTGCGGCTCGAAGGCAACAAGTACTTCGATACCGACACGATCCGCGAGCGGATGTCGTTGCAGCCGTCCAGCATCACTCTGTCGAATGGCCGTTTCAGCCAGAGACTGCTTGCCGACGACCTGGCGATAATCAAGAACCTCTACCAGGCAAACGGGTTTCTTGATGTCAAGGTCACCGCCGACCTCCAGGACGACTACCAGGGCAAAGAGGGGCAGATGGCGGTCGTGATCAAGATCGAGGAAGGTCCGCAGACCCTGGTGAATTCGTTGCAAGTGCTGGGAAACCGCAGCTTTCCGCTGGAGCGGCTGACCCGGTTACTGAGCTGTACGGAGGGTCAGCCTTACAGCGAAGCCAACGTCGCCAGCGATCGCGACGCCGTGACCTATTTCTATTACAACCACGGGTTTCCCAATGTGCAGTTTGAGGCTGCCGCATCGCCGGTGCCGGGCGAACCGCAGCGCATGCAGGTGGCGTATACCATCACCGAAGGAGAACAGGTTTTCGTCGATCGCGTACTGGTGAGCGGCCGGGAGTACACCCGTCCTTACATTGTGGATCGCCAGATGCGCATCGGCGACGGAGATCCGTTGAGTCAGGTCCGGATGGTGGATTCGCAACGCCGGCTCTACGATCTGGGCATCTTCAACCAGGTGGACATGGCGGTGCAAAATCCCGATGGCCAGGAGCCTTCCAAGGATGTGCTCTTCAACCTCCAGGAGGCCAAGCGCTGGACCTTCCGCTACGGCGGCGGTATCGAGTTCGCCACCGGCAATATTCCCACCACCAACAATCCGCAAGGCAGCACCGGAGTCAGTCCGAACGGAGTACTGGAAATCACTCGTCTCAACATGTTCGGACGGGACCAGACGCTCACCATGCGGGCACGGGTTGGCTTGCTAACTCGCCGGGCTTTGATCGGTTATGACGCGCCGCGCCTGTTTCATCGCGAGAAGTGGCGCTTCAATGTCACCGCCTTCTACGACAATACAGCCGACGTAAATACATTCACTTCGGAGCGGCTCGACGGCACACTCCAGGCCGAGCAGAAATACAGCCGGGCGACGACCCTGCTGTACCGATTGAGTTATCAGCGCGTGTCCGTCGATCCCAATAGCCTGGTAATCGATCCCACTCTGATTCCGCTGTATTCGAAACCGGTTCTACTGGCAATTCCGAGTTTCACCTATGTGCGGGACACGCGTGACAATCCCATTGATTCGCACAAAGGAAGCTATAACATCGCCGATTTGGGTCTGGCGACCAGCGCGCTGGGTTCGGAGGCAAACTTTGGCAAGGTGCTCCTCCAGAATTCGACCTACTACACTTTTAAGAAGCGATGGGTGTTCGCGCGGAATACGCAGATTGGGATCTTGCATCCCTACGGCACCAACAATTTCCTCAGTCTGCCGCCGACAGGGACACCGCTGCCGACGGAAGCGACCTCCGTTCCTTTGCCCGAGTTGTTCTTCGCGGGCGGCAGCAATTCGCTGCGCGGCTTCTCCATCAACCAGGCTGGTCCTCGCGACCTGGTAACCGGATATCCCATCGGTGGTCAGGGACTCTTCGTCAACAACCTGGAAATTCGCACTCCTCCGGTAGGGTTGCCCTTACGTGGGCGATAACCTGGGATTTGTCTTCTTCCACGATATGGGTAACGTGTTCGACACGGCGAACCATATCATCAGTGGGATGTTGCGAATCCATCAGCCCTCGATCGCCGCGTGCTCGCCGCCGCCGCAGCAAGGCGACTGCCTGCAATTTCAGCTACAACCCGCAAGCCATCGGCATGGGGATACGCTATAAGACGCCGGTCGGGCCGGTCCGCTTCGACGTTGGCTATAACTTCAATCCGACGCGCTATCCGATCCAGGAAAAGACAGGAAAGGACACGGTGGAAACGCTGCGTCATATCAACTTCTATTTCAGTATTGGACAAACATTTTGATGAAACGACATTTCTATTTAACGATTGGCTTATTGTTCTTACTGCTCACAGTTGCGTCTTGGGCCCTGGCGGGCGAAGTCATCGATGGAGTAGTTGCAACCGTGAACCGCCAGCCCATGTTTCAGAGCGATTGGGAAGAGGCGATCTGCTTCGAGGCCTTTATGCAGCAGAAGCCCATCGCTCAGGTGACCCAGGCCGATCGGGTGAAGGCCTTGCAGCGCCTCATTGATCGTCAGTTGCTGGAGGCGCAGATGGGCGGCGAGACGTTCCTGCAGCCGTCGCCAGACGAGATCGACAAAGATGTCGCCAAACTTCGGGCGCAGGTTCCTAACGGCAGCCGACGATCGAAGTTGGCAGAAGACGCTTGCCAGTTATGGACTCACCCCAGACACGTTGAAAGAGCATCTGCGGACCGAAGTGCGGGTGATGAACTTCGTCGAGGTTCGTCTGCGCCCCAACGTGCACGTTCAACCCGAGGAAATCGAGGCCTATTACAAGAATCAGTTGCTGCCCGATTTGCAGAATGCGGGCAGCGCGATAGTTACGTTGAAGGAAGCCGAACCCAGCATTCGTGAACTGCTTGTCCAGCAGCGCATGGATGAGCTACTGGACGCATGGTTGCATAACCTGCGTCAGCAGGCGGAGATACACAGCACCGTACCGATTCCCGCCGGGAGTGCGTGCGGCCGACCAGGACGGGGCCTCGGGCGCCAACTGAGCATGAACGAAGAAACCAGAATCCGCCGTTCGCACACTCGCTTGTGGGTTGAAGCCGCAATCGGGGTAGTGTTGCTGGCGGCCGTGATCGTCCTGGTTTGGTACGTACGAAGCCCGCGGTTCGCGGATCTTGTGCGGCGCAAGACGATTGCCGCACTGGAAGACGCTACCGGAGGCAGGGTCGAGTTACAGGCTTTTCGATGGAACCTTTCCAAGCTTGAGTTCGATGCCGACGATCTGACCATCCACGGCCTGGAAGCTGCCGACCAGCGGCCCTACGCGCATGCTGACCGTATTCACGTCCGCCTGCACATCATCTCCTTCGTGGAGAAGCGGATCAGCCTCAAGGAATTGAGCCTGGCCCGTCCTGTCGTGCACCTCATTGTGAATGCCGATGGGACGACTAACGCCCCGGAACCGAAGGTCCGAAGCAACGCGAAACCGGTGCAGCAACTGTTCGATCTGGCAATCGCCCGGCTCGATCTGCACAACGGCTTGTTGCTGGTGAACGACCGCTCGCTGCCACTTGATTTCGCTGCCGATGATGTCGCCGCAGCCATGACCTACGATCGCTCTGGCCATCGCTATGACGGCTCCGTGCAGGCTGGCAAAATGGATGTGAAGTACCAGGAGCTCCGCGATGTTGCGGCTCAGGGCGACGTGGCGTTCAGCCTCTGGTCCAACCGGCTGCAAATCGCGTCGCTGAAGCTGACGTCAGAAAACTCGTCTCTGGAGGCGACTGGGAAACTGTCTAACTTCGACGACCCCAAACTGGAGTTCAAGTACAGCAGCGCGCTGGATGTTGGACAGTTAGGGTCGGTCGCCCGCTTGTATCAGCTTCGTGGCGGCAGGCTGACGCTCAACGGGTCGGGTACGTATTCGAATGCCGATGGCATCAGTACGCGAGGGTATGCCGCCGCGCGCAACGTCACCTATCTGGACAACGGAGTCTCAGTGCCCGACGCAGGTGTGAATGCTAATTTTTCTCTCGCGCACGATGATTTTTCGCTCACTCGAATCGCGGGACGCTTATTGGGTGGGGGTGTGAGTGGCGACGCCGAGATCAGAAATGTCTTTTCGGGTTCTACCAATACCGCACCGCCGCGGACCGGACAGGCCACTCAAGCCAGGAAGCGTGGTGCGAAGCCAAGCTCCAATAAAGGGGTGCAAGCGTCGACGCTTCCGGCAATCTCGGGCCCTGGTCCGCAGCAGGGCACGGCGCGCTTGCGTATAAGTGCCTTGTCGCTGGCAAACCTGGCGCGAATGTTTTCGACCAGGGCAGTGCCGTACGAGAAACTTAACCCGGTCGGCAGCGTCGGAGGAACGATCAGCCTCGCGTGGACGGGATCTGTAGCTAATGCTAGCGCCGACTTGGCACTCGATGTCATACCTCCCGCGGAAACGTCCGGCAACCAGTTGCCGGTGACTGCGACGGTACGGGCCCGCTACAACCCTAAAGCGCAAGTCATGGATTTCTCGACTTTGACGTTGACGACGCCGCACTCGCATGTGAATGGGACAGGTACTCTGGGGTCGACCTCTGCGGCTATGCACGTAGTCCTGAATACCACCAGCCTGACTGAGTTCCAGCCGCTGCTGACGGCCATGGGCAGCCCCCCGCCACCCGTGGAACTCGCGGGCGGCGCAACCTTCGACGGAACCCTCACCGGCAGGCTGAAGGATCCGCAGATCGCCGGCCACGTGCAAGCATCTGACTTCACTTACATCTATGCCCCGAGTGTGCAGAAAGCGGCGCCGTCCGCAACCCAGACGCCTGCGAAAAAGAAATCTCTGTTCCACTTTGCCTCTGCTCCGCAGCCGCCACCGCCGCAGCCCAGACGCATCCACATCGACCAGTTTTCCGGAGACGTGCAGTACTCGTCGACTGGCGTGGCCGTGCATCACGGCATCATTCAAGAAGGTAGCGCGCACTTGAATGTGGATGGTTCGGCGACGCTGGAGAAAGGAAGTTTCACCGAGAACCTGCCGTTCCAGGTGCAGGCAACCATTCGCCATGCCGACATTGCGGAATTGCAGCGCGCCGCTGGGATGAATTATCCCGTGACCGGTACTTTGAATTTCACCTTTCAGGCTGGCGGAACGGAAGCGAGTCCACACGGTTCTGGACGTTTCTCATTGACGGCAGCGCAAGCCTACGGCCGCCCCGTCAAATCGCTGACCGCAAACCTCGGCTTTGCCAATCACGAAGCACAACTCGATGACATCCAGATGCAGGCCATGCGGGGCAAAGTTGCGGGTTCGGCAGCCTACAACTTCAGCAACAAGGCCGTGCGCTTTGATCTGGCGGGCGAAAGCATCGATCTGGCCGATGTTCCCGAACTGCAGATGCCGCGCTTGCAAGTGGCAGGTGTTGGGAGGTTCACCGCAAAGGGAGCGGGCACCATTGAGCAGCCGCTGATCAATGCCCACGTGCAGGTGAGCGACCTCGTGCTCAACGGCGACCGTCTCGGCGGCGTTACGGCCGATGCCGTGACCCATGGAAGTCATCTCCAGCTCACGGCGCGATCGAACTTCTCTGCGGCCCACCTGGCAGTCGATGGAGGGGTTGAACTGCGTGGCGACATGCCGTCCGATCTCAAGCTGGAGTTTTCCGGCCTCGACATCAATCCTTTTCTGCCGGCGGACGTGCGCCAACGCATCACCCGCGACGCGTCGCTGGCGGGACATGCGGAGCTTACCGGGCCCCTGAAGCAGCCCAGGCTTCTGAACGGCAGGTTCAGCATCGACCAGTTTGCCGTGGAAGTGCAAAAGATCGCGATCACTAGCGATGGGCCCGTGGAACTGGTGATGGCCAACGAAGTAGTGTCGGTCGAACGCTGCACCTTGGTAAGCGGGGATTCGCACTTCACCTTAACCGGTACCGCCAGCCTGAAGGCCGACCGTCGCCTGGCTCTGCGCGCCAATGGCCACGTCAATCTGAATCTGGTGCACACTCTTGACCCTGAGGTGACTTCGTACGGCATCTCGAATCTGGATCTCACGGTGAATGGTTCGATGGCGCAACCCGCGATCTCGGGGCGCATTGATATCGAACGTGCCGGTCTCTCGATGATTGACCTTCCGACCGGACTAGGCGACATCAACGGAAGCCTGGTCTTTAATCGGGACCGGCTTGAGGTAGAGCACCTGACGGCGCGCACTGGTGGCGGACTCGTGACCTTCGGCGGCTTTATCACCTACGGCCGGACCGTCGGCTTCAACCTGACAGCCAACGGAACCGACATTCGCTTCCGCTATGCCGGGATTAGCGTTACTGCGGATGAATCGCTTCGCCTGGTGGGCACGCTGCAAAGTTCGGCCCTAAGCGGAGACGTAACTGTCACCCGTTTCGCGCAGATCCCCTCCGCCGATCTGACCTCGGCCCTCGCGCAGGCCAGTTCACCCGCGCACCTGACGGTTGTAAACTCACCGCTTAATAATTTGCATCTTGACGTTCGCATCCTCTCCACACCGGAGTTGACGGTGCAGACGGCGCTGGCCAAGCTGGCCGGCGACGTTGATCTGCGGCTGCGAGGCACGGCGGCCCGGCCGGTGTTGCTGGGACGCATCAACATTGCCGAAGGCGACATTAAGCTGGCGGGAGCAAAGTATCACCTGGAGCGCGGCGACATTACCTTCACTGACCCCGTGCGCATCGACCCGGTATTGGATGTGGAAGCCACCACCCGGGTTCGCGATTACGACATCACCATCGGGTTGCACGGCACTCTGGAGCGCCTGAATACCACCTATCGCTCGGACCCGCCGCTCTCCAGCGAGGACATTGTTGGTCTGCTGGCCTTCGGGCGGACGCAGCAGGAGAGCGCGACGAACACGACTCCGCAGTCCGGGTTCGCCGAGAGCGCCTCTGGTGCCATACTCGGGCAAGCGATCAACCAGACGGTTTCCAACCGCGTCTCGAAGTTGTTCGGGGTAAGCTCCATCCGGATCAATCCGTCCGTGGGCGGGCCCGACAACAATCCGAACGCGCGTATTACGGTCGAGCAGCAGGTCTCGAACAACGTGACGCTTACCTACATCACCAACCTGACGAGGTCGGCGCAGCAGGTCATTCAGTTCGAATACAACATCAACAGCGAATACACCTTCGAAGCTATACGTGACGAGAATGGAGTAGTCAGCTTTGACATTCTCATTCGTAAGAGGAAGCGATGAAAGTAGCACTTAGCGCTTAACAATTTAGTAGTTCAACGCAGTCCTCGTAATCGATTCCGGTATCCAGACTGCAAATTCCGCGTGCTGGTCACAAGGTGTTCGGTCCCGTCGTGCAGGATGTAAAGTAAGTTGGCCTTGGCCTCACAGGCTAAAGCCATTCTCAAAAGGAGACTTACACCCATGGCGAAGGTTACACCGATCACCGAACGGTTCCAACACTTCCTGCGGGAGATGAAAGAAAGTTTTTCGTGCGATTTGTACGATCGCACGAAGCAGGCATGGCAGCAGCTTTTCGAGGCGGAGTCAGAGCGATTGCGGGATCTGTACAGTGGCCGGGGAGCGTACCAGCGCAGTGCGACGCCGCGTCGCGACTACCGCAACGGCTACTATGAACGCGATTTCGTCACCCGCTTCGGGACCCCGCGGTTGCGCATCGCGCGCACCCGGGCGAAGAACTTTCTGCCTTCCGGGTTAGACAAGTTTCAGCGCCGGGCGCCGGAACTGGCGCCGCTGATCCGCGAAGCGTTTTTGCGCGGCATCTCGACCCGCCAGGTAGGGCGAGTAGCGGCCACGCTGACCGAGGAGACGGTGAGCGCGCAGACGGTTTCCAACCTGATTCGCGATCTGGATGAGGCGATGCGGCAGTTTCATCAAGCGCAGCTGCAGGATGAATGGGCTTACCTGTTCCTGAATGGAGTAAGCCTGCGGGTGCGCCGACCGGCCGGGCGGCAACGGGTGCAGATGCTGGTGGCCTATGGCGTACGCCGCGATGGCAGCTGCCAACTGCTGGCTTTTCTGCGCACCCGAGGAGAGGGCCAAGCCGACTGTGAGGGGCTGTTGCAGGATCTGTATCGCCGCGAGTTGGCGGGTAAGGACCTGCAGCTGATCGTGACCGATGGCTGTGCGGGCTTGGCGGCGGCCACCCAGGCGGTTTATCCGCGGATGCTGCACCAGCGCTGCTGGGTGCACAAGATGCGCAACATCCTGGAGAAGGTACGGAAGTGCGATTACGACCAAGTCAAGGCCGACGCTCAGGCCATCGGCCGGCGGGCGAGCGCTGGCCCCGGCCGCTACGCGCGCTTTCTGTCAGCGCTGGCGCACGGCGTATCCCCGCATGGTGCGGCAACTGCAAGCGGATTTGTCGGAACTACTGTCCTTCTTCCGCTTTTCACGATATCTGAGCGTTGTTTCGTGGAAGTTCGCCGCCGCACACGGTGCCCATGGTCTGTTTTGTCAATGTGCAGAGCATGGATCGGATCATCTACTCCATCTTCAGGAGATTTAATCTGGAATGGAAAAACCGCACCCTCCGGTCTCCTGTGCTACATCTTCTTCAGGTAATCCACTATCTCCGGGCTGGTCCACTCCTGTGCGCCGATGAACTTGCGCACGATCTTGCCATTGCGATCGATCACGAAGGTTTCAGGAAACTTGAAGGTGCCGTAGAGGCCGTTCGTCTTCTGCCCGGTGTCGCGGACGGTTAGCAGATCGACGTTGTGGTCGCGCACGAACTGTTTGTACGCGCTATCGTCGTCGTCCTCGCTGACGGCGAGAATGGTCACCTTGTCGCCAAGCTGCTTCTGCAATTGCACCAGCGAGGGCATCTCCTGAATGCATGGCGGGCACCAAGTGGCCCAGAAGTTGAGCACCACGGGCTTCCCTTGAAACTGGTTTAGCGAAACCGTACGCTGCGAATCGGTGATGGTGAACCCTGGAGCGGCGCTGCCAATGCGTGGCGGATGCGAGCCGCTGTTGCATGCCGCGAGCAAGAAGAAACAAACAAGAAGTGTGGCCAAGAAAGAACGCTTCACCCTCATATAATAATGGAAGCGCCATACTCGTGACTTCTCAACCACAAAACAGCATCAGTTCGACATCTCCAGAAACGGATGGCGCTCCAGAAGTGTCGGTCATCGTTCCCGCGCGAAACGAAGAGGTCTGTCTGGCTGAGTGCTTGCGATCTCTGGTAGGCCAAGCAGGGCTTGCTTACGAGGTCATTGTGGTGGATGACCACTCGACGGATGGCACGCGCGCCATCGCCGAAAGCTTGCCGGTGACGCTCATCAGCGCCGCTGAATTGCCGCCCGGCTGGACCGGCAAATGCAACGCAGCTTGGAGCGGCGCGAAAGTTGCGACAGGGAAGTGGTTGCTCTTCAGCGACGCGGATACCAGGCACGCAGCGGACTCGATCGCGTGCGGCTTAAAGGAGGCAAAAGAGGCTTGCGCGGACATGCTCTCCTATTCGCCGAAGCAGGAAGTTCGTGGGCTCGCGGAGCGAGCGCTGATGCCCGTCATCTTCGCGGAGCTGGCGACGACCTATCCGCCAAAAGACGTATGCGATCCAAAGTCGCCAGTGGCAGCCGCAAACGGACAATACCTGCTCATCCGGCGGGAAGCCTACGATGCGGTGGGCGGACATGCCGCCGTCGCAACCACGCTGCTCGAAGATGTTGAGCTGGCAAAACGGCTAAAGCAGGCGGGATTCGCTCTGCGCTTTGGCATGTCCGACGCGGTCAGCACCAGAATGTACCGCAGCTTTCCGCAAATGTGGGAGGGCTGGACCAAGAACCTGGCACTGCTGTTTCCCAAGCCGCGTTGGTTGGCTTTGCGGCGGGCCCTAGAGTTTGCTGCCATTGTCGCCATGGTGACGTTTTCGATTGTCTCGTTGAGCTGGGGCGAAATGATCACATTCGCTGTCGCGGCGGCGGTAACCGTGCAGTGGCTCTATCTCTTCGAGAAGCGGATTGCACGCGCACATTTTGACGGGCTGTCAAATATCCTGGCGTTTTTTGGATTGCCGCTTTTCGCGGTACTCTTGCTCAATTCCAGCATCTCACTCAAGAAGGGAACAGTTCGCTGGAAGGGGCGGGAATATCCCAGTGTGCGCAATGCTCAAACGGCGGAGGGAGAGAAAGTCGCCGCTGGAAGTGAACCTGAACTTTGATGGTTCATCTACTTCGATGCTGGGGATAGTAAGCTTTGAAGGAGCACGGCTTCAGCCGCGCCATTCTGTGTGTATGGGAGTTGGGCTTTAGCCTCCGAGGGAACTCGCTCTTCGTCTCGGACAGCGAAGTCCCTCAGTGGCTAAAGCCATCGCAAGGATCGGGTTGTCGGCACGGCTGAAGCCGTGCCCCTTCAAAGCGCGAGGTCCTCATGATTAAGGCTACTGAAGGCCCTCATTATCCTGGCGCTGTTCCAATAGCTAAGCAGACTGGTCTAGGAGAACATGGTCTATCTAACCCGCAAGTGTGAGTTTTCCGCGTCGCACTATTACCACAACCCCGAATTCTCAGCGGAAGAAAACCAGCGCGTCTTCGGCAAGTGTGCCAACCTGAATGGCCATGGCCACAACTACACCCTCGAAGTGACCGTGAAGGGCGATATCGATCCTAAAACTGGTTTTGTGGTGGACTTGAAGGAGCTAAAGGAAATACTGAACCGCGAGGTGCTCGAAGCGCTCGATCACCGCCACCTCAACAAGGAAGTGCCGGAGTTCTCACAACAAATCCCTACGACGGAGAACCTTGCCATTGCCATCTGGAATCGTCTCCAAGGCAAGCTACAGGTTGCAAAATTGCATCGCGTGCGGGTATACGAGTTGCCCGATCTCTTCGTCGATTTCTATGGGGAAGCATGAAAGCCTACCTGACTCGACGGTACCTGTTTTCGGCATCCCACCGTCTGCATTGCGACGCGCTGTCCGAGGCTGAGAACCAGGCGACTTACGGCAAGTGCGATAATCCGCATGGACATGGTCACAACTATGCGCTCGAGGTCACGGTGAGCGGACAAGTTGATCCTTCGACTGGAATGGTTTGTAACCTTTCCGATCTGGATAGCTCTGTACAGAGTGAGATTCTTGAACGCTTTGATCATGAGAATTTGAACACTCGTCAAGAATTCGCAGCGATCGTGCCGACCACGGAAAATCTAAGCGAGGTTATCTTCAACATTTTGAAGCAGAGCTTTACGGCAGCTCATCTTGAGAAGGTGAGGGTCGAAGAGACCATGATGAATAGCTTTGAGTATGCCGGTGGAGCGGAATTACGGGTTTGAACCCTGGGAGAATCATGAGAGACCTGACGGAAACCCCGACCCTGACCAGTGCCAGCTTTGAAGAGCTCGCGCGCGAGATGCTGGTCCGTCTGGGCGAACAACCGGAGCGCGAGGGATTGCTGAAGACGCCGGAGCGTTTTGCTCACGCTCTTCAGTACTTTACCAAGGGCTATCAAGAGGACCCCGAACAGATCCTGAAGGCCGCACTGTTTAGCGTTGATTACGACGAGATGGTGATCGTGAAGGACATCGAAATGTTCAGCCTTTGCGAGCACCACGTACTGCCATTTTTCGGCAAGGTGCATGTAGCCTACATTCCGAAGGGCAAAGTCATCGGGTTGAGCAAGGTTCCGCGCCTGGTGGAGGTCTTTGCCCGGCGACTGCAAGTACAAGAACGCCTCACCGTACAGATTGCGGAGACCATCCAAAAAGCGATTAAACCTTTGGGCGTCGGAGTGGTCATCGAGGCCCGCCACCTTTGCATGATGATGCGCGGCGTGGAGAAGCAACATTCCGCCACCGTGACCTCGTCCATGCTTGGCGCTTTCCGGGCGCAACAAACACGACAGGAATTTCTGTCGCTCATCCACGCCAAGAACGGCAACGGAATCTAATCCATGGCTGCGATGAAGCCGCGGTCTCAAGCCCATACAAGAATCACCGCTCAGGCATCGAGAGCGAGCAGTTCTCGGCTGCTGGGCAAGGTTGCAGTGGTAACCGGCGCTAGCCGCGGAATCGGCTACGCGGTGGCGAACGCTCTCGGGGTAGAAGGATGCAGTGTTGTCATCACCGGGCGCAATCAGACGACGCTCGCCAGGAGCGCGGCGCGCATCCGTGAGTCAGTCGGTCCGAGCAAACTGGCGCAGATCTTGCCCGTGGTCTGCGATGTCCGCGACCCAGACTCCGTGGCATCCTTGTTCGCTGCAGTGAAGAAGGCCTTTGGGAAGATCGACGTCCTGGTGAACAACGCGGGCATCACCCAGCCGATAGTAACGGTTGAGGAAACAACGCTGGAGTTGTGGCGCGACGTCATCGACACAAATCTCTCTGGCATCTTTCTGTGCACCCGCGCCGCGCTGCCGATGATGCATGCGGGGGCAACCATCGTTAACAATCTGTCAGCGGCCGCCAAGCAAGTGTTTCCCAAGTATGCGACCTACAGCGCGGCCAAGCGAGGTGCATTGGGATTCACTCTGTCACTGCGCGAGGAACTTATCCCGCGCGGTATTCGCGTGACGGCGCTCATGCCGGGGGCAACCGCCACCGAGATGTGGGACCAGATCATGCCCGACGCTCCGCGCGAACGCATGATTGACGTGGACAGCGTGGCACAGGCTGTGCTCTACGCCGTGCTTCTGCCGCCCAACGCGAATCTGTCGGAGCTGCTGCTGGATCCGGCTGGCGGGGCGCTGTAAGGAGAGGGCCGCCGTTCGCTCTTCGCCGTTCGCTCCAATGCGTTCGGCTTCAGTTCGCGGCAATCTTGGACGCGAAGGGTCAATAGCGATTGACATGACCAAGAGCGAAAAGCGATCAGCGAAAGGCGAACAGCGAATAACGGCGGGTTCTACAGCCCATAGTGATATCGCCGCGTCCTGGCAGGGAAGACCTTGATCAGGAGCATGCCTGCCAGAAAACCTCCGACGTGGGCCCAGAAGGCGATTCCAGCGGAGTTGCCGTTGTGCGCCCCAATCGAGGTGGCGGCGCCACTAAGGAACTGCCAAACGAACCAATAGCCGAGGACGATCCAGGCCGGCAACCACATGAAGAAGACAAAGAAGAACGGAACCAGGGTCAGCACGCGCGCCCGCGGGTACAGGATGAAATAGGCGCCCATGACCCCGGCGATGGCGCCACTGGCACCCACCGTCGGTACAGTCGAGCTGGCGTTAAGCAGCGTGTGGAACAGGGCGGCCGCGACACCACACGTCAGGTAGAACACCAGGTACCACGCGTGCCCCACACTGTCCTCAACGTTGTCGCCGAAAATCCACAACGCCCACATATTGCCAATCACGTGCAGCCACGAGCCGTGAAGGAACATTGAGGTGAAGAGCGGCAGGATGGCCGCCATTGGCGGGACATAGCGCGTACTGAGCTGGGAGACAAGGTCCCAGGGTACATATCCATGATTGAAGAGCACGACGGTGAGGCGTGCGGGAACGACACCTAGCTGGAAGGCAATGGAGGCGGCGGCGGGCGGGTTTTGCTTACCTATCCAGTATTGGAACAAGAACACTAGCGTGTTCAGCACCAGCAAGGTGTAGTTCACGTACGGGGTGCCGACCCGGGGTGCGTCGTCTTTCAGCGGGATCATAGGATGTGGGTAGCTCGCGCCGCACGGCAGGGAACTGAATTCCCTTCAAGCTCCTCGCGGCAGCCGCTTTCTTGCTTTCTTGCCGGCGATTTGACCAAACCACCGTTGAACCTACACGATAGCAGAAGGATGCCGCTCAATGGCGTGATCGTGATGGATAAACCTGCGGGATGGACCTCGCACGACGTGGTTGCGAAATCGCGGCGCATCCTGGGCGAACGGTCTATCGGGCACCTCGGAACCCTCGACCCCATGGCGACCGGCGTGCTCCCTCTGGTGCTTGGCCGGATGACTCGGCTGTGCCAGTTCTATACTTCGTCGGAAAAGGCTTACGAGGGGACAATCTGCCTGGGTTTCGCAACCGATACCTACGATTGCGACGGCGACCCGGTCGGGCCAGCGCAGGCCGTTAATGTAACACTTGAAGAAATTCAAGGAGTGGTACCGGGCTTTGTCGGCATTATTCAGCAGATGCCACCGTCGTTTTCCGCCAAGAAGATCAAGGGCGTCCCAGCCTACAAACTGGCCCGCAAGAAGCAGGAAGTTGAGCTGAAGCCGGTCGAGGTAGAAGTGAAGGAATTTGCTGTTCTGGGCCTGAACGGCGACCTGGTCGATTTCCGCTGCCGGGTATCGTCGGGTACCTATGTGCGAAGCCTGGCCCACGAGATGGGGCAAAAGCTGGGCATGGGAGCCCACCTGGCTAGCCTGCGCCGCACGCAGGTGGCGGAGTTTGCCATCCAGCAGAGCCACACATTGGACGAAATAGGTGAGGTTGCCAGCCAAGGCCGCATCGAGGAGCTGCTGGTACACCCGCGGTGCGTCCTGCCGGAGATTCCGTCGGTCACCGCAACAGACGAGGATATCGACAAGATTCGCCACGGCCGGACCGTAAACCTGCCGGAGATGTCCCAGTCGCGTTTCGTGAAGGTCTTCGCCGGCCAGGCGGATCTGATCTGTATCGCCAGCCGCGTCGCGGGGACGCTGTTCCATCCCAAAGTCGTTTTGTACGGCTAACGCGGTTCTTACCGAATTCCTAAGTCCATGGTTGACGTCGAGGACAGCGGCACTGGATGCGGGTTAGCCGCGTAACTGTTATGCGGTACTTATGTAATGTCCGATAACAGATATTATGTTAAATACTAGATTGCCCCCTAAAATAAGCCCTCGATACACTGACCATGGATTAAATGAAAAATCAGAAGGCCCAATCCGTAGCCAAACACCTCCCCAGGCCGATAGGCATCGGCAAAGGTGATTTCGAGGTTCCTGACGACTTCAACGATCCGCTCCCGCAGGAAATCGAAGATGAGTTCTACAAAGTAGACGATCTTCTACCAGAATCCCTCCGTGCTTTCCGTGCCTCAGTGGTGAAAAAGAAGCGTTCACGCCATCGCCGTTAGTAACTGCTCCAGGTCCTGTCGAAACCGCCGCAGGGTCTCCAGCCGTTCCGGTGTGGCTTCGACGATCTCGGACTTGGCCTGGAAGACCTGGCGGCCGCCCTTCTCCACCAGCACGCCCAGCACTTCCCCCATCCGCCATCCGGGCGCGCCGATCATCTGCAGGCCCACCGGCGTGGCCCTCAGCAAGGCGACGCAGCCGTCGCGCACCACACCTATGGAGTTGGGATAGCGTTCGAAGGTTTGCAGCTCAAAGCCGGCGAGGTAGATGCGTTGCAGTTGCTCGGCCGAGTCAGGCATGGCTACATCTTGTAGCGGCCCAGGTCGTCCTCGCCGAGGTTCTCAAGCCACTTGCGTAGTTCGTCGTTATTGACGCGGTCGCTGGCCGCGTTTGCCTGCTTGCTCGACTTGAGCACCTCGTCCTCGACGAAGATGGGGCAATCCATGCGCAGCGCCAGCGCCAGCGCGTCGGAGGGTCGGGAATCAATGCTGATGGCCTGTCCGTCGCGCTCCAGCCAGATGACGGCGAAGAAGGTGTCATCGCGCAGCTCGGTCACCACCACCTTTTGGACCGTCGTCTCCAGCCCAACCAGCAGATTCTTTAGCAGATCATGGGTCATGGGGCGCGGGGTTGTGACCTTCTCGATTTCCAGCGCGATGGCGTTGGCCTCGTACACGCCGACCCAGATCGGCAGGACCGTGTCGCTTCCCTGGTCTTTGAGGATCACGATGGGCATGTTGGTCACGGGATCCATCATCAGCCCGCGAATCTTCATTTCAACTTCCATCATGGTTCCCTCCCCAGGTTCTTGACCCTTCATACTCCGTCTTGAGTACTAAACGCAAACACTTCTTGGATTCTATCGCCATTCGGCTTTGAAGGGGCATGGCTTCAGCCATGCCGCAAATGGCCACTCACCAGCGGGGCTTTAGCCCCAGAGGTGCTCCCGTTCGGGCCGCTCATGTCTTCAACTCTTAGACGGCCATCTCGCCCAATAGGCTGTTGGGAAATGTCTGCGTGACTTGCACTTTGACATAACCCCCGACGCGCGGCTCCGGTTTGTCGTTGACCACGAAGTTGAGCGTCTTGTTTTGCGACGTGCGGCCGGTCATCTGTCCACGGGCCGGATTCTTCCCTTCCACCATGACTTCAACAATCTGTCCTAAGTGCCTGCGGTAGCTAAGCCTCTGTAATTCACGTTGATGTTCCTGCAGGATCTGCAAGCGGCGCGATTTCTCAGCATCTGGAATGGAGTCGGCGTATTGCAATGCGGGAGTGTTCGGCCGAGGCGAGTACTTGAAAGAAAAAACGCCATCATACCCAACTTCGTCGAGCAAGCTCAGGGTCTCGCTAAATTCGGCTTCCGTCTCGCCGGGGAACCCGACGATCACGTCCGTCGTAATACTGATTTCCCTGTTACGGGCGGTCTTCATCCAGGCGATGCGTTCCAGATATTCCTCGCGGGAATAATCGCGGAACATCGAGTCCAGCACCCGCGTCGATCCGCTCTGGACCGGCAGATGCACGTGGTCGCAGAGTGTTGGGACAGAGTCAATTACGTCGATGATGTCCTTGGTGAAATCCCTCGGGTGCGAGGTCGTGAAGCGGACGCGACGGATGCCCGGCAGTTCCCCAACAGCCGACAGCAATTCGGCAAAACTCTTCTTGCCAGCAGGATCGCGATACGAGTTCACATTCTGCCCGAGGAGCTGAATGTCGGTGTATCCCGCATCGGCCATGCGCTTGGCTTCGTCAAGCACCGATTGAGAAGTGCGGCTGCGCTCTTTGCCGCGGGTGTACGGCACCACGCAATAGGCGCAGAACTTGTCGCAGCCCTCAATGATGGTGATGTATCCGCGATGCGGGTTGGTGCGGGCGGTGAACTCAGTCTCGAAGGTCTGGTCGGTTTGACGATCGTCGAGCCCGGTGACGCGATCGGCCCCGGCCTCGATCTGGATCAGCATGGCCGGCAAGTTGCGATACGAAGCCGAGCCCGCGACCAGGGAAACGTAAGGTGCGCGCTCGAAGATCTTCTCGCCCTCTTGTTGGGCGACGCAGCCAAGAACGGCAAAGCGCTTCCCTTCCTTATGTAGCTTCTTGAAATCGTTCAGACGATGGAAGACTTTCTGCTCGGCCTTATCGCGAATCGAGCAGGTGTTGTAAACGATCAGGTCGGCGTCTTCTTCGCGCTGCACCTGCGCGTAACCCTCCGAGATGAGCGTTCCCACCACCTTTTCGGAGTCGTGGAAGTTCATCTGGCAGCCGAAGGTCTCGATGTAAAAGGTCTTTTGCTGGGAACTCACAACCATCCTCGATAACCACCAGTATAGCGGGAAAACAGAAGAGTATTCACCACAGAGACACGAGAGGCACAGCGGAAATCATTTCTTTAGTCTTTCTCTGTGTCTCAGTGTCTCTGTGGTGAAAACCCATTCACTTGTCCAGCAGCTTCTCGATCTGCGGCTCGATTGCCGTAGGCGTCGTCGTCGGGGCGAAACGCTCTACGACGTTTCCTTTCTTGTCCACCAGGAACTTGGTGAAGTTCCACTTGATGCTGTCGCCCAGCAACCCACCCTTTTCGCTCTTCAGGAACTTGTATAGCGGATGGGCGTCGTCGCCGTTGACCTCGATCTTCGAGAACAGCGGGAAGTCCACGCCGAAATTGACCTGGCAAAACGACTTGATTTCGTCATCGGAGCCCGGCTCCTGATGGCCGAACTGGTCGCAAGGAAAGCCGAGAACCTCTAGGCCGCGGTCCTTGTACTTGGCGTAGAGCGATTGCAGGCCTTCGTATTGCGGCGTGAATCCGCACTTGCTCGCCGTGTTGACGATGAGCAGAACTTTGCCCTTGTAATCGGCAAGTTTCTTGTTCCGCCCGTTATTTAGTTTTGCGGAAAGATCGTACAAGCCCATCTTTGGCTCCTAGGCTAGCCTTTAACTATTAGCTCTTAGCTTCTAGCTTTTAGCAAAATCCACCCACGCCATCAGCCTGCTAAGAGCTAAAGGCCAAGAGCTAAGAGCCGCCTTCAATACGCTTTCGCGACCACCACGCGCCGGTCAACCGGCTCGCCGGTCACAATGCATTTGCCCGGCCCGTCGTATTCGTCGACCAAAGGAATGCATCGAATCGTGGCCTTGAATTCCTTGATGCGGGCATCGCATCGGGGGTCGTCCTTCAGATGCGCCATCACGAACTTGCCCCCACCCTTCTCGGCGGTGACATCCTTGAGGATCGACTCCACCTCTTCAATAGAGTTCGCCAGCACGGTGTTTGCCTTCAGACGCTGCTTGGCTGCGTCGTACATGCTCTGCTGCATCTGCGCCAGAACGGCTGGCAATTTGGCGCCGACTTCGGCTTGCGGCATCGGTTCCTTGGCTCCAGTGTCGCGGCGTTTCAACACAATACTGCCCGATGCCAGATCGCGCGGCCCGAGTTCAAGGACTACCGGCACGCCGCGGCGCTCCCAGTGAAAGAACTTTGCGCCCGGCGATTGGCCTTCGCGGTCATCCAATTTCGCGCCCAATTCTTTCGCGATCCGGTGCGACGCCTCCAGCACCTTCTCCCGTTCTTCGTCTTTGCGGTAGATTGGCACCAGCACAGCTTTGGTCGGCGCGACCTTCGGTGGCAGCACCAGGCCCTTGTCATCGGAGTGACTCATGATCAGCCCGCCGACGAGCCGCGTGCTGACGCCCCAACTGGTCTGCCAGACGTAATCGAGCTGCCCTTCCTTGCTCTGGAATTGCACATCGAAGGCTTTGCCGAAGTTCTGTCCGAGGTCGTGGCTGGTGCCGGCCTGCAGCGCAAAGCCGTTCTGCATCATGGCTTCGATGCAATAGCTTTGCAGCGCGCCAGCAAATTTCTCCGACTGCGTCTTCAAGCCCTTGATAACCGGCATGGCCATGACATTCTCGGCGACTTCAGCGTAAACATCGAGCATGCGCAGCACTTCTTGTAGAGCTTCGTCATGATTGGAGTGCGCGGTGTGGCCCTCCTGCCAGAGAAACTCCGTGGTGCGCAGGAACATGCGCGTTCGCAGCTCCCAGCGGATGATGTTGGCCCACTGGTTGACCAGCACCGGCAGATCGCGCCAGCTCTTGATCCATTTGGCGAAAAAGTGGCCAATGATCGTCTCCGATGTGGGACGAATGACGTATGGCTCTTCCAGTTGCTTGCCGCCAGCCATCGTGACCACCGCCAGCTCTGGCGAAAAACCCTCTACATGCTCGGCTTCCTTGTGCAAAAAGCTTTGCGGGATGAGCAGCGGAAAATACATATTCTGATGGCCCGTAGCTTTGAAGCGGTCATCAAGTTCGCGCTGGATCAGCTCCCAGACCGCGTAGCCGTTGGCCTTGATGACCATGCAGCCCTTGACGATCTCAGCGGGTTCGGCCATGTCGCCTTGCAAAACAACGTCCTGGTACCAGGTAGCAAAATCCTGTGCGCGCGCAGTAATCGGAGATTCGGCCATAGAGATGAGTGCTTTCGATCCTTGTGATTGGAGAATGCGCTGCTTCTTAGATTATGACAGGTCGATTGTTTTTCACCACGGACACCCGGTAGAGCCGGTCTTCAGTCCGGCGTCGAGAAGGACCTCCCGTAGGTTCTTGGCGCTGCAATCATTCCCAATGATCGCAGCGCCGAAAGGACGTTTTGCTCGCGGCAAACGCGGCGCTAAAGCGCCGCTCCACATGCGCTTATCTCGTTCCGTTCTTCACCAGCTTCAGAAATTCTTCGTGCACTCGCGTATCGTCCGACAATTCGGGATGGAAAGTTGCCGCCATCACACTTCCCTGCCGTATCAACACGGGATCGTCGCCGCGTTGCGCCAGCACTTCCACGCCCTCGCCTACCCTCTCAATCTGCGGCGCCCGAATGAAGACCATCTCCAGCGGCGCGCCACCCAGCGCAGTGGCGGCTTCGACTATCGTGGAATCGATCTGACGTCCGTAGGCGTTGCGGCGGATCGTAATATCAATGGCATTGAGTCCCTGCTGACGCGGGTTCTCAACCTCTTTGGCCAGCATGATCGCTCCGGCGCAGGTGCCGAACGTGGGCTTGCTGTGCACGAAGGCGCTCAATTTTCGGAAGGTCTCGACGCCCAGAAGCTTTAGGAATGTGGTCGATTCGCCCCCCGGAATCACAAGGCCATCGATCTCGTCAAACTGCTCGGGCCTGCGCACCAATGCAACTTCCGCGCCCAGTTCTTCCAGGCGGCGGCGATGCGCATCGAAATCGCCCTGCAATGCGAGAACACCGATTTTCATAAGAACGCTATTCGCTGTTCGCCTTTCCGCTCTTCGCCTAAGACAAAGCAGCCTGCTCGCCTTTCTCTTAACGACTGACGACGAAGATTATTCGCAACTCCTGTTTCGATGCTGCGCCCAAACAGAAAGGCGCCGACGCAGCGCCTTGGTTTCAATCACAAGCGAAAGGCGAAGAGCGAAAAGCGGCCTTCCTACCATCCCCGGGTCTGCAGCAGATCTTTTTCCGCGATGGCGCCGACCGCCAAACCCTTCATCGCCCCGGTCATCTTCTCGCTTTCCTCGGCCAGTATTTTGGCATCGTCGTAGTGCGTGGTCGCGATTACGATGGCGCGGGCGCGCGATTCGGCCTCTTCGCGCTCTATGGGATTCTTCAGCGCACCAGTCTTTTCGTCGTAACCGACTTCGAGCGGTGTTGCTCCACCCTTCATGAAAATGCCAGACCCCACGAAGACGGCTTCGGCCCCCAACTGCATCATCAGCGATGCGTCAGCCGGGGTGGCGATGCCACCGGCGGAGAAATTTGGCACCGGCAACTTCCCTGCCTTGGCGACCATGCGCACTAACTCATAGGGTGCCTGATGGTTCTTGGCCGCGGCAAAAAGCTCCTCTTCGCTCATTACCGTAAGTTGACGCATTTCTTTAACTATCTGCCGCATGTGCTTGACAGCATGAATTACATCGCCAGTCCCAGCTTCGCCCTTGGTGCGGATCATGGCTGCACCTTCGGCTATACGCCGCAGAGCTTCACCCAGGTTCCGCGCTCCGCAAACGAAGGGAGTCTTGAACGCGTGCTTATCCACGTGGTGCTCTTCGTCGGCGGGCGTCAATACTTCCGACTCATCGATGTAGTCCACCCCCAACTCCTGCAGGATCTGCGCCTCGGCAAAGTGGCCTATACGGCATTTCGCCATCACCGGTATCGATACTGCGGCCATGATCTGCCGAATCAGCTTGGGGTTGGCCATGCGCGAGACGCCGCCCTCGGCGCGGATGATCGCAGGCACGCGCTCCAGCGCCATGACCGCGGTTGCCCCGGCCTTCTCGGCAACCTCCGCCTGTTCGACGCTCATCACGTCCATGATGACGCCGCCCTTGAGCATTTCAGCCAAGCCAGTCTTGAGCCGCAAGCTCGTGTTGCTACCGTTGTTCTCTGACATGAGGTTTCTCCCTGGATCGAAGCGTTTAGCGCTTGGCAGTTAGCATTTGGCGCCAAGCAGCATGATCCTATACTTGCGGAACCTTTCATTTTACTCTGCGCGGATGCGCTATGTAACCCCGGACGCATGACAACTCTTATACTCATGGAGAGCCCCTCATATGCAGACCTGTGAAATCGCGCCAATGGCGGAGCAGGACTGGGAAGCAGTCCGTGCAATCTATCTCCAGGGGATCGCGACCGGTAGCGCCACCTTCGAGACGTCTGTGCCCGACTACGAGGAGTGGGACGAGCGTCATCTTGCGGATTGCCGACTCATCGCGCGCCGCGAGAACACGGTCGTCGGCTGGGCCGCGCTGAGTCGAGTCTCCAGCCGTCGTGTTTACGAGGGCGTCGCCGAGGTGAGCATCTACATCGCTGAAGAAGCACGCGGGCACGGGATTGGACGCGAGTTACTCCGTGCACTGGTGAAAGCCTCAGAGCAGAACAGCATCTGGACGCTCCAGGCGGGAATTTTAGCGGAGAACGCGGTCAGCATACGCCTGCACCAGCAGGCAGGATTTCGCATCGTGGGCACGCGCGAAAGAATCGGCTGCATGGACGGGCGCTGGCGCGACACCGTGCTGATAGAGCGCCGGGGGCGTCTAAAACAGCTGCCGATAACGACGGGCGAGTTACGAACTTGAAGGGGCGTGGCTTTGGCCGTGCCGTTGTACCCATAAATTTTTCATTCCGAGGGGCTTTCAGAGCGTGTGTGAGAACTCAATTTTTTGCGCAACCCCTTGTGCGGCCTCAAATTGATAAACACAATACGTTGCGGAAATTCCTGGTTCTGACACCCCCCTTTCAGCCCCGAGGAATCTGCTGTTTCTGCCCATTGCAATGGCCTTTTCAGCCGCGTAATGCAGCCGTCAGCGCTACGTCGCGTCACTATGTTTCTTCTTTAGATACTTGGCAAACATGCGATGCGCATCGACCTCGAGGAACTTGGCCGTACTGCTCGCCAGTACGTCTCCTTCGCGATTGCGAATCTCAGCAGCCCGGTAATGCTCGCGGCCATGGACGCGCACCTCCCATCCTTCGACGACAAGCGGTTTGAACAGCGGCACGGGCTTGAGGTAGGTGACTTCCATCCGGCTCGTCAGGGCAACCAGATTGTGCAACTTGTTCACCTTGCCCATGGCTTCGTCGAGGATGGTGGCGATGATGCCTCCGTGGGCGTGAGCCGGCGGCCCGACAAAACGCCGCTGCAGACGAAAGCGGCAGATGAAGCGCTCTCGCTTCTTGTCCAGAACAAACTTCAGCCGGAGACCGGCTTCGTTGGCAGGGCCGCAGCCGAAGCAATTGTTGGTGAACTGCTGTTTCTTTACCTCGTGACCAGGAATTCGTTCGTGCCGGGGCATGGAACCAAGATGGAGCAGAGTCGATCAGGATGCAAGTGGGAAACCGCTTTTCGCGATTCGGTTTTCGCAAGAGAATCCTTGCCGACACAGGCCCTTCTTCAAAACAGATGCGGATTATTCGGAGTGCCGGAGTCGATCTTGATCTGCTCGTCGGTGTACCGGCTGGCATACCAGCACGGCTTAACACCGAACTGCGGAAGCAAGGAATTCGAGCAACTTACGTCGTGGTCACCCGCGTAGTCATATTCGGTCCTTCCGTTCTTCAATTTGACCACGTAGTAGGTGTGCATGGTGACCGTGCCAAAGGTGTCGCGGGCAGGTATGCGAAACCGCACCGATAGAAAGTCGGCCAGATACAGAATGCCTAAAAGAACAACTGCGACGATGATAGTGCGCTTCATATGCCTGGCAACAACTCGCTGCCGTATTGTAAGTCAGCACCCAATCGCAAGTTCCGGGATCGCCCCGCTCTCGGCGGGCCTGAGTATGTAGGAGCAAGGATCTTCCGTCTCCCCAAAATAAACCCCCACAGATCAGTTGAGTTCCGCGGCCACCGCGTGCATCATAATGTCACAGGGCGTTGTGACGCGGTAAATGGGTGTATCGCATTCCGACAGGTGCAGAAGGCGAGCCAGGGGTATCTCAGTCGTGAGTCGCGGAATCAGCATTCGACAGCCGAGGACCTCGCAAGGTGGTGGAGGCCGCGGCCCAACTGCGGGCTGGCCCGGCGACGGCGGGGGCGGTGGAGGCCGCGGCGACGACGACAACGTGCCGTACGGCGAGCGCTTGCGTCGCTATCGCCTAGGATTGATCGTGGCGCTGTCTTCCGTGGTCATGCTCTTCGTCTCCTTCACCACGGCGTACGTGGTGCGCAAGGCCGGGGCCATGTGGGACCCGGCGAGCAACGACTACATCAGCAACTGGGTACCCCTAACACTCCCGGTCAGGATACTGGTGGTCAACACCTTCATCTTGCTGCTAAGCAGTTTTGTCCTTGAGTTTGCTCGGCGGCGCGCTGCGGAAGATGTTGCCCTGGCGCCCATTGTTGGCATGCCCGGCATTCGCGTGAGCGCCAGCCATGCTCTTCCCTGGGTCTGGACGACGATTGTCCTCGGCTTTGGTTTTCTCGCCGGACAAGCGTATGCGTGGCGCCAACTGCGGTTGACCAATACCACGTTTGCCACTAACACAAGCAGTTCGTTCTTCTACATGTTGACTGGGGTCCACGCACTGCACCTCACGGGGGGGATTCTCGCGCTGCTCTTTGCCGGGATGACGACCTGGCTGCATCGCCCGCCGGAGACGCGCCGCATCGTGATTGACGTGACCGCGTGGTACTGGCACTTCATGGGGCTGTTGTGGATTTATATCTTCGCGTTGCTCTACTTCGCAAGGTAAGGACCCCTCTTAGATCCACGCGTGACGATCTCGAACCAGATATAATCAGAGGTTTCGGCAGTCATTTCTAACCTCATCTGTGGGGTGGGCGGCCCATATGCTGCTCTCTCACAGAGTCTTGCTCTGCCGGAAACCTGGGGCCCATGTCGAACGAGAGCATCGTCGTACGCGGAGCGCGTGTCCACAATCTGAAGAACATCGACTTCGAAATTCCACACAACGCCATGACGGTGGTAACGGGAGTTTCGGGCTCGGGCAAGTCTTCGCTGGCGTTCGACACGGTTTACGCCGAGGGCCAGCGACGCTACGTGGAGTCGCTTTCCGCCTACGCGCGGCAGTTCCTTGAACGCATCGAGAAGCCGGACGTCGATGTCATCGACGGCATCGCCCCCGCGGTCGCCATCCGGCAGAAGAACACCACCCGCAATCCCCGTTCGACGGTCGCAACTGCGACCGAGATCTACGACTATCTGCGATTGTTGTACGCCCGCGTGGGGCGCACCTACTGCCTGAACTGCGGGCAGGAGGTCAAGAAGGACACCGTCGATGAAGTGGCGGAGACAATTCTCGCGCTCGGCGAAGGAACTCGTGTGCAGGCGTTCTTCCCGGTTCAGCCGCCGCCCAAGCCCGCAGAGCCAGAGAAGTCGAAGGGCCGCCGCGTCGCAAAAAAGAAGGCACCGAAACCAGCGGACGATTCCCTGCTGAAAGAGCGTCTCTTTGAGTTGCGCAAGCGCGGCTACAACCGGCTCTACCAGAACGGGCGTGTGGTTGAGTTCTCCACCCCCGAGTCGTTGCTCGACCTCAACTTCGCCGAACGCGTGCTGGTGCTGATCGATCGCATCGCGGTTTCGCGCGAGGCGCGAGCGCGCATCGTGGACGCGGTCGAACAGGGGTATCGCGAGTCCGGCGAAATACTGTTCGAGACCGCTCCTCCGGAAGGTGAAGCTCAGCAGCGCTTGCGATTCTCCCAGCGCTTCGAATGCAAGAAGTGCAACATTCGTTACGAGGAGCCGGAACCGCGACTCTTCTCGTTCAACAATCCATTCGGCGCTTGCCCACGCTGTCAGGGTTTTGGCAACACGATCGATTTCGATCTGAACCTGGTGATCCCTAACAAGACGCTTACGCTCGCGGAAGGCGCGATCGAGCCTTGGACCAAACCAAAATACCGGCCACTGGCGACGGAGATGCGCCGCTATGCCCGCGCCGCAGGAATTCCGCACGACGTGCCGTGGCAGGACCTAACGACCGAGCAGCAAAACTACATCGTCAATGGTGACACCAAATTCTGGGGCGTTCGGGGCTTCTTCGAGCACCTGGAACGCAAGAAGTACAAGCTACATGTGCGGGTCTTCCTCAGCCGATATCGCGGCTACTCGGTCTGCTCCGATTGCGAGGGCCTGCGCTTGCGGCGTGAAGCCCGGCAGGTAAAACTCGGCGGCAAAGACATCTGCCAGGTATCGGCGATGACGGTGGAAGAGGCGACACACTTCTTTTCGCAGTTGGAGCTAACGCGGCAGGCGGCGGATATCGCCGGCAAGTTGCTGGACGAAATCAATGACCGGCTGCGATACCTGAACGATGTGGGACTGGAATATCTGACGCTCGATCGCTTGTCGTCCACGCTATCCGGTGGCGAGGCGCAACGCATTCAGTTGGCAACGTCGCTTGGGTCGCGGCTGGTCGGCACGCTCTACGTGCTGGACGAGCCCTCTATCGGCTTGCACCACCGCGACACCAGCCGGCTGATCAAGATCCTGCACGATCTACGCGACCTCGGGAATACGATCCTGGTGGTGGAACATGATGCCGAGATCATGCGCTCGGCGGATCGCATCCTAGACCTCGGACCGGGGGCGGGCGAGAACGGCGGGTGCGTGATTGCGGCTGGAACCTACGACGAGATCGTGCACAACCCCGCTTCCCTCACCGGACGCTACCTGAGCAACGACCTACGCATACCGATGCCGTCTACGCGGCGGGCTGGTACGGGGCGGCATATCAAACTGATTGGCGCGCGGGCGCATAATTTGAAGAAAGTGAACGTCTGCATTCCGCTCGGCATGTTAGTGTGCATCACCGGCGTGTCGGGCTCGGGGAAATCGACGCTGGTGCATGACGTGCTCTATAACGCCGTAGCTGCGGCAACGGGCCAAGTGACCGGCGGCCCGCAGGCCGAAGTGGACTGCGTGGAAGGCGCGGAGTGGATCGATGAGGTCGTGTTAGTGGATCAATCACCGATTGGCCGTACTCCACGATCGAATCCGGTAACGTACATCAAGGCATTTGACGCCATCCGCGAACTCTTCGCTTCCCTGCTGGAAAGCAAGAAGCATGGCTACACGGCGGGACATTTTTCCTTTAACATTCCTGGCGGTCGTTGCGAAGGCTGCCAGGGCGACGGCACGGTCACGGTGGAAATGCAATTCCTTGCGGACGTTGAATTGGTTTGCGAAGAATGCAAAGGCACGCGCTATAAGCCGGAAATTCTGGAAGTGCGCTATCACGGCAAGAACATCCACGAGGTATTGAACCTTACCGTCAAGGAGGCTCTACACTTCTTTTCGGGCGTACCCAAGATCGTGGAGAAGTTGCGCGTGCTGGAGGAAGTTGGCCTTGGTTATCTGCGCCTTGGCCAGTCGGCAACCACGCTCTCCGGCGGCGAAGCGCAACGCATGAAGCTGGCGGCGCACCTTCAGCCCAAGCTGCGTGACATTGGCCGGCCGCAGACCGAGCGCAACAAGCGTCATCCGCGTATGCTGTACATTTTCGATGAACCCACCACCGGCCTGCACTTCGATGACGTCAGCAAGTTGCTGGCGGCGTTCCGCCGATTGATCGAGGCTGGCGGATCGATCCTGGTCATCGAACATAACCTCGACATCATTAAGACGGCGGACTGGGTAATCGACCTTGGTCCGGAAGGGGGATCGCGTGGCGGCCAGGTTGTGGCGGTAGGAACTCCGGAGATTATCGCCAAGGCTGAGAATTCCTACACCGGCCAGTGGCTGGCGCGCATCTTATCGCCCAACGGGAACCCACATTCTAATGAGCATCCGTAGGCGGTCGGCTGCGATCCTTCTCCCCGTGGTCCTGACTTTGGTGGGCCCTGTCACAGGTGTCGCTGCACAGGAAAGCAAGCCGACGGTTCGCCACCACCGCGTTGCCGAGACGGTCCCCGACGACAGCGGTTCGCCCGAGGTGGATCAGGCAGAAACCGCGATGCAGCACGGTGACTTCACCACCGCAGAATCGCTTTTGCAGAAATCCATAACCGCAAAGCCGAACGATTATCGCGCATGGTTCGACCTTGGATATGTATACAACGCCACTCAACGCAGCGTACAGGCGATCGGCGCCTATCGTAAGTCGGTTGCGGCGAAGCCGGATGTCTTCGAATCCAATCTGAACCTCGGCATACTGCTGGCAGGGCAAGGCGACAAGGTCGAAGCTGCACAGTATCTGAAAGCGGCAACTCAACTGAAGCCCACGGCCAATCCAGAGGAAGGACTGGCGCGGGCGTGGCAGTCGCTAGGACACGTCGAAGAGGACAGCGATCCGCAGCAGGCGCTGGCTTCCTATTCGGAGGCAGCCAAGCTCAATCCCAAGTCTGCGCAGCCGCACCTCTCCGCCGGAATTTTGCTGGAGAAGCGGAATGACCTCGCCGCGGCCGCGCGCGAGTTCCAGTTGGCGGCAGAACTCGATCCGAAGCTACCGGAAGCCCTTGCCGGCTTGGCGAACGTCTCGATGAAGCAAAAGAAATATCCCGAGGCGGAAGCCGCGCTTCGCAAGCTGCTCGTGACTGATCCCCAGAACAACAACGCACGCGTTCAATTGGGACGCGTCCTCGCAGCCGAGGGGAAAACCGCCGACACGGCCACGGAGTTGCAGCGCGGAATGAATGCCGATCCTGGGGATCCTCACGCCGCCTTGGAACTGGGCACGCTCTACGTACAGGCCGGGAAGGACAGTGAAGCCGAGCAACAGTTTAGGGTTGCGGTCCAGAAGATGCCCCTCGACGCCGAGGCGCATTACGCGCTCGGTTCGCTGCTAATGCATGAAAAGAAATACCCCGAGGCGCAACAGGAATTGCTGGCTGCCGTGAAACTCAAGCCTGATTTGGCGAACGCGTACGGAAATCTCGCGGTGGTGGCGTCGGAAAACAAGAATTATGAGCTGGCGCTGAAGGCTCTAGACTATCGGGCCAAGTTTCTGCCCGAATCTCCCGCCAGCTATTTCCTGCGGGCTACCTGCTTGGACAACTTGAAGGCTGTGAAACAGGCGGTGGAATATTATCAACGTTTCCTGGAGGCGGACGCGGGCAAGCTTCCTGAGCAGGAATGGCAGGCGCGTCACCGGTTGATGGCGCTTGACCCTCAGCACGCAGAGAAGTATCAAGTGAAGAAGTAAGCGGATCCTGAGTGGAGCAAACATGGGATTGATCAGCAAACCCGTTAGAAGTGGTCTCGCCGCGATCCGCAAGTCCATATTGCTTTTAACCCTTGGGGCATGTGTTTTCATGTCCGGCTGTAAAGCCCCACCGATTTGGTCCGCAGAGGCGCGATCTCCAGACGGAAAGATGATCGCAACGGCGGATGCATTTGCAAACGGGGGGTTTGTAGCACCCGGCCCTGGCGCGACCTTTGTTTATCTGAAACGGACCACAAGATCAGAGCCTAAGATGCTGATTTTGGCGTTCTCGGATGGGCAGTCCGAATCCGATGGTGTGATGGTGGGGATGACTTGGTTAACTCCAACGCATCTGGAGCTGACATATAAAGGGCAACGGACTATCGATTTCCAGGCTGTCAAGTACGCCGGAGTCGACATCTCGGTGCGAGAGCTTTCAAATGAGGCGAGCAGCCCTTAGTATGCGGCCACAGTTACAAGGCGCGGCGATCGTCTTCCTACTGACCAGCATGGCGCTGGCGGCGAACGAATCTCTGCCTGCCCTGAAGGCCCGCGCCGATGCGGCCCATGGCGGAGAACAAGCGAAGCTCTGCCTCGAATACGCTCACCGCATTCTGGAAGACGCCAACTCTCTATTCACCACCGGCGATGTGGAAAAGGCACAGGGCGAGGTTGGCGAAGTGGTGGAGTATGCGCATAAAGCAGCCGACGCAGCGTCCGCTTCGGGAAAACATTTGAAACAAACCGAAATTGATTTGCGCAAGCTGTCAAAGCGTATGCACGATATTGCCGAAACCCTGGCTGTGGAGGACCGCCCGCCGCTGCTGAAAGCGGTGGATGACCTCGAACAAATCCGCGCCGATCTGCTTACCAGAATGTTCGGGCCGCAAGCCGAACCGAAGGGGAGACCGTGATGTTGCGTAGGACCGAGTGGCTCGCCGGGCTCATATTCTTGATTTGTTTCGTTTCCCACTCCGGAGTGGGCCAAACCCGTGATCGCGATCCGCTCAACGAAAAGGAAATCGACCAGATGCGCGAGTCGGCGGACTATCCCGACAAGCGTCTCGAGTTGATGATCAGCTTCGCACGAGCGCGCATCGCATCCATCGATCAATTACGGGCCAATGCGAGCGCCGCGAAAGATCGCCCCATGCAAATACACGACCTGCTGCAGGATTTTTCCTCGCTGATGGATGAAATCGACGACAACGTAGATATGTACGGCTCGCATAAAACCGATATGCGCAAAGGCTTGAGGTTGTTGATTGAAGCCGACAGCGAGTGGGCCCTCAAACTGCGTGGCTTGAAAGAACAGTCTCCACCGGAGGAGTTGGAGCAATATTCTTTCGTGCTGGAAAACGCTCGCGAGGCTATAAGCGATGGCGCCGATACAGCGCGCAAGGAACTTCAGGACCAGAATGAGCTGGCCAAGGAAAAGAAACTAAACAAGATCTATTCGGAGCGACCGGACTAGTCTTACGCGGAGCGAACTCCGTGCTACGTTAGTAACACCTTGCTTCCAAATCTGCAGGAGATTTTCCAGAGGACCTATCGCGAGTTGCGGCCCCGCTCGCCGATGCCGGAGTTCCGCGTTGCATTCTATCCCTTCGCCAACGTGAACAGCACGATTCGGGTGCGCGAGACTGTAGTGCACGCAAGAATTTCGGATCTGCTGGAGGGCGCGCCTGAGACCGTCCTGGAGGCGATCGCTCACATCCTGCTGGCCAAAATCTATCGCAAGCCAATCGCACGATTACACTCCACGCGCTATCGCCGCTACGTCTCCAGCCATGACATCAGCGCCAAGACACAACTAGTGCGACAGTTACGGGGGCGAAAGCGGATCGAGTCCGCACAAGGACAGGTCTACGACCTGGACGAGATCTTCGAAGAACTGAACCAGCGCTTCTTTCATGGCTTACTGGCGCGCCCTCAGATGACGTGGAGCCAAGTCCACGCCCGCAGAAGCCTTGCGCACTACGATCCTGCACACAATGCCATCGTGGTCAGCCGCGCCTTCGACCATCAGCGAGCTCCGCGATACGCCGTAGAGTACATCGTCTATCACGAAATGCTCCATCTGAAGCATCCGGTAAAGCTACGCGGCAGTCGCCGCTGCGTCCATGGGCCGGCATTTCAAGCGGAAGAGAAACTATTTCCAGAATTACTACGCGCCAAAGCGTTTCTAAAGAAGCTTTAACCCTCTTCTCGGCAAGTTGGCGCTAGCTCTATTCAATCGGCAAAATATCCAAGAAGTGTCAACGTGGAAATACGAGATCAATAGTACTACCCTGTAATTGCAATAGAGGGGTATCCATTTGACTCAGGTGACCACTACAGGTAGTGTGGTGGCCCATGGAACGGGTGGTGGAGGATTATCCGCGGACTCTGGCGGAGCTCGAAGTTCGATTTAGCAGCGAGGAAGCGTGCCGGGAGTATCTGTTCCGCCTGCGATGGCCGGCGGGATGCAAGTGCCTACGCTGCGGCGAGAGCAAAACTTGGCCATTGCGATCCGGGCGCTGGCAGTGTGCCCGCTGCGGACATCAGGTTTCGGTAACGGCGGGAACAATTTTTCAGGGCACCCGGACGCCCCTGACGGTTTGGTTCCGGGCGATGTGGTGGATGACGAGTCAGAAGAATGGGATCAGCGCCCTGGGACTCCAGCGGGTTCTGGGCTTGGGAAGCTACCAGACGGCTTGGGTGTGTTTGCACAAACTGCGGCGAGCCATGGTAAGACCCGGGCGGGAACGACTCTCGGGAAGCGTGGAGGCGGACGAAACCTATCTGGGTGGGCTGGAAGAGGGTATGCGCGGTCGGCAGACCGAGAGCAAGGCGTTGATTGTGGTGGCGGCAGAGGAGGACGGCAAAGGGATTGGGCGAATTCGGATGCGGCGCATTCCGAACGCTTCGGCCCACAGCCTCATTTCCTTCGTGCAAGAGTCGGTTGAACCCGGCAGCGTGGTCCACACCGACGGGTGGTTGGGATATGAGCCATTGCAAGGGCGCGGCTACATTCATCGGCTCACGTTTCTGCGCGGACAGCAGAAATCCCCTTCGGAGCTGTTGCCGCGCGTGCATCGCGTGGTGTCGCTGTTAAAACGATGGCTACTGGGCACACATCAGGGAGCGGTGAGCATCGAGCATTTGGATGGCTATCTGGACGAGTTTACCTTCCGGTTCAACCGGCGCAAGTCGCACAGCCGGGGAAAGCTGTTCTACCGTCTTGTCCAGCAAGCTGTCGCCGTGGAGCCAACAACTTACAAGGCGATCATCCGGTCCGCACCGGCAGACTGGCCCTGAAACCACAACCCATTGGGGGTACCTGAGTGAAATAGATACCCCTCTTGCAATAATTTAGAAAAAGCTCTGGGACCGGCTGTTTTTTGCTATTCCGGCACACGACTACGGTGTAGAGTGATGGCATTTTTTGGGGCGGTACAAAATTCGAGCGTCACCGTTTTGGAGGATTGCATGAGAAGCCTTAACGTGCGTGCAGTTTTGCTACTAATGGCGATTTCCTGTTTCGCCGTGGGATTGGCTCACGCGGATGTCGCGGTTACCTTTCCCAGCGACAACAGTTTCTATTGCACCGTCAACGGGTGTGACTTCGTCGGAAACAATGGACATCAGACTGGTTTCTTCTATACCGCTGGGGACTTTGTTACCGAAATTTTCTTTACGGGGCAAACCTCGATTACCGGTCTATCCTACGACTTTTTCTTCATCGATGATCTGGGCGGTAATCCCGGGGCGCATTACGAGAATGACGTGTACGTCAACAATACTCTCGTAGGTTCCTTCCTGGTGGCAGACTGTGGCTACTGCGACACTCAGATGGAAGTTTTAGGTGCCTTCAGCTTCGCTCCCCTCGAAGGAGACGGAACCTATGCCCTATCCATCGTACTGGCAGAGACAGTGCCTTCAGGAGACGGAAGCTATGCATTCCTCGCCCCGGGTACAGCTGTTTTGCAGAGTGGTGGCACCACTCCCGAACCGGGTACGTTGGCATTACTGGGCTCAGGAGTTATAGGGCTGGCGGGATGGATTCGCCGCAAGTCTTTGCTCTAGACCTTTCGAGGTTCTCCCATTGTTTCACCGCGCCGCGTCCGCTCCGACGAGTAGACGCGTTGCTTGGACAGGTTCACAAGTCAACAAGATTGACTAGGAGGAATTTTGACATGCTACCCATGAGAATCCCAGTGCTATTTCGAGTCTTCATCACGCAGGTGGTGCTGGCGGTATTTGTGCTTTCGATGGTGTCCTTCGCGAACACCGTGATCCCTAACAGTGTGCCGGCCTACCTTCCCCAGGCCCAGAACCTTGGACCGGAAGACCCCGGCCGGGTCATCAGCATCACGGTGCGGATGGCCTTGCACGATCGCGCCGGGCGCGACGCCTTGCTGCGCGATCTCTACGACCGCCAGTCTCCGCAATACCAGAAATGGCTGACACCCGAGCAGTACGCTGCCCGATTTGCTCCCACCGCTCAGGAAGTCGCGGTGGTGCAGGACTATCTGAAATCACAGGGGCTGACACCCACTGCAGTAAGCAAGCTTAATTACACCGTCACCGCACAGGGCCGGGTCTCTGACATTCAGAAAGCCTTCGCCGTCCAGATCAACCGCTACGGTTTCAACGGCGAGACTCGCTACTCCAACGCCAACAATCCGTCGCTTCCGGTACACCTTGCCAGGCTCATCGGCTCGATTGGTGGTTTGCACCAGGTCCTGATGAAGCCGCACCACGTTATGGCGGTCGACGCCGGTCTCCCCTTGTTAGCGAGAGACAATCTCTCGCGAACCCAGGGAAGTCAGCTCTATTATGAGTATCAGTGCTACCGTGGGACCGAGGCTCATGGTTTCACGACCGGCGGAAAGATGCCCGCCGCGCTGTATCAGGGCAATCGCTACGGCTCTGATATCCACAGCGGACAGGGCCACCTGCCGCCGTGCGGCTACGAGCCCGCGACGTTGCAGACGGCCTATGGACTGACCCCAGTGTATGCTGGCGGCCTGGACGGCTCCGGCCAGACGGTTGTCATAGTCGATGCCTTCGGCTCTCCAACCGCCGCTGCTGACTTAGCACAATTTTCCAGCACCTTTGGTGTGTCAGCTGCCAACTTTGCGGTTTACAATCCGCAAGGGCCGCCACCGTTCGACTCGGGCTGGGCCGGGGAGACCACGCTCGATATCGAGTGGTCACACGCCATGGCCCCCGGGGCCAACATCGCGCTCATTCAAAGCATCGATAATTCCGACAACAATCTGATGGGCGGCATTCAGTATGCCCTTGACAACCACCTCGGCAACGTGATTTCTAATAGCTACGGCTCGGACGAATATGAAGACGATCCCATGGACATGCAGGCCTGGGATGATCTCAACGCAGAAGCCGCCGGTTTGGGCGTCTCGGTGAATTTTTCGACGGGCGACGCCGGAGACGACTATCGTTCCGTTGGCGTCATCACGGTCAGCGTTCCCTCCAACTCGCCACACGCCACCGCAGTAGGCGGTGTAAGCGTCTTCCTCGAAGCCGATTACAGTATCAAGTTTCAGATAGGCTGGGGCACAACCATCACCCGCATTGCAGAGCCGGGAACCAATGCGCCAGACGTTCCTCCCGTTTGCGCGGCTACTTTATTGCCGGGCAAGTGCTTCTACTTCGGCGGTGGCGGAGGTATGAGCCAGTTCTTCTCCAAGCCGTCGTACCAAAACGGTCTGCCGGGCACCGGGCGTCAGCAGCCTGACGTCTCACTCACCGCGGATCCGTATACGGGAGTCACGATCATCTCCTCATACAGTAGCCCGGGCACGTTCTCGGTCAGCGTTATCGGCGGCACTAGTGCATCTTGCCCGATGTTTTCTGGGGTTTGGGCCATCGTCAATCAGAAGAGCGTGCAACATACTGGTCATTCGGCTGGTCTGGCTGCGCCATACATGTACACCTTGCCGCACGGCGCCGTGCTCGATATCGTCCAGGCTTCGCCCTATACGCCGACCAACCTAGCCGGTAACATCTTCACTGGCGGACCCCCGATGTACGAGTCTCCGACCGCGATCACCGGTCCGGATGTGCCGACACAGTTCACCAGCGCCTTCTACCAGGGCACCTCGACTCGTTGGTACGGGCTGGGATTCGGACTGGATAGCACGCTGGTCACCGGCCCTGGCTGGGACAACGTTACAGGAGTGGGTACGCCCAACGGCGCCAACTTCATCAACGCGATTGTGCCGTAGGGTCAGGGATGAGTTGACACGCGTAATTCTTGAACTTGATTGTGGCACTTCGTGGGACGGCTGGCCGCCGTCCCACGGTTTTTTGTGTACGCTCGTTTCCAGGCGGTCATGACACCTGAGAGCTGCTCATGTTGAAATCACGGCGCAATCATTTCCGACTCGGCACCGGTTTCACCAATCCCCGCACCACGATGGGCCCGCATGACGTCATCAAGTGAGACCACGCCGAGCAACTCCTGCAGGTTGGCTCGGTGCACGACTGGGAACAAAGGCCACTCGCCCATAACCCGCAGAGCGGTATCGAGCGGATGATCCAGGAATTCGATGAAGCCGATGAGCGGACCAGCCGCCGCAGGTTGGAAACATTGCGTCCGGGGCTGGAGCTGCATCCACGGGCCCCGGCTTAAAGCGGAAGGCAAACTATTCCCCGAGTTATCTCATGCCAAGGCCTTTCTAAAGAGAGGCTTTTGACTAGCTGTCCGTCGGTTCCAAGGGGTCCCCGGTATTACTCGCCACTGTTCTTTGGTCCTTCCAGTTCTCTTGCACAAACTGGACCAGCGTCTGCGGAGTGATCACTCCCTCAACACGATTCACCTGGCTGCGGCTGACGACCGGCAGCAAGCCGGGATTCTTCGCAAGCCGGTCCAGCACAAGTTCCAGTGGGTGGTCCGGGTGAGTATGAGCGCAGTTATCACTGACAATCGTTTGAATGGGAGCTTCGCCGTCGCCGGACTTAAGCGCGCTCTCGATCTGCTCGCGTGTTACAAGACCGGAATAAACCCCATCGCTGCCTACGAGAAAGCTGTGCGTATCGGTCTTTGCCGTGTCCACAGCCGCCTGTTGGATGGCTCTGTCCGGGGGGATCAAAGTGAATTCTCGCGTCATGATGTCGCGGGCGCGCCAGACGCCGGTCGGCAATCGAGTACCTGGTTGAGGCAGGTGCACATGGTCCTGCTCCAGCAACGCATGGTACAGCGGAAGCGGCTGGTATTGCTTGGAAATCACGAAGCTGATCATATTCGCGATCATAAGCGGCACCAGGACCTGGTAATCCTGCGTGAGCTCAAAGATCATGAACACCGAAGTCATGGGAGCACGGATGATGCCAGCAAACAGCGTGCCCATGCCGACCAATGCGTAGGCTCCGACATCACCCGTCGGGAAAGGAGCGAAGCGGTGCATGAGAACACCGACGGTCCCCCCCGCCATCGCCCCAAGATACAGGCTGGGCGCGAAAATGCCACCGGCATTTCCTGAAGAGTAGGAAACAATGGTGGCCACCAGTTTCGCCAGACACAGCAGCAGCATCGTTTTCAGCAGCAGGCCACCATTCAGCGCCTGGTCAACGTACTCGTAGCCGACGCCCATGACCTGGGGGAAGAAGATCAGGATTACGCCAATGATGAGGCCGCCCATGGCAGGCTGAAGCATCTTGGTCCACCGCGGCATTCCGAGAAAGAACGCCCGGGCGCGAAGCAGTCCCTTGCAGAACGCCAGGGAAACGATGCCACCAGCAACCCCGAGCACCACATAGGCAATGAGTTCCGCTGGATTGACCAGGTGATACGCGGGCACACGAAAGATGGGGCTGTTACCGAGAATGGAGCGTTCGACGATGACCGACGCGACGGAGGCCACGACCGTGGACCCCAGCAGGGTCGCGTTCATGTCTCCGATGATTTCTTCCATCGCAAAGATGACGGCTGCGACTGGAGTATTAAACGCTGCCGACAGAGCGGCCGCAGCGGCGACCGGCACCAGACTTTGGGCCCGCACAGCCGATAGATGAAACCATTTCCCGATCGGAGAAGCGATACCGGCACCGATCTGCACCGATGGGCCTTCCCTTCCCATCGAATGGCCCGACCCGATGCAGAGCGCGCCAGTCACAAACTTCCCAAACGCGACCCGGAATGGAACGTCCCCGTGATTGAGATGATAGGCAGCTTCGGTTTGTGGAACTCCACTGCCGCGAGCGTCCGGGAAAAACTTCGCCAGCAAAAACCCCGTGACCAGGCTCATCAAGGTGGGAACCAGGATGTAGCGTAGATACGACGGCGCTATTCCGAACAGCAGATAGGTGGTGCCCTTGATTGCCAGGGTGAATAAAACCGCCGCCAGACCGGCGAGGACCCCGATGATCATGGTCAGGGCCAGAAATATGTGATTCTCTCGCAGGCGCAACCGCTGTACAAACGACAAGTCACGAGTGTTCATTGCTGTGCACCGCTGTGCTTCTGCCCAATCAACAGGAGCGCCTGATCCAGACCTTGGGCTTCTCCGCAACGGGCGGACGCCGCTTGCTCAATTTTGTAGACAAGTTCCGCTCCGGACCGCGTCAACTCGGAATCAGGAGGAGAGTTGGAACGTAGCTTCGACTCCAGCGCGAGAGCCTGCTCCTTGAGGGGGGCCAGTTCTGCGCTGCCTTGACTATCCGGAGTTTGACCGAGGCAGTTTTCCAGCCGCTGGCGAGCTTGCTCGAAGCCCAGAAGGAGGCGTCGGTGCCTCTCCCCCTTGGTGAGATGCGGCTCCAGGGGATCGTCCGACAGCACCATCTCAGTGACCGCTAAGAGCTGGCGCGTGTTCTGGGCATCCGCTCTTAGCTCCAGTGCGGATTTCAGATAGCGGTCAGCCTGCTGGTAATCCCCTAGCCGGAAAGCCGTCTCCCCCGCTTCGGTCAGGGCGTCCACATTGTTCTTGTCCAGTGCAATCGCTTCGTCGTAATTCTTCAAGGCATGTTGCGCATCCCCGGCCTGCAGGAAAAGCTGCGCTGCCTGCAAATGGGCGGCCGTCGATTGCGGGAGGTCAGTTTCCAAAATGAGCAGTTCTGAAAGTGCGATGTTGCGTCGCTGGTGCATAAGCAGGAAGTGAATTAGTTCAATTCGCAGTTGCCGTATCCGCTCATCCACTCCGCTTCCGGCCCAGCGGCCGTAAAGCGCATTCTGGTAGTAATGCACGGCGTCATCAACTTCTCCGCGCCTGGCAGCCAGCTTGGCCAGTTGGAGGTTAATCTCGGCATCTTCGGGATCAGATTCCCGCAAACGAAGCAGAGTCTGCTCAGCCTCTGCGTCGTGACTGCCGGCCGCTAAAGCGTTAGCCAACGCGAGGGTATAAGTCCGGTCTCCGAGGGCATCGGTCGTCGCTTTGCGAAAGGAGTCAATTGCCTCTTCTACCTGCCCAGAACTGAGTTGACGCCCAGCTTTTGCGTACCAAATAGCAGCCATGCGAGCGTCCATTTGTTGTTCTTTGGCCGCCATGCTCCTGGTGAAAGCGAACACTCCGACCGCACCAAGCGCTAGAGCGATCAACAAGAGAATCTCTCGGTTCAGAACGCGATATGGCTCTCTTTCATCCACGGAAAACGCATTTGGAAGATGGCATACACACTGGCAGAGTCCGCAACCTTTCGAAGGTCCCCAGCTCAAGACATTCACGGTTGCCCCGATAGGGATTTATCTCTTGCATGCACGTAGGGGATAACGGACCCATCATGAGGACTCGCGCAGGAGCTACCTTATATACTGACAGACGCGCTGACCCCACGCAAAGCGAACGGCCTGAGGCTTCAAAAAAGCAGACGCCGCTTAGCCTCTCCTTCTTGATCTCGCCCCACCGGCATCTTACATGAGAATGAGTCTTAGCAGGTTCTCCGCAACTGCTCCAGCCGATTGGGGCTGGTTTAGTGCCGCTGGCGCTGCGTTAATAGAGCCGAAAATTCACCTCGACGTTGATTTGCACCGCGACCGGGTTGCCGTTTTTCTTTACAGGTTCGGATTTCCAATTGCGGACCGCTTCAATCGCCTTCTGGTCGGCGGCCCGTTCCCAAGGCGCTGGCAACTTTGATGTCGCGTGGCTCGCCGTCAGGGCCGACGATCAGCCACAGGACGCAGGTTCCCTGATACTTCGCTTTCCGAGCTTCTTCGGAATATTCCGGATCTGGGGTGTCCAATGCGCGAGGAGCTGATACGCCGCCCCCCACACGAAACACACCGCCTCCAATTCCGCCTCCGTGACCTGGACCGACGCCCGGTCCTGTTCCTGAACCCACGCCCCCGCCTGAGCGCGAACCGATGCCGCCCCCGCTACCGGTGCCATTCGAGGGAGGGCCAGATGGAATCGCCACCATGGGATTGCCAATTGACGGCATGTTTGAAGCAAGCTTGATTTGAGGCGGCACTACGACCGTCGGTTCGACCGGAAGCGCGGGATGATCGTTCCGAATCACGATGGCTGGAGGCGTGATCTGCTCCATCGCCAGCTTTGGCAATTTGCCCTTCGGGGCTTGGAGCTTGTCGCGATCACCGCCACCGCCGCCACCGCCGACGCTGGTAGCGCTCTTCTTAGTCATCGGCAACTGCGGCGTCATGTCAGGTGCAATCAGCGTTACCGTCTCGCGCGGCTTTTCCCCCTGTTTGACCGCTCTTGCTCCCATGATGGAAATAGCAATCAGTACAGCGACCATCGCGATGTGGGCGACGAGGGAAACGCCGGCGCTCTATTTCTTGTAGTTGTAGTCGTCCCATATCTCCCGAACCTGCACCGGGCGCGAGGTCAAATGCAAGGGAGGCAATTTTCGGGGAACAACGCAGCGCGAATGTTGCTCTTCAAAGAACTCCACAGGGACTCGTCCATGCCGGTCCGTCGTAGAAGATTCAATTCATCCTGCTCGGATTTGGGAATCAGGGCCTGATTAGCCATATACTCGTCTTCGTCCTTTTGGTCTTCCTGGTTCTAGGGTCTGCCTGCGATGCGTGTCGCTTGATTACGCCAAGAAGCTGAAGGCGAAGCTCAACATGCTCTCAGATTCGATGCAGAGCTTTCCCCACCGTTGTTTGCGATGCGCACTTTACTTGTGACGAATCCCGGGAGTCAAGGCGAGCACAATGCAACCCGCTGATAGACGCGAATTTACCCGCTCCCTATAATGAACAGATAGCTTGCGCATCGTTTGCAATCCAGTAACCGGCTGGCGGGAGATATAGGAAGTGCCGCTCGATCTGAAATCCACGTTGAATCTGCCCAAGACTGACTTTTCCATGAAGGCGAACCTTCCCCGGAACGAGCCCGTAATGCTCGACCGCTGGGAGAAAATGCGGATCTACGACCGCATTCGCGAGGCGCATAAAGGGCAGCCGATCTACGTGATGCATGATGGCCCGCCCTATGCTAACGGCCCCATCCACCTGGGTACCGCACTCAACAAGACGTTGAAAGACTTCGTTGTGAAGTCGCGCAGCATGAGTGGTTTCGACGCGCCGTACGTGCCCGGATGGGACTGCCATGGTCTGCCGATTGAGATCAAGGTGGACGATCTGCTAGGCCGGAAGAAGCTCGACATGGATCCGCTGGCGGTGCGCGGGGAGTGCCGTAAGTACGCGCAGAAATATCTCGATCTGCAACGTTCGCAGTTCAAGCGAATCGGCGTCTTCGGGCGGTGGGACAAACCATATTCGACAATGGAGCCGAGCTACGAGAGCGTCGTAGTGGAGACGTTCTACTCGTGCTACGAGCAGGGCTTGGTGTACAAGGGCCTGAAGTCCGTGTACTGGTGCGTGTACGACAAGACCGCATTGGCCGAGGCGGAAGTCGAATACGAGATGCACACCAGCCCCAGCATCTGGGTGCGTTATCCCCTGACCAGCGATCCTGCCAAGATTGACGCTGCGCTGGCCGGCAAGAAGAACGTCGCAACCATCATCTGGACAACCACACCGTGGACCCTTCCTGCGTCGATGGCAGTGACCTTCGCCCCCGAAGCGGAATACGTCGCACTCGATACGGGCGAGTGGACTTACATCGTTGCTAGAGATCTGGCGCAGCAGACAATCGAGAAATGCAATCTCGGCGAGGCGAAGGAAGTTGCGTCATTCTCTGGTGCCAAGTTGGAGTATGCAACCTTCGCGCATCCATTCCTGGAGCGCACCGTTCTCGGCGTGCTTGGCGACTACGTGACCATGGACACCGGAACCGGTGCGGTGCACACAGCTCCTGCGCACGGGGCGGACGACTTCGTCACCGGCGTCAAGTATGGCCTCGACTTGCATTGCGATGTGGACGAGGGAGGAATTCTCCGCAACGGTCTGCCGGAGTACAAGAACCAGCAGGTATTCAAGGCCAATCCACTGATCGTGGACCTACTGAAAAGCCGCGGCGTGTTGCTTGGTTTCGAGAAAATCGAGCACTCCTATCCACATTGCTGGCGCTGTCACAATCCCATCATCTTCCGCGCCACTGAGCAGTGGTTCATCGCGATGGAAGGCAAGATTCCCGGGGGCACGCTGCGCAGCCGCGCACTGGAAGAGATCAAAAAAGTGAAATGGGACCCGGCGTGGGGCGAAGAGCGCATCTCGAACATGATCGCCACGCGGCCGGATTGGTGTATTTCGCGCCAGCGCATTTGGGGCGTGCCCATCGCGGTATTCCAATGCGAGGCCTGCCAGGAATTTCTCAACGATCCTGCGGTGAGTCGCGCCGTCGTCGAGTTGTTCGCGCGAGAAGGCGCTGACGCCTGGTACAAACACTCGGCGGAAGAGATTCTTCCGGCCGGGGCTAAGTGTGGCAAGTGCGGCGGGACGAAGTTTCGCAAGGAGATGGACATCATCGACGTGTGGTTCGAATCCGGTTCGAGCCAGGCTGCAGTGCTGGGCCATGAAGCCGGGGCTTCCCTGGCCCGCCGACCTGTATCTGGAGGGCGGCGATCAGCATCGCGGATGGTTTCAGTCTTCCCTGCTCTGCTCCGTCGCGACAAAAGGTGCGGCACCCTATCGAAGCGCAGCCACGGCTGGCTGGACACTCGACCCGCAGGGCCGCGCCATGTCGAAATCGCTGGGCAACACGGTTGATCCGGTGGAGATCGCCGACAAACTCGGTGCGGAGATCGTTCGGCTGTGGGTCGCGGCGGTAGATTTCCGCGAGGATGTCATGGCATCCGACGAACTCATGCAGCGGATTTCGGAAAGCTATCGTAAAATTCGCAACACGTTCCGCTACATCCTGGGCAATTTGCAAGACTTCGCTCCCGCGCAGGACTGCGGTCGCCTTTGCTGAGATGCATCCGCTTGATCAGTATCATATTGTTGCGTGCCGCAGAGGTCACGAAGGATGTGCGCGAACACTACGATAATTTTGTCTTCCACAGGCTTTACCACCGGCTGAAGGATTTTTGCATCGTTGACCTGAGCGCGATCTACTTCGACGTACTCAAGGACCGGCTGTACACTTCGGCCCCGAAATCTCTGGCCCGCCGCTCGGCCCAGACCGCGCTGTGGCGGCTCGGTGAGGCGCTGGTGCGGCTGCTGGCGCCGGTGATGAGCTTCACGGCGGAAGAGATCTGGGGATTCTTGCCTGTTGTCAACGGGCGTCCCGAGAGTGTGCATGTGACGCTGTTTCCGCGGCCCGAGGAACTGACCGGCAAAATACCCGATGGCTTCGATGCCAGCGCGGTTGAGAGCGATTGGGACACACTGCTGGTGGTTCGCAATGAAGCGCTGAAAGCACTGGAGACGGCGCGCGCGGAGAAAAAGATCGGCGGCGGGCTGGAGGCGCAGCTTCATGTAGCCGCTCCCGAGCAGCTCTTTCCGGTGCTGGAACGTTACCGCGATCAACTGCGCTACTTGTTTATCGTTTCGGATGTCGTGCTGGAGAAATCAGCGGCCAGCAACGGCGACAAGGGGCTGACGATAGCGGTCAATCGCGCTCCGGGCGAGAAATGCGAACGTTGCTGGAACTATTCGATCCATGTCGGAGAAGACAAAACGTATCCGACGGTGTGCGAGCGCTGTAGCGCAGTGCTGTCGGAGATCGAAGCCACGGCGGGCGCACGCTAGTGGGGCACGCCGGCGGGGGTCGCATCGTAAAGCAAAGTCCGGTGCTCCTTTCCGCTGAGTGACAGCGTCTAAGAATTAGGAAATGCACCTGAGCCGATTCATGCGCAAGTACTTCTTCTTCATCGCCGCCGCCGTATTGCTGCTGGATCGCCTGGCCAAATGGTCAGTAGCCAGTAACATCCCGCTTCATGACAGCGTCACCGTCATTCCCGGTTGTTTTCGTCTCACCCATGTGGAGAATACTGGTGCGGCGTTCGGCCTGTTTGCCGAGTCCACGGCGCAGTGGAAGATTGGCGCGCTGGTCAGCTTCTCGGTCATCGCTCTGATGGTGGTTTCAGCATTGCTGTGGAAGCATAGCCACTCGCTGAGCACCACCACGATTGGTCTGTCGCTGATTCTGGGCGGCGCCACCGGAAACCTGTGGGACCGCATGCTGACCGGCCATGTGGTGGACTTTCTGGACTTCTACGTTGGCACCTATCATTGGCCGGCGTTCAACGTAGCCGACAGCGCCATTGTGATTGGCGCGATTCTGCTGGTGTCGGAGATAGTCTTTGCCAAGTCTGGCGACGAAGCGGTGAAATCGAGCGGATAGCCGTCACTTCACAAAGGAGAGCTGCTGTAGGCGATCCGAAAAAAAAGCTCCAAACTCGAAATCGCCGGGCGATATTCTCCCCATTGCCTGCACCGAAAAAGCCTTGCCTAACAAGACTAAGGATTCGTGAGCCAGGCCATAGTCGCCGAATACTGGCCGCTCGCCACCAACGCCTAACTCCTAGTCTTAATCCTCTCCAAGACGGCGCCCGCGATCAGCGGCAATCCCACCGTGGCATCCAAGAGGACTTCGGCGAAGCGGCCGCCCTCTTCCGGAGGAACAAACTTGCCCCACGACACAGCTTCGCTGTAGGTGCATCCGGACAAACCGCCCCAGTTCACCGGCTCGGGACAGATGCGCACGCCGTAGTGAAAACGCTTCAGGGGCAGGTCTTCTCCGCCGCGGCGATGGCGCAATTCTATGAACGGACCAAACTGTTGCGCCCAGTTTCTGGGGACACCACCGCCGATGGTCAAGATTCCGAGGCGCTCCTGCTGTAACAGTGTCTCCGCGTAGTATTCGAGGTCTTCGAACGGGTCGAATCGCAACGGAGGGAGGTTGTTGTTGCGGCGCATACGGTTGTGCAGGGCGACGTCGAGGCCGATCTCCGAATCGCTGAACGCCGGCACGAATACCGGCACATTCTTTTCGTAGGCCGACTTAAGGATGCCGCGCTCCTTCACGTGCTCGCTCAAGTAGCGCCCGATTTTGCGGTTCAGCTTGTACGAGCAGAGCACCTCGGCGTGGTCCCAGTTTTTCAGAATGCAGGCGACGATGGTCTCCACGAAGTCCAGGTTGGTCTCCGGCTCCAGCGTGTCGTAAACGCGGTTGTAGCCGGCTTCGTAGAGCTCGGTGTCGTCCATCTTCGGGTCGTAGCGGAAGTGGGAGCGTCCCGCGGCCTCGACCAGGCCGTGCGCCATCAGCGCGCCGGTGGAGACTACAGCCTTCACCACTCCGTGGTCGATGAGATCGGTAACGATCAATCCCTGTTTCGCGACGGTCATGGCCCCGGCCAACGTCATCACGACGAAACAGTCTTTGTCGCGAGCCATGGCCTCTAAAACTTCGGCGCCTTCCCCCACCTGTCGCCCGGTGAATGCGGTGTTGCGCATGGCGCGGACGAGGTCATCTACGGAGTGGATCTTCGACAGATCGAGCGGTTCCAGCGGAACCAGTTTGTCGGAAATGGGATCGTGGAGTTTGCGATCAATGCCCTCGCCGTGCGTCTTATGATGTTCTTCGGCCAAGCTTCACCTCGATGGAGTACGACAACCCGATGTGCAAATCTTCTTGGAGGGGCGCGCCTTTAGGCGCGCCATAGCACCGCTGTAAGCCGATGGCTTTAGCCGCCGAGGGAGCTCGCGTGAAGACCTACAAACTACCACTCCCTCAGAGGCTAAAGCCAAGTCTGAAGATGCCTAATCGGCACGGCTCAAGCCGCGCCCCTTCAGTCGAAGCTACGTTCCTCTTTGACAAACCGCGCGCATCTTTTATCGAACAAACGAAACTACAAGCTCGGCGCGGTTTCCGTCAATGCACGAACACGCGTGAGGCCGATTGTCATAGTCAATTAACAATCGATGCGGTTCACAAACCAGCGCGCATGGGATGCTATTCTTAAAATGCATTTTGCAACGGAGCTAAGGGTTGGCTGAACGGAACTTTCAGATTGGCATCGTGCAGATGTCGTGCACACCAGAGCCAGAACAGAATCTGGAGCGTGCAATTGCTCATATTCGCGATGCCGCCGCCAGGGGCCCTGAGATTGTCTGCCTGCCCGAACTGTTTCAGACGCAGTATTTCTGTCAGCGTGAAGATCTCGCTCTGTTCGACTTGGCGGAGCCCATCCCGGGTCCCACGACAGCCCGGCTCGGCGATCTTGCTCGTGAGCTGAAGATCACGATCGTTGCGTCACTGTTCGAGAGGCGCGCACCCGGTATCTATCACAATACCGCGGCTGTCCTCGGGGCGGACGGGAAGCTGGTGGGCATTTACCGCAAGATGCACATTCCCGACGATCCGCTTTACTACGAAAAGTATTACTTCACACAAGGCGACCTTGGGTTCAAGGCGTTCGAAACGGATTTCGGAAAGTTCGGTACGCTGGTCTGCTGGGACCAGTGGTATCCCGAGGGAGCGCGCTTGACCGCGCTCCAGGGCGCGAACGTGCTGTTCTATCCCACGGCGATCGGATGGCATCCAGACGAGAAGGCGCAGTACGGGGAGGCGCAATACGATGCGTGGGAAACGATCCAGCGCGCGCACGCAATCGCCAATGGCGTTTACGTCGCGGTACCGAATCGCGTCGGTTTCGAGACGGGCAACATTCGTGGCAACCAGGCGCAAGGTGAGGGTCTTGAGTTCTGGGGGGGATCGTTCATCGCCGATCCTTTTGGACAAGTAATCGCGCAAGCTTCGCACGACAAGGAAGAGGTGTTGATCGCTGAGGTAGACCTGCAGCGGATCGAGGAGGTTCGGCGGAACTGGCCCTTCTGGCGCGACCGCCGCGTGGATGCATACGGGCCCATTACGCAGCGGTTCCTGGTATAGCTACAAGCGTTGGATCGAATGGCGAAGCCTCGCAAACTCTCGCAAACTCCTGCCGCTCTCGGCTATCGCATGCCGGCTGAGTGGGAGGCCCACGAGGCGACGTGGATCGCATGGCCGCACAATCGGACCGACTGGCCGGGCAGGTTCGAGCCCATCCCCTGGGTGTACGCGGAAATCGTTAGGCATCTGGCGCGCGTGGAACGCGTCAACATCCTGGTCGAGGATGAGGCGGCGGAAATCAAGGTTCGAGAGCTCCTGATTCGCGCACACGTTCTCCCGCAGAAAGCCGCGGCGACAGGCAAACCTGCCGGGGCAATTCGCTTTCAATGCATTTCTACTAATCGCGGATGGACGCGCGACTCAGGTCCGATATTTCTCCGCCGCGATTCGCGAGCGACGAAAGACTTCCCTGCCGTCGCGGCGACCACATGGCGCTTCAACGCCTGGGCCAAGTACAACGATTGGAAGCTTGATGCGACGATCGCAAGCGAAATCATCGAGCGGCTCCGAGTGCCGGCGTGGGAACCGGAAGTCAAAGTGAACGGGCATCCACGCCCGGTGGTACTCGAGGGTGGGAGCATCGACGTAAACGGCTGCGGGACGCTGATCACCACCGAAGAGTGTCTGCTGAGCGACGTGCAGCAGCGCAATCCGGGGGTCACGCGAGAGCAACTGGAAGAGATTTTCGCTGACTATCTGGGGATCGAGAAAGTCATCTGGCTGGACCGCGGCATCGCCGGCGACGACACCCATGGGCACGTCGACGACATCACTCGCTTCGTCACGCCGACGACGGTGGTGACGGCCTATGAGCCTGACCCCAGCGATCCTAATCATGAGCCCCTGAGCGACAACTTCCGTTGGCTGAAGAAGAGCACCGACCAGTCCGGCCATCCTCTGCGCGTGCTGAAACTCCCAATGCCGGCTCCGGTGTATTTTCGCGGACGGCGATTGCCTGCCAGTTATGCCAATTTCTACATCGCCAACAAGCTGGTGCTCGTGCCGGTGTTCAGCGATCCCAACGATCGCGTGGCGCTTAATACCCTCGCCGCGGTATTTCCCGATCGCGAGATTGTCGGAATTTATTGCCGGGACTTCGTCTGGGGACTTGGCGCGCTGCACTGCATGACGCAGCAGGAACCGGCAAAATGAGCAGTAATCAGTGGCCAGTAGTCAGTTGTCAGTTTCGCGGGAAAAAATGGTTGACCTGTCGTCCCTAGCGACAAGCACAGCAAGGAGTCGAGCGACCCCTATCGTCGCACTTGCTTCTTCACCATAGTCGTGAAAACGAAGTAGCCGCCCGCAGCCGCGCCTGCGTAGAGAAAAGCATTGGCGAAGACGATGGTGCCCACGGTCAGCACCAGCGCCAGATCTGAATCCGGCGTAGGACCGATCACAAGGGACAGCACGTAAGGCGGGCAGACGATCAACGCAATCGCAGACAGGATGCCCTGCGAGTGGAGTGCTCCCACATTCAGCCTCCACACGAAGTAAACAGCCAGAGCCACGGCCATCCCCAAAACGAAGCTGACGGACAGCACAATCGCCAAACCATCGTTTTCTGTCTTGCGCAACTGGTTCAAAGCCCACCACCGATCCTCACTTGAGTGTACTCGGCGTTGGCCTTCCCCGATCGGCGAACCGCAACAAGTACGTGGTATGCTGCCCTCAATCGCTTAAGGGAGCGCATTCATGAGCACTCAGGCGGTGCCACCCGGAAGGTCTGCCACCTCCACGTCCCGCACAACATGGTCACGACCGCTTTTGTACTCGATGGCTATAAGATCGTCCGCAATTTGGGACTGGTGCGCGGCATCATCGTGCGGTCGCGCTCCATCGTGGGCACCATAGGGGCGAGCCTGCAAAGGCTGGTGCGAGGCAACATTACCCCGCTGACCAATCTCTGCGAGCAGACGCGCGAGCATGCCTTCAACCTCATGCTGCAGCACGCTGCCGAACTTGGCGCCAACACGGTGATTGGAATGCGTTACGACGCGATGGAAGTGATGCAGGGCGTGACTGAAGTACTGGCGTATGGCACGGCGGTGGTGGTCGAAAAGGGACCGTGAATATCGAACAACATGGTGAGCCCGGCAGGAATCGAACCTGCGACCCACGCATTAAAAGTGCGTTGCTCTACCAACTGAGCTACGGGCCCACACCATAGTTAATCTACCACACAAAAATTGACGGAGTAGACAGGCGCCACGCGCGCAGTTCTGAGCGTCGCGGGGGTGTAACGGAATCGCGCCGTTCTCTGCTCCCCGGTCCATGGATGAATACCAAAACGGGAACGGATTGTACGTTCGTAACAACTCTGTGTTGCAAATGGGGAAAAGCGGATGAGAATAGTAATGGCCTTTTGGCAGACCAAGGAGGTCGACCTTCCATGCGCACTGCATTCTTTTCCCTGCTTATAATTCTGTGCCTAATGCTGACAGTAGCTCCGGCGATGGCGGACACCCTGTATTCCAACGGTCCCTACAATGGCACCAACGATGCTTGGACCATCAACTTCGGTTTCTCGGTTAGTGACTCGTTCACCGTGCCGACGAATTCCGACATCGGGGACCTGCACATCGTTTACTGGGATGCCTCCTCGACCGATCTTCTGACCACCGTGGACATGGCGATCGGCTCCACGTCGTTCGGTGGCACTCCGCAGACCCTGACGGGCGTAACCAACCAGTTCCTGACAACCAATCAGTACGGTTACCTCCTCTACGCAGCTTGGTACACGGGCCTCAACATTCCGTGGTCGGGCGCGGGCTATGTGACCCTTGACAATGCCTGCTCCACCTCCGGCTGCTCCGTTAGCAACCCGATCTACTGGGATGAGAACAGCGGACCGTCCACAGCCTATGAGAACACCATTGGCTCGATTCCTTCGGAAGCCTTCACGTTGACCGGCGGGTGCTGCCCTCCCCCGGTTCCTGAGCCCAGCAGTATCCTGCTGTTCGCGTCTGGAATACTCGGCCTTGGCGGCGTGTTTCGGCGGTGGCTGCTCTGAATTAGGAGGCCGCATAAGCTGATTCGGTGATGCGGAGCGGAGCGTTGCGTTAACTGCGCCGCAGCAGCGCCCTGCATTGCGCTCTCATGAGCGAGTGTCTGGGTATCCACAGCAGGGGGGCTTTCCCTCTTGTCCTGTTTGCTCCCTTCAAGCATGGCCACGCATCTCATGACGTAGGACTATGTCTGGGAAATCACGTCCGCGCGTCATTGTCGTGGGAGGCGGATTTGGCGGTCTGGAGGGCGCTAAGTCTTTAACGCATCTGCCCGTCGAGATCACCCTACTGGATCGCAAGAACCACCATACTTTTCAGCCACTGCTCTACCAGGTGGCGACAGCCGGATTGTCGCCGGCAGAAATTGCGGCACCGATTCGCGAGATCTTCGCCAAGCATGAGAATGTAGAAGTCCTGCTGGGTGATGTGCTCGGCTTCGACCTCGAGCGCCGCATCGTCAAGGTGCGTGAATTCGAACTCCCGTACGACTACCTGGTCGTTGCCGCGGGCGCAACTCACGCCTACTTCGGGCACGACGAATGGGAGCCGTTCGCTCCGGGGTTGAAGACCGTGGAGGACGCGCTGGAGATGCGCCGACGTATTCTGCTGGCCTACGAGCTCGCAGAACGTGAAGCGGCGTTGACCGGCCATCATCGGCCGCTGAATTTCGTGGTGGTGGGAGCTGGACCCACCGGAGTCGAACTGGCGGGAACCTTGGCTGAGATTGCGCGAAAATCACTCTCCCAGGACTTCCGCCATATCGAACCGGCCAAGACCCGTGTTCTGCTGATCGAAGCTGGCCCATCGGTGCTGAGCGCCTACCCCGAGGATCTGCGCCAGAGCGCCGTGAGGCAATTGCAGCGTCTCGGCGTCGAGGTGCGCCTCAACTCCGCGGTAACGGACGTGCGCCCGGGCGAAGTTTTCATCGGTAAGAACGTAATTCCGGCGGCGACCCTGTTGTGGGCCGCGGGAGTTTCGGCCTCGCCTCTGGGCCGCGCTCTCGACGTACCGGTCGACCGCGCCGGACGCGTGCTGGTTGAACCCGATCTCAGCATCCCCGGACATCGCGAGGTTTTCGTTATTGGCGACTTAGCCAGCATGAAGGATGCAGCAGGTAAGCCGCTACCCGGCGTCGCTCCGGTGGCTATGCAGCAGGGCCGATGGGTGGCGCGTCAGGTCGCGGCCGATCTGGCGGGCAACTCCCGCAAGGACTTTCATTACCTCGACAAAGGCTCTCTCGCCACAATTGGCCGCGCGGCTGCTGTTGCGCAGTTCGGCAAGGTGCACATCTCCGGCTTTTTGGCCTGGCTGTCGTGGTTGTTCATCCACATCTTGTTCTTGATCGGATTCCGCAACCGCATTGTGGTGATGTTCCAGTGGGCCTGGAGCTATCTCACCTACGAGCGCTCAGCCCGGCTTATCACCGGAGAATCGCGGGTAATCTCCGTTCCATCGCTGGAGTACGCCGAGGAGGCCGCTGCGGATTCCGATGTCCAAGGAACGGAGCGAGAAATTGTACCCTTAAAGCGAGCCTGAGAGCGAGGCTTCGTGCAACCTACTCGGTAGCGGCGACCGCGGACTCGATCGCTGATACACTCTTTCTTGCGACATAGACACGGAGGGGGATGACGGCGACAAGAGCGACGGCGGCGCTGACCGCAGCCAGCAACGGAGGCCATTTCAAGTCCCCGGTGAGGTCAATCAACAATCCGGCGAGCGGAGGTCCGGCCACGGAAGCCAAAGCAAAGGCAGTCAGCAGAAATCCGAACAGTTCACCCAGTCCCTCAACGCCAAAGAACTGAGCGAGCATGGCGGGCGACATAGCAACAATTCCTCCGTAGGCGACACCCAGCACGATGCAGTACCAAACCAGAGATGTGTAGGAATGGCTTCCCAACCAGAAAATAAAGCTCACTAATAAAGCCGCATAGCTGACCTGAAATACCGAGAGCAAGCCGAATCGAGGCGCCAAGGCGTTCAGTCCGAGCCGTCCTACAACGCTGGATGCACCGATGTATCCGACGAGTCCCGCGGCGGCAACCTGGGTTGCGCCGTCTTTGATCGCATATTCGGGAAGGTAAACAAAAGAGATGAAAATGGCAGCGCCGGCAAAGAAGAAGGCGGTATAAAGCAGAACGAATACCGGTGTGCGAAGCTTGGCCATTACGCCGATGCGCGCCTTCGACTCGGTGCCCGGCGGCGGCGCGATGAGAGCTGCGCAAACCAGCAGCAAAGCAGCACTAACAACTCCGAAAATCTCGAAGGTGGCTCTCAAACCGTAATGACCTATCAGCACTGCGGCAACCGGAGCTGCCACAAGGGTCCCACAGCCGATTCCGCTGATTGCTATACCCAACGCTATATCTCTGTGAAGCTTGAACCATTCACCCACGGCCGCGATCGCCGGAACGTAGACGCACGCGACAGCTCCGCCCGCACCCAGTCCGTAAGCAAGAAATACCAAGGGGAAATAGTGGACCCTGGCCGTCAGAATCAGGCCAGATCCCATCAGCAAAGCTCCAACGGCCATCACAGGACGTGGCCCAATGTGGTCCGCGATGTCGCCGGTCAGGGGCGACAAGAAAAGCGAAAGAACGGTCAGTACCGAGAAAAGGCTCGACATCATTGCGTGGCTAACGCCGAACTCGGTCGCCATCGGCTTAAGGAAGATACCGAAGCTATAGCTAACGCCGAACGCGACAAAGGACGCAAAAAAGGCAGACACTACGATTAACCACGCGCGCGGCGAATCGACTTCATCGTTTCGAGTGTCTGGCATAGGCAAATATCTCCCGCAACCAAGGTCGCGAATTATCTCCAAGAAACTTGGTTCGGGAAGCATACTGCCGGAGGCAGGGAGGTGCCAAGAAAAATGGGGCGAGTCTGGCGTCAGCCTGGTTAAACCGGACTTGTCATTACGAAACGGCCTCTAGGCCGTGAGGGATCTGCTCTTTCCCAGACGTTGTTCACGACGCAAACAGGAGCACATTCCTCGCTTCGTTCGCAATAACAATTCCAAAGACGCTCATAAAAAGCTACCGCTTCACAATCGGGTTGTAGCCCTCGCTGGTCAACCTCAACTTCATCGCCTCGGCGTCCTGGATCGAGGCGAACGGGCCAACCTGTACGTGATAGAGCTTGTCGTTTGTGACGGGATTATTCACCACGAAGACGTTGTAGCTCTTCTTGCGCAGCGCGCCGGCAAGAGCGACGGCGTCGTCCTCTCGGGAAACGGCGGCGATCTGAACGACGAAGGTTCCAGGCCCGGTCACGGGAGCGGTGCGGGTTACTTGGGGCGCAGGGGTGGACGCTGTCGTACTCGGCGGGGTTGCGCTCTTTGTTGTCGTGACCGGCGCGGATTCGGGGCCCGCTGTGGTGTTCGCAATAGCATTGGAATGCGCTTCCTTAGCTGGCGGTTGTGCGCCATCACCAGTCTGCTGTACTGCCTTGTAGAAAGTAAGATTGCTTTGCGGATTGGAGGCTGCGGACTGATCCTGCGGCGCGGGTTCGCCTTCTGCCTTCACCGCCACGACGGCGGACGGCTTGTTTTGGCTGGCGCTGGAGGTAGCCGTCGGCTCCGTCACAGCAGTCGCCGGCTGATCGTTCAGGGCCTGCTCTCGCCCCGTACTCTTGCCCAGCGAGTATCCAATTGAAAAAAACACCCCACAGATGGCCGCCAGCAAAAAGAACAGCCCCAGCAGTTTTCCCATACCCAGGGTTATTTCGGTGTCGTCAGAAGCCATGGTCCTCATTTTCCTCGCTACTTTTCTGGCGGCCCGGAGCCTGCGACTCTGGCCGGGGCCGCTTGCACGCGGTTCAGCAGTCCGGCCAGCAAGTCCACCGGAACTGGGAAGATGATGGTCGTATTCTTCTCCACTCCAATTTCGGTCAACGTTTGCAAATATCGCAACTGGATGCTTGTAGGCTCCAAGGCAAGCAAGTGAGCCGCGTCGATCAGGCGCTGGGCCGCGGCAAACTCACCCTCGGCGTGGATGATCTTGGAGCGTTTCTCGCGTTCAGCTTCGGCCTGCTTGGCCATGGCGCGCGTCATCGTCTCCGGCAGATCCACCTGCTTGACCTCAACATTGGTCACCTTCACGCCCCAGGGATCGGTGTGCTGGTCCAGGATGGACTGCAACCGCAGGTTGATCTTTTCGCGATGCGCCAGCAACTCGTCGAGCTCAACTTCGCCCAGCACCGAACGCAGCGTAGTCTGGGCAAATTGCGACGTCTGGTACATGTAATTCGAAACCGCGACCACAGCTTTGTTAGGATCGACCACGCGTAGGAAAATGACTGCGTTCACCTTCAGCGTAACGTTGTCACGGGTGATGATGTCTTGCGGCGGAACCTCCAATGCCTCCTGACGAAGCGAAACCCGCACGATGCGCTGGATGGGCGCAAAAACGAAGATTAATCCGGGCCCTTTCGGCGCCGGACGCAGACGCCCGAGGACAAAAATAACTCCGCGCTCATACTCGGCCAGGATTTTGATCGAGTTCAGAGCGTAGAGAACAACGATTACGACGGCGACAGTGACAGCTATACCGGGCACGGCGTGCCTCCAGCTATTCAGAAGTGTAGAACGAGTCCTGTGGAAGATTGTAGAACCAATTGGACGAGTTACCTAACTTGGTAACAGGCGAGCCGCGAGCATTCAGCCGTCAGCTATCGGCCGTCGGCCAAGACGCTTGCGGCGCTGGCGTAGGGGCTACTTCGACTCCGCGCCAATCCAGCACGATGGATTTTCTGCTAGAGCTAAGGCTGACAAACCGGCAGCTGATCGCCGGCTAAGAGGGCCGGGGCGAAGAAAAGCTGAGACGCGGTTCTGCGGGGCCTTTACGACTCGGCTGAGTGCTGAAAGCTGACGGCTGACAGCTGACAGCTATCTTTCTTTTTCCACTTCCAGCTCCAGACCCTCGACTTTGCGCACCACGACGTGCTCGCCGATACCGACCCGCGAGGGGGCGTGCGCGTTCCACAGCTCACCCTGGACGAACACCTTCCCTTCCGGATCGATGTCGGTCCGAGCTTCACCTACGGCGCCAATCATGCCTTGCAGGCCGGTGACGACTTTGCTGCGTCGTGCCCGGAGGGCAATCGTCATCAGAAAGACCGTGATGATCCCAAGCGGTACGCTGACCCCGAGCGCCGTCCACAACTGCACTCGCATTTGCGGAATGGGGCCATCCACCAGCAGGAGCCCACCTAGCGTGAGCAGAACTATTCCACCGAGGCCGAGGATGCCATGGGTGGCAAACTTCGCTTCCAGCGCAAACAGCACGAACGAAGCGATGATGAGGGTGAACGAGGCGTAACGCGTGGGCAGCAAGTTGAGCGCGAACAGCGCCAGCAGGATAAAGACCACGCCTACCACTCCCGGCACGACCGCACCCGGGATGGTTGAACTCGGCGTAGAGCGCCAACGCGCCGACCGCGAGCACCAGGAAGGCGATATTCGGATCGAGCAGGAAGTCGAGGATTCGCTGCTTTAGCGTCATGGGCAACTCGTCCACGGGATCCCCGGCGAGATGCAGCTTCACCGTCTTGCCGTCGAAGCGCTTGATGGTGCGGCCTTCGAGTTGGTGGAACAAGTCGCTCTGATCATGCGCGACTACGTCGATCAGGTGCTGCTGCAAAGCTTCCTGATCGGTCCACGACTTCGACTCGCGCACCGCGGTCTCCGCCAGTTGCACGTTGCGCCCTCGAGGCCCGACGTAAGAGCGCATGAAGGCGGCCGAGTCGTTCTCGACCTTGGTCTTCATGGTGTCGTCCATCTTCTCGCCGCCGAGAGTGACGGGATGCGCCGCTCCGGTGTTGGTCCCGGGAGCCATGGCCGCCACGTCGGCGGCTTCGAGGATGAAGAAGCCAGCCGAAGCCGCTCGCGCCCCGCTGGGAGCAACATAGATGATGACCGGTACAGGCGAGGCCAGGATCTTCTCGATGATGGAGCGAGTGGAATCCAGCAGGCCGCCAGGCGTGCTCAGTTCGATCAGCACGGCATCGGCGTTGGTCTGGCGCGCGTGTTCGATGGCGCGATCAATGTACTCGGCCGTAATCGGCTGAATGGTGTCATCCACACGGATCTTGACGATGCTGTTCGCCGAAGCCAGGCTGGATGCCGAGTAGCACCAGCAGACCACAAGAGAGGATGAAACGAGTGCGAGACATGTGTGCCTCCTTCCGGAGGGTCGTTGCAAGGTTACGCTACTTCGAAACTGTCTGCTTCGCGGCGATATCGCGCTTCAGCGTCAGCGCGGTTTCATCGGTGGGCTGCAAGGCCAGGGCACGGTCCACCTCGCTGGCGGCCGACTGCAACTGGCTCTGCTTCAGGTCAAGCCGTGCCAGCACCAGCAAGGCGTCAACGTTGGGCTGCAAGCGCACCGATGTCTGCGCTTCCGTACGGGCAGTCGCGAGGTCGCCCTTCTTTTCCAACACAATCGCCAATTGCGCATGTGCCGATCGCATTGTTATGGTCTGCGCTGATCGCAGCACGAAATTCGCTTTCTGCCTGGGCCGCCATGTTCTGCGCCAACAATTCCTCTGCCACGCTCCACGTGATAGGCAGAGCGCGTGTGCCCATCGCTTTTGGCCAGCCGCGCCTCGAGCGAGGTTATCGATCTCCATCTCAATCTGACGGTAGGACGCCTCGTCGTAGTTGCGCTTGATGCGCTCCAGAGGAAGGTGCGGCTGGTTCGGCGGCAGCAAAGCATTGCCCGAGGCCGCTGTAGGACTTGGATTCACCGGAGGAGGCGTACCTCCCCGGTTGATCGAGTCAAGCAGAGCCTTGGCTTCGCCGTCACTCGGACCCCGCTGCAACTCTTCACGCAATTGGCGCGCTGCTCCAGCGCTGTCTCCATTCTTGAACAACGCTATCGCCAGATTGAAGCGGTAATCAGGGTCGTTCGGGTCAGCACTGACGGCCTTGGAGAAGTATTCCACAGCCGGCGCACGCCGGCTTCGCCGGGCCTCCACAACGCCCAGGTTGTTGTAAACCTCGGTGAGCGGCAGACGCGTGGCCAGATAATTGAAAGCGGTAAACGCCTTCTCGAAACTTGCCGCGATAGAACTCCGACATGCCCAACAGGAAGTTGGCCTCGCCGGCAACTGGATCGTCCTTCGGTATGCGAGTGAACCAAGCCGCTGCCGATTCGTATTCGTGGTTGTTGTAATACGTTTTGCCCAACTGCAGCATGGCCAAAGTGTAGTTGGGGTTGAGCTTCACTGCATTCCGCAGATACCGAATCTTCTGTTGCTGATCGGTGGCCAGGACTCCGCGGATGTAGTTCTCGAAGGCATCAAGGCGAATGGGTGTGGAGGCTTTCAGGAACTGATCGCGGGTAATCGCTGGTGGTGGGGCTATCTGTTGCAGCAGTTCCCACGCCAACGTCGTCTGCAAGTCGATCAGATTGGTCAACGCGCCGCTGGTGCGCACCTCGGTATAGAGATGCAGCTTCTTCATGTCGAGGAGTTGTGCGTTGGCCTTAAAGGTCTGTGCCATCGAAGCTGTAGCTGCCGAGCACGACGTAGTCCGCGTCCATCTGTTCCGCGACGCGGTAGACAGTGGCCCGCGAAGGCCGAACGGTCAGCGGAATGCCGCTATGATCAAAGGCGTAGCTGCGATCGTCACGGCTGATGACGTGCAGCCGGGCTGACTCCATGCGCTGCGACAGGACTTCGGGAAATGCCTCGCTGATCCACTCCAGTCCTGGGGCGGTAGTTTGATTCTCAAACGGCATGACCATCACGCGTGCGGGTCCCGGGAAGCGCCTGGGCCGCGCCCAGATGGCAAAGGAGGCCGGTCGTGGCCACTAGAAGAAGACAACGGTAAGTGAGACTGACAGAGCGTAGCAAAGTATATTGATTATAATTGCTGCCGATCGCCCCTATTTCGATACCGCTGCGAACAGGTCCGACTTCAAGCAGCGCCGTGAAGCGCTGATCGTCCGTCTTAAAGTGCATTTGCAACATGTCGTGGGAGTTGTCCACGGTGGTGCTGTCCAGCGCCAGTTTCTCCGTCGGAGTCGCGTTCATCTTGCGATACAACACGCCCGCCTTCAGCAGCGAGGCCATGGTGGCCGCCGTCATGGTGTCCGAGGTCTTGACGTTCAGGTCGAAGGTGACGCCGTTAGTGAAGTCCATCGTGTAATCCGATGCCAGCAGCCGCTTCTTGACTACGTCGTAGTCACCCACCGACGCCGCCTGGCCCAGCGCGGACCTCATCATGTTCTGCGTACCCGCTTGGTCGAGCACGCTCCAAATCGGTGAGCTGTCCACGCTGGTGATGAGATCGGCAATCGTGTTGTTGGATTCCAGAGACTCGGCGCCATTGTCGCGCACATCGATTGCGCCTTTGATGGCAGCACTCTCGCCAAACAAGATGGTGCTGGGATCGAGGAATACCAGCTGCATACCCGAGCCCATCGGGTACAGATAGGAGAGCAGGTACTTCTCCGGCTTGATCTTCTTCAGGCGCATCTTCTGCAGAAATTCCCTCTGCTTGAAAGATCCTTGGGCAATGCCGATACTGCGCAGACTACCTTTGGCAGGAGCGGTAGGTAACGAACGTGAGTTCCTCCACGTCTTTCTCAGGGTCAATGCCCGCGCCCTTCAGAGCGGTCTCAAATTGCTTCAGATTGTCGGGCAGGACGCGGTCTTTGAGGGCGCGCGCCGATGGCGAATCGCGCAGTGCGCGGTAATCGACCGAGATGATCTGCTGGACCGCCGATGGAACCACCGTGCGGGCATTGCTGCTCAGAGGCGCCGCGAATGCCGGCAGGCAGACGACGGCGCTCAGAAAAAGGCCTGCGAGGAACTGCTTCATGCTCATAATCTTACTCGACAATTACGGGAGTGATGCGGAATTGTTAGCGCCCAGTTGCATCCCCGGGCTCTTTTGTATGACCTGGATTGGACGTGCGATAACGCCAGAGATCACCCGAGTACCGCATGTTGTCGACTATCTAACTTGTCGTAATGCCGCCACTCGGTGTCGCACATCCGCTATAAAAGCCTCGTCCCCTATATCGCCAAGATTAATCTCGACGTTCGCCAGAGCGCCTTTGGCGGCGGCCGTCGCTAGTGACACTCCGACCGATAAATCCGATGCCATCTTCGGATTGGTGATGGGGCGCAAGGATTCGACAATCTCCCGCACTTCCCTTGCCCGTTCCGCAACCACCAGTGGAACCAGTGTGGCTTTCTTGGTTGCCGCCTCGATGTCGGCCTGCGCTTCGGGATGATCTTTCGCCTTCTTGAACGCCGCCATCACCTCGTTGAATGACTCGGCATCGGCATCAATCGAAGCTTCGAATTGCTCGCGCAACTCGGCCAAGCGGGCCAGCGCATCGCTCAACTCCCGCTCGTATTGAACATAAGCCTTTTTACCGCGCGACATTCCAGCTACCATACTTCCCAGCGCCGCAGCCATCGCCGCCGTTGCAGCCGATGCACAACCGCCTCCTGGGGCCGCCGTCGGTGCTGCGAGCTGCTCAATAAATGGCTCGACCCCGGCACGAATTCCGCCGACCGCCATCTTCCCACTCATTACCGCAGCCAGCCGATTCTCCAGGATCAGAGACGAGTCGAAGTTCTCGATCTGCAGAAACCATTCTGCCGCATCTTCCAGCGCCTTCTTGGGAATCAAGCCCACGATCTCGCTTGACAGAGGCATGACGCCATAACGCGCCGCCTCGCGCTTCACGTACTCGTAGACCCGCGCGATTGGCGTCTGGTCGGTGTCGGTCAGGTTCATCGAGACCTGCGCCAGCCCGCGCACCGGCACTCCCATGCCCTTGACGTAGCGCAGGCCACCGTTGGAAAAGCGCACGGCCTTGCCGATCTTTTTCGCGATCTCGACATCCGAAGTATTGAGATAGACGTTGTAGGCAACCAGAAATTTGCGCGCACCGACGACGGTCGCGCCCGCCGTCGGGTGCAACTCCGCATTACCAAAGTCGGGCTTTCGCGCCGGATTTGTCTTCAGTTCCTCACGAATGCCTTCGAACTGACCGCGACGTACGTTCTCCAAGTTTTGGCGCTCCGGCGTTTGCGCGGCTGCTTCGTACAGATAGACCGGCACTTTGTACCGCTTCCATATTTCTTCGCCGACGCGCCGGGCAATGGCTACACAGTCTTCCAGCGTGAGACCTTCGATCGGGATGAAAGGAATCACATCAGCGGCGCCGAGCCGGGGATGCGCTCCCGTGTGCTTTGTTAAGTCAATCAGTTCGGCGGCCTTGCCAACCCCGCGGATTGCGGCTTCCGCCACTTTCACCGGATCGCCGACAAGGGTAATGACACAGCGATTGTGGTCGGCGTCCATCTCGCGGTCGAGCAGATAAACGCCATCCACCTTCATGGCTTCGAGAATGGCATCGACTCGGGCCTTGTCGCGCCCTTCAGAAAAGTTGGGTACACATTCTATGAGTGCGGGCATAAGAGATGAGGATAAAGCAAGGGATTAGCTCTCACCTAATCGTCCATGTTGCGGGGGTCTTCCGAGGCGGGGGATGGAAAAGCGTTCAGGATTGTGGCTGTCCAAAAGGATGGCAGACGGGTCCGTCCGGGATACGCTGGCAGCGGTTATGCGCTCTTCAAACTTTGAACAGGTGCCTTCTCCGCATCACCTAGATAGGTCTTGATCTTGTCTAACATAGCGGGAAACATCTGCTCCTTCTGGAGACAAGCCTTAACATCTCGGCCGCCGTCGATGGGGCCATAGCCAGTCACGATGATCACCGGAATTTCAAGGCTGCTGGCGTGAACCTGCTTCGCCAGTTCCAAACCGTTCATCCCTTCCATGCGAAAATCGGTGACCATGAGGTCGAACTTCTGGCCCTTTAGTTTATCCAGTGCATCCTGCGCACTATAAGCGCTGACGGCCCGGTAACCCTGCATCTCAAGGATCTCGCAACTCAATCGGGCCAGTAACTCGTGGTCGTCGACAAAGAGAATCGCTTTCATTACGCACATATTCTGGGCAGTCTACGGCTCGGGCCCATCAAATTGGTTTCGAGAGAAACTCGAAAAGATGCCTGTGACCATAGAATTTCTTAGCCGAGAGGCGACCTTGCAGGGATAGTGGGGACGGGGCGCTACTCGGCGCCAGCCAGAATCACCTGCGGCAGACGGCTCAAGAGGCTGGGCAAGTAGGCAAATCTGCTTGGGTAACGACGCAAATACCGCGAACTGAACTCGAAGAGGATTACGCGATAACGTGAACCCATTTTTGACCGTGCCGGGGCCGTCCTGTAGACTCAAGCAGTTGCTTCCGGTCTAGTAGCACTTCGTAGCGGCGGCGTGCAACGGGCGGTTAGCTCAGTTGGTTAGAGCGCCTGCCTTACAAGCAGGAGGTCGCAGGTTCGAGCCCTGCACTGCCCACCACTTTCTACTGTAGAATCAAGCGTATAGCAGAGATTCCCTCGTTCTCGCCTAAGTGCCGGACGATTTCCCCAGTGCCCGCGAGTACAACCACTGCTTACTCAGGGCGACGATTCGGGCGCACGAACTCTTTGGATATGCGACCTGTATCTTACCTGTAAGGCCGACGGCTAGCTTTTCCTTAGTCAAACGGAACGACTCATCTTTCAGCAACTCCGGCGCGGCCTCGCTGGTTAACTTCACTACTACGACGACATGCGGAGTACCTTTCAAGCCTCCCACAACAAAGAAATCCAGATCGGCGTTGCCCTTCGCCGCAACGCCATCTGCGAGCGTCGTCTCGGTATCGGTGGGTGCGGCAAGCAATGAACAACAATACGATTGGAAGATGGCGCAGAGCGCACGCCGCACTGCGGGAGAGGAGCCCGACGGTCTCCCGCGTCTCGGCGTAATCTGTTACAATGAAGGGCGTTCGGTTGGGAGCAAGGCCTTTGCTCTCGGCCGTGCGCATTGGACCAATCCTTACTGTCCATGAAACATCGAAGGGGTTCTTTTCGGTGAAAATGGGCGAAACGCGAACCTGGCATGGGCGGAATCGCCAGTGTTTACAAGGGTTTCCGCTACCCTGAAGCAAACAAAAGCGGGGTCGTAGTTCAGTTGGTTAGAACGCTGCCCTGTCACGGCAGAGGCCGCGGGTTCGAGTCCCGTCGACCCCGCCATTCTTCTCAAGTACTTACGAGGAGAGTGGCTTCGCAAAAATTGATTTCTCCACGAATTTCTCACGAACTCATCGGATAACTTCCTCTTTTCCGGTGAGCGTCGGAGCCAGTATCGGCTCTTTGAGCCTCCAGTCGGCCATATCCGTCGGAACCTGCCGCTTCCAAATCGTCCAGAGACCGCTTCAACCGTGAAGGGTTCCAATGGAACATTAGAATCAATCTGCATGATACGCTTGCTCGCGGTGGGCATCGACCGCTCTGAAGAAAAACTCATAACTCGGGAAATTGAGCACGAATGCAATGGGACGCCGAGCGGACATTGCTGCTTGACCTCGTAAGCACGACTTAAAAAAGGGGACAGAAAAAAATGGATCTTGGAGCACGCGCTAAAACACTAACCCTTGCAACGCTAGCACTTTCGAGTTTCCTTGCGGTCGGCGGGCAGACCGCAGAAGCGCAAACTCCGAGTGCGTAGAAGCCAAACATACTAGTACATTGATTCCATAATAATATTGCAATACAGCGTGTTGTGGGGTAAGCTCTTCGTTGAAATTACGAGGAGGTTGGTCGCTTGCCCTTCGTCAGCCGCCGCGCCCAGTTGAAGTTGAGCAACAGCGAGATCAAAATGCTGGCTGCGCTCTCGCAGTCGCGAAGCGAACCGGCCGGCCGGGTGCAGCGGGCCGCGATTCTATTGCGCTATCACGCGGGAGACAGCGTCTCCGAAATCGCTAGAACCCAAGGCACGAACCGACCGCGGGTGGAGCGGTGCGTGAGCAAGGCCCTGGATTTGGGGATGGCGCAGGCGTTGGTCGATCTGCCGGGCCGGGGCCGCCGACCAACGCTGACGGCGGAAGCGCGAGCGTGGGTAGTCTCCCTAGCATGCCAGAAGCCGAAGGATCTGGGCTATGCCCAAGAGTTGTGGACCACAAGGTTGCTGGCCAAGCATGTCCGCACACACTGCCAAACGGCTGGCCACCCGAGCCTTGCCAAGTTGGGGCGCGGAACGGTTTCCAAGATTCTCAGCGCCAACCAGGTACATCCGCACAAGATCCAGTACTACTTGGAGCGACGCGATCCTGAGTTTGACGCCAAAATGATACAGGTCCTGCACGTTTACAGGGAGGTGGAAATCTGGCGCGAGAAAGGCGCACCGCCTTCGGATTTGATCGCCGTGCTTTCCTATGACGAGAAACCCGGTATTCCAGCCATCGAGAATACCACCCCAGACCTGCCGCCAGCACCAGGAAAGCACTCCGCCCTAGGGCGAGACCATGAATACATCCGGCATGGGACCCTGTCCCTGCTGGCCGGCATCGATTTGGTATCAGGCGAGGTTCTCGGGTTGGTTCGCCAACGGCATCGTAGCGCGGAGTTCATCGAATTCCTGCAAATGGCCGACGCACGTTACCCCGCGGGTGCACGCATCCGTATCGTGCTCGACAACCACTCTGCGCATATCTCCAAACAGACCCGGGCTTTCCTCGCAACCCTGCCCAACCGCTTTGAATTCACCTTCACCCCCAAGCACGGGTCCTGGCTCAACTTGATCGAATCCTTCTTCGGCAAAATGGCCAGGACTCTGCTGCGCGGCATCCGCGTCGCCTCAGCCGACGAGTTGAAGTCGCGGATTGAACTCTACCTCCAGGAAATCAATGAGACACCCGTGGTTTTTCGCTGGAAGTACAAGCTGGACACTCTTTCTGTCGTCTAGTCATTGATATATTAAATGGAATCAATATACTAGTCATCTTCGGTGACGACGTTGGTTACTTCAACATCAGCGCTTATAACCTGGGCATGATGGGCTACAAGACGCCCAACATCGACCGCCTGGCTCACGAGGGCGCGCTGTTCACCGATTACTACGCTCAGGATGACAGCAATGAATAGTTCGGTTTTGGATCCGCGACCGCGGATCAATTCTTGGAGCCTCAACCAGCGCGGAATTCCTGGATATCTTCGCCCTTGCGCCAGAGCTGCGCAGGCGCCTGCTCCCGATGTTCGGCCAGCTTGCGGTTAATGGCTTCGACATCACTCTTGGACCAGCCAACGCAGGAAATCTCGATCTCGCCGCTGGGAGCGATATAGAAAATCGTGGGTACATTGGTCAGGCCGCAAGCGTTCGACGCCGGATAGTGAGCCGGATCGTCGAGCGCGATCGGGATAGTGATTCCGTATTCCCGCAGGAATTTCTTGGTGTCGCGTGCGTCATCTTGCGAGATGCCCAGCACGGTGACGTTCGCAGCTCGATTCGCCTGAAACAGCCGCTCGAGAAGAGGCAGAGCATACTGGCAGACTGGGCAACTCTTCTTGAAGAACACCAGCACAACCGGACCTTTGGCGAGCGCTTCGCGCAGCGACACCTGCCCGCCTTGCACAGTGGGCAGAGTGAAATCCGGGGCGAGTACGCCCGCGTTTAATGCAGCCATTCGATCGGACCTCCGAAAAAAGTAGAACAGTTTACGCATTGGCGTAGCAGGAATGAAGCACTGGCGACGCCAGTGTGAATAACGCTGTCAGCCTGAGCGCCGCGCCCGCCCGGGTTCTCCAATCCGCTTCTCTTGCGGATTGGGCGGGCGAGGAGCCGAGGTGTCTGCCCCGAGCCTGCCGAGGGGATCTGCGGTTCTTCCCTGCAACAATGGCGACACCGGCGAACAGCAGATCCCTTGTATCTTAGCTGACACTGTTAGCCTGGGCCATCTTGAGGTAAGAGGAAGGCAGCGGGCTTCGGCGGGAGGCCGAGCAGATCCCGAGGCGCGTAGTCAGCAGCCTGCAGCGAGAGCGGCCCCCGCCCTACCTTTCTCACGCCGTGGAGAATCCGAGGCCTTAGAGCCTGCATTCACAAGGCTGGCGGGAGAGGATGCACAGGGTCGGGAGCCGAAGTCCAGCTTAAAACGGAGGCCGACCATGAACAAGAGCAAAGCTGGACAGAAACAGAACTGGTACGTGGGGATCGATGTCAGTGCGCGGGAGTTGGTGGTGGCCTTGGGGCAGCAAGCTGCGAGCTCGACCCTGGAGCGTTATGCCAACACGGCGGCGGGACAGCAGCAGTTGGCCCAGCGGCTGCGGGGTTTGCGGGCGGAGGCGGTGGTGGTTTGTCTGGAAGCCAGCGGTAACTACAGTCTGGATGTGGCCTTGGTACTGGCGCGCCTGGGAGCCGGGGTGAAGTTGCAGGTGGCCAATCCGCGGCGGGTGCGGCGGTTCGCCGAATCGCTGGGGCAGCGCAGCAAGACCGATCCGGTGGACGCGCGGGTGCTCTGCCAGTATGCCGAGCGCATGCCGCTGGTGGAGTGGCAAGCACCGACGGCGGCAGCTTTGCGGTTGCGCGCGCTAAGCCGCACCATTGCGGCGCTGGTCCGCATGTGTACCCAGCACAAGAACCGGCAACATGCCCTGGCCGCCAGCGCTGCGCTGCCCGCTTGCCTGGTGCGCGAGCTGCAGGCGCAAGTGCGTTACACCGAGAAGCGCATTGCCAAGTTGCGGCGCGACGCCGTGCGGCTGATCGCCGGCGAACCCGGCTTGGCCCGCCGCTGGCAGTATCTGCTGAGTGTGCCAGGGCTGGGCGAAAGCAGCGCCCTGGCGGTGCTGGCCGAGCTGGCGGTGCTGCCCGACACGCTGGACGAGCGGCAGTGGGTGGCGCACGCCGGTCTGGATCCCAAGCATCATGAGTCGGGTTCCTCGATTGCGCAGAAACCCCGCATCAGCAAGGCCGGTAACCGCTACCTGCGCGCCGCGCTTTACATGCCGGCGCTGGTGGCGGTGCAGCATGATCCCTCGCTGCGGGCCTTTTATCAGCGCCTGCTGGATCATGGCAAAGCCAAGCTGCAGGCGCTGGTGGCGGTCATGCGCAAACTGCTGCATGCGGCTTGGGGCATGTTTCGCAACGATCAACCTTACGATGGAGCCAAACTGTGCCCGCAGGCGTAAAAAGAGAGAGGTTCTCCGGCACCTCTCCAGAGAAAAAAAATCTTGAAATCGAAGAGAGAATCTCGGCTCCTCGCTACGCTCGTCGCTCGGGATGACAATGTAGGTTCTGTACATTAATCGAGCGCCGCTTTCTCCCTACCTACTACGCCAATTGAAAACTACCTCCGATTTAGATTCACCGGCATTCGCGCCGGACTCAGGCCGGCAATCGGCGAAGGATTTTGCGGGCAAGGCCGGTCAGCGGCAGGCGTTGCCACTGCCGTCGCGTGAGCCATTGAGCGTTGGCTTCTAAGTGGTGGAGTTTCTCCGGCACGACCGTGAACACTGCTACGTCGTAGTCGGTATCGGTGATGGAGTGCCGCAGCGTTGCGAGCGGCCCGTCGCCCTTGGGCTGTGAAAGAGCTGGCAGCTCCCACATTCCCGCCATCAGCGAGGCATTCGCCGGACGCTGCACCAGCAGGACTGAGGCGTTCCGTCGCGCGAGGCCATAGGCGAGTTGTTTGCGTTTGCGTGGCGATTGCGGACGCGCATTGCTTACGCCGCGCGAAGCGCACCAGCTGTACAGTGGACACATCGGGCATTGCGGCGCTCGTGGCGTGCACACGGTGGCGCCCAACTCCATCATTGCCTGGTTGAAGTCACCTGGACGCACGCGGTCGAGCAGCGATTCAGCCCGCTGCCACGCGGCTTCCCTTCCCTTCACTGCTCCGAACACGCGGTCGAGCACGCGCTCAACGTTGCCGTCCACCACGGCGACCGCTTGTCCGAAGGCAATGCTCGCAATCGCTGCCGCAGTGTAGCGTCCGATGCCGGGAAGCTCGCGCCACTCCGCCGCCGCGCGGGGGAATATTCCCTTGCGGTCGCGCGCAATCAACTTCGCAGCCTGATGCATGCGGCGCGCGCGATGGTAATAGCCGAGGCCACTCCATACCGCCAGCACCGAAGGCTCGCGGGCGTCGGCCAAGGTTTGCACGGTAGAAAATTTCTTCAGGAAGCGCGCGTAGTGGTCCATCACCGCCGCGACGCGAGTCTGCTGCAGCATGATCTCCGAGACCCACACGCGATAGGGATCGGTGTCACGGCGCCAGGGCAGCTCGCGACGATGTTCGTCATACCATGCGAGCAATGCGCGGCGCAGTCTGCGAAGTGCGGAAGGGGACAACGGGAATAATCCCTGTTTCATTGGATGGGTCGATTGTAAGGGAGGAAGGCGTTATTTGGATTGTCATCCCGAGCGACGAGCACAGCGAGGAGTCGAGGGATCTGCGGTTGGCCGGTGCTGCCGGCAAGAGACGCAGATCCTTCGGCTACGCTCCCGCCCGACCCCAGAAAAACAGCGGCTCGGAAAGCCTTGCGGGCGCTCTGCTCAGGATGACATTAGGGCGCCAATAATCCAGACAAGTTTCTTTCGAACCCCTACTTGTTCAAAGTCTCCTTGCCCGGCGCGGTGTGCCGCACAAAGAATTGTTCTTTATCAACATTCGCAGGGACCGCCACGTCGAAGAAGCCGACCATCATCTCTTCGTAGGTCTGGCCTCCCCAAGTCACAACCTTGTTGGGATCGGGATTGTGTGGGTTGTTCTCTGAGTTGTCGTACCAGGCCACAGCCTGTAGGCGCGTTCCGGCTTTCAGAAACCGCGGCTGCGCCAGCCGGTAGCTAAGTTGCCAATGGAAGTGATAGTTCACGCGCAACAGCGTATCGACCGTGCCGTCTTGATGGACGATGTTGTACTCGAACATCTTGCCGCGCAGATGCATATGCGGGAAAAAGCTGAGCAGGGTCGCGTCATTCGGCAAAGTGCCGGACACCTCCACGCGATAGTTGTCTTCGCGAGGCGGAATGATAAACGTGTGGTTGGTCAGTTGCAACGTCAGCACTCGTTGCTGCGGCGTTTGCTTCGCAAACACCATGCCGACGCTGGTCTGGTCGGAGGCGGCATGACCGTTGGTGGTGTAGTGCATCTGGAAGACGAGGTCTGACCCGGCGGGAATAAACTTCGCCATGCCATCGGGCCAGCGGTCCGGTTCGCTACCCGGCGCGTAAACCAGCAGCATATCGCTGGTGGTGGCGTGGGCCTCGGCGCGCTCTTCGGCATCGGAAAAACTTGATGGCGTGAACGGCACGCCGACCGGCGCCTTGCGCAACCAGGTCGAGTTCGGTGGACGGATGTAAACAACCGCGTGGTGCACATGCTCGCGGCTTGACGGACGGACCTCCGACATTTGCACCCATTTGTCTTCGGTGAAACCGGTGGGCACGATTTCGTAGGTGTACTCGACATCGCCGGTCGCGGGAAGGCTGACTGCCGTTGGCATTTGCACCACGCGGTCGGGTTGGGGAATGTTCCAGCCTTCGACCCAGCGGCGCGGCGGCGGCGCATCCTTCGGCGATCCGGCGGGCGCTCCTGCGTCCACCCACGCGGCCATCAGGGTGATCTGTTCCGGCGTGAGCGACGGGTCGTTGGAAAACTTTCCGTAGCGTGGATCGGCAAACCACGGCGGCATGCGTTTCGATTCCACCGCTTGCTTGATGGCCACTGCCCAGGGGCGCGTCTGCTGATAGGTTACGAATGGCATGGACGCTATTTCGCCCTCGCGATGACAGCCCTGGCAGTGGTCCTGCAGGATGGGCAGAACGTCTCTATAGAACGTGGGATGGATGGCTGCGCCGCGCGCCCCAGAATTCGTGAACGAAGAATGCCATGATCTCGCGCTTCTCAACAGCAGGAGCGACATCCCCAGCACAACAATAGCGACCGCTAATTTCGCAATGCCGGAGGTAGTCCCGCTGATCAACCGCTTCGAAGCCTACAGTCCCGGCTCGGGCAATTCTTCGGGAGCGCCGTGGCGCCGCAGGATTTGCGCAAGGTTCTGCGAAAACGCCGAGCGCGGCACCACCATGTCGCATCCGGCTTCCTGGGCTTTCATCTTGAGCTCGCCCTGAACGTGCGAAAGGAAGCCAATGATGTTGGTGGCTTTCTTCAGCTTGGTTTTCAGTTTCGGAATGATGCTGAGCGGCTTAGACGAGACATTGTTCAGGTCGAAGATGATGAGCGCAGGCTTATCATCGCCGTTCTGACCCATGCGCTCATTCAGGTCCTTCTCGGTCTTGACGAACTCGACCTTGACGTTCATCTTGCGCGCCGTTTCCTGGATCTTCGCCATGAAAAACAGATCGTCGACAAAGGCAAAGATACGGGCCGGCGTGGCGTCGGATGTCGAAGTCATGGGCAGCGGCTCAGGCTCGGGCGGCAGGAACTGCTTGCCGAAGTTCTGGCCGGGACGACCGCCGCGGTTGGGACGGTGGGTGTTGCCGTTGTTGGTCCCCTGCGCGGCGCGATAGCTGTGGTCCATGGGCGCAGTGTAGATACCACCACCAGCCTGGTTCTGTCCCGCCTGCCATCCGCCCGGCTTGCGGCCATGGCGCTTGGGAGGTCCGTGACGCTGTTGTCCGGGATGCTGCCCAGGTTGCGAGGATGATGCGTGCGTGACGGGTCCACGGCGGCCGCGCCGCCGTCTGCGTCCCTTCCCGCCCGGCTGTCCGCCGGAGGGAGGATTCGATCCTTGATTCATGTTTCTCTCTTAATAGTTTTCACCCGCAGGTGGCGGGCTCCCACATTTGTGAACCGCTTAGCCAGACTCTCGCATTTTCCTGCGTGGCCGGCGCATCCGCGGCTGGATACTTCGCTGAAATCGAAATCAGTTACGTCCGTCTGGCGCCTGGAACGTTGGGCGCGAGGGCCGCCTGCACGGGAAGTGCGGCGATTGGGGGACGTCCCTATCGTACCTAGCCTTCGGCCTTAAACGCAAGTGCAAAAAGCTGTCTGTTGCTTATGATGCAACTTATCGGTAACCCGGCGATGTTATTTTTTACGCTGGGAGAATGGCTCTTGGGGTCGCTCTCGGCCCCTTCATCTTGTGGGCCGTTCGTCGCTATTCGAATGGCTTCCTGCGACTGTAACACCGGAGTTCCCGATTATTTGTCAAAAGGTGGCAGAAAAAACGAGGTCCGGACGAGTTGTGGTCCTCCGACCTTCGACGGACTGCTTAAAGATTGGACAGATAGATTCCTGCGCCCTGACTGAGCGATCGTAATGACCATCCATAAAAATCACACCTGCCGCTCAGCGCACCAGAAATCCGCTGCCACCTGCAACCAGGCCGACAACAGCCAGCACCATCCCGAGATACCAGTAGGCACGCTTGTCCGTGAGCAAAGTAATGGAAGTGACGACCAGCGCGATCTCCAGAAACACCTCGCCCAGGTCAAAGCGATCGGCGCGACGGCTGGCGCGTCCCACTTCTGCTTCCAGGCTCCGTGCTTCGCTCTGAATGTCCTTCTGCTGATCGCGATATTTGTCAATCTCTTCGTGGAAGTGTTTCTGCACCTCCTGGGCGCGTTCGGCCTTGGTGTTCTCCAGCGCCGTGAGGACATCGTCGAGCGCCTCCAGGTTATTGCGGCGCATGTTCTTTGCTTGGTAATAGGCCCACTGATCGGTGGCGCGGGTCTGCATTAAGATTTCTTCCGTGTGTGCCCGATGCCCGAGCAGCGAGACCGTGGCCACCAGCACAGCCAAAATCGCCATGGTGAGGCTGACTGGCGCCAGGTGCTTTCTTTCTTTAGCTTCTTCGGCGGCTTCCTTCGCTTTGTCCAGCGCTTCCATTTCTGAGCTCATGCGGCCTCCAGTCAGCAATTAGCAACCAGCAATTAGCCATTAGTCAAAATACACCACCCTTGCAAATCCAATGCTGCCACCTGATTTCTGAAAGCTATCTCGCTTCGGAAGGCGCGGCTAAAGAGAGTGCTGAAACTCGAATGCGGATGCATTTGAAGGGGCGCACGTTTGCGCGCGGAGTTCCGATTGGGCCTAACGCGCGTGCGTCGTTTGCTCCTGCTTGTCCGGCTCCAGCAGAGATTCGGATGACGTGACATGTCCGGGCAGCACTTCGCGGAGGGCCCACTCAATGCGTTCCACGGAATTGCGGATCAGTTCCACAGAACCAGACGGGGTTTTCGACGCGGTGGCGTAGGTGATGACCTGGAGTGCATTGCGGATGTGATGGTTCATCTCGGCGATGGTGCGCAGCCGCTCACGTACCAGCTTGCGCCGCAGACGTTCGTTATTACTGAGACTGAAGAAGAGGAAGCCGGCCACGAGCCCGGTAAGGAAATTGGAAGTAAGCAGAATGTCAGTGCGGGTGACGCCATCCTTGGCCAGCACGCGATCAAAGCTGAAACCCACAATCCAAACCAACAGCATCACGCAGACGCAGAGAACGAACAGCCGAGTTCTCGAATCGCTACCGACATCCATGGCAATAACCTCAACCCTATTTTGTCACTGAAGTCTCACACGTTTCAGCAAATGGTTCGTCCTTGCGAAAGTAACGCAGTATCGCGTCGGCTTGCGGACGGCTCACCACCGAGGCCAGCGCTGCGGCGTCCGCTTCCTTCACCGCTTGCAGACTGCCGAAGTGCTGCAATAAGCGGTTGGTGGTGCGTGCGCCCACCCCCGGGATCTCCAGCAGCTCCGTCTTGCGGTCGCGCATTTGGCGCCGTTTGCGATGGAAGGTCACGGCAAAGCGGTGGGCCTCGTCGCGGACCAGCTGCACCAGGTGCAACACGGGCGAATGCCGGTCGAGCACCACTGGGTCGTCCTCCTGGCCCTGGACATAGATGATCTCCTCGCGCTTGGCGATCGCGGCCAGCGGCTGGTTGGTGATGCCCAACGCCTCCAGTGCCTGCGCGGCGGCGTGCAATTGTCCTATGCCGCCGTCGATGAGCACCAGGCTCGGCATCGTCTGCTTCTCCTCCTGCACCCGCTTGTAACGGCGAGTCACCACCTCCCTCATGGAAGCGAAATCGTCCACCCCCTCGACGCCCTTAATAATGAACTTGCGGTAGTCGGACTTCTTCATCCTGCCGTCTTCCCAGACGACCATCGACGCGACAGTTTCGGCGCCTTGGATATGGGAGATGTCGAAGCACTCAATCCGCTTCGGCAGTTCAGGCAACATGAGACCGTCCTGCAATGCCTCCTGAATCGCCTTGGCCGCCGGCTTCATGACGCGGAAACGCTGATCGTACGCTTGCTTAGCGTTCTGTCCCACCAGGTCGATCAGCGAGCGCTTGTCGCCGCGCTGCGGTACGTGAATCTGCACCCGGCGTTTCTGGCCCTCCGAAAGCAACTCCTCCAGCGTGACGCGATCTTCGAAGTCCACCGGAACATAGATTGTGTGCGGCACATACTGCTGATCCAGGTAAACCTGCTTCAGCAGCGCCGAAAAGAATTCTCCCGGCTCGAAGCCCGCAGTGCCGACCATGCCGCTGAGGTCTTCCCAGAAGAACTCGCGCTTGTCCACTATTTTGCCGCCACGCATGTGGAACAAATTCACCGCCAGCATCTCGTTCTCGTAGTGATAGCCAAAGACATCGGCATCGTCGCCTTCGACCGCCGCGATACGCTGCTTTTTGTCCAGCAATTCGACCGTCGAAATCAGATCGCGATACTTGGCCGCCAGCTCATACTGTTGGCGCTCGGCTGCGGCCGCCATTCGTTGCTGCAACGAGCGCGAGAGATCGGCTCCTCGGCCTTCGAGAAACATCTTTACGTCGTGAACGGCTTCGGCGTAGCGCTCGGGCGTGGTAAGTCCTTCCACGCACGGCCCCAGGCAGCGCCCAATGTAGAACTGCAAGCACGGCCGCGGATAGTAGCGGTTCAAGTCGAGCTTGCACGAGGGAATCAGGAAGTGACGATGGATGAGGTCCACAATACGATAGGCCAGGCTGGTCGGGAAGTACGGTCCGAAGTACAGCGATCCATCGCGGCGCAGGCGGCGCGTAGGATAGACCCGCGGATAACGCTCGCCGATCGTGAGCTTAATGTACGGATACGTCTTGTCGTCGCGTAGAAGGATGTTGTAGCGCGGCTTCTTCTGCTTGATCAGGTTGTTCTCAAGCGCCAGCGCTTCCTTCTCGTTGTCCACGACGATGTAGTCGAGATCAACAGCCTCGCGCAGCAGCGATCCGGTCTTGGCGTTGTCCGCCGCGCCTTCCAGAAAATACGAGCGTACGCGGGCGCGCAGGCTGTTGGCCTTGCCCACATAGATAATCTCGCCTTCGGCGTTCTTGTAGAGGTACACGCCGGGCGAGGCTGGCAATGTCCGAATTTTCTGGTGAAGATCCATTTCAGTAAGTTACGTTGCAGAAGAAACACCGCTTTAAAGCGGTTTATTCGTCTGTTTCGCTAGTCTACAGTGAGCTTTGAACGAGCGCGGCTTCACGGGTTGCTGAAAAACTCGACTCCACTCGCTTTTGAAGGGGCGCACCTTTAGGTGCGCCGTTATAAAACCCTTTACTCTTGTCATTCCGAGGGGCTTCAGAGCGTGTGTGAGAACTGTGCCGTCCCTACAGGACTCGGTATTATTTCCCACTCTACCCAGCGCTGAAGCGCTGGGCTAAGCTCTTTCGCCCCATTCGGGGCTGAATTTTGCGCAATCGTTCCACCGTGCCGACTCAAAACGAGTTCTCACATACCCTCTTCAGCCCCGAGGAATCTGCGGTTTCTTTTCGTCGCGACGATTTTTTCAGCAGCCTCTTCGGCCGTGCCGTCACGCGCGCGCAGACAGTTGGGCTTCAGCCCCTGAGGTACGTCGTACTCCATTTGAACCACGAAGTCCCTCAGTGGCTAAAGCCATACCAGTGGCAGCAGCGTACGGCACGGCTGAAGCCGTGCCCCTTCCAAAGCGTGAGACGCTCATCAGTAATCCACATGAACGGATGATTTCGGACCAGGGTTTCGGCTGTAGTGGACTAATTCATGCCCAGCGCACGAAAACAGGACAACATCGGGACACCCAATCAAACCCTTCCACAAACCCTCTTGACTTGGTAAAAATTCTACTCCTCGCGTCAGGATTATCCGGATCCGGTTTCCCGGCTCCAAACGAGCGCTTCGCGGTCGCTCGCAAGCCGTTGAAACTAAATAGTCTCTTCTCCACTCCCGTCTGCCTCGCGATGGCATCACGGTTGCACACCTGTTCCTTAGAGTGCGGTCCTATGCTGGAATGCCGCCGCCGAAGGTTTGCAAGGAGTTCATTTCATGAATCGATTTACCCTCGTCGCAGCGCTGGTGGCCGGCAGCCTGCCGTTCACCGTGGGCTGCGCCACCAAGAACTATGTCCGTAACGAAGTGACGCCGACCGTCAACAAGGTCAATGAATTAGATGATCTGACTGCGAAAAATACTCGCGACATCCGTGATACCGATGCGCGCGCCCAACAGGGCATCCAGCAGGCGCAGTCGCAGGCCGACGCCGCCGATCAGAAAGCCCTGTCTGCTGGTCAGGCAGCCGACCAGGCCAATCAGAACGCGACCCAGGCCTCGCATCGCGTGACCAGCCTTGCGGGCACGGTCGAGAACCTTGACAACTACAAACCGGTCACCGATACCACAGTCTTGTTTGCTTTCAATAAGGCCGATCTCACGCGCAAGGACAAAGACGCGCTCGATCAGTTTGCGCAGCAGATGGGGAGCCAGAAGCACTATATCGTTCAGGTCGAAGGCTACACCGACTCGACCGGACCGGCCGATTACAACTACCAGCTCAGCCAACGCCGCGCCGACGCGGTCATCCAATACTTGGCCCAAAAATATAGCGTTCCGGCGTACAAGATCTACCTCATTGGCCTGGGCAAGGACAATCCGGTAGCCAAAAACACCAGCGCCGCCGGGCGGGCCAAGAACCGTCGCGTGGATGTGACCCTGATGACGAACAATGCGACCGAGTCGGCTTCCTCTGCACCGCCTAGTTCCTCAGGTCAGCAACAGCAGTAACGACCGAGGAATAGGCGCGGTCGAGGGGGATCGACCGCGCTGAAAGTTCTCCTCCTTGGTGAGTCTTGGGCAAAGGCGCTCATGCGAGAAAAGGCCGTCTTCATGGTGGACGGCCTTTCTTGTTTGCCCGTGTAGTAAGTCCAAGGGCGGCGCGCAACAGATCCAACTAGCAGGCCCCACTCAAACAGCTCAAGCTCCTTCGAAACTCAGAACAGCCTCCGACGAAGAATGCCAGCGAGACCGAGAATGCCAGAACCGAACAGCAAGATGCTGCTGGGTTCGGGGACTGGGGGTCCGCAATCGGGGCCGCCGAGGCCGCAGCCGCAGATATAGCAGCCGGTCACGGTGAAAGCTTCCGAAGGAATCGAGCCAATGGTGTTCTCATAGGCCGTCGACGGTCCGCTGTTCTCGTCCCAGTAGATCGGGTTGCTGACCGAGCAGCCGGAGGTGGAGCAGGCATTGCCAAGGGTCACATAGCTCGTGCCGCCCGGCACATCGATGTTGTAAAACGAGTAGTCAGCCTGGTACAGGAAATAACCGTACTGGTTAGTTGTCAGGAAGGTGTTGGTAACGCCCGTCAACGTCCCGCCACCATAGTCGCTACTAAATGACGTATTTCCGAGCGACATGTCCACGGTGGTCAGAAGATCCGTCGTCGAAGCATCCCAGTAAACGAGGTGGAGATCTTCTATACTGCAACCCGAAGACGAACAGGTATACGAGTCGGAGACGGAGAAGCCAAAATTGATGGTCCACGCATCGTTGGTGCCATTGTAGGGACCGTTGGAATACAGGGTGTCTGCCGTAGCCGGAGAAACAGCCAGCATCAGACATAGAATTGTGAGCAGGGAAAGAAAAGTGGTGCGCATGGGAAGGATACCTCCGTGATGCGATACGAGGCCACTACCATTCTCCTCCGCATGACACCGCTTACAACTAAATGTTGTTACGAAAGTGCAACGCGTTCCCGTTTTGGTCTGCACCCACACGGGCCGAAGACCTCAGCACAGTTTGCACGTTCAGCTGTTCTTAATGTCCGCTCGCCCCAGACACAGGCCCTAAACACCGCTCCAAGGTCTATCATCATTGTTGCTTGTCGTCTTCGATTCGCACGGGTAGCTCCGGGTCGACACTGCACATTCCATGGCCACAAAACTCCAACGATTCATGCTTCGCTCCATTAACATCTGGCCGCCGTTTTTCGGCGCTGGAATCCGCGTTCATTGGCTGTCCGACCGCGCCGCCGATGTCGAAATGAAGTTGCGCTTCTGGAACCGCAACTATGTGGGCACGCACTATGGAGGCTCGCTCTACTCCATGGCCGATCCCTTTTACATGCTGATGCTGATGGAAAATCTGGGCTGCGATTACATTGTCTGGGACAAGGCCGCCAGCATCCGCTTCCGCAAGCCCGGCAAAGGAAGGGTCAAGGCCGAGTTTCGCTTGACCGACGCACAACTGGACGACATCCGCGAGAAGCTTAAGCTCCAGGAGAAGTACGAACCGACATTCGTGGTCGAAGTGAAAGACGAAGCCGGCGATGTGGTCGCTGAAGTACAGAAGGTGCTGCATATCCGGCGAAAATAGGGCAATTCCAGAGTAGCGGTGGCGTGGGTAGTACGGGCCTTGCAGAGCATTTGTGAGGACTCGTTCCGCGTCGGCACGGTAGAACGATCGCGCAAAATCAAGCTCCGAATGGGGCGAAAGAGCTTGGCCCAGCGCTTTTAGCGCTGGGTAGGGTGGAAAATAAAAACCGAGTCCCGTAGGGACGGCACAGTTCTCACACTCCCTCTTTCGGATCCACGGTCCTGGAGTTGCGTCGAATTCGCGACACTTACATGCCCGGATACTCGCCGAGGTACATAAGCACGATGTCGATCGTGTCGGTCATGCCATGCGCAATAATAGGGGGCCCATAGGTTCCGGCCGCAGGTCGCGAATTCGCAAACTGCCAGCGGCTTGCTATGCCGCCAGGTGCGGGGCGCTGGACATGCGTCGGTCGTCCAAAACGGTGTTCGAAGAGTGCGAAAATCGACCCCAACCCGATCAGGACAACCGAGTGGTCACCAACCATGCCGGGTTCCCATACAATATGGCAGTGCGTTTCCGTTATCTGATTCTCGCTTTGCTTTGTCTGTGGTTTACCGGGTCTGCAGTCGCGCAGGATCAGGAGCCAGTCGAACAGGTTCCCACGGATAAGTCCGCGCCTCCGCCCAAAGATAACCGCAAGAATCCGCCGCGGTCTGACAACGTTCCCGCCGGAGAAAGCTCCAGCAAGCAGACGCAAATCGACGTCTCTCCTCCCGCGGACGACGCCAAGAAGCACCCCGAGGCGGAGCTGGGCGACAGCGCCAGCGATGTCAATGAATTCACGCCCTATAATCCCATGAAGGCGATGAAGGACGTGGAGGTCGGCGACTTCTACGTCAAGAAAGAGAATTACGGCGCCGCCATTAGCCGTTACCGCGAGGCCCTGGAGTACAAGCCGCACGATGCCGAGGCCACCTTCAAACTGGCCGAGGTGCTGAACAAGACCGGCAACACCGCCGAAGCGGCAGAAAACTACGAGACCTACTTGAAGATTCTGCCCAACGGACCGTACGCCAAGAAGGCCCATGAGGCGCTGGACAAGATGAAAAAACAGTAGTCTGTAGTCTGTAGTCAGTTGTAACCCTCAATTACTGCTGTCATCCTGAGCGACGAGTTCGGTCGCCGTGGCGACTGGGCGAGGAGTCGAAGGACCCCTATCCTTCTCATTCACTTTCGACCGGCACGTTTTTCCGCGGAGCGAGGACGCGACGAATAGATCGCGTCCGAGTCGGCGAAGCGCCGCCTGCTCTCAGGATGACACCCTAAAGAAAAAGTGCTGAATGCTGAATGCTGATTGCTGACGGCTGATGGCCGACGGCTAAGAGCTAACGGCTAATTGCTAATTGCTAATTGCTAACTGCCGCTCCCCCCTTTACACTGCTCCCGTCCTCTGGCAAAGTAAATGGTGGAAACGCAAGCGATCGTCGTCCTCGACTTTGGCGCGCAATATTCGCAACTCATCGCGCGCCGCATCCGCGAACAGAACGTCTTCTCGGTCGTCCTACCCTGTACCGCGTCACTCGACGAAATCAAGAGCTATTCTCCCGCGGGCATCGTGTTGTCGGGCGGGCCGTCGTCCGTGTACGACGCCGATGCGCCACCGGCCAACGAGCAGGTGCTGCATCTTGGATTGCCGGTGCTGGGCATCTGTTACGGCTTGCAGTTCATGGTGTACAAGTTGGGCGGCAAGGTGCGCGCCGCCGACAAGCGCGAGTACGGCCACGCGCAGGTCGAGTTGCTGAGCAACGATTCCCCGCTCTTCAAAAGCCTGCGAGGACCGGTAGCGGTGTGGATGTCGCACGGCGACGAGGCGTTGGAACTTCCGGCCGGCTTCGAGTTGATTGCCACAACGTCAAATGCAGTGGCTGCCATCCAGTACCCGGCAAAGAAATGGTATGCAGTGCAGTTTCATCCTGAGGTGCACCACACCCCGCAGGGCACAGACATCCTGCGTAATTTCGTTTTTGAGATCTGCGGCCTCAAGCCGAACTGGACGGCGCAAAGCTTTATCGACGAGACCGTCGCCAGCGTTCGCCAGACCGTGGGCAAGGGCCGCGTGATTTGCGGTCTCTCAGGTGGGGTGGATTCTTCGGTTGCAGCCGAGCTGGTGCATCGCGCCATTGGCGATCAGTTGACCTGCATCTTCGTGAACAACGGCGTGCTGCGCAAGAACGAGTTCATCACCGTACAGAAGAATCTGCGCGAGAAACTGGGCCTCAACATTGACGCAGTGGACGCCAGCGAGAGCTTCCTCAACAAGCTTGCCGGGGTCACCGAGCCGGAAAAGAAACGCAAGATCATCGGCAACGAGTTCATCGCGGTCTTCGAGGAAGAGGCGCACCGCCTCGAGCAGTTGCACGGCAAAGTTGACTGGCTGGTGCAGGGCACGCTGTACCCCGACGTGATCGAGTCGCGCTCGGTGCGCGGGCCGTCGCAGACCATCAAGAGCCATCACAATGTCGGCGGGCTGCCCGACATTATGAAGCTGAAGCTGATCGAGCCGCTAAAAGATTTGTTCAAGGACGAAGTGCGCAAGATCGGCCGCGACCTCGGCATGCCGGAGGAGATCCTGCAGCGCCAGCCGTTTCCCGGGCCGGGGCTGGCGGTGCGCATCCTGGGCGAAGTGACCGCCGAGCGCGTCGCCCTGCTACAGGAAGCCGACGACATTGTCGTCACCGAAATCAAGCGCGCCGGACTGTACAAGAAAGTGTGGCAATCGTTCGCCGTGCTGCTGCCAGTGATGTCGGTAGGCGTGATGGGTGACATGCGGACCTACGCCTACACCTGCGCCATCCGCGCCGTACATTCCGAAGACGGAATGACCGCCGACTGGGTCCCCCTGCCGCACGATGTGCTGAAGACCATCTCCAGCCGCATCGTGAACGAGGTGAAGGGAATCAACCGCGTGGTGTACGACGTAACGAGTAAGCCGCCGGGAACGATTGAGTGGGAGTAGTAGCCGTCAGCATTCAGCAATCAGCATTCAGTAGTCACCGCTCAGCACCCACCGCTCAGCACCCACCGCTTTACCTTTAGGTTGTCATCTTGAGCGAGGAGCGCAGCGACGAGTCGAAGGATCTGCGGTTGGTTTCTCGCAATCACGCACCAAGCAAGGTCGGAATGGGCCGGGTACCCGGCCTTCGGTCTCACGGCTCCTGAATTTGTGTAATCTTAGAATTGATACCGCCTTCGTATCTGAGAGATATCGAAGTTTCCTTCTCGTCCATGAAAGGTAGGTCCTTTTCGTCTCGTAGAACCTTCACCATTCTTGCGGAGTTAGGCATGACCACGAGGCGCAACTCTGCCCCTTCAGCCTGTAGGTGAAAGCCGTCCCCGGTGGCCGCAACAACTGATCCTTCAGCCCTTATTGAAAGTCCAAACCGCAAATCCAGCCAGAATCGCAGCCTCGTCTGCGATTCGAGCCAAAGCCACAGCAACTCATAGGCTTGGTGTACGGTTTCCTCCGGTGGACGACCACGTTGCACTGTTGCGCGCTTCTGAAAGTCTCTGTAAACCGAGGTTCCGATCCAGCTTACGAAAAATACAGCGTCAAGCAGATTGACAATCTCCCAATCCGATTGTTCCATACGCATGGGAAGTACCGGATTGAACAGGACGGCGTTTGCTCCGAACGCCCAGATCCAAGTTCCTAGCTTTCGCCGGTACGCCTGAATCGCTAGATAAATTGAAACTGCGCAAACAAGTAGCCTTAGCAAAACATAATAGGCGTACGGCCACTCGAGAACGACAGCAAGCAAAAGAGCCACAACGCAGAGAATTGATGCTACATGCTCACGCCAGTGAGCGCCGACGTAAGGGACCCATTTATCGAGGAGTTCCATTTTGCTAGCGAATTATAGCCCTGCGCCTACCAAGCTGGCAGAGACAGACAGACAGGACTTGTAGTTCGTGTCATTCAAACGCCTATAATCGCATCATGGCGCTCTCCCCCAGGTAGCAGAGAGTGGGTGACTGCCAATCCCCACATGACTTCCGAACGCTCTTTTCCGCAAGACATGGAGGATGCGCTTGATGCGTTTTGCGTCGAAGCGCAAACGATCATCGATACGTTCCTGAAAACGTTGGAAGCTCAGCCTATCCCACCCGTCATCTATCACTACACAGATGACGTTGGGTTGAGAGGAATTTTGAAAACTGGTCAACTTTGGCTGACCGATATTTTCAATCTCAACGATCCCTCCGAGATGAAATACGGCTTTTCCCATGCACTCAGAATCCTCAACAGCAAGGCGGCCAATGGACCACCAGAGAGCAAAATATTCGCTAAGCAGTTAGAAGACTTCGCCCTGTCAGAGCGAATTGAAAGAACCGGGTTCTATTTCATCTGTTCGTTCAGCTCTTGCGGGAATGATCTGTGTCAATGGCGTGCTTACGCCGACAACGGACGCGGCTATGCACTCGGGTTTGATACCAAAGCTTTGAGAAGTGTGTTCACCCAGGAACGCGGGTCACGGATACCGAACTATCCGTTCCACCTCACATACGATAAGGCTCACCTCGGGGAGATACAACTGATGATCATCGAAAAGGTGTTTGGCCTGATATCGCTGCCGCGTGGAAGAAAGTTGGAGAGCGCTGCCCGCGACGCCTATATGCACTGGCTGTCCACCTGGTTTATGGTGTACGCCTTGCGCGCTGCGCTCTGTTTCAAACACAAGGCGTACCAGAACGAGAAGGAATACAGGTTCTTGCAGATACACCCGGCGACCACCCCGCCCAAATTTGAGCTGAGAGCCCGCCCGCATGAATTGGTGAAGTACAGGGAATTCGATTGGAGAAGCGGCGCGTCAGGGGCGCTGAAAAAGATTGTCGTCGGGCCTGCGGCAGACCACGAAAAAGCACATCGATTTGCGAAAGAGTGTTTACGCTTGTGGCAGGGGGATGCAGAAACCGTGGAAATAACTCACTCTAAGATCCCGTATCGGGCGGTGTAAGGCAAAGCCGCCGGGAAACGATGACCTCACGCCGCCGATCTCGGCTTGATCTTGCTCAGGGGCGCGCTGGCTGCTGCAAGCCGCAGGTCGTAGTCGGTTTGAAGGTTCATCCAGAACTGCGGCGTCATCCCGAAGTATTTGCCGAGGCGGAGAGCAACGTCTGCGCTGATGGCCCGCTGTTCGCGCACGATCTCGTAAATTCCAGGGAAGTGCAGGGCCTTCGCCAATTGATACCCAGTGATTCCCATGGGTTCCATGAATTCCGTCCGTAGGACCTCCCCAGGATGAGCGGCAATCGTTTCTTGCTTGCGCCGGGCCATGTTTTTCTCCTCCTCAGTGATAGTCCGTGATCTCCACGTTGTAAGCGTTTCCATCGCGCCACACAAAACAGACGCGATATTGGTCGTTGATACGAATGCTGAATAGCCCTTCGCGATCGCCTTTGAGCCGCTCCAGTCGATTGCCCGGCGGCACAGCCAAATCGCCCAGCGTGCCAGCCGCGTACAGCATCTGCAGCTTCTTGAGCGCAGCCTTGTGAAGGTTCGCCGGAATGTGACGGCCGCGTTCTTCCCTCCAAAGCCGTTCCGTTTCGGCATCCCGGAAGCTTTTGATCACAGAAAATACTATCGCTCCGCGTTAGTAACGTCAAGCACTAGTATGGGGGCATGCGACCCGGGCAATAGTTGATCCACGTTCTATCCGGACACCGGACCAACCCGTCACCGCCCCTCTGTGACGCTCGCCATTGTCGGCTTCTCGGCCCCGGGTTATTATCGTAAGTTTGGTTTTCTTGTTCCCATGACCCTATGAGCCATCATCCTGTTGTGCGGGCGAGCCAGCCCGCTCCCACATGGCCCCGGAGGGCGGCATGTTAAGGTCGCTCTTCATCGGGCTTTCCGAAAGCAAACGATTACGCCATTTTGCCGAGCAGTCGCCAATGGGGCTGCGCTTCTCCGGCCGTTTCGTTGCCGGCACTCAAGTCGAGGACGTTCTTCGCGCAACTCAGGTTGTCAACGAGTGGGGCGCTGGCGTCAGCATCGACAACCTCGGCGAGAACGTCACCAACGCCGACGAATCCAAGCACAGCGCTGAGTTGTACCACCGCCTGCTGGACGAGATCTCCACTCGCAAGCTGAACGCCAACGTCAGCCTCAAGCTCACGCACATGGGCTTTGACGTGAGCGAGGACCTCGCCTTCGGCCTGGTGACGGAGCTGGTCGACCACGCTGTGCGCATCAACAACTTTGTGCGCGTCGACATGGAAGGCTCGTCCTACACTCAGCGCACGCTCGACTTTGTCCGCCAACTGCATCGCCTGCCCGGACACGCCGGGCGCGTGGGCACCGTCATCCAGTCCTACCTCTGCCGCAGTGAAAGGGACGTGGACGAGCTGCTGGCGGAGCGCATTCGTATCCGCTTGTGCAAAGGCGCATACAAAGAGCCGCAGGAGATCGCCTTCCCCAAGAAAGCCGACGTGGATGCGAACTATCTGAGGCTGGCGCGCACATTGCTGAAGAGCGGCGTCTTCCACGGCATGGCCACGCACGACGAGAAGATCATCGCCGAGATAAAACAGTTCGCGCGTGCCGAGAACATTCCGAACTCGGCGTACGAGTTTCAAATGCTGTACGGTGTGCGCCGCGATTTGCAGCAGCAACTGGTGCGCGAAGGCTACGGCTTGCGCGTCTATATTCCGTTCGGGACGGAGTGGTATCCATATTTCATGCGCCGCCTGGCCGAGCGCCCCGCCAACGTGATCTTCATCGCGAGAAACATGTTCCGGCAGTAGGGCTGCTAAGCACAGACCTATCGGAATTGCTTGAAGAGCACGGCTTCAGCCGTGCCCTTAAGTGTGCGTGGGAAGTTGGGCTTCAGAGCGTGTGTGAGAACTCAATTTTTGCGCAACCCCTTGTGCGGCCTCAAATTGGTAAACACAATACGTTGCGGAAATTCCTAGTTCTCACACACGCTCTTCAGCCCCTGAGGGAACTCACACCTCGTCTTAAGAATCGAGGCCCCTCAGTGGCTAAAGCCATCTCATGACGTAGCCTTTCGGCACGGCTGAAGCCGGGCCCCTTCAAGTTTGCCGTCTACAGTTAGGGAAACTCTGATTAAGTCTGTTCTTTGAAGGGGACGGCCTTCAGGCCGTCCGCAAATGCCTGATATTAGACCGGACTTTAGCCCTGAGGGGCTTCTGACTGACTTAATCAGCATTTCCTTAGGATACCCAAGAAGAATCCAGCTCCGGACTGCCTCCAAGTTGTTCGATCCGGAATCGCTCTCCCCGACGCCGTCATCCAATGCAGCACGTTATGGCGTCCAATCCTTCCTCCGATAGCGCTCTCCATCAGTTTGCTGCGCTGGTCGGGCCCGCTCGCGACGACGAGTCCATCCCTCTCGCGGCGGCGGCGCTGGAGATTGCGCGCATGGAGTATCCCGACCTCGACGCGGATCCTTACCTGGCGCGGCTCGACGAGCTGGCCGAGCAGGTGCGAGATGGCATGCGCAAGAACCCAACCGCGCGTGAGACCATTGCGCTGCTCAACCGGGTGCTTTTTCAGGAAGAGGGCCTGCGCGGTAACCGCGAAGATTTTTACGATCCGCGCAATTCGTTCCTGAATGACGTACTCGACCGCAAGCTCGGCATCCCCATCACGCTCTCGGTGGTTTACATGGAAGTGGCGCGGCGAGTCGGCTTCCCGGTTGCCGGTGTCGGTATGCCAGGTCATTTTCTGCTGAAGCACTACGACGTGGTCGCGGGCGAAATCTTCATTGACGCCTTCGATCATGGAAGCATTCTCCGGCCGGACGATTGCCAGCAGCGCCTGGACGAAGTCTATGGCGGGCAGGTTGACATGCGCGCCGAGTACCTGCAACCAGTCACGCATCGCGAAATACTGACCCGCATGTTGAACAACCTGCGGCAGATTTATCTTACGCAACAGGATGGGCGCAAAGGTCTCGCGGTGCTGGATATGCTCTTGGCAATTCCGCCGGGTTCGCCCGACTTGTTTCGCGAGAGAGCGCTGCTGCGGTTGAATCTGGACCAGTACATCGGGGCCGCGCAAGATTTGGGCAAGTATCTCAAGTTGGCGCCCGAGGCTGCCGACGCGCAAGCGGTCCGCGAAACCTTCGACATGGTGCGGCAAATGGTAGCGCGGATGAATTAAGAGGGTGCTACGGTTGCAGGATACCATCTCGAAAACCAACGAACAGCTCCTACGTCTCCCAGCCCTCCGCACCTACCAACGGTACGAAGCGGCAAAGTTCATGCGCCGTCATCACCGTCTCTTCGCCCACCTTGCGCACGACCTGCACCTGTTGCTCAAAGCGATTTCCTACCGGAACAACCATGCGGCCACTGTCCGCGAGCTGCGCCACCAGGCTCTCCGGAATTTTCGGCGCGGCTGCTGCTACCAGGATCTTGTTGAACGGGGAATGCTGCGGCAAACCAAGACTTCCATCGCCAACCACAACGCGAATATTCGCGTAGCCAAGCCTCGCCAGAATTTCGCGCGCCTTCATCGCCAGTTCTTCGTGCCGTTCGATGGTCCAGACCTCGGCAGCCAACTCGCCCAGGATGGCGGCTTGGTATCCAGTGCCTGTGCCTACTTCCAGCACGCGGTCGGCCGGACATAGCTCCAGCGCCTCAACCATAGCGGCCACAATGTAGGGCTGGGAAACCGTCTGGCCCGCGCCGATGGGAAGCGGGTGATCGCCATAAGCGTTGCGCGAGTCATCGCTGGGGATGAATGCCTCACGCGGGACTTTTCCCATCGCGGCCAGCAGGCGAGGATCGCGAATGCCGCGCGAGCGCAGTTGCTCCTCCACCATGCGAGCGCGTTGTTGCTCCGGGGTTTCGGTGCCGTGTCCGTTGTTGAAGAGAGTAGCTAGCATTTAGGAATTAGCGCTTAGCCGTTAGCAATTTACGAAACGTCCAAACGTAGTGCTCACTGACACGTCGTCCCCTCTCTGGTTCCAGACAAAATCCGAGCAATGGGCCTATGAAAAAGAGTGGCGCATCGTAAGGGTATTATCGGAAGCGGTATGTCGGATCGACTGCTCTCCATTTCCAATCTGTCTCGTTGAATTTCCATACGATGTTGTGTTGGAGATAATAATTGGGCTGCGGGCGAGGCCGTCGCTAGTTCAACAGATTAGGTCACTAGCTCCCAGTTTCCGGAATGCGAGCTTGCTTAAGGCTTACGAGGACCCGCTGATTATGGTCTAAGGAGACTCTGATTAAGCTCTCCCTTTCCACATCGAGTATAGGTTAAAGTCACGCCAGCATGAAGCAAAGGACACTGGCGATGATGACTGGCTTTGAGCGGTACGCGAAGCAGACCAAGCGTGCGTTGTTCCTGGAGGAGCTGGAGCAGGTGGTGCCGTGGGGCGATTTGTGTGCGCTGATTGAGCCGTACTATCCCAAGGCGGGCCATGGGCGGCCGCCGGTGGGCGAGGAGCGAATGCTGCGGATTTATTTTCTGCAGCAGTGGTTCACGGGCGGGCTCGCCGCACTGGCTGCGCTACCGAGGACTGAACAAGAACGCCAATCGATTGTTTGCCGCCTGCGCCCTGCTGTAATGCCTCGAATTATCTCAATCACAGCTTCACCCTCCTCAGCCTCAGCGCATTACTGATCACCGACACCGAGCTGAAGCTCATGGCTGCTGCCGCGAAGATCGGGCTGAGCAGAATGCCGAACTTGGGATACAGAATGCCCGCCGCGATCGGCACGCCCAACGAGTTATAGATAAATGCGAAGAACAGGTTCTCTCGAATGTTGCGCATCACGACGCGGCTCAGGCGACGAGCACGCACCAGCGCCGCAAGGTCGCCTTTCAGCAGGGTGATGCCGGCGCTCTCCATCGCAACGTCCGTACCCGTGCCCATTGCGATGCCGACCTGCGCCTGCGCCAGCGCGGGTGCGTCGTTGATACCGTCGCCCGCCATCGCGACCACTCTTCCCTGCTCTTGCAGTTTCTTCACCGCGTCGGCCTTTTGGCTGGGCAGTACCCCGGCCTCGAAGTCGCTGATACCGACCTGCCTAGCGACCGCCTCTGCCGTGGTCTGACTGTCGCCGGTAAACATCACCACGCGCAGGCCTTCTTTTCGCAAATCGCGAATCGCTTGCGCCGCCTCGGGCTTTACTGGATCGGCAACCCCCAGCAATCCCGCGATGCGACCATCCACGGCAACGAAGACTACCGTGTGGCCATCCTGGCGCATGGTTTCGGCTTTTGGCTTCAGGTCCTCGGCATCGACCTCCAGCTCTTGCAGCAGCGCCTCATTTCCTGCCGCAACTTCGTGCCCTCCGACTCTGCCCACCACACCGCGCCCGGTGAGAGATCGGAATTCCTCCGCTGGCATTAAATGCAGCCGGTTGGCATGAGCGGCCTCGACAATAGCGGCTGCCAGCGGGTGTTCGCTTCCCTGCTCCAGGCTGGCCACCAGTCGTACGACGCGATCTTCGGTCTCGCCACCAACAGCGACCACGGACATCAGTTCAGGTTTTCCTTGAGTGAGCGTGCCGGTCTTGTCGAGCGCCAGCGTGTCAACTTTCTGTAGCGTCTCCAGCGCCTCCGCATTTTTGATCAGGATGCCCGCACGCGCGCCCCGGCCCGTCCCCACCATGATCGCCATCGGCGTCGCTAGACCCAGCGCACACGGACAGGCGATGATCAGCACCGCGACAGCATTCACGATGGCGTTGGCCAGGCGCGGCTCCGGACCAACGACAAGCCACGCCGCAAACGTGATGACGGCGGCTGCCAGCACTGCGGGAACGAACCAGCCTGCAACTTTGTCCGCCAGCCGCTGAATCGGGGCACGGCTGCGTTGCGCATTGCTCACCATCTGCACGATTTGCGCCAGCAGAGTTTCGCTGCCCACGCGGTCGGCGCGCATCAGCAGCCACCCGGTGCCATTAACGGTAGCGCCGACAACTTTGTCGCCGGCGCGCTTTTCCAACGGCATAGCTTCGCCGGTCACCATGGACTCGTTGACCGAGCTGAGACCGTCGACCACGACCCCGTCCACCGGGATCTTCTCGCCTGGACGCACGCGTAGCTTGTCGCCCACCTTCACCCGCTCCAGAGGCACGTCGTACTCGCTGCCATCGTCGCGCATGATCCGCGCGAGTTTGGGTGAGAGGTCGAGCAGCGCGCGGATGGCGCTGCTTGTGCGGCTGCGGGCACGAAGTTCCAACACCTGCCCCAGCAGCACCAGGGCAATGATGGCTGCGGCTGCTTCAAAGTAGACTTCCGGCCGCCCATGCATTCCGCGCACGGAGGGCGGAAAGATCTGCGGGGCAATAATCGCAACTGTGCTGTAGACATAGGCGACGCCAATGCCCATCGCAATCAGCGTGAACATGTTGGGACTGCGGAACTTGACGGACGCCCACCCGCGCTCGAAGAAGGGCCAGCCGCACCACAGCACGATTGGCGTGGCCAGCGCAAACTCAAACCATGTGCCTGCCTGCGGCGTGAACACGTGCGCCACCGGCCCCATGCGCAACATTGCGTAAGCAACCAGGGGAACGCCGAGGAATACGCTCGTCCACAAGCGCCGCGTCATGTCGCGTAATTCGGGATTCTCTTCCTGCCCGCTCGTAACCGTCTTCGGCTCCAGCGCCATGCCACAGATCGGACACGCGCCCGGCCCGTCGCGAACGATCTCCGGATGCATTGGGCAGGTCCATTGGGTCCGGGTCGCGGCCATGGCGACCTCAGGCTCCAGCGCCATGCCACACTTGGGACAGGCTCCGCGCCGCGATTGACGCACCTCGGGATCCATGGGACACACGTACTTTGTTCCTGATGCAGCCGCCGCGGTCTTGCGCTCCTCCACCGCATCCACGGCGGTGATTTTGGGAGTCTCGCTTTGCGAAACATATTTCTCAGGAGAGGCTTTGAACTTCTCGCCGCATCCTCGACTGCAGAAGTAATAGGTCTTCCCTTGATGCACCGCGGTGGATGCCGCTTTGGCCGGATCAACACTCATCCCACAGGCCACGTCCTTCCCCAGCTTGCGAGCCGCTCCGATCTTTACTGGGGCACCACCAACTTGAACCGTTGCGCCCATCCCGCCGGCCTTGTAATTGGGCGAAAGATATTTTTCAGGATAGTCTTTGAAGTTCTCCGCGCAGCCGCGGCAGCAGAAGTGATACAGCTTTCCTTCGTACTCCACTGATGCAACTGCCTTCGAGGCATCGACATCCATTCCGCAAACCGGATCTTGGTCGAGCTTCCTGGCTGAGCCGCCTGGCGCCGTAGCTTGGATCGGAGCTGCCTGAACAGCGGAGAGATACTTCGTTGGCGACAGTCCAAACTTGTGCATACAAGCGGGCGAGCAGAAATAGTAGGTCTGCCCCTCGTGCTGCGCTTTACCACGAGCCTCGACCGGATTCACCGCCATCCCACAGACAGGATCGATTACTGAAATATCGATAATCCGGTTCTCCAGGGTTTTGTCGGATTCGTTCATCCCCTCCCTCTCTTGATGTGCGTGCTCGCCCTGTTCATTGGCGCAGTGATGCTCTATATTGAATGCGGACTCAGAGCGGACGCCGGAGACTTCCATCTGCCACACATTCTAGATGCTGAAGAAGTTTGCCAGTTCCGCGTGTTCTTATCATTGCACGTTTGCGTGAGGGGTGGTTCGATGACCGCAGTTGAAGTTTTGTTTCGCTATGGAATGCCGCCGGGCGAGATGGAAATGGGCGCGCTGGGACAAGTAAGTGACGTGTACGGTATTCGCCGGGTGCGCTTCAACGAGCCAGACCGGACCATCCGGGTGGAATATGACGCCACGCGCCTGAACGAGTCGACCGTGGAAAAACTGCTGCGCAGTGCCGGTATCGACGTTCGCGAAAAGCTGGCGTTGGCGTAACGCGCCGTGCGGTGCCCAATAAAGCTTCCCAATACAAAAGGCGAAGTGCTGGATGGGAGGCACTTCGCCTTTTTGCTTGCGTGGTCGTCGAACGCCTCGGTGATTCTAGCTTGAGGCTTCGCGGCGCAGGCTACGTTCTCGGGGAGGACCAAACTTAGAAAGGGCCGCTCTGTAAAAGGAACTCTGGCCGAAATTCCCTTTCGAACGGCCCCCTATTGCGCCACTTCGTCTGGTATAGTGTACTGCATCCCACGTGCCAAAACTGGGCATCTAAAAATAAAGGACTTACGACCTCTCCAAGCGGATGTCCTTGTAGAAGTTTCCCGGTACTGGGAAAAGTTTACTAGGTCACCACTATCGTGTTACTCCGTTTCCTTCTTTGGCGGCATAGCCCATTCTTTCGTGCGTCACCCCCAAGATGGCACGTTAACGGCATGACGTCCCTCGTTACCGCAGCATCTGCCTACAGTTTGGTATAATTTCTTGGCTCCTCACCGTGCGCCCTTAGCTCAGCTGGATAGAGCGTCTGGCTACGAACCAGAAGGCCGGGAGTTCGAATCTCTCAGGGCGCGCCATTTCCTCCGTCAGGACCCCATTCCGCCCCGGTCGTTTGCACCTTGCCGCAAATGCCAATGAGCGACTAGACTCAGATGAGCATTGTCTCGGCTATCCATGTCGATCCAGGAGAAATAATAGTCTTGCATTTTCTTTCGTTTTTCGCCTTTTACGTTGACCCTGGCTCCGGCAGCATGATCCTTCAACTTCTGCTCGGCGGCGCCAGCGGAGTTTATGTCATCTTCCGTCTTTTCAAGCAGAAGATTCTAAGAATGTTCGGTATTGAGACCGAACCCGCCCCGACGGCTGTCTCACCACTCGCCGAGCCAGTTCCCCGCGAAAACGAAGATCCCCATAGGCGGTCTGCTTAAGACCGATGCAACCGGACCCGCTGGCTCCGGACTTGCGCCGCGATCGAGGATCCTTTCGCGACCCCGACGGCTTCATCGTCAGCCAGGGCGAACGAATCTTTCGAGTTGTCCTTCCGTCCGCGGTGGAGCGTTGGCGGCAGTTTGCCGACTCTGGACTCGCGGCGGAGCTTCAATCCGCGGGACTGCTAGTGCCCACCCACGAGGTCGCGCCGGATGCGCTCGCGTCTGAATCGGCCCTTCCCATCGGCGCCATTGTGCTGGAGCACGAGCGCGTGCCTTTCGTCAGCTATCTGTATGAATGGACTTTCGACATGCTTCGCGCGGCGGCGCTGTTGCAATTGGAAATCGTCGAGCGCTCCCTAAAGCATGGATGGATAGTGAAGGATGCGACTGCCTATAACGTGCAGTTTCGCGGGGCGACGCCCCTATTCATCGATGTGCTTTCCTTTGCGCCTTTGCAACAGGGAGAGCCCTGGGCCGGTTATAACCAGTTCTGCCGCATGATGCTTTACCCGTTGATGCTCGAGGCTTACAAACGGGTTCCGTTCCAGCCATGGTTGCGCAGCGAACTCGAAGGGATTGATCCGGTGGTGTTCGGTCGTATGTTCCGCGGCGTCGAACGCCTTCGGCCAGGCGTGTTGAGCCATGTCATCGCACAGGCATACCTTCAGCGGAAGTTCTCTTCCGCCGATTATAGTGTGCGCCAGCAGATCAAGTCAGCCGGTATGACACCGGAGATGATCACACGGAACGTGCGCAAGCTGAGGAAACTGCTTCTCGACCTGCATCTGCCCAAGGAAAGTACCGCCTGGAGCGATTACTCGCGCACTCACTACGCCAACGACGCCCTCGCTCGTAAAGAAGCCTTCGTTCGCGAGAGCATTGCCGGACGGCGCTTTCAGTTGGTCTGGGACCTGGGTTGTAACGACGGCCGGTTCAGCCGACTCGCCGCCGATGCCGCTGACACCGTGGTCGCCATGGATTCCGATGCAGGCAGCGTCAATCGTCTGTACTGCGAACTTCGGAAGCAAGACCGGACCAACATACTGCCCTTAATGATCAATGTGGCCAATCCATCGCCAGCGCAGGGTTGGGCTTCGAGCGAACGTGCATCGCTGATCGAACGAGGCAAGCCGCAACTAACGCTGGCGCTGGCGCTCGTCCATCACTTGGTGATCAGCGCCAACGTTCCACCCCGTGCACTGCTGGAGTGGCTCTCGCAAATCACACACGAGTTGGTCGTCGAGTTCATCAGCAAAGAAGATGCGATGGTGCAGAGATTGCTGCTCAATAAGGACGACACCTATACCGATTACAACCGTGTAGCCTTTGAGCGCTATTTGCAGCAGTACTTCCGGATTACATCGGGCACCGAATTACCTGGCGGAACCCGCTTTCTGTACCACGCCGTTGCAGCCGGTTTGGTGCGTGGCGAGAGCCTGTGATGGTCCGGCGGCACCGTGCCTGCTTATGCAATCTTATTCTCCTTCTTGTACTCGTCGAACGAATCGAGAAAACGATCGATCTCTTTCTTCTGCACGTAGTACGGGGTTGAGAGCCGCAACTTCGAGGGCTGCGATCCGCCGCGAATGCGGATCTTCTTGGTCTTCCACAGCCAATTCTCCAAGTCAGTGCGCACGATCGGCGGGACATTGACGGTCACGATGGCACAACGCAGTGACGGGTCGGACGACGTCCATGACTCCGCGCCGCGTTTCTGCATCTGCGTCAGCATGTAGTCCCCGAGTTCGCGATGACGCCGCTCAATACGATCCATTCCAATCTCGTTGGCCATCTTGATGGACGCACGGAGCCCGCAAAGCGATGGCACATTGGACGATCCGATTCGCTGGAAGCGTTCGACCCGCAGCTTGGGCTCGTCCCAACCTTCAGTTGCGATGGTGTTCCACAGGCGGTCGATTACCTCGTCGCGGACGTAGAGATAGCCTGATCCCTTGGGCGACTGCAGCCATTTGTGCGGACTTGAGGTGTACATGTCGCAGCCCAGATCGCTGATATTCAGTTGCATCATGCCGGTGACGTGAGCGCCGTCAATCCCCGAGAGAATGCCCTTGGAGCGCGCCAAAGCACACAGTTCCTTGGCGGGCAACACCACGCCGGTCACGGTGGTGATGTGGCTGAAGAAAATGACACGCGTGCGCGGCGTGATGGCGTCATTGAACAGATTGAGGACTTGTGGTGCGTCCTTCACCGGCATGGGCAAAGTGACTTTTTTCACCACGATTCCGTAGCGCTTCGCCTTCAACTGCCACGGTTGTTCGCCGCCGGGATGCTCCTGATCGGTCATCAGAACTTCATCACCGGGCTTCATGTCAATGCCGTTGGCGATGTAGCTGTTGGCTTCGGTTGCATTGCGTAGCAACGCAATCTCGTCGCGAGTACAGCCCACGAACGCCGCTAGTGGATCGCGAAATTCATTCCACGCTGCGTAGCCCCAGATCGGGTAGTCCTCGGGATCGGTCTCGTCCAGCTTTTCCGTCGACGTGTAGCCATCGAAGACCGCGCGCAGAACCGGTGCCGGGCTGGAACCCACAGTGCCGTTGTTCAAGTAAACCTCGTCGGCGGGAATCAGGAACTGCTTGCGCAGCTCCGCCCAATAGCCCTCTTCATTGCTCGCGAACTGCTTTGGATCCGGCAGCGACGACGGAACATTCTGAAGCTGCGCGAAGAGATCATTGCGAAAGGTTAGAGCGGCAGCGAATCCAGCGCTAGTAGTAAGAAAGCGGCGGCGGTCGAGCAAGAGCACCTCCGTAAAACGAACGCAATATGGTACACCCGCGCGCATGCAGGGGCCATAGATCGCCGGTTAAGGAATGGCCCCGAAAATTGTCATTACGAGCGAAGCGAGGAATCTGTTGCTGTTTGCACCTGGAACAACGCGGGGAAACAGCAGATCCCTCACGGCCTAAAGGCCGTTCGTGATGACAAATCAGAACTGAGGATGTGAGAAGAAGGCGCTGAACTCCCGAACCACTGTCTCCGGCAGTTCCTCGCGATTGGACTTCTCCAGCAAACTATGTCCTGCGCCTTCGATGGGAACCAGCTTCGTGGGCGCAGAAATCAGCTTGATCGCGGTCTCCAGCTCCATGATCGAGCCAAAGGTGTCCCGGGTACCGCTGACGAAGAGCACGGGAGTCCGCAGGCTGGGGAAATGCGCAGTTCTCAACTGAGCTGGCCACCCTGGAGGATGCAGCGGGTACGAGAGCAAGAGCAGCCCTTCCACCAGCTTCGGCTCGGCGGCAACCAACATGCTGGCTTGGCGTCCTCCGTACGAAACGCCACCGAGAAAAGCCCGTCCTGCAAACTGCTTCTTCATGAGCTCAACGGCTCGCCGCAGTCCAGCTTGATCATGCCTTGCGTCGGATGGGGACGGCGGCCCCTTCGGCCGCCGCTGGCGAAACGGCAAGTCGCAGCGAACCACGCTGATTCCCGACGCAGCAAACTTCTCAGCCAGAGCAACCAGCAGCGGCGCATTGCAATTGCCGCCCGCTCCGTGGGTGAGCACCAGGAAGCCGGCGCTCGACTCTTTCGCGCGATGTAGAAACCCGCGAACCGAAGCTTCGCCGGGCGTTTCATCGACGAGCGGTTGCGGTTGGCTGTTGGCTGATAGGCGGCTCATTGAACTGCTGCGTCAATATTGCGCTTAACCGTCTCGGGCAGGTCAACGCTAGTAATGATGCTTTGAAACACCTCAAGGAAAATCGTGATGTGCCGGGGTTGGGCAGACGCACCCAGTTGGTTTAGCTTGATCGTGTAGCCCACATTACCACTGGGTCCCGCAGTAATGCGTTCCATACTAACGACCGAATACCCGTACCGTTTCTGTGCGTAGTCGTCCACCCTATTCCACGCAATAGTTTCTTCCCTTGTCATTTCTAATTCCTACGCGTATGAGCCATTTTTCTCTTCGACGTTTCGCCGGCGATAGCGACGTTCACATGTCTCCGACCTTCATGCTTATATCCGGTGCCGTTCCCCAAAAGGTGGATATCGTCGACTACTTTAGAGCCTCCGCCGGGAGCTCGCCGATCCGCTCCGAAACTTCGTCTGTTTCGTCATTCCCATTGAATTTAACTTTCATGATTAAAACGGATCTCTTCCCGCACTGGACGAAGATCCGATTGGTCGAGTGCATAGGATCGGAGGTGGGTTGATGGCTGACGATGCACGTGCTCCCTTCTCCATCGCCTGCCGCCGCCCCAAGGGCACCGATTACCGCATCAATCTTGTCCATCCGAAGCCAAGACCGCGAAGCAAAGCACAAACGGCCAGCTTTGAAACCAACTTGGTAATCACCGGACCCGATAATCATCGAATAGGCGTCCTCGTACGAGATCTTGTAATGGGCGTCAGCAATCTTCTTCCGAGCGACCTCTTTCGGCATCCCCAGCCAGACCGTTATTGACCCCAGATCGAGTGAAACTTGTTTCTGAGACTCCGCTCCAGCATAAGCTTGATCTGAAGCGAAGCAGCAAGCGATCAGCAAGGTTATTACCCAAAATGCTTCCCTCATGCGCGCGATTCTGCTCTGAATCTCACAATAAAGCAATACTGAAACCGAACCGACGGCTGAGTAATCCAACCGCAAGTTCGCCTTGTCATCATCTGCTAGTCCTTTAGGCTACAACGGTTCACATCACATTTGGAGTCTACGTTGTGAACAATGAGTCTTAGAAACTGGCAGAAGTTCTCTTTCTCCCATGGCGTTATTGGCCCGCTGTGCACTGTAGCGATCATGTTTAGGCCATGGAACACGAAGTCGACCTTAGGTCGGCCGCTAGACTCCTCTGCCCACTTTTCTCTGAAGGCAGCATCAGAGATGGGTTTCGTTAGTTCGGCAATAAAAGTCTGCATTCAGTCCTTAAACCTTTCGCCAGCACCGTTCGCTACCGTCCCAGCTTCCTTGCCTCACAGGCCACCACAACCTTTGTCGGGTCGATGGCGTCCGAGTCCAGTTGCATCTCGATTACCTTGCCATCTTTGTCGATCAGGTAGTTCACTCGCCGCGCGGCCTTGTACTTTGGATTGTAGAGGCCGTACTCCTTGGTCGTGTCCCCACCCCAGTCGCTGAGCAGCGGGAAGGTAACGCCAATTTTTTCCGCCCACGCCTTGTTCGAGAAGGGAGAATCCATGCTCACACCCAGTACCTGGGTATCTGCAGCTTCCAGCTTGGCGAGGTTTTGCTGGAAAGCCTGCATCTGCTTGGTTCAACCACCGGTGAAGGCAAAGATGTAGAACGCCAGGGCGACGTTCTTTTTCCCCTTGAAGTCGTGCAGTGAGACTTTGTTTCCGTTCTGGTCCTGCAAGGTGAAATCGGGCGCCATGTCGCCCACCTTGATTTTGGGCGGCGGCGTGTCACTCGGTTTGTCGGCCGCCTGGCTCGCGGGCAAGAATGACGCGGCGAGCAATAGCGCCAGCAGAATCTTGTTCATGAGACTCTCCTCTCGATTCGACGCCAACCATTAGGAATTGGCGGTCGAGGCATTGTGACATTAAAGGGTCGCGGTGCGCCACACGGGTTCCATGCCTGATGCTCAGCCTCGCCTTGATCCTGACTCACCGTTGAAACGGTGGGCTATCGTATTCCTTCCCGACGAAGGATTGAGGGCACCCGTGTCTCTATGAAATCAATCGGAATACGTCAAGAACCATTTCGGGAAATCGCGCTTCTCATTGCGTAAAGCCAACCATGGCGATAAATTTACAAATGAATGAACATTCATTCGGTGACGTTGTGGCTTCCCTCTTCCGAATGGATTTCCGGATTGCGCGTGTGCTCGGCCCGGTACACCCGCGTTCATTCATGGCATCCTAGATGAAGCGAGACTCTCAAGCGCCATTACCTGCTGCGGGGAGCGCCGGCGGCGGCGGTACAAACCGCAACGCTGAGAAATATCAGCGCATCCTCGATGCTGCAGTCGCGGTGTTCGCCGACAAGGGTTTCTTTAACTCGCGAATCTCCGACATCGCCGATCGCGCCGACGTCGCTGACGGTACTGTCTATCTCTACTTCAAGAACAAAGAAGAGATTCTGATGACGGCCATCAACACGGCCTTCGATGCCTTCATGCGGCAGGCGCGGCCTGAGGTCGAGAAACTGCGCAGCCCCGCCGAGCGCTTGCGGCGGTTGGCCTTTCTTCATCTGAACGCACTGGGGTCAAACCGCAATCTGGCGGTGGTATTTCAAATGGAGCTGCGACAGAGCACGCGCTTCCTGTCCGAATTCTCGCACCATCACATGGTCGAGTACCTCAGCCTGGTGCGTGCCGCTATCAATGACGGGAAGGCGAGCGGAATTTTTCGCCTCGACATGTCTGACAAGATCGCGGCCAATTGTTTCTTTGGAGCGCTCGACGAGATGGTGACCTCCTGGGTGTTAAGCGGACACGACTATCGGCTGTCCAATGTGGCGGATTCGGTGGTGGATATTTTTCTCAACGGCATGCAAAGCGGAGGGAATCACGAGGCGGATGCCACCGGGATTCCATAGGCCCAGCGGAGCAGGCCGGCTTTCCGGCCGTAGCACAGCGATACATGTCACAGATCACAGCCTCTTGGGGCGTGGAAACACTAATATTCTGGTTCTGAGAGCTTTCGTCTCAAAACCTAATCAGTCGCATTGACTCGGAAGCAATGAATATCAAGACCCTCAACGAAGTCTTCTTCTCGGTCGTGGACCGCAACAGCGACCGCGTCATGCTGACGCGCGCGTCCGGCACGTGGACCCCAATCTCCTCTGCCCAACTGCAAGCCCAGGTTTACGCTACAGGGCGGCAGTTGCAGGCTTGGGGCATTGGCAAGGGCGACCGTATCGCTATCCTGAGCGAGAACCGTCCAGAGTGGGCGATCGCTGACTTCGCCGCCTTGCTGCTGGGCGCGGTTGACGTTCCCATCTACGCCACCCAGACCGCTGAGCAATGCTTGTATGTGCTGCAGCATGCGGAAGCGAGCGTCGTCTTCGTTTCCACGCGCCAGCAGTACGAGAAGATCGCTTCCATCCAGCACCAAACCAATGTTTCGCGCGTCGTCGTCATGGATGACGCTCCCGACCTCACCGACGCCGTTCCCATGCAGAGCTTTCTGCGGAACGCGATCCCCGGACCGGACCCAGAACTCGAAGAACTAGGGCGGGCGGTTGAGCCCGACGACTTGGCGACGATCATTTACACGTCGGGAACCACCGGTACGCCAAAGGGTGTCATGCTGACGCACGGCAATCTCGCCGCTAATCTAAGCGTCTCGCTCGACATGTTTGACGTGGGCAAAGATGACCTTTGCGTTTCATTCCTGCCGCTGTCACACGTCACGGCGCGGCATCTGGATTATGCGGTGATGAACTGGAGCGTTCTCCTCGCGTACTGCCCCAGTATGGATGACCTCCCACGAACATTTGCCGAGGTGCATCCCACGATATTCGTGGCCGTGCCCCGAGTGTACGAAAAGATCTACAACTCGGTTGAGCACAAGACGCAAGGGGTGAAGCGCAAGCTCTTCAACTGGGCCGTCTCTGTGGGACACGCCAACCGCGAAGCAATCCTGCGCGGGGAGACTCCCACCTCGCTCTCATGGAAGCTGGCTAACAAGTTAGTATTCTCGAAGGTGCGCCAAGGAATGGGTGGCCGCCCGCGCATCTTTGTTTCCGGAGGCGCCCCGCTCGGACGTGAGATTGCCAACTGGTTCGCCGATATCGGAATTCGGATCCACGAAGGCTATGGCCTTACCGAAACCTCCCCGGTCATTGCGCTGAACAATCCAATCAATCATCGAATCGGTACTGTGGGCAAAGCCTTGCCGAACGTGGAAGTCAAAATCGCATCTGACGGTGAACTGCTGGTGCGAGGCCCGTCCGTGTTCAAGGGTTACTGGAAGATGCCCGAGGAAACCGCTGCAGCATTTGAGGATGACTGGTTCAAAACTGGGGATATTGCGACTCTCGATGCGGATGAATACCTTTCCATTACGGACCGGAAGAAAGACCTGATCAAGACCTCGGGCGGAAAGTTCATCGCCCCTCAGCCCATCGAGAATTCCCTCAAAGCAAACCTGTTCGTGGGAGAGGCGGCGTTGCTCGGCGACAAGCGGCGCTTCCCTGCTGTTCTGATTGTTCCCAATTTCGCCATACTAGAAGAATGGGCGCAGGGCCATGGAGTGAAGTTCTCCACCCACCGGCAACTGGTGAAATCGCCACAGGTTCAATCGCTCTACGAAGGTATCGTCGAAGAATTGAATCAGAACCTCGCCCAGTACGAAAAACTGAAGCGCGTGCTGGTGATCCACGCCGAGCTCAGCATTGAAGACGGCACGCTCACCCCGAGCATGAAGCTCCGTCGCCGCCATCTCGAGCACCTCTATAAGAAAGAGATCGATGCGCTCTACGCGGATGCGCAGCCGCATGCGCGGGCGTCGGCTCCCGCGAGGCGGTAAGTCGCCCTCGACCTCCGGCTTGTCCGTGATTCGACCGGAATCAGGCCGTCCAGCTTGCCAGATGCCGACTTCGGGACAACTTTCGGGCCAGCACCCGTTGTGGGTAGTTGTTCAACGGCCGATGAGGTGCGCGCTGAACCGCGTGCGTCGAAAACTGCCGGTTTGACCGTGGCTTGCCAGCTGAAGCTCACATTTCCTTTTTGAAGTTGGCCCAAACCGCCGTATGATCGGGCCAACGCCAGTACTCATGAGGTTTTGACGGCGCAAAGGATGGTCTCAAGCCCAGCGCGCGGTCAAAGAGAAATCGAGCGCTCGACTCCCGCGCGGGGTATATGGTTCGGGACTATCGGGAGCTAGGAACGCAATTTGCGCCTAAAGATTCTGGATATTCTGGACCATATCCATGACGTGGAAGGATGCGTATGCAAGGGAAAAGAATTTATAAGAATTTGTACTTCCAGGTATTGACGGCGATCGTCCTGGGCGCTCTGCTTGGTCATTTCTACCCCGAAACCGGAGCGGACATGAAACCGCTGGGCGACGGCTTCATCAAGCTGATCAAGATGATCATCGCTCCGATCATCTTCTGTACCGTCGTGAGCGGTATCGCCGGCATGGAGGACATGAAGAAGGTAGGCCGGGTTGGCGTCAAGGCACTGCTCTATTTTGAGATCGTCTCGACTCTGGCCCTGGCGATCGGCCTGGTGGTGGTCAGCGTGATTCGGCCGGGTGCGGGCATGAATGCCGACGTCTCCAAGCTGGACACCCGAGCGTTGGAAACCTTCACTGCAAAGGCGCAGTCGCATGGCACGGTCGACTTCCTGATAAATATCATTCCCAACACGGTAGTGGATGCCTTTGCCAAGGGCGATATTCTGCAGGTACTGTTCTTTTCGGTCTTGTTTGGGTTTGCTCTCTCCGTGCTCGGTCAGCGCGGCAAATTGGTCTTCAACGTGATTGACGAGTTTGCACATGTGCTGTTCGGCGTCGTCGGAATAATCATGAAGGTTGCTCCCATCGGCGCCTTTGGCGCTATGGCTTTTACGATCGGGAAATTCGGTCTCGGTTCCCTGAGTAAGCTGGGCATGCTAATGGCTAGCTTCTACCTGACCTGCCTGCTGTTCATCTTCATCGTCCTGGGTTCTATCGCCAAACTGTGCGGCTTCAGCATCCTGAAGTTTATCAAGTACATCAAGGAAGAGTTGCTGATCGTGCTGGGGACCTCGTCCTCGGAGTCGGTCCTGCCCCGCATGATGGCCAAACTGGAGAACCTGGGCTGCAGCAAGTCGGTGGTGGGCCTGGTAATCCCAACCGGGTACTCCTTCAACCTTGACGGCACCTCTATCTACCTGACCATGGCGGCGGTCTTCGTGGCCCAGGCTACGAATACCAAGCTTACCCTGATCCAGACGCTTACCATTCTGGGTGTGCTGCTGCTGTCCTCCAAGGGGGCGGCCGGCGTTACCGGCAGCGGGTTTATCACCCTGGCGGCCACTTTTGCCGCCGTACCCACTATTCCGGTGGCTGGCCTGGCCCTGATTCTGGGCGTTGACCGCTTCATGTCGGAGGCGCGCGCCCTGACCAACCTGGTCGGCAATGGTGTGGCCACCATGGTGGTTTCCAGCTGGGAGCATGAACTCGACAGGGACAGGATGTCGCAGGTCCTAAACAGAGAGACTGAAGCAGAAGCCGAAGAACCGGAAGCAATTCTGGACGGCATCCCGGTGCCTGACGAACAGGCGACGGCTGAGCAGGCTTGATGAGATACAACTGGAAGTCGTCATATTCCGAATCATGGAACAACGGTTATCGCGATAGTTCGCAAATTGAAAAGAAGTGGAGCAAAGAGCCATGAAAAAAGCCATAGCATTCTTACTCGTAATTGGATTGTCCTCATTCGCAGTTCTGTCATACGCCGCCGATAGAGACGATGCGAAGAGGCTGGTGAAGCAGGCGGCTGCGTATGTGAAGTATCAGGGAAAAGACAAGGCGATTGCCGAGATCAGCACGCCCAAGGGGATGTTTGACAAGGGCGAGCTTTATGTATTCGCTTACGATCTTCAGGGCGTCATGCTTGCTCACCCTAAAAACCCGGCACTGATCGGGCAAAACTTGATGGCCGTTCCGGACGTTGAAGGGAAGCTGTTTCGCAAGGAGATCGTGGTAAGGGCGAAGTCAGAGGGTTCCGGATGGGTGGATTATGTGTATCTGAATCCGGAAACAAGTAAACAAGAGCATAAGACGACTTACTTTCAGAAGGTGGGTGACGTCATTTTATGCTGCGGGGTTTACAAGGATTACAGTCATGAAGGAGATTGAACCAAAACCTTGTCCCAAGCCCTGTTTTGAAAGGTATCGTTTATAGCCTCCTCAGCACAATCTGGGGCTGATTCCACGGCCGCAAGTGATGAACCGCCTGGTTGACTCATCAGAACATTCCCTTGACAAGTTGTTGGCGATGCGGAAGTCGATGTGCGCGGCAACCTTCCTTCCATCGGCTCGACTGAACTGAAAGCCCCCGTCTTCGCCGACACCAATGCAAAGCTCACTCGATCGGCTCCACCGCGATCAGCGGCTCGCTGCAGTCCTTGTGCTCCGGCCTTTGCACCAGGACGGTCGCTGAAAGCACCACAACGATTCCGATCCCCTGCATTGGCGACACCAGTTCCCCGAGAATGAGAGCGGTCAGCAGAATCGCCCACACTGGTTCGAGGCAAGCGGTCACGATAGCGCGTGTGGGATCGAGATACTGCAATCCGGTGAAGTAGAGCGAGAACGGAATCAGCATCGACGTGACCGAGAAGATGGCCATGAACAGCCACTGGCCTCCGCCGTAATGCTGAGCGATGACTTTCCAGGGCGGATTCACCAGTTGCCAGAAAACAGCCGCACCTAGCAGTGAATACACCAGCACTGTCCAGCGCTGGTAAATCTGAAGCAGGTGTTGGCCGTACACGTTGTAGAAGGCGAACGAGATCGCCGCCAGCTCCGCCGCCGCCACGCCCAATGTATTAGAACGAATCCCGGAGATTACGAGCCAGGGAAATCCACGCTGCGCGACCAGTTCCCCTACTGCCAGTCCACAACCCAGGACAGCCAAGACCACGCCGCTTATGCGCCGCAGCGTCGGGCGTTGAAGCCGACGCGCCAGCATATAGAGCAGCACCCACACCGGCGCCACATATTGCAGGACAATCGCCGTGGCAACACTCGTCTTCTGGATGGCGAAATAGTAGAAGAAATTGGAGGCCGCCAGTCCGAGAATTCCGAGCAGGAAGAACTGCAGCAGGTGGCTGCTGCTCCGCACGCGCAACGACGACCGCCCCTTCAGCAGTAGAATCGGCAGGAGTATTAGTAGCGCAATTGTGGCTCGGCTCTGGGCAAGGATGAGAGGGTGAATCGGCTGTAGGGCTTGCCCGCCAGCGAAGAGCCTGCCGGTGAAGACTGCCCGGCCCATGGTGGCCGAAAGTCCCCAGAAAAACGTAGCCGCAGCGATGAAGAGATAGCCGCGGATGAAATGAGTGTTGTTTGGCGAGTAGCTACTGGATGCGGCCATGGACCAAATCCGATTCGGCTCGTCTCAAGCGGCCCCCTTAGGAGCGCAGTGGCTCGTCGACGGGCTGGAGACTGCAAAGCCGAGCTATAGCAGTTCTAAGAACTCGTCCACGGTCATGCCGGACGCTCGAATCAGAGCGCGGAGCGTACCGACCGACAGCTCTTTGTGTTGAGGGATGGAAAGATTGGCCCGCTGGCCGGGTTTCGTCATCACAAGATGGCTTCCCACCTGCCCCATGGACTGCCACCCCGCCTTACTGAATGCTTTCACCGCATCTTTCCCTGAGGTATTCCCGAGCTTGCTCATTAATACGTCCGTACCTCGGAGTTAAGGACTGCGGTGGGCGGGAAGAGCACAAGACATGAGCAAATAGCACTCAAACTGCCACGACAATTGGGGTATGTTGCGGGGGCATGGAGTCGACCGCCTTCAGATCTTCGGCCCACAACCAAGCTGTGATAGCTTCTTTGATGTTTTCCAACGCTTCCTTCTCGTCACGGCCCTGCGAAACACAGCCCGGAAGAGCAGGGCATAGGGCCACGATCCAACCGTCTTCGGCCTGTTCCAACGCAACGTGGAAAATCATCTCGAACGTCCCTCCTGCTTCAGTCGGCCAGAGCCGATTGACTGTGCGACGAGCGCAACACGCGATCCACCGTATAAGGCGCCCGCTTGGCCGGCTCGTGGAAGTGGCGCACCTGCAACTCGCCCAGCAATCCCAGCGCGATCAGTTGGACACCCGCCACGATCAGCACTGCGGCAAACACCAGCAGCGGCCCGTGCTCATCCATTACGTCGAGACCGCGAACAAACTTGTCGAAGAGCATCCACAAGGCGATTACAAAACCAGTCAGGGAACTCAGAGTGCCGACGGTGCCGAAAAAGTGCAGCGGCCGAGCCATATATTTCAGCAAAAAACGGATGGTAATGAGATCGAAGAACACCCGGAACGTGCGCGAGATGCCGTAATGCGACTCGCCCCGTTCGCGATTAACATTGCGAATGGGGATCTCGCAGATGGTGGCGCCGTAAGCTGACGCCAGCGCCGGGATAAATCGATGCAGCTCCCCGTAGAGCGGAATTTCCTGCACCACCGCGCGACGGTAAGCCTTGAAGGTGGTACCAAAATCGTGCAATTCAACCCCGCTCAACTTGGCCATCAGCCAGTTCGCGATCCTTGACGGAATGCGCCGCATCACGAAGTTGTCAATGCGCTGCTTGCGCCATCCGCTGACGATGTCGTAGCCCTCGCGCAACTTTTGCAGAAACAGCGGAATGTCATGGGGATCATGCTGCAGATCGCCGTCCATCGCGATCACATACTCGCCTTCAGCGTGATCAAAGCCCGCCGCCAGCGCCGAGGTTTGCCCGAAATTGCGGCGCAGTTTGACCACCACCACGCGCCGGTCCACCGCGGCAATCTGCTGTAACATCCAGAACGTATGATCGCGGCTGCCGTCGTCCACGAACACCAGTTCGAACGGTTCGCCCGTGGCTTCCATCACTACCTTGAGCCGATCATAGAGCTCGGTTACGTTTTCTTCTTCGTTATGGAAAGGGACGACGATGGAGTACTTGGACACGGTTCTGTAATTATAACGTCCAACCGTCCCAAAATGGACTGATGTTTTGCTGGAATTGTTCTTCCGGTGGGAGGCGAGATACTGCGGCTGCACGACGTTGCACTTTTACTACTACCGGCACTTTCTTGCCTCAGGGAAACCCTGCTCTTCCATTGAACTTCCTTACGAATGACGGTCAGCCACAAATGCCAGCAGACACCGGATTCCTTCCGCGAACTCATCGTCGGGAGTTATGAGACTGATCACCAGATGTCCGTCTCCAGCGAAATCATAAAAATGTCCAGGCTGTACCAGCACTCCGGTCTCGCGCAGCAATGCGATGGCAAGGTCTTCGTCAGAGCACGAAACTGGGACTCGCAACACGACATACCATCCGCCCTCGACTTCCAGCCGACGACAGAGTTTTTGCGAGGCGAGTTGTGAATCAAGCAGAGTGAGATTCGCTGCTATCCGTTGTAGCAACTGGTACTGAATGCGGTGTCGCTCCTCCAGCATGACCGGCACGGCCCACTGCAGTGGCGTACTCATCGACAGGCAGGTATCAGCGATGACTTCGAGCCGGTTCGTCGCATCCGACAGCAGTGGCTGCGGGCCGTTGGCGACAATCCACGCGATTTTCATCTGCGGCAGGCCGGAGATCTTCGACAACCCGCTGAGCGTGAAGGTCAGCACTGTGCTGTTCGACGAAAACGTGAGCGGCGGTCCTTTCGCCAGCGAATAATCGAGGAATACTTCATCGGCGATGATCGCCATTTCACGTTCCGCACAAATGCGGTTCAATTCTTCAGCCTCTGGACGCTTCACGAACGAACCGGTTGGGTTATTCGGATGCACGGCCAACACCGCCCGGCAACGCAAGCCCGCGGTGTGAGCGCGTTGCATCGCGCCGTTTACCGAGTGGAAATCGATCTGCCAACCGTGGTCATACACCAACTCGTAGGGTTCGAGCTTCACGTCCTGGAGATCGGCGAGGAAGTCGAAGAGCGGATAGCTGGGGGTCGGAACCAGCACCGTGTCCCCCGGATCGCACAGCAGGCGGAAAAGGAACGAATACGCCTCGCTGGTGCTGGTAGTCAGGATGAGATTGTCTGGCGATACGTGACTACCGAGCGCTGCGTAGTAGGAGGACACGGCCTCACGCGCAGGCAGTAACCCCTTCGCTTGCGGCTCATAGGTGAGAGCTTCGCGGTGCGACAGTGCGCTGAGCAGCTCATCTTCGCGATACTGCAGACCAACCGTCGTGGGATTGGAAGCTGTAAGGTCAAGGACTTCCCTGCCGCCCCGCCGGTGCGCCTCCAACGCCTCGGTGTAGTGGTTGGTGGTCAAGTTCCAGGAGGTGCGTCGCGCGAAGAAGTTGCGCATGAGAGGATGGATTATACAGAAGCGGCAAACATTCCCGGCAACTCAGCCGGAGGTTCACAAGTGCTTTCAAGTTACGTCCGCGATGGAAGCCAGATTGACCGATCACATCTGGAGCGTCAGAGAACTGTTAGCATAAGCAATAGGAGCACAGTATGAGATACCGAATTGGTGCGTGGGCAAGTGTGGGCTTTCTCGTCGCGGCCTTCTGGGCGATTTATTTATTCCCAACGGCACCCATTCAGATGAGCTTAACCGTACCAATCCTAACTCTCGCCCGTTTTACTTGCCCTGTCGTGTTTGCGGGCTCTTACTTTCATTTCGGCCTTCGCTTCTATTGGGTGCTTCTTGCGAATGCTGCCACGTATGGGGCGATGGGTCTGATGGTTGAGACGTTGCGGCTTCCGAAACCGTCAACGCACCAGTAGGACACGGCTCTTCTCGAGAAAGCCATCCTGCGGCCGGCTCCGATATAATTCAGGCCCGTAGTTTAAAGAGACTATTGAAAGATTCGGTCACCGTCAAGGGTGAGGCGACACGGTCGCCAAACCTTGGCGATGCAAGGAGCTTACATGACGCAGACCTCCGACCCCGTGGCCAAGCTAAATGCATTAATCGAGGGCATCGACTTTGCGATGCTGACTACTATCCGGACCAATGGCAGTTTGCACAGCTGCCCAATGGCGACCCAAAAAGTGGATGCCGACGGCGTAATCTGGTTTTTTAGCCATATCAATACTGAGAAAGTGGAGGCCATACGCACCGACCACCGTGTCAATCTGGCTTATTCGGATGCCGATAGCCAGCGGTATGTCTCGATCACCGGACGGTGCGAGCTGGTGCGTGATCATGTGAAGGCAAAGCAGCTATGGAAGCCTGTCCATGAAACCTGGTTTCCCAAGGGCATCGATGACCCTAATCTCATCCTGTTAAAGGTGCACATACAGGAGGCGGCCTACTGGCGTGAGGAAGAAGGCCGTATGGTTAAGCTGCTCGGTTTCGCGAAGGCAAGTATCGGCGGGTAGTGGGGTAAAGGGGAAAAGTTCAAGCGCTCCAGAGGCAAGCCTGTTGGCGAAAGAAGTGGCGGGAAGAAACCGAAAAGCTCGAACCACTTTCACATTCTGACTTAACCTGGCCCGGAACCTTTCCGGCTGACCCGCATCCAAATAAATCTGCGGCGCTTCCTCGGACCCCATGACTGAGATGCTCGAATTCGTTGTTCGCTACGGCTATGCCCTGCTCTTCGTGTGGGTCCTGCTCGAGCAGGCTGGACTACCTATTCCGGCAATACCGCTCCTGCTGGCAGCCGGAGCCCTTGCCGGACAAGGGCGCATGCATCTCGCGCTCGCAATGCTGATTCCGGCATTGGCTTCGCTGTGCAGCGATACTTTCTGGTACTTCTTTGGCAAGCGACGCGGCGCGGTGGTGCTGAACCTGCTCTGTCGCATCGCGCTCGAACCTGACTCCTGCGTGCGAAAGACGGAAACCACGTTCAGCAGGTTCGGCCCGCGAACCTTACTCATCTGCAAGTTCGTTCCCGGTCTTAATACGGCGGCGCCGACGCTTTCTGGAATGGTAGGCGTGGATTTTTCGCGCTTCGTCCTCTTCGATTTCCTGGGGGCACTGCTGTGGACCGGCGCTTACGCCGGACTTGGCTTCCTGTTCGGCAAGCAGCTTGACGTTATTGCCGCCGGCGCCTCGCGCTTCGGGGGATCGCTGATTCTGCTGTTCATCGCAGCGGTGATTGCCTACGTGATCTATCGATGGAATGAGCGCCGACGCTTCATCGAGCAGGTCAAGGGTGACCGCATCACTCCAGACGAGCTGAAGCACAAGCTGGAAGCAGGCGAGCCGGTGACCATCATCGATTTGCGGCATCCCCTGGACCGGCTCACCGATCCCAGAACATTGCCTCATGCGTTGCAGATGTCCCCCGAGGAACTGCAGGCGCGGCACGGAGAGATCGCTCGCGATGGGGAGATCGTCCTGTTCTGTACTTGACCCAACGAAGCGACCAGCGCCCGGGTGGCGCTGCAATTACGCAAGCTTGGCATCCGGCCCGTGCGTCCGCTGCTGGGTGGATTCTACGAGTGGAAGAATCTGGGGTTCCCGCTTACCGATCCTTCGGAGAGCGACGAGGACGTTCCGAAAAGCGGGTCCATCGTGGGTTGAAGCGCCGGAAGGATGACGAAATATCTATCCTGGCAGTGTCGGGGGATGTGCCTCGGGCCTAGAAGGCCGCGATTTTCTAATCGGCTCGTTCACGCGGCGCTGAAGCGCCGCACTATCCGATCAAAGCTAGTCCGCGACCTGCTCTGTGCTTTCGGGGTCGGACGCAACCGGAGTCTCCGCTACGGCCTCGCCATCGAGTTTGGCCACCGAAACCGGAGGACGAACCGGCATCTTGGCTGGGCGGCTCGATTTCTCGAACGGGCCAATGTGCCAGATGTCGCGCGCGTACTCGGTGACGGTGCGGTCGCTGGAGAACTTTGCGATCCGCGCCACGTTCAGGATGGCCTTGCGCCACCAGATTTCTTCCTTGCGATATTCGCCACTGATCAGTTGCTGGGTCGTCGATGTAGCTGGGAAAATCGGCAAGGTGGTAATAGCGGTCGCCGCGATGCACCAGTTCGTCGAAGATCCAGCGGAACAGTCCGTGCTCATTGGGACAGAAGCGGTCCGAGGCCAGCGCGTCCATCACTTCGCGGATGCTGGCGTCATTGTCGTAGAGCTCGCGCGGATTGTACGAGCCCTTCTTCTGCATCTCCTGGATCTCTTCCGAGCGCAAACCGAAAATGTAGATGTTGTCCTCGCCAACTTCTTCCGCGATCTCAATGTTGGCTCCGTCGTAGGTCCCGATGGTAAGGGCGCCATTCATGGCCAGCTTCATGTTGCCAGTCCCGGAGGCTTCCATGCCTGCCATCGAGATCTGCTCACTCAGGTCAGCGGCGGGCATGATTAGCTTGGCCAGCGACACCCGGTAGTCGGGGAGGAAGGCGATCTTGATGCGTGTCTTTCACCTTCTCATCGTGGTTCACCACGTCAGCGACGCTGTGGATGAGCTTGATGATCTGCTTGGCCGCCCAATATCCGGGAGCCGCTTTGCCCGCAAAAACATAGGTGCGCGGGACCTCCGGCATCTCGCCACGCTCCACGATGCCCAGGTAGTCGTGGATGATCCCCATCACGTTCAGCAGTTGACGCTTGTACTCGTGAATACGCTTGATCTGGACATCGAACATGGAATCCGGGTCCACCACAACGCCGCTCTGGTCCTGAATGACTCCGGCCAGCTTCAGTTTGTTCTGTCGCTTGACCTCTTTGAAGGCTTCGCGGAAGTTCGTATCCTCGGCAAACCTTTCCAGATCGCGCAGCCGATTGAGATCGGTAATCCACTTGTGTTCGTCGAGCGTGTGGCTGATCAAATCGGTGAGTCCGGGGTTGGCTTCCATCAACCAGCGTCGGGGCGCGACACCATTCGTCTTATTGTTGAACTTCTCCGGCCAAATCTTTGCAAATTCAGGTACTAACGAATTTACAATCAGATTGCTGTGCAGCTTGGAGACGCCATTTACCGAGTGGCTGCCCACGATGCAGAGGTGGGCCATGCGCACCTGCTTTTCGTAGCCTTCCTCGATGATCGACATCTTGCGCAAGCTTCTCGTCATCCAGGAAGGAATACTGCTGCATGTCGCGCAGGAAATGATGGTTGATGTTAAAGATAATCAGCGTGTGCCGTGGCAGCACCTTCTCCAGCAGTGGCACCGACCACTTTTCCAGCGCTTCAGGAAGCAGCGTGTGATTGGTGTAGGCCAGGGTGCGCTGGGTGATGTCCCAGGCGTGGTCCCACTCCAACTGGTAGTCGTCGAGCAAAACCCGCATAAGTTCGGCGACGGCCAGGCTGGGGTGGGTGTCGTTCATCTGGATGGCGACTTTGGACGGCAGTAACTCGATGTCTTTGTGCTGCTGGCGGAAACGGCGCATCAAGTCGCCAATGGCGCAGGCGACCAGGAAGTACTCCTGCACCAGACGCAGTTCCTTGCCGCTCATTACCGAGTCCGAGGGATACAGCACGCTGGAAATATTTTCCGAGGCAATCTTCTGTTCGACGGCACGGATGTAATCCCCGCGATTGAAAATCTCGATGTCGAAATCCTCCGAGGCGCGGGCGGTAAATAAGCGCAGCCAGTTTACCGTATGTCCCAAGTAGCCGACGACGGGCATGTCCGCAGGAATGCCCACGACAATTTTGGGATTAAGCCAGCTCTGCTTCAGATTCTCGTCGGGGTCGCCGCCGGCTTCGACGCGACCGTACAGCGGAATGTTGACCGCTTCTTCGGGATGCTCGATCTCGAAAGGAGTTCCATTTGCCTTCCAGCGGTCAGGTTTCTCACGCTGGAACCCGTTGAAGATCTCCTGCTTGAACATGCCGTATTCGTAGTCGATGCCGTAGCCATAGCCGGGCATGCCCAAGGTGGCCAGCGACTCCAGGAAGCAGGCCGCCAGCCGGCCCAAGCCTCCATTGCCCAGTCCAGCATCGGATTCGCTATCGAGCACTTCGTCCAGGCTGACGCCAAAACTGGCCAGCACCTCGCGGCAAAGTTCCTCCAATCGCAGGTTCGACAGGTTGTCGGCCAGCGAGCGCCCCATCAGGAATTCCATCGACAGGTAATACAGCTTCTTGGAATCCTTGTGACGGTAGCGCGACTCGGTCTCCAGCATCCGGTCGACGATTCGGTCGCGAATCGCCAGCGAAACCGGCTTCAGGTAATCGGACGGCTTCAAATCTGACGTGGGGCGAACCAGGGTATAACGAACGTGCCGCAGGATGGCTTCCCGCAAAAAATCGCCGGGCTGGCCCTGCGTGAGGAACTCAGGGGATGACATAGAAAATAGCGGCCTGTCCGCTCTACAGTACCTGTCTCCCGGAGAATTATCCCTCTGCCGTTCTGGTGGGTCGGGCAGCTGCGTGGTCTTCGGGGGGCACGTCGTTATTGGCGGATCTCGTCGAATATTCTTCCTCGACGACCGCCGCCCAACCCGGCGCACTCTCTTCTTGCCATTCTAATGCATGAATCTGCCGCCAGAACATCAGAGTTATACGGGCAGCCCTGCGTGACTTGACTGTGCAGGTACACCTTTCCACGCTGACGCGGTTGGTTTTGGTGGCTAGATGGGACACATCGGCATTCGGACCGGCTACGACGATTTTATTTCGGAGACTCTCGATCGCTGATCAAGGTTCCGTTACTGGCATAGCTCTCTCGCGGCACCTCGATAAACGCGATGGTCAGCTTCACGGGGTTGACGTTGAGCTCCTCGTGCAACACCTCAGTGATGCGCTTGGCCGCCCTGCGCTTCTGCTCGGTAGTGCGGCCATCCAGCATTGTGATCTGAACGTGAGCCATGGCTCTGCGAAGCTCCCTTGCGGACCTGTCCGCGCGGATGACAACGTCCTGCGACTTGGCGGGAAATAGGTTTCCGGCCATAGCGCAGACAGTCTACTTTGCCAGTTCGTATCCGGAGAAGAAGTAACTGAGTTCGAAACGCGCCGTGTCGTCGGCATCCGAGCCGTGTACCGCGTTCTTCTCGATGCTCGAAGCCCACTTTTTGCGGATGGTGCCTTCGTCGGCTTTCGCTGGATCGGTGGCGCCCATCAGCTTGCGGTAGTCGGCGATGGCGTCTTCTTTTTCCAGCGCCATTACGACGATCGGGCCGCTCGACATGAAATCGGTCAGCGACTCGAAGAACGGCCGATGGACATGCACGGCGTAGAAGCCTTCGGCCTGTGCCTTGGTGATCTGCAGCATCTTCATTCCGATGATGCGGAACTTGTTCTCCAGCAGCGTGTGGATGATGTCGCCGATGGCGCCTTTTTCAACGGCGTCGGGCTTGACGATGGAAAGAGTGCGTTGGATGGTTTTCATAAATTCGCGGTTCGCTTTTCGCTCCTGGCTTTTCGCTTGAGGCTCCTAGCTGTTAGCCGTTCGCTACTAGCAAAATATGTCTTCCCCTTCTGTGCCTCTGTGTCTCTGTGGTGAATAAGACTTACACTCTTGCCGCCGCCTGCACCTTCACCAGCGTCTCAGCGATCTCGGCTGGCGACTTCGCAACGTGAATGCCAGCCGCTTCCATGGCCTTGATCTTCTCCGCGGCAGTTCCCTTTCCGCCGGAGATGATGGCTCCGGCGTGGCCCATGCGGCGTCCCGGAGGCGCAGTCTGCCCGGCGATGAATCCGATCACCGGTTTGCGCACATTCTTCTGGACGAACTCAGCCGCAGTCTCTTCGGCGGTGCCGCCAATTTCGCCAATCATGATGATCGCTTCCGTCTCGGGATCGTCGTTGAACAGGCTGATTGCGTCAATGAAGTTGGTGCCGATGATAGGGTCGCCGCCAATGCCGATTGCGGTGGACTGCCCGATACCGCGCGTCGTCAACTGATACACGGCCTCGTAGGTCAGCGTGCCTGAGCGCGACACGATGCCGACATTGCCTTCCTTGTGAATGGACGCCGGCATAATGCCGATCTTGCACCGCCCGGGCGAGATAATGCCGGGACAGTTGGGTCCAATCAGGCGCGAGTTCTTCGCTTTAAGGAACTCCCACACCTTCACCATGTCCATCGCAGGAATGCCTTCAGTGATGCAGACGATCAGCGGCACGCCGGCATCGGCGGCTTCCATGATGGCGTCGGCCGCACCCGGCGGTGGAACGAAAATGACTGTTGCGTTAGCGCCGGTATTTGCAACCGCATCGCTCACCGTGTTGAAGATAGGCCAGCCTTCATGGGTGGTGCCGCCCTTACCGGGAGTCACCCCACCCACGACGGTCGTTCCGTAGGCGGCGGCATTCTTGGCGTGGAAGGTTCCTTCGCGTCCCGTCAATCCCTGCACCAGTAACCGCGTCGACTTATCAACCAGAATGCTCATCGAACCCCCTTGGCGGCGGCAACAACTTTCTCCGCCGCGTCCTTCATGGTCTCTGCCACGATGAATTTCAGTCCGCTCTCTTTCAAGGTCTGGCGGCCCTGCTCGACGTTGGTTCCTTCCAGTCGCAGCACAATTGGCAACTGGATATTGGTCTTGCGTGCCGCGCTGACGATACCGTTGGCCAGCGTGTCCACGCGCAGAATGCCGCCGAAAATATTGATGAGCACCGCTTTCACGTTCTTGTCGCTCAGCAGGATTTCGAAGGCATGCGTGACCTGCTCTTCGTTGGCGCCGCCGCCCACGTCGAGGAAGTTGGCAGGCATGCCGCCGGCGTACTGAATGATGTCCATGGTCGCCATCGCCAGGCCGGCGCCGTTAACCATGCATCCCACGTTGCCGTCGAGCTTGATGTAGTTCAGGTTGTATTTGCTGGCTTCGACCTCGAGCGGGTCTTCCTCGCTCAGGTCGCGCAACTCCTTGATGTCGGGATGGCGATAGAGCGCGTTATCGTCGAAGTTCATCTTGGCGTCGAGCGCGAACAGGCGTCCATCAGTGGTGGTGATGAACGGATTAATTTCGACCAGCGAGGCGTCGGTATCTTCCGTCGCGCGCGCCAGCGCCATCATGAACTTCACCGCGCCGCTGATGTACTTGGCATCCAGACCGAGCTTGAATGCAATCTCGCGCGCCTGAAAGGCTTGCAAACCAAAGCCGGGGATGATGTGCTCTTTGATGATGGCGTTGGGGTCCTTCGCCGCCACCTCTTCGATCTCCATGCCACCCGCAGCCGAAGCCATGAATACCAGGCGCCCGTTGGTGCGGTCCAGCACGATGCCAAGATACAGCTCGCGCGCGATGGGCAGCGTCTCTTCAATCAGCAGGCGCTGAACTTTCTTGCCCTCGGGACCAGTCTGGTGCGTAACCAGTTTCATCCCGAGCATCTTGGCCGCGAGTGCGCTGGCTTCTTCGGGCGACTTGGCGATCTTGACGCCGCCGCCCTTGCCGCGGCCGCCAGCGTGGATTTGTGCCTTGACGACAACCCCTAGCGCGCCCTCGTGGAACAGGGCCTTGGCCGCGGTGTCGGCTTCTTCGCGGCTTTCGACCATGTGCCCACGCGGCACTGCCACTCCGTACTTCGCGAGGATGGCCTTTCCCTGGTACTCATGTATTTTCATGTTTGTTATGATGACCGCAGGCCGAGTGGCGTGCGGTTCAGACCAGACAGGCTGGACTTGGCTGCTCCTTATGAGGATCGCGTAACAGTAGGAAACTCATGATTGTAACGGACGGACAGAGTCGTGAGCAAACCCGACACTTATACTAGAGTTGCGGTTGGAGACGTAATGTCTGGCCTTGTGAGTATTGAAAAATTCGACAACTTCAAAGAAGTAAGAAACTGGGAAGCATCGGACATTTCGGACGCCGTCATCAAGACGGTACGCTCACTCGATGAACACAAAGAACTGGAGCCCTACGTCCTATCTATCCTCATGGATTCAAATGAGACTCCCCACGGGCCTGCCGAAATCGCAGATATTCTAACTCATAAGCTAACCCTCTCTGGGGAGGTGGGTCTCGCCGCGTTCATCCTCAAAGGCAAATCCTTTCCTACGGTTAGACCCGCGCATGTATCTCACCAGATTTATCGCCTGAAGAAAATCGCGGGTCTGAAATTTGCCGTTCTTGCCACAAGCGGAACCGTACTGGATGGCGCCAAAGAAGAGTTCGTTTCTACTGCGACGGAGATAGGGTGTGCCTATTCAATACTCGACGCAATAGATTTGGGTCGATTGCTTGTCTCGCATGGTTTCATTTGTCCCCGCGAAGGGCGCAGAATAATTGCCGGTAAATGCCATTGCGGCTATTCGCCTCCAAAAAGGATACTAAACGTACTGCAAGTTGAAAGCCTGAAGGCCCTAAAGGAATGCCACGAACTAGGGCAACGCGCCGGTCTCATAGTTCTGCCCACTGGCTCGGGAAAGACCCGAATTGCCGCCGAAGACGCTGCTCGCCAAAAAGCCAAGTCTGTGCTCTATGTTGCTCATCGCCACGAGATTCTCGACATTGCCGAATCCGAATTCGTGGCAAAGTTTGGCATACCCGCAGTCAAACGGCATGGCCCGGGGGCGTCAGGTTCCAAAGGCGCAATCGTCAATTTGAGCACCATTCAATGGCTACACGGTCACTTGGATGTGCTCGGTCCGAGTGCTTTTGATTATGTCGTAATCGACGAATTCCACCACGCTGCCTCCAGTTCGTACAGGCGACTTATCGACACACTGAAGCCCGCCTTCCTACTGGGGCTGACCGCAACGCCATTTCGCAGCGACAGACAGGATATTCTTGAACTCTGCGGCGATAATATTCTCGTTAACTTCGAATTGAGATCCGGAATCGACGTTGGAATATTAGCTCCCTATCACTACTACGGCTGTTTCGACGACGTGGATTACAGCAATGAGGGGTATCCATTTGACTCAGGTGACCACTACAGGTAGTGTGGTGGCCCATGGAACGGGTGGTGGAGGATTATCCGCGGACTCTGGCGGAGCTCGAAGTTCGATTTAGCAGCGAGGAAGCGTGCCGGGAGTATCTGTTCCGCCTGCGATGGCCGGCGGGATGCAAGTGCCTACGCTGCGGCGAGAGCAAAACTTGGCCATTGCGATCCGGGCGCTGGCAGTGTGCCCGCTGCGGACATCAGGTTTCGGTAACGGCGGGAACAATTTTTCAGGGCACCCGGACGCCCCTGACGGTTTGGTTCCGGGCGATGTGGTGGATGACGAGTCAGAAGAATGGGATCAGCGCCCTGGGACTCCAGCGGGTTCTGGGCTTGGGAAGCTACCAGACGGCTTGGGTGTGTTTGCACAAACTGCGGCGAGCCATGGTAAGACCCGGGCGGGAACGACTCTCGGGAAGCGTGGAGGCGGACGAAACCTATCTGGGTGGGCTGGAAGAGGGTATGCGCGGTCGGCAGACCGAGAGCAAGGCGTTGATTGTGGTGGCGGCAGAGGAGGACGGCAAAGGGATTGGGCGAATTCGGATGCGGCGCATTCCGAACGCTTCGGCCCACAGCCTCATTTCCTTCGTGCAAGAGTCGGTTGAACCCGGCAGCGTGGTCCACACCGACGGGTGGTTGGGATATGAGCCATTGCAAGGGCGCGGCTACATTCATCGGCTCACGTTTCTGCGCGGACAGCAGAAATCCCCTTCGGAGCTGTTGCCGCGCGTGCATCGCGTGGTGTCGCTGTTAAAACGATGGCTACTGGGCACACATCAGGGAGCGGTGAGCATCGAGCATTTGGATGGCTATCTGGACGAGTTTACCTTCCGGTTCAACCGGCGCAAGTCGCACAGCCGGGGAAAGCTGTTCTACCGTCTTGTCCAGCAAGCTGTCGCCGTGGAGCCAACAACTTACAAGGCGATCATCCGGTCCGCACCGGCAGACTGGCCCTGAAACCACAACCCATTGGGGGTACCTGAGTGAAATAGATACCCCTCTACAGCAATATTAAACATAACGGCACCAAGTATGACGTTCGCGATTTGGAGAAGGCCCTTGTTATACCTAAGCGAGACTTCGCGATCATTTCAAAATGGCGCGAACATGCGGAGGACAAGCCATCCTTGGCGTTCTGCTGCTCACATTTGCACGCTGAGAGGGTCGCTAAGCACTTCAATGAAAAGAACATACGTGCTGCTCTTTACGTCGAGTCTGTTCCCATAGACAAAAGGCGGGAACTCGTTACCAAACTTGCGGCAGGAACAATCAAAGTCCTCTGCGTTGTTGACGTCCTAAATGAAGGGATTGATATTCCATTCGTTGAGTGTCTTTTATTTCTGCGGCCGACTGAATCCAAGCTGCTTTTCTACCAGCAACTCGGTAGAGGTCTGCGACGTTATGTCGGAAAGTCTCATTGTGTGGTGGTAGACTTTATCGGGAACTTCAAGAACGCCTATAAACTTATTGAATACCAACCATTGTTACCCTCCCCTGAAGATGAGACTACAACCACGTTTTCAACCGTCGCAAGCAGGAAACAGCTTCTAAATTTGCCGCTAGGATGTGAAGTAACTTTTGATGAGAAGGTAGTCGAAATATTCAGCAGCCAGACCCTTGACCCGCGGTTCGCAAGCAGACACAACATCGGTAGAATTCTTCTTTACGAGTATGACAAATTGCGGAACTTCCTGAAACGGAATCCTACCGCCCGAGACGTGGATAGATACCACTTGCTAGATAGCACTTTTTACGTAAAAGTTTTCGGCAGCTGGAATAAGTTTCAGAAGATAGCCCAGGCGCAGTAAATGCTCCTCGACGCGCTGCACAAAATCGCCAACCACCGCACTTCCCTCACCCGCGAAGAGGCACGTGGAGTCATGTCGCAGATCCTGCGCGGTGAGGCCACCGACGCGCAGATCGCGGCCCTGCTGGTGGCGCTGCATATGAAGGGCGAGACGGTGGAGGAGATTGTCGGCTTTGCGCAGGCCATTCGTGCCGAAGCCGTGCCGTTGCAGACGGAGGATGGCGAGGCGCTCGACCTCAGCGGCACCGGGCGCGACGCACTGGTGGACACCTGTGGCACGGGCGGCGACGCCAGCGGCACGTTTAACATTTCCACTGCGACAGCGCTCGCCATCGCCGGGGCTGGGGTTCGAGTTGCGAAACATGGCAATCGCAGCATCAGCTCCAAGTGCGGCTCGGCCGATGTGATGGAGGCGCTCGGAGTCAACATCAATCTGCCACCGGCGCGCATTGCTGCCTGCCTGCACGAGACCGGCATCGCATTCCTGTTTGCGCCCGCGATGCATTCGGCGATGAAGTACGTGCAACCAGCCCGCCGCCAGTTGCAGTTGCGAACCGTCTTCAACCTGCTGGGACCACTGACCAACCCGGCGCGCGCTTCGGCGCAGGTGGTCGGGGTTTACTCCGCCGATCTGGTGGAAAAGCTGGCCGAGGCGCTGAGCGAACTTGGGTTGCGCCGTGCTCTGGTCGTCCACGGACGTGACGGACTCGACGAGATCACCATCTCCGGGCCCAGCAAAGTGGCCGAAGTTCGCAACGGTCAAGTGCACGTATACGAAGTCACGCCAGAGGATTTTGGTTTGCAACGGGCGCCGCTCGACGACATTGCGGGAGGCGACGCCCAGCAAAACGCGGCCATCATCCGCGCGATTCTTGATGGCGAGCGCTCTTGCCGCCGCGATGTAGTTTTACTGAATGCTGCCGCGGCGCTGGTCGCTGCCGGACACGCTGATCGCATCGGCGATGCCGTACCGCTGGCTGCCTACGCGATCGATAGCGGCCATGCCCGCCAGCGCCTGCAATTGCTGGTGGAATTTACCCAGCAGGGGTCAGGGGCTAGTGGGTGGGTGTCAGCATGACCAAGAGCCACTTGCCGAAGGAGGGACAGCCTTGAAAGCCGCTCGCGGACTGATTCTGGCCGGAAGTCTGCTCGTATTCTTCGGAGCAATACTCCACGTTTACGGATACACCTTCGCCATGCCGCGGATGGCGGCCACGAACGCCGGTCCGGAGATCCTCAACGTGTTTAAGGCGCTGTGGTGGAGCTTTTCGGTCACGGGAATTGTGCTATGCCCGATTATCATCTGGGCCAGCCGATTGCCGAATGGTCGCGGGCTCGTATTGTTGTGTACCGTGATTCCCGCCGTAACAAGTGTTCTCATGTTCTGTTTGCTGGGAGTGTTTATCGGCTCCATCATCTTCAGCATCGCCACGCTGCTGTTGTTGGCGGGTGGCCTCATGCTGCCTGGCAGTGCGGAGCCGCAAAGATGATGAGGAAGCAATTCGGACTTTCGATTGCAATATTGGCACTTTCCCTGTCAGGTTGGGCCTCTGCCCAACAGGTTCCACCACAAGCGCCAGGGACGAACACCAGCGTCAGCCCATCCGTAAAGCTTCCGCAGCCATCCACCCTTTCCGACGGTGACGCGTACATCAAGAACTTCGATTATGCGCAGCTTGCGACCGCCGTCGACGCGATGCCGCACTCCCCGGAACGGGATTATTTCGCCGGAGTGTTGGCCAATCGAGCCGGGCAGGTCGCCGAATCGATCGAACTGCTGACCAGAGTGCTTCCAAACCTTGAGTCGTTGCAGCCCGACCGCGCAGCCGTCGCGCTGCCATCGCTGGCGGATGATTACATCAAGACCTATCGCTACAACGACGCAATCCAGGCGTACGAGGCGCTCCTTCACAAATTCGCAACACACTTGGATAAGGTCGCGAGGCGGAGCACCGAAGACGACTATCACGGCGCGCTTCTGCTTAGGAATGCACCGCCGCAGACGATCACATTCGACGGCGGAATAGATTTGCCAACCCATCGTAATCCGGTGCTCGACAGCATCGAAACCAATCTGACTGTTAACGGTGTGGAGCAATCCTGGATTCTGGACACCGGCGCGAACTTCTCCACCGTGTCGGCCAGCTTTGCTTCCAAATTGGGGTTGCAGCCATCGCACGACGCCGCGCAAACCCAGGGCATTACCGGCGCCGAGAACAAGCTGCATGTAGCTCTACTGCCTGAGCTGAAGCTAGGCGGCGCTACCATCCACAACGTCGTGCTGCTTGTGCTCGAAGACAAGACCCTGAATGTGCCGACAGGTAAGACAACGCATTATCAGGTGAATGCAGTCCTCGGCTATCCCGTGCTGCAGGCGCTGAAACGTATCACCTTCACCAAGGAGGGGCATTTCCTCGCCGGGCCGGATTCGCCCTCGGGACAGGGCGGTGCACCGCTCTACATGAATGAGTTAACGCCGCTGCTGGAATGTCAGGTGGAGAGTCGTAAGGTTCTATTTTCCTTCGATACTGGCGCGAATGGCACCCTCTTGTCAGACCGATATCATCGCGACTTCCCGGAACAGTTCAAACGGCTGGAAAAGAAGCCCTACTCAATGTCGGGTGCCGGTGGAGTTAAGAGAGCGATGGCCTACTACCTACCGGACGTGCGGCTCCAGGTGGGCTAGGCGCATGCCGTGCTGCACGACGTGCCGGTTGCGCCGGTGCTGGGCACGGATACGGATCGGCTCTACGGTAATCTCGGTCGCGATCTGGTTGATCCCTGTCAAAGCTTTACCATCGATTTCGAGAGTATGCGCTTCTTACTAGGCGACCCAATCACTGCGCATTCGAAGTGATGGGGTTTGGGATCGCTCTACTGTTGCGGCTGGTTCTGATCAGGCGGGAACATGCTTCCTGGACCGCGTTGCCCGGGACCCGTCTGTTGAGGGGTATTACCTGGTTGCTGGCCGAATGGGTTCTGCTGCTGGCCATTTATCTGTCCGGCTGGCGTTCCCACCTGCGCGCCCCCTAGGGTGAGCGGCTGATACGGGCCGCGTAGCAAAACGTTTGCCACGTCAGACATTGGGTCATAGATGAACTGCCACTCGTTGTACTTCTTCTTCTTGTTGTAAATGCGGATGGTCGGATCCTTACTCAAGCTGGCAACGCCGACGATGGCGCCACCGCCAAACGTCTGATTGCCGCCCGCAGAGTTCTGCCCGAAAATGCTGTTGCCGGCTGCCGAACCCGCGGGGCCAGTCTGCCCGTTGACACTATTGGCAAAAGGACTGATTCCTAAACTGTTGCCCGGCTGCGAGCCAACAGTTCCGGTCGCACCTCCGCCGAAACCGCCCCCACTACCGTCGGAGCCCGGACCGTTTGTATACTGCGCGCCCCCGGATGGGCTTCCAGCAAAGCTGCCGCCACTGCCATCAGAATTGGGACCGCTGACATACTGCGCAGGCTGGGCCGGACTCGCCGCGAACGTGCTGCCGCTCCCGTCCGAACCAGGGCCGTTCGTGAAGGGCGCACTCCCCGGCGTCGAACCGAGAACGCTCCCGACCTGACCACCTTGTCCCTGCGAACCCAATGCGGCCGCCGGCGTTCCAGGACCGTTAGGGTTGATCAGCGTTTGAATGTCGCCGTAGTGTAAGAGCGTCCATTTGCCATCCTTGGTCAGCGGATCCTTGTAGCGCTTACGGAGGAAACGGATCTGATTGGTGTTGTCGAGTTGCTCGAGGCTGGTGGGATAGGTGCCGAACTTCTTGTAGAACTTCTTGATGGCGCGAGCGTACTCGGTGCCACGATGGATCATCTCCTGTTCGCGGTCGCGCTTCATTTGCTGCACCATGCGCGGAGCTTCGACGGTGGCAGCGATAATCATCAGCGCCATCATTAGCAGGATGGCCAGCAGAAGATAGCCCTCGTCGCGCTGACGCCGGCGGGGATCGATGGCCGAAACTGGAAGATGGTGTTGCACGATTTGATAACCGGTCCTTCTTCTATAGACGCATAAGTGGAGGTCAAGATGCCAAATGCTCATGCCGACGACAGAGGAAGCGTCTGCGGCGGGTAATTGGTGAGAACGTCCTGCACCTCCACGGAGTTTGTCCCTATGTGGACGATCTTGTAGCGCCGGTCCACGATATCGCCTTCCTTGGCGACGAAGATGTCCTCACCTTTTGAGAGAAAAATTCTCTTGTTTCCGTCCTTCCGACTCGCAAAGCCGTAGAACTTCAGAGGGATAGGCGGTGGTGGAGGGGGCGTTTGCACAACGGCCGGCTGTTTATCCGGAGGCAACGGTTTGGGAAGGGGAGCCTCTTCCGCCTGCGAGCGGAAGATATCCCGCCCTGTCCCCTTGTACGTCACATCTTCGCTGGACTTAAGCAGGTCGAAGCGCAGCGTGGGATCGAGTGTCTGGGCTAACAGCGGATGCGGCTTGCGCACGGCTTTTGTGGCACCTGGCTTTGACTGCCCAGTAGCGCCACTCGGCAACGGGTGGACGGCAGTAGACGGCGATGGAGCGGGCGACGAGTCTTCGCCCCCGCCCGTAAATGCGCGCACTAGCAGGAATCCCGCAACGATCAACAACACCGCCGCGATGATCGTTTTCGTCCGGTTCTCGGTCCCAATCTTCACGAAGTTTCCGCTCCGCTGCGCAGATACGTTTCCAGCTTAAGTTGCAGGCGGACATTGCCCTGCTGTTCGCCGAGTGCGATTCCATCAATCAGGAAGAACATCTTGTCGCGTTCCAGTTGGTTGATGAACTTGACTTCCTGAAGATAGTCACCGGAAAGCGAGATATCAATCGTCATCTTGCGCAGACCTTCGATTGGGGCTTCTTTGTCGTCGTACTTGACGCCCGCAAAGTGAACGCCAGTTTCGGTCGCCACTTTGCCCAACTCTTCCGCCACGTCCGAGTATTTTGTTGGAAACCGTTGGCCGTAAAACTTGTCGATGTCCGACGATGCCTGAACCAATTTCCGGTCCATGCCGCGCGTAGGCAACACTTCCTCCCGCTTGGCCGTGAGCTTGGCGCGCTGCTCGTAGTAATCACGCTGCCGCGCCTTCCGCGAGCGCCCGGCGGGCGACAGGAGATATCCCCCACAAGCCAGGTCAATCACCACTAGGGCGATAACGACGGGCATCCAGGTCTTGCGAATTTCGCGAATGCTGGCCATCAGTGCGGCCTCATAGGCATCGATCTCGGCGGCCCGTTCTGCGCCTGCGTTGGACCGGCGCCCGACGGCTGATTGGGATTGCGACCTATAGGCACTGGCGCGGAGGCCGAGGCCTTTGACTTTTCCCGTGGGCCCTTCGGCTCCTTCTCTTTCTCCTTGCCGTCATCCACGGCAGGCTCGTTATCCTGCGCATTCGGAACGTAGATAGCGGCAATGTCGAACTGGATATTGCCCGGCCCGGCACTTTGATCGCTGGAATTCGCGGTGACGTTCTCGGCCACCACCTGAGCCTGGCGGAAGTGGTTCGACTTCTCCATGCGGCGAACCAGTTCGACCGCGCGGTCGCGCGAGTCAGTCGCCACTACCACGCGCAGCATCAGGTCGTTCGTCTTGGTGTACTCCGGCTTCATGGAGACGACATGCAGATTCGGCGGCACGATCTTTTCCATCTCGGTAAACACCCGCGTCCACGACAGCGCCTTGCGGGCAAACAATTCGTTGAGAAATTCCGACTGGTCGGCTATATCGCGATTCGCCGGCTTATTCAGCAGGGCGCGCGCTTGGGCATCTTCGAAATCGAGACCGTTGATTTCCCGCCGTACTTCGGCCAATTGCTTATTGATGCCTCGCGATTGCGCTCTCTGATACACGATGTAGCCGACCAGCAGCGCGGTGACAATGGCGAGCGCGGCCACGACCGCACCCATGCGGCGGCGATAGAAGCGAGCGGCCTCGTACGGCTGGCTGGCAAGATTGATGTTGAAACGCATCAGGAAACCAGAGCTCCCACGACTCCGGCGAGCACCGACCGCGGTACGTTACCGGCTGCGGCGCCAGCCCTGGTACTGGACACCAGCTCTTCCACGCGAATATTTGCGCTCGCGCTCAACGCTTCCTGCAAGGCCTGCGCCGACTCAACTCCCGTTACCAAGACGCGATCCACCCCCACGGAGTAACGGTCCTCGAAGTACACCAGCGAAGTGTTCACGTCATCCACCAGCGACTCGCCGCTGACCGCCGAGCCGCCATTCTCCAGCGCGCGATGGAGCAGACAGTTGGTTATTGTCCACAATGGCAAAGGTGGTGGTTCCCCGTTCGACCTTGATAACCATCGTCGGACGCGCACCGTCCACCACGCCCAAGGCCGCAATCATCGAGGGCAACACCGCGCCGGGATTGTAGCCAGCTTCGCGGACCAGCGATTCGTACTCCTCCAGAATGTTACGCGGCGTCACAGCCGCAACCAGTCTGACCGGGTCTGCGGTTCCCTGCCGATCGAATGACAAGGCCGACTGCTCCACTTCGAACGGAAGCGATTTCTTCAGGCGGAAGCGCACGACTGCGTCCGCCTCTTCGGCTTTGGCAGGCAGCGTGTCGAAGTCGAGCAGCATGATGCGGGTGGTAGCGTCGGGAATCACCAGGCAGACATCGCGCGAACGCCCGGCAACAGCTGACAAGGCATTGCGCAGTGCGGACACCAGGGCCACGCGCTCGTTAACGTTTGCCTGCTGTAGCCCGGGGACAAGTGCTCCATCGGGGATAACCTGTGCGGATGCGGCTTCGAGAGCCTGTGCACCTTCTCCGGCGCGTCCTGCGACCATGTGCTCGGCGCTTATCTCACAGGCCACCCGGGGCCGCGGAATGTGGTTAGAAGACATAAGTTTCAAGTTTCAAATTGCGAGTTTCAGGCTTCAATCGCTGTCATCCTGAGTGGAGCGAAGGAACCCTTGGGCAAAACTTCCGTTTTCGTCAGACCACACGATCCGGTTAGGATAGAGGTCCTCCGACTCGTGGCTGCGCTCCTCCCTCAGGGTGACAAGCAAAACCTGGTCGCTGAATTGCGAGTCGCTAATTGCCAATCGCTAATCGCTTCTTTTATCGCGTCGTCTCGATGAAGGTCACCTTGTTGATTTCCTTCAGCGTTGTCAGCCCTCGTTTCACTCTATCAATTGCCGACTCGCGAAGGAAATGCATGCCTTCGTCCTTGGCGGCACGGCGAATCTCACTGCTGGGCTTCTTCGCCAGAATCATCTCTCGCACGTTATCGGTCAACTCCAGCAACTCGTGGATCGCAGTTCGTCCACGGAAGCCAGTACCCGAGCATTCGATGCAACCTTCTCCTTCATAGAACGGGATGTTCACCCAATCTTGCGGATTCAAACCGCTGGCCTCCAACTCTTCGTCGGAATAGTGGACCTCTTTCTTGCAAAACTCGCAGACCAATCGCACCAGCCGTTGCGCCAGGATGCAGTTCAGCGCCGAAATGAAGTTGTAGGCCTCGACGCCCATGTTGAGGAAGCGCCCCAGCACGTCAACCACGTTGTTGGCGTGGACGGTAGTGAACACCAGGTGCCCGGTGAGAGCGGAGTTGATGGCAATCTGCGCCGTCTCGGTGTCGCGGATTTCGCCGACCATGATCTTGTCGGGATCGTGACGCAGAATCGAACGCAGACCGCGGGCAAAGGTCAGGCCCTTCTTCTCGTTCACCGGAATCTGGGTAATGCCGCGAATCTGGTATTCGACCGGGTCTTCGATGGTGATCAGCTTGTCTTCGTCGGTCTTGATCTCGTTCAGCGCGGCGTACAGCGTAGTGGTTTTGCCCGAGCCCGTCGGTCCGGTCACCAGCACCATGCCGTACGGCTCCTTGATGTAGCGGCGGAACTTGCGCAGGTCTTCGTCGCTGAAGCCCACCACGTCGAGCGTCAGCTTGTGGAACTTCTCGCTCATGGACTCTTTGTCGAGCACGCGCAGCACCGCGTCTTCGCCGTGAATCGAGGGCATGATGGAGACGCGGAAGTCGATGGAGCGGCCGAGATAGCGCACTCGGAAACGTCCGTCCTGCGGGACGCGGCGCTCGGAGATGTCCAACTCGCTCATGACCTTGATACGCGAGATGATGGTGGAGTGGTGCTCCTTGGCGATGGGCTGCATGGCCTGTTGCAGCACGCCGTCAATGCGGTACTTGATGACCACGGAGTCGTCGCGGGTCTCGATGTGAATATCGCTGGCGCGCCGCTGCAACGCGGTAAAGATGGTGGTATCCACCAGACGGATGATGGGGCTGATGTCGGCCTCGGCCGTCAGCTTCTCGATGGAGATGGTTTCGTCGGAGTTTTCGTCCTCGACAATCACGTCCAGCGCGAAGCCCTCGCTGGCTTCCTCCAGCACGCGCTGCGACTGCTCCGTCTTCTTCAGGATGTCGCTGATCTGCGACAGGCTGGCGACCTTGGTGGTGATGCGCCGCGCCAGCAGCAAGCCGATCTCGTCGATCATCATCAACTGGCTGGGATCGGCGATGGCGATCACCAGGCGGCCGTCGGGCTTGTCCTCCAAGGGCACGAAGTTGTAGCGGAACATCAGGTCCACCGGAATCTTGCGGAACAGTTCGTGCTGGATGTGAAAGTTCTTCAGGTCCACGAACTCGCAACGATAGCGCCGCGCCAGCTCTTTGCCGTGCTCGACCTCATCTTGCGTAGCTATCGGGCTTCCGTTACCGCCGCCTACGAAGATCGGTTTCTTTACATCTGCCATTACATCAATCCTTTTGGTAGAGCGGGCCTTCAGGCCCGCCTCTCTCCAAGTCAATGATCCAGCCTCAACGCGGCGCTAAAGCGCCGCTCTAACTTAGTGCAACCCTTCCGAGCCCAAGCTGAAGATCGGAAGGTACAGCGAAATCAGCACAAACGCCACCACCACGCCCATCACGATCAGGATAACCGGTTCAATCAGCGCCATCGCCGTGGCCAGCGCGTTCTGCACGTCTTCTTCATAGAACTCGGAGACCGAGTTCAGCATCGCCGGCAACGCACCCGTCGATTCGCCGACCTCAATCATCTCCACCGACATCTCTGGAAAGACCTTGGTTTCCTCCAGGCTATGGGCCAATGCTCTGGCCTTCGCGCACACCGCGCGTCGCCGACTCAATGCCATGCGAGATCAGACGGCTCTGCATCGACTCACACGCCGTCTCCAGCGATGGAACCAGCGATAGTCCGCCCGACAATAGCGTCGACAGCATACGTGCAAACACCGCTACTTGGTACTTCAGCCAGACATCCCCCAGCATGGGGACTTTAAGTTTGAGGCGATCCATCTTGAGTGGCGCCCCTGTCGCTTCTTCATCCAGCGCCACAAGAAGAAACCAAGAGCCCCCAGCACCACAAGCGAGGGCAAGAAATACTGCTTCGCATTGACCCCGATCGACAGCATCACGGAGGTCACCGGCGGCAACTGCGCGCCCAGTTGCGAGTACAGGGTCGCGAACTGTGGAACCACAAAGGTGATGAGGAAGGTCATCATCACCACCAGCATCGCCACCAACAACGCGGGGTAAACCAGCGAAGCAATCAGCTTCTTGCGAAAACTCACCGCCAGGCGCTGGAAGGAGATGTAGCGGCCCATCACCTCTTCCAGGTTGCCGCTCTTCTCGCCCGCCAGCAGCGTGGTGGTATAAACCTTGGGAAAAACTTTCTGCGCTTCGAACGCGTCAGAGAGCAGCTCGCCGCCGCGTACCCGGTCATGCACATTCTGCAACACGGAACGAAAGAAGGGGTTGCGCTGCCGCTTGATCAGCAACTCGAGCGATTGAATGATGGGCAGACCGGCGTGGATCAGGGTCACGAACTGCTGATTGAAAATAACGAACTGGTCCTGTTTGATCTTGCGCCGGCGCGGGAACCCCACCTCGGTGGAAAACAGGCCCTTGGCCTTGACCGAATAGACCAGAAAGCCCTGCTGCGCGAAGCGGTCCCGAATCTCGACCTCCGAGACCCCGTTCTCGGTTTGCTCGAGGACGTGACCTCGCTCGTCGGCCATCTTGATCAGGTATTCGGCCATGGTTGAGAAGTTCCCTAGGGAGAGATTATGAGTAGTTTAACACTCGGAAGCCGTGGGCACTTAGCATTTAGCGATTAGCACTTGGCAATTGGCATTCAGAAATTGATCCGAACCCGCAACTTCCTCCGACCCCATCCATTCGCCCTTGCTAAGCGCCAAATGCTAATTGCTAAGTGCTCATTCCGTGAACTCCGTTCCGGCCACGACCTCCGTCCCCGGCGGCGGAGTAAAGCGAAATCTGCCCGTCTGGTATTTCGACGTTTTCCTTCTGTTGAAGAAAGCGGAATTCGGTGATCGAGCCATCCCGTTCTTCCACTACGATGCGCGAGATCAAGCCGTCAGGCGTTACTTCGAGCAAAGTCTGCTCAATTCGATCACCCATTCCGTGCGGAATTCCGCGCAGGACCACATCGCCCGAGTTGAGCGGCTTCGGATCGGGCGCCAGCGAAAGTCCATCCAACTCTTTCTCCAGTTTCCTCTTGCCTAACATGTAACGGAGCGGTGAGCGCAGATCGTCGAGCTGCTTGACCGGGGTCCGGCGAACCTGCTTCTCACCCGGAACATAGAACCACGCGGTGTTCCCATCGGTAAGGAACAGCTTGGGCCGCGGGCTGATCGTAGTCCCACCTCATTCGTCCTGGCTTCTTTAGCAGCAGGGTTCCGCTCTCGGTGCGGTTGATACCAGCCCCGCTGTAGGTTTCCGTGAACCTGGCTTCGAGGGTGCGCATGTGATCGTAGCGCTGGTCCACATTGGCAGCCAGCGTTTGCACGTCGGTTTGGGCATGGAGAGGGGGTGAGACCAAGAGAAGTAGCACAGCCGCAGCAAGATTCCAGCGGGATGGGACGATGCTCATCAATTCAAAATGTTGTGCAGTGCCGGAAATTTCAATGGTCAAATTTAAGGAGGCCCTGAAAAAGTCGAGCCTAGCCAAACGGCGTCGCCGCTCTGCGGCTCCACGAAGTCTCCCACTTCTCCCGGCACTCACGCGCTGGGTAACATCATCCCACCGCTCCGTAGCTAGCCTGTGGCGGCTCCATACCCCCTCGCGAACCGGCCATTGACTGCGGCGCAGTCTCTGAAAGTCGGTTGTACGCACGAGCCAAGTCCCACCCGTTACTGGATCACCGGGCTGGTCGCATCCGCAGGCCCAGACGAATTGTTATGGATCTCGCCTGCCTCATCGGAGTAGAACCTGCGCTGTCCGGTGGTGCCGACCTGGTCGGGTACGGCAGTGATGGTGTACGAACGGATGGCGCCATTCACCTTCTCGCCCGGCGTATAGGTGAAGGTGTAGCCGCTCTTGCGGCCGCTGGCCAGGTTGTTGTCGATGGTTCCCTCGCCGCCGGTCTGCGTAGTACCTCCCAGCATGGCCAAGTCCGCTGTGAAGCCCACGTCCGGATGGCTGCTGGCATAGATCATTTCCGCTTCATTGATCGCTCTGATGCTGGCGATTGCCGAAGTCTCGTGGGCGGGGATGGTCGACTTCGTGAGTTTCGGTATGGTGAAGGCCGCGATGATCAGAATAATCGTAACTACGATCAGCAGTTCGATGAGAGTAAATCCACGATCTCGGTTACGTTTACGCATACTGGCAACCTTTCTTAGCCGCCGCTAGCCATTCTAGACGTTGCCGTGCCAACCTTCCACCGGAGTCGCCCCACGGTGTCGGGACTGGGCACCAATACAGCGGCGTGGCTGGAGTCTCAGAGGGTCGCTTTGGATTTCTTCTTAGGCGGCTTCTTGGCTTCGCGTCTTGGTGCGTTCTTGTTTCCCATGCCCACAGCATCGCACAGATTTGAAGATGATGCGAGGGGTAAGAGGCTCAAAGTGCACTTCCACCCCACTCCCTCTGCCCATTCAGACGAATCTGAATTTTGGACGCGGCGAGAGGAGAAAGGTCTTGCCTCGGGAGATAAGAACCCTCAGCAGACCAAGGAGTCGCGGCTGATCTTCAATCCGTTGAGATTGCCCAACACAGTCACTGCGATCCGCTCCGATTGGAACAGTTCGTTGGCGGATTGCAACAGGCTCTCCACGGTCACCGCCTGGATGCGCTCAATAATTTCATCCATGCTGAAGAAGCGATCGTAATACATTTCCTGCCGCGCCAGGTTCGACATGCGCGCCGTACTCGACTCGAGGCTCAGCATCAGACTTCCCTTCAACTGGTCCTTGGCGCGTTTGAGCTCTTCTTCCGAGATGGGGTTTAGTTTCAACTGGCGAAACTCGTTCACGATGGATTGCACCACCTTGGGCGCGGACTCCCGCGACGTGCCGGCGTATACCGAGAGCAGTCCAGTGTCGCGGAAGGGATTCAGTTCGGAGAAGATGGAATACACCAGCCCCTGCTTCTCGCGAACGTTCTGGAACAATCGTGAACTCATTCCTCCACCCAGCAGCGTATTCAGGATGTAGGACACATAGCGGCGCTCATCACTGATGCGGTAGGACGGAACGCCCACGCAAATCTGCACCTGCTCCAGGGATTTCTTGTTGCGCAGGATGATGCGGGAGTGGACCTTGGGCGGGCTATCGTGCCAGCCATTGGAGCCCGGCGGCAATTGTCCGAAGCGCTGCCGTAGAAGTTCGACGAACTCCTCATGGTCAACGTTTCCTGCCGCAGAGATGATGAGATTCCCGGGAGCAAACTTCGCAGGATAAAAACCGTGGATCGCATCGCGATCGAAGCGTCTTACCGTCTCCTTGGTGCCCAGGATCGGTTTACCCAGCGGGTGGTCCTTGAAGAAATTCTGGGTGAAGATTTCATGCACCAGATAGTCGGGATTGTCCTCATCCATCTTGATCTCTTCAAGAATGACGCCGCGCTCGCGCGTGATCTCGTTGGCGTCAAAGACCGGATGCAAGACCATGTCGCTTAGGATATCGACCGCGAGAGGCAGGTGCTCATCCAGGACCTTGATGTTGAAGCAGATCGTCTCTTTGCCGGTGAAGGCGTCCATATTGCCGCCAATGGAATCCACTTGGCGGGCAATATCCTCGGCAGTGCGATTGGTTGTCCCCTTAAACACCATGTGTTCGACAAAATGGGAAATGCCATTCACGGCGGGATCTTCGTGACGCGAGCCGGACTTCACCCAGATCCCCATGGAGACCGAACGGATGTGGTTCATGTGTTCGGTCAGGATGGTGAGCCCGTTGGGCAACACGTCACGTTGTATGTTGCGAACTTCTTCAACCATTCTTGCTGCTCCAGTACGACAACCAAGTCGACGCACCCTTGGCAACTGCCGCATGGCTAATTCCCGTGCTTCTGTCCTTATCGTTTCGAGGCCCGCACGATAGAATAATTGCTCTCTAGAATGAATCGACAATCACGAAATGCCCGCAGCGTCGTCGGGCGCATAGGAATCTAACCTAGTCAGCATATTGGATGCATGAGCGACCCGCAACATACCGAACTATTAGGCCTTACGATTCAGCAACTTACGGAGATTGCCGAAAGTTTAGGTCAACCCGGCTACCGCGCCCGCCAGCTATTAGACGGTTTGTACCGGCAAAGGTGGTCGGACCTGGATCAGTTCACGATGCTGCCTCTTGCCTTCCGGCAGCGACTCAGTGAATCTCGATACTGGGTTGGTTTGCCCAGAATCGAAAGAAGTTCGTTTCCTCCGATGGCACCGTCCGTTACCTGTTGGCATTCTCCGACGGCCAAAGTGTGAAACCGTATGGATGCCCGAGGGCGACGGCGGGGAAGCCGGCGACGGGTCGGAGGATGGCGATGCCGAGTTACGAGAACTCGAGCGATCAGGTAGCGAAATTTCAGGTTGTCATCCTGAGCGAGCCGACGCCTCCATTGTGTCGGCGAGTCGAAGGACCCCTATAGCCGCAGGATCTTCGACATCTCGTTCCCATTCTCGGAATCGCTTTCAGCGCGCCACCATCTGCGTTTCCAGCCAGGTGGGCTGTGCCGTCGAGTGTGCCTTCTGCATGACCGCGCTGCTGGGGTTGAAGCGCAATCTTACCGCAGGAGAAATCGTGGGACAAATTCTCGCCGTGCTGAACGATCAGCAAGTCGAGATGCAGCGCGACCGCGTCAACCTCGTCTTCATGGGACAGGGTGAGCCTTTCCTGAACTACGACAACTTCATGCAAGCAGTGCGCTTGCTGGTGGAAGGGGTGGGCATTCCCGAGTCGCGCATGACGGTTTCGACTTCGGGCATCGTGTCGCGCATCGCCGACTTCGGAGCCGAACCGGTCCGGCCAAAGCTGGCGGTGTCGCTGAACGCTCCCAGCGAAGCGCTACGCACGCAGGTCATGCCAATCACGAAGAAGTGGACCATCGAGAAGCTCATAGCAGCGCTCCGCGAGTTCCCCCTCCGCAATCGCGAGCGGCTGACCTTCGAGTACGTCCTGCTCGGCGGCATCAACGATGGCGTCCAGCACGCCCGCGAGATGGTGGAGTTGATTCGCGGACTGCGTGCCAAGGTGAACCTGATCGCGCTGAACTCCGGTCCCGAGATTCCCTTCTCGACGCCGTCGGCGGAACGCGTGCTGGCGTTTCAAAACGTGCTTACGCGAGCGGGAATTCCGGCCTTCGTTCGCCGTCCGCGTGGCCGCGACATCTACGCTGCCTGCGGGCAACTGAAGCACACGACTGAACTGGTGCAGCTGACGCCATAGGTCTGTGAACGTTGTCAATGACGTCTGGTAACTGCGGATGTGAGTGCCCCGCCCCAGCCAAAACCAGCTAGAACGAGGCACCCATTTTTCTTATCGGTCGCGCTTGCCTCGGCCCGAACCCAGTTACGGCGTCAGCGAAAATACTACCCCAAGGTCTCCAGGGCCGCCTCCGTACGTCGTGCCGTAGAGATTGCCTCCGAGACCGAAGGTCAAGCCACCCTGCGGGTCGGTTCCTCCGCTATGAAAGTCCCACAGCATGACGTAGTCCCATGCGCCGCCCGAACCAGGCGTCAACTCGAAGACTGTTCCGTTTACGCCGCCGTTGGGAGTGGTCCCGTAGAGATTGCCGTGGGAATCGAAAACTAGGCCAGCCAGCGAGTTTCCACCATCCTCATGCCGGGTGAAGGTGTAAAGCGTCTCAAAGCTCCATCCAATCCCGCTGCGGTAAACCTCGAAAACAACGCCACCGCCGTAGGAAGTTCCCGCCGAGGCCGTGCCGTAGAGATTGCCGGCCGCGTCCAGGACTAATCCGCCGATAGGTGTCGCGCCGTCGCTTCCATCGGCAAAGCTATGCAGAACTTGTTCCGTCCAGGTTCCGTTGGGAGAGGGTCTCAGCTCGAAGACGGTTCCGCAGCTACACATTGCGGCACCGCCTTGGCCCGTCGTGCCGTACAGATTTCCAGCCCGGTCAAACACCAGACCAGCAAGCGGGTTGGCGCCGTCTGCAGTAGTGCAATGGAAGTTATGGATCAAGCTCTCAACCCAGCCACCGCCCGAGGGTGCGAGTTTGAAGACGCCGCCAGCAAAACAAGCCCCGCCGTTCCATCCGGTACCGTAGAGATTGCCCGCCGCATCCAGGACCAGACCGCCAAAAGGCAGCTCGACGTCAACCCCGTGGTAGTTGCCCTTAAACGCGTAAAGCACGCTTTCCGTGTAAGTGCCGCCCCCGCCTGGGGTTAATTTGAAGACCGTGCCAACGCCGACGCCCCCTTGTCCTGCCCCTCCGTATTCAGTTGTGCCATATAGATTGCCATGTGAGTCGGCAACAAGGCCGGCAACAGGATTCGCTCCGTCCAGTCCGCCAACAAAACTGTATAAGACGGTCTCGATCCATAAACCGTGCAATCCAGGCTTCAGGCGGAAGACAGTACCACAGCCCGCCGGGCAGTTCGCACTGCCGCCACCGTTCCAAGTGGTGCCGTAGAGATTGCCTTGCGCGTCCGCAATCAGGCCAGCAATTGGGCCTTGTCCATCTCGCCCGCCCGCAAAGTTGTGCAGTAGAGTCTCGGTGCTCGCCGTTGCCTCAATGGCAAAGACCAGAGCCATCGACAGTGTAAGGTTGACCATCAGCAAGAACTTTTTCATACGCATCTCTCCTGAATGTCCATTCGGTTTAACGGAATTTCCATCTTAAGGTGCAGACAAGAACGCACTGCAGAACACGTGCCAATTCGCAGCGGGAGAACGGCAATTTTACTTTTCTCGCATTTGCAATAACATACAGGGCGGAAAGAACTAGATTTCAGATGGATTCGCACGCACCTTCGCCTCATAAAGCTATCTAAATGGATAGTGAACTATCCGTTCGGTTAGCCAGATGCCTTCGAGGGATTGCAACCAGGCGCTGAGCCTTAGGCAAAGCGGTTCGGTGAAGCGGAGTCGCGGGATGGCCGGAAGACTGGTCGTGGAGCAGATTTCTTCACTATTTGATTGGCGCGTCCCTCCTTCCCTACTGCACTTTCAGAGGAACGATGAGGCTGCCCATGCGCCCAAGTCAAAACGGAATCGCCTGTCGGCATCGCCGTCTCAGCAGCGGATAGCCGGACGACTCAAGCGAAGCACCGCCCTACCCATCGGTTGGCGTGGGCAGAAAGCGGTAGCCCACTCCGCGTACGGTGAGCAGGTGTTGGGGATGCGACGGGTCTTTCTCGATGTATTTACGCAATCGCACCACAAAATTATCGATGGCGCGGGTGTCGGTGTCCTCGTGCAATCCCCACACTTCTTCGAGAATCGACTTGCGCGAGACGATCTTGCCGCTGTTGCGAATGAGATGCCGCAACAGTTCAGCTTCCATGAGGGTCAGACGAAACACCTTGCCGTGGGCCCGCAACTCCAGCGTTCCAAAATCGACCTCTTTGCCTGCAAAGCTATAAACGTCGAACTCGCGCAAGGAATGGGCATCTTCAGGTTCCGCCACTCGCACCTCCGCCGGAGGGTCCGTGAGTAGCGTACGACTCCAGTCGCGGCGACGTAACAAGCTGCGAATGCGTGCCAGCAAAATGGCCAGATCGAACGGCTTGGGCAAGTAGTCGTCCGCCCCTGATGCGAAACCCTTCAAAACGTCCTCCGGACGGCCACGTGCGGTCAGCATCAACAGCGGAATGTAGTGGTTGGCCTTGCGCAGTTCGCTGGCAACTGCAAAGCCGTCTTTGCCGGGCAGCATGATATCGAGCACCAGCAGATCAAACTTGCTGTGCTCCTTCAGCAGCAGGTCCAAAGCGGTTTCGCCATCGCCCACGACCCTGGTGGGATAGCCTTCGGCTTCCAGGTTGAACTTCAACCCTCGCGCCAGATGCTCTTCGTCTTCGACCAGCAGTATTTCGCTCACTGCGAGTTCCTCGGCAATTGGATGGTGACGGTGGTGCCCCGGCCTGCTCCTTCGCTCTCCGCGTAGGCCTTTCCGCCATGGCGATGCGCGATAGCGCGCACGATAAATAGGCCTAGGCCGCTGCCCTTTACCTGCGTCGCGCTGGGTGTTAGCACGCGATAGAAACGCTTGAAGATTCGCTTCAGTTCGCCGCGAGATACTCCGATGCCATTGTCCTTCACTCGAATTTGCACATGCCGCAGATCGGGCGTGAGCACCTCAATTCGAATCACCGGGTCCTTCCCTGAATATTTAACCGCATTGTCCAACACGTTGGACAGAGCGGTGGCAAGCTCTTCGCGGTCGCCCATGACCGTAAGTCGCTCCGCAGGCCGCCCATCGCTCGCCCAGTCCATCGCTTCAGGAGACAAATGATGGCGGGACCTCGCGAGATCCAAAACCTCCTGCACCAGCGGACCGATTTCGACCTCGCTCCGCGAAAGCAGAGCGTTCTTCTGCACCACACGGGCCGCGCGCAGCACCTGCTCGACCGTGCCCATCAGACGCTGCGTATCGTCGAGCATGACCTGGTAAAACTCGTGACGCTGTTCTTCGTCCACATTGCGCTTTTGCAGGGTTTCCAGGTACAGGCGGATTGAGGTGATGGGCGTCTTCAACTCATGGGTAACCGCATTGAGAAAGCTGTCATGTTGTTCGTTGCGGCGAATCTCGCGGACCAGAAAAATGGTGTTGAGGATGACCCCGGCGATGATGAAGCCAAAAAAAATCACGCCTAGAATCAGGGGCACGATCTCACGCCAGTTGAGAATGATCCAACTGGTGCTGAGTACCGTAGCCGCCGCCGCCAGACAGACGCCGAGCGTGATAAAAAACGCGATGGTTGTTTTGCGGCTGGTGATGCGCATGGGACGACGAGAAGAGGATAGCACCGGCGAAATCACCAAGCGCATGACCTGTGCCTGACAGCCACGAGGCGTCAGCTATTGGGCCAGTAGTCGGTCTGCGCCTCGCTGGGCGCTTTCAAAGTTGCGGGTCATGCTTCTAGCTTGCCGAATGGCCGACAGCGCTGCGTTGTTGTCGCCGCTTTGCTCCAAGGCCCGTGCGAGCAGTAGGTAGCCCCAATCTGAAGGCTGGAGCTTCATGGCCTGGGAATACGCCTGAATAGCCGGTCCGAGATTGCCGGATTTTTGATCGACCAGCCCCAAGCCGATCCATGCCTTCACGTATTGGGGATTCATGGCTACCGCTGCTTCGAAGCTGTCGCGGGCGTGAGGTAATTCACCGAGCTCGCGATACGCGTAGCCCATATTGTTAAATGCCTTCGCACGCACTCCGGCGTAGAGTACCGTTGAGCCCTCCGTGGCGCTGATCACTTTCTTGTAGTGCGCGATCGCTTGCGGGAGATTTTTTTGTTGTTGCTCATAACCACCGATGTTGAGGTTGCTGTCGGGATCGTTTGGATTGATTGCCACTGCCCGGTAGAAATGCGGCATAGCCGCTTCAAGCTGTCCGTCGGCCACCATTGCGCCACCCAGATGGTCCTCAGCCACGTAGTTGTTCTTCGTGACTTGCACCGCATGCGACCACAGGGTGACATTGTCATCCCAATAAGTGACCTGACGGCGAGTCGCAACAGCCAATGCAATCAGTACCACGACACTTACGACGGCCAGCTTTGCGGTGGAAATCTGCTGCTGCTTCGCCCACCCGGCTACACCCCAGCAGACCATGATGAACAAGCCGATGAACGACAGGTACGCGTAGCGATCGGCCCTTCCCTGGTTACCCACTTGCACGAGACCGATCATGGGGACCAGGGTCCCCAGGAACCAAAACCAGCCCACTAGAAGGTAACGCTGGCTCCGGCCCACGACCACGAGGAAGGTAACAGCGAGAAGTATGCTGGCCGCTGCAATTACCTGCCAAAGTACCAATGAATTTCCGGGATGTGGGTAGTACAAGGACAAGCTCGAACGGCCAAAAGGCCTCTCCCACATATCGCACGTAGGAGACGATGGCATTCACCAAACGAATGGAAAACGGGTGCCAGTTGCCTCCACTCATGGCGCCAGCGCCCTGCTGCGCCTTCAGCGTGATAACAGCGCTAGCGGCGCAGATTGCGAAAAGAGGAAGCTTTTCCAAAATTAGCCAGGAAAGGCTCCTTCCTGGCATCGCCGCCAACTGTTCTCGTGAAGACGCTTCCCGAGTGCCGGCAAACACCCTCCGCAGGGGCCAGTAGTCCCACAGGAGCAACACGAAGGGGAACGTAATTACTTGCGGTTTAGCCATTATGCCAAGCGCAAAGAGAGCTGCGACCACAGCGTAGCGCGTCACACGAGGCTCCCGCGCATACCACCGATAGACACCTAAGGCGAGCAGGAAAAACAGCATGCTCAGCAAGTTCTTGCGTTCGGAGATCCAAGCCACCGACTCGACGTTAACGGGATGCAGAGCAAACAGCGCGGCCACCATCAAACTTGGTCCGACGGACTCCGTCGCCCGCAACAAGACCCAGAACAGCAGAAGCACATTCACCACATGCAGTACTACATTGGTCTCGTGGTGCCCGCCAGGATCGAGCCGGAACATCTGGTAATCCAGGGCGTGGGAAATCCAGGTCAGGGGATGCCAGTTTGCAGATTCGAAGGTAGTAAAAGCCCATTGGACCGTGGCCCAAGTCACGCCCGACTGGACATGAATATTTTCGGTTACGTAGGCGTCGTCATCGTAATTGAGGAACGGATGATGGCTTACCGGGTAGTAGAGGGCGATCGTTGCCACCACCAGGATAAGAGCAAAAACCCAGATTGGCAGCTTGTACAAAGAAAATGCGGCTGTGTCTCGCGGAGATTGAATCCCCTTTCGATTCACCTGTTTAGGTTTCGACCGAACTGACGTCACTCCTGCTCCTGGACTCGGATGGGTGAGGGAGAATAGCAATACTCTATCATCAGTTCGAACGTCCGCCGAACGATGCCGGGCGCGCCAGCGTTTGCCACAGCGATCTCGAATCCAGAGCGCACCTTGGCGGATCACAGCCGATCTAGAAAGGTTTCCCGATTAGAATGCCTTCGTGACAGAAAAAGTCCTCCCAACCATCCGCCAACGAATTTCGCACTCTGATCGATTCCTCGCGATGCAGCCAGGCAAGCACTTTCGTCGGCACTGGGACATTCTCGCCCCAATCTTGCTGAGTCTCCTGTCGTTTCCGCCGGCGTTATTGTTGCCGCAAAAACTGGTGATATTTCGTCATCCTTCACTGATCGACGATTCGTGGTTGCTTGACACCGCCTTCAAGACCTCGCGCGGCCTTTGGTTCGGTCGCAACGTCGCCTTCACTTATGGCCCTCTGTTCCAATGGCTCGAGAGCGCTCCTTCGCGCTGGATGGGTCTGTCTGTAGGGTCCATTCACGCCACCTACAACACCCTGCCGCTTTGGTGCACATTTATCTTTGGCTACCTGACGCTCAGGCTGCTCATCCCCGAGCAACCGGCCTGGAAGCGTTTCCTGCTGTTGCTTCTGCTCTCGATTTACTGGTCACCGTCAGACCTCCGCACGTCATTTGCGGTCTTGAAGACTTCCATCCCCATATTTCTGTTCGCCGTGTTCTTGCGGGGTTTGTATGCGATACAGCAAGGGCGACTTAGGTTTTGGGTGGCAGGAACCGGCGCCGCAGTTCTGTGTGCCATCGCGTTCCTGTATTCCGCTGACGCGGGTGTGTACTCGATCGCAGCGTTACTGGTCGCGTTCGTCGGAGTGGGGTGGGAGTCCCGCCGTCAATTGCGAGCGGTGATTCGGAAGTACGCTTTGGTTCTGTGCGCTTTTGCCGCAACTTCCGTTGTGCTCGTCGTCGCCATCAATGCCGTAATGGCGAAGCTTTTCGATTTCCGGTTCTGGAAAAGTTCACTCGCAATTGTAGGAGCGTACCGATGGCTGGAGCCTGCGGAGATGGCCAGCGCAGACCAACTGCGCTTGCTTGCCGCATTGAGTGCCGGCGGCATGGTCTTTCTACTCCGCCGGATCATAAGGGGCAATCGCGAGGCCAGTGTCGTCGCCCGTACTGGGTTCTTGCTCGGCGGCTTCGTGTTTGCGTTGCTCTTTATGCAAGGTGGGCTGGTCCGCTCCGATTCCGGCCACATCACGCTTGCAATCTTCCCCATGGCGTTCTTCGCGGGTACCGTCCTGTTCTCTTTCCCGTCGCATGCCGGTTCGTCTATTGCAGCTTTGGTTGCGGTACTTAGCTCGCTATTGTTCGCAGGCCAACCCTTCCCTCCTCCGCTCTTGCGGAGTTATTACGCCCAACTGCACGACTCCGTCACCGCATGTCCGATCGGGTCCCTACAATTCGACGGGGCCTGCCTGGTGGCGGGATTTGCCACAGACCTGGAGATCATTGCGAGACACGTTCAGCAAGTCAGCGGATCTCAGGATTCCCTAGTCATTTTCCCGTACGAGACCATCTTTGGGATTGCCTCGCGACGAAACGTGGCTGGGGGGGTAATGCAGTCCTACCTGGTGAGTGGGCAGTACCTGTCGCAACTCGAGATCTCGGGACTGGAGCGGGCATCGGCTCCAGTTGGCCTTTACGTGCCCGACGCCGACCCCAATCTCGGTACTGACCGGGACGCCAGCTTCGCCATTGATGGGGTTCCCAATTTCACGCGTAGCCCTGAGGTGTGGTTCTGGATTTTGCGCCATTACCGATCGGAACAACAGACGCTTCCGGGAATTTTTCTGCTGCGCCGCGATGACTCACGTGCGTCCCAGATCGCGATGCAGGAGCAATCTCTCAATATCGCGGCACGTTCTTTTCCGATCGGAACACGCAGCTCGGTATTGGATCTTGGCGACCCAGGCTGGCCGGGCGCAGACGGCGATTTTCTGCGGCTTCGCCTCACGGTCCGTTACAACTTCTGGTGGAAGCTGCGCAAACCCGAGCGCCTCCAGCTTGAGATCACGCGTGCAGATGGCACCAGCGATCTGAGGTCGTTTGTGGTGGAACCGAACACTCCATCGGAGATATGGTTCTTCCCCTGGAGTGAGGGCGATCTGGCAGACTACTTCGACGCTGACAAAACTCACTGGCGCAGCAACCCGCGCCCGCCAATCACCCGGCTGCGGTTATGGGTTACACCGTTCGATTGGGTGTCGCAACAGCCCAACTCGATTGCGCTCGACTCGGTTGATGTTGTTAGCCTAAACATGGGCCACTAGAGCGTTTGCCGCGTGGCGCGCCGTGGGAGGTTCTTCGAATCCACCCGGGCCAAAAGTTCGCGCGCTGCCAAGGATCACAAATGATGCTCTCGAGACGGCCCGAGCCTAATCAGACTGAAAGTAAACAAGCGGGTGTAGAATGCTGGATTCCTTAGGGCCCGAATTTAGACGCCCGGTGGCTACGTCGCGCACCGCTGTGATCAGCCGCCGATTGCTGTTTAGACACGCGGCAAATCAAGTCGACGCTCTAAGTGAATTGAAAATTCCAGATTGAGAATTGGTGAACCGCTATTCCTGCAGCCATCAAACCCTGGGCCCTTCGCTCTTACTCAGTCGCTTCAGACTGGATCTCGCGTCGGCCGCAAGATACGCTTATTCTGCTCACGGTCCTCTGTTTGCTCCCTTTTTCAGGCAAGGCCTTTCATCTAGACGATCCCCTATTCATCTGGGCGGCGCAGCAGATCACCAAGCATCCTTTCAACCCGTACGGGTTCGAGGTCGTCTGGTACGCATATCGGATGCCGATGTCGGAGGTGGCCCAAAACCCTCCACTAGCAAGCTATTTCGCCGCATTGGTGGGCTCGGTTGCGGGATGGTCGGAGCTCGCCCTGCATCTTGGTTTTATTCTGCCAGCGCTGGGCGTCATCCTTGGCACCTATCGTCTCGCCCTGCGGTTCACCCAGCGGTCCCTGGTTGCCGCAGCAGCTACGCTGCTGGCGCCAGGCTTTCTGGTCTCTGCTACCGGCGTGATGTGCGACACCATGATGTTGGCGCTCTGGATTCTGGCAGCAGTCTTTTGGATAGAAGGGCTGGATGAGCCCGTCAAGCCCCTTTATCTGGCGGTCTCTGGCCTCTTGGTCGCTGCGTGTGCATTGACGAAGTACTTCGGAGTGTCCTTGATACCACTCCTGCTGGTCTATTCACTCGTGCGAAAACGTCGCTTGGGAAGCTGGGCTGCCTTTTTGTTGATCCCGCTCTTCATCACGGGAGGATACGAGTTCTGGGCTCGCGCACTCTATGGTCGGGGACTGTTTTCGGCCGCATTCCGCTACACTGGCATGGCCCACGGAGTCGTTCAGGAGCAACTCTCCAAGTCAGGCCAGGTTCTGGTGGGCTTGGCGTTCGCCGGTGGTTGCGCCCTACCTGCACTGACGTTTGTTCCCGTTCTGTGGTCGCGCAAGCAGGTTCTAGTCGGGGGTATCCTGAGTGCACTGCTGGGGTTTTCTTTCTTCCGAGGCTGGATCAATCTAGGCCCTTATTACGCTAATGAGAACTGGATATACCAGAACATGGCTTTGGTAAGCAGCCAATTGGTCTTCTACATCGCTGGAGGAGTTTCGGTTCTAGCGCTTGCAATCGTCGACCTTTGGAAAAAGCGCGACGCAGCCTCCCTTCTCCTGTTCCTCTGGGTTGCCGGCACGCTAGTCTTCGCCGTTTTTCTGAATTGGGTGGTCACCGCGAGGTCAATCTATCCCTTAGTTCCAGCGGCTGCAATTCTGATCGCACGACGTCTTGACGAACGCCAGCCGAACGCTACGAACGCACGGCCGTTGCTGTTGGTAATTCCCCTGATAGTGTCGGGAGTTGTGTCCCTATGGGTGACTTCGGGAGATATGGCGCTGGCGAATACAGCGCGAACGATGGCGAATTATGTCCATCAGAAAACCAGCAATGAATCCAGGGGGGTTGAATTCCAGGGCCACTGGGGATTTCAGTATTACATGCAGTTATTCGGGGCCCGTCCTCTGGAAACCGGCGGATACGGTTCCCAACCTGGAGACCTGATCGTGATCCCCAAGAACAACGTGAACATTTTCCCCATCTCCTTGCAAACAACTGAGGAGGGATCCGTCGATGTCGATTTGAACTCCTGGGCGACGACGATGAGCAAGGAAGTAGGGGCGGGGTTTTACTTCTCCGGCTGGGGACCGTTGCCATTCGCGCTTGGTCCCGTTCCGCCTGAACGTTACTATCTGTTGAAAGTAGCTGGACCGTAAACGAAGCCGCATTTCCGCGAGAGTTGTGCGCTTTTCGCTATCGCAAACCCGCTTGCCCCAGCATCTCCAGGAATTGCTTCTGCGTGCGCATGTCGATGGACTGGGCCACCAGCTTTCCCTCCCGATCATAGACAAAACTCTTCGGAATTCCCTCAACTTGAAACAGCTCGTTTACCTTGCGCCCTGGGTCGAGCAGGATCGGATAGCTGATGTTCCGTTCCGCGAGAAAGGGCTTCACTTTGTCGGCTTCTTCATCGGAAATTGCCAAGATCACGAAACCTTGATCTTTGAATCGCTGATACAGCGTATTGAGATCTGGCATCTCTTTGCGGCAAGGCGGGCACCACGTAGCCCAGAAGTTCACCAGTACCACTTTTCCCTTCAGCTGCTTCAACATCCATGTCTTGCCCTGCAAGTCGGTGAGCGTGAAGTCGGCTTTCTGCCGGCGCTGGTCGTCGGCTTCGAGCTTCGCCATGGCGGCCTTGAACTGCGGCGCGTCCAATGGAGCTTGCACGTGCTCGTAGCGCACTAGTTCGGCAAGCTCGACATATGCCGCCGCCGGTTGACCGTTTTCGTCGGGTGCTGGCTGTTGACGGAGGGTGTCGGCCAGGGTGGTCGCTACCTCTTGCAGCGTGTCGTGCCCGAAATCGCCTTCGGTGGCACGACTCGCCAGGTAAACCGCGAGCCGAAGCTTGTTTGGTGTGGCCGGTAGCTGCCTGATCTGCAATGCGAGCTGCTCCGTAACCCCAGCCCTGACGTCATCGGGCAAGCTGCGCAAAGTTTTGATCTGATCGTAGATGGGCTTCTCCAGCGCGCTCCACACGATCTCCTGCGTCTGCGCCCAAGCGGAAACCGGACTCAGCACCAACGCCTGGACTGCGACCAAACCCAGACAAGCCGAAAGCAGGATACTTCGGACAACCCTCCCGTACGAACCGCGCGACACCGCATTCATCGGCTCACCACCTCTGCCGTAATCTTAACTCTTCGCCGGCATCGTTCCGATGAAAGGTTGCGCGCAGAAATAGAAAGGACGGCGCTGTTGACACCGTCCTTCGTGATTCTGCTTGATATTGTTCTAAACGCCGACCAGCTCTTCCTGGGCTTGCATCGCAGGCTCCATTTCCACGACCGGCTTGATGCGGGCTGACCCCAGCTTGGGCAGCTTGACATCCCAGGCTAGTCCCAGCGCCTCCAGGGTCTTGATGCCGTACCAATTCATATCAATCTCGTACCAGGCCAAGCCGTGGCGCGCCGACTGCGGATGCGCGTGGTGATTGTTGTGCCAGCCTTCGCCGAAGGCGAGATAGGCGACCCACCACAAGTTGCGCGAATCATCATCGGTGGCGAAGCGCTTGGAGCCCCACATGTGTGTCGCCGAGTTCACAAACCAGGTGGAGTGCAGCAAGATCACTGTACGCAGGAAGATTGCCCAGAACATCACTCCCCAGCCACCAATGACCAGCAGCAACACGCCCAGCGTGGTTAGAGGGACCCAGTGATACTTGCTGATCCAGAGATGAAACTTATCTTTGCGAAGGTCGGGGACGTAAGCCAGAAGGTCAGTGCTGTTGTTGTGAAATGTCTGTCCGGTAAGAATCCAGCCCATGTGCGCCCAAAAGCCGCCATCGCGCGGGGAGTGCGGATCGCCCGGCTTGTCGGTGAGCTGATGATGGACCCGATGCGTGGCCACCCAGAAGATCGGACCGCCTTCCAGCGCTAACGTGGCGCAGACGGTCAGAACATATTCCAGCCACTTCGGACACTTGTACCCGCGATGCGTAAGCAACCGGTGATAGCCCATGCCGATACCGAGGCTTCCCGCAATCCAATACACGATCACGCCAGCAATCAGTGCCTTCCAACTGAACATGAATAAGGCCGCGATCGCGCCGATGTGAAACGCAAGCATGAAGGCCGTAGTGAGCCAATTGATATTCCTCTTCTCTCCCGTCATGTCTCCCCTAAGTTATTGTGTGGATCCCTGTGATATGTGGTACAGGAGCCAATCCCAGACTAACAACAGAAGAGAATTCCGTTTGTAATACTTTTGTCATATCGCATTGTGACGTGGGGATGAAAGGAGTACGTGTGGCCGCTTCGGGCTGCGATCTGCCGCCCGGTTAGCAGGGTTCTACTTGTTGCTTTTCGCCGTCGATGGTGTCAATGACATTCCGTGCAGTAATACCTCGCTTGACCGCTTCGAAACCGCATCATCGAAGCCTTCGAGAATCAGCAGATCATTCCCCTGAATCTCCAGCGTGGCTTTGCCTTCGTTGGTTTCGAATGCCATTGCGGACTCATTCGCAGTGGTTTTCGTTCCGTTAGCCAAGGCGGGATGCTGCAATATAGCCTTCTTGTAGCGCTTGGGAAGATAGTCGGCATAAAGTTTGGCAAAATCGCGCGCTGCTTCGGGCGAATCCCATCGCGAGAAGTACAGCATCGCGATCTGGTCCTTGGGAGCTGATTTGGCGTGGGCTGCAAAGTAATACCCGCCGCGCCAATGCGGATAGTAGTTCCTGGGAACCGCGTCCCCACCGTACTGTTTCGCCAGCAGATAGATGTCGAACTCGCCCATGCCGCCAAAGTCGAAGCGTTCGTAGTCGGGTGCAACAAGCTTGTCCAGGTCGGGAATCACCAGGGGCGGCACATTCTGTTTCATCAGGTACGTCTGCGGCTGCATGATCTGGCGAGTATCAATGGGCGGGTTCTCCAACATGCCAGAATAGGCCGCATCCTTGCCTTTCTTGGCAAGCACCGTGCGGACAAACTCCAGTCCAAATGTGTATGGCATGACCAACGATTCCTGCAGAAACATGGGAGCCGCAGCGAACACCGGTGAGTCCTTGCTGTCGGCCATGCTGGCACGCATGACGTCGACTATCTCTGGGGCGGTTAGAATGTCTTTGCCCGTCGGGGCCAGTGTGTAGTCGAGCAGCACGACCATCGCCTGGCCCTCGGTAACACACTGGCGCGCGGCCTGCGCCTCCTCCACAACTTGTTCCTGCTGGTCGGGCTGCGGTGCGTCGTCTTTGGCGCCTGCTAATTCCCACTTCTCAAGATTGATTTTCTGGTCCTGCAGCGCATGGGTGAGTTCGTGCGCCAGGACGGGCCTCTGAATGTCTGGCTGCACCCAGTCCAGGAGATTGACGCTCTTCGACTTCGGATCGTAGTAGGCCGCAACCTGCTCGCCCAGCAGGCGAAGAAACTCAGAGTGCAGGTCGTAGCCTGGCGGAAGCAGGCCGAATTTCTCCAGCACGAGGCGGGATTGTTCCAGCCGCTGCGCGTCCTTGTCGTCCTTCATACGCTTGTCAACGTAGCCCTCCATCGACTCGCGGGTGATGAGGTGACGCTTCACCTTGTGCTCAATCGGCAGGCCGGTGTCGTGGCTGGCGAACTGCAGGATTTCATCGACTGAACGGAAGAGTTCCTTAGCTTGCGCCTTGGTGATGCGGGTCTGGGGCTCCGGCTGCCCAACTGACTGCGGGTTTCCCTGCTGCTGGTTCTGGACGTCAACTCCGGCTCCGGGAACTTGCGTCGTGCCGGATGGAGTAAGCGGCTGCGGGGGAGATTGCGGAGCCGTGGGTTGCGGAGGAGTTGTTGGCTGGCTCGGCGATTGCGCCGGCGGAGTCGACTGCGGCTGGCCAGACGCCGTCTGCGGCCATCCCCAACCAAACAGCAGCAACAAAAGAAAGAGTACGGAGAGAGTCCGCGTCAGGAGCTGGAATGATTTAGAGCGTGGTAAAGGGTTCGCGGGCATGCAGAATCTTTTAAGCATACAGGACATTGCCCAAGTAGCACGATCAAACGGCAAACGCTATGATCAGACCTCGGCTAGTTCTTCACGAGGAAGGTGCAATGACTCGAATTCTGCGCCATTGGTTGGCATACATCGCAATACTCATATTCTGCAGCTCGCTACTCGCGCAATCTCCGGAAGGAACTCCGCAAGACCCCACACAAAGCGTTCCCCAAAGGACAGCAGAACGTACTCAGGAGCAACGCGAAGCCTATCGTAAGGCCATGGAAGAAGCCGATCAGAAGATTGCTGACGAGGTGAAGGCCCACTCCGAGTTGATGAAGAACCTGGAATATCTCACTACGCAGATCGGTCCACGCCTCACTGGATCACCACAGATGCAGGCGGCGAGTGCATGGACGCGCAAGCGCTTTGAGGATTACCACGTTGAGGCACATCTGGAAACGGCAGAGATCGCTCACGGTTGGACGCGCGGCGTTGAAACTGCCGAAATCACCAGTCCCATTCAGCGCCGCATCGGCATTCATGCGTTCGGCTGGAGCAAGGCGACTAACGGCGAAGTCACGGGCAGTGTCATTGCGCTGAATCTCACCAAAGCCTCGGACCTTGACCAGTTCAAAGGCAAGCTGAAAGGCGCGATTGTGATGCTGCGCAAGCCGTATGACTTGTCGAAGGAAGATCCGAATCCGGAAAACGCTTACGATGCTGTCATCGCTCCCCCACGCGGCGTACCTCAGCCCAACCAGATGGGTTGGCGAGGCCGCATGCAATTACTGCGGCAGGTGGCCGCGGAAGGTCCTGCGTTGATCTTGATCCGACAGCGGACTGCCCGACAGCCTCTTCAACATGACAGGCGGCTTTAATCACTACGCAGCCAGCGAAGTGCCGATGGCTTTCCTAACGCACGAGGATTACGACCTCATCTATCGCCTGCTTCAGGCCGGAGCCGTAACGATGAAGGCCAATCTGCAGGAAACGTTCAGCGACAAACCCGTGCCGGCTTCTATTACCGTCGCCGAGATCAAGGGCAGCGAGCATCCCGAGGAACGTGTCATCGTCGGCGGACATCTTGATTCTTGGGACCTCGGACAGGGAGCGCTCGATAACGGCACTGGCGCTATGGCCACGCTGGAGGCCGCGCGAGCATTGCAGGCCCTCGGCTGGAAGCCAAAGCGAACCATCACCTTCATCCTCTTTACGGGCGAGGAACAGGGAGGAATCGGCGCGGACACCTTCCTAAAGAACCATGCCGCCGAAATTCCTGCGATCGATGCACTGCTCATCCACGACACGGGTACGGGTAAAGTGTTCAGCATCTCGCTGAACGACTTATGGGAGACTGCGGCGCTGATGCACGAAATTTACCAGCCGCTCCAGGAGGTCTTCGATCTTCAGCCTTTGTCGACGCGCTATTTTGGCTCGTCAGACCATGTGCCATTTCTGAACAAAGGAGTGCCGGCGTACTTCTGCGTGCAATTGCCCGCGCAATATCGCGAAGCACACCACAGCCAGACCGACACCTTCGACAAGGTGATTCCCGATCAAATCAACGAGGGCGCAGCGTTGTTGGCTGCATGGGCGTGGAATGTCTCCGAGATGCCGCAGGCCCTGCCGCATCATCCCGAGCCAAGGTCGCCTATGGATTGAAAAGAGTGGTTCACCACAGAGACACAGAGGCACCGAGAAAATCAGAGGCGGAAGCAAAGAACGATATACAGAGAGCCGAGGGAACTCAATCCTCTGATTTTATTTCTGAAATTGGTTTTCTCTGTGCCTCTGTGCCTCTGTGTCTCTCTGTGGTGAAACTCTTCTTCCGCTACACATTCTCCACTCTTCCGCTTTTAATGCTGCGGAATGCGGCATCGAGGACTAACTGGTTCCGCAAGCCTTCTTCACCGGGAATGTCAAACTCACGCCCCTCCTCGATTGCAGAGGCAAATGCGTCCACTTGCGCTGTGTACGCTTCCTCATTCGAGACTTCCCTTCTCTCGATCACGTCAAAACCTCTACGTAACTCTACCGTCAGCGGGTGCTCCACGTTTAACGCGTTCAGGGCCGAGAGCACTCCGGTTTCGCCAGCTACTTCGAGATACGTCTGGTACGGGGTACGAGCCGACACCGAAACCGTCCCCATAATTCCGGTTTCGAATTGCAGCAGCGCGCTCGCGGAGGCTTCCACAACCCAATGAAAGTCGTGGTGCGCCAGAGCTGAAACCGAATGCACCTCCTGGCCAACGATGTAACGGAGCGCATCAATGCAATGCACTCCCAGATCAGACAGTGGGCCTCCAGCGGCCAGACTGGCATCGTTGATCCACCTGCGCGCACTGGTCAGCATGGGACCGAAGAAATCTGCGCGTGCTGCCACTAGGCGCCCGATTGAGCCAGCGGCAACATGATCGCGGAAAAACTTCAGGCTCTCTTCAAAGCGCATCACGTGCGCCACCCCGAGCAGGACCTTCGCAGCGCGTGCGGCTTGCACCATTTCACGCGCCTGCTGCGGATTCATCGCCATCGGCTTCTCGCAGAGCACGGGCTTGCCATGCCGGACGGCCTCCAGCACGTCGTCGTGATGCAGACCATCCGGGCTGGACACGAACACCGCATCGACATCCGGACAGGCGCACAGTTCGGCCGTGGAGGTGAAGGCGTGTTCGATTCCATATCGCAGCGCTGACTCTTCCGCCCGCCGCAGATCGCGACGTGACAGCGCTGCGACCCGACATCGCTTGGCCCTGGCGAATCCCGGCATCAAACGTTTCACCGCATGCATTCCAAACCCGGCAATGCCAAAACGAATCATTCGGTTGTCCTTTGCATCCTGTAGCGATTTGTAAAGTTTCTTTGCGTGGACAAACTCCTGTGCCCAATGGCGATCTTCTAATCACCTGTTCGCAACTGCAAGCGCAACAAATTGGCGCAACACGGGAATCTTTCTCCTGGATGTTTACTATGCAGCGTGCCGATTGCATTTGGCTAGTCATGGTTGTGGCCGCAGCCTTGGCGTTTAGTGTCTGGGGATTGCCGTATTTTACCCAGCTTGGATATCCAAAATGGTCGATCCTGGTTTATGCGTTCTTCGTGCTTCTGTTTATTTATGGCCGGCCCAATCGCGTGCGCTCCAGCAAAACTCGTAAGAAGCTGGAACGTTAGGAGCGGATGGAGCCTCTGTCTGGCCACTTTCGGACAATCTCGATTCATAAATTGAATAAAGGTTCAACTGGGTAATGACCGAAATGTCATTCGACGCTAGTCGGGCAATACGATAAAGTTATGACTCTGTGGCAACGCTTTGTCACAGACGCACAAGCTCCCGCGGAGGATAGCGAGCCTCCGCGGGGCTGAGCTCCGCAGGTGTAAGCGGAATTCATGATCCGCGATAAGGCAGGAAACGGTTGCCCTCTTCGCACTCGACAATCAAATCATTCTTCCTCGAAGGACCGGCAGGACGGCTGGAAGCCCTGCTGAACGTGGGATTGCGCACCGCGACCCATGCCGGGTTAGTGTGCCATCCCCATCCGCTGGGCGGAGGGACAATGCACAACAAGGTCGTCTTTCAGGCCATGAAGGCGTTGCACTCATTCGGATTTCCGGTGTTGCGCTTCAACTTTCGAGGAACCGGCCTCAGCGCGGGTCAACACGACGAAGGACGCGGTGAGGTCGCCGATGTGCAAGCCGCGCTGACGTGGCTGAAGCAAGAGTTTGACCTGCCCATCATCTTTGCCGGGTTCTCATTTGGAGCGGCCACGGGACTGAGGGCGGCGTGTCCCGATCCTGACGTTAGCGCACTGATTTCGCTCGGCACGCCAGTAGAGGCCGACGGACGCCTCTATTCCTTCTCGTTCCTTCGCGATTGCACCAAACCAAAGCTCTTCGTTAGCGGGGATCACGATCAGTACGGCCCGCACGAGGCGCTGGAGCAACTTGTTGCGCAGGCCGCAGACCCGAAAGAGTTAGTTTTCGTTCCCGGGGACCACTTCTTCGCAGGCCACCTCGCGGAGATGCGAATGACGGTTGAGAGTTGGCTGCATGAGGTGCTAGGAATCAACACTTAGCACTTAGCGGCTAGCAATTAGTGGCCCCTGGATATCCCTCTAGTTTTTCGACGAAGGGCCGCCCGCGAGATCGCTCACGAACTCCACCAGCGAGCGAACCGGAATTCCAGACGGCCCTTTCGCGATCCACGGCTTGTTGTCTTCCATCCAGGCGACGCCGGCAATGTCGAGATGCAGCCACGGCGTATCGCCGACAAACTCCTTCAGGAACATAGCCGCTGTGACCGCCCCACCCCAACGACCGCCGCTGTTGACGATGTCCGCGATGTTGGACTTGATCATCTCGCGGTACTCTTCGTCCACGGGCAGCCGCCACATTTTCTCACCCGATTTCTGTAACGATTTGCTGAAGCGCTCGTAGAAATCTTCGTCATTGGTAAAAACACCGGCGTTGACCATGCCCAGCGCCACCACGCACGCGCCGGTTAGCGTCGCCGCATCGATGAGATGGGTGCAGCCCAGTTGGCGCGCGTAATGTAAGCCGTCGGCCAGCACTAGCCGCCCTTCGGCGTCGGTGTTGATGATCTCGATAGATTTTCCCGACATGGCAATCTGCACATCGCCCGGCTTCTGCGCCTTGCCCGAGGGCATGTTCTCGCTGGCACAGACGATTCCAATCACGCGGAGGTTCGGCTTAAGCTGCGCAATGGCCCGCATCGCTCCAATCATGGCCGCGCCGCCGGCCATGTCGTATTTCATCTTCTCCATGCCGTCCCCGGGCTTGATGGAGATGCCACCGCTATCGAAGGTGATTCCCTTGCCGACGAGGCCCAGCACGCGCTTCTTAGGCGCGCGCTCCGGCTCGTAGCGCATCACGATCAGCCGTGGTTCTTCGTCGGAGCCTTGCGCGACGCTCCAGAAGGCGCCCATCTTCAGCTCTTTGATCTTGTCGGGACCTGAGATCTCGCAGACCAGCCCAGTCTCGTCGCACATCGCCTTCGCGCGGTCGGCCAGGATCGAGGGCGTCATGCGATTACCCGGCTCGTTGACCAGGTCACGGGTAAAGTTCTGCGCCTCGCCAATGATGCGGCCTTGCTCGATCGCAGTCTTCAGCGATCTCTGGTTCGCGCCTTTGGGAGCGACGACCACGAGTTCCTCGATCTTCTGCTCTTTGCGGTCGCTCCGGTAGTAGTCGGGCTCGAAATTACCGACGAACGCGCCTTCGACGATCGCCTTTGCGGCATCGTTTATCCCGCCGGGCGCGACAAAGGCCAAGCTCTTCAGGTCTTTCGCTTTCAGCGTGCGCACCGCCGCGCCCGCCAGCTTGCGCAGCTCGGACGACGAGAAGCTCGTGACCTTGCCCCCGCCGAGCAGCAGCAGGCGTTTGGCCTTCAGCCCCTGCGGTTTGTGGAGGAGCGTGATTTCCAGCATCTTGCCGGTCACTTCGCCCGAGGCAATGAGCTCGGCCGCCGCATCGAGTACAGCCTTGTCATCGGTCTGGATCCGCGGATCATGTTGGTCAGACTTGTCGCCGTTGTTGTTATTGTTTTCGATGGCGTCGAGCACCGCGACAACGAGGCACTCGGTTTCCAATTGCGAAGCTGTTCCGGTATGAAGTGTGGTTTTCATGGTTGTCAAACATTCCGTTCTGAAATCAGGTTGAATTGGCCCTAAAATTGATTTCATGCTCAGCATAGGTATGGACCCGGGTCTCCCATCTGGGCAAGCAGATGTTCCTTTGCGAGTTCCAGGGCCGGCATCGATTTCCGCACGGTGACGGAAAAGCCAAGTTCCTTCGCTAGAGGCTCCAAGAGCAATTTGAAAGGCGTCTCCATTACATGGACCTCCCGTGGCAGGCAGCGCGCAGTCCGAATCGCATCCACAAGCGCTCTAGCCAGGATATCCCCCGTAGCATCTTCTGGCGTGGCAAGAACGGGTGGAAAGAGAATGCCGGTAGCAGCATCGGTTGCCAATCCCACCCGCAAACAGGCTTTACGCTCGTTCTTATCTCCGACCTGTGCAGTGCTAAAGAAGTGATCGACTTCGAACACCCCTCCCAAGGGAAGGTTTCGCTTGCGAATTTCCTGCACCTGGACCGGATTGGGCTGCGGAATCTGCAGAGGCGCAGGAGGCGGCTCAAGCGCTTTCACCAGTTTTATCTCATAATCCCTGCGGCTTTCATCGCTGCCCACAGGAACAAGAAAGGGATAAACATGCTCTTCAGCCCAGTAATCGTTTTTGTCGTTCGGCAATACTCTGCAAATGGTGATTACGGCCTGCAGACAGCGGATGAGAAGCGTCGCTTCCTGTTGGGTCACGTACCACGGGCGATATCCCGGACGAAAGGCCCGGAAAATGGGTGCGCGGACGCGCTTCCGGGGCGGATGGCCAACGTCATGTAGCAACTGCCGATCTGGAAGCGTTAGTTTCGAAGACCTGACGAATTCCGCGGAGAGAGCGTGCTGCGACCCGAAGAAGTCGCCAAACATGATCGGCCCTCCCTCAGCCACTCTTCGAAACAGCCGATAGCTTTCCGGACCAATGTAAACGTGCAGTGAATACACTTCTCCAAGAGCACCCATGACCGAGCAATAGCAAAAATCACCGGACTGAGGATCTTCTAGGAGAATGAGGTCCTGGTCCGCCAGTATTTCCCAGGGTTGCAGAAGCGAGAACTCAGTTGCGATGTCGCACAACTGTTTGGCCGTCTCGAACGACGGACCTTCCTCGCCAGCGAGTCGCTTTTGGAAAAATTGACTTTGCACTTTAGTACTGTTACCCGGAGTGTCTCTGGGCATCTTGTCCATAAGAAAAGCATTTTCACTCGAAGAAATCTGCCGTCGCCTGAAGCCGACTTCAGTTGATGAAAGCACAGGCTTGGAACGCGGTCCCGAAGGTCCGCACTATCCGAACCAGTCCCTACGTCTTTCGACTTCTGCCGATCGCGTCACGCGCTTCTTTGTCTGCCGTCTTGCGCCTTTCCGTCTCGCGTTTGTCCCAATTCTGCTTGCCCTTTGCCAGGGCCAACTCCACCTTTACCCTACCATTACGAAAGTACAGCCTCGTCGGGATCAGCGTCAGTCCCTTCTGCTGGGTCTTCCCGATGAGTTTGTTCAACTCGTTCTTGTGCACCAGCAACTTCCGGGTGCGCAGAGGTTCATGGTTGAAGATGTTGCCATGTTCGTAAGGGCCAATGTGGGCGTTGATCAGCCAGAGTTCTCCATCTTTCACCAGGCCGTAAGCGTCCTTGAGGTTAGCCCGTCCGGCGCGCACAGATTTCACTTCGGTTCCACGCAAAGCGATACCCGATTCAAACTTCTCGAGCAGAAAGTAGTTATGCGACGCGGCCCGGTTAACCGAGGCGTCCCGCTCACCGCTGGCGGTAGGATCACGCCGCGGTTGCTTTTCCTTTTCGGGACGACCTGTGGGGGATGACTGACGAGCCATAAATATCCAGGCGCTAAGCCCGCCCGAGCGTTGCCAGACACCAACCCTAACTTCGCACTGGATCGGAGAAAGGGATGACGTTGGGCTGGGCGGGACTTACTGCGACGATCTCGAGCGCCGCGCGAATCTACGATGCTAACACAGGATTAATACAGCAACTTCCGGCGCCTGTGAGATGATTTGAAATGCTATAATCGCGCCGATTACACTACGTCAATTCCGCCACGCGGCGGTGATGCAGTTGCGCTCAACTGATGCTCACGTTTGGCGTGAGCGCAAGTCTTACGTTCCGGAACTGGCAATCTCTACTCGCACGAGTGCTGGGTTCCGGTGCAATTTCCCGGGGTCTTAAGGAACTTGATGAAACGGTTTACCCGCGTCTTGGCGTTGCTACTGATTGGCGCCGTGCTGCCGGCAGTCGCGTCAAACGACAAGGCCGCCAAAGCCCTCTATCAAAAGGGCAAAGCTGCCGAAATTCGGCAGGACTACATCGCGGCCTACAATTTCTATCACCAGGCCTACCAACTCAAACCATCAGACCTGACTTACCGTGCCTCCTTCGAGTATGTGCGTTTTCTGGCCTCCGCGACCTATGTCCATCAAGGCGAGGTTTTGATGAAGGCCGGTAAGCTGCAGGAAGCCCTGACCGATTTTGAGCAGGCGCTTGCGATTGATCCCTCTAGCTTCATTGCACAACAGCAGGCCAACAAGACCCGTCTGTTGATACAGAAGACCCTGAACCCTGCTCCTCCCGCGCCCACGACAGAATCGGGACTGACGAAGCGCATGGAGGAAGCCACTGGGCCGGTAGAACTGGCTCCCATCTCGCAGACGCCCATCACCTTAAAGATGCTGAACGAAGACGCCAAGACCGTTTACGAGACAATCGGCAAACTAGCGGGCGTTAACGTATTGTTTGATCCTGACTATACTTCCAAGCACATTCGCGTGGATCTTAACGGTGTCACCCTGGAAGAAGCGCTGGAGATTACGGCGCTGGAGTCCAAGACTTTCTGGCGGCCAGTCACTCCGAACACTATTTTCGTTGCCGCTGATACGCCCGCCAAGCGTAAGGAATTGGAACAAAGTGTCATTCGCACTTTTTATCTGACGAATCTCTCGCAGCCCAACGAATTACAGGACTTGGTTAATATTCTGCGAACCTTGCTGGATACGCAGCGCCTGCAACAATTTCCTTCGCAGCAAGCGATCGTAGTGCGCGGGACGCCGGACCAGATTGCGATGGCGGAGAAGCTAATCAACGACCTCGATAAGGGACGACCTGAGGTAGTGGTGGAGGTAGCGATCATGCAAGTCAGCCGTGACAAGATGCGCAATCTCGGCATCCAGCCACCCGCCAGCGTCACCGTCCAGTTACAGAACAACAGCACAACCACCAGCAGCACCACGGTGAACGGGAATGCCGGCAATGGCGGGACTGTCACGCAGTCAAACGGCAACACTGGCAGCATCAGCCTGAACACTCTTGCCAACCTTAACGCCACAAATTTCCAGGTGACAATCCCCGCCGCCACGGCCAATTTTCTTTATAGCGACAGCAGCAGCAAACTCATAACTCAACCGCAAATTCGCGCCTCGGACGGCCAGAAGGCTTCGCTCAAGATCGGCGAGCGCGTGCCGGTGGCTACCGGCTCATTCCAGCCTGGCATTGGCGGCGTCGGTATCAACCCGCTGGTCAATACGCAGTTCAACTACATTGACGTCGGCGTAAATATCGACATCACCCCTCGGGTGCACGGTCTCGACGAGGTTACCCTGAAGATGACCATGGATATTTCTGCCGTTGACTCGTATCAGAACATTGGCGGGATTCAGCAGCCGGTGATCGGGCAGCGCAAGATTGAGCAGGAAATTCGCCTCCGGGAGGGCGAAGTAAACATCCTGGGTGGCATTCTTGAATCCGACCAGACCAAGTCGCTGTCGGGAATTCCAGGGTTGGCGCAGATCCCGCTCTTCAAATATCTCTTCGCCGAGGAGTCCAAAGAGGTCAAGGACAACGAAATCGTCTTCATTCTGATTCCGCACATCGTTCGCGCTCAGGATTTGAACGATAGCAATGTCAAAGCGATCGACGTGGGTACCGCCAATACTATCTCCTTGCATCGCGGCATGAATCAGGCCCCGGATCAGCAACAGCACGGGCCGCCGACCTCGGGTCCGCCATCGGGCAACCCACAGGGAGCGCTGCTGAATCCGCCGCCGCCGGCCGGTACGGCACAAGCGAACGGTTCGCAGCCTTCCACCGCATCGGCTCCTCCAGGCAGTGCAATCGTGAGCTTTGACCCCCCGATGCTGGACCAGGCGGTGGGTTCCACCTTTACGGTGAATGTGAACCTGACGGGCGCACAGAATGTGTATTCGGTCCCGGTACAGATGCTCTACAACCCACGCGTGTTGCAGGTGCTGAACGTTTCCAATGGAACGCTGCTGGCGCAGGATGGGCAGACGGTAGCGTTAGTGAACCGCGATGACAGCATGGCTGGCATCCTGCAACTCACGGCTTCACGTCCTCCTGGGACCGCCGGCATCAGCGGCGACGGGACGGTGTTTACGATCACTTTCCAAGCTAAAGGTCCAGGACAAGCAACCTTGAGCGTCAACCGGGCGGGAGTGAAGAACGCCAGCATGCAAAACGTGCCCGCGAGCGGCTCTCAGGCCATTGTGACGGTTCATTAAAGGCTGCGTCTAACCCAATGGCTTAGGTCGGCTGCTAATGATCGTGGCGGGGCTTCCGTCCTCGAACAGCAACGCGGCCGGTCGGTTTCGGGATCGGTCTCGGGAAGGACTAAAATAAGGGCAGTGCACTTCAAGGTTTCCAGTTGCGTTTTTGCTGCTGGGGGTAGCCGTGCGCCTGGAGCCGGATCATTTCATCCGCAGTCCCCGGCCCCTCGAGCTGTCTCCAGGAACGGTTTCACCCTGGTCGAGCTGATCGTGGCGATGACCATCCTGATGATCCTGACAGCCGCCGCAACTCCCGTACTGCGTGTCGCCATCCAGCGCAACAAGGAGCGCGACTTGCGCCGCGATCTGTGGGAGATGCGGGATGCTATTGACCGCTACAAGGACGCTGCCGACCGGGGAGCGTTTCAGACCAAGCTGGACAGCCAGGGATATCCCCCCGATCTCGACACTCTGGTGAAAGGCGTGGATTCCAACGGCAAGAAAATCCGTTTTCTGCGGCGGATTCCGACCGATCCGATGACGGGTAAAGATGAATGGGGCTTGCGCTCGATGCAGGATGATCCCGATTCGGATTCCTGGGGCGGGCAGAGCGTCTTCGACGTATACACTAAGGCCGAAGGCACCGGCTTGGACGGCACAAAGTACAAGACGTGGTAATTTCCTACGGCGCGACCATGAAACGGCGCTTTCCACAACGCGGCTTTACTCTGATCGAGTTGATGGTGGTCATCAGCATCATCGTGATTCTGCTGTCGCTCGCCATCCCGAATTATTCGTCGTCCATTCTGCACGCCAAAGAGACTGCCCTGCGCGACGACCTCTACACTATGAGATCTCTCATCGATCAATACACGCTCGACAAGCAAAAAGCGCCGCAATCCTTGCAGGACCTAGTGGACGCTGGCTATCTCAAGCAGCTCCCCAAGGATCCCTTCACGAACACACGCGATAGCTGGGTGCCGGTCACAGACGACACCATCATGTCTCCCGATCAGACTGAGCCCGGGATTATCGACGTTCATAGCGGTAGCGATCAATCCTCCAGCGAAGGCACTGCGTATAGCACGTGGTAAAGAGGAACTATCGGCGTTAGCTGTCAGCCATCAGCTGTTAGGTAACTCTGCCGCGGCCAACGGCTGCTCATCCGCTGCTACATCACCGGTGGCACGGTAATTCCCATCACGCCCAGAACATTGATCAACTCACGGCGGACCACCGCCGCCGTCGCCAGTAGGAACTTCTTTCGCCCCTCCTCAGCCTCGGTGAGGATATGGTGGCGGTGATAGAAGTTGTTAAACTGCTGGGCCAACTGGAACGCGTGTTTGGCTGCGAATGCCGGCTCAGTCGTCGCGATACATTGCTCGACCACAAGCGACGTCTTCCCCGCCAGCAACCAAAGCTCCCAGATTTCGGTGCCGCTCCCCTCGGCAAAGTAACGAGCATAGTCCACGTCCGCCGCGAGCGCCTCGTTTGGATTAATATCCGCCTTGCGGAAAATATTACTCGCGCGCACTACAGCATATTGCGCGTAGGGACCGGTCTCGCCCTCGAAAGCCAACGCCTCTTTGAAATCGAACGCGATCACCGACTGCTTGGTGAACTTCAGCATGAAGTAGCGCAGAGCGCCGATGGCAATCTGTTCACTGATGCGCGTGCGCTCCTGCTCATCTAGTTCGGGATGGCGAATATCCACCTCTTTCTTGGCCGCCACGATCAGCACTTCGAGCAGGTCGTCCGCCTTAACGCCGAAGCCTTTGCGTCCCGAGACCTCGATGTAGGATTTGGCGCGCTCCTCTTCGCTAACGTCGTACCCGAGTTCCATGGCACAGCGCGGCGTGAGTGCGACCATCTCGTACGAAAAGTGCGTATAGTGCGCTGCCTGCTCCGTGTAGCCGAGCAGCCTGAGCGCTTCGATTACAGTGTTTTGCGGGTCCGCCTGGCGTGAGTCAATGACGTTGTAAATTGCCGCGACTCCCCCGAAGTGGGGATGGTCGGCCTCGCCTTGCTCCGCAGAAATCCAGACTTCGTGACTGTTTGGGTAGCGGTAGAACTTGCGATAGCCGAAATCCAATCCCAGCAAGCCAAACTTCCAAAGGTGGTAGGCGATGTCCTTCCCGACGTAGCCGACCGTTCCATTCGAACGCACAATGACCTTGGCGTCTTCGTCGGGCCCCGTCTTGCTTTCTTCTTCTTCCGACTTGCCTTCTGTCGTCTTTGGCCTGGTCATCACCCAGCAGCCTTTGTTCTTGCCTTCGGTCTCGAAGTACAGGACACCCCTCTTTTTCAACTGCTGGAACGCTGCATCCCAGAAGTGCAGGTGAAGGATTTCGCTTTCGCGCGGGAGGAAATCGTACTCGATGCCAAGACGGTCCATGGTCTCCAGATGGCGGCGCAACACCGCCGACGCGATCAGTTCTGCAGACTCAGCCATCTCATTGCCACCGTGTTCGATAGCATGTAGAGCCTCAAGTCTTACTTTAAGATGCTCCTTGTCCTCTTCATACCACCGGGAAACGCGCGCATAGAGGTCCCAGCAGTAAAAGTCAAAACGCGGAGTAGCAGCGATCAGCTGAGCAATATCCTGCTTCGACTTCTTCTTCTCCAGGTGAAGGAAGCCGACCACGACGTCGGCAACCTGCACCCCGGTGTTGTCAATGTAGTTCTGGACGTCGACCGGATGCCCAGCCGATCGCAACAGGCGGACAAACGTGTCACCGAGAATAGCGTTGCGCAGGTGGCCGATGTGGGCAGCTTTGTTGGGATTGATGCTGGTGTGCTCGACGAGGATTTTGCCGCTGAGATTGGCGGCGGCCTCGCCGCCGTGACCAGGAACTCCGATTGTCTCAGCATTCGCGAGAGCGCACGCGGCGAGGTCACGCTTCAATCGCGCATTGATGTAACCGGCGCCCGCAACTTCCAGCTTCTCGAATCCGTAGGGCAACGACAGTTCGGCGACGATCTCCTCGGCAATCTTGCGGGGAGCTTTGCGCAGCCGCTTCGCCAATTCGAACGAGAGAGGGAGGGCAAACTCGCCCATCTCCACCTTGGGTGGCTGCTCGATGACGATGTTGGCCAGATCGATGTGGTATTTCTCGCGCAGGAAGGCGCGCACATGGCTGGCCAGATTTTTTTGTTGTTCTAGGTACACTGAACCGCTCTTGGCATTTAGCTCTTAGCCGTTTTACGAATTGTCATTACGAGTGCCTGATTTTGGCGCGAGGAATCTGCTTTTCTCCTTAACCAAGCAAAAACGGATCCCTTGCTGTGCTCCGTGATGACAACTCGGTTTCTTCTCTGTGTTCTCCGTGTCTCCGTGGTGAAGAAGAGTTGTGAAGGACATCAGCAGGATAGCAAATGCCGAATCCGGCTCAGGTTTGACGCTGGTTTCAGCGTTACCTATGATGAAGAATCTGGGCGATCTCCATGCGTATAGCCTACCTCGAATGTTTCTCCGGAATCAGTGGCGACATGTTTCTGGGTGCGCTGCTCGATGTTGGAGTGCCGTTCGATCTCTTTCAGAAGACCGTCGCCGGACTCAATATCGGAGCTGATTTAGAGCACTCACGAGTGGACCGTGGCGGCATCTCGGCCACAAGATTCGACGTCGTGGTAAATGGCCAGAAAGACATGCCACGCGAGGAGTTCTGGGCTCAACACCACGCCCGAGCGCGCGATTTCGATCCGCAACATCTGCATCAACATGGCCACGAGCAGCAACACGGCCGCAGGCTGAACGAGATCTTGCGCATCATTGCGGCAGCGCCCCTCAGCGAGTTCGCCCGTCGGACTGCCAACGAAATCTTCCTTGCGCTGGGCGCGGCGGAGGCCACGGTACACAACGTCGACGTAGAACACGTTCCCTTCCACGAAGTTGGAGCAGCCGATGCTATCGTCGATATCGTCTGTGCAGCCGTGGGCGCCGAGGCGCTCGAAGTCGATCAATTCCTCGCTTCACCACTGAACGTCGGCAGTGGAACCGTGGCCTGCGCGCACGGTGTCATGCCGGTTCCGGCTCCGGCTACTCTGCAGCTGCTGAAGCAAATCCCAATTTATTCCGGCGATATTCAGAAGGAGTTGGTTACCCCGACCGGAGCCGCAATCGTCAAAGTGTTAGTCTCAAGCTTCGGACCTCGGCCTGTCATGACGACAGAACGTATAGGCTGCGGCGCGGGAGCGCGCAACTTTCCTCGCCATGCCAACGTACTGCGACTCAGTGTCGGCGAGACCCAGGAAACAGAAGTCGGTTCCGTCAGCGACAAGGATGCGGCCGGGGAAGAAGAGATCGCCATCCTGGAAGCGAATCTGGACGACCTTAATCCGCAGTTGATTGGCTACGTAGTCGATCTAGCGTTTGCGGAAGGAGCGCTGGACGTCTTCACTGTGCCGGTGCAGATGAAGAAGAACCGTCCCGGCACGGTTTTGACTGTGCTTGCGCGGCCTGAGCGCGAAGCGCAATTGCGGGCGCTCTTGTTTCGCGAAAGCAGTACGCTGGGCGTGCGGACGCGTCATGAGAGGCGTTATGCCCTGCCCCGTCGGCACGAGGCGGTAGTTACGCCGTGGGGCGAAGTGCGCATGAAGATCGCGTACCTGAATGGTGCAGTCTCTCAGTATGCCCCTGAGTACGAAGATTGCCGGCGCATCGCCGTCGAGCATCACGTCCCGTTAAAGGCAGTGATGCAGGAAGCCCTCCGTTTGTACTTGGACCAGAAGAATGGATAATCCCGAAAAGTTCTACATCACGACGCCCATCTATTACGTGAATGCGCGGCCGCACATCGGGCATACCTACACCACCGTGGTGTGCGATGCCATTGCCCGCCGCCAGCGCATGATGGGTGCGGACACCTGGTTCCTGACAGGTACCGACGAACATGGCCAGAAGATTGAGCGCTCCGCAGCCGCCGCTGGTTGCTCGCCCAAAGAGTTCGTAGCCAAGATATCAGGCGAATTCCGGGCGCTGTGGGACCGCATGAAGATCTCCTACGACGACTTCATTCGCACCACGGAGCCACGCCACGTTCGCGGTGTGCAGGCCCTGTTCACGCGTCTGCAAGAGCGCGGCTACATCTACAAGGGCTCCTACCGCGGGCAATACTGCGTCTTCGACGAACTTTACGTAGATGCCGACGGCCCTGGTGTTCCGTGCCCGGAATGTGGACGGCCTACCGAAACCCTGCACGAAGAGAATTACTTCTTCAGGCTTTCGGCGATGCAGGATCCGCCTGTTGAAGTACTACACCGACAATCCTGACTTTATTCGTCCGGAGACCCGGCGGAACGAAGTGATCGCCTTTGTACGCAGCGGACTGCGCGATCTCTCGGTGAGCCGGACGTCGTTCAAATGGGGTATTCCGGTGCCGGGAGATCCCAAGCACGTGATTTACGTCTGGCTCGATGCACTGGCTAATTATTTGACAGCGATCGGCTTTGGCTCCGACGATCCCGCAGACAGGCAAGAACTGGAACGCTATTGGCCTGCCGATGTGCATATGATCGGCAAGGAAATCGTGCGCTTCCATTGCGTTTATTGGCCGGCCTTTCTGCTGGCCGCCGATCTGCCGCTTCCGGAATCCATCATCGCGCACGGTTGGCTGCTCTTCGAAGAGAGCAAGATGTCGAAATCCCGCGGCAACATCGTGCGCAGCGAAACCATTCTCGACACTCTAGGCGGGGACGCGCTGCGCTATTTCCTGCTGCGCGAAATTGTCTTTGGGCAGGATGGATCATTCAGCTTCGATGCGCTGGTACAGCGTTTTAATGCCGACCTCGCCAACGACTTGGGCAACTTGTCGAGCCGCACGCTCAGCATGATCACCCGGTATTTTGATGGCGAAGTGCCTTACCCTTCGGCCAACGAGGGCACGCCCGCGGATGATGCCATATCTGAAGTAGCGCAGAAAACCATAGCGGACTTTCACGCCCAATTCGAACAATTTCAATTTTCGCGTGCTTTGGAGACAGCGTGGTCTTTGGTGGCAGCGGTCAACAAGTACATCGTCGAGAACGAACCGTGGGCAGTGGCCGAACGCGAAGACAAAGACTCGCGCGCCCGCCTGGCGACAATTCTCTACACGTCCGCCGAGGCCCTACGGATAGTAACTGCGCTAGTGCATCCGATAATTCCAGAAGCAACGGCCCGCATCTGGACGCAGCTCGGGCTTGGCGAGATCAGCCAGCTGGACCTGCGGACTCTGGCTTGGGGTCAGTTGCCACTGGGCACCAAGCTGGGCAAGGTCGAAGGCGTATTCCCCCGAGCGGATAAGAGGACTGTTGAAAGGATGCAACAGATGGAACAGCAGCGTTCCGCAGAACTAGCACAAGCGAGTGAGAAAGTGGCGGAAGGGGAATCGCAGCTTACCGGAACTGACGCCCAGCCGGGACAAGCTGCTACGCAGCCAACCGCCGCACCGCCGCTCGCGGCGCCACCGAAGGAAACCGGGGCGATTGTCAGTACGAAAACCACGACTGCCACGGGTGGCCAAGGCGGAGCCGTAGTTTCGGCTGCTGCGACCAGCAATAATCAGATCACCATCGACGATTTCCTGAAGATCGAGTTGCGCGTTGGCGAAGTGAAGGTTGCCGAGCGTGTAAAGGGCGCCGACAAGCTATTGCGGCTGGAGGTGGATATTGGTAACGAAGTTCGGCAGGTGGTCGCCGGAATTGCCAAGGCCTACGAACCTGAGAAGCTCATCGGACGCAAGGTTGTGATCGTGGCCAATCTGCAGCCGCGCAAGCTCCGAGGACTGGAATCGAACGGCATGATCGTAGCTGCGTCCATCGGAGACGATGGCTTGCCAGTGCTGGCAGGATTCTTGGAGGACGTGCCGGCCGGGGCGAAGCTGAAGTAATGTGAATCCTGGTTAAGACCAGCATGCCTTCGAAAAAAGTACGTGATGTCATCAAGTTGGTTGAAGACGATGGATGGCGTCTGGTCCGCACGACTGGGAGTTACAGGCAGTATCATCATCCTAGCAAGCTTGGTACCGTCACCATCGCCGGTCATCCCGGACAAGACATGGCACCCGGCACTTACAACAATATTCTCAAGCAAGCAGGTTTGAAGTGATGCGATTTGCCGTGGTATTTGAGAAAACCGACAATGGGTGGAGCGCCTACGCGCCCGACCTTCCGGGCCTAGGTGTCGCGGGCAACACAATAGAAGAGACGCGCACCTTGGTACGCGAGGCGATAGAACTGCACATTGACGATCTGCGTGCTACTGGACAGCCCATTCCGGCAGCAGCCTCGCAGGCGGATTACGTGGACGTGCCGTTACCTGCCTGATGTACACCGACTCCCACGCTCATCTCGATGGCAAGCGCTTCGACACGGACCGCGCTGAAGTCATCACGAGGGCCAACAGAGCTGGCATCAGCACCCTGCTTGCTATCGGCAATGGCGACGGACCCGGCACTGGCACGCTCGACTGCGCAATCAAGCTCGCCCTGCAGTACAACTGGATCTACGCGACGGTCGGGATTCATCCTCACGAAGCCGAGCTGGCCAAAGAATTGGACTTCGAAGAACTCGAGCGATTGGCGCGCTCACCCAAAGTAATCGCCTGGGGCGAGATCGGCCTCGATTATTTCTACGACCACTCACCTCGGGACGTGCAGCAAAGGGTCTTCCTGCAGCAAATGGAGATGGCCCGCGCGGCCAAGCTGCCGATTATCATTCATTGCCGGCCCTCTAATAACAATGAGAATGCCTGGGACGATGTGTTGCGCCTGATTGGCGAAACCTGGGCGACAAGCGGACTGGGAGGCGTGCTGCACTGCTTCACCGGGACCGTCGATCATGCCCGTGCAGCGCTCGACTTGGGTTTTATGATCTCCTTCGCCGGCAACATCACGTTCCCGAAAGCACAGAACATTCGCGACGCGGCCAGCATGGTGCCGCTGGATCGCATGTTCATCGAAACCGACTGCCCCTATCTTGCCCCGGCGCCGCATCGTGGTCAGCGCAACGAACCCGCATTTGTAGTGGAAGTCGCCCGTCAGATCGGCCAGTTGCGTAATCTTTCCTGTGAGGAAATTGGACAGCAGACCACCGCCAATTTCCACAACTTTTTCCGGCTTACAAAATCCAACTGAGGTGCTACGCTTCCCTACTCGGGAGTGCCGGAGCTCGTTGTGATTGCGGCAAACGGCGCGTCTCTTGTTACACTTGGTGCTTATGGCTGAATCATTCGACATTGTCAGCAAAGTTGATATGCAAGAAGTTTCCAACGCCGTGCAGCAGGCGTTGAAGGAAATCCACACCCGCTATGACCTGAAAGACTCGAAGTCGGATATCAAGATCGAAGAGAAAGAAGCCTTGGTGCTCACCTCGGCTGACGAGTACAAGCTGAAGGCGGTGAACGACGTATTGCAGGGGAAGCTGGTGAAGCGTGGGGTCTCGCTGAAGGCGCTCACCTATAGCGCAATCGAACCGGCCGCTGGTTCCACAGTGCGCCAGAAGGTCAACATGCAGCAAGGTATCCCGATTGAAAAAGCGCGAGAGATCGTGAAACTCATCAAGAACTCGAAGCAAAAAGTACAGGCAGCGATCCAGGGAGACCTGGTTCGCGTCAGCGGCAAAGACCGAGATACACTTCAGGAAATCATTGCGCTGTTGAAGCAGAGCGATTTCGGCATTGACATGCAGTTCACAAATTATCGATCCAACTGACAGGGCGAATCCGTTTGAATACAACCGTAACCCGCAACGCTAAAGAAGTGTTCGATCTGCTTGCACGATGACCTCGCCGCCATCGAGCGCGAGTTCGGCCGCGACACGGTCTCCAGCGTGCGGGCGATCACGGAGATCGGCGAGTACCTCCGCGCCGGCGGCGGCAAGCGGCTGCGTCCTGCCCTGTTGCTGCTCTCTTGCAAGCTGATGAACTACACCGGTCAGGGCGCGATCAAGCTGGGGGCGGTGGTGGAGATCATCCATACGGCAACGCTCGTCCACGATGACATCATTGACGAGGCCCAGACCCGGCGCGGCCGCCCGGCAGCCAACACGCAATGGGGCAATTCCAAGTGCGTGCTCGCCGGTGACTGGCTGTACATGCAGGCGTTCAAGATTGCCGTGCAGGAACGCAATTTTCATATTCTCGACGCGCTCATCGATCTGACCCAGGCAATGGTCGAAGGCGAATTGCTGCAAATCGAACGGCTAGGCAAGGCCATATCTCTGGAAGAACATTTCGAACTCATCTACCGCAAGACGGCCTGCTTGTTTTCGGTCTGCATGAAGATGGGTGGCATTCTAGCGAGCGCCAGTGAAGCCGATCAGCAGCGTCTCGCCGAGTACGGGCGCAACCTTGGCATGGCCTTCCAGATCGTTGACGACGTGCTCGACCTCACCGCATCGGAAGAAATTCTGGGCAAGCCCGTGGCCAGCGACCTGCGGGAGGGCAAAGCCACCATGGCGGTGTTACATGCGCTGGAGCACTGCACGCCAACAGAGCGCGAGACGATCGAGTCTGTCCTGAGTAACGGCGGGTTCAACGGCATCACGCCAGCCGACATCGTCGCGATCTTGAACCGCAACGGTTCCATCGACGCCGCCTACGCACGGGCGGCCGAGTTCAGCAACAAGGCGCGCCAAGCCATCTGTACCTTTCCCGATTCCGAGATCAAGCGCGTGCTGCTCTGGGTTCCGGGGTTTGTGGTGGAGCGGGAGAGCTGAGAGCCCGCTGTTTGCCTTTCGCCAGGCACGATCCTGACCTTTGAGCAAATCCTGAGGAGGAATTCGCCTAAATCGAATTGGGCCCTCAATCAAGGAGTACTGGTCGCCCACCACATTGTCCTCCTGTGTTAATCGAAAGGCGAACAGCGAAGAGCGTTTCCTTCTGATTTACACTTGCCTCATGGCTACCCCGCAGGAAGTCGAAATCAAGTTCCTCGTTTCCGATCTGAAAGGGCTCGAGCAGAAGCTGCGTGAGTTGGGCTTTCAAGAGGAGACCCCATCTACGCACGAAGTCAACACTCTCTACGATCTGCCCGGCCAGAAGCTGCGCCGCAAGGGCGAGTTGCTGAGACTGCGCGATTACGGAGGGAAATGGAGGCTGACGCACAAGGCCAAGGTCAAACTCGGCAGGCACAAGTCACGCGGCGAGCTGGAGACGGGTGTTTCCGATGGCAAACAGATGGATGAGATCCTTCACGCGCTGGGATACTCGCCGTCGTTCGTATACGAGAAGTTCCGCGCCGAATGGAGTGACGATGAAGGACATGTCGTTCTCGATCACACGCCCATCGGCGATGTCGCTGAGATTGAAGGCAAGTCACGCTGGATTGACCGCATCGCTCGCGAGCTTGGAGTGAAGCCGGCGCACTACATCACCAAATCGTATGCTGAACTTTTCTTCGATTGGAAACGTAGAACAGGTAGTAAGGCAGAGAACATGACATTCCGCGAGTGCTGGAGGAGACGCACAGGCTAGGAGCTAGGGCCAGTGTCTAGTTTCAGTGTCAAGTTTCGAGCGGGAAGGTACCAACGACGCTCAACATTTCCGCGGAAGCCTGCGCCGGCTCCGGAGTTTAGACCTTGCCGGGCCTGAACCGGAGCCGGAACGGTGCGACGGCAAAAGTCTACAGAAAATTGCCGATTGGCGCGCTCAACGCGGGTACTTGGGCGTGATCTTCCTCACCACACCATGACGCCGATGGAACCACTACCCGCGGGGAAAGAACATCAGCGGACACTCGCCGGGAATCACCACGATGCCATGCGACTAGGTCATCAGCACCCCTGCCTACAACCCTTCACGCCGCGCGAGTGGAGTAACACCGTTGCTTACGGCGTCCCGTAAACCCGCTTGTAGACCTCGGTGTTGCGCACGATGGCCTGCACGTATTCGCGCGTTTCGGTGAACGGGATGGACTCGACGAACTCCTCCACGTCGCGGAAGGTGCCTGATGCGCGCCAATCCTCGACGCGCTCGGCCCCAGCATTATAAGCAGCCAGCGCGTATTCTGTCTGCCCGCCGAAATGGTCAATCATCTGCCGGAAGTAACGGGTTCCAAGTTCGATATTGGTCGTCGGATCGAGCAGCGAGTCGGTGCTGTAGTGCTGCAGTCCCGCTTTCTTGGCCTCGCCCTTCCCTGTCCTGGGCAATAGTTGCATCAGGCCGTAAGCGTTGGCACGCGAGATGGCGCTGGGATTGAACTCTGATTCCTGGCGGATGAGCGATGCCACCAAATAGGGGTCGAGGCCGTTCTCGTCGGAGTAGCGCCGCAGCGCGTCCCAATAGGGGCGTGGGAACAATCCGTGCCAGTAGGGTGCAGGCAGGCCGTCAACGTCCATAGCAAAGTATCCGGCGATGGCGCGCTTCAGGGCCTGTAGCGCGCGGTAGTACTCGCCGCCGCTGGAATAGATGCGGGCAATCTCCAGCATCTCCCAAGACGGGCCAGTCGCGCTACCAGCCTGCAATTCGCGCACCGCCAAGTCAGTCACGCCGGCATTTTCCAGCAGCCGGGCGCGCATGTAGTGAAGGTCGTCCTCGGGCGGGTCGGTGACTTTTGAGTCGTCATCGTACGTCGGCGCCGAACCGACGTGTTGCAGCGACGCCACAACCACCGCCGGAGCGGCTGGCAAGGCTGCTAGGCGCTTACGGGCCAACACGCCGTAGTAGTAGTTACGATAACGTTCCGAAAGCTTGATGGTAATACGCCCGGGCAGCGCCGTACTGAGCCTCATCCTCAGCCATACGTCCCCGCCAGTACATGGCATTGGGAACTTCGTTGGTGCCAGGATAAAACTCAATCTGCTCGTCGAAATATTTCTTGGCCTGCTCCTTGCGATTCTGGCGATAGGTGAGCCAGGCGCACTTCCAATGCGCATACGCTGCTTTCGTTCCCGCCGGGAAGCGCTCATGAAGCTCGCGATAGTAGTCGATGGCGCGGTCATAATCCTTGCGCAGCAGGTACATGTTTCCAGCGGTAAACAAGGCCGATTCCAGCCACGGCGACTTGGGAGTGGTGCTGCGCATGTGCTCCAGAATGGTGGTCAGGCGCGACCTCATCGTTGGCATTGCGGGCAATCTCTGCGCGCTGGTACCACTTCTCCGCGCTGGCTTCGCTGCCATCGTCGGGGATGCGGTCGAGCGCAGCGCGGGCGTCACGAGTATTGCCATCGTGCATGTAGCAATTGGCCAGCTGAATCAACGCTGCTGATTGTTCCCCTGCTGGGGCGAGATCCGCCAGAATGCGATACTCGTCGGCCGCCGCCGGATAGCGACGCGCCTTGTACAGCGCCTCAGCGCGCTTTCCGTGCTCTGCGTAGGTCACGGGCGGAAGAGAAGCCGCCTCCGGAATCTTCTTCAAATCGGCGGCGGCGTTGTCAGCGGTGTAATTGGTCGCGTAGTTGTAGTACACGCGGCGCAGGATCTCCGCCCCAGTGCGGCTCTGGCCATTCTGCACATAGGCCTTGCCAAGGAAATACTCGGTCTCAGCGCTGGCGGGAGTGCGATGTGCTTCCAGCAGGCGGATGGCGTCTTGTGACCGATTGGTCGCCAGCAGGGCCCTGGCGTACGAGATCAACGCATCGTGCGCATAGAGCGAGTCGGGAAAACGAGTGCCGAAGTCGCGCAGATATGCAAACGACTCCTCGGGGTTATTGCTGGCCACGAACGAATTGCCGATGAAAAACGCTGTGTAATCCTTCAATTCGCCGATCTGCGGCTGCGCCTTTTGCAGGGCCGCAATCGCCGCAGGATACTGGGCGTCGAGGTAGTGCGCGTAGCCGATGGCGAACCAGGCCAGCGCTCCTGCCTCTGTTCCGGCATGAGCGTGCGCGTAGGTTTCGACCCCGGCATAGGCGGCGGGAGTGCGAAACTCCACGAGCTGCCGGGCCATCGGACGCAGGTCGCTGGAGGCCACGAAGGTCCGCTTCATGCTGTGGGCGCGCGCAGCCGTTACTTTCTTACGAGACGCGTGATGTTGGGAAGCCGACTTTTTGGTCGCCGACTTCGTTGACTTGTGGGCAGTGGTGCTCGAGGCGGACTTCTTCTTGTGCGCGGAGGAGGTCTCTTGCGCGAGCACTGCATTGCCCAAGGCTAATACAATGGCCAGAAAAACGATATGGAAGCGGCTGTGGGGATTCACCGAATTCAGTGTAGCGCGATTTCACGCAGACTTGACTGAAACAATTCATTTACGAAAAGGATTCCCGTCTGTGACATCTGGCGGACTCTCGCGTCCGTACAATAGACGTGTTTCCACCAGAAACGTGGTTCAACGCAGCAGGCAGCAGTTCGATAAGTGAAATTTTGTTTCCCGGCTTTCCCGAATCCACGGCCTTATAGGTACAATGGCTTCGGGAATTTTGTACTGGCCGTCACCCCCCAACGCGCGCAAAAGCAGCGCGTATTGGGGACCCCGGGTTAAAATCCTGAATCTACACAAACATGGGAACCATCCAACCAAAGGTAGCGGAACCGGCTGAGCGAGAATTTCGCTGGTCCATGCGGCGAAAGCCGGCGACATCAGCGCTTTCGAAGAGCTGGTGAAGCGGTATGACCGCAATGTGTTCCGGATTGCGCAGCACATCACGCAGAACCGCGAGGACGCGGAAGACGTGGTGCAGGACGCGTTCCTGAAGGCGTACCAGAACCTGGCAAACTTCCAGGAGCAGTCGAAGTTTTACACCTGGCTGGTGCGGATTGCGGTGAACGAAGCGCTTATGCGCTTGCGCCGCAGGCGTCCTGAGCGGATGGTCTCGCTCGATGAAGATATTAAGACCGAAGAGGATTCCATGCCGCGCGAAGTCGCGGACTGGTCTCCGAATCCGGAACAGCTTTACAGCCAGGGTGAGTTGAAAGAAATCCTGGGCAAGACGATACAAGGGTTGCCGCCGAGTTTTCGGACGGTGTTTGTCTTGCGCGACGTTGAGGGCCTCTCCACCGAAGAGACGGCGGATGCCTTGGATTTGAGTATTCCCGCGGTCAAGTCCCGCCTGCTTCGGGCTCGGCTGCAGTTGCGTGAACGCTTGAGCAAGTACTTCAAAAATCGTACTGGTGGAGATGGCAAACAGTGACCTGCTCTGATTTCCTGAAAGAGCTCACCGATTACCTTGACGACTCGATGGACGCTCAAACCCGAGCGGAATTGGAAGACCATCTTCAGTGGTGCCACAACTGCTACGTGGTCTGCAACACGACCAAGATGACCATCGAGATCTACCGCGACTCCCACCTGTATGAACTTCCTGAAGATCTTCGCACCCGGCTGCGGACAGCCATCGTCTCCAAGTGCGAATGCCACAAGAGCCATCTCAGCGATCCTCCAGGACAAAGCGACTCTCCTACGACCAAGTAGCAGCTTCCCGCAGAGCCGCGTCCGCAACTCGAGGATTATGGCTGCGCTTTACTTCGGTCTGGGAACGCTGCCCGCTTCGAATCGGTTTCCACCCAATGCCACCGTCGTTTCATAGGTAGCACTCTGGAAAGGGCACGTTCGTATCCGACAGTGCCAAAACGGGAGAGCGTTGGCGAATCCTCGCGAGTTCGGTCGAACCTTTTTGATAGTCCTCGAATCTAACGAACAGAAGTCGGTTTGTTGATGCCCGAGGCTCCAACTCGATTTCATGGCGCAGCCGGACGTGGTCCCTGGTCTCCTTGGCCGGGGACGAGAGGAGGCTTATGAGTCTGTTCGATCTGGTCTTCGGTTGTTCGCACCAACATTGCAGCTTCCCCATTACAGTGAAAGGCAAAGTTCGACGCAGTGCAGCGGCTTCGGTCACGGGAACCTATGTTGTTTGCCTGGATTGCGGCAAGGAATTTCCTTACGACTGGAAGGAAATGAAGATGGTTCGCGGCAAGCCTGATGGTTCAGCAACTCCAAACCCAATCCCCATCACGCCAGGCAGGAAAGCCGCTTAATGGCCGTACTCGGGCCGATTGTTCCTAGACGGGAATAGATTGCCTGAAAATAAAGGGCGCCCAAAGTGGACGCCCTCTCGTTCTGGTTTGCCAAGCCAAACGGGCTTTGCTGACCAGCCCATCCAGCCGTAACGCACCGGTCAATTCTTTGCGATCATCTGCTTATCGAGTTTGCCGCAGTCCCAAGTATCACCTGCCGGCTTCATTCCGTATTGAACCGTCATAGAATCGCCTGCAGACAGACTGGCAAACTCTGCGTCGGTAAGCGAGAACACCACGCGATGCAGATCTCCGCCTGCGTAGCGGCTAAGGGTGAAGTACTTTTCGCCGATGCGCAAGGTCAACATGGCGTTGCGCACCGTAAAGATTTCAGGACTGGTGATTTCGATTTCCACTCCCGAAGCGCCCCGAAGCTGAGGTACTGCTGGCAGCCTACGCAACGAGGTAATCACTCCAGAATGGGTAACCACTCGCGGCGCTGCTGGTTCGGACTGTTGCATTAACTCAATCGCATCCGCGACATCCTGATCCGGCCCGTGGGTGACTGGCTGGTTGGAAAGTCGAATGTTCGCGACATAAATGGCGCCCGATGCGGTCTGGTCAAAGGTAAGCCTTATGCCGTGCACCTGCGTACCGAGGACAGTGGCAAAACCCGGGAAGTCCCTGAGGGGGATGCGCACCGTCTGCAAAATCGGATGCAGTCCGCCGTCTGACGATCCTACCGGTCCTTGCAAGGACGACTGATGACCCGGTTGTCCAACGAAGTTCGGGTCCAAATAGCTACTGAGCTTTACCGAGCCCCTGCTTATGTGGTCGGGGCTCTGGAGGGAGATGGAAAAGTCAGTTGGCGTAGTGGGATTCAGGCTGCTGCTTTGCCGGGAAACACGGAGTTCTAGCGTTGTATAGCCCGTGAGAAACATGCCTGTACCCACTGCCGTCCAGTTGGTTTGGAAGTAGGTGCCGGGACCGGCCGCCGTCCAACTGATTCGGCCAGCGCGCAGGCTGCCATCGTGATTGGGCACGGTACCGTGGACGATGGTGATATTGGAGGCGTCGTTGGGAAATCCATAGCTGCTGGTACCCGTGGGCCCTGTAAAGTCTTCAAAGACTTTGATGGGGACTGCTGGTGTGAAACCTCTATCGGCGGTTGTTGGGTACGGCTGCACCATGCCGTCTTCATCGGTCACGGTAGCCGGAATTCCCCACCAGGGATTGAAGTTGCGGTTGAAGCTCGGATCGGTTCCACTACCTACGTTGCCGCGGAAAAATGCCATCAGCGACGTCATGGTGGTGAGCCGTTGTTGCAACGAACCCGGCGACACCGGAAAGATTGGTATTTGCCCCGTACCAGTGCAGTCTGCGGGGTAAGGCGGACTCAGACTGCTGGCGTCACTGATCTGCCATTGGGAATTGAAGAAGTTATGATTGGCGCCCCAGATCATGATGCTCGACTTCTGCGTCTGGTTCGTCTCAAACGGCGGCAGGATGTCCCGATCATAGGGACGAATCCCCTCAATGTCGGATACGTCGCCGTCACAAAGTCCGGCAATGATGTTCCAAACGACGCCCTTCGAATTAATGCCCAGGAAATCAACCGGTGCGATTTCGAAGATTCCCTTGAACGTTACAGGGTCCAGGATCATGGAAGGCCAGATACTCCCAGTAGCGATGTAGGTGTCATAGGCATAGCGAACGCCCTCGCCCCCACGGGAGTGCCCCATCATCCCAAAGTTGCTGAAGTCCAGATGGCCTTGCAGTTCGACTCCCACGCCCACGGGTGTTCCGCCAAAGTGGTTCCATTGGCTTAGGTTCTGGATATGGCGCAAGACCATGATTCCCCGCGCCTTGATCAGCCCGCTGTCGCCGGGCAGACCCGGCCCTGCTGTGATGCCGCGATTAGCATCAACGGACGCCACGATGTATCCATAACTGGCCAGCCGAAAGGCCATATAGTCGTACCCGAGATAGCTGGGGGATTCGATATAGCCCGCCGGACACGTGCCGGTGCCGGTGTAGTCCGATCTGTTATCGTTCCGGGGATCGCCCGGCAGGCCCGGATCAGGAGTGCCGCATGTTCCATGGTTGCCGTGCAGGAAAATTATCACCGGATAAGTGCCACTGAGTGTTTGCGGGTAATACACGTGCGCGCGGACATCAACCTTGCAGTCATATCCCGAGCTGGGCTGGCAGCCGGGCAGCACGAGATTGTCAATCTGCGCCCCAAGGTCATATTCGCCAGAAGCTGTTGGAAGTGGGCCAACCGGAGTTGCATCGGGTGCTACCTGTTGGGCGAAAGCACAAAAGCTACTCAACAAGCAGAGCACGAAGGCATAGCGAAGAATACGTAACCTCATTACAGTCTCTCCTGAGCAGAGTGTTGTGGAGCGAAGAGCCACTTCCGATCCAGGGCGGAGCGGCGGTGAGTTGCAAATAAAGTAACGGAATGCGACCCACACTTGCACCAAGTCGAATCCAAATGTGAGCTGCCGGAAATGAAGGCGGGTTCTTTGATCTCTCCTGGACATTACGGCACGAGGAGACACGCGAACTACTCCCGGCGAAAGTGTACTCCGCATCCCGGCATTGTGCTATTCCCTTTTCCGGAAACCGGCGGTTGCGAAACCATCACTCCCAGAGCGGTACGCTTGCGATTCCCGTCAGGCAGTAGTAAGGGTCGCCTGAAGTCGCCAGCCCGGTCTGAGGATCACAGGTAGTCGTTCCTCCTGTCCAGCCGTAGAGATCTACTGGAACACAGTCGAAGCCCGGTCCAACGATGCCATCGATGCACACGTCGGCTGTCCTCGCTCCAAACCGGGTGAACACGGTCGTGCTCGGCACAACTTTGTGTACTTCCAGGTGCAGGTGTGGCTGGTAGTGGTAAATCGGCGGAGCTGCCTTGCCCGATAGCGCCACCAGGCATCCTGCCTGCACATGCGTACCTTCATCGAGCGGCAAATACACCGTCGCTGAACATCCGGGCAACGGGTCGGGATCGGACACCGGTATCTTGGTTTGCCCAACATACGTGTCCAGGTGCAGGTAGTAGACGAGATACGCCGAAGGAATAATGGGCGCGTGGTCAGGCACAATCTCGAGGACGTGATACGCCGGAGCCGGATATCCCAGGCCCACCATCCTGGTGGGATAGTGTATGGTACCGTTGGCCACGGCATAGACTTGAGTATCCATCGCAGCCTTGAAGTCAATTCCGGGATGGCCGTCGTAATACAGGTAGTTCGGGCCTCCCCAGCCCCAGTAATTCATATCGGGCGCCAGTGAGATGGGCGGCGGAGTCTGAACGTTGAGGACTTTGTACCCTGCATTGCAGCCGATGCCGAGGATGGGGATTCCCGGCCCATACTGAGCTGTCGTTCCCGTGAAAGCGACAACCGTTTTGTCGCACCCATAGACCACATAACGCCCAGTAGTTGAATCCAACATCGAATGATCGAAGACGGAATCGACCTTGGCGGTTGCCGAGGTGAGATGCTGATCCATATTGGGGAGGTCGGATTTCAGGGGAAATGCCAAATGAAATATCGCGGCATTCTCGGGCCCCTGCGCACTTACCCGGCCAGCAAGCGATACGACGATGCAGGCCAGTGCGGCCAGCAGTGAGAGACCTGTGCACCAGAAACGCAGTCGTCGCATCCAACCTCCTGCATGAGCTGCGGACCAAGGTCCGGCCAGCGTGGAAACTATACCGCAACGGCTGTGCCGGAAGCTGCTTAGAATAGAACCATGGCGACCAATTCCAACCCGCCCGTCTTTCAGCAACCAACCGCGATGGAACGCGCGTTTAACCGGTTCTTCGGATTTCTGGTCGGCCTCGGCTTGGGAATGAAACACAATTACCTGCTCCAGGTCCGAGGGCGCAAAAGCGGAAAGCTGTACTCCTCGCCGATTAATCTCTTGGAGATTGGCGGCAAGCGGTTTCTCGTTGCGCCTCGCGGTCGAACCCAGTGGGTGCGGAACGCTGAAGCAGCCGGCGAGGTTACACTGAAGAAGGGACGCTTTCGAGAAAACTTTCGCCTGCGACCCGTTGCCAGCGCAGAGAAGCCCGCACTGTTGAAGACTTATCTGGACAGCTTCAAGACCACCGTGCAACGCTACTTCCCAGTCCCAGCGGGTTCAGCCGTACAGCTCTTTGCGAGCATCGCCGAAAATTATCCTGTATTTGAGCTGGCAGAAAAGTGATCCAATGCGGCGCTGAGCCTGCATTAGTCATGACCACACGTAGTTTTTTGGGGCCGCGGTCTAATTCAAGCTGGACGACCGGCGCGGCCAAGTCGCTGACAACTTGGGTCGAGGTGGAAGGCCCAATGACACAAGATCAGCCAAGACTCAATCAGCTAAACCGGATCGTTCGGGACATGGACGCCACCGTCGCTTTTATCGCTTCTTCGGCCGCGCGATCAACGCCGAAGCGGGCGCGGCTCACGTCGCTTTGAAATTGCCGAACGGAATCCTGGTCGAATTTGACAGCCCAGACTTCGTCAGGCAGTGGTGGAACAGATCGACCGACGGCGGCAGCACGGTGATCGGATTTGCGGTCGCTTCCCGAGAGCGCGCGTCAGAGCGCGTCGATGGGTTCTACGCCGATCTCGTCGCGACCAGCTACAGAGGTCACCAACCTCCCTATGACACGTTTTGGGGTGCTCGGTACGCGATCATCGACGACCCCTACGGCAACACCATCGGTCTCATGAGCCCCGTCGAAGGCAGCCGGAAATTCTGGCCACCGACTAAGCCGCCGTTCGCTTGATCTCTTATAGAAAGCATCATCCTCTCGCGCGCTCTTGACGAAAGCATGGGGCAGTCGGCCTGCCCTCACGGGAAGTCTTAAGACGCCGTGATCATACGCTACTCATTCCCCGATTAAGCGTGCGTTTTCTTGGGCTTACCCAACATCGTGATACAGCTCCAAATAATGACAGCGCGGACAGAGAACTACGCGAACCGGCAACGCGCTGGTCAGATTAATACACTCGGCGCTGTCTTGTTTTGGCCGTGGGTCGACATGTCCCGGAAGTGCAAAGCTGGTATCCAGCAGGGTTCTGTCGGTGTAGCACTTGGGGCACTGTCTATCGATCTTGAATCCCAGTGACGTCACCAGTCCTCCATGACCAGGATTTGTTCCCGCGCACCGGTTAGCGATGCCGCTCGACGCAACGTTACCAGAAATTTCAATACTACGTCGTCAAGAATAGCGTAGACTGCCCGGCGAAGTCCGAGAGCGAAACGCTCTGCCAGCCGACAATTTTGCTCGACCATTTGCTCTATCTCCTGGCGACGCCCTGTTCCGAACCTGTCATGGTACGTTAATATTTCTAGTCCTCCCAATTCAGTCCGCGGATGCTCGCGGTGTAGTACTCCCCATGGCCAGTTGGAGATAGAAAGGTCGACCTATGAGTCCACGCCCAAAATCGGTTGCAAAGAAATCGATCCCAGAAAAAACCACTTCGTCCAAGTTCGTGCGCACAACGACAACAGCTGCGACGAGCAGGGAATACGGCGTTGAAGGGGTGCGAGCACCAGGCGATAGAGCGGGCAAGTTTGATTTGCGGAACGCCAACAATACCTGGGAGCAGCGGCGAAACATCGGCAAAGGACTGCGCGCACGTGCGCCGCGGGAGAGGCACGCCGACACAAAACCAGTCGCCAACCGCCCTGACCCGCTCGACCTGCTGGCGGTGAGCAATGTCGGACGCCAGGAACAACTGGTCCCGCTGCGCATGGGACGGATGGCAGCTTCGCCGTTTGCGTTCCTGCGTGGCGCCGCCTGCGTCATGGCGTGGGACCTTTCCAAGACCCCAATCTCCGGCGTCCACGTGATCATGTGCGGCGACGCGCACATCAACAACTTCGGGCTCTACGGTACGCCGCAGCGCGACGTCATCTTCGACTTGAACGATTTCGATGAGGTCACGATCGGTCCCTGGGAATGGGACTTGAAGCGACTGGTGGCCAGCGTCAACGTGGCCGGCCGCGAGAACGGACTGAACAAGAAGGAACGCTCCGATGCGGTCATGCGCGCGGTCGAAGGCTATCGCTTCAATGCCACACGATTACAGAACATGAGCGTGCTCGATGTCTGGTATCTGCACGCCTATCCCGACCGCAAGAATCCCTTGATGCACATGGATGCCAAGTCGAGTGCGGTGATTGCCAAGTGTGTGGCCAAGGCCAGGCAGCAAACTAACGCCACCCTCCTGACCAAGATCTCGGAGCGCGGGGTCTCGGGTGGCTGGCGCTTACGCGAAGACCCTCCGGTGCTCACCCACGTAGATGACGCGACCCGCGAGAAGATCATTGACGGGCTCAACGAATACGCCGAGTCCCTGCCGCTCGAACGCCGCTACATGCTCAGCCGCTACCATGTGGTTGACGTTGCCCACCGCATCGTCGGCGTGGGCAGCGTGGGGACGCGGGCCTACCTGGCATTGCTGTTCGGCAATGGCGATGACGATCCGCTGTTTCTGCAAATCAAAGAATGCGTATCCCCGGCACACGCACCCTATGTTCCGCCGCTGCCCGAGATGTATAGGGAGCACGAGGGCAAGCGTGTGGTAGTCGGTCAACGGGCATTACAGGCTTCCAGCGACATCATGCTGGGGATCACGAGGGTTGATAAGCGCCCCTACTTCGTGCGGCAGATGAAAAACATGAAGGCCTCAATCCCGGTGGAGTGGTTGACAGGCGACTCGTTCAACTTCTATGCCTGGGCCTGCGGAACGCTGCTGGCCCGCGCCCACGCCCGCGCCGGCGACGCGGCCGCCATCGCCGGTTATTGCGGAGGTTCTCCGGTGCTGGACAGGGCGCTGGCGACCTGGGCCGAAGCCTACGGCGACCAGACCGAGCAGGACCATGATCGCCTGGTCAAGGCCATCAAGTCGGGCAAGGTGAAGGCGATCATGGACGTGTAAGGGTGTTACGCGTCGCGCGGTTCGTACGATACGGTGACATCTCTAGAGGTCATCAGGCAGCTGAGCTTCTTGCGCGGAGGAAGACGTGCTGATCCGGCCCTTGCCGTTGCTCAACTTCTTCGTTGCGGTCGTGATGTTGTCCATCGGGCTGCGTGTCAGCGGCGGCGAGTTGCTCGGTATCCTGCGCAACCGCGCCCTGTTCATGCGCACCCTACTGGCAAATTGTCTCCTGATCCCAGCCGTTGGTTTTCTGCTGGTTCGTATCTTCCCGCTGGCTCCCGAGGCAAGAATTGGCATCATGCTGCTGGCCGCGATCCCGGGAACGCCGATCGCCTTGCAGTTCACACGAAAGGCCAAGACACGGTTGGCCTTCGCCGCCGCCATGACCTTCGTGCTCTCGGTGATGAGCATCGCAATGACCCCCCTGGCTATCCAAGTGATGCCGGAGATGGTGCAGCGCAACCACCAGCCAGTCCTTGTCCTGGTCACCAATGTTGCAATGTACATCGCCCTGCCACTGGCCGTTGGTGTGTTGGCCGCGCGCCGCGCGCCGAAAATTGCCCCTAGGCTGGTGCTGCCATTGGGCCTTCTGGCCTCGGTGGTCTTCGTCTTCCTTATGTGGGAGACGCGCCTGGTACGCCGTCAGGCCTTTGATGAAATCCGCGGGGGAGGGGCGATCGCAGCGATGGCCCTGTTACTGCTTATGTCCATGTTGATCGGCTGGCTGATCGGCGGGCCCGACCGCGAGTCACGAAAGGTTTTGGCGACCACTACCAGCATGCGCAGCGTCATTGTCGTGCTGTATGTGGCGCGGTATTGCTTTCCGGGTACCAACGTCTATATGGTCCCGATCGTCTACCTGTCGCTGATGGTGCCCACAAACCTGGTTTTCCATTTGGCGTTCACCGGATGGAACAAACTGTGGCCCGCGACGCAGACGTAGTGCGATGATTGGAAAGCTGCCTGATAATACAGAACATAAGCGAAGCCAGACTGGCTGCCCGCTGCGTGTTATCTCGTTCGCGAAGTGTCGTGTGTTCAGTCCTCCCGACCAACAGAAGTTCGGAACACGCGACTACACGACCAATCCCGAGATAGGAATGTGGCCGTGACCGCCGGCGAGAACGCGATCTACGACACCTGATCGCGGTGCCAGTTACGGGGTATCGCTGGGCCACGTTTTCGTCCGGCGTCATACCTGGCTGCGAAAGCTTCGCGGACCGACTGCCACTCCTCTGCCTCCCGCCACGAGGGCTGGACTTGTCGCTCGGGCAAGGGCTGCCGCCGAACGATGGCATCGCCAGGTTGAAACCTGACCACAGTAGCCTGCGGGGTAGTGTCGTCCGGTTCTACGGTTTTCACCCACTCCACCAGTTGCTCCAACGTCCAATTCTTTTTGACCATGACGTGGTAGTCGAAAATGTGGGCGATGATGTCTTTGATACGCATCTCGCGCGGCACCACTATGCGCCAGCACTTACAGGGGCGCCTTACCATCGTGATCACCCAAGTTCCCCACACGCCTTCGGTACCCAGGGTGCGCCGGTCACGTTCGTCAAACTGGGTGATGGGGCGAAAGGTGCATCCGTTAGCGATGGCGGCCATGCCGAGAGCACAGCCTGCTTTCGTCTCCGAGGAATACTGCTTTCCGGCCTGGGGCGCCAGGACCGTACTGCCCAATAGAATCGCTTCGCTGAGTTTCATCTGTCCCTCACATCTCGGGCCCTTGGGCGGATTATAACTCCAGACCATGGGGGTTTGAGAAAAGCCGGTGAGTCCGCTGGATGCCCGATCCTTCGCGCGGGGTCTTGGCGGGAAGCAGCGGGCACGACGCACCAGACCAGTTCTTGTCTTGATGAAGCAAGAGCATGATAGGCCACAGTTTTTTGTTCGCGTGGGAGGGCGGGCGCCCATCCTAAGGTCCTGCTGCTGAAGGCGTCGCTGGAGGTTTCGTTGGGCAGTTAAATGCTGGCGTGAATAACTGTGAATGATTGTTCACACCCTCTCCCAAGACAGGCGAAAAAGTTCTGAAAATGCTGCAGCGCCAACAAGCGGCATTGCAGCACGATTGAAAGCTGCATCTGCGGAGTGCCCCATCCCTCGCGCCTGGCTTTGGCGCTAAGGATGGGAGTGCCGCACCAGACCAGTTGCTATCAATCTGCTTGTTTCGCGAGCGCAGGGCTGATGTTCTGATAAGTGTCCGCGAAATACTCAATGAAATCAGGGACTCTACTGGGAACGATGTTCTTTCTGTGGGTGGTGGTTTTGCACGCCCCCAGAGTCGCGGGAGCTCTGCATAATGGGAACGAGTGGGTCAGTATGTTCGTCGCCCTGGCGATGAGTGGAGGCGCCTTTATTATCGCTGGCGCGTTGGCGGGAAGGAATTGAGACGGGGGTACTCCACAGTTTTTAGTTCTCACCCTTTCGCAAAAGAAGCGAAAGGATGGGCATCGTGCGGGCTTCCATACACTACAAGCAAAAGAACCCACTCAAGCAAAGGAGGCTTGAGTGTGGCACCCGCTGGATTCTCAAAATCTCGAGCGGTCGCGCGGGACACGCTCTCTCAACCGTACCAGTACGGCGTCTTCTTCGTCCACTCCGATGCGGGATACTTCTTGTGCAGCAGATCGAATGCCTGCCGGCTGTACGGACCAATGGACTTGTCCACGCCCCCATATCGGCTGGCGCGCACGAAGTAATGCAGCGCCTCCGGCACGCGTGGGTCGTTGGGATGCGCCTTGGCCCAGTCCAGCACCACCGGAGCGAAATACATCGGCGCAGCGCCAATCTTCGACAGCTTGTCCCACTCCTGCAGGGCGCGTTCGTTTTCTGCCGCTGTCAACCATGATGGCGAGGGAGGGACGGTACCTTCGGATTTCGTTGGCACTCCCGATACGGCGGCCGAAAACATCGAGCTCTGATAAGTCCTGTGCTCCGGGTCTGCGCCAACGTCAGAGCACCACCAGCTATAAGTCCAAATTCCCGGCTTGATCACCGAGCCCATCGGACCCGCGTTAACGAAAGGCTGCATGCCGGAGAAGTGCATCACCATGAACACTAGTGCGAAGCGTCGCGCCTGCGGCGAATCGGCGTGGTCGTACTGCTCGATGTAGCCGCCCATCTCGGGATACTTTGCCAACACCGTCGGCTCCATCTCGCGAACCGCGGCTGTGTCGTCGAGAAGCGCCGCCCGCAACCACGTCCGCGCCGCCAGTTCGTCGCGCAGGTCCGCGGGCAGCGTTGTCCCGTTGGCTGCTTTCACTAGCGTGGATAACGGCAGCCGCTGGTTGAAGATTTGCACCGAATCTAGTTCCAGCCGTTGTGGCGGCGGTGTGATCACCTGTCCCTTAAAAGCATTGCAGCTTCCGTTCATACAGGTGTACGAATACTTGCCGATGTTGTCCTCCAGCACGACCGGCGTGCGCGGGGCAAAGTGCAGGAACTCCTGGAAGCTGGTGGCCACGGCGAACCGCTGCGCCAGGAAGGCATTCCGGTCCGACGGCGTATCTTTCTCGATGCGCGCCCAGTTCGCGTCCAGCAGCTTGCGCGCCTGCTCGTTCTTGTTTGCCTCCTGCAGCAAACGCACTCGGTGGTACAGCGCCGTGTCGTATGCGGGAGAGTCAGCGCCAATCGTCGCCGCGGCTCGCTCCACCTCGTCCCCATGCGGATCGCCGGCGTGCATCGACACCAGCGCGCTCAGCAGCCACGGCGTAGATTTTGTTGCCTGCCAGCGCTCGAACCGGTACTGTTCGGTCAGCGCGCCGCCAAGCTGAAACGTGAGCACCCAGTCAGTCAGGTCATCGAAGCTGCGTGACCTGTTCGCGTCCTCTCGCCACCCATCCACTCGCATGTCGTCGCTGACTTCGTAGATGTCAACCTGTCCGCGATAGGACTGAATCGCCTGCTTGACTTCCGCGCTGCCAGAAAGGTCTTGCAGCTTGTGATCGAGCAGGAAGGTGTAATTGAAAAGCTCGCGGTCAAAGTTCTGCCCCGTCCCGGACGTAAGCTGGGTAGCAATCGCGTGCAGCCTCTGGTCGGGATGCAGGCGCGCTTCCACGTAGTCGAGTAGACTCTGCGCTGCCGGATGAATGCTGGCCAGCGACTTGTCGGCCAGGATGGCCTGCAAGCGTTCTTCCGCGGTATGCATGGGCTCCGGCAAAAACGGTTCCTCGCCCGTCACTTCGACCGTCGCCTTGCGGATATAGCATCTCGCCACCAGATACGGCGCCAGCTTGTGCCATGGTGAATCCGGGTCACGCGCGATTTGCTCCAGGTCGCTGGCTGCCGTATCGAAGTCGCCGCCATAGAAATTGGCCGCGGCTACCTGATACTGCCGGTCGAACTTGAGCAGCGCATGGTTCAGAGTCGCCGGCGGGGGCAGGTGCTGCGGTGTGGGCGGCCGCTTCTGGTCCGGACCGTAATACTGAAGGTCCGCAGCGCTGCCGCAGTTCTGGAAGACCGCGTCCTGTCCCGCAACCCACTCGCGCATCGGCGGCGCGGCGATACCAAACGTCTGCGAGCGGCTCATCGCCGTGCTGGCGGCGTTGATAAACGCATCGTCGCCGCAATTGGGATACTGCGCGAAGCCGTTCACCTTGTAGCGCTGGATTTCGATGCTTTCTACCGTCTTCAGTCCCAGCACGAGGCTGCGCGCCTTCAGCCACGCCGTTACGGGAGGATCGGGGTCGTACGGCGCGCCAGGTGGAGTGACATGAGGCCCGGCAGCATTGTCCAGGCTCTTGCGTTCCTCGGCGGTGAGTGGCTTTTGGTCCAGGTAACGATAAGCAATGACCAAGTAGCGCCGCTCGAATTTGGGCCACAGGATGCCGAGCTTGCCCGCAAAGAACCCGTCCGCCGGCCTGTCCGGCCCGCTCTTCAGCACAAACGTCGTCTCGATCCAATTGCCACAGGAGAAGGTGTTGGGCGGAACCAGCAACATGCAGAGGAGCGACAGTCCCAGCACGATGCGCGACATAGGTTTCATGGCTCTAACCTCCGCTCGACAGCCGCAAAGCTTTCCTGGTCCCAGGCTCGGGGATGAAAGATGTACACATGCCGGCCCAGCAGCAACGCAGGCCAGAGCTCGTCGGTCGAGACGCCCACGCTGCCGCGGCACAGCGGCTCGCGAAAGTCCTCGCCCGAAGCCAACGATTGCACGACAGCTGCGCGGTCCGGCCCCATACGGAACAGCATGGGCACGGCCTCGGCGATGGGCAGCCCGCCCAGCCAGTCGTCGCCCATGCACCACGAGCCCAGTGCGGTGATCGAGAGCCGCATGGAGATAGGCAGCCGCCCGCGCACATCGCCGATCAGCGAGCGATAAAAGCCATGTTGCGAACGCGTAGCGTCGAAGTCGATCTGGAGCGCGGAAACCTGCGGAGCGGCGGCCAGCCGCACGATTTGCTCTGCCAGTCGGTTGCGATAGTCGTCGGAGAAAATGGCGGGGGTGGTCTTGGTGATCTCCAACCGGACGACAGCCGTGAGCGGCGTGTGCTCACCCACGCGCAAAGGCTGCAGCCGCGGGCGCACGACCGGCTGCTGATCCAGGTACACCGAACCGGCCAGGAAGGCTACTCCCACATTGCGGGAGGTAAGAAATCTTAGGTCTTCCGGACGCTCCCACGCCCAGAGTGTGACCTGCGGCACGGATTTTGCCGGACTCACACCCGACGGCGCACTGGCTCCGCTGAGCGTCAACAGCGCCAGCAGTGCAGTTAACGAGGCGACCTTGTGCGAGAGCGACATCGCCGTGGGGAACTCCAGAGTGTAGTCCCATTGTGTCCAGAGTCAAGACAGACCTGTTCCCACCTTTCCGCAGAAGAGGCGAAAGGATGGGGCGCCCGGATTGGGTGGAGAACCGCCCATTCCTCGGACCTACTCTCAACCCGGCCGCCTATAATCTCTCCATGCCCTTCAAGCGAGCGCGCAAAACATACGACGGGGAGTCGCTCTACGAATACGCCATCGGCGCGTTGGCGAGGCAGATGCGCACGGTGGCCGAGATCAAGCGGTTGATGCGCAACCGGGTGAAGGACCAGGAGCACAGCGAACTGCTGGTCGAAATGGTAGTCGCCCGCCTGAAGGAACAGAAATATCTCAACGACACCAGCTACGCCGAAAACTATTCGCGCTTTCGTAAGGAGAACGAAAAGTTCGGGCGACTGCGCGTCATCCAGGACCTCAAGATCAAAGGAGTGCACGGCGACATCATCGATAGCGTGGTCGGCGCCGCCTACGGCGGCGTCAACGAGGAGCAACTGGCGCGCGAGTTCTTGCAACGCAAGCGCATAGTGAAGCCCGAGGGCCAGAAGCCGGCAGCGCGGGTGTTTCGCACATTGATGCGCGCGGGCTTCAGCAGTCGGGTTATCTTTCGCATCCTGAAGAAGTGGGACGTGGACGAGGAGACGCTGTCGGCGCTGGAGGGGGAAGTTAGTGGCTAGGGGGTAGGGACTAGGGACTAGGGGCTAGAGGTTTGGTTTCAGATTGTCATCCTGAGCGGAGCACCCGCGAAGAATTTCCGGCCCGCTTCTTTTGCGGGTCGGGGGGTGCGTAGTCGAAGTATCTGCGGGTCGTCGGGCCAGTGTAATGGCGCCGGCAAACCGCAGGTCCTTCGACTACGCACGAGCCCGCCTCGGCGGACTCGTGCTACGCTCAGGATGACAGCAATAAAGAGATGCTCTCTACTGACTACTGACTACTGACTACTGGCTACTGACTTGGTGCATCATGCCCAAGAAACTTGACCATACTGCCGCCCTGGAACATCTCTCGCGGGTTGACCGCAAGCTGGCCCGCATCATCGCCCGCTCCGCTCCGTTCACTTTGCACCCGGAGAGCGAGCAAAGCATCTTCGAGGCGCTGCTGGAGTCCATCATCTACCAGCAGCTCAATGGAAGAGTGGCAGCTACCATCACGTCGCGGGTGAAGGCGTTGTTCCCCGAAAACAGCGGGCGCATCCGGACGCGGCGCGGGTTGGTCGCCAGCTTTCCGTCGCCGGAACAAATTCTGGCAGCGCCGGAAGAATTGCTGCGCTCCGCGGGATTATCGCGCGCCAAGATGCTGGCGATTCGCGATCTCGCGTCCAAGACACTCGACGGCACCGTGCCGACTGTCAAGCAAGCCCATCGCATGAGCGATGACGAGTTGATTGAGCGACTCGACACCGTGCGTGGCGTCGGCCGCTGGACGGTGGAGATGCTGCTGCTCTTTCGCCTGGCGCGTCCTGATGTGCTGGCCGTGGATGACTATGGCATCCGCAAGGGCTTCGCCAAAATGCACGCGCTCGCCGAGTTGCCCAAGCCGAAAGAGCTGCTGGCTTATGGCGAGCGTTGGCGTCCGTATCGCAGTGTCGCGTCTTGGTACCTGTGGCGCGCTGCCGAGATGAAGGACCTCCCTCTGGCGGGCGAGCAGGCAAAGAAGGGTGCGGCAACGGGCGCGAAGGCGAGTTCGAGGAAGACCTTAGTCGCCAAGAAAGCGACGGCGAGCCCATCCAAGGCCACCAAGAGCGGAAAGAAATCCTCCAGGACGAAAAGGCGTTAACTTATATTGATCGCTGTGTTGGAGGAATGCCTTGACCGAGCGTCTCTACTACACGGACTCCTTTCTCACTGAATTCGAAGCTCGCGTGGTAGCAGTGACTCACGCCGCTGGGTACTTGGCGGTCACTCTCAACCGCTCGGCGTTTTATCCCGAGAGTGGCGGCCAGGTCTTCGATACCGGCTGGCTGGACCTATCAGGCACCGACCGAGTTCGCGTGAAGGAAGTAACGGAAAACGAACAAACAGGGGACGTGCTCCACATTATTGAAGGTACCGCAGAAGGTCTCAGGCGTGGGGAAGCCGTGCGCGGTACCATCGATGCCGATCGCCGTCGCGATCACATGCAGCAGCACTCCGGACAGCACGTGCTGTCAGCCGCTTTCGAAAAGCTCTACCGATTCCCTACCGTCTCGTTCCACATGGGCGAGGAGAGCTGCACCATCGATCTCGCCGCCGACGCGATAACTGCGAAGCAATTGGGTTCGGCCGAGAAGCTGGCCAATGAAGTAATTACCGAAGATCGTCCGGTTGAGATTCGTTTCGCCACAGCCGAGGAGGCACGCGCCATGGGCGTCCGCAAGATACCCGCTACGGAGCGCGACCATCTCCGCCTGATCGAGGTGCGCGACTTCGACCTGAATGCCTGCGGTGGAACTCACGTGCGCAGCACAGGACAGATTGGGGCGATCCTGCTGCGCAAGACCGAGAAAGTGAAGCAGGGCGTGCGCGTCGAGTTTGTTTGCGGCCTGCGCGCCGTTCGCACCTCGCGCCATGATTTTGAGACGCTAACCGAGGCCGCCGCCGTGTTTTCGACGCATATCTGGGAGGTTCCTCGGCAAGTCCGCAAGTCTCTCGAAGAGATCAAGTCAGCCCAAAAAGCACAGCATCGGCTGCTGGAAGAGGTCGCGGAGTTGCAAGCTGAAAATCTGTTGCGAACGGCGGAAATTCATGGCGATTTCAAGCTGGTAGTGCGGTTCTTTCCCGATCGCGACCTTGGCTTCCTGAAGATGCTGGCCCAGAAACTCACCCGGAGCGGCAAAGCAGTCGTGCTACTGAGCTGTGGAGGTCCGCAACCATCGCTGGTCTTCGGGCAAACGCCAGGGCTCGCAAATGACATGGGTGCTTTGATGAAGCAAACTGTGCAGCGGCTGGGCACGCGTGGCGGCGGCAATCGCGACATGGCGCAGGGGGGAGCCCCCGATGCAGCCCGAGCGGAAGAAGTGCTGCAACAGGTAGCGAGCAGTATAGTGGCTAGTCGCTAGAGGGTGAGTTGGCTGCGCTGGCTGGGATACCGAAACAGGAGGACGTAAGTGACGGATAGTGCGCTGGGCGCAAAGCTCAAATCTACTGCACCCGACTCGCCTGAAGGCCGTGCGCGATTAGCGGCTGTAGTAGCACAGACACGCGTTTTCATCAGCTATTCACGCAAAGATCAGGAGATCGCGTGCGGCATCGCCAAGGCCCTAAGGAAGAAAGGAATCGATGCGCTTTACGACGAGAATCTAAACGCGGGTGACAAGTTTACGGAGGAAATCAAGAACTTCATTGCCCACTCGCACGTCTTTTTGCCGGTCTTGACGAAGCGATCCGGAGCCAGCAAGTGGGTGCAGCAAGAGATTGGTTATGCGGTGGCGCTTCGTGTGCCAGTCGTGCCCGTAGCTATTAAGTGTGATCCCGGAGAGTTTCTCCACGGCATCCAGGCCATTCGATTACCGGACAAAAGTCTGAAGCTATTTCGAAAGTGGCTCTCGAATGGGAGTTTGGAAGAGTGCGTTGTACGAGTCGGAGATGTGCCGCCGCTGTATGAATGCGCGGACAACATCGACCAAAGGGCAGTGTTGATTGCAGCTTATGCCAAGGCAGTAGCCAGCATGAAACGCTATGGGAAGGTTCGCCAGTTGGCCGGTTTGAGTTCGTTCCACATACCTACCGTGCCAATTCATCAAGATGTATGGGCTAAGATGTACGGCACTAAGGGAAGCAGCGAAAACCACAGGCGTGTGCTGCGAGAAGAACGACTAGCCCTGACAAATCACGCAAAGAATGCGGGGTGCAAGATCATCATCGACCCGGACCTGAGTTTCGACAAGTACGGAGGTGAGGCAAGACTCACGAGGCTGAAGTTGATTCGTGACTTTCTCCGTAAGATGAATGACACAAGTTGCCAAGTCGCGCTAGGAAAAGGCATCGGCGAGAACTTCCTGATCGTGGGCGATTGGTTCGCGGCTAGGGCGTTTCACAGAAGCGGCCGCGAGGGCTGGTCCCAAACGATCTTCACCCGGCACGCCCCAACCGTAAAGAGGATGATTGCAGACTTCGACTTTGATTTTGCGCAAGCGCTTGGGAACGTGAAGCCACGCGAATCGCGCCGCCATGCAAAACGAGAGATTGAAAAACGCATTAAACAGCTCGAAAAGGATCCGGAAGGTACAGGGCAGGCGACCGTGTAACTGCGGATGCCACGTTGGTATCCACCATCCACTATCCACTATCCTCTGACCATGGACCATCGCCTTATTCTCGTTACCTTGCTGATCCGCCTCGGCGTCGCCGCGGCGATTAGCAGCGTGCTTGTGCGCGCGCGCCGTTTTCGCGTTCTCCTGTTTCGCGAGGAGCGCACGCTCAGCGAGAAGATCGAGATTGTCGCCATCGTCGGCACTCCCATCGCTCTGGGCGTCCTGATCCGCCACTGGGTCCCCAGTTTCTACGCAGCCGACATTTCGTTCGAGGGCGCCATCCTGATGGGCGTAATCGGCGGCCGTCTGGTGGGAATCGCCGGCGGCGCGCTGGTCGCTCTGCCCGCGGTGATTTTCGGCGAGTGGCTCACGTTGCCCATGTATATTCTCGCTGGAGCCTTGGCAGGAGTTCTACGCCATCTCGGCCCCGATCGCGAAGCTATCTGGTCATTCTCGCCGCTCTTCGATCTCAGCATCTATCACTGGATCCGGCGCAGCATCCGTAAGTCCTTCATCGACTGGCAAACGTCGTTCTTTTTCCTTATCCTGGGTCTGGAATTCATCCGCATTCAATTGCATCGCGCCTTTCCGCGGCGCATCTTCGCACTCGATGGAAATAACTGGCTGATCAATCTGGCTATCTATGCTGGCACGGTGATGGCAGTCGCCATCGCGTTGAAAGTGCTGAACAACGTCCGCATCGAGATGAAGCTGGAGCAGCAGGAGCGGCTGTTACTTCAGGCGCGCATGGAAGCTTTGCAGAGCCAAATCAATCCGCACTTCCTGTTTAACACGCTGAATTCGGTCGCTTCGCTGGTACGCCGTGATCCGGATTCCGCACGCGAAATGATCGTGAAGCTGGGCAACATTCTGCGCCGGTTGCTGCGCAAGGGAGATTCGTTCGTCCCGTTGCGCGAGGAACTGGAGTTTCTGGACGATTATCTCGATATCGAAGTCGCACGCTTCGGGCGCGACAAGCTGAAGGTGGTCAAGGAACTGGAACCTGCCTCGCTCGACCATCTGGTGCCCAGCATGATCCTGCAACCGCTGGTGGAGAATGCCGTCAAGCACGGCTTTGCTTCGAAGGTCGAAGGCGGAAGCATCTACATACGCAGCCGCTGCGCCGAGCACCGGGTCGTCATCGAGGTGGAAGACGATGGAGTAGGGATGTCCGGCTCCGGTAGCAGCGCCTCATCGGGAACTGGCATTGGAATTGTCAACGTTACGGAGCGCCTCCAGGTGGTGTACGGAGACGCGGCGGAGATCACGCTTGAAAGCCACCTAGGCCGCGGGACGCTGGTGCGGCTGGTGCTTCCGGTGCTGGAGGCAGAAGAATTGGGCGGCTCGGTAGCGGGCGCGATCTACGAAGAGCGGTCCAGCACCTCGCGATAGAACCGTTCGTACATGGGAATGATTTTACTGGCGCAGAATCGCGCTTGCGCACTGGCGCGAGCTTGCTCACCCATTTGTCTCAGCTTCTTTTCGTCGGACAAAATCTCGATCGCATAGTTCGCCATCGTTTCCACGTCGCCCACTGACGCCAGAAATCCGGTCTTTCGGTGGTCGACAACTTCCGGAAGCCCACCCTCATTGGTTGCGATAGGTACAACTTCGCAGGCCATTGCTTCCAGGGCCGCCAATCCGAAGGACTCCAGTTCACTCGGAAGCAGCATCACGTCGGCAACCGCCAGCTTTTCGTTAATGCGGTCCTGCTTACCGAGGAAGTCCACCTTCTTGTGAATTCCTTTCTTTACCGCCAGCCACTCGGCGCTCGAACGCTCCGGACCATCGCCGATCAACAGCAGTCGCGAGGGAATCTTTTGCTGCACCCGATCGAAGATCTCGATCACGTCCCCCAGTCTCTTCACCGGCCGGAAGTTCGACAGGTGCACCAGAATCCTCTCGTCAGCGCTGGCGTAGTCGGCGCGATGCTCCAGCAATTCCGGAGTGCGGTGATAGAGATCGCAGTTGACGAAGTTGGGAATCACCTGGATCGGCGTCTGCACCGCAAATACCTCGAGGGTCCGCCGCTTCAGATACTCTGAAACCGTAGTGACGCCGTTACTTTGATCGATGGAGAAGCGCGTGATGGGCAGATACGACGGATCGGATCCAACCAGCGTGATGTCCGTGCCATGCAGGGTAGTCACGTACGGCAGCGTGCGACGAGGGCGGGCGTGATCGCAGCTCAGCATCTGCCGGGCCAGCATGGCACTAACGGAATGCGGAATTGCGTAGTGCACGTGCAGTAGGTCAAGATCGTAAATCTCGGCGACCTCCGCCATGCGCGTAGCCAGCGCCAGATCGTACGGCGGATACTCGAACAACGGATAACGCGAGACTTCCACCTCGTGATAGTGGATGTTAGGGTAGGTCTTGGGAAGCCGGATCGGTTGCGAATACGAGATGAAATGCACCTCATGGCCGCGATCAGCCAGTTCGAGTCCCAGTTCCGTAGCCACCACACCACTGCCGCCGTAGGTCGGATAACAGGTGATTCCGATCTTCATGATGAATGGACTTTGCCTTGGTGCCGCAGAATTGAACTCAGGGGATTGGATGGATTTCCGGGAGCGGAGATTCAGGTGCGCGTGTCGGCGGGCTTAGGTCGCGTGTGAGAAGCAAGAATGTGGTATTCGCCAGTGGATTTGCCGGCTGAAAATCCAGCGGCATAGTTTAGCCCAGCACGCAACCGCAGGCGGAGTGCTGGGTACAGTGATAAATAGATCCGAGTCCCTTTAGGGACGGCACAGTTCTCAGATACTTTCTTCAGCCTCGCGGATACGTCGAAACGACGTTTTCGCGACTCTTAGGCGGGTTCCAGATTGAGCGCTCGCCGGAAGGAGCCGCGCTCGTTCTTGATCTTCTCCTGGAGCAGCATGATCGCGTAAATTAACTGTTCCGGACGCGGAGGGCAGCCGGGCACGTAAACATCGACGGGAATCCACTGATTAACGCCCTGCACCAGAGCGTAATTGTTGAAGACGCCACCCGAGGTCGCGCACGCTCCCATCGAGATGACCCATTTGGGTTCCGGCATCTGCATATAGAGTTCGCGGATCACGGGCGCCATCTTCTGCGAGACCCGGCCCGCAATGATCATCAGGTCCGACTGACGCGGCGAGGGGCGAAAGACCTCAGCGCCAAAGCGGGCGATGTCGAAACGCGAGGCGCCCATCGACATCATCTCGATGGCGCAGCAGGCGAGGCCAAAGGTCATCGGCCAAATCGAATTCTTCCGCACCCAGTTCACGACCGCATCCATCGAGGCCATGAGGACGCCTTCGTGTTGCTGCTGACCAAACGTGGCGCGAAGAATCTGGCCGCGACTCTGTTCCGAGCCGACAAGGTTGTCGAACCGCTCACTGCCAGGCTCGGGATTCTCGAAATGTGGAGGACGGTACTCGGTGGTCATGATTGCAATTATACCTAGTCCTTTCGATGTCTCACGTGCGGCCGAGGACGCAGCCCGGCACTTGCGTCGTCGGTTGCTGGACTAGGTTGGATTATCTATCTTTCTGTTTCAGTAGCTGAAGCCGGCAAGCTTTGAAGGGGCACGGCTTAAAAGCCCCTGAGGGAACTCGCACTTCGTCTCAAAAGCGAGGTCCCTCGGTGGCTAAAGCCAACATAACAACAGCAGATTTACGGCACGGCTGAAGCCGTGCCCCTTCAAAACACGAGAGCCTCATTGATGATCCCGACTAGGCGGTCACTACCACTTTGCCAAACTGTTCGCTCTTGGCCAGGTACTCATGCGCCGCGCGAGTCTCACTTAGCGGGAAGGTGCGGTCCACGACCGGCTTCAGCTTGCCCGCGAAAACATGCTTCAGGACCTCGTCCAACTCACCCATTGCGCCCATGTACGAGCCTAGCAGCGAGAGCTGCCGCGAGAACAGGAAGCGGAGATCAAGGTCGCCCTGGAAGCCGGTGGTTGCGCCGCAGGTCACCAGCGTCCCCCCGTTCTTCAGCGACTTCAAACTCTCCTTCCACGTGGCCTGGCCAACGTGCTCGAAGACAATGTCCACGCCGCGACGATTGGTGATGCGCTTCACCTCGTCGGCAATCTTCTGCTTGTAATGATCGATGGTATGGTCGGCGCCGAGTTCGCGGGCTTTCGCCAGCTTCTGCTCATCGCCGGCGGTGGTGATCACCTCGGCCGACAGCATCTTGCAAATCTGGATTGCGGCCGAACCGACTCCGGAACCCGCGCCCAAAACCAGCACCGTCTGCCCTGCCCTCAACTGAGCACGCCCGACAAGCATGTGCCAGGCGGTGAGGAATACCAGAGGAACGCTCGCCGCCTCAACGAAGCCCAGCGAATCGGGAATCGGGATAACATTCACGCGCGGAACGGCGATCAGTTCGCAGTTTCCTCCGTCCACACCGTTGCCCAGCACGTTGAACTGGGGGCAGAAGTTTTGGCGTCCGTTATTGCACTGCTCGCAATGGTTACAGAAAACCATGGGCGCCAGCAGCACGCGTGTACCCGGCTTCATGTCGGTGATGTACTCACTGCTCTCCACAACCTCGCCCGCGATGTCGCTGCCGAGGATGTGCGGCAACTTCACGCCCGGCAGCCCCTTGCGGACAAAGAGATCGAGGTGGTTCAGCGCGCAGGCGCGCACCCGGACGAGTACCTGATCCTTGCGCAACTCCGGATCAGGAATCTCCTCGTACTTGAGAACTTCTGGACCGCCGAACTCATGGATGCGAACTGCTTTCATTGCGCCGTTCCTCATTCGTCAAGCAGGCAGATAGCAGATAAACGTGCTGCCTGGAGATTATTTGGTTTGTATCAGGGCATGACCTTCCGTCGTGCAGATCTAAGCGCAGCAAAGGTCGGGATTTTAGACCCGAAAAACCGGCCCTGCAGGGGCTGAGCCCGGGTCGTTATTAGCCCGCCTACGGCACGACTGAAGCCGTCTCCTGATACAAAGCGATTTGCAACAGGTTGCAGTTCGCAGCCCTTGGAGAAATTCACGCCGCGATGTTAGCTCGCACCCTGGGAATGTGGTGCTCCAGCAAGGCGAGAACTTCCACAGCGATAGATTTCCGGTGCCGCCGGACTCGCGTGCGCGGCCCCTCATACAAACTCGTTGGGAACGTTATCCAAGTACAGGGTTGCCCCATCGCTTCCAAAGCAAGTCTAGCACCGGGTTGGAGCCAATTTCACCCGGTGCTGTCTCAACTGAGACACTTCGCTGGCAATAGTCACTTTCAGGTTCGCCCGTAATCCAGGGACCATCCCCGGAGGCGACGCTTGTTGCGCGCAAAGGAAATCCCTTTTACATGCGTGGACTGTACGCAGGTCGTCGCTCCGATTCGCAAACCGCGCGGTTAGTGGGGCTGACCAGCGCAGCAATAATAATCTGCTGGGTGGTCAGTTCTGACCAGACTTGTACCTGTTGAACCCGGTATGCTCCGTCGATAAAGCGCGAGCCGGTGGCAGTCGGTGCGTCAGAGCAAAGTTGACATTCCTTCCATCCACTGCGACTGCTCAGCGCGATATGGGGTTCCGACAGGGAGGGTGGCAATGCATTCACCGTACGGGATGGAACTGGTCGAAGACTGTCTTTCCTGCAAGTTGTGTTCCGAGAGCTTTTTCTGTCATTTGCCGAAATCAGTAATGGGAGCCTTCCAACTCCTGAAGTTTACGTTTGCATATCCTGCGGGCGCAACTCTGTTCGTGGAAGGGCAAGCGTGCCGCGGCGTTTACATTCTTTGTAAAGGCCGGGTGAAATTATCGGCTACTTCGAGGCAAGGTCAGACGCTAATATTACAGGTTGCTCAGCCTGGGGAGGTTTTAGGCTTGAACGCAACCGTCTCTGGATCCCCGCACGATACGACTGCAGAAACTGGCCAGCCATGCCAACTAAACTTTGTTAAACGCGACGACTTTCTTAAGTTTCTGACCGAACACGGCCTTGCCGGCATGCACGCGGCACTACAGCTGAGCCGCGAGTCCCAACACGCGTACCAGCAGCTTCGCTCGTTCGTAACGACTTCAGCACCCGAGCGCATTGCCCGCTTGATGGTGGATTGGTCGCACGACGATTCCGGGATGGCCACGGCTCACGGAATCAAGGTGGCCTTGACCCATGATGAGATCGGGCAAATCATCGGCATGTCGCGCGAGACAGTTACCCGCACGCTCGCCACTTTTCGCAAGCAGCACATTGCGGAACTTCATGGTTCCACGCTGCTGATTCAAAACATGGCTGCCGTTCAAAAGCTGGCCGGAGCATGATCAAGAAAAATCCAGCCCGCATTGCGGCCTAATTCGGCGGCAGGAGTTCTTATGCCCGAACAGCAATTATCGAAACAAACGAAGATGGCGATGGCCTCCCAGTTTCTGGGATTCATGCTGGATGCATATGACATGGCGATGGTGCTTGTCATGGCACCAATTCTGGTAAAGGTTTTCGTTTCACCCAAGGGCAGCGCAGCTTGGCAGTACATCGTCATCGTGTTCAGCTATTCCATTACCATGGCCTCAAGGCCCATCGGTTCGGCGATTTTTGGACGCTACGCCGACAAAATCGGCAGGCGCTTCCTCCTGGTCCTGACGATTGGTGGCGTGGGCGTGATGTCACTGCTGGGAGGATTCCTTCCCACCTACGCTCAAATCGGTGTCTGGTCGTATGTCATTTTTTGCTCACTCCGGTTGTGCATGGGCATCTTCTTCGGTGGCGAATACGCAGTCGGCCACACCTTTGCCATTGAATATGCTCCGCAAAAGCGACGCGGCGCCATTGGCGGTTTCATCCAATCAGGCTTCCCCCTCGGCTACGTATTTGCTTCGCTTGTGTTCGCACTCATTTCGTTCCTGACTACGAAAGAAGCCATGGCGGCGTATGGCTGGCGCATCGCCTTCATGTCCGGCGTCATCCCAGTTTTCCTGGCGCTGTACATCCGAAGTAACCTCCAGGAATCGCCTGAATTCGAAAAGACCAAGGCTGAGGGAAAGATCGAGAAGTCCCCGTTCCTAAATCTGTTCAAACCTCCGCAACTCTGGGAGTTTCTGCAGGTCTTCTTCTTCATGACCGGCTTATTCTTGACCGACTATTCGGTCTATGGATTTCTTCCCAACATTCTCACGTTGAAGGGACGTGGATTCAATACCACCACCTACAGCCTGATTTACGGCTTTGCCCTGTTCATGGCCTTCCTCGGTTACAACTTCTACGGCTGGCTGTCGGACAGAACCGGACGGAAGATTCTTACCCAGTGGTACTGCGTCTTTCTCGTAGTCTTCGGGATTCCCGTGTTTTACGTTCTCTATCACGCGGCGATCGAGCGGAACCTGTGGATGGCGGTCGCCGGATGCGTGATGGCGGCGATGCTCAAGCTGGCATGGGGCGTGGTACCCGCATATTTGTGCGAGCGCTTCCCGACTCAGCGGCGCGCTGCGGGTGTGGGCTTCGGCTACTCCTCGGGAGCGCTGCTGGGAGCGTGGTTCGGCGTTTACGTGTGGTGGGCCCACAAGATCCCCTTCATTGCTGCGATTGAAAAGCAGGACATGTGGTTATCGCCGGCGGTCATCCTGACGATCGGCTCAGTCATGACCTTTGTCAGCCTCTGGTTCTCGCCGGAGACGAAACATCTTCAGTTGGACGAAGTCGGCGAAAGGGAACGGGCGAGCGATCGGGTAAAAGACCTGGCTGGTGTTCCGGACACTGTGTTCGCAGATTAGCTAAATTCAGCCTCACCTTCATAACTGTAAGCTCGGTTCCGTTCGACTGCCAACTCCCGTATCGTCGGCAAACCCGGAAGCGGACCCACTGCCACCCCTTCAGCCCTTTGACTTTGCCGCCAAGCATCGAAATAATTGAACTTGCCCGCCATGGACATCTACGAGCAAATCGTTGAGCTTCGCCGCCAGGGACGCCGTGGCGCTGTTGCAACCATTACCAACGTTCGCGGCTCGATTCCGTCATTCCAGACCGCGAAGATGCTGGTGCGGGACGATGGCTCCATCGTGGGCACAATCGGCGGCGGTTGCGTGGAAGCCGAGGTTTGGCAGGTTGCGCGCGAGGTGATGGAAGAGGAGAAGCCACGCTCGCTCACCTTTAACCTCAACAACAATCCCAAGTACGACACTGGCCTGGTTTGCGGAGGCACGCTGGAAATCTTCATCGAACCGGTACTCCCACATGCGCTGCTGTACATCTTTGGCGCCGGCCACGTTGCCTACAACTTGTATAAAGTTGCGGCCATTGCCGGTTTCGACGTAGTCGTGGTGGATGACCGCGAGGCTTACGCCAATCTTGAGCGCTTCCCCGACGCTCGCGAGGTGATTGCCCGTGATTTCGAGTTGGCGACGGCGCAACTGAATCCACCCGAATCGTCATACATCGTCATCGTGACTCGCGGACACCGCGACGACATGCGGGTCCTGCGCTGGGCGCTGAATGCGCGGGCGCGCTATCTGGGCATGATTGGCTCGCGTCGCAAGACCATCTCGATCTACAAGGAGCTAGAAAAAGAAGGCATTCCGGCCGACAAGTTTAGAGACGTACACGCACCGGTGGGTCTCGAGATCGGGGCGGTCACGCCGGAGGAGATCGCGGTTGCCATCGTGGCTGAGATGATTGCCGTCCGGCGGCACGCACCGACAAACGTCGTCAGCAAGATGTATCCCTACCCTATCCCCGACGCGGGGGCACATGATGAGCAGGATGCTGCCATCGAAGAAGGGCCCGCACATGAGGGTCGCACGATTTGAAGGGGTACGACTTTAGCCGTGCCGTTACCTGTGTCTGGAAAGTTGGGCTTCAGCCCCTGAGGGAAGTCGCACTTCGTTTCACCCAGAAGTCCGTCAGTGGCTAAAGCCACGATGATGAAAAGGAGCTACGGCACCGCTGAAGCCGTGCCCTTTCAAAGCCCTCTACCTCCGGCTATTGAAGCAGACGAGTAATCCGGGTGAGGTGGTGCACGCCTTTCAGAGCTACTGAAAAAACGTCAAAACAGCAGATCCCTCGCGGGCTGGAAGCCCACTCGTGATGACAAAATCAAGGGGCCCAGCGGCGCACCTAAGGCGCGCCCCTTCAATCTGTTCTAGCGCCGATTGTCCGTCTGCGGCTCGGGATGAATGAGGACGCGGAACAATTCCGGCACTTCCTGGCGAAATCGGCTTTCCATCGTAGTCTGGATATCGTGCACGCGCGAAAGCGGCAGATCGTCGTTCATGGTGCAGTGCAACGACAAATAGAGGCGTCCCCCAACCCGTTTGAACATGAGGTCGTGCATGTCGACAACTTCCGGAAATCCTTCCCTCACCTGTTGCAGCCGGTCCTCAAAGCCGGGCGCGCGAACCAGTCCATCGCTGGTTTCGATGGTGGCCGGCTCGCTCTCGATGTGGGTCAGAATGCTGGATATCTCTCCTACGTCCTCCTTCATCTCGCTTTCCAAACGGGTGACCCGATCGTGCGCCTCTTTCAGGCTGAGTTTTTCGTCGAGCTCCACATGTTGCTCCACGTGCAAACTGCCGCCGATGTCCTGCACGCTGATGTCATGCACATTGAGGTTGTTGCGCGTCGCGACCGCACGAATGCGGTCGAATAGGCTTTCCTGCCGGCTGGCCCGCGACACAGTGTTCACTACCACGTCGGCATCGGGAAGAACGGCGCGAACGCGGGCCGCAACTTCGTTGGAAACCTGTTCGGACTTCTGAAAGGTCACAGTGCGCGACATGGCAACCGAAACGTCGGCAAAATACCGGCTGCCACTTCGCCGGATTCGCACTCGGCCCACTTCCAGCACGCCGTTCACCCGGTACACCTCTTGGATAATCCGGCTGCGCACGCCGGCGGGAGCGGCGTCGAGCAACGCGTCAATGGTTTGCCGCGCCAGGCGCCAACTGACGTACACCACGATGCAAGCCACGAAGAGTGCAGCGATCGAATCAGCCTTCACCAGCCAGGGGTGCGAATACTGTCGTCCCGCCACCACCAGGGCCAATCCTAGAATGACGACCGAACTGGACCAGATGTCAGTACTGAAGTGCAGGGCATCGGCGTGCAGGGCCTGGCTGTCGTATTTGTCGGCTATGCGTCGCAGGCGGCGTGAACGCCAGTAGTCCACCCCGATCGAGATCCCCATGGCGGCGAACGCCCAAACCGTAGGCTCAATGTGGACGGAATGAAAGAAAAGACGATTGGAAGCCTCGTATACGATCCAAACGCAGGTCAGCAGCAACAAACCAGTTTCGAGAAAGGCGGAGAAGCTTTCGATTTTTCCGTGGCCGTACTGGTGATCGGCATCGGCGGGCTTGTCGGAGACGCGGACCGAAAAGTACGTAATAGCGGCCGCCACCAGATCGAGGCCAGAGTGCGCCGCCTCAGAGAGAATACCTAAGCTGCCGGTGGTCAACCCGACTATCGACTTCAACACCGTGATGGCGACCGCGGCATAGATGGAGTTCAGGGCAACAGCCTTCTTCTCGCGCCTCATGCCAGCAGTGGTGACGGAGTCCGCCATAGTTTCGATTATTCACTTTCCGCTTGAATCCGCAAACTCTGAGCCATCGGCCCTGGTAAGCTGCTGACGAGAGTCAGCCTCAGTGTGGTATTTTTGTATCTATCCACCTGCTCCGCCTTGGGGCGGTATTATTCCCGGAGGAACACCACTACATGTCACGTTCTACTTTCCTGGTCTTTGCGCTTTCGTGTGCTCTTAGCCTTGCTGCCCATGGCCAGGAGCCCGGCTCCAACCAACCTCCTGCTCCGCCTGCGGCGAAGGCCCAGACCTCGACACCGCCAGCCGAAGCGGCTGCGCCTACAGGTTTCGCAACCGATACGGCCAAGGTCCCAATGGATCAACCCGTTATCACTCTGAAAGGTGTTTGCCAGCCCAAGACCGGCGCGACCATGCCCCCTGGCGGTTGCGTAAGCAGCATGACGCGTGAGCAGTTCGAGAAGATGACCAAGGCATTGCAACAGCCCGACAAGCCGCCCATGCCTGCGGAAATGATGCGCAAGTTCGCCAGCCAGTATGCCAAACTGTTGGTCTTCGCGGATAACGCGCGTGAGCTTGGCTTGGAGAACGATCCCCGCGTGCAGGAGATCCTCCAGTTTGCCAAGAATCAGATCCTGACCGACGCGTTGAACCAGCACATTGTCCACGAGTACGCGCAGATCCCCGATCAGCAGATCGAAGACTATTACAAGCAAAATCCCAAGAAGTACGTCGAAGCTACTCTGCAGCGCATCATGGTTCCCAGGATTGTCCCCAACGGCGAGAAGCCCAAGCCCAGCGATGAAGAAGAAAAGGCTTATGCCAACAAGATCAGGGAGCGTTGGGTTGCGGGTGAGGATCCGGTTAAGTTGGAGAAAGAAACGATGGAGCACGCTGGTCTCACCTCACCGCCGCCTGACGTCAATCTCGGCGCACGCCGTCCGGGTACCTTGCCCGAGACGCAGGAGTCCGTCTTCGAGTTGAAAGCTGGTGAGGTTTCTCAAGTATTTTCTGACCCCGGCTCGCTCTACATTTACAAGTTGGTATCCATTCGCCAGGTTCCGCTCAGCGATGTCAAGAACGTCCATCTCGTCCACTTTGCAGCGGCAAATGATCACCGACAAGATTCAGCAAATCCAGAGCTCGGCGACCATAGACCTCAACGAAGCATACTTTGGGCCCGACGAGCCGCAGACTGTCCGTCAAACGATCATTACGCCAAAAGGACCTGCTGGAGCCAAGCCGAATTCAGGATCCGCTCCGCCGAATGCCGCACCTCCTGCGGCAACCAATTCGGAGGCGCCTCCAAAATAGTCATGCCGCCGGATCGAACTGTCCTGGTCACGGGAATTTCTGGAAATCTGGGCGCCCGGCTGTTGCCGTTACTTTCCGATTTTCACGTGGTGGGCGTGGATACGCACCCACCCAGCAGTTTCGGTCTGGCCAGGTTCGAGCAAACCGATCTAGGCCGTGAGCCCTCTTGCTGGCAGCTTATTGAGTTGCTGCGAGAAACTGGCGCACGGTCCGTAATTCATCTCGCGTTCGTTTTGGATCCCCTACGTTCGGGCGTTCTCGACCCAGAACGGATGTGGCAGATCAATGTCGCCGGAACGGCCCGGGTCATGGAAGCCGTAAGCGTAGTCAATCGCACCGGGGGCCAAGTCAGGCAGTTCATTTTCGCCAGCAGTGTCGCCGCGTATGGTCCGGAAACCGCAGGGCCGGTGAAAGAGGAAGCTCCTCTCCGTGCCCACACTCTGCCGTACGCCATTCACAAACGTGAATGCGACGAAGTGGTTCGCTATCGAGCCGAGAGCCTCGGCGACTGTCACACCTACATGTTGCGTCCTCACATCTTCGCGGGCGCCAGCGTGCAAAATTACATGATTGGAGCGCTACGCGGGACGCCGCTTGGCAGCAGCAAACGAGCTGCCCGTATGCGAGCTGCGGGCAAGCGTTTGCCTTGGTTGCTCCCGCGCGGCGACAAGTATCTGGAGAAGCGCTTCCAGTTTGTGCACGTCGACGACATGGCAAGGTTGCTGGTGCATCTCTTGAACCGGCCGGCAAACGATCCGCCGCTCACAATTTTGAATGTCGCCGGTCGCGGGGAAACCATCACCGTTCAACGATGCGCTGAGATAGCGCAAGCCAGAATCAAGCGTGCTCCCACACGATCCGCCTGCCGCGCCGCCTTCAGCTTATTGTGGAAGCTGAGGATTTCCTCGATTCCGCCGGCCGCCCTGCCCTACCTGATCGGCTCGTACACGATGGACACCACCCGGCTGCAACACTTCCTCGGTGAAGAATATGAGACGGTCATTCATTACACCGTTGAAGATGCACTGCAGGACAGCTTTAAGTAACAGTCGCTAAGGGGCAGTCTTAGCTCGGGCCCGATATGTCCGCCGGTGATGGCGCAGAGAGCGATATACTGCAGGGGCTGTATACGGAGTTTCTATGCGAACCCTGATCCTGCTTCCCTGTCTTGTGCTGTTGTCGATGATGACTCCTGCCCAACAATCGCCCCCGAGTCAGGCCAACCCAAACGGTGCTCCCGCCGGCAGTACTGGAGCCATGACGGTTGTGGGTTGCGTGAGCTCCGTCAACGGGTACTTCACCCTCGGGACGCGACGCGGCGATCTCTATCGACTGAAGGGCGACCACGACACCCTTTTCAGTTACAACGGCAAGGAAGTTGCCATCAGCGGAACTGCGAACGTCTTCCGAGAAGGGACGCACGCTAGAGATTTCCAAGATTAAGAAGGTATCCGATACGTGCCAGTACTAGTACATTGATTCCATAATAATATTGCAATACAGCGTGTTGTGGTGTAAGCTCCTTGTTGAAATTACGAGGAGGTTGGTCGCTTGCCCTTCGTCAGCCGCCGCGCCCAGTTGAAGTTGAGCAACAGCGAGATCAAAATGCTGGCTGCGCTCTCGCAGTCGCGAAGCGAACCGGCCGGCCGGGTGCAGCGGGCCGCGATTCTATTGCGCTATCACGCGGGAGACAGCGTCTCCGAAATCGCTAGAACCCAAGGCACGAACCGACCGCGGGTGGAGCGGTGCGTGAGCAAGGCCCTGGATTTGGGGATGGCGCAGGCGTTGGTCGATCTGCCGGGCCGGGGCCGCCGACCAACGCTGACGGCGGAAGCGCGAGCGTGGGTAGTCTCCCTAGCATGCCAGAAGCCGAAGGATCTGGGCTATGCCCAAGAGTTGTGGACCACAAGGTTGCTGGCCAAGCATGTCCGCACACACTGCCAAACGGCTGGCCACCCGAGCCTTGCCAAGTTGGGGCGCGGAACGGTTTCCAAGATTCTCAGCGCCAACCAGGTACATCCGCACAAGATCCAGTACTACTTGGAGCGACGCGATCCTGAGTTTGACGCCAAAATGATACAGGTCCTGCACGTTTACAGGGAGGTGGAAATCTGGCGCGAGAAAGGCGCACCGCCTTCGGATTTGATCGCCGTGCTTTCCTATGACGAGAAACCCGGTATTCCAGCCATCGAGAATACCACCCCAGACCTGCCGCCAGCACCAGGAAAGCACTCCGCCCTAGGGCGAGACCATGAATACATCCGGCATGGGACCCTGTCCCTGCTGGCCGGCATCGATTTGGTATCAGGCGAGGTTCTCGGGTTGGTTCGCCAACGGCATCGTAGCGCGGAGTTCATCGAATTCCTGCAAATGGCCGACGCACGTTACCCCGCGGGCGCACGCATCCGTATCGTGCTCGACAACCACTCTGCGCATATCTCCAAACAGACCCGGGCTTTCCTCGCAACCCTGCCCAACCGCTTTGAATTCACCTTCACCCCCAAGCACGGGTCCTGGCTCAACTTGATCGAATCCTTCTTCGGCAAAATGGCCAGGACTCTGCTGCGCGGCATCCGCGTCGCCTCAGCCGACGAGTTGAAGTCGCGGATTGAACTCTACCTCCAGGAAATCAATGAGACACCCGTGGTTTTTCGCTGGAAGTACAAGCTGGACACTCTTTCCGTCGTCTAGTCATTGATATATTAAATGGGAATCAATATACTAGGAGTCCCGGGCTAAGACCTGCGTCTCTGAAGGCCGGTTCTACCCGCCCGAATGCAGCACGAGTTGAGCGCAAAAAGAGCAAGGTCCTGATGTCCCCTGCTGCTGCGCCTGCGCACAGCCAAGACCTTGCGCAAGGGAAATTCAAATTTCAAGGATCAGAGTCGGGCGGGGGCGCTGGGCCAGTCCGTTTTGTTTTTCCAGCCTCCGCGCCACGCGAGAGCTCGAACGCATGGCGAGGGGCCGGGCAATCTCGATTCGCGTGCGAGCTCGGCACGCGCCCGAGGGCCCGAGATTCTGTGCTCTCCGCGACGAACTCAGCGCGGAGGGAACAAAATGGCAGGGCAAACAAAAAGAGCCGGACAAGGCGTCTTTGCCTTTCCGACTCTACTAATCATATTATAGCATGTTTTGATAGGTTTGGACAGGATTTAACAACTTTATATCATGCTCACAATCAATGATATACGGATGTTTAGTCACCTATGTGGGGCTTGACAAGCGATTTCCAAAATGGGAAATGACCTCAATTCTGTGTGGGGGACTCCTGTAACCAGCCCATTCAGAGACGTCGCTACCCAAGAATCACGATGTGAGCAGTTGGCACTCGATTAAGTTGAGTGCCAATCTTGACAGCAACCCGCTTGCTTCCTAGAATAAAAGTGCGGAATTGTATTCTGCTTCCGTGTAAATAATTGCAAGAACGCAGGTTAGCTTCCGCCATACTTCTCCATGGACGCACCGGCAAATATCGGCAGACGAGAACGCGAAATCCTTACGGCCATCGTGGAGTCCTATATCTCCACGGGAGAGCCAGTGGGCTCACGCACCTTGGCTCGCGCCAATCCTGAGAGCCTGAGCGCTGCTTCCATTCGCAACGTGATGGCCGATCTTGCCGACGCTGGTTTTCTGGAGCAGCCTCACACCTCAGCTGGCCGCGTTCCAACTACTCAAGCCTATCGTTTCTACGTGAAGCAGTTGACCGGAGAAGCGCGGCTGTCGCCCGCCGACGAGACTTTGATCCAGGGAAGCCTGCAGGGTCTGCAGGATGTGCCCGAGTTCATGGAACGCACGTCGCACGTGCTGTCGCTGATTTCACACAGCGTGGGCGTCACGGTCAGCTCGGGGCCGGGGCAGCACAACGCGCTGGAGCATGTCTACTTTCAGCGCATGGCCGATAAGAAGGTTCTGGCCGTCGTGGTCATGCGCAATCGGCATGGTGCGCGATCGCGTGCTGCGGCTGAGCCAAGACTTGTCCGTGGCCGATTTGGAAGCTGCGGCGGCCTACATCAATCAGAACTTTCGCGGTTGGGAGATGGAGTCGCTGCGCAACGAGATCAGCAAACGGATTCAGCAGGAGCGCAGCGAATACGATCGCCTGATGCGTTCGGTGGAGCAGCTCTACGCGCAGGGTGCACTCGCCACTGAAGCCGCGGCCCAGGCAGTGTACGTGGAAGGCGCGGCCAACCTGGTGATCACCGAGCAGGACCACGAGCGCCTGCGTCAGTTGCTGGCCACGCTGGAGGAGAAGCAGCGCATTGTGGATCTGCTCTCCGCTTACCTCGACGTCCGCCAAGAGGCGGTGCGCGTAGTTGTGGGTCTGGAAGATGCCATGCCGCATCTAAGTAACTTCGTACTGATTGGAATGCCGGCGCGCGTAGGAGACGAGGTGATGGGTTCGCTGGCCGTGATTGGCCCGACCCGCATGGATTACGAGCACACCATGACTGCGGTGTCGTATATCGCGCGGCTGTTCGATCAACTCTGGAACGAGTCGACGTAGAAATAATTATGCATGCAAAGAAGCACAATGGAAGCTCCGCTGAGGCGGAGTTGAATCTGGATCACGAACTCCCGCCCGGAGAAGAAAACGACGCGCCTCAGGCGGACGCTGAAGCCGCAGCCAAAGTCGCAGCGGTGGAGGACCCCGCGACGGAACTAGAGCGTGTCCGCGCTGAACGCGCCGCCTATCTGGATCGTGCGGCGCGCATCCAGGCCGAGTTTGAAAACTTTCGCAAACGCAGCGACAAACAGCAGCAGGAGTTCAGGGATTACGCGCTCGCGGGCGCGATGACGACGTTGCTTCCGATTCTCGACAGTCTGGATCGGGCGTTGAACACCAAGGCGGCATCGCTGGAGGATTTTCACGCGGGTATCGAGCTTATCGACAAACAGTTTCATGACGCGCTGGCGAAGTTAGGGGTGCAGCCGGTGCCCGCGCAGGGCGAACCGTTCGATCCCAATCTGCACCAGGCCATCCAGATGGTGGACACTGAAGAAGTTGCCGACAACCACGTGCTCGATGAGTTGCAGCGCGGCTACAAGTTGAAGGACCGGCTGTTGCGTCCGGCGATGGTGCGCGTGGCTCGCCATCCCAAACAGTAAATCAGTTTCGGAAGGTAAACAGTTCTGGCTACCAACGTTAAACGCGATTACTACGAAGTGCTGGGCGTCAGCCGCACGGCCAACGACCAGGAAATCAAGAGCGCCTACCGCAAGCTCGCTCTGCAACACCATCCCGACCGCAATCCCGAGGATCCCGCGGCCGAGGAGCGCTTCAAGGAGTGCAGCGAAGCCTATGCAATTCTCACCGACACCGAGAAGCGCGCACGCTATGACCGCTTCGGACACGCCGGAGTTTCCAGCGGCCCGGGCGGCAATGGCGGATTCGACACGACGGTGTTCAACGATTTCCACGACATCTTCGGCGACCTCTTCAATTTTGGCGATATGTTCGGCGGACAGGGCGGACGCCAGCGTTCGCGCGCACAGCGCGGTGCCGATCTGCGCGAAGATCTCACCCTCGAGTTCGAGGAAGCGGTGTTTGGTGTCACCAAGCAAGTACAGGTACGCCGGCTTGAGGAATGCGACCAGTGCAAAGGGAGCGGCGCGGCTCCGGGCAAGGCCCCCATTAACTGCACCACCTGCGCGGGCCGCGGGCAAGTGCGTTATCAACAGGGCTTCTTTTCCATATCGCGCACCTGTGGTACTTGCCAGGGTTCGGGCAAACTGATCGTCGATCCCTGCACCCAGTGCAGAGGCCAGGGCCGCGTCACGCGCCAGCGCACCGTCACAGTGAAAGTTCCTGCGGGCGTCGAGGAAGGCGCGCGCATGCTCTACTCGGGCGAGGGCGAGGCTGGCGTTCACGGCGGACCTTCCGGCGATCTCTACATCGTGCTGCACGCCAGGGAGCATGCGTTCTTCGAGCGTGAAGGCAAGCATCTGTATTGCGCAGTTCCCATTTCGTTTGCGCAGGCTGCGCTGGGCACCGAGATTTCCGTCCCCACGCTCGATGGCGAACACACCTTGAAAATTCCCGAGGGTACCCAGACCGGGGCCATGTTCAGGGTGAAGAACAAAGGCGTGCCGGTGCTGAACGGCCACGGGCGTGGCGACTTGCACGTCGAAGTCAAAGTGCAGACGCCGTCGAAGCTCACCAAGCGGCAACGCGAACTGTTGCAGGAGTTACAAAGTACGACCGCGGTGGAGAACAAGCCCGTCAGCCGCTCGCTGCTGAATAAGGTGAAAGAGATCTTTCAGTAGTTCCGCTCTTCGCTAATCGCTGTTCGCTCTTCGCTTTTGGAACAGAGCAAAGCCGCGCCGCGGCGGAATTTGCGTTAGCCGCGGGCGTGAGCCCGCGGTTGACAGCAAGGCGAATGGGGAGCCGTGCCGCGGCGGCACGCACTGTTTAAAGATTGCCGCCAGCATTGGCGCCCTGAACTTTGCGATCCGCTAGCTACAAGCGAAAGGCGAACAGCGAACAGCGATTCTCCTTGGACAAAGCCCTCCGCATCTACGCGTGGTTCCTGTTGGTCGTGACCGCACTGCCGGCGGCCGCGCGCCTGGCCCGGCCGCGCGAGCTGGCGCGCATTGTGCTGCTGCGATATCAGGATCCCAAACGCCGCAAACGCGCCCGCATCGGCGGGCTTATTTACTTGGGATTGTCGCTGCTCGCCATCCCGTTTCTGCTGCGTGCTCAAATGCATCAAGAGCGCTGGCTGGTGATGGCCGTCCTGGTAGGCATGGTCTCCGCGCTGGAGTTCCTGCTGAATAGCCGCCTCTTCAGCGAAGATGACTTGACCCGCGAGAACCGCGTGTTCGGCGGAGTCTACGCTTCCATGGCCATTGCCACTATCTTATTGCTGATGACGCGATGACGCGACGACGCTGGATTGCCGACGAGTTCTCGGTCGATCGCGCTGCCTTGACGGGCGCGCACGCTGCACATTTGGCGCGCACCTTGCGCGCCCGAGTCGGGCAGCAGTTCGAGGTCGCCTGTGGCGATCAAGTCCGGCAAGCCACGGTTTCCAGCGTGCAGGACGAGCGTGTGGAACTCACGCTCGGCGAAGAAGTCGCGGCCTGCGAGTCCGTACCCATCACCTTGTTGCTCGCCGTCTTTAAGTTCGATCGGATGGAGTGGGCGATCGAGAAGTGCACTGAACTAAACGTAACCACGATCCTGCCTGTGATTGCGCGCCGCACCGAAAAGCACCTGGCTCTCGCGGCGGGAAAGCGCGCCGAACGCTGGCGACGCATCGCTCGCGAAGCGGCCGAGCAGTCCCGCCGCACGGTGCCTCCGGAGATTGCGGATCCAGTGAGGCTGAAGGAAGCGCTCGCTATTTTCCCCAACCCCAATGTCACGGATGTCATCCCGAGCGACGACTCTAGTCTGAGTCGAGGGCTCTCCGGTCATCCGGATAGCGATTTGCGGATCGTTCTGGCAGAAACCGAATCAGAAGTTACTCTCAGCGAAGAGCTGCGCACACGCGACAATGTGACCTCGCTGTCACTTGCCGTTGGTCCTGAAGGTGGCTGGACGGCCGAAGAGTTGCAGAGTTTCGCAACGTCGCACTGGATTGCCGCCTCGCTTGGCGACACCATTCTCCGCGCTGAGACCGCTGCGATTGCAGCAGTCGCAATCGCCAGGGCGGAGCTGTAGCGCGGCACTCAGCGATCACCTTGCGTAGAGCGGGCATTCAGGCCCGAACAGTGGTAAGCTATACACCTTTCCTCCGTATTGGGCAGGTTATGTTACGCGACCAGACATATACGCGGTTTCAGTTCGAGGTTGGCGCCAGCCAACAAACCTCGCGCTGTTGTTGTTGCCTTTAGCTGATTCTTTGCTCGCCTCTGCTGAATCAAACCGTATATCCATAAGCCTCAGGTCAAACTTTTGGGAGATCGCCATGAAGATTGCGAATGACGTTACGGAACTGATCGGAAACACTCCTTTGGTACGTCTCAACAAGGTAACTGCCGGCGTGAAGGCCACAGTCGTCGCCAAGCTGGAAAGCCAGAACCCATGCAGCAGCGTGAAGGACCGCATCGGCGTCAGCATGATCAACGAAGCCGAGCGCGCGGGGAAAATTCAACCCGGAAAAACCGTGTTGATCGAGCCAACCAGCGGCAACACCGGCATAGCCCTGGCGTTCGTAGCTGCCGTGAAGGGCTACAAGCTGATCCTTACCATGCCCGACACCATGAGCCTGGAGCGCCGCATTCTGCTAAGGAGCTTTGGCGCCGACATCGTACTGACCCCCGGCCCGAAGGGGATGAAGGCCGCCATCGCTAAAGCCGAAGAACTGGTTGCCAAGACGCCCGACAGTTACATGCTTCAGCAATTCGACAACCCGGCGAATCCCAAGATCCATCTGGAGACTACGGGTCCGGAGATCTGGAACGATACCGACGGTAAAGCCGACATCCTGATCTCGGGCGTCGGTACTGGCGGTACGCTGACCGGCGTTTGCGAATACATCAAACCCAAGAAGCCGTCGTTCAAGGTCATCGCAGTGGAACCCACGGAGAGCCCGGTGCTGTCCGGCGGCCAGCCAAGTCCGCACAAGATTCAAGGCATTGGCGCAGGTTTTGTTCCCAGCATTCTGCGCACCGACTACATTGATGAAATCATCCAAGTGTCGAGCGAGGAGGCTCTGGCAATGGCGCGCCGCCTGCCCAAGGAAGAAGGCCTGCTGGTTGGCATCTCGTCGGGTGCGGCGGTGGTCGCTGCCCTGCGAGTTGCGGGACGCGAAGAAAACGCTGGCAAGCTGATCGTCGTGGTCATCCCGTCGTTTGGCGAGCGTTATCTGAGCAGCCTCCTGTTCGAGCAGCTTCGCAACGAGTCCGTGGCCATGGTGGCCGAAGGCGTTTAAGAATGTTTACATTGGTGCGTGAGGACATCGCCGCTGTGAAGGACCGCGATCCCGCGGCGAAGTCCTCGTTTGAAGTCATCTTGCTCTACTCGGGTCTCCACGCCCTGTGGGGTTTCCGCTTCCACCATTGGCTGTGGAATCATGGCTGGCAGTTCCCTGCCCGAGCACTATCGCAGGCCGCACGCCTGATCACCGGCATTGAGATCCATCCCGGCGCGCAAATTGGGCGGCGTCTGTTCATCGACCACGGGATGGGTGTAGTCATCGGCGAGACCACGATCATCGGCGACGATGTCACGTTGTACCAGGGCGTGACCCTGGGCGGCACGGGCAAGGAGCACGGTAAACGGCACCCCACCATCGGTAATGGTGTGGTGGTCGGATCCGGCGCGAAAATACTGGGCAACATCACCGTCGGCGAAAATTGCCGCATCGGCGCAGGCTCGGTGGTGCTGCGCGATGTGCCCGACAATTCGACCGTGGTCGGAGTGCCCGGCCATATCGTTCTCCGCGAAGGCAGGCGTGTGGTCATCACCGATCCCAAGCTGATCAACGATCCGCTGTCGGAAGCGCTGTCCGCGGTGGCCAACGAAGTCAGAATGCTGAAGGACGAAGTGCGCCATCTGCAGGGGCGCGAACCGTCTCCCACCAACGGCACCGACAAGCTGCAACAGGTGATCGAGATGGATTACCAGATCTAAGAAACGAGCGACCGGATGAGCAACGATTCTCGGTTGCGTAGGCCAGAGCGGCAACAGCAAAGCGCCGATGCAACCACATTTTACGAATTGCGAGGTCTGCTAAAGGAGGAACTCCAATCGCTTGGCGGTGGCGAGGCCTTCCTGCGGTATGAGCGGGTCGGCTTCTACCGCGCGGAACCGGCGGAGAAGAAGTAAGCCTGGTTCAATGAGACACAATCCTGTTTCTCGCGCAGTTTGTCGTACGACGCGTGAGCCTCACCTCACCGGCGGAGGCGTGTGGACCAACTCCACGTCAATCGTGATCGGCACGTCGTCGCCCACCATTCCCTTATTTGCGCTGACCCCGAAATCCTGTCGATTGATTTTGGTCGTAGCGGACGCCCCCATATGCCAGTTCTCTCGCTGGTCCTTCACCGGTTCCGACGGTCCCTCGACGTCCAACACCACTTCCTTGGTAACTCCGTGAATGGTGAGATCGCCGGTGACCTTCAGCTTTCCAGCGCCGTTGGCCTCGGTGCGTTTCGACTTGAAGGTAAGCGTCGGAAACTTGGCGACATCGAAAAAGTTGGGGCTGCGCAGATCGTTGTCACGCATTTCCACGCGTGTGTCCACGGAATTCGCGTCAATGGTCACGTCGATGACTGTCTTGCCACGATTGGCGGGATCGTAGGTCACACTCCCGCTCACTTTGGTGAATGCGCCGCGAACCGTGGATATGCCCAGGTGACGCACCGAAAACTGCGCCGCGGTATGGTTGGGATCGATCTGCCAGGTTATGGCTTGGGCTCCGGCGGAAGCGGCGAGGGACAGCGTAGCAGTAAGAATCAGGAGTAAACGAGACATTTCGTGAGTATAGCAACCTCGCGCAGGCCCATTACTCCACCCAATCTGCAATAAAAATATTCGTCTCGTGCGGCACTTTGCCGTTACGGTTCGAAGCCCATACTAGCCGCTTGCCGTCGGAGGTGAACATGGGGAATGCGTCGAAGTCGGGATAAAACGTAATGCGCTGCTGCCCGGTTCCGTCGACGTTGATGATGTAGAGGTCGAAGTCGCGACCGCTCTTCGGGTCGGCCTGGTTGGAAGCAAAGATTATTCGCTTGCCATCGGGATGGAAGAACGGTGCGAAGTTGGCAGCGCCGTTGTGGGTTACCTGCTGCTTGTTTTCTCCGTCGGCGTCCATTACCCAGATCTCGAGATTGCCCGGTCGAATCAGCCCCTGCGCGTAGAGCGCCTTGTAGTCGGCAATCTCGGCCGGAGTCTTGGGGTGTTCGGCGCGATAGACGATCTTCTTCCCGTCATAAGACCAGAATGGCCCGCCATCGTAACCCAGCTCGTGGGTTAGCTGTTTAACATGGGTGCCGTCGGCATTCATGGTGTAAATGTCGAGATCGCCGTTGCGCGTGGAAGTGAAAACGATGTGTTTGCCATCACGACTGATGGTGGACTCGGCGTTGTATCCGGGCGCATCGCTCAGCAACTTGAGATCACTCCCGTCGAGCTTCGCGGTGTAGATCTTGTAGGTGTCGTAGATGGGCCACACATAACCCTTCGAGTAGTCGGGTTTCGGCGGACACTCAGGACTAGCGGCATGGGTAGAGGAATACAGGATGCGATCGCCCGAAGGAAAAATGTAACTGCACGTGGTACGGCCTTTGCCGGTGCTCACCAACTTCGGAGTCGCGGGCTTGCCGTCGGGCGTGTCCACCGGCATGGTGTAGATCTGGTCGCACGGAACGCCTTCGCCCTGATGCTGAAAGCTCAACACGCGATTGTCGGCGGAGAAGTAGGCCTCCGCGTTTTGCCCCCCGAAGGTGAGCTGGCGGACGTTGCGCAGATGCTTCTCCTCACCGGGCACCAACAACGATGGCGAGGTGGATGTTTCGCTGGTTTGCTGCGGGCGAAGCGGAAGTGACGCTGCAAGAAGCAGCACCATCAAGGTCGAGAATTTCTTATAAGAATTCGGAAAGATCAAACGAGCGCTCCGATTGACTTGCATTATTAACTGCCTACCCGAACTTGCCCAAACCGCCTTCTTCGGATACTACTTTCTCTGCTCCAACTTCACGCTGGCGGTAATCGGCTGGCCATCGCGCAACACTTTCACCTCCACCACTTCCCCCACCTTACTGCGGCGCAGCGCATCCGTGAAATCGTACAGATTGTGGATCGGCTTGTCGCCGAACTGCACCAGGATGTCGCCAGCTTTCAGTCCGGCCTTCGCTGCCGGCGATCCTGGCCTTACGTCGGAGAAGCGTACCCCATCCTTCACCTCGCCGAAGTCAGGAATGGAGCCGAAGTACGGCCCATAGCCTCCACCACCGCCGCTCACGGGTTTGTCTTCCACAACGGTGATGAAGGTTGGCGGCGACGGCGCATCCGCCAATTGCAATGCAACGTCACCGACCAGGTTGAGCAACTGCGCCGCCGACGGTGCATTGATTTTGTCCCACGTGTCGGTGGGCTTGTGATAATCCGAGTGCAGTCCGGAGAAGAAGAACAGCACCGGAATTTTCTTCGCCACGAACGAGGTATGATCGCTGGCGGCATATCCGCCCGCGGAGTACTCGATCTTGAAGTCAGGTTCCTGCTTCTGCGCCTGCTCTAGAATTGCCTTGAACGTCGAACCAGTTCCCACGCCCCCGATGTAGACCTTGTTGTCCTTGATGCGGCCGATCATGTCCATGTTCAGCATGGCGACGCACTTGTCGAGCGGCAGCGTCGGATTCTTCACCCACTCTGCCGAGCCTAGCAGCCCCAGCTCTTCTCCCGAGAACGACATGAACAGAATGCCGCGGTCGAGCTGCCCTTTCATCGGAGCAAACAAGCGAGCCAACTCCAGCACGCCAGCTGTTCCCGAGGCGTTGTCGTCGGCCCCGGGATGGATCTGCCCGATCTGCGACGGGGCCAGCGAGTTGGAATCTCCGCGTCCTAGGTGATCGTAATGCGCGCCAATAACGACATATTCCGCGGTCTTGCCCGGCAGGTACGCGAGCACGTTGTTGACGCGCGCGTGCGTCGCCTCGATATCCACCTTCAGCGACAACTGCAGGGTTCCGGGAAACGCGAACGAGTCCGGCTTGCCGCTGTGGTTGATCTGCTGCTGAACGTCGGTTAGCGACTTGCCGGCTGCCTTGAACCAGCTATCGGCGACTTCGTTCTTCACTTGGAGCAGCATGATGCCGGCGTCCTGCGGGCCGCTCACGCCGCCAAAGCGCATCAGCAGGTCCTCTTCCCCGTCGGCAAGCTTGCCGTTGACGACAATCAGCGCCTTGGCGCCGTGGTTGCGCGCGTTGATTGCCTTGGTGATCAGTTGCGAGTGTTGCGTCAACCCATGCTGGCCGCTCTTCACCCCGAAGACTTCCGGCTCGTAGCGCAGCACTAACACGATCTTGTCCTTCACATCCAGCCCGGCGTAGTCGTCGTATCCAAATTCATCGGCCGACGCGCCGTAACCGGCAAAGACGACCGGAGCGGTCAGCGAACCTGACGAGGAAAAACTGACCGGCACGAAATCCTGGTTCAACGTCAGCGGCTGTTTCTTCCCGCCTTCGTCCACGATGAACTGGTTGTCCGACTTCAATTTCGCGCCAGTGGTCACGGTAAACGGCTGCAAGTATCCATTCGTGCCCGCAGGCTGAAGCCCCAGACTGCTGTAACGGTGCACGATGTACCTGGTAGCACGTTCCAGTCCCTTGGTTCCAGCGCCGCGTCCTTCCATGACGGGCGCCGCCAGCGACTTAATGTCGTTGAGATAGCGGGTGGGATCGGCGGGCGTGATCGAAGGCGCCGTCGCCGTGGCCAACAATGAAAACGCCAGCACCACGCAAAGCATGCCGCGGCGGATTCCAGACGCGTTGGACTTCGACAAGAGTGCGCGCGATAGGAAGGAAATGTTAGTAGGCATGGGTGGCGCCCGAATCGTACTCAGCGGAAGACAAGCGTGTCAATCGCGCACCGGAGTCTGGTAGGGCGAGCGGTCTGCCGAATTATCCATTCAGGATCTCACGCTTTGAAGGGGCATGGCTTCAAGCCAGCGAAACCAGGCGGGAAAACCAAGTTAGTTGACTGTAGCTAAATTTGTGTCATGCTGTGGGACATGAAAAAAAAGAAAGTCGATCCTGTCGCGTACGCAGCCAGGGTGCGCAAGGACGCCGAGAAGATGCAGGCGATGAGTGAGGCATTCGGCACGCACGAGAAATTGGCCCCCGAGAAAACCAACCGGACCGCTCCCCGAAAAACCAAGAAGACATAGCCTACCGTACGTAAGGTCGCTGACACCGCAGGTCCCTCCACTCCGCTTCCTGTCAATCGGGATGACCAGCCCTACGCGCCAGGCACCACGCTCCCTCTACTCGTCGCACCATTCTCTCCAGTAGCCTTGTGCTTCTTTGTCCGCTGCACGTGCTGTCCATTCTTCGTCGCTCCATTCAGCACCACACGGCAAACGTCCGCGATGTACTCCTCGCTCAGTTGGTCGTGACGAATGAGAAACCGCATGTAGATTGCGCCGTAGAGAATGTCGAGCAGCAGATCGAGGTCTAGATTATGAGGCAGCTCCCCGCGTTCAATTCCTCGTCGCAATGTCTGATAGGCTTCCTGCCGCCGGGGCCGCAGAAAGCGCTCGCGAAAAGCCTGAATGAGACCGGGATCGGACTGTCCGCCTGCGATCACCGCCGCCACGATGCGGCCGCGTCGAGAACGAAGTATCCCCAGAAATTGGTTCATCTGCAGGCTCATGTCCTTGTAGACCGAACCGCTGTCGGGAAAGTGCAATTCGTCTTCCGCGCTGGAGGCAAACGCGTCCACCACCAGCGCGCCCTTGTCGGGCCACCAGCGATACACCGTCGCCTTGCCTACGCCGGCGTGGGCCGCGATGGCCTCAATGGAGAGATCTGCAAAACCAGTGCGCTGCAGCAACCGGCTGGTGCTCCGCAGAATGGCTTGGCGCGCCTGTTCGCTGCGGGGCCGTCCCGGCGGACGCCTCGTGCCGTCCTTGTTCCCGGGCGACCGTTCTTGAGCGGAAGAAGGCATTTGCGGCATGACTCACAGTAGCATATATTTGAATCCAATACGTAGCGTATCGAATCGGATTTTTTATGGCCGGGCGTAGGCGCCAGTAAGTACAATGCCGGTCTGGTCCTGATTGGAGTCTTGCCCCACCGATGTGGATTGTTGCCCTTGCGCTTCGGCGTCCTTATACCTTCGTCGTGATGGCGCTGGTGCTCATCATCCTGACGCCGATCGTGGTCCTTCGCACGCCCGTCGATATCTTCCCCGACATCAACATCCCGGTCGTCAGCGTGGTGTGGAACTTCGGTGGGTTTGCGCCCTCGGACATGGCTGACCGCATCGTCACCAACTCCGAGCGCGGCATCACCATAACGGTCAACGACATCGAGCACATCGAGTCGCAGTCGGTCAGCGGCGTCGGCGTGATCAAGATCTTTTTCCGGCCGCAGGCCAACATTCAGACCGCGCTTGGCCCAGGTGACTGCGATCGTGCAGACCACCGTTCGTGGTCTGCCGCCGGGAACGACGCCGCCGCTGGTGATCTCGTACTCAGCGTCGTCCACGCCGGTCGTGCAGCTTGGACTCAGCAGCAAGACCCTGCCGGAACAGCAACTGTTCGACCTGGGGCAGAACTTTCTGCGCACCCAGCTGGCAACCGTGCATGGCGCGGCCATGCCCTATCCCTACGGCGGCAAGATACGCCAAGTCCAGGTTGACCTCGACCTGCCACGACTTCAGGCCAACGGACTTTCTCCCAACGACATTGTCAACGCCATCAACACGCAAAACCTGATCACTCCAACTGGCACCGCCAAGATCGGGCCGCTGGAGTACCAGGTCGAGATGAACAGCAGCCCCCAGACCATCGCGGAGTTGAATGATCTGCCGGTCAAGACGGTGAACGGGTCGACCATTTACATGCGCGATGTAGCCCACATTCGCGACGGCTTCGCCCCGCAAACCAACATCGTGCGCCAGGACGGCGTACGCGGCACGCTGATGTCGGTCTACAAGATCGGCAGCGCATCCACGCTTGACATCGTGGGTGCTGTGAAGAGCATCCTGCCGATTGCCGCGCAGTCGCTGCCACGCGACATCACCATCAAACCGCTGTTCGATCAGTCGCTGTTCGTGCGTGCTTCCATCAACGGAGTTTTGAAGGAGGCAATGATCGCCGCCGCCCTCACCGCGGTCATGATCCTGCTGTTTCTGGGAGACTGGCGTCCCACTATCGTCATCTCCATTTCCATTCCGCTCTCCATTTTTGTTTCAGTGCTTCTGCTGAGCGCGCTGGGCGAAACCATCAACATCATGACGCTCGGAGGTCTGGCCCTGGCCGTCGGCATCCTGGTGGACGACGCGACGGTCGAGATTGAGAACATCGAGCGCAATCTTGCGCAAGGCAAGGAGATGAAGCAGGCCATCCTGGACGGCGCTTCGCAGATCGCGGTGCCGGCCTTCGTGTCCACGCTGTGCATCTGCATCGTGTTCGTGCCCATGTTCTTCCTCACCGGCGTTGCCCGCTACTTGTTCGTGCCGCTGGCCGAAGCCGTGGTCTTCGCGATGCTGGCATCCTACTTCCTTTCGCGGACGCTGATCCCGACGCTGGTCATGTACATCATGCGTGGGCACGAGCACCGGGCCGACGGACCCAAGACGATCTTTGGGCGCTATCAGCGGGGCTTTGAGCGCGCTTTCGATCGCTTCCGCAACGGCTATTACCAGCTACTGGAAACCACTCTCGAACATCGCAAGCTGTTCGCCGCCTGCTTTCTCGCATTCTGCGTGCTTTCGCTGGGACTGGTTTTCTTCCTGGGTGAAGACTTCTTCCCCTCGGTTGATGCCGGCCTGATGCGTCTGCACATGCGCGCCCGCCCTGGCCTGCGCGTGGAAGAAACGGCGCGCCTGGCGGATGAGGTGGAAGCGTATCTCCGGCAGCAAATTCCAAAGGACGAACTGGTCACGATCCTCGACAATATCGGGCTGCCGTATTCAGGCATCAATTTGTCGTACAGCAACTCCGGCGTGGTGGGTACCAGCGATGCGGAGATCCTGGTCGGCTTGAATGCCGAGCATCATCACTCCACGGAGGGTTATATCCGGAGATTGCGGGAAGATTTGCCGCGCCAATTCCCTGGTGTCGAGTTCTTCTTTCAGCCGGCAGACATCGTGACCCAGATTCTGAACTTTGGACTTGCCCGCGCCCGATCGACATACAGGTTACCGGCGCAGACATGCAGGGCAACTACATGATTGCGCAGCAAATCGCCAACCGCCTGCGTCACGTGAACGGAGCTGCCGATGTACACGTGCAACAAGTGCTAAGCTTGCCGACGCTGCATCTTCAGATCGACCGCACCAAGACCACTCAAGTTGGAATGAATGCGCGTGACGTGGCTCAGAGCGTGCTGGTCTCGTTGAGCGGCAGCTTCCAGACGGCGCCTAACTTCTGGTTGAATCCTAAGAACGGCGTGACCTACCAGGTGGCGGTGCAGTCTCCGCAATACCGCGTGACCTCGCTGCAAGAGCTGATGGACATGCCGGTAAACAATCCCGGTGTACAGAACTCGCAGGTGCTGGCCAACCTGGTGCAGTTGACACCAGTCGCGAGGCCAGTTGTGGTCTCGCATTACAACGTGCAGCCGGTGATTGACGTTTACGCCAGTACGCAGGGCCGTGACCTGGGCGCGGTAGCCAAAGACACGATGAAGGTGCTGCGACCCTTCGAGCAGCATCTGCCGCGTGGCACGCGGATCATAGTTCGCGGGCAAGTGGTGACCATGCAGTCTTCGTTCATCGGTTTGGGTGTCGGACTGCTCATGGCGATCTCGCTGGTGTACTTCCTCATTGTCGTAAACTTTCAGTCCTGGCTGGATCCGTTCATCATCATCACCGCCCTGCCGGGAGCTCTGGCTGGCATCTGCTGGATTCTGCTGCTGACGCACACCACGTTGAGTGTGCCGTCGCTGACCGGCGCAGTGATGTGCATGGGGGTGGCAACGGCCAACTCCATTCTGCTGGTTTCGTTTGCGCGCGAGCGCATGAACATCGGCATACCCGCGGCACAAGCCGCGCTGGAAGCGGGTTATACCCGAATCCGTCCGGTGCTGATGACCGCCCTGGCCATGATCATTGGTATGGTGCCGATGTCGCTGGGTCTGGGCGAAGGCGGTGAGCAGAACGCTCCGTTGGGACGCGCGGTGATAGGAGGACTGTTGTTCGCTACCGTGGCAACCTTGTTTTTTGTGCCCTCCATCTTTGCCATGATTCATGGCCATCGAGAGGCGAAACAGGAGAGGCTAGCAATTAGCAATTAGTGTTCAGAAGCATTGAGCAGACAGTTTGCAACTAATAATTAGGAACATCGGGGTCGATTAGTTCGAAGGGATGAAAGCCGCCGGCCAGCAGATTGCAAGGTTGACCAATTGCTAATTGCTAGCTGCTTATTACATATGGATTCGCGCTCAAATCAGCCTGACGTTATGGAACCCGAGCACCACGCGGCCGAAATCACGCCCCCGCCCAAACTTCCTGCGGCAACACCGCGCAAGGCACTGCTGGTGATCGGTGTAGTGCTGTTGGTGTTAGTTGTGGGAGCGGTGATCGCTATGCTGCTGCGCAGACATGACAGCGATGTTCTGGCGAAGGAAACGCAGCGCGAGTCGGTTCCGACGGTGGCCGTGATTCATCCCACGGCGGAGAGGCCCGACGAGGAACTTGTATTGCCGGGCACGTTGCAAGCCTTCGAGGAGTCCCCCATCTACGCCCGCACCAACGGATACCTGTTGCGCTGGTACAAGGACATTGGCAGCCGGGTTACCAAGGGCGAACTGCTGGCCGACATCGATACTCCGGAAGTGGATCAGGAATTGATGCAGACCCGCGCGACGCGCCAGCAGATCGTGGCGCAGATGGACCTGGCCAAAATCAATTCGGACCGTTATCTCAGCCTGCGCAAAACCGATTCGGTTTCGCAGCAGGAAGCCGACCAGCAGGCCAGCGGCTATCAGCAGGCCAAGGCCAACCTGGATGCGGCCGACGCCAACGTTCGCCGTCTCGAAGAATTGGAGTCATTCAAACATGTCTACGCGCCATTCAGCGGAGTGCTGACCAGGCGCAACGTCGATCCGGGCGCGTTGATCAACGCCGGCTCAACCGGAGGGTCGGCGGGTAAAGAGTTGTTCGACATGGCCCGTGTCGATCCGTTGCGCGTGTACATCAGCGTCCCGCAAAATTACGCACCCGCCATCAAGAATGGAATGGAAGCCTGGGTAACGTTGCAGGAGTTCCCCGGCCAGAAGTTCAAGGGAACGGTAGCGCGCACCGCGGAAGCCATCGACCCCACGACGCGCACGTTGCTGACAGAAGTTGATGTGCCCAACAAAGATGGACACCTGTTGCCCGGCTCCTTCGGCGAGGTTCATTTCAGACCGGGCATCAGCGGAGAGCGAGTCACGCTCCCGGTCAATACCATGCTCTTCCGTCAGGAAGGCGCGCGTGTGGCCGTGGTTGGCAGCGACAACAAGGTGCAACTGCGACCCATCACCATCGGCCGCGATTACGGTTCCACGCTGGAGATCCTTGGCGGCGTGAGTGTCGAGGACCAGGTGGTCGTCAATCCCGCCGATTCGTTGGAAGAAGGACAACAGGTCAACATCGCTCCCCCAAACCAGGGAGGCAATCCGTCATGAAGCGGTTGAAACTGGCGGCCGCCGTCGCCGCCAGCACTTTGCTGGTGGGATGCGCGGTGGGACCGAAGTATCAGCGTCCGCAAGTTCAGGCGCCCACGGCATACAAGACGAAAGGCCCCTGGCGGGTCGCCGCGCCGAAGGACTCGCTCCCCAAAGGCGCATGGTGGGAGGTCTTTAACGATGTGACGCTAAACGACTACGAGCAGCAACTGCTGAAGGCCAACCAGTCGTTGGCCGCAGCGCAAGACCGCCTGAACCAGGCGCGCGCTCTGGCTCGGGTAGCCTCGGCTGGACTGTTCCCGCAAGCCAGCGCCGATCCTAATGCATCCCGCAACCGCTACTCTGGGCACCGTCCGGAAGTCGCTACCCTGGGGCGACCCCTCACCCAAAGCACTTACGAGATTCCATTCCTCCTCAGTTACGAACCCGATCTCTTCGGAAAATACCGGCGGACTCTGGAAGCCTCGAACGCTTCCCTACAAGCCACGGCAGCGGACATGTACAACGTCAACCTGGTGTTGACCGCGGAACTCGCCGCAGACTATTTCACCTTGCGCGAGCTTGATGCCGAAACTCAGGTCGTGCAGGAATCAGTTGAAATCCAGCAGAAGGGCTTGCAACTGGTTGAGAACCGTCATGCCGGCGGAGTCGCCTCGGGACTCGATCTGGCGCAACAGCAGACGCTGCTCGATTCCACGGTCGCGCAATTGTCGCTGGTGCTGCAGCAGCGCGCGCAGTACGAACACGCCATTGCGGTGTTGACGGGAAATGCCGCCTCCACCTTCAGCGTGCCGGTCGCGCCACTCCATACGACACCTCCAGCGGTCCCGCTGGGAGTGCCTTCTGACTTGCTGGAACGGCGGCCCGATGTCGCCACGGCTGAGCGCAACATGGCGTTCGAAAATGCCGAAGTGGGCGTTGCCACGGCGGCATTTTATCCACAACTCACCCTCTCCGGGGCCGGCGGCGTGCAAAGCACCAACATCACCAACCTGATTAGCGCTCCCAGCGCGATCTGGTCGCTAGGTGGCGATCTGTTGCAGCCCATTTTTCAAGGCGGGCGCAATCGTGCCAACTTGGCCGCCACCAAGGCTGCCTATGACGAGTCGGTCGCCAACTATCGCGAGGCGGTGCTGACCGCATTCCAGCAGGTGGAAGATGGACTATCGGGGTTGAACGCGCTTTCGCAGGCGACAACCAGCCAGAACGCGGCGGTGTCGGACGCGCGACGTGCGCTGGAGATCGCCAACAACCGCTACGTCGGTGGGGTCACCTCTTTTCTGGATGTCATCACCGCACAATCGGCCTTACTGACCAACGAGCGCCTGGCGACGCAGCTACTCGGCCAGGAGATGGTGACTTCGGTGTATCTGGTTAAGGCCGTTGGCGGCGGCTGGGATGCGTCGCTGATCCAGAACGAGCAAGTGCACCCCCAGGCGATCCAGGCGATACAGCAGTAGGAGCAGTTAGCAATTAGCAGTTAGCTAAGGGCGCAGCTTCGCCGATAAGCACGCGGCTTTAGCTAACTGCTAATTGCTAATTGCTTCTCCCCTATTTCCCTGGCAGATAACTCAAGTCCGGACGAAATTGGATGATCTCGCTCGTCTCACTGGTCACCGATCGGTCGATGCGATCAACAATCGAATCCGCTTCCGCCTGCCCAAAAGCATCTTTCAGCATTTCGCGGAAAGGCTTCACATCAGGCTTCTCCTCGAAGGCGGCCCAGTTGGCGCGCGGCAGGACCAGCACATAGGTCCCCGTGTCGCCGCCACTCGCCAGTGCATACCATTCGTAGTTAACCGGCCACTTGGTCTTCAGAGTCGCGTCGTAGACCCGGGTGATGGCGCTCTGAAAGTCCGACCCTTTGCCATAGCGCACGTGGAAGGTGATGATCTCGGAAAACTTGGGAGCCGCCTGGGGGCTAACGGGATTACTGATCTTCGGCATGAACTCGTAGTAGCGTCCAACCAGGGACTCCACGTAGTTGCCAATCACCTTCATATATTCGTCAACGTCGGTCTGGTCAGGAATGGCGGGCTTGTCAAAATCGGACCAGTGTTGACCCAGTCGGCCTACGATGTAGGTTCCAGTCTCAGTACCAGTGAGCGTCTCCCACACCAGCAGGGGTTGCGGATCGTTCTGGGTCTTGTGCCAGGCCGCTTTTTGCTTGCGCCCATCCTCGTATTGCTTCACCATGCCGTTCTTGGGTTTTTGAAACTCCAGTGCGGCTACGGTTCCTGGTTTGTCCTGCGCGGCAACTGAAATTGCAAACAACATCACAGCAAAAGCTGATACCAGCTTCTTGGTTCTCATCGATCTCCACCTTTCGAAGTTGTCTTGAAGTTGAATTGGGTACAGCGTGCTGGGTCCGGTACAGCCAACCATCCGAGGAAACGAGCAGCGCGAAACTCCGCAGTTCACCTGCTTGGAAAGCTGCAATCAACAATTCTCTTTTGTATTGAGATACGTGAGCATCTTACACCCGCTTGGGCCCCGGCGCGACCGTAAAACTAACGGGTCTCACGCTGAGGCTCATCCTCGTGCTCTATCATGGCGCCTATGGCCAACGTTGCGGATGTCCTAGTGGTCGGTCTGGGTGCCGTCGGCAGCGCGGCGCTGTATCGGTGCGCCAGGTTGGGCGCGCGCGCCATCGGCATCGATCGCTTCAACCCACCGCACGATCAAGGCTCGTCGCACGGAGACACGCGAATCACCCGTGAGGCCATCGGCGAGGGCCGCGAGTTCGTGCCCCTGGTACAGCGTTCCAACCAGATCTGGGAGGAACTCGAGGCTGCGACCGGCCGCAGTCTGCTCACGCGCAACGGGGGATTAGTCCTCGCGTCACCCAGCATGCCCGGCGATCATCACGGCTCGACTTCGTTCATCCAGGACACCATCGCCGCGGCCGCGGAATTCGGCATCGCGCATGAAGTCTTGAGTGCTGAAGAGCTGTGCCATCGCTATCCGCAGTTCCGTCTGCGCGGCGACGAGATCGGATACTTCGAGCCCGGCGCGGGATTCCTTCGTCCTGAGGTATGCGTGGAAACGCAGGTCACTCTGGCCACACAGCTAGGCGCGAAAGTCGTCACCTACGAAACCGTCGTCGATTGCAAGCCGAAGCAAGATGGCACAGTCGAGGTCACAACCAGCGCCAACAAATATTCCACCGCAAAGGTCATCGTGACCGCCGGACCGTGGATGCAGAAGTTGCTCGGCGAGAGCTACGCACAATACTTCAAGATCTATCGGCAGGTGATGTACTGGTTTGCGCTGGCGACTCAGGCCGAACAGTACGCGCCAGAACGCTTTCCAGTTTTCATCTGGATCGCGGGCAACCGGCCGCGCGATATGATGTATGGCTTCCCTGCCGTAAACGGACCGCAGGGCGGGATTAAGATTGCCGCCGAGCAGTACGACGCCACGGTCGATCCAGATGCCGTTCCGCGCGCGGTCAGCGATGCGGAAATCGCGGCTATGTACGCCGAGTACATCGCGCCGCATTTTCCAGACGTCTCCGGAAAGTGCCTGCGCAGTGCGACCTGTCTTTACACGGTTACGCCCAACGCGAAGTTCATCGTGGACAAGTTTCGCGGCTGTGAGAATATTGTCTTCGCCTCCGCCTGTTCCGGGCACGGGTTCAAGCATTCCGCGGCATTGGGAGAAGCGCTCGCGTTGCAGGCGTTAGGACAGCCCTCGCGCATTGATCTATCGGGATTCAGCGCGCGGCGATTCTCACGCGCAGCGGTTGGAGAAAACTCGGGTGCACCCTAACATCGTTCAACTCGACGGTTTTGAAGTCATCGGCGTCGCAGCCCGGACCAACAACGCCAGCGAGGCGGGGCCGGACGGCGTCATTCCGAAGTTGTGGCAACGCGTGATGCAGGAGCATGTCCTGGATCGCGTTCCGGGAAAAATGGAACCCAATCTCTACGCCGTGTACACCGACTACGCCAGCGATGCCAACGGCGACTACACGCTGGTTCTCGGCGCAAAAGCGCGTTCCGGAGCGAACGCTCCCGAAGGAATGACTGCAAAGGCGGCTCCCGCCGGGCGATACGCGGTGTTCACCAGCGCGCGCGGGCCGGTGGCGAAGATTGTCGTCGAGACCTGGTTGCGGATTTGGTCGTACTATCAATTACCCGCCAATGACCAGCGAGCCTACGGCGCCGACTTCGAACTCTACGATGAGCGCGCCGCCGATCCGAACAACGCACAAGTGGACATCTACATCGGCGTGAAATAGCAGCGGCCAGAGTGGTTCCGGGATTACCGTGTCCGCTTGTACGGGTAGTGCGGGCTTACCTGGGATTATTCATGAGGATCCTACGCTTTGAAGGGGCACGGCTTCAGCCGTGCCGTAACCTGCTGGTATTCATGCTGGCTTTAGCCACTGAGGGACTTCGGTGTGGAGGCGAAGCGCGACTTCCCTCAGGGGCTGAAGAGGGTGTGTGAGAACTAGGAATTTCCGCAACGTATTGTGTTTACCAATTTTGAGGCCGCACAAGGGGTTGCGTAAAAATTGAGTTCTCGCCCACGCTCTGAAGGCATCTTTCCGCGCTCATAACGGCACGACTGAAGCCGTGCCCCTTCAAACCTACCGAACTAGTACGGCCGCATCATTATCTCGCGTTCACCAGCCGGATCGTCTCCAGCACCACGTCGCCTGCAATCGCCAGCGATTGCGGACTCAGTTTGTCGATCGTGTCTTGAACAGTGTGGTGAAAAACGTTGTGGTAGCCGTAGTCCAGGTCGATGATGTCCACCGCAGGCACGCCAATCTTCAAGAACGGCAGATGGTCGTCCTCAATCCCGGCCTTGTACTGGTAGAAGTGTGACTGGTAGCCCAGGTTGGTGGCGGCCTGGTAAACGAGCTCCCTCAACCACGGCGTCGAGGCGGTTTCTTCCAGGATGTCGAGGTCGGCGTCGCCGATCATATCTACCAGGATGAACGCCTTCACCTTCTTCGCGGTTCCATCCTGCTGCCACTTCTGCGCCAGATGCCTGGTGCCGTAGAGACTGTCGCTGTCGCTCCACTTCACCATGGCCTCTTCCCCGTCGGTCCATACCAGCCACACGCTGTAGCCATCAAGCTCTTTGCCGCGGAACTGGTCCGCCAACGCCAGCAACAGCGCGGTGGACGAGCCACCGTCGTTCGCGCCTACGTAAGCTTTTGGCAGAGGATAGTTCGTGTCGTAATGTCCGGCCACCACGATGATCCCGTCTTTGCGGCCGGGGAACTTGGCGATGATGTTGTTGATGGGAAACTTGCCCACCGGAGTCTGCGCGGTGAATTTGTCCTGCTCAACATCCACGCCCTTCAGCTTGGAGAGGATGTACTGCTCCAGCTTGGCGTGTCCCGGGCTACCCACCGGGCGCGAACCGATGGCGACGATCTCTTTCACGTACTGCATCATCTTGTTGCCGTTCATGTCTGGCTTCGGGGCGGCGCTCGCGGAGTCGGCGGGCGCGGTGACCGCCGGAGCAGCCGCCGGAGCGTTGATCGCCGTCGCGGGGTTCATCTCAGCAGATGCCTCCGCCGATGTCTGCTGCTTGTTGCATCCCACGGTGACTGCCACGACCGGAACCAGCAAACAGAAAGTCAGGAGGGAGAACGATGTTCGGCAGGACTTCATGCTCCCGTTATTGTAAATGGTGAATGATCTCGCGACCGAAGCACAGCGACGCCCCAAGCCAAAAAGCAACCACGGATCTCACGGATGAACACGGATTTCATTTGGCGATCCGTATTCAGCCGTCAGCACTCAGTCTGCGGTCCTAAACTTTCGCTGCCTGTCAGAAATTCGGCTAGTCGAAATGATTTTCTCCAGACGCTCCGGGTCCTCCGTGGTGAAATGACTTTCTCAGTGCCTCTCGTGTCTCTGTGGTGAACTCGCCCAAAACAAAACGGCCGCCCAATTGGCGGCCGCTCACAATTTGATTTGGCTGATAGCTGAAAGCTGAGCACTGACGGCTTCCCTACCCCGCCACTTCCTCCAACTGCTTCTGATCGATATCGAAGTTGGAGTACACGTGCTCCACGTCGTCCTGGTCTTCCAGCGCTTCCAGGAGGCGGATCATGGTGCCGGCCTGATGGCCTTCCAGCTTGGTGTAGGTCTGCGGGACCATGCCGATTTCCGCCACCTCGGGCGTGATGCCGGCCTTCTTCACTGCTTCCAGCACCGTCTCGTAAACCGAGGGATCAGTCAGAATCTCCCAATTGTCACCATCGTCTTTCAGGTCGTCGGCGCCAGCTTCGAGGACGATATTCAGCAAGTCGTCTTCCTTGGCCGCCGACTTCGCAATCACGATGTCGCCCTTCTTGTGGAACATCCACGCGACCGAACCGGCTTCGCCCATGTTCCCGCCGTTCTTGGAGAAGGCGTGTCGCATCTCGCTGACCGTGCGGTTGCGATTGTCGGTCGAAACTTCCACCAGGATGGCGACGCCGCCCGGACCGTAGCCCTCGAAGGTGATTTCTTCGTACGAGACGCCGGGCAACTCGCCCGTGCCGCGCTGGATGGCGCGCTTGATGTTGTCGGCCGGCATGTTCTCCGCCTTGGCCGCCGCCACCGCGCCGCGCAGCCGGGGGTTCTTTTCAGGATCGCCACCGCTCTTGGCCGCGATGGTGATTTCCTTTATCAAGCGAGTGAAAATCTTGCCGCGCTTGGCATCCAGCGCGCCCTTCTTGTGCTTAATGGTTGCCCATTTGGAATGGCCGGACATGGAGAGACCTCAGATCTTAGATAAGTTCGGATGAGTACCGCTGGATGCCTCGCCCGTTCCGCAGACCAAGCGACGATTCCGCTTCGAATCGAGCGGAGAAAGAGCAGGCAAATTCAGATTATACCACCGCCAACAATGCCGTTTTCAAGGAGATACCGGTTCGGAATGCCTCAGTTTGAGCCTCACCAGTGATGCGCACCGCCGAGCGCGGTTTTCTGCTGCCATCAAGTCCTCAAGTATCAGATCGCAATACGGCGCGCTTCGAACCCTATTCTGGACACGGCTCTGGGCTAAGGCCCCAACAGTCCGTACATGTCCACTTCGCCTTGCGCCGCCACAAATACCAGACCGTCGGCTATGGTAGGTACCGTGAACTTCACTGCGGCGCCCGGGCCATCACGCTGCGGGCTTTGATCGGAATTGTAAAGCTCAATCACCAAATTACTAGCCTCATAGGCGCGAAGAGTGGCATGGTCCCCACTTCCCTGGACGACCCAGACAATCCCATTCGTTATGCCGTTTGACGATACCGAGGGTGTGGATCCAGAGAAGCCGAAGAAAGTCTGCGTTTGAGATACCGAGTTAAGCGGGAGTCGCTCGGCGATCGGGTCGAACTTGAAGGCTCTCAAGTAGTCGCTGATTCCACCGAAGTAAACGTTTCCATGCCAGAACGCCGGGGCGCCAAACAACCCGCCGATGACATAGGGGATTGCCTGCACGATCTGGCTGTCGTCGCCCGCATGCCAGTGACCCATGTTGTCGCGGTCCACAAGATAGATCGTTCCCTCTTTGCCTGCCTGAACTAACAAGTGGGGGTAGGTCGTTCCGGTCTGATCGGGAAGCAGCATGGTACCGCCAGAGCTGAGATCGCCGTCTGTGTCCCACAGAGGCTGATAGTTCCAAGGGGTAAAATAGTCTTCCAGTGCAAACGAGTTATTCGACCACTTCAGCCGCAGTATGCTGTCTCCAAAGTCTTGTCCACCTACGTTGCCGGTGAAATCTCCGTTGCCCGTAGGAACATAGATCCTTCCGTTCGAGTCGGCTGCCGGGGCCGCTCCGCTCGCCCATATTCCGCCTTGATAGCCGTCGGGCGTCGTGACGAACGCCCCCGTCGGGTGAAGATCGGTCTCGTCGAACGCCAGGACGTAACCATGAAAAAGGCCTAGATCACATTGAGAGGCGAAGGTGACGATGATCTGTCCATTCACAAGCAATAAACCCGGGCGCTGACTTTCCACCAGGGGATCGAAGGTAAGAACGCCATCTTGCGATCCTCCCCCGGTTCCAGGTACTGCGGCGGTGATGACCTGTGGGGCTATGCTGTCTGCTCCCGTTCCCAGGTCCAGCGCGTGCAGGGTCTCATAGAACTGCTTGTCTCCTGTCTGGGTGTCAAGCGCTTTGGTCCTGGCAACGACGTACAGGGTATTCCGATTGACGTCGATCACTGGCGTTCCGGTGATGCCGATCTCGGGCACCAGGTCATCACAACCTACGTCCCCATCACTGGAGAGTGTAGAGACGATAGTTCTCCCGGAATCGCTGAGAAACGATGTCTGCCAGAGCATGGCAAAAGTATGCACATCGAACGCGGTCACCGTGTCGTGCTCATCTGCTACGTAAAGAACATCGTGCTGCGCGCCTTGAATATTGACTGCTGGAACCACCAGCGGCTGCGCATAAACGTAACCTAATACTGGAAATGCATGTAATTTCCCAAACGACAACACATTTACGTTAGTTATAGTCAGGGTCGCTTCCTGAGTGTTCGCTCCGGTGCGATCGTTGTCATTGTGGTACGTGGTGACTGCAACCTGGACTGGCGCCGGAGGTGGCGGAGACTGGGCGTCGCTTATGGTGGGAGCGTTCGGAGGGCTTCCGCCACATCCGAGGAGGCAAACCAGCGCCCCTAGGACAAGCAGAAAGACGGGAAGCGCAGTTGACAGACAACCGGAAGGGAATCCTCGAAGGAGCGGATTGTGAATTCTAGCCTTTATCCTGATTGCCCGGTTACGAATCGGCTCGGCGAGAGATGGAACTGCAGGAAAAACCTTTTGCGGCTTCGAGGGACCCCGATTAGGCAATGCTCCACCTCGTAGACATTGGCATACTCCTGAAAGCCTCGGAATGGTAACTCAAACGACCGGATTTCCGCAAAAAGCTCCTCGATTCCGAAGCAATCTGTGACGTCGTTTAGGGGCGCAAATTTCGCCCAAGTGCGCGACATCGTTGAACAAGAGAGGACGGAGGGATAATATGCTCAAACGAAGAGCCTTGTCCCGACTCTCACGATAACCCAACTACGGCACTTTGATGCTATTCGAAGGCTGCGAAAAATCGTGCTGGACGTAATTTCCAGCGCCCGCATCAGTGAAGGCGATCCAATATGGGTGCTTCCCTCAGTACCCATAGGCTCGCGAGCCGCACGAGCTGACCCAAAATGACAGACCATCGCAAGTGATACTAGGGAAATAACCTACTATCAAAGGTGAAAGTTCTTGCACAGTGACCTTTGAGGCGATGAGCTACGGCTATGATAACAAAGATACTAATGGTGTTCTGATTTGGCCCGTAAAGTGCACCGTACTTGTTACTGGCTGTGTGGAATCTCAATCTGGCCAGGAGGTCTAGTCAAAATGAAGATGAAAGTGTTCCTCTCCGCAGGGATCCTCGCTGCTGTTTTCGCCCTCAACCTTTGCGCATTCGCCGATCAAGACGAAGTGATATTCAGGGGAAACGTTTTCTGTCTTGGTGTCGACGACTGCCGGGACTTTGCCAATTGGGGCGCGACGGCTGGCGACGGGTACGTCGTACTCTACGAGGCCGACGGCCATACGATAAGTGACTATCTGTGGATTGACTCCAGCGGGTTTTTGACCTTCGAATCCAAACTACCTGGCGGGGGGTTCGGGGAGCTTCCGCCCTCAGGCTTCGTTTTTTTGGGCGGATTGATAGAGAACGGATCGCTCCAGGAAGTTGACTTCTTTTTCCCGGGGTTTCCGGGTTCGGGGCGGTCGCTGCTGATTGAGAGCAAAGTTGATACCACTCCCGAACCTTCGACTCTGTTGCTGGTTGGTCCGGCGGCACTGTTCCTGTTCGGTCGCGCACGACGTTTTTGGCGTGCCTAAGGATTGCAGCGCACAGCTTGGCGCGGAATGAAGTTGAACGCCCTGAGGCAACTTGCCTCAGGGCTTAGTTTATTTTTGTCACGAAGAAATCCGAAACACACTGCTGAATCCGTACTTCTCCAAGACCCGGTCCTCGCTCATAATCCCCATTCCTGGCGCTTTTGTTGCGATAGCAACGGTCTTCCCCGAACTGCCGCACCTGTAATACGCGGACATATTTGAGTCAAGACCCTTTCGGGAACGTGGGCGCAGCCATCCCGAACGTCCCAAAATGCACGCGCCGTCTGTCTCACATCTGTACGAAGTGGAAGAACGCCGACACCCGAAATCACCGAGGATGCCGGCGCTCAACCACGCCACCGCACGCAAAGTCGCTGTGCAGTGGGGTGCCGGTCTATGCAGGAGGAATTTTGGTTAGGGTGTGACCTCCACCACGACGCCATAGCCGTTCGCGCCGCCAAGGGCCCCTGTCCCGTAGAGATTGCCACTTGAGTCGAATACCAGATTGCTGAAAGGGAATCCCCCATCGAGTCCATCGGTGAAGTCGTGGAACGAGTTGTACGTCCAATCACCCCCCGAGTGAGTCAGTTTGAAAACCGAACCGAAAAGATGTAAGCCGTCCTGGAATGTCGTGCCGTAAAGATTGCCATCTGCATCCATCATCAAGGTGCCATAAGGGCCTGCACTTCCCCTGGCGCCGCATAGTAGGTTGAAAGTCCAACTGCCGCCCGCGGGCGTCAGCTCGAAGACCGTGCCGCCGCCACCCGTCCCGCCGAGAAGGGTGCTGCCATAAAGATTGCCCGAGGTGTCGAACATCAAACCCGTGACAGGCTCTTTCCCGTCAGTTAAGCCTTGAAAAGTGTAAAGAAGACTTTCTGTCCAGCCGGACCCCGAAGATGTCAACTTAAAAACTGTCCCAGCGTTGTGCGAACCACCGCCGCAGCAGGTCGTGCCATAGAGATTGCCCGAGGTGTCAAAGATGACGCCACCGTCAGGAAACACCCCATCATTGCCCCCCGAGAACTGATAAAGCGCGGTTTCCGTCCAGCTTCCTCCGGAGTGCGTCAGCTTGAAAACAGTGCCGCAGCCGAGACCGCCACAACCGTGTGGCTTGCCCCCTATTGTGGTCGTCCCATACAGGTTGCCAGATGCGTCGAAAATCAGGTCAGCGATGGGCTGGCCGCCGTCAGTGCCTCCCGTGAACCTATACAGCACCGTTTCCGTCCAACGGCAGATTGGCCCCGGACAGCTTTTCCGCACCTCGAAAGCCGTTCCACAGCCCCTCCCCCCGCATCCTTGTCCGCCTCCTGCAAATGTTTCGCCGTAGAGACCGCCGTCTGGGCCGATGATTACCCTGGATCGAGGCGACGCTCCGTCATTGCCTCCAGTAAAGGTGTAGAGCGTGGTAAAGACCCAGCCGGAACCTGTTCTGGCTAATTTGAAAACGGTACCGAAGCCAGCGCCGCCGGAAAGAGTCGTGCCGTAGAGGGCGCCGGTTCCATCTACCGTTAAGCCAGCGTAGGGACTTGTCCCGTCGCTTCCGCCGGTGAAATTGTAAATTACGTTGAAGGTTGAGGCCTGCGCCGCTTGCATCGTGCCGACAGTTAGCAAAAACGCGATTGTCAACGCTCGCAGGGCAGTTGCCGCACATATGTTGGTCGCGAAGGTATACATCCTGTATTGCCTTGGGTTGGCCAAGATTAATCTCCTTTTCCAAAGTGAGGAATGTTAGAGGACCGTGCCGCCGTCTCTCAGTTCCCAACGTGGAGGGACCGCACGTCAATCTAAGTTGTGGCCAGAGCGGGTCAATTGTCGCTTCTCGCCTCGGATACTGCAACCCTAAAGTTACATGGGTGGGGTACTTCCGTAACCATACAGCGCTGCTACAAAAGTGCCATTTTCGGGCCACCGTAATTTGAAATCAAAAGGTCTTGCGCCGCTGTGCGAACGGCGTAAAATCGGGGCATCAAAGCGCTCCAGGCAGACGCTGGTAGGCCGTTCGTCGTGGGATGAATTGAAAAGTGCGCTCTTTGCTCCCAGCGAGCGCCGGGCAAGAAATTCTGACTACCGCAGAGATACCCCAGAGGGTGCTGTTGCCAAGGGAGGGATCTGTGAACCACTTCGGAATGTTATGGTTTTTGCGCGTAGCTTTGGTCATCGTTGTCTGCTTTTCAGCAGCTAGTATTGCGCAAGCTGACAACATCGGAACTCTGTACACGGGAAGCTTCTCGGTATTAACGGACGGGAGCGCTGTTTGGCAACCCTGGGCTTCTCAGGTCGGTGGTACGCTGCTGGGGAATACGCAGACACTTGAATATTCTGTCACGTTCTCCGCTCCCATATCGAACTTTGAAGTAACTCCACCCTGTGGACCCGGTTGCCCGCAGTTTTTCTCAGGCGACCTGAACTCGGGATCAATCTCCTTTAGTGGAATCGACTCCTTGGACCAATTCCCGTACAATTTTGCCGGATATCTCACGCCCGGCGGTTCGATCATTGGAGATGTAGTCTGCGATTCTTTCGGGTGCACTTGGAACGAAAGCGTGTTTGTAGGCTTCGTTGGTCAACCATCCAATGGATGGCAATCCGTAGGCGGCATAATCCTGGACGGAGGGAATGCTGGCTGGGGAGGGGGTGACTCCGGTTTGCTAAATCTGGTTACCACTCCCACTCCTGAGCCCAGCAGTATTGCCCTGTTAAGCACGGGGATCATCGGATCAGCGCGATTGTTGAGACGCAAGCTGAAACGATAAGCCAAACCAACGATGCCATTCCGCTGGCCGGATGGCCCTCAACCGCTCGACATTTTTGAGACTCGGAGCGTGCCCCGCTCAAGGTTCTTTGGTTGGGGCTTTCTATTCTTATCGGGCTATTCTCATCCGGCGAAAACCCGCCTGAGTTATTTCTTCTCGCCTCCGGCGGTCTTCTTTGCCATCTCGCTATAACGGCGCTCGATCTCCTCCGGCGAGACGTCCTCGATGTGCGTCCCAACCCACCACTGATTGCCGAGAGAATCCTCGACACCGCCGCTGCGGTCGCCGTATGCCTGGTTAGTTGGCTCCTGCATGGGCTTCCCGCCAGCCGCGACGGCACGCTTGTAAACGGCGTCCACGTCTTCGACATAGAGGTAGAAACAGGCTGGTTTTGGTGTCCACTGGTCACGGGCCTGGCCAATCATGAGCATGGAGCTGCCCACGCGCACCTCGGCATGGCCGACCTTGCCCTTGTCGTCGTTGTGGCGATAGGTTTCCTCACCACCGAAGGCCTTCTTCAGAAAATCGATCTGCGCCTCTGCGTCCGCAACCGTCAGGTACGGCGTGACCGTGTGGTAGCCGTCTGGAATTGGTTTGACTGCCATAGTTTTTCTCCTCACCAAGCTAAATTACCGTTCCCGGTATTGTGCCCGATTCTGGCACTCCGCGACATGCCGGTATTGTAAAAATTTGACTTGCCAGAAATGAAGGGGCACGGCTTCAGCCGCGCCGTAACCAGATGTCATCGACGCTGGCTTTAGCCACTGAGGGACTTCGATGGAGGCGAAGGCCGACTTCTCTCGTGCGCTCAGGTCGACTCTCCGCGCCTATGACGGCACGTCTTATGGCCCCGCCCTTTCAGCAGTCGAACTGACAAATCATCCCACTGCAGCGCCGCTCGGCCCGCACTCCCCGGACTACACCATTGGCACGTGGTTCAGGTGTTCCGTTCTGCTCTCAAGATAGACAGAAGGTGTGATTCCTGCGAACGCTTGGAACTCGTGGATGAAGTGCGCCTGATCGTAGTACCCGCAGTCGAGCGCCAGATCGGCCCAATCGACCTCATCAGCGCGGTGGGCAATCTGCACCACTCGTTGGAAGCGGCTCACCCGGCCGAATACCTTGGGGGTGAGGCCGACCTGATCCGCGAATAGTTGAATGAACCGGCGTTGACTGAAACCCACTTTGTCCACGACCTCGGCGACCGACCGCCCGAGGCCGCACAACTGCTGAATGCCGAAGCTGACCGCGGGATGGCGCTCCAGCGGCTTGGTCAACCGTTCCAGCAGACAAGCTTCCAGGGCACGGAACTTCCCTTCTGGTGTTGCAACCGCGAGCAGCCGCTCGCGCATCTCGGATGCTGCCGAACCCCAAAGTGCATCGAGCACGACGGATTGGTCCACTACTTCGCTGGCGGGCACAGGAAAGAAAGGGAACGCTCCGCCGGGGCGAAAGTGCACGCCCATGGTCGCGGTTTGGTCTCGCGTGTCGATGACGAAGTACTGGGTGCGCGGGCCGGAGACAATACAGCCCCGCGCGGTGCCGCATCGGTGGTAATCGTCGCGGTCGTACAGGTGAATGATGTCCTGGTGAAGATTGATGACCAACTCGACCGTGCTATCTGGCAGCAGACGCTCCATCCGGTGAGCGGGCGCAGCCCCCTGCGATAGCCACAGTTGATCGACAAAATCAGCCAACGGCGGGCCCGGTCTGTAACTCAGAAACTGTATTCCCTTATCCTACTGTGCACAGTTGCGATTCCTAGAATTCTATTGCAGTTTTGAGTTCCAGTTTCAAATTTCGAGTTGAAGTCCGGCTTCAGAGACTCCAGCGCTCTGTGGCATCGCCGACACGCCGCGAATCGGGAGAGCCCCGTTGCCTGCCACGAGCACACCCACTTGCAACTTGAAACTCGAAACTTGAAACTGTACTTATGCACTTATTCATCAACGGTGACGAAAAGAGTTTTGCCGACTCCCTGTCTCTGGCGCAACTGATCGAGCAGCTTGGCATGAAGGGCGACCGCGTTGCAGTTGAACTCAACCGCGAAATTATCTCGCGCGCGCAATGGCCTGAGACATCGCTCAGAGACGGCGATCGGTTGGAAATTGTGCACTTCGTAGGCGGCGGCTAGCACAAAAATCACGGGCGCCACAACGAATTCGAGCAATGTGAAAGCTTCGTGAATCGCGGCTCGCGCTCGGTTGACATGTTCGCTAAGCAAATCTAAACTCAAATGTTTACCTGTACTCGCTCGAAAGTTTCTGAGTGCTTGCGCAATCATGCCGGACTTCTACTTCGCACGATACCTGCCTTTGCTGATTCACGTCCTGGTCGCCGGAGGCGTGGCCACTGCAATCGTCCTACTCTCCTATTTCATCGGCCAGCACAAGTACAACAAAGCAAAGATGTCTCCCTACGAATGCGGCATGGAGCCAGTCGGCAACGCCCGCCAGCGCTTCACCGTCAAGTTTTACCTGGTTGCAATGCTGTTCATTCTCTTCGACGTGGAAGCCGTGTTCCTTTACCCCTGGGCGGTGGTGCAGGGCCCGCTGAAAGCTGCTGGTTTGGGCATGTTCTGGTTCTGGGAAATGCTTGTGTACATCGGCATTGTGCTCGCCGGTTACTGGTATTGCTGGAAGAAGGGCGTGCTCGACTGGAACAAGCAGGGTAAAGCCGAGAGGATTTGAGGGATGGCACTGGAGCCGGCGGTCACCGACATCGAGCAACTGAAGGAGCGTCCTGAACTGGCGCGCCTGCTGGCATGGAATGCGGGCGCGATAAGCGGGGCGAAGTTCGACCGCAACGAGCTCACGATCTGGGTGGACCGCACTTCGCTGCGCGAGGCCTGCCTGACCCTCAAGAACGATCCGCAGTTGCAGTACAACGCCTTGGCCGACATCACCTGCGTGGATTGGTATCCCCAGGACCCCCGCTTCGAGGTTGTGTACCAACTGTTCTCCATTCCCAACAAAACCTACCTGCGCCTGAAGGTGAAGGTCTCCGGCGAGGATGCCAGCCTTGACTCGCTGGTGCCTATCTGGCCCGGCGCGAATTTCTTCGAACGCGAAGTCTTCGACCTGTTCGGGGTCCGCTTCGACGAGCATCCCAACCTCAAGCGCATCATGATGCCCGAGGATTGGGAAGGTCATCCGCTCCGCAAGGATTATCCCGTTGAGGGCTACCGCTAATCATGGCCCACATGACTCCAACCCCGGTGCTGGATCCGTCCGACGACAAGACGATGATCCTGAACATGGGTCCTCAGCACCCGTCGACCCACGGCGTGCTCCGGTTGCTGCTCGAGATTGACGGCGAGACCATCGTGCGCATCATGCCCGACATCGGGTATCTGCACACGGGCATAGAGAAGACCTGCGAAGCCAAGTTTTACCAGCAGGTCGTGCCTATGACCGACCGCATCGACTATCTCGCCCCCATGACCAACAACCTGGCGTATTGCCTGGCGGTGGAGAAGTTACTGGGACTGGAGATTCCGCCCAAGGCGCAGTGGATTCGCGTCATGTTGAATGAGTTGACGCGCATCAACTCGCACCTGGTGTGGCTGGGCACGCACGCCATGGACATTGGCGCCATGACGGTGTTCCTGTATTGCTTCCGCGAGCGCGAAGACGTGCTGCGTCTGTTTGAGGCGGTTTCCGGGCAGCGCATGATGACGTCGTACTTCCGCATCGGCGGATTGGCGCTGGAGCCGCCGCTAGGGTTCTTCGATCGGGTCAGGAGTTTCAACGATCGCTTTCCCGCCAACATCGACGAGTACGAGAGCCTGTTGACCAGCAATCCCATCTGGACGGGGCGCACCAAGGGCATCGCTCTCCTGTCCGCGGAAGATGCCATCGCCCTGTGCGCCACCGGCCCGACGCTGCGGGCCAGCGGTGTCGACGTTGATCTGCGACGCGATAAGCCCTATAGCGGCTATGAAAAGTTCCAGTTCAACGTTCCGGTATCGAACGATGGCGATGTTTTTGCGCGTTACGTGGTGCGTGTGGCTGAGCTTCGTGAATCGCAGAAGATCGTCAAGCAGGCGCTGGAAGGTATTCCAGAAGGTCCGGTGAAGGCTGACGCTCCGCATGTCGTGTTGCCTGATCGCGAGAAGATGAAGACGCAGATGGAAGCGCTCATCTATCACTTCAAGATCGTGACCGAGGGCTTCACCGTACCCGAGGGCGAGGTATACATGCCGGTCGAGTCGCCGCGCGGTGAAATGGGCTACTACGTGGTAAGCGACGGCACCGCCAAGCCGTACCGCGTGCACATGCGTTCGCCTTCATTCGCAAATTTGCAGTCGTTGCGCAAGATGTGCGAAGGCCGCCTGATCGCCGACGTGGTCGCCGCCATCGGCAGCATCGATATTATTTTGGGAGATGTTGACAGGTGAGGCAGGGGCTAGGGATTAGGGGCTAGCGGTTAGCGACTGGGTCTTATCGCTGTTGTTTGTCATCCCGAGCGAGGACTTTAGTCCGCGCCGAGGAATCTGCGGTTCGCAAGAGGGCGCAAAGATGATCACCCGGGACGAAAGCTGACGGCTGATAGCGGAAGGCTGACAACTTCTTACATGAAATTCTCCGACCAACTCGAGCAACGGTTCTCAACGATGGTCACGCACTATCCGACCAAGCGATCCGTCCTGGTACCGATGCTGCTCTACATCCAGGATGAGGTGGGCGCGCTGACGGAGGAGGCCATTCATGAGATCGCGCAGCGTACGGACCTGTCGGAACTGGAAGTGCGCAATGTCATCACCTATTACTCGATGCTGCGCACGCGTCCGGTCGGCAAGTACAACCTCCAGGTTTGCACGAATGTAAGCTGCCTTCTGCGCGGTGCAGAGGACATTTTCGAACATTGCAAGAAGAAGCTGGGCATTGGCAACAAGGAATCGACTCCTGACGGGTTGTTTCATTTGGAAGAGGTTGAGTGCATCGGCGCCTGTTCCTGGGCGCCGGCGCTGATGATGAATTACGAGTTTCATGAGAACCTGACGCCCGCGAAGATCGACGAACTGATCGACGGGCTGAAGAAGAAGGAACAGCAGTAATCTCGGTTCGCTTTTCGCTATTCGCTTTTCGCCAGAGGGCGCGAGTGAGTGCAAGAGCGAACGGCGAACAGCGAATGGCGTATTTAGTTTCCCATCCCGATGAAGTCAAGGTCGTCTCCAAGCGCTTCGGCATGGGTGCGACCAATCTCGACCGCTATCTGGAACTGGACGGCTACAAGGCGGTGCAGAAAGCCATCGCGATGGGGGCGGATGCAATCATCAATGAAGTGAAAGCGTCGAACCTGCGTGGCCGCGGCGGCGCTGGTTTCCCCACTGGATTGAAGTGGTCGTTCGTGCCAAAGCAATCGGCCAAGCCAAAGTACGTGCTGTGCAACGGCGACGAGAGCGAACCCGGTACCTGCAAAGACCGCCTCATCTTCGAACACGATCCTCATGCGGTCATCGAAGGGGTGATGATCGCTGCACTCGCTGTCGGCGCCAAGTCCGGCTACATTTATTTGCGCGGCGAATACCGCTACCTGCTCGAGATCATGGAAAAGGCCGTGGCCGACGCATACGGTCGCGGCTTCATCGGCAAGAACATCTTCGGTTCGGGCATCGATCTAGACATCTTCACCCACTCTGGCGCGGGCGCTTACGAAGTCGGCGAAGAGTCGGCGCTGATGGAATCGCTCGAAGGCAAGCGCGGCATACCGCGCATCCGCCCGCCCTTCCCCGCTGTCGTCGGACTGTGGGGCGGCCCAACCGTGATCAACAATGCCGAGACGCTAGCCAGCGTGCCGCATATCATCCTCGGCGGCGGCGAATGGTTCTCTAACCTGGGCACGCCGCGAAACGGCGGGACTCGCCTGTTCTGCATGAGCGGCGAGCTCGAGAGGCCCGGCGTGTACGAGCTGCCCATGGGCTACAACCTGAAGAAGATGATCTACGACGTCTCGGGTGGCATGATCAAGGGCAAGAACTTGAAAGGCGTGGTGCCCGGCGGCTCGTCGGTGCAGATTCTAACGGCTGACGAAATCGACGTCGCCATGGATTTCGATTCGATGATGAAGGCTGGTTCGATGCTCGGCTCCGGCGGAGTGATCGTGCTCGACGACCAGATGTGCATCGTGAAATTTGCGCTGCGCGTCACCAAGTTCTATCAGCACGAAAGCTGCGGATGGTGCATTCCCTGCCGCGAAGGTACCGACTGGATGAAGAAGACGCTGACGCGCTTCCATGCGGGCGGCGGCGTGGCCAAAGACATCGACAACTTGAAGTACTTGGCGGAGAACATGCTCGGTCGCACGTTCTGTCCGCTGGGCGATGCGGCAGCGATGCCCATCATTTCGTACATTCAGAAGTTTCGTAAGGAATTTGAGGACCACCTCGACGGTAAGCCGTGCCCGTACGAGAAGGCGGCCGAGGCGGCACTAGTGTAGAGGTCTCCCACACTTCGCCAAAAGCAGGCGAAAGGATGGGGCGCCCGGCTAAGAGCTAAAGGCTAATAGCTAAAAGCCACCAGCGAAAGGCGAACAGCGAATAGCGGATTTCCATGGCTGACGTAACCCTTACTGTTGACGGCAAGAAACTCACCGTTCCCGCGGGGACGCTCCTCATTGAGGCGTGCAAGAGCACCGGCATCGAGGTGCCGTCTTTCTGCTATTACCCCGGCCTGTCGTTGCAGGGCGCGTGCCGCATGTGCCTGGTGGAAGTCGAGAAGATGCCTAAACTGCAGACCGCATGTACCACGCCGGTCGCCGAGGGCATGGTAGTCACCACCGAGAGCGACAAGATCAAACAGGCGCGCAAGGCGATGATCGAGTTGCTGCTCGCCAACCATCCGCTCGACTGCCCGGTGTGCGACGCCGGTGGCGAATGCGAACTCCAGGACATGACCTTCAAGTACGGCGCCGCCGAATCGAAGTTCATGGACCTGAAGAACCACCGCGACGAGCAGCAGTGGTCGCCGGTGGTGTACTTCGACCGTCCGCGTTGCATCCTCTGCTATCGCTGTGTTCGGGTTTGCGGCGAAGGCATGGATGTCTGGGCGCTGGGGGTCCAGAACCGCGGCACCGGCTCCATCATCGCGCCCAACAAGGAAGATCACCTGGAGTGCGAAGAGTGTGGCATGTGCATCGACATCTGTCCCGTCGGCGCGCTCACCTCGGGTGCTTATCGCTACAAGACTCGTCCCTGGGAAATGAAGCACGTGGGCACCGTCTGCACGCATTGCGGAGACGGCTGCAAGACCACCCTGGGCGTCCGCCGGGCCGACACCGGCATGGAAATCGTGCGCGGCGACAACCGCGACAAGAGCGGCATCAACGGCGACTTCCTCTGCGTCAAGGGGCGCTACGCTTTCGACTTTGCCAACAGCGGCGACCGCATCCAGCAGCCCCTCATCAAGCACGAGGGCAAGTTTGTCCCGGCCACCTGGGAACAAGCGCTCGAGCGCATCGCCTCCCGCTTCAAGGAAGTGCTGGCCAGCGACGGCCCGAACGCGGTCGGTGTGATCGGTTCCAACCGCACCAGCAACGAAGAAAATTACTTGCTGCAAAAATTCGCGCGCTTGGTGTTGGGTACGAACAATATCGACCACCATCGCACTTCCGACTTCCCTGCTTTCGCTTCGGCGCTGGCTGGCAAATCCGATGCGACGGCCTCGATGCGCGACGTTTTCGACGCCCCGGCGATCCTGCTGATCGGCAACAATCCGACCGACCAGCATCCGCTGCTGGCGTGGCAGATCCGCACCAACGTCCGCCTGCATCGGGCCAAGCTTTACGTGGCAAATTCCTATCCCATCAAGCTGCGCCGACAGGCGACCGTGTTCGCGCAGATTACGCCTGGTTCCGAAGGCAGTCTGGTGCAATTCCTGAGCGGAAACGACGCAGCTGCCGACGCCGTGATCACTCCGCAGCTCACGCGTGAGGCCTTGTCGCAGATGCGCGAGGCGCTGAGGACCGAGAAAGGCCTGGTGGTAATTTTCGGATCGGAGGTGCGCGGCAACGACGTCAGCGCTCTAGTGAACTTTGGCCTGGCGCAGAATGCCAAGTTCATCTGCCTGGGCGATTACGCTAACTCGCGCGGCGCAGCCGACATGGGCCTTTATCCCGACATGCTGCCGGGCTACGCCCCTGTGTCCAGCGTAACCAGCTTCCACGAGGAGTGGGTTGACGAAATTCCGAAGGCGCCCGGCTTGAACTTGCTGCAAATGATGGACGCAGCCAAGGACGGCAAGCTGAAGGCTCTCTACGTTGTCGGATCCAATCCCGTCGCCCGCTACAACGTTGACCCGTTCTCGCTCTCGAAGGCCTTTGTTGTGGTGCAGGACATGTTCCTTACCGAGACAGCCGGCATCGCTGACGTGGTGCTGCCGGTCGCCAGTGCCTACGAGAAGGGTGGGACTTTCACCAACACGTGCGGCGACGTCCAAATGCTAAAGAAGGCCGGCGAGTTTGCGGGCGTGCGCAACGATTTCGAGTGCATCGTGCGCATCGCCGATCGCATGGGATACGACGTACACAAGCTGGTGCCGTTTGGCGGTGGAGGCACGCATGCCGACATGGGTCAGACTCGGGGCGCGCAATCGGGCGAGGCTGACCGGCACGCGGTTTGGCTCACCGAACGCAACCTCGAGCCCAAGATGAGCCCTTACGATCCCACCGCGATGCTGGACGAAATTCAGCGGCTGGTTCCGGGGTATGACATCTCCCGTCTCGGTCTGCTCAGTGGTCACGACGAACACACACAATTGGTGCAGATCACTGGCGTTACGGGCGCGGGACATCCGGAACTTGTGCTGCCGTCCAATGACACGCTGTTCACGTCGGGCACGCTGGGAAGATATTCGCAGACCTTGAACACGGTGATGGAGCGCTATCGTACGACGCCAGACGATCTGGAGATTGCGGCAGATTATGATCCGACGGCCAGGAAGTAGTGGCTGGTTTCGGGCTTCAAAGTTGCACCTGCGGGAAACCGCAGATCCTTGGGCTCGGACTAAAGTCCTCGCTCGGGGTGACAGACGTGGCTCGCCGGTTTTGACTGACGGCGGATAGCTGAAAGCTGAAGGCTACATGGGCATTGGAACGTACATCCTGGTTTCGTTGGTCAAGATCGCCCTCGCGCTCTTTGTGCTGCTGACGGCTGTGGCGTATACCACGTTGCTGGAGCGCAAAGTGGTTGCCCACATACAGAACCGGTGGGGACCGTCGCGGGTGGGGCCGTTCGGCATCTGGCAGCCGCTTGCCGACGGCTTAAAGTTTATCTTTAAGGAAGACATCACACCCCCTTACGTAAACAAGCCTTTGTACCTCCTGGCTCCAGTTGTCGCCTTGACCACGGCACTGACCTCCATCGCGGTCATTCCGATCGGTCCCTGGATCCGGCTGGGCAGCGTTAACACGCCGCTGCAGATCGCGGACGTGAATATTGGGCTGCTGATCATTTTGGGCGTTACCTCGGTCGGTGTGTACGGAGTGGCGCTGGCGGGGTGGTCCTCGAACAGCAAGTATTCGATGCTTGGCGGCTTGCGCGCTTCGGCCCAGATGGTGAGCTATGAAATCGCTCTCGGTCTGTCGCTGATCGGAGTACTCATCTATACCGGCAGCTTCAGCCTGCGCGATATTGTCGACTCGCAAGCCGGCACATGGTTGGGCTTCATTCCTAAATGGAATTTGTTCCGAGGGCAGTTCGTCGCCTTCTTTATTTACATCATGGCGGCCTATGCGGAGACCAACCGCATCCCGTTCGATCTGCCGGAAGCGGAGACGGAGCTGGTCGCTGGATACCACACTGAGTACAGTTCCATGAAGTTCGCCATGTTCTTCATGGCGGAGTACGCGAACATGTTCACGGTGGCATGCCTGGCCTCCGTTCTGTTCCTGGGCGGATGGTCGGGACCCGTCTTCGGTCCGCCGATTGCGCAATCATTGCTGCCGGTGTTCTGGTTTGGCTTGCGCGTGTTCGTGTTCATGTTCATCTACATTTGGGTCCGCGGCACGCTGCCGCGTTTCCGCTATGACCAGCTCATGGCCTTCGGCTGGAAGTTTCTGCTGCCGCTCGCCATTGCCAATATCGTCGTAACCAGTCTGGTCGTGGCGCTGAAGTGAAGCAGCAATTAGCCACTGAAGGGTTTCGAATTTGGTAATCAACATGTTCCATTACCGCTTTGTGGCTAATGCTGAGTGCTGAATGCTAAAAGCTAATTGCTAGTTGCTAATTGCTAGTTGCTGCTTCCAACGGATAATCATGTTGCCTCTTGTTCTCTTCTTCGTCTTCGCGGCGCTGTGTGTGGGGGGCGCGATCAACTTGCTGGTGCAGAAGCACCCCATTAACAGCGCCCTGTCGCTGATTGTGGTGATGGGTTCGCTGGCCCTGATTTACCTGCTGCTGGGCGCGGAATTCGTGGCCGTCGTGCAGGTCATCGTCTATGCCGGCGCGGTGATGGTGCTGTTCGTCTTTGTCATCATGCTGCTCAACGCCGGCGTGGAAGAGCGCACCGAGCACGCCAGCCGCGTTGCCATGGTGCTGGGCGTCCCTGGACTCATCATTGGATTAAGCATCGCCGTCTGGGTGGTCAGCCATCTCGCCGGGTTGGACCGCATTGCGATCGGCGGTCCCACGGTGATGAATGGCAGCGACGTGTTCGGCAATCCCCAGGCCGTCGGACATCTTTTGTTCCGCGACTTCCTGCTGCCCTTCGAGGTGACGTCCCTGTTGATCCTGATCGCCATCATGGGCGCCGTGGTGCTGGCGCGGAGGGAGGAATAAATGGTCCCTCTTTCCTACTACTTGGTCTTGAGCGCGATCCTGTTTGGCTGTGGCGTTGCCGGCTTCCTCATCAAGCGAAATATCATCACCATTTTCCTGTCGATTGAGCTGATGCTGAACGGCGTCAATCTTTCTTTCGTTGCCTTCGCCGCGCAGCTTCAGCAGCTTGACGGTCACATTTTCGTCTTCTTCGTGATGGTGGTAGCCGCCGCTGAAGCGGCTGTGGGACTGGCCATCATCATCTCGGTTTTCCGTACCCGCGAGACCCTGAATGTGGATCGCGTGAACTTGCTGAAGCTGTAAAGGGCGTCTGGCGCGTCGGCACTGGGACGCGTTGTATCGCCGCGAGACAAGCTATGCACTTGTGGATCATTCCGTTACTGCCGCTGACCGGCGCCGCCATCAACGGGCTGTTAGGCAAGCGCTTCTCCCGGGGACTGGTGAGCGCCATTGCGCTGGGCTCGACGGCACTTGCGTTTGCCATGGCATTGTGGGTGGTTGCACAGTTCATCTGCTTGTCGCCAGACCAGATTCCGCACATCGAGCGCTATGCCATCTGGCTGGGCGCGGGCTCGTTTTCGGCAGACTTCGGCATCTACCTCGACCAGCTTTCGCTGGTGATGATGTTGGTGGTAACCGGCGTCGGTTTTCTCATCCACGTTTATTCCGTCGGCTACATGGAGCATGAGGGCGGCTACTACCGCTATTTTGCCTACCTCAACCTCTTCATGTTCTTCATGCTCACCCTGGTGCTGGCGAACAACTACCTGCTTATGTTCGTGGGCTGGGAGGGCGTGGGCTTGGCGTCGTACCTGCTGATCGGCTTCTGGTTCCTGAAGAGATCGGCAACAGATGCGGGCAAGAAAGCCTTCATTACCAACCGCGTCGGCGACTTCGGATTTCTGATTGCGCTCTTTCTATTGATAAAACACTTTGGCACGCTGCAGTATGACGGTCTCTGGCCGCTGATCAGCCAGTATCCGGCCGAGACCGCTGGCGCTGGCTTGTTGACGGCGATTGGCCTGCTGATGCTGGTTGGCGCGACCGGTAAGTCCGCGCAGATTCCACTGTATGTCTGGCTGCCTGACGCGATGGAAGGCCCCACGCCGGTATCGGCCTTGATCCACGCGGCAACCATGGTGACCGCGGGCGTGTACATGGTGGCCCGCTCACATCTGGTCTTTAATCGCGCGCCCGATGCCCAGATGGCGGTTGCGATCATCGGCATGCTGACTGCGATCTTTGCTGCCTCCATCGGCATCGTGCAGACCGACATCAAGAAGGTGCTGGCCTACTCCACTATCTCGCAGCTCGGGTACATGTTCATGGCCTGCGGCGTATTGGATTACGTCGGTGGACTTTTTCACCTGGTGACGCACGCCTTCTTCAAGGGACTACTGTTCCTGGCGGCGGGCTCGGTTATTCACGGCCTGGGTGGCGAGCAGGACATGCGTAACATGGGCGGCCTGCGAAAGTATCTTCCCTACACTTTCTGGTGTATGACGATTGCGACTTTTGCCATTGCCGGCTTGCCGCCCTTTGCCGGCTTCTTCTCCAAAGACCGGATTCTATGGTCGGCCTGGAGCAGTGGCTATCACCTCCTGTGGCTGATCGGCGTCATCACCGCCGGCATGACCTCGTTCTACATGTTCCGGCTGTGGTTCCTTACGTTCTTTGGCGAGTATCGCGGACCGAATCCTGAGACCGCAGGTCACGGACATGATGCTGATGCGCAGCACGCCGGACATGCCGGTGCAATCCATGACGCGCAGGATGCGCACGCTGCCGGTGGCAGCCACGCACACGGCGCTCCCCACGAGAGTCCGTGGGTGATGGTCGTCCCGCTGATGATTCTCGCGCTGCTCTCTTTCGTGGGCGGATGGATTGGCGTTCCCCACTCGCTCCACGGGTCCGACCGCTTTGACGGCTTCCTGTCGCCGGTTTTCCACGCAACGGCGGCTGCCGCCGAAGGAGCCGGGGAGCACGCCGAATCCACCACCGAGCTGGCGTTCACCGCCATCTCGGTAGCGGTCGCCTTACTTGGATTTCTGACCGCCTGGTGGCTGTATTACAAGCGGCCAGAGTTGCCCGCGAAAATGGCGAAGGCCGCTGGCGGGCTTTATACCTTCGTGCTCGACAAATACAAAGTGGACGAACTCTACGGGGCGGTATTCATACAACCGCTGATTGCGTTGTCCTCGAACGTGTTCTGGAAAGGCATTGATCGCGGATTGATCGATGGTGCGGTAGACGGCAGCGCCGCCGGTGCGCGCGAAGTCTCCGACGAAATGCGCCACATGCAATCCGGCAATATCCGTTCTTATGCGGGCTGGGTCGCCGTCGGAGCCGCGGCTGTAATCGCCTTCATGGTGTGGAGGGGTGTGCGATGAATCTCATCAACAACAACATCCTCACCATCGTCGTTTTTCTGCCGTTGGCGGGAGCGATTCTGCTGGTTTTTTTCCCGCGTCGCCATCGCGACATCCGTTGGTTCGCGCTGGCGGTCTCGCTGCTCTCCTTGCTCGCTTCGCTGCACCTGCCGTGGTACTTCGTTCGTGGGCAGAGCGGTTTCCAGTTCGAGCAGAACATCCCGTGGATCGCGCACCCCAACATTCATTACCATCTCGGCATCGATGGTATCTCCATGTGGCTGGTTATCCTGACTACCTTCCTCATGCCGCTTTGCGTACTCATCTCGTGGAAGTCCGTCAGCGACCGCGTAAAGGAATTCTTCATCCTGATGCTGGTGCTCGAGACGGCGATGATCGGCGTTTTCGTTGCGCTCGACCTCTTCCTCTTCTACTTCTTCTGGGAAGCCACTCTCATTCCCATGGCGCTGATCATCGGCATGTACGGCCACGGACGAAAGATTTACGCCTCCGTGAAGTTCTTCCTGTACACAATGATCGCTTCGGTGTTCATGCTGGCGGCAGTGATCTGGCTGTATGCCAAAACCGGGACATTCGATTTTGTTGACATCCAAAGCAAGATTCAGGCGGGCCAAGTGGCAGGCTTCGAGCACGCAGCGTTTTGGTTGTTCCTTGGTTTCTTCGTGGCCTTCGCGGTAAAGGTGCCACTCTTCCCGTTGCACACCTGGCTGCCTGACGCGCACGTGGAAGCTCCCACGGCGGGTTCCGTGCTGCTGGCGGGCGTGCTGCTGAAGATGGGCACCTACGGTTTGTTGCGCTTCAACCTGGGGCTGCTTCCCGACCAGGCCCGGCGCAACGCTCCCTGGATTATCGCACTCGCCATCATCGGCATCATTTACGGCGCGCTGGTGGCGATGGTGCAGCCCAACATCAAGCGCCTGGTCGCGTACACCTCGGTCAGCCATCTCGGCTTCGTGGTGCTGGGCATCTTCAGCTTTACCCAACTCGGAATGGATGGCGCGGTATACCAGATGCTGAGCCACGGCATCTCCACCGGCGCGCTGTTCATGTTGCTGGGCATGATCTACGATCGCCGTCACACCTACGACATCGACGAATACGGAGGATTTGCTACGCCCATGCCGGTGTACGCAACCTTCTTCGCGTTCATCATGCTGTCGTCGGTGGGGTTGCCTCTACTGAACGGCTTCATCGGCGAGTTCATGGTCTTGAGCGGCGCCTTCCAGGCAAAGCAGCTGTACGGCATTCTGGCGGCGACCGGCGTCATCTGGAGTGCGTGCTATCTGCTCTGGATGTATCAGCGAGTGTTCTACGGAAACGTCACCAACCCGGCGAACAATTCGTTGCACGACTTGGACGCTCGCGAACGCGTCTCTTTGTGGCCGCTGGCGATTGCGGCTCTGGTTATGGGAGTTGCGCCCATGCTCTGGCTGCACTCGATTGATCCCGCCGTTGCCGCGGCGCTAAGGCAGTTCTCCAATGTTGTCCAGGCGCACGCCGCCCATGCTCCGGGATCGCTGTTGCGCGCCGACTCTGCGCGTCATGGGGTGGAAGCTCTACTGCAGGTGATCGGACGATGATTCCGGCCGTCGACTACATTCGGATCCTTCCTGAGTTGGTCCTGAGCATTTTCGGCATCATTGTCATGATGGTGGACCCAGTTCTTTCCCCGCAGGCATCGAGAAAGCCGCTGGGCATCGTAGCGCTGGTGGGCACCGTTGCCGCTCTCGCCGCGACCGCCTATCAGACTGGCTTTTATGGCGAAGCCTTTTACCACATGGTCAGGGTGGACACCTTCAGCGTGTTCTTCCACGTGGTCGTGCTGATGGTCTCGCTAGTGGTCATTCTCGCCTCGTATGACTACCTCGACGTGCAGAGTATTCGGGCTGGCGGCGAGTACTACGCTCTGATTCTTTTCGGCACGGTCGGCATGATGCTGATGTCCTCCGCCATTGAACTGGTACTCATCTTCATCGCTTTGGAAATTTCTTCGATCTCTACTTACATCCTCGCCGGTATGCGCCGACGTGCCGCCGAGAGCGCTGAGGCGTCGTTGAAGTACTTCCTGCTCGGCTCCTTCGCCACCGCATTCTTCCTTTACGGCGTGGCCATGATCTATGGCGCGACCGGAACCACCAACATCTACAACATCGCGCACATGCTGCAAACCCAGCCGTCCACCCTGGCCTATCTCGCGGTGGGACTGATGTTCGTCGGACTGGGCTTCAAGGTTGCGTCTGCTCCCTTCCATGTGTGGACTCCCGACGTTTATGAAGGCTCACCCGCTCCCGTAGTCGCGCTAATGTCGACCGGCCCCAAAGCGGCGGCATTCGCTGTGCTGCTGCGCGTGCTCTTCGCCACTGGAGCCCCCGGCTGGTTCTGGATGGTCTGGGTGTCGGCAGCACTCTCCATGACGCTGGGCAACATCGGTGCGCTGGTGCAGCAGAACGTCAAGCGCCTGCTTGCCTATTCCTCGATCGCCCACGCTGGATATCTACTGGTCGCATTCGCGGCCGGGGGGCAGGTCGGCATCTCCGCCGCCATGTTCTACGCTGCCTCCTACGCGGCGATGAACGTCGGCGCGTTTGCCGTGGTCAGCCATTTTGCTTTCGCGGGCGAGAAGTACGTCACCCTCGACGACTATGCCGGGTTGGGACGCCGCTCGCCCTTGCTTGCCGCCATCCTCACCATCTTTTTGCTTTCTCTGATTGGCATTCCCGTCACCGGTGGCTTCTTCGCCAAGTTCTACGTCTTCTCCGCCGCGCTGCAGTCCAACCTGGTTTGGCTCACCATCATCGGAGTCATCAACAGCGCGATTGCTGCGTACTACTACCTGCGCATCATCGTCTATATGTACATGCGCGACGAGCGGACTGAAGCTCCGGTAGCTCGTATCCCCGTTGGGCTTGGGATTGGCTTGGCGATCAGCCTGATCGCGACCATCTACCTCGGCGTGCTCCCCGGACGAGTGCTCGAGTATGCAATTCAAGGTGCGCAGGATTTGTTGAAGTAGGTGATTGCGCACCCCATTCTCAGATCACCAGGATTGTCGCACCGCGGAAAGAATCAGGTTCACAATTCTCTGTGTTTCCGTGTCTCTGTGGTAAACGCCCTTACTCGACTGGCACTGCGATGTCCCGGTAGGCAAACACTACCACCGCCAACCCCCAGAACAATGCGGCTTCGAGCACTGCAATGACCACGGCGCTCCAGTCCATGGTCCAGCCCGCGCGAAAACGAAAGTGCAGAACGTCGAGCAGCACCGGCAACCCCGGGACCAAGCGAAACCATAGCTGCGGTTTGGCATGGACCAACCCCGGCGCACCAAACATTGTTACGGCAGCCGCGATCGCCAGGTAAGGATTCAGAAATGTCGAGAAGAACATGCCCACTGAGGCCGCGATAATGGAGCCTGCCACCACCAACACGGCGACGAGCCAAACATTGCCAGTCGGCAGCCCTGCGCGCTTCGCCAGCCAGGTGCAACAGGCCGCGAAGAGCACGGCATAAACCACGGTCACCGCCAGCGTGCCGAGCAGCAACGCCAGAAGGTATTCGCCACGGCTGACGGCCTTCGACAAAACCAGCAGAATGCGGCGCGACTTGCGTTCGTTGTGAATGGCATTGGCCGCGAGGAAAGCGCTGAACCCGCAGATGTACACCGCCTGCTGCTGCACAAAGAAAACTACGTCGTCCAGCGCCACGCGCTCCCGCCCGAAGCCTGCAGTGACCAATGCGGTGAAGGCGATCCACGCTAGCAGGATCAGTACCGGCCAGCGGTTCTCGCGGACGAAGTTCAGAGCGATCGAGACTACCGCCATCATGTCCCTTTTCCTTCGGTCCACGAAACAAACACTTCTTCCAGGGTCCGTCGTACGGGATTGACGCTGAGCACCTCCCCGCCCAGTGCCCACACCCGCTCCAGTGCTTCGCGTTGCGAGCTGGCCGGCACGGTGAACACGAGCCGTCCATCGCGAATTTGCCCATGTTCGAAACTGTCGGCGGCTATCCCCCGCGCAGTGACCTCGTAATGTTCACGTGATACCAGTAGCTCGGCCGTGCGCCCTACTTTCACCAGGCGCCCTTTGTTCAGGATGCCGACGCGATGACAGATCAACTCAATCTCCGACAGCAAGTGCGAGCTCAGAAAGATCGTCTTGCCGGCGCGGTTGGCTTCCAGCAACAGCTCTCGCATCGAGACCCGCGCCAGAGGATCGAGCGCCGAAGTCGGCTCGTCAAGAATGAGCAGCTCGGGCTCGTTGATCAGCGCCTGTGCCAGTCCGATGCGCTGCTGCATGCCTCGCGAAAACTTGGCCACGTTGCGACCGGCTTCCAGTTCGAGCTCAACTTCCTGCAGCACCTCGTGGCATCGTTGACGCAACAGCGGGTCGCGCATGCCATTAAGAGCGCCGTAAAAACGCAACAGCTTCGCGGCCGGACGATGATAGAGCGCCACGTTCTCGGACAGGAATCCCACTCGCGACCGCGTCGGCGCATTGCCGAAAGGCTGTGCTAACAGTTCGCCTCGGCCTGCGGACGGTCGCATGAATCCTAGCGCGAGATGAATGGCCGTAGTCTTCCCTGCCCCATTCGGCCCAAGAAAGCCGAAGATCTCTCCCCGCTCAAGCGAGAGACTGAAGCCGTCAAGCGCGCGCACCCGCCGCCGCGACCATGGCACGCCATAATCTTTGGTCACTTTCTCGTAGTCCAGAACTCCAGCCATGGCGAAAGGTGCGGGTAGTGCGGACCGTCAGCTCGTGTGTGAGAACTTGTTCTGAGTTGGAACGGTGAAATGATCGCGCAAAATCAAAGCCCCGCAGGGGCGAAATAATACTAGCCCAGGGCGTGAGCCCTGGGTAGAGTGGGAAAAATTGACAAGTCCCTTAGAACGGACAATTTTGCAGGTTCTCATAAGACCCCCGGCCATCGCTCGGTCATCCCGAGGCCGGCTGCACCCGCCTAGATCTTTGGTCTCTTTACATCCGATTACAGGACGCAGACAAATCAGATTCCTTGCTGCGATCGTAATGACAATTCCAGAAACGAAACCAAACCAAACCAAACAAAACGCCCCATCCGAAGACGGGGCGTTGCAATGCAGAGGTGGGCAAAAACTACACGACCTTAACGAAGATGATCACCAGGGTGAATAGCACCAGCGACTCGATAAAGGCAAGGCCCAGAATCAGAGCGAGCTGGACTGCCGGCCGCGCAGCAGGATTGCGCGCCATCGCTTCGCATGCCGCGCCACCAACTCGGCCCTGGCCGAGTGCGGCCAACCCGGCGGCAATGGCCATGCCGAACCCGGAGGCAATAGGGACCCAATTGGTCGGAGCAGCGGCGCTTCCGCCCTGCGCGTACGCTGGCATGGCCATCAGCATCATGGCTCCCAGCGAAAACAATACCGTCATCCGTTTCTTCATTTTTTTCTCCTTATGAATCGCTGCCAGTGGGTGGTTGACGTTCACCGTGCTGACGCCCTCACGCTGACAGCAAACTTCAGTAGCAACTAGCAACTAGCAGTCAGCAACTAGCCTTCGGGCTATTCCATCTTGGTTGCTGAAACCGCCACTGCTTTTCGATCATTAGACCGGTTGATTGCTGATTGCTAATTGCTAGCTGCTAATTGCTTCTTCTAATGCTCGTGCGCTACCGCTTCGCCGATGTACACCGTCGCCAGCAGCACGAAAATATAGGTCTGAATCACCGACACGCCAATGTGCAGCAGAATAAACACAACCGGGATTGCCAGCGGCACTAGCGAGAAGAATACGAGCGTCACCAGATCGCTGGCAAACATGTTGGCGTAAAGACGGATGGTGAGCGAAAGAATTCGCGCCAGATGGCTGAATACCTCAATCGGAAACAACAGGATCGCCAGCCACGGCTCAGGACCCATAAAATTCTTCACGTAGGCAAAACCGTTCGTGCGGATGCCCTGGAAGTGGTAATAGAACCAGGTGACCAACGCGCAACCCAGCGGCACTGATGGAATCGCGGTGGGCGATTCGAACCCCGGTATCACACCCAGCAGACAGCCCAGCAGGATAAACATGCTCAGAACGGTCAAGTAGCCAACGTATCGTTCGTACCCGTGTCCGATCACCTCATGGCCCTGCTTGGTGATGAAGGAATCGATCTCCTCCATCAGGTGCTGCATCTTCCCGGGGTCGTCCACCGAAAGGCGGGCCCGGACAACCACAAAAAACAGGAGGATTAGCACAAACACCACTAACTGCATCGCCACATAATTCGGGATCGGTGCTCGTGGATACTGCGCGTGCAGGTGAAATATACCCAGGGTCGCATTCGCCAGGCCGGCGAAGTATTTATTCAGCAGGGCCGTTATCCAAAGTTGCTCAGGCATGAATGCTTGCTCGTAGAATGGCCGGATCTCGTACTGCGATTACCGCTGGCTGACACACCACCGGGGACAACCGGTACGCGCGTCAAACTTGTTTTGGAATTCAGAGTCTACGCCGCAGGCTGACAAATACTTCCACTGCGACTTCGCAGGCTACGGCCAGAATCGGAAGACAAACCCCTCCAAGGAAGCCGTAAAGAGCTGCGCGAGAAACATTAAATATAACATAGGCCCCCATGGCGATGAAGGCATATCGCAGCACAGCGCGGAGGACAATTCCGCCTCCCCGCTCTTTGCTCTCGCCGGTGGTGATGCGCTCTCCCAAAGCATCCACCGCCTGCTCCAGCCAGCGATGGTTGACGTAGGAGATGATCGCTCCAGCCAGAAATCCAACAGCCACGGGCCAGCGGAAGAAAGCCAGACATACAACCAAGCCGACGGACGACACCGCGATCAAATACTTGCGAATGCGCCCCAGCGCTCCGCCAAGAAAGTCGTCCGCCGCCGAGGAAGTCGTTTCGGCCATCGTGATGGGCACCAACCAAATGTACCTCGAAGATCGATCCAGAGTTGCTAATGCTCGAAATTCTGCGCCCGGAGGGCCGTCGCTATTCCTTCCGCGTGGTTACCATGCGAATCATCTGCACGAACCCCAAGACGGCCCCCACAATGACTCCGGCGATAAACAGCCAATGAGTGTGGAGCCAGTGATCGAGTAGTTTGCCAATCAGTAATCCAACCACCACGGCAGCCGGAATGATGAAGGCGATCTCGGAATAGCGCGCCCACAAGATGGCGGCGCTTTCCACTTTGTCGTCTCGGTGCTCGTCAGCCATGATGAGAGGCTAACATCCGCGGTCAAGTGCTGGAACAGATGCCCGAAGCCAAATCGCAAAAGCAACAGGGTGGGCGAGCATCGAGAAAATTCCCTGGTTGCGAGCCAAGACCGTAGCCGTTTCCTATGCGACCAAATTGGAACCACTGAGTTAATTCACCCCGCTCATCGTTTGACCGCAGATACAGCAGACGTTATGATCGAAGTGCGGGGTGGAGCAGTCTGGTAGCTCGTTGGGCTCATAACCCAAAGGTCGGTGGTTCAAATCCACCCCCCGCAACCAAGTTATTCCAGAAAACAAGTGACTTAAGACGGGGCTGGCGACAGTCAGCCCTCTCGGCTTTCCCGAGTGTCCGACCAGTGTCCGAATTCTCGCGCAGATGCTCACCGTCCAGCCCTCTTCGCCATCACCGCCACCCGCGGCTTTTTCGTGACACCCACGTAAGCCTGAGTTCTCGCCAGCGCTTCCTGCTTGTCGCGCTCGTTCACGATGTTGTACCTGTCGAACACCGAGCGGGTCTTGTGCCCGCTGATCTCCATGGCCACGCGCTCCGGCACGCCCGCGCGGATCATGTTGCGCACCGCGGTGCGGCGGAGGTCGTGAAACAGTTTCCCGGCTAACCCAAGGCTCCTGCAGGCAGTCGCCCACGCCTTCCGTATGTCTCCGATCGGTTGCCCATCGTGATGGAACACATGTGAGGCGAACACTGGCCCCTGATCACTTTCGAACTTCCGCGCCCGGCGCCGATTTTCAATCAGGCCGCCGACTTCGGTCAGCTTGCCCTCGCTGTCGCGCAGGGGAATGCTGCGGCCCTGGTTGTTCTTCGAGTTTTCCGGCCTCAGCCGGATGACGTCTCCGTCCACATCGACCCAGAGCAAAGAAGCAATCTCACCCTTGCGCCAGCCGGTGATGTAGCCGAACCGAGTGAAGTCCTGAAGATAATCGGGCAAAGCCTCTACCAGCGCCCTAAAGTCGGCCTCATCAAAGAAACCATGTCGCGCATTCCGCTCCGGCAGGTGACGAATGAGCGGCGCGGAACTCAGGCGTTTGCGCTCGACCGCCAGTTTGAACGCTTGTGCGAGCAACTGGGTGCCGCGGTTGATGGTGGCAGGTGAGAAGCCGACTTCCCTGGCGTCGGTGATGTACCTATCGATGGCCTCGGCGGTGACGTCGACCGCACGCCAGGATCCGAATACCTCCCGAATGCGTCGGGCATGAGAGCGGAAGGACGGGGTGCACTTCTCACGGACTTTGTAATCCTGCTCGAGCGCGTCCAGCAGAGAGTTCACGGTTACGCGCTGCTGTGCCGGGCCGACGAACGGTCGGCCGCCGTGCTTCTCTCCAGCGATCTCGTCCAAGCGCGTCTTCAGTGTCGCCCGAGCCTTTTTCAGGCTCGCCTCAGCCTTTTTCAGGTTCTGTTCTGTGTGCAGGACCTGGGTGCTCTCGCGGATTTCTTTTCCGTTGTGGACATACGCAATCCACCAAAAAGGACTGTGCGCTCGAATGAATACACGTCCGGTGCCCCTCATCGTGGCCCTCCTCTGCGTGGGCGAGTATATAACGGAGAAGCCTGATGCCGTATATACTCGTCGACGCCACGGGCAGTGAAGCGCAGACCCCAATCGTACTTGCGCGCGAACGGCAGCTTTTTCCAATGCCGATACAGGTAGTCTTCGCTCACCGTCAGGCGCTTCGCGGTCTCTTCGACATCCAGAAGTTGCTCATCCGCATGGTGCCCACCAACACCCCCGTTGCTCGACTGCGCCGGCACCATCAGGCGCACCATCGCAGCGGCCTCGACCTCCCGCAGTTCACCAAGAAGCCGAGGCAGATCTTCCACGGGGCCTTGGCGTACCGTTGTGAGGACGAGTTGGAGTTCCTGTCTCATCTGGTTATTCGACCTCCCATGGCAACTTCCCGCGGCGACTGCTACATGTGGCCACTGTCCTTTCCCACTCATGTATCGTCGGTCTTCCTCACGCCCCATGAATACACCGACAGCCGCGATGCGCGCGGCCATGGAACACGTTGGAACAGGTGGGATTGCTGGCACAGTTCGCATCCAGCAGGACGTACACTTCGTGCTCATCACAGCAGATGGCGAGCTCAGGGAGCGGCCCAACCTCATCAACTCGCTCGCCCTTCGAATTTTCGACTTTGCCAATCCGAGCACGCCACCCCCAACATCCACCGAGGGCAATGGGCAGCAGTCGGCGGTGTCGGTACGGTCCGCGAAAGCCCTTAGGGCAAGGGCGGACTTCTCGGCCTCCACTAGCACTACGGGGACACCAGTGTCCTGTCCCAGGTTATGGTTCGCCAGGGACGATGTTTAACAACGTAGGCCGATGGCGGGGTAAAAACTCGGCGCTGCTCGCGCCCAGGACCCCGCCGCAGCGGTGCCTATGCCTAAGGATTCAGCTATCACAGGTTTTTTCCTGGGCGATTTTTTCCTGGGCGAATTGGTGTGGGGACACAAAAGCCAGCTCGAAGGCGTGGCTTTTGGGTACTGCCGTCAGGCTATAACCTGCTTCTACATTTCTTCTAGTTGGTTGATGCCGTCCTTAGGACTTCCTCATAGGTGGTCCAGAGAGGAACTTGTCATGAAGACTCCGACGCGAGATCCATTGGAAAAAGCCGCACACCAGTGGTTCACGACTACGCAAACTTCGTGTCATCGGCAGAGATGGTGTTTTCGACCATGGTACGATTTGTGGGACGGATGCGCGCGCGGTTGGTACCAGCAAACCGCTTCAGCGATTCCGCTGTTATCAGAACACGACGGCCAATCCGTACAGCCTGCAACTCTCCGGCCTTAATCAGTAGATCAATTGAGCGCGGGTGAATATCTAGTGCAGCGGCCGCTGAGCTGCGTCCATATAGCAGTTGGTCCAGTTTTAGGACCTGGGCATCAGTTGACGACATTTCTACTCCTTCACCTTCGGCGGTGCACCGTCCACCATCTGTAGAACAGTTGCCCCGCCGCTAGTTCTTGGCCTCCAAATCCGAACCGGAGTTGCCGTGACGCGCCGATTTCCATTGCCAACCCAGCGAAAATCCTCGCGATTCACCGCTTGCTGTGCGCTGGAAAAGGAGATGTGACTATGGTGTTTGCAATTGGGAAGCTGCTCATGGTGTTCGAGCGAGCCCGCCTCGTTGTCCGACAACAAGCAAATCGCCATTTTGAAAACAGTCCTAACGATAGCTCGGAGATTTGATGGGGTTTCTTGCGCCGGCCTCCAAAGCCGTCCTTCATCACGGGAAGTCATTTCAGCCGCATTCCGAGAGCACCTGAAACAACCGCATCCAATTGTACGAACCGAGCGCCCTAATGCTACCGGTTACGCTTACATCTTAGGGGTGTAAGTAAGACAAGGTATAGACATTGCTGGACTGGCGCGGTTCTTGGCGAGTTGATAAGCGGGGTAAGAGGTTGATTGTCAGCGGTTTGGCATGAATTTATTTACTCGCCATCGGCGAGCAACCGGCGAGTAGGCTTTGTTTGGATATCCTCACACAGTCCTGCTTCCGGCTCACTTTTCTTTGCGTCGCGCCCTTGAAGCCGAAACAGCTTTAGCGCGCGGTGTTTCTCGTTCTGAATCCTCTTTCGCCAATTCTTGTCCAGGTAGGCCTTGGAGTATGATCGCGGGCATCCATCCCACTCGGCCGGGGTTGAAATTCCGTGGCCATCCATAAAGCGACAGTAGTCTGGACCCTTTTTCCCGTATCTGAGTGCGTTAAAAATCACGGATTGTCGCTTGCTCGGTTTGCGCAACTTCGTCTTAATTTGTGACACACGTTTGGCCTGCTGACCTGCCGCAACCATAGCGGCTAACATTCCGTTCTCGATCTGGCGTTCCAGCCGGTTATGAATCTCGGTTTCCCGCTCCTTGATCCATGCAAGGCTGTCAGCGGCGGACAGACACGCGTTCTCATCTCCTGACGCTGGTGCGAATGGGTAGTTTGCGGGACCGCAGTCGCTCCCTTCCGAAGTGAACGCGGAGGGAAGCCGACTCAGCTGCCAGCCCCACAGAACGCCGCGATCGGCCCACCACGGTAGTAATAGCTCGCCGGACGGACTTTCGCGAAGGGAACCCGTCGCATAGAGAATCAGGCGCGCAGCATGGATTACCCGACTGTCATTTCTGGGAGTCGCCCGGTTATCGAACTCCTCATCAATGCCGAGAAAATAGCAGACTTTTGCTCGAATGTGTGCAGCAGTCCAACCGGGGGGCGTGGCCTTTTGGCCCCCTACATACAAGCATTTCGTCGCAGCCCTGGCCACTCCAAGTAGCTTCGGAAAATAGTTGTCAACTACGCCTGCGATACCCTCTGCGGCATCCTTGAAACATTCGCAGAGAATAGGCCTTTTAGCTTCAGCCGCCGCAATCATAAGACGCTGACACGTGGAGGCTGCAGTTTTTTCCCATCCGGCAGTGAGCTCACGTTCTAACAGAACATTGAGCGCAGTTACTGCCATGTCGAAAGTGGTTGTCTGCTCTGAGCCTTCCATCTTCGTAACGCTCCAGTTGGCGATTCCCAAATATCACATTATGAACAGAGAAGCCAGATTGCCCTTCCACGTTTTCTTGCGCATTGTTACTTCCCTTTCCGTTCCCGCTTTGGCGGTCGGAAAGACGCAAGGGCTTACGTTTCCGCCTCGTAGCCCGGCGTCGGCCACAAACTCCAGAGATCGTCAAACCAGCTTGCCGGCCTCTCCGATTCTCATGCTGACGGAATCTAGTGCGAGACGCAATACCCGTTTGGGGGTTTAGGGCAGCTAACGTGGGATTGTGGGTTCGGAGTTGAGTCCACGATCAACGAATTGATGAACGAATTCAGGAAGTCTTTGACGACGGCGTCCTTCTCGGACACCTTCTCGGGATTCGCGTGGAAATAACAATGTGTCACGCCTTTTAGTGCCCAAGCCGTACAAGGCATACCGCTTTTGTCCGTGCCTTGGCATTGCTTACCCGTAGCTATTTGCGGCCTTGCGGGCCGTACCGGCAGGTTCAAGTCCCAACGCCAGCCTTTTGCCAATGCGGCGATCGTACCCGCGGGCACCGACGGGCGGGCTGTCGCTGTATGCGGTGGCGCCTTGCCGGGTCATCGACACCCGCAAGCTGGGCCCGCCCTTCACCGGAACCCTGAGTCCCCCGGTGGACGTGGTGGATAGTTTTTGTGGACCGCCGGTCACGGCACAGGCGTATGTCTTCAATGCGACGGTCGTCCCATCAGGCGTGCTGGGTTACCTGACGCTGTGGCCGGACGGTGAACCCAAACCGCTGGTCTCTACCTTGAACGCGCTGGATGGATCCATTACCAACAACATGGCCATCGTGCCCAGCATCAACGGAAAAGTCGATGCATATGCTTCCGGGATCACACAACTGATCCTGGACATCTCCAGCTACTTCGCGCCATAGTTGGCATTTCCGGTTCGGTCAGAATAGCGGAGGTTACGCCGTGAGGTTAGCCAGCGTCACCTTGCCGGGAACCGCTTAAATGTAAGCACCCCTGCGTGATCCGGAATCAGATCTGGCAGCCGCAGAACGTATGCTATCAGGCTTGGACGCATCCGAGCTAAGAGGATTATCGTGCGGTGTGGCGCTACCTCGCCGGTGCGGCCGGGTGGCTCTGACCTGCCGGCGCATCGGCTCGAAGCTCCGTTGCATGCGGTCTCCGCCCACGGCGAGCACCCACCAAGCTGAAGTGTTTCGAGTGCTTGGCGAACACAGGGGCGTACTCGCCTTAGACAACGTTTCCGAATTTGCGGACATGCGTCCCAGAATTGAACGAGTGGTACCCGTCGATCGCTTGCCAGACTGATCGCTGGTGGACTGCCCGTCTCCGCGCTGCGACACTCCAGCAAACAACACGACCAACACGGCGACCGCAAAGCAGGGATCTTTCAAACTTCAAAGGAACCCGTCGACTTCGAGTCGAGGACATTCGGTTGTGCTCGAAGAACTCTACGCTGGCGCTGGTGGCCGGGAGCGGCGCGTGGTGGAGCGGCTGGAACGAGATTTTTGACAGGGTGAAACGAATCCTGGTCCCCAATCTTAGCGACTGGGCTCAAGCCGGCCGACTGTTGGCCCGGTTGGCAGCGAAGTACGATTACGAACAAATTGGACAGGGGCGGCTGAACAACGACGCACTGCTTGCGATGAGCGCCGGGCGGCTGGGCATCCGGGTGCCTACCGCCAACGAGCGCGACTTCCGTCGGCTCGCCGACTTTCGCGAATTTCAGTGGCAGTTGGTCAAGGTCTAAGACGGCATCGCCAAAGCCGCATTCGTTTGGCCGCACCTGTCGGCGCAGACAACTCCAAGTGAGATCAACCAAATCGTCGCCGCTGGTTTGAGGTGAACGCGGCAAGGTTCCGGCTCTGATCTTCCTGCATCCGGCAGCAGGCGCAAGACGATTCTGACATTGTCCTTCACGACCTCTACTTCAATCCGCAGCGCGAGGAGTTTCAGCCCCGAACCATGTGGAGCCTGTCGAACGCGTTCACGTCGGCATTCAAAGAACTCGATCCGATTCCACAATTCCGGGCGACCGCAAAGTTGGGGAGTTTCCTTGGAGCGGCACTGGCTGTGTCATCACCGAGATCAGCTTGCACGAAAGAAGCATGGGCTCCCGGGGCCTTTCTTGCTGTTGCGTCGAACCGGCGAGTCCGCAGATTAGCGCCGCGAAACTCCAGAATCGGTCGTTGGTACAAACGAGCGTCTTCACTCAGCTCCGAATCTGGGCTAACATGATCAAGCCATGAGCATTCGGACAATCAGCACCCGTGTAGTCTATTCCAATCGGTGGATGACCGTGCGAGAGGATGTCATTCAGCGTACCGACGGCTCTCAGGGCATCTACGGCGTTGTCGAAAAGTCCGATTTTGCCCTGGTTATACCCATTGAGGCGGACAACGTGCATCTCGTTGAACAATATCGCTTCACCGTCGGCGCCCGTTTTTTGGAGTTTCCTCAGGGCGGTTGGGAGCGGAATCCCTCTGCTGATCCGATCGAAGTCGCGCACGCTGAACTGCAAGAAGAAACGGGCCTGCGTGCAGGGAGCATAGACTACGTTGGCCACCTTCTTATTGCGTATGGCATGTCATCTCAGGGCTTTCATGTTTTTTGTGCTACCCAGCTTATCCAAGATGAACCGCATCGTGAAAAGGAAGAACAGGACTTGGTTGTGAAACGCGTATCTATTGCGGAATTTGAACAACTCGTTCGAAGAGGTGAAATCAAGGACGCAGCGAGCATTTCTGCATGGACGTTACTCAAATTAAGAAATGAAGAACTTTCTGGAGGCGGCACTTTTGTTTCCCCGTAAACGGTGCATCCTGAACAAGGAGCGCCGGGCACTCCCGCTGCCGCGTGGCACGCGAAGCCCCCTCGTTCATCGATACGAAGTCAGCAGACTGCACCACTCCAGTCACCGTTTGACACCGTTCGTATAATAATTTCGCCTTACCCTTTTCCGGTTTAGGAGCCCTATGGACCACATAGTTTTTTTCAGCTACGCGCGAAAAAACCTTGACGCGTACATGGAGGACTTCTTCAAAGACCTCTGTGCGGAGATTGCGCCTGATACTGAGTGGGCTGCTCATGACGAGCAAATCAGCTTCCAAGACAAAAAGAATCTTAGAGTTATGGCGAACTGGGAGTCTGATATCGAAAAGGCCCTCCAGAACAGTTCCGTCTTGGTCTGTATAACTTCTTTGGCGTATTTCAAATCGGATTTCTGCGGAAAAGAATACTACGTCTTCGACTATAGGCAACGTCAAGGACTGGGATCAGGGGCCAAACCACCCGCTGTAATATTGCCCGTCATTTGGGCTCCCGTCGTCGATGGTATACCGGATTTCATGAATGAGCCCCACCAAGTTCCGCAAGGGGTTGCCGACGTCTATCGCGAGAAAGGCCTTCGTTACCTGAAGAGATTCGACGGCCATAGTTACGATGTTTGTGTTACAGCATTTGCCAGTGCGATCACCCACGCTTGGCGGGAGTACCCAGACATTCCTTCTCTTCCTAATGTCAGCAATTTCGATGAGATTCCCAATGCCTTCGAAGGTGGCGACTGGAAGGATGCTGCGGGTCCCACTGGCTGGTCGCGGGGAACGGAAGTAGTCAATTTTGTTTTTGCTGCAGGAGTCGGCCAGGGGATATCGGTGCCCGCCGGCAGGTACGGCAAGGCATCTGCAGAGTGGCGGCCTTATCTTCCTCCGGTCCCAACTACAGTTGGCGAATACGCCCGACAGGCAACTGAGAAACACTCCCTCCGCTACCGCGAGATCCCCGTAAATGATCGGCTTGAAACAGAGTTACGTGCTGCAAAAGGCCGAAAGAATCTCACCGTGGCCCTCGTTGACCCTCAAGCTGTGACAATGCCCCGTTATGAGTGTGTAAAGATCTTGGATGATCTGTGGTGGGAAGGTACAGCCCTGCTCCTTCCTTGCGACGGAGCGGCCGCCGAATGGGACGCAGAAACCCAGCAGCGTGTGTCAAGCAGGTTTCCGGTGATATCCCAATTAAAGGCTCCGACTTACCAAGCGCCAATTCGCACGGCTGAAGAACTGCACACTTCGCTTGACGTAACTCTTTCGGGACTCCGGGCGGCGGTTACCCGTGCGGAAACCCAGAACAAAGAGAAAACGGATGATCCACCGCCGCAAATATAGCCACGGAGTTCAATTCTGATGGACGAGAAGTCGCGATCACAACCGCCCAAAGGCCGGATCATCACCTTCTACTCATATAAGGGTGGCACGGGTCGTTCAATGGCGGTGGCCAATGTGTCATGGATGCTTGCTCTATCCGGGGAACGAGTGCTCATTATTGACTGGGATCTCGAGGCGCCTGGGATCTTCCGCTTCTTTCACCCCTTTTTGGAGGACAAAGAGTTGGTCCAGACCGAAGGCCTGTTGGACTTCGTTGAGAACTTGGCATCGCGCGCCGCTGTCGCTGCCGAAGCGCTGGCGGAAGAGGAAGTTGATGTCATCGAGTACGTAACACGCCTGGAGTGGCCAGCAGATTCTTCGATCACTTGGGAGCAGTTTGGGCCACGTGCTGGCATTGACTTGCTGGTGGCTGGCCGGCAAGGTCCTGCGTACAGTACCAAGCTCAATGCATTCAACTGGATCGACTTCTACCAGCGACTCGGCGGTCGCCGTTTGCTGGATATCGTTCGGAAACAGCTCAGGGAAACCTACGATTACGTTTTCATCGACAGCCGCACCGGGGTCAGTGACACGTCTGGCATATGCACTGTCGAGATGCCCGATACGCTGGTCGTGTGTTTCACCCTCAACAATCAAAGTATGAATGGCGCATCGAGCGTAGCAGAGTCGGTCTTGGAGCAACGTCGAAATCTCGAAGAGAAACGCAAGCAAAGTCTGCAGGCAACACCACCTACAGCAACAGATTCTGCCCAGCAGATTCCATTCAAGATATATCCGATACCAATGCGAGTCGAAATGACTGCCGAGGAGTTGAAGCGCCAAGCAGCAATTGGAGCTGCTCGTGACAGGTTTGACCGCTTTATCGGGCACGTTCCCAAAGGGTTGTTAGATCAATATTGGGGAAAGGTGCAGATCGCTTACTTTCCATATTACGCGTTTGAGGAGATCCCCGCGGTTTTTGGCGATGTGCCGTCTCAATTGTTTTCGCTAACAACGTCAGTCAAACAAGTTACGCGATGGATTACTGGCCAGAGTCTGGAAGAACCGGTTCTGTTAGACCCAGATTACGTCAAATCGGAAGCAGTCCGCGAAAAGATTCTCGGTTGGTATACGACAGTGGATAAAGTGGCAGGACTGTCTCGGTTGCCGGCCGTCCCTAAGCGTTTTGTTGGGCGTGAGGATATCCTAAAATCCCTAGACACGGCGTGGAACAGGGAGGCGCCTGAGCAGAAGGTTAATGTCGTCTCTATTGTCGGCTGGGGTGGCGTTGGGAAGTCGGCGCTCGTAGGACATTGGCTAGAGCTAATGGCCACGGAAGGGTACCGCGCCGCTAAACGCGTGTTTTGCTGGTCATTTGCTGGCCAGGGAGTCATTGAGGCATCAGCCGTGGGGAATTTCTTCAGTGGGGCATTTCAATTTTTTAGAGTGCCGATCCCCCACGCCGCTCCACCCGGGGAAATAGGAAGGCTTCTCGCTGAACGGATTCGCAGAGAGCGGACTCTGTTGATTCTGGACAATCTGGTAGCGCTCCAATCACCGCCTGGGGACGGGCAACTAAGAGATAGGAACGTTCAAGTGCTGTTGGAAGAACTTGCCACGGATAATCCGGGGCTGTGCGTCATCACTACGCGGCAGCCGGTTATCGAGCTTCGTGGATATCCCCGCACGGCCCAGGAGGTTCCTCTCGAAGGCCTCAGTGAGGAGGTGGGAGTTGAACTCCTTAGAGCACTCGGTGTGAGGGGGAGAACTGAGGATTTGCGGGCGGCCGTTGCGGAATACGACGGTAATGCACTGGCGCTGAAGCTGCTGGGTTCGTATTTGTGGGAAAACTACTCTGGCGATATAAGCCGCCGGCGCGAACCGGACCTGATGACAACTGAACGGCCAGAGGGCAAAGATGCCAGGCAGATGGTGGAAGCCTATGTAAGCCAGTTTGGTGAGGGACCCGAAGTCGATGTCTTGCGCCTGCTCGGTCTGTTCCAGGCGGAAGCGAAGCCCGCCGAAGTTGAGATTCTGCGCAGGAAGCCGCCGATTGCCGGACTTACGGATAAGATCGTTGAACTGAGCCCGGCGGAATGGGAACGTACCCTGGACCGGCTTCGGCATTCAGATCTCCTCACTCCGGCGCCACCGGATGAGCCCAACACCCTGGATGCGCACCTGCTGGTGCGTGCTTATTTCACGCACCAGGTTCGCGAGGACCTTCCGGATGCATGGGCCAAGGGTCATCATCGTCTCTTCGAGTATTACCTTAAAGCCGCCCCGGAGAAACCAACCAATGAGAAAGACATGGGCCCGCTATTCGTGGCGATGTTCCACGGGTGCAATGCCGGAGACTATGCCCGCGCGTTCGGTAAGGTCCTCCAGCCTCGGATTTTGCAGTCGGACTCAAGAACGCACTCACGCTTTGTCAGCACCAACACCCTCGGACTTTGGAGTCAGACATTGGAGGCGATTGGGCTCTTCTTCACCGATCCCTGGATCACCGTGCGCGATGAATTTGGCGACACTGACAAGGCCTTCCTGTTCACGTCCGCGGGAACATGTCTCCGCGCATTGTTCCGTTTCCGGGAAGCTGCGGAAGCGATCAACCGAGGATTACTCCTCTGGTTGACAAAACAGGAGTGGGGCGAGGCCGCGTTCGCATGGCGCATGTTGAACCAGACCTATATCGCGGCGGGACAAATCAAGGAAGCACAGGAATGTGGGCGAAACAGTGTTGACGCTGCGCTGAAGGAGAAGGAGACGAACCTGAGCCGCCTGGCTACTGCCCGTGCTCGATACGCGGAGTCGCTCCACCACGGGGGGAAGATCACGGAGGCGCGCGAGCAGTTCGAGAAGGCGCTAGACAAGGAAGGTTGTCTGCCTGACGGTTTTAGTGAATTCGAGTATTGTGACCTGTTGATAACGTTAGACCAAAACTCCCAGGCGAAGGATAGGGCGGAGCGTGTGATCAAGGTCACGGAGCGAGAACATCAGCAGCCGTTGTGGCGCGGCCTGGGCCACCTTGTACTGGGAAACCTGGCTCTCATCGACGGTCGTCTCGACAGCGCTCGGACGGATTTCCGCGAAGCGTTCAAAGGACTGGAAAAAGCAGACGAACAACAACACCTCCCCCTCGGTCATCTGGCCCGGGCCAGGCTTAGTTGTGCGCAGAACCGGCCGAAGGACGCCGAGGAAGACTTGGCGAAGGTTCTGAAGGTGGCAAAAGAGCCCAGCGGAATGCTTTTGCACTTGACTGACTACCACTTGGTGTCCGCAGAGTGCAGCATCAGGTGGGGCAAGTTCCCAGATGCCAAGGATCATATAGAGCAGGCTCGAGGCTTGATCGAGAAGACAGGATACTACCGACGCAGCGAGGAGTTGAAGCGCTTGGAAAGTTCACTGCTCGATAAGGAAAAAACGGGGAAGCGTTGAGTGCCAGACCGTGTATCGACGATAACGACAAGTCGTACCGATCAGTACTCCATTATTACTGAGCCTGGCCTCTTGGACGACGTAGGTCTGAAATTGCGACCGCTTGCTGGGGATGTCAAACATGCGCTGATAGTCACTGATGAGAATGTGAGGCCCCTCTATGCCGATGCTCTCGAGAGAAGCCTCGCAAAGGCTGGTTTTGCAAGCATCGGTGAAGCTGGATTCGCTAGTGAAATGTTTGTCATTGAGTCTGGCGAGCTATCGAAGTCATTGCAATCAGTTACAAAGCTGTGGAGCAGGCTGGCCGACTTTGGCTTTCGCCGGCGAAGTATCCTGATCGGGCTGGGGGGCGGCGTGGTAACGGATCTCACCGGGTTTGGGGCGGCAGGCTTTATGAGGGGTGTTCCTTATGTGAGCGTACCGACAACTCTAATAGCTCAGCACGACGCTGCTGTGGGCAGCAAAGTGGCGGTGAACCTTGGGCGTTCTAAGAACCTCGTCGGCGGTTTTCACCATCCGCTAGCGGTATACAACGATACCTCCGTACTCCGCACGCTGCCGCCAAAAGAATTTCGTCAGGGTCTCGCCGAAGCGATCAAAGTGGCGGTGATCGCTTCACCTGAGCTATTCAACTTTCTGGAAACGCATCTTGCCGCGTTACTCGACCGGCGCATCGAGACCATGACGGAACTGGTGAGACAGACCGTTAAGATTAAATGCGAATTGCTTATGCCTGATCTCTACGAGAAAGACCTTCGAAGGGGTCTCAATTTCGGTCACACCATCGGCCACGGATTGGAAATGGCGGCATTGGAAATGGCAACGGACTACTGCCGCATCTCGCATGGTGACGCCGTAAGCATTGGCATGGCTGCGGCGACCAAACTCGCAGAAGCCAAGAAGCTGCTGGATGGAAAGACGGGAACGCGAATCGTCCGCCTGATCGAGGAAGCAGGCTTGCCCACGACGTTGGTTACTAAGGACGTGACCAGGGAACGCCTTCGGGATGCGCTATCTGCAATTCGGGCAGTCCGAAACGGCCATTTCTATGAAGTTCTACCGATCGCCATCGGCCGGTACACAATCATAGACGATCTCTCCGATGCGGAATTACTGGACGACGTTTATAGTTAGCGCGATAAATTGTTTCTCAATCGGAAATCCGGTGGGCATTGATGAGAGTTCTGGTGATCGGCGGTAGCGGCTTTATCGGCTCCCATGTTTTGGCCTATATTTCAGCCCAGCATCATACCGCGCTCGGAACCTTTTACGAGAATCCGGATGTTCAGGTGGCGGACTGTGGCCATCAGCAACTCGATGTCACCGACCGTACCGCAGTGCACGGATTGGTATCAGATTTCCGACCCGACATAGTCATTTTGGTTTGCGGATCACAGAACATCGAGCTATGTTCGGGGATGGACGGACAAGAGAACGAAGCGGAGAAGGCCTGGACTGTCCACGTGGATGGGACTCGGAACACAGTCGAAGCGTGCCAACGCCATGCGTGCCGCCTAGCATACGTTTCTACCGACTGCGTTTTTGACGGATCGAAACCATTCTTTTCGGAAGCGGATGCATGTAACCCATTCAACGCCTACGGACGCATGAAACGGCGCGCTGAGGAAATTATTGAGGCGTCCTCGTTGAATCACGTGATCATTCGCTTGAGCTTGACGTTTGGGTGGCGGCGGCACCCAAAGCAGTTCTACAATTACGCGCTTCGAGTGCTCGATCAACTTAGCCAGGACAACGGAGTGGTAGTGGCAGCAAGTAACCTGTTCAACACGCCCATTGAAGTTACTACCGCTGCCGACGCTATCTCACGTATCGCATTGATACGGAACGAAGGCGTATTTCACGTCGCCTCGCGGGACAGAATACGGGACAGCATCTCGCGCTACGAATTTGCCCGCGCTGTGGCTGCGGCTTTCGGTTATGCTCCCACGCGTGTTGTTCCTTCGGAAGACACCAGCGGCCTGCGTCAACGCAACAGTTGCCTTTCCGTAGATCTTGCAGAGTCAGTCTTGGGCAAGCAACTTGAAAGCTTCGCTGATGGACTGCGCCACATGACGAACGGGTCGCGCGATGAAAGAAGAAGGAGATTGCTGTGAAAATCGGTCTGGTGCTGAGCGTGTATAACAATGCCCCACTAGACGAAGCCTTGCGACGGGCAGCCGAAGCGGGCTATGAGGCGGTCGAATTGGGCGTCGAACGTCACGGTGGGCAACTCGATCTAGACGAATTGCTGCGTGGCAACAACGCAAGCAAGTTACGAAAGCAGATCGCCGACCACGGCTTGATCATTTCGGCATTGGGTAACCACGCTGAAGGTCAACTAGTGCTTGGCCCATATCACAGCGACACCGATGTCGTCTACGCCGGTACGCCGGCGGAGAAGCTGCGTTATGGCGTAGACCGAGTGAAGAAGACCGCCCAACTGGCGCATGAACTCGAAGTGCCCATCGTCACCGGTTTTTGTGGCTGTGAAGACTATTCCCGCTGGTTTCCTTGGCCGGACGAGAACGCCTGGGACAAAACAGCGCCGGTCTTTGTGGAGCGTTGGAGCGATCTGTTGGACACGTTTGCCAAGTATGGCGTGAAGTTCGCGCACGAGTGCCATCCGCGGCAGTTTGCTTACAACACTGAGACAGCGGAACTAACTGTGGATTTGCTTAAGGGGCGTCCTGAATGGGGGTTCAACTTCGATCCGGCGAATCTGCTCTTGGCCGGAGTCGATCCGGTTGTATTCATTCAGAGTCTGGGAGAGCGAATTTTGCACGTTCACGCAAAAGATGGTGAACTTGTGCCTCACAACGCCGCTCGTTCAGGACTCCTGGCCCATGGTGCTTGGGATAGAAGGGATCGAGGTTTTCGGTTTCGGATTCCCGGCTGGGGGGACGTACGATGGAAAGCAGTGCTCACCGAGTTGCGCCTTGCTGGTTATGATTATGTCCTAGCGGTCGAGCACGAAGATGCAACGATGAGTCGGGAGGACGGAGTCGAGAAGGCGATCTTTTTCTTGAGGCCCCTCCTGATCCAGCATCCATTTGAGGGCAGATGGTGGTGACCGGGGAGTTCATGGTTGGCGTCGATTTCGGCGCGACGAATCTTCGCGCTGGCGTGTGCACCCGGGAAGGACGACTGCTCTCGCTCGTAAGATGGTCCACGGACCTGGAGCAAGGCGTCGATGCGGTTATAAAGCGGATTGTCGACCTAGTCGAGCGTGCCATATTCGAAAGCGACCTCGATCCCCAGGTTATTGGTGGTGTGGCAATTGGTGCTTGCGGCTTGGTAAATCGCCACCGTGGTCTGTTGATCTGCTCATCCGTCTTGCCGGGCTGGCGCAACGTGCCGCTGGTCGACCGAGTAGCTGCCGGAGCTCAACTGCCAGTTTTTCTGGCTAACGACGCAAATGCTGCGATCTTTGGCGAGTGGTTCGCAGGGGCTGCGAGAGGTCTTAAACACGTAGTTGGCATGACGCTCGGCACAGGCATCGGCGGTGCGGCCATTCTGCAGGGGAGCCTGCTTGAAGGAGCAAGTGGGCTATCGGGGGAATTTGGCCATCTAACCGTTGATCCAGAAGGCCCGCTTTGTTATTGCGGAAGCCGGGGTTGTGTCGGGTTGCTGGCGGGCGGTCAGGGAATCGCGCAGAGGTATAAACAGCGAGCATTTGGCGACAGCGCGGAAGGCGGACGGGCACTTGACGCTGTAAAAGTCTTCTCGATGGCGCAGCAAGGCGATGAATTGGCTCGGGAGGTGATCGCTGAAACAGCCCGCTACCTGGGAATCGCTGTCGGTAACTTGCTAAGTTGTTTCAATCCAGAGATGGTTGTGTTCACTGGGGGGATAACAGGAGGCGGCGACGGACTGTTGACCGCGATTCGCGAGGAAGCGAGCCAGCGGACTTATCCTCCGATTTTCGATGATGCCATGATTGATTTCGGACAGTTAGGGGACACGGCGGGTGTCGTTGGGGCCGCCGGCATCTTTTTTCATGACTTCGCGAATATCATTCGATAGATTAAGCCAAAAGTCCCGCGTCCGGGCACCTCGGGAAAGGTTTGCCTAGTTTGACATGGCTTGCCTAGTTATTTACTGGACTGTTTAAAGGAATTCGATTTGCTCGAAGATGTAAATCCTCTCACCAATGATATGGTCGCCTGCCTAGATCGCATCGTCTCGGAGACCCGAGAAGATTTCGCGGAGGGTCTGTCGAGAGCCAAGGATGCAGAGGCGCGAACGTTGGTATCCATCCTCGAGAGCCGGATCATTGCTATCTTGGAAGAGATCCGGTTAAAGGTTGTGGCAGGCAGGATCCGTCCTGACTTGGCTCTGAGACTCTCCATTAACGACGCCCCAGTCGAATGGCCTGACGTGCAGGCCCAACGAGTCGGCTTCCTCGCAACATCGGGGGACCCATTTTATTGGGGCCACATTTATGTGGCCTTGTGCTCAATTCTCGAGCTCGATCTTAACACCGTGGTAGTCCAGGTTATGGGTGACCATCCCCACAAACGTGGAATCAAGCAGTCGAAAGAGCACCGGCACGCGATCGCACGCCGTGCCTTAGAGTATTTCTTCCCATTGCTGCGTTACACACCTCTAGGCTTTGACAATATGAAAATCGGCGAAGAAAACGCGTCTGAGCTCTTGCTGTTAAATTACGGTCTGCCGCTCGAGGTCTTTTACATTGCAGGCGGCGACGTACACGAAATCGCTGCAGCGAACTTGGCTGCTTGCCTGACCTTATTAAAACCGCGCGACGGCAGCGAAACGCCGCATTTGCGCGGACTACTCTTCCCACGTGCGAAAGGCGCACCGTCAGCGGAGGAGCTTTGTCGTAAATACCCGTTCCTCGAACTTTCCAAACGAGAATATCAACCTTTTCCGACAGTGCGAGGGCACGAACTATCATCAGCTATGTTTCGCGCGTATCCCGACACCCCTGTTTTACCGTCGCGTGCGTTGGATTATATTCTTGCGCACAGGCTGTACTGAGGCATTCGGTCTTTGTGGCCACGAAGAGATTGACCCGAAGGTCCTTGGCATTGATGGTGAACTCGTTAACTCCGTGAATTTGCGTCGTTGACCTTCAGCAAGATTCCGCACGCAACCGCGCAATCAGCTGTGATTTCGAATTCGGCAGAGAACCCGATTTATGATCTGGAACTCTGGAATCCCTATTCTTGAGGCCAGAACATAGTGATCCCCAATACTCAAACCTGTGTGGCGAAATTCGGAGTTGGGAAGTTGGAGATGTTGTCAATTCAGAAACAGGCGCGTACTCGCCGTGGAACGCCATGTTGTCGCACACGAATACCCGGTAGCCGCGACTAGCCTTTGGATGACGGTTTTCTAAACCGTCGTCTTGGAACCACAGGGACGAGGAAACCCTCGTCAAATAAGGGTTTTCTCGCTTTCTCGAAAAACGCGGTGCAGATTGGGTGCAGTTTCGTCGGCGCTTTCGGCTTGCAGATTAGGCTTGTGGCCGCGGTGTATCTCACTGCAACGTCAATCGCAAATCCAAAGGGCCTCTTCCAGTAGCCAACGCTCGGCGTACCGGGCGCCCCCGGGCCCCTTAGCTTCTCCCCCATGGCGCCCCAGTTCGGACACTTTCTCGGGATTCGCGTGGAAGTAACGATGGGTCTTAGTGCCCAAGCCGTGCAAGGCATACCGCCTTTGTCTGTGCCTTGGCACCGCTAGCAGGTGTTGCGCTATCTCGGTCGCTACACCCACCGCGTGGCCATTTCCAATCATCGTTTGTTGGCCTTCGAAGCAGACCGGGTGAGCTTCCGTTGGAAGGATTACGCTCACGGAGGCAAACAGGGCCGAATGACGCTGGCGGCAACGGAGTTTCTACGCCGCTTCTTTCTGCACGTGCTTCCCAAAGGCTTCGTCCGCATCCGTCACTTCGGGTTTCTCGCTAATCGCTTTCGCGCCTCTCGCCTGGCGCTATGCCGACAACTGCTGGGCTGCAGTTGCTCGATGCCGCCAGAAGTCAGCTCCAACGAAGTCCATTCCGACAGTTCCTCCCTCTGGCATTGCCCCCGCTGCGGCGCAACCATGATCGTCATTCAGAGATTTACAGCCGCGGAACTATCAACATGTACGTACTTCGATTCTTCCTAGCAGCTCCGTCGGTAACGACGCTTGGATGTGCGCCAGCACGCCGACGCCCTCGTGTCTCCAACTTGTCGCCATCGCCCCTTTTCAAACCTTCCATTCCATCCCTTTGCCACTCGACCCATGATCACCAGCGATCTCTCGCACTTCCACCCTGCTCTCCCCTCGCGCAATCTGACGCCAGGCGCGCATTCAAATCCCATAGGCCCGCGTCCACCGCGCCAGCGGCTTCCTCCTAGTCTCCTTATCGAAAACGCCTCGGACCCAGTCTTCCGCCCTTGCCACCTGTCCTGCCCGAGGCGTTTCCGATCAAGGCTAGCGACTATACGTCCAAGTGGATCGTTTCCTGATTGCGGACCAAGCGACCAAATGGGAGGCGTTCGACAGTGAGTGGCTATGGCGATGTTACGCCAATGTGGTGGTATGCTCCCAAGCTGAAAAGAGCGACCTATCGCTCTGCAACGTCATCTGTGGCGTGAGTTGCTGAAAACGAGAAGTTTAAAAGTTCACGAGCGATACATGGGCCTCCGACAGACATACTCAACAAAAGGAAAACCAGATGGCTACGATCCACCTCCACCAGACGACCAGCTTAACGCCCGAGCAGTACGTCGCCGGGCTCACCGACTTCGGGCCCGGCCGCTCGAAACTCTTTGGCAACAGCGCCGACGAGTATCTCAAGGTACATTCTCGCGGTGACACCCAGGCCGACGTCACCGAAGGCTCAGGCGGAATTTGGGAACGGCTGCATTACGACTGGTCCGATCCTACGCACGTCATCCTGACGACGACCGATTCCAACACGTGGGGAGTGGCATCCGGGCACACCTATACGTTTACCCGTCGTCCTGACGGTTTGACCGACATTGACGTGGTCGTCGTACGCGAAGGGAAGAACCTCAAGGGACGACTGCTCGGCTTAGTTCTGGACACCATTGGCAAAGGCGTTTTGGAGAAAGCGTTTAAAAATTCCGTCAAAGCCATGGAAGCGCGGCAGTCTAAGGCTGGAGGGGTGGCCTGATCTGCCAAGGACCCGTCAGACGCGATGCTTACACTACCAATGACCAAAACTTCGCTACGACTTGGCTCGCAATCGAGAGGTCGGCATCGGGATTGCTCTTGCTAACCGGCGATTAGACTCACGCCCCAGCTCACCGTTCATGCGAAGTGAGCTACTGACTGGTCTATAGCGAGCACAAAGCTTCGGATCGCATCCCCGCTCTAGTCGGGTTGGTCGATGGGTGTGATGTATCGGATCGCTTGTCTAATGGCTTGAATTGTTGCAGTGAGGCTAAAAAACCTATCCCAGCGCTACGGTGTGATCTCGAATACCACACCGCCATAACCGCGAACGAGGCCACCAAGCGGGGTCGTTCCATAGAGATTGCCGGCACTATCGAGAATCACCCCAAACAGGGGCTGACCGCCATCGGCACCCCCTGAAAATCCATAAAGAATCGTTTCTGTCCACTGACCCCCACTGCCGGGCGTTAGCTTGAACACGGTGCCGGCAAGAAGCGGGCCTCCCAGGGTGGTGGTGCCATAGAGATTACCGGCGTTGTCGAAGATGAGCGGAGTATAAGCATCATAGCCATCGGGGAGGCCGGTGAACGAGTACAACAGGCTTGGGCTCCAGCTGTCGTCTGCGTGGTGCGTAAGCTTGTACACAGCGCCCACGCTTCGGGCGCCACCGTAGGCAGTTGCGCCGTAAAGATTGCCGGCCGCATCAAAAATCACTCCGCCGTTGGGCTGTATCCGGTCCTGGTAAGCAAAAGCGTAGAGGACGGTTTCCGTCCAGCCCGCCTTGAACTTGTTCGGGGTCAACTTGAAAACCAGACCGTAGCCCGAGCCTCCGTCAGCGGCGGTGCCGTAAATATTGCCGCTCGCGTCGAAGGTGAGCGGCCCGAGAGGAGTAGCTCCGTCGGCGCCGCCGGTGAATGCGTGCAAAACCACCTCACTCGAATTCGGCCCCACCAGGGCGAACACAACGCCTTTACCATAGGCGCCCCCTTGGGCCGTCGAGCCGTAGATGTGCCCCCCGTTGTCGATACTCAGTTCTGATCCAGGATTGCCTGCTCCGTCCCATCCGCCAGTAAATTGATGGAGCGTGGATTCCGTCCACATACCGCCGCCAGGAGTCAGCTCAAAGATGGCGCCGAGACGGTAGCTGCCCCGGTCTGACGCTATGCCGTAGACATTGCCTTGCGGGTCGAAGACAAGGAAGCCGGCTGGAAAAGCTCCGTCGCTGCCATTGAATTTGTGAATCAGATTTTCAGTCCAGCTACCGTCGGGGTTGGGCGTCAATTGCCAAACGGTGCCACATCCCTGGCCGCAAGTCTCCAGACCGCCATCCCCGGTTGTCCCATAAAGATTGCCTTGACGGTCAAAAATCACCCCGCCTTCGGGGAAATACCCGTCACCATTGTTGGGATTGAATTGGTGCAATACCTTGTAGGTCTGCGCCCAGGCAGTGGTCGCGCTTAGCGAAATGACAATAAGGATCGCTGGAACAACGTTTCTGACGAGTAGCAGCCTTATGCAGTTCATAGACGTGTCCCCGATCGCAATGCAAGCCAACAAACTTACTGTCTGCTAGCAATACGCGTTGCGATCCCCAGTTCTGTACCTAATTCTTAGAATGAAGCGAACCGCTGTCAAGCCCAATCTTCCACGGATTGCTGTCGTAGACAGTGTCATCACCACTAACCGGCTGAAAGTCGGCCTCGGACGCCCGCCGGCGCAATTCTAGCCCAAGATCATTACAAATTACACTTTCCTGAACGGGTGATGATGCGGTAGAACATCTAAGTTCCGGGCACCTTCGGTTGGCCGGTTTTGAAGTGATAATCGTTGGCCGCTTTTGAAGTGATTACCGAGGTATGCCGCCCTTTCGGAGAAGTCCAGCAAGACCTTTTGCTGTCCAGCCTCACCATCGGCTAGGCGTACTGCGTCTTGAAAGTCCTTAAATGAATACCGCACAATCGCCGGCGGCGTAAGTGCTCCCGTTCGACAACATGGTGAGGAGATCGCTCGTCGCTGCCCGCACCTCGGCGAGCGGCTGGGAACTCACCCAACGCGGAAGCCACCACCCGCGAACCGTCGCTGTCGAATAAATAAAACGCGGAGCGAAGAGCGGCATGGTGAATTTCGCGGGGTCCGTCTGCCGATGACTGGAAAGAGCTCCATACATAAGCATGGTTCCATCGGGAGCGAGGTTGCGGGCAACCTCAGCGCCAAGTTCCCCGGCAACGCAGTCAATCGCTCGTTCAACGCCCTTGCCCGCGGTCAATTCCTGCAGGCGTGCCCTGAGATCCTCGTCGGCTGTGCAGATTACCTCGTTGCCTCCGAGGTTGCGTATGATTGCTTCCTGCTCGCGCCGCCGGATAACGTTGATTGTCTTGAATCGATACTGCTGCGCCAATTGAAGTACCAACTTCCCGACGCTGGATGCAGCCGCCGTCTGTAGGAGCCAGTCGCCCTCCTTGAGATTGTGCCCAGATCTTGTCAATGCCCATGCACTCAAAGGATTGATATAGGAAGTGGCGGCGGCCTGATCGTCCAGGCCGACTGGAACGGGTACGAGTCTGTCCACTGGACACACGATCTGCTCGCGCCAGGTTTGCCACGTGCCAACGAAAACTACGCGAGTTCCAACTGTCGGACCTTGCACACCCGGACCTAGAGCCTCCACAATCCCCACGCCTTCAATGCCTGGGCTGGCTGGCAATTCCGGCTGATAGCCATAGCGCCCGCGCACCATGTGCAGGTCCGACGCGTTGATCGGGCTCAGCAGCACTCGGACGAGCGCTTCGCCAGCGGCCAAAGGCGGAGTAGGGATCTCTGCCAGTTTCAATTCGCTGTTCGGTTCACCGGTCTCGCGAAAGATCAATGCTTTCATCAATACCTCCGAGGCCTTTAGGCGACGGCTGATTCCGGCCGGATGTTCTACGACTTCGGGAACAAGAAGCGGAGCGGGTGATGAAGGAGAACATCTCCGTCGAAGCTGGGAAATGCTGCACGCATTGGCTGAACCAAACCTTCCGCAGTGTCATTCGCCAGGTACTATTTCTTCGCGGCCGTCAGATACTCCCGCATCTGGGCAAACAGCTCTTTGCTGCCCGGCGCGCCATGTCCGGGGAGAATTCTTGTGCGCTGGCGTTGCCAAAGCGAATCGAGAATTGGTCGCTCACGAGTTTACAGCAGCGACTGGTGAAGACCGGAGGACGGCTGGTGAAACATGCGCGTTACTACTGGCTACTGCTGGCGGAGGGACATCTGACTCGCCGGTGGTTCGGAACCATGGTGCGGCGGATCGCGGCGCTGCCCGTGGAAAGTGGGTAGATGACGGCTTGGAAGTTTGGATCATTGTGGACGGAGTGTGAGGAGAGGCGATGCGGGAAGAGGTGTGTACCCAAGCGCCTGGCTCCGGCTCGCTTTGGGGGCGGACTAGAAAGAAATGGGGTTGTCGGCCCAGCCCCAGCCGTCGCGGGTCCAATTTCAGAGGAGAAAGGAGAACAAATAGCTTGTTTTTACAAGCTAAAGGAGCGCACAATTGCCAACGCTGGGACAAAATGGAAATCCCGGCTAAATAGTCTCGGGTACCGACTTCAAGTATCTGTGTCATTGCGGGCGGAGCAGAACTGGGAGTCTACCCGGAACAGTGAGGAGAAACCATGTCCAACTCTCCAGAGGGCCCAAAGACTCCAAGAGCTTCAAAGACTCCGGCGCCTCAAAACATTCCTGAGGGCTACCGCCAGCTTGAAGGCAGCGAGCGACGACCCGCGCCGAACGCGGAGTTCCTAGGCCCCGCCGATCCCAACGAGCAGGTATCGGTGACCGTCGTCCTCCGCCGCCGCCTTGACGGCCCGTCTGCACCGGACGTAGACGCCTTTTCGGCCATACCTCCGAGCCAGCGCCGCCGGCTGTCCGCCGAAGAGTTTGCGTCAAAATACGGCGCCGCTCAGAGCGACATTGACCAGGTCGTAGCCTTCGCCAAGTCGCACGGTCTGAAAGTGGTCGAGACCAACCCCGGGCCGCGTACGATCGTGGTTTCTGGAACGGTAGCCCAGATGAACAGCGCGTTTGCGGTTACGCTCGGACGCTACCAGCATACGGTGGTCCGCGGCCGTCGAGAGAAGCCCCGAACCGAGACTTATCGGGGCCGCGACGGGTTCATCCACGTTCCCAGCGAGCTGGAGAAAATCGTCGTCGGTGTATTCGGCCTGGATAACCGCCGCATCACTAAGCGAAACGCCGGAGATCCTCCTGGTACCACTACATTGACCATTCCGCAGGTGAGCGGCCTCTACAACTTCCCCACCAACTCAGCCGCCGGGCAGACCATCGCTATCTTTTCCGAAGCTGGCTACAAGTCGGCCGATATCAGCAGTAATTTCTCGGGCAGCCCGCCCACCGTTACCGACATCATGGTCGATGCCAGCAATGACGGCACGGCCGATCCGGAAACCACGCAGGATATCTTTATCGCCGGATCCGCTGCGCCGGGCGCGGCCATCGCCGTATACTTCACGACATTTGACCAGAAAGGCTGGATTGATCTTATCGGTCGCGTAGCCCACCCCAAGACGGGCGACCCAGTGTGTTCCGTCCTGTCCTCCAGCTTCTATGTCTTGGACGGCGATGACTCCGCGATCACGACAGGCACTATTAGCAATGACTGGGTTACGGCGGTGAACATGGCGTTCCAGGATGCGGCCCTGCAGGCGGTTACGGTGTGCATCGCCAGCGGCGACACCGGGACGGACTCGAAGGTCGGGGACGGCAAGGCCCATGTACAGTACCCAGCGAGCGACCCGTGGGTCCTCTCCGTGGGCGGAACCACCATCGGCAATGTGAGTGGATCTTCCTTCGACGAATATATCTGGAATGACACCTTCTCCTTCGGCGGCTTTTCCGGCAGCGGAGCGACGGGCGGCGGAATCAGCGATTTCTTCAACTCTCTTCCCGCTTATCAAAGCGGCGCCGGTATTCCGGCCTCTCTCAATCCCGGACATCATGTCGGCCGAGGGGTACCCGACGTTGCCGCCAATGCCAGTCCCAACAGCGGCTATTCCATCATCCTGGACGGCTCCGCCTCTTCGTTTCCGGCCAACGGAACCAGCGCTTCGGCGCCGCTGTGGGCGGGGCTCATCGCAGTACTCAATGCCGCGCTCGGCGAAAACGTCGGATTCATCAATCCCACCCTCTATGCGATTGGCTCGAGCGCGTTTCGAGACATCGTCGGCGCGCCCGGCCCCGCCGATAACGGGTTGAACGGCGTTGCAGGCTACCCCGCCGGCTCTGGATGGGATGCCTGTACCGGCTGGGGCAGCCCAGACGGCGTAGCCCTGCTCGCCGCACTTCAGCCGTTTTTCACCAAGAACGTGACCTTCGCGCTCGACCGCGACCACTATGGCCAGGACGAGGTCGATGCGCTACGCGCGCAAGGCAGTCCGGTTGTGAAGGGGGCGTTCTTCGTAATCGTGGACGGCTTCGCGCCCAAGGATCTCGGGATCGCCGGTCCAACTTCCCTATCCGCCGCGCCCGTGGTGACGTTCAGCCCCTCCACGGGCTTGGTAAACCCGGCAGCTTGCACCAGCCTGGAGTCAGACGATCCCTCCTTTGGACCGGAGGTGCAGCGGTTCCGGTTCGGCTACGACGTGAACTTCGGCATTGACGACAGTGCCTTCACGTCGTTTGTCGGAGACAGTGAGACGGTAACTCTGAACACCACCTATCAAGGTATCTCCGCCAGTGCCCAGGTGCAGTTGATCAAACAGCCCGATCCCTACATTCTGCAGGGACCCCAGACCTGGTGGTTGAGCAACGACATCCGCCTGATCCAGGTTAAGGAAGGAGGCAGCGCCTTCGGCGTGCCGCTGGCGAAGGGCGGCGATCCGTTCGCCTACTTGTCGGCGCTCACCAGCGCCCTCGAGGCCGGACAGGGCGTGGCGGGCGGGGAGTCGTTCGACACCAACACCCAGGAAGACACCGAGGTCATCACCGTGGCTCCGGATGACGGTTCTGGGAATAAGGTGTACAACTTTGCCGTCGCCCGGGTCCACTATCAGGCCCTGAGCAGCAAGGCGCAGAGCGTCCGTGTGTTCTTCCGTCTTTTTGCCGCCAACAGCACGGCCACCGATTTCCAGCCCGACACCACTTACCGCCGTTACGCGGCGTACTCGCCGGTGTATCCCGTGCCCGCCGCCGACGATTTTCAAAATGTCCTCCCCGAGCTGGGGCTCTCGGCGGGAGAGTACGTCACCATCCCCTGTTTCGCCGAGGCGCGGCAGGACCCCACGCAGAGCGGAGGCGCCAACACCCTTCCCAGTTTGCAGACTCCCGACTCGCCCAATGTCAAGGATCTCGCGGCTACCGGCGGACCGTTGCACGACACCTTTTATGGCTGCTTGCTCAACATCAATCAGTTGACCCCGGGGCTGCCCGCCATGCCGCCCTCCGGCAACGAAGACGGTCCCTGGCCGGGTCTCACGCTCGAACCCATCCAGCAGGCCTTCATCGCCAACGAGCACACTTGCATTACGGCCGAGATCGCTTTTGATCCTGTGCCCATCAATACCGGCACCGCGCCGTTCAACTCCGACAAGCTCGCCCAGCGCAACATCTCCTGGAGCTACGTGGCGAACCCGGGCGTCGAGTCGTCGCGCCGCGCCCAGGAGCCCTTCGAAGTGCGGCCCACGCCGGCGAAGGCCGCGCCGGGCGAAGCGCCCGACGAGCTGATGATCGATTGGAGCAACGTGCCGCGGGGACAAGCCGCCGAGATTTACCTGCCGGCGGTCGATGCCGATGCGGTCATCGCCAAAGCCACTGAGCTCTACCGGGTGGAGCGCCTCACCCGCGTGGACGCCCACACCATCGGCTGCACCACGGGAGGGGTCACTTACATTCCGCTACCGAAAGGCTCGGGAGACGGAGCCAATTTCACCGGCTTGCTCTCGGTGAATCTGCCCGACGGCATCCGCAAGGGGCAGAATTACACCGTGCTGGTGCGGCAACTTACCAATGCTTCCGGCCGGGCGACGCCTCCGCTGCCTCCACCACCGCAGATCAACGCCGCCAAGGCCGCTGTCGCGGTGACGCACGGAGACACCATCCAATGGCGGCGCGTGCTAGGCACGTTCCAGGTCAACATCCCGGTGAGCACCAAGGAAATCCTCCTGCCCCGGGAAGAGCGTCGGCTCTCGATCTTCCGCTGGATTGGCGAAGCCATGCCTCCGCAGAGGCGCTGGCACCCGGTCTTTCAGCGATATCTGGAAGGCATCGCGCAAAAGGTTCAAGGCTTCGGAGGCGACCCCGACGACATCGAGCCATCGTTCGGCGGCAACCCTGAAGAAGGCGACGGGATCTGCATTCGAATAAGAGTATTGAATAAGCTTCGCCAACCACGCGGGGGAACTGTCGACATCGAATTTCAACCTCAGAGTGGAGGAGAGACTGTGAAGGTCAAGGCTGTCGACGCGTCCAAGGACATAGATGTGCACGGCCTGCAGCGATTCCCCCAGGTGCAACTATATGAAGTCACGGTGACTCCCACAGATGTGTTTAAGCCCACGTCGCAGTTCGTCAAAATCCCTCCGAGCGGTTTCAACACGGTCGAGTTTGTCATTGGCTAAAGCCTGGTGCCCCAGGTTCGAGTCCGTCTTTTGGACGCTAACCTGGGCTGAGGAAGATTCGAGCTGGATGTTTAATGTTTAGGAAAAACAAAAATCCGTTTCAGGAAGAAAAACGAACAGATGGGCACACCTTGATCAAGAATAATGCAATCAACCAATCAAGGTTGCCATACGAGCAGCGCGCCTCGTCAAAGCTTCGCCTTCGCCGGGCGAGGTCAATGCAAGGCACAGCAAACCAAACCAAAGAGCGGGCTGGCGTCGCTGACTCCGCTCGGGCCAACAATCACAACGTCGTCGTCACGCCGCGATGCAGGGGCTGGGGATATGCATCTCGGTCAAGGCGGGCACTGGGGCGGGTCAAAATCTCTGGCGATCTCCTTCCGTAGACCGCCAGCCGCATCCATTTACACGCCCGCGAATTAAGATTTTCACTTCTATGGGCTTCAGAGGCCGAAGTCTCTCGCGGGGCCGTGACCTCGCTGAATTGCGAAGCGGGTCGAGATCGAGCGTCCAGAAAACCGTGTTTTCTTCGGTGGGTCACGGCCCCCGAATCAGTTGGAGATGTGAAACTAATGCTGGCTCAAGCCATGGCAAACGTTCTCGCTGGGAAGATAGACCCGAAGCTGGGGACGACCGTGGCGTACATGGGGATTGCATTATTGCGGGCGTATGAAGCAGATCCCCCTCTCCCACCTGAGAGGCCCAGCATCTACACAGCCCTGCAGTACCGCATCGCCCGCAGTCCAGTAACAGCCGAGGACATCCAGCAGAAAGAACTTCAGACGCCCGGCCCAACGTCGGCGCCCGCGCTCCCTACGCATACCGGAAATATCGAGGTTGCTCCACGCGAAAAAGACTTGGAGTACGAGATTCTGGATCTTCCTTAAGCCGCCCGCCTGCCAGGCTCTGGCGCACTGTTCAGGTGTGTTTCCGAGGGGTATCGGGCAATGATACGGGACAGTACCGTCGCTCTACGAGAGGCACGATCCTTGAGTAGGGGTGCTGTGGCGTTGAGACCGTGCCTCCCTTGCTGGAATTGCGAGCGGAGCCCCTCCCTCGGCACTTAATTGGCAACGGAATAGGCAACACCTCTTATGCCTCAGGAATCACCGGCTTAGTTCCGCACAGCTGAAGTTGGGAGTGCCATTCCCGCCGATTATGGGCCCCAGCGGCGGCGTGGGGAGGTTACTTTGCCCTGAGGGTGTAGATGCGTTCCCTGAACCGGGAGGCTGGGCCAACAGGAAGGCCGACACGGGCAGTCCGCGCAGGGTCTCGGCTTGTTACGCTTTTAAGGCATACGGCACGCTCACCAGCAGCACGCGCGGTTGCTCCCCGTCATCCCGGCCTGGGGTTCTGGCAGCAGGAGCGCGGCAGTCTCCAATTTCTCTGCAATTGCCTGATTCCGAGCGAAAGGTGGTGTCTCCGATAGGTCAGTTTGACCTGAGGATGAACGTGGAGACGCCAGTGTAACTTCAAGTGCATAAAGCGGGACAGAGACTCTACCCATTGGTCGCTCTTCCGTCGCAAGAAAACCAGATAACGCCCGCAGTTCGTGCATTCGCCAGTCGAACGAGAGCCGGTAAATCTGTTTGGTTCATCCCGGCTTGGCGTCTGCGGTCTGGTATGCTCGCTGGATGTCTCCGCGCCCTGACCTTCGCTCATTCTTTGCCCCGCGCATGTTTCGCCTGTTCACCACACTTTTCATCTCTGTTTTGGGTGCTCATCTGGTCGCGCAGACTGCTGCAAATCAGCGGTTCGATGTGAAGACCGGTCTGTGGGAGTTTGCGGTTCACAGCACAGCCGTCATGCCATCGGCGACGATCATCAAGCCCGATGTTCCTCCTAATTACAATGCCCAGCAACGTGCTCAGTATCTTGCAGCGGTAGCAGGCGCCCAAAAGAAAGCGGAAGAGGTCGCCGCGCGGGGAACCCAGACCAAGACTCGTCACTGCATCACCAGTGCCGATCTGCAGAACGCAAATGTGAGCGGGGACCTAACGTCCTGTGCTCGAGTCGAGGTTTACTCATCGCCCCAGAAGGTATCGGTCAAATGCCCACGATACCCCGGCTCTCAAGACCAGCAAAATAGCTGGGAGTTTAAGCGCGTCGATTCGGAAAACTTCACCGGCACGGCACGACTGGAATCCAATTTGACAGATCGCATCGATCAGACCATCGTTGCCCATTGGCTCGGCGAGTCGTGTGCTCCGCCACCCGCGGCCAAGCCCGGGACGGCGAACACCGCGGCGCCAGCGTCTTCCGCGGGCACCACGGCAGGCGCTCCGGCCATGCCTGTGGTTGGCCAGCTCAGGCGGCAAGGCAACCAATACTTTGCATTCGTCGCCAATCACGGCAGCTCGCCTCTCACCGGTTACGTAACTCTCGTGGCTCACTACGGCAACAGCCAGCCGAACCGGCATTTTTACGATTTGCGCATGCTGGATCTGCCCCCGATCAAGGCGGGAGCGCTCTACCCCGAGGAGCTTGCCGGCATCATTACGGACGTGAAGATGATAGGCGGCGTCTTTGCCGACGGCAGCTCCTACGGCAGTCAGAAGGTGGTTGCCGACCTCATGGAGCGACGCAATGTGAAGCTCAACACCCTCAAGGTGATTGTCTCCAACCTTTGCGAAGCCCAACGCAAAGGGCTGGACGCTCAATCAGCAATGTCGTCGCTCGATAAAGCAAAAGAGTCCGCCCCAAAACTAACTACAAGCATGGACATTTCCATTCAGGACGGTACGTACATCGAGGCAACGAACATCTTGCGTCAGCAGGCGGTGCGGAATTCCACGACCGCCATTCCGGCTACTTTGGACAAAATCCGCGAATGGGCTTCGGGACTGATGGCCGATCCGGTCAAGGGCCCTGGTGGCAATCTGTTTGTGACAGCTGCACCCGCGCAATTTACGTGCGGACGTTGAGGAAAACTCAAAGCGCAGCATTTCTTGGGAAGACGCGCATATAGAATCTTGGCGATTGAGGGTCCCGCTCGTTTCTTAACGATCTCAGTCGCAGAAGCCCGCGCCATACAGAGCCGCTTCGATCCAGGGAACGCACTTCTTTCAGCGAAACCGGGAGGCGCTTAGTTTTGATGAACCACAACAGGAGTGGCGACGCTTTCGTTGGATAACTGGCGATAACAGGCGAACTCATACGCTATCCGAAACGTGTCACAGCAGCCGGATCAATTACGAAATGGCGATCTGCACTAAGCCGCTAGCGCGGCAGGCAGAAGAAGATGAGATCACATCGGCTCGAAGTAGCCGATGTCTTCCATGCTCACCAGAAAGAGTTCCTGCAACGCTGGGGACAGGTTGTCTCCCGCCAGCAGCACAAGGCCCTGCGTGACATCGGCCTATGCCGTACCGCCGCCCTCGGCGCTCACCTGCAACAGTGCGATGCCTGTTCGTATCAGGACGTCGCCTATCTCTCCTGCCGCAACCGGCACTGTCCCAAGTGTCAGTCCACGGCTCGCGCTCGCTGGCTCACCAGACAAGCGGCCAGCCTGTTGCCGGTGGTGTATCCGCATGTCGTCTTCACCCTGCCGGGGCAACTGGCACCGCTCGCACTCCGCAACCAGCACTTGCTCTACGACCTGCTGTTTCGCGCCGCCTCCGAGACCTTGCTGCAAATCGCCGCTGATCCACGCCATCTCGGCGCACGCATCGGAGTACTCGCCGTACTCCACACCTGGAGCCAAAACCTCCGCCACCACCCTCACCTGCATTGCTTCGTCCCTGCCGGTGGGTTCGCCCTCGATCATTCCCGTTGGATCGCCTGTCGATTTTTATTGCTTTCGGTTCCTTCTCGGCTTTCTTTTTCATCTAGCACCGACCTCTCTAGGAACTACACCGAACGGCTAAACTCGACTACGCGTTTGCACCTGCGCTCCGGCGCAGCCTCTCAAGCTGCCCGGTGTTCCAAAAGGAAGGAACTATCCCAGCTCGTCAACTGGTCTGGATTGAGGTCGTTGAACTGTAGACCGACCTGGCGGGAGACATTTGCCTTGATTCTCAGAAGCCGGGCGAAACGGCTCGGAGGTTTCGCGTCCAGGGCCCGGGGGAGTATCGACGCAACCTCCTCAGCAAAGGCTCTTTTCTTTTCGTCAGTCAGACCTTGGTCGTTGACCTCAAGAAAGAAATCAGCCTCACGCGGAATCCCAAGTTCCGGGCCATCCACTCCAGATAGGGGTGGCTGGGAAATGAACTGGATGTTTATGCGATGGCGATCTTCCGCCCGAAGCTTCAAGGCCCTCAGTGTAATCTCAATTAGCTTCTGGGCGATGAGACGTTTCTGCGCCAGGGGAATGTCGGGCGAGTAAAGGCGTAGGTAGGGCATTTCGGAACCTCCTACATCAATCAGATAGAGGGCATTCCACGTTCCAAAATATTGGATATCCATATCCACAAGAACAACAGAGTTATCGCTCTCTAAGGCTGCCGCTCCTAGGTAGAACCGGCTGGTTACCATGCAATTATTTCCGGCTGAGGAGGCCAATACCAGAAACGCTGGTCCGCCATTATCAGACGAGTCTAGCCGCGCCCTTCTCCTCAAGAGGTTTAAGAGCGAATTGCGGCTATGCGCGCTTCTGGTGCCTCCTGGCGGGCGATCTCGCGCGAGATGGGGGTTGGGCTTGCCACCCTGTACCGCGCCGTCCCTGAGCCGCAGAATCTCCAAGGACAAGCGCAGGCATAGTTGCTTTATTGAACCTCCGAACGCTGGAGACAGTTCGTGCAGGGGGTTTCACCCACAACCGCGAGTAATGGTGAACAAGGCCGGTTGGGGCACCACCGCCCCCAAGAGCATGGAATATCCTGCACGATTTTGGTTTAGCCCCTCCGCTTTCCTTGAACGACGTATTTACCCGCGAAATACACTTTCCATTGCGAACGGTTCAACCTGGAACATTCCGTGCGCGGACTTCTTCTACATGAGGAATGGCAAGATCGAGCGATTCGACTGCTACCCCGCGCTCAACATCATGCTCAAGCAAATGGGCGTGCCGCCTGACTTCGCTTCCGCCGTCAAGCGTTCGACCCAACGGTGACGTTATTCGTTAAAGAAGTATTGGAGGTTCACATGAAAATCGGTGTCGCCCTCAGACTTGCCGGATTCTCGTTCGTCATGGCGTTGGCAGGGTGAACCTTTGTTGGAACGAAAATCGTTGCGGCACATCCAACGATGGATTCAGCATCCTTTGAAGATGCACGCCAGACCGGGAGGAGACAAATCATGTCCAATAACATTTCAACCTTGCTGCTCCGCAATCTTTCTGATGTGTTTGGGGAAGGCGACCCTCTCCGCCGACGCGCCGCCCTCGAAGAGCTCTGGAACGAGGATGGTGTGTTCTACGATCCGAACAAAGGCGTTTACCGTGGCCACGACGAAATCGATCGCATCGCAGGCGCGCTCCGGGCTACTCATCCTGACTTCCAATATCAGCCAATCGCCGAGCCCGAGGAACTGGGCAATGGCGGACGCGTCAAATGGGTCTCGGGCATCCCGGGGCAGGCGCCGGCTTACAGCGGGACCGATTTCCTCATCGCCCGCGACGGTCGGATCGCCGCTCTCTATCTCTTTTTCGACAAACTGCCGTGAGCTAGGCCCACGTTGGATTGATCTCAGCGGCGGCGTTCACGTATGAGTCGACAAACTGAACCACAAACAGAAGGAGATTGAGTCATGGTCAGCATCGTGGTCGTAACACGAGCGGCCCTCTTGATCGCACGGCGCGCCTCCACCTGGACCGTCGAGGAACACTTGGGCGGACGATCGCCCCAATGTGTGGCGGTCGACCGGCCCCGCCCGACTCGAGTGTACTGCGGAACTGCGCATGGCAGCCTCTTCCGAAGCCGCGACAGCGGCCGGAGTTGGGAACCAGTCGGACCGGGCCTCGACCACCCAATGATCACCGCGGTTGATGTGGGTCACGCAGAACAAGCTGACCGGTTCGGTATCGTCTATGCCGGCACCGAACCAAGTGCTGTGTTTCGGTCCGACAATGGCGGCGACAGCTGGGTGGACCTCGCCGGCTTGCGCGCGCTCCCTTCTGCTGACACCTGGAGTTTTCCCCCACGGCCCCACACGCATCATGTTCGGTGGATCGAAGCCGATGTGAGCGTGGCGGATCGCGTATTCGTTGCGATCGAGGCTGGCGCGCTCGTGCGCACCTTCGACGGCGGGCGGACCTGGCGTGATCGCGTTCGCGGCGGTCCGTACGACACGCACACGGCGATGACGCACCCGCATGCACCCGGACGGATCTACTCGGCCGCCGGCGACGGGTACTTTGAAAGCACCGATGCTGGGGACTCGTGGAGTTCGCCCGAGAATGGATTGCAGCACCGCTACCTTGTGGGCGTTGCCGTGGATCCTGCGGATCCAGATACTGTGATCGTGTCTGCAACAGACGGACCCGGCTCCGCCTATTCGCCGCGAGGGGCCGAGGCATGCGTGTATAGGAAGACTGGGGTTCAGAGATGGGAACAGTCAATGAGCGGCCTGCCCGCGGCGAAGGGCACGACGGTGAGCCATTTTGCCACTCATGGTGGCGAACCAGGCGTCATCTACGCCGCCAACAACCGCGGCCTCTTCAGATCAGGTGATGCAGGACGGAGCTGGAAGGCTATGGACCTCCCTTGGCCAGGCCCCGGGCTTGCAGATGGCGTGGCGGCGCTTGCCTGCCTTCCGGAGTGATATGGAAAGACGTTCTGCTGTCGTGTCCCTGATCGTTGTGCTGCCGGTTCGTCGAGCGAATGAATCTCTGAATTGCCTCCGTTGGCAGCGGAGTTCGAGCATATCAATCGGATTTTGTGAAACCGAATGAATAGGAGGAAACCGTGACAATGATGGAGAGGATCGAGAAAATGAGAGTGAGTGATGACGCCCTTGACCTGGTGTTCCGGAAAGCCCGTACCTACAACGCATGGCTTCCCAAGCCAGTGCCCGAGGAGCTGCTGCGGCAGCTCTACGACACACTGAAGTGGGGGCCCACGAGCGCAAACATCAGTCCTGCGAGGTTCTTATTCATTCGTTCCACGGCTGCAAAAGAGCGCCTCCGCCCATCGCTCGCGCCTGGGAACGTAGAGAAGACGATGGCCGCTCCGGTCACGGTCATCATCGCCTATGATCTAAAGTTCTACGACAAGGTGCCCAGGCTGTTTCCACACTACCCCGCCATGCGCGATATGTTTGTGAAGAACCCCCAGCTGATCCAGGAGACTGTGCTGCGGAACTCTACCTTGCAAGGAGCCTACATGATACTTGCGGCGCGGGCTCTGGGACTGGACTGCGGGCCGATGTCAGGCTTTGATAACGCAAAACTCGATGAGGAGTTCTTTGCGGCTGGCAAATGTGAGTCTTGCGAGCAGGAGTTTTTCCCTGAAGGGCATGTGAAATCGAATTTTCTCTGCAACATCGGCTACGGTGACCCTGCGACGCTGATGCCGCGGGGCCCTCGGCTCGACTTTAACGAGGCATGCACCCTGTTGTAATCGCCGCTTACTTGCGCTGGAACACGCAGCAGCATAGCAACAGTAGCATCGGTGGTTCGCCCCATGAGTGTGATTGGGCTCTTTTCGATCATGCCTTCTTGGAAGGATGACGGACTACCCGGAAGTAATCCCATTGCGCAGCCAGACGTGCAAGACGGGCCTAGCCGATACGCTTGACCTCGGCTCCGATCGGGGCCAAGAAACTACGTAGGATTATGTCAGCAATGCTGGCAAAACTGTAGGATATGGCCGGTAATCGTGACACGAATTGTCATGAATTGTGGCATTGAACTGCAGTTTTTACCTCGAAATCATCACCGATGATGTCACTTACTCTGGCATCCTACACTCCTCCTCTTCTGCGGCTGTCGTTTCCGGTTGTGCCTGTTGCCCAAACAGCGAGGGTGCCTCTGGTTCCCGAGGGACGGGCACCGCCGCTGGCGTTGTTGAGTTGCTCGCGCTGGATGGCTTTGAGGTTTTCTTCCGTGCCTCTTCGCGAGCCGCCTTTGCAGCTGCTTCTATTTCAGCTTTGGCAGAAACCAGTGTGGAATGAAGTTGCAGGTGCGCCCCAGTGAATTCCACCAATTGCTGAGGAAGGTCGCGATCGAGTTCCTCGGCTGTGCCGGTGATTGCCAATGGGGTGGTGAGGGCGTTGTCTTCGGTGTCAGACGACTTCTGCGGAACGACGGTGGCCCTGATTGTATCGCCCTCAACAAGGGAGATGGTCAGTAGCAGCCTGCGTTTGCGCAGCAAGGGCATCAGTTCTGTGAACATGGGTTTCCTCCGGTTTGATTGTGTTGCGAGATTCAAGTGAAGATGAAATGGGGGAGCGAACGCCTACAAGATAAGCGGCGCTACGGTGACATGAAAATGGCTAAGGAGAAATATGCGCGATGACGTTAGGTTTCTTCTGCCCCACCGACTCACTCCAGCCTGGAACTGAGCGGCTGTCCAACGCTACCGACTCGAGGATATCTAGAAGCTGCGCATCTCAAACATGAAAGGCGTCATAGATGTTCTTGATAGTAGGCTCATGCGGTGCTTCCTTAAAGAAGCGGACTATCTCTTCGTGAGGCCCCCACAACCCGAGGTCATATCGAGTAGCACACTCGGGGCGCGGAGCCTGCTCCCGCAAACACTTCCACAGATGCCCAATCAACTCCTCACCGTCGATGTACCGGGGCTGGTTGCGGCGAGGAGCAAGCCGATCCAGAGCGAACAACACGCCACGAAGTTGGTAAGTCCCACCGCAAGCTAGGGTCTTGAAAGCGTCCGGATGGTCGGTCTCGCGAGGCGAGAGCAGCTCTTTTAAAGGACCGACGAGCGTGTCGATTTCGGTGTCAGTGAAAGCCCCCACCCACCGCAAAACACTTCGCAAAGCTGCGGGGTTCGTACGCAGAGCACGATTGAATTGCAGTGGTTCTTCGCCTCCCTTAACTTCACAAATCAGGATGTCCGTGACATCTCCGGATGTTTGCAGATATTCGGACGGGAGAACCCCACGCTCTGGCTCGGCGTTGTGAGGAAACCGAACGGCAAGGGCATCTACTTGCGTCAGGTTAGTTTGTTCACCCCCTGGTATTGCATGAACAATGAACCCCGAAACAAAATATCCGTTCAACCGGAGATAGAGTGCAGGTAGCTGTTCTTGGAGTTGCGTCGTGTTCATGGGAACCACAATCCTTATTTCGCACTTAAGGCAGTACAATGACACAGGAGTTCGGCCCGTGAAACGCTCTTAAACACTCCCGAGGATGCGGAGGCACTCCCGTTTCACGTCGGATAGGACCTTAACATCGTCATACCTGGAGACAAGATTGCTTGACACGTGCGCAGCACCATCGCGGACACCCTTCATGGCTTTCGCCGAGTGGTCATCGATCTGAAGAGCACCTGCCTTTGCAGCTAGTGTCAGCATGTCATAGATGTTTAAATAACTCACAAGACTGCGGGCAGCCTGCCCCGCATTTTTATATAACTTTTCAATCCGATTAAACCGTTCAGGATCAAGGTCTCTTTTTAGGGATTCTCGGTCGTCCCTTCCTCGGATCGAACCAAGAGCCACCCTCTCAAGGGCCTCTAAAATCACATAAAACGTCAGTTTCACCAACTGATGGTTCAAATCCGAGAAGTGGACGTAACCTTGTATCTGTTGACGACTCAACACAAAAAAGAACTGACGATTCTCAAGAAGCTCTACGAGATCGAGGAGGCTCGTTCCGTCGCTAATGAGATCACTGGGGGCGATCTTCTTTGTGCCGCGGAAACTACGCTCGAAGTAGCCTGTCAACTTCCCATTCTGTTTAATGGGAATCACATCGAAATCGGGATTAACGTCCGACACAATGATCGCCTGCACTTCATCCGGCGCACAGACCAAGTCTGTGGTGGGAGTCATTATGTCTCTCACGGTAAAAGTTGTCGCAAGGCGCTCCAGAGTTTCCACTAGGGTTGGCATCTCGCTTCGTCTCTCGTCGGGGGACTGTAAATGAAATCGTAGGACAGGGATGCGCCTGTCGCGAAGAGATACTCCCGATACTCCGGGCGGACCCCCCTGGTGCACAAGTCTGCATCTGTCTGTACGTTCAATGAGCCGAGAAGAGCTTCTTTAGTCAGCCATGTCATGCACTAGCGGCAGCTGCAGCGTCAAGCTCGGTCAGCTGAGCACCGGCCTTTATTCCTAACTCTGCTAAGCGCCTGTGGTGAGTGAAGAAAAGCACCTGGGTGTGTTTTGCCAGATCGCCGATGACGTGCAGCGCCGCAGATGCTCGTGCATCATCACTATTGATGAGGATGTCGTCAAAGATCACGGGGCAAGGCGACACGGTCTCGACATGATATTCAATTGCAGCCAGCCGCAAGGCAAGATACAGTTGATCACGAGTTCCGTCGCTCAATCCTTCAACGCCTACCTGCTCCCTGTTCTTTCGAATCGCCATCAAGACCGGCCTGTCGTCGTCTCCAAAACCAGTAGTAAGACCAGAATGGTCGCCGAGTGTAAGAAGCGAGAAGATCTCGCTTGCTCTACTCAACACAGGCCCTTGATGCTTCTCGCGGAAAGCTTCGATGGCGCGGTGCAGCACTTCCGACGCAATTCGCAGACGCAGATACCGAGCCACCGCAGGACCAATTCTCGCCAGCGCATCCTCGGCCCTTTGCGCCTGAAGCGCCGATTCCTCGCTGCCTTCGAGACGCTCAAATTCCTGCAGCAGCCTGCCGTACTCGCTGCCGGCCTTGAAGGCCTCATCCTGAAGAGATTCTTGGCGTTCTTCGCTGGTGGAGATTTCCACCTTGAGCACATCCAGTTGGTATCCCGAGGCTTCCTCCTCGATCTGTTTTAGATCGGCAACGGCATTGCGCTCGATGAGGCCCTTCGCAATACGGTCGTACTCCTCTTGTTTTTCTGCCTTACTTTCGGCGTGGCTAATGACGATTTCGAGTTGTTGGTTATCTTCGCAGCAGGCAACCTGCCTTAGGTTGCACAAAGTGGCCTCAGCGGCTTGGACTCTGCCCCTGCAACTCACTATCGCCAGCTCGTCCGTGGCGTTCTGGGTTTCAAGGGTATCGCGCTCAGTTTCGGCTTTTCCGGCCTCAACATATCGCGCGTGCAACTCCGCGACTGCAGCTTGCGGAGCAAGCGCTGCGAGGGAGGGGGCGATGGCTGTGACGAGTCGAGAACCCTAATTCGTCCTCGATGAACACCTGGTAGATCAGCAGCTTTGCCGCAGCCGATGACAACTGCAGCGCCTGCCATTCCTCGACCTGTTGCTTCAGAGGCCCGAAGTTTCTCTGCATGCGATCAACGCCGATCGCGAGGCTGTCTTCGAGGGAAAAGTGCTTCGAATGCTTCGCGAGTACGGGAGTGTATTCCCCGTGAAACGCTAGGTTCTCGCAGACGAAAACCCGCAGTTATGCGCAGCATTTATTTATGTGCAGCAAATCGGCGGGGATGCTTGTAACGGAGGCTCAGGATCGCTGTTGCTCTCCATAATTTCGCCTCACCGGCCACCGGCAGGTTGGGGCGATGTCGCCGTTTCGATGGGCAACTGGCTCAGAGGGAGTCGAGCCATGCCAGCAGATCGGCGTCCCGCTTCCAACGGGGTGTGGGCGTCGGCCGCAACACACCATCAGCTTTTTCGAGGGCCCGACGTTTCGTCTCCAGGTTGGCTTGTGCGTAAAGGTTTGTCGTGTCCAAGCTGACGTGACCCATCCAGTCCCTGATGATGGTGACATCAACGCCCGAGGCAAGCAGGTGAACGGCAGCCGTGTGCCGCAGGGTGTGGGGAGAAACCCGTTTCTCGCTGAGTCGAGGAGCTTTTTGCGCGGCCACCTGCAGGTACCGCTTGAGCCGAAAGCGCACACCGGAAGCACCCAGGGGGTTGCCGTAGCGGTTGCGGAATATTACTTCGTCGGGGCAACGGGGTTTCGCTTCAAAAACGCGTCCAAAAGCTCAACCGTTTCCGGCCACAAAGGCGAGATGCGCTCTTTACGTCCTTTTCCACAAACACGCACCTGCGCGGGAGAGTCCAAGCGAATGTCACTCCGGCGAACGTTGAGTGCCTCCGCGATACGAGCACCGGTGTTATAGAGGATGGCCAGTAAAACATGGTCACGCTCGCCGAGCTTGGTCTTCCGATCAGGCTGCGCCATAAGCACCGCCAGTTCTTCTGACTCCAGATAAGCGCCGGTTCGTTTCGGAGCACGTTTATTCGGAATGCGCAGAACCGCCGCGCACTGCCCGGCGGCAAGCGGGTCTCGATCAGCGACGAACCCGAAGAAGCTGTGGAGCGCGGCAAGCCGGCAGTTCCGAGTGCTAATGGTCCTACCATGGGTCTTCTCAAGATCGTCCAGAAAAGCGAGCACTTGCTGGTCGCTCAGGTCAGCCAAGGTGAGCCGCGCAACGTCACGCTGGTTACGCTTCGCCACGAAGCGCAGAAACAGCCGCCACGTGTCTCTATAAGAAAGGATGGTATGACGTGATGCGCTCCGTTGGCCGGCCATCCAGTCGTGAAAATAGGCATGCAGCAGAGGCAGCAAGGCGTTGCTTGTTTTCACGCTATGTCTCCTCATGAGGCTTCACGACATGGGCGCCGAAGACCCGGAACCGCTCGCTGGCGCGATGCAGCAGTTCCTGGGTGATCGTGATGTAAACCAGGGTGGAGTGCAGGTCGCGATGACCGAGGTAGGTCCAGAGGTAAGGCAGCTTGGCCTGGACATTGACGCCTTCCCGGTACCACTCGATCATCCGATGCACGACGAAGCTGTGTCGCAGATCATGGATCCGCGGACCGGCACGACCTGTATCGGGTTTGAGTCCGGAGATGCGCATCACACGGCGCATCAGGTGGTTGGCAGTGATGTAGGCGTAGCCGCCCTTCTGGTGCCAGAACACAGGGCTGTCGGCATCTGTGGGAGCGAGCGCTTGGTGCCGGGCCAGCAGGTAGCGGCGTAGGACTGCCATGGCGCTCGGGCTCAACGGAAGTCGCCGTGACTTGAAGAACTTCGTATCTCGAATGTCGATGGTGTCGCTGGCCTCGCGAATGTCGCCGAGGCGAAGGCCGACGATCTCTGCCATTCGGAGTCCGGCACAATAAGCCAGAACGAACATGGTGTACAAGGACAGTGGCCGCAGAGAAGCCTTCGGCGAGGGATATTCCTTTGCGGATTGGAACAAGTGCTGGAGCTGTTCTCTGGTAAAGATGTACGGTTTCTTTCGTCGCCGAAGGGCTTCGCGCACGATCATGCGGTCGCGTTTCATCAGCATGGCCGTGGGATCGCTGCGCTGTAGAGACCTGGCGATGGCGCGTCCCACCTTCACGCGTTCCATGTGAGCGGCAGGCGATGGTGCCAGCTTGGCGTACTCCTCCACCACAGTTGCCAAGGATTCCTTCGCGGCACCCGACCGGCGCTGAAGGAACTCATCGAAGCGCAGGAACGGGCTCTCGTGATAACGGAGCCCGAGCGTCTTCATGCGTTTCACGTGGGCCTGGATGATGGGCCCGAGATGGCTCCCGAAGCGAGGAAGGCCGCGAAGGTGCTCCAAGGCCGAGTTCGGGTCAGAGCTCACCAGCGCACGCACAATGGCGGCGGTGGACTGTCGCCGGCACATGCACCTGATCTCAGCGAACGGGTTTGCAGCCAGGTAGCCACCGCGGACAAGCCAATCCAGAAAGCCGGAGACGATCTGCGCGCGTCGGACAGCCATGTACAGCGTTGAACGCTTCACACACTCGCGCAGCCATGCCTCTACCATCTTTCTGTCCAGCGATCCTTGGGTAGAGCGCTCCATCACGAACATCTGAAAGCGGCGGAGAACTGATTCGTACGGCTTCCCGGCGCGCGGTCCCTCGCGATCCAGTTCCAACTCAGCCACGTATCGCCGCAGCAGAGCTAGTTCTCGATCAGGCCAAGCCTTGCTCATTCCGTCTCCCCAGGCACGGCCAGCGCCACTGATCGCAAGTCCTCGGTTGCCAGCTTCAGATACACCTGCGTTGCAGCAGAGGAGCGATGGCCCAAAACGTCGCCAATCGACTTCAGCGAAACGTTCGCCCGCAACAGGCTCATTGCCCGCGCGTAGCGGATAGCGTGTGGTCCGCGCTTACCTTCTGTCTTGATACCGGCTTGCCGGATGCGACGGCTGAACACTGTGTAAAGACTGGACCCACGGGCGAAGGGACCGAGAGGTGCGTTTACCTTAATAAAAACCTCTCGCAGAGATGTCTGCGGTCGTCCCTTGCGGAGGTAGTTGAGGATGGCCTGGCCAGCTGCGGGCATGAGTGGCAACAGCAAGTCGGTACCTGTCTTCGACTGCCTTATCCTTAGCTGGTCGCGGCGCCAGTTAATGTCTTCCAGCTTCAGGCGAACCACTTCGCCGGCGCGCAGTCCGTACGTAACCACCAGGAGCAGCATGGCGTAGTCGCGTAATCCAAGCGGTGTGGGATCGTTGCGTATACAGTCTTGAAGCTGTTTGACCTGCTCATCGGTGAATGCCGACGGAATGTTTTCATTGCGATAGAGGATGGGACGATTTACTGCGATCGCGAGGTTCCGCTCAATGAATCCCTCCGCATAGAGGAAACGCAGGAAGCTGCGCAGACAGTTCACCACTCCACATCGGGTCGCTCTTCTCAACCCCTGGTTCCGCCAGGCAAGGAATGCATCGATGTCAGCGACCGTCAGGGTACGCAGCGACTTCGGGCCGGCGCGGTCCCCTAACCACTGGAGAAACGTGCCTGCGGCATGACTGTTCTTTTGCAGGGTCTCTTGCGACAACCCGTGTAAATCCGTGAGCCAATGCCCATAGCCCGTGCAGAGCTGGCGCCGGAAGACATCCAGCTCATCCTCGATGGGTTCCTCTGGCGGCCACTGCCCACGGACCAACTGCAAGTAGCGCCGAATCGGACCAGTCCGCCAGTAGCGCCATACGGTCACACTCCGAGGATGTCGTTTGTACTTTCGTTCAGACTCGGCGAGCCGCGATTCCAGGTACGATGTCACGTCCTCGGGTGTCACCGCTTCTACTGCAATCGAGTGGCTCTGTAAGAAGCGCAGGAATACCCGGACCGCAGAGATCTGGGCTGGGATCACTGTGGGCTGGAAACGCTGTTCGGTGAGATGCTGCCGAAACCGCTCCAGTGAGGGATCAGGCCGACTGCCGGGTGGCCAGCAACCGTGGACCAGTCGCAGCAGCCGTCGGACAGGCGATCCGACAGCGACCTTCCAACGCTGCGTGTATCGCGGGGATCGATTGTGCCGCTTCCGATAAGCCGTGAGCTTGGTTTGAGCGAAGCTGGTCACGTGGATAGCCCGTGCTTCTTCTATAGAACTGCCCTGCGTCTCCAAGTGTCTTAGGAAGTCCCTGCAGCGACGAAGGTGGACCGCACGTTTTTTCGGGTCCGCAAGGTCACGTTGCAACTCCTCGTTCAGTCGCACCAGCCAGGGCTGCTCCGGCCGTGTCGGCGGCCACACTCCCTGGACCAACCGCAGCAAGTAATGAATGCCGGGCGTTAGACCACATCGCCAGTCGACTACGTTTCTTGGCGGCCGACCTTGCTGCCGTCTGTAAAGAATGAGTTCGTGGTGGATGAATGCGGACACATCGGGAGGCGCCGCAGTTTCCAACGTCACCGATCGCTTGTCCAGAAACAACAGAAAGTGGCGTGCCACCTGGAGGTAGCGTCGCTGCGTTCTTGGCGTATGCTTCGTTTCTTTGAGACGCGTCCGAAACCAGTTTAGCCGTTCCTCGATCTTCTCCGAAGTTGTCACGGGGGTTGATTGTCTTCCTCCTGCGTCATGTACGAAGGAACAGAGCGGATAGCCTCAAATTATGCGGAGGAAAATCGCACGTGAGGTGCGCTGATCGCGGAGTTCGCACGCCTGCTTCTCATATTTACTTGCTGCGCATAACTGAGATTATGGCGAGCTCGCCATAACCGCAGTCCGACGGTGCATGACAGCCGGAAAAACTTGTCATGGCTGTTCCGCAAACCGATGGCGAAACGGCACCCGTCGAATCCGGAGCTCAGGTCCATCACCCCGAACATGCGCATCCCGTCCGCCGATACGGCGTATTCCTCCTGCACGACGCCGATCTGGCGAAAGCCGAGGGCTTCGATCAGCTTCTCCACCACGGCAATGTGGGGAATGGGTTTGTGGGTTGCTGTGGCCGCTGGCGTCGCCACTCGGGACAGTTCCTCTCGGGTCAGCTTTGTGCCGTAGGAGCACAGCGTCATCGTCGGAGCGGGAGCGGGTGCGGGGGTTGTTAAAACCCCAACTGGCTGATCCTGCTCGATAAGGTTCGTGTCTTGCATCGCATTTCCTCCTGAAAAGAAATCGGGAGAGCCAGCAGACGACCGAGTCTGCCGCTCTCCCGAGTGGGTTTGTGCCGCTTCCGGCGGCTCGGCGCCCGACAGCATCAGACCTCTTCGTCTGTGCAGTTGGGCAAATACATGAATTTGGTGTTCAGGCTGCGCGCACTAAGCCGTTGGTAATCACATCGAGGAACCAGAGTTGATCCACTTTGCGCAAGTCAATGTCGGTAGGGTGCTCGAGGATGAAGCGGCGAACATCCTTCTCTTGGATCAGGTAGCTGTCGCCGTTCTGCTGTGGGCCTCGTGCTGTGCCTCGGAATTTGGCCTTCAAATGGCCGCTCTTGATCCAGCGCGTCACGGCGTGAGGGTCGATCCCCAACGCTTGCGCAAGACTGTAGGCGGAGTAGAAGCTCCCGTCATGCTTGAATCGCATCCGCTTAAGCTTGAGGTGGATTCCGGTAACGGTTCGCGAGTACCCGGCAGCCTTCAGCTTCAGACGGATTCGCTCGTCGCTCATCCACGCATACCGGGACAGAATCGCTAGCTCCGCCTCATTCCAGGGCAGCTCTTTGGTTCGCGACAACGCCAATTCGCGGGCGCGCTTCTTCAGTGCCCAATGCGGCATACCGACTTTCTTGGCCAGCAGCCGGATGCCGGGTAGTGTCTTCGCGTCACGATGATTGAGATAGATCTCTCGGATAAGCTGATCGATCTGATCAGTGAAAACGTACTTGCGCCGGCTGCGAACTTTGACACGACCTTGATCGCTACTGACATGGATGGTTGCGGGGTAAGTCCGACGAAACTGGCTCGGGTACCCGCCGCTAGCGCAAGCGTCTCCTCGGTCTCCACGGGCGAGTTCGACCTGAACGTCGGTTTGGCTTCCGCCGAACGCACGAACGCCAGCGACGGCTTTTTCAAATTGGCGGTCGAGTCCGACGACGATGACGGCGGATTGGAGGTGGTAGTGCCCTGTCCCACGGAAGGGTCAGAGAAATCGACCTTGCTCAGCGCATAATCCTGCGGGGGCTTGGTTGCGGTTGCAGTCGCTGCAGTTGGCCTGCGCGCCATGCCGGTTCGCGAGGTCCGGTCGATGTCTTCCGGCGTCAATTGGCCAGCCAGCGCGGGATCGGTGGAACGCACATCGGCACTTAGCATTGGCGTTGCCGCTTTGGTCGGATCGTTGTTTTCCTGTCCCGGTGTGACTTTGCGGCCCAGGCTGGCTTCGCCGCGTGGGTTCTCGCCGGGCAGCGCAATCTTTTTCTTCGGGTGGGAGAAGACCCCAAAGAAGAGCAACAGCAGTGCTACGCAAACTCCCACGAGCAGGAACAACGACTTGCTCTTGTCGCGCCCGAGTTCCTGCCGACTCTCCGCCGGTTTCTGCTGCCTTCGCGCTCTGTCGAAAGCTAGCCGGAAAGCTTCGCGCCAGTTTCCTTTGCCAGTTTCCTCCGAAGCGGGTTCTTCGTTCGCTATTTCCAGCTCTGGAGTTGGTGGAGCTGTGTTCAGCTTCTTCTTCGTTTCCTCAGTGGGCATGATTGGCTGCCTCCCGCAGTGTGCTGACTCCAAAACCGATGGGCGCCAACGCCGGTTTGTCTACCGCGCCGGACTCCGCCATTTGCAAGAACAACGTTTCCATCGACCGCTTGAAGGGAGGACGCTCGAACAGCACCACACCGTCGGCGCGTTCTCCGGGTCCGATCCGCCGCCGGCTCAGGCGGAAATCGATCACTGCCAACTGCTCCGCCGTCGACCAGTGCTCGTGCTTGATCAGTTTTCCTGACTTCTCCTGGCCGCCTAGCTGGACCTGCGGAGGCATCAACAGGATGGCGTGCTTGCTGGTGTTTACCACCGAGAACAGAACAATCACTTGTTGGCCGCCATCGAGGACCTCGCTGATGCCCGCCCGCAGCCGGTCACCCTTCACCTCGTCGCTCTCCGGATGTTCGCCATAAAGCACAGGCATGGGAGCCTGTTCCTGGCGCTCCAGCAGGCTGTCGAGAGAGTCTGGATTGGGTTGTGTCGGCGCTGCTCCTGCGGGTGAGTTAGCTGGGGTGAGTGAGATGGGTAAGAGGGCACCACCCGTTCCCGAAGGACTCGGAACTGAGGAAACCTCTGCAGGCTGGGCCTTCGATACGCTGGCGGTCTGTGCAACGAGCGCAAAAGGAACGGCGTCGGGCTCCACCAGAAAGCCACCGGACGGCTGGTATCGCAACAGAAAATCAACCTTCGCCGAGTTCGGGCCTCCGCCACCGCTAATCAGGAGGAAGCTGATCTGGCGTCCTCTCGCCGTGGAAATAAGCAAGTTACTCTCGGCAGGTTCGTTGGTCAGGGCCTTGACGAACACCAGCTCTGGCTCATGTTCGGAATGCTCCACTTGAAACAGTGCCGGGTCTCCCACCACGACTGAGTTCACCGCCTCCGGCACTCGGATCGCGGTCACAAAGTGTGCTGCAAGTTCGATCGAGGTTATTTTGCTATCCGACGTGGGCTTGGTGCGGACCTGGGGAACGATGGTTATTTGTTGTGCTCCCGCCGTTACGGTCACTGCCGCAAGCGAGAGCCAGCCGAACATTAAAGCGATTCTCATCCTGTCACCTCAACCGTTGCCAATCGTCCATTGCAGCCACCGTCACCAACTTTTTTTCACCAATCACACTTTGACTGGGGACAATGGTCTCTTCGCTCTCGACACTGGAATCCCCCAACCGTCGCCAATCGTCCATTGCAGCCACCGTCACCAACTTTTTTTCACCAGTCACACTTTGACTGGACGCAAACTTCTCTGCCTCTCGAACGGCCCTCTGGTTGGACTTACGGCTTATTAATCTCGGCCTTCACGGCGCGTTTTGACACTAAATAGGTTTCGCACTACAAAGTGCCCACTGTGACGACCGACCCCATTGTGCTCAGTACCCTGTTAGCTGAACTTGCCCAACGACAGCTCCCGTGTGGAGGATGGGCCGCTCTCGCATCCTCTTCGCAGCCAGCAATTGAGGCGACGTGCTACTCCGCGCTCGTCCTCGGCTCGGCGCCGGTAGGGGACATCGAACGTGCTCAGGACTTTCTGCTCCGCACCCAAAACCCTAATGGCAGTTGGCCAGTATTCCCCGGAGACGATCAGGAAGGTGGCTGGGTCACTTCGCTGGCTGTAATGGCTCTTCGTGATATGGTGTCGGCAATACCCGCCAGAATGCAGGGGTTCCACTGGCTGCTGGACTGTGCCGGCAGGGAATCGAACTGGTTCTGGAAATGGAAGTTTCGCACCGCCGATCGCCATGTTCGTTTCGACCCCGACAAGTATGGCTGGCCATGGTTTCCGGACACGGTCAGTTGGGTTGTTCCGACCGCATTCGCAATTCTTGCCCTGAAGCAACTCGCTTGCTCTTGTGGTGGTTTGGAACACGTCGCAGCGCGAATTGATCTCGGTATCAAGATGCTCCTCGACCGCGCCTGCCCTGGCGGAGGATGGAATGCCGGTAACGGCGTTGTCTACGGAACTGCCGTTGGGCAACACGCTGACGACACGGCAATTGCGCTCCTAGCCTTGAGTGATCGCGGACAGGACGCGATCCTACAAAACGGGGTTCAGTACTTAGGACGTGTTGCTCCGACTCTTACTGCACCTTGGAGTCTCGCTTGGGCGATTCTTGCTCTGGCCGCACACCGTCGGCCGATTGCTTCGCTTTCCAGGTCGCTTGCTGCCTTTCCTGATCTCTCAGGCACCGAGGACACCAGCACGCTTGCGCTGGTCTGCCTCGCACTTGATCCACGGCGCGCGTTAGAGGCATTTGGGGTGACGCTGTGAGTCTTACCCGCCGAGATTTTCTTGTTGGGAGCGCCGCCCTTGCGGCTGGCACAGCGGTCACCACTCCCTTTCTTCTGCCGAGGTATCATTCGGATCAACGACCGAAGCGATCGCGAGTCGCGATCCTCCATGCGCCTCAATACTCCGACCAACTCGACCAGATCATCGACTCGGGTCTTCGCCTCTTCCCGATCAACGTGCGAGGAAAGACAGTGGTCCTCAAACCCAACTTAGTCGATTACATTCCTGGCAATGCAATCAACACCCATCCTTTGCTGGTTCTCGCTGCTGCCGAATCATTCCGTCGGCTGGGTGCCAAGTCCGTCGTAGTGGCCGAGGGCCCAGGACATCAACGGGACACGCAGCTGGTGCTGTCACAGACCGGTTATCAACAACCTCTTCGAGACGAGAGGATCCGATTCGTCGACCTGAACCGCGACCAACTGATTCGCACTCCACTACGCGCGAGCTATACCGGCATGAAGGACCTCTGGCTCCCTCGTACTGTGTTGGAAGCGGATTTCCTCGTTTCCATGCCGAAGATCAAGACCCATCACTGGTCAGGCGTCACTCTGAGCATGAAGAACACCTTCGGCGTAGTACCGGGCGCAAGATACGGATGGCCGAAGAACATTCTCCACTGGAAGGGCATTCAGGAGAGCATCCTTGATATATGCGCCACAGTTCCGATCCACTTCGTCATCGCGGACGGCATTGTGGCGATGGAAGGCAACGGCCCTCTGAACGGCAGCTCTCGTCCTTTGGGAAAGATCGTCCTCGCGAATGATCCCGTCGCTGCGGATGCAACCTGCACCAGGTTAATGGGATTCGAACCCGACCGAATCGTTCACCTTCGCGAGGGCTCGAGATTCCTCGGTAACGCTTCGCCGGTGCTGGTTGATCAAGCAGGTGAAATTCTGACCGCACCGACAAGTCCGTTCCAGGCGGTTCCCGAGTTTCAATATCTTCAGGCATTTTGACAGACTGTTTCCGAGGGCCGACGGAGCTCGGGCCGTCGTCGGCTCTATCAACAGAAAATTGTTGAACTTTTGGATCTGGACCGCAGCGTATTCCCATCGAGCAAAGTGTCCATGGCAGCTTTCACGAACTCGAGCACCTTCGCCAGTGGAGACGTGAATTCGTGAGGTCCGCGTTATGCAAATTCGCGCCAGTTAGATCAACCCCCGAAAGGTTGGCCCCACCCAGATCTACGTTAAGCAGGTCAGCAAATGGCAAGCGCTTGCACTCCCTTGACAACAATAAGAGAGCCGCTGCTCGACTTTCGCATTGCCGACCAACATTTCGAGCATGTCGTCCGTTGAGCGCGAATCGTCTGGATCGCTCGCTGATACGAACGGTGATTTCAGCGATGGCATTCCGAATTGAGAATCCCAGCGCATTCTCGCTGCAATAGCGTTTTGGTGCTTGGGGCTGCGGTTCTAAGATTGCCGCCGGCTGGCACCGCTGAACTGCCAATTCGTCAACGGTCCACAGGCCGCGTGAATTTTCAATGACAGTTGCGAAACTTCTATTCGCCGACAGGTCTATGCGGGTATAATCACCCGCACACGACCATAGGCAGTATCCGAATCGGCCTCGCGTTCGTTCGACGGCCAACGCAATTCATCTACCTTCTGTGGCCGCGACAAGACTCTCTATTTGTATGGACCGCACCGACGAGCTGACGGAGACTCTATCCAACCTTTATGCTGAAGTAGAAGATCGGTTGCGATTCGAAACCCTCATCTCGGAGCTTTCGGCGCGATTCGTGAAGCTGCCTGCAAGCGAAGTTGATGAGGAGATCGAGCACGCTCTTCAACAGTTGACAGAGTTTTTCCAGGGTCACCGTTGCGGATTGATGGAGGTCTCGACTGACCGTGCTTTCTCCCGCCTAACTCATGCCTGGTATAGCGAGGGCGTCAGGCGAGTGCCCGACGGCAACAACTGCGTTGAGGGATTGCCATGGACCTACGCAAGGCTGGTTAAGCAGAAGCAGGCGATCATTTTCAACGACCTGGCTGACTTACCTGCCGATGCCGAGTCTGATCTGCCCGCGTACAGGGCAATGGGAGTGCGTTCGTCCTTCGTCATCCCCGTCATAACGGGGGAAGAAGTCCGCCATGTTGTGGTACTCCAGACCATGGAGGGCGGAGCAACCCTGTTGCCCGAGTACATCCCGAGACTGCGTCTTCTGGCGGAGATACTCGTCCAAGCCAAGGAACGCAAAAGCTCCGAGGAAAAGCTTCGCGTGGCGTTGGAGGATGTCCGTCAGCTGCGCGATCGATTACAGCAAGAAAACCGTCATCTGCGCCAGGAGGTCAAAGAGCTTCGGCAGCGATCGCCGATTGTAGGCCAAAGCCCAGCTATTCGTAATGTTCTGGCACAAGTAGAGCAAGTGGCGGCGACCAGCTCGACCGTGCTCCTACTCGGGGAGACAGGAACTGGCAAGGAGCTTTTCGCCTCCGCGATCCATGAACTCAGTCTTCGCAAGAACCAAACCATGGTTCGAGTGAACTGTGCCGCTGTCCCGGCGGCCCTCATCGAAAGCGAGTTGTTTGGCCGCGAGAAGGGAGCCTACACCGGAGCGATTGCGAAACAGATCGGCCGGTTTGAGATGGCGCATGAGTCCACTCTCTTCCTGGATGAAATCGGTGAACTGCCCATGGACGTTCAGGTTAAGCTGCTGCGAGTTTTGCAGGAGAAGCAGATCGAGCGATTAGGCAACCCGAAGCCCATCGGCGTAGATGTACGAATCATTTCAGCCACTAGCAAGGATCTAGAAGACGAGATGCGAAATGGAAGATTCCGTGAGGACTTGTATTACCGGCTGAACGTGTTTCCGATAGTAATTCCACCGCTGCGCGAGCGCCGCGAGGACATTCCACTGTTGACTTTGACCTTTGTGGAAGAGTTCGCCATGACGCTAGGGAAGCATGTGGATGGCATTTCGCAGTCCAACCTGGACACTCTCATGCATTACTCCTGGCCAGGAAACATTCGCGAGTTGCGAAACGTAATCGAGCGGGCCATGATCCGGGCAACCGACAGGAAGTTAAGGATCGACGTGCCAAATGGAACGAACGGTAAGTCGGTGCAGAGTTTCGGGATGGAAGAGGTCGAACGTAGACACGTCCTAACCGTTCTTGGCATGACCGGCTGGAAAGTTCGGGGTAAGGATGGAGCAGCCGCAATTCTCGGGTTGAAGCCAACCACACTCTACAGCCGGATCAACAAGCTCGGGCTCAAGCGGCCGAGTTGATGTACGACATATCGTCGCAACGTACGAAATGTCGACGCAAGATCTGCTCGCCGCGCTCTGCAGCAGTTACCTACCCCTCTTAGATCCAATCGCTTAGCTTCAAGCCATCGACTCTCAGACCCCTGGCACATCAATTGCACATTCCTCAAGCAATGATCCAACTTTTTCTGAGGCTGACTGCACCGGTGGGAGAGGTGCGGGAAGTCACGGAGGCTTTGCGAAGCGTCATGCTGCCAGCACGGCTCGCGCGCGGCTGCAGCAGGGTGGAACTCTGCGCCGAAGTGGAACGGCCGGAGGTGCTTTGTTATCTCGAGGAGTGGGACATCGAGGAGGAACTCCAGGGCGAGCTTCGCATGGCACGCTTCAACCGCCTACTTGAAGTGATGGAATGTGCCAGTGAGCCGCCGTTTCTAGAGCTACGTTTTGTAACGGCCAGGCGGGGACTTGAATACATCGAAGCGGCACGTTGTGGCACAAGCACTGAGTGAATTTTCGGGATGGGGTAGCGAATGAATAGCGCAAACAAAGGGCTGCAACAATCGGCTCTGGTGATGAAGATCATGGGCTGGGGTCTCATTGTCAGCATGGCCCTCGCTCCTTTTGTCTATTCGCCTGGATTCTTGTGGGGCATGCTTCCGGCGGGATTCCCACAGATTGGTCCAGCCCATCCTCAGTCGCCTTATGACGCGTTCCACCCCTACATATTAATGATCGCCGTCCTGTATCTGGCGTGGGCGATTCTGATGATCCGTGGCGCCAAGGATCCCAGAGCTAACGCTGCTCTGTTCGACTTCGGCATCCTCGCCAATGTCCTTCACGCCTTGCTGATGATCCCGCAGGCGTTCCTTTATCCCAATGAACATGCACACATGTGGGCGGACGTGCCCATGCTATTGGCAGTGAGCCTAATTTTGTGGATTTACCACCCCAACCGAGTCGCACCAGGAATTTCAAGGGCGTAATGGGCACCTACGACGCAGATGTAGTCATTATTGGCAGCGGTTTCGGCGGGAGCATCTCAGCTAACCGTCTGGCCTTGGCGGGCTTCAAGGTGCTTGTGCTGGAACGCGGACCGTGGCGTGATTCACTGCCGGTTCGCTCGATGGGGATTGCCAAACGAGCACCTTTTCCGTACGGCATGAAGGCGGTCACGCATATGCTGCGAACCCTTCATGTGGGCGGTCGCCACCTGACGTTCAACAAGTCCGGCCTGTACGAGATGTTTTCTTTTCCGGGGATCGATGTCTTTGCGGTTTCGGGTGTGGGCGGGGGTAGTCATGGTTGGTTCGGCATGCTCGTACCACCGCAAGATCCCGCCTACTGGACAGATCGTCATTCGGATTTAGACCCAGGCGAGATAGAGAAATACTACGACAAGGTCCTGGCCGACATGGGGGCCGTTCCATTGTCCCAGGACCTCTTGCTACCCCATTCAATCTGGAAGGAGCTGCCCGCATCGCCGGGGGGCAGATGTCTCCCGGCTGCCCCGCAGCCTTGCCTGGCGATGAAGATCCCCCGCTCTCAGAGCGAAGTCGGGCAAGTGACCGAAGGCGCGGGAGGAGTGAAGCGCCAGACGTGCGCGTTTGACGGGGACGGTTTTCTTGGATCGAGGGGAGGGGCAAAGGCGTCGGTCGATTTCATCTATCTGGCGCCGGTGCTCAACAAAGGTGTAACTGTCCGCGACATGTGCGAGGTCTCCAAAATCGTTCGAGGCTCGGATGCCGGTCCGGCGGAATATGCCGTGCATTTCTCCGATCTTGGCAATGGGCGGAAGGATGTGGTTCGCACTAAGCGACTCATCCTGGCCGCGGGAACCATGAGCACGCTGCGCTTGCTGTTTGCCGGCAGTTCGGAGCCGGGTGGCCTCAACCGGATGCCGTCCTTGGGCCGTACGTTTGGCGGTAACGGAGATTTTATTGGCGCCTTGTTCAAGAAATCTGCGCAACCTCCCATGTTCGAGACCGCCCCGGTTCGTGGCCGCTTCAAGGTGGACGGACAAGACATTCCTTTCCTCGGTATGTGGGCTTTGGCCGGCATCGATAGTGTGCCGCTGCTGCCCGGCTGGAAAAAGAAGCTATCAACGACGGCTCCAATCATTGGAATGGGAGCGGACACGGGAGCAGCATCGGCCAGGTACGAAAACGGGCGCGTAGTAGTGGACTACGACGCAAAACAACAGCCGATCTTCGACAAGATACGGGGGGCTTTCCGCGCGCTCGAAACCGAAACCGGTCTGAAGACCTGGGCGATCAAGAAACCCATCACCGTCCACGCCTGGGGTGGCGCTTGCCTGGGCCCAAACGCGGATCGCGGCGTTGTCGATCACAAAGGCGAAGTGTACGGAAATCCGGGCCTGTTCATAGCGGACGCTTCGGCCCTGCCGGCTGCGGCTGGGACGCCTCCATCTCTCGCGATCGCGGCCTGGGCGCATCATGTTGCCGATGGCCTCGCACAGAGAGCCACTTGAAGTTTTACGGGGAAGCCGTAGTTTTAGGGCCTCAGAAAAGCAGTACGGGATCAAGAGCAAGGAAAACACAAAACCGTTCCGTCGATTGGAGAATAATGATGAACCGTTTAGCGAATTGCATTTCCACTCTGGTATTGATCGCACTGCTGATTGCGACGTGGGGCTGCAGTAAGTCGCAACCTGGCACGGCGTTCGCTGCGGCGCCAGCGACTCGCGCTGCGGCCGGGAACGGCGCGGCGCAGGAACACGGGAAACCGGAACACCCGGCGACCCCAACACCGCCGCAGGTCGTCGGAGGCGGGCCATATTCTCCCAATGTGGGCCAGACCTACCCGAACCGGGTCCTCTGGGGCCTTACCCATATCCACACCGACCTCTCCGCCGACTCCGGACTGATGGGAATCACCTTGGGACCCGACCAACTGTTCGAGTCTGCCATGGGCCATGAGGTCATGACCACGACCGGCTTGAAATTCAAACTGGAACGGCCGCTGGACTGGCTCGCCATCACCGACCACGCCGAATTTCTCGGTCTATCCGGGCAGCTTGCATCTGGCAACCCGGAGCTGCTCGCCAACCCGACCGGCAAAAAGTGGTACGACTTGTCCAGGGGAACCCCACAGCAGAAATTTGAGGGCGCGTGGGATGTTTTCCAGACCATCGCCTCGGCCAAGGACCCGATCAACAACCCCAAGCTGCAGGTCTCGGCTTGGGCGGAGGCCTATGAAGCAGCCGAGAAGTACAACCAGCCAGGCGTTTTCACCACGCTCCACGGCTTCGAGTGGACGTCTGTGCCCGGCGGCAACAATCTTCATCGCACGGTCATCTTCCGCGACAACGTTGACCGCGTGAAGCAGACCATTCCCTACTCCGCCTTCGACAGCCAGAATCCAGCGGACTTGTGGAAATACATGGACGAATACGTGCAGAAAACGGGCGGTCAGGTGCTGGCCATCCCGCACAACGGCAATCTCAGCAATGGCCTCATGTACACGGCCGAGACCTACAATGGAAAACCCATGGACCGGGCCTACGCCGAGTCGCGCATCGGCCACGAGCCGCTTATGGAGGTGACGCAGATCAAGGGTGACGGTGAGGCCCACCCCTACCTGTCACCGAATGACGAATTCGCCAACTTCGAACTTTGGGACTTCGGCAATCTCGCGGATCACCCGGTGCCAAAGAAGAAGGACATGCTCCAGTACGAGTACGCCCGCGCGGCGCTCAAGACTGGGCTGGAGCTGGAAGCCAAGCTTGGCGCCAACCCCTACCAGTTCGGCATGGTGGGCGCCAGCGATGCCCATATTGGCGTGGTTGACTCGCGGCAAGACAACTTCTTCGGGCAGTTTATTTGGGATGCGCCGTCACCGACGCGCTGGCAACTGCCGATGTTGAAGTACGCGGACGGCAAGGTTGCGTCCTATTACTGGCAGGACATACCTGCGGGCCTGGGCGGGGTGTGGTCGCGCGAGAACACCCGCGAGGCGATCTGGGACGCGCTCAAGCGCAAGGAAGTCTATGCCACCACTGGCGAACGGCCGATCGTTCGCGTGTTCGGAGGCTGGGACTTCGTACCGGCGGACAAAGATCGCCCCAACTTCGCGGAGCAGGGCTACGCTCGGGGCGTGCCCATGGGCGGCAATCTGACCAACCCTCCGGCCGGTAAGAGCCCTGCCTTCGTGGTCTTTGCACAGCGCGATCCGTACGGTTCCAACCTCGACCGCATCCAGATCATTAAGGGCTGGGTAGGCAAGGACGGCAAGGCGCAGGAGCGCATCTTCGACGTGGCGGTCTCGGGCGGGCGCAAGATCGGCCCGGATGGCCGCTGCAAGACCTCCGTCGGCAACACGGTGGACGTGGCTAACGCCACCTACAGCAACTCCATCGGTGCCGCCTATCTCTCTGCATACTGGAAGGACCCGGGGTTCGATCCCCAGGAGCACGCGTTCTACTACGTGCGCGTGATCCAGATTCCGTCGCCTCGCTGGACGGCGTATGACCAGAAGCGTTTCGGCATCAAGATGGCCGCCAACGTTCCGATGACCACCACCGGGCGGGCCTACACTTCGCCCATCTGGTACAAGCCATGAAACGATGGCTCAACGAACCACTCCTGCACTTTCTAGTGCTGGGTGCGCTGCTGTTTGGCGTGTATGGGTGGCTCCATCGGGGCCAAGCCGGCAGTTGGGACAACGGTGCCCCGGTGCGCATCACCTCCCGGGAAATGGCGTTTCTCGCGGAAACATGGGAGCGTCAGCATCAGCGCCCGCCGACGCGCGAGGAGTTGCACGCCTTGGCCGCCGGGTACCTGAAAGAGGAACTGCTCGGCCGCGAAGCGCGAGCGATGGGCCTGGATCAGGACGACCTGGTCATCCGCCGCCGTCTTGCGCAGAAGGTCGAGTTCGTCGTGAAAGACACGTCGCGGCTCACTGCGCCGACCGACGACGATCTGCATCGCTTTTACGAAGCGAACCTGGAGAGTTTCCAGGCTCGCGCGCACGTTTCGTTCACCCAGGTCTTCTTTGATCCGGAAAAGCGCCGCGACGCCGCGGCCGATGCCAAGGCTGCACACGCCGCTCTATCGCGCGGTGCGGCAGTCACCGGGAACATCGGCGATCCCTTACCGCTCGGCGGCGAGTTGACCGATGAGGATAGGCAAGCCGTCGCTGGTCAGTTCGGAGACCAATTCGCAGATGCGGTTTTTGCCCTCAAGCCGGGCGTATGGAATGGCCCAATCACGTCCAGTTTCGGCCTGCATCTGGTCCGCGTGACGGACGCGAGGCCGGCGCGACAACTTCAGTTTTCCGAGGTGGAACCACAAGTGCGCGAACGTTGGCGGGATGAACATCAGCGCGAGACCGATGAACAGTATTTCGCGAGTCTGCTGAAAAAATACCACGTGGTCGTGGACGAGGACGTCGAGCCGCTCGTTGGTCCGGTCAACGAGTTAGCCGTGCAAGCGAAAGGGCTAGCCTCGCAGCCGAACGCAACCTTAGCGCAGGTACCGCAATGAAAGCGGTTCTCTTGATTCTCCGAGTGGCGACCTCGTCACGTGGGCTGCTGCAAAGAGTAGCGGCGTTGGCCATTCTATTACCCGCCACTCTCGCGTTCGCTCATGAGCTGCGCCCCGCATACCTCGAACTGCGGGAAGAAAGGCCGGGCGAGTTCAGCGTGCTCTGGAAGACGCCCATGTCCGGGGACGCGCGGCTGGCACTCGAACCGGAATTCTCCGGCGACGCACAGGCAGTGACGCCGCTGACGACAAGCACGCCGCCCGGCGCAGCCATTCAGGAATGGACATTGCGTGCCCCCGCGCTGCGTGGACAGACGCTTCATATTCGCGGGCTGGAAGGTACGATGACGGACGCGCTCGTCCGCATCGAATTTATGGACGGCACGAAGTGGGTGCAGCGGCTGACGGGCCAAGAGCCATCGGCCAGCATCCCGATGCGGCAAAGCGGTTGGTCCGTGGCGGGCGTGTATCTCAAACTCGGCGTCGAACATATTCTCTTCGGCGCGGACCACATGTTGTTCGTGCTCGGGTTGTTGCTGATCGTGCAAGACCGGTGGATGCTCCTGAAAACCATCACCGCTTTCACCGTGGCCCACAGCATCACGCTCGGCGTCGCGACACTGGGCTATGCCAGTGCGCCGGTTATTCCGCTTAACGCTGCGATCGCGCTGAGCATTCTCTTTCTTGGGCCGGAAATCGTTCGCGTCTGGCGTGGACAAACCAGCTTCACCATTCGTCATCCATGGGTGGTCGCATTTGCATTCGGACTTTTGCATGGCTCTGGTTTTGCTAGTGCATTGACGAGCGCAGGCTTGCCGCGAACGGACCTGCCACTGGCGTTGCTGGCCTTCAACGTGGGCGTGGAAATGGGCCAATTGAGCCTTGTGGGTCTGGTGCTGTCGCTGGAGCGCTCTTTCCGTGTCCTGGAGATTCGTTGGCCGCGTTGGGCTGAAGCGATGCCTGGGTACGCCGTGGGGACGCTTGGCGCGTACTGGACAATACAGCGCGTCGCAATGCTTTTCGCAGGTGCGCGATGAGGGGAGTATGCGGGCTATGACACCGGACAGCAAGCCTGGGCGCGGCGCTCGGCAAAGTACGATGCGATGGCTGACGTTGCTTGTGCCGATGCTGCTCTGGGCGCAGGTTGCCTTGGCGCATCCACAGGCAGGCGAAGCCAAAGGGTTTCTCACAGGCTTCAGGCACCCGATCTCTGGACTCGACCACGTGCTGGCGATGGTTGCCGTCGGCCTATGGGGCGCACAACTCGGCTCCCCGGCCATCTGGCTTCTGCCTGTGGCCTTCCCTATGGTGATGGCCTTGGGCGGGACGCTGGGCCTGATGGGCATACCACTCCCCGGAGTTGAATACGGCATTGCAGCCTCGGCCATCCTGCTCGGGGCGGCCGTGACGTTCGAGGTTCGGCCACCCCTCGCGTTTGCGGCTGTGCTCGTCGCGTTCTTCGCCATCTTCCACGGACATGCGCACGGCACGGAACTGCCGCCTGGAGAGAGTGGCCTGCTGTACAGCATTGGATTCGTCATCGCGACCGGCTGCCTGCACGGAGTGGGCATCAGCATCGGCGTCGTCCATCGATGGATGTGGGGACAGCGAATGCTGCGCGTCGCCGGCGCCTTCGTCGCAGTGGGCGGCGGCTTTTTCATGTGGAAGGCGTTCGCATGAAGGGTACACCTAAGTCCCGGCTGCCGATTTACGCGATCGTTGTATTCACGGTCGCGATGTGTCCCGCGGCGGCCGAAGCTCACTTGAACTCGACCGGGATGGGGCCCGTTTACGACGGGCTGATGCACTTTCTGACGAGCGCGGAGGACGTGGTTCCAGTGCTCGCTCTCGCGTTGCTTGCGGGACTTCGCGGCGCCGCCTACGGTCGCCGAGCACTCTTCGTGCTTCCCACGGCATGGCTCGTGGGCGGTCTTGCCGGACTCGCTGCGACAACAACGAATTCCAGCGGGGTGCTGACCGCAATCACATTCCTATTGTTGGGCGGGCTGGTCGCCGTGGACGCCAAGCTATCTCTACGCACGACGACTGCATTGGCAGCATTTGTGGGTCTGTATCACGGATACCTCAATGGAGCGGGGATGGGCCAGCCCGGTGTTGCTTCTGTAGCATTGCTCGGACTCGTGTTCGCGGTGTTCATTCTGGTCGCACTAGGCGCCGCACTGGTCGTGCAACTGCAAGCGGCATGGGCACGCATTGCGGTGCGGGTCGCCGGCAGCTGGATCGTCGCCAGCGGACTGCTGATGCTGGGGTGGAGCCTGCGCGGCAAGCTCTGACCAATTCAAAGGCGATCTACGGAATGGGTAAGGCGGCGCAAGCACAGTCTGATCGTGATCGAAGGGCAGTAAGAAATGTGCGGCGTGCGGGAGAAGCACACACAACTGCTCTGTCAGCCTCGGGCTGGCAGCGTATCGAGGTAAATGTTGAAAACGATTTAAAAGGAGCAAGTTCATGAAGGAAACGAAGATTGCAAGAATGATATTTGTCGTAACACTTTCACTGGCAGCACTGCTGCTGCTTTGTGGTGCGGCCGTTGCTCAAACCCAAATCCAAGGCGTGATCGATGGACGCAGCGGCGCCACCATGACGGTCAAGACCCAGGACGCCGGGAATGTGGTCGTCCTTCTTTCGGACAGCACGCAGGTGGAAGAAGTTGAAGGCGGACTCCGCATGCGCAAGAAGCAGATGGGCCTGACCGCGTTGGTACCTGGCCTGCCGGTTCAGGTTAAAGGGACCTACAACGCCCAGAACCAGTTGGCAGCGGATGACGTCAAGTTCAAGGGCTCCGATCTTAAAACCGCGTCCGACATTCAAGCAGGCGTAGCGCCGGCCGAGGCGCAAATCCAAGCGCAACAGCAGCAGATGGCGCAGCAGGAGCAACAAATCCAGCAACAACAGGCCCAGATTCAGGCGACACAGGCGGAGCAGGCGAAGCACGACCAGGAGATCGCCGCCCAGAAAGCAGCGATCGCAGCGGCCAATAAGCGTTTTGGCGAACTGGGTGAATACAACATACTGGGTGAGGTGACGGTCTTGTTTGCCAACGGCAAAGTGGTAATTGACCCGCAGTACAAACAACCACTGGTGGATTTGGCGGCGAAGGCCAAGACCATCAACGCCTACGTGATTCAGGTGAAGGGATATGCGTCGGCGGTTGGATCGGCAGCCCTCAACCAGAAGCTGAGCACTGAGCGCGCCGACAATGTGACGGACTTCCTGGAGCAAAAGGGCGGTATTCCATTGACCAACATTCTGGCTCCTGGCGCCATGGGTACCAGTAGGCAGGTAGCGCCCGACACGACATCAGAAGGTCAAGCAGACAATCGACGCGTCGTGGTCCGGATCCTGCAGAACAAGGGCATCGCTGGTACCTAGAAAAGTGTGCGGCGAAATCGGGGAACAGTTGACCGGCTTGTGGGAATACCTTTAGCAATCGAGGCACCAGGCCGCCTCGTCTCAGGTGCCCGCCGCGCCAGCCGCAAGCCTCGGATGGCGGTCCGTGGCAATTGACAGTGGGCGCGGACTAACTGGAGGTATTGAAGAGGAAAGTATGGACTTTGGAGCAGGCATACGAAAAGTAACGCTGGGCGCGCTAACCATCTCCAGCTTTTTGCTGGCGGGCGGAAACGCCGCGTCCGCGCAGCAAGTCACCGGCACGTTGGGTTCGCCCAGTGCCACTACCACAATCGACGGGAAACAACTTCCGCCGCCACCCCCGAAATTTGGTGGGGTGATTAAGGAAAGCGCGACGGATTCGACGCCCTGGTGGCCGCCACGCGTCGTACCGCCCAAGAACGCGCCCAACGTGCTGCTGATCATGACCGACGACGTCGGCTTCGGGGCTCCGAGCACGTTTGGCGGGGTCATTCCGACGCCCAACCTCGACCGCGTTGCTGCTATGGGTTTGCGCTATACCCAGTTCCATTCCACCGCGCTCTGCTCGCCCACGCGGGCCGCTTTGATTACTGGTCGCAATCACCACTCCGTGGGCTTCGGCGTGGTCTCCGATATCGCGACCGGATATCCCGGCTACGACAGCATCATCCCTCGGGATTCGGCCACTGTCGGCGAGATCCTGAAGGAAAACGGCTACGCCACGTCCTGGTTCGGCAAGGACCACAACACGCCGGCCTATGAGGCAAGCCAACTTGGCCCCTTCGAACAGTGGCCCATCGGAATGGGTTTCCAGTATTTCTATGGCTTTGTTGGCGGCGACACCAGCCAGTGGGAGCCCAACCTGTTCCGAAACACCACAGCCATTTACCCCTTCGTTGGCAAGCCGCGCTGGAACCTGACGACCGCGATGGCGGACGATGCCATTCAATATCTTCAGCAGATGAATGATCTCGACCCGCAGCAAAAGTTCTTCCTGTACTACGTGCCCGGAGGCACCCATGCTCCGCACCACCCGACACCGGATTGGATCGAGAAGATCCACAACATGCACTTGTTCGATAACGGATGGAACGCCTTGCGTGATCAGATCTTCGCTAACCAGAAGAAACTCGGCGTCATCCCGCCGGACGCCAAGCTGACGCCCTGGCCTGAGGGTGGCACACAGTACGGCGGCGCGTCCCTGGCAAAATGGGAGACGCTCAACCCGGACGAGAAGAAGATGTACATCCGACAGGCGGAGGTTTATGCCGCATATCTCGCCTACACCGATTACGAGATCGGCCGCGTGATCAAAGCCGTTGAGGACATGGGCAAGCTCAACGACACTCTGATCATCTACATCAGCGGCGACAATGGATCGAGTGCCGAGGGCACCCTGTTGGGCACCCCAAACGAGATTGCGTCGTTCAATGGCATCAACGTCCCGGTAGCCGACCAACTGAAGAATTTCTATGATGTGTGGGGTTCGGACCAAACCTATCCGCACATGGCCGTGGCGTGGACTTGGGCGTTCGACACGCCCTTCAAGTGGACCAAGCAGATCGCGTCGCATTTCGGCGGCACTCGGCAAGGAGTGGCGATCGCATGGCCCGGCCATATTAAGGATGCAGCTGGCATTCGTAACCAGTTCCATCACGTGATCGACATCGTTCCGACCATTTTGGAGGTTACGGGGATTCCGGCCCCTGCAACGGTTGACGGCATCACCCAGAAACCGATCGAAGGCGTAAGCATGGCCTACACCTTCGACAAGGCGAACGCCAACGTGCCATCGCGGCACGACACGCAGTATTTCGAGATGATGGCGGATCGAGCCATCTACCACGACGGTTGGGTGGCTGCCACCACCCCTCCCCGCGCAGCCTGGGACATTGCCACACCACCTCCCAAGGACCCGGTCAATGGCGTGAAGTGGGAACTCTACAACGTCAGCAAAGACTGGACCGAGTTCGACGACGTTGCGGCGTCGAACCCGGATAAACTCCGCGAACTGCAGCAACTGTTCTGGGTGGAGGCCCGGAAGTATCAAGTCCTACCGCTGGACGCTTCCGCGGCGCAGCGGCTGGTCATCGAGAGGCCGAGCGCCATCGCAGGTAGAACAGAGTTCACCTACAGAACCTCGGTCACGGGTATTCCAACCAACAGCGCTCCCAGCGTTCTCGACAAGTCCTATACCATCACGGCGGAGATCGAGGTCCCCAACGGAGGCGCTGAAGGGATGCTGGTTACGCAAGGGGGCCGATTTGGCGGCTATGGCTTTTACATCGTGAAGGGCAAGCCGGTGTTCACCTGGAATCTCGTGGATCTGAAGCGCGTACGTTGGGAGGGAACGGAGGCGCTCGCACCTGGCAGGCACACGCTTGTTTTCGACTTCAAGTCGGATGGCCCCGGCTTTGGCAAGGGCGGTCTTGGAGTGCTGCTGGTGGACGGCAAGCAAGTGGCCAGTCAGCGAATGGAGCACACTTTACCCTTCAGCCTCCAGTGGGATGAGACGTTCGATGTCGGTATGGACACGGGGACGCCCGTAGACGACAAAGACTATCAGGTGCCATTTGCCTTCACCGGCAAACTCGACAAGGTGACGGTGAGCCTGAAACCCTCACAACTCAGCGCCGAGGACCAGAGAACACTCGACATCAAGAGTCAGCGGGATAACGCTGCCAGTGAATAGCGGAGTCGGCGGAACGCGACTATGAAACCTTCCGGGCTGCCCTCCGTTCCGGGCGCCTGTCCACGGAGCCGGCAGAGGGTGTCGGTTTGGAGTTCTTGCTATAGCGGAGAGGATATTAGTGGCGCATGAGAGCGAAGCGCTTAATCGAGGATGCGACTTTTCTTCAAGCTCGTGTTGTCGACTGCAATCGCAGTTGGTTTGCTGCAGGTGCTTTGTGCTCAGGACCTTGCGCCGCGCGCCTATGTCATTACTCCGCTCCATTCCAATGCCATCACACTGACTTGGTCGTTCTATGACGGCAGTATTGACTACAATGGCGCGCTGCCGGTTAGCGGCGCCACGGGAACATACAGCGTACCGATCTTTAGCTACTACCACGCGTTCAGCTTCTTTGGACGTTCGGCCAACGTCGTCGCTTCTTTGCCGTACGCGGTAGGGAACTTTCAGGGGACAGTAATGGGCGCGGGGAAGTACCTTTACCGATCCGGTCTTCTGGATTCGGTCTATCGCTTCTCCGTAAACCTGAAGGGCGGCCCGGCAATGCCGGTGCAGAAGTATATGAAATGGAAGCAGAAGGTCCTGCTGGGCGCAAGCCTCAAGGTAGTGGCTCCGACCGGCCAGTACGATCCGACGAAGCTAATCAACTGGGGCACCAACCGCTGGTCCTTCAAACCAGAATTTGGCTAGAGGGGTATCTATTTCACTCAGGTACCCCCAATGGGTTGTGGTTTCAGGGCCAGTCTGCCGGTGCGGACCGGATGATCGCCTTGTAAGTTGTTGGCTCCACGGCGACAGCTTGCTGGACAAGACGGTAGAACAGCTTTCCCCGGCTGTGCGACTTGCGCCGGTTGAACCGGAAGGTAAACTCGTCCAGATAGCCATCCAAATGCTCGATGCTCACCGCTCCCTGATGTGTGCCCAGTAGCCATCGTTTTAACAGCGACACCACGCGATGCACGCGCGGCAACAGCTCCGAAGGGGATTTCTGCTGTCCGCGCAGAAACGTGAGCCGATGAATGTAGCCGCGCCCTTGCAATGGCTCATATCCCAACCACCCGTCGGTGTGGACCACGCTGCCGGGTTCAACCGACTCTTGCACGAAGGAAATGAGGCTGTGGGCCGAAGCGTTCGGAATGCGCCGCATCCGAATTCGCCCAATCCCTTTGCCGTCCTCCTCTGCCGCCACCACAATCAACGCCTTGCTCTCGGTCTGCCGACCGCGCATACCCTCTTCCAGCCCACCCAGATAGGTTTCGTCCGCCTCCACGCTTCCCGAGAGTCGTTCCCGCCCGGGTCTTACCATGGCTCGCCGCAGTTTGTGCAAACACACCCAAGCCGTCTGGTAGCTTCCCAAGCCCAGAACCCGCTGGAGTCCCAGGGCGCTGATCCCATTCTTCTGACTCGTCATCCACCACATCGCCCGGAACCAAACCGTCAGGGGCGTCCGGGTGCCCTGAAAAATTGTTCCCGCCGTTACCGAAACCTGATGTCCGCAGCGGGCACACTGCCAGCGCCCGGATCGCAATGGCCAAGTTTTGCTCTCGCCGCAGCGTAGGCACTTGCATCCCGCCGGCCATCGCAGGCGGAACAGATACTCCCGGCACGCTTCCTCGCTGCTAAATCGAACTTCGAGCTCCGCCAGAGTCCGCGGATAATCCTCCACCACCCGTTCCATGGGCCACCACACTACCTGTAGTGGTCACCTGAGTCAAATGGATACCCCTCTTTGGCTATTCCGAGCGCTGGGGTAAGTGGATACTGGATGGGTACTTCGGAGTATGGTTCTTTACCGCGAATCCCGAGTTCTGGTCGCACAACATGTACTATGCGGGCACCAGGTCACAATCGCAAAACCCAATTGGAGCCTTGGAAGGGCACCTGAGCTACGATTTCAAGCCGCGGCTCTGGGCCTCGCTCGACGGTAATTTTTGGTTCGGCGGGACAACCAGCATCAACGGTGTGCAAAACCCGGTCACCCGTGAGACGAACTCCCGGATTGGAGGCACCGTCGCGGTCCCCATAACCAAACACCAGTCTCTGAAATTCAGCTACAGCGATGGCACCTATATCCGGTTTGGCGGCAACTATCAGAATGTCTCAGCCGCGTGGCAGTACGGCTGGCTGGGCAAACCTCAATAGCAATACATTTGGAGAGGGTGTGAAGGTTGAAGTCGTGAACAAACGCAACACCGACGTTAGTCAAGATGAATCAAGCGATGACGAGCTTCCCGGCCTGACTTGTTGCAAGCGTCAGTTTGTACTTGCACGCAGTGGTAGCGCGGCAGCAAGTGGATGCGTTGCCTGTGACGTCGAAAAGGAGTTACGTAAATGAATGTGACAATTGGTAAACGAGTTTTGTCAATCTCACTGTGCCTCGCTCTTGTGGCGATTACGATGCCCATCGAGGCTGGCGCCTTGATGTTCTATCAGGACCAGCAGGCTGCGCCCGCACCATCATCGGCGTCCTCATATCCGGGGCAGGGCGCGCCGATGACGGCTGAAGAACTGCAAAGTCTGGTTGCGCCTATCGCGCTCTATCCTGACGCGTTGGTGGCCCAGATTCTCAGCGCCGCCACGTTTCCGGACCAGGTTGCGGTCGCCAACTACTGGTTGGAGCAAAACAAGACCCTGACCGGCAGCGCCCTGATGCAGGCCGTGAACGGGCAGTCGTGGGACCCCAGCGTCAAGGCGCTCACCCAATTCCCTTCTGTGCTGAACAACATGGCGCAAAACATGTCGTGGACCTCGCAATTGGGAGAGGCTTATCACAACCAGTCGTCCGACGTAATGGCCGCCGTCCAGACCTTACGCTCGCAAGCCAAGGCCGCCGGCAATCTCAAGTCTGGTTCTCAGATTACGGTGGTACAGCAGACGCCGCAGACGATTGTCATCCAGCCGACCAATCCCCAAATTGTGTATGTCCCGCAGTACAACCCAACGGTGGTTTACGGCACGCCTTACACCACACCTGGATACAGCACGGGAGCCCTGGTGGCTACTGGTCTACTTTCGTTTGGAGCTGGAATGGCGGTTGGCGCAATGATGAGCGGCGGCTGTTGTAGTTGGGGATACAGCAGTTGGAATTGCAACTGGCACGGCGGCGGAGCCTATTACCACGGTGGAGCCTATTACGGGAACAGCGCGTGGCACGGCGGGTACTACGGCAATGGGTACGACAATGCCAACCACTATAACAACGGATACAACAGCATTGGCTATCACGCCAACAGCAACTACACCCACGGGTACAACAGCAGCGGCTATCACGCCAACAACTACAGCCACAACACGAATGTGAGCGGCAACACCGTCAACGTGAATAACGCGAACAAACAGACCGCCAGCGCCAATCGTAGCGCCGCTTCCGATTCCTCGCGTGGATGGGGACAGAGCGGAAGCGGCCGCGGCTCAACGGCCTTCAGCGGCTATGGAGATCACGGATCGGGTGGCGGAGGTGGCTGGGGGGATCGCTCGGCTAGCTCGCGCGGTTCGGCAAGCCGTGGCGGAGGCGGAGGCTGGGGCGGTGGCGGTCGCAGCTTCGGCGGCGGTCGGAGGTAACTCCGGGGACATGTTTTAGATATCTGCTGATGGGCAGCAGAAAAGTTGGCCGTCAACCGTGAACTACAAGCTTTGGAGGATGGGAATGTCGCACGTCAAGGTCATAATTTTGAGGTGTTGCGTGGTCTCTGCACTCCTCGCCCTGGTGATTTCCGTCGCCTCGTGCAACAAGTCACCAGAAAAGCCCGCCGCTACGGAAGCTGCGCAGAAGACGTTTGCGTCTCCCGACGATGCCGCCAAGTCGCTGGCGGATGCTACGAAGGGGGGTAGCCATGACGCTTTGGTCGTGATCTTCGGTCCAGGATCGCAGGACGTTATTTTTTCCGGCGATACTGCGGTGGACAAGACAAATTTCGAAAATTTCACAGCCGCCTATGCAGCCATGAATCGCTGGCGCAAAATGCCCGATGGAAGCGAAGTGCTCTACCTCGGGGCCGACAATAATCCTTTCCCCATCCCGCTTAAGAAGAACGCCGCCGGGCAATGGTACTTTGACACCGCGGCGGGAAAAGACGAGATCCTTTCGCGGCGTATCGGCGATAACGAACTGGCCACGATGGATGTGCTTGCCGCGATGGCCGCCGCCCAGACCGAGTATTTTTCGCAACATCACGACGGCGTAAAGCAGTACGCGCAGAAGTTCGTTAGCGACGAAGGCAAGCAAAACGGATTGTATTGGAAGTCGCCGGAGGGACAGCCTAAGAGCCCACTGGGCCCGCTGGCAGCGTTTGCGGCTGCCACAGAGGGGTTTACCCCAGAGGCCGGCAAACAGCAGCCGTTTCACGGGTACTTCTATCGCATCCTCACCAAGCAAGGTGGGAATGCCAGAGGCGGCGCCAAAGACTACGTTGTGAATGGAAAGATGACCGGCGGCTTCGCCTTCGTCGCCTATCCGGAGAAGTATGGCGATACGGGTATCACGACCTTCATGATCAACCAGAACGGAATCGTGTACGAGAAAAACCTGGGCAAGGACACCATTGAGTTCGCGAAAGGAATGACGGAATTCAATCCTGACAATACTTGGCGTCCGGTGCCGGAATAGGCGTCGAGTCAGCCACGGAGCTCAACCTGAGAAGGCAGAAATGGGTAGACCGACATTCAGGCCGGCCGCATAGGCGAATCGGCCAAACAAGGAGAGGCACAAATGTCACAAAATCCGGAATCAGCCAGACTCGAAGAAGCAGGCACGCTCAAGGAGTTCAGAGCTCAACATTATTCAGGCACGGGCAAGAAGCCCTGGAGAAAGTGGGGACCCTATCTGAGCGAGCGGCAGTGGGGTACAGTTCGCGAGGACTACAGCCAGGATGGCAATGCATGGGACTACTTCACTCATGACCAAGCCCGCTCCCGCGCCTATCACTGGGGCGAGGATGGACTTGCCGGCATCAGCGATTCTGGGCAGTTGCTGTGCTTCAGCGTGGCCCTGTGGAATGGCAAAGATGCCATCCTCAAGGAACGGATGTTCGGCCTGACCAACAGCGAGGCCAACCACGGCGAAGACGTTAAGGAATACTATTTCTACGTCGACAGCACGCCCACGCATTCCTACATGAAGCACCTGTACAAGTATCCGCAGGCAGCTTTCCCATACGGCGATCTGATTGAGAAGAGCAGACAGCGCAATCGTGGCGACATGGAGTACGAGCTGCTGGATACCGGTGTCTTCAACGAGGATCGCTACTTCGATGTCGTTACAGAGTATGCCAAGCAGTCGCCGGAGGACATCCTCATCCAGATTAGTGTGGCCAATCGCGGGTCTGAGCCGGCGACGATCCATGTCCTGCCGACCCTATGGTTTCGCAACATCTGGACGTGGTGGCCGGGTACACCCAAGCCGTCGCTGAAGCAGGTCTCCGGCCAGAAGGGCGTACAGGTTGTTGCAGCGTCACACGCCGATCTGGGTGAGCGCTATCTGTACTGCGAGGGAGATGTACCGCTGCTGTTCACGGAGAACGAGACTAACAACGAGCGGCTCTTTGGCACGCCCAACACCTCGCGTTACGTCAAAGACGGAATTAACGAGTATGTTGTCCACGGAAATCACAACGCGGTCAACCCGGAGAAAACGGGAACTAAGTCTGCGGCACACTATCAGCTGAATGTGGGTGCAGGACAGACGGCCACCATCCGCCTACGGCCAAGCGATCTGGCGCCTGCGGCCATGGGCGATCCCTTCAAGAACTTTGATGAAATCATGCAGACCCGCCAGCGCGAGGCCGATGAGTTCTACAAATCCATAACCCCAACACGTGTCAGCCAAGACGAAGCGCTGGTCATGCGCCAGGCTCTGGCCGGAATGCTGTGGAGTAAGCAGTATTTCTTCTTCGACGTGGACCTATGGCTCACGGAACATGGTCAGGACCCGATGAAGCCGGGCGGACGCTTCATGCGGAACAGCGAATGGTTCCACATGGTGAACCAGCACATCATCTCGATGCCCGACAAGTGGGAGTATCCCTGGTATGCGGCGTGGGATCTGGCGTTTCACACCATCGCACTTTCCACGGTCGATGTGGAGTTCGCAAAAGAACAGCTCGACTTGATGCTGCAGGAGTTCTTCCTGCACCCGACCGGTCAGATCCCGGCTTACGAGTGGAACTTCAGCGATGTCAATCCGCCGGTACACGCCTGGGCTTCCATCTTTTTGTACCGGACAGAGCAAGCTCTCAAAGGCAAAGGCGACATCGAGTTCCTGAAGCGCTCGTTTGCCAAGCTGATGTTGAACTTCAGTTGGTGGGTAAACCGAAAAGATCGCTTTGGCAAGAACTTGTTTGAAGGCGGCTTTCTTGGGCTGGACAATATCGGCGTCTTCGACCGGAGCGCGCCGCTGCCCACCGGCGGCAGCCTCGAGCAGGCAGACGGCACCGCATGGGTCTCCATGTTCTCCCAGAACATGTTGGAGATCGCGATAGAGTTGGCGGCCCACGACGATTTCTACGAAGACATGGCCATGAAGTTTGCGGAGCATTTCCTTTGGATCGCGGTCGCCATGAATCAGACGGGGCCGGAAGGGATGTGGGACGAGGAGGATGGCTTCTTCTACGATGTCCTGCGCCTCCCCGACGGTAGCGCCAAGCGGCTCAAGGGTCGCTCCATGGTAGGACTGCTGCCCTTGTGTGCTACCACCGTGATCGAGCCGTGGCAGCGCGAACGGGTCCCGCAATTGGTGAAAATCCTACAAGGACGCATGGAACGTATGCCCGAACTGCGCAACAGCATTCATGCGACCGGGAAGGGGCATTTAGGGTATGCGGAACGCGGTATCGTTGCGCTGGTGAATGAAGACCGGCTGCGGCGGATTCTTTCTCGCATGCTCGACGAGAACGAATTCCTCAGTCCTTACGGGATTCGGGCGCTCTCCCGCTACCATAACGACCATCCCTTTATCGTCAATGTGGAGGGACAAGAGTACCGCGTGAACTATCTTCCGGCAGAGTCAGACACCGGCATGTTCGGCGGTAACTCCAACTGGCGCGGGCCGATCTGGATGCCGGTGAACGCAGTGCTGATCCGTGCGTTGTTGCAGTTCTATTTGTATTACGGCGACAACTTCAAAATCGAGTGTCCGACCGGCTCGGGCAAGTTGATGAACCTGTTCGAGGTCGCCCATGAAATAGCCAATCGTCTGGAACGTATCTTCCTGCGGGATAAATCGGGCCGGCGGCCGGTGTATGGAGGCACGGAGAAATTCCAGACCGATCCCCAATGGAAGGATTACATCCTGTTCTATGAGTACTTCCACGGCGATAACGGCGCTGGCCTCGGGGCCAGCCATCAAACCGGATGGACCGGGGTGGTCGCGAAGCTGATCGAGATTTTCGGTCGTATCGATCCGCAGCAGCTTCTGGATGCCGGCAAGTCAGGCGGGTTTGCGAAGGGCCAATCCAAGGAGTAGCAACCACATTATTAAGCGGTTTGCGGAGCCGGCAAAATGGGGAGAAAATGCTATCCGAAAAATCAGTCGAGCTGGCCAGAGTCATCGTCGCGACATCGGTCTTATTAGTTGCGACGCTGCTCAGTATCCCCTGCGCCCAGGCGCAGAAATACAAAATGGAGACACCTACTCCGGCGGAACTCAACGGTCGCATGGTAGAACGCCGCGCCGTGGATGCCGCGATCTGGGGCATGCCCATCGTCAGCCTGGACGCGATGCGACAAGCCTACTTCCGCGACGGGAAGGCAAAATACGGCGACATCATCTGGTGGCCCAAAGGTAACGCCTGGAAGAACCAGTCGCTCACCCCCAATACCAGCGTTCGCTACCTCTATGTCTTCCTAAACACAAAAAACGACGGTCCGGTAGTTCTGGATCTTCCCCCGGCGGCGAACGGGTCCAGTCTCTTGGGAACCATGGCTGATGCTTGGCAGGTGCCGCTCACTGACGTCGGCTTCGAGGGCAAGGGCGGTAAATACTTGGTGCTGCCACCCGGGTATGCAGGGGAGGTGCCGGTCGGCTATATCCCCGTGCGTTCCAAGACCTACAACACCTTCACGACTATCCGCTCCATTTTGGCAAGCAACTCGGAAGACGATGAGCGAAAGGGCGACGCGCTGGTGAAGCAGATCAAGACATATCCCTTGGCCAATGCCAGTAAACCGCCTGCCCAGCGCTTCGTGGACATGACCGACACAATGTATGACGGCCTCGTGCACTATGACCAAAGCATTTACGCCAGTCTCGCCCGCATGCTGAACGAGGAGCCGTTGCAGTCCGAAGACCTTCAAATGATGGGCATGCTCCTCCGACTGGGTATTGAGAAGGGCAAGGACTTCGAGCCTGATGCCGCGACCGTGGCCCAGTTGAACTCGGCGGCAGCGGAAGCGCATGCCTGGCTACTCGCACAAATGCCCGCGTTCGTCGAGATCTGGTGGCCTGGTAGCCAGTGGAAAGTGCCGGTTGCTGCGATTGCCGCGCAGACGGGATTCAAGTGGACGGTCCTCAACTATTTCGATGTGGATTCGCGCGGCATTGGCTTCTCCAGCTTCTTCCTGCCTCCCGCGAAGCTCGGCAAAGGTAGCTTCTACCTCGGCGCGAACTTCGACGGTAGTGGCCAACCGCTGCGGGGCGAGAACAGTTATCGACTGCACGTTCCCGCGAAAGTTCCCGTGAGCCAGTTCTGGTCTGTGACCATTTACGACAGTGAAACGGAGGCCCTCTTCCTGAACCTGGCACGCCCCAGTCTTGATTCCTTAGACAAGAGCATGCGTAAGAGCACCGACGGTTCAGTGGACATCTACATTGGACCGAAGTCACCCGCTGGGCAGGAATCGAACTGGATTAAGACCCCGGAGGGGAAGAGATGGTTCGCGTGGTTTCGATTCTACGGCCCGGAGGAGACGCTCTTGGACAAGAGCTGGACGATGCCGGACATTGAGCTGCTGAAGTAACGGCCACAAGGGCGAAACAGATGCCGTCGCCAAGGGAAAACCGACAAGGGACATGCCAGTTGTTTAGCTGGACGTTTGCTCTCCGCATAGTCCTGTCTATTTTCCCAATCGTTGGCTCATCAGCGCTCTCATCAGCCCAGCTTCCAACATCTGCGGCGCCGGCCAAAGCCGAGCCTGGGGCGCCAATCGATCCGCTCGGACGTGAAAGTCCCCGTAGTGCGATGAACGGCATGATGAAGTACGCAGCACGCCAGGACTTCGCGACCGCTGCTCGTTACCTGCAACGGCCTCCGGGCCAAGACACGGACTTGGTACAACTGGGCAAGGAATTTCAGGCATTGCACTCAAGGTTCAAAGGCGATCTCGCCTTGTTGAGCGATGACCCCAACGGAACGGTTGAAGCGGGACTTCCGCCCGGCCAGGTGCGGGCTGGCGTTCTTGCGGTAGGTGGCACGACCACGGACATGATCCTGGTACGGGTGGATGATCCAAAGTTCGGAAAAATCTGGCTGGTCTCGCAAGAGACGGTTGCGAAGGTCCCTGCCCTCTACGCCGAAATGGAAAGCGAAGGGCCGACCGCAGCTGAAAGAATGGTGCCTGCCTCTCTGCGCAGCCGGTACCTTCTGGGGATGTCACTCGCACAATGGCTCGGGTGGCTGCTCTCGATCCCCATCTCGTGGTTGCTGGCCTGGCTGTTGACGTTTGTGACCAGCCTGCCCAAGCGAATCTGGTACGGCCTCCGAAAACGTCCTTTCCGAACCATCTGGCAGACACCACTGGGCATGCCGCTCAGGTGCGTCATTGCGATCTTGCTGCATGCTGTTTTCGTCTACCTGCTTGAGCCGCTGCTTTTGTATCGCGTCTACTATTTTCGTTTTCTGGCAGCCCTTCTGGCGGGATGTCTCGCGTGGCTGGTAAGCGCGATCGCTGACCGAGGCTTCGACCAAGCGGTAAACCGAAGGCATACGCAAAACAGAGGCGGAGAGTCGATCCTGGTCCTGATGCAGCGGCTTACGCGCATCGTGATGCTGGTAATCGCCTTTGTCGCCGCACTGGCCCTGTTTGGGATCAACGTGAAGACGACACTCGCCGGCCTCGGCATCGGAGGACTAGCGATAGCACTGGCCGCGCAAAAATCACTCGAGAACCTCATAGGCGGGGTCTCGTTGCTGATGGACAAAGCTGTCCACGTCGGCGACTTTTGCAACATCGGCGGCCGGCTTGGCACGGTAGAAGATATCGGGCTCCGCTCTCTGAGGCTGCGGACCCTCGACCAGAATCTGCTGGTCGTTCCCAACGGGTTGCTGGCGCAAATGCAGTTCGAGAACATGAAGGCCCGCTCCAAACTGCTGATCAACCAAACCTTCTCGCTGCGAATTGAAACCCAGGTCGAACAGCTACGGTACGTGCTGGACCGCGTTCAGAAGATGCTGGACGAGCATCCTTCCATCGAACCTGGAACCTCAAGAATCCGGGTAAACGATTTCGCCGGCGCTGCCTTCGAATTGGAGTTGTTCGCCTACGGCAAGACGGGCGACTGGGCAGAGTTCACCGCCATTCGCCAGGACGTCATCCTGAAGATAGCTGGAATTGTCGAGGCTGCCGGTACCCGACTTGCGGCGCCTACACGCTTGACATACCTATCCAGCGACGCAGGCGTTGACCCAGAAAAGGCGAATGCTATTTTGCGCAACGTGACCGAATCCCGCGCCAGCGAAGGGTCCCGATTCCCAGGCGGAACCCGCAGTGGAACGAAATAATCCCTGCAATCCGGCGGGGCAACGGACAATTCCCCTTTGGAGAGTCCAACGCCAGGCAGGGACTCTGCAGCGCCAAGGAGACCATTGGTATATGTATTTTCTGAAAACAGGATCACCGGCGCACCTGCAGTGGCTTCGGGTTTTCGAGCCGCTGATGGTCATTACCGGAGTTGTGCAGCCGCTTGCCACCCTGCCGTCGATTTCCAAGTTGTATTTCACTCACAGCCAGCATGCTTCCGGCCAATCGTTGACGACGTGGACCATCTTTGCCCTCGCCAATTTGTTGTGGGTCATATACGGGCTACTCAATCGGAAGCCCGCCATCTACGCCGGCAACATTATCGGACTGGTGATGAATTTGCTGATGGTGAATGGCATCCTGATGAACGCGGGATGGACGTATTGAAGCCTCAAGATGAATTGATCCGCCACGCCTACGGTCGCTTTCAGCCGGCCAACATCACCGCCCAGTTCCACGACAAGGCAGTGCATCCGCCTGGCGCTTCTCGTTGGACATAACCGTTGCAGCTTCAATTCCTGTATCCAAAGAAACCCAAATAATGGCTAGGGTTACAGAAAAGTCGATTGCGCTGGCGTCGCTCGTGATCCTCGGATGCCTGCACGGAAGCGCGCAAACGGTACAAGGGCTGCCCGAAATTGACACCTACGTTAAGCTGAGTTCCGATCTGCGTGTCAGCTTCCAGGTAAAGGAGACAAGAGAAGGCGGCGATCCCACGCAAGCCGAAATAGGACCCAGCCTTGACTTCTACCTGCCGCCGTTGGTTCGGTTGCAAAAAGCCACTGAGTTTGATCTGGACGACTCGAAGTCCAGGCTTTTGGTGTTTTCGGTCGGATATCGCTATCTGCCGCAGGCCAACAATGCGCCCGCGATAAACCGCATCGAGCCAGTCGTAACTCTTAATTTCCCCATGAAGGGAGGGTTTCTGTTTTCCGATAGGAATCGTGCAGACCTCGACTGGCAGAGCGGTAGCTATTCATGGCGTTATCGCAACCTTTTTCAGATCGAAAAATCGCTCAAAATCCGCTCGTACCATCCCGCACCATACGTCAGCGTTGAGTTCTTCTACGAGAGCCAATACGGTAAATGGAGTGACACTGCAATCTACGCCGGGTGTCTGTTCCCAATTGGCAGGCACGTCCAGTTCAACCCCTACTACGAACACCAGAACAACACGGGTAAGAGCCCAAATCAGCAGCTGAACCAGTTGGGTCTGATGCTCAATCTCTACTTCTCAGTCAGGTAGAGACGAGTTAACGAGTGTTCCGCTCTCTACGGCCGAAACTACAGGGCACCACGGTGGGGGCAGGTCAAACTGCTCCCGTATCCGCGCGACTAGTGCGCATTCTCGGATCGCTGACGACCCGCGCGTTATTGCTTTAGCGCAACGAGAAGGATGCCCTGGGACAACGACGCGCCGAGTCTTTTTCCTCATACTCGTGATTAGCGATTCATTACCCGCACCCAGTGGCCGTTAGTCTCGAATTAAAACCTGCTGGTCGACTCTTGCCGGTGGCGGCATCTGCGCGGAGTCCCGCGGTGGAAGATTCGGAGCCCAGCGGCGCTTATTGCGTGGCCTTCGATTGCAGGTATTTCGATGTATGTTCCAAATCAGTTCAAGGACTTCGATAGATGTTCCAAGTCAATTTAAGAATGATCGCTCGGCCGCATGATGCGGTCGAAGCGGTCAAAGCGCTGCGATCGATCATGGTCCAGGCAAGGGTAGAATGCGGGCACCTTGCAAGCCGGATTTATCAGGAGGTTGAAAATCCGGAGGCGCTTTGTCTTGAGGAAGATTGGTCGAGCGAACCGGCACTTAAATCACATATTCGTTCGCACTGTTTCACACAGCTGCTGATGTTAATGGAGACCGCTCCTGAGGCACCTGTGCTGGAGGTTCGCTCTGTGTCGGGGATTCACGGCTTGGAGTATATCGAGGTGGTTCGTTCCAGTGACCAATGAGGCGAAATCTCACGCCCCATGCAAAGACTAGGAGACGAAAAAAGTTGCCGGCAGTTTTACCGGCAGTTGCCTCGTCTGCAGTGAATATCAGTGATTCGCATGACCGGGAGGCACCTCTAACTCATTGAATTCACTGGTAATTTCAACTCTGAAAAGGCTGCGCTCTTCCATTTGGCGTCCAGAACATGAGCGGGACTGTCGGCAGCAATCTGCCGGAACCCATCCCAGGCCTTCGACTTGTAGCCGCGCAGCACCTTGGCAACCAAAGGGTAACCGGCATGTCTGTTCCCGAATCCCAATTCAGCCGTGCCGTGCGTCAGCGAGGTGATGGCGTCGGCCTCCTTCGGTGCGTCGGCCCGCAGACATTCTTCCAGTTCGGACGATGTGATCGGCTCAATTCCGAGTCGAGACGCTATTTTCACGTTGAAGCCGGCCAGGTATATCTCAGCCTTTTCAAGATCCCTTTTCAGAATTGCCGTCGTGTCGTCGTAGAGCACTCGCATCCCGGAAAAGTGTTCCTCGCGGATGATCTCGACAACCCTCTCTAGCAACATCCATTGCAAAACGAAGACTTTCAACGTTTCGCGGAATGCTTGCAGTTCGAACAGTTCATCACGAGGAATACGCTCGGCGCGAAGAAATCGACCCATACAGAGCGCCAACAACGCCTTTTGTAGGCCAGCTTCCTGTAGTTCGAGCACTCGCAGGTTGCAGGCGCGCCAACACACGTAGATGAATCTCGACTCAACGTCTTCCATGTCGGGCAGTTGCACGGAAGCGCCGTTTGTCTCAATGCAGCGAATCGCGAGATCCAGGAATCCACCTCGCTGCTGGTTCACATGCAGCCAGGCGAGAACTTTCTCCCTCCCATCAAGTCCCGCTTCGAGCTTTGCCAATCTCTTCTCCTGCATCTAGTTTCCTTTCGGCGCATTCAACCGCGAGTAGATGGTTGGCAGCGGCGTCGGTGGATCATCGTGCTCTACCTTGGAGCGCGATTTCGTGCTTTTGCTGCCCTCGACTGCTTCCAGGGCGCGCAAGCGATTCTCAAGGTCGCCCTGCTGCAGGGCCTTGAGCATCCCCGCCGCCAGATATCCCACAGCGGTTGCTTCTTTGGGGTCAATTAGACCCCTTCCCAGGTCCTTGATCGTGTCGCCCAGTAGCGCGGTCACATCGTCAACCGTCTTCAGCGAACGCTCGGCGTAACGGGCGCCTCCGGGCCCCTTCGCTTCTCCCCCACGCCGCCCCAGTTCGGACACTTTCTCGGGATTCGCGTGGAAGTAACAATGTGTCCCGCCTTTTAGCGCCCAAGCCGTACAAGGCCCACCGCTTTTGTCTGTGCCTTGGCATCGCTTACCCGTAGCGATTTGCAGCCTTGCGGGGGGAGTCGCTTCGGAAACGGGCGGAGCGGCTTCGGGTCTTTTTGTCCTCATGCTTCCCTAGCTTTCGATTGGGGTTGAGAAGTTGACGATGGCAGTGGAATGTTCAGTGTCCTGCTCTCCAAGCGAGCAGCTCGCCGCGCAGTGTCCGAGTAGTGTCCGAAAACTAGAGGCGAAGCGTGCCGAAAGAGGACAAACACTGAGGTGGCAATGTGGTGTGTTTTCTTGGGCTTGTTTGGTTGCCTTTGGTTAGGGTCGTGGTTGGAATTGCCCTCATAACCCAAAGGTCGGTGGTTCAAATCCACCCCCCGCAACCAACGGAATCCTAGAGTTACGAGCAACGGACGTTTTCACTAAAGGGGCAAAAAGGGGCAAAAAAGGGCACTAAGGCCGCCCCTCAGTGAAATGCAATTAACAAGGGCTGCTTCGGCAGCTCTTTTCATTTTGATTTTCTCACTTCCTGCCTGAGCACCATCTGGACGACTTTGCTGTTAGCCTCGCGTTTCGATTCCATCATGGCGTTGCCGTAGACGTTCATGGGTGGTGGCAATCTGCGCGTGCCGCATAAGCTTCTGCTGCACGCCTATCGGAGTGCCAATCAAGTCTAGCCTAGCCACGACCGATAGGTATGTCGGGAGGTGTGCCAACCGATGTCCCCCAAGCCCAGCTTGCGACCGGCACGACGGATGTAATCCTGCTGGATCGGGCTGGCATGGTAACAGCGTCCGGTCACCGCGCTGGGGAAAATCCAGTTTTCCTCCGACTCGGGACACTGCCGTTTCCAGTTGAGCAAAACGGTAGCGAGATCTGGATCAGGCGCGCACTTCAACCCGGCCGTGACGCTCGCTGACACCTCTCAACAGGGTCTTCCGTGGGCTGAAGTACCCGCTTACCTGCTTGCTCAGATCGCAGGAGCTCGGCAAGCGGCCGGTACACAACATGATCGTCTTCCGGTTTGCGAACGCGCTCATGGAAGCGTTCTGGAACCGGACCTACATCGAGAGTGTGCAGATCACGATGGCGGAGAATTTCGGGGGTCAGGGGCGCGGCGCCTTCTATGACGAGACCCGGGCCATTCGGGACGTCATCCAGAACCATCTATTTCAGCTCCTGTGCAACCTCACAATGGAACCTCCGGTCAGAAGGGACAGCGAAACCATCCGCGATGAGAAGGTCAAGGTGCTGAAGGCAATCCCGCAGCTGGAAGAGAAGGATCTCGTTCGCGGGCAGTTCCGCGATTACCGCAAAGAGAAAGGGGTGGTGCCGGACTCGCAGGTAGAGACCTTCGCTGCAATGCGACCGCAGGTCAATTCGTCAGAGAATCGGCTACCCTACCACGCGAGGTGCTAGCGTGATTTGAATCACATACAGCCACAATGCTAGCGTGATAAGAAGAATTATTGCGAATTCTTGGAACGCTTGAGTGCCGTGGCCCGCCTGGGACCGTGGCCGATCGGACAGCATTTCCGGGAACGCACAAGGAGAAATCATGAATCAGCGCATTTATATTGCCGCCTATAGCCAGTCCAGGTTTGGCAAGCTCATGGATATGACGGTGCCTCAGATTCTGGCCAATGCGGTCACCGGCGTTTGTCAGGAGATCAAGGTCGAGCCTTCAGTCATCGACACTGGATCCGTAGGTTCGGCTTGTAACTTCACCCTGAATCAGCAAGGGTTGCTCTCGGGCCTGGTGGCCGCGGTTCCGGGGCTGGAGGGGAAGCCGATCGAGTCAGTCGAAAATGCCTGTGCCTCCGGCGGTCAGGCAGTGTTGTCGGTGATTTACAAACTCCTGAGCGGCGTCGGCGACGTGGGAATTGCGATCGGCTACGAGAAAATGCGCGACCGGGAAGGGAAGATGGATGGCAAGCTCATCGGAGAGGTCCTCGGGTATTATTCGCATCCCGACGACCGTCCCGGCAAGGTCTTTGTCTTTCCGCATTTGTTCGCAGAGATCATGCAGTGCTACATGCAGGTACATGGCGTCAGCGAAAGCGACCTAGCGCAGATTGCGGTAAACGAATACGGCAACGCGAAATACAATCCCTGGGCCCAGATGAACAAAGTCCAGATCACACTTGAACAGGCCATGAAGATTGAGGGCATCAATCGTTACGTCGTCGACGGCCTGCCCCTCAAGACCTACGACTGTTCACAGATTACCGACGGTTATGCCGCGCTCATCCTGGCAACGGAAGAAGGACTGCGCAAGCTCGGCGTGCCGAAATCGGAGTGTGTTGAGATCGCGGGCTATGCGCAGGCCACCGATCCTCTCCAGAAGGAAGGACGCAATACGCTAGTTCCTGCCGGCGCCCATCGGGCAATGAAAAGGGCGTACGAAATGGCGGGCGCATTGCCTTCCGATGTGAACGTCGCTGAGATCCACGACTGTTTCACGGTAGCAGCGGCCATCGGAACGGAAGTTTTGGGGAAAGCATCGCCCGGCAAGGGGGCACGATACTGGGTTGAAGGCAAGGCTAAAGTGGATGGCGACTGTGGTATCAACACGTCAGGCGGCTTGATTGCAAAAGGGCACCCAGTGGGTGCGACTGGGGTCGCCATGTTGGGATGGTCTTTCTGGCAGTTGAAAGGAATGGCGCCAAAGGAAGTTCAGAGGCGAGATCCGAAAATGGCTGCGACATTCAATATTGGCGGAGCACTATGCGCTTCGGTGTGCACCGTGCTGCGGAACCCGGCATGATTAGGATCGCTTGATGTCGCGAGATCACTGGAGTATGCGCTTTATCGTGCAACGGATGGAGCTTCCATGAATGAAAAAACGGCGCAAGCGAACCAAGGCGCTTCCGCCGTTTATTGGATCTTCTGCCCTCCGCGCCGTGACGCGGAGAATTAAGCCAATGGGATCGATGCGATTGTCACACGCTTGATTCCTTTATCGTCCACGTACTAGCCTTACTGCGGCAACAAGCAACATTCGTGCTCGTTCTGGCGGAGCACAGGAGGAAGATGGAAAACGCTCTTGGCTTAGTGATGACAGGGGGCGGTGCTCGCGGTGCTTATCAAGCTGGTGTTCTCAAGCGCATTGGCGAGATTAAACGGGTTCAAGCCCAGGGTAATCCTTTTCCGATCATTGGAGGCTCTTCCGCCGGAGCGATTAACGGTGCTGCCCTTGCCGTCGGTAGCGACGATTTTGCCTTGGCGACCCGCGTTCTCGCCTCGCTCTGGTCGCGTCTTAGGCCCACCGATATCTTTCGCTGCGATGTCTTGTCACAGACCCGTAATTCCCTTACCTGGATCGTAGATCTTTCCTTTGGAGGATTGTTTGGAGGAGGTAATGCCCGATCTTTATTAGATGCGACTCCTCTGTGGCATTTTCTAAATACGCATCTCCATTGCGAGCGCATTCAAGACAATATTAAGCGTGGGCATCTCTACGCACTCACAATCTCAGCGACAAACTATAACTCAGGGAAAAGTTACCTCTTCATTCAAGGCGCTAAAGGCCACCCTATGTGGAACAGAAGCCGGCGGGTGACACTTGCTACAAAAATCACCGTTGATCATATTTGTGCGTCGGCTGCCATCCCCTTGGTCTTTCAGCCTGTAAGACTCAAGACAGCGCGGGGAACGGCTTTTTTCGGCGACGGTTGTTTACGCCTTCAACAGCCTCTCAGCCCCGTTATCCGCTTGGGTGCAAGAAGGATTTTCGCAATTGGTGCGCGCGGCGAAAATCTCGAACATCAGGAAGAATCGTCGGATCAGAAAGTCCCTTCCCTATCGCAAGTCATGGGAGTTCTTTTCAATGTTATGTTCCTGGATCACCTGGCTACTGATATCGAGCACCTTGAGCGATTGAATGAACTCATAGGAAGTGGTCATATCAGCCAGGTTGGTCTTGAGGGCTGCGAAAAGATGCGGCCGTTGACGTCACTGCACATTGCGCCCTCCGTCGATTTATCGCAATTAGCAGAGCACCACCAGAGAGATATGCCGTATCTTATACAGTACTTTATTAGTAGCCTGGGACGAGATGCGGCTTCGTGCGCGGACCTGATGAGTTACCTGTTATTTACATCAAAGTACACAACTGATCTCATTGAGATTGGCTACAGCGACGCCAGCCGGCGAATTGATGAGATCGAGGATTTTCTATATTCCCCGGAAAATGAGGGCGTTGAAGCTCCTCCAGCCGGGCCCACCGGAACAAGCAAATCGCGACAGCTAGGATCGTTAGGGAAACGCATACCCAGCGTGGTCAGGTCTCGCGGGTAATCTTTGTTGTGTGGCGGAATTGAGAGAATGGAATCGAGGCTACGGCCGCGCTCCAGCGGCTGTGTCATGCGGCATCCTGTCTTCCGGATGCGCTGCCCTGCGCCCAACGGCCAGTTATGGATCCTGGATGCAATCCAGAACCGATCGAAGAATCCCGCGCCCAGTTCCAACAAGAAAACCGCCTCCCAATAGGCATTTCTGATTAAGCGATGTGAGTTTTGAAATGCCAATCCGCGTCGGCCGGGTCTTGATGCACTACCCGCTACGGTATACCCCCGACAGGTACGTGCCTAATGCCACCCTAACAGTTCCGAATTCGCCTTTCATTCCTCGAGAGCAGACGGGGCGCAAGTACCGTGACTTCCAGAGACTGCCACCACGCGAAGATCATTCTGTTCATAACAAAAGACTTGTTGGCTTCGTTTCGCAATATTAACCGTTCCCAACGCAGACGCCGACTAGACTAGATTCGGACGACCGGTTCTTCGCGGCAACTCTTAGCTCATGGATTTGATGTTGGTTACAAGCGATGACCCGGGAGTTATATCGTTACACGATATAGTATGGGGCAGTAAGCTGCCGGTCCTCCTGGTTTAGAGACTGCGGCGCTGGCCCTTCTTGAGCGCGCTTGATTCGGAGAGGACGAAGGTGGCGGTCGCTCTCCCTGCACTACTTTGCTGATCGCTTGAACCTCTAAACGCTCGCCGGCACCTGGGCCTTCCGTCGTCTTTGCTGAGATTCGAGGAGCCTCTGCAGGGCCCAGTCAAACTTTTTCTGCAGTGCCCTGTCATAGCGGAGGATCTGGTCCATGTCACCTTCCGCAGGCAGAGCGCGTGCAGCTTGATAATCATCGATTTTTTGCCGGTCCGCCAGATGAGACAACACCTCCCCAATTTTGGCTTTGGCCTTTTCGAGGGAGGCAACAAACTGATCATCGAGCTCGAGCTCATTAGGAGTGCTGTCATTCTTGGCCTCCAGCCCGCGCGGCTGTAAAACACCTGTCGCTGCCAGGTTTAAAGCAGGGAGCACCGCCCCGTAAGTTGCCGGCGAGAGGGTTCGCGTAGTTTCGATCTCTTCCTGTGCCCTCTCGAGAATCCAGATTTCGTTTACGATTTGCTCGGCTAACCCAGGCGCGGATGTTTTCCGTTCTGACCTAAGCTGGACGAAGCGTCCCTCCGACCGACTCACTCGACGTTGTTTCCACATGCACTCAGCCATCTGTTCGACCCAGAACACCTCCGACGGACCTTGTGGTTTGTATTCCTGCTGCAAAGCCTGGATCAGTTTCAAAAATTGCTCCTTGGGATCGGGGTCGTCCTCGTAATAGCCGCCGTCACACGACGGAATAACCACGTGTTCGGCAAACAGCCCGGTCTTCACAGCATTGAACTTTGAATTGTTCTTGCCCATCTCGGTTCGAGGTCCGGTCGACCGTTTGGCGTTCCGGCGATTTGCGGCAAGCGTCTTCTCGGTAACCGTCTTCTTAGATCCCATTGCAATCCCCTTTGCGCGGGCCGGTGATTCTTCCGATCCAAAGAAAAGGCTAACAGGATTTGGTACGCAGACTGGCGAAGAAAATACGAAATGAGAAATGCCGAATCTACTTGGTAATCAAGGTTGCGGGAAAAGCGCAAATTTCTGAGGGCAGCAGTACCAATTTTTGAGCGTTTCCGTGCTTGCGCGTACTCAGCAATTGTGAACACCAGGTCCTTACTTCGTTCTCAGCTTTCTGTTTGGCGACCAGGCGTTGCATGAACTTGTCCCTTCCTTCGCGCTGACGGGCGCCCACGCATTGATATAGAAGATCTCGAAAGCTTGAAATTCGAAATGTTCAAAGGAGTTCGCGACTAACTCTGCTAACGGTCTTCGGGCGGATCGCCGTGGCGAGCTAGGAATCGCTGGATATATTTCGCGCCTTCCTTGCCATAAGCAATCAATCCCGCTTGTAGAAATGCGTCGCAAATCTGGGCGAGACTTCTTCCCTCTGATGCAGCAACCAACTCCAGCTTCTTCTTGAGCTCGGAGCGGACCCTCAAGGACAACCTTGTATCTTTTGGGTTCATTCGAGGCGGATTTTATCACCTCACAGGGCGGAATCTGGCTTGACAACCTGGGGATGATTATGTCACCCTTATGGTGTCATTGGGTGACACTTTGGGTTTTCAATTCAGGCCGGCGAGATGCAAATCATCAATGCCAATTGGTACGTCACGCACACCGGTCTCCTTCGGCTGGCGCGGCGCAAGCGATGCCGCGGTATCCATGTCGAGGCTGTCGATTCGCTGTGTGATTCCGCAGCCAATCGTTTCGTCCTCAAGGCGACGGTCTATCCGTCCAAAGATTCCGCCGGTTTCGTTGGCTACGGCGACGCTGACCCTTCCAACGTTTCTCTGCTAGTCCGCGGCGCTGAGATGCGGATCGCGGAAACCCGAGCGGTCAATCGCGCCCTGCGCAAGGCCTATGGCATCGGGATCTGCTCGGTCGACGAGATCGGCTCCAATCCTGGTCCGACGGCGCCGGTTCCTGATGCACAGAAGTTCCCGCCTAAAAATACCAACGGAAACGGAAACGGTGCCGGCGCCGGTCACAAGGTTCGCGACCGGCTCTGCCAGATCATCCGCCAGCACAAGCTCGATCCGGAATTGGTGAAAGCCTACGCCGTCGACTTCTGTGGTACCAAGGTACTCAAAGACGCCACGCGTGAGCAGGTCGAAAGCTTCGTCCAACAGCTTGCCGACGCAGCAAAGAAGGACCGCGATGGCCTGCTCTGTCAGCTCAACAGCTACGCACCCCCAAGCCAGGAGGTGGCAGGATGAAACGTCATGTTCCCGGGCTCTCCGACACTGCTCATGACTCATTCTCCGAGGTTCCGGACGGCATTTTTCTCGTCCGGCTCGATGGTGCCCAGCATCGCTGGCAGGCCCAGAAGCGCTTTTATCTGCTACGGCTCTCCGTTCTTGAGCCCAAGCCCTTTGCCGGGCGCTCCCTCGTCAGTCGCCTCTACTGCACTCCAAAGGCGATGTGGAAGCTGGGTTGGTTCCTGCGGGATTTCCTCTATGACCCCGAACTGTTGAGCCGGGATGAGGTCGACGAACGAGCCCTGCGCGGCTTGGTCGGGGTCGTGAAGATCAGCCACACCGTGATCAACGGTATCTCGCTAGTGAACTTCGACGGCTTCGCCCCGGCCAGCCAGTGGGAAGAGCTGGCCACTTCCATCCGCGTTCCGCCGGCTGGCAACGGTAAAGGCCCGCGGAAGCAAAGGGCATCGCGATGAATTACAGCTGCACTCAGATCTCCCAGTACCTGACCTGTCCGCGCCGTTACCGCCATCGCTATCTCGATGGCTGGCAGGAAAAAGACACTCGGGCCGCCATGCTTTTCGGCCGCTGCTTCGAGCAGGCTGTGGCGGCTCTATTCCGTCACGAAGACCCAGCGGCAGTCCTGTTTGAGCAGTGGGCGCCGTGCAAGGAACTGCAGCTTGTCTACTCGGGCAACGACACCTGGGATCACATGCTTCAGCAAGGTATTCATTTACTCGAGCGCTTCGTTCAGGATGGACGCGTCCAGATTCACCGGCCGCAAAGTCATCAACAAATCCGATTCATACGCACACTGAGTTCCGGCAACAGCTTTGTCGCATTCGTCGATGCGATCGGCGAACTGGACAATACACCCTGTGTGCTGGAGTGGAAGACCGCCTCCGCCCGCTATCCCGAGGAGCCTGACGGCATTGCAGCCCTAGATCCGCAACTGGTCTGCTATTCCTGGATGACAGGGATCAATGACGTCGCTCAGGTCGTCTTCGTCCGTAAGCGCATGGTGGAAGTCCAGTACTTGCGAGCCACCATCACCGACCAACAGCGGCAAGAGTTCGAGACCCTGGTTGAAGACACTGTCCTCAGAATCGAATCGGGATTGTTCCTGCCGCACAGCGGCATCCGCTTTCCCCAAAACCCGTGTACGACCTGTCCCTTCCTCGGACTCTGTCTCGATCATCGAGATCTCGTGGAGGCTGGGCTTATCCGCAAGCCGGGAGTCGATCTTGGTCTGTTTGACGAACTTGAATACTAAGTATCCGCCCATGCCGCCCAAGCTGAATCGCCGCCGTGCGATGGCAGTACTGAACAAGATCGACGAGATCTTGGCCTGGGAGACACGGCATGAGAACGAGCGCGATACCAGGTTTGTGGAACTGGGCAAGTATCTGTGCGAGGTGCGGGCGGGCCAATACTGGCGGCTGGAGAACCTGAAGTCGTTCGATGAGTTCCTGGAGCGCAGGTTCCCGGACTCGAGAAGGAAGGCGTACTACCTAATGTCGATTCACGAACATCTCCCATCCCAGGTGAGGAAGGAATTGAAACAGGTGGGAATGGACGAAGGGGCTGGAGTTGGCCAAACTGGCACGCCACCAGGGTCAGGGCTTCGAAAGTGCAACCTGGCTGCACAAAGCCAGACAGATGCCCAAGGCAGAGTTCCAGCGGGAAGTGGAGAAGGAGCTGACCGGCAAGGACAGCGAGCCTTCGGAGCTGATGTATTTCAAAGTCTATAAGAGCCAGATCCCGGTTATCGAACGGGCAATCGAGACCGCGGCTTTGATGCTTGGGTCGGACAAGTCCCGGGGCTACTGCCTTGAGATGATTTGTGCGGACTTCCTGGCCGGGGCCTCGATAGACGGTGGCAACCCGGAGATCCTGCTGCAGTCCATCTCTCGCTACTACCAGTTCCTGCCTGGTCCACAACAGGAGGCTTTTCTGTCTCAGGTCAACCAGAACGCTTCATGAAGAAGGTCAGCGGCAAAACCCCGCGACTTAGACTCGATGCGAACGGCTACCACGAACTGCATCGGCAGGTGCTGAAGCGCGACGGCTGGCGCTGCCAGTTGTGCGGGAGCATGCAGCACCTTCAAGTACACCACCTCAAGTTCCGGAGCCAGTCGGGCGGCGACGAGGAGCAGAACTTGATCACAGTGTGCGCTGAATGCCACGAACGGATGCATTGAACTAGCCCCCTCCTGCAAGGTCCGGCTGAAATCACTGACTTGCTTTAACGGGGCCGATACGGAGTTCGCACATCGGGCGACGGGCAACAAGAACCACGGTATCCACCTTCGCGCGCCGACCGGCAAGTCGGGCTGCCTGCTGTTCACGCCAAAGTACACGAATGATCTCATTGACATTGGTTACAACGATGCTGACAAGCGAATCGATGAGATCGAGGATTTATTGTGTTCGTCTGACGGTGAGGATACTGGACCTGATCTAATCGGCCCAATCGGAACGAATAAGTCGCGACAACCTGGCTCATTGCCGAGACGAGCGCCTAGTACTACAGTTGTAGATAAGTGTGCTACTCTGAATCCGCTCTGCGGTGTGATTCTCCGGCATGAGTGATGGAGAAACGTCTGGCGGGATGGAAGCGCGAGTTGTTGCGGGCGCATGGGCTGATCGCGGAGTTATTTGCGCGTTCGGAGCCCCGTGCGCGAAGCCTGGCGTATTTGCAAGGCTTGTTGAGCGGCTGTGAGCGCAAGAACGGCTGGCAGTTGGCCGAGTGGATGGGCGAAGCGGCGCCTTATGCGGTGCAGCATCTTTTGGACCGAGTGGGCTGGGATGCAGAAAAGGCGCGCGACCGGATACGCCATTATGTAGTGGAAGAACTGCAAAGTAGGGAGGCGGTACTCATCGTCGATGAGACGGGTTTTCTGAAGAAGGGTCAACATTCAGCGGGTGTGAAGCGTCAATATAGCGGCACGGCTGGGGGCATCGAGAACAGCCAGCTTGGGGTGTTTCTCTGCTATGCCAGCGATCAAGGATCGGCGCTGGTGGACCGGGAACTATACCTTCCGCAGGAGTGGGCTGAGGATCGAGAACGCCGCCGGGAGGCCGGGATTGCTGAGGCGGTCGAGTTTGCCACCAAGCCGGAGTTGGCGCGGCGCATGATCGGGCGGGCCTTGGATGCGGGCACGCCCTGCGGCTGGGTGGCGGGCGATGAGGTCTACGGCCACGATAGCAAATTGCGCCGGTTTCTGGAGGGACGGGAGATGGCCTATGTGCTGGCCGTGGCTTCTGATCAGCGATTGTGGCAACCGGATTTGACGCAGCATCGGGTAGACGCGATTGCGCAGAGTTTGCCCGCACCAGGCATGGAGGCGCCTTTCCGCTGGTTTCGGCAGCAAGGGAGAACGGCTATATGACTGGGCCCTGATGCGGTTCTCGGAGCAGGATGGCTGGGCGCGGGCGCTTCTGGTGCGGCGCAGTATCGAAGAACAGCCCGAGTACGCCTACTATCTCAGTTACGCTCCCACCGGGAAAGACACGCTGGAGACGCTTGTCCGAGTGGCCGGACAACGCTGGCAAATCGAGCAATGCTTTGAGACTGCCAAGGGCGAATGCGGACTGGATCACTACGAGGTTCGCCACTGGCAAGGTTGGTACCGGCACATCACGCTGGCCATGCTGGCCCATGCTGTGTTGTCGGTGTTGCGTGCACGCGGAGAAAAAAACTCCAAACGCGCAAGTGCGGCTCAGCGTACCCGAACTGCGCCACCTGCTCAGCGCATTGCTATGGCGCGGGTGGCACGGCATTGAGCACCTGCTGCATTGGTCCGAGTGGCGCAGACGACATCAATTCCACGCCATGACGTGCCACTATCGAAAGCGGGGATCAACTCTGTCTCCCTTCTATCTACAACTGTAGTACTAGAGCGTTTTCATCATAGCTGTACCCGGTATCCGCAGTGCCGGAACCAGGCGGCAGCGTTGTCTGCGGTAATGGTTTTGAGAGCTTCGGTGATGGCCTGATCGAGTGCTTCCGCAGTGCGTGCTTTGGCAGCACGCAGCCCCTGCTTGAGTTTTGACCAAGCCTTTTCGATGGGATTGAAATCCGGGGAGTAGGGCGGCAGGTAGAGTAGTTCGGCCCCGCTGGCGGCGATCAACTCGCGTACGCCTTTGACTTTATGGGCGGACAAATTGTCCATCACCACCACGTCGCCAGCCTTCAGTTTGGGGCCCAGCACCTGCTCCAGGTAGGCGAGAAAGACATCCCCGTCGGTGGCCGACTCGACGGTCATCACCGCCTCCATGCCGCGCAGGCTCATGGCGCCCAACGTGGTCAGTACTTGCCAGTGTCCCTGGGGTGTGGCTTCGGCGATCCGCTGGCCGCGTGGGGCCCGTCCCCACAGCCGCGTCATCTGCGTGGTCACCCCGCTCTCGTCCAGAAAAAACAGCTTCTCCGGCGCTATCGAGCCCAGCTTTTCTGCGAACTCCGCACGCCGCTGCCGGTTCGCTTCCGTGTCCCGCTCCTGCGCATGGAGCGATTTTTTTTACGCCCCAATCCCAATTTTTGCAGCCACAGCCAGAGTAACGATGGGCTCAGCCCCACGCCGCTGGCCTTCTGCATGCGCTCTTGCAGCTCCCACAGTGTTACATCGGCTTGCTGGCCCACCTCCGCCCGCAGCTGCTGTTGCACCGTCTCGGTCACCCGGCTGACAGGGCCGTGACGGGACTGCGGGGTACGCTCCATCTGCCCGCTCCGCAGTTGCTGCCTACGGATCTTCTTGACGTAGTCGTAGCTCACCCCGAAGCGCTGAGCCAGCGCCATCTGGCTGATGTTTTCCCGTGCATAGGTCTGTAAAATCCGCCGTCGCAGATCATCAGAAAATGCTTGTCCCATCCGCTTTGCCGCAGAGAACGCCGCCAATGTCAGCTTATGCACAAACCAGCATTTCGGGTATAGCTAACTCGGAACCGCTCTAGCTTGGTCAAGTGAGGCGGGTGATTGCACTTGTGTGGTCGATGCGGCTGGCATTTTCGATGACCTTGACCCGTTGTGACTCTCGATTGCTCGAGTCCATCACCCTCTTAGGGTGACAAAGTTTCGTCGCAGTTGTAGCCGAAGCACCTACACACGAATGCGGTAGAATTGCGCTTCAATACTTCCTAAAGGATATCTCCTTGTCAAATCGGGAAAACCTCGTCATTGTGGGCGGCTGTGGACACGTCGGCCTGCCGCTAGGAATCGTACTGGCCAGCCGCGGATTGTCAATCTCCCTACTCGATATCGACGCAGCTAAGGTCGAGAAAATCAACTCCGGCCAGATGCCCTTCCGCGAAGCTGGCGCTGAGCCCGTTCTGAGGCAGGTCCTGGGTAAAACTCTTGCAGCCACTACCGACACTAAATGCTTGCGACTAGCGGATATCGTCATCACCGTTGTCGGCACTCCGGTTGACCGGCACCTAAATCCCACCGTTAACGAGCTGTATCAGAGTGTGGACGGCATGCTTCAGCACATTAGGGACGGGACCTTGCTGGTTTTGCGGAGCACCGTCAGCCCCGGCGTAACCAAGCTGGTGTACCAGAGAATCAAATCCCTGGGACGCGATATCGATCTGGCGTTCTGTCCTGAACGCATTGCTGAAGGCAATGCCATGGAGGAACTGGTCAAGCTGCCGCAGATTGTGGCGGCATTCGAACCTGGGGCGATGCAGAGGGCGCGTGAATTATTCCTGAGAATCGTATCTACGGTCATTGAATTGTCACCACTGGAAGCGGAGTTGGCCAAGCTGTTCACCAACAGCTGGCGATACCTGAACTTCGCTATCGCGAACCAGTTCTACATGCTGGCCGAAACCTACGGCCTCGACTTCTACCGCATCCATGATGCGGTCACTCGCGAATATCCCAGGATGAGGAGTTTCGCCCGTGCCGGCTTCGCGGCCGGTCCTTGTTTGCTCAAGGACACACTTCAGCTTTCGGCGTTTTCCTCCAATCATTTTTTCCTAGGTCACGCCGCCATGCTGGTGAACGAGGGCCTTCCTGACTTCGTGGTCACGCAGATGCGTCCGCTTAATCTTGCCGATAAGACCGTTGCGATCCTCGGAATGGCCTTCAAGGGAGAGTCTGACGACAATCGTGACAGCCTGTCTTACAAGCTGAAGAAGCTGCTGGAGGTCGAGGCCAAAGAGGTCCTGTGCACCGACCCTTACGTGCCCGACCCGCGACTTGTGCCGCTAAACGAAGCGCTCAGTCGGGCTCAAATATTTGTGCTCGGAGCGCCACACGCGGCCTACCGGGATCTTCAAATTCCGGCCGACCGGATCGTGGTCGATATCTGGAACTATTGGCCGGAACGCCAGGGAGAGTCTCCCCAGCCTTCCATACCGGTTGCGGCGGGAGGAGAGCGGTCATGAAAGTACTGGTCACTGGCTCCGCCGGATTTATTTGCGGCTACCTGGTCGAGGAGTTGCTTCAAGCCGGCTATGAAGTTGTTGGGGTTGATAACTTCAGCAAGTACGGCCGAGTGGAAAAGTCGTACGACAAACATCCGCACTATCGATTCGTCGAGGCCAACTGTAAGGACGTGTCCTTGCTGAAGGACTTGCTCTCCGACTGCGATCACTTTGTTGCCTCGGCCGCAATGATTGGCGGCATCAGCTACTTCCACGAATATGCCTACGACCTGCTGGCGGAGAATGAACGCATCACGGCTGCGTCCTTCGATGCTGCCATCTACGCTCATCAAAACAAAAAGCTGCAAAAGATAACCGTAATGTCGTCCAGCATGGTGTTCGAGAGTACTTCGGAATATCCCACCCCCGAAGGCGCCGAGCACCGCTGCCCACCGCCGCGTTCGACGTACGGTTTTCAGAAGCTGGCGACCGAGTATTTTGTCCAGGGTGCGTGGGAGCAGTACAAGCTGCCTTACACCATCGTGCGCCCGTTCAATTGCGTAGGCGTTGGCGAAAAGCGGGCGTTGCATGACCGTGACATCTATAGCGGCAACGTGAAGCTCGCAATGTCGCATGTAGTACCCGATCTCGCGCAAAAGGTCCTCAAAGGCCAGGACCCCCTTCACATCCTCGGTTCCGGAAATCAAGTCCGGCACTACACATATGGTGGCGACCTGGCTAAGGGAATAAAAATTTGCCTGGAACATCCTGCTGCCATTAACCAGGACTTCAACCTTTCTACTCCAACTCGCACGACCGTTCTGGAGCTGGCCGAGATCATCTGGCATAAGGTGCATGGCGACAGCAAGCCGTTCCGCTATGTTTCCGACCCGCCATTCGAGTACGACGTGCAGGAACGCTCACCCGATACGCGAAAGGCTAGGCTGCTGCTCGGATTCGAAGCCACAACCAGCTTGAGCGAGATATTGGACGAAGTCATTCCTTGGGTTGCGGGCCAGATCGAAGTAGGTCAGATCTAGTGGATGCCGGACCCGAACTGACTTCGTACGAACTGACCCTGGTCATTCCCGTTTACAACGAAAGAGCCAACTTCCCCGCATTGTGGAGCGAGATCACTTCTCAAATTCGCTCCCGGTTTCGGGCCTTCGTGGTTTATGACTTCGACGAGGACAACACCGTTCCCGTTCTGCAGCAGATCATCTCGTCGGGCGAAACCCGCCTGGTTCCAATTAAGAACAACTTGGGAAAAGGTGTAATCGGTGCCATCCGCACGGGCTTCGACCAGGTCGAAAGCGGTCCGGTGCTGGTAATTATGGCCGACCTTTCGGATGACCTCGCAAAAGTGGACCAGATGGTTGAATACTACCGTCAGGGATATCAGGTAGTCGCTGGCAGTCGCTACATGCGCGGCGGCCGGCTGCTGGATGCCCCTCCCCTGAAAGGTGCGATGTCGCGGGTTGCCGGTCTCACTCTGCACTGGTTCCGCGGGATTCCCACTCACGACGCGACGAATGCGTTCAAGCTCTACGACAGCAAAATGCTTCACGACCTCACGATCGAGAGCAAAGCGGGCTTCGAACTTAGCCTCGAAATTACCGTGAAAGCTTTCCTCTCCGGCTATCGCATTGTGGAGATACCGGCAACCTGGCGGGGCAGAACGCAGGGTGAGTCGCGGTTCAAGATATGGGCGTGGTTGCCCCAATATCTGAAGTGGTATTTCTACGCCTTCCGACCAAAGCGCAGCTCCGCGCAATAATACGAAGAACTCTACGCATTGGATAGGGCGAGCCTCAGCTGGATTATTCACGGCGGTAACGACCATGACGCTGTCATCCTGAGAGCCTGTGACCGAATTAGCGGCCTTTCCGACCTGCTTCATTTGCGGGTTGGGCGGGCGCGGAGTCGAAGGATCTGCGTTTATTACCGACGGTGTGACGGCACCGTAGAACCTCAGATCCCTCGACTCGGGCCGCGTAGCCACTCGCACCGGCGGATGTCGGTGCTGTTTGGGTTGATGATCCACACCTTTTTCGACGGCATAGCCAGTGCAGTGGGGTCCCAGTTCTTCTGCACGATGACTGCGCCGCCAAAAACGTTCGCCGCGGTAGCCGTCAGGCCAATAATCTCACTGACATTGGCTACACCGACGCTAGCAAGCGAATCAATGAGATCGAGAGTCTTCTGTATTCTTCTACGGATGGGGACACCGAGGGCTCACCAGCTACTCCAATCGGAACCGGAAAAACGCGCCAAATAGGATCGTTGGCGAAACGAGTGCCTAACTTGGTGAAGTCGCGCGGGTGATTCTGCACCGACTGCCAGGACGATAGGACCGAATATTGGCTTGCAACTCAGATTCCGGCCAGCAGGTGAGCTCTCTGCCCCAAGCTGTGCCGGAACCGGTGTAACCTCAACCTTCTGCTTGCCAACTCAAGGGCCGACTTGAACGCAGCCACCTACGTGGTTGTCAAACTCCTGCTGTATTTCATAGAAGTGACCGTACCACATTTGATTGGCGTTGCCCGAGTCCCAAGTGTTCGTGCCGTAATTGTAGGCGCATAGGTCGCCGATCTCGTTGCCTTGCGCGCTGTACCAAGCGTCCAAATTCGGATCGGTTAATGCCTCCGTCAACTCGTGGGTGGCAGTACCCACCGCCGTGTCCGCCGGGGCGTCACCGGTCGGATACGGCCCTCCCCCTGAGCAGACCGTGGGGTCGCCATAAGGCTCGTTACCATAGACGACCGGGGCGCTACCGAAGGCACCGTGGTAGGCGCAATAATCAGTGTAGGCGCAGGAACTTCCGCCGGAATCGAAACATGAACCCTCTCCCTTCGAGGTGAAGAGCAGAAACATCTTGTTGAGGCCTCCAGTCCACCCTTTGAGAGTCATCACCCGTTGAATCTCAGCCTGGATTTGGGCGTCGGTAATGCAGTTCGTTCCCGTGACGCCGTCGGTGCATCCTGAAACTGGGTAGGGGTTGGTATCAATATACGAGGCGTAACCATTCGGTCTATTGTAGATGTAAGTTGTAACCCCACCTATCGTCTGATAGTACTGGGTGTTGTTGTTACCGATGCCGTGTTCTGGGTAATCATGCAGCAAGTTGAGTTGCACATTCTGGTAATGAATGGACATGCTGGTTGGGCTGCCGTCCTGCAGATGTGCGGGAACCCAGTAGATGTTGTAGAGGAAGATCGCTCCGGTCATGACTTTGCCACCATGATAAAGCAGTGGTCCGGAGTCCGACGCGGGAACACCTAGCTGAGCTGCCCGATCGACCGTAGGAAAGACATGGACTTTGTGCTGGCCATCAGACAGTGTGAGCGGCGACTGGCCCTGGGCGTATGCGCTACCCGGCAAAAGCACGAGCGACGCCATCACTACACCAACTGCAAAGCTGGCAACGATAACGATAAGGTTGCGTTTCATTACTCCTCCTTAAAGGCCCCTCGCAGTGGAACCCGAACTGAATTTTGTTCTGCCATCCCAGAAGGCTTTCAGTTTCCGAGAGTTTGCTGCTAACGGTGAAATCCTTTCATCAAGCCATTCGCAAATATTCCTTGGGAGTCCAACCGCCGACGCAAAGACGTCGTGCAAGATAAGTGCCAGAAGTTTACCAAAGAAACCAACGCCAATCCAGTATTCATCTTCGCATCGGAGTCTGTAAAAGGTCGCTTGATTCTCCAGTACTTGCAACACATAGCACTCAGAAAACCGACTTCAGATACCGTGCTTGTTAACTTTTCCCGGATAGGACTATCCGCATGGATATGGCTGACTATCTTTTCGGCTAGTCATCTCATCTCCCCGCTTAAGGGCCCCAGCGGGTCTGAAGACAGTCCAGGTTAAAAGCGCCTGACAGAAAAGAAGGGATCCCGTAACAGCAGGCTTAGAAAGAGCGGCGTTGAAGCAAGCAGGTCCCTCTCGCCCTCTGGATTTGTGGGCGCTGTATGACAGTTGAAGTCACGGCACCAAGGAATTCAAAGCACAAACACCAACAAAAGCTCATGCTGCCTCGGCCTTCGGAGTCATTCAGACCCCTGCCGAGGCAAACTTCCAGATTAGCCGCAAGTGAAAGCAGAGCACGGCTAGGTCCTGGTGTAGTTGCGGCCTTCGCGCTGCTGGAGTACGCGGCCATTTCAAGCTAACAGCAGCGGGTTCCCCGAGACAGAAAAAGTCCTTGCTTAACGACCCTCTTCAAAGCGTTACGGGAACGGTAATAGGGGTCACCGTCCCATTAGCCGGAACAGGGACTGGCGCGTCGGATTGAGAATGACTACGACGGGTACGGCGTCGTCCCCCCCGCTGGTACGGTCACGTCATAGGAAAGCAATATGCTGTCGCTCCCAGGGGTCTGCAGCAGCCATGAATAGGGTACAGGAACCGAGGCAGAAACGGCTCAAGGCCCCACCAATATGCTGGGATCGACCACCCCACAAGTGACAAATGGAATGGTGGGCGCCCCCGTTGATCCTGACGCCGACGTCGGTGCAAGACCCGTTTACCATGACAGCTAGTCCTGCGGAATGAACGTCCAGTTCAAGACCTCCTGGGTGGCCGTCGCTTCACCGGTGGCCGCAGTGAAGCCAGCGTAAGCCGTTGTCCCGCCCACGGTACCTGGTATGTCGATAGGCCAACTCGTCACGAAACTCGCTTGCGTGTTCGCATCCGTAATCTTCATGGCCAGTGTAATTCCGTCATAGGTCATGTGAACATTGAATACATCGCCGCTGTGTAAGTCCACGCCGCTGCCTGTCATATCGACGGCGGGCACGGTGGGTATGGCCCCGTTGGTGTATAGCCCGGTCGAGTCGATACCCTCTCCCTGGTTGTTATACAGGTCAAATTTCACGGCCACGCTCGCGGGTATGGAATAGTAGCCTAGTTTCCCCCCGCCTTGTCCAAGAATCGTCGTCCTCACGTTCTGGATGGCGAAGGTCATCCCGTCAGCCTGGGCGTTGGTCATCTGGAAGCTAAAGTCCTGCGTGAAGGTTTGGATATTCACCTTCGTCGCATACCACGCGCTGGCAATCTCCCCTGGGGCCCCATCGGTTAGCCGTAGTCGCGAATTGTTCAGCGTCGCCCTGCCATTCAACGCCAGTCCCGTGGAATTGAATCCCCCGCTGTAATTAATGCCGACGAGCGGAACGAATGTCCAGTTCAAGACCTCCTGGGTGGCCGTGGCTGCGCCGGTGGCCGCAGTGAAGCCAGCGTAAGCCGTTGTTCCGCCCACGGTACCTGGTATGTCGATAGGCCAACTCGTCACGAAACTCGCTTGCGTGTTCGCATCCGTAATCTTCATGGCCAGTGTGATTCCGTCATAGGTCATGTGAACATTGAATACATCGCCGCTGTGTAAGTCCACGCCGCTGCCTGTCATATCGACGGCGGGCACGGTGGGTATGGCCCCGTTGGTGTATAGCCCGGTCGAGTCGATACCCTCTCCCTGGTTGTTATACAGGTCAAATTTCACGGCCACGCTCGCGGGTATGGAATAGTAGCCTAGTTTCCCCCCGCCTTGTCCAAGAATCGTCGTCCTCACGTTCTGGATGGCGAAGGTCATCCCGTCAGCCTGGGCGTTGGTCACTTGGAAGCTGAAGTCCTGCGTGAAGGCCTGGATATTAACTTTCGCCGCATACCACGCACTGGCAATCTCCCCTGGGGCCCCATCGGTTAGCCGCAGTCGAGAATTGTTCAGCGTCGCCCTACCATTCAGTGCCAGTCCAGTGGAATTGAATCCCCCGCTGTAATTAATGCCGACGAGCGGAACGAACGTCCAGTTCAAGACCTCCTGGGTGGCCGTGGCTGCGCCGGTGCCCGCAGTGAAGCCAGCGTAAGCCGTTGTTCCGCCCACGGTACCTGGTATGTCGATAGGCCAACTCGTCACGAAACTGGCCTGCGTGTTCTCATCCCTAATCTGCATGGTCAGGGTGGTTCCGTCGTAGGTCATGTGAACATTGAATACATCGCCGCTGTGCAAGTTCACACCGCTGCCGGTCATATCGACTGCAGGCACGGTAGGTATGGCCCCGTTGATGTATAGTCCGGTCGAATCGATACCCTCTCCCTGGTTGTTGTACAGGTCAAACTTGACGGCTACACTCGCAGGTATGGAAGAGTAGCCTAGCCACTTACCGCCTCGACCAAGGGCCGTCGGCCCCACGTTCTGGATCGTGAAGGTCATTCCGTCACCTTGGGCACTCGTCAATTGGAAGCTGAAGTCCTGCGTGAAGGCCTGGATGTTCACCTTCGTCGCATACCACGCGCTGGCAGTCTCCCCTATGCCTCCATCGGTTAGCCGCAGTCGCGAATTGTTCAGAGTAGCTCTCCCGTTCAGCGCCAGCCCAGTGGAAGTGAAACCATTGCTATAACTAATAGCGGCCCGCGGAACGAACGTCCAATTCAAGACCTCCTGGGTGGCCGTGCCTGTGCCGGTGCCTGCAGTGAAGCCAGCATAAGCCATTGTCCCTCCCACCGTACCCGGTATGTCGATCGGCCAACTCGTCACGAAACTCGCCTGCGTGTTGGCATCCGTAATCGTCATGGTCAGCACACTTCCGTCGTAAACCATGTGCACGTTAAAGACATGTCCACTGTGCAAGTCCACTCCGCTGCCCGTCATATCGACGGCCGGCACGGTGGGCAAGGCACCGTTGGTGTAAAACCCCGTCGAGTCGATACCTTCACCCGCGTTGTTGGCCAAATCGAACTTGATGGCGACGCTCGCGGCTATTGGAGCATATCCCAGCCACCCGCCGCTACTACCAAGGGCTCTTGGCCCCGAGTTCTGGAGAACGAAAGTTATTCCGTCGGAGTGGGGGTTCGTAAGCTGGAAACTGAAGTCCTGGGTGAAGGCCTGGATATTCACTTTCGTGGCATACCACGCACTGGCGGCCTCCAGTTGCCCCCCATCCGTCAGTCGCAGACGAGAACCGTTCATAGTCGCCCTACCGTTCAGAATCAGACCGTCGGAACTGAGACCGTTCCCATAGTTAATTGCTCCTCCTGCTTGACCGACGATGGTATAGACTCCCAAACTTACATCGCTTCCTGATGCCCCTGTAGAAATGGCCATTCCCTTGAGCGTCGTAGTGGTACTCACGATCAGCGGCGCTGTGTACACTGGGGACGACAGAGTTGGATTGGATCCGTCGGTCGTGTAGTAGATGGTCGCGCCGGGAGTAGAGTCCGAGATTGTGATTGTCTGTGTTGAGCTATACGTTCCGCCATCGGGTGAGAAGATCGGAACGGGGGTCGTGGGCGTAAGAATTCCATACACGCTCACCGCTCCCGCTGCCCCAACATATACTTTGCCATTCGCGACCGTGGGCACTGCGAACTTTACCGGAAGGCCCACACTGTCGCGTGCCCCGTTCAGAGTGCTGTTGTACAACTCAAGGCCAAGGTTAGTCGCGTTGTACGCATGCAATACCGCCTCGTCACTTGGGTTTGTCTCCAGCGCCCAGACAATTCCATTCGTGTTGCCGTTCGCTGAAATGGTCAGACCGGTTCCCGGCCAATGAAAAATCGTCGACGAGACGGAGGTTGGCGACGAAGACAACAGCCCGCTGCTCAGCCCGAAGGCTTTTATGTTGTCTTGAACACCACCAAAAAAAACGTTCTTGTTCCAATAGGCCGGGGCGGCGAACAAGGAACCAATCTGGCCCGTGATATTTTGCACGATCTGCGAATTATCGGTGCTGTGGAAGTGCCCCATGTTGTCGCGGTCTACCACATAAATACTTCCTTCCTTCCCGGCCTCCACCAATTCGTGAATGTGAGGACCGCTCTGATCCGGCAAAAGCAAAACTCCACCTGAGCCAAGATCTAAGTCGTTAACACTTAGGTACTGCTGATCGTACGGAGTAAAGTAGTCGATTACGTTAAAAGCACTCCCGCTAAACGTCATTTTCGTAATGCTGTCACCGAAGTCTACAGGGCTGCCGGACGTATCGAACGTGCCGTTTCCGGTAGCCAAGAAAAGATTGCCGGAAGAATCTGCAGCTATGCCCGTGCCGCTCATCCATATACCGCCGTCGCCACCATTGGGAGTCGCCACCCAGACACCATTCTGCTGTAATGTAGTCTTGTCATAAGCCATCACCCAGCCATGAAAGGGGGAATTGTCGCAATATGACGCCCAGGTAAGGTAAATCTGGCCATTGCTCATCAAGAGGCCGGCGCGATTCAAAAGCATGACCGGATCAAAAGCAAGTATGCCACCTGAGCTGCCATCACCAGTTCCCGGATAGGATGCCTGGATAGCTACTGGGCCGCCGAATTTCTCAGCGCCAGTCGTTATATCAAGAGCGTGCAGCCGATGAAATAAGCTACCGTACTCTTTTGTCGCCGCCAGGACATAGATCGTATTGGTGCTGGTATCGATAACCGGAGTGCTAGTAATGCCTATTTCGGGGGCTATGGCGTCGCAGTTTACGTCGCTGTCCGATTCGGTCGTTACTTCATGGGAGGGATCGATAAAGCTGGTCTGCCATAGTGGGCTCTCTCCGGCGCTATCCGCGTCGAGCGCGTAAACGCTGTCGTGCTCCGTGGCTATATATACAACATTATGAATACCTCTGCCTGGAATGGCTACGTTCGGTACGTAGAGCGGCTGTGCGTAAACACTGCCATCGACGGCGTAGCTCCAGAGTTTTCCAAAGGTTGCGACGTTGACGTTCGACGGAGTAAGAATAGTCTCCTGCAGGTTCTGCCCCGTACGGGCATTATCATTGTGCTGGGTGACAACTTGCACCTGCCCCAGACCCGGTGCGGTCAGAGACCACAGCGTAACGGCTAGAAAAGCAAACAAGACCTGCCGTTTCGCGCCAGCAGGTTGAGCCTGACGAAGGGAAAAGTTTTGCATAATGTCCTCGCGGTCTTGTATCGCTATCTCGATGACTATATCTATTGAAGTGAGTATCCCGCCGGGCAGAGCCGCTGCTTAAGGATGTGAGATGTGAGCAGTGCCAAGTCGCCCGGCGGGTCGTGAGTCAATTCGAATGCGCGCTATTCATCAGAAATTTTCTGTAGATGTTGTGGTGCAGTTCTGAGCATGCGTGCCATGTAAACCGTCGTGCTTGTTGCAATCCGCGGCTTCGCATTTCGGCCCTGAGATCGTTTGAGAGCAACACTCTCTCCAGGGCGTCCCCTATGGAGTCCTGGTCGTTGGGATCGAAGTATTCCGCCGCATTCCCACCAACCTCCGGTAGCGAGGCTGCGCGAGAGCACGCCACCGGCGTGCCGCAAGCCATAGACTCCAGCACTGGCAGCCCAAAGCCTTCCTCGAACGAAGGCAGCACAGTCATATCTGCTCCTGAGTAGGCTGCTCGAAGTTTGACATCCGTCACTCTCGATACAAAAACAGCCGTTCCCTCCAAGCCAAGCTCCAGCGACAACTTCAGCATAGCCGGACGACCGACCGCGTCATCGCCAATGATCAAGAGTTTGTGAGGGAGAGCGTGGCGTGCACGAGCCTTGGCAAATGCATTCAGCAGCCCGGGGACATTCTTGTTAGGCTTTAGGTTTCCGACGAACAAGACATAAGGTCCGTCGAAAGCAAAGTCGCGATTTATCTCCAGTCTTGACTGCTCCCGAGGTTCGGGGAATAGGTGTGCACTAACGCCACAATAGGCTACGGTAATCTTTTGTTCGTCGGCACCTAGATGTTCTATGATTTGGCGTTTGGAGTATTCGGAGAGGGTGAATATATGGTCAGCTCTTCGCGCAGCCCACCGCAACATGGGCTGTGCATAAAGCCAGCTCTTGGCAGTCCGGCGGTAACTATGGTCAAGAATATGGTTAAGATCGTGGATCGAGACCAGCAAACGCTTGGAATATGCGAACGGCACATTGTAATGTAGAACATGTAAAACGTCGCAGTTGCGGGCTGCCCAGGGGATTTCAAGCTGCTCTCGCAAGGAATATATAGGCGCGGTTACGGTGATTATCTCGTCGCATAATCGTTCCAGTAAAGGTTTTCCTTGTGGCGCCGTTATCAATCGAAACGTGAAATCATTGCATTTATTCAGACCTCTGACAATGTTCATAGTGTAGGTACCGAGGCCTGTCGAGACGCTGCGGGCGTCGATCATGAGAGTGCTCATCTTAACGTCGTTTCCTGAGACTGGCAAAGCCCGAGCCCCTGCCCCCATCTTCTATCGCCTATCTCTCATCCTGCAATGCGAGGGCCGCATGATTCGTCAGGGGTTCGACATCAGGCGCAGCCTCAGGAATGCCGGATTCTTCCAGCGTCCTGGCAAGCAAAGCGCGAAATCGACGTATGGATTTGTCTCTGGAGGACTCCCGAGCGCGAGATCTGAGCGCTGCATCTTGGAAGCACGTACGCTCGAAGCGGAGTAGAGCTTTGCGTAAACCGTCCGGCGTTGCTTCTGAATACAGCAAGACCGTACTGGGAGTCAGCGAATCTACCTCTCCACGGAGGTCAGTTCTTGTTTGCTAAGAGATAAAGTGTGTGGCCATTCAGCGTAACCTCCGATATGGTTCGCACCGGCAGGCGCCCCCGCAACTCATTGCAGCTGTACCTTCCCGCCACGGCGAGATCCCCTTCCTCGAGTGGCCTTGAATAGCACAGATAAAGATCGCCGGAATCAACTTCCAGCCGCACGGAATAGTTATAAGGATGCGCAAACCAGACGCTTAAGTCCCCGACGATATGTGTCTTCGCATCGTCAAGAGCAAGCTCGGATTCGGACTGGCGAATCAGCGCCGCTACGCGGGTAATATCGGCCGTGGAAATCCCCTCATGATAATTGCGGTAAAAAAGATACCCGTATTGAGCGAGGATAATGCAAGCCAGGCAAATCGGCATCCAGCGAAAACGCCGATCCCGCTCAAATCCAAGCACCGCGAGCAGGAGAAGGAACGGGAGGAGAAATACCATATAAGATACATTGGGATGCGGCATCAGGAAGAACAGGACGATGATCGCCCAAGCAATCCAGTCGATTCCCGGAAAAGAGATCACTGCGCGCTTCCGATAGAAAACCCATGCTCCGACGGTCAACACTATCAGTTCGGGCAGGTGACGCAACCGCTTTCCAAAGTAAGCAAACAAGGTGCCGCCCAACTGATACTTCTCGTGCCTGGCCTCAAGCCCCGCAGCCATCGCCGAAATACCATGCGGATGCAATGCCAGGTAAACCGCCAATGCGAGAACTGCCGCGACGCACGCCTGCCATAAGAGCCTCCGCCGCTTCGTGACGCGGGAAATCAGGAGTGTGAAGATAATAACTGGAACAAGAATAGCTATCGGCTGCGTCTCCACGGCAAGAAATGCAACAAGCAGGGACAAGAAAGCATGTCTATTCGCAGCTAGCCACAGCGCTAGCGATAGCAGGAAGAAGGAAAAAAACTCATAGCGGAACTTTTCCGCCATCGAGACCACAGGCTCCGAAATTCCAAGCAGAAGGATGAAGCCCGCAACCAGCTTTCGACTGTAGCCCCACTTGCGCAGTGCGGCCCACCACAATCCAAGCGAAGCAACCGTGAAAGCAATGCTAACAAACGAAGCAGCCCGTGGCGTCCATCCCATTATCATCAGCGCCGCACTTTGCACATAGGCTGCTAACTTCCCAAACATGCTCGTTCCGTCCATCCCTAATGGAAAAGGAACCTGTGCAAATGTGTCCTTCTCGATGTGCAGCTTGGAGAGGTTGTAAGAAAAGGACAGAAACCATGGGTTGTCTATATCATACGCGCGATATTTCTGGAACATCAGGCAATAGAATGAGGCAAGAAAAATCAACAGCACACCCGGGCAGCTGCTCAGAACGCGATCCAAGATGGGTTGGGCATTGCTGCTCGCGTTCCTCGATGCCAAATTGGGTGTGGCTTTATAGTCGACCATGACTTTCGTTCCTTCAAACCGCGCGACGGGGTTCCATCCAGTGGGAGGTCTCAAGACGATTGTCGCGTAACTCGCCAGATTGGAACGGGCACACGTACGAGCAGTCGCGTCTTGATTTTCTCGAGACGGTCCAACGCCCTTAGCCGGCGCTCATCGCTTATCTCTCATCCTGCAATGCGAGGGCTGCATGATTCGTCAGGGGTTCGACAGTAAGCGCGGCCTCAGGAATGCCGTATTCTTCCAGGGTGCTGGCAAGCAAAGCGCGAAATCGGCGTATGAATTTGTCTCTCGAGAATTCCCAAGCGCGAGATCTGAGCGCTGCATCTTCGAAGTCCATACTCTCGAAGCGCAGTAGGGCTGTGCGTAAAGCGTCCGGTGTTGGTTCCGAATAAAGCACTGCCGTGCTGGGAGTCAGCGTATCGACTACTCCCCCTTCATGCAAGGCGATCACCGGACATCCGGTAGCGATGGCCTCTACTGGGGCAATCCCAAAGTCCTCGACCCCGGGGAACAGCAGCGCCCTGGCCTGTCGATAATAGTCGACCAGCTCATCGTCCGTCACAAATCCGCAGAACTCGACATCAACCCCCAGCGAACGAGCAAGCGCTTTAAGCGCATTTTCGTCCGGGCCTGTTCCGACTATTTTGAGTTTACGTTTCAGGGATGCGCAGACTTTAATCGCATGGTCTACCCGCTTGTAGGGGACCAAGGCCGTCACCATGAGATACCACTCTTGCGCGCAACGCACCGCCTTGGAAAAGCGATCCACATCCACGGGAGGGGGCAGAACCGCGGCCTCCCGGGCGTAGATACGCTTTATCCGATTTGCAACGAAGGTTGAGTTGGCGATGAACATGTCCACCCTGGAGACGGTCTTCACATCGTAGCGTTGCAACATTTTCACCACAGGTCGATACAAAAAACTGGACTTCAGTTTGCCCACTCGCTCCACCCCGAAGTAGTCCTCATATCGGTCCCATATGTATCGCATCGGCGTATGCATATAGCAAATGTGGATTGGGCGTCCCCGCTTGTCCCGCTTCACCATGGACTTCGCCACGGCGTGTGATGTTGAGATGACTACATCGGCGTCCTTCACCCGATTAAATTCAGCAAACAGCGGGAATAATGGTAGGTAGTATCGGTACTTGGATGCTGCCAGCGGCAGATGCTGCAAGATGCTGGTATGGATCGGGCGACCGGTAATCGCTTTGCTCAGTTCGCGTGGAGCATACAGTAGCGTCCAAAGAGGTGCGTGAGGAAAGCATTCGCAAAGCGCATCCAATACCTTTTCCCCACCGCGCATGCCGATAAGCCAGTCATGGACAAACACAACCCGTAGAGCCCCGGTGTCGGATGTCTCCATACCAACTCCAGCACTATCGGACTGAAAAGTCTCTCCCAGATTGGACATTGTGATCTTCAATTCACCCACGTGATTGAACAGCAACCGCTACCTCCCCCAGAAGAGATAGGACATGCGCATCGAGTAACGGAGCCGTGCCCGCTCTCGCCTACCGTCGGCAACGTCAGCGATGTTCAACAGGCCGTTGTTTGCGGATACCGAAAGAACGGAAGTACACATGGCAGCTGGGGTGCCTACCAGATTGGGCAGAGTTTTCTGGAAGCGGGTCAGCCGAACCATCGTTTCGCGTCTTGGAGGGTAAGATATTGCTTCTTCTCATTCGTGAGATCGGTCACGGAGGCCGCGTCCAAGTGTGGCTTCGTCATGCTGCCCTACTTCGTGAAGACGATACCGTCATCGCTTTCGTCGCGGTCGTACATTCTCTGCAACACATCATGGAAGTTAGCCTTGGATGTGATGATACTCTTGCTGGGAACCGCCAGGGTTGAAAAGTGTGGCTCTAGGACTCTCACGAAGTCGCTGACAGTCACACCACTCACGTTTTTCAAATGGTGCGGGACAAATTCCACGATGAGCGTTCTTGCATAGGTCAGAATCGTTTGCATACCTTGCAGAGCGAAGTATTCTGACCCCTCAATGTCCATGAATACAACGCCGAACCTTACTCCATCCAGAACGTCATCGAGGCGCGTGGCCTTCACAGTAGCAATCTCCGGCGAGTCGGAGAAATAGAGATAGTCCCGGACTAGTGGCATCCGCTTTGAACCTCCGGTGTTAACCCTACTCATCACGAACTGCAGGTCTTCCTCCTTGTCGTTTGCCGCAATATTGAGGGTTTGCACATTAGTGCACCCGTTGATTAGAACATTCAGTTGGAGTAGTCGGAAGGTCTGGGGATTCGCCTCGATTGCCGTCACGGAGCGGCAGCATTTGGCGATTGCTATAGCGATGGTGCCGACATGTCCACCCACGATCAGCAAGTCATCAGTCTCGTCGAGATACGACTTCAGCCGCTCTATCTCATCCTGGCCATACTCACCGCCAAACGATAGGCGGTTTGCCACGTTATGGTCCTCGATGCCCACCAAGAAGAGACCATTTCTGCTGTTTACCAGTACCGCCTCGGCATTTTTGCCAAACACCGTTTTCCTCAGGCGGTAAACTTTATTAAGTATGAACAACCTCATTTGTGGCGGCAACATGGCAGATATGCGCATTAAAGTATATCCTCGCCGCGGGGGCGAGCTTGAAATTCAACATCGCGAAACTGGAAAGACTACGCGGCGGACCTACCTGAAAGGACTATGACCGACGGTCGATTACAGGCTTTACGTCTTGCCCATCGCCGCAAGCGAGGGAAATAACAGTTCCACTGCCAGCGCGCAACTGTTCCGGTTGCAAGCCTGCATCCGAACCTTTCCCCGCCGGACTCGCGGCAGCAGTCTCGAATGGTTGGCGAGCCCAGCTGTTGTCTTCAGGGTTCCCAAGGCTATTTTGGCTTCTGCCAAACGCCGATTGTGCTGGATGGTTTAAATCAGTGGGTTCGGCGTAGACTGTGCTCCAGAGCCGGGTTAGGGTAATCCCGATATTTTACTGGCGAACTTTTCCTCGACAACAGTATTTGACTTGGCGAGGGGCTTGCCATTGACGGTAAAATTCTCGAACTTAACATCTTCAATGTCGCTGTCGTCGCTCGTCCCTTCCACCTGAATACGCACCTTGGGAGTCTGCGGTGACGTAGTCACCTGGATGTTGGAGAAGGTAACGTTACGGATCTTGCCTAGGGGCCGCGTCTTATCGATTGCGGCTTCCCACAGCGAATGTCGGATATACGCATACACCACATAACTGGCGGCACCGTAGTCGAAGAAATTGCCCGTGCGATCGATTCGGTTGCCTTCGTAACGGATGTTGCTCACCGTACCGCTGCCAGCAAGGTAGATACCTTGAGTCGCTCCTTGGCCCAGATCGTGGATCACATCGTTGTCGATGAACGTGACCGAGCTGATATCGGCCCCTATTTCGTTTCCGATGTTCATCGCGACACCGGTTTCGTTCCAGAGTCGATTCCCCCGCACGATCACATTCTTGACCGTATCGCTGTCGGTAGCAACAGTACCAGTCCGGATCTTGGACTTGATGACGATCACATCGTCCACGGTGCGAATAAAACAGCCCTGTACGGTTACGTCGCGACTGCTGTAGATATCGATCCCATCCGAGTTAGCCCGGTACCCGAGAATCTTCAAGTTGGTAACCGACACGCGGTCGGAGTATTGGATCGGCATGAACCAGCCGCCCGAATTCTTCAGGATGACGTCTTCCAGACTGATGTCTTTGCCATAGACAGACAGCAAAGACTTGCCGCCGCTCGGCGTGCCGTCGAGAATGCCGCGGCCGCGGAAGCTGATATTTGCCCCATACAGTTTGATCGCAGGCTCGGTGTACAACTTCGACGTTTTCTCATTGAAGGTGGAAACGATCCAAGGTGCGCCTTCACGAATCACGCTCCTGACCACGGCTCCCCCGGCGATGTAAACCGTCTGACCATCGTGAACGACCAGATTGTCCACCGTATGGATTCCGGGGCCGAAATAAAGAATCGTCTTGCCCGGGGGTACTTTCAGATCGGTCAGCTCGTGGGTTCCGGGAGCAAAGTAGAGAACCTTCGCATCCTGGGGGGACGGAGCACCGGTCTCCAGGGGATTAATGAAGATATTCAGCGTACGGACCACCTGGTGATTCACTTCCAAGGTGAGATTTTGAGGTCCGTTCACTGTAAACCGCATAACGTTGCCTTCGATCTGCACCGGAATGGCAGGCGATGCAGGCAACAATCTCGCGGCGGTGACCGCGACAGCATAAGTCACCGTCACTTCGACACCGCCATTGGTATCGAAGTAGGCGAATCCCGCTGGCTCAAAGTTAATGCCGTATTGTGACTTGTCGCCCACCGCCTGAAGCCGAAGGGTCTTATCCAGCGGCGCGACCCGGAGCTGATATACCGGAACGTCGCGGCCTTCGACCTGTACTTTGAAGGCACCCGAAAGTGGTTCGCCGGGCGGCGCAGGGTAGATGGTCACCTTAGTCGCGGCCATGGCCGGCTGCGGAAGAAACAAAAATAATGCGACGCTGAGAACGATAGTGCTGAACAACGAGACCAACCCAATCTTTTTCATTGGCATACGATAACCCCAAAGAGTATTTCCAACCACCTCAGTCCGAGAGATGCGGCCGGCAATGGAAAGGTTGGTCACCTGCGTCCGCCGACTAATGCGCAACCGCCCACAGGTGAGGTCCGGCAAACATGCATGTGGAACTCACCAACTGCGTATCCAAGACTCAAGAGCCACAGCGCCGCTCGCTCCTACAGGCTTGTCCGCTTCCATTCGTGACAGTGCGACGCATCCTTCCTTCCAGAGGCGGCCAGATTCCAGGCACTTCCTATGGTTCGACGAGCTGGACCAGGCCAACCGCAATTTCCGTTCTAGTCCCCAGTGGCCCTACAATATGGCACTTACTTGACGCCTCTCATATCGCAAGAAGAGTGACTCATAAACAGATAAACCAATCACATCTAAAGTGAGAATGAGGAGGTTCCTACCAGTCAGACTATTCATTCCAAACCAGTACAGTATGCAAAATGCACACCAAGGATACAATACGATCCCGAGAGGTCTTCCCAATTTGATCGACCGCCACACCACGCCGCAGAGTATTCCTTCAAAGAATACGAACAGCGGCGCAAACCAGCCTATATCCGCGAAAATATAGCCAAATGTTCCTGCCCAGATAGCGTTCTCTCCAAGGCCCGCTGGTCCCATTGCGCGAAATTCCGATTGCCAGTAATCCATGAAACTCGGCCAGCGCAACATATCCCTGAGAGGGATAACCACGTTGAGCATATTAGTATAGCCGAGAAAACTAAAAAGATAGATTCCCCGTCCACCATAGGGGTAACGCAGCCGGCCGCTCAGTAACGCTGAGAGTCTATTGTAAGAGGCAATGGTATAGCTGAATACGTCTTTGGTCAGGTCCGTCGTTCCCCTGACGAAGGAAGCCAGCAGGAATAGTGTCAGTACGATAGACGCAAATATGACCGCGAACCTGACAAGGAATGCGCTGCCTGTCTCGCCCCGAACACTCTTTCTCAGCAAATAAACTATCGCGATACCGGTGATCACCGGCATTAACTCACCGCGCGTCAGCGTGAGGATCGCGGTAAGAATCACGGACGCTGCCGCCAGATATTGTGTTATTTTGACCAGACGGCGCTGCTTACCATGGATGTTGAGTTGGTCGCATCGCCACATCGCCCACCACACGATGCCCATTAAGTAGAGGCCCGCTAAGCCCAGTGATCTCTGAAACTGCAACTCTGATTTGACCTCGGCGCCACCCTGCACCAGAAAAAGCAGGAACAGGTCCGGATTACTTCGTATAAGGATGATGTTTGATAATACCGAGAACGCCAGCCCCAACGCTAAGGGGATCAAAAGGAAGGTGGCTGGTGACAGGCGGCTCACGGCTTTCTCATTGCTAAAGCCGGCAACGGGGAAAAGTAGATCGAGGAGCCAAACTCCAAGAAGGAAGGAAAGGACACATAACGAATAGAAGGCTACCGCCGAAATATCCATGAACATGTAATCTGGTTCGTCCATGTAAAAGACATAGGCGCTTGGCGGAAACGAGCACGCCAGCAAAAAAATTGCATACGACACCAGCGCCAGTCCATATGGCGACACTGCCTTCATCAGGAATGTTGCTGGCCCGTTGCTGCGCATCAAGGTGCCGCCTAGAAAGATCCTGACTGCTTGATGTTGCCAAACTGCGGACTGCGGCCAAGGAGGCTGCGGATGCTCCGCGTAACAGAGTCACAGTTGCGACTGCCAAGCGCATATCCCCCAAGACAGTAGAGGTGGAACATCGGGTATCGCGAGAAGCCCATCTTGCCGAGTGACCGATAAAGTTCTATGAATTCGCTCAACGGAAGATCAAGCTGGTCCCTGACGTACGGATAAAAATAATTAGCATAGTCACGCATAACGTCATCAACGACATCGATGCCCTTGGTATTTCTCAGTTCCTTAACAATGGAGAGCACCCCAGCGATCATGGTGACGCGGGTGAGGGGAGTGATGGTACCGGGTGTGTGTTTGCCCCGTTCAGCGGGGCTATTCCCGAATTCGTACGGTTCGCTGCCGCGGCACAGAATCAGCACCTTTGGAGTACTAGCCGCATTCTTGACAGCTAGGACATTTGCAGTTAAATGCATTTGATAGAAGAGAGTGCCATCGAACTTGTCAGTAGCGGCGGTAGCTGCAGTGTCACGGTGTACGACATAGCCTGAAATCACGCCGGACCGCCGGAAGCATGTTTTGATTGCCTCAGGCCCAGCAGAGAAGAAGCGTTCTTCGTTGAAATACCGAATCTCCTGATTTATGTTTTCCGGATCGCTATCGAACCATGCGTAGCTCCTCAATACGATGCCGACGTTTTCGTAGCGCGCAAGAACGTCTGCCACAGTCGCCAGCGCTCCAGGGCACATCAAATCGTCGTTGCCCATAAAAAAACAGAACTCGCCGTTGGCCTTTTCAATCAAATTGCGGATGTTAGCGTCGTAGCCGAGATTAGCTTTGTTTTCGTAGTAAAAGACGGTATCAGGATAGCGCTCGGCATATGCGCGGGCGATGACCGCGATTTGCGCCCGTTCGCGTGAACTGTCTTCGCAGATCACCACATTGAAGATCTTGTAGTTTTGGGCAAGAATGGAGTCCAGCAATGGAGGCAGAAGCTGAGCTCGATTATAGGCAGGTATACAGACTGAGAATTGCGGCCTCTCCTGAGTCATGCTCGTTCCCAAGTGTGGGTCGCAGGGTTAAAGCGCTTTATGAGCCTTGCCGGAATGCCGGCAACCATCGCTCCCGGTTGGAACGTCTTCCCGCACCACCGAATTGGCGCCAATGATGGCACCGTCCCCAATCGTGACCGGGCCTACGATAATCGCATTATCCCCGATCCAGACGTTCTCACCAATTAGGACCGGTCCGCCGCCGCCCAGCTTGCGATGGGCCGGCGGTTCGCTAGGTAAGCTATTCTCCACTCCTTTATAGAGACCGTGGCTATGGTCCGAGATGTATATGTGGCTGCCCATCAGCACATTTTTCTTAATGACGATCCGGTCGATGCAGGAAATATGCACACCATCCGAAAAACGGACGGCATCCTCGATTCGGATCAGAGGTGCGAATCTCTGCGCGCCGCAGTGGGTGACAGCTTCGAGCCAAAAGTCGCTTTTCGCTCGAATATCTCTTCCGAACGAAATGTACTTAGCTCCGCGCACAAGACTTCCTCGCCCTAGTCGAAGGCCGGGAGCATGAAGGGCAAATCCCAGCACGAGGCCTTTGATTTCCAACAGTACGCGGCATAGAAGCAGCCATAATGCCCATAAGAATGGATCTGCAGCAAAAGCCTCTCGCACAATTCCTGCGAATTTTGTCACGCGCATTTCCCTGCAACTCTAGACCATCGGATCAGGTTTAGCAGAGGCAACTCGCTGGCAGTTTTGGGCCCTAGTTGGATATCGCCCAACTCCATTTTCCCTTCCATGCTTCTCAGCGTGAAGACATCCCATGAACGCTTGCCCAAGTCTTAATGATCGTAATTAACCGTATTCAGCACTCATTGAGGGGCGCGTGGGTGGAGACAACAGGATGTCGCACTCTCCTGTTGAGTCGATATCTTTCCGCCGAACCTAGCGGATAAGCGATGGCTTGGGGAGGGGGTGCGAACATCCTAGTCATGGCATTCTGTATACTCATATCGCCTGGATGACTACTCGCTGGCTGTTCATCAAGAACGCGGTTGCGAACCTCAGCAAAGGTAGCGCGGCTGGGATCGTGGCCCTGTTGTTGCCTCCACTGCTGGTGCGCCATATGACCACCATTGAGTATGGCGTCTGGGTCCTCGTCCTGCAAGTCACCGCCTATATCGGCTATCTCGACTTTGGACTGCAAACAGCCATAGGTCGCTATGTCGCCTACGCTACCGAGAGGCACGATTACGAACAGCGTAATTCCGTGTTCAGTACGGCTTTCGCGGGACTGTTAGGCGCCGCGCTCCTAAGCTTGGTTCTGTTACTCGGGGCCGCCGCCGCGGTTCGCATGGTTTTTCCTAGCATTCCTGCTGACACGATTCCGATGATGCGGTGGGCTCTGCTGATCCTAGGAGCTTCTGTTGCCATTGGTCTACCGGCGTCCGCTTGGTCTGGAGTCTTCGTTGGCTTGCAGCGTTACGAAATCCCTGCTGTCGTGATAGGTGGAGCGAGATTGGTTTCGGCGGTCGGCGTTGTCCTTGCTGCCTTTGCCGGCCGTTCCGTCGTCGTGATGGCCGCCATTATGGCAATCACCAACGTCGTCTCCTATGGGGTCCAGTATGCAGCAATGAGACGGATCGTCCCGGATATCAAGTTCGGGACCGGGCTGGTGCGGCACGCCACCGCCAAAGAGCTTCTTGGATATTGCTTCGGCCTGACGGTCATGTCTTTTTCCATGTTGCTGGTAACGGGGTTCGACCTCATCTTGGTGGGCCGCTTCCAGTTCACTGCCGTCACAGCATATTCGGTGGCGGCCGCCATAGTTCTGTTCGTTTCGGGAGCGTTATCCGCTGTCCTAAACGTCATGATGCCCCATGCGGCTGCGCTGCACGCTCGTCGAAATCCAGAGGAGTTGGGTCGGCTGGTCATAATCTCCACGCAAGTCGCAGTTGTTTTGCTGATATTCACAGGCATCCCACCACTGATTTATGCTGCGCCAATTCTGAAAGTCTGGATCGGTCAGCAATATGTGCACACTGGACAACCAATCCTAGTGGTCCTATTAGTGGCGAATGTTATACGGCTTGTCGGACTTCCTTATGCCATTGTTCTTATCTCTGCGGGACAACAACGATTAATTAAAATCAGTCCGTTGACTGAGGGGATCAGCAATCTGGTGGCAAGCGTCATACTGGGAGCGATGATGGGTGCTATCGGGGTCGCATTGGGAACGCTGATTGGATCAGTTTTCAGCATCGCGGCGCATGTTTTCTACAGCATGCCGCGCACCTACCCGGAAATCCGATTCTCCAGGCGGAAATATATCCTTTCCGGTGTCATGGTTCCCCTCTTATGCACCGTCCCGCTTTGGCTTGCCGGAGCGGTTTCGATGGGCGGTAAGCTGACTCCCGCTTCCCGTCCCGTGGTCTTTTTTCCGGCAGTAGCACTGTCCCTGGTTGGGAGCGCGCTTCTGCTCAGGCGCTCCGGCATATTACGAATTGGGAGTGTCAAATCTTCTCATAGTACGATCTTGGAGTAGGTTGCCGAAATCGTTTCTGGTTACCCGTGATGATCGGCAATACGGAATCTGAGCGCAGTATCGAGTGAACGGCGAAACCTTGGGCCGATCAACCGATTCACCAGCAACCGGCGCGGATCATCGGAGTCCAGCCTTTCATAACCAGCTTTGGCTAGAATCCATAGCCATGCCAGCACAAGAGAGACAAGTGTTCCGAACACGATAATTAAAAGTCGTGGGGGCCAGGACTTGCTTTCGGGCACGATCGGCTCATCCAACACTTTGATCGAGGGAATTTCTTTTGCTTCCTCAACCTTTGCCAGTTCGTACTGCTTTGTCAGGACTTCATAGACAGCCTCGTCAATCCTGGCCCGACGGGCAAGGTCGTAATACGTATTTCCGAGCAGTGGCAGCTGTTCAAGGGAGGGATAGAGTTCGCCGCTTCCAGTTGTGGCAGCGTCGGGGGTGCCGTCGGTATCTCCGCTCATGCCCCGTAGCTTGCGGCGCAATTCAGCGACTCGAGCTGAAGCCGCTCGCACCCGAGAGTTCTCGGGGCCGTAGCTCTGCTCCAAGCCTTTCAGATCGGTTTCCGCCGCGATAAGTTGCCCCTGCAGGTTAGAGGCAGCCTCCATCATGGCTTTACCCTGAATCTGCGGATCGAATGTCCTGTTCTTGCTGGAGAAGCGGCTCAACTGCAGTGTCGCTGCATCGAGTTCCTGCTTGATGGATTGCAAGCGCTCCTCAAGAAAAACCCGCTCACGATGCGCTGAGGAAGTTGTCAGTTGAGAAATACGGTTGTTAAGGTCGTCCACGTACGCTCGAGCTAACTTGGCTGCTCTCTGAGGACTCGAATCCTCTACGGAAATCGTGATGATGCCGCTCTTTTTATCTTCCGAAATGATCGTCCGCTTCTCGAGGACCCTGCGCGTGTCGTTGTAGCGTTTTTCTGAATAGACCTTGCGCAGGTCGAATTGGTCGATGAGGTCGTCTTGGATGGTCGTGCTCCCTAGTATCCCCACCATAGTCGCCCCACCGGTTCGCAGCCCGAGCGCATCGCCCGCTATCGCTCCAATTGCGTTGCCTGCTTGCGCGGTTAGGGCTCCGAGCATCGCGGCATTCATGTTGGACTGATCGGGCGGCATCAGTCGGGTTACGGCTTCATATCGTTTGGGAATCGAGAACGTTATGGCAACCGAAAGCACCAGCCCTGTAATTACCAGCGTGAGCAGGGTGCGACGGTTCTGTCCGATAAGGTCCAGCAAAGACAGTACCCTCTCGGCGGGGCTCTGTGGCTGTATAACGTCAAGTTCGTGACTCGATGGAGCTGCCGACCTTTGCAGCTCAAACGCTGAGGATTCATTCACAATAATGCCTGCCAATGCGAATTTTATCGGCCATTCCAAAGAAGCCTTGTGCCGTGCTGCCCCCTAAGGGGTCGCTGCCTTGGCTTGATTGAGCCTGCTTTTTACTGGACTGTGAGCCGGCCAGAACGTCACTTGTAGTCCGAGAGCGACATTGGTTTTAGGCGTAGAGCTCACCAAAGGGAAGTTGAAGTGTTCGTACTGCACCATTGGTGAAATCTGGATTTCAGGCTTGAAAAGCCAATCCACGGTTGCTGCAACATCAGTCAGTCCGCCGCCACCCAAGAATATTGGGTCATTGTACTGTCTGCGATAACTCAACTGGATCTTATTCTGAGCGGAGAACCAGTAAGTGCTCCAAGCCTGTATCCCATCGCCCATCCGGCCAATCCAGCTACCGATAATCTCACCGTAGGTGCGGTATCCGTCGGCATAATGTTCGTTAAAGTAATAGGGTCCCTTTCCGGGATAGCTAGGGATGTTGGTGTAGATCCCCTCAACCCTCAGGTCAAGGTTTGGTAGCTTGGGGAGTTGCGGAAAATATAAGCCAGGATTCCACGCCGACTGCAGCGGGTAAGCAATCGGATTGGGTTCGTCATTGGCCATGCCATCGGCGTAAATCGTCATCCAGTTGCGGAGGCCGGGAAGCCGATAAGAAAAGTTGAAGCCATTAAAGCGCTTTCCGGGATCGACGGGCTGAGCATTACCGTGAGTTGACCACGTATGCAGCCAGGTGGCTAGGGTTGCTGGCCTTCCTTCTCCCGCGAACATTACGGTAAGGGTGACACCAATCTCGAAATTCGGTGTCATTTTCAAGGCAAGCTTGTCGCCCCACATGTAGGGTTGGGGATTGACGGTTCGGTATCCGTTCCCAACCAAGGGAAACTGAGGATAGGGTCCGCGAAGGTAGTAATAGCCGCCAACTCTTCCGACGAAGAGATTATTGCGAATCATGCCCAGCCAACTCAAGGGACCCGGAAGCTGGAAGGGAGTAATACGGCCGACGCGTAACATAGGGATCGCTTCAGCGTTATTTGAAAGCATGAGCGAGCCACCGGCATCAGGCCCCCACGAGAGGCTCTGCTGGCCAAACGACATCTCCCAGTTAGCGATGTTTAGAGCGGCGTATGCTTCAATCGTATTGAACTGGTTAGTAGTAAAAAACGTAGGAACGGAATTCAGTGGAAGCTGGTCCGCATTGGCGATGGCCTGCGCTGTTGCAGAACTGTAGGGTGCGATCGAGGCTGAGTGCTGGTACTCCCCCCGCACATAGAACGCGATCGGCCCCGCCTCGGAACGCATCGACGCTCCCACGATGCCATTGAACCCCTGACCGTAAGGACGGCCATAGTCGTTATAAAGGGTCTGGGCGAAGTGAAAGCTATCGCGCAACGGCATGCCTATGATTTCCGTAGCTCGCACATACGCCGATTCCAACTGCATGCCAACGTTGGAGGCGCCCTCCAGGTTCGCCAGTTCAATCGCGAACTCCTTGCGCAACTCGCCCACTACGTTGGAGGACTCGCTGGTGACTTCGGGATAGCCAACGTTCTCCTGGGCCTGCAGGGTCAACCGCGCACACTCAATACGCGTTAGGGGACGAATCGCCTGCACAAACTTCGGCAAGTATCCCAACGCTTCCAGGCGATCGAGGGCTGGATATACCCAACTGTCGAGAGGCACAAAGGTTGATCCCATGTAACTCGGATTGCGCCCTTCGTCCTCAGGCTTTTCGAAGGTGCCCCAATTTGAGGCGTCAATTTGTGGGCCAGCGGATCGCGCCTGGTAAATCTGTCGCCCCATATACCAGCCGAGAGCGCTGCCGAGGACCGCGTCAGAGGTCCAGTGCTTCTCTCCTATGACTCGGCCAGCGCTTACTCCAGCTGCAACTCCGTAAGCCATTAGTTTCGTGAGCGTGCCGGGGTATTCATGCGATAGCACAGCGGCCGCCGCCCAACTCACCGCCGCCGTATTCGAGGGAAAAGAATTGCCTCCATCGAAAAATTGCCCGCGACCATTGCCAGTGAATGGACGCTCCCGTTGCGTGATGTATTGAATGGCGGTGGAGGCAGCATAGGCGTCTATCGCGGCCTCACCCATCAGAAGCCCCGTCTCACGCTTGTGCTCATCGTGAGTCATTTGCCCAACCAAGAAGAGCCCTCCCCCGGTGCCAACAAGAGCGGCCATTCCGGCGGTCGATGCATTAGCAGCCATTTTGACGGTGTTTGGCGACGTTGGCAAATGGGCCTCTATCGCCGTATCACTGCCAACTAGAAGCGCACTCCCAAAGGTCGCCGGTACGATGAAAGTGAGATCTTGGGCCCGTAAATGAAAGGGCAGCGTCCAGAAGGCTTTTTGATCAACCAATAAGTCCTTGGGGAGGGAGCGTAGACTCGCGGCGGCTCCTTCGGTATTAAGTCCCACCGTCGCAGGCTGAATGGCGACGCTTCTCTCCCCAGGTGAATCCGCTTGCGCCGTTACTGGCTCGGTCTCCTTCATGCGAGTGGATCCTGTCGGCGACCCGGGACTTGGCTGCTCAGCGACTGCCGCATTTCTTGCAGATCCAGTGGTGTGCTGAGGTCCGAGAGTGGAGGCAGTTGGAGACTTCGGACGTGGCTGCTCCGCCACAATGGAGCCTTTAGAATTGTGATTCTGCGATCCCGCTGCGGAGGGCGGCGCCTGCAAAGTGCTTGACGCTTCTGCGGCAAGGGCGACCAGCCATTGCGAAGCAGCCTTCGCGAATTGTGGATCTGTCTGGATGCGGTCGTACAGCATTTGATTTGTTATGGACTTTTCGCCGACTTCGGCGCCTTCTATCCGCAGCTCCTGGGCCAGATAACTCTTAAGTACCACGGCCAATTCAGGCCTACTCCGCAATAATTGCATTAGGCGTACGCTAGCTTCACCAGAGTTCGGGTCGGAAGTCACGGCATAACCTGACGGGGCACTTTTGCGGTCCTGGGCGCTTGAAGAAGACCCGTCGACACCTTGCGCGAACCCGTTTACGACAGCGAGAAGGAGAAACCAAGCCAACAAAGGATGAATGCACATTCTAAATCTGGCAGCAAGCCTCATTGATCAGGACAACAGCCCCATCTTGTCAAACTAACTTGTTACGGCAAGAATGTTTCGACGCTCGAACCCCAAGCTACAACTTGGCCACGGCCGCAGCGCGTAGGTTGATAACGGCCGGGATGTTCTCGCACTTCGAAATATCCCTGGTAGTGCAGAATCAGCCGACCTGTCACAGGCCCGCTCTTCAATCGGGCCAAAGTCTGCATCTGATGCTGCTGCATCGCTTGCAGGACAGCACACTGGTCCTGTCCCGATTTTGACACCTGGTCGTCAAGTGGAACTTGCTGGGGGAGAGGACTGTGCTTCCATGTAGCCGGTAACGAAAGCGGGCCGTATTATCAGACCAGCCACGAGAAGGCTGCGTGCCGAGCTCAGGACCATCTAGAAGTGCACCGCAACGCCGGCCGCAACGGCAAGACTGGCAAGCAGTTGTGCCGTTTCCAGAGTAGTCTTCCAAGCTGACGATCCACCCAGGGCCTTTTCGGGAACTACCAGGATGTCTCCCGGTCGCAGCTTGGTATTTAGAACACTCCCCTTGAACCACCCGCTTCCTTGCGACGAGACCACGGACCCGTTTGCTCTGATCACATAGATCGCCTTCTTCAGGGCCAATTCCGTGGGACCACCGGCCTGCGCCAAGTACCATTCCGCAGTTCTGCCCGGTTCGTAAGTGAGGGCGGTAGGGTTGTAGACCTCTCCATAGGCCAGCACGAAACTTGGCTTCCGGGGAATTGTAATGACGTCTCCCGCGCGCAGAAAAATGTCCGCAGTAGTGTTTTCCCACTCCGAGATGTTGCTGGTGACGTTGATCACCAGGCGTCCCACCGCAGGTTCGGCGCGCAGCCGGTTGAGGGTTTGCGTCTGCTGCTGCTGCAGTGACTGCAAGATTGCGGCCTGATCCTGGCCGGTGCTGTTAGGAGAGAAATGCACAGTCGCAGTGGAAGCCTCAATGCGCCGAATCAGCTCCTGTCTTCCCTTCTCCTCCAACTGACGGACCTCAACCCGTTCCATCACTGTGCCCGCAGGATATGCTGTACTGCGGAAGCCACCTACTTGCTTCAATAACGAGCTCAGGCGCTCGCCTTCATTGATCCCATAGGATCCGGGAAACTTGACTTCACCCTTGACGGTGGCCGACCGTCCAATATCGTTCCATCCGGGAATCTGCAAAATGGTGAGCGTGTCGCCCGGCTTGAGACGCACATCGGCTGAAGTATCTCCGCCCAGCGCCGCACTGATCCTGATCGCCTGTTGGTTGGTGACCACTTGCACGCCGTTTTGCATTTCGTAACTGGCAAGGTCCGCAGTCTCTGTAAACGCACTTCTGCGGAAGCCGCCTGCCATTTTCACCAGAGCGGCAGCGGTCATACCGCTGCTCATGGGATACTCCCCGGGACGAAGCACTTCGCCATAAATCGTGACTTTGGGAGCGTCGATCTCATATCGCCCAAAGATCCAGACAGTGTCGAACTGCTGCAGGGTAGTCGTCTCATCCCCCGCCAATGCGCTTGCCAAGTCAATGTCGATGGTCTGCGGGCGGAAGTCAGGAGGTTGCATGCGAATGATTTCGGCGTGGTTGGCCGGTTCGGGCAAAACGTCTTGGTAGGAATGGATCAGGTCCGTAACCTTCATCCCTTCTTTGAATGGATACGTGCCTGGACGGTATACGTGCCCCTGGAGGTATACCGTCTTGTCGCTGTAAGGGAGAATAGAAGCGATCGAGACGCGGTCTCCATCCTGCACCTGGAATGGTCCCGTCATCGCGCGCAGCGCCTTTTGTTCTGCTCCCGGCGCGAGTTTCACATTCAGAATGACTCGTTTTTCGTGGGCATCGATACGTTCTACCTTGATCTCGCCCAAGGCCGCCGCAACCGATACGCCACCGGCCATTTCAAGTACGTCGGTGAGTTGCGTTTCGCCTTTCAGTTCGTAAATAGCGGGACGCTTCACCATTCCCGAGACTGCTACCAGCGGTCCCACTGGGGGGACGAGAATCGTATCCCCCGGCTCCAAATGCTCGATAGACTTTCTCACTCCGCCGATCAGCAGATCGTAGAGATCCATCTCACTCACAAGTTGGTCTCCGCGATAATGCTTCACCACGCGCAAAGAGCCAGTCGAGGTCGGTCCTCCAGCAACATACAACGCATTGAGCGGAGTGGAGAGCGAGCTGATGTCGTAAGCGCCGGGACGCTGTACATTGCCGACCACGTAAACTCTGACCGTGTGCAAACGAGTCACCGACAAATCCACACGCACATCGTGGTACTGCGGCACCAACGCGGCTTGTACAACCTTTTGCGCCTGTGCGAGCGTCAAACCGGAAACCACGACCGGTCCGGCGTCAGGAAGCGAGATCCGGCCTTCGCGATCGACCGGCCGACTGATTCTCTGGGAAACACCTCCCCAAATGTTGATCGTAACGGTGTCACCCGGACCCAGGACGTAGTCCGCACCTGCAGGTAGATCCATGGGGAATTCGCTCATACCGACGATATCCGGACGAAAGATGTCCGATCCGAATCGCTTCAGCGGCTTGGACTGTTCCGGGAACTGGGTATACAAATCCCGTGCCGAAGGGAGACTGGGATACGGATTGGTTCTAGGTACAGTCTTGGGGTTCAGCGCAGAATCATCATATCGTTGTTCCGCCTGCGGGACGAGCCGCGTCGGTTTTTCACCCGCGCGAGACCCCGCCGTCCCGCCCGCGAGTTCTTCAGCTACCTGTGCGTTCGCCTGCGTGCCCATCAACGTCCGTGCGTCGTCCTCGGAAATATATCCCAACTGAATCAGCGATCGGACGGCTTCTGCGCGGAAGGCCGGATCATTCTGCATGCGATCATAGACCTGCTGCTCAGAAACGGTCTGCTCGTCTACGAGGCTTCCTTCCGCACGCAAGCGCTGCACCAACAGAAGCTTGAGTTGTTCCATCACCTCCGGACGGTTCTGCAAGAAGTTGCGGATGGCGACGTTTGTCTGGTTGACACTGGTTTCTGTGCCGGTCGATCCGGGTGAGCCTGCCGAACTTTGGCTGCTCGCTGTCGCAGATGCGTTCTGGGCATTTTGCTGGTTTTGGGAATATTGCGGACTCTGATCCGCACTTTGTGCGCACGCAGTCACGGCTAAGAGGCAACACCATAGAATCGCAGCGACGACAGAACGATTTTGGGAAACGTATTTACTCATTCAAGTGATTCTCCGCGTCAAACGAACGCCAGTGCTGACGCACCTCTATCATCTCTAAACCAACTCGCACTGCTGCTGGAATAGTGCGCGGCAACCTTTTAACTTGGGGTGTGATTCTCCGTGCCCAAAGATTAGGGCAACAGAATCTTATCGTCAAGCAACCAGGTCATTGCTGGGTCAAGTACCGCCGCTGAATAGGTACGTGATGATCATGTCCAGCTTGGCTGTTGCTGACCGAGCTACAGATGCCCAGTCGCCCATCGTTACTGAGTCCCCGAGTATATCTTGCTACTGGTCATGCCAACCGCCTCCGCAGACTGCCGGGCTCATGAAGCCCCACTCCCTTCGAACGGCTAGCGAGCAGCGGCAGCCACTCCGTGCTCTCGCAACCGGGCACGCTGGTCTGCGATGATACCCTGTAGCGTTTCATCCAGAGACAGACGCGGACGATAGCCAATAAGCCTGGTCAGCTTGCTAACATCCGGAACACGCCGCCGGACATCTTCGAAGCCCTCTTCATAGGCCTTGCCGTAGGAAACGAAAACAATCTTCGAATCAGAACCGGTCATGCGCTTGATGTGGGTCGCCAAGTCGATGATGGTGATTTCGTGATCGCTGCCCACGTTAAACACTTCGCCGTTAGCATCGGGATGAGCTGCTATGCCGACCAGGGCATCCACCGTATCGTTGACGTGGGTGAAGCAACGGCTCTGGGCGCCATCCCCGAAGACCGTGATGTCCCTTCCGGTCAAGGCCTGGACCACCAGGTTGGGGATCACCATGCCATAACGGCCGGTCTGTCGCGGACCTACGGTGTTGAACAAGCGCGCAATTACCGTGGGGACTTTCTTCTCCTTCCAGTACGCGATGGCGAGAAACTCATCGATGGCCTTCGAGCAGGCATAACTCCAGCGGCCCTTGTTGGGCGGTCCCATCACCAGGTCATGATCTTCGCGAAACGGGACCCGATCCCCCTTGCCGTAGACCTCGGATGTGGAGGTGATGAGTACGCGCTTCCGCTTGGTCTCCGCCAAGGCCAGTACGATTTCGGTGCCGCGAATGTTGGTTTCGATGGTGCGCACGGGACTATCTACGATCAGGCGCACGCCAACTGCGGCGGCCAGATGATAAACGACATCGCAGAGGTCCACGAGTTCGGCCATCAAGTGCGTGTTGGTGACGCTGTCAATGTGGTAGGTAAACTCAGGATGAATCTTGAGATGCTGGATATTGGCGATCGATCCGGTGGAGAGGTCATCGACGATGCAAACAGCATCGCCCATGTTGAGATGTCGCTCGGCAAGATGCGACCCGATGAAGCCAGCCCCGCCCGTAATCAGCACCTTCATGGTCACCCTCCGCATCTCTCGGTGACTACCGCCTCAAAGAAGCGGGCTTGATCCTGGCACAGTGAACTAGACTAAAACTGAGGACTTGCGTGTCTGGTTAACGAGGATGCAATGACAGGTCTATGCTAGCCGCCTGGCGGCGGACGGAAGGCTGTTAGTATGCATTTCTGCCGAATATACCGAACCACAGGGTGAGGCAGATGATGCGGATGTCAAACCAGAAACTCCAATTCTGCAAGTAATAAAGATCACATTCAACACGCTTGTGAATCGACGTGTCGCCTCTCCATCCATTTACCTGCGCCCAGCCGGTAATGCCAACCTTCAGGCGATGGCGCGTATTGTAATGAGAAATCTCTTTCAAGAACTCATTGACAAAGTAGGGGCGCTCCGGGCGAGGTCCCACAACGCTCATGTTCCCTTTTAGAACGTTGAAGAACTGGGGCAGTTCATCCAGGCTAGTCTTTCTCAAGAACGAACCGATGAGAGTGCGTCGCGGATCGTCTTGCACTGTCCACATCGTATCGCTCGTCGAAGCGTGTTCTACCTTCATCGTACGAAGCTTATACATAACGAAGAGTTTTCCATTGAGTCCGACACGCTCCTGCCGAAACAAGACGGGCCCGCGTGAAGAGAGCTTGATCAGCAAGGCGAGCGCTAGCATGAGAGGGCCGGTCAAAATAACGGCAAAAGATGAAAAAACCACATCGAAAGCACGCTTCGACAAGCCGTAGTACAGGGATTCTGCCGGTGCAGTTCCGAGATCGAAAAGATACAGCGGGCCGAATTGAAAGAGCCTCTCCCTAACCAAGGGAATATCGCCGGTATCAACTACGAAGTGAATTGGAGCGCACAATACCTGGAGCGAACGGACGACGGTTGACAGAGCGGGGAGCCGATCCGCAGGAAGAGCTATCACTACATCGTCTACCCGCAAGCTCATGCGCTCCGCAAGCCTCTCTAATTCGAAGACGGGAGCATCGCTGACTGCAACCTCCTGTCCCGGCAACCGGATATACCCTACGATCTCAGCTGGAGCCAGAGAAACACTTGCCAACTGACTCGCGATGTGAGCCGCGTAAGAATCGGAGCCTACTATCAAGACGGAAAGTGGACGGCGGGGTCGGTCGGCGTCCCACAATAAAAGGCGGAACACGGTTCGGGTCAATACGGTGCCAGCCAACAGCGCGATTGCGGCGGCTATAAAAAAGATGCGCGATAGATCGTGGCCGCGATAGAAAAAAAGGAAACCGAGCTGAAATACGGAGGTGGCCATGCACGCCGTTGCAGCCTTCCTTATACCCGTATGCTCCCGGAAGAACTCGTCGATACTGCACAACTGATAGTGCTCCACCGCAATAATCCACGCTACGCTCGTGAAGACTAGTACCGCCGCATAGAACGATCGGTCGTATGCAAATGAGGTGGCTCCCAGTTTGTCCGAGAGGGAGCGTATGTAGGCACCAATCATAAAGGCAAACAATGGTAACGGATAACAGCACAGCCGGATGAAAAAACGATAATATCGGAGGCGTAGAATCATGACCGGAACTCCTCGGAGGCTCTCACGACACCAATCGGTTGCAGGCAAAAGCTATGCACTATCATCCAATTCATGTGTTTCAACTAGATAACAAGCAGAACGCAGAATGAGTTCATGAACGGAGCAGGCGAATTAAACAAAACTCGCCTCTATGGCCGGCCCGGGAAATTTCTTCCACCGTGGCTGGAGTGTGGTACGTGATCGCAGCCGACGGTTGATAAGCTCCGCAAACAGAACCCAGCTTCCCGTCCGGAGCTCCCACGATCGCAATTCTCATCCCAAAATATTCCTAGCCGTGATCAAACTCGATCGTTAATTCAAGTGGCGGGGGTCTCGGCAATGATTCGACTGTGGCTCCGGGTAACGATCCGATCGCAGACCGTAATTGACCGTGAGCGGAGTTCGGCCAATCAAAATAGCGGCTTGACACCACTTGAGTCATGAGCAAGCGTGGCCGGCTAAGCGATGGTCCAAGAAGATTCAGGCCAAAACAAAGAAAGAAGACAAAGCTTCGCCTTCCTCACTTAGCGAGGTGTGTCGGCGAAGTCAATTACGCAGCCCAGAATTCCCTAAGCGAATCTGATTTAACTCAGCGACGTCCTCAAACGGGTAAATCTAGCCCTTCACTCTTCAAAGCGCAGAGCGACTCCATCGATCACATTTTTATCGGAGGCTTATAGTGGCATGATTTCACGCTTTGGTCAAGTGCAAAGTCGGGGGTGTCCTGTATGCCATTGGAGGCATGGTTCGCCACGACCAGCCCTATGCGAGAACGTGGTCGTGTACGCCGGTCGCGGTCCTGGCTCGATGAAAAAAGAAGGCTCTCCGGCACCTCTCCGAGAAGAAACAGACTTGCGTTCTAACAGAGAATCCGAAGCGACTCGTTGGTTTCTCACACACGACACGCTCTGAAGGCATGCACTTCCCAATCTTCATACTTCATTGTGCGGAACTGCGCTTGGGACGATAAGGATGGAAACACCACTCGAATACTGCGGCAGGCACGCCCATATCTTGAATTGCGACTCGCCCTGGGCTCTGCCGCGCCAAGTCGTGGGTAACTCGACAATGCGATAGCCGGCGCTGTACACGAGCACGATAACAATGTTGGATCGGTTCCCAATCACGTCGATGCGTTTGGGCGAGGAAGTCCGCGCAGATCATCTCCAGGCAGTAGCCCCGGGACTTGTCCGACCCGAGCATCAAAGCCGCGGTCTCGATCGCCTGTTCCATAACCGGGATCTGGCTCTCATAGACCTTGAAATAGATCAGCTCCGACGGCTCTCTGTCCTCGAACATCAGCTCCTTCTCCACTTCCCGCTGGAACTCCGCTTTGGGCTTCTGTCGGGCTTTGTGCAGCCAGGTTGCTTTCAAAGCGCTGACCCTGGTGGCGCGCCAGATTGGCCAACTCCAGCCCCTTGCTCCATCCCACCTGTTTCAGCTCTCTCCTCAGCTGGGGTGGAAGATGTTCGTGGATCGACATCAGGTAGTAGGCTTTTCTTCTGGACTCTGGGAACCGCCGCTCCAGGAACTCATCGAACGACTTCAGGTTCTCCAGCCGCCAATACTGGCCGGCCCGTACTTCGCAGAGGTACTTGCCAAGTTCCACGAACTTGGTATCGCGCTCGTTCTCGTGCTGTGCCTCCCAGACCAGGATCTCGTCGATCCTGCTCAGAACTGCCATGGCCCGGCGGCGATTCAACTTGGGCGGCATGGGCGGACACCTAGTATGCAAGTTCGTCAAACAGACCAAGATCAACTCCCGGCTTGCGGACGAGGCTAGCCTCCACCAGATCGCGCTGGTTAAGACAGAGCCCAGGAAGGGACAGGTGGTACTTGCCCCGCCCAGCGGTTGGACCGTCGATGATGTCGGAGGCCTGTCCCGGGGAGAGGGCGAGGGTTATGGCCGTTCGAGCACTTGCGGCAACCATATGAATCTTGGTGGTCCATCCGCCCCGCGACTTGCCGATGGCTTGCGGTCCGTTTTCTTGACGCGCCAGTACCGCCGGGATGAACTTTGACCGTGGTCGAATCCAGGCTCACCGCCTCGATACGGATGCGTACGATTTGCTCGCGTTGCAACTGCTCGAAGACGTAATCCAGCACCCCGCTCTTGGACCAGCGGTTCATGCAGGTATAGATGGTATGCTAATTTCCGAAGCGCTTGGGAAGGCCCCGCCAGTTGCAACCGTGCTCGGCGACATAAAGCAGCGCGTTCAGCAGTTGCAGGTTGTCGAGCTTTACGTTGCCCCGCTGGCGCGGCAGACTGGAGGCAACACGCTGACACTGCGTTTCGGTAATTTCCATGCACGGCAGAGTGTCACGAAATCACGAATTAGTGTTAAAACACGCCCTAGACCAAAACATGACTTTTTTAGGCTTAGGTAAAAAAGGCAAAGAACTTTGCCTTGGGCTCTTGATGCTCGCGTGCCTGCCTACCACCGCCCAGGCCAGGTTCTCGGGCAGTTCACCGTAAACCACGGGTGCCCAGGTGAATCTCGCCAGCGTGTCACGGTGCGCTATGAGGATCGGCACCAAAGGATCAGTCTGCGCCGCAGCATACTCGGGGCTTCCAGTGTCCGCCGTCAAATACGGAGTCTGAACGTTTGATGCGATATACCCATCGCCCTTCTACTCTCCACAAGCTCTTGTCGCCTGCCTGAAAGGAGCGCTCCATGCGCCGCACCAGCATTACCGTCGTTCTCGCTCTCGCCACCGTGTTGTTCGTTTCCACTAGCTCAGCCCAACAGGCGGCAACCACCACCGTACCCAATCTCATCCGCTATGGCGGAACCCTGAAGGACGCGCAGGGCACAGCGTCCATTCCGTCCACGACAGTCGGCGTCGCCTTCGCCATCTACAAGCAGCAGGACGGCGGCGCGCCCATCTGGATGGAGACGCAGAACGTCACACCCGACGCTAGTGGCAACTACGGCGTACTGCTGGGGAGCACCACAGCTACAGGACTGCCAGCCGATCTGTTCTCGCAACAGGAACAGCGCTGGCTGGGCGTGCAAGTGCAAGGTCAAGCGGAGCAAACTCGCGTGTTATTGGTCAGCGTCCCTTATGCGATGAAAGCGGCCGAGGCCGAAACGCTCGGCGGACTGCCCGCATCAGCTTTCGTCAAGGCTGCACCAACGGACACCTCGTCGAATGGCTCCAACGGATCCGCCTTGAACGCACTGAGCAACGCCGGAAGTGCGGGCGGTACCTCGACAACGAAGGGCAAGACCGCTTCGGGTAAGCCCAAGAGGTCTGCTCCCTGTGCCACGATTGGAGGTGGTGGCACACTGAATTTCATTCCCCTCTGGACGCCTGACGGATGTACCTTGGGCGACTCTCTGCTGTCTCAGTTAACAGCGGGCAGGGTGGACGTTAACGGGAATCTCGATCTTGCCAGCACCAGTAGCGCGTATCAAATTGGCGCTAGCAACGTGCTTAGCATTGGCAACTCGGCTGATGACAACCTATTTCTCGGGCTGGGAGCAGGCACGAGCAATGTTGCTGGATCTGGACAATACAACGTCTTCTCCGGCTACCAGGCTGGCTACAGCAACACCACCGGCAACAGGAACACCTTCGTCGGTTACCAGGCTGGCCTCGGCAACACCTCCGGTGTCTACAACACCTTCACTGGCGAACATGCTGGCAGGAACAACACCAGGGGATCGTTCAACACCTTCTCCGGCGCATGGGCTGGCTACAACACCGCCTCCGTCCAAAATACCTTCATCGGAACGTTGGCGGGTTTCCAGAATGCCACCGGCAGCCGCAATACCTTTGTGGGGATGAATGCCGGACCATCCGTCGTCACGGGCGTCCAAAACACCTTTCTGGGGTACAACGCTGGTGTTTCGGCCGGAGCGGCGGCCAGCAACGATGTGTATATCGCGAACCAGGGAGTGGCGAGCGACAACGGGGTTATGCGCATCGGCGACCCAGCTAACCAGACGGCGGCTTACGTGGCGGGTATCTACGGTTCGACTACGAGCGGCGGTTCGGCTGTATTCGTGGACGCCACGGGAAAGATGGGAACCGCTGGTGGATCGGTGCTAACGGTGCCAAACGGCGGATCAGGAGCTACTTCCTTTGCTGCCTACGCTCCAGTTGTCGGCGGGACTTCGACGACAGGAGCTCTGCAATCGACAGCGGTGGGAAGAGCCAGGCAGGTTTTCGTTTCCGGGGGAAGCGGAACAGTGCCGGCTTACATCGACTTCCCCGACACCAAGATCATCCCTGCCGCGAACTGCATTGCAGGTACAGCAGGTGCAGGGTGGAGTAACGCGGCCTCCAACTTTACTGCAGCCTGCCGTGCGGGATCCAGCAACCTGGGCGGAGCATTGCAGGCGATCCCGGTTACTGGAGCGGTGGCACAGTTTATGTTGGAGTTGCCGGCGGACTGGGATACGGCCACCCAGCCCTACATCTCCATCTACTACGGCTCCGGGGCGAACTCTTCTGGCACGGTCATCTGGACGGTATCCAGCGCGTGCAGCCAGATGAATGGTTCGACCACAGACGACCCTGCCTTCGTCGCGGAACCCGCTTTCGCTCCCCAGACGATGGCTGCGGCTAGTCGCACTTGGGCCAGGAATGGCCAGTTCACGCGCATGACCGGTAGCAACAATTGTGTTGCTGGAAGCAGTGTAATCATCAAGGTAGCCGTCAGCGGTACGGCGGCTTCAGCCATCAACGCATATCAGGCCGTAGTGACAATTCCCCGTTTGCTGACGGTACAGGCCAATTAACATGCAACAGGTGCTGACACTGGTAATGCTTCTGTCTTGCCTACCCATCTGGGCAACGACGAAGCTACGTCTCCACGATTCTCCTTCCTCCATCGCTGGCTACAAGGCGATGGACTTGTCCCTCGGGCCCCCTAACATTACTGCTGTAACTGGGGTGACAGCTACTACAAGGGGTGGCACCGATGTCCAGATGGCCAGGACTAGCAACGGCACACCTTTAAGCTGGATAAGCGAGCCCCTGGCTGCTGGCTTCACGCTTTCTGGCGATGTGACCTGCAACGTCTACGGTGGCGAGAAGGCCGCTACCACCCACGCAGCCTTTCGTTGTCGCCTCTACAAGTACAGCGGCGAATCGCAAGGTTCAGCAATCATGCTGGGCGAGATGGCCACTGAATTGAGCACCAGTAACACGACGGCCCACAACTGGCTTAACACGACAACAGCCAGCGGCTTTGTGACTTCGACGGCTTTCTCAACCGGCGACCGTATTGTGCTGGAGTTGTTCGTGGAGAACTGTGCGACCAGCGGCTGCCCGACGGGAACCATGGGAGAGGGCACAACTACCATCCACTATGACGGCCCCAGGGACGCGGCAGACGGCTCCAGCTGGGTGCAGTTGACTGAGACTGTGACCTTTAGCCCGGACGGCGGTTTAGGTGGCATACCTAACATCGTGCAGTGGGTACAGACGCCAAATCTTTCCAACGTCGGCCAACCGTTTGGAGCGGGAGCTAGCATCACGGTAAATTATCCGGGCCCGACACAATCCGGCAACCTGTCAGCGCTTTGCTTCTGGTACACGACTGGCACCGACTGGAGCGTCACCGACGACGGAAGCAACACCTATACTCTTGGGCCGACCTGCACTGGTAACGGTTACACCGAGGCTTGCTACTACGCTACTAACATTGCCTCTGGCACCCGCGTGATGACTGTGAGCCACGCCGCTGGCACCGCGGTATTCTTTGGCGCTACCGCTGCTGAGGTCAAGAACATCGCTTTGTCGAGCGCGCTGGATACTAGTTCCTGTAATGCCGATCAGAGTGGAACCACAGTCACCGCAGGTAGCATCACGCCTTCGAGCAGCGGTGACTTCATCCTGCAACACATGTTCAATGAGATCGCGACTCCTACAGCCTCGATGACGGCGGGATCGCAAGCTAATATCACCTGGGGGTTATGGGCAGCGGCATTATCTACAGGCGAAGGCGGCCAATACGGGACTTACAATTCAACCTCTGCAATCAACCCCACTATGTTCGAAACCGACCCCGGCGTTCGCTGGTTCTCGGCGGCGATGGCCTTTAAGTCATCGGCAGCGGGCAACGGGCCCCCAGCAAGGATGCACATCAGGGGAATCCAGAGTGAAACCTTCCAGCACGGGTCCCTGTCGCCACAGACGATGCAGTTCCCGACCAAAGGGAATCTTATTATCGACGCATTTCAAGCGGGAGGCGGAGACTACATTACTTCCATCACCAGCTCTCCCGGCAACACATGGGCAAACACGGGCGCGGTGGTGAGCAACGGTACGTCCACAATCATGTACTACGCTGCCAACGCTACGCCATCGCTTGCTATGACCGTGCCAGCTACAATGAACCAGACGGCGGCTAGCGACGACACGCACATGTGGATTGACGTGATGGGCGCCAACACGACGCCATTTACAACCAACAACGTAACCAACACTGGCTATAAGACAGGCATAACCCCGCTCGACACCCTTACGATTACCCCGACAGTAGGTACCAGCCTGGTAGTAACGACCGTGGGAGTTGACTTCAACACACTTGACGGTATCACGAACTCTGGGTGCCTGCTGCAGAATGGCTTTATGAGCGTCAATAATGCAGGTAACACGCCTTACTACGAGAACAATGGCTGGGCTACCTGTCTCAATCATGCTGCAACTGCGATTGCCTTTGACTGGACAGCGATGGGCGGGTTTGGAGAAAACGACGGAAACCGGGCGGCAAGGGCGGCTGAGTTCCTTGCGCCGGCATCCTCAACCACCACCATGCCAGCGGCGGTGTACTAGTGTAGTCTGGTTTGCTGGTGGGCTTTTTATCTTCGTGTCGCTTACGGTAGGCGCAGCTTTCGGACACTTGGGCCTGAAATCTTGGCCCAACGCGCGCAGTTCATCGCTTCAGTGCAGCGCGACGATCGCTGCCTACGGCGGTACGGCGCGCCCAGGCGCCACACCACACCACATCTCCTAGGCTGCAGTATTCCCTGTTAGCAGGCGAGCCGATGTGCAATGTTGACTGCGTGATGCAACAACGCTACGCCGTGGCTCGGTACGTGATACAGCGCATCACGTCCGAACCAGAAATTCTTGATGAACAGAATCCACCATACGGGCATGGTCATTCCTCCATTTGTTCGCAAAAGTTTTATCGTGAACCTGTGTTCTCGGTCAAGAACTGTCTTGGCCTACTTCACGATACTTGTCCAGTGTAGCGACCAAGCGGTCTCGCTTGTCTCAGTCCCCACGGGATCGCGGCTTTCGCCTCCAACCCGTCCCCGGTAAACGAAGTGTCTAGATAGATTTCAGCCCTTTGCACCGACATGTGTCAAGAAAATAATGTCCGAATCCTGCTGCTCTTCTGACAGTCGCATCCAGGACGGTGCCTGTTACACTCTGATGCACAATCCTCAAGAGAGGCCGCACGGAACAACAGAGAATACTTGGCGATCTCAACTAGGAGCGCCAAACGTGTTCGGCAAGTAATTGAGGCCCCTCCTGACTTCCGTCATTCGAACAGGTTTTCCTTCCAGATCTTCTGGCCGGCAAGCGACGTGTAGCATCCCCAAACCGCTAAACCGACTACAGTCAGCAGTACAAACAGAGAGCCGCCCATATACCAGCTCGAGAGATTGGTAGTAATTGGTATATTCAGCAGCAAATCAACCGTGAACATGCCAATGCCCAGCGCGATGAATCCGAAGCGCAGCACCACAAAAGCGGCGATAGCATAAATGGCGGCGAACGTGGTCACGTCAATCAACACGTGGTGACTTCCGACTGCCTTGATGGCTGTCCATACGGCGACAAAGGCCAGAGCAGCGAGCCAGGGCTTTCGCAGAATGACACGTAATACGAACATCACAAAAAAGAAAAGCAGGATTCCCTGCACCGAAACCGCGAGATGCCACAGCCAGGAGCCGATGACATGGCGCGCTCCCAGCAGATAATCCGTGGTACCCAATGCCGGCGCATCGCCCGCTCGCATGCGCAGAAGATAGAAGATGGAGAAGATGAGCGCCCAGCTCACACCCAGAAGCACGCCGTAGAGAGTATCTCTCCCGACCAGAGGGTCGCGTACCTGTCCCGCCATAAGGCGACTCCAGGAGATGATGGCGTGCGGCCAGTGACGGCGGATGAAAGGTTCGATGGCCAGGTATAGCGCGCAGGTAACCGCGGTAATGAAAAGTCCTCCGCTCGCGGCCAGCACGAACAGTCCGAGTGAGGAGATAGAAGGGACAAAATGCGCCTGAAAAAGCCACAGCACCATCTGGAGTGAAAAGATAACGATGCCCAGCCGCCACGCTCCCTGGACATCGGCTTTCTCCCGCACCCAATTGCGACGCGCAATCACAACCGCAACCAATAGCAAGAGCAGAGCGAGAACGGAGAGAACAACGGTCATCACCTTCATGGTGAAAGACTGATTCGAGATATCCATTCGCTTCGGTTCAGTCCAGTCTCCAATCAGCGCAAAATAAACCGGCTTGCCACGATAGGCGGCCGCTTCGACGCGCAAGGGGTAGGTCGTTCCCGGCCACGTACCTGTCCACGCGGCGCGAGCGTCAGAAGCGGCCAACGAATTCCAAGTCGATGTGGCTGATTGGAACTGCGCCTGATTCAGGCCGGCCGACTGGAACAGCACATTCCAATTGAAAGGCGCGAAGGGAGCGGAGCTACTTTCCTTCTCAGGCGGCATCGCTTCCAGGTGGTACAGCCTGCCTTGCGAGTCGAGGGAAATCTGGACCATGCCCGACAGCGTTGGCGGAGGGTCGTCACGATCCACGATACCGGGAACCAGCGAGCTGTCCTTCACCTCGGTGGCGACCATCTCCGACGGACTTTCGCGCAGCCAGTAGATCAGGGCCGGCGGCTGGCCTCTAAGCGCAGCATCCCAACTCGAACGGAGTTTCGGATTGTCATGCAGATACTCGAGGTAGGCATCGTTGTAGCGGAATCCGTCGGCACTGTCGGCGGGCGGCACGGTATATCCCAACTGTTGCACGATGTCGCGAGCTTTCTGGTTAAGAATCTCCGCCGAATAGGGGACATTGATCCTGGCGATACCACTTGCCCTTGCAGCCAAGAGGTAGAAGGCAAGCAGCCCTAGAATGGCGACGCTCAGTGCTCCCAGGGCAAGCGGAATTTTGAGTCCGGTCGTCTCTCCCGCAGCAGCCACCATTTGCGGGGACGGGGTCTCCCCGGCGGCCAGCGCCGCGGCCAGCGGATCTCCGCCGGGCAAGGCCGCTGCCACGGCCAGCGCCGAAACCGGTCTGGCCGCGGGATCCGCTTCGAGGCAGTGCAGAATCACATGCTCGACGGCCGGGTCAAGATCCTTCACCAACGCAGAAGGCCGGCCCGGGGTACGATCGCGACGGACGCGAACAATCTCTTCCAGCGTCCTGCCATCGAACGCCGCTTTGCCCGTGAACACTTCATATAGAAGAAGACCAAGAGAATAGATGTCGCTCTTAACGGTGACTTCTTCGCCAGCTAACTGTTCGGGAGCCATGTAGGCGGGCGTACCGCTGCGTATATCGTCTATCTCGTGCGCGATCCCCGCCAAGCCGAAGTCGGTGATCAAAACTTCTCCGCGGTCATCGAGCATTACGTTGGCGGGCTTCAAGTCGCGGTGAAGCACTCCCTTGTCATGCGCGGCGGCGACTCCGGCGCAAATCTTGCGAGCAATTTCGGCAGCCTTGTCCCCGGGCAAACGTCCGATGCGGCGAAGCAGTGAACCCAGGTCCTCTCCATCGATGTACTCCATGGTGAAGAAGATCAGGTCATCGGCCTCACCGATATCGAACACACGACAAACGTTGGGATGGGAGATGCGACGCGCGATACGCACTTCGTTGCGGAAGCGCTCCAGGGTCTCCTCACTCTTGGCAAACTCCGGCAGGAACTTGAGCGCGATTTGCTGGCCCAGGCTGAGATCGTCAGCCCGGTACACCTCGCCCATGCCGCCCCGGCCGAGCAATGCGATGATTCGGTAGCGACCTGCAACTAGAGCACCGGGGGCAAAGCGACCCTCGTTGCGGTAATGGGAGGATGGCCGGGATATAGGCTTCCGGGGAGTGGGCCGTTTCGGCTGAGACAACGTCGGAGTGTCAGGCCCGTTCTGTCCTGCGGCTTCGTAAGCGGTCGGGTTTCCGCAAGCGGCGCAGAACGGAGTTGCCTGCGGCGTCTCCGCGCCGCAGGATTGGCACTTCTGCATGGAGGGCTCCCCCAGGAACGTTGTGTCAAATATCTTACCGCGTGGAGGAAAGCGGAACGGGTTCGCTCCGACGAAAATCATTCACCGCGGAGACACCGATGACACGGAGTTTTGTTTTCTACCTTCTCTGTGATCTCCGTGCCTCTGCGGTGAATTTTCATCCCTCTGGGTCGTCCTTCACTTCATCGGTGGAAGGTACGGGAGATAGCGCGCAAACAACCAGCACATGAAAAACACGATGGGGATGTGCACGATCATTTGCAGCACGCTATAGCCAACCAGATCGCGTGCCTTTAGCTTGAGAATACCGAGCAGCGGCAGCATCCAAAACGGATTCACAAGGTTCGGCAGGGCTTCCGCCGCGTTGTAAATCTGCACCACCCAGCCGAGATGCACGTGGTGCAGGTTTGCCGCCTGCAGAATGTAAGGCGCTTCAATGACCCACTTACTCCCGCCGGAAGGAACGAAGGTCCCGAGAATTGCCGAGTACAGCGCTACCAGCAGCGGATAGGTCGCCTGCGTGCTGATGCGCGCAAACAGTTCGGCCAGCCAAGTGGAGATTCCGGTGCCAACGATCATGCCAAAAATAACCGCGTAGAACGGAAACTGGATCAGTACTCCACCTGTGGCCGGAACCGATTCGGCGACCGCACGGACAAACCGTTTGGGCCTCCAATGCAGAAGCAGTCCAGCGGTGATGAACATCAGGTTGTAGGTGTTCAGGTCCAATGCAGCCAGCGCGCCCTGTGGCGCAGTGCGGAAGAAGTCGATCAGATACCAAATGATCAGTGCTGACACAAACACGGTCAGCAAAGGACTGTACTCCAACCATTCTCCAGGCTTGGTCCTTTTCTCAAGCGCACGATCGACCGATTCATACTCGATGCCGAAGTCAACGGCGGTCTTCGCATTCCCCGGCGAAGGCGCGGAGAAGTAGGCGACCGCCACCGAAACCACGATCAGGACGACTGCCATCGCGATGCTTTGCCACAGGAAAAGTGATTGCCGGAGCGGGATCAGGCCGGAAATTGCGAACAGGGCAGGAGGTATGGAACCTTTGGTGGCCATCATCATGGCGGCTGAGGAAGACAGTCCGAGCGCCCACACTGCCCCAAGTCCGAGGTACGCAGCCGCTCCGGCGGCACGATAATCCATGCCTTTCACATGGCGCGCCAGTTCGCGCGCTAGTAGCCCGCTGAAAATCAGGCTGAGCCCCCATGAGATTAGTGAGGTTGCCATGGAGAACAGTGCGATCATCGCGATCGCGCCGCGTCCGGTCTTGGGAATTCCCGCCAATGCACGGATGATACGGTTCACCATCGGTGTTGTGGCGACAACGTATCCGCCAATGATGATCATCACCATCTGCATGGTGAACGGAACCAGCGTCCAGAAATTCTTAGCGCCTTGAATGGCGAGCTTGCCTGCGGACTCATGGAGGAACAAGCCGAAGATGAAAACAATGACGATTCCTGCCAGCGCAAAGACCAAAGGATCGGGAAACCAGCGTTCGCTCCAAGTTGCCAAAGCCAGCCCAAAGCGCGCTAGACCACTGTCTTGTTGAGTCGAATTTGTTTTACGGCCGGATGACACCGAATGTGACGGCATGAATCCTCCTTTGGCACTGGTCTTCGCACGGAATTGCATTGGCGAAGTTGCCACCGAGATTACCACCGGGACGGCTCAAAAGCGCTTGGTTATTTATGAACATTGCTGCTCCAAGCGGTCGCCATACTGTTCCCTCATAGGTTCACGACTTAGAGCTCCCCCCGTTTCGCAAAAGCGGCTGACGATGGGTTGTCAGCGCAGATCCGCCTCACTCTGATGGGCGAGCAGGGTTACCGTGCCCTAAGGTACATGTCCCTTAGTAACTTGTGGCCATCCTGAATTTCGGAGGCACATTCCAAAAATAATACATCTAACGCTTTTGCTGATCTATAATTTGGGAAGCTATTCATTAGCTGAGGGTTATCGGACAGCCAGTGATTGCTAGCGTGGCATCGAAGTTGCACAGTAATGATGCACCTCTGGGTGTGAGCCCACAGGTACGTCGTACCCGTCAGCCACCTGCCCCGATGGCCCGAGATCTACAAACGCGTTTTTTTGCCGTTATCCTCGCGCTTCTGAGCGTGGCGGCGGTCGTCTTCGCGTGGATCAATTTCCAGAAGGAAAATGAGTTTTCTGCCCCCTCCGATGGCGTTTGGTGGGTGGAAGACGGTAGCCACCTGCGGGCCGCCCGGGTGGACATCGACGGTCCCGGCGAGAAGGCCGGCATCAAGCTGGGCGACCACCTGGTAGCGGTAGACGGGCGGGACGTAACCAACGTCGGCAGCCTGGAGCGGCAACTCTATCGCGCAGGAGTGTGGTCCAAAGCTACCTACTCGCTTACGCGCCAAGGCGTCAACCTGGAAGCGCCGCTGATTTTGGCACCAGCCGACCGTTCCCTGTACGGCGGATTACGGCTAATCGCACTCGTATACCTGGGCATCGGCATCTACGTCCTGCTGAGGCGTTGGACCGCACCCAAGAGCACCCATTTCTACGTTTTCTGTCTGGTCTCGTTCATCTTTTACTCCTTCCACTACACCGGAAAGCTTAACGATTTCGACTGGATCATTTACTGGGCCAACGTGGTGGCATGGCTGTTACAGCCAGCTTTGTTCCTGCACTTCTCACTCACGTTCCCGGAACGCAAGAGCCTGGTGAGCCGCCGTCCGTGGCTGATTTCGGCAGTGTACGTCCCGGGCGCGATTCTGCTGGCCGCGCACATCTGTTCCCTCGAACTGCTGCAACCGAGCGAGGTCCTGCGCTGGAACCTTGACCGGGTGCAGATGTCGTATCTGGCCGCTTATTTCCTGTTGTCGGCGGGGGTGCTGTGGCACAGCTATCGTCACGCCGAATCCGCCATTCTGCGGCAGCAGATGAAGTGGGTAACGCGCGGAACCATTCTTGCTGTCGCGCCCTTTACATTGTTCTACGTGATCCCGTACCTGGCGGGAAGTCCTCCGACATTGGGAATGAAGATCTCAGTGTTGTCGCTGGTCTTTTTGCCACTCACCTTCGGCTATGCCATCTTCCGCTACCGCTTGATGGACGTAGACCTCATCTTTAAGCGGGGCATGGCCTACACCATCGCCGCGGGCGCGATTACAGGAGCCTATTTCGCGGCTGTGGGCATCGCGTCGGAGCTCTTTCATCAAAGATTCCCCAGCGTCGGGCCCATCGGGTTGGTGGCCGCCATCGCAGTAACCGCGTTGCTGTTCGATCCGTTCAAGAACTGGGTACAGGATTACCTGGACAAGTTCTTCTACCGCAAACGCTACGATTACCGGAAGACATTGACCGAATTTGGCCGCGATCTGAACTCAGAAACCGATCTCGACAAGATGCTGACCTCGATCGTGGACCGCTTGTCTCGCACTTTACTGGTAGACCGGCTCGCGATCTTCCTTTCCGATCCGGAGCAGCCGGATCAGTTCTCGCTCGCGAAGTCATACGGTATTTCGAACACCAGCGGCCTCGACTTTGACTTCCTCCACGTCGAGCGGCCAGAGTGGGAATTGGGCCACTTGTTCTTCGACAACACCAACCAGGCAGTGCGGGAGACTCGCAGCGCGCGCGACACCATCCGCCGGCTGGAGCTGAACTACTACATTCCCTGCACGGTGATGAATCGCATGATCGCGGTGCTGGGCCTGGGCAAGACCTCAGAAGGCGATTTCCTGTCCAGCGAAGATGTGCAGTTGCTGGAAACGCTCGCTGGATACATCGGCATCGCGGTGCAGAACGCGCGGCTGTACAAGTCTCTGGAGCAGAAAGCCGGACAGTACGAGCGCCTGAAAGAGTTCAACGAAAACATTGTGGAATCCATCAGTGTGGGCGTGCTCGCGGTCGACCTGGAAGACCGTATCGAGTCGTGGAATTCGCAGATGGAAGTGATGTATGCCCTTCCGCGCTTGGAAGCGCTGGGGCGTCCTCTCAGCGAAGTACTGTCTCCCGCGTTTCTGGAAGAGTATTACCGCGTGCGCCAGACTCCGGGCATTCACAACCTCTACAAGTTCCGCCTGGGCAACACTGCGGGCGACGCGCGGATCGCCAATATCGCTATCGCCCCGCTCGTTACCAAAGACTTCAGCGTCATTGGCCGCCTGATCATCGTGGACGATATCACCGAGCGGATCGAGTTGGAATCGCAGCTCTCGCAGGCCGAGAAGCTCTCCTCCATTGGACTGCTCGCAGCCGGTGTCGCGCACGAGGTAAATACTCCTCTGGCTGTGATCTCGTCTTATGCGCAGATGCTGGCCAAGCAGGTCCATGGCGACGAGAAGCAGTCCGGCTTGCTGGACAAGATCACGCGGCAGACTTTCCGCGCTTCGGAAATCGTGAACAGCCTGCTGAACTTCTCGCGAACCTCGAGCACCGAGTTCAGCAACGTGGACTTGAATCGCGTTATCCAGGACACGTTGACTCTGCTTGATCATCAGTTCAAGACTGCGCGCATCAAGGTGCAACCAGAACTCCAACCGGAGTTGCCGCCGATTTACGGGAACACGGGAAAGTTGCAGCAGGTCTTTCTCAATTTGTTCCTGAATGCTAAAGACGCGATGCCCGCGGGTGGCACGCTAGTGATCAGCACCTCCAACGGCCATCACGTGCAGGTGAAGGTATCGGATACGGGCACAGGAATCGCGCAGGAGCATATCCATCGCATCTACGATCCCTTCTTCACCACCAAGAACAAACAACCCAAGACGGGACACAGCGGCGGCACAGGGTTGGGATTGTCGGTGACCTACGGCATTATCCAGGAACATGCGGGCAAGATTCGTGTCGCCAGCACGCCCGGTCAAGGCACGACATTCATCATGGAGTTTCCCATGTTGAGGAAGGTGGTCAATGCCTGAAGCAGCAGTCGGTCGCATGGCCACCGGACGCGAGGATTTCACGTCCGCCGGCTCCGTGCTGATCGTCGATGACGAAGCCGCCATCCGTGAGTCGCTGCAAACTCTACTGGAGTTTGAAGGCTATGCCGTGGAGATAGCGAACGACGGAATGGAGGGACTGGCCCGCATTGCGGAGCATCCCTTCGACCTGGTGCTACTGGATTTCGCCCTGCCCGAACGCAATGGCATTGAAATTCTGCACGATATCCGCGAGCGCGATTCCGACCTGCCGGTCATCATGATCACGGCCTATGGCACGGTTGAGAACGCGGTGAACGCCATGCAGGCCGGGGCCAGCAACTTCATCCAGAAACCCTGGGACAACGAGAAGCTACTGGCCGACGTACGCACCGCAGTTGGCCGGCGCCGCGCCGAAGAAGAAGTCATCCAACTGAAGCGCGCCCTTAAGCAGCGCTACAACTTCGAGCACATCATTGGCAAGAGCGAGCCCATGCTGCGCATCTTCGACCTGGTGGCGCAGGTGGCGCCCAGCCGCTCCACGGTGTTGCTGCAAGGCGAAAGCGGCACCGGCAAAGAGCTTATCGCTAAAGCTATCCACATGAACTCGACGCGGCGCGACCGCGCGTTCGTCCCGGTGAACACGGGTTCAATGCCGGCGGATCTGCTGGAGTCCACGCTCTTTGGCCACGTCAAGGGTGCGTTCACCAGCGCCATCGCCAGCAAGAAGGGCCTGTTCGAGGTGGCCGATCGCGGGACGCTGTTCCTCGATGAGATTGGCACCATGAACCTGGAGACGCAGGCCAAGATCCTGCGTGTGCTGCAGGACCGCAAGTTCATGCACCTGGGCGGGATCAACGAGATACAAGTGGACGTACGCATTATCGCCGCCACCAATGTCAATCTCCAGCAACAGGTGAAGGACGGGAAGTTTCGCGATGACCTGTACTATCGCCTCAACGTAATCACCATTGACCTGCCTCCGTTGCGCCAGCGCAAGAACGACATTCCAATGCTGGTGGAATATTTCATCGCGAAGTTTGCCAAAGAGAACGAGCGGCTGCCCCTGCGTCTGACTCCCGAAGCGCTGCGTCCGCTGCTGGAGTACGACTGGCCGGGCAACGTGCGCGAATTGGAAAACGTGATCGAGCGAGCGGTAGTATTGGCGACCGGACCGAACCTCTCCGTGGACCTGTTGCCGGAAAATGTCATCGGCCGTGGCAGCAAGTTCGCCATGATGGAGCACCGCCCTGACGCCTCGCTGTTCGAAATCATCGAAGACTGCGAGCGCCGCGTCATCACCGATATGCTGGAAAAATGTGGCTGGAACCAGACCGAAGCCGCCGACCGCTTCCGCATTCCCCTGTCCACCCTGAACCAGAAGATCAAGCGCCTGAATATCGAGATCAAGAAGAAGACCCGGGAAAACGGGAACAGCTAACGCAGTGCAGTTCCAGCCAGTCACCCACAACGAGGCGGACCTTTTTCGCCGGTCTGGTGCGGCCCTAACAGCGAATGCGATCTTTCGAGGTTGGTGTGCCCCGTGAAGCAGCGCATTGATTGGGCCATGAAGCCCGCCCTTGGTCGCTGAAGCAAGCAGCCAAATCAAGAGTAAGATGTGCAAAAAGGAGGATGGGGATGATAACGAGGAAAATTCTCCACATATCCACGCCAGTCATGGGCATCCTCATGTTGTTCTTTAGTGTGCCGCTTGCCGCGCAGGACAACTCTTCCAAGCCGATAGTCAACTACCCCGTTGCCTCGGGCATTTCGGCGCCCCTGAGGATCTTGGCCAAGCTGCCAACCACACCGCAATACGGATTTCATGAGGCAAACCCTGTACATCGCATTCCAAAGCGTCCGGCTGCTTCCCTTATCGACCCCGTGGAACAGAGCCGTACCGCGGGCTTAGTGAATTACTCGATCGGTATCGACGTTCTTGGAGTCGGCAACGGCTTCCCCAACTTCAGTGTAGGGTTCGCGCCCCCGGACACGAACATGGCGCTTGGCGACATTCAGCTTATCGAGTGGGTGAATCTCTCCTGGGTGGTATTCGACAAAAGCGGTAACGCGCTAACTGGAGCCATGGATGGCAACGCCCTTTGGGTGTCGGGCCTGCCCGGTTCGTCGTGCGCTCTCCACGACTCCGGCGACCCCATCGTGCAATGGGACAGGGTTGCGCATCGCTGGTTGCTCTTCCAGAATGTGTTCACTTCTCCGTACGCCGTTTGCATCCCTGTTTCTACCAGCCCTGATGCCATGGGCACCTACTACGTCTATCAGTTCGAAGTCCCTGGCAATGGCTTCCCCGACTATCCCAAATGGGGCGTGTGGCCCACGGGTTACTTCCAGGCTCAGAACAATTTCGGACCCAGAACCATGGTTGGCACATTGCCACCGCCAGGCTTGTGTAGCTTCAGCAACCGAACAACGTCGTAGCGTGGACGTGAAAACGACTAGAGAACTGGATCTCCGCCACCAAGCTCAACCAAAGGGGCTGGATGTGAGAGAACTATCCTCCCTCCAGCGGAGGGAAAAGTGTTTTCTCTTGACATCCCCTTTTATAGAACCCGTCCCAGCACCCTCCGTCGTCTCTCAAGGGGCGGTCAGTCTACCGCAAGTCATTTAGAATTTTCAGCAAATTCTGCGCCCTATGTGCGCAACCGCACAGACGGCTGAGCCGTAGGCGATCAGAATTCTTTAAGAGGGGTATCCATTTGACTCAGGTGACCACTACAGGTAGTGTGGTGGCCCATGGAACGGGTGGTGGAGGATTATCCGCGGACTCTGGCGGAGCTCGAAGTTCGATTTAGCAGCGAGGAAGCGTGCCGGGAGTATCTGTTCCGCCTGCGATGGCCGGCGGGATGCAAGTGCCTACGCTGCGGCGAGAGCAAAACTTGGCCATTGCGATCCGGGCGCTGGCAGTGTGCCCGCTGCGGACATCAGGTTTCGGTAACGGCGGGAACAATTTTTCAGGGCACCCGGACGCCCCTGACGGTTTGGTTCCGGGCGATGTGGTGGATGACGAGTCAGAAGAATGGGATCAGCGCCCTGGGACTCCAGCGGGTTCTGGGCTTGGGAAGCTACCAGACGGCTTGGGTGTGTTTGCACAAACTGCGGCGAGCCATGGTAAGACCCGGGCGGGAACGACTCTCGGGAAGCGTGGAGGCGGACGAAACCTATCTGGGTGGGCTGGAAGAGGGTATGCGCGGTCGGCAGACCGAGAGCAAGGCGTTGATTGTGGTGGCGGCAGAGGAGGACGGCAAAGGGATTGGGCGAATTCGGATGCGGCGCATTCCGAACGCTTCGGCCCACAGCCTCATTTCCTTCGTGCAAGAGTCGGTTGAACCCGGCAGCGTGGTCCACACCGACGGGTGGTTGGGATATGAGCCATTGCAAGGGCGCGGCTACATTCATCGGCTCACGTTTCTGCGCGGACAGCAGAAATCCCCTTCGGAGCTGTTGCCGCGCGTGCATCGCGTGGTGTCGCTGTTAAAACGATGGCTACTGGGCACACATCAGGGAGCGGTGAGCATCGAGCATTTGGATGGCTATCTGGACGAGTTTACCTTCCGGTTCAACCGGCGCAAGTCGCACAGCCGGGGAAAGCTGTTCTACCGTCTTGTCCAGCAAGCTGTCGCCGTGGAGCCAACAACTTACAAGGCGATCATCCGGTCCGCACCGGCAGACTGGCCCTGAAACCACAACCCATTGGGGGTACCTGAGTGAAATAGATACCCCTCTTCTTTAATTCCATGTTGAGAGATGGCTTCACCTCCAGTGGGGCTGAGCGGGGACTCGCAAGAGAAGAACTTCGAGATAAGGAGATTCAGAAATGAAACCCGGCCAAGTCAGTGCACGCGCCGTTCCTCCTGTGACTAAGCCGTCGCGGCCTGGAATCGTTCCCGCCCAGATTCAGAAAAAGCGTGTCCCCCTGGGCGGCGGCCCATTGTCCGGCAGCGGCCCGGGCACCGACCCGGACTTTCTCTACCGCGGTGGCCCCGTGATACACAACCCGCAGCTCTACGCGATCTTTCTAGGCGACTGGACCAGTGCCGCCAACCAGAGCCGCGCCACCCGCCTACAGCAGTTCCTCACCGATCTTCTCCATAGCACCTATATGAACATCCTCTCGCAATACGGGTGCGGCTCCACCGGGACACTGGTGAATTCGGTCTTCATCGCCGACGCTGCCAACAGCCTGAACGACTCTGATTTTCAGACTGCGCTCCAGAACGCGATCAACAGCAACACAATCCCTGAGCCTACCGCAAACAGTTCGATCGTCTTCCTCATTTATCTGGACGACAACCAAGTCGTGGTGGATGAGCAGATATGCGAGGCTAACGGCAACTTCGGCTATCATTCCCACTTCACCACGACCGCTGGGAACCCGTGCTACTACGGCATAATCCCCGGCCTCACCGACACCTGCCTCACTACCACCTGTATTTTCGGCGACGCCGGTTGCTCGCTGCATCTCGCCCAGGCACGGGAAGCGCGCCAGACTCAGGTAACTTCCCACGAGTTTTCGGAGATGATCACCAACCCGAATGTCGCGTTTACTACCACGGACACAAGAACCGAGTCCTGGTGCCGTCCCCTTAACGCGGTGAGCGTAAGCCCACACGAGGACGGGGACATCTGCAACGGGCAGACGGGCAGCATCACGGTGGGGCCGAACACCTGGAACGTGCAGCTCATGTACAGCAAGTGGGACGACATGAACAGCAACGGGGTCACAACCTGCGTCTCCGGCGAGACGAATCCGCTGCCATCGTTGCTTCCCGCATGCTCCCTTATCCTGGACCGCAGCACTTTCGGCAAGGATGAGGTGAATGCGCTAGGAGTCCCTGCGGTTTTCAGCGACGCCCTCTATGTGGTGCTTGACGGTTTTGTGCCTGATGAGCTCGGCCTGAACAGCGGCAATCTCAACAGCCCTCCAATTAAACCGTCATTTTCGGGTACATTCCCCGCCCGGCCCGGTGTAACTCTGCCGTTTGACACCACGACCGGCGTTCAACTGGAAGATCCGACGAACTTCCTAACCATCCAGCGCATCACGTTCCCGTTTAATATTCAGTTTGCGAGCCTGGATGCATTCAACGGCATCCCGGCGAGCCCAGGATTTCAAGACTTTACAATCTCGGCATCAGTCTCCATCACTGCCACTGGGGACTATCCCACTTTAAGCGAGAGCAGCGCCGCCGCGGAGATCGAGCTGGTGCTGCAGGCTGATCCCTTTATGACCGCGGGCGAGACCTGGTGGCTTAGTAACGATATGCGGGTCTTTCAGGTCACCCCGGCCACCCTCCCGGGGAGCAAGATTCCACTTGCTTTTTCGACGACAGCTTATACGTCGGATCCAAACACCTACATCAAGGCACTGATCGACGAGCTGAACACGAGTTTCACGAATCCGGCTACAGCCAACACGCCCTTCAGCGGGATCTCCGCCGATGAGGATCAGTCCGCCCTCGAGTTGCACCAGAACGACACGAGTGGCAACGCTGTGTTCAATTTCGGGCTGGCGAGGGTCCATTTGCGGGGAGACACGGCGAACAACGTTCGTACCTTCTTCCGGCTGTTCATCAGCTCGTCACCGGATACCGATTTCCAACCGGGCACGACCTTCCGCAGCCTCCCTCAGACGGATGCCGGAGGCAATAACATTGCCGGCACGCTCATCCCGCTCCTCGGCTTTCCGAGCAGCGATATGTCGGCGACGATCCCGTTCTTCGCCGACTCAAGAATCGATTCGACCTCTGAGGCGACGACCAGGCAAACGGACGCGCACAACGTGCAGACTATCCCCAGTCCGCTTGCCCCCGCTCCGGGCCCCGGTGACGAGGTCTATGCCTATTTCGGCTGCTATCTGGACATCAACCAGCCGACCCCCCGGTTTCCGCTGAACCCGGCGACCGCCTCGACTCCCAATGGGCCGTGGACATCGGCTGAGGTCCTCTCGATACCGGCGATTCTCATGACGAACCACGCCTGCCTAGTGGCGGAGATCGCCTACGACCCGGACCCCATACCGGGCGGCGCGAATGCGGCGACCTCCGATAAACTGGGACAGCGCAATCTCGCCTGGGTGCCCTCGGACAACCCGGGAGCGCCGGAGTCACACCGCATCCCCGCACCCTTCGATCTGCGTCCCACCGACACCCTTACGGTGTTGTCGAATCAGTTGCCCGATGAGCTGATGATCGAGTGGGGCAACACGCCTGCCGGCTCCGTCGCCTCGATCTATTGGCCGCAGGTAACTGCCGACGAAGTTCTCGCCCTGGCGCAGAGGTTCTACAGTACGAGGCTCCTGAGCAAACAGGACAACAACACCATCCAGTGCATCACCGGCAGCATCACCTACATCCCCATCCCCGCCGGGAGTGGCCAGAACTTTGCCGGCCTGCTTACCGTCGATCTGCCGTCGACGGTGAAGAGGGACCAGCAGTTCCGGATCGTGGTGCGCAGGATCGCGAACCGGCTCAAGTTCGAGCCGAAAGACGCGGCGGCGCGGGCGTTGCCGAACTGGCGCTATGTTGTCGGCGCTTTCCAGATCAACATTCCGGTGAGCACTGCCAGCGTGCTGCTCACGCCGGAGGAGAGCATTCTGGCGGTCTCCAAGTGGAAGATCGATCAGATCCCGGCCACCAACAGATGGCATCCCGTCCTGCAGCGGTACATCGCACAAGTCTCGGGGCGGGTGACCGGGTTCGGCGGCGACCCTCAGCAGATTCCGCCATCGCCCAAGGGATTCCCTGGAAAACACGACAGGATCTGCATTCGAATCAGGGTCTTGAATCCGCTTCGCCAACCGCTGGGGGGAACTGTCAATATCGAATTTCAACCTCAGGATGGTGGAGAGATTGTGCAGGTCAAGGCAGTCGACGCGTCCAAGGACATAGATGTGCTCGGTCTGCAGCGTTACCCTCAGGTGCAACTCTATGAAGTCACAGTGACTCCCACAGATGTGTTTAAGCCCAAGTCGCAGTTCTTGAAGATCCCTCCGAGCGGCTTCGACACCGTCGAGTTTGTCATCGACAAAAGTAAGTAGACGGGTTCTATAAAAGGGGATGTCAAGAGAAAACACTTTTCCCTCCGCTGGAGGGAGGATAGTTCTCTCACATCCAGCCCCTTGGGTCGTGCTTGGTGGCGTAGATCCGCGGTTCGCTAGCCTAGAGCGATTTTCGAATTGCTGTATCCGCCAAGCTCGGGTAGAGCGGCGCTTCACTGCTTGCTGATTGCTTCTACTGCAAATGCCGCATGCGGAATGGAATCTGCACCACCGCTTCCAGCGCAACGGGTGTGCCGTTTTTTGTGCCGGGGCGGAAGTGCCAGCGCGCGAGCGCGCGCACGGCGTTCTCATCGAGGCGGGAGTCCAGGCTGTCGAGCACTTTGATATCGTCCACGGACCCGTCGGCGCGGATCACCGCATACAGCGTGACTGTGCCTTCCACTTTGTCGCGCAGGACTTCGGGCGGATAGGCGGGATCAACCTTTGTAGTGGCCACCGGAGCGGTGATCAAACCTTTGTCAGTGTTTTCCTTCAACTCGGCAAAGCGAATGATCCAGCTTCCCGTTGCCGAGGTCAGGTTGGGCATGTTCAGAGTAAGCGAAAAATAGTGTCTCGCGCCAAAGACGCGCTTCTCGATGCTGGCATCGGGGTCGTCTGACACTGTGGGAGGCGGCGACGGAGGTTGGCGGTCACGGATGCTGGGCAGCGACGGCTTCATGGCAGCGGCGATCATGCGTTTGCGAGCTTCCAAGTCCGGATTCGAAGCGGGCGGCTTGGCGGTGGGCGTTCCGGCGACGGCGGAAGTAGTAGCTCCCGGCGGAGCAGGGCCGACGGTGATGCCCGGAGGCAGACCGTTTCCGGCGCCCTTGCCGCTGCCACCGTTGGAATCGGTGCCGGTGCCGACCACGTTGGGCGTACCCGGTGCGTCAGCTTTGCCGCCGGGTGAGGCGTGGAATTCTCCGCTACGATTGCCGCTGGGCACGCTAATCGGCCCGCGGACGTCAGCCGGACTCAATCCCAACGCGATCAATTGGCCCTGTCCCTGCGACGCGGGAAGGTCCTGAACGTTAGGAGGCGGTGGAACGTTCTTCGCTCCACTGTCACCTACTCCGCTGGCCCGCTGCACCGGCACCGGCAGCTTGGGAGCCGCCACCTGCGGCTGTATTTGCGCCATGTTGAGCTGTCCGCGTTGCAGCTTCAACTGGTCGGGAGACAGCGGAGGCTCGACCACGGAAGGCTGCGGCAGCGTAGGCAGTTGCAACTTCGACTTGAGCTGTGAGACGTCAGCGGTTGGCGCGACAACCTGCGTTTCAAACTGCGGCACCTTTAACTGTGAAACCGAACGCGCTGAAGCGGCAATCGGCTGGGCCGAGGGCACCGGTGTCCAGGCGACAATGTTTGGCAGCTTCACGTCGTGATCCAGCTTGACCTTGGGCGGCGTGACGATGGTCTGGTGATTGTTGTCTGGCTCCGGCGGGACGGAGAGAATTTCCTGCCGCGCCAGCTTAGGCGCGCCTTTGCGCGGCTTCACGGGCGCCTTGCTGGCGGTATTGATAGGCGGCAGATACTCGCTTACCGGGTAGTACTCGACCTTGGTGTTCTCAAACGGCGACTGGAGTTTGGGCGCGCGGTTGAAAAACGGCAGGGTGCACAGCAGGTAGACCACGATAATGAAGGCAACGTGGCCGGCGTACGACTCGGCGAAGCGGTAAGCATCGATGCCGGTGCGAATGAAGTATCCTGGCCGCAAGGCAACGGGCTGCGCCGTGATTTCAACCGGAGGCGGCTGGCGGTGCAGAAGAAGGTCGCCGAGGTTGCTTAGGAAGACTCGATGCCAAGGCTCCAGTTCGAACAGGGGAAGTCCGGGGTCCCCGGCGAACGCCGAGTTCGCGCCCTCTGGGGCGGCGGAATCTCGCCCTGAGGGATCGCGCTGGGGCCTGGGTGCAGTACTGTCCGACATCATCCTCGACCGTGGAGCAAGTACTCGGATTATAGCGGAAACCGTGAGTCTCCCGTCACGCGTCGTTCAGCTTCTGTCACTCCCTTCTGCTATCCTGCAACAACGCGCAGTGAAGATTCACGGAGAGCAAACATGATCCGCAGATGTCTGGTGTTGGCGGCGGCGGTCGCGTCGTTTGTGATGTTCGGCCTGGCGCGACCGCTGTCGCTTGCCTCGCCGACCCAACAGACCGCGAAGGCTCCCGCGGACGATCCTTCCGGAATGTATTCCTTCTTGCGCGACGGCGAGTTCGTGCAGCTCACCGTGGAAGATGGCAAAGTCTCCGGTTACGTCTCGCGATACGGCGATACGGACAGCGACAAGGGCCAGTTCATTGACCAGTTCTTCGACAAGGCCACCCTTGCGGGCGATCATCTGTCGTTCAATACCAAGACAGTGCACGGAGTCTGGTATGACTTCAACGGAGTGATCACCACAACTCCGGGCAAGCAGCCCGGACAGGAAGATTATCGCGTGATCAAGGGCACGCTGGTGCAGCACACGACGGACGCTAGCAATCACGACAAACCCAGTCAGCGGCAGGTAGAATTCAAATCGTTCCCGCAGGATTTGAGCAAGCCGTAGGGAAGTAGTCAGCACTCAGCATTCAGCCGTTAGCTCTTCACCCACAATGGATTGTTATCTGGAGCGAGGACTTCGGTCCGAGTCGAAGGACGTCTATGGCCGCAAGTCATCCTGGAGTGGCGAACAGGAATTCAAACTCGGATCGCGTAAAGACCGAGGGCGGGACTTGGAGAGAGTAGCTAGTTCGCCTTCTTGTCGTTGCTGGCGTGAGGCACGAGCTTGCGCTGAATGTAGTCCACGTGGCCGTCTTCCATTTCGGCGAGTTCACGATAGAGCCGGCGCAGCTGTCCCTCCTTCGTTTTCTCCACCAGGCCAGAGTAGTAGCTTTGCGCAGCTAATTCTGCTTTGAGCGCCACCTGCAAGGCACGCTCCCGCACGTTGCTTGTGCTGCCTTCGCCAGTTGCCGCGAAGACGTCCCCGTCCTCCAACTTTGGCACTTCAATCCACTCGATCAGGTCTTCTTCCGTCAGGGCGCAACGCGAGCTGCCGTATTCCTCCATGTACTTGCCTTGCAGGAGCGAGCTGTGATTTTTTTCTTCGCCCGCCATCTCCCAGAAGACGCTGGCGATCTCCAGCGATTCGCTATCGCGGAACTCGACAAACATTTCCGCGAAGCGGTGGTACAACTCGGCATTGCGTTCCTCGATGAAGATGGCAACGTGCAAGGCTTCCTGAGGGTCGAGGGAGGCGAAACTCCGTCTCATGGCGTGGCTCCGGCAGGCGTTGGCCCGATGCCGCATTCTATCCGCAAAGTGGCCGGAGAATTCCATGCGAACGGATTCTTTCTTGGGGCTGGTTCCGAAATGGGACTGGCACCGCCAAAGAACCACGGAGACACGCAGATCACGGAGGAAACTTCTTAGAAACAAAAAGCTCCGCATCTCCGTGGTGGATAAATTTCGACGGAACACAGCCGAATCGAGAATCCTGAGTTCTGGCCCGCTATCCCGCCTTCTCAGTCGCCAGCTCTGGCTTGTGCTTGGCGCGATCGGCTTCGATCCGCGCGATCGTGCGCTTCAGCCAGTGCTTCACGTTCTCCCGCAGTTCTTCTTCCGTCTGATTCGGCGTGGCGACGGTAACCCCTTGCCGATTCAAAGGGATGTGATGGCAGGGAACGTCTTCTGTGCGGTATTCCTCAGGCACGAAATCGTACAGCAGGCACTCATGGCAAGCATGCGGACGGGTGGGGTCCCCATGGTTGGGACAGGTGAGGGAATCCTGGAAGATGGAAGCAGGCCCCCACGGCGTGCTGTACCAATTTCCGTAACCCCCTTGTTCAAGGAAGTTGAGTTCGTACCGCAAGACCTCCAGAACATCGCGTTTATCGTCCGACATGGCTCCCTCCAACGGCGGCGCGTTGCTGCGCTTCTACCCTGCTGCGATTGTGGTCTCTGGACGCACCCCCCTGCTGTGATCTATCTCACGTCTTGCTGTGACGGATGCCCTCCCGCTTGCGAAGGCATTGCAAGCAAATAGTTTCTTCTCCCCGGCGTGACCTAGGTCACAGCCTGGATGTGACATCGTCTGGCAGGGTGGTAGCGCTTGCTGACCAGCAGCCGGGAGACGCCTTGGACGTGCGAATGAACTTAGGCGAGCGGCCCTTCATCACGATTTTGGGAGACGACCCAGGGATGTGGCTTCGAAATGCTCTATTCGGTACTGCCGTCCATCACGTCGCAAGGCAGCGTACGTCACTGACAAATTACCTGCAGCCGGAGTGAAATTTTGTGGGCTGTCTCTTCCCGCACTTTTTCCCACCTCCTGTCGCGTTCGCGCGAGGAAGAGAATCCCAAACAACTCGGCCAAGCCGCATCTAGCTCCCGAGCTTCTCTGCACGAAAGGAGCGCCCCATGCGCAGGTTCTTGAGTATCTCCCTGGTCCTCTCAAGTCTGCTTCTAGCTTCAATTGGTTCAAGCCAACAAACCTCTAATTCCTCCGTTCCCAATCTCATCCGCTACAGCGGAACACTGAAGAATGGGGAAACCGCGACGATCTCATCGGCGGCCGTCGGGGTTACTTTCTCCATCTACAAGCAGCGGAGAATCGCCACTACCAGTTTACACTATCTATGAAAACGCTCTAGACTAGCCCTAGCCGCTGCCTTCAGATTCCCAGTCCCGTCACTCTCCATCCCGCGCCATGCACCTTGTGCCGGATGTTGAGCGTGATCAGCAGAGCGGTCATGGCTTCCACGATGCGCGCGTTCTCCAGTTTGCCGCCATCAATGGCGCGCACCCCGGGAATCTTGGTCGCCAGTTCGGCCGCAACCTCGCGCGCGCGGTCATCGTCGCTGCACACGATGACGTCGCAATCCACCGGCTGATCACCCTGGAGCACGGATGCTGACAGGCTATGAAACGCGGCCGCGACGGCGATGTTCTTGCCAACAATCTCGGCGGCCTGCTCGGCCGCCGAACCTTGCCACACGCCGAGCAGGCGCGTGGGCCGTCCGCCAACCGCAGCCGCCAAAGGAACGGTCGCGTCAATCAGCACTGTGCCCTGCCGGAACGACGGCTTGAGCTGCTTCAGCAAATCGGCTTGCCCGGCAAAGGGCACCGTGAGTACCACGATGTCAGACATCTTGACGGCGGTGGCGTTGTCCGCGGCTTCCACGCTGCCCAGAGGCCCGACCTTCTCCGCGAGCTGCGCCGCCGCGGCCTTGGCGCGCTCCGCATCGCGCGAGCCGATGATCACCGACTGGCCGGCGCGCACCCATCGCAGCGCCAGCCCTGACCCTTCTGGTCCCGTGCCCCCGACGATCGCAATCATGCCTGATGTCCGATGGACCTATGCTTTGCTCTTTCTGCCCTGCTCCGGCTTGCTTTTCCGGTTTGCCTTTTCCGGCCTGCTCTTTGAAGGGGCACGGCTTCAGAGGCTGCTGAAAAATGACTCAAGCAAGTAAACTCGGCATTCTGTGCAACGATGATTCAACAACTTGCGGGTGACTTTTTGAGCCAAAACCGACAGCAGCCTCTTCAGCCGTGCCGTCACTGCTGGTTTGAATTCGGCTTTAGCCGCTGAGGAAAAGGTTCCCTTGCATCACTGCCTCGCCACGCCGCAACTCATTCACGCAACTTGCGCCTTCGTCCCCGGCGCACCTTGTGCGGGGTTCCCAACCGGATACACATATTTGGTGTACAGCGTATTGCGTTGCGCGGGCACGCGCCCCAACTCGAGAATGCGTTCCTGGAATTCCGAAGTCGAGATGTACTGCCCCGCAGTCGCACCCGCCAGCCGCGAAATGTTCTCTTCGAAGAGCGTGCCGCCGTAATCGTCGGCGCCGGCCAGCAACGTAAGTTGAGACACTTCACGACCCAGCTTCACCCATGAAACTTGAATGTGATTGATGGAGCCTGCCAGCACCACGCGCGCCAGAGCATGTACCTTCAGGTGCTCCTCCAGCGTCGCGCCCGCCCGCGCCAGTCCCTGTGCGAACAGCAGCGTGTTGTCATGAATAAATCCCAGCGGCACAAACTCAGTGAACCCGCCGGTGCGCGACTGGATCTCGCGTAACAGCAACAACTGGTTGACCCAATGTTCATGCGTCTCGGCGTGACCATACATCATGGTGGATGTGCTGCGGATGTTGCACTGGTGAGCCGTCTCGATCACCGCGCACCACCGCGCGGTGCTCAGCTTGTTGGCGGAAAGAACGTGTCGCACGCTGTCGTCCAGAATTTCCGCCGCCGTACCCGGCAAAGTATCGAGCCCGTTCTCCTTCAGCATCAGCAGATACTCGCGCAGCGGCATACGTGTAAGTTCGACACCATAGACCATCTCCATGGGCGAGAAGGCATGCGCATGCATCTTCGGCGTAGCCGACTTCACCGCGCACAGAATGTCGCGGTAGTAAAACGGCGGCAGATTGCGCGGCAGGCCGCCCTGAATGCAGACCTCGGTCGCGCCCCATTGCTCGGCTTCGCGTGACTTCTGCGCGACCTCGTCGAGCGAAAGAAAATAGGCAGTCTCGTCGCGTGGACTTACGCTGAAGGCGCAGAACTTGCAGCCCACGAAACACACATTGGTGAAATTGATGTTGCGGGTAACGACGTAGCTAACCACATCGCCCACCAACTGCCGCCGCAGCTCGTTTGCCGCGACCACCAAACCGAAAAGGTCGTCGCCCGTACAATTGGCCAGCGTGAGACATTCCTCGCGGCTGAGTACGCTGCCATGCAGCGACGACAGCACCTTGTCCAGCGCCGTTCGGACAGGCAAGGCTACGCGCTGTTGCACCTCGTCCCACCACGCATTCTGCAGCGTCTGCTGATTGGCCCAACCGATGTCGTGCATAGTTCCCCAACTGTCTTCAGTGGGAGCCGTCGCCTCTACAAGTTTCTTCATTCGAGCGAGGCCGCCCTTCCCTGTTTGTCATCCTGAGCGACGAGTGGAGCGAGGAGTCGAAGGACCCCTATCGCTACAGGCCATTGTCATCCCAGGCGAGAGACTACCTTACACCTGTCATCCTGAGCGGAGCGCCCGCCTCGCCTTTCCGACCCGCTACGTTTGCGGGTCGGGCGGGCGCGCAGTCGAAGGATCTGCGGTTCTTGCCTACGGCACAGCGCCCCGTCACCGGAACAAATCCTTTTCCTTCGCCCGCACCATCTGCCGCGCGCTGCCCTTGCCGCGACGATACGGATAACCCCGGATTATACAAGCCGGAACCCGCGAATTCTTGCCACATACCAGCCCCGCGACCGACGCCAATTCGTCAGCCACCGCCTCTTCGGTCGCGTGCATCTTGTACCCGTAGGGATCCTGCTTGCCACGATAATCGTGAATCACCTTCATTCCGGCCACGCCAATCGCTACGTCGCACAAACCCTCGCGCCATGGGCGCCCAAAACTGTCTGCAATGATCACGGGAATATGCAGTCCGGTGCGCTTCCTTAATTCTCTGTGAATTCGCACCGCCGAGCGGTCGGCATCGGCGGGCAGCAGCACCGCCGTCTTGCCGCCGTCCACGTTGGAAACGTCCACCCCGCTGTTGGCGCACACCAAGCCATGCTCGGTTTCGGTAATGAGGATGTGCTTCTTGCGTACCACACGCTTGGCCTCGCGCAAAGCCAACTCGACAACGCGCGCATCGACGCCGTTCTCGCCGGCAAAACGTCTGGCGGCAGCTGACGGCTTCACCGAGTCGAGCGCAACCGTGCGGCCTTCCGCCTTGGACACAATCTTGTGCTTGACCACGAGTATGTCGCCGTCGTGAAAACGCAGACCGCCGAGGGCAAGCGCGTCGACAACGAGCTTCGCCACGGAATCGCCGGCAAACACCTCGCGAATGCCAAGCACGGCCATAACGCGCAGTTCGCCAGTATTAACGACAGACGGAGATGGCATCAGACGGCTGCTTCCCACCGCGCGTCATCCGCGCCGAAACGCCCACGACCGCAGCAGCCGCTGCGCGTGGGTGTGGCCGTCGCGCTGCCACAGCAGATCGAGTTCGTGAGGATTGTCGATGTCCAATCCGATGCCAGGCATTTCGAGGATCACCAGTTCCTTGCCGGTCTTTCGCATCGCTTCGCAGTGCGGCAGAAAGCTGTCGTTGCCGAAGCGCAGCGGAATGAGGGATGCCGGCCGCCGCAGAATACAGTTGCTGCCGCGACAATCGTACGCAGGCACGAAGACTGCGCCCTCGGCGGGAGCAGCGTCGAGCACGCGCTGTAGTTCGTCGCTGGTGATGAGCGGGATATCGCCCGGCACCACGATTGTCGTGTCGTATCCACGTTGCTCGCACCATGCAGTCGCCACCGCGATGGCGGCCGTCTCGCTTTCGTTGCGCGTGTCTTCGATCACCAGGAAGCCGAACTCGGCGGCCAGTGACCGCGCCCGGGCATCGCCGGTCACCAACGCTATGTCGATGCGGTCGCGCACGCCAGTGGCCGCGGTCATTACATCGCGCAACATCGCTTCCGCAAGTTGCGAGCGCTGCGACTGGGTAAGGGCGGAGGCAAGGCGTTGCTTGGCCGTCGAAAGGCTCTTTACCGGGATGAGGAGAATCCCACGCATCGTCAAGCCTCGACGCTGCGTTCCTTAACGCACGCCCCCAGCGCAACCCTCGCCACCGCGCGCTTGTCGTCCATCGAATTCATGATGGTGTTCGTGCAAACAATGCGCAAGCTTTCACTGCGAACCGCTCCAGCTTCCGTTTCATCGGCCCGGTCTGCAATCAGCACATCCAGAAAATCCTCGTAGGCTTTTGCAATACCGGCAATGCTACTTGCCCATCCCATCATCTTCATCAGCTCGCCTGCCGGCCCGCTAACCGCGCCTCCTCCAACAATCGGACTAACTCCCGCCACCTTCGCCTTCGCCCGCCGCAAGGCATCGCGAATTCCCGGCACTGCGAGAATGGGCCCGATGCTAGTCACCGGATTGCTCGGCGCGAAGATGATCGACTCGGCCGCCTCGAGGCTCTCGATCACACCGGGCGCGGGACAGGCGCGGTGCGCTCCTTCAAACCGCACTCTGCGCACTGCAATCTGATGCCTTTCCCGCACGAAATACTCCTGAAAGGTCAGCGTGCCCTTCGCCGTGTCGAGCATGGTCGAAACCCGATCATCCGACATCGGCAATACCCGCGCACGAATTCCCAGCTTCGTCGCGAGTTCAGCGGTCGCTTGGCTCAGCGCCTTCCCTGCCCTCAGCATCGCCGTGCGTGTCAGATGGGTGGCCAGATCAAGATCGCCGAGGCTAAACCACGACGGCTGCCCCAGCTGCTTCATGCGCTCCAGGCAGCGAAAGCTGTCGTTGTCCACGCCCCAGCCGCGCTCTTTGCTCAGCAAGCCCGACAATCCGTAAAGCACCGAATCGATATCCGGCGAAACGTGCAGTCCCCACCACTCGATGTCGTCGCCGGTATTGACGATGACCGTGAGAGCCTCGGGCGCAACCACCTGTTGCAAGCCCTGCACCAGCTTGGTGCCGCCGGTTCCGCCAGTGAAGACGACGATCATCTACGCCGCCCTCGCATAGCCGTCGCCATCCGCCGTTGTCCTAAGGCGTTCACCCAACATCCCGCCACGCGCAACAACCCGCGGTACGAATTCCGGATACACCGGCAATCGCTGCTTCAGCTTCTGCCCTGCGGCTTCGGTGCGGCGCTGCAAATCAAGCAGATGCGGCCACGGCGCTTCCGGGTTGATGTAGTCGGGGGTCAGCGGCGAAACGCCTCCCCAATCGTTGATTCCGCCGTCCAGCAGTTTTTCGTAACCGTTCTCGGTGAGGTTCGGCGGCGCCTGGATATTCATGTCTCGCAGCAGCAAGCGTGCCACCGCCAGCGTGCGCAGCATGTCGCCAGTGTCCGGCTCAGGCCAGGCTGCCATAGGAATAGGCGGCTTTACGCGAAAATTCTGGATGATAACTTCCTGCACATGGCCGTACTCCTCATGCATCCGCCTGATGGCCAACAGCGACTCGACGCGGTCCTCCATTGTTTCGCCAATACCGATCAGGATTCCGGTGGTGAACGGTACCCCGAGTTTGCCTGCATCTTCGATGGTCTTCAGTCGCAGCGCGGGAAGCTTGTCTGGAGTTCGATCCGCCGGGTGCGCCGCCGCAAGATTGGCGCTGGTGCTCTCCAGCATCAGCCCGAGACTGGGATTGCTCTCGCGTAATCGTTCAATCCAATTGGCGCTCAGCAGGCCCGGATTAGCGTGCGGCAGCAGTCGAGTTTCGCGCAGTACCAATTCGCACATGGCTTGCAGGTAATGCAGGGTGCTGCGATAGCCGAGTTTGCGCAGAGTCTCGCGCATCTCGGGAAACAGCGCCTCTGGCCTGTCGCCCAGTGAAAATAGTGCCTCGGTGCAGCCTAGCTTCTCGCCTTGCTGCGCAACCGAGAGAACTTCGTCGGGCGTCATGGTGTGCGCACCAGGATCGCCCGGATCGCGGCGGTAGGTACAGTATCCGCAATAATCGCGACAAAGATTGGTCAGCGGGATAAACACTTTACGCGAGTAGGTGACTACGCCGGGACGATACTGCTCTTTGAGCGCGCGCGCAGTCGCCAGCAGTTCGGGCAGAAGTTCGTCGTCGCAGCGCAAAAGCTGGCAGGCGATGTCCGCGGAAACTGCCTGCCCATCGCGCACCTCGCGCAAATAGGCAACCAGGAACTCGCTCGACACGCGGTCGACGGCAATGGGTCGTGCTGTGGTTCCTGCTGGCAAGACATCCCCACTCGTGACGCTTTAAGCTACGAAACGCAGCGTTATCGAGGATAGCGCAAGACGCGGAAGGCCGCACGCGGTTCAAGCTGTCGCAGGGTCTGGCTCAGGATCTCATGGGGACGGTGGGTGGCGTATATTTAACGAAGGATTATTTATCAGCGCCGAAATGAGCCTTGAAGGGGCACGGCTTCAGCCGTGCCGTCCGGTTTGCGTGGGAACATTCGGCGTCAGCCCCGAGGGAACTCGCATTTCGTCTCAAAGAGTGAAGTCCCTCAGCGGCTAAGTGGCTGCGGCTTACGGCACGGCTGAAGCCGTGCCCCTTCAAAATGCGTTATCCCCATCAAGAATCCAGGTTCAGGTCCTCTCCACCTGGCGTCGATATGAGCCGCGTAGGCCTACGGCTCCTGCGGAACATCACAGCTTCGATATCGCCCGCGAAAGTACAGCAGCGGCGCTCCCTCGGCCACCACGACTTCCCTCACCTCGCCGACAAAGATGGTGTGGTCGCCGCCTTCGTAATCATGCACCACGGAACAATCCAGATTGGCCAGCGCATTCTGCAGCACCCGCGTACCGCTGCGCATGGAATGGTATTGGATGCCGAGACGATAGGCGGCATGGTCGCGCTCAGGATCAGCGAAAAATTCCGACAGCGCTTCCTGCTCCTCCTTGAGCACGCTCACGCCAAACTGGCGGCGCTCGCGGATGTGGAGGTAGGTCTCGGCCAGATGGTCAATGCAGACCAGCACCAGCGGCGGACGCAACGACACCGAACAGAATGCGTTCGCGGTCATGCCATGCACTTCCCCGGTGGGAGTCTCGACGGTAATCACCGTGACGCCGGTGGCAAAGCGGCCCAGGGCAGCACGAAACACATCAGGCGTGACTAGCTCTTGCATAGAATGCCGTCGGAAAACTTCTGCTTGCTCACTCTCCAGGAATCACTGGACTACCGTCAGAGTAATCGTATTTGACTTAACCGTTATACCGCTCACCGCATCGAAGCGCTCTACCTGGATTGTGTACTTTCCGGGGCGCTCTATTTCGTATTCCTTATTGAGCATCAATTGCTGCTCCACTGTCTTACCGGGAGCCACCTGCGCCGAAAAAACACTTCCCCCAAGAGAGGCGGGATTCCGGTCGGTGCCATGCAGTTGTCGACCGTATGCAGTTTCGGGTACCAGCTTATTTGCGCCGTCGAGAATATGTACGTCGAACAACATGGCCCACTTAACGCTCAAAGGCTGCCCGTAATGAATGTCCTTGCCTGACGTATTTGTCATTACGATATTCAATGGCGCCTCCTCACCGATTCTTACTGTGGGCTGTGGACTGCTGATCGTGAGCGAAAAAGTAGGCGCCTGCGCCGCAGCAATTCCAGTGAGCGCCAGAGAGAACAGTGCGAATCGCAGCACGGCCGTCATACTCTTCGTCAATGAATTTGCGCGGTTTGACGCGGGCACGCTTAAGCTCGATTCCAAACACATCGGTCTCGGGACGAAACCGCAAAACCAACTATACCTGATCGATCGACTCACCCACCGAGCGCACTTTGTGTGCCCGAACGGTTCTGCGATAAGCTAATCCACCGCACAGAAATGCCGTCGTGGGGGCGGGATGTATCCTCGAGCGTTCGAATATCACCGGGCCAAATCGTATCCCGAAGCAATAACGATGCTCAGCCAGTTAGGCGACGAGGCCAAGCTTCTGGCGGGAGGCCAGAGCCTCATCCCGCTGATGAAGCTCCGTCTCTCCGCGCCGCGGCATCTCGTCGATCTCAACTTCGTTCCCGAGACTTCCTACATCCGCAGCAACGGTGCGCTTCGCTTGGGCGCGATGACCCGCCACGCCGAGATCGCGGCCTCCCCAGACGCCGCTCGAATTCCGATTCTCCACGACTGCGCCGCCGGCATCGCCGACCAGCAGGTGCGCAACCTGGGGACAATCGGCGGATCGATCGCCGAAGCCGACCCCACCGGCGATTGGGCGCCCGTATTGATGGCGCTCGGCGCAAGGGTCCACACTCTTGGCCCCGGCGGCGTTCGCAGTATCGAAATCGGCGAGTTCATCCAGGATGCGTACACTACGGTGTTGCGGCCCAGCGAACTCGTGACCGAACTTGCCGTCAAGCTGCAGCCCGAGCGCAGCGGCGGAGCGTATATCGCGCTGAAGCGATGCGCGCCGGTTTACGCCAGCGCCAGCGTCGCGGTGCAGCTCACCATGCACGACGACCAGACTTGTCAGGACGCGCGGGTTTATCTTGGCGTGCTGGGTCTGACTGCGACCCGCGTGGACGCAGCCGAAGAGGCCCTGCGCGAGCAGCAACTCACGCCGCAGGTTATCGAGAAAGTTCGCGACGCGGTAATGGACATCGCGCAACCACAATCCGACATGCGCGGTTCGGCCGAGTACAAACGACAGGCTGCCGGCGCCTTGGCAAAGCTAGCCGTCGAGGCCGCCCTGAAGCGCGCCCGCGGAGAATACGTGGAGGTCACGCATCTCTATGCCTGAAGAGATTCCTCGCGTGCGCGTCAGTGCAAAGATCAACGGCAAGCAGTACACGCGTGACGTCGAACCGCGCACGCTGCTGGTGCAATTTCTGCGCGAGGAGTTGAGCCTGACCGGCACGCACATCGGCTGCGATACCAGCTACTGCGGCGCCTGCACGGTCCTGCTCAACGGCAAGAGTGTGAAGTCGTGCACGGTGTTTGCTTTCCAGGCGGACGGCGGCGAGGTGCTCACCGTCGAGGGCCTGGCGAAAGACGGAGAGCTTCATCCCGTGCAACAGGCCTTCACCGACTGTCATGGATTCCAGTGCGGCTACTGCACCCCGGGTTTCCTGATGAGTACGCTGCAATTGCTGAGCGAGCATCCGCATCCCACCGAAGCCGAGATTCGCAAAGGCATTGCCGGCAACACCTGCCGCTGTACTGGGTATCAAAACATCTTCAAAGCAATTCAAGCGGCCGCTACAGCAGGGCCGAGGAGTTAGCCGTTGGCTATCACATTTTCAGGCGAGTTCACCTCGCCACGCACGCCGGACGAAGTTTACGACTTTCTTTGCGATCCCAATAAGTTCGCGCCATTGCTGCCCGATTTCGAGAGCATGTCGGTGCAGGACGCGACCCACTTCACGGTGAAGGTGCGCGTCGGCGTGGGCAACATTCGCGGGTCGGCGGAAATCAAGATGGAGCTGGCCGAGTCGGTGCGGCCAACCCGGGCGCAATACAAAGGCCGCGGCAACGCGGTGGGCAGCCAGATAAGCATAGCCGCCGGATTCGACCTCACGCCGGTTGATGGCAGCACACGGATCGCGTGGCAAGGTGAGGCCGGCGTATTCGGCAAGCTGGCTTCCATGGCCGGCGGCATGCTTGAGCCGCTGGGCAAGAAGAACATCCAGAAGCTGATTGACGGATTGCAATGGGCGCTAACCGGGCCTCCGGCGCAGGCGGTTGCGCAAGGAGCACCGAGTGTAGCGACTCTGAATGCGCCCGCGGACCAATCCGTGGAAGCTCCTCCGCAGCCGCCGCCGAGCGAAACAGTGCACGACAGCTCTGGCGCGCAGACTGCGTCAACTACAGCGGAGTTGCCTGGCGCAGGACCGCAAGATTCAGGGGCAGGACAGACGCCAGTGGAAGAACAGAATACTGGCCCAGACATCAGCCCGCAGGGCGGAATAAAAGTAGCCCAGGACGTAAGTCCTGGGTAGGCGTAATAAGAAAACCCGAGTCCCGGCAGGGACGGCACAATGCTGGCTGCGGCTGTTTAGGATCGACGCTTCATCTCTGGAATTGTCATTACGAGCAAAGCGAGGAATCTGCTGTTGCTTCTCTTTGGACGACGGTTCGGGAAACAGCAGATCCCTCACGGCCTAAAGGCCGTTCGTGATGACAACTCAGAAACCGCGAAACTGGATGTTGGCTATGACGGCTCTCATCGACGACGCTCAGCCTGAAGACCCGAATCGACTGTGACCAACGACACCATGCCCACCACCCCTAACTCGACCTCCAGCTACGTCGGCCAATCCATCCGCCGCAAAGAAGACGCCCGCCTCGTCCGCGGCAAAGGCAAATTCGTCGACGACATCAAATTGCTCGGCATGTTGCACCTCGTCTTCGTGCGCTCGCCTTACGCTCACGCCGCCATCACCAGCGTTGATGTCTCCGAAGCGGAAGCGATGCCAGGCGTGGTTTGCACCCTTACCGGCGTAGAAATCTCCAAGCTCATCGATCCCTTCTTCGAGATCGGTCCTTCGCCCAGCAACAAGATTCTCGACTATCCGATGGCGGTCGACCGCGCCCGCTATCAGGGTGAACCTGTCGCTGCCGTGATCGCCGAGACCCCTGCCATCGCGGAAGATGCCGCCGAACTGGTGCGCGTGGAGTACGAGCCGCTCGATGTGGTGATCGACGGCGAAGTCGCCGCCACCGACAAGACCATCCTGCATCCCGCGATGGCGACCAACGTCGTCTGGCACGGCGTCTTCGAGTACGGCGAAGCGGAGAAAGCTTTCGCCGAGGCGGCACACGTCATCCACCTTGACCATCTGCACATGCACCGCTTTTCCAGCACGCCGCTGGAGAACAATGCTGTCATCGCGCAGTGGGACGACAACGATCAGCGCCTCTATTTCTGGAGCAATAATTCGTTCCCCACCATCGGCATTCAATTGTTGGCGCCGGCGCTCCATCTGCGCATGGACCAAGTGCGCGTGCAGACCCACGACATCGGCGGCAGCTTCGGCATCAAGATCACCAACTACCCGCAGATGGCGGTATGCGCACTGGCTTCACGCAAGGCCGGTGCGCCCGTCAAGTGGACCGAGACTCGTTCAGAGCACATGACCTCGAGCGCGCACGGCAACGAGCGCACCTTCCGCGACACCCGCGTAGCTCTCGACAAGGACGGCGTCATCCTCGCAGTCGATTCGAAACACATCGACGATTGCGGCGCTTATCCGCGCTACGAGCCGCTGGGCTGCGTGATCTGGTCGCAGGTTACGCCAGCGACCTACCGCCTGAAGAACCTGCGCATTGACTTCATGCAGACCGTCACTAATAAGTGTCCGGTCGGCCCCAATCGCGGCTATTCGCGCATGCAACATCTATGGTTCATGGAGCGCGTCATCGACATCTGCGCGCACGAGTTGAATATCCCGGCTGACGAGATGCGGCTGCGCAATTACATTCGGCCGGAAGAGTTTCCCTACACCACGCCTAACGGTTGCATCTACGACTCGGGCAATTATCCCGGCATGTTAAAGCTGGCGCAGGAGCTGATCGGCTGGGACGAGTGGCAGGCCGAGCGGACCAAAGCGCAAGCCGAAGGTCGCTGGTTCGGCATCGGCATCGGAACCACGCTCGATTCCGGCACCAACAACTTTGGACAAGCGCAGATCGTCAATCCTCAGGCTCCGTTCTCCGGAAACTCGCAAGCCGCCAACGCCAAGCTCGACATTTACGGCGAGGTCATTGTCGCCGTCGGCTCCGTTCCTCAGGGACAAGGTCACGAGACCACGGTGTCGCAAGTTGTCGCCGACATTCTGAACATCACTCCGGAGCTGGTCAACGTGCGCGTCGGTTTCGACACTGAGCGCAACGTTCACACCGGGCATAGCGGAACCTATGCCAGCCAGTTCGCGGTGTCAGGGCTGTCGGCCGTGCATGGTGCGGTGCAACTCCTGAAAGCCGAGATGAAGAAGCTCGCGGCGTTCGCGCTGCAAGCCAGTGAAGACGATCTGGAGTTTGGCATCGGCAAGCAAGGCCCGGAGATACGCGTGCGCGGCAACGAGAAGGCGATTCCCTACATCGGCCTCGCCAATCTTGCCAACGTCAACACCGCGGTCGTTCCCGATGGGCTGCGCTCCATCACGCTGAACTGCCGATACACCTGGCGCGCGCCGTTCCACGTGCCCGACGTTGCGCGCAAATACGGCAACCTCACTCTGACGTATTCCTCGCAGTTGCACATCGCTGTCATCGAGATCGACAAGGAGACCTACATCCCCAAAATTCTCGACTACGCCGCTGTGGATGATTGCGGCACGGTCATCAATCCCATGATCGTCGAAGGCCAGGTGCATGGCGCGACTGCACACGGCATCGGAGCGGCGCTCATGGAAAAATGTGCCTACGACGAGAGCGGCAACATGCTGGCCTCCACCTTCAGCGACTACACCCCGATCACCGCGGTGAACATGCCGAACATCAAGTACGGCCACCTGGAGACGCCGTCGCCGCACAGCTACAGCGGCGCCAAAGGCATGGGCGAAGGCGGGGGCGCTCCGCTGCATTGCCTCAGCGCGGCGTTGCAGGATGCGCTGTTTCAAGAAGGCATCATCATCGGTGACTCGTACAACAACGCCAGTACACTGTTTGAGTTGATTGCGAAGAAGCGACGCGGCGAGCTGCTGGACAACGTTAGCGTTCACCACAGAGACACAGAGGCACAGAGAAAGTAAGGACGAAAAGCACCCGCGGATTTCAGAGATAAACGCGGATACTTGGGAAGGAAGAGAGAGTCTTTTCACCACGGAGGGCGCGGAGTTAATTCTTGTTTTTATTTCTTGATTCTGTTTTCCCTCCGTGATCTCCATGTCCTGCGTGGTAAGAAATAATTCCTGTCTTCTCTGTGTCTCCGTGCCTCTGTGGTAACAACTAATGCCCAAACGCATCCTCATCGTCGGAGCGGGCGCCATCGGCAGCCTTTACGCTGCGCATCTAGCGCGCGTCGCCGAGGTGTGGGTCTTGGTGCGGCGCAAGGAGCACGCCCGCTGCATCAACGAGCACGGCATTCGCGTTACCGGGCACAACGAACTCCATTCGCAATTGAAGGCCACCACTGATCCCCGCGACCTGCCGCAGTTCGACTTCGGCATCGTCGCCACCAAGGCCAACCAGACACGCGAAGCATTCGCACCTGTCGCGCATTTGTTTCCGCACGGCGCGGTGCTGTCGGCGCAGAACGGACTGGGCAGCGAAGAGGTCATCGCTTCCCTGCTGCCGTCGGGCTACGTGATTCGCGGGACGACCTTCATGAGCGGTACGCGCCTGGCGGACGATCACGTCCACTACGAACTAAACACCGCAACCTGGATGGGACCGTTTGAGCCGACCAATACTCCCTTCGCAATGGTGGAGGAGTTGGCCGCGCTGATGAACGCATCGGGACTGAAGGCCGAGGCCCTTCGCGATGCCCGCCCGGCACAGTGGTCGAAGTTGATCTTCAATGCATCCGTGAACAGCGTTGCGGCTTTGACGGAATTGCCCCACTCCCCGCATTTCGCCGCCGAGGCGGAATTCGGCGATCTCGGCCACCTGCTGCACGCGCTGATCGACGAGGGCAAGAACGTGGCTGCGACGCTCGGCATCGAACTGCACGAAGACCCCTGGACCATGAACGGCATCGGCGCGCGCACCAATCACCCGCCGTCCATGCTGTATGACGTGCGGCATCATCTCGCGACGGAGGTGGATTTTTTGTGCGGAGCCATCGCCCGCGAAGCCCAGCGCGCCGGAGTGCCCGCGCCGTTGCATACCGCGCTGTACCGACTAATCAAGGGCAAAGAGGCGAGCTGGAAGAAAGTGGGCAGTGAATAGTGGATAGTTTCGAATCCGTATTAAACTATCCACTGCTCATCGCGCCCTATGCCTTACCCAATCGATGAACCCAAGCTTCACCGTGTCCGCGAACTGATGAAGCGCGACGACCTCGACGCGCTGGTGGTGCGTGCGCCCGACAATATCGTATACCTCACCAACTACTGGTGCATGAAGGGTTACGACGTGGCGGTTTTCCCTCGCGAGGGTGAGGCGACGCTCATCGCCCTGGAGCCGCAGGAAGAAGACGCCCGCCGGACTTCGTGGACCAGCGACATTCGGCTATTCAAAGGTTACGATGCCCGCGATCCGCGCCCTCCGATGCTGCGGTCCCTCGATCTGACGTTGCGCGTCCTGAACCAGCGCGGGCTAACCGACAAAATTGGGCTGGAGCTTTCACAGGGCACACAGAGCGCCGATCGCATGGTCGGCGAACCAACCACGTGGACTCAAGGTTGGTTCGACGCATTCAAGCCGGCGGCGCGCGAGGTGGTGGACGCTTCCGGCCTGCTCGCGGAAGCGCGCGCCATCAAGACCGCTCAGGAGATCGAGCGCATGAGGCTGGCCAATGAGCTGGCCGCGCTCGCCATGGAGCACACCTTCGAGCGAATGCGTCCGGGAATGAAAGAGAGCGAAGTCGCTGCCATCTTCGAGGGCTTCGTTCATTCCACCGGCATTGGCTTCAAAGACAAAGTTGAGATGGCGCGCGCCTTCACGCTGGTGTGGTCGGGCAAAGGCATTCGAACGTTCACCGCCACCGGCAATCGTCCGATACAGGAGCATGAACCCACCTTGTTCGAGATATGGGTCTGCGTCGACGGTTACTGGAACGATCTGACCAAGAATGTCTGCCTTGGCGAGTTGACCCCCGAGTACAACAAATTGCTTGATCTGCTGCTGGCCGTCTTTCACGAGGCGGCGGCTTTCGCCAAAGACGGCGCCAGCCTGCCGGAGCTGGATCGTCTGATCCGCGCGCGCATTGCGGAGGGTGGCTATCCGGGCCAGCCCTCGCATCCCGTGTGCCACGGTGTGGGAGCTCGCGCACACGAGCCGCCGTACGCTCATCAAGCTGGCAAGGGCACGATTCGCGAAGGCATGGTGCTGGCCATCGAACCGGCAATCTACTGGCCCGGAGGCGGCGGGCTGCGCTTGGAAGATAACTTCTGGATCACCGGCGGCGGCAATCAGAAGCTATGCTCGTTCCCCGATGACTTGCGCCAGGTGCGGACCTCTTCCGCCAGCTGGGCCACATGGCGATAACCGCCAGCACAGCCGTGCTAGACGACCGCATGAAAGATGCGATTCTCTCCCGCATTCGCGAGGAAGACATCGTCTCCATGTGCTGCGACGTGATCAACCTTCCCAGCCCAACCGGCTCGGAACTCGCCATGGCCGAATATATGCGCGCAGCTTTTCAGCGGCTGGGGCTCACGGTCACCTGGCAAGCGGTGGAGGACACCCGCGCTAACGTCATTGGCCGGTTGGAAGGCCAGGGCAACGGCAAATGCCTGATGTTCAACGGGCACATGGACACCTCGAACACCGGCGACGAAGGCTTCCTCACCGGCATTGGCTACAAGCCGCACGCCGTCGTGAAGGACGGCATGATCTACGGCCTCGGCATCTACAACATGAAGGGTGCGCTGGTGTGCTATGTACACGCCGTCAAGGCGCTGCTCGAGGCCGGAATCAAGCTGGACGGCGACATTATCTTGGGCGCGGTTTGTGGCGAGATCGAGAAGGCACAGTGGCGCGAGTTCGAAGGCAAGGAGTATCGCGGCTACGGGGCGGGCATGCATTACCTCGTGAGCCACGGCGTTCTGCCTGACATGTGCATCCTCGGCGAGCCGACCGACATGAAGCTGGTGCTGGAGCACGCTGGCTCCATGTGGGTGCGCTTTGGGCTGACCGGCAATTATGTGCACTCGGCGTTTGCGCCGGGCAAAGAGGAGCAGAACGCCATACGCCGTATGCACGACGTGCTGGAAGAGGTGATGCGTTGGATTCCCGAATGGCAGGAGCAGGCACGCTGGGCGGGCCGTCCGGGGTTCGTCAACATCGGCTGCGTGCAAGCGGGACATCCTTGGCGCGCCAGCCGTACTCCCGAACGCGCCGACCTGTTCCTTGACGTGCGCGTGCCTCCCACCATCCCCATGACGGATGCGCGCCGTGCGGTGAAGAAACTGTTCCTGGCGATGAAACAAAAGCATCCCGAGTACGGGTTAGAGTTTGAGACGTATGTGTCGGTGCCGGGCGCAACGATCGACGAACACTCCGAGATGGTGCAGGCTATCGAACGCAATCATCAGCACGTCACAGGATCGCCGCCGGTACGCGACACGGTACTGTGGTGCTCGGATGCGTCGGTGCTGTCGCGCTTCGGATGTCCGACGTTAAACTACGGGCCATCGAGCGGGCCGCGTGATCACGAAGGTGAGAAAGTGGCGATCAAAACACTGGTAGAAATCACGAAAGTGTACGCGCTGACCGCGGCGGAGATATGCGGAGGATAGCCGTCAGCCATCAGCTTTCGGCCGTCTGCTAAACCCGACGATCTATTTTTTGACGATAAAAGGTTCGTATGCTGAATTCGGTCTCTGATTGCTAACTGCCAAATACCAGAGCCTTAGCTGAAGGCTGAGAGCTGACGGCTGACAGCTTGATCTCAGGAGCGTCCTTGCCCACCCAACCCGAAATCGACCGCCGCTACGCCAACATCCGCGCCGCGATGCGCGAGCAGGGCGTCGACGCGCTTATCGTCTGCGGCAACCAATACGCCGGCTTCGAGGGCGCCGTCTTCTACACCTCCGGCTTCGAGATCGTGCACCGCTACGTGTACGTGCTCATTCCGCTGAAGGGCGAACCTGTGCTGCTCTTCCCGCAAGAAGCGCGCTGGATTGGCGACAAGAAGAAGCCCTTCGTGCAGGAGAAAGTCTGGGCCGAGGTTCCCGGCCGCTGGCTGCGGGAGCGTGCGCAAGATGAAGCCTGGAAATGCATCGCCGTGTACGGCCTCGACTACATCATGGCGGTGCGCGACTTCCGCGAGTTGCAGCAGGGCAGCTTCGAGCTCGTGCCGTTCGACTTCCACTTCGACATGGCGCGCGCGGTCAAGAGCGAAGAAGAGCTCGCCGAAGTCCGCGACTCGATGGACATCATCCATGAAGGCTTTTATGCGCTGCTCGATAGATTCTCCGTGGGCAAAACTGAAGCCGAAATCATGGCGCCCGCCGTCGAGGTCTTCTTCGCGCGAGGCGCTGGTCCGCGTATGATGAACATCGTGCTCTCCGGCCAGCGCGGCGAGGCGGAGGCGCACTTCAAGGTTCCCGGCCACCGCAAAGTCGGCGAGAACGACCTACTGCTCTACTCACTCGAGATTGCCGGGACAGGCGGCTACTGGGTGGAATTCTCGCGAGCGCTGATCCACGGAGAGCCGAGCAAACGCACCCAGCAAATGGCCGCCGTCTATCCTGAGGCGATGGAATCTGCGCGCAAGTTAATGCGAGAGGGCACGCTCGCCTGTGACGTTCACAAAGCTGTTGCCGACACATTCGCGCGGCATGGCTTTTCGCTCGGACATCTCTCCGGTCACTCGATTGGCACCACGATGATCGAGCATCCGGCGATTGGCGCGCGCAGCCAGATCAAGTTAAAGCAGGACATGATATTTTCCCTTCATCCTCAAGTTGTCGATCGAGATGGCGAAGTATGCCTTTACACGCAAGACACCTTCCGCGTCGGCCAAACCGAAGGCGAAAACTTGAGCACCATTCCGTGGAAGTTCTACTCCCAGCCTGAGGTCCGCCAGCTCGCGAGATAAACCATGAAGAGAGTCCTGATCGTGGGATGTGGCGCAATTGGTAGTCTGTTCGCCGCGCACCTGGCTAAGGGCGGCGAGGTCGAGGTCTACGCGTTCGACGTATCCCAGCCGCACGTGGATGCAATCAACCGGGACGGCCTGCGGCTCTCGGGGGCTTCCGACATACACGTGAGGCTGGCACAGGCTGCCACCGATCCTTCTCAGCTTCCGCTCTGCGACTACGGCATTGTCGCGACCAAGGCGATCCACACTGCGGACGCGATGAAAGCTGTATCGCGCTGCTTCGACGACAACAGCGCCGTTTGCTCGGTGCAGAATGGCGTGGGCAATGAAGAGATCATCGCCGAACACGTGGGGTATGTGATCCGGGGAACGACCTTCCCCGCCGGTCACGTGGTCGAACCCGGACACGTGGGCTTCGATATCCAAGGCGATACCTGGGTTGGACCGTTCGAACCGACGCGCACGCCGATTCAACGGGTGGAGGAACTGTCCGGCCTGCTCAAGCGCAGCGGAATGAATACCATTGCCCTGCCCGATGCGCGTGGCGCGCAATGGACTAAGCTGATCTTCAACGCGGCCACCAATCCCGTGGGAGCGCTCACCCGGTTGCATCATGGCGCCGCGTCGCGCTTCCCTCCGACCGGCGAGCTGTTCGAGGCGCTCATTGCGGAAGGCAAGGCAGTGGCGAAGGCGATGGGCATCGAACTGCACGGTGACCCGGCTGATCTGGTTGCAAAAGGCGCAAACGCTCCGGGCAAACACAACTCCAGCATGTTGCAGGATGTGCTTGCGCAGAGAACAACCGAGGTGGATTTCATGAATGGCGCCATCGTGAAGTGGGGAGAGAAGTATGGAGTGCCGACACCGCTGAACCAGGCCATGTGGGCGCTGATCAAGGGACTGGAACATTCCTGGACGGAGCCGTAGGAAGGCCGCTGTTCGCGGATCGCTATTCGCTATTCGCTTTTCGAAGGTCGAATGTCCAAGAACAATAGCGAAGAGCGAACAGCGAATAGCGAAAAGCGATTTCTCAACCAACGAAAGGTAATCTCATTCATGCCCGTTCCCTTCCGCATTGGCGTGCTCCAACTCAGCATGGAGCCGCTGCAACAAACCGTCCGCATGGCGCAGGCCTGCGATCGCGCCGGCTTCGACATCTTCTGGCTGGCCGAAGCTTATCCCTGGTGGCGCAAGCACGGCATGGAAGCCCGCTCTTCGACCGCGATGACGGCTGTGATCGCCACCCAGACGAAGAACATCGTCATCGGATGGGGCATTATTTCGCCATACACGCGGCACCCGGTGCAGATCGCCATGGAAGCGCGCGTCATGCAGGATGCTGCCGGCGATGGCCGCTTCCTGCTTGGACTCGGTGCCTCCAAGATCTTCATGAAGGAGATTGGCGAGGGCGAGAAGGGCAAGGATGTAGGTCCGGTCGTCGTCATGCGTGAGAGCATCGAGATCGTCCAGGCGATGCTGGCAGGCGGCGCAGTGGACTATCACGGCAAGGCCTTCGACGTGTCGGCCCCTGCGCTCCAAAGCGGGGCGCACGTCTCGCGAGCACGTGTGCCCATCTACGTTGGCGCAACCGGCCCGGTGCTGCAGAAGTTGGCGGGCTCTCATTCCGACGGCCTGCTGACTGCGAGCATCACCACGCCCGATTTCGTGCGTTATGCGCGCGGCAACATGGAAGAGGGCGCGAAGAAGGCAGGCAAAGATTCGGCGTCGCTCGATCTGGGCGCCGTGATTGTGGGCAGCATCAACAAGAATTCGCAGGCCGGCAAGGAAGGCGCCAGAGAGATGGCGGCCATGTATCTCGCAAACAAGGTGCAAAACATCGGCGGCTCCGCTGATGTCTTATTGCAGAAAGCCGGATTGACACTTGAAGAGATCGCGCCCATCGCCGACGCCATGGAGAAAGGCGACCGCAAAGCTGCGGCACGGGCAGTGACGGACGACGTGCTCAAGAAGGCTTGCCCCATCGCCGGTACGCCCGACGAGTGCTCTGAGCGCATCGAAGAGTATCGCCAGGCCGGCTGCACCAACATCATGTTAGAAATCTGGGGCGACGATCGCGAAGAGCAGGCCCGCCTCTTCGGCGAAGCCGTCCTGCCCCAGTTCAAAACCTAGGCGCGAAGAACTGGACTTTAATGCTGTCATCCTGAGCGGAGCGCCCGCAAAGGTTTTCCGACCCGCCTCTTTTGCGGGTCGGGCGGGCGCGGAGTCGAAGGATCTGCGTTTGTGACGGGCGGTTTAAGGTGGCCAGCGAACCGCAGATGCCTCGTGGGCTGAAACCCGCTCGGCATAACAAGAAATACAGGCTCCTTTCGACGCTTACCTGAAGGTCCGCACTACCCGAACGTCGCTTTTTTCAAAGCCTACGGAAGAGGGCGCGAATGCCCGCTCCCCCAATCGCTCTCCGGCTACTGCCCTCCCAACAACCCATACATCACAACCTGGTTCTCCGCCCCGGCAAAGACGTGTCCGTCCGCGATGGTGGGGACCGTAAACTTCACTGCCAGCCCTACGCGATCGCGGCCCGGATTCTGCTCGGAGTTGTACAACTCGTTGCCCAGGTTGGTAGCGTCATAGGCGCGTAATACGGCATTGCCTCCGCCATAGGTGTCGTTCTCGATGATCCAGGCGATCCCGTTGCTAGTGCCATTGGACGAAATGGACGGGGTGCTTCCGGGGAAGTTGAAGTACTCCGGCGAGTCGGAGCTAAAAGAGAGCTTCTCCAGGTGAGAATCGAACGCGAAAGCCCTCAGGTGGTCGTAGGAACCACCGAAATAGGCTGTGTTGTTCCAGAAGGCGGGTGAACCCCAGACACCGCCAATCGCGTACGGGAGGGTCTGCACGATCTGGCTGTCGCTGCCCGAATGAAAGTGTCCCATGTTGTCGCGATTCACCAGATCGATGGTGCCTTCTTTTCCGACCAGCACCAGCAGGTGAGGATAGGTCGTTCCCGGCTGATCGGGAAGAAGCATGGCGCCGCCCGAGCCAAAGTCGGCATCGTTGTAATCCAGGGTCTGCTGATTCCAGGGAGTGAAGTAGTCGGTCAGACCAATACCTCGGCCAATGGTCGGCCAGATCAGACGAAGCACACTATCGCCAAAGTCGGGCCCTCCGTCGTAGCGGCCATTACCGGTCGAAACATAAATTGAACCACCGGAATCAGCCGATGGACCGGCGCCGCCGCCCCAGAAACCGCCCTCGTACCCATTGGGGGTATCCACATAAAGGCCGCTGCGAACCAGGGTCGCTTCGTTAAACGACATGATGTAACCGTGATAACTGCCAAGGTCACAATGCGAAGCCCAAGCGATGAAGACCTGTCCCTTCAGCAGCAGCAACGACGAACGCTGCGCTTCCACCAGCGGGTCAAAGGTGAGAATGCCCCCGACCGATCCGGTACCGGTGCCGGGGTAGGTGGCGGTGATTTGAACAGGCGCTATTTTGTCCAGGCCGGTCTTGATATCGAGTGCATGCAAGGTCTGGTAAAAAGACGTGGTGTGGGTGAGCGAATCGTACACTTTCGTTTTGGCGACCAGGTACATGGTGCCAGCGGCGGTATCGATCACAGGCGTCCCGGTAATACCGATCTCTGGAACCAGGTCGCCGCAGCCCACGTCGCCACTAGAGACAGGGGTGATGAGGTAGCGAAATCCCCCGGTGGCAAGGAAATTAGTGCGCCAAAGCTGCTGTCCACTATTTACATCGAAGGCATAAACCTGATCGTGCTCGGTGGCGACGAAGAGCACATTGTGGGACATTCCCCCAATCGTGAGGCCCGGCAGATAAAGTGGTTGCGCATAAACATAGCCCTGCACCGCAAAGGTAGCCCGCTTGCCGAAGGACTGGGTCGTCACATTCGACACAGTGAGAGTCGTCTCCTGACTGTTGGAACCGGTGCGATAGTTGTCGTTGTGATACGTGGTTACGGCAACTTGCGCCATCGCGATAGCAGAGCTCAGGCACAACCATACCGCGAAGCAACTACAGCGCAAGGCGCGGGCAGACATGTTCTTCATAGCGACGAAGTCCTCCTTATGTGAGTGAAACGTTGTGATGGCCTTATTGGTGAGATTGGCGATTATCCTATAAAATCCCGCGAGTCACAACGGCTTTGTTTGCAGCTTTGTTTGCAGCGGCGCAGTCAGACTCGCAACGGCGATGTCGAAAGTCAATTCAAACCGAATTGAGACTGCGGGTCTGTCTCGGGATCTTCAGCTAGGGCGAGGGCTGGCCATCGGTGACATTGAAACTGCATTCCGCAAACTTCGCATCCGACAAGGCCCCGGAGAACTCAATCCGCATCGTCACATTGATTTGCCCCGGCGTGGCGTAGCTTGCATCGAGGAAAAGCAAATGACTATCGCTGAAATCTCCCCCGGCGGGGATCTGTTGAAGGCTTGAAGAAAACTGCGTGTTATTCCCGGCGGAATCGGTCAAGGTCACGAGGATGGACACAAAGCCATCTTCGTCACCCTGGTTGACCAAACGGTAGTCCACGGTGCCTTGGAAGCGCGTATTGGTGTTGACGGCAACGTCGGCCGGACATCCCGCGCCGATATTCAGCGTATCTTCGAAAACGTCGACCATTAGGGCTCCTTCAAAGAGAGAATTGTCGATGGTCCGGTTTAGTCGTAAGGATCGGAGCGGTCGTCAGTGTACACCCATTCGCCTTATTGGGCCTGCGGCCCATGCCATGCCAGCGGATGCGGCGGTCAGCCGGAACTCCTGCGTGGCTGGCGCGCCCACGGCACGGCTGGTTTGGCCAGTTTTCTTGGCAGAACTCTTCACCAGTCGGAGGGGCGAAGGATCGCCCTTTATCGCCCAGACGTAACCAGTTGACGGGTTGCTCTTCAGCCGCACCACCAGCGTGCCTCCTGCGGGAAGGTCGATATCCTTTCCATTGTCCTGATCCGTGATGAGGAGAACCAAGGAAGCGCTCTTCTTGGGAGCGCTCGGCGATTGCGGCGGTTGCCCGATAAGCATCAAAGAAGAGAACAACGAGGTCAAGGCGACGATCGCAATACGAGTCATAGACGCTCCCCCTGCTGTTATAAGATTTTGATCGCTGGCGGCCATGAGGGTGAGCGGCCGGAGAGAAATTGTCAATCGAACCCACAATTCCCCAGGCGCTCCCGCACGCACACACGATCATCGCGTGGGCGATCTTCCTGGTCAGCTACTTTGTTTTCGCGGTGGGCCGCCTGCCGGGCACGAAGATCGACCGGCCGGCGATGGCGGTCATTGGCGCGGTGCTCATGTTCGCCTTCGGTATTCTTGCGCCCGCGCAGGCGATCGCGAGCATCGACTTCGCAACCCTCGTCTTGCTCTTTGCGATGATGCTCATCGTCGCCAGCTTACACCTTGCTGGCTTTTTTCAGTGGGTGTCACACCTGGCGATCGAGCATCTCCCGCCTCGACACTTTCTGCCGGGCGTCATCTTCACCAGCGGCATCCTGTCGGCATTTCTGGTGAATGATGTTGTCTGCCTGGTCATGGCTCCGCTTCTTCTGGGCATTTGCAAACGTATGAAGCTGCATCCGCTGCCCTACCTGCTCGGACTGGCGACGGCCTCGAACATTGGCAGCGTAGCTACGATCACCGGTAATCCGCAGAACATACTGATCGGGTCGGTGTCCGGCGTTTCCTATCGCGACTTCGTGGCCCACCTTGGACCGGTGGCACTCATCGGCCTGTTCGTGGATTGGGCGCTGCTCCATTTGATCTTTCTGCGGAGTGATGGCAAGGGCGCACAATCATATTCCGGCAAAATAGAAACCCACCATAAAGCACCCGAAACGTATCTGGCATGGCCGCTGACGGTCACGCTCGGTGTGTTGGCCGGCTTCCTGGTGGGATTGTCGCCTCCGCTGGTCGCGGCCGCGGGAGGGGCGCTGCTGCTGGTGCAGCGTCATCGGGAGCCAAGAGCGATCTACGGCGATGTGGATTGGTCGTTGCTGGTGCTGTTTCTGGGTCTGTTCTTGATTCTCGGCGGAGCCGAGCAGGCGGGAATTACGCGCGAACTGCTTGGGTTTGCCGAGCGTCTGAATTTGCATGATAGCGTGATCTTCGCCGCCGTCGTGACGTTGTTGTCGAACATCGCCAGCAATGTACCGACCGTAATGTTATTGAAGGGGCTGGTACCGCAGTTCCACGATGTGCACGGCGCGTGGCTGCTGTTGGCAATGTCTAGCACGTTGGCGGGAAATCTGACGATTACGGGCTCGGTGGCCAATATTATCGTGGTGGAAAAAGCCCGGGCCGAAGCTCACATCAGCTTCGTCGAGTACATGAAGATCGGTGTGCCAGTGACCGTGATCACGATGGCGATCGGGCTGCTATGGCTTCGGTTTGTGCACTACTGAGCGACCGCTCTCCATGGGTAGAAATTAAAGAAGGGAGGGGCCGGGCGCTCCTCCCTGCACCAACACTGCGCCGCAGCCGTTACTCGACGTAGGGCTGCCACACGCCATTATCTTTTTCCATCAAGACAATGCTGGCCTTGGTGGGTGGAGCTCCGTAGAAATCGGCGCCGTACGACTTGATAAGAGTGGCACGGTCCCAGCTGGAAAAGCTCTTTACCAGGCCGCCGGAAGCGTCAAACTCGATCCCTAGGCGATTGGGCTCCCACTTCCAGGAATATTCCACTCGAGCAAGGTGCGGCTTGATCATGTTGACGTTGGCGACGTCGACCAGTTTGCGCTCGGCCAGCGGAACTACGTACGTCACCGTCCGGTCGGCATTGCTGGTCTTCTCCACGCCCTTGATGGTACTGAACAACTTCTCGCCCGCTGGAGTCAGAGCGACGATTAAGGAGTTATAACCCTTCGGCTTGGTAACAATGACGCCGGTTTTCGCCAGCAACTTGTAGTGCGGATCCATCGGCTTTTCGTTGATGTTGGAGACCACGGTACCGGTACTGAAGCGGATGGTCGCTGGTCCCTGCGCGTCCAATATCCTGGTGACTGTACTGGTCGCAACCGGAACGGTCAGGACGTCGCGGGCGCCTTTCACAAAGTAAAAAATGGTTCCGCCGACGACCAGAATCAATCCGGCGATCAACAACAATGGAATGATGCCGGAGGACTTTTCCTCCATCGCGATTTCCGCGGCAAACAATTCGGGTTCGTTGGAGACGGTTGGAACGGGTTGCACTTTCGCTTCCTCGTTGGTTTTCGGTTCGATGACAGCGGGCATTGCTCACACCTCCGATGCGGACATGCTGCCCGCGACTGCCAAGGCAAGCCGTGGGGGAGGGATTGCCGATGGCCTTCGCAAGCGGCCTAGGTTTTCCTATGCCGGGCTGTGGGCAGCCATAACAATTCCAGTATGAACTCTATAAACAGGGGCGCAGTGAGCGTCATCACTCCGCAATGTGAGGCGTAAACGAAGTTAGTGGACACTCTGATTAAGTCGGGCTCTTTGAAGGGGACGGCCTTCAGGCCGTCCGCAGGCGCCTGATATTAGACATCGGGCGGCCTGGCGGCAGGCGTGTTAATCAGTCTGGCGGCATCGGACAATACCTCGCGTTTCGCTACAGGTCTAGTACTCATACTCGAGTCCTTCAACGTTCCTTCAGAGACTGGCGACAGTTTCTCAAGACCCCCTCGGCTCTGATGGTGTGCTCTGCGCAAGCTGTGATTCGCGCGTTAAGCGATAACCGCGAACGAGCTTGCGGACGGTGTACATAAGGATCCCCGCGAGCGCAAGCCCCACCAAAACTGTTCCCGCTCTGCCAGCATAGGCAGCCGCGCGGCCCAGGTCATGGCTGAAGACATAGCCGAGTCCGACATAGGCGCATGAATAGAGGCCGACGCCAACTGCATCAAAGACCAGAAAGCGGAGGCGGCTGGTGCGTGATGTCCCGGCCAGGGGAGGCATGACCGCATCCAGTCCAGGGACGAACTTCGCGATGACGAGAATCGGAGGCCCATACCGCGCAAAGGTCGCTTTCGCCCGGCGGTCGTGGGCGTCAGGATCTCGCGACGCGAGGCGGTGAATGAAGTGCAATACCTTGTCGCCACCCCGCCGACCCGCCTCGTACCATGGCCAGTCACCCAGGATAGAGGCAATGATCGCCAAACCGAGCACGGTGAGGAGGCCCAACTTCCCGGCGGCGGCGAGAGCCCCGGCGGCGAGCAGAAACAGAGGTCCCGGTACCGGCAAGCCTAGCTGGTGCGCGAATAAGGCAGCGAACAGGATTGGGTAGCCATGCTTCAGAACAAATTGGACGATATCGTTCATACAGAAATCAGGCTCCCGGGCAAGCTGTCCCTTCGATCAAGCCGCTTGCACACATCCAACACGTAGGCCTCCTCAGCAAGGAACTTCGCTCCGAGTCCGCTGAGAGACAACAGGGTCGTTTCGCCCACAGAATCCCCGAAGGTAACCTCCGTTAGCATCCGAACGCACTCCGCATCATCGCTGGTGCATCCGCCTTCCAGCTTGACGATCAAAGCCTTCGCTGAATGTTGCATTTCTGCGCTTGGCATCGTTCCACCCGAACATCAATAGAGTATGCAGGCGCTATGCCAACCGCGAGCTTGCATTAAGCCATAGAAAAGATAGGGGTCTTGGCAATGCGAGCGAGTAGACAGCCGCGCCCTAGAATCGGCAATGCCGGAATGTGGGCAGGTGGATGTGCAGGCGAAAGGCGAGGGGCAGAGCGAGAGCGAACAAAGCAGGAGCTTATAACGAGAAAGGCCTCGAGTGGAGCAGCATTCCTTCAAGGTAAATGTGTCGGCTGCTCGCAGCGAGTCAGATTACACAGTGCGCGTTGTTCCTTACCACGCTGAGGGTTCAAGTTCCGCTGGAGACGAATCGGATCCTATGGGAGAAGTAGCGCGCCAGATGCAGTCGGGGGTGGCTGCCAAGATATTTCTGAGTCCTTGGCCTCAACCTAGATTTGCCAGCTCATTTGCCGCTTCTATCGAGTTTAGCGCCAGTCCCAGATCGGCCCCCCAGGCACTTATTACGAAGACTGGTACATGTGGCCGGACGGCACGAGCGCCAACAATGAACTGCACCGTCTCGGAATTTCCTCCATCATCAATCACCAGTCAGAACTGCCATGCAATCAAGTGGCAAGCGGAATGCTTTTCTTGTAAGAGTGAAATCAGCCGGAATCTCGATAATTCGGCTGTGAAGGGAGGCGCTAGCATGAAAATCCTCTATCTGAAGACCGATCCGTGCACTGATCGGAGCACCCAGTTCGTAGAAATGGCCAAATGCGAGGTAGGTGAATCCACCTCGTTGGATGACGCGCTAAGGCTCCTCAAAACGACCCGCTTCGACGTGTGATAGCCCGACTTCTGCTTCGCCACCAGCCGGTCGATCAATTCGCACACCAGCGGATGGTCTTCCTCGCGAATAAACGTCGGATTCGAATACAGGTGCTTGAAGTGTGGCTGCTCGGTCATCGGCGACTCGCAGATGTGATAGTCGGTCGCGATGCCGTTGTCGTGAGCCAGTTCAGTCAGGTGCCGCACATCATCCATGTTGTTATGGCAGATGTTGATGTTCAGGAAAACGCTGTAGCCGTACTTGTACTGCTTCTTGATGAGGTAATCGAAATACTTGCGGGTGGGCACCATGGCCTTCGGCAGTCCGGGCTTGACATCCCACGCGTCCACCGCAAGGTTTACCGTCGCCACTCCGGTTCACATGGTGAACTCGGTCGAGCGGCTCACGCAGATGAAGGACTTTGTACAGGGCGAGTTGCACGACTGGGACTGCCGCACCGGACATAACTCGCTAATTGTCCGGGGTGGATGGCACGCTGGCACCCTGCTTCCCATGTACTCCGCCGGATACGATTGGGGTACCATCGAGAAGCACAAGTTCGAGGCGAAGCAGTTGAAGGAAATGAAGAAAGAATGCCAGAAGAGCTGCTTCTCAACGCTGAATCACATTCTCGCCTTCTGCTATAACGACAAGCGCGTGATCGAGTGGTTGTGGCGCCAAGCGAAGCACGGCTTCAGGAGGATCGAGGGTAATTTCGGAGAGTAGCACTCCCACTCTGTTCACAACCGCATGAGGGCCGCGGCCCTTGTCGAGGCTAGTAGGTGCAGGTGAGTAGCACCTCTGCCCTGTGGTCGTCAGACGGCGCAGGCCCGCCGGGCTCGACAGATACCACGCGTATCCCAAAGGGTCCCCGGAACTGCGGCGTTAAAAACCGGATAGCGACTGCGCTGTAACCGCTTGGAAAAAGACATGCCGTCGCGAAGCGCGCGGCGCTGCCAGTGGGCAGATGCCCAATAGCTCGCAGGCGCCCACCAATGGTCAGTTGGTGCGCAACTTCATACCAAACCGCCGCGCTACTCAAGCCCGCATAAGTTCCATGTTTTCTGTTGAGAAGCGCTCACATCGACAGGCTCCGGCTTTGGCTGGTGACGTGCTCTATTCATGGCGAGAGAGTTTGATTAACACGCAAGCACTCCTTATCCCGGCCTGTTTGTCAAACTCCTATTGATATAGAGGCTCCATGAAATCACATAGAAAAATGCGCTTGGCATTCTTATCAGCAGTTTGCATTTATTCCGTGGCCGTAATGACGGTTTTCTCGATGGCAGAGACCAGGTCACCCGCGAATGGCCATAAGGTGAAGATCACGGGCCCGATTGTCGTGCACGAAGGCGACATGGTGCAGATCCTGAACGAGAAGAACGGCTCGCTCCACGGCTTCAAAGTCACAGACAAGACCACAATCCGATGCGAAAAGGGCTTCTTGCATGGCAACACAGTTATGGATCCCTCGGCATTAGTGCCAGCCTTGACCGTTGAGGTAGAAGGGATAGGCACTCCCCAAGACATGCCTCAAGCCAAGACGATTAAAGTCGACCCCGACACATTCGCGCTCATGGTAGGCCAAGACAAGCAGGGTGGGGATTTGTGCCGCAAACCCGCCCAAGATGCTGGGCGGTATCACGGAATAAGGACGTTATTCATCAGCTTACTTCCCGATCTAGTTGCGGATCGATTCGCGCCATAAATCCGGCTCCACACCAGCCTGAGGGGCCTCAACTATCGCAACATTTCTCAGACCGTGTACGAGCGGATTTGGCGAAGCTGGACTGTGGGGTGCTTCGCATCGAGACACGATTGAATTTGTAATTGGCGAGAATGTATGGTCCGGCCTAACTGCAAGGGGTGAGTAGAGGGACGAAGAAGAAGGTCTGCGCAAATGAATAGTTACAAACTCCATTTTCCTGGGTTTACGGCCGCCATCGTGGTACGGTCGCTTCGTGATCTCGGGGCGACAGTTACGGGCCGCGCGTGTGCTGCTGGGTTGGGGGCAGATTACACTCGCCAAGAAGGCGCGAGTGGCTATCGAAACTATCCGCAGGATGGAATCCTTCGAGGGAGAAATCGGCGCGCGAACCTCAACGCTTTCTAGGGTGCAGGGGACGTTGGAGAAGGCGGGAGTGGAATTCCTGAATGACGACCGAGCTGGAGTGCGGGTTAAGGGACGGTGATGACGAACCCCACCAGCTTGAGCTACCGAGACTAGCGGTATGCACTAGGAAGAAGGAAGTTGCCATGGGCGTGACTCGGTATGGCTGTGGAGAGACGGCCTACATCGCGATGTGCGGCGGGGAAGGCGCCGCGGCACGCAACCGCCAAATCGCCGCGTGCTCGTTCATCCGTGCGTGGTCGCACGCACGCGCCATCCTCGAACCGTGCGGCGCATTTGAATGGGTCGCGCTTTTCTATCTGGGACTCAGCGGCGTCCTGATGCTCATTTTCCACGAGAACCTCTCGCACCCTGCGTTGCATATCACCGTGCACTTCGGAGTCTTTGCCGCAATTCTCGTCATCGTGAATGTTGCCGATCGCGTCAGCCACGGCGAACTTTCACGCTCTCGAATTGCCCGGACGCTTGGCTGGGTCCGCGATTGGTACCCGCAGGCGCTCTTTCTTTTCTGCTTCGAGGAACTGCAAATTCTCGTTCACCTAACTGATCAGGCGTGGCGGGATTCCCTACTGATTGCATTCGACCACCGGCTCACAGGCGTTTATCCGGGCGTGTGGCTCTCTCAGTTCTCCAACCCCTGGATCAACGAGGCGATGCAAGTCGCCTACATGAGCTACTATCTATTCCTCACGATTCTCGGAGCCTCGATTTATCGCCGCCGTCTGGTCCGCTCAGCTGTCTCACCCGCAGGCGATCCGTCCGGAGCTGTAGCATTGCGCGCTTTCTGGACGGTGATGACCGCTTCGATGATCGCCTACTCAATTGGCTATGTGATTTCGATTTTTTTTCCCGTTGAAGCGCCGTTTTTTGCCATGCGCTCATTCCATTTGTCCCCGCTTGTGGGCGGCCCCGCCACTAGCTTGATCAATTTCATTGAAAGCTGGGGACGCGTGCGCGGCGGCGCGTTTCCTTCCGGTCATGTTGCGGGATCGTTCGTCGCACTGCTCGGTGCTTGGCGCTACCGCCGCCACTTGTTCTATGTGTTCCTCCCGCTCTTCGCAGCGATGTGCGTTTCTACAATTTATGGTCGCTACCACTACATCGCCGACGTGTTCGCGGGGATTCTTGTCGGCGCGGTAGGTTTCATTCTCGCCGAGCGGTTGATGGCCGTGCCCGGAGCGTAGGCGAACATGAAAATACTCGGAGTTCTTGATCAGCGATACAAAGTGCTCAGTTGAAACCATGTCGTCCACCAGCAACCGCGAATTCGTGCCGTCATTCCCGCTGGAGTAGTCTCATGCGGATTTCTTGAATGCCTCCTGGGACGCTTGCGCCCCGATTGCGAGCACGACTCGCCCGTTGACCATCCCAGTCTTGAGGCGCTGGAAAACATCGTTGATCGATTCGAGCGGCTGCGTCTCGATGATTGCCTTCACCTTACCGTCAGCGGCAAAGCTCAAAGCCTCTTCCAGATCGAGCCGCGTGCCTACAATCGACCCCCGGATGGTATAGCCGTTCAGCACTAGATCGAAAATCGAGACCGGGAATTCTCCCGGAGGCAGACCGTTAAGTACACAGGTGCCCCCGCGCCGCAGCATGCCGATAGCCTGCTTGAAAGCTATCGTCGACACAGCCGTTACCAGAACACCGTGTGCCCCACCAATTTGTTTCTGGATTTCGGTGGGCGGATCTTGTGTCTTGGCATCGATCGTAATCTCGGCTCCGAGCTTCCGCGCCAATGCCGCCTTTTCCGGCCCCAAGTCCACGGCCGCCACATGCAGCCCCATTGCCTTGGCATACTGGATCGCAACGTGGCCTAACCCGCCGCCCGCCCCCGAGATCACCACCCACTCGCCCGGCCGCGTATTGGTTTCTTTCAGCCCCTTGTAGGTCGTGACGCCAGCACAGAGAATCGGTGCCGCATCCACAAACGACAACTTCTGCGGGATTCGCCCTACATAGTCGGCCTGTGCCAGAGCATACTGCGCAAAGCTGCCATTCACCGAATAGCCGGAGTTTTTCTGTTCCAGACAGAGGGTTTCCCAGCCTGAGAGGCAAAAGTCACAATGACCGCACGCGCTGTGCAACCACGGAATACCGACCCGGTCGCCTTCCTTCAAGTGTGTAACACCCGGGCCGAGCGCGACAACGATCCCCGCTCCCTCATGTCCGGGCGTGATAGGAAGATTTGGCTTCACCGGCCAATCGCCGTCAGCCGCATGCAGGTCAGTGTGGCAGACTCCACTCGCGATCATTTCCACCAAGGCTTGCCCCGGTCCAGGCGTAGGCACCGGAAGCTCTCGCATCACGAGAGGCTCGCGGAACTTTTCAACGACTGCTGCTCTCATAGTTTTCGGTATTGGCATACTCCGTCCTCCTTAGAACTATTATCGATTCCTGCGTCAATTATCGAGCCCATTACTGTGTCTGTAGGACCTTCTGACGCGGCTTGAACATCGTCAGATCGACATCCGGCAGCATCGCTCCATGCTTGAGCTAATTCAGGTGCATGTCGACTGCGGTGCAGATCATGGATCTGGCCCATCGGTGCCTCCAGCAAATAGCAGTTCGCGAGGGGCAACACGGGTCAGAAACAACGGGAATGTGCCGCGGGTTTTCTGCGCTTTGTGGCGCAGCAACTGGTTGGCTGCGGAGTCCGTGTCTGGCAACTTAAGGTGGATGCACCTCGCTGAGCGCTAGAGTGCAAGTTCAATGCCAATGCCGAATCGCGAATAACTGTCTATAACAAAGCTCTTGAGTGCACAGAAACTGTTGAATTCGCCAAGCATTTGGCATGGGTGCCCGGATGTGGGCGCAATTGACACCTTGATGGTGCTCAGTCAAAGCCAATGCTAGCAAAGCCAACAATAGATCCACGTCTTTGAGGCTCTATCCCAATGGAACAGGATCTTGACCGTGGTGGGGGTCAAGGCCAGCATCAGCACCGCTGCGACGGGACTCCGCTGGTGCCGACGCCGGATGGCATCTGCCCAGCGACGGTCTCGCTGGGCCACGTGATTCGCGAGGGTATGAGAAGCCGATGCTCTGCAAACTTATGAAACTCCAGCACCGTTGAAGACTTCACCTTATTGTTCTGCCCTTTGGTACGGCAATTGCTGCGTGCTAGAGGTGAATCAAAACAGGATTCAAGCTGGACGGACTGGCGAAAAGCAAGCTCCTCTCAATTCCAGCGAGAATCACCCCAACAATCAGAAGGGTGGGAAGGTCGCGCATGGAAGATAGGTCCAGCGTTCTTACAAGGACAGGGTGAGATGCCAAGTAGGCAATTGTGACGTCGTATTCGCCGAAGCGGCGCAGTGGCAGGCCCGGGACGACGGGTCTATGACTGAACCTGTTGGCGGTCCCTGCGAACGCCGATACAACGGTCGCACTTCAACCCGCAGGAATACAGGCCGGCCTCTAAATAGACGGGCCGATCCAAGGGAGCCAGAAAACAACGATGGGCGAGAAATCCAAGAACGACAAGAAACAAGAATCAAGGCTGGACCGCAATCCTCAACAGTCCGGCGTCAACCACCAACCGAAGGTCGGCAAACATGAGTACGAGGCCGAGATTTTCAAGCTACAAGTTGAGCTGGTCAAGCTCCAGGACTGGGTCAAGGCGACCAACGCCCGCATTGTGATCATTTTCGAAGGACGAGACGCTGCCGGCAAAGGCGGGATGATCAAGCGCATCATGGAGCGTGTCAGCCCGCGCGTCTTTCGCGTGGTCGCCCTACCCGCGCCAACCGAGAGGCAGAAGACGCAGCTCCATGCCCAGCGCTACGTTGAAAGACTGCCCGCCGGAGGTGAAGTCGTCATCTTCGACCGGAGCTGGTATAACCGTGCCGGTGTTGAGTACGTGATGGGCTTTTGTACCGATGAAGAGCACAGGCAATTTCTCAGGGACTGTCCCATCTTCGAGGGCTTTCTTGTCAGCCAGGGCATCATCCTTCTGAAGTATTGGCTCGAAGTATCGGAAAAGGAACAGCACAAGCGCTTCCTCGCGCGAATTGAAGATCCTTCCAAGCGCTGGAAGCTCAGTCCTATGGACTTGGAATCGCACCGCCGTTGGTACGACTACTCACGCACCCGGGATGTTATGCTTGCAGCCACGGATACAGCAGCGTCGCCCTGGTACATTGTTCCGTCAGACGACAAAAAGCGTGCCCGCCTGAACTGCATTGCGCACATACTCAGCAGCATCCCGTGGGAGGAGATTCCTTACACGCCTCCCAAGCTTCCGCCAAGGCAAGAGCCGAAAGGGTACGTAGAGCCGAAGCAGAAGCATCGAACCATCCCGCAGGTCTGGTAGGTCTGCAGCATGTCAGAGCATCGGTGGTTCCGTCTCTTACCGGAGTGGCTTGTCTCGTACCGGCGGGATTGGCTACAGCCCAACCTCGTAGCGGGGCTGATCACTGGCGCAGTAATCATTCCCAAGGCGATGGCGTATGCGATGATTGCCGGGCTGCCGGTGCAGGTCGGCCTGTATACCGCCTTGGTGCCGATGGTCATCTACGCGGTGCTCGGGACCTCGCGCGTGCTCAGCGTCAGCACGACCACAACGTTGGCAATCTTGACCGCCGCCCAGTTGGGCCAAGTCGTGCCCAATGCTGATCCCGCAGCCCTGCTGAGTGCCTCAGCGACGTTGACGCTGCTGATTGGCGCCGCACTTGTGCTGGCCTGCCTCCTGCGCTTGGGATTCGTGGCGAACTTTATCTCCGAGCCGGTACTGGTTGGATTCAAAGCCGGCATCGGGCTGGTAATTGTGGTGGATCAGATCCCGAAGATCCTTGGCATCCACTTCACAAGAGGCACATTCGTTCAGAACGTCCTCTCTATAGTTCATACCCTTCCAAAAACGTCGTTAGCAACGCTGGCCGTCGGGCTCACGATAATCGTGTTTCTGCTGAGCATGGAGCGTTTCCTGCCGAAACTGCCAGCGCCGTTACTGGCGGTAGCTGCTGCGATAACGTGCGCGTACTTCTTGAATTTGCAACATCGGGGTGTCGAACTGGTGGGCCACATACCGCCTGGAATGCCCTCGCTGGTGAAGCCAGATCTTTCGTTCATAACCGTGCTGTGGCCCGGCGCATTAGGGATTGCCTTGATGAGTTTCACGGAGACGGTTGCGGCCGGACGAGCCTTCGCGCGAAATGACGAGCCGGCGCCGCGAGCAGACAGAGAGCTGCTTGCAACCGGACTCGCCAATGTCGGAGGCGCGCTCTTCGGTGCGATGCCGGGCGGCGGCGGCACAACGCAGACGGCGGTCAATGTCCGCGCGGGAGCTCGCACGCAATTAGCCGAGATGGTAACCGCGGCGATGGCACTGGTAACAACCCTCTTCCTCGCTCCACTCGTTGCGATGATGCCGCAAGCTGCATTGGCGGCGCTGGTGATTGTGTATTCCTTCGGACTTATTAAGCCGATCGAGTTCCGTGAGATTCTTAGCATTCGCAGGACCGAATTTTCATGGGCGATCGTGGCCTTCGCAGGGGTCGTGCTCGTCGGCACCCTGAAGGGAGTCATCGTAGCGATAATCGTTTCCCTGGTCACACTGGCGTACCATGTAGCCGATCCTCGAGTGTATGTCCTGCGGCGCAAGCCCGGAACCAACGTATTCCGGCCGCAATCGCCGGAACATCCCGAGGATGAGAGTTTTCCTGGCCTTCTGCTGCTGAGGCCGGAAGGTCCAATTTTCTTTGCCAATGCGGCACAGATCGCACACAAGATTGAGCCGCTGGTCAGGGAAGCGCAACCGAAGGTCGTCGCGGTAGACGCCAGCGGAGTCCTCGACATGGAGTACACCGCGCTCAAAATGTTCACACAAGTTGCGAAGAGGCAAAGTCAGGATGGCATTCAACTGTGGCTGATTGGTATGAATCCCAGAGTTTTGGCGGTCGTACAACGATCACCGCTGGGACAGATCCTGCGACGTGAAGGAATGCATTTTAATTTGGAGATGGCCGTTGCACGCTACCTGAGGGATGAACTTTTACGCGAGCAGCTTTGAGTTGTGGCGTGTTCGAGCTGATGCAGTGTTTCAGAGTAAGTTCACTTATCCATGAGCGCCCGAGATGATTCTGAGGGGAAACCGCGCGAAGTATGCCAAAGCACAACCAACACTGGTCCAATTTATGGTCCAGTAATTCTTCCTTAACGCGCCAAAACCGCTTTTGGAAGCCACCCGCGTCGCGTATTTTCAATCAATTACGATGAAATTGACATAATGCGGTCTATGTCTGCAGGATTCCCCCAATCGTGGATAACATTGAATGGCCTTGGTGCGCTCAGTGATTCGCCGTTCAATGTCGGTAGGGTCCGCCGTCAGCGTGAGAGGATCAATGTGACAAAAGACCGGGGTACCGTCGCATTGCAGAATTGGTGTCGCGGTGGCATGCCATGTGTATACGGCAAGATTACTTCGCTCCCCGGCCCCACCCCGATGGCGAAATAGGCGCTGTGCAACGTGGCGGTCCCATTTGTCATAGCCAATGCGAAGGCGGACCCGGTGAGCTGTTCCAAGGCGTCTTCAAATTTTCGGATCACGCCAGAGCCGTCAGGGATCGAGCTATAAAGGGGTATCGATAACAGGCAAGTTATTGATTTCATTGATGGCGAGAAATGCGGAATAAGGCACTATTGCGGAATGATGGTTACATTTTGGATACAAAATGTTTTGCAGGAAAGTGAACCGCTGATCAGAACAGGGGCTTTCGCACGCTGATCCCGTCCACACACCTCAACCGAACCGGGATCAAGGCTTATGATTCGACGAACGTGCAGAGTGAACTTTCAGTAGTTCGACGAGTCACGACGAGAAAGCGACCACTCGAGTGTCATGAGTCCCGCGTTTTCGCCTTTCCATGATACGGTTGACTCGTTCCGCGAGAATTCCCGTCGGGGTAGGACTTGCTTAAGGCGGGATCTGGCTCGTGCCGATGAATCCTGAATCACGGCTTCCCGGCCGGAGCAAAACTCTTGGCGATGCCTACCTCTGAAGTGAAAGTGCCTCGCGAGCCATTGTGGGCAGTCGTGGGTAAATTGGCAGCTCGCTCCGCATCTTCGGTTAAGCGTACCGCCTCCTTCATCTGTTGCAGGGAGACGAGCATGGAGTTCCTTGAGACGCGGCGCACGATAGGATTGGCCACCCAGCGTAGCGCAATGGGAATGTCGCGACTCAAGGCAATCGCCTCGACTTCCACATAGGTTCCGCCGTCTCTCTGCTCAAACTTGGCGACGCTGTACAGGCGCCAGACGTAGCCACTGCCATGATCCGGCGGAAGCTCCTGCTCGTCCGGGCGGCCCTGGTGCCGGATCTCCTGCACCCGCGTGGTGTGCGTGGTGCTGTACCATCGCCGGTCGTCGATCTTGAAGTAGCAGGTCTCGTACTCCATATCGAGCGCCGTTTGGGCGACGACCTCCTTGTTCACCACGCGCATGGAGTACTTCTCACAGGGCCCGTCGCTGCCAAGCAACCTGGAATCAACAACCGTGGGCTTGTAGTACTCCTTGTAGTTGCCGTAATCACGCGCGGCGGACAAAACGTCTTTGATACTGGCGTTCGGAAGAAAGGCAGCGCCCACCCAATCGTGGATCAACCCTGAGGCCACCGGTTTTGGGTTTTCCTTCCCGACGGACGAGACCAGAATCTCACCATCACGGACACGCTGAAGGCGCTCGGGGTTCTGGTCGGCCCAGAGAAAGGGTATTTGGGAGGTCATCTGGGGACGGGCAGCATCGAGGTACGCGTTCCAATAGACCAAAGTGTCTTGCCTCAACTCAGCCCCATGGGAGAGAGAGGGCGCGACGAGACAGCCCAAATACACGAGGATGACAATAAGGGCTCGGAGTGTGCGGAAGCTGTAACAACTGCCAAAGCTCGTCTGTCTTGCTGAGCTCCTTTTCATGGTTGGCCACCTCTTGTTCTTCGCGCAAGCGATGGATTCGAACGACAGAATCTCCAACTTGCGGACTACTCGATCTGAGAAGCACGACAGATGCCAAAGCGTGATCGATGTAAGTGGCTGATAAATCAACGTATTGACGAACTGAGGCCGGATGGTCCGTCAAGACTGTCGACCGTACATTGGCAGTGGTGACTTTCTGCCCACATCTGGGCACGTTTTCGGGAGGTGCCGCATCGCCTTCTAGCGAGGCAGGGTTCGGTCTGGCCGATGAATTCAACCAGGTGACTGCCAGGTAACTTATGTGGCAGCAGATATTGACGTAGCTCACCCAAGACCCTACCGAGAATGATGTGTCGTTGGCGAACAAGTGTCTTTCCCCCGCGCCTCAGAGACAGGAGTTCGCCTGTGCCAAGGTTCTGCTCGACAGCATAGAGACCAGAAGCTTAGTGCAAGCGACACTATTCTGAAACCGCTCGTCGTTGTCCAGGGTCGAGGAGGAGATGTAGTACTCGGTCAGGGCGAGGTTCCGGTTCTGGTCAATAAGCCAATCGCTCCAGGTCCGCAGCCGAGTGCTTAGCTTTTCGAGTTCCTGCAATGCCTGTTGATCGGCATCATTCGCGACGGAAGGAGCTGCCAGTTTTAGCGCATCGTCAACCTCGGCAAGATCGTTTTGAATCCAGAACTCGCCAAGCGGGAAACCTCTCCTGAGGGAGTTTTCGATCTGTCGCTCGGTTAGCTCCATCTTGAACGCGGCGTTCAGGCCGGCTGCCGCAAATGCTGATGACACTTTGACGGGCTCCGGTCCTTCCGGCCCGGATTTCGACCACACATTGACCACAATTGTATGGTCGCGGTTGTCGCTGCTTCCTTGCTGTTGAGTCACAACAGTGTTCGTAGATTGTGCGTCCACCTCTTGCGCGACCGTTGAAATCACGAGCGCCCCAGCGATTGACAATGCCAGCATCCAATGCCGTTTCACATCGATCTCCTCTACACTCCAAACGTCCATTTAGGTCGTAACGGGAAAAATGAAGGCTGCGGAAGGTGCACATGCCGAATCTTGTCAGTCGGTTGTGTAAACGCCTTGTACCACTGCAGAGCTTTGCAGTAAGCGCCAGCAGCAGATTGATGCGGCACATTCAGCAAGAACACGCAGTCCTCGAACGAAGCGCCGTGGCAGCCGTGAAGAACCAGAACAGCCCGAGCCAAAACGTCTAGCTGCTGCACGACTTTACCTGCATCCAGCTCCTGGAGCCTTCGAATCTCGGCCCATGAAAGAGGCTCGTGGCCTTTGTGCGAGCAAGTCCAGTCACCGTATCCTTTAGCAGTTTCTTGGATCGATAAACGGACGGCGTTCAGTGCAGTACGGGCAGTAGCTAAATGTGCCCACAACACCAGCCAATCACGGAAATCGCGGCTACTGGTCTCGGGAAGACCTGTTGCGTCGATAATCGATCGCTCTGCCATTTCCGCAGTTCCCGTGATCATCAGAGCAGTCCAGTGCAGACTCTCGCTCTGGTCAGCAAACGGGTCCTGGATTTCGGCATCGCTGAGTACTTGTGTGACTCGTTTCTTCTGCGTCTTTGTCAGGTGCAGCCAATACATAAACTCCCTTCGCGCTTCAATTTCCCGACCTTCAGAGCTTCGAATAGTCGGTCGACGGACGTAACAAGTAATGCAACGCGGGTGCCAATCAGCGTTTACCGCAAGTTGCTGAAATCAGGCCGCCTTTTGCCAGTGAGACTCAGTCTGCCCTGCCCGAATGAAGGCGGCTGACGAAACTCCAGTAATCAGGGTGGACAGACGAGCGAGCGTCGAAGCGCGATTTGGCAAGAAAAAGGGGGCGACGGCCGGAAAGGCAGGTTGAGCGGGACGGCATTATTGATGCCGCCTTGGGTTAACAAATCGTTTGACAACAAGGCGGCCTTGTACAAGAGTCTCTGAATGGTATGGGCTCTCGCTATTGAGAAAGCAGTTTTTCTCCAGAGTTGAGAGTCTGGCGCAATAGTCCATCCACTTTCCGCTGTTGGTCTTTGGTCAGCATGCTGTAGAGCTTGGTCTCAAGCTGCGAATTCATTACGATCAGCTGCTTGATGATCTGCGACTGTTCTGCTGCCATAGCTTGAACCTCTTTGTCGCCAGCTTTCCCGTCCAGTTTCATCGACATCAATTTGCGCCGGCTCTTTTCGAGCCGACGTAGAGATCCGCACCCGTTTCGACCCTGGTGAGACCTTTTTGCGCGAGTTGTTCGTCCACTGCCCGCTTGATGGACTGGTCGATCAACTGATCCGACACCGCACCGCCCAGGCCCGGGAGGTCGACCCATTGGTAAGTTTTGTAGGCTCCAAAGTTCGCGCTGTGGTCGTAGTTGTAGTGAACATCCTGTGCATAGAGAGAGGTCATTAAAACGATGAGCACGGGTAAGAATGACAGTCGTTGAATAAACCTCATTGAACTTTCCTTCCCGCTAATGTGCTCTGCTTCGTAGGAAGCAGAAATCCTCGATCAATCCGTTTGAGATTTGGAGCTATCGGCAAGAGGGCCCCTGCTTATAATCGGTACCTCGTGAGAGTGGCCCAGAATGTCGTTCCAGGTGATCGTGTTCTCGCCCACGTGGACAAGAAGTTCACGCCCAATGACATACAAGATGTTTGAGTCCCCGAACGGCGACGTGGTCAGGACCACATAGGTTGTTCCATTTACCTTTACCGACACTTCGTAAACCGTTTTACCTGGAGTCGAGGTCCCTCCACTCTGATGCGGCTTAACTTGCGTGATGGTCGCTGGCTGGTATCGCGATGCACTCGCTGAAGCCTGAGCGAACGTCAGGCCCGGCAAGAATAGCAACAATATTCCTAACAAGATCTTTGGCATTGGGTTGGTCCTCAGGCGACCGCTTGCCTCACGCCTTCCGCAACTCGCGCGGGACGCTGGGCTTGCCGCCGGTTAATTGCCATTTTTTCGATCGAGTAATCGAACTCAGTGCCGCAATCACAGCAAACGCGATATGTTCGTCTGCGAATGGTGAAGACGCGGCTAAGATTGCTGTGATGACACCCAAACAGGAAATTGAGCAGCGTTGTGATCTTCATCGTTTACAGCTCCTCCAAGGGCTCTGGTCTTCGCTACTCCCAGGGTGCACGCCTGATACCGAAATGATCAGTTCGTAACTACTGAGCAGTCTTAGGATTAGCGGCTGACACGGCGTGATTGCCTGCCCTGATACCGGCATTTACCCTTTCTCTGGCACTGGGCACGCCTGCACATTCCAGATTTCGTTTGCATATTCGGCAATGGTGCGGTCGCTGGAGAACTTGCCCGACCCCGCCACATTCAAGATCGCTTTGCGTGCCCACTCGTGGGGGTCGGCATATAGCGCGCGCAGCCGCTCGTCCGCTTCAAGGTAAGACTTCAGGTCCGCCAGATGCATGTAGTGATCGCCTGCTGTTAGCAACGTGTCCCGCAGCGGCTCGAAGACGCCCGGTTCGTTGACGCTGAAGTAATCGGAGAAGATCAGGTCCAAAGCTTGGCGGGTCTCAGGCTCGTGTTCGTAGTGCCAGTGCGGGTTGTACCATCCGCGACTGGCCAATACCTGCTGGGCAGTCAGGCCGAAGAGAAAGAAGTTCTCCTCTCCTGCCTCTGCCGCCATCTCAATGGTTGCGCCGTCGCGTGTGCCGATAGTTAACGCGCCGTTCATCATGAATTTCATGTTGCTTGTGCCGCTGGCTTCGTACCCTGCCGTCGAAATCTGGTTGGATACGTCACTTGCGGGAATCAGGTGCTCCGCAAGGGAGACGCAGTACTCAGGCAAAAACACAACCTTGAGCCGGCCGCGTACTGCGGGATCGCCGTCGATCGTGCGGGCAAGATTGTTAATGAACTTGATAATCAGTTTGGCGAGCCGATATGCAGGGGCAGCCTTGCCGGCAAAGAAGAATATCCGGGGCTGCATGTCCAAGTCAGGGTTCTGACGTAGCCGGTTGTACAGCACTACGATTCTCAGGGCATTTAGTAGCTGGCGTTTGTACTCGTGAATACGTTTGATTTGGCAATCGAAAATCGCGTCTGGGTCAAGCACCTGCCCTGTTGACCACGTGAACCATTCACAGAATGTTCGCTTGGCACTGCGCTTTGCTTTCATAAATTCATTACGGAAGTCGCAATCCTCCGTGAATGCTTTGAGCTTTCTTAATTCGCTTAGGTCATTGATCCAGCGGTCTCCAATCGTGTCCGTGATGAGCCTGGAAAGTTGAGGATTGCACAGTAGCAACCATCGGCGGGGCGTGATTCCGTTGGTTTTGTTGTTGAAGCGCTCGGGGTAGATCTCTGCCAAGTCCTTTAGCGTCGTCTCCCGGAGTAGGTTCGAGTGAATCTCCGCCACACCATTGATGCTGTGCGAACCTACGACCGCCAGATGCGCCATGCGAACCTTCTTGGCGGCGCCCTCTTCGATGAGGCTCACGCGCGGAACACGGCCTTCATCTGCTGGAAACACCCGGCGCACATCGCCCAGAAAACGTCGATTGATTTCGTAGATAATCTCGAGCTGCCTTGGCAGCAAATCTTCGAACCATGCCACCGGCCACTTCTCGAGAGCCTCGGGCAGCAACGTGTGGTTGGTGTACGCCAGGGTGTTCTGTGTGATATCCCAAGCGTCGTTCCACCCAAGTTGTTCCTGGTCAACTAAGATTCGCATCAGCTCCGGCACGGCCAGAGCCGGGTGCGTATCGTTCATCTGGAACGCGACTTTTTCGGGAAACGAGTGCCAATCCAAGTTGCCATGTCGGAAACGTCGAACCGCGTCGGCCAACGAACAGGCGACAAGGAAGTACTCCTGTAAAAGACGTAATGCTTGCCCCCTGAAATCCGAATCGTCGGGATAGAGGACCCGCGTCAAAGTTTCGGCCGAGAGAGTCTGCGTGAATGCTTCTACAAAGTCGCCATGCGAGAACTCTGCAAAGTTGAAGTAGTCCGGTGCGGCCGCGGCCCAGAGGCGGAGCGTGTTGACCGTTGAACCGCCGTACCCGATGACAGGACGGTCAAAGGGGATGCCGATCAAAGTTGATGGACGCCCTGGTACGGGACGCAAACTGCCTCCGGTGAGTTCAAAGGAACAGGCTAGACTGATTTCCACCTTCTCGTTCGGGCGTGCGAGCTCCCACGGGTCTGGGGAGCGAAGCCAGTTGTCGGGCGCCTCCTGCTGCCACCCGTCTCGGATGGATTGCCGGAAGATGCCGTATTCATACCGCAGTCCGTAACCCATGGCAGGGAGCTGCATAGTGGCGGCGGATTCCATGAAGCACGCCGCTAAACGTCCCAGCCCGCCGTTACCCAGGCCGGCATCGGGCTCCTGCTCCAAGATCTCGAGGAAGTTGAGTTTCTTTCCCTCGATCACCTGGTGCGACAGTGGGCCAAGCAGAAGATTCGTAACATTGTTCTGGAGCGAGCGGCCGATGAGGAACTCCATCGAGAGGTAGTAAAGCCGCTTAGGATTTCGTTGTTCGTAGGTCTTCTCGGTTAAAAGCCATCGCTGCGAAAGGATGTCGCGCACCGACCGGGCAAGGGCCTCGAACCGGTCGCGCGCCGTTGCCGCCTCCGGAGCGACGCCATTGTCGAACAACAGGTGCCGTTCGTACAGGGCGTCGTCCGTCCCGGCGAATTGCACGGGACCGCATCCGTATTGAGTGTTGATGAGTCTGACAGCATCCTGCAATGCATCGCGCTGCGAGACAGCCTTAGTGCTCATATTCGAGTCTCTCCAGAGATCCTGAAATGGTTGCCGACGGAGGCTTCAGGTTTAATCGGATCAGATCGTGCCGCCCGCCCGAGCCGAACTCTTGCGTGAGGCGATACCGGCGGACCAGATAGCGGGTGCCGAAAATCGCAAGTACGGCGACCAATAGGACTGCGAATACAGTCCCCGCTTTACTGGCGTAGACAGCCGCGCGATCCAAATCATGGCTCAATATGTAACCGAGTCCGCCGTAGGCGGACGAATAGAGTCCGGCGCCAGCTGCATCAAGGGCAAAGAACTGGACGCGGCTTGTGCCAGATGTCCCAGCCAGGGGAGGCGTTACTGCGTCAAGCCCTGGGACGAATTTGGCGACGAAGAGAATGGAAGGCCCATACTTGGCAAAAGTTCTTTTAGCCCTTCGGTTGTGGGCGTCGGGGTCTCGCGTAAGACGGTGTATGAAATGTAAAACCCTGTTGCCCTGGTGCCGTCCCGCCTCGTACCACGGCCAATCGGCTAGAACACAGGCAGGGACAGCGAGAACGAGCGCGGCGACGAGCCCCATCTTCCCGGCGGCTGCAAGCGCGCCCGCGGCACTGAGAAAGAGTGGTCCCGGTACAGGCAAATCTGGCTGGTGCGCGAATAGAGCACCAAAGAAAACGGAGTAGCCATGCTTCGTAACGAAGTAGAGAACAGGGTGCATTTATCTCCTGCGAAATTCTGCGAAATGGCAAACGCGGTGCATGGCCGACCACCAGTTCATCGGGGCCCACCTCTCGCCGTAGCGATTGAACGAACTATGTTGGTATTTGCAACTCGACTGCCATACAGCAGCGCTCATAAGTCAGTGAAAATGCGGGATCACCTACCACAATGGTCGGACGGAGGACGGGCACCCCCACGACCGGACACGGGCACTGACCGAATCTGGGCAGCAAGTCGCGGCCAAGGTGAGGGGATATCGATTGTGGGGACGAATACACGGAATCGCAACTCCAGGGCATAAGTGCAGGGGGAAAACCGCGTGGATTCGCGCGTCTTTCCTTACCATTCTGGGCTGACGTACTGCGGAAATAAGCTGCACGCGATGAAGTCCAGACCAGCTTGCATCATGTGATTCCACATCTCTTGCGCGCTCCTCCTCCTTGAGAAACGCGATAGCTTGCTCGCGGCTCACAGTGCAGCTGTGTTCATTGCCCAGTCGTATGAGATGAAAGAGTGTTATCTGGGCGATCACTCTTTCCCTATTTTTGTTCTTCTTCATGGTGTTCACCCCACTGAACGGGAGTCGAGCAGCCCCCGAGGTCGCGTCAGCAGCTCGCGGCCCAGAAGCTAAGCGTGGATCCAAGCTCCACGATGTCATTTCCAAGCGATGCAATACCAAGACTGATCCAAGGCTACTGCCGATAATGAGCTTCCGTGATGCCGAGCCGGCGAATCTTGTGTTGTAGGGTCGTGCGCTTCAATCCGAGCCGTTGGGCTGCTCCCCCGTTACCTGCTACACGCCCTGAGGACGCGCTTAGAGCTTCGATGATCACCTTCCGTTCGGCTTCCACGAAGGTCGAGGCTTGTGCGGAAGCATTGCGACAAGGGGAGACTGACAGTTCACGCATGGGGATTTTTAGTTCTTCGCCAGGTGAAAGTATGACTGCGCGCTCTATAAAGTTTGCCAGTTCCCGAATATTCCCGGGCCAAGCATTGTTCGTCAGAGCTTCCATGGTTGCCTTGGGTATGAAACTTATCTGTCTTCCTATGCGCCGGGAGAACTTCGACACGAAATAGTTCACCAGCAGAGGGATATCCTCGCGCCGTTCACGAAGAGGCGGGATTTCAATCGGAAAAACGTTGAAGCGATAGAAAAGGTCCTCGCGGAACTTCTCCTCCCGAATCATCGCGGAAAGATCGCGATGGGTGGCGGCGATGATGCGCACATTGACGCTGATCGTGTTGGCGCTTCCCAGGCGTTCGAACTCTTGCTCCTGCACCGCGCGCAATAGCTTTGGCTGCAGTTCGAGGCTGATGTCGCCAATTTCATCGAGGAATAGCGTGCCCTGATCGGCGATTTCGAATCGTCCCTTCTTCTGCATCAGCGCGCCGGTGAATGCACCTTTCTCATGGCCGAACAGTTCACTCTCGAGCAGTCCGGACGGAATGGCGGCGCAATTCATACGAACGAACGAACGCCGGGCACGGGAACTCAGGTTGTGAATAGCGCGCGCAACCAGCTCTTTGCCTGTACCCGTCTCGCCGTGAAGCAGGACGGTTGCATCCGTCGGCGCAACAATGCAGACTTGTTCCAGCACGTTCCGAATGGCCCGGCTCTGGCCGATGATGCCTTCGAAGCAGTAGTTACTCATTTCTGATTCCGGAAATAGCCGCTCGTCTTCGATCCCCATCACTTCGGGAAAGCCTGCTACTCCGAATCCTCCCACATCCGTGAAAGCAACGCCCGTGTACCCCATATCATCCTTCTCCATATCTGCCACTCTAGATTGTGGAGTGACAATTTAATGAATGAATAGCCTGGATTTCAGCAAGCAGCTGGAAGCTATCTTTGCTAACGGTGTGCTCCATTGCCAGGAGCGATGCTGTGTATTCTGCCATCTGCTGTGAACAGTGAAGCCTTTGCTTCACTCTCGTTGCCAGTGCGTAGATTCGATCCAGATCCATAAAACCTCCTTACAGGCTTACGCCGAGTCCGTGTGCCAACACGCAGTCATACTCGTTGGCGGTTAACAGATCGAATGCTTCTAAGGCCACATCCTCTTCCAGGAAGTTCTGCGAGCTGGCAAGTCCGAAACAATGCGCAGCCGAGTCCTGAAGGTTCTCTATCTCGTGCATGACGCCTCCTACCCGGAACTCCAACCTCTTGTTCAATCCCATTGGCTTGAATCTTGAACGAGAGCCTTTTGGTTCCTTAATGAGCGCAATTATCCACCAGGCTCCACTTGCGCACAGCCCCACATCGGGACAAATCGAAACCTCTTGGGAGGCGAGTAGCAGCCTCTTCTGAGCCAGGAAATCCGGTTGTTTGGGTAGTTTGCTAACGAGGGATAGAACTGCGTTTGCGGGGCGGAGCTTCGACACGCTTCCACCCGAAAAGGCGAGCGTCGATCGACCATCGACCTGGTCCTAACATAGCGAGAGCGCCACTAACGGTTCCCAGCAACAGCCAAAGCCATCTGTCTCCGGGTAGCGTCAGGATCTTCCAGGCTTCAACGACCGCCGCTGAGGTCCCTACAATGGGCGTCCATAAACCAAGTATTAAGAGAATCCCCGCTCCCAAAAGGATTGCGGAGGTTACCGTGATGTTTAGCGGAGGATCGCCCCACAGCCACAAGCTCGCGCGCACGACCAGCACAGAGCCGATCACCAGGCGCATGAGAAGCAAGCCTGTGCCAGGCCAGCCGCTCGCGAATGTGGAATAGAGGCGTCGCACTACGTGTCACTCTTAACGTTTCTAGACTGACACGTCTTGCAGAGTGCGCGAGACCCCAAAAAGGGTCGGAAGCGTCACTCTTTTGAGATTTATAAGGGGGCTGCTCGAGGAGGCGGCTCGCGAAAACTATAGCTGGATGATCCCTCTCTTTAGTCCGATCATCGCCGCGTGGGTTCGATCGTTCGCGCCCAATTTCGAAAGGATGTTCTTGACTCGGCTCTTCACGGTTTCCTCAGTGATCGAGAGCTGATCCGCAATCTGCTTGTTCGCATTGCCGGCCGCGATCAGTCGCAACACGGCGACCTCAGCCGGAGTCAGGGTGTCATCCATTGCATGCTCCGCTATTTCGTATGAGGCCTCGGGCGAAAGCATCTTCTTTCCGGCATGGACCGCACGGATGGTCTCCAGTAATTCCTTGTGCAAAGTATTCTTCAGCAGGTAAGCCTGAGCCCCAGCCTTGACCGCACGAAGAATCTGCACATCGCCGACATAGGTCGTCAGCACAATCACTTTTGCGTCGGGAAATTCATTTCGGATAGCAATGAGTGCCTCGATCCCATTCATCTCCGGCATTTGCAAGTCCATCAGCGTGACGTCCGGATGGAGCATCCGGAATTGCTGGATGGCCTCGCGACCGTTGGACGCCTCACCTACCATCACCATGTCCGGTTGAACGCCAACCAGCCCCGCTATGCCGTCGCGAACCAGTGCATGGTCGTCAACCGCAAGGACTCGAATTTGCGAGCTACCGGTGCTCATGCCTGTTTCATGCCTTTGCCTTTGCCGCGAACTTTCGTGAAAACCACGAGCCTCTCCGAGCTGATACATATGCAATGTCGGCGGGAAGGCGCAGTTCCACTTCGGTTCCGGCATCGACTTCGCTCCAAACGGTCAACTTACCTCCAATAATGGAGGCGCGCTCCCGCATGCCGGGCAATCCGTAATGTCCCTCCCGGCTCTGAGCGGAGAGTACCGCTGCATCAATGCCCTTTCCGTCATCCCGCACCCGCAACCGGAAGCGCTCATTGTCATAACGGATTTCGACCTCGACCCGCTTTGCGTTTGCATGAAGAAAGGCGTTCCGGAGCGCTTCCGCAGCAATCTTATACACTTCGTCGCGGAGAATGGGATGCAAATCTCGCGACTGGCCCTCAACGGCTACACGGAATGCAGGGCGGTGGCCGGTTGAGTCCGCTGCGAATTCTTCTCCGAGGGTGCTTACCGCCAGTGCCAGATCATTGGTTTGAACTGTCGAATCGCGCAATCCCTGTACCGCATCCCGCCCTTCCGTGATTGCCTCAGCCGCCTGGTCGATCGCGCTGCCCAGCTTTTCTTTTGCCTCAACCGGACGTTCCGGCAATAACTGGAAAGCAGTTTGAAACCGGAGCAGCACACCGTGAAAGCTTTGCAACAGTGTGTCATGCAGGTCGCGCGCAATCCGTGTGCGCTCGCTGACGCGCGCGTCCAGCGTCATCTCGAATTGATGATGCAATTGCCGGACACGCCATTGGTAGCCCGCCCACACCAGCACCAGAAAGAGGAGCGCGCAGAGTGCGCGGAACCAGTTCGTCTGGTAGTACGCGGGTGTGACGGAGAAGTCCAGCTTGGCCGCGCTATCGTTCCAGACGCCGTCGCTATTGGATGCGATTACGCGGAAGGAATATTTCCCGGGAGGCAAATCCGTGTAGAATGCCTGTCGGCGCGTGCCCGCGTCGTGCCAATCACGGTCATAGCCGTCGAGCCGATAGCGAAATCTCACCCTCTGTGGAATCAGGAACGTGGGGGAAGTGTAATCAATCTGCAGGTCACGAGGGTGCGGGGAAAGCTTCAGGCCTTCCGTTGCTGCGAATTCCTTTCGGTCAACGACCACCGATTCGATGTATGTCTCCGCCAGGAGCGCTTTCTGCGAGAGCCTGGACGGATCCACCATCTGCACGACAACTCCACTGGAAAACCACACGCGTCCATCGGAAGTGGACGCGGCCGCGTTGAAAGAACCTATGTTGGGCTGAGCTCCATCGAGTGTGCCGTAGACGCGGTTCTGAACAATCGTACCCGGGTTGGCCCACCATCGTTGGAGTTCCACATCTGAAAATTCCACCACACCACAACGAGTGTAGAGCCACCAGCGTTTCTCTTGGTCCTCAACGAAGGCGATAATGAAGTCGCAGGGGAGGCCGTTTTTCGTTGTCATCCGCTGCACGTTACCCTTGCGCCATCCGACCAATCCGTGTTCGGTCCCCACGAGAACGGAGCCGTCCGGCCGAGCCATTATCTGGCGGTTTAGCGAAGAAGCTCCTCGATCCAGCGGAATTTTGGTTTCCAGAACGCCGTTTCGGAACAGCGCGAGATCTCCTTTTCGGGTTTCTATCCAAATTCCTCCGCGTGGATCTGGAGCGAGGTTATGTCCAGGCGGAACTTGCGGGGCGGGGAATTCTTCACGTACCTGGAAATCGCGTATGCGCACAAGCTTCCGCGGATTGCTTGCACATTCTGCCCAAATGTTGCCGTCGGTGTCCTCGGCCATTCCGACAACCATTCCAAGCGGCTGGTGATTGGGTTCAGGCAGGCGACGGAACCGCCCATCTTTGAACAGATACAGCCCGTCATCTACTCCCACCCACATGTTTCCGGCGCGATCTTCGACCATCGCAGCGACCTGATCGCCCGGAAGACCGTCCTTCTTGCGAATGGATGAAACGGTTCCGTCCTTGATGCGATCAAGCGAACCATCATTTGCGACCCAGATCGTGCCGTCTGCGCTGGCCAGAATGCCCGCCGCGAGATCCTTCCCCAATCCCTCAACAGCCGAGAACGTAGCTATGCTCGGATCACGAAAAGAGTCGATTCCGCTCGTAGTTCCAGCCCAAACCATCCCTTCCCGGTCTTCAAACAGAGCCCATACGGAATCGCCGGACAGGCCCTCGGTGTGTCCGTAATGCTCCACAGCGTTTCCATGGATACGAAACAGCCCTTGTGCATCGCTAGCAACCCAAAGATTGCCTTCACGGTCGAACATGACGCTGGTGACGCTGAGCTTGCTTCCGTCGAAGCTGGGAGTGACGAACGGCTGTAAAGCACCGTCTTTGAACTGTTCAAGTCCTCGACCTGGACCCTCCTCCTGTATGCCGACCCAGAGAGTCCCGTCAGGAGCACGCGCCAGACCCATTATCCCCGCTTTGACTGGGTACAGCTCCGAAACGCCCCCATGCCAGTGGACAAGTGCCGTCTCCCCACCCAGCCAAAAGCCTCCGTGACCGTCAGCAAGTACGGACTGGACCTGGGGAATCGGTATTCCATCATTTTTTCCGAAACACCTGACGGAGCGCTGAGTAACGTGACAAAAAGGCTGGTCTGACCCGCGGCGTGTCGCTACCCACACAGAGCCGTCAGGATCTTGGCTGATGCTTTGAAACGCGGTTCCATTCACTGCAAAGTGAGAAGTGACAGCCCCGCCTTTCAGGTGAATGAGCTCATCCGCTACCACCCAGAGCCCACCTGCGTGGTCGGCAAGGATGCTGCCTACCGTGCTGCTTGAAAAATCGGCAGGCGTATGCCTGGGCAGAAACCGAACCCCATCGAACCTGTAGACATCGCCGGGCAGAGATAAGAACCAGAGAAAACCGTCGGAGGTTTGCGTGATTGAAAACATGCCGGCCGGCGCGGAGCCATCCTGTATTCGCCAGGAGGTATGCACGTACTGGGTGAGACGTTTGTTCGGATCGAGGGCGTGAGCCGGGCCTGCCAATAACAACACGCAGGTGAGGCAACAGCCCAGCGTGGCCGCGATCGCGGCGCTGGCTCGCCTAGAACGGAGCAGAAATAGTCGGCGAGAACCCGTCTTTTCCATGCTCGTAGCCGAACAGTCTCAGACAGTATGGTCCCGTTCAGTCTTACACGGGCTACTTGGCAAATAATGTAGCACTCTCGCCGCCGCTTGTCAGTGGGTCCAGTCTGTTGTCGAGTGCCGCTGAATGCTAAATTCCAAATCGCCGCCGAGTCCGGCTAGTACCGGGTGTTTGCCGACCGAGAACCTATTTGTGTCTCACAGCTGGTTGCCTCTGGGGACGTGAATGGCTAGCCATTATGCAGGTATGTGACGATTCCCACGTCATGTCGAGGTACCTTTTCCCGTCGGCTCCCCGAACCAAGTGCCAGTGCATCATTAGGCGCGTCATTGGTCATGTCTCCTTTCGTGCTCATTCCTCTTAAGTTGCACTTTGGCACCCAAAAGCCGATAGGTACAAATCCCACTTCTGCCATGACATGAGCTTGCAGGGGGTTGCACCTTGTGCCCGTATTAAGGCAGGACCGTGGCCAAGCGGGCCTGTCATGACTCTTTTATGGCAACTGTCGTTGACTCTTGTCGTTCCGGTGTGCGGACCAGGCGAGTGCCAGTCCACGGTCTCAATTGCCGATGGAAGGTCAGTTCTGCTGCCCGTTTAATCGGCCAGCGGCTGAAGAGTCAATGAATAGTTGCAGTTACGTTGAACCGGTTTGGCTGGTCGATTGCTCTAAGTGGTTGCATGTTTACCGTAACTCGTACGCCAGCGTGCGCTCTTTTATTCATTCTCGCCGCAATTACCTTCAGCCCGGGACAGCAAGTTCCACCGCAAATGCCGCAGACCGCGACCATCATCGGGACGGTGCTGGACATTACCGGTGCAACGGTTCCTAATGCACGTGTTGTTTTGCACGGACCGGACGAACGTCGCACCTTCGTTACAGGGGATAGCGGTTTCTTTAGCTTCGAGGACGTTAAAGCTGGAACACCGGTCCGAGTCGAGGTCAGTGCCACCGATCTCAAGAATTGGAGTTCGAACGAGATCATCCTCCAACCGGGGGAGTCCTTCATAGTGAGTGACATAAGTCTCGGCGTCGCGACCGTTGAAACGGCAGTCAACGCCGCTACCCTGGAGCAAGTGGCTGTTGAACAGGTCAAAATTCAGGAGCAGCAGCGCGTGTTTGGTGTCATACCCAATTTCTATGTCACATATGAGCAGAAGCCTGCACCGCTAACGCCGAAGCTGAAGTTTCAGCTCGCGATGAAGTCGCTCACGGACCCAGTCACGATTGCGGGCTTCGGTCTGAACGCTGCAATCTATCAGGCGGCCAGCTATCCAAGCTATCGCCAGGGTGCGGCCGGTTACGGTGAGCGTCTGGGCGCCACGTTTGCCGGCGGCTACAGCAAGATATTGCTTGGTGATGCGGTATTTCCTTCATTACTGCATCAGGATCCGCGTTACTTCTACCAAGGGACGGGCACGACAAAATCCCGGCTTCTGCACGCCATGGCAACTCCGTTTTTCACCAGAGGAGACGACGGCAAACGAGAGATCAACTATTCGAACATTCTGGGCGACTTGGCCTCCGGCGCGCTTGCGAACGCCTACTATCCCAGCCAGGACCGTGGCGTAGGACTTGTTTTCCGCAGCGCAGCGATTGGTGTCGGTGGCCGTATGGTTTTCGGCATTGTCCAGGAGTTCGTGCTGCATAAGTGGACGTCGCAACACTCCAGTCAGCCATAATCTTGCCCTTCAGAATTGGTTGCGCTCTCGCCTGAACCCAAACCCCACGAAGCGCGGCCCATACAAGAAGAGAATTGGAGAGATTTGGGAATCACATTGGGCTGTGGCTTCCCTCACCGCGATGCACTGTTGTGAGGATTATGCTTCATGCCAGTTCAAACTGGCCATCCTTTGGATAAACCCAGGTGGTACATGCCAATGCCAAAGGAGAAAACCGAACGTTCTCAGCCCTGGAATGCGGGTTCTCTGGAATTAACTGAAGACATCATCCGTACACGTGCGTATCAACTGTTTGAGGAACGCGGATATCAGCACGGCCATGACCTCGACGATTGGCTGCAAGCCGAGGCAGAGGTCGTCGGCGAAAAGCCGGCCGCTCAGGCAGACCAAAGCACAAAAATGCATAAAGTGACAGCGGCTTAAGAAGCTGCCATCTAGTAGGGGTGATAACCGGACCCCGAGAGCACATCGTCCCTGCATGTCACAGCCACAAACTCAAACTGACCCAACTGCTACACACGACGTAGTGGGCTAGCTTGACTGGCGCCGCCCTGCGACATATCCTTCTTGGGAATCAGTTAAGCACTGAATGACCGTCGTTTCCGTTGCGCTCCCCGCCGCGGAGTTCAGGGAAATTCGCCATGAGCCGATCACGTTGCAACGTGCTCATTCTCCACGCGGATTCTGAGACTCTACTCTGTCTCCAAAAGGTGCTCGAGGATGTGCCATCAGCGCAAGCAGCACCTGAGACCAGACCGTGCTCGCATCCGCAACCCGAAGGAAATCGCAGGAGAGCACCCGCGTCATGACGCGCGCCGAAGATCGATATCGAGCTTTGCTGGATGCGTCCAGCAGCTTGGCCGATCAGCCCACGGTCAAAGCCGTCCTGCACAGCCTGCGTGACGTTCTGTCCAGCATTTCTAGGTTGCATGGAGCGGAACTCTACGTCTTGAGCGATGACGGAGACAGTCTCTATACCTTCGAGTTCGATCGAGATGCGGATGCTCCCGCGATCAAGATTGGAACCGGATTGTTGCGCATTGGCGCAACCGCACGGGCGCTGGACGAACAGAAACCAGTTTTTGTCCCAGACCTGTCTCAGGAAATGTTGAAACATCCCGAGCTGGCCCCATTTGCGCCCGAAGTTGTCGGACGAAGCACCTATTTGTTTCCAGTGTCTACCTCCCAGAAACGATACGGAATTCTGTCAACTCCAAAGTTGCAGGGGCAGCAATTTGCCCCCGAAGAGGTCGAGATGCTCCGTTCTCTGGCGTCGCACGTTGCGGTTGCGCTCGAGTGCGCGCTGGCGAGGGACAGCGTAGAGCTTTACCGGCGGCAAGCTGAAGAAGAGCGGGATCGGCTGAAGCTGCTGCTGGAGATAAACAATTACATTGTGGCCAAGCTTGAAGCGGACGAACTGTTTCGCTCGGTGGCTGGGTCAATGCGCGAGCACTTCGGCAACGACGCCACTACGTTCTGGCTCATCAACAAGCAGACGGGCTGTTTGGAACGGAGGTTTATCGATTTCCGAACGGGCAGAGGCTTTTTGGCAAAGGTGTCCGTCGCGATCCCCTCGAAACTGGAGAGCGATTGGTGGCGCCTTGGCAGGCCGCAACCCTACGCACCGCACGAGATGCCAGATTTACCTCCGGAGATCCTTGAGGCCATTGCAGCGGAATCGCTCCTCTCGCGCGTCTCTGTGCCACTGGTGGGCGCTAACGGCCCATTAGGCCTGATGAACTTGAGCAGTCGCAGGGCGGATGCTTTCAGTCAGGCAGACAGCGATCTACTGTCTCAAATCGGTACTCAGATATCTCTTGTCCTGGATAATGCTCTGGCGTATGGACGGCTCCGCGCGTCGCGGGACGATCTGGAAGAGCAGCGGCTGTATCTGGAATCCGAGATTAGCTCGGAATTCAACTTTGAAGACATAGTCGGAAGCAGTTCAGCTATCAAGAGAGTTTTTGAACAGGTGTCGATTGTTGCGCCGACCGATTCCACCGTCTTGTTGCATGGTGAGACCGGAACGGGCAAGGAGCTAGTCGCACGCGCCATTCATAATCTCAGCTCCAGGCGAGATCGAACGTTTGTGCGCATGAACTGTGCTGCCATTCCCTCGGGATTGCTGGAAAGTGAACTGTTTGGGCACGAAAAAGGGGCCTTCACTGGAGCCCTGATGCAAAAGAAAGGCAGATTCGAGCTTGCGGATCATGGTTCGCTCTTTCTCGACGAAATCGGTGACATCAGCATGGAATTGCAACCAAAGCTGTTGCGCGCCGTTCAGGAGCAGGAGTTCGAGCGTCTGGGGAGCACCAAAACCATCCATGTCGACGCGCGAATGATCGCTGCCACACACCAAGACCTTCCCGCAATGATTCGCGAAGGCAAGTTTCGCGAGGACCTGTTTTATCGACTGAATGTGTTTCCGATTGAGATTCCGCCGCTGCGTGAGCGGCGGGATGATATTCCGCTGCTTGTTCACTATTTTGTGTCGAAGTTGTCCCGACGAATGGGGAAGAAAATCAGATCGGTCCCGAAGCAAGCGATGCAAGTGCTGGCGAACGCCTCGTGGCCCGGGAACGTGCGCGAGCTGCAAAACTTCATCGAGCGCGCCGTCATTCTCACCCAGGGGAGCGAGTTGTATGTCCCCATTGCAGAGCTGAAGAACGCCATGCGAGCACCCGGTACGGGTCCCGTGTCCAGCTTTCATGATGCCGAGAGGCGGGCCATCGTCGACGCGCTCAAGGCTGCTTCGGGCAAGCTTGCTGGCGTGGGCGGCGCCGCAGAACGCCTCGGTCTGAAACGCACGACGCTGCAAAACAAAATGCGCCGGCTCAAGATCTCTCACGCTGACTACTCGCAGTGACACATGCGCATACGCGCCCGAACCTTGCTCGTTGCATCTTAGAGCCGAGCATCGGCGGGCAAGCGCACAATTCCGAGCTTTCTCATCTTGTTTTGCAGGGTCGTCCGCTTCAGTCCCAGCCGCTCAGCCGCACCACCGATACCGGAGATCTTGCCCGCCGCTGCCTTGAGCGCCTCAATGATCGCCTGCCGTTCTGCGTCTTCAAAGGTCGAGCCGGATGTTGCGACGGATACGGCCGATTTCTTGATCTCCTTCAGTGGAACCCTGAGTTCGCTGCCCTGGGTGAGAATTACCGCTCGCTCGATGAAGTTCTCCAGCTCGCGAATATTGCCGGGCCATGGTGCGGTGGCCAGTGCTTCCATGGCATCTTTCGGAATTGTTCTAATCTGCTTCTGCATCTTTCGAGACAAGCGCGAAACAAAAAAGTTCACCAGCAGGGGAATATCGTCACGCCGCTCCCGAAGCGGCGGAATCTCGACTGGGAAGACGTTCAGCCTGTAGAACAGGTCCTCCCGGAATTGGTTATTCCTTATCATGGTTTGCAGGTCACGGTGGGTTGCGGCAATGAGGCGCACATCAACGCGAATCGTCTTTGCGCTGCCTAAACGCTCAAACTCGTGCTCCTGCAAAGCGCGAAGGAGCTTGGGTTGTAATTCGAGGCTGATATCTCCGATCTCATCCAAGAATAGTGTGCCTTGGTCGGCGATCTCAAAACGACCCTTCCTCTGCATCAGAGCGCCTGTGAAGGCACCCTTCTCGTGACCAAACAACTCGCTTTCTACGAGGCCCGATGGAATCGCCGCGCAGTTTAGGCGAACGAACGTGCGGCTCTTCCTGGCACTCAGGCTGTGGATAGCTCGCGCGATCAGTTCCTTTCCGGTTCCTGTCTCCCCATGCAACAACACCGTAGAATCTGTGGGCGCGACGATCTGTATCTGTTGCAAGACCTTGTGAAGAGCTTCGCTCTTTCCCACGATGTCTTCGAAGTTGTATTCGGCCCGAAGTTCCTCTTCGAGGTACAGTCGCTCCTCTTCAATCTGATTTCTCGAGGCGTTCAGCTTTTCATAGGCCAGTGCATTATCCAAGGCCAGAGAGATTTGGGTAGCTATCTGCCCCAATAAATCGAGGTCGTCGGGTCGAAAGTAGCCCGCTCTCTTGCTCCCCAAAGTGATCACACCTAGAGGCCTTTTGGGGGCGCGGAGCGGTGCAATCACCATGGCCTCGATACCCTCGGACGCATAGGAGTCACGAATCACTGCTGGTAGCGCTTGCAATTCTGTATGAGTCCACAGTTCGGGTTGACGGGTCCTCACCCATTGGATTTGCTCGGCCGTGAGCCTTGGCAGCTCAACATCTTGAAGGAACCCTTGACTTGCGGGAAAATCCATAGCCGCGGCCTCTAGACGGTTCTGGTCTTTGTCAAGGAGCCAGATCGCGGCGAAATCGTTTTCAAAGTACTTGCGAAGCGAGTCGCAAGCTGCGCGGAACAGCTCCTTCACGTCGAGGTACGAAATCACATGATTATTGATTTCCAGTAAAAGCTTCCAGCGGTCTCGTTCTGCCAGCAATTGCCTCTGATAAGACTTCGCAACATCATTCGACATTGCGCTCTCAAGAGCTATTGCTACATGGGAAGCAACGGCCTCCAGAAGAGCGATCTCATCAGTTCCGACTTCTTTCGCTTCTCGAGTTCCGAAACAAAGAACGCCAAGCTTCCCTCTAGGCGTAGAAATTGGAACCATGTACGCGGCACGCAGCTCGGTCGTGCGCGCCTGAGTAGCCGTGTCGGGCAATCTAGACATCTCCTGACGAAAGTCGGGAACGTAGATCGTACGTTGTTCCTGGATTGCACGGGCGGCTTCAGTGCCAGCGTACGGGCCTTCCACTCCGAGACCAACATGAGGTCCCGCTGAACCTCGTTCGAAAGCTACCAGGCGCAGCGCTTTTTCATCATTTGCCAGCAACATCATGGCAACGCTGTCGAAGTTAACTACCGCGGATAGCAGCTTGTGTAGGCTCCGCAACACTGCTTGCAGGTTGGTCCCTTTATCAATGGCATTTGCCAATTCCAGCAGGGTGCGGTATTTGCCGTTTGAAGCTTGTATTTGTGATGGCTCATCTGTCATAGGAAACCCCTTAACACTCCCGTGTCTAACCTCCACGATGAGGCGACCTTACCTTGGCAAAACAGAGTGCAGGCCACGCAAGTGGTGCTCGATGAACAGTAACAAGGCTGCGATCATCAGCACCATGGCGAATAGTATCCACCTGTTCCAATCTGGCCGCCTTGCCGTACCGTTTGCAGGCGGCGTGCGCAAGCTCGCTGGCGTGTTTCGCGCAAGTTCAGATCCGCGTACAGAGCGATTCCGCTGAACCAGCTTGCGGACACCATAAACACCGACTACGCCGAACACCAGTCCGCCCAAAAGTGTACCCGCTCGGCTGGCGTAGGTAGCCACACGCTCCAGGTCATGACTGAAGACATAGCCGAGTCCTGAATACACGCCTGAGTAGAGACCTACGCCAGCTGTCTCAAGGGTCAGGAACCGGGAGGGGGCTGGTGCGGGACGTGCCCGCCAGCGGAGGCGCTACCGCGTCCAGTCCGGGAACGAACTTACACAACACAAGAATCGGCAGCCCGTATTGGGCGAAGGTCTTTCTTGCTCTCCGATCAGCAGCATCGAGATCTGGCGCGCAGCGGTGAATCCGGTGCAACACCTTGTCACCCCGCAACCGACCGGCCTCATACCACCACCAGTCAGCCAGCACACAGGCAATTACGGCGAGGCACAGAGCGACGGCGTGGCCCAACTTCCTCGCGGCTGCGAGCGCCCCGGCTGCGAGCAGAAACAACGGTCCCGGCATCGGAAACCCTATCTGGTGCGCAAACAACGCACCGAACAGGACTGAGTAGCCATGCCTCATTATGAAGTCGGCGATCGCGTTCATACCTGTCCCGCTGAAGGTCTGGCGCTGACTGCAGCTTGGACGATGGGGTCACTACCATTCGTACCGCCAGACATGGTGTGTGCATTTGCTTCAGAACCAGCGGGGACAATTGTTTCCCAGCGAATCCACTTCAGGTCGAGCACAAAGATCGAATACAGCACCGGCACAAGCAACAGCGTTACAAAGGTTGCGATTGTCAGACCTCCGATCTGGGCATAGCAGAGTGGCTCCCACAGCGGACCGCCGTGCATAGCCAGCGGCACAAGTCCGAGGACCGTTGCACCGACAGTAATCATCACGGGCCGCAGTCGCACAATACCGGCGTCCAGTAGCGCTTCGCGAAGTGGCTCTCCCCTTTCGTGCGCTTCTTCGATGAAGTCAAACAGCACGATGACGTGGCTGACGATCACTCCCACGAGACTCGCTATTCCAAGGAATGCCATAAACCCGAACGGCTGCCCCATGATGACCAATCCTGCCAATGCGCCCGTCATGCCGTAGGGGATGGCTGCGAACACCAGAAGTGGCTTGACGGCATTGCGGAACTGTATCACCAGCGCCATATAGATAAGGGCCACGGATACGGCCATAACAGCGCTCAGTTGTGTGAAGCCCTTTTGCTGCTCATCGTATTCGCCGCCAATCTCCATGAAGTAACCGGGAGGCAGGTTCCTTTGAAAATCGCTGATCTTACCCATCAGGGGCGTTAGCACCTGAGAAGGCAAAACACCGGGGATGGGGAATGCTGATACGGTGATTGTGCGGAACTGGTTCCGGCGCTTGATCTTGGGCAGCGCCATGTCATTACTTACTGTTGCTACCTGGCTCAAAGGAACTCGCTGGCTACTCGTCATGGAGTACACGTACGCATTGCGAATGTCAGAGAGCTCGGCCCGGTCCTCCATGCGCAGGCGGATGGCGATGGGAATTTGTTTGTCCTGCTCCCGGTAGGTTCCCACAGGCATTCCGCTGACAGCAGCGGTGGAGGAAAGTGCCACGTCAAGATTGGTAACTCCGGAGAGGTTTGCACGGTCAGGGTCCACCTGCAGCCTTACTGTCATCGCAGGTTCGCCCCAGTCATCACGAACTCGTGTAGCGTTAGGCTGCTGGCGGAAGATCGCCTGCAGTTGGCTGGAGAGTTGGCGCAGTATCGCTTCATCCGGACCCGAAATCCGAATCGAAATCGGTATGCCGACGGGCTTGCCGGTTTCAAGTTGCCGCACGTCAATGCGCGCCCCAGGCACGTCGCGACTCAAAGCTGTCTGCAGTGGCCCGACGAATTCGTTGGTGAAATGCTTGTTCGTGACCTCAACGATGATCTGTGCATAGTTAACCTGCTGTTTTTCCGGTTCCACCGAGAACCAGAAGCGCGGACCGCCGCCCCCGACGAAGGTAGTGAGGCTCTTTAGAACGTCCTTCTCATGGTGCTCTTTTCCGAACCGGTCTGCTTCGTCGCGAATCGCCCTTTCAGCGCGTTGTGCAACAACATTTGTAGCCCCGAGCGGCGCATCGGGAGGTAGCCAGACATCGATGTACGAGAGATACGACAGGTCCTTAGGAAAGTACTGCGGATGGAGCATCGACAAGAAACACCCACCCAGAACCAAGACGAGCAAGGAACCTGCAAATACCCCCCAACGATGCCGGAGAGCAAAATCGCCCACCCGGTAATAGAAGCCGGGGAAGCCGTGCTTGCGTCGCTCGGCCATGGGCGGCTCAACATGCTTGGGTGGCTTTATCAGGTAATACGCAATGAGCGGGATGAAGGTAAAGGAAACGATAATTGAGGCAACCAGCGTGCAGGTCATCACAACCGGAAGACTGTACAGAAAGAAATACACGTCGCCGGTCAGCATCAGAAACGGCAAATAAGCGACGATGTTCGTGATGGTGGCAAAAATGATCGCCTTCGCCAGCTTGGTTGGCCCGACCCAGGATGCAAGCTCTCTCGGGGTACCGGAACCTAACTCGCGCTTGATCGCGTCGCCAGCCACCACAGGCATGTCCACCAACAGACCGAGGGAAATGATCAGTGTGGCAATGGAAACCTGCTGGATATCGATGTTAAGAATGTGAACGATGCCAAACGCCATCGCCAACGTCAGCGGAATGGAAGCCGCCATTAGCATGGCCGCACGCCAGTCCCAGAATCCGACTAGCGCGACGATTACAACCAGGACAATGGCCTCGTAGAGACTGCCCATCAATAGGCTGACTAGTTCATGCACCTGCTTAGGCTGGTCTGATGTTCGCGCGACGATCAGGTCAGGCGGCAGTTGCGGGCGCACGGTTGCAAGTGCCTTGTCTACCGCCTCACCGAACTTGAAAATCTGCTCGCCCGAGCGCATTTGAACAGCCAGCGTGATCGCTCGGTTGCGATGCCAGTTCCCCTTGGCATCCTTATAGGTCATGTAGTTCAGGTAACGCGCGGGACTCTGGTAGGTGCGAGAAACACTCAGAAGATCGCGCAAATATACAGGAACTCCGGTTGACGATGCACCGACCAGCACATTCCCGATCTCCTGTGTGTTTTTGAATTCCGCAGTGGCGTCGATCCGAACATTCTTGGCTTGCGTTTCCAGGATGCCGCCAGGAGCCGTGACATTACGTGCGCTCAAAACGTCTTTGATCTTTGAAGGTTGCAGTCCGAGCGAGGCGACACGCTGGGGCGAGTACTCGAGGTAAATTTGCTCGGGCAAAACGCCGGCGCGCTGAACTTTGGCGACGATGGGTACACGCTGCAGCGACCGCTGAATCAAATCGGTATAGTCATCAAGCTGCCGATACGAGTAACGGTCGCTCGCCACCTCGGCAATACGGTCTAAAGTGGTTTGTGGATCGCGAATGACAATCGGACCCCATGCATCGGGATGGAACTGGTATTCCTGCAATCGCTTGTCGAGGAATTCGCGGCCGTAGGCACGAATCTCTTCGTCGGACTTCTGCGTCGCAAAGTCAATCCCAGTACAGCCTCCCACCGACAAAGGGTTCACGTCCTGAGCAAAACCGTCGCGTCGCGCCTGCTCCGCAAAGATCCTGAACGGCTGCTCAATCACATCGGAGGATACCGAGGGCGGATAGCAATAAAGCACGGTTACACGCCCATTCGTGTTGCCTTTACGGCTGTTTTCAATTGCCTCACGCACACCGCGGGCGCGCAATTCAACCTCCAATGCCGGAACAGGCGGGCTCGCCACTGTGAGCATGAGTGCTGCAGTGTCGCCGAAGTCGCTGATCCAGGTGATGGGTCCCGCGCCGTCCGGAAGGTCGTTGATCTGGGCCAACCGTTGCCCAATGTCCTGGAATTCCTGGTTGGTGTTCTGAATGTTGTCCAGCAAGCGGACGAGGACTACAGACACATTGTCCTGAGTCGTCGATTCAACCCGATCCACCTTCGAGTTCCCAGTCGCTGCCTGCTCGATCTTTCTGGTGACCAGTTGCTCTACCTTGTCGGACGCAATCCCTGGCCATGGACAGATCGCCAGCCCCACGCGCACTGGGATGTCGGGGTCTTTGCGTTTTGGCATGTTTATGTACGCAAAGACACCCCAGGCGAGAGTCGCGAACAGTGCTACCCAGGCAATCTGACGGTTCTCGGTGAAGAATCGCGCTATATTGCGCTTGCTGTTTGGGCTTTCGTGTTTCAATTGAGAACCTCCACGCGCTGCCCATCCTTAATCAAGTTCGCGCCGGTTGTGATGATCCGGTCTCCGGAGGCCAAACCGCTTAGCACGGCGATCTCACTTCCGGATACCTCGCCGATCTCGACGGTACGCAGCAGGGCGACGTCACCACCTCCTGATTTCGAGAGCAGGAACACACCATATTTCCCGTCCGGGGATTGAACGATGGCGGAAATCGGAACCGTGAGGGAAGCTTGCTGCTGCTGTTCGACTTCGGGACGTGAGAGCTGCAACGAGCCGATCATGCCAACTTTCAGCAGATGTTCGCGGTTGGGTATGGCAAGTTCTACATCGAAGTTCCGCGTTACAGGATCGGCGGCCGAAGCGATCCGGCTGATATGAGCGCTGAAGGTACGGTCAGGGAAAGCGTCAACGGAAATTGCGACGGGTTGATTGAGTTTGACAGACCGCACGACCGTGTCCGGCACGCCAACGACGATTTTCACAGTGTCTGTGTTCGCGAGAGTGAACGCAGGAACTCCGGGCCCAACGAAGGCGCCCAGTTCGGTACTCTTCTTTATGATCTCGCCATTAAAAGGAGCGATAAGTGACGTGTCGCCAAGAGCGATCTGGGCTTCACTGGTCTGGGCATGTGCGGCCTTTACCTGTGCCTGGGTGCTGTCGTATTGCGCCTTTGCTGCGTCAAACTCCGGCTTCGTGAGGCTCTTGCTTTCGTACAGCCGGGTGGCGCGCTCAAAATCGAGCCTGGCTTTCTCCGCGGCAGCTTGCGCCGCATCCGCTTCCGACGATGCTTGCCGAACCTTGTCCTGATATTCGGACGGGCGAATACGCACCAGCGTTACCCCTCGCCCAACGTGATCTCCTTCAGCGAGTTCGCGCGTTCTACCGTCTACACCACGGACTTGCATCAGGGAAGTAACATACCCGTTAATCCGAAAGCTCATGGTGACTTGCGAGTCGGGCGCCACCACCGCAGAGAAACGAACTGCTCCGGAGCCGATATCGTGCTCGCTGCCCAGACGCTGCACCTGAACCGCTTGGGCGGGCTGCTCGATCGGTTTGCTGGAGCGGCAGCCGATCATCAATAACGCCAGCGCTGCCAAGATAGTTGTTGTTTTCATCCTCATTCCTCCCCCATGGCGTGACGCAGGTCGGCGAGAGCGGTCCAATAAGTGGAAAGTGCCTGCTGGTACTTGAAGCCGGTCTCCGCGCTGCGGGCCTGGGATTCCAGCAGGTCCTTTATCAGCGCCGCCTGTTCCTTGTATTTGTTTCCCACGACGCGAAACTGCTCTACTGCCGCCTCGTTTCCGGTGCGCGTCGCTTTAAGCAGGAGAGCGGACTGCTGCCACTTCCGGTACTTCATTCCTACCTCTACGTCGACCTGGGCGTCCGTCTCGTTGGACCCGTTGCGAGCCTGTTGGACAGTCCTGCTCTTCTCAGCCACAGCATTGTGGCGCCGGCCCCAGTCGAATGGCTCCCACGTCAAATAAAAACCTGCGACCGCTACTCTCTCCGGAAGTACCTGGACATTGGTCGTTCCGAGGTATTGAACAGCAAGGCTGAGGTCGGGTATGTATTCCGCTTTCGCCAGCCGGCGATCATACTCCGCCTGTTGTACTCTTAGCTGAGCTTGGCGGACTTCCGGCCGACTTTTGAGAGCGGCTTCCCGGGCTGCTGCAAGCGATAGATCGGGTGCGTCCTCCTCGGGAGTGGTATTAACCCGGAAAGGCGTGCTCAGTGCGCGACCCAACAACTGGTTCAAGTGCTCACGTTGCGTGGCAAGTCCGTCCTCGGCGACGGAGAGCTCATATCGTGCCTTTGCCAGCCGTGCATCGACCTCCAATACGTCGCCGCGGAGCACCGCCTCTTGCAATTCATATGTTTTCGTGACTCGCTGGGCTTCCTCCAAGGTCTGAACCGCTACTTGCGCCGCCTCTACCCCGACTTGCGTTGCAACAATTTCGAAGTAGGCCGTGCGCACCTCGTTGGCAATTCTCTGCCGTTCGGCACGCACATCTTCGCGGGCAATGTCTCGGCCGATCTCGGTTGCGTGCATGCCGAGATGGATCTTGTACTGCTGCGTGAGCGGCTGATTGATGCTCGCGGTGGTGTAGGTTGTAAATACTGCGGGCGACTTGATTGAGGTTTGGGTGGACGGTATGGGGCCGGTTGCCGGATAGGTTCCGAAGGCGCCGGCCGGGAACGTGAAATGCACAGGTTGCAACAGCTCACCACCAAGCACCGCAAATTGGAACTGCGGCAAGCGCCGGCTGCGCGCTGTGTTTACCTTGAAGTCGAATTTCTCCGCTTCAAGGGAGGAATTCTTTACCATGCGGTTGTTGTTTAGAGCAAGACTCACCGCGTCGTCTAGGGTCAGCAATGGCGCTTGTTCGTCGCGAAGCGCGTCGCTTTGGGACTGAGACGTCTCGCCGTTTGCCAAGCCACATATGGCCACTACCATCATCGCGTGTATGAGAACTCTGTACATGGCGGCTATGATGAACCTTTCAAAGCAATCCTTTGCGCCCGTCCCGCTGTCAAGCTTCTTTGGGACTGGCTGCGGTATGTGTGCCCACTGGTCTAAGCCGAAGTCGAATAGGAACCCTCTGCGGTCGCGTAGGCCGGTCGAATCGCGTCTGGCTGCTGCCCAACAGAAGTGTTCTTCTCGAACACTTTCGGTTTGTGCACGAAGCATTCCAAATGGGTACTTGAGGCTAAGTACTACTAACCACTTGACTTAGTCAATTTAGTCCCCTGCCCAACGACTGTGCTGGGCACACTCGCTGCCCACATACGGGCACCACACTCAGTTCGTGTAACGGGAAAGCTCCGGCGGGACACCAGCGAAGGCGAACTTCACTGCAATGGGTGCTTTGGTTGGAAGATCGGGGTGGTTTCGGCTGGGAGAGAGCCAGCCCAAAGTCGGTCTGAATGGAGCAAAGCCCCGCGACCCAGGCGTGCCGTCATTCGGGCATTGCCGCCAGCCGGGAGCTTCAGGGCTGAGCTTCGAATTTTGCTGTGTGGTGACTTCTAGCCTGGATGAGCGGTTATTCTGCCCAAAAGCAAATGGATGCGCATGAGCGCTGGCTGGAATTCACTCTGAATGAGAAAAGGTCCCGCGCTTGAGGAAAATGCGAGACCTGAAGAACCTCATTTTGCGAAGCTGCTGCCCCGGGAAGATCAGCTAAGTATCAGGAAAAATCAACCGCTTTCCCCTGTTCATACCTAGTCGCCTGCGACCACTATATTCGAGGACTTGGGCGTGCTCAAGTAGCCGGTTACCACGTTCTTTTCCGTCGTGAAGATGACCACCTCATAGAGTTGGCGGTCTCGCCCGCTGTAGAACTGCAAAGGTTCGGCAACACCGCGATCTTTCTTCTCGATGGTGCGATCATCAGCGATTACATTCAGAGTATATTTGTTTCTCTTGGGATCGACCTTCTTCAACTGCAGGCTCACAGTAGAAACAGGAGTGGGAGCCGCACCTTTATGCAACGCGAATTCGTAATAGTTGCGGTCACCACGGTGCCTAAGTTCCTCCAACTCCTCCCGAGTGCGGGCAATCAAGTGGCTTTGCCCGTTCAGGTCACCGATTGCGTGTTCGAGCCTAGCGTTCGTTGATGCCAATTCGGTGCGCGTTGTGGCAATGTCCGTTTTTGCGCCGCCGAGCTCAGTCCGCATATTAGAGACTTCACCGGTGAACTGGCCCATCTGCTCCTGCTGCTGGTTCACCTCTGATTGCAGCAGTTTTGCCAACTCTCGCTGCTGCCGGTGGAAGGTACCCGACTTGGCCTCGATCTGAGACTGAAAGTCATGCTCGTCCAAGCCCAACCGTCGTGCCAACGCTTCCGTGGAGGCGTTCAGCTGGGTCTGGGTTTCGAGTTGTCGCTGCAGCAGCTTCTGTATCGATGCTTGTTGGGATGCTTGATTCTGCGCCAACTGCTTGCGTGTGCGCACAATGAGCACCAGTGAAACAATCATATAGATGACGGTCAAGGCCACGAGCACACTTAGGTACTGTCCCAATTCGCTGTTGCCGGGAAAAACCGGCACCGATATCACTGTTTCCTCGCTTCGGCGGTTACGAGTTGCAGCATGTCCTGACTGGTTGCGAAATATACCTCAGTCCACGCGACCACCCCTAGGTCTTGGGGGCGAGGAAGAATCTCGTTTTTCATGGTCAATACTACGTCGCCTGATGCGCTCGTGTGTTTCTCGAAGTGCTCCACCTCGGGTCTGGGAAGGGAAATGGCTATATATCCATCCGCATGACCCTTTGGCGATTGGGGCTGCAGGAGAACATGAAGCGTTTTCTCATCGGCCTGGAATCGGTACGCATTGGTGCGTAGGGAACCAAACTGCCATCGTGCTTCAACGTAAATTTATCTTGCGGCAGATGTGGCATCTAATTTTTCAATTTCTTTTGCCCACTCTTGAGCCGAAAGCTCTGCCGTTCCATCGCTCTGTTGTTTGGTCATTGCCTTGTCCTCCGGATTTGCTCTCGGAACAGCGGGGCCGAGTTGAGTTTTATAATCGGCTACCGCTATCCCCTGCGTTGAAACAGCAAGTCATGAATTCTCCGCCTAGCTATCCGTGGCGGAGAGTAGTTCCGGCAGATTCCAAACGTGGTCAGTCAACCCCGCTTCCATTGCAGGAGGCGAAATGACTAAGCCTCAGCAATTGGGAGATTTTCTCCGCGAAGGCGCTGAATCTCAAGAGAGAGTGCTGCGCTTAATGCGTTCTGCGCTTGAACTTCTTCAGAATCGGCAGCCTCGTCCATTGCAGCCGGGAATCGCTCTGGATAGCCAGGTATGGAACTCACTAAAATTTGAAGGGCTAGAGCTTTCTGCGTCAAATGGCAAATCAAACCCTGCTGATAGCGCAGGGTCTCATACATTTTCGCGAGATACTCTTTCGTCTCTGGTTCCATCTCCAATCCTTCCTGAGTTTGTTAAGAGATACTTAGCAACTCTGCAAGACCCCAAACATGGTCAGTCAGCCCCGCTTCCATTGCGGGAGTGACTTTCAGTGTTCCGTGGACGCGGCAGAAATTGTACCAGCCCATGTAAAGGGCGACAGCGGCTTTCAGGTTATCCAGCTTCTTGCTGAAACCGTTTGTTAAACGGGTAAAACGGCGCAAGTGCATACGCAAACTCAAATTCGACCGCTCAACGTAACTGGTGCTGATGTGTTCCGGGTCGGGTGTCCCTATGATGTCGCTTGGGATAAGGTCTCGAATCTGGCCGGCGCCGTACCAATCCGGGCCGCTGTTCTTGGGCGTGGCAAACACTTTGACCAGTTGGGCGTAATCAACGCGCATACCCAAAACCGTCTCAATCGGCTCGCGGTAGGCTGCATGACCGTCTGTGGTGAGTTGGAAACGCCATTTAACACGGGTGTCCAAGTCCTCGATGAACTTGAAGGCGTCGGCAGCTCCGCGCTTGCCAATGTGGTACGACAGTACGAGCTTGGAGTCGGCATCCAGCGCAATCCAGACATAGGTGTGTCCCCATTCAACCGGGGCGTCATGGCGCAAGCGGGCTTCTTTGGTGTGGGTGAAGCACCAAACCTCATCCGCCTGGACGCGGCGCACAGGCACGTTGCGTACAAGGGAATTGAACGACTCAGCGGCTTTTACTGCCGCCGTACACATCAGGGCCAAGATCGTATCGCGGTGAACGCCAGTCAGCCGCTCGATGGCCCTGACGGACATTCCCTCAAGCATCATGCTCAGGATGCCCGTGGCCTTGTCCAACGGCGTGTAGTGGCGATCCAGAGGCTTTGTGCGGGGTTCTACGAAGGTGGTCTTGCAAAAGGTGCAACGGTAACGCTGTACGCGCTGTTTACCGACGTAGCCAAACCGCTTGGTTTGGCCGTGCTGACATTTAATGCAGGTCATGGGCTTTTCTCCGCTTGCGTTTTGCGGAAAAAGCCCTACAATTTGAATGTGGTTCAGTCGTGGGCTTCGTCCGCGATTGGATTAGCCCCGCAACCCGTTGACGCGGGAAGCGGGGCGCTAAGTGTTACGGGTTACGGACTATGGTGGGCGAACGGAAACATCCACCGTGGGACCGCGAGCAGTGAACACGATCTGAATTGTGACTGTCATTGCTCATTCCTTTCTCTTGCCGCTCCAGCGTCTTGTTCACGTTGGGGCGGTTCGTATTTCACTCCAAACTCATTTCTTGCCGAATCCCGGCGGCGGTTCGGGCACAGGGTCAAGCGACTCAGCGACCCATCGAGTTGTGTAAGCCACTGTCTGTCCAGACGGGCTTTTCACTGTCAACAATTCACCCTGTTTTTCCAGCCGCTTGAGCGTGTTGTGAATAACGCTCATCGGGTTGGCGTAGTGTTGCAACTCAACACCGGCCGCAGCGAGTGCATCCCTGATCTGCGGCGGAGCCATAGGCGTTTTAGATGTGAGAAGTACATGTCTGATAGCTTCGCTAATGCCGGCCTCACTCAATACTTCTGCTGCCGCTTCCCATTCGGCTTTCGGCGTGTAACTGGGCGGTTCCTGCAACAGCGCGGTCAGCGTTTCTACCGTAGCCATGAGCTGCGTCATGCGCTGGTCGATTGCAGTTCTCTTCTGGGTCAAGTCAGCCAATTCCCGATTGGCCGCGTCCAGAGCCTTTCTGAAGTCTCCATCATTCATGCAATAACTTATATCTTTTTGGAGTGTACCATGTCAAGGAAAAAGTGTAACACACAGAGAAATATGTGGGAAGAGAGCATTACAGAGGCTCACAAGAAACTGGCACAGGGAAGAGAGTACATCGCTAAGATTAAATCGGTGATTCGCGTACTGGAGCAAAAGCGGGCAAGCGGCGAGCGGTGGCCGGGTGCTGGAGTCCAAGAATCGGACAGAAAGAGGCAAGCGAATGGCTGACGAGAACCGGACACCGTGGTATCGTCCGCGAGACTACAAGCCGGAACCTGAAAAGCCCCGCACACCGTGGTACAGGCCGAGCGGAGAAGCGAGGAGCGAGGAAGAATCGAGTCCACGGACGCCTTGGTATCGACCAAGTGGCAAGCGGAAGAAGAAAACGGGGCGTACTGGTGGTTCGACGCGGTAAACTCGTCGTGGAATGGACGCCAAGATAAAGCGGCAGATCGCCCGTGAGTGGTTAATCTTCGTGTGCGCGTGTGCGTTTGGTGGCACCTTACTCCCGGTAATCATCATGCTAGTGGTGGCGCATGAACTCCGATTAGGAGCCTTTTATTCGGCGCTGTTCGACAACAAGACTGGTGATCAAGCGGCGGCGTGGGCGGTAATCTTTGGGCCTTACGTTGTAATTCAACTCGGACGCTCAGTGGTTTGGGCGTACAAGACCAACCAGCAACACTAAAACAGGACAATACCCACACTTAGCACAGGCCGGTTGGATCTGTTGGATGAAGTGGTTACAACATTTTGCTCTTGTATGTCAGTCATAGTGGTCCCTTTTCAACACAAAGACGGTTCACGTTTGTTACCAGACCACTGCCACAGTGCTGCAGCGTTTGGGTCGGCGATGCGCCGCAGCACGGCGTCTGTAGTGTCTTCAACACGGGTGGCTGGCTTGTGGAATTTTCGCGTCGCCGTCGCCAACACCCGACAAAGCATATATCGATTGGGTAACGTACGCTCCGCCGCAAAAACCATTTCAGATCTCACTGGATTTGCTCTCCTTCAAAGGGGAATTGCACTGAATGTAGTTCACGCCGCCCGGAGTTCCATGGACGGTGCAGCGCGGCGAGACGGCCGGATCTTCGGATCCGGCCGCTGTGCGGGTGGGATGGCGGGCAGTGAGTAGAGGATCGGCGCAGGATGCCAGGCTCCTACAGCTCTGAGCCGTATTCATACACTTCTTTCACTTGCATGCGTATCGCCAGACCTAACAGAGCGTAAATGCAGAGCTACCAATCACTCAGCAGGCCGGAATCTTGACAGCAGACCAATTCATGACCGGATTCGAGCAGGAGACAGCCTACGGGCACGAACGGTCTGTCTGGCGTCGCGACGGGATGGAACGATCCGAGTTAGAAATGATCACATCTCTCCCATTTTGATGGAACGTTGACCCGCCCTTATTTGGACAATGCCCGGATGGAGGCGATCAACGCATCCGAGCTTGCAACAGCGTGCTGTCTTACAACGAGTTAGCCGGGGGCGAGATTGGCACAGCAGTTGCGTATTAACTGGTCGTACAAGGCGACTGCCGGTACGGAGACACACATGTTCCGAGCACAGATTATTCAACTAGCGAACGGTCCGACTCTAAAGATGGAAGGCAGCCTTGTAGGGCAATGGGCAGAGGAGGCCAAGTCATTAGTCACAAATAACCCAGTGCCAAAGGGATTAGTCGTTGATCTTACTGACGTGAGCTACGTCGATTCCGTGGGGGAGAACGTACTTACCTGGTTCGCGAGTGTTGGCGTGTCCTTCATGGCCAAGGCAGTTTACGCTGCCTCGCTCTGTGAGCGACTGCAGCTACCCGTCCATCGCAAGGCACCCGTCTCCCGGAAGCAGTTTTGAGTTGCCATTGTAACCGACGCTCCCGACTGCCACAGTTCGGCTTCTCGTCACTCAACCCCAGCACCCACAACAGCAGTGGCCGGCCCATGCGACAGACCGAAATATAAGGCTGAGATTGGAATGAGCTAGTTTGCATAATGAGTTCTTTGGATGCCAAGCCGGTGAATTTTGTGTTGCAAAGTCGTACGCTTCAATCCTAGTCGTTCGGCGGCTCCCCTGTTTCCTGCTATTCGCCCGGAGGCCGCTCTCAAAGCGTCGAGGATTACCGTCCGCTCGGCGTCTTGGAAGGTACAGGCTGGGGCAGAGACGTTGCGGCAGTAAGAGACCGGGATCTCGCCCACAGGCGCTTCTAATTCTTCGCCCTGCGAAAGTATGACTGCTCTTTCAATGAAGTTTGCCAATTCCCTGACGTTGCCCTTCCACGGACAGTTCGTCAACATCTCCATCAATCGCTCCGGGACAGACTTAATCTGCTTCCGCATTCTTCGGCACAGCTTGGAGACAAAATAGTTCACCAACAGCGGAATATCCTTACGCCGTTCGCGAAGAGGCGGGATCTCTATCGGGAAAACGTTGAATCGATAGAAAAGATCCTCGCGGAACTTCTCTTCCCGAATCATCGCGGGAAGATCGCGATGGGTCGCGGCAATGATCCGCACATCGACCTGGATCGTCTTGGCGTTACCTAAACGTTCGAACTCCTGCTCCTGCACCGCGCGCAACAATTTCGGCTGCAGTTCCAGGCTGATATCGCCAATCTCATCCAGAAACAGCGAGCCCCCGTCTGCAAGTTCGAATCTGCCCTTCTTCTGCATAAGGGCACCAGTAAAAGCCCCTCTCTCGTGCCCGAAGAGTTCGCTCTCCAGCAATCCAGAGGGAATAGCGGCACAGTTCATGCGCACGAAGGCGCGCCCGCGCCGGGAACTGAGGTTATGAATGGCGCTCGCAACCAGCTCCTTCCCCGTGCCCGTCTCGCCGTGAAGCAGGACGGTGGCATCCGTAGGCGCCACGATTGCGACTTGTTCCAGCACCTCCTTAATGGCTGGGCTCCTTCCGATGATGCCTTCGAAGCAGTACTGACTCATCTCCGATTCCGGAAAAAGCTGCTGGTCTTCGAGCCCCATAACTTTGGGAAAGCTTGCCCCTGCGAGCCCTCTCGGATCTGTGAAAGCAATTCCCGCGTGCCCCATAGTCCCTCCTTACCTCTCGTTCAACCCCTTGGCTTGAACTTTGAATTAGAGCTTTTGGTTCCGTTAATGAGCACATTATCCGACCAAGTGCCGTTTGGGCACAGCCCCATATCTGGGCAAATCGCAGACCCTCGGGAGGCGAGCAGCAGCCTCTTTTGAGGCGCGAGATTTGGTGTTTTTGTGTGGCTCTTAAGGTTAGGTAGAACTACTTCTTCGAGCTGGAGCTTGCACGCGCTTCCACCCAAATAGGCGAGCATCGACGGACCATAAACCTGGTCCTAACATTGCGACCGCGCCACCAATGGTTCCCAGCAAGAGGGGAACCCACAGGTCCCCAGCTATCGTCATGATCTGCCAGGTTTCGACCAAAGTAACTAACGTTCCCGCAATAGGCGTCCATAGCCCGGAGATAAGAAGAAGTCCGGATCCTGCTAGAGATGCGGCCATTATGGTCGTGCTTATCGGAGGGTCGCGCCACAGCGTCGAGCTCGCGCCCACAACCAATGCGGAACCGGCAACCAGGCGCAGCAGAAGCAAACCTGTGCCTGGCCAACCGCCGGCGAATGTGGAATATAGGCGTCGCAATACGCACTCTTCTAGTCGTTACTAGTTTGTGACATTGGGGACACAAATCGAAACCCCAAAAAGAGCTGTAATCCTCACTCGTTAGAGTCTGTGGATTTGCGGCGAGCAGGCAAGCCGGTGGGAACTACAGCTCGATGATTCCTCTTTTCAAGCCGATCATTGCGGCGTGCGTTCGATCGTTGGCGCCCAATTTAGAAAGGATGCACTTGACCCGACTCTTGACCGTTTCCTCCGTGATGGAGAGCCGATCCGCAATTTGCTTGTTCGCATTCCCGGCTGCGATCAGTCGCAACACAGCGATTTCTGCGGGTGTCAGGGCGTCATCCGTCGCATGCTCCGCGATTTCGTACGAGGCCTCGGGCGAAAGGGCCCTCTTTCCAGACTGGACCGCCCGGATGGTTCCCAACAGTTCCTTGTGTAATGTGTTCTTGAGCAGGTAGGCTTGAGCACCGGCCTTGAGCGCACGGACAATTTGCACATCGCCTGCATAGGTCGTCAACACAATCACTCTTGCGTCGGGAAATTCATTTCGAATAGCAATGAGCGCATCGAAGCCGTTCATCTCCGGCATTTGCAGGTCCATCAGCGTAATGTCCGGATGGTGCGTCCGGAATTGCTGGATGGCCTCGCGACCGTTGGAGGCTTCACCTACTAAAGTCATGTCCGGCTGGACCCCAATCAGACCGGCGATTCCTTCTCGCACAAGTGGATGGTCGTCGACCGTGAGAATTCGAGTTCGCGAGGCGTCGGCGCTCATGACCGGTCTCCTACTCCCCCTTTGCCTTCGCGGCAAATGCTTGCGACAACCACGAACGTTTCTGAGCGGTCGGGTAGGCGGTGCTGGCAGGAACGCGCAGTTCCACTTCCGTCCCTGCATCGACTTCGCTCCACACCGTTAGCTTAGCCCCCATAATTGTGGCGCGTTCCCGCATACCGGGCAAGCCGTAGTGTCCCTCACTGCCCTGACGCGAGAGCACCGCCGGATCAATGCCTTTTCCATCGTCCCGCACACGCAATCGGAATTGCTCAAGGTCATAGCGAATTTCAACCTCGACCTGCCGCGCCTGGGCGTGCCGAAAGGCATTCCGCATCGCCTCGGCGGCAATTTTGTAGATCTCGTCCCGAAGAATCGGGTGCAGGTTCCGTGACTCGCCCTCGACAGCTACGCGAAATTCAGGTCGGTGGTTGGGTAAGTCGGCAGCGAGTTCTTCCCCGAGGGTGCTTATGGCCAGCGCAAGATCGTTGCCTTGCACTGTGGAATCGCGCAATCCCTGAACCGCATCCCGGCCTTCAGTGATCGCGTCGGCGGCCTGGTCGATGGCATTGTCCAGTTTGTCTTTAGCCTCAACCGGGCGTTGTGGCAGTAACTGGGAAACCGTTTGGAAGCGGAGCAGCAAACCATGGAAGCTTTGCAAGAGGGTGTCATGAAGCTCCCGCGCAATCCGCGTGCGCTCGCTGACACGCGCGTCCAGCGTCATCTCGAACTGATGATGCAAATGCCGGACACGCCACTGGTAGGCCGCCCACAACAGCGCCAAAAAAAACACCGCGCAGAGGGCGCGAAACCAGTTCGTCTGGTAATACGCGGGAGCGACGGAGAAGTCTAGCCTCGCAGGGGTGTCGTCCCACACGCCGTCACTGTTGGACGCGACTACGCGGAACGTATACTTCCCGGGAGTCAAATCCGTATAGAAGGCCTGGCGGCGTGTACCGGCGTCGTGCCAATCGCGATCATAGTTGTCAAGCCGGTAACGAAATTTTACCTTCTGTGGAATCAGAAACGTAGGCGAAGTGTAATTAATCTGTAAGTCGCGCGGGAGCGGGGGCACTTTGAGGTTCTTAGCTGCTGCGAATTCCTTACGGTCAGCGATTAACGAATCGATGTATGTCTCCGCTGGCAACGCTTTCTGCGACAAATTAGCGGGATCCACTACCTGCACGACGCCTGAGTTCACAAACCACACCCGCCCATCGGCCGAGGTTGCCGCCGAATTGAAGGGTGGCCGGACGGAAGGGCGGGCGCCCTCCAGTACATCGTAGACCCGGGTCTGGACTACCACGTCGGGGTTGGCCCACCATCGCTGGAGCTCGGAATCCGAAAACTCGACGATTCCACAGTGTGTGTTCAACCACCAGCGTCTCGCACCGTCCTGAACAAAAGAAATGACTTCGTCGCAGGGCAGACCGTTTTTCGTCGTCATCCGCTGCACTTTGTCCTGCCGCAGTCCTACAAGCCCGTTGTCAAAAGCAGCAAGTACGGAACCGTCCGGCTGCCCAATTATCTGATTGGCGAGCGAATCCTTAGCATCGGGATTTACAGGGAATTTCCGCAGACCACCGTGGCGAAGCAGCCCAATCTCGCCTTTATGAGTGGCAATCCAAATTCCCCCCTGAGGATTTGGCGCAATACGAGCCGCTGGAATTTGGGCTCGAGTGAACGCTTCTTGCACCCGAAAGTCAGCGATACGCACAAGCTGTGCCGTGCCTGCGCATACTGCCCAGATATTTCCGTCGTTATCTTCGACCAATCCAAAAACTAGTCCAAGAGGTTGATGATTCCGCTCGGGAAGGCGTCGGAAGCCCCCGTTCTCGAACAGATACAGTCCGTCATCTACTCCGACCCACAGCCTTCCGGTGTGATCCTCTAACAAAGAAGAGACTTGCTGTCCCGGGAGACCATGCCCGGTTCGAATGGAGGAGACAGTGCCATTAGCGACGTGGTCGAGGGAGTAAGCGTTCGCGACCCAGATGGTTCCGTCTCTGCTGGCCAGAACGCCTACCGCATTGTCACGTGCCAAGCCCTCCACCGCTGAAAGCGTGGTGACTTGCGGATCATGAAACCTGTCTACTCCATTGTTGGTGGCAGTCCAGACAATACCTTCGCGGTCCTCAAAGAAAGCGCGAACATAGTCACCAGACAGGCCTTCGGTGCGTTGGTAATGGTCAACGGCGTCTCCATGAATACGAAGGACCCCATCGTCTGCGGTTCCCACCCAAAGATTACCGTCGCGGTCGAAGCGCAGGGCGAAGACGGTCACCTTACTTCCGTCGAACGTCGGCGTCACAAATGACTTGACGGTGCCTTTCTCGAACCTGGCAAGTCCGCGGCCTTGTCCGTCTGAAAATATGCCGATCCAGACAGAACCATCAGGCCCACGTGCCAGACTCATGACACCAGGTGCTCCCATTTCGGCTTTTAGACCTTGGATCGGGTACATCTCCGACGCGCCGGCGTGCCAGTGCACAAGGGCAGCCTGTCCTCCCAGCCAAAAGCCGCCTTTCCCGTCAGCAAGGATGGCATCGATTGGGGAAATCGGTATTCCATCCGATTTGCCATAGCACTTCATCGCTTGCGCGTTGACGTGGCATACGGGCTCCGCAATTCCATTGTCACCTCGCACCACCCAAATCGAACCGTCGGTGTCCTGACTTATGTTGAGCGGATTCGCCTCGAGCCCGTTCAACTGAAAATGAGAAGTCACAACTCCATTTTCCAGGTGAGCGATTCCGTCAGCTCCGAATACCCAGAGCCCGTCGGCGCGGTCAGCCACTATGTTCCTGGTTCTGCCAATTGCCTCAGCGTCAGCAGGCAAATGCCAGCGAAGGAACTGGATACCATCGAACCGATAAATCTCGCCGCGCGAGGATAACAGCCAAAGAAAACCGTCTGAGGTCTGCGTGATCGCATATATGCCGGATGGCGCGGACCCGTCTTGTATTCGCCAGGAGTTATGTATGTACTGGGTGAGATGTTTGTTCGGATCGAGGGCGTGAAGCGTGCCTGCCAGTAAAAACCCGCAGATGAGACAGGAGCCCAGCGTGGCCGCGATCGCGGCGCAGGCCCGGTTGAAACGAAGCAGAAGCGGTCGGCGAGAAGCCATCTTTTCCATGTCGTAGCCGAACAGCGTCAGACAGTATGGTCCCGTTCAGTCCCTACGCTCGTTATTTGCCAGCTAATGTACCACTCTCACTGCAGCTTGTCAGTGAATCAAGTCTGTCGAGGAGTGCCGTTGAACAGGTTGTGCCACCGCTCTTTAGGCGATCATCGACGGTCTTATTGAAAGAGTGACGCTCGAAATAACGAGCTGCTGACTGGTTTGGGCACCAGGGTTAGTGACAGCGGGTAGTGGTCTGAAGCAAGAACGGAGTCGTGCAGTTCCGCACCGAGAGAGCTTAACGGGCCTCGCGTCAATATCCAGTCGATCGTTCGTGCACGGCGCAGTCGAGACCGGGTTGTGGTCGGACGAACAGTGCCCCTTTGGAAGGGGATGTTGAGAGGCGAACCTGCCAGTAGCGAAGCAGCCGGCTTCTGCGACAGGTCAAAGTTAAAATCCCGGGCAACGATAATCGGCACGGCGGACTCGTATCTCTGCATATCCTGAAGAATTTCCGCGAGCTGACTGCAACGAAGCGCATCGTTGCCCCGGCTTTCGAGGTGCACGTTGTACAAAATCAGCTGCGTTTCCAACCAGGAGATGTGGCTGACTAAAGCCATTCTCGCGCCGAGGCGCCTTTGTAACAGATGAATCCTTGGAATGTACCAACGGGGGCGCCAGAAGCCCGATTGCCTTCGAAAGCGGAAGATGCGTGACTCCAAAAAGGGCAGACGCGAGAGGGTGGCTTGGCCGTGGTAGGCGCGTGAGCTGTGGTTTCCCTGCGTGAGTTCCTCGAATTCGCATCCGAAAACGTAGTCCATGCGCAGCGCCTGCGCGATTTCCCGGGCGACATTGCGGTATTGGGTTCGCCGGGCATTTACATCCGTTTCCTGCAACAAAATCAGGTCCGCTGACGTTCGGCGCAGAAATTCGAGTACCCCGTCCAATTGCTGTCCGCGGTTGATGTTCCAGCTGATCACCCGGATCGCAGGTCCGAGAGCGCAGGATTCGACTGCTGAAACGAACGACCCTGTTTCAAGCTGTTCCATCACGTCTCACCCGGATAATGAGTTTCAAACCAGCGTAGCTCTCTACTTCCGGCAAAGTGCCTCTTCAGAGGCTTGCTGCAGTCGCCGAACTAGCCGATAACGTACCCGGTTTCTCTTCCTTGGTCGAAAACGCAACCACCGAATACGCCGAAATAATCCACGCCAGGTTCGCCCCGACTGCTCCCACACAGATCGGTATCCAAATGAGATTCAAGAGCGCGAACCCCAGAAGCGCATAAGGCAGGGCCCCCGTCGAGCCTGACCTTGGTTGCATCGTCCAGATCAAACACGCGATCAATGTTGTGATCGACCGCGAGAATGACCTCTTCCTTTCCCAGAGGTTGACGCAAAAGTGCCCGAGCTGTTTCGGGCTCGAAGATGTGGTCTGCCATCATCAACAGGAAAGGTTCGTGAATCACGGGCTTGGCGCGCAGAACAGACACACCGTTGTTCTTGTGGTAGTCAGGATTCTCCACCCAGGTGACTTGGACATCTCTAAGCGACCGGCTCTCATACCACTGTTGGATCATATGGCCGCGGTAACCGAGGACGATGACAAACCTGTCGATTCCGGCCTCGTGGGCGCCACGCATGACATGCTCCAGCAGGGGTTTGCCGTGCACCTGTACCAGCGACTTGGGAAGTTCCCCCGAGCGAGCTGCCAGGCGGCTGCCATTACCAGCGGCGAGAATTAGCGCAAGCTTAGTGTTGGACATAATGTACCTCTATAACCTTGTCAGCGCGCGCTGGTTCGCAAGCTGGCCGGTAATCGAAATAGCGGATGGTGACGTCGGTGGTACCAAAAATCCGTGCCTCCGTAACACTGCTGGTGGAGGTCGGATACCAGAAGGGACCAGTCTTTTGATACTGCTGGACGAAATGAACGCTGCGCGTCCAGAAGGATGGGTTCTTGGCCGGCTCACCCTCAACGCGGGCGACTGCATAGTCTTCCGCATCCACCCATATGCGCCCGCGGAACAGATATTTGTCGCTGCGCTTGGGAACAGCATCAAGTACATAGACCGGGCGGCCTGCCACGGAGCCCGAACCGATTAGCTGAAATTGGTAGTTGTCGGGAACTATCCGCGTCTTAGGGCGGGTAGTTGGCCTTGAGCTCTCCGATTCCGACTCCATCATCTTGCTCAAGACATGCTTGTTTGCGCCCTTCCAGCCCTCTTCCGAAACAACCTGGAAGTGCTTCGTGCCGTCTGCGTCGCCAAAAATAGCCACCGTCATCGCAGCGCGTTTGTTCAGTTTCTTGTTCTCAAGGAGATACTCCCGGCTGCCGATGTAGCCGCCCGCCAGGCTTTCGCGCATGGTGTCTCTCGCGAACATTCTGGCAATGATCTCGTCAGCGCTGAGCTGGGTCACGGCGGGCGCCTGGGCAACCAGAGGAACGGATGCACAAAGTAGAAGAGCGATGATGAACAGTTGCTTTTCCATAGCTAGAACTGGAAGACCAACTTTCCGCGGAATGTTCTCCATGCGTCGTTGTAGAAACCGCCGAAATTTGAGCTGTTGACGATGGTCTGAACGTCGCGAGGATTGTCGTGGTTGAAAACGTTGAATACGGCGAAGCCGCCGCGCATCTTGAGCTGCCGCTCGCCCATGTGAACGGTGAAAGGCCGGGTCACTTGCAGATCGGTGGAAGAGAACCGTGGGTACCGCTGCGTGTTGCGCGGTCCCAGATACTCGCGATAGTCATTCTGTACTGACCACGGAAAACCGGTATGGATGTCCCACACCGGGCATGATGGTCAACTTCCAAGGTCCTTCAATGTCCCCCCAGACGAGGAGTCTGTTTGGCGCATCAAATGACAGCCGGCCGCTGCCGTTCGGCTGAATGACGGCCTGGGGATAGTTGCCGAAGAATAGAAATGGGTCGTTCAAGGTCCCATAGGCGCGGGAGCGCACATACGAGCCGTTCAGCGTGAAGCGTGAGTGACGGTAAGTACCGACAACGTCGAACTCACGATAGGAGTCATGGCCTCCATTGGAGAGAGCAATGATGCCGGAGTTCCCCGCGCCTGTAGGAGATACTATGAAGTCCTTGGCGGTATTGCGATCTTCGTAGCCCACGCGAACGCTGAGACTGTTGGTAATCTGTCTCTCCAGCTGCACATTCCAGGCAGTGCTGCGCGGGTTCTGAAAGCTTCCCGTGATGCGATTGACGTAGGCCGTCGAGCTGGTCACCTCGCCATTCGTGCCGAGGTACGATACGGTACGGTCAGGGAACGATTCGAAGACCGGAAGTGTCAGCGGCACGCGATCGTAGAAAATGCCGCCGCCTGCCTTGAGCAGCGTCTTCCCGTCATTGGTCAATGCCAGCATTACTCCGGCGCGCGGCGAGGCGTGCGTCGTGCCGGTAACGCTGTCCATGTCAGAACGGAGTCCGAGCGTGAACGTAAGGCGATGAGATGGATTCCATTCGTCGGAGACGTACAACGCCGCCACATTCTGGTTGACACTGAAAGCAGTTGGTTGGGTGAAGGTAATCCGTTCGATGGGCGAACCGGAAGAGCCAATTAACTCCGCTGGAAGAAAGGTTTCGCGCCCATCGAAGTCAGAATGGGAATAATCCAACCCCGCCTTGAGGCGATGAGAGCCGAGCAAGTGTCGGGGCGCAAAGGCATAGCTCTCCTGCCACTGGAAGCGATTCGTCCGCCGGCTCTGCTGGTTAAAGAATGCGCCTTCGGTGGTGTCGATGAGTAGTTGATAAGGACCGGAAAGGATTGGAAATGACCTGTACCGATGACACCACATCGATGGGCAGGCTAATGGCCGGGCTGCCAGTTGCCGGATCCGTTACATTGGCGCTGTTTACCAGCGCGCCGCTCTGGGTATTGCGGGCACCCTTCAGGTTGATTCTGCCATCGGGACCGCGTACGACCCCCGGAACCAGTGGCAGCAAGCTTTCAAAGCGCTCGTTTGCGTTGGGCGCGTCGGCAATCGTCTTTTCTGTAATGGTCTCTGTGACGGTCGGCACTTTCGCATCATTGTTGTCTGTGTCGCTCACTGTCACGGATGTCTGAACGGCAACGGGTTTCAACTCCAAGTCAACCGTGGTGGTCGCGCCCGCTGGAATCGTGATTCCCTGTGCAGCCTCAAGGCTGGGAAAACTAGCCGTTATGGTGTAGGCGCCAGCTTCAACAGCCTGAAAACTGTAGCGTCCCTTTTCATCGGTCTCCGTCTGAATTGTCTTGGAACCTTGCAGAATGACCTTTGCTCCCGGAACATAAGAGGGGCCTTCCGAGTCCACAACATATACCGCTCCTTCCACTGCTCCCATCGCCGTACTGCTCTGGGCGCTGACAAGTCCAGGCCCGATCAGCCACCACATCAAGAGCAGGAGAAATACGTGACATCTACAAAACTGAAGACGCCGCAGTGCGCCTGATTTCCTCGAATTCACGAATGCTACCTCGATATCCATATTCCCGCTCCAACTGTTGATCGCACTCGGATGAATACTCCGAACTGCCTACAAAACCGGCAATGGAAATGAGAAAACAGCCCGACTTGCGAGATCAGGTTCGGTCTGCCGTCGGGCTGTTTCGTCGTGCTTCACGCGGGTGATAGTGCATAAGGCTTGCCAGAGTTCAGAGCTTGTAAGTCTTTGTCTTGCAATGTTGGGCGTGTGGCCTGATCGTTAGAGTGTTGCCCGCAGTTGGGCAGTGAAGGCAAACAGGCAGGATGGTCCGTCAGCACCGACAGGAACAACAACGGCCGTGCGAACGGCAAACGGTTCTCGGATTCAAAAATGATTCAAGACTGATGGAAGACGGAAAAGAGTGTAAGGACGAAATGAAGTGTGTGAGGCCCGGACGGCCGATCGTGTGGAACCATGGGTAAGTGCAGTGGCTCAAGCCGTAATCACCGGCTACAGTAGTGGATAAGCCATCGGCTTGCTGTTTGAGCGGTTGATCGTCTTCTTAGGGCTTCTGCTCAGACCATTGCTGTCCCAGTCAGAACGCCAATCTTTTCGGCAATGTCCTTGGCATTCGAACTCTTTGAATGCTCCGCCCAGTGGTCCGCCACAACGAGGACAGATAAGATTAAGGATAGAAGAGATGTCATTAGCCGTAAGCGACGCGTGCTGCACTGTGATTGAATGCATAACCCCTCCAACAGAAAAAGATGCATCACAGTTCGAAGAGCAATAGTTGTTCCAAAGTCCCGCATTGTAACTGCTTGAAGGACAATTCCTAACCAGAGGCGCCCCGCCCTCTTGCCCGTATCTCGGCACACCGTCATGGGCCGAGTGCTCTGCAGTTCCTTACGCAGCGTGGTTGGCAAGATACGCGGTGCTGTTCGCTTCCGCGTTCGCGCGCCAATTGAACTGAGTCCCGATAACTTCAGGCTTGCCCGCAATCCGGAAACGACGTGCGTTCACAAACTGACGCACCCGTCGGGGACAGAGCGCTCGTGTCAGCCTGATGAGGGCATGGTTTTCACTAAGCACTCTTTTGAAAACTGGTCCGTCCGGACGGACAATCCAAACAATTACGACATCAATCCTCACGTCAGCGTAACAGCCACAACGGGATGAGACTCAGTGCAGCCAATCCGGTCAAAAAGGCCAGGCTCTGTAACCCGGTTCTTCGATCAGCGAACGCATAGGCATAGAAACCTTTCGCCACGTTGTTACTGGCGACCGCAATCAGGATGCTCTTGGCCGCCAAAGAACCTGGTGTGAGGGCTCCGGCAGACTGGGTCATCCCGAGGATAAGAGCGTCCACATCGATAAGGCCGGTAAGGCTCGCGAGACCATACATTCCCGTGTTGCCGAAATGAGTGATTACGAGGCGAGAGATAACCAGAACTGCAAGAAAAACTACTGCAAAGAAAATCGCGGACCGCAATTCCAAGGGATTTCTCGGCTGGAACTCTCCCCCGGTTTCCGTGGGTTTCTGTTGCTGAAGCCGTGACCAGAGCCATCCTGTGATACCAGCTACACACCCGAGGACGAGAAGGGGCACCGCCAGCATATGTAGAAGTGTGCGATTAAAGAGCATCAGAAGAACTGTCACACGGAGGTACATCATTGCCGAGGCAACGAGGATCCCACCAGCGAACAGGTGTGCAGGCCCTTCACGAGAAGCTCTCTTCGCCAATGCAACCGTGGTCGCGGTAGACGAATAGATACCTCCTAGTACTCCAGAGAGAAGTACTCCGTGTCTCTGCCTGGTAAGAGCGAGGAGCACGTAGCTTCCATAGGAAATTCCGCATACGCCCACAACCAATAACCACGTCTTGAATGGGTTGATCCCGAACTGAGTGAATGCCGTGTTGGGCACTGTCGGCAGGATCACGGCCGTAAGAAGCAGGAATTTCGTAAACGTCAGGATCTCCTGCGGCGCGAGTCGCTTTGACAGACCCTCCAGCACTCCCTTGAGCTCCAACAAGAACAGGCTGACGACGGCGATCGTTACGGCAATCCAGTAATAGCCGTTGGACACCAGCGCTCCGAGCACGTAGGTGGTCAAGCCCGAGATTTCAGTCGTAACACCGGGCGGTTCAGCGAGCGTCTGAGCTGCAGAAAGCTTGTGCCGGTATGACATCAGGAGAAATGCACCTATCACGGCAAAACCGATGGAGAGCGGTAGCAGTTGGTCCCTTGACAGAAGAGCCACGGCATATCCCATAAGTCCTACAAGCGGAAATGTCCGCACCCCGCCGAAGGAATAGTCGCCAGACGCCTTACGCTCCTCCCGCTCCAGCCCAATCAGAAAGGACAACACGAGCACGATGAGGATTTTCACTGCCTCGGGCGGCGGCAAGTATTGAGAAAAGTGTCCGCCCATGGCTACGACTTCCCGTTCTGCAGGAACCGCCGGGTTTCTTCGAGCTCCCTCAGTTTCTGCGGATCCACCTCGGGATAGGACAGGTCCAATCCTTCCAAGGTGTCAACGATTGCCGCCGCCACTACGAGACGCGTAAACCACTTGTGGTCTGCCGGGACAACATACCAGGGGGCCCATGGAGTGGCTGTATGCCGGATCATGTCCTCGTAGGCGGCCATGTAGTCGTTCCAATATTCACGTTCGTTGATGTCGGCAGCGGAAAATTTCCAGTGCTTCTCCGGCTCCTCCAGCCGTGCCAGAAACCGTTTGGACTGCTCGGCCTTGGAGAGATTCAAGAAGAATTTGCGGATCAGGACTCCGTTGTGACTGAGATAGCGTTCAAAAGCGCAAATGTCCTCGAAGCGTTGCTCCCAGATGTTGTTGCGGATAAGCGATGGCGGGATCTTCCTCTGTTTCAGCAGAGCCTCATGCACTCTTACGACTAACACCTCTTCGTAATACGAGCGGTTAAAGATCCCAATGCGGCCGCACTCGGGCAGGCGCAGGGTAGTCCGCCACAAGTAGTCGTGGTTGGACTCTAGTCCGGATGGCGCCTTGAAAGAATAAACCTCGCAACCTGCGGGGTTCACTCCCGACATGACGTGTTTGATGGTGCTGTCCTTGCCGGCTGCGTCCATAGCCTGAAAGATCAAAAGGACTGCCCACTGGTGGTGTGCGTAGAGCTTATCCTGCCAATCGCGCAACTGGTCAATACCTCGTTGCAACTCGCCCGCGGCGTATTGCTTTGACTTCATTTTCCCCGTATCCCCGGGATCGAAATCCCGGAGACGGAAATGCTTGCCATCTTCTACTCGATACGACTCAGCCAATTGCCCCAGCTTTTTCATCGCGCTTTGTCCAAGCTCATGAAGTTGCATTCACGTTGCCAAGGCTTATTAGCGGCAAATCTATGTTTCTAGGCCACCTATTCTCGAGTGACTGCTGGAAATCTGCCGATATCTCGACAGTGCCCTCGGAAGGGCAACGCAGTGTCCGCGAAGAGATGACGGCCCAGTCGAGCCAAGGCTGGAACTCATCCCATTGTTTGGAGACTTCGGCTAGAGGAATTTCTCCGGCATCGGTGGAGGAAATTTTATGAGACCGCTTCTAGGGCGGCGGTGACGCCGCCAGACAAAACCTACCCACCGATGACGTTGAGATTTAGGATGGCCTGGGCACACTCGCCGGTACTGCATGGCCAGGATCGAGGCGTGAGGGCATATTCACGTCGCCTGCCCACATAAGAACGCTGCTCGCATTTAGGCACCAAACCTGCAGAGGCGTAAGCCTTTTTCCATTCTGTCTAAGGAGATGCCGCGTTCAAAGTTGGCACGCCAGTTGCTCCACTTACATAAGAAAAGAGGAAACTAGACCGCATTCGAGGGAGGTCTGACCGGATCGTATCATGCTCTCACTTAAGCACATTCTTGTGGCCACGGACTTCTCGCCGACCTCAACTGCAGGCCTGCGTCACGCGATGCGGATAGCGAGTCTCTGCCATTCCACGGTATCTCTCCTCCACGTCGTAGATTCTTCTCTCTACGGCATGGCGCCGGAAGGCATTGCCGCAGCAGTGGATTGCGCAGAGCGGGACTCTCAACTCATGATGACAGAGCTACATCGAGAAGGAATACTCAATGTCCCGACGCCCGAATTGACGATTACAGTCGGTCCCGTGTGGCAGACAATTTCCATTGCCATTGAGGAGAAACGCCCTGGACTGCTCGTGCTTGGAACGCATGGCCGTTCCGGGCTCCGTAAACTGGTGTTGGGCTCGGTAGCCGAGCGCGCCTTCCGGGAGTCACCTTGTCCGGTGTTGACCGTGGGACCGCACGCTAGAACCTCCAGATTATCCGGCGCTGAAGCCAAGCAATTCCTTGTTCCCACGGACCTATCCAGTGCATCGACCAACGCTTTACGATATGGGTTGTCGCTGGTAAGAGCTACCGGCGGTGACATGACTTTGCTGCACGTCCTCAAGCTGCCCAGTCCGCGCGCGGGCGAGAAGAAACCGTCGGCCGCTGAAGTCAAGAATCAACTTACCGAATTTCTCGATGAGCACCCGGGTGCGGCAACGATGGTCAGACCCAGGGTAGAGTTTGGAACTCCTGCTCCGACCATCGTGGCAGTAGCTGAACAAATGCATAGCGATATGATCGTCATGGGACTGCGTGCATGGTCAACGGATGGTGCCCCAATGTGGCGCACTGCGTACGAGGTTGTTACCCACGCTCGCTGTCCCGTACTATCGATGAGGTCGCCCGCACTTTCCGCAAAGAGAACCCTCGCACGCCGCGTGATACCTGCTGCCATCCTGCCATAAGTGGCGGGTCTGAGCGATCTTCTTGACGAACGTTAGAGCCTACATACTGCTGAGAAGAACCTTTTTGCTGTTCGTTTCGCAACTCGGTTTTGGCACCGTGCTTGCTAGCTTGAGTAGTGAGAGCCGGCTTCAGAATATGCCTTCAGATAGCCAGTGGCAGCACAGCAGACCTTCCACACCTGTGATTGCGTAGGTTTAGGCCTTCGGCTCAAGAGGCGTCCATAGTGGAGACCTCCGTTTGAAGCTGGCTGTTTCATTCCGAGGACTCTTGAAGTTGGGTGTGGGGTGTTGATGATTGACTTGGCATGTCGGGCGAGGCGACCTGCGATGAATCAGGTGCTGGGCGAGCTCTCGGATGGCGGGGTCTCTGTCGTCAAGGGCAGCAACGAGTTCGTTGTAAGCTGCTAAATGCCGACGGTTTTTCCACTCCAGGTGGCATAGGAACAGGTAGAGTGGATCACGATCTGGCATCTCTCGGACGTCTGTCCTGATCTTCAGCATTGGGCTCTTTCTTCAGAATCGCCTCGTTTGCCGCCACTTCCGACTACCTTTGGAGATGCTGGGCTACAGGCGCGCAATCTTCATCTGTCGGGTCATAGTGATTTGTGATGGAGTCGGCGGTGCCGGCATTCGGTTTCTTGCGCATATGCACAACCGTGCCACCCTCCTCGAAGGAGACTTCGTCCATCAAAGCCTTCATTAGGTAGATCCCACGACCGTGAGGGGATAAGAGACCTTCCGAAGTCGTCGGATCCAGCACTGCGTCGATGTCGAATCCCTTCCCCTCGTCGCGAATGGTGATCGAGATTTCTCCGTCTATGGTGCAACGGCAGGTGACGTAAACACGTTTTTCGGGAACTTCCGCGTTACCGTGGATTACTGCATTCAAGATCGCCTCACGCAGGGCGATTTCAATGTCAACCTCGCTGCCGTCGACACCTCGAAACATCGCAACAAAGCGCATCAGCCAATCAACGAACGGCGATACGGCATGAATCTGGCTGGGGAGGGACTGCTTCGATTCGACGAAAGGCTCCCGATGAGAGGTTCGAACCGGGGGAGCGCAACTGTGTGTCTGAGCCATGTGTTCTTTAAACCTCCGCTACCTCACCGAATGCAACCCCCGTGCCATACCGCATCTGCCCGCGTGTTGAACTATGGGAGGCAGCACTTAGGCTACTTTCACCCGCCGCGCTTTTGCGAGAGTCTGCTGGGTTAGCACCGCCTGATCCCGCTCAAACTCACGGACCGTCCCTCGCGACATCTCACGCGGGCGTGCTGTTGATTTTCGGGTCATACATTTTCCTTTCGTTTCTGCGATTTGTTCACGCGCCTCGGAAACACTCCAAATTTGTGCTCATTCGGCGAGGGCTAGAACAACTGTGAAGAAATCCGCAACGGCAAGTACGAAGACCACTCCGCCTAGTACCAATGCTGCCGTCACGCGCTCTGCGTCATCACCTGCTTGGAAGTAAAGCCCTGCGGGGTACTCCATCAGCAGTACATTGAGCAGCGCCAAAATCAACCACCATTTCGGATCGCGTTTCCTGTTCCGCATGTCGCCACCTCAATCGAAGACCATCTACGATCTTCGTTGCAAAGACTTCTTTCACCCTTGAAGTAGCACGTCTCGTGCCAACTGCGCTCCGCTTTGCTGCTCCTTTGATCGCGGGTTGCAGACCGTTTCGGATGTGAGCAAAATTGCATTTGCCTGGAGGCGCGTCGCGCGATCTGACCCTCCTAGATCTTTGCTGGCGCGTAGTTTACCTCCTCATTTATGTCCAAGCTGAGCGCATGACTTTGTAGCTGCCAACGCAACCTCGAAGAGTGCTTGGTTGCGTTCAGCCCAATGGCGAGCATTCAAGCCTGATGAATTTCTGCGCCCAGATATGGTCAGTGCCAAGATAAGGGCGAACGTCAGGATTCAGACCATAGCGTCCCCAGTGTAAGTCTCGCCGTGTCAGAGGCTCGGATACACGGCTCGTTTGGTGTCAGGCATGCTTATAAGACTGTGCTACCCAGACCATGAGTAGCTTTCGAACGAGTGCAAGAGCAGAGATCTGCCGTGCGAACATAACCATCAATCATCGGAGGGAAAATGAAACGACCTGCTTCTACTCCTGATACCGAGCCTCAAATAACCAGAGAAGTACAAGATTTAGCCGAGCAAATTCGACAACGTGCCTACGAGCTTTATGAACTCCGCGGTCAGGGCGACGGGCATGAGCTCGACGACTGGCTCCTGGCAGAATCGGAGGTGATCCAGAAACGGGAAGCGACGGACTCACATGAGCCGAGCTGAGGAGTTCTGACCCGAGCACATGAACTAGACGATGCAACCCGCTGGGTGGCACCCAGCCTGGACAGGGCAGCGACTTCAAGCTGGGGAAGTTGCTGCCTTCTTTGCCGATGATAAACCCGGCACAAACCTCAACGAGGCGATCCTCATGTCCTGGTTCCCTGTTTTTAAGCTAAAGAATGCAGCTCGGACGCAGGCATCCGCGTCTGACATCACGTCTTGTTTTCACAATGAGAAGGGCACTCTTTTTCGGCTTGCGTTCCTAATTACCGGAGACGAGGCCCAAGCAGAAACCTCTGTCATCAACGCATACGAATTGACCCTTCAGGGCAAGGCCCCGTTTCGGGACTGGCTCTTCGAATGGGCCAAGTCTGCCACCGTGAGGAGCGCGATATGGGCGCGACTCGACCACATTCGAGAATGGGAACGAGAGTACAGAGATTCTCAGTGGGTGCATCACGAACCATTCCAGCCACAGACGTTTACTGAGCAGCAGCCTAGCGCAGAGTCACTTTTGCGCTTAGATCCAGATCTGGTCATCGCCGAATTAGACCCATTTGCACGCGCGATACTCGTCTTGCGCGGAATCCTCAATGCCTCGGTTCGCGACTGCGCGGTTCAGCTCAACGTATCCCGGGGAGCAGTTCTCGCTGCCCAGTGCCGAATTACGAATTGGCTTCAGACAGTCTGGAAGGACCAGCTACCCGAGTCGGAGCATCCCGTGTTGCCTGCAGCTGCTGATCAATAGCAGCAGGCACACGGCTCGCGTTCGTTTTCGTGGCGCAAAGTACGGCGAATCTGAAGCCCGAAGAAGCCTGTGTTCGTATTCACAAATTCCGGCTTAATTCCGCGATTGCGTCCGTGACCGTGTATTAAACAGAGTCGCCGCTCACCCATCTCCCACGCTTGCTGCACAATTTTTGCAAGAACGCCGTTCCAGACGATGTCAGACGGGTCGTATCCGTGAAGGTCGATTTCCATTCTGCCCCCGCTGTACCGTTCGAACGTGAGACATTGTGCAATCTCCGAGTAGCAAATTCTATCCCGAACGCGGATGCTCCTGCTCAATCATGTACGGCCGCTGCCTGGAGTGTTCGGGATCGGAGCGAAAGGACTTTGATCCGCCCAGTAGCGCAGCGTATTAACGCTCACCCTCAACCGCCGCGACACTTCCTGTTCGTCTAAAAGCTGTATGTCTGTCATTTGTCCTTCGCTTTGTCAGAATGGTTTAGCCGCAATTCACCATCTGGTCAAACGGGTAAGGCGTGTGGGATTGATTCGGAACAGCATCTCTGACCAGCAAGGATTAAGACGTAGGTTCAGGACCCACCAAGGTGGGGGAGCGTATCAAAGGGAAAAGATCGATCAGCGTTCATGCAGGGTTGGATATCTCGCGCGTCGCAGGAAGGCCCGACAACTGAGTTATGTCATCAATCCGTTTTGATGGCGTGAGCATCCTGACCAAAGCATCATCGGCGGAACGTGTTCGCAATTCTTTTTCACCGATTATCTTTGACTGGAAAGCAGGACACTTCTCTGTTCCGGAAGTCAGACGCTGGCGGGCAACCCGGCGCGTCTCAGGCGAAGGCCCAAATTATGTAAAACTCGGTCGCCTGGCGAGGTATGATGCTGCCGCGCTCGAGAATTTCATCGGGCGCAACCTGCGTGTCTCAAAGGCGAGAGCGACTACGGAGGAAAAACGTGTCGCTCACTAAAAGGGGCAATGTATGGCACTTCGCACTTCGCGTTTCGCTGGAATGACAAGCGCTTTCGGGGGAGTTGCAAGACCTCGACGCGGCAGGAAGCCAAGAAAGTGGAGTCGCTGGTGCTCGCGCGGTTACTGGAAGACGGTCGCGCACCGGGAAATAAGAAGATCCCGACGCTGGCCGACTTCTCGAATCGCTTCTTCACTTGGTTGGAAGCTTTGCCGGCGAACCGTCCGCCGAAGGCGCCAACCCGTAAGTATCACCGAGTCGGCTGGCGGATGTTGGAATCCACACCCATCGCTGGTATGAAACTGGATCACATAACGACAGATCAAGCCTCGATCGTCGAAGGATCGTCAGCCGCGAACACGAACAACGCTCTGCGCACGCTTCGGCGGATGCTGAAAAAAGCGCACGAGTGGCAACTTCTATTCACGGTGCCGGTCGTGAAACTCGTCGAGGAGTACGGACGGGAAGAACTTATGGAGCCGTGGATGGAGCAGCTGTTGCTAACGGTCACGGCGGGCGCGCGCCTTACGGCGAAAGGCCGAAAGTCGCGTGTAGGCTGGGAGCCGTTCCGAACGGTCCTGTTAATCATGCTGGATTCTGGTCTTCGCCCTGGCGAGATCTTCCGAATGCGGTGGGAGAACATCCATTGGGACAAAGGGTTGATCTTCAACCCCCGCGGCAAGTCCCGCAAATCCCGGCGTTACGTTCCCCTGACCGAGCGTGTCAAGGCAGCACTCCTGATGCGCAAGGGAGGCGTAAACGAAGGATGGGTGTTCCAGTCAAAGAAGGCTCAATCCGGTCATATCACCGATCGCGAGGTTTCCAAGCAGTGGCTGGAAGCCAAACGGTTGACTGGTATTCCCGAAGCGGTCGTCCTGTACTGTGCTCGTCATCGTTTCTCAACCGACGCGATGGAGGGCACCGGAAACGTGATGGCGGTCATGGATGCGATGGGGCATCAATCAGTCAATACCACGCGCATCTACAACCACTCGAATGTGACGCTGATTAGGGAAGCAATCGAGCGCAGGAATCAGCAGTTGTCCGAGACGGTGCAATAGTGCTGGCCACAAAAATGGCCACAGTGACAAATATAGGCTGTGTTCAGAGATGGCGTAAGTGATTGCAGCAGTGATGGTAGCGCTACCGGGAATCGAACCCGGGTTTGAAGATTGAGAATCTTCCGTCCTAACCCCTAGACGATAGCGCCACGCCGGAAAGCCTCTGCATTATAACAAAATCACCAGCATTGATAAGGTTCCGCGGCCCTTGGTATTCCGCGGACGACACACGATTCGGTGCAGTGCATCACTGCGTATGTCGCCATCGAGTGCTAGTCTCTGTCGGTATTGAGAATGTACAGATGACGCTGCAAGGTTCCACAAAAGAGGCTCGCGAATGAGGCGGCCGGTTGCGATTTTAGCTTTATGGCTGGCGCTGTTCGCGCCAGCGACAACGCGAGCACAGCAGACGCCATCCGCCCCGGCGCCGAACCCTCCAGCATCGCAAGCGAAATCGTCCGCGTCACAAGAACCTTCCTCGACCCAAGGCAATCCCGATGTTCAAGTCTGGGTCAACACGCACTCCGGCGTTTATCATTGCCCCAACACGCATTGGTATGGAGCGACGAAGTCTGGCGCCTACCTGAAACAAGCTGAGGCGCAGCAGAAGGGGTACCGTCCCGCCTACCATCGGGTGTGCCGATAACGACCTCCGCTAATCTGTAAGTTTTACTCGCAAAAGTCGCGAATCCCGCTTTTAGAGCGGCTCTTGCAGAGGGGTTGACAACCTTGGTCCCCCGTAGCAGAATCTTATCTGTAGGCGAATAAAAAGCGAAAATCGTTCCCGCCCCGTACTCGCGCCGCCCACCGAGGTCTTATGCCGTCTATCGCCACGCTTCGAGCCCGCATCGAGTCTTCGTTGGGTGGGCACCTCTCTTCCACGCTGTTGCTACGTGAGCGCGTTGCGCCGCTGACGGTCTCAACCGGATTGGCTGCGCTCGATGCACTCACCGGAGGTCTGCCGCGGGGAGCACTCAGCGAAATTACCGGAGCCAGCTTCTTCGGGACGCACCGGGGTAATGCTGGCTGCGCTGGCGGAAGCTACTCACCGGCGGGAGGTGTGCGCGCTGGTGGATGCGAGCGACAGCTTCGATCCTGCTTCGGCGGCGGCCGCTGGCGTGGATCTCGATCGGTTGCTGTGGGTGCGTTGTAATGAGCGATCGAGTTTGCCATCGCATAAAGACCATCCACCGCGGGCTGCGCTCGGCCGTCTCGAACAGGTGTTGAAGGTGACGGACTTGCTGCTACAAGGCGGTGGCTTTGGCATGGTGGTGCTCGATCTTGGCGATATTCCCACCGAAAGTGTCCGCCGCGTGCCGCTTACCTCGTGGTTTCGTTTTCGCCGCGCAGTGGAACCTGCGGCGACCGTGCTGTTGCTCATCGAACAGGAACCCTGCGCGAAGACCTGCGCTTCCCTGGTGGTGCGCTTGGAACGTAAAGCGATATGCGCTCGCGATTCAGTAGCATCTCCTGCGCAAGCCAAACCGGAAGGCTGGCAAATAATGCCGCACGGCATCTCTGGCATTCCCGAGAACAATGTCGTGAGCCATGCCTCGTTATTGCGCGGAATGCAATTGCGGGCCGAAGTAGTGCGCTCCTCCAACCCACCGAGCACAAAAGCGGTACTCGATGGGGACCCCGGCTCGTGGATGCAACGCAAACCGGCGCGGCGAGCCGACGCCGATTTTGAACTGCACGCCGCCTGGTGATTCTTGATCTTCGACTTCGAGGCTTGATGTTTGCTTGTATCTACATTCCCGATTTTCCAGTGGAGGCCATCGTCCGCGTTGAGCCCTGGTTGCGCAAGCAGGCGGTGGCCGTGCTGGAAGGCAAACCTCCGCTGGTACGTGTGGTCGCGCTGAATGAAAAAGCACGCTGCATGGGAATGGAACTGGGCATGAGCAAGTTACAGGCCGCTGTTTTCTCAACTTCTGCAAATAGGGCGACTCATTCCAGCGAAGCCAAGGTGGGAAACTTCAAGACTACGCAGATCAAACCTTCTTCCCGGCGCACGAAAATCAAGCCGAGACTTGCTTCTGCGATCTTGCGCCAGCGCTCAGTCGAACAGGAAAACTCGGCCCACGCTGCTCTGCTTGACGTTGCTCATGCTTTTACGCCGCGCGTGGAAGACACCGGAAGCGACACGTTGCTGCTCGACTTGGTAGGCCTGGAACGGCTCTATGGTGCGCCCGCAACCATGGCGCGTGATCTGGCCTCCCGAGTAAACGCGATTGCGCTTAAGGCAAATATCGCGCTGGCAGCCAATCCTGAAGGGGCTTTGCATGCCGCTCGCGGATTCAGCGGGACTACCGTACTCCCAGCCGGAGAAGAGGCGCATCGCCTGGGAGTGCTTCCGTTGCAGGTGTTACTAGATGCATTCGATATCTTACGAAAAAACGGTTCTGCGTCCGATCGTGAACACGAGAAGATGCCCGAACAGATGCTCGACACGCTGGAGCGCTGGGGCGTTCGCGATTTCCGCACGCTGGCGCTGCTGCCTGAGCATGCGCTAGCTTCACGGCTGGGCGAAGCGGGAACGCGTTTACAGCGTTTGGCCCGGGGAGCAAGCATGCGCACGCTGGCGTTATGCGACCCAGCTACCAGTTTTGAAGAGGCAATGGAGTTGGAATTTCCGGTCGAAACGCTTGAGCCGCTGTCGTTCGTCTTGAACCGACTGCTGGAACAACTATGTACCCGATTGGAGGTTCGTGCTTTGGCTGTGCAGGAACTGCATTTGCGCTTGCGGCTGGAACGGCGGGTCGCCGACGAGGAGACAACAACTGCGCAGGAATTAGCCGGAGCTTCATCCCACATTGTAGGAAGTGCAAACACGGTGGAGCACACTCTGCGCTTACCGGTGGCCATGCGCGATACCAAGGTTTTTCTCAAGTTGCTGCAGTTGGAATTAGCGGCGCACCCGCCGGGTGCTCCCGTCACAAAAATATGGATCGCAGCCGAGCCGGCGCCTCCCCGTTCCGCACAGCGTGGCCTTTTTCTGCCCGTCACTCCAGAAGCGGAGAAGTTGGAGATTACACTGGCACGGATTAGCGGTATCGTGGGCGAGCGGCGGGCAGGCATCGCGCGTCTGCTGGATACCAACAGACGGGACGCCTTTCTCATGGATCGCTTCGTCACTTCTTCCGCGGAGGAACCGAAGGAGGCTTTATCTCCCACAACGTCAGATATGGAAGAAATAACAAATTTGGCTTTGCGCATGTTTCGTCCGCCATGGCAACTGAAGATCAGGCTGACAGAAGGACGTCCGGTCGCTTTGACAGCAATAACGAAACCGCCCCGGCGAGGAGAACTGCAAGGAAAGGTTTTATGGTCGGCCGGGCCATGGCGCTCCTCCGGGGACTGGTGGATGGAGAACACGAAAGAGGACAGCGCAAGCAAAGATCAGGTGTGCCCGTGGAACCGTGAAGAATGGGATGTAGCGCTCGCTAATGGAAATGGCGGCAGTGTGGCTCTCTATTGCATTTACCGCGATCTCGCGAGCGGGCATTGGTTTGCGGAAGCGAGCTATGACTGATGGGTGCATGAGCATTCAGCATTCAGCATTCAGCATTCAGCATTCAGCATTCAGCATTCAGCATTCAGCATTCAGCATTCAGCATTCAGCATTCAGCATTCAGCATTCAGCATTCAGCCGGCAACTGATCACTGACTACTGACAACTGGTTTTATGTACATCGAACTTCACGCTCGCTCTGCGTTCAGCTTTCTCGAAGGAGCTTCGGTTCCCGAGGAACTGGCCGAGGTGTGCGCCGCGCACCAGATGCCGGCAATGGCGTTGCTCGACCGCGATGGAGTGTATGGTGCGCCACGCTTTCATCTGGCCATGAAGAAGCTCAACCTCAAGGCGCACATCGGAGCGGAGATCACTTCCCTGCTACCACCCTGCCCTAAGGCGGGTGAACCTGCGACTTCGCGCGTGTCATTATTGTGCGCTTCGCGGGAGGGCTACCAGAACCTTTGTCGGCTGGTAACCCGCACGAAGTTGCGCGCGCCCAAGTATCCGGCAGCACTGCCCCGCCGTGACAAGGCAACCTTGGACGACGATCTGGTTCTTAGTTCACAAGCCATCGCTTCCGTGGATGACCTCAGTGAATATGCCGCGGGACTGATTTGCTTGACCGGCAGCGATGAAGGTCCGCTGGCGCATGCCCTGGCCAACGGTGGCCTGGAAGCTGGCCGCAGCACACTCGAACAATTGATCGCGATCTACGGGCGCAAGAATGTTTACGTCGAACTGCAACGCCACTACAACCGTGCACAAGAGACCCGCAACCAGGCGGCGATTAAACTAGCGCATAGCCTGGGCTTGCCGTTGCTGGCCACGCAAGGTGCGCAATATGCCAAGCCGGAAGAGCGCCAGATTCTGGATGTCTTCACCTGCATCCGAAACCATCGCACCCTCGATACAGCCGGGCGCCTGCTGGCACGCAACAGCGAGCGTCATATCAAGACTCCCCAAGAGATGCTGCGTCTCTTCGCCGATCTTCCCGACGCTATCGCGAACACCCTGGAGCTGTCGTCGCGACTTGAATTCACGCTGAACGATTTGGGATATCAGTTTCCGCGCTATCCCGTACCCGAAGGCGAAACCATGGATTCAGTTCTGCGGGCGCGAACCATAGAGGGCGCCCGCGATCGCTATCTGCGACCTGGGCAAAGTGAACTGTGGCAGCGCGCGCAACGCCAGATTGAGCGCGAACTCGTGCTCATCAAGAAACTCGATCTGGCTGGATATTTCCTCATCGTTTGGGACATTGTGCGCTTCTGCCGCGAGCAGGGCATCCTGGTGCAGGGTCGAGGATCGGCGGCGAACAGTGCGGTTTGTTATTCGCTCGGCATCACCGCGGTCGATCCAGTTGGCATGGACCTACTGTTCGAGCGCTTTCTGTCGGAGGAGCGCGGCGAATGGCCCGACATTGATCTCGACCTTCCCAGCGGCGATCAGCGCGAGCGCGCCATCCAATACGTCTATCAGCGATACGGAAAACTCGGCGCGGCCATGACCGCCAACGTCATCACTTATCGCGGACGTTCGGCGGCGCGCGAAGTTGGCAAGGCGCTCGGGTTTGATGGCGAATCCCTCGACCGTCTCTCCGGGCTGGTGAGTTCCTGGGAATACAAGGACCCAGATGATACGCTGGAACGGCAGTTTCGCGATGCCGGCTTCGACTTGCGGCATCCGCGCATGCGCAAATTCTTCGAACTTTGCGTGGCAGTGCAGGACCTTCCCCGTCACCTGGGACAGCACTCTGGCGGTATGGTGATTTGCCAGGGGCAGCTTGACTCTGTCGTTCCGCTGGAGCCCGCGACCATGCCCGGCCGCGTCGTGGTGCAATGGGACAAGGAAGATTGCGCCGACTTGGGCATCGTCAAAGTTGACCTGCTGGGACTGGGGATGATGGCCGTGCTGGAAGATTCCATTACTCTGATCCGCAATCATTATGACGAAGAGGTTGATCTGGGAAAGTTGCCGCCTGACGATCCCACAGTGTATGACACGCTGCAGAAGGCTGACACGGTGGGCATGTTTCAGATCGAGAGCCGGGCGCAGATGTCGTGCCTGCTGCGCCTGCGTCCCAAACGCTTCTACGACATTGTGGTACAAGTTGCCATCATTCGCCCAGGGCCTATCGTCGGCCAAATGGTTAATCCCTTTCTGCAACGCCGGCAGGGGCGGCAGGCCGTCGTCTATCCGCATCCGTCGCTGGAGCCGGTACTGAAACGCACATTGGGGGTACCGCTCTTTCAGGAGCAACTGTTACGCATGGCGATGATTGCCGCCGGATTCAGCGGCGGCGAGGCAGAGGAGCTGCGGCGTGCCTTCGGCTTCAAGCGCAGTGAGATGCGTATGCGCGACATCGAAATCAAGCTGCGCGCAGGCATGGGGCGTAACGGCATCCCACCGGAAGCGCAGGAGCAGATCATTCTTTCGATTACTTCGTTCGCGCTCTATGGATTTCCCGAGTCACACGCCGCCAGCTTCGCATTGATCGCATATGCCAGCGCCTATCTCAAGTGTCATTACCTAGCAGCTTTTACGGCGGCGCTGCTGAACAATCAGCCCATGGGGTTCTACCATCCTTCGACCATCGTCAAAGACGCGCAGCGGCATGGGCTGAGAGTGAAGCCTGTGGACATCACACGGTCGGAGTGGGCGTGCACACTGGAGGAAGAAGGGTGGAAGGGCACGGCTTTAGCCGTGCCGCAAGAGCAAAGCCGGAAGTGGGCTTTAGCCCTGGAGGCCACAATCGCGCTCGCCGGGGCTAAGGCCTCGAATCATGAGAAGACGACGGTCGCTGCGCTAAAGCCCGGCGCTTCCACCGCGGACCTAAAGATTACGATGAGCGAAGCCAAAGGATCCTACCCTACCCAAACCCATGTTGACTGGGAACAGCATTTCGCCTTGCGCATGGGATTTCGTTATGCCAAAGGATTGCGCGAAGAGACGGCACAAGCCATTGTGCATGAGCGTGGTAAGCGGCCCTTCGAATCCATTGTGGACCTTGCCCATCGCGTACCTGAGTTGCGCCGCAAAGAATTTGTACTACTGGCTTCGATTGGGGCGCTGAAGTCGATTGGTTGCAAAAACGAGAAGGATTCGCTCGCAGGCATCGGCACGGATGCGAGGTTGCTGGACTTGGGTGGAGCAGCGCTTCAGCGCTGCAGTGGGGAGCCTGGGAGTCCGGCTTTAGCCGCTGAGGTAATTGCAGACCATTTACCTCAGGCGCTAAAGCGTGAAACCTTAATGGAACCTGACTGCAGGCCTGAAGGCCTGCTCCACCCGTCATCGGTGCGACAACATCCGTCCAGCAAGCAGCGGCTGCATCGTCGCGATGCGCTGTGGCAGGTGGAGCGCGCCGTGCGTTTTGCCGGTCCGCTACTGGAAGGGATTCCGGAAAGCGATACGGCTTCGCCACTTGCGCCCATGACACCCGAGGAGCGGTTGGTTGCCGACTTCCGCGGCTCCGGACTCACCGTCGGTCCCCATCCCATGGCGTATCGTAGGGCCGCCCTACGCCGGGCGCGAGTGCTTTCCGCGCAGGAGTTGACGCAAGTAGCGCACGGCCAGTATGTACGCACCGCCGGATGTGTGATTGCGCGGCAGAGACCGGGCACAGCCAAGGGCTTCGTCTTTCTCAGCCTTGAAGATGAAACTGGGATCAGCAATGCGATCATTACGCCCGACGTGATGGAGCAGAACCGCATTATGATTCAGTCGGAAAAGTTTCTGCTGCTGGAAGGCGTGCTGCAAAACCAAGAGGGCGTGATTTCTGTGAAGGTCGACCGGCTTGCGCCCATGCGAGAAGCGTACGCTGTCGAGGCGGTGGACGTCACCGACGCTGACGTACGGTCACACGATTTTCATTAGCGCCCAGCCCGGGAACGAACCGTTCTAGCACCCGGTCTATCATTTACTTCTTACCTCGGCCTGCTGCTCAGGATACTCGTATACCCCCCGCCCCGCTTTGCGGCCCAGGCGTCCGGCCTTGACATACTGCACCAGCAGCGGCGCGGGGCGAAACTTTTCGCCCAGGCTTTTATGCAGGTACTCGAGGATGTGCAGGCGAGTATCCAGTCCGACGAGATCGACCATCTCAAACGGCCCCATAGGATGATTCAATCCAAGCTTGAGCGCTTTATCGATGTCGTGCGCGGAAGCAACGCCCTCCTGCAACATATAAAACGCTTCGTTGCCGATCATGGCATTGATGCGGCTGGTGATGAAGCCCGGCGATTCCTTGATGACCACGACCTCTTTGCCCATGCGCTTGCCCACATCAACCGCAGCGGCCAGCGTGTCGTCATCAGTTTCCAGGGCGCGCACCACCTCCAGCAGCTTCATCTTGTGCACCGGATTGAAGAAGTGCATCCCCACACACTTCGGTGCGCGATACGTCACCGAGGAAATTTCCGTGACGCTAAGCGACGACGTGTTGGACGCCAGGACGGTGCCGGGGCGGCTGACCTTATCGAGCAAAGTAAAGATTTCGATCTTCGATTCCATTTCTTCCGGCACAGCTTCGATCACCAAATCCGCCTCGCGTGCGGCCTGTTCCACCGACGAGGCGTATTCCAGGCGATCGAAAGCTCCGTCGGCAGCATCCTTGGTGACCTTCCCGATTTCAACTGCCTTGTCGAGGTTGGCGCGAATCTCCGTTTCGGCCTTCCGCAATGCCGTTGGAAGAATATCTTCCAGGATGGTGCGATAGCCGCCCAGCGCCGCGGCATGAGCGATACCGCGGCCCATAATGCCGGCGCCAATCACGGCGATGGTGCGGACCTCTGCCATCGCGCTATTCTCCTTTTTCCAGCATCTCGACGACGTTCAGAAAATTGGGATCGGCGTTGCGCATATATTCAGCGAGGCGCTTCTTCTCTTCCCCGCTGAGCAGATAAAAGCTGCTGTTGATGCGGCGCAGCGTCGCTGCAATATCGTCCACGAAGTTCATCATGCGAATCAGTTCACCAGTGGCGGACATACCAATCCTTTCAAGAGCAGGTAATAAAGCAGAGGAATGATGCAATTTGGTCCGGTCAGCGCTGCCCGGGGACGCAACCGGTACGGAACTCAATGGGAAAGACCGGGCAAACTCTTATTCTCGCCGCCACCCGCGATTAAGTAAAGGACGCCAGCACAACCAGTGAGAACACAATTTTGGAGCTGCGTAGTTGAGTAGGGCGAGGTCTGGAATGATGCGGCATTGGCACTGCCGCCGGAGTTGAAGCGTGCTCGGTGGCGCAATATCTTTACCGGCGAAGAGCTCACGGTGGCAGAACGCGCCCCACTATGCCGCGAAATCTTCGCTCACTTTCTCGTGGCTCTTTTCACCTTGCGTTGATAACTGTTTCAGGCACTCGTCGCGATCGGTGACTTCGACGAGGGCAGCCAGTTTTTCGGCAAGCGAGGAAGTCAACGCGCCGGGTTGCAATCGCCACGACCAGTTGCCAACCGTCTTGCTGGGAACATTCATGCGCGCATCGCTTCCCAGACCCAACACATCTTGAACGGGTATCACGCTAAGGTTCGCCACGGATGTTAGTGCCGCTCGAATGAACGACCAGTGCACTCCATCTTCCCCAATTCCCAAGTAGGCGGCAGCCGCCGCTTTCTCCTCCTCGGTCGCGCTGGAGTTCCACCAGCCTACGGTGGTGTCATTGTCATGCGTGCCGGTGTACACAATCGCATCGTGCTCGAACTGATGGGGCAGATATACATGTGCGCCACGGTTGCCAAACCCGAATTGCAAGACCTTCATGCCTGGCATGTCCAGGCTCTTACGCAAATCGTCGACCTCACGGGTGATATAGCCAAGATCTTCGGCAATGAACGGTAGCTTCCCGAGGGCGCTCTTGAGTGCTTTAAACAGACTGGCGTTCGGCCCTTCCACCCACCTGCCGTGGATCGCAGTCGGCTCATCGGCGGGAATTTCCCAGCACGACTCAAAGCCACGAAAGTGATCGAGGCGGACAATATCGCAAGTCTCAATTGCCCAGCGCATCCGCTTGATCCACCAACTGTAGCCGCGGGAGCGAAGCGCATCCCAGTCGTACAACGGATTACCCCAGCGCTGTCCCGTGTCGCTGAAGGCGTCAGGAGGCACGCCGGCTACTACCTCGGGAGAAAGATCCTCCTTCAGGCGGAAAATTTCGGGGTGTGTCCAGACGTCGGCGCAGTCGTAGCTGACGAAAATGGCGACGTCGCCGATGACGCGAATGCCGCGCTCACGGCAATAGGAGCGCAAAGCCGCCCATTGTTCGAAGAACGCGAACTGCAGGAAGCGCTCTTCCTCGAGCTGGTCGCGCAACTCAGTGTGCAGTTTCGCCATGGCCTCCGGGCGCCGGCGAACGATTTCCTTGGGCCAGCTGTTCCAAGGACGATCGCCATGCCTTTCCCGCAGGCTACTAAACAGCACGTAATCTTCCAGCCACCAGTGATTGTCGCGGCAGAAGTGATCGTAGCGTTCCCGCGCTGGACTGGGAGCGGACTGCAAGAAGTTCTTGGCCGCCTCCCGCAAGAGTGGTAGCTTCTGCTGGCGTACGCTCTCCAAGTCAACCGGAGAATCTCCGTCGGACACGGCCGCGACTTGATCGCGATCAATGAAGCCGCGCTCGGCGAGACGTTCCAAGCTGATCATCAGGACGTTCGCGGCGAACGCAGAAGTGCACGAATACGGCGAGTTGCCATATCCCACCGGACCTAACGGAAGAACCTGCCACAAAGTCTGCTTGGCGGCGGCAAGCCAGTCTACAAATTCATACGCCGCTGGGCCCAGATCGCCGATACCACCGCGCGAGGGAAGCGAGGTGGGGTGCAAGAGAATACCGGATGAGCGTTCTGAGAGCATGAGCAAGAGTTAGACGAACAGAGTAAACAATCGTGGCCAACCGCGGGCATCCATTCGGATTGCGGTTGGCCCAAGACAAAGTAGGCCAGCAGACTTTCTCCGCTGGCCAAAGACCCGGAAGCACCTGGCTGCGCTACGTCCCTTCGGAAAGGCCTGACAGACGCTGCATCTCCGTCTTATTGATTTTGATCTTTCCTTCCTTCTCCAGCCGATCGCGCAGGCCTTGTACGTAGAGTCCTTCAAACTCGGAGCGCTTCTGTTCCAGCAGCGCTTCCTTCGCGCGGTCCCAGTTCTGCTTCACTTCCTCCGGAGAGGGCTGTTGGATTTCCAGCACGGTCAGTACAGCCCCGTTCGGGCCGGCCTGAAGAGGCCCGCTGATCTCGCCCGGCTTCATGCCGAAAGCAAGGGCGGCAGCGCCATTCATGGGGCCGATTTCGGGGACCTGCGCATTGGCATCAACCAAATCGCTGGTCTTGACGGCGGCTCCCAGATCCTTGGCTGCCTTTGCAAGGTCGTGACTTGCGTGGGCACGGTCCGACAGTTCCTGCGTCTTTTGCGCCAGCAATGCTTGCGAACGTTGACCCTTAAACTGCTCCTCCACTTGCGCCTTGATCTGCTCAAAGGTTGGCGTTTGCGGAGGCTGAATGTCGGTCACCTGGTAGATGGCATATCCCTGGGACGTCTGCGCCGTGCCAGGAGGATCATTCTTCTTGGCCTCGAACAGCGCGCTGACCAGATCCTTAGAGTTACCCACGCCTGGGAGCGGATCGGTTTGCGCAAAGAAGTCTGTCGTGATGACGGTCAGCCCCTTTTCGCTGGCAGCCTTTTCGAGACCAACAGTGCGGGCCAGTGTCTGCACAGTATTGGCCAAGCTTTGTGCCTGGCTGGCTACCTGCTGCTGCTTAATCAGTGGCTCAATTTGCGCCTTCACTTCGTCAAGCGGCTTCAACCGCGCCTGCTGTTTAGCCTCGACGCGGATGATATGGAAGCCGTAGCTGGTGCGGATGACGGCAGTGGTCTGGCCAACCGGCGTATTGAAGGCAGCTTGCTCGAACTCCGGTACGGTACGGCCTTTGGTGATCGGCGGCAGCAGTCCGCCATTCTGTGCGCTACCCGGGTCTTCGGAATATTTCTTGGCCAGATCGGCGAAGTTGCCTCCGCTCTTCAACTCCTTCTCGATGTCGTCCGCCTTCGTCCGCGCCGCGTCCACGCCCTTCTGGTCAACCTTGCCATCAGCGTCAGGCGCCGGAGTCTTGATTAGGATATGGCGAACCGTCACTGTCTCCGGAAGACGGTACTCATCCTGGTGCTGGTTGTAGTACTGCTGCAACTGAGCTTGCGTGACCGAAATCTTGTCCGCTAGTTTGCCGGTGTCGATCAGGATGTAGCGCGCCTTCCGCTTCTCCGGGATGGAATTCACGTACTGCTGCTTATTCTGCTCGTAAAATGCCTTCAGTTCGGCATCGGTCGGCTTGATTTGTTTCTTGACATCGTCCAACGTCAGCACAGCGTATTCGAACTTCACCTTCACGCCTTGCTTCTGCACTTGCTCGGCAACGTCTTTATCGCTAACCGAAACAGCGCCGTTGATGAGGGCCAAAAGTTTCCGCTGGGCAATTTCGGACTTCACCTCTTGCTCAAACTGCTGCACGCCCATACTGAACTGGTTCTGAATGAAATCTTCATAGGCCTGCTGACCGATGAAGTTTCCTCCGGGAAATATCATCTGTCCCATCTGCCCCTGGTGCAGATAACTACGCAGTTCTTCGTCGCTGACGCTGAGGCCCATACGGTCGGCTTCGTACACCAGCGCCTTTTGCGTGATCATGCCTTGCGCCGCCCGCTGCATCAGATAGGGCATGATGGCGGGAGGAACGGCCTGCCCCTTGAATTGCTGGCGTCCGATGAGGCGAGCCTGCTGCGAGACTTCTTGCAAGCTGACGTCCTGATTGCCAACTCGCGCTAATACGCCGCTTTGAGTGACGCCGCCGCCAAGATAATCGCTGATGCCGCCGGGAATGAGGTATGTGCTCATTGCCAGGCAGATGAAGACGAGGATGCCGCCCAGCACATATTTCTTGATCGGGCCAGGCTTTTGCAGAAATCGAAGCATGTCTTAGGGAACTCCAGAGTGGATAACTGAATGTTCGATTATAAACCAGCATGACGCGAGGCGCAGGTTCCCGGCCTTCAGCAACTTAGCGTCAGTTATGAGCCAATCGGCAACCGTCTGGCTGCCACCCAGCCCCACTCGCCGGGCGAAATTGACCGAACAAATGCAACTACTTCCCAAGCCCGCTATCGAATATGTTGTAATAGAAAGAGTTTAGTATGCCGAAATCGTCATCAGGGGTGCGGCGGCGCGTGCTTGCCTATAAGCGCCTGTTTCGCGAATGGAAGATGATCGCCAAAGGGGTGGCCTCAACCGACCACCCGGTGTTGGCGCATATCATCCCAATTCGCCGCTGCAATCTCGCCTGTACTTATTGCAACGAGTTCGACGACTTCTCCAAACCGGTTCCCACGGAGACAATGAAACGCCGCGTCGACGAACTGGCGCGTCTGGGCACGTCGATCGTCACCTTCAGCGGCGGCGAGCCTTTATTGCATCCCGAACTCGATGACATCATCGCCCATGTTCGCACACACCCGATCATCGCGGGCTTGATCACCAATGGTTACCTGCTCACGGCGGATCGTATTCAGCGCCTGAACCGTGCCGGCCTTGACCATCTGCAGATCAGCATCGACAACGTGATGCCGGATGACGTCTCGAAAAAGTCCCTGAAGGTACTCGATAAGAAGCTGCAACTGCTCGCCGAACATGCCGAGTTTCACGTCAACATCAATTCAGTCGTGGGCGGTGGCATCCACAACCCGCACGACGCTCTGGTGGTGGGCAGGCGCGCCGTGCAGCTCGGCTTCACTTCCACCATCGGCATCATTCACGACGGCGAAGGGCAGCTCCAGCCGCTGAACGAAGTCGAGCGCGAAGTGTTCCTGAAGATGCAGGGACTCGAGAAGCGCCACTACGCGCGCTTCAACTGGTTCCAGAACAACATCGCCAATGGCAAGCCGAACCAATGGCGTTGCCGCGCTGGAGCGCGCTATCTCTACATCTGCGAGGACGGATTGGTGCACTACTGTTCCCAGCAGCGCGGCTATCCTGCCATCCCGCTGGAGCAATACACCGTTGCCGATATCCGGCGTGAGTTCCTTACGGAGAAGAGTTGTGCCCCGCACTGCACGGTCTCATGCGTACATCACGTGTCGTATATGGATTTCTGGCGAGCGCCGCAAACCCTCCAGACTCCGCAGTCTTTAGACACTGGCCAGTTAGTGCAAATTGAATAGCGCTCCGTTGGCAAGCACCCCTCGTGGGCAGTAGGTGTTCATGTGGGTGCGAGGTACGGGTGATATAATTTCGTTTGCCCTTCTGAAGTATTTCCCCACAAGCGGGCGCGTAGCTCAATTGGCAGAGCAACTGACTCTTAATCATCTGACTCTCCCGACAAGACATTTAAATTCAATCATTTAGAAACTCGTTTCCTCGGTGTAGGGACGAGTGTAGGGACCGACTTCCTCTTCAACTCTCGGATCTTTACCTGCTCGTCGAAATCCTTGAGCCGACGCATGGCCGCACGGTCGCCTCGGGAGTCGGGTGGATGTATTTCTGCGCGATTGTAATGCTTGACCAACCCATCAGCTTCCGTATGGTGAAGGGATCCAATCCGCCAGGCACGGCCAGCGCAATCTGGTCGAGTGTGCGCTCCATGTCGGTCAGTGGAGACGACGTGCCTGATGTCTCGCCGGCTGCGAGTGCGGTCCACTCACTGGGCGACGGCAGCCGCAGCTCGTTAAAGGCCTGCCGCGTCTGTCGGCAGCCGTCGGCTACTTTCAGGAGGCGCTCATGACTCAGCTGTTCGGCCGCGATAGGTGCCAGCGCCTCGAGTGCGACTGCCGCCGTGACCAGGCGATCGGTGAGAGTGACAATCGCAGCAAGCCCCTCGCGACGCTCATGAAGGGATCCCGACTGGTTTAGGCTAATCTAGGCGAAACGTAATGCTCCCTGAAGAAGCCAAGGCAGTCGCGGAGCACCAGCGTCGCCGCTTCAACGAACTGGTGGATGTCTTTGATCGACCACAATCACCAGAGGTGATGGAGCGGCTCTGGGAGATTGTTGCTTCAGCAGAGATGCGTCCTGGAGCGGTGGTCCTGGATGTGGGAACGGGAGCCGGGGTTTTGATCCCGTTGATTCAGTCCTACCAGCCATCCACGGTGTTGGCTTGCGATGTGGCGGAAAAGATGTTGCAACGTGTGCATGACAAATACCCTACCGTCCGCACTTGCCACTCCGGCATCGTCTCGCTGGCCTTGGCCCCGACCAGCGTGGACGCTATCTTCATGAATGGCATATACGGCAACATCGCAGACAAGCCTGCTGCGTGCAGCAATGCGGCACGCATGCTTCGCTCGGGCGGACGGCTCGTGGTCAGCCATCCAGAGGGCAGGGCCTTCGTTGATCAACTGCGGGCCACCGGCGACCTGTTTATTGAATCACTTCCCACCAAAGAGGAGTTTGAGGCCCTCCTAGAGCCGCTGGGCTTGGAAGTGATCGCGTATCGGGACGAACCCACGCTGTATCTGATGGTGGCGCGAAAGAGCTTACTTAGGCAAGGAGATGAGGCCATGCGATTCGAGGAATTCTCCTTTGGCTCCATTCGGATCGATGGGGTCAGCTACGACCACGACGTCGTGATCGATCGCGGCGAGGTTCGCAAGCGAAAGAAGAAAGCTTCCAAGAAGTTCCGTGAAGCTTTTGGACACACACCGCTTTCGCTAGAGGAAGGGATACCGTGGAAGTGTCGTCGCTTTGTAGTCGGTACCGGCAACGGTGCCTTGCCGGTGATGAAGGAGGTGCAGACCGAAGCCAAGCGTCGAAAAGTTGAATTGTTCATCGTGCCCACGGAACAAGCCATTGAGCTGCTGAAGCAAAACCCTTCCGACACAAACGCCATCCTGCACGTAACTTGCTGAGTGCGTCGTGTCCCCGGCCAACCACAAGTCCACTGACGTGCGACATCGGAGCTCTCAAGAGTGGGTGACAAACACTGGCGATACCGAGGCAGTCTCAAACGTTATGGTCAGCGAGACCCCTTTGCGAACGTTCATGACCAGAGCTGGCCGGAAGCCACAGACACAGTCACCGTGCGTCTTTTCTCTCACGCTCGGGTAGACAATACCCGCGGATCCTTCCTCCAGGAGGAGATGAGCTAGTCGTTGCGAGCCGGTATAGGTGACCGGGGACAAGCATTCGCGAAATTCCGAACGATTCCGAATGTCGTGGAATTCTGCCCGGAAATCAGCGAAGTACTCGACATAGTCGAAGACCTCAGGATGAGGCCAGTTGATTTCTTGCAGCTCTTTGCCTCGATAAAAGGCCACTTCTGTTTGGGCGGTTTCCAGTCGAAAGGCGGCGTACCACGCTCCCCGCTCTGAACCATTGAACCGGCTGCCTGAAGGATGAGCATAGGTGAATGCCGCATTCACAATGTGGGCGTAAGAAACTCCAAACACCAGCTCGTGGATGCCGATGCCCGGCAGCAGACCCGACTCCCCGAGTACACGACTATCTGTTCGAGCGCTCGAGCTCCGAGAGCTGCTGCAACTCGCTCTCATCGTCAACCAGTCTCGACAAGCTGCTTTGCTCTTCAAGTGCGTACTTGCTGGGAACCAGTCTATGTGTGTCATCCTGCCGTAGCTGAATGACCGGAGGCAGCTTCATCAGGCGGCTCGCCGCGCATCCAACAGCTGTCGCACCCGCATCATTGCTGGCTGGCCCCCCTTGACCATGTAGGCAAGGGGAGTATCGCCGGCAAACATGGGGTTGCTGTTGGGCAGGGAGATCCAGGCGTCTGCCAGCTTTTGACTGTAAAGAGTGTTCAGAGCCTTGAAGATTCCGACCATGAGGGACACTCGAACCAGGCGATCCTGGTCGAGCGGCGTCTTCAGCTCTCCGCCTTTCAGTTGGTAAAACGCTCCGTTCGATATACCGCCCAACAGTTGTTTCGCTTCTTCGTCGCGAATCTTCCAATCGTTGGCGATCTTGAAGAAGGCCTTACGCGCAGCGGGGCTCAGGCGCTTCTGGACTCGCTTGTCGGACAGATCGGCAGCCATGTCCGGGCTGAACCCGGCGACAGGTTGGGTTATGATCGCCATTCGGCACCTCCCAATATGGAGTATGATAACTCCGATTATGGAGGTATTGCAACTTCAAGCACCAATGAGGGCATCGCTGTTTAATATTCGCCTTTTGTTCGCCTACACTGTGCTGTGCTCGCATGCCGGAAGAACGTGAACCTGGTGCCCTGCTCATAGCCGCCTGCCTGATCGCCGCAATTCGCCTTCGGGAGAGCCTATCCAGCCCAGCCCCAAATTGAAGGCGACCATTTACGATTCCGTGCAGCTGGCGGTACTGGTCTGGCGGGAGATTCAGGGACGCGGCGTCAGCCAGTAAACTCACGTCTGCTCGGGAGATTGCGATGGCTGACACGGCCTTCTTTAGCCCAGATGTATTTGTATTTCTGCGGCAGCTAAAGCGGAACAACGACCGCGAGTGGTTCGCGAAGAACAAGGCGCGATACCAATCGTCCATTGTCGAACCAGCGCTTTCGTTCATTGGCGGCTTTCCCTGGACGGTAAATCCGGCGAAGGAATTTGCCCTGATGGTGAAGTACGGCATGATGCCGGCGCAAGCGCTGCGTTCCGCCACCATGATCTCTGCCGAGTTGCTGGGCATGCAGGACCAGATCGGCTCGCTTGAGCCGGGGAAGTTTGCCGACGTGGTGGCGGTGCCGTCCGACCCGATGGCAGATATCACGCAGATGGAGAAGGTGAACTTCGTCATGAAGAGCGGCGCCGTCTACAAGCGGCCGGAATAGTGGCCAGCAAGAATGGTGACATCCAAGTTTCTTGCTGCCACCGCATGCGCCGCTGTGATTCCGGCTCATTCGCGAGCGCTGAACGATGGCACACGAGCAGGACGGCAGGAACCCAATTGGGCATCCCTGGCGACCGGCTAATTTGTTTGTCGGGAGCTACACTGGGATGTGAGAAAACTCATTGTTGTCGTCATTGCGCTTGTTGTGTTGCTGCTCGCGTTCTTGCTGGCAAGATCAGCGACACCCGTTGTCGAGCTCCCGTCTGCAGTCGTTTCACTGGGCCAAGTCACTGCCATCACGGTTCACGTACGCGATCCGCGTGGCGTCCGCAGTCTGCAAGCGTTCGTCGAGCAGAATGGTGCTCGGTACCAAGTCTTTGCGATGGCGCAGCCGTCGAAGTGGCCCGACAGTACCTGGAACTTCATCGCTGGCGTCAAGACCACTCCCCAGCTGCAGGCGGGCAGTGCGAAGTTGATCGTCGAAGCCACTTCGAACGACCTGCTTGGAAGGACAGGCCGTGCCGAACGCGACCTGACCGTCGTTACGCAACCGCCGACGGTCAGCGTTGATTCAGAGCAACACTACCTGTACTTGGGAATGGCAGACCTCGCCACGTTCCATGTCTCGGGGAGTTGGACAGAAGCGGGCGTGCGCGTCGGCGATGAGAAATTTCGCGCCTGGCCCATGCCGGGCGGCAAGCCGGGCCTGTTTTCCATGTTTGCCTTCGCCTGGAACATGCCGGCCGATACCGTACCGCTGGTCTATGCTGCCAACGGTGCAGGAAACGACGTGACCAGCCCCCTCGTGGTCGTTTTTCCGAAGAAGGAGCAGCCGAAGTATAGGGTTCATGATCTACAGGTAAGCGACGCCTTCATGCAGAAGGTGATTAACGAACTTGACCCGAACGGAACGGGTGATCCGGTCGCGCGCTTCGTGAAGATCAATAGCGAGATGCGCCGCGCCAACAACAAAACTCTTTCCGATTTGCAGTTCAAGACCGCCGACAGGTTTCTATGGTCCCGGCCTTTCATCCGGCAGCCTCACTCCCAGGCTGAAGCGAACTTTGCCGACGTGCGGAATTACATCTATCAAGGCCAGAAGATCGATCAGCAGGTTCACTTGGGATACGACCTGGCGGTTACGCAGCACGTCGGTGTGGAAGCATCGAATGACGGCAAGGTCGTTTATGCAGCTCCTCTGGGAATTTACGGCAACTGCATCGTCCTCGACCACGGCTATGGACTACAGACGATCTATGGCCACCTTAGCAGGATTGATGTCCATGAAGGCGACCTGGTGAAGCAAGGCCAAGTGATGGGCGTGAGCGGCCAGACCGGCATGGCCGGAGGCGACCACATCCACTTCGCAATGCAGCTCGACGGCATCCAGATCGATCCGAAGGAATGGTGGGACGCGCACTGGATTAAGGATCACATCGCGAGGCGGATGGACCTTCCTGGGTTCAACCCGTAATGCAAGCCGTCACCTGAGGCCACGTCAGAGTGGCCCGGATCCGGCAACCGAAAGCCTGAGAACTCGTCCAAATACTATGCTCCTCTTGCGCCGACGAAGTATTGTGTTGCTCACGGCATGTGCGATGCTGGCCTTCGTCGGGCGCTCAAACGCGCAGTTGCCGCCACAGCCGCACCTTAAAGTTGAGTTGATCTCCGAACAGGCCACCTCTCTGCCACACCAGCCTCTGTGGGTCGGTCTGTTGTTTCGACTGGAGCCGGGTTGGCACATCTATTGGCAAAACCCAGGGGATTCCGGTGAGCCGCCCAAGGTCCAGTGGAACCTGCCCACGGGATTTGCGGCTAGCTCGATTCGCTGGCCGCAACCAATACGTCTGGGCAGTGGATCGGTTGTAGATTACGGCTACGAAGAACAAGTGCTACTGATTGCTCCCATTCAGGGGTCGTCACGTCGCAACGCGACACCGCTGCCAAGCCTTTCCGCGGATGTGAAATATATCGTCTGTCGCGACGTATGCATACCAGGAAAGGCTCATTTGACGCTGTCAGGTCCCGCGGGTGGCGACTGGGCTCCTTGGCGCGCGCTTTTCGAGCAAACACGGGCGCAGCTTCCAAAGCCTATGCCAGCAGGTTGGAAAGTGGCCGCAGTATCGGACAAGCAGCATTTCATATTGTCGGTGCAGGCGAGGTCGCAACTAACAGGCGCAAGCTTTTTCCCACTCGAACCGAGCCAGATCGACAATTCAGGTCCGCAGGAGTTTGCTCCGACTCATAACGGATTCCGCATCACCCTGAAGAAGTCGGACCAGTTGACAAAGCCGATTACCAATCTGAGAGGCCTTATAGTTCTCGGGCCGGGCGCGCCTTCGAGGTCTCGGCTCCCGTCGTTTCGCGATAGATGAGAGCAACTGGGTGAATTTGGAAGAAACGTTCGATGATGGCTGCGGTTAAGAGGAGGCGGAGAGGCATGACAGAAACGAGAAAACGGTTTGCTGCATTCGCAGTAATCGGATTCACTTTGATCGCGGGGTCGCTCGGGTGGGCGACGCGAGTGGGCGAACCGGCGCCCGACTTCACAGCAACAGATACAAATGGAGACGTCCATAAGCTTTCCGAATACCAGGGCAAACTTGTGATTCTGGAATGGACAAACCGCGGCTGCCCTTACACGCAGAAGCACTACAACAGCGGAAACATGCAACGCCTGCAGCGCGAATGGACGAGCCGGGGCGTGGTCTGGCTCACTGTAATTTCGTCTGCGCCGGGTAAGCAGGGTTACGTTACCGCATCCGAAGAGAATGCCTATCTTAAGTAGGCTAAGGCCGCGCCCAGTGCCGTTCTGCTAGATCCTGCTGGCGCCCTGGGCCACCTCTACGACGCAAGACCACACCCCATATCTTCATCATCAACCCCAAAGGAGCCTTGATCTACAACGGGGCGATTGACGACCGGCCCACCACCGAGCTTGCGGATGTGAACGGCGCAAAGAACTACGTGTCGATTGCGGCTCGAAGAAGCCACATCGGGCAAGCCGGTTAGCAACCCGACATCACGTCCTTACGGGTGTTCGGTCAAGTATGCAGATTAGACGGTAGTGTTGCAGTTTGATTTCCACAGGCCATTGAATGCTGGTGCGAGGGGTAAACTGAGGGCATGGAAAATAAGAAGCCCTTAAACCAGTTTGAAGAGGTACACAAAAGGGTTCGGGAAGCTCGCGACCACGCCCGCGAGGTCCAAGAAAAGGACGCTGAGGCTCGGCAGGAAAGAGCCGAAAAGGAAGCCGTCCGCGAGGGATTCGACCGGCCTAGCTCAAAGCTACCGCCGCGATTGATTGCCGATGGCAACCTAAAGCGCTGCTCGGTCTGCGGTTACCCGTTCCAGCCGGACGTACAGCCGTCCATGAGCGTGGCATTTGCGGACCACCTGAGCAAGGCTCACCAGCCCGGCCAGACGACCGAGGACGTAAACCAAGTGGCCGGGGAGTAAGATTCCCGCAGAGTTGAAATGTTGCACCGGGCGATGCTTCGTAAGGCGCGTCATGAACATCCCAATAACGCTCGGCTGCCAGAAGTGCGGCAGTCAAGACATTTCAATTCCAAGTGGGTCGAAAAATGCCATTGTGACCTGCAACTCCTGCCAAGTGACCCTCGGTAAGTGGGGAGACATCCAAGCCGCCGCACTGAGGGAACTCACAAGAGTAATCAAGGAAAGTCTCGAGGACGTGAACGTAATCTGAATTGGCGCCTTGTGGAAATCAAACTGCACCACTACCCGTTATCAAACTGCACCACTACCGACTAGACGATGATTCCCTGCCAGCGCCATCTCTTCGATATCCCCGACAACGTCGCTTACCTGAACTGCGCCTATATGTCACCGCTGATGAAACCGGCATTAGAGGCCGGAACCGCGGGGCTTGCCCGCAAAGCACACCCGTGGCAGATTACGCCCGATCAGTTCTTCACCGATGCGGAAGAATTTCGCACGACCGCCGCGCAGCTCCTTGATTGTTCGGCCGAGTGCGTCGCCATCGTTCCCTCAGCCAGCTTCGGTATCGCAACTGCCGCGCGAAATTTGCCGGTCAATAGAGGCCAGAGCATTCTCGTACTCGAGGAGCAGTTCCCGTCCAACTACTATGCCTGGCAGCGTCAAGCCGAAGATAACGGCGCGTTTCTGAAGGTTGTCCCGTGGCCTGAAGACCACGACTGGACCGCGGCTGTTCTGAATTCCCTGACTGCCGATGTGGCCATCGCCGCACTGCCACACGTGCAGTGGACGAGCGGCGGAAGACTCGACCTCGTGCGCATCGGCGAAGCTTGCCGTAAGCTTGGCGCGGCGCTTGTTCTCGATCTGACCCAATCGCTCGGCGCGTTGCCTTTCAGTGTGCGCGACGTGCAGCCAGATTTCGCCGTCGCCGCCAGCTACAAATGGCTGCTCGGCCCCTACTCCGTCGGGCTTCTCTATGTCGCTCCAAGATGGCAGGGTGGAATGCCGCTGGAGGAGAATTGGATTCAGCGCGCCAATGCTAGAGATTTCGCCAGCCTGATCCTGTACACGGAAAACTACGACGCGGGCGCGCGACGATTCGACATGGGCGAGCGCTCCAACTTTGTGCTGCTGCCCGCCGCCTTGCGCGCCATGAAGCAGTTGCTGGAGTGGGGAGTCGCGCAGATCTCCGAGACGGCCGGGATGCTCAACCGTCAATTAGCTGAGGCTGCGGCTGACCTGGGATTCTTCGCGCCCGCCGAACCATTGCGCGCGCCCCACTACCTGGCGCTGCGGAGGAAAGCGACGATTTCGAAGGAGCTTCCCGAAATGCTCGCGAGAGAGAAGGTGTTCGTCAGCGTCCGCGGTAGTTCGATTAGAGTGACGCCGCACGTCTACAACACTGTGGAGAACTGCGAGCGGCTCATCGCGTGCCTGCGTCGCATCGCCATTGCCTAAGAGAACAAACCCTGGTTTGACTCCTTACTTCGGCGCCCACGGCAAACCCTCGCGTGGCAGCTTACGGCGGATCGTATGGCTGCGGGGGCGGGGCCGCGTTGCCGTCTTTCAGATTACCCGTAACTTGACTTCGGGGCTGGCCGCCCGGATCGGCAAGGGCGCAACGTGTCCGGTAGTCAAGTTGCAGAATCCGCCGTGATACGAAACAGAGCCATGGCGCAGCCTTGCATGGGTGTTTTACTCCGGCCTTCCAGTGTAGTGTTCTCTCGCATGCACGGCCGCGTGGTCTTCCATCGACTCCAGATGCGTGAACACTTCCGCCGGCATGCTGAGTTCACGCGGAAAACGTTCTTCCAGCAGTGTCGCCAGCCGATGTGCCTCGCCAACGGCCATCAAGTACGGGAACAGCAGGTGCACCTCAATGAGCTGCCTATACCCCGTTGTGCGGTAGCGAACACCGTGATATTGCAAGCCCAACTCGCTGCAGAGGGCATCCAGCTTGCCGCGAATCTCTCGTCCAATTTCCGGGTCTGAATGGTCAAGCAGGCCTACAGCCGAGCGCCACACCAAGTGCCCGCCTGCCCAGAGAATATTGATCGCCACCGCAATCGCCAGGAGTGGATCGAAAGGCTTCCAGTTGGTCAGCATCACCAACCCGAGCCCGACCACCACACCGATACTCGTCCAACTGTCAGTGAGCACGTGCTTGCCGTTCGCCTCGAGGATGAGCGAGTGGTTGCGCCGCCCCGTGCGTACCAGATACCACCCCAATGCGGCGTTGAGGGCAGCTGCCGCCAGCACCAGGAGCGTGCCCGCTCCCAGGTTCTCCAACTGCAGGCCGGCCATCCATTTCTGGATGGCGGCGTACAGAATGAAGATGGCGGCCAGCACGATCATCGCGCCCTCAAATCCGGCGGAGAAGAACGTGATGCGTTCGTAGCCGTAGAGGAATTCCGGCACTGCTGGCTTCGTGCTAAGCCGCAGGCTGAAAGCCGCGAACGCCACTGCGACTACGTGAATCACCGACTCCGCCGCATCCGACAAAATGGCCGCCGAGCCTGTCATAAAGTACGCCGCCGTCTTTCCGACCAGCATCAACACGCCGAAAGCCAGCGATACCCGCATTGCAAAGCGCATAGCGCGCAGTTCACTTTCGTCGCGGTGCGGGGCGTTCCGTCGAGACGTGATCGCCGTAGTCTCTGTTGAATCGGATTCGGGCGCCGTCAGTTCATCCAAGGTGCGCGTTCTCCCCCAAGTTGCCGACCTGTCTATATTTCCACGATGTGCAGGGATGGGGATGTGACGTCACTCACCGGCGACCCCATAGTGTCCGAGGCGGTCGTGATACGGGCACACCCCCAAGAGGCCTGTTTTATCGTTCTCTGTCCCGCTAGATGGGCATTTTTGCGCGCTCATTTGGCGGCGCGGCTAGCGACAAAAAAAGGCTCCGAGAAAATGAGATGCGTTTGCAGGGCCGCGTGACCATTCTGGGTCAGGGCATACCAGCGCCTTACATGCGCCGTACCCATAGCACCGGGCGTCAGCGTCAACCGGAACGACCGTAACGCTGCGTAGCCGCTATTGGAAGTAACATTACGAGCGTGTAAATCCCCAGAGTTGTACCCAGCGGAATATTGGAGAGCGACACAAACCCTGCAACGAGGGCGAGCGTGCGGCCTGATGGCCGTTCTGCAAGTAAAGCCAGTCCAGCCATGAGCCCTAAAATTCCACAGACAGCCGACAAAGCTATCATTACTGTGTACATAAAGTGGAAAACACCCATCAGTGTTAACGGGTCAGGTACGCGATTAAGCAGAGTGCCAAACATTACGGTGGCTGTACTGCCGTAGATGACCAGGCACACCGCCATGATCAATCGAATGACTCCGTAAACTATCCAACATATTCCCAAAGTTCGGAGGTGACCGCTCAGGCTCGGCGTAACGGGATCGTGTGAGGACATGAGGGCCTCCTGTGGGCTGGCATGGCTGGCAAAGTCTATCATTGAATGGATTGACTGCGGGCACAGTGAGAAATGACCTGTTTAAGCTGGAATGTCGTACACGAGCCTACGACGCCCAGCTTGCTCACTGGTGGCCGTATACCCGACTACCCGTGGAAGGGCCTCTTCGCGCCGATTGGCGGCGCGCGCCTGTCTCCGGATTATGCCTGGATCGCGCCTTACTCGGAAACAACCTTGCCGCTTTTAGTCGCGTGAGGCTCCAGGAGTGATTTGGCCTATGTTCGGAAGAGGCTGGTCTGAATTGACCGTTCTTGCCTCTCGACGCGTGACATGATGGGAAGATGACGCAGAAGAAGTCAAAGAAGAACGGATACACCCGAGCGACGCTCGCCGACATTGCGAGAGAAATGGCGAAGCCCCGCATGGCGGAGTCGGCCCGCAAAGCTGCTGTCGCTGCACCTGGGCCGAAGGTCAGGGGACGAGCAGAATAGGCCTAGACGGGCGACAATGCCTCTTCGGTTGTGGCTTGGAAACTGAAGTGATCGATACTGTACCGACGCTTACTTCCGCAAAAGTGGTCGTTTCTGACCAGACAACTCATAGGAATATCGCGTAACGTGAAGATGCATGCAGGTAAGACAGAGATTCAGGCCGCGAACCTGCGGCCTTTCTTCTTTGCTGGCGGGAGACATCCAGCCGCCAAGGCCGACATGGCACAATATTCTTCCCCGAAGGCACGGTTTAGATGCCAAGCATGACCAGCGTGCGTTTTTGCGATATCAACTTGTACAACCAAGATTCGCGGAGTAATCATGAGTTCTCAAGTAGTGAACCTACAGGTGACCGCTAGCGTACCGATTAACTGTGATTTCTGGTCGGAAGATGATGGCTGGAAGGGGCTCTGTAAGAGTCCGTCAATCACGGTTCGTGGCAGTAGTTTCGAAGAATGCCAAGAAGAACATGGCTAGTGAATTACAAGCGCAAATCGAAAGGGCACAAACCGGGATTAAACTGTACCGCTACCGCACGAAGAGAGCTTGTTGACCTGGCTGCGCGACGAGAAGCGCAAACGCGGACCGCGAGACTTCATTGGGGTTTGCGGTGAGCACAAGCCTGGATCCGGTTTACGCGAAGAGATCGCGGCCACGGCGAAAAGGCAGTCGCAGCCGTACAGCGAAGACGGCGCGGCGATCTAAGGGCAAGCCGCGGGGGTGGGAAACGGAAAAAGCAAATCCCTTTGACTTCGCTCAGCGCAGGCCCTCGCCAGCGCTCGGGATGACAACCGTGGAGACTGATCTCCGATCCTGACGCTCTTCGACTATTTGCCACTCACGAGGTCCGTTAGTTCAGTCTCTGCCTGAAACCAATCCCCATCAGGAGTGTTAGCAGTTCGGTCGCGAAACTCGTAGATCTGGTAGGCGCGGGTTCGTATCTGGTCTTCTGAGAGGTTACCCGCTGAATCTTTGGTCGAGGTCTCTTGCTGCTTGGAAGGGTCAGACTTCTGGCTAACGTGGACTTTGGGATTAGACACTTTAACTCCTATGACTACCACAACTAAGGGGAAAATACTCCAGAACGGCTGACCTAGTTCAGGGGGTCTGAATGAGAGGTAGGAAAACTCCCTCAACTTTAATCGTACGCTGATTGAGCGGCGCTGTCCACGCTTCACCTTGTTATTCGCACTGCAACCAGTGTTACCTTCGCAATAGTTACGAGCTCAATGTAGTGAGGTAGTGAGCCGGGCAGACTACCGTCATTTGCCAGTCATTTGCCATCGATTTGACAACGCTCGCGCGATCAGCTATAGTCTGTATTGAGGATAGTGCCCAACCCTCTCCTCTTTCAGGTTCCCTGAACATAAGTCAGCCTATCTGAAGTTCCCTTCATCTTATATGCGACGCAACCTTTGTAGGAGGTTGAATAATGTACGCACGCAATGTCTCTTTTCGCCTGAAATCGAACATGCAGTCTGATTACACCCGCACCTTCGAAAACCAGATTCTTCCTTTGCTACGCAAGCAGAAGGGCTTCAAAGACGAGATCACGCTGTGCAACCCGGGCAGCCAGGATGCGGTTGCAATCAGTCTGTGGGAGCACAAGAACAATGCGGACGATTACAACACCAACACCTACCCGGAAGTGTTGAAGACCTTGGCGAAGGTAATCGATGGAACGCCGAGGGTTCAGACGTTTGAGATGGTCGTGTCGACCTTCCATAACGTCGCAGTAGCCGTATAATTCCGGCAAATCTGTGGTCCGGGAAGGCGGTTAATCGTGCTTTCCCGGACTACACCGTATCTCGAAGAACCCACGCTACCGCCGGCGAGCATTCCCGCTTGTCGCACCTTGGTTGTAAGGGCGTGATTGATATATGTATGCCATCGATCGCGCATGAAGGATGACAACCATGCATCTATTCCAAAACGCAGAAACTATCGATCGCCTGGTAAAACAGGGCGGACTCCTTTTGAAAACCTACCATACCGAGTACGATAAGGATCCGGCAAGCTTCCATGCTGAGTTCCTCCGTGGCGACTTCGCAGGCTGGCACAGCACGGTACACACGTTGTACGGCGATTGCGCGGAAGAGATTGTCGATCGCGTTTTAGTCGAGACACGCTTAGCCAATCCCGGGGACGAAATGCGATACGGTGCCGCCCATGGCCTTTGAAGCCATTCTGGCCGAAGGTGAGCAGCTTCATAACGTCAGCCACCGTCTTGAGGCGCTGGCGGGGGGCAACATCCTCCTGTGTCAGAGGCGCTCTCGGGAAGTGGTCGTGACACGGCCACTGTCCTAGAAGTGCTGGCCGTGACGAAAACAGCTAGTCTAAACCGAACTAAGAAGGATCAGCGACGGTACCCCATCCAAGCGTATTGCCTGGGTGGGGACTTTCGTTTGGGCAGCGAGCAATTGTGCTCAGACTGAGCGACTGCTTCGGCCGTCTCATCGGTTCTCCAACGTAATAAAGGAGAATCATGATATTGAAGACGCTGTTTGCTTTCGTCCTGGGGTCGCTGCTTGTGCTCGCCCTGTCCCTGCCGGTAATGGCCCAGACCACCTCGCAATCCAGCGCCACCACGACCACATAGACTTCGGGCGGCAGCCCAGACGCAGAGTACCAGCACCACCACCACCACCACCACCACGCAGGATCCGGCATCTCCGCCCCAGGCCCAAACCACTCAGACCACCGATACGACGATTACACCACCAGGACCGCAGGTGAAGCAGGCCGATGCGACGACGACCATAACCACACCCCAGCCGCAGGTGACCGACACGACGATCAACAACAACCACGCCGTCGCCTGAGGTGAAGAAGGACACCACAACGACAACCACAACCACGCCCCAGCAGCCATAGTTGAGGGGACAATCGCTCTCGACATTTCAATGCGAGCCACGGGGGTAGACCTCCTCTGAATCTCCTCGGTATATCTCAATGAATCCGTCAGCGTGAACTCCTTCAAGCAATCGTACGAACGCATACTCGCGGACATCCTGCTGAACAGTAGGAATCTCGTACGACAATTGTTCCACGACTTGCTCGATAGATCGAGTGCCGTCGCAAGCGCGAACAGCGCAGGCAATCCAGTCCGATATCATTTCCAGAGATACACTTCCTGATGCGGTTTCACGAGTCACGTAGAAATGAACGCCAGGGGTCCACGCCGGCTCCGTCTGACGCTTTAGCGCGTCAATGATCGCCTCGATGTCACACTCCAACTCGATTACGCGAGTTTGCTTTTTCCTAATCGGAACATCCGTCCACCACAGTGTGGCTCCGGGAGGAAGCGGGAATCCAGTGGGAGTTCCTGCCTTGTCCGAGAACACTCGCATCGCGTCTTCGTACTCAAGAAATACCTCAATCACAGGTTTCGTGACGACAGGATGTTGCCGTACGAAGCGCAGAAAATCCGTTCGGAAGGTTACCGTGCGGTAGTAACGGCGAATTTCAAACCCGTTCAGATGCGGGCGCAAATGTAGGCGGGCCTCGCGCCACTGGGCGAAGAAATCCATCATGTGACCAGTGATCTGATCCAAACCTGCCAGGAGCCAGCGAAAGTGCTCTACTCCCATGAGCAAGAACTCCCGCAATTCCAGGAGGAAATTACGGTCGAGGTTGGGCGCCGGTACCAGGTAGAAACTGGGAAAGATTTCAGGATACTGGCGGATTAACTCAATATCCTCTTCGTTCTGCCTCGCGCCCTGGTGGGACACGTCTGAGCAGAGGGTTTCGAGGGTCAACTGGTCCTTATACTTCAAGTAGAGTGGCGTCGCCGGCAAGGGAGCCAGCAAATTGAGTTGCGGGTCCGAGTGTGAACACCGTGCCGAATGCATAAGCATTGCGGACAGTCTGCTCCAGATCCTCCCGGGTCTCTTCGGGAAAGCCCGCAATCAAAGAAACCGTGCTGCCAATTCTCAACTCCTCAACAGCATCAATGATTTCTTTGGCCCTCGATATATCCAGGCGCTTGTCGATAACTGTTTGCATCCTCGCAGACCCGGTCTCAATACCGAAGAAGATCCCAACGCAACCGGCGCGAGCCATCAATTCGAGCAACGGCTCGTCGATGCAATCACTACGGGCGCTGCATGCCCACGTGAACCGTTCACCAGAGGCAATCATCGCATCGCAAAAGGCCACCACCCGCCGCTTGTCCACCGTAAACATGTCATGTATCAGATCGAAGTCGCTCAACCCATATACCTCGGCGAGGGATCGCATATCATGCAAGATTCGGTCTGGCGAACGCAGGCGGAAATTGCGACGAAAGAAATCGTTGGTTGAACAGAATGTGCACGCAAACGGGCACCCGCGACCCATTTCTAGGGCGGCCCTCGAAGCACCCTGTAACTCACCGGTCAGGTGATATGCGGGGGACGGCAACGAGTCGAGATCCCGTATGACATCTGCATTAGGGTTTCGCCGCGGCTGGCCTTCCGTGCGATAAGTAAGCCCGGGCACCCGATCCATTCGCCGCCAGTTCGCCAATTCGTCCAGGAGAAGCGGAAAACTTTCTTCTGCCTCGCCGCGCAAGATGAGGTCGACGAATGGGAAGGCTGCCAAGGTTTGAAGATCAACTACAGACGCCTGAGGACCACCAAACACACGATGGTGCAATCGGGAAGAATCAACTTCAAAGCTTTCGCGATTCTTATCGTCAGAGGATAGCTACTGCAGATTGAACTAAATCCGTAAACGTCAGCACCCCTCCCAGCAATCGTCCTGGCAGCGGCTTCTGCGAACTCATCGAACTCTGACATGCCGCCAGAATCCGCAAACTGGAAATATGTCCGGTTGAGGTCAACGATCGGCACACTGTCGCCGCGGACCTCCAGCACTGCTGCGAGACTGAGAATCCCAAGCTGGGGCTCCAGGGTGCTTTGACGAACCAGATTACTCTTGAGCTCGTCGTCGTCTCCAAACTCGGCTGCTGTTGGAGCAGTAATCAGACATACACTCATTCGCTCACGACTCATTGGCCGATGGATTTCGGTCTCTTTTGGGCCGGCCCTCGACCTGCAGAATCGCTTGGGATTTGTTGTGGCGCTGGCGAGAAAGGCAGGGCGGCGATCAGCGTTGCCGGATTCAAGGCGCGATGCAGCGCTGGAGCAGTTGGAAGCCACGCTGAGGCATAGTTTACTTGCGCGCGAGGAGATGTTAGCCGGAGTACACGGGAGCGAGAGCGAACGCCGATGGCTGAAGAAGCATCGCTCGAAAGAAGCACGCGATTGGAATGTCCTAAGCAACTGGCGGCCCGAGGCGCTTCGATATGTCGCCTGATACCGCGCACGTCCTGCCGTCCAAGTGGAAAGACTTCCTGAGAGAGATTGATCAGCTTCTTGGTGTTGCTGTTGAAATGCATTGCCTTGGCGGCTTTGTACTTTCTGCCCTCTACGAATTGCCTCGACCCACAGGGGATGTGGACTATATTGCGGCGATACCGTCCAACAGTATCACCGAACTGGAGAGTATTGCTGGCCAAGGCTCCGCCCTCGACAGGAAGCACGGACTGTATCTTCAGCACGTCACGGAGGCTGATGTTCCAGAAGACTACGCGGCGCGGTTGGAGGAATTGTTCCCGGGCGAGTTCATCCGGCTTTGCCTCTTTGCGCTGGAAGTGCACGATCTCGTTCTCGCCAAGCTGGTTCGGAACAGCCCAGTTGACCTGGAAGATGCCAAGTTTCTCGCTAGGACAGGACGACTGAACGAAACCGTTCTCAAACAGCGATACGAGAAGGAACTACGACCGTACCTCGCCAATGAAAAGCGCCATGATCTTACGCTGAAGCTCTGGCTTGAGGCCTGTTTTCCTTCCTGAGTGTTCCTGTTCAACTGATGGGAGAGAACGAAGGACGCGAGGAGATTATCGGCGATCCTTCAGCTACGTGGCAGTTGCCGAAATGACTCCAGATGCCAAACGCCATCAGGCGTCGATGTTTCCCGGCGCAGGATATAGAGATTGCCGTCGTCCGCGCGTACTTTGTAAAAGGCACCCTGCGGGCCGTACCACTGGTCAAGCACCTCCTCGACCATGTACTGGCAATCCTCAAGCCGAAATCGAACCGGCCTTTCGTCCGCCGTCCGCCCGGAATAGCAGTCCACTTCTAGCTTCATCTCCTCCATTCTGACGCATAGGCGTCACGCCCGCCAGCGTTACAACCATGACTCCGGCAAGCGTGCACCGCCATGAGTCGCCGGTGGTTCTGGACTGTCACCACGAGCCAGGTAAACGCTGCGAAAAACGTCATGTACGAAAGAACCTGCATTCTCTTCAACCTCCCGAAGCACTCAAGGCCTTGAGTGTTCTCCGTTTCCTTTCTCCATTGCCGTCATAACGCGCGGCACCCCATTCACCTCGCCTGACATCTCTTCCAGAAGCGGCGAGACATCCGCCAAGCCCTGCGGAAACTTTCTGGCCAGCTCCTGGTAGCACTGCAGCAGCGGCTTTCCTTCGTGCTTCTTCAGGAACCAGGCACGGTATTTCCTCTCCCGCGGGAATGTCGTGCATATCCAGTAAGACAGGGGCGTGGGCACGATTCGAATCGTCTGGGTCGTCTCTGCCTTCTCCCCAATCACCAGCAACACCTCGGCGCTGCGGCCTTTTCGCGGTGCTCCGAACCCCTTGACCTGATTGACGGCTACCGGATTCAGGTTGAGGTGATTGACCATCGGGGTCACGTCTCCCGGCTGTTGCCCGACGATCTTCGTGCTGGCGTTTTTTGGGATGCCGGGACCGTGGACCCGCGGCTGAAACTCCGTGCCCACGAAGTCTTCGACCGTCTGGCTGATACCCCACACACTTGAGTTCCGCTTGCGGGCCGTGCGGTAAAGTTGCACCACCTCAGGCGCCAGCGCAGGTGAGTCCAGCAGGAACCAGCACTCGTCGAGTACCGTGATGCTGGGACGCCCGGTTTTTCCGGTGGCGCGAGCAGACATGACCGTCGCAATCAGCATGCTCATCGCCGTCTCAAGCCGGGGATCGGAGCTGAGGCCTTCCACGTTGAAGAACAGCCAATCGCTGTCCAGGCGCATCGTGGTCGGTTGGTCGAACAGCTTGGCGTAGATCCCGCCCTCGGTCCACGACCGCAGTTTGATTGCCGCCAGGTGCGCCTCATCGATCGTGCGCTGCATCTTCTCTGCGTCACGCCAGTTGGCGAGTTCCTCGCGCAGATCGTTGAAGGTCGGGATGGGATTGGAATAGCGAATTGCGCAGCGCTTGTAGACACGTGTAATCGCATCGGTGAGCACGTTGTCCAGCAGCGACGTGTCCGAGTTATGACTGTCGCCGAGCATGTGCCGTGTCAGGTTCTTTAGAAACGCTGTCTTTTCATTGCTTGGACCTGTCTCGCCTTCCGAAAGGTCCCAAGGATTCAGGGTCTCTCTGCCATCCAGATCGACATTGATCACACGGCCACCCATCAGATCGACCAGCGGTTCGTAAGAATCCCCCCGCTCGAGAATGGATACCAGCGGCCGGGCACGCGCCATCATCAACAGCTTGAGCTGGGCGAGGAACGTCTTGCCTCCGCAGCTCTTGGCCATGATGAGCATGTTGGCATCGCCCAGCCCGGAATCGAACGGCGAGAACGGTATGAGCTGGCGGTAGGGAGTTTCAAACAGCATCAACGGAGAATTGGGCGTACCTCTCCATGGCATCTCCACCGGTAGCAGGTCGGCTGCGTGAAGGGTCAGAACATCCTTTTCCCGTCTGTTGATCTCACCCAATCCAGGGAGACTGGAAAAGAAGAAGCGCTTTTGCGCCAACGTCTCGCTTTGTCATCGCGGATGGCATTGTGGCAATGAAAGGAAACGGGCCCCTTAATGGAAACACTCGTACTCTGGGAAAGATTGTGCTCGCTGACGATCCCGTGGCTGCCGACGCAACTTGCGCAAGGTTGATGGGATTCTAACCCGCCCGAATCGTTCACATTCGCGAAGGCTCGCGATTCCTTGGCAATTCTTCTCCCGCATTCATCGACCAGATTGGAGAGATGGTCAATGTTCCAGCGACTCCGTTCCAAGTGGTTCCCGGGTTTCAACATCTTCATGGATTTTGAGTCGATGACCTCTGATATACTGAGTGGGCTCCAAAGATCGAGAACTGCACAACTGGCGTCCCGTGTAGGGAATTATGTAGGGACCGCTTGCATCGGGCGAGTACGGTACGACACGGTGGAGTCCGCGCAAGTTATTGATTCTGCTGGTAAACCACACGCGGGCGCGTAGCTCAATTGGCAGAGCAACTGACTCTTAATCAGTAGGTTGAAGGTTCGATTCCTTCCGCGCTCACCAACCTTTTCAATAACTTATGGTTGGTCACATCCATCCCCCTGAACGACTGCGGCTGTTCTTGTGGTTGTGCGAAATCCCAAGTCCTTCTGTTGATTCCGGCGGTCGATCACACTCTTGATCTGAGCCGTTTCCGGGTGCAGATAGATCATCGTTGTACTCAGGCTCTCGTGCCCCATGACATCTTTGACCAAGCCCGGGTTCCTCGTCTCCGCCATCGCCACTGTCCCGAATGTGTGCCGGGCACAATAGAGCTTCAGAACATCTGGGATACCGAGCGTTCGGGCAATTTTCCTGAACATGTGCTCGATTCCACTCAACTCGATGTGTCCTGATCGAGACTTTTCTGACAGGAACACCCAGCCTTCTATTCCTCCCTCCTGCTCCTGCTGGATGGTCCTCAGTATCACAATGACGCGTTCACTCAGTGGCACGACCCGGCGAGCCTTGCGTGACTTGCCTTTCAGATTGAAGTAGAAGGCGCCTTCCCAACTGATATGTTCAAGGCGCATTCTGACTACTTCCCCATTCCTCATGCCAGAATCCAGCATGATGGTCAGCACGTCTCTCAACGGTCTCGGACACGCAGGTAAAAGCGCCCTTTCATCTGCGTCAGCCACCAGGCGGCTCCTGGCATCGACGTTGACTGATTTCACCCTCGGAACTTCACGGATGAATTTCCAATCGCGGGCCTTGCCCAACATGCGGCGCATCGTCCGGATGGCGCAGTTCTGGCTGTACGGTGATTCATGAAATGCGGTGGTTTCAACATCATCCCACGCAATCTGATCCATTCGCATCCCGCACAGCGTGGATCTGAGAATCAGGCGACAACCATTCTCGTAATCGTTCTTGGTTTTCGGCTCAAGCGTGGTCTTATCGAGCCACTCCAAGAACTGCCTTACAAACTCCTGAATCAGAGGCGCCCGCTTCGGCTTTGACGACTGCCCAGCCTCGGCCGCGACAATCGCTTGGGCTTCGCTCCGCTCTGCGTCCTTCCTGTTCTTGGTTTTGGCGCTGCCTCTGTAGCGCTTTCCGTTTAGGTAGAAGAGGTAGTACCAGACCCTACCCCGTAGGTAGATAGACATTCCGTTCCTCCCTGCTTGCGCGCACAGAGGCAACTCGGACGCCTGACCGGATGAATTCATCCAAGTCGGCAATATCATACAACGCGCGCCCACGAGGCTTATAGAACTTCGGTCCGACGCCCTGGCACCTCCATGCCCGCAGCGTGCCTGCGGGAATGCCTGAGTATTCCGCTGCCGCTTGCGTTCCCAGGAATCTGTTGTCGATTTTTCCTAATCACACCACCACTACAACCTCCAACTGGCTTTTACCAAAGATCATTGGACGCAATAACGGCAACTCGCCTGCCTCGGATTCATTTAGCTTCAAATCGAAAGGCAGTCAAACAGGCTGATCAGCCGAGTGCTGTCCAGGCACCGTGGGCATCCGTGGGGACTTGCTTGTAATCTGGCGGATCTGGCAGAAGTTTCTTGCTAAAACCGTTCCCACCGCAAAGGGTGGTACTCCAGTTGCGACGGTTCGGCGTTGCCCTGGAATCAAGATCGTCAATGAATTTATTTCACCAATCACACTTTGACTGGACGAAGCAGCAGGTACGCACGAGACCGACGCCAAATCAAATGCCACAAAACTGTGCGCATGGGTCCGTGATTCACTCCGCCACGGCCGCCGCGAAGTCGATTCGTTCCCCGATACGTTGCCTGACTTCCTTGAGCCACGCTCGTGGATTTGTGCCATGAATCACCCGCCCCAGGAATCCGAGCCGCTCGGCTGCATTATTGCGGTTCCGCCGGATGTCGTCCTTCGTGATCTTGGTATACAGGGCGAGAAAGGTATCCAGGTTCCGGGGCTTGGCGAAGACGTAAGTCGCGTGGCCAAGCTGAGGGGTTTCCACGACCACGGCTTTCTCAACGTCGAAAATATATTCATCCCGAAACAGATAGATCCGTGCTGCCCGGCGTGAGAGCTGGCGATAGAAGAACGGATCATAATCAGGACACCAGCTAATCTTGGCGACATCAAAGTCAGCGGGAACATGCAGCTCGGAACACATTCTCTGCAGCTCCGCTCGCTCGACCGCCCGGTGGTCCAGGCACAGGCGGATCTGATCCAGAGCCTGCGAATACTGGCCGAAGCGATGATAGGCAGTTTTGGCAGATTCGATTTGCTGCTGGAAATCGGGTGGCAGTTTGACCTCCAGCCGGCTCGGCAATGCAGTTTCCCAGATAACCAGTTCCCACTGCTCACGACGCTTGCGATACTTGCCGCTCTGTACGAACGCGCCCTCGACCTCGATCTTTGTTCCCAACAGATGCTTCCACTGGTTCCATGTGCGGTCCCAGAGTGTATGCAAGGCCGTTGGGTCGAGCCAAAACTCCAGCTTGCGACGCATGTCGCGGCACAATGCCCGGTCGTCGTAGAAATCACATTTCCGCAATGGCACGTGGAACCGCCGGCACCGGAGATCTGGTGAGAACGAGAGGATGCGGCGGGCAAAGAATGTCTCTCCATCACGGGAAGGCTCGCCGGCAACGAGAAGTGAACCAAATCCGCCGTACGGAAATACAGCGGGAGCTTCGGGATCGGCCAGTAGCGCATCATAGCAAGCACGCAACTCCGGCTGGCCAACGATGTTAAATGCCCGCTCCAGTGCCACTCGCTCTCGGTGCCGCACGCCCGCCGTCCTTAGCTCCAAATCACGCAGTTTAAAAGCGACGCGAAGCTCGGGGGGCGACGCGCTGGCCGGAATACGCAAGACCTCGTACAGAGTGGGATGATCGACGCTGTCGGCCGTACGCGGCAGGCGATAGAAGTACTCGCGCAGGACCTCGCAAGGCACGAAAACCCTACTGATACCGAGGCTTCCCCCACGAACTTCGGCCGAGACGAAGTACTGATTTCGTTTGTCCTGCTTGGGGTGGCTGACGTATCCGATTGGCGCCTGGTAGATATAACGGCCCGGTCCGGGGGCGGCATTCTTGGTGACGAGGATTTCCGAGCCGACTGCATCTGGTGCTGGAATCGGAAATGTGATCTCGTTGCCGACAGCGACATACTTCGCAAGATAACGCGATAAGAGAAGCTTGGTTTGATTGGCGAACACACAGGCAGCAAGCTCCTCCTGCAGCTGTACGCTGACCACGCGCTCCCCGCAGACATGAACGGACGGATTGAAGGACGCAAGAGCCAAGCTGTCGGCGGGCATTATAGGGGGGGCCTTGCGGCAGTGCAAAATGCCGACTCCTAGCCAATGTAAGCCAAGTTGATTGGTCCGCAAGTCTTTCCCACCGCTGGTAAAACTTACCGGCCTCCATATCCAACGTGTTTGGTAAGCCTCTTGTTTTCAATCCTCATTCTCTGGCATATCACTTGCTCTTTGCACATCCTCCACTAACCAGGCCGGTATGCACTGAGTGAGGTTTCGTGTCCCAAAGGAGGCGCTAGTTGTAGCGGCCTTGGTTCTGGCGGTTGTCATTCCATCCTCGCGCCACGCCTACAAGTGGCTCCGAAGAATATCTGCCAACAAGCAGCTCAACATTAGTGATGGGTTAGCACGTCCGGAAAGTTCATCCGATCCTCAAGTTCTCTTGGCAGAAGCCAACCGCCTCTACTGGCTCAACAACGGGCCAAAAGCTGCGCCCTTGTACGCGAAGGCGGAAAAGTTCTTCACAGATCGAGGCGATACTCGAAATCAGATCTACTCCCAGATCGGACGCCTCAGATCAGAAGCCGAGACGATGTCCTTCGTCGATCTTTCGCGATTCTTGAACGACCAGTTGCAGAACCCAATCATGCGCAACGATCCAAGATTGCGCCTCTGGTGCCTCGCCGCAAAAGGCTACACCGACATCGAGATTGACTATCAAGCGGAGAAGCAAGACTGGTTGGAGGCTTTACAGATCGCAAAGAATCTCGGGGACGACCGTTTGGCGACTAGGGCCTCGGGCGAATTGGCCAGTTACTACCTGGCGCATTCAGCCCGTGCCGATATGTACCGCAGGCTCGGCAGGACCGCTGAGGCCCGTGCTTCTTATGAAAAGGCTCTGGCGCTGACCCAACAGGAGCCGGAGCGGCAATTCCTGCAGGAGCGGATTCGGCAGTTGAAATAAAAATTGGGATAGCTGTCGATTTTCCGTCTCCCCAACGACTATAAGACAAAAGAACGATGAGCTACGGTTCCTGAGTGAACAGGAAACGAGTCATCGGGAACAAACCACAGAAACCAAGGAGAAAAAGTCATGCCACAGTATCTGGTTGCTAACTATCTCCCCGACGACTTCGACCCGTCCACTGTAACCGAAGCGATGATCGAGGAGATCCACGCGCTCAACCGCGAAATGATTGCTGCCGGCGTGAGGAAGTTCGCCTGCGGAATTTCCCCGGCCGCCAACGCCAAGACGGTGCGGAAGCAGTCCGACGGCAAGGTGCTAGTCACCGATGGGCCGTACACCGAGACCAAGGAGCACATGGGCGGTTTTTGGATACTGGAAGCCGCCGATATGGACGAGGCACTCGCGTGGGCGCGTAAGGGTTCCATCTCCTGCGATGCGGTGGGCGAGGTGCGCGAACTTCTATTCTTCCCGGCTCCGGAACAAGGACCCGGCGGAAGCAAGTAAACAGCCCGGGCCGCCGCGACTTCGGAATATGCGCCGTAGCGCCCGCTCGCTTTTTCGAACGAATGGGGATTGGTGAACGTCCGTCCAGTCCCCAGCTTTCCCGAAACAAAATTCTCCTCGGCTGTCGATTTTTCCGTGCGCGACAGCTATAGGATGAACGATGCGGCGCGCGAGGCTGTTGACTCTCACACGCGCTGGCACGGAAAGGCAGGACAATCAAATGAGAAATGTAATCTTCGCCATCAACATCACCCTGGACGGCTGCCTCGATCACACCCCAATAAATCCTGACGACGAAGTACTTGAATATTTTACGCACCTCACGCGAGAGGCTGACCTGCAAGTCTTCGGTCGCAAGACCTATCAATTGATGGTTCCTTATTGGCCAGAGGTCGCCAAGGACCAGTCCGCGTCCAAAGCAGACAAGGAATTCGCTCAAGCATTTGTCTCTCTCAACAAGCTGGTTTTTTCGCGATCCTTAGACAGCGTTGAAGACAAGAACACGAGAATTGTTCGCACGGACCTTCGCGACGAAATCCTTAAACTGAAACAAGAACCAGGCAAGAACATTTTGGTCGGTGGAGTAGATATTCCTTCGCAACTGATCAAGCTTGGTTTGGTCGACGAATTTCGTTTTGTCGTTTTTCCAGTCATTGCCGGCGGAGCGAGACGGTTGCTGGAAGGTGTTAGCCTACACGACAGGTTGCAATTAAAACTTGTGGACTCAAAGATTTTTAAATCAGGATGTGTTGCGCTTCGTTATCTGAAACCGTGACATTCATGCTCGTCGCCGGGTGCCCCTCGATAAGAGAGAAGGCGTTGTCAAGCGAAACTTCTCCTAGGCGGTGGGTGAGCACCGCTGGTTTCGTCACTGGTTTGCCAAGCTGAGGAGCAAGACACAGGAGATCTCGCGATTGATCAGTTTGCAGTGGAACCTGCCTCGTTCCACCACCCATCGATTCGGCCTAAAACTTCGACCATGATTCTTCTATGCGAACATCCAGTCGCCGTCGCCGGTGCGAAAGTGGAAAACGGTTTTTTCGTTTTCCAAGGCCGCAGGCCGTCTTTTGCACCGGTCCGTCTGGATGCGAGAGCGCCCAATCAACTCAACGGTCTATCCGCCGTGGCGGACGACCAGGGGCACCCGCGGGCTACTCTCGATGCGAACGATCTCTGGATACGGTGTATTGGTGCGTAGCATCCAGTAGAGTCGTACCGCTAGCTTGCGCGCCGCTGCTACTTTGGCGATGCCTTTTGCCTTGCTGTGGCAGCGGTGAGCATATTGTTTACGAAATCCTTCATCCAGCCGGACCACGCTGTGCGCCGCTTCCACCAGCAGCATACGCAGAAAACCATTGCCTTGTTTGCTTATGGCGCCCAGCCGCTGCCGTCCCCCCGAGCTGTGCTCGCGCGGGATCAGTCCCACATAGCTGGCCACTTGTTTGCCACGCGCAAAGCGGGTCACGTCGCCGATGGTCAGCACGAACGCCAAAGCCGTGATCGGCCCCACGCCCGGCTGGCTCAACAGCAATCGTGCCTGTGCATCCTGCTCGGCCGCTTGTTGCGCGGCTCGATCCAGCGGTGCTATCTGCTGGTCCAGGTAGACCAGCAACTGCAGTAGGTCCTGACGCCGGCATCCCGCCCAACCGGTCAGCGGCAACTGGCGAAAGGCTTTCTGTCCCGCCACACTCCACAGCCGCGACTTCTTCTGCATCCCCTGGTTCATCGCCAGGTGTTGCAACCCGTTCTTCACGCGGCTGCGGATCTGCACCAGCTTGTGGCGGTGAATCAGTAGCTGCCGCAGATCGCGTTGCTCCGCGCTCGGCACCCACAGCCGGGGAAACCGGCCTTCCCGCAACAGCTTCAGCACGTGCCCAGCATCGCGCCGGTCGTTCTTCTGTCGGCGTACATAACTGGCGCGAATTTCGGCGGCATCTCCCACCCACACTTCATGGCCTAATTGGTTTAACAGATCGAGAAACCACTGACTGTTGCCCGTGGCTTCCAGACCGATCAACGACGGCACCGGCAGTTGCCTATACCAGCGTTCCGCTTCGCCGTCGCCGTTTACCAACTTCTGTTCTCCTATCTCTCCCGTCTCCGGGTCGAACCAAGCCACTTGCTGCCACCGCGGATGGTAATCACATCCTACAATAAGCATGGAAGGCTCCTTCCTTCCCCAGTGTCTTGTCCTCAACTCAAGACTACCGGTTCGAAGCGAGCCTTCTCTCTTATCCAATCAGCTCAAGCCGGTTTTGCTTGAGTGGGTGTTTTGCCAGCGCAACCCATGTTAAGGGAGACTGCAATGAGAACGATCAGGATCATTGAACACATCACGCTGGACGGCATCATCCAGGCGCCCGGCGGGCCGGGCGAAGACGGCGACTACCCCTACGGCGGATGGGCCGGGCCGCATGCTGACCCCGATGGAGGAGCGGCCATCGTCGAGGGCCAAGGCGAGCATTTCGATCTGCTGCTGGGCCGGCGAACCTACGACATCTTTAGCGGCTTTTGGCCGAAAGCCCCGAAGAGTCCGATGGCAGACAGTCTGAACGCGGCGACGAAATACGTCGCCACCCACAGGCCGGACAGCCTCGCATGGGGACCGGCCGAGGACCTTGGAGCGAACATTGTTGAGGGCATTCGCCGCATTAAGGAGAAAGAGGGGCCGCAGCTGATCGTCTGGGGCAGCTCGGAGCTGACACCGGTGCTGCTCGAACACGAGCTTGCGGATGAGGTACTGCTGCTCGTCTTTCCGGTTCTGTTAGGCAAAGGCAAACGTATCTTCTCGGATGGAACTCCGCCTCGCGAACTCGCGCTCGTCAGCACAAAGGCTGTGGGCTCGGGCGTCATCATCAGTACCTACAAGCCGAACGGTCCTTTGCGCACCAGCTCCTACGCCGACGCGGCGTGAGCCGACGTCAGAGATCATGGGGGTAGAGAGGCGGTGATCACTCATCGCGGGCTACTCCTCGATGAGTGCGATTGGATCTTGCGTAACCGATTTCTATACACCCTCGGATGGCTCCCAAAGCTCGATCTTGTTGCCATCTGGATCTTTGAGCCACGCAAACTTTCCGTAGGAGGGATATTCCTCGGTCTTTTCGATTGCCACGCCTTTACTCTTGAGATGGTCGAGTACTTCTTTCAAGTTCTTCACGCGATAATTAATCTGGCCCGTTCGCGGCTTGTCCTTGATGTCCTGGTCGGTGGGCATAATCGCCCACGCCATGGTTCTCTTGATCTCCGGATTTTCAACGTCCCGAGAGTCAAACGTTGCATAGATGGAAGCGCACTCGCTGTCTTCGCCCGCAGCGGCCATTCCGAGGCAATCGCGATACCAGGCCGCCAATCTCTTTGTATCGTTGGAAAACAAAAAAACGCCGCCAATTCCGTCGATCATACGTTCCTCCCACTGCGCATCTCTGCCGGCTTCCGAACCGGCAGGCATAGTTCCAATTCAAAGTGCGACCAATCCATCGCGTTGTCTTTGTCCAGGAAAACCTCAAGTGCCGGCGCATGCTCGGGCTCGTAGGCACTGTTGATAAGCCAATCCCGGTAAAGGTAGTCCCAAGCCGTAGCTACCTTATCGATGTCGCCGGAAACCTTGATGGCGGCGTATCGCATGGCCGGCATTTTCAATTTTGACATTCCTTCCCTGCACTCGAAGGGGAGAGACGATGCAAGGCAAACTTCATATCGGTAGAGGTGTCTTGGCGTCACGTGCGGATCGTCTACCGTCATTCCGAAGAGAGTTCCTTCCGAAAACACATGCTGGGATTTGGCCCATTCGATCACGGTCTTGAGGGCGGCAAGTACCCTGTCCAGTTCAAAGGCGTTCGTAACTCGAATATACGCGACTTGCCTTTCGGGAATGTCGATCAATCTCACGGGAAACGCGGCCCGCTTCTCCTCCGCGCTCATGGGGAGACCATATGCATCTTCCGGAAAGAGTTCTTTGCAAATCTTGCTCTTTTTGATCTCGCCGGTCTTTCGAAACTGACTGGGCGAAGTATCGTAGCCGGAGCGAAAGGCACGTGAAAACGTGGCCGACGACGAAAAACCGCAATCCAAGGCGATATCGGTCAGGCTTTGGCCGGAATAACGAAGCAGACGAGCGGCCTTTTCAAGACGAAGCCGATTGGTGAGACTATTCAGGGTTTCGCCGGAAACTGCTGTAAAAATCCGATGGAAGTGAAATTTCGAGAAGCAAGCAACATCAGCAAGCTCAGCCAGCATTACCGGGCGATCCAGATTCCCGCGAAGATAGTCGATGACCCGATCAATTCTTTGGACATATTCGGCGTTGGCCCGGGTCTTTCCGCCTGCAACGGATTCTGTTGACATTGCGCCGTAGAATACCCCAATTGGCCGGATGCGGTCAGCATCCAAAGGTCCGAGTGCCATTAGTCGTCAAGCGTCCCGGTCTGCTCTGCGGCCTGGCGCGCCCGACGAAACCAGGACGATGATTCAAGGGCTGGTCATATTCACCCTACAACCCAACCCCAATTCGTGAGGCTGCGTTTGTAGGCGGGTGCCCACTCAAGCCGGTTTTGCTTGAGTGGGTGTTTTGACTTTGTACCGAACCATCGAATCTCCCACTCATTCGAACCCCGCGAATGAGTTGGATAAGAGAGAAGGCTCGCTTCGAACCGGTAGTCTTGAGTTGAGGACAAGACACTGGGGAAGGAAGGAGCCTTCCATGCTTATTGTAGGGTGTGATTACCATCCGCGGTGGCAGCAAGTGGCTTGGTTCGACCCGGAGACGGGAGAGATAGGAGAACAGAAGTTGGTAAACGGCGACGGCGAAGCGGAACGCTGGTATAGGCAACTGCCGGTGCCGTCGTTGATCGGTCTGGAAGCCACGGGCAACAGTCAGTGGTTTCTCGATCTGTTAAACCAATTAGGCCATGAAGTGTGGGTGGGAGATGCCGCCGAAATTCGCGCCAGTTATGTACGCCGACAGAAGAACGACCGGCGCGATGCTGGGCACGTGCTGAAGCTGTTGCGGGAAGGCCGGTTTCCCCGGCTGTGGGTGCCGAGCGCGGAGCAACGCGATCTGCGGCAGCTACTGATTCACCGCCACAAGCTGGTGCAGATCCGCAGCCGCGTGAAGAACGGGTTGCAACACCTGGCGATGAACCAGGGGATGCAGAAGAAGTCGCGGCTGTGGAGTGTGGCGGGACAGAAAGCCTTTCGCCAGTTGCCGCTGACCGGTTGGGCGGGATGCCGGCGTCAGGACCTACTGCAGTTGCTGGTCTACCTGGACCAGCAGATAGCACCGCTGGATCGAGCCGCGCAACAAGCGGCCGAGCAGGATGCACAGGCACGATTGCTGTTGAGCCAGCCGGGCGTGGGGCCGATCACGGCTTTGGCGTTCGTGCTGACCATCGGCGACGTGACCCGCTTTGCGCGTGGCAAACAAGTGGCCAGCTATGTGGGACTGATCCCGCGCGAGCACAGCTCGGGGGGACGGCAGCGGCTGGGCGCCATAAGCAAACAAGGCAATGGTTTTCTGCGTATGCTGCTGGTGGAAGCGGCGCACAGCGTGGTCCGGCTGGATGAAGGATTTCGTAAACAATATGCTCACCGCTGCCACAGCAAGGCAAAAGGCATCGCCAAAGTAGCAGCGGCGCGCAAGCTAGCGGTACGACTCTACTGGATGCTACGCACCAATACACCGTATCCAGAGATCGTTCGCATCGAGAGTAGCCCGCGGGTGCCCCTGGTCGTCCGCCACGGCGGATAGACCGTTGAGTTGATTGGGCGCTCTCGCATCCAGACGGACCGGTGCAAAAGACGGCCTGCGGCCTTGGAAAACGAAAAAACCGTTTTCCACTTTCGCACCGGCGACGGCGACTGGATGTTCGCATAGAAGAATCATGGTCGAAGTTTTAGGCCGAATCGATGGTTGGTGGAACGAGGCAGGTTCCACTGCAAACTGATCAATCGCGAGATCTCCTGTGTCTTGCTCCTCAGCTTGGCAAACCAGTGACGAAACCAGCGGTGCTCACCCACCGCCTAGGAGAAGTTTCGCTTGACAACGCCTTCTCTCTTATCGAGGGGCACCCAGCGGCCCGTCTCCGGACGACACCCGTTCTCCTCTGCACGCCCTACGGCGCGAAGTAGCTGGAGATGTCAAGGATCAGTTGCGTGATCCCCGACGCATAAGCATCGACCTTCCCGTTGGTACTGGGCACGATCGCCATGTTGTTGGTGATTGATCCATCCAAGGCATTCAACGTCGAGACCGTAGGCCGATCACTGCCGTCTGGCCACAGCGTCAGGTAGCCCAGCACGCCCTGCGGAACCACCGTCGCGTTGAACACATACGCCTCCGCCGTAGCCGGCGGTCCACAAAAACTGCCCGTCACGTTTACCGGAGGATTCAGGTTTCCGCTAAAGGGCGGCCCTATTTGACGCGTGTCGATCACCCGGCAAGGCGCCACCGCATACAGCGACAGCCCGCCCGTCCCCGCCGCCGCGAAGTAGCCGTTGATGTCGATGATCACGTCGGTGTCATTGCTGGGATATACCGAGAACGTCCCCGTCGGTACCAGCGGGCACAATCGCGGCATTGGCGATGATCGTCCCCGGAATATCGTTCAAGGTGGATACCAGCGGCTTCGGCTCACCCGTGGGCCAGACCGTCATGTAACCCAGTGCACCGTGGGGAACCACGGAGAAGTTCAGCGAATACGCAGCGGCGCTGGAGGGAATGTTGCAGCTAGCCGCAGTGAGTATGGGGAATATGCGCTCGTGGAGGCCGGGCAAGAACGGAGCTCCCAAGCCCGGAGGAAAAGTGTCTTTGCGAGTGTCGGCCACCCGACAGGGCGGCAGTGGATAAAAGGCCAGCGTGGATGGAGAAGCTGGTGCGAAGTATCCATTGATGTCGAGAATCACATTCGTCGTCTGGGTGACGTAAACGCTGACCGCGCCGCCCGTTCCCGCCGGCACGATCGCGGCGTCGGCCTTGATGCGGCCGTCCGTCGAGTTCAGGGTGGCGACTACCGGTCGGCCTTCACCCGTGGGCCAGATGGTTAAGTAACCCAGCGGACCTTGCGGCACCACAGAAACATTCAGCGAATACGCGGCCGCGCTGGTAGGAATGTTGCAGCCCCCCTCTTGCGGAATGGGGAAGTTCTGGAACGTGCCACCCGGAATTGGGCCGCTGCCGCCTTTATCGGGTCGCGTATCCACCAGTCGGCACGGGGTGACGGCAACGAATTGCAGTGGCGAGGGTGTGGGGTTGACCAGTTGCGCGAGCATCCCGCTGCTGCCGGAATAATTCGTATCGCCCGAATAGGTTGCTACGATGGCATCCGTCCCAACTGCCAGCGTCGAAGTCATGCACACCGCCGTAAGCGATGAAGTCAGCGGCACTGCCGTGCAGCCGGAGATCGCGACGCCGTTCGAGGTGAAGCTCACGGTCCCCGTCGGCGCCGGCGGGCCCGCGGGACTCACCGTCGCGGTTATGGTCACCGTGTCCCCGAACGTGGAAGGATTGGGCGAACTGGCGACCGACGTCATGCTGCTGCCGGGTTGCACTACCTGCATTACGATGTTGGAGGTGCTGCCCGCCAACGTCCCCGAGCCCTGATACACCGCCGTCAAGCTGTCGGTCCCGGCACTCAATCCTGCATACATCAAAACCGCTACGCCGGAACCGTTCAGCGAGGCCGACCCGATGTCAACACCGTTGCTTTGGAACTTCACCGTCCCGGTCGGAATGGAGTGGTCCTGCGCGGTCACGGTGGCGGTCATGGTGACCGCTTGCCCCAGGTTCGAGGGATTGGGAACCGTCATCAACACAGTCGTTGTGGGAATCAACTGCGGCGGGGACAACTCATACACCGCGCCCTCGGAGTGGAGGCCGCCCGCTGCGTTGGCTCCGTAGACATTTCCTTGTGCATCGAGTGTCACGCCGGCCAGAGGCTCACCACCTCCTTGATTGCTGCAATTTTCCATGGGACAGAAGGTGTAAATGACGTTGTAGGTGAACTGTCCACCACCGCCAGGACTCACTTCAAAGACTGTGCCCCGGTTGGCGTCGTTGTTGCCACCGAACGCGGTATTTCCGAACACATTGCCGTGAGAGTCAATCGCAACTCCCATGGGACCGTAACCGTTCGGGCAGGTGGGTCCGGGGCAGAAGCTGGCCAGCAACTGCTCCGTCCAGGAACCGCCTCCGGCAGGACTCAACTCGAAGACGCCACCGTAGGAGTTAGCGCCACCGGCGTCAACGTCTCCGTAAAGATTGCCTTGTGCGTCGAAAACCAGGGCATTCACTGGCTCTTCACCATCGCTGCATCCGGAAACGGGACAGAAGCTGTAGAGCACGGTCTGGGTCCAGGAGCCTCCGCCACTCGGGCTCAGCTCGAAGACAACTCCCGCATTGTTCGCGCCGCCCCCTGTCGTGGTGCCGTAAAGATTACCGTGGGAGTCGAAGATGGGGGCGCCCTTGGGCTGAAGGCCATCGGCGCAATTGGTGAGGGCGCAGAATTCGTAGAGCACGGTGAAGGTCCACGAGCCGCCGCCGCTAGGCGATAATTCAAAGACGGTACCGCCGCTGTTGTGGGTTCCGCCGACGAGGGCCACGCCGTACAGGTTGCCCTGCGTGTCGATGGTCAGCCCTCCAAAGAATTGCGATCCGCCCGGGCACGGATTAGGTGAGCAGATGTTGTAAATCACGCTTTCAGTCCAGGTTCCGCCGGCCTGGGGACTGAGCTCATACACCACGCCACCGTTGTAGCTTCCGCCTTGGACGGTAGTTCCGTAAAGATTGCCCTGGGAATCGAGAACTAAGGGATAGTACGGGTCCTTGCCGTCGGCACAACCGGATTGCGAACAGAAACTGTAGAGAACACTTTCGCTCCACGTGCCGCCGTTCGGGGTCAGCTGATAGACCACGCCCTGGTGGTTGGCGCCCCCGACATTGGCGACGCCGTAAATGTTGCCGTGGGTGTCAAAGAGAGGAGGAGAAGTGGGATTGCCCCCGTCCGGACAACCGCTCTGCGGACAGAAGTTATAGAGCGCCGACGCCGTGTATTGCCCCTGCGCCTGCACAGCCGCCGGCGAGAACAGGAGTGCGAGCGAGACCAACAACCATCCCACCCACAGGGCCCAAACTTTCGAGCTCGAGACCGCGAATGCGGAAGTTTTCCGTTGATCATTGATCAGTTGCCTACCGCCGGTTGAAAATCCGGGCATGAGCATCGCCTCCATGTCTTGTAAAAGACGCGTAAGCATAACCCATCTGGGCCGGCTCATCACCTACGAAATGGCACGGTGCCGGGTGCCGCCGTGCAAGAGGGCATAGCGCAGGCCGACCGGGGGGAGTTTATCGAAGAGGAAGAGATGGAAGCACGCATCGAGCGGATGCTTAGCTCCTGATGCGTATTCGCTGGACGTTAGGTTCGTGATACAGCCCGCGCACAGCACACGAACTACCCCACCCAAGCAAACCCGGCTTGGATGGGGCACCCTCAAGATGCTAGGCTGGGCCACCCGCCCAGATTTTCAACCTCGGCGTGGAGAGCCACGACGACTTGTGCGACGGACTTACGACTCTTCTGAACGGTTTAGTTGAGCAAGGGTTGGAGTTACCGAAGATTCACTGGATAGAGGCGTGAACCCTAATTCCTTGCGCATGAAGTCTATCGCAAGATTCACAGCGTCATTTATACGAGGAACCAGATCACTCCCCTTTTTGTGCTCCTCTTGAGCAAAAAATTTGATGCAGTATCTCATTAGCGACGCCGGAGTAGCCATAGCAGAGTTTACGATCTTGCTGCACACGAGAGAAGCCTCGAAGCGCTTTTCATCGAATACTGCGAGCGCTTCAGAAGCACGTCTTCTCTCTTCCGGGGCTCTCTCTTCCCACTCTTTGCCCTTGACCTTCATATCCACGTCGTAAGCGCTATACAAAGACCCGACGGCTATCTGCGCATGGCGGAGAGCGCTTACTGCAGCGAGCAGAGCGTCGCGCTTTAATTCCCACTGTCTTTGGCCGCTCCATATCTGCCTGTCTATCTTTTTCTCTATCTCTTTTGTCGCCGTCGTTACGGCGCTCACCTCATCAACGAGCTTGCTGATGTCCTCATGGGCGGCTACGCCCTCGCCTTTCTTGCGGAGATATCCTGCCAGCCACGATCCAACAAAGGCGCTAATGAGCGTTCCGGCAGCCCAAACGATTACCGGCATATACGTGGTCATCACTTATCTCCCACCGTCGTCTTGAGGAGTTGCCGAGGCTCCACTAGATAGAGGCATAACGCTAATCGGGATACCAAGCTCTCTTCGTATGGCGACCTTCGCAAGGCCGAAGAGTTTATCCCTCTCTTTCTGGCTAAGTTTATGGGCGAGCTCATTCCCATTCACAATGTCGGACGCAAGACGCTTAAGCAGAGCACCAAGTTGAGCGAACGCCCGCATCGTTTCAGGTGAGCATGTGATTTGCGTCAGCGCTTCAACCTCCTCAAATCCATGCATCGCGGTTTGCCATTCCGTAGTGTAGTCATGCGATAGCCTGATTTCAGATTCCTCAGACTCGATCTTGCCAGCTATTTTGTGCTCCCAAAAAGTATTCAAGGATAGCAATTTGCTATCCACATCGTTCAACCGTTTCACCGCGTCAAATAGGATGTCGCGTTTCAGCTCCCACTGTTTTTGACGATCCCACAGTTCGCCTGAGATCTTTGATTCGATTTCCTTCGTTATCGTGGTCAGCTTGTGGATGTCCTCTTGCATCGCACGATTTTCGCCCTTTTTCGTAGCATATGCCTTGAAATACCCACCGAAGAATCCAAGCAGAGCACCGATTGCCAGAGTGATCAACGGCATGAAGGTCACCATAGCCGCCTATTTTATGCACACTAGCTTTTCTCGCAAAGCGTTTTATAGTGAAGTTAATGGACACCACCGCCCTTGAAGTTAAGCGGGTCCGGTCTTCAGGCGGGTGGCCCACTCAAGCGGTTTTGCCAGGTGCCCCACTCATTCGCGGGTTTCGAATGAGTGGGATCGCGAGGCGGAATACGTTATCCTGAGCGGCCATTCCTGACAATTCACTTTTACCAGGACTGCCTTGTATCAGGGCGCCCTTCGGCTGCGCTCAGGGCAGGCTATTTCAGACGTGCCGAAAGTGCGGTTTGAGACTTGGGCTTTTAGCCCCTGCATCCCTGCGGTTTGCAGGGGCTAAAAAGCCCTGATCGTGAGATTGCGCTGGTTGGCACGACTAAAGGTCGTGCCCTGATACAAACAGGTCGACTGGTGATAGGACATCCGAACGCTATGACTCGCGGAACCCACTCATTTGAACCCCGCGAATGAGTTGATTGGATAAGAGGTGAGTTTTCGGTAGGCTTGCATAAATCATAAACATTAGCTCTGCGCAACGTCGACGCTATCTAGCCGCCGGCAAACGGATGCCTTTTGGCGAGGGTCGCCCACGCGGTACGTTTGGTCTCGCTTCGCTAGGTTCGACGCTATGTCCGCTCCGACAAGCTTGATTCTGATTGACATTGGTGTCAAGCTGTTTGAGCAGCTTTCGGCCGCGGCTTTTCATGGCCGGTGTACCCGTTCGCGTAAGCCGCTCAATTAGTGGCGCCACCTGCTGGAGCAACTGCTCGTCGTGCGCGGCCAGATCCGCTAAGGCCTGCATGCTGAAGGTCTTGACGATGCTGCTCTTGTCTTCCAGGTAGCCCATTAGAATGCGTACTGCTGTCGCTTTCTCGGTGGACGTCAGTCTTAGACGCGGCACCAGTTGCGCAACGTGCCACCGTAGCTCCTTGTCTTCCAAGGTAGAAGCCGTGTCCAGCAAAGCCCGCTTCCAGGGCTGAAGCCATTCCGGATGAATTCGAGTGGCTTTCTCGACTGCGTCTGCCGCTCTCATGCGAACTAAGCGGTCGCTATCGAGCAGGCCCGCCATGAGATCGGAAAAGAGAGCCGGATTTTTCGAGACCGCCCTAAGAGCGTCTCCAGACCTACCGATGGAGCGGAGATCGCCGCCTTTTAAATTCTCGAGTATGCGCTTCATCGCCTCACCGGCTGACGGATGATGGTCTTGAGCTTTTCAGCCGCGGTTCGGTCCGGCGCATTTAGATAAATCTCATGATGCTTGCCGGAAAGTTGGTAGCCGGACTCTCGCACGTACTGATTCAGCCCGGCGATAGTGGGCCCTTCCGCCGAATATGGACCCACGTGTAAAATCTGTACCGATTTGCCCTCGGTGAGGGACTCGAACCGCAGGCGCGCGAGTGCAGGGAGGCTCTTTTTCTTGACTTGATCGAGCACGGTCTGTAGCAATTGTGGGGTCACCATTGGCGGTTGTGCAATAAGGGCTGTCCAAAGCCACCCCTGCTTGTTTCCGGGGACGAAAGGCGTGTTCCCGTCAGGCCACCACAGACCCTCCAGCGGCATCACGGAATAATCGGCACCGCCGGACTTCTTGAGGGCGAACTTTACTGCATAAGCGGTTGAGAATAGAGCCTCGACTGCCTCGCGATATTCCTGGGACGTATTGGGATCACCTTTACCGTTGACCATGAGATAGTTCATAGGCGGCACATCGACCTCGGACACCTTGTCTTTGGGCGCATCGTAAAGGTATTTGAGGTCTTTCTTCCAATCCAGTTTCTTCAGCATAGGGCTCACGCTACTGCTCCTTTCGGAACTAACATAACAGCGAATCGCAACCAGGATACGCCGGGTGCCCCACTCATTCGCGGGTTTCGAATGAGTGGGACCGCGAGGCGGAATACGTTATCCTGAGCGGCCATTCCTGACAATTCACTTTTACCAAGCCCTCTTCGCCGCAAGCATACGTCCGGAAGCTGCTCCATTTCCACTCTTCCGGAGTTGTTACCAGACCGCGTTTCACAGGATTGCGATGGATATACCTCAGCTTCTCGATGCGCTTTTCCGTACTGCACACATTGAAGTCGTAGAAACGCTTTTGCCAGATTGGGCCCGTGCGCATGCCGCCGTGGTGAAGCAGCTTCGTGAATCGCTCTTTCACCACTTTCATCACCACGGAAGGATTTCCTACTTCCGGCTCGGTTATCAGAAGATGGAAATGTTCGGGCATCACCACGTAGCCGATTACGACAAAGCGATACTTTTGCCGGGCGCGCTCCAAGACACGCAGGAACAGGTCACAGCGCTCGCCGCTGTCAAGCTCCGGACGTCGCCGATAACAACTGCAGGTTATGAAATGCAGGTCGTGCCCACCGTACCAGCGCTCCAAACCTCTCGTCATGCCCCGAAAGTATCGGGGACAGATCATTCCCGTCTGTGATGGGACGTACCGAAGGGTGTGACTCGCGGAACCCACTCATTCGAACCCCGCGAATGAGTGGGGCACCCGGCGAAGCTGATTCGCGCTTGGCATTTGGGGCGTCGCAGCGCACACGATGCGCGGCTCTTTGTCGAAAAACTGCGCATGCCACGCTTTTTGCAGACAGAACGACTCGCATGGATTTTCGAGCTTGCATTTTCCATGAACTCCCTGCATGATTTCGGGGCGTCACGCAGGAGCCAATGAATGACTACTTTCCGCAGAGACATCCAAAATGTAATGTTAACGATGGTTGCAGTTGTCTTGTTTGCAGGGGCAGCCATTTGCCCGGCATCCGCACAAGACCGTTACGAGTCGATTTTCAACGGACACAGGATTATTTATCCGGCCTCCAGCATCCCCGTGCCCGGTCGGCAGCACACGAACTACTTTTTTGTCGACTCGGATCAACCGGCCTCTCAACCTCCGGCGGGTGCTGAAACTCCTGGGTCATTAGCCTGCGTGTATAAGTTGGTAACTGGACCGACCGGCTGTCCGATTGCCACGAGCACAACAGTGCCCACCGGTGGTATCGGCGCCATTGCCATCGTCGACGCCGGTTACTACCCGACCGCGCAGTCCGATTTGGACGCCTTCGACACCTACTTCGGTATTCCGGCTACGACCATTACGCAGGTCTGGCCGGGCCCGATACGGCCGCCCGTTTACGGGGATTGGGAGGTCGAGGAAGCATTAGATATCGAGTGGGCTCACGCCATGGCGCCGCAAGCCAAGCTGTTCCTGGTCGTATCGGCATTGTGTCAAACCCCGCAATGCGCGACCGATCCGACTTGGCAAGCGGTGCAGCTCGCCGGAAATTTAGTGGCGAACAACGGCGGCGGCGTGGTGAGCATGAGCTTTGGCGATGCAGAGATTCCTCAGGAAACTAGCTTTGATCAATACTTCACTTCCCCGGGAGTCGTCTACTTTGCAGCCTCCGGCGATTCGGGACTTGGCGTGAGCATCTATCCGGGAGCGTCACCGAACGTTGTGGCGGTTGGAGGAACCTATTTTAACCGCGACAGTAACGGAAACTTCACCTACGAGCAGTACTACACTGGCGGCGGAGGGGGAGACATTAGTCCATACGAGCCTCGTCCCAGCTATCAGAATGGCATTGCAAGCATCGTAGGAAACCATCGTGGCTATCCTGATGTCGCTTCCGACTTTTGCTGCTCTGCCATTTACCTCAATGGAGGGTGGGGTTCGGTCGGAGGTACTAGTTGGTCGTCTCCTACCTTTGCTGGTATCGTGAACGCGGCCGGCAGCCGACAACAGTCGTCCTTGGCGCAGCTCACCAAGATGTACACCGAGCTGTTCAATCCCATCGTGTATCATGCTGATTTCAACGACATCACGATGGGTGATTCGCATTGCAAAGCTGGTTGGGACCTGTGCACCGGCATCGGCTCCCCCAAGACTTACGCGGGCAAGTAAACCAACGAGGGTGGATTGTCGGCCAACAGGAAGCAATCCGGCGCGTTCACTCGGCTTATCCATCCAAACAATCGGAGCACCGAGAGCAAGCAGGAACGGTTCATCCTTTCAGGATTGACTTGCCGAGCACGGCGCGAGAGTCACGCCGTTTCGTGTGGTCAATGCACGGTCAACGATTTGCCCACTTTCGAGTGTTAAGCGTTTTGTGCGCCCCTAAGTATTCAATAAGTTCCCTGTTTTCAACGGGGCGCAAAAGTTCAACTCCCGCCGCCCTCCACCGTCGTTTATTTTCATTAGCTTGCATGAGATGCGGGCGTGTGTTCGGCCTCCCCGCCCCGGGGCACTTCCTATACGGCTTCGGTATCCAAGTCGTGCCAGGAGTGTCTCAAAGGTGTTCGGTACCACCGGCTTCGTTTCTGGATGACGCCATCGATTCCACATAGCCTGCATGTAGGACGGGTGTATGGGGAGAAGAAGAGGAATTTTGTGGGGCAGCATTTCTGGGCGCTTGGGTACTACGTGTCCACGGTAGGCCGGGGATGGGACCGTGATTCGCGGGTACATCCGGAAGCAGGAGCAGCAGGACAAGCGCTTGAAGCAAATCAATCTGTGGCGCCAACCGGCCACTGTACGGTGGCTCAAGAAATCGGGGCCGCGTTAGCGACCCCGGCCAGCCGCTTTGAGCGGCTCACAATCTAAAGCCCCCGGCTCCGCGGTGGGACACTTACTTCGTGTGCTTAGTCTGCAGCAGAGCCAGGAATGCCTGCGCAGCATGGGAAAGATGCTTGTCTTTGCGGCAAATGTAGAAGTTCGCAAGCTTGGCGTCCATTCCTGCTAAGGAGACGCCGGTGAGGGATCCGGCGGAGATTTCCCGCTGGACCACGCTCTGGGATTGAATCGAAACTCCTAACCCCACTTCGACCGCCCTCTTGACGCCCTCGGTGTTTCCGAAATCGACCACATTCTTCAGCACGATGTCCTTCGCTTTCAGCCGCTCTTCTACGACTGCCCTTGTCCCTGCGCCTTTTGCCGCCACAATAAAGGTCTCACCCTGCAGTTGTTGCGGCTTAACCCGCTTCTTGTTGGCCCATGGGTGGTTTGCAGGCGCAATCGCGATTAATTCCTCGGTCATAAACTCTCTGGAGGCCAGCCGCCGATCGTGCGCCTCGCGACTGACTAGTCCGAGGTCGAGTTTGTTGGCCAGGATCTTTGCCACAATTTTATCGCTTAGCGAGATGTCCAGTGTCACTTCAACCGCAGGGTATTGTTTTCGGAACGCGGCCAAGACGCCAGGAAGGACATAAATGCCAATCGAAAAGCTGGCCCCGAGAACGAGTTTGCCGCCGTGCAAACCCTTCAGTTCCTCGATTCTTTGCTCCGCCGTGGTGATGGAAACCATGATTCCCTGAGTAGCTTCAAATAGAATTTCGCCGGCTTGAGTCAGAGCGACCTTCTTTCCCAGACGGTCAAACAAAGGAATGCCGTAATACTCCTCCATCTGCTTGATGTGTTTGCTGACGCCCGGCTGCGTCAGGTGCACCACATCCGCGGCACGGGTAAAGCTGCGCGCTTGTGCCACCGCCTGGAAGATTCGCAACTGACCCAGATTAATCATAATCCATAGTTATTTTATTAATAATAACGATGTATTTTATTCATATCAAAACGTCTCTTATCATGCCAATCCTGGCGCTGTGGGCCAACCCGATATAGGATAGGGGTCCGCTTGAGAGGGTTGATCCGGATGAGGGAGCTCATCGGCGTGGCGTTACAGTTGCACTTAAGCCAGGCCATCTTCTTGTTTTTCGCTGCCGTAATTGCTGGGACGCTAAACGCGGTCGCGGGCGGCGGCACTTTTGTCTCCTTCCCTGCACTGTTGTTTACCGGCATGCCGGCGGTGGAAGCCAACGCGACTAACACGGTTGCACTGTGGCCCGGGTTGGCAGCCAGCACTGGGGCATACCTAAAACGGCTTGACGTGCCGCGACGCTTGTTGGTCCCATTGCTGCTGACGAGCGTTGTCGGAGGGCTGGCTGGCTCCTTGCTGCTGCTCAAGACGCCACAACATATGTTCATGCACCTCGTCCCCTGGCTGCTGCTGTGTGGCACATTGCTGTTCGCCTTCGGCAACAAGATCCGCGCAGCAGCCGGCAAGACTGCCATTGTGGATGATTGGCGGAAGACATCATGGCGGGTGATCACCGTGACTTCGATCGCTGAGTTGCTGGTCGCAACCTATGGCGGGTATTTCGGAGCGGGGATCGGGTTCATGCTCCTGGGGATGTTAGCGGCATTGGGGATACGTGACATCCATGCCATGGGTGCGATCAGGACATTGCTTTCGGTCGTGATTAATGCTGCAGCGGTGCTGACATTCATCTTGGCGGGTGCCGTGTTTTGGCCGCACTGTGTAGTGATGATTGCGGGTGCTCTGGTAGGTGGCTGGTTCGGTGCGCACTACGCGCAAAAAGCCGATCCCCAGAAGGTGCGGCGCGTCGTGATCGCCATCGGGGTGGCGATGAGCGCTTACTACTTTGTCATTGAGCGGTAGGCCCCAGTGCGACCGCGTATTCTCTACTCTTGACTATAATTTTGAACATATGCGCTACCGTCAAACGCGCTTGTTGTTCTATTCGGGAGGAAACTCGCAGTGAACCGTTGCCGGCCTGGACGGCGGGCTTGGGCGGAGAACAAGCGTGTGAATCCTTGCTTACCTTGTTCGAAACTGCAGTGCTCTTCAAGTAATGGCCAACGAGGAATTAGAGAGAGCGCAGGCACCTTGCGTGCTCGCGCGGCTTCGCTATGCTGTGTGCCTGCATAGTGCAGCTCCTGTGCGTCGAAGAGAAAACGTTGCGGCGCAGCTACTACCTCTCGCTACACCGCAGTTCGTACCCTATCAGCCTTAGGCAGGCCGGGGACATGCAGTCCGCTTTCCGAATCTTTGACGACGCGAGTTGCCAAAGGCTTCAGCCACAGCAAAGCCATGAACGCAGCAACCAGATCGCACACAATCATCGCCCAAAATACCTTCGTCCAGGACCCAGTCTTGGCAAACAGCCAGGCGGCGCCGGGCCCGGCAAAGGCTGCAGCCACCCCCTTGGCGGTGTACACGATCCCATAGTTGGTGGTGGCCCATTCGTTTCCGTACAAGTCGCCGGTGATCGACGGGAACAACGAGAAAATATTGCCCCATGCGAAGAAACACAGGCCTGATAGCACAACGAACCAGATAGGGTGGCCGATCAGTTGGAGCAGAGCGTACACCGCGAGGGCCTCCAGGATGAAGGCGATGAAGATGGCATTCTCCCGTCCGATGTGGTCCGACACCCATCCCCAGAAGGGACGTGTAAATCCGTTCAGGATCCGATCGATTGTGATGGCCAGCACCAATGCGGTCATTCCAAAGGCCACGACGACGTTAGCCACATGGTACGAAGAAGCCATAGGATTGAGTTGTGCGGTCACAACCAAACCACCGAAAGCTAACATTGTCATCATCAGATAAATAACGTAGAAGGACGGCTGGTGCAGCATCTGCCACGGCGTCATGTCGACAGCCGAAGTGTTTACCTTGGCTCTGATCTTCGCTACTTTCTCTTTCCAGTTGGGTGGCGTCCATCCAATTGGCGGCCGTGCCAGGAAGAGGGCAGCAGCCAGTACAACGAATCCCTGAATCGCTCCCCAGACGATGAACGTATGCTGGTAGCCCGAGGTTTTCAGCATGTTGGCGATGGGAGCGATTGTCGTCGCGGTCCCTACCCCGTAAGCTCCCGCTGTGAAGCCGACGCACAGACCGCGATGGTCCGGAAACCATTTCAGCGCGTTTCCAATAGTTCCCCCATAGACGACGCCCGCGCCGACACCGCCTAGCCCGTACCAAAAGTACAGGCTGTTTATCGTCTCAGCCCGGCCGGACCCGATCCAGCCCAGTCCGACCATGATCGCGCCAATACCCAGCATGAATCGGGGCCCGATTCGATCTACGAGGTATCCTTCAAATGGTACGAGCCAAGTTTCCATGGCGACGAACAAGGTAAAGGTCCACTGGACAGCGACCAGCGTCACGTGGAGATGGGCTTGTATGGGCTTGGTGAAGAGAGTCCAGGCGTACTGCAGGTTCGCGATGGCCATCATCGCAACGATGCCAGCTGCCAACTGGACCCAACGATTGGGAATACGCGATGGGTGAATAAGGGAGGCCGGAGATGCAGCCATAGGTCTACCTCCACAACGGCGCGTTATACGTTAACAGCGCACTGCCAGAACCGCCAGTCCCCCTGCGACTTTGTTCCGCAGGATTCTGGTGTGGATTAAACTTCCCCGCCAACAGCTCTAAATCGATGGGGCAGCGTCGGCGTCCACTTCTGTCTAGGATTGGATCACACCGGGAACCAGCCACTTTCCCTGCATCTCATCGACCTTACTTTGAAAATAATCGATATCAAGCCTTGGTAAAGTGCACGAATCTTCCTCACGTTTAATAGTATTGTCGTAAAGATGCCTCTTGTCTCAAATGCACCGCTGAAGCGGTGCTCCACCCGGACACACCAGCTCGAATCTGCTCTAGGTCAACCAATTCATCCACGTGGCCGTGAGCTCGCGAACCTGGGCCCACTGCGATCTGATGATATATTGGTCTGGTAACCGAACCACTTGCGCCAGGGAATCTAACATGCTTCCCCTCGGACTGTCAATGCTTCATGAATCGTCCTGAATCGCGGTGGCGAGGCTCGTGGCCCGCGATGGTCGACAAGAAATGCGAGACGCGACCGATGGATGAGAGCCTGCGGGCGCAGATCGAGACTTATCTGTCCCGCCTCAATGACCTGATCCAGCGCGGATGTCAGGTTCGCGACGCCTTGGCAGCTGATCCCTCCAACAGATCGGCGATCGTGGCCACTCGCATCTGGCAGGAAGAATGTGGAGTAACGGTCAACCAATTGTCCGGAGGCAGCAAAGCCCATTGGCTCGCCCGTTCGTTCAGCGAAGCCTTTCTTGTACGCTCATCAGGTGCCGGCGGCGCGGTCGAAGGGGCGCCCCCGGTCGAGATCGTCAAGCGACTGCTCGATGTACTCGAGCAAGCCGTTGGCTCGCTTTCCCGGCTGGAGGATGGCCCGGTCATTTCTGCATCATCGGAGGTGCCGCCTCCTCGCCGGTTCGATTTCGTTCACAACCCCGAGCTCCGGCCTGTTATCGAGCGGGCCTACACCGATGGTCGCCGCGCCCTTGAGCAAGGGAGCTATGACTTGGCGTTGCGCACTTCTTGCGGCATCCTGGAGGCCATCGTGACCGATGCGCTGGAACACAAGGGACTGAGTGCGTTGGCCGCCTCGGATGCGCCCGCAGGGAGGATTGCCGATTGGTCATTCGAGACGCGGCTTGTCGTCGCAGAGAGGACGGGACTCATTCGCAGTGGGTGCGCCCGCCTGCCGGCAGTCGCGCGGACGTATCGAGATCTTACCAATGCCGACGGCGAGAGCGGCCCCAAGATAACGGTTTCCGAGCGCGATGCGCGACAGGCTGGGCAGGTGCTTCATGTCGTGATGAGAGATCTGGATCCAGGTCGGTAGAGACCCGGTTTACTACCCGATGCGCAGTCAAATGCTCGCGGACGCGCCATCATGTTGGCTATCGGCGCCCCAGTCATCGAACATCGCCGACGCTCTCATCGTGCCCTCAATCTTCCAGGTCCTGGCGGAACACCGGTTGTGAGGGATCGAGGCTACCATCGATGACGGCCATGAGCAGGTCTTCGTATGCGCTCGCCGCCTCTGACAGTGAGGCGTAGCCGCGTTCCCGCTGTAGCGCCCCACTGGCCGAGTAGATGAGCGTGAAATACCGGCCCGATGAATACTGAAGTTCGAGCCACTTGTTTGGCATGTCAGGATCCCCCTCCTGTCCCAGCACGTCCATCAGCGCCACCGTCCACTGCCTACCTTTCGGGTCGGTGACGACCTCGCGCTCGACGTATTGCCACTCGTCCATGCTCCACAACGGCATATTTATCCAAGCAGTTCATCGAGCGCTCTTGCGACCTGCGCCCCGGTGAACGGTTTCCTGATCAACAAGACTCTTCGAGCGTTCCGGGAACGGAGGCTCGCATCAGCCACCTCCGGCGTGTCACTAATGATGATGACGGGGAGCTCGGCGTAATTCGGGTCGTAACGCACGCTGTCGAAGAGCGACTCGCTCATGTCGAAGGCGCAACAGTCGAGCACGAGTGCATCGGCGCGTTGCTCCAGAAGCAGCTCGTTGACGGTGTCGGTATATCCCGCTGTGAAGACCTCGTAGCCGAGGTCACGCAGGGCAAACGTTAGAAGCTCGGCAATCTCCGGGGTGTCGTCGATGAGCAGGATGCGGCGCAACCATACCTACTTCTTGCCGGCCCCGGTGCCCGGCAGCCGCTTCTTCTTGCCTTCGCAGGGCTCCAGATCCATGACCCACAGTCGTCCGCCGGCTGTGTAGTAGGCACGCTGGTCGTTCTCGATCATCGCACCCCAGGCCTCCAGCGTGCGCATCGCGAACGTGTATCCCTCAAAGTTGTTGCGCGTGTGATCCAGCACTTCATTCGTGTGCCAGTTGTCAGTGAGGATAGCGTCACCCGCGTGCACACGCAGGACGGTGTAGTAGCGATCGAACGCCGCTTCCGGCCGTACGTCGCGCGTCGAACCGCGCTTTTTGCCTTCGCTAACGATATAGCTTTCCTGCGCTTCGGGAGCGGCAGGCGGAGGGGTTGCTTTGGTATTCATAGAGTTTGCGCCACCGTCGCGGCCTCAACCGCAGACGCCATATTGACCAAGTTCTTCGCATCCGCGGCCTGGATCAAGGCCTCGGGCAGCTCGAACGCCCATCATTCGCCATTGCTCGTTGGCAAACTTCTGCAATTTGGCGATGTGCTCAGCGTGGAGGTGACCGAAGCGTCCTTGCAACTTCAAGTACTCTGACACCGGTCGCATGTTCTGCGGGCGGAAGCTGTAATCAAATGCACGCATCTCGGGGCTCCACTCCCAGATCGGATAGAGGCCGCATTCGACGACAAGCCGGCCAAGATCGATCGAGCGCGGCGTCTCGTACACGAAGCCCTTCTGGCAGGGGGTATAGACCATCAGGTACGCAGCGCCCTTGTGGTTCAGTCCCTTGCGTACCTTGTTCATCAAGTCGATGGGGTAGCCCACGCTCGCCGTCGCCACATAGCAGTGGGGATGGCCAGCCGCCATCATGCGGGCGAGGTCCTTGGGAAACAGGGTCTTCGCCTCTGGAACCTTGGGGCCGGGAGGGGAGAAGGTAGTCATGCCGCCGTAGGGCGTGCGCGACGACGCCTGGATGCCGGTGTTCGCGTACTGCTCGTTGTCGTAGCAGATAATCAGGCAGTCGTGATTCCGATAGAGCGCGCCTGAAATCGAGGCGAGGCCGATGTCGGATGCGCTGCCGTCGCCCGCCTCGCAAATAATGTTCGGAAAGGCGCCCTTCCACTTGCCCTTTCGGATCATGGCTTCATAGGCGGCGGCGACGCCTGCGGTGAAGCTGCCCGCACTGCCAATCTGGGTGTGCGCCCAGGGCACATTGTAGGGCGTACACAAGTACGAACTGTTCGCGACATACATGCAGCCCGTCGGTCCGACCAGGATCGTGTTGTCGCCCGCCGCCTTGCTCGTCATCCGATACTGGATGGAAGGCCCGCATCCGGCACACGTGCGGTGCCCGGGCACGAACGGCTCGGTAGACGGTAAATCCGGGTTGTAGAAACGCGCTCCCTGGTTCGGGCTGTCGAGAATCGGCAATACCTGCCGCTCAACTTCAATTGCTGGCATATCGCTCCTTCCAATGGCAGGACTCCAGAGACCCTGCACCATTCACGCGGCGCTTTAGGTGCGCGGCGACACTACTCTAACTACTCTTCGAATCCGACCCAATGCGTGCGTTTTTCGATTTTCCCGCGTTTCTGCGCTTCAGTCATTTTCTGCGTCATCCAGTAGAATTCCTTCAGCACGATCGCCTCGCCGCCCATACCAGCCATGAACGAGACGATGAGCGGGCGCTGTTGGCTTTCGTAGAGAGCCGCACAGGCCTCAGCATATAGCGAGCCGCCGCTGCTTACGCCGCCCAGCCCCATGTTGGTCTCAATCACGCCGACCACTTTGAACTTACTGAGGACCTCTTTCACCCGATCGGTCGGGTATGGCCTGATGGTTCGCAGCCTTACGAGGCCGACCTTCGCGCCCCGATCGCGCATGTGCTGAATCGCATAACGCGCCGTCACCGCATGGCCGCCCTGCATGAAAAAGACGACGTCGGCGCCATCGGTCATGAACTCTTCGACCCAGGGGTCGTATCGTCGCCCGAAGATGTTTGCGAACTCGTCGTGGACCTCCTCAATGACCGACATCGACTCTTCCATGGCGCGCGCACGCTCCAACTGAAGCGGCGGCCCCTGCTCGGGCATGATCTGCGGACCATGCGACACCGGATGCCGCGGATCGAGAGGGTACGGATGCTTGTAGGGCGGCAGGAATTCGTTCACCTGGCCCGGGTCGGGCAAATCAACGTCACTTGTGATGTGAGAGACGAAGAAACCATCCTGGCACACCATCTGGGGCAAAAGCACGCGCGGGTCCTCACCGATTCGATAGGCCATCAGGTGATTGTCGAATGCCTCCTGGGCGTCGCACGACCAGCCCATGAGCCACCCCATGTCGCGCGTCGACAGCGCGTCGGTATGCTCGGAACCGAAATCGCCGGGCGGATCGAGCGTGCGGTCGGCGATCATCATCTGCACCGGCATACGACTGCCCGAGATCGGCGAATAAAGCTCGTAGGCAAACTGCACGCCGACACCCGAGCTACCGGTGAAAACGCGCGCACCGCTCGACGAAGCGCCGTGGGCGATGCTCAATTGCGAGTGCTCGCTGTCGGCCACGATGTACTCGGCATCAAGTTCTCCGTTGGCCACCATTTGCGCCAGCGCCATCATCGTGGCCGTGTAAGGCCGGATGGGATAGGCGGTGATCACATCGACGTCGGCGTACTTGGCGGCCTGCGCCGCCGCAACGCAACCGTTTATCCTGACCGTTTTCCTTTTTCTTTCGGTAACCGTTACCATGGTTTGCTCCGCACGGTCCGCCTGACGGCGAACACTACCATAGGATTCTTACGCAGTGTCCTCTTCCAGCTTTACTCAACTCCGATTCTAAATATTCTTCGCCGGCCGGTCTGGCAGATGCCTCAGCTCTTCCGCCTGCCGTCCGTGCAGCCCAGGCGAGATGGCGAACGCCGTATCCATTCGCACGACGCCGGTGTCGAAGTCGAGTTCGGGCACGCCCTCAAGGCAGCCCGTCGGACATTCCTCAATACACACGCGGCAGCCTTTACAGTAGTCAACCAGAATCTTATAGAGGCCGTTCGAACGCGCGTCACGCACGATGCACGGCTCGGGACAGACCAGATAACAGTTGTCACAGGCGTTACAGGTGCCGCAACTGAAACAGCGGCAGGCCTCCTCGACCGCCTGCTCTTCCGAGAACCCCTGAATCACTTCCTCCTGGGTTCCGCGCCGGCTTGCCGGCGGCAGCATGGCCTGCTGGACGCGCGGGAAGTGCGGGAAATACGTCATGTTCATGCGGTTCAAATCGAAAATGACGTCGACGGGAACGGTGCGCGGCTGCAACGGCTCCCCGCGCAGTACCTTGTCCAGATTGAATGCGACGCGCTTCCCGTCGCCAACGGCATTCACCACCATCAGCGGCTGACCCGAACCCAATTGCACTACGTCGCCTGCCGCAAAAAAGTTCGTGTCACCAAGAACGTCCGAATCCATCGATCTTGATAGTGCCGCGTTCCGTCTTGAACTCATCCGGCAGCCACGCCAGCGACGCCCGCTGTCCCACAGCGATGATCACGTTGTCGACGGCGAAACGCTCGGCGGTAGCTTCGCGATTGATGTTGATCGGCGAGGCGTTGATGGCGCCGGAGAAGCGCGCCGGATGCAGTTGCAAGGCCTCGACCCTGCCGTTGCCGAGAACCGCGGTCATCGCCCGCCCGTGCAATAGTTCCACGCCTTCTTCGAGCATGTCGTGCAAATCTTCCGGAACGGCCGGCATCTCCTTGGGGTTGGATTCCACCGTGATCATGGCCACTTCCATGGCGCCTTGCCGCAATGCTTCGCGGGCGCAGTCGATCGCGGTGTTTCCTCCGCCGATGACGGCAACCCGGGCACCCAGCCTGACCTTTGATGTGCCCATGCCGATGTCGCGGAGGAAGGGAAGTCCGTAGAGCACGCCCTCCTTATTCTCGCCCTCGGCTCGCACACCGTTGGGTTCGATGAGACCTACGGCCAGCACGCAGGCGTCGTAGTTCCGCTTTAAGTCGTCCCAGCTGACATCCTTTCCGACTTCGACGTTGGTCTTGATCGTCACACCCAGCTCGACGAGGCGCTCGATCTCGCGATCGAGGACGTCCTGCGGCAGCACCCAGTCCGGAATGCCGCCGCGATTGAGTCCGCCTGCTTTCGGCGATTTCTCCAGGATCGTCACTTGATAGCCGAGTCGGGCAAGTTGGTAGGCAGCACTGTGGCCAGCGGGACCGGACCCGACGACGGCGACTTTCTTGCCGTTGGGTGTGCCGGCCTTGACCACGTCGCGCGCCAGCGTCTGCCCGAGATCGCCGAGAAACCGCTCCACCGCGCGAATCGAGATGGCCTCGTCGTACTGGCCACGGTTGCAGGCTTGCTCGCAGGGGTGGTAGCACACCCGACCGGTGACCGACGGGAAGGGCATGTCTTCCTTAATGAGTGCGTAGGCGTCCAGATACTTGCCGCGCTTCACGAGGTCGAGGTAGCCCTGGATCTTCTCGTTGGTTCCGCAAGCATTGTTGCAAGGCGGCAACTTGTCCCGGTACACCGGTCTGATCGAACGCCAGTTGCCGGTGGGGAACAGATCCTGCCCCTTGTCCTGCGAAGGCGCGGGGGTGATGCCAGCGAACGTGATTGTGAGCCGTTCGGGGATGCGTGTGCCTTTGGTCGACATGAGATCCTTCCCTACGCAGCCACTGGGTTCAGCGGCATGATGTGCAACTCGTCCAGCGCCATTTGGAATGCTTTCTTGTTCGCAATCATTGGCTCAATCGTCTCCAGCTTGACAATTCCCGTAGTCTTGACTACCGCTGCAATGAGCGGAGCTGCGATATCAGGTGCGATCGCCTTGTTTCGCTCCGCGGCGCCCTCCGTCGAAAGGCGATCGAGGCCTAGCTCGCCCAGCCGATAGTAGAGCCATTTGTGATCAGCCAGCTTAGCGGCATCAACACAGACGAGTTGGGCCAGTCGCTCGGCACCCGGTACGAAACGGATCATGTAGTCCGGTGTATAGTGCGTATTGATCACCAGCGTTCCGCCCGGAGGCATCCCGCGCATATAATCCCAACCTTTGACCATCGTCTCCTCGACCAGTACGACAATGTTGGGATTCTCGTTTTCGTAGGTGAGCTCGTTCTCGATTACGCTGTCGCTGACGCGACAGTACTTGCGTGTCGGGCAGTTGGTGCGGTCGGGATTGTCGACGTAGTTCTCCATCGCCTGCGCGAACCTGCCCTCCAGGCGGGCGGCAGCGGAGACGGAATTGACGATATCGCGTCCCTCTTTATCCATAATGATGCCGCGCGTCCAAACCGTGAGTTCCGTGTAACTCATAATCAAACCTCGTCATCACTGAGTAGATGCGTCGGGGCACGAATCCCCGGCGCTATTGCTCGCGATCGCTCTTTTCAATTGCATGGGACTGCTAGGATCGGACTCAAGAACCGCCAGGAAACCGCTCCGCAACACGACCAAAGGCGCGACGCGAGCGCCGTCTTCAAATTCCACAATCGCTAATCGCCGACCCATGGCCAAAATCCTTCGTTGGTCAAAACTGGTTAAGTACGATCTCTTCGACGTCTTCAATGTGCCGGCGCATAGCAGACTTTGCGCCTTCGGCATCGCGACGCTTGATGGCAGCTAGAATCCTCTGGTGCCCGGCGAGCGATTTCTGCTGGCGCCCCGGGCCCTGCAAAGAGCGTTCACGCGTGTCGCGCAGCAGGTCCATAAGAATGTCGAGCACCTTCAGCACGACACTGTTACCGGAAGCCAGAGCAATGCTGTAGTGGAATTCCGCGTCCTCGGCGATGGCGGCTTCCCCATAAGCCAGCTTTCCTTCTTGCCGTTGCAAAATATCTTCCATCTCGGAAATTTCGTCAGGTGAAGCGTGCGTGGCGGCGCGCGCAGCCAACGGCGGTTCCAGCATCTTGCGAAAATCCAGGAGCTCGCTGACCAGTTCCTGCTGGCGCTTTAGCGCGTTGGCAAAAGGACTGACCGATGACTCGGCTGATCGTTCGCGAACCATTGTCCCAGCGCCCTGACGGGGTTCAACCAAGCCCGTCAGTTCCAAGCCTCGAATCGCGTCTCGAATGGAACTGCGGCTCACTTGAAGCATCTCCGCCAGTTCGCGTTCCGAGGGCAGTTTGTCACCGGGCTTCAGTTTTTCCAGAATCAGACGTTCGATCTGCTTGGCGACTGCTTCGTAGACCTTGTGTCTTCGGACAACCTCAAAGCCGGACGTGATCGAGACTGGCATAGACGAGTGGTCCGATGAGTAGACCAGTTCGAGAGTATATCCCGTTGTCGTGCCCCACGCCAATATTTTTGTTGGGTTTTATCGAGTATCTTTGTTGGGCGAATGAAGAAAGGCGATGGAAGCTTGCCCGGGGCCAAACGGCGCGGCTGCTTGGAACCAAGGAAATTGGTCAGTCGGAGCCCGATGGCGAATTCGGGTGGGAGGCCGAAAGCAAGACCACATGCCTCTTGGCGGCTGCGCTCGAGCGTCTGGTGGTTTGCTCATTTTGGTTGCTGCCGAGCTGCACACTTCGCCAATAGCTTCGTGCAGTCGTACACTGTCTGCGTATAGGGCATGGGGAGACCCACACGCTCACCCAGCTCCACGACCGCGCCTACCAACGCTTCCAGTTCCATCGGCCGGCCCGCTTCGAGATCTTGCAGCATTGAGGTTTTGTGCTCCCCAACTTTTTCGGCGCCCGCAATTCGCTGATCGATGGAAACCGGCAACTCCATGCCCAACTTGCGAGAGACCGCTTCCACTTCCTGCATGATGTTTCGGATCACCGAACACACTCCCGGATCGCGCACCATCTGAACCAGCGTGGCGCGCGTCAGTGCGCTGACCGGATTCAAGGAAGCGTTGCCTAGAACCTTTACCCAAATCTCGTGCCGGATACGAGTGGTGACCGGGCAGCGCAGGCCGGACACGATTAGCGCCTCCGCAATTCGGCGGCAGCGATCGGAGCGGGTGCCATCCGGTTCGCCGAGAGAAATGCGATTCCCCTCGATGTGTTGAATCACTCCCGGAGCGGTAATCTCGGTCGAAAAGTAGACGATGGACCCAACCACCCGGTGCGCTTCGATGGCCGAGGAAATCACACCCCCAGGATCGACGCGCTCCAGACGCAATCCTTCCCAATCGCCGCCGAAACCCTGGAAGTACCACCATGGAATTCCATTCTGCGTGCTGACGACTGTAGTGTCTGGTCCCAATACCGGCTTCAACTGGGGCGCAAGTTGCGGCAGGCCGTGCGCCTTTACCCCAAGAAAAACAACGTCCACAGGTCCCACTTCTTCGAGGGAACTGGCGATTGTGGGCCGCGCCACGAAATCTCCCTCGATACTTTTCACCCGCACACCGTGCTCCTGCATGGCGCGAAGATGCGGCCCGCGCGCGAAGAGCGTGACATCGAACCCGGCCTGCGCCATGCGCGCACCGATGTAGGCTCCGATTGCGCCTGCCCCCGCGATCAGGAATCTCATCGTTGGTCATCCACGAGCGCGGCGGCGACGGCGCGGCGCCGAATTTTTCCGGTCGCGGTGGTGGGGATACTTTTCACCAGATAGATCTTCTTGGGACATTTGTATTCTGCCAGCAACTCGCGGCAGTGCTTGATGAGTGCTGCTTCGCTGGCGCCATGCGGTTCGTGCAAGACCACGGCCGCAGCCACTTCTTCGCCCAGTGTGGGATGCGCATAGCCAAACGTGACTGCCGCCGCAACCGCGGGATGCTTCAGCAAAACCTCATCGACTTCATGAGGAGCGACATTCTCGCCGCCGCGGATGATGATGTCCTTGATCCGGCCGGTCAAGTGCAAATAGCAGTCTGTATCAAGGAATCCTTCGTCGCCAGTACGAAACCATCCATTCGTAAAAGCGTGAGCGTTGGCTTCGGGATTGTTTTCATATCCACGAAACACATTGGCTCCCTGAATGGCGACTTCGCCCCGATGGTTGGTTCCGAGGTGATTGCCCTCCTTGTCCATAATGCTGATGCGCAGCCCGGCGCCCACTCCGACAGAACCTGCTTTGCGATGTCGCGGGGGCAGAGGATTCGAGGTCATCTGGTGGGCGGCTTCGGTCATTCCGTAGGCTTCGACAAAGGGCACGCCAAAGAGTCCCTCGATCTTGTGAATGAGCTCTGGCGACAGCGGCGCGCTGCAGGAACGGATGAAGCGCAGAGACGCGGCTTCTGCCGGTTTGTGGTGAGTCCGGGCCAACAGAAGCTGATGCATCGTGGGCACTCCCGAATACCATGTCACGCGATGTTCCCGCACCGTCCGCCAAAAAGAAAGCGCGTTGAAACTCGTAGGAACAACTACGGTCCCCCCGGAAAGCAGAGTTGCCATGGTTGAGCCAATTAACCCATGAACGTGGAACAGCGGCATGATGCACAGCGAAACGTCTTCTTCAGAGAGAGCGTAGGTGTTCGCGATATTCGCCGACGAGACCGCGAGGTTGAAATGCCGCAAGGGTACACGCTTGGGCCGCCCCGTGCTTCCACTTGTGTGCAGGATCAGGGCAATGTCTTCAGCCGTGGGCTCGGTTGCCGAAACTCCCGTGGGAGCACCCACCAAGTGAACCTCGCCCTGGTCGCTCATTTCCACCGAGAACACCGGGATCTTGCGGTCTGCGGCTGCGCTGCGCGCGAATTCCGCGCCCACCGGGGGGCAAAGCAAAATACGGGCATCGGTATCACCGAGAAAGAAAAGAAACTCCTCATAAGGGTACGCTGGGTTCAAAGGGGCCGCTGTTCCAGCGATAGAGGCAGCTAGAAAGCTCACAATTGCAGGCAATCCATTCGGCAAGGCAATCGCCACAGAGTCGCCACGGCGAATGCCGGCGGAGGCCAGTGTGTTCGCCATGGCCAGGACCTGCTGCCGGAGCGAATCGTAGGTGACACGGATTCCAATCTCTGGAACGATAACGGCGGTGTGACTATCCGCGAAATGTAAAACGTCAAGAAGTGTGTCTACCGACTTTAGGGTCATTTGTTCTCCTTCGGCGTCGGTCGCTGGATGATTGGCCGACTTTGTCGGTTGTCCGTGAAACAACAGCATCGCAGTACGCGGTGTTCGGAGTGCACCCCATTTTGAGCTTCCGGTCTAGCATCACGACATCATTGCAGGGCGTTAATACAGAGTCAAAGTCAAGCCTCACACTGCGGATGAAAGCCATACTTTGCTTCTGCACGTTTTGCAACGCGAGTCCGCAGGGGGCCTTTGCGGTTTCCGAGCGAATTAGTCAGGAGTCCAGCCGAGAAATTCTTCGCGCCCCTCGAAGATCGCGACCAGTAGATCTCGAACCCGTTTCTTCAGGCTTACCGGCTTCGGCTCAGAGACCCGCAAGGGGTTCTTCTCGACAGGCATCTTCACTTGTGGAGCGATGCAGGGTGCTGCCATGAGATTTCTCCTTTCAATCAGCGTTACGAGTTCGGCATGCGAGATCCTTTCCTTGGGCCGGTTTACGAAGAGAGAAGGATTCGGAGCCTCAGATTAACGCTAACCACTTTGGCTGCGGCCTCCAATGACCGGCATCACGGTTTAGTGTGATGGGATAGCAAGAGTCCGGTAACGTGACCGCCGCGTTTTATAACGTCAAAATACCTTCATCGTTTGGTAGTGGACTGAGGAGCATTCGCCTGCATTAAGTCTCGCAGTGCTGGACTATGAGAGTGGAGTACTGACAAAAGGCTAGTGTTAGGATATTGAGCGTCTGGACTCCCCGTACCGCGAAGCGTGCTGCGCAGGCTTGAGTCTGGACTATAGACTTATTGGTGAAGAGCGCTGCGAAAAGGGAACCACCTATGTTGCACAATGAGGCCGAAACTTTGGCGCGTGAACTGATGTCCGCGTACGAGATGGGCCAGATGGTGCCTACCCTACCCTCCGCGCGCGCCAAGTTCGATCTCAACACGGCTTATGAGGTTGAAGCAGCACTCAAGCGGTTTCGCGAAGCTGGCGGGTCCAGGGCTATCGGCCGCAAGGTTGGTTATGCCAATAAGGCCATTTGGCGTGTGCTCAAGCTTGAAACCGTGGTTTGGGCCCACATGTACGACGATACTGTGCAGCACAGCGACAGTAACTCCGCCACGCTGACGCTCGCACACCGCCGTTCGCTGAAGATCGAACCCGAGATTGTTTTCGGCTTGAAACAACCGATCATTGCTGAGAGCCTCGATGCCACTGCTGCGCTTAAGTCCACGGAATGGTTGGCGATGGGATTCGAAATCATTGATTGCCCCTTTCCGGAATGGCAGTTCCAGCCAAGTGATTTTGTTGCATCCTTTGGACTTCATGCTGCACTCGTGATCGGAGAACGGGTGCAGGTGCGGCCCAACTCCATCGCCACGCTCGTGGACGAGCTACCGCGATTTAAGGTACGCATGTCGAAGAACGGAGAGTTCGTGGAAGAAGGGTCTGGCAGGAACTGCTTGAGGAGCCCTGCCCTGTGCTTGGCGGAACTCAGCGCAGCCATCGGACGGCGATTCCCAACCGAGCCCTTGAGTGCTGGGGAAATCGTCAGCTCCGGAACGCTCACGGCCGGACATCCGACTGACAGAGGCGATCTCTGGACGGTTGAGGTGGAGGGGTTGTCGCTGCCGCCGCTGACCGTGCGTCTAACTTGACCACACCTTCGGCAACAACTACCGGCCCTGCCAGCCAAACGTTCGGCGACGGTGGCCGGAACAATGCTCAAAACAGCTCTGTCACAACGGTACTGTGACGGGTGTGCTTGCGCGCGGCTACGGACGGACTACACTGAGGCTACACGAGGGTCAACCAACCGCAAGGAGGTAGCCCGAATGGTCAAAGCTCTTCTCGAGCAAGCGCGAGCAACCTCGCGGAATCCACCAAATCAACCCAGCGGGTGAAAGAGGCCGTCACGACGCCTTTGACAACTCGTTGCATCAACCCTATTTTTCCGGGCCGTCAGCCCGCGGAATGTCGCGAGGAGTTCAATATGCACCTCAACAAAGTCAAATCCTTCCTCGACGGCCATGAAGTGAAATACGTTGTCATTTCTCACTCCAAGGCTTATACCGCCCAGGGTATTGCTGCCGTCTCGCATATCTCGGGCAAGTTTCTGGCCAAGACCGTGATTGTGAAACTCGACGGTGCCCTCGCCATGGCAGTGCTGCCGGCTTCGTATCAAGTGGACCTGATCGCTCTGAAAAGAGAGGTTGGCGTTAAAGAAGCGGAACTGGCCAGCGAACGCGAGTTCAAACAGCATTTTCCCGATTGCGAGACAGGAGCCATGCCTCCGTTCGGCAACTTATACGGCATCCCTGTTTACGTCGATGAGACCTTGACGGAAGACGATGAGATCGCCTTCAATGCGGGTTCGCATTATGAGCTGATCAGGATGTCGTACGCCGATTTCGAGAGATTGGTGCGGCCTGAGGTGTTCAGCTTTTCTTCCGCACGAACAGCTGCGCTCGCGATGGTTTGAGACGACTTTGATCGAGTGGGGCGGGACAAATCCAAGCATCGCCCGCTGGTTATGTGCCGATGTTGTCCCGCTCCGCCGATCAGCTAACCTCTTCTCGCAAAGATGGGTCCGGTTTCCGGGAGACGAAGAAGCCCGCCGAAGCGGGCTTTTGCTGTCATGGACCAGATGAACGTATCGATTACGGATCGGTTCTTTGCAGCCAAGACCGAGCCTAGCCGAGAACCGCACGATGCAATGGCGTGCCACCCGAATAGAACCGCGGCCGCTATGATCGATTGCGCCGTCGCTGCGACAGTCATGATTAACGGACGTTTGCGCTGCATCATTTTACAGGCGTCCCCCACGACGTCATAGGGGCGCACCCTCACGATAGCCTGGGCCAACCGCCACGCATGAGTTACTACGTCCTTGCAAGAATCATACTGTTTACGGTTTCATCAATGAGAAACTACTTGGCAGGGAGATAGCTCATGTCCCGCGGTACTGTGCTTTTGTTCATACTCGCAATCATGGCTTTCACGGGCCCTTTATCGGGCCAGGCAAATGCCACGCAAGGCGTAATCACGGGTACGGTGACATATCGACAACGTGTCTCGCTGCCGCTGGATGCTGCCATCGCTGTCCGTCTGCTAGACGCATCTCTACCAGAGGCCAATGCCAAGGTCTTGAGTGAATCCATAATTTCCGCCGCCGGACACGAGGTGCCGATCCCGTTCGAGCTCACCTACGACCCTGCAGAGATCAATCCATCGCACACATATCAGGTCCGCGCAACCATAACCGCCAATGGCACACTCCTGTTCACTTCCACTACGGTGTACCGGGTACTAACGCATGGAGCGCCATCAAGAGTCGCGATCATGCTTCAGGAGGCCGGAGCCGCAGCTGCGGCTTCGCCACATTTGGGTACGGTGGTCGCGGCGCGGCCCGCGATAACCCTCCAGGAAACCACCTGGAAGCTCATTACGCTAGGTGGCCAGCCGATCCTTGCCGAGGCGGGCGAGACGGAACCGCAGATTGTGCTCCATAAGAACCAGAACACACTTAGCGGTTCGGGCGGATGCAAGGAAATATTGGGGACGTACATCCTGGCACAGAATGCGCTTCAGTTCACCCTAACCGATACGCTCGTTATGGCCTGTCCGCCTGAGGTGACGCGGCAAGAGCAACTGTTTTTCAAGACTATGAAGGCCACAAGGGAATATCGTATCGTCGGAGATACGCTCGAACTGCTTCTCGGAAACGAAGTGTTAGCGACCTTGCGGGCAGAGAAGAAGAAGTGACCGGAACTCATCTGGCCATCCCAAAGGCGGTACCGGATGCGGAGGGGCCGATGAATATAGCGATTCAGAAACTAGCCTTCTCGGCTTTTTTGGGCGGACTGCTGGCGAAGTCGGTGCTCGATCTAATCAAGAACCTGTTTAAGAGCGTCTTTCGCGCATAAAGACCAGCAGGTCCGTAGAACGAGTTCCGCAAGTCCGCCGCCCGATTTACTGATACTCACATCACACGGCGTGACATAAGACCAAAATCCCGTCCAAGCAAAACCAGCTTGGATGGGGCACCCTCACGATGGTAGCCTGGGCCACCTGCCCACCGCCTATATGCTAGTCTGGTTCAGTTTCGCCTATCAGCCGCTCCGGCTTACATGAAAACAACGTCTTGAGACACCACAGCTAAAGCCGTATATCATGAATGGCACTCGACACGGGCCTCAAGGCCCGCACAGGCAATAACGAGGCACCTTGGCCAGTGAAGCGAAAACTGAACCGGTCGTCTCCAGCGAAAACGAATTAGTGAAAGGTCTGGGCCTGACCAGCGCCACCACGTTGGTAATGGGCTCCATGATCGGGGCCGGTATCTTCATCGTCTCCGCCGAAATCGCTCGCCTGGTCGATTCTCCAGCACTTCTCATCGCCGCTTGGGCTGTGACAGGAGTGATGACCATCACCTGCGCCCTCGCCTACGGGGAGCTGGCTGCCATGATGCCACACGCCGGCGGCCAGTATGTTTATCTGCGTGAATCACTCGGGCCCCTCTGGGGATTCCTTTACGGCTGGACGCTGTTCCTGGTCATTCAGACAGGAACCATCGCCGCTGTCGGTGTAGTCTTCGGTAAATTCCTCGGCGTCTTCTTCCCTTCGATCTCGTCGGCCAACTGGATTTGGCATATAGCCCACGTGCCTCCCATCCCGCTCGGCCCCATAGTGTTGGGCAACATGGATGTCGGTCTAAATAGCCAGAACCTGGTGGCCATCCTGATGGTCGTCTTCCTTTCGGTGCTGAATATCTTCGGCGTGAAGACCGGCGCGCGGGTACAGAACGTGTTCACCTTTGCCAAGACCGCGGCCCTGCTCGGTTTGGTGTTGCTTGGCGTTTTCCTGGGACGCAATGCGCGGGCCATCGCTGCGAACTTCGGTGCGAACTTCTGGCGCAACGCGGGTTGGGCGGCGCTACATCGCGTGCGGGTCGGTGTGGACGGCCCGATCGCGCTGGTGGCTAGCGTCACCGTCATCGCCGTAGCGCAGGTTGGTTCCTTGATCTCCGCCGACGCGTGGAATAACGTGACCTTTACGGCAGCTGAAGTTCGTAATCCACAGCGTAACCTGCCGCTCGCGCTGGCCCTCGGGACCGGGTCGGTGATTCTCCTTTACGTCCTGGCTAACTTTGTGTACCTCGCAGTTCTGCCCCTAGCGGGTGACCCCAACGGGACCACAATCCTGGCTCGCGGGATTCAGTACGCAAAAGAAGACCGCGTGGCCACCGCCGTGATCCAACAGATCTTTGGGCCTGTCGGTGCGCAGATCATGGCTGCCGCCATCCTTTTTTCCGCCTTCAGCTGCAACAATGGCCTCATCTTCGCTGGCGCCCGCGTGTATTACGCCATGGCTGAGAACGGCTTGTTCTTCCGCGGCGCCGCCCGGCTCCATCCCAAGTACCACACGCCAGCGCACTCACTGGTGATGCAGTGCATCTGGACTTGCATCTTGTGTATCTCCGGCAGCTACCTGCAGTTGCTCGACTACATCGTCTTTGCGGTGCTGATGTTCTACATCCTCACCATTGCGGGTTTGTTCGTGCTGCGAGTCAAGCGCCCCGACGAGCCGCGGCCCTACCGCGCCATCGGATATCCCGCCCTGCCGGCAATCTACATTTTGATGGCAGTCTATATTGATATAGTCCTGTTGCGCTACAAGCCACAGTACACTTGGCCCGGCCTTATCATCGTTCTGCTCGGGATCCCCGTGTTTTTTCTTTGGTCGAAGCGCACCCAGAAACTTGGTCCGCAATCCTAGAAACCATCTTAGGATAATTCGAAATGATCCCGTCCACTCCCCAAGCTTGGGCACACTTAATGTCTTGGGGATCATCGAGCGTATAGACAAAAACCGCGAGCTTTTTCGAATGCAGCTCGCGAACAAATGCCTCAGTCGCTGAATCAAACCCCAGTCCCACGTGAGTGGCCTCCGCATCGATTGCGAACTGCGCTCCTGCAATGGGCACTCCTTCGAGCAGAGCGAGCGTCTGCGCCTCTGGTAGAACACGCCGAACGGTAAGTAACTCGGAATGAAGAAATGAGGCGAAGATCACAGGAGTGCGCAACGCGAACTCAAGTACGGCAGACACAACGTCGGCGGCGATGCCAGGAGTGATGATTTCAGCCATCAACCCGGCGTGCCCATTGACCGCGTGCAGGACTTCCGAAAGCTCCGGAATGTGTTCTCCGTTTCCGGCGTCGAGCATCTGCAGCTCACCCATGGTAAGGTCGGCGACGGCGCCTGTACCGTTCGTCGTGCGATCAACTCGCTTGTCATGCATGACCACGAGCTTGTTATCGGCTGTGAGCTGGATGTCTATCTCGACATAATCCGCGCCCTGCGCAATGCCTTCCTTGACTGCGGCGAGCGTGTTTTCCGGAGCATGACCAGTGGCCAACGTGTTTTCCGGGGCATGACCAGTGCCGCCGCGATGGCCGATACTAAGAACTCTGCCAGACATTAAGATTGTCTATTCTCCAACACCCAGATTGGGCGTGCTGTCTCCCACTGGTATTCGAACCAGTGCCCGAAGGAGCGAACAGTTTGCCCCGGCTCATCGGCCACGTCAAACCGCCAATAAGGTGTCAAAGATGCGTCCAGTTTCCCGTCTCGAATGTCGCACATGCTCCAGAGCAAAGCTTTCTTTTCGATGAGAAATCCGTGCATCGTAGGAAGGGCCGAGTATGCCTTGCATTCGACCTTAATCCTACGTTCTTTGAGGCGGTCCGCGTCTTTGTCGAGGAGCTCCCGTATTTGGATGATCCGTTGAGCTGCGATGTCCACTCGAACTGACATGCTGCTGGCTCGTTGTATCTCTTGGGACTCCGGGTCGATCATAAGGCAACGCCAAGCCACACCCTCGAGCTTTTTCTCTTCGTGAAGGATTTCGTTGGTTAGAATACCCCAAGCTTCACTCATATCGAGCCCCAAATGGAGGACAGAAGCGCTACCGAACTCGTCCACAGCCAACTTGACCAGCTTTTCGACGGTCTGAGCGACGCGAATAACATTCGGTTCGTCTGCGGAAACACCCGATAAGACCGGGCCCGCTCTTAGAAGTTCGATCACCACGGCGACAGCTGGTTCCATCGCCACTCTTAGCTTTTCCCGAACCGCGGCGCTCAGCGCTCGGCGGGTCGTTTCGTTCTTGGTCTCCCCCAGCTGTGTGCGGAGCTCTCGGAGTTCCACAGGTTCTGCATACTCAATCGGCTTAAAGCCGTTTATGTCGGAGAGCAGCCGCACGCGACCACGAGGGGCCATGGCCAGAACCCTTTTCGTGCCTAGCTGACTCATAAAAAGACCGAGCTCGAAGATCACGTTATCGCGCGGAACGTCAGCGACGGAGCCGCGGCTTGTGACTATGTCATCTGGCTCAAGCAGGAAAAGACCGAAGTCGAATCGGCTCGGAAGGCGTAGAAGGCTCTGGAGGTAGAAGTCGGTCGGAAGGAAAACAGACTGGTCAGTCCAAGGTACTACCTTGGCATAGGGCCCCAGTTTTTCTACTAGGACCTCGACCATCAAGAGATTTTCGCTTGAAGAGCCAATGAAGAGCTTGGGAAGAGTCACATCTCCCTCTCAATCGGAAGTTCCGTTTTAACTCCCAGCAGTCCTACAATATATACATATCCAAGGATTCTGCGCACCGTTTTTTCTGTAGGTTGGACCCAAAGGCGCGGGACATGGTCCCATGCGCTCCAATCCGAAGTCCCGAAACTGCTGACTTCGGGCGTGAATTGCGCACACTGCGCAGCCACACGAGGTCGGTCAATGCGGTGGCGGTGACGCTGGGTCGCCAGCGGTCGGTCGCCGCTTCCTTGGGCAACACGCTAACGTTGTGGGAGTTGGGCAGCAGGCGCGCGCTGCGCACCCTGCACGTCCACACAAATTGGGTCAAAGCGGTGGCAGTGACGCCAGATGGGCAAGCGCGTAGCGTCGGCCAGCGATGATCGCACCGTAAGAATCTGGGAGTGGACACCGGCCACGAACTGATCGCCTTGCAAGCTCACGAGGGGGCGTGAACGGAGTAGCTTGGACCCCGGACTGCAAACGCCTCCTTTCCGCCGGGAACGACGGAATCATCCAGGTCTATGCGATGGACATTGACCTGTTGATGTCGCTGGCCCGCAGCTGCGTCACCCGCAACCTGACACTCGAAGAATGCCGGAAGTACCTCCACCTCGACGAAGTCCCGCCCATTCCGTAGCGGCCAACCCTGGAAACAAGCGGCTTAGCCACCACAATGCGGATTGGCTTTCAGCCATACGACATGAGAGCTGCTGTAACTCCCACCTCAAATCCCTTCCAGCACCGCCTTGAGGTACTTCCAGAAGCTCTCGACCGAGGAGATCTGGACGCGCTCGTTGGGGCTGTGGGGATCGACGATGGTTGGACCAAACGACACCATCTGCATGCCGGGATATTTTTCGCCGATCACGCCGCACTCCAGGCCGGCGTGCATGGCGATCAGCTTGGCGGGCTCGCCGAAGAGGTCTTTGTGTACGGCCTGGAGTTTGCGCACGATATCGCTGGCGGGCTCAGGCTTCCATCCGGGATAGCTGCCGTGATGCTCGACATCGAATCCCGCCAGACGACATGCGGTGGCGACCATGCGGGCGGCCGCTTGCTTGCTGGCCTCGATGGCGCTGCGCTGGCTGGTGACGATCTCGATGACGTCGCCGTTGGTGGTGATGATGGCGAGGTTGGTGGAGTTCTGCACCAGTCCGGGAACGTCAGGGCTCATCGCCAGAACACCGTGCGGCATGGTGACTGACAGGGCGACTGCTGCCTTTGCGTCAGCGGCGTCGATGACTTTTTCCGGCCGGTCGGCTTTCTCGGCGGTGATCTGCAAATCGGCGTCGTAGCTGCCCAGGTCGGCCTTGTATTCATCCTCAGCGGTCGCAACCAGGGACTTCAGTTCTTTTTCCTTCGACGCGTCCAGCACGACGATGGCCGACGCCTCGCGAGGAATTGCGTTTTGCGCGCTTCCACCTTTGATGTCGGCGATCTCAACGGGCAGACCGTCGAGCGCCTTCTGCAGTACCCCACCTAAAATCCGCAGCGCGTTTCCGCGGCCTTGATGAATATCAACGCCTGAGTGTCCGCCCTTCAGGCCGGACACCTTGATGCGCCAACCGGCGCCAGCACTCGCCGGGCGAAGCGTGACCTTGCGGCGGGCCGTCGTCTTGATGCCACCCGCACAGCCGATGCAAAGAGTTCCCTTCTCTTCATTGTCGAGGTTCAGAAAGTAACTGGACTTGAGCACGCCTCCTTGGAATTCCGCGGCGCCGGTGAGACCGGTTTCTTCGTCGATGGTGAAGACGAACTCCAGCGGACCGTGAGCAATGTCGGTGCTCTCCATCACGGCGAGAGCAGCCGCCACACCCACGCCATTGTCGGAGCCCAAGGTGGTTCCGTCGGCCTTCAGCCAGTCGCCATCGCGCACAACTTTGATGGGATCGGTGTCAAAGTTGTGGGCCGTGCCTTCGTTCTTCTCGCAAACCATGTCGAGGTGGCCCTGCAACAGGGCCATGGTCGCGCCCTCGCGACCCTTATGCGCGGGCTTGCGGACAACGATGTTGCCGGCCTTGTCCTGTACGACCTCGAGACCGAGGCGAGCAGCCTGGGCCAGCACGTACTCGCGCGCGGCGGCCTCCTTGGTGGAGGCGCGAGGAATGGCGGCGAGCGCGTCAAAATGCTTCCAAACCGGTTTGGGTTCCAACTCTGCGAGTGCAGGTATCATGACGTCCTCCGTGATAAGTGAGTGCAAGGTAATGGTACAGGGAGGGCGGGGGAAGTGGCGAGGAGTGGGCGATCCCACCCTTTCGCAAAGGCGGCGAAAGGATGGGGCACCCTGGGTTCCCTCGATGGCTAAGCCAGTAGCCTACAAGGGTGTTACGGCGCGCCTGATGGCGCGCCCCTTCAGTGATCTGTGTCTCTGTGGTGAAGAATTGTCTTCGCCGACAGCGCCTAGTCCAACGCGCAAGGGGCGTGCTTGCAGTCGCACTGGATTTCAATTTCCTTTTCGCCCTGCGCGTCTTTGCAGTAGGTGCTGCAGTATTTTTCGTTTTCGGAGACTACACATTTGCACATCGAGTGGGCGCATTTCTTGGTGTCGTCAGCCATGGATATTTTCCTTTCTGTTGTTGATATTGATCTACAAAAGCGTGCGTGAAATGTCTGCCGTCCCTACGGGACTTCGGATCTATTTCCCGCCTACCCAGCACTCCGCCTTCCCACCCCAATTCGCGCAAAAGCGGCGCGAATCGGGGGTCCCGGCTGCGGCTGCGTGCTGGGCTAAACTGAGCCGCACCTACGGTGCTGAATTTGCGTCATGCTGATGGTAGGGGCAACGAACATATTAAACAAACCCTCAGCTCTTCCCTTTTGTCCCTTTGGCCTTCTTACCATTCTTACCGTTCAGCGCCAGGTCGTCGAAGACGTCGCTGATGCCAAGAGGACCAAACATATTAGAGCGTGTTTCAAAAATCGCCCTAAGGGACGGAGCTTGTGCCCTCAGGGGCTAAAGCCCGGGTTTTATGCGGCGCGGAACGGCACGGCTGAAGCCGTGCCCTTTCAAAGACCGTTTTTGAAACACGCTCTAGTCAACCCCTCAGCTTTTCCCCTTCGCACCTTTGGCTTTCTTACCGTTCAGCGCCAGGTCCTCGACGACGTTATCGTCTTGCTCTTCGAGTTCGGCCATCAGGCCCTCGTCGGACAGATCGAGCGGGTGCGAGTTTTCCCAGTCGTGATGGACGACATCGTGAAGCCGCTCCACGATGTCGTCGTCCCGCACTTCGATGGCGAGCTCGCGCCGACTGTCGAAACTACCCGGAGCGATGTTGATGGAACCGATAATCGCTCGCACGCCGTCGGCGAAGAGCAGCTTGGCGTGAAGCTTCAGCCCTTTCAGCTTGTGCACCTTGACACCCACGTCGTCGAGGATGCGCAGGCCGCCAACACCTTCGATCAGTTTTTCCTTCTTCAGCTTATGCGGCGGCCGAGCCATGAGATGAACTTTCACGCCCCGGCGGTTGGCCCGCACCAGGCGCTCAATGATGACCGGATCCTGATAGCGCTCGTTCTGCAACCACAGGGAATGCTTGGCCTCGTCGATAAACTGGCCGATGCGCTGCCGCCCATTGCCGACACACCAGATCAGGTGCGAATGCTCTCCGGGATCGAATGACTGACGGCTCCAATCGGCCTCGAAGCAATCGCTGATCTCTTTGACTTCGTGGCTATGCGCAGTGACCACGGCATAGTCGCGGGTCTCCGTCAGGTTCCTCGTCTGCCAGTTCAGCGATTTTACAAATGCCATTTCATCGTCGACAATCATCGACTTTTCGTGGGTGAGGTCGAAGGCCGGATTGCTGTCGATGACCTCGACTCCGGCGGCGGTGAGCTGTTTCCTGGAATCCTCGTTTTCGGCCTCTCCACTGCGGCGAGCGGGGTTGAGCATGATGCGCACTTTCACGCCCCGCTGATGCGCCGCGATGACGGCTTGCAGCAGAGTCGGATCGGAGAAGACAAACATCTTGATGCGCAGCGATTTGGACGCGCTGTTGATCGCGTCGAGGATTGGCTTGGCGGAATCGTCAGGTAATACGATCAAGGACCGGGACATATGGTTTAACCTTCCATCAATGGTCAGCGGCGGTAATTTCGTCGCCACGTCACAAAAAACATTTCACCACGGACACGGAGGGTTTTGAATCGAGTTTTCTGCGTGATCTCCGAGCCTGCGTGGTTAAACACATCACAGGCAGACCAGAACCGCTTGTGACGTTCGCGTTAACCGGCACTATTCATAAGGATCTCACGCTTTGAAGGGGCACGGCTTCACCATTCTAAACAGACAAATAATCCAGGTTGAATTGTCGCTTATGCACCGCTTTTTGCCGAGGCTGCGTCTTCAAACTGCGTACGATGAAGATTGGCATAGATTCCGTTTCGAGCCATGAGCTCGTCATGGTTCCCCGACTCGGCGACCACACCTCCGGCAATCACGATGATCAGGTCGGCATCGCGAATGGTGCTTAGACGGTGCGCGATGGTGACTACGGTACGGCCCTTCATCAATCTCTCCAGCGCTTCAATCACGCTCCGTTCCGATTCGCTGTCGAGAGCGGCGGTGGGCTCGTCGAGCAACAGGATCGGACTGTTGCGAACCATCACACGGGCAATGCCAATGCGCTGGCGTTGACCTCCGGAGAGAGTCAATCCGCGGTCGCCGACCATGGTGTCATAGCCTTGCGGCATGCGCGCGATGAACTCATCCGCGTTGGCCAGTTTGGCGGCTGCGGCAATTTCCTCTTTGGTTGCTTTGGGACTTCCAAAGGCGATGTTGTCCCCTATGGTTCCGCGAAATAGCACGGTGTCTTGTAAGACGTAGCCGATTTGATCTCGTAACGGTTGAATCTTGTATTCGCGCACATCGCGGCCGTCAATCTTCACGACACCTGACGTTGGATCGTAGAAGCGCGGGATTAAGCTGACCACGGTGGATTTTCCGCTTCCGGTCGGGCCCACCACTCCGACCATTTGACCGGGCTTGATGGTAAAGCTGACATCCTTGAGCACCGGGGTGTCAGCCGCATAAGCAAAGGCAATATGCTCGAAGGTGATCTCGCCCTTGATGGCTGCCGGCTCGATCGCGTCGGAGCGCTCGGGAATAACGTCGTCGGTGTCGAGAATGGCGCGAATACGATCAACCCCGACAGCGGCCTGGGCAATCGCGTTGGTGGTGGTGGCCAGATCTTTCACAGGCTTGAAGAACTTGGTCAGGTATGACAGATACACGGTCAGAGCGCCGACCGTCATCGCTCCTATCAGGATGAGGTGTGCGCCGCGCCACAAAACGATCGCCGTACAAAGCGCCACCGTAACGGTCACGACCGGCGAGAGCATGGATTTCACTCGCCGGGCGGCGAGCGCGGCATTCACGGTCGCGTGGCTTACCTCGGCGAGATGTTCCTCCTCTAGGTCCTGGCGCCCGAAAGCCTTCACCACCTGCATGGACTCCAGACCTTGCTGTACCACGGCGACGATTTGGCTTTGTTCCTTACGGACTTCGTGCGTCGCTTTTTTGACGGCCTTCTTGAAGCGCGACACGAAGAACAGCAGAAATGGCGTGACCCCCACGGCGATCAGGGTGAAATCCCAGTTGAGCCAGAACATCAGACCGAGCATGCTGACGATGGTCAGCAGATCTACGAAGATGTTGAGGGTGGAGGACGAGGCAAAGCCCTGGATCGTCTGGATGTCAGTGGTGATGGTGCTGAGAAGTGTGCCGGTTTGATGGGTGTCGTAGTAGCCGAGTGATAGGCGCTGCAGATGATGGTAGGTGCGCAGGCGGAGATCGTTGGCCACCCATTGCCCTACGCTCTCGGTGTAGTAGTTGTCGATGTAGGTGGCAAGCGCGCCCAGCAGCGCAATGACAACTACGGCGAGCGCCGCCAGGCCGGCAACCTGCAATTTGCCACCACCCTCCAGCATGGGCCGGACCATCTGGTCGAGCCAATGCGGCAGTTTGTGGCTGCCAACGACGTTGTCGATGATGACCTTCAGCGGCCACGGCGCCGCCAGGCTCATCGCGGTTTCGACCATCATGGCGAGCAGAATGATTATCAGGGTGCCGCGGTAGGGTCGGACTAGGTCGCGGATCAGGCGGATCATGCGGGGCCCCCGTGCTCAAAGATTAAGTTACATCAGCGGCGGGGCGGAGCGGTATGGAAAATAGAGCCTGGGCGACGTTCGGGTAGTGCGACGGTTCACGCGCGTTTCAGCAGAAGAAGACAGCACGCCTTGAAGGGGCGCGGCTTCAGCCGCGCCCTTATGAGCGCAGAGAGTTGGGCTTCAGCCTCTGAGGGAACTCGCACCGCGTCTCAAAACCGAGGTCCCTCAGTGGCTAAAGCCATCGTTAATGACAGCAGGTTACGGCGCGGCTGAAGCCGTGCCCCTTCAAAGCGCTGAGCTGGAGCGCCACACTACCCGAGCGCGGCCTCCCGCCTCGCCGCACCACCCGAACTCACACTTCCTCCACTGCACTACCCGAGCCGGATGCCCGCTCTAAGTCCGGTACTACCCAAGCCTCGACCTGTTCTGTTCCCCCTAGCCCTTGCCGGTGGGGTACTGCTTGAACATCTTGTCGATAGCATTGTTGACCTGGCTCTCCAGCTTCTTAGGATCGTTGGCGCTCAGGTTGTCCTTTGCCATGCCGCGCCATACCAGCCGCTTGGCGCTCACATCGAGGATATCAACCACCAACTGCCCCGCGTGGATGGTGATGGTCGTGTTGCCCCAGGTTCCAGCCAGCGCAGGTCCAAAGGCGCTGGGATCGAACGGCGGAATGCCGCCCGTCGCCATGTAGAGCGGATCGTTGGAGGTCATGCTGCTCTCCTGATCGATGGAGCCATAGAGATGGATGACGAGGTCAGGATTGTCGGCGGTTAGCTGAAGCCCCTTGGCCTTCATTTGTTCGTCGATGGCGCCGACAACGTCAGCGGCCAGCATGGGATGGCCAACCGCTCCGAGCGGCGCCCAGGCGTAGGTTTTGAACTTGGAAAAGTCGATAGTCTTGTCGTAACTGACGTTGACCTTTTGTGCCTGTGCGCCGACGGAGACGAGGAGGACAAGTACGAATAGCTGGAAGGCGCGTGAGCAGTTTCGGAAATTCATGTAGTCCTCCGCGGAGCTGGATATGGTTCGAGTTGAAAATGCGCGTTCAGGCACCGCGGAAAAGGCCGAACCGCAGATCCCTCACCGACTGAAGTCGGTTCGGGATGACAAAAATAGGGGGACGACCTTCGCGGCCCGGCCGAAGCCGCGCCCCTTCAAAGCAAGTGCAATCGAGTTTTCCCGCTGTGTCTGAGCCGACTCAAAGTGAAAAACCAAACGTCTTGAACGCGGACCTCAAGGTCCGGACTACCGGAATGGCAACTATCGCCGGCCGCCGAATCCACCGCCGCCGCGACTGAATCCGCCTCCACCACCCCAACGATCGCCTCCGCCACCCCAGCCACCGGAGCGCTGGTACTGCGAGAAGCGCTGGCTTTGTTCTGCGCCTCGTTCGCGGTTCTGGGCCTCCTGGTTCAAGTCTCCATAGGAGGATCCGCCACTCGGCTTGTACGCGCTGCTTCCCGATGAACGCTGCTGGTTATAGCTCTGCGCCTTCTGCTGATCAGCCGAGTAGTTGGGATTCGTGCTCGCGGGATGTGGCTGATTGTAGCTCTGGGCTGAAGTTGTGGTCGGTTTCTGCACATCGTTCCAACTGCCGTTGTCATACTTCTGCCAGCCGGAACCAGTGTTCTTGTAAACGTTGCCGTCGTGGCCGGCATACATGTCGCCGCTGGACGTTTTGCCGACAGCAGTGTTGCCATAAGCCGTGCTGCTGGCCCCAGCCTTCCCGCCGGCGGAGGTTTGCGCAGTCGCGACCGAACCATACGCATTGCTCGCATGCTGGGTATAGGCCGTATTGCCGTTCTTGCTGACAACGGATTGTCCCCACGATCCATAGGCGTTCGAACCCTGACGGGTCGCGCCATAGGCTCCGGTGTAGGGGTTGTAAGCTTCACCCACGCTGCGGCTGCCGTACGCAGTAGATGCGGTTGCGCCACGAGCGTACGTCCCGGTATTCGGATTGTAAGACGTGCCCCAGTGAGCGCTGCCGTATGGTCCGTAAGCCGCGCCTCCATAGCCGTAGGCTCCGGTATAGGGATTGTAGGTGTGATAGCCGTAGGTAGCTGCGTAGGGGTAATAGAATCCGCCATACATGTAGGGTGGATAGTAATAGCCAGTGCCGCAGGCCACGATCGCGCCGACCGTGGCACCGGCGACGAACATTCCCATATACCCAGCGGTATAGGTGGACGTCACGTAGCCGTCGGATGCGGGCACTTGGGTCACGTAAATGACGTTGTACACCGGTGAACTTGGCGGAATGGTGTAGATCACCTGCGGAACCGTCTGCGCCACCTGCCACGGACCCTGCGGACTAAAGGAAACGAACCACACGCCTTGATAGCACAAGTAGTACTCGGTGCCGACCTGAATCACCTTGTTCGGGGTGTTGACCGCGTACTGCATCGTGGTTCCTTCGATCGGCTGGAACTGTGGCTGACCTACGTAAGAAACCTTGACCTCATTGGCTGCCGAGGAAGCCACGGTCGCGGTCGTCGGAATCTGGGCGATCAGCACCGCGTCTTCCGCTTCGGGTGTTCCAGGCACGGATGCCAAGACCTTTCCCGCAGGACTGCTGGGAGGGATCTTCGCAAAATCAGCGGGCAGGCTATCGGTGGCAAACGTCCACGGGCCGAGCACCGGTTTCGTGGTGGTGAACCAGCGGCCCGAGGTCAGGTAGTAATAAGCGCCCGTCGACGCGTACTTAAAGACCGTGCTCTCGGTGTTCGACGCATAGGACAGTTGAGTGCCGGGTATCGGAGCCCACTGCGGCGCTCCGCCAAAGACAACAATCTCCGCCGGAGTGGCGCTGTAATACACCATCGGGAAGCTGGCTGCGCTACCGGGCGGCGGAGGGATGAATCCCTTCAGGGTGGTGAAGTTCGCATTCTCCGGCACCTTCGACATCTGCTTGGGCAACTTGCTCGTCGGTGTCCAAGTTCCTCCCAGACTGGCGCTGAGGAGCCAGCCTTTACCATCGAACAGGTAATAGGTCGATTTCCCCTGCTCGACGAACAACGGCCAGTTGGCATTCACGACGAACTGTAAATTGGAATTTGCGATGGGCGCGGTTGTGGGTTCTCCATTCACCAGAAGGAGGATCGCGGGCTTCATGCTGATGAAGATGGTTGGAGGATCGTTCTTGACGGGCGCTGCGGCCGGGATCTTGTCCTTCTTCACGCTCGCCACCAGGCGGTCGAGCGAAATGGTCATGGTGGCCGCTGGATTGAAAAAGGTCTTCACCAGTTGATCCATCTGCGCGGTGGTCGCCGCATCAAGCCCGGGAAAGGCGACGCTGGTGACCTGAGGATCGCTGAGAAAGACGGTATGCGCGTCCATATTGATGGCGGACTTCAAGCTAACGGTCACCACTCCGACATGGCTCTTGCCGCCGTTTGGGGTCAGGGTGAACGCCATGCGTGCGTCAACCTGCTGGTAGTTGGTCCAGGAGTCAACCTGTGGCTGGTAAAGCACCACCGTTCCGCCTGGCTTGGTAATCGTGCGAGGCCATCCCTGGTCCTGGGCTGCGGTCGCGACTGCTAACAACAGAGTCAAAGCGGAGAGGAGAGATACAGCCCTAGCGGTATTGACCAGGCTATTGATTTTCACGCTGCATGTCATGAGCGAAACCTTCTTTGAGAGCGATCTGTTCGCGGCTCGAGGGTACGTCGACCCCATAAACCCACAACTGAAACCCTTGGAGGAGAGTTTTTGCAGCATCTATATTACGTCAGAGAGCGATTTCTCTCAGCAATTCTCTTCGCCTGGACGACTGATGCTGCACCCTACGCTAACGGAAGAGGACGGTGGACGGAACTATCAACTTTGTTAGGGAGGGATTGAAAAGTTGCCAGAGAAACGGAGGGGTAGGACTAACGGTATCCGGCGGGGAGGAACTCTTCGCCACGGGATGCGGCCTTGATGGCGTCGGCTAAATCCAAGGATGCCCGAGACTTGAACACGTAACCGGAGACGCCGAGCTCGACCGCGGCGCGGACGAAATCCGCACTTTCGTGAACCGTCAGAAACACGATTCTGGCGGGACAATTCATCTCTCGCAACCGCCTGGCTACCTCGAATCCGGTGATGTCGCCCAACGAGATGTCCAGCACAACCACGTCGGGATTGAGTTTCGCGACTTCCTGCACCACCGAGCAGCCGTTTGGCACCGCGGCCGCGACCACGAAGTCTTCCCGCAGCATCTCTACGACATTCTCCAGAACTGCAGGGGAATCATCGGCGATTAGGACCCGCACAGGGGGCACGACCAGCTCCTCTCCACGGCAAGTGTCGCCCACCGAGGGTTGGGCCATTCCGTAATCATCAGGCTATGCGTCCGCTGCCCGTATGACTACTGGCAAAAATGCTTGTTCTGTACCCCGAAAATGCGAGGTGGGAGTCTAGGACGACACGTCCGTATTCAGGACAGATTCGCAGGAGAGGGAAATCGCAGCCCAGAAGCGGAAAGCCGGAGGTCACACCTCCGGCTTTTCGGGACAAATTCAAAGGCAGGCTACCGATAGAGCTTGCGGCGCGCTATGCCCGCTAACCCTAGGATCCCGGAACCGAACAGGACAAGAGTGCCAGGCTCTGGTGCGGGACTCGATGTGACTCCAACAAAAACGAAGGAGTCATCGTTGTAGTTCCAGTCAGATTCGCCGTTCGGCAGGTCTTCCATACCCACGTAGGTTCCGGCCGGAATCAAGGCACCGTTGAGTATGCCGCCGCTAAAATGCGTGGCATAGGCGTGATTAACGCCGTCCTCGCTATAGCTGGGGTCGGAGGCGAGGATGATGCCACCGAGCGATATATTCTCAAGCTCAAACACCAGGGTGTCGCCCACATTCGCGAAACCAAAATCGGCGGTGTCGCCGGGCAGCGAGGTCTGATTGTTGAATAGCCACGGGCTCATCGTGCCGGTCGTGATATCCAGCATGCGAACGAAATCGAGATCGGCGGCCCCGCCACCACTGGCTGCGCCACCCTGAATGAAGTATCCAGTGATGTCGCCGGTCGAGTCCGCGGTAAAGACGTTGGTCGGGGCGATGGTACCGACGTTGCAGTACGGGATGCATCCATCCGCGAACGCCGGTAGCGAAGTAGCGGCCAAGACGGCCAATAGCAAGAAACCTACACGAGTTAGCTTCAAGTTGTCCTCCCAATCGACTTTTGCGAGGTGACCTGGTGCCAGGTCCGTAGGGGCCCAGTTGCTAGGACTTCGGGTAATATATTTGCATTTAGAATGCCAAAACTTGGCAGGGGCTAGGCATAGGAACCAGTTACTTAAATGACCTTTTTCTCGTCCTAGCTTGGTAGCTGTGCAAAAAGTTGCACATGAGAGCAAACAATAATCCCTTAGCAACACCAAAAGCATGTGGTTGAGACAGTGGTGAAAAAAGGGGGCAGTTGGCCTTAGTTCACAAGAAAAGCATTCACTTTCAAAATGGACTTAGCTTCGGATGTCAAGTACGGCCCGGCCAACGCTTTCCTTTAACTTAGACCGCCACGACGGCCTGACGCAGGCGACCGCAAGGCGCGCCTAATCGCCCCCAAGAACGCCGCAGCGACCCTTTAATTCTGATGTCAACGTGTGAGAACGAATCTACGCGGAGGAGGTCGTCATCTGCCGCTTGATGGCGTACTCGAGCAGCTCCGCGTTGGTCTTGACGCCCAGAGTTTCCATCATCCGATATTTGTGGAAGGCAACTGTTCCCGGTTTGAGGTCGAGCACATTGGCCACTTCTTTCATCGACATGCCCTCGGCCAGCAACTGCAGAATCTCGGTCTGCCGCTTGGTGATGCGCTTCTCTTCCGAGGAAGACTTCCCCTGGTTCAACAAGAAGGTGACCGTCTCGCGAGCGATCAGGGGAGACAGGTAGGATTCACCCTGGACCACCTTGCGCAGGGCAATCACCAGTTCTTCCGCTGCGGAATGTTTGAGGACGTAGGCCGAGGCGCCACGACGAAAGGCTTCCGCGGCAACATCCGCAGCCATGTTCATGGTGAGGAACACCAGCTTAACGGCGGGCATCTTATGCTTGATCTGCTCAGCTGCGTCCAAGCCGTTCAAGTGGGGCATGCCAATGTCCAGAATGATCACGTCCGGGCTTAGCGTGGCGGCGACCTTAAGCAGGGTGCGGCCGTCAGTCACCACGCCGACGACTTGAAATTCTGGCTCAAGCAGACTCTTGCAGGCATCTGCCACGAGCCGGTGATCGTCTGCAATCAGCAATCGTGCCGCGGGTTTACGTTCCATAGCATCACTCGTTTCTTGCGGCTAGTCGAGCCGCACACATCGCCCCCGACGCCTTCACGGATTGCGCGTCCAGCGCCTGAGACCCAGCAACCCTCGCGCTCGGATCGTTCCGGCGGACCACTTTGGGCGCGGTTGACACCGGTCCATCGCCTGCCGTGAAGCGGCACTAAGTTCGCTCTTATGAACGGTTACGTCTATTTTGCCTGTAGGGGAGGGACAAAGTCGAGCCAGGCGGTAGGAAAGTTGCCCGAAGCGGGAATGACAGTCCTCGCGACGGTTCTGGTGGACATTGCCGGGGAGTAGAGCAACGTCAGGGTGTAGGTATCTTCGGTTTGCACGGGTCGTGCGGCGCTTCAGGGCGTTCACCGCGGCCAAACACCCCGCGCAAGCCGCTGAGGTCGGATGACCTCAGCGGCTTGCGCGATTTCTTTCTGCCCCTATACGCGGGCCTGAAGGCCCGCACTACCCATACCACCAATCCTGGGAAGGCCCGAAAAGGCAACTGGCGCCACCCCTGAAGGTGACGCCAGTGCGTTCAGGTTAAAGAAGGGATCGAGCTGCTTACTTGCCGCCAAATGTGAAGTTGACACCGGCGACATACTTGAAGTTGGCCTGCCACGCCGAGTAGCCAGCGATGTGATTGGAGCCGAAGTGAGTCCCCACATAGTCCACTTCAACGGGACGGAACTGAAGCGTCTTGGTGATTGGAATATCCAGGCCGCCGCCGAACTCCATGGCGAAGCCGTTGTTGTTACCGCTGCCCGAGCCACATCCACTCTCTAACTTGCAGATGTTTGCATCGAGATTGGTATGCGCGGCACCAAACAGGGCCTCTCCGAATGGCTGAAACTTGCCGGAGTGCTTCTTAATCTGCGGTCCGAACATATAGGTGAACAGGTTGCCGCTTACGTTTCCCAGGAATTGCCCGTCTTGAGTCAACCTCTGGCCGGTACCCTGGGTGTAGCCCATGAAATCGGCCTTGATGCCGAAGATCGGCGAAACGTTATAGACAAAACCGCCGCCGCCACCGAAGACGTTGAAACTGGTGAGGGCCGCCTGATTGGGGTGAACGTTAACGAACGAAAATCCTACCGGCACTTCGAACTTCGGATAGTCCTGCGCGAATGCGGCGAGGCTGCACAGAGATACGAGTGCCAATACCAAAATCCACTTGCTATTTTTCACTGAACATTCTCCATTTGCGTTAGTTGAAATTTGAACCTTCTACTTCCATCGCCCCACTAGCTGTTGTTGGACGATGCGCTATCCCCGGGGTTATCCGGGGGATTGACCCAATGCTATCGGCAATTACCCTCCGGCAGGAACTGGTAAAAGTGCGAGTAACATCATGGAAAATGTGCAGGATATAGCAGGTAACTCTATTGATTCCTATGGGATAGGCGAAGCCGCAGGACGCTAAAAAAATGAGATGAAGGGAGCAATATGGGCTCCTAATCCCACCTCGGCACGCAGTTAAGGCGAGCTAACATCCCATTTCTCGATAAGTTCGCCGATCGTGTGCCGCGAGCAACTCAACCATGGGAGAAGGTGAAGGACCGGGTAGGTCCTTTTTGTGCGGCACGTAAAGCCTTGCCGACCTGATCTCTCAAGGGCGTAGAGTTTGACTCCAACGCCGAGCCCTACGGCGCGAACTAGCTGGAGATGTCGAGTATCAGCTGAGTAATCCCGGACGCGTTGGCGTCGATCTTGCCGTCGCTGGCGGGCGCGATCGCCATGTTGTCGGTGATCCATCCATCCAGCGCATTCAAGGTTGAAACCACCGGCTGATCCTGTGGGTCGTTCTGCCACAATATCAGATAGCCGAGTGCACCGAAAGGCGCCACTGTCGCGTTGAATACACACGCCTGCGCCGTGCTTAGCGGAGCGCACGCGCTGTCCACCACATCCACCGGCGGACTCAGCGTGCCGCTGAACGGCTGACCACTGCCGATCTGACGAGTATCAATCACACGGCAGGGCGCGGCCGGATACAGCGACAGCCCACCCCGGTCCCAGCCGGTGCAAAATAGCCGTTCACATCGATCTTCCGCACATAGCCAGGACCACCCCGCTCTTATTGCATTTATCTTGGTACGTTGGTACATTATTACCATGCTAAAACACCCTGCCGCCATCGTCGTCCAACGCGTCCAAACCGGCGTCCGCATGGAGAAACGCCTGCTCAAGGTGCTCAAGGGCCTGGCCGAGCTGAAGGACCTCACGCTGGGCGATTTGCTGGAGGGTATCGTCCTGCACGCCTTCGAGGGTAAGGCGCCTTTTTCTCCCGCGACCTTGAAGGAGATCGAGCAGCTTCGCAAAATCTATGGCCTCACCCTCAAGGCCACGGACAGCCATAAGCTCAAGGAGGGCCAGCCATGAATCGGGACCTAGCAATCGCGGCCGTTATGTTGCTCACTACCACAATCGCTCCGGCTCAGGAGCCGGCAGCTTCCACCGAAACTCTGCTACACACCCGCACCGAATTCAGCTTCACGGTTGACGCGCCCTTCGATCAGGTCGCGCCGCTGTTTGGCGCCAACGAAGAGCGCAAATGGGCAGCGGGCTGGAGTCCGCAATTCATCTATCCCAGCCCTGCGCACGATCAGCCAGGCATGGTGTTTAAGGTTACGCATGGGCAGCTCACCAGCGCATGGGTCAACACGGCGCTCGATCTGGCGGCTGGACACATTCAATATGCCTACGTCCTGAACGACGCTATGGCCGTGCTCATCGACATTCACCTGACGCGCCAGAGCGCACAGAAGACAGGCGTCACGGTCGTCTACGAACGCACCGCGCTCATGCCCGAAGCGAACGAGCATGTCCAGCATTTCGCCAAGGATGATGCCGCAGCAGGCAAGGAGTGGGGCGACGCGATCAACAGCTACTTCGCAAAACTTCGGGCGACCGGACCGCAGAAATGATTCGGCCGTGGAGTAGCTTCAAATATTACGTTGTCATCCTGAGCGAGGGGCAAAGCGACGAGTCGAAGGACGCCTATTTCTGCCAGACAACCTGCGCGCTCGGACGTTCTTCTTCTGAGCGAAGGGCGAACAGCGGCTTCCCTACAACTCCCTTCGCCCCTCCATCGCCTTCTGCATCGTGACCTCGTCGGCATACTCGATATCGCTGCCGACAGGAACGCCGGTAGCGATGCGGGTGACCTTCACCGAAGCCGACTTGAACAGCCGCGAAAGATAGGTCGCGGTGGCTTCCCCTTCCACCGTAGGATTGGTCGCGACGATCAACTCGTCCACGTCCCCCGACTCCACTCGCTTCACCAGGTTGCTGATGCGCAACTGATCCGGACCGATGCCATGCAGCGGTGACAGCGCGCCGTGCAGTACGTGGTAAACGCCGTTGTAGTGGCGCGTCTTCTCGATAGCGGCGATGTTGGTGGGCTCCTCCACCACGCACACCAGCCGCAGATTACGCGTGGCGCTGGTGCAATAGGTGCAGGGATCAACGTCGGTGATGTTGTTGCAGACGGAGCACAGGCGCAGGTTGGCTTTCACCTCGCGAATGGCGTCCGCAAGCAACTGCGCGTCTTCATCGCTCGAGCGCAGGATGTAAAACGCGAAGCGCTGCGCGCTCTTGCCGCCCACCCCGGGCAGCTTCTTCAATTCTTCAATCAGTCGAGCCATGGGCTCGGCAAATCGTGTCATGGGACCTCAGGGGCCGAAGCCCATATACAACCCGAAAAACGGCAGGTCAGCGCGCAATCGCAATCTGGATTATTCAAGAGGATCTCACGGTTTCGAAGGGGCACGGCTTCAGCCGTGCCGTAAGCTGTCTTAACATTTTGGCTTTAGCCACTGAGGGACCTCGTTCTTGCGTGAGGTGCGACTTCCCTCAGGCGCTAGAGCCCAAACCCTCCACACTCTTGCGGCACGGCTAAAGCCGTGCCCCTTCAACTCTTGCTGGCTCCGACTGCCGAAACTCCCGGTCGACGCGCACTCCCGGGCGCCCTTCACATCCCCGGCAGCCCCATCCCCCCGAACATGCCGCCCAGAGCTGGACTTCAGCGCCTCATCCACTTTCCGCGACGCCTCGTTCACCGCGGCAGTCACCAGGTCCTGCAGCATCTCGATGTCGCCCGACTTCACCACCTCGGGTTCAATGACGACGCTCAGCAACTGCTTCTGACCGGTCATCCTCACCGTCACGCTGCCGCCGCCTGACGACGCTTCAATCGTAACCTGCTGCATTTTTTCTTGCAGCTTCTCCGCCTGCTGCCGCGCTTGCGCCAGCATCTCCTGCAAATTGAATCCGCCCATGAACTCTCCCATCTTACCCGCGATCTTTATGATCGATCACGGTACGAATCTCGGCGCCAAACTTTTCCTGCATGCGCTGCACGATGGGATCGGCCGCCGCCCGGCTCCGAGCTCCCGCGCCGTTCGTCGGACGCGGCGCCGGCGGCTTCGACGCGACCTGCGTGCCACCGCTCACCATCTTGAACTTAAGCGGCCTGCCCGCGGCCTTGCTCAGGGCGGCCTGAATCACGCGCTTCGGCTCCGGCCCCAGCGCCACGTCGATCAGCACCTGCGACATCGCGACGGTAACGCAAACCTCGATGCCCCGCATCGACCACTCCGCTTCTTCCAGGTTGTGCGCCAGCATCTGCTGTCCCGCGTCTTCAAGAGCGGTCAGCACCGACCTCGCGCGCCGACTCCACCGAGAACTCATTGCTCGTTGGTTGCGCATCGGTCTCAGGTTCGACAGCAACTGCCGTCGCGATTCCAGTCTCTACCGCTGCCGGCGCGTTGCCATCCGAGATTTCTGCCTGTGCGCTCGACCTCGGCACCGGAACGGAAGCAGCGGCCTGCGTCGCGAAGTCCTGCTCTTCCGCTTTTGGTTCGCTCTTGCGCTTGCGATCTGCCTCGAACGGCGAAGGCCGCGTGAACGGCGACGCCGCGGGCGCCCGCGACGACGGATCCTCCGGCTCGCTGGCTCGAGAGGCCAAGTTCGCTCGCGCCGCCGCAGAAGGCGCCTGCCGCGGTGTTGCGCCACCCGCTCGCGACGACGATCCCGTCGCACCCGTCTTCCCTGCTTCCCCACTCAGCAATTCTTCCAGAGGCAACAGACGCTGGGCATGCACTAGCTTCAGCAGTCCCAATTCCAGATGGAAGCGCTGCTCCTGCTTGTAGCCCAGATCGCTGTGGGTGCGCAGCATGATCTGCATGAAGCGCGCCAGGTCTTCCTCGCTAAAGCGCTCGGCCACGCGCGCCACTCGGGCGCGTTCATCCGACGAAATCTGTAGCACCGGCGAATCGCTTCCGGCCACCTTGGCCACCATCACGTTCCGCAGGAAGCGCAACATCTGCCGCGCAAAATGCTGCGCGCTTTGTCCTTCCACCAGCAGACGGTCGATGGCCCGCAACACGTCCGCGCTGGAGTTGCGCGCAACCGCGTCCATCACATCTTCCAGCACGTCTGAGGAAACCGTTCCCACCAGTCCGCGCACCACCTCGCCACTCAGCGTGGTCCCGCAACAGGCGATCGCCTGGTCCATGATGCTGAGCGCGTCGCGCATGGAGCCGTCGCCCACCTCCGCCAGCATGGCCAGCGCGTTATCGTCGTAGGCAATGCCCTCTTGCTTGGCGATGTCGCGCAGTTGCTGCACGATGTCGTCGAAGCGCACGGCGTGAAAGCTGAAGTGCTGGCAGCGCGAGCGGATGGTCTGCGGAATGTCCTCCGGCTGGGTCGTCGCCATCATGAAAATGATGTGGCTGGGCGGCTCTTCCAGCGTCTTCAGCAGCGCATTGAAGGCGGCGTCGGTGATCTGGTGCGCCTCGTCGAGAATATAAATCTTGAAGCGGTCGCGCGCCGGGCGATAGCGCGCCGCCTCGCGCAACTCGCGAATCTCGTCGATGCCCCGGTTGGTGGCCGCGTCAATCTCGATCACGTCCACCGCGTTGCCGGCGCGGATCTCGACGCACGAATCGCAGACTCCGCACGGCTCGGGCACAGGATGCTCCTGCGACCGGCAATTCAGCGCCATCGCCAGAATGCGCGCGATGGTGGTCTTGCCAATGCCGCGGTGCCCGCTAAAGATGTAGCCGTGGGCAATGCGTCCCTGCGCGATGGCATTCTTCAGCGTGCGGGTGACGTGCTCCTGCCCGATCACCTCGGAGAACTTTTGTGGACGGTATTTGCGCGCCAGAACCTGATAACTCATGGAAAGGGAAAACTTGATTATACGGTCTGGTGGTGCCGAACGGGAACGGGACAGCAGGGGATTATGTTTAAGTTTGGTCTTGATGAATAAGCAGCAGCAACGTTGCAGAATGGGTCCCAACCTGCAACGGCTTCGTATTCAATTGACTCAGGGAGTCACAAGTGGCAAACTTCGCGGCATGACTGAAGTTGTGACAGAGAAGCTGAAACTTGGGCAAGTGAGGGTGGACCATGATGCCTTCGGGCTGGACCTAAGAATCAACGACGGGTATCAAGCCTACTCGGCAGAGCTACTGCGTCTCGCCTTATTGGTTCTGACCGGGTTGTCTGCAGTTTGGATCAAGGTGTACCTACTGTCCCAAGTACCCAGGACAATCCCTGGCCGAATTACCCTGCTGTTTCTGCTGGCATTTGGAAGCGCCACACTATCGGCACTAGCGGCCCTAGCACATCGCTACACGTCGGCCGACAGCTTGTCCTACCACCTCAACGCCCTCAGACGCCGCGCTCGAAACCGCCCAGCGCATGAGTCGAGACCATCAGATGTTGCCCTCGCCGAACGGGCGGAGCGAAAAAGAGACCTGCGATTCAAGTGGTCGGCGCTCCTTCTTCGCTCGTCCGCTATGTTGCTATTTATCGCGCTCCTACTCTTTTGCTCATCCATGGCCAATCTCATGTTCTCAGGGACGCGGCCTCAACCAAGCGACCTCCGACAAACGGATGTCGGTTCTAGCGGTTCCGAAGGGCTACAGGTTTCCCCGCATTATCCGGATCGATCTCTATCGGGAATTCCTTCGCCTTGGTGTCCTTGCTTATAATCTTAATCGTCGCGCGATACTTCTTCGCTTTGAGAAACACTCGGGACTTCTTGCGCAAGGTTCCCCATCCACTTTCAGACGGAATCTCGATCCAGTTCGGATCGAAATTGACGATGTCTAGAGCCTGCCGTTCTCCGGGATATATGTCGACAACCGGAGGATTGGGAGAAGGCATCGTGGTCGACCAGCAGAGTCGATCCTCCCGCACCGTGCAGAGGTGGTCCGGGGTTACGTAGGCCTCAAAAGGGGGGCGGGGCGGAAGCACGTCAGATAATTCGTGTTCGATCGTGATGTAAGCGTAGACGCAGTTCAGCGGAAAGATGTAGCCGTTGTAGATTCGCGCGGTGGCCCGGGTTCCGATCCGTGGTTGAGGTTCGAAGTGCAAGTTTCGATGAAGTCTCCAACGCCCCCATCTATTCGCTAAGAGACTCACAATGAAGGCCGCCGTGGCACCAGCGGCTGCGCCAATCAGTGTAGTTTGCAAACCAGTTTGGGTAGTTCGCGGATCGGTGTGGAGCACAGTTCATCATGCCTCTGGTCGGGCTATGAGTCAACGGAGCTCTCGCCCTTCGCATGCGGATGCGTCCTGTCGTAAACCTCCATCACGTGTTTGACGGTGAGCTGCGTGTAACGCTGGGTGGTCGATAGCCGCTCATGGCCCAGCATCTCCTGGATGGCGCGCAGGTCGGCGCCTTCCTCCAGCATGTGCGTGCCGAACGCATGGCGTAGCGTGTGCGGATGCACGTCCGGCGAGAGTCCACGCGCCACGGCAATCTGCTTCACGATACGGCCCACGCTGCGTGTGGTCAGCCGCGATCCGCGCAGGTTGATCAGCAAGGCTCGCTCGGTCGTGCGTTTGGTTTCGCCCAGCACGCGCTGTCGCGCCGGTAGGTAAGCCTGCACCGCCGCCTTCGCCGAGTCGCCGAACGGAACAAATCTTTCCTTGCGGCCCTTGCCTCGCACCAGAACCAGTTCATTGGACCACCGGATATCGTCAACGTTGATGCCGATAAGTTCCGAGTTACGTATGCCGCAGCCGTACAACAATTCCAGAATCGCCTGATCGCGTTCGGTGAACGCCGAACACTCGGGTATGGCCGAATCGAGCACCGTGTTCACCTCTTCGATGGTGGGCACGCGCGGCAGTTTTTTCGGCAGCCTCGGGGTGGCAACCAGGGCTGCCGGATTCTGCTCAACCTCGCCCTCCTGCGCCAACCACTTGTACAGTGATCGCAACGCCGCCAGCGCGCGCGCCACCGACGTCTTGCTCAGTCCGCGCTCGTACAGGCTGGAGAGATACCCGCGAATCAGAACGTGATCAATGTCGGTCCATCTCTGCGGGCCAACGTACTCTGCAAATTGCGCCAAGTCGGTGCGGTATGCCTTGATGGTGTGCGGCGAAGCATTGCGCTCCTGCAGCGAACGAATGAACTGCGCCACAGCTCTCTCGACGATGGTGCTTCGCTTCGGCATTATGCTTTGAAGGGGCGCACCTTCAGGTGCGCCGTTTAGCCCCTCTATTTTTCTGATCCCGAGCCGACTTTAGTCGGCGATTTGCCCCGCGGATGATGCTCCTTGTACACGCGATTCAGCCTGTCCAGCGCCAGATGCGTATAAACCTGCGTCGTCGAAATGTCGGCGTGTCCGAGGATGGTCTGCACCGTGCGCAGGTCGGCGCCGTTTTCCACCATGTGCGTCGCGCAACTGTGTCGCAGCATGTGCGGGCTGGCATGCCGCGCCGATTGTGCCGATGCATCGTTCACCACCTGCCATACGCGCTGCCGCGTAATCGGCCGCGCCCCGCCTGCAACGAAGAGAAACGGCGACGACCTCTCCGCCGCCAGCACTGGGCGCGCGTCCTGCAAATATTGCTGCACAACTTGCTGCGCCGCCCGTCCCAGCGGGACGATGCGCTCCTTATCACCTTTTCCTCGCACCAGGACGTAACCCAACTCCAGCTTCAGGTCTTCGAGCTTCAGGTTGATGACCTCGGACACCCGCAATGCGCCGGCATAGAAAACCTCCAGCATCGCCCGGTCACGGCCGGTGAGCGCTTGCGACCGGCGATCATCCTTGGCGCGAGGCGGCCCTTGCAACACGCTCTCCACTTCATCGGCGGCCAGCGATTTCGGCAGCACCTTCCATTGCCTCGGCGAATCAATATTCAGCGTCGGGTCAACCGTGATGTAGCGATCAAGCAGTAGGTACTTGTAGAAATGCCGCAGTGCCGACAGCTTGCGCGCCACGCTGCGTCCGTCCACGCCATTCGAGAGCATCTCATTAAGAAAATCGCGCACATCCTGGCGCCTCGCGTCGCGCAGCGCGCGCTTGCGCTTCAACAGGAACTCCGAATACTGATCGAGATCGGAAGCATAGGCCGCGACGCTTAGCGGCGCTAATCCCTTCTCCACCTTCAGATAGTCGAGAAAGGAATTCAGCAGCCGCAGATTCGGATCGACACTCTGCACGAGATGAGTATGAGCGCACGCGGCCCGTGCGGGAATAACAAGCAAGGTTCAGGACGGGAGAAAATCATTCACCACGGAGGCACTGAGATCACGGAGAAAATTCCATTGAAACAAGAATTCCGTGCCCTCCGTGTTCTCCGTGGTAATTGCTTTTCCGAAACGGGCGGGTCACGCTGTCCCCCAACCCACCTTTTGCCGCACGCTCCTCAGCACCTCAACCGCATTGTGCGGGCTGCGCGGATCTTCTTCGTGCTTGAAGAACGCGTACGTCTCCAGCCCATCGGCAACGCAGCGTCCCACCCGATCGACCAGCTTCTTCAGATCGTCAGCCGAGTAGCTGGGCTGGCGAAATCGAAAATAAATGTAGCTGGCGGTGCGGATCTCGGGCGTTTTGAGCTTCTCGGTTTCGGCGACGCACAACGTCGCATTGCGATCCTGCAGCGCTTGGTAGATCTCGTCGCTAAACCACGATTGGTGACGGAATTCAAACGCAGCCTTGAAGTTGGTGGGCAACAACGCCAGAAAATCCCGCAGCACTGTGGCATCCGCCTTGGCCGTCGGTGGCAACTGGAACAGCACCGGCCCCAGTTGCGTGCCCAGCGGCTGCAGCGTGGGAAGAAATCGCTGCATTGCCTCTTCGACGTTCTGCAGCCGGCGAATGTGGGTGATGTACTGGTTGGCCTTCAGCGCAAAGCGAAAATTCGGCCCGACATCGGCCATCCATCCGGACGCAGCCTTCTCCGACAAATGTCGGCGGAAGGTGTAGTTCACCTCCACCGCAGTGAGCTGCGTCGCGTAATACTTCAGAAAGTTTTTTGACGAAACTTCCTTCGGGTAAAAGTCAGGCTTCCAGATGGTGTACGCCCATCCCGAGGTGCCCACGTAGAGCGGGAGACTCGAAGTGCTGGGAGCCGGAGTCGCGCCGACCGGCTCCACGGCCACAACGGCATCGTCTTTTTCGTCTCTTTTTGGACTCATTGCGCTGGAAACAATATCACACCCGTTTGCGCTTGGAAGACGCCTTCTTGGTGGCGCCGCCTCTGCTCTTCGCACGCGTCACCGCGGCTTTCCTGCCCGGAATCGGAGGCGCAGCTGCGCGCTTAGTCGCCGGCGCAGACTTCGCAGGCGCGCCCACCTCCGATTGTTGAAGCTTCTCCACCGCTGGCATCTTCTGCTTCAACTTCAGCACCAGCTCGAACAGGTCCCCGTATTTCTTGGCGCGGGCCAGCACCTCATCCGACTCAAACACCAGCAAGTTCGCGTCGCCCTTCTTCAGGCAGCTCTCAACTTCCTCCCACTTCACCGGCGTGGACACCGCCGGCCGCTCTTTGGCGCGCAACGAGTACACGCACACCGTCGTCTTGTGATCGTCGTTCTGGCTCCAGTCCACCAACACTTTGCCAGTGCGCAGCGCTTTCTTCATGTCGGAGACGACCAAGTCTGGATGCAGCCGCTCCAGCATGCGTGCCAGCTCATGGGCAAAGGGCTTGGTCTGGTCGTAAGTAACTGGCGGTGTTCACTGGAACATAAATCTGCAGACCTTTCGATCCTGAGGTCTTCGCGAAACTTTGCAACTGTAATTTGGCGAAGATATCGCGCACCCACACGCCGACCTGGCAACACTGCACGATATTGGCTGGCGGACCGGGGTCGAGATCGAAGACCAGGAACGTCGGCCGCAAAATCTCTTTGCCCAGCGACAAGCTGGTGTGCAACTCCAGGTCGGCGAGGTTCGCCGCCCACACCAGGGTCGGCAGGTCCTCGGCCAGGCAGTAGTTCATCCACTTGTTGTTGCCAGAGCTCCAGACACGCGCCGTCTGCACCCACTCGGGACGATGCTCGGGACAATTCTTCTCGTAGAAAAACGGACCACTCACGCCATTGGGATAGCGCTTCATGGTTAGCGGCCGCCCGCGCAAGTGCGGCAGCAGCACCGGTGCAATGCGCACGTAATAGTCGATCACCTGCCCCTTGGTAAATCCAGCTTCGGGATATAGAACCTTGTCGAGGTTCGAAAGCTTCAGGTGCTTCCCCTCGATGTCAACTACGGTCTCTTTGGCCATCGTCTCCTCGCTCGCACTGCACAGAAATGATGCAGGTTGGACGAGCAAGTATGCAACAGCAGCGAAGGTCGATTATTCGCGAGAGTCAGAGGCTTTGAAGGGGCACGGCTTCAGCCGTGCCGTAAGCCGAAGCCAATTCGCGGATTTATTGATAGCTGCAAAAGAAATGTCCTGTCAGCGGTGGAAGAGCCGGGCTTTAGCCCGGCGAAATTGGTCGGTGCTGGGAACGGCTTCAGCCACGGTTGGCCGGGGCTAAAGCCCGCTCTTTATTGCGTGGTTTCGGCACGGCTGAAGCCGTGCCCTTCCACCGTCTTGCGGACATTTCTTTTGCAGGAATCAATAGCCGTTGAGGGATTCGGTGTTGAGACAAAGTGCGAGTTCCACTCAGAGCTAAACCTTACTCCTCTGCGCCCACGTATCGGCACGGCTGAAAGCCGTGCCCTTTCAAAGCCCATTGAGACGTGGCTCCTGCTCTCCTCCGTTTGACTTGCGCGTCCTTATCTGTAACTTTTTAAGTTATGCATACTCACGTCTGCCCTCATGGAGGCACGATGAAGTGCTGGTTTGCCAAATTGACTTGCCTGCTCCTGCTGCTGGCCGCCTTGCCGCTGGCGGCGCAGGACCTGTCGTCATACGAAAAGCGCGTCTCGGTGAAGACCCTGCCCAACGGCTTGACCGTCGTCCTCTGGCGGCGGCCCGAAGCCCCGGTATTTTCGTTCTTCACCCTGGTTGATGCAGGCTCCGCGCAGGACCCTCGCAACGAGACTGGCCTGGCGCACATGATGGAGCACATGGCCTTCAAGGGCACGCCCGACATCGGCACCACTGACTACGCCGCCGAGAAGCCCGCGCTGGAAAAGGTTGAGCAGACCTATGCGGCATATGAAGCCGAGCGCATCAAGCGCGTGGGCCAGGATCCGCAGAAGCTGGCGCAGTTGAAAAGCCGCCTGGGAGCAGGCCATCAAGGACGCCCGACAAGTACGTCGTGCAGAACCAATTCGGCGAGATCGTGGAGAGCCACGGTGGCGTGGGCGTCAACGCGTTCACCAACTACGACGAAACCGCCTACATGTACTCGATGCCGTCGAACATGATCGAGCTGTGGGCGGCGCTGGAGTCAGACCGGTTGATGCATCCGGTGATGCGCGAGTTCTACAAGGAGCGCAACGTGGTGATGGAAGAGCGCCGCATGCGCACCGACAGCCGGCCAACGGGACGACTGGTCGAGCAGTTTCTGGGCACGGCCTTCATGGCGAACCCCTACCATCGGCCCACCATCGGTTATGCTTCCGATCTGCAAAGCTTTTCCGCTACCGATGCGGCCGAGTTCTTCAAGCGGCATTACGTGCCCAGCAACATGGTGATCGGTCTGGTCGGCGATCTCGATCCCGAGCAGGTCTTCCCGATCGTGGAAAAATATTTCGGCCAGCTTCCCACCACGCCCAAGCCGGAAGAGCCGTTCACCGACGAGCCGCCACAGAATTCGGTGCGCGAGGTTACGCTGCACGATCCCTCGCAGCCCTTCTATCTGGAGGGCTACCATCGGCCAAGCTATCTTGCCCCAGATGATGCGGTGTACGACGCGATCAGTGACATTCTGTCGAACGGCCGCACCTCGCGCCTGTACCGGTCGCTGGTGCGCGACAAAAAGATTGCCGCCTTCGCGGCCGGTTTTTCCGGCTGGCCGGGAATAAAGTACAGCCACCTGTTTGCGTTCTATGGCGTCCCGCTGCCGGGCCACACCAACGAAGAGATGCAAAAGGCGGTGCACGAGGAGATCGACAAGTTGAAGACGCAGGATGTTACCGACGAAGAGTTGCAGATGTTCAAGACGCGCACCAAGGCCGACCTGATTCGCGGGCTCGCCAGTAACGAGGGTCTGGCGCAACAGCTTGCGACCTACCAGACGCGCTACGGCGATTGGCGAGAGCTGTTCCGCTATCTCGACCGCGTGGACAAGGTGACCAAGGCCGACATCCGGCGAGTCTCGAACCAGGTCTTCACCGAGACGCAACCGCACCGTCGGCGTCATCCAGACGCAGACCGCGAGTAATCAGCCGGCTCCGGCGGCAACCAAAGGAGCGGAACAACAATGAGCGTGCGCACGAACTCGCGTTTGGGTAGTGCGGCGCTTCGACGCCGCGTCCTGGAACCATACCTTACTTGTCATCCTGAGAGCGGCCGCGCGTTCTTCCGACCCGCCGCTGTTGCGGGTCGGGCGGGCGCGTAGTCGAAGGATCTGCGGTTCTCGCCTTGTCCCATTTCTTGCTGGCCATTTTCTGCTCTTGTTCTGCTGCTCACCGCCTTCTCTCCCGCCCAGGTCAAGCCCTGGAACCAGATTCAGCCTCCCCCGCTGCCGGCCTTCAATCCCCAGCAGCCACTCCGCGTTCAGTTGCCAAACGGCATGGTGATCTTTCTCCAGGAGGACCACGAGCTGCCCCTGATCGATGCGACAGCGCGCATCCGTGGCGGCTCGATCTCCGAGGCCGCCGAACAAGACCGGGCTCACCGATCTCTACGGCGAGGTCTGGCGCACCGGCGGCACCAAGACAAAGACCGGCGATCAGATGGACGACTTCCTGGAAGCGCGCGCGGCCAAGATCGAAACCGACAACCAGTCGGACTCGACTTCGATTTCGCTCGAACTGCCTGAAGGGCGACTTCGATGCCGTGTTCGATATGTTTCTCGACCTGCTGCACAATCCCGAGTTCCGGCCTGACAAGCTCGAATTGGCGAAGGAGCAGATGTACACCGAAATCTCCCGCCGTAACGACAACGTGGATTCCATCGTGCATCGCGAAAGCCGCATCATCGCCTACGGCAAGGACAATCCTTACGCCCGAGTCCCCGAGTACGCGACGGTTGCTGCGGTCACCCGCGAAGATCTGCTGAACTGGCACCAGCAGTACGTTTATCCCAACAACATCATCTTCGGCATTACCGGCGATTTCGACGCGAAAGCGATGGAGGCCAAGCTGCACCAGGCTTTCGATTCGTGGCAAAAAGGCCCCGACGCGAAAGCGCCTGACATCAAGTTCACCGAACCGAAGCCTGGCCTGTACTTCGTCCGCAAAGCTGACGTGAACCAGAGCAGCATCGACATGCTCGACCTCGGCATCGAGCGCAACAATCCTGACTACTTCGCCGTGACGGTAATGAACGAGATCTTTGGAGGCAGCTTCTCCTCGCGGCTCTTCAACCACCTGCGATCCGGAAAAGGGCTTGCTTATGGCGTGGGCGGAGGTGTGGGCTCCGGTTGGGACCATCCCGGCGTGACCAACATCCAGATGCAAACCAAGAGCGCCAGCACCGTGGAGGGCATTCAGGGGCTTGACGATGAGATCGACGGCCTGCTCAAGAATGCGGCCACTCCAGACGAGCTAAAGCGGGCCAAGGACGACATCCTCAATTCGTTCATCTTCCAGTTCGACACGCCGGAGAAAGTTCTGCGCGAGAAGATGGCCTACGAGTTCTATCACTATCCACTCGATTTTCTGGAGCGCTACCGCAGCGAAGTTGAAAAGGTTACAGTCGATGATGTCTCCCGCGCGGCTCGCAAGTACGTTCACAAAGATCGGATGGCGGTGCTGGTGGTGGGCAATGATACCGAATTCGGCAAAGGCGCTCAACACACTTGGCCCGGTCCAGGAGGTGGATATCACCATACCTCCGCCTCCGGCGAGCCTGATGCAGCAGGGCCCGGGCGGGGAGTAGGGGTTCCTCGCTCTCATCCGGAAAGTGGGCGAACGAGTGGGGTAGGCGGGACTATTTACTCGGGCACGGAAATACGTTCTGCAGCGCAGTCCAGACATCTGATGAGGCCGCGTAATGAAGGTTTTCCGGATGATCCTCAAGAAACTTGAGAGTAATACGCACGGCTTCCTCAACCGTTATCTCGTCTGGCACACAAAACAACGTGCGCTTTGGGATAAGGGGCGACTGCCTGAGATTCTGGTATGTGTCGACAACTCCTTCGACATAGGCAAGGCACTTGCCCGCAGCTGCAAAGTTAACTTTTGTGGGCGACTGCAATGTGCCGTCCACAATGTGGACCAACGTCCTGCATTGGGTTGCAAGCTCCTCGCCATCAACAAAATGAGATGCAAAACCGACGGCGTTGCAGGTAAGAACGAAAGCAGCGACCCACATTACTCTTTTCGTCAATTACATCTCTCCCTCTCGCCAGCCAAAGTTCTATTTTTCCTCGAATACCACAAGAATGTCAGCTTTCCGATACTCCTTCCCTTTCAAAAACGGATTTTCCGGCAAACTGTCCAACCACTCTTGGGGCTCCAGGTAAGAGTCTGGCACATCGATGTAAATCGGGGAAGTTTCACCACTAATGACCACTTTGTACTTTCTCAGGGTGTGCCCACGCCTGCCTGCATGTCTACTCATGAGGGTAGTCTAACACTGCCGTGTACCCCGTCTTTCGCCCGGATTTGGCGAAAGTGTGAGAACCCATCTCGGCAGACCGACTGGGCAGCGCTCCCGTGTGCGTCCCGACCTTGTAATCGTTAAGATGGATTCATGTCCCCCGCTCACCGTATCCCGCCCGGCCAACACCTCCTGATCGACGCTGACGACACGCTCTGGGAGAACAACGTCTACTTCGAGCGGGCAATCGCCAACTTCATCTCCTTCTTGAATCATCACGAGTACACACCCGACCAGGTGCGCCACGTGCTATACGAAGTGGAGCGCGAAAACATCCGCACCCACGGTTACGGCATGCACAGCTTCGCGCTGGCACTGGTGCGATGCTTCGAACAGTTGTCGGTCGAACCACTTACTCCCGCGCTGCACGAGACCATCCATGGTTTCGCCTACGCCATCGCCGACCACCCGATGGAGATTCTGCCCGAGGTGCCGGAAACCCTGGCAGACCTCGCCGAGCGCCATCATCTCTTGCTGGTGACCAAGGGCAATTTCACCGAGCAATCAGGCAAGGTCGAGCGCTCCGGACTCAAGCAACATTTCACCGCCATCGAAGTCGTAGCCGAGAAGGATGCGGCGACCTATAACGCGGTGGTCGAGAAGTACGGCTTGTTGCGCGAGAACACCTGGATGATCGGTAACAGCCCCAAGTCCGACATCAATCCCGCGCTGGAAGCCGGACTGCACGCCGTCTTTGTTCCCCATCACAACACCTGGATGCTGGAGCGCGACGACCTTCGTCCCGAGGCCGGCGATGGACGCTTGTTGCAGGTCGAGAGCTTCGGCCGCCTGCGCGATCATTTTTGAGCTTGGGTAGTTTTGATCTCGGGTAGTGCGGCGCTTCAGCCGGATGATTCATAAGGAACTTGGCTTTGAAGGGGCACGGCTTCAGCCGTGCCGTTATGAGCGCGAAGAGATGGGCTTTCAGCCCCTGAGGGAAGTCGCCCTTTTGCGTCAACACGAAGCCCCTCAGTGGCTAAAGCCACCATCATGACAGCGGGGTTACGGCACGGCTGAAGCCGTCCCCCTTCCAAGTACAAAAACGGACTAAATTCAGGCGAACGCACCAATTCTCGAACTGTACTAAATCAATCCCTCAGTACACCTCGTACCCCGGAGGCGGCGAGTGGAATCCCGGCTTGCGCGCCATCAGCAATAACGCGCCAATGCGTTTGAATTCGCGCAACTCCTCCGCATTCTTGAACCACTTTCCGCTGTATTCCTCCGGCGTTGGAGTCAAATCTGGCACCCGCACCGCCCGCGCATCTTCAAACGTGTGCGCCTTCAGCAACTGGACGTACTCCTGCTCCGAGCGCGCCTGCACCGGCACCTTCAGCTCATCGACCCAGCGCAACGAGTAGTGATTGTCCTTATAAAGATTGATCAGGATAAACATCTCGCCATGTGGCGCCAGCACGCGAAACAATTCGGCCAGCGCGCGGTCCTGGTCGGCGTAGTAATAAAAACTTTCCACCGATAGCACCTTGTCGAAGAAGTTTTCCTCCCACGGAATTTGCTGGGCGGAGCCGACCACGAACATCAGGTTGTCATACGTCGTCGAGGCGGCACGCGCGCGCCGAATCATTTCGTCCGACACGTCGAGCCCGATCACCTGTCCGGGCTTGTCGCCGTTGGCGACGGCGTCGGCCATCAGGCGGCTGGCCCATCCCGCGCCGCAGCCCAGGTCGAGCACGCGGTCGCCCGGCTTCAGTCCCATCCGCGCCAGGGTTTGCTGCGTGATGCTGATATGGTGGTTCTCCATCTCCTCGCCGCGGCCCTGCTCGGCCCACTGGTTGAACTCCTTGCGCAACCGCTCGTCCGCAGCAATGGTTTTTTTGTCGATCATCGTGTCTCCGGAAGTTTGAATATACACTTGCAAGAATACCGATTTGTATCAAGCTGCAAGTCTTATAATCTTCACATTTCTATGCAACACAAGTGGAAGGAAGCACTATGGCACCGAAAGTGCTCTTTTCGAAACATGACGTTCTTAGTGTTCTCGAAAACAGCAAGAGGCGACTCAAGGCCGCATACCTAACCCTACCTGATAACGAAGCCCTGGACGAAGATGCGATCCAGCGCCTAAAGCACGAATACATGCTCGATGTGCCGGTATTGAAGACGGGGGAAATGAGCTACGAAGAAAACAAGACCAAGATCGACGCTCGCAGACTACCAAACCGCATCTTCTTTCCTGGTGGCGGACCGGTTATGGAGGATGCCACAGAGCTGATCGTTCACATCCCCTTCGACGGCGACCCTGGCGTGTTCAATGTCGCGCCGTCCGCCTACAACTCACGGATCGCCGAGGGCGAGGTCGTTGGCCAAGAGTTGCTGTTACGGCTGACTGTAGTCGACAGCAATTACGACATCCAGGGACATATCGACCGCGAAGTCCAACAGATCAACTGGGCCCTCACCCATCTCCGCGAAAAGGACGCATATTTCAGCCGGGAGCTTGGCGCAGTGCTAGCTCAGGCCGTCGCGAACCGAAAGCGAGCTATGGAGTCGCGGTCGAGCATTACGGGAAGGCTAAACATTCCGCAAAGACAAGCAGCCCCTCAACCCCCACCGACCTCAGCGGCTCCGGCTCGAACGGCACCGGTCAAGAAACCAGCACTGCAAAAGCAGGACGAGAAGTGGGACGTGTTCATATCCCACGCCTCGGAAGACAAACCCTACGTCGAACCGCTTGCGAAGGCGCTGGAAGCTGCTGGTGTGTCGGTCTGGTACGACAGACTGGTTTTGGAGTGGGGTGACGATCTGCGACCGATGATTGATAACGGCCTCGTCAACTGCCGCTATGGCGTCGTTGTTCTGTCCAAGGCATTCCTCGGCAAGAAGAAATGGACGGAGCACGAGCTGAACGGTTTATTTGCACGTGAACGAGCCGGCAAGAAGCTAGTTCTGCCGATCTGGCATGGCATCACTCGCGATGACCTTCTGCAATACAGTCCGGCCTTGGCTGATCGGCTCGCGAAAATCTCAGAGAGCGATTCCTACGAAAGCATTGTGAATAGCCTACTCGGCATGCTCGGCAGGCCGGTAATAGAGCAGAACGAAGTGCAAACCCCAACAGGCGCACCCGCCGGCCAGAAGACAAAGGCGATCGCCTACGCTTGGTACGACGGTCCTGGCGGACAGAAAGTTCAGTTATACGTTCGAAAGTCGCCACTGGCCGACGACATCTTTACCCTACAGAACGCCGATGGTAGTAACCAGGAGGGCGCGCTGCAGGACATCGCGCTCAAATATGCTTGGGCCGATAAGAACCTAACAATGAACGGATACAAGCGTATGACGAACTCCGGCAGCGGTGAATACCCTGAGTTCAATTTGTAGTTCAAAGCGCTCGTACGACCACGCTATTCGGGAATTCATCGACTGGTCCCGAATTCCTTACCGGCGTGCCCCAGCCATGAAAACTAGATACGTGGACCCGTATTTGTCAGGTTTATGTAGCGTTCCAATTGCACGGTATCGGTTTGACCCTTGATCTTTACCTCACAGCGAACAGTCGATTCGCCATTGGCAAGCTCCTTCAGTTTGAATCGAGTCAAGCGGTCCGTAACGACCTGAATCGGATTTGGATAGGAAGGATCGAGCAGGTACTTGACCGACTCGATGCGGTTCAGAACCTCCTCCCTCGCCTGGACAATAACATGGAAAGCCCACATCGGCATTCCGAACTCCACATCCTTTTTCGGTTAACGCCAGCTGCTGTGGATCAAAGCCATGTGATCGGCGGTAATGATGTCGCCGGAGGATGGTGAGGGCAGGTTTGTGGGAGCCTGGCCGACCTTAACCTGATAGATTTCGATTGAAGCGCCCGCTTCTAAGCGATTCTTAAGGATCCGGAGAATTTCCAGAAGCGGCTTGTAGAGAATACAGATGCAGACGATTGCTACAGTCGGCCACGCAAATGCCTGCACCAACTGGACCACAAGCTGGAATGTTGTCGGTAAGTTACTGCTCAAGTCCGTGGAAGGGGCGGTCATTGGAGCCTCCTCCGAGAGCGCTCAAATATCGTCACGAACAATATCACAGCCCCACCTTGCGGAGGGTTGTATCGGTACAGCCGACCACGGAAATAGTACTGTGAAACGCGCTTCTCGTCGCTCTACTTCCAGGTAGTCGTCAATCCGAAACTGACCCACTACCGCCCCCTCGAATTGTTTCCCTCCAACCTATCTATGCTACAGTCTCCGAAACCGATGGCTCAAACTCCCGAATCACCCACCAATGGCTCGGCGCATTCGCCGGACCTGTACTGCCCCAACTGCGCCCGTGAGGTGGACGATCCGCTCGCCGCGGCCCTGCTCGGCCCACTGGTTGAACTCCTCGCGCAGGCGCTCGTCAGCAGCAACGGTTTTCTTGTCGATCATTGTGTCCTCGGGGATTCAAATATACGCTAGCAAAAACACTCCGGTGCAACCAGCGACGTGCTGTGCCCCAGTCGGCAGGTGGTCGGTTTCCGAATTGCCCGTCACTCGGGGACAATCGCCAGGGTACCCATCGGCGTAAGCATCTGCAAAAAAGAGAAGCCGCCCGGAACTCAGTCAGGAGCGGCTTCTGTGCCACTTAAATCATCCCCTAAGAAGGGGATTCATCGTGACAATATTCCGCCATACGTTCGGATGTCTGGTCAATCTTGAACAAACCGGGATTTCAGAGGCTACGGGGTGCCCAGGTGGAAGATAGTGGGCCCGGAATATGGGCTGAAGCCGTTTCTCAGCCTCTGAACCTGGAGGTTCCTACAAGGAGCGGTGTTTCACATGGAGGCTTGCACAAAAACTGCAACGCCTTCATTCATTCAGAAAGATGTTAAGGAGGGAGTTGTGAACCCGAATCTCGCCGTTATATTCGATGAAGCCCAGTTTTCGGAAGCGATTCATAAAAAAACTTACTCGGGACCGGGTTGTGCCAATCATCTCCGCCAGGATTTCCTGGCTGACCTTGGGAACCACCGTCTCGGGTTTGCTTTCCTTGCCAAACTGCGCCAGCAGTAACAGGATCCTCGCCAGCCGCTTTTCGCTTGAATTGAAAAGCTGATCGACCAGATCGGCTTGGATGCGAGCGTTGCGGGTAAGCAGAAAGGAGACGAACACATTCGAAAACGCGGGTTCTTGATGAAGTGCGCGGACCATTTCCGCCTTGCTAATCCTAAGCAGCGCGCACTCGGTCATCGCGGTAGCAGTCGCGAGTCGAAGAGGATGAGCTGAGACCATGCAGTCCTCCCCCACGAATTCCCCGGCACCCACCAGGGCAAGCGTCGCTTCTTTTCCGTTCGCGGAGGTGACAGTGACTCTCAGTTGGCCCTTTTGCACGTAAAAAATCGCGTCGGTAGGGCCACCTTGCGCGTAGGCCGTCTCACCCTTCTTCAGGTTGAGAATCTTCCTGCCCAATCCAGCTCTCGCGAGAAAGGCCTCAGGATCGAAAACAGTATTCCCATTTTTGGGTTGCGGCCGGGGGGCTTGAAGCCGGGAAGGCTTTGCAATTTCGCCGGTGGCGGGTTTTGCGGATCGCACTGCGCCAACCGACGGAACCCGTTCGGCTGGACTGCCCTGGCTGCGGGTTGGAATGCCCCTGGCGCTCATTTCATACCTCCGAAGGGGGCAGCGCTTACACTTCGACAAGATTCTTTGTTTCTTCGGAAAAGCACAAACTTCCAGCCTTCGCTGATGGTTGCGAGGAGTCTTGGGGCAGTCAGATGTGTGGTGGGTGTATACGAAAAATCCCAATTTCTACCAGTTACTCTCAGCTGTCCCTTCTGCACATAAAAAAACGCATCGGCAGGGTCGCCTTGCGCGTAGGCCGTCTCATTCTTTTTCAGACTGAGAACCTCCCTGCCCAACCCAGCCCTCGCGAGAAAGGCCTCGGGATCGAAAACCGCATCACCATTTGTTGGTTGCGGCCTGGGGATTTCAAGCCGGGAAGGCTCTGCAATTTCGCCGGTGGCGGGTTTCGCGGATCGCACCGAGTCAACCGACGGAACCCGGTCGGCTGGAAGGCCCTGGCTGCGGGTTGGAACGCCCCGGGCGCTCATTTCATACCTCCGAAAGGGCAGCGCTTGCACTTCGACATTAGACCTGTGGGAGGTGCCGAAACAGAATGGGATTTCCGTGTTTATCCTGACCGGCGATAACTACGGAGACCCATTAATTTCTCTCGTCGCAGTAATATCACGTGCCTATTTTGCCGGTCTGTTGGGCATCTTACATACGCAGAAGATTCTTGGTACGTACGCCCCATTTCAGGACCTTCTTTGAGTAGCGGAATCGCTTAAACGCGGATCACGCTTCGTGGGTCGCGATGCTCGCGGGTACCAGCGGTAAAGCCAACGTAGGACGCCCTACAGAAGCGTTGGGGAGGGCACTGTATAATTTTCCGCGTGGAGCGAATAAGCAGGATTCCTGTTTCGCATGCCACGACTAGTTCACTCTCCCATGTGGGATGGTTTTCGGTTCTGGTTTGTGGCGCGCAAAAACCTCCAAGTCGTGCGGTCCGGCGAGCGGACTAATACCGATGGGAAACCAGTCAGCAACATAATCCTTTTATCGATCTCCGATAACGACTACAGCTCGCTTCGTCCTCATCTCGAATACGTCAGCTTGCCAAACCATCTAGTCCTTCACGAGGCGGGTGGAAAGCTGGAGTTTGCGTATTTCCCGAATCGAGGTTTGATTTCTCTTGTAGTCGTAATGAAAGATGGAAAAACGGCCGAAGCTGGCATAGTTGGAAAAGAGGGCTTTACAGGAACACCGGCGGCTGTTGGCCTGAGCAGGAGTCCGCTTCAAGCGGTGGTGCAAATCACCGGGGATGGGTTTCGGGTAGAGGCCGAAGCTCTGCAAAACACTTTGGAATCCGCTCCCCACCTGCAATTGATGTTGAGCCGGTATGCGGCAATTCGAGGCATGCAGGTTGCACAAACAGCCGCGTGTAATCGGCTGCACGATATTGGGCAGCGCCTTGCGCGGTGGTTGTTGATGACTCAGGATAGAGTGGACTCAGGGTCGCTGCCCATCACTCATGATTTTCTAGCAACGATGCTAGGGACAGATAGGCCCACCGTGAGCTTGGCAGCTGGTGTTTTGCAGAAGAAGAAGCTTATCGAGTACACCCGAGGTGCTGTGAAGATCGTGAACCGCAAGAAACTTGAAGACTCCGCCTGCGAGTGCTACGGGGTCATCCAACAGTACGATGGCGAGCTGGGCTTGAGATAAGTCCGGAAGTGAAGACCCGCCCTGTGCTTGAATTGCCGACTCGGAAACATTGTCGTCGATAAACCCCCTTTGCACCAAGCACCGTTCAATCGAAGGGGCCATGCATGCTCGTTGCTCACTCGCACCAAATCAGGACGGTTCTAGGCGGATCGTCAGCAATCCCGAAACTGATCCACCGCCGACCCGGCGAATTGTTTTTCCGCTGACCCATCTATGCTACAGTCTCCGGAACACATGGCTCAAACTCCCGAATCACCGACTAACGGCTCGGCGCATTCCGCGGAACTCTATTGTCCCAACTGCGTTCGCGAAGTTGACGATCCGCTCATCTGCGGCGACTGCTCGGCCGTAATCTGCCGAGTCTGCGGCACGCCGCTCGAAATGCCCGAAGACCTCGGCATCGGCTGATTCATGGCGCAGCCCACCACAGCGCAGCCCGCCGTCGCGGCCCATCACGAGCCTTCGCTGGTGCGCGGCCTCTCGCTGACTGACTCCGTCATGCTGCTGGCCGGCGGCATCATCGGCTCCGGCATCTTTCTCACCGCTGGACCGATTGCCTCCGCCGTGCGCACGCCCTTATTCTTTCTCGGAGTGTGGCTGGTGGGCGGGCTTATCTCACTGCTGGCGTGCTTCGCCTTTGCCGAGATGGGTGCCATGTTCCCCGAGGCAGGTGGGCAATATGTCTACTTGCGCGAGGCTTACGGCGAGTTCCCGGCATTTCTCTACGGATGGATGATCTTCACCGTCGGCCAGAGCGGCACCATAGCCGCGCTCGCCGTCGGCTTCGCCGAATACTTTGGAGCGGTGCTGCCCCTGGCGTCGGCTCACGTTCCAGTCGCTACGATTTTCGGATGGACGCTGACGCGCGGGCACGTCGTCTCCATCTGTTCGATCATTCTGCTCACCGCGATCAACGTACTCGGACTGAAGCGCGGCTCGGCGCTGATCAACGTTGCGACCTGGGCGAAGTTCGCGGCCATCGGTCTGTTCATTGTGCTCGGCCTCGCGATTGGCCACGGCCATTGGTCGAACTATGCGGTCAGCATCCCGGTCAGCCAACCGATGTCGCTGGGCGCAATGATCTCTGCGTTCGGCGTCGCGCTGATCGGCGTCTTCTGGGCGTTCGATGGCTGGGTTTACGTCACGTGGGTGGCGGGAGAAATTAAGAATCCGCAACGCGTGCTGCCGCGCGCCATGGTGATGGGCGTGCTGCTGGTCGGCGTTATCTATCTGGCGGTGAACGCAGTTTATCTTTACGCGCTGCCGATCACAACTGTGGCGAAGGAAGAGACCATCGCCCATGCTGCTGCGACCACGCTGTTCGGAGGCACCGCCGCGCGCTGGCTTAGCGCGGTGATCGCACTCTCATGCTTCGGGGCGATGTCGTGCGCCATCCTCAGCAGCGCGCGGGTGTCGTTTGCGATGGCGCGCGACGGCGCGTTCTTTCACGCAATGGGACGCGTGCATCCGCGCTACCGCACGCCGGCCTTCAGCCTGATCTCGCTGAGCGCATGGGCGGCGGTGCTGGCCCTCAGCGGCAGCTTCGATCAGCTCTACACCTACGTGATGTTCATGATGGTCTTGTCGTACACCGCGGCGGTGGCGGGATTGTTCGTACTGCGGCGCACCCATCCCGATCATCCGCGGCCGTATCGTTGCACCGGGTATCCCTATTTGCCGGCTCTCTACGTGCTCATGGCGGGAGCATGGGCGCTCAACTCCGTGGTCACGCGCCCCAAAGAAACATTGATCGGCATTGCCATCGTCTTTCTCGGCGCGCCGTTCTATATTTTCTGGCGCTGGCAGTTGAAGCGGAATCCGAACGAGTTGAAGGAGTTCGAGTGAACGGTCGGCACGCTAAAAACGCAGTTGTCATTTATCATGGTATATATCAGAAGAAGTCCCAGGAGGTGCCAGGTGTCGCGTACTGCCAAACTCTTCCGCAACGGCCGTAGCCAGGCTGTGCGTCTGCCCGCAGATTACCGCTTCCCAGGCTCCGAAGTGTATATCCGCCGCACCGTGTCCGGGGATATCCTCCTATCGCGCAAACCAGAATCCTGGCACGACTTTTTTGAGTTGATGAAGACTGTCGATGTGCCTGAGGACTTTCTTGCCGACCGCAAGAACACGCCGCCCCAGACGCGAGACTTGTTCTGATACCCGATCTCTATTTGCTGGATACAAATACGGCCAGCTACATTATCAAAGGCAATCTTCCGCTGGTGCGGAAACGTCTGGTGAAGGTGCCGATGGCCCAGGTTGCGATATCCGTCGTCACCGAGGCGGAGCTGCTTTTCGGAGTCATCCGGAGGCCGGAGGCGACCCGCCTGAGAACCGCAGTCGAGGAATTTCTTCTTCGAGTCGAAGTGTTGCCTTGGGATTCAGACGCAGCGCGGACCTATGCTGAAATTCGAGCAGCGCTGGAACGTCAAGGGACAATGCTGGGCAATCTCGATCTCATGATTGCCGCGCAGGCCGTTGCCGCTCCTGCTGTGCTGGTTACCAACGACCGTGGCTTTCGCCGGGTGAAGGGTTTGAAGATCGAGGACTGGACCAAGCCGCAGTGATTTGCCAGTAGTTCGGGCCAGTCTGCGTTGCCCGCTAAAATTCCTGTATCCCATGCTCACCCTCGCCGAAGCCGCTGCACAAATTCGCACACGCAAACTCTCCCCGCTGGAGCTCACGCGCGCGTGCCTAGCGCGGATCGAGCGGCTGAATCCTGCTCTGAATGCTTTCATTACTGTTACTGCGGAGTCTGCGCTCGACCAGGCGCGGCAGGCTGAAGCGGACATCATGGCGGGCCGCTGGCGAGGGCCGCTGCACGGCATTCCTATCGGCCTGAAAGATCTGCTCGATACAGCGGGAGTCCGCACCACGGCTGCTAGCAATCAGTATCGCGACCGCGTTCCATCCGAAGACGCTGAGTTGGTTCGCCAGTTGAAGCAGGCGGGTGCGGTGCTGGTGGGCAAGTTGAACCTGCATGAGTTCGCGTTTGGCGTCAGCGGCATCGTGAGTGCTTTTGGGCCGGTGAAAAATCCTTGGGACTTGGAACGCATCACGGGAGGATCGTCGTCAGGTTCGGCGGCGGCGGTTGCGGTGGGGTTGTGCATGGCCGCGGTCGGATCTGACACGGCAGGTTCGATTCGCTGTCCATCCGCATTGTGCGGGATCGTCGGACATCGTCCCAGCGCGGGCTTGCTGAGCTGCAAAGGAGTGGTCCCACTCTCAACGTCATTCGATACGGTTGGCCCGATGACACGCACGGTGCGGGATGCGGCGCTTCTGCTGGGTGCGCTCGTAGCCGAAACAGGCTCTGCCCCGCCCAACGATTGGGCCGCCCTCGACGACAGCGTGGCCGGGCTCAAGGTCGGAGTTGCTCGCAAAGGTTTCTTCGACGATCTCCAGCCCGGGGTGGCTGCCTGCGTGGAAGATGCGCTCGCCGTCATCAAGGCGCTGGTGGCACACGTTGCAGACGTGGAACTCGAGGCCGGTGGACACCGCACCATTTTCAATGCTGAGATTTACGAATATCACGAGGCCATGGTGACGGAGCATCCAGAGCTTTATCAGCCGCAGACGCTGCCTAGAATTCTGAAGTGCGCCGGCATCAGCGCGACCGATTACATTCGCGACTGGCGCAGCCTGAACGAGGAGAGGATGCGCGCCGAGGAGCTATTCCGTCGTGTTGACGTAGTTGTCACGCCAACCGTTCCGGTGGCAGCGCCGCGAATCTCGGAACTTGAAGCGCTGGGAATCAATGGGCTGCGGCCATACGAGACAAAATATCTGCTCCGGAACGCGTCGCCCTTCAGTGTGCTTTATTGGCCAACGGCCTCGGTTCCATGCGGGTTCACGCGCGAAGGATTGCCGGTGGGACTGCAAATTTCAGGCAAGCCCGGAGCCGACGCCACCGTGCTGCGACTCGCTCATGCATACGAGCAGGCGACGGAGTGGCGCAGGCGCGTGCCGAGCGAGTGAAGACAGCGGTCCGTCGAAAATCATTCACCACGGAGACACGGAGGGCACGGAGTCTTGGTTTCTATAGAATTTCTCCCGTGACCTCCGTGCCTCCGTGGTGAATTCTTCATTCCATGGGTAGGCGCAGACGCGTGCAACGCTCAAAACCCTACAAACACCGGCTCGGGCTGCAACTCAATTCCGAACTCATTCAGCACACGCGACTGAATTTCATCTTTCAGCGCAACGATGTCGGCGGCGGTTGCTCCACCGCGATTAACAATCGCCATCGTGTGCCGCCGCGAGATACCTGCCGCACCCTTCCTGTAGCCCTTGGCGAATCCAGCCTGCTCGACCAGCCAAGCGGCGGACAGCTTGCGAAAACCATCGCTGGCTGGATAGCTGGGCAGTTGCAGTCCGCGTGACTTCAGCCGCTCCGATAGCCCTTCGAAAAAAGATTGCGGCACTATAGGGTTCTTGAAGAACGAGCCTGCGCTGCGCGCATCCTCATCGCCGGGAACGATGAGCATGGCTTTGCGGTGGCGGATTTCGCGCACCGTTGCTCGGACTTCCGCCAGAGTCGGATCGCCTGCACGCTCGGCAAAGAACTTCTGCAAGTCGGCGTAGCGAATGTTTGGCTTTCCGCCCTGACTCAACGCGAACGAAACTTGCAGGATGATGTAACAATCGCGCTCTGTAGTATTGAAGATGCTGGAGCGGTAGCTGAAACCGCACTCCACATTGGAGAGGGTCCGGACTTGCAGAGACCGGCGGTCGAGGGCCCTCACCTCGTGAATCGTCTCCGAGACTTCCTGGCCATACGCGCCGACGTTCTGCACCGGTGTGCCGCCAACCGTGCCGGGGATGCCACTCAGGCACTCCAGACCCGCACAGTTTGCTTCGACCGTTTGCGCTACCAGGCTGTCCCAATCCACGCCCGCGCCAGCGATGAACCGCACGGTTTCGTGCGGCGGCGTCAAGCTCGATACGCCTCCGATCGCGACCTTCAGCACCAGCCCGGAAAACCCCGCATCCGCGACGAGCAGGTTGCTGCCGCCACCCAAAACGAACAAGGGCAACTGCCGCGAGCGGGCAAACTCGACCGCTTCGATCACCTCGGCTTGATTCTCGGCCTCGGCGAAATAGTGGGCCGGCCCGCCGACGCCGAGCGTGGTGAACGGAGCCAGAGCAACCTGTTCGCGAATCAGCATGAGCGCACAGCCAATATATATGCGCAGGCGAGTTGGTGGAGGCTGAGCATCACGTGAACTGGAGTTTCGAGCAGGAGTTTGTAACGCTGCTGAAGAAATCCGTTATTCCTTACGATCCGCGGTTTGTGCTCGGTTTGGCTTTGTCTGTCGTCCCTACGGGACTCGGGTCCATTACGCCGCTTTCCCAGCGCTGAAGCGCTGGGCTAAGCTCTTTCGTCCCGCAGGGCGAGACTTGCGCGTCTCAGTCCCGACTCTGATGCGAAACCGTGCCTCGGAACCTCCCAAAGCGTCGTTTTGCCAGAAGATTCCCAACACGGCGGTCATTCCCGGTCCGCCTCACTTCACCGCGATATTCACTAGCCTGCCCTTCACCACCAGGACCTTCACGACCTCTTTACCTCCGATGGCGGCCTTGACTTTTGCGTCGGCGAGCGCGAGTTCGCGCACCTGCGCCTCCTCGGCGTCGGCGGGAACGACGATGCGACTGCGGATCTTGCCATTCACCTGGATCGCGATCTCAACTTCCTCTTCCTTTGCCAGTGCGGGATCGTACTGCGGCCACGGTGCGCGCAACAGGTCAGAAGTTTCGCCGCGCATCTCCCACAATTCGTGCGCGAGATAGGGCGCGAACGGCGCCAGCATCAGCACCAGTTTGCGCTGCGCATCGGCCACCAGCGCTGGCGGGGCCTCTGGCTCGCCGCGCTGAACGCTGTCCTCGTACGCGTGCATTGCGTTCAGCAATTCCATGATCGCAGCAATCGAGGTGTTGAAGTGCCAGCGTCCGCCGAAGTCTTCCGTCACCCGCCGAATGGTCTGGTGCAACTTGCGTCGCATCTGGCGCGCCGCGGGCGACACCTGTCCTCCTCCATCGCGACTGGCCGACGCTTTTCCATTTGGCCGCGCGTTGCGCGCGACGAATCGGTAAACCCGCGACAGGAAGCGGCTGATGCCTTCCACTCCCGCATCCTGCCAATCGAGATCGCGGTCGGGCGGCGAGGCGAACAGGGTGTACATGCGCGTCGAGTCCGCGCCGTAGCGTCCGACCATGTCGTCGGGCGACACCACATTCCCCAGGCTCTTCGACATCTTGGCGCCGCCCTTGATCACCATACCCTGGGTGAACAACCGCTCCGCCGGCTCGGAATTCTTCACCAGGCCCATGTCGCGCATCACCTTGGTCCAGAAGCGCGAATAGATCAAGTGCAGGATGGCGTGCTCGACTCCGCCGATGTACTGATCGATGGGAAACCAGTATCCCACAGTGTCAGAGTCAAGCGGCCTCGTATCCAGATCGGGGTCCGTGTAGCGATAAAAGTACCAGGACGAATCGACGAAGGTGTCCATGGTATCGGTCTCGCGGCGCGCCGGACCGCCGCACTTCGGACAGCTCACGTTGACGAACTCCGGCACCTTACCCAGCGGCGATCCACCTGCCAGTGTGATGTCCACGTTGTCCGGCAACAACACCGGCAGGTCCTTCTCGGGGACAGGCACGATGCCACAGGCCGCGCAGTAGATCATGGGAATCGGCGTGCCCCAATAGCGTTGGCGGCTGACTCCCCAATCCTTCAAGCGATAGGTTATGGTTGCCTTGCCAAAGCCATGATCTTCAGCATACTTCGACATCTTTGTAATCGCCTCCTGGCAAGGCATTCCGGTGTACTCGCCGGAGTTAATCACCAGGCTGTTCATCTCGGTGAAGGGCAAGACCGGCTCGTTGGGCTCGCCATCGGGCGCGTCCCCCTCGCGGCGCGGCAAGATCACCACGCGAATGTCGAGGTCGTACTTCTTGGCGAACTCGTAGTCGCGCTCATCGTGTGCCGGGACCGACATGATGGCGCCGGTGCCGTAGTCGAGCAGCACGTAGTTGGCCACCCAGATGGGTACCTGTTCGCCGTTGAACGGATTCAGCGCATAGCGCTCGGTGAAGACGCCGTGCTTTTCAATGGCGCCAATGTCGCCAACTTCCTTCGCCTTGCGCTGCTCGGCCATCAGGTCTTCCACCTTGGCCTGCAGGCTGGGATCGTTGGCAATCAAGTCAGTCACCAAGGGATGCTCCGGCGCAAGCTGCAATGAGGTTGCGCCGTAGATCGTGTCCACGCGCGTGGTGAATACGGGGATCTTGTCGCCCGCCGGCCCGGCGACGCCGTCCAACTTGAAATCGACCAGAGTGCCTTCGCTGCGACCGATCCAGTTGCGCTGCATGGTGCGCACCTTCTCCGGCCAACCTCGCAGAGTATCTAAACCTTGCAACAGTTCATCGGCGTATTTGGTGGTGCGCAGGAACCATTGCTCCAGCTCGCGCTGCTCAACGGGCGTGTTCTCATGCCGCCAGCAGCAACCGTTGGGCAGCACCTGCTCATTCGCCAGCACGGTCGCGCATTCGGGACACCAGTTGACCTTGCTCTTCTTGCGATACGCCAAGCCTTGCTCGAAGAACTTCAGAAAGAACCACTGGTTCCAGCGATAGTACTCGGGCAGGCAGGTGGCGATTTCCTTCGACCAGTCGTAGGCAAAGCCCAGGCGCTTCATCTGCACCTTCATGCTCGCAATGTTGTGCAGGGTCCATTCGCTTGGCGGAGTCTGGTTCTGGATGGCCGCGTTCTCGGCGGGAAGTCCGAATGCGTCCCAGCCCATGGGATGAAGCACGTTGTAGCCCTGCATCCACATGTAGCGCGCCAGCGCATCGCCAATGGCGTAGTTGCGCACATGCCCCATGTGCAGCTTGCCCGAGGGATAGGGCAGCATCTCCAGCACGTAATACTTCTTGCGCGTGCTGGTCGGGGGCTCGGCGCGATAGAGATCGGGATTCTGCGCCCAGCGATCGGCCCACTTCTGTTCGATCGCCTGCGGGTCGTAGCGCTCGGCAGAAGCAACGACCCGGGTTTGCGGTTCCGCGTTCGGCTCTTGAGTTTTGGAGTCGGTCATAAGTGTTGTTTTGATGCGCTTGGGGTAAACCTTGATTTTACAATGTGCGGACGAGGTGGAAGCTCGGCGGTTCGGCGAAAACGATCCCTTGGTCTTCGCTTTCCGACACATACGATCCACCGTTCGGCACGAGCTTGCGCAGTTCGTCCATCGATCTGGCGACGGCAGTGGCACCAGTTCGTGGGCCTGTACCGCACCAGTCTCTTCAACGATCACTTGGGGCGAGCGGGCGCAGTGTAGCCTCCAGCATCACCCGTTGCCGACCTGGGACCTACGGGTTGTGAGTTGGAAAGGCACCATCGCGTGCGCCTCAGGAGCTGGAAGAATTCGGCCAACTGTACAAAGTGCGGCCACGTCGGTGCACGCCGCATCTCGCGGCTTTCGTAGTTCTTGAACTTCGACTGATTGGTATCACTGGATTCGCAACCCCTATCAACCCTCGTTCAAGTACCAGCAATTCTCAGAGTCATCGCATGTATGTCCATAGAACCCGACTCAATGCCAAGCAAATCGCGTGTTATCCGATTCGTCCGGTTTTCGGTTCCACTGATCCCCAAGCTGCCAGTCAAGCAATTCACAGATCAGCAAGGTCGGCTGTAGAGAGTGATGCCGGTGCCGAGGATAGAGAGGAGGAAGGGGGACTTGGCGGTGGCCGCCCCTGCAACGTCGGCTGGCGTGGCGAAAACGACATCCACGCGAGGGAAGCAGTCGGCGGCCAGTTGGCGCGCCCGGCGCCGATGGACGTCCTGGTTGCCCTCGAGGCTGGCAATGACGAGGAGATCCACGTCGCTGCCGCCGTGCACCGTGCCCTTGGCGTAGGAGCCGAAGAGCACGATGCGCTCGGGGGTGAAGGCGCGAATCAGGCGCTGGAGAGTGCGCTGGACCAGCGGCGGCAGATCGGGCAGCTTCTCAGCTTGCGTCATAGCTCACCAACAGTAAGACATCGCCGATTTCGTTCTTGTTCAGCGACGTGAAGCCGCTCGATGTGCCCGCTGGCTGTAGCTTGAAGCTCCAAGTCCCGAGGGACGCGCCAGCCATGGGAATTGTGGCCGAGCAGACGTAAGGCTCAGTCACACCGGGGGCCGGGACGACCTGGGTCATGGCGATCGAAGCCGGCGGCAGCGAGGGCTGAGGCCAAAGGGTGAAGCTTTCCCCCGCCGGCGGCGGCGGCCATGCGACGGCGAGCACGATAACGGAGGTGACGGTAATCGTCTTGCCGCGGGTCCACGGCGGAAACTTCGACGGCGAAATCGACAGCGTGAGCACTTGATCGGCGCCTGACACGGGTGGAGACAGGAAAGCCTGCCAAGGCGCCACTGGATAGGGATTGGCAACCGTCGGCGAGGGCGCGGAGAAGTCGTTTTGCGCGCTGAACACCTTGATCCCGGAGGTGGGCTGGTTAGCGAGGTTGTTGGCTTGCGCGGCCTGCTGGAGCGACCCGCCGCCGTCGAGGGCAGTGTAGTAAAGGTGGATCACAACATCGCCCACGGTCGAGAGGTCGACCTCGTTGTTCGACTGCGGCATTTCGAGGTGCCAGGAACTAATGGCGCCGGCGTTTTCGAAAGGTAGATAGCGCACGTCCGTGATCTGGTAGTGGATCTGGTTCTCGAATAAGCCCGGATCGTCTTGCGCGTTGCCCATAGCGATCTTCTGCGGTACGGCAGCGTAGTTGTACACGAAGCGGGGATCGGAGCCGGCCGGGCTCTCAGCATAGCCGGCGCTGGTGTCGGTCGAGATCCGGACTTTGTTGGCGTTCAGCGTTAGGGTGGCCTTCACATTGTCGAATTTGCCCGGACTGGGGTACACCACCGTCAGGCTGACGCGCGTCAACCGGCGGTTGTAGTGGCCGGGATAGTCGTTGTCGAAGAGCGGTTCGGCGAGATCGAAGTCACAGACTCCGTTCACGAGCAGATTTTGCAGGGCGGCGGGATTGATGACACCGAGCGAAATAAAGCGGCTAAGCTCATAACGTCGCGCGTTCTGTTGGAGGTACGAGGCCTGCATTCGCCGCAGGTCGTGGCTCAGGGTCTCGCCGGCCAGAAGGCCCTTATACAGGCTATCCCAGTAGCCGAATTGGATGAAAGAGCTGTCGAAAATGCCCAGTTCGAATTGGTAGCAGCGCTCAACTTGTTTGCACATCTGGTAGGCAAGCCGGTAGCTCTGGAAATAGGTGGCGGAGAGCGAGCCAGCCATCCAGTCGTACAGACTGTCATTGGTGAATTTGTCGTTCAGGAAGTCGATCTGTTTCTGGATGTTGTCGATCTGTTCCTGGTGCAGGTTTTGGTTCTGCTGCGCAATCTGCAGCGCGAAGTTCGCCGCATTCAATTGATCGTTGGCTTGGGTGATCTGAATCTGGGCCTCGGCCGCAGCTTCATTCCAATTGTCCTGGCGGCGAGAGTAGGCCCCTTGCTCTCTGGCAAGGGTCGCGGCCTTAGTAAGAGCTGCCTCCACCGCTTTGATGACGTTAGCTCCTGAAGCTAAGCTCGAATGGATTTGGCTTCCGCCAATAGCCATAGATACGTGAGGTGTGCCACCGAACCCGGAAATTCCTATGGTGAATTGTGGAATCAAAGCCGCAACCGCAGCCATGCCTTCGCTCCCCCCAACGATCGCGTCATCGACAACATTTAAAAGGGTAATCACGGTTTCAACGATTTCACCTGCATTCATGAAAGGCTGTGTGGTGTAGAAGGTATTTTTCTGCTGGGCCAAGGCGAGGGTTTGGGTGAGAGCGTCGATGTTGCTCTGCGCCTGCTGTACCTGCCATTCGAGGATCTGATTGCCATCAATGAGAAGCTGCTGCTGCAGCGTCTGCTGCAGGAGGGCGAGGGCGCCGGCATCGCTCTTCTCGAGGGCGGCCTGTAACGCTGCGCCGTAAGCGCGCACCGCGTTGACGAAGTCGAGCGCCTGGGGATAGAGAGAGGTGAAACGGTAACTGGGCAGCGGGGCAGAGAGGTCGCTCAGCACGCTCGAGAAGTCCACGCCAGCGGCCCGAGCCGCAATCAGCAGGCCGGGATCGATCGGAGCATCGAAAAGCGCCAACTGGAGCGGAGCACCGGCGATGTTCTGGCAGTGGCGCAGCTTGTAGAGGCGATCGGCGACTGTGGTCCAATAACCGAGCAACTGCGCATTGGACGGAATCTTGAAGTAGAAGGTGTGTGGGCTGGGAATGCCCCCGCCTTTGCCACCCCCCGCGCCACCCCCGCTTCCGCCCGCGCCCCCGATCACGTTCTCGATTTCGACCATGGCGTTGGCAAAGGCGTCGAGCGAGAGCTCGAGCTGGTCGAAGGACTCGTCGGCATGCGGCGGCGGCGTGACTGCGACCGGCGACGGACCGAGGATCTCGGACGCGATGACATAAATCAGGGTCGCCTCGCTCAGCGCTTCGCGCGACTCGGTGGAGAAGAGGTTGTCGCCCCAGGCGATCAGGTTGTCGAGATACGACATCACCGTACTCTTCATGTACGGAACCCCATTACGCAGGTCGGCAAGCACGAAGGGATTGAAGGAATTGTTGCGCCAAGTCTCGACTTGCGCGACGGCGGTGGGGTCGCCCTGATTCACGGCCAAGAGCAGGTTGTTGATTTGCTGCGCGAGAATCTGGGCGCTGGTGAGATTGTGGAGAGGTTTGGGAATCCAGAAGCGCTGCGGCACGGGGTCGCTGCCCTGGCGAGTGGGATTGAAAATGTAATGGAACCAGGTTTGCGCGTCTTCGAACTGTTGGTTCTGGCTGAGGAGCTGGGCGATGTAAAGCGGGATGTGGTAGAAGAGCTCCCAATTGTAGACCGAAAAGGCGGCGCTGTAGCTGAAGTCGAGAAACTGGCGATCCTGGCCGGTGACGTCATCGCGGTCCCACTGAATCAGCGGGACAGGCTGGTAACCTGACTGGAAGCTGAAGACATCGGCGCCGCTGGGATCAATCTGGTCCGGGTTCTGTTGAAGATTGGGGTCGTAGAGCAAGTCAAAACCGCCGCCCGCCAGTTGGTTCCAGAACAGCCGCGTGAACGGATGATAGAAAACGTGGAAGAAATAGCGTATTTCGTAAGGGACGTTGCTCGGGTCCGACGGTACTACGGGTGAGAACGCGCTCCCTGTCCAGTAGAACTTCGGGCTCTCGGACGTAGTAGCAACGCCGATTGTCCTGGAAGAAGAAGTAGGAGGCCGGATCGAAGGCCAAGTCGGTGTTGGGCCCGACGACGCGAAAAGGAATAGGGGCGGCGGCGAGGAGCAAGATTGGGCCCAGATCGAGACCGCTGGTGGGGAAAAACATGAGCGGACGGGTTTGATTCGATCCTTGGGTGGGGTCGGCAGGGAGCGTCTCCAACGCACCCGCTTGCGGTGTCAGGAACAATTCGCCGTAAAGATCGGGATCGGGTGCGGTGAGCAGCAGCAGGGGTCTGGCGTCGGGTCCGTAGGTGCTCTGCGCATAGGAGTAAAGCTGGTCTACGTTGCCGTAAATGGCGATGTTGAGGTTGTTCAATTCCAGGTCGCTAAAGCGGCCGTCGAAAACCGCGCGCCCGACATGCACCGCCGTCGGCGACGTCGCTAACGCCTCTAAGTCAGTGGCGATGGCAGCGTTAAGCTTGGCTAGGTCGGCTAAGAGAGTAGCTAGAGCGCCGCTCTGCTGGGCTGCCTGCGCGTTCTCGGAGGCGGCAAGAGCGTCGAGAACCTCGGCGGTGGCGACATCTTGAGCGTTGTAGTCGCCGAAGCGGAACACGTCGACCCACAGATTTGCGCCATAGCCAGGTGCGGGCGCCGGCGTCTGCACCTTGATGGTGTAGAAGGACTCGACTGTCTTGGGGTCGCTGGCAGAGCTGGAGCTGAGCAGCGGCTTGTCGAAGAGCTTGCCCTTTGAGGTCTGCGCCGGCGCCCAGCTACCATTGCGAAAGATCGAGAAGTAGACGCTGAGGGTGACATACCGCTCCACATCCTGACTCGGGGGGCTCGTCGATGCCTGGGCCGTGGGCAGTTGTTGCTTTGGCTCGTTCGATACTTTGACATCCAGCCAGAAAAGGCAAACGCGGCCCCGATAGAGTGCCGGGACGACCTGACGAGCTTTGATGTCGAGCGGAATCTGGGCCCAACCCGTCCACGCACTATTGACGAAGGAACGGAGATAGAAGACAGGCGGGTCGGCCAGGGTGCGCGCGACCACGTAGATATCCCCGCTGGCTGGATCTTCACACGTGCCAGTCACCAACAGGTGCGCCAATCCATCCAGACGGTCGATATAGTTGAGCACCACGGTTTCGAGATAGTCGGCGGTGCTTTGACCCTGGCGGACTTCCTGTTCGAATTTCTGGTAGATCTCGGTGCGGTTGGGGCGCTGGGACTCGATCAGCCAGTTTTCGGGATAGAGGAAGACCTCGCGGTTTGCCTCCCAGATGCGGTAGCGTTTCATCCACTCCCACTGGTTCCAGGTGTCGTCCTTGGTGAGGTCCACAACCACGGCGGGCGCCTCGAGATTCATGAGGCAGCGCTCGACGAAGATCTGCACGGCGATGTAGGCCTGGACGACGCGCGAGGTCACCTGGCACGAGGTCATCTGCACGTCGATGAGGAAGTAGTCGAAGAGGCCGTTCGCATCCCCGTAGATGAGATTGCCGGCGCCATCGCGCTGGGCGATGAGATAGGCTTGCAGCGCCGCCGAGCGGCGGTCGCGGATGGGGTTCATAAGCGTGGGGGCAAGCGCCAGCCAGGCGTCGTTGTTGGGCTGCTGGGCCTTGAGAGCGCCGAGGGCGCTGGCCGCAAGGTTTTCGGCGCTGATCTCGTCTGGCGGGACAGCGCCCCAGTTCACGATCTGCGCGGCGGAAGTTTGGGTGACCGCCGCCCCACTCGCGGCCGCCGCGGGGGTGGTTCCCTGCTGGCCGCGCGAGACGGTCCACACGGTGTTGTCGGCGCCGCTCACAGCGGTTACAAGGAGAATCTCGGAGCCGATATAGACGTAGAAGTTCGGTGACGGAAAGCCAACATCGCTGGCCACGGTGATCGAGGCGTCCAACTTCGCGACGGGGGATACGAGCGTGGTGCTGGGCGTGGCGAGACCCGCGCCGCTCGCGGTGACTGCGCTGGTCATGGCCTCGAGCGTGCGCAGCGCATCGTAGGTGGCGGGCTGCTTGTAACTGGCGGGGAAGACGAGACCCAGCGCCGGAGCAAACGCCTCAATATCCGCGAGCGGCCAGCCGGTGATAGCGGCCAGCGCGGTTTGCGTCGCGGCCGGATTGGCGAAGGCGCCGGTGCCGACCCCGCCGATGATGTCATAGAGGGTTTGCACCGGCGACGAAGGCGGAGCAGCAGTCCATAAGCGGGCCAGCTTGATCACAAGTAAAGTGGTCAGCAATGGCGACAAGCTCAGCGCCGGCTGCGCAGGTGTAACGGGCAGTTGAGTGAAGTCAAATCCGCCATAGACAGCGGCATTGGCGAGCAGCCAGGAGAGGTCGGTAGCAACCAGGTGAAGTCCGCGGACCAGGACTGCGACTTTATCGAAGAGCTGAATGGCGAGAAACTGGTTCTTGAAGGCCGGTTGCCCAATCGTGTCAGTGGTACCGGGGGAAACAGAAACGTGACCGACACCCCCGGGAGTGGCCGTATTGGTCGAGGTGATGCTGCTCCCGGCTGCCCCCGGCGTCAGCGGCGTAAGCGTGATGACCGCACTCGCCACCGTGCATGCGGCCAGGAACGCATGGGGCCCGACGACAGCCGGCGAGGCATTGATCGCCTGCGCGAAGTCAGACGCCGTTTGGTTTACGCTGCCGTTATCGGCCGGCGTGAGCGTGTAGGAAACAGTGAACGTGTCTCCGATTTGGTCAGTGAGAATAGCTTGAAGCTTATCGCCCGTCGTCGGAGACCCGCCGATGGTGATGGTTCCGGTCGCGGCAAGCAGCGATGGATCCATCAACACGGCTAGCAGGGACTGGGCGACCCCCGGCAGGTGGAGGTTCTGAAGAATCAGGGCCGTAACGTCGTTAGCCAGGGGCGAATTCGTCGAACTGTGGGCGTTGGCAGCTACCGCGGCGATGACGGCGCCGTTTAAGTCGCCTGCGGTTGGCGTCACCGCCGCGCCGCTCGCGGCGGGGGCCGCAGTGGTGCCCTGTTGGCCGCGCACCACAGTCCAAGTCGTGTTTTTGGTACCGCTGACAGCTGTCACCAGCAAAATCTCGGAGCCGATGTAGACATAGAAGTTTGGTGCTGGGAATCCAACGTCGCTGGCGACGGTGATGGAGGTTTGCGTGGCGGTGGTGATGGGCGATGCCAGCGTGGTGCCGGCCGAGAGCAGATTGAGGACCGCCTGCTGGACGGCACCCAGCGTGGTGGCTATGTTCGCCGGGGTCATCTGGGTCGTCGTAGCCCACCCGCCACTGATGGATGCGGACGGCGGCGTGAGCAGATAGGTGAGAGCGTCGAGGGTGAGGCCCGAGTGCTGTATGGTTGTCGCCTGGGCCAGGAAGGCCAGCGTAGCCGCGGGCGATGCGAGGAGCGGCGCGAGGGCCGCCGCGGAATTGGCCGCCGTGGGACTCAGGAGGCTGGCGACGCTGAGGAGGTTGGAAATTGAAAATTTCGACGCCAAGGCCAGGGCAGTAACGCGGTAGATAAGGCTGAGATTGGCCAGCGTAAGCTGGTTGTCGGTGAGAGCGAAGAGCGTGGCCGCGTCGGCTCCGGAAACGCCAAGTGCTGGCTGAATCGCTTTCAGGTGATCGCTCAGAATGGGATCCCCGATGGCGCCGCCAATGGGCAAACTCACCATGTCCGGGTCGGGCGCAACCCAGGTCACGGTCGGGTTGAGGAAGACTTGCTGATAGAGCGAGGTGGTCGTGCTGCCATCGGGATCGCGGTGGGCGGCGGTGTCAATGTTTTGGTAGAAGGCGAGTAACTGGTCCACGGCGAGGTGGGTTGCGTCCTGAAGCTGCCGGAAGGAAAGGAGGGCGTCCAGAGCGTTTTGGTCCAGCGTGCCATTGGCAACGGCTGGGGCGCTCAGCAGAAGATCGAGCTCCCACATTTTGTAGCCCGTAGAGAGCCAGAGCCTGAGAAAACGATGCGCACGATCCAGGAACCCGGCGTCGAGCGGCGATGGGGCGAGCGCCTGTTTGCTGGTCTGGCAGGTGTCGTCAATCCCTTGGATCGCGACATTGAGTCCGCCCTGCACCCAGGCCACCTGGAGAAGCTCAAGGAGCGACTCATAGGTGAGAGACGCGGCTTGAAGGAAAGCGGGTACAGGAGCGACGTCGGTCGGGGGGTTGGTGGTGTTCCAGGCAACCGCGGCGGAGACAAAATTCGGGTTGGTAATCAGATCTTCCCCGTGCGGGGGAATGCCAAAACGCTCGGCCGCGACAGCGGCCTGCTGCGCGATGGTCACCCCGCTGAGAGGCAGAAGCGCCTGACGCAACTGCCACAGCGGCAGGTTCCATTGTTGGAGATAGGTGCGCAGCTCGTCGAGGCCGGTGCTATAGGGCAAGGATTGGGGATAGCTGGCGCTGAACAGCGTGAGATAAGCGGCTTGGTTGAAGTACTCGGGCGCGGCGCTGAGTTGGGCCGCGGTCAGGTCCGCCGAGGTTTGTTTCCATTGCGGGTTGATGGTGGAGGTTAACGTCACCGCCGCACCGTTCAAGGCAGACGCAGGAGTAGTGCCTTGCTGTCCACGCGAGACTGTCCATGTCGTATTGCCGCCGCCGCCGACCGCCGTCACCAGAAGAACTTCAGAGCCGATGGATATGTAGAGGTTTGGCGATGGAAATCCGGCGTCACTGGTGACGGTGATGGAGTTCTGCGAGCCCGTGATCGTAGAGGTAAGCGTGGTACTCGCCGAAGGTGGCGGACTGATCTTGTCCGCAAGCAATTCATTCACCAAGTCGATGTAGGGTAATTCGGTATCCGTGTTCGGGCAGTTGAGAAGAAGATGTCGGATGTCCGGCCGCCGGCCGTCTAATACATCAAGTGCCGTCTGCGCGCCCTGCGGGTGGTTCCGGAGCCACAGGAGCAGGTCGCAAAGATACGCAGCCGGGCTGAGAACGGAAGTGCAATCGTCGGTGGCGCAATAATCCTGCGAGCCAAACAGCGTGGCCAGAGACTGGTCGCGCTGAATTGCCTGCTGCACCGGCTCATTGAGGTCCGAAAGCTGTCCCATGGCCTGCGGCCAAACGCCGATTGAGTCCCTATTAAATTGCATATAGAGGGAGACAACGTTGGCATAGCGCTGCGCGGCAGCCTGGAAAGCCTGGTTTGCCTCGGGCTTGGTGAGACCGGCGGCAGTGGCCTTGAGAAAGAACTGTTGTTGGCCAAGGGTGGCGATTTGAGTAGACGACTTGATGCCGACGCCGAGCAGCGTCTGGGCGACATCCGGGTTCGGCGCCACGCGCAGCACACGCTGGAAACTCCGTGCGTTGGCCACCACTGCGCCTTGGTCCTCTTTGCTGATTCCGGCGAACGCCTTGTCACCCTGATTAGCGAGATAAGCCGGGATGTTGTCCTTTACCAGTTCGAGGCTGGGGTTGTTCTGGAAGAACTTAACCAGCGGTTGCTGCTGCGGCTGGGGAACGAAGGTGCCGGTTGCGATCCGGCCGGAAAGGGCGGCGGTCGGGAAGGCACGCGTCACGCGGGTGTAGACCACACTCGCGAATACCTGGGCCGGGGTGGCCGTCCCTGCGGCATCAATGCCCGGCGGCGGACCGGTTTGGTTGACCAGCCGAACCCAATCCTGCAAGCTCAGTCGGGCCAAGTCGGGCAGCGTCTCGTAGGCTCCCGAGGCAAATCCTTGGAACAGGGTTGTCACCAACGGCGTGAAATTCTTAACGAAGGCGCCGATGGACAACGTGCGCTCGATGGACGACGCCTCCGCCGCGGTGAAGCCGTGCTTGCCGTCGCCAAGGGTGCGCCAAAAGTTGCGCATCGACTGGTTATTGGTGGCCAGCGCCTGGGCGAAGGTCTGCTGCTTCGCCTGCGGGAGCGCCGCGACGTTCGAGAAGTTGCGCCAGCGTCGCATTCCCCACCAGGTACGGCTGGTTGAGCAGGTCGGTGGTGTGTAGGGCTTGCAATTCGTTGACGAGCTGTGGAATTTGCGTCGTGAACTGGGGACCAATGAGGTCGAGCGCCACAGCCGCCGTGAGCGTCTGCGTTTGGACCTGCGCGGACAAACTAAAGATGAGCGAACCAATGCTGTGCACCAGAGCATCGATCAGCGTGAAATTCTGGCTGGCATCAAGGAGGGGGCTGGGCAGCGCCGCCGGGACCCGCTGGCGGAGGAAGGCGTAAAAAGCAGGCGCGGGAATCTTGAACGCCGCTTCCAGCCGGGCCGACACCGCAACACGCATGAGGGTCTCAGGACTCTTGCTCAGTTCGCGCGCCAGGAACGAGATGTCCTGGTAAGTGCTGTTTTCGACGAGATCGCTGAGCTTGAGGCCGTCGAGCAACGGCTCAATCGACCGCACCATGGTTGCCCACTCTGACTGATCGGGAGGCTCGAAGTTTAGATCAATCTCCAGAGTCGGCTGGGCCTGGGTCAGGGGCGAGAAGAGCGGTGCATCGAGGTGCTCCGACTGCGCCTCCACGACTAGGAGAATCGGGTCCGGCGGGTTCTCGGGGACGTCGTATCTTAGACAATAGGTTCCGTCCTCCGAGGTTTCTCCCGCAGCCAGTTCCTCACGCTCGCGGATGTGCTGCCACCAGACAATGACGTGGGCGTCGCTCAGAGGTTCGCTGTTGCGGCCCCTGACGGTTCCCTGGACAACGTACCGGCCGGGCTGAGGCGGACCGGCTGGCTTCGTCGTGCCCTTATCGATGACGAAATCGACAGTGTTGAAGCCGCTCGCGGGGATCGTGAGAAATTGGGAAGTTGGCTTAAAGACATCGGTCGGCGTCACCGTCACTTGGTACACATGCACCTGGGGGAATCGCTGCAATCCAGAGACTTGAATCAGCTTTGACGCATCAGCCCCTTGCGTTTTTTGGGTTTCACCACTTCCGTCCTGGGGTTGGTACTCAATATCGACGGTTCCTCCAAGCAAATTCTTCTGGGGGTCAAGGACCCTGATCACCAGGCAGATGTCTTCACCGCCGCGCTGGGTGCTGTCCGTTGGCGTAGCCGGCGGTTGGCCTGACGGCTGCTGTGGCTTCGACGTGGTGGACGGCTGTGCTGGCGGCTGTGGAGGCGGCGGCGTGGAAGAAGATTTCGGCGGCGGCTGCGGTGGCGTAGAGGCGGCCTGTCCTGACGGTTGCGGTGGCGTAGCCGGGCTCTGACCTTGGAACGTAAACTTCAGTGTCGTGGATCCGCTTGCTGGAATATTGACGAACTGCGCTGGCTGCGCTTTAAAGCCTCGCGAAGGTGTGACCGTGACTTGATAGTTGCCCTGCGGAGCACGGAGTAACCCGCCGACGGGGATCTCTTGTGAAGCATCCACACCTTTTTGCACCGCGGTCTGATTGAGTGTGAGGTTCCTGAATTCAAGGTCGACCGTTCCTCCGATGAAACTGCCATCCGGATTGAGAGCCGCGATTTTGAGGCAGATATCTTGGCCGTTAGACATGAGTTTGATCCTTTCTCAGGATTTGTCCCTGCGTGAGCATTTGAAGCTGCGCAAGCCGACGACCAGGGCCTCAGAGTTGTAGCAATTTAGATCGACGATCGCGCGCTGCGTATCTCGCAGACTTTCCGCCTAGGGCCTTGACATCCTCGGAAGATATGCGGAATGGGACGGAAGTATATACCATGTGGTGGATCGCCGGGCCATCTTTGTGTCAGTCTTTTTGTCACGGAGGCGCGCCGATGGTTGGCGTGCGGCCTCTCGGCGTTGCTGATGCCGGCACGAATCCGTTCCCCCAGCATCTCTCGCTCCAACTCGGAGAAGGCCGCTAAAATCCCGCCAAGTTGCTCGCCCGCTCGGCGTCGAGACGCGAGACCAGAAGTTGAAAGAGGTCACCAAGAGCTTCGATCATCCACTGAAATCTGCAATGGACGCTATTGTTGCCGCACCCAAGGCAAAGGCGCGTCGTTTAGATCGGGAAAACAGACCGAACGTTACACGAACCTGTCGCGGAGTTCTATCGTCAGCGGTGCGGGGTAGTGCCCTAAATCAACTTTAGGACAACACCAAGTGCGGGGACACGAGTCCTCATGCTGGCGGTCAGGTCGTCAAGCTGTTGCGATGCGACCTGTGGGTTTACTGGGCGCCCTCAGCTAATCCACGCGACACCGAATTGGCCATGATTTGCGCCTCAAAGAGCAAACGGGCCAAGTACCGTTCGCAACTGGAATGGGAAGCCGATGAAGCAGATTCGACCCTCGAACTGACCAACTAACCGAATCGGGAGCGCCGAAGGAAGCGCGCGATGAGACTGTGGTTTGTTGAGAAATTTGTTGAGCGGCGCGGCGCCTTCTCGCAAGCTTTGAAAAACATGGAGGCCCTGGGCGGAGTCGAACCGCCGACCAACGGTTTAGGAAACCGCTGCTCTATCCATCTGAGCTACAGGGCCGCTCGTCGTAACCGATTGGACCATTTCAGTTTACCGCAACAGAATGTCGGAGAAGGTCGGATTCTGTTGCCCAATTGTTGCCCAATTGCGGGATGACGCTTTCGAGCTTCGCCATCGCTGCCTGTGCATCGGCGGATGCCGTCTTGATGTAATACGTATTCGTCGTGGTCACGTTAGCGTGGCGCAGAATTGCCTGGATCGTTTTCTCGGAGATGCCGAGCCGATACAGGTTGGTTCCCAAGCCTCTGCGCGCCGCGTGCCAGCCGTGCCACTCGGGAAGCGATTTGTCGCGCACGAACTTGTGTTCGGCCCCGCGATGTTGGACTTTGCTCACGCCGCAAACCTCGCAGCGATTTAGCACAGGCAATATCATGCGGCCGAGCACGTTGTTCAGACTGAGCGGCTTTCCGTTCACAGCCGCAAAGATCGGCCCGGTAGATGGATTACCACACCGCATCCGGTGAGCTTCGAGCATTCGCGCCAGTGGCCTGATCACAGGCACTGCGCCTCTGCTCTGATTCGTCTTCGGCGCACTGACATGACTCTCCCACACTGACTGCGCAACTTGAATCTCGCCGTCGCGGTAGTCTTCCCATCTCAGGCCGCGAACTTCTCCGCGCCGCAAGCCTGCGAATGCGGCCGTCGCGAAGATTGTCGCGGCAGGCTCTGGCAGCACAGCGAGAAAGGCCAAAATCTCATCCAAGGAGTATGCGTAAGTGGGTTGTGGAGCCTTCGCATCCGGCGCAACGGCCGAGTCACGGACCGGATTCTCTCCCACGAAATAGCCTTGCTGTTTTGCTAGCTTGAAGATCGCACTGAGACAGCACTTGATGTGCTGAATAGAGCGCTTGCTCAGGTTGCCGGGCCGTGCGATGGCATCGAGCCACTGCTGAACGTGATGGCAGCGCACGTCTTTCATCCAAGCGTCAGAACAGCGCGGCTTCAGATGAATGCGCCAGATGTGACTATAGCCTCTCACGGTTGAAGGTCGCTTGTGCTGCTGGATTCTCGGGAAGTACGCGCGTTCCACGAAATCCCCCAATTGCATGACAAGCTCGGGATCAATCTGCGGATCGTTCGCGGGCTCCACGAGTTGCTTTGCCAAGCGCCGAATCTCCTCGGGGGCCGTCTTCCCTCTCGTTCGCACGTCTCCGAGGCGCTTTGAAATGCGCACGCGCTTCACTGTGCCGTCGATCACACGATCTTCGTAGAAGCGCACATACCAACTGCCGTGCCGCTGGAACAGTTGGCCGGTTTGTTGACGAGCCTTCTTCATTTTCGATCACTGCTCCTTTCTTTCACGCTTCCGCTTTCGTTCGCGGGCCTGGACCGCAAGCAGTGCAATCCGCCGTCGTTTAGTCGCGGAGAGTTTCTTGTTCCTCGCCGCAACCGCCTTTCTCGCGATCTCTGAGCGTGCCTCACCGGACAACTTCTCTGCCCGCGCCTTACCGCCCAGCTTGCCGAGAGCTACGGCTGCCGGGTTCTTCTTTCTCACCATGCACGGGATTATCTTTCTTAGCGGAATGCGAGTCAACGAAAAAATACGGTTGAGGAGCTATGGTGCGCGACGCTTTGCCAGCCAACCTGACAAGCTCGGACTCCCCCACTCGAAGCGCACGTACTTCCCCATGCGAAGGCATGGGATGGGATCGGCCGCACGGCTTCTCGTCTGCTCCAGAATCCAACTCTTCGGGACATTCCAGCGCTTCGCCAGTTCACCCGAGTCGATCACCTCGTAGAGTGCATAGCGACCGCTCACAACCGCGATCTCAGCCGACGAATTGCGTCCTTTGGGCAACATCCGGGCAACGCCTCCGAAATTACCGCGAAAACACTGCTTCAAAACCTGAGCAGCGGTTGCCGGAACCGTTACTCAAATGCACAGTGCTATTCATTCCTTACCCTGCCGTGTACACCCAAGCTCCTAAATGGAACGATCTTGGCGGTAGAAGGAGGCTCATCGCAACGTGGAATTCAATCCGTGCGAGTGGAAATCAGAGGATCGTTCAATATTTATGCGCCCTCGAAGGGCTCGAAGTTTTACTCGCGTCAAGCGAGTTGCGCGAGTAAAGCAATGGATTGATCTTGTCAAATTCGTCCGGCAGGTAGTTGTTGAGGGCGATGGCCAGTTGGGAGCCAGCGTAGTTGTTCATGCGCACTTTTGCGCGTGTCTTCTCATCTTGGACTTTCTTTCGCCAGGGGTCGCCAATTTGGTAACCCTTTGAATAGGTGGAAGGGCCGGAATCTGCCCACTTCGGCTTGATCCCATGATCCTGTAGAAATGAACAATACCGGACGCCTCTTAGGCTCATCAAGATGGCTGCGAAGATTACTGTATCTCGCTTTCCTGGCTTCCGGCGCATCCTTCCCTTTTTAATGGGTTCCGGCGCCGGAACGCTGGGGAACCTAGCGAGAAGAGCCTGGAGAAGCTCCTCCACCTTTGCCGATGCCACATTCTGTGGTTGGACCGAGAAAGCCGATTTCATCGCGCCCTGGCCTTTCGCTGGCCCACCTTCGTCGGGTTCGACCGCGAGCTGACTTTTTTGTTCGAGGTGCTTCTTCCCAATTACCATTGCCAACAACGAGGTGTCGTCAATAGTTCCCTCAACCAGTTTCGCCGCGTGTTCAACAATCTGTTCCTGCAACACTCTGGTCACAACCTCTCCGTGACGTTTATGCATGGTAATCAATCTTTCGGCGGCTTCGCTGCGCTTTGGCTCATAGCGAACTGGCCGAGTGAGTTCGGCATTGAAAATCGTCGCCAACTCTGACTCCGACCGCCGCCCTAGCTCAATTCCGTGGCGAGCGTAGTCCACCGCCATGTTCTTCTCCGGGCCCTCTTTGCGCGGTCCCACAAAGACATCGGAAACGTAATCCGCTTCGGAATCGTAGGCCAGAAGACCAGCTGCTGTGACAGCAAATCTTCGGTCAATACACTGGCTGCAACGGCCACAGTGCCCTTGGGTCTTACGCTTGAACATCGAGTGGGCACATGAGCAAGTGTGGGGAATCAAGTGCGCGGCTTTGTAGGTTGAGAGGATCGTGACCACGTCGGTCTTCGTCTTGAAGAGATATGGATTGTCAACCGCGAAATCGCGCGCTGTGACCTTGCTGCATAGGGATTGCAGAAGTTGAAGGGCTACAGGATGAGTGGTGCGCGAGGCGCGTGCCCGGAGTACCTCGTCAGCAACGGGTAGGTTCAAACTCACAATGCCGTTCTCGAAAAACCGAACCCCATCAGCCTGGACGGACTCGGCGACAACCGTGCCCAGCGCCGAGTATAAGAATGAACGTGTGCGTTGGGTAGGCTCTCGCCGCCCCAGGCGCTCAGCCTTGTTGATCCAAACCGGAATGTGAATTACCTGGCCGGGAAATTCCTTCCGCAACTCGCTAAAAAGCCTTCGCTGGCGGGAATCCACCGTTGAAACTGGCCGGTGACTGACTAAGACCAATCTACCACCGCCCCTGGCGGTTTCCACCGCGCCAGCAAGTGAGTCCAACCCTCCAGAAAACATGAGGACCCGCTCCAGGCCGTAGAACGGCCAATCTTCCAGGTCATCGAACTCGAAGTATTGCTGTTGATATGGGCGGTCGTGCTCCAGGGGCACGAAAGTGAAGGAATACTTGTCGTTCGACAGAAAACTCAGCACTTCTGTCATCAAAGAGCTGATTCCTGCTGAATTCCAAAAGCCAGGCTCCCTTACAGGAATGACAAAAGCAAAGTCGCGCCCCCACGGCTCTGTGCTTTCATCATCAGTCCATCCTTTTCCTCGGCTGGTAGCGCAGTCCGCACCGTAAACGTAGGAGGCGATCTCAAGAAGGTCAACCAGCCGATGAGAAAGGTGTTGGTGGAAGATTCTGGCTACATTCTCGAACCGGATGTGTACGTTGGCCTTGTTCCCAATGGAGTCAAGTTCGACACACCGTCTTCCCGCCGCCACTGGATCCGCGGCAGCGATTTTTGCACCGCTACATGCAAACAGCCGGGCGTCGATCATAAGCCCGCCCTCTGCTGCTCAAGTTCCCTCCTCAGCTTCTTCAGAGCGACCGCTACAAATTTCGATGTGTTCTCAAGATCGATTCCCTTCTGATACTCCGTCTTCGAGTACCACTCTCCGCAGAAATCTCGCACGATACGTGCGCTCTGATCGCAGTGCGTTCGAAGAGCGTTGTTAAACTCACTAACATCTCCCAAGTCCTTCAGTCGCGGGCTGCCGAGAGTCGCAGCCGTTACCCGACTGAGGTAGAAGTTGAGGAATCGCGCAACAAATCTCCCGAAGAAGCGCTGCCCCAGCGCCCCAAACCCTTTCTTAGTCGAAAGCGAGCGGATGGCCTTTTGTACGTCGGCGCTACTGCCACCGAACAGACTGGCGGTTCGCGTACCTGCGAGGCTGGTGATCGCTTCACCAGCTGATTGCTGAGCGATCTCGCTTAGGTCTGTCGCGCCGGATGGATTCTGACTGATGTATCGGTCGATGGCATCCTGCACCTCGGAGGTGAAGTCGAAGACGCTGCTGACCTGCGAAAGGCGGATGCCATGCTCACCCAGCGCACGCTCCCAGTCAGATGTGCGCGAGGCGAGGGCCAGCTGGGTTATCAGATAAAAGGTGTAGCATACGCCCGAGTCCTTGGCCGCTCTGTCCAAGCCTTTCTGTGCCGCGTCCAGCGTCTGCGCTGCAATCGCATCTATGCTGGCTGCCGCGGCAGTAACATTGCCGGTCAGGCGTAAGCCCGCAACCTGCTCAACCAGTTCATTCCACTTGCGTGTTTTTGGAATTGCGCCCAGCCGGGTATGGCCCATGGCAGACTCCAAAATGCCAAAGAATTTCAGCTTGCCAGTGTTCCACCGCCGCGAATGATTGGCGGTCTGGATCGCGCAGTTCGCAACGGTCTGAAAACTCGCGAAGCTGCACTGAGGCATGTCGGTAATTGGCTCATGACAGCATTTGAAAGGACAAGGATAGCCCTTAAAGCGTAAAAAAGAGAGCCGATACGCAATGACCCACAACCGGCCGTAGTCGGCGAGCGGTTTGGCCGCATGGCAACTTTCTTAGGCCTCCAGACGCCCGTTTCGATCCTCCCTTCTGCACTCGCGCAACTCGCCCGCCGCGAGTAAAACTTCTTTCCACCCAAACACGCATAAAAACTGCACAATTTGACGTTTTCCACTCGCGCGCTCTGAGCATGGCATTGAGTGCAACCCCGCCCTGCGTCCATGATCGCCTCCAATTCAGGAGGCCAACATGACGGTACTCACTTTTTCATCGGGACTTAGTGGAACTGAACGACAACTGGACGACAATCGTGGCCGGCCTGTGACCTGTCATCCGGAGGAACTTCGTCCTCACCCAAGCTACATTCGGCATAACCTCGCGGTTCACGCCTGCCAATTGTCGGCAGTCGCTGAGCTAGGTGATCTAGCGTTTGGCGAGCCGCTCGTAATCACACAAAATCACATAATTCTTGACGGACTTGCTCGCTGGACGCTGGCTCGTCTGCAGGGCCGACCGACGCTCGCATGTATCGAATACGAGATGTCTGAGGCAGAAGCCCTTCAAAACCTACTCCAAAGGCATCGCCGATCGAGCGGGCTGAATGACTTCATCCGCATATGCCTAGGTCTGGAACTCGAACCTTTTCTCAAAGCGAAAGGACGAGCGAACCAGCAGGCCGGGGGCCAGAACAAAGGTTCGTCAATTTTGACGGAAGCTCAGAGGCTGGACGTCCGGAAGGAAATTGCCCGCATTGCAGGGGTGTCCGCTGGAAACGTAACCAAGGTGAAGCAACTGACAACGACTGCGCATTCGGACATCATTAAAGCGTTACGGGAAAGAGAACTTTCCATCCATCGAGCCTGGTTGTGGAGCAAGCTGTCGCCAGAAGAGCAGCGGGAGAAGCTGTGGCTGAATCAGAGCAAAAGAGGAATTGGTAAGACCATCCGGCATCTGCTTTCACGTTATCTGCCGAAGAACTTACCTCCTGCGCTCAACGTGGGCGATTTGATCAAGCTCGTGTCTGCGCTCCAGTCAGGCAAACTCGCTTCCGTCAGAGTGGTGTCCATAAATGTTCCTGGGAAGGCCATTTTTGTCACCGAAGAACTGTTCCGAACCCTCGAAGCACAGCAGGAACTAGCACTTACATGCGCTACAAACAACCGGTAAAACAAATCTTGATTGCCACGCGAAGCTGCTGGGACCGCCCCGAGACCCGGCCCGCGGTCCGCCAGAACTTCGATAAAGTGACCAGATGCGGGACCTTGGCCTTGGGGGCAGAAGTCTTTGCTTCGGAAACTGAGGAGAGACTCGTTCCCCACACCTGCAAGGCGAAACCCTGTCCGAGTTGTGGGCATCGGGCCACGATTCAGTGGCAACGGGAAACGTGGTGCGCTCTCCCCGATATTCCTTATGTAGGCATCGTGTTTACGATGCCTAATGTCCTCTGGCCAATCTTTCAGAAGAACCGGCATCTCCTGCATGACTTGCCCAAGCTGGGAGCTGCGGTTATACAGCAATGGGCAAGGCTCAAGTATGGCGTTCGCGTGCCGATAATGGTGATCCCCCACACCTTTGGAGGACGACTGAACTTCAATTCGCATCTCCATATCTTGGTGTCCGCAGGCGGTCTGCAGGAATCGGAAGGTCGCTGGGTTAACAGCTTGGTCTTCGATCAAAACATGGATAAGGGCAAGCTGATGCATATGTGGCGCTTTGCCGTGATCACCTATCTCAGAGCGGCACTGAAAGCCAAGGTGCTCGCCTCGGATTTGAGCCCTCAAAAGCTAAGAACCGATTTGAAGAAGCAGTACGAACGTTGGTGGAGCATCGATATTGATCACTTTGCGTCGAAGGAGCACTTCTTGCGCTACGCAGGCCGGTACGTTCGCCGGCCACCAATCGCGCAATATCGTTTCCTGAAGATTACGGATCGAGAAGTCCGGTTCTGGACTAAGGACAAGATACTGAAGCGGCGGGTGAACATTTCATGTACGCCGGAGGAATTCGTTGGCGCCTTGGCGGAACATGTTCCGGACCGCTACCAACATGGGATTCGCTACTTCGGGCTGCTGGCGCCTGCCTCAAAAGTACGGACCTCGGCTGCTGTGTTTGCACTGTTGGGACAACAGAAGCGCTCTCGTCCACGACGATTGGGGTGGGCATTTTCGCTGCGAAGGGACTTTGGAGTAGATCCCCTCGTCGATCGCCGCGGCCAACCGATGCGCTGGATTGCCCGGCTGAGTCCTCGTGCCTAAGCACGACTGCCTGCCACTACCGGAGGTCTCGCCGAGCTCCGTATAGCGATCGTCAGACAGAATGCACTGCGACAGGTACTCAGACCTCTTAAATCTGGCGAATGAGTGCTTAAATAACTAAGTTGGGTTTGAGCCAATCCAATTCTCCTCAAAACATACGGGCTGCTTTCATGAGACCCGGCGGCCATTCCACACGTCACCAAAACGTTTGCCCCCCACGGAGGGGCGTCCACCTATCCTTTCCGTCCCGTTGAAATGGATTTTTGTTTTTCCTATACATTAAATACAAACGGGCCGCCTCCGGTGGTGCCGTGAACGTAAGGCACGTTAAGGATGGTCACTCCCATACCTTCGCCGCTGATGTGAGGACAGTAGTTAGTGAATGTCAGATAAGTGGACGCGGTATTGCCGAGAGTGTAAGTTCCGGCGGGGATGTCTACGTTACAGGGCACCGTGGTCCCGCAAACACTAACGGCGTTGGAAATTTGGATGTCCAGCGTCGCGCCGACGCACTGCGTCGGGTCGATGTGACTTGCACCGAAGCCAATCAGTCCTTCGTTTCCCAGTGTGCAGTTCGTAAAGAAGAACATCGTGGCCGAGGCCGCATTGACCCGCTTGACCTCATGGAAGCGACGGCTGGCTCGGCGGAAATGGGGCGCGACCACGACGAACAGCAGTGTGGCGAGGATCGACGCAACAACCAATTTCTTGGTCACAAAAGACTTCACTTGGTTTTCTCCTTTAGGGAAAGCCGGAAAAAGGGTTAGGGGTTTATTTCACTACGCAGCTAATCAATGGCGCGCTGGCTGTAGGCGTGTTGTTGGCCGTTGATTGCCAGTCCACCAGATCGTTCGCATTCCAACTGCAACTATGGGAACTGTCGGTTGCTACCGTTCCGCCGGAGTGGGTCGCATCGTTTACCAACTGAAGCGAGCAACTTGTCCCGCCAGCGTTGATGCGGAAGACGAAGGTGTAATTCATCGTGCCCGATAGAGTGCTGCTGAGTCGCGACACGCAATTCGAGATTGTGGCCGCGCGCGCCATTGGAAATTCGCCGCAAGCTGTCGTCTCCGAGCTGCAGTAACTGCCAGCCGCGCTGAAATACTGAGTTCCAGAAGTAGCCAGATTTCCGTTGGGCTGGAACGTCATAATCTGCCCCGGCGTCTGCGTGTTCACATAGGCATCGGTGGCAACCTTGGCGTCGGCGGAGTAGGCCGCCTGCGTGGTCGCCGTAGTGCCATTGGGAAGAGCTTGAACAAAAAGCGCCGTTCCATAGTGACCCGGCCCGTAGAGTTGCACTGCAAACGTCCCCGCCGTGCTTGCCGAAGCCTTAGCCTTGCCGATGATCTGGACATTCTGAGCGACTGCCGTGCTGTCGGCCTGCCCCAGGTCCAAGCATCGTGCAGCCGTGGTCGTACCCACGCCAACGAGATGGCCAGCCGTGATCGCATTGTCGGCTACGCAGTTCTGCACGCCGCGCGTGGCGATCTCAACTGGATTTCCGACTGTGGCCGTGGACTCCGCAATTCCTAGGACGCCGACTGCTCCGAGGCTGGGAAGGATTACGCCAGAAGGATTCGCGGTGTCGAAGGTGACGAGCAGATTAGCGGTTGTGCCGCCAGTGCCAGCAGTATTCGTCGTGCTGAGGGCAGACGTTCCGAGCGAGGGATTCAGTAATGTTGCGCTCAGTGGCTGGTAGGCGCTGATCGCACTTCCGCCCACCTTGAACACATCCGTGCCATTCACCCGCATGTGCAGGAAGCATCCCGTGGGACAGTCATAGAAATTGTCTTTGGTGGAAGCGCTCCAGAAAGACTGGCGCGAGTAGCCAGTCGAGTCGAAGAAGCCAATGTCGTTGGTGGCCAGTTTCTCTATGGCGAAGTAATTGGTGCCGCGATCCGTCAGCAACAATCCGGAAATTTGCCCCGCCGTCAGCCCGCTGTCAATTCCCAGAAAGTTGTTGCTGTCGGTGTCGTTGGACGTGCCGATCGGGGTCTTGAACGAGGTCAGGTTCCCGGCAAAGATGGCAGTAATGTCGGAGCCTACCCAGATGTCGGTTGTGTGGCCCGATATGGTGCTGATCTTGTTATCGCCGGAAGCGAAAAATGCGATGCGGGTATTCAGTCCTGGATAGGCGTCCAAATACTCCATGTCCCCGGCGGCGGTAATAATGAATTCTCCGGTAGTGAACGGCGAGGCTCCGCCGGCGCTCCAGTCATAGAATTGAAAGCCGCTCTGCTCGCGTGTCCCACCTACACCTGTTACCAGTCCGACGTAAACTCCGTTTCCCGGCGTGGCCTGAATGCGAAGCGGGGTTCCATTCGGGGTCAGGATCGGCCCGTCGAAAGAGTTCATCCCGTTGCTGCCGATGAAGGCGTTGTGAATTCCGGCGCTGACAAACAGGTTGGCTGCTCCGGCAATGACATCATCGCCGTGCCCGTTGATGCTGCTGTTGCCGTCCAGCCGATAGGCAGTCAAGCCTGTGCCGTAGGCTCCCAGCGGATTCAGGGTTGCGTTGCCGTTGGGGATGGCTGTCCATACCACTGTTCCAGTGGCTTCGCCAATCGTGCATCCTGCCGTCTGGCATGTCGTCCATGTCGGCTGCGTGCTGGGATCGCTGGTTCCCGCGGTCGTCACCTCGTAAGCCAGGTTAGCCGGGTCGAGCGAGAAGCCGGGATACATCACGTTTGCTTTCATGAGACCCGGCGGCCATTCCACACGTCACCAAAACGTTTGCCCCCCACGGAGGGGCGTCCACCTATCCTTTCCGTCCCGTTGAAATGGATTTTTGTTTTTCCTATACATCGAGTGGCGCAGACGACATCAATTCCACGCCATGACGTGCCACTATCGAAAGCGGGGATCAACTCTGTCTCCCTTCTATCTACAACTGTAGTACTAAGGCGAGTTTTAGGCGGCGCCGACGTTCCGCCGGAAGCCTACAACTCTCGCCGCACGGCTCCAGCGGCTTGCCGTTCATGCGGGCTACCGTCTCGCGCTCGCGCAACATCTGCGCCTGAATACCCAGAAACCAGCGGCGACACCGCGGACACCTGCGGGCTTCGTGCTTCTCCCATTTTGCGGTTGGCTCGATCGCAAGAAGCAGGTCCCTGATCTGGCGCTGCTTCACCCAGATTTCGCGGTTGCTGTGCGGGAAGCTGGGCAGCCAGTGGGTCATCCGCAGCTTGGGAATGTCGTGCCGGGAAAAGACCACGCGCCACACGTAGTAGGGTGTAGGAATCCTTGCAGAAGCTGGCCGGTGGTTAAGAGAAACTCTCAGAGACACAATCCCCAGCCCTTACCGGCAAAGGCACCCTAAAAGCGTGGGCGATCCACCCTATCGAGCAACATCCATTGCAAAACGAAGACTTTCAACGCTTCGCGGAATGCTTGGAGTTCGAACAGTTCATCAGGAGGAATACGCTCGGCGCAAAGAAATCGAACAGCCACGGACGTTGTCATTCACTAAGACTCGACCAGCTGATCTGAGGTTCTCTTGCGCCCCGTTGCTTTATCTCCCAGAACGACGTTTCGGAATAGCTTCAGCGTGTTCAGTACAATAATGTATGCCTCGTGCGTCTGCACATTCCAGAGATAAGGTGTTCATTGTCTACGGCCGCGATCGCGATGCTCGTGATGCTTTGAAACGCGCTCTGGAAGAACTGGGGCTGGAAGTTCTGGATTGGGAGCGCGCCGTAGCGGCAACGGGCAAGGGATCCCCGCACGTAAGCGAAGTGTTGCAAGCGGCGATGCGAACCGTGAAGGCGGTAGTGGTATTGATGACCGGTGACTCCGAGGCACGACTGCTACACCGCTTTTGTACTCAAGATGAGCTCACTACCGAAGGGGCCATGCGGCCGCAGGCGCGGCAGAACGTGATATTCGAAGCGGGATTGGCCTTTGCATTCTTTCCAAAGAGTACCATCATCGTTAAAATGGGCCGACTTACCATACCTAGCGATCTAGATGGTGTGCAATACGTCTCATTCGATTTTTCTCTACCGTCTCGCCAGGCTCTTTCCAATCGACTCAGGATCGCAGGCTGCAAGGTCTTTTTCGATCCTGCCCAATCTGGAGGAACAGGACCTGCTCCTCCAGATTCGGGACTTCCTCCGGTTCAAACTGAGGGAAAACCTGGCGTCGCCCGCATCGCTTTGTTTCGCCGCCTTCGTTCCTTGATTCCTGTTCCCGGTCTCGGAGGCAGTTTGGAGATTACTGCTGATGCGGTGATTGGGGAAAAGCTAATGATATCGGTGAAGGTTGAATCCGGAGCGCATTTCCGCGTAGTGAATCATTGGCCTCCCGGCAGCATTACTCCTGAGACCGTTGATTTGCGCCGTCCAGGCAATGGATCGGACGACGAATACTTGCCGTTTGTAATCAAGGGACCGGCAGGCATCCATTACTTCGACTTGCTGGGCAACTCGGCAGACGAAGCACACGCGACAATACTGGCCCGCACCAGTTGCGCTGTCTCCGAGCCGTGACCGAGGCTTGCACACCCGCGCGCCGGCAGGGAGTCTGGTTTGATCCCCGGTCATGGAACGCGCTTCTTCGTGCCTTCGCACTTTTCATGGCCACCGCAACCGCTGCCGAATACTGCCGCGTTTGGGCCGCCGTTTGTGCGCCGTGGCTTCCAACGTCTCAAACAGCAATCCGCCCCTCGGCTCTTCTCAACCTCACGTACCTCGCAGTCTTCGCGATCCCTTTTCTCTTAAGTCAGTTGATCACAACTCTGTGGGTTCTTTTTTTCGCAAGGCCCCGGAAGCCAGTGCCGACTGATCGCTCCCTTCAGCTTACGCTTGAAGTGCTAAATGCCGCCGGCTTTGCGCAACGCGCATTCCGCAGGCCGCGCGTCCTCACCGGACGAGTCGCGCAGCCCGTACTCGTTTCCCTTGCCGGCAAGCCAGTCCTAATACTCCCGCGCAATGGCCTTGCCTACTTCACCCATCACCTCACCGATAACGCGGACTCAGCGTTCTGTTCCGTGATCGCCCACGAACTCGGACATCTGACCAGCTGGGACGACATGCTATTCCTGCCCTGGTTTACCTATTGCATATGCGGATTGGCCGGCTGCGCCACCGGCATAATTTTGGCATTCCTTGGAAGAGCCTCGCTCTCGGTGATGCTCGCTCACACAATCGTGATGTGTGCGCTGTATTGGCTGGGTTTTTACGTCATACGTCGTCGTGAAGCCTATTCCGACGCCTATGCCGTAATGGTTCTGGGTAACATTACGCCGACCAAATTGGCCCTGCACGCCCTTATGGCCGACGGCCGCAAACTCTCCTCCTGGGGCAGCTCTCACTTCAACGTAGCGGAACGCATGACGCTGCTCAACCGCCACGGGCGCCCTTTCCTTGAAATGGGTTTTGTAGACCTTGGGATTACCTCGTTTTTCTTCCTCGATGCGTTGTTTCACCAGACTTCCGGCTTGGCGGTCCCAAGGAACCTAGTCACTGCTCTGCTCCGCCTCCTTGGAGATACTGCAAATCTGTTCCTGCTCTTCCTCTTGCTTTTGATGATCGCCGGTCTTGCGGCCGTAAATGAAGGAAAGCCCCCACGCCTCCGTGATCTGATTCTTGCCTCCGCCTTCTGCATGGCGGTGACGGGACTTCACGATTTCTTGAAGTCCGGCGCCATTAGTCTTTATTCGGCTTTCATCCATGGAACCACCGCAATCTTGGACCTTATCATTTGGGCGATCTGCTTTGTCATCCTTTTCCGGGTGCTTCACCGATGGGCTGTCGCAATCCTCGGCTCTCGCACCGGAAACGTAAGCGAACGTTTGTTCTGGAATGCCGCCCTAGCTGCCACGTCCTTCTCGATTCTCTCTTCCCTGGCAAACATCGCAGTGGACTCCGCGGCTTCGTCCATGATGAAACGCGCCGCGGCAGAGCCCACGGTCTCCCTCGACACTGGATTGCAGCAGATGGTCGCGAGGTTGCTCCCCGCAGTGCTGATTTGGATCGTTGCTCTTCTCGCCAGGCTGATTTTCATAGCGGTGCTTTACGTCTCGGCGATCATGCGAACTCGCCACACGACCCGTGCCACCTGTTCAGCCTGTTGCTCGAGTGAAGACCCCACGTCTACACGAAGCCCACTGCTTCTGTCTTGTAGCCGCTGCAATTCTATTCTTCGGCCTGATCTCGTCGTTTGTATTCAGGAAAGCGAGGCTCCGTCGTCTTGAGATACCGTGTATTCTTCGCTTTCTCACTGGCTCTGGTCTGCTTGTTGGCCGAATACATATCGGACACCAAGCTTTTGCCGCCCTTCGAGTATCCCGGTCTATCTTTGGGACCGGTCAAGGTTACCTCCGAGTATCTTAATCTCTCGGATGTTTCTCCAATTTCCTTAGCACCGGGTCAATCCGGTGCCGCCTCGGTCAATGTCCGCTGGCTAAGTTCTGTGTTCCAGAAAAATGCCGGCGACGTACGCGTCACGGCTCTGTGGAGTGCGGATGCGCCGTCCTTCCCGGTGAAGCCCGATCAAGTGTGCGGATATCTATTCAGCCACTACGGAAAAGCGGATGGGGTCACTCCTCGTCCGCTTCTGCCTGACGAGACCTATAGCAACCATGGAGAGTGTTTTGGATGACTACGGAGCGATCGCAGTGGAGCTGATTACGAGTTCTTGATCGCACCGCCGCGTTGTGGAATGCGAGCGCTGGTTTTTGCCTTCGTCAACAAGAATCATGATGTTCCTAGGGAAGTCTTTGACTCCATTGACTCAATTCCAACGATAGGCTGCCAAGCTCAGATGATGACATTCAGCCGCGTCGTGACTCTCTTTCCCCTGACCTTACTCGTTCTCATTGTGATTTCGAGCTGGTGCATCTGGCGCCATTCGCTTCCGACCTAGGGCATGATAGAGATTCCGATTCCTGCGGCAGATATCGAACTTGATGTGGAGTACGAAATTCAATTCGACTGTTGGCTGGAGGAAAGTCCGCAGTGGGCTACCACGTAGCGGACCGGGAAAAAAGACTCGGCCCGCACACTCGCAGGCGGAACGACGTTCTGTTAACGCACTTTTTCAACACTCACGGACGTTATTTCATGATTGCGGCCCGTTGCAGCCTGCTGACACAAACTCAGCTATAGTTTGCTTGCGGATTATGGCACGAGATTCCAATTCGCCTCACTCCGCGCTTTCAGAGGCCATCAATTCACAGCAGACTTTCGGCGGCCCGGATCTGACGAAGACGCTTGCTCACATTGAAGGTTCACTTCAGGGGTCACTATCGATACATATGCAGCCGTTCTAGGTGCCTGCGGAGCCAAGGCTGAGGTTCTCCGCGCTGCCGGGCTATTGAAACGACTCGCTGGACAGATAAATGTGGTAATTCATGCTCTTGGCATACTTCTATGCCTCCCCCACATTCTCCGGCCAGGCGAGGTGGTCCACTATGTGTCTCTCGGCGCTGGAAACACCGGCAGGGCCTTTGATCTGGAAACCAGTCAGCGGATCGCGGAGTTTAAGTTCATTCGTTGGTGAGGCAGTCCCGAATCCATTCGCCAAAACTCACTCTTCAAGGATTTTTATGAAATGGCGGAGCATCCTTGTGAAAAGGAGAAGTTCCTGTCTGTGCGCCGAAATGAATTCCGTTCTCGAAAAGAAGGCGCGGATGGTATTTGTTGTTGCACGCCGAAACGTTGGCGGGCGTCGCGTGTATATCGATGACTTCCTCGGTGAGGTTTTATGCTCGTTCGGCTTTCGTCTCAAGCTTCGCCGCATGCGCCGAATAGTCGGCAAGAACACCCCGTTCGCCATAGATGCCAGAGGTGCAGGTGGGAACTCCTTAATTAGAAGAACAATGAAGGAGGAGTTTGTCTTGGTGTTTGAACGCGGCACGTTTTGAGTCGCAGACGGAATGAGGTAAGCAGAGCCATCTTCACCATTCAGACTCAAGATTCAAGCGAGACCAATCCCTAGAGCGTGACCTTCCGAGACGGCGATTGTTCCTAGCCTGCCCGAAACGCGGAATTAGAGCAGCGCCCGTGGGGTCACATTGATGCATTGATGACCAACTGACCAACTTGCGGTTTCTGCACCAGTTCATTGACCCGAATTGGTGTGCCTGAGCGCCTGAGCGCTGGAAACATGGTCAACGACATCAAAACCTGTTTCTGGGCGAGCGAAGATGCACTGGCACAGCATCACAGAATCAGAGACTTGCGAGAATCCCTTCTGTGGGGTAATTGGGCAAGTGATCCACCGCCCTGCTTTCCTTCTAAGGACAATCGATACGGAAGTAAGTCATGCCTTTGATCGGGATGCCATCCTTCTCGTATCTGCCAAAGGACCAGCAATCGTCGCGATCCATTACCACCTTCCAAACCAGCAGACCGAAGAACAACCCAGCGGCAGTTTCGTCCTCCTCGCACGCCCGGTAGATAGGCTGAAAGGGCGTATTCGACCAGTCTGAACCTGGAATCCAGCTTGAAGTGTCAACTTCTCGCTCATCAAATCTCGCATTGAGATCGCGGCATATGCTTTGATATGCGGCGGCATCGATAGCATCAAGAGCTGCGAGCCACCGCTGATAGTCAGCTACATGCGATACGTGGTCGATTCGCTTCATATCGGGTATGGAATAGAGCAACGTCTTTCTCCTGTGCTATGCCGCCCAATCCTTGCACAGTAGCTCGGCCTGGGCCAGCACTGTTTCTGTTGCCTTCTCTTGCTTATCTGGTGGATAGCCGTACTTGCGCAGCAGGCGCTTGACGAGCGTTCGCAGCTTCGCCCTGACGTTTTCTTTCATGGTCCAATCGATTGTCGTGTTCCGCCGAACGATCTCCGTCAACTCCTGGGCAATTTGCCGCAGAATGACATCGCCCATAATCTTCACCGCGGCGTCGTTTATTTCAAGAGCGTCATAGAATGCCAGTTCTTCGTCGCTCATGTGAAGTTCTTCGCCGCGCTGCCGTGCGTGGCGCATCGTCTGAGCCATCTCGGCGCAGTGATTACTGTGGTCGGAACAGGGTGCTGCGTGAGCCTCGAACGTTTCTGCGGATGACAGCACCAAACCAGGCAGCGGTTTTCGCGCTTCAATGGCCAGCTCCAGTGCTTCGGTTGCCAGCCGACTCGCCAGAGTGCGGTCCAGTTTCCAGCCTACGACCTTACGCGAAAAGCCGTCGAGGATCAGCGCCAGGTAGACAAACTCCGACTTCAGCCGAATGTAGGTGATGTCGGCTATCCAAAGCTGATCAACGCCTGTCAGTGTCATCCGCCGCGCTAGGTTCACATAGATCTCCAGCGCGTGATCGGAATCGGTGGTGGTCACGAACCGCTTGGGCTGCGCCGCCAGCAGGCTATCCTCTCGCATGATGCGTGCTACGCGTTTGTGATTCACTAGCATTCCGCAGCGCCGCAACTCCGCCGTCACCCGCCGATAACCGTAACGTCGCCGATGCTCCAGGGCGATCCGCTGGATGGCCGACCGAACATCCATGCTTTCTTCCACCAGCACTCGGTCTTGCAGAGAGCGATAGAAACCGGCATGGCTGACCCGCGCCAGCTGACACATCCGCTCGATACTCAGGCTGCCTTGCATCGGCATCACTTCCCGGATCTGGTCGTAGATGCCCCCTCGCCAGAGCCCCTGCTTTTCTGGCGTCGAGCCTCGATTTTTTGCAAGGCACCTTTGAGAAAATCCACTTCCAACGTCTTCTCCGCCAGCACACGCTTCTTTCCGAAGCTCTCGTACGGCCGAGGTCGGAGTCCCTTCGTGTCCGGCGTCCTTCTGCCGCTGCCACTGATACAGGACGGTGCGATCGACGCCCAGCTCCTCTGCGAGCGCTGACACGCTCGCCATGTCTTCATCCGCTCCAGCGCCATCTGCCGAAACGCTATGCAGTACTTGTTAACTCGCTTCCTTGCCACTCGCAGTTCCTTTCTCTGCGAAGTGTAGCAATCGCGCGTGTCTCTTTTTTGGGGGTCAGTCCACATCTAATGAATGAAGACCTTGATATTCTGAAAAGGACTGCCGATGCCATGCCACGTAAACACAGGGTTGTACCGCTCATCTTTATATCACGGCGTTAGAAGAGACGTAACCGGGCCTGTTGTGCTTGGAGCTCGCTTACCAAGCCAGGATATGTATAGAGCCACATTCACGGCACGGCTGGGTTAGGTTGGTGTTCTCCCTGATGAATGGCACCAAGATATTGCTACCACGACCACGACACTCACTGCCAACGCGCTGCCAGGATATCTCCAGCCCGGTCAGCAATGGCCATGATCGTTCCGACAGGGTGGGCCGGCACGATCGTCGGGATCAGCGATGCATCGACCACCGCCACATTGCTTGTTCCGCGGACGATGAGCGTCGCGGGATCGACGCCGCCCGCGCCATCGCTGAGCGCGACGGTGCCTCCATAATGATTGATGATTAACCGGTTGAAATACACACCGTCAACCGGCGCAGGTCCGGTAACATACTGTCGAATGTCGGCCAAGGAGTTGGGATTCAGGTTGGGATGGCTGGCGCCGCCCGGTCCAAAGACGATTTTCAATCCAGGCTCCTTGGCAAAAAGCTGGATCATGTCGAACACGGCCTGTGTCATGAGAGTGGTGTCGGCGGCTCCATCTGGCGTGTCGGGCAAATAAATGCTTGGGTAGTTTACGTTGCCCTTGGCGTCGAGCGTGATGATTCCCCGCGCTTGCGGATTGAGCAACATTGTATAGGCTGACAGAGTATTGGGCCCGTAGTACGGCCCGTCGGGAGTGCCCGCGCCATTGGGGTTGAGAAAGATTTCGACATTGGGGACATCGCTTCCCAACTCATAATTAAGAATCGACACCGGCTGATACTGGGCATACGGCCCGCGTCCGCCGTTGAGGTATTGCTGCAAGTCCGCGTTGTTGCCATCGTAATCGCCGTAGTTGTAGGCCTGATAGGGCACCTGTCCTTCGTAGCTGTAGGTGACCATGGTCATGACGTGGTCGAATAGGCCAATCCCAACTTGCTGGTTATCGATGGCAAAGGGGACGACCGATTGACCGGGGAAAATCTCCGACTCGCGACCACGCGGGCCAACTCCGCTGAGCAGCAACAGCCGCGGGGTGACGAGCGCTCCTGCGGCGATAACCAGCAGACCACCATTCTTTAAGTGGACCGTGCTGGCCGTGCCCGCTTGCGACTGGTCGAGACCGCTGCGCTGGTTATAGTGGACAGCAACGGCTTCGCCATCGCTGAAGTCAATCTGCGTGACCTTGGCGCACGTCACGATTTCGAGATTCGAAACCGGTGCACCACCTGGGGCGACCTGCGCGAAATAGCCCGTGAGCGGCCCGGCCCGCATCCCAGCTGAGACTGCCACATACGGACGACTATAAATACCGGGACCATCAAAGGATTGACTGGTGTCCCCTTCCATCCAGCCGTTGGCAGCGTACAAAGGATGAATAATCTGAGCCGGCCCGGTGTTCTGAGGAATACCATCCGTCGAAGGCGTATTTGTAACCGGAATTTTCTTCCGCACGCGATCGAAGTAGGGGCTCATGTCCTTCCACTGCCATCCCTGTGGCCAACTTCGATCAAAAACCTGGGAAGGATTAGTCTGAAACAGCATTCCGTTGAACATGCTGTTGCCGCCCAGTCCGATTCCCTGAAAGGTAAACAACGTCTCCGTAAGCTGGTAGGGCGCACCGAGAGGCTGAAACGCCATCAGCGAATACTCCCCCGGCACGTCGAAGATCGTAAGATCGTTGCGTCCTGCGGGCAACCACGGTACGAGGGCTGCCCCACCTGTTGCGGCCGACGTCGGTCCTCCCGCTTCAATGATAAGTATCCGCTTGCGTCCCCCGCTGGCCAGTCGCAGCTTGGATGCGACGATGGCCCCCGCCGTGCCTCCGCCTACGATAATCGCGTCGTAACCGTCGATGGGCGGATTCACATAGTTGCTGCCTCCGCACCCCAGCATGCCAACTAACGGCGACGCCATGCCCAATGCCAGACCGGCCCTAGCGGTCTGACGACAAAATTCGCGACGGTTAATTCGTGACATAGATGATTTCCAAAGAGCCTTGCGCCGGCGGTTATTTCCGGAGTCACGCTCCAACCTTCATTCTCCGCGGTACGAAACAAACACTAACCGCGGAGGCGCAAGCCTGTAACTTCTGCCGGTCTTCCTGAGCCTGCGCAAACCAAATGCATCCATCCAGTATGTTTGGGTCATGAAAATTCCGTAGGGCAGCCTGGTTGCCAAGTTCTCCTATTTCGGCTGGCTATCGTAATGGCACTCGGGACCAGAAACGCTTGAGTCCACCAACTTATAAGCAACATTCCAGTAAGAGTCCGATGGAAATGCCGCTGGCAGAGGTGGGGCCGGCTTGGGATTGGTATCGAATTGTGGTTGTATTTTGAAGCTGAACCCGAAGCATCCATTGGTTGGACAGTCGATATCGTGCGGTCCCCAACTGCAGACTGAATCGTCCTTACAGTCAGAACCGGCGGCGCAGCCGCAGCTGTTTCCCTTCCACGTGCAATAGCTCACTGGTTTGCAGAAATTCTTGCGTTCGACCACGAACTCGGCATCGTAGGCCTGCAGGTTCACCTTAATCTTCAACCACCCGCTCATAGGATCATATTGAGAAGAGGTTAGGAAGTCGGCACCCGTGTTTTTCGTGAAGACAAATGCGCCGCTATTAATGTTTACGCGGTACCTGCCAACCGCATCCAAGACTGTTTTCTCGTCGGCGCCTGATCCAACATACATCCAATACTCCGCCTGGGTACTCGATGTTCCGTAGACAAGGTACACATAGTAAGTATGTCCCGAGAGGAACACGCTCCTGCCGTTCTGTTGAGGAACGCCGATCTGTTTATCGGCCGGAACCGTGGTGTCGATGTAATACCATGCCTGGTTTGCGGTCAGGATGCTACGCTGCCCGTTCCCCTGTCCCATCATTGTGAGCCGTCCCGGTCGATGAATAGGATCAGTCTTGCAAAGGATATCGCTATCACAATCGCTGTTGTCTTGTGCCGTCCAGTTTTGCCGAAACATAGGCACTCCGTAGACGTGGGTACCTTCACGCGTCCAGTTTTTCTTTCCATCTGTGCCAAACCCACATTCCGAACTAGTCTCCGTCCCTGTTCCGATGCAATCGGGAAAAATCGCCGTGGTGGCGTACTGATACGGACTGGTGATCGCTGTCGCCGGCTTCCCCGTCAGGTCCTTGAGGTCGTTATAGTGCTTATCGGAGGCACACTCGGGAGTCACCTTTGGCGCGCGGAAGAAGACATCCTCGTTGACCGACAACGTCTCGCGAGTAGGTGTGGCGCCCGCGAGCAGCCCAGTAAGGGAACCATCATCGTCGTTCAACACGGTTTGCCGGTCAATGTCGTTGAAGGGTTCGAACAGTGTATTCGTCCATGTGCAGTAACGGGCGGCGGCGGCCTGCTCATCGAACTGAAAGGTGGTATAGGGCTTAAACAAAGGTTCGATCACGAAGTGACGGATGTCAACGTTGCTGAAAGCAAGATTCTTGGAGTGAAATGCCGGGGGATAGTAAAAACCATTTTCCTGCTTCCAGGCGATCGCAGCGTTGGGCATGTAACAAGACTTCTTGTCGGGACTCTGTAGCAGGCCCACGGAGTGTCCATACATGTACTTGCTGTCATTGCAAACGCCTGTACCCAAATCGCGGCCGGCCGGAGTGCAATCGGGAATGGTTTTCGCTTTAATGTCGAGATAGCCATTGGAGTCCTGAAAAGACGGCCCATCGTAAATATTGAACATGCGTTGGCCAGCATTGAAAGGAGTGATGAGAATGCTGATGCCGTTGTCTCTCGACAGACAATAGCCGCCCGGTATCTGACCGTTGTCGCATTGCGGAATTCCATTTGGCGTAAACGGCCCGAGGTCGGAGGCGAAAAACTTTTGATTCTCTTCGCTTGGATCAGGCTGGGTCTGTCCGACCATAATGTCCCGCAGAGCGACGTCCCAGTCTCCCACAGAATTGTCGGCTCGCGTGTAGCTGCCACCGGTGACATAGGTCAAGCCCGGTCCAAGTTGATCGGTAATCGCGCTGTCGGTCACCAGCTTCCACCATTGACGCATCCAGATGGAGGAGAAGTTCTTTTCGGAGAAGTTGAAGGAGGTAGTATAGTGGTCCAGAACCGTGGCCATGCAGTTGGTTTCAGTAGCGGTATCGGTTCCGCCACATTTGCGGTTCAACTGGTCTGAGTCCTTGTAGCAGTCGCTGTTCAGGGTGTTGCATTTGGTTGGATCGCGTAGGCCGCTGGTAATGGGATAGTAATCATATAACGATCCCTGTCCGACTTGGGGTCCAAGTCCCGGAATCGCCGCTACCGTAATTGGCGTTGGCCGCCCGAAGCCAAGACAAGTAAAGTCCGGGTTACCGATCTCCATGAACGAGAACATGGCCGTGGAACAGGAGTTGCCGACGAAGGTCTGAAGGGGGGAAGTTCCGGCATTAAAATCTTGTTGCCCAGGCCCCTCTCGCAGCCCGTTCTGGCGCGAGGCATATCCTGTCCAGTACTCGTAACGAGACGGCCCGCTATTGGCCCCGGCAGTGAACCAGTAGCACATGCCGCATGTCCCTGCCCCGGCCGCCATGTTGTACTCGAACTCATTCCATCCATTCATGATCCAGAAGACGCTGGGATGTTGCCAATCGGAATTGAATGGACTTCTAATTTCTCCCAGATCCGGATTGGCCAGGATGCCAGGCACCCTGCGAGGATTCTCGCTGTTAGCCACTCCGCCGCGAGCTAGAATGCCAATGTTGGCGTAGAGTCTATTGTCGGTTTCGGTGCCGTCCTCGATATAGAAGCCGTGGCCGATCGACTTCCACCCCACGTTGCGCGCCTCTAATACACCCTGCGTGCCGTGGATGGTAATCCAGCGGGTCATCGATTCGTTGATGGAGTTGTCCTTCAAGAACGTATCGAGCGGCACTTTACGCGCCATGTGAAAGTGCACGGCGTAGCGGCCAATGATCCCGCCTTGCCCCAGTTGGCGAAATTCGACGCCTTGAACTTGCACTTGCTTGAATCCCTGACGAAAGATCACATGGCCCCCGAAGTAGTTGCCGGGGGTGGGCGGAAATGATGGGTCGTCGCCCGGCGACGGATCGGTCGGAGCAGCGTCGCCCTCAGACACTATGCGGATGTCGCGCGACAGCAACGCGACTGCGGCACGCGTCTCGACTTCGCTGCGGTCCAAGTTGAGTTTGGTCTTCATCGCGTCCGGAATCTTGTAGGTTGTTCCCCAATGTGGATACTCGACTCCGCCGCTTTTCACGGTGCCATCGTCGAGAACGATGCCACTGATCTTGACCGTGGTAGTGGCGCCATTGGGTGTGACACTTGCAATGATCGCTTCTTCCGCATGGCCCGGCAGATAATCGGTCGAGGTGATAACGATATGGTCGTTCTCCTGCCAGTCGACAGCGCCATCCACATCGAAGGTGTCGCCGCCGGTTACCAAATTCGTGCCTAGCCTTCGCCAACTCTTGCCCGTGTTGGAAGCAACCGGCGTAAGACCATCGAACGTAGAACCTTTCTTCCCAAACAGCTGTAGCGTGCCACCGTAGGACACGGCCAGTGTCTTGCGCCCAAAGTAAAGAGTGCTTACCGCGGGGTCGTCATACTGGTAGAAGCAGTCGCCTCTCGGGTCTTGCGGGTTAGGTGCGCAGCTGGTGGGATATATCGGGCCCTTCTTGTTGGAGGTCCAAATGGCTGGGTCAACGCCGCACGTGACGTCTTCTACGTACCTCATGGTACTTTCATCGAATTTTTGGCAGGGAATTGCCGCATCATTTTTGGCGCCCCACAGGTGAATGGTCACCACCCCGCCATTGGCTCCGATGGCTTGGTTGTCGCTGGGTGCACCCGCCTTCAGGATGCCGCCGTTCAGCACTAGAATCGATGACGCGTACATGTCAAGCTTGGCGTCATTGAAGGTCAGCGTTCCGCCGTCATGGATGAAGACCCAGTGATACTTATAGATACCGCCCCCCAGCGTTCCGTCCGCCACGCAAGGTCCCACGACGTGGAGGTCGGAGTTGTAGTCGCCAACTGGCAGTGGTTGCTGACCGCTCTTTCCGCAGAAAACGATCGTGTAGTCGGGCGCACTTGAACCCTGGCTTGCTCGCCCGGCATCCATCTCGTGATCTACATCCATGGTCATTTGACCAGAGGCAACGCTTGACAGAGCGATTCCAAGTATGAATATGACGATCAGAGAAAGAAGCCAGCTCGTCTTGGAAGAACGCAACGCTAAAGGGTCGAGGATGTCTGTCTTAGTGTTCTGGGCTGCTTCCAATCCAGATACTGCGGATCGCGGAGGTAAATGATGGTGCAAGTGGCGCTGCATGATTCTCCCTTGTTCACGGGCGTCAAATTGGACCCGAGTCGAGAAGCCTTCCCGATAACTACAACTACATACCAACAGTGTTAACGTTTTCGCGGCCGGCGCACCAATTGGGCCGTTCCGGCATGAATTTATCCTTCATACTGGAAAAGCTCCTACTCAGCGCCTTACGCATTGTTGGGCGGGAAACATCGGCCGATGCCTACCTGGTCGCGCCGATCTTGGTTATGCTGCCACCGTTATAATTTGCGACCCAGATGTTGGTTCCATCGAACGCTATGCCATCTGGGGAGACCCCCGCAAAGGTGCCGGCGATCGTGCCGGTACTGGCCACCAACTTGGTCACGGTGTTGTCTGCGTAGTTTGCCGTCCAGATGTTGGTTCCGTCGAACGCTATGGCAATCGGCTGTAGTCCAACCCCCACAAAAATATGGAGGGGCGTGCCGGTACTGGCCACCAACTCGGTCACGCTGTTGCTGCGGAAATTTGCGACCCAGATGTTGGTGCCGTCGAAGACTATGCCAGCGGGGCCGTAGAGGTTTCCAATCCCGTAGGTGCCGACGACCGCGCCCGTACTGGCCAGCAACTTGGTCACGCTATCGTCGGCTCCATTTGCGACCCAGATGTTGGTTCCATCGAACGCTATACCATCTGGGTCACCCCCAACCGCATACGTGCCGACGACTGCTCCGGTACTTGCCAGGAACTTGGTGACGCTGCTGCCAAATGTATTTGTGACCCAGATGCAGGTTCCGTCGAACACTATGTCTTCGGGGCTTACGAGTACTCCAACCCCATACGTGCCGATGACCACGCCGTCACTGGCCCGCAACTTGGTCACGCTCGAGTCGAGAGTACTTGTGGCCCAGATGTTGGTTCCGTCGAAGGCTATGCCCTCGGGGCCGTCTCCTACAAAATACCTGTGGACAATCGCGCCGGTACTGGCCACGATTTTTGTCACGGTGCCGAAACCTCGATCTGCGACCCAGATATTAGTTCCGTCGAAGGCTACGCCCCACGGGTTACCTCCCTGGTCGTCCTGTCCAATCGTGTAGCTTGTGCTATACCAGTGCAACAACGATGCCCGCGTTGCCGCCAATCCCCGGCCGGGTACGCCCGCAGGACCCTGCGGTCCCTGTGCTCCAGTAGCTCCGGTATCACCCGTTGGACCCTGCGGCCCTTGCGGCCCTTGCAATCCCTGTAATCCCTGCGTGCCCGGTGGTCCCTGCGTGCCCTGCGATCCTTGCGGGCCTGGGGCTCCCGGCGCTCCGGGTTGTCCTGGTGCGCCGGCCTGGGTCATCAGGCTCCAGGCGGGATTGGTGTCGGGCGTGCCGCCCCCGGGGGGGATCGCTACCGTCGCGTCGTACGTCGAGCCGTTGTAGGTGACCACATCGTAGGCGGCGTAGTTTGTGGAGTTATTAAACAGGCTGCGGAAGTTGAAGCTCGTTCCGTTGGCGCCGTTGCTGCCTGCCGCTCCTTGCAGCCCTTGCGGCCCTATCGGTCCTGTAGCCCCTTGCGGTCCCTGCGGCCCGGTCACGCCTGGCGGACCTTGCAGCCCTTGCGGTCCAGCAGGACCCTGCGGGCCAGCCGGTCCGTTCAGCACGATCTCCAATTCCGGCTGATGGCCGGTCAACAGACTCTCCTTGCTGTCGAACGAGAAGGAACCCGCGCTGCCAATCAGCCCCAGCGCCACTCCATTGTTGGCGATGCTGCCGTTGACCCAGCTGTTCACCAGCGTCGTGATATCGATTACCACAAACTGGTTCACACTTGAGCCGGAAATAGGAATCGGATGATTGCCGGTGGCGGAACTCCCTAACGCCGGCGCGTTGTTATAGGTCAGTGCCCCCTCGCTCCAACTGGAATTGAGTTGGAAGACGTCAAAGCTACCGTTGCCACCAACCGCGTCCACATATAGCCGTAGCGTCGCTTTGGTCACGCTGGGGCCGGAGGGCAAGGTGGAGAGATTGAACTTCAAATAGGTATTTGACCCGTGCTGCACGGCCAGGATGGGATAAGCGCCGTAATTAAAGTTGGGCGATCCACTGTAGGAAAAGGTGTCGGCGTTGGGCGGAGCCTGGGCCAACACAGTCACGGACAGCAACGATAGGGCAAACAGAGTGGCCAGAGAACGACGTGGGTGACGCGGCATTGAAATCCTCCTTTTATGTTGTAGTGCACGCAATCGCCGATACCTACCTGGTCGCGCCTATCTTGGTCACGCTGTTACTGCCAAAGATTGAGACCCAGATATTAGTTCCGTCGAACGCAACCCTCGAGGAGGGGCCTCCAACCGCAAAGGTGCCGACGAGCGCGCCGGTACTGTCCAGCAACTTGGTCACGGTATTGCCGGCTTCACTTGTGACCCAGATGTTGGTTCCGTCGAACGCTACGCCAGCCGGGTTACCTCCAACCGCAAGAGTGGCAAGGACCGCTCCGGTACTGGCCGCTAACACGGTCACGCTGTTGCCGCCGCTATTTACGACCCAGATGTTGGTTCCGTCAAACGCTACGCCATAGGGGGAGCCTCCAACCGCAAAGGTGCCAACGAGTGCCCCGGTACTGGCCAGCAACTTGGTCACGCTGTTACCGCTTCTATTTGCGACCCAGATGTTGGTCCCGTCGAACGCTATACCATCTGGGAAGCTCCCAACCGTGTACGTACCGACGACCGCGCCGGTGCTGGCCAGCAACTTGGTCACGGTGTTGCCGTTGCTGTTGGCGACCCAGATGTTGGCTCCATCGAAGGCTATGCCTTCGGGGGACCCTCCAGCCGCAAAGGTGCCAACGAGCGCACCGGTGCTGGCCAGTAATTTGGTCACGCTGCTGTCAGACAAATTTGCAACCCAGATGTTGCTTCCGTCGAATGCAATGTCATCAGGGTTGGCTCCAACCGCATACGTGCCCACCACCGAGCCGGTGCTGGCCAGCAACTTGGTCACGGTGTTGGCGCCGAAATTTGCGATCCAGATATTGGTCGCGTCGAATGCTATGCCTATTGGCGTGGCTCCCGTCGCGTAGGTCGTGCTATACACCTGCAACAGCGCTGCCCGCGTCTCCGCCAATCCCAGACCGCCAGCAGGCCCCTGCGGTCCCTGTGGGCCGGTAGCGCCGTTTGCACCCGGTACGCCCTGTGGCCCTTGGGGACCTGGCGTACCCGGCGCACCCTGAGGACCTTGTGCTCCCTGCGCGCCCGGTGGTCCTTGCGCTCCAGGTTGGCCTTGCGACCCCGGTGGTCCTTGCGCCCCTATTTGCGCCATCAAGCTCCAGGCGGGATTGGTGTCGGGTGTGCCGCCCAAGGGCGGGATGGCTATCAACGCATCGTACGTCGAACCGTTGTAGGTGACCACATCGTAGGCGGCGTAGTTGGTATAGTTGTCAAACACGCTGCGGAAGTTGAAGCCCTGCCCGTTGGTGCCGTTGGTTCCGGCAGCTCCTTGCGCCCCTGTCATACCGATGGGGCCTTGCGGACCCAGCGCACCCGCCGGTCCTTGCGGACCAACAGACCCTTGTGGTCCCTGGGGGCCCTGTGGCCCTTGCGGTCCGGCCGGTCCCGCTAGGGCAATTTCCAACTCCGGATGATGACTGGTAGTTATCGATTCCTTCGTGTCAAAGGCAAACACACCGGTGCTGCCTACTACCGACAGTGCCACTCCATTGTTGGCCACGCTGCCGTTGATCCAACTCTGTACCAGCGGGGTGATGTCAATCACTACAAACTGATTCAGGCTGGCCGTCGTAATGGTGATGGGATGGTTGCCCGTAGCCGAAGCACCTAGCGCTGGCGCGTTGTTGTAGGTCAGCGTTTTTTCACCCCAACTGGCGTTCAGTTGATACACGTCAAACTGGCCGCCAACGGCAGCGAGGTCAACGTATAGCCGCAGAGTAGCTTTGGCTACGGTGGCGCCGACCGGCACCGTCGACAGATTGAACTGCACATAACTCGAAGCGTTGAGCGCCCCGGAATGCTCCACCGCCATGTTCTGGAAGGTGCTGTAATTGTTTGTCGGGGAACTACTAAGGGAGAAGGTGTCGGCGGTGGGCGGGGCCTGCGCAAACAACGTAACTGAAAAGAAAGAAATAGCGACGAGTGTGGCCAAGGCAAAACACGAGTGGCGCGGCATTGAGCTTCTCCTCTATGGCGGTGCAATAGTGTGAATTTCAGGGACCGAGGTGCGAGGCCTATGACCAGATGTCGCGTACGGTCCTGTCTCCGGCCGCGGCTTTGAGCAGTTCCAGCGCTAAGGAAAGCTGGAAGTGAGGAAAGGGGTCGCCGAAAAGTGGAACGATAGTGCTCCTAGCAAATTAACCTGTCAAGTCACCTAAGTGGTGAGATCGTACATTTATTATTCGTGAGGGCTAGATCCCCCTATTCAGTACATAGGTTACTTAGAGAATACTTAGAGGTTACTTAGAGGCCGAACTCGATTGTACGCGTTGTCAAGCCACGCGCTTATATCCGGTATCAGACTACCTATGCTCGTGACCTGCCCCCGAAAAACGCAGCCAAGGAAAACTGGAGTTCTCCCGTACTGAAAGGGGCGCTATGGGTTGATCGCCTGCATGGCTGACTGTCTGCGAGACGAGCGGCAGGCGGGCAAGGTCGATCATTCCCTGAAGGAACTTCTGGCCCAGCGCGTATTCTCGATCGCGTGCGGCTATCCGGACGCCAACGATGCGGCTCGCCTGGCCGCCGATCCGATTCACAAGATGCTGCTGGACCGCGATCCGGACGCGGGCCGCGATCTGGCCTCGCAGCCGACGTTGTCGCGTTTTGAGAATGCCATCGGAGCCAAGGAACTCTATCGTCTGAGTGAGGCGTTGGCGGCCAGCGTGATCCAGCGTCATGCCGAGCGCTTGGGCGGTCGTGTCCGCCGCGTCACCCTGGATCTGGATCCGACCGACGATCCCACCCACGGGGCGCAGCAGTTGTCGTTTTTCAACCGCCATTACAATACCTGGTGCTATCTGCCGGTGATGGGTTTCGTCAGCTTCAATGACGAAGCTGAACAGTATCTGTGCGCCGCCGTGTTGCGCCCCGGCAACGTGACGGCGGCGGCCGGTGCAGTGGGGATTTTGCGCCGACTGATGCAGTTGATTCGCCATTTTCTTCCCGGAGTGTGCATTCGGGTTCGTCTCGATGGCGGCTTCGCCCATCCCCAGTTGCTGGCGTTTCTGGATGCCGAGCCCGGCGTTGAGTATGTGGTGGCGATGGCCAAAAATGCGGTGTTGAAGCGTAAGGCCAAGCCAGCGATGCGTCAAGTCCGCAAGCTTTCGCGGCGCAGCGGTAAGACCGAGCACGTCTACCGCGAAGCCAACTACGCGGCCAGAACCTGGCCGCACGAACGCCGCATCCTTATCAAAGCCGAGGTCGTGCGGGCCGACGGCAAAGAACCCAAGGACAACCCGCGCTTCGTCATCACCAACCTGAAGCAGAGCCCGCAGTGGATCTACGAAAAGGTTTACTGCCAACGCGGCGAGATCGAGAACAGGATCAAGGAACTGCACGAGTTGCAGATCGACCGCACCCGTTGCAGCGATTTCTGGGCCAACCAGTTCCGCGTGCTGCTGACCGCCGCCGCTTTTGTGCTGATGCAGGAGTTGCGCCTGCGAGCCGCAGGCACCGATTGTGCGCGGGCTCGGGTTTGGACCCTGCGAGAACGGTTGTTGAAACTCGGTGCCCGTGTGCTGGTCTCGGTGCGGCGCGTGATGGTGCACCTACCCGCGTCCTTTCCGTTTCTGCCCACCTTCCGGAGAGTAGCGCTGGCACTCGGAGCGTCGCCCGGATAACACGGGCCTCGACGTACCCCACAAACTTCTTTCACACCCCCACGCAACTGTACTCGGGAAAGCTCTGCCCGAAAATTGCTGCGGCACCCATTCCGCAAGCCCACCAAGCTGACCAGCACCGTCATACAACCAAAATCATCCCGACGCCATCATGTTCGGCGTAATCTCGTCGCCCCACAAACCATCCTGAGCGCCTTCATGAATAAAGCGGGCTAAGTAACCTCTAAGTATTCTCTAAGTAACCTATGTACTGAATAGGGGGTCTAGCCCTCACGAATAATAAATGTACGATCTTACCACTTAGGTGACTTGACAGGTTTAATTTGCTAGGAGCACTATCGTTCCACTTTTCGGCGACCCCTTTCCTCACTTCCAGCTTTCCTTAGCGCTGGAACTGCTCAAAGCCGCGGCCGGAGACAGGACCGTACGCGACATCTGGTCATAGGCCTCGCACCTCGGTCCCTGAAATTCACACTATTGCACCGCCATAGAGGAGAAGCTCAATGCCGCGCCACTCGTGTTTTGCCTTGGCCACACTCGTCGCTATTTCTTTCTTTTCAGTTACGTTGTTTGCGCAGGCCCCGCCCACCGCCGACACCTTCTCCCTTAGTAGTTCCCCGACAAACAATTACAGCACCTTTCAGAACATGGCTGTGGAGCATTCCGGGGCGCTCAACGCTTCGAGTTACGTGCAGTTCAATCTGTCGACGGTGCCGGCCGGCGCCACCGTGGCCAAAGCTACTCTGCGGCTATACGTTGACCTCGCTACCGTTAGCGGCCAGTTCGACGTATATCAACTGAACACCAGTTGGGGTGAAAAAACGCTGACCTACAACAACGCGCCGGCGCTAGGCACTTCGGCTACCGGCAACCATCCCATCACCATTACGACGGCCAGCCTGAATCAGTTTGTAGTGATTGACATTACCCCGCTGGTACAGAGTTGGATTAACGGCAGCGTGGCCAACAATGGAGTGGCGCTGGCGGTAGTAGGCAGCACCGGTGTGTTTGCCTTTGACACGAAGGAATCGATAACTACCAGCCATCATCCGGAACTGGAGATTGCGCTGGCCGGACCGGCCGGACCGCAAGGCCCACAGGGACCTCAAGGGCTACAGGGTTTGACGGGAGCGCAAGGTCCGCCAGGACAGAATGGAGCTACTGGGCCTCAAGGCCCAATCGGAATGACAGGCGCGCAAGGACCGGCCGGAACCAACGGCGTCAACGGTCAGGGCTTCACCTTCAGGGGAGTGTGGTCCTCTCAGACGAACTACAACGCGTATGACGTGGTGGACTACAACGGTTCGACGTATGACGCCACGGTAGCCATCCCGCCCGGGGGCGGCACACCTGACAGCAACCCCAACTGGGCATTGATGGCGAATGTAGGCCAGACGGGACAGGCCGGACCTCCAGGAGCGCCCGGGCCGCCCGGATCGCAGGGAGCTCAGGGGTTTCAGGGGCCGACCGGATCCCAGGGGCCGACCGGATCCCAGGGGCCGACCGGAGCCCAGGGATCGTCTGGCGTAACTCAAGGGTATGCCGTCACGGGCGAAGACAATACAGACTGTTCCATCGCATGCACGTCGGCTGCAACTGGTGTTCTTAATAACATAGGGAACTACCTTGTCACGGCATCAGTTGTATTGAGCAACAATAGCTTTCTTTCGCCTTACCACGTGACGTGTACTCTTTACTTCGGTAATGGCGTTAATGCTGTGGCGTTCGGGGCTCCAGCAACAATAGTTTTGCCCGCAAGTGCAAACACAGCCCAAACTAGTGATGTAACTCTGATTAGCACCTTCGACAGCGTGCAGCCCGGTTACTACCTCTGGGCGCAGTGCAGTGGGGGAGACCTGGGGACTGTCTTTATGACTTATGGCACGGTTTCTGCGACATTAGTCAATGCGCTCAATTGATTCAAAGCGAGATTGATTGAAAGCTGGAGCCGGAAACATGAGCGCGGCATTTGAGCAGCTCATCGGTCACGCACCCCGGCTCCGGAAATCATCTCAAATTTGCGCACCAAGGAGAATTTCGATGCCACGCCACACGCGTCATGCCACGGCCACTCTTTTCGTCCTGTTTCTGCTCTCGCTCACGGGGTTTTCTCAGGCGCCGCCCACCGCCGACACCTTCTCCTACAGCGCCTCTCCGAGCACCAACTATGGCACATATCAGAACATGATCGTGGAGCGGGGATCGGCAAATGCTGCAGCCTATATGAAGTTCAATCTCTCGACTGTGCCAGCCGGGGCCACGGTGGCCAAAGCCACGTTGCGACTTTACGTGGACGCGGTCTCTACCAGCGGCAGTTTCGATGTCTTCCAACTGAATGGAGGTTGGACCGAAAGCGGACTGACCTACAACAATGCGCCGGCGCTGGGCACTTCAGCTACTGGCAACCATCCCGTCACCATTACGGCTACCAGCCTGAACCAGTTTGTAGTGATTGACATCACGCCGCTGGTGCAGAGTTGGCTGAACGGCAGTGTGGCCAACAATGGCGTGGCACTGTCGCCGACAACCAACGGGTTTTTCTCGTTTGACGCCAAGGAAGCCTCCAATAGCAGCCATCAGCCGGAGCTGGAGGTTGCGCTGACAGGGCCAGCCGGATCGCAAGGGCCACAGGGCCCGCAAGGGCCGCAGGGTTTGACGGGGGGGCAAGGCCCGCAAGGACAGAACGGAGCTACTGGGCCTCAAGGCCCAATCGGAATAACAGGTGGACAAGGACCTGCCGGCACCAACGGCGCCGAAGGTCAGGGCTTCACCTTCACGGGAGCGTGGAACTACGACATGTACTACAACCCGTATTACGTGGTGACCTACAACGGCTCGACGTATTTCGCGATAGTAGCTATCCCGCCTTTCGGCCCGACCCCCGACAACTACGCCGGCTGGATACTGATGGCGAGTGTAGGCGCGACGGGACAGGCCGGATCTCCTGGAGCGACCGGGCCACTAGGACCGACGGGAGCTCAGGGGAATCCGGGACTGGCCGGACCCCAGGGATTCCCTGGAGCCCAGGGGCCAACCGGACCCCAGGGATCGCCTGCCCTAACTCACGGATATGTCGCCGAGGGCGTAACCAGTGCAGACTGTTCTGTTCCCTCCGCATGCGTCTCGGAAGCTACTACTCGTCTTAACCCAGGGAACTACCTGCTCACGGCATCGGTTGTATTCCAAAACCAAACCCCTCTTACTGAGTACCAGGTCAATTGTTCTTTGCTGGACCTTGACGGTAGCATGCACTTTGATACCGTACAAATACTTATCCCTGGTGCTTTCACAGGACTACCCTCAACTGGAACTCTAGTTCTGGGTAGCGGTTTCCACAACTCTGATTTTGGGCAAGACGGTAACGCCGTCTATGTCCAGTGCTCCGGGGGCGCGGTCTCAATGACTTATGCCTCGGTTTCCGCGGTATCAGTCGGTGCGCTCAACTGATTTTGAACGCCTTCCTGCTCATGGCGGATGAAGTTAGGTTGCAGTTGATGGGAAAAACAGGAATCGATTTTCGAAAGAGGATGGTCAGTGGTCTGCGAGGGAACGCTGAAAACATGACCGCTGCATCAGGGCGGCTCCATCGTCCACGCACCTCGGCTCGCGCTTCGTCTCAAATTTGCGTATCAAGGAGAATTTCCATGCCACGCTCCACTCGTCTTGTGCGGGGCACGCTTGGCTCGGTGTTTATGCCGCGCCACTGGCGTTTCGCACTAGTTTGTCTTGGTTTGTCTCTACTCACAACCCTAACCACGTTTGCGCAGGCCCCGCCCACCGCCGACACCTTCTCCCTTAGTAGTTCCCCGACAAACAATTACAGCACCTTTCAGAACATGGCTGTGGAGCGTTCCGGGGCGCTCAACGCTTCGAGTTACGTGCAGTTCAATCTGTCGACGGTGCCGGCCGGCGCCACCGTGGCCAAAGCTACTCTGCGGCTATACGTTGACCTCGCTACCGTTAGCGGCCAGTTCGACGTATATCAACTGAACACCAGTTGGGGTGAAAAAACGCTGACCTACAACAACGCGCCGGCGCTAGGCACTTCGGCTACCGGCAACCATCCCATCACCATTACGACGGCCAGCCTGAATCAGTTTGTAGTGATTGACATTACCCCGCTGGTACAGAGTTGGATTAACGGCAGCGTGGCCAACAATGGAGTGGCGCTGGCGGTAGTAGGCAGCACCGGTGTGTTTGCCTTTGACACGAAGGAATCGATAACTACCAGCCATCATCCGGAACTGGAGATTGCGCTGGCCGGACCGGCCGGACCGCAAGGCCCACAAGGACCTCAAGGTGCGACGGGACCACAAGGACCACAAGGCCTCCCAGGGAATCTTAACCCTGGCTCCCCGTATTACATCCAGAACGGCAGCGCGACCCAGAGCAGCGCCAGCTTCAATGTCGATGGCAGCGGAACGGCTGGCGGCACGCTCACCGGCACGACAGCGGTTAACACCAACGGGACGTACCAGATCGGTGGGAACACGGTTCTGCAGAATCCCAGTCCGACCAGTCTCTTCGTCGGCCCAGCGGCAGGGCAATCCAATTTCGGCACCGGGAATACATTCGTCGGGACAGCGGCGGGAGCTCTGAGCACCACCGGTGCGCAAAATACGTTCCTGGGTAACCAGGCTGGTTTGTTGGCCACGGTTGGTGGGAACAATACCTTCGTCGGTCTGAGCGCGGGCATGGCCACCACGACCGGGAATTTCAACACCTACGTGGGAACCCAGGCCGGTTGCGCGAACTGCGCGGGTACTGGTAACTCCAACATTTACATTGGCCCTGGCACGGGATCGTTTGGTGTGGATGAAAGCAGCACGATCCGTATCGGCAACTCGACCGGGATTATTACGGAAAACACTACCTATATCGCCGGCATCTACGGGTCGAACTCGCCCTCAGGTGTTCCGGTGTTCGTGAATTCCAGCGGACAGCTCGGTACCGGAGGCGGCGGAGGTGGGTTTGTTACTTCGTTCAACGGCCGCACCGGCGCGGTCGTCCCGGCGGCGAATGATTACAGCTTTAGCCAACTGAGTGGGGCGCTGGGCTTTAGCCAACTGACTGGGGTGCTGGGAGGTTCGCAGATCAATGGATCGTACAACCTAGGCGTATCGTTCGGCAATACCGGCAATAGCTTCACCGGCAACGACCTCAATGTTGCATTCGCAAACATTGGTAACGTGCTCACCGCCCCGATTGTCAACGCCACCTTGTACAACTTAGGTGGACAAACGGTCCTGACCGACAACAACAACAATACAAATATTTTTGTTGGCGCGGGCGCCGGGTTCGCCGTTACCGGACAAACCGACACGTTCGTAGGCAACCGGGCCGGGGTAAGTACCACATCGGGGATTGGGAATACGTTCCTTGGTTGGGATGCGGGCTACTACAATTTGCTAGGCAATAACAACACATACCTGGGCGCCGCGAGCGGCTGCCAGAACGCCGATTGCTTCGCCGCAGGTAGCAACAATATTTACATCGGTGCGAACGCGGGAACCAGTGGTGCAGACGAGAGCAATACTCTCCGCATCGGTGGCAGCCCCGGAGTTCCGTTAGGCGCGGCGTATATTTCCGGCATCTACAGTGCGACCTCGTCCTCCGGTATCGAGGTTTTCATCAACTCCAGCGGCCAGCTCGGAACGCAGACCTCCTCTGTGCGTTTCAAGGAGCAGGTCCAGGACATGGGCGACCGTACCAGCAAGCTGTTCCAGCTACGCCCAGTGACCTTCTTCTACGCGCCGCAATACGACGATGGGTCGCACCTGCTGCAATACGGTCTTATCGCCGAGGAAGTGGCCAAGGTCTATCCGGACTTGGTCGCCTACGATAAAGACGGTAAGCCACACACGGTGAAGTATCAGTTGCTCGCCTCCATGCTGCTCAACGAATTACAAAAGCAGCACGCGGTGGTCGCGGTCCAACAGGCGGCAATCAAAACCCAGCAGGAAAAGGCGAACGCGCAACAACAACAGATGCAGGCCCAGAGGCAGGAAATCGATGGCCTGAAGTTGCAACTGCAACAGCAGAACGCGTCTTTGCAGGAGCGCTTGAGCAGGCTGGAGTCCTACGTCGCGACGCAGACGAAGACTGCGTCGGACAATCCGCCTCAGAAGACTCCTGGCGCCAACGGCGGCTTGCGGTAACGCCGACCTAATTTGCGGGGGCTGAACTCCAACCCATCGAGTTCCGCCCCATGACTTCTCTCCTCGGCAAGGTACTGAGCTCTACCCGTAGGGTCAAGAAACTCATCTTGGCTGAAGCAATCCGAAGAGACCAGTCGAAGCTGCAATCGTCGCCTTTCCAAACCGGTCAAATTTCTTGACCCATACGGGATTGGGATATAAGTCATGGCGGACCGCTCAGGAGTTCTAACCGCTAATTTACAGCGAGAACCACCAAGCTGGCGTCGTCCTGAAATTGCGCGCCGCAAAAATCCGACACCTGTCGTTCGCCAAAAATAGATCGCATCGTTTTTCGGGCTGCACGACACACGCAACCAGTCAATCAAGTTCGTCGATCAGTGGTTCATCGCAGAGATCTACCAGCATCGAATGGTGTTGGAAATCAAACCAACGGCAGAAGACATCGAACCCGAGGTCTCGCGGCCAGGTCTCTTCATCTCGGAACCAACCCGCCAATTGCGCAACGAAAATCTCCTCGCACAATTCCTCCAAGACTTCGCGGACATCCTCTTCCGTGTCACACTCCGGGATCAGGTAGATCGTCGGCTCCCGAGCCAAGTCACGTAGCGTGAGTCTGTGGCTGGTTGGATCGGCGCTGTGCAGCCAGTCCAGGAATGGCTGCCTTGGCTTCACCACGATGGCCGATCGATTCAGCATGACCCACCCGCCTGAACCGCGGGCGGTCATGGATCTGCCACGGGCTTCGAGGTGCGGTGATCACTTCCTTCACCCCCAACGACTGCACCCGGCGCCGAAACTCGTTACCGTAGCTGGCGTCACGGTCGCGGATCAGATACCGTGGAGCCTCCCGCTCGGCGAAGGCCTCGACCACCTGCTGCCCTACCCATTCCGCGGTCGGATGTTCCGTGACTCCAAATTGAAGCACCTTCCTCCGCTGGTGCTCCAGCACGATGAACACGAATAGTACGCGCATCCTGACTGTGGGTACGGTGAAGAAGTCAATCGCGACGATCTCCCCCAGGTGGTTCTGTAGAAAGGTCTTCCAGCTCTGTGACGGGGGCCGTTTGACAGTCCGCAGGATGCGAGAAACGGTGCGCTCCGAAATCTTGATTCCGAGCTTGAGAAGCTCGCCGTGAATGCGCGGCGCACGCCACAAAGAATTCGCCCGAGCCATGGTCTGAATCAGGTCGCGGATCGGTTTGCCAATCGATGGCCGTCCCACCTTCCTCCTCGGCTCGACGCCGAACAGAGTTCTTTGGAACGATCACAGGAAAAATCCGGAATCTGCACCATGAGTCATGCAGATTGGGACGCGCAGAGGTTCTTGCGGACCACAGGTGCCTGTTGAAGATCAAGACCGTCAATCGGTTCAGAGTTCAGGGAAGAGCCTCAGAAAAAAATGACCACTAAGCCTTGCCAATCGACCCTCGATCGAGCTGGTATCAGCGAGTCATCAAGACCCGAATCGCACCGATGGCACAGGCTATTTACCACGCTCATGGTTAAGACTCAGCAGAGCGGCAAGGAGATCGTCGTCGGAGCTGTCTTCAGGCCAGCCGTAAGCGGCAAGGACCGCCTTGTCGAGGCTTCGGTGCAGATCTTCCAACCAAGTGGGCCGTTCGTTGTAGAGGTTCGTAAGTGTTCGCTTGGCGAGTTTCATACCCAAGAAAACTCAGAATCCTACGGAGCAAGAAGCCCGACGTTGTGGGCGTTTGCGAATTGTGCAACATGCAGTTCAAGCAGACACGTGACCGCCGTCACAGGCAGCGATCTGGCCGCCTATTCAGTACCTGAAGAGCTTCGACAGGTACTTGTTTTCAATCGAGCCCATCGGAGTATTATGCGCCACAGGTACATCTATGAACGTGGACATGCTGTGCACCGCAATCGGATCCAGAAATGTTGTGCAGTTCTACTACAGGCGGGATAAAGCTCCCGGCACCAGAACCGTCGAGCCCTACATGGTTGCGTATAACGCCAAGGGTCGTCTGGTGCTCCTTGCGTGGTACTTGGGCGGAGCCAGCGAGTCGAAAGAGGGCCAAGGGTGGCGCGAGTATCTGCTTTCGGGTGTGGCAAACGTCGCCATACTGAATCGAAACTTCGCTGGCTCACGCCCCGACTACAACCCTCGGCCAACGGAAGACGCCGAGGACATAAATGTTCTACCTTGCCAGCGACTGCTGAGGCAAGTCTAATCAAGGTTTATTTTCTTCAGGTCGAGGCACTCCGCAACGCAAATCAAACACCATAATGTTTCTGTGCGAATGAGGCCCGAGCCATGTTGGACTGTCGGGCACGCTCGTTCTTCCCTCACCGCTATGGGCTGGTATTGTCTAGAGATTCGTCAAGCCAGTTGTAGATGCAGAAATCGCGATAGCCGAGCGCGTTCACCTCGCAGTGCAAATCCGCTCCTTGCTCAACCGTGAAGTCGAGCAAGGTTTTGGGGCAGCGCAACATATCGTAAAGCCGCCGCGGCTGGCCTGGCATGAATGGCTCCGACTCCGGATTCGTGAGGAGCATGGGGCAGTGAATCTGGCCGGCAACATCCTTCAGATTGTACTGGCGCACGGCGTGAAAGGCGTCGTAATACGAAGTCACTCCGTACGGCCGCATGCGAAATGCCAGCAGAATCTTTGACCGCGGCCTAAGCTTCAGACCGAAGTTCATGTTGCTGTCGAATTCCTCCTTGTTTCCTGCATCCAGCAACTCGACGAGCGACTTAGGGAGTTGTCGGGTCCATGCGTCCGCGATACTCCACGTACCGGGGTCCGCGACGCCTGCGGCAATGCGATGTTCGAACGCCAAGGCGCGCGGAGCCCAGTAACCGCCTTGGCTGACGCCGACCAACGCGACGCGTTTTGCGTCCACCTCGGGATGCGCCAGTGCAAAATCCATGACGGGTGTGACCACTCTTTCCCAGTCGGGGCGAAAATACATTTTCTTGAGCCAGAGAGCGTCACCCTGTCCCGGCCCGTTGAAGGTGAGACAGTTATAACCGCGGGCCAGTCCGCCCGCGCCGCCTATTGCGAGCATGTCAAGTTCGGAGCCGTCCGCACCATTATTCAGGATTACGAGTGGCCGCCTCTCCTTCGAATCGGAAGCGCGGAATAACCAGCCGGTGAGCGTTGTGTTCTCGTACGGAATCTCGACGCGCTCGATGGGGGGTGTGAACAGTGCCGCCGCCGCCGTCCAGCAGCCTTCGTATTGCTTCCAGGCCGGCAGCAGCCGTGTGGGGTTTGTGGTCCCGTCCAGGAAATAGAGCGCGGCAAAGAAGTAATTCGCAGCCCACAAATACGCTTCGCGGGCGCTCACTCGATGGTTCCTGCGCGCGGCCTCCTCCGCCCACTGATTCGCTTCGGTGCCAGCAGCATGATACGCCTGGTAGGCAGACTCGAAATCTCCATCCGTGATTTTGGAAGCGATGGCGAAGATTTTTCCGGGATTGGCACAGCCATAATAGGAAGCCCCGAGGGCGATTCGCGTGGTGAAGTCGAAGATTGGATCGGCGAAGAGTTGGCCCGCCATAAACTCTGCGGCTTGCTTCCGCGCCCGATGATGAAAATATCCACCACTCGCAAAGCCCCCCGCTGCAGCTCCGGTGGCTGCTACGACTGCCGTGCTGAGAAATCCGCGCCGCGTCACGTGCGGTGATGTCGTGCCGCTCAAAGTTGCTTCCTCGTTACCGCTCTTAGCCGGAATTTACTTTTTGACTTCAAGAACGGCACCCACGGTCTCATAGAACAGGCTTGAACTGTTTGCATCAATAAGATTCTGGCTCCGGGTACGCCCGCAACTCCCGGATGGTGGCCTCCGCCAAGGAGTCGATAGTGGCTGCAACGCGGGACGACAACTCGCACGACCAGTCGGTGCTCCCTGGCTGCACGCCGAGCAGCACTACCTGTGGTTGCTGCTCGGCAAGCATTCGTAAGGCCACGAGCAGATCAGAGACTCCTAATCGGTGGGCACTGCTATTGCCGGGCAAGGTAAGTAGCTCCTTCCCCGCCATCCGGACCAGCGTGCCCGGAGGCTCTCCGACGTCAATTGCATCGATCACAATTAGGCGAGCGCAATCCCAGACATACGGAAGCAATTCCAGGCCCAGTGTTCCGCCCTCCACGAGAGACACATCGGCCGGCACTCTAGGGTCCGCGCACAGTCGGCTGATGGCCTGGGCTCCCGCACCATCATCGCCATGCAGTATATTGCCCAGCCCGAGCACTACCGTCTTAGCCGATGCTGTACTCATTCACTCACTTCGGCGGCATCGAGTCCTCTTTCAGCTCGTGCCTGGGGATGAATTTGTATCCGGTAAAGATGCTTTCAATGAGCCCGTTGCGCTCTTCCCACGAAACCAGGACCGCACTGTAAACGTGGTGGATTACGAAAGCGAAAAACACAAACATGATGCAGAAATGCATCAGCCGCAAATACTGGATATCGATCACTCCGGGGATCCAGCGGAACAGCCATCCCAGCAGCCAGGGTCCGCGGATGTAGGTATATAGCGTGAGGCCGGTGATGATCTCGATGAGCATGAAGGTAAACATCAGCAGATAGGTGACCGCGGCCAGCGGATTGTGACCCACGTTATGCACAAGGTCCTTTTTGAGAAAGCTGTAGTAGGCCACCATGTTGCCCATGCCTCGCCATTGCCGCTTCTTGATAGGCCAGAACGATCGCCAGCTCGACCAGTCATTCCCTACAAAGAACCAGTACATCCGCAGCAGAAAGGCGCTGATGAACACCGAACCGGCTACCAAATGGAGGAAGCGCATCCTTGCCATCAGGAAAGTCGTGTCGCTCTTCGCCACAATGAACGGATCGTGCATGTAGTAGCCGGTAAACGAGAGCACGGCAATCGGAAGCACAATCAACCAGTGCGAGACTCGCACCGGCAGCTCCCAAACATAAGTACGCACCGGCAACGTGCTTGGGTATGGCCGATGCGCTTCGCTCCATGCATGTTGTCCTGGCGCCAACGAGCCCATTGCGTGCCTCCTTTCCCGGTGACGTGCTGCCCAGCCTCAGCTCGCCTCCACCTGGATGTACTTTCTCCCGCGCCCATCCACTACATGCACCGCGCACGCCAGGCACGGATCAAACGAATGTACCGTCCGCAAAATCTCCACCGGACGCTCCGGATCGGCAAGCGGCGTTTTCAGTAAGGCCGCTTCGTATGCGCCGCGCTGTCCGTTGCTATCCCGCGGCCCGGCGTTCCACGTCGTCGGCACAACACACTGATAGTTCTGAATCTTCTTATCTTCAATGTGAACCCAGTGTCCGAGCGACCCCCGTGGCGCCTCGTGGAATCCCCAGCCCTGCGCCTGTTTCGGCCAGGTATCCGGGTCCCACTTTTCGCCATTGTGGATGCGCAGGTCGCCGTGCCCGAGCTTGTCGCCGAGCTCAGCCACCCACTTGCTCACTTGCCCGGCCATCACCTTCGTCTCGATCGCGCGCGCGGCGATGCGTCCCAACGTCGAGAACAATGCCGTGGCGGGCGCGTTCAACTTTGCCAGTACCGCATCCACGACTGGCTTCACGTCAGGATGCCCCGACGCATACGCCACCAGCATTCGCGATAGGGGGCCGACTTCCATCGGGCGGTCCTGATAACGTGGCGCCTTAAGCCACGAGTATTTCTGATCCACATCCAAATGCTCGAACGGCGGCTTCGGCCCTGTGTACTTCGGTTTCGTCTCGCCCTGATACGGATTCTTGCCGTTCTGATCGCCGTCGCCGTACTCATACCAGGAGTGCGTGACGTACTCCGATACATTCGCCGGATCGACCGGATTCACCTTCGACAGGTCGTGACTGAAGATTGCTCCACGCGGCAGATAGAACCGTGCCGGATCCTTCACGCCTCCCTGAGGATAGTCACCATAAGAAAGGAAGTTGCCCAACCCCTCGCCATACCCGAACCAGTCGCGATAGAAACCGGCGACCGCCAGCACATCCGGCACATAGACTTGATCCACGAACTCCTGCGCCTTGGCCGCCAACTCGGTCAGGAATGTAATCCGCTCCGGATTGATGGTCGCACCCGGCTCGTTCGGATCCATTGAAGTGGACATGCCGCCGACAAGATAGGTCTGCAGGTGTGGATTCTTCCCGCCGAGTACAGCGTGGATTCGGATGTAATCCTTCTGGAATTCCAGCGCCTCGATGTAATGTGCCACCGCCAGCAGGTTCGCCTCAGGCGGCAGGCGATACGCCGGGTGGCCCCAGTATCCGCTACTAAACAAACTGAGCTGCTTGCTTTCAACCAGCGCATTCACCTTGTCCTGAGTCGCCTTGAAGTAGTTCTTGCTCGACTTGGGCCACGGAGAAATCGACTCTGCCAGTTGCGACGTCTTTGCCGGGTCCGCTTTGAGTGCCAGCGTCACGTCCACCCAATCGAGCGCGTGCAGGTGATAGAAGTGAATCACGTGATCCTGCACATACTGGCTGGCGCCAATAATGTTGCGGATCAGATTCGCATTTTCGGGTACTTCAATGCTTAGCGCGTCCTCAACCGCCCGCACGGATGCCAGCGCATGCACGGTGGTGCAGACCCCGCAAATGCGCTGCGTCCAGATCCATGCCTCACGCGGATCGCGCCCTCGCAGGATCAGCTCGATGCCGCGAAACATTGTTCCCGAGCTCCAGGCATCGGTGACCGCGCCGCCGTTCACTTCGGCTTCAATGCGCAGATGGCCTTCAATACGAGTCACTGGATCGACTGCGATGCGTGCCATACGCTCCTCCTCTGCCTGCTCTTATACTTTCTCGGGCCCGGGAGCAGCCCGCATGCGGTCCCGAATCGCGCTCGCGATGCCATGGACAACAGTCGCCCCCGCGACCGCGGCCGTGATGCCGATGCCGATTTTCCCAGCGGTGACGTCCGCTCCAAATCCGGGCACATTCGGGAGACGTTCATAAAACGGAGATTTGGTCTCCCAGAAGTTGTATCCGCCGCAGCCAACGCAGCCGTGCCCCGACTTCACGGGCCAGCTGGTGCCGTCGTTAAAGCGCACAGACGGGCAGTTGAACGTTGCCTGTGGGCCTTTGCACCCCATTTTGTAGAGGCACCAGCCCCGCCGGTGACCCTCGTCGCCCCACTCCTGAACGTAACGGCCGGCATCGAAATGAGCACGCCGCTCGCACTGATCGTGGATGATCCGTCCATAGGCAAACAGCGGCCGGTTGTACTGATCTACTGCCGGCAACTCGCCGAATGTGAGGTAGTGCACCAGCACCGCTGCCGTATTCGCCGGATTCTGCGGGCATCCGCCCAGGTTGATGACTTTGGCTTCTGGCACCGCCTCAGAAATCCCTACGGCTCCCGTGGGATTCGGAGATGCCGCCACCAGGCCGCCGTACCAGGCGCAAGCTCCGGCCGCGATCGTCGCTGCCGCGTTGGTGCAAACCTCTTTCGCGATGGACAGCGCCGTCTTGCCGGCGACCGTGCAATACACCCCGTCGTCGGCCAAGGGGATGGAACCTTCCACCACCGCCAGGTACTTGCCCTTTTCCTGTTTCACCACGCGCTGCAGAGCGGCTTCAGCTTGGTGGCCGGCTCCAGCCATAATGATCTCGTGGTACTCCCACGAAAGAAGGTCCAGCACCACCTCCAACACCGAGGGATGGCTTGAACGCAAGATTGCTTCCGAGTTCCCGGCGCAATCCTGGAACTGTAGCCAAACCAGCACTGGCTTTTTCGTTTTCTCCAACGCGGAAGCAACCTGGGCCACGTAACGCGGTGGAAGGGCCAGAGTTGCGGTCATGGCAGTGCAGAACTTCAGGAACCGGCGGCGGCTGACGCCTTTTTTCTGCAGGGCCCCATAAAAAGTCTCATTCGGCGGGATCATAGGGTCATCCTTTTCTGGGACTATGCGACTCCGCTTCTCTCGGAGCCGGAACCGCCCCTACGTCATGAATGCGGATTGCGTTTAAATAACACTGGCTACGTTGGAAGGGATGTGACCTCGCTCACACAACGGTGTGAGTTCTCCGCAAAACAAATGGCTCATTGCTGCGCGGATACCCGCTAGCATCCACATTTCTGCTGACCCATTGTTGGCTGCCATCCCAGGGCGCGGATAGTGCAACGTAAGCTCCTTTCATGCACCGGCTTGCTGCGAGCCTCCGACGCAGCCGTGACCGCCGTCACTGACAGTGATCTGATGTTTGTGGATACTCACCTTGACCCTCAAGTGGTAGGTCGCCCGCAGGGAAGATGAGTCTGGCCAGACCCGCATCTTCGCTGCGGGCTTTCTGATTTCACTTGCGCTTTTTTCGGACGAAGGCATAATCTGGCGGCACCAAGATCCACTGACTTTCTTCCGCCCCCAACGGTTTGGCGCAAACGTTGGGGGCATTTTCGCCGGGTCTGATTTCAAACTGCACCACTACCCAAAACTCCCGCGCGACCGACCGTTGACTTCTGCCCTCGACTAAAACCGCTCGGCGTATACGCCTATAGACAACGGTGGCGGCAACTTTTTGGTTTATTTCCAACCGATTGGTTGAGTCGAAACGAAACACTCGGCAATGTGCAGAGCTAAGAGACTGATTTTGATGACAAATTGAGGTCCGATTAGTTTGGTGCCACGATTGCTTTCCTGACGGCAGAACGCGGAGCTCCGGGTACGCAGTCGGTTCTGCCAAGATGGTCTCAGTGCGGTGTCGACGCATCGGGGGTCTGCCTCTTGCGACATGCTGAGGGAGGTCCATCGTGAGAACTAGCAAGGTCACTGGCTTCAACATTCAGTCTTGGCTGCGCATGCTCGCTACGCTATGGGTGTTGTTCGCGATGAGTTCTTGCACCGCTTGGCCACAGGATTCACCCTCGAACCCAAAGATGCTAGCGCGTTACCTGGAGTCCCTTCCCTCGGCTAAGAGTTCGGTCTCATACGTTGATTCGAAGATCCTCGTTTCCGGAGCTAGCCTCGGCCCGTCTGTTCAGGGAAAAATCGACACCCTGCAAACTGCACGGATTCCACGTTTCTTCCTAGGTGGGTTCCGAGCTAACGATATCGTCCCTGACCCTTCGATTCCTACTGAACAAGAAGATGCCGGATGCGCCAACTCGTCTGCATGGGGACAGACAGCCACTTTGCTGCCAGACGGCGGTTTGTTACTGGTTGGAGGGCTCGGTCAAACCGGGCCTGTGACTGCGGCATTCATTGAAACGCCCGGTTCGAGCCAGCCAACCCCGCTGGAAAATGTTTTGAACTTCCCTCGCGCCTGGCATACGTCAACTCTGCTTCCTGACGGGAATGTTCTCGTGTTCGGAGGAGTGGATTCCGCGGGAAGGGTTGTCACTACGCCGGAACTTTTTGATCTCTCGGCAGCGACCTTCAATCTGCTAAAAACTCCTGGCCCTGCTCCCCGCGCCTACCACTCCGCCACGCTATTGACGGATGGCACCATACTGATCGCCGGAGGACTTTCGAGCGATGGCGTCTTACTTTCGAACGCGGAGCTGTGGGATCCTCGAACCGGGGCGCGAACTATTCTATCTGCGGAACTTAATGTGGCGCGGCGCAATCACTGCGCGATACTTCTCTCTACTGGGAAAGTACTGTTGTGGGGCGGAACGGATGCCAGCGGCGAAAGACTCAACAATGGTGATCTTTACGATCCCGAAACCCAAAGCTTCAGCCTAGTTGATACCGCTTCAGCCGAGGTACAGGCCAGCGGTGAGGGGCCACTCCTCGTAGCGTCAAGACCGGAGAACGGCGCTCAGAATGTTCCGCTGCGCGGGCTAATTGCGCTGCGATTTTCGGAACACCTCAGCGTTGGAACTGTCAGCTCAAACACAGTAAGTCTCAACGGACCGCACGGACGAACGTCGATCAAAGTCGTTCCAGCCGAGCGGGGCATACTCGCCTTTGTTACTCCGGACCAGCCGCTGCTTCCAGATACCAGTTACTCATTACTACTTGACGGCCTCGCAGATGCCGCCAACCGTCCGCTCCCGACGACGCAAATTGTCTTCACAACGGTGTCTGCTCCTACCGAGGCCAATAGCGATTCAGGGATTTCCGATGGCGGTAGCGCATCATCCGGTGCGCAGGACTCGTCTTCGCGCGACTTGCCGCCCTTGCAGGCACCATCGGGCGTTACGGCCATAGCAGGGCAGGTACTCCAGCTATCCGGTCGACCTCTCGCCAACGTCACAATCCGCCTGGACGGCACCACCCAGCAGACAGAGACCGACTCGACCGGAAGGTTCCTTCTTGTTCTTGGGGGCAACGCAATCGGCGGTCACCGCCAAATTGTGATTGATGGCAAAACCGCAGGCGGCGGCACTCGAAATACCTACGGTCTCTTCGAATACGGCATGAATGTCCTCCCGGGGATCACGAACCTATTGCCTTTCATCATTTGGATGCCCGCCCTCGATACAGTTCACGCTGTCAATATTCCGGTACCGACCAGGAAAGAGACCATCGTTACAACACCGCTACTTCCTGGACTGGAGTTGCGCATCCCGGCGGGCACGGTGATTCGTGACTATTACGGGCAGACTGTCCATCAAATTACCATTACCCAAATACCGGTTAACCAGCCGCCATTCCCTTTGCCGAATGTAGCGGTTCCAATCTATTTCACAATTCAGCCTGGCGGGGCTTGGCTGACACAGGTTAGTGCAAGCGGACCCCAGGGAGCACAGCTCTATTATCCAAATACCTATCACAAGCCGGTCGGTACGGTTTTTCAGTTCTGGAATTACAACCCGGATGGGCAGGGCTGGTACATCTATGGCTTAGGCAGAGTTGCGCCCGGTGGTTTAGAGGTCGTCCCCGATCCTGGAGTCCTCATCTATGGGTTCTCGGGAGCGATGGTGGGGGATTCTGGCGCGCCCCCAAATGGCCCGCCGCCTGGCAATAACGATAATCACGGTGGAGAACCCGTTGACCTTAGCACCGGACTCTTCACATACACCCACACAGACCTGGCGCTGCCCGACGTTATTCCTCTCACTCTGACCCGCACGTATCGCCCGAATGACCCTACTTCCCGCGCCTTCGGCGTTGGGACCAGCCACCCCTATGACATCTTTCTTATCACTCCTAATGGCGATACAGACATCTACCTGATCCTCCAGGACGGCGGTCGAATTCACTTCGTCAAATCAGGCTCCATTTGGGTGTGCAACTCTTCGCCGACGAGCTTCTCCGGAGCGACCCTCACCTATAACAACGGATGGTTTATCAAGAAAAATGATGGGACGGTGCTTACCTTCCCGATTTCCAACAGCGCAAGCACTCCCCAACAAGAAGCGATGATTGGTTACAAAGATCGCTACGGCAATGCGCTCACCTTCACCCGCGATAGTAATTCAAATCTCACCCAAATTACCTCACCCAATGGGCGCTACATCCAGTTCACGCTTGATTCAGGCGGCCGGATCACTCAGGCCACGGACAGCGCCGGGCGGGTCGTCAGTTATGTCTATGATAGCGGCGGCCGCCTGAGTACCGTGACCGACGCGAAGGGCGGCGTAACCACTTACACCTACGATCGCTCGTCGAGCAACATGGTAACCGTCAGGGACCCTCGAGGAATCGTCTATCTCACCAACCAGTATGACTCGAACAATCGCGTCATTAGGCAGACCCTGGCCGACAATTCCACCTACCAGTTCGCCTACATTGTGGATGGCCAGAACAATGTCACCCAGGCCACGCTAACCGACCAGCGCGGCTACATCCGCCAGACCACCTTTAATTCGAGCGGCTTCACCCTGACAAATACGCTTGCCGTCGGCACCCCACAGCAGCAGGCCACAACCTACAATCGTGACTCTTCCACCAACCTGGTCTTAGGGGTAACCGACGCCCTGAGCCGCACCACCGCCTATACCTACGACAGCTTAGGCAACACGCTGAGCATTACTAGGCTTTCCGGCACACCCGACGCCGTCACGACCTCTTACACCTACGACCCGACTTTCAGCCAGGTCACCAGCATTACCGATCCCCTGGGCCACGTCACCAACTTAACCTACGATAGTGTCGGCAATCCTATTACGCTTGCAGATCCGCTCAACCACCAGTGGGCCTTCACCTACAACACGCGGGGCCAGCGTTTGTCCACCACCGATCCGCTATCGAACACCACCCGATTCGCTTACTTCGGCGGCGATCTCGTCTCGGTTACGGACTCTTTGGCTCGCACCATGGCCCTGAACAGGGACGGCGCCGGCCGGCTGATCGGCCTGCAGGACCCGGTGGGCGCGGTGACGTTATACCAATACGATCCTCTGGACAGTTTAATCAATACATCTGATCCGCTAGGCAACATCACGGGGTTTACCCACGATGGCGACCGCGATCTCGTTGCTCTCACTGACGCACTCAACAACACTACGAATTACACCTACGACAATCTGGACCGGCTTGCGACCCGCCGGGATCCCCTGGGACACGCGGAAAACTATACCTACGATCCTGCGGGGAACGTATTCACCTTCGCCGATCGCAAAGGCCAACAAAGGACCTTCACTTACGATCCTCTGAACCGCCGGATAAATCTGACGTTCGCGGACGGGTCCTCCATTTCCTATACCTACGATGCGGGCAATCGGCTGACGGGAACCACAGATTCTAGTTCGGGGACAATTACTCGCAACTATGACGGCCTGGATCGCCTGACCTCCGAAGTTGGCCCTACTGGTAGCTTGAGTTACAACTACGATAAGGCCAGCCGCCGGACAAGCATGACCGTTGCTGGGCAGCCCCCAGTGAGCTACAGCTACGATAATGCCAATCGGCTGACCCAGATCACGCAGGGCACGTCCACAGTCAGTTTTACTTACGACAATGCCAACCGCCGCACCTTGCTTACCCTCGCCAACAGCGTGACTGCTACATACAGCTATGACGCAGCTTCGGAGCTCACCGGCCTTACCTACAAGCTAGGAACCACGGTTCTGGGAAACCTGACCTACTCCTACGATGCCGATGGCCGACGTACCAGCGTTGGCGGTAGCTACGCTCGTACCGGGTTACCGCAGGCAGTGGCTTCCGCCAGCTACAACGCCGACAATCAGCTTACGCAGTGGGGATCGAGCAATCTTACCTACGACTTGAACGGCAATCTTACCAATGACGGCGCTAACACTTATAGCTGGAACGCTCGAAACCAGTTGGCCTCCATCAACGCCGGTGCCACAGCGAGTTTCCAATACGATGCCTTCGGCCGGCGCCAGGCGAAGACGATAGGCGGGGCAAGCACAAGCTTCGTGTATGACCGTGTTAACCCGGTGCAGGAACTGGTCAGCGGAATGCCGACCGCCAATCTGGTTACCGGGCTGCGGGTGGATGAAATCTTCAGCCGTACCGATTCTGCAGGAACGCGCCAGTTCCTAACGGATTCTCTTGGAAGCACGCTAGCCCTGACGGATTCTACCGGGGCCACGCAGGCGCAATACATCTACGAGCCTTTTGGCAACACGTCGGCCATGGGCAGCTCGGCGAATCCTTACCAATACACCGGGCGCGAAAACGATGGTACCGGGCTCTACTTTTACCGCGCTCGTTATTACAACCCAGTCTTCCAGCGTTTCGTATCGGAAGACCCGATTGGATTTCGGGGAGGGATGAACCTTTATGCCTACGTGGGAAACAATCCACTTGCCTTTATGGACCCATCCGGCATGTGCCCCGGTTGTACGCCAACACCGCCTTGCCTAATGTGCTTGCCACCGACCCCAACCCCAACCCCACCGCCGCTGCCGCCGTGGGACCCGGTATGGCCTCTTCTACACCCGGATCCGTGCCAAACTCCTGATGGGTGCTGGACGCTTCCCCCGCCTACACCTACTCCTACACCTACTCCCGTTCCGCACCCATTGCCGGAGGTTCCGCCGTGGTTGCCAGAGTGGGCGGACACCGCTAAGCCTTTTATTGATTGGTTGGTTGACAATTGGGAATACTTCAAGGTCTTTCTTGCACTTTAGCTTAAGGAGCTAACGTGTCCGGACATTGCCTAGATGTTCGATTTAGCTGCTTTCGAGATTATAGCTGCTCCCCGGGGTCGAACCACTGGGGCCACATTCTGTCTTTTCGCAAGCTTAGTTCTGAGTTGGGGGCCACGAATGACCGCATCGCTTAAGTTCGTTACTCGGCTGCTCGCCCTCGGGCTCGTGCTGGCGTGTGTCCAACAACTCCACGCTCAAGGCCAACCTATCCAGTACTACTACGATGACCTGGGGCGGCTGGTTAAGATGATCGATCCTGCTGGAGACGTTGTCACTTACGTCTACGACGCGGTGGGAAACATTCTGCAAATCCAGCGGTCCACGCTCTCGCAAGGGCAGCTCGCTATCTTCGACTTCAACCCCCAAGAGGGGCCGGTGGGAGCTTCGGTCACGATTCGCGGGCAGGGTTTCAGCGCCACCCCTGCCTTCGATGTTGTTAAGTTTAACGGCACAGCGGCCAGGGTGACTTCTGCGACAACCACAGTCCTCGTGGCTACAGTCCCAGCCGGGGCGACTACCGGACCAATATCGGTGACCGTCCAGTTCCATACCGTAACTACGCCGAACAACTTCGTGGTGATTCCACTCCCTGTTATCCAGACAGTTTGGCCTAAATCCGCTCTGTTTAATATGGTGATTCCCAACGTCCAGGTCACCGGCGGAAACCTCCTTGGCGCGAACTTTCTCTTCAACCCATCTGGACCGTCGGTGACCGCGGTATCGATTGACCCGAGCGGCACGTCGGCCACCATGACCTTTTCCGCCGGAACTACGGCGGGAACCTTCGCCCTAGTTGCGAGCAATGCTTACGGTAACAGCGGCACCATACCTAGCGCCGCTAACCGCCTCACCGTGGTCGATCCCACCTCGACAGCCGATACCGACGGCGACGGCTTTCCCGATGTTGTCGAGGCACTCTACGGAACTGATCCGCTCAACCCGAATAGCTTCCCTACCGCCTCTTCCGTGCCGATTTCAGGGGAATCAGATGGACTGTTTTCGGTCCTCAACATGGCGGGAGGCGGCAGCCAGACAGGTACGAACGAAGTGGACAGCATCCTCTTCTCGGTCCTGAACGCGGACGGAAGCGGGGGAATCGGGACCTTGATCAACGAAGTGGATGGCATTCCCTTCTCGGTTGTGAACGCGGACGGCGGCGGGGGCATCGGGACCTTGACTAACGAAGTGGACGGCATCCTCTTCTCGGTTGTGAACGCGGACGGCGGCGGCGGCATCGGGACCATGACCAACGAGACGGATGCGATCCTCTTTAGTGTCTGCAATTATCCGCCGTGTCCACAACATGGTGGAACGAGTGGGCCCGTGAAGCAGAAAGACGCTGGCGCCAAACCGGGAAAAGAGTGAGTAGATGAACACAAGTAACGGCCTGCGTCCTATCGGACCTGGCGCGAGACTTTAACGATGGTTCTTTCAAAAGGAGAAAAACAATGTCACGCAAGTCTCTTATGACGCTCGCCATGCTGGTTTGCCTGGGTGGTCGCTTGCTCTTAGCCCAAGGCTCATTCAATAGCGGCTCGAATAACAGTGACGGCCCACTGGATCTTACAGGTCAACAGGGCACCATCTGGTTTTATCCGACCAACTACCCTGGCAATCAGCATGCCTTGGGCATCTTTAACTGGACCTACATTACCATCCCCTCCGGGGTCACGCTGAAGCTTTCCGGGTTTATCACTGGCATGCCGCTGTACTTCCTGGCTAGCGGGAATGTGAATGTGCAGGGAACAATTGACGTGAGCGGCACCAAGGGTGCAGATCACACCACTGACGTCGCCAACCGGATACCCGCCGCCCCAGGGGCGGGCGGTTACACGGGCGGAGTCGGGGGTGACTACTTGAGCCCAACCCACTTCCCGGGCGAGTCGGGCAACGGGCAAGGGGGCGGGGCGGGGGCGGGCCTCAGCGTTGGGTACGGGAGAGGCGGCGTTTTTTCCGCCAGCTTGTACCTGATTCCCTTGGTAGGAGGCTCCGGCGGTGGCGGAGCTATGGGGGGCGATGTATACGCACCTGGAGGAGGCGGCGGCGGTGGGGCGCTGATGATTGCGAGCTCCACCTCGATTACAGTAAATGGAACGATGAGCTCAAACGGGGGATCCGGGGGGGTCTATGCCAATTATACGGCGGGTGGCGGCAGCGGCGGTGGCATCCGCCTGGTGTCGAACACGATCACTGGCGCCGGAACGCTGACGGCTCAGGGTGGCGCGGCGTGTCCGACTTGTGGGACTAGCGGCGGGCCGGGGACGGTGCGGCTCGAGGCCTACACCAACTCCTTTACGGGCACGATTAACGGCAACGTCGCTAGGTCGACCCCTTACCAATTGCTTCTGCCCACGGCAGGCCAGTCCACGATTCAAGTGACCAGCATCAACGGCACTCCGATTCACGCCAACCCGTTCCAGTTTCCCGATATTGAAATTAACACCGGCAGCGCTGTACCTGTGGTCATCGGGGCAACCCAGATTCCCATCGGTACGGCATCCACGGTCACGGTCACTATCTTCACGGAAACGGGCGACCAAACGATCACTGGTTGCCAACTTGCCGGAACTTTGAGCTCGTCCACCTGCACCGTGCAGATAACTTTTCCGGGCGGCGGCACCTGGGGTCTGGTGAAGGTGACTTGGAGGTAGGGTTGAGCCCATAGAGGGTGGGTGGTGCCGCGTGTGGGGAGCCAACTGGCAGGCGCAAATGAACAAGAAAATGACCACGCTGCGCCTCGAAACTCGGGGAACTATGAGAATCCCGCGGCTACAGGCGCCCTCACCTAAAGTTCCCCCCTACTTAGATTTCCCGGAGGCAAGCCATGAAACGATGCGGATTCAATATTACGCTGACGTACGTACTGTTAGCCTGCTGCGCCGCCGAGGCGCAGATCGATCAGCTTTGGAAGGAGGTTGACACGACGCCGCAATCCAACAACCTGTCAAGAATGGCGTTGAGTAACGACAAGATCGCCGGCGGCCCTTCGGATCCGCTTCAATTCATTCCGGTAGCGCCGTGCAGGGTAGCTGATACCCGGACGCAAGGCGGTCCGATTGAGGGCGGTACGCATCGGGACTTTACCATCTCGGGGTTCCCGTGCGGAATACCTGCCTCCGCGGCCGCCTTTTCGCTGAATATCTCGGTCATACCACGCAGTTCGTTAAGTTATCTAACGGTGTGGCCGGCCGGACAGCCGCAGCCCGTGACCACGACCATGAATTCGCTCGACGGGCGCATCAAGAACAACGCCGCAATTGTAGCCGCAGGGACTGCCGAAGCGATTAGCGTCTATGCTACCGACACCACTGATGTCGTGCTGGACATTAACGGCTATTTCGCACCCGCGTCCGGTTCTACGCTGGCGTTCTATCCGCTGACGCCCTGCCGCGTGGTGGACACTCGCAATCCGCCCGGGCCGCTGGGAGGACCGTACCTGCAAGGAGGCCAGGAACGTGACTTCCCGCTATTGGAAAGCTCGTGCAACATTCCTTCCAACGCAATTGCCTATTCCCTGAACGTCACGGCACTGCCAAGAACGGGATTCCTCGGCTTCTTGACAATCTGGGCGGCGGGTCAGCCGCAGCCTCCAATTGCCACTCTGAATGACTTGACCGGGACAATTGTGTCCAATGCAGCCATCGTACCTGCCGGTACAGACGGTGCGATCGCGGCTTTCCCCACCAACGATACAGATCTAGTCGTCGACATCAACGGATACTTTGGGGCGCCTGAACCATCCGGACTATCGCTTTATACGATCGCGCCCTGCCGCGCGTTCGATACGCGGAAATCAGTCTTTGGGTTCAGTGGACAACTGAGAATCCCGATTTTGGGAGTTCCCGGCAACCCATGTGGCTTACCGGGTACCGCGCAAGCATTTGTCTTTAATGCCACCGTGTTTCCCCAAACTCCACTGAACTATCTGACGTTATGGGCGGACGGCGAGCCCAGACCTTCAACCTGGACCTTGAATGCGGTGGATGGAGCCGTCACGTCAAATATGGCGATCATAGCGGCCGGCAGTGAAGGAAAAGTCGATGCTTTCGCCTCCGGCACCACGCACTTGGTGCTGGACATCTCCAGCTACTTTGCGCCGTAGGAGTTGGCCGAATGGCATGTAATAAGTTGGCGAAGATCGGCTTGAAACAAGGTCCATAGATAGAAGCCACCCTGGAAAGTGCCTACTTGCTCCCACCTTGAGCGTTGGGTGGTGGTGACCCACAAACAAAGTTTGGAAAGGAGAATCATCATGACGAGCGTAAGGCAGCAGCGGAACTGGATTTTCGCAAACAACGCGCAATCGGCAGCCATCATGCTGGAGTTGGCGATCATGTTTGCGCTGATAGTCGTCGCAAGCCAAGCAGCGCAGGCGCAGACGTTCAGCGTCATTCACCACTTCAGCGGACGGGACGGTGCAGAGCCGTACGCCGGTTTGACAATCGATCCAGCAGGGCATTTTTACGGGACGACGGGTGCCGGCGGCGCCATCGGAGGCAATTGTGGCTCCGGCGGTTGCGGCACGGCTTTCAAGCTAACCCAGTCGGGATCCGACTGGACACTCAACACCCTGCACAGCTTTGTTGGCGGAAATGATGGGCGTGCTCCCCAAGCCAGGGTGATCTTCGGCCCCTACGGCGCACTCTACGGTACAACGTCTCGCGGCGGCTCCGGCGACAACGGTACGGTTTTCAGCCTGCGGCCCCAACCAAGGGTCTGCAAAACCGCACTCTGCCCGTGGACGGAGACCGTCCTCTACCGCTTCTGTTTTGCAAAGCGAGTCCCACCTGCGCTGGGCTAAACGAGCCCTGACGTTCATAACAAATCGAAACAGGAGTAAAAACAAATGACGAGTACCACAGTTCATCAGAAGTTCTCCGGCTTGCTCATCATAGTTGGATCATTAGTGTTTGTTTGCGGTGGGGCATTCCATCCCAAAATCAATTCCTCGATTGGGCCGCTCGGCAGTGTGGAGTTCTTCCAAAACTTCTACATGCACATCTACCATCACGGGTCATGGCGGCTCATTCACGGATTGATCCTGGCGGGGCCCTTGTTGTGGCTGCTTGGCATCGGCTCTCTCTGGAACGGCCGCAATGGCTGGACTCGAACGGCGACCACAGCCATGACTCTCGCCGCAACCGCATGGGCCGTTACCTTCGTCTTCGACGGATTCGTCGCACCCGATATCGTTCACTGGCTGACGCCTGAAACCGGCTGGTATGTCCTGGCGGTAAACCAGGATGTGGTCATCCGATTGGGTCTGGTGTCCTGGATAATGCTAGGGTTTGCGATGATTGTAGGTAGCCTCGGAATCCTTTTTTCCAGCCCGCCCAGGAGTGCGAAGGTGTTGGCATGGATCGGGGCCCTGCTGGGAGCGTGGTCGTTCATCGCCTGGGCGACAGGGATGTTTCTCCCCGGACCCTTCACAAGTCCGTACTGGAATGCAACCGCGGTCAGCACGGCATTCTGGTTCCTAGCTGTCGGAGTTTCTATCCTGCTCTCCGTGCCACCACAGGATGGGACGGAGGCTAAAGCTTAGCAACGTGCCTAGCCCGCTTTATTCATGAAGGCGCTCAGGATGGTTTGTGGGGCGACGAGATTACGCCGAACATGATGGCGTCGGGATGATTTTGGTTGTATGACGGTGCTGGTCAGCTTGGTGGGCTTGCGGAATGGGTGCCGCAGCAATTTTCGGGCAGAGCTTTCCCGAGTACAGTTGCGTGGGGGTGTGAAAGAAGTTTGTGGGGTACGTCGAGGCCCGTGTTATCCGGGCGACGCTCCGAGTGCCAGCGCTACTCTCCGGAAGGTGGGCAGAAACGGAAAGGACGCGGGTAGGTGCACCATCACGCGCCGCACCGAGACCAGCACACGGGCACCGAGTTTCAACAACCGTTCTCGCAGGGTCCAAACCTGAGCCCGCGCACAATCGGTGCCTGCGGCTCGCAGGCGCAACTCCTGCATCAGCACAAAAGCGGCGGCGGTCAGCAGCACGCGGAACTGGTTGGCCCAGAAATCGCTGCAACGGGTGCGGTCGATCTGCAACTCGTGCAGTTCCTTGATCCTGTTCTCGATCTCGCCGCGTTGGCAGTAAACCTTTTCGTAGATCCACTGCGGGCTCTGCTTCAGGTTGGTGATGACGAAGCGCGGGTTGTCCTTGGGTTCTTTGCCGTCGGCCCGCACGACCTCGGCTTTGATAAGGATGCGGCGTTCGTGCGGCCAGGTTCTGGCCGCGTAGTTGGCTTCGCGGTAGACGTGCTCGGTCTTACCGCTGCGCCGCGAAAGCTTGCGGACTTGACGCATCGCTGGCTTGGCCTTACGCTTCAACACCGCATTTTTGGCCATCGCCACCACATACTCAACGCCGGGCTCGGCATCCAGAAACGCCAGCAACTGGGGATGGGCGAAGCCGCCATCGAGACGAACCCGAATGCACACTCCGGGAAGAAAATGGCGAATCAACTGCATCAGTCGGCGCAAAATCCCCACTGCACCGGCCGCCGCCGTCACGTTGCCGGGGCGCAACACGGCGGCGCACAGATACTGTTCAGCTTCGTCATTGAAGCTGACGAAACCCATCACCGGCAGATAGCACCAGGTATTGTAATGGCGGTTGAAAAACGACAACTGCTGCGCCCCGTGGGTGGGATCGTCGGTCGGATCCAGATCCAGGGTGACGCGGCGGACACGACCGCCCAAGCGCTCGGCATGACGCTGGATCACGCTGGCCGCCAACGCCTCACTCAGACGATAGAGTTCCTTGGCTCCGATGGCATTCTCAAAACGCGACAACGTCGGCTGCGAGGCCAGATCGCGGCCCGCGTCCGGATCGCGGTCCAGCAGCATCTTGTGAATCGGATCGGCGGCCAGGCGAGCCGCATCGTTGGCGTCCGGATAGCCGCACGCGATCGAGAATACGCGCTGGGCCAGAAGTTCCTTCAGGGAGTGATCGACCTTGCCGGCTTGCCGCTCGTCTCGCAGGCAGTCAGCCATGCAGGCGATTAATCCATAACGCCGGTCGGCAGCCTTGAGCAGCAGGGCTCCGCCATCGGAACTGCCCTGCCGCTGATCGAACTCCAGCACGGCAGGCTTGTGGAAAATATCGGGGAACAACAAACCCTGTGTCGTGCTATTGTCGAACACGCGAAGGCCTCTCTTGCTACCACAAACACTGTCTCAGCAACATGTTTGTAGCAGAAGAGGCCTTTCGTGTCTTCATGATCATGAATAAAGCGGGCTAGAGCACTCAGCTGGCTGGAAGGTATCGGGCTGTTGAGAGGGCGCCAACTCACCCGGAAGTGATTGATCGCAGACGGAACTGTAAGAGTTTGGGATGAAATTGACGGGACAGCACCTTTAGACCTTATCCCGCTTTAGTGAATCGATGGTGGCGTCGTTGTTTTGCACTAGAGTCTCCAAGTAGTCGGTAGTTGCCTCCTTGGACCTCTTATAAAACCAGTAGACATCTAGGAGTAACACAATGAAAAGCTACTTGGTCGCGATCGCATTGTGCTTGGCGGTAGTAATGCCAGCAATCGCACAAACGCCGGAGGAGATCATCCGGCAAACATATGCCAAAGGGATCTTCTCCAATCAAGTCGGGCTCATCGAGAGAAACGTACACCTCGGAGCACCTGCGAAGGGTGATGACTCCTTACAGGCAACCCTCCAACAAAATCAGCTCAAGTTCACTTTGAGCGACTTCAAGACGGGGGATATCACAGGTAACGACAACCCGCTCATCTCGATCGGCAGCGACTCGACTGGCAAGCAAGTACTGTACATGACCCTGAGCTATTCGAGCTACACGTCGGAAGACAGTCCAGGAGTCAAAATTGAAGGCCGATCCCTTCAAGTGGGGTGGATGCCAGGCCCAAGTAATCCAGCTACGCCGGCAGCACTGAAAACCCTTCCCATCTCACTCATTGCAAGGGATGGCGGCTGGACGAAGTATGTAACTTACCACGTAGTGGCCGAGTTTCAGGGCAAGACCCTAGAGTATCAAGCCTCCTTCGTGTTCGACGAAAACGGCAAGGCTTCAGCCAGGGACCCGTTCGTACAGAATAGCGGTCTCGACGATCTGATAACCGCATCGGTCTACCCGATGATGCTCTTGCGGACGCCCTACCGAGAAAACCCCAACGTTCTGAAGTGGCTGAAGGCAAATCAGTTGTCCACCCCCTCCTGCCAATCGGGCGAAGTATGCTGCGATACCACAACGATGAAATGTGGCATATTGCCCTCTGACCTAAGAGATGAGCTGGAGAGGAAGCCAGTAGGGTCGGAGTAGCCTAACTCCTGTAGAACAAGCACCCTGTGCCGGGAACAGCCGCAGCCTGCAACCGAATATCGAAATCGCCAGAACACGCGGCTTCGAACAACGGAGGCGCCAACCTTTTGGTTGATTGCCAACCGATTGGTTGACCCGAATGGGATATTCCGGACAATGTCCGAGGCTAAAGGACAGATTTTGATGACGAATTGGGATGTGATTAGTTTGGCATCACGATTGCATCGCTTCATGGTGGACGGCGGGACGCGGAGATAAGCGATAGGACCGTTCCCGCACCGTATCACACAGTGAAGTGACGCCGATCACGTGCGACGAGTCGCTTGCGGCACTAATGTACCTTAGGGTTATAGTTTCGCTGCTGTTCACGAACTGAGCGCCGATGACGCAAGCAAGACCCTCGCTATCTTAATCTCCTTTGATTCGTGCGCCCAACTGGGTCGTGCCGTCTCCGATCACGTTGCTCGAAGAAAGAGCAATCTATGTTGACGACAATCGATGTCCAGAATGTACCTGCTCTCAAGCTTTTGGTCACCGGTGAACCGCCGATGAAGCTCTTGGGGACAGATGTTGGCCGAATGGCGCGCGACTTAAATGCGCTGTTCAAAATTGCCAAGACGATCAATTCCCTTCGTAGTCTTGAGTCTTTTGGGAGCCAGCTGTTGCAGCTCATCGGCGAGGTCATACCAGCCGATTCTGGCTCGATTCTGATCATTCCACATATTGACGAGGAGCCTAGCTCGATCATCACGTGGCGTAGAGAGGCAGACAAACGCAGCCAGCCAAATATTCGCCGGGAGGTTGTGCTTCGTGCCTTATGGGAGCGTTCGGCAGTTCTCGCAGACTTCTCTCCTGCCTCCTGTGGTAAGGAGCGAGTGCTGTGTGTACCGTTAATCGCGCTGCAAAACGCCCTGGGAGTGATCTATCTCGTTAATGCCAATCCGGAGGAGGGATTTCCAGAAGACAACATCCACTTACTGAACTCTGTTGCGGGTATTGCGGCGGTGACCCTGGAAAATATTCTGATAGTGGAGTCTCTGCGGGATGAGAATCGTCGACTGCGGGAAGAACTGACACCGGAATACTCCATAATCGGCGAAAGCAAGTCTATCCGCCACGTCAGAAAATTGATCCAGAAGGTGGCCAGCGGCGATTCTACGGTCCTCGTGCATGGTGAGAGCGGAACCGGAAAAGAGCTGGTTGCGGTTGCCATCCATCAGAATGGCGCTCGCTCCGAGGGACCGTTCGTGGCGATCAATTGTGCTGCAATCCCCGAGGCCCTGCTGGAAAGCGAATTATTCGGTTACGAGAAAGGCGCGTTTACCAGCGCTGTCAGCAGCAAGAGAGGCAAGTTGGAAGTTGCCAAAGCTGGCACGGTTTTTCTTGACGAGATTGGCGAGCTTGCTCCAACCATGCAGGCTAAGTTGCTTCGTGTATTGCAAACGAGGGAATTTGAGCGTCTTGGAGGAACTCAGGCAATCAAATTCAGGGCACGCGTGATAGCGGCAACCAACAAGAATCTGGAGACGGCCGTGAAAAACGGTGAGCTTCGGCGCGATCTGTTTTACCGGCTTAACGTGGTCTCAATTGCTGTCCCTCCATTGCGCGGGCATCGTGAGGACATTCCGTTGCTTGCCATTTACTTTGCAACCAAGTATGCCCAAAGGTGTACAAGTCGCCGGTTCAAGGGAATTTCTCCAGAAGCGCGATCGATGCTCATGAACTACAGCTGGCCGGGAAACGTCCGTGAATTGGAGAACGCTATCGAACATGCGATCGTGATGGGCTCCACTGATGTAATCCTGCCTGAGGATCTGCCCGAGGCGCTGCTGGAATGCCACAGCTCGCCACGGAGCCGGACGAAATATTATGACTCGATTAATCAGCTAAGGCGAAAACTGATCCTGGACGCCATTGAGGAAGCCGACAGCAATTATCCGGAAGCGGCGAAGCTTCTGGGAATTCATCCTAACTACCTGCATCGGCTGGTTCGGAACTTTGATGTCGAATCCGTTAAACTGGCGAAGACCTAAGAAAACCAGCAACAGCAACCATCCGACACACATTGGTGGGTGTGTACCTGAACAGCGCCGCCAATGTCGAATTGGAGAAAATGCGCGGTCAGTTTCGGGGAATTGATCTCCTTCTTGTCCATTGGTTATCGACTGCCCGCAACCGCGATCTAACCCGCATAAGGCAATCACGCAGGTGGCACCCATGCCGCTTAAGCGGCACAGAGCGGCAAATGGCCGCTGCCAAACGAGAACTAAAGCGGCACTCGCTGTGCCGCTCCAGCAGTGAAGGGCACTCGGGTGTAGTCCTTGCACTGTATGTTTTCGGCAGACCTGCGTGTCCAGTTTCCGTGTCACTGAGGATCGCGAGTTAGCACGTGGGCGGCTCGAATGCCAAGCGCCACCAATCCCTTGCCTAACCCCCATGGTTGATGGTTTTGTCTCAGAGGTCAGTCGCCAATTTCAAGGATGTCCTCGGGGAGGATGGGAGCGGTTAACGATTCTCCGGCGGGCGCGACCATCTCAACCATAATTTCGAGGATTTCCGAGATTTCTAAGAGTAAGAGCCATCCCGAACATCCAGGGATGCAGATGCCCCCTTGGCGAAACGGACCAGAAGACCGTTGACCTTCATTGAACTTCTAGCAAATTTGCCGAATTCTTGACGACGGTTTTATAAACCGTCAGAGCTAATAGTTCGAAGCAGGTAAGTTATTGTGCCCCACGCATTTCCCTCATTCAGCTCAAACGGTGGGTGCAGATTAGGTGCAGATTCAGAGGGCACTTTCAGCGTCCGACTCGCCGGCATGATCTTGACAACTGCTTCATCGCCCTCTGGAACGTCCCAACAAACGCATTAGTCCGGGCAGGTTGAATATCACTGGCGATCATGAAACCGTGCGCCGGGCCACAATTCTACCGGGAAGAACTCCCAGTTTGAGAGGCCGGGCCCGGCCTCGTAAGTCTCGCTGCCCAGCCCGCCGTTGCGGTGACCGAGAGTGTCAGTAGCCCAAGCGGACGCAAGAAACCACTGCTCCAAACCGATGCTCGTGCACGAGGCGATTCTGTTGCCCAATGTGTTGCCCATTAACTGCCGATTAAGCGCAGTTCAACCCGATTACGATGATGCAATCCGTTTGTATGTGATTGATACGACGAGCGGCCCCACAGGAAACTTGCTTTAGGAAACCGCTGCTCTATCCATCTGAGCTACAGGGCCATGAGCAGCTAAGATACGGGCCTGCATTATCTTAGCCGACATTTGCGACCGCCTCTGATGTCGGTTCAACACCAAGCAACACCAAACTAGGCTGCATGACCATTTTAACAGCGTTGCTATTGGCATCTCGCTTGGCTTCCATCAGCGCGTTACCGTAGACGGTCATCGTGGTGGACACCTGAGCGTGTCGCATCAACTTCTGCTGAGCTCCTACAGGAGCGCCGCAAGCGTCTAGCAGCGAGCGGTAAGTGTGACATCCGAGATTCGGGAATCGACGCAATTGCCCGCACAGAAATTATCGCGCGTCCAAAGACAACCGCAGCTAGTTCTTACTTTCGGCCACTTGCAGATCGAGGGCGGCACGCTCGCCGTTAATCACAATCGTTCCTGAGTCCAGCAACTGCTGACCGGTGCAATCGTAAGAAGCGAAACATCGCATCATGCGGAACGGAAAGAAGAATTCAACTGCCTCTGGACTCGATCCGTCGGCGACGTGAACCATACTGCTGAAAACAACGCCGTCGAAATCCGTATCTGGCGGAAAGTAATTCAACACGGGTCGTACCAGATGAGAAATATGCTCGTCGAAGGCCAGGGCTGCCAGTTTGTAGCGAGACGTTCCTGCGGCCGCGTTGAGGCTGGTGGCAAGGGACAGCTGCAAGTAGGCGCCCTGGCGGAACCCAATGAAAGTGGGAGCCGCGTATGGCAGGAAGTGCGCTTCCTTGTTGAGGTCCTTGGTCATACGCGTAACCGTGTCCTCATTCTGGCGTTGCAACTTTGCCAAAGACTCTGGCGTGAAGATCCGCATCGGCGTCGGTGATGTCTTCATCAGGTTGGCGGAGACGGCCGGGCTGGTCGATGCCGCCGGACTCGGCGCGGTGCTTGCCGTGTCGACGGGCTTTTTTGTCACGGGGAGGGGCGTGAATCTTTCTTTCCATTCCTCCGAGGGGGCACCTTCCTGCAACCACAGTGAATAAGGCTCTCCATTCAGAAATACTTTTGCCTCCAGGATTGCTGTTTGCTTCTGGTCGTCGGTCTTCGCGTCCACCAGTTTCTGGGCAACAAGAACAGGAATGATGACAGTGACGTTCTCCGGCTGCTCAGAGGTGACGCCCATCACCTTCTGCCGGACATGATGGGAAACCTCTATAGCAAACGCAGAGAATTCGGAATCATCCGGGAAGTGCGGGACTTCTGCTTGCAACATAGGCATCACAACCCGTTCAAATGTTTCTTTCAATCGCGCGTACGAGTCCATGCGGTCCGCTGAATAGGCGGCATAGTAGTTGCCGGTAATCTCCAGTACGGTTTGACCTTTGTAAATTTCGAAGCGGATGGAGCGCTGGTCGGCCACCTTCACTTTGGCTAGGTCGACATCGAGAACACGGCTGAAGTAGAAGGGGTAAGGAAACTTGTGCGCCTCGATCTCGGTGCCAATCGTCATCAAGGTTTGGAGGTGCTGCTGTTGTAGATGTTGTGCCGCCGGGTCAGACAACTCCATCGGAGTCATGACTTGCGCGCGTAAGGAACCCATAGTTCCCAGGACAACACTTAGGACTGCGATGCTTTGTACAAACTTCATTACAGCAGTTCCTTCACCGGCGCGGACATCGTCAACTGCGGCTTACTTCTGCGCATACACCAGTCCGCCAGCTTCGTATGGTGGATCAGCCACCGCGCGAATATAAGATACCAGCGCAGCAATATCGCTCCTGGACAGCGTGTATCCCCACGGTGGCATTTGCGGCGATTTGTTCAAAGCGGGACCGCCATGGCTGATGATGGCAACCAAGTCTGCATCGCTCATTTTGTTGAGGGTCTCGCCTTCCGTGAACGGGTGTGGTTTGACCGACAGGTTGTCCATGTTCGAGACCCGCTGTGGAGTGGATTCCGGGTCGTGGCAACGGACGCAGTACTGCGCGTTGATCTGCGCGCCCACGGTTTGCTGGTAGCCCAACGCGATCTCTTCAAGAGTCAGGTCGATTGCCTTCCCCGATTTATCGCGCGTGCTGGCGACGAGCTTATACCGGCCCGCCTGCTGTCCCAGCGTGACCGCACTCGTGACCTGTCCGCTGGAATCAGTCAGCGCCGCGGCTGGCTCAAAACTTACGCCAGTTGGGCCGCTGAAATACACCGCCGCTCCGGCGACCGCACTGCCAGACGCGTCGTTCACCTGCACCACCGCCGGCTGATCCAGCGGCATTCCAATGTATCCGATCTGCTTCCCGCCGCTGGATTCGACGACCGCCGTTCCGCTGGCGGTGGATTGCAGAGGCACAGGTTGCTTGCTCTTGCGGGAACATCCCGCCGTCAGCAGGGTGACTGCACAAACAGCGATGAGTACATGCTTCATTTCTTCATCGCCTCCTGAGTGCCACCAGACGTGAGCGACATCAGAAATGCGGTCAACGAGCGCGCTTCGTCGTCAGTCATGCGCTGGTTGGGCTCGATGGCTCCAGGACGCAGCGCCTGCGGGTCTTTCAACCAGTGATAAACCCAGGCTGCGTTGAATCGCTTGCCAGTCCCAGCCAACGCCGGACCAATGTAGCCTTTGTCGGTCTTGTAGTCGGCGATGTGGCAAGACTGGCAGGCAAACTTGGAATAAAAGAGCTGCCGCCCCTGTTCCACCTGCGCCGGAGTGAACTGTGACACCGGTAACGAATCGCGATCGAACTCCGGCGTCTGATAAACGGTCATCATGTAATCGGCAAGAGTGTTGATCTCGGCATCCGTGAGGTTGAACTTCGGCATGCGCCGGATCAGCGCGGGCCGCAGAGTTTCCGGGTTCTTCAGGAACTGTGTCAGCCACTCACGCTGTACCGCAGTGCCTTCCCATGTGAGGTCAGGAGCCATGTCCCCACCGTGTCCGTTGATCGTGTGGCAGGTGAAGCATCGTAGATCGCGCATGAGCTGTCCGGCACTTCCCGCAGGCTGATATTTCGTCTGCTGAATCGAGGCAATCCGCATGGTGGGTGGCTGACTTTGCGCGCGGTCGGTCAGCGCCAATAGCGCAGTAGTAACCGCATCGATCTGCTGAGGCGTTAACTTGAACTGCGGCATCTTCAGCGACGGCCCGAAGGATCGCGGGTTGCGAACCTTCGCAGCCACGTAGCCCGGCAGCGTTTGCTCAACTCCCTCGACAAAGATTAGTTGGTTGAGCGGCTTGCTGCCAATGCGGCTCAGTTCGGGCGCAAAGTTTTCGGGCTTCTTGATGCCATTGATCTCGTGGCAACTGGCGCACCCGTCCTCCACCACCAGCCGCTTGCCGTGTTCGATCTGCTGGGGCGTGGCGCTGTCCAGATGTACATTGGCGACGAAGTCCGGCTCCGTCTTCGACTCCAGGAAACCGGTCAGGGTGGCCACTTGCTGGGCGTCGAAACGGTAGTGCGGCATCATTGTGTTTGGATCGTAGTGGTTGGGATTGGACACCCAATCCTGCAACCACTCAGGTTTCGCTTTCGTGCCAATGCCCGTCAATTCGGGGCCAACGTTACCTCCAACCATCATGCCTGCTGCGTTCTGCATGGCATGGCACGATGCGCAGAAGGACTGCCCGTACAGCGAAGTGCCCCCGGCAGGGTCTGTCGGTACCTTCGTGTCGGTCTTCAGCTGCTGCAGAGGCGGTTCGAGCGGTGTGCTCTGCGCCAGGATGAACGCCGAGATGTCGCGGGCGTCGTCATCGCTCAAGTGGTAGTTCGGCATGGTGGCCGTGCTGGCATAAGCCTGGGGGTCCTTAATCCAGGCATAAACCCAATCGCGCGTTGTTTTGTCCGCGATGTGCTTCAACGGCGGCGGATCATCTTCGGGGATGATGTAGCTCCCGTCGGCCTGCTTAATGGTGTGGCAGCGCGTGCAGCCGTAGGTGGAAATGAGTTGCCGGCCCTGGTTAAGGAACGGGGTGGCCGTCTGCTTCTCCAGATGGCATTGCCCACAGCCGGATTCGATGTACCTCGCCGGCAGCAGCGGCTGCTCCCATTGCTCGGTGCTGCTGTGCGCTTCTTCTACCGTGGTCGCGGCCCCCTGTCCGCGATGACAGGTGGTGCAGCCGAACTCCGTCAAGGAGTGCGGAATCGCGGGATGCTTGCGAAACGCTATTGAGCTAACATCGGCCAGGCTGGCTTCCTTCATTCCAAGATGGCAGGTGGTGCACCGGTCGGTCACTTGCTGTTCCGGAATCCAGATCTGCTGAATGCCGCCTTGGAAGTGACGTTCGAGGGTGACAGCATCGGCGCGACCTCGGACCAGATGTAAGTATTGCTTTTGATAATGACGCCATTCGCTGAAGTGGTTCTTCGCCGGTGCGATGGCCAGCAATATAAGCAAGATGACGCTTACGGAGCCGAAGGCGCGAGCGCTGTCGCCGAAGAAAGTCCGCCAGAGGGCGTGAAGTTTATTCCTCATCGCAGCCTAAGTCCTCCATGGCCAGACCCACGACCATCCTGGACCGCGGAAGAACGTTCCAATACCGGTCAGCACGATCAGTTCGAACAAGAACCATGTCATGATCCAGAACGAGAGCGGTTTACTGGCCAGCCAGCCGCGGAATCCACGCGTTGTTTGTGGATCGGTTTGTGCGGCCAGCAGCATGAATGCCGCAACAATGAGGGTCGGGACCAGCGCAACCCAGACGTCGAACACTGCCAGAAAAATACAGAAGACCACTACGACAATACCGAAGATCCGTAAACGCCTGGCCTTGTCGCGCAACCACAAACCTTCGGCTTCGACGTTGATGTTGAAGTAAGGGATGATGATCAACGCCATCACCACCAAGCCAGGTATGAGCACGCCTGCCACGACCGGCGGGAAGTAGTGCAGCAATTCTTGCAAGCCGAGAAAGTACCAGGGAGCCTTCGCCGGATTTGGCGTGTGCATGGGATCGGCCAGCCCTTCGAGCGGCGCGTTCCAGCGTAGCGAAGTGATCACCAGTGCAATTGCCAGCACTTCAATAGCGACCGCAGCGCGGAAGAAGACTTCGGGATAGGTCATCACCCGCTCTTCATCTTTGACGCGCACCTGCGGCGAAGTCCGCTTGGTGATAAAGGCTATCCGCCGGGGTGTCTTGCGCGCATCGGAGTCGACGACAGCGACAAAATCTTTCGGATCGCTCATTTCGCACCTCCTTCCACCGGAGATTCACCAGGATAGATTCCGCCGTCTTTGCGTATCCGCCAGAAATGGACTGCGATGAACAGAATCGCGGCAAAGGGCAGAATTACGCAGTGCAAAACGTAGAAGCGCAGTAGTGCGTTGGCGTTCACTGCGGTTCCACCCAACATCAGGAACCGTATCTTGGCTCCCATGACGGGCACCGCCGATGCGATATTGCTGCCCACTGTGACCGCCCAGAACGCGAGTTGGTCCCACGGCAGCAGGTAGCCGGTGTAACTCAGAAGCAGCGTTACCAGAAGCAACACCACACCAATCACCCAGTTGAACTCGCGCGGCGGACGATAGGCTCCGCGATAGAACACTTTGAACATGTGCGCGAACACCAGGAAAACCATGGCGTGGGCCGACCAGCGATGCAGGTTGCGCAGAAATACGCCTGACGAGACCACGAATTGTAGGTCCTTCATGTCGGCGTAAGCCTGCGGGACCGAGGGATGGTAATACAGCATCAGAAGTATGCCGGTAATCACCAGGATGAGGAACGTCCCGAAGGTTAGTGCACCCAGGTACCAAGTCGCACCGAACTCCAGCGTGCGCTTGCGCGCTTTGATCGAGAACAAGTGCAGAAAAACGTTTTGCTGCACAAACAACGCGCGGCGCAGGTTGCTCTCGCCGCTGCCGCTGCGAAAGATGGAGCGCCATATGCGGTTTTCGCGAACCTGGTCAACGATGTGATCGAGGGTGCTTGCCATGCCTATACCCTCACCATCTGCTTGATGGAGATGGCATTGGAACGATCCACCATCAGGTTGCCATCGTCATTCAGCCACATGCGCAGCCACGGAAGCGGCCGCGGAGCGGGTCCCGCGATCTTCACGCCATACTTGGTGAACTTGCTGCCATGGCATGGGCAAGCGATGATGCCAAGATCCGGCTTGTAGGCCGTCATGCAGCCCAGGTGCGTGCAGATTGCCGACAGCGCGAAGAAGCCCTCCCCCGTGCGTACCACATAAATCGCCATCTGCGGGTCGAGCGTAACCGAGTCCGGAGCGTATTGGTCGGGTTTTCCCGCATCGACAATCGGTGATGGTTCGTAGAGCACGTTCGGCGACAAGAACTCATAGGAGAAAGCGGCAGTGCCCAGAGCCGCGACCGCAACCGAGCCAACGCCGATCTTGACGAAAAACTGCCGCCGGCTCATTTCCTCCGGGCTGTCGGGTGAAGCCGCTGGTTTTGGGTCCTCAGACATAAATCCTCATAGCAATCATCATTTCGCAGCTGGTAATGCAGCCGCCGGTTTGGGTCCGTCGAAACTTTGTATGGTGATGAGCCCCGTCGGCTCGGACGCCACGAAGTGATAGGCCTCCATCGTGATGGTGCTGGCCGGACAGCGCAGCGCACATAGACCGCAGCGAATGCAGCGGGTCTCGTCCTTCAACATCGCGGTTCCGGTGATGCTGCCTAATTCCGCGGGCTGTATATTTTCCAACTCAAAGCTAAATAACTCGGGATTGTTCGAGATGGCATCAATGGTGTTCGGCTCGAACTGAATCCGATCCAGAGAAACCAATTCCAGGCAATTCTCGGGACAGACATCCACGCAGCCGCCGCACAGTACGCAGTCGGTGCCGTCCTGCTCGCTGCCCTCGAGAATTGTGTTTATGTAGCACTTCAGACAGCGCTGCGCTTCCGCCACCGCTTCTTGCTCGGTGTAGCAGAGTTCGACCTCGGTCATGCCGGTTCGCCGATCGAGCGGCACCATCGGAATGGCCTGGCGGTGAATGTTCATGTAGTCCACGGCCATTTGCCAGCGATCGAGCACTTGCACTTCAATCTGCGGTTCCGGATGCTTGGTTCCGCGAAGGAATTCGTCAATGCCAACCGCGGCACGCTTGCCGTCACCGACGCTGTCAATGATGAGGCGCGGCCCGAATGCACAATCGCCTCCAGCGAAGACTCCGGGAGCGGAGGTCATCAGAGTGTCGCGATTAACGTTGACCAAGCCGCGCGGCGAGACCAGCACGCCATCCTCAGGCCGCAGGAATTCGAGATTGGGTGCCTGGCCGATCGAAAGAATAATGGTGTCGCACTCGAACTGGGTTTCGCTGTTCTCGTAGAACGCAGGGCTGAATCGATGGTTCTCGTCGAACACGTACTTCGTCTTCAGGCATTCGAGGCCTACGACTTTGCCATCACGTCCGAGGACTCGCTTCGGTCCGAAGCCCGGATGCATGATGATGCCTTCGGTCTCGGCCTCTTCGATTTCCTCCAACGCGGCAGGCATTTCGTGCCGCTGCTCGAGACAAACGAGGCCAACCTCGCGGGCGCCCATACGCAGTGCCGACAGAGAGATGTCCATCATCTCGTGCGCGGCGACGGTTTGTACATTCTCTTCCGACGGAGTTATCTCACCAGGCGAGTCATGCTGGCGCAGGACTTCGCGCGCGGCCGATCGGGCAACGTCCATGGCGACGTTGCCGCCGCCGATTACGAGGACTTTCTTGCCAATGGTGAACTTGTAGCCAAGATTGACGTTAAGCAAGAACTCGATGCCACGATGCACGCCATCGAGGTCAACTCCGGGAATCGACAAGTCGCGGCTGCGATGTGCGCCAACTGCGATTAAGACAGCGTCGAAGCCTTGCCGTCTTAGCTCGCCGACCGTGAAGTCCCGCCCCGCAGCCGAGTTCAAGCGAAGTGTTATGTCACCCGTCTCCAGGATCTCGCGTACCTGGGCCTCTACTACGCTGCGCGGCAGGCGATACTCCGGGATTCCAAGGTAGAGCATTCCTCCAGCCACTGGAGACGCCTCGAAGATGGTGACGGAGTAGCCCATCAACGCCAGGTCGTGCCCCGCTGAGAGACCCACCGGACCGCCGCCGATCACTGCCACCTTGTAAGGGAGTTTCCCGGCTGGCCTGGTACTAGGTGAGACCGGATGACGCGACTCTGGGCCGTGCCTCTCGGTCAGGAACCGCTTCAGCGCGCGAATTGAGATCGGACGGTCGATTTGCCCTCGCCGGCATGCTGTCTCGCAAGGGTGCGCACAGACGCGCCCGCATATGCTCGCCATGGGATTCGGATCGCGGGCATAGCGGTACGCCTCTTCAAAGCGCCCTTCGGCGATGAGCGACACATAGCGGCCTGCATTGGTGTGCGCGGGACACGCCATCATGCATGGGAAATTGGTGTTCAACCATTCCCGGTCCACCTTCTTATTGGTAAAACGACTTAACATCGGCCTCTCTGCGGACGAGGTGTGGATCGAGTGCGAATATGGGGAAAGGGGCGGCGGCCAGACCGCCTCCGCTTCTTTCCTATTTGGATAAGGTGAAGTCGGCTTTGCCTGTACCGGCAACATCCACAGACTTGGTCTGCGGCTTCATTCCTTCATGCCAGGCGACCACGTTGTATTTGCCGTCAGGAACGTTCTCGATTTTGTAGTTTCCACTGGCGTCGGTTTCGGCGAAGTATGGCGTCGGGCTGACGATGATGTACCCAGCCATTTCCGGGTGTACATTGCAGAGCAACGACACTAAGCCGGGGTTGTCGAACTTGAAGGGGCGCTTATCGCCTTTCGGCCACGTTCCGAGGTTATGGCCAAGCTTCTTGTTGCCGCTGATCGATGGCCAGAAGACGTTGTGTTGAACATTGTCGCTGTTCAGGAACTCGACGGTGGTTCCCACCTGAACGACCATGACGTGCGGGTTAAACATCAAGCCTTTCTGATCCATGACCGGCTGCTGCGAGGGTGCAGGAAACGTTTTGCCCTGGATAGTGTCCACATAGACGACGGACTTCCCGGTCGACACTTTGCCTTCGATTGTGCCGGCGACAGCGGTGGCTGCGACGGCCGTGACCAATAGAATCGTTACTAGAAAACTGCGCATCATGAATATTCCTTTCGTTGGTTGTGCTTCCTCACGTACAAGCTATTAATACACGAATTCCAAACCAGCTACGGCTGTATTGGTGTGGAAAGGATTGAGCGCTACCGGCAAGCCGGTTAAGGGATTGGTGGCAATCACGACTGATTGCGAAGGACGGAATTGGTACTCAAACGATGCCTTGATGTTGGCATGGATAAGGAACTGCACGCCCGGTGTTATGCGATTGCGTGTCGAACTAAAGGGCGCGTTGAACGGAGCACCAGTGAAGGAGGGATTGGTTGCCAACCCATTGATGCGATCGGAGGTCGAGTTGACGCCGTCATAGCGGATCATCACGTACATCCACGGATAGGCCAGCCATTCCGCGTCCACGAAACCGCCGCTGAAGGTAGCTGGCGTGCTGTGAATGAACCCCACCGGCACGGCCGTGCTGAGGTTCTGCAGAGGAATGAGATTCCCATTCGCATCGATAGGCACAAGGTTGTAGTCGTGCCCGTACATGTACAGCGCATTGAATTGCAGGCAACAGCGATAGTTGAAGGTCATATTGCCGCCGACACGGTAGAACGGCTCCCGCGCGGTGACAACCGCCGATGTACCGTCGGCCCCTGCGCCCAGCAGGCGCTGCACCGAACGTCCATAAAAGTAGTACGTGCCGAGGTTCAGATAGGTGTGGTCGCGCGGTCCTGTGGGACCTGCCGCCTGGATGGCGTTGCGGCTTTCCTTGTCGTGCTCTAGGTTGAACCGATATTGAAAATTGGCGTAGATGTCCTTAAAGTTCGCATCCGAAGCCACACCCAGTCCGCCATTGTTGCTGCCCGTGGCTTGCGGAACATACGGACTGCCGGGATTCGCATCCTGCCCGACTCCACTGGTGTTCTGGTCGATGAAGGCGATTGAGTACTGATAGCCGCCGGTGTGCAGCCCGCCGCTCAACTCGATGCCCTTGCCCGCATCCGCCATGGTGAATTGGTTATTGACGAATTGCTGCAGCGGAATGAGCGAGTTCATGGCCCCAATATTCGCTTGCGAATAAATGTCGTAGGGACTGATCCAAATGCTGCGGGCCTGTGTAAACGGCAACTCGAGTTCAAACTGGCCGACCCGTAGATTGAGAGAGTGCGGCGGCATCTTTAACAGGCGGCTGAGATTGACGAATTTGAGATAGCCATCGCCAAGTCCGCCATTGCCGTTCGCCCCGGCCACACTGATATCGTCATCCACCCAGAATGCGATGTCGCTTCCGAAGTTCCCGGCGGTGAAGATGCTGAATAGCCCGGTTTCGAAATCCGTGGTTGGCACAAATGGGGCCAAAGTTCCGGCCGGAGTCAGCGCGGCAAACTTTCCGCTGCTGGTACCGGTGTACTGGAAATAGTTGTTCATCCGCAGCCCGATCGGCGGTAGGCCAGGTATAACGCCTGGCCAGATGGCTTTCGGCCAGAGTTCCGCATTGGCCGGCGCTCCCAGCATCACAGGCGGAATCTTGATCATCGACTCGTCGTCCTTGGGAAACTTGAAGCCCGCGTCTTTGAAGGCTTTTCCGAAGTCGTTCAGCTTGGGGAAGTCGATATGACATGTGCTGCAACTGGTGCCATACATACGTGAAAATGCCGGAATGGCGTAGCTGGTGCTCGAAAATACGAGAGCAAGCACAATCGGCATCAGAAAGAAGCTTACCTTACGAAACGTGTTGCAAGGTCGCCGTGGCATCCTCGTTCCTCCCTGTAGGTTTTATTTTCACAGCCAGGCTGTTGAATTGTTTTGCCGCCGACAGCCTTTGAAACTCATATATCGTGAATCCGAGACCTCCTGCCAACAGCAGGCTCACGAGTGACGCAACACCCGTCAGTAAGACGACGGTTTGCAGGGTGGTGCCCTCGCTTTGCGGCTGAACTTCCGGTACCTTGTTGTCCGGAACAGAGGACGCGCCTCCATGCCCGGGAGGGGTTCCTCCGCCTGCGGACCGTGGTTGCGTCAGCCCGTTGGTAGTTTCGAGACCGGCCGATTCCGATGGCGGATAGAGGGTCAAATACAGATATACATCCGCTGCTTCGTCCTCACTTAAGTAATAGAAAACCGGCATTCTGCCGCGGTGCAGCATGGGCGATGGGCCCATCAGGACAGGCGCTCCGCGAGTAACCTTCCGGATGAACTCCGGCCGGCTCTTGCGCATCGTGAGAGTGCTCAGCGGTGGGATCGCTCCATCCCAAATCTGTTGGGGATCAGGGTCTGGCCCTGTTGCCGCGTGGCAAGTATGACAAGTGGACTTCACAATGTGCTCGCCCACGCGGATCGGGGATTCCTTCACCGCCAGTTGCTCGCGTTCTGCGCCGGGAACGCCGGCGAGTTGCCTCAGATAAGCGAGCAGCGAAAGAACCTCGGCTTCGTTCAGGTGAGGGAATGGCGGCATATTCTCGCCGCCATTGTGGAGTCGTTGCAACAACGACGTGTGGGACTGCTGCGCCAGCTTGACGGCGTCCGCCCGGCCGATCTCCATTCCAGCCATTTTCACTCGTGCCATCACCAGCTCGACTGAGGTCGCCCGCACCGGGTTAATGACAGAGTTGATTTCTGGCGGCGCTCCTTCCCCGGATTCGCCATGGCATCCCTGGCAATTCATGCGGTAGAGGTCTGAACCGTGCAGCGTCAAAACTTGCGACGCCACCGTGGGCGGCCAGTCAGGTTGCCCATGGGGACCTGCCTCTCCTGGCGCCGGCGCAGGCGGGCCTAAGCGCCACGTCTTGCCCATGCTGGTTTCGTTGAACGGCCGATTTAGATGTGCGAGCCAACTTTCGCCCGCCACCGCCGTCACCGCAGCCTCTTTACTCACGCTTTCCTTTTCTACTGTTGTGCCTGAGCGGTGCACCTGCGCATAAGGGCAATGCCCGGCTAGCAATATCAATGTGGACATCGCGACGGATCGCGATTTCTTCAGGAACTGCATACTGTCCCCCGACCTGCTCAGAACTCGATCTGAACGCGAGCCTACGGGGATACGGCAGTAGGGTTGTCAGAGAATTGTCAGCTTCCGGTCAAAAGTTAATGATCATGTGAACTCCTTCGACACATAGCTAGCAGTTTGGGAGAAGTTAATGTGGCGTGTGCTGCAACTGGTGCCATACATGCGTGAAAATGCGAGAATCGCAAATCTCTGGCTCCCCGACGGAATCGTCGCGGCAAGGGCCAGCAATAGGAGGGACTCGCGAACCGTAAGAACCATATGTGCTGGCATTTCTGTCCTCCTCGACCGGTTGCGAATCAGTATGAGAATCGATTGCATCGTTGCCCACATCTCCGTCGCTGGTGGCAAGGAGTATTCCTTCCGGCTCAACCTCTTAGCAGTGACACACATCACATGACGCAGTGATGCAGTTCGTGCGGCATTCGTCGTTACGCTCTTTGCTGATCAGGGAAAAGGATTGTCCGCAGTCAGAAAATGCCGGAACACCCAAGAATGGCAGTACCTCGGCAAGTACGATTGAGCTGTGGAAACAGAAAACAAGCAGGAGAAGCCAGCGAACGCTTTTCTCTCAGTCGGCGGTGCCGCTGGCCGTGCTCGCCAGAATGTAATTGGAGCTCGCTCCGGCGCCGCTCAATTTGGTTTCAGTGACACCCTTCCGTACGAGCCATACGGCATTTCAACGGTGAGTCCTATACTGGCCCCGCCCGACTGCACAGCAATAGGATAAGCTGCCTGGTCCCATTGCCCAGAATTTAGTTGCGCGGACTGGATGGTATAGGCAGTTGCTGTACTTACTCCGGGCTGGACCGTTATTTTGAAGGTCTCGCTTGCCGGTGTTATGGCATCCGGAAAATAAGTGCCTGCCCAGCTAAAATTCCAGGACACCACCGATACGGTTCCATCCTCTCCGGTCACCGCGACACAGGACAGCCCTCCGCTACTCGTGCAAGTCCCTTGGGCTCCGTTGAGCCCGACCAGAGCCTCAAATGCAACCATAATGTCAGTCGGAGTCTGGTCCGTAGTGTAGAGTACTGGCCAGTCTTCGGCGGGAAACTGAGATAGCGACAGGAAGATAGCATCTGAAACACCGGCTTGCGCGATGGTCGAAGTGAAATCCAGAACGAAGGCGCCGGCAATCGGTTCAAAGTTGAGCTGGCTCCCGCAACTCGGCCCCCATTCCGTGATACTGACAGGCATGCTGAGCTTCTGAGCGGCCATTTCCTGCTGAATGCTGTTGATGTCAGCCTGCAACCCAGCACCTGTCGATTGGTTGCCGTAGACATGCAGACTGACAAAGTCCGCCTGAGCATTCTTGCTGGCGACGAAGTCTACAAATTTTATCGCCCAATCCGTTTCTGCTGCGGGACCCCCGACGCGGAGCACTGTTCCTGGGTGCTGATGCCGGAAGGCGCCTACCACCCCCGCAATGTGCGAGTACAAAGTCCAGTATGCAGTGAAGCCGGCAGGATCCGTTGCAGACGCCGGCAACACCGGAGCCACCCAGTTCTGCGATGGGGTGTTCATCTCATTACCGACTTCCCACTCGGTTTCAGTGAAACCTTGAGAAACTACCACGTAATCGAGAAAGGCCTGAATATATTGATCGTAGATCGTCCACGAGGAAGGCCCATAAATCCGTCCGTCCGGCGCTTTTACAGCCAACGCCGGGGGGACCACATGCCCGATGATGATGTGAGGGATCCAGCCATGCTCCCGACACAGCGCAAGTCCTTGGTTGAGGTGGTCAGACCATTGCAATTGCAGCGTTCCGTCCGGTTCTACGCCAACAAGGTTATCGATGTCTACGTTAATCAGACGCAATCGGCGTGTCCCGATCTGAACAAGTCCCTCTTCTCCAATTGGCGACACGACATATTCGGGGCTCGTCCCGCCCGCGACCACCATTTGCATTTTTTGCAAATCGAGTTTAATCGGCGGAGGGGCACTGGGAGCGGAGGCTACAGGTGTCGTTGTCGCTGTGCCGCCGTTTGAGATAGAACTCCCCCCTCCACACCCGATCATGATCGCTAACAAAACAATAACAGGTACAAATGCACTACCATTTGCAGAGCTGCCGTCAAGGTCTCTAATTAGCACCTATGACCATCTGCATTCTCTAAACCAATGAATCTTAGTGCCGGCTATAGAACGCGGTAGAGGCCTTCCCTCGCTCGTGTCAACGGCGATCAGGCCGGTGCAGACGGGCTTGTTCTAACGCTGGATGGCTAACGCTTGCCTGTAAAACCAGAGATAATGCTGGAGCTAAGATTAGAATTGCTTAAGGAAGTATACTGAGGTTCGCAGACTTGCCCTCGCTTGGAGCCGCCTCAGAGTTGGTATAGTCCGGCGAGTATGGGTAGAACGGCGCTTCCTTCGGCGCCGCGTTCGCTGCGGAGAAGCGTACCACTTGCGCCGCTGCGGTCATTTTCAATGACCCTAGCGGCGCAAGTCTTATAGTAAGGCGAGATCTTGTACGCCAGCCTGGAGGCTGGCTCTACCCGGTCCATTCCTAGATGTCATAGTACATCTGGAACTCGTACGGATGCGGACGCAAGCGCATGGCGTTCACTTCCTTCTCTCGCTTGTAGTCAATGTAGGTGTTCAGCATCTCCTCGGTGAAAACATCGCCCTGGAGCAGGAACTGATAGTCCCGCGCGAGCGCGTCGAGTGCGTTCTCCAGCGATCCCGGCATGGACGGCACCTTCGCCAGTTCCTCTGGACCAAGATCGTAGATGTCCTTGTCGAGCGGCTGGCCCGGATCGATCTTGTTCTCGATGCCATCCAGTCCTGCCATGAGCATTGCCGAGAAGGCGAGGTACGGATTGCAACTCGGATCAGGCGGACGAAACTCCACGCGCTTGGCTTTCGGCGAAGCCGAATACATCGGAATGCGACATGCGGCCGAACGGTTGCGGCGTGAATACGCCAGGTTTACCGGAGCTTCAAAGCCCGGCACCAGGCGCTTGTAAGAGTTGGTGGTTGGAGCAATGATAGCCGACAAGGCCGGCCCGTGCTTAATCAGTCCGCCGATATACCACAGCGCCATCTGCGATAGGCCCGCATAGCCGTCGCCCGCGAAGAGCGGCTTCCCTTCCTTCCATAGCGACTGGTGCGTATGCATGCCACTGCCGTTGTCTTGGAAGAGTGGCTTGGGCATGAAGGTCACCGTCTTGCCGTACTGGTTGGCGACGTTCTTGACGATGTACTTGTAGAGCATCATGCTATCGGCCGACTTGATCAGCGAATCAAACTGCAGATCGATTTCGGTCTGCCCCCCAGTTGCAACTTCATGATGATGACATTCCACCGTGAGGCCGCAGTTCTGCATGGTCATCGCCATCTCGGTTCGCAGGTCCTGATAGTGATCTGTGGGAGCAACTGGGAAATAGCCCTCCTTGTAGCGCGGGCGGTAGCCCAAGTTATTTTCAACTCGCCCGGAATTCCAGCGGCCCTCTTCAGCGTCGATGAAGTAGAAGCCCTCGTGTTCGTTCTGATCGAAGCGCACGTTGTCGAAGATAAAGAACTCGGCTTCGGCGCCGAAGTAGGCGGTATCGGCAAGGCCGGTGGAAACCAGATACATCTCGGCTTTCTTGGCGATGTAGCGCGGATCGCGGTCGTAGCGCTGCTTGGTGACGGGGTCGATCACGTCGCACACCATCACCATGGTCGGGACCTCGGTGAACGGATCGAGCATGTACTTGGTGGCATCGGGAATGAGCAGCATGTCGCTCTCATGAATCGCCGCCCAGCCACGGATCGACGATCCGTCCATGCCGAAGCCTTCTTCGAACGATGATTCGCTTAGTTGCGCGATAGGATAAGAGACGTGATGCCACAGTCCGGGGAGATCGGTGAAGCGCAGGTCGAGCACTTGCACGTTGTTCTCCTTGACAAACGCGAGAACGGCTTTTGGATCAGGCTTGGTATCAGCCACTCGAATTCTCCTTGTCCGTCGCTCGGCCCGACGCGCACACGCGTACGTCGTACGAGGACGGCGGTTGTGTTGCGGTGGAGATTTTGCGGAACGTCCTGCCCGCCCTTGTGCCAGCTTGCCTGGCGGAGCGGTGCGGCCTTCCGGAGTAGGAATTCGGAACTGCGAACTGCATTGGGGTAGGAAGTTGGTGTGGCTACGGGCCCTTCCCTAGCGCACATCAAGAAGCATACGCGCCCCAGAAACCGGTGGCTAATACAATGTTCTTATGGCGGGCATAATTCCCATTTATGAACTGCAACTGCGTGATTCCGCTGACGAAACGGTCTCGCTCCCGTAGAATCGAGATTGTCCTGATAAAACCCCTTATGCTGAGGGCCATGTCCATTGCATCAAGTCCCCCCGGCTGTCATGGTGCCGCACGCTGAGTGCTGAATGCTAATTGCTAACGGCTAGTTGCTAATTACTGCTTTTTTCATGGACTTCGATCAGATCGAAACATTTCTGGAGGTGGCACGGCTCAGCAGCTTCTCGCGGGCGGCCGAGCGGCGTTTTCGCACCCAGCCAGCGATCTCGTCGCAGATTCGCGCGTTGGAAGAGGAAGTCGGGGCCAAGCTACTCGACCGCAGCGGCGGAAAGGTGGCCGTGACCGGTCCCGGCAAAGTTTTCCTGAAGTACGCCGAGGACGTCCTGGAGCAGCGCCGCGTCATGCTGGTCGCGCTGGCCGAAATGCATCGCGTGCCGCGCGGCGAGTTGGTGGTCTCCGCCAATGAAGGCACGTGCCTGCACATCCTGCCGGAAGTCTTTGCCGAGTTTAAGCGGCAATATCCGAGTGTCGCAGTGAGTGTGAAGCGACTGGAGCACAACAAGATTCTGGAAGCCATCATCGAGAACTCGTGTGACTTCGGGGTCGTGTCTATGCCGGTGCCCGACAAGCGCCTGACGGTGGTTCAGATTCATCGTGACGAATTGATTGTGATCACGCCTCCCCATCATCCGCTTGCCACTCAAGCCCGGGCAACGCTTGCCGAGGTAGCGGAATACCCGCTGCTGCTGCCGAAGGCGGGCCGCACGCGCGACGCCCTGGAAGCGCTCTTCCACGAACACCGGTTGAAGCCCAGGATATCCATGGAACTCGACTCCAGCGAGTTGCTGAAACGTTTTGTCGCAGCCGATGTCGGAATCGGGTTCATTCCGCGTTCCAACGTGGCGGAAGATCTGCAGGCAAATGCGTTGGCCGCTCTCACCCTGGCGGACGCGAGTATTCATCGTGATCTGGCGCTGGTTTTCCGCAAAGACAAGGCGCTCAGCCGCGCCGCATTGGCATTCATCGATATTGCCGTGAAGCTGAAGGTGGCGGTACCCGCGGCGCGTACGGCCCAGTGACGCCGAGCATTCTTCTCAATTCATATTCTTGTAATATTGTTTTCACACAATCGTCTGGTTCTCGTGTGTTATTTTTGACGATTCGGTTACAACCATCTTTGTTTTGGAGAACATAAATTGGCGAAAGACATGGTCCCCAAGCGCATCTTCCTCACCAAGGGCGTGGGGAAACACCGGGAGCGGCTTACCTCGTTCGAATTGGCGTTGCGCGATGCCGGTATTGCAGCTCAAAACCTGGTGCGGGTGTCGTCGATCTTCCCTCCCAACTGCAAGCTCATTCCGCGCAAAGACGGACTACCGTACCTGTCGCCGGGAGAAGTCACCTTCGCGGTGGTGGCGGAGAACTCAACCCGCGAGCCGCATCGCCTGACAGCCGCCTCGATTGGAGTGGCTATTCCTGCGGACCACAGTACTTACGGCTATTTGAGTGAGCATCATTCCTTCGGCGAGACTGATGACCTGGCTGGAGACTATGCCGAAGAGCTTGCCGCAGAAATGCTCGCCACCACGCTCGATGTGGAATTCGACGCTGACAAGTCGTGGGACGAGAAGAAAGAGGTCTATCGCCTATCGAACAAGATCGTGCGCACAGCCAACATCACGCAGAGCGCCGTCGGTGACAAGCGCGGCCGCTGGACGACCGTGATCGCGGCTGCGATCCTGATCTTCGAGTAGTCCCACAACAGAGCATGAAGAAGACTAAAGGCGCGATTGCTCGCGCCCTTGTCTATCTCACAATGTGAGAGCTCCCTATTTTTTCGGCTCCAAGATGATTTCGCGCGCCAGGCGGTCCCCAATGATCTCGCGCCAGCTTGCGCGTTCCTGGTAGCCTGCGATCATCTTCTGATCGTTGCTGTTCAAAGCCTGGTTGACCACGGCCTCTTCTTTGTCCTGGTTGGCTTCCATGGTCGCCAGGTCCTTGTATTCAGTCATTAGCATGATGTCGAAGTCTGTTGGACTGTGCGCCTCGGTGGTGATCACCATGTAGTTGAGGATCAACCCAGCCTTCTTCAGGGCCTCGTGTTCGGTCTTCCATTCGGTGGCGAGATAGTTCATGTAATTCAGACCAACGCCGGGCTTGGCCTTCACGAAAGTGATGTCCCATACTGGGCCATCATGAAACGGCCGAGCGGGATTAGCTTGAGCAAGGGATAGGGTAGGCAGCAACATCGCGGCAAACGCCAGCACCGCGATGACACGGATCAGGTTCTTCATCAGTTGGCTCCTTATTTGTCTTTGGTCAGGTATCCGAAGTGACAGCTATGCAGCCCCGCCCCCAGCCGCCACTTCCACGGCCCGGCAGTCTTTTCGTTCAGCGCAGACAAACTCAACCGCGCAGCATGAAAGCGGTAATTCCACATAACTGCGCTTGACTTGCCTCTACGCGAACTCTACTTCGCAGACATCTTCTTGATCTCGGAATCCCTGTCCGTTACAGACATCGGCAATTGGAATTCCGTATTACCTTCGATCCTCTCCAGGAGGAACAAAGCGTAGTCGCAGAGCCGATAGTTGTATCGCTTATACACCATGTACTCCTGACTGCCGAATACCGGAGCGGGCCGGGTGTCGGAGAGCATTCGCTTGAGGGCTGGAACGGCGCTGTTGCCCGTCTCGATCAAGGCCCGGGATGCATCCTCAAGGTTGAAGTTAGGCAATCCCCAAGTGTTAAAATACTTCAACGTCTGCAACGCGTCGGTAAGTATCTTCGCCCGGTTTTCGGCCGGCACTTGCAGGTACGACTTATTGTCCAGCTTTCTGAGCAGGAGCAGGGGCAGAAGTCCGGCGGCATTTTCGTTCTCGTTTACCAGGGCCACGAGGGACTTAGAGTCAACATTTGTTCTGGTCTTCAATTCCCGGTAAGCCAGGGAATTGAATGGCTCCTGCTGTGCCTTGCTTTGCTCCATGAGCTTCTGCAGCAGCGTAGCGTTGTCCATTGCGTGGTAGGTGCGTGTGGTCTCAGCTACGGCCTTCATCTGCGATTCGAGCTGGGTTTTGGCGCGATTCTGCTCTTCCGTCAAGGTAGCGCTACGGTTGTCTCGGCTGGCGCATCCGGCGATACAGATGCAAAGCAGCAACCATAAGGGAGTGGTCATGAACTTTTTCATAGTCGTTGCCCCCAAAGTATTTTCGGGTTATAGGTCCGACAAGCTTGGGAAAGCGATGGCGTGAGAAATGGTGCCATCGGTGCCATCGTTCTCCGAACCAGATGTCGGCGCCCAGGCGTTCCAGGCGGCCAGCGCGTTCTGAAATTCCGTGTCCAGGTCTTTCCATGCGGGGGCCGTGATGAACTTCTGCCCAACGTCTTTGTCGTCGAGGATATAGCTCCAGAAGTAATACCCCAGGATCCGGTCGTTGCAGGTTTCGGAGCTATAGCAGACGGCTACATCCACCGCGTAGAAGTAGGTGTTGGCGCCCCAGCCGCCTGGTTCGTCGTACAGCGTGTTCGGGTTGCCATTGGAGCCGGTGGTGTTCCAGCCGGGTTTGAAGGTGCCGTCGTTCTGCAAACCGTAATAGCCGTGGGCCGCGCCATCGATGCGGTCGATGCTCCAACCGTTGGCGTCGGAACGGCCTCCTTGCGGTTGGTCGGAGGCGTACACGTTCTTGTGCTCATTGGCGTCATAGACCCATGTCATCTGGATCATGACATCCTGGTTGCACTGGCAGGTTTTGCCGCAGTCGGCGGGAGTGAAGGTGAAGGCAGAACTCAACGGAAACGAGTTCCCGCTTGGGGTTCCAGTGAAGACCCAGGTTCCGCACTCCTGAGTGGGTGGACATCCGGTACATCCGGTTAACCAGAGACAGAAGGAAGCGATCAACGCCATTGTCCCCAATATTCTTATGTTCATTTGGTGCCTCCTCATTCTTGGACCTGTGGCGGAATTCTTGCGCAGCATGTAAACGAAGGGCAATGACCAGGATTTCCATTTTGGCAGCCTGGGTGGCCAACACTATACACCCAATCGCCTCCGCTCTACGATTCTTGACAGGCCAGAGTCGTTTTTCCGCGCCGGATGTACCCCCGAAGGGGAGGCGGGTATCGGATCTTTGGACAGATGCGTTGTAATCAGTAGAGTCCGAACAGGCCCAAGAAAGCGTCCAGAGAGAAGTCCAAGAATGGTAAGGATGTAATCACAGTACTACGGAGGGGCCCTAGTTACAAGTTTAGCGCGATGACACGTCGGGGCTTTCAGCGTTGCCCGTTGCGCGCCCTACTGCAAATCAGCTAGCGCCGATACACATTGGGCTCGGGGCCCTTCTCCAGCGTCTCGCGGTTCCAGATGAGCCCTTCCCTACTGTAGTTCGCCATCTCAAAGTCCTGGGTCAACTCCAGCGCGTCAGTCGGGCACGCATCTTCGCAAAGTCCGCAAAACATGCAGCGGCTGAGGTCGTAAGTGAAGTCCGTCAGTTCCTTGCGCCGGGTGTGAGGATTGCGTTCGCTGTTCACCACGATAAGGTGCTCTGGACAGGCCAAAGCGCAGAGGTCGCAGGAGATGCACAAGGTCTCGTTGGTGTCGGGATTGTTATTGAGGCGAGGCGCGCCGCGGAAGCGCTCTGCCACTTCAGGGCGCTGGAGCGGATATTGCTCGGTGATGAGTTCTTTCGGGTCCTGATTGCGGAACGTGACTTTCAATCCCTTGATCAAATCGACGAACAATAGCTTGCGGAAAACCGTCTTCATCCTCAGCCCTCAGTGTGAGTGAAGTTTAGCACAGGTGGCTTTATGCCGATCCTGTAGTGAACTCTTCAGCGCAACGGCTCAGGCGCGACAAGCTTGAACCCGCTGGCATACAATCTCAACACTCATGCGTTTCTTGGCCGTGATGCTACTCACGCTCGCGATTGCGAGCCCGCTGGCTGGACAGCAGACCGCTGCGCCGACCACGGCGGCTGCTCCGCAGAACGGTGCGGCAACGGCACCCTCCCCGGTGCAAACGGCCCAGCCGAGTAACCCTCTTCCGCCGAGCCAACCGCCTTCCGGGACGAATCCGCCCGCTCAAGCGCCGGCCCTGCTACCTGCTGCGGCAAACCAACCTGCTCCAGCACAGCCTGCCCCAGCTGTTCTCCCCGATGATCCCAAAGATGTCGCCAAAGCCAAGCGTCAGTTCAAAGCTGGCGTTAAGTTGAAGTCATCCGGCAATCTGGACGCAGCCTTCGAAAAGTTCGATCTCGCCGCCGAGCTGGCGCCTCACAATGTGGAATACCTTACGGCCCGCGAGTTCACGCGCCAGCAACTGGTGATGCAGGCCCTGAAGCAAGGCAACCTGGCAATGCTCGACCACAATGAGATCGTCGCCATGGCCGACTTCCGGCGCGCTCTGGAGTTCGATCCCACCAACGAATACGCGCTTCAACGCCTCGGCGACTCGATACCGCTGGACGAAGAACCGCTGAGCCGAAACATGCGCGTGGTGGAGCAGTCCACTCCGATCGAGATGCAGCCCGCGGCCATGCACCATGACTTCCATTACAAGGGCGATGCTAAAGCCCTGCTCACCCAAGTGGCACAGGCGTACGGCATCACCGCTCAGGTCGACGACTCGGTGCAGCAGCGGCGGGTCCGATTCGACATCGAAGACATAAACTTCGCCACCGCGATGGAAACAGTGACGCGGGTCACCAAAACATTCTGGGTGCCGTTGTCGGCCAAGCAAATCCTGTTCGTGGCCGATAACATCGAGAATCGGCGCGCCTACCAGCGCATGTCATTGCGCACGTTCTATCTGTCCGACCTGGCGACCGACCAGGAGTTGACGGAGATGACCAACTCCCTCCGCGTGCTTCTCAACCTGCGCTACATCGCGGCAGACAAGTCACAGTCCACCATCTCGGTGAGGGCGGAGGAGCCTGTTCTGGAAGCGGCGGAGCAGTTGCTGGAGAGCTTGGCTGGTGGCCGCCCTGAAGTCCTGCTGGACATGCGGGTCTACCAGATCAGCTCCAACCTCCTGAGGCAGCTGGGGACTTTGCCGCCGGCGCAGTTCACTCTCTTCAATATCAGCCCGTCGCTCATCGCGGGCTTGGGACAAAACTCCCAGAACCTCATCAACCAGCTGATTTCTTCCGGCGGAATCAATCAGGGTAACTCGACGGCCATCCAGGCGTTGCTGGCATCGCTATCCAGTCAGGCTAGCTCAATCTTGTCGACGCCGTTCGCAACCTTTGGCGGCGGCGCCACTCTGTTCGGGCTCACCGGAGGCACCGGCACCACCGTAAACTTCAATGTCAATCAGTCCGACATCCGCTCCTTGGAGCAGGTCACTCTGCGGGCCTCGCAGAACAATGCTGCCGTGTTCAAGGTAGGAGAACGCTATCCCATTGTTAACGCAACCTTCGCCCCCATTTACAACAGCCCAGCAATCTCGCAAGTCCTCGGCAATCAGAGCTACATTGCGCCTTTCCCATCCTTTAACTTCGAAGACCTGGGGCTAAACCTGAAGGCTACTCCCATCATTCACGCTGACCGGGACGTCACTTTGAAATTGGAGTTGGCGATTCGCTCGCTGGGCGCGCAAACAGTCAACGGCATTCCTATCATCAACAATCGCGAGTACAACGGTAGCATTACGCTGAAAAATGGCGAGTCCAGTGTAATGGCCGGGCTCATTTCCTCGGCCGACAGCCGCAGCATAGCCGGATTGCCGTTCCTGGCTACGGTCCCGGGAGTGACCTACGCTGCGTCGAACCACACTAAGAACGCCATGGAGGATGATCTCTTGGTGGTCATCACACCCCACATCCTCCGCCTGCCAGAAGCTAACTCATTTGCGGTGCAGTTACCCAGCGGACACTGAGGTTCATTCGGCGTCTGCATCTCGCGACCCCAGCTTGATTGGGCGGGCGGCCCGGCCTTTCCGGTTACTTTTCACTCGGGGTGCCCCGTCCTCATCGCCGGGTGCCCACTCATTCGCGCTTTTTGCGGATGAGTGGGAAGTCATACAATTGTGCGAGCATTCAAACTCGAGCTTGCGGAGCGGACTTGTTATCCGAGTCAGGATCAAGAAAACCCACTCAAGCCGAATTTCCTTGGATGGGTTTGTCGCCGCTGATTGCGGTGTGGATTTCTACCGCGCCGATTGCAAGCGCTTCTTGGGTGCGCGATGCCGCGGACGAGCAGGAGCAGCACTCGCGGTTGCGGTTTCCACCAGCAGCCGCAGGGCGCGGTTTACTGATTCCGAATCGCGAAACACGCGCGCGAGCTCCGGCTCGATCAGAATCAGGTTCGTCCCTGCAACGGCTTGGCGGTGGTACTTGCCGCGCACCCCTCCCGCGAGCCGGGCGAGATCGTACTCCGGACGCAAGTCGTCATTTCGCCTCCCTGCCGATGCTTTCTTCATACTGTTTGCGCTCCTTCCTGGTCGCCTTTCGGGCACTGATAATTCGCGTACGGTCCCCGCGCTGGCTATGCGCTACAAAGATAACCCGATGCCGGACGGAATACCCGATTGTGATCTCCCGCGCCTCAGCAGCAGAGTGATCAGGATCGGAAAACGTCCAGGCCAACGGGTCGAGGAAGACCGTCGATGCCTCTTCGAAGGATACACCGTGCTTGTGGGCGTTCGCTTTTGCCTTCGCCGCATTCCACTCGTAGACCACCGCCTAAGTTTAGCTCAACCTACGCACGAGGAATCGGAGTGCCCTATCGATGGACATTCATTTTGAATCGGCCGAATGACGGGTGGCCCAGCCTTTCCGGTCACCGTTGAAAATCGGGTGCCCCATCCTTCTCGCCCGTTTTTGGCGGGAGGATGGGTGAGTGCGAGAGGAGCCCAGACCGGGTCATCTTTTCGCTTCGTTCCCATTTCGGGAACCAACCGCAAGATATTCACGGAAGTGCTACCCGCCTCAGCCCTAATGTGCTAGCTTGGGATTGGCACCGAAACAAGGTAGACGTACCTGTTTCGGTGCCTTTTGTTTTGTCCGCGAAAAGTACGACGGTGCTTGCTGCCCGCAAAACAAAACAGGCTGGCCAAGTGCCCTCGCCTGACGAACGATTCTTGACAACCGAAACACTCGGGCAATGATTGCCCAACCCGCCTGCGCAGGTCGGATGGTTGCGCGGCGGGCATAGCAAGGTCCTGTTGCGGTGCCACGACGAGCTCACAGGACCTTGCCTCTTTGCAGTGGCGAATGGGAAAACGGCGCAGTCTAGATCGCGGCGCAGACCGCCTTGACCTCGGTGTAAAGCTCCAGGACTTCGTGGCCCATCTCGCGGCCCCAGCCCGACTGCTTGTATCCGCCAAAGGGCAGGGCTGCGTCGAAGACGTTGTAGCAGTTGATCCACACCGTTCCGGCGCGCAGCTTCTCGGCGATTCGATGAGCCTTACTGATGTCGCGAGTCCAGACTGCGGCCGCCAGTCCGTACTCGCTCTGGTTCGCCTCGGCAATCAGCTTGTCCACATCGCGGAAAGGCATGGCGCACACTACCGGCCCGAAGATTTCTTCGCGAACCACTTTCATCTCCGGCTTGGTCTTTACCATGACCGTCGGCTCGACAAAATATCCCGAACCCGGCCGCTTGTGTCCGCCGACCACCGCCTCGGCGCCTTCGCTGAGACCGATCTCGAGATAATTGCAGACGCGGTTCAGCTGCTCTTCGGAGACCAGAGGTCCCATCGAGGTTTCCGGATCGAAGCCAGGCCCCACTTTGATCTTCTTAGCCTGCTCGGCCACACCGTTCACCACGTGGTCGAAGATGCTTTGCTCAACGTAGAGCCGCGATCCTGCGCAGCAGCATTGCCCATGGTTGAAGAAGATTGCGCTTGCCGCTCCCGGAATGGTCGCCTTCATGTCGGCATCGGCGAAAACGACGTTGGGCGACTTGCCGCCTAGCTCCAGGGAAACCTTCTTCAGATTGCCCGCCGCCGCCTGCAAAATCAGCTTGCCAACTTCGGTGGAACCGGTGAAGGCGATCTTGTCCACGTCGGGATGCGACGCCAGCGCAGCTCCAGCGGTCTCGCCGTAACCCGGCACCACGTTTACTACGCCCTCGGGGAAACCTGCCTCCGCAACCAGCTCCGCCAACAACAGCGCGCTCAGCGGGGTCTGCTCGGCTGGCTTCAACACGACGGTGCAGCCAGTCGCCAGCGCCGGACCCAGTTTCCACGCCGCCATTAACAGCGGAAAATTCCACGGGATGATCTGGCCTACCACTCCAACCGGCTCGCGTCGTGTGTACGCGAAGTACTTTGGCGAAAAAGGAATGGTGTTGCCCTCGATCTTGGTCGCCCATCCCGCCATGTAGTGGAAAAGGTCAACCGCCAGCGGCACGTCGGCGACACGCGCGACGGAAAGCGGCTTCCCGTTATCGAGACTTTCGAGCTGGGCGAATTCCTCGAGGTGCTCTTCGATCAAGTCCCCCAGCTTCCAGATGAGTCGGCCGCGCTGCGAGGCCGTCATCTCAGACCAAGCGGCGCTCTCGAAGGCCCGGCGGGCCGCTTTCACCGCGCGCTCGATGTCTTCGCGATCGCCTTCGGCGACCTGCGCCAAAACCTCTCCTGTAGCGGGGTTATAAGTCGGAAAGGTTTTTCCTGAGGCGGCCTCGGTCCACTTTCCATCGACGAACATCTTGCGCGGCCGGCTGACGAATTCCTGCACACGATGGTGCATCTGCGACGTGCTTACTGCGGTAGACATAAAAACCTCCTCATGCCGAACTCCGCCGCCGGAGCTTCTCCCTATGAGCAGCTCGCAACAGGGCGACGGGGGTCGAGCCCACATGCCGGGCAAAGTTTATCAGAGGTTGGGCCCGCGTGCTTCGAATGCGGGCCAAGTGGCGAAAATCGCGGGGACTAAGCTCCGCTCGCTTGCGCGCGGGCCTGTTCCACAGTGGGGGCGAAGGTGAAAAGTTGGTCCACCTTCGTAACTTTCAACGAGGTCAGCAGCCGTTCGTGAGCGCCGACGATGACTAACTTGCGGCCCGAGTGCTCCCTTGACACGTGGGCTCCCACCAGGCAACCGATCCCTGCGGAATCGATGTAGGGCATGTCGGCCACGTCAATAATCAGCAGATTGGAAGAGTCCGACCGGACTGCGGTCTGAAGCGGGAAAAAGTTCCCCAGCAGAAGAGGACCGTGGATCCGGAGCACCACGTCGGTCCCGTTTGGGTCTGCAACCGTCTCTATTTGCAGTGGCTTATCTTGCATAGCCTTCGATTTTATTACGGCGGCATGAAACCCAATGTTAATTTCCGGTTACTAAACTGCTTCGACCGGGCCGCCCAAGTACCAATTGTCTGTCGGCTCAACTCCGGCGTGAACTTGACGCCGGTAGTAGTCTGATACGTTCCAATCACCCCCCATATGAATCGAAAACTCTCGCGCGCCATCAGCCTGCTTGGCCTTGTCTTTGTTTCGTCTCTGTCTTCACTATCGCAAGCGCCCAAGATACTTCCGCATCGCGATCAAGAGAAGGCCGCGCCACCGCCGGTTCAGGCACCGCAAACCACCCCGCAACTGACCACGGACGACCTGGGAGCTTTCTTCGACGGCTTCATCCCCGTCGAGTTGCAACGCGACGACATTGCCGGTGCAGTCGTTCTGGTGGTGAAGGATGGCAGTGTGCTTTTTGCCAAGGGGTACGGCTACTCGGACATGAAGAGCAAGAAGCCCGTCACCGTGGATGCCACACTGTTCCGCCCGGGCTCTATCTCCAAAACATTCACCTGGACGGCCGTCATGCAACTCGTCGAACAAGGCAAGATCGACCTAAACCGCGACGTGAATGACTATCTGGACTTCAAGATTCCCGCGACCTTCGGCAAGCCGATCACCATGAAAAACCTGATGACACATACTCCGGGATTCGAGGAGACGTTGAAGGACCTGTTCGTCGCGAATGCTTCCGACATGCGGCTACTGCGCGAATACATGACGACGCACCTACCGGCGCAGATCTTTCCTCCGGGAACCATGCCCGCATATTCAAATTACGGGGCCGCGTTGGCAGGCTACATCGTGCAGCGCGTCTCCGGCATACCTTTCGACGACTACGTTGAGCAGAACATCCTGCTGCCCCTTGGCATGCATCGCACTACATTTCGCCAGCCTTTGCCCGCCGACTTACAACCGCTCATGTCCAACGGTTACAACCGGGCGTCTCAACCGCCAAAAAGTTTTGAATTCGTGCAAGTGTGGCCCGCGGGCAGCATGTCCACGACTGCGGAAGACATGTCGCATTTCATGCTCGCGCATCTGCGAAACGGCGAGTACAACGGCACGCGCATTCTGAAGCCGGAGACGGCACAGCTCATGCACTCCCGTGCATACAAGGTTCTGCCAACGCTGAACGGCATGGCCTATGGCTTCTACGAGGAGTCGCGCAACGGACACCGCATCATCGGACACGGCGGCGACTCGCAATGGTTTCACAGCGACATGCACCTAATGCTGGATGACCACATCGGCTTCTTCATCTCGTACAACAGCGCCGGGAAGCCAGGCTTCTCCGGACGGACAGCGCTTTGGCAAGCCTTTCTCAACCGTTACTTCCCCTACACGCCTCCGCTGGGCGAACAGGTGGCCACTGCCGCCCAGGACGCCAAATCAGTTGCCTGCACGTACTGGCTGAGCCGCCGCTCTCAGACCAACATCGTTGCCATAACGGCGGGTCTGGACCAGGGCCACGTAAGCGTCAATTCGGACGGTACCATCAGCCTCGACGCAGCCAAGGACTTTGCCGGAAACCCCAAACACTTCAAAGAAATTGCCCCGATGTTGTTCCGTGAGGTTGACGGTCAAAGCCATCTTGGCTTCGCCAAGAATTACGCAGGACAGCAAATCATCGCCTCGGATTTGCCCATATTCGTCTATCAGGCGACTCCGGCATTGAAGAACGGAAATTTCAGCATCGCCGTCCTCATCTTCTCGCTCGTCATCTTTGCGATCACGCTGCTGTTTTGGCCACTCAACGCCATGCTGCGCACTCACTATGGCTATCGCGCGGAACTCACGTCCCCCCACCGTAAGCTGCGCTTGCTGCTGAGGCTGGTCTGCTTCCTCAATCTGGCCTTCGCCGGCTGCTACGCGGCATGGCTGACCTCTGTGGATGACAACATTGCGTTGCTGAGCAGCCATTTCGATGGACGCCTGCACCTGTTGCAAATAATCGGCGTTTTGGGTGTCATCGGCACGTTGATTTCGATCAATTACTGCTGGCGCTCGTGGGGGACAGCCTCCCTTTGGTTTTGGACAAAGCTGTGGAACACGCTGCTCATGCTGGCGTGCGTCGGCTATGCCTGGTTCCTTCTGAACTGGCACATGCTTAACTTCCGCTTGAATTATTGAGGGTAAGACCTAACGCGGATGAACCGGGTCCGTGCCGGACGGCACCTGCGTATGCGTTGTCTCGTTGCTACGCGGGGCGTTTAGGCTTGTATCATGACTGCGCGATGAAGAAGGGTTTCCGGTGGAAGATATCCGCGTTTGCGTGGCACTGCCTGCCGGCGGCGGCGCGCTCTGGTGCTTAGTCTGAACAGGTGGATGAAAGACGTGATGGTCACGTCCCTGATAGCGCTGTGCCGCGAGCGGCATCGCCAACAGGATGGCGATAGCGATGACTGAAATCTTAACTGGGGCCTGAGAACTCATAAAGCTTTGCAGGGGTATTGTAAACTTGTCACGAATTTAAGGCATGGCGTAGGCCCGTGTCCACCCAAAACGCTGCGCTGCCTGCTACTTTCACCGTAATCCTTTGTGCTTCGAACCGGCAGCCTTGCTACTGATTCTCCCAAACCGGTGCTCAAAGTTTCGCATGTCCACCCGCCCGCTTCGGAAGCGCACCCCTTCGGATTCGAGCAGGAATCGCTGTTCCAGGGCCGATTCGCCGCGCAGCGAAATCCGGCCGCCCGAACCCAAGACGCGTTGCCAGGGCAGGCCGCTCACCTGCTTCAGAACTCGTCCGACGTGGCGGGCACAGCGCGGATAGCCAGCGGCGGCCGCGATTGCGCCGTAGGTGCTCACACGCCCACGCGGAATCTTACGGATAGCGTCACAAACGGCATTTACCAACAGCGGTTTTGCAGGGCGCTTGGGTTTCATCGATCAAGTTAAGATACACCCATGGCTGAACCAACTCGCGATCCCGTAGCGCGTTTCTCCGATCGGGCGGAGGACTATGTCAAGTATCGCCCGCATTACTCACCCCAGGTCGTACAAGCTCTGCAACAAGCTTGCGGGCTGCGTCCCGAGCACTTCATCGCCGACGTGGGTTGTGGCACCGGCCTGCTGGCGAAGATCTTCCTGGAGAACGGCAATCGCGTCGTGGGTGTAGAGCCCAATCGAGAGATGCGGATCGCAGGCGAACATTACCTTGGAACGTATCTCAACTTCAGCATGGTGGACGGTAGCGCCGAAGCCACCGGCCTGGCTGAAGCGAGCGCCGACTTCGTCATTGCCGGGCAGGCATTTCACTGGTTCCGACCTGACGATACGCACGTGGAGTTCGCCCGCATTGTGAAGCCGGAAGGCTGGGTGGTCCTGGTATGGCATGATCGCGACGCAGAATCCACGCCATTCCTGCGCGCCTACGAAGGTTTCGTGCGGCGCTATTCCACCGATTACGAACAGGTCTCCCACAAGTACCTGGCCAGCTACGACGCCTTGCAACAATTCTTCGCTTCCAATGAAATGAAGTTGATCCGGCAGCACAACCAGCAGGAGCTCAACTTCGACGGTCTGCGCGGCCGATTGCTGTCCTCGTCGTATATACCTAAGGCTGGGGACCCATACGAAGCGATGATGCGCGAGCTGCCGCGTCTGTTTTCGTCCCACGCCGAGCACGGCCACGTTACTCTCGAGTACGACACCAAGATCTACTACGGACACCTGCACCGATGAGCATCGCGCAAGTAGCTGCGACCGGCGCGGTAGTGCTGCGAACCGAGCACCTGGGACGCCGGGTGGGCGACGTTTCCATCGTCGCCGACATTTCCCTGGAAGTGCATCACGGCGAGATGCTGGGGATCGTTGGAGCCAGTGGCTCCGGTAAAAGTTCGTTGCTGCGATTACTGAACCGTCTTGATGAGCCGACCTCCGGCACTGTGTTTCTCGACGGCCAGGACTACCGTGAATTCCCTCCGCGCGAATTGCGCCGCCGTGTTGGCATGGTGACGCAGCGTCCCTTCCTCTTTCCTGGCAACGTTGCTGGCAACATTCGCTTCGGCCCTCTGCAACGCGGCGAGGCTCTGGCCGACCAGGACATCGCTCAACTGCTGGAACGCGTCGGCCTGCCCGGTTTGGCCGCACGCGAGGTTGCGAACCTCTCCGGCGGAGAACAGCAACGGGTTTCGCTGGCCCGGGCGCTGGCCAATCGTCCCGAGATCTTGCTGCTCGACGAGCCGACTTCGGCCCTCGATGAACAGGCAAAGACCGGCGTCGAGCAATTGATTTGCAGCCTGGTTAAGGACACATCATTGACCTGTGTGATGGTGACACACGATCGCGACCAAGCGCGGCGCATGTGCGACCGGGTTGCGCTCATGGAAACTGGCCGACTGGTTCAATATGGAAAACCGGCGGAGGTGCTGGGTGCTTAAATCGCTCTTCCACACCCAACTAACGCTCGGCTTCGCGCAGGCCGCCATCGCCTCGGTGCTGGCACTGGCGGTGGTCCTGCTGGCGCGACGCCGCAACATTCATCTGGAAAGCGACGCAGCCATCGCGCTCTTGCGCGGGATTGTCCAGATTGTCGCAGTGGGTTCAATCCTCGCTCTGCTCCTGAAGAGCCCGCGCTGGACGAGCGTTTTTCTCCTGACCGGCATGATCATCGCCGCAGGTTCCATTTCGGCCAGGCGAGCGAAGAACATTCCCGGTGCGCGCAAAGTATCCACCTATTCGATTGCTGCCGGTGCTGGACTGGTCACCGCCATCATGACCTGGGCCGGAGTGATCGACACCGCCATCACCTCGCTCATCCCGGTGGGTAGCATGCTCATTGCCAACGCCATGAACACCAACGGGCTGGCTTTGAACCGCTTTCGTTCGGAGGTACTGGCGCATGCAGGCGAGATCGAGACCGCGCTCGCGCTGGGCGCTGCGCCCGAGCACACCGTCGCGAGCTACGCCGAGTCGAGCATCCACGCCTCGCTCATTCCCGCGATCGACAGTCTGCGCTCGCTGGGAATCGTCTGGATTCCTGGACTGATGACGGGAATGCTCCTCTCCGGCGCTGATCCACTGTACGCAGCCATCTATCAGTTCGTAGTGATCGCGATGATCTTGGCGTCGTCGGGGCTGACTTCCCTGCTGAGCACGCTGATGATTCGGAACCACGCGTTCTCGGGGGCGGAGCAATTAGTGTTGAAGGAAGGCTCAACGTCCTGAGGAACGTTGGGAGGCTTATTTCTTCAACGCCAGCCAAGAAATGGTCTTGTGGCGCGGAAATCTTGGCACGGCGTCCTAAGGCTTATTTTCCGATTTACGCTCAACATCACCCAGGCGCTCTTCCAATGCAATCAGCCGTTCGTTGAAGCCGCCAACCAGGACCTCGTTCGCGCGAAAGCGCGACTCGAAACTGATCGCCCACTTGCGGAATTCACGCAGCAGGGTGGTCTCAGTTTTCTCTATGCGTTCCAGTAGCGCCACTTGGAGCGCTTCCAGGTCCGACTTTCTAACGAGATTTTCGTCCGGCACGCCCTTCTCCTGCCCAAGTAGATATACTACGCGTTTTTCGGCTGAGGAAAAACAGCGCAGTACGATTGGGGGGTGACCGTCCCACCCTAGCCAAGACTGGGCCAGAACGGTGCACCCAAAGAAAAGCCAACGGCGAGGAGCGAAAAGCCGCCTCTAGGTTTCCAACGTATATCGCGTCGCCGCCAGCCGATACATCCTTCGCCAGACCAAACGGTTCACGGTCACCACAATAATCGCCATCACGATGGTTGAGGCCAGCAGCAGATCGAAATTGCCGACGTCGGTAGCGCGCGAAATCGTCGCTCCCAGTCCCACGGTCGTGTACGTCTTGTCCTTCAGGCGAAAATATTCCGCCACGATGCTGGCGTTCCAAGCGCCGCCTGAAGCCGTCACCATACCCGTAATCAGATAGGGAAAGATACCGGGCAGAATCAGCTTGCGCCAGCGTTGACTTCGATTGAACTTGAATAGATCAGAGGCTTCCTTCAGGTCGGTGGGAATCGCCATCGCGCCGGCGATCACGTTGAACAGGACGTACCACTGCGTTCCCAGCAGCAGCAGTAGAATCGATCCCAGCCCCAGGCCGCCGCCGATCCTGATCAGTACCAGCAATACAATCGGAAACAGAGCGGTCGCCGGAACCGATGCGGCGATTTGCGCCAGCGGCTGGGCAATCCGCGCCAGTTTGGGATTGAAGCCGATCGCCACGCCCGCGGGAATCGTCCACGCTGCTCCAATTACAAGCGCCGCAATCACCCGAAGAAATGTCGCCCCAGCCCCAGTCAGTAGTTCCCGGTATTCCGAGCCATCCAAACCGGTCAGCATTACGATGGCTCTGGTCACGGCATAGAGCACCGCGACCACGGCGATGGCGCCGATTGCGCGGCCGGTCCATACCTTCCACGCTGCAGGCGGAGCATCTTCTTCCCCGCTGTCATGCTGCCGGACGAAGTGCAATCTGAGCCGCTCTTGCAACGGCCGAATCACTCGCTTGCGTAGCCGGATGAGCCCTCGCGAGCGTTGAATGACATTGAGGAACCAGGAGCGTGGCACGTCGGCGCTCTCAACCTGCTCCATCTTGAACTTCTCGGCCCAGGCGATGACTGGACGCCACACGATCTGGTCGAGCAGCACAATCACGGCGATCATGACGCCGACGCCCCAGAAAATCGCTTGGGTGTCGCCCGCGCTGGCTGCAGTTTGCAGGTAGGAACCCAGACCCGGCAGACGGAAGTCGCGCGAGCCGAGCACGAACATCTCGCAGGCCATCAGGAAGAACCAGCCGCCCGCAACCGACATCATCGAATTCCAGACGAGGCCGATCGCTGCGTACGGAAGTTCGAATTGCGTAAAGCGCTGATACCAGTTGAAGCGATAGATCTTCGCAGCCTCGCGCATGTCGCGCGGGATGCTCTTCAGCGACGAATAGAAGCTGAAGGCCATGTTCCACACCTGCCCGGTGAAGATGAGCAGGATGGCCCCCATTTCCACACCGATCTGATGATGCGGAAACAGCGCCACCATGGCCAGCATCACGCCCGGCAAGAAACTGAGCACCGGAATCGACTGCAGAATGTCGAGTAGCGGAATCATGATCCGCTCGGCTTTGGGGTTATACGCAGCGACGTAGCCGTACACCAGGGTGAACGCAAGCGAAAGAACGTAGGCCACCGCGATGCGCAGCAGCGAGTAAGCCGCGTACATAGGCAGTTTGGTGGGATCGCGTGAAATCTCAACGTGGGGATTGAAGGGGCCAAGCCAGGTCCGTCCCAGTAGCAGAATTACGTAGAAGACCGACAGCCCAGCGGCGAAGATGACGAAGTCAGTTAGCACCGACCATGTCTGCGCGGGCAGCAGCGACCACGGGCCTTTGCCCAGAATCCTGATAGGCTGCCACGTAGTACGCGCCATCAGGCCTCGCTCGCCGCCGGCAACACGTCGGCGTCTTCGCGGTGGAAGAGTCGGCCATTCTCAGAGTCGTAGTCGAAGATCTCGGCGTAGCGGCCCCAGTTCAGCGCGGTCTCGAACTGACGTTCCACTTCAATAGCGCTGAAGTGCTCGTCGAGGATGTCGCGGAAGAACTCCTCGCCAATGGCATGGTCGCGTTTGGCATGGAGGGTATTCTCGATGAGCCGCAGTAGCGCGATGTGTTCCAGCGCCGCCTTGCGGAACATGGCCTTTTGTCCCTGGATATCGGCCTCTCCAAAGGCACGGCCCTCCGGTGTGATCGCCACATCGCCTTCGTGTAGCGTCGCAAAACCCAACATGACCGAGGCGTCCACGATGGGGAGAAGATCGTCCACGTCCATCGATAGTTCGTCGGCTAGTTTATAGAGATCGTCGCGACCGCCCCGGTCGGCGAGCAACTCCATGAAACCGGCAATCCCCCCAGGACGGGCGTGAGGAAGCATCTGAAATTTGGTGCGCGCGCGAGGCCGGCCATCTGCGGATTGCGCGGCCTTTCCCGGCGCAGAAGCTTCTTCGTCCGGACGCGTCAGCGTCTTGTAGATGTAATCGACGTAGGCCAAGAAGCGTGGTGACTTGCGGTCGCGGAACTGCGGAATATCAATTTCGAAGTCCGAACGGATGCGACCGGGGTTTCGTCCAAGCACGATGACCCGATCCGCCAAGAGCACGGCTTCCTCGATATTGTGGGTCACAATGAAGATGGCGGTGGTGGGCATCTTCTTGTTCAGCCACAACTCCAATAACTCAGAGCGAAGGTTTTCGGCCGTCAGAACATCGAGCGCAGAAAACGGCTCGTCCATGAACAGCACTTCCGGCTCAACCACCAGCGCGCGCGCGAAACCCACTCGCTGCTTCATTCCGCCCGACAATTCTTTCGGGTAGGCAGTCTCGAATCCATCGAGGCCGACGGTGTCGATCATCTTCAGCGCCCGTTTATGGCGCTCGATTGCACCCGCACCCCTCGCGATGAGCGGAGCTTCCACATTCTCTAGAACAGTGAGCCACGGAAAGAGGGCAAAGCTCTGAAACACGATGGAGACGTGCGGAATCTGTCCGTCCATTGGTTTCCCGTGCCACAGAACATGGCCCGAAGACGGTTTCGACAGACCGGTCAGCATACGCAGCAACGTCGACTTGCCCGAGCCCGACGGGCCAAGCAAACCCACAATCTTTCCCGGAGAGACACTCAGGTCGGTGGGCGCAATCACCTCGATGCGATTGCCGTCGGCCTGCGGATAGTATTTCTCCACCGCACAGGCTTGAATGATCGTCTCAGCCAAATTCTCTCTCCTCCGCTCTGGTTTTCTTAGTCTATGGGTTGGTGCTGGTGCAGACAATCGTCCCCCTCGCGATTCGTGTTAATGGAGTGTGAATTTGATGGCGCTTAGGACATCTAAGACGCCAGTGGCCACTGTCTCAACGTCTGAGCCCGTAACCGTCGCTGTCACCGAAGAGCCGATCCGCGAGCGTGAGTATGACCTTTACGAGCAACGCGGCTCGGGGCCGGCCCCGACGGCAACAACACAACGTGACCCACGTCACCGACGCCAAGTGGACAATTCTCTAACCTGAACATGGAAGGTGGTGTCGGTGTCAACACTGCGAGCCAAGAGCGCAGCGCCGTTTCACGTCGGGGACGCCTTTGTTTTGGAGCGAGAGCATCTGGAGCAACTGCTTCAGGCATTAGTTGGCCGAGGCTATGAGGTTGTCGGACCAACGCTTCACGAAGGCGCAATTGTCTACGACCATCTGACTTCGACTGCAGACCTCCCCGCGGGTTGGACAGACGAGCAGGCTGGCGGAAAGTATCGTGTGAAACGCCGCGAAGACCAAGCCTTGTTCGGCTGTGTTGTCGGCCCGCACTCCTGGAAAAAGTTCCTGTACCCGCCTCTGCAGAGGCTGTTGCAGGCGGCGCGAAACGGAAAGGGACTGCGAATCCTGCCGGAAGAAGAGCCAGCCACGCCAAAATATGCTTTCTTCGGTGTGCGCGCTTGTGAGCTCAGCGCGATCGCGGTCCAGGATAAAGTTTTTCTCGATGGTCAGTTCGTTGATCCTGGCTACAAAGCGCGGCGCGAAAACCTGTTCCTTCTGGCGGTCAATTGCGGGCAGGCGGGCGGCACCTGCTTCTGCGCTTCGATGAATACCGGACCGAAAGCGACTTCCGGCTTCGATCTTGCACTTACCGAATTGCTTCAGAACGGTCGGCACTACTTCCTGGTGGAAGTGGGATCGCTGCGCGGAGCCGAGGTCCTGGCAGCGGTCCCGCATCAGCCGGCCAATGACGCTGACAAGCAGTACGCTGAACGCATCCTGGAAGATGCCACGCGCCACATGGGCCGCCGATTGGACACGCGCGGAATCAAGGAACTCCTCTACCGCAACTACGAGCATCCTCAGTGGGACAAGGTTGCGGAGCGTTGTCTATCTTGCGCTAACTGCACCATGGTTTGTCCCACCTGCTTCTGCACTACCGTGGAAGACGTGACCGACCTGACAGGAGAACACGCCGAACGCTGGCGGCGATGGGACTCCTGCTTCACGGTCGACTTCTCCTACATCCACGGCGGAAGCGTGCGCGCCACCCCAAGATCGCGCTATCGCCAGTGGATGATTCACAAGCTGGCCACCTGGATTGACCAGTTTGGTGTTTCCGGCTGTGTGGGTTGTGGCCGCTGCATCACGTGGTGTCCTGTAGGAATTGATATTACGGTCGAGACCAGCGCCATCCGCGAAAGCGATTCTGTTAAGGCGCCGGCAGACCAGAGCAAGGATTTGGCATGATACACACACTTGAACCAATTCTCCGAGAGCATCCGTTCTTTCAAGGGATGGAGGAGCAACACATCCGCTTGATCGCCGGATGTTCCAAGAACGTGCGCTTTGGCGAAGGAGAGGTCATCTTCCGGGAAGGTGATCCAGCCGATCATTTTTATCTCATCCGCGAAGGTCTGGTGTCCGTGCAGTTCGTGATTCCCCACAATGGCCTTACCACGGTGTTAACTGTCGGTGGAGGCGAAGTATTGGGATGGTCGTGGCTATTCCCTCCATACCGCTGGCATTTTGACGCAAGGGTGCAGCAGCCCACACATGCGCTCGCTTTTGACGGTAAGTGTCTTCGCGCAAAGTGCGATGAGGACCACGACCTTGGTTATGACATCTACAAGCGGTTCATGCAAATCGTAACCGAGCGCCTGGAGGCAACCAGATTGCAGTTGTTGGATATGTATGGCACACATGCTTGAGCAACCGGCGATTGTGGCGAAGGCTGCGGTTTCAGACCCGATGCTACCCGTGCCTTACTGCATTCAGCGTGTAAGGCAGGAGACGGACGACACCTTCACGCTGGAGATTCTTCCCGAAGATTCCCGCCAGGCGTTCTCCTTTGCGCCTGGCCAGTTCAACATGCTCTACGTCTTTGGCGCGGGAGAAGTACCCATCTCCATTAGTAGCGACCCCAACAATCTTCCGTTGCTCAAGCACACCACTCGCGTGGTCGGCACCGTCACCAAGGCCATGCGGAAGCTCAAGCGCGGCGAGGTCATGGGGATTCGCGGTCCCTTCGGGAGCCATTGGCCCGTAGAAGAAGCAACCGGCCGGGACGTAGTGATTGTAGCGGGCGGAATCGGACTGGCTCCCTTGCGGCCGGCGCTCTACCGCCTGATGGCAGAACGGGAGAAGTTTCGCAAGATCGTTCTTTTGTATGGCACGCGAACTCCCGAGGACATGCTGTATCGTCACGAGCTGGAACAGTGGCGCGGCAAGTTCGACCTGGAAATTCAGGTGACGGTCGATCGAGCAGCCAGCACCTGGCGTGGCAATGTCGGTGTGGTGACGACAATGATCGGGCGTGCTCCGTTCGATCCTTCCAATACCTTGGCGATGGTTTGCGGACCCGAGGTCATGATGCGCTTTACCGTGCTAGAGCTTCTGAAGCGCGGCGTGGCGGCGGAGCGCACTTACTTGTCGGCGGAACGCAACATGAAATGCGGGATCGGCTTTTGCGGCCATTGCCAGTACGGCCCGACCTTCGTCTGCAAGGACGGTCCGGTCTTCGCGTTCCCTCGCCTCGCAGCCATTCTTGGCAAGGCGGAGATCTGATATGGCTTTACGCAAACCCAAGTTGGCAGTCTGGAAGTTCTCCTCCTGCGACGGGTGCCAGTTGAGCCTGCTGGATTGTGAGGACGAACTGCTCGCGGTCGCCGCGGTGGTGGAGATCGCGAATTTTCCCGAGGCCTCGCGCGCCGTGGTCGAAGGCCCTTACGACCTTTCGCTGGTGGAAGGCTCAATCACCACGCCGCATGACGCCGAACGGATTCACGGCATCCGGCGCACCTCCAAATTCCTGGTGACAATTGGCGCCTGCGCGACCGCCGGCGGTATCCAGGCGCTGCGCAACTTCAAGGATGTAAAGGAATTCATTTCCATCGTGTACGCCCGGCCCGACTACATCGAAACTCTCAAGAAATCCACACCGATCACCGACCACGTGTTTGTAGATTTCGAACTGCGAGGCTGCCCCATCAACAAGTATCAATTGGTGGAGGTGCTCAGCGCGTTTCTGAATGGCCGCAAACCGAACACACCGCCGCACAGCGTCTGCCTGGAGTGTAAGCAGCGCGGCACGGTCTGCGTGATGGTCGCGCAGGGTACCCCCTGCCTCGGTCCGGTGACGCAGGTGGGTTGCGGCGCCCTCTGTCCGGGGTACGCACGCGGTTGTTACGGATGCTTTGGGCCGAAGGAGACCCCAAACACAGCGTCGCTTAGCGCGTGGTGGAGCGAGCTGGGTGTAAGCGAGCGAGACTTGATGCGGGCCTTCCGGGGGTTCAACGCCTACGCTGAGCCTTTCCGCAGAGAAAGCGAAGCGCATGAAAAATAGGACCATCAAAGTCGACTACCTGGCGCGTGTCGAGGGCGAAGGCGCCCTGTTGGTGAAAATCAAGGGCCAGCAGGTGACGGACGTCAAGTTGAAGATCTTTGAGCCGCCGCGCTTCTTCGAGGCGTTTCTGCGTGGCCGCAAGTTCTATGAGGCGCCCGACATCACCGCCCGCATCTGCGGTATCTGTCCCATTGCGTATCAGATGAGCGCGTGCCATGCCCTCGAAGACGCATGCGGAATCAAAATAACCGGCCCGATCCGCGACCTCCGGAGGCTGATCTACTGCGGCGAATGGATCGAGAGTCACGCGCTGCACGTCTATTTGCTGCACGCACCCGACTTTCTCGGTTACGAAGACGCCATCCGCATGGCCAAGGACCACCCGGACGAGGTAAAGCGTGGTCTGCGCCTGAAAAAAGCCGGCAACGAAATCATGCGTCTGCTCGGCGGCCGGGAAATCCACCCCATCAATGTGCGCGTTGGCGGCTTCTACAAGGTGCCGCACAAGAAGGAGTTCTGTGCCCTAGCCGAGGAACTGAAGTGGGCACGTGACGCCGCGCTCGCGACCGTACGCTGGGTAGCAACCTTCGCATTCCCCGATTTCGACCGTGATTATGAGTTTGTCGCACTGCGGCATCCTGACGAGTATCCACTTAACGAAGGTCGCCTGGTCTCCAACAAAGGATTGGACATCGCCGTTCGCGAATACGACCAGAACTTCGTTGAGGACCATGTCTCCCATTCCAACGCGCTGCAATCACGGCTGCTCGAGCGGAATTCCTACTTCGTCGGCCCGCAAGCGCGTTACAACCTGAACTTCGACAAGCTCTCGCCTGTGTCGCAGGAAGCGGCTCGCAGCGCTGGTCTAGGGCCGATGTGCCGCAATCCCTTTCAGAGTATCGTTGTGCGCAGCGTGGAAATGGTATACGCCTGCGATGAGGCACTGCGCATCATCGAGCAGTATGTGATGCCCGACCAACCTGCGGTCAACGTCGAGCCACGCGTCAGCACCGGGTACGGCTGCACCGAAGCGCCACGTGGAATCTGCTATCACCGCTACCGCCTCGACGACCGCGGCATCATCGTGGATGTCAAAATTGTTCCGCCCACCTCGCAGAACCAGAAGACCATCGAAAGCGACCTCTGGCAATTTGTCCAGACCCGCCTTCTCCTGCCAAAGGACAAGCTGCAATGGCAGTGCGAGCAGGCGGTCCGCAATTACGATCCCTGCATCTCCTGCGCCACCCACTTTCTGAAACTGCACATTGAAACAGAATGATCGCCATGCGTCCAAGCATCGTCATCATTGGTGTTGGCAATGAATATCGCGGCGATGACGGGGCCGGAATTGCCGTCGCCCATCGCCTTCGAGCGCTATTTCCCAGCGACGTCACAATCCTGGAGGAAAGCGGCGAGGGTGCGGCGTTGATCCAGGCATGGCAAGGTGCAGCTTGGGTGATTCTGGTGGATGCAGTTCGTTCGGGCGCATCCCCGGGAATGATCCATCGCCTCGACGCGCGGGCTGCATCGGTGCCAACGGGACTCTTCCACTACTCCACCCATGCGTTCAGCGTGGCCGAAGCTGTCGAGCTGGCCCGTTCATTGGACCAACTGCCTCTGCATCTGGTTGTGTACGGCATCGAGGGCACCAACTTTGCCGCGGGTGTGGGGCTGTCCCTGTCAGTTGAGCAAGCTGTGGAAGCGGTGGTCGAGCGGGCGGCGGACGAGATACGGGCCGCACTGATCCGTGTAGATCGTTGATTATTTTGTTCTTGGTCACGTATGGCACGGCAGTCCGCAAGGCGAAAGTCTTAGCTGCTTTTCTCGCCACCTCGATCAGCAGTCTCCGATACCGGCGCCAAGGCGACCAGCAGTTGAGGGTTGCATTGGCATAGTCTGGACCCTGTCCCGAGCCCTGGCCCGGCCAAAGAGAATAATTATGCGCTGGAATCCCTGAAGGCGTATATAGTGTGGGGTGTTGGGAGCTAAAACGGAAATTCCGGATAATGAGGCTGCCGTTCGCCAGGGGCCTCTTTTGTTGCCCCGGGCCTCTTTGGTTGTGCCCTGACCTATGGGCTTGTGAACGCCGCCGATTACGATTCTGGATCTGCGTTAGTTCGCTGACGGTTACAAAAACAACCCAAATGTGAGCGAGTAAGCTCCCGCGGAGGTGGATATGCTAAGTTCTTCCTTCCTCGATATTGCCATCGGCATCGTGTTTGTCTTCCTGCTGCTTAGCTTGATCGCGTCCACCATCAACGAAATCATCCTCTCGTTTATTAACATGAGGGGCAAGAAACTCCTGCTCGGGTTGCAGACCTTGTTGAATGACACAGGCGCCAATGTTAACGGGCTGGTAGCAAGGCTCTACAATCAGGGCCAGATTTTCGGCCTGTTCGTAGGAGACTTCGATGCCAAGAAACCAGGTAATCTCCCCGCGTACATACCGTCCAAGAACTTCGTGATGGCAATGCTGGATGTTGTTCCAGCAGCAGCTAACCTATTACCGGCCCCTGACCCAGTGCCGGCTCCTCTGCAAGCCGCCGACCAAGCGGCCCGGCAAGCTACCCAAGCGGCCCAGCAAACTGCCCAAACGGCCACCCAACTCGCCGCCCAAGTACCTCCGGCGACAGCCGATCAGGTAGCGGCCGCCCAGGCAGCTGCTGCGAAGGCGGCTGTGGTCGCGAAGCTGGCGTGTTGGCGGCTAGATGCGATGAAGCTGGCGAACAACGAGGCAACCAGGAAGGTCGGGGTGCCGCTGCTTGCTATGATCGACTCGGCGCCCACCGATATTGACGCGGTAAAGTCGCGCATTGAGGATTGGTACAACAGCGCTATGGACCGGATCTCGGGTTGGTACAAATATCATACGCAGAAAGTGCTTCTCGTTATCGGGCTCGGGCTGGCCATCGCACTCAACGCTGACACCATTAACATTGTGCTGCAACTGTCGAGGAATCCCACGCTGCGCGAGTCCGTCGTAGCGACCGCCACGGCGTATCAAGCGAAGACGTTTAGCCAAGCGAAGTCTGACCAAGCAAAGCCTGACGAGCCGAAGCCTGACCAAGCGAACAACTCTGCAAACGGGAACACGCCCCAAAATCCTGATCAAGGAAACAACCCTGACCTGGCGAAGCGGCTTGCCAATGTTTCTGACCAGATTAGCAAGGTGGAGGGCCTTGGAATCCCGCTTGGCTGGCCGATGCCTAACTCCCAGAGCCCCATCCAAGCCGCCCTTGGGTGGCTATTGACGGCCATCGCGGTCTCACTGGGAGCGCCATTCTGGTTCGACATATTGAACAAGTTCATGATCGTGCGCTCAACAGTCAAACCGGGTGAAAAGAGTCATCTGAGCGAAGAGAAATGATGAAGGAGGCGCGGAGGTCGATCCGCGCCCGTCAAAGCGCGATTGTGGACAGAGCCGCACAGATTCCTTGGCCCGGCGAAGATCCCGCCGGAGCCTGAGCTAAAAAGAGTCCGTAAGCGTTCGTGCTGCCGCTATCAGGCAGCGAGGGATAAATGATCTCCTGCCATCTCGGCGGATTCGTTATCGCCGTCGGTGGCATGGAGATCATTCGTCACGCAGTGCAGCGTCGATTCGTCAATCCCAAATTTATTATTCTTCTATAGGCGTCGCGAGAAGTTAGAGAACGACCGTGGGAACCAGCAACTCTTACCAAGAAACAATTCAGAATCATAAATCCATCGGGACACTACCAACCATCTGGTCACCAAATCTGGTGACCCCAGTCACCGACTTCTTGACCAATTAGCGGGAGGATGAGTAAGCGGGGGATTGGCCTTTTTTTCCGTCTTCATGGAGGTGCGCTTTGACTACTCAAGTTAAACTCTCCCGCATAGCAATTGGCAAAATCCTACTGGCAACCGACTTTTCTCCTGAGTCGCAGAACGCTCTCTAGTGCGCGATTTCATTGGCTAAGCGTTACGAGTCTAAGCTTTTCCTCACCCACGCGATCTCAGCCGACATTTCCGAGGTGACACCAGCGGCTTCGGAAGCGGAGAGCTTATGCCAGTACGAAAGCAGAAGAAATCCGGCGATTACGATGAACCCCAGCGTGACCGGGACCAGTTGCGTCCCGGAAAGAAGTGCCATCGAATACCCGATCAGCCCAATGATCGGGAACGTTCGCACTCCTCCAAAGCCGTAGTGTCTGGCGGCGGCTTTATGCTCCTCACGCTCCAGTCCGATAAGGAAAGACAAGAAGAGAACCAGGAGGATCTGCACAGCCTCAGGCGGCAGCGACCGATAGAGTTCCACTATGGAAGGTTCTCCAAACGGCTATTAAATGCGCGACCAGATACGTTGTAAAGGGAAGTCGTATGCGGCTCGTGATCTCTCCGGTGCCATGCGAAACGCACATTTCTTCGACTTCGCCTAGGATGAGACAGGAACGGCGTGCAGTAACGCTCTCCTACCCTTTCGCAACAGCGGCCACGGATCGGACCCCCTACGACGTCGCAGTTGCTCCAACGAGGAGGTCGACGCCTTGTCTTCGGCGTGCTTCGATCTGTGAGGCGTTCTCGCCAGCTCTTCCTCCGCGCCGTCGTCAGCCTGTTTACCGAAAAACGTCTTGACAACGCCGGTTAGCTTGCCCATGACATTCTCGGAAAAAAGACCGACGAGGAAACCGATCACGTACCTATACCCGCATATTTCCGAGGCGGGTTGAAAGGCCAGCGGTGGCCTCGAACCTAAAAGGCTCTAAATCAATGAGAAATGTTAGCGGAATCGGCAGATGCAGAGACGAACTTTCACTTTAACCAAGGAAATCTGTTTACGCGTTGGCTTCGCCGCTGACGTTGGGCGCTGCCACGCCAAAGGGATCCCGGCTGCTAGAACTTCCTGGACGCATCCATCGGAACACTCCCTCTTTGAGCAGCCTCAGAATCGTTCGCCGGTTCTCGAGAACGACACGCAGCCACGACGACTTCCTCATCATCGGGAAATAGATTCCGCGAAAACAAAGACGCGCTAGGAAGATATTGAAGCGATCCCCGACATGCTGGTCGTCCAGCGCCGCAACGGCCTGGGCGAGTGCTTCCGGGCTATAGGAGTGAGCCCAGCCATAGTGCAGTTCGGCATGCGCTTCTTCGATCGTCATTTTCAGCGGACTGTGCGCCATGGTGAAGGGAACGAAATCCAGCCAGTGCCGCGGGCGCGTGAGCCGTCCGGCGCCCTCCAGCCGCTTGTATAGAGGCGTTGCGGGTAACGGCGTGAGCAGTCCGAAGATCGGCAAGCCCGGAGGCCATGTACGGACCTGCTGCAGGGTGCGTTCCGCGACTCCCGGGGTGTCGTTGTCCATGCCGAAGATGAACGAGGTGATCGCGTATATATTGCGTTTTGCCAGCCGCTCCAGCACGGCGGCATATTCGCCGGGCTTGTTGAATCCTTTATTCACGCCCTTCAGATTTGCCGGATCGACCGATTCCATTCCGATAAAGATCCACTTGCCTCCGGAGGCGGCGATCAAATCGACCAGTTCTTCGTCGCGCAGAAGATTGGCGCTGATCTGCGCCACCCAAAAGACTTGGGCTTTGGCCGCGATGATGTCACGCAGCAGGGACTTGGTGCGCTTTATATTGATGGCAAAGTTGTCGTCGATGAAGAAGACCGCGATCTGGCCTCCCTCCTTGCGGGCGCGGGCTTTTAGCAGAAGCAATTCGTTGACGACGCTTGCATTCGTGCGGAAGCGAATCGAGTCGCCGAAGAAACCGGTGACCGTGCAGAACTCGCAGCCGTACGGACAGCCTCGTCCCGATTCCACCGGCACGATGCGAAAGGTTCCCCATCCTTCGCGGAAACCCTTGAGCAAGGGGTGCATCAGCTTGGGAATGAGATTGAACTGGTCGAGATCAAGCTTGTCCCACGGAATCGTGGGATAGTGATTCAGGGAAGGCTTGCGCTCTTTGCCCATCGCATCCACGGGCGCGTAGATTTCCTTCAGCTCGCCGCGAACCGCATCTTCGACGATTTGCGGCCAGGTCTCATCGGCTTCTCCCAAGGCTACGGCATCGGCGTGGCGGGGGCCACCATCGCGGCCGAGAGCTTCATCGGCCTCTTCAGTCACATGCGGCCCTCCCATCACCACCGGGACTCCCGTCGCGCGAATCGCGTCCGCCATGCGATAGGCTCTGGCGACCATCCTGGTCATGGCGCCGATACCAACCAGTCCGATGTTCTGGTCGCGGACGAATTGCGCAATTTGGGTCTCGTCCATCGGTTGGGCATTGCCATCGACCAACAGGACTTCATGTCCGGGAGGTGTGAGAGCCTGGAGCAGAAACATCCAGAGGTGGGGCATGAAGTTGCGGGTGACCCCGTTGTCAGGGTTGTAGAGCAGAATTCTCATTACACTCCTTGAACCGGGATTTTCTTTTTGCTCTCGAAAACGGCACCATACTACACCCGTCTCGCCCGTTCGCGACACCGTAAAACGATTTATCATCGGGGGCACTCCCGGAGGTGTGCCATCCCCCACCTGCACAGCCCAAAATTGCCCCATTTGTGGCCTACTTTTGCAACACCTCTCCTTACCCCAACCAGGCTATAGACGGATTCCGTTGCTGACTCAACCACGATCCACCTATCCCGTTGGTATCGGTAGCAGCGCGATCCGGCCCAGCATCGCCCCGAACCTCCGCCGCGTCAGATGTCCTTCCGCCAGCACGCACATTGTCCAGTACTGACGGTCCGCGCAGCATAGATTGATGAGCCGACGTTGCCAGCGAGCTCTTTGAAGAATAAGCAATAGACGACTCTGAGTAATGCAGAAACGTGCTGGCATCCAGGGCATCCGTGAAGTCGATTCACCAGCGAGGATGAAGAGAAGAGTAGTTAGTTTTGCGGTGGATACCCTATTATTGGAGGAGGAGGAGTCATGAAAATCCTAATGGGAATTGACGATTCGAAATCCTCTGGGGATGTGCTACGGGCTGTTGTCACGCAGTTTCGAACTGAGAATACAGAGGTCCGGGTCTTGCATGTGCTGCAGCCGATTGCACCGGCTCCCCCGCAAATGGCGCCAGGTTACGCTCCTGAGCTGGAAGATCAGAAGAAGCCAGCCCGCGAGTTGGTCGAGCGAATTGCGAAGCAGTTGCGTAGTGCAGGATTCAAGGTGGACGCCGCCGTGCAGTTAGGTGACATCAGAGAAAGTATCATCGATTCCGCAGCCGAGTGGGGTGCCGATCTGATCGTGGTTGGTTCGCATGGGCAGAGAGGCATCCAGCGTTTCTTACTTGGAAGCGTGGCGGAATTTGTCGCTCGCCATGCCAGGTGCTCGGTAGAAATCGTTCGCACGCCAGGGAGTGTCTGACGGAGTATTGCTGATCCCCACGTTCCTTGCCCTCAGCGCCTGAGGCAATGTTTCCGTCACTCAGTGGCTAAAGCCGGCTCATGTCCGGATCTTAACTGCGCCGCTAAAGCGGTGTTGCGCCCTATACATCAAGTGTGAAACCGCCCTGGCGTCTACTTTTTCTTGCCTTGGCCGCCGCTATTCACAACTCTAAGATTGTTCGTAACCTGAAAGGTGCCGGGGACCTGATTCGCACGCATGCCCGCCAAGTTCTTGTCGGCTTCGCTATCCACCACACCGTCGAGCGTGACACGTCCACTCTTTACGATGATGTGGATGGGTGGAACGGCCATGCCTCCGTACTTAAAGAGCGGGCCATAGCTGTAGATGCTCTGGTAAACGGCGCGCCGAATACGGTCGTCCATGGGGCTGGGCGGAAGCACCTCAATGTTGTTAATCACCTTCTCGACGCCTTCTATGTGCTTCACGGAGTTCTCAGCGCCGGATTTCGTAACTGGGTTCACGACCTGTCCTTCCAGAATAACCGTACGCCCGTCGATGCGGAAGGCCAGATTGTCGAACACGCCGTAGTAAGGCAGCATGATCAACTCGTGGCGGACCTCTTTGATGAGCCGGTTCTGACTCTCTGGGCTCAGGGTCTCATTTGCTTCCTGAGATTGCGCAGCACCGTTTGGTTGGGTCTGGACAGATTGACCGCTGGACAAGGCGGGCGGCGTTTGCTGCCCTAAGCCCGCGACCGCGAAACAAGACAGGACCAGGGACAATAAGCCTGGGATTCTGCAGGTTCTATGCATATTCCTCCTCATGCGTTAGAAACTCTACCCCAGAATTGGAAGGCTGCCAACTTACGACGTATCGCACATTGGATGCCGCGACAGGTAAAACTGTGGCCTGAGTGCTCGAGGTACCAATTGGCGCTGGACTCCGGAATCCAAGTATCATGTTCGAGTCGTATGAAGACCAAGTCAATGATGGCGACGCCCGGCAAGCGCATCCGGCTGAACGATTTCGACCCCACTTTCAAAGGCAACTATAAGTCGCACGCTCACGCCAAATCCAAGCTGAAGAACAATGTAGAGCGCCTGGCGCAGTACCAGGACCTTTTATATTCTTCGCATACTTATTCCCTGCTGCTGATCCTCCAGGCCATGGACGCGGCCGGAAAGGACGGCACCATCAAGCATGTGATGTCGGGGGTCAACCCTGAAGGCTGCGAGGTTTTTAGCTTCAAGACGCCGTCCGAGCATGAGCTCAGCCACGACTTCTTGTGGAGAACGTATCGCGAGTTGCCGGAACGCGGCCGCATCGGCATCTTCAACCGCTCCTATTACGAAGAGGTGTTGGTGGTACGGGTGCATCCTGATTTACTGAATCACGAACATCTGCCCGGCTTCACCAAGCCCAGCAAGGAGTTCTGGCAACATCGCTTCCGGTCGATCAACGAAGTCGAGCGCCACTTGGTTCGCAATGGAACCGTGATTCTGAAGTTCTTCCTGAACGTCTCCAAAGAGGAACAGGAGAAGCGATTCCTGGAGCGATTGGATGACCCAGGGAAGAACTGGAAGTTTTCAGAAGCCGATTTGCATGAGCGCGAGCGCTGGGATGACTACATGGCGGCGTACGAGGACATGATCAACCACACCAGCACCCCTCATGCGCCCTGGTATATCATTCCGGCCGATCATAAGTGGTTCACGCATCTGACCGTCTCCGACATCGTGGTGGATACGCTGAAGGGAATGAACCTGAAGTACCCAAAGGCGACGGATGCCCAGCGTGCGCAACTGGCACTGGCCCGGGAAGCCTTGCAACGAGGTAAATAGCGTAGCTTCGCGGTCCGTTCGAGTACGTTGTAGTGCGAAAAGATGCGGGCTGGGTCGGAGAAATGAAAAGAGGGCGATGGAAAAACTGATTCCCGCAGGATTAATTCTTGCGCTCGCAATTGCCACCCTTGCGCGCGATCCTAAGCCGCACGGCCAGGTGGTTGCGATCACGGTGCACAGCGCGGCGTTGGAGAACAATCGCGTCAAGGACTCGCCTGATCGCGCCGTTTCCATCTATCTGCCACCGGATTACGACTCTGGAAGCCGGCGCTATCCCGTTCTGTACTTGCTGCACGGCTACACCGGCGACGAACGCGGCTGGATGAATCCCAGCTACGTTGGTCTGCCCGAGATCATGGATCGCCTGCTGCAACAGCACGCAATCCAGCCGATGATTGTAGTTATGCCGAACAGCTTCAACCGATTCGGCGGCAGCTTCTACGCGAACTCGGCGCTCTCCGGCGGCTGGGAGGACTTCATTGTACGCGACCTGATCAGTTACATCGACGCACATTACCGCACTCAGCCGCAGGCGGGCAGCCGTGGCATTGCCGGGCACTCCATGGGCGGATACGGCGCGTTGCGAATAAGCATGGATCATCCCGAAGTCTTCAGCGCTGCGTACGGCATGAGTCCTTGCTGCAGCTACTGGGATGAGCAGCAGGATCGACCCGGCGTAGTGAAAGCGCAACGCGCTAAGACTCTCAATGAGATATTCCAGGCCGGCATGGGGCCGCAAGTTGATTTGGCGTTGGCCGCGGCGTTCTCTCCCGATCCTGCGAATCCGCCATTTGGTGTCGACTGGCCCTTCGATGCGAAAGGCCAGCCGGTACCCGCGGTGGTCGTCCGCTGGAAATCCAATTTGCTGGACGAGATCACAGCTCACTACGCCGCTGGACAACCGCGGCTGCATGCGCTGGGTTTCGATGTCGGGCGTTTCGATGAAAATAGCGATATCGTAACTGGCACCAGAAAGCTCGATCATGAGATGACCAGGCTCGGCATTCCGCACACCTATTCCGAATACAATGGCACACACAACGATCACATCGGGGAGCGGATGGAGAGAGTCGTGCTGCCTTTCATGTCGACTGCACTATCGTGGCAGAGCAGCAGTTCCGCGGCTAAAGAGGCGGACCGCTGATGCGCATCATCGCCGGACAATATCGCCGCCGGTCTCTGCAATCGCGGACGGGGCTCGATTTGCGTCCCACCAGCGACCGCCTGCGCGAAACGCTGTTCGATGTGCTTGCCGCCGTAGGCAGCTTGTCTGACAGTGTGTGGGTTGATCTTTATGCTGGAACCGGGGCCGTTGGCATCGAGGCGCTCAGCCGCGGGGCGCGCCAGGTTTATTTCGTGGAGTCGGCGGAAAAACTGAAATAAACGTTCGTTCGACTTTTCCGGGCCGCGTCACAAGCCCCGGATCTCCGGGCAACGTCTAGCGGCCGATCAGCACTCTTCGTCGACCGGTTGCCAGTAGGGCGAGCGTTCTTTTGACCGGACACCGATCTCCGGCGCAACCGCTTTGGCGCGATAACTGAAGCGCTCTACGATCGCCTGTTTCATGTCCTGCTTTTTCATTTCGCTGAGCAGGTCCGGTGTTATCGCCGGGGCCGAAGTTTCGTCAATCGCAAAACCGCTACGTAACATTGCATCTCCGATCATGTTCGTTATTAAAGGACTTATCCGTTATCAAAAGACTTAGGAATGCTGCAAAATCTTGCCGCGCACAGTCAGAACCGGGCATGCGGCTTCACGCACAATTTCGTAGGCGTTTGGCCACATCAACCGATCGAGCAACCCCGACCACGGATGCACGCCCATCACCAACAAGTCGGCATCTATTTCAGACCCAGTCTGCAAGATGGTGGGCACCACTTTGCCGACCTCGATTCTGCAGCAAAGCTGCAAACCCTGAGCGTCCCTGCCAATCAAAGCCGTCAGTTTCCTCTCAATTCCCTTCATCATCTCGTCGCGGTCGGCGACGCCGCTTAGCTCTGCATGATCCAATACATGAAGCATCGTCAACTTCGCGTTGTGCTCGCGGGCCAGTGCGGTGGCATAGTGAGCGGCTCGTTCCGCGGCCGGCGTAAAATCGGCCGCGAGCAGGATGTTCCGCGGTGCAAAACCACGGGCCGAACGGTGCAAATGCGGGCCAACGGTCAACACCGGTATCGGCGATTGCCGGAAGACGCGTTCCGCGACCGAACCCATCAGCACCTTGCCCAGGCCACCGCGGCCGTGGGTGCCGACAACAATCACGTCAACTTTCTTCTGTCGCGCACCGTCCAGGATGGATTGCGCAACGTCTCCTTCCATCAGAAACAGGTGATAGTCTTCCCCTTCGGTGAAGGAGTGGGTTTTCCGCAACTCGGCCTTTAACTCCAGCAGGTCGCGGCGAGCTGCGTCTTTGGCGGCTACGTAGGCGTCCGGACCGGCAATCAGAAAGTCGTCACTGGGCAAAACGAATACTACATGGGCCTGGGCTTGGTATTCGTGGGCCAGTTCGAGGCCAAAGTTTACAGCCACAGTCGAACAGTGGGAAAAGTCTGTCGCGATGAGCACGCTGTGGATGCCCACCCCGACCGGGTTGAGCTGTGCGGTTGCCATCTTGCGCGACCATTCTCCCCACGCGGTGGGGTCACTCGATGGAAGCTCTCGCGCCTGGGATCGGAGCCACGCCCGCTAATTCGGCCCCGGCGGGATGCTTCCATACATTCGTCTATCTCTTTTGTAGCGCAACGCGAACCAAAACGCTGTGACGCAGGTCAACTGGGCAAGTGATGGGGAACCGTTGTGAATAGGGCTGCTTTCGTTTCCCGTTTTGCGTTGGTTAGGGATATCGGAGAATCGCGCTCCTGTCCTTCGGTCAAGACAAACTTCGCTTCTGTTTTTTCTGGCATCTCTCGCATATGCCATAGATCTGGAAAGTGTGGCGCGTCGGCAGATACTTGTTCTTGCGGCCAATTTCCTGCTCAACGCGTTCGATCTCGGGCGAGAAAAACTCCACCGAGCTGCCGCATTCGGTGCAGACCATGTGGTGATGATTGCGGCGATTGTACTGGTGTTCGTAACGAGTGATGCCATCGTTGAAGGCGACTTCACTGGCCAGCCTACACTCGGCCAGCAGCTTCAAAGTCCGATAGACAGTCGTAAATCCGATGCGGTCGTCGTGTTTCTTGACCAGCCGATACAGTTCGTCGGTAGAAAGATGGTCACGCGTATCGAGAAACGTGCGCAGGATGACGTCGCGCTGCCCGGTAAGTTTAAGGCCCACTCGCTTCAGGTGGCCATGGAAAATGGATTCTGCTTCCCGCACCATCTCGCGCGAGATGGTCGGCTGATCGTCAATTCGTTTCTGGAGCATGGGGTCTGCTACTCGCCGTTTGGCCCAGCTAATACGGCAATGCTGCAGGATTTGCTATCAGCATAACACTGGAAAAGCAACACGTGTGACAAGCCTAGTGTCCGAGAGGGCGGGCATAGCCGGTCATTTCGAGATATCCAACCCCTCTTGCGGATGCACCGTTACGTGTGCCATTGATCGCAATCGCCCCTTCCCAATAAGAAAGGCTCGCGTTCCCAGAAGTCACTAACTCTTGCGAAGCGAGTGGCGTCGCGATTTGCAGATCCAGTCCCAGCGACGGCACCACAACCCGCCACGCAATAGGGTAGACAGCATGTGTATCTGCGCTCGCGTAGCTCTGACCGCCAGGCTGCATGGAAAAATCGGAGACGCCCAGGAAGGTCGATTGACCGTTTGCATTCACATAGGTTCCGGCTGAAAAAGGATCGACGCTGCCGTCCTTGTGGCGGAACCGGTACAGCATCAGTTCAGTGTTGTCGTCGAGTTGCAGACTTAGCCAGTCCCACCCACTCTCGCTCGCGTCGAGCTGATGAGTGAAGAACTCGTGGTCCATCCACGCCGTGCCTTCCACCTGGTACGTCTTACCGTTTAACTCGACGGAACCGCTGGTCAACAAGCGCGTGAATGAAATGTAATGTGAGGCCTGCCCCGCACCTGCCGATTTCTGACTGACGCCATTCTTGCCGTGAATGACAGGAGGCTTGCGCGACTTCATGATCAGATGCAATGCGAAGTTGTCCGCAATCGCCTGAAGTTCTTGTCCTCCCGTCGTCCAGTGCACTTGCCAGTTGCCGTTCCACACCTGCGCCAGTTGCTCGCTGGCGCCCGCCAATCCCGGACCTGCACGATTCACACGTTGGGTTTGATAAAAGCGTCCGCCGTCCAGATCGCTGAGCGCCAGGTGAGCAAGATAGATGTCATGGATGTCCCAATCGGTGGTTTTGGGATGATCACGGTTCACACCTTGGCGAAAGAAGGTCAACTCGAAGCCGAATTTGTGGCCATCGGCAGACTTGAGGTTTCCCGTGTAATACCACCATTCCGTCCGATAAGCAGGATGATCGAAGTGATCGCGAGGAAACTGGTAGCGATAGCCCGGTAGCGCCTGTTGGTACTGCGCCGCGAGCGGTATCGCCGACAGAATCAGTAGGAGTGCAATTAGCCGGCTACTCCTCATGCACCACCTCGATCGGGTTTAACCGCGTGGCCATCCTCGCCGGATAGAACCCGGCGAGAACGGTAGCGATGTACACCAGCGTCAGAGATCCAAGCAGCACGGCAACCGGCCAGTGAAACTGAATCGTCCATCCGAAAGACTGCTTGTTAATTACGAAAATCAATAACATCGAAAGCACAATGCCGAGCAGCAGCCCCGCCACGTTGGCGAGCAAACCTATCAGTCCCGCTTCCACTAGGATGAGCTTGCGAATCTGCGAGACGGCCGCGCCCAGGAAGCGCAGGAGTCCCAGCTCTCGCCGCCGGTCGATCACCAGCGCCAGCAGCGCACCGGCAATCCCGATGATCGCAACGATAATGGCGACCAGTTCGAGCGCGTAGGTAATTGCAAAGGTACGATCAAAGATCTGGATTGCCTCGGCCCGCAAGTTGCGATTGGTGAAGATCAGCACATTTCGTCCCGCCACGGCTTTCTCCACTTCCGCTCTGACGTCATCCACGTTCGCGCCGCCAGCTACGTAGACACCAATACTGGAAGGCGCGGGATCGGGCAGATAATGCAGCAGAGTAGACCGCTCAACGACAATGAATCCCTTCTCACTGCCGTAGTCATAGAAAACATCCACCACGCGAAAATTCACACGCGCTTCGCCCAGCGGAAGCGTGATGAAGTCGCCGGCTCGCACATGATGCTTGTTGGCGAAGGGCTCGCTGACGACAGCGTTATTCCCGCTGCGCAGCTCAGCATCCACTACGTTGCTGGGGCGGCCCGACAGGAAGCGAATCTTCGCGAGATCGTGGCCGCCGGTCGTGTCGGCCGAACCAAGTGTCGCGGGCAGGCCCTGGTAGCTGATGTCATAACCACGAAAGCGATCGACACCCGCGATGCCGGGCAGCGCTGCAATCTTGTCGGCCAAAGATGGATCAAGCGTGGGATAGCGGTCCGAGGCCGGATCTCCCGCGGGCCGAAGAAACAGGTCGGCTTTGAGTTGATCGTCCATCCAGACCTGCACGGTCTGGCGAAAACTGCCAACCATGATTCCCACCGAGGTTGTCATGGCAATAGCCGTTGACAACGCACCCACGAGTACGGACGTGCGACGCAGCGAAGATGCCAGGCTGCGCGAAGCCAGCATCGCTTCGATGCCAAGCATGCGTCGCAGAAGTCCGGACGAAACAGCGGTCAGGCCGCTGACCAGGGCTGGAATGGCAAATGCAGACGCGGCGATCATCAGCAGTGCTGCAGCGTACCCGAAGAACGGCTTGCCCTCAATTGCGGGAGCCTGCGACGCCCCGGCGCCAAGTATCGCGAGCACCACCGCGATCCAAAGGTCGCGGAATTTATGCACGCGGGCAGCATACTCGCGCTCGCCACGAGCCATCGCCTCGACGGGAGACACCAACGACGCTTCGCGAGCGGGAGAGGCGGCCGACGCCAGCGACATGCCGACGCCAACCAGCAGGCCCAAGGCCACGACCTCCGGCGTCAGCTCAATCGCGCCCGGACGGCTACTCACGTAAAGATTCTGTACCGTCGCGCCCAGCAGACGCACCGCTCCCGTCGCCATAACGCGTCCCAGGACAATGCCAAGCAGCCCACCTGCGGCTCCGAAGCACATGGCTTCGCCGAGGAAAGCTGCGAATACGTCTGTGCGGCTCGCGCCCAGCGCGCGCACAATTCCGATCTCGGGTCTGCGACGCACCACCGAGACGGAGATGGTGTTGAAGATGAGAAAGGCTCCCACCACCAGCGCCACGTAGCTCAAGATGCGGAGGTTCCAGCGAAATGCGCTGAGCATGCGCCGGTTCTCGTCCGTCTGAGTGCCTTCACGGCGAAGCTCCACGCCTGCCGGCAAAGAGGGGCGGATTCGCTGTTCCCACTGCTCCACAGAAGGTGTCGAAGGCACCTTGAGCAACACGCGATCGACTCGGCCAACGCGCTGCAATGCGCGTTGCGCGGTCGCAATGTCCATGATGACCGGGCTGCCGCTGTCGCCCGAATCCTTGAGAATTCCGCGAACCACGTATTCGGAGGTGCGATCGTTGATCTGCAGCCGCAGTTTGTCGCCAGATTTCGCGCCAAGATGTTCGCTGGCCCAGACACCGTCTTCTCGTGCCACCTCCCGCAATGCTTCGCCGCCGGCCAGGTTACCGTCTACAGAATCGAGATCGCCGGGATGGTCCGCGATCAGATCCAACCCAATCAGCGGTACGGTCTGACCTGTCGCGGGTACTACCGCGTAGTCTTCGATGCGGGGGCGAACCTGGATGGCGTACGGAAGAGTCGCTAGCCGACCGACAACTTCGTCTGGAACTCCACCGACCGCGGTGACTTCCAGGTCGGCATTGCCGGTGAGAGTTTCGATCGACGAGCGGAATGATCCCGCAGCGGCGCCGCCAGCGAGTTCAATTGCGAGCACGACGGCAACACCCAACGCCACCGCCAGCACGATCAGTGCGGCACGAAGCGGCTCGCGAAAAAACGGGCGAACGATCAGCCGGTGAAAGAGGCGTAAGCGGGGCATGTTAGGACCGCGTGATCCCCTGGATCTTGCCGTCGCGCATTCTCACCACAGCGTCGGCGAAGCTGGCCGACTCGAGACTGTGGGTCGCCATCAGAATCGTCGTCTTGTGCTCGTCGGCGATACGGCGCAGCAGCTCGAGAATTATGTTTCCGGTGACGGTGTCGAGATTGCCAGTAGGCTCATCGGCCAGCAAAAGCTTTGGGGCGTGTACCATCGCGCGGGCAATCGCAACACGTTGCATCTGTCCACCGGAGAGTTGATGAGGCATGCGGGATTGCAACTCAGCAAGTTCGACCAGCTCGAGCTGCCTTTGCGCGCGCTCGCGAGTGTCCGTCTGTCCCGCCAGCAGCAAGGGCAGTTCAACGTTTTCGATCACCGAGAGCGTATTCAGCAAATGGAACGACTGAAAGATGAACCCAACCTTCTCGCGTCGGAGGCGGGTCAGGCCCATTTCGTTCAAATCTGTAGTGGAGACTCCATCCAGTAAGACTCGCCCAGAGGTCGGGAAGTCCATGGCTCCAGCGAGGTTCAGCAAGGTTGACTTGCCGCAGCCGCTGCGCCCAACCAACGCAATGAATTCGCCGGCGTGCGCCGTGAGCGAAATACTATTCAACGCATGAACGCTCTGTCCATCGGTGACGTAGGTTTTAGTGGCTTCTTCCAGGCGAAGCAATTCTGTTACCTTGCCGGATTCAGAGAGTGGCAACAGCCCGGCTTGCGATTCAATCATGCTCATGGAATGTGTATGGGAAGCAAGAAGAAATTAAACACTACTGTGTTGGATGTTCGCAGTTCAGGGAAGTATCAGATTTCGCGCCCATGCCGAGAAGAGGGAATGAGGCGTTTGACGGCTGAGAAAATAGCTGGCTTGATTTTGATCGGTCTATGCTCGCTGTGATCTCTCCGTGACGCTCTACTTGCCGCTATCCATTGCCGTGAACAAGTTGTTCAGCGATTCCGCCAGAGTGGGATGCGCGAAGACGCCATCACGCAACGCGGTGTAGGGGAGCTTTCCCATCATTGCAATCTCGAGCGCCGACATGGTTTCGCCACCCTCGATGCCCAGCATCGCCGCGCCCAGGATCTGATTAGTTTCGGCGTCCACGATGGCCTTCATGAAGCCGCGTGATTCATCGACCTCAAGGGCGCGTGCGACAGAGGTCATTGGTAGCTTGGCCACACGAATGTTTCGCTTCTGCGCCCGAGCTTCCGTTTCGGTCATGCCAACGCGGCCGAGTTGCGGGTCGATAAAGACGGTGTACGGCACCAGCCGCCCGTCGGTTGTCGCGCTTCCCTTCTCGATGAGGTTGGTGCGGATGATACGAAAGTCGTCGTACGAGATATGCGTGAACGCGGGACCGCCCTTGATGTCTCCGAGTGCGTAGATGCCCTTCGCCGTAGTTTCGAGGCGGCCGTTCACCTGGATGAAGCCATGATCGTCCTTTTGCACCCCAGCCGCCGCGAGATTCAGCGTGTCGGAGTTCGGCACTCGCCCCGTCGCAACCAACAAATGTGATCCAGCAAGAGTGGCCGAACCTCCTTGTTGCTGGACCTCCAGCCGAATGATTCCGTCCGACTGGCTCACGCGATTCGCAGTCGCGTTCAGTAAGACTTCAACGCCATCCTGCTTAAGTATCTCGGCCACTTCTTCCGCGATGTCGGGATCCTCGCGATTAAGCAGCTGGCCACCGGACTGGACGATGGTCACACGACTGCCGAAACGGCGAAACATTTGCCCAAACTCCAGGCCGACGTAGCCACCTCCCAGTACGAGCAGATGTTCCGGAACTGCGTCCAATTCCATGATGGAAGTGCTGTCGAGAAACGGTACGGTCTTGAGGCCGTCGAGTGCGGGCACGGAGGGACGTGCACCGGCGTTGATGAAGATCTTGTCGGCGGTGAGCGCTCGTTGGCCGCCATCTTTCAGCCGGATGAGCAGAGAACTGGCGTCAGTGAAACTCGCTTCGCCGAAAATCAAATCGACATTGGCGGTCTGCTCGATGCGTGCCTGGCCCGCATCGCGGAAACTTTTCACGATATCGCGCTTGCGCTGCCGGACACGCTCCATGTCGATGCGGATGTCGCCGGTGTGAACGCCGTAGTCGGCACCTCGCCGCGCCAGATAAGCGACGCGACCACTTGCGACCATGGTCTTGGTGGGAGTGCATCCCACGTTGATGCAGGTGCCACCGACATCTTTTCGCTCGATGATAGCGGTGCGCATCCCGGCCTCAGCCAGCGCCGTGCAGAGAGGCTTACCGGCCTGTCCGGAACCGATAACAATGGCATCGTAATGCTGCGTAGTGGTCATAAATACGCCCTAACTTGCAGTACACAACCCTGGAAAGACTTCGGTGCGGAAGATAGCGAGACTGTCAGGACAAGGCCACAGTCTCGCATAGGAACAAATCGGCCGACTTCAGAATCTCGAAACTACAAGCAGCCCCAGTCCGATTGCGATTAGATCTTCAGGAACAGCGATGGCAATGTCCGGAGCGTGCAGAGCCTGTCTCAAACCGATGCGCGCGTGATATCCACCAAACGTTCCCGCAACTGCGCCGATCGCCGCGACTATCGCTCCCAGCCAAAGCCCCGCAGTACCGGCAATGCCAAGACATGCGCCAGAAAGCAACGCCGTGACAATTCGTGCTCCCAGCTGCATAGGCACCGTGCGGGCGGGAGTGCTGGGAAGTTGGTCGGTAACGTATTCGACCAGCGCCAAAATGGTAAAGATGCAAACCGCCCAGATGGAGCCCATGAAGGCTAACGGAGAGCCGGAAAGATTGATCCAACCCAAGTGGGCCGCCCAAGCCACAACCGCTGGCGCCGTAAAGGCCCGCAGGCCCGCCACTATGCCAATCCCAAACGTCAGCAACACCACGAATCCAGTACTCATGAGGTTTTCTCCATCACAACGGTAGATTCAATTTCGGGGCCCGATCAAGAGATGATGCAATGGATGACGGTTTTGGTGGCGGGATTCAAATTCGGCGCGGCCCCCTAACAATGATCGGCGAGTCCGAAGTGTCATCGCCCCGCAGGAGGAGTCGGGTACCCTTTGGTCTCTTAGGCAACAGGAGCACGGGCAATGTGTGCGATTTTTGGCACTTTCTCTTCTGTAGCGAGTTGTAACTTGAGCGGACATACTAAATCGCCGGACGCCGGGAGGTCCGGGCTCCGATTTTGTGCGTGCCATCCACCCTGATTTTGCTTGGATGGGGATTTTGGTTTCATGTCACGGTCTGCGACGCGAGAATGAGTAAATCCGGGCGGCGTACTCGCGGAGTTCGTTTCTACGATCCGCGAAAGTTACAGAACGACCCCACCCATGCACAAGAAGCTTGGAGCACCCTCCCGGAGTACTAAGCTGGGCCACCGCCTGTTACACCGTGTGTCTCCAAAATTAAAGGGCGGAGGATCACATGACCATTAGCGAAACCATTGGATCTCTGGGATCGTCAATCACATCTCCAGCTAAACTTGCCTTTGCTGGTTACGTTCTCCTCGCATACAGAGATCGCATTAAAATCGAATAGCCCATAATTATCTAGCGAGCCCTCGCATGAACCACGTGGGGAAATGAACGTTTGGCAGTGGTGGGCCAACCTACAAACCAAAGGCATACACGTTACCGTCCCCAGACCCAACGTACACCACGCCGTTGGCCACCGCCGGCGAAGAAGAGACAGTGGCCCCCGTCGTGTAGTGCCAGAGGAGCGCTCCCGTGCTGGCGTTCAAGGCGTACACGTTATTCTCCTCGGACCCGATGTACACCACGCCGTTGGCCACCGCCGGCGAAGACCCGACATCGCTCACCGTCGTGTACCGCCACATGAGTTCTCCCGTATCGGCGCTCAAGGCGTACACGTGACTGTCATAGGACCCGACGTACACTACGCCGTTGGCCACCGCCGGCGAAGACTCGACAACCCCCCCGGTCGTGTACTTCCAGAGGAGTGCTCCCGTGCTGGCATTCAAGGCGTACACGTTATTGTCATCGGACCCGACGTACACCACGCCGTTGGCCACCGCCGGCGAAGAAGAGCCATAGCTCCCCGTCGTGTACCGCCACACGAGTGCTCCCGTGCTGGCATTCAAGGCGTACACGTTATTGTCACTGGAATGAACGTACACCACGCCATTGGCCACCGCCGGCGAAGAATAGACACCATCCCCCGTCGTGTACTTCCACAGGAGTGCTCCCGTGCTGGCATTCAAGGCGTACAGGTTATTGTCACCGGAGCCGACGTACACCACGCCGTTGGCCACCGCCGGCGAAGAAGAGACATAGCTCCCGGCCGTGTACCGCCACAGGAGTGCTCCCGTGCTGGCGTTCAAGGCGTACAGGTTACTGTCATAGGACCCGACGTACACCACGCCGTTGGCCACCGCCGGCGAAGAAAAGACACTGTTCCCCGTCGTGTACTGCCACAGGAGTGCTCCGGTGCTGGCATTCAAAGCATATACGTTATTGTCACCGCCTCCCCCGACGTATGCCACGCCGTTGGCCACCGCCGGCGAAGAAGAGACATAGCCCCTTGTCGCGTACTTCCAGCGCAAACCGAGGTTTACGACCGTGGCGGGACTGAGAACAGTTTCATGCGGATTGCAACCCGTGTGGGAGGGCAGATAGCGAAACTGTGACCAATTTATGACCCCCGTTATGGGAGGTTCGGGCGGTCCAGTGCACGGCAGGGGGAGGCCTGGCGTGATCGCCGCAAAATAGCTGAAAATGTCCAGTATCAACTGCGTAGTACCGGATGCAAACGCATCAACCCATCCATTGGTCGTGGGCACAATCGCCATGTTGCTGGTGATGGATCCGTCAAGGGCGTTCAACGTCGAGACTAGGGGCCGATCTTGGCCGTCCGGCCATAATGTTAGGTATCCAAGAGCCCCTTGTGTGACAACCGAGGCATTCAGCACGAACGCCTGCGCGGCATTGGGTACAGCGCAAGAGCTGTCCACGATGTCCACCGGAAGCTTGCCACTGAACGCACCTGTGGTTTGACGGGTATCCAGCACCCGACAAGGGGAAAGGACGTAGAGCGACAAGCTGCCCGATGCGGGTGGTGCGAAGTAGCCGTTGATGTCAATGACTAAGTCCGTGTCGGTGGTTGGGTAAACCGAGATCTCGCCGTTATCACCTGCCGGCACAATCGCAGCATTGGCGATGATCGTCCCCGGGATGTCATTCAAGGTCGAAACCACCGGCCGGTCTTTGCCCGTGGGCCAAACCGTCATGTAACCCAGCGGGCCGTGGGGAGCGACGGCGAAGTTCAGCGAATAGGCGACAGCGCTGGCAGGAATATTGCACGCAGCAGCATTAAGTATGGGGAAGTCGCGTTTCTGGAGGCCAGTCAAGAACGGCGGACCCAGGCCCGACGGAAAGGTATCCTTGCGCGTGTCAGCGACACGGCAGGGCGTGAGCGGAAAGAAGTCAAATGCGGATGGATCGGTGGCTGGCACAAAGTAGCCGTTGATATCCAGCACAACATCGGTTGTATTCGTGGCAAATACGCTGATAGCTTCGTTGCTTCCTGCTGGCACGATGACGGCATCGGCCTTGATTCGACCATCCAGGGAATTCAGCGTGGCCACCAGTGGCCGTTGCTGTCCCGTAGGCCACACAGCTAGGTACCCCAACGGGCCGTGGGGAACTACTGCGACATTCAGCGAATAAGCTGCTGCGGTGCTGGGAATCGTGCAAGGACCGTTAGGGATCGCGAAGTCTCGAGAACCCTGTTCTGGAATGGGCGGACCACCGAAGTCCCCGTTGACCCACCTCGTATCGGCCACTCTGCAAGCAGTCACAGCAACAAATCGCAAGGGCGTTTGCGCCCGAACTGGGAGAGATATTCCAAAGAGGATAATAACGAAGACAAACAGCAGCGGGCGGCGCATGGTTGGCATATGCTTCTCCACTCGGGTCTGCAACCTACCAATCCGGCAAGTATGTGTTCAAAACAAACCAAAAGCAGCAACATGAGCACTGTCAGATTGACGGATTTCAAAACGGTACCACTTGTGCTCAAGAAAACAAATTAAAACATCCAAGTGGGAATTCTTCCCGGAAACTTGCCCACTGCCGCAATTCTCTCTTCGCGCAAACGCGCCCACCGTGAACTTATATAATCAGCTTTCCCATGGGAGCTTCGACTATCGCGACTCCGGCACGGCCATCCAAGTCCAAATTCATCTTTCGCGCGGTAGTGGGAGTGCTGATCCTGCTCCTGGTCGCCTTCCTCGCATTCGATTTCTGGTTTTACCGGGCGGTTCGGGCGGCACTCCCGCAGGTGGACGGCACGATCCACCTTTCCGGCCTGGCACGGCCCGTCGTCGTGACCTATGAGGCGCTCGGCGTTCCCAACATCGCCGCCGCCAACTTGCCAGACCTGTTTTTTGCTCAGGGTTACATCACCGCCCAGGACCGGCTTTGGCAGATGGACATGACGCGCCGCTACGCTTCCGGCGATCTAGCTGCCATTCTGGGGCCGGAGTTCGTCAAGCTTGATCGCGGGCATCGCATCCTAGGCCTGAGGCAGGTCTCTGAAAGAGCTGTGGCCAACATGGACGTGGCCCAGCGCGCCCATTTCGAAGCCTATGCCGCAGGGGTGAACGCCTACATTGCGCAGCACCAGAAGACCCTGCCGCTGGAGTTCCGCTTCCTCACTTACTTCCCTCACTTCTGGACGGTGGAAGATTCGGTGCTGGTCGGATTGGCCATGACCGAGTTTCTAAACCACGGTTTATACAAGGAAGAATTGCAGAAAGAGAAAATCCTGGCCAAGCTGGGCCCGGAGTTGACCGCCGACCTGTTCGTGAATTCCTCCTGGCACGATCACCCACCGGGAATCGAGCCCAATTCCATCGAAAATGAAATTCCGGGCGAGACGACGCCCGATGAAGAGGAAGATCGGGCGCCAAGGCACGGGGAAAAAATTAGCCGCCTCGCGCCAGAAGAAAAGCAGGTCCCTCGACTCCTCATTATGTTCGCTCCGTCGAAAATGTACCCGCCGAAAGTGGGTGGGCAGTATAGCGGTCCTTCGACTCCTCGTCCGGCCACCACGGCGACCGGACTCGTCGCTCAGGATGACAAGAGCAATAATCGACGGCTTTACGGCGTGCCTAAAGGCACGCCCCTTCCGCTTAGAGGCGTGCTTTCCCCGAGTAAAGGCGCGCCCCTTCAAGGCGAAGCCACGGACGATCGCCTCCATCCCGGCTCTAACAACTGGGTCGTCTCCGGCGCGCATACTGCATCGGGAAAGCCGCTGCTGTCGAATGACATGCACTTGGACCTGCATATTCCCAATGTCTGGTACGAGGCGCACCTTACGGCGGGAGACTTCGATGTTGCCGGCGTGACCTTGCCAGGCGTGCCTTTCGTCATTTCCGGACACAATCGCTATATCGCGTGGGGCTTCACCAATCTCGGTCCCAACGTTGAAGACCTCTACATCGAGAAGTTCAACGACAAGGGCGAATACTTGACGCCGGGAGGTTGGGCGCAGCCGGAACACCGCAAAGAGATCATCCGCGTGAAGGGCAAGCCTGAGGTGAACGTGGATGTCGAGATCACCCGGCACGGTCCGATCATCAGCGACCTTATTCCGGGAGAGAAGCGCAAGCTGGCTCTCAAGTGGATCATCTACGACCCGCGGGCGTTACGCACTACGTTCTTTAACCTGGATTCGGCGAAGAACTGGCAGGAATTTCGCGCGGCGTTCTCGCAATTTGGTACGCCTGCCCAGAATGTAGTTTACGCGGATGTGGATGGGCATATCGGTTACCAGGCGACGGGGTTGATCCCCATCCGCGCAGCCGGCGATGGATCGGTTCCCGTGCCCGGTGATGACGACTCGCACGAGTGGACCGGTTATATTCCGTACGACAAGCTTCCCAGCGTATACGACCCGACCTCGGGCATCATCGCCACGGCCAACGGTCGCGTCACGCCTGATGGGTATCCCTATACGCTCAGCCTCGAGTGGGGCTCTCCCTACCGGACGGAGCGCATCTACAGACTGCTGAATGCGAACAAGAAGTTCACTCCGCCGGACATGCTGGCGATCCAGACTGACATTGTTTCGGCATTTGATCGCTTCTGCGCCGAGCGCTTCGTTTACGCCGTCGATCACACATCGAGCGCATCGCAGCGCGCCAAGTCGGCCGCCGACCTGATGCGGAATTGGGACGGCACTATGAGCATCGACTCGGCGGCGCCGACGGTGGCGTATTTCTCGCGTAAGAAGCTGGAGGAGTTGCTGCTCAAGCCGAAGCTGGGAGACGATTGGAAGCAGTACAACTGGTTCATGAGTCCGGTATGGCTGGAGAACATCCTGTCTCATCAACCTGCACGCTGGCTGCCGGAAAGCTACGCCAGCTACGAAGCGTTATTGACAGCCGCCGTCGAGGGGGCCGTGAGCGATGCGGAAGCGCCGAGTGTGCTTGCGATGTGGAGGTGGGGCCGCGTTCATCGCGTGGACATCAAGCATCCCTTCTGGAGCAGCTTCCCCATCCTCAAGCGTGGCGCAGGTCCCGGCCCGCAACCGTTATCAGGAGACGGTCTAACGGTTAAGCAGGTGAGTACCCACTTCGGCCCATCCGAGCGTCTCACGGTTGATTTCTCGGACCTCGACAACTCAACCCTGAATATCGTGAATGGCCAGTCCGGGAATGTCTTCGATGAGCACTACAACGATCAATGGGATGCCTACTATCACGGGCGCACGTTTGCGTTGCCGTTCTCGTCGGCCGCAGTGCAGCGAGCGGGTGTGCACCACCTGAAGCTGGAGCCGTAGGAGCAGTGGCTAGTGAAAGGGTGTCACCTTCTCCCTTATTGCCTCCCCCGGCGTCGGACGCCTCCGACCCAACTCGCTGGACTCGGGTACGCGGCCTTGCCTTCAGTATGAACTTTCTGGATAATCTGACAAGGTGGTTATCTACAGGAATCTGGCCCTCCATGTTCTCGAAGGTTGTAGAGTACGGCGCAGTCATCACCGTGATTGTTCTTGCAGCTGCTGGCGTTTGGGAAGACTTTCTAGCTAAAAAGAGTCTGACACGCGCGTGGTGATGTCCGCGATATTGCTTGTAGCATCAATAATTGTCGTTGTGAATCAGTATGAAACTGATAAGCAGCATGAAGGGGATACCGGCCAGATAAGTGGGCTTAAGGATGCGGTCAAGCAAGCCAACGAAACTCAGCAAAAGAATGCGGCGCAATTCCTTCAGGGGCAGGACAGCAGTCGTCAGCAGTTTTTGAAACAGTTCAATCAACTCAGCGATAAGGTAGCAAAGCTTCAAACTCAAGCCGCAACTGAGGCACTTCAAAAGCAGGCGGCAGAGTTGCAAGCGGAGCTGCACTCGACAGAACAAGCACTAAATCCCCCCAAGGCAGAACTGCAGTTCTCGTTTGAGAACCCTGACCCCGATACTCCAATCCGCACAACATCCTTACCCCGCGACTTGCAGGGCAATATCACCGTTCGCTTCACTGTTATGAATATGACTCAAGCCGTGGCAAATGACGGTTTCGTGTCCTTTCAGATTTGTGACGGGTGCACGTTTGTTAAGGAGCCAGACGGCTTCAAGCGGGTAGAAGGAGAGAGGGCTTCTGAACTTAATTACGACTTCCAACGAATACTGCCGATGCAAGCACTACCTGTATTCGAAGCAAAGATTCGTGTACCACCTTTCGCGTCATTCACCAGAGTAGCTATTAATTATCGCTGCAAAACGTGTGTCGTGCCCCCACTTGTAGAACATCATCTTCCCGAAATTGATTTAGGAACCATCTATCTTGTTGCATCTGCTCCTAAAAAAGGATGAACCACCGGTTCAGGCGTTTAGATACACTTCCACTCTTTTTTCTCCTGCTGGGGAGTCCCCGGGCATGTTGTTGGATAAGGCACCCTGGCCCGCCCCGTGTTTGCAGGGCAGGTTGGCCTATTCCGTATCCTATACGCTCCTCTCGGCCGCCTTGGCTACGCCAAACTGGCCCTTTTCGTTCGCTTTTCCATATTCACCTAAAAGGGCTTTCTTGTGTTCTACTGCTCCTCACCTTGATTAGGGGATAGTGAGCAGTTTCCAGGAATCGCCCTTAGCCGAATGCTTTTGCGGCCTTGGCAATACCGGGTGCGGCCTTTTCGAGGTCCTGTGGCACCATCACCGCGTGAAATTCCACATGTGCGTTCAGGGCCAGGAACCACGGCTCCGCAATTGCGGGAACCTCGGAATTTTCCTTCATATCAAAGAAAATGTAGGCAGTGCGCATACCGTGATCGTCGGTGAAATACGCCGCCTCCGGCTTGAGTTCGTTCACGATTTTCTGAATGGTTGAACCAAGAGTTCCGGCTTTCGCCAGAACGTTAGCGCGTTCGGTGTCCATCAACGCCTTGAGCATGAACCGCATGTTTGCCTCCTTTGAAACTAGGCCTGGGCCAGCTACTGATCGACTTGCACGATCCCGTAGAGTGCTCCTGAGAATATGACCTGGGTTTGTTGGGGAGTATCGGTAGTCGTGTCGTAAATCACCTGGTACCCTCCTTCGATCACATACACTATGTTTCGCCCAGAAACCGCGAGCATGCTGGTCACATTCCCTCTGGGCGGCAGCGGCGCATCGGCGGTGTTGTTGGCGACATTGACCACAGACAGACATCCCGTGGTCTGATTACTGCAGGTGCTGGCGCCGATGTAGAGTTTGTTGTTGGTGGACAACGCCATGCTGCTGTGGTAACCGTCGCCGATCGCCACCGAATTCGTGGTGACACGAGACATGGTGCTGACCGTCACCGCATCGTAGGTTCCGGCCGGACCGGGATTTCCGGCTACGTACAAAGTTCCGTTGTTGAGCAGGCCGACGCTGGCGCCTCCGACCGGCACCGTCGCCTTGATGGTTTGCGACGGAATGTCGAGCTGCGCTACGGATGCGCCCAAAGTCGAGCCGCACTCAACGCCGCAACTGATCACGTAAGCGGTATTGCTGTCGCCATTGAAAAACGCATTGACCGGCCGGGCGAAACCAGGAATCTCCACCGGGACGACCGTAGTAGCTTTCAAGTCGATCAGGAAAACCGAGTCCGAATCGTCGGCGAACACGAGCAAATACTGCCCGCTGGGACTGAGGGCGATATACCGAGCCGAAGGGACGGCATAGGTTGCGCTGACAGCCGCGGTGACCGTGGAAGAGGAGACAGTGATGGCCTCCACTGCACCATTACGTGCTCCGGTGATGGCTTGGTTGCGCACCGGTACGTACACCGTGCTACTGTCTGGGGAGAAAAGTGCCATTCCCGCAAAGTCCGGGAGAGTGATGCTGCCGTTGGTCGTTTCCGTGGTGTTATCCACGAAGAAGATTTCATTGGCATTCTGGTCATAAACCAGCGTCGTGGCGAAGCTGGGGGCTTCTACCTCGAATGTCAACGAAGTTCCTACCGTTATCGTGACTGGAACGCCGGGTATGATCTGGCCTGTAGAGCTCGTGGTCTGCGCGGTGAAGGGCGTCGTGTCGTTTTGGGTATCCATGATTTGCAAGTTGCCCGAATAGTTATTGCTGACGAAAGCGCGATGCGAGACCTTGCTGGGCGGAGTCGTGGAACTGCTGCTCCCGCCGCAAGAGGTAATAAACACAACGATTAGCAAGGTGAGGACAAGGACTGAAACCCGCTTCAAGCGTTTACCCCGGACATCATGATGAATTGAGATGATATGTTGGAATCCGCTGAATTATAACAGAGCGCGAGGGATCCTTCGGGTGTGCGGACGATGGCGAATTCCCGCGGTTTGCGATAAAGTTCAATCAAGCTTGGCACTTCAGCCACCACAATATTCATGACTACGGACCTCATTTCGCGATTGCAGAAGGGCGCTGTCTTATGCGATGGCGCCATGGGCACCTTGCTGTACGCCAAGGGCATTTTCATCAATCGCTGCTACGACGAGCTTAACGTTTCGCAGCCCGACCTCATCCGCGGTATCCATCAGGAATATCTCCATGCCGGAGCGGACATCATTGAAACAAACACTTTTGGCGCGAATTCGTTTCGTTTGTCCAAGCACGGATGCGTCGACAAGTTGATCGACGTGAATCGCCAGGGCGCCCGCCTGGCTCGGGAGGCAGCGAAGAGCTTCGATGCCATGGTCGCCGGCGCTGTGGGGCCTCTGGGAGTACGCATTGAGCCGCTGGGCAAGGTTTCGCTCGAGGAGGCGCGGGCGGCCTTTCGCGAACAGATCGCGGCCCTTAACGAAGAAGGAGTCGATCTACTGATCCTAGAGACCTTCGGCTACCTGGAGGAACTGCATCAGGCGATCCTGGCAGCCCGGGAAGTGAATCCTAAATTGCCCATCGTGGCCCAGGTCACCATCGACGAAGACGGGAATTGCCTCGATGGATCGGCCCCCGAGCACTACGGTCCGCAGATCGAAGCCTGGGGCGCCGACGTCGTGGGATGCAACTGCAGCGTCGGTCCGGTGGCCATGCTGGACGCGATCGAGCGGGTGCGCGCCGTCACCACCGCACCGCTCTCGGCGCAGCCCAATGCCGGCATGCCGCGCTCGGTGGAAGGGCGCAACATCTATCTCTGCTCGCCCGAGTACATGGCGGAATTCGCCCGCAGATTTGTGGATGTCGGTGTACGCCTCATAGGTGGTTGCTGCGGTACCACGCCCGACCATATCCACGTCATGAAGGCGTTTCTGCGCGCGGTCTCCGGCGGCACGATGGCTCGCAAGCCGGCTGCGCCTGCCAAGGCCCAGCCGGTCGAGGTGCCCCCGCTCAGAGAGCGTTCGCAACTGGGACGCAAGATCGCCGACGGCGAGTTCGTCACCATGGTGGAGATTGTTCCGCCGAGGGGCACCGATGGAAGCCGGGAGATTGAAGGAGCGCGGTTCCTGAAATCGGTTGGCGTGGACGGTGTGAATATCCCGGACAGCCCTCGCGCCTCGGCGCGCATGAGCAACCAGGCGCTCTGCTTGCTGGTGCAGCAGCAGGTCGGGATCGAACCGATTCTGCACTACACCTGCCGCGACCGCAATGTGCTGGGGATTCAGTCGGACTTGCTCGGCGCAAGCGCGGTGGGCATCCGCAACCTGATCTGCATCACCGGCGATCCTCCGAAGATGGGCGATTACCCTGACGCTACGGCGGTCTTCGATGTGGACGCCATTGGCTTAGTAAACATCGTCCATAACCTGAACCGCGGGCTGGACATTGGCGGCAATCCCATCGGCGCATCGACGAAGTTCGTAATTGCCGTGGGCGCCAATCCCGGTAGCCCCAACATTGACGAGGAAATCCGCCGCTTCCAATTCAAGGTTGAGGCGGGCGCGGAATTGGCCGTCACCCAGCCCGTGTTCGATATTCGGCTGCTGGAAGAGTTTCTGCGCAGAATCGAGCACTGCCGCGTGCCGGTGGTGGCAGGCATCTGGCCGCTTACCAGCACCCGCAATGCCGAGTTCATGAAGAATGAGCTGCGGGTTTCCATCCCGGACGAGATCTTCGAACGCATGGCGAAGGCGACCACGGTGGACGCTGCCCGCGCCGAGGGCGTGGCCATCGCCCGCGACATGCTCGCCGCGGTCCGCCACATGGTGCAGGGAGCGCAGATTGCCGCGCCCTTCGGACGCTACTCCTGCGCCGTGGATGTGCTGGAGGCGCTGGGTACGGGAAAACGCGCCGCGGTATAGCAAGCTAATGTAATTCCAGAGTCGAAGGGCGCCTCAGTTTAGCCCAGCGCGGCGCTGGGGGCTGCGCTCGTCGCTCGGGATGACAATCTTGAAGACCGAGGTCCCTGCTCGGAATGACAGTTCGGACCTGAGTCCCACAGCGTGGGATGAAGGACCTTAGCCCAACGCTTCAGACGTAGTCCTATCCTTCCGGGCGGATGCATTCCCCTGCGACAGTGTTAAACTTCTGCGCGTGATTACGAGATTGCTGCAAATCGCCGTTTTGATCGGAATCGCTACACAGGCAAGCGGGCAAGGCATCTCGCGCCCCGATGTGCCCGACAAGCTCAAAGCCCCTGCCAGCGAGGAAGTTGTCCTGCAGGCGCACGCCTCGGGCTCACAGATATATGTGTGCCAGCCAGGAACGGACGGCAAGTTCGCCTGGGCCTTGAAGGCTCCGGAAGCAGAGCTTCATGACCAGCAAGGAGCGGTCATCGGCCGACACTACGCCGGACCCACTTGGAAGGACAATGATGGAAGTGAAGTTACGGGTAAGGCAGTGGCCCGGGTGAATTCGCCAGATGCGGATTCAATTCCCTGGTTGCTGGTGACCATCGCCGGTCATTCCGGGGATGGCGTGCTCAGCCGTGTCACCAGTGTCCAGCGCATTAACACCAAGGGCGGGCTGCCGCCACCAGGAGCCGATTGCAACGCGTCGAAGCAGAGCCTCGAGGTAAAGAGCACCTACAGCGCCGATTACTACTTCTACGCGCCGGCGAAATGAAAGGGGCGTTCGACTCGGACGCGATCTGTTAGTCGCGTCCTCCCTCAGGATCGCAGCCTTCATCGACTGACCGCTGAGTCGTGACGGCTGAAAAGCAGGCCCTCCGCTCTGTCGAAAATCACCCCGTAGCTGCGGCTAAGTTTACGGGGGCCGGTTTGGCCTCCACTTCATAACCAAGCTGGCGTAGCAGGCGCAGCAGTTTCAGGGCGCGTTGGTGTTTCTTGCGGGGATCAGGGTCGCTGCCTTGCTCTACGAATTGCACTCCCTCATGCAGGATTTTCCACACCAGCCCTGTCGAAAATCACCCCGTAGCTGCGGCTAAGTTTACGGGGGCCGGTTTGGCCTCCACTTCATAACCAAGCTGGCGTAGCAGGCGCAGCAGTTTCAGGGCGCGTTGGTGTTTCTTGCGGGGATCAGGGTCGCTGCCTTGCTCTACGAATTGCACTCCCTCATGCAGGATTTTCCACACCAGCCGACAGAGGCGATGAGCGACGGCCCAGATCGCGGCCTTGTAGCCCTGTCGAAAATCACCCCGTAGCTGCGGCTAAGTTTACGGGGGCCGGTTTGGCCTCCACTTCATAACCAAGCTGGCGTAGCAGGCGCAGCAGTTTCAGGGCGCGTTGGTGTTTCTTGCGGGGATCAGGGTCGCTGCCTTGCTCTACGAATTGCACTCCCTCATGCAGGATTTTCCACACCAGCCGACAGAGGCGATGAGCGACGGCCCAGATCGCGGCCTTGTAGCCCTGTCGAAAATCACCCCGTAGCTGCGGCTAAGTTTACGGGGGCCGGTTTGGCCTCCACTTCATAACCAAGCTGGCGTAGCAGGCGCAGCAGTTTCAGGGCGCGTTGGTGTTTCTTGCGGGGATCAGGGTCGCTGCCTTGCTCTACGAATTGCACTCCCTCATGCAGGATTTTCCACACCAGCCGACAGAGGCGATGAGCGACGGCCCACTGTCGAAAATCACCCCGTAGCTGCGGCTAAGTTTACGGGGGCCGGTTTGGCCTCCACTTCATAACCAAGCTGGCGTAGCAGGCGCAGCAGTTTCAGGGCGCGTTGGTGTTTCTTGCGGGGATCAGGGTCGCTGCCTTGCTCTACGAATTGCACTCCCTCATGCAGGATTTTCCACACCAGCCCTGTCGAAAATCACCCCGTAGCTGCGGCTAAGTTACGGGGGCCGGTTTGGCCTCCACTTCATAACCAAGCTGGCGTAGCAGGCGCAGCAGTTTCAGGGCGCGTTGGTGTTTCTTGCGGGGATCAGGGTCGCTGCCTTGCTCTACGAATTGCACTCCCTCATGCAGGATTTTCCACACCAGCCGACAGAGGCGATGAGCGACGGCCCAGATCGCGGCCTTGTAGCCCAGGCGGGGCAGCAGGCGACGGAACACCGCCTGAAAATGACTGCCGTTCTTCTTCACCGCCGCATGCGCTGCCTGATTCAGGATGCGACGCAGGTAGCGATTGCCTTTGGCGCAGCGACTACTGTGGTTCTGCTCGGCGCTTTCCTGTTGTCCGGGGCAGGTCCCCACCCACGAGGTCAAGTTGGCGGCCGAGGCAAAGGTGCTGGCCTGCGCGCCCACTTCGGCGATCACCTGCTGCGCCGAGTCGGCTCCGAAGCCGGGAACCTCGGCCAGGCGAAGCACCGCTGCCGCTGCTGCCGGCTCCGCCTGCATGGCCTCGGCGATCATGCGGTTGAGCTGCTCGATCTGTTTGGCCATCATTTGGTAGCGGTCCAGATAAAGGCCCAGCAGTTGGAGATGCAGGGGCAGGGGATGGCCGCTCAAAGCATCGATGAGTTGGGCCTGGCTACAGCGCAGCCGCTCATCGCCCAAGGCCGCCAGCTTCGCCGGGTCGGTCTGGCCGTCAGCCAAAGCCCGCAGGATACGATAGCCGCTGACCCCCAGCAGATCGCTGATCACGCTGGACAGCTTGATCCCCATTTCCTCCAGCAGACACTCCAGTTGACTATGCAGTCGCGACTGCTCGCGGCTGAGCTGCACTTTCATCCGGGTCAGGGTTCGCCACGTGCGCTGCTCGCCGCTGGGTACGAAGCTGAGATCTAACTCGTTGGCTACCAGCCGCCGCACCAGCCGTTCGGCGTCTTTAAAATCATGCTTACGGCCACGTGGAGCGCGATTGGAGTAGGCCTGCGCCAGTTGCAAACGCAGGTACGGCTCCAACTCGTACCACACCGGCTTCCAGTACTGCGCGGTCGATTCCATCACGGCTTCGTCCACCGCTTGCTGCCGCAGCCAAAGGGACAAGCGCTGCAATTCGCTGTGAGTGGTTCCAAATCGGCGGCGTTCCGGCTCTTGCTCCGCGCCGACTTGGCACACCACCACCATCAGCACTTTCTTATGTACGTCGATGCCCGCTACCTTATATCCCATAGCTTCCTCCTGGCGGGGAAGGGTAGAAGGTGCGGCCTCAGACATTACGCACTGTCACGCGCTACTGCCCCTCCCGCCGGGCGGGATGAGCAGCGCACACTCATCGGTTCAAAACGCATCTTCCAGGCCAGACTCGGACACGGCCTCAAGTCATCCAGAGCGGAGACGGCCTTTACCGTTCCACGCCTCAGCTATCGTACGATTGGCCTAGCCGATTTTCATCTTCTTGGGTGGGCCGCAGGCCCATGAACACTCGGACTGAAGTCCTCGGTCCGATGCATGCTGCGGGAAACGGGGTTGGAAGTGCGCTCTCGCATTTGCGAGCGCGGGCCTCGACTTCAGCCAGGCAAAGCCCCACGCTTCGCCGCACCCTTTGTCTTTGCTATACTTAATTGCCTCTACGTTTCTGCTTGGAGCCCGTGATGCTCGCCGCATCCGGTCGGGTGTGCGGAAGTGGTGAAATTGGCAGACACACCATCTTGAGGGGGTGGCGCCGAAAGGCATGGGGGTTCAAGTCCCCCCTTCCGCACCATGCCTCACCCAAGTTGTAAGCAACGTAAAGAGTTACGATATTGCCGATGCCGGCGCAGTTCAGCGTAGATTTGCGCGACCGCCGGACGCGAGGATTGAGAACTACATGGTTGTCCTGATCACCGTGATTCACATCGTTGTTTGTCTGTTCCTGATCATTGTGGTGCTGCTGCAAAGCGGGCAGAGTGCTGACATCGCCGCCGCCTTCGGAGGCATGGGCAGCCAGACCGCCTTCGGTACTCGCACGGCAGCAACCGTGCTCTCGAAAGCTACCACTTGGGCGGCTATCATGTTCATGGTCACGTCCATCACGCTTTCGGTATTCGCGACCCGCCATGCGAACCGTAGCGGGTCGGTATTGGAAGGCTCGCGACCCGCGCCCACGAAGTCGGCCCCGATGCAGCAGAAATCACCTGCGCCCGCACCGCAGCCGACGGCGCCTAGCCGGTAACGATCATCTCGGTTGCTTGGCCCGATTTCAGATAGACAATCGTGGTCAGCGGCCTTAAACTTCGCCCCAGCTAAGCTGACAACGGGCTGCTCGAATGGCAGAGAACGAATCGTCTCCCCGGCGCCTTGATTTCGAGCATGTCCCGAACCTGCGAAGGTCGCACGTGATCGAATCGTACTGCCCGAAATGCGGGCTGTTCATTGGCGCAAGTCCTAACCTCAAGTTGCTGGCAGCGGCTGAGCTCGCCCACCAGTGCCCAGAGTCACTCAAGTTCTTTGAGCCGGAGAAGTAGACTCAAGATTCAAACCGCACCGGCGCCAAATTGCGCGCCCTACTGTTGTTTCTGCAGCGCGTCAACAAACATCTGCGCCGCTTCCTTGCTATCGGCGGAGTCGGAGGAGGGAACCAGCGCCGGAACTTCAGCCGGACAAGCCTTCACGGCCGAGCAGATGTTCACTGCGTGCGGCATATCGGCTTTCACGCTGGGATTGAGGTCGGCGTCCGTCGGAGCATCGAGAATGATTACATCGGCATTGATGTCCTTCCCGAGATGGTTCTTCAGCAGATCGGGATAATCGCGCATCTCGACGGTCTCTATGACGATGGGCTTGCCCGACTGCAAGCGCGGATTGGTAATTTGAAACTCCACTATCCTGCGATCCATTTCGCTGCCGTAGGGGGAGTTGAGATTGCGCAAGACCCGCACGACTTCGGGCGTGGTTTTCGGCTTGGGCTTGCATGCGATCAAGCCAGTGAACACGAGCATTGCCATGATGGCGGCGGTGAACCTTAGTCGCAGGAACATTTTTACATCATACCGCAGACACCATCTCCGTCTGCCTGTTTCGGGTTCGACTCCACGTCCGACCAGCAAGAGAGGGGGTGAAAATTCTTCGCGGACGCCCCACTCCCTCGAAAATCATTCACCACGGGGGTACGGAGGATGCGGAGTTTGGGTTTCTCGCAAGTTTTCTCCGTGTCTCCGCGGTTGATTCCATTCCCGTGAATGGGTCTGCTGAAAATCCCGGAATGTTACGAGCGAGTAGATCTTAGCAGCCTGCAACCCGCTTCCACGTTAATTTAACGCTTGAAACGGCCACCCTTTCACCCGACAATGGCTTCATATCCTTAGCAAGTAAGTCACAAGCAAGTAAGTCACAAAGGTGTGGGCCGAGTATGAAAGCCAGCGGGGTGGTCTGCTGCGTGTGGTTGGGTTTGTGCTGTTCGCCGTTATATGCGCAGCATTTGCCCAAGCTGGCTTCGCGTGCGCCGGAGGTCGAGTCGCAGCTGGCGACTTCACATTACTTAGACACTGAACCGATTACCTCCGATCTCAATCTTCCAGCGGGGGATTTTGAACTGGAGCGCTCCCCGTTCGTTCTCGGTCTTCCGCAGGACAGCACGCTGGAAGAGGCCACCCAGCCGCAGTCGCCGCAGATCGCATGCACGCAGCTTCTAGCCGTGAAAGCCAACCCGGCGGTTGAGAGCAGCAATGCGTTCGAGCGTCTCGATTTCAGTGCGGCTGCCATCAAGTCGGCATTCACCCATGAAAATCTGGTGAAAATGGGGCGCAACTTCGTCCCCGGAAGACCGCTGCCCGACGCGCATTCCTATGTGCCGCTCACCAGCCGGCAGAAGTTTGACCTGTTTCTGCAGCGCAGCCATTCCGGCGGCATGTTGATGGATGTGCTGTCCGATTCGCTCTATTCGCAAGCCACAGGCGCCTACCCGCGCTTCGGCGGTGGAATGGAAGGCTATGGCAAACGGTTCGGCGCATCGGTGGCGGGATCGGAAGCGGGAGCGTTCTTCTCAGGCTTTCTGTTCCCGGCGTTGCTGCACCAGGATCCGCGGTATTTCCCTTCGCACCAGAACGACATCTCCAATCGTCTTGCTTATGCCGCCAGCCGGGTCATCATTGGCCGTAGTGACTCTGGCCACTATGTGTTCAACAGCTCGCTCATCCTCAGCCAATTTGTGCAGGCTGCCATCTCCAATGCGTACATTCCCTATCGCAATGAAACCGTGTCAGGCACAGTCGAGAACGCTCTCGCCAATCTTGGCGGGATCGCAGAGTGGAATATCCTGACGGAATTCTGGCCCGACATCAAAGATTTCCTCGGCAAGCACCACCCGAGACTACAGCACCATGGGCAGCAAGAACGAAACGCCGGCAATTTCAATCAGGTAGCGCAGAAATAACCCATCGTTAAGAGTCAAGGTTTCCCCTTTGGGATTGGCTATCCACCCGCATGACATTTGTCATCCGCAAAGGTTGACATTCCACACTGGCACCCCGTCGCACGACTAGGTGACAATCTTCCCTGTCAGGTTGGAGTGGTGGGAAAATTCAGGAACCTAAACCGACTCCCGACCGTAGTAAACAGCGGTCGTGCCCTTCCAAAGTTGCGGCAAGAATGCGATGCTAGTAGCACACCCAAGGGAAGTTAGACCACCGTTTATGCGGGACCTCAAAGACGAACTCGCGTCGCTGAAGATCGAGCGGGACGCACCGCGCCGGGGAAGATGGCGCTGGCTCGTCATCTTGCTTCTTCTTGCCGTCGTCGCCGCTGGCGCTCTGTATTTCGTACGGGCGCGGCCGGCCTTCGGCGCCGTCGAGGTCCAAACCGTCCAGCCTAGCGTGCAGAGCAGCACCGGGCCACTGGCGGGCACGCCGATTCTGACCGCCTCCGGTTACCTGGTGGCGCGCCGGCAATCGGTGGTGTCGTCAAAGATCCAGGGACGCATCTCCCGCCTGCTGGTGGAAGAAGGCAGCATCGTGAAGGAAGGCGATGTCCTGGCCACGCTGGAGAACGAGGACTATGTGGCCGCCATTGCCAAAGCCAAGGCCGATATCGAATGGGCCAAAGCCGACCTGGCGGAGGCGCAGCGCCAGGAGCGTTTGCAGCAGGGGCTGTTCGCCGACAAGGTGGTGTCGCAGGATGCGCTCGACACCGCCAAAGCCAAGGTCGCATTGGCGGCGGCCACTATCGAGCAGGACAAGGCAGCCTTGCAGGTCCAGCAGGCTAACTACGACTTCACCACCATTCGCGCACCCTTCGCTGGCATTGTGGTAAAGAAGATGACCGAGGCGGGCGAGAGCGTGGCGCCCATTCCTCCGGGCGTGAATATCTCGACCTCGTCGGGCGCCATCGTCGCCATTGCTGACATGAATTCGCTGGAAGCGGAAGTAGACGTAAACGAGGCCAACGTCGCACAGCTTCGGTCGGGCCAGCCGGCAGAAATTACGGTGCAGGCCATTCCCGATCACACTTACAAGGGAGTGCTGCGCCAGGTCATTCCGACCGCTGACCGGACCAAGGCGACGGTGACGGTAAAGACTTCGATCCTGGACAAGGACAAGTACCTGAAGCCGGAAATGAGCTGCAATGTCACGTTCTTGCAGCCGCAGAAGCAGCCGGAAAAAACAGCGGCCGCGCCCAAGCGTATCGTGACCATTCCGAAAGACGCGATCGTTACCCGTGACGGCAAGTCAGTCGTGTTCCAGATTGAGGAAAATAAGGTCCATCAGCTCCCGGTCGTGACGGGGGCTGACCTGCGCGGCGGGGTTATCGTCACCAGCGGGTTGGTGGGGTCAGAGACGTTGGTCAGCAATCCACCGGAGAAGCTGAAGGATGGCGATTCGGTGAAGGTGAAGAGCTAGCGGCGAGTAGTGGCGGTTCGGAGTTGTCTTCTTGACTTGTCATTACGAGCGAAGCGAGGAATCTGCTTTCTTTCGACTAGGAACTTCGGTTGGGGTAACAGTAGATCCCTCACGGCCTAAGGTCCGTTCGTGATGACAACAAATCAGGGACTTGCGAAACAACAAGGAATCTGAGTACTGGCATCTAGGTGCTATATATTCTCTAGCTATACACCACCATCTGGCGGTAGCTATGCTGGCCCTAGGTGGTCGCTTGAGGCTCTAGGAGGCTCCAGGATCGACGATATGCCTTCAGGTGACCCAAAGGGCGTCCGGCAGGCTTACGGCCCGCAGAAGTCACGGAAACGCGCTGTGGTACGTTTCCGGTTTTGGGAAAATGCGGGCTCGCGGCGAGGCACTGGCCAAAGCATCACCTAAGACTTGATTACAGACATTGGAGCGATCATGAGTGCAACCGAAGTGGCGACCACGACTACCGCGGTCAGCGTCCAGGATGTTCGCAAGTTTTACCAACGCGACAGTATGCAGATCAAGGTGCTGGACGGCCTGAATCTGGAGGTGCCGCAAGGCGAATTCCTGGCGCTCATGGGCCCGTCCGGCTCGGGCAAGACTACCCTGCTGAACCTGATCGCGGGAATTGACCGCGCTACTTCAGGCCGCGTCGTGGTCGCCGGAACCGATCTTGGCCCGCTGTCGGAAGGTGAGCTCGCCAAATGGCGCAGCCGCAACGTCGGCTTTATCTTCCAGTTCTACAACCTCATTCCGGTGCTGAACGCGGTGGAGAATGTCGAGCTGCCGTTGCTGCTCACTTCCCTGTCCAAGCGCGAGCGCCGCGAACGCGCCATGACCGCGCTGCGCATCGTGGGATTGTCCGACCGCTACAAGCATTATCCCCGCCAGCTCTCGGGTGGACAGGAGCAGCGCGTCGCCATCGCCCGCGCCGTGGTCACCGATCCGACGGTGCTGGTTGCGGACGAGCCCACCGGCGACCTCGACCATCAGAGCGCAGAAGAAATTCTCGACCTGATGCAAACCTTCAATAAAGATTTCGGCAAGACCATCGTGATGGTGACCCATGATCCCCGTGCTGCGGAGCGCGCCCACATCCAGCGGCATCTTGACAAGGGAGTGTTGACCGCCTGATGAAATTCGCACCGCTCATTCTCAAGCATCTTCGCAAGAACTGGCTCCGCACGCTCAGCACCGTGCTGGCGATGGCGGTCTGCATCTTCCTGATCTGCACGTTGCAGACGGTGGTGGATGCGGTGAACTATGGCTTGCATCTGGGGAACGCCTCGCGCCTGGTCACCCGTCATTATGTGAGCCTGGTCTTCAACCTGCCTAACTCCTACAAGAACAAGATCGCCGCCATCCCGGGCGTGCAAAACACGACCATAGTTACCTGGTTTGGCGGCATATATCGCGGCGACTTCAAGTACTTTTTCCCCAACCTCGCAGTCGAGCCAGAAGCATTCCTGCAAATTTATCCCGAGATCATGCTGCCGGAAGACCAGAAGCAGGCGTGGTTTCACGATGGACGAGGGTGCATCGTAGGCCGAAAGACCGCTGAAAGATGGGGCTGGAAGGTTGGCGACCATTTTCAGTTGGAAAGCTTCATCCCCCCTTACCGCGTGGGCAAGCCCTTCGACTTTGTGATCGACGGGATCTTCGACACCGACATGGTGAAGTATCCCGCCACCGATCTGACCTCGATGTATTTCAATTACAAGTATCTCTACGAAGCCACTGGGCAGAGAGTCGGCATCGGCACGCTGACGGAGTTGATTGACGATCCCGCGAACGCAGGCCGTATCAGCAAGGCCATCGACGGTGAATTTGAGAACAGCGACACACAAACCAAGACGGAGACCGAGCAGGCGTTTCGCGCCAGCTTCATTGCTATGGCTGGAAATCTCGCATTGCTGCTCAATGGTATCGGGCTGGCCGTCGCCTTCACCATTCTTCTGGTAACTGCCAACACGATGAGCATCGCGGTGCGTGAACGCCAGCAGGAAATTGGCGTGCTTAAGACGCTGGGATTCCCCAGCGGCTTGGTCATGGCGTTGATTCTCATCGAAGCCCTGCTGTTGGGAGTCATGGGTGGCGCGCTTGGCCTGCTCTTCGCCGCCGGCGCGATCCATGCGCTGCCCAACATTCCTTTTGGCGTCGGCGACGTTGTGCGTCAATTCCCGGGATTGGGGTTGTCGCCCAAAATTGTTTCCTACGGACTAGGCGTTGCGTTGCTGCTGGGGCTGCTGGCTGGACTGGTCCCCGCGCTGCTGGCATATCGCGCGAGGATCACGGAAGTGTTGAGGCAGGTGTGAATAGCGAGCAGTCAGCACTCAGCCTGTGGCGTAGCTCTATTCGGCTTATCCGAAATGGCGTGGCCATTCAAGGTGAGCGCAACGGCTTCCTAGCCATCCGGCTTGGCTGAATGCTGATTGCTGAATGCTGACTGCTTAACTCAAGGATTTCCTATGGCTCTCCCAATTTCCTACAACGTTCGCAATCTCCGCTCCCGCTGGAAGGTCACCCTGCTGGCGATCTTCGGCATCGCTCTGGTGGTGGCGGCATTTGTGACGATCCTGTCCATGGCCCGCGGATTCAACATCGCCTTGAGTTCCACCGGCTCCGACAACAATGCCATCGTGACCCAGCGTGGTTCGATGTCGGAACTGACCTCGTGGATCGACATTGGCAATGCCAACCTGATCGCGGTCGATCCGCGGGTCGCCCGCGGTGCTGACGGCAAGCCGATGGCTTCCTGCGAAGTCGTCGTCATCACTACGCGCCCCAAGAAAGACACCAACATCCCGATCAACATTACCTTCCGAGGCGTGACTCCGACCGCTTTCAAGGTGCGCAATAACATCAAGATTGCCGAAGGCAGGATGTTCACCCCCGGCCTGTTCGAGGTAATTGTCGGCAAGAAAATCGCCGACCGGGTAAGCGGCGTGGACGTTGGATCTACCATCAGCATGCAGCGCAAGAACTGGAAAGTGGTAGGGCTGTTCACCGCCGATGACAGCTCGTTCGAGAGCGAGATCTGGGGCGATTACGACGCCATGGCGCCGGCCATCGGCCGCAACGGCGGATGCGAGTCGCTGACCGTGCGGCTTACGAATCCGACCGTGCTGGCGTCCTTCGACAAAGACATTCGCGGCAATCCGCAGGTCCAGGTGCAGGCGGACTCGGAGCGAAAGTACTACGAGAATCTGGCCGGCAGTACGGCCACTGTGCTCATCGCTCTGGCGTCGTTCGTCGCCATCGTGATGGGCATCGGCGCGGTGTTTGGCGCGATGAATACCATGTATGCCATCGTTTCGCAGCGTACGCGCGAAATAGGGACGCTGCGCGCCCTGGGCTTTTCGCGCTTCAGCATCCTGTTTTCCTTTGTGATGGAATCGGTGCTGCTCGCTATTATCGGTGGCGTGCTGGGTTGCCTGATAGCTTTGCCGATGAACGGCTACACCGCCGCAACCGGGACCAACTCCTTCAGCGAACTCGCGTTCGCCTTCAAGGTCACACCAACGTTGCTGATTATCGGGCTTAGCTTTGCCGTGCTGATGGGATTCGTCGGCGGACTGCTACCGGCCTTCCGCGCCTCAAGAATGCCGATCACGAGAGCGCTACGCGAAGCGTAAGAGGCCGCCTTTCGCCATTCGCTTTTCGCTTTGTCATCCTGAGCGACGAGCGGAGCGAGGAGTCGAAGGACCTACGGTTCGCATAGCCATCGCCCGGAGCGCGAAGCGCGTCACAAACGTAGCCCAGGACCCTTCGGCTATGCTCAGGGCAGGCTATGAGTCTTGGGTAAGTATTGTGATAAATCCCGAGTCCCCCGGGGACGGCACAAAGTTCCGCCTGTTCGTGTTTTACCGCCTGTTACTTCCGCGCTAGCTCTTTTGCCTTTGCTTCCGCAGGAACAATCACTTTTTCGCTCAACTCCGCCAACAACCTTTGCTGGTCGTCGTAGAGGACTTCTTCCAGCACCCACGGATAGTTACGGAAGTGTTCGAACATGCCGTACTCCTGCTGGGAAGCCAATAACAGCGGCTGAACCGGAACGGAGGGCATGTTCGGAACGATTGCCATCAGTTCTTGGGGAATGCTCTTTGCGTCGGTGATGTCCGCGATTACGAACCGAGCCATGTGGGCGAGGGTGGAAACCGTTTCTGTCAAGTCGCGGCTGGCAGGCTTCTCGAAATCGAACAAGACCGGCAGATAGTCGCGCTTGCGGAGCTCGTCTCGAATCGCATCAAGAACGACTTTGCGATCCGGCGTGAAGCGGCCCAGAATTAACACCACTTTGGAAGTGATGGTGTCGATGACGCTGCGAATTTTCTGGTTATTGAGAAGCAGGTAAATGAATTGGGCCACTTCGAGATTGTCCACCTGGATCGGAGATTCACCCCGAGGCGTAATCACCAGGTTCGATTGGATGGCTCCTTCCAGCTTTACGTTCCACGCCGAGATTCCGTACACCTTACAGTCGGTCAGATTTGCTTCTTTGAGGTTAGTACCGACCAAAGTCGCATAGCAGAGGTTCGCCCCGCTCAGGTTCGCCCCGCTTAGATTCGCCCCTCTGAGGTTGGCTTGCTGGAGATTCGCCTCGTCGAGGTCCGCCCCCCAGAGGTTCGCCCAGTTGAGGTTCGCCCCGGTGAGGCTCGCCCCGCTGAGGTGCGCTCGGTTGAGGTCCGCCCAGTGGAGGTCCGCCTCGCAGAGATCTGGCCGCTTAACCTTAGGATTCTGCTTCCTCCACAGATTCCACGCCTCGACTCCTTCCTTCAGCTTCGCGAGATGTTCGGGATTCGCCAAGGTGCCCGCCTGAATCGATGCCTTTGAAACTTGAAGCTAACCACTGTCCACTGCCGGCCGGTGGCAAACGGCTGACGGCTGATTGCTAAGAGCTAATTGCCAGCTGCTAGTTGCTTCTTTGCGAACTCGTCGCCCGGCCGCCAACTGACGTTTCCCGCCTGGTTGGCCGCCTGCCATCCCAGCGCGATCCCGAATTGCGCCATCACCGCGTCACCGCGAAAATCCATGTCCGGGCGATACTCGTCGCTGGGCTGATGGTAGCGCTTGGCAACGTAGTCGCGGGCCTGCTGTTTGCCCCATTCGGCGTCGTGACCCTGATACTTGTCGCCTTCGTCGATGGAGAACGCAGGCACACCCGCGCGCGCGAAACTGAAGTGATCGGAACGATAGAAGTGTCCTGCGCCGGGTTGCGAGTCAGGCACAATTGCCAAGCCAAACTCTTTGGCGGTGTGCTCGACCGTGGGATAGAAGGTAGTGCGCTCCGCGCCTGACACGTTCACCTGCTCGGGGACCCCGAGCGGAGGCACGTCATCATAATTCAGGTCGAGCGAAATGTCCTTCGCGGGAATCGGCGGATGCAAGCCCAGATACTCGGAGCCGCGCAACCCCTGCTCCTCCGCCGTGACCGACGCGAAGTACACCGATCGCTTGGGCGACTGCGGCGCTTCGGCAAAGGCGCGCGCGATCTCCAGCAGAATGCCGACACCCGTGGCGTTGTCTTGCGCGCCGTTGTAAATGTTGTCACCCGCCATGCCCGGCACGATGCCCAGGTGATCGTAGTGCGCGCTGTACATCACCGCTTCGTTCTTCAACGTGGGATCGGAACCCTCGCGCTTGCCAATTACATTGCTAGACTCGAACGGCCGCACCGTGCTGACGATGTGGGCCTGCAGCTTGGCTGGCAATGCGACCGCCTTGAAGCCCGGCCTCTGCGCCGCTGCCATCATGGCGTCGAGGCTCATGCCGCATGCCGAAGCAAGTTTGGCGGCGACGGCAAGCTGAATCCAGGAGGCGACCTGCAACTTGGGAGCCGGATCGTCACGCAGGTAAGCGCGCTCACCCGACCACGAGTTGCGCACCACGTTCCATCCGTAGCTGGCCATGTCGGTCTTATGAATGAGCATGACACCGACGGCCCCCATGCGCGCAGCCTGTTCGTACTTGTACGTCCACCGTCCGTAGTAAGTAAGCGCCCCGCCGCCGAAATATTTAGGGTCATTCGAGAGCGGCTGGTTGACCATCATCAGCAGCACCTTGCCCTTTACGTCAACGTCCTTGTAGTCGTTCCAATTAAACTCGGGAGCATCGATGCCGTAGCCAATCCACACGATGGGAGCGTCGACGTCGGCGACGGTTTTGGTAGTTTCGTCCATGGCGACGAAGTCCACGCGGTTGCGCAGGTTCATAGGCGCGCCCTTGTCGGGCACGAGAGCGAACGTGCTGTCATCCTGGGTTGCAATGCCGATCATCGCAACCTTCTGAAGATAGCTGCCGTGATCGCCGGCAGGCTGCAATCCGTACAACGCAAACTGCGTGGCAATGTACTCGGCGGCGATATCTCCTCCACGCGCGCCCGTGCCTCGGCCCTCCAGTAGATCGCTGGCGAGAAACTTCGCCTGCGCGCGGATCTTCTCCGGATCGATCGATGCCATGGCTTGCTGCGCGGCATGAGGAAGACCCGCGATTTGCGGGACCGGCATGGCGGATTTGCTGGGGTGCTGAGCGAGTGAAAAGGCTGAGGCGAGCGAAACGATGAGGCCAATCAGTGCAGTTCGGCGCATTCGGGAAGTCTCCAGAGGCGTGAGGAATGAAGGTAGAAACTCATCATTCTACGCGAAAAGGTAGGAGGGAGATGTGAGCCGAAGGGGCAGCGCTGGCTCTCACAGGGTTGTTAGATCAGGACCCGAGGGCGCACCTTCAAAGCCTGCCCTGAGCTTGCCGAAGGGTGCCCCGTTAAGGCCCTTGTTCTTGTCATCACGAGTGGGCTTCAGCCCGCGAGGGATCTGCTGTTGCTATTTTTTCAGCAGCCTCTTTAGCCGGCGAGGGATGACAAACATGGAGGCTGGGCACTCGCTCAGGACAGTAAGTATTTAGGTGTCAAGCTCAGCGAGCGTTCGCCGGGTTTGCGAACGAGAGTCGAACCACCCCTGTGGTTAAAGCCAGACTTCATGGAGGCTATGGGGGTCCTTCGACTCCGCTCGGGATTACAGCTTCAAGTTCAGCGATCATCGTCGCTAGACGTTCCGCTTCCTGCGCAGAAGGCCCGCAAGCCCGGCGAGTCCCGAACCGAACAGCACGACACTGCTGGGCTCTGGCGTGGTTCCGCTGCTGCCGCCGCCGATGGTGAAATCCTCCGAAGGAATCGTACCCAGAGTATTTTCATAGGCAATCGAAGGGCAGCCTGGTGAGTGGCAGCCGACGCCACTATTTTCATCCCAGTAAACAGGCTCAAGGGGCTGGACCGTAGTAGCGTTGGCCAGAGTCAGGTAGTACCCTTGGCCATTTATTTCCGGGACGTTGAGGTTCGACACCGTGATCAGATCGATCTCGTAGCCAAAGATGTTAAGGAACAGAAATTGGTCGGTCAGGTTGCTGCTGGCCGTACCGAAGCCCACAATGGTTCCACAACCGCTGCCGGGATCGGAGCACGGACCAGTGCTAAGGATCCAGTCCACTCCGGTGACCACGGTTCCCGGGATAACCCGCACCCCAAACTCAAAACCGTTAACCGACGAACCCGTAGCCAAGTAGCTGTCACTGACGGTGAATCCGAAGTTGATGGTCCAAGCGTCGATGTTGCCGTTGATCGGACCATTTTCATAAGACCAACTGCCGCCCCATGCCGGCAGAGCAGCCAGTGCCAAACAGAAAGTGGTGAGCAAAGCGATGCGGGTTTTCGCAGGCATGGAGCCTCCTTCGATTTGTGGGTGGCGCACATTTAATCCCAACGGATTCCGTAAGTCAATGTAATTGCGTTCCCCGGGTTTGCGAACGAGAGTCGAAGCACCCCTATAGCTGAGCCGAGGTTTGTGCAGGTATAGGGGTCCTTCGACTGCGCATGAGTCCGCTACCGCAGACTCGTGCTCCGCTCAGAGCCTGTGACTTTTTTGATGCGCCTGCGATTTTTTCTGGGTTTTCCTCGTGGGTGCAAGCTATAAGCAAAGCATGAACCATGCAGGATGTGGGGCCGGTGACCGTCCAGTACGTCAGCAATATTTACAAGTACTACATCGCGTACAAACTGGTAATAGAGCAGGGGCAATCCTTGCAGTAGCGCGTGGGAAGATTCATGCTTCGAGTTTCTACGCGACTGCTCCCCCGGATCGTCGGCGACGGGTGGTGGCACCCTGGGCGGGAGTGGTATTCGAAGGAATCAGGAACAGGAACGGGAGGTTCTAAGATGAAACACGATTACTCCACACCATCGGTTCAACCTTCGTTCAATCGCGGGTGGACGTTTCTGGACCTTTATCGTACCGCCAGTTCACGCACACTTACGCGCACCTTCACTGCGGTCGCGGTGGCCTGGCTCCCGCTGGCGGCACTTTCTGCTCTCCTCGGAGGCACTTCATTTCTATCGTTTCTGACGGACTATGCATCGCAATCTCTATGCAATCATCTTTGCTGCCGTGATTCCGGCGATCCCAGTGGTGATCGCTTCCATCCCATTCGCTACCCTCATCCGGGCCGCGATGGGTCTGCTCTTCTGAGAGCGAGTTGGGGGCGAGGAAGTCGCTATTGCCACGCGGCCGACGGCAGAAGTGACTGTGGTTGAGAACCGAGGCTAGAGCGATCTCACAATTGATACCTTCCGGGATACCGGGCAGCGGGGCCCTTAAGCGTCGCATTCTCTGCGAACCAACAAACGGCATGAGCCACTGCGGTCATTGAGAAACGGCCACAGCGGGCTCATGCCGGTGGGGGGCGACCTAGGAGGCCAGCCTGAAACCTGGCTCTACCTGGGCTGCACCAGTGCGGCATTGTCCTAGCGAAACGCTTTACGTATTCCAACGCTGGTGGGCCACCAAGTCAGTTGCACTGAACTGGTGAAGTCGGTTTTCCGCGTGGGGTCCAACACTGGCACCCACCATGTCTCGTACTGTAGGAAAGATTTGACCTCGAGATCCTTGCGAACACGGAGCATGGCTGAAACGTTCCAGTCCCACTGCGTGCTCCCGCCGGGGATGAAGTCATTGGCGATTTTGCTGTTGCGGATCCCTACTTGAATGCTGCTCTGGGGACTGAGATGGTACGTACTCCACGCCTGATAACCCTTTCCCTCGCGGCCGATCCAGTTCCCCATCAGATACCTATTGTTGAGGTACAGGTCGTGGTAGATGACCTCCCAATAGATGAACTTGCCGCCGATACTGGCGGGAGTCGGAGGGTCCGTATAAACGGCTTCGGCGCGGAAGTCGAGTTTGGGTAGATGGGGAAAATGTGTGAGATAGATTCCGGGATTCACCGCAGACCGACGCGGGGCGCTGACGGGATTGACATCATCGTGTACCAGCGAATCGCTATACAAGGTTAACCAGCGGCGAACGAAGGGCAGTCGCCAAGAGAAATCGAAGCTAGCATGGCGTGCGCCAGGATCGTTGCGCGAGAACTTGACCTGAGGGGTGACGTCGTTGAGGCTGGTGAAGGCATTCCAAAACGAACCGAAGGTAATGGGTACGTGTCCTTGACCGCCAAACACGTCATTGCGGGTGAATCCGAACTCGAGGTTTTCGGTTGGCTTAAAGCTGGCCTTCTGTCCGAACATGTACGGCCCCGCAGGAAACTGATGGCCTGCGAGCGCTCCAAAATAGTTGGACACCTCGAAAGGCCCCAGAAACTTTGACAACCCAGGAATGTTGAACGGCTCCATGCGGTTGATTTGCAGCATCCAGAACGGAGCGGCATTGTTGCTCATTAACAATGCCCCACTTTCTCCCGGCCCCCACCACATGCTTTGTTTGCCAACCGAAAAATCCAACCCGCCATATTTTAGGGAGGCGTAGGTATCCAACAACCGAAACTGATTCGCGGAGATTGGCGTGGGCGGTTGCAGAGGATTCAGATCGACATTCGCGATCACCTGCCGAACCGACAGCGGATATCCCGGGATCGTGGGCGCGTATTGGTATTCTCCGTCGACATAGAATGCAAAGCGGCCATCATTGGCGCTGGCGCTGAATCCCGTTATGTTGTTCACGCCCTGCCAGTACGGGCGGCCATAGTCGTTGATCAGCGTCTGGCCAAAGTGATAGCTGTCGTTCACTGGCGTTCCCGCGATGTCCATCACGCGGGTGTAAACGGAATCCAGTTGGATCGACTCCACCGGTCTTCCATCCCAAGCCGCCAGCTCATCCGCGAATTCCGCATCGAGAGTTTTCTCGTACCGAAGAACATCCGGTGGAAGGTCCGTGTGGTATTCGACATTCTTGTGCATTTCGACGAGCATGTGAGCGCAGGATATCCGTGTCCACGGCCGTATGCCGATGAAGGCGGTGTTGATGTAACCGCGGGCGATTAGCATCTCCATGGCGGGATAAATCCAACTGTCCAGCGGAACATAAGTGCTTCCGACGTTGCCGGGCCGCGGGGCCGAGGTCTGTTCGGCCACAATCTTCAGATCGTCATCGAGGCTGGCGTTGTGGCGTGTTTTGTAAATGTGGCGGCCGATCTGATAGCCAAGCAGCCCTCCCACGAAGACATCCGAAAGGAAATGCTGTTCCGACGCAGCTCGCGCCAGGCTTACCCCCAGCGCCAGTCCATAAGCTCCAAACTCAGCCACGGGATGGGGATACTCCTGCGCGACCACGGCTGCGAAGGCCCAGGTCACGGCGGAATGGTCCGACGGAAACGACGCCCCGCCGTGAAAGAAGATATTTTGGTAGTTCGACGGAATGGGTCGGTCGCGTCCGGTGGCGAACTTCATGGCGTAGTCAACCCCGATGGCGTTGATCATCGCCTCGGTCGCCAGCACACCGGTCTCTCTCGCGCGCTCGTCATGGGTCAAATGTCCCCAGATGTACATGGCTCCGGTCATCCCCGCTGCTGACGCCACTCCTGCATCCGAAGCGACCTTGAGCAGGTGCAGATTGTCCAAGCGCATGGCGTAGGAACTTTGGGGATCGGTAACGAAGAGTCCGGTCGCAATGCCGCTCATGGGAACCAGCCATTTGGTATCGGTAGGCTTCAGGTGGAATGGGCTGGTCCAGATATCTTTCTGATCCTCGGCCAAATGTAGCAGGAAGTTCGACTCGTTAGGATGAGGAATAGAACCATCGACCGGGACAGCGGGAGCTTGAGATGGCGAGGGGTTTCCGCCCCCCGGAGATGCGGGCTGCTGTGCACGCGCGGGCAGGCAAGCGCAGGAACTCCAAAGAAACAGAGCAAATACAAGCTTCGTCAGGGAGTTCTTCAAAAGGGCCTTCTGCCGTCAGATATGAGCCCTAGGCGACGTGAGGGCGGAGCCGTCAATTGAGTCTGCGCTCCATGCCGGGTTCAAGCGGAAGCGTAGTAGCGGAAAATGCGCGTTAGCGCGGTGGCAATATCGTCCACGTCCTGCTCGGACGTAGCGGAAGAGAGCGGCAGTGAAATGGTGCGCTCACCCACGAAAGAGGCGTTGGGGAAATCTGAGTCGGCGAAACCGAACCGCTGCCGGTAATAAGGGTGCTGATGAACGGGAACGTAGTGGATACCAACCCCAATGTTCTCGGCATCCAGTGCCGCGACGATCGTTTGCCGGTCAACTCCCATCTCCTCCAAAACCAACAGCGGAGTAAACAAATGGTAGGCGTGCCGTAAGTCGCGCGCAGCCGGCGGAGGCAGCAGCAGCGGAAGGCCTTTCAGACGCTCGATGTAGGCCAGCCAGATTTGCTCCCGTTGCCGCCAACGTTCCTCGATGCTTTCCAGTTGTGGCAGGCCCAGGGATGCGGCCAAGTCCGTCATGTTGTACTTGAAGCCCGCGGCTATGACTTCGTAGCCGGTGGGACCGCCGACAAAGCGGCTCCACGCGTCAGCCGTCATGCCATGCAAGGACAGCATCTTCACATGTTCATACACTTGCCGGTCGCGAGTAATCACCATCCCGCCATCGCCGGTGGTGATGTTCTTGGTCGGATAAAAGCTGAAGCACCCCACGTCACCCATCAGCCCCGACGGATTTCCGTGATGTGTAGCTTCGATAGCGTGCGCACAATCTTCGATAACGTACAAACCGTAACGGCGAGCAATGTCAAGAACCGAGTCCATCTCACAGCAGCGACCACACATGTGGACGACCAGTATGGCCTTCGTACCAGAAGTTATTCTCTCTTCGATTTGCGCGGGATCGACGTTGAAAGTCGACCGGCTGCAATCCACCAGAACGGGTTTCGCTCCCGTATGCACAATTGAGTGAATCGTGGAGCAAAACGTCATGGCCGGAGCGATAACCTCATCGCCGGCGCCGATTCCCAGCGCAAGCAACGCGAGATGAATCGCGGCCGTACCGCTGCTTACCCCGACCGCGTAGGGTGCACCTTTGTAGCGCGCAAACTCCTGCTCGAAGCGCTCGACCCTTCCGCCCAGCCCGATCCAATGGCTGCGCAGACAGTCCGTAACCGACGCGATCTCCGCTTCGCCAATCACCGGTGCCCCAAAGATGAGACGATGGTCACGCGCACGGAAGGGATCGCCACCCGCTATCGCTGGAGGGCCGTTGAGTTCTTGAACTGGATGTGATTGCCCGCTTGCTAGCGGAGCGCGCTTCATAAGATTCAGTCTTGGAGTACCACTTGTGAGCTGATTGTAACCGAGTCAAAATTCTACGGTGGAGGGTGGCCGCAGCAATGTCGTTATCGGCCAAGGCGGTCGGCTATACTGAAACTGCGGGCTGGGGCGCTTGTTAGAATGCTCCGCGCCAGCCGCGGTCTTTGGAGCCTTGCCGACTTTTCGGAAACCCTCATACTTGACTACATAAAGCCTATTCCACTCTATGCCCTTCACCGTATCCCATGCAGCTGCGGCGCTGCCCTTGCGCAGACTCAACCTGGTGTGGTCCGCCTTTTTGGTGGGCAGCATGGCTCCAGACTTCCCATATGTTGTTGGAACCACCGACTATCGAAGCTTGGGTCACCAGTTTCCGGGCGTAATCGACTTCACGCTCCCCGCTTCCCTTTTTGCGCTGTGGGTGTTTCACACCGCCATCAAGCGGCCGGTCGTAAGGTTGCTGCCCATCGGAGTACAGCAGAGATTGCGCGATCAGCTCGGAGACTTCCAGTTCGGCGGACCTGGCCGTTTCGCGGCTATCTTGTTTTCCATCGTGTTGGGCATCGCCACGCACTTGGTCTGGGATGCGTTTACCCATGCGTTCACCTGGCCCTGGCGGCGCTGGGTTTGGATGCAGATGGAAGTCAAGGTTCCGGTCGTCGGACTAAGGCCGATGTACATGGTTCTGCAGTACGCGAGCACGGTGATCGGACTGGTTGCGCTCGCAATCTGGGTCCTGCTTTGGTATCGCAAGACGATGCCCACCCCTGCGACTGGAGCGCAGAGCGCCAAATCCGGCCCGCTGATTGCTCTTACGATGGTTGCGGTGGCCACCGTCGCCGGACTTATACGGGCTTGGCTGGTGATTGGCATGCCGAAGAGCCTGGACGTGGCGGACGCCTTCCTGCTCGTCTTCGGGGTCACCGCCATCGCGTTGGTTTTTTGGCAAGTGCTCATTTACTGCCTAATGATTTCGTCCTATCAAACTTGGACAATCAGTTAAGCTCGGAGCAGGCGCGAGATTGTCATGCCCCCAGTCAGCGTCATTATGAACGTCCGCAATGGAGCTTCCACCCTTCGCGAGGCGCTGGACAGCGTGCTGGCGCAGCGCTTCCATGACTGGGAACTGATCGTTTGGGATGACCAATCTACCGACGATAGCCCACGAATCATAGCCGAGTACGAAGATCCCAGGATCCATTACTTCCGTTCGGCAGAAGAAACCTCACTGGGCAAGGCCAGAGGCAATGCCATTCGCCAGGCGACCGGAGCGTGGCTGGCCTTCCTAGATCAAGACGACATTTGGCTACCCGGTAAACTAGAAAAGCAGATGGCTCTGACGATCGATAGCGTCGGCCTGATCTATGGACGAACCGTGAGGTTCTATCCTAGCGGCCTGGAACGCGATTACGATCAAGCGCACGAGTTCAAACTCCTGCCTGAAGGTGACATCTTCACTCAACTCTTCAGCGATTCCTGTTTCATCGCCATGAGCTCAGCCTTATTTCGTCGGGCAGCGGTCGAAGCCATTGGCGAAATACCGGACGCAATTCAAATTATCCCGGACTACTGGCTCTACGTCGCCGTCGCCCGGCGGTACCTTGTGCGAGCCGTGCAGGAAGTTGTCTGCCGCTATCGCGTCCACGGCGCCAATATGTCGCGGTTGAGCGCTCTTAAGATGAATCAGGAAGTGCTCTGGCTGATTGACCGATGGGCCGCCGACCTCGATCCGCGGACCGTCGCGCTCTGCCGCAAGAGACACTTCACGGCCATTGCGCTGGAGGAGATGCGGAAACCGAATACCGCTGTCCAAGGAGTTGTTCGCCTGCTCACGCAAGGCTCGCTGGCTTCGCAATTGGCGCGGCCGTTCATGTTCGCGTTTCACATCGTCCGCCGGAATGTCCGGCGTCCGTATTGGCGGACCTTAAGTGACGGCAGCGGTATGGAAACGTCCGCGTCGGCTGCCGCTCATCCCTCGGACCCAGCTAACAAGTGAGCGATCAAGCCCACACTGCGCTGGTCTCGGCCGCACCGCTTACCGGCGCGCTTGATAACACCTTGTTCCTCAGCACGAAAATCAGCAGAACCGAAAACAGCAAAGCATAGGAAGCGACGGTGACCCAAGCGGCGGCATTAGCTTGAAAGCGTGGAATGAACGCTAGGTTTAAGAACACGTTGAAGCCTGCGGCTGCCCCCAGGGAATACAGCACGGGCCGTTCGTACCCTCGACTTACCAGGACGGTCCAAAGCAGCGAGAAGCAAAAGTCAATGGGCAATGCGATCAGCAGAATCCGAAAAAGGGTTGCCGAGCCCAAGGTGGATCCGTAGATCAGGGTCAGAATCTGCGGCGCGAGCAAGCCAATGCCCAGTGCTGCAACGGACGCAATCATAGCCAGCCCGGCCAATGCAATCAGCAAAGCCCTGTGGGCCTGCGCGCCAGCTTCCACCTTTGCGAGGTACGGATAGAGGGCGTCGGTCAGCAACCAGAAGCCTGTAAGAATGATATAGAGCGGCTTGCAAGCTGCGCTGTAGCGACCCACTTCGCTGGTGCTGGTCATCGCTCCTAGCAGCAGGATGTCGGCATTCATGAACACCAGGTTCAGGAAATTCGATAAGCCGAGGGTTGCAACTCGAGACGGCCGGAGTTCCTCGGCAGCCGCCCTGATGTCTTCCGCGACCACGCCGGTTTGGAGCTTCTTCCAACGGAGCCGCCACATCATCCACAGGAAGCCGGCGCCCGCCAGCGCACTCAAGATGTTCCCGCCTGATATAGACGCAACGGGTGGAATCGCAAGGTGCATGGCCGTAATGGCCATTGCCACATAGAGAATGCTGACTCCGCTGCGCCAGATTGACAGCACCCCAAAGTGGCCGAGTCCCCACGCTACCCAGTCGAGCGCGAAAGCGTATGGGATTACAGCAAGGTCGAACACCAACACACAAGCGCGTGCGACCGGTGGCACCGGGCCGAGGAGGGCATACATCGCGCCCAACACAATGGCAATCGCGGTAAGCGCCGCACGCCTTTTCAGGACGAATGGAACCACGAATGTGGCCAGCGCATGATTGCGAGCTAAAAGCCGTGCGCCGATCAGTTTCAAGCCCTGGTCGGAGCATTCCATCACGTAACCGGCGACGGTTTGGGCCAGGGCAACAATTCCAAGAATCTGCACTCCAAACCGCCGCGACACGTAAGCGAACAACGCAAACGTAGCCATCCTGCCAAACACTTCGCCGGTGGCCAGTCTGGCGAACGAGACGAAAACGTTTCTGATCTTCATCAAGTGCGCGAATCTCGGGCGGAGTTGCGCGGCAAGGGGCTCGTCCTGCGTGCTCTCGCCGGCAAATCGTCTCAGCTATACTTCGAGCCTGAAGGGCCAGCGTCAAGCGCGGAAGAGCACCGATACTCTATGCCACGGGTTAGCATCATCATGAACGTTCGTAACGGTGCTTCGTTTCTGCGTGCGGCCTTGGACAGCGTGATGGCACAAACCTTCCAGGACTGGGAACTGATCGTCTGGGATGACTGCTCCACCGATGACAGCGCCAGAATTATTGCCGAGTATCGAGATCCGAGAATTCGCTATTTTCTTTCCCCGGAAGACACGCCGTTAGGTGAGGCCAGGAACAGCGCCATTCGGCAGGCAACAGGAGAGTGGCTGGCCTTCCTCGATCAGGACGACATCTGGCTGCCTCGGAAGTTGCAACAGCAGATGGCCTTAGCAGACGAGCACGCTGGCATCATCTATGGGCGCGCCATCCAGTTTTATCCCAGTGGTGTAGAGCGGGACTACGACTATGCGCATGAATTTCAGCTATTGCCGGAAGGCGACATCTTCACTCACCTCTTCACGGAAGCCTGCTTCATTGCCATGAGTTCGGTAGTACTCCGCCGCTCAGCTGTGGAAGAGGTTGGACCTATTCCGGAAACGATTCAAACTGTCCCGGACTACTACCTGTATGTCGCCGTGGCGCGTCGCCGTCCCGCGCGAGCTGTGCAGGAGGCGGTTTGCCGCTATCGCATGCACGCGGGCAGCATGTCGCAGTCAAGGCAGCACCGGCTTTACGAGGAACCGCTCTTGATCGTCAATCAGTGGGCAGATCAGCTTGATCCACGGATCGTCGCGTATCGCCGGATGACCTACTCCACTGGCTTGGCGATCGAAGAGATGCGGCGCCTTGAAACCGCTCGCACAGGGCTCGCACGAATGCTCAGGGACGGCTCGGTAATTTGGTTAATGTCGCGGCCCTTAATCCATGCTTTTCGCGCCATCCGGCGAAGAGTTCGCCCGCCATACTGGCGAAAATTCAGGGTACACGATTCTTGCGACGCGACCGGGTAGATCGCACCCTCAATCCGCTTGGGAGTTCGTCTGCTCGACAATTCCATCGATATGACGAATCCTGTCAATCGCAGTCTTCCGAGTCCGCTTGTCCGCAGGCGACTTTACCATCTCTAAACCGGCCGCTTGTTCGCGCTGCAGTACCACCCGAACGGTTTGCAGAAGAATCTTGACGTCCAGCAGCAGAGAATAATTGTAGATGTAGAGCAGGTCGAAGCGCAGCTTGCTTTCCACCGTGGTGCCGTAGCGGCCGATTACCTGCGCGAGTCCAGTCAAACCCGGTTTCACCGCGTGCCGCAGTTCATAAGCCGGAAGCTCTTTTTCGAACTGTTCCACGAAGTACGCCCGCTCCGGGCGGGGGCCTACCAGGCTCATATCTCCCTTGATAACGTTGAACAACTGTGGCAGTTCGTCAATCCGGGTCGCGCGTAAGAAACGTCCGAAACGCGTGATACGCGGCTCGCGCTCGATAGCCAGCACTGGGCCGCTGTGTCTTTCCGCATCCGACACCATGGTGCGAAACTTCAAAACACGGAATAAATCGCCGCCCTTTCCGATACGCTCTTGATGGAATAACACCGTACCCTTCGACGTCAGCCGAACCAGCAACGACACCAGCAACAGGATGGGGCTGGTGATGAGCAGCGCAGCCGAGGATGCGATTAGGTCAAAGGACCGTTTGAGCAATTCTTCGGCTGGGTTCAACCGGTGTGGCTGAATGCCAAAGATCAGGACATCGTCAATTTCCCGCGCCTCTGCACCAAACAAAGTGAGTTCTGAAAGGTTGGGGACGACGAGTACCTCCTTGTGCTGTCGGAAGCAGTACAAAATGATTTCTTCCTTTCCTTCCAGGCCTTCCGCCAATACGACAGTTTCTGGGTCTTGTAACTCAGGGTATGGCGGTTCCAAATTGAGGCCAAGCACATATCCCTCGATGGAGTACAAGCCGTGGCTGTGCTTTTCAAACTTCCTGGCAATATTCCAGGCACAGGGCTCAGAGTCAGCGATGACGACGGTTTTTCGGTTGCCAAACCAGCAACGGTATAACCTCCGCATCTGAACGCGATAGGCCGAAATCAAACCGATCTGGAGGATGCCCGCAGTTAGCAGTACGCTGCGCGGAAAGGCAAAGTGACGGCTCCAAAAGCCCAATGCCATCGTGGTCAGCAAGGTCATGCCTACCGCGATGATGATCGAGTAGATCACGTGGCGCAGCGATCGGCGCAGCCAGTCTCTATACAGGTCCATGAAGTGAAACGTGACCACCGTCGCCAGAGAGATCACCACTACGAGTTCGAGGTACGCCGAAATATTCTGCCGTCGCGCCAGCAGGTGATTCCACCAAAGCAGGAACGAAAGCAGAAACCCGGCGTTGATCAGCAAGACGTCAAGCGCTATGACAATCGGACTTAATAACAGAGGGCGCATTGGACGGCTCATCGGGTTACTCCAGGAAGACACCTTGGCGTGGTTGGTACCTCAGCAGTAGTGCGGTAAGTGACTCTACCAAGTGCCCTCGCCGCACTTACCCTCGGCAGTATTTTGGGGGTCGGAGTTTCGCATTATCGCCGCCTGCGCCGCGACATCTTTAGCCGGGGCACCAGGCCCCTTGATGACGCGCTTATCGGAACTCAAGTGATACTCCAGAACTTTCGAGTAATAGCGAACCATCACGGCACAGCGCACCAATAGTTTCGTCAGCCAGCCGTTTCCAAAATAACGGTACGCCTCGTTAAACTGAATGAGAGCGCGGCATTGGTCGCGAAGCGAGCTGAGCGCCTTCTGGTTGATACTCTGGCTGCCAAGGTGGATTATTTCCGCGCAAGGGGTGTAATAAACCTTGTAGCCCTTCTGCTTCAGCATGTAGTTGTATGCCAGGTCCACCACCGCCAGGCGAAACCGGTCATCAAGCATCCCAGCTGTCTCCCAAGTCGAGCGCCGAATAACGTAGGCCGTCGTGCCGATACTCTCCACCGGTTGCGCCGTCGAGTAGTCGAAATCGGTATTGTAATAACGGTTCATTAAACGACTCTTGGGAAACAACTTGTGCCAATTGAGAGTCTGCAGGAAGAACACACCCGCACGGGGAAAACCCCGAACGCAGTGTTGGACAGTTCCGTCGAGATTCAGTAACTTCGGACCACAAGTTGCGGCCTCGGGATGTTCGTCCATGAACGACACCAGCGCTTCAAAAGCGTTACCAACCAGCATGGTGTCGCTGTCCAGCAGGCATACGTAACGCGCCCGCGAAATGCACATACTTTGGTTCTGATTTCTGGCATAGAGTTGGTTGGCCCTATTCCTGATCAGAATCACCTCAGGAAAGTTTTCGGCAACCATGTCGGCACTTCCGTCGGCAGAGTTATCATCAATGCAAACGATCTCGAAAGTGATCCCGCGGGTGTATTGGTACACCGACTCGATGCATTTTCGCAGCAGATGTCGTGCGTTGTAAGCCGAAATGCTAATCGTAAGGTCGAGAACGGGGGCTGTCATTCTGCGTTCCTTACCGATGATGGCACTATCCTTGCTGGAATGCCGAAAACAGTCCGATTGGGTCCGACTGAACCAATCACAACCGAATTGACGCCCACGGTCACATTGTCGCCGATACGCCACGGACCCAGAACCTTACAGCCGGTTCCCAGGACAACGTTATCGCCAATCTCGCAGCGCAATTCGCGATTAAAACCCATATCGGCAACCAAAGATCCCAAGCCAACTCCCTGAAAAACAGTAACATTCTTGCCAATTCGCCACGCGCCAATCACGCTTCCCACCGGATGGGCGAAGAAGATGCCTTCGCCAATCTCACACTTGGGCGTGACCTCCAGTCCGAAAAGTACGAGATTCAGATACGTAAGTAACTTCGGCAAAATAGGGATGCCGCTTAGCATTGCCGCCCGGCTCGTCCGGCACAACACGTTCGGAAGAAAGCGGAAATGGAGCAGGCGTCCGAGAAACCGGATGAAATTTGGTTGGATATCAAACTTGCCCTCTAGTTCGTATTGTCGAGCGAGATCGCTGTACAGCAATTCCTTCAGACGAGACATGTTTGGGGAGGATGCCTAGTTTCGCCCCTTTCAGGATAACCGGTTCGCTCGCCTCCGTACTGCTGCAGCGTTATTGGCATTCGCGGTACAAGGCCAGCGTTTCTTGGCCGCACTTTTCCCAACTGTATTGCACGGCCACTTCCCTGCCCCGTTCGATAACTTGCTTCCGTGCTCGCTCGTCGCTGACCGCATGCAAAAGTGCGGCATTGAATGAGTCTTGATCAATAGGATCGAAATAGAACGGCGCGTCCAGACAGATCTCGGGGATGGACGATACCCGGCTGGTCAATACCGGACAGCCGGCCGACATTGCTTCCAAAGGAGGAAAACCGAAACCTTCATTCAAGGATGGGTACACGAATAGGGTTGCCCCCGCATAGGCTTCCGCAAGCAACTCGTCGGAAACGATTGGTAAGCTGACGACACAGTCGCTCATCTCAAGACCGGCAATCTGCGCTTTCTCCCGCACGTTCAGAGGGCCGCCGCCAAGCACCAGCAAGTCAAACGACTCATGTAGTCTTGTTTCGCGAAATGCCTTCAACAGACCGGCAAAATTTTTGAAGGCGGCCCTCATACCAACATACAGCACGTAGTCGCGCCGCAACTGCCTGCGCCGGCTGGCGGCGACTTCCGCGCTGCGCGGAAGAGGATTGACACCATGGTGGATCACGCGAGTCTTGGCCGGATCCACGTTATAAAAGTGGAGTAGGTCCTGGCGGCAGGACTCGGACACGCAGATGATGGCGTCGACTCGGGGAAAAAGCCACTTCCGCGCCCAAAGGACCTTTTTCACGTCGGGGAACAACTCCGGATAACGTTCATGAGTACAGTCATGGTGAGTGGCTATCACGCGGCGCGCCCGCACCATCGGCATTCGCAAGTACGCTGTCGGATGATACACGTCCATCTTGCCGCGAGAGTAAGCCCTGAGGTTACCCCACGCTTCGTTGGCCAGGTAACGCAACGTTCCCGGGGGCAACGCTTCACCGAGCGCCGTCACCCGCGCCTTGGACGCGGGAAGTTCGCGAAACGGGTAGACGGTACCGCTGATCCCCAACAACAATTCCGTTTGCACATCAGGTACTGTCGTCAGGAAGCGCATTAACTCATAAAAATACCGGGATGCGCCACCCGCATTCTGCAGCGAAAAAACCTGATGATCGTAGAGGATTCGCACCGCGCTTTAGGCTATCAAGTCAGGCAGAGTCACTGCACTAGGGGTAAGTTTCTTGGCGAACCGCCCAGCCAGTGCCAGGCCGGCCAGAAAAATGAGGTACGCGACCAGCGTATTCACCGCCGCCGCGGTGGCGCCGTATGCCGGAATCCAGATTAGGTTTAGGACAATGTTGCTTCCCGCAGCAACCATAGTGCACAGAAGGACCTTCTTCTCCATGCCCCAAGCAATGTAAGCGCTGCTCAAATAAGACGTCAGGAAATCGAACGGTATGGCCCAGGCCAGCAGCAAAAGAAGCAAGGTCGCAGGCAGAAATTGATGCCCGAACAAGATTGCCATTAAGGGACGGCGCGCGATCGAAAGGACCGCAGCAATGGCAACTCCCACACCAAATAGGAGCAGCAGAATCCGGGGCCTCAGCATTCGCAGTCGCTGCTCCCGGTCTTGCCGCGCGAGTTGAGGATAGAGAACAAATGTCATCAGATAATAGGTGTACAACACCTGATTCACCACGCGGTAGGCGGCACTATAGAGTCCCACCTGTTGGGGGCTAGACATGATGCCAAGCATTAGCGTGTCAATGGTATTGAACGCGAGATTGCACAGCCACGCGAGGCCCATGACACTGGTGCGCCGCCAAGCTAAGGACTCGCGAATCGCGGCCAGAGAAATCTGCTCTTCGCGCTCCGGCCTGTGCCTTCTCCACCACATCCAGAAGATGGCCGCCTGCAGCCCGTTGCCGATCGCATTGCCGAGCACTAGCCACCAGAGAACCCGGCCGGAGTTCCTCCCCAGAAGCAGGCACGACAGGATACTGACCGGAACAACTGCTCTGCCGAAGCTGAGCAGACGCAGATGTTCCCGGCCCCAAGCCATCCAGTCTAGCGAAACCGCGTACAGAGACCCGACCGCGGCAAACGCAAACAGGAAGATCTTTAATTCCAAGGGCAGCTTGGTCGATGCGGCGTAGATCAGAAGCAACGGCACGAGGACGATTGCCATCATCATGCGGCGTCTCTGAACCTGGCCCACGATCTCGGGCGCGGCTTGCGGATATTGAGCCACCAGCCGGGCTCCGACATGCCGCAAACCAAAGTCGATAATCGGATAGGAATATCCCAGCAGGCTCTGGGCCAGAGCATAGACGCCAACGACCAGTACGCCGTATCGGTGCGCCAAGAACAGAAGAGTGGCGATACCGCACAGGCGCGATACCGCCTCGCCCGATCCAAAGTCGAACACCTTGCGAGCTAACTGTCGCACATTAGAGCTCATGGACTGCGAGGTTCCATCCGCTAAGGTCGGCTAGTTCGTCAAGTGCTCCCGCTTACGGAATGAATCGCAGGATTGCACGGGAGACGGGCGCCAAGCCTGTCCCTTCTCATTGCGCCGCCGGGTCGAACATCCACATGGAGTGACCTAGCACGCGCTGCGGTCGATAAGACTGCAACCAGGAATAGCTGCAATCGTTGCCAGCGTCATCCAAGACCTGGCCGGAAAGGCAACTCGCACCGATGACTATCGTGCCCTGGACGCGCTGGTCGGGGGAAAGAGTGGCGGCTCGGATGCCGTACAACCGGGGAGCGACCGGGCCGAAGTAGGCAAGATACAGAGGTTCTTGCGGATGTTGCTGTTGGTAGGCGCGCAGCGCGATCAATCCCTGTCCCCAGTCCAGGTTGCTGTCGGTGAGCAGCCGCCAGGCGTTTTCGGGCCGCACGAAGATATTGAAGTACCCCAGATAGTCGGGCGCGCAGCGCAGAGCGTCGGCGGCATTCAGGCAAAGCGCGACAACCAGGATTGCGCTTGCGGCGCGCTGCCGGCGGGCATGCTCCCAGATGCCGCCCGCAATGAGCAACGCAAACGGATACAGCGGTAACAGATGACGCTCGCCGATGGTGATGCGCGACTGCAAGGCGAAAGCGAGGAAGACCAGCCCGAACAGCGACATAATCAGCAGATCGCCGGGAGCGCGGCACGTCTTGCGAATTCCCAGCAGCAAGCTGGCGAAGAAGATCAGCAGCAGGATCGTCGGCCACTTCAGCGCGATGGCGGCAGGAAAATAGAGCTTCGGACCGCCATGGTGATACAGCTTTCCCAGGAACCATGTCTCGCGCCCGTTGCGGTTGCTAATCGCAACCGATCGCAGGCCCTCGGCATACTCGCCGGCCGGGACCAGCAGATTCAATTGCGTCCCCGATGGGGTCGCCAGCGTCCTCGCCGGACGATTGGGGAATGTCATCACGATCTGCCCATTTCCGATCTTCAGGTGCGAGACGTGAAACAAATATCCCGCCCAGAGGATTGCCAGGGCGATGCCGAGCGCCGCGAAGGTTGGCTTCCAGTTCCAATCCCGAGGCCGCCGCAACATTCCTTCGCGCCCCAGTACCAGCATTAGCGCCAGCGCCAACAGCATTTCTGGAGGCGTGTACAGCTTGGCCAGCAGCAACCCGCCCAGCACCAGCCCCATCAGCAGGGTTTGCCGGCGCCCCGGATTTCTTCTCCAGCGCACCAGCTGCCAGGCGGTGAGGAAGATGAACAGCGCGCCGATTCCATCGGTAATCGCGAGGGAGAAATGTGCGATGAGCGAGGGCGTGAACGCGAACAATGCCAGCGCGACATTGGCCGCACCCTCGGAAAACAAGCGGCGGGTGACGAACCACAGAGCGAGACCCAGCGCCACCCCCAGCAGCGTGTTCATCGGCCGCGTATGCCAGGCCAGCCATTCCGGGCCGGGCTGCATCCCGGTCACGGGATAGCGATCGTAGGGCGACTCCTCCCCGATCTGGACGGGGGCACGCGCCAGCGGCAAGGTCAGCCAATAGCGCCCGAGTGGCGGGTGGTCGATACACCATTGAAAGCGACCGTGCTGCCAGGCTTCGAGTCCGGCAAAGATGTGCCCGGGTTCGTCCCAGGTGAACGACTGCGTCCCGATGAACCATAGGGATTGCACGACAAAAAGGACCAGCAGCAGCGCCGGAATGCAGCCGCGGGCGAGTGCGACATCCCATTCCCGGCGACCGCTGGGACGTACTTCGTCTTCGACCGTCAGCAGATTGCGCATTGGTGATGGTTGTAACAGAGACTCTTATATCTTCGCCGTACCAGCATCGGATCGCGATTCAGCTATGCCCGCAAGGTCTCTTGGGCCGTAGCAATATCCGTGAAGTTGGCCGGCTGCACGCATCAAATAGACTTCGGCCATACTGATATTGCCCTTGCAGAGGCTGAAGACAGCTCCTCCGATCGAGCGCACTAAATGCGCGGCGAATTCTCGCCAGGAGCCATGGAGGCGCAATACATATCCGCAACCTAACGCGTAGCGGTAGGTCTTCTTCCGCAAACGCTCGAGGGAATGAAGATTTGGGTGGTGCACCGTAAAAGCGGGCTCGTACCACATGCTGAAGCCCAGGGCGAGCGCTCGTAGAAAGTAGTCAGATTCCTCGCCTGATTGGTAGGGAGAGTTGGCACCCACGCCGATGTCCTCTCGGAAGTAGCCCACTGAGTCTGTCACGGCGCGTCTCAAAAAGGCGTTAAAGGATATGGTGGAGGCCCACAAATTGGTCTTGGTGACAATAACCGGCCCGGGAGGCCACCGAGGTCCCACCGGCTGATTATCGGCGCTTCGCACTGTGGTAAACAGTGCATCGAAACCTGGGTTCGCTGTCAACCATTCGGTCGCAGAGGAGAGAAGCGACTCCGGATACCAGCAATCATCGTCGGGAAATGCTATGACGTTTCCCGATGTCAATTGCAGCCCGACATTGCGGGCGCGCGAAAGTCCGATTGCCGACTTGCAATGAACGACGGGAAAACAACAACGGTATGGCTCAATCAACGCAAGCAGACGGTCGTCGGGGTTTTGGTCAACGACGATCAGTTCAAAATTCTTATGGGACTGCCCCTGCAGATGCTCCAAAAAGCGCTCGAGTTCGGATGTTCTTCCAACGGTGGCAAGGACCAAGGAAAATTTGAGCGCTGCGCTACTTTCCATATTTGCGGACCGATTGAGCAGCTTCCGCGGCTTATGCGTTGGCTGGGCCATAAGGCCCCGGCGGTAAAGTGCTTGGCGAAGGACCGCGTATGGAGCTTAGAAGGCTGAACAGCCACCATCCCGCCAGCAGGGGACAGAACAGAATGGCGCCCCTGATTAGTGTCCCTGACCACATGATAATACTACCCCTTGGCATCAGGATAAAATCTGGAAGAATGAGTGCCGCGACGATCAGGCTCCACGCATTCCTGGCGCAGCCATAGATAAGGTTCAGGCCATATCCGAGCAGAAGCGACAACACCACGACGCCACCCAGCCCCCCCAATAGATACATCTGTGCCAGGTATGATCCGGCAGTACCAAAACCCATTCTGGCGAGGCTTGGATTCAGAAACACCACCATATCCGGGCTTAAGTCCCTTCCGCGAACATACCATGATATGTCAGAGGGCACGAACACTAACCACAGGTCGTGGAAGAGATACCAAGCGATATGGGGACGGAACAAATCCTTGTATTTTATTGCCACCTCGGTGACATTAAGAGAAATTCCCTGCTGGGCAATAAATTCCAGAGGCCCCAAAAGGTAGTTCTGGACACCCCCCGCCGCGCTCTGCCGGGTGGCGCCCACGACGACTGCGACACATATCAAAATGGCGGCCAGTAACACCGGCACAAGTATGCGGGTGCGCTTGGAGGACTTGATTCTCGCCAGATACCACAGCACCAAAGCCATAGTGAGCGTGCCCCCTCGCGAACCCGTTGCCAGATACAGGCCCGCAACTCCGAAATATAGGACCGCAATCATCCAGAGCAGTCTCTTTCTTTTTTCGATAACGAAAATGGCGAGAAAAACCGGTAAATTCAACAGGGCAACCAGGCGGACGGGCAGCGGCACATTGGCCACCAGACGGTAGTAGTCGTTAAAGAAGACCAAATAACCACGGTCCAGCGCGTATCGGAGATACAAGTAGTTCTTAACCGTTGTCGCTGAAAGGGCCAAAAAGAACACCACGTAGAGATAAGGCAAATACCGTCTGAGGGACTGTTCTCCGGGCGGCTGGATGCGCCGGTAGTTCCATCTACAAGGAGCATAAACGCAGATGGCCGAAAGTGCGATCGCGAGCAGTACAATCCCAGCTTCCTCCCGTGGAATGCTGAAGGGGGCGGGTGTAAATAACTCGATTTCCAACGGATCAGGAGTTACTCCGAAACAAAATCCAATCAGCCGGCCGCCCTGAAAAAACAACAGAGCGCAGAGAAAGAGAAAGCAGGGATGTCGTCCCTGATCGAATCGCTTCCAGGCCAGCACAATCAGGAAAGACAGCAGCAGGACAGTCAGCAGACCCGCCTCGTTTGGGGTAAGCCACCCGATCAGGAAACAAAGGGTTCCGACCGCGACGACGCACAAATAGCCCAACACCTCAAAGGCGGCGGCCGGCACTGCCGTCGGGGCGCGTCCCAATGCCGGGAAAGGCGGAATGAGGCTGCTCATGACCAAGAGGAGAACTTCAAGGACTGCCACAATAGAGCCAGACGGGGCCCCTGGCTCGGATCCTGGTGCTTGCGGCGGAGCGCTTCTATCAACAGCCCTGCCAGGCAGGCCACCAGGAACGCGGCCGTTGTAGCAACCAGGACGATGAGGAGGCGCCTGGGACCCGACTTTCTTTCCGGCGCCACGGCAGTGTCAACCACCTGGACCAGGATTGCATTCTGGCCCTCATCAATGCGGGCAGCCTCCAATTGCTTGCCCAGGAAATCGTAGAGCGCCTCGTGGTACTTCACTTCGCGTGACCGGCGGAGGTATTCCAATTCGGCTTCCGGCATCTGGCGTGCCGGGATCGCGATGTTGCCGTTTCCGGCGGCAGCGTTGCTGTGCTCCAGTTTGGCCAACTGGCTTCGCATGCCAGCCAGCTCCGTCTCGGCACGCTTCAGCTCGGGGTTGTTCTCGGTTGCGTAGGAGCGCATGGTCCGGAGCTGCACTTCGTGGGTTGCTACCTGCGCCCGCAGGTCGGCGATGCTGGCAATAATCGTCCTGCCCTGGGCCTCTGGCTGGAGCAGTCCACTCTTCTCCTGCACCTGTCTAAGCGCAAGCTCCGCGGAGGACAATTCTTGCTGTTCCGCCTTGATCTGCTGCTCGTAAAAGAGCCGCCGCTGGCTGGCTTCCGTTATGGCCAGGTTCTGATTCACGTTATAAAGCTCCTGAACATAAGCGTTGGCGATTTCGGCAGCGCGCTTTGGATCATGGTCGGTAACGGAAATGGAAATCAGCCCCTCTTTCGTAGCGATGACTTCGCTGTTTTGTTTCAACTTCTTCTGCGCATCCTGGTACCGCTTCACCCGGTAAGCCTTTCGTAGGTCGAAACGATCGATGAGATTGTCTGCGATAGTCCGGCTGGTTAGCATGGCTACAAAAACGTCGTCCGGGTTCCTCAAGCCCAGATCGCCTCCGCTCAGTCCAGCGATGGCTCCGATCTGTCCAAGCATCGAGTTCAGCGCCGATTGCTTTTGCTGAGGCGGCAGAATCGTGCTGGTTGCCGTATACGTCTTGGGCAGGAACAGCACGATGATCGCTGCCACGATCGCCACCCCGGCGGTGAACAGCAGAATTGGCTTCTTCTTGCGGGCGAGCACCAGCAGAAGCTCGATGAAATCGGCTTTGTCATGGTGGTCGACCCCCGGCTGAGCGTTGGACACGCCCATTCCGTTCTCCACCGCCGTACCGCTGTGGGAATGAGGCTCAAACGGCTTTGGAGTCTGCAGCATTTAGATCAATTCCTGCCAAGCAGTAGCTACTTTAAGACATTGATCGCAGCCGCGGCCAATCCAAAGTTGGCCAGGATCTGCGACCAGTCCTTGACCCCACGCAGGAGACTGCCTTTGTTGGTCTGTTCCGGAACCACGACGGTGTCGCCTGGCATCAGCACCATGCTCTCGAAGCCTCCCGACCAGAAGTACGAAGCAGCATCTTTGCTAACAACAGCTCCATTGGCGCGGACCACGAAGATCCTGCCCTTGTCCGCATCCCGTGTCGGGCCGCCTGCGTTCCTCAGGTACGAGGTGACGGTCTTTCCGGGTTGCTGGATGAAGGACCCCTGGTTGTAGACATCGCCCACCACATTCACCACGATCGGACGGCTGGGTACAAAAAACTGGTCGCCGTCTTCAAGCGGGATATCGGGAATGCTATCGACCGCCTGGTCATTCGGGTGCAGGTTCAAGACGATGCGGCCATCGGCCCGCAGTTGGCGGAGCTTATCGAGACTGGCGCGTTGCGCTTCTAAAGCGGCCTTGTCAGCAATCACCTCGTCGGAAGTTCTGGCATTCTGCGACATCTGTGCCGCCTGGCGGGCGACCTGTTGCTCGGTCTGGGCAATCATCGTGTCCAGCCGTTCTTGTTGCTCGATGCGCGCCGATTCACGGGTGAACGCCGCGCCATAGAGATAGGCAGCTGGGGTAAGTCCCCCCGCCTGCATCACCAGATCGCGAAGCCTTTCGCCTGCTTTTGCACGGTAAATTCCGGCCGCCTCGAACTCCCCATCCAGTCTCACCAGCTTGATTTGCTTTTCTTCGGGAACGTGCAGGTCGGCCTGGGAGAAAATAGTGACGATGTCACTTGACTGGAGTACGAGATTACTGGCATCGTCATGGTTCAAAATGGCCTTGCCAAGATTGAAGGGCAAGAGCTGAGTAGAAAGGTCTTGCGGACTGATACGCTGCACAACCGCATAATCCCAATTGATTCCCGGGGCATTGCGCGTTACCTCTTTTGCGGCACCGCTCAAGCCCTCCGTGGCTTGCAGTGCCACGGAGTTCTGCTGCTTCCAGTATTCCGTGGTGATGAGAAACTCGCGGTTGGGAATCAAATCGCTGATTCGCATGCCTTCGTGCCAGGGATAACGGCCCGGCGACGCTACGTTGCCGCGCAAGGTCACGGAATTCTCAAAGCGGGGAGACACCAGGGCGACATTCACCACATCGCCATCTTTGATGGGATGGGCCAAGCCAGCGGCGTCCAACCCGACTCGCTCTACACTGTGCACCTGACGGTCCTTGATGTGTTCCACAAAGACTTTGCCGCCGGACGCCGTAGTAGACAGCCCGCCAGCGAGTCGAAGAGCTTCCGCCAAATCTGTTGCTCCTTTGAGCTCGTAAATAGCGGGCACATTGACCTGCCCACCCATGGCAACCTGAGGCCCAATCGGAGCCACGTAGATAACATCCTCGGGCAACAGAAGGACGTCTTTCGTCTTGTCGCCGTTGAGCAACAAATCGTAGAGATCAAAATCGGTGACCACCGTGGAACCACGCTTTAGCTGGATATGGCGCATCGAGCCGGTCGGCGAGGGACCGCCGGAGGCGAAGACCGCATTCGCTAGCGTGCTCAAGGAGCTGACCGTATAACGACCGGGACGACGTGCCTGACCTACTACAAAGACATCAATCGAGCGCAGCTCGCCCATGGTAACGTTCAGATCAAAATTCTGGTAGATCCGCCCGATATGCGACTTGAGGAAGTCCTCGACCTGAGCGTACTTCAGGCCGGCAACATTCAGGTTTCCAACCTTGGGAAGGAAGATGCTGCCATTGCGATCCACTCGGGTGTGGATGTCTGAGTCAATTTGTCCCCACGCCCGAATCAGCAGTTCGTCGCCGGGGCCGATGACATAATCCGCGGTGACGGGAACGCGATCGACGGGAGCAAATGTTGTTGGCACATTCTCAAAGAGGCTCAGACCGTAGATCGGGAGCGTCTTCCCCAGGGAGGAAAGGACCATCTGTTGAAAGTCGGTGAGATCAGCGGCTTTTGTCGAACTTGTTGACGGGCTTGGCGTCGCCTTGGGCGGATTCGCGGGGGGTAGGGTCCGGGTGTCATCCAGCACTACGGAATTGCTCTGGAAAATATTGCCGTGGCCGCTCACATTCATGTCTGCGATAGAGTATAGGGGTGATTCCTTTCGGACCAGCGTAATCGATCGAGAGCACCATGTTCCGCGTGATCTGGCGATCCACGGAAACGTCCCGGAACTGCGCGTAAGCGGTGGGGACGTTCGGATCCACCGCGCAGGTTGACCGCCGGCACAACGCGCTCCCGGCACCAGCAACCGGACCTGCCACATCGGTGTAGATGGGGTCGAAGGGGAGGCTTGCGAGCTGTTGGGCGCGAGGTTCGTTCGGCCTGAGATTTATCCCCGCGCCCGTTGAGTGCCGTACGTTCTTAGTGTGCGCGCGAGGGAATAGACTCGGGAATCGTTAGCGCGGACGATTCCTGCGGCTTCGTGTTGGTTCTTCCGCAGTCTGTTACCAACGGAGATACGGGAGAGGCAAGCGGAAACTGTGCAAGTGTCCTATCCTGCACATTAATATCTCCAAATGTCCTATCCACACTGGGAGGCTGCAGCGAACAGCACAGCGGCCTATCATTCGGTGACCCGCCAGGGATACGCACGCTGCAATCTGTTCCTGGAGGGCATACCGGGGCCGGCCCTCCGTCGCCCGCCAAAGCCGGGAGTGTTAGTGCAGCTAGGCAAGCAATCGTTACTGAGAACCTGAGGAGGTTTTTCATAAAATTCTTTTCCTTTCGGTCGAACTGGGGTTAGATGCTTCGTCTCATCGTCCAATGCTATGCGTTTTTAGTGTGTGCGCCAGGGAACGAGTTTGGGAATCGTTAGCCCGGATGATTCCTGCGGCTTCGTGTTGGTTCTTCCGCAGTTTGATACCACCGGAGATACGGGAGAGGCAAGCGGAAACTGTGCAAGCGTTCTATCCTGCACATTAATGTCTCCGAATGTCCTATCCACACTGGGAGGCTGCAGCGAACAGCACAGCGGCCTAATATTCGGCGACCCGCCAGGGATACGCACGCTGCAATCTGTTCCTGGAGGGCATACCGGGGCCGGCCCCCCGTCGCCCGCTAAAGCCGGGAGTGTCAGTGCAACCAGGCAAGCAATCGTTACTGAGATCCTGAGAAGGGTTTTCATAAAATTCTTTTCCTTTCGGTCGAACTAGGGTTAGATGCTTCGCCTCATCCAATGCTACGCGCTTTTAGCGTGTACGCGAAGGAACGAACTTGGGAATCGTTAGCCCGGACGATTCCTGCGGCTTCGTGTCGATTCTTCCACAGTTTGTTACCAACGGAGATACGGGAGAGGCAAGCGGAAACTGCGCAAGCGTTCTATCCTGCACATTAATGTCTCCGAATGTCCTATCCACACTGGGAGGCAGCATGACGCAGCACAACGGCCTAACATTCGGCGCCCCGCCAGGGATACGCACGCTGCAATTTGTTCCTGGAGGGCATATCGGGGCCGGCCCTCCGTCACCCGCTAAAGCCGGGAGTGTCAGTGCAACCAGGCAAGCAATCGTTACTGAGATCCTGAGAAGGGTTTTCATAAAATTCTTTCCTTTCGGTCGAGCTAGGGTTAGATGGTTCGTCTGATCCAATGCTACGCGTTCTTAGTGTGTGCGCGAGGGAACGAGCTCGGGAATCGTTAGTCCGGATGATACCTGCGGTTTCGCGTTGGTTCTTCCGCAGTTTGTTGCCACCAGAGGTACGGGAGAGGCAAGCGGAAACTGTACAAGTGTCCTATCCTGCACATTAATGTCTCCGAATGTCCTATCCACACTGGGAGGCAGCATGACGCAGCACAACGGCCTAACATTCGGCGCCCCGCCAGGGATACGCACGCTGCAATTTGTTCCTGGAGGGCATATCGGGGCCGGCCCTCCGTCACCCGCTAAAGCCGGGAGTGTCAGTGCAACCAGGCAAGCAATCGTTACTGGGATACTCAGAAGATTTTTCATACAATTCTTTCCTTTCGGTCGAGCTAGGGTTAGATGGTTCGTCTGATCCAACGTATAGTTGGCAAAAGGTAGAGGTCAAGAGGCCAAGTCACCAGCCGTAAACTAAGGTCACCCCCACAAAAGTCGTACTCCGAGATCATCATAGAGCCCTCTTCCACTTTTGCGGCAAGCCAAACCTAGGTACTATCTCAGTTTGAATCTTGGGGTTTGGTTGGCTTGCGTCTTGGTTCGCACTCGTGGGCGGCTTCGATTTCAACCAGTTCTTCTTCGGTCACCTTGAAATCACCCCAAGAGCGGGAGGTTGTGAGAAAGCAGTTCATGCAGATTGAATCGGCCGAGCCATCATTGAGCGTGCGATGGGCGAACCTGAGCGGGGGAGAGGTGGTCGTGTGTAAGCTTGCGTCATTGTTGGCTAGCATTTAGAACCCCTTAGAATAGGGGCCCGCGAAAAGCCTCTGGCCGATGTCATCTTCGCGGGCTTGCGCCAACTCCTCTCACGGCAGCCTAGTCCGCTGGTTTTTGGGCTGTCTGTTCAATATTGCACAAGTTTGGGCTCCAGTGGTTTCGCGGCCACGAATTGCTGGAGTCCACTTTCTTGCCTCGCTCGATTTCGTTTACGCTTCCTCCTGCCATGACGTAAACTGAGGGCGATCCGAAAATCCATATCTCTACTCCGCTCCCAATGCCTTCACGAACCCGCGTTGGGGTTTTTTTGTTGCGGAGATTTCAAACTGAGACACTATCAAACGTCGAGGTTGTTTGTAGAGATGTACAGGTTGTGATAAAGATGTTATTAAACTCGCAACGGAGTTGGAGGTTAAATCGCTCCGTCAGCCTAAACATCTTGGCAGCGACGAAGTCAACGTTCCAGCAGTCCGGTCCTTGGTATCGGCATCGACATCCGCTAGCACTGTACAGCCAACCTACACCGAGCAAGCCCGTGCACGTAGGATTCGGGCTGAGTGGACCTTGAATGTCCGAGACGTGCTCCCACCGCCGAGAGCTTGGCGCACGAAGGCGTTGCTGGAATTCTTCATCCGAGGCAAATCCCACATGCCACGAATATAAAGCGGTTCGTTACGTTGTAATCGGCGTTGCCCTTCTCGATTTTGGACGCAAATCCATTGTTGAATCTCAGTTGGTAATTGGCGGCATAGCCCTCGGTGAAGGTTGACGAGATGTTGTCAACGGCGTGCGACCAGGTGTAGTTCGCAGTCAACTTGGACTTGAGACACCGGTATAGATGGGGCAAGTGATCGGATTGGAGACTTGCAAGACTGGTTACGGCGTAGTTTGGCGGGTTCTGAATCGTATCCAGGGCACGTTGCCGAAGTTCCGCTCGTAGCTCAGACCATAGCCGCGGCGAAGGCTGGTTCTGCCATCGCCGCAGATACCCCACGCAAACCCGCCGCGTGGCTCCCAGTTGTCCAGGTCCTTTGCCCACAAACCAGCAACCGGACCTCCTGGGTGAGATCTGATCGGAACCGTCACGATACATGTGTCCATTTACCCGTTTGTACATCGCGCCGGAGTAGTTGCAGTAACTGTGGTTGCCCGCGAAGGTGGTTCCCAGCAACTCAATCGGGTTCTCATAAGCGCCGCGGACGCGGTTGTTGCGAAGGTGGAGCAGGCTCCTGCCAAACTTTAGGTGGTGCTTGCCCTTGGTCCAAGAAAGGTCCTCGTAGATTTCATGCTGGTTCTGCGGATCGCCAGATGGGAAGGCGTGAACGCGTCGTAGCCGGGGAAGACCACGTTCCCGGTGGTGCGGGGTACCGCAGGAATTTTGTAGCCTATAACCAGTCAAGCACTTTCGCTACCTGTTTCTAACTCGCGCACCATTATCGGGGCACTGAGACTCGAATCGACAGGTCTTAAGCCTTACTCTCCCTTGCCTAAAGCCAGCGTCAAAAGCGTTTTCTGTTCCAGTTCGTGGGCCTTCGCCGAGCCGGTTGCAGGGGTCGCATTGGCCGCACGTTTAATGCTTCGCAGCTTTGAGCCAACAATTCGTTTCAAGCGCGGGGACACGAATGTAAGCGCGCCCATGTTCGCCGGCTCTTCCTGCACCCAGATGAACTCGGCGGCGTTGTTGTGTCGGCCCAGGATCTCGCGAACTTCTTCGTCCGGGAAGGGGTACATCTGCTCCAGCGAAATGATCGCCGGACCCTGCATCTTCAACTTTCTGCGTTCCATCCTCAATTCGTGACCGATCTTGCCGGTGCAAAGCAACACACGTTTGGCATGCGGCGCGGTTTCGTCGGGGATGACATTCAGGAAGCGTGGACGCTCTAGTTCGCTCAGCGGCGACATGGCCTCGGGATGCCGCAACATGCTTTTCGGGGTGAAGCAGATGAGCGGTTTGCGCCATTTGCGTAGCGCCTGTCGCCGCAGCAGATGGAAGTACTGTGCGGCGGTCGAGGGTTGACAGACCTGCATGTTGTCGCGGGCGCACAGTTGCAGATAGCGCTCGATACGCGCGCTGGAGTGCTCCGGTCCCTGGCCTTCGTGACCATGCGGCAACAGCAGCACGAGTCCACTGAGCAGGCTCCACTTGTCTTCGCCCGAAACGACGAATTGATCGATGACGATCTGCGCCCCGTTGGCAAAGTCACCGAACTGCGCTTCCCACGCAACCAGGGTCTCCGGATAATCGCGCGAATATCCATACTCGAAACCCATGACCGCGGCTTCGGAAAGTTCCGAGTTGTAAATCTCAACCCGCGCCTGATTAGGCGCCAGATGGCACAAAGGCACGTATTCCTTCTCGTCAACTATGTCGATCAGCACGGAGTGCCGCTGATTGAAGGTGCCGCGGCGACTGTCTTGACCACTGAGGCGAATGGGTGTGTTTCCCAGCGCCAGCGAGCCGAACGCCAATGCCTCGGCCATGCCAAAATCCAACGGACGCTTGCCATAGCCCATCTCGCGACGCTGCTCCAGAAGCTTCTGCACCTTGGGATGGATGTTGAAGGCGACGGGATACCTCACCAGCGCGTCCGTGATCTGGTGCAGTCGCTCGGCTGTAAGCCCAGTGTCAACTTCATCGGCTGGATTGTATGGGCCGCCGTGATATGGGGACCAATAACTGGGCAATTGGCGCATCGCCGGCTTCTTGACCATGCTCTTGCCGAGCTTCTCGGCCGCATCGAGTTCGGCCTGAAACTTTTCGACGTGCGGTTGCGCGTCCAGTCCGAGGTTGCTGGCATAGATCTGGTAGAGCAGGGGATGGTCTTTGATTTTGCGATATAGGATCGGCTGGGTGATGGTCGGATCGTCTACCTCGGAGTGGCCGTGGCGACGGAAGCCAATGAGATCAATCACCACGTCCGTACCGAAGTCATAGCGATATTCCAGCGCCATGCGGCCGACGCGCACCACTGCATCGGCGTCCTCGCCGTTGACATGGAAGATCGGAATGGGCAGCCGCTTGGCAAGATCGGAGGAGAAGCGGCTGGAATAGGCATCCGTCGGGTTGGTGGTGAAACCGATGAGATTGTTGACGATGATATGGACCGTCCCGCCGACGGTGTAGCCGCGCAGGTTGGCGAGATTCAAAGTCTCCGCCGTGATTCCCTGCCCCGCAAAAGCGGCGTCTCCATGCATCAGGATTGGCAGAATCTTGGTTTTGCCTTCGCGCCCGACTCGCGTCTGTTTGGCGCGCGCGCGTCCCAGGGCCACGGGATCGACCGCTTCGAGATGGCTCGGATTCGAGACCATGTGAATGCGAACCTGTCCACCACTCGCACCAGTGAAAATCCCTGTCGCACCGATGTGATATTTCACGTCGCCCCCGCCCAGCACGCTTCGCGGATCGACATCCTCAAATCCGGCGAAGATCTCCGCCGCCGGACGGCTCACGATGTTGATGATGACGTTGAGGCGGCCGCGATGACTCATTCCCAGCACGGCCTGCTCGGCGCCCTGCACCGAGGCGGAGTTTAGAATTTCATCCAGCAGCGGAATTAGAGCTGTATTGCCCTCGAGCGAATAGCGCTTGGTTCCGATATAGCGGGAATGAATGGTCTGCTCGAAAATGTCAGCGCGCACCAGTTGATCGAGAATTCTTGAGCGGTCGACCGGCTCCTCCTGCTGCGACTCCATCCGCTCCTGTATCCACTGCCGCCGCTCGGGGTCGGGGATGTGCATGAACTCGACACCAATGCTGCCGCAGTAGACACGGCGCGCCTGATCGACACCCTCGCCGGAGATGTCCAACTCAGGATGAGAGAGCGGAGCGAAGTGCTCCAAGGGATCAAGATTGGCCTGTAAGTAGCCCCAGCGGCGGAAGACGTCCATGACGCCCTCCAGCTTTTCGCTGTCAACGCCGGTGTTTTGGCTCGATATCGTTACGGTGGACAAGGATGACAGACTCCCTGGCCAGGCTTCCGCGACGCGGGTTGCCTCGGCCTTTGCGTGTCGGATGTATAAGTTATAGATTCCCTAGCGGCCAGACGGATGCGACCACGGGTTCCTGAATCGAAAACCAATGGCGACCGAACCACTCAGTATATAGAAACGCGGTAGGATTATGTAGCTAGCGAGGCGTGTCGGAGCATTGCCCGATGCCGTACTCGGCTCGTTTTGGGGTACCTGAAAAAACATCTTGCTGGAGGTTTTCATGCTTCATCGCAACAGATGGGCCCCCCTCGTTGGTTTTGGCTTCGTGGGTCTTGCAACTCTTGCCTTCGCCGCTGACTCTCCCGATGATCGCCAGCCCACCGACCCTAGGTCGATCGCCTCATCCTCTTCACCATCCGCTCATCCGGTTCCGATCGACGATCTGTTCTACAGCCGTCGCGTGTCGTCGCCGGCGTGGTCGCCAGATGGGAAGGAAATCGTCTTCAGCACCAACTTCACCGGCCGTATGAACCTTTGGAAAGTCAGCTCTAACAGCGGATGGCCGCTGCAACTCACGGTCTCCGACGACCGTCAGTTCGGTGCCGTATGGTCTCCCGACGGCAAAGAGATTGTGTACGAACAGGATTTCGGGGGAAGCGAGTATTACGACCTATTCGCCATCCGCAGTGCCGGTGACGTACCAGTCAATCTGACCAACACGCATGACATCTCGGAGAATGGACCGCTGTTTTCTCCGGATGGGAAAACGATAGCGTTTTCCTACAAACCGAAGACGTCTCCCATCGTGGACATCGCACTGCTTGATTGGCAATCGCGGCAGGTGAAAAAGCTGACCAACGAGCCGACTAAAGACCATCTGTGGCGAGCGGCCGACTGGAGCAGCGACGGCATTTACATCGTTGCTACCCGCGGCAATATTGGCTTTACTGATTCGAGTGTTTATCGGATCGAGGTCGCCAGCGGTAAAGCGGAGGAACTCACTCCCCACAAGGGCGACGTTTTGTACACGGCGAGTGCGATTTCACCCGATGGAAGGACGGTGCTGGTCACCTCCAATCAGAAGGGCGGCTATCAAAATGCTGCCCTGCTGGATGTCGCGACTAAACAACTGAAGTGGATCACCGACACGCAATGGGAAGCTTCCAGCGGAAATTTTTCGCGCGATGGCAAGTACGCCACCTACGAGGTGAACGCCGACGGATTGTCGACGACTTACGTGTACGACATCGAGGCGGGAAAAGCCCACGCCGTCGCGATGCCGGAAGGATTGACCAGTATCGACGGAACTCCTACCGCTTTCTCGCCTGACGGCAAGTCGCTGCTGCTCAGTCATCAGAGCTCGCAAAGACCCTCGGACTTGTGGGTGTACGATCTCGCAGCGCAGAAGCCACGCCAAGTTACCTACTCCGCTGTGGCCGGTCTCAACCCGAATGACCTGCCGGCGGCGCAGCTTGTCCATTACAAGAGCTCCGATGGAAAGATGATCAGTGCATTGCTGTGGATGCCGTTTAACCTCAAGCGCGATGGATCGAACCCGGCAGTCGTGCTGCCCCACGGCGGACCCACAGGACAAACGGTGGATTATTTCAACTCGATCGCTGCCGCCCTCTCCTCTCGCGGATACATCTGCATCGCGCCCAACGTGCGCGGCTCAACCGGCTATGGCATGGCCTTCCAGAAGGCGAATTATCAGGACCTCGGTGGAGGCGACTTGCAGGACGAGGTATATGCCACCAAGTTCCTCATCGATACCGGGTATGTGGATGCGAGGAAAATCGGTATCACCGGCGGTTCCTATGGCGGATTCATGACGCTGATGGCGATTGGCAAGACCCCGGAAGTCTGGGCAGCCGCCGTCGAGATGTTTGGAATCATCGACTGGTACACCATGCTGCAGCACGAAGACCCCCTGCTGCAGCAATATGAAAGAACCTTGCTCGGCGATCCGGTGAAAGATAAGGTCGTTTACGAGAACACATCCCCGGTTAAGTACATTCGTAACGAAAAGGCGCCTCTTTTGGTGCTGCAAGGCGAGAACGACATTCGCGTGCCCAAGGAGGAAGCTGAGCAGGTCGTGGAAATTCTGAAGAAGGAAGGCCGGACGGTGGACGCGCATTACTATCCCGCAGAAGGTCATGGATTTTCCAAGCGCGAAAACCAGATTGATTCCATTCGCCGGACGGTGGAGTGGTTCGATAAGTACCTGAAAGGTGGCGCCGGCTCACAGGCCGGCACGCAGACCCGCCAATGATTAGGCCGCTGATGCCGCAGGACCGGGTATTCGCTCTAACAGGTGCTGGCGTCAGCGCCGAGAGCGGACTTCCGACATTTCGCGGCGCCGACGGACTCTGGCGGGGGCATCGGGTGGAAGAGGTGGCCACCCCTGGAGCTTTCCACGCTAATCCAGAACTGGTGTGGCAGTTTTATTCCGAGCGGCGCAAGCGGGCGGTGACAGTGACTCCAAATCCCGCTCATCGCGCCCTGGCAGAACTGGAGCGCGTGCTGGGCGAGCGCTTCTTTCTTTGCACGCAGAACGTCGATTCCCTGCACGAACAGGCAGGCTCACAGCGCATCGTTCACATGCATGGCCGCCTGATGCAGACCCGCTGTTCGCGGGAGAGCTGTAACAGCGCGCCTTTTGACGACGAGCGCCTCTACCTCTCGCGAGCGGAAATTCCCACCTGCCCACAATGCGGAGCGTTGCTGCGACCACACATCTGCTGGTTCGGCGAAGTCCCGTTTGCCATGGATCGCATCTTCGAGCAGCTGAGAGTGTGCACCGTGCTGTTGACCATTGGAACCTCCGGCGTGGTCGAGCCGGCGGCCAGCTTCGTGCGCATGGCCCGCATCAATCGCGCGCGCGCCATCTACATCGGGCCGGAGGAGCCGGCCAATGGCAAGTTCTTCGATGAGGTGGTGCTGGGCAAAGCGGGAGAAGTGCTGCCGGGGCTAGTGAGGAAGCTCGCCGGTTCGCAGAAGGTTTGAAGGTTCAGCGATTCGCTTGCAACTCACTCCAGAGATCGGTAAGCCGCAAAAGTATCGGGGAACCGGCTACGCGAAATTCTTCAACCGGCAACCACGCTGCCGTGCTGCAGTCATAGCCTACTCGATTAGCAGGGTCAATGACCCACACATTCTGAATGCCCATTTGACGGTAATCGGCGAACCGCTCGTTATAGCGCGAAATGCGGTCTTCAGGAGAAAGTATTTCGATAACTGCGAGCCGGGGTCTGGTAAGAACTTGTTCGATTTCCTCGCCTCGTGCGACCAGGCAGAGATCAGGGATTCTCACGCGCTCTGCGGAGACACGAACCCGCATCTCGACCAGTACGTGCAGCTGCCAATCTTGCCGGTGTTGATAAAACCAGCTAGCCAGGAATGCCTGGACTGCCGCATGATCGAATTCTCCCAAGTTGCGCTCCTGCACCTCGCCGTCAACGTAGTCACGGTCAGGGTGGTAGCTCGTCCGCAAATATTCTTCGAGCGAAATCTTTACGGTCGCCATATCGAATTCCGATTCGATAATTTTACTCTTAAGGGCCAAAGCGGATTATTCAGTGAACGAGGTGTTCGACGATATTGTAGGCCAGGAAGGCGGAGAGGTAGGCGACCACGGTCATGTAGCCGAACTGCAGCACCGGCCACTTCCATCCGTTGGTTTCGCGATGCACCACGGCAATGGTAGACATACATTGCATGGCGAACGCAAAGAAGACGAGTAGGGCGACGGCGCCCGCCGGCGTCAGTTCATGCTTCAACGCCGCCTGCAAGTCGACAGCGTGCGACTGAGGATCGATTCCGTTCAAGGTGCCTAGCGTGGCGATAATCACCTCGCGTGCGGCCATCGAGGTGATCAGCCCCACGCCGATCTTCCAGTCAAAACCCAGGGGACGAATAGCAGGCTCGATGGCATGACCCACCCAGGCAACTACGCTGTCCTGCACCGCCGGCGGTTGTCCATGGTGCATGGGGAAGTTGGTCGCCGCCCATAGCAGCAGCGAAACCAGCATGATCACCGTGCCCGCGCGATAGAGAAACGCCTTGCCGCGATCCACCAGGCGCAGTCCCAGGGACGTCAGCGTAGGCCAGCGATACGGCGGCATCTCCAGAATGAAGGGCGCGTCCTTGCTCTTCAGAATCGACGACTTCAGCAGCCGCGCTGTGAATACCGCCATCAGGAACCCGAGAACATACAGTCCCAGCATCGCCAGCGCTCGCGTTCCCAGGAACACGCCGAGCACGGGCCGGTTCGGCAGGAACGCCGCGATCACCATGGTGTAGACGGGCAGGCGCGCCGAGCAAGTCATGAAGGGCGCGATCAGGATGGTCGCAATGCGATCGCGCTTGCTCTCGATGGTGCGCGTCGCCATGATTGCCGGCACCGCACAGGCATACGCCGACAGTAGCGGAATAAAGCTCTTGCCATTCAGACCAACTCGCGACATAGTGCGGTCGGCGATGACCGCGGCGCGCGACAGGTATCCGGAGTCCTCGAGAATCCCGATGACTAAAAACAGCAGCAGAATCTGAGGCATGAAAACCAGTACCGAGCCGGTTCCCTTCCAGACACCGTTCACGATCAGTGAACTGAACATCCCCTGTGGCAGATGATTTCCAATCTGCAAGCCACTAACGTCGAGGAAATGTTGCAGCAGGTTCGAGAGCGGCTGACCAACCGCAAAGATGGTCTGGAAGACGCCGATGACCACCAGGCCAAAGATAATCGCGCCCCAGGTGCGGTGCAGGAATATGGAATCAAGTCGTTGAGTCCAGACCGGAGTGGCCGGACGGTGATACTTCGCATTTGTGCCGACCTTCACGGCCCACTCGCGATAACCGCGCGTACCCCCGACTACTGGGAGTTCCAGAGGCTCAGGGTTGGCTGCTGCCGAGGACAGAAAGTTCTGCACTGCGACGATGCCTTCACCCGTGGTAGCACTAACCAGCGCGACGGGAGTGCCTAACTGGCGAGCTAACGACAGCACGTCCACGTGACCGCCCTGCTTGCGCAGCTCGTCGGCCATGTTCAGCAACACCAGCGTGGGTAAGCCAAGCGCGATCACGCGCCCCGCCAATACCAAGTGGCTATGCAGGTTGGTGGAATTCAAAACCACGATGATCGCGTCCGGTCGTGGCGTGCCCGGCATCTGCCCGGTCAGGACATCGACCGCTACCTTTTCATCTTCGGACTTGGGGACCAGACTGTAGACGCCGGGCAGATCGATCAGCGCGACTTCATTCCCTTCGGAGTCGCGCACGTATCCGGTGTGGTGTTCGACAGTGACGCCGGGAAAATTGCCGACTTTCTGGCGCAGGCGAGTGAGGCGGTTGAAGAGTGTGGTCTTGCCGGAATTGGGAGGACCGACAACAGCGACCGTGCGATACGACGTGCCGAGGGTTTCTTCCCGGGGCCGCGCGACCACATGGCAGCTCATTGTCGAGGCTTCCATGCATCAGTCTCCAAACGCCGGGGCCCCGGCCAACTCAACATGGATGTGGCGAGACAGATCGCGGCGCATGGCGACTTCAGTCCCCTCCACCCGGTAGACGCGGGGATCGCCACCCGGGCTAGTGCGCGCGACCGTGACTTCCAGGCCAGGTACGAAGCCCAGATTCATCAGGTGCTCCGCCACGGGCGAAGCGAGTTCCATATCGCCCAAAATGGCGCTCTCCCCCACGCGCAGATCGGCGAGGGCACTGGCCTTGCGTTTGGGCTGCTTCTGGCGACGGCCGAATATGAAGTTGAAAATCATTTTCAATTCCAACTCTATTCTAACTCTTTCCCGGAGATCGGCAACGACCAAAGTCACAGCAGTTTGTGACAATCGAACGTCGGGGGAAACCCTATGCCAACACCTCCCAAAACGGGCCCGCGGAAGTCTTGCCTGGGCTGTGCCTGGTTGTGTCAACGGGCATTCACTTTCACCTTGAACGTCTTGGCAGGACCCGCAGTGTACTCCCAGGACCGTTGGTATTCCAACGTGAACTTGAAAAGCTTCTTCATCCGTCAGCTTGAGCCATGCGACCCTCGCGCGGTCATGAATAATCCAGGTTCAAAGGCAATCTGCCTGCATGTCTCCAGCCGCTCCTCGCCTACATCACTTACTGCGTTCTGCCCCCTTTCCGCCCAGCCCTGTACGATACGTCACCACGAATTGTGACGACCGTCACTCGCGGTCTGCCGCCTTTCGTCCTAACGTTCTCACTTGGCTTTCGTTAGGCCATTTTCGTAATATTTACAACGACTGATACCCCGGTGGCCATCATGGTAGACTGGCGCCCAGCCTTGCCACCGGAGCACCAGGCATGCACGCTGGGAGGCTACCATGAATACTTTTCCCATCCTTTTGGGAACGCTGTGCGTCTTCGCCATTGCCTATCGGTATTACAGTGCCTTCATCGCAGCCAAGGTGTTGGTTCTGGATGACCGCCGCACCACCCCATCCCACGTCTATGAGGATGGACACAACTATGTGCCATCGCCGAAGTGGGTTTTATTCGGTCATCACTTTGCCGCCATTGCCGGCGCCGGTCCACTGGTGGGACCCACCCTCGCTGCTCAGTTTGGATTTGCGCCGGGTTTCCTCTGGATCCTGATCGGCGCCGTGCTCGCCGGTTGCGTCCACGACTTCACTGTCCTAGTGGCTTCGGTACGACATAAGGGCAAGTCGCTCGCCGACGTCGCCCGCACCGAGGTGGGCCACTTCGCGGGCTTTGTCACCATGGTCGCGCTGCTGTTCATCTTGCTGGTGACCTTGGCCGGTCTCGGGATCGTGGTCGTCAACGCTCTCGCCAACAGCCCATGGGGCGTCTTCACCATTGGCATGACCATCCCGATCGCGATCTTCATGGGCCTGTATATGTTCAAGAGCACGCCAGGCGTGATCAAGATAGCCGGGCCGAGCGCCATCGGAGTCGTGCTTTTGATCGCCAGTGTGATCGGTGGACGATGGTTCGCCGCCTCCGCCTACACTTCGTGGCTCACCTTTACACCGCACGAAATCACCATGCTGATGTGCGTTTATGGATTTGTGGCGTCGGTGCTGCCGGTGTGGTTACTGCTTGAGCCTCGCGACTACCTGTCCACGTATATGAAGTTGGGAACGATCGTGCTCTTGATTCTTGGCGTGTTCATCGTTCACCCCAACATTAAGTTCCCTGCCGTAACCCAGTTCATTCACGGCGGGGGACCAATAATCAAAGGCCCACTGTTCCCCTTCCTGTTTGTCACCATTGCCTGTGGTGCGATTTCTGGCTTCCACTCTTTGGTGTCCTCGGGCACAACGCCGAAGATGCTGTGGAAGGAGACCGATGCCCGCTTCATCGGCTATGGCGCCATGATGTGCGAAGGCATGGTCGCGGTGCTGGCACTGATCGCCGCCTGCTCCATGTACCCCAGCGACTATTTCGCTATCAACACTACTCCAGCAGTGTTTGCCAAGTTGGGTATGCACACCGTAAATCTCGACATGTTCTCCGCCGAAATTGGCGAGAAACTGGCGGGCAGAACGGGGGGAGCAGTCTCTCTGGCCGTCGGCATGGCCCAGATCTTCAAGGGGCTGCCGGGCATGAAGACGCTGACCAGCTACTGGTACCACTACGCCATCATGTTTGAGGCGTTGTTCATACTGACGACTGTCGATACCGGCACACGCGTAGCCCGCTACGTCATGCACGAACTGCTGGGAAAGGTTTACAAGCCATTCACCAACACGGCGTGGCTGCCCGGAAACCTCGTCACTTCCGCGATCGTGGTCGTGAGTTGGGGATATCTGATCTACACCGGCAACATCTCCACGCTGTGGCCATTATTTGGTACCGGCAATCAATTGCTGGCCACCATCGCACTGGCCGTCGTGACCACCTTCCTGGTGAATATGGGCAAGGTCAAGTACGCATATATTACAGCCGTTCCCATGTGCTTTGTGGGAGTCACCACATTGACGGCCGGAGTGTTGTCCATCAAGAACATCTATCTGCCCCTGGCGCAGCAACCCGGCCATGCCTTCCAGGGCTATCTCGATTCCGGGCTCATGGTGATTTTCATCGTGGGAGTCGTTCTGGTGGTGATCGAGTCGGCAAGACGCTGCTGGAAGACGTTGCACGGCGTGGCGATTCCTGTGGAAGCCTTCGGCAAGCCAGAGGAATTGGTTGACGTGAGCGTGTAGGCGCAAGCATGGGACGCTGCTGAAGTGCTGCTGAAATAGGCGATGTTCAGGTAGTGCGGGCTTCCATCGGGGACTGTTTGGAATTGACGGTTCGTCCCTTGGGATTGTCATTACGAGCGAAGCGAGGAATCTGCTGTTGTTTGTACTGGAATCTCGGCGGGGTAAAACAGCAGATCCCTCACGGCCTAAGGCCGTTCGTGATGACAACTCAGAAGTCGCAAACCCCAAGTTTTACGGTTGCACAGAACGACAAACTTGAAGAAAGAGCCTGCTCGCGATTCGGCCGCAGGCATCGGTGAGACACTCATGAGCACCGCAAGCAAACCGGCTCCGGGCAAGACTGCACCGCCATCGGAGAACATGCTGCTCCCGGCGATTTTGACCGCCGTTGCAATCATCGCCGTCGTTATCATCCTGAGAATTCCTCCTCTGTCGCAACCCTGGGCGCAAGGCTACGACCCCACCGGACACTGGTGGCTCTCCACCCTCGTCGCTTCCATCCCGGTAATCGTCCTCCTGGGAGCGCTGGCCCTTCATATGAAGGCGCATTATGCGGCCTTGCTTGGCTTGGCCTCATCGCTGGTCATTGCGATCTTCGCCTTCCATATGCCGGCGCGCATGGCTGGCGCCACCGCCGTGCTGGGCGCCGGGTACGGCCTCTTTCCCATCGGCTGGATCGTGCTGAACGTTATCTTCATGTACCAGCTCACGGTGGAGAGCGGCCGCTTCGACGTACTAAAGCACAGCTTGACCGGCATCACCCAGGACCGCCGCCTGCAACTGCTGCTCATCGCTTTCAGCTTTGGCGCTTTCTTTGAGGGCGCGGCCGGCTTCGGCACTCCGGTCGCAGTCACCGCTGCACTGCTCATCGGGCTGGGCTTCCGGCCTCTACAGGCTTCGGGCCTGTCGCTGATCGCCAACACTGCGCCGGTGGCCTACGGCGCGCTGGGCACGCCGATCATCGCCTTGGCCGGAGTTACCGGTTTCAGCGAAATAACTCTGGGAGCCATGGCGGGACGCATCCTGCCGGTATTTTCTCTAATCGTTCCCTTCTGGCTGATCTGGGCCTTCGTGGGCTTTTCCGAAATGCTGGAGATCTGGCCGGCCATTCTGGTAGCGGGCGCTTCCTTCGCTACCACGCAGTATTGGATCTCCAACCATCACGGCCCCTGGCTGGTGGACGTGGGCGCCGCACTGGTCTCGATGGCATGTCTTGTCGGCTTCCTCATGATCTGGCATCCCAAGCGCGTCTGGACCTTCGAGGGCGAAGAGGCCAAGACCGAGCACCGCGCCTCCACGGCTACAGCCGCGGCGAAGTCGCGCGCGCCTGGGTACCATGGATCATTCTCAGCGTTATCGTGTTCTGCTGGGGCACGCAAACCGGCAAGAGAATCATGAACACGCCGGAAAAGGTGTTTACCTCGATGGCGAGCTGGAGCACGCCACCCAGCAAGATCACCAATCCGCAGTTCCCGGTAGACGGTATAAACAAACTGTCGATGCGCATGCCGCCCGTAGTCACCAAGCCAACCAAAGAACCCGCCGTCTTCGGCTTGGGCTGGCTGGCCGCCACCGGCACCGGCATCCTCATCTCTGGAATCATCTCCGGCTTCGTGATGGGCTTCAGCTTTGGCCAGATCTGCAAGACCTACCTCAAGACCATTATGAGGGTCCGATTCTCGCTGCTGACAATCGCCGCCATGCTGGCCATCGGTTTCATGACCCGCTATGCCGGACTGGATGCGACCATGGGCCTAGCCTTCGCCCGAACCGGTCACTTATACCCATTCTTCGGCACCCTGCTCGGATGGCTGGGCGTGGCGCTGACCGGCTCGGATACCTCGTCGAACGTGCTGTTTGGAAGCCTGCAGAAAATCTCGGCGCAACAGGTCGGCGTCTCACCCGTCCTGATGTCTGCGGCCAACAGTTGCGGCGGCGTTATGGGCAAGATGATCGATGCGCAGAGCATCGTGGTCGCCAGCACCGCGACGAATTGGTACGGACATGAAGGAGACATCCTGCGTTACGTCTTCTTCCACAGCCTTGCACTGGCCGCGCTGGTCGGGGTGTACGTCTTACTCCTGGCGTACGTCGCTCCGTTCACTAGCCTCGTGCTGAAGTGACGGAGCTTGGTGTTCGACCCTGTCAGAAGCCAGAGAGAGCCACAACTGATAGCCCGAAGGGCGAGATAATCGTAGCCCAGGGCGTAAGCCCTGGGTAACCTTGAGATTGGACCGAGTCCCGTAGGGACGGCAGAATTTCTCACAAGGGTTTGGGCAGTGCGGATCTTCAGGTCCGCATTCAGGCCATATTTTTATCATCACGAGCGGGCTTCAACTCGCGGGGAATCTGCTTTTCCTCTCCTAGACCTATCTACACCACGATTGGCTCTTCCTCCCGCAAGAAACTTCTTCCGTGCTTCTCCTCGCCGAAAATCAGCCACAACGAAAGCACCGCGATCACCACCAGTTCAAATGACGTCAGGGCCCACGCGTAGCCCAGGCGGTCGCGCAACGCAAACTCGACCGTCGGCGTCGACGCGGCAAACAGAATTCCGATCTGATAGGTAAAGCCGGGCAACAATCCGCGCACCGCTGGGGGCGACAGCTCGTTGAGATGCACTGGAATGATACCCCACGCGCCCTGCACTCCCATCTGCATCACGAATGCGCCCAGGGCAAGAATCGTGAGGGTGCTACCGAAGGCCCATGCCGGCATGATGGCCAGCGAAACCGCCAGCGCCGCCAGCATGCTGTAGCGGCGTCCCAGTCGCTCGGAGAGCAGGCCGAAAATGACGGCGCCCGTGACGGCGCCCACGTTGTAGAACATCGTGACATAGGCGACCGTGTTCTGGGCCACGCCGTGTCCGTGCTTCAGGAAGTCGGGATATAGGTCCTGGGTCCCGTGCGAGAGGCAATTCATCAGGAACATCAACACGACCAGGTAAAGTGACAGTCGCCTGTGCTGCCATGCTATGCGTGGGCCGTCAATGGTACGCGCCACGCGATGCACCTTCCAGGCTTCCGACTCGGGGACCTTAGTGCGGATGTAGAGTGCCAGCAGCGCCGGAATGCCGCCCACCCAGAACATGGCGCGCCATCCCCAGTTCGGCAGCACCAGGCGCGCGGCAAATGCTGCCAGCAGGTAGCCAATGGAGTATCCGCTCTGCAAAATTCCCGACAGCACGCCGCGCCAGCGCACGGGAGCGTGCTCCATAGCCAGCGATGCACCCACGCCCCACTCGCCGCCCATGCCAATACCGAACAGCATTCGCAGAATGAAGAACACGGTGAAGTTGGGCGCGAAGCCGCACAGCACCTCGACGGTCGCAAAGTACACCACGTTGACCATCAGTGGACGCCGCCGGCCGTAGCGGTCGGCCATCATTCCAAACAGCAGCGCGCCTACGGGACGCATGGCGAGCGTCGCGGTCACGCTGAGAACGATGTCGCGTTTGGGAACGTGGAAGTGCGCGGCAAGGGTGTCGAACAGAAAGATGACAACGAAGAAGTCAAAGGCATCGAGCGTCCAGCCGAGAAAGCCGGCGCCCATAGCGTGCCAGCGATCGGAGTTGGCCTGCGGCGCGCTGCTTGTGAGTTCTGCCATCGCTCATCCTTAAATTGCAGGGAAGGTAACAGAACGGGCTGGCCGAAAGCCAGCATGTTCTGCCGACGGCGAGAAACCTCGCCGAAAAACAAATATTCCGGCCTGTGGTTCAGCGTCAGTTGTCGAAGGATTGTAACATATAAGTTACACTGGTAGTGTGATCGAGATTCGCCATTATGTCAGCCCTGCGGGAAAGGACGTGTTCGACGATTGGCTCTCGCAACTAGCTGACGCTCGCGCGCAGGCGAAGATTGCGGTCCGGATCAACCGGCTTGCAGTGGGAAATTTTGGGGACTGCAAGCCGCTGGATCAAGGCGTATGGGAGTTGCGAATTGATTATGGGCCCGGGTACCGGGTCTACTATGCACTGATCGGCAGGGTTTGTGTTTTGCTTCTTTGCGCCGGTGACAAACGAAAACAATCGTCTGACATTGACCGAGCGATACGCTTCCTTAAGGACTACAAAGAAAGGACGGGAATCCAATGAAACGTAAAGCGAGCGTCTCCCATGATGAAACCGTGATCCGCCGCCTCCGGAAAAACCCGGACTTTGCCGCGGAGTACCTCAAAGCTGCATTGGAAGATGACGACGAACCACGCGTCTTGCTTCTTGCTTTGCGCCATCTCGCCCAGGCGCAGGGCATTGCCAAAGTCGCCAAGGCTGCGGGAATCGAGCGCGAAAGTCTCTACCGGGCATTATCGGCTCGCGGCAACCCTCGCCTATCGACGTTGGTCGCCGTCACCAAAGCCATCGGGTTAAGACTCACAGTGAAAGCCGCTTCATAGGGCATTCTGCCGGTGGCGATTGCGGGCTCTCACTGCAACATCCGCGCCATGTGCTGTGTCCCCTGCACCAATCCCAGCGACCAGTTAGCGACGTTGATGAAGGCGTTCGGGAAGAGACCGATAATGACCGTCCCGGCGGCAGTGATGGTCAGCGCCAACCGCATTGCCGGACGTGTATGCACCGGCTCCGCATCGATCGGCTGCCGCATGAGCACCGAGTTGGCGATCCGCATGTAGTAATAAAGGCCCACCACCGAGTAGAGCACGCCGATTGACGCCAGGTAGTAATGGCCCGTCTCAATCAGGCTTAGGAAGATGAAGTATTTGCCCCAGAAGCCCGCCAGTGGCGGAATCCCAGCCAATGACAGCAGGAAGACCAGCATCAGGATGGCTTCAGTCGGCGCCTTGAAGTACAGTCCCGCGATGTCGTCGACGGTATCTCCGATGATGTTGCGCCGCCGCAGTGACGTAATCACCGCGAACGCGCCCAGGTTCATGAAGGTGTACACCAGCAGGTAAATCATGATCGCCATGATGCCGGTGGAATTGGTCTGCCCATCGCTGGCGATCAAGCCCAGCAGCATGTAGCCGACGTGGGCGATGGACGAGTACGCCAGCAGCCGCTTCAGGTTGTCTTGCGTGATCGCGGCTAGGTTGCCGCCGGTCATGGTCGCGATCGAAACAAAAATCAGGAGCGGGACATACATCGGGCGCAGCGGATAAAGCCCAAACAGGAAGATGCGCAGCAGCATCGCCCATCCGGCAGATTTCACCGCTACGGACATGAAGCCGGTGACGCTGGTGGGTGCGCCTTCGTATGCATCAGGCGCCCACTGGTGAAATGGCACGGCCGCGATCTTGAACAACAGGCCGGTGGTAGTTGCCAGCAGCGCGAAGATGACCACGGGATCGTTGGGCCGGGTTGCAATCACTTCCTGTAGCTTCTGTGCAATCTGCCCAAGGTTGGTGCTGCCGGTCAAGCCGTAGAACAGCGACAGGCCGTATGCGAAGATTCCCGACGAGAACGCGCCCAGCAACAAGTATTTCAGCGCGGCTTCATTCGACCGCTTATCGCGCCGCAAGAAACCCACCAGCACGTAGGTCGAGATGGCCATCAGCTCCAGGCTGATAAAGATGAGCACGATGTCATAGCCGGCGGCCATGCCCATCATTCCGACTACCGAGAGCAGCAGCAGCGCGTAGAACTCGCCATGGTTCTCGTGCTCGACCTCGAGATAACGCATCGACATCAGAATGGCAATCGCCGCGCCCAGCAAGAACAGATAGAAGAAATAGAGGGCGAAGCGATCGACCACCAGCGAACCCATGAATCCGCTGAAGTTGGCGATTTCGATGCCCTGCTTTTCCGCGGCGTGATAGGCGAGATGGAGTTTGCCCGCCGCAGCCGCCGAAAACGCGACACCGATCAGCGCGGTGATGGCGTTCACCCGCTTCCACTGCTTCGGCAGCATTAGGTCGATCATCAAGATGCCAAGCGCGAACACCGTCAGCAGCAGCATCGGCAAGGCGAGCAGGTAGTCCGTGCGTGAGTAAGACAAGGAAAACGTTGTCAGCGAGGTAGTCACTATTTCATCCTCACTTGCTGATTGCGGCCGGAGCCGCCGCTAAGTTGACTTTCGCTGTATTCACAGGAACTGGCTCTTGCGTTGCCGCCACTCCGGATTTCTGCACATAGCCGGTCGTTGCAGGCTTCTGCGTCTCCGGCGCTTTGGGTGGCTCCGGCAGCGGAGTCGCCGCATCCGGATTCGCATTCACCGGTTGAGCTGCAACCACTGGCTTGATCAGCCCGGGATAATCGGGACGCACGGTTGCCACCAAGTTGTTGACGGGAGTGGACAGAATCTGGAAGAACGGCTTGGGATACAGACCAATCCAGAAGGCGATGATCACCAGCGGAATAAATGTGGCCAGTTCCCTTCCCGAAAGATCAAGCAGCTTCTCGTTCTTGGGATTGTTCACGGACCCGAAGAACACGCGCTGGTAGAGCCATAGCAGGTACGCCGCCGCCAGAATCACTCCCGGCACCGCCCAGGCGGCCCAGGCCTTGTTCTCCATGAACGTGCCTTGCAGAATGGTGAACTCGCCAACGAAGCCGTTGAGCAGCGGCAGTCCCATCGAAGACATGAACATGATGAGCGTGATGGTGGCGTAAACCGGCATCACGTTGGAGATGCCTCCGTACTCCGCAATCTCGCGCGTGTGGCGCCGCTCGTAGAGAATGCCAACAATCAAGAACAGCGCGCCGGTGGAGATGCCGTGGTTGATCTGTTGCAGCACTGAGCCGCTCAGCCCCAGCGGGCTGAGGGCGAAGATGCCGAGGGTGCAGAAGCCGAGGTGGCTGACAGACGAGTACGCCACCAGCTTCTTCATGTCCTTCTGCATCAGCGACACCAGCGCGCCGTAGATGATGGCGATCAGCGAAAGCACGATCACGAACTGGCGCACCCACGGCGTCATGGCGACCGCCGGGAAGAACGGCAGCGAGAAGCGGATCAGCCCGTACGTCCCCATCTTCAGCAGAACGCCCGCCAGGATCACGGAACCCGCAGTTGGCGCTTCCACGTGGGCATCGGGCAGCCACGTGTGGAACGGGAACATCGGCACCTTGATAGCGAAGCCGACGAAGAACGCGAAGAACAACCAGATCGCTGCATGCCCGCCGATCTTCGGCGCTGTGGCGTACAGATCGGGCAGGTAGAAGGTGTACACGCCCGTCAAAGTGTGGTGATGGAAATAAAGGAACAGGATGCCAAGCAGCATCAGCACCGAGCCGAACAGGGTGTACAGGAAAAACTTGATCGCCGCATACAGCTTGCGCGGGCCGCCCCAGATGCCGATCAGCAGATACATCGGCACCAGCATGGCCTCCCAGAAAACGAAGAACAGGAACATGTCATTGGCCATGAAGACGCCGAGCATGCCCGTCTGCAACACCAGGAACCAAACGTAGTATTCCTTAACGCGCTCCTGGATGGCGTTCCATGACGACAAGATCGAGATGGCCCCGAGCAGCGTGGTCAGCATGATCAGCAGGAACGAGATGCCGTCGATGCCGATCACATAGCCGGCGCCGATGGACGGAATCCAGTTGTTGGGCGCGCCCTCGACAAACTGGAAGCCAGCGCGATCCTTCAGCGCCCAGAACCACGGGACCAGTGGCAACGAGACCGCAAATCCCAGCATGCCGAAGATGTTGCCAATCCAGCGGATGGCGTCCTTGTTCTCCTTCGGCATTAGCATCAGGAGAACCGCGCCCACCAGCGGAGTGAATAAGATTATCGAAAGAATATGGTTATACATTTATTTAGCTCTCAGCCTTCAGCCGTCAGCTTTCAGTAATTCTCGCTATTCGCTTTTCGCCCTTCGCCTTTCGCTTAACTACAACCGACTCCGTTTGTCATGCTGAGAGGCGCGCTGCCTTTGCGCGCCGGAGTCGAAGGACCCTTATCGTTCGCAACAACCTCACCACCTGACCACGTAATAAAAAATGAAGCACACCAACCCGGCTACCATCACCAGCGCGTACCACTGCACCAGGCCCCACTGCACCAGGCGCACCGGATACGACGCCAACCGCGTCACCATGGCCACTCCATTAACCAGGAGGCCGTCAATGATCCACTTGTCCCACAGCACCGACAGGGTCCCGCTCATGCGCGTGGACCAGCCTGCGCCGTTGACCGCACCATCGATCACATCGGCGTCGAACTTCCACGCCGCGTCGCCCAGACCCATTGCACCCAGGCGCACCGGTCCCACTTTCTTGCGGCCGGTGAAGACCCAGTCGTAGATTTCATCCACATACCACTTGCGGAATAGCGTTTTGTAGAAGCGGGGCGAGATCTCTTGAATCGGCTCTTTGTACCCCTTGTCGGCTTTCTTGTAAGCGCGCTGCGCCAACCACCAGCCCACCACCGCCGCGCCCACCGAGGCGAACATCAGGGTGTACTCCATCGGATCAGTGTGTTCCACCTGCTGCTCGCCCGCCGCCACGTGCGCGGCCTTTCCACCTTCTTCCAGCACAATCGCTTCTTTCGCAAACACCGGCTCGAGGAACTTCTCGAAACGGTTAGAGCCGCCCAGGCTGTGCGGCATTCCCAGGTAGCCCGCCCCGATCGAGCAGATCGCCAGGATGACCAGCGGTACCGTCATCGTTTTGGGCGATTCGTGGATGTGGTGCTCCACCTCGTGATTCATGCGCGGCTTGCCGAAGAACGTCAAGTAGATCAGCCGGAACATGTAGAACGAGGTCATCAGCGCCGTAAAAAACGCGATGTACCAGAGATACCGGTACGCGCCCGCCTCGCGCGACCACGTCTCCCACAGAATGGCGTCCTTAGAGAAGAAACCCGCGAAACCAGGGATGCCTGCAATCGCCAGCGTCGCGATCAACATGGTGCCAAAGGTAGTCTTGATCTTTCCGTGCAGCGCGCCCATGTGCTGCATTTCCTGCTCGCCGCTCATGGCGTGAATCACCGAGCCGGCCCCGAGGAACAGCAGCGCCTTGAAGAAGGCATGCGTGAAGACGTGGAAGACTCCCGCAGCGAATGCGCCTACGCCCAGCGCAAGAAACATGTATCCCAACTGCGACACGGTGGAGTACGCCAGCACCCGCTTGATGTCGTTCTGCACCAGGGCGATGGTCGCCGCAAAGATCGCGGTCAACGCGCCGATGATGGCGACGGTCTTCATCGCATTCGGCGCCAGCACAAACAGCGCGTTGGAGCGTGCCACCATATACACGCCCGCAGTCACCATGGTCGCGGCATGGATCAGCGCCGAGACCGGCGTTGGGCCTTCCATCGCGTCTGGCAGCCATACATACAGCGGGAATTGCGCCGACTTGCCGCAGGCTCCAACGAAGAGCAGCAGACAGGCGGCGGTAATCACCGGATCGCCAATGTGGAATTGTCCGCTGCGCGCCAGCAGGTTGACCTTGGTGTACTGCATCGAGCCGAAGTACCAGGCGATGGTGAACATGCCCAGCAGGAATCCGGCATCACCGACGCGGTTCACGATGAATGCCTTGTTGGCGGCGGTCGAAGCCGAGTGGCGCTGGAAATAGAAGCCGATCAGCAAATACGAGCACAGGCCCACGCCCTCCCAGCCCACGAACATCAGGGCGTAGTTGTTGGCCAGCACCAGCGTAAGCATCGAGAACATGAAGAGGTTCATGTATCCGAAGAACCGGTAATATCCGCCTTCATGGCCCATGTAGCCGATGGAGTAAATGTGGATAAGCATGCCCACGCCGGCCACGAACAGGAGCCAGATGCAGGACAGCGGATCGAGCAGGAAGCCGGCATCGGCGCGAAACTCGGCCGTGCGGTCGCCATGCATCACGTAGCTCAGCGAGCTGTCGCCAGTGCCCATCCAGGTGTACATCACCTTTTCGAAGGGCTTGCCAGGGTTGGCGGTGCTGTAGCCCGCGTATTGCCAGACGGCGACGCACGCCCATACGAACGTCAGCACAACCAAGCCGACGCAAATGCCGTTCACCGCCTGCTTCGACAGCTTGCGTCCAAAGAAGAACATGCAAACCGCGCCGATGGCGGGAAACAGCGGAATCAACCAGATATGGTCAAGAAACATAGCAATTAGCCGTTAGCATTTAGCGCTTAGCAAAACCCAAAGCCTGTCACCATGGGGGCAGACGCGCCCAAAGTTCGTTATCGCCGATCCCTTCTCACTGTCATCCTGAGCGGAGCGCCCGCTTGGTCTTTCCGACCCGCTTTCGGGTCGGGCGGGCGCGCAGCCGAAGGATCTGCGGTTGTGCCGTCCCTACGGGACTCGGCTCGTTTACTCACGCCCACCCAGCGCTGAAGCGCTGGGCTAAGCTCTTCCGTCCCGCTTCGCGGGACTGGCTCACTCGTGAGTGCAAAGATCATCTCAACCCGCGGCATTCATGCCGCGCCCCTCGCGGGGCTGAAGCTCCGATCCGTATCGATCGGTTGTCGCGGCCCTAAAGCACCGCACCATCTGTTCGTCATTCCCTATCCGTTCCAACCGATTCTCGAAAAACAAATCGCTGGCACACCGAACAACTAGCCACTAGTCCCTGATCCCTAGCCCCTGCTTTTCACCACTTCAACAAGTCCACTTCGTCCACATTCACCGTCTCCTTATTGCGGAAGAAGGCGATGATGATGCCCAGCCCAACTGCCGCCTCCGCGGCCGCGTCGGTGATCACGAAGATCGCGAACACCTGCCCGTGCAATCCCCACAACCGCGAGAACGCCACCAGGTTCAGGTTCACGGCATTCAGGATCAACTCAATCGACATCAGGATGATGACCACGTTGCGCCGCGTCAGCACCCCGATGGTGCCGATGATGAACAGCGCCGCCGCAACCACGAGGTAATGCATGGTGGTGATTTCTGCCATAGTTAGTTTCCTGCCGTCAGCTTCGTATCAGGGCATGACTTTAGTCGTGCCGAAAAAGCAGTTAAGACGACGGCTTTAGCCGCTGAGGGACAGGGGCTAAAGCCCGTTTGTAGTCCTGCCTGCGGCACGGCTGAAGCCATGCCCTGATACGAACCAAGGTTGAAGCGCGCTCTATTCACGATTCGCAATTTCTCAAATCCTCTTCTTCGCCATGACCACCGCGCCTACGATGGCCACCAGCAGCAACAGCGACGCGATCTCAAACGGCAACATGTAATTGCCGTAAAGCCACACACCAATCTGCTGCGTGTTGTCGCCCTCGAGCCCGCGATAACCCTGATAGAACGCGGAGGGAAACACCCCTCGACCGGTGCGATACACAAACGCCAACAGTCCACCGAGCGCCAGCGCGGCAATCGTCGCCACAATCCACTGCTTGTTGAACTGGTACTCGCGGATGTTCTGCTCCAGGTTCACCAGCATGATGACGAACAGGAACAGCACCATGATTCCGCCGGCGTAGAGCACGATCTGCACCGCAGCCACGAACGGCGCGTAGAGCATCAGATAAAAGGCCGCCAGCGAGAGCAGCGTCACGATCAGCGACAGCGCCGCGTGCACAGGATTCCGCCGCGTGATCACCGCGATCGCCGAAACGATCGCCATGAACGATAAGAAGTAGAAGAAGAACGGTGTCGCAATTGGTGTCATATCAGCACTTAGCACTTAGCTTTTAGCAATCCAGCCAAGCCTAACCTCTGTCATCCTGAGCGACGAGCGCAGCGAGGAGTCGAAGGACCCCTATCCTTACCAAGAACTCTCGGGTGCCCCATCCTTTCGCCGCTTTTGCGAAAGGGTGGGAAACAATCAAACGTCTGCCGCCGGCTGAAGCCGGCTCTTACTTTCGAAACAGCCTTTTACGCCGGCCTAAAGGCCAGCTCTACCAAGCTGGCGACTGACGACTACCTCACTTCGCATACCTCTCCGGCTCCGGCCCTCGTTCCAGCGCCGCCTGGTCCAGCACCATGCCTTCGCGGCTGTAGAGCGCCATCTCGTAATCCTGAGTCAGCTCCAGCGCATCGGTTGAGCAAGCCTCGGCACACAAACCGCAAAACATGCAGCGGCTCAGGTCATACGTCCACGAGACCGGCTCCTTGCGCCGCGTCACCGGATTGCGCTCGCCCTTCACCACGATCAACTGCTCGGGACAGGCCAGCGCACACAGGTTGCAGACGATGCACAGTGACTCGCCGGTATCGGGATTCACGTTCAGCCGCGGCTGCCCCCGGAAACGCTCGTAGATCACCGGTCGCTCCAGCGGATACTGCTCAGTAATTGCCTCACTTGGCGGTTGATAGTGAAACGTAACCTTTAATCCCTTGATAAGGTCGACCAGGAAGATCTTGCGAACCAGCGGAGTCAGCTTCACTGCACCACCCCCAGAATCGCAGCCGACAGTTGCGGCATCAGGCCCCAAAGCGCGGTAGCGATCAGCACGCCCAAACCGGTCGGCAGCAGTACTTTCCAGCCCACTTTCATGAGCTGGTCAAAGCGGTAGCGCGGAAACGTTCCGCGATACCAGATGTACAAGTACATGAAGAAAGCAACTTTGACGACAAACCAGTAAATGTCTTGTATGCGAACGCGCACCTGAGGAACCAGCAACACCAGCCCGACGAATCCCAACAGCGCAGCGAAGGTTCCCAAGCCAATCGTCTGAATTCGGAATTGTGGGATCTTCGGCATGCGGATGGTTCCAAGGAAGCACATGGCGGCCAGCACGAAGAATGTCAGCGCCGGAAGAAACGAGAACGCCATGTCCCACGTCGGTCCGCCCAACAGGGTCGGAAAGGGCCGCATCCATCCGCCGAGCCACAGCGTCACGACAATCGACGATACCGCAAGCATGGCCGAGTACTCCGCCAGGAAGAACAATGACCAGCGAAAGCCGCTGTACTCGGTGTGGAATCCCGCGACCAGTTCCGACTCCGCTTCCGGCAGATCAAAGGGGGCACGGTTGGTCTCCGCTATCATCGCGATCGCGAACACTCCAAATGCGAGGAAGCCGAGTGGAAAGAACTTGAAGATGAACCATGTATGTTGAGCGGCCTGCGATTCCACGATGCCAATCATGCTCAGCGTGCCAGTGCCCGTCTGCAGGCTGGTCATGAGCACGGCCGAGACAATCGCCAGTCCCATGGCAATTTCGTATGACACCATTTGCGCGCTCGAACGCAGCGAGCCCATCAGCGGATAATGCGAGTTCGACGACCAGCCCGCCATGATGATGCCCAGCACGCCCAACGACGACACGCCCAGCATGAACAACACGCCAATATTCATGTCGGTGACGGCGTGAGTGCGGCCAAACGGCACCACCAGGAACGTGGTGAACGCGGTCATGGTCACCACGACGGGCGCGCTCCAGAACACGAACTTGTCGGCGTCGTGGGGGATGATGTCTTCTTTGATCAGCAGCTTGAGGGCGTCGGCAAAGGGCTGCAGCAGTCCGTGCGGGCCCACACGCATGGGGCCGAGACGAATCTGCATGTGCGCCAGGATCTTGCGCTCCAGCCAATTCATGCAGAGCACGGCCACCGAAACTCCGATGATCACCAGCAGGATGTAAACCGTGGCCCAGAACATGTTGCCCGCTTCGCCCGGAGTCGTACTCGAACTCAGATAGCCTTTGATGTACTCGATCATTAGCGGTCCACCTCCCCGAGCACGATGTCGAGCGTGCCAATGACCGCAACCACGTCGGCCACCAGCAAGCCGCGCACCATCTTGTCGAGGGCTTGCAGATTGACGAACGACGGAGGACGCACCCGAATGCGATAGGGCTGCGTGGAAGCGTCACTCACGATGAAATATCCCAACTCACCTTTGGGCGCTTCGATGGAGTGATATACCTCGCCCACCGGCGGCTTGATCACCTTGGGCACCTTGGCCATGATCGGGCCCTGCGGAAGTCCATCCACCGCCTGGCGGATGATGCGCACCGCCTGGCGCATCTCCTCGATGCGCACCAGGTACCGGTCGTAGGTATCGCCGTGCAGTCCGGTAGGAATCTCGAAGTCGAAGTCCTTGTACGACTCGTAAGGCTGAGCTTTGCGCAGGTCCCACTTCACGCCGCTGGCGCGCAGCACCGGCCCGGTGACGCCCAGCGCAATGCAATCTTCCGGATTCAGAATGCCCACGCCCTTAGTGCGCTCCACCCAGATGCGGTTGGTAGTCAGCAGCTCTTCGTATTCGTCGAGCTTGGGCAGGAAGAAGTCGCAGAACTTTTTGCAATCCTGCTCGAAGCCTTCGTAGGCCTCATAGAGGCAGCCGCCGATGCGAAACGCATGCGTGGTCAGGCGGGCGCCGCAATACTTTTCGAAGATCTTCAGCACCTCTTCGCGATCGCGGAAGCAATAGAACAGGGGCGTGATGGCTCCGATGTCGAGCGCGTGCGTGCCCAACCACACCTGGTGGCTGGCTATGCGGCACAACTCAGTGAGAATGACGCGAAGGCATTGCGCCCGCGGCGGGGCCTCCACGCTGAGCAGCTTCTCGACGGCTTCGCAGTAACCCAACCCGTTGGAAACCGCGGCGACGTAGTCCATGCGGTCCACGTAGGGATTGAACATGGCGTAGGTGCGGTTCTCGGCAATCTTTTCCACGCCGCGGTGCAGGTACCCAATAACGCACTCGGTGCCCAGGACTTTCTCGCCGTCCAGCTTCAGGATGACGCGCAACACGCCGTGCGTCGACGGATGCTGCGGTCCCATGTTGAGGACGAGTTCGGTCGCGTCAAGAAAAGTCTCGTCCTTGGTATCGAGATCGAGATAATCGGTTCGATCGCTCATTGTCCACTCTCGATGCCGAGGTTGATGTGTACCCAGTCCTGGTCCTGCTGAAGGATCGGGTAATCCTTGCGCAGAGGGTGGCCCTTCCATCCGTCGGGCAGCAGAATGCGCTTCAGGTCGGGATGCCCGTCGAACTCGATGCCGAACATGTCGAAGACCTCGCGCTCCAGCCAGTTGGCCGTCTCCCAAATTTCCACGGCGGTGCGAAGGCGCTCGCCGTCTTTGATCTGCGTTTTGATCCGCACTCGCTCGTTATGGTGGAACGAGTACAGGATGTAAACAATGTCAAACTGTGCCTCGCGCTTGGGATAATGCACTGCGGTAATGTCCACGCAGTAGTCGAACAGCTCGTCATGGCGCATGCGCAGCAGGATCTCGTAGGCGATTGAGCTGTCGACAATCAGGTACTTCTGGCCGACGTAGGTGCTGGCCTCTTTGATCCCGGAGCCGTACTGGCTACGGAGACGCGTGACCAGCTCTGCTTCCCAGGGCTCCGGCTTGGGGCCTTCAGGCTTGGGCGCGGGCTTGGCGGCCGCTGGAGTGGCGGGTTTGGCGGCAGCCGGGGCCGCAGGCTTTTCGCCGGTCGCTGGAGCGGCTGGCTTCGCGGATTCAGCGGGCTTGGCAGAGGCCGGAGTGGCTGGCTTTTCGCTGGTCGCAGCAGCGGCGGCTGATTTCGCCTGCTCAACTGGTTTGGGAGTAGATGGGGTCTCCGCCTTGGCAGCAGTCGCGCTTGGAACTATTGGCGCGGCAGAACTTGGGGGTGCTTCGACGGACGCCTTGGCTCCGCCCGATCCTGCTGCCTCGCCGGGCGCCACAGGCGCTCCCGCCGGGGAGGATGGTTCAGGAGAGACTGGATCGGTTCCTTTGGTTTCGTCGGGCATTCCTATGGCCCTCTTCGGTGCCGGTTCCCTGCTGTCATGGAACTCTAAGTTTTATCAGCTTGAGGCGCTTACCATCTTGTGCAAAGGTCACGCCGCTTTGTGATCGCAATCACATTGTTTCGCGCGGCCGCCATATTCGCGCGTACGATCGCGCCGCGTTCGCAAAAACAAAATCCCCATCCGCATCTGCCGACGCGAATGGGGTCGATGATTTCTGCGCTGGATGCCACTACCGCTACACCCATTCCAGCGCGCCCTTCTTCCAGATCCAGATGTATCCCACAATCAGGATGCCGAGAAAGATCAGCATCTCCAGCAAACCAAACAAGCCCAGCAGCTTGAACTGCACCGCCCACGGAAACAGGAAGATCGTCTCCACGTCGAAGACCACAAACAGAATGGCCACAATATAAAACCGGATCGTGTAGCGGCCACGTGCGCTATCGAAGGGCGTGATACCGCACTCGTAGGGCATCAGCTTGGTCTTGAACGGGTTACGGGGGCGGACGATGTAGAAGAGTGCAAGCGTCCCGGCCGCCACCAGAAATGCCAGGAAGGCAAGAATGAACATCGGTACATAGTTCTGCGGCATAAAGTGCTGTCTCGATGGTCGCACCGAAGCGCGATCCGGATATAAGCGAACGCGCCAATATACAGGCTCGCGGGACGGGATTCAATGACATGCGTCACAAAGGCCGCTTTTCGCTGCGCGCTCATCGCGTTGGCAACTGGGCCTTCAGCGATCAGCGACTGCGGCACCCTTTTGGCTATTCTCGAGAGGCAGCCCGGTTGATCCGGCTTCTCGACCTTCCCCTGAAAGGGAACCCAACAGTGGCCACTCGTCAAAAGTCTTTGCCTCGACCTCACGAAATTCCTCGCTCACGGCTTTTAACTCCGCACCCTCGTACTTCAGCTTCAACAAGAGGCCATGGAGTCTATATTGTTTTTTCCAGTGGGCAAGAGCCCGAGCTTCAAAAGGAAATATCTTGGTGATTGCGAGTACTGCTGCCGGGACCGCAGCAACAAGCGCCGTCTGTAGTTTGGGACGCCCAAGAAGTGCAAGAACGCTAGCGCCAATACTTCCAACTAGAGACAACGTCTCAACAAAGTATTTCGCAAAGGCATGGACCCAACCGTATCTCTCTTCCCAGACCATGTCCCCGTTTATCTCGCTCTCAAGAGTATTTTTCTCAGCCATTGGACCCCTCCTTATCGCCCCTTGGGCCATCTGATTTCAATTTTGTCGCGGCAGGGCGCCGGTATTCCCACGCCCGTGATCGCCCGATCATAAGACGGTTTAGACCAACGTCAAGAAGAAAATGTGGGATCAAAGCTCGGAGGTGAAAGCATCCCGAGGTTACGCGGTAGCTATTACGCGTCACATGCTGACATTCGAAAAACACGCGCACAATCTATAATCAGTTTTCTTCACTGTTCGTCTCCCCAAAAGCGGCGGACCAGGAACCACTGTGGCACTTGACCAGAAAATCTACGAGTTCCGAAAAGAAAAGCTGAAGCAGCTCGAAGCGCTGGGGCAGAAGGCCTATCCCTATCGCTACGAAACCACTCACACCGTTCCTCAGATCATTGAAGGGTACTCGCCCAAGACCGGCCCCGAGCTGGAGTCCCCGCGCGTGAACGTCAGCGTCGCGGGACGTCTGATGTCCATCCGTGTGCAGGGCAAAGCAGGCTTCGCTCACCTGCAACAGGGCGGGCAGCGGTTGCAGATTTACGTCCGCCTCGACAACGTCGGCGAAAAGGCGTTTCAACTTTACAAGCTGCTCGACCTCGGCGACTACATCGGCGTCAAGGGGTATCTCTTCCGCACCCGCACCAACGAGCTGACCGTCCACGTGGAGGAGATTACCTTCCTGGTGAAGGACTTGCTGCCCCTGCCTGAAAAATGGCACGGTCTGCAGGACGTGGAGACGCGCTACCGCCGCCGCTATGTTGACCTGACGATGAACCCCGCTGTGCGTGAGGTCTTTCTGAAGCGCGCCAAGGTCGTGCAGTCGATGCGGCGATTTCTCGACAACAACGGCTTCATCGAGGTCGAGACGCCGATGATGCACCCCATCGCCGGCGGCGCGGTGGCCAAGCCTTTCATCACGCACCACAACACGCTCGATGTCGACCTCTATTTGCGCATCGCGCCCGAGCTTTACCTGAAGCGCCTGGTGGTCGGCGGGATGGACCGCGTGTACGAGATCAATCGCAACTTCCGCAATGAAGGTATCTCGACCCAGCACAATCCCGAGTTCACCATGCTGGAGTTCTACATGGCCTACGCTGACTACAGGGACATGATGGACTTCACTGCGCAAATGCTGGCGCAGGTGGCGCGCGACGTAAACGGCACCACCATCGCGAATTTCAACGGCCATGAGATTGACTTTGGCAACTTTCAGCGGCTCTCAATGCGTGAAGCCATCATCAAGTTTTGGCCGGAGAATGCTGGCGAGAAGCCTGAGATGGGCGATTTCTCCAGCGCCGAGCAGATCGCCGCCATGGTGCACCGTTACAATGCGGCGAATCCGCACATCCCTTACGACGCAACTGCGCCGAACGGCAAGACGATCGCCGAGATCTTCGAGTTCATTGCCGAGCCGCACCTCATTCAGCCAACCTTCATCTACGACTTCCCTCTCGCCATCTCGCCGCTGTCGAAGAACAAGCGCGAGCCGGAGGAGAACGCCGAGTGGGTCGAGCGCTTCGAGATCTTCGTCGGCGGACTTGAGATCGGCAACGCGTTCAGCGAGCTGAACGATCCCGAAGAGCAACGCCGACGCTTCGAAGGACAGCTCGGTGAACGCGCCCGCGGCGACGAAGAAGCTCATCAGATGGACGAGGACTACATTCGCGCTCTGTCTTATGGGTTGCCTCCCACTGCGGGCGAAGGCGTGGGCATCGATCGCCTGACTATGCTGCTGACCGATTCGCGTTCCATACGCGACGTGATTCTCTTCCCGCTGCTTCGTCCCCTGAAGCGCGAAGAAGAGGAGGAGTTGGATAGCGCGGAGGAAGAGGCGGGGAAGGGCTGACTAAGCGACGCATGCCAACCCGAACCGATTCTAGAATTATCATTACGAGCGAAGCAAGGAATGTGCTGTTGTTTGCGGTCGGATCACAGCTGAGGAACAGCAGATCCCTCACGGCCGAAGGCCGTTCGTGATGACAACTACTAAAGGACAGCCCGACTCCACACCCGCCGCCGCTATAGCGAGACAAAAAATGCCCCTCATTCGAGGGGCTTAGCGTTTCAGGAGAAGAGCGTCGGTTGTAGGGACAAAACTTATTTGGCTAGAAGCGCGCGCATGCGCAGGCGGGCCTGGTGAAGTCCGATGCGTGATTCGTCATCACTGATGCCCAAGCTCCGGGCAATGCGGGCGTGATCGTAGCTTTCCACATCGTGCATGAGGAAAATCATCCTTTCTGTGGGAGGCAATTGAACCACGGCGCGTTCCAAGTCAACGCGCAGCGTATTACGGCGGACCGACAGCACTCTCTTGCAAGGGGCGCAGTCCAAGCTGAGCGTTCCCAAAGGCATGTAATCACGCAGCTCACGAATCAGACAACGATCAATTTCTTCCGCGGTTGGCGTATAGCCCTTGGCAAAAGCGCGGCAGAATGTGTGGGTCAGCAATTCTTCCGCCACCAACTCGTTGTCGGTCATCCAATAAGCCAGCGCATACACGCGATGTCGATTTTGCTCGTAGGTCTCGCTGTAAGCGTCAATGCTGCGTTGCAATACGGTGGGTACGTAGGTTGCAAAACCGAACGCTTCCTGCACAGTGTTCATGATTTCTCCCTTTATTTATAAGTTCCGGCCGTCATGGACTTGCCAGGATTCCCGTACCTTGGCTGTCCATGCCAGCCTGCCGAGTTGCTCGCTTCGCTCATCACCACCTTAGTACTTAGCAATCGACGTACCCAAACGGTATGGATCATGAACCGCAACGTGGAAAATGCGCTAAGATGCTGAAAATGTTTAGGTAAACGAAACTCCGCTCGACTAAGTGAATGCCGACAGCCCTCATTGAGCGTTGGCTTTGTGTCTCAGGTCGGCAGTGTTTTGGCTTCCGTCTGCCGTAAGTTGGCATCGCGATGCCCACTCCGTATGACAGCGGTGTGTAAATTTTTCAAGTCGCAAGGTCGTTACAGCGTAGGGTCAGCATGGCTGGTATCCGGCGCGACATCCCACATTTCTGTAGCCATACGAGCCGAAGCGGATAAAATCGAACGAACGACCGTGAGCGCCATTGCCCGAGTAGAGCGTCCCATATGGCCGACGAACGCATCCTGGTAGTCGACGACGAAAACTCAATCCGGGAAATCGTGTGCACCATTCTGGAGCAGTCGGGTTTCGATTGTCGTCCTGTCACCTCGGGGGTAGAAGCGCTTGCGCTGCTACATGCCGACGACAGTTACTCGGTGGTGTTGTCTGACGTCATTATGCAAGGAATGGACGGCTTGTCCTTGCTGGCGCGGATCCGGCAGGAGCATCCTGACATTCCGGTGGTGATGGTAACCGCCGTCCACGACATCTCGGTTGCCCTGGCTGCCATCCGAAACGGCGCATACGACTACTTGCTGAAACCCTTCGAACGCGAGCAACTGCTGGCCATTGTGCGCCGCGCAATGGAAAACCGCCGTCTGAAGCAGGAAAACCTGGCGTATCAGACGAAGCTGGAGTCGCTGGTTGCGGCCCGCACCGATATGCTTCGACGCGCTCTCGCGGACCTGGAGCGGTCTTATGACATCACCCTGGAGGCATTGGGGGATGCGCTCGATCTGAAAGATGCCGAAACCGAAGGCCACTCTAAACGCGTGACCGCGTTTACTATCGCGATTGCCCGCGCCATGGAATTGCCGCACGACCACATTCGCATCATTGCCCGCGGAGCCTTTCTGCACGATGTCGGCAAAATGGCGATTCCCGACGCGATCCTGCGCAAGCCCGACAGACTAAGCCCCGAAGAGCAGGAAATCATGCGCCAGCATGCCCAGCTTGGTTACCGGATGTTGCGCAGAATTCCCTTCCTGCGAGAAGCCGCCGATATCGTTTACTCACACCAGGAACGCTTCGATGGCAGCGGCTATCCCCGCGGCCTAAAGGGCGATCAGATTCCGCTGGGGGCGCGCATTTTCGCCATCGCTGACACCTTCGACGCCATCACTTCGGATCGGCCCTATCGTGCAGCGCAATCCATCTCGGCAGGACGGCGGGAGATTGAGCGCAATTCGGGGCGCCAATTCGATCCTGAGATTGTGGAGGTTTTCCTCTCCATTTCAGAGCAGATATGGCAAGACTTGCGCACTGAAATCGGGGTTGCAACGCCGAGGTAACATGCGATTGTAGGGGACCTGTTTTTCCGCAACAGCAAGGAGTTTAGGTATGAGTACAGTTCTATCGGACGTTGAGGTTCAGCAGGCCTTGCAGAACCTTCCAGGCTGGAAGAAAAACGGCAACGCCATTGAACGCCATTTCCAGTTTACAAACTTCGTACAGGCGATGGATTTCGTGAATCAGATCGCCGAAGCGGCCGAGGCCGTGAATCACCATCCTGACATCCACATCAGCTACAACAAGGTGACCTTGGCCCTAGTCTCACACGACTCCGGCGGAGTGACGCAACGCGACATTCGGATGGCAGGAAGAATCAACGAACTGGCCCCTACTCCATCGTCCACATAGAAAAACCCACTAGTGTTGCCGGCGGCTTCGGGGTGTAATCGGGCGAAGGCTTATTGCCCAAGCTGGGAGCGTAGTTCCAACGATTCCGCAATGCGATTTAACGCCGCCTGGATGCGGTCCAGTTCGTTCTGCGCGCTCTCATTCCATTCCAGCCAGCGGTCAGGCGCCTCACGAAAATCCTCAAACATGGCGCGCAAGGTGGTTCTTCCTCGCTCGCTCAGCAAGAATGCTCCAATATTGCCGAGTCCCAGCACTGTAAGTGGCACATACCATCTGCGCATCGGCCGCTCCTCTAACCCGACCTGGCCGTAGATAACTACCAGCAAACTACTTTGTTGGATTCGCTTTTTCAACATTTGGATGACACATTCGGCGCGAAAGTACGTGTCGAGTTTGATTCTGGGAATCCAGACGATCACCTGACTGTCTCCGCAAACGGGAATCTCGCGCAAGAATGGCAGGCTCCAACGTTCTTTCCATGAAGGTCTTCGGCAGATCGCGGTTGGTGAAACCTAGTCCGCCAGACTATGATTTCGAAACGAAAGGAGCCACGCCTAACGCAGCCCAGCCGACATCACCGTCGACTGGCACCGGCGAACGCGGAGCATCCAGGTAACCTTTATGCGTTCCAGAAATTGGCAGTCCATCATGTTTTCTATCTTCGCCGCTACTGCACTGCTGTCCGCAGTTAGTCCCTTGCGGGCACAGGATCGCACAGCCACTCCCATACCCAACACGGTATGGGTGGGAGCTGACGGCAAGTACGAAGCTGAGCCCGACACCGTCCTGGTGCAATTTAATATCTCGGCACAAGAAGACAAGCTGCAAGACGCAAACCAGAAAGCCAGCCGCGCAGCGGACCAAGTCCGCCAGCTTCTACGCACTAACGGGCTCGATCCCAAGGATGCGCAGGTCGGCCGGTTCTCGGTGCAGCCGGTATATGACTATAAGAACCCGAAGCGCAAGCTGGTCGGCTATCGTGTCGACACCAACATAAGCATTAAGCTCAAGGACTTCTCCAAAGTGGGACCGATCACGGAAGGCCTGGCCGACATGCCCGACATTACCGGCGATCAGTCGCTTACCTATCTTCTCGACGACATGGATGCCGCCAAGATCAAGGCGGTGGAAGATGCACTGACACGCGCGCATGCCGAGGCTAACGCGGTTGCGCGATCCGGCGGGCGTACTCTAGGCGAACTCTCCTACGCGTCGGTGGACACCTACGAGCCCAGCCCGATCCGCCCAATGGCCTTCGCCAAGCAGGCAACTGTGGGGACCATGGCTGCTCCTCCTGCTCCCACGGCTGAGTTCGGAGCGCAGAAAATTACCGTGACCGCGCACGTCAACGCCTTGTATATGTTGAAATAATACGGGCGCGACTTTTGACACCAGGACGCGTTCAAGGAAGTGCGGAGAATCTCATTATGTTGGGAGGCTCATGAGAGCATCAGCCGTTCTGCTTGCGGTTTTTCTCAGCGCCGCGACCACTATTGTCTGGGGCCAGGACAAGGATGATTCGCCGCAACTTTCGTCCCACGCTGCCACGATCCCGCAAAACAACCCGCCGGCCGCAGCAGGCGACTCGATCATGGTTCCCGCAGGCACGCGCGTTCCACTCACCATGAAGCAGGGCCTTACCACCAAGAACGCCCGTCCGGGCGATCCGGTTTACGCGCAAACGTCATTTCCCATCGTGATGAACAACCGCATCGCCATTCCACCCGGGACCTTCGTCCAGGGAGAAATTCGGCGGGTACAGCGTCCAGGCAGAGTCAAGGGCCGCGCCGAATTGCAGATGAGCTTTACCTCCATGATCTTCCCCAACGGCTATACCTTGCTTCTGCCGGGCGCGGTCCAAGGGACGCCCGGCGATCCAAACACTGCGGGGGTCAAGGACAAGGAAGGAACCATTGAGGGGGACAGTAGCAAGGGCAAGGATGTGGGGACCATTGTGGGCACGGCCATACCGGGAGCCGGCATTGGGGCGATCGCCGGAGGTGGCAAAGCCGCAGGCATTGGCGCCGCCAGCGGTGGTGCGCTCGGATTAGCGACCGTTCTATTCACCCGCGGACCCGAGATTCAGCTCGGGGTAGGCGATTCCATCGAAATGGTGCTGGAGCGCAGTCTGACAATTGACCAGGCCAAAGTTCGCAGAGTTGCGCAATAGCAGATGGTTTACGGTTGACTCTGGCAACCAATTCCACCATCCATAAGGTATTCGCGATGCGAACGCTCGCAGTGAGGTGCATTTCCCTTGGGTTGTCATCACGAGCACAGCGAGGGATCCGCTGTTGCGTGGCTATGGAAAAAGCAGGTTCCTCGCGCCAAACCCAGGCGCGCGTAATGACAACCCATCAATCACGATCCACTCTTAACGCGGTCATATCGGCCAGCTCTAGCGCTCAATAGATCAAATACTTCTTCCTGATCTGCATGAACTGCTCGACTCCGTCGCGCCAGTCGTCGGCGATACGCCGGGGGTCTTGTCCCGCTTGCAGCGCCGTAAAGGCTGCCTGATTCACCAGCAAAGCTTTCATATGGGCTATGTCAAACCCGGTTGGGGCCGCGTCGTGCAGGGCCGCTGCCAACTCAAGCCCCAATTCAGGAGCATCTAGTGCCTCGCGGTTAGTGACGATGATGTTAACCCCTTCACATTCCCGACGAGCATACGGCCCACTGGCGGGGGTGAACATGGTAGGCACAAACCGAACCCCGGCGATGTTTCGTTCATTCAGGTACAGCGACAGCCGCTTCGCGCTGACCCAGGGCGCTCCTACGACTTCGAAAGGAGTATCGGTACCCCGGCCGACCGAAATATTCGTTTGCTCGATCAGCGCCACGGCGGGATACAGCGTCACCTGGTTCAGGTCGCGCAAGTTGGGCGAGGGATTCACCCACAGCTCGGACGTCGAGTCGAACCAATCGCCGCGCATCCAACCTTTCATCGGGACCACCGTGAGGTTGGCATTGATGTTGCGCTCGGTGTTGTATAGCTTCGCCAGCTCGCCAATCGTCATGCCATGCCGCACCGGCATGGGGTAGTAATTCACAAAGCTCTCCTGGCCCTTATCGGAGACCGGACCCTGAACGTAGACTCCGGTAATCGGGTTAGGACGGTCGAGAACTACGATCGGTTTCGCCAGTGTGGCCGCCGCTTCCAGAAAGTATCCCAGCGTTGTCTCGTAGGTATAGAAGCGTGCGCCCGCTTCCTGGATGTCGAACACCAGCACGTCGAGTTTGCGCACCACATCGAGCGGAGGTCGGCGCTTGGCATCGCTGTCGCCGTACACGCTGTAAACGGGGACTCCTGTCGCGGCGTCTTTCGTATTGCCGATGTTCGTGCCGTCGGAGGTTCCCTCCACACCGTGCTCGGGACTGAAAATAGCGCTCAACTGCAAACCATGAGTATGCGCCAGAACGTCGATCGTGCGGTGGCCATGGCTGTCGACACCGGTCTGGTTGGTTATCAATCCCACCTTCGGCGTCGCAACACCCGGAACCCGCAAGGCGTCGAAGTCGCGCACCTCGAGTTCGTCAATTCCGTTCGACACCTGCCCATTGCGGACCACCAGGCGGCGGCTGGCGACTGCCGCCTCGTTGTATCCGGTGATGCGCGCCACCCGCATCTTCTGCTCTTCGCTAGGCTGCAGTTGCAGCGCGGCGGCGACCGCGGTGGAGACTTCGCTACGCAACGCAATCACGTTGCCTTGCTTGATATGCACCGCGTTAGTCAGCAGGATGATGTAAGTATTAGTGGTGGGATCGATCCATAGCGAGGTGCCGGTGAACCCGGTATGGCCGAAAGAGCCCACGGGTAGCAGATCGCCGCGATTCGAAGAGAATGGCGAATCGATGTCCCAACCGAGTCCGCGCACGTCCGTCAAGTTGGGCGGCTGTTGCGGCGTGGTCATCTTCTCGACGATCCAGGGTGAAAACACTGGAGCGCCACCGTTCAGCAATGCTTGCGCGAACTTTGCAACGTCATCGGCGGTCGAGAAAAGCCCCGCGTCGCCAGCAACCCCGCCCATCTGTCGCGCAGTGGGATCGTGCACCACACCGCGCAGCATCTGTCCCGAGCGCTCGTCGCGTTCGGTGGGCGCGATACGAGGCTTCCAGTCCGCGGGAGGCAGAAAGCGTGTCGACGTCATGCCCAGCGGGCCGAAAATATAGGTCTGCGAGTACTGGTCCAGCGGCATGCCTGCGACGCGCTGCACTAATTCGCCCAGCACCACGAAGTTGATGTCGCTGTAGACGAACACCGAGCCCGGCGGATTGATCAGCTTCTCCGCATTGGCGCGCTTATAACCCTCTTCCAGTCCGCTCCAATACTGCTTCAAGTCGAGGTCGGGCCGCAGGCCTGAGTAGTGCGTCAGCAACTGGCGCACGGTCACATCGTCTTTGCCGTTTTGTGCAAACTCTGGAATGTATTTAGCGACTGGGTCGTTGAGCTTCACCTGCCCCAGTTGCACCAGGCGCATGACGCAACTAGTGGTGGCCATGACCTTGGTCAGCGATGCCATGTCGAAAATGGTATCGACGGTCATCGGCTCCTTGTTGGGATCGAGCGAACGATAGCCGTATGCCTTGCGGTAAATGAACACTTCGTTGTGACCGACCAGTAGAACGGCTCCAGGCGCCTGCCCTTTCTCGACGGCGTCTTTGAGCAAGGCGTCGAGCGGGGCGAAGCGCTCTTGGCCCTCCTTGGCGGCGACTGGTGGCGCAACGCCCGGAGCGGACGCCTTCTGCGCTAGAAGGGGAATGCTGGTTAGGACAAGACAAAACAGAACGGGCGCTATGGCTGGCGGAAGACGAAGCCTCAATTGGTCCGAAACCTTTCGTGATATAGGAAAAACTCCAAACAAGTCGATGTTAAGGTAGAGCCTGCCCGCAGGCCGGCGTCCAAGCCGTTGCGATATTCCTGCGTTTTCGAGCATGCGCGAGAACGAAGCTTGGTATTCGCCAGTGGAATATACCGGCAGAAAATCCAGCGCCGTAGACGCGTCTCAGTTTAGCCCAGCACGCAGCCGCAGGCGGAGTGCTGGGTAAAGGGCATAATCAACCTGAGTCCCTTCAGGGACGGCGCATCTCACGCTTCAGCACAGCAAACCCGCGTTTCCCCTCGGCAAGCTATTATAAGTTGCGCTCCCATCCGATCTCATCAAGAGGTGCTTCTGAATCAGGCGTTGCCACAGCTCGTCGCGCTACCCTTCGCTTTCGACCTCCAGGACAAGCAATTCGCGCGAGCGTTTGCCATAATCGGTGACGTCATCGAACAGCGTGCCTTTCCTGCTGCAACTCTCGCTGTCACTCATCGCGGATCGCTGGTTGCGCTGCAAGGGTTTGGACGCTTCACCTACGAAGATGTCGCCCCGCCGGTCCAGGCCGACACAATTTTCGATCTGGCCTCCGTGACCAAGGTCGTGGCAACCACCGCTGTGGCCATGCTGCTGCACGAGCGCCGACAACTGCCACTGGACATCCCCCTGGGACACTTCCTTCCCGATTTTGTAGCGCGTGCGCCGAGGCATCAGCAAGCCACGCGCGAGGCGGTCACCCTCAACATGCTCCTTGCACACTCCAGTGGACTGCCGGCTTACGAGAAGCTATTTGAGTTTGCCGCCTCTCGCGACGAACTGGTTCGGGCGGCGCTCACCACCCGGCTCGTTGCCGCACCTGGCACGCGCACCGAGTACAGCGACGTAGGTTTTATCCTGCTGGGAGAAGTGCTGAGTCGCCAAGCTGGCCTGGCGCTCGACCTGTTCGCGCGGCAGGAGATCTTTACGCCCCTTGGCATGACCCACACGCGATTCAATCCACCAGCGGAGTGGAAGCCTCAGATTCCGCCCACAGAAGATGATCGCACCTTTCGCAAGCGCATCATCCAGGGCGAAGTGAACGATGAGAGCGCTTCCGTGATGGGAGGAGTCGCTGGACACGCCGGCGTCTTCGCGCCCGCGATTGACATCGCGCGATTCGCTGAATGCATGCTGCACAGCGGCGCGCCGATCCTAAAGCCCGAAACCGTACAACTCTTCACTCGGCGGGTCGAATCACCCGCCGGTTCTTCGCGTGCGCTGGGATGGGACACTCCGTCAGCACCGGCATCGTCGGGCACTCATTTTTCCGCGGAATCGTTTGGTCATCTCGGATTCACCGGCGCCTCTCTGTGGATCGATCCCACCCGCCACCTCTCGGTAACGCTGCTGACAAACCGCACTTGGCCAAACCGGGCGTCGCTAGCCATCCGCCAAGCCCGGCCACTTGTGCACGATGCCATCGTGGAGGCGCTGGAGGGGAGTTGATCCTCGCGGGAAGCACAAGTCTGCCACCGATACGTCAATGCTTGGCACCGAGCAGAGGAATCCGCGACCCAGAACCTCGACGAGATTTCCAGACTTATCTGTCTTGCTGCTGGTTGTCCGCTTCCATGAGCCTGTTGTAGGCTCGAAGGTAGTCAGGCGCCCTGGATGACTGAACTCTTCCCTGGCCGGGATGGCGAAACTGGCAGACGCAGCGGACTTAAAATCGGATTCTCTGCGCGGTATCTTGCTCTAACTATTTGCAGTTAAACATGTTAATGATATAATTCTCGTTTTGAATCAGTTACACAACTCTTTCGCATTTTGGCCTTTTTTTTGTCGGGAGCGTGGCGGACACTGCAGATGACGGAACAACACACAATTCTCGGTGGCAAGGTCCACATTTACAAGCGTCCCAACAGCAGCTGCTGGCAGTGCTCCAGCTATCTCGCCGGCAGGAATCGCCGGGCCACTACCAAGGAAGAAAGCCTATCCAGAGCCAAAGAGGTTGCAGAGGACTGGTATCTCCAGCTTCGCGGAAAGCTCCGCACTGGTGAGTTGAAAACCGGGAAAAGTTTCCGCGAGGCCGCGGAACAATATCTGCGCGAATACGACATCATCACGCAGGGCCAGCGCAGCAAAACCTATCTCAGAGGTCAGCACTCCCGAGCAGCCAGGCACCTGGTGCCGTTCTTTGGCCGCCTGGTCCTATCGGAAATCACTGCCGGCAAGATACAGGAGTACCGCATTCACCGACTCGAAGAGGCGATGGCCAACCGCGGTAAGCCGCCGGCGCACAACACCACGCACCAGGAGATCGTGACCTTGCGGCAGATATTGAAAACTGCCATCCGCCACGGATGGATCGATCACCTGCCCGATCTGTCGGCGCCCTATCGATCATCGCCGAAGATTTCACACCGAGCATGGTTCTCTCCCGACGAATACAAAGCGCTCTATGAAGCAACAAGAAAGCGGGCTCACGAGCCGAAACAGCAGCGCTTCAAATGGGAATCGGAACAACTTCACGATTACGTGCTGTTCTCGGCCAACACAGGTCTGCGACCCGACGAAGCAAGGCGGCTCCAGTTCCGGGACGTGACAGTCGTTGTGGACGATGGAACCGGTAAGACGATTCTTGAGATTGAGGTGCGCGGTAAGCGCGGGGTTGGCTACTGCAAAAGCATGCCCGGTGCTGTGCTGCCTTTCCAAAGACTCAAGGCAAGGCTACGTCCGACAGGCGGACCGGGCAGAAAAGGAAGCCGTGTCGAAAGCATCGCCAACGGGGAATGGCACAAGCCAGAACCTTCAGACCTCATCTTTCCGAAATGGCAGCGCGAACTGTTCAACGCGATTCTGAAAGAGGAGAACATGAGAGTCGATCGTGACGGCCGTCCTCGGACGGCTTACAGCTTGCGGCACACGTACATCTGCCTGCGCCTGCTGGAAGGTGCCGACATCTACCAAATCGCCAAAAACTGCCGCACCAGCGTCGAGATGATTGAGAAGTACTACGCAGCGCACCTCAAGACCCAGCTTGACGCCTCGGCGATCAACAAGATGCGAGAAAAGCCAAAGAAAGAGACAAAGCCCGACAAGAATCTCGGAAAGGGCAAGATGAAATCATCCGCGCCGCTTTATGGTAGAAAATAGTCTGCCAGTTCATGCGGGCGTGGCGGAATGGCAGACGCAACGGACTTGAGAAAAACTTGAGTGCTCGCCGGGAAACCGGCGATGTAGAACTGCCCAAACTCGGGGAACCCTGAAATGGCAATCCCGAGCCAAGCCCCGGCGGAATACTCCGCCGGGGAAGGTGTAGAGACTAGACGGGTAGCACCTAAGCCCCGGAACTCTGGGAGACGGTGAAGGGATAGTCCAGACCGCAAACTCGGCGCCGGCGCTATCGAGCGCCGCGCCAGGGCGGCGAAAGCCGCAGACGGTACGAAAATCCGTAGAGCCGAAAGGTTCGTGAGGGTTCGACTCCCTCCGCCCGCACCACCGCTCCCTAATCTCCATTGTGCCGGAAGAAAAAGTCGGCACACCGATGCCGCTACATCGTCGGCAAGCTGCTCGGGCAACCAGCCTATGCGAGATCCTCAAAGCCGAGTCGTGTCGGGCGACTCTGGCTGAAGCGTTCGATGTGCTAGTTCATCTTCAGGACGTGGTGCTGCGCCTACCGGAACGTTCGCACTTCCCTGACCCCTCTCAAGGCTGAGGCATATTTGGAGGAAGATCGTCGCCTCAATTCACAGACCCGTAACAGAATGTTTGTATGATCCTGACGCTATTGCGCCTTCCGCCGGTTTTTGAGAGGCCGTCGGCAAGACTTGTCTTCCGAGGGCGAGAACATGCGAGAACGAATCCGCGCGAAGCAACTGTTTCTGGCGAGGGCCAATGACGGGCTGTCCGAACTGGATCGCCTCAGCAGTTTCAAAGAGACAGGCACCGTATGAGATCCGCCAAAGAACGTGATTGCGAAACGCCGAAGGGGCCTGTTCGGGCGGCACAGTACGTCCGTATGTCGACAGAACATCAGCAGTATTCGACCGAAAACCAAATGGATGTCCTTCGCCGCTACGCTGAAGGGCGCAGTATGCAGATCATCAGAACTTACTCAGACGAAGCGAGGAGCGGGCTGAACATCGAGGGCAGGAACGGATTACGCCAACTTTTATCCGACGTTGAGGACAGCCGTGCGGACTATACCGACGTTTTGGTTTATGACGTTAGCCGTTGGGGGCGGTTCCAGGATGTTGATGAGAGTGCCTATTACGAGTACATCTGCAAGCGAGGCAAGGTTCGCGTGCACTACTGCGCCGAGCAGTTCGAGAACGATGGGAGCCTATCGTCTTCATTGCTGAAGACCATCAAGCGCACAATGGCGGGAGAGTACAGCCGCGAGCTTTCGGTCAAGGTGTTTGCCGGCCAGTGCCGATTAATTGAACGCGGTTTCCGTCAAGGCGGTTCTGCAGGCTATGGCCTTCGCAGACAGTTGATCGATCAGGATCGCAACCCGAAAGAAATATTGACGCGAGGTAAACACAAGAGCATTCAGACAGACCGCGTAATCCTGGTGCCGGGTCCTGAATCGGAAACGCAAGTCATCCGCGAAGTCTACGACCTTTTCACTCAGAAACATTCGACCGAAAAAGACATTGCGGCGCAACTCAATGAACGAGGCTTGGTCACCGATCTCGGACGGCGTTGGACTGTGGGCGTAGTACGTCAGATCCTTACAAATCCCAAGTATGCCGGCGCAAATGTGTACAACCGAAGATCGTTCAAGCTAAAGCGAAAACGAGTGGCCAACCCGCCCGAAATGTGGATCAGGTGCGACAACGCTTTTACTCCGATCGTTCCCCTTGAACAGTTCACACAAGCGCTTGCAATCATTGAGAGCCGCCACACGCATCTGACAGACGAGCAATTGCTAGAGCGTTTGCGGGATCTGCTGGCCCGAATTGGCGAGCTGTCCGGCATCCTCATTGATGAAGCTGAAGACATGCCGTCGAGCACGGTTTATCAGAGCCGTTTTGGTGGTCTCACGCGGGCGTACACCCTCATTGGCTACACACCATTGCGAGACTTGAGGTACATAGAGATCAATCGCGCCATGCGCGAGTACCACAGAAATCACTGCTCCCAGATCTTGAAGGATCTCAGAAATCAGGGTGCAGAGGTTCGAGAAGGCAACGGCGGGCTTTGGGAAATCAATCAAGAGCTTACGGCATCTCTCGTGATCTCTCGATGCCGCGAAACACTAACCGGCAAGTATCGCTGGCTTATCAGGCTTGAGAATGCCCTCGATCCCGACATTACGATTGGCGCACGGCTGACGCCGGGCAACGAAGACATTCTTGATTACTACCTCTTCCCGAAGATCGAGACGTTAGCCGCCCAGCTCAGGCTTGCTGGGGAGAACGGCGTACTGCTGGACGCTTATCGCTTCGAAAATCTGGACTTCTTCTTCAGCATGGCGCGGCGGAGGCGAATTGAGGAGATAACGTGAACAAAAATGAAATCGAACACATTCCGATCGCTGACATCCGGGTGGTTAATCCTCGGACACGGAATAAGACAAAGTTTCAAGAGATCGTCGCCAGCATCGCTGAGGTCGGGCTCAAGAAGCCAATTACGGTATCTCGTCGCGAACTCGACGCTGATGGCACTCGGTATGATCTCGTCTGCGGTCAAGGCCGAATGGAGGCCTGCCGTGCTCTGGGTGAGACCACAATTCCCGCGGTGGTGAGCGATGCGTCTCGGGAAGAACGACTCTTGATGAGCTTGGTTGAGAATATCGCTCGGCGCCCACCTTCGAATCGGGACCTCATCAGAGAAGTTCGGAGCCTGCGGGAGCGGAACTATAAGGCCGATGAAATCGCCCGGAAACTGGGCCTTGACCGCAGCTATATTCACGGCATTATTCATCTCGTGGAGCACAGCGAGGAGGGACTGGCTCATGCAGTTGAGGCCGGTCGTCTGCCGATCAGTGTTGCGGTCAGGATCGCGACGGGCAACGACCGCGAAGTACAACAGGCGCTCTCCGAAGCCTACGAAAAGGGTGACCTCAGGGGAGAAAGGTTCCGAGCTGCTAGGCGCATTGTTGCTCAGCGGATAGCGCGCCAAGAGAAAGCTGGGAGAGTCGCCCAGACCCGACGCAAAATCACGGGCGAGGCGTTGGTACGCGAATACAAAGACCGGATTCGCGAACAGCGCCAGCTCATAAAGAAAGCGAACTTCACGAAGGAGCGCCTCCTTCTTCTCACCACAGCGATACGGCGACTGATGTCAGACGAACATTTCGTTACGCTTTTAAGAGCAGAAAATCTCGTCAATATGCCTGAGGAACTCGCAACTCGCCTCAAATAACCCTTGGATCAAAAGGACCGACAAACATGAGCCCGAAGGTGAAACCTGCGTTCAACCAGCATGTCGTCGTACTTCCCGTTGATGCCATCGTTCCGCAGAGAGAAATACCTGCTGAACTTCGAAAGAGCACTACCTACAGACGGATCAGTTCCTCACTTGCACATATTGGTTTGATCGAACCGCTCGTGGTCTATCCGCGAGGACCAAGGGATTATCTGTTGCTTGATGGGCACGTCAGATTGGACATCCTCAAGCAGAACGGATCGACTGAGGTACGCACCATCTTCGCGATGGATGATGAGGCTTATACATACAACAAGCGAGTCAACCATGCCCCGCCTGTGGCTGAGCATTTCATGATACTGAAAGCGCTCTCGAACGGCGTAGGCGAGGAACGAATCGCTCAGGTGCTAAATGTTGATGTTTCAGCAATTAGGCAGCGACGACACATGCTCGACGGAATCTGTCCCGAGGCAGTCGAGATCTTGCGCAACAGTGATGTCACCGCCGGGGCATTCGCTGCACTTAAGAAAATGAAACCCATGCGGCAAATCGAGGCGGCAGAGCACATGCACGCCACCGGCACATATTCCGTCCGCTTCGCCCAGGCCCTCCTCGAAGTGACTCGTCCCGAATTCCTCGTTGAGACCCCCTCGCAACGGAAGTCGCAAATCGAGGCTACCTCGACTGCGGCTCAGGCGATGCTCGAACAGGAGACTGATTTATTACTTCGCGAGCTCAAGGCCGTTGAGGCATCTTACGGAACGGATATGCTGACTCTTTCGATAGCGTGCGGCTATATTGAGCGTTTGCTGTCAAACGCTCGCATCGAGAAGCACCTTGATAAGCACCACCGCGACATTCTAGGTGAGCTCCGTTCGCTCCTTTCCGAAGTGAAGCCACAAAGGGCGAAGGGCGCCGCCGAAGGGGCAGGATGATGGTTCGCGGCCCGAACACCCCGCCGCACCGCGTGAGCGCCTTACATTGCGACGCGAGCGGCTATGTCTCCTCAAGATCGGGTTATGTAAAGAGGTTCTGTCGTGAGGGCTCCAGTCGTGGGCAAAATCATGATTCCCCCTATTTTCGTCCGCGCCAATAGGCAGGGCCGTTATTTTCGATTATGATTGAAGTCGAAAATAGGACGAAGGGCTGTTTTCACATCTCGGAAAAGCGGCCATGCCCAAAATCGTGAACATTCCGGGCCGGAGGGTGCCTCAAGGCGCATATTCGGCTTTCGTCCCAGCCCCCTTGCCCCCGGTGTTGGACTGGACGCCCCGGCTTATCCGAGTGCTTTCTGACGCAGACCGGCTCATAGGCAGACTGGCCGGCGAGGGTGGAAGGCTGCCCAACCCTCATGTTCTGATGCGGCCCTTTGTACGACGCGAAGCCGTGCTGTCGAGCAAGATCGAGGGCACACAGGCGACACTTGGCGAGTTGCTGGCTTCCGAAGCCGGAGCGGTGGTGGATCGTAGCCCGGAAGACCTGCGCGAGGTCGGTAACTATGTGGTTGCTCTAGAGCATGGCATCTCACGTCTCAAGAAACTTCCAATTTGCGTCCGCCTTGTCCGCGAGTTACATGAGAAGCTCATGGCCGGTGTCCGCGGGCACCAGGCGACTCCGGGGCGTTTCCGAGCTACACAGAATTGGATCGGTAGGCCCGGCAGTACGCTGGCAACCGCATCCTTTATTCCGCCACCGCCAGGGGAAGTGGAACCCTGCCTCGCAGCCTGGGAGAAATTTCTCCATGAATCCGACTTGCCACCGCTAGTGACTATTGCCCTTGCCCACTACCAATTCGAAGCGATTCACCCGTTTCTCGATGGAAATGGGCGGGTTGGACGCTTGCTGATAACCTTGTTCCTGATCGAACGAAAGATTCTCCCAACTCCTCTGCTGTACCTCTCTGCGTTTTTTGAGGCCGCCCGCCGCGATTATTACGACAGCTTGCGAGGGGTCAGCGAACGAGCAGCGTGGCAGAAATGGCTCGAATACTTCCTGCTTGGCATTGCGCGCATGTCCGAAGATGCGGTGAGTCGGGCTACGCGGATCAATGACATCGTTGCTCAATGGCAAAAGATGTTGGCTGGCGAGTCAACGAACACCCCGCTGCGAATTGTTGAGCTATTAGCGGCAAATCCATTCATCACCACCACCGGCGTTACTCGTCAATTGGGCGTTGCCTTTACGACCGCTCAGCGTGCCATCGAACGTCTGGAACGTAATGGTGTCGTGCAGCAGACAACAGACGCTCGGCGGAACCGCGTGTATTGCGCACGAGCACTACTCGATATCCTCGAAGAACCAGCTCATCTCAAGCCAATCGCTGCTGAGTAGGAGCCAGGATCTGATTTCCAATACAGGGAATGCCCCGGTGGGCAAAGCGTGCTTGCCTCGCTTCTTCGACAAGGAGTTTTTTGCCTCTGATATCACTTACGTAACTGCGTAGCTGCGCGTATACTGCGGCTTCGCAAGGATTCACAATGGCAATGAGAAACAGCGGGCGTAAGCCTGAGTCTGCGAGATCATGGAGCACAAGCCCGAAGGCCGCAAAAAAGGCAAAACTCATAGCGTTAACGGTGAAGGTGGATAACAGGACGTATGTACGTCTGTGTACACTCGGGGCAACTCAGCGACGGACGAATCAAGACATCCTTCGAGAAGCAGTACAGGAGTACCTGGATCGGGCGGGCGCGTAGAAGATTCGCGAGACCTGGCAGAGCCGGAAGAACGGAGGGTGATGACTGAACTTATCTGGGAAGGCAAATACGTTGATGGCAAACGGCAGAGTCCCGTTAGGGTCGCACTTCCGTTTCAGACGATAGAGACCGCGAACGAGAGTGCCGCTGATCGCAGGCGGAATCTCGAATTATTCTCCGCTGGCCGCCTGACCGAATGGCGCAATCGGCTCATCTGGGGTGACAAGAAATATGTCCTGCCTTCTCTTCTGCCTGAATTCGCTGGGAAAGTGAACCTCATCTACATTGATCCGCCCTTTGATACGGGAGCCGATTTCTCTTATACAGCGACGCTGCCGCGCAGCAATAGCGAAGACGGGGACGAAGAGCCCGTTACATTCGGTAAAGAACCCTCAATACTAGAACAAAAGGCATATCGGGATACCTGGGGACGCGGCCTCAACTCTTACCTGCACTGGTTCTACGAAGCTTCTGTATTACTGCACGAGCTTCTAGCAAGTGATGGCACGATGTACGTTCATATTGGGTCCAATGTTTCTCACTACGCAAAGGCCATTCTCGATGAAGTGTTTGGGCCAGAAAGATATCTGAATGAAGTCATCTGGAAGCGTCAGACCGCACACAGCGATGTAACGCAGGGTGCGAAGCATTTGGGGCGCCTACATGACACCTTGTTGCTCTACACGAAGTCCGAGACCTTCAACTGGCAGATGCAGTACACGCCGTATAGCGATGAGTATTTTCAGGCGTTCTATAAGCACGTGGAGCCCACGTCGGGTCGCAGGTATCGTCTCAGTGATGCGACTGCTCCAGGCAAGGCATTTAAGGGCAATCCATATTATGAATTCTTGGGCGTGAAACGTTACTGGCGATTTTCCAAGCAAAGAATGGAAGAACTGTACAAGCAGGGGCGAATCGTTCAAACAAGGCCCGGTACTGTCCCAGCCCAGAAGCGTTATGCGGATGAGATGCCGGGTGTGCCGCTGCAAGACCTTTGGTTGGATATTAAGCCAATTCAAGCACAATCAGGGGAGCGCGTCGGGTATGACACTCAAAAGCCTGAAACACTCCTGGAGCGTGTTCTGAAGCTGAGCAGCAAGGAAGATGACCTCGTCCTGGATTGCTTCGTCGGCAGTGGGACGACCGCAGTGGTTGCCGAAAAACTCGGGCGGCGCTGGATAGCTTGCGACTTGGGACGATTTTCGATTCACACAAGCCGCAAGCGACTGCTGTCCGTATCTGGCGTAAAACCTTTTGCTGTCCAAAACCTCGGTAAGTACGAAAGACAGGCGTGGCAGACAGCCGAGTTCCGCACAGGCAGCGAAGGTGTGGCTGAGCAACAGCGCCTACGTGAGGCGGCTTACCGCAAATTCATTCTCGACTTGTATCGCGCCATGCCGCTCAACGGACACGCGTGGCTCCACGGGCTGAAGGCTGGGCGGATGGTGCACATCGGCGCAGTGGATGCACCGGTGACTCTGACGGACATTAAGGCGATCGCCCGTGAGGTGTGGAGGGCCACTGCGTGTCCAGGAGCAAACCGCAAAGCAGCAGCAGATATTCTTGGCTGGGAATTTGCGTTCGAGCTAAACGAGACTGCTCGGCAGGTCGCCTCGGAATCGCGAGTGGATGTTGTATTTAAGAAAATCCCGCGCGAAGTGCTGGAGAAGAAGGCGGTCGAACAGGGAGACATCAAGTTCTTTGAGTTAGGTGCCTTGTCAGTGGAGCCGAAGCAGAAGGGGCGTGAGTTAAGCCTGAAGTTGACCGACTTCGTAATTCCACTTGATGACGTTCCGGAGGAAGCCCGAAAGGCTATCAAGCACTGGAGTCAGATCGTTGACTACTGGGCCGTGGACTGGAACTTCAGGGACGACACGTTCCACAACGAATGGCAGTCCTACCGCACGCGACAGAAGCCTGACATCGAGCTTTCGGTCAGGCACGATTACGAGCAACCCGGAACATACAGGGTGGTGGTGAAGGTCATTGACATCCTCGGGAACGACACGACAAAGACTTTGGACATCAAGGTGAAATAGCGATGCCACGGCGGAAGCGTGTAGCAGTCGATACCGCGCAGACCGAGTTGCTGGACGTAGCGTCCAAACTTCGAACGGCACCGTGCGTTCCCGCGTTGCGAGAGGCCGTGAAGGCATGGGTTGCTGGTGGTTACAAGGGCATTACCGATACCACACGCATCCTGCTTAACTATTGGTTCAACGCCGACCACAAGCTGGCGACTGGCACTCCGTTCAAATATCACCGCTCACAGCAAGAGGCGATTGAGACGCTGATATTCGTATGGGAATACGAGAAAGTGCGCTCGCGGAAGGCTCTGCTGGAGCGGTACGCACAGGACCTTCGCGACGTGCGGTTGCCGCCCTATGACGATTTCGCTCGGTACTGCATCAAGATGGCCACGGGTTCCGGCAAGACCAAGGTGATGTCTCTGGCGGTCGCGTGGCAGTTCCTTAACGCAGGTCGGGAACTGGAGGAAGTGGCCAAGGACTACGCCAAGACATTCCTTATCCTCGCGCCCAACGTCATCGTTCTTGAGCGCCTGAAGACGGATTTCGCCGGCGGTCGCATTTTCCGAACCGACCCGGTTATTCCACGAGAGTTGGAGATCTTTTGGGAGTTCGATTGCGTGATACGCGGCGAAGCCGAGAAGGCTCCCGCTGAGGGCATGTTGTTCCTGACCAACATCCAGCAGTTCTACGAGCGTGCCGACCGCAACGGCGAAGCTGAGCCCGATGCGATGACGGCGGTGCTGGGGCCGAAGCCGCCGACGCAGAAGTTGGAGCTGACCGATTTCGGTGACCGTATTGGCCTTCGAGGCGGACACTTGCTCGTTGTCAACGACGAGGCGCACCACACACATGACGAAGATAACGAATGGAATAAGACTATTCGAACGATTGGTGGCAAGACTCCGCTTGCCGCGCAGCTAGACTTCTCCGCTACCCCGCGCTTCACGAAGGGCGCCATCTTCCCGTGGACGATTTGTGACTATCCGCTCAAACAGGCAATTCTCGACAACATCGTAAAGCGCCCAATGAAGGGCATCGCCCGGATCGTGGAGGCGAAGTCAGACTATGCCAGTGTGAGATATCGGGGGTATCTCACGGCCGGCGTTGAACGTTGGCGGGAGTACCGGGACCAATTGGCGGCGTTGAAGCGCAAGCCCGTGCTCTTTTTTATGTTGAATGACACCGATGAGGCGGATGACGTTGCATCATGGCTACGGGAGAAGTACCCAGCCGAGTTCGGGGGCGATAAGACGCAAGTAATCCACACCGATAAATCCGGCGAGGTCAGCAAAAAGGAACTCGACCTGGCCCGAAAGGCCGTGCACGATGTGGACGCGACCGATAGCCCCATCAATGCAATAGTGAGTGTCTTGATGCTGAGGGAAGGATGGGATGTTAAGAACGTGACCGTCGTGGTCGGTCTCCGTCCGTACACCGCGAAAGCCAACATTCTGCCCGAGCAGGCCATTGGGCGCGGCCTCCGGTTGATGTTCCGCGACACACCAGTGGACTTCACAGAGCGCGTGGACATCATAGGCAATCAGAAGTTCCTTGACTTCGTGGACGACTTGGAGAAGTTGGAGGATTTGAAGCTCGACACATTTGAAATCGGCAAGGACAAGCTGCAAATTGTCACCATCCTGCCACTTGCTAACCGGAAGGACTACGACATCGGCCTGCCGGTTTTGTCGCCCTCGCTGGTACGGAAGAAGACGCTAGCCGACGAGATTGCCGGCTTGGATGTGATGTCTTTCCAGACGATCCTGCTTCCGATGTCTGCTGATGATCCCCGCGCCAAAACCTTTCGGTACGAAGGATACGACATTATCACGCTCCAGAAAGAAGTTGAGCGCGATTACACCATCCCGGAACCACAGACGGCACAGGAGGTTATTGGTTATTACTCGCGGCGTATTGCGGAGGCTGTCAAGCTGCCGTCGCAGTTCGCCGCCCTAGCGCCGAAAGTCAGGGAGTTCTTCGAACAGAAAGCGTTTGGGCAAACGGCGGACATGACCGATCACGAAGTGGTCAAGGCGATGAGCACACCTGTTGCTCACTATGTATGCGTCGATGTTTTCTCAAAGGCACTGAAGAAAATGACCATTGCCGAGCAAGAGCCGAAGTTGCTGGAGCCTGAACGGATGCTATCGAGCTGCCAGCCGTTTCCCTGGTCGCGGCAAGTATGGGAAGGGGTAAAGACTGTTCTTAATCTCGTGCCCTGTGATAACGGTTTCGAGCGCGACTTCGCGAAGTTCCTTGATAATGCGTCAGACGTAGAGTCGTTTTCAAAGCTGCCTCAGCCGTTTGGGTTTTCCATTGAATACACGGACGGCGGCATGAATCTGCGGTCCTATTACCCGGATTTCGTGGCAGTCGATCAGCAAGGAACGCGCTGGCTTCTGGAGAGCAAGGGAGCGGAAACAGAAGATGTAGCTCACAAAGATGCTGCGGCCACTCAGTGGTGTGAGAACGCTACGAAACTGAGCGGAACAAAATGGCAGTACCTGAAGGTCCCACAGAAAGCATTCGAGTTGTTGCAGCCGAATCGGTTGCACGAGTTGAAGGCACTGGCACCCGCAAGATCGTTGTGATGCTTTCAGGATGGTTGAAGGAGCATTCTCTTGGTTACGCCGACATCAGCTGCGGTCGCCAAATCGGATTTTGCGACTCATTTTGAGGGACTGACCGGAAACCAGCCGTATCCATGGCAGCAGAAACTGTTCGATCTCTTCTCGACAGGACAGATCCCCCCCAACGTCAATCTTCCGACCGGGTCGGGCAAGACTTCCATCATAGGGATATGGCTGCTTGCACTGGCGCGGCAGGCGGTCGAGCAGTCGCAAGCGATGACTATTCCGCGCCGGCTGGTCTGGGTCGTAAACCGGCGTGTGGTCGTTGATCAGGCGACCGAAGAAGCCGAGCAGATTCGCAAGCACCTTGCCCCCGACTCGGGGATTGCGCAGCTTGAACCCGTTAGGCACGCGCTTCGCAGGTTATCGCTCGGCAACGACAATCGGGAGTTGATCGCCATCAGCACCTTGCGCGGCGAAAGGGAAGACAATCGCGAATGGAGCGAAGATCCTTCCCGTCCGGCGATCATCGTCGGCACTGTGGACATGATCGGCAGTCGCTTGTTGTTTTCCGGGTACGGCGATGGCCGCTACTGGCGGGCTCAGCACGCCGGGCTGATCGGGCATGACACGCTGATTGTCAATGACGAGGCCCACTTGACTCAGGCGTTCGCCGCTCTTCTGTCGAAGGTCCAGCAAAAACAACGGGCTACTCTCAAGCCCTTTCGCACGCTCCGCCTCTCCGCGACCCACTCCTATTCAGAGTGCTGGCCGAATTCGCTCGAAGATGATCGCAAACACGGACGCTTCCAGAGAGTCTTTGAAGCGAAAAAGAAAGTGCAGATACGCGATGCCGGAAAGCAATTTTCAACCTTGCTTGAACTAGCACTGGAACCCGGTCCTGCGCGCACTCTCATCTTTGTACAGCAGCCCGACAAAGTAACTGAGATTGCGGACAAGCTGAAAAAGAAAGCAGGAGATCAAGTGGCGGCGCGAATCCTTACACTGACGGGCACAATGCGTGGTATCGAACGTGACCGGATCGTGGAAAGTCCGGTCTTTAAGGCATTTGCCAGTCATGAACGGCCCACCGAATCCTTTTGGTTGATTGCGACGAGCGCCGGTGAAGTGGGAATCAACATCAGCGCCGACCGTCTCGTCACCGAATTGGATACCCTGGATCACCTGCTACAGCGCTTTGGCCGCCTCAACCGTTTCGGGGAAACGACCGGCACTGCTTATGTTCTCGTCAGCGATGCTGACAAGAAAGAGGAACGCAAGGCAGCCGCGATGGATTTCTTGCGAAACCTCGACCCGAGCGATAACAATCCAAGTGGCGGGGAGTCATATAACATCTCTCCAGCCGCGCTCTTTCGGCGCGAATTGCCAGCCGACGCCTGCTCCGAAGTGCCGCTTCAGGCGGAGTTGCACGATTGGCTGATCAACGTCTGGAGTCAGACCTCTCTCGGCCGTCATCCCGCTCGACCGGAGGTCGAACCGTGGCTGCACGGGAAGCAGGACGATATTCCTGAGACCTACCTCGTATGGCGTGAAGACGTTCGCGATCTGGTACGTGATGGCATAGGCGACGATGAACGCGAAGAGGCGTTACAGAAGTACCGGCTGATGGCGCACGAACAATTGCGAGAGCCCACAACGAAGTTGCTCGCGAAACTTGAGGAACTTGCTCGTACCCAAAGCGGCGATACAGCATTCCTGCGCCGCAAAACGGACGGCAGCGTCGATGTACGGCGTGTGAGCATGTTCGCGGAAATCAAGAAGGACTCGGAACGAAAACGTGCCATTGCGGAAATCGCATTTTGCCAACTCATACTTCCTCCTGGTTGCGGTGGCATCAGCGACGGCATGTTCATCCCCCTCTGGCGCGCAAATGAAGAAACAAAGAGTGACATTAGGGACAAAAAGCCGAATGACTATGACGTAAGCGGCTGCATATGGGAGAAAGGCGCAGGCAAGGTGATCGCAAACTCCGACAGGGCCAGCCATCGCGCCATCAAGAACGAAGATGGCCGATGGACGATCAGACGACTCGGCGTACTCGAAGAAGAGGTGGAACTGCTGGATGATCTGGAATTGGCAGCGCTCCACAGTTTTGCGGCGGCCCATGGCTGGCGATTCCTGCTGAAAATAGCCCCTGAAAACGACGCCGGAGAGAGTGAAACTGCCCTGCTCTACTTCGGGAAGGCTCGGCAAAAGACCAAATCAGTGCCGGTGGTCTTCATTGATAAGCACTGCGCCGACGTGGCTGACCTGGTAAAGAAGCTTGCCGGGTGTGCTGGCCTTCCCGAAGAACTTGCGTCAGCTCTGCAACAGGCCGGACAGCTTCACGATCTGGGTAAACAGGAGGACATCTGGCAACAGGCCGCGGGGAACCGGCGAAAAAAGGATGGAGCGTTCGAAAAGGGCGCGCCTGTGGCGAAGCCCGTCAAAGTCATGCAGGGTCGAGCGCTTGGTGGATTTCGCCACGAACTCGCCTCGTTGCGACACGCTGGAGAAGAACTCGACAAACGGATCATCTCGCCGGAGCTTCGCGATCTGGTCCTGCACGTTGTGGCCTCCCATCACGGCTGTGCTCGCCCGTGTTTCGAGAGCAAAGCCTATGATCGCAACCATCTCAGCGACAGCGCACGTATCGCTCTCGAATCAGCCCAACGTTTTGCACGCTTGCAAGAGCGATATGGGGCCTGGGGGCTCGCCTATCTGGAATCAATTCTTAGAGCAGCGGACGGAATTGTTTCTGCCAATTCTGCTGCCGAGGAGCAGCCCACAAATGGCTGAACTGCGTATTCCGCTTGACCCTTGCAATCCCGGCCAATTTTACGCCTGCTGCGGACTGATCGAACTGTTCGACATCACCGGCGCACAGACGCTCTCGAATTTCGAGGTGAACTGGAGACGTCCACGAGAAGCGACTTTCGTATTGGCGAGTGAAGCCTCGCTCGAACTCAGTGCAATCACACAAGCGATGCGAGAGGCGGAATATAAGCTCCTCCCACGTCCGGAAGCCCAAGACAAGGCACCTGATAAGGACTCGATCGCGCCATCACTGGTTGCAATTTTCGGCAAAAAGATTGTCCTCGACTGGTGGCTGGAGTGTTTCTGGCACAGGGCGTGCTCACTGAAGTGTTGGGCGGGGCAAGTAACGACACAAAAGCTTGTCTCGATTCTTCCGCCGCTGCTCGCAGACAATAATGTCTCGTTCGATGACGGAGTGTTGACGACGACTCGCTTCGGAATTGATCCTCGCTCCGCCTGGGTCGCGCTCAGCCTTGGGTACTCGCCAAACGCACAGGGGCAGGACTCGCGAACTTACCCGGTAGTCGAGTTGCTCGGAGCTTTTGGGCTTCAGGGATTTCGTCCTGCTGGGAGCAGGGCGGAAGGGTTCACCTATTATCTGTGGCTCAATCCTTTGCCACGATCTGTGGCGCGCAGTGTGTGCGCAAGGGCGTGGCCTGGGTGCGAATCGGCTGCTTACCGGTTCAGCCTCGGGGGACGCGGCAAGAGTTACAAGTATTTCAGCTTTGCCGAACCACTCACATTGTCTTAGGAGGACTCATGACATCATCGTTCGACGCCTGGCTTGCGAGCGACGGTCCCGTCGCCCTGGCAATCACTGAACCGCTCGAATCCGCCACGGGCGAGCAAAGCGTGATCTTCCCTCCGACCTTCGCGCCTGCCCAAGAGAGCGAAAACGAGAAGCCGAACTACGTAATTGACGAGAATCGGACCTGTCTGGTCGATAGCCTTGGTTCACAAGCCAATCGGCTGGAGCCAATGTTTAGGCGTCCTGAGCTTTCGGAACTCACGCCACGGTTCACGGTCAAGATCAACGAGCAGCGCACGGTGGACCTGCTGGAAGCAGGCCACCGCGCGGCCGATGCAATCGTCCGCTTCTCTGACCAGCGCGAAACATTGCGCAACGCATTTCTTCGATACCGCGACAGTGGGAATGCCCAGGCGTTGGCTAAAATCGCTCCGACCTCGCTCGTCTTCGGTGCTTGGGACTCAAGGGACACCGGTGCCAAGATTCCACGGTTGCTTGAATCTACCGTTCGGGCATACGGAGCCGAGCGTCTGACGCGCTCGGCACAGTATTTCTCTGTCCTCAGGAAGGAAGAGGTCGAGGATATGGGGCTGCTGGATGAGCTTGGGCAGAAGGTTCTCTCTGCCCACGGACTATCGGACAGCCCAGCAGGACGCACGCCTGGCGGAGTAATTGCGAAAGAAGGAATCAAGCGGGAGGCCTTGCTCAATCTGATCGCCCTGCGCGCTCTCGGAGCGGACGATGGGGAGTCAACACGCAAGTTGCAGCGCTACATTCTTGGGCTCGCATTGGTTGCCTTGGCTGCTCCGGCGCCGCTTTACTTGCGCCAAGGATGTCTGCTGGTCGCTTCTGAGGCAAAACCCGCCTGCAAACAAATCATTTGGCGCACAGGCAAGCGTGAAGCGCTGGCCCTGACGGAGGAAGAGGTGATCGCGTTTGCCAAGGTCGCCGCCAAGGAGTTTGGGGTCGGCCCGGCAATTCAAGCAGTGTTCGACCCCAAGCTTGTGAAGAGCGCGGCGGACGAAAAATCCAAGAAGAAACCGAAAGTTGCGAAGGCACAATGATGGACGGCTATATCTGCATTACCGCAACCTTCCTCGCCGATCGCTACCATGGCCGCGAATGGCCACCGTCGCCAGCCCGTTTGTTTCAGGCGCTCTTGGCTGGCGCACAGACCGGAGCGTACCGACAGCAATGGACAACGGTCGAGCCGGCCCTCCGTCAGTTGGAGCGACTTCCCGCGCCGGAGGTTGTGGCAAGCGATTTCCGGAATCTTCCTCCCTATCAAATCTCCGTGCCCAACAATGATTCAGACAAGGCAGCCAGGGAGTGGAGTGCAGGCCGGGCCTTCGACGCAGCGGCGCTGCGGACATTGAAGACAATAGCTCCCCGTGAACTCGCATGGCACGACGGATCTCCTCACGTTTATTACTTCTGGTACGCGGCGAGCGCAGATTTTCCCATTGCGGCCTTGCGTCAACTCACTTCTTTTCTTCACACCCTCGGATGGGGAATCGATATGGCCTATGCGGATTCGTTTCTGTTGAACGAACAGGAGAAACAATACTTCGCCAATACACGAGGTTATTCGCATTACGTTCCCGGAGAGCGCGGTCAATTGTGCGACGTACCGGCACCTGGATATCTTCAGGATTTGACGGAAGCATACGGGCGCTTTTGCCAACGTAGTAGCGGTGCGGGCGTGGACCCCTCGACGCGCGCGACAAAGTACGGTCAGGAACGCTATCAGCGCGTCGGGAGCGTCGAGCCTCCCATTGCGAAGTTCGTGCTCCGCAAACTCGATTCGGCCAGCGCTCCTTACGCCGTGCCGTGGGCGCTCGGCATGAAAGTCGCTGCGTGGATGCGTCATGCTGCGGCCGCCGCACTCCGGCAGGAGCGGCAGTATTCAGACGAATTCATCGATAGCTATGTGCTGGGACATGGCAATGGATACTCCAAACACATGTCCTTCGTCCCTGTGCCGAATGTGGGCACGATTTACCCGGACGGGGCGATACGACGAGTCCTGGTGCTCGAACCGCCTGACAGCGACGGCAAGATAGCGGCCCACCTGCAATGGAAGCTTGCCACCTCGGTCCTGCATCGCCTCGTCGAAAACGGCGGCGGCGCTCGCAAAACGGAACCCGCGTGCCAGCTATTCGAAGCGCAAGACGACAATATTTGGCCATACTACATCCGCCCTTCCCATGCTCCGAGTTCGCTTTGGCATACGGTCACTCCGGTTGTGCTCCACGGATACAATTCCGAACATGGCAAATTTTCGCTGAAAAAAACAGAGCAACTCTTGTATCAAGCAATGGAAGAATCCGGATACTCGCGGCAATCGATCAGTGAACTTTTCTTCCAGCCCGCTCCACTTTGGGCAGGCACGGAAGGCGCGCTCGCAATGCGGGTGCCCGAACATCTCGCAAAGTGGCCCCGCTATCACGTTGGCGTGCGTTTTCGCGAGCCCGTGGCGGGGCCTGTCCTTGCCGGCATCGGGAAACACTACGGCATTGGCTTATTTGCCGCGCCGCGAGAGCAGGAACCCTAAGTATGCGCACGTCCTATTTGGTCTGTTACGACATTTCGGATGAGAAGCGGCTGCGCAAAGTTTTCAAGCTCATGCGGGGCTTTGGGGACCATTTGCAGTATTCCGTATTCGAGTGCCAGTTCACCGCTTCGGACCTGGTGCGCTGTCGCGAGGCGCTGCGTGGAGTTATTAAACATTCTGAGGATCAGGTACTGTTCGTCAATTTGGGACCGTCAGAAGGACGAGGCGATCGGGTCATTACCGCTCTTGGTAAGCCGTACACCAACATGGATGCGCCCTGTATCGTAGTTTGACCCGATCTCGCCGGATTGGAGATATACCGTGACACCTGAAGCCAGTGCTGTCCAACCTGTCCGTGTAGAACCGGATGATGTTCATCATCTCCAGAAGAAATTGCCTGACCTGCTTCCGGCGCGAATGCTCAACGAGTTTGTTTATTGTCCACGACTCTTCTATTACGAATGGGTTGAGGGAGTATTCGAGTCGAGTGCCGACACGCTAGATGGTCAAGCAAAGCACAGCCGGGTGGACACCGAACCAGGCCAAATGCCAGCGGCCAGTGAAATAGGGCGAGAGGTGATTCACTCCCGTTCCATAACACTATCCAGTGAACGTGTTGGGCTGATTGCCAAGCTCGATTTGGTCGAGAGTGATCCCGATAACGGCGAAAGCAAGTCAGTGCGGCCGGTGGATTACAAGAAGGGCAAACCACGCGAGGTGGATGGTGCGTTGGTGCCCTGGCCCTCAGACCGCATCCAAATCGCGGCCCAGGCAATGGTGCTCCGAGACAATGGATATAACTGTGAAGAAGGTATTCTTTACTACGCCGCGACCAAACAGCGAGTGCGCATAGAAATCGATGATGCTCTGATCGCTGAGACGGAGCAGTTCCTAGCTCAAGCAAGGAACGCCGCAATCAGCGACCAGATTCCTGATCCTCTGGTTGACAGTCCTAAATGTCCGCGCTGCTCGCTGGTCGGCATTTGCCTTCCTGATGAAACCAACGCTCTGCGCGCTCGCTCCCTGAAGTTCGATGACGGCTGTGCGGTGCAGATTGAAATGTTCGATGAGAACCACAGGGTCGCCGTTCTTCCGGTTCGCCAGTTGATCGCGCCGCGCGAAGCTCTGAGGCCGCTGTACCTAAACTCCCAAGGAATGCGCGTAGGTAAGTCGGGCGAGGTAATCCAAGTCCGCGAGGGCGACGACCTGAAGCAGGAGGTCCGGCTTGGTGAAATCTCGCAGATCAACTTGTTGGGAAATGTCCAGCTTTCCACTCAGGCAATACAGGCGTTTTGCTCGGCAGAAGTGCCGGTTTGCTACTTTTCGCAGGGCGGCTGGTTCTATGGGATTACGAGTGGTCTGAACTCCCGCAATGTATTCTTACGTCATCGACAGTTCATGTCCGCGGAGCACGACGGAATTGCTCTTCGGCTCTCGCGCAAGCTAGTCGCGGGCAAGATTCGCAACCAACGCACTCTTTTGCAGCGCAATCATATCGAGCCGCCGGAGCAGCCACTACGGCTCTTAAAAGCTCTGGCCGACAAGGCAGAGGCAGCGACAGAACTTGAGAGCTTGCTTGGCATTGAGGGTTCGGCGGCGCGCATTTACTTCAGCGAATTTGCGGGCATGTTGAAAGCCGCGGAAGAAGAAAATGACGCGCATCAAGATCAGCGGACGCAGTTCCGCTTCGATTTCACGGAACGCAATCGGCGCCCTCCCCGAGATCCGGTGAACGCGCTTTTATCGTTGGCTTATAGCATTCTGGCGAAGGACTTGACTATTACCTGCTACGCGTTGGGTTTTGATCCGTATTGGGGTTTTTATCATCAACCGCGCTTTGGCCGGCCAGCGTTAGCTCTCGATTTGATGGAGCCGTTCCGCGCACTGATCGCTGACTCAGCCGTTTTGACCGCAATCAACACGCGCATGGTCACGCCAGCAGACTTCGTCCAGTCGGGACCCTCGGTAGCGCTAAAGCCAACTGGTCGGAAGGGATTCTTTCGGGCCTATGAATTGCGGATGGACACGCTCATTACGCATCCTATGTTTGACTACCGTGTGAGTTATCGAAGACTTCTGGAGATTCAGGCGCGGCTCCTGGCGCGATTCTTGAACGGGGAAATTGATGATTACCCAGTTTTCGTAACGCGCTAGGGATCGCGAGCGGTGGCTTGACATGAAAAATGCGGAGGTCGCTCGAAGATGTATAACCAACTAGAAGAAAAGGACTTGCGCCTCAAGCCCAACCGCCACTGTGCTCTTCTCTGTTGCCGGGAGCACGGGTACTCGCAATTGTCTCTGCAACTACTAGGATCTGCAGGGGTTAGAGAGACGCGATTTCCGCGCTGAATTCAGCGCGGCCTCATTGAAGCCGCTCCTCCCACAGTCCCCCTCGTTGCAGCATCCGCTATTTCCGCGCTGAATTCAGCGCGGCCTCATTGAAGCGGCCAGCTCCGCGACGAGGCCCTCGGAGTTTTGCGCATTTCCGCGCTGAATTCAGCGCGGCCTCATTGAAGCCTCCGATCGGAGCGACGGTTACAGCCGGGCAGTTCCATTTCCGCGCTGAATTCAGCGCGGCCTCATTGAAGCGGGTTGGTGAACGGGGAGTTCCCCGGCACCATAAAGATTTCCGCGCTGAATTCAGCGCGGCCTCATTGAAGCAGTTGCCCAGGTAGTTTGCGGCAGAATCGTTGGGCAGATTTCCGCGCTGAATTCAGCGCGGCCTCATTGAAGCCTGGGCGCGCTGGCGGGATACTTCGATCGCTACGCCATTTCCGCGCTGAATTCAGCGCGGCCTCATTGAAGCCGGAGGGACGCCGCGAGTTACTATCATCTAATTCGATTTCCGCGCTGAATTCAGCGCGGCCTCATTGAAGCTAGATATTGGAATCGTCAAGCCCGAAGATGGACGAGATTTCCGCGCTGAATTCAGCGCGGCCTCATTGAAGCAGTTTCTTCGCGACACTCTCAGTCTCCTGCTCCATATTTCCGCGCTGAATTCAGCGCGGCCTCATTGAAGCACTCCACACTTGAAGCGGGAGTGGTCGTCAATCCAATTTCCGCGCTGAATTCAGCGCGGCCTCATTGAAGCGGCCTGGGTTTCAGCACAAAGCAGAAATCCATCAAGGTATTTCCGCGCTGAATTCAGCGCGGCCTCATTGAAGCTTCCCTTCTTCGGACCAAAGCTTCGATCGAGCGCCGCATTTCCGCGCTGAATTCAGCGCGGCCTCATTGAAGCAACAGCCGCTGCCGCGTGGCGTCGTCGGCCGAGTCAAATTTCCGCGCTGAATTCAGCGCGGCCTCATTGAAGCCCCGTACCACTTGCGGTAAGAGTTTGTGACACCCTGATTTCCGCGCTGAATTCAGCGCGGCCTCATTGAAGCCGCCGACTTACGCGATGATTACGCAGCCGAATGGGCCGATTTCCGCGCTGAATTCAGCGCGGCCTCATTGAAGCCGATTTCCACGCAACCACCACGCGAACCACCACTGCCATTTCCGCGCTGAATTCAGCGCGGCCTCATTGAAGCGTAGTAAGAGCGGCTGTGGATGTAATCGGCCGCACTGTATTTCCGCGCTGAATTCAGCGCGGCCTCATTGAAGCATCCCTTCATCCGCTTACGGTATAGCCAAGTCCGCTGATTTCCGCGCTGAATTCAGCGCGGCCTCATTGAAGCATGGATTGCGGCAGGCGAACCGACTAATCCGCATGAATTTCCGCGCTGAATTCAGCGCGGCCTCATTGAAGCCTGCAGCTCCAGACCAAGACGTGGGCCCAGATTCATTTCCGCGCTGAATTCAGCGCGGCCTCATTGAAGCACGCAGAATTTGTAGGCTGTCCCGTTCAGCAGCCAGATTTCCGCGCTGAATTCAGCGCGGCCTCATTGAAGCCAGGAATCGGGGGTTATTCCCAACGACTCGCGAATCATTTCCGCGCTGAATTCAGCGCGGCCTCATTGAAGCTGGCCTGCGCTTGGCTTGCCGGAATGTCCTCGACCCATTTCCGCGCTGAATTCAGCGCGGCCTCATTGAAGCCTATCAGACCTCGACTCAGGTTTCCTTCTCGACCTCATTTCCGCGCTGAATTCAGCGCGGCCTCATTGAAGCCCGAAGAAGCGGCTCGCCAATGCGAAGCCTCTACTGAGAGGTGCTCCACAAATTCTGGGTTGAGGTCAAGTCGGATTGTCATAATCCGCGCTTCTCTGCTCCATTATGTCTTTCTCACGGCGCAGAGTCGAACCCTTCAAGCACACGGCAACCGCCCCCTTTTGATTTCCGGCTCTTCTCAAGCGAAAGTAGCATCCCCTTTGTCCCGCCAGGGACAGTTAGCAAAGAGGTGGGGAGGGACTTCCGTGCTACGAAGCGGCTGGTACCAATTGAGTCACATTACGCAAGATGCGTAACGCAAAATGCGTAATTCTAGTTCACCGCGAAAACTGGAAGATTTCTTTGACGCGCTCAAAACGCCCCCCACATATCTAGGTGCAGCCTTCGGCTGATCTTTTCCATTTCACATTCGTTTCATGGCGAATTTTCGAGCTCCGTTCGGCTCCTTCTGTCAATCCCGCTTGTGCAGCTCCGCGCGGCGCAAAAAACAAAAGCGCGCCGTGCTCGCTTCCGCGCCCGTTCCGGCTCCGCTTCGCTCCGGGGATTGACAGCGCCTCTCTTCGCTCAACCTTCGCTCCCGTGAAACGAATGTTTTTTCTTGGCCGCATAGGCCAAGTACCTCAACACCTAGAAAAGGAGACACATCCCCATGCTTGACACCGTGAAGGACTTGCTTGCTAACACAAGAATTCCACCAATCGATGCTGTACAAATGTCGGGTCTATTGCAGTATCTGTTCAGCACCGCCGAAAAGACACTCCGCATTCAGGTTGCCGAAGTCGCATACCGCAACGATCATGGCCACCCGAATGCCTTAGACGTATTTCTCGCCTGTACACTGCCGATGGCCGAAAAAGCTGCACGTAACAGAGCACACCGGCTGTTCGTCTGCCCATCGGATTGGCAGGTTGAATTGATGTACGACGGTGCGGTCAAAGCAATGATCGCAATGTTTCAGTGCAACTATGCTGTGAGACCGGGCACAGACGCTTTTCGGCGTTACATTGTTCGCACGTTAGCACTTGGAACCGTGCGGTCGTATTTTATGCGCGAGGAAAACGACGGCGTTCGGGCTGTCGCCGATCCCGCGACCGCTTCCAGCCGCAAAAGACCAATTCGGAACAAAGTCGAGCAGGATGTAATCACCCGCGAACTGCTCAGGCAGGTGATGAATTTCCCGCACTTGCGAGCCCCTCTAATCGAAACTCTGCAATGCATTGCGGCGCTTGGCCCAGACGGTGCTCTGAAAGAACAGGCATACCCGAACCTTAAGCGCGATAGGGGGAGGAGGCCGATCCTTGATCCCGATGCAATCGCCGAAGCCTTGGGGACGAGCCGAGGAGCTGTACATCGGAATCTCCGCGAGGCAAGGCTCATCCTGCGCGAAGTCTTCAACGGAGACGGGAGATTGTTTCTCACCCGCTGAGGAGTATAGGGGCACGCACCCAACGTGCCCCTTTTTTCAGGTTTGCCGCGGCGCCAGCCATCCTTCCGATGGCTGGCGCTTTGTTTTCACACCAACCTTCGAAGGAGAAAACACAATGAATCGCGAATTCCAGCAATATCGCTTCGCGTTGATAGAAGCCCGTAACATCGCACGAGCGCGGCTCGAATCACAGCTAAACGGCGAGATCGTCGACGTCCAGAAGGTAGAGCGAGCGATTGAACAAGAACTTGCGGAACCGACGAACTGCGCGCCCTGGCGCAGGTCCGAAGTCGAGCAGATCGGCTGCCGCGACGGGGCGCGGATGGCAGCCCTCGAGTTTTTCTGGGCACATCGTCACGAGGTGCAACGTGAAAGTCTCGCTACTGCCGCTCAAACTTCCTCACTTCAGCGGCCATCTTGACAGCCAGTGTAAAAAACCTCAAACTGTAATCCCGCCGCTCGTCAACAATCCCACTCCGGAGGTCAACGACCCATGTTCGCAGTACCAGCTCGTGTTTCCCGCTCTGCGTGGAACGTCGCGTGGAGCCTTTCCACGCACTTTAACGCGATCCTCCCCGAGGGAGAATTGCCGAACCCCTCTTGGGCACCCTGCCGGCTGCTCAAGAGCTGGGAAAGAGCGCAAATGACCGTTGGGGTTCCGAGGAAAACACTCTCGCTATGCCCAGACTGCAATAGAGAAGCATCAGACGCGGTGGCAAACGGTCAGGCTACCATCGCTGACTTCAGGGATAAGCCCGGAATTATCGAGGCAGAAATACTGGAGGAAGCCGGACGCATTCTGATGCGTAAGGCGTGCGAGAAGCACGGCCCATTCGAAGACGTGCTTTCCGATCATCCGGATTTCTTCCGAAGGATGGAGAGCCTTGCTTTCGGTAGGGATTTCAGATGCGTCGGCGATGAAAAAGTCCACAATCACGGTGCAAACAGCATCAAAACGGGACGAGGTTCGCATTTGATCATCGATCTGACGAACCGTTGCAACATGGTATGTTCGCCCTGCTACATGGATGCAAATGCCGCTAGCTTCGTTCACGAGTTGGATATGCAAGACGTGAGGGATCTCTTTGCAAGGGCGATGTCCTTCAAACCACAGCGAGAAATCAACGTCCTGTTCTCCGGTGGAGAGGCAACGCTCTCACCGATTTTTCTGCAGGCCGTCCGCCATGCAAAAAGCATGGGCTTCCATCGGATTCATGTCGCCACTAATGGAATCCGCTTTGCACAAGATCGAGATTTCGCTGTGCAGGCAAAGGCGGCTGGGCTCCATGCTGTGTATCTCCAATTCGATGGCACTACGGAGGCAAAGAATAGCCATCGAGGAATCGGGAACTACATGGACGTGAAGCGATGCGCGTTGGACAACATCGCCGCCGCGGGAATGAAAGCTACGCTTCAGGTGACTGTGGTGAAGGGGCTGAACAACGATGGGCTGGGTGATATCGTGCGCTTTGTCGCGGAACACGTGGACAAGATTCACGGCATTATTTTTCAGCCTGTGATGTTCTGTGGCCGTGATGAAGGCGTACCGGATGACGAGCGTTACACGAAGCGTTACCCGGTCTCACAAATCGCATACGACCTGGAAAAGCAAACGTTGATTGACTGGCAACCCATGCGCGACTGGTTCCCCGCCTCAGCCTACGCAACCTTCGCCCATATGTGCGATGTTCTTCATCCGGACGCAGAGTTAGGGAGCCTCTTTTGCGATATCCATCCCAATCATGGGATCTTCTCCCCGATTCTCATCAACTCCCTCACAAGAGAAATAATCCCGCTGGCGAAGTTCTTCGACGTGGAGCAATTCCTCCGTGACCTTGTGGAGATAACAGATCTCGGGAGGCGACCGGCAATCACTAAGGCAATGGTCTCGCTGTCAGTGGTACGCAACTTCGATCGCACCAAGGCTCCAGCCGATTTTGGATTTGACCAGCTTCAAAAATTGCTTGCAGACTGCCTTTATCGGGTTGCGGGCAGTGGCTCAGACTGGTCCCAGCAGGCTTACTCTTACGTGGGGCCGTGGAAACTCGTGATGGTCAACCCGATGACCTTCCAAGATCTCTACAACTACGATCTTTCAACAATGTCTGATTCAAGGACTCCCATGGCAACACAAGAAGGTGAAATCAGCTTTTGCGCCTACAACGGAGGTCGTTGGCGAAATGTCGTCGAGCACTTGCATCAAACTGCGACTCTCACAGAATGGCACCGGACGCATGCTCGGCATCAGATCTATGCAAACGACAGGCGAGTAGATTTGGACCCAGTCCGCAGCAGAGCGAGTCATTTGGTTCGGATCGAATTGGAACCCACGACCGCGTCAGTCTGTGAGGAACGGCTGTGACTGGTTCGACAGAGATGCCAAGCAGATTTCTCGGGGACGCGCCAGCCGAAATCAGTAACGTGCTTGACTGGTTTAACGCGGGGGAGGCTCGGAGAGGTCCTCCCCCACACCTGACGGAGTTCGCTGGGAGATTCTTGGGTGCGTTGCATGACGATGGAGCAGTCCTCCCCGACATAACGGAGGATTCTGCAGTGCAGACACTTGCTCTCGTGCTACTGCATCACGTAAGGAGCCCCGAAAGCGCTGGCGCATGGCTCAACTTAGGTCTCGCCCTGCGCCGCATGGCTCTTTACCGGACCCAGGACCCCGAGGCGGTTAATCGACGGCGTTTGCGCCACGCGCTAGAAGTACTTGAACGCTCGCTTCAGCTAGATCCCGACAACATGGGCAAGAACATTCGCGCATGGACTGGTGAGTCGTTTGTGTATCACGCGCTTGGTTCGTATGAAGACGAGTTGCGGTGTTGCTCGCGTGCGCTGGAGGCCGATAGATCAGATCCGAAACTCTGGCTGTTTTATGCATTCGCCCTCCGTTCTGCTGGCATGAAAGGAGAGGCCCTGTCCGTCATGGATGATGCTTATCAGGCCTACGTCGAGGCTGGAGAGCCAGAAAAGTTACGAAATGTGTTTGCTGGTATCCGCTGAGCATTGTCGAGCCCTGAGGATGTCCATACTTTGCTACTACGAGCGGAGTGCATAGCAAAGCAAGCGAGGGCTCATTGAGGGAAGGTTGATGGCGGGAGTTCACTCTACTCGGTTGGCCGCATCGAGAGCGCATCGGCGTTTCGTGGCCGACACGAGGAAGTCTGTTCAAAAAATGGGCTGGGAAATTCCCAACGTCATGGACATTTCTCCTACGATAGTTGGTGCCCGGCCGCTTGGGTTTCCGGTGCCCCCCACGTTTGAGCGGGCCTTTGGGTACCGAGGGGATTTGCGCTTCTTGGAGCTCGGGTATTCCGTCAGATCTCGGCAATTCGGTTACTCCGATGGCGCAGACGACATACCTTCGGACGAGAGCTTGTGGTTTTGGTTTCTGCGCCATCCTGTAATTTCTACACATGTGCCCGAGAGTAGATATCCCACCCTCTATGGGAGTTTTTCCATCGAAGCCCCGCGTCCAACGCTTGAGCAGATCATGCGACGGGGCGGAACTTTCCAAGCCCTGCACTGTTTACTGTTAGATCGTCAAGATCGGATTGCTTACATTTCCCAGCGAGATCAGGCGATGATTCTCTTCGCGCTGATGGAACCTGAGGATGCTGACCAGCACACGGTGTTTGTGGATGGTCTGCTGATGAGTCCTGGCACCGAAGACTACAAGGTGCCGCCGGCGGTTGAGTTGGCACACCAGCTTCGTTCGTTCCTGGATGCGCAGTTTGAGCTTGGACAGAGGGCTGATCGGGCGGATTTTAGACCCTAGCAAGGGTCGCCATGTCCTGTGATTTGGTATGGCGCTGCTGCGCAGCGGATGAGAATTGACACGTCACCCCAGAATGGGTGCTGTGCGATAACCTTGGTTGCCGCAGGCGAACTCGTTGAAGAAACGAGCGTTACCGACGAAAAGCTACCCAATGTTGGAATCTTGGATAGCGCAGGCGAACTCGTTCATTTAACTGAATTGCCCCCTCGGCCCACAGCAGGCGACCTATATGGTTAAACCGACTCTCCGGACCAAATCGATCGGCACCAAGGTAACGGAGGAGGAATATGCCCAATTGGAGCGGGCGGCCCACGCGGGAACGAAGACCCTAGGTGAGTGGTGCCGGGAGGTGATGTTAGCTAGCGCGAATAGACGATTGTCACATCCCCAAGAATCGGTCGGTGCCGAAGTCCAGGTGCTCATGGCCGAGCTTGTGGCATTGCGAACCATTCTGCTCAACGTGCTTTATAAGCAGGTAAACGGCGAAAGACTGACGGCGGAAGAAATGCAGCGGCTGATTGAACGAGCGGACGCTGACAAGATCAAGAAAGCTGTGGAACGACTGGGTCGCGCTGCAAAGCCGGAATCAGCCCGATAGGCCCGGTTTACCAGTTGAGTTTTTGGGGATTTTTCGCCACTTCGGTGTTGGTTATATCAGTACGGGATTTCGCAACTCCGCTTCTGGGGGGTGAGTCATGAGCAGGCTCTGGGGTCGCGAGGAACGACCAGGCTGGTTGTTTTCTATCTTTTGGGCGGTAGCCTTATCGGCAGCGGTGGGCCTCGGAATTTGGACATACCTGAACACCGAGGCCTGGACGCCGCTGCAACGCTACTACTGGAATGAATACCTCAATACAGAGATGTACCAGGGGGATCGGGGTGAATATCGGATCCTTGAGAAGGTTGACCGCCGCGGACAACGCCAGTTCGCTATGGAGTCCGACGTTGTTCCCGCCACCCGACATGGGCAGCTTGTTCCCTTTACCCTATCAACTCAGGCGCGAGAGGCTGGTGCGGCTGATCTACGGATAGACGCCCTCCACTACAGCGGCGCGGAGATGCATGAGAAGCTCGCGCGGTTGATTTACGACGACAAATCCGTTATGGAACTATCCTGGCCAGCTTGGGGAGGCGGGCTTGGTGTGTTCGTTCTCGGATTAGGGTGGGCAATTCGCCGCAACCTCCGCGCCGATTTACCGGAAGATGGGACGCGGCTCAAAGGCCCGCAGATTGTCACGGTGAAGGAATTCAATCGATGGAGCAGAGCGGACGGCATTGGTTTTACGACGACCGACAGGCGGGAAATGCTGCGCATCCCGCGCTCTTTCGAGAGCAGCCACATCATGATTATGGGTGACTCGGGAACCGGCAAGAGTGTCCTCCAAAGGCAGCTACTAATGCAGGTCGCCGAGCGCAACGAAACCTCTATCGTCTACGACCCCGCGCTTGAGTACACACCCCAGTTCTTCCGGCCAGAGCGCGGGGATGTGATCCTGAATCCGCTTGATGTCCGTTGCCCTTACTGGTCACCGAGCGACGAAGTCGTGCACGAGGCGGAGGCACTAACGTTGGCGACTTCACTGTTCCCCGACAAGCCGCGAGAAAACACTTTTTTCATCGAAGGACCAAGGAAGATTTTTGCTTATCTCCTCACATTGAAGCCGACACCGGAGGAGCTGGTCTGGTGGATGAGCCGGGAGGACGAGCTGGACAAACGAGTGCAAGGAACGGAGCTGGCGACCTTCATATATAAGGGCGCAGGTCCCCAGCGTGGGGGAGTTTTGGGTGCACTAAATATGGTCGCGGATAGTCTTAAGATCCTGCCAAGAGAGAAGGACACAACACAGCGCTGGACGACTGTGGACTGGTCACATCAACAGACCGGCTGGCTCTTCCTCACCTCCACCCCTCGCTTTCGAGAGAGACTGCTGCCGCTCGTCAGTCTGTGGCTGGACACGCTGGTGCTACGGCTTATGAACCAAGGCGACATGAGCACGCGCAGGGCCTGGTTCGTTCTGGACGAGCTTGCGAGTCTGCAGCGATTGCCCCAGCTGCATACGGCTTTGACAGAAAACCGCAAATCTAACAACCCAGTGGTAATTGGCTTCCAAGGCCGTAGCCAGCTTGAAGTGCGCTACGGCCACGACGCGGAAGCCATGCTCTCACAGCCTGCTACCAAAGTCTTTCTACATACAAGCGAACCGCGCGCGGCGAAGTGGATCTCCGACACGATCGGCGAGGTCGAGATCGAGCGTCTGAAAGAAGGAGTTAACAAGGAACAATTCCCACATATGCGGAGATCGAAGAGCTTTTACACCGAAAGGCGTACAGAGCCTCTTGTGCTGCCTTCGGAAATTGGCGGAATGCCACGCATGCACGCGCTGGCCAAAGTGGACAACTTAGTCGTTCCGTTTAACTTCCCCTATGTTGAATTGCCGAGAGTTCAACCTGGCTTCATTGCCCGTAATGATGACAAATACGGTCCTGGCGCTCCCGCGACACCAGCGTCACAGCCAGTTGTGCAGGCCGTGCAGGAGACCAGGCCCGACAAAGCAACTGGCGTTGCCGCTGGGCAGGAACCTTTTTTCGAGTAAGCCATGCTCACGATTTCGAAGGCATTGAGTGCGTCACAAGCCGAGACTTACCATCGCGAGGAATTCGCTAACGCGAAGGGGAATTACTACTCGGAAGGCGAAAGCATACGGGGCGAGTGGCACGGCAAACTTGCCGAGCAGTGGGGTCTCCACGGTGAGGTCGACCAGGAGCAATTCGCGCGCTTAGCCAACGGCCAGCATCCGACCAGCGGCGAGCAGTTAGTGCGCCATACGACGCCGCGCCAGTATTTGGATGCTCGCGGCGAGACCGTAAGGCCCATGGAACACCGCGCAGGCTGGGATGCGACTTTCTCCGCCCCCAAAAGCGTATCTCTGACGGCCTTGGTGGGTGGAGATGATGATGTACGCCAAGCACATCGAGAGAGTGTTCGGATCGCAATAGATGAGCTCGAAAAATATGTCCAGGCGCGCATGGGTGGGAACCGCCCGGCGGAAACCACAGGTAAGTGGGCTGCAGCTTCGTTCGAACACGACAGCGCCAGACCGGTGGAGGGCTACGCCGCACCGCAACTACATACTCATGTCGTGTTCTTCAACCTCACAGAAACCGACAAAGGCGAAAGCCGTGCACTGCAGCCGCGCGAACTCTATCGCTCGCAACAATACGGGACCGCGATTTATCGCTCGGAATTGGCGCTGCGCTTGAGGGAGTTAGGGTACGAAATCGATCAGGGAAGAAGCGGCCAGCCGGAAGTTAGAGGTTACACGCGCGAATATCTGGAGGCCTCCAGCCCACGAAGTCAGCAGATCAGAGATCACCTTGAACAACATGGCCTTAATGGCGCAGCTGCAGCACAAATCGCGGCGCATCAGACCCGCGATGAGAAACTCCCCTCGATCACCCACGATGAAATGCAGCAAAAGCACCGAGATTTAGCGGCTAAGTTTGGCAATCAACCGGAATGTGTCGTTGGTGAGGCGCACAATCGGCAAGTCGAGGAACACAGCTCGGAGCAGAAACGGCAGCATATTGAATCGGCAATCACTTATGCCCGCGAGAAAAATGTGGAGCGCCAATCAGTAGTGGACGAGCGCGACCTCATGCGTGATTCACTGAGGCGTTCCATGGGCGAGGCTAGCTTCGCGGAGGTGCGGGATCGCTTTGAGAGCCGCGTCGAATCTCGTGGGCTGGTAGGAGTCGAGAGTGAAGGTCCCGCCCGCGCATTCACTACTGAACAAATGATCGGGTACGAGAAAGACACAATCGCCATGATGCGCGCCGGGAAAAACCAGCATGACGCGCTAGTTTCTTCCGAGACGTGGCACGAAGTTGAAGCAAAGCACATGCACCTGAGCTCTAGTCAACGAGCTGCCGTCGAGCAAATCTTATCGAGCCAGGATAAGATCACCGGGCTCGAAGGCACGGCGGGTGCAGGAAAAACTACCTCTTTAGCTGCGATCCGCGAAGCGGTCGAAGGCGAAGGCTATGAAGTGCGAGGACTCGCGCCCACCTCGCGTGCCGCGCATAAACTCTCAGAATCAGGTATCGAGTCAGGCACGCTGCAGCTGCATCTGCACCGCGAGGACGGGCCCGACGACGGACAGAAGCGGCTCTATATCCTGGACGAATCCAGCTTGGCAAGCACGAAACAACTGAACCAATTCCTGCACCAATTGCACGAGCAAGACCGGGTGCTTCTTGTAGGCGATACGCGGCAGCACGAAGCAGTTGAGGCTGGTAGACCGTACCAACAGTTACAAGAGGCCGGAATGCAAACAGCGCACCTTGATGAAATCGTGCGCCAGAAAGACGTAGCGCTCAAACAAGCCGTGGAGCAGCTCGCCCGTGGCGATGTATGGGAAGCGATACAGAATCTCGACCAACAAGGTCGAGTGCATGAGTTCGCGGACCGGACGGAGCGGCTAACAGAGATCGCTCGCGAATATGCGCGGGAGCCTAAGGGCACGCTCGTCATCTCGCCAGATAATGAGTCACGCCGCGAACTGAATGCTCTGATCCATCGGGAAATGCAGGAGCGTGGCGAGGTGAGCCAGGAAGAGCACAAGCTCCGCGTACTCGACTCGCGGCAGGAGATGACCGGGGCTGACCGGCAGTGGGCTGCACAATATGAACCAGGAGACGTGGTGCGCTACTCGCGAGGGAGCAAAGTCTTGGGCATCGAACCGGGCGAGTATGTGCGCGTGAAGAACGTTGACGCGGGAGAAAACCGAATCACTATCGAGCGCGAAAGTGGTGAGCACCAGAGCTATGACCCGCGCCGGCTCTCGGGTGTGTCGGTATACAACGAAAGTGAGCGCGTGTTCTCACAAGGCGACAGGGTACAGTTCACTGGCCCATCGAAGGAGTTGCACGTGGCCAACCGCGACTTGGGTACTATCGAGGAAATTAATGGGGCTGGCGATGTGGCAATCCGCCTGGACTCAGGCCGCGAAGTTCGGTTCAACGTGGACGAGCATCCCCATCTCGACCACGGTTACGCCGTCACCAGCCACAGCAGCCAGGGACAGACGGCTGAGCGTGTGCTCATCCACGTCGACACGGAAAAAAGCGAGCAGTTGGTGAATAACCGTTTCGCTTATGTATCGGTCTCCCGCGCGCAATATGACGCGCAGATCTATACCAACGACGGGAGCGAACTCGCACGCGATCTCAGCCGCGACGTGTCGCAACGGACGGCGACTGAGAGCCAGGAGCAGGAACCAGCTGGCGAGAAAATCGAAACAGCTCCCAAGCGTCAGGAAGAACATAAGGAAGAGCAAACGCAGGAACAGGCCCTAGAAATTGGTATCGGGTAGTCAAGGTCATGCCCGACCAGGTATCGCCAGAAGCCGAGGCGGCCGCTTTGGGTGGCGCCAAACTGCTTAAAGTCTTCAAAACTTACAAAACTTTGACGGTTAAACGGGTGGGGTTATCTTCGCCCGCCTTGAGACCCTCAGTGCGTCTGCCAGGAAAACTGGCGCGGCGGCGCCTTGCCGGAGTATCAGAGCCTCGACTAAACTGACATTCCCCGACAGGAATAATCCTCTCCGATTCTCAGGTCAGGAGCAAGGAGCGCCACGAATGATTGTTGAGGCCGATCACAAGCACATGCAAAAGGCAATCGATGAGGCGTGGAAATCAGCCGATAGGAACGCCACATCGCGCGATCCCAGGGTTGGAGCCGTCATCGTAAAGGGCTACAGAGAAGATGCAGCGCACCGAAGTGAGGAAAACGAAGGCGATCATGCTGAATTTAGCTTGATTTGCAAGAAACTGCGAAGCAGCGAGTTGTTGAAACACGCGGTCCTTTACACGACACTTGAGCCCTGCACGGCGCGTTCTCATGATAAGAAGCCCTGCGTCGATTGGGTTATCGATTCGGGCATCCGGCGCGTGGTTATCGGCATGCTCGATCCAAACCCACAAATATGTGGCCGGGGATATTGGAGGCTCCTCGACGCTGGCGTAGAGGTCGACTTTTTTCCATACGAGCTTCTTGATCAATTGAAAGACATGAATCAGGAGTTCGTCGATTCGCACAGAAAGCCGCTTTTGTTCAACACTGCGTTCGCGGGCCTGATTGATAAGAACAAAAATGCAGACATTAGCCAGTTTCGCGGAGCATTTGGATTCCTGAGTAACCTTGAGCTACTTCGCACTCCAAATAGAAGAGAAGGTTGGCCGCTAGGGGACGTCCTGATCGAAAACGACGAAGCTAGCGCGTTCAATGTACCCTTAGAGCTCAGCCGGGCCTATAAAGATTTTTTTGACACGAACTATCAGAGCGAGCGGCTCTACGATGATGGCGAGAAGTTCATGCTCGCACGCAATCCAATCGCGTGGGAAGAAGCCTCAACCCTTCATTTGAAGACCAAACCGACTAAGTACAGCGTTCATTTGTTTTATTACAAGGAAATATCTCAGAAGCAGAATCTTGTGCCCAGCCTCATTAAGCAACTGGTATGCGGCGACCTGACATGTCAGTTCGCCCACTCGATGTGCATGCATATGGTGATTGCCACTAGCGATAACAAGCTGCTGCTTACACAGAGATCGCCGAAACCCGGATATCAAGAACCGGGGCTCTGGTCGTGCTCAATTGAAGAGCAACTCCATCGGCATGACATCGAAGTCGGACCCGAGAATGCGATGCTCGCTTGGGGACGACGCGCGCTGCGGGAGGAGCTGTCCTTGGACGAATCGGCATACACGAATCAAAATCTCAGGCTACTATCAGTGTTTGCGGAGGCTGACCGGCTTAACATCGCACTAGCAACGTTTGCAGAACTCAACATCGACTCACGAGCATTGGATTTGCACTTGGATAACAGGTTGGGGGAAATCGAATTCGGCGACTGGGAGTTCATTGATATTGAACCTAGTTTATTGCTGCGCGAAGTGTTTAAGCCAAAGCGGTCATATCACCATTCGGCCCGCTACCGACTGCTATTAGCGCATTTGAAGCGCTTCGGACAGCCGAAACCTAGGGAGCTTCGCAGGTTTGGTGCTGCCGCTGGATCATAGACTCGGTATTGGCGTTTCCAAGCCATGCGCACCGGACAGAATCCGAAGGCACCAAGGCCAGCAGCAGTTTTTCAGCGCTTCGAGCCATCGCAGTTCGCTCTGCGCCGGAGATCGCGCAGCAGCCAAGTCGTCCGCCCTAGGGTTGCTAAAATGCCGCAAATCATCAAAACTTACACAGTTTCTTACACATTCTAGATGTTACTTAAAGTTACCAATGTAAATTCAGTAACTTACAGACATACGTAGGCGACTTAAAATCCGCAGACCCGAAAGGGTTGTGGGGGTTCAAGTCCCCCTCCCGGCACCACTTAACTTATTGTTGGCTAATGCTTTATCGTGGCGTTTTGTTCCGCGGCGCATCTCCCTGGAAGTTCCTCGTAGACCCTCAACGTGACGTAAACGTGACGTAAGTGAAGAATTTCCTGCTGAATTCGCCTTTTTTGCCGTTTGGATTTCACCTGCGGTATTGCGGTCGTTAATTACTATTGGCTGGCCACGCTTGGCGGCGAGCGTTCGTTCCAACTCTTGACGTTGTTGGTCCTGGCTTGTTTCCAACATGTCCATGGCGCGGGCTATGTCCTGATTGTCCACAATTGCATAACGATGAAAGACGGAGGTTGTCTTCCAGCCTCCAATCTCCATCGCAACTCTCTCGGAGATGTGCCCACGTCGCATGTTCCGGGCGGCGGTGCGGCGTAGATCATGGAAGTGTAATTCCGGTACACCCGCCTCAGCGCAGGCCTTTCTCCAACTGCGACGGAAATCTCTAACCGGCGTGCCGTTCGCTCGCGTAAACAAGCACTCCTCGGGCGCCTTGCCCTTGATGCACTCAAGCAACAGTTCCCTCACGCGGCGAGGCATCGTTACCTCCAAGCCTTTTTTGTTCTTCGTCGTCCCTGGTTCCAGTCGAATAACGTTGGCATGCGGGTCGACTTGCTTCACGAGCATCTTCAGGAGCGATCCGTGCCGCCATCCGTAGGTACAGCCGACTTCAAACATCGCGAGCATCCACTGTCCGACCCTGCCACATGCCTGCTCAAGCCTCATCCGGGCTTCGGCCTCCACAAAGCCAGTCCGCACGCTGTTCTCCTGGAGCATTGGGATGTAAGGCACAAACTGGACTTTTGGCGGCGTGCATTCGGTTGCCAAGTGGAACATGCGCTTGAGCGCGGCTAGCGTGCGATTGATGGTCGAGTCAGCCACGCCAGCTTTCTGGCGCCAGGCGATGTAACGCTTACACAAGTCCGTGGTCACGTCGGCAGCCGGCATGTGACCGAAGAATGGTTGCAGGTGCTTGACCCAGCGATCCTCGAGATCGTCGATCGAAGCATAATGGTTGATGCGGTAATCCTCGACCACATCCGCATACAACTCTGAGAGCATTACGCGTCGAGAAGTGGGATCGACGAACTTGCCCATTCTCAATTGTGCTTTTTTCAGGTCGTGGAACGCCGCGGCTTTTTTGGGCGAGTTGGTTTCAGCCGACTCCCGGTAGCTCCGCCCTCGGTACCCATAATGGAATCCAAAGGAATTTCGAGTCTTTCCGACGGTAGACTCCTGGTGGCAGCTTTTCTGTGCGCTCCATGCTCACCTCTCTGTAACCTTGCTCTCAAACTACGCGCTTGTTTCGCTCGATAAAGCTGTCTAAGTCGCGAATGTCGAGCCAGAATGGTCCGTCTCCGTCCTGAACGAACGGAATACGCCGATGCGCAATGAGCTGACGGATCTTCCAAGGGCTCGATCCCAGGTACTCGGCAGCTTCCCGGACCCGCACCAACCGTCTGCCAGGAGAAGTTCTCTTTTGTATGACTGCGCGCTCGGATTTCGGGCGCTGCACGCCATCGGTTTCGCTCCCATCGATAGGAGGAATGATTTTCAAACCTCGATTCATAGCTCATTGATCCTTTCTTCAAACCGTTTGTGACACCTGAAATCAGGCCATCTCGAACTTGTCTCGCGTATGCCCCGGAGCCGCGTGGATTCCTGTGCTGGCAGTGTCACCTTCTCGGACAATCGCCGCACCGTCTTCCGGCTTACGTCTGCGCATCCAGCCGCACCTTTGAAATGAACGCAAGTTCCCCACCGAAGTGGAAAGTCCGAGGGGCAAAAACGGCTTCTCTAGCGCTCTTGTTAGCTTCAAATCGATTCGTAGTCAAATGTCCTGATTAGTTGAGTGCTGTTTAGGCACCGTCGACAACCGATTGGACTCGTTTGTAATTTGCCCGATCTGGTAGGAGTTTCTTGCTAGAACCGTTCCCGATCCAAGGCCACGGCACTCGGGATGCGAAAGCTCGCGGTTCGCCCTGGAATCACGGCCGTTAATAGATTTATTTCACCGATTACACTTTGACTGTGCAAATCAGCTGGTGTGCAGCTGAAAACGAATTCACGAATGCGTGTCACGAATGGCTGCGGGAAAAAGCCGAATTCTTCCTGCAGAACGCATGGTCTGGCGGTCCGATTTCAATCGCGAACTGGTCTACAGGTTTGTGGGAGGATTTCAGAGTCAAAGCGACCATATTCGTCTTGGGAAACCCTACATGCAATTCAAAACGGTTCGCTGCAATGTTGAAGAGAATAGTGGACGCACAGGCCGTTCCCGTTGACAGCAGTAAGTTTAAGACGTGCCATCGACAGCTCCGTGGAAAGCTGAATGTCCCGCGAGAGAGATTTCGGGTGATCGGTGACAGATTGGACAGCTACGTCTGGGCCGGGCGGAAGACCGAAACGTAGGTACTTAAGAAATTACGTCAGAACTTAACAGTCTGTGGCTCGGACAACTGTTTAAAATCGTCTTGAGCCTTTTTCGAGATTGCAGCTCCGATGGACTGCCTGGATATTCTCCGGATGGTCGTCTCGCCAGGCCCCTCCCATGCCCTTGGGCTCGATGTGTGTGATTTAAAGCATAAAGTTGCCGTTTGGCAGCATTATGCTTTAAATCGTGTCTTTTTGAAGGGAGCAGAATCACGCCCACAATGCGGAAAGCGAAAAAGGACCCTGTGCGAGAAGATCGGATCCGGAATGAAGCCATTGTCGATGCCTACGGACCGGAAGAGCAGGCTCTCGGCTGGTATTACTACCTAGAGAACCAAATCAAGTTTCCCTTCGCGGCCCGCTGCATCGCATCCAAGGTGCTCTCGCCGCTGCGAAAAGGGGAAACCGTCGAAGTCCGCAGCCTGGCGCCTGAAGATTCCTGTGCCCATGACATGCTGGTATTGATTCGCTGGCACGGCCGTAATGTGACGGTTCCGCTCTCCCAACTGGTTGCCATCGACGCGGATCAATCAACGATTGAAGCCATAGGCGACTGGCACTATTGGGTGGCCCGAGGCTACTGCTTCTGAGTCAAGCGGAGCGTTGAAAGCTGCGCAGGGCGTCTGTATGGTGGATCGAAGACGCATATATGGCCAAACATCAGTCGAAATCGCAGCCGACCTGGGCGGATGTCAAAGCCAAGCTTGCGACTTTTGACCGGGCAGCTTTGCTGGAGTTGATTCATCATCTCTATGCCGCGCACAAAGACAACCAGGCGTTCCTTCATGCGCGTTTTGGCCTGGGCCAGGGCGTCCTGGAACCATACAAGAAAACCATCGATCGCTGGCTTTGGCCCGATGTGTTTCGGAACCAAGACACGTCAGTCTCCAAAGCCAAGCAGGCCATCTCCGATTACAAAAAGGCAGTGGGTGGCCCCGAAGGACTTACCGAGCTGATGGTTTTCTATTGCGAGCGGGCCGCTGGGTTCTGTAACGATATCGCCCAGCAGGATGAAGGATATTTCGATGCTCTGGTGCGCATGTTTGAGCAGACCCTGAAGTTGGCAAATACACTACCCGCGAATGGCCGAGATGGTCTGATCACCCGGTTAGACCGTGTGCGGGAGATCAGCCATGCGTTTGGCTACGGTGTTGGCGATGACATGGACTTCCTCTTGGCGAAGTACACGGGGCGTTCCCGTTGATGGGTTCGAGGACTCCCGCGCCAGTGCGTTGCGCGCCTCACGAGCTGCAGAGGTGATGGTCTTCCAGTCGAGGCGAGACTTTTCTGGAAGTCGCTCAACAATTCTTGGGACTGACGGGTACAGGCCTCTGCTGTGGAGTGCCACAGCAATATCAGGGATCTGACGAAGCAACAGTTCACGCCGATTTGCTGTTTCAGCCGAGAGACATTGGCGATGTTGCTCCACGATCATTCGTGCCACAGCACGGAAGTGCTTGTTCATGAACGATACCGTTATACCGAGGCGCCTGCAGACAGCACGCAGAGATGGTACCGGAGTCTCTCCGAGCGCCACTGTTGCTTCCTTCTCCAGATCAGCTTTGCGTTTCGCAAGAGAGGCCCTGCGTCGTGCCAGGAGTTGATCGCACAGAGTAGGTTCATGCCTGCGCAGGATGGCTGAGTGCGAATAGCCGAGATGGCGGCTTAAGTCCGTGAGAGTCGGCGGTGGGTCTTCGTGGAGGGCGTTCTCTAAGAGCCGACGCATACTTTCGAGACGACCTTGTTTCGCGTGAGCCTCGCAGACGTTAGGCGCTCCAGACCTGTTCCACCGACGTCCCCCGCCTGACCGTCGATATCGCGCTGTGATCTTGTAACAGAGTTTCCGGTCAGCCGCATAAAGGCTGTACGTGGTTGTGTAGCCCAGCTTGCGAGCAATCTCTGTTACCCGGAGCGGCACGTCTTCATCGAGCGCTGCCAGAAGAACTCGCCGGATTTCGCTCGCATGCCGGGACGGTGACACAGAGCGCTTTCCTCTGATGGCAACCGCTTGCTTTGCGGCGGCAATGTTCGTGGGCGTCGGTCCAAACGGAGCATAGAAGCTAGAAATCGGAACATTCAAGTATCGAGCGATTCGCAGCAGGTTTTCGAGTCGAGGGAGTGCTGCACCAGCCAGCCAAGTGTGCAGCATGGAATGGGGACACCGAACGTACTCTGCGAGGGCGAGGACATTGCCGCCTGCAACCTCTTCGAGATACACGCTGAGGCTTCGGCGAAGCGATTCCCGGGCAGCCACCGGGTCGACCCGGGGAAGCATCGCCAGCAGCCCTCCTACTTGGGTGCAAGACCACGGTTGGTCTTCTCCGCTGGTTGAGCTAGGTGGTGACTGGTCACTGTCGGCATATGGCGCGCCCAACCAACCGCCACAGCGCTCGCAGAATCCCGGCTGGGAGAAAACGCCGAGTAGATTTAGCGACCGCCCACAGCAAGGGCAAGTGTGACTGAGCGGCCGCTGGTGTACCGGGCAATGCGATGACACTTTGATTGCCCAGAGAAGCGGCTCGTAAACGGTTTGCCCGTTCAGCCGCCATTGTTCGAAACAGGGCGCGCACCAGGTCCGGTGCCGATGAAACAAATGATCAGGCAGCGCGCAGCGGAAAGGAAGGAGGGTGAGATACCGCAGGTCACGCCGGCTCGTCGCCACTTCCAGAGCGTGAACCCACTTTTTGGCACGGTCTGTAACACCGTTAACCGTGTAGCTACAAACTCGAAATCCATGTCCGCCGCGTCCGCCAGCTTTGGCCACCGGCGGGATGATCGCGCCTTGGGCATTCGGAACATCTGAGAGCACCCGGCCTACAAGGTCTCCAACGCTTACCGAGTGCGCTTCGGCAAGCCGGGCAACGTAGCCGCTGAGGCTTTCAACCAATGCGGTACCGATGCCAATCGGCTCAAGCGAATAGAGCCGGCTTCTCGGCGGAATCGGCGAGCTTGAGAGTGACCACGAATCAAAGAGCGGCTGCACTTGCATCCATTTGTCCAATGACGTCACGCGTCGGAAGCCGCTGGCCCGGTCGCCGGCGCTTGACCGGAGGGGCTGGCCGCGTCGGATCTACTTCTGTTGTCGCGTGAGTGCTCAAACCCAGCCTCCCGCGAAGCCGCGCTACTGCCTCGCTGCGCTCGTTCAGCTTGAGTTCGCCATCTGTAGTCTCCGCGTACAGTTGCTCGCATTGAGCTACGCACAAGGCTTGAGATTCAAGATTGGCTCTCGTTAACCGCCGGGCACCCTTTCGAGACGCTACGGTAGCAGCCCGCACCAGCCATTCCTTCAAAATGCCGACGCAACCAAGGCTCCGCTCGTATAGGAACTCCCAGTGGCTTACAAGATCTGACTGATCCTCAAAAGCAAGTTCCTTCTCGAAGGACTGCACGACATTGATGAAGGTTTGGCGGTCTTCCGAATCTTCGGCACGGTAACGGGCGAGGTGAACGTCGACGCTTCGTCTGCTGAGTTGCCCATTCAGATTTCGGAACGCGAGCAGGTCGTAGGTCCCGAACAAAACGTGAACGGTCTTGGTCTGGTTGGCGATGGACTTGACTACATCCAATTGATCGAGCAGGCGGCGGCCTGATGAAATCTTGCCGAGGTGCTGGGCTTCATCGATCATGACCGCGACGGGCCGGCGATAGCGGATAGCCTGCTCCACGGCGTATCGGTATTCGGTACCGACCGCTCTGAATGTGGGCATGAAGCGCAGACTGGGTTCGACGAAGGCCCGCTCCACCTGTCGATTCAGCTTACGGTCGATCAGCGGCTCGTCAAGTTGGTGGAGGAGACGTTTGTAGTGATCGCGCCAGTTGAAACTCCCGGACTCAGGAGCTACGGCTTCGACACTAACCACCGGGACCCGCGTAATGTCTTCATGGAGTTCGCTCAAGAGCTTCGCAGTAATCAACTGCTCCGTTTTCAACCGTAACGTCGTCTTACCGACCCCGGTCGGTCCAAACACAAAAATGAGCGAATTCGGCTCGGCTCCCCGTATTGCATTTATCAGTGTCTCTTTGGCTTCCACGAGCCGAGGATGCGCCACCGTGAAGGAACGAAAGCGGTCAAGTCGCAACTCAGTACCATCCGGTTCCCGATTGTGGTTAGCCGCCATCAGAAGTCTCCGTAGACCGCGCTGGCCTCAGCTTGACCGGGTACTGATATCGGCGGCGTAGCGTTCCCAGACTGTGATTCCTTGAAGGCCTCTCGACTGGAGGCTGCGTCTGGAACAACAGCGGGGCCGTTCTGGCGGATCGACTTGCTTTCCCGATCACGCAATCGCTGTAGGAGACACTTCTCTTCCGCTTCGGCTGATCCAAGAAAATCTGCCAGTTTCCGAGCCGTCACAGTGAATCGCTCCCGAGAGTGCAACTGGCTTCGTCGGCGTACCTCCTTGGACGCCAACATTATTTCTTTCTCCGAACGGCCCCGCAGCGCCGCATAGTGCTCAGAGTGGCCCTCCGTCCATCGGTTCTTCACAAACGCGTAAGCTTTGCCGATATCAAAAGGATCGTACCGGACGGCGACGTTGTGATTTTCAACCGTGGGATCGCGGAATGCCTCGGCCCAGTAGTACACGCCGTTGACGATCACCCCACGCCCAGGTGACACTCTCGCAGTGCCCCGTTGAGTTGTTGGAAGGGTAGCCATTAAGAACGCTTGATCGTAGGGAATCAATCTATTCGAGCGAACGCCGGTGCTTTCCAGGCCCTTGAAATACGCCTCTCGCGGGGTTTGCCCGAGAGCTGGGTGCTCGATCGTGTCGTAGATCTCGAACAGGAAAGACGACAGATAGTCATAAAGATGCACGAGGGTCCAAGCCGCCTGTCCCACAGGGTCGTTGCTCTTTGTGACCTGTCGGACATTGCGCATGATCTGAGTGTTGCCCCGCAGGCTGTGAATAAACTGAGTGTTTGTGGTGCCGAAAAGCCGCTCGCAGACGGAGCCGAACCTCGCCTTTGCCGGCGGCCGCGTTTTCTTGGTGCATTCATAGCGGGCCAGGAGCGTTTCGAAATATGTACTCTGGAATTCGGGGCCACCGTCAATGACGATAATCTGCGGCAGGCGGCCATGGCGCCGGACACAATCCCGCAGAATCATCATGCAGGACCTGTAGCTCGGAGCATCGAATGTCAGATAAAGCGCAAGACAACGCCGTGAGAAGGCATCCGTGAGAATCGTCATCCACGGCCGCCCGAGTGGACGGCCGGTGTGGGAGCAGACGACTTCAACGTCCAACTCGGTATGATCGATGTGCCCGATCTCGAAGGGACGGTCTCCATGGCGCGGCGTAGTCGGTTCCAACTCGAAATAGAAGGATGCATGGGTGTACGCGGCGCGTCGCCCCCGCCGCTTTAACGTTTGTTCGAAGGTCACACGCTCGCGCACGGCAACGCAGAACGTGACATAGCTCGGCGCTTCGATGCCACGCTCGTCGCATTTGCGCTTCAGCGCTGCCCACGACGCGATCTTTGTCTTTTGCCTGAGATTCTCGTAATCGTTATCGATAAACTGAATGAGCAGGTCGCGCGACTCCTCAGACAAGCGGCTGGTTCTGTTTCCTCGCTTACTGGTCTTCCCCAGCAAACCCACATACCCGTTGCCGTACTGCTCTTTCGCGAGCCGATACTGCGCCGCCCACAGGCGCAGCGTCCTCGCCGGGATGGAATGCGGAGCTTTTTCCCCTCCAAGATGACGTTTCACAAGATCGAAGCGCCGGTTCGCGGCGACCAAGTCCTGCTCGCTGGCCGTTGCCAGGAGATGGAAGGCCTCGCTATGCGCAACTGGCGCTTGAGCAGACGGGCCGCCGATGCGTCCGCAGTTCGCCACACGCTCCTTCAACTCATGACAAGCTAGATGGTATGCAGTAGCAACTTCTGCGTTGACAAAGACGCGAACCTGGTCTGGCTCGACGATCGCGGCTGCACTAAGGTCCACGTAGACGCCGCCGCTTGCGATCAGTAGGTAAATCTCGTCGGGTTCCGCGACGCCGCGGACCGTTTCCAACAGCTCCTGCAGAAGTATTCCTGGTTCTGCTTCGATTGCCGTTTTGATGGCGGCGTCGATAAAGCCTGTCGCACCCGCAGAGTCGAATCGCAGATAGTCGTCCAGGAACTGGAGATTTCGCTGGAGAATCCAATTAACCTCCGCCGATGACCATACTCGGTAGTCCAAGCCCAGTGCCGAGGCGTGCACTTCTCCCGGCGGGCAGCGCCAGTTGCCGTTATTATCTCGAAGATAGCGGTGTGGACTCTTGATGGCCAGCTTTTCGAGATCCTCCGAGGTTTTGCACTCTACCCATCCGGCAGAGTCGCGGCGAAGCACAAAATAGTCTGGGGTATGCAGAATCGACAAGCGTCTTCCGTTTGCCGCGGGATAGGCGAGCGGAATGGAGGGCGGCTGGTCGTAATACTCCAGCACTCCAGAATCGTGCTCCATTTCGTAGGCGAAGGGCAATTCAACTCGGTGGCTTTCGAACTGGATGGTGATGCCCATTTTGCGGCTGGGATACCGACCGGAGACGTTTTGGCGACCGCCTCCAACGCGACGAGCAGGATTACGGGACCGTACCGCAGTGATCGTCGCACGTGTTGTCTCGGTCAACCCGAGCCGTGCACACCAGCCAAGAAAGTCCGCCTCGTTGAGCACTTGCCCTCCGCAGCCGGTACGGCAGAGACGCCGCTGGCTACTTTCGGATGTGCGAACTGCGCTCGTTCTTTAGCGCCAAAGTGTACCTTCGGCCGGCTTCAGCCATAAGCTTCTGAAGATCGCGGCCGTTCCGGATGGCCCTTTCCAAATCCTCGGCCAACTCGTCAGGCACATAGATCGAAAACCGGCGATTCCCCTTGCGGCCATACAACGAATAACTGGAGTGTCCCTGCCCTGCTTCGCATAGCTGACAGCGCTTTCGAATACAGGGGCTCTTCCGCAAGGACAGAGACCCGATGGCCACAGGCCAGAGATCGCGAACTGCCCTCTGAAACCAGAGTCTGACCTGTTCCGGAGTTTCTGTTCGAGTCATTGTATAGGTGCATACTAGCACACATACATTGTCGATACAAGACAAAAACTACAAGCAACTGAAGGCCCGGGTCTACAGGTGTGCCGCCGGGGGATGGGGTGGAAACGTCTCCTGCTCGATCACATAACCAATCGCGGCATAGCCCTTCAGCCTGCGCTCGTACATTCTGGCCAGCATCGGAACATAGTCGTCCACATAATCGTAGACCTGCACGAATCGTTTGTTGTCGTGGAGACGATGCAACCGCCCCACATACTGCTGCAACGTGCCCTTCCAGGAGATCGGCATGGCCAGGAATAGCGTGTCCAGACGCGCATCGTCAAACCCTTCTCCGATGTAACTTCCCGTCGCCAGAATCACCCGCGATTCGCTTTCCGGCACTGATGCCAGGGCCGCCGCCGTTGCTCGACGCTGCTTCTTCCCCATGCCGCCCTTCAAGACGAAGACGTGCTTGGCAACACCCTCAAGTTTGGCTGCGAAATGCTGGAGATGCTCTGTCCGACCGGTCAGAAGCAGCGGGCAACGTCCGATTCTATGGCGCGGACGATGTCGTTAGCGATCATCTCGTTGCGCGAGACATCATCGACGAGCGCGGCGTAGATGTCCTGGATCGTGACCTCGGTGAGTTCGGACGCCATCCGGAACTCCGTATGGCGGGGAGCCATCTTGTGCTCAAAGGGTGTCGTTTCGGTCATCGTCCGGGCGCTCATGCTGAACCGTACGGGGCCACACTGCATGTAAATGATCGGATGGTGCCCGTCCTTCCGCGTCGGCGTGGCGGTCAGACCGAGAACATACTTGGCCTTGACCTGCCTCATCACCTGTTCGAACGTGAAAGCGGATATGTGGTGACATTCATCGACGATCACCTGGCCGTACTCGGCGACGAAGTCCTTCACTTCGTCTTTTCGGTACAGGCTTTGGATGACGGCGACATCCACGTAACCGGTCCGGTCCATTTTGCCGCCACCGATATGCCGATCGATTTCGCTGGCAGATCCAAGAACATCCCAAGGCGCTCCTGCCACTGATCGAGCAACTGCTGCCGGTGAACGACTACCAGAGTGTTGACCTTGCGTTTCGCGATCAGCCACGCCGCAACGGCGGTCTTTCCGAACGCTGTCGGCGCGCAGAGGATACCTTCGTCGTGTCCGGTGATCTTCGTGACCGCTTCCTCCTGGAACGGCCGAAGCTGACCCTGGAACTCCGCTTCAATCGCTGTGCCTGAGTACCGTTCGTCCCGAACTTCGGGCCGGATCTTGTGCGCCTCGAGAAGAGCCAACGTCTCAGTCAGACAGCCACGAGGCACAGCAATGTGATGGGCGAATTCCTGGCCGCATGCGATCACACGCGGTTTGTCGAACGTCGAGAGCCGCATCGCCTGAGCCTTGTAGAACTCGGGGTTCTGAAATGCGGCCAGCCGGAGTAACCGATTTAGCATGGCTGGTGGCAGATCCTTCTTTTCCACGTAGACGAGATTCGCGCGAACGACCTGAACAGTCTTTGGTAGCGGCCCTTCGATCGGCCGCTCCCTCCGCTTGCCGGAATGTGGCAAGGTCCACGGGTCTTGTGCATCGTCGTCATCGGCGATGCTAATCCGGACTCCGATCAGGTCGCCTTTGCGCTGAGCTTCTGCAACGATCTCCTCGGCGGCGACGGCCGGCATTCGTCGAATTGTCGAAAGAAACTGCCATTGGTCGGGGTACGGTTGGAAGTCTGAGTCGATGAACACAGCTGTTGCCCGACTTGCGTGGCGCAAACTGCAAGGGGAGCGCAATCAGATTCCCAGCCCTCCCTTGGGCATCGTGTCCTGGTTGGGGAAAAAGCGATCATAGGAATCGAGACCGAGTTGATGCCTGCGCTCCATGGTGCGCGTGAGAATCAGGCATCCCAGTTTGCGCGCGGTAATCGCTGACAGCGCACGATCAAAGAAGATCCAAATGTGGCCGCCCTTCCCGGAGCGAGAACGCTCCAAGGCAGCTGGCACACTCAACTCCTGGCAGGTCTCAAGGAAAGCCTGGGCGTCATACTCCCAAGTCTTCTTGTCGAGGTCTGCCGCGAGAAACCAGCACGTTTCGTCGGGCAGGAGGGGATATACGCCAACGGCTTCCTTGCCCAAGAGGTGGCTCTCGATGACGGCGTCGGTCAGCGGGAGGAACTTCCTTGTCTTCTGGTCGACTTTCTTCCGCTCCTCCGGGCGGCTTTTGTTAATAGCCTTCCAGTCCTTTATAGCCGCGGGCACATATCCCGATCGGCCGTCGTCATTCTTCCATCGCCGTGCGTAAACATCTTCTCTCCCGCGAAACAGGCTTCGAAACAGCGCGATTCTTTTTCTGGCACGCTCCTCCTTGTCCACCGGTGGCGCCGTCTCGATGGTTTTGGTTGGAGGCCGGTTCTCTGGCGCGAGTTGCGGAATCGGAATGCTGTGAACCGCCAGGAGCCGCCGCAGGCGAGCGTTTTCCTCCCGGAGGCGAATATTTTCCTGCTCTGGAGACTCGAATGGAAGAGATGCCGAACCCTTCTCGGTCATACCGCGTTCACCGCTCCGTGCGACATATCAGCACTTCTTGCAGATATTCCTGTTCGCCCGCAAACACCGCAGCGATATCAGTTGGGAGCCCGCATTCTTCCGCCAGGGCTGAAACAGGATCTGCCAATCCGCTCGCGGCGAACCAAACCCGCCGGCAAATCGTGTGTTCTTCTTCTCTCGAACATCAGATGCAAGGCGTCCAGATCCTCTGTTTATGCAGGCCTCCTGATCTGATCAGGAGAGCCAGGTCCACCAAGTCCTTCACTCTGCTGTTCTCAGCATTCCGCGGGAGCGTCTAGGCATGAATCTTTTCAGCGAACTGCTGCGCGCGAGCGATCATCCGGACGCGCGCCGAACGATGCCAGCGAATCCGCCAGTCCCGGCAGATAATCTTTCCAGCGGTTGCATAACCACGTCACCAATGCCGGCGTCCAGGTGGAATCGGGCAAAGATCCGTTCGTCCATTCGAGCTTCGACAGGATAGTGGGCCCCGCCATACGGCGCGGCGGTCAAGTCGATGACAGGCGACCCGATCGCGTACTCGAACAGTCACCAAGAGGGATGTCGGCCACGCTCTGCGGCATCCCGCGTACAACCTGGTTCGTGTCACCGCCCGCCGATGTTGCTGCCCCCACCCGCTCCAATGTCAGGTCGATGTCCACCGTTGATCGAGCAGCCTGAGGCGCAGCTCCAGCGCATAACCACCCTTCAAAACCCAAGGCGCTGGTTCTTCCCGGAACAGCCTTGCCAGCAGACGGTCGAATGATACCTGTCGCCGGAGGCGGTTGAGATCGATCTGATCAGTGGGGAGGACGTCTTCAGGCGTTCTTCAAGAGTCCTTCGGAATGCTCCCGCCGTCGCATATGTCTTGGGTGACGGCATCATGCAGCTCGCCGCAGCACTTCCTCTACGATTTTGCGCGCAGGTCTGCTCATTTGCGTGTTCCGAATCTGTTGGCGAGTGATCAGACCACGGTCGACAGCCTGCCTTAGCGCCTGGCGGATGAAGTTCCGCTCAAGAACCGTGCCAGCCTCGATC
>CAWCEH010000003.1:0-1122380 GCA_963794545.1 uncultured Acidobacteriaceae bacterium
AAAGGCTCCATGTGAATAACATGGGGCCTTTTCCGTTTGGTGCAACACTTACGCTTTACGTAACTCGTAAAGCGCGTTATTCTCTTGGGTGGTCCTCAGCTGAAGCTTGATCGATTGGAAGCGGCGACAGGGCTTCGGGACTTGGCCGTCTTACCCGGCAATCGTTTTGAAGCGCTGGCTGGGGACCGCAGGGGCCAGTACAGCATTCGCATCAATGACCAGTGGCGCATTTGTTTTGAGTGGCCGGAGCGGACACCTGGGCCGTCGAACGTAGAGATTGTGGACTATCACTAGGAGAAGTTAATGGCAGTGAGCGCGATTCATCCCGGCGAGCATCTGGCTGAAGAACTAAGAGAATTGGGCATGAGCGCTGCCGAGCTGGCGCGTAATTTGGACGTGCCAACCAATCGCGTAACCGAGATCTTAAACAGACAGCGCGCCATCACCGCCAATACGGCGTTGCGCCTGGCCCATTTTTTCGGCACGAGCGCGGAGTTCTGGCTCAATCTGCAGAGCATCTACGAACTGCGCCTGGCGCAGAAGCAAGCCGGAAAATCGATAAAGGCGCTTCCCAGGATGAAGCGTCTCCAGCGGATTCCTGCATAAGAGAGCGAGGGCGGGTCGTCGCCGACATAGATAAAGGCCGTTCGCTCATACTCTGCTCTTGACTCTCCCTATATCGCATTTTTCGGTATCGTTGTCGTATTGGGCGGCAACTGGATGTATGCTTCTGTAATCTCTCCGGTCGAGAGAAGCTGCGCGGTAGCAAAACGCAGAATCAAGCGTTATAGCCAGCTCGTGTGCGCCGTGTCGAGGAAGCTCCCGAGGACCGCCCCTAGGAAACAGCATGAGCACAACGCGTAGAGATTTCATCCGGTTCGTGGTAGCGGGCAGCATCGCGGCGGGATGTCCTTTGGACCTGTCCTTGCTCGCCACTGACCTCGAACCCCGAGTGGATGGCGAGCACAATCAGGTTTGTCACGAAATCCGGGACGGGCGTACCTTTGCGCATCCCGCGGTGAGCAAGAGATATGACGTCGTTATCGTCGGCGGCGGGGTCAGCGGGCTTACGTCGGCCTACCTCCTGCGTGATAAGGACTTTCTGCTGATCGAGAAGGAACCCCACTGGGGCGGTAATTCCTATCTTGAGGAATACAGTGGCGTTCCCTATGCCACCGGCGGGGCTTTCATCGACGAAGAACCGGCGCAGCGGTTGTCCACCGAGATCGGCCTGGATCAACTGCCTGTAGACAACTGGGACGGCACCATCGTCAACGGACAGTTTATTCCCGACACCTGGTGCGCGGGTCTCGACCAACTGCCGTATCCCCGAGTCACACGCGACAGCTTTACGAAGTTCCGCGATAGCATCCTCAAGATTGATGTGGAGAGGCGTGGGGTGGAGTTGGACAATGTGCCATGGTCTAAGTTCACGGCGGGCTACGCGCCGGAGGTGAAGCAGTGGTGGGACGCCTACGGTCGCTCGAACTGGGGCGCGTCTACGGATGAAATGTGCGCCACCGTTGCCATCGTTGACTTGCAATATATGGCGGGCTCCAAACGAAAGGATATTCGCACCACCCTGTCTGGAGGCCTGGGAGCAATTAACCAGCGGCTCACGGAGCTGATGCAGCCGCATCTTAACCGCATGTTGCTCAGCACCACGGTCGTAGCTGTCCTGCCCCAAAAACACGGAGTGCAGGTTACCTATCTTCAAGATGGCAAACTGCAGACGGTGGGAGCCAAGGGTGTGATCATGGCGACGCCCAAATTTATCACGGCGCGCATCGTGCAAGGCATCCCCGAGAAGCAGCGCGCTGCAATCGCGAAACTGCAGTACATTCCGTATCCGGTTGTAAATCTCATTTATGATCGGCCGGTTTTTAACCTGGGATACGATACGTGGTGCCCAGGAAAAACCTTTACCGATATTGTGGTTGCTGATTGGGTGGTACGGAACGGGCCAGGGTACAAGCAGAAGTTCAATATCCTCACCTGCTACACTCCCCTGCTACGTAGCCAGCGCTCCACCCTTCTCACCGAGGATGGGTGCCGGCGGGTCGCTGCCAATGTGATGCAAGATTTCCGCACCCTTCTGCCAAACACCAATATAGATCCCGTCGAAGTGCACATCTATCGGCGCGGCCATCCTTTGCTTATGTCCATGCCGGGTGTACACACTCAGGTTTTGCCCCTGGTCAGGCAGCCAATGGATCGCATCTTCTTTGCCAACACCGATTCCGAAGGTCCCGTGTCTACGATTTCCGGGGGGATTTGTGCGGCGCGACGTGCAGTGAAGGAATACGAGGCAATGTTGACAGGACCGCGGCCGGCTGCTGGCAAGAGCCGCCATACTGTGAACGCCACCTCTCCTTTGCCGGGGCTTTGCCCGTTATGATTGCGCCCATGTCCCGCTCATTTTTCTCTTGACTGCTGGGTTCCGTCACAGCACAATTCGCAACACAGTTGTGTGCGATGTCGGTTTCCGATGGGGGCACCTATATGCCGCTTTCGTCAGTCCTCGGCCAATTTGGGCTTAAGCGTCGTGTTGCTCTTCTGATAGTAGCAATTCTGACGCTCGGTATCGCGTATATTGCGGCGCTGTTTCGCGACGCGATTTTTGAAACCCAGGCTCCCGTCAAACTAAAGATTCTAGTTTGGGAGGGCTATGCGCCTCCCGCCCTTATCGGTTCCTTCGAGACACAATGCCGCTGCGAAGTCTCCGTGGAATATATGTCTACCAGCGACGACCTTAAAGACCGAGCCAGCCAAGAGAGTTTTGACGTGATCTCTCCTTCCAGTGACATCGCGCACTGGCTGGTGGAGCACAAGTTGGTTCAGCCGCTAGACGTCGGCCATATACCCGCCTTCACGTCGCTGACCCGCCAGATGTCGTGGCAGTTGGAACCAGTTCAGGATAAGACGTGGTTCGACCTTCACATCAAGGGAAAGCCGAGCACCTTTGGTATTCCGTTCATGTGGGGTGCAAACGTCTTGCTTTACAACCCCGCCATGTTTTCCAGCGCGCCAACATCCTGGGACATTGTTTGGAGCGACGAATTCCGGCACAGAATTGCACTGTGGGATGACATTTCCACCGTCTACATGACCGCCCAAGTTTTAAAGTATGACCAGCTAGACCCAAACCAACTGTATAAGCTGACGGCCGACCAGTTAGACTCGATTGGGGAGAAGCTGTCGTTACTCAGGGGAAACATTTACCTGTGGAAGACTTCAGGCGACCTGAAGCAGATGTTCAAGAAACATAGAGTCGTCATCGCGCTCGGCTGGCCTCTAACCGCCAACGAGCTGCGAGCGGAAGGTATGAAGATTGAACGCACAATTCCGGGCCGTACTACTGGCTGGATAGATTATTTAATGATACCCAGGAACAGTGATCACCCAGAACTTGCCCAACAGCTAATAAATTACTTGATGGAGACTAAAAGCCAGGCGCTGGTGGCCGAGACCACCGGTTATGTTCCGGCGAACCGCGACGCCATCACATTGATGAATTCGGACGACGCGGAGTGGGTTAAGAAGAGCACCGCCGACTTTGCAAAGATTAGTTTCTGGACTGAAGTTCGTGGACGCGAGAACTATCGGAAAGTACTAAAAGTCATTCGCTGAGTCGCTAAGAGCTCGAGTGCGGGGGGTACAGATGTCGAGTGTGTCGAGTGTGTGGTGGGTATTTCTATTCACTTTGTTTTGCGTAGCACTTTTTGGCGTTATCGCGCTGGTGTGGTGGACCCAGAAGAGAATTGGCCTACCCCGGGGCGGAACGTTCGGGAGAATTGCGCAGTGGGCCGAAGGCGTACGCCGAAGTGAAGCCGAAGTCAAAACTGCGACCGTTGGCGATCTCGTACTGTTTGTCACACTGTATGTTATCGGTGTTACCTTGTGTATCACGCTATATATAGGACTTAGTTCGGGATCGGAAGAACGGTCTAAACAGGAGATCGACGATCTTACGCGCACGACCCAAGGGCAGGCGCAGCAGTTGAAGGGTGACGAAGAGGAGCTGGCGAAGTTCAGGGGACGGCTATACATACCCGAGCAGATTTCTCCTGCGGCAGATGAAGAAATTATTGGCGCGCACATTGGCTTTCAATGGAAATATGGAAATCACAATAGCGCATCGAGCTATGTACTACAGCTGATGAAGATTGCCTCGGGGCATGAAGACGAGCTTGAGAATAATGGCGCTGGCGTTAATCAACAGACCCCCGTCGGGAAAGTGTGCATCTTTGCGGCGACGGATTCTACGGATCAACGAGCAACGCTTCCAAATCAGGTGGAGGCACGGGGGGAATTCCCGGAAGGCACATACATCTGGCGAGTGGCCTCTGGTGAACTGAATGTGACCCATGATCCCGCAGAGTGTGTCGAGGATGACCAGGTTCGCTATTGGAGCGCGTTCCGGAAGTTTACTTTTTTTTCATCGAGAAAGCGGCGGATAAGGGCGACAGACGAGATCATCGTCGGAACCCAGTTCAGTCAAGACACCCCCTTCAGCAGGGTGGGTGACGACGGAAGACCATCTGGATTTGACATGGATTTGATCAGGGTGCTGGTGGAGGGCTGTCTGCTCAATGACGACGGCAAAGTGTGGTTTGACAAAACCTCATGCCAGTCTGCCGTGGCAGCAGAGTGCGATGCGATACAGGCGCGCAGTGAATCATCGAACACGCATCTTGCGGCGAAGTTATGCGGATCTGCTGCGAGCACCGCAGGCACGCCAAACAGTCCGCCCGGCACGCACTTGCACATTCGCCTTGTCCCGCTGGTGAACGGAGCCGACTGGAAGGACGCACTTCAGCGGCGTAACATCGATGTTTATGTCGGATCTTCAACGAAAGCGAAGGAAAGAGAGACTGGCGACGTTGCTTATAGCGATGAGTACCTGGGCTATGAGACCGAGTTTCTTGTGGACCAAAATGAGACTTGCGAGACCTTGCATTGTCTTGCAACGAATAACCGTAAACTCGGTGTAGTCCCACACACCTCAAATGCGTGGTTGGCGAACGAACTTCATAAGCAAGACGATCTGCGGACCCTTCAGATTGTTCCATTCGATTCTTTCCCGCTTCTTGAAACTGCCTTTGAGAAACACGACGTGGCGGCGGTGATCGTCGACGGAACAATGAAGCGCTCCCTGGGCTTGACATCTCCTAAATCACTGAATGATGACCTAAAGAAGCAGAGCGGATGGCACGCTTACCTGAGCGATTTTATTGGCCATGACAGAAGGGAAGGATTCGCGATGGCGACCGTCGATGACATAGTTGACATAGATGACACATTTGTAAAAAGCAAGTGCGCTCCTGAGACATCTGCAAAACGAAAGAGAGTATGTGAGATAGACAGAAAACTAGCTGCAAACCGAAATCTGTTGAACCAATTGAATGCTGCTCTGGAGAGCGACAGTATCGCAATGTTGATAAATGTATTATTCCATGAGTACGAATTGGACCAGTGGGATGCCTTGCGAAGGAGAACTGATGGCGGGGCCCATCCGAGTGCTCTATGATCGGTTACAGGGATGCTTCGCCAGCGTCTGGCTCAGGCATTGGAATGATTGAATGGCAGATCGTAGTTCGAGGCTGTTTCAGAGACGGTTGAGGGTAACGTTCCTGCAGCTTGGGTAACATTATCGACAAAGAAGGTTATCGACTTCGTATTCGCGCAGCTCCTAATGCGTACCCTTCGGCTGGCTCATGCCAGGCACTGAAGGTGCATCCCGTTCTAGCGGCGCTTCTTAAGGATGACCAGGATCTCCTGCAAACCCTGACGGACTTTCTTGAGATCCGCGGCGCGCTGTTTGGGGAAGGGTAAGCCGTCCTGTCGATGCGCGGGTTTCAGCTCTGCCTTGAGATGCTGGCGGGCTCCGGCGATGGTAAAGCCTTCGTCGTAGAGCAGCTTTTTGATGCGCAGCGCATTCTCCACGTCGCGCTGACGATACATTCGCTGGCCGGTGCTGCTTTTGACCGGCTTGAGTTGCGGGAACTCGGTTTCCCAGAAGCGCAACACGTAAGCCGGAAGCCGGCAAAGACTGGCGACTTCACCAATGCGGAAGTAGAGCTTGTCCGGGATGATCGGATCGGAGGCTCCGCCGCGCTTTTTCTTCTCAGCAGTCATCGGATGAGGCTGTGACGTCCCCAGAGGACTTGGAGTTAATTCTACGATGGTGTCACGTTTCGGGCCAGAACGGTTTTGGACGAAGAGCGAGGGGAAGGGTAAAATCGAGGGTGCCGTCCCCGGGGGACTCGGGGGATTCCCTCTCCGTTACCCACCGCTTCATGAAGCGCGGCGCTACCCAAGGCTGCCCCTCAGAAGACTTTTCCCGCAGCCCGTTCGGCTGCGCGCAACATGCGATACACTCGCGGCACGGGAAGACCCACCACGTTGAAGTAGCAACCCTCGATGCGTTCCACCCAGCGTGAAGCTATGCCCTGGATGGCGTAGGCCCCGGCTTTGTCCATCGGTTCGCCGCTCGCAACGTAGGCAGCGATCTCCGGCTCCGAGAGCGGGCTAAAGACGACCTGAGTGATCTCGGCTTCGGTCTGCTCAAAGTCCGGCGCTACCAGGCACACTCCAGTGATCACTTGATGAGTTCGTCCCGAGAGGAGGCGTAACATGCGCGCTGCATCAGCCTCGTCGGTGGGTTTCTCCAGCAGATGCTGGTCGACGACCACGACAGTGTCTGCGCCGAGCACTGCGCCTCGCGGATGGCGAGCGAACACCGCGCGGGCCTTGTCGCGGGCCAGCCGCTGAGCATAGTCCACAGGCTTCTCGTGGATTGCGGGCTGCTCGGGAACGTGGGCCGGTTCAACCGTGAAAGGGATCGCCGCGTTACGCAACAGCTCAGCGCGGCGTGGCGAAGCGGAAGCGAGAATCAGAGACATGCGTTCTGATTCTATCCAGCGAAGGCGACCGAAAGCATCCCATCACATTCGATAATTTCCATCATGAGCGCAGCCGCGGTATCCAGCGTGGCACGCGACGGCAGAACTCCTCGTATTCGCCATCGAAACGAGCGCGGAGCGTAGGCTCCTCATACAGGATAATGAACAGGTGAAAGCCCAGCGCCAACAACACGCCATAGATTGCGAGAGAACAATAACGATAGAGCACGGCCTGTCCGACAACGACCGCCAGCACCGACGTATACATGGGATTGCGATTGATGCGGTACAGACCGCCAACCACGGTCTCTTGCGTCGGAAAAGCAGGCGCGGGCGTGCCTTGGGCCATGACGAACAACGTGGCACACCAGAAGTAACCAATGGCTCCGAGTGCGATCAGCGCAGTACCGAAGATGCGACTCGCGACTCCTGGCGCAACGACGACGCCACCCTCCCTGATCCACATCTGTGGAATTCCAACCGCAACGATGGCAGGTACGAACAGCGTGAACAGGGCTGTTGCAATCGCACTTGCGACGGTGCGCATGACTAGACATCGTACTCTCGCCTGCGCCGTGAGACGCTGTTTTCTCCTGTAGAATCAAGGTAGCTCTCAGCTATCTGGCATGGATCCGTCACTCATCCGAAACTTCGCCATCATCGCCCATATCGATCATGGGAAGAGCACGCTTGCCGACCGCCTGCTTGAGCTTACCGGCTCGCTGACGGCGCGCGAGATGCAGGCTCAGGTGCTCGATGCGATGGACCTGGAGCGGGAGCGCGGCATCACCATCAAGGCGCACTCGGTGCGCATGATGTATCCGGCAGCGGACGGAAAGACCTACCAGCTCAACTTGATCGACACGCCAGGCCACGTGGACTTCAGCTACGAAGTGTCGCGATCGCTGGCCTCGTGCGAAGGCGCTTTGCTGGTAGTGGATGCATCGCAGGGTGTTGAAGCCCAAACCCTTGCGAACGCCTACATCGCCATTAACAACGGGCTGGAGATCATTCCCGTTATCAACAAGATTGATTTGCCGAGTGCCGACATCGAGCGCACCAAGGAGATGATCGAGAGCGCGGTCGGCCTGGATGCCTCGCATTCGCTGGCCATCAGCGCCAAGACCGGTGTGGGAGTGCCCGACGTGCTGGAGGCCGTGGTGCAACGCATTCCTCCACCCAAGGGGCGGGCCAGCAATCAATTGCAGGCGCTCATCTTCGATTCCTGGTTCGACTCCTATCGCGGTGTGGTGGTGCTGGCACGCGTCATCCAAGGCACGCTCTACAAGGGCCAGCGCATTCGTTTGATGTCGAATGGCCGCACCTTCGACGTGGAGACGCTTGGCGTTCTGACGCCAAAGGCGATCGAGATAGAGCAGTTGAGCGCTGGCGAAGTCGGTTTCCTAACTGCCACCATCAAGACCGTTGCTGATTGCAAGATCGGCGACACCATTACCGACGATCATCATCCCGCGATCGAGCCGCTGCCGGGTTTCGAGGAGCTGAAGCCCATGGTTTTCGCCGGGCTGTACACAGTGGATGCGCACGAACACACGTTGCTGCGCGAAGCGCTGGAAAAACTGCGGCTCAACGATTCATCGTTCTTCTTCGAGCCGGAAAGCTCCGTCGCGCTGGGCTTTGGCTTTCGCTGCGGTTTCCTGGGCCTGCTGCACATGGAGATCATCCAGGAGAGGCTGGAGCGCGAATACAATCTCGAACTGATTACCACCGCTCCCGGCGTTCGATACAAGATTACGCTCACGGATGGCAGCGTGATCGAGGTGGATAATCCGTCGCGATGGCCCGATCCCAGCGAGATTGCCAAGATCGAAGAGCCCGTGATTCTCGCCACCATTCTTACCAACGAGGAATATGTTGGCGGCATTCTGAAGCTGGTGGAAGACAAGCGCGGCAAACAGAAAGGCTTCGAATACGTAAGTTCCACACGCGTGATGCTGAGTTATGAGCTGCCGCTGAACGAGATCGTGCTCGACTTCTATGACAAGCTAAAGACCATTTCGCGCGGCTATGCTTCGCTGGACTATCACCTGGCCGGGAGATGGGAGTCGCCAATGGTGAAGCTCGACATCCTGGTGTCGGGCGATCCGGTGGATGCGCTGTCCATCATTGTGCATCGCGACTTTGCTTATGAACGCGGCAAGGCGCTGGTCTCCAAGATGCGCCAACTAATACCGCGGCAGATGTTCGAAGTTGCAATTCAGGCAGCTATCGGAGCCAAGATAATTTCTCGCGAGACGGTTGCCGCGCTTCGCAAGAACGTGATCGCCAAGTGCTATGGCGGCGACATCAGCCGAAAGCGGAAGCTGCTGGAAAAGCAGAAAGAAGGCAAGAAGCGCATGAAGCGGATAGGCCGCGTGGACATCCCGCAAGAGGCTTTTCTGGCCGTTCTCAGGGTTGGGGAAGACTAGACCAGCCCTGAGCGAAGCATGACGCATTCTTATTGGACGGCCGCAAGAGCGCTCAGTTCTTGCTGCAACTTCCGCAGGCGCTCAAGCTCGTTCTGCACGGCGTTGCTGCCCGCAGTCATGAGCTCTCTGGCCTTCGACAGTGCGTGCTCGGCTGAGGCGCTTACCTCGCGAAGCAGCTTGCGTACGTCGGATTCAAGCCGCAAACGGCTCTCCACCACTCGTTGTTCCACATCGCCCTGGACTCGCGAAGCATTGGTGTCCAGGAGCTGTTCTAGAAAGTTCATCGCGTTCCTTTGGAACCACCGCCGGATGTGAAGTGCGCCCATCAGGACGTCGATCGAATACAACAGTGGCGACGCCGGCTGCGCGATGGTGACCATGTCGTGAAAGAAGAAGCGGGAACGGGTGCGGAAGCCGTGCTCGGTATCCAGAGACTTCGGTAAATGAGAAAAGTCGGCGCCCTGCTCCTCGGAAATTCGCTGGAGGAGACCATTTACCAGATTCACGAAGCGCTGCGTGACCGCGCCGTAGAGCTCCTCGGCTTGGGTCTCCTCGGTATCGAGCCATGGCATAACATGACGCCGAGCGACAGCCTGGGCGATGGCCATCAGCTCGCGTCGCCTCGCCGGACCGAACGTGGTCGCGACAGTGCTGGTCTCGTGCTTAAACTCTTCACGCGCGATCGGCAGGACCTGCTTCAGAAATTCTTTGCGGCGGGCCAAGAGCGTCATCGAGAGTCTCATTTGCTCGGCGGAAAACAGCGCCCCCAGGTCTCGCAGCGACTGCTCGGCGTAGCTTACAGTCTGTCGGAGGTTCGCGATCCTCGGTTCCGAGTTAGCGATGGGTTCACTGAGCGCTCTGACGCGTTCATCGAGGGAGCGTTGTAGCGAAGCGGAGAATCGACGAATGCCGCGCTCGGCCGCCGAACGGGTCATGGACCGCCCTGATTTGCTAGCCAAGCAACGGAGATCTTCGATCAGGTTGTTCCAGTCATCGGTATTTGTGGAATTGTTGAGCCTGCCTAGCGCGCTAACTTCATAGATCTTCCCAACAGGCCTCTTGAGACGGCCCTCAAGAACTTTGGTGGCGAACTCTGACGCTTGTTGGCGTTCCGTAGCCGAAACGCGATCAATTTTGTTCAGCACGATCAGGATCTGGTCGACATTAATGGCTACGGCCTCGATCAGCGCCAATTCCTCCCCGGAAATCGGCGGGTCGGCGCCGACGACAAGAATCGCGGCGTCAATCTGGGGTATGAAGTCCTGGGTCGTTTCCGTATTTCCCGAGAAAACCGATCCGATCCCGGGAGTATCCACCAGGCACATGCCAGAAGCCAGCAGCGGCGAAGGAAGAAATGCCTCGACACCCTCAACCCGCTTTTTGTTCTCTGGATTGAGCTCCTCGGAAACGTACTGCGGAAGCTCCTCCGGTCGAATCGCCTGCCACTTTGCGCCGATGAGGACACGCGCCGTCCGCTGGTTTCCATATCGGAGCACAGTGGGCACGGTGGTCACCGGTACTGCGCCCGTGGGAAGTATCGGTTCACCCACCAGCGCATCGAGCAGTGTGGATTTGCCCCGTTTGAACTGGCCGACGCAGGCGACGAAGAAGCGCCCTTCATTGATTCGCGCGACGAGTTGCCGCACATCGGCGCCGATGGAACCTTCGCCCAAGCCTTCGGCGATTTCCGCAAGGCGACCAAGCGCCAGGCTATTGCCCGGCACTGCCTCCGGAGCTTGGTTTGGGATCGGTACGTCTTCTACGTTTTGCATTAGCGGCTCACTCAGCCTCTGCTGAGGTCTTGGTTTATTGATTTATCGTCGCGATCTTGTAATCAATGTAAAGAGGCGCGATCTTGATCTGGTTCCCGTGGGAGTATTTGGGGTCCTTTGCCAGGTGAATCATCTTGAGCATGGCTCCGGGATTGCCGTCACCGTATTCGACAACCCTGTCCAGAAACGGTGCCAGATTCTCGGCGATCAAACCCTTTCTCTCCGCGTAAGTAGTCGCAAACAAGTGGGCGGTGTCAGGATCGAAATTACGCACACCGAATTTCTCCGTTCGATCCGGGAATAGCGGCAGAACAAATCCCACGTCCTCCATGTGCGTTGAACGTGACACAGCGACCACCGGGACAGACCAGTTCAGCATCAGCTCCCGAATCGAGGCCGCCAGCGACTGCGAAGGGCGCATAAGGTGATCAAGAACGACAAGATATTTGGAGTTCCACAATGCATCGCGCATTAATCCCTTCATGGAGACGGCAGTCTTCGCCTGAAGGGACAACAAGCCGTTGGCACAGGACTTCGCGAATACCGGATGGCCTGCTGCAAGGAGCAGTTCCGCTAAGTTCCGGTAGAGGGCCTGTGGTGTTGGATTCTGCGAGCTGTACAGAATGTTTGGGAAGTCTGGCACGACGGACGACAAGAGGAGGGTCTTGCCTACGCCGGCGGGTCCGTGTAACAGGAAGGATCGTCTTTCCGCCACACGTTGCCGCAGTTGCTCATTCTCCTCGACACGATCAAAGATGGCAGGTCGCGCGACTACTAGGCCATCGCTTATTCCGAAATCAGAGTCCGTTTTGGGCTTCGGCATCACGGTTGTGACCGCTGTCCTTCCTGGTGTGTGTACTTAATTACCTCAACGTCGGACATCGCGATTAGGCCCTCCGCGACCATCTCGTCCAGTGCGGGAATAAGGCGCTGGATGTTCTCCTCAATGTCAATGATCTGAACCAGAATCGGAGCATCCGACGAAAAATGGAGCAGGTGAGACCGGCGAATCATGGTGCTGGCGCCATAACCTTCTATGCCCCGATACACAGTGGCGCCAGCGATGTCGAGCTTGCGGCATCGTTCGACGATGGCCTGATACAGTGGACGGCCTTGCCATTGGTCATCCTCGCCAAAGTGTATGCGCAGCATCTTGGCTTTGCCTTCGAGTTTCATTTCTGCGTCTCCTGCGTCACCGCCAGCGGCTGAGCATGGGAATACTTGATCACGTCAACATCGGAAAGTACCACCAGCCCCTGCTTGACCATCTGGTCCAGAACGGGGAAGAAGGCCCGGAGCTTGTCCTCGCTATCGACCACGGTCAAGAGGATCGGGGCATCGTGAGACAGGTTCAGGGTTGAATCCTTGTGCACGCGACGGTTGGCGCCGTATCCGAGAATTCCCCGGTAAACGGTCACGCCCGCGATGTCATTCGCCCGCAGCGCCTGTACCAGCGCCTGGTAGAGGGGTTTGTCGTTCCACTTGTCGTGCTCGCCGATCAGGATGCGCATCATCTTGGCGTGCGACTGCAGTTTCACCGCCGGCATGTCGGGCACTCGCTTTTCTCCCGGCAGCACCGGTCGAATAACGCTTGTATCGTGAACTTCAATTAATCCGTGGCTGGCGATTTCGGCCAGCTTGGGCAACACTTCTTGCACCCGCTCCGGGGTCTCGATGAATTCGATCTTGATCGGCATCTGATCCGAAAGATCAACCAGACGGTTGGTGTGCATTTTGTGGTCGGTCCCGAACCCCGCCATTCCGCGGGTTACGGTTGCATCGGAGATTCCGCGAAAAAACAGGTAATCGAGAATCGCGGCATAGCAAGCCGTCCCATGATAGGTCTGGCCTTCGATTACATACACCGTCACTTTCTTAGCCGGTCCAGTAGTTAGCAATTGCCCCTCCTAGCGTGTTATGCCTCGCTGAGACACCAGGAACTCCGCGATGTGGCCGAGAACGCCGCCACCACCTTTTCCCCCTCTTCTCACTTTCACGTCGAACGCCATCAACTGCCTTTCCATCTCTTCCTGATTGCTCGCAAGAATTTGCCGGATGACCTCCGCTTCGGGCCCGGGAAGAAACCTCATCAGCCTTCGGCCGTGGAACAGACAGATTGTTCCATACTGGGTTACCCAGCTACGGAAGCTGTCGCGTTTCATCTCCCGAGCAAACTCCGCCAACTTTTCATCCTCATGGTCGCGCAGCGCCACACACCAATCACAGGGATGCAGTTCTGTGGGACCGGAGATTGGTTCAATTGCCGAGTTTTCTAGCATGGAACGCAAGATTGGGACAGTCTCGCCTGCCGGAGATGCGCCGGCGAGTGACCAGGCGTGAAAGTTGCAAAGGCTCGCGGCCGGGCAGCGGTGCGGAGCCTCAACCATCGAATTCTGAAACGCCCTCATCAACGTGCAAATCGGGCAAATGCCCCGAGCGAGTGCCTGGATCATAGGCACTTCCGGCGAAAGAGCAGTTTGCGGTCTCATACGAATACCCGTCCTAGGGCAGCCCCCGCCCAGACAGCCGCGAACCCAACGGTGACGCTGAGCGCTACGTTCAACAATCCCGAAGCGATCTGGCCTTCCTGAATGGCGCGAAGCGTCTCATACTCGAACGTTGAAAACGTTGTGTAGGCCCCGATGAACCCAATGGGGATCAGGTAGCGCCAATACGGGCTAGCCGTAGTCCTCGCTAGGAAGGCAAGAATGAATCCAATCAAGAACGATCCGCTCATGTTGATCACAAATGTGCCGTACGGGAAGCGAGCTCCGTAGTGGCTTCCGATGTAAGCTCCCAGCATGTACCGGGCGATTGCACCGAGAAAACCTCCGATACCAACCATCACATATTTCAGCAAACTTGCGTCCTCTCTTTACATAGCGATGTTAGGAAGCGATTGCTTCATTTCTTGTCGTGGGTCCATCCGCAACCAACAGGTTTGACAGAGTTTCGAGATCGGACTTCACTCCGGCCGTATCGATCGCGGTTTCCTTTCTGTCAAGCAGTAATCGCTCCAACTGACCACGGTAGCGATTAGCAAAACTATCGAACCGGCGCTCCAAGTCTGTGCTGGCATCGAGTCCCCATGCATACAGCAAACGAGAAAAGCTTCCCAGCGCTAACTTGAGACCGCTTTCGTATGCTCGCAGTCGACGCCTTGCCGAATTAACTCGGAACCATCTTCCGAGCCCGCCCAGGATCGGTCGTTTTGCGAAACCATCTTGCCGACTCATGTGGAACGCTGGCATATCTGCAAGGACTTGGAAGTCTTCTGTTTGAGGCCTGTCCGTGGACCGCAGCGCATCGGCCGTTTTCGACAGTTCCTGCCGAAGAAATTCGCCAAGTTTCAGCAACTTCGTTCGAACGTCGCCTGCAATGTCAGTCCCGACTTCCGCCGCCGTTGCACGCAACACTTCGGCGCAGTCCACCTCTCGTTGTGTGTGCCAGATATCTGCAATCGATTCTGCTGCCTTATTGAGAATGAACGAAACGAGCAGCGGAATCTGTTCCGTCGTGCGCCGAAGTTCGGCCTGCAACTTTTGCAGATCACCGGCGCTGCGGCGTAGCTGAAGATCGATTTCCTCTAATTGCAGCCGATCTTCTCCTTCGATGCGGGCGTAGGAGGAACTCACTTCCAAGGCAGAGCGGACAGCTCCGGCCAGCGCCAGCGTCTTCCTCGTCAGTGACTCCTGCAGAAGACGCTGCTTGCGTTCGTACAGAGGCGCCAGTTCCTCAACGAACCACTGCTCCAGCAGGGCCCCGTGGCTCGGCATGACACTCACGGGCCGCACCGATAGGTCCGTCCCGAACTCCGTATGCAATTGGCGCTTGACGTACGCCATCTGCTGTTCGAGATCTTGTGCGGACAAAAGATCTGCCTTGCTGATTAGGACGGTCGTGGTTGTCGACGCCTGATTCAATGCTCCAACGATCTTCAGGTCGTCGGGTGTGAGCGTTGAACCGGCATCGACCAGCACGATGCCGGCGTCGCAGCGCGGAAGGTAGGCCAGGGTTTCGGCTGCGCCGCTCGTGGCAAGAGATCCGATGCCGGGCGTGTCGACAAAGATGATGCCTTCCCGCAACCGCTCCGAAGGATACAGCACCAGAATTCTTCCCACGCGCTTCTGGTTCTCGGGATTGAGACGCTCATCGACAAAAGAGGCCAGTTCCTGGATGCCGTGTTCGGAAACTCCCCGGCCTTCCTGGCAAACTCTGACGGACGGTTCTTGACCATACCCAATGCGGGTGGGTACAGCAGTAATCGGCGTCACGCCGACTGGCAGCAGGTCGGCGCCTATTACATGATTCAGCAAGGACGACTTTCCGGTACTCACCCGGCCAAATATCGCGATTTCGAGTGCGGTATCTTCTACCCTGTCCAGCAGCATGACGATCGTCGGACGGAACTCCGTCAGTCCGTGGCGGTCGATAATCTCCGCGATGCGGTGCAGTGCCGCCACGTCCCATCCCTGGTTCGCCAGCTTCTCAACCCTTTCCCGAAGGTCGCCTGAGCGGGGCTGGAGGATGTAACGATGCAACTCCTTCACCGCCGATTGCAGCTCAGCAACTATTCCGTGCAGATCGGCCGCGCCCTGCTCTGATACCGGACCGTAACCCCGCATGTAGTGCGGGGCGAGTTCCGCAATCGCACTCTCGACGAACGTGAGTCCCACATGGAGCGAATGAGTCGCCGAAATGCGAGGCTTCTCCGGAGCCAGCGACTGCCCGGCTAATACCTGTAAGAGTTGTCCGCGGAGCCGGGCAATATAGTCCTCGATGGTCTTCCGCTGTAGGGGAGTGATGTCGCCGGCGTAGTTCGGAAAGACACTTTTGGAAGCTGCGGCGTTCAGGGTCTCTTCGACATCCCCCAGCAGCTTATCGATGTGCTTGCACGTAATCAGCAGGTGCTGGCGCTGGCTCGGATTCAACGTGATGTGATTACCATTCATCTGTTGACGGTTTAAGCAGTGTCGATCTCGACCGCCGAGCGCGACTTCGCCAGATTTCACGACGACGCGCTCTGGCGCGACTTACTCTTTACTCTGAGACCGCCAACTGCTCCAACTGGTCTGTGGTCCCATTAAATAAGTTGTTGCTGGAAACTCACCGGGAGACATGACTCCGCGACAAGTTCCTCGTCAGGAGTCATCATCTGTCCCGGTATAGGTAGGACAGCGGTTGCGGGTGAACTCCTTCACCCTTCGACAACTTGTTTAATAACCCACATTAGGCTAGAAGTCAAGGACTCTCGCGCTGCGAAAATATTCCCGGACGTCGGCAGCTACATCCTCCGGGGTGCGGTCGACAGCCGCTTCCCAATGAAGACGCTCCAGGTACATCGAGTCGCTGCGATAGAACGGCGCCATGGCGGTTCGTGTAACCATGGTCAAGTTCACGCGGTCTTCACCATCCTTGCCCAACTCACCGGAATACAGTGCCAGATTGAAGCTGTTGTACCCGATCGAGTCATACCACGCGAGTACTCGGCTGATGCCCGAAGCGAGCGCCTCAAGGTCGGCGGATGAAAGGTCGAGGATGGTTGCACGTTCGCACAGGACGGCACGGACCTCATTGAATCCGATGGGTGCAAAAGGTGTCATCCAGACGATTGGTCCGTCGCGGGAGATCATGCGCTCCACGCGTTCCGTCTCTTCCGACACAAGATCGTTCCAGAAGCAACGCCCGTTCGCATGCCAGTAGGCCGTGACAGACGCATGCTGCATCCGCATCATCGATGTTGGGAATGGATCGACGAACACCTGGCTATGCGGATGGGGAAGAGAACCTCCCGAAGGATAGAGGTAATTGATGTTATAAGCGCAGAACCGCGCATCCGCATCGACCTTCGTGACCGCGCGTATGTAATCGAGCGAAGCAGCCAGGTTGTCTTCGATCAAGGCAGGGGTGAAATCACGAAGGTTCAGCCAATGCCGTGTTGTGAACACGGCGACGGCGGCGTACTTCGAGTACGGCACCAGGTTCGGAAACAGCACGGTATCGCCGACCCGAATGCGTCCGGCCGGCGTGATGTTCGCGGCAATGCGAGGCGTTACTTTGTCGATGCGTTCTGCGCAGAAAGGGCAATTCGGGTCCGGTGACCGAAACGAGGCGAGCGCTGCTTTAGCACTTGTTTGCAACTTCACGCCTTCAGCGATGCGCGCTGAGGTACCGAGTAGCGGGTCGAAGCGAATCTGGAGCTTACGCTCCGAGTACGCCTCATCGCCGGGGTCTTGGAAGCGCGAGGACAGACTCTCGCACCGAAATTGAATTGCCATAGCTACCGCTGTGGATGCGCATCGGGCACACGGGCGCGGGGCTCAACAGAAACCGATTACCCGGCGCTTCCCGTGTCTCACGGGGACGGCGTCAACCACAAATGGCAAAACTCTCTGTGACCGTACGTGCACCTTTTCTAATTTCATGTCTACTCCGCAGCCTGTTCCCCGGCCTTGCTGATGGCGATGGTCTCGCCGACGTCGCCCACCTTGAAGCGGGCAAAACGCCGGACCGAGATGTTCTCGCCCAGCTTGCCGACGACGGTGGCGATAAGCTGGTGCACAGTCATGGTCTGGTCCTTGATGAAGGGCTGCTCGTACAGGCAGACTTCCTCGTAGAACTTACCCATCTTGCCTTCGACGATCTTCTCGATCACCGGCGCGGGCTTGCCGGTCTGGGCAGCCTGAGCACGGTAGATGTCCTTCTCTTTTTCGAAGGCATCAGCGGTCACGTCCTCCTTGCGGACGAACCGCGGATCGGTGGCGGCGATGTGCATGGCGATATCGTGCACCAGCGTCTTGAAGTCGTCGGTGCGGGCGACGAAATCGCTCTCGCAGTTCACTTCCAGCAGCACGCCGATCTTCCCTCCAGCGTGGATGTAGCTCGTCACGCTGCCCTCGCTGGTAGCGCGAGTCGCCTTCTTGGCGGCGGTAGCCACACCCTTCTTGCGAAGAATGACGATGGCGCCTTCCATATCGCCCTTGGATTCAGTCAGCGCTTGCTTGCAATCCATCATGGGAGCGTTGGTCTTCTCCCGAAGCTCTTTTACTTGTGCGGCAGTAATATTCACGGTTGTAGTGCTCATCCTTCTAAGAACCTCGCTCTTCGCCTTTCGCTATTCGCTTTTCGCGGCGAAGACCGAAAAGCGTGTCCAAATCGTAATCTCACTCTTTCGTCATCACCGATTCTCTAGCGAAGAGCGAAAGGCGAAAAGCGGCCTCTAAAAACCAGCCCGCGCTGCATTGACGCGCGGGCCATGTAACCACTCGTCATCTCGAACTGTCGTTATGCGCTTGTATTCTCAGCCGCGGCGCGGCGTCCACCCTTGCCCAGCACTTCTTCCATGCTGACTTCTTCGGCGTCGCTGTTCTCCTCGGGAGCTGCAGCCGTCTCGCCCTCTTCCGGACTGGCAGCGGCAGCCTCGGCATCCTCACTGTACTGCACGCCGGCGGCAACGTCGGCCATCTGCTTGTCGGTGGCGGCCTGCGAACCCTCGACCACCGAATCCGCAATCTTGGAAGCGAACAGCCGGATCGCGCGCAACGCGTCATCGTTGCCGGGAATAATGTAATCCACTTCGGTGGGATCGCAATTCGTATCCACCACTGCGACTACCGGGATACCCAGCTTGCGCGCTTCCTTCACCGCGATCTGCTCTTTGTTCGAGTCGATCACGAACAGCGTGTCTGGCAGGCGGCTCAGGTTCTTGATACCGGCAAGGTTGGCCTGCAGGTGCTTACGCTCGCGTTCCAGCTTCACCACTTCTTTTTTCGGCAGCAGCTCGTAACGGCCGTCCGTGGCCATCTCATCGAGCTCTTTCAGCCGCTTCACCGATTTCTGCACCGTCACCCAGTTGGTGAGCAGTCCGCCCAGCCAGCGCTGGTTGACGTAGAACATGCCGCAGCGCGTGGCTTCTTCGGCGATCGCGTCCTGCGCCTGGCGCTTGGTGCCGACAAACAGCACCAGCTTGCCTTCGGCCGCCATCTCCTGCACGAACTTGGACGCTTCCTTGAACATCTTCAGCGTCTTCTGCAGGTCGATGATGTAAATTCCATTGCGCTCGCCGAAGATATACTCCTTCATCTTCGGGTTCCAACGTTTCGTCTGATGCCCGAAGTGAACGCCGGCTTCGAGCAACTCCTTCATCGTGATATTTGCCAAGCTACCTCCTAGGTTGCTTGCATCCTTTGCGGCGGCTTTCACCGGATCGCTCGGGATTGCTTTCCCGTACCCGCCCTTGTCGTGAATGCGGGAAGAATTCGTTCCGGTTGAACTTCTCGCTCTCGCCCCCGGAACCAGAAAGCGAGTGGATTAGGGGTTAGGGACTTAGGGATCAGTGCCTCTCTATCCCCTAAACCCTAGCCCCTGCCCCCTTCCTACTACCGCTTGCTGAACTGGAACCGCTTACGAGCGCCCTTCTGTCCGTACTTCTTGCGCTCTTTACCGCGCGCGTCACGACGCAGAAAACCTTCCGCCTTCAGCTTGGGCCGCAGTTCAGGGTTAAACTCCTGCAGGGCGCGCGCAATTCCCATGCGCACCGCGCCTGACTGGCCATTCACGCCGCCGCCGTCGACGGTGCACAGCACGTTGAAGCTGGCGGTGGTCTCGGTGAGCACCAGTGCCGACTTGGCCATAATGCGCTGGGCCGCGGTTACGAAGTACGCGTCAAACGGCTTTCCGTTGACCGTAAACTCACCGCTGCCGGGACGAAGAAAAACGCGGGCCACGCTCGACTTGCGGCGTCCCGTTCCGTAGTACTGAACCTGATCTGCCATCGTTTGTCCGTCGGGAGACGCGTGCTCCCGTTGATCCTTCCCTGAAGGGGCGTGCCTTCAGGCACGCCGTCAAAATTCATTCCCAAAATTTCGAACGGGCTTTGGCCCGCTGGTGTCTTGCTTTTGCGCTTAAGCGCGTTTGGCGGCTGCGGCAGCCATCGCTTCCGGCTTCTGCGCCGCGTGCGGGTGCTTGTCGCCGCGGTAAACCTTTAGCTTGCTGGCCATGGCCCGCCCCAACTTGGTGTGCGGCAGCATGCCGATGATGGCCTCTTCCACAATCTGCTCCGGCTTGCGCTGAAAGCGCTTCTTGTATTCCTCGGACTTCATGCCGCCGGGAAATCCAGAGTAGTGGTAATAGACCTTGCTGTCAGCCTTGAGGCCCGTGACGCGGACCTTTTCGGCATTGATCACGATGACATGGTCCCCGCAGTCCATAAAAGGCGTGTACTTGGGGCTGTCCTTGCCAGAGAGGATGCGCGCGATACGACTGGCCAGCCGGCCCAGCGTCTGGCCGTCGGCATCAATGACAAACCACTTGCGCGCAATTTCCCCTTTGGGGAAATAGGTTGACATCTCTTGAATCTCCCAAAATATTTGAAAACCGCGAAAGAGCCGCTGAGTTCTGGCGCTGGACGCGCTAGGAAACTTGCTGGCGGGCAAACGCAGGACTACGAAAGATTTAAGGATAGCCCACGGGGGACGCGATTGTCAATTGAAACGGTGGTAATGCAAGGGGTTCCGGCTTGCGAATCCACGTTTCATAATTGTAGTTGATTCACTGGGTCGCGGACAAAGTAAGGTCGTCTTCATCATCGCGTACCGCCTTTCATCGCGCATCGGCGCCGCCTTTTTCTTTCGCAGAAAATAGACAAGGCCTGTTGGATTCGCGGCAAAGGCGTGCTACTATCCGCGAAAGATTCAGGGTGTTTTGACTCCGTCAGGCGATCTTGGGGCAGACCTTTTCGAGAGGAAGTCGATGGGCGCTATTCGTCGTTTTGTTTTGTTTCTTCTTCCGGCAATTAGCTTTGCGCTCCCGGCTACGATGCTCTTCGCACAACAGGTGATTGCGACAATACCGGTGGGACCCCAGCCCTGGAAGGTTGCGGTCAACCCGGCCACCAATAGGATTTACGTGGCCAACTATTGCTGTGACGCCTCCGTGAGCGTGATTGACGGGGCCACCAACAACGTTACGGCCACAATCAGCCTCGCGAACATTCCCCAAGCCATTGCGGTTAATCCGGTGACCGACAAGATCTACGTTGTCCTACCTATAGTCGGTGTGGTTGTGATCGACGGAGCCACCAATAACCCCACGACCGTAACAGATCCTCATGCCGTTGCGCCCTGGGCCCTGGCGGTCAACCCGGCGACTAACAGGATCTACGTTGTCAACGTCGACAGCAACAACGTAACCGTGATCGACGGGCACACCAATAACGTTATTGCAAACGTCAATGTCGGAAGCCATCCGGAGGCGATCGCAGTCAACACTGTCACCAACAAGATCTACGTTACGAACCATGGGTACCCGGGCGGTGGAAACACCGTGACCGAGATCGACGGCGCCACCGATAGCACCAGCACCGTGGGCGTGGGCAACACCCCTTATGCGCTGGCCGTTAACCCGGTCACCAACAAGATCTACGTGGCCAACCTGAATAGTGCCTCCGTGACCGTGATTGATGGAGCTACCCACCAGACCGCTACCGTCAATGTTGGTACTAACCCTGAGGCTGTGGGCGTCAATGCAGCGACCAACAAGATCTACGTAGCCAATTATGGTGGCGCCGGCGGCATCACCGTGATTGATGGCAGCACCGATGACACCACTACCATCCCAGACACGGCTGGGCCTGATGCCGTGGCGGTTGATGCCGTGCGCGATCAAATCTATGTAGCCGACTCGCAGAACATTACGCTGCAGGTGATCGACGGCGGTACCAATGACGTGGTTACCTTAGATCTTGCAGGCTTTCCTACGGACGTGGCCGTCAATCCAGTGACCAATAGGGCATACACCGCTAACCGAGACCAAGACAATGTCTCCGTCATCGCCGGGACAACTAACTCGACCCCGCTACAATTTGTTCCTGTCACGCCTTGTCGTTTGGTGGACACGCGGCCCGAGCACGGCGGCAGCGGCCCGATTCCGGGTGGAACATCGCTGGCGTTCAACCTTCCACAGTTGGCGCAATCCGCTTCCCCACCCTGTGCGAGCCTTTCCTCGGCCGCCGCTTATTCGCTGAATGTCTCCGTCGTGCCTTCCGGCCCGCTGGGCTATCTCACTACATGGCCGACTGGCGAAGACCAGCCTTTGGTCGCCACCCTGAACTCGCTGGATGGCCGCATCAAGGCCGATGCCGCCATTGTGCCCGCGGGTTATCAAGGCGAAGTTAGCGTGTACGTCACCAACACGACGAACGTCGTGATTGACATCGATGGCTACTTCGCTCCGGTGAGTAGCTCCACGCTGGCCTTTTATCCCATGACGCCCTGCCGCATCGCCGACACCCGCAAGTCCACCTTTCCTCAAGGCCTGGGCACACCGTTCCTTTCCGGCCAGACGGCGCGTGATTTCCCGGTGCTGTCGAGCACCTGCAACATACCGAGCACGGCGCAGGCGTATTCGCTGAATTTGTCGGCCGTGCCGTATCCAAGCCTGGGGAATCCGCTGGGCTATCTTGAAGTTTGGCCGACGGACCAGATGCCGGCGAACCCAGTCTCCACGCTGAACAATCTAACGGGAACCGTGGTCGCGAACGCCGCCATTGTGCCTGCAGGTACGGGCGGTGAGATTACCGTGTATCCAAGCAACAACACCGACCTGGTAATCGACATCAACGGATACTTTGCGCCGGCCGGACCGGGCGGGCTGTCGCTGTATCCGGCGGCGCCCTGCCGCGTGATTGACACCCGAACCATCGGCACGGGTCAGCCTTTTGGCGGATTGTTGAGTCCGCCGGTGGATGTCGCAGGCAGCCCGTGCGCTCCGCCGAGCACCGCGCAGGCCTATGTCTTCAATGCGACGGTGGTGCCGTACGGCGCGCTGGGATATCTGACATTGTGGCAGAACGACCCCATGCATCAGCCCGTGGTTTCGACCTTGAATGCGCTGGATGGCGCAATCACCAATAACATGGCGATTGTTCCCACCGCTGACGGGAAGATTGATGCCTACGCGTCCGGGATCACGCAACTGATCCTGGATATTTCCAGCTACTTCGCTCCGTAGGGTTCTGCGCCTGTGAGGGAACGGTTGCTGGAGGGCGAACGTTCCCTAGTACATCGTCTCTCGGCGCGGTCGCGATTATTGGTGAGGCGCTGCGCTTGTCGCCGGACCGGCACAGGTCATCACCGTCAGCCTGGAAACGATGCAAATCGTTAGCCCCCGCTGAGTTGTGGATTCAGGCAACCGGCGAACCGAATCCGCTCTCTGCCAAATGACGTTCGATACATCAGACCACCACCCTTTCCGTTCCCCAGGACCAGTCGTGAAACCTCCCGTTCCCCTTTCCGATCGCTAAAACCTTCTCCGAAAAATACTTTCCAAAAAAGACACGGCACCTGTCGATCTCGCAGTCTCTCGTTCGACATCAAATTAGAGAGCCAGAAGCAACCGGCCAATCCGGAACTTCGGCTCCGACCCCATACCAGAAGGAGAATTACTATGCGATTCATGATTATGGTCAAGGCCAACAAGGACTCAGAATCGGGGGTTATGCCCGAGGAGAAACTGATTGCTGCCATGGCGAAGTATCATGAGGAACTGATGAAGGCCGGCGTATTGCTCGACGCCTCCGGGCTGCAGCCAACGTCGAAGGGCTGGCGCATCAAGTACTCGGGAGGCAAGCACACCGTGGTCGACGGCCCTTTCACCGAGTCGAAGGAGCTCATCGCCGGATACACGCTCATTCAGGTGAAGTCGCGGGAAGAGGCACTGGAGTGGACCAAGCGCTTTCCCTCGCCTTTCGGCGAAGAAGCGCAGGGCGAGATTGAGGTTCGCCAACTGTTCGAGATGGACGACTTCGCTCCCAGCGAGGCGGTTGACCGCTTTCGCGAGATCGAGGCTGCGAACAAAAAGTAGTCGGGAAGGGCAGCGTCTTGCGACGAGGAAGGTTACCCTCTCCCGCCCTTTCGCAACAGTGGCGAAAGGAAGGGCACCGGCACCCGGCACCCGGCACCCGGCACCCGGTAACAAACTCCACCAATCATAAGGAGACGAAACCATGCGATTCATGATGTTGCTGCCGGCCCCCGCGTATGCCCTGGAGCAGGGGCCTCCCACGAAGGAACTGGTCATGGCGATGAGAAAGTACAACGAGGACATGACAAAGGCGGGCGTGATGCTCGCCGCCGAGGGGCTGCACCCGCCCTCCAAAGGCAAACGCCTGCGCGTGTCGGGAGGCAAGCCGGTGATAACCGATGGGCCGTTCGCCGAAGCTAAGGAAGTGATCGCCGGCTTCTGGATCATTCAAGTGAAGTCGCAGGAGGAGGCCATGGAGTGGGCCAAGCGGTGTCCCCTGCCGGAGGGCGGCCTGATGGAGATTCGCCAGGTATTTGAGAATTGCGACTTCCCGCCGGAGCTGCAGGAGAAAACGTAATCGTTCCCAGTGTTACGGTCTCCCACGCTTTCGCAAAAGAGGCGAAAGAATGGGGCACCCAGGGGTCTGTGAAATTAAAGGAGATGAAGCGTATGCAGAAAATCACCACATTCTTGTGGTTCGATGACAAAGCGGAGGAGGCAGCGAATTTCTATGTCTCCCTTTTCAAGAACTCGAAGATTGAAACCGTTGCCCGCTACGGAGACGCAGGGCCGGGACCGAAAGGAACGGTCATGGTCGTGACCTTCCAACTCGAGGGACAACAATTTACCGCGCTAAACGGCGGGCCACAATTCACTTTCACGCCGGCCATATCGCTCTTCGTGAATTGCGAGACGCAGGAAGAAGTGGACGAGCTGTGGGAAAAGCTCTCCGCAGGTGGGCGAAAAGACCGGTGCGGCTGGTTGCAAGACAAGTATGGCTTGTCGTGGCAAGTCATTCCCACCGTCTTAGGCAAGCTGATGAGCGACCCCGACCCCGGAAAATCGGCTCGAGTTGTGAAGGCAATGCTTCAGATGGACAAAATTGACATTAAACGCTTGCAAGAGGCATATCAGCAGCCATAAGGAGTTGCCCATCCTTTCGCCTCTTTTGCGCAAGGGTGGGAATCGATAGCCCCGCTTGCACGGGCCGATTGAAACATGATGTGATCGATAGCCGTGACGGCTACCGATACTCATGGTGCAATCGACGCAGTCTGGAGGATCGAATCCCCCAGGCTTATCGCCGGTCTTGCGCGCATCGTGCGCGATGTTGGCCTCGCCGAGGACCTCGCGCAGGACGCTCTGGTCGCCGCGCTTCAGCAGTGGCCGGAGTCGGGTGTGCCGGACAATCCGGGTGCGTGGCTCATGACTGCGGCGAAACATCGTGCCATCGATCTCTTCCGTCGAAACGCGCGGCTCGAGCGCAAGCACGAGGAGCTCGGCCGCGAGCTCGAGGCGCAAGAGATGGCGGTTCCGGATCTTAACGCGGCTTTGGACGACGACATCGGCGACGACCTCCTGCGCCTCATATTCACCGCCTGCCATCCGGTACTGCCCACTGAGGCGCGGGTCGCGCTCACCCTTCGTTTGCTCGGAGGCCTCACCACGCCGGAGATCGCGCGTGCGTTCCTGGTTCCCGAGCCCACGGTTGCCCAGCGCATCGTCCGCGCCAAGCGGACCCTCGCCGAGGCGCACGTCCCCTTCGAGGTCCCTCGTGGGGCCGAGCGTGCCGCCCGTATGTCATCGGTGCTCGAGGTCATCTACCTGATCTTCAACGAGGGCTACACGGCGACCGCGGGTGAAGACTGGATGCGACCTGCGCTCTGTGAGGATGCGCTGCGCCTGGGACGGGTGCTGGCCGGGCTCGCCCCGCGGGATCCCGAAGTCCACGGCCTGGTCGCATTGATGGAAATTCAGGCGTCGCGCTCGCGGGCGCGCGTAGGCCCTTCGGGCGAGCCGGTTCTGCTGCTCGATCAAAATCGCGCGCTCTGGGACCAACTCCTCATACGCCGCGGGCTCACCGCGCTGCAACGTGCCGAGGAACTCGGTGGCCGGCTGGGCACATACGCTCTCCAGGCCGCAATCGCTGCCTGTCACGCGCGTGCGCATACCCCGGAGGAAACTGACTGGCGGCGCATCGCGACACTCTATGCTCAGCTCACCCAACTTGCGCCATCCCCCGTCGTGGAGCTGAATCGTGCCGTCGCGGTTGGCATGGCATTTGGTCCAGCAGCAGGCCTCGAGGTCGTTGACGCGCTGACCGCCGAGCCCTCGCTCTCCAAGTATCACCTCTTGCCGACCGTGCGCGGCGATCTTCTGTTTAAGCTTGGGCGCCTCGACGAAGCCCGCCCCGAGTTCGAGCGCGCGGCATCGCTCACCCGCAACGCCCGCGAGCGCGAGTTGCTGCTGGAGCGCGCCCGGGCCTGCGCTGGCACTCCGCCACGCCGAGGTTGATCAAGGCGCGTTAGACGCTGTCCAGCGGAACACTTCCGCCGTGCGCGGCTGTTTCCCCGCAATTTGCCGCAATTGGCAATGTGTGCGCGAAGTTTGCCGGTTCGGAGCGGGCGATCAACGCGACGATCTTACTCTGGTGGCTTTGCGGGGCGTTGAACTTTGAGTCGAGATATTCCGATCGTGCTTTAAGTGCCTTGCGCCTGTTTCTGGCGCTGCCTCTCTGCGAACCTGGCCTTGCTGACGATGGCGCGGGCGATCGTCCCGTAGCCAATGACTTCGCTTCCATTGTGTGCGCTGACGCGAAACGTGTAGAACCGGCCGTCAAACGACTCCAGCACCGCCTCCGACTTCACCGTCGCGCCAATGCCGGTCGGCGCGCGATGCACAATGTTGATGGCCGTCCCCACGCTGGCTTCGTCGCCTTCGCAGAAGGGTAGCAGAGCATGGAAGCCAGCCGCCTCCATCCATCCAATCATGTGCGGGGTAGACAACACAGCAGGCAGTTCCTCCCGCCATGCCGTTAGGGTGTGTTGGAATTCAACGCGCCTCTCGACTTCACCGCGCGCCCCAATGGGAACTGGTTTAGCCATGTCTCAAAATGTAACTGTCAACTCAGGCTTTTGTCACCCGTAGCACCTGCCGAATCAGTTCGTGGCTCACCGTTTGGATAGCCCTGCTATCCGCTTCGATAGCCCTCGGAATGAGGAATCCTTGCCGCGACCCAAGGATCCTTGTAACTCACTGAAATATCCGCACTTGAGCATTCCCGTAATGGGAGAAACTTCGGCTGAACTGGTATGCCATTTGCAACATTGCATTACGTATGGAACGAGTCCGTTGCAATCGTTGTGATTGAACAGAGGAAAGGGGGCGTTATGGCTACTACCATCACAACCATGAGCGAAGGCTTTTCGACCAACCCGTCTGCAGCGCAGAACTCGGCGGCCATCGCACGCGATAAGTGGCGTACACGTTATCCAGACGACGCCTGGAAGCGGATCAAACACGAGGGATGGTTTCTGGCCTGTGTTCCTTTATTGGGCGCGCTCGTGATAGCGATTCTCACGCTCGGTAAATTCGACGACCATGGCACTGCCAAGGCCATGCTCATCTGCGCATTGGGAGGAATCACTGGGAGCTGGATGTTCTCTGTGCGAGTCTACGTCCATGCAGTCACCCATGGCCGTTGGCGCAGTGATGAGTTGGTTGAGCGATTGACAACTCCGTTTACCGGGATTTTCCTGGCGGTATCGGCCTACACCCTGATCAAGACCGGCATCATGGGCGTGACCTTCGCCTCCTCGAACACCGACCCCAACCTCTTCGGTTATGGGATAGGCTTTCTCGTCGGTCTGTTCTCCGACGATGTCATGGGTAAGCTAACGGGTGTTGTCAAAACATTTTTCGGTGAACAGGCTGACGACAATGAGGCGAGAACGGCTAACAAATCCTGGAACGCCGAAGACAAGGCGTCGGTGTCCTCGTCGGAACGACTGCGCGGGCGCGGGGTGCCCATCTCCTCCCCGATCTTGCGAACGGGTAGGAGAGCGCCACTGCACGTCGTCCCTGTCTCATCCTAGGCGAAGTCGAAGAAATGTGCGGTTCGCATGGCACCGGAGAGATCACGAGCCGCATACGACTTCCCTTTACAACGCATCTGGTCGCGCATTTAATAGCGGTTTGGAGAACCTTCCATAGTGGAACTCTATCGGTCGCTGCCGCCTGAGGCTGTGCAGATCCTCCTGGTTCTCTTCTTGTCTTTCCTTATCGGACTGGAGCGTGAGGAGCATAAAGCCGCCGCCAGACACTACGGCTTTGGAGGAGTGCGAACGTTCCCGATCATTGGGCTGATCGGGTATTCGATGGCACTTCTTTCCGGGACGCAACTGGTCCCGGTCACGCTGGGGTTCATCGTAATCGCCGGATTTCTTCTGCTTTCGTACTGGCATAAGCTCTCCGCTTCCGAAGCCGCTGGTGTCACCTCGGAAATGTCGGGCCTGGCAACGTACCTGGTCGGAGCACTCGTTTATTACGGTCACTTTTGGATTGCGACTGCGTTAAGCGTAGCGAGTTTGCTGCTGCTGGAGCTAAAAGTCGTTCTCGAGGAACTCGCCACCCGTGTCCCAGGGGAAGAGATTCTTACTTTTGCCAAGTTCCTGCTCCTGTCGGCCGTCATTCTGCCAATTCTGCCAAACCGTGAATTTGGCGAATTCCATATCAATCCCTTCAAGACGTGGCTGGTTGTCGTGGCTGTAAGCGCAATTTCATACGGCAGCTATGTACTGCAGAAGGTGACCAAAGGGCGGGGTGGAGTATTGCTCGCTTCACTCCTGGGAGGGGCCTATTCGTCGACGGTCACAACCGTAGTAATGGCCCGCAGGGCCGCGCGTGAGCGGCATCCGCATCTGTTCTCCGGTGGCATCCTGATGGCATCGGGCGTGATGTATCTGCGCTTGGTCGCCCTCCTGGCATTATTCAACGCTAGGCTGATGATGATATTGATGCCAGAGTTCTTAACATTGGCAGGTTTGGCAATTGCCGGCGGCTGGATTTGGTCCCGCAGGCCCGACGCCAGTGTCGCGCAAGTGGAACGGGAGTTTGTACCGAAGAATCCTCTTGAATTGCGGGCGGCTTTTCTGTTCGCCTTTCTTTTTCTGGCGATGGTCACCTGCACCCAACTGGCCGTGGCCTACCTGGGTAGGGCGGGAATCAATACGCTGGCGGCCATCATGGGCGTTACCGACGTGGATCCGTTTATCCTGGGGATGACCCAGACCGCAGGCGCTAACGCTCCTCTCAAGCTCGGGGCAGAAGCGGTCTTAATTGCCGCAGCGAGCAACAACTTTGTTAAGGGAATCTACGCGTACGCATTTGCCGATCGGAAGACCGGCATGCAGAGCATCTGTCTTCTTGCCGGCCTCGCAGCGCTGGGTCTTGCCCCGTTGTTTTGGATCTAAACGTGGGTATCCACCGCATGTGCGGAAGCGTGCCCTCTATTGAGATTTCTTGGAAAACGATCGAACGTAGTTGATCAAGTTCCAAAGCTCATCCTGCTTCAAGCGGATTGGCTCCGCCGGCATTTGACCGTGGCCATTCTTGAGCACGTAGAAGAGCTCACCGTCGGTTTTGTCCTGCAGAGTCGCCGGATCGCGGAAATCGCCGATCTTGAGCTTCTCATCAACGGCTACATCGCCCTTGCCATCGCCGTTAGCTCCGTGGCACATCGCGCAGTCATATCCATAATATTTCTTCCCCAGAGCGATCGACTCCGAAGTTGGCTTGACGGGATTGGCCTGACGCGCTGCGTCGGCCGGAATCGCGGACGAGTTCGGTGCCGCTGCTTGCTGGGGAGTTTGGTTTTCCTGGGTTGCTGCAACGAGCGGGAACCATAGCACCAGCAGCATCATGAAAGGCTTCAACACGGTGGCCTCCTTGTTTCGACGTGTATCGGACAACTAACTGTATAGAATTATCTACCTTCTGAGACAATCTTTCTGTGAGTTGACTCGCATTGAGGTGTGACATCGCGGGGCCGCCGCCAGGGCACGAGGTCACCTCGTCGTGTGCGTTACGTCCCAGTTTAGTCGGTCGGCCATAGTTTATCCTCCTAGGTTGCGGTGGCGTTTGCCGCCAAGAGCCAGCAGTATCTGTCTACAGGAGATCACATGAAAAACTCAGCCCGATATTACTTCTTCATCATTATTTTCGTAATCTCAACTGCGATCTTCGTGCCCGCCGGTCGCGCACTGGCGAATAACTTGTCTGGGCCCAGTTCGACCGCGGCGCCACAAGGGCAGGCTCAGTCTGCAACCGACCTGGCGCCGGGCAGCGCCCAACTGATCAATCCCGAGGATCTCCTCAAGATCCTTCAGTCGCCCAAGGGCGACAAACCGCTAATCCTCAACGTTGGTCCCCACCTTCTCTATATGCAGGCGCACATTCCCGGCTCGGAGTACATTGGGGCCGGTTCAGATTCGCAGGGAATCGAATCCTTGCGCAGGCGGGTGAAGACGCTCCGTCACAATACGTTCATCGTTCTTTACTGCGGCTGCTGCCCCTGGAGCCACTGTCCCAACGTGCAGCCTGCGTACAACGAGTTGCACAAAGCGGGCTTCACGAACGTGAAGGTACTCTACATCGCCGACAACTTCGGAACTGACTGGGTGTACAAGGGCTACCCCACTATCAAAGGCCAATAGCGTCGATGAGAAAAGCTGTCCTGATTGTTGTTGTGATCGTGGTCGTGTTCGCCGTTTACAAGGTGGGCTGGCGGAGTTCTGGGCCCTCCAAGGTCGGTCGCCCGTCGTCTCTGGTTCATTCCGTCGCACCCGATCTTTCGCTCCGCGACTTGAACAACCAACCGCTAGACCTCGCGAACTATCGAGGCAAAGTGGTCCTGCTCGATTTCTGGGCAACGTGGTGTACGCCTTGCCGAGGCGAAATCCCCCACATTGTGGAGTTACAGGACAAGTATCGCGAACAAGGCTTGCAAGTGATTGGCATTTCCATGGACGATGATGCGAAGCCGGTTCGCGAGTTCTATCAGCAATTCAAGATGAACTACCCAGTGGCGTTGGGGAATGAAAAGGTAGCTGAGGCGTACGGAGGCGTGCTGGGGTTACCCGTCGCCTTCCTGATTGGTCGCGACGGCCGAGTTGCGGTCAAGCACCTCGGCGAGGTGACCATGCCCGTCCTGGAACAGGAGATCAACAGTCTGCTCCAGGCCAAGTGAGACCACGCCCAAGAACAAATAGCCCGCTCGACGGCGGTTGCGGGGTATATAGTGTGAGGAAACAAAGCGGAAATTTCCACATAACCTCTCTACCGCGTAGGAAAGCACATGTCAGCCACCGAGAAATTCGCCGCTGCTCGTCAGTTTCTACTCGACCACCGGACCGATTATGAAAAGGCCTACCGGGAATTCCGCTGGCCCGATCTCTCGGACTTCAACTGGGCACGCGACTGGTTCGAACGTCTATGCGCAGGGCAATACCAAGACGGCCTTGCAGCTTTGGCGCGAGGGCAAGGACGAAGTCAAGTTCAGCTATCAGGAGTTGGCCGAGCGTTCCGATCGCGTGGCGCACTATCTGCAGCGCCACGGGGTCGAGCCTGGCGGCCGGATCGTCCTGTGCCTTCCGAACGTCGCCGCCATTTGGGAGCTGATGCTCGCGGCCATCAAAATCGGCGCCGTCATAGTTCCGACGACGACCCTGGCCACGGAAAGTGAAATTCGCGATCGGCTCGCGCGCAGTGGGGCACGCATTGTGGTGACGGATGAAACCGCAATGGACCGCATTCCCTCCGATGTTGGGGTAAAGCGAATTCTTGTGGGCAGCCAGACCGCCGGATGGATGCATTACGACGCCGCACTCGAAGAGACACGAGACTACCGGATCATACCCACTCGGGCAGACGATCCATTCCTGCTGTATTTCACATCCGGTACCACGGCCAAAGCCAAACTCGTGCTCCACACCCACCAGAGTTATCCGGTGGGCCACCTCTCGACCATGTATTGGATTGGCATCCAGGAAAGCGACATTCACCAGAACATTAGTTCGCCCGGGTGGGCCAAGCATGCCTGGAGTTGCTTCTTCGCTCCTTGGAATGCCGGGGCGACGAACTTCGTTTACGATGCTCCGCGATTTCGTGCCGCGAATGCATTGCGCACTCTCGAGGACGCTGGGATCACCACGCTATGCGCGCCTCCCACGGTCTGGCGCATGATCATTCTCGAAAAGCTCGGACCAAAGCCGCGCGCATTGCGCGAATTGGCAAGCGCAGGTGAGCCTCTGAATCCCGAGGTCATCGAGCACGTCGAGAAGGCTTGGGGGCTGGTGATCCGCGATGGTTACGGCCAGACAGAGACAACAGCGCTCATCGGCAATTCGCCGGGACAGCCGGTGAAACTGGGCAGCATGGGCCGCCCGCTTCCGGGGTTTCAGATCGGCCTAGTCGATCTGCAGGACAAGGAGCGCGAGGAAGGCGAAGTCGCGGTGAAACTTGTTCCCCGGCCGACAGGTCTGATGACCGGCTATCTGGACGATCCCGAGCTGACGCGGTTCGCCATGCAAAACGGTCTGTACCACACGGGAGATCAGGCCGCACTCGACGAGGAGGGCTACTTCTTCTTCGTGGGCCGAGCCGACGACGTGTTCAAGAGCTCCGACTATCGGATCAGTCCGTTTCAGTTGGAGAGCATTCTGATGGAGCATCCCCTGGTGGCCGAAGTCGCCATCGTCCCCAGCCCCGACCCGTTGCGTACCAATGTCCCAAAAGCCTTCATTGCCATCGTAGCTGACGCGCGTCCTTCCGAAGAGATTGCCCGCGAGATCCTGCTCTTCGCAAAGGAGAAGCTGGCTGGGTATGAGCGAGTGCGGAAGCTCGAATTCCATGACCTGCCCAAGACGATCTCGGGGAAGATACGCAGGGCCCAGCTACGCAAGATGGAGGCCCAACGCGTAAAGGACGAGCAACGGGGTCCACTGGAGTTTTGGCTCAAGGATTTTGAGTGAGAAGCGGAGATGCCGGATGCAGACCTGTATTCCGGCTACCAGAGCGATACGCAATACGCGGCAGTATTCGCTTCGCGCTATTGAATCGTGGATGCTCCGCGAATCGCGGAATCAGTGCTGCGCTTCGCGCAGAAGTTCCTGCAGGTAGTCCTTACAGATCGCCGAAAAGCTGGCGAACAGCCTGGGATCGTACGCCTCGTGACTGACCAGGCCGAGGTCGAGTCTGTTCGTCAGGATCTTCGCCACAATCCTCTCTCCCAATGAAATGTCCAGCGTCACGAGTGAAGCGTCTGGTCTGGACATGTCCGCCTGGAAGGTCGTAGTTGGTCCCTATTGATCATGAATGGTAGTTATTGTTTAGATAAAAACAAGTCATTTGATTCATGACACAAGCTTTTGTAGGCTTGTTGTAGGTCGAAGAAAAAAGGAGGATGTCATGAGCTGTGTCGAATACGAGAGGGTAGAGATTGAGGTATCCACGGGTGAGAAGCAAGGCGACGCCCAGAAGCCGAAACTTTTCGCCGTGCCGAGCGGTCGAGTGCGTCCTGGCGACCAGGCCGCTCGCGTCGTAGCTGAGATCCTGGACTTTGAACTGGCGCAAGGATCGATGCCAGCTTAAGCTGCGAGACCGGTGTTTTTCCGGGACTGCAGCACACTTGCGGACGCAGGGATCGGTCCCTCGCCATCGAAGACCACTCACCACGGAGGCGCGGAGGACACACAGTTCTCGTTTCTACGGAATCTTCTCCGCGATCTCCGTGGCGCATTCTTATCTCAATAGATGGGTCACAGACCAAGTGATTCCTTGCATCCCTTTCTCCTTTCCCGTTACGATGACGGGATTCGTAACAACGGAGGATCGTCGATGCGCCGTCTGCTTGCGCTTTGCGCAATTGTATTTTTGTCGATTGCAGTGAACTCGGCTGCACAGGTTGACCTAGCCATTGTCGGCGGCATGAAGTGGCGGCAGATTGGGCCGTTCCGCGGTGGCCGTGTACTGGCGGTCACTGGAGTTCCCGGCGATCCCAACACCTATTATTTTGGTGCCGTCGCCGGAGGGATCTTCAAAAGCACCAACGGCGGCCTCAGTTGGACCCCGACCTTTGACCATCAGGACATTTCTTCGATCGGCGCCATCGCGGTGGCGGATTCCGATCACAACGTCCTTTACGCAGGCAGCGGGGAAGCTTGCCTGCGCGGCAACATCTCTTATGGCGACGGAGTTTACAAATCAACCGACGCCGGCTTGACATGGAAGAACGTGGGGCTTAAAGACACGCGCCACATCGGGGCCGTCATCATCGATCCGCGCAACCCTAACATTGTTTTAGTTGCTGCCTTGGGACACGCGTGGGGCCCGAACTCCGAACGCGGTGTTTTCCGCACCGCGGATGGGGGCAAGACCTGGCAGAAGGTGCTCTACAAGGACGACGATACCGGCGCGATTGATGTTGTATTCGATCCGCGGAATTCCAGCGTCGTCTATGCGGCACTGTGGCAGGTTCGCCGCCAGCCCTGGTACTTCAACAGCGGCGGCCCGGGCAGCGGCCTGTACAAGTCTGTCGATGGTGGACTCACCTGGAAACAACTTCAGGGCAACGGCCTGCCAGAAGGTGACCTCGGTCGCATTGGTATTTCGGTTTCGGGCGCGGACTCCAATCGCGTTTATGCGCTCATCGAAGCCAAAGAAGGCGGGCTGTATCGCTCCAATGATGCGGGCAACTCGTGGACGCGCGTGAACGAAGATGAACGCTACCGGCAGCGCGCCTGGTATTTCAGCCACGTATTCGCCGATCCCAAACAGGTGGACACAGTCTATGTGCTGAACACTGGCGCGTTCCGCTCCAACGACGGGGGCAAGACTTTCGATCTGCTGCCGGCGCCGCACGGCGACCATCATGGACTTTGGATCGATCCTACCAACCCGCAGCGCCTTATCAACAGCAATGACGGCGGGGCTACGATTTCCGTGGACGGCGGGAAGACCTGGACGCAGCAGAACAATCAGCCCACTGCGCAGTTCTACCATGTCGCCGTCGACAACCACTGGCCCTATCGCGTCTATGGAGCGCAACAGGACAACAGTACGGTTGCAATCGCCAGCCAATCGGACGATGGAGTGATCGCGCGCCAGGATTGGTATGAAGTTGGCGGCGGCGAAAGCGGATCTATTTCCCCCGATCCGCGTGATTCTGAGATCGTGTACGCAGGTTCGGACGGAGCCACCATCACCCGCTACGATCACCGCACCAACCAGACGGAGGATGTCTCGCCGTACCCGCTGGATACCTCGGGCAACGGCGCGGGCGAACTCAAGTACCGTTTTCAGTGGACCGAACCGGTGTTGGTGTCGGCCTACGATTCGAACGTCATCTACAGCGCATCCCAGTTTGTGCTCAAGAGCGGCGACCAGGGCCGCAGTTGGAACCCCATCAGCCCAGATCTGACGCGCAACGACAAGAGCAAGCAAAAGCCTTCCGGTGGCAATATCACGTTGGACATTACGAGCGTTGAGTATTACGACACGGTCTTCGCGCTTGCCGAGTCGCCGTTGAAGAAAGGAATGCTATGGGCGGGAACCGATGACGGCTTGATTCAACTGACGCGCGATGACGGCAAGGCCTGGGAGAATGTCACGCCGAAAGATATGCCGGAGTGGAGCATGGTTAGCATTATCGAGGCTTCGCCCCACGACGCCGGCACGGCGTATGCCGCGATTGACCGCCACAAGCTTGACGATTTCAATCCGCTGATCTATAAGACCCACGACTTCGGAAAGAGTTGGGCCCGCATCACAAACGGAATACCGGCCGGTTCTTACGTGCGATCTGTGCGCGAAGATCCCAAGATGAAGGGATTGCTCTACGCGGGTACGGAGACTGGGGTATATTTCTCCGCTGACGATGGCGCCCACTGGCAGTCGCTGCAGTTGAACCTACCGACTTCGCCGGTCCACGACCTGGCAGTCAAAGACGATGATCTCGTGGCCGCGACGCATGGCCGGTCGTTCTGGATACTCGACGACGTTAGTCCGCTGCGCCAGGCGAATTCCGCGATTGCAACCGAGGACTTCCACCTTTATCGACCTGCCACGGCGATACGCCTGCACTTCCCTGACGAGGTCGACCGCAAACGCCCGGTGGGAGACAATCCTCCGAAAGGCGCAATTCTGGATTACTACCTGAAGGCGAAACCGGCAGATAAAGAACAGATCACTATTGAGATCTTAGACACGCAGGGCAAGCGTGTGCGCAGGCTCTCCAATCACGAGGAGGGTAAACAGGAACAGCCGCCCGAGTGGCCCGACCGCGAGAAGCCCGCGGACCTGCTGCCCGCCGACGCCGGCATCAACCGCTTCGCCTGGGACTTCCGTTACGATCCTCCCGCCCAGACTCCAGGAGCGTTCTACTCGGGCGAGCCGCCGCGGGGCCCGCTGGTGATTCCCGGCACCTACCAGGTAAGGCTCACGGTCAAAGGCAAGAGCCAGACCGCCCCTTTGGAGGTAAAGATCGATCCGCGAATACAGAATTCAGTTACGGCCGCGGACATGCAAAAGCAGATCGACCTTGCGCTCAAGGTGCAGCAGGACGTAGACGCGCTGCATCGGGCCGTCAACCAGATACGCGAACTTCGAACCAATTTGCAGACCCTGCAAAAGTGGGCCGGTGAAGGTTCTTCCAGTAGTGAAGTTGTCTCTGCCGCCCGTACTCTCGACCAGAAGATGACTCCGGTTGAGGAGAGTTTGATACAGGTAAAGATGAAGAGTTCGGAAGGCAACCTGCGCTATCCCAATATGCTCAACGAACAGTACGCCACCTTCAACGACCTGGTGCAGGGTGTCGACGGATCGCCGACCGCGCAGCAGTTGCTGGTGTTCGACGAATTGCACTCCCGGCTGAGCACACAATTGTCAAGCTGGCAGGAGATCGTGCGGGTTGAAGTCCCCGCCCTGAACGACCTCATGCGCAAGCACGGAGTGCCGACGCTTGCCGTCGGCAGCGGCCAGGGTGAGTAGCGCAGGCCAGCATTGGTCGCGGCAAAACGGTTAGACTCGGCATTCACGGAACTCCTCGAAGGAACGTGCCTGCGGGAAAGGGCCGAGAGTGGGACTTGTTGTGGACATGGTTTGCGGCAAGTATAACCGGAATAAACGATACTCGGCGGAGGCTATGGCGGTTCCGGGATTAGTGTATCCGCTCGTTCGGGTAGTGCGGCGCTTCAGCGCCGCGTTCGCCGCGCCCAAAGGCCACGCCTAAGCAGCTGAGGTCGATGACCTCAGCTGCTTAGGCGATTTTTCTTCTTGTCGCATACGCGGGCCTGAAGGCCCGCACTACCCGTGCAATCCGGACACACCTAATGCGGAACTGGTCTAGAAAGCGTAGCTTTCTCGATACCATGCCACAGAAGACAGTTAATTACCTCCAATAGTGGGGAGGCCTATGATAAATCGATGCCTAAGTGATACCATCTCTGGGGTATTTCAGTGTAGCCCGCATGGTGGTCAGTGAAAGGACAACATGGACATTCAAAGCATATTGGCACAACTCAGACAGGAACTTGAACAAATCGACAAGGCAATCGCAGCCCTTGTGGGACTAGGTTTCCAACCCGCACGCCGTGGCCGCCCGCCCAAGGCAAGCCAGGTTAAGACAGCCAGCGGCCGGAAACGTCGTCACATGAGCGCGGCGGCGCGAGCGAGGATCGCAGCGGCAAAGAAAGCATGGTGGGCAAAGCAGAAGGGCAAGGGCCCCAAAAAGGCGGCGCCTGTCTCCAAGAAGTCGACAGGCCGGCGGCCGATGAGTCCAGCCATGCGGAAGAAGTTGTCGGCAATGATGAAGGCCAGGTGGGCGGAGCGGAAGAAGGTGGCCTAGAGTGCTAACACGGTTTCAGGGTTGGTGCATCCGCTTGCGCAGGTAGGGCGGGCCTCCACGCTCGTGTTGAGACCGTCTGCACAATTCCTAGCGTCAGCCGCTGAGGTCGTCGACCTCAGCGGCCCCTACAGACGTGTGATGTACTCCGACGGCAAGTCGGGCAGCCTCTCACGCGTGGAGATGAACAGCCTTACGTCCATGCGAAACCCGTCGACGCCCTGTAGAGCCAGAACTTCATCAGGTCATAGACTCCCCGCCGACTTTGGAACATTGCGGTAGTGGCGGATGTTGTAGCCGTTGTCGGCGGTCGGCGAATCGTAGTGCGGGCTCAGCCAGATGACGTTTACGCCCCGCCCTTTCGATGTGACGCCCTTCAGGTCGCCGATGCTGTCATCGTTCGAGTCCTTGAATGATCGCGGATAACCCTGGTAGCCGATGGCTTCCCTTCACCACTTGGGCTGATAGCCTTTGGCGGTGCATGGGTCACTATCCGTTCGGATAGAGCAGCTATCTGAGCAGATAGTGAAATGGCTGCCGGTCACGTCCTTCATTTATTCATGTCCAGCGCTAAGTCCCTGTCCAACATAGGGCCAAGAAGTCGCGATAGTTACTGTGTCGAATGGAAGCCAGAGTGCAATTGTTCCTATTAAGACAGGTTAAGGACACTCAGGGAAATATTCTTCTTCGATTCAGCATCGACAAGCTGTGAAGCAATGTGCAATTAGCACGAAAGCTTTCGGTGTCGAAGCCTCCAGTTGTCGAAGAATGTAAAGGAAAATTGTTATGGCAAAAAGAGCCCTTGTTGCAGCGGTGAACGACTATTCGACCTGGAATGGCGGGGTGACGATCGGCAGCTTGACGCTTACCGCGCCCAACCTTCACTGGTGTTTAGCCGACGCCAACGACTTTTCTCAATTATTGAAAGATGCCTTCATCTTCGATGAGGTCACGGTACTGCAGGACAGCCAGGCGACATCGCAAGCGATCCTGTCCGGAATTAGCGGTTTGCTGGCGAAGAGCCAGGCAGGAGATGTAGTGTGCTTTTATTTTTCAGGGCACGGAGGTAGGCTGCCCGAGAATCCTGGCGATGCCACTACGCGTTATTACGAGGCCATTGTCCCTTACGATGGACAGTTGGTCATAAGCTCGCAAATCGCCAATATTGCGCAAGCGCTGCAGCCCGACTTCATCAACTTTACCCTGGTACTCGACAGCTGCAATTCCGGGGGGATGTACTTATCGCCAGACTCGCGGGCATTTGTGTGGGACAGCGCTTCGGCCGAGGCGTTTCGCAATAGTTGCAGTGCGATTGTCCCCTGGATTTGCTTGCCGGACCCTAGCGCCTTGGACAATAACGTGTCTAATCTGCAGTTGCCCGACAAGGGAGTTTGCACGATGTCGGTGGACACGTCCAAGGACAATCCGAACGATGCCAGGGCAACTTTGCTGAGCGCCTGCGACTACGGCGAAGAGTCGGAAGAACGCTCCGAACTGGGCCATGGTTTCTTCACCAAGGCGATGCTGGACGCTGTTAACCAGTCCAACTTTCAGATCAGCCATACGGACCTGCTGGCTGCTTTGCAAAAGGGAGTCGCGGGGTACGTGTCAACCTATAGCACGCCTTCGCAGACGCCGCAATTGCGGGGGCGGCCGGTCCGGTTAGAGGAAAACTTCCTGGCGGGGTGGAACTACAGTATTTGAGAGTCGCCGGGGCTGGCTGTCGGAAGCGAGTCCACTGATTTGGGTGGCAATCGGAGCTGTAATCGTGGGGTAAGGAATGCAGGCATTTAGTGCTTGACCTAGCGCAGATTCGATGCTAATGTGCCGCCACATCTGATCTCCGTTGCGCTGAAATGCGCTGTAGTCCTCTGCACGGGTGCCGTCGCGAATTAAGCGGTTAGACCGTACCTGCCGTGCGCCAAAAGCTGAGGACGTAGACGGTGGGGCGATCCGACTTATCAACATGAAGATGCGCTTCGTCGCGGTCTAGCGCTGAAGTCCTCGGTCTATCCATAGAGAGGCGCTAGTAACAACAAAACGCGCACGGCGAATCCGTATCAGGACTCGCGATCTTTGACGCTTTAGTAAATCATGTAGAACCGGCGGTGACCGTTAGGAGCAACGTCGCCGGGTACGCTCCATCAAAGTGCAGGAATTTTGATCCTCGGCCCCCTTCACGGCCCATTGGAGTCGCGCAGGGATGTGTCGTTCCACCATTCGATTAACAACCATAAGGAGATTAACTATGCCGCCCGATGTTTTCAAAATCTTGAAAGACTTGGAGTTGAAATCTGTAGGACTGGATCCACAAACCAACAAGATGCAGGAGGGTTATTTTGTCGCCTTTCGAAGTGTAGGTCTCCCCATCCATGGGGATGATTTTGCCAATCCCTGGTCACCTCTGGGAGTAAATCTCCAGAAAGACATCCCAAAGACCGATCCTGCCGATCCCGCCACGGCTCCGAAGACTGGCAGCGGGCAACTGTCCGAAAACACGATCTTCAGCGCCAATATAGCGAAATCGATGCAGAGCTATCTGAATACGTTTCTCCTGGTCGACGACAAATTGAGGATGAACAATCAGTATTCAGTGATGCCTTCGTTCGAGCAAGGTAAGCGATTCCTGGTGGGCCATTATCACCGGCGCCAACGGAATACCGGCCAATGTGGTGTTGAACGATGCCATGCAGAAGGCCTATGCAGATGCGACCGCATTATTGCAAGACAAGGACGGCAATGTGACCCCGCACTATCAGGCCTATATGCAATACGAGGAAGCGTGGAAGGACAAGAAGAAAGCTTGGAATAGGGCCTACGCGAATGCATTTACCGATCCCATGAAGCTTCAGAATTGGGGAATTGATGGCGTGCCTTATCAAGATGACGCAGATGAAGCAATGGACAGGTGGGTAGGGCTGGGATTCAAGAATGAGATTGAAAATGCTCTTGCGATTCTTGCGGCTCAAGGCACCGACCCAGCTATTGCGCTCATTGGACGCGCCAAGAAAACGTACATCAACAGTTTAAACGAGTTCATGAGTATCGGCGAGCTTCCCTATACCATCATGCTTCCCAATTCCTGGTACGACAAAGACAATGACGACGGGTGGAACGATTACTCCAGCAACGATTTCCACTCTGAGAGCCACTACCAGGAATCGTCAACGTCTTACGGTGGTGGCGGCGGTTTCAACGTCGGGTTCTGGAGCGCGAAGGCAAACTTTGATCACTGCGAACAGCAAAGCTCGATGAAGATACAAACCAGCAACCTTGACGTATCTTTTGAATATTGTTCGGTCGATATCAAGAGGCCCTGGCTGGATACCTCCCTGCTGAATCTGCCGAACTGGTTCCTTATGGGAGATTACAAAAAGAAGTGCATATCGGACGGCACCATGGGCCAGGAACTGCCCAAAGGGAACATCGAGCCTACGTTTTTTCCATCGGTGGTTACAAGCCTGATACTCATCAAGAACTTGAGGATCAAGTGGGACAGCTATCAGTCCGACTTCGCCCAAATGTCAGAAAGCACGTCAGGAGGTGCGTCCGTCGGTTACGGACCTTTCGCTGTCCAGGGCCATTACAGCAATCACAAGGGGAGCCAAGATTTCTCGGCTACCGATGAAGGGCAAGGGCTCTGTGTGGAGGGCATCCAACTGATCGGGTGTGTCTCCGCCATAAATCCGGCGTCTCCTGGGCATGATTCAAGCGAATTCTTGAAGAAGCCATCTGACACCACCGGAAAAACCCCGGCTGCCGGCGCCGCTTCGGCAGGCGGTACCGGAACAACGGGAAGCTAAGAAAGTCACAAGAAGGCGAGCGGGCGGGAGAAGCTGATCTCCAGCTTCTCCCACTCGCGCACCATGGTGGAAAGGGCATCCAAATGGCATTATCACTCGACTCGATACACCAAACGTTGAATGACTTCTTTATAAATCAGTTCAAGGCTGATGCCGGAAGTTCAGTGCTGTTTCGGTTTGATAAGTTCGGTTCCGTTATATCGGATCAGGATTTTATCAATCCCATCTCTCCTGACCTTGGATATTCGCCGGCTTTGGCGAGAGAGGTGTTCTCGGAGCTTGTGAACCAGGTTCCCGTTGAACAGGACGATGGATCAAATATTTTTTTGTCCCAGAACGGAATTGATGAGCAATATTTCTATCGGTTGCTGAGCCCCTCGCTTCCATACATCCCGGAGGGTATGGACGATCAAACTACAAGTGCAATCATCAGTTCCTTCAGCCAGCTAAAGGCGGACGCAAACAAACAGTGGACTAACATCGTTGCGGAATCTCTTAAGACACAGGCTGAGTACAAGCCATCGCTGGCTTGGCCTGAGAGTTGGTACGACAAATCGCGGGATGATCTATGGACGAACAAGTCGTTTCAGGTTAGCGAATCTACGACAACGACTACACCGAATACCCCGCAAGTTCAGCTATGGAAACTGAAGGTTGACGATGTCATGCTGCAAAAAGCTTTGCAAGCGGGCCAGGCTGGAGCGGCAGCAAAGCCACCGGGGCCGAATTACGTTAACACACACCTCTTCATCAAGAGTAAGTTGAGCGGCAATGTGATTGACATTGTGGGTGCGTCCACGCAGGCGGGGGCGCCGCTCAATGCATGGCCTCAGAAGCAGACCGGGACTGACAACCAGATTTGGGACTTAGTCCCGGATGCTGCGGGCTCAGGTTATTACTTCATCAAGAGCAAGCTGAACGGCAACGTGATTGATATTGTGGGTGCGTCCACGCAAGCTGGTGCGCAGCTCGACGCGTGGCCACAGAAATCAACCGGGACTGACAACCAACTCTGGGAGCTGGTTCCGGATCCTGCGGGCTCGGGCCATTACTTCATCAAGAGTAAGCTGAACGGCAACGTGATTGACATTATGGGTGCATCCACAGCCGCCGGTACGCGACTCGATGCGTGGCCGCAGAAACCGACCGGGAACGACAATCAGCTCTGGAGTCTTGTCTTGGCTCCGGCGCAACCAAGTGCCATTGCTGCGCCTCCCGGACAAGTAATGCACATGGCCGCGTTTCACCCGGGCTTTGCCGTCGCTATGGCTCCCGCTAATGCCGGGCAAGCGCATGCGGCCATGAATGTAGCCATGTTGCATAAAGTGGGTACTCCGGCGGTTGCCAATGTAGCTGCTCCGGCCAGTGCCTTTCATCAACAGTTTTATTCCCTGAATGTTAGCAACAGAGTACTGGTGGCGCGAACCTTAGCAAACAGCGCTCCTACTCAGCCCACAACCACTAAGAGCATTTCCATCTCGTTTGCTTATAGCTTAGTGAAGATCCAGCGTCCTTGGTATATCGATGCTTTTGTCGGTGATAACCGCTGGTACATTCCGTCGGTAGGGCAGGGACAGTTAACCTCCGGTAGTGGCAGCGATTTGAAGTTTTCGTTGTTGCCGATCGGGTTTGTAGCGGTTAGGAAGCTTAGTATCGAGGCAAGCTGGTCAGCCGACGATATTGCGGCGGCCAAAAACGCGACTGGGTTTGGGCCGTTTAAGGTGGATTCTGCGATTGTGGATAACAAACTATCGCACGACGGCATTCAGATCATCGGCTGGTTGCTGCAAAGAATGCCTGCGCTACCGCCGAATGGCGATCCAGGTAGTGCGGCCTCAAAAAGCACGTCGACTGGAAATACGACGACCTCTTCTGGTGCTCCGGCAAGTACCGGCGGTGCTGCTGGCGATACTGCGGGAACAGCCCCAACCAGCGGCGGGAGCGGCACAGGAACTCCAGGCGCCTAGCTTGCGCGGCAAACAGACGTTCGAGTGGCGCTGAAGTGGAGGAGCGATGCGCGATTTCATGGTGGGCAATATCGCTGTAGGCATTGTCATTGTCGACGGAAAGGCCGGGAGCGAGGCGGAGTTCACTGCCGGAGAGAAGTTGACCGTCGCCGTGGAAGTATCGCAGGCCTTCGACGTTCTCTACCGCCTAAAAGGCGTAGCTACTGCTGGTGGAACGAAAGTTCCCTTGTTCTTCATGGCGCAGATCGACACGGTGAAGCTGGACCTCGATCCGTCGTCGGTGCCGGCGCCTCCCGCAAAAGGATCCGAAGCCAACACATCTGACCAGTACGAAAGGCGCGAGAAAGTGTGGCGCGACCCAGCGTTGCAAGCTCTTGGACTCTCATCCGGACAGGCGGGGATCTCGCAGTATGTACAGAAGCTCATGGCGAAATCCTGGACTGTTGCCACCCCCGACGCTGCCTACGTCGTTTTCTTCACGAAGTACATGGCCAAGTGGATGGCCTACGCGGATCAATCTCTGGGAAGAGTTACGATGTGCTACCCATGGCTGGCCGACCAGACGGCTGCCAATGCCGGCGGTTTCCGCAACACTGGGGCGGCCGGATGGGGTAAAGCGAATATCGACCGTGTTGTCGCGCATGAAAGCAGTCACATCTTCGGAGCTCCGGACGAGTATGCGGATAGCAAGTGCAGCGTCACCGCCAACGCTGGACATCTGCAGATCGCAAACAGCAATTGCGAGGTCTCCAATACAAGTTCGGTCGATTGCCTGATGAAGAACAACAAAGAGGCGATGTGTCCCGCCACACCCGGACACTTGGGCTGGGTCGATCGAAACAACAACGGCACTCTCGATGTCCTCGAGCCTTGAGCTGGCCTGTAATCCTTAGGAGTCTATGGTATGCAGCAAGTTTTGGTTGTCCTCTCCGCCGATGCCGACAGCGGGGCCATTTCGACCGCCATCGAAAACAATTCCGGGAGTCTGTACTCTTTCCTCGATCCGACGGTCCTGCTGGTCGACGGAGATGAGACGGTGCGAGATGCCCTGAAGACGACTGCCGGAGTCATTGCAACCCTGAGCGACGACGACGCGAAAACGGCGGTAGCATCCGCAAATATAACGCAACTCGATGTCCCGGGAATGGCTACACTAGTGGGCACGACGCTTGGGACCAATACTTCATTTGAAGAACCGGTGGTTCTGGCAATTTCTGGCTGGATGTATGGCCTTTCCGACCAGTACGCAACCATGAAGTCAGATCGGCCGCGCGACGGCGAGACATGGGACATGGACGGCGGTTGCCTGCCAACGGATGGATCGTTCGCTAACTCATAGGATGGAGAACGCAATGGCTGAGTTTCTTCCCGCGGTTCAATACGTACTGCTCAATGAAGGCGGCTTTACCAACAATCCGAACGATCCGGGAGGCGCGACGAATTTCGGCATCCTGCAACGCGAGATGCCCGGCGTCGACATCCGAAGCATCACCCGCGACCAGGCCATATCGTTCTACCTGTCGAACTACTGGAACAAGGTTCTGTACGCGAACCTCGCTTCGCAGCAGGTGGCCACGAAGTTGTTCGACATGCATGTGAACCTTGGTCTCGTTCCAGCAGTCAGGATCGCGCAGCATGCATTGGGATTCCAGGACGCGAATGTCGACGGCGATATGGGGCCGATGACCGTAGTGGCCATCAACGCCGCCAACCCGGGTTCATTTCTCTCTGCGGTCGTGGGCTTGGTGGTCAGCCATTACAAATTCCTGGAAGCGAAGAATCCCAAGCTAATGGCGTTCGACCGTGGCTGGATGGCCCGGGCCAATAAACTGCCGCCACCTGACGCGCCAGCGGTGGCTTCAACGACCGCTTAAGGCGGAGCGTGGTTTCGTACTACGCAATAGTCCCGTGTGCTTCGCCCTATTTCGTCCCGTTGGGATACACCAGAATCTTGCTGGCCTCGCCGGTTTTCAGGAGCTCCATGCCGGAGGCGAAATCCTTCATTGCGATGCGATTGGTGATGACGGGATGCAGGTCGAGCTTGTTGGCCTTGAGCAGCGCGGTCATCTGATACCAGGTCTGATACATGCGGCGGCCGTTGATACCCTGCACGGTCGCGCCCTTGAAGATGACTTCTTCCGCGAGGTTGAGTTCGACTGGCTTGGAGGGAATTCCGAGGAGGGACATGCGGCCACCAAGACGCAGAATCTTGAATCCTGTTCGGATGGCTTCGGTGCGGCCGGCCATCTCCAGCACGACGTCGACGCCGGTGCCGCCGGTGTTGTCCATTACGGTCCGGTAGACGTCGTCCTTGGTGGGATCGAGGACGAAGTCGGGCTTCATCTGCCTGGCGATCTTGCGGCGATGTTCGTTGACTTCGAGCGCGTAGATCTGGGTGGCTCCGCAGGCGCGCGCCACGGCGATGGAGAACAGGCCGATGGGGCCGCAACCGGTGATGGCCACGCTCTTGGCAGCAATCTCGCCCGCCAGCACGGTGTGCACCGCGTTGCCCAGCGGATCGAGAATGGACGCGTACTCCGGCAGGATGGAAGGATCGAGCTTCCAGATATTCGACTCGGGAATGACAACGTACTCGGCGAATGCGCCGTTGGTGTCGACGCCAATGATCTTCACGTGCTGGCAGATGTGCGCCTCGCCAATGCGGCATTGCAGGCACTTGCCGCAGGCGACGTGCATCTCGGCGGAGACGAAGTCGCCTTCCTTGACGCTAGTGACCTCGTCGCCGACGGCTTCGACGGTGCCGCAGAACTCGTGGCCGGGAATCAGCGGCGGATGAATGCGGCGCTGCGCCCACTGGTCCCATTGGTAAATGTGCAAGTCGGTGCCGCAGATGGATGCCATCTTGACCTTGACCAGAACGTCGGATGGGCCATATTGCGGTATAGGAACTTCGCGGATTTCCGTGCCCGGTGCGGACGTGGGCTTAACGACAGCAAACATGGTATTCGACATAAGGATGGCTCTTGGGTTCGGTTCCCACCCTTCGCGGAAAGAAGGCGAAAGGATGAGGCGACCGCGCGTTACGTCGGCCCAGTGTGATTAGAAAGCGGTGGGCAAACCGTCAAGTTTAACACGTGAGGAGATGGATACCCGCCTCCCACCCTTTCGCCAAAAGCGGGCGAAGAATGGGACACCTAGGCGGCGCGCCGCTATAACGGGGCGAAGAAACCGCAGATCCTTCGGCTGCGTTCGCTGTGCTCTCTCCGCTCAGGATGACAGAGCGAGGGGGATTGCCCAGCAAGGGCTGCGAGGGGACTGTCATCTGCAAACAGTCAAGCCGGTCGCAGCCCCTGCCGGTCCTTATAACAGGGCATAAAGCACAGGGGAGTTGGGCCTCACGAGACAGACGTCTGCGTGAATATCCTCTGCCACTTCGAGCGGAGTATAGGTGTCGGTTCGGATCGTGAGAAAGCAGGACATGCAGATGCTCTCTCTCTCAGATCGGCGAGTAAAGGGAGGCTGAGGGTCTGGACTGGACATACGGAACTCCCAAAAGCCCGCAGAGTTCGGGGAGCTTTCCGGCGAATCCTGCGGACTACCGTCATTCGTCTATTTCAAAACGGTACGTCCCTGATATGCAAGTCGTCGATGATTGGGGTCACCAGCCATTGTGATCAACAACCGTGGCGCTATGGAAATCAGGCCGACTACCCCCCAGCGGACGTTCTATCCACCCACCCGTCGCGCGCCCCCCTTTGAAGCTGCTAGAGCAGTTCCGCAATTGATGTGTCCGGTTTGCTCGGGTAGCGCGGAGCTTCAGCGCCGCGTTCGCAACGCCCAAAGGCCTGGCTTAAGCCGCTGAGGTCGACGACCTCCGCGCTTAAGCAGTTTTCTTCTTGCCGTATACGCGGGCCTGAAGAGACGGTGTCGCAACCTCTGCCGTCCCTACGGGACTCGGTCTCATTTCCCACTTTCCCCAGCGCTGAAGCGCTGGGCTAAGCTCTTTCGCCCCATTGGGGGCTGGATTTTGCCCGCGTCGTCCCACGGCTGCAAACCGATAGGAGGTCGCGACACAGTCTCTGAAGGCCCGTATTCGCAGCGGCACTAGAGCGGTTCCGCCGTTAGTGTTTCCGCACGCCCAGAAACACCGAGACGAAGAATCCGGCCCCAACAAAGAGGTCCCAATAAGTCCGGCTAAACCCTTGCACGTCGAAATGAATTGACCGCATTGAGGCGAGAAGAGCGTCCACTCCCCATTTGGGATCGGACTGGCGAAAACCAAGCGTATGTCCGACGTCAAAAAGCAGCAAGAGAATAGAAGCGATTCGATAAAGCGTCGGCGCTTTCAAGTCTTGCCTCCAGAGATCGCTCGGCGGCAGTTTACCACCTGCGCCATCCCTTCAGGTTACAGATTCCTCTCCGTGATCTCGGTGTCTCGGTGGTGAATTTTATTCCGATGAGCGGGGCAGGATTTCGGTGACACTCAGTTGGGAGCTTTCTGCTCATCGTAGTACCAGCGCCGGAAGCGTTGCAGGATGGTGTCGTTCGCACCGGGCTTGGTTTGCGCATGGTCGGCGTCGTTGCGGTGTTTCCATTTCTCGCGCACGAACAAAATCGAGAGCAGGATCACAAGTGAGAAGCGCACGGCGATCAGAGTAAGATCGGCCGTTCGCGAATATTTGAAGCTGGGAGTGGCGGTGAAACTGAGAAGAAGAAGGACCGCGAGGAAGATAGCCCAGCCGGATAGTTTTCCTCTCACGAGTGCGGCCTCCAGATCAATATTATAGGCGGTCGCGCGATGTTGTCGCCGCTGTGGCGAAGAATCGGTGCCTTCCCTACGGGGCTCCAAGATAGTTCGCAAACGACACTATCGCGGAACAGTGTGGCATTTCTTCATTTGATAAGATATAGCCATGAGCGTCATTGAAGATGCCCGCAAGGTGATGCAGGACTTGATCGCGCCTGAGCTGCGGGCGCTGTCTGTCCGTCTTGACGCGGTAGAGAAGCAACTCGAGGTTATCGACAAGAAGTTTGGCGATGTCGAGCGGAGAGCCGACCAGCGTCATCAGGAACTGATGCATCACATGGACCAGCGCATTGACGATCTGGGCTTTCTGCTGCGCAAATCGATGGAAGTCAAAGAGATTGTCGAGCGAGTGGCAGCGCTCGAAGACAAAATGAGGCAGCTCGCCCACTGAGCCTTGGATCAGACCAGCAAGCGAAACCCAAGCAACTCGTTCTGCCAGTTACTTCCCGCGTTTGTCCAACATTTTCGCGTTGTACCGCTCGCTTTGACCTTTGGGGACGCTGAGCGATTTCCACTCCGCGCCCTTCCAATGTTTTGCGACGTACACGATCTGTCCTACGTGATACGCGTAGTGAGCGACCTGTCGATTGATGGCCTGTAGCACCGAATGGGGCTCACCGCGAATGGTGACCGTGCGACCCAAGTCGTCAGGCTGAAGCGAGTTGAGCGTTTCGAAAACCAGTTGCCAATTCTGCTCCCACGAGATGAGCACTTCGTCGCGCTTGGCGTCGGCGTGCATGACAAATTCGCGGTCACGGTTGCGGTCGGGTTTCTCGCCGTCAGTGGTGAGGAAGCCGGTAAAGCGCGAGCGCATGTTGCCCGCCATGTGCTTCACGATGACGGCGACACTGTTGGACTCAGCGTCGGGCGCAGCAAAGAACTGCTCCTCGGTGAGCTGGGCGATAGCGTCATCGGCGAGACGCTTGTGCCCGCGCAGACTGCGGAAGGCTTCGTCGAGGTAAAGATGGTCAATGCCGGGCATAGAAAGTTCGTCTCCGTGTGGCGCGGGAGTCGTCCCCTCGATTCTAGAGCAGAATCTGAGTTGGTGTTCGGGTGGAGCACCACTTCAGCGGTGCAGACTAGGATTCAGGTTGAATCGGCTTTAGAGGCTGCTGAAAAAGTCATTGCACAGGGAGAGAAACCGCAGATTCCTCGGGGCTGAAGAGCGTGTGTGAGAAGTGTGCTGTCCCTACGGGACTCGGTATTATTTTCCACTCTACCCAGCGCTGAAGCGCTGGGCTAAGCTCTTTCGCCCCATTCGGGGCTGAATTTTGCGCAATCGTTCCACCGTGCCGACTCAAAACGAGTTCTCACACACCCTCTGAAGCCCCTCGGAATGACAAAAAATAAAGGGTTTACAACGGCGCACCCTTCGGCAAGCTCAGGGCAGGCTCTGAAGGTGCGCCCCTTCAAAGCAACCTAGCGCCGACTTTTTCAGCAGCCTCTTTAGCCGCTGAGGTAACAGAACATTACCTCAGGCGCTAAAGCGCGATCAGTAACTGGCGGTAGTTGTCCACGCCTGAAAGGCGTGCTCCACCCGTTGCCCAACACGCCCGGAGTGGAACTGCCCTAACGCGGAAGGCCATGCTTCAGGCGTAGCTCTTCAAATGCTTCCTCGACGGGCTGGGTTCGTCCGGCTTTCACGTCCTCATAGCCCTGCCGGATGCCTTCAACGGCTTGCTCAAAATCCTGACGCTCCCATTCCAGATATTCGGCCAAAGCGTCATCCAGGGCGGAGGCATGGTCTTGCCCACGACGCTGCGCGTATTCTTCGAGCTGCGCCTTGCGTTCGGGCTTGATGGGGATAACATCCATGTCCTTCACGGTAGGCGCAGCATAGGTTAGTGTCAAGTGCAGCCTCCTGTATCCCAAGATCAACAAACCTACAGCAGTTCCCTGATCAAACACTTCTCGATGTGGGGCTGCCTTTTCGCCTGAAACGCTGGTGAATGAGAAATCGGTTGCGGGCGAAATTACGGAACTACCCTCAAAACCGCCGTGCGTGGGGCACGCGGCGTCGACAGGGCCGGCAAGTGAGCGCCGGCCCGTGATCAAGGAAGCACCGCTCACTGGCCGCAATTGGGCGGACCGCCGAGCGGGTTGTAGTCAAACAAATTGTGCGGCACCATATCGAAACCGCTCCAGTGCATGAGAGTGATACCGGTGCGGCCGCCGGAGCCCATCTGATTGTCAGCGTCGGTGGGCTCGTGGTGCACGGACCCGGTATACCACAGCACGACGCCGTCGCCGGTCCCGCCGATCGGTTCGCCATTGAGATAGGTCAGCAGATAATTGTCCGGAGAATACCAGGTGTAGAGCCAGTTGTTGGTGCCCGAGCCGGTGCCGTCTTCACCCGGATCGTCATTGGTCAAATACTGGTCATGCTGGGTCCACATCTCATGGTCCTGAGGACGGGTGGAAAATCGGCCAGTGCCGGTGCGATCGTCGGGGAAAAATTCGTAGCCCATGAGATGTCCATAGTCGTTGGTTTGAGTTGAACTTTGGACAATGATGCTGCTGAACTTCGGCGGCTCCCAGTCATAGCTTTCCTCGTTGGGAATGGGCAGCTCGGAATCAGTGGCGATATAACCCTGGGAATCCTCGACGTGGACCCACTCGACCGCCTGGTTATCAAGCCGATCGAAGAGCTTGGTGCTCACCCGCCAGATTCCGTTATGCACGTGGGGCTTGGATGTACCGCCGGGAAGGTTGAAGCCGGTAGCGCCAACCCGGAAGTTGATGCCACCGTCCTCGCGGAAGGTGTATTCGATGATGTAGTCGTAGTTGAAGGCGTCGTACACGGCCCAGACCACAACCTCGTGAATGCGCCGGCGCATGTGGCTACCCGGCTCCTTGCACAACCATCCCATTCCGGCGTCGCGGCATTCGACCGCGATTTTGGGTACGGTGTCGCGCACGTAGTGGCCGCCCATCAATGTCCGGAAGAAGACGAGGGCGCCGTTCTGCGAAGGCAGGTCGGCGGGATCAATTTGGTCCAGCCGGTTATCGCCAAACGACATGTCGTAGTAGGTATGGCTGCGATCGTCGTAAGGAACAAACATGTCCGCCATGCCTGCGCGCTTGACGATGTATTGCTTGGAGGTGAACTGGGCCCCCTGTAGGGCAACATCGACTATGTTGAGGCCCTTCATACCCAGATTTCGTAAGCCGAACCGCCAACTCGTATTGGGGTAGTCGACGCGCAGATACAGATCGCTGCTCAGGAAAATGCCGATGGCATCCTCCTCGGTTACCTGGCAACCATCGCCGTTGATGATGATGCGGTCGGTCGCCTGCGCGGCAGGAAGCGCCAGAAAACAGAGCGCCAACATGACACTGCCGGCTGCGACAAAAGGCGCATGCCGTTTCCACAGCTGTTGGACGGCTAGCAACATCGCGGTCAGCGATAGGCCGGAAACTGTCAAGAAGAAGAGGGTGGACAGTGTGGGAGCTAGGGAGCTAGATGCACTCATTTTCTTACCCCTCGTAAGGTTGTTGGAAGTGAGGGCAATAGGCGGGTCCTGAGGTGCGCCGAGAGGGAGCAGACCCAGAATTCCCGTGAAGGGATAGTAATACGGTCCTGTAATTTGGCAAGCTAATTCGTGCCGAGGAAAAAGGAGTTTCAGCCGGTGGGGACAAAGGCGCGTCTCCCGTGTGGTCGAATCAGCCGCCGCCTGATGTCCCGGGTTCGCGTCCGTGTTTGGGCACCCACCTGGGCTGAGGAAGGGCCGCCGAAGGTGATGAAATGCGACCGTCGGGATTCGTGTAGCCGGACCGCCCTCCGCCCGCGAGACGGTTCAGGAGCGGACCTGCGCAAGGATTGAGTGCACGACGTTGAGGGTGTGCGGCGCGGCAAAGATTTCCTTAAGCTTGTCTTTGAATGCGCTCTCGGAGGGGAGCGAGATCGTGTCGTTCAGATACCTCATAACCAAAGGATAGAAGTTGACGCCGTGGGAGAGGGTGAACAATTCGAACTTGTAGCTAAGGGTTGGAGCGACGATGTAGAAGTAGTGAACAAACAGATTGCCGCTAGTTTGAGTTACGACTTCACCCTTCACCAACTGGCGGGTTTTCTCGCCAAGAAGCGCGGCCTGTTCCTTGAGAACCGTGACCGGCGTGGTCAGGTTGGAGTCGGCAATGTTCTCGGGCCAAAGATCGTCAAAATGAATTTCAGTCGTCATACCACCTCCATCAGAAATTCAATTCCAGCAGCACCGGCAGATGGTCCGACAGCGTGTCTTTGTCGGGCCGGCCGTCGTCCAGCAACAGTGGATAATCACCGATCAAAGTAGGGATGCGCACGTTCTCCGGAGCGAAGCCCTTGAGCAGATCGGGGCGCAGCAACACCTGGTCAAACAGGTTCCAGTAATAGCAAAGGTGCTCGGCGCCCTCGAAGTAAAACGTGCCGCAGGTCTCGCCACGGTCGCCGAAATGGTTCCACATGGGATTGTAGAAGAACTTGTATCTCTGGCGCTGTATGAGTGCGGGTCTTGCGCTCGGCGATGCGACGGCTCATGACGGCGTGCAGGCCGCCGGCGATGATCATGCCCGCCTCAAAGGGGTTCATGTTGAGATCGCCCAGCAGAATGGTGCGCTGATGACCAACGATGGTCTCGACCTCGTCGATGCTTTGCGCCAGGTGCACGGACTCAACCAGCTGGCTCTCCTCGGAAAAGTTCATCTTGGCGGGGAGATGGGCGGCGGCGACCAGGATGCTCTTCCGCCCCGGTAGCGTTAGCTGGCGAATCGAGACGCGATGGCTCTCAAACAGCGGCGTCAACAAACTGGACTCGAAGCGGGTGAAGAAAAGCAGGTGGCCGCAGTTGCCAGCAGCGTACTGGTAGTCGGACGAGTCGGCGTTGAGTGTCTGTAGAAGCAGGGCCGGGTCCGTGGGACACTCGGCCAGGATGAGGACGTCGACCTTCTCCTGATGCGCCAGGCGACTGACGAAGCCGTGCAAGTCGGTCCGGTTCAGATTCCAGAAGAGGAAGTTCGGCATTGGGGGGATGGTCAGTTGTCAGTTTAAACTACCGGGGCCCCATTTGACGGCGCGAGGCAAACCGCTACAATTGGTCATAGAGAAAGGAAATCAGCCATGACGATTGAACTTCCAGAGAAGCTTGAAGCGGCCCTGAAGGTGCAAGCCAACGCACATGGCGTTTCCGCCGATGGTTACGTGCGTGAGATTCTTGAACGTGACCTCGCGTCCTCACTCGAAGCGCAATCGTCGGGTGCTCCGTTCAAGACGGGTCGCGGCATGTTCGCGAAATACGGGCAGGCTCCATCTGCCGAGGAAATCGACGCCAACCGGGCCGAGATGTTCCGGAACTTTGGCGAAGACTATTGATGATCGCTGCCGTTGCCGATACCCATACGGCCCTTTGGCATTTATTCGACGACGCCAGACTGTCCGGTACCGCTGGAACCTTTATCAGTGAAGCCGCGACCGCAAGACGCAAGATTGCGATTTCGACGATAAGCCTGGCTGAGGTGGTTTATCTGGTCGAAAAGAACCGTCTGCCGCCCTCGGCGTATGAAGAACTGACCCAAGCACTGGCCGACCCCGAGCATGTTTTCACAGAAGCAGTTTTTACGTCTGCCATTGTTCAAGCGATGCGCGAGGTCTCACGCGCCGAAGTCCCGGATATGCCAGATCGTGTGGTGGCGGCCACTGCCGTTTATTTCGATGTGCCGGTTATCAGCCGTGACAAGCGCATCCGCGCCGCGCACCTTAAGACGATTTGGTAACGGGCAGGGGTTGGGTGAGTCGGCGGTGAGTGTCTGTAGAAGCAGGGCAGGGTCTGTGGGACACTCGGCCAAGATGAGGACGTCGACCTTCTCCTGATGGGCCAGGCGACTGACGAAGCCGTGCAAGTCGGTCCGGTTTAGATTCCAGAAGAGGAATCTCAGCATAGTGACAGTGGTCAGTGGTGTGGCTAAGGTCGGTGTAAACTTCGGGTCAGGTTAAGGGTGCAGTGATCCCAGGTTAGCCCAACAGAAGGGCGAACCTGGGCACCAGGCTTCAGAAGCTAAAGTCACAACCGTCAAGACCCGTAATGTCTATAACCCGCCCGTCGGCAAATGCGACCTTGGTCACATATAACTCCGAGCTATTAGGTTTGAGTTTGTGGGCAAAGGTCTCTGGCGTCTCCATCAGCACTTCCCAGTGCATCGACCGGGAGTGACCTCGCTTGATAGTGTCCTCCGATGTCAAATTAGTTTTATACGGCGTCCACGTGTCGCCAAATTTATCCGTGTGGGCAACCCCGAACGCTATCGCGGTGATATCCGAGTCGGATATGTTAACGGCGGTGAGATATACATCTTCCTCGGTATTGTGAACTATTCGCGACTTCGTCAACTTAATTGGACAGGGCAGCTTCGGCTGTGTAGCGGTAGCTGAGGTGTCGTGAGCCACGGGAGTAGGCCTCGGCGCGGCGTTGTTGGAACATCCTAGCAAGGTCGTAAGCATCAGAGCGAATGGAAAAAGAAGGTGACGTTTCGGCACAGTGGTTAGGGTGTTGACAGACTCCATACTCACCTTCCCTGCAGCAACATTGTCGTTCGATACTTCTTCACACCGATGCTGGCGCCTCGACTTATTGTGACACCCAACTTCCTCAACAGCAGTGACTCTCATCACCGTTCACGAAGTTTGTTCCGAAGTGAAACACCCTCATCGGCAGGTGGCCAGGTTCTATAAAAGGGGATGTCAAGAGAAAACACTTCTCCCTTAGCCGGAGAAGATGTAGTTCTTTGACATCCAGCCCCTGGGGGTTGCCGAGTGGCGTAGATCCGCGGTTTGGCTAGTCGTTTTCACGTCCACACTACAGCGTCGTTGGTGCTGAAGCTGCGCAAGCCGGGCGGTGGCCCTTGGCCAACCATGGTTCTATCGGAGACTCGCCCGCCTTGGCGGGCGGCACTATGGCTTTGTTGGGTTGTCCGAGGGAGCATACGGTGCCCCGTGAGACTTGGCGCCAGCGGCGCACGCAGCCTAACCCGGCCAGGATACTTACCCTCGAACCCGAGCCCGCAGAACCAATCGACTATGGTGGAAGTGACTCCGGTCTAGTCTTTCGGAGCTGCGCGCTCAGGCGGCTTGTGGCTTCACATATTCGGCGTCGAACGCTTCTCCCTTCTTCCAGACATGCAAAGTGATGGCGGCGATCTTGCGCGCCAGGGTGAGCCGAGCCAACTCGGGCTTCATCCCCTTTATCAGAAGGTTTTCGTAGAACGGGCGAAAAGGCCCGTTACTGCTGCTGGCGGTGGTGGCTGCACTCTTAAATAGATTTTTCAGATCGTGGTTGTGGTTGAGGTTTAATCCACGAATGAACACCGGCTTCTTCTTCCGCTCCAGTTGCCCGTTGACGAAGCCATAATCAGCGCTGCTGCGCGTTTCCAAGGCCAAGCCACAGTAGGCCCAGAACTGCCGCTTCGTACGGAAGCGGTGCGGCGTCTGCACTCGTCCGATCAGCATGGCCACGCGTATCGGACCCAGCCACGGAATGGTGCGCAGCAACTTGGTCTCGTGATGCTTACGACACTCCAGAATCAGATCGCGGCGGGCCTCGCGGCGCAGCTCTTGCAGCAGGTCCAGTTGCTGGTAGAGTCGTCGGGCGCGGCGCTGCAACCCGCTCTCGCTCAACTTCGCTAACCACTCTTCCCGATGCCGCGTTCCATACGGCTTCTGGCCGGCACAGGCAATGGCCTGGCTGCGGTACAGCGCTTTTAATCGGCCCATGACCCGGGTGGTGTCTTCGGTGAGCGCGGCATAACTGCGCCCCAAATGCTTCACCGCCGCCGTGCTGTCCTGCCCGTGATAGACCGGCGACAACAGCCCCGCACGCAGCAGCTCGGCCAGCTTGCGGGCATCGATGCTGTCGCTCTTGTTGCCCGCCTTCAACAGGGCATTTTTACGCGGATTGCAAACCACCAACTTGGCCACCCGCCGCACCAGCAGATCGTACAGCCAGGCGGAATGCGTTCCTTCTTCCAAGGTCACATGCAACGTCCCACGTAGCCCGTGAAGAAAATCGAGAATCGTGGCGGCATGGGTGGCGATCACCGACTGCATCACCAGTTTGCCGTCAGCGTTGAGTACGGCTACCGAGATGGTGCTCTGGTGGACATCGAGCCCAATATACTTGATGCTATCCATCGGGTGTTCCTTTCCTCAGGCTTGGTTTACTGCTTCACACAGCAACCATAGCCTAATGCGAAAGGGGCGCCCTTTTATAATGCGTGCCCCAGGTTCGCGTCCTTCTTTTGGACGCTAACCTGGGCTGAGGAAGGTTCGGGCTGCCCCACCGAACATTTTCAACTCACGATCTCTGGCCGTCCATTCCGATTCGATCTCCACCACTCCGTTCTCGCGGAAAGCATAGTGGCGGAAACTGCTCCACTTCCAGTCTCCTGGTTCCTTCACCAGAGCGTATTTCAAAAATCGCGCGAAGGGACGGAGCTTGTGCCCTCAGGGGCTAAAAGCCCGAGTTTTATGCGGCGCGGAACGGCACGGCTGAAGAGGCTGCGGAAAAAGTATGAAAAGCAGATCTCTCACCAACTAAAGTCGGTTTGGGATGACAAAAATAAAAGACTTATCGGCACGACTAAAAGTCGTGCCCTGACACAAACCGTCTGTAGCTGACTTTTTCCGCAGCCTGTAAAGCCGTGCCCTTTCAAAGACCGTTTTTGAAACACGCTCTAGTCAGCGTTTCACGGACTTTCACCCCAGCGAGAGCAAAGTCGGCTCTCGCCGGGAACCCCGAAGATTGCGGTGCAGATACCACCCAACGAGCGCAAAAGCGGCGCGGGGCGGGGCCCCGGCTGCATATCCACCTCATCTTCAGCACCAAGAACCGCGAACCTGCCGTGCACGAGACTGTGCGCGCTTCCTTGCACCGTTACATGGCGACGGTCCTGCAAAACTTGGGCTGCCCTCCCGTGTTCAGCCGCGCGAGGGATTGTGGCATGGGTTGGTACGCCCTTTCAGGGCTTCGATATTTTTGTGGGCCGGTCTCCCAGGGCGTTGCCCTGGGCTGAAATTGAGACGCGCCGTTGGCGCTGAAGAATCGCCATCCACGACGCCCCGTTGGCGCTGAGGAATCGCCATCCCCGACGCGTCAGCCCGCCGCTTTCAACGCTGGGTAAATATATTCGGGTCTGGTTTGGGTTTCGTTCATAGAGGGTTGGTACGCCCTTTCAGGGCTTCGATATTTTTGTGGGCTGATTTCCCAGGGCGTTGCCCTGGGCTGAAATTGAGACGCGCCGTTGGCGCTGAAGAATCGCCATCTACGACGCCCGAGCCCGCTGCTTTCAACGTTGGGTAAACCTGTTCAAAGCCCTGGTTTCGGCTTCGTTCATGAGTACGCCGTTCAGCTCTGGTAAAACTGCTGCCCGACGGCGACATCTCCATCAAGCTGCTGGAGAACCACTGGGTCCTCGGCTTCGTTCATAGAGTACGCCGTTATCGTTTTCAGCCCCAACGGGGCAATTCAACGCCAGCCCAGGGCAACGCCCTGGGAAAGCGACCCACCTTTCGGAGAGCCCTGAAAGGGCGCGCTAATCCCACAAATATTTTTCGTCAAACGGCACGTTATGCCGTTGCAGGAAGGCCCGATATTCTTCCTGAAACGACTTCTTGCGGTGATGCTCCTGCTGGCCGGCGATGTATTCACGCACGGCGGGAACATTCGATTCCGAAACGGCGAATGCCCCATATCCCGCCTGCCACGCGAAGCCAGCAAATTCGGCTCCCTGTGTCTTGATCCATTTCGAAGAAATCTTCTTGACCTGTTCCACGGCGGCGCTGACCGTGACGGTGCGGCCCAGTTCAAAGAGGATGTGGACATGGTCCGCGACGGAGTTGATGAGGACGGGAGGGCAGCCCAAGTTTTGCAGGACCGTCGCCATGTAACGGTGCAAGGAAGCGCGCACACTTTTGTGCAGGGCGGGTTCGCGGTTCTTGGTGCTGAAGATGAGGTGGATATGCAGCCGCGCGAGGGATTGTGGCATGGGTTGGTACGCCCTTTCAGGGCTTCGATTTCTTGTGGGTCGGTCTCCCAGGGCGTTGCCCTGGGCTGAAATTGAGACGCGCCGTTGGCGCTGAAGAATCGCCATCCACGACGCCCCCGGCGCTGGGTGAATATGTTCAGCTCTGGTTTCGGCTTCGTTCGTAGAGTACGCCGTTATCGACAGTGGTCAGTTGTCGGTTGTCAGTAAAAGCGGATCCCTCGCGGGCTAGGGAGGGTGTGTGAGAACTCCTGTCGTCCCTACGGGACTCGGATCTATTTCCCACTTTACCCAGCACTCCGCCTTCGGCTGCCTCCACCCCAATCCGCGCGAAAGCGGCGCGGCTTGGGGACCCCGGTGCGTGCTGGGCTAAACTGAGCCGCGCCTACGGCGCTGGAGTGTCGCCCATCTAAGTCCACCGCCAAATACCAGGTCTGGTTCTCACGCACGCTCTAAAGCCCACCCGTGATGACAAAATAAAGGGGCGTTATCGGCGCACCTGAACAGGCTGCGGAAAAAGTCCAAAATGCCTACGCCTCGCGGACTAAAGTCCGCTCGGCCGATCAAGAATAAACGACTTACCGGCACGACTAAAGTCGTGCCCTGACACGAACCGTTCGTAACCGAGTTTTTCCGCAGCCTGTAAAGTCGTGCCCTGATACAAACCCGTCGGGAGGCGACTCTTTCCGCAACCTGTGAAGGTGCCCCTTCAAAACGCTAATCCGAGCTATCTTCGTCTTCGTGCGCTGGCGGTCCCCAGCCGCCGCCGCCGGGAGTTTCGATGCGGACTCGGTCGCCGCGGCGCAAGCGCGTGCTGCCCTTGCTGGGCATGAGTTCGGTGGAACCGTCGGCGCGAAGTATCACGGTGCGGCCCGGTGCGCCTGGTTCACCGCCGGCAAGACCGTAGGGTCGAGACTTGCGGCGGTCGGAGAGGATGGTCACGGTGGCGTCCGTGAGCACTTCGATTTCGCGCACGATGCCGTCGCCGCCGCGATGCTTGCCTGCACCACCGCTGGGAAGAAAGTTGTCAGTTGTCAGTTGCCGAAGGAAGTTGTCAGTTGTCAGTTGCCGGTTGTCGGGGAAAGCAGATCCCTCGTCGGGCTGAAGCCCTCCTCGTGATGACAAAGATGGAGGTGCGCCTCCTCGTGATGACAATGACCGCGACAGGCTTCCTCGGGATGACAAGGATGCTGCCGGGCCTTGTGATGACAAACTGTCGCGATGCTTGCCTGCACCGCCGCTGCCCGAGGTATCTTCACTGCGAATGTGTCGTCCCTGAAGGGACTCGGGTGTGTTTACGCCAGCCGACCCAGGGCTTACGCCCTGGGCTACGCTTGTGTCGCCCTGCGGGCTGGATTTTGGGCCGGTGTCGCCTTTCGAGCTAACACCCTGCGAGCCGCGACGCAGCGCGTACTTCGTCACCCGCAAAGGGTAACTGTATTCCAGCGCCTCAGCGGGAGTGTTGAGCGAGTTGGTCATGTGAGTGTGCACGCCCGAGACGCCATCGCGCGTGGCGCTGGCGCCCGAGCCTCCGGCGATGGTTTCGTAGTAGGCGAAGGGAGTGGCTGGACGCGCCCTCGCCAAAGGAAGGCTAGAACTGGGTACCGGGTTTCGAAGTCGGAACCGCAGATCCCTCGTCGGCCTGAAGGCCTCCTCGGGATGACAAGAAGAGAACGACTTATCGGCACGACTAAAGTCGTGCCCTGACACAAAAGGTTCGCTAGCCGACTTTTTCAGCAGCCCCTGAAGCCGCGCCCCTTCAAGAGCCATTCCTTCAAGAGCCATTCCTCCAAGAGCCATTCCTTCAACAGACATTGTTGAAACGTGCTGCAGTGATCCCGATCGCGCGGCCTGACGGTCGTCCATACCACCGATGGTGAGATTGTTCATGGTGCCCGACGAGGCAGCGGGGATTTGCTCGGGCAGCGCCTGAGCCAGCGCGCGCAGGAGCACATCAACGATGCGCTGCGAGGTCTCGACATTGCCGCCAGCGACGGCCGCGGGAGGACGCGCATTGACGACCGTTCCCTCGGGCGCGATCAAGTGAATGGGACGCATGAGCCCCGCAGTGGCGGGAACGTCTTCGCGGAGCAGGCATCGGAAAACATAGAAGCATGCCGAATAGGTGATGGCTTCGACGGCGTTGATGCTGCCCTCGACTTGCGGCGAGCTGCCGGTGAAGTCGATGAGCACGGGACGCGGCTTCTTGCTTGCCGCTTTTGTTGCGCGGGGAAACGTAATGCGCACGGCGATGCGGACAGGCTCGTCACTTACGCCATCGTCGTCGAGCACATCCTCGGCGGCGTAGCTACCCGCAGGCACCGTCGCCAAAAATGCGCGCATCATTCTTTCGGAGTAATCCTGCAGCGCGTGCGCGGCTCGCTGAACTCGCGCGATGCCGTAACGCGCGCAAAGCTCGCGCAGCCGCGTGCTGCCGGTGTGACACGCGGCGAGTTGCGCGCTGAGGTCGCCTTCACGTTCTTCGGGAGTGCGAACATTGTTGAGCAACAGCGTGAGAATGTCGCGATCGAGAGTTCCGGCGCGCACGATCTTCACCGGCGGAATGCGAAATCCTTCCTGGTAAATCTCGCGACAGGGACCCATCGAGCCAGCGTAGGTTCCACCGACATCGGCGTGATGCGCGCGCGCGGCGACGAAGAATTGCGGAGAGGCGTCGCGCGTGGTGCGTCGCATCTTGTGCGGGGCGCTTCGCACGAAGATGGGAGCGACGACGGTGATGTCGGGGAGATGCGTGCCTCCACGGAAAGGATCGTTGAGCATCGCCACGTCGCCGGGCGCGAGGGGCAACTCCGCAATGGCAGCGCGTACGGAGAGCGGCATCGATCCAAGATGCACGGGCATGTGATCGCCCATGGCAAGTGCGTTGCCGGCTACGTCGAAGAGCGCGCAGGAGTAGTCGCGACGCTCCTTGATGTTGGGCGAGAAGGCCGTGCGACGCAGCGCTGCGCCCATTTCCTCTGCGATGGAATGGAAGAGATGCTTGAAGACTTCGAGCTCGATGGGGTCGGGCTGCATGACGGAGCGAGTGTACCTCAGAGGCGCGCGAACGGACATTTTGCTTCAAAGGCTGAGGGGTGGATCACCAAATTAAGAACCGCGCAATAGATTTTGCAAGATTATTGTTGACATTCCGCGTCAGTAACCGCAATATCTGGGGTTAGACATACTGCTCGTGCAATATCTTGGGCGGGTATGGCATTTTGGGTCAAAAAATCAACCTTCGAGGGAGAAGGTTACACAAGGAGGAATTACCCAATGGCAACTAAGAAGAAAGCCACGAAGAAAGCCGCCAAGAAGAAAAAGCGGTAACGTCCCAGCGAGGCACACGCCTCGCATTATTTTTGTCCAACAAACACGGCCTCCGCAAATTGCAGTTCGCGGAGGCCTTTCCCTTTTGCGCGCGCGCGTTTCCGGAATGATGTATCCACTCGTCCTACCCAACCTCCAGCCGCTCCACCCCTCACTGTGGCGGATTCGGCGAGCTCTCCAGTGTCTCGTCGCACGTGCCATTGGTTGCGTCGGCAGCGCTGGCACTTGCAACAAGTGCGGCGTGCTGAAGTCGAAGGACCCGTTCGTCGGGTCCGTCATATCGTCCGCTGTAGCATCGCGTTGGGTTAGCGCCGGCACGTCAAACCGCGTCTCGATCAACTTCAGCATCGACGTATACTCCGTCGGCAGGTGCGACACCGACGGCGGCTTCACCCATGGCGACACCACCACCATCGGCACGCGCAATCCCGTCACGTTAAACAGTCCTTGCGTGTGACCACTCAGATCGACCGGCAAGATGTCGTCCAGCGGCGTGACCAGCACCGGTCCCACGTGATCGAACAGTCCTCCGCCTTCGTCGTACGTCAGCGTGAACACCGAATCCGGTCACGCCGTGCTGGTCAGCAGCCCCGTCAAAATCTGCTGCACCCGCGCGGCGCCTTCTTGTACATTGTTGCCCGGATGCTCGTCGCACCCAGAGCTGGCCGCCCCCTCAATGAACACAACTTGCGGCAAGTCCTGGTCAGCTGACGGACTGGCCAGAATGTTGTACCACTCCGAGATGTTGCGCACCTTGCCCTGAATCTCCGGATCGTTCCAGTCCGCCCAATTCGCCAGGAACACGCTGTCGTCCTGGCAGTAATAGCGCCACGTAATTCTTGCTGCATTCAATGCGCGGAAGATCGTCGGCCGCTGCGACACCGGATCGTTGGGATCGCTCACCGGGTACCCGTGTCCATACGAAGTACCCGCGAACGGGTACATGCGATTGGGGACCGTGTTAGCCGGGATCGGCGAACAAAAAGTGTCGCTGGTCGCGAGCTGCTTCGCTAATTCTTAGGGAAACTCTGATTAAGTATGGTTCTTTGAAGGGGACGGCCTTCAGGCCGTCCGCAAATGTCTGATATTAGGCCGGGCTTTATTGATTCCTGCAAAAGAAATGTCCGCAAGACGGTGGGAAGGGCACGGCTTCAGCCGTGCCGAAACCACGCAATAAAGAGCGGGCTTTAGCCCCGGCCGACCGTGGCTGAAGCCATTCCCAGCACCGACCGATTTCGCCGGGCTAAAGAGGGTGTGTGAGAACTCGTTTTGAGTCGGCACGGTGGAACGATTGCGCAAAATTCAGCCCCGAATGGGGCGAAAGAGCTTAGAGCGGTTCCAAGTTAGCTATACCCGAAATGCTGGTTTGTGCATAAGCTGACATTGGCGGCGTTCTCTGCGGCAAAGCGGATGGGACAAGCATTTTCTGATGATCTGCGACGGCGGATTTTACAGACCTATGCACGGGAAAACATCAGCCAGATGGCGCTGGCTCAGCGCTTCGGGGTGAGCTACGACTACGTCAAGAAGATCCGTAGGCAGCAACTGCGGAGCGGGCAGATGGAGCGTACCCCGCAGTCCCGTCACGGCCCTGTCAGCCGGGTGACCGAGACGGTGCAACAGCAGTTGCGGGCGGAGGTGGGCCAGCAAGCCGATGTAACACTGTGGGAGCTGCAAGAGCGCATGCAGAAGGCCAGCGGCGTGGGGCTGAGCCCATCGTTACTCTGGCTGTGGCTGCAAAAATTGGGATTGGGGCGTAAAAAAAATCGCTCCATGCGCAGGAGCGGGACACGGAAGCGAACCGGCAGCGGCGTGCGGAGTTCGCAGAAAAGCTGGGCTCGATAGCGCCGGAGAAGCTGTTTTTTCTGGACGAGAGCGGGGTGACCACGCAGATGACGCGGCTGTGGGGACGGGCCCCACGCGGCCAGCGCATCGCCGAAGCCACACCCCAGGGACACTGGCAAGTACTGACCACGTTGGGCGCCATGAGCCTGCGCGGCATGGAGGCGGTGATGACCGTCGAGTCGGCCACCGACGGGGATGTCTTTCTCGCCTACCTGGAGCAGGTGCTGGGCCCCAAACTGCAGGCTGGCGACGTGGTGGTGATGGACAATTTGTCCGCCCATAAAGTCAAAGGCGTACGCGAGTTGATCGCCGCCAGCGGGGCCGAACTACTCTACCTGCCGCCCTACTCCCCGGATTTCAATCCCATCGAAAAGGCTTGGTCAAAACTCAAGCAGGGGCTGCGTGCTGCCAAAGCACGCACTGCGGAAGCACTCGATCAGGCCATCACCGAAGCTCTCAAAACCATTACCGCAGACAACGCTGCCGCCTGGTTCCGGCACTGCGGATACCGGGTACAGCTATGATGAAAACGCTCTAGAGGGTCTTGTTCTCGCCGGGCGAACGCGATGGGAGTGGGTGGGAAAAAGGCCGGGACTTCTCTCCCGCGCTACACAGGCGATTGTCGCCCTTGCGGCAAAAGCTTGTCAGTGACCCGTAGCGCATCGGCGAGTGACGATGGGATCGGGGCGCGTTACCTTTGTCCCGGGAGGGTCAGAGCGTGACCCGCACGGGGAAAAAGGCCGGCACACAAATCCAGCATGCCGGCCGCCGCGAGGCCGCAGAAATTTCAGTGATCTTGAATCTACCGGCACACGGCACAAGGCGGAATAGGAGTCAACTCGTACACGACGCCGTTCGCGTATGCACCGCCCGAAATGGTGGTGCCAAAGATGTGGCCAGCAGAGTCCCGGACCAGGCCTAGCGGATATGCTCCGTCACTGCCGGTGAAGTTGTAGAGCACACTGAACCTCCAGCTTCCATCTGAGTTAGGTGACAGCTTGAAGAAGGTGCCGTACCCCTATGCCCCGCCGACGTTACCGGTGCCATAAAGGCTACCAAATGCATCGCGGACCATCTGCGAAGCTGGATAACCCCCGTCTGTGGGGCTGTTGAAGTCATGCAGCACCTGGTACGCCCAACTGCCGTCCGTGCCGGGCGCAAGCTTGAAGAGGACACCGGCCGAATACCTTCCACCCCATTGGGTCAGGCCGTAGAGATTACCCGCTTCGTCGAATATCAACCCGGATACAGAAGGATCAGAGCCATCGCTACCAATAAACTGGTGGATTACTTTGAAGGCCCATGTACCGTCCGAACTGGGCGTCAGCTGGAAGACAGTGCCGCACTCCTGGGGCGGGCTGGTGCACCCTCCGACGGTGTTGCGCGTTGTGCCGTAGAGGTTGCCGACCGTGTCGGGGATCAGGCCGACCCACGAGCTGCAGGCGGGATCGTCGTTGAAGTTGTGGATCACGCTGTAGGTCCATTCGTTTCCGGAGCCGGGCGTCAGTTTGTAGATCGTGCCACACCCATAAGCGCCGCCGTATGCGACGCTACCGTAGAGATTACCTGCCGCATCGAACCATGGGACGGTTCGTGGTTGGGTTCCATCTTCTCCACCGGTGAACTGATGCAGCACACTCTCGGTCCAGGTACCGTCCGGGTTCGGGGCCAGCTTGAAGACCGTGCCGTTTCCATACTGGCCAGCAAATACTGTGACGCCGTAGAGATTCCCGGCAACGTCGAAGGCCAGCCTGCCCCAGTCGGTATAGCCCCCGTCAGTGCCGCCAGTGAAGCTATAAAGTACGGTCTGCTTCCAGGTGCCGTCGCCATTCGGGCTCAGACGGTAGACGGTGCCTGCTCCATAGATACCGCCCTCAAAGGTTGTGCCATAAAGGTTGCCAGCTTGATCGAAGATTAGTGCTTGGTGGGGCTGTGCTCCGTCGGCTCCGCCCGTGAACGAATACAGCACCTTCTCGGGGTTCTGTGACATGACAATCAGCGTCGACGAGATCAAAAAGACGACAACGCTGAACACGCGGAATGGGAGAGTAAGTTTGCCGATCATGATGACCTCCACTCAGATTTTTTCTCTTGGTCGCGCTCGGACTTGGGGGGAGAAGCTCGAGGGTCTTGTTCTCGCCGTGCGGACGCGATGGGAGTGGGTGGGAAAAAGGCTGGGGACTTCTCTCCCGCGCTACAGAGGCGATTTTCGTCCTCGCGGCCATCGTTTGTCAGTGATGTCTAGGGTATTTGTAAGTGATAGCGGCGAGGATGCTGGTACTTCGAGGTTTCAGCCGGAGGATACAGCTAGAGCGGGGCGACAAAGAATCCGGTCTTTACCGCCGCGAGTAAGGGCTTGAGGCTGACTAAACGACCTGGTGGTCGGTCCGGAACTTCTGTTCCAAACTCTCCATCTGGTCCTTCAGGCGGAGCTTCAGCTTCTTCAATCGCACTTCCTCGAGCTTCTCGTCTTCAGAAAGATATTTTTTCTGAATCAAGTTTTCGAGGCGTTGCTGGTATTGCGAATGCTCATCCGCCAAGCGGCGGAATTCATCGTTGCTTGCCAGAAGCTGATCGCGTACCTGAGTTGCCATCCAGTGAACCTCCAGAGAGATGCAAAATGCAAACGCTAGCATATGACTTATTCGTCTTCAAGGTAAAATTGTCTCAGACTTGTAATAGAAAAAGACAGCAATAGTCCGTCTTCCGTAGGATTTTGGTAATAGTTCCTTCGCCGTCCCTGCTGGCTGAATCCAATATTTTCATAGAGTTGGCGGGCGGCTAGATTGGATTCCCGCACCTCCAATAGCACAGAAGTGGCTCCTGCCGATTGGGCCTCCAGCAGCAGCTCCTGAATTATTTTGATGCCCACCCCGTGATTGCGGTGTTCCGGGGCGACAACGACGTTTTCGATTTCCCATTCGGCGGTGGCGCAACGCGCGACTGCGAAGCCGATCATGCAGCTGGCATCGCCTTCTTCTTCAGAGATGGCGACGAGCGCGAGTCGGGTCGGCGCTTCCGCGGCAAACAGCGCGTCGTATTCGCGCTCTGCCCAGTGTGCCGCAATCTCGGTCTGCTGTTCGAGCGCGCGGATGAAGGGCACATCGTCTGGAGTAGCGCGACGGATCAGCACTGTGTCTTCTTCGCCGTTGAAAATATCTCGGCGTCGGACCGGCGGATATAGTTGACGTCGATGGTGGCGGGGTCGGCGGTTTCTCCCGACACTAGCTTGCGCATGCCGATGCGGCCGATTTCGCCCGCGTCGACTGGCGCGACCAAGATGATGTTGCGGTTCGCGGCTTGCAACACTTCCACAACTGTCGTGTCCACGGTGAGAAGATCGCCGCTGACGCTCGGCGGTTGCGCGACAAATTCGTCCAGCTTCGCAATGTACTCGCGAACCAGGGTGACGCTGCCCGATCCGACCCGGTATTCACCGACGTAGATCTCGCCCCGGCCGGCATCCAACACAGCGGTTGCGCTTTCGCCCCCTCGTCCATGTGTCAGCACCATGGCCTCCAGCATGGAGACCGTCGCCATCGGCTTGCCCAGCACTTCGCAAAGCCCCTTCACCGTGGACAGACCAACCCGCAGGCCGGTGAACGAGCCAGGGCCGGAGACCGCGACGAAGCCATCGACTTCTGCCTTGTTCAGATTGTTCCGCTGGAGCGCCTCCGCGATTCGCGGCAGCAATTGCGCCGAGTAGGTGCCGCCCTCAAGTGAAGTCAGTTGCAGAACGTCGAAACTATTGCCATCCCCGCGGCAAAGCGCGATGCTTCCCTTCCGGCCCGAGGTATCGACCGAGACGATCAGCATTTCAGACGCCCAGGGGAGCGTCTTCCACCAGCTCCAGCAGGACGCCGCCGGCACTGGAAGGGTGGACGAAAACGTAGAGATGACCGCCCGCACCAACTTTGATGTCGTCGGAGATCAAGCGCGTTCCAGACGCCTTCAGCCGCTCGACCGTTCCGGCCAGGTCGCTGATGTGCAGCGCGACATGGTGAAGACCTTCGCCGCGTTTGGCGAGAAATTTCCCGATAGGTGAGTCGGGTGAAGTCGGCTCCAGCAACTCCAGGCGGCTTTCGCCGATCGGCACCATAGCCAGCCGTACCTTCTCGGCTTCCACCGTCTCTTCGGGCATCACTTGCAGGCCGAGCTTCTCGTAGAACTTGCTGGCTTCCGCCAGCGACTTTACTGCAATACCAAGATGGTCGATCTGATTCATTCTGGTTTCTCCAAATTGTCGATGATCTTCTCCACCAGAGAATACGGGTCACGCTTATGTTCGGCAACCTCCGCCGCATAGCGCGTGGCCTCGCCTTCACTGAGGTAATACGACAGCACGCGCTGGAAGAGCGCGTCGCGCAACATCTCCGCAATTCGCCCACGCCAGTTCTCGATGCGCCGCGTGCGAGCGCGTCCGTCCTGCTGAAGATAAGCACGATACTTTTCGATCGCCGCCAGCAATTCGGTTGTGCCGGTTCCCTTACTGGCCACGGTCTTCACGATGAGAGGCGTCCAATTGTCTTTGCGCACGGCCAGCGTCTGCATGGCTCGAATCTCGCGCTCCACCCGTTCGGCGCCATCGCGGTCCGACTTGTTGATCACGAAAATGTCGGCAATCTCCATGATACCGGCCTTGATCGTCTGCACATCGTCGCCCATGCCGGGCACCAGCACGACGATGGTCACATCCGCCAGGCGAACGATGTCCACCTCGTCCTGCCCCACGCCAACCGTTTCGATCATGACAATGTCGCGGCCACTGGCGTCCATCACCGTCGCGACATCGGCGGTGGTACTGGCCAAACCTCCGAGCGAGCCGCGGGTGGCCATGCTGCGGATGTAGATTCCAGGGTCGGCGTAATGCGATTGCATGCGGATGCGGTCGCCGAGGATCGCCCCGCCACTGAAAGGGCTGGTGGGATCGACCGCGACGATGCCGATGGTCTTGTCTTGCTTACGATAGGCGTGCGCAACTTGATCCACCAGCGTGCTCTTGCCCGCACCTGGAGAGCCGGTGAGGCCGAGGAGCAAAGCGTTGCCGCTGAAGGGAAATAGCGCTTTAAGCAGTTCGGTGCCTTGCGTGCCGTGGTCTTCCACGATGGAAATGGCGCGCGCCAAGGCGCGGGGTTCCCCAGCGCGGATTCGCCGGACCAGGTCCTGAATATGACTGTTTGAGGTCAAGGCTTAGGTTACCAATAGACAAGCTTACCAGCAGTTGAAGAGGTCACACGCCCGTGTGACGAGGGCGGGTATTTCTCACATGACGGTCCGAAACCATGCGTCCGATTCCTTCAATCCTTCAGGATTTGCCGCGCAATGACCAGACGCTGGATCTCGCTGGTACCTTCGCCGATGGTGCACAGTTTGACGTCGCGGTAAAACTTCTCGGCGGGGTAGTCCTTGATGAATCCGTACCCACCGTGAATCTGCACTCCTTCGTTGGCGCACTTCACCGCAACCTCGCTGGAGTAAAGCTTCGCCATCGAAGACTCCAACGTGGTCTTCATGCCGGAATCTTTCATCGCTGCAGCGCGATACGTCAGCAGGCGGGCAGCATCAATCTCTGTCGCCAGGTCGGCAAGCTTGAACGCGATCGCCTGAAACTCGCTGATCGGCTTGCCGAACTGCTTGCGCTCCTTGGAGTAGTTCAGCGCGGCTTCATAAGCGCCTTGCGCCATGCCCAGCCCCAGCGCGGCGATGGAGATGCGGCCTCCATCCAAAGCCTTCATCGCGTCCACGAATCCCTGGCCTTCGCGGCCTAGCAGGTTCTCGGCGGGAATTTCGCAGTCTTCGAAGATCAGCTCTGACGTGTCGCTGGCGCGCAGACCAAGCTTGTTCTCCTTTTTGCCGGCGCGAAATCCCTTGGTGCCTTTCTCTACGGCGAATGCCGACAGCCCGTGGGTGTGCGCCGTTTTGTCCGTAACCGCAACCACCACCGCCACGTCAGCGTAGCCGCCATTGGTGATGAAGGTCTTGGTGCCGTTCAGCACCCATGTGTTACCCCGACGCACAGCAGAGCAGCGCGCGCCGCCCGCATCCGAGCCCGCGCCCGGCTCCGTCAGGCCCCACGCGCCGATGAATTCACCCGTGGCGAGCTTGGGAATGTACATGCGCTTCTGCTCTTCGTTGCCCGCAACGAAGATGTGGTTGGAGCACAGCGAAGTGTGCGCCGCTACGATGATGCCCACGGAACCGTCCACCCGCGAGAGCTCCTCGATGGCGGTGACGTACTCGACATAGCCCATGCCGGCCCCGCCGTACTCGGTGGGAAAGATGGTGCCCATGAGTCCAAGTTTGCCAAGTTCCTTGACGGTCTCCAGCGGGAAGGTACCGGGTTCGTCCCACTTCATCACGTTCGGTGCAATCTCGCGCTCCGCAAAGTCGCGCACCATTTTCTTTAATTGCAGCTGTTCGTCCGAGAGCTGGAAATCCAAGCAATCCTCCGAGTCGTGGAACGCGCGGCGACAGTTTTCACAGGATGCACTAGCGGCGGCCGCGCACAAAGGGAAACAGGCGGTTATAACACAGGAGATGGAGGGAGGTGAAATCGCGGGGACTTAGACGAGCGAAAACATGCAAACCGATTGATCTCGAGACGTGCCTTCCTTAACTCACCAACCATCCGCACTTGCGCCGCGCGCGCGAACTAGTGTAGAAGCGTTGCTCATGAATCGGCTTGTTCTCGGAGTGCTCTGCGGCATCGTATTCGGCGTGATTGCTGGATGGGCGGCTAAGAGGTGGGCGACGTAGATGACGACCTCTTACAACCGCATCGCCGGTCAAAGCGTGGAACGCTTGGCAGCCTTGAGCCACGGCATCTTCGCAGTCGCGATGACGTTACTGGTGCTGGACCTTCGCGTCCCGGCGGTCGAGGCAATTCACAGCGAGCACGACCTGTGGCGCGCACTCGTCTCACTCTCTCCGCGTCTGCTCATGTACATGATGAGTTTCATGACCCTGGGAATTTTCTGGGTCGGCCAGCAGACCCAGCTTAACCACCTGGTTCGCTCCGACCGGAGTCTTTCCTGGATTCACATCGCTTTCCTGTTCGTGGTTTCGATCACACCGTTTTCGACCGCGCTGCTGGCCGAATTCACGGCTTACCGTCTGGCGCTGCTCACCTACTGGCTGAACATCCTGTTGCTGGGGAGTGCTTTGTACTTCAGTTGGGTATGTGCATTGGGAAGTGGTCTGGTCAAAGAGGACATGCCGCCCCACTTCTCGGCGGCGATCAAGCGTCGCATTGTAATTGCGCAAGCCTTGTACGCATTCGGAGCGTCTCTGTGTATCTTCAATACCTACTGGAGCATCGCCTTCATCGTTCTGGTGCAACTCTACTACGCCATTGCGCCGCGCATCGGTCGCCGCGCTTCTTCCTGAACTCCGGTGCCGCTACTGAGAGCGCGTAGCTTTGCCTTCCATGACCGTACTCCATCCACCGCTGGGCGTAGCCACCTCTGACTTGAATGTGTATGACGTGGGAGAAACAAGAGTGAAGGTGTAGCGTCCACTCGCGGTCGCGCCGTTCATTTTCTCTTCCGCGGTCCAAGTCCAAGTGTTGCCTTGAACGTGGCCGAGCGCCACCTGGTGCTCGCCGAGGCTGTTGTAAGCGTTGTATGTGTAAACCTTGTCAGCGGGGTTGTACTCCATAACGCGCATGCCACGAATATTGCCTAGTGGTCCCTTCATGGATGAATGGGTCTCGACGAAAAAGCTGCCCGGCACCCACTCGGCGTGCTCGGTTGAAGTAAAAGGCCCGGCCGGAGCAGTCGGGCTGACCTTCATGGTGCCCTCCAACTTCCAATCGCCGACGAAGTAGCCCATCATCTGCTGTTCCGGACTGGGAGTGGGCCACTGCTGTGGGGTCTGAGCGACCGCCAGACCAGTCAACAAGAGACCAACAGCTAGCAGTGCGAGGATGTGTTTCATAGGGACGCTCTCTTTCGCAGCGATCGGTAATGACTATCGAACGGTGCCATCACGGTGGAGAAATCCTAGCACGAACGCCGCTGGGTTAAGGCGGGCGATGGCTGGCCCATTTGTAGCAGGCACGATCGCTGTGCTCGTTTGCCCTACCGGCGTCTCGTCCAAGATCGGGAGGCGCAGGGAAGAACGCGCACATCGCGACGGTAGCTGGATTATTCGTGGGCGCAAGGAATTATGGTGCGATCCCGAGTGTCATATGGGCCTGCGGCCCACCCATCGGGATGAAAATCAAGCTATCCACCCTGTATTGAAAGGAAAGGAGTTAGGGAGCGATTTTCGACGGAGCGCTGAGGATGCCAATCGGTTGACGCCTAATGCGTCGCAGGAGCGGCGTTAACCAACAGCAGCCACCCGCTGCCGCCGCGCACCAGCAAATCCTTACTGGATTGCAGTTCGATCTGTCCCACCGGAGCAGAGCTGCCGTTGCGCGTCAGCTTCACATCGCTGATGCCGTACACACCACATGCCGAAGTGGAAAACACCCAAAGCGCCTGTTCGCGGTCATCGCCATCCGTGGCCGGACAGTCGCCATCCAATCCTGGGGTAAGCCTTCCCCACACTCCTGATCCCGAATACCTGCCAACGATGCCCGTAGTCGAAGCGAGCACGCCGCGCCCGCGATTCACCACATCGCCTCCAACCTGTTTCGTCGTCCACTCACTCGACGATTCATAGTCCGATTGATTACCCATAGGGAGTTTCGCGTCAAAAACACTCTCCGTGGACGCCAGGGCGCGCAGGCTCACCGACAGGGGGACCACCTGTCCTTCACTGTTGAGTTGATCGAACTTCACCACTACGCTGGAGCCGCTACCGGCGGGCTTGACTACGCTAACGACATGCCCGATCACATGCGATCCCGACTTGATCTTCGCTCCGGAAGGCAACAGCACTTCCTGCATGGTCTTTCCGTCGATTTTTTCGCCGGGCTTGTCTTTCTTCGCGTCCAGCGTGGAGTTCAGCATCACAGGCAGCGCAGTCCCGGCAGGAAGGTCCTGGGCGGCCAGCACGGTTACGGAACAAAGAAATGCAGCGGCAAGTTTGAGCCAGAGCATGGGGCAATCGCCATCGAATACGATATTAATTTACATCCATACTCCGCGGGAGGTTGATTAAAATTCGGCCACAAAAGTCATGGCACCGTCACCGTGATCTGCGCGGGCCCTACGGTGCGAAGTAGCTGGAGATATCGAGGATTAATTGCGTGATCCCCGACGCATAGGCATCAATCTTCCCATCACTGGTGGGCACGATCGCCATATTGTTGGTGATCCAGCCGTCCAGGGCATTTAAGGTTGAGACCACCGGCTGATGCATCGGATCGTTCTGCCACAATGTCAGATATCCCAGAAAACCCGACGGCACCACCGTCGCATTGAACACGTATGCCTTCGCCGTGCTCGGCGGGGCGCAGATACTGTCCACCACGTCCACTGGCGGATTCAGCAACCCGCTGAAGGGCTGACCGCTTCCTACCTTGCGGGTGTCGATGACCCGGCAAGGCGCCGAGGGATAGAGCGACAGCCCGCCCGGTCTAGCTGGGGCAAAGTAGCCGTTGATGTCGATCACCAGGTCGGTATCGTTGCTCGGGAAAACCGTAATGTCGCCGCCGGTACCCGCCGGCACAATAGCCGCATTCGCGACCACGGTTCCAGTCAGATTGTTCAGCGTGGAGACGGGATTCGCAGGCATTTGGCCCGTGGGCCAAACTTCGAGATAGCCCAACGGATACCCCAGGCTGGGGTAGGGCACGGCCGACAAGTTGAGCGAATACGCCTGCACCGTGCTCGGTATGTTGCAGGTGCTCGACAGCACGGGGAAATCGCGCGGCGTTTTGGCGGAAAGGTTCGGAGGGCCCAGCCCCGCAGGGAAGCTCGACTTGCGGGTGTCCGCTACGCGGCAGGGCGTCATGGGATAGAAGGCCAGCGTAGAGCTACCCACAGGGGCGAAGTAGCCATCGATGTCGATCACGACGTTGGTCGTGTTGGTCACGTAGACGCTGACTGCACCCTGATATCCAGCCGGGACAATTGCGGCGTTCGCCTTGATGCGACCGTCAAGCGAGTTTAGGGTGGCAACCACAGGTTGGTCCTCACCTGTAGGCCAGAGTGTGAGATAGCCCAAAGCTCCTTGCGGAACCACAGCAACGTTTAGCGAGTATGCAGCGGCCGAAGACAAACTCTCACAGCCCTTTGCCAGCGCCAATTGTGGAAGATTGAAAGCCTGCGAGGTTCCTCCCTGAATAGGGCCGCTGCCGCCGTACTGCGGTCGCGTGTCATATAGGCGACACGGAGTTACGGGAACGAATTGCAGGGCAGTGCTGTTAGCTCCGGCAATCACAGAGACGGTTCCGTTGCTGTTACAGTTGAGATCGTTACCGCACTCGTTGACGACGTAGACCCGGTTGGTCACCGGGTTCACCGCCAGGGTGAGGGGTTTTACCCCAACGCCGATAGTGGTGGTGACAAGGGTCGCTCCGTCTATCAGTGTCACTGTGTCACTGTAGAGGTTGGCGACATAGATCTGATTGGTCACTGGGTCGACTCCGACGGCCATCGGAAAGAGTCCCACTGGGACGGGCGTAGTGTTAAGCGTAGCTCCGTCGATCACGGTCGCCGTGCCGTTGTCGTACGAATCGGCGACATAGATCTGATTGGTCACTGAGTTGACTCCGGCGGCCGCCTGACCGGCTCCTACTGGGACGGGCGTCGTGTTAAGCGTAGCTCCGTCGATCACTGTCACACTGCCGCTGTCCCCATTTGCAACGTAAATCTTGTTGGTCACCGAGTTGACCGCCACGGCATCTGGAAGAGTTCCACCTCCAACATCAACTATCGTTGTGTTGTTGGTCGCCCCGTCGATCACTGTCACACTGCCGCTGCCCCCATTTGCGACGTAAATCTTGTTAGTCACCGGGTTGACCGCCACGGCATTTGGAAGACCTCCAACATTGACTATGGTTGTGTTGTTGGTTATCCCGTCGATCACTGTCACGTTGTCATCGCCGTAATCGGCTACGTAGATCTTGTTGGTTACGGAGTTGACAGCGAGGGCGCGCGGATCGCCCCCCACGTTGACGGTGGTGGTGTTATTCGTGGCCCCATCGATTACGGTCACCGTCCCTGGTGGGTAGGGGTATACGCAGTTCGGATGGTTGCCACAGGAATTAGTCGCGTAGATCTTGTTGGTCACAGAGTTGACAGCGATCGCAGCCGGACCAGCCTCCACAGTTACGGTCGTGGTGTCATCGGTGGCCCCGTCGATTACGGTTACGGTTCCAGAACTATTGCACGTGGGATCGTTTCCGCAACTATTCCCAGCGTAGATCTTGTTGGTCACGGAGTTGACCGCGACCGCTCGAGGTTGACTTCCTACTGATACGGTCGCAATCACTTGCTGCGCAAAAGCCGGCAGGGATAGCACTGCGAAGCTGAACGCTAGCAATAAGAATAGAAGTCGGCGCTCGGTTTGCATCGGGGTCTCTCCGAAAAACTTTTTCTGGAGGCCCGCCCAAGATGTCCCCGTTGACACCTTGTTCCCGGGGTCTCATTCGGCGTAACGAACCGGCGATCAGGCGGGTTCCCGTCATGAGTGGTTTGCCGGACCGATGGCGAATCTGCCGCGGATACTAGCACGCGTGCGGCGCGCAAACCAACTAATTTCCCCCGCCGCCCCTACTTCCCCATCACTAGCTTGGCAATCGTCTGCAACTGCATGTTCGACGTGCCTTCATAGATCTTGCCGATCTTCGAGTCGCGGAAGAACTTCTCCACCGGGTAGTCCTTGGTGAAGCCGTAGCCGCCATAGATCTCGACGCAAAGCGACGCCACGCGCTCGGCAACCTGCGAGGTGTAGAGCTTGGTCATTGCGGCTTCCTTCACGAAGTTCATGCCGGCGTCCTTCATGCGGGCGCAGTTGTAAAGCAGCATGCGGGCAGCCTCGATCTCGGTGGCCATCTGCGCGATCTGGAACTGAATGCCCTGGAACTCACCGATAGCCCGCCCGAACTGTTTGCGCTCCTGCGCGTACTTGACGGCGAATTCCCACGCTCCTCGCGCCAGTCCCAGCATCTGCGCGCCAATGCCGATGCGGCCTTCGTTCAGCGTCTCGATGGCGATCTTGTAGCCCTTGCCGACCTCGCCCAGAACGTTGTTCTTGGGCACGCGGCAATCTTCCAGAATCAACTCGCAGGTGCTGGACGCCCGGATGCCGAGCTTGTCTTCCTTCTTGCCGACGGTAAATCCGGGGAAACTCTTCTCGACGATGAACGCGGTGATGCCTTTGTATCCAGCGGAAGGATCGATCGTGGCCAGCAGGATGAAGACTCCCGCCTCCTTGCCGTTGGTGATCCACAGCTTCTGGCCGTTGAGGACGTATTCGTTGCCCTTCAACTCTGCCTTGGTCTGCAAGGCAAAAGCGTCGGAACCCGAACTGGCTTCGCTCAGGGCATAGGCGCCCACGGTGTCGCTGCACATGCGAGGCAGATAGCGCTTCTTCTGCTCTTCGGTTGTCCAGCGCAGGAAGGCGTTGTTGACCAGCGTATTCTGCACGTCCACGATGACTCCGGCGGAAGGATCAACGCGTGAAAGTTCTTCCACCGCGAGGATCGCCTCAAAGAACGTGCCTCCTCCTCCTCCGTATTGCTCGGGCACCTCAATGCCCATCAAACCGAGTTGAAAGAATTGTTCAATGAGCTTGGGTTCGAAGACGCCCTTCTCGTCCATCTCCTTGACGTAGGGCCGGACGGTCTCGTCCGCGAACTGGCGAACTGTGTCACGGAATAGTGTTTCATCTTCGGTAAGCGAAACCAGAGGGGCGCGGGCGGAGGCAGCGGCGTTTGCGACAGCTTGTGACATGAGGGCAATCCTTCCAGAATGAGGTAGGGAACCTTCGATTTTAGCACTCGCCTCCAACGACGATCTTCGGCGAGCGGCTACGAGAGCGATTCCATAGTAGTTGTGTCCGGGTAGAGCGGACCTTCGGGTCCGCGTCCAGGCTGTCCCTACAAAGCGTAGGCACCGCAGCGGACTGCAACCTCATCAAGAGAGCAGCCTTGCCGCGGCGCTAGACCTGGATTATTCATGAGATCCCACAATTTTGAGGGAAGGGGCGCGGCTTCAGCCTCGCCATTAGGGGCGCTGCGGGCCGGCTTCAGCCGCTGAGGGGATTCGCACTGCATCACGAACAACGAGGCCCCTCAGTGGCTAAAGCCACCGTCAAAAGGGCCATCTACGGCACGGCTGAAGCCGTGCCCCTTCAAAGCATGAGTCGCCCATGAATTAGCGCCACTCTACCCAAACTTCGCAGATACACCGACTCGGAATCCGCTCTAATGACTTGGAGCCGGTTGCGCGAGTTGAAGGCTGACGAGTGCCGCCACGCCTGCGCACCCACGTCCTTCAACTACGAAGAGGTGCCTGGACCTACTCCACCTCGTGCTTGGCGGTGTAGCCTTCGCGCGCGACGATCGTGTACTTGATGTCGTGGTTCTTCTCGTCCTTGATGATGAGCGGCTTGTTATCCGGTCCCACCAGTTCCACCCTCAACTTGCGATAGGTGCCGTCCTGCTTGGGATTGGTGGACTTGTAGGTGATGGTGTACTGATTGCGGATGGCCTGAGCGACTTCGCGGAAAATGTCCGGCAATTCTCCCATCATCCGCGGTGCGTAGCTGCGGCCGCCGGTCATCCGGGCGAAGGTCGCCATTTGGTTCTTGGCCTGTACGTAGTCCATCAGCGCCATGGAAACATCGGGATTCGAGCCAGCCATGGCGTCCACCCGCTGCAGGTAGGCTGTGCCGGTGCAGATGGTATAGATGGTCACGTTGGGCGTGATCTTGATCTTCTTCAGAATTGTGTCGAGGATTATTTTGCTGAAGGTGTCGCGACCACTGGCGACCACGACTAACTCCTTGTGCCCGGGAATGCGATCCAGACGGTCCAACGTGTCATACATGGCATCGAAGATGTTGGTCTCACTGAACCCGGGAATGCGCATCGTGTTGAGCGCGCCGAAGACCGCTTGTTTGTCCTGTGTAAAGTCCAACAGGATGTGCGTCTTCATGTCGAATTCTTCGATGGCGAGCCAATCCTGCGGCTGCAGGCTCGAGGCAAACGTGTACGAGGCATTTAGCGCGTCATACATGAAGTTGTAATTGGTGGCAGCGAACTCCACCAACAGGACCGCGGTAATCGGCGCCTTGCTCATGGTGACGCTCTGGATTTGCTGGGGAACGCCATCTTCCCAAATCTTGAAGTGTTCCTTCGCCACCTGTTCCGGCAAGGCCAGCGGGCGCCCGTCCTTCTGCAACACGCGCGCATCCACGGTTACCACCGGGACGTCGACGTGTAGCGAGTATTGCGGATTGTCGGTAGGCTGTTTCGGCTTGGGCGGCGGAGGCGCTTCTTCGGTCTCCTTCTTCTTGGGCACGGCGATGGAACCCGACTCTCCGGCCGGACCTCCGGCTTCGGCCGGCATCTGCTCTTGCTGGCTCTTCGTTGGTTGCGACTGCGTCTGCGCCCCCGAATCATTGCCGCCGGACGATTGTGCACGGCCAGGCATGACGAAACAAAGGACGCACGCCAGCAAGGTAATAACAGCCTTACTCAGGCGGTTGACAACCACGGGTGAAATACCGGGACGGATAAGGTGTTTCTCGGAATACATCAGGGTGCCTCTTGGGCCGGACTGTCTGCTAGTATAAATGCAAATTCAGCCTGTTTGACTCGCTGCGGCGCGCAGAAAGTGCCCAAACGCTAAAAACGTTAGGACATGGCCGCAGTCAATTCAGCCAGTCGCGGCTCCCCACGGTGTTCGCTTTTCGGGCGCAGGGGATTGCCGCTCTTGGTGGCAAGGCCGCTCGGCGGCTTAAGATAAGGGACAAGGAACATGTTGCGCAACGTCGTCTCGCTAGTATTACTCTCCCTCACTTCGTTGGCCGGTTTCGCGGCCGAGAAGCCCAAAGTTCAAATCATGCCCGAGGACCAAGTCAAGGCTGGTATGCATGGTGTGGCCTATACCGTCTTCGAAGGTGTGACTCCGGAAGCGATGGACGTCGAGATCCTTGGGGTGCTGCGCAACATGGCCGGCCCCAAGTCCGACGTCATCCTGGCACGGCTGCACGGCAAGAAGGTCGAGTACACGGGCGTAGTCGCCGGCATGAGTGGCAGCCCGGTTTACATTGACGGCAAACTAGTAGGCGCCATCGCCTATCGCATTGGCGAGTTCTCCAAAGAGCCGATTGCCGGAATCACACCGGCTGGCTCCATGCTTGAAATTGACGCCATGGACAAGACACCCGCTCCGGAAGAGGCGCGGGGGCTGTCGGGTGAGAAGCAGTCGGCAACCCGAACTTCTGGTCCTGGCTTGGGTGACGCTCCGAATCAGCAGGACACGAACTACTCGAACTTGCTGAAGCCCATCGAAACTCCGTTGGTCTTCACCGGATTCAGCGAAAACACGCTGCGGCTCTTCTCAAAGGATTTTGCCTCGGTCGGCGTTGTCCCCGTCATGGGAGCCGGTTCGGTCAGCAATGACAAGCAGCCGGAACCGCTGGTGCCAGGCTCAGCGGTCAGCGCAATCCTAGTGCGTGGCGACATGAACATCGCCGGCACGTGTACCGTCACATATCTTGACGACACCCACTTGCTGGCGTGCGGCCATCCGCTGCTGCAGTCGGGCAGCGTCGATATGCCAATGACGAAGGCGACGGTGCTGGTCACTCTGCCTTCGCCCGAGAACTCCTTCAAGATTGTTAACACCACCGAGCCGGTCGGCGCGTTCGTGCAAGACCGGCGTGCGGGCATCATGGGGCGGTTCGATCGCGAACCACACATGATTCCGGTGACCCTCACGTTCAACGGTGTCTCGCATCCCAAGCAGTTTCATTACGAAGTCCTGAACAACGCGAAGGTCACGCCGGCCGCGATGATGGCTACGGTGTTCAATGCCATCCAGGGCATGAACGAATACGGCGAGGATACGACCTATCGTTTGCGCGGCGACATTGACGTTGTGGGCTATCCCAAGTTGCGCGTGCAGAACATGTACGCTCCGCTCGACGGCACCACTCCGACGGCTTACGGCATCGCACTTTCCATCGGCGAGCATTTCAGCCGCATCTTCGAGAATCCTTACGCAACGCCGAAGATCGATGGCGTGGAATTGAACTTCGATCTGGTTCCTGACCGACGCTCCGCGCGCCTCGAAACTGCCCGCACGGACGTCACCGAAGCGCGTCCCGGCGATGAGATCACCATCGAGACCCTGCTGCGACCCTATCGCGGCGAAAGTATTCTTCGCCAGATTCCGGTGAAGATTCCGACCTCCACGCCCAAGGGTACGCTGCGCATTCTGGTCAGCGACGGCGACACTCTCGACAAGATGCGCCGGGTGTCAGGCCCCATGAGCCGGCGCCTCGATCTCGGCTCCACGATCGCGCTGCTCAACAAAGAGCACACCAACTCCGAGGTTTACGTCTCACTGCTGGAAGCCAACCCGCAGGCCATGGTGGACGACAAAGTAATGCCAACGTTGCCGCTGTCCGTCATGAACGTGATGGAGGGCATGCGCGGTACCCAGGACATGATCGTCGTGGGCGAGTCCGCCGTAGACGAGGCGTCCACTCCCGTGGACTACGTCGTGACGGGTTCGCAGATCATCACACTGACGATCAAGTAGCCGGCAGCCCGGAGCTACGAGCTATCGGCTGTCGGAGCCGTTCCGCGACGCCAGCTAGAGTTGTGCTTCAACTGGATTTTTCAAGAGGACTTCACGCTCTTGAAGGGGCGCACCTTCAGAGCCTGCCCTGAGCTTGTCGAAGGGTGTGCTCTTGTAAACCCTTTATTTCTGTCGTTCCGGGGGCTTCAAAGACTGCGTCGCGAAGCCGCGTCGGCTTGCGGCAGTGGAACGAAGCGGGCAAGAAGCCGCGGGGCGGAAGAGCTTAGCCCAGCGCACACCCGGGCTCCAACTCGCGCCGTTTTTGCGCGGTTTGGGGTGGTTGAGCGGCTGGGTAACTGGCAAATGAGACCGACTTCCCGTAGGGACGGCAGAGGTTGCGACACCGTCTCTTCAGCCCTGAGGAATCTGGGGTTTCCGTTCATGGCGAGGACTTTTTCGCAGACTCTGACGCCCGACTCCCCTGATCACACCCCGATGTACGCCAAAGTAAGAACCCCCTTTCTGCCCGTGACCACCCAGCCCTGTTTCATCCATATTGATCATACTCAAAGCTAACTTCTTATACATAAGTCGCTTAGACGATCATACAAAACTCACCCCGAAATCATCCCCTAACCATTGAACCAAAACCAGGACGAGCGCATTGTTCCCCCAAGAGCAGGAAATTGAGCAGGGCTCGAGAACCTGCACTTTCGGGGAGGATCTCCCGGAGGAGGGAAATACCCCCCTCCGGGAGCGGTGAGACCCGAAGCGAGCGGCGGTGCCCTGCGAACCGCGCCGCCAAGAGATTGAAGCCGATGGAGGTCGCCATGAAATGCCAAGGGACAAAGCGAACCAGCCAACTGGAAGATTTCGCTCTCTTCCTGGAAGAGCACCCGGGCTTCTCGCCCGAGCTGCAAGGCGAGGACGCGGTCGTCTGGGCATTCCGCATAGGAGGCTGCTTCCTGACGCTCGCCGAGATGGCAAGGCTCGTCGCCACCCGGCCGCACTTCAACGCGCGCCAGGCAACGTTGCTGCTGACTTCTCCAAGCCTGTCCACCCGCACGAGATGAGACAGCTACGTCTTGATCGCTGTCCTTGACGCCAGCCGCGAGAGAAGCGTCAGGAAGCGGGTGAGACGAGTCATGGGCCTTTTTGATTTTTGGTTAGGGAGAGCGTTGTAGGTCTGGCCGACATTCACTCGCGCACTCCCGGTGAGGGGCAACTAACTGCGGTGAAGTTGCTCCTCGCTTTTCAAAATCGTTGCCGCCACAACCATGACCAGAAGGAGGCTGGTATGAAAACCACACTTACGAACTATACACAGAATCAACTTGCCGGAAATACGGCGCGGCGCATGTCAATGCTTAACGAGGGCGTGCGAGCTACCAGTGTACAAGAGGGAAAATCCACCAAGCTAGACACAAGTTACCGCCCGACATTCGCAGCAATGGCGCTTCAGCTAGTTGCTTGCGTCTTTCTACTGATGTCCGCGTCGCCAATTGCCCATTCCCAAGGACCTGCAAAGTATCCGAAGGACGGTCCAGCCATCGAACACAAGCGGTACCAAAATCCCCTCAAAGAACTGGGTGTCAGCGGTAGCAACGGCGCCGCGACTGGTAATGCCTTGTGTTATGCCGGCACATTGGGAGCGCTAGTCGAGGATAATCAGGGTAGTAAGTATATCTTGAGTAATGCACACGTTCTAGCTCTCGACGTGACGAACGGCGATGAGAAGAATGAGCCTATTGTGCACGCGGCGGGGCTGGATACGGCGGGTTGTCCTCCTACTGTCGGAGCGCGGGTAGCGACCCTCACAAAGATAAAGCCAATCGACTTCGTCAACGCAAACAAAGTGGATGCGGGGATCGCGAAGCTTGACGGCGACTTCCAAACGCTTACGGGGGTAATCCGGGACGTGGTGGGCACGGTCGGCCAACCAATTTCGCCGGCTGACGCGTACCGGGTTTTGGTGGCGAAAAGCGGACGATCAACTGGCTTCACCTGCGGCCAAGTTGCGTTTATAGGGGTTACAGCCGCAGTGGACTATGATGGCTCCGAAGCAGACTTCGAGGACCTAATCGTGGTGGCGCCAGTCGCGCCAAACGTGGCCCAATTCTTGGCCGCCGGCGATTCCGGATCGCTTATCGTCAGAACCAATGACCAATTTTGCACAGGAGTCCCCGCGAAGGTACCCCAAAACAACGCCGTGGGCTTGCTGTTCGCAGGAAACGAATCTGGATCAATTGCCCTCGCAAACCCCATCTGCGATGTCTTCCTCGATCCGACTTTTGTCGCGTTCGGATTGCGTTTCCCTGGAACGAAACCGTGCCAAGCGACAGGTGCCCCTTCTAATCCACAACTCAAGGCAGCCTTTCTCGTGAAGGAGAACTACGATCATTTCTTGATGAACCTTCCTGAAGTAGTGGGGAATGGCATCGGCCTGTCTGAGAGCGGTTCGGAAGAGGTTGTGATCAAAGTATTTCTTCGCAAAGCCACTGATGAAGCGCTCCAATCTCTTCCTACTATCTTGGATGGCACTCCTGTGGAATGGGAGGTGACTGGCCCTTTCAAGGCTGGAGTGGCGACGAAAACGAGTCCGGAATAACAGTGCAAGATAGCCCGCAAAGCCAAAGAGTGGATGGAGGGGCAGCTTCCGCGGTGAAGCTGCTCCTCACCTCCGACATCTATCGCCGCCACAACCTATGACCAAAAGGAGGCCACTATGCAAACTACACAGAGTATCCATGCAACCAACCTGTGGCAGCGGTATGCACTGCTCGTCATAGCAATGCTGATCGTCGCGCTAAGCCCCGCCTACGCACAGCAGCCAACCTCGGGCATATCCTTTGCCCAAGTCAGCTTCACTGACCAGGAGGCGCCGGAAAGTTACTCACACTATGGGCAGGTGTTCATTGATTACACCATGCTGTATGGCGACGGTTATATCAACGTCGAGCGATACGACGGCGGGAAGGCTTCAGGGTGGGTTCTTCAGAACATTCCAGTAAGCAGTGGTTCCTTGCTACGGGAAGTCAGCACGATGTTTGATCTCGGAGCTTCGGGGTATCAATCCTCGTTGGCCGCATATATTGACTTCTCGCCCACGGAGTTGGCAGACGACAGCTCTCTCAAGGACAAAGTGCCTCTCACATATCAGATGGCGCAAGCGCTATATCCCTTGCCGTCTCCAGGCATGTCGAAAGCGACAAATCCTACACCACGGGGAATAGTGAAACTAAGTCCGGCCCAAGGGCCGGTGGGCACGCGCGTAACTGTGACGATTTCCAAATATCCGGCTAACTCCACGATTAAAGTCTATTTCAACTCGAAGCAGGTTACGACGATCACGACGGACGGCGATGGGAAAGGGACGGGGATGTTCACCGTCCCTGAGGGCCTTGGTCGCATTGAGTACCAAGTAGACGCCAAAGGGGGCCAGCCCCTGACGTTCGGTAACGCCATGTTTGTAGTGACGCGTTAGTAGTTGGTCGTACCCTGCGCCCCCAACCTCGGTGGGGGTCCCACTATTTTCGCGAAGCGAAGGGATTCGCCATCGATCAAATTGAAGTGGGTGCCACGGAATTGGGCCCGCTGATCGTCTGCGCCGACGAATCGTGTTGAGAATTCAATCTCGCTTACCTGACCTCCCCATCCTTTGCCAAGCAAGGGATGGGGCGCTGGGTGGGGTTTGCGTGTACTCACTATTCCGAGGCGACCCAGTAGCTTCTCCGCCGGCGCCCCGCCCAAGCTTCAGTTGCTTGGCTGGATTTTCTCCCGCCTTCTGCCATTGCCGGTGCCCATGCTTTCGCCCGGCAGCTGGCTCTTCCTAAATGAATCGAGAACTGGTCTTTAACCGGTCGCGACAAGATACACCATCAGCTTGTCCCTTTATCGGGACGCGAAATCAAAATCCCCACCAAAGCAATGGGCACCCAACTGCTATACTGCCTTTTCACACACTTAGGAAAATTCATGAGAAGAGCTGTCTTCATTTTCGCTGTCGTGTGGCTAGCACTTGTCGGCACGACGGTTGCCCAGGATGCCGTGCCCAGCGACATTCTGAACCGTACATTCCTTATCAAGGCAGGAAATGAAGGTGGGACAGCGTTCGCGGTTGACTACGAGAGCAAACTTTACATTGTAACTGCAAAGCACGTCGTTGCAGGGCTTCCTCACGTTGACGTGCTGCAACCTTCCAGATTATGCGGCCGACCGGCTGGGAAGATTTCCACACAATTATTGACCTTTGCATAATATAGTTACAGCGGGAACAGTTCCGCTTGTTGCCAGAAGGCGCAGACCAGGGTAGGCCGACGGCGCATCCGACGCAGCGCTTGGCGTGCGGAATCGCTCAACTGTCCAAAGGTGGTGGGGCAGAAGTTAGGTAATTCGTGCTGCTTCCAGTGTGACCACAGATACTCGACCGGGTTCAGTTCGGGAGCGTAGCCGGGAAGATACTCCAGCCACAAACGTCCTCGCTGTTGCTGTACGAACTGCCATACCGCACGGCTACGGTGACCGGGCAGCCCGTCCCAAACGATCAGCAGCTTGCCAGGAATGTGGCGCAGCAGATGGGAGAGGAACTCGATCTGCGGGCTACGGATCGCTCCCGGAAACAGGCGGAAGTAAAAGTTCCACCAGGTCACCCCCGCGATTGCCGACAAGGTCTTCCAGTTGAAGTGGTATTGCAGCACCGGCGTCTGTCCGCGTGGGGCCCAGGTACGGCAGCGGTGGGGGCGCTCGCTCAGCCCGCTCTCGTCGATGAAGACGATCGTGCGGCCTTCGTTTTTGGCCTTTTTTTTAACTCCGGCCAGCGCTTTTGCTTCCACCGTCGGATCTTGTCTTCGTCCCGCTCCAAGGCGCGGCCCGTGGGACGCTGACAACTCCATCCCAACTGCCGCAGGATGCGCCAAGCCTGCGAGGGATGGTAGGCAACCCCACATTCCTGCTCGATCAGATGGGCCACACGGTTGGTGGTCCACAAACTGGTCTCGTAGCCCAGAACTTCCGGACCGCGTTGGAGTGCCTGCTCGATCTTGCGGAGATCTTCCGTGCGCAAGCGTGGCTTACGGCCAGCACGGCCCGCCTTCTTCAGTCCGGCGCGGCCTTTCTCCCGTAACTCGGCCGCCCACTGACTCACCGACTGGCGGTGGGCTCCCACCCGCCGGGCCACTTCTGACTGACTGTAGCCCTTCTCCAGCAGCCGCGCGGCCTGCATCCGCCGCCGCTCCAAGGCCTCGAAATCTCTGCGAACTCCCGCCGGATTTCCCATGCCCACAACATAGCATGCAACTAAGGAAATGTCACTATATTATTCAATACTCAATAGGACTCTTTTCCCTCCTTCGGATGATGTCGACATTGCCGTATTTGAGACTGATCAAGTCATGACCCAACCGTTCAAAATAGGAGTAGAAGAGGCTGGCGGAACTATGGGGCAGCAGGTCTGGTTTTTGGGATTTCCGTATGGACTCCACAGCAAGTTCAAGAATGGGGAAGCGCCATTCATAAAGCGGGGCATGTTATCGGCTGTAGATGCAGCAAACCCCGATGCTATTGTTTTGTACATAGACGGATTCAACAATCCCGGTTTTTCTGGGGCCCCATCGTTTATTAGATATTAGAGCTTCGAGAAACATGCATACTTCATCATGGGAGTGGTCAAGGGCTATCGTGAAGATACAGCAAAAGTCATAATCAACGGGCAGCACGTGGATACCAATATCCTCGTGAATTCTGGAATCCTCGTAGGGTACAGCATCACGCACGCGATCCAGGCCATTGAACAGAGCAAGGATCAAAGGCCCCACTGATTCACAAATCAAATGGCAGCAGGGGAATGGGAGCTCAAGACGAAGCGCCAAGGCAACCTGGCCGAATTCTTTGCCGCCTCTCCTTGCGCGGTTCGGGGGCAAAGGTCAAACGCCTGAGCGGACGCCCGCGCAAGGTTGGCCTATGAGTTTCCTGCTCGACACCAACACCTGAGGCAACTGTTTGCGTGCGGCCTCCCACATGATTCACACCTCCGCCTGTGTTACGCTTTTCTTATTCCTGCCAATCGGCCAATCAGGACTCATGATGAAAGTGCTTCGACTGGCGCTCTTTTGCCCGTTGCTCGCGGTAATGTGTTGGGCGCAAGGGACGCGCACCTGGGAACAGACTAAATACGACGAATTCGAAAAAGGGACCAGCCACGGGGTCGCTATCAGCAGCGATGGAAGGCTCACACTTGCTCCTGCGTTCAACGCGCTTTACACGTCGCCTTCCACTTATCTTTGGAGCCTCGCAGCCGACGCGCAGGGTAATGCCTATGCGGCGGCCGGATCGCCGGCGCGCGTCTACAAGCTGACGCCGGACGGCAAGGCCAGCATCATTCTTGCGCCGCAGGAATTGCAGGTGCAGGCGCTCGTGGTGGATCCGAGTGGCGCCATCTATGCGGCCACGTCGCCCGATGGCAAGGTGTACAAAATCGTTCACGGCGGCCCGGCCCCGGGGAAGACTCCTGAGGGATCGCACACAACCGCAGAAGTTGCGACAGCGCAGGAAGGTGGCAAGCCCAGTTCGACGGGTGAATCTCCGCGCACTTCGGTCGCTGTCGATTCCAGTTACAGTGCCAGCGTCTTCTTCGATCCCAAAACGAAGTACATTTGGGCGCTGGCACTCGATCGCCAGGGGCTGGTCTATGTCGGCACCGGCGATCGCGGCGAGATCTTCCGTGTGGATCGCAATGGCGACGGCGCACTGTTCTTCAAGAGCGATGAGGCGCAAATCCGCGCTCTCGATTTCGACAACGCCGGCAACCTCATCGCCGGAACCGACGGCAGTGGGCTAATCTATCGCATCCCGCCGCAGGGCGAAGGGTTCGTGCTGTACAGCGCGCCCAAGAAGGAGATCACTGCTCTCGCCGTCGACGCACAGGGCGACATCTATGCAGCCGGAGCCGGCGAGAAAAGGGGAGCAACTCTACCGCCTGCACCGGTAGGCAGCGTTCCTTTGGCCACCACAGGGCCGCCCAGCGGTGGAACCGTGATAACGCTGGGCGCGCAAGGCAGTTCGGCGGGACCAGGAGCTTCCACTCCCCCGTTCACCGCGATTCCCTATCCCAATGTGACCAACGTTGGCGGGTCGGAGATATACCGCATCGCGCCGGACGGTTCGCCGAAGACGATATGGTCATCGCATGATGATTTGGTCTATGCGCTCGCTTTCGATCAAGCGGGACGCCTGCTTGCGGGTACGGGAAATCGTGGCAAGATTTACGTCATCGGTGGCAACGACTACATCGATCTGGCCAAGGCCAGCGCCAACCAGGTGACTGCCTTCGCACGTGCGGCGAAGGGCGGAGTCTACGCAGCGACTAGCAATCTGGGAAAGATATTTCTCCTCGATCCGAACCAGGTGGCGGATGGTACGTACGAGAGCGATGTGTTCGACGCGAAAAACTTCTCCCAATGGGGACGCGTGGAAGTTCGCGGCAGCGGCAACTTCGAGCTGTTCGCGCGCAGCGGCAACGTGGACAATCCCGACCGCAACTGGAGCGTGTGGAAGCAGGTTGATCTGCGGAAAGACCTGCCGGTGGACGCGCCTTCGGCGCGCTTTATTCAGTGGAAGGCCGTGCTGCATCCCGGCAAACCAGCGGCGGCCATTGAAAGCGTAACGCTTAATTACCTGCCCAAGAACGTCGCTCCCGAGGTGGAGAATGTGACCGTCGTCGTCGGCTCGCGAGTTCCGGCTGGTACGCATACGGAGCCGGAAAGTTCTGCACCCAACCCTTATGTGCCTCCACTTCCGATGATCCGCGACAGGCAGTCCATTGTGGTGAAGTGGAAGGCGCGGGATGAAAACGATGACTCACTGATCTATAGCGTCTACTACCGCGGCGACGGCGAGAGCCGCTGGAAACTGTTGCGCGACGGGATTGATGAGCGGTTTGTCAACCTCGACTCCGACCTATTTCCCGACGGAGGCTACACCATTCGCGTCGTCGCCTCGGATGCGCCTTCGCACTCGCCCGAGGACACCTTGACGGGCGAGAGCACTAGCCCGCGTTTCGAGGTGGACAACACCCCGCCGCACATTGAATCGCTGAGCACGCAGGTCGAGGGAGATAAGCTACACGTGACGTTCCGCGCGGTTGATAGCTTCTCGCCCATAAGCCGCGCCGAGTACTCCCTGGATGCGGGCGATTGGCAAACGGTCGAGCCAGTGGGAAAGATCTCGGACTACAAAGTTGAGAACTACGATTTCAATGTGCCGATTCCGGCAGCAGGTGCGAGCGAAAGCAAGAGCGTTGCCGGCGGTGGCCCCGAGGAGCACACCCTTGTGATCCGCATTTACGATCGCTTCGAGAACATGGGGATCAGCAAGAGCGTGATGAAGGCGGCGGGCGAGCGGTGACAACCATTCGGTGGAATGCTGACTTGCATTGCTCTGGGGCCAGAACCTGAGGACGGGCAGTTTTGAAGGGGCACGGCCAAAGCCGTGCCCTTTCAAATTGCGTCCACGCTGGTTAGAGCAGTTCTGCAATAGGTGTGTCCGGTTGGCACGGGTAGTGCGGGCCTTCAGGCCCGCGTAGAAGGTGTGGGAAGAAGAATCGTTTAAGCCGCTGAGGTCGATGACCTCAGCGGCTTAAACGAGGCCCTTGGGCGCAGCGAACGCGGCGCTGAAGCGCCGCACTACCCGAACGGGCGGATACACTAATCCCGGGAACCGCTCTAGCAAAACAGGCGCACACCTCTCCATGAACCTTCGCGCTATTGTCGATCTGTTCGCTCTGCTGGCCTGCTCAGTGTACGGCACCATTCCGCTGTTTTGGCTTGCGGTGCATCCATTTGTGGAGCGCTGGCGGGCAAGCGGGCGGCGCGCTTACGCTTTCATCGTACCGGTGTGGGGCGGATTTATCGCTATCGCCTTTGTGGTAATGTGGCCGTTTCACTCGATCCACTTCTATGCAAGGTGGTTTACCTGGGCGCCTGCGGCCATCTTCTTTCTTGTGGGATTTTCAATTTACCGCGCCGCATTCCAGCGGTTCGACCGCACCCAGGTTTCCGGCCTGGCCGAACTGGAGCCGGATCGTCATCGCCAACAACTAATCACGAGTGGCATTCGGTCGCGCGTGCGCCATCCCATTTATCTGGGCCACCTCTGCGAGATTTTCGGATGGTGTATCGGGACAGGATTGGTCCCCCTCTACGCACTGGCGGCCTTCGCCGTGATCACCGGAGCGATGATGATTCACATGGAAGACCGCGAACTGGAAGCGCGGTTCGGGGAAGCGTTTCGCGAATATAGGGCCCGCGTGCCTGGCGTGCTGCCAAGACTTCAAAAGAGCTAACCGCGGATTACGCGGACGAACGCGGATTTGTAAGAGAGTTCTAGGAGTAGTGTATGCAGGTTTGGACGGCCTGCCTTGAGGGCAGGATCGTCCGCTAGGTCTGCCCTTCGGAAATGACCCAACAGATCTGTGTCCATCCGCGCAAATCCGTGGTCAACCTGCGTTTCGCTACAATGAACCTTCGCTGAGCTCTCGGCATGCAATTCGAACTCTTTGTCGCGGCGCGTTATTTGCGGGCCAAACGGCGCCAGGCCGTCATTGGGGTCATCACCATCATCTCCATTGTCGGAGTAGCGGCGGGCGTCGCTTCGCTCATCATCGCGCTGGCCATCAACAACGGATTTCGCCAGGACTTGCAGGAGCGCCTGCTCGGCTCGACTTCGCACATCAACTTGCTGCGCGTCGAAAGCGATGGCATCCGCAACTGGCAAGGCCTTCTTTCGCGACTAGAAAAGCAGCCACACGTTCTCGCCGGCGCTCCCGCGATTTACGAGCAGGTATTGATCTCGCGCGGGGCCCGGGCTCAGGGAGCGATCCTCAAAGGCATCCTGCCGCAAGATGAGCGCAAGGTCAGCGATATTCTCGACACCATCAAGAGCGGCTCAGCGGACAGCCTCGAAGCGCGACAAGAGGATCAGGGCACGACCCACCCTCCTGACCCCGACGAACCCAATCCGCTGTCGGCGCGGGTCACCGCATCGCTGCCGCCGATCATTCTGGGCAAAGACATGGCCGACCAACTCGGCGCGACGGTTGGATCGCTGGTAACCGTCACCAGTCCGCAAGGCGAGCTCACGCCGTTCGGAATTGTCCCCAAGTACAAGCGCTTCAAGGTGACCGGAATCTTCTCGTCAAGTTTCTATGAGTACGACAGTTCCTGGGCCTTCATCCCGCTTGCTGACGCGCAGAAACTGTTCGACTTGGGCGATGTGGTCTCGGTGCTGGAATTCAAAATCGACGATATCTACAAGGCGCCGGAAATCGCGCAGAAGCTGGAGGCAGCCGCCGGCAAGGGCTTCATGTCCACCAACTGGATGGAGCAGAACCGCGCCATCTTTCATGCTCTGCGGCTGGAGCGGGTGGTGACATTCATCACCATCGGACTGATTGTGTTTGTCGCCGCGCTCAATATCTTGATCTCGCTGATCATGATGGTGATGGAGAAAACGCGCGACATAGCCGTGCTAGTTTCGATGGGCGCCAAGAAGCGGCAGATCCGGCGCATCTTTATCTACCAGGGGATATTGATCGGCGTTATCGGGACGGTGCTGGGACTAGTCGCGGGATATTTGCTCTCGTGGGCGGCCGGACACTATCACCTGGTATCGCTTTCCGCCGAAGTTTATTCCATCGACTACGTGCCGTTCGCACCGCGCGTCCTCGATGGCGTTCTGGTGGCGATTGTTGCCATTGGTGTCTCTTTCATCGCGACCTTGTATCCCTCGTGGTCGGCTGCCAGCGTGCTTCCCGCTGAAGCGTTGCGGTATGAATAGTGTCGCAAAGTAAAGCTTCAGGATACCGGCAACTCAGGGAGTCGCGCAAATTGCACGTCCAGCCCGGCAAGCCACTGCGGATCGCCCGATCCACCAGAGGCGACCCGGCTTTTGACCGCCTGGGTAACTTGAAGGTAAAGTTCGTTGAACCACTTCAGGCCGTCCCCGTCTATGCAGGTGTCGTTGATGATCTGCATGGTTCGTAAAACATCGTCAATGGATTCGGGGTTGATCTTGGCGGCTGCGAGCAGAGTCGGATCATAGGGGAACATGGCTGGCATTATAGCCGCCCCAAGAACCCGATCTGTCGCAAAGTACATCCATACCTCTCATGAAAACTCCCTGCGACGAGGCCGTAATCAGCTCCCGAGTCGCGAGCTCGCCGTGTACCGGTCAAACAGGGGCATGGGTACTGGCGGCCACCATTCTTGCGTCGAGCATGGCTTTCATCGACAGCACCGTCGTGAACGTGGCCCTGCCGGCATTGCAGGCGAATTTTGGAGCCACCGTTGCCGATATGCAGTGGGTGGTCGAGTCCTACGGGCTGACCCTGGCCGCGTTGATCCTGGTGGGCGGGTCGATGGGCGATTTGTTTGGCCGGCGGCTGATGTTTCTGTTGGGTGTTGTGGTATTCGCTATCGCGTCGCTGCTCTGCGGCATCGCCGCCAGCATCTATCAACTGATTCTTGCGCGAGCCATCCAGGGAATAGGAGCTGCGTTTCTTGTTCCGGGAAGTCTGGCGCTGATCAGCGCATCGTTCGCGGAAAAGGACCGCGGCCGGGCCATTGGCACTTGGTCTGGCTCGACAGCGATTACCACCGCGATTGGTCCCGTCTTAGGAGGCTGGCTGATTCAGCATTTGTCCTGGCGCTGGGCCTTTTTCGTCAATTTGCCGTTGGCGGTTGCGGTAATGGCCATCTCAGTATGGCGCGTTCCGGAGAGCCACAGCAACCGGCAAAGGAAAATCGACTGGTGGGGAGCGCTGGCAGCTACTCTCTGCCTAAGTGGATTGGTGTTCGGGTTGATTGAATCTGCGACCCTTGGTTGGAGCCACCGATTAGTGGTGGGAGGTCTTGTCGCCGGCGTAGTTTGCGCGGCTGGGTTCTTGCTGATCGAGGCGAAGGTCGCCTCGCCAATGGTGCCGCTGAGTCTGTTCCGCTCGCCGACCTTCAGCGGCGCAAACCTGCTCACCTTCTTCTTGTACGCAGCGATTGGAATTTTCTTTTTTCTGCTTCCACTCAATTTGATCCAGGTGCAAGGCTACTCAGCAACCGCCGCCGGGGGCGCGGTCTTGCCCTTGATCCTGCTGATGTTCCTGTTGTCTCGCTGGTCGGGAGGATTGGTTGCGCGCTACGGAGCGCGACTGCCGCTCGTCGTCGGACCGCTGATCGCCGCGCTCGGATTCTTGTTGTTCGCGGTCCCGTCGGTGGGAGCCAGCTATTGGACAACGTTTTTCCCTGCGGTAGTTGTGCTGGGCATTGGAATGGCGGTGAGTGTGGCTCCTTTGACGACGGTGGTGATGGAATCGATTGACCAGGACCGCGCCGGTACCGCCTCCGGCATCAACAATGCTGTCGCCCGGGTTGCTGGATTACTTGCCATTGCGGTGTTCGGCGTTGTCATGGTGACGGAGTTCAGCACCCACGTGAATCGCAGCCTGGCAACGGTCGCGATGCCGGACGAAGTGCGAAGCGAGCTGCGAGTGAACGAAATCAAACTGGCTGCCCTGAAACCTCCACGCGCAGTGGAGCCGGCGACCGCGGCCGAGATCGAGTCGTCCATAATCGCGGCGTTCGTATTCAGTTTCAGGCTGGTGATGGGGATTTGTGCTGCTCTCGCGGTGGTCAGCGCCGCGATGGCTTGGCGAATGATTCCCCGAGCCGACACGCGAGAGATCGCTGCCGGCTTGAATAGTGCCTGAAAAACCGCCAAATATTCGATATGCTGATTTCAGTTTCTAGCTTTCCATGGAGAGTCGCTCGACCCCATTTTCTTATCTAACCAGAAAGCACCCGCTGCCGGTAAACAGAGGAAGGTGAATAGCGCATGGCAAAACCGACACTGCTGACTGTCGACGACGATCCCAACGTGCTGAAGGCAATCGAGCGTGACCTGCGCGCCCGATACGGCGAAAAGTATCGCGTGCTGCGCGCGAACTCAGGCGATGCAGGTCTGGAACTGTTGCGCGAACTCCGAGTTCGCAACGATGCGGTCGCGCTGCTGTTGGCCGACCAGCGCATGCCCCAGATGGATGGCATCGGATTCCTGAACGAAGCCAGAAAAGTCTACCCTGACGCCAAGCGGGCCCTCCTGACCGCGTATGCCGACACCAGCGCCGCCATCAACGCCATTAACGAAGTCAACGTCCATTACTTCTTCCTGAAACCGTGGGACCCGCCGAGCCAGCATCTGTATCCCATGATCGACGACCTGTTGGAAGACTGGACGGCATCGTATCGGGCGCCGTACGAGGGAATCCGCGTATTGGGCACGCGCTGGTCCTCGAAGGCGTACGAGGTGCGAGATTTTCTGGCGAGGAACCATGTTCCCTATCAGTGGATCGACGTTCGAGCTCTCGGCCGAAGATCCGGAAGTGAAGCAGCTTATTGCTTCCATCAGCGATGATGCCGCAAAGCTTCCTTTGACACTGTTTCCGGACGGAACCCGCATGTTTCAGTCGACTCCGGCCGAGCTTGCCGACAAGATTGGATTGAAAACGCGGGCCGACACGCAGTTCTATGACTTTGCCATCGTTGGCGGCGGTCCCGGAGGTTTGGCGGCGGCCGTGTACGGTGCGTCTGAGGGACTGAAGACGGTGATGATTGACCGCGAGGCCCCAGGTGGACAAGCCGGCCTGAGCTCGCGAATTGAGAACTACCTGGGGTTTCCGTCAGGTTTGAGTGGCGGTGATCTGGCGCGCCGCGCGGTAATGCAGGCGCAACGCTTCGGAGTGGAAATTCTCGCACCGCAAGAGGTTATGCAACTGCGCGCGGAAGGTCCGTACCGCATCCTCAAGCTCGGCGACGGTAACGAGATTTCCTGCCATGCCGTGCTGATCGCGACGGGAGTCCAATGGCGAAGGCTTGACGTTCCTGGCATGGATCGGATGCAGGGCGCGGGCGTCTATTACGGCGGTGGCAGCCAGGAGGCAATGTCGTGCAAGGGTGAAACCGTGTACGTCGTGGGCGGCGCAAATTCAGCGGGTCAGGCCGCGATTAACTTTGCGCTGTATGCGGAGAAGGTGGTGATGCTGGTGCGGGGCGATTCGCTCGCGGCCACCATGTCGCGCTATCTCATCGATCAAATCGAGAAGACACCCAATATTCAAGTTTGGGCGCACGCTGAGGTTATTGGAGTTCACGGGGAGACGCACCTGGAGGAGATTTCAGTGCAATGCTCCGATACCAACACCGTGGAGCAGGTGCCGGCCAATTCCATGTTCATTTATATCGGCGCATCGCCCAGGACGGACTGGCTCGAAGGAACCGTCGCCCGCGATGAACGGGGCTTTGTTCTGGCCGGGCCCGATCTGCTGAAAGACGGGAAGCTTCCATCTGCGTGGAACCTTGACCGAGACCCCTTTCTGCTGGAGAGCAGCTTGCCAGGGGTGTTCGTCGTGGGAGACGTGCGCCACGGCTCCGTCAAGCGTGTTGCCTCAGCGGTCGGCGAGGGAGCAATTGCCGTGCAGTTCATCCACCGCTATATGGCGAAGGTATAACCCATGTCGAACGTCACCCGAGAAGAGCTGCGCACGGTTGCTATCTTCCACGATCTTCCTGACGAGCAACTGGACTGGTTCCTCGAACATGCGACCGAGGTACGCGTGCAGCCTGGCGAAATTTACGTTCGCGCGGGAGAGCCTGCCGACAGGATGATGGTGGTGCTCGAAGGCGAATTGCAGGGGCGACTAGAGGGAGCAAACGAGAACGTGTTTACAACCCACGCAGGAGCGGTCACCGGCGTGTTGCCATACTCGCGGATGAAGGTCTTTCCAGCCAACATCAGGGCGGTTCAACCTTCGCGAGCCCTGACGTTCCCGGCTGCCGAGTTCAACGATCTACTGAGCTATCTGCCCGAACTGGGCCGCCGCTTGGTAGCCACCATGGTTGACAGGACACGCGAAGCGACGCGGGGCGAACAGCAGCGCGATCGATTGGCCGCGTTGGGAAAGCTTTCGGCCGGTCTGGCCCACGAGTTGAATAATCCGGCGGCTGCGGCGCGACGCGCTGCCGCGCGACTGCGGGAGGCAGTAGCCGAGTTTCGCGGTTCGGCCAGCAGGCTGGAGGCAATGCAGCTTACCGGAGCCGAGAGAACAGTCATCGAGACATTCGAATCCTCATGCTGCGTGGAAGCACCTGAGACCGACGTGCTCAAAGCGAGTCAGCTTGAAGACGAGATCGAGACAATTCTGCATCAGCATGGAATCCAGGATGGCTGGCAGTATGCATCGGGGCTGGTGGAATCCGGCGTCCAACCCGGCCCGCTTAACACAATGCTCAGCGGAGTGCGAAACGACGTGGCCGAACCTGCGCTGAAGCGCGTGTCGGCGCTGGTTGAGATCAAGGACCTGCTAGCAGAATTGGAGGACAGCACGTCGAAAATCTCCGACCTGGTTCGCGCGATTAAAGAGTATTCGTATATGGACCAGGCGCCGGTGCAGGATGTCGACCTGACCAAGGGCCTGGAAAATACCTTGACCATCATGGCCCACAAGCTAAAGAAAGGCGTGTCCATCAAGCGCGATTACCATCCCACGCCGCTGCTGGTCAACTCCTACGGCAGCGAACTCAACCAGGTATGGACCAACATTATCGACAACGCCGTCGATGCCATGCATGGCAAAGGCGAACTGCGAATCAAGACGTTTCTTGAGTCAGACTGTGCCGTGGTCGAGATCGGAGATTCGGGACCTGGAATTCCGCCAGACATTCAGTCGCGCATCTTCGAGCCGTTCTTCACCACGAAGGGAGTGGGAGAAGGGACGGGTTTGGGGCTGGATACCACGCTGCGCATCGTGCGCAAGCACCGGGGATCGATTAACGTGATCTCGACTCCGGGAGATACCAGGTTTCAGGTTCGCTTGCCCGCAGTGGGGTTGTGAACCCGAAATTGAGCAAGGTAGATCTGGAGAGCGTGTATGGTTGTCCTTATCCTTCCGGCATCTCACAATGTGAGATCGCTGATGATCTGGAACCTTTCGGGCTGCCGAAAGCGGGAGGTTTCGAAAAAAAGCACTGGAAGCTCTCAAGGAAGAAGTGCAACGATTTGCTGCCCCACAGAGTTGAGTCGTGGGCTTGGGTGTGCCAAAATCGCGCCATGGACAAGAGTTACGTCATATCGAAACTGCGGGAGCATCAAGGGGAGCTGAAAGCTGCAGGCATTGTGCATTTGCGCGTGTTCGGTTCTGTGGCGCGTGGCGAAGCCTCGCGGGATTCGGATGTGGACCTGCTGGCCGAGTTTGATAAGTCGAGAAGGTTGACGCTGCTAACCATGAGCAGGCTGGAAAACCGGCTGGGCGATTTATTGGGGGTGAAGGTCGATCTCTCCTCAGCGGAATGGATGCGTGAGCCGGTTCGCAGAAAAGCTCTGAGCGAGGCCGTTGTTGCCTTTTAGAGACGATCAAACGCACCTGCAGGATATCGTCGAAAGTATCGCCTTGATCGGCGAGTTTTTGGGCGATATGGATTTCGAGGTGTATCAGAAGGATCTCAAAACGAAGTCCGCCGTCGAGCGGCAGATTCAGATATTGACGGAAGCGGCGAAACGGCTCGGGGAGGAATCAGGGACGAGATATCTCGGCCCTGATTGGCGAAGCTATTGCAATATGGGCAATGTGATTCGACACGCCTATCATCCGGCCGCGGCAGGCTTGTTGGTTGAGGGACGGCACTGTTGTTACAGCATCTGAAGCCCGTTTGGCTGCTCGGCGCTTAACCGTCCACCTCCTGGTCGCTGCCGCTCTGATCTTCCAGAACTCCGGAAACGGAATCAGCTTCCTACTTCCGTTGCAGAGTCGCTGACTTCCCGGCCCAGACGTGATCTAATTCCCTTAGGCTAGGCTGGCATACTGAGTTCCGAAACGGGCTTGGTTGCAGCGACTTGGCCGGAATTTGTGTCGCGCCGGAGCGCACCTGCATCCAATCGTTCAAGACGTGCTGTTACGGGCGCAAAACCTGAAAAAGGTTTTCCGCTCGGGCGACTCCGATCTCGTGCTCTTTGAAAACCTGTCGTTTCAGGTGCAGACCGGCGAGATGCTGGCTATTGTTGGCGAGTCAGGTGCCGGCAAAAGTACCTTGCTGCACATCCTCGGAGTTCTTGATACCGCTTCCGAAGGTGACGTATACTTCGCCCAAGTTGATTTGGGAAAGCTCTCGGAAGAAGAGGCGGCGGAGTTCCGCGGTCGCGAGCTTGGATTTGTCTGGCAGTTTCATTATTTGTTGCCGGAGTTTAGCGCGGTCGAGAATGTGGCCATGCCGCTGTTGATGCGCGGCAGGAAGCGGCGAGAAGCCGAGCAGCAAGCCCTGCACTGGTTGCAGGAGGTTGGTTTAACGGACCGTGCGAGTCACAGGTCCGGCGAGTTGTCGGGGGGAGAGCAACAACGGGTGGCGCTGGCCCGGGCCCTGGTCACCCGGCCGAAGATCCTGATGGCCGACGAGCCTACCGGAGATCTCGACAACCGGACAGCGGACGTGGTTTTTAATTTGATCGCCAAGCTACATCGCGACTATCGTCTCACCTCGCTCATCGTTACTCATAATCTTGGGTTTGCGCGCCGCTGCGACCGTGTGCTGCGGTTAGAGCGGGGGCGGGTAGTCGAGGTATCGCCACAGTCGTTGTCGGCGTGATGCAACCAGCGGGCGCGAGACGGGTTTGTACGTAGTAGTAGTAAAGGACCGGCGAGGTCCTTATGAATCGGCCACAGTATTTTGATGGCCGACGATCATGGGTGCGACAGGCAACGGGACGCTGCGGGTAGCGCTTCCTTCGCAAGCTGGATAGGAAACGTCCTGGATGGGTCCTTGGAGGCTCAATGTTTGAACGGTACACGGAAAAGGCCCGACGAGTAATTTTCTTCGCGCGCTACGAAGCCAGTCAGTTCGGTTCTCCTTACATCGAGACCGAGCATCTGCTGCTGGGTTTGTTGCGCGAAGACAAAGCGCTCACCAATCGGTTCCTTCGGTCCCACGCTTCGGTGGAATCCATTCGTAAACAGATCGAGGGTCATACCACTATTCGGGAAAAGGTCTCTACTTCCGTGGACCTGCCCCTCAGCAACGAGTGCAAACGTGTGCTGGCGTACGCGGCTGAGGAAGCTGAGCGGCTGTCGCACAAGCACATCGGTACCGAGCACCTGCTGTTGGGCCTGTTGCGCGAAGAGAAATGCTTCGCGGCTGAAATTTTGCATGAGCGTGGACTGCGCCTGTCGACCATTCGCGAAGAACTGGCACGCACCTCGCAGGAGAAGGCGCAGCCCTCGCAACGTTCGCGCGAGTCGTCACTGCTGTCGGAGTTTTCTCGTGACCTCACCCAGTCGGCCATGGATAACCAGCTCGATCCACTGGTGGGACGCGATGCCGAACTGGAGCGCGTCGTCCAGATCCTGTGCCGGCGCACCAAGAACAATCCGGTGCTGATCGGCGAACCGGGCGTGGGCAAGACCGCCATCGTCGAAGGCCTGGCGCAACGCATCGCCGACGGTGAAGTGCCGTCGTTCCTGGCGGACAAACGCATCTTGGCTCTCGATTTGTCGTTGATTGTTGCCGGCACTAAATATCGCGGTCAGTTTGAAGAGCGCCTCAAGACCATCATGAAGGAGCTGATGGAGTCGCAGAATTCGATCATCTTTATTGACGAGTTGCACACCCTGGTGGGCGCAGGATCGGCCGAGGGCTCACTGGACGCCGCTAACATCCTGAAGCCGGCGTTGTCGCGCGGCGAAATTCAGTGCATCGGCGCCACCACTCCGGGCGAGTATCGCAAGTCCATCGAAAAAGACCGCTCGCTGGAACGGCGCTTCCAGGCGGTTAAGGTTCCGCCTCCGAACGAAGTGGACGCCGTCAAGATTCTGTTCGGCATCAAGGAACGCTACGAGAAGTTCCACGCCGTCACCTATACCGACGACGCCATCACCTTCTCGGTGTCGCATTCCAACCGGTATTTGCCTGATCGCTTCCTGCCAGATAAGGCGATCGACCTGATCGACGAAGCGGGCGCCCGCGTGAAGTTGCGCCAGACCTCGCTGCCCGAGGACATCACCGAAGTACAGAAGCGGATTAAATTCATCGTGCACCGCATGGAAAACGCCATCGCCAACCACGAGTTCGAAAAGGCCCGCTTCTACTCGGACGAGGAGCGCAAAGAGCGCGAGAACCTGCGCGCCCTGCGCGAGAAGTATCACCTCGACGAGTCGTCCACCGGTGTCGTTGGACGTGAGGACATCGAAGATGTAGTTTCGCGATGGACGGGCGTTCCTATCGCTTCCATCAAGGAAGAAGAAAGCCAGAAGCTGCTGCGTATCGAAGAAGAGCTGCACCGTCGGGTGATCTCGCAGGACCGCGCGATTTCAGCGCTGTCTCGCGCCATCCGCCGCTCGCGTGCCGGCTTGAAGAGCCCGAACCGTCCTATCGGCTCGTTCCTCTTCCTGGGGCCGACGGGCGTCGGCAAGACCGAAGTCGCACGTACGTTGGCGCAGTTCATGTTCGGTAGCGAGAAGTCCCTGGTGCGCTTCGACATGTCGGAGTTCATGGAGAAGCATTCCGTTTCCAAGCTGATTGGTTCGCCTCCGGGATACGTCGGCTACGAAGAGGGCGGCCAGTTGACCGAGCGGGTGAAGCGCGCACCATACTCCGTGGTACTGCTCGACGAAGTTGAGAAGGCGCACCCGGACCTGTTCAACATTCTGTTGCAGGTGTTTGAGGACGGCCAGCTCACCGATGGTCTGGGCAACACAGTGGACTTCAAGAATGCCATCATCATCATGACCTCGAACATCGGCGCGCGTCACCTGCAGAAGCGCACGGGCATGGGCTTCCAGTCGGAGCTCGACGAGGCCACCTCGACCAAGGTCGAAGACATGGTGCGGAACGAGGTGAAGCGAACCTTCAACCCCGAGTTCCTCAACCGTCTCGACGAGGTCATCATCTTCAACGCGCTGACCGAGGTCGATCTGATTCAGATCGTGGAGCTGATGGTGCAGCAACTGAACCAGAACTTGGCGCAGCGTGCCATTACGGTGACGGTCGCGGAAGAGGCCCGCAAGTGGATCCTCGATCAAACGATTGTCGACCGCAGCTATGGTGCGCGTCCGTTGCGACGCGCGCTCCAGAAGTACATCGAGGACCCGCTGTCAGAGGCGCTCATCCAGGGCACCTTCGCGCAAAGGCCTACCTTCATCGAGGTGTACCTGGAGACCAATCAACTCTTCTATCGCCCGGTAGGCGAGGAGAAGACCGAGGGCGTGCTGCTGTATAGCAACTAGCGTCAGAGCAGTGAGCGAAGGAGAAGGGGAAGCGGAAACGCTTCCCCCTTTTTTGCTTAACCGGACAGTTTTATTTTGGGACGACAGGATGTGTGCTACCCTTTTGGAACCAACCGCGGAGTAGTTTGGCTGTTTAGGTAAGAATTTGGCGGATATTCGCTTTATATTCGCCTATATGGTACATATAAATGCGTCCCAGTTTGCGCTCTTCCAGGAGTCGCCTGACGGCGCGACTACAGGTGGCGGGACTTGTGATGTTGTCGGGTTCGATTTAACCGCCTCTGAGGCCATGGCCACATCCGTTCAAATCTCGAGCAAGAGAGCGGTCCCGTTAAAGGCAAGACCGACAGCGTGTCCTTCCGCCGCTAAGGGTCGGTATGACCCACTCCCTTCCGTGTGGTACGGAGAGGATTCTGAGTTACTGGAGAAGCTGCTAGCATTTTATCCCCGAACGAAACCGAAGCACATACTCGATGCGACGGTGAACGGGGGGCGTTTCTGGAGGGGAAGCAAGCGTCCCGTAATCGGGATGGATATTGATCCGAGTCACAGGCCCGCAATTGTGGCTGATAATACTGCGATGCCGTTGCGGGATGCCTCGTTTGATGTGATCGTTTACGACCCGCCTCACATACCGAATCAGGGGAAGGACAAGTCGAAGGATTTCAATACCCGCTTTGGTCTCGTGTTGCGGTCATCCAAGGAAAACAACTACACCTTCACTCACACGTTTCCACCTTTCGTGAAGGAGGCGTATCGAGTATTACGGGATGAGGGGATTCTCCTTTGCAAAATTACGGACTACGTCCATCACCACCGCTACCAATGGGCGCATATCGAGCTAATTAACGCGGCTCAACGGATTGGATTCATGGCCTGCGACTGCATTATCAAGGTGAGAGAAGCCCCGATCAAAGATCCGAAGTGGAAGAATGCCCATCATTCACGGAGGCAACACTGCTACTGGTTAGTGTTCCGAAAATCTAACAGGTGTGAGTAGCCCGACCGACTGTGAAGAATCCAAGAAACTTGAAGAGCGATAAGGTCACCGAACCGCCCAGAACGATTATTCCGCCAAGTTCGGCTCGGCAAGTTGCTTTCTACCAGTTACTGGTTGCGGCTCGGAAACAGTGGTTCATGGACGCGCTGAGTGGTGCTCTCGGACAGCTCGATCAAAAAGCTGTGAAAGCACAAGTGTCGACCTACGTTCCGGCAGATGTGCAGAAGATCATCGCCGCCGCTGGTGTTAGGGATGAGCATGTTTTCCCCTTGCCAGTCGTGCTCGAGGCGAAGCCGTCTCTGGTCGGTTACTATCGTCTTCTGCTGGGGTCGCCGCAGAAAACTTTTTATCAGAGCGCAACCGGCCTCGGAGCGTTTAAACGGATGGAGGAGAGTGGAGCAATAAGTGAGAGGAACCGAGCCCGTCTGCCAGAGTTCTGCCGCGCGATGGCTGTGCCTTTGGCTGAGCTCGTACGCCAAATTCCGAACATCAGCGATCGCGATTTGCGCGAACTGCCGCTGCTAACCTACGGCTCTCAGCTGCAGGGATCGAACAACACGCAAATCGGCAAAAAGGCCATGCAGGACGTATTCATGGCGATAACTGAGATCGTTCAGAAACATATAACGAAGCGAGCGTCCTCCCGATTATGGCTAACCAATGCGTCTGAACGCACCGTGGTTATCAGTTTGTCCACCGATCCCGACGTGAGTGTGCAGGAGATCGTCAATGATCGATCTCACAGCAAAGTTGCAATTGAGGTTAAGGGCGGAACAGATGTAAGCAACGCCCACAATCGAGCCGGTGAAGCGGAAAAGTCACACACAAAGGCAAAACAGAAAGGGTTTCGAGACTTTTGGACGATAATCTCGAAAAAGGGAATAGACATCCGAAAGCTTCAGGCGGAATCGAGAACCACTACGCTCTGGTTCGATGCGGCCGAGGTGCTTGCTCGAAGCGGAAAGGACTGGGAAGAATTTCGAGCGCGACTCGCCGCAGAAGTTGGAATTCCGCTTTGAAGATTCATGATGACCCATTATGAGTACTAAGAAAAATCCTCCCCTTGCATTGGAGACCCGTGACTGCGCTGCGCTTGCTACTCAGTCGGTGCCGAGGGCGGTCTGCGCTCGGGGTGCGCATGGATCCTCTGCTTCGGCTGATAGGCTCAGGCAGACAACTTTGGGCAAATGAGCACGCCGATGATTACGTTCGCCGCTTACGAGAAGGCTAAATATGAGCTGCGTGTGCCCGCGAGTTCAGTTTATCGTGGCCCTTGAGCGAGTACCCCTTTAGGTATCCAAAATCCGTGACGGTCAGCAACGAACTGGTTTTGCTAATCTAGGAACCATGGAATTATTGGTTTACTCGTCATCCTGGTGCCCCGATTGTCGCACCGCCAAACGCTTCCTCGACAAGCACAACATCCCTTTTACCGAGGTTGATATCGAAGCCACGCCCGGCGCTGCCGACGAGGTCATTCGTCATGCTGGCAAGCGGGCCATTCCCCAGTTTGTGATCGATGGTCGGTGGGTACAGCCCTATCGCCCCGGTGAGGGATTCCTGTACGAGGAAATGGCCGAGCTGTTGGGAATCATGGACGAAGGGTGATCAGGTAGAGCGGCGCTTCAGCTGGATTATTCATGTCTTTCGGTAGATTTGAACGGGCACGGCTTCCAACCGTGCCGCTATGAGCGTGGAGAGTTGGGCTTCAGCCGCTTAGGGAAGTCGCACTTTTCCGCAACACCGAAGTCCGTCAGCGGCTAAAGCCACCACAAATGACAGCAAGTTACGGCACGACTGAAAGCCGTGCGCCTTCAAAGTGATTTTGGCATTCTGAAGTGGTCCACTTCGGCGGTTTGTTTTGGCCCACCTCGGCACAGCAAACTTCTACTCTGGACTTGAGCGTGAGCTTGTATCTGGAGGCGGGGGTTGGACTGGAGAGCCAAGGTGGAGCTATTCGAGCAGATTCGTCGGGAGTATGAGTTCGGGGTAGGCACGATTCAAGGCGTATCGCGGAAGCTGCGGGTGCATCGGCGATTGGTGCGGGAGGCGATCCGGAGCGCGATACCGGTGCGGCGGAAGAAGACAGAGCGGCCCCATGTGAAAGATGGCTCCGGCAGTGGAGTTCATCGACGCGATTCTGGAAGAGGATCGCAAGGCTCCTCGTAAGCAGCGCCACACGGCGAAGCGGATATGGGAGCGCATTCGACAAGAGGTACCCGGATGCACGGCTGCCGAGCGCACGGTGCGGCAGTATGTGGCGCAGCGCAAAGAAGCGCTAGGGCTGGCCCGGCGCGAGACCTTTGTGCCGCAGAGCTACGACTGGGGTGTCGAAGCCCAGGTCGACTGGTATGAAGCCTACGCCGACCTGGATGGCGAGCGAGTCAAGCTGCAAGTGTTCTCGCTTCGTTCGATGGCTAGCGGAGCGGCCTATCATCGCGCCTACCTGAGGGCCACGCAGCAGGCGTTTCTGGAAGCACACGAGTTGGCGTTCCATTACTTCGGCGGCGTTTTCCGCCGGCTTCGCTACGACAACCTGTCGAGCGCGGTAAAGAAGATCCTGCGCGGCTACGAGCGGGAGCTGACCGCCCGCTTCATTGCCTTCCGTTCGCACTGGCAGTATCAGGCCGATTTCTGCACGCCCGGCGAAGGCCACGAGAAGGGCGGGGTGGAAGGCGAAGTAGGCTACTTCCGCCGCAACCACTGGGTTCCGGTACCGGCGGCGAGCGATCTGGCTGAGCTGAACGCGAAGCTGCTGGCTGACTGCCGCCACGATGAGAGCCGTATGTTATCGGGCCGCAGGGAGAGTATCGGCGCGCTGTTACTGACCGAGAAGCAACACTTGTTGCCGCTCCCGGCGGAAGACTTCGAGTTAGCCGAAGTCAGCTTCCCGCGTGTCGATCAGGCGGGATGTGCCAAGGTGCGAACCAGCTTCTACTCGGTGCCACTGAAGGCAGGCTCGGTGGTCGAGGCTCGCGTCTACTCCAGCGTGGTTGAGTTCCGGCAAGACGGTGTGCGGATCGCGCAGCACGAGCGCAGTTATGAGCGGGCGCAGCAGATCCTCGATCTGGAACACTATCTCGAAGTGCTCGAACGCAAGCCCGGTGCGTTGCGCGGATCGAAGCCGCTGGCGCAGTGGCGAATACAGGGCCGCTGGCCCGAAAGCTATGACCAGCTCTGGGAGTTGATGAACGAGAAACATGGACGCCAGGGTGGAACCCGCTCCATGGTTGCGCTCATCTGCATGGGCCGCGAGTTCGGCTACGCCAAGCTGGAAACAGCGGTCGCACAAGCGATGGAACTGGGGTGTACGGATGTAGCTGCCATCCGTCATCTCCTCATGAGCGACGAGCTTCAGCACGCTACCGTTACGACGGTTGAGATCGGAGCACTGGCTGCTTACGAACGTCCGCTGCCGACGATGGCCGAGTATAACCAACTGCTCTGTGTGTGTGAGATCGAGGTGCCGGCATGAGCATGGAAGCCGCCAGTATCGCGCAGCACTGCCAGACTCTACGATTGGGCGTCATCGGCGCTCAGTTCGCATCCCTTGCCGAAGAAGCCAGGCAGAAAAACCACTCCCATCTCCATTACCTGGAAGCGCTGCTCCAGGCTGAGGTCGAGGACCGCGAACGGCGCTCGATCGAACTGCGACTCAAGGATGCGCGCCTGCCGCGGATGAAGACGCTGGAGGAGTTCGACTTTGCCCAGTCGCCACACATCCCGGCCTCGCGTATTCGAACCCTGGCCGAAGGCGGCTATCTGCAACGTTCCGAACCCGTGCTTCTGGTCGGCGAACCGGGCACCGGAAAAACCCATCTGGCCACCGGCTTGGCCATCGCCGCCTGCCGCCAGCGGAGGCGCGTGCGCTTTACTACCGCTGCCGCCCTGGTCAACCAACTGGTCGAGGCACAACGCGAACAGAGCCTGAGCCGAATGCTGGCACGCTGGTCGCGGGTGGAACTGATCGTCATCGATGAACTGGGCTATGTCCCGTTGGCTGAGGTTGCCGCCGAACTGCTCTTCCAGGTCATCGCCGAGCGGGCGGAAAAAGCGGCCATTATCGTGACCACCAATCTGCCGTTCTCCGAGTGGCCGCAGGTCTTTACCAATGCCCGGCTGTGCAAGGCGGTGCTCGATCGGCTCACCGATCATGCCCACATTATCGAAACCGGTTCGGAGTCGTACCGTTTTCGCAGGACCTTGCGGAAGAAACGCAAAGAGTAATCCCTGGAGGCCACTGTTCCATTCTGCTTCCGCTTCGCCCTGCGGGCTACGCTCCAGCAGAACGGAACTCTATCCTCTTAACCTTCAACGTCCCAAGGTGGGCCAGATTAAACCGCCGAAGTGGGCCAAACCAACTTGCCAAAACGACTTCAAAGATCCTCATGAATAGTGCAGCTTCAGTGCCCGTTCGCCGGCGAATCATACCTATAGTGGGCGATCCTGAACGCCAGCCTGAAGGCTGGCTCTGCCTGGTCTGCGCCAGCTCAGAAACCGTAGACCCCCTACCCGAGCCCCTGTTTATCCTGCCGTGACCGCGGCAAGCGGATGAGCGTGGTGTCCTGGATTTTCAGGACATCCTGCAGATACTCGCGAAGGGCCATCAGGATGAATGCCGCTTCGGCGGTCAGGAACATTCCGAGGTAGCAGACCGTTAGCGCGATGCTATCGGGAATGTCACGATAGTCGGCAGACTTCAGCACATCTGTGGTGCTAGCCATCACACCCCGTTCCGAAAATTGGGTGAGCGAATCGAGCAGGTAATGGTGGTACAGAAATATCAGACCGAGGGAAGCAAGGATCAGCAGCAGCGGAACCACGGACACGAAGGCGCGAATTCTCACATTTCCGTCCGGCTTGGTGAAGAACATCATCCGCCCGAGCGAATGGCGGATGTAAAAGATGTAGCCCAACATCAAGAAGCAGAATAACGACGTGTAGGTGGAGAGAAACTTCGATTGCGCCTCGTAGGTTGGGATCAGGTGGAACGCGGAAACCGGGATGGGGAGAGACGCCGTCACCACCGAAGCTGTACCCATGTAGGCCTTGAAGAACTGCGCGAACGCGGCGAAGCGCGCCGGCTCGTGGGGTTGTGGGGTAACGTCAGGCGCGGTCACGGCACTGATATGTCGCATGGCACGGTGTCCTTCTGAAATGCGGTGACGGTAATAGGTTGAGTTTTGTCCACCGTGCCGCCCACCCGCTTGGTCGCACAGATGGAGTGCAATCCGGGCGGCAACTTCTTAGTTGTAGGTGTGCTCTCCGCGGGAAACAACAGATCGACCTCCCACCATCACCAGCGCTCAGAGTTTGATGAATAGAGATATAGCACGATTCCAAGAATCGTGGGACTTTGGAGCATCTACCTGTTGACCGCCCCAGCTTGGCGACCGCTCAAGCTGGTCGCGACCTCTGCATGCAGCCCGGCTTGACTCTTTGGGATCAGGAACCAGGCGAGGTAAAATAGGCGCCGTAGCGGTTTCCTATCTTGTAGAGCAACCTCACCGAAAAACGGAAGACATCCTGGTGGCGGAACTCCAGTTCAACGATTTCCCCAACATACAAATCGGCATGGGTCTCAAAGGCGATACCGGCTTCGCTGATGTCAGTACAGGTGCCGTCTTCGGAAACCTTATTCGGCAAACCATGGTAGGTGATCCGCACAGGCATGCGGACCTGTATCCGGTCTTTCCTGCGCCGCTCATACGGAAGGAGTTCGGTGGCCGATGTCGTAGAGTTCCTCGCAATCGTGGTGCTCATTTCGAAGTTATCGGCAGATCTCCGGCAGGCTTTAATTTGGCTCGAAAACTGGAACCAGCGACCCAGGCTTCGCTCGTGTGGGAACACACGCACTTTGTCGCAGCATTTACAATGAAAGGTTTTCCTTCGGTCAAAATTGCAGTTGAGGGGTATCCATTTGACTCAGGTGACCACTACAGGTAGTGTGGTGGCCCATGGAACGGGTGGTGGAGGATTATCCGCGGACTCTGGCGGAGCTCGAAGTTCGATTTAGCAGCGAGGAAGCGTGCCGGGAGTATCTGTTCCGCCTGCGATGGCCGGCGGGATGCAAGTGCCTACGCTGCGGCGAGAGCAAAACTTGGCCATTGCGATCCGGGCGCTGGCAGTGTGCCCGCTGCGGACATCAGGTTTCGGTAACGGCGGGAACAATTTTTCAGGGCACCCGGACGCCCCTGACGGTTTGGTTCCGGGCGATGTGGTGGATGACGAGTCAGAAGAATGGGATCAGCGCCCTGGGACTCCAGCGGGTTCTGGGCTTGGGAAGCTACCAGACGGCTTGGGTGTGTTTGCACAAACTGCGGCGAGCCATGGTAAGACCCGGGCGGGAACGACTCTCGGGAAGCGTGGAGGCGGACGAAACCTATCTGGGTGGGCTGGAAGAGGGTATGCGCGGTCGGCAGACCGAGAGCAAGGCGTTGATTGTGGTGGCGGCAGAGGAGGACGGCAAAGGGATTGGGCGAATTCGGATGCGGCGCATTCCGAACGCTTCGGCCCACAGCCTCATTTCCTTCGTGCAAGAGTCGGTTGAACCCGGCAGCGTGGTCCACACCGACGGGTGGTTGGGATATGAGCCATTGCAAGGGCGCGGCTACATTCATCGGCTCACGTTTCTGCGCGGACAGCAGAAATCCCCTTCGGAGCTGTTGCCGCGCGTGCATCGCGTGGTGTCGCTGTTAAAACGATGGCTACTGGGCACACATCAGGGAGCGGTGAGCATCGAGCATTTGGATGGCTATCTGGACGAGTTTACCTTCCGGTTCAACCGGCGCAAGTCGCACAGCCGGGGAAAGCTGTTCTACCGTCTTGTCCAGCAAGCTGTCGCCGTGGAGCCAACAACTTACAAGGCGATCATCCGGTCCGCACCGGCAGACTGGCCCTGAAACCACAACCCATTGGGGGTACCTGAGTGAAATAGATACCCCTCTTGCAGTTATTAAGGAGATCCCTTGATTGCTCGTTATACCCGTCCCGAGATGGGGCACATCTGGAGTGACGAAAACAAATTCCGGACGTGGCTGGAGGTGGAAATCGCTGCCACGGAGACGTTGGCCGAAGCCGGGATCGTTCCCCAGACGGCAGCGAAGGCCATGCGCGAAAAGGGCGCCTTCGACCTGGCGCGCATCAACCAGATCGAAGCCGAAGTGAAGCACGACGTCATTGCCTTCACCACCGCCGTCGCGGAAAAAGTCGGCCCGGAGTCGCGCTGGCTGCACTATGGGCTGACCTCTAACGATGTGGTGGACACCGCGCAAGCGCTGCTGGTGAAACAGGCGTCAGCCATCATTCGCGACGACCTGAAGAAGCTGCGCGAGGTGTTGAAGCGGCGCGCCTGGGAGTTCAAGGACACGCCGGCGATTGGCCGCACTCACGGCATTCACGCCGAGCCCGTGACTTTCGGGCTGAAGCTGGCGAACTGGTACTCGGAGGTGGAGCGCAACATCGAGCGCTTTGAAATGGCGGCCGAGCAGATGCGCGTCGGCAAGCTCTCGGGGGCGGTGGGCAACGCCGCACACCTGGAGCCGGAATACGAAGAGAAGATTTGTCAGCGCCTGGGATTGAACGTGGCGGCAGTTTCCTCGCAGGTGATCCAGCGCGATCGCCATGCGTTTTATGTTGCAACTTTGGCAGTGATTGCGTCGACACTGGACAAGATCGCCACCGAGATTCGCCATTTGCAGCGCACCGAAGTGCGCGAGGCGGAAGAATATTTCAGCGAGAAGCAGAAGGGCTCGTCGGCTATGCCGCACAAGCGGAATCCGGTCACGTGCGAGCAGATCAGCGGTCTGGCGCGCGTGGTGCGTTCGAATGCGCAGGCGGCGCTGGAGAATGTCGCCCTGTGGCATGAGCGGGATATCTCGCACTCGTCGGTCGAGCGCATCATACTGCCGGACTCGACCATCCTGGTGGATTACCTGTTGAGCAAGACAACGAACCTCATCGACACGCTACTGGTCTATCCCAAGCGCATGTTGAAGAACCTGGAATCCACGGGCGGGCTGGTGTTCAGCGGACAATTGCTGCTCGACTTGGTCGAAGCCGGCGTCCTGCGTGAAGACGCGTATCGCCTGGTGCAGTCGAATGCCCTGAAGGCGTGGAAAGAAGACTTGAACTTTCGCGAGCTGATCATGAACGATCCGGAGATTACGTCGAAGGTGAAACGCGAGACGCTCGAACACGCGTTTGATTTGCAGCGGCCGCTAAGAAATGTGGACAAGATCTTTCGGCGGGTGTTTGGGGAGTAAGTAGCTGTCAGCTATACGCCAGGCGGTTCATTCTATGCTCTCACGTGGAGAAATGTCGGAATGTCACGCCCTCCGTAAACGACGGCGACAATCTGTATCGGACTGCAATCACCTCGGTAGATGACCAGGTAATTTTCGACTGGCCAAAAGAGCACGGGATAGCGAGTAAGGTCTTCCCGCTTATGGCCCATGCCGGGATGCCGTGCGAGCGCCTCGAACGCATCCAAGAGCTTCGTAGTCACGCGATCTGCCGCTTCGACACTACCTTCTGCAATGTGGTTCCAAAGCTCATCGAGATCGAGGTCGGCGGCGCGGCTGAGAACATAACCGCTCATGCGCGCCGCTGCCGCCGGTCTCGCGATTTGCGTCGCAGACGCGCCCTCGTTGTAGCAGGGTCAACACTCTCACCCCGGTCCAAGGAAGCCAAGCACCGGCCCAGTTCCTTGTTGAACTCGGCCAGCTGGGTGGTGCGCATCTTTTCATGTTCTTCCAGGAGGCGAAGGGCTTCACGAACGACCTCGCTGGCCGAGTTGTATCGGCCATTCTCGACCTTCGACTGCACAAACTGCTCTAGCTCAGGGGTAAGCGAAACGTTCATGGGTGGCCTCCTACACCACAATATTCGTTCCGATAACAGGGTTTGTCAATCCTTAGCATAAGCTCCTCTAGAGGCTGCAGGAATATTGTTTGGAGGTAAGTCGCGGAGAGTGTGTTTGGAATTGTGTCGTCCCTGAAGGGACTCGGATCTTTTTCAACACCTACCCAGCACTCCGCCTGCGGCTGCGGGCTGGGCTAAACTGTTTCGCGCCTACGGCGCTGGATTTTCGTCCTGGGGACGCTAGTGGCGAACTTCACACACACATTCTCACGGAATAGTCTCCGAAGGCCGGCACCACTACGCTTTTTTCAGCAGCCTCTTTTGTAGAACTGACAACTGGCAACTGACCTACTCCAACCGATTGATGATGGACGCGACGTAGCCTGCCCCGAAGCCGTTGTCGATATTCACCACGCTGACATTCGACGCACAGGAATTCAACATACCGAGCAGCGCTGCGATCCCCTCATAGGAAGCGCCGTAACCGACGCTGGTGGGAACGGCAATCACCGGCACGCCGACCAAGCCCCCAACCACACTGGGCAGCGCACCTTCCATCCCGGCGCAGACGATCACCACACGCGCCTGCGTCAGCACTTCGCGACGAGCCAGCAGCCGATGAATGCCGGCGACACCAACGTCGTACACGTGTTGGACCTCGTTGCCCATGCCTTGCGCGGTGACCACGGCTTCTTCGGCGATCGGAATGTCGCTGGTACCGGCGGAGACAACGACGATCTTTCCTTTGCCGTAAAGAGTCTCATCCTGGATGAGGGTGACGGCGCGCGCGAGCTCGTGCAGCGCAGCCTTGCGAAACTTGCGCTTCACGGCGCGAAACTGCTCTGGCGAAACGCGCGTGGCCAGCACGTTGTGGCCGGGTTGCGCGAGACGCGAGAAGATATCAGCAAATTGCCGCGGGGTCTTTCCTGGTCCAAAGATGACCTCCGGCATGCCCACGCGCAAGACGCGATGATGGTCCACGTTTGCGAAACCGAGGTCCTCGAAGGGAAGATGCCGCAGCCGCTGGACAGCCTCGTCGGCAGAGAGCTTGCCTCGCTTCACCTGCTCGAACAGTTTCTTGAGGGCATCGGAAGTCATAAGTCAGTGGTTAGGGATTAGGGGCCAGGGGTTAGTGAATAGTTTCGAGTTTCAAGTTTCAAGTTTCGAGACGCAAGTTGCAAGTCCTCACAGAGGAGCGGATCGGACGGCTGGGTTGTTAGCAAAACCGGCCACGACTGAGTGATACGATGTGAAGCTTAGATGCTCGCTGAACCCCATACAGCACCGCGAATTTTAACCGTCGCCGTTACCGGCGCCAGCGGCTCCATCTTTGCCAGGCACCTTTTAGATGCGCTGGACCGCGACGAGCGCGTCGCAACCATCAACCTTATTCTCTCCGACAGCGGCCTGCGGGTGATGGCCGAAGAGCTTCAAGTATCGGGCCGCAACGAGTTGATCGGCAAGCTCCTGGGGCGAGCCTCGCAGAAAATCTGCCAGCAAAACAATTCGGATATCGGGGCCAACGTAGCCAGCGGTTCCTATCAGACGGACGCCATGATCGTGCTGCCGTGCAGCGTAGGAACACTGGCGCGAATCGCCCATGGAATGGCGATCCAGCTGATCGAGCGCGCCGCCGATGTCTGCCTGAAGGAGCGCCGGCCGCTGATTCTTTGCGTGCGCGAAACCCCGTTCAACCTTATTCACCTGCGCAACATGACGCTCGCCACAGAGGCCGGAGCGACCATCTTTCCGGTGATCCCGGCGTTTTACTTCCGGCCAGTTTCGACCGACGAAATCGCCCGCGAGTTCGTCAACCGCGTGCTGGCACATGTGGGCCTGCCACAGTCCGATGCGTATCAATGGAAGGGGGGATGAGAACCAGCTGAATGAGGATAAAGGCGACACGCGTTGCGCTGGACTCGTTCGGAATCACCCAGCGTTAGCTGTCACATGAGCTGTTCAATTTTTTCGATGAGGACTTCGGGGGGCTCGCCCTTGGTGATGAAGGCGTCGGCCATCTCCAGTGCATCAGAGGGCAGGGAGAAGTAGGCCGACAGAAAGATGATGGGAACAGTGGGGCGGCGCTGGCGTATCTCGGCAGCGACCTGTCCGCCGTTGAGGTCAGGCATGTAGAAGTCGAGCACGACCAAGTCGACATCGTTCTGATCGAAAAGAGCTATTCCTTGTCGCCCATCGGTGGCGGTGAGCACCCGGAAACCGTGATTCTCCAACATGATCTTTCGCACTCGCAGACCAATGGTCTCGTCGTCAACACACAGCACAATCTTCGGACGGATTGCTTTCATCCAGCTCCCCGATTCTGGCATTCCCGTTTCAATTCTCGACTGCGAATTGCCGACGGCACCGTGACTGAGCATCAAATTCAAACGAGTAAGGTATGACGGTATTAAACCGGAAGAAGCGCTATCCGTGTTGTATCCCAAGTTTGTGCTTTTGCCCATGCCGAAAACGTCGTAGACGACCTGCAAAATACTGATAAATAATCACTTAGAGTCGTCCCGCAGCCTCTGAATCGTCGTCAAAGTTGTGCTACTCTTGCCGATGGAGTCAATTGCCGGCATCCCTTTTGCACGACATGAAAATGGGAGTTTGATCCAGAAAGACCCAACCGAAGCCGCGGCAACCTACGACTGCGTATCAGACGCGGCTGTCTTTATTTCGCTTCACGCAGCCAGCGTGGTATTTTCAAAGACTTGCGGGGACGACATCCCGAGTTGTCATTACGAGCGAAGCGAGGAATCTGCTGTCGTTTGCATGTGGAAAGATGCCTGGGGGAACAGCGTACCCCTCACCGCGTAAACGGGTTTGTAAGAACGGTGCCGTCCCTTGCAGGGACTCGGTAATTTTTCCAACCTTACCCAGGGCTTACGCCCTGGACTAACAGCAGTTTCGCCGCTGCGCGGCTGGCTTTCTCGCAATTCGTGCCACCGTGCCAACTCAGAATGACCTCTCCCGCACTGGTGTAAAAGATAACTATGATCCGCTCGTACAAAGGAATCAGCTCCCACCTTCCCGCCGTCGTGCTACGTGGACGACTCGGCGCAATTGATCGGCGACGTGACGCTGGGCGAGAACGCCAGCGTGTGGATGAACGCCGTGCTGCGCGGCGACGTGCACTTCATCAGGGTGGGCGGCAACAGCAACATCCAGGATTGCAGCGTGCTGCACGGGATGCTGAACCAATGGCCCGTGATCGTCGGCGACTGGGTGACGGTTGGACATTCGGTCACGTTGCACGGTTGCGTCGTCGAGGACCGCTGCCTGATTGGAATGGGCGTCGTCATTCTCAATGGAGCGCGCATTGGCGCAGGATCGATTGTTGCGGCGGGCACACTGATTCCGGAAGGAACCATTATCGAACCAGGCTCGCTGGTGATGGGCGTTCCCGGCAAGGTGCGCAAGCAGTTGAGCGACACCGACCAGGAGACGATCCTGCGCTACGCGCGGAATTATTTGGGCTACAAGGAAAATTATCTCGCTGAGAGGAAACTGTGGTGAGCAGTTGTCAATGAGCAGTCAGCAATCAGCATTCAGCCGTCAGCCCTTCCACATCGATGCTGAGTGCTGCGTGCTAACCGAGTTTTCTGACAACTGACAACTGGCAACTGATTCCCATGATCAAAGCTGTCCGCGGAACTCGCGACCTTCTCCCGCCCGACACCGATCTATGGAACCGGGTGGACGCGAAGGTACGCGAGGTTTTCGCGCACTACAACTATCACGAGATCCGCACGCCGATCTTTGAGGACACGCAGCTCTTCTCGCGCAGCGTTGGCGAAGAGACCGACATCGTCTCCAAGGAGATGTTCACGTGGGAGGACAAAGCCCGCGCTCAGAGTGAGAAGGTGCAGTCGCTGACCTTGCGTCCGGAGAACACCGCCGGGGTGGTGCGCGCGTACATCGAGCACGGTCTCGACAAAAAAGGCACGCTGCAAAAGCTGTATTACATTGGGCCGCAGTTTCGTCGCGAGCGTCCGCAGAAGGGACGATATCGGCAGTTCTACCAGATTGGCGCGGAGATTATCGGGCCGCCAAGTGCGGGTAGCGAATCGCCTTTGCACGATGCAGAAGTGCTGGAGATGCTGGCCACGCTGCTCGATGAAGTCGGCTTGCGCGACTGGCAGTTGCAGTTGAATTCGGTGGGCTGCGCTGAAGATCGGGCGCGTTACAACCAGGCGCTGCGCGAGGCGCTGAAGCCTGTGGTGCACCTGATGGACGCCGACTGCCAGCGGCGGGCGGAGACCAATCCACTGCGCGTGCTCGACTGCAAAGTGCCGGAGGACCAGCCGATCATCGAGAAACTGCCCAAGATCAGCCAGTATCTAGACGATCCGTGCCGCCAACACTTCGCAGCCGTGCGTGCGATGCTCGACGCGGTCGGCATTCGGTACACAATCAACGAGCGTATGGTGCGCGGACTCGACTACTACACGCGCACCACGTTCGAGTTCACGCACGGCGGACTGGGCGCACAAAGCGCGGTGCTGGGCGGCGGGCGCTACGATGGGCTTTCGGAATCGCTCGAAGGTCCGAAGGCGCCGGGCATTGGTTTCGCCATCGGGGAGGACCGGCTGATTCTGGCGCTGCAATCGCAGGGGGAGACGCCGGCGGAGAAGGTGCAGGCATATGTCGCTCCACTGGGCGTGGGGATGAACTCGCATGCGCTCAAGTTGGCGCGAGAGTTGCGACGGCTGGGCTTCAGCGCCGACATTGGTGACGAAACTTTTCGGCTGAAGAAGTCGTTCGAGAACGCCGAGAAGGCTGGGGCGAGATTCATTGTCATTGTCGGAGAGAATGAAGTGGCAGCGGACCAGTTCGCGGTGAAGGACCTGGCGAGTGGAGAGCAGGTGCAGGTGGCGCGAGCGGGGTTGGCGGCACACCTTAAGCAAACGCAAATTGCGAAGTAGAGCACGACTGCCTTTGAATGTCGCGGTCTCGACTACTGGATTCGTGATTCTGGGGCAGTCACTATCAAGCGCACGGCGTTAGCCCGGAGGGCGTGCCATGACAGCCCAGCACGCAGCGGACCCCAATTCGCGCCGGTTTTTGCGCGAATTGGGGTGAGCAGCGGAGTGCTGGGAACTCGATCGAGTTTAGGCCGCAGTGCCCCGGGCACTTTAACCAAACAAATATCCCGGATCGTACTCCACGCCTGATTTACGCACCAAAGCCACAAATTCCTGCTCATAACTCCATTTCCGGTGATGTTCGGATTGCGTGGCAATGTAGTCCAGAACAGTTGTCCGTTGCGACTCACTGACACTGAACGCCCCATAACCCTCCTGCCAGGCGAAGTTTGGAACGTCTTCCTTCATCCATCGTGAAGAGTGGGCCTTTAGATTCTGAATTGCGTTTGCCAGTGTCATCACGGGAGAGAGTGCAACCAGCAAATGCACGTGATTCGCCGTACCGCCGGCGGCAACCAAAGCAATGCTTTTCGCCTTTGCAATCACTCCCAAGTGCTTCCAGAGCATCTTGGGTTCTTGGATCAAATTGAGTCGGCCTTTGGTGCTGAAGACGCAGTGGACCAGGTTACGAGACAAAGTGTGTGGCATGAGAAAACGATATTGCGCAACTCCGCGATGATTCTGTGACGAGCGCACACGTGGCGCGTGACGTGTTGGCCGTCCCCGAGGGACTCAATCCCGCAAATCTAGCCACTCGGCAACCCAGCACTCCGCTTTCGCTGCGTGCTGGGCTGTCATGACACGCCCTCCGGGCTCTCGGATGAGTACAAGTGAATATCGTCGGCCCTTGAGGTAATCTGAATTCATGCTCGATTTTTTAGGTGACCTGAAGCGTACTCATATGTGCGGCGAGTTGCGCGCCTCCAACGCCGGTTCCAAGGTTGTGCTCATGGGATGGGTGAACAAGCGGCGCGATCTTGGCAATCTCATCTTCCTCGACCTGCGCGACCGTAGCGGCATCACGCAGGTTGTGATCACTGCCGAGGCCGGGGCCGAAGTGCACGACCGGGCGACGGCGGTGCGCTCCGAGTTTGTCGTCGCCGTCATCGGCCATGTGAAGGTGCGCGACGCGAACACGGTCAACAAGAACATTCCGACCGGCGAGATCGAAGTGATCGCCGACGAGCTGCGTGTCCTGAACGACTGCAAAACTCTGCCGTTTTCGCCCAGCGATACGGTGCTGGCCAACGAAGAGGTGCGCCTCAAGTATCGCTACATCGACCTGCGCCGGCCCGACCTGCATCGCAACATCGAACTGCGCCACCGGGTTGCGAGCGCCATTCGCGAGCACTTAAACTCACAGGGCTTCTACGAGATCGAGACGCCTTTCATGACGCGCTCCACGCCCGAAGGCGCGCGCGACTACCTGGTGCCGAGCCGAGTCTATCCTGGCGAGTTCTACGCCTTGCCGCAATCGCCGCAGCTCTTCAAGCAGATTCTCATGATCTCGGGCTTCGACAAGTACTTCCAGATCGTGCGCTGCTTCCGCGACGAAGACCTGCGCGCCGACCGCCAACCCGAGTTCACGCAGATCGACCTGGAGATCAGCTTTCCCCGTCCGGAAACAGTATTCCGCGTGGTCGAAGGCTTCTTGAAGGCTGCGTTCTCGACGATTGGCGTTGATCTGGCAACACCGTTCCCGCAGATGTCGTACGACCAGGCGATCCGTCTTTACGGCATTGACAAGCCGGACCTGCGCCTGCCGGCGATGGCCGACGCGCGTGAGGCGTTCGCGGCGGAGAACCTGGAGACACTGCACGTCGATGCCGAGCTACCGGTAGTTGCGATCGTGATCCCGAAAGTCGGCGAGCTTTCGCGCAAGGAGCGCGACGAGATCAAGACGATGTTTGGCGACCGCAAGGACGCCAAGGTTTTCGAAGACATCAAGCGGCTGGAGAAATCCTTTCCTGACGCAGTGGCGAAGATTCACGAGCTCGCCAAACCGAATCCCGAAGACCTGGTGGTTGTTGTGGCAGGTGCGAAGCGCACGGAAGCCACCACTGCTGCCAAGGCCCGTCAGCAAGCCTATGCCGTCTATTCCGCTGCCGGACAACTTCGCATTGCGCTGGGACAGAAATATGCCGAGCGCCATGGTGCTTATGAGCATGGCAACTTCCGACTGCTCTGGGTCACCGACTTCCCAATGTTCGAGTGGGATGAAGCGGAGCAGCGCTGGAACGCGGCGCACCATCCTTTCACCTCGCCGCACGAGAACGACATGGACAAGTTGGAGAGCGATCCCGGAGCGGTCCGCGCACTGGCCTACGACGTGGTGCTGAATGGAACCGAGTTGGGGTCTGGCTCGATCCGTATTCACCGCCAGGACATTCAGGCAAAGATCTTCAAAGCGCTTGGCATGTCACCGGAGGAGCAGCAGGCACGCTTCGGCTTCTTCCTGGAGGCACTGCAATACGGCACGCCGCCGCATGGCGGTATCGCGCTCGGACTCGACCGCATCGTAATGATCCTGGCGGGCGCGGAAAGCCTGCGCGAGGTGATTCCCTTCCCCAAGACCGCCAAGGCGGTTGACCTGATGGTGGACGCGCCCACACCGGTGAGTGAAAAGCAGTTGAAGGAACTGGGGATTGCGGTGAGGAAGGCAGCGGCTAGCAATTAACGAACCGATTATTCTTGGCCTATTTAGGCCTTCATGCTTTTCTTCCATATTTATGGCAAAAATGTGATACTTGGATCATGAAGGCAGAATCCGTTCGCACCACGGTGGATATTCCAGCGCCTCTGTACCGCAAGCTGAAAGAACATGCTGCCGCTAGAGGTCGCTCGGTCCGTGAGCTGATATTGGCGGGCGTCAAGACCGTCCTCATAGAGGGCCAGCGGCCGCGTACACGAAAAGTCCAGTTTCCGCTCATCATTTCGAAAGGCCCAAAAGTGAACGTGACTAACGAACAGATATATGAACACGTTGAATTTCCTTGACGCCAACGTGTGGCTCGCGCTTCTGTGGAGCCGGCATGTGCATTCAGAAAGAGCCAGGCTTTGGTTTGAAAAGGCGAGTGAGGAAGAATTCTTCTTCTGCCGTTTCACCCAAGTCACAGTTCTGCGGCTCCTGACCACTGAGGCAATTATGGGGAAAGACGCTAAGACCATGGCGGAGGCTTGGGGCCTGTGGGACCGAGTCTGGGCCGACAGCCGCATTGCGTTTCTGGCGGAGCCCGATTCCCTCGAAAAAGAGTTTAGATCGCGATCACGTTTGGCCAGTCGCTCGCCTAAGGTCTGGGCCGATGCTTATCTACTGGCATTCGCCGCGGTCGCGGACCTGAAGCTTGTCACCTTTGACCGCTCACTCAAGTCGACTGGTGACGTACTCGTGCTGTAGCTCGCGAGGAACATATGCCAGTGAGAGGAAGCGTGATACGCACGGAAGTTCGCGGGCTCGATCTCTGCTTGGACGAAACCACACTGTTGTTGTCGAGGTCGGGCGAGTACCTGACTGCTCCCATACCGCTCAGCCCCGCGGACACCGAGAAGCTGGCGATGGAATTCGCCAAGGCGCAGCTCTGGGAGTGGAACCAGATCGATGAACTGAAACGCAAGGCGGACAAGCGCTACAAGAATTATCTCGGGTCGTGGCTGGTGATGTGCCTGGCCGCCTTCAGCGCCTATGTCGGCTTTCCCAGTTATTACTTGCCTGTGTTCCTGTTGTTGCTCTCGATTCTCCTCTGGTGGCGGGCCGGATTTCTGGAACGGAAGGACGAGCAGGCGGCCCGCGAAGGAAGAAAACAGTTCATGCCAGACTGGGGTTACATTCGGCAGAGGCTGGAGGAGTCGGGCGCGAGTATCAATCAAGATTCTTCACAGCCCTCTGAATAAAACGCATGCCTCAATCGGGGAACCATCTGTCGTCCCTACGGGGCTCAATCTCATTTTTCGTTCTTCCCAGCGCTAAAGCGCTGGGCTACGCTCTTTCGCCCTTTCGGGGCTGGTTCTTGTCCGCTTCCTTCTGCTGTGGCAACCCGATACGGAGTCGCGATGCGCGGGAGAGGGTCAACACTACCAAACTCAGGGTGAGGACCAAGATCTCGCCAGCAAATGCAATTGCTAGGTATGGAGGAGCTGAATGCTGAATGCCAATGGCTGACAGCCACTAACCAGTAACCCCTGCCTTTCAGTCCTTGGCCATGGCGTAGTAGCCCTGACGGGCCTGGACTTTGTACTCTCCACCCTTGGCGCGGATCTGGATCTTGCGATAGCTGCCGTCAAGCTTGTTATTGGTTGGCGTGTAGCCAATGTTGTATTGGCTGCGCAATTCGTTCTGGATCTGCTCGAAGGCCTGGCGCAGCTTGTCCTGCTTATTGCCGACTTCAATGACGCGACCACCGGTTTGTTCGGCCAGCTTCTTCATGTCGTAATCGCCACTGTAACCGAAACCGCCGTAGAATCCGCGATCGGCAATCAGGATCACGTAGCAGATGGCGTCGGCTTTTTGCGCGGCTTCAATGGCGTCCTGAATCCGCAAGCGGCTACCCTGGTCTTCGCCATCGGTAAAGACGATCATGGCCTTCCGTCCGACTTCATTCTTCAACTTTTCGTTCGCGCCGAGGTAGATGGCGTCATACAAAAGCGTGCCTCGCGGAGTGGTCGGGATCGGACCACCGCCTAATCCGGGCGGGCCGCCACCCATGCCGGCATTGATCTGCATCTTGTTCAGCGCGCGGGTCAAATCGTGCACGTTGTTGGTGAAGTCCTGATCGAGGTCCACATCCACGTCGAAGTTAATAACAAAGGCCAGGTCTTTGTCGCGCAGAACGCTGTGCAGGAACTCGGCGCAGGAGGTCTGCTCAATGTCCAGAACGCGGGTCTGGCTGGCGCTGGTGTCAATCATGATGCCCAGGGTCAACGGTTGGTTCGATTCCGCCGAGAAGTACTTGATGGTTTGCGGCTTCCCGTCCTCCAGAACCTCGAAGTCATTCTTGGTGAGGTTGGGAATCAGCATGCCGTGTTTGTCCTTCACGTTGAAGAACAGGTTGACGACATTCACCTCCGCCTTGAAGGTCTGCAGGTTATCGTCTTCGGCCGGTGCTTGAGACTGCTGATCTTGAGCCGGCGGCGGGGACGGCGGGTTCTGCGACTGGGCTGAGAGCCCTAGGCTGGAGACCAGGATGAGACCTAGGACGCTGGCGAACTGGCGAAATTGGTGCAACAACATAGCTTCTCTTTCCTGTTGGCTGGAACCATTGTAGTGCACCGCAGTATGATTCCGTAGGGACTCGGGCTGCCGAGGTGGGCCGGTGCGGTTATACTGTCCTCAGTTCCGGGAATCGGGAGACCATAGAGATACATGTTCCGTCGTCGAATGAGCGCATGGATTAACTCCGCCGTGTTGGTGGCGGTCCTGAGTTTTGCTGCAGGCTACTCGGTATCGCAAGAGCAGAAATTGCCCGACGCTCCCACGCCGCAGAACAATGCTCCCGCTCCCAGCGTCAACCTGCCATCCCAGGGGGCGCCCGACGACCAAGGCTCGTCTTCGAGTGGAAACCCCGAAGCGCCGCCAAATACTCGCAGCGGCTCTCAGCAGCCTGCCGGGCCGACCAACCCGGAAGCGCCGCCGCCGGGTTCAGAGGGCATCAAGACAGTGCCTGCCGGCAGCGCCTCCAATGCCGGGGAGAGCGGTCGCGACGAGTTGTTCCGGCTGCAGCGGACGGTCAGTTTCGTCACCGTTCCGGTTACGGTGAAGGACGACGAAGGCAAACTAGTGGATGGATTGTTGCAGAGCGATTTCAGCATCTACGAAGATGGCGTCAAGCAGCAGATCAAGCTCTTTACCAGCGATCCGTTCCCACTTTCCGCCGCGCTGGTCATTGACCAGGGCATGTCGGACCTGACGCTGAAGAAAGTGAACCAGACGTTCTCTGCTCTCGGCGGATCGTTCGGCCCGTTTGACGAGGTGGCCGTATTTACGTATGGCAATACGGTGAACCAGAGATCGGATTTTGGCAACGCGACGCGCATGGAGATTGCTCTGCAGCGGATTAAGGATGAACGCGGCCAAGAGCCCAGCGCACCGTTGGTAGGCGGACCTTTTGGGTCAGGTCCCTCAACCAATAGCAAGCCCATGCCGGGCACTAAGATGGTGTACACTCCCGACAAAGAATCGCATGTGCTGAACGATGCGATCCTGGCGGCGGCGCAGAACCTGGCCCACCGTCCACGGCAGAACCGCAAGATCATTTTTGTTATCAGCGACGGCCAGGAACTTGGCAGTCGCGCCAGCTATGCCCAAGTGTTGAAGGTACTGCTCACCGACGAAATTGCCGTCTATGCCATCGGGGTAGGGGGAGCGGCCATGCCGCTCTATAACAAGGTGGAGAAGGCGCGGATTCCCGGCTTCGGCTACAGTAACATCCTTCCGCGGTACACCAACGCAACCGGGGGCGACGTGCTGGACGAGTTCTCCAAGGAGTCCATCGAAAGCGCCTACCAGCGCATCACCATGGAAGCTCGCAACCAGTACACGCTGGGATATAACACTCTGCAAAAACCTTCCAGCAACTACCGCGAGATCGAAGTGCGGGTGAGGCGCCCCGGGCTGGAAGTCTTCGCCAAGCATGGCTACTACCCCCTGCCGCCACAGAGAGCCGAGGTGCAACCCCTGACGCCCGATCAGGCAGCGCCGGGCGGCCAGACGGGAACGACGGCTCCTCCACCGCCGCAGTAGTTGGCACTTCGCATTTGCAACATGCACCTGGCATTGGCTGGGCTCATCTACGCGGGCGCGCCGTCGCCCGCCCACGCGCAGATCGGCACTGGCGCCAAATATGGCGCCCGCACACCTGCGCGCTGGACGGACCCAACGCCCGGACGGTTTTTCAAAACGAGGTCGGGTCGGGAACGGCATACTCCGATCAGACCGTCGAGAAGGTGCCGAAGTTGCTCAAGCATCAGAAAACCTTGGCGAAATGCTTGCCGCACAGACACCTCAAGTCTTGATTGTAAAAACGTGCACAGTTTTGGCAGCAACGACATTCCTGGCCGCTCCGTATAGCCAAGGTCGAAGCTGCCATTACGATCACATGCCAACGTGATGTGCGTCCTTGATGGTTCTGCTCCATCCGCCTAGATATGGAGTAAGAATGTCCAACCCGTTGCCCACCCTTGACTGCGCATAACTCGAGGAGGCGCATATGTCTCATGCAAGTTCACGGCAGGTGAAATGGTTCGCTTTAATACTCACTCTCGTCCTCATTTCCGTCACATATCTTCTGTCAGAATCCGGAAAGGTGAAGGTTAATGCCGAGGCGTTAAAGCTCTTCTCTCCGCTTCCTGCGGTGATGAACTCACCCGACAATGTTGTTACCGAGGCGAAAGTGAAGCTGGGCAGAATACTTTATTACGACCCTCGCCTGTCGGCCAGCCAGAGGATTTCCTGTAATACCTGCCATCCGCTAGACGCCTATGGCGCGGAATCCGAGCGCGTGTCAACTGGCCACAAGAACCAGAAGGGCAGCCGCAATGCGCCTACCGTGTACAACGCCGCAGGGCACTTTGTGCAGTTCTGGGATGGCCGGGCTCCCACCGTCGAGGAGCAGGCAAAAGGTCCGATGACCAACCCTGTTGAGATGGCGATGCCCTCTGGTGCGGTGGCAGTGCAAGTGATCAAGTCCATGCCGGAGTACAGCGCGCTCTTCCAGACAGCGTTCCCCAAGGATACGGATCCGGTCACTTACAACAATATGGCGTTGGCGATTGGAGCGTTCGAACGCGGACTCGTCACTCCGTCCCGTTGGGATGCCTTCCTCCAAGGCGACCAGTCGGCCCTGAGTGACGCCGAAAAATCCGGCTTCAATACCTTTGCCGCAACCGGCTGCCAATGGTGTCACTACGGTCCGTATGTCGGTGGAGCGGCATATCAGAAGGTCGGCGTTATGAAGCCCTGGCCGATACAAACCGATCAGGGTCGTTATCAAGTGACCAAGGAGGACATCGACAAGATGGTCTTCAAGGTCCCCTCGCTGCGGAACATTACAAAGACCGGACCCTATTTTCATGATGGCTCGGTTCCGACCCTGCACCAAGCGATCCGCAACATGGCGGATTACCAGCGTGGAGTAGAGCTCACCGAGGCCCAGATAAGGTCAATTGAAACCTGGATGGGTTCGCTGACGGGGCAGATTCCGACGAGTTACATCAAGCCCCCGGAGCTGCCGAAGAGCACCTCGCAGACTCCGTGCCCCAGCGGCGAGTAAAAAAGAGCCGGCTATGGCGGTTCCGCGAGTAGTGTATCCGCTCGTTCGGGTAGTGCGGCGCTTCAGCGCCGCGTTCGCAGCCCAAAGGCCACGCCAAATGGCTGAGGTCGATGACCTCAGCTGCTTAGGCGATTTTTCTTCTTGTCGCGAACGCGGGCCTGAAGAGCGTGTGTGAGAACTCAATTTTTGCGCAACCCCTTGTGCGGCCTCAAATTGGTAAACACAATACGTTGCGGAAATTCCTAGTTCTCACACACCCCCTGAAGGCCCGCACTACTCGTGCAATCCGGACACACCTAATGCGGAACTGGTCCAGGTTGTGCCTCGTATGCCCGAAAACGGCGCTACTGCCGCCACGCACTTCGCTGGTGCTCGAGTTATTTTCCCCTAAAGCTTCTCAACATCTGCGCGAAGGTGGGGCGCAGTTTCGGGAAGTCCTTTTCCGGTGCGATGAATACCAGGTAGATCACGCTTCCGTCGGCGCACTGCGTGGTCACCAGCCAGTCGCGCTCTTGCAAAGCCTGGCTGCCTTGCTTGATGGGCGAAGTCCCAATCATCTCTTGCGAGCGGCCCGCTACGCCGTTCACGCGAATGCTCGCATCGTTGCCCACCGTTCGCAGGCCGGGATTCGACTGCCGCAGGTTGGCAATCAATTGAAGGGTGGCGGCGTCCAGAGATATGTCCGTCTCGGGCTGGAATCCGTCGATGATGACCCCGTACGCTACCGCATTCTGCGCTATTCCGCCGTCCGGGGCGATGGTCACTGAGGACGACGAATCGCCATAAACCTTCCAGTTCGACGGATAGCCTATTTCGAAGGCAGTGTTGCTTAAGGTCTGGAGGGAGCCGCTGGGCGCAGGAATGGAGCCAACTGCGCCGATTGACTGTGCTGGTGCTGCGCCCTGACCCGCCTCAATCTGCTCCGCCGTCAGGGGATGCCTGGCCATCGCGAGTTGATGAATGCGCTTGAACTCCGGCGTGTTCTCGATGAAGTTCTTCGGCGGGAGAACGGAGACCTCGTGGCTCACGGACTGAACGCGATTGCCTGGATTGGGGTGATCGCTGAGAAACTGAATACCGGCATTGCCTTGCGCTTCAAGCTTGCGGAAGAACTCCGCCATCTGCTTGGGATCGTATCCCGTGTCGTACATGATGTCGGTGCCCATCAGGTCGGCTTCGTTCTCCGCCTGCCGGGAATTGCGCAGGAAATATGAACCCACGCCGAAGTTAATGCCCATCTGCGTCAACTGCGCCAGGGTTCCCGAATTACCGATGAGAGCGCCCAGAATCTGCAACGGCAATTGCGCCTCCATCTGCTTGGTGGCGGCGCGAGTGCCGTGACGCAGCGCGACATGCGAAATTTCATGCGCCATCACGCCAGCCAGTTGTGCCTCATTATCGGCCGCCTGAATGGTTCCCAGGTTTACGTAGATGGGACCACCGGGAAGCGCAAAGGCGTTGATCTCTTTCTGGTTGACCACGTGGAATGAGTATGGCCACTTCTCTCCCGGAGCATGCACCACCAGCTTCGCACCAAGTTGCCGCACATACTGAGTGATCGGATCGCTGTCCGGCAGAATCGGCAGCTTCTTGCTGGCTTCGGCGGCCGTCTGCTGTCCAATTTGGACCTCCTGGGCGCGGGTGACAATGTCGTAACTCGAAGACGGCTTGAATCGCGCTTCCAGTATTTGTGGCGCCGCCATCGCAATCGCCAGCAAGAGGGCGAGGGATTTCATCGGGACTGCGGAACTCATACCTCGCTAATTTTACCCGTCGCATGGCTGGGGGGAACCTGGCAGAGAGTTATTACCCCAAATGAATGAAGAAAGAGAAACAGCAGCTTCCGTGGTGCTGAAGCGGGCGTGTGAGAACTGTGCCATCCCTAAAGGGACTCGGGGCTATTTCGAGCTTTACCCAGCACTCCCCCTTCGGCTCCGTGCTGGGCTAAACTGAGCCGCGCCTGCGGCGCTGGATTTTCGCCCACAGTCCGCTTCATTTCCGATCAGCCAGTGGCGCGGTTCCAACCTCGCGTACACGCGTCCCAGTCGAGCCTGGCATCCATATGCGCCTGCGTCTGCGCAAATCCCATCGAGCCGTTGATCATTTCGTTCATCTCAGACGCGCCCAGGTTCGAAGTCATTACAATCACGCACTGCGAGAGATCGACGCGGCGGTTGTCCCCCAGCGTGAGTGTCGCCTTGTCAAGAATGTCAAGCAACAATTGCCACAGCGAGTCGGAAGCCTTTTCGATTTCGTCGAACAGAAGAATTGAGAGCTTCAGTTTCTCGGTGTGCCACTGATTGAGCGCTTCCTGAGTCAGAAGCGGATGAGTCTCACGGTGGCCCAGGTATCCCGGCGGCGAGCCGATCAGCTTGGCAATCGGGAATGTTGGAACTCGGCGCAGTCGATCTTGATGCAGGCATGAGGATCGCCAAACAGCGACTCCGCCATGGCCTCCACTACGCGCGTCTTACCGGAACCGGTTGGCCCCAGAAAAAGGAGATTTCCGACTGGCCGTCCCGGGGGGTTCAGTCCGGCGAGAAACATCTGGTAGATCTCGGCTACCTTTCCGACAGCCCGGTCTTGGCCTACGATTTTGCGTCGCAGCGAGGTTTCGAATTCCAACGCATCGCTGCTCCGCAGCGTGGGATCGAGGGTTGCGTTCAGCCCAGTTTTCATATTCCTTGCCAATTCATCAGCCTGATCTCTGATGGACGGAGACTGCTCCGTGACCATGAGATGGAATTGAGTGCCCCCGGAGTTGTTTGGAGTCCTCGTAGGGTCACCATCTTCTGGCATACGTAAAACTTGGATGCACTGTGGGTACCTGCAAGGCGACTTACTGATTAGTCAACAATTGGCGGGAAAGACGCGATCCTCTTTCTCGTGCTGTCGATATCGGGCGATAAGCGATAATGGGCAAAAGCATGTTTCGGCAACTTCCATCGGCAGTGGTTCATCTTGGCGCAAGAGCGGGGCATCGTGTTGCCCTAACCCTGCTGTTAATCCTGCTATCCTTCGGCGCATCGGCAACGGCCCAAGCGGGCGGCTCATTGGCGAAGAACCCGCTGGGCTCGCTCCTAGGCAACAAGAACAGTTCGCAAACTACCCAACCCACTCCTCCGCACAGCCCGCCTGCCGAGGCGCAGCCTCCAACCGCCATCCCGCTTCCCGAGGTGGCAAGCCGTGCGGAAGAGTTGACCCGCCTGCTCCGCGACATCCGTAGCCAGCTACCCACGCAGGACCAACTCGATACCATGAAGGCCGCGCTGACCGAACGCGAAACCTTGTTGCAGGCCAAGAAGAACGAGGTTGATGCGTTGCTGGCTGGATCCCCCAGTGGGTTGGAGTTGCGGGAGCAGGAGACGTACTGGCACCTCATTTCCACCGAGGGCGCTGCCACACGCAAGCAACTGCTGGATTGGGCCAATGCCGCGCAGTCGGCGGTGCAGCGACTGCAAGCCTTGCAGCCGCAATGGACAGCGACCCTGGAAGAAAACAAGCCCACTCTCGACCTTGGGCCCACGCTCGACGTGATACGAGAGGCTGTAAAAGCGATTCAGACTACAAAGTCGCAGGCGCAGGACTTGCTCCGAGTGATCGTTAACCTGCAGGTGAGCGCCGCCAATCAGCACCAACTAGCGCTCGATGCGGTGGACCGGCTGGAACAGGCGCGCGCTCAGTTGAAAGACCATGTGCTGCAACGCGACAGCCTGCCGCTGTGGCAGGTTTTCCTCAGGCGGCAACAAGGTGAGACGCGTGAGTTCTTTGGCAATGCCAGTACACGTGTGATCGGCATCAAGTCGTTTGTCCGGGAGAACTCTGGTCCTTTTTTTGCCCTGGCATTGCTGTTGGTGCTTTCGCTGTTCGGCGCATATCGGTTATTTGTAATGACCCGCGGAATTCAGCCCCGCGATGAACGGCAAGCCCAGGTGCTGGTGATTTCGCAACATTGGGTTTCGCTCGGAATCTTGCCGCCGTTGCTTGTGGCGTTCCTGCTGGCGCCCCTCGCGCCTTTGCCACTGATTGGCCTCGCTATTCTGATTTCGTTCTTTTCCATCCTGGTGTTGTTGCCGCCGCTGATCGAGCCGCGCTTCCACTTACCACTGTATTGCCTAGTGGGAGTCTATGTCTGCAACGCGATCCTCGTTTGGATCACGCTTTCGCCCTCTGCCAAGCGGGAGGCGCAATTCTTCGTTTTTATCGCGGCGATCGTGCTGTTCGCCTATTTCCTCCGGCCCGCGCGCCTGGCCGAGCGAGAGAAAACGAATCGCGCTCACGCGTTCCTTTGGTTCGGCGCGCGCGTGGCCCTAGGGGTCCTGGTCCTGGCGCAAGTGGCAAACATATTCGGCTATTACCAGCTGATGCTGTATCTGACCATCACGTGCATCTACAGCACCTTTATCGCCGTCTCTATATTTGCTGCGCTGCGCGTCTTCATTCTGCTGTTCCTGACCGCTCTCGATGCGCCTTCGGCCGAGCGACTGGCCGTGGTACGTTTGCATCGTGCGGCAATCGCTCGCTGGACACCGCGCGTGCTGCAATGGACCGGCGTCATGGTGTGGCTGGGCGCGACGCTGGGCCTGATGGGCGTGCGCACCTGGGTCAACGAGCAGATCGTCGCCCTGCTCGACTTCAATATTGTCGGCGGCTCGGGCAACATTACCTTGGGCGGTGTGCTCGGTTTTTGGGCCATCCTGTTGGCCGGGTTCGCCTTCTCCACCTCTCTGCGCTTCCTGCTGCGGGAAGAGCTGCTCAAACGCCTGCACTTGAAGCGCGGCATCCCAGAGCTGATTTCGACTACCCTGCATTATTTACTTTTGCTGCTGGTTTTCCTCTTTGCGGTCAACGCGGGTGGCGTGGCGCTGAACAAGTTCACGGTGCTTACCGGCGCGCTCGGCGTCGGCGTCGGTTTTGGCTTGCAGAACATCATCAACAACTTCGTCTCAGGGTTGATTTTGCAATTCGAGAGGCCCATCCGCGTGGGCGATGTGGTGGAACTTGAGGCTGGCGTGACCGGAGCGGTGACGCGCATCGGCATCCGCTCCAGCACGGTTCAGACTTTCCAGGGCGCCGAAGTCATCATCCCCAATGCAAGCTTCATCTCCAGCAATGTGACCAACTGGACGCTCTCAGAGGCCAAGCGGAGGCTGGAGTTACCCGTAGGCGTGGCGTATGGCACCGATCCCAAGCTGGTGAAGGACCTACTGGAGCGGCCGGCGGTACAGCATCCCGACGTCCTCACCTCGCCTGAACCTGCCGTCTTCTTCAAGGGGTTTGGCGACAGCGCGCTGAACTTCGAGCTTCAGTTCTGGGTGATGCAGGAGAGCAATACGGTGAAGGTGAAAAGCGACGTTGCGCTCGAAGTTATGCGGTTGCTCGCCGAGGCGGGCATAGAGATTCCCTTTCCGCAACGCGATCTTCACCTGCGAGGGGTGGATCCAACCGCGGCTGGGCTGCTGGCGGGGAATGGGGCAACGTCTGTGTCCGCGGAAAGTGATGCCGACATTGAACTGCGCCGCCACAGCAAGAGTTCTGTGGCCGGAGAGTGAAGCCGAGCGGTTCGGCTGAGCGTCCTGGCAGAAGATTCTGGCTAGCCTGAAAAGCCTATGTGATCCTGAGGTAGTGCGGACCTTCGATAAGATACAAGGGAGCTGCTGTTGCGTCGTTATCGAAAGAGCAGAGTCCTCCCGCCAGAAAACGGCGCTCGCTGTGACAATTTTATAAACGGTCCATCCTAGGGAGACTCTGATCAAGTCTGGTTCTTTGAAGGGGACGGCCTTCAGGCCGTCCGCAAGTGCGTGACATTAGGTTGGGCTTTCAGCCCCTGAGAGATTCCCGACTGACTTAATCAGAGCTTCCCTGGAGCCGTTTCGCTGTTACTTCTGCCTTACGTAACCGTACATGTACTCCGTGTCGCCCTTCTGAACCAGCACCGAAGTTTGCAGAGAATCTGCCAGCTTCGACGGAGCGCTGCCCGGCAGGGCTTCGTTCGTCAGCAGGAAGCCGCCAGGCTTGATCATCGTTCCCAGGTTTGCGCGTGCCATGGCCTGCTCGAACCCGCCGTAATACACGAATATATTGGTTCCGATTACCAGATCGTATTGCTGCTCCGGCGGCAGGGGCAAAGTCTGGTAGACGACATTCATGTCGATGGGAATGATCCTCAAGACCACGGCGGAACGCACGCTCACGGCGCGATTCCATATATCCGACGCAGCCGCGGGCACCGCGATTCGTGTAGCCGGCTTGCCGATCTGGTTGCCAAACTTCTGCCAATAGTCGAGGAATCCCGCGCGGTACGCGGCCTCCCACGTTTCCAACGGACTGCACACCAACTGAACTGTGTAGGGCTTGCCAGCGGCCGCAGTCTTGCGGGCGCGCTCAATGTGCCGATTCACCCGCGCACTGATGTCGAACGTGTAAATGTCGACTGAAGCCGGATCGGACAGGCCCAGCCGCGCCAGTGTGTCGATGACGGCAAAAGGCTGGGTGGTTTGTGGAGGATAGAAGTCGGAGCCGAAGTTCTTATTCACGAAGTCAAGTCCGGGGCCGACGATAGCTACCCGCCGCACGCTGCCCGGCTTCAGCAGACCCTTCTCCATCATGTGCTTCAACTGCAACTCAAGCATGTAGTCCGGATAGAGATTGCTGTCGGTGGAAATCCCCCGGTCCTTGAAGCCCTGGTAGATGCTGACCTTCTTCGCCGACAATTCCGCCACCCACTGGTTCACGTCGTCGCGCTGGTGTGCCAGATTGGCCAGCAGGTAGGCTTTGATCTTCTTCCGCCCGTCGGGCGTCGCCGGGTTAAAACCTTTCTTCTCGAGAAAGACGCGCATCTCCAACATGCCTTCGCTGAGATGTGGCCCCGCAAGCGCCCCGACAAGATCATCGGCCCTCTTATCGGCAATGGAATCGATGGTCTTGTCTTTGCCGTAGTTCTGCAGGTCGTTGAAGGAGAGACGTGGTTCCTTGGTGTAGGTGACACCTAACCGCAACAGGTTCGTTAGGGTCTCTGCTTCGCCGCCTTCGATACGGCCACGGATTTCTTTATCCCTGTCTCGGACCCACTTGTTCCAGGCCTCAGCGGTGACTGGACCCGAAGTTTTCAGCTCAGGCGGCAGCGAGTCCCGCATGGCGGAAAGTACGGGCTGGGCCGATGCAAAGGGAACGAACTGAGGAGTCTGCGCCAGAGCCGGACAGAGCGCAAGAAAGTAGCACAGGAAAAGACAAAGTGTCTTACCGATTTTGATGGGCATAGGGGGCTGGACTGGGACGTGCTCCGGGGAAAGTCGGCAGAGATTTCGTTGCCACCTTCTCAATAATACACGCTGGCTTCCTCGAAATCGTCGCTCCAGTTTCGAGGAGTACAGTACCCGTCCTAAAGTAAACATCGTTCCCCTTGCCGCTTGCGCCCCAAGAAGTAGATGAGCGAACACCTGTCGTCTTTTTTCTCGTTTCTAAATCCAAATACATCAATAGCATCCGGAAAGATTGGCAATGCAATTTCGCCGTAATTTGTGTCGCGGTAAATGACACCTGCATCCAATGGGATAAGAGAGAGATTTGCGGGTCGAAGTTTTCTCGGAAAGGAGGTCGTATGCACCGTAGTCCAGCCCGGCAGGTTAAAAGGCGGGCTAAGCGTAGCAGGGGAGGCCAAGCTAAGAAAAACGGCTCTTTACGTGGGCGCTTCGTAGACCAGTCCACGGAACGAGCCGTCTTCAAAGCAGTCTTGCCTGTTCTTTTCACGCAAGTGCTGAGATGGTTTGCAGACCTTCTCAACAAGTAGCTGCGTTTAATTGCGTTCCACTTACCGCCCTTTCGGGATTCTTTTCTGAAAGGGCTTTTCTATTATATGAGATGAAAAAGAAAAGCCATCGGTTTCAGCGAATTTAAGCGTATTGAACCGTTTCGCCTGCTGGGTAGTTCGAGCCTCAAACGGCCCTGTCGGTTGCCACGGCGGGCCTCTTTTATACCCTCTAAGATCGAATCCGAGGTTCGCCCCAATCCCATTTTGAAACTAAGATAGACAGTAGTGCAGCTACTGTCGCACTTTGCTCGGTACTTCTTACATGTCAATAGAGAGAAACACAACAGTTTCTCGCAACTATATGAATACAAGCAGGATATAAAGCCTTAAATCCGTGTCCAATGCCCCCTTAATTGTGCTATACTGTAAGTAGAATTGAGATTGAGACAAGCCCGGCTAACAGCTGGGCTTTCGTGCTTTTGGCCCGAATTCCGACCTTCGGCCCCGCCGGAGGCACTCCTAAGCCAATCGTCTTGTCCGGTTGCGAACATTGCCGTTTCGCTGGCGGACATTCCCCTAGCCCCGCCACCCCTAAGTCACTGATAACTAAGCTGCCAACATGGCCAGCACCGTGCTCTGCCACTACTTGAGCATCCCTGTGGTCGGGTCACCTAGAAAATTGGAGACACGGAGAACCCAATGCTTCAAGACCTTCGGTACGCGCTGCGTCAGATATGGAAATCGCCTGGTTTCACCACGATTGCCGTACTGACGCTGGCTCTCGGCATCGGCGCGAACACCGCGATCTTCAGCGTGGTAAACGCTGTCCTGCTGCGTCCCATGCCCTACCCGAACGCCGACCGGCTCCTACTGCTCTGGAGTTCGGCCCCCTCGCAAGGCTTGCCGATGTTCGGCTCTTCGCCCGCCGATTATCGCGTGTGGCGCAGCGACAATCGCTCCTTCGAGGACATGGGTGCATTCTCAAACAACGGTATCAGCATGTCGCTGGAAGGGCACACTCCTGAACTGCTGGTGTCATCGGCGATCACTGCCAACTTGTTCCCGACCATGGGCGTGCAGCCTCTTCTCGGCCATGGCTTCAGCGACCGCAACCAGCAATGGGGCGAACATCGCGTTGCGATTCTCAGCTACGGACTGTGGGAGCGCAGCTTTGGCAGTGACCCCAACGTCGTTGGCCGGCAGATCCACTTGGGCGGCGAACTTTACACCATCACCGGCGTCATGCCAAGGGATTTCCGCTTCTTCAAACGGCCGGTCGTGATCTGGACGCCGCTGGCCTTCGCGCCCCACGACAACATGAACACCAGGAACAATCACTTCGTCTGGGTCGTGGGCAGGCTGAAGCCCGCAGTAACGCCGCAGCAGGCCGCCTCCGATCTCAACGTGATTGCGGCGCGCATCGCCAAACAGTTTCCTGAGAATGCCGGGCTGGGTGTTCGCACGCAGAGTTTGCGCGACAACCTGGTAGGCAACGTGCGCCCCGCGCTGCTCGCGATATTTGGCGCAGTGCTGTTCGTTCTGCTGGTAGCTTGTGTCAATCTCGCCAATCTTCTGCTCACGCGTGCTGCCACCCGCCGCAAAGAGTTCGCCGTGCGCAGCGCGCTGGGCGCAAGCCGCGTCCGGCTCGTACGCCAGTTCGTCAACGAGAGCATCTTGATCGCAATTCTCGGCGGCGCGGCCGGCATGCTTCTTGGCGCCGAGATCCTCAGGATGATGACGTCAGTCCTGCCGGCAACTTTCCCCAACGTGCAGACCGTTCGCTTGGATCCCTATGTGCTCGGCTTCACCGCGGTCCTGGCCCTAGGCTCGGTCTTGCTGTTTGGCATCGCTCCTGCCTTCGAAGCATCCCGTGCCGATCCGCAGCAGATCTTGCACCAGACCAATCGCAGCTCAACCCAGGGACTGGCCGCACGCCGTTTTCGCAGCGGCCTCATCGTCACCGAAGTGGCGCTGGCGACCTCTTTGCTTGCCGGAGCCGGGCTGCTGATCAAGAGTTTTTCGCACTTGCAACACCAGGACTTCGGATTCGAACCGCAGCGGCTTCTCACCTTCGGGCTGCCGCTGGACGATGTAAAGTATCCCAAGCCGGACAAGGCCGTCCTGTTTGTCGATCAGGTGATCAGCCGGGTTCAACAGCTTCCGGGCGTGCATGCTGTGGGCATGGTAGATACCCTGCCCCTGGGCTACGGCATGGGATGGGGCAAGGACGTCAGCGGAGAGGGTTTTCCGCCGATGCATACCATGGCCGATGTGCCCAATGTGCAGTTCAATTTGATCAGTCCCGATTACTTCAAGGCGATGGGAGCGCGACTTCAAGCGGGACGGGCGTTCACCATTTTTGATACCGCCAAGAGTCCGCCGGCGGCCATCGTGAATGAAGCTTTCGCGCGCCGCTTCTATCCCAATCAGAACGTCATCGGAAAAACGATTCGACTACTGCCGCCACCGGAATTGATTTCGCAGCTGCCTCCCACCGACGAGCCGCTGGCGCCCCACCGCACCGTGGTCGGTGTGGTTGCCGACCTCAAGAACACCAATGCGAATCAATCTGCCGATCCGGAAGTCTTTGCGCCTTTCACGCAGTTCGAAGGCGAGGGCTGGGGCAACGGTCTAATGTTCGCGGTGCGCACCGATCAGGATCCGGGGTCAGTCGCTTCGACCATCCGCAATGCGGTGGCTGAACTGGACGCGCAGCAACCGGTTGATGAGGTCAGTCCGATGACGGACTTGCTTGAGCGCTCGTTGGCGCAGTCGCGCTTCAATACCATGCTACTGGCAATCTTCGCGGCCATGGCGCTGTTGCTGGCAGCCATCGGGATTTACGGCGTGATCTCCTACGGCGTCTCAATTCGCACTCAGGAGATTGGCGTGCGCATGGCTCTGGGAGCCGATCGCCGGTCGGTCGTGTCCATGGTCCTGAAGGAATCCATGAAGCTCGTCGCGTTCGGACTTTTCGCGGGGTTATTGCTCGCGCTGGCGCTGACCCGACTGATCGCAAGCCTGCTGTTCGGCGTGCGCACCGCCGACCCTGTCGTGTTTGCGGCAATCAGTTTGGTGCTGTTCGGCGCGGCTCTGTTAGCGACATTATTGCCCGCGCGCCGTGCGTCGGCCTTGGAACCGATGCAGGCGCTGCGTGCGGAGTGAAATCTTGAACCACAGAGACACAGAGGCACAGAGAAAAACAAAAGCAACCACGGATTTCACGGTTTGCTTTACGAGAAAGAAACGAATTCAAAATCCGATCCGTGTTCATCCGTGAAAATCCGTGGTCATGACAACGCAGTGTCGGTGGAGCGCTAAAGGCTAAATGCCAAAAGCTAATTGCGAGTTGCTAAAGGCTAAACATTATGCACACCATCCTGCATGAAATTCGTTACGCGTTGCGCCAACTGCGCAAGTCGCCCGGATTCGCCTCGGTCTCGGTACTCACGCTGGCCTTGGGCATCGGCGCCAACATCGCCGCCTTCTCCGTCACCAACGCAGTGCTGCTGAATCCCAGCGGCATTCCACATGCTGACGGACTGGTCGCGCTGCGCGCCCGCTATGGTGCCATGCCCGATCTCAACAATATCAACATGTCGGCGCCGGACTTCGGGGATGCAGCCGCGGGCAAGAACATCTTCTCGTCCGCTGCGGTCCTGCTTGGCGTCAGCTTCAACTACGCCCGCGAAAACGGCAATCCCGAGCTGCGGAATGGCGCCCAAGTTTCGTCCGGCTACTTCGATACCTTCGATGTTCGTCCCTACCTGGGGCGCGTGTTCACTCCGGAAGAAGACCAGCCCGGCGCCGGCAATGAAGCTGTGCTTGCCTATCGCACGTGGCAGAAACACTTCGGCTCCGATCCCAACATCGTTGGCCAGACGCTAATGCTCAATAACCAGACGTATCGCGTCGTGGGGGTAATGAGCCCTTCGTTTGATTGGCCCAACCCGGTAGAACTCTGGGTGCCGATCGCGTTTCCCCCAGCCCGCTATCACGACCCGAACTATCGCTATAACGAAAACCTGCTTGCAATCGCCCGCCTGCGTCCAGGCGTTACCTTGCAACAGGCGAATGCCTATCTCAACCGCAAGGCCGACGAGAACATCGCCTCCGAGGGTAGCAAGAGTTTTGGCCGCGCCAGCGGATGGGGCATGTTCGCCATGCCTCTGACGGAATTTATCGGCGGTAGCCTGCGCAAGCCGCTCACCATGTTGCTGATCGCGGTTGGCATGGTGTTGCTCATCGTGTGCGCCAACATCGCGGGATTGCAGATGGCGCGGGCATCGGCTCGCCAGCGCGACTTGGCAATACGAATCGCCTTGGGCGCACAACGTGTCCGCTTGCTGCGGCAGGCCCTGGTGGAAAGCATTGTGTTGACCGTCGCGGGAGTCGGGCTTGGCTTCGTGGTAGCGATGGCCACTGCACCGCTGTTGCTGCACTATCTGCCCGACATGCTGGGCACGCAGATTCAACCGTCCTTCCGCGGACCAGTGCTGCTGTTCGTAACTGGCATTGCCGTGCTTTGCTCGCTGCTTTGCGGTCTGGTTCCGGCGTGGCAGCGCACCCAGCCGGGATGGTTCAACGCGCTGCAGGAGGGTGGCCGCTCGGGCACTGGTAGTTTGGTGCATCAACGCGCGCGCTCGTCGCTGGTAGTGGCCCAGATCGCGCTGTCGTTGCTCTTGCTGACCGCCGCCGGCCTGCTGCTGACCAGCCTCAAAGCTCTGGAGCAAGTTGAGACCGGCTTCCAGCCCAGCGGCTTGCTCTCGGCGCGATTCTCCCTGCCACAATCGATTTACGGTGTCACTCAACCGGTGTCCAGCGCGTCTGCAGTGAAGGATGCAGCCGCCAAGGACGCCGCCGGCAAAGAAGCGGCAGCGCAAGCCGCTAGCGATGCTAAGATCGCAGCCTTCCTGAGCGCGTTGCAAAACCGGTTGCAAGGCATTCCGGGGGTCAGCAGCGCAGCGCTCGCCGACTCCGTCCCCTTCGACAACCAGGGCGGCTCGGCCAGCTTCCACATCAAAGGCGAGACCCTCCCGCCTAATGATCCCGGACCGCATGGCAACATTCGCGTCCTGTCTCCGGACTACTTCTCCACCCTGCGTGTGCCGCTGGTCGCAGGAAGGGATTTCACTCCTCAAGATCGCCAGGGAACCGAATTGGTCGCCATCGTTGACACTGTGCTCGCGCACCAGTACTGGCACGGCAAGAATCCCGTGGGCGAACATATTGGTTTCGACACCAAAGGCCCGTGGTACACGATTGTCGGCATGGTCGCCCACGCGCACTCGTCGTCTCTGGAGTCAGATCGGAACGAAGGCTTCTATTACCTTGACGCCGCACAGGGGCCACAGTTGTCAACCGCGATCGTGGTGCGCAGCTCGCGTTCGCCTTCTGACTTGAAAGGTGACCTGGCCGCGGCCGTGCGCTCCGTCGACTCCAGCGTTCCCATCTACGACGTGAAGACCATGGAAGAGCGCGTGGACGAATCGCTCATCGGCCGCCGCTTTGTTGTGCTGCTGCTGACCACGTTTGCCGGGCTGGCGCTGCTGCTGGCCGCGCTTGGGTTGTACGGCGTTATTAGCTACTCGGTGCGGATGCGCACCCGCGAACTCGGTGTGCGTATGGCCCTGGGTGCGCAGCGCGGTACCGTCATGCAGTTGGTGCTGCTGCAAGGTCTGCGTCTTGCCGTAATCGGAGTAGTCCTTGGCGCGCTGGCGGCTCTGGCGTTCAGCCGCATTTTCTCCAGCCTGTTGTTCAAGGGGATGTTGAATCCGCTGCCCTGGATCGCAGCCATGGCGATTCTAGTTGCGACGGTATTGCTGGCCAGCTATCTGCCGGCGCGCCGTGCAGCATCCATCGAACCTATGCAAGCGCTGCGGACGGAATGAAGTTGCGAACCACGGAGACACAGAAGAAAGAAAAGGGGCAACCACGGATTTCCACGGATCAGCACGGATTCCTTAGAAGAAACCCGGATTGTCTTAAAGAAAATGGAAAGTCTAATCCGCGTCCATCCGTGAAAATCCGAGGTTAGAAAACAACGTCGAACGCCCCTAATTGCTAAGGGCTAAGGGCTAATTGCTAATCACTGAAGGTGTGACTGCCATGCAAACTCTCCAGGACCTCCGCTTTGCTCTGCGCCAACTGCGCAAGGCGCCCATCTTCACCCTCGTTGCCGTCATCACTCTGGCGCTGGGCATCGGCGCCAACACCGCCATCTTCACCTTGCTCGACCAGGCACTCTTGCGCTCTTTGCCCGTCAGCCATCCCGAGCAGTTAGTGCGCCTGCAATTCACTGGTTCGACGCGCGGCCACTTCAACTCCTTCGGCGGCGACGATCACGACTATTTCTCCTACCCGATGTACCGCGACCTGCGCGCCCAGAACACCGTTTTCGAGAGCCTGATCGCCAGCGACCTGCAGAACGTAAGCGTGCAGTGGAACAACAAGCCTGACCTTGTTGGCTGCGAGCTGGCCTCCGGCAACTACTTCCGGGCACTCGGACTGCAACCCGCACTGGGACGGCTATTCGTCCCGGCGGACGACGTACCCAACAGCAGCCCGGTAGTCGTGCTCAGTTTCAACTATTGGAAGCGGCAATTCGGTTCCGATCCAGGCGTGATCAACCAGACGCTCTTAGTCAATGCCCATCCCTTCACCATCGTGGGCGTGGCGCCGCCCGGATTCCACAGCATCGTCGCCGGTGCTACCGAAGAAGTCTTCGTCCCGTTGACCACCAAGAACATCATCACCCCGCGCTGGCAGGACCTCGACGACTTCAACTCGCACTGGATGATGATCGTTGGCCGTTTGAAGCCGGGAGTGAGCCGCGCACAGGCCGAAGCTAGCCTGCAACCGCTATGGCACGCACTGCGGGCCGCCGAGTTGGCCAAGATTCCCAATGCCTCCAAACGGCTTCGCCGTACCTATCTCGATGAATCGCACTTGCTCGTGCTCGACAGTGCGCGCGGGTTCTCGCCGCTGCGCGACCAAATCGGCACGCCTGTGTTGATCGTGATGGGTATGGTGTTCCTGCTGCTGATGATGGCGTGCGTGAACGTGTCCAGCCTGCTGCTGGTGCGGGCTGCTGGGCGCGTGCGCGAGATGTCGGTGCGTTATGCCATGGGTGCGGGACGTTGGCAGATCATCCGGCAACTACTTTTCGAAGGCGTGCTGCTCGGCCTGATGGGTGGGGCGCTGGGACTGATGGTTGCGCCCGCCGTCTCTTCGCTGCTCATTCGCCAGATCGCCGGCGACACCGCTACCGACCTGCCGTTCTCTTCCAGTTTGGATACGCGGATTCTGTTCTTCACTTTCGCACTGGCGCTCGTAGTCAGCTTGCTGTTTAGTTTGGCGCCCGCTTTGCGCTTTCTGCATCCCGATCTCCCCAATTCACTTAAGCAACAGGGCACGACCTTCACTAGCGGATCGCTACGCTTCCGCCGCGTGTTGGTTGCGGCACAAATCAGCCTCAGCCTGCTACTGTTGGTCGGCGCCGGTCTGTTTGTGCGCACGCTACAAAATCTGCGCACGCTCGATGTCGGCTTTGCCACCGACCATCTGATCAGCTTCGGCATAAACCCGCGCCTGTCTGGCTATCAGACCGATCAGGTCTTTCCCTTGTACCGGCGCGTCCTGCAAACGCTTTCGTCGCTGCCCGGAACACGGGCAGTCGCAGGTACGGACGATCCCGATCTCGCCAACAACGATGACACCGGCAACATCGTGATCGCCGGTTATAACGAGCGCGAAGATGAGGATATGGACGTGGAGCAGCCCGCCATAACTCCCGGCTATTTCGCGACCATGCAAACTCCATTGCTGGCCGGTCGCGACTTCACTGATGCCGACGACATGGGAAAACCGAACGTTGCTATCGTGAACCTCGCCTTTGCCCGCCACTTCTTCGGCACTCCGCAGAATGCCATCGGACGCTTTCTCGGCTTCGACGGTTCGCACGGCAAGAAGGACACCGAGATTGTTGGCGTCGTCGGAGACACCCGCCACGCGCGGGTCCGCGACGACGTCAAGCGCACTGTTTATCGCCCGCGCTTTCAGTTGGCCGATCCTAGCGGGCTGGTTTTTATGGTCCGCACCTGGCAGCCCCCGGACACTGTGCTTTCTAACATCCGCGGCGTCATGCAGCGATTGGATTCCAAGCTGGCGGTGAGCAGTCTGCAAACCATGGACGCACAAATTGCCGACAACCTTTCCGTCGAACGGCTGATTGCCTTGCTGGCGGTGAGCTTTGGCGCGCTCGCCATCCTGCTATCGGCCATTGGCCTCTATGGCGTACTGGCCTATGCGACCGCGCAACGCACGCGCGAAATCGGCATTCGCATGGCGTTGGGCGCACAGCGCTCCCGCGTCATGCAACTGGTTCTGGTTGATGTGCTGTGGCTCGCCGGAATCAGCATCGCCGTCAGCCTGCCGGTTTCTCTCCTGCTTGCGAGGCTGTTGCGCACCGAGTTGTATGGAGTGAGTCCCAGCGATCCGCTTACGCTCTTCGCCGGAACTTTGCTCGTCTGCGCGGTTGCTGCTCTGGCCGCTCTCATCCCCGCTCGCCGGGCGGCTTTGGTGGATCCGATGAAGGCGCTGCGCAGCGAGTGAGGGGTATGAAGCAATTAGCAATTAGCCATTAGCCAATTTGCATTTTGCAGCTTGCCATAACGTTTGGCTGTTTCCTGAAGAGCGCGGTTTCTCACGTGTCTTGGGCGAACGTTGAGACGTCTCGTACCCCAGCCCACCGGGCGAAACTGATTAGCCCAGGACGTAAGTCCTAGGCATAGTGGCAATTGAAATCCTGAGCCGGCGACAGACGCCGCAGCCGGCGCCACTCTATCGTGTACCGCGCGAAACCCGTCCCTGCTACACCGCTCTTCGTCCGGTCACCAGGTTGATGATCAGCACAATTACGGCCAGCACCAGCAGAATGTGGATTAAGCTGCCGGCGATGTGGAAGCCCCATCCCAATAACCAGAGAATCAGCAGAATCGCGAAAATTGTCCAAAGCATTCTTGTCACCTACCCCCAGCATGGCTGCCGTAGGTAGTAGGAATCAAAATTCCACCGTGGCGTTGTATACAGGCGGCACCAACTGCTCAACAAAGTGCGATTCTTCAGGGGTTGGCGAATAGCGAAAAGCAGATACAAAGGCTGATGGCTGATAGCTGACGGCTCTTAGGGCTGGCTAGCGCCTGCGCCTGCCGCCAGACTCGCCTCGGTAGGCTCCTTCGCCTCTGACCAAGTGTCCTTCTGCTCGGAACGGTCGGAATATTTTTCGAAGACCACCACGTGCAGGACCGGCTGGCTCTCCTCGATCGGATCCACCGTCCCCGACGCTTTCAAAGGCAGCATGTAGGCGAGAATCCATGCGTACTGCTCGCTCGTCAACCCGCGGCGCGACAGGTCAAACGTAACTCCGGTCAAATGGGTCGAAGCCGTATCGCCCCATTCGGGCGCCGCGTAACGGTTGTGGCGTCGCAGTCTTTGCTGTTGCTCCACCGTACGCACCAGCGAATTGACCTGCAAAGGACTGTGGAAGCGATCATAGTACGCCTGGCTGAAATCCTGCAGAAAATCGCGCGTCCAGGAGCGGCAATAGCGCCTGCTCTCCGGCAAGTCGGCCGCGATCTTCAGCGCATCGGTTTCGTTCACCGGAACCAGCACCTGCGACGCCTCATATCGTATGAGCTCTCCCTCATCGAAAATGCGAGGCAACTGCAAGCGGTTCAACTCTTCGTTCTGCTGGACCAGCAGGTCATGCGAGCCGGGAAACATTCGCGTGTATCTGCTAAAACGCAAATGCAGGTTGGGATTGACAGCGTAATGATGGCTCTTATGCACCTTGGCGTGCGTCACCGCTGCCGCCGGGCTGCTGGCCAGCAAGGCCAACAGACACGCCACCGCCGTAGAACCCAGCTTGCGGTGTGAACTCTGCGCAGCAAATTCGGCCGCTCGGCGGACCGATGACCAGAGGCTTAAGAGTGGCGAAAATGGCATATCGGGTTATGAGCCTTCGGACTCGTATTCGTATAAATGACGCTCTCGCATTACACCACAAAATCGGCCTAAGAAAAAGCCTTTCCCAATCATACATGGCCCGAACGTGGGGTGCCGAACCCTTTGAAAGCCTGTGGTGAGAACTCGTTCTGAGTTGGCACGGTGGAACGATCGCGCAGAATCCAGCCCGCAGGGGCGGAACAATATTGGCCCAGGGCGTAAGCCCTGGGTAAAGTTGCTCTAAACTCAGCGCGCTCCCACCACCTCCGCCTGCTTCCCCGCCGTCGCCAACTCGGGGATCGCAGCCATCTGATATTGAAAGCCTGCCAACAATGCGTGCAACTCCTGCGCCATCCTTTCCACCGTCTCCGCCGACTTCTGGGTTTGCACTACTCCCGTAGCTTCCGAACGCGCCGCCTCCGCCACTGCGGCGATGCTATGGCTGATCGCGGCTCCTCCTCGGGCCGCTTCCGCCAGACTGCGCGTGATCTCGTTGGTGGTCACGCTTTGCTCTTCCACCGCGCTGGCCACGTTGTTCTGAATGTCGTTGATCTGCCCGATGACCAAACCGATCTGCCCGATGGCCGCCACCGCTCCCTTGGTGTCCGCCTGGATGGATTCAATCCTGTGGCTGATGTCCTCCGTCGCTCTGGCAGTTTCTTTCGCCAGCTCCTTCACTTCGTTCGCCACCACCGCAAAGCCTTTTCCGGCTTCACCGGCGCGCGCCGCCTCGATGGTGGCGTTCAGCGCCAGCAGGTTGGTCTGTTGCGCAATCGAAGTAATTACCTTGACCACCTGTCCAATCTCGGCGCTACTCTGGCCCAGCTTCCCGATGGTCACATTGGTTTCCTCAGCCGACCGAACCGCAGCGGTCGCCACTTTCGACGCCTCCGCGGTGTTCTTGGCGATCTCATTGATGCTGGCGCCCATCTCGTCGGCCGCCGTTGCCACCGTCTGAATGTTACGGCTCACCTGTTCCGAGCCCGCCGACACCACATTCGCCTGGTTCGCGGTCTGACCGGTGCTGAAGCTCATCTCCTGGGAAACCCGGCCCAGTTCCGCTGCCGCTTGCGATAACGGCTCGCTCATCTGCGCCACCCGTTGCATCGCCGAGCAGAATACTTCCAGCATTTCGTTCACCGAATTCAGCAGCTCGGCGTAGGCGCCCTTGAATTGCGTGGGATCGCCACGCGCCAGCAGGTCGCCCTTCTGGGCGGCCAGAATCAGCCGTCCCAGTTCGCCCTGCAAGCGAACAATATTGCTCTTCAGCAGCACCAGCCATTCCTGGCGCTGGTCGTCCTCCGACGCAGTCTCCATGCGCGCGCTCATGTCCCCATTGGCGATACGCGTCACGTAATCCACCAGCTCTTTGAGCCAGCCGTGAACGCCGTTGACCGCTTCCTTCATCTGCTGGTGATCGCCCTTGCACGCGATCTCCATGCGCTCGCGCAGATTTCCCCCACGAATCTGCCGTAGCACCCGGTTGCCCTCGGTAATCGGCAGCAGCACCGCGTCCAGCAACTGGTTGATCCCTTCGAACAGCTTGCGATTGCTGCCTTCATACTTCGTGGCGTCTGCCCGCACCTCGAGCCGGCCTTCGATGGCTGCCTGCAACAGTGTCTGCATCCCTTCCTGCGTCTGCTTCACCACCTCGATCACTCGATTTGTGCTTTGTTTCAGATTGTCGTATTCGCCCGGGTACTCCTCGCGCACCGGCCAGGGGAGCTCCCCATGACTGAACTTCTCGAGCACGTGGGTGGCTACTCGCAAGGGCTTGCGCAGCTCCTCGAAGGTGCGATTCAGGCCCTCGATCACCTCGCGGAATCCGCCCGAATAACGGCCGGCATCGGCCCGTGCGTCGAGCTTGCCCGCCACAGCCGCCTCCGCCAGCTTGGCGGAGTCCTGCACCAGGGCTTGCACGTTGGCCGCGCAGAGCTGCAGGCTCTTGCCCATCACGTCACGTGGGCAGGCCACTTGCAAGCTGACGCCCATGTCTCCCGCTGCGATCCGTTGGGTGATACTGGCGCGGTCCTCATACATCGCCGCCACTCTGCGGAAGGAATCGGCCAACGCCCCCAGTTCGTCACGCGAGCGCACCGTGATCTCCACCTCGGGGTCTCCCACGGCCAGCCGTTCTGCCGCGCGGCGCAACTCGCCCACGACGCTGCCGATGGTTCGCACCATGATCCAGCACAACAAAATCTCCAGCACGGTTCCCAGGACCGCGAAGGCAATCATCAGGTTGAGGCTGTGCGAGGTAACCGAACGGGCCTGGTCGTTGGTTTCCTTCGCAGCCGCGGTCACCTCCGTCGAGATGCGATTGATCAAGTCCACTTGGGCGTCTGCGATGCGTTTCAGCTCGCCACGGTCGAGAAGTTGCTCCGCCTGTTGTCGGTTGCCCGACAACGCCAGTCCGTCGAATTTCTCGATCTCCGCCTGCAACCCGGCGCGGTTCTTGCGAAACTCCTGGATCAACTGCGCGGCCGTCGATGAGCTGACGGACGATTCCAGTAGATCCAGGCTTTGCGCCACCAGGCTGGAGTAGGCTCTCCGCAGCTCCACCTCCTGGCGCATGTCCTCAGGGTTCGCGCTGCGCACTACATCCCGCAACGTCACCAACACTTGCTGGTAGGAGGTGGACAGGTTGGTAACCTGATCGAGTGAGCGCGCCCCATGCTCGTATAGTGCGGCGTTGCTCCGCACCATTGCGCGGATTGTAGCTACGCCACAAACGAAAATCCCCGCGCCCATCCCACCCACAACCGCAAAGCTGAGGAGCAGTTTCTTGATGATGGATAGATCGCGAAACCTGTTCATCGCTACTCTCTCCGTCGTTTGCCGGTCGGCGACGATTCCTATGGGCGCGGGTTGAAGGTAATGCCAACCATGACGCTCCCCTCCGCTCCCGCTGCAAACACCCACTCCCGCACCGCCGTGCTGGCGGCTTGCCCCAGAATTGGATTGCCGCTAACCACAGTCGTGGACTTGACATGGCCGTCGGCAGCCACTGTGGCTTTTACCATGACTACGCCGCACAGGTTCAGACGCTTGGCAATCTCCGGATAATTGGGCTGGGTACGGTGGACAACCGCCCGCATCTCCGGAGCCGGGCCCTCGTCGGCGCGCCCCACCTGTGGCAGCATCAGGAAAAGCAGCACAACGCTCGCAACCGTCATTGCAACTCGCTTGCGCACAGACATGCCTCCTCGCGAGCGGAAAGCCCACTGCTACGCTCATCGGCGTCAGGCCCGCCTTCCTTGAATGGGTATGGACTCGCGCGGGTACCCCGTTCTAGACCTCTTTGGGCCGGGCAGAACATTGGGGTGCCCCGTTCTAGCCTTCTTTGGGCTAGGGCGGGGCGGTCACCGCCTCCAGCGCCAGCACATGCAACAGTCCTGCGGGCAGTTTGTACACACCCGGCACCAGTTGACGGGCTTCTGCTAAGAGAGATTCTGGCGCCGCTTCGTAACCGCCCTGCCCCGCCTGCACGACTTCACCAGCCTCATCCACCAGCAGGCTGACTCCACCGTCGTCGCTTCCCACCACGATATTCATCGCCGGCTGGCCCGCGGGACGCGGTGGCAATCCCAAACGCCGCCGCAGGTCGATGGCTATCACGATCTGGCCCCGCAGGTTGATCAGCCCGACGATCGCTTCGGGTGCCAGCGGCACGCGCGTCATGGCTTGCTCCCGAAGCACCTCGTGCACCGACTCAACTTCAACTCCAAACCACAGTCCGTCGAGGAAAAACGTGCAGAAGCGTCGCTCGGCGCGCATCCTCTTACCTGCTTCCTGCCGCCATCGACGAAATCACCGGCTCGCCCGCCAGCGCCAGCACACGCTTCACGTCAAGCACGTCGGCCACGCGCTCCTGGATCACCGCCGGTCCCCGCAACAAATCGCTCTGTCCACCACCTCGTAACTCGACGGCTTCTTCTACGATGTCCTCGATCCTGTCTACCACCAGGCCTACGCTCCCGTCCGCTTCGCGCAGCACCAACACTTGAAGCAGGTCGCGCTCTTGCACTGGTTCGTGAAATAGTTCGGAGAGGCGAAGCAGCGGCAGGATCTCCCCGCAATACTGCACCACCTCGCGGCCCTGCGAGCGCTCGATCATCTTCGCCGGGATCTCTTTCAGGCGCGCCACTGCCGACATGGGTAACGCAAATCGTGTTCCCGTGGTTCCTCGGAATGTGACCCAGCGCTGCCACGCGGGAGTTTCGCCGCCTTCAGCCGCCGCCGGTTTCTCCCGCCCCTCATGGAGCGAGGCGGTCGAGAGATTCGCCAACTGCGCCACGCCCACGGCATCGAGGATGAGCACGATCTGTCCGTCGCCCAGAATGGCCGCGCCGGCAAAGCATGACAGTTTCTTCAACTGCTTGCTCAGCGGCTTCACCACGATCTCTTCTGTGTCGCCGATCGCGCCCACCACCAGTCCAAACTGCCGCGTACCTGGCTGTAACACGACGATATGAATCACCCCCGCATTTTGTTGCGGGAGATGTAACGCCCGGTCGAGAAATACCAGCGGTAGCAACCGTTCACGCAGGCGGTACACGGGCGCTCCATAGATCTCTTCAATCGCGCTGCGCTCATGTTCGAGGTCTAATCGGACCAACTCGAGCAGGCTGACCTGGGGAACCGCAAAACGCTCGCCGCCACAGGCGACGATCAGCACCGGCAGAATGGCCAGGGTCAGCGGCAGGTTGATCTTCAAGGTTGTTCCCTCTCCGGCCATGCTCTGCAGATCGACCACCCCGCCAATTCGCTCGATGTTGGTCCTGACCACGTCCAGCCCAACTCCCCGGCCGGAGATGTTGGTCACCGTCTCCGTCGTGGAGAAACCCGCAGTGAAAACCAAGCGCGCCAGTGCCTGTTCGCTCATGCTTGCACTTTGTTCCGCCGTGATCAGTCCTTGCTCAACGGCACGCTGCCGCACGCGCTCCAGATCGATGCCAGCTCCGTCATCGCTGATTTCCACATGAACCCGGCCGCCCTCGTGGAACGCGTTCAAGCGAACATGACCGGCGGCGGTCTTCCCGACCCGGGTGCGCTCGCCGGGAGACTCGATGCCATGATCGATGGCGTTGTGAAGGATGTGAGTCAGAGGATCCTTAATCGCCTCGAGGATGGTCCTGTCGAGTTCGATCTCCGAACCGTTCATCTCGATCTCAATCTGCTTGCCGAACTGCGCAGCCATGTCGCGAACCAGCCGGGGAAGCTGGTTCCAGACGCTGCCGATGGGCTGCATTCGCGCCTTCATCACGGACTCTTGCAAGCCGGCGGTGACCGATTTCAATCGCTGCGCCGCAGTAGCCAGGCTGGCGTCTGAATACCCCAAGGCAGAATGAAGCACTTGATTGCGCGCCAGCACGAGCTCTCCCACCAGGTTCATCATGCGGTCGAGCACACCCACTGGTACCCGAATGCTCCTGGAGGACGTTGCGACTTGAGGCGGAGCGGCTTCAGCGCCGCCTCGTAGATTTTCCGGCCGGACTTTGCAGGTCGCTGAGGAAAGCGTGGCTCGGGTAGTGCGGGCCTTTAGGCCCGCGTCCAAGGCAGTTGTCTTTGAGAAGGAGTCGGCTTCAGCCGACGGCAGACTTGCTTTTCGGACCTTTTCGTCAGCTTTCGCAGATCCCGCCCTTTCGGCCAGTCCGCTTAGCGAGCTTATTACCGTGCTGTAATCGCCATCTCCCTCGTTCCCGTTCTCTTCGATTGCCCTTAGCAACCCGCGAAGCGCGTCCACCATTGCCAGCAAACCGTTGGTGGTCTCCGAACTCAGCGTCAACTCGCCATCGCGCAAACGGCTGAGCGCGTTTTCGCCCGCATGGGCCACGGATTCCAGCTTGGGAAACCCCAACGCACCGCTGTTGCCCTTGAGAGTGTGTACGGCGCGGAAGATTTCCGCCAGCAGCTCGCACGAGTCGGGCTCGCGTTCCAGGGCGATCAGGTCACGGTCAAGCACATCAACGCCTTCCGCGCTCTCTGCGAGGAACTCTTTGATAATGTCTTGCATCTCGTCGATCACTGCGGCCATGGATTTTCCGTGCCGCCTTTAACAAGGCACGCAGCAGCTTCGCTCAACCGGTGGCTGCTTCCCTACGACAGCAGTCTGTGCAAAAGAATGACCAGCGAAATTAGAGGAGATTTAACCAGCCGGTGCTTTGAAGGGGCGCGCCTTCAGAGCCTGCCCTGAGCTTCCCGAAGGAGCCTGCCGTGAGCTTGCCGAAGGGTGCGCCGTATAAAACCTTTACTCTTTGTCATCCCGAGGCGACTTGGTCGTCGAGATTCCCTTCTCGGGTTGCAACATTTTTTCTCTCTGGGGAGGTGCGGAGAAACCTCTCTACTTTATTAGACTTGGGGACAAAGTTTGCTCCCACGTCGCCGCTTTCCCCAGCCTGAGTAGGCGGTCCAACCCCCGCTCGAGCCGCCGAACCTTCACCCATCACCTGGGCAGGTGACTGCTGTCACTGCTCCTGCGGCCATACTGCGCGAACGTCATAGTAGGAGAGTGTTGCATGGTGCTGTCAGCCTCGCTGAGCAACCGCCTGCGGGCGGCGCGCCGTGGTGTGCGTCACGCCCCGTGCCTCCCGCTGTTCCTGTTATCGCTGATTCCGATCTGTTTTCCTGCGAACTCTTTTGGCTTAAGTGCCAGCCCTCCCGCCCCAAATGGGGCCTTCTGGAGTGGTATCACTGTTGGATTTGTACTGCTCATCCTGGTGACTGTCTTTTCCCGCACGCGCATCAAAGCGGCGGAGCGCGAAGCGCTCCGATCGAAGGAACTCGCTGACCATCGCGAATATGAACGTAATGTGGCACAACAGGAATTACTGCGCCGGCTGGAGGAAGAACGCGAGTTGGCGAAGGAGAAGATGCAGTTTGAATCGCAACTCTCGGAGTATGAGAAATACGCATCTCTGGCACAGCTCGCCCTGGGCGCGGCCCACGAGATCAACAATCCCCTGCTGGGAATCCTGTCGCACCTGGAATTGGAGTGGAAGGACGCCAGCGGTGAACGGCGGGAAGAGATTGAGCAGTGCATTGAAGGCGCGAAGCGGATTTCGCTGGCGGTGCGCGGATTGCTGGACTATGCGCGTCCTGGGCCGCTGAGGCTCAGCAAGGTCAATCTCAGCCGGCTCGCCGCCGAGACCCTGAAATTTCTCGAGCACCAGCCCATGTTCCGGCAAATAGCATTGCAGAACTGCATTCCTCTCGACCTGCCCTGCATCAGCGCCGACGCCAATCAGCTTTCGCAGATTCTGATGAATTTGCTGCTGAACTCGGCACAGGCCACGCCGCCCGGAGGGACGATCACGGTACTAGCCGACAAAGTCAAGTTCGCAGAGATGATCGAGCTGCGCGTGCGCGACACTGGCAGTGGAATTCCGGCTGACATTCTGCCCCACGTCTTCGAGCCGTTCTTCACTACCAAGCGCGGCAAAGGCACAGGGTTAGGACTGAGTATCACCCAAAGCTACGTGCGTAGCCACGGCGGAGACATCCAGGTGGAGAGCATTCCTAACTCGGGCACCACTGTTCGCGTGACACTTCCCATTCGCCAGGTTGGCAAGACGGTGCAGGTGAACGAAGAGGTCATTGTCTAGCGATGTCGTATTCCGTTCTCATTGTCGATGACGAAGCGCTCACGGTACGCACGATGGGGCGCGCCCTGGAGAGCGAGGGCTTCGAAGTTTTCCTCGCCATGACCGGCGAGGAAGGGCTGACCACTATTGCCGAAGAGAAGCCGGACCTGGCTCTGCTCGATGTGGTGCTGCCGGGCATCAATGGCATCGAAGTGTTGCGCCAGTCCAAGAAGCTTTCGCCGTCCACCATCGTCGTCATGATGAGCGCCTATCACGTGGTAGACCGTGCCGTAGAGGCGATGAAGCTGGGCGCTTATGACTACCTCATCAAGCCATTTCACATCGCGGACATGGTCAACACCATCCGTCGCGCGACCGAGATGCTCGCGCTGCGCGTGCGCGTGCACGACACGGTGCAGAGCGCCAAGGGCCGGTACGATTTCGGACGGGTTGTGACCCAGAGTCCGGTGATGCGCGAAGTCCTCGAGATGGCGCGCCGCGCAGCCGAGAGTGACCACACCACCATCTTGATTCAAGGCGAGAGCGGAACGGGCAAGGAAGTGCTGGCTAAGGCCATTCACTACAACAGCCCGCGCGCCCAGGCGCCGCTCATCAGCCTGAACTGCGCCGCCCTGCCGGACACCTTGCTGGAGAGTGAATTGTTTGGCTACGAGCAGGGCGCCTTCACCGACGCGCGCCGTCGCAAAGAAGGTCTGATCGAGAAAGCCTCCAGCGGCACGCTGTTCCTGGACGAGATTAGCAACACCTCTTTCAGTCTGCAGGCGAAATTGTTGCGCGTGCTGGAAGAAGGAACGTTCATGCGCCTTGGCGGAACCAAGGCGGTGCAGGTTGATGTCCGCATCATTACTGCGACCAACAAAGTGTTGAAGGAAATGGTCAGCAAAGGCGAGTTCCGCGAGGATTTGTTTTACCGTTTGAACGTGTTGCCGCTGTTCATCCCGCCGCTGCGCGAACGCCGCGAAGACATTGTGCCGCTGGCGCTCGACATCATGCAGCACTTCAACAATGAGCTGAAGAAGAATTTCGTGGGCTTCACGCCGGCTGCCGCGGAGTTGCTACAGCAGTATCCCTGGCCGGGGAACATCCGCGAGTTGCGCAACGTAATCGAGCGCACCATGATCCTTTGCAAAGGCGACGAGATCGACGAAGAAAATTTGCCCGAGGAAGTTCGCGATTACCACGAGGAACTGGCCCATGAGGAGATATCGTCGTTCGAGGTCTCCCCGACGGGCGATCAGTTTGTCAGCTTACGAGAACTCGAGGACCGCTACATCCACGAGGTGCTGAACGCCACCGGGCAGAATAAGACCCACGCCGCCCGCATCCTCGGCATCCATCCCACCTCGCTGCTGCGTCGACTAAAGAAGGCCCCCGAGTTGGTCTAACGGTTGCCAGTTATCTGCCTCCTTTACTCCCCCACAGCCAATCGATCGCGATGGGCCCGGCGCCGCTCCAGATCAACGAAAATGCAATGGCGGCGCATACCATAGGAAACTCGAAACCTCCATTTTTGGAAAACAACCCGTTATGCAGATGCACCTTGGAAATGGCGACCAGCATGTCGATGAGAATGGCGAAGGCCACCAATCGCGTCAGAAATCCAGCTACCAGCAGAATGCCGCCACCAAACTCCGCCGCAGCCGTGAGGTAGCCCATCCACGGAGGAATTCCGATGTGCGACAACATCTGCATGAACTGCGGCATGCCCCCAAAAACCTTCTGGTAGCCATGCGCGATCATGACCGTGCCCAGCGCCAGTCGCAGAATCAGCAGTCCCAATGGATGCAGACGATTTAGAAAGTTCAATTAGTTCTCCCGTGCAGCCAGAACTTCCTCGCGGAGTTCCTCCAACGACTCAATACGGTAGCGAATCGCCACTTCGCGCAAAGCCATTTCACTAAGGAAGAGCTGGGCGGGAACGTCGACCTCCTGGCGCACGGCTCCGCGCTTGGAGATCTCGCCGGCAATCAGCATCTGTAGCACGATCGACGCCGGCCACGCCGTGCTTCGCATCATCGAGGTCGTCCCGGTCACCGGGTCAGTGTAATCCATCATGCTAAAGGACGCGACGACGCTCTCGTGATGAGCTTCGACGCGCAGCAGCGTAACCTCCGGTTCGCCGCTGGTAAATTTCTCCTCAAACAATCGCGACATTATGATGCCCTTCTATGAACAGAATATGAGTATCTCGTAGAAATGCGAGCACTTGCTTTGTAAGTTCTGGCCAGAACCAACAGGATAAATCAGTAGGCGGGTTTCACAAAGGTCGATGACCTAATGCTGGCGGAACAGTTTGAGAAGATCGACAACGCGGATCGGCACGGCTTCAACGTCAGCAACGGAACCAACCCATCACTAAGTCTGGTGCAAGGCGCCAACGGATACCTGTACGAGGTAACTTATGCCGGCGGGGCGAATAACTTAGGCACGGTGTTCAGTCTGTCGCCGCCCCACTGAAGCGGAACAGTTCGTTCCCGGTGACGCCCGGGTGACCGACATGCGCAAGATTGGCAAGGGGCAGCCGTTTAGCCCGTATCGCAAGGGACCGGGATTGCGTCGTGTGATTTCAGCGCGTGTTGAGTTGTAACACGAAAGACAATTGATTCGTCTGGGGCGGCAGCCCTCCTGCGCCTACTGCGCCTTCTTCTCCAGTTCGAGGCAGTGCTCATGCAGTTTGGCATCGTGCGTCAGCCCATCTGCGATAACACACTCGTCCGCCGCGGCTTTGGGGTCGGAATCCTTCAACAGGTTGGTCAGCATAAGATGCGGCGTCGGCCAGTCGGGTGAGAGCTTTGCCGCTTCCCGCAGTTCGGCGACCGCCGCTGTCATGTCGTGCTTCTTCTGATAGACAATGGATAGATTGTAGTGAATGCTGGAGTTCTTGGGCTGGAATTTTAACGCTTCCTTGTATTCGGCGATGGCATCGTCCGTCTTGCCGGAATCGTCGAGCACGCTACCTAGGTTCATGTGCGTCTGAGCGCTCTTCGGGTCGATCGCCAAAGCCGCCCGATAGTGCTGAATTGCGCCCGCAAAATCGCGTCGAGCGTAGAGCAAGTTCGCCAGATTATTCTGTGCCGACGCCATCTTCGGATTGAGCCGCACCGCCTCCCGGTATTCGATGGCAGCGTTGACGAGGTCGCCGTTGTGCTTCAAGGCCAAGCCAAGATTATTGTGCGCGTCGGCATCGTTGGGCTTCAGCCGCACCGTCTCCTTGAACTCGGCGATGGCATCTTTGTAACCCTTCCGGTCAAGGTACAAGCGTCCCAGGTTGTAGTGTGCGGCTGCGTAATCAGGGTATTCCTTGATAGCGGTCTTGTATTCGGCGATGGCATTCTCCACATCGCCATCTTTCTCGAAGACGACTGCCTCGTGGAAGTGCCGCTCCGCACCCGCGGGGATGATCACCTTTTCCGGAGCGGGAGGCCTCTCTTGCGCGGGTGGATTCCCAGGCGCAGCCGCCTTCTCCTGCGCCGGGGTTTGTTGTTGCACGGGCACTTTCGCCGGCGGAGCTGTTTTCTCCTGCGCGTAAGCCAAACCGTAAAGCAACAGCGCAAAGACAACACCAATCAACCCGCGTGGTATCGATCCTTCTCTAAACAATTGCATAGTGAAACCAATCTCTGAGGCCTTCCGCTGCCTATTTCAGCCAGTCTGGCATGGGCTGCGGCTTTCGGGGCAATTTCGCGTCCATGGTGGCCAGCGCATAGGCCAGTACGGCAACCACCGCGGCATTCTCGCGCAACTCGCGGGGATCGATCTTGTCCAAGGTGTCAGCGGCCGAGTGATGATAATCGAAATACTTGCGAACATCTTGTATGGGACTGAAGGTCGGCACCCCGGCGACATTGAGCGGAATAATGTCAGCGCCGGTTTCATCCGATGACCGCACCATTCCCGCCCCAGACGTTGCCAGCACGTCTGCAACTGGCTGGAGAAGCTTGAGGATTGTTTCGTCCCCGCTCACGTTGATTCCCACCGGATGCCCGGCTCCCAAATCCGTCTCGATCGCGGCGAAATGGTTGGCCACGTCGTTAGCATGCTGCTTGGCGTAAGCCTTACCACCGAAGATTCCCACCTCCTCGGCCATCCACGCCACGATGCGAATCGTTCGTTTCGGCTGGAGATGCAACTGCTTCAAGAGTTGCGCGGTCTCCATCGATACCGCAACGCCTGCGGCATCGTCAATCGCGCCGGTGCCCAGGTCCCAGGAATCGAGGTGACCGGAGACAATCACCACCTGCTCAGGATGCTCGCTGCCCTTCAAGTCGGCGACCACGTTATAGGACACAACGTCTGGCAACAATCTTGGCGTCAGCAGCAGGTGAAGGCGCACCGGGCCCTCGGCGGCAAGCCGGGCCATCAACTCAGCGTCTTCGGCAGTAACGGCAGCCGCGGGAATGCTCGGCAGTTTTGGGTCATAGCCAGTCTCGCCCGTATGCGGCAGCCGGAACTCCGCCCCACCCGCGGAGCGCACCAGCGCAGCCACAGCGCCCTTCTTCGCCGCAGCCTCGCGTCCGCCCTCGCGATAGGCGACTGCTTGCCCGTATGCCGCCAGCCCGAATCCTGCTGCCGCCAGTTGGTGGTCGAAGCGTTCATTGAAGACCACAATCTTGCCGGCGACCTTTTCACGCGGCATCGCTGCGAGTTCATCAAAATTGTTGACGACAACGATTTCTGCGGTGATTCCCTCGGCTGGAGTTGCGTTATCCACCGAAGCCAATGCGGTCACCACGATCTTTTGTTGGGTGCCCGGCACCTGGCCGGGATAGCTGACCAGCGCGGCACGCTCTTCGCCGCGTATCCAGTTCGGTACGCTGACCGGTTCCAGTGTTACGTCCAGACCAAGCTTGGGCAGTTCGCCTGCGACATATTCGACCGCGGCCCCTGCCTGTGGCGACCCCGCCAAACGCGGTCCGATGTTGTCCGTCAAGTGCGCCGCCTGCTGATAAGCATAGTCGTCCTCAAGAGCGGCCTGATGCAATTGGCGGAGTTGTTGCAAGGTTTCGGGGTCCCAAGGCAGTGAGAGTTTCGCTTGCGCTGTTGCGGAGACGGTTGCGAACGTCAACATCCATGACAGGAGCAGGTGCAATTTTGGCATCAGCTTTTCCAGCAGACTCCGAGGTGAGCATAGCAAATTGCCCAGAGGTATGCAGTGAGACTCAGCCTAGTGCGGCTTTCACTTCGGCCACCGACTTGTTTTTCCATAAGTGGGTATGGTTCTCGATGGAGCTGAAGGTACGGCTGTCCATGCGATCGACGTAGAGTGTCCCATGCAGGTGATCGATTTCGTGCTGCAGGATGCGTGCGTACCATCCTGAGGCATCGATGACGCGCGACGCGCCAGTCTCGTCCAGGCACTCCACGCGCACCTGGCGCGAGCGCGGCACAATCGCGGTAAAGCCGGGCACGCTGAGGCATCCCTCGAAGAACTCCACCTCCGCCGCGGCCTGGCACATCCCTGGATTGATGATCACATGGAAAGGAACCGGCTGGCGCTCGCGCTCGGCGATCTGTTCGGGAGTCAGACCCGCGAAGTATTCCTGCTTATCCTCGATGACGGCGAGTTGTAGCGCGAATCCCACCTGCGGCGCCGCCAGACCCACACCAGGGGCGTCGTTCATAGTCTCGCGCATGTGTTGGATCAGTTGCTGAATTTCCGAACTGCGAATCTCTGCAACGGGCAGGGGCCGCGCTTGCTGGCGCAGAACCTGTTCTCCCACGTTGACGATTTTGAGGCGCATGGTCTTCCTGATCTTAGCGTTGTCATCCTGAGCGTAGCGCCCGCAAAGAATTTCCGACCCGCTTCTTTGGCGGGTCGGGCGGGCGCGGAGTCGAAGGATCTGCGGTTGTCCCTCTGGATCCTCTCTAATTCACGGTCACGGCGATCGACACATTGTGATTAAGGTCGCCGCTGCTTGCCTGCACCGTCACGGTACCGCTCTGCGGTCCCGGAGGACTGCTGGCTTGCTGGCTCCTTCCACCGCCGCCACCGCAGGAAACCGTGACCATGAGTGTTCCCATCAGCAGCAGCATGAGCATCGCATTCCTCCGGCCACTTTCTCTCCACCGGGTGGGCTTGGCGCGCGTAATCAAAAGACCGGCAAACACGAAGCCTGCCATCGAACCGCCCGGATGCCGCAAAAATGGATTAACGCGCAGCATTCCCGCCAGCGGACTGGCAGTCACGGTCAGCGTTGCAGTTCCGCCAGGAGCGACATTGCTCGGACTCACCGCGCACGTCGTCCCGGTCAGCGTGGACGACACCAGGCACGACAGGCCAACGGTCTGCGAGAAACCGGCCAGGCCGGTCACTGTAAGCGTGTCCGTCGCCGGAGTTCCTCTCGCGACGGTCAGGCTCTGGCTTTGCGCCGTAACCTCGAAGTCCGGATTCGTAGGCCCGTTCCACGCCGCCACAAGCGCAGCAGCGTCCACCGATCCCAAGCCGGTTGTCAGGTCGTAACCTGGTCCCGCGCTGTAGCCAATCATGCCGCTGGCAGGGCAATCCGTTGAGCCCGCCATGCAGGGCACCATATTGTCGCCAGTGGTGATGTCGTGGAAAGCGTTGGGTGAACTGGCCGCGAGTGAGTAAATATACTGATTGACATTGCCCTGGCGATCGTTGGTTTTTTGCACGATCAGCGCCACGACGCCGGCAAAGGTCGGGGTTGCCGCAGACGTTCCTCCGATTACGGTCAGTGTCTGATCGGACTTCCGGTAGCCGGTCACGCAACTGCTTTGCGAGCAGATGAGGTAGCCATCATGATCGGCCGACGAACTGATTGCGAGATCGGGCACGTCACGCTGGCCATCGGCGGGAACGCCAGTGCCAGTCTGCCACGAAGGCTTGCTGAAAAGCTTGCTGACGCCTCCGCCACTCGCCGCCAAAGAGCCGTTGAGCACGGTGTCGTTCCAGACCATCTCCGGAATGTAGGAAAGCGCGGAGCCATTGTTGCCATTATTAGTGCCGCTCCAGTATTGCGTTGCTCCGGTGGCATCGCCTTCGCTGAATTCGGTGCCTCCCATCCCGGTAACACTTGGGAGACTGGCCGGCATGTCGACGGCGTAGCCATGAGTGGCGATTTTGACCGGATTATTCGGGTCGGTGCTGAAATCGCAATCGGCAGGGCCGCTGTCTCCGGACGAAGCGACGATGGTCTGTCCTTGGACATTGCCTTGCTGAGTCACCATGGTCAGAGTGCTGACCTCGGAACTGCTGAGCTGGGCTTCGCAAAGGCCGTAGCTTACGCTGATGACCGGCGCGAGATCCTGGTCGATCGCGTATTGCATCGCATTGAACAGGGCATTCTGTGAATTCACATAAATCAGGCTGGCGTATCTCGCGACGGCGCCTGCCCATTCCACATCCAGATTGGCCTCATCCACATCGCCGCTCACGATTCCGGGATCTTTGTCGCCGGGAACCAGGAGCACCTGCAGACTTACCGACGGAAGATTCGAGACGTTACGAAATGTCACTACATCGTATTGATTGCCGTGGTTGGTGTCCTTGGACAAATCCGACTGACCCACTATGGCGATGCTTTGCCCACTGCCGTTGATCCCGCTGCCATACAGTGCCTGGATGTCGTAGATGGTGGCGAAGTCGTCGGGTGCGAGGAAGTGCTTCCCGGAGATCTCCGAGGTGAAATGGGGATGCACGACGATGCCTCGCGGACTGGGGCGAAAATCGTTGAGGGCCGTGATCGCCAAAACGATATCGCGGAATGCGCCAGGCAGCGATGGCTCGCTCGTGTTGGCATAATGCGTGTTGCCGTTGATCACGTACCGATGAATCGGAGTGTGGAACGCTGATTCCACCTGGGCGGCCGAGCCGCTGAAGCCAATCCATGTGCGGCTGCGCGCCGGAGTGGCGTTGCGGAAACCTTGCCGGCGCAACCACTGCGCCGCCCGCTGCATGTCGGTGGCGCTCAGGCCGAAGCGGTCTGCATACTGCTCGGGGGTGAGCCACTTGTGATAGTTGGCGGAGGCCGGGTCTAGTTGTTGCTGGAGCAGGCTGTCCAAGCTGCTCTGCTGTGCCGCCGTCAACGCGAAGACCAACTTCATGCCCTGCATTTGCAGCGAAGCATCCACCTTTCCGCGATCGAACTCGGGGCGCGCAAGCGGCGGAACGTTGCCTCGCAGTCGCCATACGGCGGTGTTGTCGATCATCTGCGGAATCCGGTCGGCGTGTGCGGGCAAGAACATCCCGAGGCATGCCAACATCAGCAGTGCCAGCACACGTACCGCGATCCACAAGTTGCGAGTCATGGGTTTTTGGAGGCTATCGCGCTGAGTGCATATTAACCGAAGCCAAACACCTGCGCGACGATAGAGTTGAGACTTTACCCGTTGTTGTTGCATCCATTTGTTAACGGGGGTTTGGGCTGACGACGGAGACTGACTCTGCTACTCTCGCCCCAATGGGTCTGAGAGAAGGTGGTTGGCCTGAAGAAGAAATCAATTCGCCCGCGCAAGGGGCGCGACCAGCATGAATTGGTCATCATCTCCGGTATGAGCGGAGCCGGGAAAGCCTCGGCCCTGAAGACATTCGAGGACCTCGGCTACTATTGCGTCGACAACCTGCCCGTCGGGCTCATCTCCAATTTTGCCGAACTGGTGCTGGATTCGCTGGAGATCCAGCGCGCTGCGCTGGTGGTAGACATTCGCGAAGGGGCGCGCCTCGACAAGTTGCCGCAGATTCTCGGCTCGCTGCGGCGGCTGCTCAAAACGACCGTGATCTTTCTGGAAGCTGACACCGATGTTCTGGTCAGGCGCTATAGCGAGACGCGCCGTCCTCACCCGCTCGGGCGCAACACCTCGGTAAGGTCGTCGCTCACGTCGGAGCGCCGCAGGCTACAACCGCTGCGTGCGTTGGCGGACGTGGTGGTTGACACCACCAAGTTCAACGTTCACGAATTGCGCGGGCAGCTCACTGAACGTTTCCAAGGCGGTAATAGCGACAAGAACGTGCTGATTTCCTGCGTGAGCTTCGGCTACCGCGAAGGAGTTCCGGAAGATGCAGACCTGGTGTTCGACGTGCGCTTCCTGCCCAATCCGCACTTTATTCCCAAGTTTCGTCCGCACACCGGCCGGCATCCCGAGGTGGCTAAGTACATCCGCTCATTTCCGCAAACCCGGGAGTTCATCCACCGCATCTCCGAGCTGCTGATCTATTTGATCCCGCATTACATCCGCGAAGGCAAGAGCTACCTGACCATCGCCTTCGGATGCACGGGGGGCAAGCATCGCTCGGTGATGATCGCCGAAGACGTGAAGAAGCGCTTGGCCAAGGCCGGCTACAACGTCAAGGTGGTGCATCGCGACTCGCCAGTGGCGAGCTAAGCGGACTGGATCACCACGGAGAGACGATATTCACGCTGGACTCTCCGTCCCTCCGTGGTGAGGTTAGTTACACACCTGCTGACGGACGTTCACACATTTTTCCGTTGCAGCAGCCCTTGCTGCCTTTCGACATGTCGCACTTGCCGTCTTTGCAGCAGCCACCATCTTTGCCGCAGCCACCATCTTTGCCGCAGCAAGACATCTTGCCGTCCTTGTCGTTGGCCATCATCGGGCATTTCATGCCGGTCTTGCCGTCCTTGGACATCTGGCCGCACTTGCCGTCTTTGCCACAGCACGACATCTTGCCGCCGGCCTGGTCGTGATTGCAGCAGGCACAGGCTTTGGGGCTGTCGCCGGATGGGGCGGCAGGAGTTTGGGTCGCGTTCTGGGCCATTAGACCCAGAGCCATGATTAGCGTACTCAGAATTACGAGCATCTTCGATTTCATAGTTTCCTCGGAAATTCGGTTGAACATCGTGCAGGTCTCAGGGCCAGGCCCTAGTAGGCTTCGTGGCCAACGCGCGGCAAGAGGCGCAGCGTGCATGAGGCCGGAAGCTGGAGGGTTTCCACAGGTGCCTTAAATCCGCAGGTCCGTCTTCAGTTCAAAGACAGGGCGGATGAACTGAGGAGAGTGATCGATCGAGAAGATGGTGGAACCTGACGATACAAGTACCATCGGGCCTGTCGGGCCGTTGGCGCTCAACTGGGCGGAGAGAGAATTGCCAGAGGCGACCAGGAAAGCCAACGGCCGCGCAGGTTGCCTGCCAATGTCGCAACAGCCAGGGCGGTCTGCGCACTGAGTAGGAGCAGGCGCCGGGTGCGACGGGCAGCAGGGCATGGAATGCGTGCGCTGGCGGCAGCAACCCAACGCGGCTGCCGGGGTGGCGGAGTGGGTCGGGTGCTGGTGCAGTTGCATCATCCGGGTATGGCACTTTGAACCATGGCCGGAGGCGGGCGGCACCGCCAGGCCAGTGTCGGCCCACAGAACGATGACCAGCACCAGCACGAACGACAAGCTTCTCCGCATTGCGCTTCGCGAAATCATGCCGATGTCATTGTTGCTTGTGACGCACTAGCCGTCTGTGATCAGGATCACTGCACCCTGGTTTGACGGAGAGCGGGTGAAAATGGTGTTGTAACTGATGGTCGGAAGATTTGGGGTAGACGGTTCTTATTAGCTGTGAAGGTTGAACCGTGGAGGGAAATGAAATTGAGGAAGTTCGCGTGGTTTGTCGCGATAGCTCTGACCGGTTCGGTGATGGTCTGTGCTGCTCAACAGAGTAGCGAAACGGTGCCTCCGCCGACCGATCGGCTGTACACAACCGGACAGATCGGACCAGCGGCAGAGTGGAAGCCGACGCAGGACTTCCTTGCTCGGGTGGATGCGGCGTGCGACAGGAGCCAGACGGCGGACTACGACCAGTGCTTCATGACGCAGATGTCCAATGCCGGTGCGTCGCCCGAGGCGGTGCACATCACCCGGATTCTTTATCAGAGCCTGGGTGAGGCCGCCATCGTGACTAGCTTTAAGAACGTGGGTCCGGTGGACTTGGCGCGGGTTGAATATCCGCTGCGGACGAATGACAGCACCGGATTGCTGCTGGTTAACGGAGATCCGAAGGTCCTTGATGTGGATGACCTGAAGAAGCTGGACCGTGCGGAGATGGAAACGGCGCCGCAGTTCCAGGTAGTAAAGCAGAGATACCCGAATGCCGATGTTTGGCCGGGCGATCGCAGCGGCTCCATGTGGCCCGTGGTGACCCGGTTGCCGGATGGCGGGATCGAAGTCGTGATAGGTTATTCGATTCTCAATGGATGTAAGACGTGCGCGCACGTGGGATTGGCACTGTTTGGCTGGGACTTCGACGCCAAGGGCAAATTTGTGAAGGCGAGGTATATACCGCTTCCGCCTCCGCCGAAGAAGCCGCGTCCGGGAGGCGCGCCGCCAGTACCGGCGCCGTAGTCGCCCTCACCGGCACACGGCAGCGCGCCCTCTTGCGAAATTCTCGGGCCCGGAGCGGCCGCTTGAGCGTCCTATACCTTGGGGTCATGCAATGTGCAGGAATATCAAAACTCTGTTCAACTTCGATCCACCTATCACTGACGAGGAGGTCCGAGCTGCTTCGCTCCAGTTCGTCAGGAAGATCAGCGGCTTCAACAAACCTTCGAAGGCGAACGAGGAGTCGTTTCTGGCAGCAGTCGATGAAATAGCCAGTGTCTCGACCCGACTTCTGCGCTCGCTGGAAACGAATGCACCGCCGAAGAATCGAGCAGAAGAGGCTGCAAAAGCGAAAGCTCGGGCCGCGGAACGATTCGGTGCGTAAGCCAGACGGCATCCGGGGCCAACGAAGAAGCGGCCCTGGCGAGCCTACGCGGCCATGTATATTTGGAGCATGACCAGCGAAAGCAAAGTTCGCGGAGGGGGTTAGCCGCTTCCAAAGCCGGGAGCGTGATGCTGCAAAAAGCCGCTTCCCGCCAGCCTCTCGCCATAGCGATGTGACCGGCTTACCGAACTCTCTCATAGGCTGGGCGGGCGAATAGGATGGCCAGCACGGCATGAAGAGCGCTTGCCGGCCATAGCAGGTAACTGACGAAACCTCCGCCAACCCTGAGATAGCCAAGATAAAAAGCTGCAAGCAAGTTGTAGATGAACAGCGCGCGAGTGGCGTGCGTGTTGGGGCCATCCCCGCTTGGCCAACACGCCAGACCCAGAGCAAGCAGGCCGAACCCGCCCACCCGGCCGACCGCGATTCCGGCGCCGTCAAGACCAGTTCCCAAGAGCAAACGGGCGACAAGGCTTGGATCGGCGATCAAGGCAACTCCGGTCACCGCCTCAATCGCCGCAGACAGCGTTACCAGCGTTCTTGTTGTCATCTGCACTCCTAAGGTTGCGGGGCTTTCCGCTCAGGCAATTAGCGACAGTCACAACGGTCCGTGCTCACCCGTGGGCTGATTCTCTCTTCGCCTGCCGTTCGAAGTAAAACGCAATACCTAAGGCGAGAATCAGGGCCGCGATCCCGAACAAGGTCACGCCGGGCACGGTGTTGGGTTCTTCAATGATGACCTTCCGCGCCATGGCGATGAGCGCAACTTCCAGGACGACGCGCACATGAATAACGTCTTTTCGGACATAGGCTTTCAGCGTTTCCAGCAATTCCACGCCGATCAGCACCAGCAGGAAGTATCCGAAAATCTCGAGCAGGCCTTGCACCGGAATGAGCCACCGGGGTGGCTTCAAGATTTCCTGTCCGATCATTACGCCCAAGTGCACCGTGGAGAGCAGCATGACGACAACGAGCATTGCCGCGAGCGCCATGACGGTTAACTTCTGGACTCTCGTGATCAGCGTTTCCAACGCGATCTCCTGCGTGCTAGTTGCGGCGCCTGAATTGTGCCGCGCCTAAGGGACTCGTTATTTCTTCTACTTTACCTAGGGCTTAACCACCCCAACACGCCCAACAACAGCGCGCGTTGGGAACCCCGGTACGCGCCCTGGGCTAATTTTGTTCCGCCCGCGCGGGGCTGGATTCGGTCACCTCTTGGCAAGAGGATTCGATTCGCCAGTTTCTCCCGAGCGGAAAAACAGGGCCGCGAACCTTTCCTCGCCCAGCACCCGCCGAAGTTCGCGGAAGGCAAAGAGCGGAAGGAAGGTGCAAAACACCACGATACTTCGGCCCAGCAGGTCGTCGATGCGCATCTCGTTAATTGCTCCTGCAATGTTTCCTTTATGCAGAAGTCGTTTGACAAATTCCTCCACAAAGTGGAAGGCGAACACCAGCAAGACAAATAGAAGGGCCTTGTAACCGGCTGACAACAACAATGGCCGGGCCTCATACCGCTTGCCAACCTTCGCATATTCCCCAAGGAGGATGACCTTGGCAACCACCAGGGCGTTGATTACAGCGAAACCAAAGTTCAAATACTTGACATGGAAATCCTTCAGCAAGAGCACACTGTAGATCTCCAGCGAGCAAAAGAAAAACGCCAGATACAAGAATATCCAGGCAAGCTCCCAAAACTCATGGATGGCTTTGTGCTTCAGGCCTTGCCCGGCAGAATTCTTGCTGCTCATCGCGCCCCGCTCATTTAGGCCATTGCTTGAACATCTTCTGCACGGCCTTCTCTACCATCTGCTGGTTCTTGTTGCCGTTCTTGTTCAGGGTATCCTGCGCGATCCCACGCCAGATTAATGACTGCGTCTTCGCGTCATAAAGGTCAACGATCATGGTGCCCTCCACGTTCTGCTCGGGAGTGATGCCGCCCATGCCGCCACCGATTCCGCGCATACCCCACGCGCTATAGGAGGTCTGCTGTCTCATGCCGCTGTTTGCGGTGAGGATGATGTCAGGATTCTGCGATTCCTGCACCATCTGCAGGCCCTTACCCTGCATGGCCGAGTTGATGTCCTGTTGCGCCACTTGCGCCAGGATCGAGTTCTGGATCTGGTTGGCGTTGTTGGAGCCCCAAGCGTACGTGTGATATTGGGCGAAGCTCGCACTGTGGTTGTAGTTGACGGAAACCTGTTGCCCGACGGCAATCGTGGATACGATGCACAGTAGCATCGCGCACAAGGCAAATTTCGTTTTCATGATCGTCATCCTTTTCGTGTTTTGAATACGTTGCCACCTCTGGGACTGGCAGCTTATGTTCGAATTCGCGCCGGTTCGGTTCACCCTGGCCGTCTAGTTGTTCACCCTGGCCATGGCGTCGTCCACCTTCTTTTGGTCCTCGGCCGACAACTGGGATGGCCCAAGTTTGTAATTCAGCTTGTCGATGGTGCCGGTAAATGCGAACGGCACCTCGTAGCTGAAGTCCACCGGCGTGCGAGTATCGAGCCCGACGTCAAAGGTCTCGTCGATCGACATCAGCAGAGGAATGGTGTGCTCGATCGTCTTACGCGCGACCTCTTTGCCATCCACGCTCAGCACGCCGGTACCGCCCTTGCCTGGACCGGGACCATTGTATTTAAAGTCGAACACGATGGTGTGCTTGCCTTCACCGAGCGAAGAAAGTCCTTCCCAGCGGGAGCGCTCCAGATCCAACAGGTTGTAAACGAATACCGGCCTGCCGCGGCCGATGTGGAATATGTCGACTGCGAAAGCTAGAACCAGTCCAACGGCAGCGACCAGCAGGCATGCGAAGCCGAAGCGTTTTCTCCATCTGCCCGCCGTACCAATCAGGAGCAGAAGCAGTCCCAGAATCAGCAAGCCCCAAAAGATCTTCTTGGACAAATCGCTGCTCAGCACCCAGCTTGCGCTCGGACTTAGCATGAGCGCGTAGCCACCGAAGCGGCCGCCTAAAGTTGCAATCACTCCCTCCGCGCCGCCGCTGGGGATCGTCACCTCCGCCGTGATGATGTAGTCCTTATTCAAAATGCTGGGAGCATTGCCCACAGGAATGCCGGGATTCACGCCCGTATAAGTGAAGTCGGTCACGCCGGCGGTCGCGCTCGGACGGGGCGTCAGCAGGCGCACGAAGGCTCGGTTGTCCAACGGGTAGACCTGATACTTCTCCGCTTCCTTGTTGAACAGCGCCTGCAACTCCTTCAACTTGTCGGGATTGCTCGCTGCCAGGTCATTGAACTCCGAGTAATCGTTGGCGATGTTGTAAAGCTCCCACTTGTATTGGTTTGGTGGAGGCATCGCGCCCGTACCTAGTTCCCAGACCGGGGCGGGCGGTGTGGTGGCGGCGATCCAACCGTCGTGATAGATGGCGCGGTTGCTGGCCATCTCGAAGTACTGCGTATCGCGCTTTGATGGCGCATTGGCATTGGCTGAGTCGAACGTGTAGAGCATGCTCACACCTTCGATCGGCTTTTGCGGGATGCCTTTTACTATGTCGGGCGCCTGAATGCCGGCGGCTTCCAGGATGGTCGGAACAATGTCGATGACGTGGTGGAACTGGGTGCGAATTCCACCCGGATCTTTGATGTGGCCAGGCCAGGAAATCGCCAGGCCCTGCCGGGTGCCACCGAAATGCGACGCCACCTGCTTCGTCCACTTGAAGGGCGTATCGAATGCCCAGGTCCATGATACTGCCATGTGGGGGTAGGTCTTGTCCGAACCCCAGTCGTTGTAATGCAATAGATTCATGACCTTGACGGGCTTGACCTCCGGCTCGTTCAGAAGGCCGTTGTAAGCGGTCAGCGTATTGAATGTGCCGTATAGGCTGCCTTCAGCGCTGGTGCCGTTGTCGCCGTCGATGTAGATAATCAGCGTGTTGTCGAGTTTGCCCATCTTCTGGACTTCGTCGATCACTCGGCCAATCTCATAGTCGGTGTAGGCGGTGTAGGCTGCAAAGACCTCCGCTTCGCGGGCATACATCTTCTTTTCCGCCGGGCCGAGCGAGTCCCACTTGGGCAGCTTGGCTCCCGCATACTCCGCCTGTCCATCTGGCCACGGCGTCAGCATCGTGTTCGGCGGAATCACGCCCAGCCGCTTCTGGTTTTCGAAAATCTGCTCCCGCATCTTTTCCCAGCCCATATCGAACTTGCCGTGGAACTTGTCAATCCATTCCTGCGTTGGCTGGTGGGGTGAGTGCGAGCCGCCCGGCACGTAATAGAGGAAGAACGGCTTGTCGGGGGCTGAAGCGTTCAGGTCCCTTAGGTAGCGGATGGCATCGTCTGCCATGTCGGTGATGAGGTTATAACCGGGGTGCCCAACCCACGGAGTGACCATCTCCGTGTTGCGGAACAGGTAAGGCTTCCACTGGTCGGTCTCGCCGCCCAGGAAGCCGTAGAAATACTGAAAGCCCATGCCAACCGGCCATTGGTCGAACGGTCCGGCGGTGGTGCTGTAGGTGAACGCCGGCGTGTTGTGGTCTTTGCCAAACCACGATGTCGCATACCCGTTTTCCTTAAGGATCTCGCCAACCGTGGCGCTCTCCGGGCCGATGATCGAGTCATAGCCGGGGTAGCCGGTGGACAATTCGCCGATAACACCAAAACCGACCGAATGGTGATTGCGGCCAGTGATCAAGGCCGCCCGCGTCGGCGAGCACAGCGCTGTGGAGTGGAACTGCGTGTAGCGCAGCCCCGATTTGGCAATGCGGTCCAAGTTCGGGGTTGGAATGACGCCGCCGAAGGTGCTCGGCACGCCATAGCCCTGGTCGTCCGTCATGATCAGGAGTACGTTGGGCGCGCCCTTGGGAGGTACCACACGCGGCGGCCACCAGGGCGTAGAATCCGTCGCGAGTTCCTTGATCACTCCGCCGAACTTCGGGGGCGGTGGCGGGAGTTGCTTCCCGTTGATGGTGGTGGTGGCGTCGGCCTGACCCAACGCGCCCGTCACCACCTGTGCGGAAACACGTCCGCTCGCGAAAAAGCTCGAGACGGCGAGCCCTCCCAGTGCCAGTTTTCGAATACTCGCTCCCAAATCCATACGATCTCTCCTTGCAAGTACGACTGGGTTAGTCTCCGTCAAGGGAGGGTAGTGACCGAATTAATCCCCACGATCAACTCAGAGGTGAGATCCGGCTGCGATAACTCGAAGGCGGACTCAGGCAAGCTCGTTCGGGTGCAATGAATGCTAGTTCCAGCACCCCCGTTGGTCTACTGGCAAAAGTACTAGCGCGGCTGCGTCTTTCTTGCAGAGCCGCACCCCTCGACCCCAAAGAGCTTTGGCAAACGTCTGGATCCGATGCCCGGATTTTGACGGTGCTTGATGGTAATTGACAGCATGGGTGCCAACAAGCGCAATGAGGCGGGGTGGTCTCCGTCGAACATCATTCACCACGGGGACACGGAGGACACGGAGTTTTGGTTTCTATCGAGTCTTCTCCGTGATCTCTGTGGTGGATTTTCATCTGTATGGGTGACCCGCAAGCCCAAGTGACAGTCGGGATGACAGCGAGATTACCCGTGCGATAGAGGTCCTTCGACTCCTCGTCCAGTCGCCACGGCGACCGGACTCGTCGCTCGGGATGACAGACGATAAACTGGGCGCCTCTACGGTTTGAAGCCCACGCTCTGCCACAGAGGGGCGCTTTCGTAGAGCACGCCACTGGCGAGCACCGAGCGGACGCTGCGGATGTTGTGAATGTTTTCCAGCGGGTTGGCGTCGAGGATGTCGAGGTCGGCGCGCTTGCCCACCTCGATGCTGCCGCTGTCGCGGTCAACCTTCATGGCGCGAGCGGGCACGATGGTCGCGGCCTGTAGCGCTTCCATCGGCGTGAAGCCCGCGTCCACATACAACTCGAGCTCGCGATAGAGCGAGTATCCGGGCACCGTCTGGTCGGTGCCTGCGACGATGCGCACTCCGGCGCGATGCAGTGCGCCGATGATCGCGAGCTCTTCTCGCCTGAGCTTTTGAGCGTCGGCGGCAAGCTGTGGCGGCATGCCTCCATTGATCAGTTGCTCGCGGAGTTCTGGCGCGACATGGTCAATTCCAGGTTCCATCTTGTCGGCAGGTACGTCGGAGGGACGATTCTGGAATTCCATGAGCGCCATGGTGGGATCGATAACAGTATTATGTTCCTTCAAGAATGCAACCGCCTTCTTGCCCTGCTTGGAATTCACGTCGAGGGAGGCCATCATCTTGAGGCGGTCCTGCCATTTTAACTTCCCAATCTCGACGTTCGCGGGCACCAGCATGTCAAGGACGTAGTGAATATGGTTGATCTGGTCCATGCCATCGTTCACGCCGTCGTAGGCGGTCATGCCAATTGGAATGTGTCCGGTTACGGTCATGCCCACTTTGTGGGCGTCGACACAGATAGCTCTTACATTGTCAGACTTCACTGAGCTATAAGTCTTCATCTGCTGAAAACCGGCGTCGTGATAGCGCTGCACCCACGTCTGGGCGTCGGCGGGCGAGTTCACGCGCGCGATGCCGATGGCGTGAGGACCGTCGCCGTCGACAATGCCAGCCAGCAGCATGTGCGGGCCAAGCGCAGCACCGCTGTTGACCGCGTCGCGCACCGCAGTGATGAAGTCGAACTCATTGCCCACGTCCCGCACTGTGGTAATACCCGCCGCGAGGTAAATGGGCCCCCACTCCACCTGCTCGTAGTGGGCGTGCATGTCCCATAATCCTGGAATGATGTACTTGCCCGTGACATCAACGTGCTGCGCATCGGCAGGAACCTTCACTTTGTCGCTGGGGCCGGCGGCAAGGATCTTTCCGTCTCGGGTCACAACGGTGGCGTCGGCGAGGGGTGCGGTACCGGTTCCGTCGATCAGGGTAGCGCCGGTGAAAGCGAACGTTCCGGTGCGCCGTCCCGGCATCTGCTTGCTGAGTTCGGTGAGCGCGGCCATTTCGTCACGCGCGGCGCTGGCCACGAATTTCGCAAGCGCGGGTTCGTACTCCTCGCGCACCGCTTCGAAATGATCGAACTCGGCATCGGTGGAGACGAGCGCGGCAAGGTTGTTGTTGCTGTCCATCCAAAGCGTTTCCAGCCCCCAGATCAAACCGCGGACGCTGTAACGCTCAACTTGCAGGCTGCGGCCATCTAGTGCGATGGTCTCCGCGCCGCGGTCGCGGATCTGGACTTCGCCAGAGGGCAGCGTCGGCAACTGCGCCGGCGATCCGTGCGCGCGCCAATAGCGGATGAGCGCCATCTGCATGGCAACGGGCGCATAACCGGCGATGGTGAAGAAGGTTTGCGGCGCAGCGACGGTGCGCGTGTCGTGGCCTTGACGGATGGTCGCCTTGGCGCCGTTGATCGCAACGTCAGTTTCGATGGTGGAGATGCGCGAGGTGCTGCCCTTGATCACGAAGCTCTGCGGCGTGTAGTCGGCGGCCGCGCGTAGCGTCGCTGCGAGCGGGACCTTGGTCCCGCGATCAGTGAATGCGAAATCGGACTTCAGCGTGAGCGTGTCGCCGTCGCGGGCGATGGTGTAAGTTTCCTCGCCGATCGGTTGCTCGAACTTGTGCAGGCGAAAGCGGCCGGTGTCCGTGGAGGCGGTGGGCGCAGCGTCTTGAGACAGCAAGGCAACAGGAGCGAGCGCAACGATCAGGGCAAGAAGAAAACGGGCAGAGAAAGATCGCGAGAGCATAGGAAGTTATTGTATCGTCGCGGGCGAGGTCGCGGAGAAGGCCTCGAGCGAACTGATTCTGGACTTTGCATAGGCTCGCGCTTGATATTGCATCCTGCTTTTCCTCGTAATCCACAGCCGTCCACATAGCTGCACCGAGAACGGGCGTTGAACCGGCTGCGCGGCGGGACTAGAGTCCGAAGAGTGAGTCAAGGTTTGAGCGCCGAGTTGCGAGCGAAGCGGAGATCTTTCGAGCGGAGATCTTTCGACTCGCGCGTTTGCCGACAAGAAAAATGGCGCGGGCGAGAAGCTTGTTGAAACACGTGTCGGGAAGGACGTGGGGACATTCTTCCGGCTGGTTCGGCGCTGAAAATTGGAAGGACCGGGGATTTCTGGGGTTACTTTTCGGATGCGGGCTGAAAGGCGTAAAATACAATATGTAGTGTTATCCCCTTGACATCCACAAGATGTCGGGAGTAGTGTTCGCCAAAGCAGTCGGTTTCAGGAAGCATTTCCTCCCCCAGCCAAGGCGGGCAGAGGTGACCGCCTTGGCGTGCAGTTGGGCCAAGGTTCTTTGACGATTCCTCTTCTGGATTCGGGGCGGGTTTCGCCAAGGAGCAATGAACTTGGGTAGGGCTCTCCCGCAGATTCGCGGGAGAGAAGTTTCAGACAGTCCCCCTGACGCAGCAGCTTTTGCATGCCAAGGGGTGGCAGTGGGGTCAGCGAAGTCATCGCCAAGACGATGGCATCAGCGTTGTTCCTTTCCAAGTCAATGCGGCATTTGAGCGCGCGTGCTTGCGCGTCTTAGCTGTCGCTCCGGATTCCGCCAAGGAAATTTCCTTGGCGGCACGCTGTTTTGCGGTGGCGCCGGACAAAGATCAACCCGGGGGCCTCTTTCCTGTCCACGATACGCAGGCGGGCGAAGAGGCCCCCACAACCTTCTGGGCAGAAAAATTGAGCGCTCATTCATTTTGTCATCCATTGGAGCGCCAGACCACTTGGATCAATGGAATCGGACGTTCGATGTGGCCCGAAATATGTTGCGGGACGGCATAGTAAGAGCGGGAGTTCGCTCCCGCGTCATTCATAACGGTATCTAACATTATTTAGGAGCATTTCCCCATGGCCGAAGTCACCACCAAAACAACCACCGCGAATCCGCCGTCCATCGCGACCGGTGAGTCAACCACCACCGCATCCGCCTCAAAGAAGCGCGCTCCCGGCCTCACCTTCAAGCGCTTCTTCACCAAGGCTGGTGTCTCGCCCTACGACGAGCTCGAATGGGAGCTCCGCCTGGCGCAGATCACCGACTCGCACGGCGGCGTCATCTTCGAGCAGAAAGACGTCGAGGTCCCCAAGGACTGGTCGATGACCGCGACCAACATCGTCGCCAGCAAATATCTGCACGGCCCGCTCGACACGCCCGAGCGCGAGACCGGTGTGCGCGCGCTCGTCACCCGTGTCGCTGAAACCATTCGCGACTGGGGCATCAAGGGAGGATATTTCCGCAGCGACGACGACGCGTCCATCTTCCACGACGAGCTCGCTCACCTGCTCTTGCAGCAGAAGGCAGCATTCAATTCGCCGGTATGGTTCAACGTCGGCTGCGATCGCATCGAGCCCAACTCCGACGCCCGCAACTGGCACTGGAATCCCCAGGCCCAGCGCGTGGAATACGGCGCGGTCGGCTACAAGAATCCGCAATGCTCGGCGTGCTTCATCAACTCGGTACACGATTCGCTCGACAGCATCCTCACCCTCGCCAAGACCGAAGGCATGCTCTTCAAGTGGGGATCGGGCACGGGCACCAATCTCTCGCCGCTGCGCTCGTCCACCGAGTCGCTCTCCGGCGGCGGCACCGCCAGCGGTCCGCTTAGCTTCATGAAAGGTTTCGACGCCTTCGCCGGCGTCATCAAGTCCGGCGGCAAGACGCGTCGCGCCGCCAAGATGGTCATCCTCAACATCGACCATCCTGACGTGGTTGACTTCATCGAGTGCAAGCAGAAGGAAGAAGCCAAGGCGTGGGCGCTGGTCGAAGCCGGATACGACGGCAGCGGTCCCGACAGCGAGGCCTATTCGTCCATCTTCTTTCAGAACGCCAACAACTCCGTGCGCGTGACCGACGACTTCATGTACGCGGTGCTGCGCGATGGCGACTTCAGCACTCGCTCGGTGAAGGACGGCCATCCCGTCGCAACCTTCAAGGCGCGCGAGATGCTGCGCAAGATTTCAGACGCCACCTGGCACTGCGGCGATCCGGGCATGCAGTACGACACCACGGTCAACCGCTGGCACACTTCGAAGAACACCGCGCGCATCAATGCGTCGAACCCGTGCAGCGAGTACATGTTCCTCGACGACTCGGCCTGCAACCTCGCCAGCTTGAATCTGATGAAGTTCGCGCCCAACGGTACCTTCGACATCGAGGCCTATCGTTACGCCTGCGCCATCATGATCACCGCGCAGGAAATTCTGGTCGACAACAGCGGCTATCCCACGGAAGCCATCGGCAAGAACTCGCATGACTATCGTCCCCTGGGACTCGGCTACGCCAACCTCGGCGCGCTGCTGATGGCCGCGGGCCTGCCCTACGACTCCGACGGCGGACGCGACTACGCCGCCTGCGTCACCGCCATCATGTGCGGCGAGGCTTATCTCCAGTCGTCGAAGATCGCGGAACTGTGCCAGCCGCTCGATCCGGCAACTGAACAGACGGGCGTTTCTGACAACCGGCAACTGACAACTGACAACTCGTCTTCGGGAGCGGCCTGTCCCGGCTGGTACATCAACCGCGAGCCTTTCCTCGACGTCATCCGCATGCATCGCGCATCGGTGAACAACATCGACAAGACGCACGTCCCTGCTGCGGTCTTCGAAGCCAGCAAGAACACCTGGGACGAAGCCCTGAAGCACGGCGAGAAGTTCGGCTACCGCAACGCGCAGGTCACGGTGCTGGCGCCCACGGGCACCATCGGCTTCATGATGGACTGCGACACTACCGGCATCGAGCCCGACTTGGCGCTGGTGAAGTACAAGAAGCTGGTTGGCGGCGGCATGATCAAGATCGTGAACAACACCGTACCGGCCGCGCTGTTCAAGCTGGGCTACACGACTGACCAGACCAACGCCATCGTCAGCTACATCGACGCCACCGGCACCATCGAAGGCGCGCCGTCGGTCAAGGAAGAGCACCTGCCGGTCTTCGACTGCTCCTTCAAGCCGTCGAAGGGCACGCGCACCATTCACTATCTGGGACATCTGCGCATGATGGCTGCGACCCAGCCGTTCATCTCGGGCGCAATCTCCAAGACCATCAACATGCCCGAGAACGCCACCGTGGACGACATCACCGAAGCCTACATCCAGGCATGGAAGCTGGGACTGAAGGCGGTCGCCATCTACCGCGACGGATCGAAGAAGGCGCAGCCGCTCAGCTCCATGGGCTCGGCCACCCACAAGTCGGAAAAAACAGGTGTGGGTGCCCCACCCTTGTCCGCAGGACAGGGTGGGATCGCCGAGCCCACCGACGAGGCCGCCGCCCCTCCTCGCGCCATTCGCCACCGTCTGCCCGACGAGCGTCTCTCCATCACCCACAAGTTCAGCGTGGGCGGACACGAAGGCTATCTCACCGTCGGCCTCTACAAGGACGGCATGCCCGGTGAACTGTTCATCACCATGGCCAAGGAAGGCTCAACCGTCAGCGGCCTGATGGACAGCTTCGCCTGCTCCACATCGCTCGCCTTGCAGCACGGCGTGCCGCTCAAGCTGATGTGCGAGAAGTTCGCGCACACTCGCTTCGAGCCCAGCGGCTGGAGCCATAACCAGGACATCGGCTACGCCAAGTCGATCATGGATTACATCTTCCGCTGGCTGCAGCTGCGCTTCTTGACGGGCCAACAGCAGGCGCTGTTCGACGGCCTGCGCCCGAAGTACATCAACGCTCCGCCACCAGGCACGCCGGACGAGAACGGCTACGGGCAGAAAACGTTTGGCGATCTCATGCCGAGCGACGGTGCCTCCGAATTATCATCACGAGGCGAAGCCGAGGGATCTGCTTTTACTGACGACCGACAACTGACAACTGACAACCGTGTTGGCCACCATCATGCCTCCGACGCGCTCAAGGACCTGATCGAAATGGGAGACTCTCCCAGCTGCCCCGTCTGCGGCGCAATTATGACCCGCAACGGAAGCTGCTACAGATGCATGTCCTGCGGCAGCACCAGCGGGTGTAGTTAGACGTGAGCACGGGTAGTGCGGCGCTTCTGTGGGTGAACGTTTGAAATGCAAATAGGGCCCGATTAAATGCAAATGGAGTCCGATTAAATGCAACTGCTGTCCGTTTAAATGAAAATGGAGACCCCAATGAGGTGGAACTCGGACCCCATCAGATGAAAATGAGTTCCGTTGCGGTCGCTGAGGATTGCTGACCATATCCGAAACGAAGCTTGACATCGGATCAGGTGTTCGCGGGAGTGTTCCCGCAGGACTACACTGCACAACGGCGACTGCCGCCTGAGGTCAGTCCCGGTAGCAAGTCCCAGTTGATTTTCATTCCCGGATGTTCTCTCGTGGCGAGTCCTTTCGCCCCATTCCGCTGTCGACCAATCATTGAGTGCTCAGTCAGGACTATTTCGGCGTCCGGCCTGAGCATGGAGGTGGTGGGGCAATGAAGGACGGGAACGCCACGTCTGCGTGCTGTAGAGAGACTCCCTGTGAGAACGATCACGAAGGTCCGCGGTTTGGTGGGCAATGAATAGACTCAGAGATTTGTGTGGGCGGGTCATCTCTACCGAGGACTTGTCTGATGCCACCACAGATTGCCAGGTGCTGCGAATAGCTTTCTCATCTCCAGAGCAAGTCCGCTCTCGACGCGTGGTAAGCCGTTCGCGCTTTCGCCCAACCGGAAAATATCCCAGTTGGAAGATGGAGAGGATGCTGCAGTGGGAATCGATAAATGAGCTGAACGCTTTCCGCCTGCTGGATTGCGATCCGAGGGTCAAGGCGTTCACTGAGCAACCCTGCGAGATCGTTTATTTCGACGGCATCGAGACCAGGCACCACTATCCGGATATTTTCGTCGCAATTGACAGTGATCAGGAGCTTTGGGAGGTGAAAGCAGAGTGCGAGGCTGTGCAGAGTGAAGTCGCAACCCGGACCGAGCTGTTGACAAGCGGCCTACGACGGTACGGGTTCACCTATCGCGTCGTACTGGATCACGAACTGGCTAAGGAGCCAAGACTCGGAAACGCGAAGACTCTGCTGCGTTACGGCCGACGTGCGGCAAGCGACAACGAATGTGAATACGTACGCCTGGCTTTGAAAAGTAAGGGCCACCTCAGCTGGTCCGAGGTCTGCAGAGGCGTCTTGGGCATTCACGGCCGGGAGATCATTTGCCGTCTCGTGCTCGAGGGTGTACTGACCTTCGATATGAAGTCGGCTTTCGCTCCCGATACACAGTTTCTTGAAGGGAGGAACCACTGATATGGGAACCGCTGCTTTCGAACGGGACGCCGTCATCGAAATCGATGGGCAGAAATACCGCATGGTACGAAAAGTGTCAAACACGTGCTGGCAACTTGAGCACAGCAGAACAGCTCGCATCTCTGAGTTGGAACAGGAGGAACTGCTCAGAATGTATGCCGATCGCAAGCTCAAGTTCGCGACTGCTGTTGGAGGTCCAGGGCGCGGAACAGCTCACATTCAAGTATCGGAAACGGCAAGATTACGCCGCCAGTACGTCCTTGCTGCCTTGAAAACGGATACTCTCGCCGATCTCAAGCAGGCCATCTCGGAGGTGTGGCACAAGACGAACGGGGCCGATAAACCACCCGACTATGTGAGCGTGTATCGCTGGAAGAAGCGCTTCCTAGAGTCAGGCTCTGACATTCGGGCGCTCGAGGACGGGCGGCATAGTGGGAATAACACCAATCGTTTTCCCTCCGAGGTACTGGAGATATGCGAACAGTCGATCGACACCGTGTACATGAGGAGGGAACGGAAGCACCTGCAGGACGTACTCGACCAGGCTATTGTCAAAGTTCGGGACGAAAACCGAATGCGTCCCCCATATATGGCACTGCCGCTTCCGACACGACGACTGGTGAAGCGGCTCGTGGAGGAAATTCCAGCATTCGACCGGCATAGGGCACGTTACGGGCATGATGCTGCGCTGCGACACTTCCGCTCAGTGGAAGGGCATCGTGTCACCCACGAACCCCTGGAGCGAGCAGAGATCGATCACACCAATCTGGACCTGTTCGCCATTGACGATGAAACCCTGCTGCCCCTCGGGAGGCCATGGTTCTCGGCCTGTGAGGACGACTACACACGCTGCATTCTGGGTATGTTCGTGGGCTTCATTCCGCCGAGCTTCTTGACCGTTTCCCTTTGTCTGAAAGATGCTTTTCGCCCGAAGACTTGGCTGAAACAAGCTTATCCCGATGTACGGTCGGACTGGCCCGCTCATGGAGTCATGCGGGAACTCGTGCTGGACAACGGTCCCGAGTTTCATAGTGACAGCCTGGAACAGGTATGCCTGTTTAACGGCATTGAGATGCATTACGCCCCGCGCAAAACTCCCTGGTTCAAGGGAAAGATCGAACGTTTCTTTAGGACCCTGAATGAAGGCGTGGCCCATGGCACGCCGGGAACTTCATTCAACAATATCTTCGAGAAGGGTGATTACGATCCGGCGAAGCACGCGGTTGTGACGTTCTCCGCCTTGAAGAGGGTCGTCCGCAAGTGGCTGGCAGATGTTTACCACCAGAAACCTCATCGCGCTTTGGGCATTTCGCCGGTCGAAATGTGGAACGCCAGCATCAAGCCGGAGGACATTCGAGTTCCCGAGGACCCGGCGGTTCTGGATGTAGTCATGGGCCGCCGGTACAAGCGAGCACTGACCCACAAAGGCGTCGAGTTCGAGGGACTTTACTACAACTCGCCCGAACTGCATGAACTGCGCTGCCGGAAAGGCAATGAACTGCCGGTAGAGATCCGGGTGGACGAAAGCGACCTGGGGCGCATTTTCCTTGTGTCGCCGGAGGACAAGGAAGTGTTTACCGTGCCCGCCCTGCGACGCGACTACGCAACAGGCATTGGCCTATTCCAGCACCGGGTGATTCGCCGCTACCTGAAACGACACGCAAGCCTGAAACCGGGTCCCGACGGATGGCTGCAGGCCAAAGAAGAGATCGTCGAGATTATCGAGAGTGAAACGCGGCTGAAGCGGAAGCGATCCAACAAGCGGGTTGCCCGTTGGGGAGATTGCAAGTCGGTCGGTGGTCAGACAGAGTGGGACGGCAGTTCGGTTCCATCCAAGACTTTGCCAGCCTCTATCGAGACCGGAGCAGAGTACCCAAGGGAAGCCCTCGAAGAACGAGCCTCGAAGGTGAAAGTCCTTCCGGTCACCATCCAGGAAGGGTGACGTATGAACAGTCTTGCCAGCCTGGTCGACCGCACCCTGGTTTCCCATGCCCCTTTTCAAGCGGCGGTTCGGGAGATTGAAACATGCTTTGAGTTTGCCTTGGAAGCCTCGGAACCGATATGCGTTGCGCTAATCGGACCTTCGCGCACGGGAAAGTCACGGGTGCTGGACGTTTGCGAACGGCAACATCCCAAAGTCCGTCGTGAGGATGGAATGTACGTTCCCATCCTGCGCGTGACCACCCCGTCGAAGCCGACCGTGAAAGGTCTTGCCGAAGTGTTGCTGGAGGGAATGGGAGCTGTAGACGCAACCCGCGGCACCGAGAACGAAAGAACCCGGCGCGTGAAGTACCTGATGCGCAACACGGGAACCCGAATGCTGATGATCGATGAGTTTCAACATTTCTTCGACAAGGGCACGAAACTGATCATGCACCACGTCGCCGACTGGCTCAAGATTTTGGTGGACGAAACTCGGTGCGCGCTGGTGGTCGCCGGGCTTCCATCTTGCCAGACCGTCATCGATTCCAACGAGCAATTGGCGGGACGGTTTCACGCACCCATCCTGATGCCGCGATTTTCGTGGCAGGACGTGGAACAACGGGAAGAGTTCATCGGGATTTTACAGGCCTTCCACCAGGTCCTGAGCCAGCACTTTCAAACGCCCGAGTTTCAGCGGGAGGCCATGGCGTTCCGGTTCTACTGCGCCACCGGAGGGCTAATCGGATATCTGACGAAGATCTTGCGGCGATCGGTGTGGCGCGCAGTTGCGGCAGAGAGAAAGGAGATCACGCTCGAAAACCTGTGCGATGCGCACGAGAAGGCCGTGTGGTGTGGACGGCTCCCACAGCGCCTTCCAAAGCCCTTCGCACGCAGCTTCAAACTCATACCGACGGTTGACCTATTGACAGAGGTCAGCCTCATCGGAACCGTCCACGTACCTGCGGATGAGACCGACATTGCTCCGGCGAAGCCCGCGAGATCCGACCGCCGCAAGCCTGGAGGTGAGTCGGCGGCTGCATGGCTGGTGGCACGATGACCACACCGTCCTTGGTGCGCCACCCCGCTCCTTTCCTGACAGAAAGCCTGTTCGGCTACATCCTGCGACTGAGCGAGGAGAATGGCTATACGACGCCGTGGAGCTTGCTTCTGCTTGCACAGATCAGACAGCACGAGGCACGGTCCACCGGTATACAGGTGGCGAAGCTCGCGCAAGTATCCAATCGGCCCCAGACCGAACTGGAGTCCACTTCCTACCGATGGCCGGGTGATCGCCCGAGATCCTGTCGTTTGCTTGGGCATCTGCTGACCCCATGTGAGTTGGCTGTAACCCGGCCGAGACTGTGTCCGGAATGCGTTGCGGAAAAGGGGTTCATTGAAGCGCACTTTGACCTGGCGCTCATGACTGGATGCCCTGTCCACAGGAGGTCGCTGCTTTGCCGCTGCCCCGGGTGCATGAAGCCATTGCGCTGGTTCCGGCCGGGATTGCTCGAATGTCAGTGCGGCACGAACCTGCGGAACGTCAGCCTGCCCGCGATCTCCGGGGCCGAAGCCGATCTGCTCGACCTCATCAGACGAAAAATACTCGGCCTCACCGCGGGACGGGACTACGCTTCGGGACTCCCTGGTTCCTATCTGGAAGTCATGAGTCTCCAGCCACTGCTGTCATTGGTCGGGATGCTGGGACGGCGCCGCATGGTAGTCGACAACGATTCCGACCGAAGGAACTCGCAGCGTGTCGTTTTCGCGGCCGCCAGCGTCCTGGCTGACTGGCCGAATAACTTCTTCCGGCTGCTTCGTGGAATCACAGAAGGCATGTCGGCGGACTCGGATTCCTCGACTGGTGTCGCGCGAGGGAGGCTTGGTGGAGTCTACCGCTCACTGCTTAATCTCAGACGGATCGTGCCGACAGCACAGGGCGATTTTCTGAGAATCGCCTTCCTCGATTTCATAAGGAATGACTTGAAGCCTGATTTCATTGACCAGAAACTGATGAGGCGCTTAAGAACGGGCCAGTCCGAGCGGTTCATATCCAAGGCTGCGTTTGCTCGGCTGCACGGTATCAACCCGAGAACGGCGGCTCGTTTTGTGGAAGATCAAAGAGTCCCGTCCAGGACGTTCCGATGGGGAAAGTCAGAACGCAAGTTGATTGACAGCGCGGCAGCATGGCCCTCCCCCAAAGTCCCGGGCAAGATCTTTAGGCTGCGACAGGCCGCTGCAATGATCGGGATCTCCAGCGCCTTGCTGAAATGCCTGAAGGCGAGTCGCGATTTCGAGGTCAACCATGTGCTCAGGACGAAACCGGGGTTTCATGAGTTGGACATTGAAGCCTTCATTCAGAAACTGAAGAGGCTAGTACCTCCTATGAACGCCGCGGATCTGTCCTCGCCCAAGTACGTCCGTTTCGCGATCATTGCGCGCGGATGGTATGGTTCCGTCGCGATCAAGGCAAACATCGTGCGAGCCGTGTTGTCGGGAGAGTTGCCGGTCGTTGGCAGCGTCGATGGAACGGTTGCAGGGCTGCTCGTGTCGTATGAGGGATTCCAGCGTTTAGCGCACGACGAACGGGCGCGTGAGAACCGAGATACCAGAACCATAGGCGAGGCGGCTCGCCAGCTGGAATGCAATACCAGGTCAGTCCGGCGATTGGTTGAATTGGAATGGCTCAGAGCCACACCGACTCCGAAAGCCTGCCGGGTAACGGAGGAGTCGATCGCTGAATTCAAGAAGCGATATGTTTCTCTTCTATCAATCGCAAGAACGACCAACAGTGCCTCGTGGGCGCTCCAGAACATCTGCAAGAGATGCAATCTCCCAATGCTAGTTGCAAGGCAGTCGGGCAATAAGAGCAGCCAGGCGTTCATTCGCGCAGAGCATAGGCAGGCGCTGCTCTGCTTGCGATCGGGCAGAAGTCAAGTCGCGATCAGCTGAGGGAGTGCTGTGAGCAAAAGACCCACCGTCGCAAGCGGTTGGAGCGAACTGTCTTTTTTCGCGGACCCTCCTTGCACGGGCCTTTGCACATGTACACAGAAGAAAATTGTGGACGATTCGGCTGCGCTCGCCCAGAATCGCCAAATCGGACGCATGCCGGTAATCGCTCGGAGGACGCTCTTTATGACGAATGATATGCATCAAGACCCAAGGCCTGTTCTTCACGAGCATATGAGCGAGTTCTGGTCTGGCGACTTGGGACTTACACTCATAACTATCTCCCTGGTCATTCTCATCTTCGTAATAACACCTCTTCGCGAGGCGGGGCTGCGCGGCCGCCTTTTCTTCGAGCCCGTTGTGGTCGGGCTGATGGTTTTCGGCGCACTGAGCGTAAAGGAGAGCTACCTGGTCAAGGCTTTGGTGGTAGTCGTGGTCCTCGTTTGTGCGACGGTTTTGGTGGCGGGTCGCCTCTATCCGACGCCGTTTCTTCATCAGTTGGGAAGCGCTTTCGTCACCGGCACGCTGCTTCTCTATGTCCGCGTTGTGTTGCTCGTAATGTTCCGTGTAGGCCCGGTAACTTGGAGCCGCATCCAGGGCGGAATATGCGCCTATCTTCTGCTTGGCTTGGCTTGGGCTTCCGCCTTTCAGTTGGTTGAGCAACTCCTCCCCGGCTCCTTTTATTTCGTTACCGTGCCAACGGATATGGACCAACTCACGTCTAAGCTTACCTATTTCAGTTTTGCCACGCTTACCACCGTCGGCAGTACGATCGCCCCAGTGCGTCCGATCGCGCGCTACCTCACCATCGCTGAAGCCATCGTCGGCCAGCTTTTTCCCGCGACCCTCATCGGCGCCCTCGTGGCCATGGCCATGCAGTCCCGCAGCAAATCCTGAGCTCGCAGGCATCGCGGCACATCGAAAACAACGATAGCCAGCTTTATAATGACTGTCACCCAGATGAATAGTGCCCTCTCGTCTTGAGGCGATTGAGGAATTCATTCCCGACATTCGGCGGGTGTCCATCCTTGGGATGGATTGTAATCCTTGATGGATGCGGCAATCTCGGTCGTCTTCTCGCCCAGGTCTTTCTGATAGACAACGCCTTCCCGGCTTAACAGGAGCGTCATCACTCCAGATTCTCGATATTTGACCGGAGTAGCTAGGATCGCAAACCCACCCGTCATCTTTCCGTCAACGATGTAGCTCTTGGCGCCGCCGTTGGCTTGATCTCCCTGAGCGGTGAGAATGCGGTAAGAATAGCCATCGAAGACCGGCTGCGCGCCGGGTGCTGTTGAGGCGATGATGTCTTTGGCGAAATCATTCAAACGTCCCAGAGGGCTTGATGGCTGGTCCGCGGGAGCCTCCCAGTACAGTCCATCCTGCTTTCCTGCGCTGCTCAGGATGTTCTGCGCATATTGGCCGGCAAGGTTGCCGTCGTGTGCGCCCTGGAAGTATAAGTCTTGCGCGTTTCCCATCGCTGAGATGGCATCAATTGCCAGCAGTTCGTTCTTCCCGATGCGGCGCGCCAGAATCTCTTCCTCCCCAGCCGACGTATCGAAATACCATCTGGACGACGAATCCTGCGCCAGAGGTATGGGATAGGGGTAGTTGTCGGCTCCGATGTAGAGGACTTGGCTGCCGTCTGTCATTGTGACCCAGCGATGCATCTTGTCATACTTGGCTGCGAAGGAAGCAATTGCCGCCTTGTCCTCCGCCGCGTCTCCGGAAGATAGAATTGCCTTCGAATCCGGGCCCAGGACGTGGGCAAGAACGACCTCGTCGTCAGTTTGCGCTGCTGCCCGCAATGCCTGTCCGGCCTCGGCTGGGGTTGGAAAGGTTGCTTGTGAAGCGACTTCTGCACTCGCTCCGGCAGACTGCCCAGCGTATCCCAGTATGACAAAGAGGATCGCTAACAGAAGTACCGGAGCCACCAGCGGAGCTTCCCAACTCATCGAATCTCTTGTGTGCGGTTTCATGTTTCTACTCCTCGTTCTTTCTCTTTCGCCAGAAGTTATTTTGAGGTCGCGCAGGCACTGCGTTTGATGGTCGCTTAGCGTCGCCGCTCGCCACCGACATTGTGAGCGGGCTGCGAGTGCATCGCCGGCCTCCGCATGGCTGCCCTCTGCGTGCCGCCCCGCTGCATGCTGGAGTGGCCACGATTGGCTTCCGCGCGCGCCGCGTGGCCGTCTCCGCTCATGGGGGAGTGGAACTGCTTGCTTCCGTTTGAATTGGTGCGTGCTTCCTGGCTACCGCCAAGCCGCTGCTGGGTGCCGAGTGTTGAAGGCTGATGTTGGGTGCCGCCATTTCCGCCGATCAATCCATGGTCGCCGTTGTGTCCGCCATTTGGTTGATCAGCCGGATTGGTGCCGGGCTTGTCGTTGTGCCAGCCGCCATCCGGACCGTGATATCCGTTGCCGTGATATGCACCATTAGGTCCGTCGTGCGTGTCAGTGCCGGGACGATAGCCGGGATCGGGATGATAGGTGCCGTTCTTGTCGTAATACCCGGGATTCTCCGTACCCGTCGCACCGCCTGCATGATTCACATCCGGGTGCCAGCCGCCGTCAGGACCGTAGTAGCCGTTCGCGCGATATTGGCCGTTCGGACCGTAGTGCGTGTCGGTGCCGGGCTGGTAGTTAGCGTCGGGGTGATACGTACCATTCGCAGCGTAGTAGGCATTATTTTCGCTTCCGGTCGCACCGCCGGCATGGTTGACGGGGCCGTTCGGGTGCCATGCACCGTTGGGACCGTAGTACCCATGCGAATTCCAAGGGTGATAGCCGTTGTAGGTGGTGTTGTTCCAGGTCCGATTGTTGATATAGGTGTTGTTGTTGTAGATGACGGTGGAACCGCCGCCACCCCAGCCACCCCAGTTCACATTCCAGGCATGCCAGCCCCAACCTCCGCCCCAGCCGCCTCCTCCGATCACGGCCCCGACGGCAACACCACCCCCGAAGTAGAGACCGACCGAAGCGACCGGCACTGGCGGAGGCACATAGAGAGGCACCGCCACTGGCGTGCCGTAAACCACCGCCGGGTTGTATTGCGGAACGTAAACAACCTGAGGATTCGCCGGCTGAATCACGATAGTGTTGGCAGACGGCTGCGTGACCGTGATCTGAGTGGTGGACTGCAGCGTTCCCGCCGCTTGGGCCTTGGCGCGCATGGCCTGTACGGCCGCCATCACATCGGCCTGCTGACTCGCGAACGCCTGTCCAAGGCTCGAGGTCCACGAGAGGTTATGCGCCAGATTGTCCAGTACAGACGGAAACTGGGTTAACGCCTTTACGCTGGGGTCCCACGATTGCTGGTCGACAGCCTGCGCCAGCGCTGTTCCGGTCAGGTTGCTGTTTTGCGCGAGCCACGCGTCTGCGTCGGCGACTTGGTCCGGATTCGTCGAGGCTGCGAGCACCTGTGCTACCAACGCATCGGGGTAAAGGGCGATTGGGGCAACCAGAGCGTCAAGCTGGTCCGCCGACAGCGGCGCCGGGGTCGGTGCGGAACTGTCCTGCGTGGCGGAGGCCGTCGGCGGCGGTGGTGCAACATATTGATTTACGGGAACGGGTGCAGGTGCAGGCGGTGGCCCCGGAGGTGCTAAAAGCGGCTGGTACGCATATACAGTTCCTGTCACAGGCGTTGCGGTTTCGGCAGCCGGTGTCGTGCGTACTGCCTGCCACGCCGCGTGCTTGCCGTGAAGCCCGTATGAGCCTGACATCCTATCGCCATAGACGTGACCGCCGAAATTCAATACGTTCTTCGTAACCGTACTGAATCGGATGTAGTTCCCGTGGACCTCACCCTGAATCGGACCAGACTGGACAGGGCCTTCGAAGAATCCCGAAAGCTGGTTGCCAGATTGTGTGATCTCAACGTGCTTCACGACTGTCTCGCCGTTCTGAATGTTGGTTGAGTAAATCGTCCAGTTGCCTTCCACGTTGTCTGGCGGTTGCTGGGCTGGCATAGTTGTGCAAAACATCAGAAACAGGAAAATCAAGCTTGCCAGGCTCAATATCGCTTTCTTTCTTTTCATGACATCCCCCTAGTTGGTTGTGCGGGCACGCTTTGCATTTTGGGTCGTCCCGGTTCGGCAATTCACTGTTCTGCTCTCACCGGCTGCGTGCTTATCGCTTTCCATGGCGGTACTATGCGGCATTTACGCCAGAACCCACATCACGAGATAGCAGGTTTTTTCACTAACGCTGCTGGGGATGCGTGGACATACCACTATCGGGTAAGACAGAAGCCACCCGTGGATGCACCAGAAATAACGGAAGGCGAGGAATGCTGGATCGATGGCAGAAATTGTGGCGCTGGCCGCACGACCCAGCGCCACTGGTTATGGTTGGACTTGGGACCTAGCCCACCGTGTTCATTCCTACTGACCGGTTCCGGCAAGGGTGATCAACTGCGTCGCCGGATTACGATTCAGTGAATTGTCCTTCCCTTCAGCGGTGCCTTGGATCAGACCCGTCCGGGTGGGATCGAAGCTGATGCTCAGGTTGCAGCTTGTGCCCGGCGCCAGCGAGAAGGTGCTGGTGCAATCCGGGGGCGTACCGGATCCTGCCACCTGCTCGAAGTTCGGCGGCATGCCAAACCCGCCTTCGAGGGCGTTCAATTGCTGGTTGCCCACATTCTCCACCGTGATCGACAGCGGGTTGGAGGCTTGGTTTACCGGAGTCGCGGGGAAATTCAGCGCCTGCGCCTGCGAGCGCTGGAGCTCCAGCACCTGGCTGTGATTGGTATCCGCGATGAAGAGATCACCCGCTCCGTCCAGGGCGATGCCGCCTGGATAAGAGGTCGTGTCCAACGTGACCGGAGAGCCGCCACCGGCCGGGATCTCCTCCACACCGTCGTTCACCGTGATAAACAGGTTGCCTGCAGCATCGACAGCTACAGCCAGAGGATCAGCGAGCCCCGAAGCGACGGTGGTCTGGGCGCCGCCGTTGGTCGGGATTTTGACCAAGCGTGCGTTTCCGTTATCCGCAACGAAGAGGTTGCCGGAAGCATCTAGGGCCATACCCCAGGGAGCGTTTAATCCCGATCCTAGGGACAGTTGCGTGCCACTAGCAGCCAAGACCTCCAGCACCTGGTTGTGGCAGAGGTCCGGGATGAAGACATTGCCCACGCCATCTATAGCAATACCGTATGGGCAAACCCCTGTGGCCACGGTGCTCGCGGAGCCGCTGGGAGTGATCTTCAGCACCTGGGTGCTGCCCATGTCGGCAACGATGAGATTACCCGCCCCATCCACCGCCACCGCTGTCCCTTCCGACAGGCCGGAGTACAGAACATTCTGGCTGCCGCCCGAGTTCGCGGGCACCTCAACCAAATCGTGAGTATTCACGATGAATAGATCGCCGGCCGCGTCCATCGCCACGCCATTGGGCGACGCGAGGCTCGCTACGTTCTGCGGAGTGGCTGGGGCGAAGGCAATCTGCGGTCCCTGCCCGGCGCCATACAACATGGTCGACGCCGCCAAACTGCCGTCGGGCCTCGTGATCTGGAGAACGCCGGTGCGGAGCCCGGGATATTTGGGGGAGAATTTTACGCTGACCGTGCAAGTCGAACCCGCCGTCAGCGACCCGGGGCAGGTGCTGCCGGCCACGGTGAAGTCGAGGCCCGCCTGGCTCGAACCCTGGTTCAGGGTTCTTATGTGGCCTAAGCTACCACTCGCCGTCACGGCATAGGTCAGGGTCATGGTTTCACCGCAATTTGAGCCGCAAATATTAACGGAGCCGAAGTTTGCCGATATGGTCGAAGTCTTCAACAGTTGGTTGGTGCTAAGATTTGACACGAAAAGATCGCCAGCTCCATCCACCGCAATCGCAGTCGAGGCCACTCCGGAATCAATGGTGAACTGCGGACCACCGTTCGCCGGAACCTCCACGACGCGATTGTTTCCCGTGTCCGCGATGAAGAGGTTGTGATTTGCATCCACTGCCAGGCTGGTAGGACCATTGACGCTGACTCCAGGTAGGGTCCTCTGCCCGCCGCCGCCCTCAAACACCTGATTGCTGTTGGCGCGCGTGAGGTAGATATCACCCTGTTTATCGGCGGCGATTCCCGTGGGAGACGGGAAGTTGCCGATCAGCACGCTAAACGCTCCCTCGGCAGAAATTTCGTCTACCTGTCCAGTGCCGAAATCCGCGACGTAAACGTTGCCATTTCCATCCACTGCCACCTGCGTCGGGGTGACGAAATTGCTGTTCAGCGGGGTCTGCGCTCCGGAGGGCGTAATTTTCACCAGGCTGAAACCACTGGTGGCGTAAACGTTACCGGCTCCATCTACCGCTACGCCGTTGGGAGAGAGGCCAGTGGCGATGACAGACTGCGTCCCGCCAGGGGTTATCTTCGTTATTCCTCCGCTGCTATTGGGTATGTAGATGTTTCCTGCTGCGTCCGCTGCCATTTGCAGAGAGCGGGAGAACCCACCGGCCACCACGGTGGTCGGAGGCTGAGCAAGGCTCAGGCTTGCTTGTCCATAGAGTACGGCTGGCAGCGAGATCACCAGAACCATAGCCAGCATCGGGAGCTTCAAGGTAAGCGAAGCAATACGCTTGAAGGTTGTTGTTAGTTGACGAGTTACCTGCGAGATGTGTTTTGTTTGGATTTTCATGATCAGACTTACCATCCTCAATTCCTAGAATTACGAATGTAAGCAAAAGACTTGGGCCCGCGACGCACTTACTGGGGTCGATACAGCCGCTTCTACCGCTCCCATCCGCTAGAGCTACTATGCGAGCGCTAAGCTGAATGCGCATCACGAGATAAGAGGTTTTCTAGCTACCACTGCCAGGTAATCGTGGGGATAACAGAAATGGGGACTCCGTGCGTACCACGACAGGTTGCATACTGAGCTGCCACTATCAAGTGAGCCGGCAGGAATGCGGCCACGGTTGAAAACGTTCGCATGGTGAGACGCTGCACTCGCGATCGCGAACTTCGGCGATAGCTGTTTGGTCCACCATCACCGAACTCGGCGTCCCGTGAAAAAAGCAACCAAATCATCGTCAAGAATGACTGCATGAATTCGAGATTCCCAACCTATACTTGTGGCAAGTGAATCATGGTGTTTCCCACCGAGTCGCAGGGAATCCCGGGGGGAAGATGCCAGTCACTCGGAAGGGTCATCACCAGATCAATGCGCATCTCGCGTTCGGGAAGGATCGAAGGAAGTTTCCTCTCGGCATCCAGACTCTGTCTGTATGTGGTCCTTCTTTGTGTTCCCGCGATCGCGCTAGATCCTAGCCGGCAAATTTCGCAGTACGCCCACACCGCGTGGCGATTTGCAGACGAAGGGATCATCGGCCCTCCGTTGGCGTTTGCTCAGACCAGGGACGGTTATCTGTGGATCGGCACCTCGAGCGGCCTGCTTCGATTTGATGGGGTGCGGTTTGTTCCATGGTCCCCTCCCGACGGCCACAGCTTACCTAGTGATTTCATCAGTAATCTGTTGGGGGCCAGCGATGGCAGCCTATGGATTGGCACGGAAAGAGGGCTGGTCCGATGGAAAGATGGCAGCTTGACGAACTATTCTCCCGTACCTGCCCTCATCGGAACCCTCCTGGAGGATCCCGACGGCGCGATTTGGGTGGCGCGCGCGAAGATTCGTGATGGTAAAGGTCCATTGTGCGAAGTGACAGGCAGTGAGCTTAGCTGTCATGGGGCTGCGGAGGGAATTCCCTTTCGCTACGCAAAGGAGTTGCTCCGAGACAGCCTGGGAAACATCTGGATCAGCGGTCCGGTCGGGCTCTGCCGGTGGCAGTCCGGCTCTTCCGAAACGTATTCTTCGAGCGCGCTGCAGAGGCTCCAGGAAGTTCTCGGCATCAACGCCATGGCTTTGGCAGCAGACGGTTCGCTCTGGGTGGGTATGCGTCGCACCGGACCAGGTTTGGGGCTGCAGGAATTCGTAAATGGGAAGTGGAAAGACTTCTCGGTGCCGGGCTTCGACGGACCCCGCGCCTCAATAAACGCTCTCTTCGTGGATCGCGATAGTAGCCTGTGGATCGGGACTCCACACAGCGGTATTTACCGCTTGCATGCTGGCAAAGTCGAACAATTCACCAGTGCGGACGGATTATCGAGCGATACGATTGAGCGTTTTTACCAGGACCGCGAGGGGGACATCTGGGTAGCCACCTCCAAAGGCATCGATCAATTTCACGACACGCCAGTCACCAGTTTTTCTACGCGGGAGGGCCTGACCACGGATGAAGCCACGTCTGTGCTTGGAACCCGTGACGGAACCGTGTGGATTGGGAATGTGGGCGCGCTGGATTTTTTCCGGCACGGAAAAATATCTGCGATCAAACAGAACGGCATTCCCAAGCAGTTGATCACCGCTCTGTTCGAAGATGATACAGGCCGGCTCTGGGCAGGCGTAGATGGAGGTCTGGACCTGGACGGTCCGGACCATCGCTTCCACGCGATTTCCCAATCCGATCGCCGTCCCTTGGGCATGGTCACCGCCATGACGGAGGATGTAGATCATAGTCTTTGGGCTGAGACTGCTTTGGGGCATCTTTTTCGCATCAAGGACTTGCAAGTTCAACAAGAATTTCCACCGTCACAAATTCCCCGGGCCAACGCTCTGGCGGCGGATCCCAAACAAGGTATTTGGCTGGGCCTGGAAAGCGGAGACCTGGCCCGATATCAGCACGGTCACCTGGAAACTATATCGCTTAGCCATGGCGGCAAGCCTGCACCAGTTTGGAATATCCTGGTCGATTCTGACGGGTCTGTCTGGGCCTCAACCGACGCCGGTTTGGTCCATTGGAAGGAAGGGAAAAGAGATACTCTTAGTTCCCACAATGGCCTCCCTTGCGATGCCGTATACGACTTGGTAAAAGACGATCAAGGTTCCTATTGGCTGGATACCCGCTGCGGGTATATCAGGATCGCTGCCGCAGAACTTCAGCGATGGTCGCAAGAGCCCGACGGCAAAGTGAAGTTTCGAATACTAGATGTGTTCGACGGTGCGCTGGCGGCGCTTTCGACTTTCCGGCCCACCGCCTCCAAATCCTCCGACGGCCGGATTTGGTTCAGCACCGACAGCAAAGTGCAAATGATTAACCCCGCCCGACTGGGACTAAACACTCTGGAGCCTCCAGTTCACGTGGAACAAGTTGTAGCCGACCGGAAAAGGTACTCTCCCAAAGACGGTCTGCACCTTCCACCGCGTACGCGTGACCTTGAGATCGACTACACGGCGCTCAGTTTCGTTGCTCCGCAAAAGGTACGTTTTCGCTACAAACTAGAAGGGCACGATGCAGACTGGCAAGATCCGCAGGGTCGGCGGCAGGCGTTTTATACCGATCTTCCACCCGGCGATTATCAATTCCGTGTAATTGCCGCCAACAACGACGGAGTGTGGAATGAGACGGGCGCAATGCTGGCCTTTGCGGTTTTGCCGGCCTACTACCAGACCACATGGTTTCGACTGTTGTGCTGCGCCATCTTCGCCTTTCTGCTCTGGGCACTCTTCCGGCTCCGCCTGCGGCAAGTAGCGGCGCGCATGCAAGCCAGGCTGGAAGAGCGTCTCGAGGAGCGGGAGCGGATTGCCCGCGACCTCCACGACACCCTCCTGCAGGGATTTCTCAGTTCCTACATGCAGCTCGATGTCGCCAATGACCGTTTGCCTGCCGACTCGCCGGCGAAACCTCTGGTGCAGCATGTTCTCGATCTGATGAAGCAGGTGAGTGAAGAAGGCCGGAACGCGATCCGCAGCCTACGCTCGCCGCATCCTGCGTCCGACGGTTTGGAAGAACAGCTTTCCGGAATTCGCGAAGAGGTTCCCCTCCAGGAACAGGTTGATTTCCGAGTTATCGTGGAAGGAAAGCCCATTGTGCTACATCCGCTCATTCGCGAGGAGGTTTACCGCATTGCCCGTGAAGCTGTGATCAACGCATTTCGCCATTCCGAGGCGAGCAGGATTGAAGTCGAAATCAAGTATGCTACGCGAAGCCTGAGCGTCCTGGTGCGCGACAATGGCTGTGGTGTCGATCCCGAGGTGCTCCAGACCGGGCGCGAAGGGCATTGGGGTCTATCGAACATGCGGGAGCGAGCGGAGAAGATCGGCGCCAAGTTCGCAGTCCTGTCCCGTGCCGGTGCGGGGACCGAGGTGGAGCTGTCGGTGCCCGGCAAAGTAGCCTTCGAAACTGCGTCTTCGGAGGGCTGGTGGAAGCGGCTGACCAGATGGTTTCCAGGGCAGACCGGGGCCGATGTTCCTCCAAGCAGAGAGTGAGCAAGAACTATGAACGACCAAGCACGTATACGCGTCTTGAGCATCGATGACCATCCGCTCTTGCGCGAGGGAATCGCTACCCTCATCAACAATCAGCCCGACATGTCGGTGGTGGGTGAGGCGTCCAGTGGACACGAGGCCATTGAGCGGTTTCGCGAACTCCGGCCGGAACGTCACCCTCATGGATGTCAGGCTTCCCGATATGAGCGGCATTGACGCGATGATTGCCATTCGCAAGGAGTGCCCTGAGGCACGCGTCATTATGCTGACGACATCCGAAGGCGATGTCGAAATCCAGCGAGCGCTCGAGGGAGGCGCACGGGGTTACATGCTGAAGAGCATGCCACCAAAGGACCTCGTCGAGGCGATCCGTCAAGTTCATGCCGGAAAGAAGCGTATCCCACCAGCCATTGCGGCCCATCTCGCAGAGCATTACAGCGACGAGGCCCTCACCGCGCGGGAAGTCGAAGTCCTGCAGCAGATTGCTGGCGGCAATCGCAACCGGGACATTGCCGAAAGACTTTTCATCTCCGAAGAGACGGTCAAGGTGCACATCAAGCACATTATGGACAAGCTAGGCGCCAGTGATCGTACACAAGCCGTCGCGATTGCCGTCCGGCGCGGAATCATCCACCTCTAAAAAGTACATTCCGATGCGCTCGGCTGTCCCCCGATAGTGGTAGAACAAAATTCCGAGCTCTAGGGATTCGCTTCACGATGGCAGCCGCTAGTCTTAATTACGCGGGATTCATTGATACTATGGATCCCCGGGAGTTGAGCTTGCGAAGGCTGTATTCCACATTCCCCGGCGAATGGCATGGCATAGGTTTGCTGCTGTTGCGAGTGGCGATTGGCGGGACACTCATCCTGCAGGGTTCAGCCTATTTGCCTCAACTTCACGGACTGAGGCTTGAGGGGTGGGCCGTCTGCCTGCTGGCCTTCACAAGTGGTACTGCCCTTCTCGTGGGGTTTCTGACTCCGGTCGCGAGTAGCCTGGCGGTCTTGGGTGGAATGGGCATCATATTCTCATGGCTTCCTGGAGCGAATTGGAATGTCTTTGCCCGCAACCCGCTGAGTCTTGCTGCGATCATTGTGGCCGTGGCTTCTGCTCTCCTGGGTCCCGGGGCTTTTTCGCTGGATGCCCGCTTCTTTGGACTGCGCAAAGTCATCATTCCGCGGTCGCCTGCCGCGCCTAAGGTTTAATGTGCGGGGCTAGCTAGCGCACCAAAAGCTAACTTCCTGACTTGCTTCGAGTTGCCCGGATGTTGAATTCACGAAGGCTCGGGAATCCACGAAACCTCATTAGGCCGGCAGGGCTCCTGCGGACCAATGGGTTAGGGCAGCGGACACAATTGCGCTTGATGTAGAATCAGGTCTCATCCTGGGACATTTCTGTGCAGGCCGAACCATTACTGTCACTTGCCGCAACGGTAGCCGGCGAGCACCGTACGGACGACGTTCTGGCCGCTGTCGTCCGGGGTCTCGCCCGTCAGCCTGGAGTTGCACTAGCGCGGATTTGGCTTCTTTCTCCTGGCGATCTGTGTGATTCCTGTTTCCTCCGTGCCCAATGCCCTGATCAGGTGCAATGTCTTCACTTGGCAGCTAGTGCTGGATCTCCGCTCCATTCCGCTGGCGAGGACTGGTCATTTCTTCAGGGCCATTTTCGCCGAATACCACTGGGGCACGGCAAGGTTGGGCGAATTGGCAACACTGGACAATCGGTTCTTGTCGGCGATTTGGCTCCAGAAAGCAAATGGTTCATACGTCAGGATTGGGCCGCGCTAGAGCAGATTCGTGGATTCGCAGGCCATGCCCTGGTTCACAGAGGCAAGATCCTTGGCGTTTTAGGTGTCTTTACTCGCGAACCTCTCTACGAGCAGGACTTCGCGTGGCTGAAAATGTTCGCCGACCAGGCGGCGGTCGCCATTGCGAACGCACGGGCTTTTGAGGACCTCGTGCGCGCCGAAGCCGCGCAACGGGAACGGGAGTTACAACTGCACGAGCTCCGCCTCCGGCAAGTGGCCGGTTACATGCAAGCCAAGCTGGAAGAGCGTCTCGAGGAGCGCGAGCGGATTGCCCGCGACCTGCACGACACCCTGCTGCAGGGATTTCTCAGTGCGTACATGCAACTGGATGTCGCCAATGACCGTTTGCCTGCCGACTCGCTGGCCAAGCCTCTGGTGCAGCATGTCCTCGATCTGATGAAGCAGGTGAGTGAGGAGGGCCGAAACGCGATCCGCAGCCTGCGCTCGCCGCATCCTGCGTCCGATGGTTTGGAAGAGAAGCTTTCCGGAATTCGCGAAGAGTTTTCCCTCCAGGAACAGGTTGATTTCCGAGTTGTCGTAGAAGGAAAGCCTATTGCGCTACATCCGCTCGTTCGCGAGGAGGTTTACCGCATTGCCCGTGAAGCCGTGATCAACGCATTTCGCCATTCCGAGGCGGGCCGGATTGAAGTTGAAATCAAGTATGCCGTGCGAAGCCTGCGCGTCCTGGTGCGCGACAATGGCTGTGGTGTCGATCCAGAGGTGCTCCGGACCGGACGCGAAGGACACTGGGGTCTATCGAACATGCGGGAGCGAGCGGAGAAAATCGGCGCCAAGTTCTCAGTCCTGTCCCGTGCCGGCGCGGGGACCGAGGTGGAGCTGTCGGTGCCCGGCAAAGTTGCCTTCGAAACTACGTCTTCGGAGACTTGGTGGAAGCGGCTGACCAGAGGGTTTCCTGGGCAGACCGGGGCCGATGTTCCTCCAGGCAGAGAGTGAGTAAGAGCTATGAACGGCCAGGCACGTATACGCGTCTTGAGCGTCGATGACCATCCGCTCTTGCGCGAGGGAATCGCTACGCTCATCAACAACCAACCAGACATGAGCATAGTAGGCGAGGCGTCCAGCGGGCGAGAGGCTCTTGAACGCTTTCGCGAACTCCATCCCAACGTCACCCTCATGGATGTCAGGCTCCCTGATATGAGCGGCATCGACGCGATGATTGCCATTCGCAAGGAGTTCCCTGAGGCACGCGTCATCATGCTGACGACATCCGAAGGCGATGTCGAAATCCAGCGGGCGCTCGAGGGAGGGGCTAGAGGGTACATGCTGAAGAGCATGCCGCCAAAGGACCTCGTCGAGGCGATCCGTCAAGTTCATGCCGGAAAAAAGCGTATCCCACCCGCCATTGCGGCCCATCTGGCGGAACACTACAGCGACGAGGCCCTCACCGCGCGGGAAATCGAAGTCCTTCAGCAGATCGCTGGCGGCAATCGCAACCGCGACATTGGCGAAAGACTCTTCATCTCCGAAGAAACGGTCAAGGTTCACATCAAGCACATTATGGACAAGCTGGGAGCCAGTGATCGCACACAAGCCGTCGCGATAGCCGTGCGGCGCGGAATCATCCACCTCTGAGAAGGACATCCCGCTGTGCTCAGGTATCCCCCGATAGTGGTAGGACAAAATTCCGAGCTCTAGGGATTCGCTGCGCGCTAGCAGCCGCTAGTCTTGCTTACGTGGGATTCATTGACACTATGGATCCCCGGGAGTTGGGCTTGCGAAAGCTGTATTCCACATTCCCCGGCGGATGGCACGGCGTAGGTTTGCTGCTGTTGCGAGTGGCGATCGGCGGGACGCTGATCTTGCAGGGTTCAGCCTATTTGACTCAACTTCGGGAGCTGAGGCTTGAGATCTGGTCCGTGTGCCTGCTGGCGGTCGTAAGTGGTGCGACGCTTCTGGTTGGATTTCTGACTCCGATCGCGAGTAGCTTGGCAGTATTGGGTGGCATGGGCATCATGTTCTCATGGCTTCCTACAGCGAATTGGAATGTCTTCAACTGCAACCCATTGAGTCTCGCTGCGATCATCGTGGCCGTGGCCTCTGGTCTCCTGGGCCCAGGAGCGTTTTCGCTGGATGCCCGCCTCTTTGGACTGCGCAAAGTCATCATCCCCCGGTCGCCCGTTGCGCCTAAGCCATAAGCTGTGCGGCTAACCGTTCCGTCCTACTTATTTTCCATTCCTATTTCTAATGACCGATCGTACGAAGTTATCTGCTCACCCGATTGTGGTAGTAAAGGTACTCCTGACAAATGGTATGCCGGTGAGTACCAGACCGTGGTATTGAAAAAACGCTATATCTCGTGATGCACTCTGGCGATAAGTCCCGCATGATGCTTCCATGACACGCAGAAAGAGCCCGGCCGGTATTGCATTGAACATCCTCGTGCGCCGCAGCTCGCTGCAGGAGATTACCTGTTTATGATTTCTCTAGCGCAGCGGAACCTGCTTCACGACAAGGTACGGTTGACCGTGACCCTGACCGGGATCGTGTTCGCCGTAGTTCTGATTGTTGTCGAGTTGGGATTGTACGTGGGCTTCACGCAAACCACATCCTGCCTGATCGATCACTCCGGGGCAGACCTTTGGGTGACCTCCACGCACGTGCCTTACCTCGAGCTTGGGACGCCTTTCAACGAACGCAAGCTTTACCAGGTGAAAGCCGTGCCCGGCGTGGCCGACGCAGAGAAGTTCATCAACCGATACACGCGATGGAACCGCCTCGACGGCGCTCAGGAGACGGTTCAAGTCGTGGGATTCAATCCGGATGCCGGTCTGGGAGGCCCTTGGAATGTGGTGGAGGGAAGCGTCCACGATTTGAAGACCCCCGATGGCGTCATAGTGGACGAAGTCTACAAGAAAAAGTTGGGAGTGAGCCGGGTCGGCGAAGTGTTCGAGATCAACGGGCACCGCGCCCGGGTGGTTGGTTTCACCCGCGGAATCCGTGATTTCACTACCGACCCCTATGTCTTTACCAGCTTCAGGCATGCCCAGGATTACACGCCGCTGCGGTCCGACCAGACTACCTACATACTGGTCAAGACAGAGCCCGGCGCCAATGTGGACGAAGTACGCAGAAATATATTGGCCCGTGTGAAGGATGCAGACGTACTCACCAGCGCGGAGTTCAGCCGGCGCACTCAGAGGTATTGGACGTTTACCACTGGCGCCGGCATCGCCATTCTGCTGGCGGCGGTGCTGGGATTGATCGTGGGATTCGTGGTAGTGGCACAGACCATCTACGCCACCACCATGGATCACTTGAAGGAATTCGGCACGCTGAAGGCGATGGGTGCACCGAACAGTTACGTATACAAAGTCATCCTGATACAGGCGGCCGTCGGCGCCGTAATCGGATACACCCTAGGGATGATCATCAGCGGCTTCGTGATACGTTTCGCTCAGCCCGCCGGCGCGCCCATCCTGATGAACGCGTGGATGGCGATCTCGACATTCCTTCTAACGCTGCTCATGTGTGCTGGAGCAGCGATGGTTTCCATTAACAAAGTGACTCGGCTTGATCCTGCGATGGTTTTCAAAGGATAAGGTCCGCAACAGGAGACGCGATGAATGCTGCAATCATAGTACGAGACGCGACCAAGACTTATGCGGAGGGCGGTGCCAGCGTTACTGCCTTACGTGGCGTGGACCTGGATGTTCACTCCGGCGAGATAGTGATGTTGGTGGGGCCCTCAGGCAGCGGCAAGACCACGCTACTGTCGATTATGGGCTGTATTCTTCAAGCCTCCTCCGGAAGCATTCGGATCGCCGGCCAGGAAGTCGGCCACCTTCGCGAGAACGAGCTGCCTCGCGTCCGCTTGGATCACATCGGCTTCGTGTTCCAGGGCTTCAATCTCTTTCCTACCCTGACTGCGGGGGAGAATATTGAGCTTATGCTCGACCTGAAGGGCGTTCGCGGAGCGCAGGCGCGAAAGCGCGCCTACGAACTGCTGGAACGAGTGGGATTGGCCGACAAGTTCGACGTGGTCCCCGCCAACCTTAGTGGGGGACAAAAGCAGCGCGTGGCGATCGCCCGGGCTCTGGCCGGCGATCCCAGGATCATCCTGGCCGACGAGCCCACGGCTGCGCTCGATTCACATACCGGGCGGACCATCATGGAGATGATGCGCGATCTAGCGCATGAGCGCGGACGGGCGGTCCTCATCGTTACCCACGATCCTCGAGTGCTCGAGTTCGCCGATCGCACTATCCGGATTGAAGACGGAATGATCGCCAACAGTTCGCCCGAGATGGCGGTCCCCGTGGAGTTGCTGGCTCAAAAGTTCCACCAGCCTGCTCATACCTGGATTCAGTAACAGCGAAGCGCTTCCCCCCTGTATATGGTGCGGGGGAAGCGCCGCAGTTGACCCTTAGGGGTTTATGACGCCATGCTTGCGTGCCTTGTCATGGGATCACATTCCAATGGCTCCTCAACCGGGCCGCGATTTCTTCAATGCCGCACCCGTTGACCTTTGGCGCACTGCATCGACAGCTTCTACATAACTACATAGTGGTATCAGGGAAGCCCCAAGTGAAGGTATCCCCCAATGTCTGCTCAGTGGTAGCAAGAAAGCCTTCTATTTCGTGATGTGCGTTCTGTCGCGATCCGGCATGGTACCGGGATGAAATACAAGAAGTGCGCAGGCGGTATCGAGGTCAATGCCGGACCAACGAATGGTAAGAAAGAAGAACGGGCTTCCCTCGTACATCGCCGGGTGGCAATCGCTGCAGACTCACAGCAATGCGCCGCGGGAAAGGTTCGTTTCCTCGATGCCATCGTGGCGTCTGCGGACAGGCTTAGCTTGTTCGGAATGCGCTACAGGCCATATTGGATCATGTCCGACGTCGCCGCCCTGTCAGCACTGGCCTATGCTTGGGCTTTTTCCAAACGCTTCCCCAGCGTTTCCGGCGTAGGTTTGGGGCTTGCCGTACTTATCGCTTTGATGGTTTACAAGCTTGTCCTGGAGGTGAAAGCGGCAGCCGGAAAATCAGCAGCGCGCTCGTTCCTCCAAGATTGTCTTCAGGTCATACTCCCATGTTTCCTGGTCGTAAGCTTCCTATTTAAGCAGCCGCTAAGTCTGACCTTTGCGTTCCTGGGAACACTATTGCCGTTGTACGGCTGCCTTGCTCGCATCGGGTGTTTCCTCGGTGGTTGCTGCTATGGGAAGCCATCTACCAAAGGCGTCCTCTATCCCAAGTCAGTCTTTGAATCAACCGGTCATGGCTGCAGAAGGTACTCTCCCAGCCCTGACCCTGCTGTCCGTGTGTTTCCTATACAACTCGTTGAAGCGGCTGCGCAGGCAACGCTTTTTGCGACATTGGCAACATTGCTTTGGCACCTGCCAGGCACAGCTCGGTCTGTCTTTTGGGCCTATCTCTCACTGTACGCAATCGTTCGGTTCGTGCTCGATTTCTATCGCACCACCAGCGCACGACCGAGATACGGCCGCTTTTCCGAAGCGCAGTTGGTATGCGTAGCGGTACAAGTTGTTGTCGTTGGCGTCCTGCTACAACGATAGGTCAGCGGGCTCTCGCATTTGGGTTGCGGGCGAATGGAGTTTTCCACTGGCTCCCGACCGGGCAGCAATTTCTTCAATCCCGCACCGTTGGCCTTCGGTGCGCCATCGACGGCTTCTCCATAACTACATCGTGGTATCAGCGAAGCCCCAGCGGTAAGTATTGCCTTATGTCCGCGTAGTGGTAGCGAAAAAGCCTTCTATCTCGGGATGTGCATTCTGTCAGGATCCCGCATAGTACCTGCATGACACACAGAAATGCATGCGGTATCGCAGTGAGGAGACCGCGAGTGTTTCGATACCTGAGCAACCTTAGAATGGGGATTACTGTGATCAAGAAATTGGGAATTCTTTGTGCAGTCACCCTCACGGTTCTAACGATATCAGTGAGGCTGTTTTCGTCGGCGCGCCATAACGCCAACAATCCCAACTCGGGCGCGCACCCCTCCGATTGGGCCAACGTCATTGCTGGACCGGGAAGGATCGAGCCCGTTTCCGAGGACATCAAGTTGGGCTCGGAACTGAGTGGCAAACTGAAGTCGGTGCACGTGGAGGAAGGCGACTCCATCCGCATAGGCCAGGTGCTGGCTGTGCTGGAGAACGACGACTACCGCGCGGAATTGGCTTCCTGCGCGGCGGAGGTGCAAGCCAAAGAAGCGACCCTGCGCAAAGTGGTGAATGGAGCCCGAGGTCAGGAACGGTCGGAGGCCTCGGCGGGTGTCCGTGCCGCCGAGGCGGTAATGCAGAATGCCCAAGCCGAGTTGCAGCGCCGCCAGGAACTGTATCGGGGCGGGGTGATCTCGCGTGAGGAGTTAGATCACTATACCCGCGAATACAACGTCGCGAAGGAGGAGTTCCAGGAGAAATCTGACCACTATTCACTGGTGAACACGGCCACTCGGGAAGAAGATGTTGCCTTCGCCCAGGCAGATCTGCAACTGGCGCAAGCGCACCTGGCCGAGGCCCAAGCCAGATACGACAAGACCTTTATCAAGTCTCCAATAGACGGGAGCGTTCTCCGCAAGCACCACCGTGACGGGGAAAGCGTCTCCAACTCTGCCACCACGCCTGACCCGGTCCTGACCATCGGCGACACCGAAGTGCTCCGCGTGCGGGTGGACGTCGATGAATCCGACGTGAACAAAGTCCGCGTAGGCCAGAAGGCCTATGTCACAGCGGATGCCTTCGGCAAGCAGAGGTTCAGCGGACACGTGGTGCGCGTCGGTGAACTGCTCGGTCCCAAGACCATCCGCACCGATGAGCCTACCGAACGCGTAGACCGAAAATTTCTGGAAGCGCTGGTGGAACTGGATCCCGGAGCACAATTGCCCATGGGCCTGCGAGTGGACACCTTCATTATGGCCGGTGGCGAACCGTCCGCGGCGCTGCGGTAGGTCGCTACATCGCCCCGGAGGACACGCCTTGATTGCCGATCAGCATTCGCCTGTGACAGTGGCCGGGAAAGGGTGTTGGCGTTTTCATCTTATGCGTCAATTTGTGGCGATATTTTCATCTCATGGCGCCCCCGATTCTCACCTCATGGGGACAAGGTCAATCTAAGGCGCTGTCTTTGAAGCCCCGCCGTTCTCACGTTATGCGTAAACCCACACGAAAGGCCCATCTAATTGTGGTGGGCTTTGGTGTTAGGGCCCATATCTTGTATTTCACGCATCTATATATCGTATGTGTGGCTTGACAGCCGCGATCCAAGGTGTTACCATAAAAATGGTAGACTTGTTTCAAATCCGGTTTTACCTGCGCACTTCGCTGGTCCGCAGTAACTAGCCGCAGTAGAAACTTCCTACCCGAGCTGACTAGCAAGACTCCCCGTTCAGCCTTACTCGCCAGCCCGTTCGGGCCCAGTAGCAATTCCCGAGTTTCAGGAGTGGAGAGCTAAATCATGAGTTCCAATCAAGCGTTTTCGGATCTGTTGAAGGTTATGGAAACCTATCGTACCGTCTCCTCGGTCTTCGAGGATTTTCTGGAGAGCTTCATCAATATTTCTTCCGGTATCCGATCCGAGGCGAGCACCAGCCAGAGACACCTTAGGGAATTTCTCCGAGAGGAGTGCGATAGGGATCGGGGTTTCCCGCTCGCCTTGTCGGTCAACGATATTGATTTTATTGGGGGTTCGTTCGCGCGCCATACCAAGATCTGGCCGCTGGATGATATCGATCTATATATCCCCCTTGAAGGCACTGGGCTCTCCTACTATGAAGGAGGCGTCGTCACGCTTAATACCGTAGTGTCGGATGGAAATAGGATCGGTAATTGCTTACTCACCTCGCGATGGATGCTGGGAGACTATATCTCGTCCGCCAAACTGGTGGGCGGATTTGTAAACGCCTTAGAGAGGCATTATCCAGACTCGACTATAGACGCGGATGGGGAGGCCGTTAGCGTGCAGTTCACCATAGGGGCTTGCGACGCCTCAGACGGACTTCATTTTGACGTTGTGCCATGCTTCTCCTTAGTTCCGCACGACGGTTCACAACGCTTTTACCTGATACCGGACGGTCGAAATGGTTGGAAACGTACCAATCCTCGGCAAGACACGGCGATATGCGACGATCTCCAGAAGTTTCACAACGGCCTTTTCAGGAAAGTCGTTAAACTTACAAAATACTGGAATGAGTATATGTTCGGCGGGAGGTTCCAGTCCTATTATGTCGAACTTGCTCTGATGAAAGAGTTCTTCAGGCTGCAATCTCAACACCAACCGATTGCCAGTGTTTCAGTCGGACTGTCCCGCGCATTTGCAGCGCTTCGAGACACTGTTCAAACGGGCGACCAGACATCCTTGATTCAAGGAGGGCCACCCATCGAGGCGCCGGTACTGGACGCTCGGGCAAATTACGATATGGCTAAGACGGCAGCTGAGGCTAGCAGGGCGGTGTCGCTACAGGCTCAGTGGAAAACGGAGCTTGCACTAAGCGCGTGGCGAGGAATTTTTGGTGCGAACTTGCCGGGATGACTTAATGAACCTTGTCGCCGGGTTTCGACGTGAGTTCAGCAAGAGTGAGCAATACCTGGTTCTGTCGCTGGTATTGAAGCTCACTCTATTCGGAGTGTCCATACTGGCTTTGGTTTATGTTGCCGGCATTCCGGCCAAAGGACTCTTATGGTTTACCGGGGTCGTTCAACTGCTTCTGTTCCTCGCTCGGTGGAGATCAATGGCGCACCAAGATTTCGGCGAGGAGCTCCGTCGTAGAGCGATGCTTCAAAATGGACTCGGAATAGAGCCTTCCCGAATATACGAAGCGAAGGCTCTCGCAAGGATAGGTAGTCTGAAGAAGTACGAAATGCAGAGTGCCGATTACTACACCTCCAAGCGACCGAAGGGTGCGTCTCGACTGGTCGAAATCACGGCTGAATCGGCCTTCTACAGCCATGGCATCGCATGGTTATCGGGCTGGATCCTGGTAGCTATTGCGACTGGTGCTGTAGCGATAATTGTCTACGGCTTCTTTGCGTTGGTATTGGCTGGCAATCAACAGAGCATGCTTGAACTCGCATCTAAAGTGGCTATTTTAGCGGTAGCGTTCTGGGCAACGGATGACTGGATCGTAATGGCTATCAGGTTTTTCGTGGCAGCAGGTCGTTGTGACCGAGTACTAGATCGTTGTTCGGAACTCTTGGAATCGGGGCGAACCGTTCCAGATGCAGAAGCATGCGTAATACTAGCGGAGTATCACGCGGGCATCAGCGAAGCTGCACCACTACCGTCGTTCATCTACAGACTGGCCCGGCACAGGCTAGATGCAGCTTGGACCATCTTCGCGGGGGCATGGCCGGGTGGCCCACCCTAACACCTGACCTTCCCCAATTCGGGGTGCCGCATTCAGCGATCTTTTGGTTGCACCAACGAAAATCCCCGCCTTCGCGAAAGGGTGAGAACCACCAACCCCTCAGCCCGAAGGGCGTCACAATCGTAGCCCAGCACGTGAGTGCTGGGTGAGCGTTATAAATGAACCCGAGTCCCTTCAGGGACGACACCTCTTCGGCAACAACGCAAAACCCCGTGTGCCGTCCTATCGGACTCGTCTCACCTGACAACGTCAACCCAGGACTCACGTCCTGGGCTACGATTCTGTCGCCCTGCGGGCTATCGAGGACGGCCGTCGTCGAACCCCAACCGTGTCGTCCTGGCGGACTTCTCGCGATCAATCACGCGCGACCCAGGACTCAACCCCAGCCCACGCAAGATCGGCGTGGGCCGGGGACCCCGTGTGGTCCTGGGCTACGATTATTCCGCCCTGCGGGCTCTGAAATACGGTCATGATGTACCTATTCCGCTCTTCGGACTCTGTGCGCCGTGTGAATCCTGGCATTTTGTTCCTACCAACGACAATCCCCGCATTTGCGAAATGGTGAAAGCCATCAACCCTCAGCCCGAAGGGCGTCACAATCGTAGCCCAGCACGTGAGTGCTGGGAATGCGTTCAATTCAAATCCCCGAGTCCCTTCAGGGACGACACCTCTTCGCCAACAACGTCAAACCCCGTGTGCCGTCCTATCGGACTCGTCCGCGTTACAACGTCAACCCAGGACTCAACGTCCTGGGCTACGATTGTCCCGCCCTGCGGGCTCTGGAATACGGTCGTCGTCGAACCCCAACCATGCCGTCCTGCGGACTCCTCGTGATCAATCACGCGCGACCCAGGACTCAACCCCAGCCCACGCAAAATCGGCGTGGGCCGGGGACCCCGTGTGGTCCTGGGCTATGATTGTGTCGTCCTTCGGACTCCCGGAATTGCGCTAATAGAAAATCCGTTATTCCGCCGAATATTCGTCCCGAACTTTAACCACGACAGATTGATCGACGCGGCTGCCCGAAGGGCGTCATAATCGTAGCCCGGCACCCGGCGAGACACAGTGTGTGCCGCCGGGGAGATCGCGGTTACCTTCGTTCTACGAACTGCGTTTTCTCCTCGGCCTTGCTCCGTCTTTAAACTAGAATGGATAGCGCTGGAGTCAGCCTCCGGCACCGCGAATGCCCGTCGGCGCTATGGAGCCGTGATCGTGAAAGGTTTGCGGGCCGCGGCCGCGATCTTTGAAAATCAGCGGCCCCACAACCGATGGGAAGCGATAAGTGGTTTGTTCGGAATATCTTGCGCGTATCTTCTTTAGATAGAATATTTTGCGGGGAATCGCGCAAGATATTCAGCAGTAAGGACTTATGGCTGTACGTAAATCATGTGTTATGAATATTTTGCGGGGAATTACGCAAAGTATTGAGCAGCATAGACTTATGGAGGCGCGTAAACCGTGTGTTATGAATATTTTGCGGTCAAAATATTGAAAACAAAGGCGCAAGAACGCGGGGGGGAGGGGGGTACTTAGCGGCGCGTGCTGGTGAAGCGTTTTAAATGCTCCGGGTCCCTTCAGCTTCAGGGACGACACCTCTTCGCCAACAACGCAAAACCCCGTGTGCCGTCCTATCGGACTCGTCTCACCTGACAACGTCAACCCAGGACTCACGTCCTGGGCTACGATTCTGTCGCCCTGCGGGCTCTGGAGTACGGCCGTCGTTTACACACAGTACTGTCGCTCTTCGGGTTCTGAAATACGGCCATCATCTAGCCGCGATTCTGTCGCCCTCCGCGCTCGCCATCGGCCCGCTCTTCCGGTTGACATTTTTCAATGATCACGCGCACGTGTGATCACCAATACCGCCTAAACATCGACCACAGACTGATACTAGCTGCGTGGCCCACACCTACAGCTCAACTCTGTTTCACGTTGTCTTCTCCGCGAAGGAACGCCGCGCGGCGATTAGAGAGCCGGCGAAACTCTGGGCCTACATCGCAGGAATCGCTCGCAACATTGGCTACGAGGCACGCGCGATCGGCGGAACAGAAAATCATATCCATATGCTGCTTTGCCTGCCTGCTCATGTCCCGGTCGCTGAGGCGGCGCAGAAGTTGAAGTCGAATTCATCGCGATGGCTTCGCGAACACGGCTCCTGGCCCGGATGGCAGGAAGGCTACGGTGCGTTCTCGATGAGTCCTTCGAAAGTGGACGCCGTGAGGCACTACATTCAAAATCAGCCAGAACCATCACCGGCGGCAAAGCTTCGAAGAAGAGTTCCTTGTCTTGCTGGAAAGATCGGGCGTTGCATTCAATAAAACCGACGTATTTCAATGACCTGCCGGGTGCTCCTCGATAAGAGAGAGGGCGATGTCAAGCGAAACTTCTGCTGGGGCCCGAGTTCGGGATGACACCTTACAATAGGCGGATGCGTCTTCTTCTCTTTCTTTCGGTCGCCCTGTTGGTGCCGGCCATGACAGCGTTTTCGGCCCAGACAATGCCGACACAGATTCCCGCTCCCTCGGATGTGACCGCGCCGCCGACGGATGCCACGAAAATCCCGTCCGGCCTGGTAACCATGGTGGAGAAGCCTGGAACCGGCAAGGACCATCCCGGCAAAGATGAAGTGGTCACCGTCGATTACACGGGCTGGACGAGCGACGGCAAGATGTTCGACAGTTCGGTCTCACGCGGCAAGCCGGTGACCTTGCCGCTGAGCCGTTTGATCCCCGGCTTAGGTGAAGGCATTCGGATGATGGTGACCGGCGAAACGCGCCGTCTGTGGATTCCCCAGGCGCTCGCCTACAAGGGCCAGCAGGGGAGACCGGCGGGAACCCTGGTATTTGATGTGACGCTCGTCGAGATGCCGACCCGTGCGCCGGCCGATGTGAAAGCGCCTCCGGCCGACGCGAAGCGAACTTCGAGTGGCCTGGCGTACAAGGTTCTGACGCCGGGCACGGGCACGCGCCATCCTAAGAAGATCGACGAAGTCACGGTACACTACACCGGTTGGACGACCGATGGGAAGATGTTTGACAGCTCAGTTGCGCGGGGCAAGCCGTCAACTTTCCCGCTCGACCACGTCATTCCGGGGTGGACCGAAGGCGTGCAACTGATGGTGGAGGGCGAGACCACGCGTTTCTGGATTCCTCAGAGTCTCGCGTATCAGGGCAAGCAGCCGCCGTTTGGCATGCTTGTGTTCGACGTGCAGCTGATCCATATCCAGTAGCCTTGCAGGCGGGTGGACCACTCTAATACCCGACCTTCCCAAACCTCGGGTGCCCATCGATAAGAGAGAAGGCGTTGTCAAGCGAAACTTCTCCTAGGCGGTGGGTGAGCACCGCTGGTTTCGTCACTGGTTTGCCAAGCTGAGGAGCAAGACACAGGAGATCTCGCGATTGATCAGTTTGCAGTGGAACCTGCCTCGTTCCACCACCCATCGATTCGGCCTAAAACTTCGACCATGATTCTTCTATGCGAACATCCAGTCGCCGTCGCCGGTGCGAAAGTGGAAAACGGTTTTTTCGTTTTCCAAGGCCGCAGGCCGTCTTTTGCACCGGTCCGTCTGGATGCGAGAGCGCCCAATCAACTCAACGGTCTATCCGCCGTGGCGGACGACCAGGGGCACCCGCGGGCTACTCTCGATGCGAACGATCTCTGGATACGGTGTATTGGTGCGTAGCATCCAGTAGAGTCGTACCGCTAGCTTGCGCGCCGCTGCTACTTTGGCGATGCCTTTTGCCTTGCTGTGGCAGCGGTGAGCATATTGTTTACGAAATCCTTCATCCAGCCGGACCACGCTGTGCGCCGCTTCCACCAGCAGCATACGCAGAAAACCATTGCCTTGTTTGCTTATGGCGCCCAGCCGCTGCCGTCCCCCCGAGCTGTGCTCGCGCGGGATCAGTCCCACATAGCTGGCCACTTGTTTGCCACGCGCAAAGCGGGTCACGTCGCCGATGGTCAGCACGAACGCCAAAGCCGTGATCGGCCCCACGCCCGGCTGGCTCAACAGCAATCGTGCCTGTGCATCCTGCTCGGCCGCTTGTTGCGCGGCTCGATCCAGCGGTGCTATCTGCTGGTCCAGGTAGACCAGCAACTGCAGTAGGTCCTGACGCCGGCATCCCGCCCAACCGGTCAGCGGCAACTGGCGAAAGGCTTTCTGTCCCGCCACACTCCACAGCCGCGACTTCTTCTGCATCCCCTGGTTCATCGCCAGGTGTTGCAACCCGTTCTTCACGCGGCTGCGGATCTGCACCAGCTTGTGGCGGTGAATCAGTAGCTGCCGCAGATCGCGTTGCTCCGCGCTCGGCACCCACAGCCGGGGAAACCGGCCTTCCCGCAACAGCTTCAGCACGTGCCCAGCATCGCGCCGGTCGTTCTTCTGTCGGCGTACATAACTGGCGCGAATTTCGGCGGCATCTCCCACCCACACTTCATGGCCTAATTGGTTTAACAGATCGAGAAACCACTGACTGTTGCCCGTGGCTTCCAGACCGATCAACGACGGCACCGGCAGTTGCCTATACCAGCGTTCCGCTTCGCCGTCGCCGTTTACCAACTTCTGTTCTCCTATCTCTCCCGTCTCCGGGTCGAACCAAGCCACTTGCTGCCACCGCGGATGGTAATCACATCCTACAATAAGCATGGAAGGCTCCTTCCTTCCCCAGTGTCTTGTCCTCAACTCAAGACTACCGGTTCGAAGCGAGCCTTCTCTCTTATCCAATCAATTCAACCTTCTTTTGGTTGGAGCCTGCCCTGAGCGCAGTCGAAGGGTGGGGCATTTCGCATCTACCGACGAGAATCCCCGCCCTAGGCCAATTCAACCTTCTTTTGGTTGGAGCCTGCCCTGAGCGCAGTCGAAGGGTGGGGCATTTCGCATCTACCGACGAGAATCCCCGCCCTAGGCCAAAGGATGGCCCAGAACGGGGCCTGTTACACCACAAAACCCCCGCCCTGCCAACTCACTTGGCTGCGTCCGCCGGTTTCGCGGGCTCGGCTGGTGGCGCGGCTTTCAGCTTCGCCAACGATTCATCCACGCGCTGCTTGAAGTCACCCTTGTCGTTGTGCTCCCAGCCGCTATAGTTCGACACTACTTGCATCTGACAGCCCGCACCCTGCGATACTAGGGTGACGCGGTTGGTCCGCTGGAGGGCCGCACCGGCAATGCTGACATGAGCGGAGTGCTTCACATCGTAGGAAGCCGTCATTTTGGCGTCGTCACTCTCCACGACGCTGTAGTTCTCCGCATTGCTAAGGGTGTCTTTGACCGCGCCCCACACCTGGCTGCAGGGATCGGGATAGGTACTTTTGTAGGTCTTGCTGAACGCCGGCACAGCAAAAGTAAGCGACAGCAATGCAACAACTAAGAGTTTCATCATGGCATGGCCTCCTACTTCTTCACTGGTCTGTCGTCTAGTATGCAGCAATCCTAGGCCTGAATGCTTCATGCGATATCACCGCTCCGTGTGACTACTGAATGACGTGCGGCGAGTCGGTGTCCCGTCCTGTCGCCGCTTTTGCGAATGGGTGGGAGCCGGCATTTTGTTCAACCGCGTAGAATGTCATTGCACCGGAGGCATTCATGTCCGAAGTCGCCTACAGATCCAACGTGCGCATCGAGCGCATCAAGGGCCCGCTGCGCCGCGCCTACCTGCCCGGAGAGCCGCAGCCTGTGATGTTCAGCGTCCACGGCGGTATCGCCAAACATTACGGTATCGACGAGAGCCGCCTGCCCGAACCGCACGCCGCCACCATCGACTATGTCGTCGCCGCCCTTGGTGGTTGAATGATCGGCACCTTTGCCGGCGCGCTGGATGCGCGCAAAATCGACGCTAAGGATGGCCGCCTCACTTGCGAAGTTCGCGGTGAAGTCGAGGACGACGGCGGCGTGCTAATCATCAAGCGTGTGCATGTGACCCACACTCTGCGCGCCAGCGATCCCGCCGCAGTGCGTGAGGCGGTGGAACGCGTGCATGGTGTGTATGCGCAACGCTGTCCGGTGTATCGCTCGCTGATTCCTGCGTTCGCCATCACGTCCAGCGTGGAGATCGTGGGCGAAGAGTCCGGCATTGCATCAGAAAGCGTAAGCATGTGATTTCGAGCGAAGGATCTGCGGTTTCGTCGCGTTCGGAACCTTGGGGGACGCGGCGAGAACGTCAAGTGGGACGAACTCAATGGCAAGGACTACAAGACCAAGGCTGCTGTAGTGGCGATGCTCGAGAAGGCCATGGCCGACTCAGAGGCCACGCTGAAGGGCGTCTCCGATGACTCGCTCACGAAAAGCATCGAGCCGTGGCTCGGCGTGCTGCAGCATTCTTCAGAGCATTACGGTCTGCTGGTCGCCTACTACCGCGCCAACGGATTGGTGCCCCCGGCGTCGCGCAAGTAACCGCGGATGGGTTGTCTCGCGCAACCATCAGAAATCGATTGGTGCCCCGGCCATGCTTTGCCCGACGAACTCTCCTCAAACATTGGCCTCCCCGTTCTAATAGCCGGGTTTTGGCTAGGGCGGGGTATCCGTTCCCAACCGCGAAAATCGCCGCCTGCCTCATCCTTTACCCGCCTTGCGAAAGAGCGGGAGCGAAGAGACGCGTTCACGTTCCTCCTCGCCTTACGCTGTCCTGCGAACGGAGTCGAAGGATCTGCTGTTTCTCCGCAAGCGGGAACGCTGCTCGGTGGGTGGCCCACCCAAAGGAAGCTTGGTTACCAGCAACAGCGCCCGCATGCGAATCGAGAGCACTCAGTAGTTATTGCGAATCGTGTTTTTCACGGCAACTCCAGCATATTACTTCCGCGCCGAGGATTTTGAGGCTCTCCGGATACATCAGGCGTCTCCGCTACGGTTTGCCGATGTGAATGCTCGAGAGCGAACTGAACAGCCCAAAGATATTCAGCAGCCACAGCACCACGGCTATAACGACCACAGCGTTCAGGATTGACTTGATGGAACTCGCCATGGGGATGAAGCGATCCACCAACCACAGAAGAACTCCGACGACGATGAGAACTAGGACAACTTGTAGTAACGGCATGTTCTTTGACCTTTCTTTATTTCCGGTAGATGTTATTTGTCTCTCTGCGCTCCACCTGCTGAGAAGCCCTTCCCTTTCGGGCGATCTCGCGGATGAGATGAACCAGGGTCTGAACACCCCTGGCGAGTAACGGGGGCCCTGATACAAATAAGAGTGAGACTGATGGCCCTAGCGCCGACTTGATGTCTAGCTGACTGCTGACTTTTCGGCTGAAGGAGCCAGGCCGAGCTGATGAAACGGCCCGATCAAGCAAAGCTTACCCCTTACCCCATCTTTTACAAGCCTAGGCCAGGCCGAACCTAGCGTCTGTTCATATAAGCTCACATTTCGTATTCCAACGGATGGCCCATAATGCGAGTCTTCGCTAGTTGTGGGTGTACCGCTCAGAGGCCTGCGGCTCGGGCTGCGGACCCTTCCGAATGGCCTGCACAGCGTCCGTGAAAGCCAAGATGATCGTGGCTAGCCATCCATAAGCGATATAGATTCCCCAGTGTTCCATTTTGCTCGACCTATCCCTTCGATCACGTGCCAGACATCGCACCGAACTGCAACTCAGGGTACCTTGCATCCAGGGCCAGTTTCTCGCACTGAAACCGCGACTAGCCTCTCGTGTGCGACCTTCGCAAAGCAACCCTGTGTGCGGCACGTTTCTTCTTCTTATTGGCGTTCGCCGCCTCAATACGCTTTTCGGCGACGCGATCGAGAGAAGCATTCTGTCGTGGACGCGTTTCCGTCTTTGCAGGTGTTGCAGTTGGTCCCGCGATATCTATTCCGGCTACCATATTTTCTCCTCTAATGCACCTGGTGACATGTGCGCGATCGCCAGTATCGCTTTACACCTTCTAGCTTAGTCCTTCGCGTCGGGTAGCGCCTCTAAAATGCAGACCTCTACTTGACGTTGCCCTGCGTAGAGTTTTACATCGAAACGCTGATGGCGATGCCGACGCCAGGATATCTCTGGTTGTACATGTAGTACCCATTGTCGACATAGACAACATAAACATCGTCAGTTTGGTACCAGTTGTTGGACCAGTACTGTGGCCATGGATCTACCAACGTGAACCAATAGCCGCCGTACTGGAAGCGTGGGAACCCGCCAACAACCATATAAGGTTGGCTGTAGATGACGAACCCGTGGTCCGGTCCAAAGTAGCCGTTGTAACGGTTGTCAGGGATGCGGTAGCCATTATAGCCGCCGCGTTGCTCCCAAGTGCGATGGTCTGCCTGCCAGTTTTGCGATCGGTGTTCCTGCCATGCCGCTTGCTGGACACGCTGCTGTTCTTGGGTATGATGTGCAGGCTGCTGCACGTTCTGTGCCTGCTGCTGTTGCTGCTCGTGCTTGTTTTGGTTTTGCTGCTTGGCCTGCTGCTGTTGCTGCTGTTTGTTCTGGTTCTGTTGTTGGGCGTGTTCCTGTTGAGGCTGCTTCTGTTGATTCTGCTGCTGAGCGCGCTGTTGTTTGTTTTGGCTCTCTTGTTGGGCATGCGTTGCTTGCGGCTGCTGTTTCTGTTGGGTCTGCTGCTGGACATGCTGTGGTTGTGCCTGGGCATGCTGTTGCTGTGGCTGTGCATGTTGTGGCTGAGTGTGCTCTTGTTGCGGCTTCTGCTCTGGCTTGGCTTCCTGCTGTGCGAACGCAGGGACAATCGTCCCGAGAGACAGAAGCAGGACTGCTGTTCCGAGACTTGCAAATGCTTTCATTGGGTATTGCCTCGACTACAGGATAGGCGTAGAAGCGGACGATTAGCTGTCTCCTTTTGACCATTAGGAAACGATGCCTGTTAGGACCACATTGGGCAGCCGTGGCGCAACTTTGTTTTGGGAAGAGGCATCAGTCTGCGCGGCCGGGTACCCCATCCCAGCTTCTCTTGCCTGGGTGGGGCTTTTCGGTTCGGGTCACGGGCACTCTTCGTCCTATTTGCCGCCTACCAGGTCCATTAGTTCGGTCTCTGCCTGGCTCCAATCCTCGTCAGCACGGTTGTGGACTCTGCCGCGAGACTCGAAGATTTGATAAGCGCGGTTTCGTATCTCGTCCTCTGAGAAGGTACTCGCTGAATCGTTTTTCAAGGTTTCCTGCTGTTTGGAAGGGTCAGACTTCAGACTAAATTTAACTTTGGGATTAGACACTCTAACTCCTGTGACTGCCACAACTAAGGGGAGAAAACTCCAGAACGGCTGACCTAGTTCAGGGGATCTGAATGAAAGGTAGAAAATCTCTCTCGCTTTCGATAGTACGCTGAATAATCCTCAGTGTCTAAGCTTGACAATGCTCAGGCAATCAGATAGAGTCGGAATTGAGGTTAGTTTCCATCCTCACCTCTTTCAGGTTCCCTGAACATAAGTCAGCCCATCTGAAGCTCCCTTCTCCTTATATGCGACGCAACCTTTAGGAGGTTGAATATGTACGCACGCAATATCTCTTTTCGCCTGAAAAACAATATGCAGTCTGATTACACCCGCACATTCGAGAACCAGATTCTTCCTTTGCTACGCAAGCAGAAGGGCTTCAAGGACGAAGTCACGCTGTGCAACCCCAGCAGCCAGGATGCGGTTTCAATCAGTCTGTGGGAGCACAAGAACAATGCAGACGAATACAACACCAACACCTACCCGCAAGTGTTGAAGACCTTGGCGAACGTAATTGACGGAACGCCTCGGGTTCAGACGTTTGAGACGGTCGTCTCAACCTTTCACAACGTCCCAGTAGCTGTGTAAGGTCTACAAGCCTGTCGCACGGGGAAGGCGGGTGATCTCCGCCTTCCCGTACCTCGGACCCATCCCGCTCAATCGCCGGGCGCACCCATCTTTTCGGCTACGGTTCCAACCTTGGCGCATTCGGATCCCGAGCCCGCCAGCCTCACTGCGCTATTGCATCTCTGGCCGTTTCCTTGCCCGTTTCGGGATAAAGCCACGCCCCATCCCAGGGCGATGGTCAATTTTGCTCAGGAGGGGTATCCATTTGACTCAGGTGACCACTACAGGTAGTGTGGTGGCCCATGGAACGGGTGGTGGAGGATTATCCGCGGACTCTGGCGGAGCTCGAAGTTCGATTTAGCAGCGAGGAAGCGTGCCGGGAGTATCTGTTCCGCCTGCGATGGCCGGCGGGATGCAAGTGCCTACGCTGCGGCGAGAGCAAAACTTGGCCATTGCGATCCGGGCGCTGGCAGTGTGCCCGCTGCGGACATCAGGTTTCGGTAACGGCGGGAACAATTTTTCAGGGCACCCGGACGCCCCTGACGGTTTGGTTCCGGGCGATGTGGTGGATGACGAGTCAGAAGAATGGGATCAGCGCCCTGGGACTCCAGCGGGTTCTGGGCTTGGGAAGCTACCAGACGGCTTGGGTGTGTTTGCACAAACTGCGGCGAGCCATGGTAAGACCCGGGCGGGAACGACTCTCGGGAAGCGTGGAGGCGGACGAAACCTATCTGGGTGGGCTGGAAGAGGGTATGCGCGGTCGGCAGACCGAGAGCAAGGCGTTGATTGTGGTGGCGGCAGAGGAGGACGGCAAAGGGATTGGGCGAATTCGGATGCGGCGCATTCCGAACGCTTCGGCCCACAGCCTCATTTCCTTCGTGCAAGAGTCGGTTGAACCCGGCAGCGTGGTCCACACCGACGGGTGGTTGGGATATGAGCCATTGCAAGGGCGCGGCTACATTCATCGGCTCACGTTTCTGCGCGGACAGCAGAAATCCCCTTCGGAGCTGTTGCCGCGCGTGCATCGCGTGGTGTCGCTGTTAAAACGATGGCTACTGGGCACACATCAGGGAGCGGTGAGCATCGAGCATTTGGATGGCTATCTGGACGAGTTTACCTTCCGGTTCAACCGGCGCAAGTCGCACAGCCGGGGAAAGCTGTTCTACCGTCTTGTCCAGCAAGCTGTCGCCGTGGAGCCAACAACTTACAAGGCGATCATCCGGTCCGCACCGGCAGACTGGCCCTGAAACCACAACCCATTGGGGGTACCTGAGTGAAATAGATACCCCTCTTGCTCAGATCTCAGAAAGACACGAGATTACAAAAGTGATAGCTCTCTATGGGGCTCAGAAGAGCCGCAACCCGGGCTTTACGAGGGCCAAGGAGAAGTATGAAAACCAGCACGAAAGATAAGATCAAGGGCAGCTTTCACGAGGTCAAGGGAACCATCAAGGAGCAGGTTGGAAAGGTCACGAATGACCGCGACCTGAAAGCCGAAGGGAAAGCCGAAAAGAACGTGGGCAAGGTTCAACAGCGGATCGGCCAGGCTAAAGAAGCCGTCGCCAAGTTGAAAGGAAAACTGTCAACGTTAAAAGCTGGATAGACCGTCCAGGAATGAATCGGCAAAGTTGAAAATACGCAGCGCTACCAAACCTCAATAAATCATTGCACACACAAAGGGGCGGGCGCACTCGGCATGTGCCCGCTTTCAAACTTCCCCCCGCGAATAATTCTTGCATCGAGCCAGAAAAAAATCCCCGTTCCACTTCTGGTGGAACGGGGTAAATGTGTTTGCTACTCGGTCTGTCCTTACCGCGGGAAGGCTACGAATCCGCTGTTGATCGGAGCCGTACCGTAGAACCCGACCAGCATGCCGCGGTCGTTGATGCCGTTGACGATGGTCGTGCCTACGCCGTTGGGATCGTCGACCGTCGTGAACCCGCCACCGCTCGTCCACACGAAGCCGTGGGTATTGCCACCGGCGTCCATGTAGTCGCCGACTACTTGTCCCCGGTTATTCAGACCCAGCGCCTGGGTGAAGGTGCTACCAGGAGCATCGAGCGTCACCAACAGCCCGAAGTTCAGCAGGAAGCCGTGGTTTACTCCGGCGGCGTCGATGTAGAAGCCGCAAATTTGCTGCGAGTTGTTGATGCCGGTGGCCTGCGCTCCGCCAACGGCTGCCGGAATGGTGATGACCTGAAAAACCCCTCCCCCCAATTCGTCATACACGTAGGGGAAGTCGGGCGTGGTATTGTCGGGGCTCAGACTGTAGTAGCCCGACGCCTGTCCCATGTCGTTCTGGCCGAGCAGCTGGTTGAAGGCCGTGCCTGGATAATCGACGTTATTGAACGTACTCCCCGTTTTGTAGAAGCCGTGCGTGGTACCGCCGTTGTCCACGTAGAAGCCGTCCGTGGTGCCAGTGTTGTTGATGCCGATCACCTGCGTCATCATCGAGTTCGGAAAGTTCTCGGTTACAAAGCCCACGGGCAGCTTAAGGGTGAATCCTGAGTTCTGATTGAAGTTGTGGTAGCCCGCGATCAGCAAGCTGTTGTTGATGCCCAACAACTGAGTGAAGGTGTCGCCAGGATAGTTGACGGTTGTGAAGTTGTAGGACCCCTGCGCCCACATCGAGGTGCAGAGCAGCATGGCCAAGGTCAGGGTGAAGGCAAAGCGTTTCATTTTCGTTTCTCCTCTTTATTTAGATATGTTCGCGGCCGTAGCCGGAAACTGATTTGCTGCCGATGCGCCCCAGTGGAAGCCTTCATTCGCTTCCGGCCTGTGAGCCAATCACCGGCTGCAATCGCAAAATAGCAATGCCGCCCGTTGGAAGTCCTAAAGCCGAACTTAAAAACAGGTGAGGAATATGTTGGAAAAAGGTTGGGATGGCAACTTGCTGCAAGGTTGATACTTAGGAGCAATCCAAGCTCTTAGTACGGAGGGCGTTAGCTGGCTTTGTCAAACCGAAAGCGCGGCTTTTTTGCGGGAACGACCCGACGCCCGCCCTGTGGAGTGCCTCAGTTCAGCCACTCAGATGAAACCATTTAACACGGAGACACGAAGGCCCACCGAGTTTTGGTCTCTGCGGAGTTTTCTCCGTGATCTCCGTGCCTCCATGGTTGATTTCATTTTCAATGAATTGGCACAGCCTTAGGTGCTCCATCCGCCCGCCGCTGGCATTCCGGAACGGCACTCCTCCAAACAACCAATCAGCGAACTTGTCCTAAATCCCTCGGAGCAGTGAAGCACTTCCCGTTCCAAACTAAGTGCTGTCAAACCATAAAGTTGGTTTCACGTGCCTTCTACAATGCTGCAAATGATTGCACACGTGAGGGAAGTACTGGAGCCATCCGCACGGTGCTAACTGTAGCTTGCTTCTCACAGCATCGCAAAACTCTGCAACTCTATCTGGTTGTCGCGACGTAACCGTATGAATCTATTACTCCCAGAATGGACTTGGAATTGCACTCGTCTTACACGAAAGTGCCCTTAGTAGCCGGTATCTAACTCAGCCCCGGAGGAAATATGCGACAAAAAGCCTTGCTGGCTGTCACTGCTCTCGTAGTGGTTCTGCTTGTGGGAGCACCGACAGCCTTTGCTAGCCCTAACCTAGTCACCAATGGCAGCTTTGAGACCAGCGACTTCACTGGCTGGAATGTAAGCGCAGGCTCCTTAGAGGAGGTTGTGAGCGGCCCCTTCTATGTCTATAGTGGCGCCCAAGACGGCAACTTCTACTCTGTTTGGGGTAATATCGGCGGCGATGGATCAATCAGCCAGACCATCACCGATAGCCCTGGCGCCCAGTACACATTCAGCTTCTGGTTCGCCTCAGTTGGAGACGACCCCAGTGATTTCAGTGCTATGTGGAACAGCGATACATTGCTCAACCTGTCCGACCCCAATACCGGGGTCAATTACACGGAGTTCTCGTATACCGTGACGGGAACTGGTAGCGATACCATTACCTTCAACGGCAGAGACGATCCGGAGTGGATGGCCCTCGACAACGTTTCCGTCTCGCAGATCAGCCCCACAACGCCGGAGCCTAGCAGTCTGTTATTGCTGGGAAGCGGCTTGCTGACCATAGGTGGAGTGATTCGCAGGAAACTTCAGGCGAATCGTTAGAGAATGCGCGGCGTAGCGCCGAGGCCCTCGGCCGAAGCGGTCTTGTTGCTCCTTGCCTCCTGAGGCACCCTTTATGGGTGCCTCATTTTATTTCCACGGACTGGGCCCGCGACACGACTTCCGCCGATCGGTGCTCGCTCAATTTACAATCGAGACCACACACCGGAACATCGGAACTTAACCAGGGAAGTGAAAGCGTGTCCGAAATTCGTGTCGCCATTCTTGGTCTCGGCAAGATGGGTAGCATTCTCATGCAGGCGTTTTGCCGTCAAAAGGTCCTGCAGCCCGGCAACATTGCTGCCACCGTAAATCACGCGGAACGAGCTGCCGCACTTTCCTCCAAGTACGGCGTCGAAGTCACCACTGACAACCGAGCCGCCATTCGCAATGCCGATGTCATTTTGCTTTGCGTCAAGCCGCAGACCCTGGGCAACGTCGTGCAGGAGATTGAGCGTGATCTACACCCCAGTCAACTGGTGATCTCCATCGCGGCTTCCGTTCCCACTTCGTACATCGAGCAACGCCTGCCCGCCGGCATCGCCGTGATTCGCGCCATGCCCAACACTCCGTCGATGGTCGGTGCTGGCATGACCGCCTTTTGCTGCGGCAAGGCTGTAAAGCCGGCCGATCTGGAAGTGGTTCGCACACTCTTCGACACCGTAGGGGAAACCGTGCGTGTCGACGAGAAGCATATGGACGCAGTCACCGGCCTGTCAGCGAGCGGGCCGGCGTACGTCTTTATGATCCTGGAATCGCTGGCCGAGGGCGGCGTCAAGATGGGGCTGCCGCGCGATATCGCTATGAAACTTGCCGGTCAGACCGTCATGGGTTCAGCCAAGATGATGCTGGAGACCGGCGATCATCCCGCGTTACTGAAGGACGCCGTCGCAACTCCTGCCGGATGCACCGTGGATGGCATCCTCGAACTGGAAGAGGGCGGTCTCCGCGTAACGCTCATCAAGGCGGTGGTCAAGGCCTCACAGCGCGCCAAAGAATTGCTGTTTAGTTGAGTCCTGCTTTCATAGGGACATGAAGCAGCAACGCTCGGGTAGTGCGGACCCTCAGAGACCGTGTCGCGACTTCGTATGAGTTTGCCCCAGTGAAGAGCGTCACCCAAGAACCAGCCCCGAAAGGGGGCGCAAGAGCTTAGCCCAGCGCTTCAGCGCTGGGTGAAATGGAAAATGGATTCGAGTCCCTTCAGGGACGGCAGAGGTCTAGTGCAGGCTCGCAAGCTGCGGTTAGACTTCAGCCCCCGCGCGGCTTCGACAACGCCCCAACGCGAGACATCCCATCCCACGCCTGATATCCTCAACCATTTGGCGTAACTGAGCACGGAGGAATGGCATCGAATGTCGAATTGTTTAGACGGCCGCACCGTGGTGGTGTTCGGCGTGGCCAACAAACGCAGCATTGCCTGGGCTATTGCGCAGCAGATGCAGCAGGCCGGTGCCCAACTGGCCATCACCTACCAGAACGAGCGTCTTGAGCGGGAAGCTGATGACCTGATCACGGCGCTCCCCAATTCGCAGGCCTTTCAGTGCGATGTCAGCCGTGACGAAGAGATCGCGCAGCTCTTCGAGCAATTGAAGTCGCGATACGGCAAACTCGACACGCTGGTACACAGCATCGCGTTCGCGCCCGCTGAAGAGCTGAAGGGCGAGTTCGCAGACACCAGCCGCGACGGCTTCCGTATCGCACTCGACATCAGCGTGTATTCGTTGGTGGCCCTTGCCCGCGCCGCGCGCCCGCTGATGACTGAGGGCGGCAGCGTCATTACCCTCACCTACTATGGCGCCGAGAAAGTTGTGCCCCGATACAACGTGATGGGCGTCGCCAAAGCCGCGCTGGAGGCGAGTGTCCGCTACCTGGCCTACGATCTGGGCAAGAACAAGATTCGCGTGAACGCCATTTCCGCCGGCCCCATCAAGACCCTCGCCGCGCGCGGCATCTCCGGCTTCAGCGACATGCTCGGCGCTCAGGCCGAACGCGCTCCCTTGCAACGAAACGTGGATGTGAAGGAAGTTGCCTCGACCGCCGTCTTCCTCGCCAGCGACGCCGCCACCGGTATCACCGGCGAAACCATCTACGTCGATTGCGGATATAACATCATGGGATTCTGAAGGGCCAAGCCCAAGACTGACGCGTCGTGGTCAGGATTCTTCAGAACAAGGGGTTCACTGGCACATTGCGGCAAACCCATGTACTGCTGGTCTGCAACCGCCGCCTGCCAGCCCGCCCCGCGGCCGGATACACCCCTATGAGTTCGCTCCGTCCTCGGGCCGCGGCTTCGCAACCAGCGCCGCAATTGCGCCAAGAAACTCAAGCGGGGTCATCCCCTTAACCATTACGAGGTCGGCATGCTCGGCGCCGGGAGGAAGCTCCAGCAATCCGATGTACAGAATGATAGGCACCTCAGGCTTCAGGCGCTTCATCTCAGAAGCGACCTGCCCCCCGCTGCGGCCGGGAAGCAATTGGTCTGTAATGACCAGGTCCACATGATTCAGGGTGAAGAGGCGGATGGCCGATTCACCGTTGGTTGCAGTCAAGACCTTATAACCGGCGATCGACAAAAGGACTTGACGCAACAACAGTACGGTTGGTTCATCATCGATGCATAAGATGACAGTTGGACTAGACAAGATAGTTCTCTTTTCGCGCATACTGGAAAGGCAGTCTTGCTGCCGGACCAGAGGTTCTGAAACACATACAGGTGGCGAATGGCTTAGGCATCCGAAGGATGGGCCGGGCTGCCACCGGCAAATCGGCTGCTCACAGATTGTTTGTCCCCGGTTACGACTTCCGCCGCAGCCAGAAGGCCGTGTGCGGCGTCGGATTTTGCGACATATCCGTGTCCGCCCATGCACAAGGCGGCTCGCACCACGGCTGGACAAAGGTTCTCGCTCAAGAACAATATTTTTGAGCGGGGAGCGATCTCGCAGATTTGGCGGGCGGCTTCAATGCCATTGAGCCCGGGAAGCCCGATGTCCAGCAAAATCAAGTCGGGTTGCAGCTCTTCACTTTTCTGAACGGCCTCGACTCCATCTGAAGCCTCGCAGATGACCTGCCAATTCGTGTACTCCTGGAGCAGCGTAAGCACCATGCGCCGCCAGGGTTCGCAGTCATCCACAATGAGAATACGAACGAATGCCACTTGCTAAAAGTCTCCCGCCAGTCGAAGTTCAAAACCAACGCCACTGACGGGCGGTGCTGAACTGCTCGTTAAAGGACTCTTAAGAAATGGTTACATCTAGGAAAGATTCCGTCGTTGCCCTATGACAACTTCGTAGTTGCTCGAGAGCAATGAGGGGAAGTGAAGGCGGACGCGGAAGGAAACGGGAAGTAGCTAAACTGCTTGCGACAACAATTGCTCCGGGGAGCGCAGCAAGAGCTTGCCGCGATTCTTCACCACCATGCCCTTGCGTTGCCATTCGCTCAACAAACGGCTTGCCGTGAACGGGGTGACGTTCGCCTCGTTAGCCAGCTCTTCATTTCTGACGTTGAGTTCAATCCCACCGGAAACTTTCTCGCCAATTCCGCTGGCCAGATTGACCAGCACGGTGGCCAGCCGCTGGCGGGCGCTGTGACAGGTCAGCGACATATGCATGGCGCGACAAGCGACCAGATAATCAAAAGCCATGAGCAGCGCATTCTCCACCAATCGCGGATATTGCACGGCAAACTCCCGGATGGCGGTGCGGTCCCATACCAGCACCCAGCTATTCCTCACGATTTCAGTGCTGGCAAGATAATTAGAGGGCTTTGACAAGAGAGCGGGTCCGCCGAATGTCTCGCCAGGCGGTATCCAAAGAAGAACAGACTTCTGGCCATTGGGTGTGATGAGGAAATATCGCGCTTGCCCGTTCACCAATAGAAACAGGTGATCGGCGGGATGCCCGTGGTTAGTGACTACGGAATTTGCCAGATAGCGCCGTAGTTTTGCGGCCGCCAACACAGCCTTGATCTCACCAGGAGCTAGTCCCTCCAGAAATCGAGGCTCCAAGTCTCTTATTGCGGCAGCAACTTCGGAGGCAGTCATGGCTCAACCTCACTTTTAGCCTAGCGTCTCTGCCGGTCGGCAGACGGATGGAATGTGCCCGATAGGAGAAACTATACCGCATTGGCGAACAGCCTTTTGGCAAAAGAAGCGAAGCGTCGCCGTTTGGTCTAGCGCAACCTGGCATAATCGGCTTTAGCCTGTTTAAGTATGGGGATGTCAAGGTCAGCGTCTTTCCACAGCGAAAGGAAGTCCTGATACGCGACACGGGCCTTGACCGTGTCTCCTTGTACGGCGTAAGCGCGAGCTAGACCAAGGCGCGCCAGTGCTCCCCAGAAAAAATTCGCCACCAAGCCGTAGTGATCAACGAATTTGCGAAATTCCGCCGCCGCTGCGTTGCCGTCGTGCAACATGAGATAGGCTTCGGCCCGCAAGCAAACCGGGCACAGGGATACGGTAAGGTTTGTGGGCTGGCTGAGTTCTATCGTGCTTGCCGGATTCAATAGTTCAATTGCCTGGTTCCCGTCTTTGCGCTGCAAGGCGACAGCCGCTCGGATCGTGGGAAACCAATACCTCTGAACCAGTGTGTCCAGCGGGAATGTCTTGTCGAGTTCGGCTGCCAGACTCTCCGCCGTTGCAGTATCCCCTGCCCGCGCCAGGGCCACTCCCGGTATCGCCCGTACATCGCGGTTTGGGGCCAGTTTCACTGCTGCATTGGCATCGGCCCGTGCCTCCTCCCATTTGCCAGATTCAACCTCGCGCAACGCGGCCACTGCCTCATACGTTGCGGCGGCCTCTTGGGCATCACAGTGGTGGGCTGAATCCATCCCCCGCCGGGTCAATTCGCGTGCGTTTTTCAACTTTCCGTACCAGGCCTCAGTGTCTCCTTGCGCAGCCAGAAACGCTTCTTCCAGACCCGGCTTGCCCATGGCGGCCGCTGCCAGTTGAGTCATCCGTGCCCCATCTCCCTTCAGAAAAGCCAACTGGTAGTGGTAGAAGAGTAGGAGCTCGCCCTGCAATTTGCGTTCGTCCGCCTGCTTGTATACCTCCTCTGCCTCATCCAGCCGGTTGAGGCTCGCGTAGACGGCGCCGACATTGGCCGCTGTTGACCGCGCTATTCGGCTCCAAACGCAGCGCCTCGGCAGCTTCCCCTGCTATCGCCTTCCATACTCTACCGAAGCTAACCACCTACATTCTCTCGATCCCTAAGACTGCAATCCCGCTGCAAGCTCCTTGGAATGAGTCGGTTATCCAGATCACCGATAAATCACCGTTAGATCACCCACAAATCACCGCTGGTGCATTGATCGCGGAGACGAACCGGCGCATTGTGCGCTCATGAGAGCGGGAAAGCGAGCATAACTGGCCGCCCTGCTCTCAGAGATGGGATGCACCTGGGGGCTGGCGAACCATCCGCCTCCGGGCAAAGCAAGCTCCCTTAGTTAAACCGGAGACGACCTCAGCTCAGATCGTCGCCACAACTTAATGACCACAATGACCAAAGGAGGTCACCATGAAAACGCCGATCACCAAAGAGCGCATCAACGCAGTCCCAGTTCAATCTGAAACGAATATGAAAACCAGATCTTGCTTGTCACTGTTCAGGTTGGCCTTGATTGCACTGTCACTTACGATCGGAATTGCTGGCTCGGGCGGAATCGCCAACGCTGGTATTCTAACTGGCAGCGTTTCGTTCAACTCCATCACCAACTTGTACACGTATTCGTACACGTTGGACAACACGTCGGGGCCAGCAACCGTAAACGATTTCGCGATCCTGATTAGCACTGTACAGGATCCAACTCTCACTCCAGCGGCTCACACGGATCCAGGCGGGTCGATTTTCTTCACCTCGTTTTCCGGAAGCAGCAGCCTTCCCCCGCTTAACGAATCTGGCACGTTCTGGGAATGGGCTTCATTTTCCGTGCCTGTGGGAACCATGTTGAGCGGTTTTTCATTCAGTACTCCCTATGCACCCGTCTCGAATTCCGCCAACAACTACTTCCTTTACGGCGACACCTATACGGGCGGGCCGCCGGGTAATGAGGGAGTTATCGAGTACGGTCATATTGTCGCGCCGGACGTGCCTGTGCCTACAGCTCCCGAGCCCAGCAGCCTCATGCTGTTCGGTTCCGGCATCCTCGGCCTCGCTGGTATTCTGCGCCGGAGGTTAGCATAGCGGGACGCAAACAACTGAACTGGTCGAGCCGCTCTTCGGAGCGGCTTTTCCATGAAGGACGCCGCGCGTTAGCAATGCCGCCGGACCTACAACCGCAGTTATTCCCGAACTCTACCGACGCTTACCACCTAAATCGTTCAACGGCTTAGACGACACACGCACTGCAAGCCGCCTTGGAGCGGCTTTGGAATGAGTCGGTTGTCCAGATCACCCATAGATCACCTCTAAATCACCCACAAATCACCGCTGGTGCATTGATCGCGCGGACGAACTAGCGCATTGTGCGCTCACGGGAGCGGAAAACAGGAGCACAACCGGCCACCGCCGCCCTCAGTCAGGATCGCACCCGGAGGCAGGCGAACCATCCCGCCTCTGGGTGGCAAAGCAAGGTCCCAATCGCACAACCGGCGATGTTCGAAAGAAAGCGCACGACTGGACGAAAGGAGAATTCCAATGATGACCGACAAACGAAAGCTTTACTGGGCCACAGAGTCCCTGTTCCGCGCGTTTCACTACCTGCAGCCCAGAATGCGCGGAGGAGACCTGGCGCCGCCACGGCCCATGAATGCCGAGGCGCTGGCGGGATGCATTTTGCACGGCTGCATGTCGCGGCTAGTCAGGGAACTGCAGGAGCAAGCCAATCCGGCGCTGGCGGGCCGATCACCAGAGCTCGACAGCAGGTCAAGTGCTCTATGAACGGCGAAGGTGCTCATGCCGGAGAGGTTCTCGGGGAGCATGGGTTCCCGAAACTAGGCGAACGCAAGCTCGCACAACCACAACCCGGCGCCGCTCGAACTTCGACCGTCGCCACAACCTAATGACCACAAGGAGGTCACCATGAAAACGCAAATTCGTATCGCTTCACTGTCACTGCTCACAATTCTGTGCCTGATGCTGGCCGCGATTTCAGCTACAGCCGGCACTCTGTATGACAATGGCCCGATCAATGGCAATGTCAATAGCTGGGACATCACTCAGGGCTCGGGCAATGCCGTATCCGACTCATTCTTTCTGACGGCGGCGATGTCGGACGTAGAGAGCGTTCATTTCGGCGTTTGGACCCAGGTGGAAGCCCGGCCCACTACTGTCGACTGGGAAATTGGAACGCTTCCGTTCACCGCAATTGGCGGGGGCTCAGGCACAGCTGCCCTTACCTGGAACTACCTGGGTTACAACGGAGGATGTTGTGACATCTCCGAGGCCAGCTTTACGTTCCCCAGCATCAATCTTGGCCCAGGCCAATACTGGCTTACCTTGTCGAATGCTGTTGCCTGTGGACCCTTCGGATGTAACGGCGCGGTGAGGTGGGATGAGAACAACGGCGTAGGCTGCGGTGGCACTGGCAATGGCGCGAACTGCCCGTCAACGGCCTATTTTGACAACACCCTTGGCACGATTCCTTCCGAATCTTTCACTATCGACGGTACTGCAGCTCCTGAGCCCAGCAGCATTGCACTGTTTGGGTCCGGAATCGTGGGCCTCGCGGGCATGCTGCGCAGGAGGTTAATGGGATAGCCTGCCGCAACACCTGAATCTGTTGAGCCGCCCTCCGGGGCGGCTCTTTTTATGTGAAGAGCGCCGAATGCGCCAGATCCCCCGAACCTATACCTGCTGTCGCCTTCGCCTCTACCGAAGCTAACCACCTAAATCATTCGATCACAAGCCTGCGAGCACACACTTCAAGGGGCTTGGAATGAGTCGCTTATCCAGATCACCGATAAATCACCGCTAGATCACCCACAAATCACCGCTGGTGCATTGTCTTCACAAACCAATTAACGCACACTCGGCACGAATTTGAACCGGACCGGCGAATTCGGTTCCAAGCGGTGAGCGATTGGACCGCAGAACAACCGGCGACGACCTCAGCTCAGGCCGTCGCCACAACCTAATGACCACAAGGAGGTCACTATGAACACCCAAATGATCCGTAATGGCTTCAGCCCAAAATTCGACACCACGAAAGAGACGATAAAGAGACTGCGGTTTGGAATCTCTGCCACAGCTCTTTGCTACCTGACCATGGTCATCGGAGGCGCGGTATTGCCTTGCGGTGCCGAAACAATCTTAACAACGGGTAACACCCTAGAGTTCGCTAGCGGAACTATAACGGTCAGCAACGATCACTTTGGAGACTGGAACGGGTTGCCCCAGAACAACCAGAACCAGGTCATAGTGAATTCAACCACCAACTACCTCGGCCCGTTCGCCGCGGACCTGCGCTTCACGCCGAATCCCTCAACGGAGTACGGCGTGACGTGGATCATGACGAATACCACTGGCCAGGACTGGTACGGGATGCACTTCACGCTGCAATACTCGCCGTTGGGAAACTACTCGGTAACCTACGACGCGACTGGCGCGCATCCGAGTCAACCCGGTTCCCCACAATTTGGTCTGCCTCCCACTTGGACCGACAGCGACGTCGTCTTCTCCGGAGCCGATATCCCAAGTGGACAGTCCGCAACCTTCTACCTTCCGTTGGACGTTTTCGGCGAAGGGTACAGCGGTAATTTTGCGGTCTGGGCAACTCCCGACTACAACCCTTCCGCTCCCGAACCGAGCAGCCTGATGTTGTTTGGCTCCGGGATGCTCGGCTTGGGCGGACTGCTGCGAAAGCGCTTCCTCGGATGAGGCGAGCGCCACCTGATGGGACATCCCAGTCCCGTGAGGAGCAGCTACGCGGTGAGTTGCTCCCCACTCTTCAACCAGAAGCGCCGCCACAACCCATGACCAAAAGGAGGTCATTATGAAAACCCAACGTCGTATCGCTTCAATGTTACTGCTCGCCTTGGCCGTACTCGCCCTGGCGATCACCCCATCCTTCGCTAGCTCAATTCCCGTTTACAGTACGGGGGCAGGCTTATCCAGTAGTGGTCAGACAGACCCAAACTACCGGATCATTTCCGCTCCTTCCGGGGCACCTCCGCCGGGACAGGCCCTAACCACACTGGCAGACGGTGGCTGGGTGGCCGCTCCGTCTGGAACACAATGGGTCAATTCCTGGGGCTACGACAACACAAACACGCCTGCGGGAGTTTACGACTACCAGACAACCTTCGATCTAACCGGCCTTAACCCGGGCACAGCAGAGTTGACCGGATTCTGGGCTGCCGACGACACCGGACACATTCTGCTGAACGGCGTCGCGGCTATCGGGACTGGTACTGTCCTATCGGATCCCGGATTCAGGACCCTTACTGCATTCGACATCACGGGCGGGTTCCAGCCTGGGGTTAACACTCTGGACTTCATCGTCACCAACAACGATTTCGGGGGCGGCGATGGCATAGCCACCGGGCTCCTGGTCGATATCAGCGGTACGGCGAGCCCGGCTCCCGAGCCGTCTTCGTTGCTGTTGCTGGGGAGTGGCTTGCTCGGACTGGCGGGCGTAGCTCGCCGCAAGCTGATCGGGTAGTGCGCAGAAGCTGAACTGGTGCCGGCGCTGCGCTCCCTCAGTTGGTCTTCGGCTGACTGGGTGTAGCAGACACGGTCCTGTTCCCTGGAGAAAAACTCGGATGTGGGAATCGTTCCCGAGCCTGTGCGAGTGCAATTCGTCGCATAGTACAACCCGGCGCCGCTCGCACTTCCGCCGTCGCCACAACCTATGACCACAAGGAGGTCATCATGAAACCGCAAGTTCGTATCGCTTCTCTGTCACTGCTCACCATTCTGTGCTTGATGCTGGCCGCGATTTCAGCTACAGCAGGCACTCTGTATGACAATGGCCCCCCCAACGGCACCATCACTGCCTGGACTATCAACGCTGGTTTCGTTGTGAGTGACTCGTTCGTGACACCAGCCAACTCGGAGATCACAGATATACATTTCGTTTACTGGGACGCATCGAGCACGGATCTTATTACGACCGTGGACATGTCGATCGGGTCTATGCCGTTTGATGGATCCCCATTGACGTTGTCTGGAGTTACCAACATCTTCCTGGGCACCAACGCCATGGGTTACAACCTGTACCAAGCGGACTATGAGTTCGCGGGTATCCCGTATTCGGGTGCTGGCTTTTTGACCCTGGGGAATGCCTGTAGCACGTCCGGCTGTTCTACCAATGGGATCTTCTGGGACGAGAATAGTGGAGTAGGTTGCGGGGGAACCCATCCTCCGGGCGGTGGCGCCAACTGCCCATCAACAGCCTATGAGAACACCCTCGGTAGCATCCCTTCGGAAGCCTTCACTCTGACCGGTCAACTAGGTGGCGGGACGACTCCTGAACCGAGCAGCATCATGCTATTCGGTTCTGGGATCATTGGCCTCGCCGGCGTCCTGCGCCGGAGGTTAATGGGATAGTCTGCCGCAGCACCTGAATCTGTTGAGCCGCTCTCCGGGGCGGCTCTTTTCTTACCAGTAGCGCCGCCACACCTTACAACTATGGCTGTTCCCAAGCTCCACCAGGGACAACCCCTTAAATCACCCAAGAGGGGTATCTATTTCACTCAGGTACCCCCAATGGGTTGTGGTTTCAGGGCCAGTCTGCCGGTGCGGACCGGATGATCGCCTTGTAAGTTGTTGGCTCCACGGCGACAGCTTGCTGGACAAGACGGTAGAACAGCTTTCCCCGGCTGTGCGACTTGCGCCGGTTGAACCGGAAGGTAAACTCGTCCAGATAGCCATCCAAATGCTCGATGCTCACCGCTCCCTGATGTGTGCCCAGTAGCCATCGTTTTAACAGCGACACCACGCGATGCACGCGCGGCAACAGCTCCGAAGGGGATTTCTGCTGTCCGCGCAGAAACGTGAGCCGATGAATGTAGCCGCGCCCTTGCAATGGCTCATATCCCAACCACCCGTCGGTGTGGACCACGCTGCCGGGTTCAACCGACTCTTGCACGAAGGAAATGAGGCTGTGGGCCGAAGCGTTCGGAATGCGCCGCATCCGAATTCGCCCAATCCCTTTGCCGTCCTCCTCTGCCGCCACCACAATCAACGCCTTGCTCTCGGTCTGCCGACCGCGCATACCCTCTTCCAGCCCACCCAGATAGGTTTCGTCCGCCTCCACGCTTCCCGAGAGTCGTTCCCGCCCGGGTCTTACCATGGCTCGCCGCAGTTTGTGCAAACACACCCAAGCCGTCTGGTAGCTTCCCAAGCCCAGAACCCGCTGGAGTCCCAGGGCGCTGATCCCATTCTTCTGACTCGTCATCCACCACATCGCCCGGAACCAAACCGTCAGGGGCGTCCGGGTGCCCTGAAAAATTGTTCCCGCCGTTACCGAAACCTGATGTCCGCAGCGGGCACACTGCCAGCGCCCGGATCGCAATGGCCAAGTTTTGCTCTCGCCGCAGCGTAGGCACTTGCATCCCGCCGGCCATCGCAGGCGGAACAGATACTCCCGGCACGCTTCCTCGCTGCTAAATCGAACTTCGAGCTCCGCCAGAGTCCGCGGATAATCCTCCACCACCCGTTCCATGGGCCACCACACTACCTGTAGTGGTCACCTGAGTCAAATGGATACCCCTCTTACCCAATTATGAAAACTACCCACGCACTGCAAGAGTTCTTGGAATCAGTCGGTTATCCAGATCACCGATAAATCACCGCTAAATCACCGCTAGATCACCCACAAATCACCGCTGGTGCATTGTCTTCACAAGCCAATTAACGCACACTCGGCACGAAATTGAACCGGGACTTCCGATTCGGTTCCCAGCGGTGAGCGATTTAGACCGCACAAACAACCGGCGACGATCTCGGCTCAGGCCGTCGCCACAACCTAATGACCACAAGGAGGTCACCATGAAAACCCAGATCCGCAAACAGCACACCAACGTAGTCGCAGTTCAACCCCTAACCACGTTCCATAGGGAGGATCGTATGAAAAACGCGCACCCAACTCTTTTTGCGAGCCAAGGGACAAGACCCCATTCCACATCTTCACAAGGAGCCTCTGTGCACCGCTTCAGCACCATCGTTGCTACTTCCATTTTGTTGCTCGGGTCCATTTGCTCAGCGCAACAAGCATCTGTGCCGTCGGATAAGGCCAGCGGCACGTCTGTGAACGCGTCGAGCATCGCCGGGAACCCAGGCGACAGCGCAAGTCCAGGACCTCTCTCAGCAACCAACTCCTACATCCCCTACTTCCAAAACCCAGTTACTGGGTACACCGACTCTATAATGAACCAGCCCAACTCGACTCAGATTTCCACTGCCGGGAACTTCGGCCTTAGCAGCTACAGTTACAGCTATGGCATCGGCGGGATCTCGGTGTTGAGCGCGAACCACAACTATGGCACGTATAACCTCTCTGTTGGCGCACAAGCCTGCAGCGCCACCAACGGGAGCCAAAACGATGTCTGCGTCGGCGATGGAGCTGGTCAGAATATCGCAAGCAACGGTAAAGTAAACACCTTTGTGGGTTTTCGGGCTGGGCAACTCAGCACGAGCGGAGGTTGGAACGTTTGCGTCGGTGCCGGCGCTTGCCTCTATAATGGCGGCGCTACTGGCAATACCAGCATCGGAACATACAGTGGTTTCAATACCACTGGCAGCAGCAACACCTTTCTAGGCACTGGCGCTGGCGGCAGCGTTACGACGGGCAGCAGCAACATCTACATCGGCCCCAATGCCGGGAACCCCAGTTCCCCCGGGGAAAGTAACACCATTCGCATCGGAGTGAATGGCGCGGGGAGCGGGACAGCAGAACAAAGTCTTCATCGAGCCGCTGGAAAACGCCCCCAGCTTTAGTTCCTTCGTGACTATCAATCCCGCTACGGGACAACTCGGCGTATATGGTTCTTCGCGCCGATTCAAGCAGCAGATTGCCGACATGGGCGACACCAGCAGCAAACTCCTCCAGTTGCGACCGGTGACATTCTTCTATAAGCCAGAGTACGACGGAACCCACCACCAGTTGCAATACGGCTTGATTGCCGAAGAAGTCGCCAAGGTCTACCCCGAAATGGTAGCGGACGACAAAAACGGTCAACCCTACACGGTTAGCTATCAGTTGCTCGCGCCCATGCTGCTGAACGAGTTCCAGAAGCAGCACGCGCTCGTAGCGGCGCAGCAAATTGAACTACAAACCCAGCTTCAGTGGATAAGCGCGCAGCGGCAGGAGATCGACGGCCTGAAGCTGCAACTGCAGCAACAGAACGTGTCGTTGCAGGAACGTCTGTCGAAGCTGGAGTCATCCGTCACGACGCAAATGAAGACTGCCTCGGACAATCCGCCACCAACTACCCCAGTTGCCAACGGTGGTTTGCAGTAACTCTCACTTGATTTCCGGTGGCGGAACTCAGCGTATCGAGTTCCGCCGCACTAATGGCCGGCGCGCATGGAAAGTGCAAGTGATAACAACGGGGAAAATCGCCGAGGACTGAGTGTCCATGTAAATCGGCGCAAGCCAGCTACGATCTTCACCACATTGCGAACCCACCCTTCGGTTGAACCAAAGGGTGGGATTTTCACTGCCACCGTGTTGCGCCCAAGCTTAGTGGGATAACCTGAGCCGTCGTTCCAGGCGGCTTTCTGCCAAGGCCCCCTCGTTCGGTTCACTCCCACTCGCGCATTTGCATGCTCGATGCTTTCGCTTGCGATCCTTCCTGGTGCTGTTTCTGCCAATCCGATTCGCTTATAACTTGAATGGGCTCCAGCTTCTTCTGTTCCAGCGCGCTGTTGATGCCGGGCAGTTGTGCCGCGAGTTGATCCTGGAACTTCTTGATCACGTCCTCCAGCTCTCGACCCAATACTTCCGTGCGCTCAACCTGCGAAGCGGTGGGAGGTCCAGCGTATCCGTTCACGTCGCCGTAAACCGTAGTCAGGAATTCACGCAGGCGTTCCTCTCCAGTAATGGCGCCGCCTTCCTTGGTGGCCACAATCTCCGAGCGGATTTTGTCCGCCGAAGCGGCGAGCTGGGTAAGACGCTGGCGCAGAGCATCGTTTGCCGCCAGTTGGCTGGTGCGCTGAGTAGCGGCGTCGCGGACGCCTATGATCGAATCGACCGCCCAGCTCATGTGATCGAGCATGTTGTAGAGCTTCATCGCCAGGTCAAATTGAGCTTGCCGCTCCGCCATTGTGTACTTGGTGCGCGGATCTTCGACGACCTTTAGCTCCGTGGTATACACCTCATCGCCCTTGGTCATTTTCACGGTATAGGTCCCCGGCAGAACCAGCGGTCCTTGCAGGGCGCCAAATGCGGCGGTCGCCGCCGGAGGCACGCTCGGAGCTTTCAACCTCATTGACCACGTGGCGCGGTTCAGTCCGCGATGCTTGGTCCCATTTATGGTGTCGAGCAGCTTCCCCTGTTGATCGAAGACTTCGATCTTCATGTCGCCATAGATGTGGCGGCCCTTCTCGTAGTAAGTGATGAGCGCGTCCGTCGGGCGGCTGGGACCAATGAATGTCTCGTCGCCCTCCGGCCATGAAGCATTGGCGTCGATGTATTCCCGGGCGGGCCTGCTGGTAATGAATGCCGCGGTCTTCGGCATCAGGTCGGGAGTTAAAGCGCGCAAGGGCGAAATATCGTCAATGATCCAGATGCCGCGGCCGTGGGTGGCCAGAACCAGATCAGATTCACGCGGTTGCACCACGATGTCCCGCACTGCAACTGCCGGGAAGTCGCTTCCCTTATACTGCGCCCACTTGTTGCCACCGTCGACCGAGATCCATAGTCCGAATTCAGTACCCAAAAACAGGATGTTGGGGCTGACGGTGTCTTCCGTGATGACGTGCGCGTAACCGCGGATTCCGTTTTCCTGCGCTTGTAAAGATGTCCACGTCTTGCCGTGGTCGGTTGTTTTGTAAACGTAAGGCTGCATGTCGCCGAAGGTGTGGCGATCGAAGGTTACGTAGGCCGTACCTTCGTCGAAGCGGCTGGCCGCAACCGTGGACACCCATGAGTTCTTTGCCACCCCGACATTACCGACAACGTTCGTCCAGGTCTTTCCCCCATCGCGGGTGATCTGCAAATTCCCGTCGTCGGTGCCGACCCAAATGATCTGCCCATTCTTGGGTGACTCGCTTATCGAGTAGATGGAGGTGTGCATTTCGGCCGCAGAATTGTCCACCGTGACGCCGCCGGACTCTTCCTGCTTCTGCTTCTCGGGATCGTTCGTCGTCAGGTCGGGTGAGATGCGCTCCCAGGATTGTCCGTGATCGCGCGACCGGAACAGGAACTGCGCGCCGATATAGATCGTGCCCTTTTCGTTCGGGCTCATGGCGATGGGCGTGTTCCAATTGAAGCGCAGTTTCTTCTCGCCGTATTGGGGATAGGGCGTGATGGTGCGGGTTTCGTGCGTGTAGCGATTTACCCGGCCGATGGCGCCGCCCTGCGATTCGGCGTAAATGTAGGTTGGGTCGGCGGTATCCTCGAACATCCAGAAGCCGTCGCCGTTGTACATGTTTTCCCAGCGCGAATTGCTGACGCCGCCGGGGTAAGACGAATCGCCCACCCATGCGCTGTTATCCTGCAGCCCACCATAGACGTGATACGGGTCGGCGTTGTCCATACTGACGTGGTAGAACTGCGAAACTGGCAGATTCATCTGATGCTTCCATCGCGTGCCGCCATCCTCACTGCGCCACAAGCCACCGTCGTCGCCGGCGTATACGATGTTCGTATTTGATGGATCGATCCATACCGTGTGGAAGTCACCGTGCGCTGCGCTGGAGACCGGACTGAAGCTGCGGCCGCCATTCACGCTGAGCAAAAGAATGAGATCGGGTTTGAAAATCTTGTTCTCGTCCTTGGGATCGACGATGAGGTTGGCGAAGTAAAACGGACGCCACACCATAAACTGGCTGGCATCCATCTTGGCCCACGTCTTGCCGCCATCATCGGAGCGGAACAACGCGCTGGCTGCCGATTCGATCATGGCATACACGACCTGCGGCTTGGAAGGCGCCACCGCCAGTGCGATGCGGCCGTAAGGTTTGGCGGGAAGTCCCTTGCTATTGGCGTCGGTGAGTTCCGTCCAGTGCTCGCCGCCGTCGGTGGACTTGTAGAGCCCGCTGCCCGGCCCGCCCGAGCGGAAGGTCCAACCCTGACGGCGAAAATCCCACATCGAGGCGAAGATCGTGTTCGGTTCCAGCGGACTCATGGACAACATGCCGCAGCCAGTCGAGGCATGGCTTCCTGCCAATACTTTGCGCCACGTCTTCCCGCCATCGCCGGTCTTATAGACCCCGCGCTCGGCGTTGTCGTTCCAGAGGTGTCCGGTAGCACACGCGTACACGGTGTTGGAATCCTTCGGATCGACCAGGATGCGGGCGATATGCTCGGAATCCTTGAGTCCAACATTGGTCCAGTTCTCGCCACCGTCCGTCGATTTGTAAATACCATCGCCCACGGAGACGCTGTTGCGAGTCCAGGCCTCGCCAGTGCCCACCCACACGATCTGCGGATTTGAAGCATCGATGGTGACAGCTCCAATCGACTGCACGTCCGGCTTGTCGAACACTGACTTGAGGGTAGTGCCGCCATTGATCGACTTCCATACTCCCCCGCTGGCCGAGCCCACGAAGACCGTCAGAACGTCCCTTGTCATAGATCGCATCCACGGCGGCGATGCGCCCACTCATCTTGGCGGACCCGATATTGCGCGCGGACAAACCCGAGATGGTGGAGGAATCGAACTTGACCGGCATTTGCGCCGCAACCGTCAGGGCGGTTAACAACAAGACTGCGCACGGCAGATAGACAACTCGGGTGGCTTTGCTAACGCAAGAAGCAATCATTTCGCTCAAATCCTCTTACTCGCAGATGATGTAGATCATGCAGGAGTGATACCCGCCTGGATCGTTATTTCTTTGGGGCCGGCATTTTGAATTGCGAATCGTCGATGGGAACGTTGACTTCAATTTTTTCGACGGTGATAACTGCGTGCTGGCTGGGATCGTTCTTTACACCCGTCTCAATCGAGTAGGGATAATAAACACCCGCCACCTGTTTGTACGATCCGAGGTTCTCCTCGCTTTCGTGTACCGAACCGCGGATGAACTGCTGTTTTTCCCGCTTGATTTCCAGGTAGGTGTCGGGATCGAGGTAGTAATAAATGACGTCCCCATTCTTCAAAATTACTTTGAGTGCGTAAACGTCATCCCCATCAACCGTGTCGTGGCCGAGGTACTCAATCTTATTGCCCTTGGCTTGATAATCGACCAGTGGTCCGTCGATGTCGGACTCTTCCATCAGGTCGCGCGTATCGTCTTCGCCCATCAACTCCGGATCCTTGCGGCCGCCGAAAGGCTGAATCTGCCAACCGGTCGAGCCATCGTAGGCCTGGATCTGTGTCATGCCCTGGACAGTGACGGTTTGGCGTAGCAGATTACCGCGCTTTTTCTCGACCCCGAACACGGCGTAAAACCCGTCGAGGTAAATCTTGCCGGACATGTGTATGGTATTAACCGCCTTGATTTTCTCCAGGCCGCCGCGGGCTTGAATATTCTTGGCGACCAGTTCGTCGGCCGTCTGGGCTGAGGCCAGTGCGGTGAGACAAAGAATTCCGAGCGCTACCTTCAGGACAACGCGCATGCAGTTCGCTCCTCTTTTGACGCTACTAAGATTCTCGGAGGCCGGTATGTCATTCGACGTGCAGTCTGGGGTTTCGTGAGTTACGGCATGGGATCGCCAGCCCGTCCTGCGCGGGCACGGCTGTCTATTGTACTGCCAAATGGCTGACAGTGAGTCCCTTCGGCGAGCTTCACAACCATCTGCTACCAGACTACACAGCGCGCGGCGGCCGGACGCACCATGGCGGCCTCCGGCTTGCAAGAAAATGCGCTGGCGAATGGCTTTGCGGACGCTTCTTCGAGGGTCACCCCCAATTGGTCCTTATTCGATTCGCCGGCCGCCCAGCGGCGACTCCAGCGGTCCATGGTGGCAGGAATTGGGTAGGCAGGCCGCCACGCTCCATTGGAAAACTCATAGAAGTCATTGCAGGGATTCGCCGAGCGGTCGAGATCGGCAGTTTGAATTCCGACGGGAGTTTGCTGTCCAAAGGCGGCAACTGAGCACAATATGACCAGGAGAAAAAAGCGGATAAGTCGCATGATGTCCTTCTCGCTTTGCGAACTACAAGGCGAGGCTGTTCTACGCAGGTGAGCGCTAAAGTGCGAAAACGGGCTCCAGACTCGAAAGTTGGAGACTATGGCGCTCGACACTAGGCCGTAGGAAGATCGCGGCTTCCATAGCGCTAACGGTTGGGATTCCTATTTCGCCGAGACCAATGCCTGCATGCGCTCGGTCACCGCCGCCTGGATGAAGGACACCTCCCGGCTGAGCATGTCCGTGGCTTGCTGACAGAGTACGGGTTGCTCCCGCATCAAGCGAAGGAACTTGTCGCGTGTTATGCGCGTTACTTCGGAACTGGTAACAGCGATGGCCGTCAGGCTGTATTCGCTTCCGGTGAATGTTGCCGGCAGACCAAGTAAGGACCCCGTCGGAAATACTCGATCTAAACGAGGCAAGCCCTCGACGCGTAAGCACACTTTCCCTTTACGCACCAGGAATACACCGAGGTTTTCGTCGCCAGTGCTGAAGAGCACACCTCCAGCCGGAATTTGTTCCACTTGGCCAAGCGCTTCCAGGGAATACTTCAAACTTGGCGGTGCATTGAGAATGTTAGAACCGGGACCCACATTTTTCATTGTGTTCTTATGCCAGAATGCGGGAGCGTGAGGCGGTGACCGCCATCACACATGGTTGTGAAGTTGGCCGCCGTCCTGCGGGCTCGTACTATCCGAATGCCGCCCCGAACAGCGCTTTTTGGCCGGCTGCCAGGCGGGATGGTGGCTGGTTCGGATGCGGAAGGGCTTGCAACCGGACGAAAAACGTCGCGCCGTTGTGCTTTGGGCGGAACAGGGGGTCTGACTCGCCCGACAACGAAAACGGCGCGACACTCGAGTGAGTACAATGCCATCATCGTAGTGCCGGCGTGCGCAAATTGCAGGGACCAAGGTCACGCTTCTACGTGCGATATTTACCATGGGTGTGTGTTCTACGTCGCGGGGCGATGTGCGGTTAAGATTTGCGGGCAAGGAAGGTTGGGGTGCGGTGCAGCACCGATTCGTTGCGCCGTACGCTTTTTGAGCGGCAAAAAGCCGCGGCGCGAACCGCGGCTCAGGTATCAGTGAGTTTTACTTAGCGGCGCTTGCGGCCCTTCTTGGCTGCTTTCTTCTTGGCGGCCTTCTTCGCCGGTTTCTTGGCGGTCTTCTTCACGACTTTCTTGGCAGCCTTCTTCTTTGCCGGTTTCTTAGCAGCTTTTTTCACCGCCTTTTTCGCTGGCTTTTTAGCGGCCTTCTTCGCGGCCTTCTTGGGGGCGGCTTTGCGCGCTCGCGCCGGGGCTGGCGCACGCGATTCCGTGCTGACCTCCGGTTCCGCTTCCTCCACGTCAACTTCTTCCACTACCACCGAAACGGACTCTGGTTCCTCTTCTTCTTCTTCCTCTTCCTCTTCGTATTCCTCATCTTCGAGGGAATCGCCGTAGGAACCGTCTCCGTAATCATCCATCTCGTCGTCTCGACCGTAGAGCGTCTCATCGAAAAACGTCATGTGTCCTCCTAATTTTGCCCGACTCCGTAGAACTAAACGGAGGCAGCTCATAAGGCTGAATTCAGATTTATACCAAAAAAGTTAATGCCGCAATAAGCGCGCGATTATAGCACAGCAACATCGTTGCTCCGCCGTTTGTCGCGTCACCTCAAAAACTCGCAACGCGCTTGTTGTAACAGAACATCCGCGTGAAGGGAAGAGAGCAAACAGAAAATGATGATGAATCGCACCGCAGACAGACACCAGCCCTCACTTGCGAATGACCAGTACCTCGCCGGCGCGCAGATCCGCGGCCAGTTTTGGATTGTCACGCTTCAGCGCGGCCACGGAGGTGTGATTCGATTCGGCGATGCTGCTCAGTGTCTCGCCCCTCTTAACCTTGTGATACTTGGCGGTAGCGGAGCTCCGCGATGACTTGGCCGCGGATTTGGGTGCCTTGGCGGTCTTGACCGGAGGACTGCCACTATCGGAAGACGCCTCTTCGGAACTCGTTCCCGCCACCGGTTTGTAGATGAGCAGCATCCGTCCCGGAGCCACCGCCTTTCCCCGTAGATGGTTCCATTTCCGTAACTTATCGACCGGAACCTCGAAATCGTCTGCGATGGAATACAGAGTGTCCCCCTTTCGCACTTTGTAATGGGTAGCACGGCGCGAATAGGAGGCGGTTTCAGTACTCGAGCGGCCCGGAGCCACCGGGATGATGAGCTTTGAGCCTACCTTCACGTCGTCCCCAGTCAAGCTGTTGGCTTCCGCAATCGAGGATGGCGAGGTGTGGTATTTGTGGGCGATCGAGGCTAGGCTATCCCCGAATTCGACGTGGTGATAACGCCACCAAGTCCGCATGTCCGGCGGTATCGCCGTCATGGCGTTCTCGTATTTCTCGCGCGATCCGGCCGGAAGATTGAGGGTAAAGCTCTGGTCCTTGGGCGTGGTCATCCGTAACAGGCTCGGATTCAGCTCCTGGAGATAGTTCAGCGACGTATCAACGCACTCGGCCACCAGACGCAAGTCCACGGGATAGTCGATGGTCACCTGATCCATCTGCGGTGCAGGGTCAGGGGCGACGCGCTGCAGCCCATACTGCTCCGGGTTCTTGGCCATAATGGTTTCGGCCAGAATAATGGGCACATAGTTACGGGTCTCCTGGGGCAGGACGTCGCGCCGGTACAGCTCCCAGAAATCGGCGTAGCCTGTACGTTCCACCGCGTGCTGGACGGTGCTGGCGCCTGAGTTGTAAGCGGCCATGGCCAGATACCAATCGCCAAACTGGTGGTAGAGGTCTTTCAAGTGACGCGCCGCTGCGCGTGTCGCTTTTTCTGGATCCTGGCGGTCATCTACCCACCAGTTTCGTTGTAGGCCGTACAACTCGCCCGACGCAGCCATAAACTGCCACATGCCGCGTGCGCCCGCCCGTGAAAGCGCCAAAGGCTGAAATCCCGACTCCGCCTGCGCCAGGTAGATCAGGTCCTGCGGCACGCCCTCCTCCTTCAGAATGCGCGAGACCATGTCCCGGTAACGGCCTGACCGGGCCCAGGCGTGTTCCAGCGTGGCGCGCCCCCTGGGGTTGGAGAAGTAGTTAATAAACATGGCCACTTGGTCATTGAGTACCAGCGGCAAATCAGACTTGGTGGTCTTGATCTCGGCTTCGGCCTTGGCCTTGATGTTGGGATCTACGGGAAACGTGATGTCGTTAGCTTCGTCGATGGGTGCCGGTTCGGACCGCGGTTCGCTGAAGCCGTCCCCCTGCTTGAGCGCCGCCATTTCAAGCTCGTGTACAGCCTCGACGATCTTGTCGAATTCCCGCTCCAGCCGTTCATCGTTGCGGATGTCTAGATCGCTGGAAAGGAGGACGTTGAATGCCTGGTCGAAGTTCTGCTTGGCTGCTTCCAGATGGTCTGCCTGATAGTTGGCCTGCCCTGCCGCATATTGTTTTTCTGCCAGCGCAATCAGTGCCTCGGCCGGATCGGGCTTCAAATTCACTTCTGGTTGAACTTTGGGCTTGGGATCGGCCGCTTGGGCGGCGGGAGCGGCAATCTCGGGGGCCTTGGCTTGCGCTGGAAGGGTGGTGCCGGCCGGCTTAGGCTGAGTGGTTTCGCATCCGATACTGAACATCCAGCCTGCGAGGAGGGCCACCGGAAACATGCCGCGAAAGATTCTCATTACTTCGAAACAGCCCTCTCTCACTCCACCGTCGGCGGTGATTGTGATGTTACTACGCCTCGAAATTCAGGGTCAACGGGAGTCGAACCTGTGGGTAACTGCTGCTTAAACAATGGTTTGACGCTTGAGAGAGCCAACAGGTTTGGCTCAGGCGCTGGCCAATGCCAGATTCAGATCAGCCATCAAATCGCCGGCGTCCTCGATTCCCACGGAAAGTCGAATCGTAGACGGTGACACCCCAAGCAAGTCCAGTCGCTTGGCGCCTAGTCTGACATGCGATGAGAGCACTGGATACGACACCGTGGATTCCACGCCCCCCAGACTGGCTGCTAGATACCAAAGCTGAAGGTGGTCAATGAATCGCTCGGCTGCACGCTCGCCGCCCCGAATGTCGAACGACACCATCATCCCAAAGTCTTTCATCTGCCTGCGTGCCAATTCATGCGCCTCGTGATTCTCCAGGCCGGGATAGTACACCCGCGTGACCTTCGGGTGGACTTGCAGCGCCTCGGCAATTTGTGCCGCGTTGCGGCAAGCGCGCTCCACTCGCACATGCAGGGTCTTCAGTCCCCGCAGCAGCAGGTATGCGCAGCCCGGATCAAGGCATCCTCCGGTGAGTATCATCGTCTGGCGGGCGGCGTCCATCCACTTCTTCGAACCGGCGAGGACGCCCGCAGTTAGATCGCTGTGGCCACCGAGATACTTGGTTGCCGAGTGGATGACGATGTCAGCTCCCAGCTCCAGCGGCTTTTGCAGTACCGGAGTGGCGAACGTGTTGTCGGCCACTACGCAAACCTTGTGCTTGCGGCCCACCTCAGCCAGCGCAGCCAGATCGACGCAGCGCAGCGTTGGATTGGTTGGCGTCTCCAGGAAGAGCATTCGCGTCTTGCGGCTGAAGTAGCGATGAGCATTCCCGATGTCGTGATGCGGGATGAAGCGCGTCTTGATGCCGCAGCGCGGCAGCACCTGCTCGAACAACTTCAGGGTTCCGCCATAGACGTCGAGCATGGACACGATCTCGTCACCAGCCTGGCAGGTGATCAGGGCCGCAACCAGTTCCGCCGCCATACCACTGGAGGTTGCGACGGCGGCCTCGGCTCCTTCGAGCGCGGCAATCTTCTCTTCAGCAGCCGCGACCGTGGGGTTACCGTAACGCGAATAGAGATACAGGTCGCGGTCGCCCTCGGCATAGCGGCGCAGCGCTTTCACGCCGGGAAGCACGAATACGGAGGTCTGCGCGATGGGCGTGGTCAAAGGTACGGCTTGTCCGTGACGCTCTTCCCCGGAATGTACACAGCGCGTGGCATCGGCGCGCCGGTCCGCCTTCCTGTTCATCGGTAATCCTTTCGCGAGTATTTCTCCAGCAGGTGAAATGAGATTGTAATTGACACGCAACGTGCGCGGACGCCGGATTGTCCTGTCTCAAGCAGAAGGAGAAACCCTGCTCCCGAGGGGAGCGCCGAGAAATTCCGTGGAGCAAACGCACAAAGTCAAAGGCAGAGCGAATCGGAAACGGAAGAACTCAGGAAGTCAAGAACTGGATGCCTGCCTTGGAGTGTTCCGCTGTGGCAAGTGCCCAAGCCATGCGGGGGGTGTTATGCGCAATCCCAATCCGCCCTTTGCAGTCGACCAGGATCATGCCGCCATGGCCGTTCAGGCGCGTCTTCAGGTAGTACAGCGCTCGTTGGGCCGCCTCCTGCGGCGCAAGCCCATCTTCCACGCGGTCAGCGACCCACTTGCTAAGGACCAGCTTCATCATGGGTTCGCCCCATCCCGTAGTGGAAACCGCCGCACTGCGATTGTCAGCGTAACAGCCGCATCCAATGAGGGACGAATCGCCCACTCTGCCGGGAGCCTTGTTGAGCGTTCCGCCGGTCGAAGTGGCCGCCGCGATGTTGCCTTCACGATCGAGTGCCACCGCTCCCACGGTATCGTGCGAGCGCATGGGGCCAAACTCGTCGGGCATCTCGAGATAGCCCTGTTTTTTGGCTTCGCGCAAGCGCAGTACCTCACGCTCGATGACCAACTCGTCGTTGGGGCATAATTCGATGCCGTGCTGCTGGGCGAACTGTTCTGCTCCGGTTCCAACGAAGTACACGTGCGGGCTTTCGGTCAGCACCTTTTTGGCAGCACGGATCGGGTTGCGGATGTGCTCCACGCAGCCCACGCCCCCGGCACGCAGTGTGGCTCCGTCCATCATTAACGCGTCGAGTTGCACTCGACCATCCATGTTGAGAAAAGAGCCGCGACCGGCGTCAAAGGTCTCGTCCTCCTCCATGGCGACCACCGCCGCCTCTACCGCATCAAGGCAGCTTCCGCCGCGTTGCAGCACCTGCCAGCCGTGGGCGGCCGCGGCCTCCACCCCATGCGAGTGCGCCTCGACCACATCGTTGGGGATCGCCCACGCTCCGCCGTGGACCAGCATTACAGGATTGACTGCCAAATCAGGACCTTTCGTTGTGGTGTCATTCTTGCTTAAGACAAACCAAGAAGCATACCAGAATAGTCGCGAGGCGCTATCAACGGAGATTGACATCAGGCCTGTTTAGATGTTGACATGCGACGCACATGCAAGTATGCTGAACACATGTCGCGAATGATTCAGCTGCGTAATGTTCCCGACGCTCTGCATCGCACCCTTAAGGCCCGCGCCGCCATGGCAGGCATGTCGCTTTCGGACTACTTGCTGTCCGAAATCCGGGAGGTCGCAGAACGCCCAACCCTGACCGAACTACGGCAGCGTCTGGAGCGGCGTCAACCCGTCGACTTGCCGGAACCGGCCGCCGTCACCGTACGCGCAGAGCGTGATACTCGGTGATCGTTCTTGACGCCTCAAGTGCCATCGAGTGGCTGCTGCAAACATCGATGGGGGACCGGGTCGGCCGATGGATCTTTTCGTCTCGGGAGACGTTGCACGCTCCGCATCTGCTTGACGTTGAGGTGGCACAAGTCTTAAGACGACATGTAGCGGCAGGGACTATCGCTGTTTCCCGAGCCGAGGTGGCCTTACAGGATTTGCTGGATCTCCGGGTTCATCGCTATCCGCACGTGTTGTTTTTGCGGCGCATTTGGGAGTTACGCGATAACCTGACTGCCTACGATGCCCTCTATGTAGCGTTGGCAGAAGCGCTCGATGCGACGCTACTTACCTGCGACGGCAAACTTGCCCTCGCGCCCGGTCATCATGCGCGTGTCAAAGTGATCTGAGCAGAATGGCCGGGCAAAACCTCCGTTTTCGTGATAAAACTCTCTCGTTATGAAATACAAACTGGTGATTCGGACTCTCGCCGTTGCTACAACGCTCACTCTCTGCATTGTCTCTGGATTCGCCCAGTCGAAACCGGTCAAGAAGAAGACCGTCGAACTGAAAGACGCGAAGGGCAACGATGTCGGGACCGCAACTATTGTCTCCAAGGGGGCAGGCGTGGAAGTGAAGTTGGCACTCAAGGGTTTGCCACCAGGCGAGCACGCGGTGCACTTCCATCAGAACGCCAAGTGTGATCCGCCCGACTTCAAATCGGCTGGGCCACACTTCAATCCCGCGGGAAAGCAGCACGGTCTGCAGAACCCGCAAGGCCACCACGCCGGCGACATGCCGAATTTCACCGTAAAGGAAAATGGGACGGCGAAGGCGACCGTGAAAGATGAAGGCGTCGTTCTTGGCACCGGCAGCGAGCCGAACTCTCTGTTTGCCAACGGAGGGACGGCAATCATGATCCACGCCAAAGCCGACGACATGAAGACCGATCCCGCGGGGAACGCCGGCGACCGTATCGCGTGTGGGGCGATCACGCCGTAGGCACAGGGTGATCGCGGCCCAGGCATCTTGCCGTCGTTCGCAAAGGGAGCATAATAGGGAGAAGCGCGTCTGCATTTATGTCGAGTACGACCCTCATTTCGGTGCAGGAATACCTAGCTACCAGCTACCGCCCGGACTGCGACTTCGTCGACGGCGAGCTGCAGGAGAGGAACTTGGGAGAGCTGGAACACGCCCTTTTGCAGACTGCCATCGCTGCTTGGTTCTGGAACAGGCAAAAAGAGTGGAACGTGTTGCCGATCGTGGAACAGCGGGTGCAAGTCGCCGCGACTCGCTTCCGCATACCAGATGTCAGCGTCCTGCCAGCCGATCAACCACGCGAGCCGATCGTCACTACGCCTCCGCTGATCCTGATCGAAGTGCTCTCGAAGGACGACACCCTCCGCAGCATGAGGGAGCGGGTTGATGACTACCTGAACTTTGGCGTGCAGCATGTATGGATTGTCGATCCCGCTACCCAACGCGCTTACGTTTGCAGCCGGACCGGCTTTCAGGAGCCGGAGAGCGGTATCTTAACCGTTCCCGGCACGCCCATCCGTCTGGTTTTGAGCGAACTCTTCAAGCAGGTCGAACAGGCGTCGTAAGGCACCGCCGACCGAACTGGGGCGCTGCTGTTGTGTTCCCTCTGTTTTCTGCTATTCCACTGTAACCTGATTTAATCTACAGTCATGGGCGATCTTGGCCGCATGCTGATTTTCGTTGGTGGGCTGCTGCTCGTCTTTGGGATTATCCTCATCCTCGCGGGCAAGGTAAACCTGCCCATTGGGCGATTGCCGGGAGACATCGTCTATCGCGGCAAGAACACCACTTTCTATTTTCCCTTGGCCACCTCCATCCTGCTGAGCGTGATCCTGTCGCTGGTGCTGTATGTCGTGAACCGGATGCGGCGGTGAGACAGCTGCCAGCAGTTAGTCATGAGCTTTCAGAGCGGCTGACTCGTTTCCAGCGCCTTGACAGGCCGATAACCCTCGGAGTTGAGGTTTAGCTGACGGCTGAGGGCTGAGGGCTGACAGCTTCAGTTGATACACTGCCTCCAGACGCTCTTCTCATGTCCGACATGCAACAACTCGGGTTAGCTTTCCAGGCGCCATCGCGCAGGGTCTATCCCGTTCGCGAACTGGTGGCGGCGGTGCGCACCCACGTGGAGCGCGCCTTCACCGACATCTACGTTGAAGGCGAGATATCCAACTACAGGCCTGCCGATTCTGGACATCTTTACTTCACGCTAAAAGATGGCACCGCGCAGTTGCGGGTGGTAATGTGGCGGACCCAGGCAAGACTGTTGCGCTTTCGTCCGGAGAACGGCCTCCAGATCATCGCCCGCGGGCGCGTCACCGTTTACGACGAGCGAGGCGACCTGCAGTTTCAGGCTGAGTACCTGGAGCCCAAGGGCGCGGGCGCGCTTCAGATCGCCTTCGAGCAGTTGAAGGCCAAGCTGGCTGCCGAAGGATTGTTCGATCCCAGCCGGAAGCGGCCTATCCCAGCGCTACCTCGGCGCATCGGGATAGTGACATCTCCGCGCGGCGCTGCCATCCAGGACATCCTGAACATTCTGCGCCGCCGCCACGAATCCGTCAGCGTGCTCATCTATCCCGCGCAGGTACAGGGCGAGAGTGCCGCCGCGGACGTGAGTGCAGGGGTACGATACTTCAATCGTCATGGCAGAGTGGACGTAATCGTGGTGGCGCGCGGCGGAGGTTCCTTCGAAGATCTCTTCCCCTTCAACGACGAAGGCCTGGCGCGTACCATCGCAGCGGCGCACATCCCCGTGATCTCGGCCGTGGGTCACGAGACTGACTTCACCATCTGCGATTTCGTCGCCGACCTTCGCGCACCGACTCCGTCGGCGGCGGGGGAGCTGGTCATTAGCTCGAAGCAGGAACTGGCCGAGAAACTGGCTTCCCTGCGCCACCGCATGGCCCAAGCAGTCAACTACAAACTGTTGCGCGCCCACAATGCGCTGTCGCGTCTGGCCCAACATGCGGTATTTGCGCGCATGCAGGACAGCCTCGCACGGCGCCAGCAGCGGGTGGACGATCTTGTCTTCCGCATGGCGCAGTCACAATCGGAGGCGCTGAAGAACCTGTCGCGCCGCCTCGGGGATGTTGACGCCCATCTCCGCCGCCATGATCCCCGGGTGCGCTTGGGCGTGATGCGCCGCCACCTCGAAGGACGAACTGCTGCTCTGCATTCCTCCATCATGCGACAGTTGGTTGGACGACGAAACGAACTCGACGGGCTGAGGATCGCCTTAGGCCGGGCCAGTGAAACCGTCTTGTTACGCCGGCGGTCTCGGTGCCTGCAGTTGCACAGCAGTTTGGAGGCGCTCTCGCCCCAAGCAATCCTGGCCCGCGGTTATGCGCTCGTCTTCGATGACCATGGCCGCCTGGTGAAACAAGCTACGCAGCTCAAACTCGGCAGCCGGGTCCGCGCCCAGCTTGGTCGCGGCGAGTTCACTGCCAGAGTTGATCAAGTCAAAGACGAGCCGGTGGGATGATGGGTAGTTACAGAACACGAGATTCCTAAGCAACCCATCTAGAACTCGAGCAATTCGTGCAACCTGGAAATCTGTCCCTGTGTCTCAATTCGCTATTTACTAGCCACTATCACTGACGACTACCCATAGCTCTGCATTAGAATGAAGGCACTCCGCGCGGACTCTGGCCGCGAAAGGGAACCGCAAAAATGCCAAGCCTTGGCTACATTCCGCGAATGTCGGTGGCTTCAGTCCTCGATATTCTAGTGGTGGCGGTTCTCGTCTACGAGTTCCTCAAGCTCATCAAAGGCACGCGCGCGATTCCGATGTTGGTGGCAGTCGTGATTCTGGGAGCTGCCTTTTGGATCGCTCATTTGGAAGCACTGAAGACGGTGGACTGGCTGATTACCACTCTGTTGCCCTATGCCATCTTCGCACTCATTGTCGTCTTCGGCGCCGAAATCCGGCACGCCTTGGCGCGTCTGGGACGCAGGCTGTCAGCCGCACGCGGCGGCGTGTTCAATGGGACTGACAGCTATGAAGACATTGTGCTCGCGGCCAATCACTTTTCCCAGACCCTCACCGGCGCTCTGATTGTCATCGAGCGCGAGATTGGCCTGCGGACGTTTATCGAGAGTGGAGTGCCACTCGACGCCAATCTCTCCTTTGACCTGCTGGTCACTATTTTCCGGCCCAGCGCACCCTTGCACGACGGCGCCGTCATTGTGCAGAAGGGACGTATCGCCGCGGCTGCCTGCTTCCTGCCGCTCTCCATGAATCCTCTGCTCTCCACCCAGTTTGGCACTCGCCATCGCGCGGCCATTGGGATTACGGAAGAGACCGACGCCATCTCGGTGGTGGTATCGGAAGAGAGCGGTTCCATCAGCATCGCGGTGGGCGGGCAAATCGAGAGTGACATCACCGTTGAGTATTTGCGCGAGCGTCTGAGCGAAGTGCTGCGGCGATACGTGCCAGCGGCGACATTGCCAACCATCATTACGGACCACGACCTGTCGACCGACGAGCGCGAGGTCCAGCGCGAGCGCCTTAGCCACAACCAGGACCTTGCCGACGGAGCGGAACGATAAAGCTATGCTCCACTCGTTACGCAATTTTTTTCGCAAGTATGTCCTGAAAAACCTTCCCCTCAAGGTGGTCTCGCTTGCGGTCGCGGTGTTGTTGTGGTGGCTGGTGGGGCGCGATGCCACCATTGAGATTCCGATGACCGTTCCGCTGGAGTTTCACCACGCGCCCGACCACCTGGAGATAAACTCCGATTATCCCTTGCAGGCCCAGATCACGATGCGTGGGCCCGAGCATTTGCTGCGCCAGATCAATGCTTCCGAGGTACACGCCGTCCTTGATCTTCAGGGCGCAGTTCCCGGAGAGCGGACCTTCGATCTCACGCCGAAACAAATCCATGTGCCCCGCAACGTCGAAGTCATGCAGGTGGCGCCGGCTCAATTTCACATCAGCTTCGATCACAGCGCAACCCGATCGGTGGGTGTCGAGCCACGCATTATTGGCAGCTTGTTGAGCGGGTATGGCATAACAGATGTGAAGGCGGATCCGTCGCAAGTCATGATCGTGGGTCCGGAGAAGAGGGTGGACGCCATCGAGAATGCTCTTACCGATCCCGTGGATGCGACCGGCGTGGTGGGTAAGGCAACCTTCATGACTCACGCCTACGTGACCGACCCTCTGGTACGAGTGCAAAAGCCAGGTGCGATCCATGTGACGGTGACGACGGGTAAGCCTTTCAAGGGAGCACACCAACCTTGAGCGCTGGTATGGCAAAGATGCGACAGCTATTTGGGACCGATGGAATTCGTGGTGTTGCGGGCGAGTATCCGCTGGATCGGCGAACGGTGTACGCCATTGGACGTGCCTTGGGGCATCGGCTTGCCGAACGTAGTGCAGCGGCCCGCGTCATCATCGGACAGGACACGCGCGAGTCGAGCGCCCTGATTGGCGCGATTCTCGCGGCTGGACTGGAAGCGGCGCAGGTGCAGGTGGTGAGCGCGGGTGTTATTACCACACCTGGGGTTGCGTACTTGACGCGGGCGAATCACTTCTTGGCCGGCATTGTCATTTCGGCCTCCCACAATCCCTGGCAAGACAATGGCATCAAGATTTTCGGTGCCGACGGTTACAAGCTCTCCGACCAACTGGAGCATGAGATTGAAGCCGACATTTTCGCCCACCTGGAGTTGACCGCTGGAGTTACGGATGCGGCCGTGTCGGCTTCCGGCATGTTGCCATGCGAGCAAGAGTTGCGGGAGCAGTATGCCGACTGGCTGGCGGACTTGGTTTGTGCGACCGACTTCAGCCGCTTGCGGGTTCTGGTGGATTGCGCCAATGGAGCGGCCAGTTCGGTGGCTCCCGTGGTTTTTGCCGATGTGGGTCTCAAAGCCGAATTCCTCCACATCGAGCCGAATGGGCGCAATATTAACGAGGGCTGCGGGGCGTTGCATCCGGGGAACGTGGCCAAGGCCGTCGCCGCTGCGAAAGGGAAGTACGACTTGGGCATCACCTTCGACGGTGACGCCGATCGCGCGATGTTCTCAGATGCAACCGGACGTGTCGTGAACGGCGATGGCGTACTGCTGCTGACCGCGCGCGACATGAAGACCCATGTTCGTTTGCACAACGACACGGTCGTCGCGACGACCATGTCAAACATGGGACTGGAAGCGGCGCTCAAGCGCGGCGGCATTCGCATGTTACGCGCGCCCGTCGGCGACAAGTACGTACTGGAAGAGATGTTGAAGACAGGAGCGACGCTTGGTGGGGAACAGTCGGGACACATTCTGTTCCGCGATATGGATACCACGACGGGCGATGGGATCCTGACTGCACTGCGTGTGTTGGAAGTGATTTCGCGCACGGGACAGTCGCTGGCGGAGCTGGTCGCCGACATGAAAGTCTTCCCGCAGGAAATCAAGAATGTTTCCGTGCGAGAGAAGTTGCCCCTGGAGCAACTCCCCGAAGTGATGGATGCCATCCGTGGCGCGGAGTGCGATCTCGACGGAAATGGCCGCGTAGTGGTTCGCTACTCGGGTACGGAGAAGCTGGTGCGTGTGATGATCGAAGCGGAAACGGAAGAGATAAAGCGCCGCCACACCGACGCCATCGCGAATGCGCTCCAGCGGGCGATAGGGGCCTGATTCACCACAGAGACACAGAAAACGACTAGTCCTTGCTCCCTGGCCCCTAAAACCTTCGTTCCTCGATCCACGCTTTGACCTCGGCTTCGACATCGAACCCCACACTCCCCATGATGAACCTTCCATCGAGCTGGTAGGCGCAGACCTCCAGCGGCGTTCCATCGTATCCGCCGTGCAAATACACTCGCACGTATAAGCGTGCGAATTTCTCGATTCCCAGCAGCCGGTACTGAGTCACATGCACCAGTTCATGGAAGATCAGCTGGGGCGTCATGGGATCATGGAAAACCGCAACGTCGTCGAACGTGATGGCGGCCATGGTCGTGAAGTTGGGCAACCCGGTAAAGCCGAGCTGCTCGAGATCGGCATAGAACGGCGGATTGGGGACGCGCTCCTGTCCTGGCTGCAAGACGCGGAGCCGCTCCAAGTCAGCCGCCGGAAAGAATCGTAGCCAGGTATTCCCGAATGTCAGCGGCGCGGCCCGGTTGTAATACCGATCGCGCTGCACGGTAATCTAGTCGGCTACCGCCCGCGACAAGGTCGCCATTTGCTCGGCAGTGAGCGTGGCGCGCGGCAGCTCGTCTTGGGGTTTTTTCACGAATAGCACAGCCTACTCCAAGTCCCGCCAGTTCGGCCCTACGCCAACTTCAACTTTGAGCGGCACCTTGAGCGCGTGCACATTCTCCATGCGCTCGCTGACGAGCCGCATCATGGTTTCTACTTCATCTTCGGGAACTTCAAATACCAGTTCGTCGTGCACCTGGAGCAGCATTCTTGAGCGCAGCTTGCGCTCGCGCAGTTCGGCGTCGATTCGAATCATGGCAATCTTGATGAGGTCCGCGGCAGTGCCCTGAAGCGGAGTATTCACCGCAGTGCGTTCGGCAAAGCCGCGTAGGTTAGCGTTCTTGCTGTGAATGTCGGGAATGGGACGCACCCGTCCAAACAGCGTCGTCACTTTCTGGTCGCGGCGCGCTTGTTCTAGGGTTGCGTCGATGAACCCGCGCACCCCGCTGTACTTCTCGAAGTAGGCATCGATGAAGCGCTTGGCCTCCTTGGTGTCAATGCCGAGCTGCTGCGACAGTCCGAACGGCGACAGTCCATAGACGATGCCGAAGTTTACCGCCTTGGCGCGGCGCCGATGTTCGGTATTGATCATCAGCGGTGGCACCCCAAACACTTGCGAGGCAGTGAGAGTGTGAATGTCCTCGCCCGTGCGGTAGGCTTCGACCAACAGCTTGTCCCCGGAGAAGTGTGCCAGCAGCCGCAATTCAATCTGCGAGTAGTCAGCGGCCAGCAGCACGCGTCCGGGCTCGGCGATGAAGGCGGCACGAATTTCGCGACCAAGTTCGGTGCGAATCGGGATGTTCTGCAGGTTCGGATTCACGGACGAGAGCCGTCCGGTTGCAGAGCCCGCCATGTTGAACGTGGTGTGCAACCGGCGGGTGCACGAGTTCACCAACACCGGCAACGCATCTACGTAAGTGGACTTAAGCTTCGAGAGCTGACGATAATCGAGCACCATGCGCGGGACTTCGTGCTCGCCGGCAAGTCCTTCCAGTACATCCACCGCGGTCGAGATGGTCTTGCCCCTGCCGTACTTGAACGGCTTCGGCAGATTCAACCTGTTGAACAGAACATCGCCAAGTTGCTTGGGAGAGTTGACGTTAAACTCAATCCCGCACTTGTCATAGATCTCCCGGGCCTTCGCATCGATCTCGCGCTCCAGACGCTTCGCCATCTCGGCGAGGACGTCGCAATCGAGCTTGACCCCGGCATCTTCCATGCGCGCCAACACCGGTACCAGAGGCAGATCAATCTCATCGTAAACCTTGAGCAGGTCGGTTTTGTCGATCTCGTCGCGCAACTTGCTGGTGAGCCGTAACGTGACATCGGCCGCCTCTGCGGGAGAAGGACCTAACTTCAAGTTGAAGAGCCGGAAGGCAGTCTGGTGCAATCCGTAGGTCGAGTACGTGGGATCGAGCAAGTAGCTATACAGCAGAGGATCGTGCTGCACACCCGCGAGGGTCAGCCCGTGTTGGCCGAAGATGTGCATCGCTGACTTGTAGTCGTGTACCGTCTTGGGTATCGTCTCATCGGCAAGCGCACGCCGCAGGGGCTGGGCAACTTCCGAGTCATCCAGGGGCAGCGTCAATGCCTTTCCGGGTTCGGCGGAAATCGCGACGCGCAGAGTTGCGGGCGCGGACGAGACCTGCGGCGCCGCTGACAGTGAGAGCTGTCCGTTGTCCTGCTCATCTTCAGGTTCTTCCTCGGTGGTACCGGGTTGCTGCGCCGCCGATTCCAAAGCGATGGCGAGTACTGCTCCAGGCTTGGTTATAAGCGACACAATAGCATCGACCTCGGCGGCGGACTTCGCGTCGCGATAGTCGGTCTCGCCAAGCTCGACGCTTTCATGCAGAAAATCCTGAACCAGGGTGTTAAATTCCAGTTCCGTGAACAGGCTGCGAGCGGCAGTCGGATCGGGATCCTGCGCGCGCATAGCTTCGGGCTCGAATTCAACGGCAACATCGGTCTTGATTGTCACTAGTTGTTTACTCAGCAATATGGCGTCGCGATTGTTCTGCAGCGACTCGCGGTAAGCTTTGCGCTCCACCTCCGCCGCGTGCTCCAGCGCGTTCTCGACGCTGCCAAAACGCTGGATCAGTTCCACCGAACCTTTGTCGCCGATGCCGGGCGCACCCGGGATATTGTCAATGGCATCGCCGCGCAATGCCATCACGTCCACGACTTTGTCCGGCGGCACACCCAAGATCCCTTCCACTTTAGCGGCGTCGCAGATGAGATTGTCCTTGGGCGGGTTAAGCACGCAGGTGCGCTCGCCCACCAGCTGCATCATGTCCTTGTCGCTGGAGACGACAAACACCGAGTAGCCCGCGTCCACGGCTTGCCGCGCCAGGGTGCCAATGACGTCGTCGGCTTCGAAACCGGAAGCCTCAATCATGGGGATGCGATAAGCCTCAAGCGCGCGTCGGATGTAGGGAATCTGCTGGGCAAGGTCTTCTGGCATCGCCTTGCGATTGGCCTTGTAACCGTCGTAGGCGGTGTCGACATAGGTCTGCGTCTTGCTGTCGAATTTGCGGAGGCTTGGCATGGCGGTGGCTTGCTCATCGCGAAAGGTGGGAGCGGCTACGTCAAAGACTGCGGCCAGGTATTGCGGTTCGAAGTCAGCTCGCAACTTGCGCAGCATGTTGACGAAGACAAACGTTGCGCTGGTCGGAATGCCGGTCTTGGTGGACATGGGCCGCTGCCGCGCCATGGCGTGATAGGCGCGGAAGATGAAGGACATCGTATCGATCAGGTAGATGCGGCCCTTCGAGCCAGTTGGCTCGGGAGGCGCAGTGGCGGCGGACTCGACGGCAGTGCTTTTCGCCGCGCTTGCCGGCTTGGCAGCGCTGGAGACGGTGGCGGATTTTGCGGTTTTGCGGGTGGAGGGCAAGAGAAAATTCTAACAAGTCACGGTGAACCCTGCCACAGACCGCAACAAATACCTACTGAAGGTAGTTTAATGGCGATTTGTCGAAACCTAGCAGTTGCGGAGGTCAGAAATCAGCTGCGGCTCGATGAGACCTTGTCGCAAAACGCCCTTCACCGTCTGTTTCAAGAGTTTTAACGCTCGGTCATGGTCCCCCAGAGGCCGCAGGTCTTTCTTAAAGTCTGGCTCCGCACCGTGGGCAAGACAGCTGCGGTAGGCATACATAGTCGACCAAATTTTTTCTGCTTTACTCCCTTGGAGCGGGCTGTAATCGATGCGCGGTTGCCAACGATTGTCTAGCAGCATCACCTTCTGCTTGACCTGTCGCGTAATCGAGTCAATGGTATCTGTTTCTCTCGGTTGGTGCGTTAGCAGGGATTCCAAGATGGCAAAGTAACCGAGAAACAGCAACTGAGAGTCATACGGCAAGGCATCAAGGTCCAGCATCTGTTCTGTAGTGCGCGTAAGGTTTATCAGGTTTTCATCGCATGACCGAATTTGGTCGAACAACATGCCTATGTTTTCCACCTCAGCAGAGGTCAGATCCAAAAAGGGCAGCTTTTCAAGCTCTACACCGTGTGCTTGAGAGAACAGTCTTGCAGGCTGATATATCAGCGCAGGACCTAGGCTGGGATGCACTTCGTTCAACAAGGTGAAGCCTATTTTCAGTTCGAACGGCGCGATGCAGAGTGCCTTCTCGATCTCATCGATTGTGGAGTTCGAGCCCTCAAAAGCGACTACGAAATAACGCCATTGATCCTCGGAGAGGTAGCTCCGAGACACATGGTCACCCTCTTTGACGTGCTCCCCGCCCTGCCAAGGGAAGAAAAACGGCTGCACTGTATAGTTCGTAAGCACGTCCTTTATAGCCGCAACTTCCTCCTTGGTCGCCCTTCTGAGTTCATGCCCAGGAGCCACAGTAAAAGTGGCTCGGTCGACCAATCTAGAAATGTTTAGAACGAAACTAAAGTTATGCCCGACCTCAAGAGCTGGACGTGCCCCCCTCCCGTAAACCGTGTTACCCGGACCTAATTCTTCTACGCGCATGGTGCTTTCTTCGACACCGGTCATTCGGAGGATGCTGCTAGGGACATGTTACGCGGATTGCGACTTGCGTTGAAAGATGCTCCTCGGAAAGCTCGAAAGCAGCCCCATTACACCACCGATCCCTAGCCGTCGGTGCTGATTCGGGAGGTGCAGGGCCTAATCCAGAAACATGCAGTCTCCATAAGAATAAAACCGATATCGCTGGCGGACTGCGTGTTCATACGCCTGCAACGTCCGTTCACGCCTGGCGAAGGCCGAAACCAGCATTAGCAGTGTCGATTTCGGCAGGTGGAAGTTAGTCAGCATGGCCCCGACCACCCGAAACTCAAATCCCGGATAAATGAAGATGTCAGCCTCGCCACGTTGCGCTACGATGCGGCCGGCAGGAGTGTCTGGTAAATGCCCCGCCCTAGTCAGAGGAAGGCTAGAACGGGGCACCCGGTCTTCCGTATTTTGTCGCGCAGCAAATTCCAGCGTGCGCACGGTTGTGGTTCCCACGGCCACGATTCGCCGCCCAGCTTCGCGCGCGTCCTGGATTCGTTGCGCGGCGTCTGCTGAAATTTCGTACCACTCACGATGCAGTTTGTGCTCCTCTACAACCTCCTCGCGCACGGGTTGAAAGGTGCCGAGGCCTACGTGCAGTGTGATCTCGACCGTTTCGATTCCGCGCTGGTGAATCTGGTCAAGAATCTCCGGGATGAAGTGCAGGCCCGCTGTCGGTGCCGCGACGGAACCGAGCGGTTTAGCGTAGACCGTCTGGTACGACTCGCGGTCGGCGGGAGTGTCGGGGCGATCGATGTAGGGCGGTAGAGGAATGTGGCCGATGCGATCAAGGACGCCGAAGAAATCGTCCACCGGATCAAAGCGAAGATGGCGCTCGCCAAACGTTCCGCGGCCCACAATTTCAGCCGCGAGTTCATGCGACGATTCGTCGGCCTCGGCGCCGAAATAAATCCGCTCACCTAATCCGAGTTTGCGGCCAGGATGAACCAGCGCTTCCCACTCTGGCGGATTGGAGGAGAGTTGTTTTGTCAGCAGCACTTCGACCCGGCCACGAAGGAAGTCTTTTGCCGCGGGATTCTGCGTCGAGAGACGTTGCGCCCGCGAACCGCTGCGATGTCCGAAGAGGCGGGCGGGCAATACCTTGGTATTGTTAAACACCAGCAAATCGTCGGGCCGCAACAACTGGGGAAAGTCGCGAAACCCGAGGTCGTCGAGGCGATCTTCACTGCGGCTGAGGTGCAAAAGGCGCGCAGCCGCCCGGTCCGACAGCGGCTGTTGGGCGATCAGTTCTTCCGGCAGGCGATAATCGAAATCGGAGACCAGCACCAAGCGATTATGCCTGAAAGGATGTACATCACAGCCGCAGGTTCGCACCTTCCCTTTTGCGGAAACGGTTTCCTGCGGTAGGATAGCAATCTAGGCTTTTCCAGCGCGTGTGGGCCCAAATTCATGAAGACCGAGCAACAACACCGGGACGAGATTGTCCGCTTCGGCAAAATGCTTCATCAGACTGGTCTGGTGGCGGCGACCGACGGCAATCTCTCCGTGCGCCTGGAAAACGGAAATGTCCTGTGCACTCCGACGCTGATGAGCAAGGGACTGATGGAGCCGCCAGACCTTGTGATTGTAGACCCGCGCGGCACCCAGGTGAATGGCTCCCGGGGCGTGTCTAGCGAAATCGCCATGCACCTGTTGATCTATCGCCTGCGTCCCGATATCGGCGCCGTGGTACATGCCCATCCTCCCACCGCGACCGGGTATGCGGCTGCGGGTATTGCGCTGGACCGTGCTTTGTGTTCGGAGATTATCGTGACGCTGGGCTCGGTCCCGCTGGCGAGCTACGAAACTCCCGGCACGCAAGCACTGGCAGAAGCGCTGGCTCCCCTGGTTGCCGAGCACGATGCGATCCTGATGGCGAACCACGGTGTGGTCACGTGCGGAGCAGACTTGCTCACTGCCTATATGAACATGGAGACCGTCGAACACTTTGCCAAGATCGCGCTAGTAACGCATTTGCTGGGCAAACAGCAACCGCTAAGCGATCAGCACGTGGACAAGCTGCGGGAGATGCGTGTGAAATATCGCAACCACGTCGCCGTGGGACAAGGGAAAGACTAGCTATAGCTAGGTTGTCCTAATGGCCTGCCCCGCCCTAGCCAAAACCGGGCTAGAACGGGCCGTCCCATCTAAACCTATTTCGACGGCTGGCGCACGCTCGGCCAGAGCAGCTTAGGCATTGGTGTGGCCGGTATGGAACAGTAGTGCCGCCGGCTGAAGCCGGCTCGTTTCTTGAGGTTTCACCGCGACGCGGCGCTGAAGCGCCACTCTACCCGTACCAACTCCGCACCACACCATTTCGAAAACTGATCTAGTCAAACCGCCTCTTACCAACTACTATCCCCAACCTCTAACGCCCGCCCTTTAGTGAATGTCGAAGTTTTCCTGGTGGAGCAGCGGATCGCTCTTCACCAGAACGGTCTTGCCGGTCAAGTCCTCCATCTCGGAGATCAGCTTGCCGTTGTTGGCCTTCAGGGCTTTGGCTACTTCCGGATGCACGCGCACGGTGATGTCGGTCTTGTCGTGCAATTTCGCCATCTTGCGCATCTCGATGTAAAGCTCGTTGCACACGGTCGGCACTGATTTCACAAAGCCCGCGCCCACGCAGTAGGGACAAGTCTCTCCGAGGGTGCGCTCCAGCGATTGCTTCACGCGTTTGCGGGTAATCGCCACCAAACCGAAATCATTGAACTGAAGCACCTTCGACGGAGCGCGATCGTTACGCAGGGCTTCTTCGAGAGCCTGCATCACTTTTTGGCGATTCTTGCGCTCATCCATGTCGATGAAGTCAATGACGATGATGCCACCCAAGTCACGCAGGCGGATTTGCCGCACGATTTCCTTGACTGCATCCACGTTCGTCTTGGCAATGGTGTCTTCCAGTCGCTGCGTCTTGCCAACGTACTTGCCGGTATTGATGTCGATGGCGACCAGCGCTTCGGTTTGGTTGATGACGATGTGCCCGCCACTCTTCAACCACACCTTCGACTTCAGCGAGCGATTGATTTCGTCCTGAATGCCGAACTGCTCGAACAGCGGCGTGTCTTTGGTGTACAGCTTGATGCGCCGGACCAGCGACGGCTGGAAACGGCTGGCAAAGCGCACGACGCGCTCGAACTCGTCTTCCGTATCCACCCAGATCTGCGAGAAGTCAGCATTCACCTGATCGCGCAACACGCGTTCCACCAGGTTCAGGTCGTGATAGATCAGCGCCGGCGACTTGCTGTTCTCGGCGCGGCTTTTGATCTCGGCCCACAGATGTTTGAGGAAACGAATGTCGGCACGAAGATCTTCTTCCTTGATGTTGGCGGCGGCAGTGCGAACGATGAAGCCGCCTAAACCATTTTCGCGTTCGCTGGTCACGATGCGCTTCAGGCGCTGGCGTTCTTCGTCGGAGGCGATCTTGCGCGAAACTCCCACATGATTGACCGTAGGCATGTACACCAGGAACCGGCCGGGCAGTGCAATGTGGCTGGTGATGCGGGCGCCCTTCTTACCGATGGGCTCCTTGGCAATCTGGATCAGCACCTCCTGCCCCTCCTTCAACAGGTCGGTGATCAGCGGCTGATTGCGATTGGTATTGGGACGCGCGCGGAAGTTGCCACGGCGGGGCCCTCCGCGACGGTTGCGATCGCGAAAACCACGGCGATCGTAGCCGGGACGCTCGGTCTGGCGCTGCTGATAGCCTGCGGTGGGAGACACAGCACGGACTTCGGCGCGGCCGTTGGTTTCTTCTTCCTCGGCAGTTTCTTCTTCTTCCTCGTCGGTATCGGGACCGTAAATTTGTTCGCCACGCTCTTCGGCCGCGACGACTTCGTCTTCATCTACGTCGGCAATCTTGGGGATCCAACGGTCCGAATCGCCGTTGTCGGCATCGAGGGTCTCTTCCTCGAGAACCAGTTCGTCATCGCCTTCCACCTCGCTCAGGGCATTAAGGTCGTCGGGAACGGGATGGAATTCCATCTCCTCGTCTTCCAAAACTTCATGCTCCAGGGTACGTCCCTCGGGAGCGATGGAAGGAGCTTCATGCGACTGGAGTTCTGGCGATTGCGGCGTCGCAGCTTCCTTGTGATCTTGTTCCTGGTCTCCACCAGATGCTGGAAATTCGGTGCCCTGTACCTCGGCGGGTAGCTCTTCGACCACGGTTCGATTCTGCGATGTTGCGGACAAAACTTCGGTGGCCGTCGCCTGGGACATCTCCGGCGCGAGCGCTTCGGGCTGCGCGTGGAAAGATTCCGAGCGTGCGACGCTCAGGTGCCCCAGCTTCTCGGGCTCATGGTCATGGTGCTCAGCTTCGGCCTGTTCGGTTGCCGAGTGCGCGATGACAGCGGAGATCTCGGCGAAAGGTCTGGTCGTATGCTCGACCTGATCTGGTTCAGCTGCGGCGTGTCCCACTAAGTGGGAGGGCGGCTCGGCTTCCTGAAATGCGGCACGGCCATGCGCGTTCGAATCGAAAGCTGGAGTGGAATCCTCATCCGGAGCAAAGAAACCCGGCTCGCGTGCTTCTTCGTCCTTCGGCCCAGAGGCGGGCTGCTGGGGCAGGTTGCGATACTTCGAAATCGATTCCCCGGGCAGAACAATCGGGGTATAGCCCGCGGGCGGACCGTAATCTGTACGGGGACGCGGGGGAGGGCCCGTTTCAGCATGATAAGTTGGCGCCTCTTCTGCCGGTGCCGGCTTGGCGGTCTCGACATTCGGCTCCGGCCGGTCGTTGCGCTCGTCTCCCTGGCCGCGACGCCCACCGCGACGACGTCGTCGTCCCCGCCAGGGCCGCGTTCCTTCCGTCGAGTCCCGATCTGCCGTCGGCGAAGCTTCGGTGGTCTCACCTACAGGCGGCCCGTCAGCAGGGCCAAGATCTTCGGCAGCGGTTTCGAACTCCTCCGCGATGTCGGGTTCAGCAGGCGAAGGCTCTGCTCTGAGCTGTGCCTCCTGCGCGGCATACGCTTTGCTTACATCGATGGCGTTACGCGGCACAGGAATGCTGCCAAACTCTTCCTCGTCGTCTTCATCGCCGGTCACCTCGAGGAAATCGGAGACATAGAGGAACGCATCGCGTTCCAGTCCGATGTCCACGAATGCGGACTGCATGCCGGGAAGCACACGCGTGACCCGGCCTTTGTAGATTGACCCTGCGAGGGTGTATTCGTTTTCCCGCTCGAAAAAAACTTCGGCGAGCTGATCGTCCTCCACCAGCGCCACTTTGGTTTCGTGTGGCGTGGAGGACACATAAAGTTCCTTGTTCATGGAATGCTCCGGTTCAGCCGGCGCGGTCGAAAGGAAGGACAGGAAAAACTCTACAGGTGATTAGGCTGGAGGCACACCGGAGCTTACGCCGGGATGTGAACCAGACCTGATTCGTGAAACGACAATTTTTGGAATCTTTAGCACCTTATAGAGCACGCAGTTCGAAGGTTGTGGCCTCACTCTCAGCGTCAGCCAAGGGGCCGTTTCCCGCTTCGGTCAACGTGCTTTGCAATCCTGTCCGGCCTGCTCTCCTGGCGGCCGGCATGCCCTCGTACGTGAGGGCGGTCGTAATCTTGTTGTCATCCTTCGGAAGCCCGACTGCCAGTCTGTAATGGCTTCCCCGGCGAATGAAACCGGTCTCCTCTGAAGTGCGTCCAAAGGACGCTAAGAAAATCCAATGCCAAAAGTTTGCAATTCAGTTCACAAACCGGCGCATACGAATGTTCATCACGATTCCCAGCGCCAGGAACATGAACAGTACCGACGATCCCCCGTAACTCATTAACGGCAAGGGGATACCCGTGACCGGCATGAACCCTACCACCATGCCTACGTTAACCAGGACGTGGAACGCGAGTACCGCAACCACACCCATGACCACGAAGGCACCAGCCCGATCCGGGGCCGTCTGAGCGTTCTGGATCAGACGCATCAGCACTATGAAGTATAACAGCAGCAAGCCCATAGCACCGAGGAATCCATGCTCCTCCGCGAAGGCGGCAAAGATGAAATCCGTATGCGGCACGGGCAAGAATTGACCCTGCGTCTGGCTGCCCTGTGCGGTCCCCTTGCCGAAAATACCCCCCGAACCTACCGCGACCAACGACTGAATTACCTGATAACCGTGGCGCTGAGGGTCGGCTTCCGGCTCCATGAAGCTGGTCAGCCGGTCGCGCTGATAGGGCTTAAGAACATGCCATCCCACCGGAGCCAGCAGCGCGCCCAGCACCAGGATGACCAACGCATGTCGGGCCTTCATTCCACCCAGGAACAAGCCCATGATGGCGATCGGGAGGTAGGTGAGCGCCGTACCAAGGTCCGGCTGGACAAGCACCATAAGCATGGGAACGCCGACCAGCGCTCCGGCTTTAACGATGTCCTGGGCCGTACATTCGGACTTCGTGTCGGCGAAGTATTTGGCCATCGCGAGGATCAGCACCAGCTTCACCCACTCGGAAGGCTGGAAGTGGAAAGAGCCTAGCTGCACCCAGCGACGCGCGCCCAGATATTTCTTGCCGAATACCTCGACCGCAATCAACGAAGCGATGGAAATCAGGTACATCAACGGTACACGTTCCAGCAGGGCCTGGTAGTTGAAGAAGCTCACCACGAACATCAGCCCTACGCCGCCCAGGATCCAATACACCTGCTTGAGGTGTACCCCCATAAACTTGGTGCTGAGGGTTGCGCTGTAGATCTCGATTACGCCCAAGGCGCAGATCAGCAGCACGAGCACCAACAGCACCCAATCGAAATCACGGAATGAGATGTAGCGGCTCAGGGTTGCCTCCCAGGAACGACTTCCGCCGCGGGTGCGACCGTTGGCTCGGCAGCAGGCTTCTTCGTCGTAGGCGATGTCGCAGGTGGCACTTGCTGCTCAGGAGTTGTCGCCGGAGCCGTCGGTTGATCCTCCGCCGGAGGCGCGGTTTCGGGATGCGCCATCTCCACGTGCGACTCCGTGGTCTCGAGCCCGGATCGAGGAACAGGCTTATCCGTTGCTTCGACTCCCGGCGCCGCAGTTACAGGTTTGGTTTTGCCGTCGGCTGAAAGCGTGAAACGACCGGCCTGCATCTTGTCGGGGTTCTTGGCGTCGCCATCGTGCCACACCGCGGCAACTTCTGCCTGCTTAGATCCAGAAGCCGTTCCGCCTGCCTTGGCCACCTGCGTCTGGAGAGCACGCTGTTTCTGAACGTAGGCCTTAATCACCTGCGAAGCGGCACGAGCGGCGAAGTATCCGTGCTCGCCCTCCTCGAGCAGCACGGCCACTACAATTTCGGGATTGCGGCGTGGCGTGACCCCAACGAACCAGCCGTTGTCCTTGAACTTGCTCTTTTCGCTGCTACCCATCTTTGCCTTTAGCTGATTGGAGACGGTCTGCGCGCTGCCAGTTTTCCCAGCGAAGTCAATCCCCGGCAGGCGAGCGCTGGGCGCGGTGCCCACCGGCGATACCACCTGCGCCAACGCATCGGTGATTGTCATCCAGTTCTCCTGGTCGATGGGAATTCTCACTTGGTTGCTGTAGCTTGCCACCTGCTTAAACCCCGGCGGAAACTGGTCGGGAAAGGCCACATGCGGATGGACCAATAATCCATCGCTGGTAACTGCGCCAACCGCCCGCGCAAGTTGAATCGGCGTAGTTGCCACTGCTCCTTGCCCGATGCCGACCGAGATGGTTTCACCGGCATACCACTTCTGCTTGAAGTTCTTGATCTTCCACTCTTCCGATGGCATCACACCGGAGACTTCCTGTGGCAGATCGATGCCTGTCTTCTGTCCCAGCCCGAGCATAGTGGCGTACTTCGCGATGCGGCTGATACCCAGCTTCTCGGCAAGCGTGTAGAAGTACGAATCGCACGACTGGTAAATCGCTTTGCTGATGCCCACGGTGCCGTGACTGCCGTGTCCTGCGATCCAGCATTTGAAGAAGCGGCCGTAAAACGTCTTGCCACCTCCGCAGGTAATGACGAGGTCTTGTGCAATACCTTCCTGAAGTCCGGCGGTCGCCATGATGACCTTGAACACCGAACCCGGAGCGAGCTGTGCCTGGATCGCTTTGTTGAGCAGTGGCTTGCCGGGGTCGGTGACCAGTTGGTTCCACTCATCACGTGTAATGCGCACCGCGAATTCATTGGGATCGAATGCGGGACGGCTGACCATCGCCAGAATTTCGCCATTGCGCGGATCCATGGCGACGATGGCGCCGGGCCTACCCTCCAGCGCTTCCTCCGCCGCTATCTGCATATCGAGATCGATGGTCAGCTTGAGCTGTTTGCCGGGAACGGCCGGCACATCGCTGAGGGTACCGACTTCCTTGCCGCGACTGTTCACCAGCACCTGGCGCGAGCCGTTCTTGCCCATCAAAATATCGTTGTAATACTGCTCGACTCCCGACATGCCGACGATGTCCCCGGGGTTGTAGAGCTCCCACTGCGGCTGGGTCAGCATGTCCTCGCTCACCTGGCCGACGTAGCCAATGATGTGGGCCATGAACCCATTGCGGGGATAGAGGCGGCGGTGAACGGTGATGGTGTCGAGCTCGGGCAACTCCGCTTTGTGCGATTCGATGAAGGCCAGCTCGTCGGGAGTGATGTCGTCCTTGAGGAACAGCGGCTGATATCCAGGCACAGCGGCCATGCGCTTCAGGCGGGCGCGCAATTCGTCGGGAGGGATGTGAAGCCCGGTGGCGATCTTGTCGGCGTCGGCCTGGAGATTGCGGTTCTGATCGCGCAGCAGCAGCACCGAGAACGAGGGATAGTTGTCAACGATGATGCGGCCTTCGCGGTCCAGGATCTTGCCGCGAGGCGCCAGAATGGGGACCTGCTTGATGCGGTTCTGTTCGGCCAGCGAGCTGTAGTAATCGCTGCGCGCCACCTGCAAGCGCCACAGCCCGAACGCAAGAACCAGGAAGACTCCCAGCAGGATGTATTGCACTGCGGTAAGCCGGAGCTGAGAGACTTTTTCGTCGCGACCGAACATCAAGAACTACAACTTTCGAAGGGTCTTATCGTTGCAAAGTTGTGAAAATACCAATGCGCAAGCACCTAGCACCAAGCCAGCCATTCGGCTCTGACGGGACACTCCGGGGCGAGAATCAGCCTCGCTGGTATCGGGTACTGGCGACAAACTCTGGGCTCATTGTAGCCCGGATCAGTCCCGCGCGGACAGGAAACGATCGAGGAATCAGACCCTCAAATCAAGTTGAGTCTTGTGGGTAATTCCCTACCGCTCTTTGAATCTGTCCAGGAACTTGAAGACAAATATTCCGATCACGGCATTGGCTAGCGCGGAGATGGCCACGTGGCTCCAACTCCAGTCCTGCATCTGGCGGAGCAGGCCGTGCGCCACGCCGTAATAGATTCCCTGGTGGGCCACGAAAAAAATGTAGGTAATGATGAAGCGCGAGCCAGGATTCTCGACGTCAATCTTCAGGCCCAGCGATGACGCCATGTATCCGATGATGGTCAAGGCAATGCCGTACATGCCCAGCGGATGGCTTGGGCCGGCGAAGAGGTCCTGCATCAGGCCGATCGCGCAGCCAGTGAGGCATCCGCTGACCGGGTTGCGTCGGGCCACCGCAAAGAAGATGGTGACCAAGAACGGCAGGTCGATGATGGGTAAAAAGCGAACCCGCACTGGAATGAAAATCTGGATCAGCACCGCAACCAGCGGGATGAAGATGACCGCGGGCCAACTGAATTCGTAGACCGCAACCTGGTCGCGCGAGGTCAGGCTCCCGCGGAACGGCATGACGCGGCTGCTCATTGTGGCGGCTCCCCGGCAGGCGGCGTTGTTGGCTGTTGCGGGTTGGCGCTTGGCGTCTGCTCTGGAGCCGGCTTCACTTGCTTCGGCGCAGGGGTTGTGTCTTGGTCGTTGGTGGGGCCGTTTGCCGGCGATGCAGTAGTTGCTGGCGCAGTTTTGTTTGTCTTAGGCGCCATTGCCGTTGGGGCGCCGTTCGGCGGTTGCGAAGTTATTCCGCCAGCAGTCGCGGGTTTCGGTGGTTTCGACACTGCCGCGGTTCCCGGTGTTGCGCCTGCCGGAGTGCCGCGCACAGCGGTGCTCGTCGCATTGGGCCTGGGAGCAGCCGCTCCGGTCGCGGGAGCCGTGCCGACCGGCGTCCCATTCGCAGCGCCGGGTTTCAAGTTTCCGGCGGCGTCAACCTCGGGTTTCGTCGGTACAGTCGGCAACCGTTCGGCCAAAATATCCGACGCACGCAGCGGCCCCAAATCCTTGGCGTCAGGCATCTTCTCCGTGATCTTCGTGACGACCAGCACCTCCTCCACCTGATCGAGGCGAGCTGCAGGAACGACACGAATATTGAGGAACAGATCTTTCCCTGGCTCAACCGAGACGACTTTGCCGACCGGCAAACCCTTGGGGAAGATTCGATCTCCACCACTGGTGATCACTTCTTCGCCGGGTTCCACCTTTTCATCGCTCATGACGTATTGCAGGGTGGTCGCGCCATTTGGCGATCCCTTCAAAATGCCCTGCAGTCGTGAAGATTTCAGCGCAGCCCCCACTCCGCTGAATTGATCGTTGATCGGTAAAACCTGTGAGGAATCGGGAAACACCTGCACGACCTTGCCGACGATACCGGTTGGCGTGATGACGGCCATGTCCGGCTTGATGCCATCCGTCGATCCTTTATCGATGTACAGGATGCGGGATTGCTCGCTGCCACTGGTGCCGATGACTTGGGCCGCGACGGTGGTGTCAACGTACTGCTCCTTGAATGCGAGCAATGCCTGGACGCGGCGTGCCATGCGAGCATCCTCGGCGAACCGGGCATCCTCAACCTTCATGCGCTCGATCTCGGCGCGCAGCTGCCGGTTTTCCCTGCGAACACCGCGAAGATAGGCGTAGGTCTTCCAGGTGTCGTACACCCATTGCTGCGAGTGCACCACCGCCTTTTCGACTGGAGTCACCGCGGAGATCGCCCACAGGCGGAGGAGGCGCGCGTCGCCGGCTTGGGTGGGGCGGCGCACCTGCACCGCCAAAGCAATAATCTGGGCGAACAAAATGACCGCCAGCACAATCAGGTTCTTATAGCGGCCGAGGAATGTATCCATACACCACGCTGCTTCAGGGTACGCGAGCACTCAAACTGTCACGGCGAGCAAAGCGAAGCATCTGCTTCTTGCAGTGAGGGAGAAAAGCAGATCCCTCGCTGCGCTCGTGATGACAATTCAAATGGGCTCACGCCGCCGAGGGATGAACCCCTCTACCTAGTCAATCGATATCTTGCGCAGTAGCTTGAAGTCGCTCAACATTTTTCCCGTGCCCAGAACCACGCTGCACAACGGGTCGTCCGCAATCGAGACCGGCAGCCCGGTTTCTTCGCGAATGCGTTTGTCGAGGTTCTTCACCAATGCGCCGCCGCCGGTCAGGACGATGCCGCGGTCGCTGATATCGGCCGACAACTCCGGAGGTGTGCGCTCCAGTGCGACGCGAATCGCGTTCATGATGGTCGAAACGCATTCGCTGAGCGACTCGCGAATTTCGCTATCGTCAATCGTGATCGTCTTAGGCACGCCCTCGATCAGGTTGCGGCCCTTGATTTCCATGGTGAGCGGCTTGTCCAGCGGATAGGCGGAGCCGATCTCGATCTTGATTTGTTCGGCGGTGCGCTCGCCGATCAGCAGGTTGTACTTGCGCTTCAGGTAATTCATGATGGACTCGTCCATCTGATTGCCGGCCATACGGACCGAGCGCGAATACACGATGCCGCTGAGCGAAATGACCGCGATGTCGGTGGTGCCGCCTCCGATGTCAACCACCATGTTGCCGCTCGGCTCGGTGATGGGCAGGCCCGCGCCGATCGCGGCCACCATCGCCTGCTCCACCAGGTGCACCTCGCTGGCCTTGGCGCGATAAGCCGAGTCCATGACCGCGCGCTTTTCCACCTGCGTGATCTCCGAAGGCACCCCGATGACGATGCGGGGATGCACCAGCATCTTGCGGTTATGCGCCTTCTGGATGAAGTAGTTCAGCATCTTCTCGGTGACTTTGAAGTCAGCGATCACGCCGTCTTTCATGGGCTTGATGGCGACGATGTTGCCGGGCGTGCGGCCAAGCATCTCCTTGGCCTCTTTGCCCACCGCCTCTACTTCACCGGTGTTCTTGTTGATGGCGACGATGGAAGGCTCGTTGACCACGATGCCTTTGCCGCGCGCGTACACCAGCGTGTTCGCCGTCCCCAGGTCGATGGCCAGATCGCTGGAGAACATGCTGAACAGCGAGCGCATGTTGCTGAATCGCGAGGCGCTACTATGAAAGCCGTTAGATGACATTACGAGCTATTTCTTTCTAAGTATGAAGGTGTTGCCTATAGTTTATGACAGAAGTGGCATGAACGCGTAGTAAACCAAAATGCACGGGGCCCGGCAGGCAACACGTTTGTTTTCCGAGGTTAACCGCCGGATGGAGTTTCCGTTCCAGTTACGCTCCACTCGTTTGCGCCGCAAAAGAGCGAGGTTCTACTCACTGTTGGCAAATCAGAGTACCACCTGAGGGTAACACAGGAGAACGTTACTTTTGCGTTAACAGGTGGGTGGGTTGCGGGTCCTCCTGTGACCCGATAGCATTAAAGGTTTGCAGTTCGCTGCGGAGGGCAATCTTATGGCTACTATGGAACAGAAACCGGCAGGCGTTCACCCCGCCGCTAAAACTAAGGTCTTCAAGAACTTTATTGGCGGCGAGTGGGTCGAGAGCCGCACCGGTCGCACCTTTGAGAACCTTAACCCCGCCGACACCCGCGAAGTGGTCGGCATTTTCCAGAAATCGGGCAAGGAAGACGTGGACCACGCCATCGAGACCGCCAGACAGGCGTTCAAGAAGTGGCGTCTGGTACCGGCGCCGCGCCGCGCCGAGATGCTGTACAAGGCGTCCGAGCTGCTGATTGCGCGCAAGGAAGAATACGCGCGCGACATGACCCGCGAGATGGGCAAGGTGATCAAGGAGACCCGCGGCGACGTGCAGGAAGCCATCGACTGCGGCTACTACACCGCCGGTGAGGGCCGCCGTCTGTTCGGGCCAACCGTGCCGTCGGAGCTGCCCAACAAGTTCGCCATGGCCATCCGCCAGCCCCTGGGCGTCTGCGCCATGATCACGCCGTGGAACTTTCCCATGGCGATCCCGTCGTGGAAACTGTTCCCAGCGCTGGTCGCCGGCAACACTACTGTGATCAAGCCTGCGCAGGACACACCACTCTCCACGTTGAACTTCGTGAAGACTCTCCATGATGCCGGCATTCCAGCGGGTGTCGTGAACATCGTCACCGGATTCGGCGGCGAAGTCGGCACGCCGATGACCGAGCATCCGGAGGTGCGCGCGGTTTCGCTCACGGGGTCGACGGCGGTGGGGCGCATTGTGGGACAGGAAGCCGCCAAGAGCTTCAAGCATTGCTCGCTGGAACTCGGCGGCAAGAACCCGATGATCGTGCTCGACGATGCAAACCTCGACCTGGCGCTGGAAGGCGCGCTCTGGGGCGCGTTCGGCACCACCGGTCAGCGCTGCACCGCGACCAGCCGCATCATCGTGCAGAAAGGCGTGTACAAGAAGTTCGTCGACGAATTGGTAGCGCGCGCGAAGAAGCTGAAGGTGGGCAACGGTCTCGACGAGAGCGTGGACATGGGCCCGGCGGTCAACTCCAGCCAGATGGAGACTGACCTGAAGTACATCAAAATTGGCAAGGATGAAGGCGCGAAGATGCTGTGCGGCGGACATCGCCTGGAAGGTGACGCTTATAACCACGGCTGGTTCGTTGCGCCCACCGTGTTCGCCGATGTCGATCCCAAGATGCGCATTGCGCAGGAAGAGATCTTCGGGCCGGTGGTTTCCATCATCGCGTGCGATGGGTTGGAGAATGCGATCGAGATCGCCAATGACATCGAGTACGGCCTGTCGTCGTCCATCTATACCAAGGATGTAAACAAGGCGTTCACGGCGATGCGCGATTTATACGCCGGAATAACTTACATCAACGCGCCCACGATTGGCGCTGAGGTGCATCTCCCGTTTGGCGGCACCAAGGCCACGGGCAACGGTCACCGCGAAGGCGGTATCGGCGCGATTGATTTCTACACCGAGTGGAAGTCTGTGTACGTGGATTACTCGGACACACTGCAGCGCGCGCAGATCGACCGGCCGGAATAGATGATCTTATCGGGTGCCCTTCCTCGTCCGCCGGCGAGGAGGAGGGCACCCTCCGTGAACCTGCCTACGCGTCCTTGCTCTTCTCCGGTTGACTCTTCTCCTGCGGCTTGATCGTTGATCTCACGACCATAAACTTGTTCAGCACGTCGAACCAGAATGGCGCTCCGAGCGACAGGGCCAGGACGGTAATAGCCCAGCCGATTAGCTTTTCGAAACCATTCAACAAGGGTTTGCCCCTCGGTTCTGGCGCGCCCGGTTGCCCGGCTGTTGGCGATGACCAGCCGAATGGTACGGGAAGCTCCTTTCCCAAATTGGAGAGGGTTGTCGCCTGAGCGAGGAGTTTCTGTTCCGTAGCTTTGTCTGGAGTCGCTCCCTGTGCAGTTGTACCGGATTCACTTGCGGCCTTGACGGGATTCGCCTCAGCGTACTTTTGCGCGAGGTCAACCGTGGCCTGGCGCGCGACGGGATTGTTCCAGAGTGTTACCGCTATGTGAAGGGTGTCGACATTCAAGGCGAGCGTTACCACCAACGCGATGGCCAGCAGGAACCTTTGCGCCTTGCGCTTGTACCATCCCGATGCGCGGTCCATCGAGGCGTTATACCAGGCCTCGACCTTCTGCTGGAACTCGGGCAGTTCGCTCTTCGTGCTCGCTGCCAAGCTCATCAGAGCTTCTTTCGTCAGGTTATCTGGGAGAGCCGTGATGCCCTTACGAACGTCATCCAGGGAACGCGGAGCCATCGCGCTGGGTGGCGCGATGGTATCGATGAGCGCAGTGGCAAAGGTGCCCGAGGGAATGTACGCGGGGAGAGATACCTTCTTGAGTTTCTGCGCGGCCTTTGACAGCTCAGATTCGATGCTCGTCGCGGCTCCCGCTGCTGTTGCTGGAGGGTCCTTGAAGAGTCCCCGCACCAGGCCATGATCGTAGATTGCTTGTACAAATTGCCTACCATCCGCGGTTTTACTCTCCGAAAACAGGCTGGTGATCCCGGCGACAAGGTTCTTGGCGCGCAGAGAGAGGAATCCAGCGATACCCTCGTTCACCACCGAACAAACCAGGCTGAAAAACAAGTAGACGAACGCTATTCCAATGGCCACATCGACAATCGCGGTACTGGGCATGGCGCATCCTTTCGTATCGTAAGGATCGAAATGCTGTGCCTCAGCAGAGATGGTCGCGAACTGTTTCCGCGCTTGCTCTAGAAACTCGCTGTCCGCGAGCGGTGCTGAGTGAGGCCGAAAAGTATATCTCAGAAAAATACAGCAAGAAACAATCTTTTCGTGCTGGATCGGAGGCTTTCAATGAGCTTTTGGGGATGATCCGCACAACTCGCGCGCGATGCGCGCGTACAGATCGATCGCCTCGAGCAACTGGCGCTTCTCGATGTACTCGCCTTCGGTGTGGGCGACGTGAATGGAGCCGGGACCAATCAGCAGCGGCGTACCCCAATTCGTCAACGCCGGAATGTCGGTGGTAAAGGCGGCGACCATGGTCTCGATTCCGGGCACGGTGCCAAGTTCCATGTAGGGGATCTCGAGTTTGAATTCGGCTTCGGCTTTTCCGGCAACCGCGTATGTTATTTGCTGGCGCAACTCTTGCGCCGAGCCGACGAGTCGAAAGAGTAGGTGTGCGCGAGCGTGGTCGGGAATGACGTTAGGTGCGCGACCTCCTTCGATGAGGCCGATGTTCATGGTGCACGGACCGGCCTTGGGATTGCTGGGCAGATCGAGCTTGCGAACATTTTCCAGAGCGTCGAGCAACTTTTCGATGGCCGACTCGCCGAGTTCGGGATAGGCCGAGTGCGCCATCTTGCCGCGCGCCACCAGTTCGACGCGCAGCGTGCCTTTTGACGCCACCGCCAGCTTGTTCTCCGTGGGCTCGCCGTTGATCAGGAACCTGGCTCCACGCGGCTGCTGGTTCGCGGTTTGCGCGCCCTGGCTGTCGCGCTCTTCGCCGACAAGAAAGAGCAGGCCCACGTGGACACCTTGGCGCTTCAGTTTTTCGGAGGCCGCAATCTGAGCGACGATGATGCCTTTGGCGTCGCATGAGCCGCGTCCGTAAATGCGGTCGTCGGTCTCGGAAGACGGGACGAAGGGCGGCACGGTATCCATGTGGGTGGAGAGCACCAGCTCCGGCTGAGGATGGCCGGGATGGGTCGCCCATAGGTTGGAACGATCGCCTTCGACCTTCATGCGCTCAACGTTATAGCCAAGTTGCGTCAGCTCAAGGGCGAGTGCCTCCGCGACCGCGGCTTCCTGGCCGGTGGTGGACTCAATATCGATCAGCTTGCGAGTGAGGGCGAAAACGTCCATCTCCGAAGGATAGCGTATTGCCGAGACGCGAGGCACCGCACGCAGAAGTTCATCGCGAATGTGCCAGCTTATAGGGATGTTCGAAACTCAAGTAGAAGATCATGCCCATCTGTCCGCCGCTGGGGCCGACCCCCACAGGTAGTCCAACGCCGGGAACGATCTGCAAACCACTCTTGAAGTTGTAAGCCCAACGAATGCCGGGGCTGATGTAAAGGTCACGCCGCTGGGTGGTTCGCCCGGTGCCAACTACTTCGGCGTTCGAGGTCCCTTCCACCCTTTGTGCCAACGGCTGTAGCGAAAGATAGGCCCCCGTGCATCACGCGCGTTTGCTTCGGACCTCGAAAACCCAGGGCCAAAGCCCATTTCAAAATCGACCGCTTCTCCCCGCTGAAGTTGGGGCTCCCACCAGCAGATGGCAAATTCGTGAGGCGGGCTTTAGTAGAGTAGTTCCATGAAGCGACCCCGTACCCCGAAACAATTTCTGCAGAAACACTCGCTGAGCCTGACCGCGCTGGGAGTGGTGATCCTGTTGATCGTGCTCTATTGCCTGTCGAACCCCGACACGCATCTCGGTTCATTTTTCGGCAACGCCATCGCGGACTGGACGGGCGTGTTCGTGACTGTCATCATGACCAAGTATCTGTACGAAAAGGGCTCGTCCGAGAGCAAGCAACCCAAGGGCAAAGTGCCGTCAGCGATAACGGAATTCGTACGCGAACATTCGCTGACCTTGTTTCTGCTGGTGACGGGCATCGGCTGGGTGATCGCGTTCAGGGAGATGCGTCCGAATAGCCGCTGGGGACAGGTCGTGGGCAATATCGTTTCGGAATGGACGCAGATCCTGGGACTGGTGCTGATGACCAAGCGGCTAATCGAGGTAGGCTCGAAAGAAGATGCCCGGTAACGGATACGCCGCTCAAATCGGCCGGGCATACGGAGCGGTGGCAAATGCATCCTAACTATGACAAGGGAGGACTATGCGTCCGTTAGCGTGGATTGGAGTTGTCGTACTCGTGCTGGGAATTCTTTCATTCGTCGTGCCTTTTCCAACCAGCCATTCCCATGGTGTCAAGGTCGGAGACACTTCCGTTGGCATTACCACCCACCACGACGAAAAGCTGCCACCCGCAGTCGGAGGCGTGCTTTGTGCTGCCGGAGTGGTGTTGCTGGTAGCGGGCTCGCGAAAGGCGGTGGCGTGAAAGGCCGAAGAGCCGGCCTGTCGTCGGCTGAAGATTGCTGAAAACACTCCCACTAAGAGAATTCCCCAGAGTTTTTCAGCGGCCTTTGAAGCCGGCTCGGATGACAACAATAAAGGGTCTCATAATGGCATACCTTGCATGCCCACCGCAGATCCTTCGACTCCGTTCGCTTCGCTCTCTCCGCTCAGGATGACAGATCAAAAGGGTTCATGCCTATGAATGGATCGCAGTCCTATCTGATACGCGCGATGACAGAAGGACGGCTGGATCTGGCATTTCGGTCTCACCCTTTCGCAAAAATGCCGAAAGGATGGGCACCCAGCGGGAACGCGGATTTGGGCCGCACGGCGATCAACGGCTGGTGGTGAATTCCGTGGTATTGGTTATATATAGTTCGTGGACTTTCTGGTTGACCTCGTCGGGTGTGAGGCCGGTTGAAACCATGTAGTTGCGCAATTCATTTCTTTGATTTGCGTCGACCGTTACTTTGGCTATTCCATCCACAAAAACCTGTACAGCCGAGCGATCTCTTACCAGACGATAGTTGTGCATAACTCATTGTAGCGAGTAATCGTCGGGTCCGTTGTCTGGCATCCTGGCTTGGCTTCGCCGGACGCGGGAGAGGTTGCCTGATTCAGCAAAAAAACGCGCGGCACACCTGGCGTACGCGGGAGGCATCTCGCGCCGCAGCGGGCCCATCTGACAGAGAGCAGTCCAATAAGGAGAACACATGTCAGATCAGTACAGCGACAAGCAGAAACAAGGGACGCAGCAGGACGATTGGAAGAAGAACAACCCTAACCAGCAGAACCCGAGCCAGGAGGGTGGGCAACATCGGGGCGGGCAACAGCAGAGCGGCCAGCAGAAGAATCCGCAATCCGACCGCGACCAGTTCAACAAGGACCAGCAGAAGAAGCAGGCATAACTAAAAAACGCGCTCTAGTTTCAATCGTCGAACCTGGCTCATTGCGAATTAGACGCGTTGCAATACTCACGGCTTCGAACGGCTTATGGAAGGCGTTTGAAGCCGTTTTGTTGGGTGCAGCGACAACTGCCATTCGTTGAACCTCATTTGGGCCTCGCAAACACTAAAGAGGTTCTGCCGTCTCTACGCGACGACGCTGTCCACGGTCGTTGCAGCGGTCTCTTCGGCCTTGGCTTTTCAGTTCGCGCGGCCTGAAATTCCGCTTCACATCGGGTCGGCCGTCGGACTATACTCGCTTGCGCCCCACGCTCCCAAGGGTCAGGCTCGCCCCAGGGAACCGGATAGAAGTCGCGACCTGCGAATTCACCGGCGTCGGAGAGCCAAAGAATTGGTCCGTCGAGCGCACGGAGGGTAAGCCTCGCCGGATGTGATCTTGAAGGGAGGCGCTATGGCGACCATCCGGGAGCTGCTGAGCAATCGCACAATTCACTACGTCCAGCCCGACCAGACCGTCTCTGAGGCCGTCCATTACATGGTGGAATGCAACGTGGGCGCAGTTCCGGTACTCGACGGCACGCAATTAGTCGGAATCTTCTCGGAGCGCGACCTTATGCGGCGTGTGGTGACGGAAGGCCGCGACCCGCTGTCCACCTATATCGCCGAGGTGATGAGCACGGACCTGCGCACGGTAACTCCCAGCACTAACTCTGAGGAAGCCATGTGCCTGATGCAGACCTACACCATTCGTCATTTGCCGGTTTGCGACGGGCCCATGCTGGTTGGCTTTCTCTCGTTGCGCGATTTACTGCGCTGCCATCTCGACGAGAAGTCCATTGAAGCCGAGTCGATGCGCGCCTACATTCAGACGTCCTCCAGCTGAGAATACGGTTGTCGAAGCGCTCGACGGCGGTGCTACACTTGCCTGTGAACTTACCCGGCCTTGTCGATCATCTCCGCAAGATCGCCGGACGCGATGCCGTCCTGGGCCGCCCCGAAGACCTGATGCTGTACGAGTACGACGCTGGCATCCGGAAGAGCACACCGGGCGCGGTGGTTTTCCCGCAGAACAGGGAGCAGGTTTCCCAAATCATGCGGCTCGCCACGGCTGAGAACGTCGCCGTGGTCGCACGCGGAGCCGGCACCGGACTGAGCGGAGGCTCGATTCCGACGGAGGGCGGCATCGTGATCGCCTTCTCGCGCATGAACCGCATTCTCGAAGTTGACGCCGAGAACCAGCGCGCGGTGGTGCAGCCGGGCGTAGTCAACCTTCAACTCTCGGAGCATGTGGCACACCTCGGGCTGTATTTCGCGCCCGATCCCTCCAGCCAGAAAGCGTGCACCATCGGCGGCAACGTTGCCGAAAACTCGGGCGGGCCGCATACCCTGATGCATGGCGTCACCGTGAACCACGTCACTGGAGTGGAAGTGGTGCTGCCGAGCGGAGAGGTTGTGCATTTCGGTGGCAAGGCTGCTGAGTCTTACGGTTACGACATGACCGGCTTTTTCGTGGGGTCCGAAGGGACCGTAGGCATCACCACCGCCATTACGGTGAAGTTGCTGCGCAAGCCGGAGAAGATTGCGACCTTGCTCGGCGTCTTCGAGTCGGTGGACGACGCAGCGCTAACGGTTTCTGCGATTACGGCTGCAGGTATTACACCTGCCGCGCTGGAAATGCTGGATGGATGGACCTTGCGTACGGTGGAAGCGTTTTGCCACGCCGGCTACCCGTTGGATGCGGGTGCGGTCCTGCTGATCGAACTGGAAGGATTACGCGAGGCCGTCGAAGAGCAGGCTGTAGCGGTGGCGGAGGTCTGTGTGGGTCAGAAGGCGCGCGAGGTGCGGCGCGCCAAGGACGAAGAGGAGCGCGCACTGTTATGGAAGGGCCGGAAGATGGCTTTTGCGGCGCTCGGCCGTGTCACCCCATCGTACTACACGCAGGACGGCGTGGTCCCACGCAGTCAGATACCCGCCGTAATGCGGCACATTGGGAATGTCTCCAAGAAATACGACTTAATCATCGGCAACATTTTCCACGCAGGAGACGGCAATCTTCATCCCCTGATCCTTTTTGATATCCGCGATCGCGATCAGCTTCGGCGTGTCCAGTTAGCCAGCCGGGAAATCCTACAGTTCTGCATTGACGCGGGCGGTTCCATCACCGGCGAACATGGCGTTGGTTTGGAGAAGCGCGATCTAATGCCGTTGCTATTCACTGACGAGGATCTCGACGTGATGATCAGCCTGCGCAACGCTTTCAATCCCAATGATGTACTGAACCCGCAGAAGATCTTTCCCACGCCGCGCATGTGCCGCGAGATCTCCGGTCCAACGCAGAACCCGGTGCTGATGCAGGAGGGACTGTGAGCACCGCGACGACAGCTACTCGTTTTGCGGCCGAGTTCCGCGCCATTTGCGGAACGCAACATGTCACGGAAGACCTTGCGGAATTGGAAGCGTGGAACATTCTGGGCGTTGCTCCGGCACTTGCGGTCACGCCAGCTTCGGCCGACGAGGTTGCCTTCATTCTGCGCTTTGCCAATGAGCATGGCTTGAGTGTGGTCCCCGCCGGGGGCTTCACCCAGCAGCAAACTGGAAATCTGCCGCCCCAAGTCGATGTTCTCCTCTTTACCTCGCGCCTCACCGAAGTGCAGCATTACGATGTCGGCGATCTCACCGTCGGCATCGGGGCAGGTTGCACAGTCGCGCGCCTATCGGCGATGGTCGCTAATAACGGCCTGTTCTTTGCCGGCGACCCCGCGCAGCCCGAAAGGTGCACCGTCGGTGGACTGCTGGCCACGGGACTGTACGGCCCGCTGCGTCACGGCTACGGCGGCCTACGTGATTACTGTATCGGCGTACGCTTTGTAACGGGCGACGGGCGTAAAGCCAAGGGGGGTGGCCGGGTGGTAAAGAACGTCGCCGGGTACGACATGATGAAGCTGTTCATCGGTAGCCAGGGCACGTTGGGAGTCATCACCAGCGCCAGCTTCAAGCTCTTCCCGGCTCCTCGCCAGACGCGGACTTTCGCCACCGGGTTTCGCAATTCCGCGGAAGCGATCGAATTCCGCAACCGCGTACTGCGCTCTCCACTCGCGCCCATCTGCCTGGAGATTGTTTCACCCGAAGCGCCTGGGCTGCTGGGGGCTTCAGACAAAGTGGACGCCGGGGCATGGTCCATCCTGGTTCGCGCGACCGGCAGCGATGCGGTGTTGGCTCGCTATCGGGCAGAACTCGGAGCGGCAATCTCCCGCGAGATCGAAGGCAACCGTGAACGCGATTTATGGCGGGCCCTGGACGATTTTTCGCCTATCGCCGTCGAGCAGCATCCGCATTCTCTGTTGATCTCGATGACGCTGCCGGTGTGTGACGTTCAACCGGTCCTCAGCGAGTTGTCAGCCGTCGCGAAATCAAATCGCTTCTCTTTCGCGGCCATCGGCAGAGTGGGAATTGGTCATTTGCTGGTAAGCCTGTGGCAAGCGCCGGAGGCCGAAGTCTCGCTGGTGAGTTTCGTTAATGCGGTTTCGGGATTGCGCAACCATTTGCCGCATGATGTGAGCATGGCGGTGCTTCGCTGCCCGTCGGAGTCGCGGCATCACGTCAGCGCCTGGGGACCAACGCCAACGCACCTGGAGAGTATGCGCGCGGTGAAGATGGCGCTCGACCCTAGGGACATTCTGAACCGTGGGAGGTTCTTCTTCTGACAGACGCGACTGCAGTGGCGGAAAAGCCGGTCTCCAATTTCTCGGCAGGCGAGAAACCCACGTGGGACCTGTACTCGAAGTGTGTCCACTGCGGTTTGTGCCTGGACCAATGCCCCACCTACCGCGCGCTGGGAACCGAGATGGATTCGCCGCGCGGGCGCATTTATCAAATGGTACAGGTTGATGAGGGCCGATTGGCGCTGGGCGATTCCTTCGTTACCCATATTGACCGCTGCCTCGGCTGCCTGAATTGCCAGACGGCTTGTCCCTCGGGCGTGCCGTACGGAAGTTTGCTGGAGCGCGCCCGCTCGCAGATCGAAGAGAACTACCAGCGCAGCTGGCTGCAACGCAAAGTGCGGTCACACTTCTACGGGAAGGTGCTGCCGTCGTTTAGCCGGCTGGCGCGGAATGCGCGGGTGGTGCGCTTCTATCAGCGCTCGGGACTGCAAAGCTTGGCACGCGGCAGCGGATTGCTGAAGACGTTGGGAGTCGCCGAATTGGACGCGCTCTCGCCGCGCATGGATAGCGATTTCTCGTTCGCCGATCTCGGCCGCGTGTATCCCGCTGAAGGTGTACAGCGTGGACGTGTGGCTTTGCTTATAGGCTGCATCGGCAGTGTGGCGTTCGCGGAACTGAATCGCGCGACGATTCGCGTTCTGACCAGGAATGGCATCGAAGTCCACATCCCACAAAGTCAGAGTTGTTGCGGAGCTTTGCACCTGCACGCGGGATACCTCGAGCAATCGCGCACCATGGCGCGTCGCAACATCGATGGCATGCTCAAGCCCGAGTTCGACGCGATCGTGACCAACGGCGCTGGCTGCGGTTCGGTCATGAAAGAATATGCTTCATTGCTGGAGCACGATCCTGAATACGCGGAGCGAGCCCAGCAGTTTGTCGTGAAGGTCCGCGACATCAGCGAGTATCTTGCGCAAGTTGGTCTGGTCGAGCCAGCGCACAAGTTGAAGGCGCGCGTTACCTATCAGGATCCGTGCCACCTGGCGCACGCGCAAGGCGTACGCAGTGCGCCACGGCAGTTGCTGAAGTTCATCGGCGCGGAGCTGGTGGAGTCGCCGCGTCCCGATTCGTGCTGCGGCAGCGCCGGGGTATACAACGTCGCACAAAACAAAATCTCGATGAAGATTCTCGACGAGAAGATGGAGTATATCGCCAGCGTCGAGCCCGAGATTGTGGCCACCGCGAATGTCGGCTGCATATTACAGCTCAGCGCCGGAGCAAAACGCAGAGGCCTGAACAGCCGAGTGGCGCACGTGGTGGAACTATTGGACGAGGCGTATTGAAAAGCAGATCTCTCACGACCAAAGTCGCTCGGGATGACCAAGAAAAATAAAGGGACTTATACGGCGCACCTGAAGGTGCGCCCCTTCAAAACAGGGGCTGAAACCTTTTCTAGGAGCGTCTGAAGCCGTCCCCCTTCAAATCACGCCGGCGGAGTCTTTCAGCCGTGTGCCAGCCTAAGCGAAATCGATCCGAAGGATGCGCGGTGTGTTCTGAAACAACCACCTCAGGCATCGCTACTTCCCATTGATCGTAATCGTCGCCAGAATTTCAGCCCCCACCCGTGGCTCTTGCGAGCGCGGATGGAGGCTGCTGTTCAATGTGGCCAGCAGCAACGTGTCTCCGTTGGTGAGAACTTCGATCTGCCAGTGGTCGCCTTCCGGATCGCGGAAGCGCGATTGCGCGCGCGAGGGTCCGCTCTTCCCAGCATCGGCCCGCCCCTTCATGGACGCGCTTTGGAGAAAGTGCTCCAGGTATTCGCGCGCGTCGAGTTTTGCCAAGCCGTTCTCCCGCTGAAACGCGGTCACGATTACTGAAGTCTTGCACGATGGACTCTCCACCTCCAGATCATCGTTAGTCTGACGGAGCGTCCAGAAGGCGGGGATTCCGATGGATACGTTGCCTTTTGGGGTGACGTAGCTGCCACCGTGAAAGCCGGCGGCTTTCTTTCGGCTGATAGTTCTCTTGGGCGTTTTCACCGGGCTCTTTTTAGAGACAGTGCTGCGAGCGGTCAAAGAGTTGCGCAATTGCTTAACAGCGCCAATCGTTTTGGAGGATGTCTTCTTTTTCAGTTTGCGAGGCAAGATGAGTGTCCTAAGGTTGGAATGGTATCTAAACGCTCGTGGAGTCTTCATGGGCGACACAGGTTCGCGTCGCCCATGTCCTTCAACTCAGCCGTGGGCTGTCTTACCCGACCCTGTGGCTGGCGGGCTGTCACCGCTGATTCGTTTATCGGCAAATTTCTCATAACCCTTACGAACTGGAGATCGCGTCCCGTAACATGGCTGACAACTCGTCCACGCTCTCGACAGGTGGGCGGCACGCGAAATTCGTGCACACAATCGCCAGCGATTCTTTTGCCTTGAGGGCAGGCAGGTTCGGGATGGTTTCCGCCAGCACTGGCGGCAAGTTTTGCGCAACGGCTTCGCTGTCAGTCAGGTGGACGACCGACTTGTTGACCGCGAATGGAGCGGCGGCGGCCTTCAAAAGCTCTGCTGCCTTCTGGTCTTCGCCGACAATGACCGCTTGCGTGTGCGGCCGCGACATCCACGTGGCCGCGATCCCGTAGGTGCCGGCGTAAATACCAAACTGCTCCGCCATTGCAGCAAAGACTTGGAGTGTGTCTTCTGCTTTGTCGCGATACTTCGGATCGTTAGTGTAAGCATGCAGGCGCAACAGCGCAATTGCCGCGCTCGGGTTGCCGGCTGGAGTAGGCGCATCCTGAAACGGCTTGCGCCGCGCCGAAAGCGCGCCGAGCTGAAGCTTGTCTTCCAGAGTGGCTTCGGTATCGAAGAAGCCGCCTGATGTGGGATCGCCAAAACGGCGGACCATTTCATCGGCGATCTGCTGCGCGAACTTGAAATAGCTCATGGCGCCGGTGACTTCATACGCGTCGAGGCAAGCCAGCGTGGTGAAGGCATAGTCGTCGAGCAGGCCGCGCACGAAGCGTGGTGCAGCGTTGAGGTCGCTGTAGGCGATGACGTGCGCGAGGCCACGCTGCGCGTCCCAGGCTTCCGACAAAATGCGATCGAGCGAGCGCAACGCAAACTTGCGGGTGCAATCGAGGTCGAGGACTTGGGCGGCCTGCAAGTAAGCGGAAACGCACATTGCGTTCCAGTTGACATAGACGGTCTTGTCGACGAAAGGCGTCGGCCGCCTTAGGCGCGCGGCGTAGAGCTTAGTCTTCGCCGACGCGAGCAGGTCAAGCGCCTTGCTGATGTCGATGCCCATGCGCGATGCAACTTCCTCGGGCAGCGCGTGTATCCACAACACGTTCTTGGCCGGGTTGTGATGCATCTCGCCAGCTTCTTCGATATCGAAATGCAGTGCGGCTGCCTCAAATTCTTCGTCAGTCAAGACTGCCTTGGCCTCTTCAACAGTCCAGGTGAAGTAGTCGCCATCGTCATCAAGATTAATATCGGCGTCTTGCGAGGCGTAGAAGCCGCCGCGCTCGCGGTCGCTGAGCCACTCATCCATCCAGCGAACGATGTCGCGGGCCACGTGCGCGTAGAACTCATAGCCGAACACCTGATAAGCGTGGACGTAATTCTTCAGTAGCTCGGAATTGTCGTACGACATCTTCTCGAAGTGCGGCACAATCCAGCGCTCATCGACCGAGTAGCGATGAAAGCCTCCCGCGAGCTGGTCGTACACGCCGCCTTGCGCCATCTTCGTGAGCGTGGTGGTGACGACGGTGGCGACGCGCTCTTCCCGGGTGCGCACGTACCAATCCATCAGGAGATCGAGCGAAGCAGGGTGGGGAAACTTTGGTGCACTGCCGAAGCCGCCGTTCTTCGCGTCAAAAATGGGCAGCGCCGACTGCACCATGATACCAACCAGTCGCGGCGAAAGCTCGGTTTGACGCCCGGCATAGCCTTCGGCGCTGGCCAGCATGCTCATGGTTTCGTCGGCGGATTTCAGCACTTCGTCGCGGCGCTCACGATAGGCGTCCGCAATTGCCAGCAGAATCTTTTTGAAGCTGGGCCGGCCCCAGCGATCATCGGGCGGGAAGTAGGTGCCGCCGTAAAAGGGATGGCCATCAGGAGTCAGAAATACCGTCAGCGGCCAGCCGCCTGTGCCGGAGATCGCCGACACGGCGAGCTGATAACGACTGTCCACATCGGGGCGCTCGTCGCGATCGACCTTGACCGCGATGAATTGCTGGTTGATGATCTCGGCGGTGGCGGCGCTCTCGTAGGATTCGCGGTCCATAACGTGACACCAGTGACACCACACCGCCCCGATGTCGAGCAGGATGGGCTTGTTCTCGCTTTGCGCTTTGGCGAAGGCTTCCTCGCCCCACTCGTGCCATTGGATAGGCTGATGCATTGCCGAGCGCAGGTACGCGGAGGAGGCTTGCGACAGAGAGTTGGTCGCTTCAGACATGAATCTTGAGTCTAGCAGGGATGAAGGCAGCGCGTAGGAGGGCAGCCGAGAGTTGAACTCGCGAAACAAGAACGAGGGCGAGGCCTCGTTCAGGATGACAACGCGATACCACGAGTGAAACTCATGAAACAATGAACTGCCCCGCCCTAGCCAAAAGAGGGCTAGAACGGGCACCCCAGATGCGAGTTTCGGAGTGTCAGACTGCGAAAGTTGGAACCTGAAAATCCTACTTTACAAAATCGAGCGACGCGGAGTTCATGCAGTAACGCAAGCCTGTGGGCTTGGGGCCGTCATCGAAGACATGGCCCAAGTGCGCGTCACATTCGACACACAACACTTCTGAGCGCGTCATGCCGAGGCTGCGATCGGTGTTGACCTTGACGTTCTCTTTCGCGATGGGAGCCCAGAAGCTGGGCCAACCGGTACCCGAGTCGAACTTGGTCGCCGAACTGAAGAGCGCGTTCTTGCAGCATACGCAACGGAAAATCCCCTTGGCGTGCAAGTCCCAGTACTGGCCGGTGAAGGCGAGCTCGGTTCCCTTCTGCCGAGCGACGTTAAATTGCTCAGGCGTTAATTGTGCGTGCCATTCGGCATCGGTCTTGACGACTTTCTTGACGCGCTCGGGTCCGATCTTTTCTCCCGAGTCCTTGAACTCCACAACCTCGACATAATCCGCGACGGGCGCCGCGGTGGCTTCCGTACCTTTAAAGATGCTCATGAACGCTACTCCAGAGAGCGATAGAAAAGCTGTTTTGAGAAAGTTTCGACGGTTACTCATATGGATGAACCTGCCAGTTTGAAGTTTCTCAGTTCCCGGTAATTGATGAGCGATACAGATTGGGAAACTGCTGTTGAAGGTTCGCCACCTTGGGTAAATCGTTGTACTTGATGTACGGGTTGTCGGGATGAAGGGTGGCATAGTTCTGGTGGTAAGCCTCCGCCGGGTAGAACGCCTTCAGTGGCACCACCTGGGTAACGATTTTATGCGGGAAGACTTTGGCCTGGTCCAACTGGGCGATATAAGCCTGCGCGATTTGCTTCTGTTGATCGCCGCTATAAAAGATGACGGAGCGATACTGCGTCCCCGTGTCCGGGCCCTGTCGGTTCAACTCCGTAGGATCATGCGCGACGGAGAAAAACACTTTGAGCAGCTGCCCGTAGGTGAGCTTCGCCGGGTCGAAAACAACCTTGACCGACTCCGCATGTCCGGTGGTTCCGGTGCTGACCACCTCATATTCCGCGGCGCTGGACGGGCCCCCTGAGTACCCCGAGGTGGCGCTAATGACACCCTTCACATGCTGAAACACCGCCTGCACGCCCCAGAAGCATCCACCGGCAAAAACGGCAGTCTCTTGGCCGCTTTTCGCAGACAGGGATTCGTCCACGGTGGGATTGGGCAGAGGCGCGCTCTTCTCGGAGGCACTCGCAAAGCTGACTGCTAAGAGCAATACGAAAGAAACTAACCGACTGACGCGAGACTTCAACATAACCATCCTCCCTCGGACTTTGCTCCGAGGCTCTTTCATTGAGTTAGAGTCGCAAATTCCCCGAAAGTTACAGCCAATCTGGGGTTGCAACTTGCACGTTGTACTATTGAATCAACCATCACTTAGGGTACACAACCGTGAAGCCACCGGATTCCGAGAAATCACCGTCCAAACCGGCACGCTTGCTCTTGACCTGGGGCTCGCTGGCGCTCGCGGCCGCGGAAAGCATTTGTGTGGCTGCGGTTGGACTCAGCGGGTTGCGCGTTGCGCTGGGGTTCACATCCTTGCTGGCTGCCGGGGCAGGCGGGCCGGCGCGCGGATTCCACCGTAGTGCCATCCGCATACCGCTACTTGCCTTGGGAGTGATTGGGGCCGCCATAAGTCTGCTGTTGCTTTGGAATGAGGAGCGCTTGCGGCGAAATCCTTCGGCAGCCTGGAGGATACGTCCGTTTACCCCGGCGCAGCGAAGGCGCCGCTGGTTTCAACTTTGGGCAGCGGTCCTTACGCTTTTGCTGGTGGTCCTGGAAGTGATTACACATCCGTGGTTCCATCATGAGATGTAGGGCGGATGCTTCAAGAATCACTCGCCACGGAGGGCACGGAGTCTTAGTTTCTCTCGAGGTTCCTCGGTGATCCGACAACTACCAACGGAGATCCGAAGGTCGGCATTACCCATCACCCGGCAGCTTCCATCTCCTTCTGTAGACGGGCATGCAGCCGCTCGCTGTAACCGACGGGCAGGGTGAAGGTGCGGTCATCGGCAATCAAATAGAGGATGTTCCGCGTGGAATCAAGGACGGCGGCGCAATGGCGGCAGTGGGCAAGGTGCTGCTCGATGGCCTCACGCAGTTCGGGTGCGACATCGTCGTCGATGTAGTTCGAGATTTGATCCCACACGTGCCTGCAATTCAAAACCATGATCCACCTGCCTTACTCTTGAATAGGCCAAACAGGCCACTGCGCTTCGACGACAATTGCGGAGCTAGCATTTTCTGCATCATTAGGCGAGCGCGAAGTAGCCGGGTCTTTACCACGCCTGCGTTTACCCCCAGCGCTGCCGCAGTTTCGGCGATACTGAATTCCTCCACATCACGCAGGAGCAGCACCTCGCGGTAGATCTCCGGCAAACTCGCCATCGCTTTCTGCAGCAGTTCGCGTAGCTCCTTGCGCTCCAGCGCTTGCAACGGCACTTCCCGCCAGTCGGTTATGACGGCGGGGGTGAAGCCAGTGTCGTCTTCCTGCGGGGCTTGATCGATGGATTCGAACTGCAGGACGCGCCCATGTCGCAATCGCGCTCGCGCTTCGTTAATGGCGATTGACACCAGCCAGGTGCTGAACTTCGATTCAGCGCGGAAGATATGCAGGGCCCTCAACGCCTTGAGCACGGTCTCCTGGGCCACGTCTTCGGCATCCTGTTCGTTCTGCAATACGGAAAACGCGGCAAAATATACGCCCTTCTCGTACGGCTGGACCAGCTCGTGGAACAGTTCGCGCTCTCCGCCGAGAATGCGCGCGATCAGTTCCGCCTCGCGAGTAGGTGGGCCGCCGGTCAGAGGGCGCGTACTGTGGGCTTCAGAAGTCACGGACTATTGAGCCTTATTAGATCAGGAACTTTTATCCACATTCAGTATTGTGATTCGTCAGTACTAAGAAAGTTACGCGCCAACTAGGAACGGGACTCGGCCCGAATCCCTATTCTGGCCTGAATCAAACTGCGGGTTCGCGCGTCCTATCCTGTGGCATGAAAAAAGCTTTTCACGCATTTGTCGCGGCCATCGTTTTCGGCCTGTGCTTTGCCCCGCGTGTATGGGCACAAGCTCCGGTCGTGGTTGAGCTGTTCACCTCGGAGGGGTGCTCCAGTTGCCCGCCCGCCGACGCGCTACTAGTGGAGCTAAGCCAGAAAACTCCACCCGGAGCCGATCTCATTCTCCTAGGCGAACATGTCGACTACTGGAACCACGATGGATGGGCCGATCGCTTCTCGTCAGCCCAGTTCAGCCAGCGGCAGAACGATTACGAACAGCACCTTCACATAAACGGTCCGTACACGCCACAAATGATTGTCGACGGCCATCTGCAGTTTGTTGGAAACGATGCTGCCGCTTTGAAACGCAACCTTCAGTTGGCTTCGACCGAGCGGAAAACCGCGCAAGTGTCGTTGCAGTGGGAGGCGGGCGATCATCTGAAGATTGGGGTGCAAGCTCCGGCGTCAACGCATTCGCATGTGTTTCTCGCTGTGACCGAGGACGGACTGACCACCGCGATCGGAGGCGGCGAGAACAGCGGCCGAACTCTGCACCATGCGGCCGTCGTACGCGAGTTGCGGGAACTGGGAAGCGTGAAAAACGGATCGTTTGAGAAGACGGTCGAGGTCTCGCGACATTCCGGCTGGAACGCCGCCAATCTCAAGATCGCAGTGTTGGTCCAGGATTCGGACGGCGGACCGATTCTGGGCGCAGCCACATTGCATTACCAACCGTGACTGCAGCCCTGCGACTGACTGTCGTATAGTCTTTGCGGAGGCGCTGCGATGAGACATGCGATCTTGGGGGCGGGGGCAATAGGCGGGCTTGTAGGCGCGGTTTTGGGCTCGCTTGGAGAAGACGTTACGGTGATCGTGCGACCGGAGAAACTGGCAGGCTATCCTGATAAGCTGTCTCTGGAACGCCCGTCCGGCACGATCACTGCGCCAGCGAAAGCCGTGGCCACACTGACGCAGCCCGTCGACGTGCTATGGATCGCAACTAAGACCTATCAGCTGCAAGACGCGCTGGAAGCCGTGGAGTCGGTACCCAACACCGTGGTTCCGCTGCTGAACGGAGTGGACCACATCGCGGCACTGCGTTCTCGCTACGGCCACGACCACGTGATTCCAGCAACCATTGCGGTGGAGGCGGAACGAGTTGCGCCCGGTCGCTTCTTGCAGCGGTCGCCATTCGTTCGCTTCAATCTTGCCGCCAGCGCTGAACCCCTGCTGGGGCCTATCGTCAAGCGCCTAACTGATGTCGGATTCTCCTGCCAGTTCATGCAGAATGAACAGACGTTGCTGTGGAGCAAGCTGTGCTTCCTGGCGCCATTAGCTTTGGTGACTTCAGCATCGGGAAAAAATAAGGGAGAGGTCTACGCGGACCTGGCCTGGAAGGGAAAGTTGGATCTGGCCGTCGGCGAGGCCTGCGCAGTGGCGAAGGCCGATGGGGCGGAGGTTGACGTCTCGAAGCTGCAGGAGACGTTCGACAGTTTGCCGCCGGGCATGCGCAGTTCCATGCAGAAAGACCTCGCCGCAGGACGGCAACTCGAAGTCGATGCGATCGGCGGGCCAATCGTGCGTGGAGGTGAACGCTACGGCATAGCTGTCCCCACGACGGTTGATTTGATTGCCACGATCAACGCAGCGACGGCTAATAAGCGGCTTGAAAAACGTTGAACCACGGATTGACACAGATGGTCACAGATCAAGCCAGAACGTGCATTGTTAAAGAGAAATACCAAGAGACGAATTCGTCGAGGGCGCTCGGCACATCTGTCGTCGGATTGAAGCCGACTCCACCCATTTACAACGGCTTGGACGCGGGCCTAGGTCCGCTCTACCCGGATACACCTACCTCGAAACCGCTCTAAAAGAAAATCCGTGATCGTCCGTGTCGATCTTTGGTCAGTTCTTTTCTGTTAGCGCAAGATATTCGGGATCGCGCTTCCATCCGGTAACCATGGAATAGAAGTTGTTCCAGCCGTGAAGCAAAACCATGATGAGGTGGCCGGGGATAAAGGCCAGGAATCCGCACATGGAGAGAAAATGCCAGATACGCGTGAAATGAAAACCGCCAAACAACCATGCCAGCCACCAGAACTGCACTGGTTTGTAGAGCACCATGCCGGTCAGCGTCGAGAGCACGCCGAAGAAAATGGTGGAAGTGTAAGCCAGCTTCTGGAGCGGGTTATAGGCAGCGTCAACCGCCGGTTTCGGACCGAAGAAAAAGTAGTAGCGCGCCATCGGCCAGACGCCCTTGATGTCGCGCGGGGTAAACAGCACCTGCCGCCAATGGCCGGTGGCAATCTGGTAGATCACGTACATCAGACCGCTGGCGACGAAAATCCACATGAAAGTGAAGTGCCACTGCAAGGCGCCACCGAGCCAGCCGCCGAGCGTAATCAGCTTAGGAACGTCAATCAAGTTTTCTTGAGGAATCTTGGGACCAAAGCTGGGAAAGGCGCGGAAGATCTGGAGACCGGTGCCGACCAGGACCACTACAGCCACCGCATTGACCCAGTGAGCAAAGCGCACCACCCAAGGATGTTCGTAAGCAATGGTGAGCGAAGCGGCATCGGTCACGTTTTGCTCTTGCGCGTTCATAGTGAAACTCTCCGGGAACAATTCAAACCGAGGTGACCTGGGGCTAAAGAAGTCTGTATAAATACTTCTGCCGTCCCTACGGGACTCGGCCTCATTTACTGCTCACCCAGCGCTGAAGCGCTAGGCTAAGCTCTTTCGCCCCATTCGGGGCTCGATTTTGCGCAATCCTCAGAGACCGCCGAACCAGCTATAACCCTGGTCTTCCCAGTAACCGCGCTTGCCATCACTCAACACGTTGGTGATACGGATAGTATCGAGATATTTCGCTTGCTTGTAGCCGATTTTAGTCGGCATTTGCAGGCGAAGCGGGGCCCCATGTCCGCGGTCCAGCGGCTTGCCGTACATTTCGTAGCAAAACAGCGTCTGGGGATGGAGCACGGTCTCCATGTCGATCGATTCGTAATATCCATCCGCGCATTCGGTCTCGAGAAAGCGGGCGCCGGTATCGGCGCCGATCAATCGCAGAAAGTCCGAGGCGCGCGTGCCACCGAAATTTCCGATCACGTCCCAACCTTCCACGCAGACATGGCGGGTGTTCTGGGTGACTTTGGGCAATGCCTGAATCTGGGAAAGCTTGTACTCGCCGGGACGCTGCACCAGCCCCTCGACCGTTAGCGCCCACCTGTTCAGGTCCACTCCTGGGTCGGCAACGTCATAGAAGTTATAGGGGAACCGCTGGAAGGGGACTACGTCACTATCGCGAAAGGTCTGAGCCAGCCGGTGGCGGCCGAAGAGTTTTCCCGAGGCCCAGTCGCTGAGGTGAAGTCCGTCGTTCAAAAGAGGGTCACGAAGTTTGGGAACGGCAAACGCGCCCAAGGCCAACACCGGAACCAGCTTGAGCAGTTCGCGGCGATTCATGCGCCCGCGTTCGGCGGAAGTGACGCGGCGCACTTGTTCGCCCGCCGGACCGATAGTACGCAGTACGGCCGGGGCGGCGACTTCTTCTTGCTTTGCGGTGTCCTCCTGGACTTCGCCCTGATCGGCCGTCGGTGGCTCTACGTTAGGTGGCTTCAGTTCTTCGTGGATGTTGTCGGGCATCTTACCTCTGATACGAACAGGCTTACTAATCAGATTGGCGAGTGAGGCAAAAGTTTCACCGGAGAAGCGCTGCAGTGCAGGGGAGGGCTGGTTGACGTCTGTGAGAACGGTGTCGTCCCTCAACCACCCCAACAAGGCAAGAGCGGCGGTCGTTGGGGACCCCGGCTGCGGGGGCTCGGATTTCGCCCTGAGGGCTGGATTCTCGGCCAGCAAATTCTACTGGCAAATACCACCTTTGGTTTTCACACGCTCTCTTATGCCTCTGGCTAAAACCAATTCAGCCCTGCTCCACACCGATTGGGGGCTGGATTTTGGGCAATCTTTTTAGCATGCAAATTCAGAAAGCGTTGTCACCCATACTCTAAGTCACAGATAAAGCAGAAGCTCGACCATGTAAATTGCCACGCGACATTGTTTGAAACAAGCGGTTGTTTCACAAGCGGCCCTTAGGTGGCATTGACTTCCGCAAGGGAGCGGGTGTAACTTCTTCCCACTCAATAGCTTCTTCCGAGTCCTTGTCACCCAAAGGTTGGGTCGTCGCTCTATTCCTGGCCAGAGCGAAGACGCCTAGCACGCCCGATCGAACAACAAAGTGCGATCGTGGGGCGGACAGGAGTTGTCCATGCCTGTGGCAATATCGGTATCCAATCCCGCGCAGAATCATCTTTTATGCGCGCTAGAGCCTGGCGAGCGTGAACGTCTGCTACCTCAGTTGCAGCCGGTGACATTCTCGCTGGGCCAGGTAATTTACGAGCCGGGTGAACGCATCGAGTATTGCTACTTTCCAACGAACTCCGTTGTTTCGCTGCTGTACACCACGCAAGATGGCTCAACCGCGGAGATGGGTCTGGTGGGGAATGAAGGTGTCCTCGGTGTCGCGCTCTTTCTGGGGGGAGAATCAACTTGCAGCAGAGCTCTCGTCCCAGTAGCCGGGGAAGCGTTCAGGTTACCGGCCAAGCTGTTGCGAGAAGAATTCGCGCATCGCGGGCCGTTGCAACATTTGCTTTTGCGATACACACAGGCACTTATCACGCAGATTTCACAAACCGCAGTCTGCAACAGGCTGCACTCCGTGGAACAGCGGCTCTGCCGTTGGTTGCTTCTGTGTCACGACCGGAACGATCGTTCGAAGTTGCTCATGACCCAGGAGCTGATCGCTAATATGCTCGGCGGACGCCGTGAGAGCGTGACGGTAGCCGCTGGACATCTGCAGGACGCGGGGCTGATCCATTACTGCCGCGGTCATATCAGCATTCTGGATCGCAATGGGCTCGAGTCGAGCGTGTGTGAGTGCTACCGCATCGTGGAAGACGAATTCGACCGCTTATTCGACAGAAAGCGGAAACCCCAATTCAGCGAGACTAGGGCAGCTTTCGAAGCAGCCGGCTGAGAAAAGCTCTCAACTGATCAAAATTGTCAGGCCGAGTCATATAAACGTTGTACCCGGCGGCCACTTCATCACCCTCATTTAGGCTTGCGACACAGAAGATGACGACCGGGACTTCCTCGCCCAGTCCGGCGCGCTCGCGTATTCGCCTGGCGACTGGAAGTGCCTGAACAGCATCCAGACCCAGACTGATGAGAATTAAATCAGGAGGGTGAAGGTTGGCTTTCTGAATCGCTTCCTCTTCATCTCTGGCTGTACTCACCTGGTAGCCGCTGGCGGTGAGCAATCGTTCTATCCCATAGCGCGTCTCTTCCACGTCCTCAATCACAAGAATGTACGAGCGCTGCTCTTGATCGGATGTCACGGTTTGCTCTACCAGCGCACATCATTCTCCTAACAGAGCCAAGTTTGGTTGTCTGTGCGATGAGCCACAAAGGGATTTCTGCCTTTCGCCAAGGGAAATACTTCAGCGTGGCGTTCTCGAATCGGGCATACGGCTCGTCCAAAAAAATCTCTCCCAATTCAAGCCAGGAAAACTGAAACTGTCGCGTTAGTGGTTGGGCGCGCTTGGCGCGTTAGTGCCTGGCAATCGTTCAGGTATCGCATGCCAGTGAATTTCTCGCGCTATGTGCGCTAGCGCACCGACGCCGGGACGCACTGGTGTCACAAACATCGAGTACTGTTAAATCCAGTCACCGCGGAGGTACTTTCATGGCGGAAAAATCCGGCAAGTTCGTCCTTGAGGTCCCGCTTGATGCATCCGGGATCAAAGATTTCAAACCAGATCGCCCGGTTAAGGTCGTGGCCTATAACCGCAGCGGAGCAGTCGCGAGTTCAGCAGTGGCCGAGTTGAATGAGAAAGGACAAGGCCACGCGACACTTGCGTTCGAAGGGAATCCAGGTGGGGTCCGAGTAGTCGTCGGGCCTCACAATGCAACGGAAGAAGAGCTCAAGAACCTGCAAACCATCAGCGTTGATGTTCCTCCCAGCCGATGGAAGGAAAACACATTCCGGCTTTCCCCAATCTTGATCTCCGCCTATTTCTGGTGGTGGTGGTGGTGGTGGTGCCGGGAGTACACCATTACAGGCCGACTGGTGTGCGCCGACGGCAGCCCTGTTCCCGGGGGCGACGGTGTGCGCGTACGACGTGGACTGGTGGTGGTGGTGGTTCAGCGAAGACCAGGTCGGTTGTGCTGTCACCGATCTCAATGGTGCGTTTCAGATCAGCTTCCGCCGCTGCTGCGGATGGTGGTGGTGGTGGTGGTGGGAGCGGCGTATCTGGCGCGTCGATCCCATTCTTGCGGACCGGATCGTTCCGATCTTGCAGAAGGTCCCTGGAATACGCAGGATTCCTCTCCCCGATCCCGCACCTGATGTTAGGGTTTTCGAGTCCTTGCTGGGCCCGACTGCGGGTCAATCGCGCAGCCTCGCGCTCGCTGCACCTCAATCCTTGCGAGGAGGAGCCAGCGCTTCCATCCATCCGGGCACTCTGGAGACCCTGCGCACGCAACTGCTAGCAAAGTTGCCATATTCGCAGGAACTTGAACGTCTTCGTGTATGGCCCTGGTGGCCGTGGTGGCCCTGGTGGGACTGCGACGCGGACATCATCTTCCGCGCCACGCAGAATTGCAACGGACAAAACAACGTAATTCTTGATGAAACCGTTCTGCAGGCGCGCTTGGACATTCCCAACCAACTCAACGTCACTCTGGTCGCCAACGATCAAGCCTGCTGCAAGGTACAGCCCTGCCAGGACTCGGATTGTCCTCCGGGCAACTGTACACTGCCGTTTGACATTTGCGACAGAACTTCCGCTTCGGTTGGCGGCAACCCGGGCGCCATCTCAGCCGCGGCGACCATCGGGTACGATAGTCCCGAAGTTGCGTCGCCCGGTAGCCCATTCGGGGACCGGCCCTTCTCCGAAAACGTGCTGCTCGGCGCTACTCTTGGAGACGGTTTCGATGGCGACTATTACGAGTTCGAGTGGTCAACCAATCCATGCGATCTCGCTTCGTGGCAAGCCATGCCGCCGGCGGCAAATGGAGGATTCGCTCGTAGTTATTGGGACGCCATGTTCAACTTGGTGCCCGTCCAGTTCAATCCCGTGTTCCCCCCCATCAACTCGCCTGACGGGCCGCGCAATGTTTTTGAAAGCAGGCAGCATTACGAGGCCAACCATCCCGTGGTTGTAGGCCGTTGGGCTGAGTGCGCCTGGTGCTACTACGATGCACTGATGTGGTGGCAAACTGTGAATAACTTTGCGAATGGCACCTACTATCTGCGTATGAAGGCCTGGACCAGACTCGGATACGCGGGCGACCTCTCCAATAAGCGGATCGTGCCCTTCTGCCCCAATGACCGGATGGTGCCCCTCTGCATCGAACAGCCGGAAGATAATTATGTTGTGATCACCATCGATAACCGTCCAGCGGTGGGACCCGGCGCCGGACATCCTACGGATCATCCCTGCGGAGGCGGTACGGTCCACGTGTGCACCACTCAACCGGACTGCAACATTTTCGCGGTCAGGATCAATGGGCAACCGGTCGGTGCTTGCGACAACATTACGGCTAAGGACAGTGACCCGGTTGAAATTGACTTCATGGTCCACGATCCCGATAAGATGTTGGCGTACTATTCGCTTCAGTGTCACTACGGCCTGGATTTGGTGATAGACATAATCTGCTCAACCAACGGTGTAGTTGACCCGAGTCGGGGTGTAGAGATCGGAACTCTCTCGCCCGGTCCCGGAGCAAGCCTTGCTTCGAGTTGGATTGGTCCCGCCGCCCAGATAGGACCGGATTACGGTACGGCGCTTACGATGCTCCCCAACCAGGGGGCCACCGCACCATACTGGGAAGGTGGGACGCTCACACTGCAAACCACCGTGGGGGCGCTCTTTCCCGTAACCTGCTGCTACGAACTAAAGCTCTGGGCGTTCAAGCGTAACATCATCAACTGCTACTATGGAAACGGCGATAGTGGCTACTACAACCTGACTGAGCTGAGCTTTACGGTCTTCAAGTCGTGAATTGGAACGGGTGTGGTCGTGTGAAACGACCGCACCCGTCTCCGGCTCACCGGTGGTCGAAACTTTGAAACGCCCAAACGGATGCGCTTTTACTGGCTGATACTTGGGATTCTTGGCGTGTGGCGAGTAACTCACCTGCTACACGCCGAGGATGGTCCTTGGAACTTGCTGGTGAAGTTCCGGCGATCTCTGGGCAGCGGATTCCTCGGACTCTTGCTCGACTGTTTCTATTGCCTGAGCCTTTGGATTGCAATTCCCTTCGCCTGGGTCATCGGCCAGAGTTGGAAAGAGCGTTTGCTTTTGTGGCCGGCGCTGTCCGGCGCAGCCATTCTTTTGCATCGCGCTACAATAACATCGGAATCAGTGCCGCCGGCGATGTATCTCGAAGAGAAGGAGCCTAGTGATGTGCTGCGGCAGGAATCGGATCGCCGTCTCTCAGACAAGAGTGTCGTCCCCCACCAGTAGAGCGGTTCAGACTTCACCAGCGTTCGCCAGCAGGCAGCGTACTAGCGTCGCATATTTCGAATACACCGGGAAAACCGCGATGACCGTAACGGGCCCGGTTTCCGGTATGACATACCGCTTCGCCACCCCGGGCAGCCGGGTTGCAGTTGACCTTCGCGACCAGAAGCGTGTCGCTGCAGTCCCCGGTCTCGTGCAAGTTCGAAGTTTGTAATATCGGGGAGCGGCCCTCTCGTGTTCCGCGATGACACTGCTTGATGCTTGAAGGATTCCAACTGAGACAAAAACCCGCGCCTGCGCTGGAGAAGGTCACCAACTCCGAGTTCACTTCATCTTCTCGTATTCCACCTTGGCTTGGCGCAGGACAGGATTGTCGGTGTCGGCATTCTTCCACAACGTTAGGAAGTCGCGATAGGCTTCGCGGGCTCCATCCTTGTCTCCGATCATGGCTTTGGCACGGGCCAACTGGAGATGCGCCAGGGCCGCGGTGGGAAAGTTCAGCACGATGCCGCGATGGTCGAGGACCTTTTGAAACTCGGCCTCGGCCAACTTGCCTTCACCCGCTTGCAGATGCGCCAGTCCGCGCAGATAAACCGGGTAAAGAAAGGCTATTCCTGGAGGAGGCGAACCCAACTCATAAGGCGCTGCTAGTTGCAAAGCGTCAAGGGCAGCACCGGGATTTTTCTCATCCAGGGCAATCGCTGCTCGTATGGCGGGCACCCAGTAATCATTGACGAAGGTGTCCGAGGGGAATTGTTTGCTGAGGTCATCAGCCAGCGACTGCGCCCGTTTGCGATCGCCGCTTCGCGCCAGGGCAAGGGCGGCCATGATCTGGGCGTTCTTGCTCGATCCAGCAGCAATGGCTTCCGAAGCCTGCTGCCGCGCGCGCTGAGGATCGCCCAATTCAGCCTCGTGGAGAGCGCCGTCCAACTGCCAGAGGGCTGCAGACTCCTGAGAGCCTGCGCGCAACGCAGACGCTCGCGCCAAGCGTGTGGACTCGCGTGCCTTTTCCAGTCGGCCAAAATAGGCGTCGGTATCGGATTGCATGGCGAGCATTTGATCTTCCATGCCCGGCTTGCCCACGGCCGCCGCCAAATGGCGCGTCATGTCCTCCGAATCGCCACGCAGGAAAGCCATCGCATAGAAGTCCCAGATCATCGCCTGGTTCACCAAATGGCGGGCCTGCGCCTGTTCCAGTACTGCCTTCATGTCATTGAAGCGGTTCAGGTTGAGATAGGTGCCGGCGAGGTTGGTGTAGTTGATGACGTCGTTCGGATCCACCTGCAACGCGCTCTGCGCTTCCGCAAGAGCCTGTTCGTACCGTCCGCTATAGGTATAGGCAGAATTCAAATTGGTGTAGGAAGACTCTTCATGGGGATAGGTCTGCCGCAGGAGGCGGTACGCAGCAATCGTCTGGTCAACGTCACCAGTGACCAGATCGTGATAGTGGCAGGTAATGTACAACTTCTCTTTCGCGCTGGTGTGGTCGCGAAGTTCATAGGCCTTGGCGGTATTTTCGGCGGCCAAGGTGGGCTGATTGAGATTGAAGTAGGCCACTCCCAAACGCGCGTACGCCATGGCGAAGTTGGGATCCAGGTCAATGGCGCGCTTGAAGAACGGAACGGCCGCGGCGTCTCCCTGGGTGTTCTGCATCTTGAGTCCGAGACTGTAGGCCTGCAACGCCTCCAGCGAGGGCGTGGTCGCCTGTTCGACCGGAGTGTCGTACTTCTGCAGCGATGCCAGCGACTCGCCAAGCTTGGCGCGCAACTGCGTCGCCGCCTTGCCCAGCGCGCTCAACACTTGCTCGCGACTGCCAGCCTCGGCTTGCTCATTCCCGAGCGAGTCGCCGGTGCGGCAGTTGATCGCCTTCAGCCCGATCGCATAGTGGCTACCCAGCGACGAGATCGAGCCCAAGAGCATGGCTTTGCTGCCCGTTCTTTGGCAGACTTGTTGGGCGATGTCTTGGGTGAGACGGGTGTCGGGGGAATGCCCCATAAAGCGCAACTGGTCGTCGACCTTCTGATCGGAGAGCACGTTGAGGAACGGCGATTGTTCCAAGTCAACGGTCAAAGCCTGCTTCAGCGCAGCGTCGAAAACAGGCTCGCCGGTGGTGTTGTTGAAATCCGCCAAGACGATGGTGTCTTTTTCTGTGAGCACCTGGCCTTGGCGGGAATGCCAGTACCAAACACCGGCTGCGGCAACGATCACCAGCAGCAGTGGGAGTAACCACACCCACTTGCTTCGGCCAGCCGGTTCCAAGTCCGTCGCACGCCTTCGTGGGCCACTGGCTACGCTGACCGAACGTGCCCTGACAACGCCGGCAGAGCTTCCATCGCTACGGCCGGATAAAGGTGCTACATCGACGACGGCGTCGATGGAGACGGTGGGATCATTCTCAATTCGGGTATCCCGCTCCAAACGCTTCAAGTCGGAGCGCATGTCGGAGGCGTGCTGATAGCGCAGATCGCGATCCTTCTCCAACGCTTTGTGAATGATCCGTTCCAATTCAATGGGCAGATCCTCGTTGAAACGGACCACTCCTATCGGCGGCTTGTGCAGAATAGCGTCGAAGACGGCGGCAGTGGTGTCCCCTTTAAATGGCAGAACACCGGTAGCCATTTCGTACAACACCGCGCCGAAGGAGAACAGGTCGGTACGTTCATCGAGAGGCTTGCCTAAGGCCTGCTCGGGCGACATGTAGGCGACGGTTCCGATGGTGGTACCCGGATCGGTCAAGTGCCCGTGCTCCATAGTGTCCTGGGCGTCCACCAGCGCCGTGGTCTTGACCGGGACCACGGTGGCCAAGCCGAAATCCATGATCTTGGCATGACCACGTTTAGTCACGAAAATGTTCGCCGGCTTGATATCGCGATGAATAATTCCTTCCGCATGCGCCGCATCCAGGGCGTCGGCGATGTCGAGAGCGATCTCCAGCAGGCGATGCAGTTCCATCGGCTCGCCAGCGATGAGATGCTTCAGGGTGACGCCATCCAGGAACTCCATGACGATGAAGGCCTGATTGTCATGATCGTCAATCTCATGGATGGTGCAGATGTTGGGATGGTTCAGGGCGGAAGCGGCGCGCGCCTCGCGACGAAAGCGCGCCAAGGCAAGCGGATCGTGAGCGACATCGGAGGGCAGAAACTTAATCGCTACGAAGCGGCCGAGCTTCAGGTCCTCAGCCTTGTAAACCACCCCCATACCACCGCCGCCGAGTTTTTCCACAATGCGGTAGTGGGAAACGGTCTGGTCGATCATCGCAGGCGGAGAACACCCTTGGGTTGTCATGTTAGGGATAGGCGCTAGGCAAGTCAATGTTTGCGGGCCTCCACCGCGAGTTCACCTGACATTGCGTTCACGCAGTACGTGTCCGAATTTGCTGGGCTTCGCATCATGCCGACACGCCCTGGTTCCGATCCGCCGAGGGTTGATAGGCGTGCGCGGGTGGCTTGCGGGCAATCCTGCCACGGACGGCACTCGACTGGCTGCCGTATGCCGCAGCAACATAAGGCGGTATGGACCGCTTTGTCACTTGCATTTGCCTGCGATCGGGACGGTCCTCGCGGAGCAGCCTGGCCTGCAGAAAGATTTCGCTGAGAGCGTCCAGGGCGTCTGCGACGTGATTGTTTACCCAGGCTTTGCTACAGCGCAGCATCTCCGCAACTTCGTCCCGGGAGAAAGAGTACAGTCCGACCAGGGTGATCATCTCAGCGTGCTGCTCGCTGAGCCGGGCAAAACACAGCTCGACGTCGCGAACGAAGACCGCCTGATCTTCAAAGCTGGGAATAGCGTGATGGGAGACCCGGGCGCGAAAAAACTCCCGTCCCAGCAACGAAGGAAGCCTCCCAACTTGCGAGGAGAGCTCGAAGAAGTGCCGCACCATGGCCAATGTCTGTCCGCGGTAGCACGAGATTTCCGGACGGGGATCGATCTCATCGTCCTCGTCGAAAGCCGAGCGGTTGGTGTGGAACAGCCGTAACTGGGCCGGCGATGTATGGAGGTCCTTCATTGCAGCCTCCCAAATGGCAGCCCGGTTTGGGCCTGATCGATTGCCGCCAGCGGAATGCTAGATTTGCCTCGGGATTTGCGCAGTAGCGAGATGGCCCGCTCCGCGTGGTTAAGAAGGCAGCAGTTCAGCAGCATTTGTCCGCAGGGTTCGCAGTACGTTTCGGTAGACGCGGCGCGGCGCAGTCTCAGGGAGCCGCACCGTTCACAATATTTCAGTTCGTAGGTTGTGGGTTGCATTGGTTGTCCCCCTAATTTCCTCTCGTCATAAAACGAAGAGCCCTGCGCCAGACCCGGGTAGCATTCGGGGCCTGTGCACAGGGCTCGTTTCAGTTACGATGACCTGCTATTGGTTATTTAGTTAGGTGCAAAACGTCATGCTGGCAGAGGCAGGCAAGTGACCTCGATGAGTGCGACGTAAAAGTCCTGGCCGCGCGCCTGCCAATTGGTTCAAGGTATCATCCGCTCGTCTTGCCGGCGGGTGAAATAACCCTCCTCATATCCGGACTTCAAAATGCATCCGTTCTTCACGACGACACTAAGTCTTCCCGAGAAGCGCAGATTGCGCAGAAGCTTTTCGGTGGCTGCTGAAAGCAGTTCGGCCTCCCGGATTTTGCGCCGTAACTCGGCGAATGTTCTTTCCTCACCTTTGGGTTCGGTCTCCATCATGGGTCCATTTACCTCGGCCAGAACCACAGGACCTGGCGACCCTTCGACTGTGGCATAGGAGAATCTGGGTCGTCAATAAATTTATTGCTCTAGGAATATTACTAAAGTACATGTATAGCTTTTAAGAAAATACAATCGCCATGAGACTTCGAGACTTGCAGGACAAACTGCGTGCGCACATCCGGGCCCGAATCGACCGAGGGGAGCTGACCGGAACCGGTTTGTCCCGCGATGCCGGGTTTCAGCAAGGTCACCTCTCCAACTTCCTCAATGCCCGCCGCGGGCTCAGTCTGGAATCCATGGACCGGTTGCTCGATACCCTGGGCATCGGAGTGCTTGACCTGGTCGATCTCAAGGACATCGAGCGGCGAGCCTCGCCTCCTGCAGGAGCGTCCGGATTCGAGAACGTAGCCGTGGTGAGCGGGGAGCAAGCCGCCCGCCTGCCCCGGTTCACCCCAGAACAGGTGCGCGACAGCCGCAATTTCAGCAAGTCGTTCCTGCGCAAGTTGAAGGCAAACGACGCCAGCAACCGTAGTGAATGGCTGCGCTTCGTGCTGCTGCAGCTCGACGCCAAGGCGGCCGGCGGCATGTTCCCCCGCATACCTGCGGGTGCCACTCTGCTGGTGGACCGTCACTACAATTCTTTGCAGCCGTACCGCCGGCTCAAGCCCAACATCTACGCGGTGCACGCCGAAGCCCGCTGCCTTATCGGCTACGTCTCGGTTTCCGGCGATCACCTGGTGTTACGGCCACAGAATCCGCAGCACTCTGTGGAACTGGTGCGCATCGAGCGCGGCAGGAGCTATCACGACTACATCGTGGGGCGCGTGTGCCACGTTGGCTTCGAGGTCTGAAGCCGCGCTCTCTGCTATGATTCGCCGGTCGGCGTTGGAAGCCGGCGTAGAGGGAGGTCGGGCACTTATGGATGAACATGGCATCAATCACTTGATCATGCGTCGCAATGAAGACATCGCGCTGGACATGATGAAATTCATCGCCGTCACCACGGGCTACGGGAAGACCGGCTCGCCGGAAGCTGGGTTTAAGGGCGGCACAGTTTCGAAAGCCGAAGACTATGCCCAGCATTTGCTGGATCTGTTTGGCCAATGTCTGACGGCGGTGCAAGGCAAGAAGTAAGCTGAGCCGCCAAAAACGTTCGGTGAACCGGAGCTCGCACGCCGGTTTCGTCTGGTGCTGTGAGGAGCGCGGGACATCACGGCGGGCGGTGATATCCATCACTGCCGAGGTGGGCATCGCAGGCCGACCATCAAGCTGGCGAGGTGCGACATGGCAAGCTTGGATCCCAAATTCCACGAAGAGACAGTCAGCATTCATAAAGAACACGAGGTACTGCTGGGGCAGTTGGACCAGCTCGATGCCGCGGTCGAGCAGATGGCCTGCTACGCGGAGATTTTCACCGATCTCGCCACCGCCAACCAGGCGATGAGCCGCGGCAAGTGGGTGGCGGAGTGTTTACCCAAGCACTATGAGCATGAAGAGACAACGGTCCTAGAAACCATCGCGAGGATGAGTCCGGAGTTGGCCTCGTTCGCCCGCGAGATGAAGCGGCAGCACAAGGAAATGCGGGTGCGGCTGGAGAGTTTCCGCGACAGGCTCGCGCATCTGAGCGAGACCAGCGACCTGGAAAATGCCGTCAACGAAATGAAGAGAGAGGGCAAAGACCTCACTCGCATGATGCGGCTGCACATGGCGGCGGAAGAGAAGAAGTTCGCCAGCGTGGAGAACTAACGGCGGACCGCTTGGGGCTGATTCTTGCCTCGTCATTCCACAGCCGCAAACCCATGCGAGGTCGCGACACAGTCTCTGAGGGCCCGCGTCCAAACGCGGAAGAAAAATCGCTACTCTGGGTTTGCTCTAGTTGCGTTTCCCTGGCAGCTGCGTGCCGGAGATGGAAGCGTCAAGCAACTCCATGTAGTGCATCACCGGCAACGGGCTTCCCGCTTCATTCAACAGCGCGGCAATCTGCAACTGGCATCCGGGATTACCGGTCGCTACCGCTTGAGCCGGCGTCGCGATAATTTTCTCCACCTTGCGCTGGCCCAGTTGGTGGGCCGTCTCCGACTGAACCAAACCGTAGAGCCCTGCCGAGCCACAGCACAGTGCGGCCTCGGAAATCTCCAACAATTCCACTCCGGGAATGGTTCGCAGCATGGCGCGCGGCTGATCGCGCAGTCCCTGGGCGTGCTGCAGGTGACAGGGATCGTGGAAGGCAACCCGCAAGGCCACCGGATGCCGCGTCGCGCGCGGTTTCAACTCCGTTAGCACTTCGGATACGTCTTTACATTTGGCGGAAAATGCGATGGCGCGGTCACGATATTTGGGATCGTCGCGCAACATGTATCCATAGTCTTTGAGCGTGTGTCCGCAACCCGCGGCATTCATGACGATCGTATCGACCGCCAAAGGCTCGAACAGGTCGATGATCTTGCGCGCGCTGTCCAGGGCTTCTTGTTCCTGTCCAAGGTCCATCATCAGAGCGCCACAACAGCCCTGCTCCGGCGGCACCAGTACTTCACAACCCTCGGCCGCCAGGACGCGCACAGTGGCCGCATTTACCTGTCCCATGAAGACACTCTGCACGCATCCTGTCAGCAAGGCCACGGTGCGACGCTTTTCCCCCTGCGCAGCAATGCGAGGCGGCAGAACCGCCGAGGTGCCATTGTGCGATAAATCAGGCAACAACTGCTCCATGGCACGCAAGCTACGGGGAAGCAGCGAGGTCAGGCGCAGAGCCCGCATGAGCCGTTGCAATCCTAGCCGCTGATAAGCGCGCAAGGGCACCATCAGCTTACGCATGCGCGTTGGCTGGCTGAAGACCGCGGCTACCATCCGCCGCAACGCCCGCTCGTGTAGCGGCCGTCGATACTGGCGCTGCAGCTGTCCGCGCATGGCTTCAATCAGCTTCCCGTACTTGACCCCAGAGGGGCAAGCGCTGACACACGCCAGGCATCCCAGGCAATGGTCGAAGTGCGAGACGTATAGGTCAGTCAATCCCGCCTCGCCCTCAATCGCCATATTGATCAGGTGAATGCGGCCACGCGGAGAGTCCTGTTCCTTCCCCCACAGAGAGTAGGTGGGGCAGGTCTGCAAGCAAAAGCCGCAGTGAACGCAAGCATTTAAGAGCTCTGCGTCCGGGGGATGGTACTCATCAAAAATATTTCTGCTGCCGGTCACCGGCATTGCAAGCTGTGTCATATGCCCCCACGAAACGGCCCGGATTCAGAGTGTGCGCCGGGTCGAATTTCTCCTTGATTCGGTGCATCAACGGCAGCGCATTTTTCACCGTGCCCCACACGTCCAGTTCGTTTTTCATCGCCACCGGGCACTGCGAGACGGTAAGTGTCCCTTCCAGGCGGTCCACCTCACCGCGCATGGCACGCAGCAAAGTCGTCAGTGGCTGCTGACCGGCGGCATCCCAGCGCAGTTCGGCCAACCCGGTACCTTGCGCTACCAGAGTGGCCGCAACCTTTGCCAGCTCCGCCTGCCGGAAAAGAGCGTCGCAAAGCGATCCAATCTGCGAAGGCAGCACACAGCATTTGCAGATCACCGAGTTGCCGGGATTGGCGAACAGCTTCTGCCTTTCTGTCCAGACCTCGTCCGTGCGCTCCGCAAACTCATGAGCGCCCCCGATCCGTCCAAGCTTTGCATATTGATCCTGCAGCGATTCGGGGATGCCCTCGAATCGTATGTGCACAGAAACCTTGTCCGCGCGGCATGCGTGAATCTGCAGGCCGGTGTAAACCAGGTGTGAGTCCAGAATGGCGAGCACCAGTTTGGCCGCCTCCGAGGCTGTGGGCACCGCAGCGCCATACGTAGCAGTGGCCACCGGAATGGGGTGCAGGCGGAACACGGCTCGCGTGATCACCCCCAGCGTTCCCAGCGAACCGATAGCAAGTTTGGTGATGTCATAGCCCGCAACGTTCTTGACGACCTTGCCACCCGCTTTAATCAAGCTGCCGTCCGGCAGCGCCATTTCCAGACCGAGAACCAGGTCACGAATGGCGCCATAGCGGATACGTAAGGTACCGCTCTCCGCTGTTGCAACCACGCCACCAACGGTGGCCCGCTCCGGCTGCATGGGGTCGGCGCCCAACTGCTGACCATGCTCGCGGAGTACAGACTGCAATCTGTCCATGGTGCATCCCGCTTCCACCGTAACCGTCATGTCGCCCCAGGCATGTTCGATCACCCGGTTGAGCCGCTCCAGCGAGAGGATGAAATCCGCCTTGCGCAGGCGATTTCCCAATCCTAACTGCGTGCCTCCACCGCGCGGAATGATAGTCAGGCTGGCGGAACTGCAGTAACGCAATACCTGCGCGACTTCCTGTGCCGTGCCAGGAGCAATCACGCCGACGGGTTGCACCCCCTCCACGGCATCCTCTGGCGTTGCCGGGCGCAGGTGTTCCGGGCCCACGATCGCACTTAGTTCGATCCACGCATCGTTGTTCTGCTCTCGAGCTTGGCTCATAATTTGGCTCCCGTGGTCTTTCTCATCGGCTGCACACGACTGCGCAGGTTTATAGCCCTGGATCGGCAGTTCTCTACCTGGAGCAATCCATGGTGGTTACACCTTGGGTAGAGCAATCTCAGAACCGCTTTAGTACCGTTGGGCCAAGCCCGCTATCTCGATCGGGTGTGGCTCATAAGCGACCGGCCTTTGCAAGTTGGCGTCAGTGCCTGGAAACATCTTGGTCGGATTGCACAGATCATAGGGATCGAACGCCGAACGCAGTCGCTGCATGGCGTTCAGGTCGGCTGCGGAAAACATGACCGACATGAACTGCTTCTTTTCCTCGCCGACCCCATGCTCCCCTGTAATGGACCCGCCCGCCTCCACGCAGAGGCGCAAAATATCTTCAGCCAGCTCCATCGCTCGTTCCTCTTGGCCGGCGATACGACGGTCATATAACACCAAGGGGTGAAGGTTGCCATCCCCGGCGTGAAAGACGTTCGCGACGCGCAGCTTCTTCTCGGCGCTGAGGCGGTCAATCTCTCCCAGTACTCTTGGCAACGCCGTACGCGGGATAACACCGTCCTGCACCAGGTAATTTGGGGAGATCCGCCCGACGGCCGCAAACGCCGCTTTGCGTCCCTTCCAAACCGCCACACGTTCCGGTTCGGACTTCGCCAGGCGCAGTTCCCAAGCTCCGCACGATTGGCAGATTGGACCCACCTTCTCCATCAGAAGCTCGACCTCACGGGTGGACCCGTCCAGTTCCACCAGCAGCAGCGCCTGGCAGTTGGGATAGTTGGGATGGACGGCCGCTTCGGCGGCCTCAATGGCCAGCCGGTCCATGATTTCCAGGGCGGCGGGAAACATGCCCGAAGCGATGATGCTGCTTACGGCAGCACCCGCCTCGCCGCTCGAATTGAACGCCGCCATCAACGTCTGAGTGGTTTCAGGTTTCTTGATCACTCGCAGCGTAACCTTGGTGATGATCCCGAACGTGCCCTCCGAACCGACGAAAGCACCTACCACGTCATAGCCGGGCTGGTCTAAACTCGCGCCGCCCAGACTAAGGAGCGAACCGTCCGAGAGCACAACATCCAGTCCCAGCACGTAGGTTGTGGTCACTCCGTACTTGAAGCAGTGGGCTCCGCCGGAATTCTCCGCGACATTCCCGGCTACGGTGCAGACCACTTGGGAGGATGGGTCCGGGGCATAAAAGTAGCCGTGAGGAGAAACCGCCGCGGTTATGGCGGAATTCGTCACGCCCGGCTCGACCACCACCCGCGCGTTGGGCACATCAACCTCAAGAATGCGATTCATCCTTGAAACGCCGATCACGATGCCACCCTTTACCGGCAGTGCTCCCCCGCTTAGTCCTGTGCCTGAGCCACGCGCGACAATTGGGATTCGCTCCCGGTGGCACACTTTCACGATGGCTTGGATTTCTTGCGCTGATGCCGGAAGCAGAACCAAGTCCGGAACTACCCGGAACAGGGTCAAGCCGTCGCATTCGTAAGTCCGGAGCTGCTCGGGCCCACAAACCAGGCCAGCGTCTCCAACGATTGAACGAAATTCACTTACCAGGCGAGCGTTCATTCAACACCTCGATGATGGCGCTATGCGGCCTTAGGTAGGAAGGATTGACCCATACGATGAGTGCTCCTGGAGAAAGGCTGACCGCCGCAGAGACAGTCAACTCTTAGCACGACCAGCATTGAAGTAGTCGTGATGCCAGTCACACTCTAGCGTGACCCTCCCGGCCTGAATGTGAGCTGCCGCGGGGGGTTGGCCGTGGCTGGCAGAGCCTTTTCAGTGATAAACAGAAGGCCGGGGTTATCTGTACAACGCCGCTGGAGCGCGTTATGCGATCTCTTCGATTCGGCGCGGCGAGATAAAACTACTTCGTGGCGCACTCGGGATATTTGTCCATTTCATCGCGGAGTTTGCTCAGGTCAAAAACGCTAGTGGTTGGCACACCCGTGAGGAAAGGCTTGAACTCGATCAAGACCACTACGGAGTTGAGCAATGACTGGATGAATTTCAAGCGCTCAGAGTCACTGTTGGCGAAGGAGGTGAAAGCTACCGTGTCTCCGTAGGGGACCCATGCCGTCGTTTGCTTAGTCCCGTGTGGACATCCTCCCAACATACTACTGGTAGCCTCGTCGTCCGCATCCCAGCGTCAGAGGCAGGGCGGAAACTTGAGGTGCGATCGGATTGCGCCTTTGGATTGGCCGCCACCGGCCCAATCTCATTCTCCCCCGAAGCTAAAGCGCATCCCCACGCGGAAGTTTGCCCGCAAAGCCGGATATCCCAGCACCTCGTTGTAATGATTGTTCAGCGCGTTATTCACATTCGCGTAAGCCGTGACATGTCGACCGATGGCGTACCAGCCGCCGAGATCCACGCGCGCATACCCCGCCGCATAGTAGATGGGCGGAATATATCCGAAGAGAAAATCAGAGTCCGGACGCTGACCGACCGCGGTGACGCCAAGAAATCCGCCCCAGCGCTGCCGGGTATAGGTCAGCAGCAGCACGCCAGCCTGTTTGGGACGCCGCAGCAGAGGAGCGCCAGTGCCGTAGATGCGCGGATCGCAACCGGCATTGGGATCGCAAGGTGGCGCCTGTTGAATCTGGGTTGAAGTGTACGTATAGGCCGCTGTCGCTGACAGGTGGTTGGCGACACGGCCGCTCAACACTACTTCGGCGCCCTGCGCCATCGCACGATTGAAGTTCACGTACTGGCTGGTGTTGGTGTCGGAGTTGTACACGTACTCGATCTGGTCGCGGAACTGATTGTGGAAGTACACCGCGCTCAGCGACACGCGGTTGTTGAACAGCGACTGCAACACGCCGGCTTCGATGGCCCGGTTCTGTTCGGGCTGGAGATTGGGGTTGGGCAACGTGGGAAAGGTCCCCGTGATACCAAACGTTTGCTCGAAACTGGGCTCTTTGATTCCCTCCGAGTAGCCAAAGTGCAGGCGCGTGCCGCTGAAGATAGTGTTTCCGCGCAGTGCCAGAAACGTCACGGAAATGCGGGGGCTGACTTTGCCACCAAAATCGCTGTTGTTGACGTAACCAACGCCCGCCAGAACGGACAGCCGCCGCCACACGATGGTCTGCTGCGCGAATAGATAGTTATTGAAGCGCAGACCGTGAGTGGTGCTGCTTCCGAAATCCGAATTGTTATTGATGTAGCCGTTCTCGTCTTGAAAGTTGTAGCCCAGCGAGGTTTGTGCCCATGGCCGCGGGCTATAGATCCCCTGATACGCGAAGCCGGCAGTGTTGTACCTAGCCAGGCTGTTAAAGGCGCTGTCGAATGGCCGGTCAAGATCGTCGACAGGGTTCACATTAAGAGCGACGTGGTGGTACTCGAAGCCACTGAACTGATGCTGCCATGCGCCCGGCCCGCTGACCGTAAGATCGCCGCTGGCCAGGAAGTTGTTCTGGTGCGCATATTGGTTCGGGTCGGGCGGAAGCTCGGGATTTCCATTGAACCACCAGTTCGACTGAATGCCTGTCCAACTGTTGTAGTGGCGGGCGCGCAGGCGAAACGCCACGCGATCGGAAAGTCGCACCCCAATATTTCCGCCTTGCAGCGAATTCGAATAGGCGTCATTCACTCCCTGGCCTTGGGTGTTGAACTGGTTGGCGAAAACGTTGTAGTCGAAAATTCCGCGCGCTCCCGCCAGCGAGCCATAGCCGTTAGCGGTGGAGAAATTTCCCCCGTCGGCGCCGAATTGAACTTCCGGCGTGCGCGTGCTGCCCGTCGCCGTCCAAAGCTGCACCACGCTGGTCATGGCATCCGATCCGTACACCGTACTCTCGGGACCGCGTTCCACTTCAAGCCGGTCGATGTTGTTCATGGGGACCACTCCGAAATCGAAGATGCCTCCGGGATCGTTCACGGGCACGCCGTCCACCAACACCTTGTTGTAATTGGACTCGCCGCCGCGAACGAACAAGCTGGCGAGATTGCCGCGCCGCCCGGTGCTGCTGACAATCGCTCCGGGAATGTAGAGCAAGGCATCGGGAGCGGAGACGGGATTGATCGCGGTCAGTTGCTCACTGGTTAGCACCCCGACAGAAGTACCTGTCTGCTCCGGCGTCGCGGGAGTTGCGGTGCCGGAGACGACCACGGTTTGCGGCGTGGTCGCAAGCTTCAGTTGAACGCTGAGGGTCTCCGTGGCCGGAATAGAAACCTGCTGCGATTGCTCGGCGAATCCTGGGGCGAGCACCAGCAGACGATACCGGCCGTCGACGAGATGCGGGAACACTGCCGTGCCGTCCCCAGCGGTGGTTTGTACACCGACTCCGGCGTTGTCGGTGGAGCGAAACAGGCTGACCTGCACGCCGGAGACACGCTCGCCAGAAGGGCTTTCGACTGACACTTTAAAATCGGATGCGAGGGCTGCTGTGCAACACAGCAGGGGGACCAGCAGTGCGCGAATGATGAACATGACACTCCTCCTTTGCACGCGAAAGGGGTTTGGTGATTAGGGCACCCCCATCGCATGCAAAATCGGCATGCGCCGGGGACCCTGCATGTTCGCGCCGGTCTCCTGGCTGGCGAGTTGCGATTTGTATCGCGGACGACGGCGGGGGCCTTCCCGTTGGAACAGTGGCCGGTCCACCAAAGACTCGCTTACAGTTGCGCGGCAGCGCGGGCTTCACACCCGCTTCCCAGTTCCGCCGTTAAGATGGCGGAACGCGCGAACATTGATTGGCAAGGAACAATCCCGGGCCGAGTTGGCCCAGGATGAGATTTGACTGTACTGAGCAGGGACGCCGGTGTCAATTGTGGAGTGCGGAAAATTGCGATTCCGCGTAAGTGGTGACGCGCTCGAGCGAAGCTTGCATGTCGGCGTGATAGCGGTTGAGAGTCGCATCATCTGCGTCGGGAGGAACGAAGATGTTTTTTGCCACCCGCACATAGGCGCGCGAAAACGGTTTAGGAATCAGCATGGCGTCCCAGGTCTTCAGAATCCAGGGCTTTTCGAGCGCCACATAGAACGCTGTAATCGGAATTCCCGTGAGGCGAGCCAACATCACCGGGCCCTTCTTGGCGGCATAGCGCGGGCCGCGCGGACCATCAATGGTGAAAGCCACCGCGCCTCCCGCTTTGACCATGGTCTCCATTTCAAGCAGGCCGCGCTGGCCGCCGCGTGAACTGGAGCCGCGCACCGGTACAAACCCGAAGCGGCGAATCACGCGTGCGATGTATTCGCCATCGCGGCTGAGGCTGGTCAGCACTCCGATGCCGCGATTGCGAAACAGCCAAGTCGCCGGCAGCACACAGCGGTGCCAGAAGGGATAGATGCCGGGAGCAATGCTGTCGAGGCCGCGAATGGATCCCTCTTCGTAGGTGATGGTCATACGCAGGGTCCGGCCGATGAGGCCTACCACCGCAGACGCGGTCCACGAAACCAGCGTGAGATGTATTCGTTGCAGGAGCGTGAGGCGGGGATGGTGGATCTCCTCGGCGGCTGGGCTGGTTGGATTGGCCACGCGAGAATTCTAACCTGCATACCTCAACCACGACACGACGCTGGAAAAGAGAGATGCTGTTCCTATTGGCCGAGCATGTCCATCTCGCGGGGCGTGGCGATGCGGTAGAGATCAACGTGAAACAGATTCAGTTCGGGGCTGCGATACTCGTGCCTGGTGCTTACGCCCATGTCGCGCCCCGATCACAAGTCCCGCGAGAGATCCCAAAAATCCGATCCAGAATCCGATTACCAAGTACTTCAATCCAGCACCCGAAAATATATCTTCTTCTGCGCGTCCGAAGAGCGTTGGGAGGATCACGAGAATTCCGCCGACCAGCCCGAAGATGAGGAGTATCAAGGAGAGCCGACCCAAGAGCCTCAGCACTGTCTTGAAGTGACGCCCGCTTCGACGGAAAAAAAGAACCGAGTAGGCGATGACTGCGGGCCAGAACAACCCACACAACACGCCATAAGCCCCAGCATCGATAGCAGTCACCACTGACCTAACCACGTGTTCCCTCGTTCGTTCGTCCCAGCTCCGCCCCAAGATGCAGTATCCACCGGAAAAGTGGGTAGCCGATGGTGACAGAGAAAGTTACGGCAAGTGAGACTATATAGTAGGGTATTGATTTCTCCAGTTGTAGATTCTTGAAAAGACGGCCTGACGCCCACGATCCTCCAAGCATAAATGTTGGAATTGCGAGCATCTGGGTTGTCAACTCGACTACCGATTTCACGTCCTTGGGCAAGCTCGTGTTGAGAGTCTTAAGCAGGACAAGCGCAACCGTGCCGCTAACCAAACCTATAATTACGCCCAATGCAGCCCCTACGATGATCTCCTTCATGCTCTCTTCCTTTTGTTCAGAGCGTCTTGTTCAGAGCGTCGCAAGGGCTACCCGGTGGTGCCGGAACTAGTTGAATGGAGGACATCCCTATGAAGGACTGGCAATCTGTCACAGGCTTCCTCATGGCACACCATGCTATCGCAAAACTCTTCTCGCGATTGAGGCTACACGACAATTTAAGCCACAGCTCGTATTGCGAAGCGCAGGTATTTGCATGACTGTGTACCATTTCAGGATTCCAGACACTACTGATCTCCCTACCTCCTCTTTACCACGACCTTCCGCTCCTGGTCGCCTTGGCGCTCGAGGCAGATTTCCACGTCGCGCTCTTTCTCGAAGCGGGGAAACTTTTCTCCCCACTCCAGCAACACCAAGTTGCCTGGCTCGGCAAAGAGTTCGTCTAGACCAAGCGTGTCGAGTTCCCGCGGCGTGTCGATGCGGTAGAGATCGACGTGGAACAGGTTCACCTCGGGGCCGCGGTACTCGTGGATGAGGGTGAAGGTGGGGCTGGTGACATCGTCCTGCGAAGCGGCGTGGAGACCTTCCGCAATGCCTTTCACCAGCGTGGTCTTGCCGGTACCGAGATCGCCGCGCAGGATGACCATGCGCGCAGTCTTCAGCGTAGGTGCGAGTTTGCGGCCCAGCGCCATGGTCTCTTCCGCCGAGTGCGTGATGTGCTCGTGCGTATTCATCGCGGGACGAAGGCAATTTTAGCAGCCGGGTCGCGAGCGGTTGACGGGTGAAACTCTCTCGCGGGCTGAAGCCCGCTTATGATGCCAGAAAACAGAGCTCAACGGCGCGCCTAAAGGCGCGCCTCTTCAAAACATCGGAAAGATCCTAATTCTTGAGCTGGCTCTTGAGCCGCGCCCTTACCCTAAAATCCGCGTCGTGCTCTCCTTCGCCCAGTGCGCGGCGCGGCGAAACGTCTCCGGCAGAGCGCCGAGCAGATCTGTTGCAACGAGGCAATGTTCACCCATCGTTTCCGCGGCCACGTCGCCGGCGAGTCCATGCATGTAAACCGCAGCGACAGCGGCCAGCGGAATGTTGTTCGGCATCTGTCCAATCACTCCCGCCGTCATACCGGTCAGGATATCGCCGGTGCCGCCGGTTGCCATGCCAGGATTGCCAGTGGGATTGACCCACGCGGTCCCATCCGGCAGCGCGATGATGGTGCGGTTTCCTTTCAGCACGAGAACAAGATGATGCTCGCGCGCGAAACTGCGCGCGACGTTGAGGCGGTCGGCTTGCACCGCTTTGATCGTAATGCCGGCCAGCCGCGACATTTCTCCCGGATGCGGCGTCAGCACCAGCGGACGCTCGCGCCCGTCGAGCAGCTCGGTGTGGCCGTCGAAGGCGTTGAGTCCGTCGGCATCGATCACCATCGGAACCTTGGTTTGGCGCACGGCTTCGTGGACGAACTGCTCCGTTTCAGGATCGCGGCCAATGCCCGGTCCGATCGCCACCACGGTCATCGGCTTCACCAGCTTTTGGAAGCGGCCGCTTTCGATGGCTGCCATGGCAATGCCGCCGCTCTCGGTTTCGGCCAGAGGCTCGGTCATCAGTTCGGCGGCAAATGCAGCAACGCTCGGGAGCACGCGCGCAGGGGTTGCGACCGTGCTGAGTCCGGCTCCGGCCCGCAGCGCAGCCATGCCCGCCATGCCAGCGGCACCCGACTTGCCTAGCGATCCACCGACGATCAGCACATGTCCGTAGATGCCTTTGTTGCTGTCGGCAGGTCGAGGCGCCAGCAGCGCCGCGAAGTCGCGCGGCGTGGTGAGTTCGAGCGCAAGCTTGCTGACGATGGCTTCCGGCGGCGATCCGATGGGTGCAACCACGATGGGACCGCGCGTCAAGTTGCCGAAGACATGCGCTGGACGAGGCGCAGTGAACGTGACAATGGCGTCGGCGCGTGCGATGTCTTTGTCCGTCTGCGGCGACGTCGAGTCGGAATCGGCGCCCGATGGGATATCCACTGCGACTATCGATTTCCCGCTACCGTTCATCGTGGCAATTGCGTCAGCATAGAAGCCCTTCACCGGCGGGCGAAACCCGGTGCCGAGTACCGCGTCAACCAGGAGGTCGCAATTCGCCAGGCTGCGCGACGACTCCGCCTGCAACTCCTGCGCATTGCTCAGCACGATGGGGCGAAGGGGCAGTCGCTCGAACATAGCCAGCGCATCGCCGTGCAACTCGGACCGGGTGGCGAGTAACAGCACCTCAACTACCCGTCCCGCGCGATGGAGTTTACGCGCTACTACAAATCCATCGCCTCCGTTGTTGCCCTTGCCGCAAATAACGGCGATTCGGTTCGCATGGCGATATTGCTCGAGGATGAATTGCGCCACCGCGGCTCCGGCGTTCTCCATCAAGGTGATGGACTGCACTCCGAAGCGCTCGGTGGTGATGCGATCAATTTCGCGCATCTCGTCGGCGGTGGTAATTTTCATGCGCGCTCCGTGGCGGAGTCTTCCAGGCGGCGCAGGCCGTCGGGTTCGCCCATCGCGATGAGATGGTCGCCAGAGTGGATCACCTCATCGGGCGCGGGATTGAAGCGCATGTGCGAATCCTCTCCTTTAATCGCGAGCACGATGACGCCCATTTCCTGGCGGATACGAGAAGCTTCCAGAGTTGCGCCAACGAAGCGCGAGCCCGCCTGCACCTGCACTTCTTCGATCTCCAGCGGCTTCTGCTGGTTCATGGCGGTGTCGAAGAAATCGACCACGTGGGGGCGCATGAAGGTCTGCGCGATGCGGTATCCGGCGAAGTTGTAGGGCGAGACTACGTGGTCGGCGCCGGCGGTGACCAGGTGCTTCTCGGCGTCCTCTTCGCTGGCGCGTGCAATGATGTTGATCTTCGGATTCAGACTGCGCGCGGTGAGAATGATGTAGATGTTGGTGGCGTCGGTGGTGGTAGCGGCGACCAATCCGCGAGCGCTTTCGATGTGCAGTTCCTGCAGAACATGCGCCTGCGTCGCATCGCCCACCAGAGTAAGCCAGCCTTTAGCGGAATAGCGCGCCAGTTTGGCTTCGTCGCTGTCAACGATGACAAAAGGCAACGGCTTGCGCGCCAATTCGCGCGCTACGCTGCGGCCCACCCTCCCAGCGCCGCAGATGATGTAATGCTCCGACAATCGGCTGATATCGCGATCCATGCGTCTCCTGCCGAATACCGATTGCAGCTCGAATTCTAGCAAAGCCTGGGTCGCGGCCCCGAAGAATAGCAGTACCAGACCGACGCCGGCAACAATGACGAACGTGTTGAAGATGCGGCCAGCGTGCGAGAGCGGATGGACCTCGCCATATCCGATGGTGGTGATGGTGGTCAGCACCATGTAGAAGCCGTCGAACCACCGCCAGCCTTCGATGAAATGGAAGCCCGCGACGCCGATGAAGATCAAGGCGAGCAGCGCGAGGAAGAGGACCTTCAGATTGAACAGGGCCTTCACGCAGCCATTGTGTCGCCTTGCGGCGTTCCGTGCAACAAGAACGCCCGTCCCATATTGGCGACGGGCGATGGCGGTACGCGCGTTTCTACTCTAGTAGAGAACTCGCCTGGCTGCTCAAAATCCGAACGACAACGTTCAACATCTTGGGCAGCCAGAAGATCTATGGGAGTGTCGGTGTGTAAAGGTCTTGTTGGCGATAGGTCCGGTAAGACCACCAGCCGGCTTGCAGTTGATAGACAATCGAGCCGGAGAGCACGTCCACCTCCGTAGATTGCGCAACATTGGTCGGGATGCTAAGCAGACCATTGTCAAAGCTGGCATAAACGCTGTTAGGCGGAGAAATCAGCAGTTGGGCACTTCCCAGGGCCGACGAATAAGCACCGAGATCGGCGGCAATCTGAATACGGGCAGTGCGTGTAGATTCGCCGAGGTACAACACCATACCCCGGCTATTTCCGCTGCCGCATTGATTCACGCGCAGGTTGCCATCGTCGAAAACGGTAAACACCTCCAGCGCGCCACTTTGAACTTGAAATGCCGCGTCGTGCTGGTGAGTGAACCAAGTAAAGACGGCGGGATCACCGCAGGGGTGCGGGAGCGGATTCGTGATGGTGAAATCGCCGAACGGGCCCAATTTCCAAATCACGCTGCCGTCTCCTCGGCCATTGTTGTAGTTGATCTTGAGGACCCAGTCCTGGCTGCGTTCGGAGAGCAGGATGTTTCCGTCCGCCGTGAGCTGAACCGAGTTTGAGTGCAACCAATCGTTGGCAACCCCAAAAGCAGGATTGAAAGCCGGGCAGCCTGCCCCAAGGTTGGCATAACACTTGTCATCCAAGGTAGCGAGGCGGCTGACGTCCTGGTGAGCAAACGAGTCCCAAGCCCACGTGAGTTGCATGTTGTGATCCAGGACCAGAACCATGTCACCCAGGATGTCAACCGGATTTTGTTGCGTCCCACCCTGCAGGGTGTAGGACACTTCGTCGCGGGCGCCAATCAAGAGGAAGCCACCGTTGGGCAAGCGCCGGGTTTCGTGGGCGTTGAACGATGTCATGATTGGATACCCTTTGGCAGCCAGTTGTTCGTTCAGGATCTCCACGTTGGTCTCCAGCGTTTCGTTTCCGGCAAGGTCGTACTCGCTGAGGGTAGTATTCGAGAGCGAAAAGAAGTTTCCACCCGGTTCCATGCGAGTCAAAAGCAGTGGGACGGAGTAGTACCAAATGACGTTTCCCGAAAGATCAGTAGCGATGGGACGGAAAGCAAACGGTCGGCCAGTAGGTGGAATAAGATGCCACAACAACACGGGGAAGGCTGCATCATGCCCGGTCGGAGGCACTTTCACCGTCATTTGCGGCACGGGGAATCCCACCGGAAGCGGTCCGGTTGTGAACGGCTGGTCAGGACCGGAGGTGAGAAAGCCGGTAGCGAATTCCTCCCAGTGCATCGAGTACTGAGTGGATGGCAGCATACCAGCGACCAGGAAGTTGGCGCTGTTTTGCGAACAGGGCACTGCGTTGGTCGTACTCGAAGCCTGCGCACCATTCTGCTTGAACCGAACCCGGATAGAGTGACCGGAGGCGCACGGCCCAGCGCTAAACAAGGCCACCAAGGGATGCGACGTCCGATTCACCGCCGAACCGCCGCTGCTGGTGACCCAGGGATTGAGCACGTACTGCACCGAGACCGGCGGATAGATGATGTAGGGCTGCTGGGTGATGTCGCGCACTACAACCGTAACCACGTACGTTCCCTCCACCATATACGGGACCCAGGTGAAAGTATTCCGGGTGTTGAAATCCCGGACTATCTGATTCTGGCCTTGTAGCGCGGCACTGAATTGATAATCGTAGGTGTCGCCCGGCGGACCGCCCTGCACAGTGGCTGTCCAGAGGATGCTGGTGCCGAGCATCTGCGGGCTATGCAAACTTGGATTCAACATAATGGTCACGGACGGAGCTTTCGTAGCCGCGGTGGCGACACCGGACAGTAAGCTCAATCCAAGCAAAGTCAGAATACCGACACAGAATACTTTAGACACAACAAACCTCCGACAGATACAGGGTGGGGGGAAGCACAAGAACGCCTTGTTCCTTCCGACGACGATTTTGCTAGGAGCAGCTGGACTTTCTTTCCTGGGCTCAAAATTTTTTTTGAACTATATACCAATTGCCCTCCCCTGGCATAGTAAAAACGTTTCCCGCCGGGAAAGGCTTGAATCGGCCACAGGTGGGACGGTAGGGTGGGGTCGGCCTTATCTTTTTCCTGTTCCCCATGTTCAAGAAACAGGCTAATCGCCGGTTGCTTTCACCTCGTCGGGCACCGCGTTCTGCACTTTGCTGTGATGACGTCCGTAGGTGAAGTATATGACCATACCGATGATGAGCCACACAATGAGGCGGATCCAAGTATCGCGCGGCAGAAAAACCATCATCAGCAGAGCTGTAGCGATTCCCATGATTGGAGTGAACGGCACCCATGGCGCTTTGAAGGGACGTGGCATGTCTGGCCGTCGCCTGCGCATGACCCACACTCCGGCGCACACGATAACGAAAGCCAACAAAGTGCCAATGCTGACAAGTTGTCCAAGAATGCCGATCGGAACCAGCGAGGCGAAGATGGCAACAAAGACGCCAACCACGATAGAAGATTTCCAAGGGGTGCGGAAGCGGGGATGGATGTCCCCTGCCCATTTCCAAAGTAATCCGTCATGGGCCATGGAATAGAATACGCGAGACTGTCCCAGCAACATCACGATCATCACCGTGCTAAGCCCAGCCAATGCGCCCGCGTTCACTATGTAGCTGCCCCACTTGACACCGGTCTCGCGAATAGCCAGCGATACCGGCGCTCCAACATTCAGCCGGTCATAATGGACCACTCCGGTCAGGAGTCCAGAGACAATAATATAGAGGACGGTACAGACAACCAGGGAGCCGAGAATACCGATCGGCATGTCGCGCTTCGGATTCTTGGCCTCCTGCGCTGCGGTGGAGACAGCATCGAAACCGATATAGGCAAAAAACACTACGCCAGCGGCGCGTGTGACACCTACCAGGCCCATCGGCAGAAAGGGATGCCAGTTGGCGACCGTCACCTGTGGGTGCTGCAGAGCAAAGTGGCCAGCCACACCGATGAAGGTGAGCACGGCGAAGAGCTTTACGAAGACGATGGCGGTATTGAAGTCCGCCGATTCCTTAATGCCAATGACGAGGATGGTGGTCGCCATTGCGATGGCGATAAATGCAAGCAGATTGAAGACTGCCGTGGCATGAGGCAGCGTCGACGCATCAATACCCTTCTGCTGAAAAACGCTTTGCATGGTCAGCAAGGGGCGCCATTGTCCCTGATACTTAACCCATACCGCGCCGGGAACGTCGCAAATCTGCGGCGGTAGATTGATGTTGTAATCCTGCAAAAACGCGACCAGGGTGGAACTCCAGCCCGAGGCCACGGTAGCGGCGCCAAAGGCATATTCCAGGATGAGGTCCCAGCCGATGATCCAGGCAAAAATTTCGCCTAGCGTGGCATAACCATAGGTGTACGCTGAACCCGCGATCGGAATCAGCGCCGCGAATTCCGCATAGCAAAGTCCCGCAAAACAGCAGGCGACCCCGGCGAGGATATAGGAGAAGACAATACCGGGTCCGGCGAACTGCGCCGCAGCAGAGCCCGTAATGACGAATATTCCCGCGCCAATAATGGCTCCAATGCCGAGCATGACGAGGTTCACCGGACCCAAGGCCCGCTTAAGACTGTGTTCGCCCGTCTCAGATGCCTCTCGCATCAGCATGTCGAGGGGCTTGCGTTTCAGCAGATTCGCCATTCAGAGTTGCCTCTTCGTTGTGCTCAGGCTTGCGCGCTCACTTGCGGGTTGCGCTTGGACCACAGGTAATACACGGGAATGCCCAGTAGGACAATGATCAGGCCGGGCCACGTGTATTGCGGCTTGTAGCGCAATAAGACTACATCAATAAACACAGCCATCAAAATATACATCGCGGGCAGCAGGGGATATCCGATGGCGCGATAGGGGCGGGGCTCGTCGGGACGCTTGAATCGCAGCACAAACAGTCCTGCGATGGTCAGTATGTAGAACACCAGCACCGCAAAAATGATGTAGTCGAGTAACTGCCCATAGCTGCCGGAAATACATAGAATGCAAGTCCACACGCACTGCATCAGCAGCGAGTGCGCCGGAGTGTGGTACTTGGGATGTAACCGTCCGGCGCTGCGGAAGAACAGCCCATTTCTCGCCATAGCGTAGTACACGCGGGCGCCCGCCAGGATCAGTCCGTTGTTGCAGCCAAAGGTTGAAATGAGGATGGCGATGGCCATGATCTGAGCGCCGCCCGCGCCGAAGATCTGCTGCACCACCGCGGTGGCGACACGGTCTTCGGGGGCATGCTGGATACCCGCGAGCGGCAGCACGCTCAGGTACACGAAGTTGGCCAGCACGTAAAGCAGGATGACCGCGCCGGTTCCCAGCGCTAGCGCGAGAGGCAAGTTGCGCTGAGGATTACGAACTTCGCCAGCGGTGAAGGTCACGTTGTTCCATGCATCCGCCGAGAAGAGCGAACCAACCTGCGCCACCGCGATGATGGTGACCGTTCCCACCAGCGCGATCGGTCCGCCCACTCCTACCTGCACGGGATACAGCGCCTGCCATCCCGCATTGCGCCAGAAACTTGCGCCAAAATTGGCGGCCATTGCCTGCGCATTGCGTCCCACAAAAACGCCGAGAAGCACAAGACCAAGCAGCGCTGCGGTCTTCGCGAAGGTAAACACGTTCTGCACCGCCGCGCCGGTCTTTACACCGAAGATATTCAGCACCGACAGGAAGATGACGATCAGTACGGCCATGAGGTTCTGCGTGTTCAAGCCGACATCCATATTGCCTAACACCATCGGGCCGATGGGGATGGGCGGCACGTGCGCAATGTGCCAAATCCAGTGGGTCGACGATATGGAAGGGAAGAACACACCCAGGAACTTGCCGAAGGCCACCCCAACCGCCGCGATGGTGCCGGTCTGGATGACGAGGAATAGGGTCCAGCCGTAAAGAAATCCCCACAGCGGGCCCAGCGATTCCCGGAGGTACACGTACTGCCCGCCAGCGCGCGGCATCATGGCAGCCAACTCTCCGTAGGCCAGCGCGCCGGTGATGGTCATGAAACCGGTCACGACCCAGGCGGCAATGAGTAACACCGGCGAATCGACCAGCCGTGCGATCTCCGCCGAGACGATGAAGATGCCGGAGCCGATCATGGAGCCCATCACCAGCGTGGTGGCGCTGGTCAGGCCGAGACCCTTGACCCACTCATTTTCGGTGGGGACGATTGATACTGTCTTCGTTTCCGTTGCCACGGGACCTCGTGTTTTGTAGATGCTGGCGTAGGTGCAGGCCTGGATTAGTCATGAGGATCTCACGCATTGAAGGGGCACGGCTTCAGCCGTGCCGTAACCTGCTGTCATTTATGGTGGCTTTAGCCACTGAGGGACTTCGGTGTTGAGGTGCAGTGCGACTTCCCTCAGGGGCTGAAGCCCAACTCTCCGCCGCTCATAACGGCACGGCTGAAGCCGTGCCCCTTCAAAGTACCGAAACAGATGAATAATCCAGATTAAGGATCGCACCACCCGAACCCCTGCATACCTGAAGGCTCGCACTGCCCGAACGCCGCTTTCCTTATAGCCTCTTCAGCCCCTGAGAATCTACACCAACAGGCGCAAGAATTCTTCAGCAACTTTGGTCGGGGAACTAAGCAGGTCGGAAATAACGGCCATGGAGTCAGCCCCGGCGTCGATCACCGAGCGCGCATTGGCACGAGTGATGCCGCCAATAGCCACCAGAGGTTTCCTGGTTGCAGCCCGCGCTGCCCGAATCCCGTCCAAGCCGACGATGGGATCGGGGTGTTTCTTTGACGAGGTAGCGAACACCGGCCCGTAAGCGATGTAATCCGCCGGACCAGCATCCGCTTCCCGCAACTGCTCGAGATTGTGGGTGGAGACGCCAAGAGTGCGGTTGGGGCCGATTACGGTACGCGCGCCTTCCGCCGACAAATCTTCTTGCCCGACGTGCACGCCCTCGTAACCGGCAGCGATGCAGATGTCCGCGCGATCGTTCATGATCAGCGTGACATCATTACCCAACGCCCGGCGAATCTCGCGGGCGTGGCTAAGCATTTCACGCGTGTGTCCCACCTTGTTGCGATACTGCAGCCACGTCACACCACCGACGACAAGATCACGAGCATAATCCACAATGGAAGCGGTAGTGCGCAGCGGCGGCGCGAAACAGGCAACGTCGAGAATGGCGTACAACTTGGGCAAGCGAACGGGTTCAGACATGACAGGCGATTACTTCGCGGACTCCTTCGGTTGGTTGAGCAAGCGCTCCATGAAACTGGTATCAAAGTTGCCCGCGCGGAAGTCGGGGTCTGCCATAATACGGCGGTGCAAGGGGATACTCGTATAAATGCCCTCGACCACAAACATCTCGAGGGCTCGCGACATGCGCGAAATCGCTTCGGCGCGGTCCCGCCCCCGCACCACCAGCTTCGCGATCAAAGAATCGTAGTAGGGTGGAATGACGCCTTCGGCGTAGGCTGCCGTGTCCACGCGCACCCCGGTGCCGCCGGGAATGTTGAAGGCCGTAATCTTTCCTGCCGACGGAGTGAAGCGCTCGGGATGCTCGGCGTTGATGCGGCATTCGATCGCGTGCCCGCGAAAGCCAACGGGATAGTTGATCACAGTGCCGAGCTTCTCGCCCGCTGCGATCAGGATTTGCGACTTCACCAGATCAACGTCCGTGGTCATCTCGGTGACGGGATGCTCCACCTGAATGCGTGTATTCATTTCGATGAATGACAGGCTGCCGTCTTCGTCCATCAGAAACTCGACGGTTCCGGCATTCATGTAGCCAATACCGCTCAGCGTCTTTACCAGGATGCCGCCAATGCGTTCGCGCAACTCGGGAGTGACTTTCACCGAGGGAGCTTCTTCCACCAGCTTTTGATGACGGCGCTGGATGCTGCACTCGCGCTCCCCCAGGCTCATCACATTGCCGTGCTCGTCGGCCAGCACCTGGAATTCGATATGCCGCGGCCGCTCGATGAACCTCTCCATGTAGAGATCACCATTGCCGAACGCCGCTGCCGCCTCCGACTGCGCCGCGTGAAACAGGTTGGGCAATTCCTCTTCGCTGCGGATGATCCGCATGCCACGTCCACCACCGCCCGCCGAGGCTTTCACGATCAGCGGAAATCCGACGCTGCGCGCCCACTCCTGAGCTTCTTCCGCGGTGGCGATGATTCCGTCTGAGCCCGGCAAGATCGGCACCCCCTGCGCCTTCATCGTGGCGCGCGCCTTTTCCTTTTCACCCATCAGGCGGGTCACCTCAGGCGGCGGGCCGATGAATTTGATTCCGCAGTCCCGGCAGACCTCAGCGAAGTTGGCATTCTCGCTTAGCAAACCGTAGCCAGGATGGATGGCGTCAACGTTGGCGATTTCAGCAGCGCTGATGACCGCCGGAATATTAAGGTAGCTGTCGTGGAGACGCGGTGGCCCGATACAGATGGCTTCGTCGGCGAATCGCACATGCAACGAGTTCCGGTCGGCCTCGCTGTAAATAGCGACCGCCTTGATGCCCAACTCCTTGCAGGCGCAAATCACCCGCAGGGCGATCTCCCCTCGGTTCGCAATTAGGATCTTCTTAAACATGAAATCAATGGTGCGGGCCTTGACCTGGGAGTCTGCCGTGGGCTATGCCTTGAAGGGGCGTGGTTCAGCCACGCCGTTGCAAGCTCCTTAATTTTTCATCCCGAGCGGGCTTCAACCCGCGAGGGATCTTCCGTTTCATTTCTTTGCGACAAACTGTTTTCAGCGGCCTCTTCAACTGCAACCGCGTCGCTAAGCTTTCTTAATTCCGAATAGCGGCATTCCGTATTCCACCGGACTCCCGTTGGGGACAAACATCTTGGCGATAACGCCCGACACTTCCGCCTCAATGTCGTTCATCAGCTTCATCGCTTCGATGATGCAGAGTACCTGTCCCTCCTTCACCGCATCCCCGACTTTGACAAAGGGAGGAGCACCCGGCGTAGGAGCTTCGTAATACGTGCCGACTATCGGCGACTTCATGATCACCAGATCTGCTTCACTGGCTGCGCCGGCGGCCGGGGCTACGGGCGCCGAGCCTTTCACGTCTGCGGACTCTGCCGCGCTAGCCCCTGGTGCGGGTGCGGAGGACGCCGGCGTTACTGGAGCGCTTGCTACCGGAACAGCAGATAGCGGCGCCATGGCAGGCGCGACGGCCACGACCGCCGCAGGCTGGGAAGCAACGCCCCTTTTGATGTGTAGCTTCATATCGCCGCGTTCCAGTTCGAACTCGGCGATGTCCTTCTCCACCAAAAACTCGATCAGTTCCTTGATTTCTTTCTGGTTCATCGGATTCCGTTCGGCAGGATCAGGATGATATCCGGCGGCCTCAAGCCGCTGCTCCAGCGCTGAGTCAATTCGCCAGTCGTCTAAATCTCAATTAATTCCTTGGTGACCGGCGTCAGTATCTCGCACCCGCTTTCCGTGACCACCACCATGTCTTCAATTCGAATACCGCCCCTACCTGGTATATAAATCCCGGGCTCAATCGTAATCACCATACCCGGCTCGAGCTCCTCCGCCTGATTCTTGCCGAGGCGCGGCGGCTCGTGAATCTCCAACCCCACTCCATGTCCCGTCGAATGCGTAAAGTAGCGGTCCAGCTTGGCCTTTTGTAGCACCTGGCGAGCGGCTTGATCCACTTGGCCCGCTGTTTTGCCCGGAATCACCTCTGCGATCCCCGCCAACTGGGCTTCCAGCACCGCTTTGTACCACCGGCGTTCTTCCCGGCTGACCCGGCCCACGTGTACGGTGCGAGTCATATCGGAACAATAGCCCCGAAGTATAACACCGGAGTCCACCACCACGAACCCACGTCGGGGTATCGGTTGGGCCGAAGCCCGACCGTGAGGCAAAGCTCCCCGTTTTCCCGCAGCGACAATGGTCTCGAACGACATGCCGTCAGCCCCCGCCCGTCGCGCGGCATATTCCAATTTTCCGGCGACTTCGGACTCCCGCGCACCCGGCCGGATGCAGGTTCGCGCCTCTTCATACACCTCTGCTCCCATTTGTACGGCGGCCCGTATGATCGACAGCTCCTCCGCGTCCTTGATCATGCGCTGACGCATGATGAGGTCAGCAGCCGGTTTCCAGTGAATTCGCCGGGGCACAAGCTTTCGCATGAATTCCGCGGAGGCGACCGTGGTGTAGTCGGCCTCGAAACCGATGGCGGCTGACCTCAATTTGCCGATGATTCTGACGGCGTCGTGCAGCAGCGGGACCTTGGAGATGACCACCCGCGCTCCACCAACTTCCTCGCGCGCCTGTTCGGTATAACGGCCATCAGTGAAGAATGTCCGCCGACCATCGCGGAACAGCAGCAGTCCATTGCTGCCGGTGTAACCGCACAGGTAGCGCAGGTTCGCCGGATGCGTGACGACGAAGCCGTCGAGCTTCTCTCCGTCCAGGGCCTGCTGGAATTTCTTCTTTCGGGATCGATAGTCCATTCGTGTCTTAGTCCCGCTCGTTACACCCAAGTGCAACCCATTTTGCAGTATCTTGGCAATTGTGAATATGCTCCTGCACGGTTCAGGGCCACGCACACTTGACGGCAATGCGTATCTCAAGGCCTTACGGCAAGCCCCGGCGTTCCCGATCTTTATGCTCGGCGCACACAACAAAGCCGGAGCGCTTGGCTCCGGCTTCAAGACCCAAGGGGCGAATTGGGATCAGCGGTTCAGCTTGCGGCGTAATACACCCGCAAGTCCCAGAACGCCAGAGCCAAACAACGCGATGCTACTGGGTTCCGGAGTTCCGCCTGGCAGCTCCCCGGACGAGAGAGGGCCCTGGGTGGAATGCGCCATTCCCGAGAACACCTGGTCAATCGTGGGATTGTTTCCCAGGTAGGCGTTAAAATCCAAGTCTGAGTATCCACCAGAACCAAACCCCGGCAGATTGCTGCTGGTGATGAACAGCCCACCGATAAATCGGGGGGCATTCGATCCATCCGTGACGTTATTTAGGGTGATGGTGCCGTCGAGAAAGGTGCTTCCGTAATTAAACGCAAAATCAATGACGTTACCGTTCATGTTGATCGGATAGACACCATCCGTAGGGGACTCAAGCAGCACATTGCCGCTTCGACCGCTAACGAACCACATGGAGTAGGTGCCCACGTTAGCTCCATAGTAGCCGTACCCGGTTAGACAATCTGAGTTACCGCCGCATGTCCCGGTGAAGGCAATATCCGCACTATCGGGACCGGTATTGGTGACGAGTATCTGACCCGGGTCACTGGTCCCGAGTATCACTGGCGTTGACGAAGCGAAACTGAGTGTCGTCAGCAGAACCAAGCATACGAACAGCAACACCGGCGACCATTTTCTATTTCTATACACGTTGTAACCCTCCCAGGCCCTTCTTATTGGTGATCTGTGTGGCGCTGCTAGCCGTCAAATTTCAAGGTGCGAGCGACGCAGCTAGCTATGTCCATAGATGCATTCGCAATTTCTTCTCCAAAGCAGCTCGCTTTAAGTCACGCATAAGTAACACGGTTAAGTGACGGCCCCGGTGGCCGAGTGCAACCCTTTGCGGTATTTGGATAAGCCATTTCCTCCAAACCGAAACTTCCCATCTTAGGACACAGTCCGACACCATACTTCGCCGCAAACGCCAGCGCGGCTGTCCGCCGAGCATACTGCCAATCGACGGTTTCGTCAGATGGCTCTCCGCCGAGACCGGATGCTTCGTCCACTTAATTCTGGGTTATTGGCAGTGGATCCGACGTCTGTTTGCGAGCGCGGTAGATATGGTGGCGAAGGCCACTGGGATGATGGGCGACGGCATCGGCATGTACCACGTAGATGCCAAGCCCGGGAGACGATCCGAACGGGATCACCGGGCTGGACTGCTCCCCAGCAAGCATGAAGTGTTGATACCCCAGCGTTGTCGCTCTGCCGATGCTATTCACCGCCACCACGACGACGGTGAGGTCAAACTCCTGCCCAGTTTGATTGGTGACCACCACAGACCCGGAGAGTGCGGTGCCCTGCACTTTTGGATATTGCTTCCAGTCGATGGTCAGTCCGGCAATCACGGTGATGGTCATAACTCGCTGCACCTGTAGCGGAGGCGCGCTGGAGTCGGCCACCGCGACCGTAAAGCGATACTCTCCTGGAATGGCCGGGGTGCCGGAGACCTCGCCCTTATGCGCGTACAGCTTAAGACCCGGAGGAAGCTGTCCGTCAACAAGGCGCCACTTGTATGGGGCTGATCCTCCGGTCGCGGCCAAAGGGAAGTTGAAGTTCCGCCCGACGATAGCGCTCGACGTATCCTGAGCGGTGATGACCAGTTCAGACTGCTTCTCCGCGGAGGAGCTCTGCCCATGCGCTGCGAAAGCAGTGGCCAATGCGAAGAGCACAAGGCCGCAACTCGCCACAAGGTTACGCATGGTGCGAACCATTATAGTGGCTCATCGCAATGGCGACTGACGGTCATTCCGTTATTCCACGGCGATCGTGAATTGAAATTTCTCAGCTCCTACCGGCACGGTCACACGCACCATTCGGGTTAGTGACGCTTTCTTCGAGGCGGCAGGATCGCGTGTCAGCTTGCTCATCGGGTAATAGAAGACCCCTTCCAGATCGGCCCGAGGCGGAATCGTATTGGCCAGAAATGACGTTCACTCAAGATATTCGGGCGATACCTGCCGCTGGAGCTGCATGAGTACGTCAGGCCGGGAGGCTTCCTTCATGCGCAGGTGGGACACCTCATCGAAGATGGTCGCCTCGGGGATACTTGCGCCCCGCTGTTCGGCCTCGGTGGGCTCCGCGATCGTCAGCGTCGATATCACGGGCGGCGGGGCGTTTGCCATTTGCATCGCCATCTGCTGCATGGCGCGCATAATATCGCTGTGTTGATGGTCCGTCGATTCGGAATCGTCGGCTGTATCGGACGTTTGTCCGGCCGCCGCGTTCACCGCAAAGCGCGACCAGTTGTAAGGGCGGCGCATTCTCTTCGCCAGTTCCACTCCGGATATCCCCTCCAGATCGCGTCCCGCAACCGAGTCCGCAACCACCACGTCCTCCGGTCGCACCGTCACCGCATGTTGGCCGTTGTTCAGTATCCGCACCTTCACTCCCAGGAACTTGCGATTGGCTACAGGGTGGGCCGCTACCACCACCGTATAGTTCCTTCCCGAGATGAAGTATAGTCAATCCCGTTGACATAGAAAATCCCGTCCCCATGAGGCGAGGAAGGCGTGATGGATATCTTGTCTTGAGCACCGAGCAAGCTACAGAACAAAGCCGCACAGAGGATGGAACGCATGAAACCTCCCCGTCCACCCGAAGGTGGAGTCTGAGAGGTGAATCGGCAAGAAGCGATTGTGGCTTAAGGGGCAAGCGCCTGCGATCGGGCTTCATATTTTCCGCTACTGCAGCAATCCGAAGATCGCCACTCCGTTCTGCGTGCCGACGAACACCTTGCCATTCACAATCAGAGGAGTTATGAACTTGTTGCCCGCTCCAAACTGATCACGCGATCCCGCCTGATTGCTGTTGTACAGCTCATGCGAAAGATTGGTCGCGTCGTAGGCATGCAGTACGGCCGGACTGGTGTTTTCGATCGCCCAAACGATTCCATTGGAAGTTCCGTTGGCGGACACGCTGGGCGTGGTTCCGGGATAAGTGAACGACGTTGACGTTTGGCTGGTCGGAGAGGTAGAGAGCATCGCATTCGTGATGCCGAACGCCTTGAGCGGACTCCCCACGGAACCATAATAAACAGTGTTGTTGAAGTAGGCCGGCATGGCCCACACGCCACCGGGAAGCGCGCCATCGATCTCCTGGTAGATGGCGCTGTCGTCGTTGGGATTAAATTTTCCCATGTTGTCACGATCGACCACGTAGATGTTGCTATCCTTTCCAGCTCCCACGGCTAAGTGGTGTACGTGGCCACCGCTGTCCATAAGGTCTGGCAATATCATCGCTCCGCCCGAGCCAAGATCTTCGTCGCGGTCCGACTCCTGCACCGTATTATGCATTGTGAAGTAGTCAGCGACTGCGAGCTGACCGCTCGTAGAAATCTTCATAAACGCGTTGCCATAGTCGCCATTTATAGGAAACCCCTGGCTGTTGAGAGTCGTATCGAACGTGCCATTGCCATCGAGAAAATAAAGAGCTTGATTGTCGGCCGCCAAACCGGCGCCGGCCATCCAGATTGCGCCTTCATTGCCGTTGGGCGTAACGTCCAGCACCGAAGTCTGCTGCAAGGTCTGCGAATTGTAAGCCATCACCCATCCTGTGTACGGACGCTGATCGCAATGGGAGGTGAAGGCGATATAGATCGTCCCACCAAACTCCAGCAGGCCGGCGCGCTCCGCATATTGCCCTGGATTGAAGATGACCTGTCCACCCTGGCTGCCGTCGCCGCTTCCGGGATACGTTGCCGTAATTTCCGTGGGACCCCCAAACAGTTCTGCTCCGGTCTTAAGATCCAGGGCATGAAGGCGCTGGTGATAGTGGCCCGAAGAGTCTTTCGACATGGCCACAAAGTAGATGGCGCCATACTGTCCTCGCTGGCGGTCGATCACCGGAGTGCCTGTGATTCCAATCTCGGGCGAAATCTGGCTGCACCCGTGATTGTCGCTGGTGGTCTCACCAGCAGGGATTGCCGAAACTTTCCACGTTTGCGTGCCCGCATCGGCGTCGAAGTTATAAACGCTGCCGTGCTCTGTAACTACGAACAACGTATTTTGGATTCGCAACGTCCCGGGCAGTTTATAGACGTACAGAGGCTGCGCGTCCACCTTGCCATCGACCGAGAGGAAGCCAGTCTTTCCGAACGAGGTGGAATTGACATTGGAGGTCGTTAGAGTTGTCTCCGCTAGGTTCGCCCCCTCGCGAGATGGATTGTAGTGATATGTGAGAACATCGCCAGCATATCCCAGGAAATATTGCCCAACTGGTCGGTCCTGACCGCCTGATTGGGTTGCCGCTGCGGCAGTGGCATGAGACGACAAACGTGAAGAAGAAGCGGTTACTGCGCCCGAACACAGAATCAGCAAACCGACGAGGAGCAAAAGGTAAAACGTTAATTGCACTTGGTTGCGCATCGGTACCCTCCGATTTGTGGACTTCTCGGTTGGATGGGTAGATGAAAGAATCCACCCCAAAGTTGTGTGCATTTTGGAAATAAGCGCTATAGCGAATATGGCCCTTTAGTGCTACTCATAGCCCGCGACGCGTGCCGCGAACCTCGCGCCCAGCGAATAGCCAATGCAGCACAGCGTCGGCAGTGTGTACAAAGGCCAATTTATTCCTTCATCACAATTCGTGCGGATGTCGAAAACGAATTCGCGCAGGAAGTACTGCGATCGGGATAGATCGCAATTCTGGCCGGCGTAGCTTGCTATGTCAGGCAGGACGACTAGCAGCCACAGCGCAATCGCGGGCACCCATATCCAGCGGGCGACGGAATGATGGAACTTGCGTGCGACCAAGTATCCCAAGCCGAACGCAGGCAGTAATGTTGTTACATCTTGGATATAGGGGGCCGCGGATGGAAAGATCCGGAAGAGCAGGATGCTGATCGGAGCGGCCAGGAGCGAGCCAATAATGGCTGCGAAGATCAGGTTCGGAACAAACGCCAGGCCCTTGAGAAAGCCGTGAAGGACTCGCCTCTTGGGATTCTCGCGCTCGGTTTCGATCAGGCTCTCCGGCATTGCAGAAGCGTAGTCCAAAGAAATCGAGTTGACTATCCCCAATTAATCGGCACCCGCCATGGCGCGCGCGGCCTTGCCCAGCTTGCGCGGCCGGAACGCCTCACTGTGGAAGCTCTGATTTTCCATCCAACCGTCGAGGACGCTCTTCTTGAACTTCCAGCGGTTGCCGAGCTTGAACGCCGGGATCATTTCCTCGGAGACGTACTTGTACAGCGTGTCGGGCGAAACTCCGAGGTACTGCGATGCCTGACGTATATTCATCACTTCGCGCGCGTCGGCCAACATGGCTCCTCCCTGGGTCATGGCTAGAGTGGGCTGCGAGTGCGACGCCGGCGACGGTGGTGGTTTGGTCCGGCTCGCTTTGGCGTGGCTGCTGATGGTAGGTTCTCCCGCGTCGTCTAACGTTTGGATCGGACTGCTCGTGGATTCGCTAATTCTTCGCCTTGCAGCATACTGGGCGACAGCTCCTCAACGCAAGTTATTGTAGGGCTGCCAACGTTGTTTCACCATATACTCGATGTTGACCCGCGCGATACCTGAGTGGTGCGAACGCCATTAGCAGAGGGGGAACGGGTCAAGTCGGCCATTGCTTTCCTGGCCTGGCGCCTTCATCTGACCTTAAAAAATCATATCATTTTATGTTCGAACACCATGCTGCTCAATCCGAGGCGGAAATGAGAAATGTAATTTAATATACATGCGGTCATTGCCGCGACCACCGGTCTACCTTCAATTTGGACCCTCGGTTCGGCAGCACAATTCTGATCTCAGCATTTTCGACCAAGAATCGCGGTACCGAGATGGAACATCCGGCAGCAACGGCGGGCGCAGCATTTGGTCGTGGTATGGCGGCCATCATCACAACCACCTTTGGTTTTATCTGGCTCGGATGGGGCTTGTCGGCGCTTGGGGATTTACCGGCGGTGATTTGGGTGGCAGATTGTTTCGTGGCCGCCGCGCTGATGGCATTCGCCGTAACCGCGGTGAGGCGAGGCCGAAAAATGATGAGAGCGCAGGGCGTGTCGCGGGGCGATTTTTGGCAGACAAGACGCAAGCCATTCGGCATTTTGACCCTGCTTGAGTTTGTAGGCTGCATCATCGTGGTCGTGCTGGCTAACGTGTTCCGGCGACCCGATTGGATCGCCGTAGGTATCAGCCTCGTCGTTGGGTTGCACTTTCTTCCGCTGGGCAGGATTTTTGGACACACCTCGTATTACTGGGTTGGCAGCCTGATAGTCCTCTGGGACATTTTGGCCATAACGGCATTCAAATCGTGGAATTTGACTGCCTCAGCAGGTATCGCGACCGGTGTGATTCTCTGGGCCACCTCTATTTACGTCCTCTCGCCTCTTGAGCGATCATTTTGATTTAACAGTCCCCTATCTTCTCAACTGGAAATACAAGCCCTGCAGGATGCTTGGAAGTAGCGCCTCCCCACGGAAGAAAGTCGGGGTCGTTTTCATCGGTAATCTGCCATCATTTAGGATGTTCTCGGCTAATTAGGAGGCGTCGTGGTCTGCAGCACGTGTGGATATGAGAACCAGGTGGGCAATCGTTTTTGCGGGATGTGCGGCACGCCGCTGCCCCATCGCCCGCTGACCGCTCCAGGCGCCCAGAGCACGGCCAGCCTCACTCGCGTTCTGACGGAGAACGGCCGGCCCATCGAACCCAATGGCTCCGCTGCGCCAGTGGCCCGTGTCAGCCTCGATATTGAACCTGGCTCCCCACGCGACCAGCAAACTCTGTCGGAGACTTCGTCAAACGCTGCTGAGGTAACGAGCGAACCTCCACCATCCGTCAACTTGACACCGCCTTCCCGCGATTCGAGCTCCAAGACGCTGCGCTCGAAAACGGAGCCTCCGCAATTCGATCTTGTGCCGGAAATCCCATTGGACGAGTATGTTCAGAATTTCCGCTACGTGCCACCCAGTGAGCCGGACGAGACTAGCATGCGAGGCGAGACTCAGGTCTTAGAGCCTGAGGTTCCTGCTCCGTCGAACACCACCTCCGTCACGTCCGTGGACACGGCGATCCCTTCCGCCGAAGCCACGCCTCCTCCCGCTGCCGAAGCCCCGCCTACTCCTGCCGAGGATGACGTGCGAGAGCGGCTGGGATTGGAAGTCGAAAGCGATGCGGAGCAGCGAAGCGACCGGCCGCGCTTTCTGGACTTCAACGACCCGCCCACGCCACCTAAACCTGTGGAATCGGCGACGCCCATCGCAGGTCCATCCTTCTTAGGGCTGACCGATGTGCCGCCGGTAGAAGCCGAGGCCGAGCTCAGCGCCGAAGAACCTGCGCGTGGGAGGTGGCGGATTTGGCTGGCTACAGCGGCGGTCCTGGTATTCGGCTTTCTCGGAGTTCTGGAGTGGCGGGCACAACTGCGCCAGACGAACAATGGCCCCATCGAAGTTATCAAGATGAAGATGCGGAGTCTGAATCACGGCAAGCCGGCGGAGAACGCTAATACCGAATCCGCATCGCCCGCTACTGCTTCGGACTCCGCTTCCAAACCCGAGATACAGGTCGAGCCACCGTCCCAACCTCAGCAGCAAAATTCCACTGGGAGCAGCGCGACTCCTGCCATACCGAAAGATGTGGCAAGCGCTCCGAATACGAGTGCTGAGACGACACCACTCACCGGTTCGACGACTGTGATGCCAGCGCCCACGGGAAATCAGGCAGCACCCGGACAGTCAACATCCACGCCGATGCAGAATCCATCCCAGCCTTCTGCTGGGCAGAACGCACCAGCGGCGAAAACCGCAACCACAACCGGCCCCGTGGACAAATCGAAGTTGACTGCGTCACAGCAGTCTGGGTCGGCCGCCACAACTGCTGCTGACAAGGCGAAGGCCTCGCCGCGGGTCGCAGGCGATAGCGGGGACGTGGTCCCTAAGAAAGGGATCCTGGGCGCTGAGGAGATGGCCAAGGCCAACAACGCCAGCGACTCGGCAGCAGAAGTGGCATGGCTCTGGAAGGCGACCGCCAAGGGCAATCCCGATGCGCCTGTGCGGCTGGCCGATATGTACGTCAAAGGTAACGGCGTGCCGCGCAGTTGCGAACAGGCGATGGTGTTGTTGAAGACTGCGGCCACAAAAGAAAATGCCTTGGCCCGCAACCGGCTGGCTTCGATGTATGGCTCCGGAACTTGCGTGCCACGCGATCGGGTGGAAGCCTATCGCTGGCTAAGTTCGGCATTGGCCGCCAATCCTAACAGCGAATGGGCACGACAGAACCGCGATTTACTGTGGCACCAGATGACCCCCGAAGAACGCGGCGCGATCCAACCGCCCCATTGACCTACCTTCCCGCGGCGAAGGGCTTGTCCTTCGCTGGTCAATGTCAATGTTTCGCGGCTGGAGTGAGGGGTGCCACTCTGAGCTTCACAAAGCTCTATAATGACTCTGGGCGACACAAGGCGTCTCGCCCGAGTCTTGAAACCACGTATCGTTCCCTTGCATCAATCGCCAACTGGAGGAAAGAAACAGAATGGCACACGAAGTTCCTGCGCTGCCCTACGACTACTCTGCTCTAGAGCCATACATTGACACACAAACCATGCACCTGCACCACGACAAGCATCATGTTGCTTACGTAACTAACCTGAACGCCGCGCTGGAAAAGGCTCCGGAGCTGCAAAAGCTGAGCGCCCAAGAACTGGTCAAAAGCCTGGAGAACGTGCCCGAGGCGATTCGCAACGCGGTACGCAACAATGCTGGTGGGCACGTGAACCACACCATGTTTTGGACCATCATGGGCCCGAATGCCGGTGGAGAACCCAGCGGCGCTATCGCGGAGGCCATCAAGAGTACCTTCGGCGATTTCAACAGCTTCAAGGAGAAGTTCAACGACGCCGGCCTTAAGCAGTTCGGCAGCGGCTGGACATGGCTGGTCCGCGACCGTGGCGGCAAGCTGCTGGTTATGGCGACGCCCAATCAGGACAGCCCCCTGAGCCAGGACTTCTCTCCCATCATGGGCAATGATGTCTGGGAGCATGCCTATTACCTGAAGTATCAGAACCGCCGCGGCGACTACTTGAAGGAATGGTGGAACGTGGTGAACTGGGCGGAAGTCAACAAGCGCTTTCAGGACAGCCAGAAGTAATTCCGAGCACATTTGCAGTGGCAAAGAGGGTGCGGCGATCGCGCCCTCTTGCCGCTACGGCAGTCTAAGAATTACTGAAGTCGAGCGAGTACGGGTAGTGCGCCGCTTCAGCGCCGCGTTCCAGCCGATCCTTCATTTCCGAGCCGGCTTCAGCCGGCGGCACCCGCTGCCTGTCGACTACACCAACGGCTCTAGGGTCGGCCATCGCTTCGCCGTCTCTTGATTGACTTGCTACACTACATGCGGCAGAATCTTGCTCAATCTGGCGCCGGCTTCGTCGGCGCTATCTCACCAGCACAGCAATTTTTTAATTGACGGAACCATCATGAATACGACGGCGTAGAAGAATGCCGTAGAGATGACAGCCGGAATTGATAAGATTTTGCACAAAACAAGAGACAATGGAGGACGAATGAAAAATCGGATGATTGTAATGGTCGCGGCGGGACTATTGGCGATGACGATTGTGTCCAGTAGCTTGGCCGCCTCGGGCAAGAGTGGTTCCAAGCAACAGCAGATCGCGCATGGCGAGTACTTGGTGAAAGCCATCGGCCAGTGCGGCGATTGCCATACTCCGATGAACGAGAAGGGCGAGTTCATCCCAGGTAAGTGGCTGCAAGGTAAGAAGCTGGATTTCGCGCCGACGGTGCCGATGCCAGTGTGGGCTGATACCTCACCCAATATCGCTGGACTGCCAGACTGGGATCACGGGAAAGCGGTGCAGTTCTTCAGGACGGGCTTGGCTCCCAATGGACAGCCCGCGCGCCCGCCCATGCCGCAATATAAGATGAATCGCGCCGACGCGGAAGCCGTCGTGGCGTATTTGGAATCGCTGAAATAGCGTGGGAATCACCATAAAATGGCCTGCTGTTGATGCACTTGGTACTTATTTAGTCATTAACACAGAATTTACACTTCTCAGAGCATGAATCGCATCATACTGACCGGTGGGAGTTTTGACGCAATTCTGGTCTGGCCAGACATATCTGCCCCGGCGCCCTGCGCTCTGGCACTTCCATACATCAAGCCTCCGCTCACAATCGAATTACAACCGAGTTCATGTTGCAGCCGTCTGCTACAGAGTGCGTGGCGGTGAACCGGAGTTTCTGTTGGTGCGCACCAAGAACGGCCATTGGACTTTCCCAAAAGGCGGCGTAAATGAGGACGAAACGAACGCCGCCGCCGCCGCAAGGGAAGCACACGAGGAAGCTGGTGTAAGAGGCTCAATCGAGCGTGTCCCATTCATTTCCTACCGTCATTGCAAACCCAAAGGGCTGAGGTCGCGCAGAGAGGTCATCCTGGTTCATGCTCATTTGTGCGCGGTCAAGCGCCTGCTTGCGCCATCCGAGGAGTACCGGGACCCAACGTGGTTCAGTGCTTCGAAAGCGAGGCGACGGTTGCAGCAGTACCGGGACTCAGAATTTGCGGCTGAGGTGGTCGGCGTGATTGACCGGGCGACCGAACGCATCCATTCTGATTGCACAAAAGCGAGATAAGAGCTTACGCCGGAGTTGATTGGGTCCTAACAGCCACCTGTCGAGCTTTCGGCTGAGCCAGACCCAGATTCTCGTAAACTGACGCAAGTATGTCCGCCCACACCTTGAATTCGTAGCGAGGCTTGATTTCGTCCATTGCCATTCTCCAATCGAAGGATCTTTTTCCCGGCCTCCTGGACAAGCGGGTGCGCGGTCGATCTCAAGGATGTCCAAGCGTGTTCCTTTATAAGCAAGCGGCGTTTTAAGACATCTATCAGTTTACTTGCGCCGACCTAGTGATTTTTGCAGTATCAACTTGGGCCGTCCTTTATTACACTTCTGTAAACTAGAGAAACAAGAAGTTAGCACTTTGGGAGGGCCGAATATGCCAACCGCCACAGCAGCCGCACCAAGCCGTCAAAAGGAAACCACGCCTCCCGCGAAGGGTCGCGGGCCGGTTACCCCCAGTTGGGTCGGGCGCGTTCCCCAGCTCAAGCCGGGCCAGTATGCCGACGGCATGCCCATCCATTCGCCCGAATACATCTGCTGCAAGCTCATCCTGCGGCCCAACAAGTTCCATTCCCGCGAGAGTTTCTTCGACTTCGGTAAGGTCTTTAAGGAGCCCGCTAAAGAGCACGGCGTAAAGTTCACGCCGGATGGCTTCGTGAATCAGCCGGTCAAGATCCGCGAAGTGCTATTCATCGACACCGATGAATTCCGCCTCTACAACAACGCCTTCATCCTGCGCCGCCGCATCCCTTACAAAGACGGCTTCCCTATCGGCGAGCCTGAAATCGTCTTCAAGTACAGAAGTCCCGAATTGCAGACAGCGGCCGAGACCGACGTCCGGCCCAACATCCTCGGCGATCACCGCGTCAAGTTCAAGGTCCAGGCCCTGCCTTTGAAGGACAAGCTGGGCGGTATCCGTCTGCTCTACTCCCACAACGTGCAATTCACCCGCGGGGCCATCGGAATGGGTCGCGAAAATATCGGAGACATGGACGCGCTGATTGACATACTCCCCGCGCTAGCGAAGGTCAGGAAACACCCGAAAGAACAGATCCATTTGGTTAGCAACACCATCGTCGAGGAGGTCCTCCAGGACATCGGCCTGCTCGACTTCGGTGACGGCCTGACCTGCAAGGCCAACGTCGCCATCTGGCGTACCCGCGGCGAGCACCGCCCGCTCATTGGCGAGTTTGCCTACCAGTTCCGTTTCAAGGACCGCTCCCAGCTCAGCCCGGATGCCCTGCGCCGTACGGAGGCATTCTTTATCGGACTTCAGTACTCCGCCGAAGACTACATCAACCTGGGTGCCACCAAGACTGCGACGGTTTACCGGTTGCTGGGGAATCCCCCCAAATCGCACGAATGATCGTGCCATCGTTGTCACGAAAGGCCGAGGCGCTCAGCGAGCGTCTCGGCCTTTCGTACGATCATCTCCTCGGGGTCCGGTTCGCCATCAACGTATCAATCGCCAGCAGCATTGTCTGGTTCACTCTGGGTACCCTTCATGACACCACCCCGATCTGGGCGATTGCCTCCTTGGTTGCCGCCTCCGACCCCGAGCCTAAGCAGGCCCGCCAGCTTTTTCGCAGCCGCATCATTAACGTGCTGGTCGGCTGCGTCGTTGGATTCGCTTTCCTTTTGCTCGGCAGCGGCAAGCCTCGGATGGTTCCTGTTGCACTTGGCGTCACGGTCCTCATCTCCACTTATCTGGTGCGCGTTAAGACGATGTGGCGGCAGGCACCTATCACCGCGGCGATTGTCATCGCCGCCAGTCTCGCCAGCGCCTCGTCCAAGGTCGGGCTCGAACGTGGGTTGCACAGGGTGGCCGAAGTGATCTTCGGCAGCATCGTAGGGATGTTGGTCAGTTGGCTCATGTCGAAGCTCTGGCTCGTCAGACGCCCAGGCGAGCAAGCCCTCGACGCGTAACGGCCAACATCAAAGGATGAAAACCGGCGTCCCAATCGGCAACCCAGCGACTGGATTCACTACCAAACCTCGGATAGCTGGCGCGACATCGCCATATCGCAGTAATCCTCAGAGTTTGTGACTTTATTGATTTTCCGCATTTTTTGGGCCCCTAAACTGTTTATTTTCAGCATCGGTTTTTGCGCAAGAACAAAAAAGTCACAGCCTCTCAGCGTGGCGATGTCGTCAGGATTTGGTTATGCAATGGCCTCTCTTGAAAAGAGCCGCAACTTATTGAAACAGGCCGACTAATCGGGTGCCCTTTTTATGCTTGGTTGTGACGGGGCACTATCATGCTGAACCTGTTCACAACAGATTGTCGCTTGAAGGAATGGCGCTATTGCCTGTTCCTCGCGACCAACAAACATTCATCATCGCTGGTGATTTCCTCGCGGATTGTCGCCCCAGACCGAGCAACTCTTCGAAGACTCTGGCGGACTCGAACGCGTATCGCTTCAGTAATGCGGAAACGACTGGTGTTGTAACTCAGAACGTCTGCGGCAAAGCGAGCAGCTTTGTTTACCGTAACGGGAGCAAAAACTGCAAAAGCGGCCAAGAGGATTCAGCCCCACACACCGCCACGCGCAGATTTTCCGGGGCGGACAGAGAGTCGGTGTCCCCTAGGCCGCTAGCTGAATTGCTGCTGAACTACTTCGAGCGTACCACCAGGCCCACAATGACGTCGTTTGTGTACCAGACCGCCACTTCTAGCTTGTCGGGGCAGCTGCAGAATGCTGCCTGAACGGAAATCTGGGTTCCATCGTTTGGATTGTCCAGATGTCTCCAAACGTTATCGACGTAGAGCCATAGGCTCCGTGCGCTTCCCGGAGGATATGCAACTAATTCCAACCAGTACTTGGTTGCTACGCTGCTCTGTACCGTTGCCGCGGCCGCAAACATCTTGTGCCGCTCCTCAACGCCCTTCAACGCCTCGGGCGCCGTCATGTAATGATGTGCAGGCATTTCAACCTCCTAGTGGATAAGACGAGCTCTTCATTGGATTTCTCGTCACAGCTAGTATGTGCCTGGTGGTCATGTCGCGAGCAGAAATATTTGATTTCTCGTCTCACGATTCCCGAATTAGCACACACGAGAATCCGTAACCTCTTCTCCGCCCGGCGAGTTGATCTTGGCGTGGCCGCGCTTGGTTACGAAGACAGCGAAACGGTGGGAGATAGCCTGTGCCGCCCCTAAAAAAGGGCTCGGGAAATCCAAGCGCAGTTTACCCACAGCTTCCGCTGTGGGCTAATTACTTTCGTCCCGCAGTGCGGGACTCGCATCTTCTCTCCCAGGCAGCGCAACAATCCTTCAGCCAGCGCCAAAAAAGGGGCGCTCATCGCGCCCCGCTCTCTAGCCACTGACCACTAGCCCCTAGTCACTGTTCAGTCGTGTACCCCGTCCATGAAGGCGCGCAGCTTTCGCGAGCGCGATGGGTGACGCAGTTTGCGCAGGGCCTTGGCCTCGATTTGGCGGATGCGTTCGCGTGTGACTGCGAACGACTGGCCTACTTCTTCCAGCGTGTGCTCGGAGCCGTCCTCCAGGCCGAAGCGCATCTTGATCACCTTTTCCTCGCGGGGCGTGAGCGTGCGCAGCACCTGCGCCGTCTGCTCCTTGAGGTTGACGTTGATCACCGCTTCCGCCGGCGAAACTACGGCGCGATCCTCGATGAAGTCGCCCAGATGCGAATCTTCTTCTTCGCCGATGGGGGTCTCCAGCGAGATCGGTTCCTGCGCGATCTTGAGCACCTTGCGCACCTTGGCCACCGGAATATCCATGCGCTTGGCGATCTCTTCCGAGGTAGGTTCGCGGCCGAGTTCCTGCACCAGCTGACGCGAAGTGCGGATCAGCTTGTTAATGGTCTCGATCATGTGTACCGGAATGCGGATGGTGCGTGCCTGATCGGCGATGGCGCGGGTGATGGCCTGACGGATCCACCACGTCGCGTAAGTCGAGAACTTATAGCCGCGGCGATATTCGAATTTGTCCACCGCTTTCATCAGGCCGATGTTGCCTTCCTGAATCAGGTCGAGGAATTGCAAGCCGCGATTGGTGTACTTCTTGGCGATGGATACCACCAGTCGCAGGTTGGCTTCGATCAGCTCGCGCTTGGCGTATTCGGCGTCAACGTCGCCCTGCACGATTTCGCGCTGGGTGCGTTTCAGTTCCGCGAAGTTGGCGCCCGCGTCGTGCTCCATGCGCTCCAGGTCGGCGCGAATCTGCCGCACCTGCCTGCGCAATTCTTTCTTGGCTTCCTCGGCGCGCGTCTGATCGGCGCGCTTCTCGAAGTTGACCGCCTGCTTGTCGAGTCCGCGCATGCTGTCGACGGTCTTGTTGACCCGGTCGATCAGGCGCTTGCGCTCGTTGTTGGTAAAGCCCAGTCGGCGAATGACTCGCGATACTGCAACCTGCTCGCGGCCGAGCGCCCAACGGTAGCGGCGGTACTCCTTCGGCCGCTTCTTCTGCGGAATGTCGACCAACTTCTCGATCAGCTGGATCGACTTCTTGTAGTGCTTGGAGAGCTCGTCGATCCGGCCCGTAATTTCCTTCAGGCGATTGAGGACCACCTCTTCCGTGATCTCCTCTTCGTCGAAGAGCACGATCTCCTTGATGGAGCGCACGCCGCGCTTCAGGTCTTCGCCGATCGCAACGATTTCGCGAATTACGATCGGGGAGCGGGACAGTGCTTTCAGTACGCGAAGCTGCCCGCGCTCGATGCGCTTGGCGATCTCGACTTCGCCTTCGCGGGTGAGCAAGGGAACCGTGCCCATCTCGCGCAGGTACATGCGCACCGGATCGTTGGTTTTTTCCAGCGCACCCGGCGTAAGGTCGAGTTCAACGTCCTCGCCAGCCTCCAGTTCGGCATCGAACTTTTTATCGAGAGAGCCAGGGATCTTCGGACCTTCGAGTACGTCAATGCCTTGGGTGCCGATGGTGGTCAGCAGGTCCTCAAGGTCATCGGGCGAATGCAAGTCGTGCGGGATAAGGTCGTTGACCTCGTTGTAGGTCAGGTAGCCCTTTTCTTTTCCCGCATCGATCAATTTTTTGATGTCGTCGAACTTATCTTCAAGAGCCAAAGCGGAGTTTCCTCTAAACGGCGCCCGTTGAGGGGCGCGCTTCTTCCATGCACACCACGGCGGGAACGAGACTGCAGTACCGACATGCGCAGAAACTTACAGATTCTATCATAAGGCCGGGCCCGCTCCCTAGCCTTATTTTGAAAATCACAAAACCCCAGTAACTAGCCGATCCGAACTTTGCAACAATTCGGATATCTGATCATTAGATGTTTGCCGCGTAGTGTTCGCTTCATCCCTTTACATCAGTTACTTACGGGAGAATAAGGCCCATGGAACGGTCGGGATAGCTCGCCGAAACTTTAGTAACCTCATTACGCGCCCTCACCCATCGTGCTCATGGCGCGGCGTAGCCTTAGCCGTTCCTGGAGCAGCCTCGCCGCCGTGGTCGAATCCTGCAGCCGCTCAGCCTCTTTCAGTTGATGTTGCAAGTCTTCGAGTTGGCGGCGGAAGACCCGGCGCCGCAACGAGCGGATCGAACTCTCCAGCAACTCTGGTGTGAGTTCTTCGGACTCATCCATCAGGACGGTCGCCAGCAAGCTGCGAGCGTCTTCTTCCAGCGGCAGCGACATCGGGTCGAGTCCCTGTTCTTGTGCCAGCAACAAGAAGTCAAGCAAACTCTCAGCCGCCGATCCGCCGTGCAGTCGCTCGCGCGAAAGGGCAAAGTGGGCCTGCCGCGCGGGCTCAAAGTCGAGGTCCTGACCATCGCGGTTACTCACCGGACTACGGGACAACTCCTGGCTTGCCAACGCCCGGATCAAAACGCGCTCAGCATCCGTCAGGGCCATAGCGGCGGGAGCACTTACCCGCGACGCCGAACGCGTGCCTGCGGCGTGACGCAGTTCTTGTCGCAGCACCGCCGATTCGATGCCCAACCGATGCGAAATCTCGTTCGCCCACTCGTCGCGCACAATGCGGCTGGGCACACGCTGAATGTGCGGCAGCAGATAATTCAAGGCCTTCACTTTGCCTTCAGGAGTGCGGGCGGGAAACAACGAACGGGAGCGCTCAATCAGGTAATCGAAGTACTTCTGCGAGCGGGAAAGCGCCTCTCCGTACGCTGCCACTCCCTTGCGCCGAATGTACAGGTCGGGATCGAAGCCCGCCTCGAGCGTGAGAACTTTGATCTGGAACTCCTCGCTCACCAGCAGCGCCAGTGAGCGCTCTGCCGCCGCTGCGCCGGCGGTGTCGGGATCGAAATTCACCACGATGTTCTTGCTGAATCGTCCCAGCAGCCGGGCTTGCAACTCGGTGAAGGCCGTGCCGGAACTAGCAATCACGTTGCGAAACCCCGCCGTGTAGACGGAGATACAGTCCATCTGGCCTTCTACCAGGATGGCGTACTCGAGTTTCCGGATCGGCTCTTTGGCCTTGTCGAGATTGAACAGCACTCGCGACTTCGAATAGATTGGTGTCTCCGGTGAGTTTAGATATTTGGGCCCCGACTTCTCGTCGCTCGCCAGCGTGCGGCCGGTGAAGGCGATCACCTTCCCTGATTCGTTGGTGATGGGGAACATCACCCGGTTGCGGAACCGGGAATACATAGTTGCCAGTTGCCGGTTGTCAGTTGTCGGTGTAACGGTTGCGTCGGATCCCTCTGGCAACTGACTACTGGCAACTGACAACTGCTCTTTGTCCTTCCACGAGAACAGTCCTGACTCGCGCAGCAAGGCTTCGTCATACTGTCCGCGCAGCGCGTCGCGCAACAGAAATCCCGATTCCGGCGCATAGCCCATGCGAAACTCGGCGATGATCTCCGGGACGATCCCGCGCGAAGCAAGATACTCGCGCGCGTGTGCCGCTTCAGGCCTTCGCAATTGTTCCTGGAAGAACTTGCAGGCGCGCTCGTGAATCTCGATCAGCCCCAGTCGCATGCCGGCTTGGCGCTCCTCCTCCGGCGAGGCGTAGTTCATCTTGGGCAGCGGGATCTTGAGCTTCTCGGCGATCAGACGGACCGCTTCCGGGAAGGTAATGTTCTCAATCTTCTGCACGAAATTGAAGACGTCGCCCGAAGCTCCGCAGCCAAAGCAATGGAAGAATTGCCGCGAAGCATGCACCGAGAAGGACGGCGTCTTTTCCTGGTGAAAGGGGCACAGGCCCTGGAAGTTTTGCGCTCCGCTTTTGCGCAGCGTCATGTATTCGCCCACGATGCGGACGATGTCGGCCTGCTGCTTGACGATATACGCAAAATCCCCGGGATTCGCCATGTTGTACTAGTGTGCAGGAAAGCGGGGAGGGATTCAGCCGGAATCGGGACCCCTACTGTGAATACCCTGTGGATTTCCCTGGAAAGGGGTGGAAGCGCGGTGGATTACCCAGTCGCACCCATCAGCATGATCGGCGACGTCGGTTTGTCGGAACCTTCTTCGTTCTCAACGGTGACCGCGAAGGCCTTCGCTTCAACTCCTTCGGGCATCTTGTGGTCCATCATGATGGCGTTGCCGTGCTCATCAGGCTTAAAGACTCCGGCAGCCATGGGGGCACCTTGCGCCGGGATGATCCACAGCTCGTAAGCCTTGCCCGTCGGCACCGGTGGCAGATTGCTCGCCATAAACATCATACGGTTCCGCGAGGCACTGAAGATCGCGGTGCCGCTGGGCTGCTTGGGCGACTTTTGCGGATTCAGCGAAACGTGCACGGCGTCAGGCGCAGTGAGCAGCCTCATCTCTTCATTGAGACGGTCGAGTTGGATGGCCTGGTCTTGGTTATGGCCCGCTAGTTCGGCGAGCTGATCTTTTAGCGAGCTGTTGTTGCGCACCAATATGAACACGACGAGCAACAGACCCAACGCTGCCAAGGCCGGAACCAAGGTTGCCCACAGACTTCGTCGAGGAGCAGACGCACGTTCCGGCAAGGAAACCCCGCGAGGCTCGGCGGCAATGGCCCGCATCAAACGGTCTTTGCTGCGCGCCGGCGGTTGCGGTCCGCTGCTCGACAAGCCGAGCAGTCCCAGGTCGCCGCGCAGCGCCTGCAATTCGCGACGGCACGCCGCACAGGTTTCCAGGTGGCCTTCCAGTTCCTGGCGCTCACTGCCGGTCAACTCATCCAGCGCGTAAAGCGCCAGATCCTCCGCGAATTGGTCGTGTGTCTTCATCACGCAAACTTGGCCCGCAACTGCTGTAGTCCACTGCGAATTCGGGTCTTTATGGTGCCCAGGGGCTCGCCCGTTTTTTCCGCTATTTCCGTGTGCGTCAGTCCCTGAAAAAATGCCAGTTCCATGGCTTGGCGCTGCTCGGGACTCATCCCGTCGAGCGCGCCCCGCACTTTCTCAATGATGAGAGCGCGCTCGGTCTCATCACGCAGATCGGGACCGCTGGCAATGACGCAATCCTCGATGTCGGTCTCGGGGCGCCGCTTGCGCAACCGGTCGATCGAACGATGTCGGGCGATCACCGCCAGCCACGCGGCCAGGCTTCCCCGGCTGGCATCGAAGGCATCCGGATTCCGCCATAGCTGCAGGAAAACATCCTGGAGCACATCCTCAGCGCCGGCAGCATCCTGTAGCACGCGCAGCGCCACCGCATAGACGACCTTGGAGTACCGGTCGTAGAGCTCGGACATCGCCTGCTGGTCCCCGGCACGGATGCGCGCCACCAGCCGCATCTCGTCCCCTGGATCGCGAGTCAACGGGCTCTTTTCGATCGGTTCCATATCGTAATACGTTCTAGCGAGGCCGGCAGATTGTTGCTGTCAGTGCCACCTGCCGGCGTTAGGGAAGCTCTGATCAAGTCCGATGCGATGAAGGGGACGGCCTTTAAGCCGTCCGTAAACGCCACAAAATGACCAAGGCTTTAGCCACTGAGGGACTGTCGGCCAACTTAATCAGACCTTCTTTAGGTCGCGGAAAAAGAGTGTCTCAAAAGATTCTATCGTTGTAAAATCCAAAAGCCGTTTGGGCCACGTAAACGACTTAGCAAACGGAAACCACGAAAACATATCAGTAAACGCCCTCCGCGAACAACTGGCGCGATGGACATATGTGCAATTTGGTTATGGATTCGCTCTCAGGGTTGAGTAAGCACAAGTCCTGTTGCGCATGAGTTTGAGTAACGAAGGGACCTGCTGGTCATCGTGATGGTCTCCGCTTGCAATTCCACTTCTCGAAGGAGAGACCATGCACAAGAGATTTCTTGCAACGATGTTGATTGTGTTTACGGTAATCGCGGGCGCGACGCCCTCCGCCGTAGCTGCCTCCCCACAACCGGTGAACGCTCCCGCCGCTGGCGATTCACTCTACTCGCGGCTCGGAGGGTATGATGCACTGGCGGCGGTGACCAAAGATTTCATTGGCCGATTGGCGACCGATCCTCAACTCGCCAAGTTCTTCACCGGACTGAACGACACCTCGAAAGCGAGGGTCGAGTCGCATGTGATTGATTTTCTCTGTGTAGCGACTGGAGGTCCGTGCATTTACACCGGCCAGGACATGAAAACGGCGCACGCGGGTTTGCACATCACCGACGCCGATTGGAGCATCTCCGCGGCGCACCTGACGGAAACCCTCAACAAGTTCAAAGTTCCGGAGAAGGAACAGAACGAGGTCATGGCCGCCATTAGCGGCCTGAAGAGCCAAATCGTGGGACAGTGAAGTGGGGTAGGGCGAGTTGGTGTTTCGCCCCCCAGCGACGCGTGGAGCGGTTCCAGGGTTGGTGTATCCGCTGGTACGGCTAGTGCGGCCTTCAGAGTCGGTGTCGCGACCTCCTATGGGCTTGCGGCGGTGGAATGAAGCGGGCAAGAATCAGCCCCGAATGGGGCGAAAGATCTTAGCCCAGCGCGTGCCGGGGTCCCCAAGCCACACCGCCTTTGCGTGGCTTGGGGTGGTTGAGCGCTGGGTAAAGTAGAAATGAGATCGAGTCCCGTAGGGACGGCAGAGGTTGCGACACAGTCTCTTTACGCCCGCGTCCAAGGGTGGGAAGAAAAATCGCTTGTGCCAAGAATCGCGGGCTTTCTAACGCCCGACTGAAAGGCCCGCACTACCCGAGCTACAGTCACTCTGGTGTTGCTCTAATCTTTAGCAATTGAAGATTTCTGCCCGGCTTCCCTGCAGCAAAAACAAGCTCCAGCCCGGTAGATGGGCTGGAGCCTTGGTTTCTTGACAGCAGCGGTGGCGAACTAGCGCTTCGACTGACCGCGTGCCAGCTTCTTCACCTTGCGCTTGGCCGAGCCGCGTGCATAAGTGCGGGGCGCTTTCGGGGCGGCCTTCTTGCGCGCGATGCGCTTCACCTTCTTACGTTCTACCTTGTCGGTAATGCTCTTGGTGTTTGCCATGAATTCTGCGTTCCTTTAATTAACGGGCTTACGCCTTCTCCAGTTGGGCGTATTTCTCGACCAGCTTTTTCAAACCGAATCTAGGAAATTGTACCGTAATCTTCGCGTCTTCTCCGTCTCCCTCGCGTTTATACACCGTGCCTTCCCCGTATTTCGGATGACGGACGCGTTGTCCGGGCCGGAATCCAGTGCGCCCCGTGGACTGCGGAATCTCAACCTTGGGCCGCGAAAACTTTTTCCCGCGGGAGGCGAAGAATTCCGCAATGTTATCGATGGAGTTGTACGCCGGCCCGCTGTAGCGGGCGCGTTGCGGCGTGTCCCGACGCTCGTGCACCGGGCGTTGATCTTCATCTTCGTAGGCGTAGTGCTTGCCGGTTGAGTAATCACTGCTCGGCGCGTACGCAGGCCGCCGCGGCGAGCCCAGGTCCTGCATCAGCGCCTGCGGAATCTCCTCCAGAAACCGTGAGGCCACGCTGGGCTCGGGCATGTCGGTCCCGTAGCGGCGACGATAGCGAGCGCGCGACAGGATCAGCGTGTCCATGGCGCGAGTCATGCCGACGTAGCACAGCCGACGCTCTTCTTCGACGTCGTCGGGGATGAGCAGCGTGCGTGAATGGGGAAACAGTTTCTCCTCCAGCCCAATCAGAAAGACCAGCGGAAACTCCAGCCCCTTGGCCGAATGCAGCGTCATCAAGGTGACGCGCGAGTTCTCGTCGTAATCGTCGGCATCGCTGACCAGTGCGGCATGGTCGAGAAACTCGTTCAACGTCTCGCCACGATCGCGCGAATCCATGGCCGCATTCACCAACTCGTGCAGGTTCTCGACGCGGGCCAGCGCTTCGGGCGTGTCTTCCTCCTCGAGTTGCTTGATGTAGCCGGTGCGATCAATCAGGAACTTCAGCAGTTCCGCCGTGGAGGCCGGCTCACCTGGAGCGCGGAAGCCTTCCACGCGCTCCTTGCTCGCCTCAGCCGTCGCGCTCTCGCCCGCGCCCGCGTCGACCGGGGTCTCCGGCGCAAACTCAGTGGACTCCGCCGCTTCGAAGTCCGCGGGCGAGAAATCGATGTCGTGCTGCAAGTCTTCTTCTTCGCCGGCAACTAGAGCGCCTTCGGGCGCAGTCGCCTCGGCGGTTTCGGTTACCCGTTCGCGAAAGGTCCCCAGGTGCATGGCCCGAGCGTCTTCGATCAGCTCTCTAAAACTCCCGAGCGCCGACAGCGCTCGCAGCGGAAGAAGCCTTCGCCGCAGCACCTCGTTGATCGCGCCCCACATAGAGGTCCCGGTTTCCAGCGCGATGCTCTCGATGGTTTCCAGGGTGTTCTTGCCGATGCCGCGCGTCGGCGTGTTGATTACGCGTTGCACCGCGATGGAATCGTCGGGATTTTGAATGACCTTGAGGTACGAGATCAGGTCTTTGATCTCGGCGCGCTCATAAAAGCTAAATCCTCCCACAACGTGGTAGTTAAGCTGATAGCGGCGCATGGCCTCTTCCACCAGTCGCGATTGCGAGTTGGTGCGGTACAGGACTGCCGCCCGTGGCGTCTCCCGGCCCTCGCTTCCCGCCTGGCGAAGATACTTGGCGATGTAGTCTGCCGCGAATAGGGCCTCGTTCTCGCCGTCCGGGGCCTCGTAGTATCCGATCTGCGCGCCACCGCTGCGGTCGGTCCACAGGTTCTTGCCTTTGCGTCTTACATTGTGGGATACCACGACCGAGGCCGCTTCCAGAATGTTCTGCGTGGAGCGGTAGTTCTGCTCCAGGCGAATGATGCGGGCCTCGGGAAAGTCCTGCTCAAACTCCAGAATGTTGCGAATGTCGGCGCCACGCCAGGAGTAGATGCTCTGGTCCTCGTCGCCCACCGCGCAGACGTTGTGCTCGCTGCCCGCCAGCATCCGCATCAACTCATATTGCGGGCGATTGGTGTCCTGATATTCGTCTACCTGGAGGTAGCGATAGCGGCGGTTGTAACGCTCGCGGGTCTCGCCTGACGCCTTCAGCACTCGCACGGCGTAGAGCAGCAGGTCGTCGAAGTCGAGGGCATTCGACTTGGCCAGTTCCTGCCGATACACCTCGTAAATGTGGGCCACGCGCTCGGTCTTGGGATCGCCCGATTGCAGGTAAACCTCCTGCGGATCGAGCATGTGGTTCTTGGCCCACGAGATGCGCGCCAGCACGTTGCGCGGCGTCAACTGCTTGTCGTCGATGCCAATGCGGCGCATGGCGGCCTTGACCACGTTCTGCTGGTCGGCCTCGTCGTAGATGACAAAATCCTTGCGGTAGCCCTTGCCGCCGATTTGCAGCGTCTCAATGTCGCGCCGCAGCAGCCGCACGCAAAAAGAGTGGAAGGTGGAAATCAGCGGCTTGGCCAGCGAGCGGGCGCCCACCAGCGACTCCACGCGGCTGGCCATTTCCGCAGCCGCCTTGTTGGTGAAGGTGACCGCCAGGATGGAATCGGGTGGCACGCCGACGCCGTCAATGAGGTGGGCGATGCGATAGGTGATGACGCGCGTCTTGCCGCTGCCAGCCCCTGCGAGGATCAGCACCGGCCCGCTGACGGCCTCGACGGCTTCGCGCTGCTGCGGATTCAGATTTTGGAGATACGACGACAATGTGGGGACACTCAAACTTAGTTCGGCTTGCTGCTGGCGACGGGAGCATCCATGGCGCGGCGCGCCTTGCACTCGGCGCACGGACAATGCTCCCGCAGATACTGCCATGAATAGATGCCGTGCTGGTGGCCATCGTTCCACGAGAAACGAATGGCGTACTTGCCCACCGGCTCAACCTCTGTCGGCCGCGCCGCCGCCTTGAACATGGGCAGCGCCCCAGCGACCGGCTTGAGCGGATCGCCGGGCTGGCGGCCATCCTTCTCGCGCTCTTCGTTGCACAGCGCGCACGGGCAGGCATCGCGCAGGAAGGGAAAGCTGTAGACGCTGCGATGCCCGTCCTTCCACTCGATGTCCATGCCGGTGCCGGTGGTGACGTTGACTTTGACGGATTTCGGATCTGCGACCAAGACCATAGGCAAGCTCGCTTCTAGTATCGCAGAAACTTACACAGAAAAGCGTAGTTCCCCCGAAGGTGTGGCTTACTTGCTGCGCAGCCGGCTGCGAACAAAACCCTGAACCATGTTCAGTACGCCCACGCCTAGAAGAGATCCTGCGGCTGTCGCATGGTCATGCATGACCAGGTAGACAAAGCCGCCGAAGACGAGAATCGCCAGCACGACGCCGGACAACATGCCGGCCATCGCATACCAGAACTCGCGCCTCTGTTCCTCATTTGAGATGCGGAGGACGTGTTCAGGTAAGTTTGGATCTAGCTGTCCGTAAGCAGCGAGTTGTGCAGGATTAGGGAGAAACGGTTTCCTAGCCGACATTCCATGCTTTCAGGAATAACGCCTCGGGACGCTTGGGCGCCGCGAGATATCTCTATCCCATTTGCCCTGACCGTCTGGGCGCTGGAATACGCCCATATCCCACTTGTCTGGACTGTTTGGGCGCCGAGATGCATCATCCCAAGTGTCGGGGAAGAAGTGAAAACTGATACTGACCTTATTGAATTGCTCGGAAGTCAGGCTGCCCTGCAGAATGCTGCTAAGTCTGGCCAACATCGTATTCGTAATCGAGTGCTTATCATCGATCGCAAGCTCTGTGAACATCACGCCAATGGTAGCTCGGTCATTGTACCAACCAATCAAGTCGGTTTCCCTGGTGGACGCCAGCAGAGAAGTTAGAATTTTCGAAGTGACTTCTCCACTTTTCTTCGAAGCTTGGTAGTCACCTGTATCGAGCAGCATGAGCAGGAACGGCTTTAGGGAGAGTTCCGTTTTCCCGCGTTCGAGAACAATCATTCGCTTAAAGGTCTCTTCGGACAGAACTTTACGCTCTTCGACGGAAAGCGAGGCCGATGGAAGCGATTCTGGAGTAGAAGCCTCGCTCGTGGGAGCAGCAGGTCGCGGACAGACTGATTTCAGCAATTTTCCACTAACTCGAAAATCCTCGACACTGCTGGAATCAATCATTGGACTAACGGCATAGGGGCGCTCCAAATGCCCGAACAGACCGGCTCCGTTAAACCCGTCGAGAAACGATTCCGCAAAAATCTGGTATAGCCTGCTCATCGAACAGCCATTATACCCCTGTTAGATGCTATTACATCACAATCTGCTTCACCTGCCGTGCGATGGGATGCTGCATTTCTTCGAGGTCGCCCTTCACCAGGTTCAGCCCGTAAACACACGATTCGAACTCGCGGGCCAGTTTGGCGAAGAGCGGCGACAGTCGGGCATATTCGAACTGGTCGAACCTGGAGACGATGTAATAGCTTTCTTTCCCGGCCCGGATGAAATCGATAAAGTTCCCCAGCCGCTGCCGCCGCAGGCGGTAGTTGTTGACGCTCTCGGGAAACATTCCGGAGAAGAACAAGGTGTAGTCGCCGATGTGTTTGCGGACCTGGCGCTCGCGGTCAAACGACGGCGCCGGTCCATAGATGGGATCGGCCTCCAGCAGCATCTCGCCAACGTCGTGCAACGGACGCCCTCCAGCATCGCAAATTTTGTACAACTGCTGGCAATCGCAGAATTCCGCGAGTACGTTGACCACGTAATCCTTCACCTCGGGATCGCGCAGTCCGATGTCGCGATCGAAGTGCTGGTCAATCAATCCTGTGAACAGCTGCCGCAGCGCGTGCGATTCTGGAATCATGGCCTTGAGTTCGTCTCCTCCGGTTGCCCATCTCACATATAGATGTGATGCGAGTTCATAGCGCACTTCTCTTTTCAGCGCAAGCATTTCTTCGCTTGCGCCGTGACTTCGCAGGTTCGCTTCGTGCGCTGGGCCGTGTCCGTCGCGCCCTGCGAGCGGTCCTCGTCCGGTAGGGCTGTGTAGATTTGACTGTTGTTTATGCGGGTTTGGTTTGCTCATGTCCGGCGAAAAGGATACATTGCGAAGCGTCTGTTAGCAGAAGACGGTGTTGGATGCCAAAATTCAAGGCAACCCGTTGATGTGCCTTAAGCGACGCTCTTATGGCACAATGCCGAGTTTCACGGAGGCACAGTAATGGAACGGCAGAACATCCCGGGCAACTCTCCTTACGAGCCGATCGTCGGCTTCTCGCGCGCGGTGAAAGTGGGGCCCTTCGTCTCGGTTGCCGGTACGGTCGCAACCGGCCCCGACGGGAAGATCGTCGGCGAGGGCGACATGTACGCGCAGGCGGTGCAGACGCTGAAGAACATCGGCCGCGCGCTGGAGCAGGCGGGCGCCAGCTTCCACGACGTGGTGCGCACGCGGACGTTCGTAACCGACATCAGCCGATGGGAGCAGGCCGCCAAGGCGCATGGCGAGATTTTTCGTGACATCCGCCCAGCGGCCACGATGATCGAGGTCAATGCCATGGTCGCACCGGAGATGCTGGTAGAGATCGAAGTGGACGCGATCATTGCGTCGGAGTTGAAGTGAGCAACTGGCAACTAGCAATTAGCAGTCAGCAGTCAGCAATTAGGGGTCTATCTCGAATCGTTTTGTATCAGGGCACGACTTTTAGTCGTGCCGAACGACGCGCAGGAGAGGTCAGGGCTTTGGCCCCTGCAAAAACCGGACCCTCGGGGGCCGAAGCCCCAATCAGTGTTGAGCCTGTTGCGGCACGTCTGAAGACGTGCCCTGATACAAGACAACTTATGAGATGGGATCCGGCAATTCGTAGAGGAGCACAATGAAGAAGTCCATCTGTAGCATCGTTGTCCTGCTGCTGTCATTCGCATCGTTGCTCGCGCAATCGAACCCTTCGGCTGCACCGCCGCAGGTCACCGTGCTTCGCGCCGGGACGCTCATTGACCCGCGCACGAACGAGCCCAAGCATAGCCAGGCGATCGTGATTCGTGGCGACAAGATTGAGAGCGTCGGCGATGCAGCCTCGGTGCAAGTCCCTGTCGGCGCGAAGGTCATCGACCTGTCGAATGAAACTGTGCTGCCGGGACTCATCGAGTCGCACACCCACATCTTTCTTCAGGGCGAAGACCCCGCACTGGGCGGCTACGACATTCAGTTGCTGAAGTTCCCGCTGGCGTACCGTGCGGCGCGCGCGACGGTTTCGGCGCGACGCGCCCTCGAGCAGGGCTTCACCGCCATCCGTGACATGGAGACCGAGGGCGCCGGCTACGGCGATGTCGGAATCAAGATGGCGGTGGAAGAGGGCTACATTCCTGGACCGCGGATCTTTACCACGACACGCGGCATTTCGACGACTGGCGGCTATCCCCTGGAGGGCTATGCGCCCGAGATCCAGGTACCCAAAGGGGTTCAGATCATCGACGGTCCTGTGGAGGCGCGCAAGGCGGCACGCGAACAAATGGACCACGGCGCGGACTGGATCAAGGTCTATATGACACATCGTTCGTGGACCGACAAGGATGGCCACCTGGTGTCGCAGCCGACGCTTACCGTGGAAGAGATCAAGGCCATCGTGGACGAGACGCATAGTTGGGGGCGCAAGGTCGCCTGCCACGCTTACAACGGCGAGGGTCTGCACCGCGCGCTGGACGGCGGATGCGACTCCATCGAGCACGGGCTCGGGCTCGACGATGCGGCCATCGCGCAGATGAAGCGGCAAGGCACGTGGTACTGTCCGACCATCGCGATTTACTACAAGGAGTGGTCGCCGGAAAACACGCCTGCAGGCCAGCGCGACCGCGCCAGAGCCGCAGAGCATGAGCAGTCCTTCAGAAAGGCGCTGCAAGCTGGGATCAAGATCGTCTTCGGCACGGATGTAGGCGGCTTCGCGTGGACTGAGCCGATCGCGCAGGAGTTCCCGTACATGGTGAAGTTCGGCATGTCGCCGATGGAGGCGATCCGCGCTGCGACCGTGAGTCCGGCGGAGATGCTCGGCATGGCCGGACAGATTGGCATCATCGCGCCCGGAGCATACGCCGACGTGATCGCGGTGCAGGGTGATCCACTGAAGGACATAATCGAGCTGCAACGGGTGAAATTCGTGATGCACAACGGGCAGGTGTTTAAGGCGGAGTGAAGACGCTGTTCGCTATTTGCATTTCGCTTTTCGCCTTTAGCTATTCGCATCAGCTACAAATTGATTTCCAGCTAAAAGCCGACAGCGAGAGGCGAAAAGCGAAAAGCGAAAAGCGATTACCGCTACCTGGTCACCTCCAGCCCGATTCCCTGCCCCTCATACACTCTCTGGCCCGCTGCGGGCGTGGTGCGCACCACCGTGCGGCTAAGGGAAGTGGGGGGCTCCAGACTCGCGCTATCGGTGGTCCGAGGCGGTTGGCTCGCGATACTTCCTACGTGAAACCCGGCCCCGACAATCTCGTTGACCGCGTCGTCTTCACTACGCCCGACGAGGTCAGGCATGACGAAGGAGTTGCGCTCCTCGGGCGCGGCCAGCAGCACGCTGATCTTCGGCGCTGATACATTTACCGCATTAGCTGGCGGACTCTGCGCCACGATCTGATCGGTTGGGCCACCGGGAATGGTTGCAGTCGCAATGCTTCCAAGCTCCAGGCCACGGCGGCGGATATTGATCTCAGCCGCGCGCTCGCTGCCTCCAATAAGGTTGGGGATGACCACGCGCTGGGGTCCCATGCTTTCCGCAACGCGCACTCGCCAGCCTCGCCGCACCTGTATTCCCGGCAGAGGCGCTTGTGACATGATCCGGCCCTCGGGAATGTCAGAGCTGAAGAAGCGGTCACTGCGCTCCAGAACCAGTCCATGGTCAGCGAGCAGGCGCTCCGCCTGGTTGGGAGCCATGCCAACCAGTTTGGGGATGGTGGTCTGTCGGCCGTGAATGGCAAAGCGCATAGCCGTCAGTGCCGATGCCATGAACACGACGAACAGCACCAGCACACGCACTAGATAGCGGAAGAAGCGGCGCATCAGTGAGCCTCGGTGTCGCCTGCGGCAGGCTCAGGCGTCTCCGCCTTCTCAGCGACCGCGTTGGGCGTTGTCGGGGGCGGTGCGGGGAAATCTTCCGACTCGCGTCCCACGAGCGCCACCCGCATGAAGTCCATCCAGATCGGCAGCGCGGCAGCGGCGCCGGTTTCCTTGTTGCCGAGGGTCTTCTTCTCGTCGAACCCAACCCATACGCCGCACGTCAACGATGGCGAGAAGCCCACGAACCACGCGTCCGTGAAATCGTTCGTGGTTCCCGTCTTGCCGCCCAGCGGATGTTTGAGCTTGGTGGCGGCGAAGCCGGTTCCGTGTAGCACCACCTCACGCAGCATGCTGGTCATGATGCGCGCGGTGCGCGCACTCACAACGTCCTTCACCTCGGGATAATTCTCCTCCAGCACACGGCCGTCGTAGTCGGTGACCTTGCGAATGTAGCGAGGAGTCACGCGAACTCCATCGTTAGGAAAGGTGGTGAACGCCGCGGTCTGTTCGGCCAGCGTAATGTCGGCCGCGCCCAACGCAACCGGCAGATACGCGGGCATGGGAGACGTGATGCCGAACTTGCGGGCGTAATCGATGACCGTCCTGATGCCGCCAACACGCTCGGTCACCTTTAGCGCAGGAATGTTACGCGACTCCGCCAAGGCGTGGCGAAAGGTGATAACGCCCTCGAACTTGCCATCGTAATTGTGTGGAGTGTAGGGACCCGATGGGGTGTTGAACGTAACCGGCGCATCAAGCACCGTGTCGTCGGGCGTGAGACCCTGATCGATCGCCGCGGTGTAGATGTAGGGTTTGAAGGACGAGCCCACCTGACGCTCCGCCTGGACAGCGCGGTTGAACTTCGACTGTTCGAAGTCACGCCCGCCCACCATGGCCTTCACGTCGCCGGTGGAGTTATCCAGCGCCATCAGAGCGCCCTGCACTCCCGATTCCTGTTCCAACGATACCCGGCTGTCGCGGCCATTCAGGGCAACGACCTTCACATACACCAGATCGCCGCGGGTCAGAAATTGCTGCGGCGATGTGTAGCGTGTCCACTTTGATCTCAACCGGGCCCAGTTGGGCCTCGTAGTTGCCAAACTTCACCGTCGCCGACTGCGCGTCAACCTCGGTAACCAGGGCGTGAACATAACGGTCGGGCGCGATGGTTGCATCCCAATCCACGTGATGATAGGTTGCGAGGGAGTCGCCGTTCGCGATGATGTTCAGCAGGTTGCCCTTCCATCCGTGGCGCCGCTCATACGCCGCGAGGCCGTCGCGCACCGCCTGCTGGGCGGCCCGCTGCATCTCTAGGTTCAGCGAGGTGTAAACCCGCAGCCCTGCTTCATGCACCTCTTCCGTTCCGTACTTCTTCTCCAGATACTGGCGGATCTCCTCCACAAAATACGGGGCGATGTCGTTTGGTTCGGTTTGAACGTTTAGCTGTAGCGGCGAACTCTTGGCGCGCTGAGCTTCTGCCGCGGTGATCTTGCCGTCTTCCAGCATATTGTTGATCACCAAGTTTCGGCGGCGCAGTGCGCGCTCCGGATTGTTGATCGGCGAATATGCGTTGGGAGCCTTGGGAAGCCCGGCCAGCACTGCCGCTTCCTCCAGAGTGAGGTCTTTGGCTTTCTTGCTGAAGTAAAAGTTGGCGCCCGCTTCGAACCCGTACACGCCGTGACCGAGGTAAATCTGGTTCGCGTACAACGTAAAGATCTGCTGCTTGGTGAAGCGGCGTTCGATCTGGATGGCCAGCATTACTTCCTGCATCTTGCGCCGGAAATTGCGGTCGGGCGAGAGAAACAGGTTGCGTGAGAGCTGCATGGTTAGCGTCGACGCGCCCTGGGCCCGGCTGTCGAGCATGACATCGCGCCAGGCCGCGCCGAATACCCGCCAAACGTCCACGCCCCAGTGCTGCTCGAATTCCTTGTCCTCGGTCGAGATCAACGCATCGCGCAGCACCTTGGGGAAGTCGTCGTAGGTGTCAATGACGCGTCGTTGCAGCGCAGAATTGGCCGATGACGCGGTCCTGGTCGTCGTAGAGCTGCGTGATGGTACTTGGCCGGAACTGTTCCAGTTCCGTTACCTGTGGCAGGTCGGTGGAGTAAACCAACAACAATCCGGAAAGCGCTCCCGCCACGGCGGCGGCGGCAATCAGCAGAACGAAAACAGCGTTGCCAACGAACCTGTGCCCGCCACTGCGCGCTTCCGCTGGGGACGTGGTAGTGACCGAGGGCTCTTCAACTTCGCGCTTCATGGCTGGGAGCTAGGTTCAGAATAGCATTGAAGAGCAGGTGCGGGCCGCGACCAGATTGGTGCTTCTCCTGGTTCGAACCGGTCTGCGCGGTCATCCAAGGGCTGTAGACTTAGCACGAATCGCGCGCTGCCCTAAGCTGACGGCTGAGAGCTGAAAGCTGAAAGCTGCCTCATGGTCCTCAACGTCCTCCATCTCGGCCTGGTTCCTTACGATACAGCTCTGCAACTACAGCGGACGTTGATGGAGCTGCGCAAAACCAGCCGCGTCGAAAACACCCTGCTGCTCCTTGAGCATCCTCCTGTGATCACCTTGGGCCGCAACGCGCAATTGTCCAACATCCTCGCGTCACCCGAGTTCCTAGCGCAGCGCGGGGTCGAATTGTTCGACATTGACCGCGGCGGCGACGTAACCTTTCACGGGCCGGGACAACTGGTGGCGTATCCCATTTTCGATCTGCGCAGCTTTGAGCCCAAGCTCGGGGCGGTGGAATTCGTTCGGAGGCTGGAAGAAGTACTCATCCGTACCTGCGGCGATTTCGGCATCGCTACGCAGCGCATCAAGGGACTGACCGGGGTTTGGACTTACGCGCTGCGCAACAAGCCCGAGGCCAAGATCGCTGCGCTCGGTGTACACATCTCGCGCGGCGTCACTACGCACGGCTTCGCGTTGAACGTCAGCACCGATTTGGATTTCTTCTCGCTCATCGTGCCCTGCGGCATCGCCAAGCCGGTGACCTCCATGGAGCGGGAGCTGCAAAAGAAGTCGACCCTGGAAGAGGTGGCGACGGCAGCGTCGCGCAACTTCGGGCGCGTCTTCCACTCGCAGATGCTGTGGCTGGAGTCGCTGGACGACCTGCTGGAAGAGGCTACCGCAACCCCAAAGCCGGTCGCGGCGGAGTCTCCGGCAAACCAGGACACCCCGGCACGGCCTCCGAACGAGCTGCGCCAAATGCATGGGGACGGCAGCGAGATGGCGTGAGGTCGCTGCTCGACCTTGCTTCGGGTGCGCCGTCCATTTATCGTTCTTCTGCAACCTATGGCTCACAAAAAGCGTTCTAATTCCAATCCCCCGCAGAAAAAGTCGAACAAAGTCACACTGGCGCCAGCGACAAGAACGCCGAAGACGCCGCCACCTGTCAAGCAGGCCGACGGCTCGCCCAAGCCCACCAACAAAACAGAGTCGTCCGCAGTTATTAAGACGAGCGACGATTCCGCCTCGTCAATGCTGCGCTCCTACAACGTCCCCGACTATCGCCTCGAACGCCCCGAATTTCGCATTTTTATGTCGGGCGAGGGCTCCAATCTGGAGTACCGCATTGAAGGCGACCTGAGCAGCGCTGCGCCGCCGATTCGCGATTCGAAGTATCTGTCGAGCGAGCAGTGTGTCGCCCTCTACCGCTGGATGCTCTTGAACCGCCGCATGGAAGTCGCGCTGGAAAATCTGTACAAGCAAGGCAAGGTGGTGGGTGGTGTTTATTTCGGACTGGGCCAGGAAGGCTGCTCGTGCGCGTCGGCGCTTGCGCTCGGGCCCGACGACTGGCTCGGGCCGATGATCCGCAACCAGGGCGCAATGCTGGTACGCGGCTTCAGCGCGCGCGACATCATGCGGCAGTACATGGCCAAGGGCGACTCGCCGACCTGGGGCCGCGATGCTTCCTCACACTTCGGCGACTGGCAGCGGCGTAACGTGTGCGCGCCGATTTCCATGCTGGGCGAGTTAATTGGCGTGATGGCAGGCATCTGCCTGGGTGCGCGCTTGCAGGGCAAGAACGTCGCCGGCCTCACTTATGTCGGCGATGGTGGACAGTCCACCGGCGTCACCTACGAGAGCTTGAACTTCGCGGCGGTGCAGAAGCTGGGCCTGGTGCTGGTGGTCGAGAACAACTTGTGGGGCTACTCCACGCCCAGCGATATGCAGTTTTGCGTGAAGGACCTGGCCGAGCGGGCCATCGCGTACGGGATTCCGGGAATCATCGTGGACGGCACCGATCCCTGCCAGGTTTACGACGCAACCCACGAGGCATGTGAACGCGCCCGTCGTGGCGAAGGCCCGACCCTCATCGAGGCCAAGATGATGCGCATGAAGGGACATGCCATCCACGACGCGGCGCAGTACGTGCCGGCCAAGCTCTTCGAGTACTGGCATGCCCGCGATCCCATCGCGCGCTTCGAGAACTACCTGATCAATGTAAAGCGGTGGCTCACGGCTGAGGACAACCACAAGCTAATTGAGGACGTTGAGCGCGAGTTGGAGGCCGACCGCGAAGCGGCCGTCGCCTCGCCGATGCCCGACCCCGAGACCGACAAGACGCATCAGGGCGTTTACTGCGATCCATCGTGTCACCAGATCAAACCGAAATATGGACCAGTCGTTGCGAAACCGCGAGAGCATGGATCGGCGGGACCCAAGGCAGTCGAAGCGGCGGTACACCTTAAGTGAGTAACCTGGGCCGTTCGTGTAGAGCGGTGCTTCAGCGTCGCGTCCACGCCGCCCAATCTCGATCTACCCTAAGTCACCCCGCTCAAAAAGGCGCCGTCTGGAAGGACTCCGCTGGAACTGCGCTAGACCTCGAGTTCGCCTGAACCAAGGTGGACGATTGACCAACCACGTCAGCCTTGGCGGGGGCAGTCTGCTGGAGCGCCAAGAGAAGAATTCTGCTGTCGGAGTGATAGGCTTCGCCGGACGCAGTGTGCGCCTGGAAAACCGGATCTACGGAATGCAAATATTCCTGTCGGCTGACTGACAGGGTGTTCGTCAGATCGGTCCCGACGAAATCACGCTCGGCATCCACCGCGGGGTCAATGCGGTGGTTGATCAAACGCCCTCGCTTGGCGATCTCGATGGCAACGTCGTGCGTGGCGGCGCCCGCCCAGATGGGAGTTCCATCCACCGTGCAATCGGTTTTCCAGATGCGAAGATGATGACGCCGGGAGACGATCGCAACCGGATCGGGCAAGGCGTATGAGTAGTCTTGCACTCTTCCGAACAGGTAAAACCTGGCCATCGGTACTTGCGTGTCGTTGGTCCGATGCCGCAATAGATGCCATACGAAAATCGGATTCCATTTGTCAGTCTTGACCCAGCCCGCGCGCTTAAAAGCTTCCTGCAAGTCTTCTGGTTGGGCGACAAACACCAGGTTCACCATGTCGCCTTCGCGACCTTCGCCACTGAAGACGCGTGGCGGCAGATACTCCATCATCTCGGCTAGTTCGGAAGAGCCTGCTCGCGAACGTTGTAACCCGGCTGTGAGAATCGGCGTGGCACCTTCGATTTGCGCCGTGATTTCCGTACTCTTCACAACCGTGCTGGTATGGCCACGGGTAAGCAGGAAAACCGGCGTGGCGGGCAGAAAGATCAAAGCGGTGGCGATCATGGCGCCGGCCATCAACTTGGTACGGGAGCCGCCTTTTACTTCCTTGCTCCCACGCAACTCGACTCGATCGCCGTTGACCAGCTCTAGTGAGTCGAGTTTCAAGGATACTTTGCCGCCAATCCCCAGGATTCGCCTGCCTTTAACTTCCGTGACGGAACCGCGCGCCATGGTTCCGGCCGGAATGACGGCGAAGCCTCCAACGCTAACATCTCTCACCACGATAAAATCCAGGAGATCTCCAACGTGGGCGTGGTCGGAGGAAACGTTTTCGGCAAGTCGAAGTTCGATGGGAGTGCCGTCTGGAATGGTCAGGCTCGCAGGAACCGCGCTTCTCTCCTGGGCCGAAACGTATGGCAGGAGAAACATCGTGAGCAGAATGTAAGCCGGTATTTTGCGGAGATACGCCTGGGACAATGATAGCCGCCTTTACTGGGAGGTTGAGCCGCTCACCCGCGACGGCCAAGAATGTCTAGCGCAATAGCGTGGTGTTTGAAAAAATAATACCTCAGAAGGTGGTTACCTTGTCTGTTCAAAATTGCACATTACGCAAATGTCATTGTGCTGGCCGCTTCCCCGAGAAATGCCTGCCGTCCGTGAGTAAAGCGCGTGGCACCTGTCCACGCGGCCCTCGGTTCCGGCTCCGACTTATCATCGGTGAGGCGAATTTATTGCAGACTAACTTTTTGCCTTAGATCTTCCCCGGCTTGCAGCAGGTTGTCGGGCGTGCCGAGATCGCGCCAGTAATATTCATCGGCTTGAAAGGCGAGAATCTTTTCTCCCTTGCTAGCAAGGCGCAGATAGCAGTCGATGATGGAGAACACTCCTTCCTCCGTCATCATGGCAAGAAGGCGGGGAGAAATAACGTGGATGCCGCAAAAAGCCAGCGCCTGCAGCTGCTGTGCAGGTCGCACTAACTCGGCTTTATCATCGCACCCAGATCGCCGTCCGCAAAGCTGGAGCTGCTCGTCGAACAGCAGGTATCGAAAACTCTTCCGATCTTGCATCGCAAGTGTGGCGAGAGCGGGATTTTGATTGTGAAATTGCACCATGCGCCCCAGATCAATTGTGCTGGCGACATCGACATTGTGCAGAATGAAAGGCTCTTCAAGACCGCTGGCATTCTCCAGAAAGAAATAGGCCGCTTTTTTCAAGCCGCCACCCGTGTCGAGCAATATCTCCTCGCGAGAGACTTCAATCCTCATGCCGAAGTTGTCGTTGGCTTTCAGGTAGTCGACGATCATACCGGCGAAATGATGAGCGTTGACGATCACTTCGTGAATCCCAAAAGCGCGCAAGCGAGCCAGCGTCATCTGCAACATCGTTTGCCCGGCGACTTCCACCAGTGCCTTGGGACGAGCGTCGGTGAGTGGCCGCAAGCGGGTACCGAGGCCGGCGGCCAGGACCATGGCTTTCATTTGCCCCAGCTCTCCAATTCACGATGGTGCAGCACCACTTCCACCCCGTCCCGGCCGCGCAAATTTCTTGCCAATTGCTCCGCCAGGTACACTGAGCGGTGCTGACCGCCGGTGCAGCCGAACGACACCATCAAACTCTTAAAGCCACGTCGCTGATAATCGTTCACGCTGGCCTCCACCAGGGCCGTGGCGCTAGCCAGGAATTGGTGCACGCTTTCCTGCCGATTGAGATAATCGGCCACTGACTCGTCTTTGCCTGTAAGCGCTCTGAAGCGCTCTTCGCGGCCGGGGTTGGGAAGACTACGGGCATCGAAAACAAATCCGCCGCCGTGGCCGGCCTCGTCCTTCAGCGGGCCCCGGTGGAAGGAAAAACTGAAAATCCGCACCGTGACATTTCCTGTTCCGCCGGCCAGACCCTGCAATTTGTCCGAGCCCAGGATGCTTTGGAACGCCTCCATCAGCGTCGGCAGCGCGATGGGTAATTCGACGTTATGAAGCAGCCAGCGCACGTTTTTCACTGCGTACGGTACGCTCTGCAGAAACTGAGGCTTGCGCTCGTAAAAACCACGAAAGCCATAAGCCCCCATCGCCTGCATGATGCGGACGTACACGTAGGGATAGAAGTGCTGCATGAACTCTTCGCGATCAAGCTCGATGAAACCGGCAAGCCCGTCGAGATAGCGATCGAGCAATTGCTGGCGCAGCTCCGGCGGCAGGTCGGCCTTGGCGTCATACAAGAGAGAGGCGATGTCGTATTGCAGAGCGCCCCTGCGGCCGCCCTGGTAATCCAGGAAAAACGGGTTGCCGCCGACCAACATGACGTTGCGGGATTGGAAGTCCCGATAGAGAAAGTAATCTCGACTGGCGCTCAGCAGGAACTTGGCCAAGCGCACGAAATCGTCTTCCAGCGCTTGTTCGTTGAAGGGAATGCCGGCCAGCTTGAGAAAGTAGTACTTGAAATAATTCAAGTCCCAGGCGATGGACTGGTGATCAAAACTGGCCCGCGGATAGCAAACGTTGTAGTTCAAATCGCGGCCGGCCTCGATCTGAAAGCGTGGCAGGATGGCCACAACTTTGCAATAGGCTTCAACAGCTTGGGGAGCAATGTCCTCGCCATCACGATTTCTTGAAAGAAACTCAAAGAGTGTCGTGTCACCCAGGTCTTCCTCGAGATAAGCATTTTGGCTCAAATGTTCAGCATAGATTTCCGGTACCGGCAGCCCATGCCGACGAAAATGCCGGGAAAATTCCAGGAAGGCAACGTTCTCTTCGCGCACATCGTAAAGAATGCCAATCGCTCTGCATTGTTCGCCGGTAAGCCGGATGATATTGCGCCCCGAGCCGCCGAGGGGACTCCGCAACGGTTGCACCTTCACTACAGGTGTGTGGAAATGCTCCTCAAAAAGCTTTTTGAGAACATCCATGAATGTTTGATCAGCAGTGGGTTCGTCGTCCAACGAAGGCCCTGATCCCGCTCTCAGCAAATCCTATACCTCGAGTGATTCCAGCAGCGGCCCGGACGCCTGCTCACGTCTGATAACGGCGTGCTGGGAGTGCCCGGTGCCTAGGCTTTCGCAGCCGCCGCTGTTTGCATCGGTTCGTCGTCGGCGTTCCAGTCAATCTGCGCTTGGTCGTTGCGATCGAGAACTGGATCGGCGCGCACGTTGCCCAAATAGTCCCAAGCCCATTCCACAAAAGCCCCGACTTTCGCGCGGCTTGTGGTCAGTAAGGCTGCGTGTACCCCTAGCCAGGCAGCGAAAGCCACGGCGCCCTGAAGTTCGTGGCGATGCTCGCCGACCTCGGCCACGGCCGCATCGCGCCCAATCATCGCCATGATGCCTTTGTCGAAGTAACGGAACGGTTTTCTCGGCTCCCCCGCAAGGTCGAATTCGATATTCTTGGCGCACCACTTGCCCGATTGTTCCGCCACCGATGCAAGCTGGGGCAACGGCTTGCCATCTTTACCAGAGATATTGGCGAAATCTCCCAGGGCATAGACACCAGGAAAGCCGCTTACGGTGAGGTCAGGCTGCACATCAAGCCGCCCACCATGCCCAGTCTGAATTCCCACATTGCCTGACAACGACGACGCTTTCAAGCCTCCCGCCCAGATCACGGTATGGGTCGGGATATTGGTTCCGTCAGAGAGCGTCACGTGTCCCGAGCCCACCTCCTTCACGCTGGTGCCCAGGTGCAGTTGCACTCCGCGTTGCTCAAGCATTTTGGCGGCGTAGGACTGGGCTTTCCCGGAAAACGCGCTCAGCACGGCATGGCCTTTGTCCACCAGGAAAATTTGGGGCTTACTGCCAGCAAGGTCCTCGTACGTTTTCTTCAGCCCGAATCGAGCCATGTCCCCAAATGCGCCCGCCATTTCGGTGCCGGTGGGACCTCCTCCCACGATGACAAAGTTCAAGGCCCCTTTGGCGACGAGCGAAGGGTCGCGATCCGCGGACTCCAGCACCGCAAGGATCCGTGATCGCAGCAACTCGGCATCATGAATTGAGTACAGTGGATAGGCATGCTGGGCGGCACCGGGCGTGCCGAAAAAGTTGGCCTGCGAACCCGCCGCTAGCACCAGAAAATCGCCCTGATACTGTTGTCCTTCGGCAGTTTCGACCGTACGCGTCTTGAGATCGACCGACGATACGGTTCCCAACTTTACGTCAACGTTGGGATGCCCCCTAAGGACACTTCGCAAACTGAAAGCCGCATTGGTTGCCGATAGGCCAGCCGTAGCCACCTGGTAGAGCAGCGGCTGAAACTGCTGATAGTTGTTCTTGTCAATCAGCGTAACCCGCACGTCAGGACGCTCGGCCAGCTTACGAGCGCAGTTCAGTCCGGCAAAACCACCACCGACGATCACCACATGTTTCACTTTGTTTGGCTCCTGTTAGACGGCTTTTCGTCAGGCCTCAGTTGACCCAAGTGTATGGACAGTAAGATTGATTGGCCAAATTTGCAACTTGAAAATTACCTGCGGCCGTTGGTGTTTACTTCAGCTTAATTTCCCTTTGCCGGCCCTTCCCTTGAACCGGGAAATCATGGCCGGCCCGCCGGCGAAAAACTGAAACGGTATGTGGAGGTGCTGACCCCAGTCCCGCTCCGAGTGCCGGCATCGGGGAAGGCAAAGTAGAGGAAGTCATGCCCATAATGATAGCGGCGTTCGGCCAGCGCCACGGCCATGGCGAGCCCCACCTCATAGTTGTCGCCCGGCCAGCCGGTATCGATATAGAAGCGCACATCCCGCCGCGACTCGGCCAGCACTCGTTCCACCAGGTTGTCCTTGTGGGTGAACGTGCTCGACAGGCAGCCCACGCCCCCAAACACTTGATATCTTCTCTCGTGGCTACCACCAGGCGATTGGCGCCGGTCGCCCAAAGCAATCCTGACGTCGTCTGCAGACAGGGCTTTAGATATAGAAATGGATGTGTGGTCTCCAGTTTGAACTCGGCGAACGAATCCTTGGAATCGATGGCAGTGGGAAGGACATCCTTGTCCCAGTCCAAGTCGGTGCGCAGCACCAGTTGCTCGCAGACGTTCGGATAGTACACGCGCAGGCATAGCTCACGGGCCTCATGGAGTGAATACATATCCGCAGGCGAAGCGGCTTCGGACATGGGTTATCCTTTCCTCCCGCAAGAGGCAACCGGATCAAGCGTTTTAATGAGGATGTAACAATCCGGGCCTTTCCTTGCTAACTCTGCGCGCGTCTACGCGGCGCGCCCCGCCAGCGCGCCCCGTCGCTCAATGCTCCGCGACTGTATCATCGGATTTTCCCCGGGACAACTGGGCAATTTATCAGTTGTAGGTTTGCGCCGGGACTGATAATTTCGAGCGCGGCAAGTTTGAGGCCCCCGAAGCACCCGTGTCCAGCTTAAGGAGGACTATGAGGATAGGAATCGCGACCGATCATGGCGGATATGGATTGAAAGAGGAGTTCGTCGGCGAGTTGAAAGCGGCTGGGCATGTGGTGGTTGATTTCGGCGCGCACGGCCTGGACTCGGGCGACGACTATCCCGACTTCGTTATCCCGCTGGCCGAAGCCGTTGCGGCGGGAAAGGTGGAACGTGGCGTGGCGATCTGTGGCAGTGGGGTGGGCGCTTCGGTCTGCGCCAATAAGGTTGCGGGCATTCGTGCCGGACTCGTTCACGACCACTACTCGGCCAAGCAGGGAGTCGAGGATGACCACATGAACATCATCTGCATGGGTGGCCGCACCGTGGGACCGGCAGTGGCGTGGGACCTGGTACAGACGTTCCTGGCCGCCAAGTTCAGTCAGGAACCGCGCCACCTGCGGCGGTTGGGCAAGGTGGCCGCATACGAAGCGGCGACGCGAGCGGCCACAGCAGCCCCGCCCAGGAGTTGAATCGCTCCAGCCAGTTTCATTCTGATCGCCAGGAATTCGGGCGCGGTTACAGGAAAGGTATTACGCGGTCACAAAAAGTCGAAAGCGTTGCAAGGAGAAACAGTATGAGTACCACCCAGGTTGCAAAACCAATGACCGACGCAGAACTTGATCTGCTATGCATCAACACCATTCGCACCCTCTCGATCGATGCCGTGCAGGCCGCCAACTCGGGACATCCCGGCACGCCGATGGCGCTGGCGCCACTGGCCTACACCATCTGGAACCGGGTGATGCGATTCGATCCGCAAGACCCCATCTGGCCCGGTCGCGACCGGTTTGTGCTTTCCAACGGTCACGCCTCCATGCTGCTGTGGTCGGTGCTGCACCTAACCAAGACGATGGCGGTGAATGCTGACTATGAACTGGTGGGACAACCCTCGGTAACGCTTGAAGACATTCGCCGATTCCGCCAGATCGGCAGCAAAGCGCCGGGCCACCCCGAGTACCACCTGGTCTCGGGCGTCGAAACCACGACGGGTCCGCTCGGACAAGGCATCGCGACCAGCGTCGGCATGGCCATCGGCCAGAAATGGCTCGCCAACCGCTTCAATAAGCCGGATTTCGACATCTTCGATTACAACATTTACACCATCTGCGGAGATGGCTGCCTGATGGAAGGCATCGGCTCGGAAGCCGCGTCTCTGGCGGGTCATTTGCAACTCGACAATCTTTGCTGGGTGTATGACAACAACCACATCACCATCGAAGGCAACACCCGCATCACCTTCACCGAGGATGTGGCTGTCCGGTTCCTCGCCTATGGATGGAACGTCTTGCGAGTCGGCGACGCCAACGATCTCGAGCATATCGAAGATGCGCTCACTACCTTCCGCGACACCAAGCATCGCCCCACCTTCATCGTGCTCGACAGCCACATCGGCTATGGATCACCCAACAAGCAGGACACCTCCGCTGCACACGGCGAACCGCTGGGCGTGGAGGAAGTCCGCCTCACCAAGCGCGCCTATGGATGGCCCGAAGACGCGCAATTCCTGGTGCCAGACGGCGTCTACGAACACTTTGCGGCAGGCATAGGTGCACGCGGCGCACAAGCTCACAAGGAATGGAACGACCTTTTCACCAAGTACAGGGCGCAATACCCCGACCTCGCGAACGAAGTCGACCTGATGCAGCGTCGCGAACTGCCCGCCGGATGGGACCGCAACCTCCCCGTGTTCGCCGCCGACCCCAAGGGCGTCGCCGGGCGCGACGCCTCCAACAAGGTGCTGAACGTGCTGGCGCAGAACATTCCCTGGTTCCTGGGAGGCTCAGGCGATCTCGCACCATCCAACAAGACTACCCTCTCCTTCCCCGGCGCAGGCGACTTACAGCCCGAAAACCCGGGCGGCAAGAACATTCACTACGGCATTCGCGAGCACGCCATGTGCGCCATCGTGAACGGAATGTCACTCACCAAGCTGCGAGCTTTCGGCGCCACCTTCTTCATCTTCAGCGATTACGCCCGCGGGTCAATCCGGCTCTCCGCCCTGATGGAGTTGCCTTCCATCTTCATCTTCACGCACGACGCCATGGGTGATGGCGAAGATGGGCCCACGCATCAGCCAATCGAACAGCTCGCGTCGCTGCGCGCCATGCCTTGGATGGTTCTGCTGCGTCCCGGCGATGCCAACGAGGTCGTCGAAGCCTATCGCTACGTGATGCAACTGCGTCATCAGCCCGCCATCCTGGTGTTGTCGCGTCAGCCTCTGCCGACCTTGGATCGCAGCAAGTATGCCGCGGCATCGGGAGTCTCCAAGGGCGCCTACGTGCTCGCCGACGCGCCGGGTGGAAATCCGGAAGTTATTTTGATCGCGACTGGTAGCGAAGTTAGTCTTGTCGCGCAAGCTCACGAGATGTTGGTCACTCAAGGCATCCGCTCACGCGTGGTCTCGATGCCATCGTGGGACATCTTCGAACACCAGACTCAGGAATACCGTGACAACGTTCTTCCGCCCAGCGTCAAAGCGCGTGTCGCGGTGGAGCAGGCTTCGACCTTTGGATGGGAACGCTACGTCGGCGACACGGGGCGGGTGATCGGCATGAAGACCTTCGGGGCCTCGGCGCCGTTGAAGGAATTGCAGAAAAAGTTTGGCTTCGAGCCGGAAAATGTGGTGGCTGTCGCCAAAGAACTCCTCGGCAAGAAGTGATCAGCCCGTTGCGGAATTGAGGATTCGCGCATGACCATCTACGACACCCGGGAAGGCGTTCGGCTGATAATGATCCAGCAGAAGAAAGGCCACTGGAATCGCTGGGGACCATTCCTGGCGGAGCGCGCCTGGGGCACTGTGCGCGAGGACTACAGTGCGAACGGTGACGCCTGGAATTACTTCCCCCACGATCACGCTCGCTCCCGGGCTTACCGCTGGAACGAAGATGGCCTGGGCGGAATCTCCGACCGGCACCAGTATCTTTGTTTCGCCCTGGCGCTGTGGAACGGCCACGATCCATTCCTCAAGGAACGCATGTTTGGCCTGTCCGGTCCGGAAGGCAACCACGGCGAAGACGTCAAGGAATACTATTTCTACCTCGACAACACACCCAGCCACTCGTACATGAAGTACCGGTACAAGTATCCGCAGGCGGAATTCCCTTACGAACAATTGCTCCAGGAGAACCGGCGGCGGACCAGGCTGGAACGGGAATACGAACTGGTTGACACCGGAATTTTTGACGGCGGTCGATATTTCGACGTTCAAGTGGAGTATGGCAAGGTCGCAGCTGAGGACCTGCTGGTCCGCATCAGCGTCAGCAATCGCGGTGCCGAAGCGGCGCCAATCCAGGTGTTGCCAACGCTCTGGTTCCGCAATACGTGGAGTTGGGGGCGCGATGACCGTCGGCCCTCGATCACGGCTGCGGACGATCCGCCCAAGAGCAAACTGAGACGGATCATCGCGAGACATTGGGACTTGGGCGAGTACATTTTGTATTGCGCCGGCGCCGACGAATTGCTGTTTACCGAAAACCAGACCAACACCCAGCGCCTCTACGGCACGCCATCCCCATCGCCCTACGTCAAGGATGCGTTCCACGAGTACGTGGTGCAGGGCAATCGAGATGCCGTCAACCCGGCCGCCACCGGCACCAAAGCCGCGGCGCGTTATGTCCGCACCATCGGCGCGGGTGAGACCGTCGTTCTCGAACTGCGGCTTGCGGTAGCCACCGACGAGCATCTGCTGGAGGATCCATTCGCGGATTTCGACGCTCTGCTTACCAAGTGCAAAGAAGAGGCCGAAGAATTCTACGATGTCGTGCTGCCCAAGCTGCTCTCCATAGACGAAAAGCTGGTCGCCCGCCAGGCCTTCGCCGGAATGCTGTGGACCAAGCAGTATTACCATTACGTCGTCAGCGACTGGCTGGATGGAGACCCGTCTCAGCCACCCCCGCCTCCCGAACGTTTGCAAGGACGCAATCACGAATGGAGGCACCTCTTTTCCCGCGACGTGATTTCGATGCCCGACAAATGGGAGTTCCCCTGGTTCGCCACGTGGGACCTCGGGTTCCATTGCGTTTGTCTGGCGCATGTCGATCCCTATTTTGCGAAACAACAGATCCTCCTGATGCTGCGCGAGTGGTACATGCACCCCAACGGTCAGACTCCAGCCTACGAGTGGGACTTCAACGACGTAAATCCGCCAGTCCTGATCTTTGCCGCCAGAGCTGTCTTTGAAGTGGAGCGCTCAAGGACCGGCGTGGCCGACTACTCTTTTGTTGAGCGTGTCTTTCAGAAGTTCCTGATTAACTTCACCTGGTGGGTAAACCGCAAGGACGCGCTGGGCAACAACATTTTTCAGGGCGGTTTCCTGGGGATGGACAACATAGGCATATTTGACCGCGACAATCTCCCGCCGGGATACCTGCTGGGTCAGGCCGACGGCACCAGTTGGATGGCGGCCTTCGCGAAGAGCATGTTGTCCACCGCCTTGCTGCTGGCCGAAAGGAACCCGGACTACGAGGACGTTGCCAGCAAGTTCTGGGAGCACTACATCTACATTGCCAACGCCATGAACAGCCGAAGCGATCCGACGAAGTCGCTTTGGGATGAACAGGATGGCTTTTTCTACGATCAACTGATTTCCCCGGGTCGTGGGACGATGCCCATTCGCGCCCGTACCATGGTCGGGTTCGTGCCCATGTTTGGCGCGTCAACCGTACCTGTCAATACCTTCGATCGATATCCGGCCTTCCAGCGACGGCGCGAGTGGTTCGTCCAACATCGGCCGGACCTGGTTGAGAGTGTGGAACCCATGTTAGTTCCCGGGCCCACCAATCGTTTGATCCTGGGATTAGTGCGGCCCGATCAGTTGCGGCGGATGTTGGGTTACATGCTGGATGAGAACGAATTCCTTTCGCCCTACGGGGTGCGGGCAGTCTCCCGCTATCACCTTGAGCACCCGTTGGTCCTGGAACTGGGCGGCAAGGAGTATCGCCTGGACTATGAGCCCGGAGAGTCCACCACCGACCTTTTCGGCGGCAACTCCAACTGGCGCGGCCCAATTTGGATGCCCATGAATGTGCTCATCCTGCTTTCGCTGGAGGAGTATTACCGGCACTATGGCGACGACTTCAAGGTGGAATGCCCTACGGGTTCGGGCCAGATGAAGAACTTGAAAGAGGTTGGAGAGGAACTGGCGCGGCGTTTGGCGAACATCTTCCTACGTAACCAGGAGGGCAAGCGGGCGGTCTTTGGCGACTGCGATTTATTCAATGCCGATCCCTACTGGCGCGATCTCGTTCCCTTCCATGAGTACTTCCACGGCGACAACGGCCGGGGTTGCGGTGCGAGCCATCAAACCGGGTGGACCGGAACGATTGCCCAAATATTGCTGGGGACGCGGATGGCAGCGCTGTCGGAGCGGTGACGCAAGGCACGGAATTGACGGGCAATGCAAGCCCGTCAGGCCGGTTGTTCGCATCGGGAGCCGTCCGCAGCGCTGCTAACGCAGAGTTCCTGGCCCGTCCGGTTGCACTGGAATATGTTGCATTCCCACGGTCCCATTTCCACGTATAACCCCGGCGCCACCATTTCATCTCCATTGCGCTCGTAGCTGGCATCCGAAAGAGCATCCCTCAAACACCAGGTTTGTCCGCGCAGGTCTTCCCACGGTACCTGCACCCGGGCTTGGACCGCGCCCTCGCTGAGATTGACCATGATCAGACGGCGATCGTCATCCTTGACCCACCCCCAGGCCACCAGGTTCTGACAGCTTTGATTGTCGGGCCAGCCCGTACGCTGGCATAGATGACACTGACCGTCACGAAACACAAGAGCGTTGATGGCTTGCAGGAGTTTCTTGTAGAAGGTTCGCAGCTCCCGATCAACCGGTTCGTCGGGACGCCGGCCCAGAAAAACCGGCAGCCGCGCTTTCCGCCCCTCGAATTGCCCCTCGTGGAACAGTCTCGCTCCCGTGAGAGTGGAAGTCGTTACTGCTGCAGCCCGCTGCTTGGCCGGAGAAAATGTCGCCGCGGCGCGAGGTTCGTCGTGGTTCTCGATGAAACGCAGCAGCTTCTCCTGGTAAGCCAGGTCGGCACACAGGTGAAGGCGAACACTTTCGGCATTGTCATGCTCGATCCGGTCATAGAGCCGCTTGTCGTAGCAGAAGTCGAAGCCTCGCTGTTGCAGCTCCCACTCCAGGTCCCAGTAAGCCTCAGCGATGAAGATGAAGTCCTTGTGCGCCTTCTTGGCCGCGGGAATCACGTCCCCCCAGTACTCGGTTTGCGGCGGCGCACCGGCGCGGCCGCCCCAGGTGCGTTCGAAGATGGCATTCAGCAGAAGCATCGCCATGTCGCAGCGGATGCCATCACACTGGTCCGCAATACTCGAAACTGTTTCGATCACCGCCTGCCGCAGTCCCGGCTGAAAAGCGTTCAACTGCAGAACGTCTGGCCACGCCGGGAAGTAAGGGTCTCGTCCACAGGCATAGATGTTTTTTCCCACCTGGACAAACGACGCCGGATCGTTCTTCAGGTCTTCCGCATTTCCCTGAATGAAGTATTCGGGGTGTTCGGTGACCCAGGGATGGTCCGGTGCAACGTGGTTGGGCACGAAATCCAGCACCAGGCGCATGCCTCGCTTGGCCAGTTCCTTGCGGGCACGGGCCAGGCCTTTGGGCCCTCCGAGGTGCTTATCAACCACGTAGCGACGAACGCAGTAAGGCGATCCGACGTTGTCTTCGGGACGAAAGTCGGGGAGGGTACGGCGAAAATCGGCGAGCAGATTTTCGTTCCGATTGGCGATAGCTATCCCCGCGGGACTCCGCTCCCAAACTCCCATGAACCACACAGCGTCGAAGCCGAACTCAGCGATGGCGTCCCATTCCGCCGGCGGCACCGAACCCAGGTCAATTGGCGTTCCGGTTTTCCGGCCCATCTCGGCAAGCCAGACCCAGGTGTTGATCTCATACAATGTGGGATATCGGGGCCAGATCGACATGGTTATCACCTCATGACCAAGGCGACATAAAGAACATCTGGAAAGCGTTTGTCCCTATTGCGTCGGGCCGGCTTGCAGCAACCGCTCCATCGCCTTGGCAAAACCTTCGTCCTCGTTCGAGGCGGTGACGAACGTCGCCGACTTCTGCACTTCGGGGCTGGCGTTGCCCATCGCAATGCTGACGCCACTTTTCTTGAACATCAGGACATCGTTCGGCATGTCGCCGATGGTGGCGATCTCGCTCGGGGGGATATTACAGATCTGCGAAAACATCCCTACCACCTCTCCTTTGTTCGCCTTGGGATTGGTGACATCGAGATAATAGGGCTGGGAGCGGGCGGCGGAAACCCGGCCCGCGCTCCACTCTTGCAGATCTTTCTCGCAGCGCGCCACCGCTTCCAGATCGTCGCTAACGCCCGTCACTTTTACGACGTTGTCAGTCAGCGAGTCGAAATCCTTCACAACTGTGGGCTGGAACTTCACGGTCCATGCTTCCCGTGCGACGTGTGGTCCGTCGGCCTTTTGCACGAACCAGTCGCGATCGGTGTAGAGGAAGATATCCAGTTTGTGTTTGACGATTGATCGCAGAACTTCGGCGGCCACGTCAGGCGGGAGCAGTTGCTTGGAAACCGGCGTCAGATCGGGCGTCACGACCACGCCACCGTTGAATCCGGCGATCGGTTCCGTAATCTCCAGAGGCTCGATCAGCATCTTCATGCCGCGCGGAGGCCGGCCACTGGTAACCCCAAACAGGATGCCGGCGTCATGCAGTTTCTTGACCGCCTCGATGGCGCGCGGGGTGAGGACTTTGTCTTGTGTGACGAGCGTGCCATCGACATCGGCGATGACCAGACGAACGCGAAGAGTTGGCGTGCTAGGCTGAGAACTCATAGCAGGTCTTTCTGTTCTCCTTCTGTCTTGGCTAGAGGCCGGGACTGCTCTGCATGATCCCACCGTCGGCGAAAATGGTCGTAGCCGTTATGTAACTGGCGCCGTCTCCGGCGAGGAAGGCGACCACGGTTGCGATTTCCTGGGGCTTGGCCATGCGGCCCAGCGGGATGGCGGCATCCAGTTTGGCCAGCAAGGTCGGATCGGCCATCGTCGACAAGTTAATCGGCGTAGCGATGGCTCCCGGACCAACTCCGACGACGAGGATATTGTGCGGCGCGAGCTCAACACCGGCGGTGCGGGTCAACATGCGCATGCCTCCTTTGGAGAGGCAGTATGCGGTGTTGCCTGGCATCGGCCAGTCTTCGTGCACGGAGGTAATGTTGATGATCCTTCCACCGCCGCCTTGCTTGAGCATCTGCTTGGCCGCGATCTGGGTACCAAAGAACGCGCTCTTCAGATTGATGTCGAGCACCTTGTCATATTGCGCTTCGGTGGTTTCCAGGACTGAGGTACGGGTCTCGATGCCGGCGTTGTTCACCATGATGTCAACCCGGCCCAACTTGGCAACCGCAGTGTCAATCAGCTTCTGCAGATCCGCAACCTTGCTGACATCGGCCTCCACGCCGATCGCCTGGTCCCCCAGCGCGCAAATTTGCTGCTCGAGTTCCTCTGTGGCCTCGGGATGGGAGATATAGTCAATCACGATATTTGCGCCCTGGTTGGCCAGTTCAAGCGCCACCGCTTTGCCGATACCGCTGTTTCCGCCAGTGACAATTGCGATTTTGTTCTTTAACGACATGTGGACCTCGGGACCATGAATTTCGGGAAGACGGGCAGCTCAACTCCCGACTGCACCTAGGGTGAGCCACAACCTTAACATTGATGCTCCTCCCGGAGAATCCGGTCCCGAGAAATTCTCCAGGATTTCACGTTCACTGTCGATAGGGCCGGCCACAAATAAAAAGGGCCGAACCCCGCCCAAGGGTAACGGCCCAAAGTGCTGCAGTTGGCATTGGTGGTTATCAGTGTTTTAGCCGCCCTCGCGCCAGCAGGAACAGCCGTGCCTACTTCAACCACGCACCAATGCTAGTCGCGGATCCTCGCTACTACCAGAGGCAGTAGTTTAGAATCGGCGAGTCTGTTTCAGGATTGCTTCCAGTGTGGCGAGTGTGGGTAGAGCGGCGCTTCAGCGCCGCGTTCGCTGCGGGCAAATGAACCGCTCAAGCCTTATAGTGAGGGGCAACCTTGTACACCAGCCTGAAGGCTGGCTCTACCCGGCCTATTCGCTGTTGCCCGAGGGTTGCGCGTCCCTGCCGCGACAGCGCAAACTAGATTCCAGTTGTTCGCCCTGATGGTCGAAACTCGTTGACGACTCCAATCATCCAGGACCGAGGAGCAACTGTGCAAACCAAGGGCCTCGCTCATCCGCGATTGCGCCATATTACTTTCGGCTTCCTTATTGGATTGGCGCTCGCCGCGCCTCAGCTCATGCTGGCGGCCGCCGCTCCGCCGCCTCCAGAACCCGCTACCGCAAACGAAGCCCCCATTGAGTTCTGGAATCGCCAGATCGCGGTGCTACGCGGTACGCTGGCGGGCGGCGACCCCCAGGATCGCGCTGACCGCGCCAGGCAGCGCCTTAGTGAGCTTCCGCTGGATACTAATGCAGCCAACATCGAACTGTTGCCGGTCAAGGTTGAGGATCAGGACGGTATCGGGTTCACCTACAACGGAAGGGTGCTGTTCTTCCTCGGGAAGAACGATTTGGACAAAGAGGCCGGGGAGACGCTTGCGCAGGTTTCCAAGCAGGCGTTGGGAAAGCTAGGCGAGGCGTTGGAAGCCCGTAGGGCCGAGCGATCGTGGCCGGTTATCCGGGGCGGCCTGCTTTTCAGTCTTGTGGGCTTCGTGCTGCTTGTTGCAGCGATTTTAGTCGTCTCGCGGATTCACGGGCTGGTGGTGGCGTTTCTGCGCAGTAAAGAACACTCGATTCCCGCCCACCTGCGATTGTTCGGCGTGGACCTGCTGCCGCACCTCGCGGCCCTGGTGTATGGACTGGTGCGCACTGTCGTATGGATCCTAGGTTTCTGCGTTGTCTACCTGTGGCTGACCTTGTCTTTGCGTCGCTTTCCCTACACCGAGCCTTGGGGAAGGCAGCTCGGCGGCTACGTCCTACGACTCTTGCAGAATTTCCTAGGTTCGGCGGTGCATGCCGTCCCGGGGATCTTTGCCGTAGTCGTCATTTTCCTGATCACGCGCTGGGTTGTTCGCCTTGCCAAAGCGTTCTTCGAGCAGGTGGCCACCGGCAGTATTCGCACCAGCTGGATGGATGCTGACATTGCCCGGGCCACTCAGCGGATCTTTTCCGCCATTGCGTGGATTTTCGCTTTGGTTGTCGCCTACCCATACATTCCAGGATCGGGCACTGACGCCTTCAAGGGCATCAGCGTTTTCTTCGGACTGGTGATTTCGCTTGGCTCCACGGGAATCATCAACCAAATAATGAGCGGACTCTTCGTGGTGTACTCCCGCGCCCTCAAGACGGGCGAATGGGTGCGGGTCAACGATGTTGAAGGCGAAGTGCTGGAGGAGGGACTGCTGGCCGCCAAGATTCGAACCGTCGAAGGACAAGAGGTAACAATCCCCAACTCTGTCCTGGTTAGCACTGCGACCACGAATTACACCCGACTCGGCTATCCCGATGGCATGGTAGCCAGTTCCACGGTAACCATCGGCTATGACGCTCCGTGGCGGCAGGTGCATGCGCTCCTGCTGCTCGCTGCCGACCGGACCCCAAAAGTCCGCAAGCAGCCCAAACCGCACGTATTGCAGCGGCAACTCTCGGACTTCTATGTCGAGTACACGCTGATTGTGCGACTCGAAAACGAGAAGCTGCGCATCGAGACGCTCTCCGAGCTGCACGCCCAGATTCAGGACGCCTTCAACGAGTTTGGTGTGCAGATCATGTCTCCACACTTCGTGATGCAGCCGGAGGCCAACGTTGTGGTGCCGCCTTCGAAATGGTACGCGTCGCCGTCGGGCCCTAAGCTCAACCCGGCCAAAGCGGACAAAGCGAAACACTCCGAGGCCGGAGGCTAGTGCAGTTCTAGTCAGCTCCGTGGGCTGCAACAGCGGTCAATACCGGCGCTGACTTTTTCTCCGGCCAGGGTGGGAGGAGTTTCACCAAAACCCACAAGATAACGAACGGAAGGATCGTCAGCACGATTGCCGTCAGCAATCCTTCGCGGGCCACAAAGCCCATCTTGTACGTGGTATAGCCGAGAAAGCTCTTGGAGAAGAGCTGCCCGCCGATGACGACATTCCAGCGCATGGCAAAGATGCCAATCATGGTCAAGCATCCGGCAGCCACGTAAATCCGTTTGCGCTGCTTGTCCGCCAGCTTCAGTACCTGGGTCGCACCCAGCAACAAAATCGGAAGGACGGTGCCCAACAGGATTTGAATCACCACCTGCGAGAGGTACAGACGGGTGTGAACCATGAAATCGAGGCTGCGGAAGGATTCGTCGGCTTCGTAAATGCGGTGGATTAGGTCCAGCATCTCCAGACTAAAGTCGATGATGAAGGTGTAGAACAGGTATTTCGCCACCGTGTCCACGCAGCTCATATCAACCGGCTCCCGGCGTAGGCGGTACATAAGCATATAAAGCAACATCACGATGGCGATGCCCGAGACCATGGCGGAGAAGAGGAACACGACAGGCATCAGCGGTGAGGACCACCACGGGTTCGCCTTCACCGAACCAAAGATAAAACCGACATAGCCATGCAGCAGAAACGCGGAGGGAATACCGATCACCGTAACCAGCCAACCTACCCGGTCGTCGATATGCAACGAACGCTCGCTGATGTTGGTGGAACCGAGCGTCATCGCCCGATACACCAATCGCTTCCAACCGGTTGTGCTTTGGGACATCACGACGATGTCGCGCCGATAGTCCAGCCAGATTTCCACCACCAGCACAGCCAGCAGATACCACAGGTACACGAAGCCAAACATCGCCATCGCGGATGATCTATGAGGCGTGAGGTACATCTCGAAGGAACGCTCCGGATGTCCTAAATGCAACTGTAAGGGCAGAGGAGCGATGATCAGGAACGCAAGCGCCGTGAGCAGCGCCAGCCGATAGGTGGGCTTTACCGCCTTGACCATGAATACCCGTTCCAGCGACGCCAGAATGAAAGCGCCGGCGACCAGTCCGGTGAGGAACGGATACAGCACGATCAGTACGCTCCACTGGAGTTCCACTTCGTTCGGGTACATGAAGCCTTCAACCGGGATCTGCAACAGGAGCTCCTTATCGCACCGAGCCATCCAAGCCGTAGTAAAAAAGCTTCGAGCGGGTGGCCAGGTAAGGTTTTAGAACTTGCACGGCGTGCGTTTTCAAAAACTCATGAATCGGATCGTTGGGATTCTTCAGGTCAGCAAGCTGGCGAGCGCCCGTCGGACAAGTTTCGCAGCAGGCGGTCGTCAGTCCTTTCGTGATCCGGTGATAGCAGAGCGTACACTTCTGTGCGGTCTCTTTCTTCGGATCGACAAAACGGCATCCGTACGGACATGCCTGCACGCAATAGCGGCAGCCGAGGCAGTATTTCTGGTCCACCAGCACCACGCCATCGGGACTGACAAATGTTGCACCCACGGGACACACCTGAGTGCAGGGTGAGTCAGCGCAGTGATTGCACATCTTGGGCACGAAGAAGTTCTTGCCGCCGCTGAACGCAGACGGCGGAAACCCGTTCTTGCCGCCGTCGGGCGAATCCACCTTGGGATTTTCGATGTCCCAGTCGGAGACATGGTAACGTTCGATCCAGGTACGGAAATAGCCATCGGGGACGTCGTTCTCAATCTGGCAAGCCTTGACGCAACTGCCGCAGCCAATGCACTTGGTGATGTCCACCAACATGCCCCACCAGTGGCCGGTCATGTTGTAGTTGGGCGATGTCTCAGGTGTTCCCGCCAGAATGCTCTTCCAGGCAACCGCGGCAGCAGGCAACAGAATGAGCAGTTGGCGGCGAGTCATTGTCATTGGCCGCCTCCCGCAGTCGCAACGATGGCCGGACTGTGCGGATGGTGGCATGTGTCACAAGGAGCTCCGCCCGAGTGGTCGGCGGAGACAACCTGGGGGAAATTCTTCGGCTTGGCGAGGTTTGCCTCATGACAACGGACGCAGAGCACGGCGGTGTCCAGCTTTGCCGGTTGGATCGAGGCAGGATCGTCGGCATGCTTCGCCAGCGGCCCATGGCACGACTCGCAGGCAACTCCCTTGTGCACGCCCTTGCTTTTCACTTCCAGGATGTCGGCGTGGCAGCTCTCGCAGACTTGATGGCCGGCGTACGAAATCGGCCGCGATGCGACCTCCTGGATCGCATTGCCGCGGTAGTGTCCGTACTCCCCAAAACTGCGAGGGACGAGAACGCCGCGCAACACCAGAAACAGAACGCCCCCCACCAGGAAGACCAATGCCAAACGGAAGAGGTGACCTGCATCTTTGAAGGCTTTCATAGCTGTATTTGCACACACCCATTCCGGCAATCGTTGCTACAGGTATTGGCGACTCGATGCATTCCTGCCTTCTCCATAAGTGTCCCTGGGCTGGGGAGGTTTCCTGAGGCTGCTAAGTAGATATATGAGATGAGAAGGGTCCCGAACTGCTGTGTTCCAGGTCACACAGGGTTGTGACGTTGTTGCGCCAGATAATTCGGATGGTGACCAGGGAAGGCCAGACAAGCATGCTGGTCGAATTTGAAAGACCCTCGCAACGACACAACTTCACCCGCGTCGCAGTTTGCTTCCTGTGGGGGCATTCCTGGTGATCCTTACCCACCAGGCGTTTGCTTTCCCGATTTTTCAGCCACCTCTAAAATCCCGGTCCCGCCGGATAGGCGGGCAGGTCGGGCGGCCTTGGCGGCAACTTCGTCGGGTGCGCAGTGACCTCCTGCATCACTACCTCGATTGCCTTCTCCAACTGGGGGTCATGCCCTGCCAGGACCAGGTCGGGCCGATTGTCGATCACAATGTCGGGTTCCACGCCGCGGTTCTCGATGAGCCATTTGCTGTCGAGTCCATACATCGCAAACTCCGGACGGGTGATATATCCGCCATCCATCAGCGTGATCTCCCCGCGAATTCCGCGCACACCGCCCCAGGTTCGCTCGCCGATGAGCGGACCCAGCTTGTAGACCTTGAAATAGTAGCTGAAGAAGTCGCCATCGGACGCCGCGTAGTGGTTGGTAATGCAAGCCATGTGCCCGTAAAACACATTCTGCGGAATGGTATCCGCTTGCCAGTTGCGCGCTGAATCCATGCCGGCAAGCACGCGGCGCAGCCGTTCGAAGATAATCTGGTCGACGAAGCCGCCGCCGTTGTAGCGCACGTCGAAGATCATTCCCTCTTTGCGAATTTGCGGGAAATATTGTTTGACGAAGGCGTTCAGCCCGGCCGCACTCATGTCGGGCAGGTAGACGTATCCAATGCGGCCGCCGCTGGCCTGCTCCACCTTGCGCCGATTGGTTTCAATCCAGTTCAATTCATGCAGGCCGAGTTCGTTGGGAATCGGCCTCACTACCACGTTGTGGGAGCCCTCGACGGTTGGTTTGCTGTTGACCGTCAGAGTCACCGCCTGGTTGACGGTGTTGATGAACAATTGGTCAGGGTTCTGCGGGATCCGCAATTGCCGGCCGTTGACCGCCAGCAGGTAGTCGCCTTCTTTGACCAGCACCCCAGGCTCGGTCAGTGGAGACCGCAGATTTCCGTTCCAGTTCTCGCCCGGATATATTTTAGCGATCCGGTACATTCCGCCACTCGGATCTGCGGCAAAGTCGGCGCCCAGCAATCCAACGTTGACTCCATCAATATCTGGATAGTCTCCGCCGCCCACGTAGGTGTGGGAGTTGGAAAGCTCTCCAATCATTTCGCCGAGGATGTAAGTCAGGCTCAGGCGATCTGCCACATAGGGTAGAAGCTGCGCGTATTTCTCGCGCTCGTGCTCCCAGTTGACGCCATTCATCGAGACCTCGAAGAAATAGTCGCGTTCCTGGCGCCACACTTCGTTGAAGATCTGCTTCCATTCGGCGGGAGGATCCACCTCCATGCTCATGGTGTCGAGTTTGAGGGCGCCATCGCCCACCTTCGCCAGCGACTTCGTATCGTCGCCTCCAGGGCCGTCCGCCCCACCTGAAGGCACCTTGGCGTCGATGATGCCGTACATGTGCGGGCCACCATCACCTCCCTCCTCCGGCTGCGCTTCCGCCCCAGACTTCGGCGCGGAATAGAGAATCTTCTTCCCGTCAAAGGACAACACGTACTGGTCTGCGCCTTCCAGCAACACATGATCCTTGCGCTCCTTCAAGTCGTAGGCGTGAAGGGCGGGTGGTTCTCCCGGCAACGGACCCGAAAGTCCTTGAATGGGAGACACGACGTAAAAGATGAGGCCTTTGGCGGCGGCGAGGTTTTGCAGACTGCCGGGCGGAATCGGCAGCGCCACGATGCGATTCTGGATGCCCTCTAGATCGATGCGGAAGTTCTTCAGGGGCGCGCGGGTCCCAGGTTTCTGCTCCGCCGCGGCCGTCTCGGCTCTTGTCTTCTCTTCGCTGGTTTCAGTCTGCGGTTGCGGAGTCGCCGGAGGCTTCGTCTTCGGCTTGGGTGTTTGCGGCGGCTGTTCGCTTGGCTTCTGGTTGCCCGGAGTCGGGTTCAAGAGGACATCGGGAGCCTGCGCGCTTGTCACCTCGTCGCTCAATACCGGGAGAGGGGATGGCTCGTCGGCGCGCAACGTGACGATATAAACCCGCCCCGCTTTGGGGTTGGCAAACTCCATGTCATAGACGCCCAGCACTTCGTTGAAATCGCGATTGGACAGGAGGTACAGATACTTGCCTTCGGGATCGAAGTACGGCGCGGTGCTATCGCTGGCGCTGGTCGTAACCGGCGTGCTCTTCTTGTCATCCACGTTGTAGAGATAGATCACATGATTGTGGTTGTCCGATGTCTTCGCGTACGCGATCCAGCGGCCGTCGGGAGACCATCCGTAATCGGTAATGTCGTCGTAAAGCCCCTTGTCAAGGAAGACTGGCTTTTTCTCGTGAACGTCTACATAAAAGAGGCGCGCCTCTTTGTCGGCGAATACAAGCTTCTGGCTGTCGGGCGCCCAGAGGGGCGGCAGGCGAAACATCTTGCCGTCAAATGTAATCCTGACTTCTTGACCGAGACCGTCTTGCGGTGTCATATAGAGTTCGTCCTCGCCGGTGCGATCAGAGAGGTATGCCACCCAACGTCCGTCGGGCGACCAGACCGCATTCTTCTCCCGAATTCCCGGCGTCCGCGTCAGGTTGCGAATACTGCCTTCCTTAGCAGGAACGGTAAAGACGTCGCCACGCGCGCTGAACACAGCTCGCTTGCCATCTGGCGACACATCGAAGTCGCTGATCAGCTTACTGACGTTCGCCCAATGCGGACGGGCCTGCTCGCGATCTCCCGGTAGATACACCGTTAGCTTGCGAGCCTGTTGCGTACTGAGGTCGAAGAGATACAGGAAGCCGCCGTTCTCGAACACGATCTCGTCCGGCCCTAAGCTGGGCCAGTTGACATCGAACTCTGTGAAGTGAGTAAGTTGCTTGATCTCACGCGTGCTTATGTTGTAGCTGTACAGGTTCAGGCGATGTTCGGGCCCCCGGTCGGAATCGAAGTAGATGGTGTCACCGCGCCACATGGGAAACGTGTCGGTCCAATCCTCGTGCGGTACGACGTTCGATAGCGTGGCTCTTGAGGTTGTAGATTGTGATGTCCTGCGCCATACCTCCCTGGTAACGCTTCCAGGTGCGAAAGTTCCGGAAAATGCGGTTGTAGGCGATGCGGTTGCCGTCGGGCGAGTACGAGGTCAGGCCGCCCTTATCAAGCGGTAGCGGCTCGGGAAGTCCGCCATCAATGCTGACGCTGTAGAGCCGTCCAAACCAGTCATTGAAGGTATCGCGCCGGGTCAGAAAGACAATGTGCTTGCCATCCGGCGTCCATGTGATGACTTCGTTGTGAAAGCCCATGCGTTCGTTGAGGTGGCCGCCTCCAGGATTAAAGGTCAATTGTTTAGGTTCGCCGCCTTCGGAGGGCATGACATAAACGTTGTAGTTGCCGTCGTACTGAGCGGTAAAAGCGATCCTCTTACCATCGGGCGAGAACTTCGCAAAGAGCTCTTGACCCGGGTGGCTGGTCACCCGGCGCGCAACTCCGCCGTCCTTCGCCACCAGCCAGATATCGCCTCCATAGCTGAAAGCGATCTTGTCCTTGTAGACGTCCGGAAAACGCATCAGCCGGCCTTCGGGGATTGCTTGCGCGACACCAACCGTGGTCAACGTGAGCAGGAGAGCTACGATTCCATTTCTCATCTGGGACATCAGCTTTCCTCCAATGCGGTGGGAACCGCAAATTGTATAGAAAGGTGCACGTCAACACCAATTGGTGTGACAAGGCGTGCGAGGCCGGCCTCGGTTGTAACGGGACGATTTCTCGCGTCTGCTACGATCTGAATGCGCCATCATCTTGCAGCGGAACAGGGTTGGACGGACTCGGTTCGAAATGGCAACCAGGGAGCGAGTTAAACGCGCGGTTGTAGTGTATGTACTATCTGCGACCGCGGTGCTGATGCTGACGGCACGAGGGTTTGGCACCACCGTAGTAGCGTTGATTGACAAGAAACACCACCGCGTAGTGCTCGCTGCCGACAGTCTCCTTCGCCTTAGCTACGCTGGAACCACCTTTCAACAATGCAAGATCATTCGCCAGCATGAATGTTCATTCGCCATGGCGGGCCTCCTCAACAAGGAGTTTCCTCCGTTCAACCTGAAAGACCTTGCCGAAGCGGCTTGTGATTTGCCGGGAGACCTGAGTAACAAGGCAGACGGATTTATGGCGCTAGCCAAGGAGCCCATTACGACGGTTGCTGATTTCCTCCGCGCCAACGAACCACAATTCTATGCAGATACTATCGCCACCGCCGGAGGCGAGTTAGTCATGGTGGCCTTCGCCGGAGCGGAAAAGAGTAATCCGTCGATCTTCGTGAGAGGCTTCAAGATCGATGCAAACGGAGCCCTGACTCCAATCTCATACAGTGTCGTAGCGCCCAATGACTTAGGTTTCTTCGCCGGATTCACCGAGAGCATAAAAGCCTACATCAAGGCCAACCCCCACTGGACGAAGATGGACAGGGTTGCCGCCGCCCGAAAGTTCATACAAATGGAGATTGCGGCGCACCCCGAAGGCGTCGGGCCGCCAGTGTCCATTTTGACGATTGATAACCAGGATCGGCAAAAGTGGATTTCACCGGGACTATGCGTAGCTCCGGCTCCTGGTAAACCAGCAAGACCGACCAGTGAATAAGCAGCGCCCCGGCCATTATCGTAAGGACGGCAGGTTGAGCGTGTAACCCATGGGAACGCTGAAGCAGGATTTCCCCTATGGACTGCGCAAAAGCCAGCTTTACCGCCTTCGCGGTGATCACCCTGGCGCTCGCAATCGGCGAATAGCCGGAAGCGAGCGCGGTTGCGGTACCATGTCCAACAGCATGTTTCGCAGGCTGACCTTTGTCATCTCGCTTCTGCTGCTCGGATGTCTGCTCACCACTACGGCATGCGCTAAGAACCGTAGGGGTTCGGCGAGTTCGGCTGATAACACTCCGGGCAGCTTTGATTACTACCTGCTCACACTTTCCTGGGCGCCGGAGTTCTGTGCCACGCACGCCGGCAATGCGTCGTCGAGCGCGTGCGATCCCGGGCGGCATTTCGGCTTCGTCGTACATGGCTTGTGGCCGGAGAACAACAACGGATCGTACCCGCAGGATTGCGCACCCGCACAGCCGGTAGCGCAGCAAACGGTCCAGCACATGCTGGCGATCATGCCCGCTCGCGGACTCATTCAGCATGAATGAGCCACGCACGGTACGTGCAGCGGCTTGGCGGCGCAGGATTATTTTGCTGACGTCGAGAAAGCGTTTCGACAGGTGCAAATCCCGGAGGAGTATCGCGCGCCCGGGCAAGCTATCCACGCCAGCACCGCCGACATCGAGCAGAAGTTCGCCGCTGCCAACCACGCGCCGGCTGGCGCATTTCGGGTGTCGTGTAGGAACTCAGAATTCGTGGCCGTGGAAGTGTGCCTGACAAAAGATTTGCAGTATCGCCAATGCGGGTCGGAACTGCGGGATTGCCGGGCGCCGCAGGTCACGGTGCAGGCGATACCGTAGGGTGGAAGAGATGGCGAGGGTTGCATTAAGAGATAAAATGATCCCGTGACAGAAAAGCCGATAGCAGTTGACCTGTTTGCTGGCGCGGGCGGTATGAGCCTTGGATTCAATGGGCGGGATTCGATGTGCTCGCCGCCGTCGAATTTGACCCAATTCACTGTGCGACGCACCACTTCAATTTCCCTCAGACGGCGGCCATCTGTCGCAGCGTGTCAGACATTGACGGCCGCTACCTTCGCGAGAAGTCGCGTATCGGGAAGTCCGAGATCGCTGTCGTTTTTGGCGGCGCACCAGGGAAGACTTTTGCGGTGCAAATAGGCGAAGTGAGCCATTTTGGACAGACGCTCATTCTTGAGCGCGGATATGATCGTCGGGTTTACCGGTCAGGAGAATCAACGCTTATTATGAAAACACACTACCTTCACCTATCCGCATTTACCTGCGACGAATGCGATGGCCCGGTTATCTCAGGGTCGGGTTCGACTCGAGAAACTGTGATTCAGAGGGAGACCAACATCAGGCAGATCGGGTCGGTTTGCTTATCCTGCGGGAAACGGTATGTTGGCCTGCCAGCTTCCGGCGTTGTGCGCCACATGGCGCCGTTCGAATGGAACCTGATGCCGTCACATATATGAAGGAAACCTCCACCGCATTCGATTCAGTACCGCTCGTGTGTCACTACGCGTAGCGAACTGTGTCCGAAAACGAATGCTGTCGGCGACGCGGCGGAGCACCCTGTTCTCGCGAGGCTATGGCAGGACACTCGGCGTGTCATGCGCTTGGTTTTCTTGAGGTGCACGAGGGGCCACGGGACGTTTCGCGGATCTTTGACGATCTGCGCCAGCAATGTCCGGAATTGCTGTATCTCAGCATCCGTCAGAGGATAACCCCCGGCGAACAATCTCCGGGTAATTAACCTTGATCTCCATAACAATATTCCTGCCCTTGAGGGTGCATTCAATAACTCTCTCGCGTCGATTGTCGGGGTTCGCAACGCGCTTGATAAGCCGTCGTAGCTCAAGATTGTCGATCAGAAACACGATCGCATTCTTGTTGATGCCAAGGTCCCCTGGCTATGTCTCACCGCCACGAGTTGGGGACCGCCGTCCATCGTTGGAATGTTGGTAAATACCGTCGTTTGTGGCACACGATGCACCGCCCCGGGCACAGAAAAAGGCGGGGCAGAACGGATCTTTCAACCCAACCCTCGGGAGGCGCGGTCCTGAACTGGTCTCCCTTGCATACGCGGCAATGCGCAGATAAGAAATGCACTCTAGGGTCCGTAACACTGTTCTCAATACCGAACAGCGGGCTCGTCTCGCTGGTTGGATTTGCTAATAGACGGCAGAGACCGCCCGATGCCCTGATTCCAACTCAATGAAGCTCTGACCCTCATTGCGAAGCCGTGTTCTTGCCGGCGACAATCGCGCTGGCTTCTGCGGGTGTTAGCCGCGATGGATCACATTCGAGATAGTCACTGACGCATGCCAGATAATTGCGTTGATGATCGGCAACGATTACTTCACTTAATTCCTTCGTCGATAGTTTGGAACGGTCACAAGCTGCCCAACCGTCCCAACACTGCGTGACATTACGCCGGTGCTGAGCTACCGCTACCTCGCTCCGGTCAGCTGGCGTCAGTTTCGATAAGTCGCAGGAGGGCCATCCGTTCCAGCAATCCGATACATTTCTCTGGTTCTCTGCCATGGCAACGCCGACAGCTTCGGACGCCGTCAACTTCGTGTAGTCGCATGATCTCAGGCCACTCCAACAATCGGAGACCATATTCCGGTGTACAGCAATGGCCACTTCGGCCAGTTCCGGAGCGCTGAGCGCAGAGCGATCGCACGACGTCCAAGCGTTTCCGCAGTCAGAAATGTTTTGCTCGTGTTTGGCGGCAGAGACCTCGTCCTTGTTGGCTTGCGTCAAAGCGGAGAGATCGCATGAGTTCCAGCCGTTTTTGCACGCAAACAAGTTCTGCTCCTGGTCGGGTGACTGCGCCGATACCAACGCAGCATAGCAGATCAAAAACGTCAGTAGAGAGCAACGGACCATTCGCGAGATAATTATCATACCTTTCCGCCCTTTGGGCGCAACATCGTCAAGACGCGCACATTTCAAAGACGATTATGAGCCAGACCGGCTGAGGAAAGCTGTTCAACATAGCTCAGTGAGCAATCCTGCTCAGATGAGCGCGATCGCTGGGTGGTAGCATCGGACATCGGTTGACATTTGACGTGCATGAGCCTAGGGTCGAGGGTGAGTGAGTGGTTCCTTTCCTCTTTCAGGTTCTCTGATCTAAGTCAGCCCATCTGAAGTCGCACTTCTTAGCACACCCACAGCCTTATAGGAGGTTGTAGAGGGAGGCCCTATGGCAAATCAAACCCAATCCGGCACGATGATGGTCCAGCGGTCAGCGACCCCCGGTCCACTCGGAGTGGAGAGCGAACCCTACTGTCAAAATTGGCGTTCGTTAGGGGAACTCGAGAGCTCGGGTCTCGATCACACACTTCGGGCTGCCGGATGGAATTTGTTTTTCATGGCTGGCGAGATGAGAGCAGTGGTGCCCGCCTGGGGCGGGCAGAGCACTCTACGCCGAGGAGTGAAGCGGCTCCTGGCTCAAACGCGACTGCAACATTTCAACTGCCTTGAGCTGAGCTACATACTAAGAAAATACTTCCTCGGCATTCCGTATATCTCGATCGCGGCCCATGCACGTCACATTCAGCGAGGCGCTCAGATCCGGCCGATCGAGCAACGTGCACAAGATAACGCCGCTGGCGCTCTACAACAACGTTCCTCATCTGGCGACACCCCGAAAGAGTGGAACATCGGCGGTTGCCTGCAGAACTGAAAGAGGCGACGACGGATTACGTCGCGATAGACGGTCCCGTATCGCTGCCTGCATCAGCAATAATTCACAAGGAGACACGAATGAACTGGGAACAAGTCGAAAGCAAATGGGAGCAATTGATGGCTTCTGCAAAGGAAAACTGGAGCAAGCTCAGTGACGATGCGCTCCAACAAATATCTGGCAAGCGCGAGCAACTCGCGGCTAAGATACAGGAAACCTACGGAATCACAAGACGAGAAGCCGAAAAGCAGGTGTGGGACTGGGGCAAGAGCGTCGAGCGAGTTCAGAAGAAAATCGCGTGAGTACCCCTGCGTTACCCGAATAAAAGCCGCATTTACCTAAAGGCGAATGGTCTAGACGTGGAAATCATCGATCTCACCGCGATCCAAAAATTTGTCCGTACCGTGTCCAACTTGTGCCGCTGCACCGCGACAACGGTGCTGCGAGATTACTAACGGCGCCTTTCGCCACGATGAGCATTTTGCCCGCTTGTTGTCTGCCGCAGGGCAAAGACCTTCCTCGCAACACAAGCCCGCTAGCGATATGCCTTCCGACGTCGATCTGCTGTAGGCATGGCGCCGCCCAGCGAGGCACAGACGCCGAACCGGCTGCTAGCGGTGGTAGAAATTTCGCTCGCCGTCATGCAACTTCGGGCGGGTCTTTCCTGATGTCAGAGCTACGGTCCTGAACAAACAACTCGCCTCGGGCTACTCGTCGCATCGCTTCTATGATGACAGGCCCATCCATCGAACGGTAGACAATTCCCTGTGCCTTGTCGCTATCGGAAGAGGTGGCCGACCGCATTCTAGAGTTTGCAGCCGAACGGTCTGCACATCTGATTGTTATGGGAGTTCGGGGGGTGGGCGCTTTTGCTTCACAAGTCAGCCGTTTTGGTTCGATTGCTCACGCGGTGATCTCGCGCTCGTCGTGTCCAGTTCTCACGACCAGCGTGGGGAAAGGCAGTCCCGTCGCCGATCCGCTTCAGATCCTGACACTCGTTGAGAAGACCCGGCTGGTTCCGCCAAGCCGCGCTAGGTGCGCCGGTCACCCTCTTCTGTGCTGATGATCACTGTGTCACCGGACAACTTTCATGGAACATGGAAGGTTGGATTGTCTATCAAGAACCAAGGAGAAGATCATGCCGGAGAGCGCAGTGAGTGAACCGATTGAGGTCGCAAAGGAAGTGCGTCAATCGGCTCCCGGACAGCCACCGAAGAAGTCGGCTAAGGCATTCAATTCATTTCAGATTGCACAAGCACAGTTCGATAAAGTAGCCGAGTATCTCGGCTTGGATCCGGCCACCCGGGACCTTCTGCGCTACCCGTTGCGGGAGTTCCATTTTGCGATCCCGGTGCGAATGGACGACGGCTCGGTGAAAGTTTTCCGCGGTTTCCGCGTGCAGCACAACGACGCGCGTGGGCCGGGGAAGGGTGGTATCCGTTTCCATCCGCAGGAGACGATTGACACGGTGCGGGCGCTGTCGATGTGGATGACGTGGAAGTGTGCCGTGGTCGACATTCCGTTGGGCGGAGCAAAGGGCGGTGTCATTTGCGATCCCCACAACCTCAGTTTGCGTGAGCAGGAGCAGATTTGCCGGGGCTGGGTGCGCCAAGTCGCTAAGAACGTCGGTCCGCTTTCCGATGTGCCGGCGCCGGATGTCATGACCAACGCGCAGCACATGCTTTGGATACTCGACGAGTTCGAACAGATCCATGGCGGCCGTTATCCCGGCTTCATCACTGGCAAGCCCGTGGGCATGGGCGGGTCGCTCGGCCGAACCGAGGCGACAGGCTATGGCGTCGTCTTCACTCTGCGGGAAGCTCTCAAGGAATTGGGAATACGCCCGGAGAACACCACGGCGAGTGTCCAGGGATTTGGCAACGTGTCCCAGTACGCCATCGAGCTTTACCAGCGGCTGGGCGGACGGGTGATCGCCGTATCGTGCTGGGACCAGTCTGACCAGTGCTCTTACACGTATCGCAAGATGGACGGAATCGATCTAAATCAACTCCTGACGATTACCGATCATTTTGGCGGAATCAATAAGCAGAAGGCGAAAGACTTGGGATACGAACTGCTGCCCGGCGAGGCATGGCTTGAGCAGGGTGTCGAGGTCCTGATTCCGGCAGCTATGGAGAACCAGATTACCGGCGATAACGTTGGCAAGATCAGCCCCCGGGTTCGGATCATTGCGGAGGGCGCCAACGGTCCAACGACCCCGGAAGCCGACGCTCAGATCAAGGAACGTGGCATCCTTTTGATTCCGGACTTCCTGGCCAATGCAGGTGGCGTGACCTGCAGCTATTTCGAACAGGTCCAGAGCAACATGAACTACTTCTGGGAGAAGGACGAGGTCCTGGGGAAGCTCGACGTCAAGATGACCTCCGCGTACTTTGCGGTTTCGGAACTCTCTCGCCGCGAAAAGCTGTCCATGCGGGATGCGGCGTACGCGATAGCCATCGGCCGCGTGGCCAAAGCCTGCCACGACCGCGGCTGGGTGTAACGCTTCGGGCGTCATGACTGTGCTCTTTCGATGATGTGGCGGGCCGCCTCGGCTATGCTGGCGGCCGGAGGCAGCAATGACCGATCTTGAAACCGTGGTTGCGGAGCTTCCCGCATTCGACCGGCATTTCTGGGACGGCACTTTTCGCTTTACACGGATCGGAACCGGAGCCCTGGGCGGGAAAGCCAGCGGTTTGGCCTTCGCCAAGGGCCTGCTGGCAGAAACGGTCGATGCTCTCCGCCTTCCCGGACATTAACGTCAATGTCCCCACCATGGCCGTCCTCGCGACGGACTCCTTCGACGAGTTCATCGCGCGCAACCGTCTCGGGGAGCTGCATGTCGAAGAGTTGCCGGACGACCGCATCGGACACGCCTTTCAGCAGGCCGATCTTCCTGTGGAGCTGCTGGGTGATCTCCGTGCCCTGATCGAGCAAGTCAAGACTCCCTTGGCGATCCGATCGTCCAGCTTGCTGGAAGATGCCCTCAATCGGCCGTTCGCTGGCGTTTACGGGACCAAAATGATCCCGAACAATCAGTTCGATCCCGACACCCGTTTCCGGCGACTGATTGAAGCCATCAAGTTTGTTTACGCTTCCACATACTTCCGGGAGGCACGCGATTACATCAAGACAACCGGCCGCGATCCGAGCGAAGAAAAGATGGCGGTCATCATCCAGGAAGTGGTCGGCAGGCGGCATGGCGATCGCTTCTATCCCGACGTGTCGGGAGTGGCGCGCTCCTACAACTTCTACCCGACAGGACCCGCCCGTCCTGACGAAGGCGTGGCCAGCCTGGCCTTGGGTCTTGGTAAAACGATCGTTGATGGCGGAATGGCTTGGACGTTCTCGCCCGCTTACCCCAAAAAGCCGCCACCGTTTGGTTCGGTGCAGGAATTGCTCCGCGGTACACAGACGGAGTTCTGGGCGGTCAACATGGGCAAGCCGCCCGCCTACGATCCGGTCAGCGAGACTGAGTACCTGATGACAGCGGGTTTGAAGGAGGCCGAGGCTGATGACGTGCTCCGCTTTCTGGCCTCGACCTTTGACCCCTCGCGCGATCGCGTAATTCCCGGCTTGGGCGCGCGTGGTCCCCGCATCCTCGACTTCGCTCCGCTGCTGGTGTTGGAGCAATTCCCGCTTAACCACCTGATCAAAGCCCTGCTCAAGACGGCGGAGAACGTCCTCAACGCCAACGTCGAGATTGAATTCGCAGTGACCATCGAGGAAAGTCGCGATCAACCAGCCCAGGCGCGACTGGGCTTTCTTCAGGTCCGTCCTATGGTTGTGTCAGAGCAGATTGTGAACGTTAGCGCGGAGGACCTCTCCGACCCGCGTGCGATCATCGCGTCAGATATGGTGATGGGCAACGGCATCACCGACGATATCCATGACATCGTCTTTGTACGGCCAGAGCACTTCTCCCCGATGCAAACTCCAGTGATCGCGCAACAATTGGATCTCATCAATCGGCAGCTCTCGGACCAGCACCGGCCGTTCCTGCTCATTGGTTTTGGCCGCTGGGGCAGCTCCCATCCTTCCCTGGGGATTCCGGTGGTTTGGAGCCAGATCTCGGGAGCGCGGGTGATTGTTGAGGCTACTCTACCGGAGATGAACGTGGAGCTCAGTCAGGGATCGCATTTCTTTCATAATTTGTCGAGCTTTCGCGCGAGCTACTTCATGGTGCGGCATGACGGACGCTTTACAATTGATTGGGACTGGCTGAACCGACCAGCCCGTCGTGCAAGAAACCGAATTTGTTCGTCACGTGCGTCCAGCAAATGCCCTGACCGTTCGCGTCGATGGGCGCACTGCGCATGGCGTTATCCTGTCTGGCGGGCCCACTCAAGCGAGCGGAAAAGAAAAATGATCAAAGACGAAACCCAAGTTGGGGTAATCCTCCGCGAGTTGCAGGAACGCGCCAAGGAATTGAACTGTCTCTACAAAGTGGATGAGCTCCTGAATCGGCCGGAACTTTCGCTGGAGGAAATCTTCCGCGGGATGATCGAGGTTCTGCCGCCGGGTTGGCAGTACCCACACGACTGCCAGGCGCGAATCCTCTTCGAAGATCAGGTGAGCCAGCCACCGGATTTTGCTCCCACTCCGTGGGTGCAGAGCGCCAACATCGTAGTACAGGGCGAGACCGTCGGCAGCGTCGAAGTCTCGTACCGGGCGCAGATGCCCAAGTCGGACGAGGGTCCTTTTCTCAAGGAGGAGCGGAAGCTGATCGAAACCATCGCCGACCGCATTGCCAACCATGTAATGCAACGACGATTGAAGGACAGCATTCGAGGGGCTGTCGGCAGCGGCCGGCGGTCTGGCGAGCGATAAAGGTGAGTGGCGGGTAGTTCTCGAGTTCCTACGCGACACCGATCCCGTTCTGCTGCGGCGAATTTCACGCAAACTAATCAATCACTTGAGCTGGGGTGGAGTGCAGGAAGCCAAGGAACTATTGCAGCGCGGCGTCCCGACCCTGGGCGATGCTGCGGTTCCTGGTGACGAAAATCGTCCTCTGCGCCGGGATGTGCCCGCCAAGTCTATTGACCTCACGACGGAAGCGTTTCGCATCGCCAGTCAGCACCTGAGCGAATCCGAGATCCTGAACTGCGTCACGACGTGGATCAAGGAGGAGAAGTCCAGCTTTCTGGTGCGGGCTTTGGAGAACCTGGCCACGTCGTTGGGAGAAGTAATAGAAGCGATCGAACGGTACCAGCACATAGCGATCGAAGAGAGCGAGCTTTCGCTTTCGACGCAAAAGGGGCCTGCGAGTATCGCTCATTCGGCGATTTTTTTCCGAGAATCTCGAGTTCATCAACATCGCCAAGAACTTCATCGAGGTCAAAGACTTTTACGATCTGCTGGGAAGGATCATCTTCCCCCCGGGCTGTCACGGCAAGCTCGGAGGCAAAAGCGCCGGGCTGTTCCTGGCCAAGAAGATCATCGAAAAAGCTCCGGAGGCCAGTGCGCAGCTTCGGCTAGGTGAAGGTACCCCGCACCTGGTACATCACTTCAGACTGGATTCTTAACTTCGTCCACCACAATGAGCTGGAGGATGTGCTCAATTGGAAGTACATGGAGATTGACCAGGTGCGGCAGGAATACCCGCACCTCGTCGCGCTCTTCAAGAGCTCATCGTTTCCCTCGGAACTGGCCAAGGGACTTCCGCTGGCGCTCGATGAGCTGGGCGACCGTCCTTTGATCGTTCGCAGTTCGAGTCTTCTCGAAGACCGCGCCGGATCGGCGTTTTCCGGGAAATACAAGAGTCTCTTTCTAGGCAACCAGGGAAGCAAGGAGGAGCGGCTGACCGCGCTGATGGACGCCGTCGCCGAAGTGTACGCCTCGATCTTTGGACCCGACCCCACGGAGTACCGGGCGGAGCGCGGTCTTCTGGATGTTCATGAAGAGATGGGCATCATGATCCAGGAAGTCGTGGGCCAGAAGGTCGGCAAGTACTTCCTTCCGGCTTGCTCCGGCGTTGCGTTCAGTAACAACGAGTTCCGTTGGTCTGCCCGAATTAGTCGCGGAGACGGATTAGTGCGCCTCGTGCCGGGATTGGGAACACGCGCGGTTGACCGCGTGATGGACGACTATCCGGTGCTGATCGCGCCGGGACAACCCAACCTCCGAGTCAACGTTACCGTGGAAGAGGTGCTCAAGTACTCGCCGAAGCGCGTCGACGTGATCAACCTGGAGACCAATGCGTTTGAGACCGTGGATTCGGTGGAACTGCTTCGTTACTGCGGCGCCAGCTACCCGCAGATTCGCCATTTTGTGTCGGTCATCGAGCATGATCGCATTGAGCAGCTGGTCGGGCCGGTCCCGGACTTTGGCACACGCGATGTGGTTTTCAGCTTCGAAGGCCTGATCCGGAAGACGCCGTTCGTGGCGCGGATCCGCGAGCTGCTGACTCTTCTGCAAGCCAAGCTGGGCACGCCGGTGGACATCGAGTTCGCCTACGACGGTGAGGACTTTTATCTCCTGCAGTGCCGGCCACAAAGCTACAGTGGCGACGCGGTCCCGGTTGCGATCCCGCAGAATCTGCCGGCGGACAAGGTGATCTTCTCCGCTAACCGCTTCGTCTCCAATGGGAAGGTACCGGAGATCACGCACATTGTTTATGTGGACCTGGAGGGCTACAGCCAGCTTTCCGACCAGGCCGACATGCGCGATGTGGGACGCGCGGTAGGGCGATTGAACAAGTTGCTGCCCAAGCGGCAGTTTATCTTGATCGGTCCCGGACGCTGGGGGAGCCGCGGGGACATCAAACTCGGCGTTCCTGTCACCTACTCCGACATCAACAACACTGCGATGCTGATCGAAGTCGCCCGGCAACGAGGAAATTATCTGCCGGACCTCTCCTTCGGCACCCATTTTTTTCAGGACTTGGTGGAAGCTTCGATTCGCTACCTGCCTCTCTATCCGGACGATCCGCAGACCGCATTCAAGGAGCCGTTTCTCCGTCGCTCGCGCAGTGTGCTTGAGGAACTTCTTCCCGAATTCGCGCATCTGTCGGATACCCTCCGCGTTATCGATGTGCCGAAAGAAACCGGCGGCCTGATCTTGCGAGTGCTGATGAATGCGGAACTGGACCAGGCAGTGGCGTATTTGTCACCTCCACGACAACGGGAGGGGCAGCCTGAATCGGACGTCGAGGTCGTTGATCGTACCGGCGAAGAACACTGGCGCTGGCGCTTCCGGATGGCACAGAGGATCGCGGCACAGCTCGATCCGCAGATGTTTGGGGTCAAAGCGTTTTACCTGATTGGCAGCACTAAGAATGCAACCGCTGGCCCGGCGAGCGATATCGATCTGCTGCTGCATTTCCAGGGTACCGAGGACGCAGAAGAAGAGAATTGATGCTCTGGCTGGAAGGCTGGAGCCGTTGCCTCAGTGAGATCAACTTCCTGCGAACCGGCTATCGGACGGAAGGCCTGCTCGATGTTCAATTAATTACCGATGTGGACATCGCACAGCGCTCGAGCTATGCCGTTAAGATTGACGCGATCACGGATCCCGCGCGCAAGCTGCCGATGAAGGAAACGTAGTTTGCACTATATCAACTGACGCGAAGCATCGTCGGGCGATTCCGGATCGAACCGCACGAGGGCCAACTCTGGCCCGTCGTGAGCCCCATTAATGCATACCGTGCGGCCTAGTCGAGCCTTCCACTGGCCGCTCAGGCGCGCCGCTTCGTGTACATGACCATGCAACGTAACTAGTGGCTGGCGCTGTTCGATAAATCGCCTCACGGCGGCGCTCCCGACGTGCACGTCCAAGGCAACGTGCTCATACATCTTTCCGTCAAGAGCTGCGCGATCCAACTCGGTCTCGTACGGGGGAGTATGAAATAGAAAAATGGCGCGGTCCATGGAATCATCATCAACGACCATGTCGAGATCCTTCGCGATCGTTCCCCACTTCACATCACTCTCTTCTATGGCTACGCTCCGCCGCCCTTCTTCGGGAGATAAACAGCCCGGATCGACGTAACGTGACACATCGTAGCGCTCCCAATCCTTCAGCGAAAACGGAGTGGGCGGGACACAGGCGTAGCCATGGACATTGAAGCCCGCGAACACTGCCTTCCGTCCATGCATATAGGTCCATAAGCCGTTCGTGGCGGCATTAAGAATTTCAGGCTCCTCGTAACGCGGATCATCATTCCCCAGGATCACGAAGAGCGAAGGGTACTCTCGGTCCAATGTATCGCGGAGCTTCGTAAAACTCGGTACCAAGTAGTCGATCACGAAATCAGCGTGCCCTTTGTCAGCATGCATCGAGAGCGACGGTGCTCGAGGCAGTAGGTCGCCACCAAGGAACACCGCTTGGGGGCGCTCATTGAGGATGGAAGCAAATAGCTTTCCGAACCGATCCTCCTGGCCGTGAAGATCCGTAACAAAGAAACAGCGCGGCAATCCTAACCTTTCCGACCTCGTAATGAATTCCTCGATCCTACGCCGTTGTCCCATCCTCTGACCTCCGCCTTCCGGTATTCAAGAACAGGTCGATCCCTCCGACTACCCCAAGGAATACGCACCATCGGCGTTCGACATCAGGCACTTCGTCCTCGCCTGCAACTTGCTCCAATGCGCATGTCGCGGCGGGAGCTTCGGCAGTTCGTCATCGCCCCATAGATGGTGTCTGTTCTTTGACAGAGCTGCAGGCAATCGGCAGCTACGGCGTAATGTACCTCGGAGCAGACGCTCATTGCGCATTCATCGAAACATTCGGCCAGGCAACTGGTGACCGTTTTGCGACGCAGCATGCCCTCGAGCAGCGCTTGTTGTCAGTCGTGGAAACAAAGAGGATTCTAAGGCTGGTGGATTCGCATCATAGGGTGGACTGGTGCGGATCGGAGCCGTACTTGACGTGCTTACGAATCGGCAGCCAGCAGCCCGGACAATGCCGATTTGCAATCGCCTGCGCAGGTTTGCAGCACATAGCGCCGTAGAGTTGCCCGTTCGCGGCACTCGATCGCGGCAAATTCTCAACCGTCCTTCTCAAGAAGCTACCGGATACCTCACGCTTGACACGGTAGAGGTCAGTAGTTCGAGTCTCCTCGTGCCTACCATTCATCTTCATTGAATCTGCTGGATAGGCGTCGCCAAGCGTTCGAGATAGCTTGCGCATTTGCCGGAAGCTAGTATCCTCAACATGATTGGGAGAAGCCTATGTGCCCTCGTTGGTTCTTCGCCCTCGTATCCTCTATTCTTTTTGCTTCACTTTATGGTGTAGCTCAGCAGGACCCCTACGGCGGTTCCGCTTCTGCCCCGGGTTCTGGCGCCACAGGTCTCCCGCTCGGCGCTTCCGCCGATATCCCGCAGGCTTCCCGCCGTGCTGATGAAGGGGGAGGCCTCAAATTTAAGTCGCAGACGACACTGATTGAGGTCCTTGTCGTCGTGACCGATAAGGCGGGCGCGCACATTCACCAATTAACCAAGGCCGACTTTAAGGTTTTGGAAGATGGCAAGCAGCAGCGCATCGCCAGCTTTGAGGAGATCACCCCCGCAACCGACCGGCTAATGGTTCATGAGGATGCTCCCGGTACAGTCAGCAATCTCCACCTGGAAGGACAACAGCATCATTCTGTAACTGTCATTGTCCTGGACACGCTCAACACGCCATTTCTGAACCAGGCGAACGGTCGTGCACAATTAATCAAATACCTGGCTGACCACCTGAACTCCACGCAGGTGCTGGGTTTAATGGCGATTGGCAGCAAAGGTCTGAGGGTTTTGAGCCCCCTTACCACGGATCCCACCGTACTCACTGGGGCCCTGAAAAAAGTAAGCGGCGTGGTTTCACCCATGGAGGGATTCCAAGTCGAGTCGCAGGCCGCCGCTGTCACCGGAGATGAACCCAGTGCGTTGCTGGGTGGCATTTCGCGTGGTGAATCTCCGGAGGCGGTATTCCGTAGATTCCTCAAAGTTGACGCCGTCGAAGCCACATACCAGCAGGGGCGAACCATCGAAACTACGCTGCAAGCTTTCCTTTCCCTTGCCTGGTCACTTTCTGGTGTACCGGGAAGAAAGTCCGTGGTGTGGGTGACCGGAGGTTTTCCCTTCTACCTGGATTCCTTTACGTCCGTACCCGGAGATGCTGCGTTGCGGGTGCTGTACGAGCGAGTCATGAAGGCCTTGAACGATGCCCAGATCTCCATTTACCCCGTCGATGTTCGAGGCCTACTAAGCGATCCGTCCTATTTCGCAAATACCGGCTCCGGGTCGTCGAGCGATGCTGCGAACTTTTTACAAGATTCCACTCTGGACAGTCTCAAGAATTTCGCCAAGATGACAGGCGGACACGCCTACTACGGCAACAACGACTTGTCGGGTGCAATCAAGCATGCAGTAGAAGATTCTTCCTCGTACTATCTGCTTGGATATTACCTCGATACTCACAATAACAAGCCTGGCTGGCGCAAACTGCAGGTTGTGGTGTCACGCAAGGATGCGGAAGTGGGTGCGCGCACCGGTTTCCTGGTTACAAATGCAAACGTCAATCCGGAAGTGACTCATAAGGCCGATGTCGAGTTTGCTTTGAATTCCGCGTTTGAGAGCACGGGCATCGCAGTAACCGAGCAATGGCAGGGAACCTCGCCTGATGGTGGCAAGAGGAAGATCGGTTTCGCCTTGCGGGTGCCTGCCACAGATCTGATCAACGAGGCGGACCAAAATCGTTTCGATGTGGAATTCGTGGCTAGGGCTACAAAGAAGGGAACAATCGCCGATACCGTGGGACAAACCGTTAAGGGTACGCTTCCTCCAAATGCGCTGGCCAAGATAAAGGCGGACGGGATCTTCTACAGAAGTTCGTTCGACCTGTCTCCAGGCCAATACCAGGTGCGGTTCGTGGTTCGCGACAACCTCAGTGGCAGAATCGGCAGCGTCATCGTGCCGCTGACGGTGAACTAGAAACTAGAATTACTCGTTAGCTCGGCTGTATTGATCAAATCTACAATGCGTTGGTTATCCGATGGGACACTACACTACAGCCACATGGTCTTCTCCGGAGCGGGGGGCTGGCCTTTGACTTGGGTGGCTGCTTTGGCGCGGAAGACTCCGCCTACGGGAGCGTCGGTCAGCAGTTGCTCTGGTTCTTTGAATCCCAGATGGTCAAGCATTCCGATACAGCAAGCGGGATTAGGGAACCAGACGCAGGTCGTGTCGCAAACGCGGTTGTCGGCCGGGCCGCTCTCAACACCATGGGCATAAAACTGCGCCACTGGCGTGGGCGACGTGTCCGGCGAGATCGCGGTTTGCATTAAGAGCGTGCCGGAGCACACGGTCTGAATTCTTTCCAATGCCAGCAGCGGATGACGCAAGTGGTACAACACTCCGAAGAACATCACCAGATCGAACGTTCCAAACTTCTCGGCGCTGACGTCATAGACACTGGCAATCTGCGAGCGCACATGCGAGCCGAGGGCCGTCCGGCAGATATTGAATTTTCGAGCATGGTCGGGACTGCGATCGAGAGCCACGACTTCCGCCGCGCCGCGCCGCTCGGCCTCGAAGGAGAAGAAGCCTTCGGCGTGTCCGATGTCCAAGACACGCATGCCAGTCATGTCGTCCGGCAAGCCGAAGTAGGGAAGCTTGTCAACCTTCGGGTCGCTCCACCCAGGCGTAACCAGCCCGCCTGGCAGTTCCATGCGATGAAACCAGTAGGGCTCGGCTTCAATCTGTGACTTCAGCCAGTTGTTAAGAGTCGCTCCTTGCAGAGTTCCCACGCAGCATCTCCTCTCGCGACGCATCCAGAGCCCGCCGACAAATCTGCTGGCATACCCGAAGTCCTCCGCATCGCGCTGTGCGGAAGCGAGAGCATTATCGTACTCTTGCAGCTACGGCGAGAGTGAGTGCAATCGTGCCATTGGCCACAAGGATCTAGGAAATGCAGAAGCCGAACAGATCTTCCCACACTTGCTGGAACGCTTCGGAGCCGAAGCCCGAGTGGGACTTGAGAAGATCGTAAGCGTCGTACTTCCGGGTGCGCTCATTACCCGGCGCGCGCACCAAGTGATAGTGCCCCACAATATCCATGTGGTCGCCGTCCACGAGGAGCGTTTTTTCGCCATCGGGCCACAGCATCGAAGCCGTGTTGACAATGCCATCGTTGTCCCACAACTCGATGGGACGCGGACGTTGCGCGGCGATCGCGAACGGCACTGGCACCGGCACGTGGTTTGGATCGGGGTAGGTGAAGGGCCCCCCGGCGCACGCGCGGTAACAATAGCGATAAGCAATATCGGTGCGACCGTTGTGGTCTGCTCGTGGAGTGCACTCCGGGTAGCCGAATGGATTCAACAAATCCCAACGGGGTGCAGGACTGCCTTCCTTGAAGCGAAAAGGACGCCTGCCCAACGTCGCATACGAGCGCGTCTGGATATGGAATTTCTTCCAAGTGGCAATCTCGTGCGCGCGCGCCGTAGGACCAAAGTGTGCAGGGCTCGTATCCTCGTCTTCGTCTTCGCGATGTTGATTGGAAGAGCGCGCGGGGTTGGCGTTCGTGACGTTCGGCGGTTGACTGGAGAGGTCATTGATGGCATTGAAATCGGTTGCGATGTGGCGTAGCCATAGCGCGATTTCGGATGCAGCTTCTTGTGCCAGGGCAGTGCGTGTCGGATCGTTGTCGAGACGTGCCTCCGCTTCATCGAACGCGTCTTGTATCGCGTAAACCAGGTCAAGTCTGGTCGTTGCCGCGGCCCAGCCTGAGATCCACTCCTGGATCTTGTCCACTAGAGGCACCTGCGAAGCCACGACCGAGGCCCGCAGGTCAGCAATGATCAATGTCCGCCACGGGGAATGGTCGCGTACCCAATTGGCAATATTCGTGCCCCACTGAGGAACGGAAAGGAACACAACATGGCGGATCGATTCAAGAATAGTTCTGGCGCGTACCGTCGTCCCGTCTACCTGATAGCTTTTGTCGAGTGGGTGGGACAGTTCCCAAAGCAAGTAGCGAATATCGAGACCGCCGGTGGAGTGGCCGACCAGCGCAAGCGTATCGCCCTGCGAGAATTCGCCACGCGCAATACGTTTGGCAAGATAGTCGCGCAATCGCGTGGCTCGCGTCGCGACGGCGGCGGTGGGAAAATTGTCGAAGTAATGCAGCACAGCATGTTCGCGGCGCTGGCTGGCCTTTTTCCAGTCGGCGAATTGCGGGGTTACACCGGCATAGTATTCAAGCTGGCCAAGCGCGTCGAATCCGGCGAATCCGGGGACCAGCACGATGTGCACGCGGGCATGAGGCGAGCGATTCGTGGGCATGATTCATTCCCCCGCGATCACCTTATTCCACTTGCCAGTCCGTCGTCGGTGACGAAGCGCATGATGCTTTGGAGACTTCCTGTTATGGGAACGGATGAGGTGCGCTGCATTGTTCTGCGGAACGCGATTGGGTTGGCGGGACACTGCCTCTGAAGTCCGCAAACGCAACGAGCACAGTCCCGCAGGAACTGTGCTCGTTCGTCGCTTCGCTCAATTCGCTTAGAACGTGGTTACTGGCAGGTCTCGCTCACCATCTTGACGCTGCTGACCTTCATGTCAACATAGGGCTTGTCACCCGCCTCCGCCTTCTCGGTCGCTTCCTTCTTTTCTTCCTGCGCGTGCGAGAGCGTAATCTGGTGGCCGGTAACGGTTACGGTGTGATTGACATGGGCGGCCAGACCAGATCCCATGAGCTCGTACATCTTGCCGTCCTGCCCCATTAGGTAAAAACCGTCGGGGTGGCTACCCTGCTTCAGGCAGCCCGTCGCGGACATGGTCTGCTTGGCGCCCGATATGCCCATGTTGTCCTGCGCACTCGATAAGACGGGTAACAGAGTGAGTAATACAAGGGGAGCCAAACACATGAACACTTTCTTCATCTTTGACATCGTTAATGCTCCTTTCGCCTCCACAATGCCCGAGAAAGCATTGGTTGGCCTTCGGTTAAATGTGTATTTCCTGCCAGCGAAAAAGGGGGCCCTCCTTCAGGGCTATACTACTATCGACGATAGTAGATAGCAAAAAGTTGTCTCAGAGGGGTCGAAGCAGGCCCAACACGACGCTGCCTAGGGGGCTCCGGAGGGCCCATTTTGGGGGTTACGCTGCGCTCTGGGAGCGCCTATAATCGATCTAGGAGTATCGCTTTGATCATCCGCTCGAACATGCCGAATGCCTCCGTCAGCGCCTTCAATCAGGCGCGTAGTGTGGGTGTCCGCGATCCCTGGTCACGGCTCATCTCCACCCGTGCGGAGTCGAAGTTGTCTCCTTGCATGGCCCGTCCCAACCTTCTCCGGCGACTAGCTTCCTGTTTTTCCCTTCGGCCTCCCGCGCCGTCCCGGTCCAACCAGGATGCACGCGCGGGCTGACAGAAGCTCCGGCACACAACCCGTGCTGCAAGCCTTTCGCAGGAGAAACCTCATGATCACAAATACTCTGACTCACGTTGCCGGCCCGAACATCAAGACCGCTCTGCCCGGCCCCAATGCCCGGCGGGTTCTCGAAGGCGATCAGCGCTACATTTCGCCGTCCTACACGCGTTCCTATCCCATGGTCGCCAAGCGCGGTCGCGGCGTCATTGTTGAGGACGTTGACGGCAATGAGTTCCTCGATTTCTCTGCCGGCATTGCCGTGACCTCCACCGGCCATTGCCATCCGGAAGTGGTGGCCGCCATCCAGAAGCAGGCTGCCGAACTCATTCACATGTCGGGGACCGACTTCTATTACGAGAGCATGGTCACTCTTGGCGAGCGGATGTCGAAGGTCGCTCCCATGAAGGGGCCGCACAAGATTTACTACGGCAACTCTGGCGCGGAGGCCATCGAAGCGGCGCTGAAACTGGCGCGCTACCACACTAAGCGCCAGAACATCATTGCGTTCTACGGAGCGTTTCACGGACGCACCATGGGCGCTCTGTCGCTGACGGCTTCGAAGCCGCAACAGAAGCGGCGTTTCTCGCCGATGGTTCCCGGCGTGACCCACGTTCGATATCCCGACGTGTATCGCGGATGCGTGGGCGGAAGCCAGGAAGCGGAGGCGTTCGCGCTTGGCTGTGCGCGCTTCATCGAAGAAAAGTTGTTCAAGACGACCCTGGCCCCCGAGGAAGTGGCTGCGATTTTTGTCGAGCCAATTCAGGGTGAGGGAGGCTACGTTGTCGCGCCCACGGTATTCCTGCAGGAACTGCGCCGCATTTGCGATCGCCACGGCATCCTGCTGGTGGCGGATGAAGTGCAATCTGGCGCCGGCCGCACCGGAAAGTGGTGGGCCATCCAGCACACCGGCGTTGAGCCTGACATCTTCTGCAGCGCCAAGGGAATCGCCAGCGGTATGCCGCTCGGCATTATGGTGGCAAAGGCTGAAATTATGGACTGGGTGCCAGGTTCGCACGCGTCGACCTTCGGCGGAAATCCGGTTTCGATCGCTGCTGCGTTGGCGACCATGGATGTGCTCGAGCGCGAAGGCATCAAGAACGCCGAGGTAGTGGGAAAACACATCATGGAACGCATCACTGATTGGCCACAGCGGCTGGAACTGGTTGGCGACGTTCGCGGACGCGGCTTGATGATCGGAATCGAGATCGTCACCGATAAGAAGGCCAAGACGCAGGGCGGGGCCGAACGCGATCGCATCGTCGAGCTCGCCTTCGAGCGCGGCGTCCTGCTGCTGGGATGCGGGCCGAACAGCATTCGCATCGCACCTCCGCTTATCGTGAGCAAGGAGCAAGCCGATATCGCGATGGATGTGCTGGAGGAGTGCATCGTGATGGCGGGCAAGGAGCGCCGGGCCTAAAGCAGTCCTCGAACATCATTCACCACGGAGATCGCGGAGCACACGGAGTTCTTGTTTATCGAGTTTTCTCCGCGATCAGTGGTCTCCGTGCTTGATTTTTATCCCTACGGGCGGCTTGCGATTCTCTTCGCCGGGGCACTACACTGCCTTGCGCGCCGCCCATCCAGGCGTAAGATATGAGGTTGTCTGACCGAGGTTTGCCGTGCCTGAGTTACGCAAAGATCCAATCATAGGAAGATGGGTAATTATCTCGACCGATCGCTCCAAGCGTCCTACCGACTTCAGCCGTGAGCCAGTGAAAATGAAGGGCGGCTTTTGCCCGTTCTGCTACGGCAATGAAAGCAAGACCCCGCCCGAGGTGCTGGCCTATCGCCCGAACGGCGCTGCGCGCGACACGTCGGATTGGACGGTACGTGTGGTACCCAACAAGTTTCCGGCGCTCGGTATCGAGGGCAGCCTCAACCGGCAGGCCGAAGGCATGTTCGACAAGATGAACGGTATCGGGGCGCATGAAGTCATCATCGAGACGCCCGAGCACAACGCTACCCTGGCGAGCGTTCCGGAGAAGCGAATCGAAGACGTTCTGTGGGCCTACCGGGACCGCATCGTCGACCTGAAGAAGGACCGGCGCTTCAAGTACATCCTGATCTTCAAGAATCATGGGACGGCGGCCGGGGCAACCCTCGAACATTCCCACGGTCAGCTCATAGCGCTGCCAATTGTTCCCAAGCATGTTATCGAGGAACTCGAAGGCTCGAAGCAGTATTACATTTATAAAGAGCGCTGCGTCTATTGCGATATCGTTCGTCAGGAAACCGAGTCGGGAGTGCGCGTGGTTGCCGACGATCACGGATTCCTCACTGTCGCTCCGTATGCGCCCCGCTTTCCGTTCGAAACGTGGATCCTGCCCAAACGGCACGAATCAGCCTTTGAGAATTCGTCATCGCAAGTTTACGAGGGGCTGGCGAAGGCCTTGAAGAACCTCCTGGTACGCGCTGACCAGGTGCTCGACTATCCTGCCTACAACCTGGTGATTCACACCGCTCCTGTTCAGGAAGCAGCCATGGACCACTACCACTGGCACGTCGAATTTATGCCGCGGCTAACCAAGACAGCAGGCTTCGAGTGGGGCACCGGCTTCTACCAGAACCCCACACCTCCCGAAGAGGCTGCCAAGTATCTGCGTGAAGCGAAAATTGGGATTGCGCAGGCGGTGGCGGCGGAGAGCAAGTAGGGTTGTGGGCGAACCAGCGAAGTTAGAGAGTACCCCAAAACTATTTTGCTCCGGTTCGGGCTTCGCCTGGGAATCGGAGCGCATCACCTGCCCGGGGTTCGGTCACGTTGCGCAAAATACCATTCGCCTTTTCTGTGTCGACGCCTGCGTCGCTGGATAGGTACGTCAACCGCGTGGGCGCCGCAAACCGAGTACCGGCAGCCTCGACAATTTCAGCTATCTTCAGAATCACATCCTGGCGAATGGCAGTGAACGCTACCCAGTCGCCCGTCTTCGCATAGGCGAACAACTCCAATTCGAAGGCAGCGCCGGCAAAATCGTTTACCCGAATTCTTGAGGGTCCGGATTCGATCGAGGGATGTTCGTCCAGCATGCTCTGCACGTGGGACCGCAGTTGTTCGACTGTGGTTTCAATGCGCAGCGAGAAGTTTTGGTCGATCAGCAATTTGGGGCGGGCCTTCATGTTTTCGAACTGCATTTGCGCCAGCAACCCGTTAGGAACGACGAGCAGATTCTGGTCGAGGGTCCGCAGTCTCAGAGAGCGGAGACCGATATCTTCGACTGTACCCAGTCGATCGCCAATCTGGCAGAAGTCACCGACGTGGACAGCTTTGTCCATCAGCAATGAGACCCCGCCCAGTATGTTTTCGAGGGTTTTTTGTGCTGCCAGTGCTATCGCTAGTCCCCCGATGCCGAGTCCGGCGAGCGTCGTCTTCACGTTTATCCCAAACAGGGCCATTGCGGCGACGAAGGCGATTAACAACATTACGATGCGGGTGAGTCGCTGCATCATGACCAGGATCGACTCCCCGCCTCCACGTTGTCGTGTCCGATTCACCGCATGGTCGAAGCCTCGGTCGATGATCCGGCTCACGAGCCACGCGATACATCCCGCGAGGAGGGCTGCCAGGAAGCGATAGTAGTAGGCGCGATACAGCAGTGGCGGGTCAAGCAGGTAAACGAAAATGCCGTGTATCAAGATCGCAATGATGCATTTGAGCGGCGTGCCAAGTGGCGTCTCCCAGAACGTGCTAGATGGAAGGTTTCGGAGTTTGTACCAGACTCGCCGGGGCGCACTCAACAGAAACGCCAGAAGCCACGCCAGCAACCACGAGATGGGGATCGAGAGCAGCCACCCGAGCCACTGCGCCAAGGACATCCCGAGCACATGGCGACTGCTCAGAGCGGCGGGCACGATTCGCTCGGCTACCGTTGGCCCTTCGCTTTGCATTTGGGCATAAAGGTCCGGAACTTTCGCGACCGTCTCTTGCGAAACCAGCCAAATTTTCCCGAACTCCGGATCATCTACCCGCACCAGGATGACGTCTACTGTTGTGCCGCCTACCTCAATCACGCCTGCACGTACTTCACCGGGTGGAAGTCCAGCTTCAACCGTCCCTTTGGGATCGTCACTTAACAAATCGACGTCGCCTTTGAACTTTGAGTGCAACGCCTGAAATTCCTTGGCCAGCTGTACTAAGTTCTTATTTTGACCGGGCGGTGGTTGCAAATAGCGACTGACAGTCGCGAAGTCCTGGCGTTCTACATACTTCAGAGCGCCCATCACGGTACTTCGGGGAGTTTCACGTCCGAGTGTTCATGGGCCTGCGGCCCACCCAAGAAGATGAAAATCGGCTAGGCCAATCGTACGATAGCTGAGGCGTGGAACGGTAAAGGCCGTCTCCGCTCTGGATGACTTGAGGCCGTGTCCGAGTCTGGCCTGGAAGATGCGTTTTGAACCGATGAGTGTGCGCTGCTCATCCCGCCCGGCGGGAGGGGCAGTAGCGCGTGACAGTGCGTAATGTCTGAGGCCGCACCTTCTACCCTTCCCCGCCAGGAGGAAGCTATGGGATATAAGGTAGCGGGCATCGACGTACATAAGAAAGTGCTGATGGTGGTGGTGTGCCAAGTCGGCGCGGAGCAAGAGCCGGAACGCCGCCGATTTGGAACCACTCACAGCGAATTGCAGCGCTTGTCCCTTTGGCTGCGGCAGCAAGCGGTGGACGAAGCCGTGATGGAATCGACCGCGCAGTACTGGAAGCCGGTGTGGTACGAGTTGGAGCCGTACCTGCGTTTGCAACTGGCGCAGGCCTACTCCAATCGCGCTCCACGTGGCCGTAAGCATGATTTTAAAGACGCCGAACGGCTGGTGCGGCGGCTGGTAGCCAACGAGTTAGATCTCAGCTTCGTACCCAGCGGCGAGCAGCGCACGTGGCGAACCCTGACCCGGATGAAAGTGCAGCTCAGCCGCGAGCAGTCGCGACTGCATAGTCAACTGGAGTGTCTGCTGGAGGAAATGGGGATCAAGCTGTCCAGCGTGATCAGCGATCTGCTGGGGGTCAGCGGCTATCGTATCCTGCGGGCTTTGGCTGACGGCCAGACCGACCCGGCGAAGCTGGCGGCCTTGGGCGATGAGCGGCTGCGCTGTAGCCAGGCCCAACTCATCGATGCTTTGAGCGGCCATCCCCTGCCCCTGCATCTCCAACTGCTGGGCCTTTATCTGGACCGCTACCAAATGATGGCCAAACAGATCGAGCAGCTCAACCGCATGATCGCCGAGGCCATGCAGGCGGAGCCGGCAGCAGCGGCAGCGGTGCTTCGCCTGGCCGAGGTTCCCGGCTTCGGAGCCGACTCGGCGCAGCAGGTGATCGCCGAAGTGGGCGCGCAGGCCAGCACCTTTGCCTCGGCCGCCAACTTGACCTCGTGGGTGGGGACCTGCCCCGGACAACAGGAAAGCGCCGAGCAGAACCACAGTAGTCGCTGCGCCAAAGGCAATCGCTACCTGCGTCGCATCCTGAATCAGGCAGCGCATGCGGCGGTGAAGAAGAACGGCAGTCATTTTCAGGCGGTGTTCCGTCGCCTGCTGCCCCGCCTGGGCTACAAGGCCGCGATCTGGGCCGTCGCTCATCGCCTCTGTCGGCTGGTGTGGAAAATCCTGCATGAGGGAGTGCAATTCGTAGAGCAAGGCAGCGACCCTGATCCCCGCAAGAAACACCAACGCGCCCTGAAACTGCTGCGCCTGCTACGCCAGCTTGGTTATGAAGTGGAGGCCAAACCGGCCCCCGTAAACTTAGCCGCAGCTACGGGGTGATTTTCGACAGAGCGGATCGATTGGTGCCGCAGGCGCAGAGTTGGCTGGCGGAGGCGCCGCAGATTTAGGGATCTGGGCAGGCGAATACGCAGCTGCGCCTACGAATAGGAAAATACACAGGGCTATGCGAAGAGTGCAGGGCCAGCTAAGCCGTCCGCTTTCCGCTTGTCGGTTGTCTCTTGGCAAGGGCATCTGTGTTCGTCCGGTCAGCGGAGAGTCGACGCGAACCGCGCACCGGAGCAGTTGCTACGTCTTGGTTTCGCCCTTCACAAAGCCGCCTGCTTTGCCGGCATCCAGAAGCTGCTGCGCATCCATGTGACCGAACATCTCGATCAGCTTCGCGACCACACCGGTCCATCCCGTCTGGTGGCTGGCCCCGAGGCCCGCGCCATTATCGCCGTGGAAGTACTCGTAGAACAGTATGTTGTCCCTCCACAACGGGTCGGTCTGGAATTTTTCTGTGCCTCCGAACACTGGCCGCCGGCCGGATTTATCCCGCAGGAAGATCGCTTCCAGACGATTGGCTATTTCATGCGCGACCTCGAAGAGGTTCATCAACTTGCCCGAGCCCGTGGGGCACTCGATCTTGAAGTTGTCGCCATAGTAGAGGTAGTACTGCAGCAAGGCGCGGATAAGTATCGCGTTCACCGGCATCCATATCGGCCCACGCCAGTTGGAGTTGCCGCCGAACATGCCGGTGTCAGACTCCGCCGGAAGATAATTCACCCGGAAGTCCTGGCCTTCCACATTGACAATAAAGGGATGGTCCTGATGGTAGCGGGAGAGCGCCCGTATCCCATAAGGGCTGAGGAATTCGTTTTCGTCCAGCATGCGGGTCAGAATCCGGCGCAACCGGTCTTCATTCACCAGCGCAACGATACCGCGCTCGCCATACCCGAGATGCCCCGGCCCGGTTACATGGATGCTCTTGAGTAACTCGGGCATACGTTGCATGCGTTCCCGCATCGCGTTCGTCGCTCGCGGCACCCGTTCGCGCTGCCACGGCTCGATGACGGTGGTAGCAGCCAAGGGCAGCAACCCCACCATGGAGCGGACCTTGAGCCGCCTGGCACTACCGTCGGGGAGGCGCAGGACGTCGTAGTAGAAACCATCCTCCTCGTCCCACATACCGTCAGGTCCCATCTGATTCATGGCGACCGCGATCCAAATAAAATGCTCCGCAAACTTGATGGCCATGTCTTCGTAAAAGGGGTCGTGGGCTGCCAACTCTACGGCGATGTCTGCCATGTTCTGGCAGAACATGGAGACCCACGCGGTGCCGTCAGCCTGCTCCAGGTGGCCACCGGTCGGCAGTGGAGCGCTGCGGTCGAAGACGCCGATGTTGTCCAGCCCGAGGAAACCGCCTTCAAAGAGGTTATTGCCATTGCGGTCCTTGCGGTTGATCCACCAACTGAAGTTCAGCATCAGCTTGGCGAACGAGCGCTTGAGGAAGTCGATGTCGCCTTGCCCTTTGAGGGCCTGCTCCGTCCGGTACAGGAAAATCGTCGCCCAGGCGTGTACCGGCGGATTGACGTCGCTGAAGTTCCACTCGTAAGCCGGCATTTGACCGGTCGGATGGATGAAAAACTCCTGCAGCATCAGGTCGAGCTGTTGTTTGGCGAACTCCACATCGACCGTGGAGAGCGCGAGGGCGTGGAACGCGAGGTCCCAAGCGGCGTACCACGGATACTCCCACTTGTCGGGCATCGAGATGATGTGCTGGTTCACCATGTGGAACCATTCGCGGTTCCGCAGGAAGCGTCCGCCCGGCTTCAGCGGGTCCTGACCATGTTCCGTTAGCCATAGGTCCACGTCGAAGTAGAAAAACTGCTTGCTCCAGAGCATCCCGGCCAGAGCCTGGCGCATGACGAGGGCTTCGTCTGCGCTGACACGTGCCGGCGTGATGGATTTGTAGAACTCATCGGCCTCACGCTGGCGGGTCTGCATGATTTCAGCAAAGTCCTTGAAGCGATCGCCCATGGCCGCAGGCGCCAAGTCGCTTAACCGCAGACGGACGGTGGCAGTCTGTCCCGCGCCCACATTCAACTGATAGTGCGCCGCGGATTTGGTTCCCGTTTTCTCCGGGTTGACAGCGTTGTGATTTCCGTGGACAACATACTCGTTGATTCCGTCTTTGACGTAGCGAGAGGCGTTAGTCCCGCCGAAGAGCCGTTCGTTGTTGGTCTCGTTTTCCGTGAAGAGCAACGAGACATCTCCCTCGGCGTATAGATAGCGCTCACCCAGATCGGCGTGCGACGCCGCAATCGCTTGTACGCCTTTCTGGCCGGAGATCTGCTTCAGCGACGGCTTGGGTGTACCGGGCCACCATGTCCAGGTGTTGCGAAACCAGAGCGTCGGCAGGACATCGATTTTTGCGGCCTCAGGCCCGCGGTTGCTCACGCTGATTTGGATGAGGATGTCTTCAGGACCCTGCTTGGCATACTCCGTAAAGACATCGAAGTAGCGATCCTCGTTGAAGATACCGGTATCCAGCAACTCGTACTCCATGTCATTGCGGGTGCGCCGCCGGTTGTTCTCGATCAGATCGCTGTAGGGGAACGCCGCCTGCGGATACTTGTACAGGTGCTTCATGTAGGAGTGCGTCGGCGTGCTGTCGAGATAGAAGTAGTATTCTTTGACGTCTTCGCCGTGGTTGGCCTCGCTGTTGGTCAGGCCGAACATGCGTTCCTTGAGGATGGGGTCTTTGCCGTTCCACAGGGCTACGCTGAAGCACAGCAACTGCCCATAATCACTGATGCCGGCCATTCCGTCCTCGCCCCAGTGGTAGGCGCGGGATCTGGCCTGGTCATGAGTGAAGTAGTCCCAGGCATTGCCATCCTGACTGTAGTCCTCGCGAACTGTACCCCACTGCCGCTCGCTCAGGTAGGGTCCCCACTTTCTCCAGGGCTTCTTGCCGGGGCCTGAACCCTGGTGAGCTCTGAAGGTCTCGAGCGTGCCTGCTTCTTGGAGTCTGTCCGATTCCGGATTTTGCGACATCTTGTTTCTCCTTTGTTTGGCCGGTTCGCCCTGACGGAGGCGCACGGCCGGGAACTAGGCCTTCGTGATTGCGGTGTGGATAACTTTTGATTATAAGGCCACTTATGGGTTTCGCTTTATTACAGTCGTGTTAACGGACTCCCAATGCCAAGGCCGAAGCGACCAACAGGCTGATCCGAAAATCTGCAGTTGCTTTGACAGACCCTTATCAAACTCCCGAAGAATGATGGCCGGGGACGCCAAACCCTTGCCGGTCTTCCTTCAAGGCGTCCAGCCTGTCTTCGTCGTCGGCGAACGAACCGGCAATCGAGGATTTCAATCGCGCACCGCAGTATTGCATGTTTGCATTGCGTTAAAACAAAATTTGTTAATTCCGGGTAAAAGAGCGGGGAAGACGCGAATGAATGGCCGGTTCGCCCGATCTCACCCGAGAGTTACCGACCCTTCCTGTTGGTCAAGTCGCCAGAGCGGCGCTTTGGTTGTACTTCCACGAAATATCTCAATGCAAAATCGAATGAGATCACGAGGCAGACGTTTTCCCTTACAACTTTTGTGGGGTTGTGACCGGCTGCAATCGCAATGAGTAACTGATATTCTACAACGTGCCAAAGGCCCGCATTATACTTGGATCGCGGAGCCTCTCGAGGCGACAGTTCCGCTTCTGAAATGCTGACACAATCCGGTTCGAGTGGCCGACAAACAGTCTGCGCTCAACTCTTCGTGTTTTCCAACCGCCATCACTGCATAAGCTGACGGCCTTCACTATTATCCTCTGAACAGAAAGAGAGACTCTCGGGTATGAAAAGTGGTGTCTTCGCTGTCCTGATGTTTTGTTGTGTTGGGAGTTTATGCGCGGAACAAGTGACCCTGAAGAATGGCGACCGGTTTACCGGCACCATCGTGACCATGAGCGACAAAAAGCTGGTCCTGAAAACGGAGCATGCGGGTACAATTTCGATTGATTTTGATGCCGTCGCACAATTTTCTTCCGATCAATCGATGGTGGTAACCCGTACCGACAAACAAGTCCTTTCCGGTACGGTGAAGAGCGAGGATTCGCAAGTGGCCGTGACCACAACCTCGGGTACCCAGCAAATTCCGATGGCTGACATCGCCGTGATGCGGTCGCCCGCTGACCAGGCTGCCTACGAGAAGTCGCTGCATCCCGGAATGCTGGAAGGTTGGGATGGGGGCGGCAACTTTGGGCTCGCGCTGGCGCGCGGCAACTCCGACACTACCAACCTGGCTTTGGGCTTCAACGCTGAGCGTCCAACTACGACCGACAAGTGGACCATCCAAGCGGCGTCGATCTATTCGACCAGCGTAACCAACGACATCAGTTCCACCAGCGCTAATGCCTTGGGAGGATTCGTCCGCTACGATCGCAACCTGACCAAGAAGCTGTTTGCCTTTGGCATGTTTGCCGGATCGTACGATCATGCCCAGGACCTCAACGAGCGCATTAACCCCAGCGGTGGTCTCGGGTATCACCTAATCGCGAGCAAAGTCACGACGCTCAACCTCCTGGGTGGTTTTGGCTATACCTACGAGAACTACTCTACGGGCTACAACGGCTCAACGGCTGGCGTCACTAACAATCTGATGAACGCGACGATCGGCGACGAATTCAGTCACAAGTTCACGCCCAACACCTCCGTGGTTCAGGACTTTTATTTTTTCCCCTACCTGAACGGAATCGGAGGTTATCAAGGAGTCTTCGACTTCGGAGTGGCCAGCAAGTTTTATCGTGCGGTGACGTGGAACTTGAATTTCGGTGACCGTTACAACAGCAGGCCAGTGGGAGGGAACAAAAACAACGATGTGCTGCTGACGACGGGGCTGGGATTGTCGTTCGGAGGGAAGGCGAAGTAGCTAACGTGGAGCTGATTTAGACTTGACCAGTCTTTAGACGCACAACCCCTTGCTCTGTTTCTGCCGCCGGAGGCTTCATGCTACGTCGCATTCTCCTTCTTATTTTCTGCTGCTTGTTGTGCGGCTTCGCGCAGAGCAAGCGTCCTTTCACTTTCGAAGATATGATGCAGCTCAAGCGCATTGGCGAACCCATCGTTTCGGCTGACGGCAAGTGGGTGGGATTCAGCGCGATGGACGTCAACCTCGACGAAAACACACGCAAGCCGCATCTGTGGATCATTTCCGTCAGCGGCGGGGAGGCGAGGCGTCTTACTCCCGCAAGCGGGTCCGGCGAAGACCGCGTTCGTTTCTCGCCGGACGGCAAGCGTGTCATCTTCGAGTCCTCGCGCGATGGCGGTTCGCAAATCTGGATGCAGGATTTCGACACCTCTAGCGGAACGCTAACCGGCGAGCCACGCAAGGTGACCAGTATCTCGACTGAAGCTTCGGGAGGAATATGGTCGCCCGACGGCAAGAGCATCCTGTTCGTCTCCGAGGTCTATCCCGATTGCAAGGAGGATGCGTGCAATAAGCAGCGCGACGAGGAGCAGGCCAAGTCGAAAGTGAAAGCCAAGATCTTTACGCAACTGATGTTTCGCCACTGGAACCACTACTTCGATGGCAAGTACAGTCATCTGTTCCTGATCGCGGCCGAGGGGGGCGTGGCGCGCGACTTGACTCCGGGCGCTCACGATGTGCCGCCCTTTAGCCTCGGCGGGCAGGACCAGTATCAGTTTTCGCCAGATGGGCAAGAGGTGGCCTTCACTAGCAACATCGACGAGATGCAGGCCATCAGCACCAAGAGCGATATCTTCATCCAGTCGCTTGTAGCTAGGGCGGGCGACAGCAGTACGTACTCCGCATATCGCGCGAATTTCTTCGGAATTGGTGAGACGAAGAAGATCACCACCAATCCCGGCAGCGATGGAACGCCCATGTATTCGCCCGATGGGAAGTACATCGCGTATCGCTCGCAGTTGCGCGGCGGTTACGAGAGCGATCGCTTCCGCCTGATGCTATATGAGCGCGTGACCGGCAAGATCACCGACCTGACGCCGAACTTCGATCGCTGGGTAGATTCAATCGCGTGGTCGCCCGACTCGAAGACCATCTACTTCACCGCCGAGAACGAAGGGGAAGCGCCGATCTACATGATTGATGTGACGGCAGCGAATCCCTGGCCGCAGGAATTGGTCGCTGGCTTCAATGACAGCCCTATACCGACACCTGACGGCAGGACACTGCTCTTCGATCGCATGTCAATCGCTGCGCCCAACGAGATCTATAGTGCGCCACTGCAGTTCCCACAGTGCCGGACGGCTGTACCTCCGAATGCGTACGGCATCCCGGGTTGTCTGCTGTCGAAAGCGCAGCAAGTGACCAACCTCAACGGCCCGGTCCTCGCCCAGGTCCAGATGCAGCCGCTGGAGAATTTCTGGTTCACGGGCGCGGCAAAGGAGAAGGTGCAGGGATTCATCGTTAAGCCGCCAAACTTCGATGCTAACAAGAAATATCCGGTGAAGTTTCTCATTCACGGCGGCCCGCAGGGCGCGTGGGGCGACGACTGGTCGTATCGCTGGAATCCTGAACTGTTCGCGGCCAATGGCTACGTGGTGATCATGGTCAACTTCCACGGCTCGACCGGCTACGGGCAGAAATTCATCGATGCGATCAATGGCGATTGGGGTGGCGCTCCCTTCCACGACCTGATGCTGGGCCTTGACTATGCCGAGAAGACCTATCCGTACGTTGACAAGGACCGCGAATGCGCACTGGGCGCAAGCTACGGCGGGTATGCCATCAACTGGATCGAGGGCCACACCACTCGCTTCAAATGCCTGGTCTCGCATGATGGCATGTTCAACACCGAGTCAGCCTACGGCACCACGGAAGAGTTGTGGTTCAACGAGTGGGAGTTCAAAGGCACTCCGTGGACCAACCGCGAGATGTATCGCAAGTGGTCGGCGCATCTGTCGGCAACCAACTTCAAGACACCGATCCTGGTGGTTCATGGCCAACTCGATTACCGCCTTGACGTCTCGGAGGGCTTCCAGTTGTTTACCACCGTGCAGCGGCTGAAGATCCCGTCGAAGATGCTGTACTTCCCCGACGAAGGCCACTGGGTGCTGAAGCCGCAGAACAGCCGCCTGTGGTATCAGACGGTGAATGACTGGGTGGATGAGTGGACGAAGAAGTAATAACCCAAGTCACGCGTCGCAATGACTTCAGAGGACCCCGCTATCGCGGCGGGCGATTGAGAGGCGCTTTTCCGCCTGGCAGACGCGTTACTTGATCGAGTACGGCCTACTGAATAGAATCGCTAGGCATTTTAAAAACGACAGGGGTGTGCGATGGCTCTTCAGATTGGCGATGTAGCTCCAGATTTCGAAGTTGAAACTACCGAAGGACGCATTCGGTTTCATGAGTGGATGGGCGACTCATGGACCGTCCTGTTTTCCCACCCAAGAGACTTCACACCGGTATGCACCACTGAGCTCGGTTATATGGCAAAGCTGAAACCCGAGTTCGACCGGCGTAATGTCAAAATCATCGGTCTCAGCGTCGATCCCGTTGACAATCACAAACGGTGGTCCGACGACATCAAGGAAACCCAGGGACACGCGCCGAACTACCCCATGATCGGCGACACGGATCTTAAGATCGCCAAGCTTTACGGGATGCTGGCCGCCGGGGCTGATGGCAGCTGTGAAGGCCGGACAGCAGCCGATAATCAAACCGTTCGTACCGTGTTCGTGGTCGGGCCGGACAAGAAGGTCAAGCTGCTTATTGTCTATCCCATGACGACGGGCCGCAACTTCGACGAGGTGTTGCGGGTAATTGATTCGTTGCAGCTCACGGCGAAGCACAAGGTCGCGACGCCGGTGAATTGGAAGCAGGGCGACGACGTAATCATCGCCGGGTCAGTATCCGACGATGAGGCAAAGAAGATATATCCGCAAGGCTGGAAAGCGCCCCGACCGTATTTGCGGATTGTGCCACAACCCAAAGCGTAAGGTCTGATTCTAAATGTTGTGGACCCGGAGGGCGCCTTAGTCTAATTCCGCGAAGATTACCGAAAGATCCACAGCGATGGCAGAGTTTTCGATCGCGAACGAAGTGGTTTCGATCCAGCTTCCGCTGGAGCAGTCGTATCCACGGCGGGTCTGCGGATCGACGACCCAGGCTTGCGACGCCCCCAAATCACCTGGAGTTCGCTCAGAGAATACTGCCGTCGAGTCCGGCGATGAACTGAATGCCCTCGATGAGGAGCTTCTTCAGACGTTGATCGTTGGTTAGGTACACGTCCACCTGAGCCACGGAGGCCGCACTCAAGTGGATGGCATCAGCTGGTGAAACGCGATGCGCAGCCCTTATCTTCGCGTAGCGGTCTGCCGCTTCCAGGTTGAAGGGAAGAACGCGCACGGCCCCGCTCTCGAAGTAGTTGCGAATCTGCTGGGCGGCGCTCGTATGTCCGGTCTTGTAGGCGCCCGTCAGGACCTCACCCATGGTGAAGACACTGGTGCATAGTTCGTCGCCTCTGTCAGACATTCGCCGATGAATCTGTTGTATCTGTGGTCCATGCTTGGGATGGGCCTCGAGCCAATAGATAAACAGCATCGTGTCCCAATAGATCAGACTCACCTTCCCTCCGCCGCTCTGCGACCATAGAATCTGTCTCGCTCCTCGCGAAGGAAGGCCTCTCCGCCCCCCAGAGACCGTAAGGATTCCTTGAGCAAACCTCGCAGCCCCTCGAAACTTGGTGTCTCCAACGCTTCGGCGTGCGACTCTTTTTCATCCAGCAAGCGGTAGGTATAAACCATTCGAGTACCCATTCCAGAGGGAGGGCCGGAGACGTCTTCGATCATGAGGTGATTTTGTTCAAGAAAGATCCTGGAGGTCAGAGCATTGCAGACGTTGGGGACCCTGTTCTTCAACTTTAAGGCGCGATGGACATCCCCAGCCACGATTCGCACCCGCTTCTCGCCCTTACGGCGCGCCACTGCAACATATTGTCTGACAGCATATGACCTGATTGCGTCTACCGAACGCTCCATCATAACGACTCCTTTTACTTGTCCTTTCAAGCGCCGCAAGTAACATTAACAGACATCTAAATAACAATACATAAATAACATAACAAATAATAACATCCAACAGCCGTTTCTGTCGGCTACGCGACCGTCGCCGTCTGGCAACATCACTAAGAGTCCGGGCTGAAAAACATTGCGTCGCGGGTCACGCGGGATTCCAGTTATTGCCGCTTGAAGTATTGCACGGCGCGCTCGTGAGCTTTCGCCTTCTCGCGAGTGGAGAAGGTCCCCAGGTTGCGACGCTTGCCTGTCTTGGCATCCTTCTTGCGGGAATAGAGCCGGTATTCTCCCGACTTCAGCTTACGAATCATGGTTATCTCTCCCTGCAGGATTGGATGCGCCGATCCCTCGCCAGGCGGTGCGGACTATACCGGTGGATGTACCAAGGTCTCGGTCGCAGCTCAAAGGCTCCTGTGATCTGTTTCAGAGGCCCGGCAAAGCCCCGCCATGTACTATGGTTGAACGTGCAACCTCCGGAACCCAACCAGCGTATCGGCGTCATCAACGCCCTGCGCGCCTTTGCCGCAATCTTTGTGGCCTGGGGCCACTTTGTCGCCGGTCAGGGAAAGTACCTTAGTCTGTCGGGAAAGTATGGCTACCTTGGCGTGGATATCTTCTTTGTGATCTCCGGGTTTGTCATCCCCTGGAGCCTCTATCGCTCCCGCTATGTTTTGCGCGACTACCCGCGATTCCTGCTCAAGCGTAATGTGCGTTTGTATCCGCCCTATCTGGCATCCATCGTCATAACCCTGCTGGCGACCAACCTGGTGCTGGTACCTTTGTTCCACATCCCACGGCTGGAGGTAACGGGACGAAGCCTGTTGCTGCATTTCACCTACCTGAATGATCTCGCGGGCGTGCCCTGGATCAACGTCGTGTACTGGACGCTGGCCATCGAGTTCCAATGGTATGTGCTGGTGGGGTTGCTGCTGCCGTGGTTGGCAAGTTCCAGCAGATTGACTCGCCTCGCCAGTGCAGCGGCCATGTTGGCAGCCTACTTCGCGGTTCCCAACACCCATCTCCTCTTCTCCCGGCTTCCCATTTTCTTGATTGGCGTTTTCGTTTTTCAATACCGGGCGCGGCTGATCGGGTTGCGCGAAATGGCAGTCCTGATCTTCGCCATGGTAGTGGCGATGTGGTTCCCACTGGGTTGGATCGTAGCCGCCGTGTCGGTAGCTACGGGGATCATCATTGCCCTGTCCACATTTCAGAACCGCGCGCTGGATAAAGTTGGCGACCTGAGCTATTCGCTGTACCTGCTGCACCTGCCGATCGGCGTCAGCGTGATCGGCTGCCTGTCGTTTTGGCTGCCATACTCCGGCAGGTATATCGGCGTGCTGGACGTAGTCGGCCTGGTGGCTTCAGGGCTGGCCGCCTGGCTCATGTACCAAGTTATCGAGAAGCCGTCACAGCTCCTGTCATCCGGACTGCGCTTCGCTCATCGCGAACGCGAGCAGAGTTCGAGTCCAGCGGCGGCCACCGCAGGTGCAGACTGAGACTGCTAAGTGCCTGCGTAGGTTCAGCGGCACAGGTTGAGCTTAATTGCGGGCCGCCTCTCGCGCCGCCTTCATCACCGTCTTCTGCATACGGTTTTCGCCTGCCCAATAAAGGCTGATCTCATGGCCGTCGGGATCGTTCAGGTATGCATGCCTCCATCCCCAGGGCATCATGCGCGGCAGTTGGGTGATGTAGAAGCCTTTCTGCTGGAGCTTGCGGCAGAAGCCGTCGAGATCGCGTACTTCGAAATACAGGCGCACGCCCTCGCTGCCAACCGAGGCGCCCGGTCCGGCCAGATGCAGAGCGATGGTGCCGTCGCCGCCCGGAGCGCGCAGGCGCGCATAAACCGGCTTATCTTCATATCGGAAATCTTCGATGAGTTTGAATCCCATCATGTCGTGATAGAAGCGGATTCCCCGCTCTACGTCCTTGACGTAGATCATGGCGTGATTGAAGGTGAGTTTCTCGCCGGTCTCGGGAGGAGCGGCAACAGGAGCCGGTGCCTTGGTTGTTCTTGGCTTCGCCTTCTTTGCAGGCGCCGGCCTTGATGGGAGCGCAGCTTTTTTCGGCGAGGCTTTTTTCGACGTTGCCTTCTTCTTCTTTGAAGCCGCTTTCTTCTTCATAGAGCTCCGGCTACTAGGCGCTTCGGCCAAGCGGCGCAAGTATCGGTTGGATAGCGGCAAATGTCAAGCGAGCGCAGGCTCTAGCGGCTTGCGGCAGCAGCGGTGTCACGGCGAGCCTGCACGCGAGCGCTGTGTTCAGCGGCCGAAAGATACGCGCCGCCCAGCAACAGCATCCCACTCCAGAACGACCAGAACATCAGGGTCACCGAAACCGCGAAGGGCCCATATACTTCCTGAAAGTTCAGCCAGGGCAGCAGCAGGATGTAGATGTACTTCGCTGCCTCTGACACAACGCCGGTGATGATCGCCGCCGGCAGCACCGCTCGCACCGGGACCTTGCCGTGCGGCAGCACCCAATAGATGAGGAAGTAGATTCCAATCGTCGCCAGGATCGCCGAAGCCTTCATCACGATGAATCCCAGCCCTGCGAATACGAAGTTCTGCTCGCCAATGACTAGTCCCAGCATCTTCAGGTTCTGCGCGGTCAGTGCAATCGAAAGCATCGCCAGGCAGCCGCATGCCAGGCCTAGTCCCAGCGAGACCAGCAGGTTCATGATGTACGAGCGGTTCTTCTTGAAGCCCCAGATGCTGTTGAGCGCAACTTCCAGCGGAAGAAAAATTCCGGTGGAGGTGATCAGCAACATAACGAACGAGAGCACCTGGCCACGCCCCCGTACGCTGGCCAGAAACTGCAAGTTGCGGATAACGAAATCTTTGTTGCTCGGCAGATAGTCGCGCAACAACTCCAGCACCACGTTGTACATGGCTTGGGAGTGGATAACCCGGCGGATGAGTGTCAGCAGCAACACGATAAACGGAAAAAACGAGAGGATGGCATTGGCCGCCACCGAGAAGGCGTAAGTATGAACCTCGGTTTGTGTCAGGTAGCGGAGCGTGGACCAGCCGTGCCGCCGCAAGCGATGCGACAAGCTGTAGGTTTCCGGCAGGTGCTGAAACAGCTCTTGCCGGTCGTCCTCTTCCTGCAAGCGTTTGGCGACCGGGCCTGGAAGCAGCGGTGGATCTTGCAACTCTATGATGTCTCTAGACTTAGAAGCGTTCGACATGCCCACGGTTGGGGGCTGCGAAACGGCAGGAGTCGGTGGCCCTTTGACCTCCTCGCGGGTTACTTTAGAGTTGCTACTCATCGAACCTTAATCCTAACAGAGCGCGATTCCCGGCTCGGCTGCCGGAAGCTTCGGCATTCGGCCGTCCCGCTGTTTCCCATATTGGAACGGACGGAACTGCCTGTGATGAAAACACTTGCCAGAATCCCGAGTTCCTGTAATCATCTCCTGCTCCCCTCTCGAATGGGCGAGGGAGGAGCTTTCGGTTCATCGGAAACGCGGATTTGGGTTGATGTTTCTGTCAGCAGTCGAAATTCACGCATTGTACGGGCTCCAGGGATCTGCTCTGTCGCGGACGCATTAGTCCGCCAGAACCGATTCAAGGGGCTTTTCCATTGCAGAAAAGCTGCGAGCTGAGCCGCAACCCTTGTTTCCCGGCAACGTTGAGACGTCTTCCGATCCTGCTCCCTCAGGGTTGCGCTCGGAACGTTCGCGAAGCAGGGGTTATTCCAAGCTCTACAGGTGAAAGGAGTAAGTTGTGAGAGAGAAAGGTACAGTCAAGTGGTTTAACGGAGCCAAAGGGTACGGATTCATCCAGAGATCTACGGGCGAGGATGTGTTCGTGCATTTCTCAGCTATCCAGGAGAACGGATACCGGAGCCTGAACGAGGGCGAGACAGTGGAGTTCGACCTCACCAAGGGTCCAAAAGGCTTCCAGGCCGCCAACGTGCAGCGCGTTTAAGACGTCTCCGGCACGGGAAGCACGTCACATCGCGTCGCTTTGCAGTTACAGCTTCCGAGTGCGACCAAAACCACCGAACCCTCCCAACCGGGAGGGTTTTCTTTTTGATTAGCAAACAGCACTGTTCGATTCGCTACCGAACTCGCGCGTTACGCAGCCACAGCCACAGCCGCAGTCGAAGGCAAGTGCTCGGCCATTCTCTCGATCGTGGTGCCGTGGAGGACTGCAGGTGGATATCGCAGTTACGTCGCCAATGACCTCCCGCGATCAGAAGAAACCCACAAGATCACACTTTTTGCGAAGTCGGTGGGATGCAATGGCGAAATCCAGCAAGGCTCGGACACGAGTAAACTCCTCCTGTAAGTTAGCAGCCTGATTCCCCAATTCTTGACAGCTTGCATTTTCTGAAATCATCAACGCGTTGAGGTTATCCAGCAGTGTTGTCACTTGCTCCTCTAGTCCAAAAGCATAGCGGGTACCATCGTCACTCTGAATACTCCACAAATCAGACCCGGACATGTGCTCTAAGTTTCAGAACTGATGTCGGGAATCCGAAAGAGCGCATGTGGATGAGTACAGCTAGGTCTAAGTTCATCACAAGTGGCTGCGGCCAGCCCGTAGCGTCCCTATTAGGAAACTGTGGCAAGCCAGATCGCTCAAGAATCTCGTTCGCCAAGCGACTGAGCCGAAACTGACATTCGCCGGTGTATAACGTCCAATTCTTGACGAATTTGCTCAGCGCCTCCATTACTTCAGGAAGGTGAGTCGTCCTGACATCCTGTGTGAGTGCTGGCTCAGTTCCCCGGAAAAGCCAGCCGGTGGGGAATGCTGCGCTCAACAGGCGCTCTGCTTCTACAGATGATTCCGTGAGAGGCGCATTCTGGTGGTAATTCGTGGTGGTATGCGTCAGGGAAAACAGCGGCTGTCTGTTGAACACGAAGGGTTCAAACTCTTCCAGTTCATCGCGGATCGGAACCAATACCTTACTCTTGATGTCTTCAAGATGTGCCTTTCGGTTTTCTTGGTAGACATGAATCTTGCTGCTGACCCAAGACCCCACAATGGTCGATGCAACCCCGCCGATCCAAAGCAGAAGTCGGATTATCCGTTCTGAATTTGCGGACTGGAGAGCGGTAGCCATTCGCAGCAATGATAGAACATACGGACCCGCTTCTCATCACACTACTTAAATCACGTTGGTTTCATCATACTTCCGACTTCGATAGAGCGACACGCCTCCTCTTGCGTGGTCCTCTAGGGAAGTTCCGATTAAGTTAGGGCGAAGTTTCTCAGCGGCTAAAGCCGCAGTAATTTTGCGGCGTTACGGACGGCCTGAAGGCCGTCCCCTTCTAGAAACAGAACTTAATCAGAGTTTCCCTTGGGAAGTTCCGATTAAGTCAGTCAGAAGTCCCTCACGGCTAAAGAGACTGCTGAAAAAGTCGTCGCGACGAAAAGAAACAGCAGATTCCTCGGGGCTGAAGCCCCTCGGAATGACAAAAATAAGGGGCTTACGACGGCAATAAAACGGTACGCGCACATGTGTCCGAAATGGGACACTTGGATCGACGGGGAAGTATGTACCCATCGCAAGTTATTTGTCGCAATCTCCGAGTGCCGAGAAGGCTTTTTGAACGTCGGAGTACTGACTCTTTTGGCACTCCTTATAGTGACCGCTGGGGCCGTCGTATTCAACCGTGGTCTCAGCCACCAATTTTTTCGCTCCACTGGCCAAATCAGGATATTCATCCTCTCCAATCGCGCCCACAAGGAGAACAGTTTGATTGGGATAGAGAGTCCGTGGCGTATCTGGAATCTTCCCTCCGGGAAGCTCTACGCCTCCGAAGAAAACGCGCCAGTCGCATTTGAAATTGCTTCCCGGATAAGAACCAAAGTTCTTAATTATTGCTTCGAACTTCATCCCGACAATGGACTCTTTGGAGTGGCTGCCGCGTCCAGTGACTGGCGCGGAACGCGAGATATAAATCGGTTTTATGCCATCCAGCCCGACGTATGGTCGATAGAAAATGTCGAAACCCTTCTGCGCTATCGCAGTTTGGTCGCGGATTTGCTGATAGGTCTTGTTCATCGTGCGCAACTGCAAGGACGCAACAATGGTGTAGCTGATGACGGCAATGCCAACGGCAGCCTCCAAAAGTATCTTCCAGAATGGCGTTGGGTCGGGCTTGGTGTAATAGGATTCGGCCTCGTGCTTTGGGGTTGGTATAACATTCGCCGGGAACTGAGCGTTGGTTTGGGTTTTTGGGCGTGCACCCTCGGATTCATTATGTGGTGGTATGCCTTTAGCGGTTGGCTGAATTGGTGGATTGGAGTCTGACTGTTCCATTAGGAGTAAGCTCGTAACATGAAAGCAGAATGCAAAGAAGGCCCGGAAGCGAGAGAAAACTTTGAACGCCTCGCAAGGGCTGTATTTCAGGTCCCCCAAGAAGAGCGCTAAACACATATGTGTCAAGCGTTTTATTGCCCTTACGACGGCGCACCCTTCGACAAGTCAGGGCGGGCTCCTTCGGCAGGAGCTCAGGGCAGGCTCTGAAGGTGCGCCCCTTCAAAGCGAACATCGAGTTTTTCAGCAGTCTGTGCAGCCGGCTCAATAAATTGATGAGACCGCCTTGACGCCGCGCCGAGAGCGCGGCTCTACCGTAGGCAAGACGGATTACAGAATTTCCTAAACTGCTCTAGGAGAGACATGTCGAAATCGCGCAGACAATTCTTGACCCACGCACCCCTTGCTTTGTTAGGGGCGGCCGTCGCGTCTTACGGCCAAGACCAGAAGCCCGCTGAACCCCAGCCCGGAGCGCCTCCTGCCTTCGGCACTGCACCACCGGTTGGACCTGAGGTGTCGCCTGCAACCTTTGCCCAAGCGGAGAAGCTGGTAGAGATTGAATTGAGTTCCGAGGAGCTCGCCCAGGCGGCTGGCAATTGGCGCAGCGCCATGGCTCCGCTCTATGAGCGAAGGGTGGGGCCGCACAAGGTGGCATTGGAAGCGACGCTTGCCCCCGGCACGCGCTGGAACCCGGTCATGCCCGGCGAAAAGGCCGGACCGGCGAGCCAGCAATTTGTGAGGAGCACGACAGATCCCGGGCCGCTGCCCAAGAATGACGAAGACATCGCCTTCGCGCCGGTGACCCAACTCTCGCTCTGGATCGAGCAACGCAAACTCACCTCCGAGCGACTCACCCGCATTTACCTGGCGCGTCTGGAGCAGTTCAATCCCAAGCTGCGTTGCGTCATCACGCTTACCCGCGAACTGGCGCTCGCCCAAGCTAAGAGTGCCGATCAGGAGATCGCGGCTGGCAAGTATCGCGGACCGCTGCATGGCATTCCATGGGGCGCGAAGGACCTTCTGGACACGGCGGGCATTCCCACGACGTATGGCGCGGAGCCCTTTCGCGATCGCATCCCTACAACAGACGCAGTCGTCGTCAAGCGTCTTAATGACGCGGGCGCGGTGCTGGTCGCCAAGCTAAGCTTGGGCGCGCTGGCGCTCAACGACATTTGGTTCGGCGGCCAGACTATGAATCCGTGGTTGCTGGAGGAAGGATCGTCAGGCTCGAGCGCCGGTCCGGGCGCAGCCACGGCGGCAGGATTGGTTGGCTTCGCGATGGGCAGCGAAACCGGCGGTAGCATCGTGAGCCCCTCCATGCGCTGTGGAGTCACGGGACTACGGCCGACCTTCGGTCGCGTTGCGCGTACCGGCGCCATGACGCTTTGCTGGTCGCTGGACAAACTAGGGCCCATGGCTCGCAGCGTTGAGGACGCCATGCTGGTGCTGAACGCCATCTCCGGGCCCGACCCGGGCGATGTGTCAAGTGTGCCCAGCAAACTCGACTTTAATGCAGGGGCGAGCGTGCAAGGATTGCGTGTGGGCTACTTCCCAGGGTGGATGAAGGAGAATCCTGCAACCGACGTGGACCGGGCTGCCCTGGAGGCCGTCAAGAAGGTAGGCATGGTGCCGGTTGAGGTCGTAATCCCCGACTGGCCCTATGATTCGCTCGATCTGATCCTCTTCGCCGAAGGCGCTGCCGCCTTCGAGGAGCTAACGCTTAGCGGCGGGCTGAATCAGCTCAAGATGCAGGTGCCCGACGCATGGCCCAACACGTTTCGTCAGTCACGGTTTCTTTCGGCAGTGGACTTCGTCCAAGCCGACCGCTTCCGCCGCAAAGTCGCCTTGGAGATGGAGCGCGTGTTCTCGCAGGTGGACCTGCTCCTCGTGCCTTCGTTGCGCGACGAAATGCTGACCATTACCAACTTCACCGGGCAGCCTTCGCTCACTTTGCGAGCGGGCTTTGTCGAGGTGTCCGAGGCCCGCAGCGATTGGGCGCCTGATCCGGCACATCCGCTGCCGAAGTTTTCGCCGCCACGACGTGTGCCCCACGGCGTTACATTGATTGGACAGTTGTTTGACGAAGGAACTCTCGGGCAAGCTGGCCTTGCGCTGGAGCGTACGTTCAACGTGGCTGGAGCGAGGCCGCCGGGGTTCTAGAGCGGATGTGCAATTGATGTGTGCGGTTTGCTCGGGTAGTGCGGCGCTTCAGAGGCTGCGTTCGCAGCGCCAAAGGCCTCGCTTAAGCCGCTGAGGTCGACGACCTCAGCGGCTTAAGCGGTTTTTCTTCTTGCCTTATACGCGGGCCTGAAGAGCGTGTGTGAGAACTGTGCCGTCCCTACGGGACTCGGTATTATTTTCCACTCCACCCAGCGCTGAAGCGCTGGGCTAAGCTCTTTCGCCCCATTCGGGGCTGAATTTTGCGCAATCGTTCCACCGTGCCGACTCAAAACGAGTTCTCACACACCCTCTGAAGGCCCGCACTACCCGGGCGTGCGGATACACTAACCGCGGAACCGCTCTAATCGGATGCGAGCGCCACTGCGTCTTTTCTTGTAAGGCCGGGTTCGGGATCGAGTGACAGCAATTCGGGACATTACTTATCGGATCGGGGAAGAGTAGCCGACCACCCGGGCGTTGGCAACTCGGAAAGATATTCGATTCGCAGCCTTTCCCGCTGGCGTGGGGCCAGCTCGAATCTTGCAAAAACCACAGTGAGTCGTCCGGCCTTGCGTTTCCCTCATCCCTAAAATCTGTGTAACTTAGTTCGATCTGCAGCGTACTGCTTTATGGACGCCAAGAGAAACAATGCGAAAGGATCGCAGCCCCGCGAGGGCAAAGCCACGCAAATGGAGGGGCCGGATCTAGAGAGCGTAATAGAGCGCGCCCAAGGCCACGATGCCGAGGCGCTGGGGGAGATCTATCGCCTCTATGGCCGGCGCGTATGCGGCTTGTGCCGTTACATGCTGGACTCGCGGGAGAGCGCGGAAGATGCCACCAGCGAAGTCTTCCTGAAGCTGCAGCGCTCAATCGAGAGCTATGACGGGTCAGTACCGTTTCTCAGGTGGCTGCTGCGGGTGGCTGCCAACCAATGCATTGATGCTTTGCGGCGCCGGAACCGTGGACGGCAGGTGATTGTGGAAGAAGAGGGAGTCGCGGTCATCGAGGCAGCCAGCCCGGAGCTGTCGCCGCTGGGTGCAGTCCTCAGCACGGAAGAGAGGGCGCAGGTGCGGGATGCCATTGCACGCCTGCCGGAGAACTATCGCATGCCGCTGGTCCTGCGCTATTACGGCGAATTGAGCTATGACGAAATCGCACAGCAGTTGGGCCTGCATAGAAACTACGTGGCGGCGTTGCTATTTAGGGCCAAGCAGGAGCTGCGCCGGAAACTGGGCCACAGGAGCAAGTGATCATGGAATGTTATTCGGAACAGATCGTCTCTGTCTTCGTGGACGGTGAACTTCCGGTGGAGGAAGCGCGGCACCTGCGAGACCACTTGGCGACGTGCCGGCGCTGCCGACAACTGTTGGACGCATTACGCGCCGAGAACCGTGTTCTGAGCGAAAGCCTGCAAGAGCTTCCGGAAGAAGCAGCCAGTCAGGCGGGATCCTCCCGTTTGCCGTGGTCTTTGGCGTGGAGTGACGTAGCGGTCGTGGCCGCAGTGCTGGCGCTAGGTTCGGTCGTTGTCCCTTGGATCGATGAGCTGAGCATTCCGGAAGCGCTGCAATGGTTAAATCCCTTTAGCTTAAGCGGCCGCACGAACCTGATCTTCGACCTTTCTTACTACTTTGCACACGGAGGTACTGCCATGCTGTCTGATTATGCGACTTTCGTCGGGGGGCTGTTTTTGCTGTTGTTGTTGGGGGGCGGCGCACTGCTACTGGGCCGCCGATGGCGGCTACCGCGACCTGGCCTGCGCCTGCTGATCGTGCTGCTTGCGGTGTCGTTGCCTGGCTTTTCCCTGGAGCGGCGTCACAGTGAGGTCGTTACCGTAGCGGCGAGCGAGACGGTGGACGACACCCTTTTGGCCGCCGGCAACATTGTGCGCGTGGAAGGCGTGGTCAACGGGGACTTGCTGGCTTTTGGTCGATCGGTGGAAGTACGTGGCACTGTCAAGGGTGACTTGGTGAGTTTTGCCAGGAGCACCGTAGTAAGTGGAACCGTGGAAGGCAACATCTACGACTTTTCGAATTCGCTCGAGCTTGGCGGGCAATTGGGCCACAACATCTACGGGTTGATGCAATCCTTGCGTGTGAATGACCGGGGTCGCGTGGGCGGCGGTGTTGTAACGGCCGCCGGCAACGTCAGCCTCGAGGGCGAGGTGCATCGCAGTGTGACCATTTTCGCCGGCAATGCCGATGTGAGCGGCAGCGTCGGCCGCGAACTGACCATGACCGGAGACAGCCTTACCCTTACGAACACTGCCCGAATCGGCGGTAGCCTGAGCGTGCGCGTGCATGATCTGGAAAAAGTACACATCGCCGACGGCGCGACGATTGTGGGCACGCGTGTCATCCAGCAGCGCGTGAGGGAAAACCATTTCACACATCCCAGATTCTACTTCTACCAAGCCGTCTGGCTCGCCGCCGCCATGCTGGTGGGATGGTTAGGCGTGGTTCTGTTTCCCGGCTTCGTTCAGGCCAGCACTCAGGCGGTGGGCGCAGGCTGGCGCAGCCTCGGGCTTGGGGTTGCGGTTCTGGCGGGTGTGCCTGTGGCCATGTTTGTGATCGCCATAACGCTGGTTGGCCTTCCCCTCTCGCTGATGTTGCTCGCAGTGTATCTGGCTGCGATCTACCTAGCTAAGATTTGGGTTGGAGCATTTCTGGGGCAGATGCTTCTGAAGCCAACCGGGGCCACGAAGGGTGATTGGCTGCTGGGCCTACTGGTGGGCCTGCTGATCCTCACCATCGTCGGGTTCATCCCGTATCTTGGCGGGCTGGTCCACTTGGGTGTGGTTTGCCTAGGGTTGGGAGCGTTGGCCTGGCAGCTTTATCGGGTTTCACGACCGGCAATAACGACCTGAAAAAGCCTGCTGAGGTTCGTCGAGGCCAAGCAAGATTTGCCGATGGCATCGTGGAAGGAACTACTCGTGGTTTGTTGCCGCAAGATCGCCATTTCACCCGCGACCTAGCGAGTCACGGCATTACCGGATTGTGGAAGAGCAGCCGACGATCCGGGAGCTATGGCGTGGTGGCTCGAAAATGTCGGCTGGAAGTGCGCTGCCCCTGCTACGCTAGGGGAGCTCTGATTAAGTCAGTCGGGAGTCCCTCAGGGGCTAAAGAGCGTGTGTGAGAACTCTGCCGTCCCTACGGGACTCGGTATTATTTTCCCACTCTACCCAGCGCTGAAGCGCTGGGCTAAGCTCTTTCGCCCCATTCGGGGCTGGATTTTGCCCGCGTCGTCCCACGGCTGCAAACCGATAGGAGGTCGCGACACAGTCTCTGAAGGCCCGCACTACCCGTGCGTGCGGATACACTAACCGCGGAACCGCTCTGGGGGATCTCTGATTAAGTCAGTCGGGAGTCCCTCAGGGGCTAAAGAAGGTGCGTGAGAACTGTGCCGTGCCTTAAGGCACTCGTTAATTTTCTCCCACTTTACCCAGGGCTTACGCCCTGGGCTAATATTATTTCGCCCCTGCGGGGCTTTGATTTCGCGCAATCGTTCCACGCTGCCAACTCAAAACGAGTTCTCACACACGCTCTAAAGCCCGACCTCATATCAGGCACTTGCGGACGGCTTGAAGGCCGTCCCCTTCAAAGAACCAGACTTAACAGAGTCTCCCTAGCAGCCTTCAACTGTTCTTGCGTTAAAACCTCCGCGACCTATCGCACCATCGTCAGATGCTCCAGCAGGGGCCCAAGCGCCAGGGCGGGGAAGTAGCCAAGAGCGCAGACGATTAACGCGGTAAAGGTCAACAAGACGGCAAACGACAAGGAATTCGTGGGTATTGTGCCCACATTGTCCGGGGTTGGTTGCTGAGCCGCGAACAGCCCAGCCAGTCCTAGTGCTGGGACCACCAGGCCGAAACGGCCCACCATCATCGTTAACGCAATCGTCAAGTTGTAAAACGTGCTGTTTGCATTCAGCCCGGCGAAGTTCTGGCCGTTGTTTGCATTCGCGGAGGCGTAGGCGAAGAAAATCTCGGTGAAACCGTGGGTGCCGGTATTGGTGACAAGCCCGGCGAGTCCGGCTTTGGTCGAGACTGCCACCGCTGTACATAACAGGATGGACATCGTACCCGCCAGCATGTACAGCATGAGCATCTTGCTCTCGGGCGCCTGGATTCGTTTGCCTAGGTATGCTGGCGTGCGTCCGATCATCAGCCCGGCGAGAAATAACGCGATCAGAGCAACCATAACGATGCTATAGATTCCCGTTCCCAGCCCTCCAAAGATCATTTCTCCAAGAAGCATGTTGACTAGCGGCACCATCCCGCCAATCGGGGTGTAACTATCGTGCATGGAGTTGTACGAACCAGTTGCTCCGTTTGACGTGGTGACTGCGGTCAACACTGACGACGCAATGCCGAACCTGACCTCCTTGCCCTCCATGTTGCCGCCGGCTTGAGCGGCACTGGCCCGCGTGTCCAACTGGCGGGGCAGTAGCGGGTTGCCACGTTGTTCCGCCCAGCTAGCAATCAGGAGTCCAACGATGAACAGGAAAACCATGACCCGGTAAAGGACCCAGCCATGGCGCGGCCTGCCGACCATCAATCCGTACGTGTGCGTGAAAGCAGCAGGGAGCACCGCGATGGCAAGCATCTCGATGAAATTCGCCAGCGGCGTCGGGTTCTCATAAGGATGGGCACCGTTGGCGTTGAAGAATCCTCCGCCATTGGTGCCGAGGTTCTTGATGATCTCCAGCGCTGCAACCGGACCCTGAGCGATGGTTTGGGGAGTGCCGCCGAGACCTGTGGCTTGGGTGTAAGGGTGGAAGTTCATGGGCGCGCCTTGCCACACCAGAAGCAGCGCGCCCACAATCGACAGCGGCAATAGCACCCAGAGGATGGATCGGACCAGATCCACCCAGAAGTTTCCCAGAGTTTCAGTGCGATCGCGCGCCAGCCCACGGACGAAGGCCACTCCAACGGCCAAACCCGCCGCACCCGCAAGAAAGTTCTGCACCGTAAGGCCCACGATCTGGCTGCAGTAGCTCAGCGTAGTTTCGCCGCCATAGGCTTGCCATGTGGCCGTAGTTGCGAAACTGATGGCCGTGTTCATCGCCAGGTTGGGCGTCATCGGCGTGGTCATGTAAGAGGAATAGAACCAGGGAAGGAATCGCTGTAGGCGCAGAATCGCATAGAGAAGCAGGGTGCCGACCATCCCGAAGATGACGAAAGCTGACGCATACTCCTGCCAGCGCATCTCGGATTTCGGCTTCACTCCGGTAAGCCGGTGGATCAGTCGCTCCAGCGGACATAACAGAGGATCGAGCAGAGTTCTTTCTCCGCTGAACACGCGCGCCATGTAGCGACCTACTGGCTTGACCAGCAGCGTCACCGTCAGGAGAAAGGCGGCATACTGCAAAAGTGCGGATGAATTCATAAGAACGGGCTTCCTGGGAAGGCGACGCTTAGGATGCAAGAGTGTTTCAACAATTGATTGGACTACCAGCGGTATAAGTTTTTAATAAAGAGATCGTTAAGGTACTGTAAGTCGCGATTGCGCATGGCGCAGCAGCAAGAGTCGCTGGTAGTCGCCGGCGAAGGGTGTCTTCTGCGTGTTTTAATGATAGATACACAAGTGAATCTGGTTTCTCGTCATGCTGCTTGACCTTGGCGATCTCCGCGTGCGTCCCTGGCGCAAGGATGACCTCGACGCCCTGCTGCGCTACGCCAACAACCTGAAGATTGCATCCAATTTGCGCGATCAGTTTCCTCATCCGTACACCCGCCGCGATGCCAGCGACTATTTGAACTTCATACGGACGATGGACATTCCCACGTCGTTCGCGGTGGAGTACGGCGGCGAGGCGGTGGGCGGCATTGGATTCAAGCTGGGCATCGACATCGCAAGGCTTAGCGCGGAGATGGGCTACTGGCTGGGTGAGCCCTATTGGGGACGCGGTCTGATGACCCGCGCCGTACAAGCTGCATCCGAGTGGGCATTGGATGAATACAAACTGACGCGGATCTTTGCCATGGTCTTCTCCCACAATGTGGGATCGATACGCGTCCTGGAAAAGGCCGGCTTTGAACGCGAGGGAATCATGCTGCGCAGCGCGATCAAGAACGGCGTCGTCCTGGACCAGGTGCTGTACGCCAAGGTGCGGTAGGGCAGTTTCGAGTTTCGAGTTTCAAGATTGCGATTTCAGGTTTGTTCTTGAAACTGGAAACTTGAAACTTCTTTTCACTTCCGTCCCGCCGCCTCCACCGATGTGGTTGGATCGGCGCCCTCCCAGGTCTGATCTGATGTAGGGCCGTACACCGAAGGCACCGGTTTGTTCAGCAGGCGCAGATAGACGGTGAGTTGAGTGCGGTGATGGGCGCTGTGCAGCAAGCGGCGCCAGAATACCCAGATGCGCTGGCGAGTAAGTCCGAAGAAGGGCACGTCCTGCATCCACCAGTCGGCGGTTTGGGTGGCGAAGAACGCTAGCCGCGGCCGCGCCAACTCCTCCTTGCGCTGAACGTAGGCGCTCAGCTCTTGTAGCTTGGGGAGCACGTCGGCGGCGGGCGGTTCGGGCGTGCCAACGAATTCGCCGAAGAACCTGCGCTCGGAGAGCAGTTCGTGTTTCAAGATGTCGGCCACGGTCGACGACTTGGGATGCGGCCGGAATCCCATGTCCTCCGGAGCGAAAGAGCGCCATACCGAGATGACCTTGTCGGTCTCGCTGGCGTAGGTGTTGAGCAGATGCTGGAAGAGTGGATTGCTGGCGCGGGGGACATCCTGCGAAGGAATGGCAACGAAGTCGTAGTGCATGATAGAGCCTCACTCCCGCGGGACGCGGAGTTCAATTCTACGATGGTGGCAGGTTTGGGGCTAGAAGGGTTTTGGACGAGCAGGTTTGCCGGGGCTTAAAAGCCGCGACGTTTTTTGCGGCCTGTTCGGCACGACTAAAGTCGTGCCCTGACACGAACCGCAGCCTACGCCATTCGGCACGCTGAAAAGTGGTGCCCTGATACGAAGCGTAGAGATTTGTAGAGCGGGTTTCAAAAATCGCTCTAAAGGACGGAGCTTGTGCCCTCAGGGGCTAAAGCCCGGGTTTTATGCGGCGCGGAACGGCACGGCTGAAGCCGTGCCCTTTCAAAGACCGTTTTTGAAACACGCTCTAAGAAGATTAGCTGTACTCGCGATGCGCTAACCACTTTCGTTTCCGGGGAGGGAATCCTTGACGACGCCGGCCACGTACTCGCGGATTTGGCGCTGGTCGGCGCCGAGGGTGGCGGGGTCGCGGTCGAGCAGCCAGAACAGGTCGCGCTCCAGCTTGTTGGCCGGGCCTAGACTAGCCCAAAAGAAGGGCGAACCCTTCGACAAGCTCAGGGCAGGCTCTGGGGCACCAGGCCCGGCGCAATCTGGAAGCTCACATCACGAACCGCAGTCACATTTCCCTGGGCAGTGGCGAATTCGACGGTGAGATTGCGGGCTTCGAGCAGCGGGGACACAGGTTCTATCGTAGCAGCCCAGCCGAGGACTTCAGCCCGAGTGGAGGGACCGGCTGTTACTCACCTACAGTACGGATACGCTGTCGCAAAGATGGGGACGGCGCGACTCTTGGCACTAGCGCCTGTGCCGCAGTCGCGGTCAACTGCTTTCATAGAAGCTGGCTAGTGCCTGCCGGTGGCATACCCTTCGCAAAGCCACCTCGGCTACCTGCCGCTTTAGCCAATGACAAACTCGACCGTGTCGAAGCCGCTCGGAGGGATTTTCACGAACTGCGACGTGGGCTTAAACACGTCCGTGGGAGTCACTGTGACCTCGTATAGCTGCACCTGGGGGTAACGCTGGAGGCCAAGCACATCTATGTTCTTCGACGCGTCGGCAGCCTTGACCTTCACAATCTCTCCGGCATCCTGAGGCTGAAATTCGATATTGACGGTCCCCCCGAGTGGTTGGTGAAGCGAGTTCAGTACTCTTATTCGAATGCAGATAGGGGTGTCTTTTCTAGGGGCGCCACCGAACGATGGCGCGATGTCCATCATGCTTCGAATCACTGCGGTGACCTGATTGGCCAGGCGAGAGGTCTCTTGAATTTGCTCTTCGAGCGAGACCAGCCGCTCTTGCAGCGGGCCGGCCTCCAGCTCGATCGGCACCCATGGCGGAATCGACAGGCTGCCGTTCCGAAAGCTGCCGAGCCGGCACCACAGTTCCTGACTGAGCACCTGAAGACCAGTCGGCGTAGCCACCGTCTGGAAGGTAAGCGTTCCCGCGGCCTGAAGACCCTCTGCGTTGGTTACCGTCACCTGAACCGTTACCGTCGCCCCCGTCCCCGGCAGGATCGAAATCGTCAGATTCGGCTGGTTGGTCGGGCCGGCGGTTACCCCTCCAACCGACGAGGAAACGGACCAGGAAAAGGAGAGGGTGGCCTGATCGACGAACACGTTTAGATTAGCGATCACAAATGTCTGCGAGGTGCCTTCCACGAAGACTACCTGGCAGGGATCGGCGGAACGATCCACGTCGATTTCGAGCGGAGGCAGCCCCATTGCGTCGGGTCGAACTACCACGACATTGCGAGTGAGCGAGCGACCGGCATAACTGGCTGTAAGGGCCACCACCGTGGAATGGAAGCCCGCGGGTTGCGGCACAACCGTCAATGCTGCAACCGCGCTCGCGCTAGGGGGCAGGATCGTTACGGAAGGCGGCGGAATAATCTCCGGGTGGCTGCTGGAGATGGTGATCGGCAGGGGCACGCTCGCGGAGTGGTTCAATCCGATCGCCACGCTGCTCGGCATTGCCGATGCCACCCAACTGATTTGCACGGGCGCGGTAAACAACGTCAGATCGGAAACCGGGAACACGGTTTCGAGTGGCGGATTGTACGACGGGGTGAACGTTGTGCCGCTCGGGTCGGGAGTGGAGGGATAATGCGGGTTGACCAGCCCGCTGAACTTCCCCCAGGCGTTCATCGCGCTGTCGTGAGTCAAATTCTCGTAGACGTTGGACAAATGGCCGCCGCCCGCATTGATGATGTCTGGGATGGCGTAGCCGCGTTGGTCGCGCAGGTAAAAGAGAAAGAGAGTAGCGCACCCTACTTCTTCGTCGGGGTTAGTGTCATCGTCGTTGACTTCCAGAAAGTTCTTGCGAGCGCTATTCAGCCAAAGGTTGGTAACGTTCCAAGCGCCGACCGTGAGCGTAGGGACACTCGTAACTCCCGGAAACGCATGAAGCAGGAACTGCGTCGCCAAGAATCGGGAGAGCGCTTCGCCCTTATTCCCTTCGTCGAACGAGCGGAACCACGGATTCGGGCCCTGGGCGTTGAAGGCCCGCATGTACATCTCGCTCACTTCGGAGACTAGCAGATATCGCGCCAGCATCGTTGCGGTTCCGACCAGCATCGGCAATTCCCCGATATTGATCGTGACTTGCAGCGAATCGGTCAGCGCGCCCTCCCAATGACCACCGACGAATTGCGTAGGACTGCCTGAAGCGTCCGTCGCTACAGTATTCACCGAGACGTTGATCGGAGGGGACATGTCCAGTTGGCGACCGGAGAACCAAGCGGCGAGTAACGCCAGATCGTTATCGCAATGCTGCATCATGTCGGTGGCCAGACCCAAGCCGTTGGCCGGAGTCAATGATGCATCATATTGAAAGTTGAAAAATTGAGTGCTTCCGTTATTGGGAAGGCCCGTCCTTGTGTAACCCATGCTGCACCTCCAATGGCACCACGGTCGAAGTGCCGTTGTAACATAGCGTGGTAGAGACCAACGGTGAGCAAGTCTTGCCCCCTGCACTCAATCCCGGAGAATCCAGAAACGCCGGACACCTGCCTGCGCAGCACCGACTTCAATCAGTCCACGGGAAAGGCGTCCTTACTCCGCTGCTGCCCGAACGATTCGACGGAGGACATGCTAGAGCTCTCTGACTGAATTGCTACTAACCTAAGTGCTGATCGCCCACACCTCGAAAGGGTTCACGGGGTGCCGTACTTATGGAGCCGAATTAGCGAAATTTCTTGGCCGGAAATTGAACCATAGTGGGGCTACTTCGTTATGATGTCAAGAACTTTTTGGCAGATTTTGATATCCCGCTGATGGTGGTGTAGTTTTTACCATATAGCCCCAAGAGAAGGGCCCGGATGACGCCTTGGGCTGTCGATTCTCAGGAAAAGCCTGGCACACCCCCAGGTTCGCGTCCGTCTCTTGGACGCTAACCTGGCCTGAGGAGGGTTCGGGCCGGCCCGCCGAACGTTTTCAACTCACGATCTCTGGCGGTCCACTCGGATTCGATCTCCACCACTCCGTTCTCGCGGAAAGCATAGTGCAGGAAGCTTACACCCCAACAAGCGCAAACCCGGCGCTCGCTGGGGACCCCGTACTGCTCCACGTCCAGTCGGTGATCTAGGTTCGCCCGCTCGGGATGAGCAAGCTGTGAGGGATTGCTGTCGGTATAGGGGTCCCTTCGACTTCGCTCAGGGCAGGCTCTTCGACTCGCTCCGCTCGCTCAGGATGACAGAATTCAAAGCCGGGGGCCCCACACATTCCTGTCGTGGGGAATATGTGGGAGGACATAACGTAGCCGAATCGATTCTTAGGTTTCATTGGAGACAAGGTATCTGCTCCTCTCACTCATTCGAAAATCGCGAATGAGTTGATTGGATAAGAGAGAAGGCTCGCTTCGAACCGGTAGTCTTGAGTTGAGGACAAGACACTGGGGAAGGAAGGAGCCTTCCATGCTTATTGTAGGATGTGATTACCATCCGCGGTGGCAGCAAGTGGCTTGGTTCGACCCGGAGACGGGAGAGATAGGAGAACAGAAGTTGGTAAACGGCGACGGCCAAGCGGAACGCTGGTATAGGCAACTGCCGGTGCCGTCGTTGATCGGTCTGGAAGCCACGGGCAACAGTCAGTGGTTTCTCGATCTGTTAAACCAATTAGGCCATGAAGTGTGGGTGGGAGATGCCGCCGAAATTCGCGCCAGTTATGTACGCCGACAGAAGAACGACCGGCGCGATGCTGGGCACGTGCTGAAGCTGTTGCGGGAAGGCCGGTTTCCCCGGCTGTGGGTGCCGAGCGCGGAGCAACGCGATCTGCGGCAGCTACTGATTCACCGCCACAAGCTGGTGCAGATCCGCAGCCGCGTGAAGAACGGGTTGCAACACCTGGCGATGAACCAGGGGATGCAGAAGAAGTCGCGGCTGTGGAGTGTGGCGGGACAGAAAGCCTTTCGCCAGTTGCCGCTGACCGGTTGGGCGGGATGCCGGCGTCAGGACCTACTGCAGTTGCTGGTCTACCTGGACCAGCAGATAGCACCGCTGGATCGAGCCGCGCAACAAGCGGCCGAGCAGGATGCACAGGCACGATTGCTGTTGAGCCAGCCGGGCGTGGGGCCGATCACGGCTTTGGCGTTCGTGCTGACCATCGGCGACGTGACCCGCTTTGCGCGTGGCAAACAAGTGGCCAGCTATGTGGGACTGATCCCGCGCGAGCACAGCTCGGGGGGACGGCAGCGGCTGGGCGCCATAAGCAAACAAGGCAATGGTTTTCTGCGTATGCTGCTGGTGGAAGCGGCGCACAGCGTGGTCCGGCTGGATGAAGGATTTCGTAAACAATATGCTCACCGCTGCCACAGCAAGGCAAAAGGCATCGCCAAAGTAGCAGCGGCGCGCAAGCTAGCGGTACGACTCTACTGGATGCTACGCACCAATACACCGTATCCAGAGATCGTTCGCATCGAGAGTAGCCCGCGGGTGCCCCTGGTCGTCCGCCACGGCGGATAGACCGTTGAGTTGATTGGGCGCTCTCGCATCCAGACGGACCGGTGCAAAAGACGGCCTGCGGCCTTGGAAAACGAAAAAACCGTTTTCCACTTTCGCACCGGCGACGGCGACTGGATGTTCGCATAGAAGAATCATGGTCGAAGTTTTAGGCCGAATCGATGGGTGGTGGAACGAGGCAGGTTCCACTGCAAACTGATCAATCGCGAGATCTCCTGTGTCTTGCTCCTCAGCTTGGCAAACCAGTGACGAAACCAGCGGTGCTCACCCACCGCCTAGGAGAAGTTTCGCTTGACAACGCCTTCTCTCTTATCGATGGGCACCCGAATTACCCTGTTTGGGCCATCCGCCAAGAAACGAATCTACACCGTTAGGAGTGTCGAGCGCACCGGGCTGCGGAAAATGTCGCCGCGATGAAGGAACCGCAGATCCCTTGTATCTTAGCTGACACTGTTAGCCTGGGCCATCTTGAGGTAAGAGGAAGGCAGCGGGCTTCGGCGGGAGGCCGAGCAGATCCCGAGGCGCGTAGTCAGCAGCCTGCAGCGAGAGCGGCCCCCGCCCTACCTTTCTCACGCCGTGGAGAATCCGAGGCCTTAGAGCCTGCATTCACAAGGCTGGCGGGAGAGGATGCACAGGGTCGGGAGCCGAAGTCCAGCTTAAAACGGAGGCCGACCATGAACAAGAGCAAAGCTGGACAGAAACAGAACTGGTACGTGGGGATCGATGTCAGTGCGCGGGAGTTGGTGGTGGCCTTGGGGCAGCAAGCTGCGAGCTCGACCCTGGAGCGTTATGCCAACACGGCGGCGGGACAGCAGCAGTTGGCCCAGCGGCTGCGGGGTTTGCGGGCGGAGGCGGTGGTGGTTTGTCTGGAAGCCAGCGGTAACTACAGTCTGGATGTGGCCTTGGTACTGGCGCGCCTGGGAGCCGGGGTGAAGTTGCAGGTGGCCAATCCGCGGCGGGTGCGGCGGTTCGCCGAATCGCTGGGGCAGCGCAGCAAGACCGATCCGGTGGACGCGCGGGTGCTCTGCCAGTATGCCGAGCGCATGCCGCTGGTGGAGTGGCAAGCACCGACGGCGGCAGCTTTGCGGTTGCGCGCGCTAAGCCGCACCATTGCGGCGCTGGTCCGCATGTGTACCCAGCACAAGAACCGGCAACATGCCCTGGCCGCCAGCGCTGCGCTGCCCGCTTGCCTGGTGCGCGAGCTGCAGGCGCAAGTGCGTTACACCGAGAAGCGCATTGCCAAGTTGCGGCGCGACGCCGTGCGGCTGATCGCCGGCGAACCCGGCTTGGCCCGCCGCTGGCAGTATCTGCTGAGTGTGCCAGGGCTGGGCGAAAGCAGCGCCCTGGCGGTGCTGGCCGAGCTGGCGGTGCTGCCCGACACGCTGGACGAGCGGCAGTGGGTGGCGCACGCCGGTCTGGATCCCAAGCATCATGAGTCGGGTTCCTCGATTGCGCAGAAACCCCGCATCAGCAAGGCCGGTAACCGCTACCTGCGCGCCGCGCTTTACATGCCGGCGCTGGTGGCGGTGCAGCATGATCCCTCGCTGCGGGCCTTTTATCAGCGCCTGCTGGATCATGGCAAAGCCAAGCTGCAGGCGCTGGTGGCGGTCATGCGCAAACTGCTGCATGCGGCTTGGGGCATGTTTCGCAACGATCAACCTTACGATGGAGCCAAACTGTGCCCGCAGGCGTAAAAAGAGAGAGGTTCTCCGGCACCTCTCCAGAGAAAAAAAATCTTGAAATCGAAGAGAGAATCTCACCGACTAAAGTCGGTTCGGGATGACAACAGTAATAAGGGCTGGGACACGGCGCTGAAGCGCCGCACTACCCGAACGCAGTGTGGGGCGGGATACTCAGCGTCTCAGACGATCCCGGTTCTTGTGACAACGCGACGCGGCGAGTTAAGCGCTTGTGATAAGGAACTGCCCTGCCCTAGCCAAACGAGGGCTAGAACGGGGCACCCCATGTTTCGAAGGACCTTCGTCTGTAAGCGTTGCCCTTGCCACCGGCCAATCGTTCAGAGGCTGGGAAAAAGTTGCCGCGACGCAAAGAAGCCGCAGATCCCTCTCCGACTAAAGTCGGTTCGGGATGACAACAGTAATAAGGGCGTGTTTCAAGAATCGCTCTAAGGGACGGAGCTTGTGCCCTCAGGGGCTAAAGCCCGGGTTTTATGCGGCGCGGAACGGCACGGCTGAAGCCGTGCCCTTTCAAAGACCGTTTTTGAAACACGCTCTAGGGGCTGGGAGGCGGCGCTAAAGCGCCGCACTACCCGAACGCAGTGTGGGGCGGGATACTCAGCGTCTCAGACGATCCCGGTTCTTGTGACAACGCGACGCGGCGAGTTAAGCGCTTGTGATAAGGAACTGCCCCGCCCTAGCCAAACGAGGGCTAGAACGGGGCACCCCATGTTTCGAAGGACCTTCGTCTGTAAGCGTTGCCCTTGCCACCGGCCAATCGTTCAGAGGCTGGGAAAAAGTTGCCGCGACGCAAAGAAACCGCAGATCCCTCACCGACTAAAGTCGGTTCGGGATGACAACAGTAATGAGGGCGTGTTTCAAAAATCGCTCTAAGGGACGGAGCTTGTGCCCTCAGGGGCTAAAGCCCGGGTTTTATGCGGCGCGGAACGGCACGGCTGAAGCCGTGCCCTTTCAAAGACCGTTTTTGAAACACGCTCTAAGAAGATTAGCTGTACTCGCGATGCGCTAACCACTTTCGTTTCCGGGGAGGGAATCCTTGACGACGCCGGCCACGTACTCGCGGGCTTTGCGCTGGTCGGCGCCGAGGGTGGCGGGATCGCGGTCGAGCAGCCACAGGAGGTCGCGCTCCAGCAGCGCCCGTACTGCCGCGCCCTCACCAAGACCTTGAAGCGTGCAAGCCAAGCTCCAGGCGGAGTTGGATGTATCCGGATGCCCCGGCCCTAGCACGCGACGGCGGACGACCAGGGCTTCTTCGTTTAGCTTGCGTGCCCCCGCCAAATCGCCCTGCGCCCGCAGCGTTTCAGCCAGGTTGTTCATCGAGGTGAGCGTATCCGGGTGCTCAGGCCCCAACACCCGGCGGCGGATGTCAAGCACCTCCTGATGCATCTTCTGCGTTGACCCGTAGTCCCCCAAATCGTTTAGGGTCACAGCCAAGTTGTTCATCGTCTGGAGCACATCCGGATGCTCGGGCCCTAGCCTACGCCCGGAGGTGGCGAGCACCTCCTCGTGCAGCTTGCGCGCAGCAGTCAAGTCTCCTTGCGCTCGCATCGTCAGCGCCAGGTTGTTCATCGAGGCGAGCGTATTCGGGTGTTCGGGCCCCAGCACACGTTCGGAGGTGGCGAGGACCTGCTCGTGCAGCTTGCGCGCCCCCGCAAAATCGCCCTGTGCTCGCAGAATTTCCGCCAGGTTGTTCATCGAGCTGAGCGTGTCCGGGTGCTCTGGCCCTTTCACACGGCAGCGGATGAGCAGTATCTCTTCGTTGAGCTTCCGCCCACCCGTCAAGTCTCCTTGCGCCCGCATTGTCAGCGCCAGATTGTTCATCGAGGTGAGCGTATCCGGGTGTTCGGCCTGCAGCACACGCTCGGAGTTGGCGCGCACCTCTTCGTGCAGCTTGCGCGCCCCCGCAAAATCGCCTTGTGCTCGCAGAATTTCCGCCAGGTTGTTCATCGAGGAGAGCGTGGCCGGGTGCTCCGGTCCCAGCACCCGACGGATGATATTCAGCACCTCCTCCTGCAGCTTGCGCGCTCCCGCCAAGTCTCCCTGCGCACGCAAAGTCAGCGCCAGGTTGTTCATCGAGGTGAGCGTATCCGGGTGCTCTGGTCCCTGCACGCGTCTATCGAATTCAATCTTGCGGCACCAGAGCACCCGCGCCGACGGATACGCACCTCGCTCGTAGTCATAGCGTGCGACCAAGCCGACGAGAGTGGCCTCAGGAACGCTGGCCGGCATGAGGACGACCTGCCGTGCGTGCGCCACATGAAACTCAATCTGGTTACGCTGCCTCGGATCCTCTACCGCTATGGCTATCTCTGACGCCAGCGCATTAACCGACGCTGTCCGTAGCGCACCGGTGCGGACTAGGCGAGCATCGCGGAAGCGCACGGTGCGTGAAACCAGCGTATGAACGGCTCGCGAGTCTCCCATCTCTCCCGCAATCTCCGCCAGCGATGCGGTTGTGACCTGGTGGAAAGCTTGGGCTTGGCAGCGTTGCGCGTCACTATGGCTCACCTTGTCGGCTTTCTCAAAGACTGTCCTGGCTAATGAAGCCGGGATAGGTGCTACCGACAACACGGAGGCCAGCCGCAAAAAGTCTCGCCCTTCCAATCCAAGACGCACGATGCTACGAAGAAGGGTCCTTGCGATGCTCTTCTCGTGCCCGTTGGGCAGGGCGTCGGCCAAGTCTTTGGCGAGTTCCAGCGCGTCCGCATCCTCGCGCGCTAGCTCAGCACGGAATTCGCGGAAGGGCTCAGCGGCCCCGAACGAAACCAGAGCGGAACCCGTCACGTCCAGAGCCAGCGCGTGGTAGCCGAGGTCCTTCGCCAACTCGCGCGCCTGCTCCTCCTCGTCGTTGCCTGCGGGCTTGCGCCGCGAGGTCAGCAGTTGAAACGCCTCATCCGGCGTCAGCACGGAAAGATCGATTCCCTTGGCCAGCGAGCCGTACTCGCGGCTGCGGGTGGTGATGAGCGTCCGGGCCAGCGCGTGCGGCGCAAACCAGCGGCGCAGCGCCTCACCGTCCAGGCCGTTGGGCACGTCATCCACGACCGAGAGGCAAGGCTTGTTTTCGCTCGCGATTTTGCGGGCCAGCGCGCCCTCGATTTGTTCCGCCGTGAGACCGTGAGTGTCGATGCCAAGGCGGTCGGCCATCGCGCGCATTTGGTCGGCGCGCAGCGCCTCGCGATCCCCCGCGCCGAGCACCCCTTTGGCATCATCATTCCCGTAGGCGCGCAGCCAGAAGACGCCACCGGGATAGGCCGCGCCAAAGTGCAGTGCGTACTCTTCCGCCAGCAGCGATTTGCCTACTCCGCCCAACCCCTGCACCTGCCCGATGCCGCCCGTGGCCGCGGCTGCGCCGGTGATCTGCGCCACATCGCCCGCGTGCAGCAGCGAGTGCACCTCCCACATTTCCTTCAGGCGTCCGACGAAGCGGGTTGAGCCCACCGGCGTCATGCCGTACCAGTTGGGCGCGGTGAGCGGATGAATGTCGGCCAGCGGGCCGCCGAGTTGGCCAACATGCTTGACGATGGCCTGGATGAGTTGCTGCATCTCGGCGTCATTGTTGGGCGCTTTGAGGAATTTCGCGTCGCGCAGTTCGATGGGATGGATGTGATCGGCGCCGCTCTCGGGATTGATGACCAGCACGCGGCGTCGCGGGTCGCCTTCGGTTTGCGCGGCGAGGAAGGCGGCGGTCAGCTCCCATTGGCAGGCGCGGCGCAGAGGATAGGTGTTCGAGTAGTAGGCCAGCGGCGCCTTTGACTTCGCCAGCCCGTCGGTGACCGCGTGCGTGATGCTGGCGAAGTCGTCGATCTCGGTCGCGTCGAACCAGACGCGCAGCCCGGCCGCGGTGAGCGCGTCGGCGATCTGCTGCGGGCGGTCGCCATCTTTCCAAGCGTGGCTGAGGAAGATGTCGTATTCGGCGGCGGCCATGCGAAGTGGCTCCAAGCGAAGATTGAGGAAAGCATACACAACGATCGGTGTGGGTGCCAGCGTTCGCGGGTAGTCCGGGTGTATTGGCAATCGTTCAGAGGCTGGGGAAAAAGTTGCCGCGACGCAAAGAAACCGCAGATCCCTCACCGACTAAAGTCGGTTCGGGATGACAACAGTAATGAGGGCGTGTTTCAAAAATCGCTCTAAGGGACGGAGCTTGTGCCCTCAGGGGCTAAAGAGCGTGTGTGAGAACTCTGTCGTCCCTACGGGACTCGGTCTCATTTTCCACTTTACCCAGCGCTGAAGCGCTGGGCTAAGATCTTTCGCCCCTTTGGGGCTCGGTTTGCAGCGGAATTACGCTTCTTCGTTCCACGAGAGATTTCCAATTCGAGTTCTCACACACCCTCTAAAGCCCGGGTTTTATGCGGCGCGGAACGGCACGGCTGAAGCCGTGCCGTTCAAAGACCGTTTTTGAAACACGCTCTAGGGACTGGGAGGCGGCGCTGAAGCGCCGCACTACCCGAACGCAATGTGGGGCGGGGTGCTCAGCGTCTCAGACGATCCCACCCTTTCGCCAAAGGATGGCGAAAGGATGGGGCACCCAGTTCTTGTGACAACGCGACGCGGCGAGGTAAGCGCTTGTGATAAGGAACTGCCCTGCCCTAGCCAAAAGCCGGCGGGGCAGAAGTTTGGGCCCTGCCATCAACGGACCGAGTGTATCGAGAACCTTTCGCCGTCGTGGGATGAAACCCACTACGACATGGACCTAGTGGGGAATGATTGGTTAAATCTGAGCCCGAGCTCGCAGTACTTGATGGACCGGTTTCTGGATACGACGTTGTCGGGAGGCTCGGGCGACCAATACGATCCGACGCATACGCGACCATTGGGCTATTACGACCAGACGGACCTGCCGTTCTCCTAAGGAAATTCTGATTAAGTCAGCCGGATGTCCCTCAGGGGCTATTGATAGCTGCAAAAGAAATGTCCTGTCAGCGGTGGAAGAGCCGGGCTTTAGAGGGTATGTGAGAACTGTGCCGTCCCTACGGGACTCGGTATTATTTCCCACTCTACCCAGCGCTGAAGCGCTGGGCTAGAGCGTTTTCATCATAGCTGTACCCGGTATCCGCAGTGCCGGAACCAGGCGGCAGCGTTGTCTGCGGTAATGGTTTTGAGAGCTTCGGTGATGGCCTGATCGAGTGCTTCCGCAGTGCGTGCTTTGGCAGCACGCAGCCCCTGCTTGAGTTTTGACCAAGCCTTTTCGATGGGATTGAAATCCGGGGAGTAGGGCGGCAGGTAGAGTAGTTCGGCCCCGCTGGCGGCGATCAACTCGCGTACGCCTTTGACTTTATGGGCGGACAAATTGTCCATCACCACCACGTCGCCAGCCTGCAGTTTGGGGCCCAGCACCTGCTCCAGGTAGGCGAGAAAGACATCCCCGTCGGTGGCCGACTCGACGGTCATCACCGCCTCCATGCCGCGCAGGCTCATGGCGCCCAACGTGGTCAGTACTTGCCAGTGTCCCTGGGGTGTGGCTTCGGCGATGCGCTGGCCGCGTGGGGCCCGTCCCCACAGCCGCGTCATCTGCGTGGTCACCCCGCTCTCGTCCAGAAAAAACAGCTTCTCCGGCGCTATCGAGCCCAGCTTTTCTGCGAACTCCGCACGCCGCTGCCGGTTCGCTTCCGTGTCCCGCTCCTGCGCATGGAGCGATTTTTTTTACGCCCCAATCCCAATTTTTGCAGCCACAGCCAGAGTAACGATGGGCTCAGCCCCACGCCGCTGGCCTTCTGCATGCGCTCTTGCAGCTCCCACAGTGTTACATCGGCTTGCTGGCCCACCTCCGCCCGCAACTGCTGTTGCACCGTCTCGGTCACCCGGCTGACAGGGCCGTGACGGGACTGCGGGGTACGCTCCATCTGCCCGCTCCGCAGTTGCTGCCTACGGATCTTCTTGACGTAGTCGTAGCTCACCCCGAAGCGCTGAGCCAGCGCCATCTGGCTGATGTTTTCCCGTGCATAGGTCTGTAAAATCCGCCGTCGCAGATCATCAGAAAATGCTTGTCCCATCCGCTTTGCCGCAGAGAACGCCGCCAATGTCAGCTTATGCACAAACCAGCATTTCGGGTATAGCTAACTTGGAACCGCTCTAGCTTCCTCTTCCCGATTGTCAGAGTGCGCCTGCTCTTCAGTACCAACTGCAATGAAATTTTGCCGGGGCCGGGCGGCCGACATCGCGACTTTGGTGCCAGCCGTTTCTTTCGCTGACCATCTGCGTCAGTCCCCCCTGTCCCCTGCTTCCAATGCTCTCGGCTTCTCTTTCCCGCTGCGACAACGCGGCTTAAGCTAACCCCTATCGCACGGTGGCGTCGGCGTGGCAGGCGTAGAATACGAACATTCAGCATCATTCGGTTCGACGCAAAATGGCAGGGCCGAGCCCGGGAGGTATCCAGTCCTTGAGCAATCTTCCACTGACGTTGGGTGAACTTCGTCGCAGCCAGCAATTTCCCGAACAACGAGTGCGCAACCGCCGCGTCAAGGACGAAATGCGTGACAACTTGATCGCGCGCTTGCGCAGCAGTGGGCCCATCTTCCCCGGCATTGTCGGCTACGACGATACGGTGGTGCCGCAGATCGTCAACGCGGTATTGTCTCGCCATAATTTCATTCTTCTCGGACTGCGCGGACAGGCGAAGAGCCGCATCCTGCGCGCGCTTGCCAGCCTGCTCGACCCGCATTTGCCGTACTTGAGCGGCTGCGAAATCCACGACAATCCTTACGCCCCGATTTGCCGACGCTGCCGCGAGTTGCTGGCCAACAATTCCGACGACGCACCAATTTCGTACCTGGCTGCGGAGGATCGTTACGTGGAAAAGCTGGCGACCCCCGACGTCACCATCGCCGACCTGATCGGGGACATCGATCCCATCAAGGCGGCCAAAGGCGGCCACGAACTGGGCAGCGAGTACACCGTCCACTACGGACTCTTGCCGCGAGCCAATCGCGGCATCTTCGCCATCAACGAACTGCCCGATCTGGCGGGCAAGATCCAGGTTGGCCTGTTCAACATCATGCAGGAAGGCGATGTGCAGATTAAGGGCTACCCGGTGCGCATGCCGCTTGACGTGGCGCTGGTCTTTAGCGCCAACCCCGAGGATTACACGGCGCGCGGCAAAATTATTACGCCGCTGAAAGACCGCATCGGCTCCGAGATTCGCACGCACTATCCGGCGACCATCGAGGAAGGCATCGCCATTACCGCGCAAGAAGCGTGGACGGCGCGCAGCGGCCTGCACCTCCAGGTTCCGGAATTCGTGAGCCAGGTGATCGAACAGATTGCTTTTATCGCCCGCGAAGATAAGCGCATCGACAAGCGATCTGGAGTCAGCCAGCGGCTGCCCATCAGCGCCACGGAAAACGTAATCTCCAATGCTGAGCGGCGCGCGATACGCTCGGGAGAGAAGTTGGTGGTTCCGCGCATTGGCGACATCTACGCCGCCCTGCCGGCGATGACCGGCAAGCTCGAACTGGAGTACGAAGGCGAGTTGAAGGGCGCCGACAACGTGGTCCGCGAGATCATTCGTGCCGCGGTCGCCCGCACCTACGACAAGTATTTTCACGGCAACAGCAACATGAGCCAGGTGGTGCAGTGGTTCGATCTGGGCGGCGAGATCCAGATGCGCGACTCCGCCAGCGCGCAGGAGATGCTGCACAAACTGCGCAGCATTCAGGGCCTACTGGATAAGTTGAGCGGCCTCGGTCTGAGCGGCAAAGAGTCATCGGAAGTGCTGGTCTCGGGAGCGGAGTTCATTCTCGAAGGCCTGTATGCGCACAAGAAAATTGGACGCAGCGAGGAGCGGATGTTCACCGCAGGCGAGAAGCAGCCCCAGCGCGAGAAGCCACGTGTCCGGGACGAAGACGACGATGAGCGGGAGTTTCGCCGGCAGAGAAGGCCGTTCAACTAGGGCAGCCATCAGCATTCAGCACTCATCACTCAGCCCCCAGAGTGATGAGCCGGATGGAGGTTTCAACATGAAAGACTTTAGAGATCTGGATGTTTGGAGCAAGGCACACTCCACTACTTTAGCTGTATACCGAGCCACAGCCGGCTTTCCGAAAGAAGAGTTAATGGATTGACTTCACAGATGCGGAGGTGCTCCGCCTCAATTCCCGCGAACATCGCCGAAGGTTGCGGGCGCCGTGGAAATGGCGAGTTTCACCGGTTTCTGACCATTGCGATGGGCTCGGCCAGTGAATTGGAGTATCACCTTCTGCTCTCCCGCGACTTGGGTTTCTTGGAACTGGAGAAGTTCGATGTGTTGACTTCTCAGGTACAGGAGATCAAGAAAATGCTTGCGTCATTGATTCGGCGAGTCGATTCAGATCGCAGCCGCGCCGTGCCGGCCTGAATGTCTGTCATTGCTTGGCATCGATTTTGGCTGAGTGCCGAGTGCTGAATGCTGAGTGCTGAGTGCTGAATGCTGAGTGCTGAATGCTGAGTGCTGAATGCTGAATGCTGAGTGCTGAATGCTGAATGCTGAATGCTGAATGCTAACAGCTAATTGCTAATGGCCAGATTCGTTAAATACAAAAAATACGTTCCCGAGCCCGCCTCCGAGATGAGCATGGAGGACCTGCTCAGCGCTCTCTCCGACTACCTGCTGCAGAGCGGCTTCCAGCAACAGTACATGGACTTCTACGACCTCAAGGACGCGGAGCAAACGCTGGAAAACCTTCGCCAGGCCATCGCCGAAGCGCTGCTCAACAGCGACATGCTCGATGAGCAGATGCGCGAGCAGATCGAGAACATGAGCCCTGAGCAGATGGAAGATCTGATCGAGCAGCTCATCGAGCGCATGGAGCAGGAAAACTACATCAACGTCGATCAGCCGCACGATCCTTCGCGCAGTTCGACCGCCGGCGGCCAGGTCGGCGACGCGCAATCGCAGGCCCGCTTCGAAATCACCGACAAAGGACTCGACTTCCTCGGCTTCCGTGCGCTGCGCGATCTGCTGGGCTCGCTGGGTAAATCGAACTTCGGCCGCCACGACACGCGCGACCAGGCCACCGGCATCGAGGCCAGCGGCGCATCGAAGACCTACGAATTCGGCGACACGCTGAACCTCGACATCACCGCGACGCTGTCCAATGCGATTCAACGCGAAGGCCTCCACCTGCCGCTCAACATCGAGTACCGCGATCTTCAGGTGCATCAGTGCGAGTACCAATCATCGTGTGCGACGGTGCTCATGCTCGACTGTTCGCATTCGATGATTCTGTATGGCGAGGACCGCTTCACACCCGCGAAAAAAGTTGCCATGGCGCTCTCGCATCTCATTCGCACGCAATATCCCGGCGATTCGCTGTCGCTGGTGCTGTTCCACGACTCGGCGGAAGAGTTGCCGCTGTCGCAACTAGCGCGCGTCAAGGTCGGGCCCGTACTACACCAACACGCGCGAAGGACTGCGCATGGCACAACGCATCCTGCAACGCCAGCGCAAAGACATGAAGCAGATCGTGATGATCACCGACGGCAAACCCTCAGCGCTGACCCTGGAAGATGGACGCATCTACAAGAACGCGTTCGGGCTCGACCCGCTGGTGGTGAGCGAAACGCTAAAAGAAGTTTCCAAGTGCAAGCGCGCGGGAATCCTGATCAATACCTTCATGCTCGCCTCAGACTACGGACTCATCCAGTTCGTCCAGAAAGTCACAGAGATGTGCCGCGGCAAAGCCTACTTCACCACGCCCTACACGCTGGGGCAGTATCTGCTGATGGACTACATGTCGCGGAAGACCAAGACGGTGCACTGAGGCAGAGGGTAGGGATAGTAATCAGTTTCCCATCTACTCTTCTCATTCCGCTGGTGCTATTCTCGGCTTATGGAGATCACGGTAAGACTACCGGACGACCTCGCCCAGCACCTCGATCCCGGCCGCGAGGCTTTGGAGGCGCTGGTGATCGAAGGCTATCGCTCTGGTGCTCTCTCTCATTACCAGGCCACCCAATTATTGGGGATCTCACGCTTCGAGTTTGACGGCTTTCTCAAGGAACGTAACGTCTACGAGCATGCTTACGACATTCAAGACCTGAATCAGGATAGGGAGACGCTCCGGAAGCTTCAAAACCGGGGCCCTGGCCGGAGATGATCGTCGTAGCGGATACTTCCCCGCTCAACTATCTTATTCAAGTTGGCTGTGAATCGCTCCTTCCTGAGCTCTACAAACGAGTTTTGATTCCGATGGCAGTTCTCGAAGAACTGGGCGATCCTGCGGCGCCCGCGGTGGTCAGTCAGTGGCTGTTGCACGTTCCCGCGTGGATTGAAGTCAGGAGAACCACCAGCGCTCCTGAGGCGGCGCTGAGCTTTCTTGATCCGGGTGAACGACAAGCCATTCAGTTGGCCCAGGAGCAGTGTGCCGACCTCCTGCTGATCGATGAACGCAGAGGCCGTGTCGAAGCCATGCGGCGCGGACTGACGACAACGGGAACCCTGGGAGTATTACTCACCGCAGCGGAGCGCGGTTCGATAGACGCAGCAGCCGTATTTGATCGGCTCACAAGTGAAACCAATTTCCGCACGACACCGGAGCTTCGAAGGAGGTTTCTGCAAGAAGTCCGCGAAATCGCTGGTGATCGCGGGCGCTTCCGGTTGACGATCCTGATCCACTGGCGTCCACTAAGCGCATGGTCTTCCGAATTCCAGCCTATCTCGCGCGCGCTGCGGTTGTTCTCGCACTTCTCCTGTCGGCGCAGATTGGCTTCGCCGGCATCTGCCTAGTACATTGATTCCATAATAATATTGCAATACAGCGTGTTGTGGGGTAAGCTCCTCGTTGAAATTACGAGGAGGTTGGTCGCTTGCCCTTCGTCAGCCGCCGCGCCCAGTTGAAGTTGAGCAACAGCGAGATCAAAATGCTGGCTGCGCTCTCGCAGTCGCGAAGCGAACCGGCCGGCCGGGTGCAGCGGGCCGCGATTCTATTGCGCTATCACGCGGGAGACAGCGTCTCCGAAATCGCTAGAACCCAAGGCACGAACCGACCGCGGGTGGAGCGGTGCGTGAGCAAGGCCCTGGATTTGGGGATGGCGCAGGCGTTGGTCGATCTGCCGGGCCGGGGCCGCCGACCAACGCTGACGGCGGAAGCGCGAGCGTGGGTAGTCTCCCTAGCATGCCAGAAGCCGAAGGATCTGGGCTATGCCCAAGAGTTGTGGACCACAAGGTTGCTGGCCAAGCATGTCCGCACACACTGCCAAACGGCTGGCCACCCGAGCCTTGCCAAGTTGGGGCGCGGAACGGTTTCCAAGATTCTCAGCGCCAACCAGGTACATCCGCACAAGATCCAGTACTACTTGGAGCGACGCGATCCTGAGTTTGACGCCAAAATGATACAGGTCCTGCACGTTTACAGGGAGGTGGAAATCTGGCGCGAGAAAGGCGCACCGCCTTCGGATTTGATCGCCGTGCTTTCCTATGACGAGAAACCCGGTATTCCAGCCATCGAGAATACCACCCCAGACCTGCCGCCAGCACCAGGAAAGCACTCCGCCCTAGGGCGAGACCATGAATACATCCGGCATGGGACCCTGTCCCTGCTGGCCGGCATCGATTTGGTATCAGGCGAGGTTCTCGGGTTGGTTCGCCAACGGCATCGTAGCGCGGAGTTCATCGAATTCCTGCAAATGGCCGACGCACGTTACCCCGCGGGCGCACGCATCCGTATCGTGCTCGACAACCACTCTGCGCATATCTCCAAACAGACCCGGGCTTTCCTCGCAACCCTGCCCAACCGCTTTGAATTCACCTTCACCCCCAAGCACGGGTCCTGGCTCAACTTGATCGAATCCTTCTTCGGCAAAATGGCCAGGACTCTGCTGCGCGGCATCCGCGTCGCCTCAGCCGACGAGTTGAAGTCGCGGATTGAACTCTACCTCCAGGAAATCAATGAGACCCCCGTGGTTTTTCGCTGGAAGTACAAGCTGGACACTCTTTCTGTCGTCTAGTCATTGATATGTTAAATGGGAATCAATATACTAGTTTCGCTCGACGGGACTTGCCTGGATGAACACGGCAAGCCACTGAGCGACACCGCCGTCCACTTCACCGATCCGAAGAACGGAAAATACTTCCATGTGCGAACCGATGCCTCTGGCAAGTTCTTCTATATCGCGGCCCAACCTTCGATTTACACGCTGCTGATCAAGCGCGGTCGGAAGCCGCCGGTCATCTTTGAGGACGTTGACATCCCGTGGAGTTCGCAGCCGTTGCTGGTTGAAGTCAACCTTGAGCGCAACACGGTCACGGTCACGCGCAAGACGGTGCTGCCGGAATTCTTCCGCCAGGATGAGTCGCAGGCCGCGCTGCTGGCCCAGGGAAACGGCGATCAGGCTACGGTCGCTTCCATCGACCAGCAATTGGCAGCCGCGAAACAACTCTCCGATCGAGGCGATTGGCAGGGCGCAATCCGCGCGTTATGGAATGCGATCGAAATCGATCCTAATCGCGATCTTCCCTGGGCACTGCTCGGTGCAGCCTATTACGGTGCGGCGACGCACTCCGCCGAGGGCGGCAAGGCTCAGCTCGAACAGTGCGTCACGAGCTATCAGAAGGCGATTGCCATCGCGCCGTCCGCGGCTTACCACAACAATCTCGGAAACGCGTACGTGAAGCTCAAACAATACGACGACGCGGTTGAACAATATCGTCAAGCCGAACTCCTGAATCCCGACCAGTCGTCGTTGTACCAGCAGAACATCGGGATGGCGCTGGTTGAGCAGGCGCAGTCGCGTCCGAATGATTCTGCGATAGAACTCCTAGAGCGCGCTCTGCAAGCGTTCAGCCATGTGTCAGACGTTGAGCCGAAAAATGCGGAGGTGTTCTACTGGAAGGGCATCTGCCAGTTGCGGCTCGCGGCCAATGGGCTGGGATCGTACAAGGATGTCGCCACGGAATTTCAGAGCTACTTGAAGCTCGCCCCGCAGGGTCGCTTCGCCGCTGAGGTGCAAGCTATGCTGAAAGCGTTGCCCAGCGTTGAGTCGGAAGCACACTGAATCGGTGATTGGCTCCACGAAGAAAAGGACCGCCAGTCAGCGATCCTTCGCGCAGCAAACTCTAACACTGATCCACGGCTATGCGCCGGGTGTCGGCTCCTGTGGTGCCGTCTCGTCGGCCTTCTTCACGGCAGCCTCTGCGGCTTGGAAGCCAATCTTGGAATGCGTTCCATCGCAGAACGGTTTGTTTACCGATCCGCCGCAGCGGCACAACGAAAACGCTACCTTGCCGGTCAAGTCATACGGATTGCCGTCGGCATCCACCAATTCGATTGTGCCCTCGGGTGCCTCCACGCGGAACGGCCCGTTTCTGCGGACCGTGATTTTCACTTGTGCCATCCATCTCCTCCATTATTGCGTGGCGCAATGCGCCATCTCGATTGTAACGGACTTCGCAGGATTCCAACGATGGCGGTGTTTCGCGGCGGGTATTCTGAATTCACCGCGACGCGCTCGGATACCGATAACGTCAGTCCTCCAGTTGACAATCGACTTGTGAAGGGTGCGGTGAAGGTGACTGTATCTTTTTCTTGTTCTTGCGGTAGAGCAAGGTGCCGCTCGTGTGCATGTTTTGGATATCTGCCGCGCGTTATCACACGCATGACGGACAGAGAAGCTTGACCGCTTCAGGCAAACGGTACAATCATTGAGAAATGAAACCCCGCCGAACCCCTATCTGTCCGAGGTGCGATAGCAACGAGGATGTGAAGAAGATCGCGTACGGGCGTTTGCCCTCAGACGAGCCCGTGGATCTGGCTCAGGAAGGATACGTGTTGGGCGGGTGCTGTATTCGTCCCGACAGTCCCGAGTGGTACTGCGACGCCTGTGAAGAGAGTTTCGGCACGTGGCGAGAGTCCTGGGGCGAGCCGCTTAGCGACAGCGTCCACTAACTGACGCGGTCGTCGCCGGGCAGTTAGCTCCTTCGGCTATCCGGCCTCGAACTTCGCCATTCGAGCCCTTCGCTGCTGCCATTCCTCGGTCGCGAAGATTCGAGGTCCCACCTCGATAAGCCGCGGCAGCATCTGGAAAACCGAAATCGGTGTCCATTTCATTCCTTGACGGGTGCGAAACCCTCGCCGGTTGAGTTCTTCCGCAATCACGGAATAGGGCCCATCCTGGATGGTCAGCTCCATCATCAGGAAGAGGGCTTCCCGCTCGGTAGGATTCTCTTCCAGGTGCGGAGGATCGTTGGCAACAACCTGCAATCCAAACGGGACCTCCTCCGCCGCATGGGCGGCGGCCTGATCTTCGGGGATCTCGCGTTCCCACTCAACCGCGACCAGCTTCCACCCCTGTCTGGCTTTCTGCGCCAGATCTTCGGCGCCGAACGAGGCCGGCACGTCCTGACGAATGCGCTCAATCTTGGACATGGTCACCCCTTCTTTCTTGTGAACATTTACATCGCCATATGGAGTGTCGCGCAAATGATTGTAGTGATCGTACATAGATACCGATACAGAGGAAGCCAGCGGTCACGACCGTCCGAATTCAGGATTTCTTGTCCGGAAGCGGACAGGCCAAGAGGCATTTTCGGTATTTAGCAGGAGTGAAAAACGATGCAGCCAACCATGCCATTCGCGCACGAACAGCCCGGCGCCCAGTTGCCGCTCCTCTTCGACGGCTGATAAACTCGAAGGTTAGACAGGCCTTCGCCTCACCTTCCTTAATTACCTATGTCGAACACCACGGATATTGCAATCGTAAACGGGGCTCGCACGCCCATGGGCCGCTACTGCGGAAAACTGCGCGACTTTACCGCCATGGAACTGGGCGCGATCGCAGCCACGGAAGCCATGAAACGCTCTGGGGTCTACCCAACCGAAATCGATCATTGCGTGATGGGCAATGCGCAGCAGACCTCGGGAGACGCGATCTACGGAGCGCGCCATGTGGCCCTGAAGGCGGGAGTTCCCATCGAAGTACCGGCGCTGACCGTCAATCGGCTGTGCGGCTCGGGGATGCAGTCGATCGTGACCGCTGCGCAGATGATCCAACTTGGCGAGTCCAGTGTTGTTCTCGCTGGAGGCATGGAATCCATGTCGCAAGCGCCGCACGTGATTCGCGGCATGCGCTGGGGCGTTGGCCTGGGCGAAGGCAAACTTGAGGATTCGCTCATGGTGGCGCTGCTGGACAGTTATTGCGGCCTTTACATGGCCAACACGGCGGAGCTCTACGCCGGGCAGTTCGGCATTACGCGCGAAATGCAGGATGAATTTGCCATGCGTTCGCAGAAGCTGGCTGATGATGCGTACAAGGCTGGGCGCCTTCAGGAAGAGATAACGCCAGTCCCGCTGCGCAATCGCAAAGGTGAGCCGACCGGCGAGATGTTCGCGGAGGACGACCATCGGCGTCCGGAGACGACGATGGAGAGCCTGGCTAGGTTAAAGCCGGCATTCGGCAAGAACGGATCGGTCACCGCAGGGAATGCCAGCGGAATCGTGGATGGCGGCGCGGCGGTTGTGGTAATGCCCCTCGCCGAAGCGCAAGAACGCAATCTGAAGCCGATGGCCCGCATCGTGAGCTGGGGCATTGTTGGTGTCGATCCCAAGATCATGGGCTCGGGGCCGGTCCCTGCCACCCGGATCGCGCTAGAGAAAGGCCGCCTGAAGCTCGAGGACATTGATTTGATCGAGGTGAACGAGGCCTTCGCCGCGCAATATCTTGCCGTCGAGAAGGAGTTGGGCCTGGATCGCGACAAGGTCAACCTGAACGGCGGAGCCATCGCGCTCGGGCATCCGCTCGGCGCAACCGGCACGCGGCTGCTGATTACCCTGATGCACGAACTGCGTCGCCGCAAAGGCAAGTATGGATTGTCGACCGCATGTATCGGTGGCGGGCAGGGCATAGCGGTGATCATCGAGAACTTGCAGCGGTGATGATGACGTTAGGTGGGCGCCTTCAATCGAGGCGAACATCGGCTGAGAAGTGAGGAGACGTGACGAGCGAAGAACGGGCACTGCATGGGATGGTGTATCAGTTGGAGGCCGCGTGGAATGCGGCTGACAGTGCGAGTTTTGCCGCTCTCTTCGCGGACGATGCCGACTTCATTCACATTCTGGGCGGATATTACACCGGGCGCGTTGCCATCGAGGCTGGCCATCGGATGATCTTCGGGACGATCTACAAGGGCAGCAGCGTAAGGTATAGCGTCGAGAAGATCCGGTTTTTGCGGCCGGACGTCGCGATCATTTTTCTTCGTCAGTATCTACGGTTTCAAGAGGGCGGAGCTGCGAGCGAGCTGGAGGCGCGGCCCACCATCATTGCAGAAAAAGTCGATGGGAACTGGCGGATTGCGGCGCTGCAAAACACGAGGATCACGGAAGCGGGTGTGGCGACAGCAGAACGCGGTCCAGGTAAGGAATAAAAAATACATAGAGGTATTTGGCAGAACATTTCGTATCGATACGGTTAAGTACCACCCTTCATGTTTCGTGTCAGGGCACGAGTTTACTCGTGCCGACAGCGGCATTAAGAAAGTTGGGCTTTATTGATTCCTGCAAAAGAAATGTCCGCAAGACGGTGGAAGGGCACGGCTTCAGCCGTGCCGAAACCACGCAATAAAGAGCGGGCTTTAGCCCCGGCCGACCGTGGCTGAAGCCATTCCCAGCACCGACCGATTTCGCCGGGCTAAAGCCCGGCTCTTCCACCGCTGACAGGACATTTCTTTTGCAGCTATCAATAGCCCCTGCATTATGTCGAAACCTGTGCGCAATGCGAGTCCTACGGATATTCTTCGTTCGCGCACATTTTTTGTCACGACGAAGACGAGCATGGGGCGAGCCTTGTTACAGTCGGAGCGCAGCGCAACACTGTTTATCGACGGGCTAAAAGCCCCTAAGCATTAGTTCACGTGTTTGCGGCACGGCTTGAAGCCGTGCCCTGACACAAAGCGACCTATAACCATTGCTGATAGGTTCTGACTACAAAGGAAGACGCACATGGATATCAAGAAGGTTGGCGTACTCGGTTGTGGCTTGATGGGCTCGGGCATCGCGCAAGTGGCAGCTACTGCGGGTTTCGACGTGGTGGTGCTCGAACAGGATCAAAAGTTTCTCGACAAGGGCTTTGCCGGCATCGAGAAGTCCCTTTCACGGATGGTGGAGCGCGGCCCTGAGAAGGGCGGTTTGACCGCCGAGCAAAAAAGCCAAACGCAGTCGCGCTTGAAGGGCACGACCAACATGCAGGACCTTGCCGACTGCGACATCGTCGTCGAGGCCATCATCGAAAGCGTCGAAGAGAAGCGCAAGACCTACGTGCAGCTCGACGCCATCGTCAAAAAGGATGCGATCTTTGCCACCAACACATCGTCGATCTCGGTCACCGAGTTAATGACCGCGACCAAGCGCCCAGAGCGCTTCATCGGCCTGCACTTCTTCAATCCAGTCCCGATGATGAAGATGGTGGAGGTGGTGAAGACCATCGCGACCGCACCGGAGGTGTACGACACGGCTTATGAGTTCGCCGTAAAGCTGGGCAAGGTGCCGGTGCGCACCAGCGATAAGACCGGCTTCATCGTGAATCGGCTGCTGGTGCCGTACCTGCTGGACGCAATTCGCGCTTACGAAGAGGGGGTCGGTTCTATTACCGACATCGACGAAGCCATGAAGCTCGGCTGCGGATATCCGATGGGGCCATTCACGTTGCTCGACTTCGTCGGTCTCGACACGACGTATTACATTACGCACGTGATGTTCGACGAATTCAAGGAGCCGCGCTTTGCCTCGCCGCCGCTGCTGAGGAGGCTGGTGCTGGCGGGCTGGTACGGCCGCAAGACTGGAAAAGGCTTCTACGATTACACCGACCCGAAAAACCCGGTGCCGGGAAAGTTTGTGTAACAGCGAATGTATTTCGTTCCTATTGTTTGAGAGTTGTCATTACGAGCGAAGCGAGGAATCTGCTTTTTACGTTGGCGGCCTCGACCTGACGAAACAGCAGATTCCTCGCGGCCTGAAGGCCACTCGTAATGACAATTCAAGAATCTGTCCCCAGGCGGACATCACTATAGACGAATCGATCCCACGAGAGAGCAAATGACCGAATACCAAAACATCAAGTTCGAAAAGAAAAACCAGATCGCCTACATCACCATTGACCGGCCGAAGGTGCTCAACGCGCTGAACATGGCCACCATGCAGGAGCTGAAGAGCGTCTTCGCTGACGCGAAGGAGGATGGCGACATCCGCGTTGTCATCCTGACCGGCGCGGGCGAGAAGGCCTTCGTCGCAGGCGCCGACATCAGCGAGCTGTCGCAGCAAACACCGGTGTCAGCGAAGGAGTACACCCATCGCGGGCAAGCCATCGTGGATGCCATCGAAAATCTTGGCAAGCCGGTGATTGCCTGCATCAACGGATTCGCGCTCGGCGGCGGCTGCGAGCTGGCGATGGCCTGCACCATGCGTCTGGCGAGCGACAACGCCAAGCTGGGCCAGCCTGAGGTGAAGCTGGGACTGATTCCCGGCTACGGCGGTACCCAGCGGTTGTCGCGACTGGTGGGCAAAGGACTCGCAATGCAGCAGATCCTCACCGGCGAGATGATCACGGCGCAGGAAGCCTATCGCATTGGCCTGGTGAACGAGGTCGTTCCGCAGGCGGAGCTGATCGCGCGCGCCGAGGCGATCGCCGCCAAGATCATCGCCAATGCGCCCCTGGCCATTCAGTATGCGATGGAGGCGGTAAATCGCGGCTTCGATCTGACGTTGGCGGATGGACTATTTCTGGAGGCCACGCTGTTCGCCGTCTGCTGCGCCACCGAAGACAAGAACGAAGGCACCCGCGCTTTCCTGGAGAAACGGCCCGCGCAGTTCAAGGGGAAGTAGCCTGCGTGACATCGTTATTCTGCGTGCAGAGCTCTGCCGTCCCTACGGGACTGCGTCTTGTATTCCACCCCGTCCAGCGCTGGAACTGGATTAGTCATGAGTTCTCGCGGTTTGAAGGGGCACGGCTTCAGCCGTGCCGTAAACTGCTATCGTTATGGTGGCTTTAGCCACTGAGGGACTTCGGGTGTTGAAACGGGGTGCGATCTCCCTCAGGGGCTGAAGCCCAGCTCTCCAGGCACAGGTAACGGCACGGCTGAAGCCGTGCCCCTTCAAAGCTTCCTGCCTTCAGTCTACGGAAAGGGAATGACCCAGCCATGAAGCGCTGGGCTGCTCTTCCGCCCCATTCGGGGCTGATCTTGCGTGCTTCGTTCCACTGTGGCAAAACCATACAACGTCGCAACACAATTTGTGACGGCCCGCATCACCCGAACGTCGTGAATCATGACGCCAAGACAAAACCGGCCGCTGGTGCGACCGGTTGGAACCGCAGATCCTTCGACTACGCGCCCGCCCGACCCGCACAATCACCCCAACGAGCGCAAAGGGCGCGGGTCGGAAAGTCTTTTGCGGGCGCTCCGCTCAGGATGACAAGTATGGTGGCGCGTCTGGGTCAGAACGTGTAGCCGGCCAATGTGTAGCCGGCCTCTGTAGGGCTTCCCGTCCTTCGCTCATCCTGCCGCTTTGCGCTCCAAAACAAAACCGGCCGCGAATACGACCGGTTAGTTTGGCTGAATGCTGATTACTGAGCGCTGACCACTAACTAGTCTCCGTACACCGCTTCGCGCTCTTCTACTGCTGGCGCCGCGGGATTGATGCCGCCGATGTTGCCCAGCGGTATGAATCCGTCGTTGACTACGGGTTTCTCTCCAAGGACGTGTTCCTTGTAGAGCGCCAGCATACGAGCCTTCTCGGCTTCGGCTTTTACGCGCTCATCGCGGGCCTTGAACTTTTCCTGGCGGGCATTCTTGGCGATGCCGAGATCGTCGAGCGTGTGGTTGGCTCCGGCGTTCACGTGGTCTTCCACTAGTTTGAGCGTGTGCGCCGTGGTTTCGAGACCAACCTTCTTACCACCGGCGAAGATCTCGTGACGGCCATGCTCTTCGTACCACTTTGTCAGAGTTGCCGTCATGTGCATTTTCTCGACAATGTTGCGCCAGCCCACGCCGGTGTTGTAGGCGCAGAAGCTGATCTCGCCTTCCTGTGTGGCGTAGGGAATAATGCACTGCTCGGTGCGGCGGAAATCGTAGTTGAACAAGTCCTGGAACCACATGCCGGCGATGAACAGGAAGTTCCAGCGATCGCGACGGCGGCGCTCGATATCGGTCTCGGTGCGATCACCGCTGACTTTACCGTAGTCCTTGCCAGTCGCGCCGAAGGTCTTGTCGAACTTCTTCAGCAAGTCGGTGAACTTGAAGTGTTTCGGCGATTTGAACGGATCGTAGTTCTTCAGCAGCGCCAGCGTCATGCCCGCGATGGACATCCACTTGCCGCGCGCTGCGTCGTTCACTTTGGCGATGTCTTTCGCGATGGTGTCACCGTTAAGGAACGCCGTGACCGGAACCGCTTCCTTGGTTTCCTTGTCGATCATGACGGCCATGCCGACGCCGCAGTTGGGGTGGCAGCCGCAGCTCAGTGCGCCCCAGTCTTTGTCCGGCCCGTGAACCAGGTCGGCCCAATCGGAGAAGGTGCTCATGAACGAGATGGGGAACCAGTCGCGAACGGGCTCACCCAGTCCGGTCTGGCTCTTCACGTCGTGCGCCAAATGAGATAGCGTGTAGCGCTGCGCATGACGGCGCTCGTCGGTGATGGCTTCATCGCGGCCGGTGAACGATACCGGCTGGAACGAGAGGAACGAAATGCGCTTGGGATTGTCGAGCGCGAACTGAATGATGCGTCCGACCTGCTCGTTGTTCAGATCGTTGACGATGGTAACGACCGGCACAATCTCGACGCCGGCGTTGTGCAGGTTCTCGATCGCCTGCAACTTCACGTCGAACAGATTGCCGACCAGGCGGTGCGAGTTGGCGGCATTGCCGATGCCATCGAACTGAAGGTAGGCATAGCGCAGACCCGCTTCAAAAGCTTGCTTGGCGAATTCGGGACTCTTGGCGAACTCAATTCCATTGGTGGCCGCCTGCACGCTGTTGTAGCCGACTTTGCGAGCGTAGGCGACCGCATCGAGGAAGTAGGGCGACAGGGTAGGCTCGCCACCAGAGAACTGCACTGACATCTGACGGCGCGGCTTGATGGTAATGGCGTTGTCGAGCATGGTCTTGATCTCATCCCAGGTCAACTCATGGACGAAGCCAACCTGGTTGGCGTCCATGAAGCAGGGATCGCACATCATGTTGCAGCGATTGGTCAAGTCGATGGTCAGCACCGATCCGCGGCCGTGCAGCACGGTGCTGCTGCCGTGATGATGCAGCTTCTCGTCGTTGTGGGCGCGGATGTCGCGGCCCGGGAAAACGTCCTCGAGGTGCTTGAAGAACGCGGTGTCCATGGCCATGACGTCTTCGAAGTGGCCATGGATGGGGCAGTCCTTCACCATCAGGATCTTGCCATCGCGCTCGACGATCTGAGCCTTGATCTCGCCGGCCTTCTCATTCATCAGAACTTCGAGCGGCAGTTTGCCGTCGATGATCTCCTGGCGAATTTGCGGAACGCACTTGGGGCACAGCGAATCGGTGGCGCGCGGCCAACCAAGCGGCGGTTTGGACTTCTGGTACGACTTCAAGAGGGGCTTATCGGACCACTTGGGCGTAAACGAAGGATTGGGATTGATGCTGTTGAACTTGTCGAAGACAGCCCATGCGCCTTTGGCAGCAACGGTGACGGCTTTCTCAACATACTTAACCGGCTTATGCATTTACGCCTCTCGTACTCAGAGAAATGAACGAATTGGATAAAGATGGCTCACCCCACGATCACGGGGCCAAGTTCCACACTTCTATACAGTTACTAGGCTAGTGGACGGAGGTCGAAAGGGCCAACCAAGATAGAGCAAGTGGGCAGATTTAGCGGGTCAGCGGGCAGTATCGAACATTGAATGGTGAGCTGGATCACAGGGCTATGTTATTGAAAAGCAAGGTGGTGACAAGGCACACATCAATGGGGACGACGATTGGATTCAAGATTGACCGCCCGAAACCACCAAGTTGTTCTCGGCCCAAACCCGGCCATCCGGTGCTGGCCTTAGCGACTTTGGCGCAAACCAACCGAACTTGCAGGCTATACGACCCCCTGTCACGGTCAACTCATCCTTGGCATGGCGTCTGGTTCAACGCCAACATGATACTGCGCGGCCACCTCCCACTAGGGAAGGTCTTACTTTTTGTGTTAGAATGTAAGATATGAAACAACTGGAAGGTATGGTTACGTCTAAAGGCCAGTTGGTGATCCCGGCCAAGCTGCGCCGTGTTTTTCGAATCGGGCAGGGTACTCGAGTCCGGTTCGCACGCATTCAAGGCGGTATTGCTATCTATCCAGAATACGAAGCTGACATCGACCATTACCGTGGCATTCTGGCCGATCTAAACCTGCCGTCCGACATCGAACACGACGCAGACCGGGAAGTTCGATGAGGATTCACATCCTGGATGCCAGCGCACTCTATCGTTACCTCTCCGGTGGCGACGGCGCTGACATCGTCGCGAGCGTGCTCAAGGCAGCCCTTGCCACTGACACGGAGGTAATGATGTCAGTCATCAATTGGGGCGAAGTTTACTACACACTCGTTAAGCATATTGGACTGACCAAGACTGACAAACTGATGACCGAGATGCTGGGTAAGGTGCCGGTCTCGTTAGTCGGGGTAGCACTCGAAGACGCGTTGCGCGCTGCGAGACTTAAGGCTCAGTACAACATCCCTTACGCTGACGCCTTCGCCGCTGCCCTCACAGGAGGCCAGCATGTGCTCGTAACCGCCGACGTTCGAGCATTTTGAGCGCGTTCCCAAACTTCGCCTGCTGAGGCTGCCAAGGGCCAAGAAAGCTAATGCCTGATATAGCTGTAGACGAACTGAAGCCCTGGCAGGACCTTATCTCGCAGCCTGCAGAATAAAAGCGGAGCGGAATCGTTTCCGCCGCCGCGCACTCAGGAACGAAATTTTACTGCTGGGGCGGATGCATGCCCTGCATCATGCCGCTCATGTCCATCTTGTTATAGCCGGGAGGAATTTGGAACAAGCTGGCGTCAGGTTCGACTTCCTTAATATTGGTCAGCTCCCAGGTCGAATCCGCAGAGACGGTCTTGATGGGAAAATGCAATTTCTGATCGACCCACACGTTCGAGACTTTGCCTTCTTTGTCGGTGATCTGCCAGTGGTCGCAGGTGCGGCCATTGACCTCTTCGACTCCCATATTCTTGCAAGTTGAACCCGGATCGGCAGCGCAGGGATTGTGGGGATCGGCAAGCGGCTTAATGTCCGCCCAGCCCTGGCGCCGGCGTCCCGGCATGTCGCCGGCACGATGCTCCATGTACATGTGTTGTTCTGGCATCAGAATGTCCGTGGTCTGGGTCTTGAAGTCAGTGATGATCATGCTCTGGCCGCCGCCGGGGCCGCCACCTTGCACGTCCATGCGCATGTGACCCTGGCCAAAGTAAATCTTCCCGTTCATGTCACGGGGATCGTTAGCGTTGCGAGTGGAGGTCATTTGCATGTCGGCGGAAAACGGCGCCGGTCCCATCGGCGCTTGCGCCACCGCGAGTTGAAGGAATAGAAGAACGGCAGCGGATAGCAGGAATGCGGTACGGATTCGTGAATTCACAAAGATCTCCTTATGGAGGGGAATGTTTAAGGCATGTCTTCGGCGTAAAGGGGCAACTAGAGTGTACGCCGACATTGCGGGCGGGTCGAGACGAGCGGTGGCTGCTGTAGATGCTCCAAGATAATGTCACCCCCTAACTGAAACGAGACTTTGTCGCCCTCGAAGGATGGTGACGATGAGTCAGAAAGAGTTCCTCAAGTGAGAGGGGGAGGGGGGTGCCCTTCCAAATGTTCGGTAGAGATCCATTCTGGGAATCATGTGCGGTTACCAATCGCAAAGGCCTTCCCCGAGCCGAGCAAACCCGCGCGGAACTACACCTCCGACTCCAGTTCGGGCAATCCTACCGCTTGCTCGCCCGCCTCGCCAGTGTGAACTCTCGCGGTGGTGACCAATGCCACGGCGGCGATGATCACTACACTTCCGGCAAATATGTATCCATCGAAGCTCTCGTGAAGCACCAGCCATCCGAGGAAGACTGCGACGATGGGATTTACGTAGGCGTACGTTGCCACCTTCTGCGTGGATACATGCTTCAGCAACCAGATGTACGCTGTGTAACCGACCCACGACCCGAAAACCACCAGGTAGAGCACCGCCATCAGTGCGCGGGAAGTCAGCACAATGCGGTGCTGCTGGCCCGTAACCAACGCGACCAGCGCATTGCCGATCGCCGCAAAAGACATTTCCCATCCGGTTGCGGTGAATGGGTCAACTTTCATTTGCCACTTGCGCGAAAGCACCGAGCCGACGGCCCAGCTCATCGAGGAGAACAGCAGAGTGCCGGAAGCGACCAGTTGCATTGTGCCCAGTGCACTGCGGTCGGCAAACTTGGGCCAGAAGAGAATCGCGATGCCCGCGATACCGAGCACCAGCCCGATCAAACCGCGCCGTGAGAGCCGGTCTCCGCGGAAAACGAAGGTCTCCAGCACCATGAACCAGATCGGCGTAACTGCTACGATCAGTGCAGCTAGTCCTGTTGGGACCCACTGTTCTGCCCAGGCCAGACCTCCATTGGCAGCAACCAGCAACAGGCAGCCGATTGTCGCCAGCCGGACCGCCTCGTTCAAGGTGATGCGAACGGTGCGACCCATGGCGGCACATGCGGCCAGCATCAGCGGACCTGCAATCAAGAATCGCAGAGCGCACATCACAGCGGGAGGAAGATGCTCGTCGTCGGCAATGCCTATTGCCAGGTAAGTCGAACCCCAGAACACGTACACCAGTGCAAACGCGACGATCACTTGCAGACGGTGGTTGCGACTGGTGGTCATGAAGCTGAGATAGTGCAGCTTAGGGTCGTGCTCGTTCCGGACTTCAGGCTAGGCGGCCGGCTTCTGGTCCTGTTTGCGTAAGCGCTGTCCCGTAATCAGAACATAGTGGACACCCGAGACTGTCGCGAACGTGAAGGTTGCGTAGAGAAAAAACGTTTCCCCGTACAGCACCCAAGGCACGCGCAGCACCTGTGCCAGGACAACGAAGAAGACAGCGGCGATCTGGCAGCCGGTGTTCAACTTCCCATAAATACTGGGGCGGAAGTCGCGAAACCCCACCGTGGCATACAAAACGACGGCAGTGGCGACAATGCACAGGTCACGGCTGAACACCAGGATGGTGTACTTCCACGGGATCTTTCTGACGAACGAAAGCACCAGAAACAACGAGCTCAGCAAAAGCTTGTCGGCGATGGGGTCCAGATATTGCCCAAGCATGGTCTGCTGGTGCAAGGCCCGCGCCAGCAATCCGTCGAGGGCGTCGCTCAATCCAGCGGCCACCAGAAGTCCGAGCGCCCAAAGCCACTGCCCGTCGATTACCGTAATGATGACAAACGGAATGAAGATGAGGCGTAGGAGGGTGATCTGGTTTGGCGCAGACCAGAATTGACTCTTCAAGTGGCTACCCCGAACAAGATGTCTACTGTACCCAGATGTTCCACGTGAACCTTTCCGGTGGATTACTCCAACCTGACGCGACCATGCCGGCAGATGGCGTCACAAGTCGGTATGTTGAAGAATGTTCCTCCGGCGCCTATTCGATTCTGACGGCTTTATCTCCGGCTGGCAACCATGTAACGCAATTTCCCAAGGCACGGCGGGATGCTCGTTCCCCAGCACGCCTTCAGGTGATGCTCGTCACCACGGCGGAAGCTGGAAACCATTAGACTCAGGGTGATCGGACACTTTACTCGACTCCATGGTGTGGCTGACCAAGTTCGTCGTCCGCGGTCTGGAATTCGCCAACCGTCACTTACCCGCGCGCGAGCCTAAACACCTGCTGACCGGCAAGCGCGGCGAACTCGAGGCGTACCTGCACTTGCGGAGCCTGGGTTACACAATCATTGCCGCAAACTTTCGCGTCCCGTATGACCGGGGCGAGATCGATCTGATTGGTTGGGACGGTGGCACCCTCTGCTTCATTGAGGTGAAGACCCGAACCAGCGCGGGGTTCGCGCCACCTGTGACGGCAGTCGATCGGAGCAAGCGGCGTCACATTCTATCGGTTGCCCGAAGATATGTTCGTCGCATCCCCGGCGCTCTGCCACCGCCCTGTCGCTTCGATATAGTCAGCATCGTCTTGGAGGGAGATGGTGGCAAACCGAATATCGTCGTGCACAAGGGTGCCTTTTCCTGGGACGCCGACAAGCCACGACGATTCTGGCAGCAAGACTTCCGCGATAGGCGCTTCTGGCGGCGGAGACGACGACCAATTTAGTCGACTGGCAGACACCAAGTTTGGTTCTCGCACACGCTCTTCAATCCCGACGTACCTCGAAGTGACTCTCTGCAGTCTAGCCTCAGGGCTTCGGAGCTCCGAAAACCGGATTTCGCTGGTTGGTTATGTAGCGTTTGGCGAGCGCCGCAATGGCAGTGCTTGCTCCCATGGCGGCAGCCCGTTAGAATAAACATGGTCCCGCCGGCGTAGGCGCGTAGCTCAGTTGGTTAGAGCGCTACCTTGACACGGTAGAGGTCAGGAGTTCGAGTCTCCTCGTGCCTACCATTTATCTCATTCAGTTTATTGGTCTGAGAGCATTTCTTACGCAGCGCTCTGCCGCAACTCGTCACCATTGGTCACCAATTGCGCGAGCTGCTCAACCGCCATGCGCTGATGCGCGGGCAGGGGTTGAGTGTAGATTTCGTGCGTCGTCGATAGCTTGCTGTGGCCAAGCTGCGCTGACGCATCCTTGAGAGAGCCGCCAGCTGCCTGCAACAGCGTTGCGTGGGTTCGCCGCAGCGTATGCCAGCTTAACCACGGAGCGCCGATCTTCACGCCCGCAGGTTTCAACTCCCGATGAAGCAGGTTGTTGTCCCTGTACGGCGTGTGTTCGTGTGTCTCGAACACCAGGGAATCTTCCGAGGTCAACCCATGTCGGCCACGTAAAGCGACCAGCACGGCTTCCGGCAATGGAAGCACGCGCCGACTGCCCTTCGTTTTCGGGGAACCAATGCTGCCCCGATATACCGCTTGCTCAACTCGCAACTGGCCGGACACAAAATCTACGTCCTTCCAGCGCAGCCCGAGAATTTCCCCTACCCTCAAGCCCGTCAACACCCCCAAAAGAACCATCGTCCTGCATGGCTCTTTCAGGAGCATCAAAAGCGCCCGGATTTGCTGCGGGCTGAGAACCTGCTTCTCCCGCACCGCCTTCTTTTCCGGCAATTCCACGCCTTGCGCCGGGTTGTCGAGGGCGAAGAAATTCCACCGCTTCGCCATCCCGAAAACCCTGGACATCAGGTTTCTGAGATGCGAACAGGTTTCCCAGCCAAGTCCATGTTGCATTTTCTGAAGAACGAAACGCTGCACATCGAGATTCCCGATTTCGCATAACCGGGTATCGCCGAAGGCAGGTAAAAGATGAGTGTCGAGAGTTTGGCGGTAACGCTTCTGGGTTGAAAGTTTCAGAGTCGGCAGGAAATTCGGGACGAAATGACGCTCGACGAATTGCCCGAACGTCACGCTCGATAACGGCGTCACTTTCCCCATGTTCAGCGGGCGCAGATGCTCTTCGGCGAGCTTCGAAGCCTGCCGCCGTGTAGTCTCGCACACATAACCGAGGATCGTGGACTCCCGCCTTCGGGCGAGCTTTCCGTCCGCCTGGATGTAATCCGCCCACCACTGAAGCTCCCATACCGGATGCCGTTTGCCGCGCTTGCGGATACTGCCTTTCTGATAACGTCGGCGAGCCATGTCTTGCCAGCCTCCTTGCTGGTCAAGCCCGCCTTGCTTTTCCGTAATTGGCAGTATATTCAACGTGCACGTCCCGGACGAAATGACTTTCGTATTTCGTCAGCCGTCAGGCCACCGAAGGCTCCTCACGGCGGCAGGGAAGGGACGGTCTCGGCTTTGCGCGAAGCTGATCGTTCCAGTCCTTGAAGCCGAAAGGCTCCTGAAACTTGAAACACAGATCCTCACGGCCCGAAAGCTGGACAGCCACGACCTCCGCCAGCTTGCCGCCGTCCGCATCCGCATCCATGGCCGCGATGATTTCCGAGCCGGAAGGCATACGCGCAATCGCCGCCCTGATAAGTTCCGGTTGCCCCGGATTCGGCTTGCCGCCAATCGAGGCATAGCGAGTACGCTCGTCGGGAAACAGCACCGCATAGCTCAACGCATCAATCGCGCTTTCGCAGAACACGAGCCGGTTATCGTCGGGCAGGGAGTGTGACAACCAAAGTCCCTTTGTTCCGCCCGAACTGAAGCCCGTGAAGCCCTTGTTCTTTATCTCGTAACCACAGAGTCCGTCACCGTCGAAGTGCGGAAAGACAGCATTGCCTCGCGCATCCATGCGGACCCGACCGGCAAGACGCTCAAGCCCAAGCAACGAGGCGGGCAGGGCGCGTTCGTTCTCAAGATAGGAATGGCGCGGAGCGTCCTGCATCTTCGCGTATTCAGTTTCGACCCGCATCCGATCCTTGCTACTTTTCGCAAGCGGAGGAAAGGCGGGGAGCTGAGAGGAGGGCATACCGATCCATGGCCGCAGTTCCTTGCGTACAGCGCCGAGGCTCAGGCGTTGCCGGTTCTGTACGAAGTCGATAATCGAGCCGTTATCGTTGTCCTGCCGAACTGAAAAATAGACGTAGTGACCATCGGAGCCGCGCTTGATAACGATCTTGTCTCCGTTCGGGTGGCGCATGACGCTCGACCCGCGCCAGCTTTCCTTGCGGTCCAGTTGGTAGCCTTGCTCCGCTGCATAGGCCCGGAGATCAAGCCCGTTCTTGAAGCTTTCCAGTTCCGTATCAAACATCTTTTTTCCTACTGCCCACCTACCGTCACCGCGCAGCAGGCGGCATCGTACCCAAACACGCCCATCCGAACCAGCCCCCGAAAATCGACGCCCTGGCCCGCCTGATCGAATTCCAACGGCATTCCCCAAAACGGGGATACCGAGGCAGCCAAACTCGCCGAACGCGCCACGGGCCAATAGAACGCGAAATTTTCTTGCTCCTCGTCCCATCCATAGCCCGATTCGTCGCAAGCCCCGATGATCGACTGGTCCGCAACCATGAACCGAAACTAACCCCCGACCGAAAAACCACCAGCCCCCGAGAACGGTCTAAGACCCGTCAGCCGGTGATTGCTTCGCACAATCTTTCCTTCATGCCCACAAGAAGGACGGCATCTGAAATACCCCGACACCGTTCTGCCGTAGCAAATATCGGTCTTGCACCTGCCACACCGAACCGCGCCAAATCCCGATGCTCCGCACCATGGGCAGGTTTCATCGCCCAAATCATCTCCGGGCAATTCCTGCCTTGCATTGCCGCATTCCGCGTATTGCGACAGATACAGGGCTTCCGTAACGCGCACTGTTTGCGCATAGTGAAAATGCCCGTTGCGGCCCCTGATGTACCGCGCCGAGTAGGGCTTGTCATGCAAGGCGCAAACACGCGGCAGGTCCAGCACTTCGCCGGGTTTTCCCTGACCGAACACTTCCGGCTTGCGAACCCTGATTTCCGAAGGCTCGGCGTTTCGAATAACAACCTCGGAACGCCTGATCCGCGCCAGGGCTTCATCGACCTTTCGACCCGCGCCGTTCGCCGGAGGTTTCCACTTCACAAGCTCTTTCGACATCTCACCTGTCCCTTCCGCCCGACCAGTTATGGCCGCCCATGCTGCCGCCGCTCCAGCCGCTTCCGCTCCAGTTGCTCCGCTCATTGCTCGCGGGCTGGACGCGGTTGTACCAGTCGGGCGACCGTTCCTTCTCCCCTTGCGGGCGTGTTTCACGTTGCGGGAGGTCGCGTTTGGAAACGTACTCATTTTCCGCACGGCCACCGCTTTGCGCCCTGATTCCCGCAAGGGCGCGGTCGATCTTTTCTGCATCCGTCATAAGTCGTTTTCGTGCGTGAACAGCTCGCGGCTCGTTTCAACCGGGTGCTGCACGAAATCCGTAATGCTTTTTGCAGCCCATTCACAGAATGGCGACAGCATCACGGCCATCAACCCAAGCATCCACAGCATTGCCCAGAAGGGAGCAAGAATCGGCTCCATCTTCCCTTGCAATACCCGGCTTTCGCTTGCGATCAGCGCCGTCACGAAGAGGCCAAGCGCCATCACAAGAATCTTCACAACGTAAATGCCTGCGTTGATTCCGCGTTCAGCCCGTAGCCATTTCCCGAGCAGAATGAAACAGAAGCCTACAAACAGCACTTCGTCCACCAGCCCCGGAAAACCGTCCAGCGGCAACCACACGGACACATACAGGCGAAACATGATGAACCCGCCAAGCCCAATCAGATATGTTTTGGGTTTCCAGTGCGAGTTATCGCGCCCGCCATTCCCCTGCGCCGCTTCCAGCGCATCCGCAATTTCCGCCGCATCATGTTCGCGTTGCGCAAGCCGCTGCTTTAATTCTTCGTTCTCAAGTTCAAGCTCGGCCAATTTCGCCGCGCTGCCATCATCGAAACCGGTTCCATCGTTGCCACTTCTTCCTGTTGCCATGATTCACCTCGTTACCTTACGAAAAGTGTTTTCAGCCATCCAGTGCTCCGCTTGAAATAAGGGTTGTCGCGGAAGCCCCGGAACTCGCGAAAGTAAAATTTCCTCCTGGCGCGAATGACGCCATGCACGCCCTCAACGAAGGCGATCATCTCGTCCGGCGCCAATTCGCCCACTTCATGCGGCAGCAGCAAGGGTCTTCCGAATTGCGTTGCGCTATCGTTCACAACCGGCTCACCCGTGCGCCGGTCAATCGTGGTGCTTCGCGACTGACTCAGCACTTCGCATGTGCCGCTCAGTTTCGAAACATATTCCCGCGTCGTCTGGTCCCTTGCGCCGAACCACAAAGTGACGCCGCAATTCTGAATGAACGTTTCCCACGTGTTGACGAACATGCCTTTCAATTGCGAAAGGTCTTGCAACACGCACCAGAGTTGAATGCCCGCTGCGCCCGCTGCCATTCCCATGGCGTTTTCCAGGCTCTTCATGTGCGGAGCGAGCTGGGCCATCTCGTCGATGATTGCCAAAACCGGCTTGCCCTTGCCGCGTTGCCCTTCGTTCAACACATCCAATAGAAACGTTTCCAGGATGAGCCTGAAGAACTTGTCGCAAATATCGAGCATGTTCAGAGGCAGGCAGATATAAACAGTGGTCCCCGGTTTCCTCTTGAGGTCCGAAAACCGGAAATCGGAAGAGCCGCTGAGACATTCCGCTATGGCCGCATTGCCGATAAATCCAAGCTGAGTTATGGCGGTACTTACGACATCCATCACTTCGCGGCTGGTTTCAGCCCCGGCAGCGGCGAAGCGCCCAAGCTTCTGGACGATGAAAGGATCGTTTGTTAACTGCACCATCTCGCGGCAGAACTTGAACACGTCGCCGCTGATGACTCTCGCCACCGCCGCGAGATTCTTTTCATGCTTTGCCCCGTGCCGTTTCAGCGCCGCAATGACACCGGAGACGAGCATTCGCGCCGCCGTGGTGAAGTGAATGCCTTCGCGCCCTTCATCCCAAACCAGCGCGGCGGCCAGCTTGTCGCAACCCGCATGGAAGGCCCGCGACGCGACATCAAGAACATCCATCGGATTGAAGTGCGCCTGCTTCAAGCCTTTGAGAGCCTTGAGGAACATGCCAAACGGGTTGATGATGAACACCGGACCAAAACGCCGATTTCGAAAATGCGCAGTTATACAGGCGTTTTCACATTTGGGGTCCACTACAAGGCAGGAAAAACGCCATGACAACAGCGCATTCACGAGCAAGGTTGCGCCTTTTCCCATCCGGGCCGCAGCGACGACCAGAAGATGGCCGAAGCCCGGATAATGCAGCGCGTGGCGACCGTCCGGCGAATAGCCGATAGGCACGCCCTTGCCCTTGAAGAGGCCGCCTTTTTTCAGATCCTTGTTGCCCGCGAAAGCTGCCGCGCCGTGCGCATTCGCTGGGTTGAACTTAAACGCCTGCCTGATCCGTTTTTTCCGTGCCGAATTTTCCGCCCACCGCAGCAAAACCAGCAGCGAGATGAAAAGCACCACCCACTCCATAAAATCCTTTCTTCCTATCGCCCGTCTTCAGAGCCACCCGCAAGCGGCGAGAAACTGCCGCTCCCGTTCGTCCGTCACGGCTATTTGTAATGTTTGTTTCAGCATCAGATGGAAATCCGGCGAGTCTGCCGCGAACTTCGCCAGTGCACGGCCCACGACTGTAAATAGCTTCGCCTCGTCCTTCGCCTTTCGACGAGCTACGCGCATTTGCTCCGCTGCGATCTGGGCCCGTATCTCGGCTTCGCGCTTTTTCAAAAGTCCCATGCGCCCGTTGTTCGTTCCGTTGTTTTCCATTGAATGCACCTCACTCACCGGGAAGACCCATCGGGGCCGTCAAGCCAGCCGTACGTTCCGTCCGGCCCGGTCTGCGACAGCTCATGTTCGTGCCTGGCCACCCATGTATTGATTGCGAGAGGTTGCGCCGCCCCGGTTGCCGGAAGGGGCGAGCTGGACGGCCCGGACTCTTCAACATGCTCCACACCCTCTGGCTCATGCGCCGGAGCTTCACCCTTCGGGGCTAAGAACGGCAGGAGCATCTGCATTCGTGCGTCTCTTTCCTCGGTTCGGCTCATAAGTCACCTCACATTTCTTTTAATGAGTGCGATTGTGAGGGACTTCTCCCGAGAGCGCGTAAACCACGACCTGAACTTCTGAAGTGATAAAATGCGGCGATTCTGAACAATCTTCAGGAGGACCGTTGAGCGAACGCTTGATAGTGGAAAAACGATTCGAGCAGTATCGCTTGGAAATCTGGCCTCCCGCTCCCGCACTACGAGATCGGTTAAGGCTGTTTTGCGGCGAAGAGGAACTTGAGGTTGAACAGCGCACCCTCGAAGTTCTGGAGCAACTTCTATCTCACGACCAGCAAACGGTTGTGCTCAAGCAACACATTATCAAGGCCGTCTGGGTAGGCCCTCACGGGCGCGACAACATCGACACGCACATATGTGCGCTTCGCGATGCTCTGAACGACAAGGCACGCAAGCCACACTTTATAGAAACGGTCCACGGAAAGGGCTACAGGTTCTTAGTGAAATGGGAGGAAAAACACCGGTCCCTGCCGATAGAACTTCCAACCGGCATGCAGCCTACCGAAGAACAAATTCCCGCCGCGTTCGATGAGTTTTTCGGAGACGGCATCTCCGCTCAGAAACACGATGGCATCATCATCGTCCAGTCCGATCTCATGGATGAAGTGCTGAAACCTGCCCGTCTTCGGCGCGAAATTACACAACCCTCAAGCCGCATGTACAAGGCGCGTGAATGGGTCAACACATGGGACGTGAACGGCGCAACAGCAATTCAGGAAGAGTTTCTGAGTCATCGACTGACACCTCCCAAGCTGATCCTGACCGACCGTCGCACTCGCGACATAAGCCATCTCTCATGCTCATTCAAGATTTCAATGGGCCTCGGCTTTACGGATGAAACGACGAAGGCCATCCAAAACAACGTTTGCGGCCCATGGATGCACATCAGCTGGTCTGCCGGAGAGGCTGTGTGCTTCCACGACAGGTTGCTGAAAGGAAAGAAAACACCCAGATTCTTTACAGAAGCCGACAAGCAGAAGAAGGGTTTTCACCGGCTGCTTCCCGTTGACTGGAGCCCGACCTATATGGACTCCTGGCTTCGCATGTTGCCGCCCATCAACGGCCCCGCTGTTAGCGACTACGCCATTATTTTTCGTCATACACGCCTGGAGCCGCATCGCCAGGTTCTGTTTGTGGTCGCTGGCTTTACAGAGCGCGGCACGGCTGTTGCCGGGAAGTATTTGGCGCGCAAATGGATGAAGCTCTGGGAAAAACATGTCCGGGGACGCGCAGACAGAGCCTCACGCGGAGATTTCCTAATTATGATCGAAGGACCATCCGATCCCCAAGCCGTTGACGACTGGTCAGAGGTCAAGGATTTGGAAGCCACCCCGCAAAAACTGCACGACAAACGCATTAACTGCGAGTGGGCGGACAGGGTGGCCGAGAACCAGTCGCAATAGCTGCCATGCCGCGCGGACTAACTCGGCTCTGCTCCTCTTGAGGCACGTACCCGTCGCTTGCGCGTGTCCTTGGACACACTGAGGAACTGATTGATACGGCTTAATTGCGGCCCATACTCCCGGGTGGCCATCAATCCGTCATCCCGCCCGAAATACTCTTCCGTGACGGCCCCCGTGTTTCGATCACGGTAAACACATCGCTCCAAGTCACTACAGACGCCATTTTCGGCCCGACGCCAAGACTCACTGACAACAACGCCGGTCTCGGTATCTCGGGTTATCCAGACGTGATAAAACTCGTTCTGATTCGGGTTGCTATTCGCTTTGTTGCCCATAGTTCGCTTCCAATATGCTGGTTGAAAAGTCCGAAACCCATAGCAGAAACCCTCCCGAAAGGGAAACAAAAAACATGGTTAACGACCATCCCACATTGGAGTGACCTTAGCTTTCCGGCTAGCTCCCCTGTTTCTCCCCGTCAGTCTGCGCTGCTTTTGCTCTCCGCCCCCACGACCCTAGAGCCAGCCTCTCGCCCTCAAAAGCTCCCGGTCACGTCCGCCTTACGGTCTGCCTAACGCCCCCGTGTTTCTCTGCCCGGTGTTCTTGCCTTCGTGTTTTGGGAGCCGCATATTCGCAGCAGAACCGATGCAAACCCTAGCGCGTTCGGCGTGCCTGTCAAAAGGTGGTTTCTCGGAATCTTGTTGCGTGCTCGTTACGCTCCTCGCGCAGACAAGATTCCTGCGATACCGCTAAAGCGCTTTTGACATTCCCGCCTTTTATTACGCGCTGGCGGGGTTGCATCGGCTGCGACCATGCAGCCCATCAACGAAGGAGAAAACACCATGAGCAGACCAACACACAACGCCTATGTCGTCATCAACCCGAAGGAGGGCAGCGAGAAGAAAGCCGTCTGGCGCGAGGTCGGGGCGATATGGCCGCACAAGACCGGCAACGGCTTTGATCTTGTCATCCCCGAAGGTATCAGCGTCACAGGCCGCATCGTATGCACCCAGTCCAAGGACAAGGAGTAACCGCTATGATCGACATGCAAGCCGAAATCAGGGCGAGAGTAAAATCCATAACCGGACGTTTTCAACGCAATGCGGACGGTACGTTTGTAGAGTTTATCGACGTGGTGGACGTTGCCGACTGTCACTTCCCATGCAGGCTTGTCTTTGACGAGCACCATAAACACGTCAAAGACCCGGCATTCCTGATGCTGGTTCTCGACGAGTAGCGCACTGGGCAGGGCGCTCTCACGGGTGCCTTGCCCCTTTTTTCCTGCAATCTAAAAATGTTGTGACCTGATTCCCGCCAGTTACTTCTAATCAGCTAACGATGGATAACGCAGGCAGGCCCAGCCGGAATACCAAGCCGCCTAACATACCCTGTAAGGCACCCCTGACCGGAACCCCATCTTTTTTCCTACTGCCCACCCATTCTTCAACCCGACTCCGGTATCCATCGCCGCTCGCAACTGAAACGCGGGACGCATTGCGTCCTGCGTTTCTCACGTCACGGCCCCGAATCGTTCCGAGTGTGCAACACACAGGAGGCTTGCTTCCGCAGTGATTCTTGGATTCAGTCTGCGTCATGAAAACGAAGCGCCCATATGTAGAGCAGCGGACAAGCTGTGTGTTGTGGCCACCGCGCCGCCTCACGGCAGCCCGGCATCCCCAACACGCTTGGCAGGGGTTTCACCCCGTGCACCCGACAAGGGGAGGGCTTCGCCCCGCCCCTTGACCCTCCCCAAGGAAGAACCACCGGAAGCGGTGTCAGATGAGCGATAAGCCGAGTGACAAGCCGAAGAAGAAGAAAAGCAGCGGCAGCGAGAAACGCCAGCGCAATTGCATCATCAAGGTCCGCGCCAAGCCAGAAGAACGTGCCGAGATGCGGGCCAACGCCGCCGACGCCGGACTCAGCCTCAGTTCTTTCATTCGCTCCGCAACCACGATCCGGCAGCGCACCCGCGCCGTGCGCCGCCCCTCCCCGGACACCAAGCTCATGGCGCAGCTCATGGCGCAGGTTGGGAGAATCGGCGGCAATCTTGCCCAGTTTCTCAAGCGGGCCAACCGTGGCGAGATCGTTGACAGGAACGACCTCGCCGCCGCCATCCGGGAAGCCCGCGCGTTCATTGCCGACGCGCAGAAGGCGTTAGGAGTCTAAGCCGTGATTATCAAGGGGGCCTCCCGTTCTTGCGCATGGTGGTGGTCCAAGCATTTTCAGGACACGCAGGAAAACGAGCGTGTCCGCCTCGTCAAATCCGAGGGCCTTGCTTCCGAAAACATCTATGACCTGATGTGCGAAATGCGCGGCCACGCGCAGGGCACCAACTGCAAGAACTTTATGTGGGTTGCGGCCCTCAATCCCGGCCCCAACGACCGCCTGACCGAGAAGGGATGGGAGGAAGCCCGCGAGATATTGGAGAAACACAGAGGCTATCAGGGCCAACCCTACTTCGTCGTCGAACACGAAAAGCACGGCTACATACACCGGCATGTGGTCTGGTCGCGCATCGACACGGAGCACATGCGGGCGTTGCCCGACGGCCTTGACGCCAAGCTCTGCCATGCCGCCGCGCGGGAGATCGAGCAGGAGTTAGGATTACAACGGGTTGTCGGTCCATTCGACCGGGAGCCGGGAACACCGCGACCGAAACGCGCCCCGGAGGCCTGGGAGATGTATCGCGGCATGCAAACCAAGATCGACGTGCGCGACATCACGGCGCAAGTGACGAAACTTTTCCAGCAGAGCGACAACGGGAGGGCGTTTCAGGCCGCACTTCAACAGCATGGCTACCTACTCGTCACCGGGCGGCGCGGTCTGCTGATTCTCGACAGCGCCGGGAAAGAGCACAGCCTGGCTAAACGTATCGACGGCATCAACACGAAGGAGCTTAACGCCTTCATGCGCGATGTGGACCGCGAAGCCTTGCCCACCCTCGAACAGGGCAAGGCACAGCATCAGGAGCGGAAGATAACAGGGCTTGAGGCCGACCGCGCCACCGTGCAGCGTGAGATCAAATGGGAAGAAGCCTTAGCCAAGGCCGCGATTGAAAAAGAGAAGATCGACCGACGGTTTATCGACCCGGAAACGAAGAGGGCGGAACGCGCGGGCAGTAGGGAGGAGAAAAAATGGCCAGCCATGCCGCCGCAGGCGAAGGGGAAGTCCTGGACGGATTTCGAGAAGGCCGGGAAAGAGGCGACGCGCGACACACGCCCGGAGAATTTGAAGGGCGCAGCCGCTCATATCTGGACGGCCTGGCGTCAAAGCCACAGGGCAAAAGCTCTCGACGCAGACATTATCTGGCCGAATCCCCGTCAGAGCTACAAGACGGACGCCAAAGCTTTCGCCGCCGCGCTCGATGAGAAAGGAATAGCCTTTGCTGTGGTGACGAAGCAGGAAGCGGAGCGGAGCCACAGGGAGGCAGAATTCGCCAAAGCAGTAGGCAACTATGCCCCGCGCTTCAAAGAAGCGGAAATCGTGGCTGTGACCGGGCCGCGCCTTGAATACCGGCGCAACGGGGAAATCATCCACCCGCGCCGCGTTCACCAGATGGACCAGTCCCTTGCTAAGAAATTCGTAGCGGCGCTCGACAGCGGGAGTAAGCTGCAAGGCATCGACGCCACCAAACAGGCATTACAGGAGCGGGCGCAACAACGCTCTGCCGATTGGCGATCTATCCGGCTTGAGAGCGCCACCAAGAAAACCCGTGGCGCACCGACAAGGGCCGGAAAAATAGTCAGGGTTCCATCTGTTGTCACGAAAGCCCCGCTCCGCGCCGTTGGCAAGACGCTGGACCTTATCGGCAACGCCTTCGAATCCATCTTTGCGCCGAAACTGACGCCGGAGCAGATACGCCAGGGCGAGAAAGCCACACACAAACGCGAAGCCGAGGCGGAACACACCACCGACTTTTCCAGATACACCGCCGAGCGTGCTCAACAACGTCAACAGCAGGAACATGAGGTTGAAAGGAACCACCGCGAGCGCGGCGGAGGTGGCCGGGAACGATGACGAGCCGGGGAGTTCGCGAACCTCCCCAGCGACAACCAGAACGCACCAAGGGCGGAAAGGGCGGAGGCAGCCGGAGACGAAGCGGAAGCGCCGGATCAGGCCGCGCCGTTTACAGACTTCTCCACCGCGCCATAAATCATGCGAAACCGCCAATTCAATCGCCGCGCCCTGGGAACCGTCCCTCCGAACGCATGGGCCGAGGCGAACTGTATGAGTATTACAAGCGCATCGGGATGCTGGAGGTTTATTTTGCGCTGTTCCCCGGAGGTTGAAGCGTCAGTCCCGAATGTGCTAGGAAACGGCGTCGCAGGATTTTGACCAGCACGACCGCCATGAACAACCCCACGGCTTTTCAAACCGCCTCTGACGAGTTGAAGGCGCGTGGCCTTGTCCTGCAAAAAGCCCCCGGACAATACCGCGTGAATTTTCCGCAACGGTACGGAAGCGACCCAATATCTCACCGACGATCTAAAAGCCGCTCTCGCGCAAGGCCGGAAAATGGCCGCGCACCCGCCTCCGCCAGCACCGCCACCCCTCGGACCTACCGGCCCCCGCAGTTCGCGCCGTGGAATGATGTACAAGCACAACAGGAAGATAGCTGCCCGCCGCCGAGAGCAAACCTAACAGCTAAGGTACCGGCCAGTGTTGCTTCTGCTGCTGGCCCTCCTGGGCATTTAGTTGAATCACCAGTTCGTGTTCCCTGGCCTCTTTCTGCGCTTTAATCGTTGCAAAGTCCGGCACAAGATTCATCAGGGCTTGTTCGTGGCGATAAACATAGCCCCCGTAGCTCTTACCTGCTTTCGCGTTCTGCATGTCCCACCAGGCATGCTCCTTCATGTCGGATGGAAGAGGCACCAGATTGCTTGAAGAATCCTGCCGCGCCTGCCCGCTCTTTCCGTCATGGAAGGTTTCCAGACGGCCAAGGCTGCTGGTTCCAGACTGTGTAAATTTCCTGACAACACCAGTTCCTAAGTCTTTTTGTGTGATGATCCATGACTCGCCGTTATAATAGAATTCGTCATCTTTCTTGTCACCGCTGCTACCAGCGCTACCGACGCCAAACAAAGGCTGTCTAACAAGGTCGTCAATCTCGCAGGGGTTTTCCAAGGCTCTGACTCTTCGGCCGTCAAGTGTATTGGAACTCATTCCCGTGACCAGCTTGTGTTCTCCTCCTAAAGTTGCCCAGATTTCGTGCTTAACCTTCGTATCCCATCCCATATTCGACAGCGAGACCTCATGAACCTTGGAAGGATCGCTCTTCGGAACTATAAAGGCATGCCGTTGGGCGTGTGCATCAAAGAAGGGGTCAGCGGTGGTAATGAAGAGGTAAGAGTCTTCTTTAGCAATCCCTCCGGGGTCACCCGGCAATTCAAATGCGAATGCCACTTCTTGATCGCGGGGCACTGTAAAGACCGGAGCATTCCCACTTTTCTGGTAATGCTGGCGGGAGTACTTGTCTTGCACATACCAATCGTTGGAAGACGAACCTGAGAACAATTGCGAAACGACTTGGGACAAAAGCCCTTGATACTGCACCGGAGCTTGATCGTGTCTACGCTTCTTCTCTTTTTGTTGCTCTTCTTGCACGTCCGGAGTTTGAACTTGCAGCCTCTTTTTATAATCAGGCCGATTCCCAATTGGCGAGGTGTTTTCTTCTGCGAGCCCAGTGATGTCTTCATCCGTCATATGCCGCCCCTGGATATACATCATGAATACCATAGCTTCTACCATATCTTAAATACTTTCAACAACCCTTAAATTACTATAGTTAATGAAAGCCTAATAGTTTGTAACTATCTTCTTGATTCACATAACCTCTGGCTCTCTGGTTACCGACTTAGCTTGGTCAGCACGATGGGCTTATACCCTTTGCCGAAGCGAGCGAAATGCCATTCGGTGTTTTCTAGGACTAAGCAGATAGCCCGTCCGATCAAGTAGGTGTTCAGGGGGCAGCCGACAAAGAATCCCACTTGACCCCTCAGCTGATATACTGACTGCCGTTCCCGATGCCAAAGAGCCGCCAGGCAGGATCGCATTTGTGAAGGTCGCCTCTACCGACCCTTCCAAGCCTTCGACTGTGGCAGTGCCTCGCCATTCCGAGACAAGCGGCGAGGAGGAAGAACGGATGCGTCCTATCCCGGCGTCCGAGCATCGCGCATGGCGAATCGCTGTCATGCTTTTGTTTAGTATTTTCTCTCTTTGCACAACGGCACATGGCCAAGCTCCCTCGTCCGGTTACTCTTGCGAACCGAGAGAATGCCCTGCACAATATCGCCCTGAAATCTGCGCAGAGTTTGAACAGTTCGTCGAGGGCACTTTTACAAGCTGCGGAGACTCCCACTTCCTTGGCCTTATCGATCTTCCTGAGCTGACCTGCACCTTCGCGGATGTTTTTCGCGAAGGTGGTCAGCGCCGGAGCGTAAAGAATTGCCAGGGACTGACAGAGTACAAAGACCTTCAGTTGAGGCCGGTGTGTGTGCCCCCAAGCGCCGCTGATCGCTGGAACGGCATTGATATAAGATTCAACATCCAAGGCGATTACTCAGCGTCCAGATCGCGGCACATACTCGATGGCAATTGGGAAGCATGGGGAGAGGCGCAAGACAAGCCGACGAACGACCGTGGCGAACGAGGCCCTTATGACTTTGAGCACCTGTGGAGGAAGAATGGTGAGTGGTCGGGCGAGGTGGGTCCGGACGTTTTCAAGCTTCCTGTGGGCAGCCTCGACAAATTGGTGACTAAGCCCTCCTGCACTGACATCCTGAAGGACACTTCGACAGAAAGTGTCCTTCGCAAGCCAAAACCGGCAACGCCGCAGTTTATGGGTACAGCAGACGAATTTGCGGCTGCCCTTCCCGGCTTTGTGCAGCGCGTAGTCATGGCCGGTGGCCTCGACCCGCAGAAATATGAGAAGGAATCCGCATACATTATCATTGCCGCCCGCACCTGCGCCCAGATTACCCCGCAAATGGCGGCCAGCGTAACCTCCCAAGGTAGGCCGCCAGCACATCTTGACAAACTGGGTGAGCAGTACAAGGTCTGCATGGGATTGCGCCACAACGCCTCATTCGATGTGAAGCGCAGTAACTGCACGATTGAGCGATGTCTTGTTTTTAACTTGTCAGCGATGGTTCCGAGCGGGCTGGCTTGGGACTGGGAATACGTACAGGGAATTCACGTGGGAGTTTTCCTCCAAGAACCGGAGGGCCTGGGAGGGGGCAACTCGGATGGGGTCGTTGACGCAACGATTCAGCCACTTCAACCGAATGCGGGAACGGCAATCCGAGGCGACGGCGATTTAGAATCTGGCGGCAACACCGCTGCCGCCACGCCCATTCCGCAGAAGCATCCGTCACCAACACCCCCTGCACCCCAACCCGAGACATTTGTTGTAAAGCTCACCCCGATCGCTCCCTCTTCCGAGCGGGTGGCGACAATAGTCGCGCCGGATAGAGGTCTCCAGAATTACACCGTCTTTTCTATCGACACGCGGGACTTCTCGCAGGGTGGTGTCCTTGTGATCGACATCCATATCTCCTCAGATAGCGCTACGGATGGGTCTTTTGATCTGTTCCCCGCCAATGTGCCCATTCCAACGCAAGGCGGCCCGATTGGCACACTCACAGGCAGGTATGACGTGCGGAGGGGATCCTCGACTCGGATTGAGTATCACTTCGAACGCGGGCAGGTATTTGCCTTCGGTTTGGAAGGCAACTGGGGCAGCCAAAGCGGAGCAACAGGCCTCGTTCAATTTCGCGCAAGCGTTGTTAACGGGCGGCCATGATTGTAGCGCCGAGGTAACGGCTGGCACCGCGTATAAACATCTTCTATACCGAGATCATTTTCCGAATCTACCCATGCCGGTCCAGGTCTCACAAAGCTCGATGCTGCTGAAAAACTACCTCAACGGCACGCTCCTCTCGCTTTCACGCGACGAGTTTTTCAGCAACATCGGTAAGTTTCGCGACTCGCTGCGAAGCCTATGAAATCAAACACTTGCAAGTCTCATAAGTCAGTCGCAAAAAGCAGCGTGCGTTTACGGTCAGCCGAGCATTGGTGCCAAGCGTTCATAGATGCCGAAGAGCTGACAGTAAACATTTCTGACGACCCGCTGAAGGTCGCCGATCTTCCGGCCCGTCCCAAGGGTGACAGATTTTCCCGAGGATGTAGGTGGGAAACCTAGCGCCTTGAGTATCGTTGGTGGTATGTCCCCCGCATTCCATGGTTTAAACAAAACCTCCCAACCTAGCCCGTCTATGCCCGGTCGCTCATTATGTACCCAATCGTCGCGATATTTTTTGCACTCTTCCCAGTCTTTCGTCAGCCCCCGCAGGCTGGTTGTGACATCTCCGCTCACCTCTGGCAGAGTCGATTTCTCCGCCGCTGTAATAACCTTGGCGAGGAGGGACGACCGTGACTTACTTTGAAGGCTTAGGCCCCAATAGAAGGTAACGCCTCGAAGTAGATGCTCGCAGCTCGAATACAGCCGCAGTGCCGCATCATCGAGATAGAACCGGCAGCGGTAGATTGCCTCGACGGAATTGGGTTCGCACTCCTCATAGAACACCCTACAGGCTTCCGCCTCAATCAACGCACTACGAGCTTCGTTAAGCAGGTGCCAGCCTTGAGAAAGCCGAACATGCGCTCGAACCTTTTCCTGTTTAGAGCCTAGCGCGACCAGTGGGTTTACCAGACAGGGATTTAGATTTTGAAGTTCCAATGAGCGGGGCAATCCCTCTTGAATTTGCTTCATGCGCTTGGCGGGGATTCCTCGTCGCATACCATATACCACTTCCGTTTCCTGCGGTTCCGCATTGGGGTCCATATTCCGATTCTTCCTTACCTCCCACACACTCACGTCATCATGCCACAAGTCTGATTGTAACTCTCCATCAGGGTTTCGCTTCCTCGGCGCAGTCTAGCAGCGCCATCAGTTCCGCCGCCCCTCCCACGTATCTCTCGACAAAATGAAGCATTTCGTCGATAGTCCGAAATCTCCCTGCCCGGCTGGCAAGGCTTTCAGGGGCATCGGACAGGCTAAACTCTCGACAAAATGATGAGCGGGCGAAAAAGCGGAAACGCGGGGCGGGAGGACAGCGACCGGAAGCACTTTCACTCAGGCGTTGCCTCACCGCCAGCTTTTCCGTATCCTGAAACCTATGGACGTACACCTTACCCCGGATCAAAAGGCCTTTGCCCGCCGCGCGATTGAAAGCGGACGGCTGCACTCAGAACAAGACGCCGTGCAGGAGGCCCTTGCTTTGTGGGAAGAGCGCGAGCGGCAACGAATAGAATTTCTTCTGACGCTCGACGAGGCCAGGGCTTCCCTTGCCCGTGGGGAAGGCCGCGTTATCACTCAGGAATCCATGCACCAGCTTGCTGACGAAGTGAAGGAACGCGGACGCGCCCGCCTTCTTGCGGAACTCACGACCTCCCGCTAATGGCGCACCGCCTAGCCCCACGCGCCGAAGCCGACCTGGACGACATCTGGTATTACGTCGCCAAAGAAAGCGGCAGTATCGAGATCGCCAACCGCCTGATTGACACCATCACAGACCGTTTCTTGGCGCTTGCCAGTTTCCCTTATATCGGACGCGCCCGCGATGACGATTTCGGCCCCGGCTACCGTAGCGTGACGGTGGGCGAGTATGTCATTGTTTACAGTGTCGAAAACGAAGACGCGCTAATCCTTCGCGTCGTGCATGGTCGCCGTGACCTGGAGGCCCTGTTCGGTCACTGAAACCCAAGCGGCGGGACGCCGCCGCCCCGGAGGTTCCTGAATGCGTGAATGGTGGTGGTGGTGGTTCCCTGGCTGGCACAAGAAGTGGAAGCTTGAGAAACGCCGCGTAGAAGTCTTATCGAACATTCGTGGGGAACAAATCAATGTTGAGATGATGGCCCAACGCCCCCGCAGGGCCGACGACGATCCCAACAATACGCTCTTGGCAGAGGTGCTTAGACGCCTCGCGGAAATTGAGGAGAGCGCCAAAATAGCCACCCATACTGGCGATCTTGATGACTTAAGCGATGACGCGGAGTCGCAGGGGCAATTCAGAGCTTATCTCTGCCCCGTTGTGGAGATACAGGACGAGGGCATTCTGCTCATCGATCTCATAGAGGAATGGAACGTTCCCAAGACGGTGATTGCCAAGCTGCGGGCCTCACTCGGTAAGAAGTTGGAGAAGGCCGATACCAATCCGGATGCGGCGCGCGCCGCCTTACGCGCCCTCTTCGAGGAAAGCGATTCTTGGTCAGAGTACACGGACGACTATGAAAGAACGATGCGCCGTTATACTCACTGGCTCTTTTGGCCGACCGTCATCCTGATAGCACTAGCTGTCCTTGGCTTTCATTTTGCCTTCCGGTTTCCACTCGCACTTTTTCTTGGACTGCTCTGTGCAGGTGCGGCGGGTAGCTGCGTTAGTGTAATGTCGAAAATGCCAGCACTCGACGTTACTCTTTCCGGTGAACTCGAAGCCTATGGTCGCAGGATTTTGAGCCGTATCGGTATTGGTGTCGTCGCCAGCCTAATAGGCTCTGCATTGCTTGCCATTTTTCCTATCTCTATTCAGAATCAAAGCTTCGCCGACGCCATAAACGCCTGCACGGCATCCTGCACAACATCTACTGTCACACCTTGCGCCGGTATAAAGACCCTCGCCCTCTTAGGCATTCCCATGCTCTTAGGGTTTAGCGAACGCTCACTGACCTCGTTTGAGCAGCGCTTTTGGGGCCACTCACGTGTATCTCGTAAAGGGTGATATGCTGTGCTGAAAGGTGGCACGATGCAGAACTACCACGTTTTCCTAGACGAAATGGACGATGAGTCCCGTCCCAACTCTACGCCGACTTACCAAATCGCTCTCATTCCCTCTAACCGCAATGGCGGAGCTATGGGCACTCAGCGCTATTCCACCAAAGAAGCCTTTACCGCCGCCGTTCAGAAATATTTTAAGTACACGGACGCTGCAATCGAAAGATTCTTCTCCGCTGCCCCGCCTCGGCATCAGACGCTCATGCACCAGCCGTTGAGCGATGAAGAAGCAGCCCATCTCGGCTGGCTTCCAGAATTCAACAAGCACTAGACCATTGCCGCACTTCGCGCCGGAAATCGAATATACCCATCCATGCAAGCTACGCACTCGCAGCATACACAGCAAGCAGACTCGAATGCGTCAAGAAGGGTAAGTTTTGACCCACGGCGCGGAGGCACGTAAACATTGGCGCTTGCATGGGTCAAGAGTCTGTCTCAGATTGCGGCATGGCACCGGAGCGTCTGAATCCACATCTTGTGTCCCGGCACTCACCTTCCGCTTGGTGCGCTGCAAGTATTCGCGGGCCAATCCGGGCGATTGATTACTTACGCTTTGAAGTGAAACCGCCCCCCCGCCCCCGCCCGTGTTTCTTTGCTTTCCGATTACTTGAAATCGCTTAACATAATGGAGCTTATGCGTCAGGCGCATTCTTTGGTGGGACACAACATATAGAATCCCCGATCAGCCCGTGCTACGCTTCCACCAACGCAGCCATGAAAGTGCTTATCGACCGCAATATCGAAATAAATGCCATAACCCACAAAACCATGCTCGCTTCGCGGGCAATAAAATGGGGGCCGCATTATCACACGCTCGATGTCGCAGAGCGGGTCCATTTCCCGCCCAGGGCCGATGAAGCGTTTCGCAAAGAGCAGCTTCCCTTTCTTGCGGCGCTCTGCGCTTCCGCCAAACACGGCGAGCCGGAATTCTTTAGCTCACACGAAATCCGCATGGAGATGTTTCGGCAAAAGGGCCGCTCCGAAGGCCATCTGGGAATGAACCTGCTTCGAGATGTACCAATCAGGAATGTCCCCTCACCGGTTCAAAGATCAATTGTCGTTGCTGCGGATTTCAGTGTGGGCACGACCGAAGGAGAACAAATGGATTTCTTTCGGTCGATCACTCATCCCAGGTTTCTCCACATCAGGAAGCACACCGGCGATGCGCACATTGATGATGCCTACCATCTCTGGACGGCTGAAGAAGCAAAGCTGGACGCCTTTCTGACAATGGATAGACGGTTTTGCGAGGTGGTCAATCAGAAAACGAAACTGATCGATTCTACTGTCCTAGTCGTTACCCCCAGGGATCTGTGCGAACATCTAGGACTGCAACCTATAGACATCGACGAACTGGCAGCCGGGACAAACCCGTTCAGTTGACCCCACCGTTTCCGAAAACCAAGTTTCTACGGCTTTTTCGTGTCTGCTTTTTTTCTAGGTGATTTGGGTGACCTAGCGCTATTCAGAGCGATGGTCAATTCGTCATATCGATGAATCTCGGCGAGCGCTTTTCTCAATTCCCGCACATTTGGAGTCTTTATCTTCAGGCCGGGCCGCTCGATTTCAATGCGTCTCCCCTTTCTCTCCTTGAGCCAAAGGGCCAACACGCCAAGGATTGCCGTTCCGGTTACGCCCGGATTCCGTGCCAAGTCGAGTACGAGTTTCCAGACATCACTAGTGGCCGGGTTTTTTCGTGACAGGCGCGGTTCAAGACCGAGGCCGCACAAAGTATTGCGGAGGTCGTCCGGACGATTTTGTTCGCCAGCAGCCCGGTAAAGATGAAACGTCATCTCACCGTTGACATTAGGGATACGGATGGTTGGCATAAGTATGATGGCGTCTCTTACCCTTCGACTATCCCCTCTTCCTGTTTCCCCGAAAGAACCGTTGCCTCGGACAAGTCAGGCTGCGCATAGATGTTGTGAAGGGCAACGAAAAGTTGCAGCAGGGTAAACATGCTGTTGACGCACTCGGTCGCGAAATCGCGTGTGGCCCCCCAGCCGCTTCCCTTGTGCAGAAATCGATTGCGAACATCCGACACGGCTCTCATAAGCTGTGAAACCGGACAAAAATCCACCCCTTCACGCGAGGACGCCTCTTGGACTGCTGCGCTCCAACTCTTGCCGATGAGCGCACTCAGCAGAGCGAACTTCTGGTTTGTCAATTTATTATCGTCGAGGAGTTTCTTCGCAATTCGATCAGAGACCCTGTGCGCTCGGAACAGATAATTGAGCAGATTGTTCAAGAGCGCCTCACGCAAGGTGCAGAAGAACAGTACGACGCCCACGTCGGATGCCTGCGGTCCAAGCGCGTCCTCCATTCCCATCGCAGAATGGAACGACTGTTGAACGAGGTCGATCAAAACTGTGATATTCAGATCAAAGTACAACCGCGCTCTGCCTGCCGGTTTGTGACATGACGGGCAGGGTGTATCCACAATAATCCTTGACCGCTCGCGATCAACGACCCCGCAATGTTTGCAGATCATGAAGTCGTCAATTACCGAGCTCAGACTTTGGCCGACGATTTCAGCGAGTACTGGCACTTTGCTAGCCTCAAACAAGCGACTTCCGGTTGGATTATACCGACCTGTCTCCCAGGACGGCGCTCACCGGGGCCGCTTGCCGCTGAAAAAGGGCAAGCCCGCGCTTCCCCCCTGCCCCTTTTCCGCCACCGTGCCGAGTGTGATACAGCACGCCATTATGCGGTTTGAATTGCAAAAAGGAATCCAGCGGGAGATGGATACACGCCTTCCGCGAGGGCCGAGAGGCAGTCTCCAAAACGAACTTCGCAGCCGTTTTTACTTCTTCCGCAGTCAGCGAATACCGTTTGAGGTGAGTTTGACAAAGGCGGTGGGAGGCATCAAGGAGCGCCACCCGGACTTCGAGCCGAAGATTCTACGCACTCTGTGAACTAAGGTTTCGATACCCCTGCCCTCGCGCCGAGGATCCGCATGCGCGGATTTTCGGCGCTTCGTTCTTATAACTGAAACGCCTAATCCCCCGCCCGAAAATTAAATCTCGACACGAATCAGAGAAGGATTCACACTCCGCACCCACGCGGCGCGGTTGCCGCGTCTTGCCTTGCCATTCTGCGGAGACAGAGAAGCCCAGAAACAGCAAAGCCCGCCAGTGGCGGGCCGTGGTGCCGGTCGAAACCGGGGAATGTCGTTCTGTCGCGAGACCGACTTTCCCCGAAATCAGGCCCCAAGTCAAGCGGAAAAACCTGTTTCCGCTAACGGGTCGTTTTGCGCCGGTTTTCGGCCCCCTCCGGGCGGTTGTCAACAACCCCAAGGAGCAAATCACCATGACCGAGAAACAATTCGGAACACAGTACGGCCCTCCCCTGCAACGCGGAGACAAGACCGCCTGCATCGTCAGCCTTCAAACCGAGATCGACCGGCGCGGAGGCGTCCCCTATGGCTGGATGAAGGTTTATGAAACCCTGCTGTTCGCCTTCTACAACCCGCGCACCGGCGAATGCTTTCCGTCACATGATGCGATTGCAGCCAAGGCCAGATGTTGCGTTAGTACCGTACAACGCGCGTTGAAATGGGCGCGTCAAAACGGCCTGATCCTGTGGGCGCACGGCCTTGTGCGTGACGGCTGGCGGGTTTTGCGGACGAGCAACCGTTATGCCTTCGCCGCCTTCCTGAGCATCCGCCGCATTGCCGCGTCCATTGCTGCCTCTAACGGTCAAAAACGCCGAGGAATACCTACCTCATACAAATCCCTTACCGAAACCGCAGCCCAAGCAAGAACATTTCGTTTCCCTACCGCACCCTGCATAACCTGAAATCACAGGACAGTAGGGAAAAACAAGACTTCGGCCCAATCCACCGGGGCCGAGGAACGGATAAGGCTTGACACGAATCACCGTAACGCCGTAATTGCGTCATGGCGTTGTTAAGGCACTACGGAGTTACGCTGAATGTCCGTTATCTCTTTTGTAAACCAAAAAGGCGGCGTCGGAAAAACCAGTCTGGCTTTGAACCTTGCGGCCAGCTTTGCACAGAGCGGCAAGCAAGTTCTGTTTATTGACGCCGATCCGCAAATGTCTTCCCTCGACTGGTCAACCGTGCGTACCCGGCCTCCCCTTTTCAATGTTGTAAGTATGCCGAGGAACACGCTGCATACTCAGTTGCCGACGCTGAGTGTGAACTATCAATGGACCATTATTGACGGGCCGCCGCTCGCCGGAGACGTGGCGAAGTCGGCCTTGCTTGCCAGCGACCTCGTAGTTATTCCAGTGCAACCGAGCGGTGCCGACAAGTGGAGTACAAAGAAAATCCTTGACCTCATTGTGGAGGCGCGCTTTTACAAGCCGAACCTTAACGCCGTAATTGCGGTGAACCGTAAGATCGTAGGTACGGCAATCGGAAAAAGTTTCGCCGCTGACTTTGAAGCTGACTATCCGGGCTTTCCTGTGCTCGACACCGAAATCGGGCAATACGTCGCCTTTGCGGAGTCCCTCACAACTGGCGCGACGGTATTTGAACTCGACCCCAAAGGTGCCGCCGCAAATCTCATTCAAGCATTTGCCGACGAAATCAAGGAGCTACTAACCCATGAGCAAACGGATCGCCGTTCCGCCGAAGCCGCAGCCCGCTAATCCTCCCGCGACAGCGGCGGAATGGATAGGGCGGCAGGAAATCCCGACGCTTGCCGACAACGCCAACGTTGAACAGCTTGTCCGCCTTACTTTCGATATTCCCGAAAGCCTGCACCGCCGCATCAAGATCACTTGCGCACAAAGAGGCATCAAGCGTATGGCAACGGAGTTACGCCGAATTCTTGAAGAACATTTTCCCGCGTAGTTACGTTGTTACGGCGAACCGTAATGGAGGCGGTACGGCATTACGGCGCTACGGCTAACCGATCATGAGGTAAGCCAACGCAAGGAAGCTGTCCAGCAGAAGTTCGAGATAGGAATTGTCGAGGCCGCCGAAGCCGGGAAGTTGCTTCTTTAACTCGGACACGAGGTCATTCGCGGCGACGGCCCGGTTGCCCAAAATCACTAACAGGTTACGGAAGAAGGCGTGACGCCTGAGCGCATCTCCAAGCGCTACGGGATCCTGCGACAGGTCCTGCCCGATCCACAGATTCACCTGCACCTTGAGATATTCTTCTGCCGACTCATAAGCGAGCGGATCCATCGCGCCCAGATCATCCGTGGTAGGCGTCTGGAAGCTGGTTACCAGGCAGCCCTTAAGAAACTCATCCGTTGTCAGAAGCGACTCGCCAATTACGCTGTCTTCGTCGAATGGCTCGCCGAAAAGCTGCCGGGCGTAGTCCACAAGATCTGCCTGACTGCCGTCGCCCAGCGTGGCCGACGTTCCGACGCAGCAGAGATGCCCTTCCGGAGTTTTCACCCTTTCCTTGATCCGGCGAATGAGACAAGCGAGGTCGGCGCCCTGGGCGCCATCGAACGTGTGCAGCTCGTCCACGACCAAGTACCGGAGCGTGTCCGGTTCGTTCAGCTTCCAAAGCCGGAAGTCACGTGGCCGGACTAACAGATATAGAGTTCGTTGATTTCGCTTCTTAACTGCATTAATTGGCGCAGTTCTTCGAGATTCGGCACCCCGCCACTGAAGCCGGCGGTACTGGTAATCGGTGAAATAAAGTTGGCAAGCGCCCTCACGGCCGACCTAATGCACCGACTGTTCCAGCGGATCACCTGCTCGCGTCTGACCTCCGGAACGAATAGGCCCCCGGTTGCACAGTCAAAGTGTAATCGGTGAAATAAAGTTGGCAAGCGCCCTCACGGCCGATCTGATGTACCGACTGTTCCAGCGGATCACCTGCTCGCGTCATGCCTCGCAGAACGAATAAGTCCCCGGTTGCACAGTCAAAGTGTAATCGGTGAAATAAATATCTGACTTCTGAGTTCCACGGTCCGATTGGAGCCGCAGCTCTGCCGGCATGAGACGGCGAGTGAACAGAATCATGGGCCTAGACCCAAGGAGATGTCTTCGCCGCTTCGCACCCGCGCTCCCGGCGTCAAACCGAACCAACATATAAGGCTGCCGAACTGCCGCAAAAGCTCCACACCTGCAAATGCAAAATTAGCGCTTCCGATGTAGTTTTCACGACGAAAGGAAGCCGAGGTGTTCTCGTCAGCAAGCGAACTCGCCACAAAGCTGCGTGCGGCACGTTACATCGTCGATCCAGTCACCCTAGAGGTGGTGTATCTGGCGGCCCGTATGCGCAAGCCACTGCTGGTGGAAGGCCCGCCAGGATGTGGCAAGACAGAGCTGGCCTACGCGGTAGCGGCGGCGGCCGATACGGTGGTGGAGCGCCTGCAGTGCTATGTAGGAATCACCGAAGAAAAGGTCGGAGTGCGCAATCGATTTCTGGTGCAAGAGAACATTCGCGGTGGAGTCGCATATCTTGCGTGGCTGAAACAGAGGTTCAATGGGGACCTCCGGTTGATCACCGCGGCTTACTACGTCGGCGAGAACGCAATCTCTTCGAGGGGACTGGACTATTCCTCCCCCGATGTTCAGGGGTACGTCAAACGGGTCGCGCAACGGTATCGCGTGCGACGAGTGGTTAGGGCACGGAGTCAATTGTCGCGGCAGAGGGAAAAGTTGAGGTGACAGATGAGAAACGCTTTAGTTTTCGGATGGCTCTCGCTGACGGTACTAATCGCGACGGCTGGAGCACAACAAACAACCATCGTTCCGCAGGTCCGCACCAAGCCCACGGCAGACAGCAAGATTACCGCGATCGAACTTGCGGCACACTTTGTGACCGCGATCCGGGTGCCGGAGCCCGTGAATTCAGTCGTGGTGGGAGACCCGGCACTGTTCCAGGTGGAGCATTCCGAGCATGAGCCAGAGCTGGTGTTCGTCAAGGCCCTGACGAACGAACATGCCGAGAGTAACTTGCTGATTTCCACGTCGAGAGGTCGCCAGATCAGCTTTCTCTTGGTTAGCGGTGGCGAAAGCCCGAACTCAGCGAAAGTTGATTTCCTGCTGCGATACCAGCCATCCGGCGGCTTCCTGGTCGAGCCCGACGCCGTTCCTTTCGCGCTCGTTGCGCAGACCGCCAGCGTGTCGAAGGCGCAGGCAGCAGCGGTTTCGTCAGTTGCGAGTCCCTCGGGAACGGGTGCTGGATTGTTGCCCGTGTCACTAACTACGCCCAACTCTCCATTGGAAACAATGCCGACCCAACCCAAACCGGACTCTCTCGACGGCCTGCTGGAACGTCAGAAGCAGGCTCCCATGCCTGTGCTGTATGGCGAACGCCCTGAAAGCGATGAGGTGAAGGGCGACCGACTGCGGGCGGGCATCAGCGAGGTCCTCGATGGAGGCCAACAAGTGATTGTTCTGTTCTCGGTTGTGAACACCAGCAAGCACGCCATCCTGTTGATGCCGCCGCAGATCCAGTTGGGCGGTCAGGACAAGTCGGGAAAGCTGATCAAGCACGAGCATTGGTCCACGGCGGAGCAGCTAGCGGTGGTCGATTTCCGACTGAGCCGACGCCGGATCGGACCCGGGGAACGCGCCGACGGTGTGGTGCTGTTCGAGCGTCCTCCCTACAAGCGGTCGATGGAAACGTTGTTCTTGCAAATGGCGGAGTCCGGCGCGGTAGACAAACCGGCCTTGGCGCCCATCGGTTTTGGAGTCAGCACTCTGCGGGAGGCAGCAAACCATGCTCACTGAGGAAACGAACAAAGAACTGAAAACGGCTCCAGCAAATCCTGAGGCGGAAATAGCCAACGAGGAGTCCGCACCGGAAGAGACTGGCAAAGGAAGCTGGCGCGAGGCGTTCCTTTCGGCTTTCCAGACAGCGCGACGGCAGCAGAAACCGGCGGAGAGCCGGCAGGAACTCGGGCGCGACAAGAGCAAATCGCTGTTCCTGCTGGTAGGAGTTTGCGTGGCGCTGTTGCTGCTTTTCTTAGGCATCTTCTCGCGTCCAAAGCAGAAGATTTCACTCCCTGGAGAAAACCCGCGCGGCGAAGCCAGTCTGGGCCGCAAAGTTACACCGGGACAGGAGAACAGCGATCCCACCAAATCGGCGACTCCGATGCTGAGCGCGGATGTGCGTTCCCCAGATCCAGCGCTGGCTGGCCAATTGACGCCGGAAGATATCGGGCGGACCTCGCGAACCGGCATGGCGCCCAGGCCAAGTGCACCGACTGCGGGCGCGACCAAGCCCCCGCAGGATTATGCGCTGAGCAAGGTCGATTTCTCTGACCCTTCCGTAGGAGAGGGCACAACCACGCCCAATTCGCCGTCAGCACCTTCTTCGCCGTCGCCATCGGACTCACTCTCCGATCTGAAAAAACCCTCGCTGGTGTTCGTGCGTTCGACGGAAATCAAACCGACGCTCAGGCCAAACTCGCCCGAGGACACGGAGGAGACCCTGGCACTTGCGGCCGGCACCCGGTTGGTGGCGCGACTGCAAACGCCGGTGAGTTCGGCAGTCGCCGCCCCGGTGGTAGCGGTTGTTGAATACAACTACGAGCGCAATGGGCAGATCGTGCTGGCGGCAGGGTCGAAGGTTTTTGGCCGGTTGACGCAGGTGAATCCGTCGGGCTATGTGGGCATTCAATTCAGCCGGGTGGAGATGCCCGATGGGGCGGTCGAGAAGGTCGATGCCTCGGCCATGAGCCTGAATTTCGGGCCACTGAAGGGCGATGTCTCAGGCAAGAAGACAGGCACGAAGTTTCTTGTACGGTCCCTGACAGGGATGGGGACAATCGCGTCGTATATGGTCGGTCCACAGGGCTCAGCTTCTTGCCGCAGCAGAATCATTTCGACACATGGGCGCTAAGTCTGTCGTAGTTGCTGAGGGTCCTGGGCATCAGCGCGATACAAGACTCGTTCTTTCGCAAAGTGGGTATGCGCAGTGTCTTCGAGACGAGAAGATTCGATTTGTAGATCTGAATCGCGATGAACTAATTCGCACGCCGCTGCGAGCCGGCTACACCGGCATGAAGAACCTCTGGCTGCCGCGCACCGTGCTGGAAGCTGATTTTCTCGTTTCGATGCCGAAGATCAAGACCCACCACTGGTCGGGCGTCACGCTCAGCATGAAGAACATGTTTGGCGTTGTTCCGGGCGCACGATACGGATGGCCAAAGAATATCCTCCACTGGAAAGGCATTCAGGAGAGCATCCTTGATCTTAGCGCCACCGTTCCGATCCACTTCGTGATCGCCGACGGCATTGTGGCAATGGAAGGCAACGGACCTCTCTACGGCGCCGCTCGACTCCTAGGGAAGATCGTGCTTGCCGATGATCCAGTGGCCGCCGACGCGACCTGTTCCAGGCTGATGGGATTCGAACCCGGCCGAATCGTGCATGTTCGGGAGGGATCGAGATTCCTTGGCAACGCTTCACAGGGACTGATTGACCAAGCAGGTGAAATTCTGACTCCTACGACAACGCCATTCCGGGTGGTGCCGGAGTTTCAATATCTTCGGGCATTTTGACTTTCAGCCGCAGATTTCCGAGAACCCGGGCCCCTCCAATTCAGATTTTTGGCGAGCAAGCGCGCGTACGCGCCAGGGGCAATGTCGCCGAATCGGTGAAATTCCGTGTTCCATAGTGACTGAAAGCGCGTCAACGACCGCTGGACCGCGATGTTTCGGCCTTGAATTTGCTGCCGAATGGACGTAAGAGGTTCCATGATCCTTTCCTTCGGGGCACTTCTCCAGTCGTCACTTTCCCCCAATTTGCTTGGAATGGAGCAGCGGGTGTTGCAATTTTCTACAGCGAGCATGCCCAGAAGTGATAACCCAGCACGAATGTGGGTAGGTGGCTTCGAAAACAGCCGCAAGAGTCCACAATTGCTTCTTTGCCACTCGGCGGAACTTCGTGGAGATCCGCTTCCAAGGAACCCTTCCTTCTCGGACGCGATCAAGCGACGCACCATCTCATTAAGTTAGGTCACGGCAAAGGCCTCTGTTGACTTTGCAAAACTAACTGGTAACATCTCTGCGACTGTTCTCCGCCAGGAGATTCAGATGAACGATCGATTATTAACCCGCCTTTCGAATTGGCTAGCTCGGTGGCGGGTATCTGTAGGCCTCGATCCCAGCCGGCACGTGCCCGGCTTCTTGGGCCCTGTGCCTTACGTTCTGATTCTCAGATACTTCATTGCAGGTGCTGTCATCCTTCGATTCTGGCTGCACAAGCCTGAATACAACAATATCGAATGGTGGAGCAGGATACTGGTTTTCACTTTAATTGCGCTAGCTACCGTGGCAGCGACTTACGTCACCTTTTTTGAACCTAGACTGAGACTATCCCAGGCGCTCCAGACAGCGTTCATATTGGGTGACATCGGGTTTATCTCGGTAGCCTATTGGTTAACAAACAATCCTGAGTCCGACTTCTTCCTCTTTTACTACCTCCCTGTCTTTGCGGCAGTCGAATATTTGGACTGGAAGGGAGCCACTGCCGTATGTTGGGGAGTCGGTGCTGCAATGCTGATCGTGGTGTTTTCCATGTACCCATCGCCACGGCCTCCCTGGTCTCACACGGGTTTGGTATGGCGAGTACTAGTTCCTAGGTCTTTTTTCCTCGTCGTCGTTGTCTTAAGCTCGGCATTTGTCTTCAAGATTCTCTCCCGTCGGCAGGCGGAATTGCGCTTGCTCCTGGATTCACTTCATTCTTCCTCCGCCGCAATACCAGATATCCAGGCGCTCGATGAGTTGCTGGAGTCGGTCTTGTCTGAGCTTACTGAGAAGTTGAATTTTGAATTCGCAACGATTTCGCTTGTCGACAAGTATCGCGATTGCATCGAGACAGTCCGAGGCAGAAATGTCTCGCCCGGCTGGATCGCGCGAGCTAAGCACTCGCTGAAAGTCCGAGATGTTCAGACCGAAGTGGTGAAAACGGGTGAAATCCAAGTTATTGCGGGTCCACACGAGTTGCTTGATAAAGAGATTTACGACCGTTTCGAGCATTGGCGATTGGCGCGCATATGGGCTCCCATCGTCTCATGTGGCCAGTGTGTCGGCACGATCGAGGCGGGTTGCAACAAAGAGCATCAAGCAGAAGTGCTTACCGATTCCGCTATCGAGCGGGTTGAGGAGTTGGGACGCGAAAAAGGAGACGAAATAGCGCGAAAGCGCCCACATATTTTGCTCGAGACGATTGCCAATGATGCGATACACCTCATTGGTGCGGATTCCGCCACGCTCCACGTTTATCGGCGCATGGTTCCGGAGCCATCCGAACTGGAAGCGCGCGAGTGGGGTGAACTGATACTGGCGGCTGGAGCTGGCATAGCGACGCCCGAGTATGTGAAGTATGCCCGCCCCAGCACGCGGGGGAGGGGCAGAAGAGCCATACAAACTGGCAAACCAGAATGGATTGACGATCCTCGCCAGTTCGAAAAAGACTACCCAGATCTTTATGCTCTTGGCCTTAGGGCGCTCGCCGTCATTCCCCTCAAATTGGGGCCGGACACAGAGGGCGTCCTTGGCATCCATTTCTGGCAGAGTGGGAAGCGGTTCACTTCGCGGGAGTTGAATTTGGCTGAGATGTTTGCCCGTGAAATGGAAGGGGTTATTCAGAATTATCTGTTGTTGAGACGCGCAACCGAAGCAGGGAGCAGGGCTTGGGCGCTCTCGGGTCTACAGAGCCTTATGCAGTCGCTTACCTCCCCCTTTCATCTTCCGGATGTCCTGAAGAAGATAGCTCATAATGCATTACTCACTCTTGATCCCAGCAACGTAACAGTTTATCAGTATCATGCGAGTGAAAACATCTTCGACTCACCACCGGTAACTGATGGAAATTTCTTGCATTCCGATGCAATGAAAGGGAAGGTCGGACCTGAAAACATTCTCTTCAAGCTCATTAAGGTCAACAAAGCATCACAGTTCATCGCGAATGCGCAGGGTCATCCTCTCTTAGGCGTGTTTAGTGAAGATGGCAACCCTTGCTTCAATGAGCGTGAAGAAGTCAAGTCGTGCGCCATCTTGGTCTTGAGACCCGGGGAGATAGGGGAAATCGTCGGGTTGATTTTTGTGAACTTTCGCGACTCGCATGCATTCAGCTCTGAAGAAAAGGGGGTAATGCATGCCCTTGCAAATTCAGCCGCTCTGGCCATACGCACTGCACGGTTACACAAGGACGATGTCACGAAGCAACTCGAAGCAATGCGCACGGTGCATGAAACGATCGCCAAGAAAGGGCCAGGGCTGAAGCAAGTATTCGAGCGTCTTTTGACAAATATGCTCGAGTTGACTGGCGCCAAGTATGGGGTGTTCATGTCGTTCAACCGGCAGGATAATATTCTGGAGCCGATGGCGCCATGCGGTATGCCTGCGGACCGCTTTATCAAACCTCAAGAAATCGGCAAAGGTATTGTCGGACTTGCCGCCAAGAGCAAGAAATCTATCCTTGTCAAAGACGTCAGCGAGGGTCAGAAAACCATCTTTGTTGAAACTGTTGGAGACGTTCTTGTTGGCAGACGCCTATGAGAACGTGAACCCAGATACACGCTGTGAACTTGCCGTTCCAGTGCTGGACGAGGACCGCTCGCTATTGGGTGTTCTCAACATTGAACATGCTGCGCCCGAGGGTCTTGACGAAGATCACAAAGCGCTCTTAGAAAGACTTGCAGTGCCCGCAGTGATTGCGATTCATACTGTCGATCTTTACAAACAGCTCGAGCGCCGCATCCGTCATCGAAGCTCGCTAAACTTGATCGCGTCGCGGTTGCAGGAAAAACCTTATGAGGTGGACACCATCCTCCGCTTCTTCTTGACTGGAATAACTGCTGGGGAAGGCCTCGGATTCAGTCGTGCAATGTTGTACTTAGCAGACCCAACGGGTCGCACACTACGCGGAGAATCAGCGATTGGCCCGGTAACTCGCCAAGAGGCCCAGGAGGTGTGGGAAAGGTTTGAGCACGGTAAGCCGTCTCCGAGGTCCGACCTCGATTTCCTCTTGCGACAGGCGGAACGATTCGGAGAAGAGATCAGAAAAGGCAGGGTTGTCGAATACTCTCCACTCAGCAGCGCGATTCAGCAAGTGTCGTTCCCGATCGACGACGCGGCAGGAGCAGCAGCGGAATGCCTGAAGGGCGAAACCGGCAGAACTGTCACGATAGAATACGGTCAGAGCGACCCGTTCAGGGAAACGCTTGGACGACTAACGAAGCCCAATGACGTGCCGCATCCTTTCGCTTGCGTCCCGCTGGTTGGCAGGCATACGAAACGAATCGGCGTCCTAGTTGTGGACAACAGATTCTTGTGGAAGGAAAGGGCGATCGATGCGGAGGATATCGCTGGCCTGGAAGCATTTGCTGGCCTGCTGGCATTGACCATTGAAAATGGTCGCTTGCTAGAGACCTTGGCCGAGGAACAAATAGCGAGTATCGTCCACGGCGTGAAAAATCTCATCACGATAATTGACGGCTATCAATTCCGACTCCGCCGCTGTCAATACTCTTCGGTTGAAACGAAAAGCCTGCTGGACGGATTGAAGGACGCAATCCAAAGAGCGCTTGCGACGCTTGCGGATCTCCTTAATCTTACTGCCTCTGCCACGTTGGATCGGGAGCTAGTTGACTTGAGGGATCTAATTCAACGTCTCGAGCCGCACATCCGAGCGCTGTGCGTCGGCAACGTTATTGAGTCGCCGGTTCCACTTCCGGTAAGGGCTGATTCTGTGAAGTTGAGCAACGCGGTTATGGCTATCATACAGAATGCGCACGAAGCAATGGCGAACGTAATTGACGGCTCTGATGTAATTGCAATGAAGCTGAGCGCCCACGAGTCAGAGGCTAGTGGGCAGATGTACGCACAGCTAGAAATAGCAGATACTGGCCCGGGGATACCGGCGAAGGACAGGCAGAGGATATTTGAGCCATTTTTCACAATAAACAAGAGGTCTGGCACTGGTTTGGGGTTAGCGATCGCTGACAAAGTGGTCCGCAAGCACGGGGGAACGATCGAAGCCGAAGACAATCCAGGTGGGGGCGCTCGATTCATCATTCGCCTTCCTATGTTCGTTGGCTTGAGGAATGAGAATCAAGGAGTCACAGATGGCTAGAATTCTCGTGGTAGACGACGAGCCACCCATGATAGATCACTTGAGGTCGATAGCCGGAGGTCCGGGAAGAGACGTCTCCGTAGCAGAGAGCGCCGACGAAGCAATCCGAAAGATTACAAACGGGGATTTCGATGTAGTGGTGACTGATCTGCACATTCCCCCGGATGAAGGCGTCGAAGGGGGCTTTCGTGTGCTCAAGGCCGCTAAGGAGAACAATATTTATACTCAGGTCATTGTGTGCACCGCGGTGGGTACGAAGGCAATCAGTGCGCAGGCAATGCTCTCAGGCGCATTTGACTACCTAGAACGCGGCACTGCAGGCACTGACCACTGGGAAATGTTGATAAGGAAGATCGGCCTTGCGTTGGAATTTCGAAGCGCCAAACAAAGTGCATTGGATGGGCAGATTCGGCTCGAGAAAACAGTAAGTGATCTACATCTCACCATAGAAGAAGAGCTCAAGAAGGCTCTTAGAGAAGCTGTCTTTGAGGCGGGAAGAGAGAGGTCTGCGATACTTGGACCACCCCGGCAAGGTGATGACTGGCCGGAGGTGTTCGTGCTGATGCCCTTCAACGTCGAGCTCAAGCCCATCTATGAAAACCATATCAAGCAGACCGTATCAGGGCTCGACTTAAGGATCGGTCGAGCTGACGACTTCTTCGGCGCCGGCCCAATCATGAAGGATATTTGGTCAGCAATCCACGCCGCGCGTATCGTTATCGCGGATTGCACCGGACGCAATCCAAACGTCTTCTATGAGATCGGTTTAGCACACGCAATTGGAAGGGATACCATTCTCATTTCCCAGTCTCTAAACGATGTGCCTTTCGATCTACGGCATTTGCGCGTTATCGTCTACCAGTACACGCCGCCGGGGATGGGAGCATTCGAGAACGCCTTGAGAGCTACAATCGCACAAACTGGCCACGCCAAGTCACTGCAAACCCCCTCGGATAATCCAAACGGACTGTAGCCGAGCGACTTGATCAGTTTAGGCAAGATGCGCAAGCCACAAAGAAGTACAGGGATTTTCGACTGTGGGTGGCCGCTGGATTGGGCGCTACTCGCTTCAACAGCTAGGTTCGGTATCGAAAAGACGGTTACACCGACGAAGTCGCCCATATGGGTATTCCGGTGGAGGTGAACATCGATTCCGGAGGGAAGCCGAACGGCGTTCCGGAGCAGAGGTGAACAGCAGGTCGCTTCATCGCCGCATCAGCCTCCGCCCATACTGCAGTCCAGTGACTGATAACGTCCGTAGCTGTTGAAAAAATCCGTTTCTTCAAAAAAGGGAATGACCAGAAATGTATCCCCAGTTCGAGAAAATCGCTTATAGAGCATCCTGACGCTTTGTTTTGTCGACGTGAACGCTCCGAACGAGTTTTTCAACAGCTACGTCCTTTATCATTCACTATCTGGCTTCGTAAGCCCGCGAGTGCAAGTGAAGTGCAAGTGTGGACTATCGCAACCAATCCATCAGAGAGTTCATGGCAGGTTTGCTGAGGATCTGACTGGAACTTGGCTGCGGCATTTCCCATAACGCCGTCTTGGGCCCATGCCAGGCATCCGAGCATGCTAACCATCGACATGGATTCCGGCAGGCCCCAAGAGCAATGCCCACGTCAGCGACGGTGCCTATTGCGAAAGATTGCCTTCAATAGCAACTACATGCTTTAGATGATGTTTCCGAATTGATGAATTACCGGCCCTCTGCTTCCCCAATTCTTAGAGCGTCAATAGCAGAGAGTAAAGACAACGCCATCGTCCTGAGGGTGACACTGGAGGAAGTCTTTAGAACTGATCGAGGATAATAAGCAGCGTGCACTGATCGTCAAAACTCATCCCGTCAATCAATCTGGGTCGGCAACCGTCCGTTCAGTGCGCGCCCGTCTCCCTTAACTTTGCATTTCGAAACTCCAGCGCGAGATTGACCTTGCTGTTCACCATTGCGAACACGTCCGTCCCCGGTGAATTCTTCTCGAGGTAATCGAAGGCTCCCAGACCCATACACCGTACGCTAACTTCGGGCATCCCAAAGGCTGTGATCACTATAACTTGAGTGAACGTGTCCCTATCTTTGGCGGCCCTCAGAACATCCAGACCTGCCTCATCCGTTTCCATCCTTAGATCGGTAACGACTACCGCGAAGATTTCGTCTGCGATCTTCTGTACAGCCTCCATTGCGCTCTGTGCTGATACGACCTCTAGCCCAGCCAACCGAGCCGCGCTCGCCAAGTGCCCCACGGCCTTACGACTATCATCTACCACTAATATCTTAGCCATTGATGACTCCTTCTATCGCATCCTTGGGAGTCGCAACCATGGGAATGCGCATGACGAAAACCGCCCCGCCATCGGGGCTATTATCCGCTTGCAACGTTCCTCCGTGCGCAGCGATTACTTTTCGTGCGATCGCCAAGCCGAGGCCTGTGCCGTCAGACTTCGTTGTAAAATATGGCTCGAAAAGACGCCGCTGGACATCAGCGCTGAACCCCGGGCCATTGTCCGTTATCTCTAGCTGAGCATATGCCTGTAAAGTGGCTTCCGATCGGTTCGCGCTTGCGGTCACCCTGATTAGTTTGGGCTTGCTTGTAACCCCCGACATCGCCTCTCGAGCATTCTTGCGAATTTCCCTAAGCGCATTGCTCAGTCTGAATGGGTCGGCCAAAACCAGCAAAGAGGTATCCGGCAAGCACATTTCAATCAGAACATCTTCATGAACCGATTGGAACACATCAGTTACAATCTGCTTTAGATCCACTTCCTCCTCGTCCAGCGCAGTCGGACTGGCGAATGTTCTAAGATCTAAAAGCACCTTCTCGGCCTTGCTTATCCCGTTGTTCAGCTCGCCTAATAGAGGTCCAACGTCACTCCATACGCCCTCATGCAACGTCTGAAGGAGACTACTTAGCTCCTTCACGTCGCCGTGGACTTCGAACAGAAGGGTGCCTACAGTGTGTGCCACCCTTCCCGTAACCTCCTTCCAATTTTCAACGCGCCGCTCTTCCGTCAGTCTTTGCTGCAGGCGCGCAGTTTCGATGCTCAACGCTAGCAGACCAGCAAATGCTTCCAGGCCTGCAATATCTTCGATATGGATTGACCTCTCTTGCCACAGAAATCTATTGTCGACAATAAGGACACCGATCTGGCCCGAGTGCTTCCCAATTAACGGAACAGCAGCAAAGGCTTGCTGTACTACATTGGGCTGCGTAATCTCTGCAAGTATCTTTCTGAATGGGTCGTCCTGGTTGTGAGTGATCTTGACTGTTTTGCCGTTCGCCAAGCATTCTGCGGCTGCCCCCGCCGCATAATCAATCGGGAACGAGAGCTGTCGAATCGCCTCACTGAGCGGAGATTTCTCAAAATCCCTAACTTCCTTCGTCTCTTCCCTGAATTCTTCCGCTTCCCGCAATAGGAGGTCAAGATCGGCCGTCGATGTCGCCTTTACTCGGTCAAATCTATCCCAGGCTTGTTGAGCCTGCTCTTGGGTTACTGCTCCAATTGCAGCTTCTCCGCACAAACGTCCGTTATCTACGAAAAACATCATTGCACGGCTGAATCCGAGTCCCGCTCCCGCCGTAATTCCCGTCAGGAATAATCGCAGTATGGTACCCAAATCGTATGGCTTCTCTTGGACGCGAGCCGCGATCAAGTTGAGTGCCGACAAATGGCTGAGCCGACGCTCGATTCTCTTGTACAAGTCAATGGTATCGAACGCTATGATGGCAGGCACGGCGAGTGTTTGCAATAATACTCGGTCGTCTTGTGTCAGCGCCCGAGGCTCGGGATGCTCAAGGTTTAGCACACCTAACAGTTGGTGGCCGTCGTCGACGAGAGGAACAGCGATCTCACACCTCGTATCGGAGTTAATGCTTTTGTAGACTTTTGCCGGCCGGACATCCCCTATGGTTTCAATAAAAATGGATTTGGAGTGGTCAAGGACGTCCTCTACGAGGATAGAGCTGCGGCTTTTAGCTGCTAGCCCGATGATACCTTCTTCCATCGTTTGGGCGGGGATAGGATGGTCCTCTCGAACAGGCCAGCGAGCGACTGGCTCGAGAACCTCACGGTCTTCATTCCATCGCATGCAAACTCCATACTTCGCGCCAGTCATATTGACGGTCTGGTGCAACAGCCGCTCGAACACATGCTGTAAGTCGGGTCCCTTTTCCGCAATAGCAGCGTGCACTTCATGCAACGCCTTAAGTTGCCTATTAAGGTCACCCCGGTGTAGTTGAGCGTTCCTAATTGATAGTGCCGCCGATGTCGCGAGGACGTCCATGGCTCTCTTTTCTTCATCGCTAAAGTTGTGCACTTTGCAGAAGTTTACATAAAGGAGGCCTACGACTTCCCCCAATTCGCTGGATTTAAGGACCAAGACCGCACACGACTTCACTTGTTCACGACCAACGAATCGCTGCTTCCCGCTCTTTCGTGGCGTCGCCAAGTCGAGTTCGTGCTGCTCTCGGACGTCAACGATGAACTGGGACATCCCACGCTTCACAAATTCAAACGCAATGTCATCAGGACTCAGATCCACTTTTATCGAAGCAGGATCCATAAATTGACCGTCCGTGACAGGAGGTACGGAAAATGAGTTTGAATCCGTGTGGTATTGATAAAGGATGACATTGTCGGCATCGAGGGCAAGCAAAGCGTTTTTCGCTATTTTTCCCAAGACATCTGAGAGGCTAAATGGCGAGGTAAGGGACTGCATAAGATTCTGGAGTCCGGAGAGCGCCCAAGCCCTGCTGCCGGTTTCGGTGGCGCGCCTCAATAACAGATAATTCTGAATTACTCCCTCCATTGCGCCGCCGAACATGTTTGCCAGATTCAACTCGCGGGATGTGAATCTCTTGCCGCTCCGCCAAAAGTGAATGCCCAGTATTCCCTGGGTATCGGTACCCAGTGTGAGGGGTATGACGGCGAGTGCCCTTACGCCTCTGTCATAGAGTACTGGGTATTCGGTTTTGAACGCCCGAGGATCGTCAAGCCATACCGGTTGTCGAGTCTCAATTGCTTGTCTGCCCCTCCCCCGCAGTCGCGGCTGGTACGACTGTACAAACTCGGGGGTTGCTTTGCCGGCGCCCGCTGCCAACATCAGCTCGCCCCACTCAAGGCTTTCGGTTTGTGATGATCCAGGAGGACTTTGGCGGTAAACATGGAGCGTGGCGGAATCCGCGCCAATTAGCGTTATCGCCTCCTCGGCGATACCTCGTAGCAGGATTTGTGGGCGCGTTGCTGCAATCGTGTTCCCTTGCTCATATCCGAGCTGCTTGACTCTCTCGATAGCGGACTGAGTAAATACCTCCTCCATACGCTCCTTATTGCAACCCGCCTCGATAGTGCCAACGACACGGTGGTCAGAAGTCACAATCGGCACCCATATACGAGCCAGTCGCCAGTGCTCGAAACGGTCGTAGATGTCCTTGTTCGAGCAGGTCGTCCCAGCCGACAATTATCATCTCTGTCCCAGTGTTCACAACATGCGTTTGAATGTCTCTTACATTCAGCTGGTGTTTAGCGCGAATGATCCAACCCGGTGATATGTTTCTTCCGCGGACAGTCTCGATGCAATTGCGATATTCGTCCACAAGCGAAATCGCCCCAATTTCGAACTTGAGTTGCTCCGTCAATTGAGAGAGGATTGTCTCCAGAATCTGGTCGAGCTCCCGTACGTCCGGCACCGCAGCGGCGCTTTTGTGAAGTGAATCCAGTAGAATAAGCAATTCCGCCTGACGACGGGATAGGGCGCTAAAAACAAATGCCGAGCTCACACCAGTGGCAAGCAGGAAAATCCACCTGGGGATCAACATTCGCAATATGGGTAGCCACTGGGCCAATGGCGTTACTGGAACAGCGTGCGTGAAAAACACTACCATGACCATTGCGACTACCGCACCAGTCGAAATCGCGATAGCGCCGCTTACGCCGAAGTACTCCACTGACGCGAATATGGGCAAGTAATAGAACAGGAAGAAATCGGACCCGTAGACGCCCGTCAGGCAGTACGCCACCGTTATTAGTACGACGTTCGACTAATATGATCCCTGCTTGCAGAGACTGCGAACGCCTTAAGTTCGGCTTGACAGCAACATAGGTTGTAGCAACTGCCATCAGCGCGATTAACGCAATAATCCACAGCCGGGTCGACATCTCAGAAACACTGTATTCAGAGCTGTGGACGTAGAACCATAGCGCAATTGCTATCGCGCTTAAATACCGCACAATCAAGACGTACGGAACCGACCCCAGGAAGCCAGGCTCACGCCGATGGGAATCAAGGCCAGCCCACCTTGCCAATCGGCCAGAAGCTTGTGAAACGCTGGCATCCAGCTCTAAGGCGATATCTGCTAATCGCTGCTTCACGGTTCCCTTCTTGAGAGCGTGGGATTCGGCGGATATCTTAACATTGTAACTGTCTTGTCTCACGCTTGCGAAAACTGGGACGTGCTGACCTCCCCGTTCGGATGGCACCCGAGCATTCGCGAGTCTGCTGACGGACTCGCCGTTGCGATCTTGAAGCGGTTCCGCTCGGCCAAAACTGTCCACATCGTTGCGCGCTCAATGGGCGGCTTGGTCGCTTGCTCGCTGGGTCAACGGCGAGAAGACCCTTGTAAGACCATGGGGCGAGATCAAGAGGGAGTGGGGAGAATGCCTCTTCAAGCTGTTCGTACCCAACGATATTCAGTCGGGTGAGTTGAGCTGCACAACATGTATTGCCTGCTCTTTCATGCCGTTGTATCATCCCCGAGAAGCTGTCGGATGACGTAAATGGCATTTGAACAACACTTCGAGGATGTGGCCAAAGCGATCTTGCGTGGCAGGGTAGTGCCCTTTCTCGGGGCGGGTGTCAATCTCTGCAATCGTGCGCCTGGTGCGACTTGGGGCCCAGACTGCCAGGATTTGCTCCCAAGCGGCGGCGAGCTAGCCGAAGCCCTTGCCGAGCAGCTTCACCGTCCTGAACCGGTGAGGTGCGTCAATCCAGTCTGTCGGCGGGCGCAGCCAGAGCGCGATTTGCTTAAGGTTTCCCAGGAGATCGTAAACTTCATGGGCGATGGCGAACTGCGTGAAACGCTTCATTCTGTTCTTGAGGCAGAAGCGCTATTGACTCCGGTTCACAACTTCATTGCTGCCCTTGGCCAGGCCAAGAGGCCCCGTCGAGACGAAGACCGTTATCCTCTAGTTGTCACCACGAACTACGACGACATGATGGAACGTGCGTACAAAGAGAACACGGTCCCGCATGGAGTAGTGTTTTACAGGCCGAATGAATTCTCCGCAGGCAGCTTTCACCACATTCAAGACGGCGCGGCTCGGCCTGTCAAAATAGAAACTGCGAATGCATATCCACATCCGTTTTGTGTGGACCAGCCGACCATCTTGAAGATCCACGGAAGCATCGATCGTTCGTCACCTAAGGAGGACGCCGCATTCGTGGTTACTGAAGACCAATACATCGATTATCTGGCCCATGGAGCGTTGGAGACTCTCCTTCCTGCGACGCTTCTAGCCAAACTACAGAACCATTACTTACTCTTCCTTGGGTACAGCCTGCGCGATTGGAATTTACGAGTCTTTCTGCGCAAGTTGCGGAATTGGAATCGCTTTCGTTCATGGGCGGTGCTGCCCCATTTCAACGACGCGGAGGCGAAATTTTGGCAGCACAACGGGGTCGATATTGTAGAGATGGACCTCAAAGAGTATGTGGAACGGCTAGGCAAGGAGCTCGGCGTCCGTTCTACGGCCACAAATCTGTAACTATGGGAGCCTTGCATGGAGAGTCCCTACAAAGGTCTGGTTCCCTACGCTGAAGAGGATTTCGAGTATTTCTTTGGAAGGGAAACCGAGCAGCGGGTCATCAGCGCGAACTTGCGCGCCTCGCGGCTGACGTTGCTTTATGGCGAGAGCGGTGTGGGCAAGAGCTCCTTGCTCAATGCTGGAGTTGCTCATGGTTTACGCAAGGATCCCGATTACGCCGTGGTGGTCTTCGATTCGTGGCAATTGCATCCCGCCGAAGGACTCCATCTCGCTGTTGCAAATGAGATCCCCGAATTGGGGAGGATCCTCCACGAATTGTCTTATCCCAGTCTCGCCGAGGCAGTACCGCGTTGGATTGACGGCCTAAATGCTGATAACGGGCGCACCCTCCTCATAATCCTTGATCAGTTTGAAGACTTCATCGAGTACCACCGAGATGACTCCGATTACGGACTTGCTAATATCATCGTTACAGAAGACCTGCCGATACACTTTCTCGTCTCGATCCGCGAGGATTCGCTCGCAGGCCTAGACCGCTTCAAAAGCAGCATTCCAGGTCTGTTCAACAACTATTTGCGAGTCGAGCATCTCTCAGTCCCGGGCGCTAAAGATGCCATCCTCAAGCCGCTGCGCAATTTCAACAAGTTGCATCCTGATAGGGCCATCGAGATGACGGATGAGAAACTCTCAGACACGGTGGTCAAACAAGTTTGCGATGCTGAAGGTGAACGGGTGCAGGCGGCCTTGCTCCAACTCGTAATGACTCGGTGGTGGGAAAGGGAGAGCGAGAAGAAGTCCACGGAGATGCAGGAAGAAACGCTCGTGGAACTGGGAAAGCCTGCGAACATAGTCGCTGCGTATCTCGACGAAGCCCTTGCGAGACTGAGCATGGAGGATGACACAAGCACTGAGATCTGTTTCCATCTCTTTGACAAACTATTGACCTCCAAGGGACGGAGATTGGTACAAACTTTTGACGAATTAACGGAGGGGACGGACTATCGAAACGACAGAGTAGCGACGTTACTGGAGAACCTCGTTCGCGCACGCATTCTGACACGAGTACCGCCGCCGAAGGGAGTCCGTTCCGGGGAGCTCTCCTTCGCGTTCGTGCACGATCTGATAGCCAAAGCGGCAACCCTAAGCCTACAGGGGTACAAGCAAGAACAGAAGCTGGATCGGGCGGAGAGCGAAGCTGCCGAAGCCAAGGACCGCGCGGAGAAGCTGGAGCGCCTGCAACAAGAGTTCGAGAAAATGCAGCGCATGAAGATCGAAGAGGCGCAGCGGATGATATCCAACCCTGCCAGAAGAGACGCGGAGGAAAGAAAGGCGCGCGTACCGGCCGAGAAGAAGCAGCGTCTACCAACTGACCCTGCGGTAGCTCGGCTAGAACTCGCTGTGGCGGAGATAGCGGAGTTAAAGGAGGCTTTCAGGGGCATTGTGTGGGAGAGGTCAGCGATACTTGGACCACCTCGGGAGAGTCATGACCGGCCGGATATCTTCGTGTTGATGCCTATTACTTCCGAACTGCGACCTGTCTACGATAATCACATCAAGAAGGTTGCAACGCAGCTTGGGATGCGAGTAAGCAGAGCTGATGACTTCTTCACGACCGGATCGATTATGCGGGATCTTTGGTCGGCGATCCATGATGCGCGCATCGTTATTGCGGATTGTACCGGACGAAATCCCAACGTTTTCTATGAGATTGGTCTGGCGCACGCCATTGGTAGGCACACCATCCTTATCTCGCAGTTTCTCGATGATATTCCGTTCGACCTTCGCCACTTGCGGGTCATCGTTTACGAATACACGCCACCAGGAATGAAAGCATTCGAGAAAGCCTTGATTGAAACGATTAGTAAGAGCATGTAACTCCAAGTAGCGCGGCTGCGGTAGTGAATGATAAAGGACGTAGCTGTTGAAAAAGTCCGTTTCTTCAAAAAGGGAATGACCAGAAATGTATCCCCAGTTCGAGAAAATCGCTTATAGAGCATCCTGACGCTTTGTTTTTTCGACGTGAACGCTCCGAACGAGTTTTTCAACAGCTACGGACGTTATCGTGCGCTACGGTGTCAGCTACAGCCGGGATAGAACCTGTGACTTCCACCGTGTGAATCTGAAACATTAGGGCTTGCAATCAGCTACGCCGTAAGACGAGGAAACAATTGTGGAAGCGAACGTAATCGGTAAGCGTCGCGTATTTGATGGCTTCTTCAAAATCGATGAACTTAAGCTTCGATACCAAAAATTCAAGGGCGACATGACCAGTCCCGTGACCCGTTTGGTGTTTGAACGTGGCGACTCAGTTGCCGCAATCCTATTCAACACCGACACTAAGCGTCTCATCTTCGTTCGTCAATTCAGAGCGCCGAGTTACGAAAAGGGTCCCGGGTGGATCACCGAGATTATTGCAGGCATGATCGACCCTGGCGAAGGCCCCGATGACGCGCTTCGCCGCGAGGTTTTCGAAGAAACCGGCTACCGGATTCGCGATGCCCGCGCGATCAGCACGTTTTACCTTTCGCCGGGCGGGTCTTCGGAACGTATCTTCCTTTACTACGCCGAAGTCGACAACGCAACGCATGACGGCGAAGGCAGGGGTGTTGAGGGTGAAGGCGAAGACATTCAACTCGTAGAAATGAGCGTCTCCGAAGCTTTAGCCGACGTTTCCGTCGGCCGCTTTCCCGACGCAAAGACAATTGTAGGTCTTCTTTCTGTAAAGGAGGATCTGTTGCGCCATGAGTAGCTTTAACACAATCAGCATCATCATTCTGGTAACGGCGTTCGTCAGTCTCGGTTTCGGACTGGCGCTTTTCTGGTCGAGCAGAAAGGCGACGCCGGTTAGTTCGCCACGTACAACCAACAGGGTCGCGTGGCTGCTGATTGCGCTGTTTCCGGTCCTGATTTTGTTCTCCTTTTTTCCCAGCAACACGTTTAGTGGTACGCTACTCGGTTTTTCCGCCACGGGAGCTACCGCGTTATTCATATTCATCTGGTGGTACGGAGCAAAGAGTGCCTTGGAAGCGATTGCGGCGGACCAGGCCAGCGCGGAGAGACAAGCCGGGCTGATCGATCAGCAAGAGCGCATCAGTCAGCTTAATGGCGAGATCCGAGGCCTCCAGAACGATCTGGAGAAATGTAAGACCCTCGCTACCGCGACTCGGGGGCCACAGGTTCTCACCGAGACTCAGGTTTTCCGGTACCCACTGCTCTCCTCGAGCAAGAAATTCATCGGCCTCGTCACGGGAAATATACAAGGGGTCAAGATTGCCGACATTTGGGTTAACTCGGAGAACAATAACATGCAGATGTCGCGCTGGTATGAGGCGACCATCTCAGGCATGATTCGTTATTTGGGTGCAAAGAAGGACGAAGGAGGCGAAATCACCCCAGATGGCGACATCATCGCAAATGAGCTAAAGCAGAAAATGGGTACGAAAGCCCGAGTGGAACCGACCACGGTCTTTATGACCTCTCCCGGTGAACTGGCGAAAACCCACAGCGTGAAAGCGGTACTTCACGTTGCGTCCGTACAAGGCACGCCTGGGTGGGGGTATCGTCCCATTGAGAACGTCGAGGACTGCGTCACGAAGGTTCTTGATCTCGCGGACAGTGAAAATGCGGCACTTCAAGAATGCAAGTCGGTTCTGCTACCACTGCTGGGTTCAGGCACCGGTCAGGCCGATCTCGCGGTTATCGCAGACAAGCTATTGAAGCGGGCGATCACTCACCTGGAATCACATTCAGATGGCCGCATCGATTCCATTTATTTCCTTACCTGGACCAGCCGTCACCTGGAAATCTGTAAGGACGTGCTCCGGAAGTGCGGCAAAGTCAAAGTCGACGATTAGAAGTAATCATTTCAACCGATTCAGCGTATGCGTTACCTTTGCTGCGAATCGGTCACCCACAGCACCGGATAGTCGGGCCGCTCGGGGAAAGAATGGCAGCACATAATCCGTAGAGGGACTTTACCCTCAGACGCGGCATGGCCCATTTGAAGTGCAGTTTTACCCGCCACGATGCTGGTTCAGCAGCTTCTTCTTCGGCAGGTAATACGGTAATACATAGGGGCTGGTCCCCCACGAACCAGCCCACTTGACCCACTTGCTCAGTTAGGTAGCAGTCAATTTGGTAGCAGAGGGGTATCCATTTGACTCAGGTGACCACTACAGGTAGTGTGGTGGCCCATGGAACGGGTGGTGGAGGATTATCCGCGGACTCTGGCGGAGCTCGAAGTTCGATTTAGCAGCGAGGAAGCGTGCCGGGAGTATCTGTTCCGCCTGCGATGGCCGGCGGGATGCAAGTGCCTACGCTGCGGCGAGAGCAAAACTTGGCCATTGCGATCCGGGCGCTGGCAGTGTGCCCGCTGCGGACATCAGGTTTCGGTAACGGCGGGAACAATTTTTCAGGGCACCCGGACGCCCCTGACGGTTTGGTTCCGGGCGATGTGGTGGATGACGAGTCAGAAGAATGGGATCAGCGCCCTGGGACTCCAGCGGGTTCTGGGCTTGGGAAGCTACCAGACGGCTTGGGTGTGTTTGCACAAACTGCGGCGAGCCATGGTAAGACCCGGGCGGGAACGACTCTCGGGAAGCGTGGAGGCGGACGAAACCTATCTGGGTGGGCTGGAAGAGGGTATGCGCGGTCGGCAGACCGAGAGCAAGGCGTTGATTGTGGTGGCGGCAGAGGAGGACGGCAAAGGGATTGGGCGAATTCGGATGCGGCGCATTCCGAACGCTTCGGCCCACAGCCTCATTTCCTTCGTGCAAGAGTCGGTTGAACCCGGCAGCGTGGTCCACACCGACGGGTGGTTGGGATATGAGCCATTGCAAGGGCGCGGCTACATTCATCGGCTCACGTTTCTGCGCGGACAGCAGAAATCCCCTTCGGAGCTGTTGCCGCGCGTGCATCGCGTGGTGTCGCTGTTAAAACGATGGCTACTGGGCACACATCAGGGAGCGGTGAGCATCGAGCATTTGGATGGCTATCTGGACGAGTTTACCTTCCGGTTCAACCGGCGCAAGTCGCACAGCCGGGGAAAGCTGTTCTACCGTCTTGTCCAGCAAGCTGTCGCCGTGGAGCCAACAACTTACAAGGCGATCATCCGGTCCGCACCGGCAGACTGGCCCTGAAACCACAACCCATTGGGGGTACCTGAGTGAAATAGATACCCCTCTGGTAGCAAATTGGTAGCAAATTCCGCCGTTTTTGCCGGTTTTACCGGCTGTGCCGGCCAATAACCCTTTTAGAATCAATGGCCGACTGTTAGAGCGCTACCTTGACACGGTAGAGGTCAGGAGTTCGAGTCTCCTCGTGCCTACCAGTTCTTTCAATGGGTTAGCTTTCACTAACCTCGTCCCGCGAGGCTCCAAATGGCTCCATTAAGTGCTTCCTAATCGTCGACTTTACCCAGAAAAAAACGAAGCGAATGAAACCCAACTCTCACAATCGAAGCCTAGCCCGGTTTATTCGTGAAGGCGCTGATAGTGCTTTTTGGGGCGACGAGATTCCGGCGAACATGATGGCGTGGGGATGATTTTGGTTGCATGACGGTGTTGGTCAGCTTGGTGGGCTTGCGGAATGGGTGCCGCAGCAATTTTCGGGCAGAGCTTTCCCGAGTACAGTTGCGTGGGGGTGTGAAAGAAGTTTGTGGGATACGTCGAGGCCAGTGCTATCCGGGCGAGGCTCCGAGTGCCAGTGCCACTCGCCGGAAGGTAGAAAGAAACGGGAAGGATGCGGGCAGGTGCACCCTCACGCGCCGCACCGAGACCAGCACCCGGGCACCGAGTTTCAACAACCGTTCTCGCAGGGTCCAGACCTGAGCCCGCGCACAATCGGTGCCTGCGGCTCGTAGGCGCAACTCCTGCATCAGCACATAAGCGGCGGCGGTCAACAGCACGCGGAACTGGTTGGCCCAGAAATCGCTGCAACTGGTACGGTCGATCTGCAACTCGTGCAGTTCCTTTATCCTGTTCTCGATCTCGGCACGCTGACAGTAGACTTTTTCGTAGATCCACTGCGGGCTCTGCTTCAGGTTGGTGATGACGAAGCGAGGGTTGTCCTTGGGTTCTTTGCCGTCGGCCCGCACGACCTCGGCTTTGATAAGGATGCGGCGTTCGTGCGGCCAGGTTTTGGCAGCGTAGTTGGCTTCACAGTAGATGTGCTCGGTCTTACCGCTGCGCCGCGAAAGCTTGCGGACTTGACGCATCGCTGGCTTGGCCTTGCGCTTCAACACCGCATTCTTGGCCATCGCCACCACGTACTCGACGCCCGGTTCGGCATCCAGAAACGCCAGCAACTGGGGGATGCGCGAAGCCGCCATCGAGACGAACCCGAATGCACACCCCGGGAAGAAAGCAGCGGATCAACTGCATCAGTCGGCGCAAAATCCCCACCGCACCGGCCGCCGCCGTCACGTTGCCGGGTCGCAACACGGCGGCACACAGATACTGTTCGGCTTCGTCATTGAAGCTGACGAAACCCATCACCGGCAGGTAGCACCAGGTGTCGTAATGGCGGTTGAAAAACGACAACTGCTGCGCCCCGTGGGTGGGATCGTCGGTCGGGTCCAGATCGAGGGTGACGCGGCGCACACGACCGCGCAACCGCTGGGCATGGCGCTGGATCACGCTGGCCGCCAACGCCTCACTCAGACGATAGAGTTCCTTGGCTCCGATGGCGTTCTCAAAACGCGGCAACGTCGGCTGCGAGGCCAGATCGCGGCCCGCGTCCGGATCGCGGTCCAGCAGCATCTTGTGAATCGGATCGGCGGCCAAGCGAGCCGCATCGTTGGCGTCCGGATAGCCGCAGGCGATCGAGAATACGCGCTGGGCCAGAAGTTCCTTCAGGGAGTGATCGACCTTGCCGGCTTGCCGCTCGTCTCGCAGGCAGTCAGCCATGCAGGCGATTAATCCATAACGCCGGTCGGCAGCCTTGAGCAGCAGGGCTCCGCCATCGGAACTGCCCTGCCGCTGATCGAACTGCAGCACGGCAGGCTTGTGGAAAATATCGGGGAACAACAAACACTGTGTCGTGCTATTGTCGAACACGCGAAGGCCTCTCTTGCTACCACAAACACTGTCTCGACAACATGTTTGTAGCAGAAGAGGCCTTTCGTGTCTTCAAGATCATGAATAATGCGGGCTAGCGCACGGTAATGTGCTCTGGTCTCAGTTCCACTGAGTTCCCATGAAAATCAGTCTTGTGAATCCGGCACCAGCAGGAGGATCTTACCAACAGCGCCTCTCTCCCCTAGCACGTGCGCCTCAGCCGCATCACGCAATGGCATCCGGCGACCAATAGGCAGAACGAACTTGCCATCGCGCACGTCATCGGCAAACTCACGCACCTTGGATGCATCAGGCTGCGCGAGCACACGCGTAATTTTCACTGCCGGATTTTGCGCCGCCGCGCTTTCGGGCAATACAGCGGTGTAGCCAAACGAGCCGCCTCGCCTTATTTCAGGGATCAGCTTCGCTGCAACGTCGCCGCCAACGGTGTCCGCAATTGCATCCACTAAACGGAATTTCTCAATCGCTTCATCGTCATCAATCGCTAGCACGCCAGAGACACCGAGGGAACGGGCGTCATCCAGCTCTCTCCCGCGAACACCAGCAATCACCTGCGCGCCTATCTTCTTCGCCGTATGCACTGCCGCACGCCCAACACTGCCCAGCGCTCCTGTTACCAGAACAACCTGTCCCTTTTGCACGTTTGTCGCAAGGCGCACAAGCTGGTCTCCCGTGAGTGCAATCAGCGGGATCGCCGCCGCGTCCGCCAGGTCCACGCCATCCGGCAGATGGGTCACGTCCGAATCGTCCACTGCCACCAGCTCGGCATAGGTCGCGTTGGATAGTGCAAGAACACGGTCGCCGGGCTTGAAGTGCTTCACATTTGCGCCCACCGTCCGTACGACGCCACTCACGTCGCGGCCCAAAATTGCAGGAAACGATAACGGAAAATCCTTCTGCCGCGTCCCTGAGCGCATTTTCCAGTCAATCGGATTGACGCTCGCAGCGGCTGCCGCGATCAGTACCGTACGTGCGCCAATCTGCGGTTCGGGAACATTGTCTTCAAATTTCAGCTTCTCAGGACCGCCGTACTCTTGCAGCACTACTGCCCTCATCGCGTATCTCCTATGTCGGCCCGCAGACCTCGCAGGCATATTCAGCTTCTAAATCGGATGTGCGGGAGCCGACTCGGGTCGGTACGGGATAGCTTCCGGGCTGCCCCGTGACTCGGAAACGATCTGCCACGAATCGCCATTCGCCGGCGACCATAAGTCCGCTGTCAAACAGTCCGCTGCAATGCGCGGCGTGTTTGCGCTATTCGGATTCTTGAATCTCCACTCCGTATCGCTTTGCGGCAGACCGTATCCGCTTCCACGCAGCACGACGTTCCACTTCTGTAACGCCCTTCACTTGATTGAAGCGCGCAACAGCGTTGCGTACGTGAGCAGCATTTTCCAGCGGCTCCTTGCGTTGTTTGGGGAACGCGAACTTGGTTGCGGATATCCGATCACGAGCTGGTTTGGCCAGCTTTGCCATTGTTTTCCTCCCTCGCGAGCATCCCCTCGCGCACGGACGACCCAGGGCTTCTGCCACGGATTACGGCAGCTTTTCCAGTTCCTGCAGCGTGGTGTGGTTGACGTCATATTCTTCTCGCGTGGATTCGGCCATGCGCGGTTCATCCATTTCCTTTTTGACGCGAGCGAGTATCGCTTGGTTGGATTCTTGCTTTGGCTGGTTCTTATGCATGCTTGCACGATGTCACGAATCCAGAGCGATTACAGGTCAATTTGGAACAGGGCTGGCAGTCTTAGAATTTGTTTTCGTAGCGAGCAGTTTTGCACAGTCCGTGCCACCCTGCGATATGTAACATTTTCATTGTGGAACAACGTGCCCGTTTCACACGGTCGGAAAGTTGGACTTATCGAAGACGAACAGTGGCAGAAGATCGGCGGAGGGTAGGGGGCAGTGAAGTTCAGATTTTTACTGTTTCTCTGGATGGAGCCAACATTTTATCTACGCCGATCCACAGTCTAACCTCGCGAGAGTTGAGAGGAAGGTTCGGCCAAGGGGCCGAGCGTTCAATTCTGACCGGACAATAGGACTCTTCAGGGCATATAGCTGACTACGTAATACCCGGAATTCACAAATGTGAATACGCAGAAATAGAGGAGACTTAATGGCAGCAACAATGGAAAGAACACCGACAGTACTGGCGGCAGACACCCTAACCGGCGATAAAGTCGTAAATTTTCAAAAGGAAGACCTCGGGAAAATCGAGCATTTGATGATCGACCTGGAGTCGGGCCGCATCGCTTATGCGGTTCTTTCGTTCGGGGGTTTCCTGGGCCTGGGTGACAAGTTATTTGCCATTCCATGGAGTTCCCTTGCGGTTGACACGGTTGAACATCAGTTCATTCTGAACGTCGATAAGGAGTTGCTCAAGGCCGCTCCCGGTTTTGACAAGGATCATTGGCCGAACATGGCTGACCACACCTGGGGTGCCAAAGTCTTCACGTATTACGGCGCCAAGCCGTATTGGAATTAAGAGCGTAGGCTGAACGACGATGGCCAGCCACCCGATGCCCCACTCATTCGCAAAAGTCGCGGATGAGCGGGGGCGTGATCTTACGTCACCTCTGACCCAGCATGAAAAGCTGCGCCGTTACGAATTTGGTCTGGACCCGGAGCCAGGACCGCCGGGCTTATGTCGATGGCTGCCGGGCAGTACGACTTCTGTCCAGTCTCCTCATGGCGGCTCATGAATTGTCACCGAGTGGGCAAAATTGAACAGCTCGGGCGGGGATAGTTCTGCCACACTAGGGCCATGGCAACTAAAACGATTCCAGAATATCTTGAGGACGAGCGCCGAAACAGTGCAGACACTCGGCTACGGACGGAAGAAGAAGCTGCGCACATCCAGTTGCTGCACCATGGCCACCATCGCACTCAGAAACCGCCCAAGCCGAAATTGCCGGCTCCGGTTGAAGCCGTGGCCAAAGCGAGGAAAACTCACGTGGCGAAAACGAGAAAACCTGCCGCAGCCAAAACGAGAAAAACTACCGTAGCCAACGCGAAAAAACCTGCCGCAACAGCTCGGCGAAAACCATCCGCCGCCCGAAAAACGGGAACGAAAACCCGCAAGATGGCGTGACGATCCCCGCATGAATCTTTGCGGTCGGAGGTGGCTTTATTCCTGCAGAAAGATATTGAGAAGGGAGTTGTGAACCCGAATCTCGCCGTTATATTCGATGAAGCCTAGCTTTCTGAAGCGATTCAAGAAAAAACTCACTCGGGATCTGGTTGTACCAATCATCTCCGCCAGGACTTCCTGGCTTATCTTAGGAACTACCGTCTCGGGTTTGCTTTCCTTGCCGAACTGGGCCAGTAACAAAAGAATCCTCGCCAACCGCTTTTCGCTTGAATTGAAAAGCTGATCAACCAGGTCCGCCTGGACACGAGCATTGCGGGTAAGCAGAAAAGAAACGAACACATCCGACAGCGCGTGTTCTTGATGAAGCACGCGGACCATTTCCGCCTTGCTAATCCTGAGCAGTGCACACTCGGTCATCGCGGTAGCAGTCGCCAGGCGAAGAGGCTGAGCTAAGACCATAGAGTCCTCCCCCAGAAACTCCCCGGCGCCCGCTAAGGCAAGCGTCGCTTCTTTTCTGTTCGCGGAGGTGACGGTTACTCTCATCTGGCCCTTCTGCACGTAAAAAATTGCGTCGGCTGCGTCGCCTTGCGCGTAGGCCGTTTCATTTTTCTTCAGATTGAGAACCTGCCTGCCGAACCCGGCTCTCGCGAGAAAGGCCTCGGGATCGAAAACCGTATTGCCATTTCTTGGTTGCGACTTGGGCGTTAGGCGCCCGGAAGGCTTTGAAATTTCGCCTGTCGTTGAGTTGGCGGATCGCACAGAATTAGCCGATGGAATCCGTTTGGCGGGACGGCCTTGGCTGCGGGTCGGAATGGCCTCAGCGCTCATTTCATGCCTCCGAAGGGGGCAGCACGCTTACACCTCCAGATTATACCCCTTCAAGAAACCGGGGACGTGCGCTTTTGGCCGCTCACTCCCGTGAGATTTCGTCGTACTTCCGTATGTCCTTCTTCACGAATAGCTTCCGCGCCGAAATGCCAAAGCCCAAATTGAAACTGTGATGATCAAATCAGGCATTTGCTGGAGCTGGTCCGGAGAGCAGTCCCATTTTCGTCGCGACCACTACCTCCAACGGAGTTGCCGTGTTGCGAACGCTTCCCGAGATGGTGATGAGTGCTTCTGAGACGAGGGGATGTTGCTCCGCTAACAAGTCGAGTCGGTCACTCACGTTGTAGAGTTGCTGAACTTCGTGCAGGATGGCGCTCGGATGCATGGGTACGCGGCTTTCCTGAGGGCCTAAGGAGAGAAAAACTTCAGATGGGCTGACTTAGTTCAGGGAACCTGAAAGAGGAGAAGGTGGTAACTACCTCAACTAAATAATATTACGTGAGCATCTCGAAATGTTACAGCCCCTGGACCGCCTGAAAAAATCGCCGCCCAGTTCAAGAGGTGACGATCATCCCCACTGCTGCCGCAGTCATGACCCCGAAGGTAGCCCAGCCTAGGTACCTGAGTAGCGGGGGGTTCACGCTCTTTCCCATTACTTTTGGGCTGCTGGTCAGGAGGATAACAAGCAGGATCAGGGGCGGCGCGAGGAGGCCATTGATTACCGCCGACCAGAACAGCATTTTCACGGCGTTGAAACCCAGGTAATTCAGCACGAGGCCCAGCGTCATAGCAACGGCCATTACTCCGTAGAACTTGCGTGCGCTTCTTGGCTTGTCGGCCATTGAGGCCCGCCACACTGCGCCTTCCGCCACCGCATAAGCGCATGATCCCACCAGGACCGGTACGCCCAACATTCCAGTGCCGATCAAACCCAGGGTGAAGAGCAGGTAGGCGCCATTGCCGGCAAGTGGACGCAACGCCTCGGCGGCCTGCCGGGCAGTTGTGATGTCCTTTTGCCCGTGCGCATGTAACGTGGCAGCCGTAGTCAGAATGATGAAATACATGATGAGATTCGAGAAAAACATCCCTACCATTGTGTCGGCGCGCGCGCTTCTTAGGTCCGCTGCTGTCGCGTTCTTGCGATCGGCGAGCCCTCGGCCCTTGGTCCGCCCCTCTTCGACCTCCTCGGCTGCCTGCCAAAAGAAGAGATAGGGAGAAATCGTGGTCCCCAGAATTGCCACCAGCACCGCCAGAAATCCGCGTGACCACTCCAGATGAGGTACGAACGTCATCACCAGCGCGTGCCTCCAATCGACGTGAGCGTAAAACGATGCGAACACATAAGCGAACAAAACGAGCGTCATCCACTTGAAAATCTGCGCCATCAGCTTGTAAGAAATCCAGACCAACAGCCCGATGATGAAGCACGCATAGATCGGAATCCAGATGAGTGCTCGAATCCCGGTGATAAGCTGCGTCGCCTCCGCCATACCCCCGAGGTCAGCACCGATGTTGATGACGTTTGCGACGACTAGAATCAAGCAGGATCCCCATAGCACCCAGCGTGGATAGTAAATTCGCACTGCGGCTGCCAGCCCGCGCCCCGTAACCATGCCCAGCCGCGCGCACATGAGTTGGACCGCAGCCATCAGTGGAAACGTGAGCAGCGCGATCCACAGAGTGGCATAGCCGTAGGCTGCCCCAGCCACAGAATAGGTTGAGATTCCCGACGGATCATCGTCGGCCGCACCGGTGATCAATCCGGGCCCCAGGACCGCGAAGGATCTCTTCAGAAGGCCGGGTTCCTTGCCCTTTTCGACATTCTCGGCAGGTAGATGTTTTTTCGCCATCATATCCGTCGGAAGCGATGCTCGGCATGAAGGGTATTCATGGAGTTCGTGAGACACTGCGGCATTGAATTCTCCAATGGGAGAGTAATACTTGCAACTCTAATCGCCGCCGCAAGTCTTTGCCCGAACAAAACAACTCCTGAATCGCTTGACGGAGGGAAGGGGAAAGGATAAATTGCTGCCCCATTACGGACATTGCTATTCTCATGGGATCGCCTGCTTGCTAGGACTCCGGGAGTTTATCTTCAAGGCTTTGTGTGAGAGTCTCCACTGAGGTTTTCTGGCTAAACTCTTCCACTTCTTTGTCCTCAGCGATGTGCTTAAGTCCCATGTGCTCACAAATCGCCTGGACCATCTGCAAGAGTTTCGTGACCTCTTTTTCGGCTATTAAATCGACTTGTAAATTCAAGTGATCTCGTCGTTCTCCCCGTTTCGCCATTCGGTTCTGACGCATGAGTATAAAACTTGAAAGAACCACCGCCTCGACAGCGACAATTACTCCGAGCAGCGAGAAGGGGTAGGGATCAAATCGCGGAATCCAGGGAACCCGATTCAGGTTTGTCAGAACCCAAACCAGCACGAGGAGGACGTGGATCAGCACAAAGAACATGCTCCCGGCAAAGCCCGCTATGCGATCGCTCGCGCGTTCCGACAACGTTCTCTGCTCCAGGAACTCATGCTCTTGTCTCGCAATGGAATCAATATGCGATTGTGTATGCGTCGAGTTTTCGCTCATCTAACCTCTCTTCAGTCTGCCATCGGATGTACTCCCGCGCGATAGTGCATCAACTTTGCGGAAGGTCCAGTTTACAAGTCCAGTTTGGGACGAAGAACTACAGTGTGTTCTTTTTTGAACAGACCGATCAAGCTCGACCTGTCAGACTCTTCGTAGACCTCGGGGTTACGCAGGTCTTGGTACTGCGCCAAGAAGTGGCGCACAAAACGGCCGCTTTTTAAGCGTTAGGTATAGGCTGCCCGCCAACCTGCTGAGTCAGCCCTTGGGGATCCTCAAAGGAGAACTTCAAAATGAGTATCGAAACGATTCTAGTTATCGTCCTGGTAGTGTTCTTGCTTGGTGGAGGCGGTTGGTACTGGGGACGCGGGCGCGCTTAACGCAACCGGTTCTGGAGCCCAGATAGCCGTTATGCAGCCGAAACCGGGTTCTCGCTTGGAGACGGGCGAGAGTCTCGGCTGTCGGCATAGATCGTTGCTTCCATCGAGGAGGCTTATGAGTCTGTTCGATCTGGTCTTCGGTTGTTGGCACAAACGGTGCAGCTTCCCCATCACCGTGCGCGACAGGCTGCGCCGCTTTACAGCAGCAGCTTCCGTGACCGGGACTTACGTTGTTTGCCTCGATTGCGGCCGTGAGTTCTCGTACGACTCGTCGCAGATGAAGATCCTCGCGTCCAACCCCCACACAGCGGGGACGGCAGAGCGCGTAACCCTTGTTCCCGGTCTTAAGACGGCTTGAGGCCTGCTGAGCCATGCGCGGAGACCCAGATTTGCATCCCGTCTAGCAGATAATTTGCTGTTTCCTGGGCGGGTAACGGAAGTCCCGTTAATTAGGCAATTCTCAACCATAAGGAGAAAACCGATGACTACGAGTACGACAGATGAGATCAAAGGCACTTTTCACGAAGTGAAAGGCCAAGGTCAAAGAAACGGCAGGCCACGTCACGAACAATCCTGACCTAGAGGCTGAAGGCAAAGCTGAACACAGGGCAGGCAAGGTCGAAAAAGGTCGGGCAGATCGAGAAAGTCCTCGAGAAGTAAATTCGGCGGCCTCTGTCCGGAGCATATGGCTGCATTGGGAGGAGACTGACGCACCGCCGTTTCCCCCTCACTACCGCAGAGATTCGGCGGGCATCACTCCCGGCGCTCGGAGTTCTGTATTGAAGCGGGCTATACTTATCAGCCCCACGGACCAACTACTTCGCGCACGAATCCGTCCTGATGCCTCGCTAAAGGCGCAAATCACAGTTAACACGATCGCAACAACTTACCAGCTACAGCAAAGACTAGTACAAGGAGAAGCAAATGTCGGATCAAGAATATCGTAAACAGCAGCACAGCGATCCGCAGAAGCCGGAGGAGCAGAAACCTGTAACCCAGCCGAACGTCCCGGTTCCGCCGAAACAAGAGATCCCGAGTGGACAGCCCAAAACTCCGCAGCCGGCACAAGAGAAGCATGATCAAGAGAAGAAAAAGCCGGCTTAGGTTGTAGTGGATTTAGATCGGTGAGGTGGGGGACTCAAGGCGGTTCGTTTTACGTAGGGCCGCCCTGATAAACGTTCCGATGAGATTTGAACGTCAAGGAGTCTGATGTTTCGGCGGGTCGCGTCCGCACAAATTCGTCCAAAAATCACGTGGGATGTTCGGCAATCCGGAAACTACCCACAACCGTGGTTCTTGCCCTGCTCCAGCCACTCACAGCGGATAGCGTGATTGAAGACCACGCTCATCAAATTGCGGATCTTAGCTTTAGTTGAAGGAGCGAGCGGACCGCCGTCGGCACGCGTTAGTTGACGAAGCCACTGTTCGACAGCCGTTGTGCGGACTGCCCGGATGTTCAAGTTGCCCCATGTCGGCCTGATCCACCTCGCGAGAAAGGACTTGTAGACAGTTTTGGTGGCGTGCGACTTCCCTCCGTCTGCTGGATCACCGCTGAGTTCCGTCCCCGTGTAATGATCCACTAGTCTAGCTGACCGACCGGGCATTGCTCTCCCGATCAGCCCCCAGCCGAGAATTTAGGCAGCTTTTCGAGCGCGACTGGGCCATTCTGCTCGATGCACCTCGACTGGCGGGCCGGGGTGGTGCTTCACACAATGATCCGAGGTGGCGCGCCACGCAGACCGATCCAGTCCGCGCATTGCGCTCGGAGTGATCGGAGCGCCTGCCCGTCCGCACTCGATTGGCGTCTGCTCGCCCCTCACGCTCCTAAGCGGTTTCGGAGGACTGGCCCTGCTACTGGCCGGGATCGGACTCCACGGCGTGATGTCGTATGACGGCGACATGTTGCGATGAAGTCGAGCGGTCAATCTGTTCCCGCATGGTGATCACTTCGTAAGGCGCCAGCTCCGGGTCCAGCGCGTGAACCTGACGGGTCAGCAGTGGCGCCATTGTCTCGGGGCCTTGCCGCGTGCGAACAAACAAGCCCACTTGGGTCGAGGGATTCTGGCGCAGAGGAACATAGAAAAATGGCTTCTCACGCTCCAGGAGGTTGGCGTACTTCGCGGATTTCACCACCCCAACCACCTGCATCCAGCGATCTTTTACTTTGAGCCGTTTTCCGACGGGATTTTCACCGCGCCAATACTGCGCAACCATGGTCTCGTTCACTACCGCGACCAGGGGAGCAGTTTCATCATCAGCGAGCGTGAACTCCCGGCCGGACACAAATGGAATTCCCAGCGTCTGGAAATAGGCGGGACTCACCTCGTTGTATTCCACCGTTGGTTGCTGGTCGGGTGGAGCTTCGTACCCATCCACCGCGATTGGAGCCGAAGAATACGTCCGATAGCTGAACGGAGAGATGCGCGCGTAAGCTGCCGACTCAACGCCACTGAGCACTTGGAGCCGGTCCATCAACTGGTCTTCGAAATTCCGGGCGCGCTGCGTATCGTATCCTGCCGCGAACAAATTGACCGAGGTCAGCACTACCCCTTTGGTCAAAAAGCCAGGGCTCGAGGTTCGATTGTCGGCCCGGATACTTCCCCGCTGATCCATAGTCGCCCAGTCAGATCGATTCAAAGCGGAACAGACACGGTGTGGCTGGTAATGGGCTGGCCCCGGCTTTCTCCCAGACGGCCGTGGTCTGTTCGCCGGACAAACAAGTTGGGTGCCGGCTCGCCCGCTTCGAGCGCCTGTAACCGCTGGCGAATGTGATCGCAGAGTAAAGTGACGGAGACACCTCCAAAGCGGGCCGGATAACGCTCGAGCCGGCGCAGCTCAGCTTGCAGTAACAGCGCGGTTCCCAGCGGACTGTGATGCTGCGGGTGATGAAACGCCGCCGTCACCTGAATCAATCCTTGCAGAAATGTCTTCTCCGGCTCCTCCGACCTCAGCCACACGATTTCCCAGGCTTCATGCGCTGCAAAGAACTCACCCGCATCATACCGTCGGAGACCTTCAGCAAGCGCCCCCTGGGTCCAATCGAATTTCGTCAGCTGCTACCCCCAAATGCGACGAGCTAGCGCGGTTCAGAGAAATGGTCCCCGCCAGCCCAACCCTGATCTGGTCGCCCGCGCTGCGTGCTGTTGGACGAGCAATTCTGACCAGACTTCGGCGACCTGATCGTTGGATACTGATCAATGTAAGACTCTACTTCAGGCAAGCAAACTTCCCAAACCGGACCTTACCTGGTTGCAGACACTCAAGGCATAAGGAGTTCTCGATGAACCTCAATCTGATGGATCCAAAACTGATCGCTCTCGCAGTCGCAGTGGTTCTGCTAATCGTGATTGCCGTTGCGCTGTACATGCGAAAACGCAAGAACACCACGGCAGAACTACGCGATCGCTTCGGGCCGGAATACGATCGGGCTGTTCGACAACACGGATCCGAACGTAAAGCCGAAGCAAAGCTGGCCGATCGTGAAACGCGGGTTGAAACGCTGAAAATCCGCGATCTTGACCTGACAGAGCGTGAACGCTACTTGGCCCAGTGGCAGGCGGTGCAATCCCGCTTTGTCGATTTTCCGAAAGGTGCGGTGACTGAGGCCGATGAGCTGGTGTGTTCGCTGATGCAGACGCGCGGCTATCCGGTCACTGATTTCGATCAGCGTGCGGCGGACATCTCCGTCGACCATCCCCGAGTGGTGGAGAACTACCGGTCGGCGCACGACATCGCATTGCGGCTCGGCAGGGGCGAAGCCAGCACGGAAGACATGCGCAACGCGATGATCCACTATCGCTCACTCTTCGACGAACTGGTGCAGGTGCAGACCGTTGGCGACAAAAGAGTGGCGTAACACAGGGGCTTTGCGGGTGTCCCAACTGAAATCAACTACGAAAACAGAGGAGAGCTTTATGATGAAACCGAGCACCGACGACAAGACAACGGGCAAGCTTCACGAAGCCAAAGGATCAATCAAGCAGAAAGTCGGGGAGCTTACCAATAACCCCGACCTGGAAGCTGAGGGTAGGGCTGAAAAGAATGCAGGCAAAGTGCAGAACTGGGTCGGCAAGGTTGAAAAGGCCGTCGGAGAATAGTGGAATCAACAACGAACTGGGAGACGAGAGAGGTCAAGACATAATGGCGCAATCAGTATTGGAACGGACGGGTGAGCAAGTTGCCGAAACAGCGCGCAAGGCGTCTCGGGCGGCATCCGCCGTTGCGGATGCACTCGAGGATGGGGTGGGGGCGGCGCGGCGTGTCGCAAAACAAGGTGGCGACGCCGCGGAAGAGTTTTTCGATGACACCACCAAGCGCCTGCAGCGACATCCTATTGAGACCGTTGTAGTGACATTCGCAATAGGCGTTGCGGCTGGAATAGCGATCGGCTGGATGATGAAGCGAAGGTAGCTCTGGTAACAGACCGAATGTAAGCGAAGGGTCCAGCACGCTGGGCCCTCTTCGCTGGATGACTAGAGATCTCAGACAGCTAAGGTCAGACTTGCGTCAGGCTGCCTTCAAGGAATGACTTCCAATAGCGAAGCAGGTAAGAAAAACCACGCCCACGGCGGTCCAAACATCGTCGCAACAGACAACTTTTCGCAACGGTCAAAAGGATACATCTATTCGTCCCTCCTTCGCCTAGCCTTGTAGTTGAGGCAATTCCAATGAAAGCACTTACAACTCTCGGAACAGCAGTCCTGTTTGTGTCTCTCGGATCCATTGTTCCTGCTTTCGCACAGCACGAACAAGGGCAAGCCAAGCCAGAGCAGAAGCAGCAAGAGGAGCATGCTCAGCCGCAACAGCAGCATGCTCCGCCACAACAACAGCACGCTCAACCACAACAACAGCACGCTCAACCGCAGCAGCAGGCCAAACAGCAGAACCAGAACAAATCGGCACAGCCACAGCAGCATGCTCAGCAGGAAAACCAACAGAAACAGCAGCAGCAACAGCAGGCTAAACAGCAGAACCAGAACCAACACCAGGAGCAACAACAGCAAGCTAAGCAGCAGAACCAGAACAAACAGCAGCAGCAACAGCAGGCTAAGCAGCAGAACCAGAACAAACCGCAGCAGCAACAGCAGGCTAAACAGCAGAACCAGAACAAACCGCAGCAGCAACAGCAGGCTAAGCAGCAGAACCAAAACAAACAGCAACAGCAGCAGGCCAGGCAACAGAACGTCCAGCAGCCGGCACACCACACCCAAGAAGAGCAGCGTGTCCAGCAGGCCGCATGGCAGGGGCATCGATCACAAAACTGGCAGTCTGATCACCGTACCTGGCAGCAACGCGGCGGCTATAACGGCTACCGCATCCCTGACAATCGGTACAATGGATACTTTGGCCCGAACTACGCGTTCGTCATCTACAACCAACCCTATATGGTTGTTGGCGGGTTTCCGCGCTTCCAGTACGGCGGCTATTGGTTCAGTCTGGTTGATCCGTGGCCGGGGTATTGGGCAAACAACTGGTACGAAACCGACGACGTTTATGTTGTCTATGTCGATAATGGATACTACATGTACAACCAGAGATACCCTGGCGTCGGCATTGCAATCAGCGTTTCGATGTAAAGCCCCACGCAGCGCGGTGTCGGCAGAGGCCTGCACTTCAGAGGCGCCGCCCGACGCGAAGGTCTAAGCGCAGAAGGTCAAGCAACACTGGCGGCCGCACGCACATGTCACAGGTACAGTAGTCACGAGAAATAGGTACTGTCATGAACGATAAGATCGCCAAACCCACCGCTGCGACTGCGTCAGAATGAGCAGCGAAGGTTCTGAGCAAATGCTGAGTCTCTTGAAAGAACTATCCGTCTATAAGGCGATGGATGAAGACTACCAGGCTGGCCCCATGGGTCGAGCGGAAACAGAAGCCGATGAAGAGCGCGAGCGAAGGCACCAGGGAATAAAGCAGGAAATGCGGAAGCTCGCTGCCGAGAGCAAGAGGGATCCGATCTAAACATCCGCGGGAACTATCTATGCACGGCCAATCTTGACCAGACGCGAGCTACCATTCCGAAGCACAATTGTTTGTGACCTCGAACTCCACCAGGTTGCCATGTTTAACAGGAGGCTTTCTGACTGCGACCCTGCACTATCCGCGCCATGGAACTCTGCCGAGAGCATTCGTTAGCTTGATGCGAATACTAAGTTTATGTCCTCACGCCAACGTGGGTTGGCCGATACGTTGCGACGGAGAGAAAGCACCATCGCAGCATTGTTTTGACTGCGGAGCACAGCGGACGTATATGCTTCAACCCAGCATGCAGAGGGGTCCGTGGAAACGTCCGCAATTTCGCAACTCTTATCCCCTCGAAGTCGCCTTCCCATCAAATGTGCAGAGTGAACCAGTACGCGCGGAGCAGTTACGATGTCTCAATATAGAGGTATAGAGTAAACTGCAATTGCCTTAATCCGGCCGCGACTGTAGAAGTTCTTCCGCCTGCTTCAGATCGAGGTCTCTTGGCACTGATTCAAAGTCAGACCGTGTCTCATGTTGCTGCTTGCTGATTGTCTTAAACAGAAGCATTCGCCCATTAACGTGAATGTCGATGAGATGGGTCTTCCAATGGGACGAGCTGACTTGGGTTCGCTCAATATCAAACGTACCGCCTTTGGCGAGGCGCCCGAGAATCCCAAAACCAAAATCCACGTTCTCCACCAAATGCCCGCTCAAGTGTGCCAGTCGTTTCTGTTCGGGATCGACCAGGATCGTTCCCGCCATGCCCTGGAGAACCTTGGATTCCATCGTAAGAGGGACAAATGCCGGGTCAGGCCGAAAGTTGAGTCGCAGACAGGCGCCATCCCAACCGTCGTACTGATACAAGAAGGCGTTCGGTAACAAACGCATAAGATTCTCCAGTTGCCGTTCGTCGGTATCGTACTGTTTCTTAACCGCAAGCTGCTGACTGGGGTCGCGAACCAACTGATTCAGCCGGGCCGTTTCCTGCCCTCGCTGGCCTGAATCCAGCGGTGCGTCATTGATTGCGAGGAGACGGTGCACCGGACCGTCTTTCGTTTCAACTTCCAGTTCGCTCAACGTCTGTCGCTCAACTACTTTGCTGACGCGGTATATCCAGTTACTTTGCTCTGCCCTGTCAGTCAATTCATTCGCTACAACATCCTTGACGAGGTTATTTGCGGAACTTTGCGGCGCCGGCCCATGCGAGCCAGCGTAAGAAGGACACATGAGCAGGGCAATAGCCGCGAGATGGAGGCTGACATACGTCACGTTTGTTTGGATGCTGGGAGAGCGGATTCCGGCCAAGTTTATTGTGATCCTGGGATGTGAGCATATGTGAACAGACACGGGAATGTCGTTTCGTCTAACCTTGGAGCAGATGGAATAGGATTTGCTCCCGCTGTTACATCAGCATCGCGTTATTCCATCTGACTGAGGGGCTCCGTCCATAGCTGATCTTGCGGGAAGTCTTACCTTCAGCCTCACTTACTTGCACCAGGGCCCCGTTGCTACCCAACGGGAGGTTCAAACCCCTGGCTAAGCTATCCGCGACGACGCAGCAAGAAAGAGCGATCTTAAGCAGCAGAATTGCGAGAAGTCTCTACCAGGAACATAGAAAGGTAAGAAGAACATGCCGTTACTTCAAGTTGTGCTGGTCCTCATTGTCGTCGGAGTTCTTCTGTGGTTGGTGGATCGCTTCATCCCCATGGCGAGTTCCATTAAATCAATCCTGAACGCTGTGGTGGTCATAGCCGTGGTGCTATGGCTGCTGAATATCTTCGGGCTACTTAGTTCCCTATCGAGCATTCACATCGGCAAGCCGTAACCGGGACGGGTGATGTACCAGGAGAATGTCGAACCCTATAGCGCGGAAGTGTGCGCAATGGCTAAATACAAGCGTGATCCACGATGGACGCGAGGCTTGCCGTGAGGAACGTGATCGCGAGTAACTGCTGGACGCCCGCAATTCGCGTACTGGCACTGTTGCTGGTAATGCTGATGTGTAGCGGCGGTGCGTCCGGGTACTCCGTGTTGACCCATGAGGAAATCGTTGACTTGCTGTGGGCGGATGCGATCAGTCCGCTCATCCTCAAGCGCTATCCTGGGCTCTCCGAAGAGCAACTCAAGGAAGCTCACGCCTACGCTTATGGCGGGGCAGTCATACAGGACCTGGGCTACTATCCATTCGGCAGTGTCGAATTCAGCGACCTGGTGCATTACGTTCGTACAGGAGACTTCGTTCGTGAATTGCTGGCGCAGAGCAACGATGCCGACGAGTACGCCTTCGCTCTGGGCGCTCTATCGCACTATGCGTCGGACATTGCCGGCCATCCCGCGGTCAACCATTCAGTTGCCATCGAATATCCCAAGCTGCGAGCGAAGTTTGGCACATCGGTGCGGTATGCGCAGGACAAGTCGGCGCATTTGAAAACAGAGTTTGGGTTTGACACGGTGCAGGTCGCAAAGAACCGTTACGCCTCGCAGCAGTATCATGATTTCATCGGATTTCAAGTGTCCACGTCTCTGCTGGAGCGGGTCTTTCCCATCGTTTATGGGCTGGAGTTAAAAGACGTGCTGCCTCGCGAGGACCTTGCGGTGGGCTCGTATCGTTACTCCGTTAGCCGGCTGATCCCGGAAATGACCCAGGTCGCGCTGCAAACCCACAAGAAGGACCTGATGCGCGAAACGCCCAATTTCGCAAAACAAAAGTTTCTGTACCGCCTTTCCCGCTCCAACTATGAAAAGGAGTGGGGAAGGGATTACGTGAAGCCCGGCTTCGGCACGCGGCTCTTGTCAACGCTCTTGCGATACATGCCGAAAGTTGGTCCCTTCAAAGGGTTGGGGTTCAATAACCCGACTCCGCAAACGGAAGATCTGTACATCAAAAGCATCAATACTACTGTCGATCAGTACCGAGCTTTCCTCCTGGAAGTGCGCACTGATTCGCTCGTGCTGCCCAACTATGATCTTGACAGCGGGAATCCCACCAGGATAGCCGAATACTCGCTCACGGACGAGACGTACGCCAAGTTGCTGGGTCAATTGGCTAAGAGCAAGTTCGACCAAACGACGCCCGAGCTGCGCGACAACATCTTGCAGTTTTATTCCGATGTCCCGGCATCGATCCAGACGAAGGACGACAAGGTTCAATCGGCGAAGGTGCTCGCATTGCTGGATCAGTTAAGAGCCGCGACGCCGGCTCCGAGTGCCGAAGCCGTGGCCACCCGTTGATCACAGATTCCATACAGGCCTACAAGAAGATCCCTCGCTGCGCTCATGATGACAAGGATAAAGGGAATGTCAGTATGTCGTGCAGGCATCAATAGGAAGTGACGCAACACGGCTTTCCGTTATGGTCTAACCAGTTCAGAAGCGAGCGCACACTCCCTTGGGCCAGCGCTATACAGGAATCGCCTGCACCATAGTAGATATTGATGGTATCTCCATCGGGGCTTATGGTGTGTCCACAGGGAAACACCACGTCTTTCACGTCGCCTCCGCGTTCATAGTCGGTTTCCGGTCCGAAGATCCAGGAATCGCCCCGCAACAAACAAACGTCTGGCCTTTGAAGGTCAAAAAGTGCGAGGCCAACCCGGTACAACGAGCCGGAGGCTGTGTGCTTTACTCCATGGTATAGCGCGAGCCAACCGTTGGGAGTCTCGATCGGCGGCGACGACAAGCCAATCTTGTTTGCGTCCCACCACGCGCCTTTGCGCGCCAACATCATCACTCGATGGCCACCCCAATGACGCAGATCGGGAGAATAAGAAATCCAGATGTGAGCTCCCAGGGTAGTCATCGGTCGATGGATGAGCGCCCACAGTCCGCCGATCCTGTGCGGCAAAAGAGCGGCGTCCTTGTCGTCCGGCGACATGAGGAACCCGTATCGCTCAAACGTCCGGAAATCTTTAGTTAGAGCGAGAGAAACTCCCGGACCGCCTTTCGAGTATGCAGTGTAGGCCACTGCATATTGCTCCAGCTCCGGAACGTAAGTAATACGCGGATCTTCGATGCCCCAAAGCTCTTCTGGATATGCGTTTGGATCAGGCATCAGCGTTGGCTTTGGATCGATGTCCCATCCGTTCACGCCGTTCACAGAACGCGCTGCGCACAGATGGGAGAGACCACGGCGATCCTCCACCCGGCAAAGCAGCAGCGTGGAGCCATCCGCAAGCAGGGTTGCTCCGGCATTGAATACGCTATTGATCCGATAAGGCCAATCTTTGCTGGACAAGATTGGATTGGCGCGATGCCGATGAAGGAGAGAGTCGGTAGAATCGATAGATTCAATAGAATCGATGGCCAAAGTCATAGGTTATTCTACAGGAACAGGAAGCTGATATTCCAAAACGTCGGAGCGCAAAGGCACTCCAATCGGGCCGGCGACCCGGCTAGAGCGCACTCTCTGTTGCTTTAGCACTCTGGAGCTGCCGCATCTCCAAAAGGGCCATCAGGAAGGACAGCGTTGATTCCGCTCCTTGGTTTTCATTGGCCCGGTCAGGATGAAGACCGTCTCGACAGCCGCCCGTGGTGGCGTCGTACAAAGCGGTTTTCAGGTCGTTATCTCCCAGGAACCAATTGAATGCAGCCCAAGCCTGCGCGCGCCAATGCTCATCTCCGGTCGCACGATACGCTGCGAGACATGCAGAAACAGTTGCGCCTGCCTCCACCGGCTGCTGGTCGAAACGAGCTTTTTCGCCCGCTTTGCAATAGAAACCCTGCGATCCGATCGGGACAAAATGCCCGTTCACATTGCAGCATTGTTGCGTCGCAAGCCAGTCCAGGGACTCTAAGCCAGCCGTAAGCAACTCTTTGTCTGAGGTGCGCGAGCCTGCCAATAACAACGCCTGGGGCAAGCGCGCGTTGGAATAGGCCAAACCATCCTCAAACCAGTTCCAACCCGGCGTGCGCGTGATTCGATAGATATTCAACAACTTGTCCGCGAGTGCATCTCTCTGCCTTTGTGCGGACCTGTCTCCCGGGAAGCGATCAAGATATGCCTGGATTCCGAACAAGGAGAACGCCCAAGCTCTAGGACTGGTAAAGGCCTGCACCGCTGGAACTGCAAGCTCAAACAACCGCCCGGCGAGGCCCCTTAGACCCTCATCGACTGTCTGATTGACCGCGGTTCCCAAGGCCCACAAAGCGCGGCCGTGACTGTCTTCCGACCCCTGCGCCTCCTGCCAATGCCGGTCATAGCTCAGAAAGTTGCGGAACCTTCCATTGGCGGAATTAAAGGCAAGCCATAGAAAAGCCAGGTATCGCGAAGCCAATTTCTTCGCCTCGGCTTCTCCATTCGCTCCAAGTTGCTCTACCAGAATCGACACGATTAGGGCGCGGGTATTGTCGTCGGTGGTGTAGCCCTCGTGATGATTGGGAACGGCGAACACGGCGTGCTGCAACATTCCCGTGTCGTCCGTCATTCGATTGAGATGATTCAGCTTCACCGCCGGCAATTCACGGATGCGCTCCGCGCCGACTGCATTGGGGCTGACCAAGCGAGGGTTCCACATGCGCTCCGCTCTGGCTCGCTGGAAGCTGCGCATGTAGTCTTGGGCCACGCTTTTCCAAACCATGTTGCGTGAGTATAAATACGCACGTTTACGCATGGCGTGCCGTTCGGCTTCATTCTCCAGGAGCTGAATGGTCTGCTCCGCAATGGCGTTCTGGTCGTTGAATGGGACTAGTACTCCGCGGCGCTGATCGAGAAGCTCCAGCGCATGCCAATACGGCGTCGAGATGACCGCTTTCCCCGCACCCAAGGCGTAGGCCAGGGTCCCGGAAACGACCTGCGCCTCATTCCTGTAGGGTGTGAGGTAGATATCGGCTGAGCCGATAAATTCCATCATCTCCTCAGGACTGACAAACCGGTTGTGGAATATGACGTGTTTCCCAACTCCGAGATCTTCAGCCAGCGACTGTAGCGATTCCCGGTATTTATCTCCCTCGCGCCGCCTGATGTGAGGATGAGTTGCGCCCGCGACGATATACGTAACATTGCTGTTCTGAGACAGGATGCGTGGAAGAGCCTGAATGACCGTTTCAACTCCCTTGTTTGGCGAAAGCAAGCCGAAGGTCAGCAATACAGATTGACCTCCAACTCCGAATCGGTCCTTGTAAAAATTCGGATCAACAAACGCCAGGTTTGGAACTCCATGCGGGATGACGTCAATCTTTGCGGCTGGAACCTGGAAGATCTCCTGGAGAAACTGGGAAGAGTGTTGGCTCATCACGATGAGCCGGTCGGAAAGCTCCGCGATTTCTACCATCACGCGGTGCTGGTCGGGGTTCGGTTCGCGCAGCACTGTATGAAGGGTGGTCACGATCGGCATGCGGAGTTTCCGCAGCAGTTCCAAGATGTGGCTCCCCGCTGGCCCTCCGAAAATTCCGTATTCGTGCTGCACGCATACCAAATCGACATTGGTGAAATTGAGGAACTCGGCCGCACGTTCATAGGACGTCAGCTCCTCTTCGGTCAACTCGAACCGCACCCGCTCGGGGTAGCTATATTCGGACTCCGGATCGTTCACGGGTAGTGCGAACAACCGTTCCGTTCCGTACTCGGTCGAAACCGCATCACACAAGTCGGTAGTGAAAGTGGCAATGCCGCACTGCCTGGGAAGATAGTTCCCGATGACAGCGATTCGGCTCGGAAGAGAAAGATTGACCGCTGTGTCGAACGGCTTCGCTGACTTGATCTCGGACACGTGCGGTATTGGGCCGGCAATTCCCAGCGGTCTCCTGAATGGCAGTGTCTTTGGTAACGACATAGGGCCCCTTTCTACGCACTGCACCGGAAGGTTGGTGAACAATCGCGGCGTTGATCGGCGGGGTCTCCCCCGAGAACACCTCGCCGGACAACGCCGCGAACTTTGATTGCCGGCGTACCGCAATTTCGGCAGGCTCGGCAGCAAACCTCAACTACTTGCTTTCGGCAGTTTCGTGCTGGTTCGCCTTGTTGACGGCAGCCCTTACCGCCGCGAGAAACGAGTCACTGCCCGCCGGGGCGTGCACGTCGCCTGACAGCGTCTTATGGAAGGAAACATTCTTGCCGTAGAATGCAACCGTGGAGTCATTGTCCTGCTGGATCTTGGCGCCATCGACTGCGACTCCGGCAAATAGGCCTTTGGTACGCGAGTAGCTCAAGGCCTCCGTATTCATCTTCCAATCGGTGCCTGCCGAAGCATGCCGTCCGACCGGACCCGCTGTGGCAGATGCCTCGCCGCTCAGTTCAAACTTACTCGAGAGCAGCCCCTGCACACCTTTGTCATTCATGAACAAGATGACGAGATCGACTGACTGACCGCCAGCCTGGAAGCCAAAATTGCCTCCGCCGATCGAAATGAATGCCGGTGCACTCCAACCATGGGCAGTGCGGCAGGTAACCACACCGCGTCCATGCTCGCCGCCGACAATAAATGCGCCTTTCGCCATGTCTGGTACCACAGCGATGCACTTGGCGTCATTCAGCACTTCTTCCGGGATGCCTTTATCGGGCGCAGCCATGATCTCGTTCATGACCTGGCCAGCTGCTTGTAAGCGCGCAGGGGCGTCTTGCTCCCCCGGACCAGCGAACGCGAAGGTGCCCAAAGACAACGTCAACAAAGCAATTGCGTATTTCTTCATAAAACACTTCCTCTTTTCATTCCACGAGATTTTGTGGACGAGCTTGTGAGGGGCGCTATCCGCCGTAAAGATCAGACCGTTCGACGGCCGCTGATCAGGTTGAAGACCAGGACAACTACGGCAATGACCAGCAGGAGGTGGATCAATCCGCCTCCTACGTGGAAGCCGAAGCCGAGTAGCCAGAGGATTAAGAGAACGACAAAAATTGTCCAGAGCATATGTGCCTCCTGGGCTGGTTGTGAACATTTAATTCCGGTTTCTTATCTGACAAGAGGGGCGCGTTACTCGCGGCCTACTTCGTTGGGCGTGCCCTGCTTTTGGTACGAGCAAGTGGGGCTCGGGGTCGAAAGTTCATTGGAACATTCGCTAGATCCGGCCAAGCAACAGCAAAATAACCACCACGACAAGAATCAAACCCAGTCCACCGCTCGGGGCGTAACCCCAAGAACGGCTGTGCTTCCAAGTCGGAAGAGCCCCCACCAGAAACAAAACCAGTAGAACGATCAGAACGATTCCAAGCATACTTTTCTCCTTGTTTCTAAGAATCCAGCGTTAGCCGAGTGTCGCTTCCGGGAGCACTCCCCCGGGCTGGATTGGTTGTGATCAAGCTCGCTATTGTTGTCAACAGATTATGGGGATGCTCGGCTTTAGGGTAGAACCTGTCAGCCATGATGCCAGCAAGCACCGCATCGCCCTGATAGTCGCCGCTCATCGCGACGATCGAAACCGACGGAAACCGGCTACGCACATGCGAGATCAGTTCGATACCCGACATCTGTGGCATGTTGAGGTCGGTGACGATCAGATCGGGAACCATTGTGTTCAATTGCAACAAAGCGCTGACGCCGTTTGCTGCCTCAGCCACGTCATATCCGGACGCCACCAGCAACATTCCCAAGCATTCCCGAATACTGGGTTCGTCGTCCACAACAAGAATCTGGGGCCTGGAAGCGGTCGGCATGTTTCCCTCCTCGGTATAGAGCAGAACTGCACCTCACTTACAATGTCACATCCACACACCCCCGTCTGGTCAAAACAAGACACTCCTGGATGGTGTGTTGCTGATTAGTCAGGGCCAGGGTTTCAGCTTGATTGGCAAACGGTCGCTGGAAGACGCCCGCAATCGACTGGTGTTCGATTTCGTTCGCCTCGTGACGGACCTTCGTCCCAAGTACTTCGTGTTCGAGAATGTCAAGGGACTAACAGTGGGTACGCACAAGGGATTCTTGGACGAATTGATCGAAGAATTCCACCGCCGCGGCTATGAGATCCAGTTGCCCTACAAGGTGCTCAATGCGGCCAACTATGGCGTTCCTCAAAGACGAGAACGGCTGTTCCTGCTCGGCGCACAGAAAGGGATGCCAATTCCGAGCTACCCATCTCCGACTCACGAGTTCGGAAAACGAGCGATGAATTTGGATTTTCAAGGGTATTCGCGGACACCGACCGTTTGGGATGCAATCGGTGACCTGCCGAACGCGGACGACTACGAGGAGTTGCTAGTTAGCGACTGGGTATTAACTCGCTTCAGGAAGCCAAGTGACTACGCGAAAGCCCTACGGCAGAAGCCGAAGGGCGACGGGAAGGAACTGCTTAGTTCTAGCTTGCGGACCATACACACTAAGGATTCGATTCGCCGATTTGAAAGGACGAAGCACGGCGACATTGAGCCGATCAGCCGATTTTTCAAGCTAGACCCGAACGGGCTATGTAATACGCTCCGCGCTGGTACTGGCAGCGAGAGAGGCGCATTCACGTCGCCACGTCCTATTCATCCCTGTCTGCCGAGGTGCATCACCGTCAGGGAAGCTGCTCGTCTGCACTCTTACCCGGATGATTTCCGTTTTCACGTCACGAAGTGGCATGGATTTCGACAGGTGGGGAATTCGGTGCCTCCACTGCTCGCTCGAGCTGTCGGGATGAGTGTGGCGCATGCGCTTGGAGTCGAGATGCCACGAACCAACGGCACATTGATAGATGGAGAGAAGCAACACATCACGCTCTTACAATTCAATATGTCCGACGCGGCGCAGTGGTTCGGCGTGCCTCGCAATGTGATTCCGGCGCGACAACGGCTACCAGAGAAAGCCCATGCCTAAGGAGTCCCAACAGCCGAAGGTAAAGGAGGACAGCAGATATCATCGTATCCTCGCCAAGATTTTCGACGATCACTATCGGAAGAGTCACCAGTCGTTTGAATTCAATCGAACCGAGATCGAATCGGTAGCGCAGGTGCTGGGCATTAAGCTGCCCAAGAATATTGGCGATGCGATTTACTCGCTCAGATACCGAACGAAACTGCCTGCCAGCATCGTTGCCACGGTTCCTTCTGGCAGTCAGTGGATCATTGAGCCAGCGGGACGTAGTCGCTATAGATTCCGACTGTTCAAGGGCGCCTCCCGCATTCTGCCCCGTCTAGATGCCGTAACGATCAAAATCCCCGACGCTACTCCCGAGATCATTCGGGCGAACGGGCAGAGCGACGAACAAGCCTTGCCTGCACGGGTTCGTTATAACAGGCTTGTCGATATTTTTCTTGGCGTAACCGCGTACTCTTTACAAAACCATTTCAGAACCACCGTGGAAGGGATGGGGCAGGTGGAGTTGGACGAAGTGTATCTCGGGTTGAACCGGCAAGGCCAACAATTCGTCATTCCTGTGCAAGCGAAGGGAGGGAAGGATCAACTCTCTGTTGTCCAGTCGAGTCAAGACATCGCCTGCTGTCGTGAGAAGTTTCCGAATCTAACCTGTCGGCCATTGTCGGCTCAATTCCTCGAAGACAATGTAATCGTGTTGTTCGAGTTCGTCGATGATAACGGTATTCTCAAAGTGGCCGAGGAGCGTCACTACAAACTAGTGTCAGCCGATCAAATCAGTCCTGACGATCTAGCAAACTACGCTGCGAGAACTGTGTAGATGGATCGTGTAACACCGGACGTCAGGTCAAAGATCATGGCCGCTGTTAAGACTCACAATTCGACGACCGAATTGCGTATGGTAGCCGTGCTGCGGGAAAATTCAGTGACAGGATATCGCAAACACTGGCGAGTGACCGGCACACCCGATTTCGCATGGCCAAGGTTAAAGTTGGCTCTGTTCGTCGATGGATGCTTCTGGCACGGATGCCCTTACTGCAAGCGGTACTCACATAGCAACTTGGGCTATTGGCAGGAGAAGATAGTCAATAACCGCGACAGAGACAGGCGCGTGTCTCGCGCGTTGCGAAAGAAGGGATGGATGGTACTGCGAGTCTGGGAGTGTCGCATCGAATCGTCGGCAACCCTCAACCGGATAGTTGCGGCGCTCCAGCGACGGCGCGAGGAGCTGTAGTCGCCTCGGTTCCATCCTTTGCGAAGCAGGCGGCGGTAGGCAGAACCCCAACACATCCGCTGTGGCATCTCGACGGAGGAGTTGGCGGGCCCGGCTGGACTCGAACCAGCAACCCTCAGCTTCGAAGGCTGATGCTCTATCCAATTGAGCTACGGGCCCACAGGCGGCGTGAACTAAGGGTTCTCTGATTAAGTCACAGCCAAGTCCCTCAGCGGCTAAAGCCGCAGTGGTCTTGCGGCGTTACGGACGGCCTGAAGGCCGTCCCCTTCTAGAAACAGAACTTAATCAGAGTTTCCCTAATTGCGATTGCCACCCTTTACCATACACGACAGGCATTGGCGGGCATCATGGGTTGGCCCGTTTTGCAGCCGAAGGCCTGACCAAGCTCCGGCATGTTTTGCACCACGCCGTTCACACGGAATTGGCGCGGCGAGTGCGGATCGGTCTGCACTTGCAGCCGGAGTTGTTCGGGACGGGTGCTGCCACACCAGTTCTGTCCGTATCCTAGAAAGAACTGCTGGACCGGTGTGTAGCCGTCCTGCTTGGTAGTGAGGTCGATGCCCTTCTTCCTGGCATCGGACAGGAATGCGAGGTAAGAGAGGCGCAGACCGCCATTGTCGGCGGTGTTCTCACCCAAGGTCAGCTTGCCATTGACCTTCACATCGTCCACGACGACAAAGCTGCCGTACTCTTTCACTTCGCAGTCTGCCTTCTGGTCGAACTTTTTTCCATCCTCGGGGGTCCACCAATCTTCGAGGTTGCCGTTGCCATCGAATTGCCGCCCTTGATCGTCGAAGCCGTGGGTCAGTTCATGGCCTACGATAGCGCCCACATGGCCGTAATTCTCTGCGTCGGTGGCGTGACTGTCATAAAACGGAGGCTGCAGGATGCCGGCGGGGAAGTTGATGTCGTTCATGCTGGGATTGTAATAAGCGTCCACGGTTGCGGGACTCATGCCCCACTCCCCGCGATCGACGGGCTTACCAATCTTGGCCAGTTGGCGGCGACTCTCAAACTCGGTGGCGCGCATCGCATTGCCAAAGGCATCGTCACGCACAATGGTTAGCGTGGAGTAATCCCGCCAATGATCGGGATAGCCGATCTTGTCGGCCACCGCGTGCAGCTTTTCCTTGGCCCGAACCTTGGTGGCGGGACTCATCCAATCGAGGGTGTCGATGTCCTGATTCATCGCCGCCTCGATGCCTTGCACCATTTCCAGCGTGGCCTGCTTGTTAGCGGGAGGAAATTCCTGCGCCACATAGACCTGGCCGATGGCCTCTCCCAAGCCGGCATCCGTGGCCTGCACGCAGCGCTTCCAGCGTGCCCGTTGCTCCGGCTGGCCGCGCAACTTGCGGCCATAGAAGTCGAAGTATTCGTCGTCGAAGGCCTTGGGTAGCACGTAGCTGGGAGTGGCGTTGATCAGTTGCCAACGCAGATACGTCTTGATCGTCTCCAGGCTGGTGGAGGCGAGCAACGCGTTCAATCCTTTGAAGAACTCGGGATTCGCGACATTGAGTTCGGTAATCGGAGGAGCGCCCGAGTCCGCCAGGAATCGGGTCCAGCTCACACCGGGGGCCAGGGTCGAAAGCTCGGACACCGGCATCAGGTGGTAGACGTTTTTTGGATCGCGCTGCGAGGTGATGTCCATGGAAACCTTGGCCAGCGAAGTCTCCAACTGCATGATCGCTTGCGCGTCGCTGGCGGCTTTGGCGTCCGGCTCGCCCATCAGTTTCAGCATGTTGGTGATGTGCTGCACGTACTGACCGCGGGTCTTCTCAGGAGCTTCGCCGGTGCGGAAGTAGTAATCGCGCTCGGGCAGTCCCAGGCCACCTTGATCGGCTATGGCAATCTGCTTTCTGGCGTCCTTGAAATCCTGCTGTTCGCCAAAGCTGAGAAATGCATTCACGCCGATGAGTTGAAAGTGAGCAAGAAGTTCGGGCAACTCGTCTTTGCTCTTCAGCGCGGCGATGCGGTCGCGTTCAGGCTGCAGCGGCTTCAATCCCATCTGGTTGATGGCGTCCACATTCATGCACGAAGCGTAGGCGTCGCCGATCTTCTGCTCGTTGGGGGTGCGGGTAGCGCCACCCGCAGCGGCCCGTTCCAGCATGGTATGCAGCACGTGCTCGTTGTACTCAAAGAGCATGGCGCCTGTTCCGTAGGCAGAACGATCGTTCGGAATGGGATACAGCTTGGTAAAGTTGCCGCATGCGTACTGGAAGAAGTCTTGGCAAGGATCGGCCGAAGTATCAATGAACCGCTTGTCCAGGCCAGGCAGGCGTTCCACCGTTTTCTGTGGGCTGGGCGTGCCGGCGTCTGCAGTCTGCGCCAGTGAAGTGCCGCACAACGCCGTTGCAATTAGCAGAGCCATCGCCCAATCGGTTGCCATTCGCTTCATCATCCATGCTCTCCCTGTTGGATTACCGTGTACGCCTTATATGCTACGCACGCCCGTGGCCGATTGCTTCAATCGTGGCACATTGAAGAAAGGAAGCTCTTAATTTGCATTCGGCACTTTCCATTTAGCACTTGGCACCTGGCATTTGGCAAGAGCGCCGCTCGCAATCAGACCAGCCGTGCCGGGTGTTGGGCATGCGACAAACCCCTCCCGCTAGACGCGGTCATGCGAATTTAGTTAGCGCGGAGAAAGGGGCTTCGCCACGTAACGGTGACGCCTCGTGCCTCGATCGAGGAGCTGGTAGGCCCGGCTGGAATCGAACCAGCAACCCTCAGCTTAGAAGGCTGATGCTCTATCCGATTGAGCTACGGGCCCGCCGAGGGGGTGGTCGTGACGGTTCCTAAAGGCGCTGCTGTTTCTCGCTCCGGAAACCGGCGCGACTTCAGTACTCTGCGCACTAAAGCCCGGGCAACTCGAAACTTAACGTGAGACGACACAAAATGCGCTGATGGCCTCAGCTTCGTCGTCTTTCACGTCGAAGACGGTGTAGAGCTTGGTAATCTGCAGCAAGTCGTGCACCTTCTTGGTTAAGTGCAGCAGCTTTAACTCGCCGCCCTGGTTGCGCACAGAGGTGAAGGCGCTGACCAATTCGCCGATGCCTGAGCTGTCAATGTAGGTAATGTCGCCCAGATTCAACAGAATGTTTTTCTGTCCCTTCGCCAACAAGTCCTTGACGGTGTCGCGCAAAACCGAGCTGCCCTCGCCCAGTTTGATACGTCCACTCAGGTCTACGATGGTGACGCCGTCTACCTGCCGGGTGGTCGCTGTCATGCTCACGTGGATGCCTCCTCTGGAGCCGCTTGATCTAAGCGACTTCGGTGCCGCAGAGCGGGTGTAGAGCGTGAATTCCCTCTCCCGTGGCGGTTACGTACATTTCAAACCCGCCGACTACGGTTTGTCTGTGACATCTAAACATCTAAAGATGATAAATGCAAAATATTGGACGGAGCATCGCGAAGCTACTTCTTTAGCAGGATGCTGAAAAGTCGGAAGAGCAGATCCCTCACCGACTAAAGTCGGTTCGTGATGACAAAAATAAAAAGCTTGACGGCGCACCTGAAGGTGCGCCCCTTCAAAACGCTCCCTTCAACTGACCTTTTCCGGCAGACTGCTAGAGCTTGGGTGTCACGTAGAAGGTGAAATCCTGTGAACACCTGCTTCGGGTTTACGAGATGTGCCGGAAGGCCCAGAATAGCGTCGCCGATAGCATGATCGATATCGGCAGCGTCAGCACCCAGGCCATGATCAGACTGCGCACCGTTCCCCACTGCAACCCAGTTCCGTTAGCTGCCATCGTCCCCGCGACGCCTGACGACAGCACGTGTGTGGTACTCACGGGCAAGCCATACATATCAGCGGCGCCGATGGTTACCATGGCGGTAATTTCCGCCGCGGCTCCCTGACCATAAGTCAAGTGGTCCTTACCGATCTTCTCTCCGACGGTCACGACGATCCGCTTCCAGCCGATCATGGTGCCAAGACCGAGTGCCAGTGCAACCGCCACCTTCACCCATGTCGGGATGAACTTGGTGGCATAGTCAATATGCTTCTTGTAATTGGCCAGCACCTTCGCATCGGCAGCAGAGACCTCTGCATGACCGGACTTCTGCATGATCCGCAAGGCCTCACTGACCAAATACATGTCGTTGCGGAAGTTGCGGACCTGGTCCTGCGGTATGTAACGCAGCTCTTTGTAGTTCACGACTTCGTTGCTTATGTCGTTGATCAGGCTGCGCAGCGCCAACATGGTGTTGGGAGTGAAGTTCTTGGTGCGCACGTACTCGGAGACATCGTCGCGGGGGTCGCCGACCACCGCATCGGGCGACACGTACTTGTTGATCACGTCAGCAGCCTGCTGCGAAACCGCGACGAAGTCAGCCGATTGCGACGGCGTGATGGCATGGTTCAAAGCATAGGCCGTGGGCACGGTGCCGATCAGGATGAGCATGATCAGTCCCATGCCCTTCTGCCCATCGTTGGAACCGTGCGCGAAACTGACTCCGGTGCAGGTGAGGATGAGGAGCATTCGAATCCAGAACGGCGGCGGAGCATCGCCTTCAGGGGCGGTGTAGAGGCGCTTGTCCTTGATGAAGACTTTGGAGAGGCTGAGCAAAGCTGCGGCCATGGCGAAGCCGATGATGGGTGAAAACAGCAGGGATTTGCCAACGTTGAGGGCTTGTCCCCAATCGACGCCACTGGTCGCGGTCCTCGCCTGCATCAACTGATTGGCGATACCCACGCCGATGATGGAGCCGATTAAGGTGTGCGAGCTGGAATTTGGTATCCCGAAATACCACGTGCCCAGGTTCCAAATGATGGCCGCAGTCAACAACGCAAAGACCATGGCAAAACCCGCGCCGCTTCCAACCTGGAGAATAAGTTCCACCGGCAGGAGCGAGATGATGCCGAAGGCCACGGCCCCAGTTGACAGCACCACGCCAATGAAGTTCCACATTCCCAACCACGCGACTGCAATATGCGGGTCCAGAGAATGAGTGTAGATCACGGTTGCAACCGCATTGGCCGTATCGTGGAAGCCGTTCACGAATTCGAAGCCCAGCGCCACGAGCAGTGCGACGCCCAGCAATATGAAGGGAAATACGGAAGCCGAGTGCACGACCGACAGATCGGAAATCAGGTGATAGGCCGCGTACACGAATCCGATGCCCAGAGCTCCGATGAAAATCCCCACTCCGATCTTGCCAGGGGACTTGGAGAGTTTTTCGTGAACGGCGTGTGGCGCAGTCGGAGCGGCAGGAATCGGCGAAGAGGCTGTTGCCATGCTTTTCCTTCTTCTTGGTGGAATTCTAGGTTGAACACTCCGAGGGGCAGACCCTCGTTCACGAAAGGTACCACCCGCGTGCCGGACCCAGTATTAAGGCAGGGTGAATGCTGAGTAAATATCTCGTGGACGGTCCTAGAAAAGCGGCGCAGGATCATCACGTCAACTATTAATTTTCAATAAATGGTCGAGTCCACCGATTGACCACCCTCCGGCTCTGCTCTAGCATCCGAAAGCTATGGACAACTCGACGCTCGATGAACTACAGCAAACCTACAAGCAGGCGGTCGATCAGTGGGTAATCGCCATTCGCGCCGAAGAAGCTCTGGCCACGCCTGACCACTCCGAGGTTGCGATGGAACGCTGGGACCAGGCCGGATTCGCGGAAGAGGACGCGCGGGACAAAGCCAAGCATGCCAGGAATCATTACAAGGACGCACTCCGACATCTACATTACGGCATTTAGGGCTTAAGCAGTCCGAATTAACAATCGGTAAGCTATGTAATATTGAGTATCTGAAATTGACCCAGGTTGACTGCAATTTTCATCGCAGTCAGATAGGAAAACTAAGTTACGTCACGCTAACTAGCCGAAAAAAGATGGTAGGCCCGGCTGGAATCGAACCAGCAACCCTCAGCTTAGAAGGCTGATGCTCTATCCGATTGAGCTACGGGCCCACAGGCAGTCGCATCGTGTGGTACAAGCGACGACTCGCCAATTCATTATCGCAAATCAGGGCGCCGATTAGGCAGGCATAATTGGTTTCCACAGGGTGGGGAGAACTGTGCCGTCCCTCAACCGCCCCAACAAGCGCACAAGCGGCGCTCGTTGGGGACCCCGGTACGGGACTCGGATCTATTTCTCACTTTCCCAGCGCTCAACCACCCCAAGTCACGCAAAACCGGCGCGGCTTGGGGACCCCGGTACGCGCTGGGCTACGCTCTTTCGCCCCATGCGGGGCTGGATTTTATGTGCGTCCTTCGACTGCCGCAAACCCCTGTGAGATCGCGACACAATCCCCTAGAGCGTGTTTCAAAAATCGCGCTGGGGGACGGAGCTTGTGCCCTCAGGGGCTAAAGCCCGGGTTTTATGAGGCGTGGAACGGCACGGCTGAAGCCGTGCCCTTTCAAAGACCGTTTTTGAAACACGCTCCAGAGGTCTGCACCACCCGCGCAAGTGGGTACATCATCTGAAACCGCTTCAGCCGGATGCGGGTGAAGGAGCACTGACCGGCTCTCCGCGTTGGACGCGCTGGAGAAAGGCAATGGCCTGGCGCTCGGCCCAGCGGCCATCATAGCCATTGGCTTCGGCGAGAAATGCACAGTGTCCGCCGCGCTCGGTCTCAAAGTAGGTGATATGCGGGTTGTGCAGCAGCTTCTGGCGAGTTGCCGGCAGGATGCGAATGAAGGGATCGTCTTCGGCATGCACGATGAGCGTAGGGACCGTAATGCGGTCAATCACGTTGGAAGCCGCCGCGCGGGTGTAGTAGTCCTGAGCGTCGAGAAAGCCGCAGTAGCGTGCGGTAATCTGGTCGTCGAAGTCACGCAAGCTGCGCAACCCGCGCAAGTAGCCCAGATCGTAAACGCCGGGATACAACGCCGCCTTGCGTTGCATGCGCCGCCGCAGGCCCCACAGAAATTTCATTTCGTAGACACGATTGGCTGGATCGTGCAGCGCGTCGGCCGAAGCCGCCAGATCCACCGAGGGAGATACGCCAATACCCGCTACTACCTGCGGAGGTGCATCGGCACCCCACTCGCCGAGAAGCTTCAGCACCAAGTTGCCACCCATCGAGAAGCCCGCCAAGGCCAGCTTCTGAAGGCCCTCCTCCGCAATGAGCGCTTGCGCGACTACTCCCACATCGTCAGACATGCTGGAGTTGTAGAGTGTCGGTCCCAGCGACTCGGTGTTGCCGCAGTTCCGCATGTTCATGCGGACTACATTCATGCCGGCGCACCAAGCCTTGCTGCCCGTGCCAATCACGTACCCCGACTCGCTGGACCCTTCGAGTCCGTGCACGATGACCAGCGTCATGGCGCCGCGCCGATTCGTCTGCCAATGGCAGAAACAAAGCACTTGCACCTCATGTTCCACGTGGAACAGTCGCTGTTCTCCGGCAGGCAGTTGGTTGTGACGACGCAGGAAATTACCTACGATGGTCTGAGCGTGGCCTCCACGAAGCGCGCGCCGCGGTCGAAATGGCTCGCCGAAATAGTCTGGCCCACCCGTTGTCATGGGCGAGCGCAAGGCCGCGTCACTCGTAAATGAGTGCTGCCCCGGTGTTGGCTCCCGCGAGGTGCGATTACGCCGCTGCATCTATAATGGTTTTATCATTCTTGGCTATTCGGGTGTGTGCGAGTTTGCACTTGCGCTTCCCTGGATCGATTGGAGTCGCAATGCCGATTTTCGAATATCGCTGTGAACAGTGTGGAAACAAGTTCGAGGCCATCCTCTTCGGCGAGCAAAAAGCCGAGTGCCCGCGTTGCCACACCCATAAGCTCGAACCGCAGCTCTCGACGTTTTCCGTCAGCACCAAGAGCGGCGCGCCAGCAGCTTCGGCAGGTTGCGGACAGTCCAACTGCTGCATGATGGGCGGGGGCTGCTCAGATAACTGAACGGCCAGTGTTTTCGACCCGTCGCAGCGCCACGGACTCTGCGCAAACCCGCCCAATTCCTCACAAACCGCGCGGTTGCTGGATGTTATAATTTTGGGATACGGTGGGTGTAGTTCAGTGGTAGAACTCCGGACTGTGGCTCCGGCTGTCGAGGGTTCGAATCCCTCCACCCACCCCAAGAATCCCTTCTGATCACCCCTGCTCAACCTCAGAATTACCGTACCGGCACGCTGCCCAAGTGCACTTTCGCCAAGTCAATCCAGCGTTCCCCGTTGCCTTTCACGAAAGTTAGCGAAGCAATCCGGACCGTACGCGTGTCCGTGTAGGCCTTCCAGCGCTGACGAGCGATGCTCTCCACCTTCTCGGCCTCGTCCTCGGTATCGGCTTTTACGATGGTGAGATGCGGCATATACGGCCAAGGCTCTTGATAGTCTAGAGCGCCGCGATTGAGAAGATCGTGTAGTTCGCGCATCCGATAGGCGCCCCGCGCCACGCGCAGAAAGATGGTGGGAGTTATAGGAACAAAGCTTTCCACGTCCCCCATGGTGATGTCGAAGGCTGGGACCGTTTGGCACAGTTCGCTAAGCACGCCTAAGGCTTCTTGTTCGGTACCCCGGAGGGGCCGTGGAGGCAGCACGGTGAGGTGGGCGTCGGCATGCGTGTGCGCTGGATGCAACTCGCGGCGCAGTTCTTCCACGAAGATCCCAACCGGGCTGCGCACATACGCAACCGCGGCGTATACGAGGCCAAGCATGAAGGTTACATTATAGCGGTCAGCCGCTGGGATGCGTTCCTGGATCAAGCGCCCGCTCGAATCCGAGGGCGCACCCCCCGGGCCGATCCTGCGCGGTGGCTACAGTTTTTTCAGGCTTCGACCAGCGCGAAAAGCCGATTGAGTGGGTTGGAACCACATTGCATTCCGCACTCAGCATTCAGTCGTCAAGTTCAACTTTGCCGCCGGAATAGTTTAGAATCGATGCAACCACTAGAGTCGGGGCGTAGCGCAGCCTGGTAGCGCACCTGCCTTGGGCGCAGGGGGTCGCTGGTTCAAATCCAGTCGCCCCAACCAATAACTTCTTTCCTTTCAATTCACTGTGCCCGACGTGGATTGATTCAATTCTGAAACTTGGGTCTCTCCGGCGTCTTTCCTTCCACTGCCTCGTAACGGTCGCCGCGCACGGACAGGGCAGGGTTCAAAATGATGACGTGCCTTGTCACCAGCCCATCGAAGAAATGCCCGGAGCGCCGCCAGGTGCTGCTTTCGAGTGGGAACACTGAGACGCCCCAGCTCATCAAAATATTGCCCGACATCTTTGGGCGCGATTTGGAGGAGAGCAAGGCCACGCCGTTCGCACCAGGCGAGGAATCGCTTCACGGAGTGAAGATAGGCACGGCGGGTATGTGCGTTACGAACCTTGCCATAGAAGAATTCTTCAGCCGCGAAGATTGCCGCCTGACCCTCACGGGTGATGATTGCCGGAAGCGAACTTTCCTGAATAGAGATAGCATTTCTTGAGGCGGGAACAATCCCGGAAGCGGCAACCATGAACAACCCGACTTATTGACCTTTGCATAATATAGTTACAGCGGGAACAGTTCCGCTTGTTGCCAGAAGGCGCAGACCAGGGTAGGCCGACGGCGCATCCGACGCAGCGCTTGGCGTGCGGAATCGCTCAACTGTCCAAAGGTGGTGGGGCAGAAGTTAGGTAATTCGTGCTGCTTCCAGTGTGACCACAGATACTCGACCGGGTTCAGTTCGGGAGCGTAGCCGGGAAGATACTCCAGCCACAAACGTCCTCGCTGTTGCTGTACGAACTGCCATACCGCACGGCTACGGTGACCGGGCAGCCCGTCCCAAACGATCAGCAGCTTGCCAGGAATGTGGCGCAGCAGATGGGAGAGGAACTCGATCTGCGGGCTACGGATCGCTCCCGGAAACAGGCGGAAGTAAAAGTTCCACCAGGTCACCCCCGCGATTGCCGACAAGGTCTTCCAGTTGAAGTGGTATTGCAGCACCGGCGTCTGTCCGCGTGGGGCCCAGGTACGGCAGCGGTGGGGGCGCTCGCTCAGCCCGCTCTCGTCGATGAAGACGATCGTGCGGCCTTCGTTTTTGGCCTTTTTTTTAACTCCGGCCAGCGCTTTTGCTTCCACCGTCGGATCTTGTCTTCGTCCCGCTCCAAGGCGCGGCCCGTGGGACGCTGACAACTCCATCCCAACTGCCGCAGGATGCGCCAAGCCTGCGAGGGATGGTAGGCAACCCCACATTCCTGCTCGATCAGATGGGCCACACGGTTGGTGGTCCACAAACTGGTCTCGTAGCCCAGAACTTCCGGACCGCGTTGGAGTGCCTGCTCGATCTTGCGGAGATCTTCCGTGCGCAAGCGTGGCTTACGGCCAGCACGGCCCGCCTTCTTCAGTCCGGCGCGGCCTTTCTCCCGTAACTCGGCCGCCCACTGACTCACCGACTGGCGGTGGGCTCCCACCCGCCGGGCCACTTCTGACTGACTGTAGCCCTTCTCCAGCAGCCGCGCGGCCTGCATCCGCCGCCGCTCCAATGCCTCGAAATCTCTGCGTACTCCCGCCGGATTTCCCATGCCCACAACATAGCATGGAACTAAGGAAATGTCACTATATTATTCAATACTCAATAGTGCATGATAACGTCCTTTATCATGCATTAAAGCAGACCGCCAGGGAAAACTTCCTTCGGGCAGGATGGCACAACATAACGTCCTTTATGCCCGGCTATCCGACAGCAGTAAGGACCTACGGCCTGAGCACACATCTCATGCCGCTTCGCAGCGAGGCATATTAGGATTCTAGACGCGGCTTACTCGCTACCCTATCTTCCGCCATTCAGGCAATGAAACCAGCAGTGATTCAATACAGGTGGGACCCGGTGTTGGGTTATCGCGAGCCCATCCGTGAACTTGGTTTGCAGCGTCTCGGACTTCTGGCTTTGTGGGCTCCGGTCTCTTGTAACTGTCGGTCTCGTTGACGGTCTGGCCGAGCGCGGCACGAATCCATGTCTCGATATGTCGCTTGGGAATCAACACCACAACCGGATCGGTATTGGACATCTGGCTGTCTTGAGCCAGATGGTTCCGGCGTTGCATCACAGTATTGTTGTCGGCGTCAACAACGACGATGAGGAGCGTACTCGCGTGTGCCACGTGCCGCCGCCGACAAGCGAGCAGCTCTTGGGGAAACTCGCGGAGTACCCACGTGACGTTTCCACCGTGGACCGCTCGGCTCGCATTTCGCGGGAGGAAAACTGGTGGTGCTGTGTTGAGGCCGCATTCTTTCAAATACGAGCGAACCAACTGCTCCTGCAAGTCGTCCTCGCAGAGCAGGACTGTCTGCGAAACACGATCACTCACTCTCCCACCCCCGCGCGATCAAGTCCGCCGCCGCGAGCCCGGTCTGCGAGGGATCGTCGAAGGGTCTAACCCGCGTGTGTCGCCCTGCGGGGCGATCAAATAGAAGGCCCTCCTTGAATGCCATGCGGTTCAGAAGCTCTGGGTGGTGCGAAACAATCAGAACCTGGGCTGGCGATTCGGCATCGTCTGTGCGGTCAAGCACTTTTGTCAACCACGGCTGTACCTCTCGTAAGGCGATGAAGTTGTCGGGCTCGTCGAAGCACAGCGTCGAACCCGGCTTCAGGGCGAAATGCAGGACGGCGTACAGCCCGATGAGTACCCGTTGCCCATCGGAGAGTTCTTTGAGAAGAAACTCGGTATCTGTTTTCGTGGTTTTTCCGTCGTCGGAGAAGCCCATGCGCAGCTTGATTTCGCGGCGTCGTTCACCGGCGTCTTCAAGACGCATCGTGATGAATCCCTCGATAACTTCGCTAAGGTCTTTGATGTAATCGAAATCCTCTGTTTCTTGTCTCAGGTGGCGATACCAGTCAGCAAAATTCTCCAAATATTGGTCCGGTCGCCTGACCTCTTCCGCAGCCACGCCTGACATCCGGCGTGGGTCTGGACTCACCAGGAGGAGGCCAGCAAGCCACCGCTTGAACCAAGACAACATTGTGTTGTCCTTGCGCTCAGCAATTGTCGCCAGCGCGGAGCGGTGCCAATCGAAGGGATACTGCACCTTGTCGTCAAAGTGATCGTTGAAGAGGTGTACGTCGCCCTTCTCGAACCGAAAGATCGGCTTGCCCGAGAATTTCACCTCCTCGCAAAGGACACGTGGCCGTTCGGGATTGCCCCAAGAGTCCATCACGAGTCGCATGCTGTACGAGCCACCGTTGCCTGAGACGTCAAGCTCGAAAGTCTGCTCCGGCACGTTCTGCCAGCGCGTACGCGTCTGGCCCACAAATCGCCCGTCTGCCGGATATCCATTCGCACAGAAGTCCCGGAGCAGCGCCAGAGTGTCGAAGAGCGTAGACTTCCCGGACCCGTTGGGGCCGAGGATCAACTGCTGCGCTCCAAGCACGCAATTGAAGTTCACCAGGCACCGAAAGTTGTCCACATAAACGCGGGTCAACATTATTCCTCGTATTGTACGGGCGACCGTGCGCGTTTGGAAATCAGATGTGCGGAGAAGCGCTTAGAAACTTGGGTCCAACTTGGGTCCAAATGCTGCCAAATACCGTCTAAAACCGTGCACTGTGACGCAGAGAAAAGCTATACGAACCAACGAGATATACTTCCGTTCACTGCCTTTGGGCGCAGGGGGTCGGAGGTTCAAATCCTCTCGCCCCGACCAATCCTTAAGCTCGAGACGGTCAATCTTCGAAGCCCTCGAAATCGCGTACAGTCCCGCCGTTCCCTAGCTCGTGTTTCGAATCTGAAGTCGGCTGCGAGAGGCGCCTAACTTCCGCTGCAACTTCCTGATTTACAATGTGTTTTCTGCTTGCATGGCTTTGCGTTCCCCCGGAAAGGCCTTATCTACCTCCAAGGGTGCAGCCTGCACGGGAGGACGGCGAAGGTATTGAAAGCACCGGGGAGTTTCATCTGCCAACCCAAGCTTTTCACTCCAGGTCCTGCACTTTAGATTTGAGCCTTATGCGTGTAACGCATTTCCGGATGAAGGTCCTGGCAGCTTTGACCAGCCTGCTGCTACTCGTGCCCGCAGTCGAGGCGCAAAGCACAACTCTGGTCACCCTGGATCAGGCAATCGATTTGGCGCTGGTGCACAATCACTCGCTGAAGGCGACGCGCACTCTCATACTTCAGAACCAGGCGCAGGAGATCACTGCAAACCTGCGTCCCAACCCAACGCTTCTGTTTGATTCCCAGTTTGTTCCCATTTTTAGTCCCGACGATTTCAGTTCGGACAACCTTAACCAGACGCAGCAGTTCGACCTCGGGATTGGGTACTTGTTTGAACGGGGCCACAAACGACAGCGCCGCTTGCAAGCCGCCGTCGACCAGACAGCAGTGACCCGTGCCCAAGTTTCCGATGCGGAACGCTCCCTTATATTCAACGTGGGCCAGCAGTTCGTTGCCGTGTTGTTGGCTGAATCAACTCTGCGGTTTGCGCTGTTGGACCTTAAGAGCTTTGAGCAAACGGTCGATATTGCCCAGGCTCAGTACAAAGCGGGCTACATCAGCGAAGGCGATTACCTCAAGATAAAACTGCAACTGCTGCAGTTTCAAACCGACGTCTCCTCCGCCCGCCTGGCAAGGGTGCAGGCCCTGGTCGCGTTGCGAGAATTGCTTGGCTACGATGCCGTGCCAGCTAATTACGACGTGGCCGGCGATTTGTCGTATCAGCCGGTCCCGATGAAGTTGGAGGACTTGCAGGCAAAGGCGCTTCAGCAGCGTCCCGATTATCGCGCTGCTGAGTTGGGAGTGACCTCCGCACAAAGCCAGATATTGTTAGCCAAGGCGAATGCCAAACAGGACGTGAATGCTGCCGCTGATTACACCCATACTGCGGGGCAGAACAGCGCTTCGTTCTTTGTGAATTTCGGTCTGCCTATCTTCAACCGCAATCAAGGGGAGATCGCGCGCACCGGGTATGCGCTAACGCAGGCCCAGGAACTGCAGGCCTCGGCGAGCGACACGGTCTTGTCCGATGTTAGCGATGCCTATGAAGGCCTCCGCAGCAGCGAGGAAGTGGTACAACTCTACACTTCCGGCTATTTGCAGCAGGCACAGGACTCACGCGACATCAGTGAGTATGCTTATAGGCGTGGGGCGACGAGCCTGTTGGATTTTCTCGATGCCGAACGCAGCAACCGGGCAACGCAACTGGCCTATCGCCAGGCGTTGTCCTCATACATGACCGCACTCGAGCAGCTAAAACAAGCCGTAGGTACGAGGAACCTTCCGTGAAGATGCGCGTCTATCGTTTGCGGCGCCTGGTCGCTCTAACCATTGTATTGGCGAGCGTGCTGGTACTTGCTCACTGCAGCGGCGCAGGGCGGGAGAATGCCGCAAATCACGCGAACAACTCCAACACCGCCGAACTGTTTGCCATCCCGCCTGACCAGATGGCCCACGTGCAGGTGCTGGCCGTGCAGCCAACCACCCTGACACGGAGTCTCCGGCTGACCGGGGCCGTGGCCTACAACAGCTTTCATACCACGCCGGTGATTACGCAGGTCAGCGGTCCGGTAAGCCGGATTGTAGTCGTACCGGGCCAGGCGGTCTTACGGGGCGAGCCTATGTTGTACGTCGCAAGTCCCGACTATTCGCAGCTCCGCACGAATTACTTGAAGGCCAAGGATGCGTATGCGCTGGCCCAAAAGGCTTACGCGCGCGCGCAGGACTTGTACCAGCATCATGCGCTGGCCGAGCAGAGTGTGGAGCAGGCTGAATCGGCCCAGGTGCAAGCCGGAGGGGACTTGGTGGCGGCAGAAGCCTCGCTGAAGGTACTGGGCATCGCCGACCCTGATGCTCTTGTGAAAGCGCCGCCCACGTTCGAGGCCCTGGTCAGAGCTCCTATTGGCGGGCAAGTGGTCGAGCAAGATGTGTCTGTTGGGCAACTGCTCCAGCTCGGCGCCACGCAATGCTTCATGATTTCCGATACCAGCACCGTGTGGGTCTTAGTGAATGTTTATCAAAAGGACTTGCCATTCGTGCAGGTGGGCGATGCGGTCACCATTCAGACAGACAGTTATCCGGACGTCTTCCATGGCCGTATTTCCTACGTGGCGGCAGCACTGGACCCGAATACGCGCACTCTACAGGCGCGCATTGAGACCAGCAATCCCGGCCATAAGCTGAAGAAAGATATGTACGTGGTGGCGACCGTGGATGCGGGTACGATCCAGAATGCGATTGCCGTGCCCGATTCCGCCGTGCTGCGCGACACCGAGAACATGCCTTTTGTTTACGTTAACGTTTCTCCGGAGCAGTTCGGACGGCGCACCGTGACTCTTGGGGACAGCCTGAATGGACAAACCCAAATCACCAGTGGGCTGAGACCCGGTGATCGGGTCGTCGGGAACGGCAGCTTGTTCCTGCAATTTGCGAATTCGCTGCAACGTTAGCGCGTCTTGACCGAGCTTGAGCAAGAACGTGACCAGGACAGTGACGTCCAAACTTGAATGATCCATCGAATCGTACAGGCTTCGCTTCGTCAGCGTTTTCTGGTGTTGATGCTGACCGGGTTCATAATGGTCGCCGGAATCATCTCGTTCCAGCGCATGCCGGTGGACGCTTATCCCGACCTTTCCCCGCCACAGGTTGAGCTGATCACGCAATGGCCCGGCCACGCCGCGGAAGAAGTGGAACGCCTTGTAACTCTTCCTCTTGAACTGGCAATGAACGGTGTGCCGCATATGGTGGTGATGCGGTCCATCTCGCTGTACGGCCTTTCGGATGTCATCCTGACATTTGAAGACAGCACCAACGATTACTTTGCCCGGCAGATCGTCTTTCAGCGCATCGCCGATGCCAGTCTACCTTCCGGTGTGACACCCAGCATGGCCCCGCTGTTTAGCCCCAGCGGCCTGGTCTATCGCTATGTGCTTGAAAGTCCCGACCGCAGTCCGCAGGAACTGAAGGTCCTCGAAGATTGGGTGGTAGAGCGGGCTTATCGTTCTGTCCGCGGCGTTGCCGATGACTCCGGATTTGGTGGCACGACTATGCAATACCAGGTGCTGCTTGATCCCGCCCGAATCTACGGATATCACTTGACGGTTCCACAAGTCATGGCCGCCCTGGCCGCCAATAACTCCAATGCCGGTGGTGGCTTCTACTCGCAGGGTGGCCAGTTCTATTACGTGCGCGGCATTGGGCTGGTGCGCAACACGGATGACATCGGGAACATCGTTTTGGGCAGCAACAACGGTGCACCTATTCGAGTAAAAGATGTTGGCGATGTCGTGATCGGACATGCGCCCCGCTTGGGCGAGTTCGGCTTTCAGAAGAACGACGATGCGGTGGAGGGCGTCATTCTCATGCTCCGCGGAGAGCAGACGCAAAACGTTCTTAAGGGCGTGCAAGCTGAAACTGCGGAACTGAATCAACACATCCTCCCGCCCGACGTTAAGATCCATCCCTTTTACGATCGCAGCGACTTGGTAAAACTGACCACCGACACCGTCGAGGACAACCTGCTCCGCGGTATGGTCCTGGTGCTGATCGTCCTGATTTTCTTTCTGGTCAACCTGCGCGCGGCCATCATCGTGGCGCTCACGATTCCTCTGGCCCTGTTATTTGCCTTTATCGTCCTGCATGCCCACGATGGCGCCGCTAACCTGCTGTCGATTGGCGCGATCGATTTCGGCATCATCATTGACGGAACCGTGGTGATGGTGGAAAACATCTACCGTGAACTCGCGCTCAGAGAGGGGCAGAGCTATAAGCTGAACGAAGTCATTCTCGCGGCGGCAAAAGACGTAGACAGGCCGATCTTTTACTCGGTAGCAGTCATTCTCGCGGGTTATCTCCCGATCTACGCCCTCAGCGGGCCCTCGGGGAAATTGTTCCATCCCATGGCCGAGACCATGTCGTTCGCGTTGGTCGGCGCACTGATCCTGACGCTCACCTTGGTTCCCGTCCTCGCTTCCTACTGGTTCAAGAGCGGTGTGCGCGAGCATCGTCACCGCGCCTACGAGTGGATGAAATCTCAATACGCAAAGCAATTGGACTGGGCACTGGCGCGTCCCAAACTGATCATGGCCCTCGCGACGCTGATTTTCGGCTTGACCCTTTTGCTGGTCCCGTACATCGGCGGAGAATTCATGCCCCACTTGGACGAGGGCGCGCTTTGGGTGCGGGCTACCATGCCCTACACCATCTCATTCGAAGAGGCGAGCAGTATTGCTCCCCAGATACGCAAGATCCTGATGTCCTATCCACAAGTCACGGTGGTCGGCTCCGAGTTGGGACGCCCCGACGATGGCACTGACCCTACCGGCTTTTTTAATTGCGAGTTCTACGTTGGACTAAAACCCTACAAGGATAAAGCCTGGAGTGGGGAGCTTGATACCAAGGACAAGTTGATTGAATCAATCAACAAAAAACTGACCGCGTTTCCCGGAATCATCTTCAACTATACCCAGCCGGCGGAAGACGCCGTCGATGAGGCCTTGACGGGGCTGAAGAGTTCCCTGGCCGTCAAAATCTACGGAGACGACCTGACAGTTCTCCAGGACAAAGCAGTCCAGATCAAGAACGCGCTCTCCCGCACTCCGGGATTTACCGACTTGACCGTGGTCCGCGAACTTGGGCAACCCAGCCTCTTAATTGATGTGGACCGCGACAAAATTGCGCGCTATGGCATCAACGTCGCCGATGTAGAGGCCGTAATTTCGGCCGCCGTAGGAGGACAAGCCGTAACCCAGGTCATTCAGGGCGAGAAAGTTTTCGACTTGGTGGTGCGCATGCAGCCCCAATTCCGCAGCAGCGCGCATGAGATCGGCGGGTTGCTTGTCGGTACTCCCGATGGCAAGCAGATTCCGGTCAGCCAACTCGCCGACATCCGCCAGGGAAACGGCGCGTCATTTATTTACCGCGAGAACAATTCCCGCTACATTGGGGTTCAGTACAGCATTGAAGGACGGGACCTGGAGGGCGCTGTGAGAGATGGCCAAAAGGCGGTCAGTCAAGCGGTCTCTCTACCCCAAGGCTACTGGTTGTCCTGGGGTGGCGAGTATAGTCAACTGCTGGATGCGAAGGCGCAACTTTCCTTGATCGGCCCGCTCGCCGTCGTTCTCATTTTCATGATCTTGTTCGCGCTGTACGGGAACTTCAAATTCCCCGTCACCATCGCGTTGGGTGTGATTATGACCGAACCGGTGGGTGCCCTGGTGGCACTGAAACTCACTCACACACCTTTCAGCGTTTCGTCCGTCCTGGGGCTGGTGGCGTTACTGGGGGTATCCGTCGAGACGGCGGTCATTCTGGTGTCCTATATCAACAAGCTCCGGCTGGAAGGAATGGATATCCCCACCGCGACGCGCGAGGCCTCGCTCCTGCGACTTCGTCCAATCATGATGACGGCGTTGGTTGCGTGCTTGGGGCTCCTCCCAGCGGCGCTTTCCACGGGCATTGGCTCGGCCACGCAGAAACCCTTCGCCATCGTGATCGTGGCCGGTCTTATCTCCCGGCTGTTCATCGGATTCTTTGTCAACCCGGTGTTGTACCAGATGGTGGCCCGCGAAGGGGATGTGCTTCAGGTATAGGCTAGAGCGCTTTCGAGGTAGGTGTATCCGGGTAGAAGACTCGGAATCATAGCCGACAGCCTCATGAACATGGGACGTTGGCTGGTCTCACAACCAGCATAAGGCAAAAGATGTCCCATCCCCCTCATGGGAAGGAGCGACCAAAACTCGCCGCCTCAGAACCGAGGAATCGCCACCTCACACGAATTAGCTTCTTACTTCTTACGAAGCGCTATTTTGTGCCGGAAGGTAGACTAGAGCCAGAGGTTCACATGGCACTGACCCAGGAAGATGTCATCTCAGCGCTCAAACAGTGTTATGACCCGGAGATCCCGGTTAACATCGTCGACCTCGGTTTGATCTATGAAGTCCGGTTGAAGCCGACGGAAGTTCCCAACCTGCAAGGCGAAGATGTTGAAGTCGAAATGACGCTGACGACGCCCGGTTGCCCGTCTCAGCAAGACATCAGCAATCAGGTGCAGCAGCGCCTGCTGCGAATGCCGGGCGTAAGCAATGCCACGGTTAACATCGTGTGGTATCCGCAATGGACGCCGGAGCGGCTCAGTCCCGAGGCGCGCAAGCAATTGGGAATTGAGTGAAGTCTAAGGATCCCGGGCAGACTCCCTGCCGACAGCACAGATGTCGGCCCGCTCAAGTTCAGGATGCTAAGGCAGCTCGAGTTGCCGAGGTTGCGCTGCTGGCATTGGAGCCGGCAGCCACTAACTGGAGCGCAGATCGCGCCAGGCCCTGACGCTGCGCCGCTCCGCCTCCTCGGCCAAGCCTTCGCCCATTTTCTGCAGCATGGAGAAAATCTGTATGCCCTTCTGCAGGTACTCGGGGGCGTTTTCCCACACCGCTTCGAATTTTTCCGGATACTCGGAGGCCAGGACCGCCAAACCGGCGGCCGCAAAAGCCATTCCGAGAGGACGGCGGCGGGTGATGACCAGCGCAGCACCGACGCCGATCGAGCCAAATACGATTGCCTTCTTCCAACCCTGCATGTTTCACCTCAGCCTGTGCGACGCGGTACGGCGCGCAATTAGTTAGAGCCGCTCCTGCATTCTGCTGTTGTATGCCGAATATGCTTCGCGGACTGCAAGTCAAAATCTTATGGGAAACCCAGAGTCTGGATACTTGGGCGATAAGAACCCTGGCGCGCCCGGAGAGATTCGAACTCCCAACCTATTGCTCCGGAGGCAATCGCTCTATCCAGCTGAGCTACGGGCGCGCTCCTCGAAAATTATACACGCCACCCTGATGGTCGCGGGGGCGTCGCGGTCTTGGATTCGCAACAATGTCAACAGAAGAATGTTCACAAATTGTCTACACGGGACCACCGCCGACGGGTGTAGAATCACGCAAATCAGAGGATGCGGATGGTGGGGTACAGCCTCTGCGGCCATGCCCACCCCGCGAATTGCTCTTCCACCCGGGCCTCTCCCGAAGAGTCCGCTCGGCGAGTTCGACCCGACGCTCTTGAGATTGCCGGCTCTCGCGATCTCAGGGAGGCTGTTATGCGTTACCAACGCTGGATCGCTCCCATTTTCTTAGCGCTTCTTTTCACGTCTGCGCAGGCCCAGCGAAGAGGGGCCGCCGCCGAAAACTCATCGGGAAGTGTGCACGTGCACGTCGTTTTCGACAATGATCGTTCCGCAGGCCCCAATCTATCGGTACAGTTAATGGAGGGTTCAAGTAATACTCCGATTACAAATACCTATACGGATTCGAATGGCCAGGCATACTTTAGCGGAGTTCGTGTGGGCATTTACCACGTAATCGTGAGTGGCGATGGGATAAAAACCACCGAGAGCCAAACCTTCGAAGTGGATGAGCGTAAGGTCACTCAGTCGCAATATATTAGCGTGCAGCGGGTCGACGATTCTGGTCCAAAACCGGCCAAGGCGCAGAGCGCGATGATTTCAGCGAGCAGCCTGAATGTTTCTCCGAAGGCGCAGAAGGAACTGGACAAGGCCAATGAGGCGATGGTCCAACACGATTGGAAAAAGGCGCTGGAGCGGTTGAATAAGGCCATTGCCATTGATCCGCGATATGCGGCAGCCTACAACAATCTGGGCGTGCTTTATGCCCGGATGGACGATTCTGCTCATGAGCGGGAAGCGCTGGAGAAAGCGATCAGCCTGGATGATCACTTCGCCGCCCCGTGCGTGAACCTCGCCAAGCTGTATTTGCGAGAGAAGAATTTTCCCAACGCCGAAACGCTGCTGCAGAAGTCGGCGAGTGTTGACCCCAACAATGCCGAGAGCCTAATGCTGCTCGCGGATGCTCAGTATATGAACCAACACTACGATGCTGCTATCACCAGTGCTCGTGCAGCGCATGCTTCGCCGGGCCCCCACCCGGCATTCGTGCACTACATTGCGGCCCGCGCCTACGACAAGGAAAACCGGCGGGCGGAGGCGCTCGCCGAATTAGAGATATTTCTGAAAGAGGAGCCTACGGGCCCGCGGGCTGATTATGTGCGCGCCGCCATTCAATCGCACCAGCGGCAAGCGCAATAGGTCGGAAGCGCCGGTAGCGGCCTACAAACGCCATTACTCGGTGTTCTTCAATTTCATGCTCGCTTTGTTGGCCTCGAGAAACTCGCGAATCTGATCGGTCTGGTCGAGCAGTCGAATCCATTGCTCGTAATAGAGAGTGACCGGAAATCGTCCCAGGCCATACACGCTCATCCCACCCTTTTCGCTGACTTTGAACTCCAGACTTCCTCGCTTGCGCCCCTGAGTCTTTTCCAACTCCGCGACTCTGGCTTTCAGTTCTTCATAGCTTGGTTCGGCCATATTGATGTCCCCTCGAAATAACTAAACGCGAATCACTGCCGCCCACATGGACGGACGAAACGTCAGCCGATCCATCCGCGGGAGCCGTCCAATCCATGGTACCTGTTTTGCATCGATCGCGAATGTGAGCTGCTGCACAGGGCGTTGTTCAGGCCGCGGAAGATCCAAATCGTGCAAAGCGCCTCAAGCAACAATGCGGTTTACGGCGACTCTCACGAAATGGGTTCTCGCCGCTGCTGAACTAGGGAATATTCCTGACTGGACGGAGTGCACGGTGGTTGTGCTTTAATCATCTCACTGGGTGAGGACCGTGCAGTTGCCTGATCCATTGCGAAGGACCATCTGGGGCTGTCAGGCATTGGTGTGGCTGGCTGGCTGGCTGGTGCCGCGCGGACCGCGTCGCGAATGGCGCGCCGTGAAAAACGGACAAGTGTGGCATTGGTCTCACTTCCTGGCCGAGTCGGGACAGCTTAGTCGCCAGAAAAAACTCGAACTGGCAAGGTACTGCTGGGGCCTATTCTTCGAGGCTTTCTGGTCCCGTTACGAACGGGAAGGTTTCCTGCGGCGGGCTGATCGGGTGCGGCGCGCACCTGCAACTTGCCTGGTCGTGCTCGCCCTGCTGCTCGTGGTGATTATCTTTGGAGGCGGATTCATTCCATTTGCGCGGTCGCTATTTTCATCGGCCGTCTCTGACCCCGAACGGATTTGCATTGTCAGCCTGGAGGGCAAGTTCAGACGCCTCCGGTCCGAAACGCTGCTGGATCTAACTTCCGTATGGAAAACGAGCAAGCTTCTCGACGCAGTCGCGCCTTACTCCTGGGGGCCGGGAAAGCTGGCGGCCGGAAAGCGGACGGTCCCGATCTTATCCGGCCGAGTCGCCCCTGACTTCTTCGACATACTGGGTGTAAGGGCACAATTGGGGCGGACATTTGAAGGCAGTGATGGGCAGAGTTGCCCCAACTGCGTCGTGCTCAGCAACGAACTCTGGGCGCTTCAGTTCAAGAGCAGTCCCGGTGTGATCGGGCACGGAATCGTGGTTGACGGCAACGAACAGATCGTCATCGGAGTCCTGCCTCGCAATTTCCGCCTGGTCTCTTCCGACATAGGAGTCTGGACGCTGTTGGATTCAGGCTCGCCACCTTTTACTAACTTCGTCGAGCGCATTGGAGCCGTTGCCCTGATGAAACCTCATGCGACGGAGGCGCGAGTTGAGTCCGATCTTGCCGACCTGACCGAAAATGCAGGGTATATCTTCCCTGCGTCCCTGCTGGTGGTCACCTCGGCAAAGGCTGAGATGCGCCGCACGCTTGGATACTATCTTCTGTTTCTGATGTTCGCGATCGCAAGTGCCGTCGCGATCGTTTGGGCGCGGCGCGAGGGCGCAGGGTTAGGACAGGCGCCGCTGAGCTGGGGTCAACGCTGCCGCTGGTGGGTTTTCTTCGTGACAAAGTCGGTGCTGTTGCTAGTCAGCGCCTGTTTTCTGGCCTGGGGGGGCATTCACGGCGTTGCCGCCTACTTGGTTGGGTCGGCTTTTCCGATGGCCGATGGCCTAGCCTTGTGGCTGTTCTTGATTCTTTCGATTGTTCCACTGTCCTGGTCCATTCGCGACCAGCAGAAGCGCTGCCGTGTCTGCCTGCAGCGCCTGGGCATTCCAATCCGGATCGGCGCTCCCGGCAATATCTTGTTCGACTGGTCGGGAACGGAAATGGTCTGCCCCAGCGGTCACGGTGTTCTGTACCTGCCGGATTCCGAGGCCAAGTGGCTGGAAGGGGATCGCTGGAACAACTTGGATGATTCCTGGGCCGGCCTGTTCCGCGGGGAATGAAGCCCCGCCTTTCCCTCGAGTCGTTTGCAGGCGAATCGGGCCGTTGTTTGTCCGTGAAGGCAAGAGGTTGCCTAGGCCGGACAAACGGGCATGGCCAGCGCCTGGTGAACTGCGTTCGAGAGGTCCGCGACGCTGAAGGGTTTCTGCAGAAATGCGCTTCCCTGCAAGAGGATGTCGCGTCGGGCCGCACTGTCTTCTGTGTAGCCTGACATAAACAGCATTCGCACCTGAGGGTGACGCAGGGCCAGCTCGCCCGCCAGTTCATGGCCTCCCATGCCAGGCATCACCAGATCGGTGAGCACAAGGTCGATTTTACCCAAAAGGTCATCGCAGATTTGGAGCGCCGCCTCCCCATGCTCGGCTTCAAGAACGCGGTAGCCCAACTGCTGCAAACACTCACGCACATTGCTGCGAATCATGGCTGCGTCCTCAACGATGAGAACGGTTTGCCCGCCCGGTTCGTAGGGCCTCTCGTTGCGAGCGACCGGATGTTCCAGCGGCGCGGTGATTGCTGGAAAGTACAGTTTGAAGGTTGTGCCGTGGCCCGGTTCGCTGTAAACCCAGATGTAGCCGCCGCTCTGCTTTACGATACCGTACACGATTGACAGGCCCAGGCCCGTGCCTTTTCCCACTTCTTTGGTGGTGAAGAACGGATCGAAAATACGGGGCAGAATGGACTTGTCGATGCCGGTTCCGGTGTCGCTGACAGCTAACATCACGTAGCGTCCGGGCTGCACGGGCGGATGCTCTTGGGTGTAGGCATTGTCTAGGTCGACGTTGGAAGTTTCGAGATGGAGGACGCCGCCTTCGGGCATGGCATCGCGAGCATTGACGGCCAGGTTGAGGATCACCTGCCCAACCTGGTCGGGATCCAGCCGGGAATTCTCGAGCGTTTCACACAGGTTGGTCACCAGCCGAATGTCTTCTCCGATGATCCGGCGCAACATATGTGAAGTCTCGCTCACCACGGAGTTCACGTTAATGATGTGCACCTGCATAATCTGCTGCCGGCCGAGTGCCAGCATCTGCCGGGTGAGGGCGGCGGCGCGGTCGGCGGCGTTGGAAACTTGCAACAGGGGTTTGCAAAGCGGATTATCGGGCGTGGTTTGCGCGAGCATCAGTTCTGTCGAGAGCTTGATCACAACCAAAATATTGTTGAAATCGTGGGCGACGCCGCCTGCCAGCCTGGCTACCGCCTCCAGCTTCTGCACCTGACGAACCTGCTGCTCCAGCACGCTTTGCTGGGTCATGTCTTCGATGTAACCGGCGAAGGACTCCGTACCTGTCTGCGGGTTGCGATTGATTGAACCGGAGATTCGCACCGGCACCGTGCTTCCATCACGCCCAAGCAGGCTGACTTCACAACCCTGAATTCTTCCATTTCGCCGGAGTATCTCAACCAGCCGGCCGCGTTCCTTAGGATCCGAATAGACCTGGGTTGAAATTTTCAGGCCCATGGCTTCCTCGATGCTGTATCCGACCAGGATTTTCAACATCGCTGGATTGAGGGATTCAAAACGATCCTCGTCGAGCAAACTGCGACAGATACCGAACGGCGCGTTGTCCACCAGGGACTGAAGTGAGGTTTGCGATTGCCTCAGCGCCTCCTCCATCAGGTTGCGCTGGGTGACGTCATTGGCCAACACCAGTTCGTAGCAACGGCCACCTTGCTCGAACCGGAACGTTCCGATCTCGGCGAAGAGGAGGCTGCCATCCTTCCTCCTGTGGCGCCAAATGCCCCCACTGTTTAGCCCGAGACGGACATCGTTCATGGAGCCGACCAACGCCGACCTGTCTTCCGGAGGGCGAATCTCCAGTAAAGTCATCTCCCGGAATTCCTCGCGAGAGAAGCCATAGGTCCGTACGGCGGCATCATTCACGGAGACAAAGCGCAGGGTCGCGCAGTCATAAACCCACATGGGGTAGGGATTGGCGGAGAAGAGGAACTGCTGCTGGTTTTCCGCTTCGCGCAAACGCTGGGATTCGACTGCCAATTCCTCGCGCAGACGCACCAGTTCCCGATCACAATGCAGCTTGCGTTGGAGCAACCAAAGCAATGCTGCAGTCTCGATCACGAGCGCGACGATGACGATCAGCGGCATCCGGCCAGACCCGCGCAAAAGCGATGGCGCCAGTTCCGAAGTCCGTACTCCTACCGCGCAACGTACGGAATTCTTCAGGCACGGGTCGATGCGTGCCGCAGATCGGGTCGGGCTCGGCCTACCAGGGCCTATTCCATTCAGCCCGACAAGATTTCGGACAGCGCATGCATACTCATAGCAGTTGTACCACCTTGAACCTCGTTATCTGTAGCACATTTCGGGATATTAACATGCCACTTTTGTCGTATACGGTCGGGATTCTGGGCATGAGGGTAATTCTCACGGTCCAAGGCAGAAACGGCACTACGCGGACAGGGGGGACCTTCTGTCGGGTCGCTAGAGACGCCCGGTGTTTGCGCGTGCTGGAGGGCATCCATGCATGGAAATGTCGAGAAGGTGCGGCAACTTGCCTTGATGCCAGGGCATCTTTCTTCGAAATTGAGGTGCATCGAGGTGCATCATGCCGCTTATGCAGATTGGTTGACGGATTTCGACTACTACGAACGCCCTTTTCTACAGCGGCGTCGGCGTGGAAGGGATGGACCGGCCGCGTAGGGTTAATCGGATACGCCAACACGAGCGATTAAGTCGCGCCTCAATTTGGCAGTTTGTCCGCCACGAATCCCTCCGTTCCGCCGCGCTGCCCGAAGATCCCTTCCCGCCCTGCTACAATGCAGGCGAAAACCATCCGCACCTTCGGAGATCCGGGCGAGTGGCGAGCGTGCGGAATCCGCTTTGTTCGATCGAACTTCTGGTCGTGTTTTTTCGTATAAGTGCTTAGCAGTGAGTGGGATTAGGCCAGGAGTCACGCCCTCGGGAGCGCTGTTTGGACGACATCCAAGCCGTCAATGCCCTAGTCCGTCGCTGTGTTGCCGGCGACGCTGCGGCGTGGCAGGAAATCGTTCAGCAATATCATCGCCGCATCTATAACATCTGCTATCGCTTTTCGGGATCGCCTGACGATGCGGCTGACCTGACCCAGGAAGTGTTCATCAAGATGTATCGCACGCTCGGCACATTCGACACCTCGCGGGCCTCGTTAATGACGTGGGTCACGACGGTCACTCGAAATCTGTTGGTGGACCACTTTCGTAAGGGAAAGTACGACCGTGTTACCGACTCTCTGGACGCAACCGCGGGCAACCAGGATGATGGCCTCACTTTGGCAGAGAAGCTGGAAGACCGCTCGGCGGGCCCGGAAGCCCGGGTTCGGAGTCAGGAGGCGCAGAAGCTAGTCCACGAAGCCTTGGGGAAGCTCTCGCCCGAGCTGCGGGAGGCGGTCATCCTGCGCGATCTCCAGGATATGGACTACAAAGACATTGCCATAGTGCTGAAAGTCCCTGAAGGCACTGTGAAAAGTCGCATAAATCGGGGACGAACGGAACTTGCGAGGCTGTTACAACGTAGTTACAAACAGGTGAGCTGATGCCCAGCGAGAATCAATCCGGGATGCAATGCGTCGAGTGCGAAGGCCTGTTGGCCGAAGCGATCGATGGCGCTCTGCACGGCTCGACGCTGGCCGCGTTTGAGGCGCACCGGGAGTCCTGCGCATCATGCCGGGCCATGGTAGAAGAGGCCACGGCGGGTATGCACTGGCTGAAGGGGCTGGACGAGGTCGAGCCGCCGCGCCATCTGGTGCACAACATTCTGACCCGGACCATAGGAGCGCTTCCGTCGGAGCATGCAGTTGTCTCGCCGCGTGGGGATGGATGGTTCGATAAGCTCAAGGGCCGGTTGGCACCGATCTTCGCTCCCGTTGCAACGCCGCGCTTTGCCATGTCGTTTGGCATGGCATTTTTCTCCATCACGCTGCTGCTCAGTATCGCTGGGCTCCATATCAGCGATCTTCGGCGGATGGACCTGAGCTCCAAGGGCATTACCAAGACGTACTACTCAACCCAGGCTCGTGTGATTCGTTATTACGACAATATTCGCCTGGTCTATGAGATCGAATCGCGAGTGCGTGACTTGCGCCGTGTTGCGGCTCCGGAGAAGCAGCAAGAGCAGCCAGCGCCCAAGAACCAACCGAAGAGCGATAACCGGCAAAACAAGAATCGCGAAAACCAGAAATACAGCCGCGACGGAGGTCAGCCCGAGGTGGCCGCGTCTCCGGCTGGAAATGAACAAGGAATGAATAAAGTAAGGAATCAGGCCCGGCTGAACAGGAGAACCGCATGAACTGCGCCAATCATGTCGATGTTCCCGCCGCTGCATTCTGCCGTACGTGTGGGAAACCACTGTGCAGTAGCTGTGTGCGAGACGTCCGTGGCGTTATCTACTGCGAGGAATGTTTGGCCTCGCACTTGAGCGGCGTCGTGCCGCCACCCGGTACTACTGCCGTGCCGCCGGGTGCTGAACCGCAAACCGGAACCGGAAGTCCAGGTCTGGCTGCTCTGCTGGGATTCATCCCCGGTGTCGGCGCCATGTACAACGGCGAATATGCCAAGGGCTTCGTCCACGTGCTGATCTTCGCCACACTGATCTGGATGACGGCCCACGTGAACGGCATCTTCGGCTTGGGCATCGCTGCGTTCGTAATCTATATGCCGATTGAGGCGTATCAGACTGCGCGCGCCCGCCAGATGGGTTTGCCAGCGCCTGATCCGCTCGGTCTTAACCACCTGTTCTCGGCAGCAGGCGCTACGGCCGGCAACCCCAAGCCGGGTGTGGCCACCAGCGGCGCCTCTGTCGTTGGCAGCAATCCCTCGAATGTCATAGAGGGCGAACCAGTCGAGAGCTGTGGGCGTTCCCGGATTCCGATTGGAGCTTTCGTCCTGATCGGTCTGGGGGTGCTATTCCTGCTGAATGAGATGGACGTGCTGAACTTCGACCGTTTATGGCGGTTTTGGCCGCTCGTGCTCATCGCCATCGGCATTCGCGTGCTGATGCGGCGGCGCGGGATGGGCTGGTGAGGAGGGCATCATGAGATACCGGTATAACCCTTATTGTTCGTGTAGCCGTTGCCGTGCTCATGGGTTCATGGGACCTGTCATCCTGATCACCGTCGGAGCGCTATTCCTCCTTGACCAGCTAGGGCACTCGCATTGGATGAACTTTGACAGCACCTGGCCGGCACTACTGATCGTGATTGGCCTGATCATGTTCTTGAAACACAACGCTTCGGCCGAAGGCCATGTGCCGCGTGATTACCCGGGAATGGTACAACCGGGCAGGCCGGGCCAACCGATGCCGCCTGGTGCTCAGTGGTATCCGCCGCAACCGCCAATCGTAAGGCCGCCTCCGGTTCCTCCGGCTGGCTCCATTACGACGGGAGCAAATTGGAAGAATCCTAACGATCCGGAGGTGCACAATGGCTAGCCCGAATACGTATCCACCTCCACCACCGCCGCCACCGCCGCAGTATCAGTATCCGGTGCCGCCGCCGTATCGTTATCGGCGCTCGATCGCGGGTCCGCTGGTGTTAATCGTCATCGGCCTGATATTTCTGCTGCGGAATTTCGGGATCCGGTTTCCGATCTGGCACTTCTTTGGCCGCTGGTGGCCGCTGCTGCTCATTCTGTGGGGCGTTATAGCTCTGATTGAGCACGTCACCTCGCAACGCATGGGCTACCGCACACGTCATTTGGGCGCCGGAGGAATTTTCCTGTTGATCTTGCTGGTGGCTTTGGGGGTCTCCGCACACTACTCGTCGGACATCGACTGGGGCGGGGTCCGCAATCAGATCCAGATGGACGACGATCTGGGCGGCATCTTTGGCACTGCCTTCACCTTTGACGACACGGTTCAGCAGGCGTTCCCCGCGCACGGCAATCTGCGCGTGGTCTGCGATCACGGCAGCCTGAACATCGCACCCGCTGACGACAACACTCTGCGCGTCGTGGTGCACAAGAAGGTGTATGCGCAGAACCAGAACGATGCCAATAAGTACAACGACGGGACCAAGCCGCAGATCACGGTGAGCGGCAATTCCGTGGTGCTGAACGCCAATACCAACGGCGCCGGCGAGCACGGAGTGCAGGCTGATATGGATATCTTCGTGCCGCGCGACGCGACGCTCGACATTGCCAGCAAACGCGGCGATGTGACCGTCAACGACCGCAAGGCCGCCGTAAAGGTGTCATTACAGCATGGCGACGTTACTCTGAACGATGTTAGTGGCGCGGTAGATATTAACTTGCAAAAGGGTTCGTTGCGTGCCTCCAAGGTTGCCGGAGATCTCGACGTGGAAGGCAATATTGACAACGTCACCATAGATGAGGTGGCCGGTGCCGTTCATCTGAATGGTGACTTCTTCGAAGATATTCGCCTCAGCAAGATAGCCAAGACCGTGACCTTCAAATCGTCGCGGTCGGATATGCAGATTGCTTCAGTGCCGGGCGATCTGGAAATTGCCGGCGACGAGGTCCGTGGCACCGATCTAAGTGGGCCCAGCCGCCTCATTACCAAGTCCAAGGACATCCACATAGAGAACGTTTCTGGTGACATGCAGCTTGAGACCACGAATGGCGATATCGAAGTGCACGCGTCGGACAAATTGCCGCTGGGCCGCATTAGCATTTCGAGCAAACGCGGTGACATCTCGCTGGTGCTGCCGCCCAAGGCTGGATTTCAGGTGCAGGCCAACACCAGCAAGGGCGACATCACCTCCGAGTTCGAGGCCGTGAAGGTCGACGAAAGCAACGGGGCAGCACGGGCATCCGGCGCGGTTGGCAACGGGGCGAGCAAGCTGCAAATCAATACCGATACCGGGGACATCCGGTTGACCAAGGGATGAAGCAGTGGTGAGTCGATAGAGATTGCCAGCGCAAACCGGTACAACCGCCTCCACCCAAGCTTAGCCTGGGTGGAGTTTTTTCGTGTGGCAGCAAGATCTACGGCGGCGGCGATTCGTGCTCTTGCTAACGCTTGCTTGCGGATGAGGGCGACGAGGTATGCGATCCGTTCTTGCTCTTCGTGAACGCCTGGATAAATCCTTCCAGGAACGAGAAAAACACATCGACGGCGTACCCCACCATGAACGCGATTGCTAAAGGGGGGATGGACGCTCCCTGGCTGATCGTAAAGTTGTTAAACAGGCCAACCACCCCTCCCACGATGGCGGCAATGAGGAAGCGAGCGGAGTCCGAGTGGGATGGGATGAATGTCCGGGTGCGCATTTCCTGCGAGAAGGAGCGCAAGAGATAAGCACAAGTGCCCAGCAGAGCATAAAGAACGGGAAGAATACAGGTGGTAGTCGCACCGTAAAAAACTGACACATCGTCGACAACGTCTTGCCCGAAAGATCGTGCGTCCTGATATACGAGTACCCGGCCACTCACAACCGGACCGAGCTCCGACGGCAAAGGTACCGGCAGCTGGAATGTACTCTTGAACGCGCCCGGCGCCCGCAGCTCGCCAAAGGGATCTCTAACCGCGTGCGCTATCAACCAATCTAATTGCCGGCTGCGGGAATAGATCGCCCGAATAAGAGACGCGAAAGTCTGCAGTTCCGTAACTACATCCGCGGTACTAAGACCGGCCGGGATCCCGGAGGTCGCCTTAGTGGCATTTCCGGACGAGGCGGCAGATGCTGGAGCTTTGTCGGCGGAGTTCGATGCCCCTGGGGCAGGAGTTGACGTTTGGTTGCCGAAAGGCTGGAATTGCGCGGTTAACTTTACGGCTAGATCGTTGGCGGTCACGATATCCGCAGTAATCGACTTCGAGATAGCAGTCGCGACAAAGCTCGCCACCGAAAATGGAACAATCAATGCTGCCAGGCAGATGGCGACGATCCAATAGGTGCGAACGGCAGGTCGCGTGTTGAACGTTCGCAAGCTCTCGGCCGTTACTGGCTTGAGTTCGGCCGCAAGCTCGGTGAGCGCGGCCAGAAGGTCGCCTGCAGTTTTCTGGTTCCATCCTGTGGTGACCGCGGTCCGCGCTTCCAAGACGCTACTGCGAGTTTTGTCACCGACATCGACTCCGATTTCGGCGGCGTATTTAAGCAGCCGCTCGGCGTCCTCGAGAGCTTCGGTGAAATAGGGCGGAAGTTGGGTGACGGGAGCGTCGGCTTTCGCCGCCTCGTGCGCCAGCTTGTCTGGCACACCGGCGACCGCACGGTCAGTAGCGTTCGGCGGTGCAGGCTTAAACACGTCCGGTGCCGGTTCCCCGGAGTCATGGGTAGGGAGTCCAGGTTCCGACATGACGCTGCCTCCGCAATCTGTTAGCTTGCTGAGCGGTTAGTGGTGCAGTTTGCAAAGGGAGCGCGACGTTGTTGCCCGCCCCGCCGGGGTTGAGAATCCGGCCATGTCCCAGTCATGGTTTCCAAACCGCGCCCTACCGCCAAGGATCACCCATCATACTCCGCACTTTCAGGGAAATCCCCTTCTCTGCATGAGCACGAGAATCGGAACTATTCCTTATCCCTAAGCACTCCCTTAAATATTTCTTCTACTGCGGCCACCACTTCGTCGATGCCCTTGTGTGTGGTATCGACGTGTACCGCGTCGGGCGCCGCGATCAGCGGCGATGCTGAACGCGTGCGGTCGCGCTGGTCGCGTGCTGCCAGTTCCGCAATCACCCGTTGTGCCTCATCCGTGGAGCGCGAGCCAGTCTGCAAGACCCGGCGCTCCGCGCGAACGCCTTCATCGGCATCGAGAAAGATCTTCAGGTCCGCGTTGGGGAATACGGCGGTGCCAATGTCGCGGCCTTCCATTACTACGCCGCCGTCCTGCCCCAACTCACGTTGGCGTCCGACCATCACTTCGCGCACCCGCGGATGGATGGAGACCCGCGATGCCGCGGAGGTGACATCGGTATCACGTATCCGTTGCGAAACATCGCGGCCATCCAGCAGCACGCGGTTTCCCTCGCCGCAAGGTTCGAGCTCGATCGCGGTGCTGGCCGCCAACTGCCGGAGCGCGTCGCCATCGTCCAGAGAAACCTGCTGCTCCATTGCCTTCAGCCCCAGCGCGCGATACATGGCGCCGCTCTCCAAGTTCACGTAACCGAGCTTCTTCGCCAGGCGGGCGGCGATGGTGCTCTTGCCAGAGCCGGCCGGACCGTCGATGGCGATCACCAACTTGCGGGCTACACTCATTCCTTGCCGGTGTCCTTCGCGGGAGGGGCTGGTTTTGATGACGATGCCGATGGCGATTTTCTGGGCCGGCGCTGTACCAGGGGCTTACCGGGTTGGGGTGGCTGCGGAGCGAAGCGCGGCTGGAGTTTGGGCCTCCGCTCAACGTAAGGGGGTGGCACTTCCAAGGAAGAAACTTGCAACAGGACGCGGCCGGCAACGTGGACGAAACTCAATTCACGCGCAGCTTGCAGCGCACTGACGGCTTCGCGGACCCGTGCGCGACCGATGAGGTTGGAGAAGAAATTTTCCACCTCTTCCTGTTGGGCCGCCAAAACGCAGTCGAGATATTTGGAAACCAGCGCCGTCAGCGACTCTGCCACCGAGACGTGCATGCCCTCTTTAACGGCATCGGGTGACCAGCGGAAGAGGACGTCCCAGAAGACGCCTTTCTCCTGCGTGTAATCCACGCGGGTAATGCGCAGCTTGGCCCACAATTCATCCAGCGCGCGGTCAAGAGCCGCAGCGGAGATGTCGCCGCCCAGCAACTCGCGCAGCCGGTATTCGGAGATCGGCCCTTCCTTCTGGACGATGTGAAACGCATCGACCGCGAGCGGAGAATATTCCGAACGTGCACCGGCCTTGGGCGCCTGCCGTGGGTTTCGATCACCGACCAATCCATAGAAATAGGGAAAGACCGAGGCCGAAACGATGAAGTTATTCTCGGGAAAGACGTTCGCTTCGTAGGCTGCTTTCTCGCGCAGCAGGCGTACCATCAGATGCTTGGCCTCGCGAGCGCTGGGATCGGCAAACGCCATCTGCCGTGCGGGGAGGTGCTCGTCACTGCCGGCGTATGCGCCCACGAAAGTTGGCACAAGCACCGCCGGCCGTTGTGGGTAGAGGAGGCAAAAGCCTACCGAATCGATAAAGTCCCGCGCGTCCTCCAGCGTGCGGATAGGCCGCCCGTTCAAGCGCCACTTTTCCCGGCGCAGTTCTTGTAGTTGCTGTTCGTGCATAGAAAGAAGCTGTCAGCTATCAGCCGTCAGCATTCAGCCAATCGGGAGGGCTGCGGAAAAAGTCCGGAAAGCAGATCCCTCGCGGGCTTGAGGCCCGCTCGTGATGACAAAAACAAAGGGCTTACTCGTACACTCTTCGGCAAGCTCAGAGCAGGCCGTAAAGGTGCGCCCCTTCGAATACCCGCTAAAACAGTCTCCCGCCAAGTTCATTGTTTGGCTGAGTGCTGACGGCTGAATGCTGAGTGCTGAGTGCTAGATTCTCTTGAACGCCCGTTGAATGTCCTTAACAGAATACCGCAGAACCACTGGCCGGCCATGGGGACAGCTCATGGGGCAATCGGTTTTGGCCAACTCGCTCAGCAGCCACTCCATTTTGTTCTGCTCCAGAGGCATGTTGACCTTGATTGCCGCATGACACGCAATACTGGCGGCGATACTGGTGCGAATCTTTTCCAGGTTCAACACCTGTTCCTCGCGCTCGAACTGGTCCAGGATTTCGTGCAGCATGTGTTCGACATCGCCTGCCGTAACCCCGGCTGCCGTAGTTTTGACGGCGATGGTGCGCGAGCCAAACGGTTCGACTTCAAAGCCGTTGCGGTTCAGTTCGTCGGAGATCTCGGCGAAGACCGACATTTGGCCCGGGGTCAACTCGACGATTAGCGGCATCAGCAGTTGCTGCTTCTCGGGAGACTCGGCCAGGCGCAGCTTGCAGATCTTCTCGAACAGAATACGTTCATGCGCGACGTGCTGGTCGATGATCCACAGACCCTGCGGATTGATCGCCAGGATGAAAGAGTCGCGAATCTGGCCAACGGGGCGAAGCGTGCCCAACGAATCGAGCCCGGCAGGTGCGTCGTCGTCCGCAATGACGACGGAACAGCCATCTTCGCCGCGAGTCATGGTGGCAGCGCATGCCACAGGACCTCCGAATGTCTGCGGAGGGAAGCGGGCCACGGGAACAGCGGCATTTCCTTCGACAGCAAATCCGCTACCTTCGAACTGCAACCGAGCATTGAACGGTGGGACGTCGGGCGGACGCAAGGCAAACGCAGCATCGGCAGCGGTCACCTGCAATTCGTCAGTTGCAAAATCGCGTGCCCCGGGCGTGAGAGAAGGCGAAGCTGTGGGTTGAGCGTGAATCTCCGTGATGAACGCCGGCACGGGGCGGGTTTTCATCAAGACAGCGCGAACGGAATCGCGAATGAAGTCGTGCAACACCGAGGATTGCCGAAAGCGCACTTCAGTCTTCGAGGGATGCACGTTGACGTCAACCTCGGTGAACGGCATCTCCAGAAACAGCAGCACGACTGGAAAAACAGTTGGCGGAATGATGTTGCGGTAAGCCTCGGTAAGGGCGTGCTGTACCACGCGATCGCGAATCAGGCGCCCATTGACGAAGATGAAAATCGAATTGCGGTTGAGCTTCTGGATCTCCGGCCGCGAAACGAAGCCGTGCAGTTTTACGTCTCCGGCAACCGGCGCTTCGTAGTCCTCATTACGTCGCCACGGCGGAGGCTGGGGCAGTCCCACGTGCGATAGCGGCAGCAGAGCACTCAGCGGAATCAACTGATCGAGCGTTTCCTTGCCAAACACCTGATAGATACGCTGCGAGTGATCGGCCACGGGAGGGGCGATCAACATGGCATTCGTCGCGGAGTGCAACTCCCAGTGCATCTCGGGATGAGCCAGAGCATAGTGCGTCACCAGCGACGCGATGTGCGACAGCTCGGTGGATTCGGCCTTCAGGAATTTTCGGCGCGCGGGAATGTTGAAGAACAGGTCGCGAACCGTGATGCACGTGCCCAGAGGCAGGCCCGCTTCTTCGACGGTCAGCAATTTTCCGCCAGCGATCTCGATCGCCGTTCCAGCAGCGTCCTCGGGGGCGTGGGTCTCCAAACGCAGGCGACTGACGGAAGCCATGGAAGGCAGAGCCTCTCCGCGAAATCCCAAGGTTGCGATGTTCAGCAAGTCGTCGGCATTGCGGATCTTGGAGGTCGCGTGGCGCTCGAAAGCCAACATGGCGTCGTCGCGCACCATGCCGCAACCGTCGTCCGTGACTTGGATCAGCTTCTTGCCGCCCGCTTCCACGGTGACTCGGATGCGGTGCGCACCGGCATCCAGCGCGTTCTCCAACAACTCTTTGACCACCGAAGCGGGGCGCTCCACGACTTCGCCTGCGGCGATCTTGTTGGCTACGTTTTCCGAGAGAACGTGGATGCGGCCCATGACGTCAAGAGTAATTCACTACAGAGGCGTAGAGACACAGAGAAAGTAACTTAGTTTCGAGTTTCAAGTTTCAAGCAAGTCGCAAAGCTGAAGAAGAGCGCCAAAACATCTGGCCCCAGAATGAGCTACTCCTGGAAACTCGAAACTTCTTGAACTAACCCCTAGCCCCTGACCTCTAGGCCTGTCCTATTGCCGGGGCGCGTAATAGCCCTTTCGAGCGCGGACCTTGTATTTCTTGTTGTCGGCCATGATGTCGATTTTGCGGTACTTGCCGTCGGCAACGAAATCGGACGGCTTGTAGGATACGGCGTATTGGCTGCGCAGTTCGTCCTGAATTTGCGAGAAGGCGTCGGCCACGTCCTGAATCTTGAACGGAAAGAAAGCCTTGCCGCCAGTTTCGTCGGCGAAGTGTTCCAGGATCTTGTCGCCGCGCAATTTCAAGCCGCTGGTGTTGGTTGAAATGGCATAGATGATGACCTCGGCACGCTGCGCCATTTCCACGGCTTCCTCGCGCGAGACGCGACTCTGGTTGTCTTCGCCATCGCTAAGCAGAATGATGGCGCGCCGTGTGGCCACCTGGCTATTGTCGGCTTTCATCAGCTTGTCGCGGCAGGCGTAGTAGATGGCGTCGTACATCGCCGTACCGCCGCCCGGCCGCAGCATGCGGACGCCATGCGAGAGCGCTTCGGTATCGTCGGTGAAGTCCTGCGTCACCTCCGGCGTGGTGTCGAAGCCGATGACGAAGGCCTTGTCGAACTTTGGACGGATGATCTGGTTCAGGAACTCGATGGCAGCTTCCTGTTCGAACTTGAAACGATCGCGCACCGAGTTGCTGGCGTCGATGAGCAATCCCACGCGCAGCGGTAAGTTAGTCTCCCTACTAAAAGCGCGAACGCTCGCCGCGGGCTTGCCGTCGTCGAAAACCCTGAAATCGTTCTGCGTAAGATCTTTTACGAAATGGCCGCGCTTGTCGGTGACTGTAAAGACGACGTTGACTTCGTCCACTCGTTTGCGGATGACGGTGAGAGTGTCGTCGGGATTATCGCCTTGGCTAGTCCGATCGGCCGGAGGCGCAGTAGATTTACTCGATTCGCTGGAGCTGGCCGGTTGCGCAGAGTTGGTCGGCTGAGCCGCGGACGAAGAACCTGAGCCCGCGGCGGTTGTTGTACTTGGGGAAGAAGCCGGAGCCGGGGACTGCGCCGGAGAGGTGGATTGGCCGGTCCCGGAGGGTGGCGGCGGAACGGATTGCTGGGGAGGGAACTTCGTCGCCGATGGCGCGGTAGGAAACTGCTGCTGTGTGGAGTTCTGGGCGGCGAGCCCCCACGGCAATGCCGCCAGAAAAACCAGGATCAACCAAGTTTTCATTCGAACTTCCATTATAGCTGCTGACGAGGATCGCCACGGACGCTCAGAGAACACGAAGTATTCAGGACGACTTGGTTCACCAGGCGGAAGAAGTATCCTTCAGAGACTGCGGCGCAACCTCTGCCGTGCCTTCGGCGTTCGGTCTTATTTCCCACTTTCCCAGCGCTACGCAGGTGTGTGAGAACCGTGTCGCCCCTGAAGGGACTCGGGTCCATTCACCACTTTACCCGGCACTCCGCCTTCGGCTGCGTGCTGGGCTGAACTGAGCCGCGCCGACGGCGCTGGATTTTCGCCCATCCAGCCCACTGGCAAATGCCAAGTCTGGTTCTCACATGCGCTCTAAAGCGCTGGGCTAAGCTCTTCCACCCCATTCGGGGCTGGTTCTTGAGTGCTTCCTTCCGCTGTGGCAAACCGATGCAAGGTCCCGAGACAGTTCCTTCAGCCTCGAATCTGTTCCAGAAACTGCGTCAGCTCCGGAGGCAGAGGAGCGCTGAAGGAAAGCGGCTGACCGGTTCGCGGATGTGTGAACTCGATGGTTGCCGCGTGCAGAAAGTTGCGACCAAGAGTGAGTACGCTCGGTGTCTGCGGGGCCTCAGGCTGGCTTGCTCCCCCAGAGGTCGCTTTGGTTGAAGGTTTTCGTAGAGCCGTAGGTCTGCGCAGTTCTTTCGGCGCCCGGTACAGGGAGTCGCCCACTACCGGATGGCCGATCGACGACAGGTGCACACGGATCTGATGAGTGCGGCCGGTTTCGATGCGGACATCCACCAGCGCGAACTTGCCGAATTGCGAGGCTATCCGCTCTCGAACCTCATAGTGCGTGATGGCCGTGCGGCCTCCGCTGCCGCGGATTGTCATGCGAACGCGCCGCACCACATCGCGGCTGATTTCGGCATTGATGGTGCCGCGATCTTTCGTCGGCCAGCCATGCACAAGCGCTACGTAACGCTTCTTCACCTGGCGTCCCGAAAATTGCTGGCCCAACTTGCGGTGCGTCACGTCGTTCTTGGCGACGATGATCAGCCCGCTGGTTTCCTTGTCGAGACGGTGAACGATACCGGGACGCAACGCGCCGCCTACGTCCGACAGTTTGCCGAAGCGGTGCAGGAGGGCGTTGACTAATGTCCCCCGATTGCGTTCGTCCTCGGTGGCGCCTGCCCCGGCGTGGACCATCATTCCTGCCGGCTTGTTGATGACAGCCAGGTCGTCGTCCTCATAAACGATGTCGAGGGGAATGTCCTCCGCGATGGCGCGCAGCGGCGGAGACTCAGGGTCCCCGAGGATGGTGATCTGCTCGCCGCCACGGAGCCGGAGCGAAGGCTTCGAAACGCAGCCGTTGACCAGGGCCTTCTGTTCCGCCAACAACTGCTGCGCGCGTGCCCGGCTGATGTCCGGGATATGTGCGGTCAGGAACTGATCGAGCCGCTGACTGGCCGCGTCGGCGGAGACCATGATCGTGATGGGGAAGGCACTTTTCATGGAAAGAAATCCGGGGACAGCATGTTACAAGATTCTCATAATCAATGACTTACATTGGATGAGAAAACGTCATGGGAACCCTGAGCCCTCGTTGCCCAAAACGCATCAAAATACCAGAGGCAATGAACACAGCCGAAGCAAGATTCCAGCTTTAAGGGCTTGCCAGCCAGTTCAAAGTGTGCCACCATCTTAATAGCAGGAGAGCACTATGGCCACCAAGATTCCCGACTAAGACGGCAGAGATACGAGCCCCGTCTGAACGCGCCCAATTTCTCGTTGCTCACTCGGTGTCTTCAAGTTTCTGTACATTCGCGAAGTATTCGGCCCTTTCTCCCTCCAAGAATTGAACCTCGCTCTTTAGCATTTCTTCCAGTATTTTCTTAGTTTCATCTGTCAGCGTTAACTTAGCGGCGTGATCGTACCAGTACTGATACGGGCGATTGGCTTCCCAATCAAGAATGGAGGCGAACGCCTTGAGATTGAGAACAACCTGCTCTTGCACCGTGCTCTTATCCTCCATCCACGGCTGTTTCACCGTGTTCTTGCCGTCCAGCCACTCCTGGAACAGTGTCCACGCCAGTTGAATGTGTTCATCCCAGTACCCTTCGCCGGCTGAATTCTCAAATTGTTCTTCGAAAGCCTGATAGCTGTCAGTGTCATCTGTAAGTCGCTTGATTGCAGCTCTCGTTGCTATGTAGCGTGCGTCCTCAACGTCCCCTGCGACAGCCAGCTTGTGTCTCCTCCAACACTCGGCGACCAGAGCTTCACCCCGCAGGTCCTTCAAGTAGAATCCCCCGATCGCCTTGGTGATCTTGGACATTCTTCTCCAGGCGAGAAGGTGGTAAAAGAATGCCACTTTGCGTTTTGAGTCACGCAAACCGTCGTCCTCGCCCTCGAGGGCGATTGATTTTTTTAAGTTCTTAGCCATGCCTGCGAGGGCAATGGACAACGGCAGATAATACTGGCTCGCATAGCCGTGAGAAATTTGAAGCATCAACTTCAAAGTCTCGGCACGCACGGTCCGATCTCTTTCGGCGTCTTGCCGGGCTTCCTCTCTCAGCTTTTCCCGGTTCTCTATTCTTTCCTCGCGCTGCTTCATGGATAGGTTCAGGAAAAAACCTATACCGGCGAGGGCGATGGGGATCAAGAGGAGCTTGGCCACTTCGACTACTGCGGTCCAGAAGGTTTCGAGACAGCCCAATACTTGATTCTCGCCGAGGCTGACGACCAGCGAAGAGGGGTAAGACGCCGCTTCGGTTTTCTTGATCTCCCAGCCAACAATGAGCGTCAGAGTCTCGGGTTTGTGGGTCGCTGCGGGCCTTAGATCGCCCCACATTGTGAAGCTTTGTCCCGGGGAGATGGTGTCGGCCAGCAGGTAGCCGGTAGAAGCGAGTTGTTGGCGGGCAAGACAGGACACTTTCTCGTCACTGCCCAACATGCAAACTTTCTGTAACTCGTAATTCTGCGGAGTTCGAACCAAGCGCACGGAGCTTAGTGGAGAAGCGGAGTCATTCCTGAGAGTAACTGCAAACGGCAGCAGTTCGTTTTTCAGGGTTGAGTGGGATGTAATCGTTCCGGTTGCGGAAATCTGCGCCGAACTCGATTCGCCGAAGGCGAGGGGAACCGCGGGAGCGATGAGCATCAAAAAACCGAGCAGCAGTACCCTTGCAAGACGAGTGCGCACTTCGCCCAGGCGTTCCACATTCATAACTGTTACGTATTCTTCGCCGTCCATGGAGAGAGGGACGCAGCATAGCACGCGACTCCTTCCCTGCACAGACTCTTGTAGGTGTCTTCTATACGAAGCGGGCGGCTTCCCTCGGCAGGATGACGCTTGGACTGCCCACCGGAAATGTCACGCTGGGGCGTTCCGTTCCAAACGGGGGACTCGAAACCTTTTCACCGGGCCGCTTTTATTGCGACTGGCGGACTCAAAGTCGCGCGGCGCATCCACAGCAGGCCACCGACGATCACCAGACACAACGCGATCGCTTGCGTTCCTGACATGAATCCCATGAAGTCGCCGCGACCGGGGTCGGCACGGAAGAACTCGATGAAATAGCGAGCCACTCCGTAGATGATCATGTAGGTGCCAATGATCTCGCCTTCAAACTTCTTACGCCGGAGGAGCCATACCAGGAACAGGCAGTTGGCCAGCTCGACAACCATCTCGTAAAGCTGCGTCGGGTGTAGAGGTACGTTGAGCGGGGTCCCGACGATCTCCTGGGCCAGAGGATTGTGGAAGGTCACGGCCCAAGGCACGTGGGTTTCGCGGCCCCAGCAGCAGCCAGCGGCGAAGCAGCCGACACGGCCGAACGCATGTCCCAAGGCCAGGCCGGGCGCGAAGACGTCGCAGGTCCGCAGTACGGGCAGATTGTTGCGGCGCATGTACCAGATGCACAGGATCAATGCGAGCACAAAACCGCCGGACCACACGCCGCCCGCCTGGAAGGTCGAGAGACTGAAGATCTCCGCCGGGTGCTCGCGATAGTATCCGAAATCCACGAGGATCATGAGGACCTTCGCGCCAACAATGCCGGAGAGGATGGCGATGATGCCAAGGTTCCAAAGTTTGTCGGGATCGAGGCCTTGCTCACGACCGAGCTTGACGATAAGCAGGAGGCCAAAGATCAGGCCCAAGGCGGCCATCAATCCGTAGGTGGGCAGGCCGAAGTTGCCAATGTGAAATAAACGGGGAAGCACGGTTCTATTTTAGATGCAGAGAGGCCGCTTTTCGCTCTTCGCTCTTAGCATTTCGCCACAAGTGAGCCACCGAGCATGTCTTTGTCTAGAACGGTCGCGCTACTTTCACTTCTGATCGAGCGAGAGGCGAAAAGCGAACGGCGAAAGGCGAAGAGCGTAACAAAAAACCGACCCGCGGGGCCGTGTTCAGTGGGCCGTCAATGAACCCGTCCTATACGGTGGGAACCCTCCGCAGCTCTTTAGGCATTTCCGCATGGCGGAACGTCGCACACCGAGCCGAATACGAGTAGAGTCCCCTGTTCATTGAGCATTGGTTCAAAAAACGGTTGCCACCAACACTAACTTTGCAGGCCGGCTTTATGCTCAGATGCTATGGAAAAGTCGAAGGGATGACAAGGCCTGTGGGGCAAATAGTTGGAAATTTACGTGCGGCGATATTCTTGAATCAGGACGTAGAGAGCGGGCATCGCGTTTCAGCAATTAAGCCGCAGGAGGACGCACGAGCGTATTACGCAGGCACGTCCAGAGTTGCTGGTCAGCTTAGCCGGCTCGGCGTGGCTCGGCCAGGACCTCGTCGAGCACGCCCGCCAGTTGCCCGGCCCGCTCGTTGTAGTCGGTGGCGATGGAGTCGTACTTCCGTTTCAGCACGTGGAACTCATCCGCGATGTTCAGCGCGGCCAGAACGGCGACGCGCAGGGAATCAACGGTTGCGGCCTGCTTTGAGATCAGTCGCATTTTGGTGTCCACGTACTCGGCCAAATCACCGATGTATTCCGGGTCGGAACCCCGGAGATGGTAGGTCTGGTCGTAAATCTCGACGCGAACGCTGCCCGCGCCGTTCCCGTTGCCGTTAGACTGACTCAAGCGTGCCTCCTACTCCGGGGCTAGGGGTCAGGGGTTAGGGGCTAGAAAATCGACAATGCAACCTCGCGCTAGTCCCTAGCCACTAAACCCTAGTCCCTGCCTTCGATTATCCTGCCGATTCTTCCGAGTTCAAAGCCTCAATTTGGTCCAGCATCTTTTCTACTCGGGTACGTACCTCTTCGCGCTCGCGGCGCAGGGCGACCATTTCCTGGCGCATGGTATCGATCTGCTCTTCGCGCTCATTCAACTGCTCGCGCAGGCGGGAGACGTCGCGCTCGGCGGCGGCCTTAGCTTCGCGGGCGGATTTCAACAGCTCGATAGTGCGTAGGATTTTTTCTTCCAGGGACTTGAAATCAGCAGTAGACGGGGCGCTGACGGTTTCGACTGCGTTCGCGGGCATAGTAGGAGTAGACCTCGAAAAAATTTGGTATCGCGAGCGCAGTATATCGCAGAAGGTCGGGTGCAGAACTGTGCATTACGCGATTCCGTTGCCATTTGTTGCTGCCGAACCTGAATGTGCAACGTCCACAGTGCAGACGGAGGCTCAAGTTCGATGGTTTGGCGCTAACTTGCTTCCTCGTCGCGGCGTCGAATCGGTAACAGCAACTAAACTGATGTGGAGGGTTTGTCTTGCTGGGGGTTAAACCGATGCCGTGTTGGTCGAAAGCCTCCTGCATGTCTGGAGTCGTGCTCCTCTGCTTGCTTTGGCTACCGGTCGGACTGGCGGATGCCCAAGAGGAGCCCACCTTCCGTACGCAGTCGAACGTGGTGCTCGTGCCCGCCCTGGTTCGCGACAAAGCTGGCGAGGTTGTTTATGGGCTGAAAGCCAGGGACTTCATCGTTGAGGACGACGGCGTGGCCCAGACTGTTCACCTGGATGAAGCGGCCGAGTCCGAACCGGTGTCCCTGGTTGTCGCCGTCCAATGCGGACGACGGGCCGATTACGAACTGCCCAGAATGCAGGGGCTGGGGTCAATGTTGCAGCCCTTGATGGCGCAACCCGGCACCAAGGTCGCAATCGTCGCATTCGATAGCCGGGTGCAAGCAGTCGAGAACTTCACCAGCAACCAGAATGCTGTCGAGGGGGCGCTGCGGAGTTTGCAGCCGGGCGATGATGGAGCTGCGATTCTCGATGCGGTGAACTATTCGGTGCGGCTGCTCGACGGGGTGCCCAAGAACCGCAAGCGAGTGCTGTTGCTGATCAGCGAAACTCGCGACCACGGCAGCCACTCGGCCAGCATCGACGACGTTATTAAAGCGATCGGCAATAGCAATACGGTGGTGTATACGCTCGCTTTTTCGCCGTCAAAGTCGAACATCCTCGACACCCTGCGCGGCAATAACAACCCCGACTTGCATCCCGAACAGACTGAGGTCCACGAAGGCCCGGACCTGCTAGCGCCTCTTGTGCTGGCAGCGCAGGCCATGCGCAAGAATACCGCCAAGGCGATCGCTTCTCTCAGTGGCGGAGAGTACGCAATGTTCGATTCCGGGAAGGGCTTCGATGCGCGCATGACGAACTTCGACAATCACCTGCACAGCCGGTATCTGCTGAGCTTTCAGCCGACGCAACCACATCCCGGGCTGCACCGATTGAGCGTGCGTCTTAGAGAGCCCGGAGAGGCGACTGTCCTGGCCCGCAGCAGCTATTGGGCCACGCAGTCACCACCGTAGCCGGTTGTTCGTTGTTTGGTGAGTCACTTATTGTGCGCGCAGCACGCCGCCCAGCGATTCCAGTTTAGCGACGATCTGCGCTGCCCACTGCGCGACTTCGTCGTCGCGGAGGGTGCGCTCCTTCGACTGGAACTCCGCGTGGAGAAGCGCCGAGTACTTGCCAGAGCCAACCTTCTCGCCGCGGTAGATCTCCGCTGGGAGGAATTCTTGTAACTCGCTCAGGCCCAACTCTCCGACGGCCGAGCGGATGCGATCGAAGGTGACCGCCTCATCGAAGATGAACGAAAAATCGCGCCCCACCGCCGGGAACTTGGAGATGCGCTGATAGCGCGGCTCACGCAAGCGATGACGATACAGGCTGTCGAGCATTACCTCGGCGATGTAGACGTCCTGTCTCAGTTTGCGAGCCGCTCCCACATCTGGATGTAACTGACCAAAGTGCGCGACGGTTTCGCCGTCTATCACCGCGCGCGCCGAGCGGCCGGGATGGAAATACGGCGGCGTCTGATCGTCGAAATGCAGCTTCTGATGTTCAAAGGCTGTAAGCAGCGCTTCGATGTCGCCTTTCATGTGGAAAAACGTGTACGGCTGCGCAGTAGAGTGAACGCTCTTCGCGATGGCGTCGCCAGTAGCGGCAAAGCCGAGGTGGCGGCACTCGTCGTGCTGGTCGGCCAGCTTCTCGAAGACTTCACCGGCCTCGAACAGTCGAACATTAGCGTTGCCGCGATTCAGGTTGTAACCCACCATGTTCAGCAGGCCGGAAATGAGCGAGGTGCGGAGGTATCCTGCCTCTTCGCTCAGCGGATTGGCGATGGCCAGCGGCTCAGCGGGTGCCCCACCCAAGCTTCCTTTGCTTGGGTGGGGACTTCCGAAGGTCTTCGCTTCCTGCTCGGAGATGAAGGTAATCGAGATGCTCTCGTTGTAACCAAGCGCGAGCATGGTGTCGCGAACCTTCGCGTTTTTCGGCTCGTCGGGCAGTGCGACAACCGCACCGACAAACGGCGGGAGTGTGTTGGGAAACTTGTTGAATCCGTAGATGCGCGCCAGCTCTTCAAGCAGGTCAATCTCGCGCTCGACGTCGAGACGCCAGGTGGGAACTTCCACGCTGAAGTCGCCTCCTGCCATGCGGGTGACACCAAAACCGAGGGCAGCCAGGATGCGTTGGGTTTCGCCTTCGTCAAGATCGATGCCGAGAATACGATGTACCTCCAAGCGATGCAGGGTGATGGGCGTGCGCTCCGGCTTGCGGGCGACAGTGTCGATCTGTTCGCCATGGAGCTCGCCGCCAGCGCTGGCGAGTATCAACTCGGCTACGCGATCGCAAGCCAGTGGTGTGACGCCGTAATCGGCGCCGCGCTCGAAGCGATGCGAGGCGTCGGTGTGCATACCGTGACGCTTGGCCATGCTGCGAATCGTCGCCGGATCGAACCATGCCGACTCGATGAGCACATTCTTTGTCAGCTCGGTAATCATGGAGTCGAAGCCGCCCATTACGCCCGCCAGCGCAACCGGTTTCTTGCCGTCAGCGATGATGAGGTCGTCGGGCGAGAGCTTGCGGTCGACACCGTCGAGAGTCTTGAGGACTTCGCCTTCGCGTGCGCGCCGGACGATGATTGTGCCGCCTTCAAGCAGGTCGAGATCGAAGGCGTGCGTGGGATGGCCGAGCTCGTTCAGGGCATAGTTGGTCGCATCGGCGGCGTTGTTGATGGGGCGCGAACCGAGCAGTTCGAGGCGCTTGGCAATAGGCTGAGGCGATGGCCCAATCTTTAGGTTGCAAACGATACGCGCGGTGTAACGAGCGCAGCCCTGGGCGTCGTCGATGACGATGGGGAACTCTTCCTCTGTCATCCTGAGCGGAGGCGCGCCGCTTTTGCGCGCCGGAGTCGAAGGATCTGCGGTTCCCGGCAGCTTAGGCTCGACTTTCTTCAGATCGACGTTGTAGATGGCCGAGGCCTCACGCGCGACGCCGTAGTGATTCATGGCGTCGACACGGTTCGTGGTCAGGTCCATCTCGTAGACGGTCGCGCCGTCTTCTTCCTGGACAGACTCCACCGCAATGCCCGCCGAGGTCAGGTCCTCGGCAAGTTGACGGTCGTCGGCCGCAACGTTGACGAACTCACGCAGCCAGGTGGGAAGGATTCTCACGCGAACTGCTCCAGGAACCGCACGTCGCCCTCGTAGAACAACTGGATTTCTTCCACCTCATACTTCAGGATGGCGATGCGTTCCACGCCCATGCCAAAGGCGAAGCCCGAGATCTTCGACGAGTCGTAGCCGTTTTGCTTGACGAAGTCGAAGACGTTGGGGTCAACCATGCCGCAGCCCAGCAGTTCGATCCAGCCACTACCTTTGCACTTGCGGCAGCCTTTACCGCCGCAGAAGATGCAGCTCACCTGCATGTCCGCGCTGGGCTCGGTGAAGGGGAAGAACGACGGATAGAAGCGCGTCTTCACCGACGAGCCGAACAGCGCCTTCATGGCGTGGTCGAGCGTGCCCTTCAGGTCGCAGAAGGTGATGTTGGTGTCGACGGCCAGCCCTTCGACCTGGTGGAAGACTGGCGAGTGGGTGGCGTCGAGCGGATCGTTGCGATGCACTTTGCCGGGGATGACGATGCGCACCGGCGGAGGTTGCAGCTCCATGGTGCGAATCTGCACCGGCGAGGTATGTGTGCGCAGAAGCAGGCGATCGCGCGCGGGCTTGCTCTCTTGGCCCGCGATGAACAGCGTGTCCTGGGTGTCACGCGCAGGATGGTTCGGCGGGAAGTTGAGCGACTCGAAGTTGTAGTAGTCGGTCTCGACCTCGGGGCCTTCGCCGACGGAGTAGCCCATCGCCTTGAAGACGGCGACGATTTCGTCCATGACGCGCAGCACGGGATGCTTTACGCCGATGGGGCGCTGGATGCCGGGGAGGGAGATGTCGATGCGGCCGGCGGCGAGCTTATCGCTAGAGGCCGCAGCGTGGATTTTGTTTTGCGCCTCTTCGATGGCGGCTTCGGCACGGGCCTTGAGTTCGTTGACGCGCTGGCCGACCTCGCGCTTCGCCGGACCGGGCGCAGCCTTCAGCCACGTATCGTTGACCTGCGTCAGCACGCCGTTCTTGCGTGCCAGCCAGCGGTCGCGGAAGGCTTTCCAGTCGGATTCGCTATGGAGGTCACGGCTCTCGGCGTCAAGCGCTGCGAATAGTTCGGCCACGGCGCGATCAAGCGCTTCGGGCGAATAATCCTCGAGTTTGGGGACGGTGTACATGGGCTATCCGCTTCAGCGCACGCTTTGAAAGGGCACGGCTTCAGCCGTGCCGCCAGAAGGGCCTATCTTGGATGGCTTTAGCCACTGAGGTACTTCGTCCTTCGTGCTGCCCGGAAATGCCGAACAGTAAGGATATTCGACGGCACTCTCAACCAATTTTCGCCCGCCTGGATTGCGCCGAATGTAGCCAACGTGAGTGTCGAAGTCTAGCAAGTCGCGAATCCGGTGATCGGAAAAGCCACGCTGCCAGATTTCCATTGTGCTCTGGAGCTCCTTTTTCGCGCGAAACGAGAATCCTCCCTTGATGAACTGAACCGCGCGCTCGAGCGTGACAGCAGGTGTGATCAGAATATGAAAGTGATCAGGCATGAGCACGTATTCGTGTAGCAGATATCCGCGCCCGCGGTAGGAGAGCAGCGTCTCGATAAACAAGTCCGCCCATTGTGTGTTCTTAAACAGCGCTCGCCTTTGCCACGTGGTCGCGGTGACAAAGTAGGTCTGCTGATTGTTGGTCGCATGTTCGCGTGGGGGTTTCAAAACCAGCTCCCTCAGGGGCTAAAGCCCCGACTTCTATCATGGCTGCACGGCACGGCTGAAGCCGTGCCCTTTCAAAGCGCCCGATTGTGAGACACCTGAAGCCGTTCCCTTTCAACGCGCTCAAGCCAGAACATCCGTGAAATGAATCTTCTTGAATTTCTGCGTGGTGAAACATTCGTTCACCAAAGCACGACGGGCGGCCACGCGGGCCGCCCATCGGAAGTCACTGCAATGTTTCTGGGATGGGCGGACTATGCGACGGCGGCTTGCGCCTGCTTGCACAGCGCCGCAAATCCGGCGGCATCATTGACGGCCAGATCGGCCAGGATCTTGCGATCCAACTCGATACCGGCTTTCTTTAGGCCATTGATGAACTGGCTGTAGCTGGTGCCGTTCAACTTGGCCGCAGCGCCGATACGTACGATCCAGATCGAGCGGTACTGGCGCTTCTTCTGCTTGCGTCCGCTGTAGGCGAACTTCAGACCGCGTTCGACCGACTCTTTTGCCGAACGGTACAGTTTGGATTTTGTTAAGTAATAGCCACTGGCGCGCTCAAGTATCTTTTTGCGGCGCGCGCGGCGCTTGGTACCACGTTTTACGCGAGGCATGTTGCTCCTTTTTGCAATTGCCAGAGCAGTCTAAGGATTAATGTAGCCGGTGAGCAGCAGTGCCGCCGGCTGAAGCCGGCTCGTTTTTGGAGGACCGCTGCAACGCGGCGCTAAAGCGCCGCTCTACCCGTACTGCACTAATTCGAAAACTGATCTAAGCGGCTGGAGGCAAGGACTTCGACCACGCTCGCCTTCCTGAGTTTCTGGATGGCTGAGGGGCCCAGAATAGCCTCTTCACACGCTGTTGCCCGTCGCTCGCACCCTAGCTTCGCCAGGATGGGTTACCCACAGGGGGTGGTCGCGCCGGGTGCCGCACCATGCGGCTAGTTGTGGATCATGCGTAAGGGATCATGCGCGCAATGCGCTTCTGGTCCGCCTTGTCCACCAAAGTATCGGTATCGAGCTGGCGCTTACGCTTGGTTGCTTTGGAAGTCTGGATGTGGCGCTTCATCGAATGGCCACGTTTGATCTTGCCGGTTCCTGTCTTCTTGAAGCGCTTCGCCGCTCCACTATGGGTCTTCATCTTTGGCATAACGTCCTTCTATTACAACATAAATGAGCTAAGGCCGCCAGCGATAGTCTCTTCCAATACGAGATGAGCCTGAAGGCGAAGTCGGTTTCCAATACAAGATGAGCCTGGGGGGCGTGGCATGCTGAGGATTGACAACCAGCGTGCACGAAGCCGAGAAACTAAGCCTGGATCAGATCGAGGCTTTTCTAAACGCCAGCCAAGAGATCCGGTTCGAAGGCGAAAATCGCAAGCAGACTTACGGCTGGGTGGAGCAGGTTCTGCGCCAACAGCTTTATCCGAAACAAGGCCGCAAAGCCCGTGGCTTGGTGCGGCGCTACCTGGAGAAGATGACCGGCCTGAGCCGGGCCCAGGTGACGCGGCTGATCGCTCGCTTTCGGGCCAACGGCGAACTGCAGCCCCCTTACTATCGACGGCACCGCTTTCCGCAACGCTATACCCGCGCCGATATCGAACTGCTGGCCCGCGTCGATGAGGCCCACGAAACCTTGAGCGGACCGGCCACGCGGCGCATTCTCGAGCGCGAGTACCAGGACTACGGCAAGCCGGAGTACCAGCGGCTGGCCTCCATCTCGGTGGCTCACCTGTACAACCTGCGCCACCAGCAACGCTACCGGGAACGTCGCCTGAATTACACCAAAACCAGGCCCACGGCGGTAAGCATCGGCGAGCGCCGACGGCCCGACCCGCAAGGCCGACCCGGCTATGTGCGTGTCGATACCGTGCATCAGGGCGATCGACCGGGAGCCAAAGGCGTGTACCACATCAACGCCGTCGATCAGGTCACGCAGTGGGAGATCGTGAGCGCCACCGCCCACATCAGCGAAGCTTGGCTGGAGCCTGTGCTGGCCTCTTTGCTGCGGCAGTTCCCCTTCCCCATCCACGGCTTCCATTCCGATAACGGCAGCGAGTTCATCAACCAGACCATAGCCCATCTCCTGAATAAGTTGCTGATCGAGCAAACCAAAAGCCGGCCCCGCCACAGCAACGACAACGGGTTAGTAGAAACCAAAAATGGCGCGGTGGTCCGCAAGCACATGGGCTACGGCTACATCCATGCCGAACACGCTGAACGCATCCAGCAGTTCTACAGCGCGCACTTGAATCCCTATCTGAACTACCATCGCCCCTGCGCCCAAGCCGATCTCGAAGTCGACGAAAAAGGCCGTCAACAACGCCGCTACCGGCGCTATCAAACCCCGCTGGAGACCTTGCTGGCCCTCCACCCCGCACCCGCGCTACGCCCGGGACTCACCGTCGCTGTTCTACAACGCATCGCCGCTGCGGTCAGCGATACCGAAGCCGCCCAGCGCATGCAGCAAGCCAAAGGCAAACTCTTCGAGCAGTTGCGGCAGCCTGCGCAAGGGCTGTGGAAATGACGGTGCATGCAAAACCCTGCGGGTTTCGCACCCACCTTGGAAATCGCTTCGCGATTCCCACATTGCCACAGCCCCGACGGCTGCTAGACTCGTTCAATACAAAATCAAGAAAGGAGCTTTCCTCCGCCATCCCCTCAGGCTTCCTCCAGGCTCATTCTTCGATTAGAAAAGACTGCGATGCTCTACCACAGAGGCACAGAGAAAACAAGAAATCCTTGACCACGGATTTCCACGGATGAACACGGATTGATCTTGATCTCAAACTATGCGTGTGTTTGTAAGAATCCGCTATGGCACCCTCCGCACGGCTTAATCAAGAAAATCCGCGGCCAACCGAGCTACTGCGGTTGTTGTTGCTGCGGTGGCGCTGCCTGCGGAGTTGGAGCCTTGTCTGGCTTGGGTGCGTGTGGTTTGGCTTCAGCTTTTGGCGCATGCGACTTGGCCGGTGCCTGTGTCTTCGGCGGCGCCAGAATGAGGTGCAACGTGTTGCCCTCCTGACGCGGACGGAATTCCACAATCGCGTTGTCGCCCAAGTCCTTGATCAAGCGATCCAGAATTCCACGTCCCAAACTCTGGCGGGTCATCTCGCGTCCGCGGAAAAAGATTGTGGCCTTGACCTTGTCGCCTTCGCTGAGAAAGCGCAGCACATGGTTCTTCTTGGTGTCGTAGTCGTGATCGTCCACGTTGATGCGGAACTTCACTTCCTTGACCACGATCTGGTGCTGATGTTTCTTGGCTTCACGCTCGCGCTTTTCCTGTTGGTACAGGTATTTCCCGTAATCCATGATGCGGCAAACAGGAGGTTGCGCGGTGGGCGAGACTTCTACCAGGTCCAGGGTTTTCTCGCGGGCGATCTTGAGCGCGTCGAAGGGGGTCATGATGCCCAACTGGTTGCCTTCGTCGTCGATCACGCGAACTTCACGGACACGAATGCGTTCATTCGTGCGGATAAAACGTTTATCGATACAGTCCTCCGCAGTAACTGCAGTATGTCAAAAGTATAGCATGGGGCTGCGGAAACTTTCCGGGTGATTAGCAGTTGACGGTGTGGGATAATCCGCTGATATGGACGTGTTTATCAGTTGGTCCGGCAAGCGTAGCGGAGCGGCGGCGGAAGCCCTCCGCGATTGGCTGCCGAAAATCATCAATGCACTCAAGCCCTGGTTGTCAGCAGCAGACATCGACAAGGGAGCGCGATGGAGCACAGAGATCGCCACAAAGCTGAGGGACTCTAAAGCCGGGATAATTTGCCTTACTCCTAGCAATGTTCATGCTGAGTGGATACTGTTCGAGGCGGGAGCTCTATCAAAGACGATTGAGAATACGTACGTTTGCCCGTTTCTGATCGGGTTAGAACCGGCTGATGTGAAACCTCCATTGGCTCAGTTTCAGGCCACTCGCGCGACGAAGAGCGATGCCCTTAAGCTGCTTAAGACGCTCAACAGTGCTTTAGGTGACGCAGCACTGGCGGCGGGGCACATAGACGAAGTGTTTGAAGTTTGGTGGCCGAAACTGAAGGAAAAACTTGAGGCCCTCCCGAAGGATGATGAGGTAGCCCAGGCCACTAGATCAGAGAGAGACCTCCTAGAAGAGATACTCGCTCTCGTGCGCAACCAAAACAGACAGCCCGCCAGGTCATCCGCGGAGGGGCGGGATAACCTAGGTCACCCTTGGGGCGCACCTGTTCCTCCGAAAGTAAGGGATGTAATCCTTGAACTCGACCCCAAACTTCAAGGTCTAGTTTTGCGTAAGTGGGACACAGAGTACGTATTCTACGTGGACAGGGTCCCAGGCCCTGGCTATGAGTTCGTTCTCCCCCTCGATACGCCGTCCGAGGAAGTTGTGGATCGGATAGTGTCCCAAATTCCGGATCGTATCAGAGCGGATCGTGCAGGAATCGAGGCAGCTCGCAGAGAAGTTCAATCGCAACTCAAGCCGTAGTATGTTTGTTTTCGAAGCCGGACACGTAACCCAAGACTTTCCACGATAGGTGTATCAGCGACCAATCCAATAACTTCGTCGGTTGCCAGACCGGTAACAAGAACGCGTCTCCATTCATTCGCTTGGCGCCGCCCCTGCAGTTGCAGCCTCAAATAGTTGTCCGTGAGTGCTTCCGTGAACTCGCCGTCGAAGTGGGTTAGCGTGATCGCTTCCAACTCCCGGCCGACAAACAACTCCATGAATCTGCGCTTCTTCTTCGCCGCCAATTCGCGTAGCACGCGGTTGCGTTCGCGGGCGATTTGCACCGGAACCTGCTCCGGCATTTCGGCGGAAGGAGTGCCTGGACGCGACGAATAGGTGAACACGTGTAGATAGGTAAACGGCAGGCGCTCGATGAGCGCGCGTGTCAGCTCAAAGTCGTCGTCGGTCTCGCCGGGAAAGCCAACCATCACATCGGCGCCAATGGCCGCATCGGGCATGGCGCGGCGAATGCGCTCGATACGATCGGCGTAATGCCACGGACGATACTTGCGGTGCATCTTGCGTAGGATGCGATCGCTGCCCGACTGCAGTGGCACATGCGCGTGCTTACAAATGCGGGATGATGATGCGACCAGTTCGATCACCTCGTTGGTCCAGTCCATGGGCTCGACGGAGCTGATGCGAATCTTTTCGATCGCTGTCTGTTCGAGGATGGCGCGCAACATGGCGGCGAAGTTCATTCGCGGCGTGAGTTCGCGTCCCCAGCGCCCCAGGTTGATGCCCGACAAGATAATCTCGCGATAGCCGTTGGCTACCAGCCCGCCCACTTCGCGCAGCACCTGGTCCAATTTCAGCGATCGGCTTCGGCCACGCACCGACGGGATGATGCAGAATGAGCAGCGATTGTTGCAGCCATCCTGCACTTTGAGATTGGGGCGTGTCTTCTCGAAGGAGCCGGATTCGAAGACGGGAGCGGCCATCAACTCGGTGTGGGCGAAGATGTCGCCGACGATCACGTTGGACGCTGGATTCTGCGCGATTTGATCCAACGCTACGAAGCCACCGTTGCTCGTCAGCGGGGCGGCGTAGCTTGCCAACTCGTGCTTGTGCGAGTTGCCGACGACCAAGCTTACGCCGGGCAGCGCAGATAGTTCGTCAGGGGCACGCTGGGCGTAGCATCCGGTTACCAAGATCCTGGCGGCGGGATTTTCGCGATGAATACGACGGATGGCGGCACGGGCGTCCTGATCGGCAGACGCCGTGACGGTGCACGTATTGAGGATAACGACTTCGGCCTCTACGGCCGCGGAGGCGCGCTTCAGCCCACGACCCACTAGTTGGCATTCAATGGCGGCACCGTCGGCTTGGGTCGCGCGACATCCGAAGTTCTCGACATGGTAAGTCGGCACGAAGATATTATACTGGGCAGAATTAGGTGCGCGGTCCAAGGCGGTTTAGGGCGAAATGCGGAACAAAACGCGCAATCGAATGAGAACGCTGAGCGGCGCCTCATAAATACCGGAGGATGCAATATCGAAATATATCGGGGGCTGAAGAGGGTGTGTGAGAACCGTGGCGTCCCTGAAGGGACTCGATCTTAATTTTCCACAGTACCCAGGGCTTCCGAGAGTGGGTCGCAACCTCTGCCGTCCCTACGGGACTCGGTCTTATTTCCCACCTCTCCCAGCGCTGAAGCGCTGGGCTAAGCTCTTCCGCCCCATTCGGGGCTGCTTCTTGCCTGCTTCATTCCGCTGCCGCAAACCCATACGAGGTCGCGACACGTTCTCTTCCGCCCTGGGCTAAGCTCTTTCGCCCTGCGGGGCTCGACTTTGCGCAAATCGTTGCACCGCACCAACTCGAGAGTGAGTACTCGTACAGACTCTTCCGCCCTGGATTAGAATTAGTTCCGCCCCTCCCGGGCTGGAGTTCTCGCCATCGCGCCATCCAGCCAAATCAAAGATGAGTTCGCGCGCATGCTAAAAAACGCGGTATGAAAGTGGCCATTTGCGACACGTCTGAAAAGACGTGCCCCTCCACAACCGATTTATGAGATAGCTGTGATAGAGCAACTTAGCGGCAGCAATTTGCATCACACCAGCCGCACGTTGATGACGAGACTACCCTGGAGTTCCCCGATGAAACGTCGCATCCTATTGGTTGACGATGAACTTGCAATTCTTCTCACCCTGCGTGCCATCCTTGAAATGAACGATTTCGAAGTGGACACCGCCTCCTCCGCTAAGGAGGCTGAACGCAAACTGAAGAATGGCGTCTTCGAAATGGTCATTACGGATATGCGCATGGAGACGGAAACCGCGGGTTACGTCGTGATTCGGGCGGCGCGTCAGTTGCCTTACAACCCAGCGACGGCGATTCTGACGGCGTACCCGTCGCTAGGGAACGAATGGCGGAACCATGGAGCGCAATCGTTGCTGGTAAAGCCGGTCAACACCGCGGAACTGCTGCGCCAGATTGAGGCGCTTTTGATCAGCCATCAGGACCACAAAATGCGGGCAGCAAGTGCGGGCGGTATCAGGGCTCCCAGTCATGGCGCTTCCAAGACAGAGCGTCCCACGGCGGGGGGACAGAAGGCACCGTAGGGTTCGCCAAGTCAAAGTACCTCGGCGGTTGAACCGAGCCCCGTATTTATGCGGGGGAGAGAGCGTTTACACTCCGGCAAAAAAGTGCGACTTTGACAATGTGCTTTAGTGCCGGAGTTGAGAAAGCCCGGGCTAAAGAGAGCGTGTGAGAAATGTGCCGTCCCTAAAGGGACTTGTTAATTTTTCCCACTTTACCCAGGGCTCACGCCCTGGGCTAATATTGTTTCGCCCCTGCGGGGCTCGATTTTGCGCACGCGTTCCGCCGTGCCAACTCAAAACAAGTTCCCACACACGACACGCCAAACCCATCTTAAGATCGAACGCTTTCCCGCCGGACAAAAGTTCCAGGCCCCTGCTGAAGCAGAAGGCTCCCACCAAGAAGTACACTCCCTATCTCTTGCCCAACGTTTTTCGGCAGCCTCGTGAAGGCGTCATCCCCCGATGGCAATGCATCAGGTAAAGTCACTGTCGAGGCACAAGACTTTCCCAGGCGTCCATGGCACGTCGGCTGGCGCTATCGAATGACTGGAATACAGCTGGTCAGGCAGTGGCAGCAGTGGTGCGCCGCTGCTGGAAGCACTCCCGACAAAAGACTGGCCGTCCTTGCGTGGGCTTGAACGGGACGGTGGTTTCCTTGCCACACCCCGAACAATTGGTTCGAGTCTCCACCTTGGGATAATTGCCGGCCGGTGTGGCTCCCAAGGTGGACACCCGCTTGGCCTTGCAGGCTTTGCAACGCTTGGGTTCGTTCTTGAACTGTTTGTCGTGGAAGAACAGCTGTTCGCCAGCTGTAAACACGAAGTCGGCGCCGCAGTCGATACACTTCAGAACCTTGTCCTGGAATTCCATGGAGAGTTGCTCCCTTCAGTCCGCGATCCAGAGCCATGGAGGGGGGTCCAAATTGCAATCGGCAAAAGAACCGGACTGAGCATTCTTGCCGCCGGTCGCAAATTCCAGAGCTCGGGTACATCCCCGGGGTTCGGCCCACCACGCACTGCGCATGGTTTCTTGCCAGTAAGACTGCGGTCCTGTGAAAAAAGAATTCCCGACGAGGTTGGGGGAAAAAGCAAGGGCCGCCATCGGAACGGCGGCCCTGCGTTGAATTAGTCCTGCTCTTTGCGAGCCTTCTTGCGGCTACGCTTGCGCGCCAAAGCTTCCTTCACGCGCTTTTTTTCGCCCGGCTTGAGATAGAAGGAGTGACGCTTCACTTCCTTGATAATGTCCTCTTGCTGGACCTTGCGCTTAAATCGCCGCAGAGCGTTCTCTAATGATTCACCCTCTTGAATGCGAACTTCCGCCAAACGGGAAACACCCCCAAACTCGTCCGAAAGGACAGTTGTAGTTATCCCAATGTTTGTGGGGGAAGTCAAGGAAAGACTGGTGAGCAACCCTCTCGCTGAGGTGATAGGCTATGCCAACACCAGGGTGTAGCACGTCGTATGTTGCTCAAAAACTTAGCCTTAGTGAGATCTGCACCTGTCGTGGTGCATAGGCATTCGTCGGCATAAGGAATTTGGAATTGAGCTGAAATTGGCCGGGATACTGCTTTCCACTCACTTGGCTGGAGTAGGCGACGAATTGGCCGGCGGAGTTATAAAAACCATCATCGCCGATGTTGACCCGACTGTTGGTGCGGTTGAAGAGGTTGAAAGACTCTGCGAGGAGTTCGAGACGAGCGTGCTCGTTGAGATTGACGGTTCGGGTCAAACGGAGATCGGTGGTGAAGTAGTCGGGGCCGATGAAGGCGTTTCTGCTATAGCCAGGCAAGCGGTCGTTATAGGTATTGCCATCCTGGTTGGCGTCGCCCGCCATGGTCGCGTTAACTGGGCGACCCGATCCCATGGTGATTACGCTGGAAAATTTCCAATGGTTCGACAACCGGTTTAGGAATTGATTCTCCAGATGGAGAGTTTTGGGCTCGGCAACCCAGGCGGCGATCAATCGATTGCGCTGGTCGGTGACGCTGAGGCCGCGCTCCAGCGCGGTGGCGTAGGAGTTCTGGACATTTCCAGGACGTCCGACGACAAGTGCATCCTGGCCATCATCGATGGCTTTCGCAAAGGTGTAGCCGATCTGGAAGAACATGCCATTGCCGGACTGCCGCTTCAAGGAAATATTCAGGCCGTTGTAAACGCTGCTGGATCCGCTCTCGTAGGAGTTGATGGTTCCCAATTGAGGGATTGGCCTTTGCACGTCGTTGATGCAGGGAGGATACGGGCAGGTCACCGAGCGGGTGGTTTGCCAGGTGGCGAAGGACGCGACCTGGTAGTACGAGTTGAGGAAGACGGAGCCATCGTCGTTGTAAACCGGGTAATCGGTAATCGTAGGCTTTGGCAGATTGGCGTCCAGAGAACGCAGAAGGTGGACGCCGTGCACGTACTGGTAGTTGGCCGAGAGAACAATCTTGCGGCTGAGTTCCCGCTCCAGACCCAGGTTTGCCTGCTCCACATAAGGAGTTTGGAAGTTCGGGGCGAAGGCCGAGATCTGCGTATTGAGCAAGCCGGCGAGGGAGGCTGGTGGCACACAGACAAGTGTCCCAGACGGACAATTGACCAGCGGATTGGGATATTTCGGAAACACCGCGGCTTGCGCGGGGATCATGTTATCGAGAAATATGCTGCTCTGCGAAATTCCGTTGTCGGTGGCCACTTGCGAGGCATACATCGAGGGAATCTGGGTGTAGAAGATGCCGAAGCCTCCGCGAACCAGCAGCGGATGGCGGTCGCCGAGGGCGTACGAGAAGCCGATGCGAGGCGAGAAGTTGTTCACATCGGTGGGAATCTTGCCCGATGGCAGGTACAAGGGGTTGGTGATCAGGTTGCCGGCCTGGAAGGCCTGCAGATCGTAGCGAACGCCTACGTTGAGCGTAAAACTCCGGGAGACCCGAATGGTGTCCTGCATGAAAGCGGAGTAGACGCGCGAATTGGGATGGGAGACGGCAGTGCCGAAGTCTTGCATGTAGTAGCGAGGCACGTCGTGGGCGAAGGCGCGAAGCGGCGTCAAAGGCTCCCCATGCTTCATGGGAGCGTACGTCCAAGGATCGACCCGGACATCGTCGAAGTAATACTCTCCGCCGGACATCGAAGGGTAATAGTTGTAAATCCAGGCCTGAATGAAATCGGCGCCGAACTTCCAATGCACGCGCGGGGTTTCGTAGCTCACGGTGTCGGCAAGGTGCAACTTGTGTTCGCGAGTGTTGCGGGGAAGCATGCTGGACCGTCCGAAGGCGGCGATCACGTCGTAAATTTTGGTGCGAGGCTGTTCGGAGTTGGCGGTGGACTGTTGAAGATCGTAGGAAAACTGGGCGCGTAGATTGTTAGCGAGGTTGTTGGTCCAAGCACTGGTCAACGAGGCAGCGAGACTCTCGGTTTGCACGCTCTCGGAGCCGTTGGCGCTCTCGGCGTAGACGGTCATCGGACTGGAGGGGTCGAAGAAGACGTTGTTGATTCCGTTATAGCGCGAGGTATTTAGCCGAATAAACACCAGCTCTTTGGGAGAGAGCGTGAAGTCCACTTTCTCGAACGCAGCGTAGCCGCTCATCGTGGTGGGGAACACTCCCCCCATGTCGTTCAGCGTTTGGGCCGCGCTAAAGACGAGTTGCCGGTCGGTGTAGTCGTAGTCTTGGGGTTGGGGAACTACGGTGCTGGCGCCGTTGGCAAACTGCACAATCGAGGGAACGGAGAGCAGGTGTTGGTCAAACCCGGCATAAAAGAACACGCGGTCTTTCTTGATGGGACCCCCGATGGAACCGCCAAACTGCTGCTGGCGATCGTCGGGCTTGGTGGTGGCATACGGCTGTTGAGCATCGAAGTCGCGATCGCGCAGGTAGTAAAAGCCGCTGCCGTGAAATTGGTTGGTACCCGACTTGGTCGCGACGTTGAAGACCGCGCCTCCGGCCCTTCCGAGTTCGGCGCTGTAGCAGTTCGACGACACCCGGAATTCTTTGATTACCTCATTGCTGAACTGGTAGGGCGCGCGATAGCGGCCGCTCGCCTGCGCGTAAAACGAGTTGAGGTTGTCGGTGCCATCCACCAGGAAATTGTTCTGGAACCCGCGAATTCCGCCGAAGGACAAGTCGCCATTTGAGTCGGAGGTGAGACCACGCGGGTCCTGGGTTACCCCGGGAGTGAGGAGCGCCAGATCGGTGAAGCGCCTCCCGTTCAGGGGCAGACCCAGAATGGCTTGCTGGGTAATGACCTGCGAAACCTCACCGCTTTGCGTCTCCACCGCTTCCGGTTGGTCGCGCACCGTGACCGTCTCCGTGAGTCCCGCGAGCGGCAGACGGACCTGCACCACCGACACACCGCCTACATAAAGCTCGACGCCGTGGGTCGTCTTGGTGATCATTCCGGGCGCTGAAGCGCTTACGTCATAGCGTCCTGGCGATAACATGCCAAAGATGAATTGCCCTTGCGCATCAGCCACCGCTTCCAGGCGAAAACCCTTTGTGGGATCTACGACCGTGATGACGGCGGAGGCGATGCGTGCGCCGCTGATGTCTTCGACCACGCCTTGTAGCGAGGTGGAACCGTCCTGAGCGAGCGCATGCGGAAGAGTCACGCCGAGCAGAACGAATAGCGCGGCGCAGAGGCGGAGCAGGCGAGTCGAGAAGAGCGGCGGGCGGATTCCCTGATTGGGCAGCGTTCCCATAGCAGTACAACTCAGCTACAGGTATAGCGGGGTCAATGCGGGCGGTCTGTGATTTGGGATTCACGAAAGGGCAAGACCAAAAGGGGAAAGGATTGTACTTTCGTTTTTCGGGGGGGGGGACTACTTAGACCGAGGAATTATCGTGGCTCGTGACTAGTGGCGGCAGTGACTTCACGATCTTCATGGTTTCGAGGCTGACGGCGATGACCTGGCCGATGAGGCGCACGATGTATTCGGGATCGTCGGCGCGGTTGGGATCGTTGGTGATGCCGCTGCGCTTGTCGGTCGAGACCTGATATTGGTCGATGACCCATTCCAGCGCGGAGCGGTTGCCGAGGCGGTATTCGTAAGTCTCCAGCGGGATGCCGCGCAGGGTGAGGAAGTCGCTGTAGATAAGCGAAGTCTTGTCCTTGTTGAGGCGCATCTTCTCGACGCGCCAATTCAGTTGCCCTTTTTCGACGCGCTCCAGCGGGTATTCGAGTTGTTGTTCGTAGTTGACGTGGAGATCGGCGAGAAGGCGACCGGTGTTGGCGAAGCTCCAAAATATCGATCGGTCATCCTGAGCGGAGGCGGCTCGGGGTTCAGCCGCCGGAGTCGAAGGACCACTATCGCCAGCGGCGCACTTTCCGCTATCGTTCGGGTAGAGCGGCGCTTCAGCGCCGCGTCCAGCGCTCCCCCCTTCTTTGTCATCCCGAGCGAGGGCTTTAGCCCGAGTCGAGGGACCTGCGGTTCGTGCCGTCCCTGAAGGGACTCCGGAATCATTAATGACAGAGGACCCAGGGCTCACGCCCTGGGCTACGATTGTGTCGCGCTCCGCGCTTTCTACATTGCCGGGCTCACCCCTTGAATTGTCATCCCGAGCGGAGCCGCCTTCCTTTGGCGGCGGAGTCGAGGGATCTGCGGTTCCCCCGACGAACGGAATGCGCGGCAACTCGCGCTTCAGGTTGGCGGCGTAGCGCTCGCGGTATTCGGGATGATGCAGCACCGCATAGACGTAGTGGAAGATGTCCCACTTGGTGATGTTGGCGTCGGAGTAGTGCGTCCGGAATTCGTTGAGCGCCCAGTCGGTGATGTTCTCGCGGCGATTGGAGCCGTCCTCATCGTAGGTGTAGAAGGGGAAGCACTGAAAGCCGTCGACGCCCGCAGACAAATGTAGATCGACGATACAGTCAGCTGCCAGCGCGCTGAACGCGGTTCTTGCGCCTAGGTCGCTGATGACGAGAATCGAGTTCTTGCACCCGTTCGGGAACATGCGCGGCAGATTCCCTTGCCGGTGGTTTAGGATTCTGTCGAAGTACACAAATTCTCTGGTAAATGGGTGATACAGTGCCCTTCGAACTCTGGATGAATCGTAGTCAGCGAGATTCCCTGCAGCGAGATGTTCCTTGAGGCGACTGCTCCACTTGATTTTGCTTTCGTCCGAATCTACAAAGCTGTCTAAGTCTGTTGTGGCGCTCCCATTGGCTTGCCACCGTCGAACCTCTGCGTTGTAGGCGATGATGGTCTTCTTTACGTTTGACTCCAGCACATGCTTCGCAAAGTTATAGACCCACTGATCGCGGTTCGTGTTCAACCCGAGAGTGCGCGTTTCGAACATCGTTTCCGCTGCCTCCCCGGTTCGCCGATCCCGCGTTAAGGGAATGAAATGCTGAAAGTCATCCTTTATCCCCTCCGTGATCCAAGCGTGTCGTGAATCGAATGACACGCGTGAGGTGGGAACTGCCCAAAGCGTTCCATACTGTTCGAGTAGGTTCCGTTTTTCTTTGGCCGTCTGGTAATCCCCAACCCTGAACAGCGAAACTGAGTTGCTTGTTGGCTTACTGGCGTTCTTAATGAAGAAGGTGATGCCTACACCGACGCGGACAGCATCGTCGAAGATGTTTCCGCCTTCCTGCTGGCGTCGCTCTCCCGAAGTGCGGGCGTTGCCTTTGAGGTCGAGGTGCACAATATCGGTGAACTCCGCTTCCAATCGAGCCCGCATTCCATCAAACGCCAGCCTTTCTATAAAGCTGTTGTTCGAAACGAAAGCAACTATGCCATCCCCGACAAGCCGGTCCGATGCCCAGCGAATTGCCCGGACATACGGGTCCGTGAGCTTGTTTACATTTGAGGCCGTAGAATCAGCCGCATACGTGTCCGATATCCTCCTATCGACGATTGGGTAGTGTCTATTCTTGTTATTGTCGTTTTCGTTTACCTGCCCCATGTTGTACGGAGGGTTTGCGATTACCACAAATATCGGTGACTCCTTCTGCCGCCTCACTCGCGCCGTATTCTCTTCTGTCATAAACGACAGCTTGCTCTGCTCCGGCTCGGCTAGCTCGAACGTATCCACCAGACAAATCCCCGGAAACGGTTGGTATTCGCCCGTCCGCTCCAAATACTCGTGCTCGATGTTCATGCTGGCGACGTAATACGGCAACAGCATGACCTCGTTGCAGTGCAACTCGTTCTCATACTTGTACGGCAGCGAGCTGGTCTTGATCTCCTGCATCACGCGGGTGATGAAGTTGCCGGTACCGACGAACGGGTCGAGGATGTGTACCTCCTTATCGCTGAGCGAGCGGCCGAATTCCTTCTTCAGAATGTCTTCCACGCTGCGCACCATGAAGTCCACGATGGGCTGCGGGGTATAGACAATGCCGTGCGTGTCGGCTTCTTTCGGCGAGTAGCCCTGGAAGAAGCGTTCGTAGACGGTGTTGATGAAGTCCTGCTTTTGCTTGTAGGTCTCCGTATTCTCGGCGGCCAACTCGATGGCGCGGTAGAAGCGGTCCAGGTCTTTTAGGAATTCCTGGCGGCTTTGCTTGCGCTTGGTCAGTTCGTCGATGACCTTCTCGATTTCGACGGCGATGACGTTGCGGCGGGTGAAGTCGGGATTGTCGAAGATCTTGCGGAAGATGCGCTCGGTCAGCAGGTGCTGGACCAGCATCTCTTCGACGGCCTGGACCGAAAGGTTGGGATTAATGGACTCGCGGCAGAGTTCGTAGAACGCATCGAAGCGCTGAACGAAGGCGGGATTGGTGCCGCGCTGCTCCTCGATCTTGGCGGCAACCGCGCTGGCGATCTGCGGGATGTAGTCTTTGAACTCGGAGACGGCATCGTCCCACTCCTCAATGTGCGGCTCGCGGTAGGCGAAGAAAACCTTGAGCAGTTCGACTAGGTTCTTGGGATCGCGAATGTCTTCCGGGGCTCCCTGGCGGACGCCGTGCTGGAAGAGCACCGCGCGCTCGGGCGCCTGAAAGATGATGTTGTTGGAGGGATATCCCTTGGCGAGCTTGGCGCGGATTTCCTTGTCGAGGTCGTCGTGCTCGTCCTTGGCCTCCCAATAGCCGCGCGGTAGGCGAAAAGTGTCGAGCAGTGCGCCGTCAATGCGGATGGGATTTTGTTTGGGCCGGCTGAACGAGTACTCGGGGACCAGCGTCCAGTGAAACTTCTGGCCGCAGCCCTTCAGCAAATCCTGGAAGGCGTCGCGCACCGCCATCTCGTGGTCAATGTTGAGCTGGCCGAATTGACCCAGCGCCTCGTAGTAATTCTTTACCAGCTTGTGCGTGGGCTTCAGGATGAGGGGTTGCATGGGAACGGCTAAGTGTACAACCAAAGCACGGTAGCCCTGTCGAATTTGACTCCAGAGAAATCACAACCCGCGCGCGGTTGTGCCTGCGTTGACCGCTGAAATCGCGCATGTTACCGTACTTAGTTACACCAACCTCACTAGCGCGATCTGTGCGCCAAAGGATTCCCGCTTGTCCTCTGAGACCGTGGCGGCCACGCCCGTCCGCAAGACTGCTTTGAATGCCGTCCATCGCCAGATGGGCGCGAAGATGGTCGATTTCAACGGCTGGGACATGCCGGTGGAATACCCTCCGGTGGGCGGGCTGATGAAGGAGCACCTGGCGGTCCGCCACGGCGTGGGAGTGTTCGACGTCAGCCACATGGGCGACATCAGGATTTCGGGGCCGCAGTCGCTCGCCGCGGTGCAGCACATCACCATGAACGACGCGGCGGGGATGGGGATTGGCCAGTGCCGGTATTCGGCCATGCTGTATCCGCAGGGGACGTTCGTCGATGACGTGATTGTGCATCGTCTCGGCGAGGACGATTACATGCTGGTGATCAACGCCGGCACGCGCGAGAAAGACGTCAACTGGGTGACGGAGAACGCCCGCCAGTTCGACTGCAAGGTCGAGAACCTGAGCGACAACTACACCCAGATTGCGATTCAGGGGCCGAAGGGCGTGGACACGCTGCAGAAGCTGACCGATGCGGACTTGTCGAAGGTGAAGTTCTACTGGTTTACACACGGAACGGTTTGCGGGCTGGCGAACATCTTGATAGCGCGGACGGGCTACACGGCAGAAGACGGCTTCGAGATTTACGTTCCTACCGACGAGGCGACCAGCGCTCGCGTCTGGAACCAGGTCATGGAAGCGGGCAAGGAATTCGGCATTGTGCCGTGCGGGCTGGGCGCGCGCAATACGCTTCGTCTGGAAGGCAAGCTGCCGCTGTACGGGCATGAGATCTCCGACGAGATCAATGTGTGGGAGGCGGGGCTGGAGCGCTTCCTGAAGATGGAGAAAGGTGACTTCATTGGCCGCGCGGCGCTGGAGCGGGCGAAGGCCGACGGCATCAAGCGCACGCTGGTGGGGCTGGAGTCGGTGGACCGCGGCATCCCGCGCGACGGTTACAAGGTGCTCGACCTGAACGGCAAGGAGATTGGCTACGTCACCAGCGGTTCGTACGCGCCGTTCCTGAAGAAGAACATTGCGCTGGCGTATGTGCCCATCGAGCACTCCGCGATCGGCAGCGAGGTGGCCGTGGAAATCCGCAACCAACCGGTAAAGTGCAAGGTAATTCCGACGCCGTTCTATAAGCGTCCGAAGAAACAGTCGTAAGAGAAACGGAGAATCTGTGCGTATCAGTGAACTGTTATTGCCGGAATTTGACGTAGAAATGAAAAACACCCGCACCACGTTGGAACGAGTGCCGGTCGACAAGCCGGAATTCGCGCCCCATCCCAGGTCCATGCCGCTGGGGCGGCTAGCGCCCCACGTAGCCCAGCTCGGCGGCTTCGGTCTTATCATCTTGACGACTCCGGAGTTGGACTTTGCAAAGGGCAGTTTCAAACCCGTGCCGTTCGAGTCGGGCGCTCAACTGGCCAGCGTCCTCGATGAAGGCGCAGCGAAGACGAGAAGCGCCCTTGCCGGCATGTCCGATGACGCATGGAACGAAAATTGGAAGCTTATGATGCAGGGCAAGAGCATTTTCGAAGGCTCCCGTTTTCTGGCGTACCGGCAAATGTTTCTCAACCACATCGTGCATCACCGGGCGCAACTTGGCGTTTATCTGCGCATGAACGAGGGAAAAGTTCCGGCAATTTACGGACCTTCGGCGGACGACACGCTTGGTTTCTAGAACGTGTTTCGGGTAGTGGGTTAGGCTTGGATCGAGGGACGACTTAGAGTCTGCTGAAAAAGTCGGAACCGCAGATCCCTCACCGACTAAAGTCGGTTCGGGATGACAAGTATGAAGGATGTGTGACGGGGTACCTGAAGGTATGCCCTTCAAAGTCTTGAAACACGCCGCAGGTGTACTGGTTCCCGTCCAGGTTTGTCGCAGAGAAGCATCGCTGGAATAGAGGGAAGTGATTTAATTCGCATTAATGTTTCGCCGATGCACACGCTCGGTGATGAGGAGGCAGTCATATGGCTTATCCCGCGGATTACAAGTACACCAAGGAACATGAGTGGCTGAAGGTGGAAGGCAATACTGGAACCATCGGTATCACCGATCACGCGCAAGAATCACTCGGGGACATCGTGTTCGTCGAGTTGCCAAAGGTGGGAAGCGAGATTGCAGCCGGCAAGACCTTCGGTACAGTTGAATCGGTGAAGGCGGTTTCGGATTTGTTTGCGCCGGTTTCTGGGACGGTGACCGCAGTGAATGAAGCTCTCAACACCTCGCCCGAGCAGGTGAACAAGGACGCGCACGGGGCGTGGATGGTCAAAGTCACGCTGAAAGATCCCGGCGAGGCGAGCCACTTGTTGGCGGTGGGCGATTACGAAAAGTTCGTGGCCGAAGAGGGCGGGCACTGAGGGCGGAAGCAATCATGGAATTTGCCAACTTTGAAGAGTTCTGGAAGGCGCTGGGACGGCTGTATGACGACATCCTGGAGACGAAAGAGTCGGTCAAGGACCTTCGCGAGGCCACTGGACATCTGCTCAGCGTAGCGGAAAAACATCAGCTCGTGGTCGAGTCGCACGAGCGGCGGCTCGATCGGACCGAAATTACAGTCGAAGCCATTCTCGAAGACCTGCGTCGGCACCGGGAAGGGCGCCCTCCGCAATGAACATGACATTCTCATGACTTAAATTGTTCGTCCCGCAGCCGGGTTAGCGGTGTGACGTTAGCAATGCAAAAGCGAAATGATTCATTCCCGCCGTCAACGCAACGGTATTTCCTTCATACATTCGCCCAGGAAAGCTACAGGTACCCATGCGCTATCTTCCTAAGTCAGAATCCGATCGCGAGGTCATGTTGCGCGAACTCGGCGCCAAGTCCATCGACGATCTGTTCGCCTCAATTCCACCCGAGTATCGCCTTACGGGCGATCTCAACATTCCGCGCGCCTATGCTGAAAGTGAGATCGTTGAGTTTTTCCGCGATTGCGCGACCGGCAGCGCGCAGGGTTACGCGACGTTCCTTGGCGCGGGTGCTTACTCGCATTATCGCCCGGTCGTCATTGACTCGTTAGTGTCACGCGGCGAGTTTTTCACGGCCTACACGCCTTACCAGCCAGAGATTGCGCAAGGGACGTTGCAATCCATCTTTGAATTTCAGTCGATGATCTGCGAGTTGACCGGCATGGATGTGGCGAACGCTTCCATGTATGACGGCTCGACTGGAGCGGCTGAGGCGCTGATGATGGCGGCCCGGGTGACCGGGCGACATAAGTCAGTGATCGCTGCTAGCGTGCATCCGGAGTATCGCGAAGTGATCGCAACCTACGCGCGTCACCAGGGCATGCCGATTGCGACCGTTGCCTACGGAGAGAACGGCCGGGTTGATTTGCAGGCGCTGGACCAGGCGATCGACGACCAGACCGCCGGGGTGCTGATCCAATCGCCAAACTTCTTCGGCACCATCGAGGACGTTGCGGCGGTGGCTGACATCGTGCACAAGAAGGGCGCGCTCCTGATCGTGTCCATCGCGGAAGCAGTTTCGCTCGGCATCGTGAAGCCGCCCGTCGAGGCGGATATCGTCAGCATGGAGGCGCAGTCGTTCGGCGTGCCTCTGGGATTTGGTGGCCCTTACTGCGGCGTGATAGCGACGCGCGAAAAGTTTGTGCGGCAGATGCCCGGCCGTCTCGTCGGCCAGACCTCCGACCGCAACGGCAAGCGCGGGTTCGTGCTGACACTGTCCACGCGCGAGCAACACATCCGGCGCGAGAAGGCGACGTCGAACATCTGCACCAACCAGGGGCTGGTCGCGCTGATGGTTGGCATCTTCATGACGGTGTACGGCAAGGAAGGCCTCAAGGATTTGGCGAAATACAACCTGGCGAAAGCGCATTACGCTGCCGCCGAATTCAAGAAAGCCGGAGCCGAGATTTTGTTTGAAGGCGCTCCGCGATTCAACGAGTTTGTGGTGCGCACCAAGACCGATCCGTACGCCATCAACGACAAGCTATTGGGGCAGCGAATAATTGGAGGCTTCCCACTGAAGAAGTTTTATCCCGACTTGGGTAATACGTCGCTGTGGTGTTGCACGGAAACCACGACCAAGGCATCGATCGACGCGGCGGCGAAGGAGGTGGCGCTGTGAATATCAACGAGAAGATACGCAGAGCCACCACGCATATCAGTCAAAACGAAGGGCTGATCTTTGAGAAGTCGTCACCGGGCAAGAAGGCCTACAAGCTGCCGCCTCTGGACGTGCCGGAGGTCGATGCGGTGAAGTTGCTGGGCAATCAGGCGCGCGAGGACCTCGGCGAGATGCCGGAAGTGAGCGAGATCGAGATCATCCGTCACTACACGCGAATTTCCACTTGGAACTATGCGGTGGACCACGGCATGTATCCGCTGGGATCATGCACCATGAAGTACAACGCGCGCGTGAACGAGGCGGTCGCGCGGTTGACCGGGTTAGCGGAGGCGCATCCCTATCAACCCGAGCGTATTTCGCAGGGCGCGCTGCGCATCCTGAAGATGCTGAGCGAGCAGCTCATCGAAATTACCGGGATGGATGCGATCACCCTGCAACCGGCTGCCGGCGCGCACGGCGAGCTTACCGGGATTCTACTGGTACGCGCGTACCTGGAGTCGCAAGGCAATCCGCGTAAGAAGATCTTGATTCCGGATTCGGCGCACGGAACCAATCCAGCAACCGCGGCGATCTGCGGCTACGCGGTGGAGAACCTCAAGTCGAACGCAGCGGGCATGGTCGATATGGCATCGCTGGAGGCGCAGGTCAATGAAGATGTGGCCGCGCTGATGCTGACCAATCCCAACACGTTGGGAGTGTTCGAGCAGGAGATCCACAAGATTGCCGATGTCCTGCACGCGAAGGGCGCGTTGCTTTACATGGATGGCGCGAACATGAACGCGCTGGTCGGCAAGGTGCGTCCCGGCGACTTCGGCGCGGATGTCATGCACCTGAATCTGCACAAAACGTTTTCCACGCCCCACGGCGGAGGTGGACCGGGTTCGGGGCCAGTGTCGTGCAAGAAGGTTCTCGAGCCTTTCCTGCCCACGCCTGTGGTTGTCACCAAAGCCGATGGCACGCTGGGGTTCGACTACAACCGGCCGAAGTCGATCGGCCGGGTACGCATGTTCTACGGCAATTTTGGAATGCATGTGCGCGCGCTGGCCTACATCATGGCCAATGGCCCCGACGGACTGCGGCAGACGACCGAAGACGCGGTGCTGAACGCGAATTACATTCGCAAGGGGCTAGAAGGTGTTTACGACTTGCCGTACAAAACACCGACCATGCACGAGGTGGTGTTCAGCGACCGCTTGCAGACGCCCAAGGGCATCAAGACCGGAGACATCGCTAAGCGGCTGATCGATTACGGGTTCCATCCGTACACGGTGAGCTTCCCGTTGGTGGTAAACGGCGCGCTGATGATCGAGCCCACGGAGAGCGAGTCGAAGGAGTCACTCGACCTCTTCATTGAGGCGATGAAGGACATCGCCGAGGAAGTGGAGGAGCATCCGGAGATTGTGCTGGAAGCGCCGCACAACACCCGCATCTCGCGGCTGGATGAAACCATGGCGGCACGGAAGCCGATCCTGCGCTGGAAGCCGCAGAGCCAGGCGGTTGGGAAGTAGTTCTTCACCATCCTTCGGCTTCGCTCAGGGCAGGCTCCGACACGGAGCGCACGGAGTTTCGAAAACAAGAATTCCCTCCGTATTCTCCCTGCTTCCTTGGTGAAAACAAGGTCTTCAACAAGCGAGGTATCGGTGCTTTGCCTGCCTCCAAGCGCGGTATAATCACCACGGGACAACCATGCCAGTCACCATTCCAGATGAGGTGCTTACGGCGGCGCACATTACTGAGCCCGAGCTGCGGCTAGAACTTGCGTTGATTTTGTTCCAACAGGAGAGGCTGACACTTGCGCAGGCCAGTCACTTGGCGGCCCTGGGTCAGCTCGAGTTTCAAGCGCTGTTGGCAGAGCGGCAAATTCCCATCCATTACGGAATCGAAGAATTCCATGATGACCTTCGCACCCTCCGTCAGATGGGCAGGCTTTGATCGTTGTCTCCGATACGTCGCCGATTCTGAATTTGGTGCGGATCGGGCGCTTGGAGCTTCTGGCCTCACTCTATAAGCAAGTGCTCATTCCACCTGCCGTGTTTGGAGAACTGGCGGTTTCCAGAGACCCTGCCTTGCGGGTGATCAACATCGCCTCCGTCTCATGGTTAATTCTCGAAACTCCTAAAGACCAAGGTCGCGTGCAGGAACTTCGCGACTGCTTGGACGCTGGCGAGGCTGAGGCAATCGTGCTCGCGGTGGAGCGCCAAGCAGACCTGTTGCTTGTCGACGAAAGACGCGGGCGACGCATAGCCGTGGCACTGGGGCTGCGGATCACTGGTTTGCTCGGCGTACTGGCCGATGCGAAGCGGGCTGGACTGATTGAAGCTGTTAAGCCAGTACTGGACGAGCTGATTCAGCATGCGAAGTTCTGGATTGGACCCGAACTCTACGGGGAAGTTCTCGCAGAATTGGGCGAGGTGTAACGCCCAGATGAGCGCGTAACAACAATGCAAAAGGCGGGCTCATGGCCCGCCTTTAATCTTTGCTGAAAATCGATCTACTTCGCCGCGCCGACGGCCTTCACCCGCTTGCTGAGGCGGGATTTGTAGCGGCTTGCGGTGTTCTTGTGCAGGATGCCCTTCTGCGTGCCTTTATCCAAAACGGAAACCGTGGCGCGATAGGCGGTCTGGGCGGCTTCCTTATCGCCCTTGGCAATGGCCTCGCGCAGGGAGCGCAACGCGCTGCGTAGGCGGGACTTATTGGCGCGATTGCGCGTAGTTTTGGTCTCGGTTTGACGCGCACGCTTGAGCGCCGAAAAATGGTCTGCCATGTTTTGCTGTAATCCTTGTAGGAAATCTCGACGTAAGCCGGATAGTTGATTCTACCGGATGGGCACCGCCCAGGCAAGCCACTGCCACTCCTACGCAGGGCAAACGCATCTTAATTTCTGAGTAGATGGAGCAGGTAGTCATTGTCCCAGCCAGCCTTGAGGCGTTTGCTTTTCATCCCGAGTTTGCAGGTTTTTTCCTGCTTGAGCAGGTTGAGCGCGATGCGGTTGAGCACGGAGTAGTTCTGTGCGGCATGGCCGGCGCGTTTGCGATCAAGGTCTTCTCCGAAACTGACATCGAGGGCCCAGTGCAGTTTGTTTTCGATGCCCCAGTGCTGTCGGATGGAGCGGTTCAGCCGCGCCGCGTCGGGCTTGAGGCTGGTGATGTAGAAGCGGGTCTCGCGCTCGGTTTGGCCCGTGACCTTGTGACAGCGTTTCGCTTCGATGCGTACCAAGCCCTGTAGAGACGCCCATTCCGCGGCCTTCTCAACCAGCGACAGATCGGCAATCACCGAGCAAGTCCGTTGCTCGACCCGCCCGTGGCCGCAATCGATTTCTTCCGCAACCGCATCGCTGGCCAGCATCGGAAACGAGTCTTTGATCTCCTCCAGCAGCTGGCCCTGATTCTCTTTAGACCGCCAAAATATAGTCCGCTTTTTTGGCGGCGATCTTCTCGGCGATGGCCCTTTGACATCCCATGGCGTCGATGGTGACCACCGTTCCGCTCAGTTCCAGCGCGTCCAGCAGCTTCGGAATCGCCGTGATTTCATTGGATTTCTCATCGACCCGCCGCTGCGCCAGCACCAGACCGTTAGTGTTCGCCCAGGCCGAAACCATATGCACGATGGCCTTTTTCCCGGGCACCGAGGTGCCCCGCAGCGCCTTGCCGTCGATGGCGACGACTTCGCCCGCCGTCAGCTTGGCAATCGACGACACCCAGGCGGCAAAGCCCTTTTCCAACTCCTCCGGGTCGAGCGCCGAGAAGACCCGGTTGAAGGTGTCGTGCGAGGGAATGCCGCCCGGCAGCTTCAGAAAGCCGCTCAACCACTCGCGCTTGCAGCGAGCGTAGTCTTCGATCTCGTTCCACCCATTGGCCCCGCTCAAAATCGCCGCGATGGCGATCAAAAGAATCTCTTCCAGTAAGTGTTCCCGCGTCCGCTCCACCCGCGGATCGCGCAAATCAGCAAAATACTTCAGGGGGCTGTCCATCTCCCCATCTCAACTCGCAACAACCGCCCCGCATATAGCAATTAAGATGCGTTTGCCCTGCACTCCTAATGTCCAAACAGGGCTTCCAAATCCCGTTTTCCATGCGCAATGCGAAGAATCAGCACTTCATCATCCTCAACGGATAAACGATGACGTATTCGCCCACAGGAAAACTGCGCGAACCAACACCGAAGTCATCTTCGCGAGCGCGGCCCAAATAGGGGTGGCTGGCAAGAAGGAAAAATCGGTCAGTAATGGAATCAACTAACTGGTTGGCAACTTCGATGCTGCCGCTCTCTGTCGCCACGTAGTACCAGATGCCATCGAGATCGGTGGCCGCTTGCGGTGAAACGCGGTGCGCCATTAGCGTGGCGCCGGTTGTTCGGAGGTAAGACGCGCCTTGCCGCGCCGTTTCACTTCCTCAGCGAGCTCCCTCATAGATTGCTGGGTGATGACGCGTCCCTCGCCACGAGCAAGGGAGGCCTTGGCGTCATCGAGACTTGCGAAAAACTCGGTAGTGGGCTAAAAGTGTGTTGCCGGCTATTGGTGCTTTTCTTCCTTACTGGGAGGATGGTCGGCCAAGAACCTCTTGAGAACCCCTCCGGGTATCGCAAATGCCAAACCAGAGGCATCGCTAAATCCACGCAGTATGATCATCCCGACAACGTGCGCGGTCGAGTCAAAAACAGGGCTTCCGCTCGCTCCGGGCCATGCGTTTTTATCAATGACAAGTTCTGTGGGGCCAAAATCCTTAATGGGATTTCTGTATGTTCCAATTATGCCTTGAGAGGTAATCGGCTGAACGAAACTAAGCGGGAAACCAATAAAAGCAATCGGAGTTCCATCAGGATAGATCGTGCTATCCAGTTCAGAGGATGTTGGTTTGACCCGAATCTCGGCGTCTGTGATTGGGTCTCCCACAAGTTTGCAGATTGCGATATCGAGGTTATCTCCCAAGAGGCATTCAGCGATTGGGATGTATCTGATTTTTACGTCCAAATTGGAACTGTTCCAACCATCTTCTGGGAGATATATAGCGGCGATAGGGCAAGCTGGTATGCGACTCTTCTGATTGATGCCCTTTCCCACATGTCCAGCAGTGATTACACGTGGGTCTCCCGCTACGAAGAAGCCGGTGCCTTCCACGGAAATCAAGTAAGGGGATTTTGTGTCCGGGTCTTTGCCAAAGCAAACAATAGGAACGACGAGTCGTTTGGCTTGTTCAATGGCAGTCGTAAAAGTTCCGGCCTCACCGCAGTAACTCGATTGCCCAACAGCAAAGACGAACGCCCAAACAAACAGAATGTTAATGATGACTTTCATGGCGCAGTAACCTCAACTCTCCCAAGCGGCGATTTTCATGGGACGTGTAATGTTAGCGTTTTGCTGAAAGCATTGGTTAAACGGGTAAAACGACGCAAGTGCATACGCAAACTCAGATTCGACCGCTCCACGTAGCTGGTGGAGATGTGACGTGGATCGGGCCGTCCGTCACGAATCTTGGATATAACCTCCGTGATTCTTGGTGGGGAGTACCTCGCTTGGGAGTCATACTGCCCAATGTCTCCGTACAGCTTGATAAGTTGTGCGAAGTCCACGGTGCCGCCGAACACGTTCTCCACTCCGCGCTCGTAGAAGTGGAACCCGTCCGTGGTCAATTGAAACCTGGCATCGGCAATTCTGCTTTTCAGGTCGGACAAAAAGCGGTTTGTGGCCTCGGCAGTTCTCTTGCCGATCACGCAGGACGCGATCAGCTTCGTCGCCCCATCAATGGCGATAAACGCCCATTGGTCGCCCAACTCAGGAGAATCGTCAACGCGCAGTTGGCGCTGCTTCTTACCCACATAACACCAGATTTCGTCGGCTTCGACGTATCGAACGCGCACGTTGCGAATAAGCGAGTCCAGCTTCGCGCCAGCGCCTTGCGATGCCGTGAGCATCAAGGAAAGAATCGTGCCCTTGTGCAGTCCAGTCAGCCGGGAGATGGCGCGAACACTCATCCCCTCAAGCATCATCGCAAGGGCTTTGGATGCAGTCTCAGGGTCGGTGTAGTGGGTTCCGATTTTGGGTTCGTACTCGGAGAAAGTGGCATTGCAAGTGGTACAGCGATACCGTTGGATGTTGCGCTTGCCATAGTGCCCGAACTTGCGGGCCGTGTGATTACAGCGCTTGCACGTCATGGCAATTTCCCCTTGCGTTTGGGCGGGGAAATTGCCACAATGAGATTGAGGTCTGAGTCGTGGCTAACCCCGCGATTTGGATTAGCCCCGCAACCTGTTTCAGCAGGAAGCGGGGCGCTGAGTGTTAACTACTTATCCAGGTGGTACAACGGAAACTTCCACCGTGGGGCCTTTGGCAGTGAAGCGAATTGTGATGGTGATTCTCACTGTTTTCTGCCTTTCCCTTACCGCTCAGCGTTTGACCCGCTGAGCGGTTTGTATTTGACGCCGAAATCATTTGCCGAAACCCTTGCCACCTTCGCCGTAGAAAGCATTAGTGGTTCTCACCGCCCTCGGTTTTATGCGCCACGCCTTCTCACCTTTGTCGTTCACAAATTGTTCGACCTCGACACCTTCCATCCGGCGCAATGTGGTGTGAATCGAGGCCAAAGGATTCGAATATGCGGAAAGGTTCATCTTCTTTCCTATCGAAATCCAAGACCTGATTCCCGTCGGGGTGAGCCCCTTTGGGTGCCCTTTCAAAGTCGAGAGGACAATCTCCTTGAAGCCCGGCTTGCCGCTTATTTCGTCAACTCGCAGAAGATAGTCACCCTTCACATCCTCGTCCTCGCACGTATTGGCAAGTGCCCGAATCGCCGCTGCATTGATGGTGACTTGTATCTCTGCCTCTTGACGCTGCTTGAGGGCCAGTTCCAATTTCCGAAACAACTCATTAACGGTTTGATCAAAAGGATGGGTCTTTGTCATGGCATCTACTCAGAAAGTAGAATTGCACGGTCTAAGCAATAAGTCAATAGACCGTGCAAATAAATCTGTGCAAAATTTGGGCAGCTGGGAAGAGGCCCGCGATTACGCCAAAAGGCGCATCAGGGAACTGAAGGAATCGCTCCGAGTCTTTGAGCAGAAAGTTAGAGCCGGGGAACCTTGGCCGGAATCACAACAATCAGCAACACGGAATTAGCCCACTACCAAAAACTCCGCTCGCTTGCGTTCCCGCTCCTCCCACAGTGCCAGAGCTTCCTCTACCGCATCCTCGGCACGGTGGAACCTGCCAGACTCGATGCCCTGACGAACGAACGCTTTTTGATCGGGAGTCAAATGTACTTCCATAGGCTTAGAGCGTAGGAGGGAAGAACTTGTGTGTCAAGTTGGCGTCGTCCCGCCGGGCCAGACTCCCCTTCCGCAGACCCACAAGAGTAACGCTGCTCCATCAGCGGCAGCTTTGCAGGAGCGCGAAGAATGCCTTGCGCTTGATCCCCACTTAGTTCAACCGCAAACTTCACCACCGGGAAAATGTTTACAACGCCGTCCGCCTCCCCTACAATCGCGGCACTATGTTACTCGTTACATTTCACGGCGGCAGCAGCAGCAGCAGCGACAGCGGTAGCAGCGACAGCGGTAGCAGCGACAGCGGAAGCAGCAGTAGCGGGAGCAGCAGCAGTGACAGCAAGCCAATTAACAACATCTACGGCTATTCCACGAAAGACGGCACACTGGAGACCAAGGAAGCGCTGCATGGTGTTCCCAAAAAAGTGAAGCTCGACGAGCTTCGCGCCGTGGCGATCTATAATGGCAATCTCTATGTAGTCAACGGATCCAAAACCCACAGTTACGTTTTTGGTTTCAAGGGACCACCAAAGAGCGGGCCGGAGTTCGACTACCTCGACACCGTGATCGGCCCCGGCCAGTCGATCATGCATCCTTTTGCGGTCGCGTTCGATCCATCGTCGGCAAATTGCTACGTGTCGGACCAGGACAGCAACGTTGTCGCGCAGGTGAACCTCACCGTCGGCAAACATGGTGCCGTGACCGGTAAGCTCGGGAAGGACTGTCAGTCCAAGTTTCTGAAAGGTAAGTATCCGTCCCACAGGTTCCTGGATGGCACTTTCGTCGCCTCGCAGAATGGCAATCTGGTTGGAGTAGCCAGGGTTGCGCCGGATGTGAGCGCGGCAGATGGCGGATTGGGCGTGAAGGGTTCGGGTAAACCGCTGGCGCCCAGCAACTCAGTGCGCGATGTCGCGATCGCGAACGGCATCCTCTTCGTATGCGACGAAGTGGATAAGCAGATCAACATGTACAACCTGACTGACGGGACGTTCCTTGGCGCCTCGCCATCTTCGGGATCGGGATCGTTGAATGGGAACGAGCCCACTCACCTGGCGATCAACGGCGGAGTTTGGGTAAGCGCCGACGCGAACCTCTATTGGAGTGCCCTGCCTGCCTCGGCATCAGGAGCGTCTCTATCGCTTCAGCAGGTCACGATTATTGCACCGTCAAACAACAAAATCGGCGGCATCTCCTTCGACGACTCTGGCAACGTTTACGTGATATTTCAGCAGGGCACCGGCGGCACAGGATCGGGGACGATTGGGAAGTTCGCGGTGACGGCGGGCTCGCCCCCGTCGCTTTCCAATGGCACGACTTTTGCAACGATCAACGACGACACACCTGAGTTTTGTTTGTGGGTTTCCGACAGCAACTGGCCCAGCTAAAGAGAACGTGTGAAAACTCAGGTTTTGTATTCTGTTCCGATCCGGATACCGCGGCGTGAGGCTAGGAGCTTCGCGACCAGCGACTAGCTACTGGGTGCCTTCTCCCACCGTGATCTTCGTATCGGTGCGGAATTTCTTGTAGTCGCGGAAGGTCTGCTCTACATCTTCGTTGTAATTCTTCAAGAGTGCCAAGCGGACATCCACATGAGCCGACACGTGTTTCGGAAGCCAAACCTCGTCATTCACCCGCGTGGTCTCGACGACGATGCGGCTGCCGTTGTGAATACGGGCCAGAAACAGGCCGAACGAGATTGTGTCGGTGGTGATGACATCGATCTTCACCCATTGCATCTCCGACTTGTCGATCCAGATTCGCCCTTTCAGCTTGGGTAGCACTTTGGCTTCCCGGCGTTTCGGCTCGTAACCGGGGCGGGGAGTGGCATCCAGTACCCAGGTGTCCCGCCCATCGAGAAGCTCGGAGCCGACCAGTCGGAAGTTGTAGGCGTCGGCTATCTCCAGCACAAACTTGCGGTCGTCTTCACGTTCCTTCTCTTCTTTCTCCAGCCTCTTGCGGCGGTCGGAGTCCGACTCGTTCTTCCGCTTGTCGGTAATCTTCTGGATTCGATCTTCCTCTTTCTTTGCCTCCTCCTCTGACAGCGGCTTGTCGTCCTTGGCGATCTTTCGCTCAACCTGTTCTCCGTAGATCACGAGGACCTCCGAAGTGGTCGATTCCACTTTCTTGACCTTGCCCTTGCCGTCGAGCCTGTGTTCTTCTTCGCGTTCGAGGTAGGTGTAATCACGCAACCGCTTATCATTTTCAAGGTCCTTCTCGGCGACCCGGCGCAACAATTCTCGGATCTGTTCCTGCGAGACTATTCCCGTCGAGTCAGGCTTGAAATCAACCGCGGCTGGCGATGGTGGGGCCGTTTGCGGAGACGGCGAAGCTGGCGGCACCGACTGAGTCGGCTGTTGAGCCTGGGCGTCAGGAGGCGCGGACGATGGCGTAGGGGCCTTCTGCCCGAATGCGAAGGCAATGAGAAGCATGAGGGCGAGGGTCTGGCGGACAAGGGATCGCATTGTCATATCTACGCAAATAGGTGCTTTGCGGTTCAGTCTGGCAGGTCGGCTTCGCAATGGCAAACATGAACAAGAGGGGCAGCACTGTGCTCCCTTTTCCAGGTGTCTGTCATCTAAGTGCTAGGGGAAGCTGGGGGCTGCCCGGAGCGAATTCGAATCGTCATCCAATTGCCTTTTATTGATTTGACTCTATCCCGTTTCGGGGATACGCTAACGGCCAATGAGAGTTGTTTTCCCGTGGGCGATTTTCCGGCCGCGACCTGTACCACCGTACAACCTTGCCACGCATCCGAAACGTCAGACCGAAGCGGTTGGTCTGTCACAGGTCCATCCCGCTTTCGCAATCCAGGGCTTCAATTACCCCAATCCACGCAACAGCGGCGCGAGTTGGGTGTCCCGATACACACGGAGGCTGACTTCCGACTCTAGATGAAAAAGAACATTGATATAAGCCCGAACATCGAAACCCTATTTGGTACCCGAGACGAGAACTTACGCCTGCTGGAAGATGGTTTGAATGTCGCCATCGCCATGCGGCCCGATTCCATCGAGATTGAGGGCGCGGCCAGCGACGTGGGTCGCGCACAGCAGGTGTTTGCTGACTACCAGCAACTGCTGCGGAACGGTTTCACGTTCGTGAACGGCGATCTCGGCGCCATGATTCGCGTCTTGACCTCCGATCCGACAGCCACCTTACGCGGGCTGGCGGAGGCTGGCAAGCAGCGCTCGTTTGGCAAGCGCAGCGTGCAGCCCAAGAGCATCAACCAACGGCGCTATCTCGAGGCCATCGAAAACAGTGACATGGTGTTCGGCGTCGGCCCTGCGGGAACTGGGAAGACATATCTCGCGGTTGCGATGGGAATCGCGGCGCTGGTGTCGAAGCGCGTGAATCGCATTGTGCTGGCGCGGCCTGCTGTGGAAGCCGGCGAGCGTCTGGGCTTCCTGCCCGGAACTTTGCAGGAAAAAGTCGACCCGTACCTTCGTCCCTTGTACGACGCCTTGTACGACATGCTCGAACCCGACAAGGTGGATCGCTACCTGGAGAAGAACATCATCGAGATCGCCCCCATCGCGTTCATGCGCGGGCGCACGTTGAACGATGCGTTTGTGATTCTTGATGAGGCGCAGAACACCACGTCGGAGCAGATGAAGATGTTCGTGACCCGTCTTGGCTTCAACTCCAAGGCGGTCATTACCGGTGACATCACCCAGATCGATCTGCCGAACGCCAGCCGCAGCGGAATGGTGGAGGCAGTCGAGATCCTGCGCAACGTGGAAGGCATTCGCTTCTGCTATTTCGATGAGGGCGACGTGGTACGCCACCACCTGGTGCAACGTATCATCCGGGCATACGACGATTACAAAGGCCGTAACGAACAGTTGTCGCTCTCGCTGGAAGTCAAGAACGGCAATGGCTTCGCGACAGCGCGCAGCACCGATGAACGGGTGCACACCACCAGCATCGAGCGGGAGACGCCCTTGGCGGAGATACCTTCGGCCGAGGCATCGCCGCCCGCACAAAATCGCATCGCCGAGTAAATTCTTGCTACCATGATATGGGAGGGCTTCCACATGCCCTCCCATTTGTACTTGAAACGGAAGTGATCATTCTGGAGCACGAAACCGAAGGGACCAGGGCGCGGGCGCTCGGCCTGTTTGCCGCGAAAGCTCAGCGAGCGATTGGATTGCGCGGCGAAGTCAACATTCGCGTCGCCTCAAGCCGCGAGTTGCAGGAGTTGAACCGCCGCTTTCGCAGGAAGAACCGGCCCACCGATGTCCTGTCTTTCCCGTCGGAAACGCCGAGGCTTGCCGGAGACATTGCCATCTCAGGCGAGATTGCCGCGGCCAATGCCGCCGTGATCGGCCACTCGCCGCAAACCGAATTGAAGGTCCTTATCCTGCACGGATTGCTGCATCTCGCCGGTTACGACCACGAAACCGACGACGGCGAGATGCGAACTCGCGAAACAACTTTGCGCCGTCAACTCGGCTTACCGGTTGGACTGATCGAGCGCGCGCACGCCAGCCTCCCGAAGAGCGCCGCAAGTCGAAAGCGACTCCGCAAATCGACCGGCTCCAAGAGCCGCGGAGGCTTCAGGAAATGAGCCTTCCGTTAGTCATCCTTCTCCTGGTCTTGATGGCCTTGCTGGCACTCGTCTCCTACGTGGACCGCCTCTACACGGAGATGGGACGGTTCTTAGGGCGGGAGTTCCAGGAGAACATCGACGCCTACGAGCATCATGTCGAGCCCAGGCTGCGCGTGAGCCGCGAACGGGCCGCGCTTTCCATGGCCGTGCTGACACAGATGTGCATGGCCAGCATTGGAGTGCTTATCGGCTACGTGCTGTTCATGGAGAAGCGCTGGGTGGTGCTGGACCTGGTGCAGGCGGCAGTGAGTCTCATCTTCATCATAGTCATCTTCAACCGTCTGCTGCCTTATTTATTTTTCGTGCGCACCCGGGGCGAGTGGCTGGTGCGGTGGGTCCCTGTCCTGCGGACGCTAATTTATCTTGCTGTGCCGGTGACGCTGATACTCGGCTTCGCGCTATCGGTCGCGTCGTTGTCTAAGGAACATGCTGGACCGCAGCCTGAGCATCCGTCAGAAGCGGTAGACGCGCTGATCGAAGCCGGTCAGGAAGAAGGCATTCTGGAGGAAAGCGACCGCGATCTTATCCAGTCGGTTGTCGAATTCGGCGACAAGACGGTGCGGGAGGTGATGACTCCCCGGCCCGAAATCGTCGCGGTTCCCATCAATACGACTATCGAAGAATTCACCGAGTTGGTGAAGAAGTATCCCTATTCGCGCATACCGGTCTACGAAGGCGACATCGACCACATCAAAGGCATCGTGTACGCGAAGGACCTCCTGCAGGTGCTGGACACGGATGCGCGCACCAAGACGGTGCGTGACTTGATGAAGACCGATGTGTACTTTGTCCCCGAAACCAAACTAGGCAGCGAACTGCTGCGCGAGATGCAGCGCGACAACATCCGCATGGCTGTCGTGATCGACGAGTATGGCGGAGTCGGCGGCCTGGTGACGATCGAAGACCTGGTGGAGGAGATCGTAGGCGAGATCCGCGACGAGCACGAAAAATCAGAGGTCGTGAGGGAGAGCGAGTCCTCGTATATCTTCAACGGAAATACCGACGTGGACCTGCTGGAGAAATTGCTCGGCGTGCGCCCCGACGAAAAAGAGGCCACGACGATCGCCGGCCTGGTGAGCGAACTCGCCGGACACATACCCAAGGCTGGGGAAGTCTTCGAGGAGAATGGATTGCGGTTCGAAGTATTGGAATCCACCGAACGCCGCGTCGATCGAGTGCGTGTTAGTCTGCAAACGAGTCCTGCCTCCCGGCAGGTTCAAAGCTGACATGGCATTTCGATCCGGATTTGTCTCCATCATCGGCCGTCCCAACGCAGGGAAATCCACCCTATTGAATGCGCTGGTGGGCGAAAAACTCGCCATCGTGACCCGCAAGCCGCAAACCACCCGCAATCGCATTCAGGGAATCATCAACGTCGAGCGCAAGACCAAGCGACCCGCGGGACAAATCGTTCTGGTGGACACTCCCGGAGTTCACAAGCCGATCAACTCGCTGAACCGGCGCATGATGAAGGAAGTGTATGACGCGCTGGAAGGTTGCGACCTGTTGCTGCTGATCGTGGATGCGACCGCCAAGTTCGGAACCGGCGACAAGTTTGTGCTCGACATTGTGAAGAAGAGTGGCCAGCCCTGCTTCCTCTTGCTCAACAAGATCGATGCGCTCGACAAGCAAAAGCTGTTGCCACTCATCGCGGAATACAAAGAACGCCACGAATTCGCCGAAGTCATCCCGATTTCGGCGATGAAGCGCGAAGGCCTCGACGCACTGCTGGCTTCGGTGCTGAAGGCGCTGCCAGAAGGACCACGATACTTTCCCAAAGACCAGGTCACCGATCAGCCGGAACGGTTCCTGGTAGCGGAACTGATTCGCGAGCAGGTGCTGTTAGCAACTGAGCAGGAAGTACCCTATGCGACCACCGTCCTGATTGACCAGTATCAGGAGGGCGACAGGCTGACGCGCATCGCTGCCACTATCTACTGCGAGCGTGACGGGCAGAAGGCGATCCTGATCGGCAAACAGGGCTCAACGTTGAAGAAGATCGGGACGGCAGCGCGGCTGCAAATCCAGGGATTGCTCAACACCAAAGTTTTTCTCGAACTGTTCGTGAAGGTGCGCGCCGGCTGGCGCGATTCGCGCGATTTCGTGCAGGAAACCGACTGGCGCACGCAGCTGCAGAACATGTCCATGGCCGAGCAAAACGAAGAGCCGGAACCGGACCTGTAGGGCCTAGCTGGCCATGACGTAGTAGCCTTGGAATCGGGAATGCCAATCTGGGCGCCTCAACTGGCGCTCAAAAACTGACGCCCACCTCAAGCACTACAGTCGGATCGGTAAAGCCGGCATTGAAAACATAGGTCGTAAATTCCCACTTCTTGTGGGACACGCCGACCAGGAACCCGCGCTGCACGTCGAGGCCGGTCTGGAAAGCCTTGGTGTGTTGCGCCACCAGACCCACGCGAAACCAGTCTAGCGGCGAGTACGTAAGTTGCGGCCAACTGTAGTAGAAGTTGCCGGATTTATGCGTCGTATCGAATACATATTCATTGGCGATCGACAGCTCAATCTTCTTATAGGTGAGCGAGGCCTCACAGCCGGGCGCGATCCCGTTGGTTCTCCCGAAAACGCCTCCGATCATCGGCGTGACCTCCAGTAGCAGCTTCTTGCCGGCGCTGAGGTTGTAGCCCACCCACAACGATCCTGTGCGCAGGTTCTCGTAGTTGTAACGTGCTTCCAGGTGCAGCCAGCTGCGGTCCGCTGTGAAAACCGGATCCACGTAGGATTGACTGTCCGGAATGATATAGCCATCGACCGTGAGATTGTAGGCCCACGGGTCCTTGGCGGCATCAGAAGGCTTAGCCGGCACGCCGCTCGCCGTACCCTGACCCAAGGCCTGACCGCCCAGGAGGACAATCACGGCGAGCATTCCGAGTCGTTGCATGGGTTTTAGAATACGATCCTCACCGATGCCGTGGTTCATCCGCCTAGCGCAATGGCAACACCGACGAGCGCCAAGCCCATCAGCATGGCGCAGCATCCCGCCAGATAGCGGTGGGAGCCTGTGTATTTCCCCCACATGAATCCCGCGGCGAACAGCGATGCGATCAGCAGGGCATTCGAAACTCGAAGAGCCAAGCGCGGCTCTGAGGAGAAGATCAGGAACGGGATCACTGCCGGGATTACCGACGCTAGATCGATCCAGAAGATCGCGACCATCCCGTAGACATCGTCCTTGATGAGGCCAGTCTCAGGCAATTGGATTCGTGACATTGCAGGCAGAAGCGTCCGGCAAATGCGGGTTCGGTCTTCCATACTTGTCGCGGGTTCCAGCAGTGGGTCGAGGTGGTCACTAATGGCCGAGAATGCCGCGCTCTCATTTGGAGCGTTCCTGATTTCGCTAAGCAAGCGGAAACGCTGGCGGCGAGCAGTTAAGTTGCCCACCACGTACAGAGCGCCATCGATGATGCCCCAGGCTACGTTACAGCCGAGAGCGGCAATCAATAGGTGCCGTACTCCCTGTTTTCCAGCGCCCGCCGTCAGCCCCCCGATGAGGGTGAAATCGAGCACCATGATCAGGCCACACAGGACTTCTTCCAGTCGGTCTGCCGGATCCAGATACTTCTTGACAAGCCGCGTCCTTTGATGAGAAAACGCCACCGCAATCCTCCCAGAGTCTTCCCCTCTAGCCCTCATCCTGCATCCTGGTGCTCCGGGGCGTCGGCAGCGAGCGATGCGATCTTGCGCGCGTAAAGGCCGATGCCGGGCATGGCGCTTAGTCCGTGGCCAAAGATGCTAAGCAGCACGGTTGCTTCCAGCGCGTAACGGATAGTGGGCTCACCCGGGAAATGCGTCTCCTGCTCCAGATAGACCAGGCCAAGCACAATGGACGCCAGGCCGCGCGGCCCGAACCAACCCATGAAGGCTACGCTCGCCGCACTGAGGCGCGTGCCGATGAGCGCGATTGCCACCGGCAACATCCGCACCAGCGTCAGGCTTAGAAGCGCGTATATCCAAGATGCCACGCTGAACTGCGGCCAATCCCGCACTGCCGCCATGCCAAACAGGAAGAACACGGCTAGGTTCAGCAACTGTCCCCATTCCTCCGCGAACTCGACGCTGTGCTTACCGGCTTCCTTGAATCCGATCTGTACCGCCAGGCCGGCGACGAACGCCGCGATGAACATGCTTGCGCCAACCATGTCGGACACTACCAGGCAAAGCAGCGGCAATGCGACCACGCCGATCTGTTCGAACGATTCCGCGATCCACTGCTTGCGGCGCGCCAGGCCCAGCAACCATCCACCGGCGAGGCCAATGGCCAAACCGACAAGTACGCCAAAGCCAAGCTGCTCCACGATGAACTCCATCAGACTGCCTTTTTCACCTTCGATTTTGGCGGCTGCGATGGCGATGAAGAACAGGAGGAACGGGACGGAAAGTCCGTCGTTGAGGCCGGCTTCCACATTGAGCGCCTGACGGATGCGCATGGGCACGCGCGGGCTGTTCACGATAATCTGTCCCAGGCCGGCGTCGGTCGGCGCGAGGATAGCGCTTAGAATTCCCGCTTCCCAGATAGACAGCTGCGGAAACACTAGCCGCGCGACCACTGCCCCCAGAAGAATCGTCAGCAGCATGCCAGTGCTTAGCAGCCGCGCAGGCAGGTTCCTGATACTGCGCAAAACATTCAGGTCGGTGCGGCTGGCATCGGTGAAGAGCAGCATCACCAGGCCGACTTCTGCAATATGAAGTGCGGCGTTAGCGGTGAACCCCGCACTCAGAATTCCTTGCAACGTGGGAAACATAAGCATTCCCGCGGCCGTGAACACGATGGGAGCGGTGACGATCGTCTGTTCCAGCCGCCGCGAGAGCAGACTGAAGAGAAACAGGAGCGAGACGAAAAAGATCAGAGGAATCATAACCATCACCGCTCCAGCACCACTACCACCTTGCCGTTTTGCGCTGCTTTCTGGAGGAATAAGTAGTCGCGCTCGTTTTGATCGGCGTAGGCGATCGAGAAAGCGGCGACCGACTTGTCGCTGTTGCCCAGATATCCGCCAATCATTGGTGGTGCTCCGCTGCGGGAGTGGCCGCGCGCAAGTGTCCGGCCGCAGAACTCGCCGAGCTGAACGCCGATAAAACTTTCAATGCGTTTCCTCGATTAAGGTTGTGGTCGACTCAATGTAATCGAGCCAGCGGATACCAGCCTTATCGAGAGCCGACGCCCCCTTGAGCACCCAAACCTACAGTCCATTAGGTTTGCTGCTACGCGGAATGCTTGCAAGCTCAGGAGCTTGTATCCTTCCTTCAAGTTCTGCCGAAGGCCGGACTCCCGCCATGGTCGCATTTGACAACCTATTTCGGCAAGACATTCACAACCTTAAGGTCGACTGGATGTAGATTGGGGTTGGTCTCCAGGAAGTCTGTGATCTGATCTAAATCATCCACGGTCGCTGAGGAAATGGCCCCATTGCTGCACTGGTCCGTACCCGGCTTAACCAGATAGTCACCTTGCCCTTGCACCACCGGGCAAGTGCAATGCGCATGGGCTAATTTGGTCTTATCTGAATTGGTCTTGTCCGTATCGCTCTTATCGATAATGCACGGCGAATCCAGGCACATCGCCCAGGGCCGATTGTTGGAGCATCGGGCATAGGTATTGAAATTGGGGGCATAGCGTGACCTGATCAGCTCGCCCTCGGGGACTTTCTTCTCTTCCTCACAAGGCTTTGCACCAACCGACCACGCGTCGGGGTGCACCTCGCACTTACACGAGAACAGCAGCGTAGTCTCCAGGGTCGTAATCGGTTCGCATTTCGCAAAGGTACATAATGCGAAGGTGCTCTTGCACACTATGAATTCGCTCTTAGTAGCGGGGGTTTGGGCAACACTGCCTAGGGAATAGGCAAACGCCGCCAGGATGACCAGCAGCAAATTCTTGAGACGAGAGGGACGCCACATAATCTTTTCCTCCAACGGTGGTCAAGTCTCGCAATGCGGAAGGACTTACGGCGGGATAACGGTACCACATAGGCCAGTATTGCCACTGTGATTTCGACCCGCCCGCTTGGAGCTTCCTTCGACTCCTCGTCGGGCTCGCTGCTCAGGATGACACGGAAGAAATTATCAATGTGGAGCGTCGGTCGTCTTCTCCGTCTTGGCTTTCTTGGCTGCAATCGCCTTGTCCACCCACTCGTCGGCAGCCTTCAGATCGGCTTTCCTGGCGTCGGGTTGGTCGCACTCATATTCCGCGCGTTCGCGGTACAACAGATTCATGTACGCCATGGCATCATCGTTGTCCGGCTGAAGTTGAAGCGTCTTCTCCAGCGATTGAATTCCATCATCGACATAATGCTGGCTCTGCGTTCGCAGGGAAGCACACGCAGCCGGGTCACTAATCATTTCGCTCTCGGTCAAGTGCATGTCGTTCCGCATCTTGACCCGCGCAGGGTAAGCCAGAGCCCAGTCGATGACCGCCATCTGAAAATAATTGTGCGCGTCATCGGGGTTGAGCTCGATGGCCTTCATGTAGTACTCGCGAGCATCATCCCACCGCTTCATGTTGAAGCTCAAGGAAGCGATGGAGACGGTACTGCGGTAGCGCTGTTGATCGGTGGGGTCGTCCTTGAGAACGGTCTTGAACTCGGCAATCGCCCGCGTTGCCAACTCGGCATTGGCCGCCGACTCATCGCCGGGAATGTATTGCTGTGCGAAGGAATTCGCCAGAAACGCGCGCGCCGGGGTCGAGGTGGGATCGAGTGTGAGTGCCTTTTGAAAGTGTTCTGCGGCGCCCTTGTAGTTGGAGAACTTGTAGGCGAGGATGCCAGCCTGTATTTCCTCCGCCGCCGATGTCTCTTGTGCGAAAAGAAGCGGAGAGCAGGAAAGCAGGATGAGGACCATGGCGACGAAAGCGGCACGAACGGGTCTGCGCCACGACAGAGCACCGGCCCGGAAGCAGTTATGATCGACGGTTATTAGCATTGTGATCTTTGCACCATCTCCCGAACCCGCACCCGCGGTTCGTCGCCGTCACTTGCCGGGAAGAAACGCAGATCCTTCGACTGCGCGCCCACCCGACCCGCAAAAGATGCTGGTCGGGAATTCTTCGTGGGCGCTCAGGATGACATCTCCAAGTTTAGGAATAATCAACGTCAAGTACGGCTTACCAATGATTACCTGAGTCCAGATCTACTAGAGCGTGTTTCAAAAATCGCGCTAAGGGACGGAGCTTGTGCCGTCAGGGGCTAAAGCCCGGGTTTTATGTGGCGCGGAACGGCACGGCTGAAGCCGTGCCCTTTCAAAGACCGTTCTTGAAACACGCTCTTAACCACTATCCCCTATCCCCTACTCCTTCACCGCAATCCCCAATGTTTTCATCTTGCGATACATGTGGCTGCGTTCCAGTCCCAGCACCTCGGCGGTACGGCTGACGCTGCCGTGGTTTTCGTCGAGCTTTTTCAGGATGTAGTCGCGTTCATAGGCGGCGCGGGCCTGATGCAGGCTGGAGAAATCGCCGATGCTGCGGCGGCCACTCTCGCGATAAACAAGTGTCGGCAGGTGCTTGCGCTCCAGTTTCACCACCGTGGGATTCATAATGACGATGCGCTCAATCAAGTTGCGCAACTCGCGAACATTGCCTGGCCACGAGTAGCGCATGAGGGAATCTAGGGCGTCGTCGGAAATTTCCTTCGGACGGCGGTTGTAAGTCTGGGAAAATTCTTTCAGGAAATATCGGGCGATCTGCGGGACGTCCTCTTTGCGTTCGCGCAGCGGCGGCACATAGAACGGAATCACGTTGAGCCGGTAGAAAAGATCTTCGCGAAAGTTCCCCTTGGAGATCTCCTCTTCCAGGTCCTTGTTGGTGGCCGCGATCACGCGGGCATCCACCGTGATCGGCTCTTCTTCGCCGACGGGCGCAAAACGCCCCTCGTCGAGTGTCCGCAGTACTTTCGACTGCGTTTTGAGGCTCATGTCGCCGACCTCGTCGAGGAAGAGCGTTCCTCCGTCGGCCTTCTGGAATTTGCCATCTTTGTCGACAGCGGCGCCAGAGAACGCGCCCTTGCGATGTCCGAACAGCTCGCTCTCGATAAGATCCTCGGGAATCGCCGCGCAGTTGACTTCGACGAACATGGCGTCTTTGCGCAGACTCTGCGCATGGATGGCGCGGGACGCCAGTTCTTTGCCTGTGCCGGATTCGCCGTAGATCAACACGCGACCGTTGGTCGGTGCCATCAGGGCGATCTGCTGGCGTAGCGCCTTCATCGGAATGCTGTCGCCCACGATGACGCTTCGTACCTGGAACTGTTTCTTATATTCCAGGTTCTCGCTGCGCAAGCGTTTGGCCTCGATGGCGTTCTTCAGAACGATCAACGTCCGCTCAATGGACAGCGGTTTCTCGAGGAAATCGAAAGCGCCCAGCTTGGTGGCACGCACGGCTGTCTCAATGTTGCCATGCCCCGAGATCATGATGATCTCCGGGTGGTCCTCAGTCTCGACCAGCTTTTCCAGCGTTTCGAGACCGTCGAGGCCTGGCAGCCAGATGTCGAGCAGTACGACATCCACCGATTTACGGCGGAGCGTGTCCAGGCACTCCTCGCCGCTTCCTGCGAGGAGCGTTTTGTAACCCTCATCCTCCAGCACGCCTTGCAGCGCGCTGCGGATCTGGGACTCGTCATCCACGATCAGAATGGTTTGCATTTTGCTGGACCGCCGCTGCGGCGATGTCCTGCGCCACCGGCAACTCTACAATAAACCTGGTTCCCACCGGCGAATTCTCTTCCACGCGAATCGAGCCGTGATGATCTTCTACGATGCGGCTAACGATCGCGAGACCGAGACCGGTCCCGCGCTTTTTGGTAGAGAAATAAGGCAGAAAAAGTTTCTCCTTCACTGCGGAGGTGACTCCATGACCGGTGTCGGCCACTACGATTTCGACCGAATCCCGCTCCCCAACTAGCGTGGTGGAGATGTGGATTTCTTTCAGCAACGAGTTCTGCATGGCTTCAGCGGCGTTGTCCACCAGGTTGGCGATAGCGCGCTTCATGGCGTCAGGATCGGCTTGGACCGGAGGCAAGTCCGGCGCGAGGAACCTCTGTACTCGAATCCCATCAAGTCTGCCATCGAACATCACCAGCGCCTGATTGACGATTCCGTTGATGTCGGAGGGTTGTGGCTGCGAGGCCGGGAAGCGGGCGAGGGCCGAGAACTCATCCACCAGGGTGCGAACGGTCTCCACTGATGAGCCGATGGTCTCGGAACAGTGCCGGATCACATTGAGCGACGCTGCATCGGGAGGGCTTCCGCGTTCGAGGTGGCGGCGAATGCGCTCGGCCGACAAGGCAATCGGCGTAAGCGGGTTCTTGATTTCGTGCGCAATGCGGCGAGCCACCTCGCGCCACGCGGTCTGCTTTTGCGCGCGCAATAGATCGGTAAGGTCCTCGAACACCACTACGTATCCCATCCGCTCACGCTGACCATCGCTTGCAGGCCAGGGCGGATCGAGCGAAGCGACCGTCACGGCTACGTTCAGAGTTACCCGCGAAGTCACGATCTCCATCTGGCTGGTCGTGGTTCCCATGCGGTCGGCTTTGCGCAGCAGGTGCTCGAGATCGGAGACGGCTTCTTCCGGAAAGAGGTCATGCAGAGTCTGCCCGGAATCAGGCGAGTCGTCGCCCAGCCGGAGCAATCGCCGTGCCGCCTGATTGGCATGAAGAATGTGGCGCGAGGCGTCCAGCGAAAACACCCCGGAAGGAACGCTTTCCAGAATGGTCTCAATATGACGGGTGCGCTGCTCCAGTTGCACGTTCACGTCAGCCAGGTCGCGCCGTGAGGCTTCAATGCTCCCACGGCTGGCTTCCAGGTCGGCAGCCATATGGTTGAACGATTCCACCAGTTGTCCGATTTCGTTGCCCGCCTGCACGTCCACCCGGTAGTCCAGGCGGCCACGGGAAATTTCGTGCGTGGCTTCGGCCAACGCGACCAGAGGGCGGGTCACCATCTTCGAGAGGTACAAAGCCAGCCAGGTTGAGGCGAACAGCACCGCGACCGTAAGGAGCAATAGAAACCCCATATAAGTGCGTCGCACACGCCGCCGCTGCAAGCGCAGGTCACGGTATTGCTCCTGGCTGCGTTCCACGTCGCGCAACGTGGCCGAATAATTGGCCGGCAACGGCATGGCCACCAGGATCTGTCCGTTAGGTCCCACCCGGGCGCGGCCCAGAACATAGGTTTCGCCGAGAACCTCAAACGATTTCGCCTGGCCGGGCGGAGCCTGTTTCAGGGGCAGGTTGTGGCGCATCAGGGGCCACGCTTCAGGGGCATGGAAGCTGGCCTCAGCCCGGTCGTCGACAACGGCAAAGGCAAAGCCGCCTTGCAGGGTAATTTCACTGCGCCGAAACTCGTCCATCACCAGGGTGAAATTTCCCGTCTGGAACGACTTCTGCGCGTCGGGAGTCGAGGCAATGCGCTGCGCCTCAACCTTGGCATTGGTGGCGGCGTACTCCGTCAGCAAGGAAATGATGACGTTGGTGCGGTACTGCACCTCCTCCACCGGCCGGGAAAACCATTTCTCGATGGAGCGATTGATGAGACCGTAGGAGAACAGGAACAGAAAGATCACCGGCCCCAACGAAAGCAGCAACGCCCCCAGGACCATCCGGCTGCGAAACTTGGAGCCGAGAACGCCGGTCTTGCGTTCCGCGTAGAGCCGCAGCAGAGTGCGCAGCAAGACAAACGTGAGCGCGACGAACAACAGAAAAATCAGCGCTGAGACCGCGGCAAAGATGAGCGTTTCTTCGCTGGTATCGGGCTGCAGGATTGACGTCAGGTTGAAGGTAGCCTGCGCGAAAATAACGGCAAAGAGAAAGAAGATGCAAATGGAGAGCACGACAATTGCGGGCGTACGGTTTCGTTTCTTCTGGGGACGGGTTGGAGGCGTAAACGGCAACATTAACGGTCCAAGGTTCGCCAGACCCCAATCATGAATCCGTGATTAAGTGAGCTGATTCGAGGTTCCGGCGGGTGGCTTCATTATATCTGCGAACCGCATCGGGCCGGGTTGAGATTAGGGGTGGTTTCCAGCACGCGCCGGCGCCGGCCTGCGGTTGCGGCTGACCAGCCAGACGATGAGCGCGACGATCAGGATCAACGGAAGCAGAGGAACAAGGAATATTCCGGCCAAAACGAGTGCGCCAGACTGTTAACTGACATCCCCCTTCACCACAGCGTTGGGATGACGCGATAAATGTCCGCCGACCGTGACCACGTCGCCGGACACCGAGGCGTTGTCGCCCAAAAGGACGCCTCCGCCAACAGCGACCACATCCCCTTTCACCGTTCCATCCACCATGATGCTTCCCCCGACAGCGACCACATCTTCACAAGTGCCTTCCATACGAATCGAACAGCCGACGCAAACCAGACTCCCTGCGTTCTCGTCGTCACTCACGGTTATGCTTCGGCCAACATGAACCTGGTCCCCATCCCGAGCGTGAAGAGTGCGAGGCGTAGCGACAACAAACAGTAAAGCCGCTAACAGCAGCCATTGCGCACGATGCAGCATGTTCAACTCCTCGCTACGCTCTGTCGAAAATAATTCATCACGGAGACACGGAGAGCACGGAGTTTTAATTTCTCTCGAGTTTTCTCAGTGATCTCCGTGCCTCCATAGTTAATCTTCATTCCGAATGGGTAGTCCGCAGACCCGTGCGGCAGTCAGCCTGACACCTTCACGTTCATCAATAATCCAGTTGAAGCCTCATTCGACCCGGACACACGAATCCTGGAACCGTCCTAGAGTAATCTGCTCGAAATCAGAAGACAAACTAGCCATCTGACCTCTATACCTGCCACTGCCTGCCCTGCCTCAACCCTTCGGCTCGGAGTGCGACGGGGGCGCCGAATGCGATGCTGGCGGATGCGGAGCAGGTGGAGTCCGCTGTAGAGCAGGCGCGGGATGAGGCGGAAATTCCCGGTCCTGCATCGGCCCTGCGGGTTGACCCGCGCGCAGGTTCGCCTTCTGCTGTGGCTCCAGAGGGCGACCAGGGTGTTCCTGCATCGCAGGTTGTTTCTGCTCGAATGGTACTTTTTCCTGCGGCGGTGGATTCCTACTCACCAGCGCCGGCCGATTGGTCTGGGGCGGTTCACCATGTACCGGGTTCTCATTTCTAGGAGGCGCAGGTGGCGTAGGATTATGGGCAATGTTGCCGCGTTCATTGGCAACCGGGGGCGTAGGTACGTTTTCGTGAGGTGCAGGCGTGACAACCCTGTTGGGCGGCTCCGGTCTGTTGGGCGGCTGCGGCACATTCCTCTCAGGCGTTGGTGGCGGCACGTGAGTTTCCGCCGTCGTTCTGTTCGGAGGCTCAGTCACGGTTCCCGGATGGGGGCTAGGCGGACGTCCCTCGTTGCCATGACCTGCGTTCGCTGCCGGTTGCTCAGGGTGACCGACCGGCGTGTGCTGAACCACAAGCGGGCGCGGGCGAACAATTGGGGCACGAACTGCCGGAGCACCTGCTGCAATAGCACGCGACGCCGGGGTGACCTCCGGATGAGGAATGACTTGTGCTCTCGCGAACTGCTGCGAACTGACTTTCACCATGTTGCGCTGTACCGGTTCGGAACTGCGGAAGGCATTTGCGGACATCGCCGTCGCAGCGACCGTCCGATAGCGGTAATGGATGTTATTGACATTGGCGATGTTCGTAATGTTCGTAATGTTAGTAACATTTCGAACGTTGGTAATGTTCACTTGACGAAGGTAAGCATCGCTGTGGTGATACCACGGATAGAACGGCTCCCCGGGTCCCAGCGGAAACCATGCTGCCACGCCGCCAGCAGCGAAGCCGACAGAGAATCCTCCGCCGCCTATGAACGCGACAAAAGCTGGCCCGTACACGGGTGCAAACGCGATCGGTCCAGGCAGCCAGCCCCACCGCGGACCGACTTGCACCCAACGTCCATAGTGGAATGGCGCAAACCCCCACGGCTCGGTATCCACCCAAGTCCATCCCCAGGGATCCACCCAAGCCCAGCGGCCATAACGGTACGGACACCATCCGCCCGGCAACCCTGACGGATACCACACCGGCCCATACTCCGCCACGGTGTTCCAGCTGCCGTATTCGTCCAAATCGTAATACCCCGGCACATAAGGGCTGACATATTGACGGGAGCGAGAGCGGGCATAAATCGCATCGCGCTGATTACTCCAGTCGTCGAAGCTGTCGTTACCGGGTACGGAAACCGCATTCACCTGCACCGGATTTGTGCCAGTCAACTGCACTGCTTGTCCGCTTTGCAGAGTCTGATCGACGCCGTTGCCGCTGATTTGTAATTGCCCGCTGTTGACGATCACCAGCGTCATGTTCTGGTCAGGATAGACCTCAATGCGATAGTTGCCGGCTTGCACAATAGAAAGCGCAGCATTCGGCGTATCTACCTCGACCTCATCGCCGGAGTGCAGGTCGTATGCTCTTATCCGCAATGTTCCTTGCGCGAGACCAAGCTGAATCAACTGTTCCGTGAGACCGGTGGTGGTCAGGTCGGTCTGCTCCGCGAGGCGGATTGCCACATTGCCGGTTTCCAGTTCGGCCCGCGCCGATTTGTCGGTCCACACGCGATCTCCGTTGGTGAGCGGATAGTTGAGTGAAGCCTGGCTCCAATCGTTTTCACCCGCAGGCTCGAACGAAACAGCGCCATCCATAAAGCTGAGCCGAGCCACGCGATTGGGTGGATCACCCGCATCGCCGAACAGTGGCAATGCCAACAGGAGTGAACCTAAGAAAATCATCGGCAATAGCATTCGAACTCGTGTCATCACAGATTCACTTCCGCTCCTCACGGCTTAAGAAAAGATGCGAATTGCAACCTCAAGCGTTGTGCAGCAGCTTATTTCGCTGGCCGATAAAAATGCAGCCGCCGGCTTATGGTTCGCCAAACACTTCCGCGGTGAACCCCTGCAATTGAGCGCCATGCTGCCACGCGTCCGGCGATAGTCCCGCCTTCAGGCAAGTCTGTGCGAGAAAGGTGTCGCGGTCCCATTCCCACTCGACGGGAACCTGCGGCAGCAGCAGGCCCCGGCGATTTCCCTGGGTGACGACCAGCCCATGTTGGCCAATCACGATCTCTTCGGGCCGAATGGGCTGCAAAGGTGATAGCACGCTGATCTCAATCTTCAGATGTGGCGCCTCCGCAGGCGTCACCGGCGCGAAACGCGGATCGTCCACGGCTGCGGCCCTGGCCGCCTCCGCAACCGTGGCATACAGAGACTGAACCGGCAGCACATAACCGATACATCCGCGTAAGTGACCTTCTAGATGCAAGGTGGTGAAGGCCCCGCGTGGCTCGGCCAGGTGGGCCGTTGGCGGGGTCACATCGACATTGCGTCCTTCCAGCGCCAATTCGATTGAGGCATGCGCGAGCCGCAGAAGCAGTTTTCGCTCTTCCTGCGAATACTCGCACGCCTTCACCGCGGTCGCGGTGTGTGGTTCGTCAGAGTACGGGGACATCGTTACGCTTCCTGCGCCGGCTGAGCACAAATGAACGGCGTTTGCGGCGCTTCTCGGCATGGCGGTCGATTTTGCTCCAGAACCCCACGAAGTAGTCGACGGCGGACCACAGCGACAAGGCCACCATCAGCCAGATCGACACCAGCGCGATGGGATGCACCGGGAGGTTCAGGAAGTACCAGGGCAGGTGTGCCCAATGGTGATCGACAATCGCCGCCACTACCGACACAATCTGCACCAGCATCTTGCTCTTACCCAGTTCGCTGGCCTGGATGGTAAAGCCCTCCGAGGCCGCGATCGAGCGCAGGCCACTCACCAGGAACTCGCGTCCTATGATGATGACGGCCATCCACGCGGGTACGATACGTGGATTAAATTGCACCAGCGTGATGAAGGCCGCGGCGATCAGCAACTTGTCAGCCACCGGGTCGAGCAGCATCCCCATCGTGGTCACCTGGGCCCGCTTGCGGGCGAGATAGCCGTCAATGGCGTCTGTCAACGAAGCCGCGATGAACACGAATGAAGCCAGCAGCTCACGCTCGCCGTTGGTGGAGTTGAAGCGGCTGCTGGACAGGATCCAAATCAGGACCGGAATGCTGAAGATCCGGGTAAGCGTGATGTAGGTCGGGAGGTTCACAAATGGGAGTGCGACACCACGGCGCTGGCTGCCGCCGCAACAGCCGATTATCCTCCACCGCTTGGATGGAATGCAATTGCAGAAACGTGGACAGGCTATCTATTCGTCGTGATGAACGGCGATTTCGTCCAGCATGGACGGGGCCTGGTAGTGCTCCCAGTAGCTGTAACCGACCGGGATCCCCTTCGCCCAGTCCAGGACGCCCATCCACACCCGCAAAGGTGGGTGAAAACCGTTCCGGAAACTAGCGATTGGGTGAAGCACGATAACGACCACGATGTACGTCAGGATGACCGGAAAGGCCACCGCTACCGCCAACAAGCGCAAACAAAAATAGATGCTTTGCATCATGACCCTACAAGGAGGCGTTCCCCACAGGCAGCACAGCTTGGGCGATATTATGCCCCAATTCGAGTACCGAATCACCAGTGTTGCAGAAATTTATTTTGTCCCAGAACGGGAACAGCCTAGGGATAGCCAACTCTTTACTGAAGTGGAGGTGAGAGGTTCCTCCGAAGGGTGGCAAAACTTTCGTACCAAATTGGCCTAAGTTTGACTAGTCACCTGACTAGTCGTACCCTACATACTAGAGAACGGAGGTGCCGTTTGGCTGCATGGCAGGTGCAAGATGCCAAGGCTCGATTCAGCGAGCTACTGGAAATTACCCTAAGAAAGGGCCCGCAGGTTGTGACTCGGCGCGGAGTTGAAGCTGCTGTGCTGGTCCCGATCGAAGAATGGCATCGGCTGCAGAGGTCCGCTCGCCCCAACCTGAAGGCACTCCTTCTTGGTGAGGGCCCGCGCTTTGAAGACCTCGTTCCTGACAAGCGCAGATTTCGGCGGCGGAAGCCAGTGAACTTCAAGTGAAAAAGTACTTGTTGGACACCAACGTGGTTTCAGAAGTACGAAAGCATAAGCCTCACGGCGCCGTTGTTGCCTGGCTTGCGGACTTACGCGACGACCAAGTATTCCTGTCCGCGGTGACTATGGGCGAATTGCAGGCAGGCATTGAGCTGACGCGACGCCAGAATCCAGAAAAGGCCACGGAGATCGAACGCTGGGTCGATCAATTGGAGGCTTCTTATCAGATTCTCCCCATGGATACAGTTTCTTTTCGCGAATGGGGCCGGCTCGTACATGGCAAATCAGACCACTTGATTGAGGATGGAATGATCGCTGCCACCGCTCGCATTCATGGCCTGATTGTGGCCACCAGGAACGAGGACGACTTCAAGCAATTGAACGTTCCGGTATTCAATCCCTTCAAAGCAAGTCTTTGAGCAGGCGGTTCACTGTCAGGCGTAAATCCCGCGTTGCCGGATCGTATAGGCCACTCGATCGATGGCCAGCATGTACGCCGCGATGCGGTTGTTTACCTTGTGAGTCTCGGCGTAACGGACAACGTCCTCGAACGACGACACCATGATGTCCTCCAACTGCGAGTTCACCACCGACTCTTTCCAGAAGTAGCCCTGCCGGTCCTGTACCCACTCGAAATACGATGCCGTGACGCCACCGGCATTGGCCAGAATGTCGGGCATCACGAACACATGTTTGTCGCCCAGGATGTCATCGGCGGCTGCCGTGGTGGGGCCGTTGGCGCCTTCCACCAGGATCTTCGCTTTCACTTTGGCGGCATTCCCCGAGTTGATGACGTTCTCCGTGGCCGCCGGAATCAGGATGTCGCAATCCGTGATCAGCAGCTCTTCGGTTGCCGCGGCCTCAGCCTTCTTGAAGCCGTGGATGGTTCCTTCCTTCTGCCGATGCTCCCAGAGCGCCGCAATGTCGATGCCTTTACTGTTGTACAAGCCGCCGTCCCATTCGCCGATGCCGACCACCTTGTATCCGGCCTGATGCATGAGGACCGCAGCGTTGGACCCGACATTGCCAAATCCCTGAATGATCACGCGAGTGCTCTCGCGCGTCATGTTGTTCTTCTTAATGGATTCGTCGCAGATGATCATCACGCCGCGGCCGGTGGCTTCGCGGCGGCCCCGCGAACCGCCCATGTTCAGCGGCTTGCCGGTCACTACCGCCGTCACCGTCTGGCGCATGTGCATGGAGTAGGTATCCATCATCCACGCCATGGTCTGCTCATTGGTATTGACGTCGGGCGCCGGAACATCCTTCTCCGGGCCGATGAACTCGATCAACTCGGAGGTATAACGCCGGGTCATGCGCTCCAGTTCGCCCCGCGACATGTTCTTGGGATCGCAGATGATGCCGCCCTTCGCGCCGCCGAATGGGATGTTCACCACCGCGCACTTCCAGGTCATCCAGCTTGCCAGGGCGCGCACTTCGTCGAGCGTCACATCGGGCGAGTAGCGCACGCCGCCTTTGGCGGGACCGCGCGCGATGGAGTGCTGCACCCGGTAGCCGGTGAATACTTCCAGTTGTCCGTTGTCCATGGCGACCGGGATGTGGACGATGATCTCGCGGTTGGGCTGTTGCAAAACCCGCCACAGGCCTTCATCGAGTTTCAGCTTTTCGGCCGCCAGATTGAAGCGCGCAGCCTGTTGTTCCCAAGGATTACTTTCCTGCTCAAGAGTGTGTGCTGTAGCCATAAGATTTCTCCGAATTATCGCGGGCGTCTTGCGGCTCGACTAGATGGACGCTTTCTCGACGCAGCATCCAGCATCGGCGGGCAAACCTTCAAAGTATATGCAGCGAGATGTCTTACACGCAAGGTAAACGAACCGGCAAGCGCCAATTTGCGAAGTCACCTTGCTAAGAGCGTGTTTCAAAAACCGTCTTTGAAAGGGCACGGCTTCAGCCGTGCCGTTCCGCGCCGCATAAAACCCGGGCTTTAGAGCGTGTGTGAGAACTCGAATTGGAAATCTCTCGTGGAACGAAGAAGATAATTCTGCCGCAAATCGAGCCCCAACGGGGCGTAAGAGCTTAGCCCAGCGCTTCAGCGCTGGGTGAAGTGGAAGAATATTATTGAGTCCCGTAGGGACGACAGAGTTCTCACACACCCCCTTTAGCCCCTGAGGGCACAAGCTCCGTCCCTTAGAGCGATTTTTGAAACACGCTTTAGGCTTCGGATAGCCGACGATCCGGGCGATACGGCACGGCGCGCGTTTCGAGATCACCTACAGAGCGAGCGGCTTCGGCTATTCGCACAATGTTAGTCGTTTGACCGCGTAGAATCGCGACTGCGGGGAACCACAGAGCGTGTGTGAGAACCAGACCTGGTATTTGCCGGTGGACTAGATGGGCGATCCAGCGCCGTAGGCGCGGCTCAGTTTAGCCCAGCACGCACCGGGGCCCCCAAACCGCGCAGCTTTCGCGCGGATTGGGGTGGCGGCAGCCGAAGGCGGAGTGCTGGGTAAAGTGGGAAATAGATCCGAGTCCCGTAGGGACGACAGGAGTTCTCACACACCCTCTCCAGCCCTTCCGGCGCAACATTGCGCGCAGAACTTGAACTACCGCGGTGAGTCAGTGATTCCTCGCATTATTTCATCCTGACCGGAGCGACCGGGGTCCCCGACAAGCGCCGATTTTGCGCTTGGCGGGGTGGGGGAGCGGAGTGGAGGGACTGCGGTCCCCAACACGGGAGACAGATCCTGAATTATTCACCGAGCCTCTGACTCATTACACTAGCGGCAAGGCACCCCCTCCCCCCTGTTTCCCAAGATCTTTGTTTTGAATATTTTGCCCCTAAAATATTCCAAACATTAGAGTTACTCGTACAGCTAAACCACTGCTTATCAATACCTTACGACGTTATCGCCAAAATATTGATTCCATTATACTTGGCAATAAGTCTAAGTTATTATTTATCAATATCTTATGCCATTGCTCACAAAATATTCATTCGATTAGACTTAGAGTCAAAGTATTACGGACAAAGGAGTTATGGGGGCCAAGCTGGGGAAGCTCTTAACGAAACTCCTGTACTGGGCGAGCTGGTGGAACAAAGCATTTAGCAGCCGCCCGCGGCGACAGGTGATAGCCCAGCGCTTCAGCGCTGGGAAGGGTGAAGTGGGAAATCTTGAGTCCGCTTCAGCGGACGCCAGGTGTTTGGTAACAGCCTCTGGCTCTGGGCGTTCGACAGGTTTTCAAAGACCGATGCCGGGCCGCACGAGGGCGGCGTTCCCGGCGCTGGAGTCTGGCTCCGGCCCACCCAGTCTAATTTTCGGAACGGATTCGGGCGTAGAAGAAAACGCCCCTCGCAAAACCAAGGTAACCCCAATTCCCGAAATAGCACGCTTAGGCGCCGCGTTCTACCTCGGTTTGGCTAGGGCGGGGATTTGTTTCGTGGGTCCTGCTTTGAAGAGGCACGGCTTCAGAGGTTGCTGAAAAAGTCGTTTGCAGGCCGCCTTGAAGGGGCGCACCTTCAGGTGCGCCGTCAAGAGTCCTTTATTTTTGTCATCCCGAACCGACTTTAGTCGGTAAGGGACCTGCTTTTTCGACTTTTTCGGCAGCCTCTTCAGCCGCGCCGTAAATGACTGTTCTTGACGATGGCTTTAGCCACGGAGGGCCCTAGCCTCGACGTCATTCGCTCTGTGCTTTATGTTTGTGCCCTCCTATGGCACGACGAACACTACCAACTCAACGAATGTGAGCAGAGATCGGTCTCAAGAAAAACCTCTCTATTGGCCGGGTGCCCCGGGTCTCGCGGGGTTCGAGACCTGGGCGAGTACGACGCATCACATTGGGAAACTTGTCGGCTCGATGGTCTTAAGCTTTGGCACGCTCCACTGATTTATTTCCGACCGGACCTTTCTCCCGATAGGGCGGGTGGCCCGGGCAACCATCACGAGGGTGCTCCACCCAAGCTGATTTTGCTTGGGTGGGGATTTTGTCTTCCGATCACGGCGCTCCCTACCACGACAAGCGTATGCTTCCGTCGTGCCCTGGAGATTGAAGAGGTACCAGAATACCTAACAGTTGGGTTATGTTTCTGGAGGATCGGGTTGCTGTGTGCAGCCGGGTGCCGGGTGCCGGGGTGCCCCACTCATTCGCGGTTTTCGAATGAGTGGGTTCCACGAGTCACAGTCTCCGGTACTTCCCATCACACACGGAAAGATCTTGCCCCGATAGCTTCGAAGCATGACGAAAGGTCTGGAACGCTGGTACGGCGGGCACGATCTTCATTTCATAACCTGTAGCTGTTACCAGCGGCGGCCCGAGCTGGGAACCGGCGCGCGCCGCGATCTCTTCCTGCGCGTTTTGGAGCGTGCACGGCAGAAATATCGATTTGTGGTGATCGGCTACGTCGTCATGCCCGAGCACTTTCACCTCTTGATTCACCGAACCGGATGTGGGCGATCCCTCCGTCGTAATGAAGGTCATCAAGGAGCGATTCACAAAGCTGCTTCACCATGGCGGCATCCGCACGGGTCCGATATGGCAAAAGCGCTTCTATGATTTCAACGTCTGTACGTCGAAGAAACGGATTGAAAAATTGCGCTAACCGGGGCCCCCGACGAGCGCCGACTTTGCGCTCGTTGGGGTGGGCGACATGCATCGGAACCCGGTGAAGCGAGGTCTGGCGGAAAAACCCGAAGATTGGGACTGGAGCAGCTTCCGGGCGTACGCGTTCCAGCAAGAAGCGCCGGTGCGAATAAATTGTCAGGAGTGGCCGCTGACGATCAGTTATTCCCCTTCTCGGGCCCACTCATTCGAAAACCGCGAATGAGTGGGCCACCAGGCATCGCCGCCTTTAAGAACCTAACCCCTATGAATGAAAAGTCGAAGGCAAAACAGGAAAAACAGAATATCACCCGGTTGCTCGCATCTATCGTCTCCGAGACAGTCGAATCGAGTGCGGATGAGGCGGTGACCCGCCTAAGAAAGAACCACCGCAAGATCGTTTCGAAATGGCGAGACGAACTCTTCGCACGTGCTGAAGAAACGACGAAATCGTGGACCAACTGCCTGGATTCAATGGAACTTGCAATAACTCAGGCATCTATATGCTCAGAAGAATTCGAATCTTTACAACCCCAACGAAGCGACCCGAAATTCCTTGCGATATCGGGATTGCTCGACGAATCTGTCGGTATCGCAGAGGAAATACTGCTGCTCCTCCGGAACGGATTTGCATCGGGCGCATATGCGAGATGGCGTTCGCTCCATGAGCGGGCGATCCTTGCACTATTTGTGTCACGTTCATCAAGGACAACCGCCAAGCGTTTCTTGGACCATGAAGCGGTCAAAAGTCTCGAATTGCTCTCGGAAGCGCAACGATTTTGTGAATTGACGGGAGTGCCACCACTACCAAGCGAATGGTTACGAACACAGGAAGAAAATGCTCAAAGGATGATCGAAAGGTATGGAGCCGATTTTGTTGGCAAATATGCGTGGGCAAAGCTGGCTCTGGCGAAGGTATTTCCTACACGCAAGGGGGGCGTGACATTCAACGAACTTGTTCAAGCATGCGGTTTGAACTTCATGAGAAGCCCATATGGCCTCGCGAGTCATGCGGTACACGCCACACCAGTGTCCGTCCGGGCATGGATCGATACGCGGTGGCTGGTAACGCTTGCCGAACCGGCGGCGAACACGCTCATCTCACTGACACAATGCGCGGACGCCGCGAACATGTATGCTCCCTTCCTAATGCGTCGGATCGTCAATGGAGCAAACCAAACAATCAGTGAAGAAGCCGTCCTGCAAATATTTGAGGCATACACAAAATTTCCTGTGACGGTGTCCGCATTCCAAAAGCTCGCATTCGCAACCATCGACTCAATTCAGTGCCTAGATGATGTGCAACGCGGATCCGCTGCGGTTTGAGAACTGCAGCGCCGCCCATTCATCCCTGACGTTGGAATGAGTGGGCATGAATTGTCGCAACGGCCAGTCTCGGCGAGGTCGCCTCCAATTGGTCCATAGTCTCCCACACATTCGAAACCCGCGAATGTGTGGGGCACCCGGCGGCTGGAGGTTCGCATAGAAGAATCATGGTCGAAGTCTTAGGCCGAATCGATGGTTGGTGGAACGAAGCAGGTTCCACTGCAAACTGATCAATCGCGAGATCTCCTGTGTCTTGCTCCTCAGCTTGGCAAACCAGTGACGAAACCAGCGGTGCTCACCCACCGCCTAGGAGAAGTTTCGCTTGACAACGCCTTCTCTCTTATCGAGGGAACCCGGCTTCCTCGGACAACCCAACAAAGCCATAGTGCCGCCCGCCAAGGCGGGCGAGTCTCCGATAGAACCATGGTTGGCCAAGGGCCACCGCCCGGCTTGCGTAGCTTCAGCACCAACGACGCTGTAGTGTGGACGTGAAAACGACTAGCGAAACCGCGGATCTACGCCACTCGGCAACCCCCAGGGGCTGGGTGTCAAAGAACTGCCTGTTCTCCAGCGCAGGGAGAAGTGTTTTCTCTTGACATCCCCTTTTATAGAACCCGGCGCCGCGACGTTGTTAGGTGATCGTAGCTATTATTGGAAAGGGTGGGCCACCCGGCATTCACCTCGGCCACCCGCCGCATAGGTTTGTTAGTGCCTATTCACTAGGGCCGCTTGCCTGAACAAGTCTGCGAGCTCTGGATGCCCGTTCTCAATCGCCAGGTCGATCGCAGTCTTACCATGATGGTCTTTGAGTTGAGGATTTGCGCCGGCTTTTATCAGGACCTTTGCAAATCTGATTCGCTGTTTATCCAGCTCTAACTTAATCGGATCATAAGTAGACCCATCTGGCGCTATAAGAGTCCCGTCTGGGATCGAGGAGTCATCGCGCAAGGCTTTTTCCGCCTCCTTCCACTTGGCCAGAGCCAAGAGGTGGCTTGCGGTACGACCGCGATTATCGCCCCGGTTAGGTGACGAGCCCAGACTGATCAAATACTGTGCCTTCCGCAGGTGACCGAAACGTACCGCATAGTCCAGTGGCGTCTGCCCGAAGTTGTCTGTGGCTCCGAGATCGGCTCTTCTGCTGACGAGCAAATCCTCCATCGTTCGCGGTGCCGATTGCTCCTCAACCTGCTGCTCGAGAGTTTTGGCGTTAAGCGTATCGTCATAAGGATTGGCGGAGTTTGCAGGATCGGACGGAGGTTCAACATTGGCGGGATAGGGCTCGGGCTCGTACGACTCGCGATTCAGTTCGTCGAAATCTCCACCTTCAGCCCAATAATGCGCTGGAGTGGCCCCCTCGTTGTCACGAGCCATCACGTCTGCACCATCATTGACCAACAGTTCAGCCAGCGGAAAATTGCCAAACAAGGCCGCCCACTGTAACGGCGTAGCACCATCCTTGGGATTTACTATGGCTTCATGTTCAATGAGGACCTTGGCGAATGCCTCACTGTCTGGAACTGTTTCAAGATTCATCAGCGCGGTTTCGCCGTTTTGAGTGAGTGCGTTTGCCCCGGCGCCATGCTCCAGAAGGGGAATCACGATGTCGTCCAGAATCTGTTGCTGAGCAGGGGTATTTGTCGGCAGGCCCATAGTGTGTGCCAGCGAGGAAGAAAGTCGGTCCTTTGACCCAACACTGCGATACGCCTCAACTGCTGCGCCCAATGGAGTTTGACCGTTGGCGTCTTTTCCGTTGGGGTCGGCACCAAGCATTAGTCCCAGCATGACCCGCGTTTCGCTATCCTCGGAGGCTGCCTGGACAAGTGTTTCGGGATGACTCTTTGCATAGTTTGATGCTAGAAGCATGCCGACGCACACCATCAGACTCGCGCATAACAAAACGACGGACACTGCAATGCCGACATTTGCCATAACGGTGTAACCGGCGGCTGCGTCACTGCTGTCCATGACTTTGATTTCCGACCGATGTCGGTCGTCGCGGCAGTAACCCTCCGCGGCGATTTTCCCTCGTTCAGATGCCTCTAGGTTTTCAGGCAGTTGAGAGGCATCGCTGTATCGGTCGACCAGTTCCTTCCGTGCTAGCAGAATGCCCCAGATGAGTAATTGGACACCAACCAAGGCGCCCACTGAATAGATTGGCCAACGCTGAAACGGGAGGTGCTCAGAGTCCCACATCAAGAGGATCACCAAGAAAACCAGGGAGACATAGGTGGTCCACAAGAGGCGTGGACGTTTGCCAATCCTAGGTTGCAAGAGCGCAGCGATATTGTTCGCCGCCAAGCCAGCGATCGCCCCTACGAGACCAAGCAGAATGATGAGCACGATTTCCGGCATCCATCCTCCCTGCCGGTTGGCATATTATATTCGGTGCTTCGGCCGTCAACGACGGCGGGTTGTATAAGGTAGTGGGTTATTCTGACTCTACTGATCCCGTCGCAGGTTGCAGGTTATGCTGCGCGCATCTAAATTAGGTGCGAGAGTTGGAGCTGAACATGAAAAAGTCCGTCCCGGTGGAATCTGCCTCTGCATTCATCGACGAGAGGATCAACGAACTTAGCGACTGGCGCGGGAAGATGCTCGCGAAAGTGCGCGCAATCATCCACGCGGCAGACCCTGAGATCGTCGAAGAATTGAAGTGGGTCAGGCCGACATCGCCGGGGACTCCTGTCTTTTCCCACGACGGCATCGTCTGCACGGGAGAGACGTACAAGAACGTCGTCAAGATGACATTTGCCAAGGGAGCTGCGTTGAAGGACCCTTCAGGTCTATTCAACTCCAGCCTCGAAGGGAATGTCAGGCGCGCCATCGACATCCACGAAGGCGACAAGGTCGATGAGGCGGCCTTGAAGGATCTCATCCGCGCTGCCGTGGCGCTCAATCTCCAGGGCAAGAGCAAGCCGAAGCCCCGGCGAGCGAGCAGCAAGCGGGCCGACTAGCTTCATCGCAGGTCCCGGCCGGGTACCCCACCCAAGCCGCTCTTGCTTGGGTGGAATAGTTTGAACTCTGCGCTGCTCCCGTATAATCCCACTAACCTGAGTATCTTGCCCAGATCCCATGGTGATTCCCGACTACAAAAGCTTCTTGCAACTCAGCCGTGACGCCTCGCTCATCCCCGTGGCGAAAACGTTGAGCGCCGATTTGCTGACCCCGGTGGGGGCTTTCTTGAGCCTCGCTGCGAAGCAGAAATATGCGTTCCTGCTTGAGTCGGTCGAAGGCGGCGAGAAGATTGGCCGCTACACTTTCTTAGGCGCGCAGCCGCGAATGATTGTCACCGCACGCGGCAGTTCTGTGGAGATCCGGCGAGGCTCTTCGGTGGAACTCCATGAGATCGACGTAATCGAATTGTTGCGCACCTGCTTGCGGCAATACCGTCCCGCGACGCTGCCCAATCTTCCGCCATTCACTTCCGGTTGCGTCGGATACTTTGCCTACGACATGGTGCGACAGTTCGAACGTCTGCCTGAACTTGCCAAGGACGACGTCGGTTTGCCGGATTGTGTGTTCACCTTTTACGACCGGCTGCTGGCGTTCGATCACTTGCGGCACCAATTGCACATCATCGCCGCCGCCGACGTAAGCGCTGAATCGCCGCGGAAAGCCTATGATCGTGCCCTAGCCGACATCGCCGTCATCGAGGCCAAACTCGCCCGCGGAGTACGCGCGCACAATTTTGACTGGTCAACCAACGACCGGAAGAAAACGATCAAGGTCCACAACACCACCTCGCACGACAAGTTCGTCGCCAGCGTTCGCCGGGCCAAGGAGTACATCGCCGCCGGGGATGTCTTTCAGGTCGTGCTTTCCCAGCGCCTCGACTTCAAGCCACCCGCCGAGCCGTTCCAGATTTATCGCGCCTTGCGCACGGTGAATCCGTCTCCGTACATGTTCTATCTGAAGCTCGACGACATGCAGGTCGTCGGCGCTTCGCCGGAGATGCTGGTGAGGGTGTCCGGACGGAAGCTGGAATATCGTCCGATTGCCGGCACGCACAAGCGAGGCGCAAACCCGGCCGAAGACGAAGAACTGATTGCAAAGTTGCGCAGCGATGAGAAAGAACGTGCCGAGCACGTGATGCTGGTGGATCTTGGTCGCAACGACTTGGGTCGCGTAAGCGAATACGGCAGCGTGAAGGTGCGCGACCTGATGTACGTGGAAAAGTATTCGCACGTCATGCACCTGGTCTCAGCTCTCGAAGGAGAGTTGCGTGGCGATCTCGATGCGCTGGATGCGTTGGCAGCCTGCTTCCCTGCGGGCACGCTGAGCGGCGCGCCCAAAGTTCGCGCCATGGAAATCATCGAGGAGTTGGAGCCGGTGCGCCGCGGAGTTTACGGAGGGGCCGTGCTCTACGCCGATTACGCGGGCAATCTGGATTCTTGCATCGCCATTCGCACCATGGTTCTGCATCGTAACCGCGCCTATCTTCAGGCGGGCGCCGGCATCGTCGCCGACTCCGACCCCGAAAGCGAATACCAGGAGTGCATAAACAAGGCCAGTGCGGTGCTTAGAGCGTGTGAAGCAACTGGCTGAAAGATAGTTTCGAGTTTCGAGCAAAAGCGTGTCTCATTCCTACAAAGATCTGATCGCATGGCAGAAGTCGATGTCGCTGGTGAAAAGTGTCTATCTGCATACTCGTGGATTCCCTAAAGAAGAAGTGTACGGATTGGCTGCGCAGTTGCGCCGCGCAGCAGTGTCGGTGCCAAGCAACATAGCGGAGGGACAAGGCCGGTTGTCGAAGAAGGAGTTCAGGCATTTCCTCGCATTGTCCCGACGATCGCTGCTCGAAGTCGAGACACAGGTGCTGATCGCTGCGGATCTGCATTACCTAAGTCAAGAGAATTCGCATGAGCTTGAAATTCAAGCCCAGGAGGTGCTGCGGATCATCAACGCGTTGATGAATTCACTCCCATGCTAGAGGAGCGGGGTAGTATGTTTCTACTTGAAACTCGAAACTTGAAACTGGACTCCATGCTTTTCGTCCTCGACAATTACGACTCCTTCACCTACAACCTGGTGCAGTACTTCGGCGAACTGGGTGAGCAGGTAGTAGTGCGCCGCAATGATCAGATTACCGTCAGCGCTATTGACGAGCTTCATCCTGATCGCATTGTCATCTCTCCCGGCCCGTGCACGCCACAGGAGGCCGGCATCAGCATCGAACTGATCCGCTATTTCGCAGGACGCGTGCCTCTGCTCGGTGTATGCCTCGGCCATCAGGCGATTGGCGCAGCCTTCGGCGGCAAGGTAGTTCGCGCTGCCAACCTCATGCACGGCAAAACCAGTTCCATCGAGCACGATGGCAAATCAATCTTTCGAGGCATTCCATCGCCCATGACGGCCACGCGTTACCACTCGCTCATCGTTCAGGAGAAAGACCTTCCCGCTGAATTGGAAATTTCAGCCACTTGCGCGGACCGTGGCGGTCAGCGCGTAATCATGGGACTGCGCCACCGCAACTTTCCAGTCGAAGGCGTGCAGTTTCACCCGGAGAGCGTGCTCACCGAACATGGCCGGCAAATCGTACGCAACTTCTTGCTTCTGTGAACGGTCTCGAAACGGTCTCGACAGACGACTGCCGTCACCAGTATAGTTTCGCTCAAAGGTGGGAGGAATTCATGAAGATGGCCATCCAGCATGAGGCTTCAGTGCTTCAACGAATGACGGTACTCTTGTTGGTGGTGCTGTCGTTTGCCGCGCTCGCAACCCAACAGATGAGGGCGCAAGGCAGCAGCGCACAAGAGGTCCTGACCAACGATTCAATTATAAGAATGGTACAAGCGAACGTTGGAGAGAGTGTCATCCTCGAGATGATTCAAAGCCATCCCGCTAAGTTCTCCATGACCACCGACGGCATCGTCCAGTTAAAGCAGCAAGGAGTGCCGGAAAACATAATCTCCGCGATGATGGCCAAGGGTTCTACGCCTTCGAATAGCACAGTAACAACCGGTCAGCCGTCCGGCCACCCGGAGAGTTCGGCGAATCCATCCTCGGGACCGGCTTGCCCTTCTCAGCTCGGGGCCTATTATCTGGACGGCCCTTCGTGGAAACCGATGTCGCAAATTCTTGCCGAGGGAAGTTCAGCCCACGTAAAGCCGATACCGTTCGCGACTAGCGTCAAGGGAGTTATGCGATTCCGGGACGCGGCGGCGCCCATCACGCTCGGCGAGACTCCCAAGTTTTGCCTGCACGGCAGCATGCAACTCTCCCGCAATATCGTTATCGCCGCTCTTGACGTGAAGAGTGACCATCGTGAAATAGAGACGGTTCACGTTGGGCAATACAGCGGAGCCAAAACGGGGATTCCCGACAACAAGATTCAACCTATCGACCTAACAACGATCTCCGACTCCACCGTTGAAATTTCCATCAGGAAACCGTTACGCCCGGGTCAGTACATGATCTTCCCTATGGGCCAAGGCGGTATGGGGTACGATTTCGGCGTCAGCACAGTTCACTGATCTGTTTTTAACTACTTGACACGCTTAGTCTCGACGAATGCTTCGCCTTCTTAGCGCGGCGTTGACGCGGCGCTGAAAGCGCCGCACTACCCGAACGCGGAACTATTCTAATGCGTTCCCGCCGCATTGAGGCGGCGGCGGGAACGCCAATACCATGCCGCCTCAGTCGCCGCCCGCCGCATTCGTTATCTCTTTCATCACCTGGCTGAGGTTGAAGCTGGCCGGCGTCTGGCGCGGAGGAAATTCCTTGAAGCTGCTTAGCCACTGCCCGACGTAAGCCGCTGCGGGAACTATCAAATAGACACGGTCGAGCCGCCAGTGCGAGTAGTCGATGCCTTCGTATTCGGCGCGCTCGAAAGGATCCGCGTGCAGGTCGAACAGCTTGGGTACGCGCAACGGAATGAAAGGCGTCTCCCAAACTGCAAAGCCATGAGCAGGCTGTTCCAGGAACAACATCTTCCAGCGGTTGTAGCGCAGAGCGGAAGGCTCACCATCATCCGTCCAATAGAGGAACTCGTGACGGGGGCCCTCCGGCACCTCGCCCTTGAAGTACGGCATAAAGTTGTAGCCATCCAGATGGACTTTGTAAGTCATGTCGCCAGCCTGGTAGCCGGTTAGCAGCTTCTCCTTGACGTCGGGCACGCCCGCCGCAGCCATCAGCGTAGTGACCCAGTCCTCATGCGCGCAGATATCGTTCACCACGGTTCCGGGCTTGACCACCCCCGGCCAACGGATGACGAAGGGAATGCGATATCCACCTTCCCAGCTCGTGTTCTTCTCGCCGCGGAAGGGAGTGGTGCCACCGTCGGGCCAGCTCATCGCCTCCGCGCCGTTGTCGGTAGTGAAGATGACGATGGTGTTGTCGGCAATGCCGAGGTCATCGAGCTTCTTGAGGAGGACGCCGATGTTGTCGTCAAGTTGGGTCATGCCGGCGCCGTAGAGGCCCTTCTCATTGACCATGTCCATATACTTCGGCGGCAGGTGCGTCCAGATATGCATGCGGGTGGTGTTGTGCCAGATGAAGAATGGCTTACCCGCCTTGACAGAGCGGTCGATGTCATCCAGCGTCGTGGCAAGGAATTCGTCATCGACGGTCTCCATGCGCTTCTTGGTGAGCGGACCGGTGTCCTCGCAGGTCTGCTTACCCCATGGGCCAAAGCGCGGATCGGAGGGAGCCGGATTGTCGGTTGCAGTGGCTTTGCACTTGAAGACGCCGCGCGGCCCGAACATTCGCGGTGAAGCTGGGACTCTTCGGATAGTCGATGTTCTCCGGCTCTTCTTCGGCGTTCAGGTGATAGAAGTTGCCGAAGAAACTCATCGAAGCCGTGTACCGTTGGCAGGAACTCGTTGCGATCGCCAAGATGGTTCTTGCCATTCTGGAAGGTCATGTAGCCGAGCGGCTTCAGCAACTCGGCCAGTGTGGGATCCTGTTTCTGCAGGCCGATAGGCGAGCCCGGTAAGCCGACCTTGGTCAACCCGGTGCGAATCGGGCTTTGGCCGGTGATGAATGCCGCGCGTCCGGCGGTGCAGCTCTGCTGCGCATAGTAGTCGGTGAACAGTGCGCCCTCGTGGGCCAGGCGGTCGATGTTGGGCGTCTTGTAATGCATCATGCCCTGGTTGTAGGCACTGACGTTCCAGTAGCCAATGTCATCACCGAAGATGACGAGGATGTTGGGCTTCTTTTGTTGAGCATTGAGTTGTAGCGCTGTGACCAACATCCACAGGCCAATCATCCAGAGTAGTCGAGATTTTTTCATCGTCTTCCTTTGAAGTAACCTTCCACGTGGTCTGGGTTATGTTGCTGTGACCTAAGGCTCCTGCAGGTGGGCGAGTCTGCACATATCGCGAGAGAGCACGCGGCCAAAGAAAGGTTCGCTCCTTCACATGGCAGCCTTCACTCTGGACAAGCTCGGCTGACGAGACTTCTTTGGTTGCGTCCTTAGAAGACTAAACACAATTCCGTCATTCGTCTAATGCAATTGGCGCATCGACCGCCGTCCGAGCAAACGAACGGGCGGCCCTTGAGTGGCCGCCCGTAATCTTGCGCGTAGAGTGCGCACCCGGGGGAACAAGTGCGGTTTATATGGGCGTGGTGCCCAATCTTCTACTGGTTTTGTGCCGCCATCTTCTTCGCCAGCTGTTCCTTGATGACCTCCAGGTTGAAGCTGGCGCCCTTCTGCATCGGCGGGAACTCGAGTGCGGTCTGGGCTAGCTTCCCTACCTCCTGCTGGACATAGACAAAGCGCCAGAACTGGTAAGCGAACCAGTTGTAGAACGCCAACGATCCCTTGTCGCCGCTGGGCATGCCTGTCCGCTCAAAGGGGTCCAGGCGAAGATTGACGAGAATCGGCCAATCCACCTTGAGCGTCGCGCCCAGCCAACCGTTTGGCTGATCGGTGAAGCGGTACTTGTAATCGTTGATGCGCACCGCGCTCAGCGTGCCCTCGGTGAAGTAGAAGATCTCATGACGGGCCGACGCCGCCTTGCCGGTGATCAGGTCAAGCTGGTTGTAGCCGTCGAGGTGGACCTTGTAGTTTTGTCCGGAGAGTTGCTTGCCCTGCTTCAGTTCGTCGATGATGCTCGGGTCGCCTGCCGCCGCTACGAATGTCGGGAACCAGTCCAGGCTAGAGAAGATGCCGTTCTCGACCCTGTTGGCCGGGACGTGACCGGGCCAGCGCACCATGGCTGGCACGCGGAAACCACCTTCCAGCGCCGTTCCCTTGCCGCCCGCGAACGGAGTCTGTCCGCCGTCGGGCCAGGTAAAGTTTTCCGCGCCGTTATCGGTGGTGAACACGACAATGGTGTTGTCGTCAACGCCCATATCTTTGAGTTTCTGCATCACGGCGCCGACAACGTCGTCGAGCTGCGCCATTCCGGCTTCTTCTTCCGACCAACCGTTCTCCGGCGTCTGCATTGCTACATACTTCGGAGAGAGGTGGGTCACAACGTGCATGCGCGTCGGATTCAGCCACAGGAAGAACGGCTTATTATCGGCCTTGGCCTTGTCCAGGAAGTTGACGGCGAAGCCCAGGATCGCCTCGTCCACCGTCTCCATGTTGTACTTGATACCCGGCATGGGGTGCGGAGGGAGCGGCCCTGCATCTTCAATCTTCTGCTTGCCGATCTTGCCCCAACGCGGCTGCACTGTGGGATCGTCCACATCGGTCGCCCAACTGTGGACCATGTTGCGTGGGCCAACTGTGTCCTTAAGGGCCGGCGGGTAATTGGGATGGAAGGGGTCCTCCATCGCGTCCAGGTGATACAGGTAGCCAAAGTACTCATCAAATCCGTGGACCGTGGGCAGGAACTGATTGAGGTCGCCGAGGTGGTTCTTGCCGAACTGACCGGTCTCATAGCCCATGGACTTGAGCGCTGTAGCGATGGTCACCGCCTGATCGGGTATGCCGACTGGGGAGCCGGCCTGTCCGACGGTGGTCATTCCGGTGCGTACCGGCAGCTCGCCGGTGATGAAGTTCGCGCGGCCCGCCGTACAGCTCGCCTCGGCGTAGTAGTCGGTAAACAGCATGCCCTCGGACGCCAGTTTGTCGAGGTTCGGCGTACGCCCGGACATGATGCCGCGGTTATAGGCGCCAACGTTGAACCAGCCAACGTCGTCCGACATGATGACGACGATGTTGGGCTTGCTGGTTTGCGCCGATAGTGCCATCGGCAGTCCCGAGAAGAACAGGAAAAATAGGGATACCGCGAATCGGAAGGAAGACTTCGTATGCTCTGTCATAGTTACGCCCTTTCGCGCTACGGGTTTGAAGTTGAGAGGCCGGTTCGAAACAAACTGGTGGAAATTGTAGGGTGGGCAGACTCGCGCTGATACTTTCGTTACAGATTCCAGCGCACAACATCACTGCCCTCACCGGGTAGTGAACCAGCAGGTTTTATCCCTTCGTGGGAAGAACCGCATCCAAAACTGCGGGATTGACGTAGCTTAACACTGATGGGTGGAGGACGGTACTGGAATTGTCCAGGTGCGCGCCGCCTTTAGCCACGTGGGCGCCAGATGGGATCGATTGTCCCTATCTCGCCGAAGAGCAGGTTTCGGTTCGGGCTGTGGAGGATCTCACAACTGCTGCGGCCAGTGCGAGGAACAATTCAGTTGGGTAAGGACTGGGATAGGCTTACGAGATTTTGGGGAACTACGTGAATGAAGCCGCCACGCGGGCTGTCGATGTCCGATATCAGAAGGAACGCGATGGAGACAACCAGCGGCAGAACAAACAGCAGGACGGCTTTTGCTTTAGCGGTACGTGCACCATAACCGACCAACAGGTTGCAGCAGACGGCGATGGCTATCATTAAACTCCAGGTCGTGGTTGGAATGCGGTTCCACCATGCCGCCTGGGTGTATCCCTGCGAGTTCAACACATCGTTCATGCCGGCAACCGCGAGGGCGATCACCGGTGTCGGTTGCGCCACGGCTGGAGCCTGGACCGTAGACCACATCTTTGTCTGTAGTTGAGCGGTATCGGCATTAATCTGCTGAAGCTCGCGTCGGTTGCGGGTTTCATAGAAGAAGATACGCAAATCGAGGTATTTCCGAAGCTGGGTGCGCACCGCCGTTGCATCCGCGGCGGGCAGCAGCTCTGCCCGGACATATTCGGTGCCAATCGCGTTGGCCTCCGCTTCTTCGTAAGTCTTGCGCAGATCGTAACGGCTGATGGCCATCGAGAAACTGAATCCGATGATGAGGCCCAACAGCGTGAGCGTAGCTGCTTGCACTACGCCGAAATCGTCACGGTCGTCGTCTTTCAGGGGCCGGCGCCGGCGTAAGGCAGCTCCGATCTGCGCCGCGAGCCACAGTACAAGCAACGAAAACAAGAAGAAAATACGGGGATAATTCAACATAGGTTGTGCTCCTTCGCTAGTTCCATCTCAGAATAGGCCCGCTCACCCTGACCTCCGCGAAGCCCGGCGGCACGCTGATGGCCTTTGAGTTCTCGCGGCACAAGACTTGAGGATATGCTCAATCTGGGAACTTGACTGTGATTTGGATTACAGACTGGAACGAATGGCCGCTAGGAGCAGCCCACTGAGTGGCGTTGCCGATCACTTCTCCCACGCGAAAATCTGCTTCCAGTCGTTCTTCATACTGATCACGGTCCAGCCTTTCGCCTTGGCCTCGTCGTACAAAGTCTGAGGGAAGGCGCCAACCTTGGTGTCAGGCAATCCCTGGGCCGGGCCATAGGCGTATTCACGCGTGGCGTCGTCGTGCAGCACCAGCATTTCCAGCGAAGCTCCGCCGCCCGCCTGGGTGTACTCCAGCATCTGGCGGTCTCCATCGGTGTTGCCAAACGCGGCTTTCGGATGCTTGCCGATGAACAGATAAATATCTTCCGCCTTCCCCGCACCATTGTTGTTCAGCAGAAGTTTCGGGTCGCGCATCAGGATGCCCTGTCCTTCTTTGTTGTATGCGTACTGGGTATCCAGCGCCGATCCGACGATCTGCTCTACGGGAATGCCATATACCTGCTGTGAATAGGTGCGCACGAAGTCCTGCCCGCCGCCAGTCACGATGTAAGTCTTGTAGCCGTTGTCGCGGAGATACTTCATCACCTCCAGCATCGGTTGGTACACCATCTGCGGGTAAGGCTTGTCGAAGCGCGGATGCTTCGCCGTCGCCATCCAGTCCTTGACGATCGGCCCAAATGCTTCCGCGGTCATTCCAGTGTGAGTCGCCATAGCGATGACTTCGATGTCCTTCAGGGTGAACTTCTCGATCGCCGCTTTGTCGCCGGTGAGTAAGGCTTTGAACGGCATCTTGGTCTTCCATTCGGGATGCTGAGGCGCGAGAGCGCCCACACGATCGAATGCAAATAACACTTGCGAATAGATGGGGTGCTCAACCCAGGTCGTGCCGTCCTGGTCGAAGGTGGCGATGCGGTCTTCCGGCGCCACAAACTTCGGATTGTTCTTGTCGGTCGTGGTCTTGACGAAGTCGAGGATCGCCTGCTTCGCTGGGCCATCGTTCCACGACGGCAGGGGATCCGCAGCAGCGGTTGCGGCCGGTTGGCCTGCGGTTGATGGGGCAGGTGTTGGGTTATTGGAACAGCCAGCCATTGTGAGTACTAAGGAAAACAATAATGTCGAGAGGAATACCGGACGGGTTTTCATTTCTGTATCTCCTTTGCAGAAGTTGAAGACATACCAAGTGGATGTTTCATGTGGGCCTCGTCAACCCCCGATTTCATACAAACGAAGCTGTCGCCTATTTTGGGTTGCCCAGCCAGGAGTACTGCCAGGCGACCGAGACGTTCTGGTAGTTCCCGCCAAACCGTACGTAGGTGCCATCGCTGTAACTCAATTTCAGAGACTGGTGTTTGCTGATTGGAACCGAAACGGTGCCGCCGAGGCGGGAATTCGCCGCACGCGTGAGCGGGTTTTGGACGCCGTTTAAGGTCGTTTTTCCACCAAACCAGAAGTTACCGTCCAGCGAGGCCCACAGGCGCGGCTTAAAGCTGTGGCTCAGGTGCCCTTCAAAGGAGCCAATTGGGTTTTGCGATTGGGACCTCGTGCCTGCGTAGTAGACATTGCGCGACCAAAAGTCTGGGTTCGTGGTGAAGAACCATGCTCCAAAGTACCCATCCAGTATCCAGTTGCCCCAGCGTTGCGAATAGCCAAACTCCGGTTTGAAGCCCCAGCGGTTCGCACCCCAATTGATCAGCTTCGTCGGATCGTACTGGCCGGTGGGAGCCATCACTTTGACACTTGCGCCCAGCAGAACCTTTTGCCTCCACTTTATGAACTTCTGGGGCGGCATGGCCGGGCCGCCCTTCAGGTTTACCGAGAAGCGATAGACCGAGTCTAAAAGACCGGATCGGTAAAGTTGCTTTTCCGCACCTAGTGTGGCGCCCTGAAAATTCCCTACTCCGTATGGCGGGCTGGCGACGATGTTGGCCGATCGACCAAAGAAGCCGAACGAGTGGTAGTAACTGAAGATCGGTACGCTGTAGGTTCCCGTAGCGCCGCTGACGGGGAGTGCGCCATTGTAGTCAATGTTTCCGTCGTAGAAGGACCAAGTCAGGGTAACCGCGTTGGAATGCAGAGGAGTGATGATGTAAGCGCGCGGAGAGAGATCCTGCGCGCTCACCACCTTTAGACAAGCCAGTGTGAGAGCAGCCAACACTGCGCGCTTGAAAGAATGTCGCATTCTCGATTCAACACCACACTCAGAACAAGAGCTTCATGGAGTCGCGAATGACAGTGTCGAAGGGGATCGCAGCAATCACGACCGGAATTCCCGGTATCAAAGCCACGAATATGAGCGCATACAGATCGACTAGGCCCACCGGGATCACACGAATGTTGTTGATGTTGTTCACCACCCCGTAGAGATCAGTCGTGGTGGAGAAGTCAGGGACTGTTAAAACGTCCTCATCCAGGGTGTCGGCCCGATGGAGCCACTTCTTCTCAAACTGCTCACCCACGGCGCGGGCGAAGGCCCCATAACGCAACATGGCATGGCGCCGCAACCGCATCAGTGTGCTGGTGAACAGGAAATAAGGCGCTGCACAGACCAGAAGCACGGCCGCAATCAGCATTATGGGCAAATGGCGAAATGCAACCAGCTTCTGTCCATCGTGAAAGATCCGATTGGCGACAGCGCCCGCCAGCCCCACTCCCAGGCAGAAGGCGAAAGGCAGCTGTCCGCGAAGGGCACCTTCCAGAAATCCCAGACCTCCTAAGCCATCGGGGTGAGCCGCAACGAGCTGAAGATCCAAGCGCGTGGTTGACCGCAGGAATCGCAACCAGAGCAGTTGCCGCCATAGCCAGAGAAGACCCAAGTAAAAGAGGACCGGATAGCTAATGAACGCCGCCCACGTACCGGCCGGCGACATGAACCGCAGGCCGCCACCCCCTTTCCACCAACCCGTGAATTCGGCGCCAGTGGGGCTCAAGTACCGATCCAGCCAAATCACCGTTGCATAAACCAGCGCGGCGATCAGGATTCGAGTGAACCAGGAGTTCCGGAGCTCGTCGCTCGAGGTCCATTCGTCATGAAACTTGGGGTGTTGGTTACGAGGGACAAGGAAGGTCTCGATATGTTGTGCAACCTGACTGCGCCGTTCGTGCAGGGCTGGCGCCGATAGAATCAGCACGGGAATGATGATGAGAAGGCGAGATTGCGTGGCATAGTCCGTCAAGAAAGAGGGAAATGCACCGCCGCCACGGAGTGCTGAAAGGACTGCTACCGGCACCCAGGCGACCGCGACCGCCACGGCAGTCCATGCCAAGGTTTGAGAACTCGCGTTGCGAAACAGATCAAGAAATACGTTAGCGCGGCTGTACGAGGACTGATCAGACTGGGCGGAGCCAGGTCGTCGTGACAACTTCACGGAATCACTCCTCCTATGCGGCCCAAAGTGGTCACCTGGGGGAAGCGAGGAAAGACGTACTGCCTTCCTCGCCTCCGACTTCAGTTGTGCGGACTGTCGCAAGTCCGCGTTTTCAAGCACTCACAAGGGCCGGTTGACCCTTCCACGAGCTAGTCGTCCCCCTTGTTTTTCTCCATTTGCTTCAGGATGCCATCCAGGTTATAGGTTTCCGGCGCTTGCAGTGGCGGGAACTCTTTATACGAATAGAGTTCTTTCTCCCACAGCAATTGGCCGATGGGCAGCAAGTTCCAGTCGTACAAATAGGCGCAGCACGGAGAACCAAGCTGACCACCCAGGGACGCCCCAGTCTTTGCGGCATTGAAGCCCATGGCCTGCTCGAAGGGGTCACGCTTGACGTTGTCGACCTGGGTCCAGTGGTAGTTGACGAGAGGCAGGAACCAGCCAGTCGCCCCGTTTTCCGACATTTCGTAATAGAACTTCCAGTTCTTCCAGCGCACCGCCGAGGGCGTCGCGCCCGAATAGTAGAAGAAATAGTCGCGCGCTGAGTGCTCCGACGTGCCTTCGAGATAGGCGCGCTGGTCAACGCCGTCAAGCATGGTCTTAACGATGCCGGGGTACTTACCGGCCTGGATCTGCTTGTTCAGGTCGTCGCCCTGCGGTCCACCGGCGACGTCCACAAACGTGGGTAGCCAGTCGAGGGCCGCGAACATCTCTTTCTTGACCGTGCCCGGCTTGATGTGACCCGGCCAGCGGACGACGCACGGGGAGCGGTAGCCGCCTTCCCAGGCCTCGCCTTTCTGGCCCTTGAACGGCGTGATGCCGCCATCCGGATACGTGACCGTTTCGGCCCCGTTATCGGTGGTGAAGATCAGGATAGTGTTATCCAGTTGGCCCATGTCTTCCAGCTTCTTGATGACATAGCCGATGTTGTCGTCCATCTGCTTCATGCCGGCTTCGTTGATGCCCCAGTCCTTGCCGCCCTTCGTGCCAATCATGTCTTCGTACTTCTGCGACAGAACGGTCGTGACGTGCATGCGCGCCGGGTTGTACCAGACGAAGAAGGGCTTGTTGGTCTTCTTGGGGTCGTTGCGGTCGAGGAAGTCGATGACCTTGGCCGAGGTCTCCTCGTCCACCGTCTTCGAGCGATCCAGCGTCAGCGGGCCCTCGTCCTTGCAAGTCTGGTTCTTCTCCGTGCCATCGGAGGAGTGACACCAGATAACTGGCCGCGGAGGTGTCAGGCAGGTCCCGGTTTTGGGATCTATGGCTCCGGGAGGGTCGGACAGGCCGGGTACCGGCGTGTTTTTGCATGGCGGCGCGACGGCTTGCACCAACGGGCTGCTATTGATGTCGGGGAAGCTTACCTGCTGCATGGCGTCGAGGTGATAGAGCCAGCCCCAGTACTCCTGGAAGCCGTGCGCTGTGGGTAGTGAAGCGGTGTGGTCGCCAAGGTGGTTCTTGCCAAACTCGCCAGTGGTATAGCCGAGGTCGCGCAGGAACACTGCCAGCGCCGGAGTCCCAGGCCGCAGATAAGACGGGCTGCCGGGAAGTTGCGGCGGAATCATGCCCGTGCGCAACGGATACATGCCGGTGAAGAACGCATTGCGCCCGGAGGTGCAGCTCTGCATGGCGAGATAGTCCATGAAGATTGCACCTTCGTTGCCGATGCGATCAATGTTGGGGGTTTCCCCCACCATCAGGCCGCGATGGTAGATGCTCGGCTGCATCCAGCCGATGTCGTCACCCATGATGACCACGATGTTGGGTTTCTGTGTGGTGGCTGCTTGCGCGTGTGCGGGGGCACTGCCACTCGCGAGAAAGCTCGAGACGGCCAACGCTCCGAATGCAAATTGTCGAACGCTTGCACCAAAGTCCATAAAATTCTCCAAGTAGATTTCTGGTTGGCCTCCGCCAGGGAAGCTTGCGATGAATTGGAAGTTCGCAACTCATCAAAAGAAATTCGGCCTTTACGAGAAAGGTCGAATCAGGGGGCAGAAATTGGGTGGGCGAAACAAGTATACGGTGCTATAGGACATATCAAGTCCCACCAAAGTCGTATTTGGGCCTACGCACAGTTCGCTTCTCACCGACAAATATTGTTTCCTTTCAGGTCGGGCGCAGTGGCTCTCCGCGCGCTAAGCGGCGGCAAATGTCCTGCACGTCGCGATCAATGTGCTGCCAGAACTTCTGTAGTCCAGAGCACAGGTAATTCAGTCCGGCCTCTCCATCGCGGGCACGGATGACGCGATTCTTGGGACATTCTCCGTTACAGGCGAAAAGGAATTTGCACTCGCGACACTGACGGGGAAGGGCGTGAAACTTGTCGAATCCGAACTGGCGCTGCTGTTCGGAGAAGACCATGCGTGAACTCGAAGTTTGAAGAATGTTGCCGAGCTTGTATTCGGGATAGACATAGTGGTCGCAGGAGTAGAGGTTGCCGTCGTGCTCCAGCGCCACGCCTTTGCCGCAGAACTCGTGGTAGACACACATTTGCGAGTCCTGGCCCATCCAGCGGGCAATGGCGTTCTCGAAGTGGTTGACGAATGCTTTGCCGATGTCGCGGCGATACCAGTCATCCCAAACCTTGCAGAGGAAGTAGCCCCAGTCGTCGGGATCGACCGACCAGTCGGTGACGACGGAGTCGGGATTGCCGGGATGCGCGGCGGGAGAGTCTTGGATGGGTAAGGAGTTCGGGTCCCACCTTTGCGGCGCGGTGTTGGTGAATACTTTGGGCTCCACGCACGGGATGAACTGCATTTGCCGGGGGCGAACCTCGTTCTTGAAGAAGCGATATACATCGAGCGGCCGCTTGGCGTTCACCCGATTGATAACGCAGAGCACGTTGAAGGGCACGCGATGGCGATGCAGCATCTGCGCCGCGGCGAATACTTTGTCGAAGGTAGGCTTGCCGTCCTTGGCGACGCGATAGCGGTCATGCAGCTCCTTGGGGCCGTCGATGCTGAGGCCAACGAGGAAGCCATGCTTCTTGAGGAACAAACCCCACTCGTCGTCGAGCAGCGTGCCGTTGGTCTGGAGATCGTTCTCGATGCGCTGGTTCGGCCGCTTGTACTTCTGCTCGAGTTCGACGACTTTGTGGAAGAATTCGAGGCCGAGTAGGGTCGGTTCGCCGCCCTGCCAGGAGAAGACAACTTCATTGCGGTCCTGGCCCTCGATGTATTGCTTGATGTGGGTTTCGAGAATCTCGTCGGTGATGCGGAACTTGCTGGGACTGCCGAGCAGGTCCTCTTTATGCAGGTAGTAGCAATAGGTGCAATCCAGATTGCAGATCGCCCCGACCGGCTTAATCATGGCGTGATAGGCACGCGTGGCTCCGGACTGCGCCGGAAACGGAGACACGTCGGGTATCGGAACCAGATCACTCACAAGGGACGGCCTTTCGTTCGCTGGGGAAGCCGGCGCCGCTCACCGCATTGTGGGCGCCTAACGCGGATGCGTCGCAAATGAATGCCAAAAGCCGAGGCCGGTCCTAGCAGCTATCATGGTCGCAGGGTGGTTGCGCGCATTCGGTGATCAATGTCACAAGGGTGTGTGACAGTCGTCCAGGATTACAGGAGCAGAAAATCATTCACCACGGAGGGCGCGGAGGGACACGGAGTTTTGATTTCTGTTGAGTTCTCTTCGTGATCTCCGTGGTTGATTCATCATCTTCGGGCAGGCCTATTCGACTTCGGCACAAGTGCGAGGCAGGCCCGCGGCTGATGGAGGAATGCCTCCGTCGCGTACCTTACGACGGTCAAGGCGTTCTTGCCTGCCCACCCTTTCGCAAAAGAGGCGAAAGGTGGGAGCATTGCTGCTTGTGCAGTGAATTGTGAACCGCAGATCCTTTCGCTGCTTTCGGTCGCGGGGCGACCTCACTTTGCCCAGAATGACAACTTTAACGCTGAATGGTAAGCGCTAATTGCTGATTGGCCCTTATGCCAGCAACCTTGCCGCTTCTTTCGCAAAGTAAGTCAGCACAATCGATGCGCCGGCGCGCTCGATGCACAGCAGCGACTCCATCATCACGCGTTCGTAGTCGATCCAGCCGTTGAGGGCAGCGGCCTTGATCATGGCGTACTCCCCGCTGACCTGGTACGCCGCCAGCGGCACATCGAAGCGCAGCCGCGCTTCGTGCAACACATCGAGGTAGGGCATGGCCGGCTTCACCATGATCATGTCGGCGCCTTCCTCGAGGTCGAGTTCGATCTCGCGCATGGCCTCGCGCAGGTTGGCAGGATCCATCTGGTAGGAACGGCGATCGCCGAAATGCGGCGCGGAATCAGCCGCTTCGCGGAATGGTCCATAGAATCCGCTGGCAAACTTCGCCGCATAGGAAAGGATGGGAATGTTCTGGTAGCCACCGGCATCGAGCGCCGTGCGGATGGCATCCACCCGCCCGTCCATCATGTCGGATGGTGCGATGATGTCCATACCCGCCTTGGCCTGCGCAACTGCGGTGCGGGCCAGCAGCTCAAGCGTGGGGTCGTTGAGGATTTCGTAATCCTCGGCAATCATCGCAGCCACCGATGCCGCACCGACTGAACGCGGCGCGGTAGTCTCAACCAGCCCGCAGTGGCCGTGCGACATGTATTCGCACAGGCACACATCACCCATCAACAGCAGGCCGGGGACCTCGCGCTTGATGGCACGCGCCGCTTTCTGCACGATGCCATCGTCGGACCAGGCGTCGGTGGCAACTTCGTCCTTCGACTCCGGCAGTCCGAAGAGGATGACGCTGGGGATGCCCAGCGATTTCACTTCGGCGCACTCCTTCACCACTTCGTCAACCGAAAGATTGAAGACGCCGGGCATGGAGCGCACTTCTTTGCGCATGCCTTCGCCCGGGCAGACGAACAGCGGATAGACAAAGCCCTCGGGACTCAGCCGGGTTTCGCGAACAAACGAGCGCATCGCTTCCGTGCGACGCAGGCGGCGTGGACGATCGGTTGGGAATGGCATAACAGAAAATTCTAGCACTGCGAGAGTGGCGCGGAACCGCTAAAATCGCGGAGGAAAAGAGTGGCGGAATGTGATCGGAATCACTGCAATTTAAGCGGGTCGTTATCAGCCGTTTCCAGTTTTGCGGTTCGGATTGCCATCCAAGCTTCTTTTGCTGGGGTGGGGATTTTCATTCCTTAAAGCGGTTGTCGTTTCAGTGTATCCGCGTTTCAGTAGTAGAGCAGGCCTTTACGCCTGCGTCGAACGGCAGCGGAAAGAGTGTTAGGGTGCTGAGGCTCTTTGAGCTCAGCGCCCTGGCGCGCACAATCATGTAGTCGGCGAAACGCGGGACTGAAGAGACTGTGTCGCAACCCGCTGCCCGACTCGGCAGGTGGAACAAGCGCAACAGAAACGAGCGCCGTAGGCGCGAAAGAGCTTAGCCCAGCGCTTCAGCGCTGGGTAAAGTGGGGAGATTATAGCGAGTCCCGTAGGGACGGCAGAGGTTGCGACACAGTCTCTGAAGGCCCGCTCTACCCGGACGCAGCAAAAACAAATCTGACCCAGCCGCAAAAGGTTCCACCCGCTGTCACTTTGCGACGCACCATACGTCACTGACAAACGATCGCCGCAGGCGTGAAATTCTGTTGGGTGTCTAGGGAGAAGATTTCCCGGCCTTTTTCCCACCCACTCCTGGCGAGTCCGCGCGCGAAATAAGACCCTCGAGCTTCCTTCTCCCCGGCGTCCGCGTGCGCCTGATGCGTCTGGTCAATCGCAATTCGAGCCACCTGGCAAGGAGGAGAATCCAATGCACACCAAGGGGCGATTTCCAAATGCGTTTTTCGGCGCGAGCCTGCGACCGGACTCTGCAGCGCTCGCCATCCTGATCCTGCTCCTGTTCCTCATCTTCGTATTTTTGTTTCTGACCCTCACCGCGCAACCGGCGCAGGCCCAGACTTACAAGGTGATTTACAACTTCACCGGCGGAGGCGACGGGGGAAACCCTTGTGCTGGCCTGACGATCGATGCCGCCGGAAATCTTTATGGAACGACTTTTGGAGCGCCCTGCGTGAGCGGCGCGAGCAGCACCGGCACCGTCTTCAGAGTATCCAAGCAAGGCTCCGGCTGGATCTTTGGTCTGCTCCACGCGTTTGGAAAAGGCAGTGACGGGGCGGGCGTCCTGTCGCGAGTCATCATCGGGCCGGATGGCAGTCTCTATGCCACAACGTTCGTGGGAGGAGCTGCCGGCTGCGGCACTGTTTTCAACCTCAAGCCGCCAGCGTCAGTCCCGCCAAACGTCTTGGGCGGCTGGACCGAAACCGTCCTCTATAGCTTCCATGGAGGCGCCGATGGATGCGCGCCGAGTGGCGACCTCGTCTTCGACCGCGCGGGAAACATCTACGGGACTACTGTGTACGGTGGCGCCGATGGCCAAGGTACCGTTTATGAGCTAGGTCCCTCGCCTGGGGGCTGGGCGGAAACCGTGCTTTACAGCTTCGATGGAAACCATGGTGCAGAGCCTTGGTTCAGCGGGGTGATCTTCGATGGGGCGGGTAATCTCTACGGCACGACTGTGTATGGCGGTTATGGCGGCTGTGAGTACGGCCCTTGCGGTAATGCTTTCCAGTTGACGCCATCAGAATCTGGCTGGACGGGAAACGTCATCCACAATTTCCAAGGCCAAAGCGACGGAGCACAGCCTATCGGTGGCCTGGTCTCTGATCGGCAGGGTTATCTCTATGGCACCAGTGCAGGTCACGGAACACGCGGCGGCGGCACAGCCTTCGAGACGTGGCAAGGCCAAGGCTGGGAATTCCTAGTGCTCTATAGCTTCACCGGAAATGAGTTCGGGGGGCCCTACGCCAGCCTGGTTGTGGATGCAACGGGTAATCTTTATGGCACGACGTACCAGGACGGCGCGTCCGGACAGGGTTCGGTCTTTAAGCTGACCAAAGGTTGCGCTGGATTTGGTTACACCTCGCTTCATGATTTTTCCGGTGGCCAAGACGGAGCAAATCCGGTCAGCAGCCTGGCCTTCGACGCCAACGGCAATCTCTTTGGCACTACCTCCGCCGGCGGGGCCTACGGCTACGGGACCGTCTTTGAGATCACACCAGCAGAGGGGTCGAAGGCTGCACCAGAGGAGTGCGGCAAAGATCAGTGAATATAACAAAGCTAGATCACGCCTCGAGACTCTGTGCGCCCGCATCGGCCGGCATCCTGGATTCGGGTGTCGGCCGTTGCGTTTGAATGGCGGGATTATTCCCCCGCCACGGTCATGCCATCAATTCTTAGCGTGGGTGATGCGATGGCGCCCCGAAATTCGAGGTCATTGCCGATCTCCGCGATGTTGAAGAACATGTCTTTCAGGCTGCCGGCGACGGTGATCTCTTCCACGGGATAGGTAAGTTCGCCGTTTTCGATCCATAGGCCGCTGGCGCCGCGCGAAAAGTCGCCAGTCACCAGGTTCACGCCGAAGCCGAGAAACTCCGTCACAAACAAGCCTTCCTTGATGTCGGCAACGATCTCTTGCAGACTCTTCGCGCCGGGCTGGAGAAAGAAGTTGCCCGGGCCGATTCCCGGCGTTCCCGCCAGCCCGCGCGAGGCGTTGCCGGTAGTTTGGAGCCCGAGCTTCTTCGCGGTGTAGGTGTTCAGCAGGTACGACTTGAGCACGCCGTTCTCGACCACGACGGTCTTGCGGCTGGGCACACCTTCGGAGTCGAACGGGCTGGTGCCGAAGCCGCCGCGCATGGTGCCATCGTCCACCACGTTGATGTTGTCGCCCGCAATCTTCTCGTTTAGCTTGCCGGTGAGGAACGACGCGCCACGATAGATCGAGTCGCCGTTGACCGCCTCGAAGATGTGGCCCACCAGCGCGCCCGCGACAGTGTGCTCGAACACGATGGGAACCTTCGCGGTCTTGACCTTGCGCGCGCCGATGCGCCGCAGGGTGCGCTGGGCGGCGATCTTGCCGACTTCTTCCGGTGATTCCAGCTTCTTCAACGTCATCGCGACCGAATACCAGTAGTCGCGTTGCATGGACGAACCTTCCACCTGCGCGATGGGCACCGCCGAAACCGAGCAATAAGACCGCCGCGAGTCACCGATGAACCCGTGCGAATTTGCGAGCACTTTGTAACCAATGGCCGCGTCGAAGGTGCCGCCTTCGGAGTTGATGATGCGCGGATCGGCATCCAGCGCGGCCTTTTCGGCGCGGCGCGCATAGTCAATGCGATCGGCAGTGGAAAGCGAATAAACGTCGTCGTAATAAAGCTCGAGGTCGCCCTCAAGTTGTCCAAGTTGTCCAGGCTCGGGAATTCCGGCGAACGGGTCCTCGCTGGTAATCTTGGCAAGCGCCAGTGCCGAGTCCACCAACTGCTTCACGCCTTCCGAGGTCAGGTCGCTGGAGTAGGTGCTGGCGGCGCGTTGTCCGAAGAAAACACGGACGCCGATGGCCTTGGAGCCAGATTCCTTCAGTGTCTCAACTTCGCCGAGACGGACGACAGTGGAGAATTCGCTGCCATCCATGGCGACGGCCTCGGCGGCGGTACCCCCGCCCTTCATCGCACGGCGGACAACGTCGGCCGCAATTTCCTTCAGATCCGTAGATGCGGTTGGCGTGCTAGTTGCACTTTCCTGGGTAGAAACATTCATAGGTTCGGCCTAATCCTTCATTTAGGAAAAAAAATCAACCGCGGATTACACGGATGAACGCGGATTTGAAGTAGAGCAAACACGGAGACGCTACAGGTCAGCCATGTTAAATAAGCTGAACAAAATCTCGGGGTTTCCCAATCCGCGCCATCCGCGAAGATCCGCGGTTGATTTGCTTTTGCTTTACCCGCCGGTGCCGCCGACCGTCAGCCGGTCCACCTTCAGCGTCGGAATGCCCACGCCGACTGGCACCGACTGGCCATCCTTGCCGCAGGTTCCTACGCCCTCATCGAGTTGCAGATCGCTGCCGACCATCGAAACTCTGGTCAGCACATCCGGGCCGTTCCCGATGAGGGTTGCATTCTTCAGCGGCGAAGTAATGACACCGTTCTCGATCAGGTAAGCTTCCGACGCGGAGAAGACGAACTTGCCATTGGTAATGTCCACCTGCCCCCCGCCAAAGTTTGCCGCGTAAACGCCGTACTTCACCGACTTAATAATGTCTTCGGGCGAATCCTGTCCGGCGAGCATGTACGTATTGGTCATTCGCGGCATGGGAATGTGCTGATAGCTCTCGCGACGGCCGTTGCCGGTGTTGGGAATGTTCATCAGGCGCGACGACAGCTTGTCAGAAAGATAGCCCTTGAGGATGCCGTTCTCGATGAGCACCGTGTTCTCGGTCTGATTGCCTTCATCGTCCACGTTGAGCGAGCCGCGGCGGCCGGGCATGGTGCCGTTGTCAACCACTGTGCATTTATCGCTGGCCACGCGCCGGCCCAGCATTCCCGAGAATGCGGAAGTCTTTTTGCGATTGAAGTCTGCTTCCAATCCATGGCCGATGGCTTCGTGCAGCAGGATTCCGGGCCAGCCTGGACCGAGCACCACTTCCATCTCACCCGCCGGCGCCTCGCGCGCGTCGAGTTGAATGATGGCCTGCCGCGCCGCTTCCTTGGCGAAGTGCTCGGGCGACGCCTCTGCTTGGAAATAATCCAGCGCCACGCGGCCGCCGCCACCAGCGGTGCCGCGCGCCGAGCCGGCAACCTCATCTTTGGCGATGCAGAAGACGCTCATACGAGCCAGGGGCTGGGCATCCTCGGCAAAGCTGCCGTCGGAGCCAATCACCAGGATGCGACGCAGCTCGTCAGCGTAACCCACGCGCACTTCATGAATGCGCGGATCGTAGTCGCGCGCAGCTTTATCCGCACGCTGCACCAGGTCAACTTTGGCCAGCACCTCAGCTTCCACCGAGGGCAGCGGTACAGGATAAAGATTATGCGCGGGCTTATTGGTCAGGCCTACGACCGGCTGCTTCGCCGGACCACTGGCAATCAGTGCGGCGGTTCGGGCGGCGTGCAGAAGACGTTCCGGCGAGAGGTCATCAGTGTAGGCATAACCGGTGCGTTCGCCCGACAACACCCGCACTCCGCAGCCCACCGAGATACCCTGCGTGGCCGACTTCACCATGCTCTCGTCGAGCGAAACCGAGGTGGAGGTTTGGTATTCAAAATAGAGGTCGGCAAAGTCGCCGCCAGCCGAGAGCGCCGCAGAGAGGTAGCGTTCAACATCAGCTTGCGTCATTCCGTAGCGCTCGAAGAAGAACTTCTTGTCCATAGTCACACTCGATTGGATGTCCGGCCGCCGGAGAAGACGCGGCGGCGGCCAGGGTCCGAACCTTTGATTATCACACAGCGCTGTGTCGCGGGCGCGTGCAGTCGGACCACGATTGGACTACCCTTTGCGTGAAGAACTGGTCTGGGCAAGGCTTTTGCGGCTGGGGGAGGTTCCCGAAAGAACGCCGCCGTGGGCCGCACAAGTGGCCTGAAAGAGCAATGTCCGGGGGGACCGGCTTGAAGGACGAATGGAATACATGACCGTGAGGCGGCATTGAAGGTCCGCTGCGCGCGAAAACCAGAATCTCCTCTGCAATTATGCAAAATAGCTCCATCTCGTCTAGGCTTCTCGGTAAAGTCCTTGACCAATTTCTGGCCGACGCGCCCCAGGCTGTGGCCATCGAAGACGGCGAATTGCTGTTTGAATTCGCTAACACGAAGTACTCCGTGTCCGGCGAAGGCAAGTGCATTCTGCATCTGTGGTCCGAGCAGCGCAACGCTGTGCGCCGCGTGCTTAGCGTGGAAGAGAAGGGCCGCACCCTGCGCCTTAGCGTGCTGCGCTTTGGGCAGGCGCACCCCAGTGTGCTGGAGATCTGCGCCGACCGTGACCGCCGCAAGGGCGCCGCCAAGCAAGCCGCCCGCACTCAGTACCAACACCTGCTGCGTCGGGTGTTGCTGCGCCAGTATCCGGGAATGAAGGTCGAGAACTTGAGCGGCAGCCCCGATCTGGAACATTCGTTCAGTCCGGTGTACACCCGAGCCGTGCTGCGGGCTGGTCAGTCGGCGTTTGCCGTGCTTGGTGTTAATGCGGAGGAAACGCAGTCGTCGGTGGATGCGGTGCTCACTTTCGGCATTCTCTGGATGGACCATCAGCGGCAACAACTTGCCGGCCGAGCTCACGTGGAAGGGCTGAAGCTGTTTCTGCCGCCCGGACGAGCGGAGATCGTGCGCCAGCGCGCATCGCATCTTCATCCCGATGCCGCCAAGTGGCAGCTCTACGAACTCGACGAACGCTCCGAGCTCTGCGCGCCCCTCGATCTTGCCGATACCGGCAACATCGTCACGCGCTTGACACATGCAGTGGATGTGGAAGGTGCGCGACAGCGCTTCGCTGCTTCCATTGTCCGCATCCATGCACTGGCACCTGCGGCGGAGATCACGGTCGAGTCCGCATCGGAAATCGTGTTCCGGCTCTTCGGTCTGGAATTTGCGCGAGCCTGCCTGACGCCGGTCTCGGGATCGTTCCGCAATGCCGAGTCGATTCTCTTCGGCATCGGCTCCGCCGAGTATGAACTCGACGAAAACAGCGAAGCGCTGTTTCGCGAACTGGTGCTGGGCATTCTGGAGCAGCGCCACCCCGCTGGCTCACCTACCAACCTGTTCTTCCGGCTGGCGCCCGAGCGCTGGCTGGAAACGCTGATCACGCGCGAGGTTCGCGTCATCGACGAGAGACTCGACGGCCGCTTCGTGTACTCACAGGTACCGGCGTTCGCGGCCTCTGACCGCGCCATGCTCGACGTGCTCACCTGCACACTCGAGGGAAGGCTGGCCATCCTGGAGCTGAAGGCCAACGAGGACATCCACCTACCGCTGCAAGGACTCGACTATTGGGCGCGGGTGCGCTGGCATCAGCAGCACGGCGAATTCGCCCGCAACGGATACTTCGCCGGCCCCGAACTTTCCAGCGCCCCGCCACTGTTGTTCCTGGTCGCCCCGGCGTTGCGGGTGCATCCCGCCAGCGACGTTCTGCTGCGTTACCTCTCGCCGCGAATCGAGTGGACGCTGGTGCAGATAGATGAGCGCTGGCGCAATGGAGTGCGGGTGGTGAACAAGAAACATCCACAGAAAGCCTCAACCGCGGATTGGCGCGGGTGACGCGGATTTAATTGGGGTCTTATGGTAATCGAAACTTGTTCTGAAACATCCCGGCTGAAGCACTTCGCCGTTACAGACGCCGTCATAGGTGCGTTTTACGACGTATACAACGAACTGGGACACGGTTTTCTGGAATCCCTGTATCGCGAAGCCATGATTGTTGCGCTGCGCGGGAAGAATGTCCTGGTGGAGCGGGAGAAAACCGTGAGTGTCAGTTTTCGTGGCCAAACGGTTGGGGTGTTCCGCACCGATCTAGTCGTGGAGAACTGTGTCGTGTCGAATTAAAGTGCGCCCGGACAATCGACAGCAATCATGAAGCACAATTGCTGAATTACCTAAAAGCGACGAAATTCGAGGTTGGCCTGCTGTTGAACTTCGGCGTGAAGCCGCAGTTCCGGCGAATGATTCTAGAGACTGCCCGTAATCGTTACTCAGGAGTCTTCCCCACATCTGTGGCGCAAAAAGACTGATCCACATGGCGCATATCGCGCGGGTCGCTTCTCCACCGAAGAGAAAAAGAACAAAGAATTATCCGCGGACTCCGCGTAATCCGCGGTTGACTTGCCTTATGTGATCCCAGCTTCACCTGCCCGGAATTTCCAGTAATCTCCCGCGGTCTCGCTCAGGTCACCGGCGGGCTTTTCGCCGCGAAAGACGCGTGAGACGCCACGCACGACCCGTCGCATCGGCAGCTCACCCTTCTCGGCAAGGAACAACTCCCCAACCTTGATGGTGCGGTAGTACCAGCGCTTCAGCAGCGCGAGATGTTCCATCCACTCCAGCGCAGAGCGCAGCTTGGGCGCTTCGACCGCGGCGAGCGCCTCGGTGATGCGCGACTCCATCGACTGAGGCTTCGAGGTGAGATGCGCGGCGCCGGCTAGTTGACCGACGCTGAGGCCGACTGGATCGCAGATGCGCCCGGCGACAATCTTGAACAGCGCCACCGACTCGGGCTCCGCCGAGGTTTGCACCATCACCCCGTTCAGTTCGTCGAGACGGCGCACGATCTCGGGCAACTGCGCGGCGGAGGCCTTCACCCTCTCCAGGCGGGTGTGCAGCCCGGCGGCGACCTCGAAATCCAGATTGGTAGAGGCATCGTCGCGCTGCCGCTCGATCTCGCGCACCAGCGACTGTCCGGCGGTTTCGAAAAACTGCTGCACGCGCCCCACTTCGGCAGCGTATTCTTCGTCGGTGCATCCTTTGAAGCAGGGCGCCAAACACATTTTCATCTCGGAATAAATGCAGCCGGGAAATTGCGGGTCGGGATGCAGATCGTCGACGCAGCGCCGCATCTTGAACAGGTCGAGCGCGTCGTTGGCGAACTTCTCGGCGGCAACGCGGGTAGCGAACGGACCGAAGTATTGCGCGTTGCCCTTCACTCCGGCGATGCGCGTGGTGACCGTCGCTCGCGGGTACGGGTTATCGAGGATCAGCTTGACCAATGGCGCAAAACGCAGCCGCAGGCGTTTGTCGTAGGTCTTGGAGAATTCGCGGCGCAGCGTCTGGTAGAGCAGGAACGACGCTTCAAAGTCGGAGCCGGTGGCGGTCCACTCGACCCAGCGCACGCGGTCGCGGAGGTTCAGTTTGCGGGTTTGCCCGTCGACCTGGCCGAGCAGGCGTTGCAATCGGCGGCGCAGATTCGAGGTCTTGCTGACGTACGGCTCGCTGCCCTCCTCCTCTCCGCGCAGCAGAAATATTGCTGCACTCGCCGGCGCAGTGGCGAACAGCTCAGAATCGCGGTCACGCAGGAATTCAATGCGCTGGGAGAGCACGAAGAAATTCTAGTCCACCACAGAGACACGGGGGCGCGAAGAAGACAAATCCAGTAACTCTCAGCCTGAGCCAGCGGTGGGTTGCAGCCGGTGGAAAGCCCCAATCCCTTCGCACATCTGAGACCGCACACAGCCGCTTCGACTTCACATCTTGAGGCAATGAAGTTTGTAGCTCGGCACGACTTTTATGCCTTCATCCTCGTGGGCAAAACAAGTATCATCCTGATTGCGACCCAATCTCACAGGTCTTGGCTGAGTGACCACGCGTCGTTCCAGTTGCTAATTGCTAGTGGCTAATTGCTAGTTGCTGATTTTAGGAGTCCCATGACTGAAAAGCGCAAAGTCCTTGGCCGCGGCCTGGAGACCCTGCTTCCGCCGCGGCAAGTGCCTCATGCGCCGACCACGGTTTCGGCCGCGGCACCCAGCCCCGCGAGCCACCATGCCCCCGGCGAGGCGCTACACGAGATTCCGCTCGCCCACCTCGACCGCAACCCCTACCAAACGCGCACTGGGACCCTCGACCCAGTAGCGCTGAACGAGCTGGCTGCCTCCATCCAGGCCGTGGGCATATTGCAGCCCATCGTGGTTCGCCCGGTGGCGGGTGGACGCTATCAGGTCATCGCCGGCGAGCGCCGCTGGGAAGCCGCGCGCATGCTGCAGCATGAGACGATTCCTGCCGTGGTGCGCCCCGTCTCCAACCAGCAGGCCATGGAGATGACCATTGTCGAGAACCTGCAGCGCCTCGACCTGACCTGCATGGAGGAGGCCCGCGGCTATGACCGGCTGTCGCGCGAGTTCGGACTAACCCAGGAACAGATGGCGCAGCGCACTGGCAAAGACCGCTCGTCGGTGACCAATTTGCTGCGCCTCTTGAAGCTGCCCGCCAGCGTGCAGGTCATGCTGGACAATGGCAAGCTTAGCTTCGGCCACGCCAAGGTGCTGATGGCGCTGGAATCGCCCGAAGACGTGGAGAAGCTGGCCCAGCGCGTTGCTGTACATTCGCTTTCGGTTCGCCAGACTGAGCAGGCGGTTACTAATCTGGTTCACCCCCCGGAAACGGTCGAAAAGGTCCGAATCGTGGACCCAAACGTCAAACAAGCCGAGCAAGAGCTGCAAAGAGCGCTGGGTGTGCGCGTCACCATTACCGACCGAAACGGTCGCGGCAAGATCCTGCTTGAGTACTCGTCGCTGGAGGACTTCGACCGCATTCTTGAGGTGATGAAGGCGAAGTAGTGAGTCGTGCGCCCGGGGGTACTGGGTGACCTCCACCGCACATCGGCGACGTCTTTATCTTTGGCTGCAACAGACGAAACCTGTTGGATTCGCGGCAGAACCATGCTAACATCCGCGGAAAATTCAGAGTGTCTCCACTCCGTCAGGCGATTTTGGGGCAGATCTTTTCGAGAGGAAGTCGATGCGCGCTATTCGTCGTTTTATGCTGTTCCTTCTTCCACCGATTAGTTTTTCAATAGTGGCCTTGTCGTCGGCCGTCGGCCAAGTTACGGTTGCGACGATACCCGTAGGAAGCAACCCCTTTGGCGTAGCAGTAAACCCAATGACCAACCAGACCTACGTGGCAAATCAGTTCTGCGGCGGCGCTCCGTGCCCCAGCCCGGGGACGGTAACGGTTATCGATGGGGCTACCAATGGCACCACGACCGTAAACGTTGGGGTTTATCCCAATGCGGTCGCAGTGAACCCGACGACCAACAAAATTTATGTGGCAAATAGGTGCGGCAACGATCTCAACTGCCACAGCCTCTCAACGGTAACCGTGATTGACGGTGCCACAAATAACACCACGAACGTGAATGTGGGTGCGTTTCCCGACGCCATCGCGGTGAACGCGGCGACCAACAAGATTTATGTGGTCAATGACTGTGGCAATGATCCCTCTTGCCAGAGCGGTGGGACGGTAACAGTCATCGACGGTGCTACCGACAACACCGCTACGGTCAACGTCGGGAGTTTTCCTGAAGACGTGGAAGTCAACCCGGTGACCAACCAGATCTATGTGGTTAATGACTGTGGCAACGATCACGCCTGCAAGAGTGCTGGGACGGTGACGGTGATCGACGGGGCCAGCGATAACACCACGACGGTGAACGTCGGGGTCTACCCCCATTTCGCGGCTGTCGACTCGGTGACGAACCGGATCTACGTAACCAATGGTTGCGGCAACGATCTCACGTGCTCCAGTCCTGGGACGGTAACGGTCATCGCTGGGGTCACGAACATCGCAACCGTTAATGTGGGGGATTTCCCCGTGGGCGTCGCGGTTAACGCTGTAACCAACAAGATTTATGTCACGAATGACTGCGGCCACGATCTGACGTGCAAGAGTGCCGGGACAGTGACGGTCATCGACGGTGCCACCGACAATACCGCAACAGTCAGCGTCGGCGTCTATCCGTCTTTGCTAGCTGTCGACGCCGTGAACAACAAGACCTACGTCCCGAATTACTGTGGCAACGACGTGACGTGCAAGAGTGCTGGGACGGTGACAGTGATCGACGGAGCCACCAACAACGCAGTGCCCATTGCCGTTGGGGATGGTCCGCAATCAGTTGCCGTCAACACGAGCCCCACCATCCACATGATCTACATTCCCAACTATAAGGACGGCACTGTCTCCGTCATTGGAGATACGACTCTTCAGTTAGTTCCAGTGACTCCGTGTCGTCTGGTGGATACTCGGCCGGAGCACGGCGGCAGCGGCCCCATTCAAGGCGGCACGTCCCGGATATTCAACCTTCCACAGTTGGCACAATCGGCTTCGCCGCCCTGTGCGAGTCTGGCCTCGGCGGCCGCCTACTCTCTGAATGTTTCCGTGGTTCCGTCCGGCCCTCTGGGCTACCTCACCATATGGCCCGCCGGCGAAGGCCAACCCGTTGTCGCCACCCTGAACTCGCTGGATGGCCGCATCAAGGCGGACGCTGCCATCGTACCTGCGGGAACGAATGGCGGCGTTAGCGTTTATGTCACCCAGACGACCAATGTGATTCTCGACATCAACGGATATTTCGCGCCGGTGTCGGGTTCGACGTTGGCGTTTTATCCGCTGCCGCCGTGCCGCGTCGCCGACACGCGCAAGTCCACCTTCCCTTCCGGCTTGGGACCACCATTCTTGCCGGGCAACCAGGAACGCGACTTCCCCATACTTAACGCGACTACCTGCAACATCCCCTCGGCGGCAGCCGCCTATTCGCTGAATTTTTCTGTGGTGCCTCACGGCGCGTTGGGTTACATGACGGTGTGGCCCACCGGGCAGACTCGGCCAACGGTTTCAACCTTGAACGACATCCCCGGAACGATCATCGCTAATGCGGCAATTGTCCCCGCAGGTACGAGTGGTGACATCTCGGTTTATCCCTCCAACGACACCGACTTGATCATTGATATCAACGGCTACTTCGCGGCACCGGGAATGGGTGGGCTGTCGCTGTATCCGACAGTGCCTTGCCGCGTCATCGACACCCGCAAGCTAGGTCCGCCCTTTATGGGAACCCTGAGTCCGCCGGTGGACGTAGCGGACAGTGTTTGTGGACCCCCCGCTGCGGCGCAGGCGTACGTCCTCAATGCGACAGTTGTCCCGACAGGCGCGTTGGGCTATCTGACGCTGTGGCCGGACGGCACTGGCCAGCCTGTGGTCTCGACGCTGAATGCGTTGGACGGATCGATCACGAACAACATGGCGATTGTGCCCACCGCTGACGGGAAGATCGATGCTTACGCGTCCGGGATGACGCAACTGATTCTCGACATCTCAAGCTACTTCGCGCCGTAGTTGGCAGAGCGGTCCCGGAACCGCTCTAGCCACCATGCCTACTGGCGATGAAAGCTCCGAAACCGATGTGCGCCAGCCCGAAACCGGCGGCGAGCATGACGTTGGCCCACAGCCATGGCATCGGCAAAGCGATGGCGCCGAGCACCACTGACACGACTCCCATTGCCGGCACCACCCGCACGGAAAACGCGCCTGCTTGCACAACGCCAATTCCGTAGAGCAATAGCCACACGCCGGGGATCAGCCGCGTCGAGCCGTCCCACACGATGGCAGCAGTGAGCACACCACCCGCAGCCAAAGCCGGCACCAGTCCCATCAAGAGCCGTCGTCCCGCAGCGGAGAACATGTCCGTTCCTTGCCAGGAAGCTTTCTGCCGCATGCTGAACAGCGCGATGGTGAACGCGACTAGCGCTTCGGCAAGCCAGACTGCCAGCCAGCCGTCTATGGTTCGCTGACGCATTGCGACGGACGTAGCGATGAGTGCGGTAGCTCCTACGGCACACAATCCCCAGCCGGGGACAGCCGTGAATGTCGAAGCGCGCTGCATGGTTGCCTTCGTAAGCGCCGCTAGAGAATGCGAACGGCACAGCCTTTCGACTGTGCCGCCAAGTTTCGCTGTTGAACCCCGCCCGGTCAACTAAGCAGACGCCGAAGCGGCCCCACCGTGGGTTCGCTGAAAGCCCACCTTCACTTCACCGCTGCTGTCTGTGGTTCCCCAACCCGCTTCGCCACTTTGAACGTCAGCTTGTGCTCCTTCTTGTCCACGTCCACGATGACGTGGTCGCCGTGCAGCACCTCGCCATCGAGGATCTTCATGGCCAGCGGATCCTGCACCAGGCGCTGAATCGCCCGCTTCAATGGACGCGCACCGTAATTCGGGTCGTAGCCTTCGGTGAAGATCAACTCCTTCGCCTTCGCGGTCAACTCCAGGCTGATCTTGCGATCGGCAAGCAGCCTGCGCAGGTCTTCCAGCCGCAGGTCCACGATCTTGGTCAACTGCTCCTTGCCCAGCGGGTTGAAGATTACAATGTCATCCACGCGGTTGAGGAACTCGGGCTTGAAGTGCGACCGCAGCGCCTCCATCACCCGCTGATGCGCTTCGTCGACCTGCTCCGGTGAGCGCTCTCCGAGGTCCTGCAAGTAGCTGGAACCGATGTTCGACGTCATGATGATGATGCTGTTCTTGAAATCGACGATTCGCCCCTTGCCGTCGGTGAGGCGCCCGTCATCCATGATCTGCAGGAAGACGTTGAACACGTCGGGATGCGCCTTCTCGATTTCGTCGAACAGCAGCACCGCGTACGGGCGGCGGCGTATCGCTTCGGTCAACTGTCCGCCTTCGTCGTAGCCGATGTAGCCCGGAGGCGCGCCGATCAGCCGCGACACGGAATGTTTCTCCATGTACTCCGACATGTCGATGCGAATCGTGGCATGCTCGTCGTCGAACAAAAATTCCGCAAGCGCCCTCGCCAACTCGGTCTTGCCGACGCCCGTTGGCCCCAAGAAAATGAACGAACCAATCGGACGGCGCGGATCGCTAAGCCCGGCGCGCGAACGCCGGATGGCGTTGGCCACACTCTGAATTGCCTCGTCCTGCCCGATGACCCGCTGGCGCAAACGGTCTTCCATCGTCACCAGCTTCTTCACTTCGCCTTCCAGCATCTTCGACACCGGAATGCCGGTCCACTTGCTGACGATCTTGGCGACGTCTTCCTCGTCCACCTCTTCCTTCAACATGCGCGACTGCTTGCCATCCATCGCTGCGCCGAGCTTCTTCACCTCAGCTTCGAGCTGCGGCAGCTCGCCATACTTGATTTGCGCGGCGCGATTGTAGTCGCCTTTGCGCGTGGCTTCCTGCTCCTCCAGCTTCAGCTTCTCGATGCGCTCCTTGGCCTCGCGCACCTTGGCGATGGCTTCCTTCTCCTGCTTCCAGCGCGCCTTCAAGGCGTTGGCTTCTTCTTTGATGTGCGCAAGTTCTTTCTCCAGAGCGGCCAACCGTTCGCGTGAGTTCGCATCGTCTTCGCGCTTCAGCGCCTGGCGCTCGATTTCGAGCTGCGTCGCCCGCCGCTCCAACTGATCGATCTCGGTCGGCATGGAGTCGATCTGGATGCGCAGCGAAGCCGCGGCCTCGTCAATCAGGTCGATGGCTTTGTCGGGCAGAAAACGGTCGGAGATGTAGCGATGCGACAGCGTGGCAGCGGCCACGATGGCCGAGTCCTTGATGCGAACGCCGTGATGAACTTCGTACTTCTCGCGCAGACCGCGCAGGATCGCGATCGTGTCCTCCACGTTGGGCTCGCCCACATAAACAATTTGGAAGCGGCGCTCCAGCGCGGCGTCTTTCTCGATGTACTTGCGATATTCGTTCAGCGTGGTGGCGCCAATCGCGCGCAACTCGCCGCGCGCCAAGGCGGGCTTCAGCATGTTGGAAGCGTCAATCGCGCCCTCGGCGGCGCCCGCGCCTACCAGCGTGTGCAGCTCGTCAATGAACAGAACGATCTGCCCTTGCGACTGCTCGATCTCTTTCAGCACCGCCTTCAGGCGGTCTTCGAACTCGCCGCGATACTTCGCACCCGCCAGCATCGCGCCCAGGTCAAGTGACACCACGCGCTTGTTCTTCAACCCCTCGGGAACGTCGCCGGAAATAATGCGCTGCGCGAGACCTTCAACAATCGCAGTCTTACCGACGCCGGGTTCGCCGATCAGCACCGGATTGTTCTTCGTCCGGCGCGACAGCACCTGCACCACGCGACGCACTTCCTCATCGCGCCCGATCACTGGATCGAGTTTGCCCTGGCGGGCGAGTTCGGTCAGGTCCTTGGCGTAACGCTCCAGCGCCTGGTACTTCGCCTCGGGATTCTGGTCCGTGACTTTCTGATTGCCGCGCACCGCGGTCAGAGCGCGCAGAATGTTGTCGTAGGTCGCGCCCGCCTTCGCCAGGATCTCTTTGGCCGGATCGCGCTTCAGCTTCGTGAGGGCCAGCAGGATGTGCTCGGTGGAAACGTAGTCGTCCTTGAAGTTAGCGGCTTCTTTGAAGGCGTTCTCCAGCATCTGCGATGCGGCATCGGAGAGATGCGCTTGCGTAGCGCCGCTGCCGGAAACTTTCGGCAGACGATCGATCTCGTGCATGGCCTCGGCCTGCACCGTCGGCACATGCAGTCCTATGCGCTCCAGCAGAGGCGAGACGATGCCTTCACGGTCTTCCAGCAGCGCGGCCAGAATATGTGCCGGCTGCAACTCAGGGTTGCCGTGCTCGCTGGCGAGATCGTTCGCCCGCTGCATGGCTTCCTGCGCCTTCACGGTTAATTTGTCCCAACGAATTGCCATCGGTTGCTCCAGTGGATCGTGGTGGGTGGATAGTAAAGGAGGTCAGAGGCGTTCCATTATCGCTTCGCTTCGCGTACTGAAACCAGTGACGGCAGTCTGCTGTTGCCCGCCTTAACTGACTACTATCCACCCACCACAAGCTACTGTCTAGCTTTCGCCCTCCGGTGAGTTCCCTCGGGTAAACAAAAGGGAGGCAAAAAACCGCCTCCCTTGAACTCCCCAGTTCGTCTCCCTCCAGAAACCTCACCGGAAGGGCGAAACTTGAATCAGGCAACCTGCCCTTGGCCTTTCGCCTGGGTCTGGCTCTCGGGCTTCTTGCCTTCAAGCGGCTTCTGGCCGCCGATATTGACCTTGATCTGCTTCGGCTTGGCTTCGGCACGCTTGGCCAGCCGGACGTTCAACACGCCATTGCTGTACTCGGCGTGAATGTCCTCGGTGTTCACCGTATTCGGCAGGGTGAACGAGCGGCTGAAGCTGCCATAGCGGCGCTCCACGCGACGGAAGTTTTCTTCCTTCTCTTCCTTCTCGAACTTGCGCTCGCCACTCACGGTCAAGACGTTGTTTTCCACCCGGATGTCCAGGTCTTTCTCGTCGATGCCGGGCACTTCCAGCTTCAACTGGATGCTGTGCTCGTCCTCGTAGATGTCAACCGGGGGAGCAAAGGCGCCAGTGGTCAGCGACTCTTCACGTCCGCCACCGTACTGCTCTTCAAACAGACGGTTCATGCGTTGCTGCAAAGCACTCAATTCACGAAACGGTTCCCAACGGGTCAAAACAGTCATGGTTCCAAGTCCTCCCAACAAAAATTTTGGTCTTTCTGACCTTCGCTAAGTTTGATGCATAACTTAGCACAAAGGAAGCATAAAATATGAGTGTATTTTTGTCAAATATCAGATGTGGCGATGGAATATTCCCCCAAACGTTTCTTGCAAGAGCTTTAATATCTTTATGTTAAAGGAAGGATGGCAAGAGTCCATCGGCCAAGAGTTGGTGCTTGGACTACGACAGCACTTGGCAGATAACGCATTTAAGGTAAGCCGTTTCTGCCACGTCCAATAGAACAGGATGGTCAAGCGACTGGCCGCGCTTTTCAGGAATGCGCACTCTCCGACCGGCATCCGCAGCGGCGGCGCCGAGTATCGCGAGGAACTCCCCCTCGCCGACGTGGAACGAACACGAGCAGGTGACCAGAATGCCACCCGGCCGAAGCATCTTCAGGGCGCGAAGATTCAACTCCTTGTAGCCGCGCAGCGCAGTCGGCACGGCGCGCTTGGTTTTGGCGAACGCTGGAGGGTCGAGAACGATGGTGTCGTACTGCCGGCCGGTTGTGGCGTAGTCCTTGAGCAGGTCGAACGCGTTGGCCTCGATCCATTCAATCTCGCCGCAGCGATGAGCGGCGCGATTGAGTTGCTCATTCCGTTCCGCCACCTCCAGCGCCGGACGCGACGAGTCCACGGCGGCGACGCTTGCGCATACGCGCGCAAGGTGCAGCGCAAATCCTCCCTGATAGGCGAAACAGTCGAGCGCATCGCCGTGAGCGTACCGTGCGGCGGCGCCGTAGTTCTCGCGCTGGTCGAGGAAGGCGCCGGTCTTCTGCCCGGCGAGTCCATCGAAGTGGAAGCGGACTCCGTTCATGGTAAAGATGGTGCTGGACCGCTCGCCGCACACTAGTTGCGACTCGCGCGGCGGCAATTGTTCCAGTTCGCGAATGTGAGCATCGACGCGCTCAATGACGCTGGCCTCGGGAAAGTGCTCAGCGATGGCGTCGAGGACCGTCTGCCGCAAGTCCTGGCGATCGAAAGCCTGGGTCACCGCCTGCATGGAGAGCACATCGCCGTACTTGTCGAGGATCAGCCCCGGTAGCAGGTCGGCTTCGCTGAAGATCACGCGATAGGAATCGGTGTCGCGTGCGACTTGCTGGCGAAATCGAACCGCGGCGGCAAAGCGCTCCCGCAGGAGGGAGGGGAGTTGTGTTTCGCTAATTTCGTCGCCGGACAGAAGACGGATGGCAATCTGCGATGCGCTGCTGTAGAGCGCCGAACCCAGGCGACGTCCGCGCTGATCGCGGACATGCACGAGCGACCCGGCAGGAGCCTCGGCCGGCGGCACCAGATCGGAGCGATAGACCCACAAGTGCCCCCCTCGCAGGCGGGCCGCGCCGCGGTGGTTCACGGTTACGACTGGAATGGAATTGGCCAGGGCATCCTCGCGCGAAAACCAAACAACCATCTTACGCGCGCGCGATCGCCTCCAGAACAGTCACTGTTTCCCGAGCCGCTCAATCCGGCCGCCGCGCCGCAAGCCGCGCACGTATTCAACAGGATCACGAAACTCGGAGCGTTCCTTTCTGATTCCGACGAACTCCTGCATGGCCGCGGTCGGACGATAACGTAGAACCCGAATCTTGCTTTCGCGCTTGCGGGTGCGGGCAATGTCATAGGCGGACTGCATTCGCATGAGCGTGTCCATTCTGGGACCGAACGCCTTTTCAATTCGGAGGGCCATTTCTCCGGACAAATCGGCTTTGCCGTTAAGCAGGCTGGACAGCGCAGGCCGGGAAACACCCAGGACTTCAGCTGCACCCGTAACAGACAAGCCGAGCGGCTCAATGATTTCGGTGCGAATAAATTCGCCGGGATGCGGCGGGTCCAACATAGGCATAACAGGCTCCTTTGGCCTCCAGTGATGACCCCCAAACGTCACCGCGTGCTTTCAGTTCTTCGACGCCGGCTATGGCGCACTTTCCGGACCTTGAGATGGCTTTACTCTGAGCAGCTTGAATACGATTCCTTTGCCCAGCTTAGGAAGAATTCTCAGCCAAAAAACGAACCAGTAAATCGCCCATTCACCAACCATGAACGCCATCTGCGACGGTGAGACAGAAAACTTTCTATCCGCGTGCTCGTAGTAGGAGATAGTCTTTCCATCCCACGCCATGGAGAATTTCGGTTTATATCTAACAATCGACAGCCGGGGCAGTGTAAGTCCACCCAGCCACGCTAGCGGCTCAAGCAAAAACCACTTGCTGTCCTTTTCAAATGTCACCCAGGCATGACCCTGACCGTACCGACCGGATATTCCAGTCACGAATCTGGCCGGATAGTTCATGTGCAGGAGCTGCCTCCACGTCCACAATGCATAGTCATCGCAGTCGCCCTTTTTAGTCTCTTCAAATTCTTCAGGAGGCTGCCAATAATCTCTTTTCCCAAACTGCTTCTGGTCCGACACATACTTGCAGCGCGAAAGGAAACGCCTGAGTTCAACAAGATCAGAACACCAGTGCTTTAGCGGTTGGCTCAAGAATCGCCCGGCGGGAAAAGTTGGCTTGAAACTACTGTGCCGACGTGCGTCAGGGCGAAAGACTTTTCTGCCTTCAACATCGTAGGCCTCAGGAATTATCTCGGCTATCATCGGCAATTACCAATGGAACTGAAGACTTCCGGCTAATGCGCCGGGGCCTCGTCTGCCTCGACGGACTCTTCCTTGGCGGGTTTGGCGGCATGCCTGGCTTTGCCGCTCTTCTCTGTCGGCTCTTCTGGCTTCGGCGGCGGCACGTAGTACAGAATCCGATTGCAGTAAAAGCAGGTGATGATCTGCTCGTTGCTCGTGACTTCCTGGAACACCTGCGGGCGCAGCCGGACACGGCACGCGGAGCAACTTTCATCTTCGTAAACCGCCGCCATCACCGAGCCGCGCAGCTTTAACACCCGATCGTAATGGGTGAGTGTCTCTTCGGCGACGCCGGAACGCAAGTCTTTACGGGTCGCGGCTAGCTCGGCGAGTTGCTTTTCGTCCTCGGCCGTCTGCGCGCGCGCGTGTTCCTTCTCTTTTTCATTCTCCGCGGTATCGGCTTTCAGCGCAGCTTCAGCCTGCTTCATTGCTTCTTTGCGCGCGTCGGTAGCCACCATGATTTCCAGGATCTTGTCTTCCAGCTTTTGGATCTCGGCCTCGGCAAACTGGATTTCGTGGTTCAGCGCCCTGTACTCGTCGTTGGTTTTGACCTTCAGCGACTGGTCGCGGTACTTGCTGATCTTCTCCTGTTGGTCCTTAATGTCGGACTCGTGCTTGCGGCGGGCAACCTCGTCGGCCTTCATCGCGGACTGGGCGGCCTCGAGCTGGGCTTTGGAGCCGGCAAGCTTGGCCTCGATCTGCGCCACCTGCTTGGGCAGGGCCGCGACCTCGGCTCTCAGCGCCGCAATCCGGGCATCGACCTCTTGCAGGTCAATCAGCTTTTGCAGATCGGAATTCATCTGGACCCCACGGGAAACCTGCTGGGATTCTAGCACGCAGAAACCGGGCCCTTAGCGATAAGCATGTTGCCGGATTAAGGTTTTCGGCCTATTGAGACGATGCGGTGGGCACGGCTAGTATTGGATATGGCCATTGAAATTGCGCGGCTTTGTCTGGGATTGCTGATCGTCGCCTTTCACAAACGGATTGCCGACTTCATCACGGAGCGCGAGCGTTCCCTGGTGGTGACCTTTCGTAGTCGCGGCATGCCTCTGCCCGCGGTGCTCGCCACCGAGACCGCACGTAGTCTTTACTTCGGCCTCGGCGTATTCATTGTGATTGTCGAATGGTTGCGGATCTATCAGATCGGCCACTGACGATCCATTATGAAACCTTCCAGCGTAGACGAGTCGGCGGAACCGGTGCCGTCCGAACAGGACTCCGCCGTCTCACCGCATAAGCCTGCCCTCCTGATATAAACTTTCCCGCTACAGATTTTCCTGGTTGGAGCTAACGTGAAAACACGGTTTGCTGCATTGGTCGGCTTGGTGCTGTCCACTTCGTTCTTGCTTGCGCAATCTTCCCCGCCTCCTTCAACGCAGGAGTCACAACCGAAAAAAGAGTTGACGATTGAAGAGATCTTCAAGCCCGGCGGCATACTCGGCCGCGCTCCGGAGGACGTGAAGTGGAGCCCCGACGGATCGAAGGTTTCCTTCGTACAACGCGACGACAGCGGCGAACACGGCGCGCTGTATTACGTGGACGTGACCACGGGCAAGCCAGCCGTGCTGGTGGCGAGCGAGAAGCTGGCCTCGCTGGCTCCGCCGGTCAGCGCTATCAAGGACGAACGCAAAAAGGAAGCAGCCCAGCGTTATTCCATCGCCGCCTATCACTGGTCGCCCGATTCCAAGAAGCTCCTGTTCGACTCCATGGGCCAACTTTGGCTTTACAGCCTGGAGAACGGTACTGCGGTGCAGATCACAACCAGCGCCGATGCCGCGGGCGATCCACAGTTCTCGCCGGATGGAAGCCGCATCTCGTATGTGCGCAAGCACAACCTCTATGTGCAACGGGTGGACGGCGGCCACGAACGAACTCTGACGAAAGATGGCGACGACAACCTGCTGAACGGTGAAGTTGACTGGGTCTATGAGGAGGAGTTGTTCACGCGCAGCAATTACTTCTGGTCTCCGGACGGCAGGCAAATCGCCTTCTTGCAGACGAACGAGAAGGAGGTACCCACGTATCCCGTCACCGACTGGTTGCCCACCCATGCAACCGTGGACCAGGAGAAGTATCCCCAACCCGGCGATCCGAATCCCATCGTGCGTTTGGCGGTGGTGGGCTCCGATGGAGGCAAGATCAAGTGGATCAACGCGGGAACCGGCAGCAATAGTGACCTGCCACTCTCGAACAATCCCAATGTTCTGATTCCCCGTTTTGGATGGGTGCGCGAGGGACTGTTGTGGGCGATGGCCCTTAACCGGCTGCAAAACCAAATGGACCTGTATTTCGTGGACGTCAACAGCGGCAAGTGGACGCTGATGATGGAAGAGACTACCGACGCTTGGATCGACATGCATCCCGAGGTGGATTTCCAGACTTTGTCTTCCGGCGACCGCTACTTGTGGACGAGTTGGCGGGACGGGCACAACCACATTTACCTGTACCAGTTCGATAAGCGGGAACCGCTCAGCAGTCCGGCGAAAATGGTGGCCCAACTCACCCATGGCGACTGGGAGGTTAAAAAGATCGATGGCGTTGACGAAAAACAGGGGGTGATTTATTTCTCCGCGAACCAAGGCGATTGGCGGCAGACCAATCTCTATGCGGTGGGGCTGGATGGGCAGAATTTCCACCGCATCTCGAAGGAGAATGGATCGCACGCCACAACCTTCGATCCGATGAATTCCAAGTATTACGTGGATCGTTACTCAGCAATGACCACGCCTCCGACCATATCTCTGTGCATCGTCGACGGCGACTGCAATGCGTTTTGGAAGCCGGGCGGCGTCGAGGCCTACAATCTGCTCACCCCGAAGTTCGTCGACTTCAAGGCCGCCGACGGGACAACCACGTTGCAGGGTGTGATTCTGCTTCCCAACGGCGGGCCCATGATGGCGAACGGCAAAGTGCCGCTCATCCTCAATCCCTATGGCGGGCCCGGGGTGCAGTCCGTGCTCGATGTCTGGGACGTCGTCGGCCTGTTCGATCAGGTCCTCGCGCAGCAAGGATTCGCCATCTTGAAGGTTGACAACCGCGGCATGATGGGACGGGGCAAGGCTTTCGCCATGGCCGTGAAGCACAATCTCGGCGAGACCGAGTTCAACGACCAGATAGCCGCGCTGAAGCAGGCTCTGCAACAATTTCCGCAACTGGATGGGGACCGGCTTGGATTCTGGGGCTGGAGCTACGGCGGATACTTCACGCTGTACACGCTCGAGCACACGGACATGTTCAAGGCAGGAGTTGCGGTGGCGCCAGTAACGGATTGGCGCAATTACGATTCGATTTACACCGAGCGATATATGGGCCTGCCCAACGATAACCCGGAGGGATACAGGAAGAGCGCGCCGGTGAACTTCGCGGCGAACCTGCACGGCAACTTGCTGGAAGTGCACGGTACCAGCGATGACAACGTGCACATGCAGAACACCATTCAAATGATCAATGCATTCATCAACTCAGGCAAGCAGTTCGAGCTGATGATGTATCCCGGGAAGACTCACGGCATCGGGGGAGTCGCAGCCGGTACTCACCTGTTCCATATGATCGAGAACCACTTCGAGGAAGTATTGGCGCCAGGGAAATAAGACGTAGGAAGGGGTGCACCTTCAGAGCCTGCCCTGAGCCTGTCGAAGGGTGCGCCGTTATAGCCCCTGTCATCCCGAACCGACTTTAGTCGGTGAGTGATCCGCTTTCAGAAAACTGTAAAGCCGGCCCGACGTTCAATCATGTCGGGCGAGAGCTTCTCACGCTCCGGTACCTTGCACCTTGGTGAGTGCCGACGGTACCAATCCTTGTGCTATCAGAACGCTGCGGTCGATACCTCGGAGAAGCTCGCCCATCAACCCATAGCAGTTAGACTCCTTGGGGTCGAAGTAAGAGCTGTGTACAGCGAGTCCGCCGACATTGGCGGCGATCAATTGTGAGCAATCGATGTCCCAAACATTGTCGGGCACGGGACAGGTACGATCCAGACCGCTTCTCCCCAGCCTTCTCTTGCCAAAATGTTTCAGGCCGGCCGATGCTCCCAAAACCGCGTCGCGTCCGCTGTACAACGCGGTGACGCGATAGGTCAGGTTCGCGATCCCCTCTCCGTCGCCCGTCTTCACAGTTTCCCCGCTGCGGAAAAGATCGTTGTCTACATCCGCGGCCACCATGAGCGCCTCCTGGATCAGGCTCACGAGCAAAGGACGGTTCTTTTGCGTCCAGGCAAAGTTCATGGCATTTTCAAAAACATAATTCCCCATGCTGTGAGCGATAACCGAAGTCTTGGCCTTACAGGCACTCTGCTTGTCGGCTGCCACGGCATATTGCTTCATCAGCATCCAGTCATAGAGGTCACTCATGACATCGGCAAAGTCCTGCGCTGCCTGTTCGAGCCTCCGCGCGATCGGGAAGATATCCAAACACGTACCCCTTCGATGGCCAATCGAATGAAATGCACTCTCCCAGGCTGTCCAGTCCGGTATAGAGGTTGTTCACCACCCTTTGATAGAGGGCCATCGCATCGGGCCAGGCTTCATTAAAGCCATGAACGAAAAACGTAACCTGCTTCTGGTCCTTGGGAGCGGTTACCAACGGAGATGGATATTGGTCCGTGATGGCTACGAGTTGCTGGCGAAACTGGTCCTTGGTGACTTGCGTCCACGACGCCTTCAAGGTTGGATTGGCCGTAATCGGGGCCGTCCAGTAGGTCACGCTGGCAAAGTCGCCGCCAAATCCGTTAGCTTCCACGTTGCGATTGGTAACCAACCAATACATTTGAACCCTCCCACGGGTGAAGTGGTGTGGTGCGGCTGAGGATGACGCGAAAGCCGGGGAAAATCAAGCTAAACTTCAGGTCCGCGTTGGGGGATCGACGCGGGCGGTTCGGGGCGGAATGAATCTTGACCTGCGGAGGCACAGGGAAAAACGAAATCAACCACGGATTTTCACGGATTCTTACGGATTTGATTTTGAGTTCTTGGCTAAAACAGATCCGTGCTCATCAGTGGAAATCCGTGGTTAAACCACCCGGCTTGCCCTTTCGCCTTGCTTTCTGTTTGAATTCGAAGGCACTGATTCCAGCACTCCCGGGAGCGTTACCCTGGCGAACCAAGCCTTCGCGTGCAAGTCCATCGACAAGCTGATCTCCGATTCGGAGGAGCCGGAACATCGGCTTAAGAAGACGCTGGGGCCGTGGTCGCTGACCGGGCTCGGCATCGGCGCCGTGATCGGCTCCGGCATCTTCACCGTGGTTGGGACGGCGATTGCCGGACAGAAGTTCAACACCTCGTCGATCCTCAACGCACCTCTGGCCGACTACCTGGTACATCACGCAGCAACGCTGGGCCGTCCCGGAGCAGGACCGGCCCTGGCGATTTCTCTGGTGCTGGTCGCCATCGTCTGCGCCTTCACCGGCCTCTGCTATGCGGAACTGGCGTCCATGATCCCCATTGCTGGCAGCGCTTACACCTACACCTACGCCACGATGGGCGAGTTGATCGCGTGGATCATCGGCTGGGACCTGATCCTGGAGTACGCGGTCAGCAACATGGCTGTGAGCGTTGGTTTTGCCGCGCACATGGTCGCGACATTCAGTTGGTTCGGCTGGCATCCCGCGTTGCGGTGGATAACCCCAGCATACTTGCCCGGCGGTCTCACCGACCTGCAAGGCAACGCGCTCTACGCCCCGGGCTGGCATTTTGGCTTTAACATCCCAGCGTTTCTGATTGTCATGTTGCTGACGGTAGTGCTGGTGCGCGGCATCCGCGAATCGGCCGAGACCAACAATGTCATGGTGATTCTGAAGATCGCCGCCATCCTGGCGTTCGTGTTCGTGGGCATGCGATTCATTCATCCCGCCAACTACCACCCGTTTGCGCCGGAGGGCTGGCCCGGCGTGCTGACCGGCGGCTCGATCATCTTCTTCACCTATATCGGATTCGATTCGGTCTCGACTGCGGCCGAGGAGGCACGCAATCCGCAGCGCGACCTGCCCATCGGAATTATCGCCACGCTCATCGTTTGTACCGTGCTTTACATTGCGGTTGCCGTGGTGCTGACCGGCATCGTTCCCTGGCAGACTTTGATTGACGACGCCGCGCCCGTGGTCAACAGCATGAGCAAGCTGGCCGCGACCACCAAGTCGGCACTGCTGCACTGGACGGAACTAGCCGTCCTCTTCGGCGCGATGATGGGCATGATCTCGTCGCTACTGGTGTTTCAGTTGGGACAGGCGCGCGTCTGGTTCTCGATGTCGCGCGATGGCTTGTTGCCCAGAATGTTTAGCCGCGTGCATCCGCGATTTCGCACGCCGGCCACCGCGACCTGGATAGCCGGATTTCTGGTGGGCATTCCCGGCGGGATTCTGGACATTGGCACGCTGTCGGATTTGTCAAATATCGGTACGCTGTTCGCGTTCGTTCTGGTGTCGATCGGAGTCATCATTCTGCGGCGCAAACAGCCGGAGCGGCACCGCGGATTCCGCGCGCCCGGCGGGCTGGCTGCGCCGATCCTGAGCGTGGTGTTTTGCGTGCTGCTGATGGCTGGCTTGCCGATCTTAACGTGGCTGCGGTTCTTCCTGTGGCTAATCATTGGCTTGACGGTGTACATGCTCTACAGCCGGCACCGCAGCGAGTTCAGCCCAAGACACGCCGCGCCAGCGCTGAATGCACCGAACAAGCATTAGGCATGTCGGGCGGTGGGCTCCAGTTATTATTTATCAGCCTGGGTCGCCGAAGGCAGTCTTGAAGGGGCACGGCTTCAGCCGTGCCGTTAAGTATGCATGGAAAGTTGGGCTTCAGCCCCTGAGGGAACTCGCACTTCACTTCAATACCGAAGTCCCTCCGTGGCTAAAGCCGTCCTGACAAGGGCCTCTTACGGCACGGCTGAAGCCGTGCCCCTTCAAAGCGTCAGATCATCATGATGCACGCTAAAGCGCGTCGCGCCCAGGGCGCACTGATAGTCAGGGCTTTCTACGCCTCCATACTTTATTCTGTTTAATTCGTATGATATTGCCCTCTGGTCCCTCTAACGATTTCATCCTGGGCCTGCCCAAGGCCGAACTCCATCTCCATCTCGAAGGCGCGGTCGATCCTCCGACGCTGGCGGAGTTGAGTCGCCGCCATCCCTCACCGTTACCCACCACGAACAATCGCTATAGTAACGTCGAGGACAGCGGACGCGTCTTCAGCGAGGAAGAAGCGCGTGCCCTGTACGGATACAAGAACTTCACCGGCTTTCTGTGGGCTTTCAAGGCGGTCACGGAGCGCTTGCGCACCGCCGAGGACTACGAACTTGTCACCTATCGCATGATGCAGAAGCTGCATGCGCAGAATGTTCTGCATGCCGAGGTGTATATCTCTGCCGGCGTGGTGCAGTGGCGCGGACAGGAATTTGCGCCTCTGTTTGAAGGCGCGGAGCGTGGCCGCCAACGTGGCGAGCGCGAGTTTGGAATGTCGCTGTACTGGATCTTCGACGCCGTCCGACACTTCGGGGTGGAGGAAGCGCGCCGCGTCGTTGACGAGGCAATTGGCTTTAAGGAACGAAACGTTGCGGGCATCGGAATTGGCGGAGACGAGCGCCGAGCCGAGCCGCAGCAGTTCCGCGAGATGTACGAGTACGCGGCGCAACACGGATTGCGGTTGACGGTACATGCCGGGGAAACGGTGGGCGCTGAATCCATCTGGGGCGCGCTGCGTGAGTTGAAAGCCGATCGCATCGGGCATGGGCTGCACGCCAGCGACGATCCCGAACTGGTGCGTTATCTCGCCGAAAGGCAAATTCCGGTGGAGGTGTGCATCACCAGCAATGTGATGACCGGCTGCTGCAGCACAGTGGAGCAGCACCCGATCCGGAGATTATTTGATGCCGGCGTGCGGGTCACGCTGAATACCGACGATCCTGACATGTTTCACACGAACCTGTTGCGTGAATACCGGATCGCGCAGCAGGTTTTCGGTTTCAGCGAGGCTGAGCTTCGAGAGCTGGCGAGGAATTCATTCCGAGCGTCGTTTCTGCCGGAAGAGAAGAAGCGAGAGTATCTGGCGAGGTTTTGAGAACCGGCGGCACCGCGTTGGATGGGCAGGGATTGTCGCTCGAGGTGCCGTCCCTGAAGGGACTCAGTTCAAACAGAACGGTCTCCCAGGACTTACGTCCTGGGCTACGATTCTGCCGCCCTTCGGGCTGAGGGTTACGCCCCGCCTACATCGAGATCCTGATCGACGCGGGTTGATCCTTCGTTCCCGCGGGCCGCACGAAAGGCCGCCAGTCGCTCGCGGACGTTCATCACGTGCTGAGGAAGATCGAGTTGTGAGCCTTCCTCGAGAATTGGAATCAGCTTGTCGAACTCGGGGCCGGAGTGCGATCCGGTCAGAGCGATCCGCACGGGACGGAACAGGTCCTTACCCTTCGCGCTGGTCTTCGCCTTCACTTCGTTCATGATGGCTTTGAAGCGCTCCGGAGTCATCGGCGACGGATCGCCTTCCACCTGCTGGGCGAATGCGGCGAGGACATCCGCAGTCTTCGGCGCGGCGAGGACCTCCACATTATCGGGAGAATTCACCGCAGCAATGGCATCGTAGCGAAAGATCAATGCGGCGCGCTCGGGAAGCTGGTCGAGCTTGTCCACCGACGGCGCGAGCAGAGCCACAACTTTGCTGAACCATGCGCGAGTGGGCTCATCCGGATTTTCCGGCAGCAATCCGGCACGCGTGAAAAACGGCAGGGCGAGCTTCTCGATGCGCTCCGACGAGCTTTGCTTGATGTAATGGCGATTGAGCCAGTAGAGCTTCTCCATGTCGAAGACCGCGGGCGACGGGGTGACACGTACCAGCGAAAATTCCCTGATCAGCTCCTCGGGGGAAAAGATTTCGCGCGTGCCACCAGTCGGCGCCCAACCCAGCAGCGCGAGGTAGTTCACCAGCGCCTCGGGCAGCACGCCCATCTCGCGAAAATTGGCGATGGAGGTTGCGCCGTGGCGCTTGGACAGGCGCTCGCGGTCGCTGCCCAGAATCGTGGAGAGGTGTGCGAACTCGGGCACGGGCCATCCCAGCGCCTCATAGAGCGCCACCTGCTTCGGCGTGTTGGAGAGGTGGTCGTCGCCGCGAATGACGTGTGTGACATCCATCAACGCGTCGTCAACGACCACCACGTAGTTGTAAACCGGGATTCCTGTGGAGCGCAGGATGATGGGATCGCTGACCACTTCGCTGGCGAACTCGACGGGTCCGTGCACGATGTCGTGAAAGCGGATAGGATGCTCGGGAATGCGGAGCCGAATCGCAGCTGCTTCGTCCTTGGCGCGACGGCGCTGGCTCTCCTCGGGATCGAGGACGCGGCATTTTCCGGAGTAGACCGGTGGCTGCTGATGTTGCAGAGCACGCTCGCGGTCACGCTCCAATTCCTCCTGCGAGCAGAAGCAGAGGTAGGCCTTGCCTTCCTTCACCAGTCGCTCGGCGTGCTCGCGATACAACTCGAGGCGATCGCTCTGGCGATAGGGTGCGTGCGGGCCGCCGACATCGGGACCTTCGTCCCAATCGATGCCGAGCCACTTCAGATCATCGAGAAGCTGGTCCTCGAACCGCGCCTCGCTGCGCGCCAGATCGGTGTCCTCGATACGTAACACCATGACGCCGCCGGCTTGACGGGCAAAGAGCCAGTTGAAGAGTGCCGTGCGGGCGTTGCCGACATGCAGTTGTCCCGTAGGAGAAGGCGCGAAGCGAACCCGGACCGGGGAAGGAGTGCTCACCTCTTGATGTTAGCAAGAGCGGAGGAAAGAAAAACCGTTTGACCACGGATTTGCACGGATGAACGCGGATTTGCAGGAGAAGCCGAATCCCGTGTTTTTCGTGTTGACCTTCGGCTTATGCCGGCTGCGATTACGTCGGTGGTGGCGGTGGAACATCATCATCCGCAACCGGTTCCGCGCTGCTGCGGCGCATCTCCTCGAAGATTTCCTTCATGACCTCATCGTGGTACGCGCCGTTGTGCATGCGCTCGGCCATCTCCTGGAGCGCTACGTTGAGCACGTGGTAGTGGTGCAGCTCGCGATAACGCGGGTCGCTGGTCACTTCCTTCCACAAACCGTGCAGCAGGTCCACATCTGCCTGGCGCATGCGGGGAAGGTGCGGTCCCAGCAGGTATTCGTGCTTGGTGCCATTGGGTTCGACCACCACCAGCCGCAGTCGGGGACGCGGTTCCGGCAGCCGCTCCCAGGCATCGCCCGTGAGTTTGCCTTGCTCATCCGCGGTGAGCTTGTTCGACAAACCGCAGACGATGACCGACGAGTACAACCGCTGCGCTGTGGCCACGATGCTTTCGAAAACGTCATTGGTGGGAACCACCAGCAGCGAAACGTGCTTGCCTTCCTTCTCGGCGGCAGTCACCACGGAGGTGAACAGTTCCTGCTCATACTTCTTGAACACCTCCGAGGTGTCCACTACCTCGCTGCCGCTGAAAGAGTGCTCACGGTGGTAGACGCGCGAGGTCATCACCACCACGTCGGTCTTAGTGGTGTCCGTTTTCGCCAGCACTTGTCGCAAGTAGTACAGATTCCGGGGATCGCGGACGGCGACCAGAATGTTACCCGGCCGGACTTCCATGGTCTCCGCGCTAAGCTCCCGGTCCGTGGCAATGTTGAACTGTTCCAAACCTGATTCGCCCGAGGCGTGCTGGTATGCGGTGCGGTGCTCGGAAACTGTCAGGATGAGGAAGAACACCAGGCTGAAGGACACGCCCGCAATGGTAGCCAGTTGCTTGGTGAAGAGATTCACGATGGCGGTGGAGAACAACAACAGCGAGATCAGGATGAGCCCAACCGGAACCTCCACGCCTCTAATACGAATGTTACCCGGCACCTTCCACTGCCGGTTCTCAGGGCTGGTGTACCGCAGTACCACTACCGCCAACGACATGAAAGAGAAGCTCCAGATCACGCCGAAGGCGTACAGCGAAGCCAGCAGATAGACATTACCGCGGCTGGCGACAATGGTGAAGATCTGCAAGCCGACGATCATGTTGATGACGCGGTAGCTGGTCCCGAACCGCTTCTGCGGTTTCTTGAACCAGGTGGTGAGTACGCCATCTTCCACCATGCGGCTGAGCACGCCGTTGGCGCCGACGATGGCGGTATTTACCGCGCCCGACAGGATCAGCGCACCCACAATGACGACGAACGCCTGAAAGAACAGTCGCAGGGTGTAAGGGCCGACCACGTTCATGGCCAGGCCGCTAATCAGGTTCGCGTAGTATTCCGGGCGCACCTTGTCGGGGATGATCATCACCGCGAAGAAGGAAACCAGCGAGGTGAAGAAGAGGCTGTAGAGGAAGATCACCAGCCCGGTCTTCTCCAGGTTCTTCAACTTGGGATGTTCGATTTCGCGGTTGATCTGGGCCAGCGATTCTTCGCCGCTCATGGCTAGTACGGAGTGCCCGAAACCGACCAGCAACATGATCAGGGGGATGCGCGCTGCCCAAGTCCCCAGCAGCCAGCCCAACGATTCCTTGTTGTGGTGCATGTCGGCGGGCGACGGCAAGGGCGGCAATTGCCCTCCGTGTTTGGCCAGGGTGAGCAGGCACCAGCCAATCAGCAGCACCACCATTACGGTGGTGATTTTCATGATTTGCAACGCCCGGTCGCTGGACTCGTGAATGCCCTTGATGTTCAGCCACCAGAAATAAACCACCACCACCACCGCAAAGGCGGCGGCGAACAAATTGTCGGGAACGTGAATGTTGTAGCCCAGGTGGTGGAAGGTGTCGTCGAGAAATCCGGCGACGTACTGGCCGGCCGCTACCGCGCTGATGGGGCCGGTGAGGATGTAGTCGAACAGAAGGGCGGAAACCGATAATTTGGCCAGGGTCCCACCCATGGCCTGCTTGACTACACGGTAAACGCCCCCGCGGACGAACATGGCGCTCGACTCGATGTAGATGGCCCGGACCGCATAGCTGAAAATCATGACAGCGAGAACGAACCAGGGAGCACTTTTGCCGATCACTTTTTCCGCGTCACCGCCCACGTAGTACGCCGACGAGGCGAGGTCGGAGAGGACAATGGCCGCAGCCCGCCAGAAGGAAATGAAAGTCAGCATCACCGAGGTGGCGACGAAGACTTTGATGGCGGGCCGCTGCAGATTCTCGGCTTTTGTGGACATAGTGGTTCGTGCGGACCCGAGCAGCACTCCGTTCGCAGATGCAACCGGAGTACATCAGTGTACTGCCTTTAGGGGTTACCGGTCAGCGGTTGACCAATTTCGGCAAGCATCGCCGATTGGATGCTTCGGGAAGGCGTTGAGAATGAGGGTTGGGCTGCGCTCGAATTCACTTGTTTCTGGAGTTGTCGGCCTTGCCTGTGGAATTGTTGTTGCGAGGCAAGCGCGGAAGCTGCTGTTTGCGCCAGGAACGGCGGCTTGGGAAAACAGCAGATTTCTCACGGCTATAGCGGTTTCGAGGTAGATGTATCCGGGTAGAGCGGACCTTCAGGTCCGCGTCCAGGCTGCGCCTCCGAAGTTTAGGCTTTCAGCCCACTGCGATGCAGCGGGCTGAAAGCCGCGCAAATAGAGCGGCGTTGACGCGGCGCTGAAGCGCCGCTCTACCCGAGCTTGGCGGATACAGCAATTCGAAAATCGCTCTAAAGGAGGTGGGTGAGAACTGTGCCGTCCCTAAAGGGACTCGCCAATTTTTCCCGCTTTACCCAGGACTTACGTCCTGGGCTAAAAGCAATTCCGCCCCTGCGGGGCTAGAGCGGTTTCGGGATTAGTGTATCCGCCCGTTCGGGTAGTGTGGCGCTTCAGCGCCGCGTTCGCCGCACCCCCAAGGCCACGCTTAAGCCGCTGAGGTCGTCGACCTCAGCGGCTTAAGCGATTTTTCTTCTTGCCGTATACGCGGGCCTGAAGGCCCGCACTACCCGTGCAAACCGGACACAGCTATTGCGAAACTGGGCTAGGGCTTGGGCGATCGTTCCACCGTGCCGACTCAAAGCGAGTTCTCGCACACGCTCTAACGGCCGTTCGTGATGACAACTCGGAATTGCGAGACCAGACAGCGCTCCACAACTTTCGCTGGCGTGGCTACTCTCGATCGATCAAATAAGTTCGGCTGATGCGATCGTGCCAACACAGGGCATCCACATCTACGAACGCCCAGAGCAAGCCCATCACGAAGGAGGCCGTGGAGAAATAGAGAGCCATGACGCGATGACGCCGGTCGCGCAAACAAGGCGATTTTCCTTTGAAGGTGCTGAGGCGAATCTTGGCTATACGCATGCCCGCAGTGGCTCCGCCATACACCAGCAACAGGTAGTGATAGATTGCCCATAACAGTACGGGCAGGGCGGCTGCCGTCAACAACACGGGCTTGGTGAAGACCAGCTTGGGCAGCATCTGGTGTCCGACGGCTGCGAAGATGGCCGTGCCCGCAGCAACGAGGGCACCGTCGAGCAAAGCCGCATACAGCCGGTGGGCCCTACCGGCAGCCCGAAAAGGAAGCTCCACGCTGTCCGCATGGGCGCCGACGACTGGCTGGACATTGGGTCCGAACTGCAATCCGTCGAGGAAAGGAGTAGTGGGCAGGGCTTCCAGTTCCTCAGGCACATCAAGAATGCGCGGCTGTTCCGGCAGAACCGGATCGGCCAGACGGTGGAGCGTTTCCGGAGCGCCCTGCGCCTGGCGCGGGAAGGCGATGACCTTGCGCTGAGGCTTGGGGCGCGGTAGGGGAGCCGGTGGCGGTTCCGGATCGAGCGCCGACGCCAGGGGCGCCGCCGGTTCAGGCTCGAGCACCATCGCAGGAAGCGCGAGGACTACCGTAGGCAAAATCTCCGGCTCCGTCGTGACTACTTCTGGCTCCGCAGCGGCCAGTTCCGGTTCGACATGGCAGATCTCAGCGACGGCAGCCTCGGTTGCGGAGGTTTGGGCAGCGGCCGCAGCGCTGGCTTCCCCGAACGGTCCCTGGTCCGCCGGTTCCCCCGATGCGATGGCAACCGAGCTGGACACATCGGGTTCAAGCGGCGGGAAGGGAAAGCGCATGCTAAACGCTCCCTCGATACGGCGGCCGCGGCGGGTACGGTAGCCGGACACGCGGGCGTGAATTTCTTTCCGCCAGATGTCGTTGGCGGCCGGCGATGAATTGCCCGATGCTTCAGAACGCAAGGTTTGCTGGTCGGTCATGTGGTAGCGCAACTATTCCTTCTACCCGCTTCCCTGGCAATGCGCATGGTGCGCTTACACACGAGAGCACGGGTGATTCACGAATGAAAATGAGAAAAGGAGGCCGTCGGCTCGCGTCCACAAGGCGCGGCAAGCTGTGCACTCGATCGCGAGAATGGCGCAACCAGTGGACATCGAGCGGGTTAAGGAGAAAGTCCAGAGCAGCGTGGAACCAGCGCAAGCAGGTGGCGTTTTACCTCTTCGTAGGCAACGTGCTAAGTTGCAAGGTTCTGCTCAATTCAATCGAACCCGGTGAGGGGACGCCCGCTTCTCGATGATTGCCCGCACTCGAATGATTATCACGGCGCTGTTGGCATGTCATCTGTTTCTGCTCCCCGGCATGTTAACCAGCCAGTTGCGTCCGGGGGAGCCGCCGAATAGTGGGGCGCAAGCCGAGCCCCAGCCAAGTTCATCCGATCCGGCTTCGGTCTCCGCGACTGCTGGCAAGCCACAATTGCCGGACGACGCAACCTCCGAGGCCGAGCCCGCGGCGCAACTCCCGCCGGCCAGGCCCGAAGTCACGGTAAAAACCGATACCGGGCAGGAAGACAAACAAACCGAACAGATCATTCAGCAGGTGATTCAGTCGGGCAGCGAGGACCAGGAACTGGGGCCTCCGCGTCCGTCGATGAATGTCGCCCTGGGCCGGGATGAAGTGCTGATCCGCGGCGACGAACAGGAAAAGAACCAGGACATCTACAAGGCCCGCGGCCACGTCGTGATGCGGTTCCGCACCTACACGCTGCACGCCGACCAAGTCACTTACGATTCCACCACGGGGCAGGTCACGGCCAACGGACACGTGATTTTCGAGGGCGGCCCGCACGACGACCGTCTGGTGGGGACGCACGCCACCTACGATGTTAGCCGCGACACGGGGATCTTTTACGACGTAGTCGGATCGAGTGGAGTCAAGGTGAAGAACAGAGATATGTTCCTTACTTCCTCGACTCCTTTCTTCTTCACCGGGAAGGTGGTGGACAAGCTAGACCCTGACCATTACAAGGTCAACCAGGGCTACATCACGTCCTGCCAGTTTCCGAAGCCCAAGTGGCAGTTCAATTCCCAGACCGCATACGTGGAGATGGGGGCCGAAGCCACCATGCATCACGCCACCTTGCGCATCCACGGCATTCCCGTCTTCTATTTTCCCTGGGTCGAACACCCGGCGGATAACTTCGGACGCCAGAGTGGCTTTCTTATTCCCATTGTTGGGCAGTCCAGCACCCGGGGAACCATCGTAGGAGACGGGTTTTATTGGGCGATCAATCGGAGCAATGACGCCACCATCGGAGCCTCGCTCTACTCCGCACGAGGATGGGCGCAACACGCGATCTTTCGCTCCGTCGGCTACAAGTACCAGTTCAAGGCCGAATATTTCGGAGTGATTGACAACAAGGGCGTCCCCGAGGGGCAACCGAACCCCGGACAGAACCAGGGTGGCCAGGAATTGAGAGCAAACGGAACGATCCTGCTGCCTGACGGTTTTCGCGGGGTGCTCTCGGTTGACTATCTCAGCTCTTACTTGTTTCGTGTCGCGTTCGCCCAAGGCTTTACGGTGTACTCGATCACCTCCGAGGTCCGCTCCTATGGATTTCTCAGCAAGAACTGGAATGGATACGCGCTGGGGTTCCAGTCCGGACTTTATCAGTCGTACCAGAGCACAACGCCGGGAGAGGTGATCGATATCGCGCACATTCCGACGCTCGAATTTTCCTCGGTGGAACGTCCCTTCAGCCGCTCCAACCTGGTGTACGCCTATGACATAGCTACGGAAGGCGTTTCCCGGAACGAGATAGGATTTGAGACGGCCCCGGTGGTCGGCCGCCTCGACGCCCATCCCTACTTTGCCCTGCCTACGTTTCTTCATGGCTGGACTTTTCGACCGGAGGCGGGGGTGCGCGAGACCTATTACACGCAGCGGTTACAGGCTGGCGGCGAGGTTGCGGTGGGCAAGGCGATCAGCGATCCGATCAACCGCAACGTTCTGGCCGCGGCGATGGAAGTCAGGCCGCCAACGCTATCAAAGATTTTCGATCGCAAATTCTTTGGCTATGTGATGAAGCATACGATCGAACCGAAGGTTGTTTATCGCTACCAGACAGGCATCGACAACTTCAGCCAGATCATTCGATTCGACCAGCGCGACATTCTGGCCGACACCAATGAAGTGGAATACGGCGTGGTCAACCGTCTGTTTGCCAAGAAAACGAAATCGACGGGCGAATGTTTTCAGCATCCGAAATACGCGCTTCTTTCGCAGGAAAAGGACCTCGCGGCCAAGAAGACCACCGGAGCGGAATCCGATACCTGCGATGACACGCAAGGTCCAGCGCGTGAATTCATCACCTGGGAGCTTGCGCAGAAGTACTTCTTCGACCCGACTTTTGGCGGAGCGTTGGTGCCCGGTCAGCGTAACGTCTTCGACAGTACCGTGGATTTCACAGGCATTGCGTTTCTTACGCAACCGCGCCGATTTTCGCCCATCATCTCCCGTCTCCGGCTGCAGGACGCAAAAACCGACGCCACCTGGGCGGTGGATTATGATCCCGTGCTGCGTCAGCTGAATGCCAGCACCCTTGTAGTTGGCCACAGGCTTGGCGACAGTGGCAAGTGGTACCTGGCGGGGGGGCAAACCTATATGCGTGAGCCGGCGGAAACGTTCCCCATCGCCGGCCAACCGACGCTAGGTCTCGCCATCTACAACCAGTACCGGATCATGCTGCAGTACGGGAATGTCGGCCAAAAAGGATTCAGTGGCGCGGCTTCTGTTGGAATCGATGACCGGCTCAGTTTCGTCCAGTCGGCAACCGTCCAGACCAACTACAACTGGGACTGCTGTGGCATCGCGTTCGAATATACGCGCTGGGCTTACGCTCCCGCGGTCAGTACGGAGAACAGTTATCGCTTCTCGTTCAGCCTTTCCAACATTGGGACGTTCGGCACCATCCGGCGGATACAAAGGCTGTATTAGCGCGCAACCGGGATTAGTGTATAGCCCGTTCGGGTAGTGCGGCGCTTCAGCGCCGCGTTCGCCGCGCCCAAAAGGCCTCGCTTAAGCCGCTGAGGTCGTCGACCTCAGCGGCTTAAGCGATTTTTCTCCTTGTCCTTATAGGCGGGCCTGAAGGCCCGCACTACCCGTGCAAACCGGACACACCTATTTGCGAAACTGCTCTAGCGCAACCTGTTGATCCCGGCAGGTGTCTTACAATTGAACGATGTCTGCGGTGCATTCCAACCTTCCCATCGAACCTGAGGTTCTTGCGGCCAAATCACGCGCGCTGACGGAACACCTGCGCTCTCTCGGCCGTTTGCTGGTGGCCTATTCCGGGGGAGTGGATTCCGGATTCCTGGCTTGGGCGGCGCACCGCGAGCTGGGCGGCGATATGCTGGCGATGATGGCCGATTCTCCCAGCCTGGCGCGGTCGCAAATGCGCGATGCCGTTGCCTTCGCCGAGGAACAGGGCATACCGCTGAGCGTGGTAGCCACCGAGGAGATGGAGCGGCCCGAATATCAGCGCAACGATGGTGCGCGTTGCTATCACTGCAAAGACGAACTGTTCACCGTGATGGAAGAGCGGCGGCAAGCGTTGAGGTTCGATGCCATTGCCTACGGCGTGAACATTGACGACCAGAGCGACTTCCGTCCCGGCCAGCAGGCAGCCCGACAGCATCATGTGGCCGCACCGTTGCTTGCAGCGGGATTGACCAAGGCGGACATCCGGCAACTGGCATCGCAAGCCGGGCTACGTATCTGGGACAAACCTGCGTCGGCGTGTTTGTCCTCCCGGATCGAGTACGGTCGCGCGGTGACGAGGGAAGCGCTCTCGGCGGTGGAGCAGGGTGAAGATGCGTTGCGCGAGCTTGGTTTCCGCCAGGTGCGCGTGCGTCATCACGGCGAGATCGCGCGCATCGAAATTGCGCGCGAAGAATTGCCGCGGGCCATGACCATGGAGATGGCTGACGAGTTCACGCGAATCTTCAAGGCGCTGGGGTTTACGTATGTGACGCTCGATCTCGAGGGATTTCGGTCGGGGTCGATGAATGCCGTGCTGCCGGTGGGGAAGCTGCAGAAAATTGCGGACAACGAGTGAGCGCCAGTTAGGAAAGGAGTGCGATTTGTTAGATCGGGGACGGCGTCAGAGAGGATCGCTATCGTTCTTGCGACGAAGATTTGGGCGCAGGTTGGCTCGTATTCTGCTTCTGCTGAAGATTCCTTTGCTTCTTCCGCTGTTCTTCGACCTGTTCGTTGTGGCCGTCGGGAAGCCCGAGGGCTATGCGTATCCCCTCATCGTAGAGAGCCAGTTCCCAATGGGCGGCTCCCTTCACATGCTCAGGGCTTAAATTCGCGATGTGCCGTAAGTCGGCCAAGGTGAGATCGGCCCGGCACATAACGCACATCCCCGAGTACTTTCCTAGCTTGACATACCTGAGGTCGGCACTCCCCAAATCAGCTCCGTCTAGATGGGCACCGATGAGATCGGCATCGCTGAGGTCGGCACCGTGGAGGTGCGCGCCACTGAAGTCAGCACCGCTCAGGTAGGCTCCGCTGAGGTCGGCACCGTCGAGATCAGCGCCACTCAGGATCGCATGGGTGAGATTGGCTCCGGTCAGATCAGATCCGTCGAGTTTGGCGCCTCCCAGATGGGCATCCCCACTTAGGTCGGAACCGCTCAGGTTCGCACGGGTCAGGATAGTACCGGTTAGATCGGCTCTGGTGAGTTGGGCACCTCGCAAGTCGGCACCGCTAAGGTCTGCATGGCTCAGGTCTGCGCCAACTAGGAAGGCATACTCCGCCAACGCATATCGAAGATTAGTTGTCTGCAATTGGGCTCCGATGACGGAATCTGGATCCTTATCGTTCTTTCCATTCGATGTCGGTTTTTTCTGAGAAACTTCGGCACCCGCGAGATTTGCAAACGCCGAATAGCCGAGAAGGTCCAGCGCCTCCAGTGCAGAAGAATTGGGTGTTCCCCCTCCCGCTTCCCGAGAAACTAGCGTGAACACAACTGCCGCGGCGAGCGCGAGGGCTACTGTCTTGGTCAGCGCCATGAACGACTTTCGTTCGCCTCCACGCATCTTGGCAACCGTAAGTTCGTAGAGACCGATTATGGCAACTGCGAGCCAATAGACACAACCGACAGCCACGAGCGAGATGCCGCCGATTAGAAGAGTCGCCTTCAGCACAAAATGAGAAGGTGGTATCAAGCTTGCACCCAGCAGAGTCGGAAGTCCAAGAGCGGCAAGACCGGCTAATAGGCGCCTCCGACGGCTGGTCCCCCTCCAGGTGAACGGACCCAGGCTTCCCTTCAACGTGAACGGCCTTCGTTCGTCTCCGTGTAGCGTTGTCAAAGCGAGCCGATAAAGACAGACGCCTGCCACTAGCGAAACGACGAAGAGCGCCACATGAAAAGCCGTTCCAATCGATTCGTGCCGCCTGAGGTAGCGTCCCCAGAACAGGAGCAACGTGATGGGCACCACCCACCACGCCAACAAGACCGAAATCCATAACTGGAGATACGACAGGAACGGACGGTCAACATTCAGCTTGGGCAGGTGCGATCGCACGAGGTCGTTCAGCAGCCAGGGATCGACTTTCGTGTGAAGAGGCCGTCCGTCGGGAAAGACCGCTGGTAGAGAGCCGAGTTCCTCCCAGAGCTTTTGCAGATAGAAGTGGAAGTAGAAATAGACGCAGAGCACCAGCAACGGTCCCACTATATAAAATCCGACGATGGGAATTGGGGTCTGGATGATGGGCAGAGGCGAAGAAGCTCGATTGGTTATGAGATTGACGTTGGTGGTGGTGGCAATCGTCAGCCAGCAGTAAAGACATCCCGCCAGGACCGCCAGGAAAATCTTGCGCGCGCTCTCGGAGATGCCCTTAACGTTATCCAACCCGTCATACAATTTCTTGAGTGGTTCGGGCAGCTTGGCGCCGGTCAAATTGGCGCCGGCAAGTTGTTCGGTTTGCAATCCTCCGTTGGCGCCGGTGAGGTCGGCGCCTTGCAGATTGGCTTCACGCAACTTGGCTTCGAACAGGTCAGCACCGGTGAAGTTGACATCCTGCAACTCAGCGCCGCTCAGGTTGGCTTGATAGAGATCGGCGCGGGAAAGGTTGGCGTTCCAAAGCAATGTGCCGGAACCGAGTTTCGCTCCTCGCAAGTTTGCGCCTTCAAAGTTTGCGCCGCGCAGATCGGCTCCGGACAAGTCCTTGCCGGAAAGATCGGCTCCGTTCAGATCGGCGAAGATAGCGCGGCCCGCCTTCCAGTGGTTCCAGGCTTCGACGCCCTCGTTCAGCTTTCCGAGATGTTCCGGATTCGCCATGTTCGGTGGTTAAGAAAGTACATTATTCTGGGAGGATTCGGTCCTAAATATTTTGCGGGGGCTTCCGGGGTTGCGAGAGCTGTGCCGTCCTGACGGGACTCGTTTGATTCAACGCGCTGTACCCCGGACTTACGTCCGGGGCTACGATTGTGACGCCCTGCGGGCTGAGGATTGACCGGGCAGAGAGGCGCTTCGACTGTGCTCGGGTGACAGAGGAATGGTGGTTCTTCGCATCCGGCTCGCAAAACAGACTGACGAGGCAGGAATTACAAACCGCAGGTCCTTCGGCTCCGGCGGCGCAAACCCGGCGCCGCCTGCGCTCAGGATGACAGAGGGAAAATGTGTTCGCCCACTCTCAGGATGACAGAAGGAAAATTCTCATGCCGACCTCAGGATGCGGCGGAGTTACATTCATCCACTGAGGTAACAGAGAAAAATTTAGGTCAGGCGCTAAAGCGCTCTTTAAAAGCTGCAGGCAGTCATGCACGCCTGAAGGGCGTGCTCCACCCGTTGCCTATACGCCAAGAGTGAAACTGCTGTAGGGCTTTGATCGCTTCGTGAATCTGCCTGAAAACGGAGGAGGCGCAAGAGCCGTCCCTGCCTGTTTGACGGCTCTGCGCCTCTCCGGCACTGCAGTACGCTGTTACGAATGCCGGCTGTGGGCCAGGCGTGATTCCCGGCGGCGAACCACCGCGAGAGTTCCGAGAATGCCAGTTCCCAACAAGCCCAAGGTGGCCGGTTCGGGCGCGGGCGAGTAATCCAGAGTCACAGCGGTGGTCACGAATCCACGGTTGAGGCTTCCGGTAATGTTGCCGTATCCGAAGCTGGGATCGTAATACAAGTTCACATCGCCGACGCCGGGGACATTGAACAGGATGCCGTCGTTATCCACGAACAGCGGATCGGCTGGGTAGTAGAGCAGGTTGTTGTAGATGTAGCTGGGGTCGACGCCCAGAGGCACGATACCGGCGATCGCAATTCCGTTGTAGGTGCCGGCGATGCCGGTTACGGTCCAGGTACCGTTTCCGTTGCTGTCGCCAAACAGCGTGCCGCTGACGGCGACTCCGTCACCGAAATAGTTGAAGGAGAAGGCGTCCGCCTGCGAGCGAGTGGCAAAGGCAAGTGCACAGCATAGAACCGCGATGGCTCCCAGAACATTCTTTTTCATAACAAGGTTCCTTTCTCGTTTTCCTCGTCATGGCCGAATGCACTGGGGTGGGTTCGGACAATCGCTTTGTATAAAAGCACGTCAGACGCCAATTGTGTGGCGCGCGCAAATGGCGTGAAGTCTGGGGCTTGAGTGACGCGTGTCGAAATGGGCGCTGAGAGATGTGCAAAAGAGTGCAGAGTGAGTGGGCAGAGAGTTTCACGAGGCGAGGGTGACGGTTCCGAATGGGAACGGATGTTGAGAGGGACGTTCCGAAGGGGAACGGGACGGCAGCTATGTTTCCCAAACGCACTTCGGCGGGGGTAATTCCTTATTGGTGCCCAAGGACAGTAGCCAGGCCTTCATATCCTCGTGCTTAATATAGTGGCCGTGCTTGATCTGGCGGTCGGCCTGCCGGATATCCGCCAGCAAGCGCTCCTGGTCGGCGACGTAAGCCTCCACCGCATCGGCGATGAGGAAGTTCGAGCTCCGGGCGGAAGCCTCTGCCAGCTTCGCCAGCCGCTTCCTGGTATCCGCTTTCAGACGGATGCTGAAGGTCGTAGTCGGAGTGTTTGCCATGAACACATTTTAGGACAGTGCGGCCGAGTCGGGAAAGCAGGTCCCTCCGCTCTGTCGAAAATCACCCCGTAGCTGCGGCTAAGTTTACGGGGGCCGGTTTGGCCTCCACTTCATAACCAAGCTGGCGTAGCAGGCGCAGCAGTTTCAGGGCGCGTTGGTGTTTCTTGCGGGGATCAGGGTCGCTGCCTTGCTCTACGAATTGCACTCCCTCATGCAGGATTTTCCACACCAGCCGACACTGTCGAAAATCACCCCGTAGCTGCGGCTAAGTTTACGGGGGCCGGTTTGGCCTCCACTTCATAACCAAGCTGGCGTAGCAGGCGCAGCAGTTTCAGGGCGCGTTGGTGTTTCTTGCGGGGATCAGGGTCGCTGCCTTGCTCTACGAATTGCACTCCCTCATGCAGGATTTTCCACACCAGCCGACAGAGGCGATGAGCGACGGCCCAGATCGCGGCCTTGTAGCCCAGGCGGGGCAGCAGGCGACGGAACACCGCCTGAAAATGACTGCCGTTCTTCTTCACCGCCGCATGCGCTGCCTGATTCAGGATGCGACGCAGGTAGCGATTGCCTTTGGCGCAGCGACTACTGTGGTTCTGCTCGGCGCTTTCCTGTTGTCCGGGGCAGGTCCCCACCCACGAGGTCAAGTTGGCGGCCGAGGCAAAGGTGCTGGCCTGCGCGCCCACTTCGGCGATCACCTGCTGCGCCGAGTCGGCTCCGAAGCCGGGAACCTCGGCCAGGCGAAGCACCGCTGCCGCTGCTGCCGGCTCCGCCTGCATGGCCTCGGCGATCATGCGGTTGAGCTGCTCGATCTGTTTGGCCATCATTTGGTAGCGGTCCAGATAAAGGCCCAGCAGTTGGAGATGCAGGGGCAGGGGATGGCCGCTCAAAGCATCGATGAGTTGGGCCTGGCTACAGCGCAGCCGCTCATCGCCCAAGGCCGCCAGCTTCGCCGGGTCGGTCTGGCCGTCAGCCAAAGCCCGCAGGATACGATAGCCGCTGACCCCCAGCAGATCGCTGATCACGCTGGACAGCTTGATCCCCATTTCCTCCAGCAGACACTCCAGTTGACTATGCAGTCGCGACTGCTCGCGGCTGAGCTGCACTTTCATCCGGGTCAGGGTTCGCCACGTGCGCTGCTCGCCGCTGGGTACGAAGCTGAGATCTAACTCGTTGGCTACCAGCCGCCGCACCAGCCGTTCGGCGTCTTTAAAATCATGCTTACGGCCACGTGGAGCGCGATTGGAGTAGGCCTGCGCCAGTTGCAAACGCAGGTACGGCTCCAACTCGTACCACACCGGCTTCCAGTACTGCGCGGTCGATTCCATCACGGCTTCGTCCACCGCTTGCTGCCGCAGCCAAAGGGACAAGCGCTGCAATTCGCTGTGAGTGGTTCCAAATCGGCGGCGTTCCGGCTCTTGCTCCGCGCCGACTTGGCACACCACCACCATCAGCACTTTCTTATGTACGTCGATGCCCGCTACCTTATATCCCATAGCTTCCTCCTGGCGGGGAAGGGTAGAAGGTGCGGCCTCAGACATTACGCACTGTCACGCGCCACTGCCCCTCCCGCCGGGCGGGATGAGCAGCGCACACTCATCGGTTCAAAACGCATCTTCCAGGCCAGACTCGGACACGGCCTCAAGTCATCCAGAGCGGAGACGGCCTTTACCGTTCCACGCCTCAGCTATCGTACGATTGGCCTAGCCGATTTTCATCTTCTTGGGTGGGCCGCAGGCCCATGAACACTCGGACTGAAGTCCTCGGTCAGAATGACAATAGTGACGAGAGCTCGAACGCGGCATCTTCGGCTGCGCTCCGGGCAAGCGCTTAAGATCCGCTCTGCCCGCAAGAGGCCGCGAAGGGTAAATGTTGACTTTCTGCGCAGGGCACCGCCTCCGCTAGAATAGATTCATCCAGCCGCTCTGGCGGCCATGTGGGGTAGTTTGCTTTGCAGCCGATATCTGCATTCACCGAAACTTACGACGTGGTGGTGGTCGGCGCCGGGCACGCCGGATGCGAGGCCGCCATGGCGGCGGCACGCATGGGCCTGAAGACCGGACTCTACACCCTCAACCTCGACCTCATTGCGCAGATGTCGTGCAATCCCGCTGTCGGCGGAATTGCCAAGGGACATCTGGTGCGCGAAGTTGACGCCCTGGGCGGCATCATGGGCGAGGTGACGGACGCGGTCGGCATCCAGTTCCGGTTGTTGAATACGTCACGCGGGCCGGCAGTGTGGTCTCCGCGAGCGCAGTGCGACAAGCAGCAGTACCGGTTGAAGATGCGCGAGTTGTTGGAATCGGAGCCCAACCTCCACATCAAGCAGGCGGAAGTGGCGGAGTTGATGGTGGAGGAAAGTCCCCGCCCTAGCCAAAAGATGGCTAGAACGGGGCACCCAGCGGAAGTGGCGGAGTTGATCGTGGAGGAGTGTCGTGGGCTGAAGCCCACTCCCGATAATGGGGGAACGGTTAACGGCACGCCTGAAGGCGTGCCCCTTCAAAGCGAAGAGCGTAAATCCATCCGCATCGTTCGCGGGGTGAAGCTGCGCGACGGGCGCACCGTATCCGCGCAGGCGGTCATTATTACCACCGGAACATTTCTGAACGGGCTCATCCATTGCGGCGAGCAGCAGTATCCTGCCGGACGCAGCGGCGAGCCCAACGCGGTACTGCTAGGCGAATCGTTGAAGGCGCTTGGCCTGCGGGGCTGCCGCCTGAAGACCGGCACTCCACCGCGTCTCGATGGACGCAGCATCGACTGGTCGAAGTTTAAAGTGCAGTCCGGCGACGACGATCCCACGCCGTTCAGCTTCCGCACGCGGCGGGTGGCGCACCACGACAAGCAGGTGCCGTGCTACATCGCGTTCACCACGCCGGAGACGCACCGCATCATCCGCGAAAACGTGCATCGCTCGCCCATGTACAGCGGGCAGATCCAAAGTATCGGACCGCGATATTGCCCGTCGATCGAAGACAAGATCGTCAAGTTTCCCGACAAGGAGACGCACCAGCTCTTCCTCGAGCCCGAAGGGCTGAACACGCACGAGATTTACGTCAACGGCATGAGCACCTCGCTGCCGATTGACGTGCAGGTCGCGATCATCAAATCGATCCCCGGCCTGGAGAACGCCGAGATGCTGCGTCCGGGTTACGCCATCGAATACGACTCCATCGACCCGACGGAACTGCAACGCACGCTGGAGACCAAGAAGATCGCGCGCCTATTTCTGGCGGGGCAGATCAACGGCACCAGCGGTTATGAAGAAGCAGCGTGCCAGGGCATCATGGCGGGCATCAACGCAGCGCTGAAGGTTAAGGGCGAGCCGCCACTGATTCTCGACCGCACCGAGGCCTATACCGCCATCCTGATCGACGATCTCATCAGCAAGGGGACCAACGAACCTTACCGCATGTTCACCTCGCGCGCGGAGTTCCGGCTGCACTTGCGTATCGATAATGCTGACCGCCGGCTGACGCCGCATGGACGCCGTGTGGGACTGATTAACGATGGCGCATGGGCCGATCATCAGGCTAAGCAGGAGCGCATGCAGGCCATGCGCGATTTGCTGGAGCGCACCCGGGTGAATGGTGAGATGCTGGAAGCAGTTTCAAGTTTCGAGTTTCAAGTTTCGAGTGAAAACGATGGGGTTCGGACTGGCAAGTTGGATGGTGCACTCGGCTTGACGCTGGCGCAACTGTTAAAGCGTCCGCAGGTGCAGATTGAGGAAATGGCACCGTTGCTGGCGAAGTTGATGCCGGAGTTCTTCAAGAGAGTGGATAGTGGTCAGTGGATAGTGGATAGAAGCCTCATGAATACCGGAGCGGAACAAGGCGAGGTACCTCAGGGGCTAAAGCCCGCTTCAATAAAGGCCGTTGACGGCATGGCTGAAGCCATGCCCTTTCAAAGCCCGATTCACGAGATAGCGTCCAGTACGAGCTCGAAAGACGGGGATTCTGCGCCATCCCCTGGTCCCTATCCCCTAGCCGCTGATTTCCGCCTCCCGGCGGAAATCCGAAACGAGCTGAAGTCGGTCGAGACCGAGATCAAGTACTCGGGCTACCTCGACCAGCAGAGCAAAGCCATCGAGCGGTTGAAGCGCTCCGAGCAGCGCCTGATTCCCGCTTGGTTCGACTACGGGAAGGTCAGCGGCCTGTCGCGGGAGATGAATGAAAAGCTCACGCGCGTCCGCCCGGGCACCTTGGGACAGGCCAGTCGAATCCCTGGGGTCACGCCCGCGGCCGTGTCACTGATTAACGTGTACATCGAGATCCAGGCGCGGCGGCAAGCGGACGCAACCTCCATCGGTTGACGGGGCGGCCCTGCTTTAGAGCGCTTTCGTTATTGGTATGGCTGGGGTGCGATGCCGTTTCAACTGGCGAATCGCTGTTGGCGGTACTATGCATCCTTCTTCTTGAAGAGATCGCCCACTAAGGACTCGGCCGCACCCCCGACTGCCGACTCTCCGCTGGAACCACCGGCAGCAGCACCGCTTGCGCTCGTGCCCAGCACGTCGTCCAGGCCGGCGGCCAAGGGGCCGGGTAACTTTCCTTTGAGGAATCCAATAACCGTGTTCACAACCTGCTGGGCCTGGTCTTGCGACAGGCCAGTCTTCTGTTGTATCAACTGCACCAACTCGTTCATCGCTGATTTCCTTTCGCGGGATTGAGGGTCAGTCACGTGCGCTCAATCCGGTTGAAGAACTGCAGGCCTGGTAGGTACCGGGCATGGGCGGGCACCCTACCTAGAGCTGCATAACGAGTGCCGCACTGCGATATTACGAAAGCGCAGGTCCACACCCCAGTTATGTCGTGCGTAGTTTTATACACCCGCAGAGACAGGGGGAAAAGACAAAAAATGTTAACTGTTGAAGGCGGGGCCGGATGCAGCGAGATGCCGCCAGCCCTTAACTCCGAACGACCGGCCAGCATTCCTCCGCCCAACAAGCCCGCGATATTTTTGCGAGTGCGCAATCGTCCGTCCAGGTACACTGCTGCGGAAAACGCCGCTGCGGCGGTGGAGGCAATTCTTGACGCATGGCTCGCGCCTCGCTCAAAATGACAAACCGGGTGCGACCTTCCTCGCTCTGGGTGACGACGGAGCGGGCGACTGAAAAACCGTCTGAGGAGACAACAAATTCCATGCGTGTTGCCAGAATGCTATTGAGTGTCCTTGCGGTTGCGACTTGCGCGGTACTGGGTTCCACCGAGGCTGCGGCCCAAAGCTGGCAGGTGATGAGCGCCGATTATGGCGTCAGCAATAATCGCATGGATGTGACCAACACGGTCCGGCGGCTGGTGAACGGCCCTGACTTCCGGGTGAACAATACCACCATGGGTGGCGATCCAGCCCGTGGCGCGGACAAGGTCCTGCGCATCCATGCCCGCAACGGAGGCGGGAAAATGCAGGACTTCATCTACAAGGAAGGACAGACCGTCAACTCCCGGCAGTTTACGGGAGGCGGTTATCCGGGTAATTTCCCGGGCAATGGGTACCGGAACCTCAACATCGTGCAGGCCAGCTACGGGGCTGGGGGCCGCAGGAAGGACGTCACCAGCCGCCTGCAAAGCATGGTGCGCAACAACCGTCTCAGCGTGCTGGCGAATAACAGCACCATGGGCGGAGATCCGGCCTTCAACCAGCCCAAGAACCTGCAAGTCACGTACGAATATCAGGGTCAACGCCGCAACGTGAACATGGGCGAAGGCGGCAGGCTAACGATTCCCTGACGGGCGCTTGCAGCGCCGCCGCCGAGTTGGAGCCGCGCCGCCGCACTGGCGGCAAGGGGTCTGCGCTTCCCCAGGCCCACTGATTGGCTAACCAGCATCACGACCTTCTCGAGGAGGCTCGGTGAGCGGGAACGGAGGAAGTAATCTGGCACTGAAGTGCAAGTGTTTGCACGCCTGTAGACGCAGGAGGTTTATTTGTCATATTCTTCAATGAGTTAATCTGGAGACAGAATTGCATTGGTCACTACATGGTTCCGTCTCGGGACGCGTGTTAGCTATTTGATGACACTTTCGTGACGGATGAACCAGGCACCCGCGATCTTTAGTTCACGGCGCCCTTTGCGTAGTTTGCCCCTACCTGAGCACCGCAAGGTGTTCGAGATAAGTTGAATTTCGCGAATCAAGACTCTCAACCGCGGAGGATACTAACTTGAAGAAATCTGGACGGATGTTATGTTTGCTGGCGCTCGCTCTTTGCGTCGGCAGTTTGCCGGCCATGGCCGGCAGCACGTTGTATAGCAACTTGGGCCCTGCGGGCAACCTTTATCAGGCTGGCACAGGCTGGACAATCGCCGGTACAGGCACCGTCGGCTTTTACCAATCAGTAGCCGAGGAGTTCCAGGTCACGGCCAACGGCAATGTCAGCGAGATTGACGCTGGTGTCGGCTGGGTGACGGGCGACAATTCGTTCATCATGAGCCTTGTCGAGGGCAACTCGCCAACGGGAACGGTACTGGGGTCGTGGACCCTGTCGAGCCCCCAGGATTTTGGAGGCTGCTGTGGGTTGATGTCCCAAGCGGGTCTTTCAATCCCCGTCGTCACCGGCGAGAACTACTGGCTGATCGTCTCACCCACAAGCTTCACCTCCACGACGTGGGGAGCTTGGAACTTCAGCAACAGCACTAACGGCCAACTTGATTTCTCTACGGACGGTGGTATGACTTGGAACGATGGCGGCGTTACGAACCAGGGCGCCTTCCAAATCCTTAGTGGCGGCCCCTCCACTCCAGAGCCCAGCTCACTATTGTTGCTCGGCACCGGATTGGTTGGAGCATTCGGCGCTTTTCGTCGCAAGTTGAATCGCTAATTTTTCTGTAGCTCACTTTGTTAGCCGGAGCCAACCAGCTCCGGCTTTTTCTTGGTGTGCCGAGCATGTTTGACAGCTTGGAGGTGGAAGTCCTCTTCCCATCCGGATGGAGGAGAAGGGATAGCGAAGCGCAAGGGCGTCGTCGTGAGGCGTGGTCTGAAAGAAGCGTGGAGCAAAGAAGCGTGGAGCAAAGAAGCGTGGAGCAAAGACGCGAGCCGATGGACAAGAACCAGATACGAGGCATACGGTGCCGGACGAGCGGGCTAGTGATCGCGAAGTCCATATCCATCAAGGGCGCTGGTTGTAAATCTGGCGGTGGCGCGTGGAAGGCGGTCGAACTTACCTCGGGAGGTCTGCTGCATGTCCCGGAATCGGGACTGAGGAGGGAGCAATCCCTTCTGAGCGTGCAGCAGAAGTCAGCAGCGGGCATAGTAGCGGCGCAAGCGGCGAAGGCCCAAACGGAAGGAAGCGGCCATTAGGCGGCGCGACTCGATGAGCGACAAGCGGCAGAACAACCAGTCGCCGACAGGAGGGTGCTCAAGCTGGTGCGGGCGTTCCTCACGGCGGGCGTGATGGAGAACGGGTTGGTGGGTCCGGTGGAGGAGGGCACGCCACAAGGCGGACCACCCTCGCCACTACTGTCGAACCGGGTGCTCGACGACCTGGATCGAGAGCTGGAACGGCGCAAGCACTGCTTCGTGCGGTATGCGGACGACTGCAACATCTACGTCGGCAGCCAACGGGCAGGCGAGCGGGTGAAGCGGAGTATCACGGGCTTCATCACCCGACGGCTCAAGCTCAAGGTCAACGAGCAGAAGAGTGCGGTAGCGCGGTCGGCAGAACGTAAGTTTCTCGGCTTCAGCTTCACGCAGGCACGCGAGCCCAAGCGGCGTATCGCCCCCAAGGCTGTGCTGCGTTTCAAGCAGAAGGTGCGTGAGCTTACGGGACGGACGCGGGGTATCAGTCTCGAACGGATGACGAAGGAGCTGGCCGACTATTTACGGGGTTGGCAGGGCTACTTCGGCTTCTGTGAGACGCCCTCAGTGCTGCAGGCACTGGATCAATGGATACGGCGCAGGCTGCGATCCGTGATCTGGAAGCAATGGAAACGCGGAAGGTTACGGTTCGCCAAACTATGTGAGCGGGGAGTGGGCAAGACCCTGGCCGCACAAACGGCTGGAAGCGCTCACGGTCCGTACCGCATAGCCAATAGCCCAGCCATGAGCTACGCATTTCCTATCGCCTACTTTGATTCGCTCGGACTTCCACGCTTGTTCGCTGGTACATAGCTCAATCCACCGAACCGCCGGATGCGGACCCGCATGTCCGGTGGTGTGGCAGGGGAGGACGGGTGACCGTCCCCCCTATGCCGATTGCGCCATGATATTTTGCCGCGACGGGGAGACTTTCCGTACCGTAATATCTTGATATCCTTAGACCATCAGTGACGATGAGCACGAGGAACGAGCCATGAACATCGAAATCCGCGATGCGGCCCTACAGGCCAGAATCCAAAAACAGCTCCAAGAGAGCGGCTCCGGCAGCGTCGAGGAAGTGTTACTCCGCTTGCTCGAAACCCAGGAAGAGCAGGATCGCTGGCTTTCGGAGAACCAGGAGGCGATCAACACGAAGATCCGGCGCGGCATCGATGAACTCGACCGCGGCGAAGGAATCCCCGAAGACCGACTAGATGCTTATCTGGCTGACCTGAAAGCCAAGCCTGAATGAGAAGGCGCTACGTCCTTGCGCCGCAGGCCGCTTTGGATCTGGTTGAAATCTGGCGCTACACCAGGAAACAAACCAGCGTTGAAATAGCTGATCGCGTTGAGTCGGTCATTCGGGACAAGATTGTCCTCCTGGCAGGAAACCAGGGTGCCGGGCATTGGCGCAAAAATTTGACCGATGAAACCGTGAAGTTTTTCCCGGTCTACTCTTACCTGTTCGTCTATCGCCCCGGCACAAACCTTTGCAGGTGGTTTCCATTCTTCACGGGCGTCGAGACGTAGAACAAATCCTTAAAGATCGTCTCTGAACGGGGCATCGTCGCCCGGTCTTGAGGTTCCCGCTGGCGGTGCTTCGGGCTCGTGGAGTGGCGGCAAATCCGGTTCAGGAGCTACGGGAGTTTCGGCTACTTCAGTCACCTCTTCTGTCTGCGGTGTCGTGTAGTCTAGCGACTCGGAGGAAACCGGTTCCGCGTGCCGCTGGTACCAGGTCGTCGCGGCGGCCAGTTGCCAGAAGCGTGTCGCCAATTGCGCCAGAAGGATCACTTCGAGCAGAACAAACGTGACCGGCGTCGCGGTGGGCGGCAGATGTGCCCAAATCACCAGGCCGACGGCCAGCGTTACCCATGCCACCAGGCTAATGCGAAAGTACATCCAGAACAGGCTCCCAAGGTCCCCCCAAGTGATGCGGTAAGCGATCCACAGATTGCGCCACATGCCGGGTTCGTTCCGGGCTACCGCTCGCACCTGCGCCACATCGAACCACAGCCGCACTCCGAGCGCGAGCAGCAGAAACACGACAATGGCGGCCCACCAGAGGAAGATGCCAACCTGGTCCGCAATGGCGCGGTCACCGACGAAGCCTGACAACTTGCTGAGGCCCTGGTAGATCATGCTCACCGCGAGAAACGGGATAAGGGAAAACAGCATGAGCCGCACCAAGCGCCAGAAGAACCCGCCTGAGGCGGCAAAGAAATCGGCGGTCGTAAGCCTACGGTCTTGACGATAGGTCTCGAGTATCCCTCCGCTGACGAACAGCATGAAAAGGAAAAATAGGAGAGCGAAAATGTACGAGGTGGTTGTCGCGCGTATCAGGCTGACATGAGGCAACCTGAAAAGCTCGAAGAACATTCCGACGTCAAAGCCCTTGGTGAGAGGTTGTCCTGCCAGAGTGTGATGCAATGCGCGATTCAGCGTTAGCGCGGCCGGAGCCGTCCCAAACGCACCGCAGATGAAGTTCACTACGAACACCCACCACAAGACTTCTTGGCGCCGCCAGAGGAGACTGAACCCAGCAGCGACCAAACCTTTCTCGTTGTCGGTCATGGCCCCTTCCCTATGCCAGCCAGCTCAGGAACTGAGCCAGGAACTGTGTCAGGAACATCCAGTAGGTTGCGATCTTCGTGATTGCTCCGGTCTGCGACTTGGTGACTTGGCTGTTATTGAGGTAGTCGCGATCCAGCGTGACCTGGTACTCAGGATCGATTTGCACTGACTCGACCTTCGCTTTCTTGCGATATACGTATCGCACCCACCGGTCTTTGCCGTCCCAACGCTCAAGGGTGCTCTCTCCGTTGTCGAACTTCACCTCGGCCTCGACAGGGAAGACAAAGTCCCCCTTGCGGTGCAGGATGACTTGTGTTTCGTAGGTCGTCTCACCTTTTTTCTCGGTCGCATTTTCCTCGTACCAGTTTGTAGGTTTGGAGTCGGCACGCAGCACCTCGTAGTCCAGCACCTGCGTTCCATACACGGCCTGGTCCCAGAACCACTGCAGATCGTGGCCGGCAACCTCGCTCACGGTTCGCATGAAGTCTTCCTGGGTGGGATGGGTAAAGCGGTACTTCAGGAAGTAAACGTGTAGCGCATTACGGAGAGTCGGCTCGCCCACGACGGTCTCCAAGGTGGCAAGCATAGTTGCTGTCTTGCCGTAGCTGACCGAACCGTAGGACCCCATGTTCATGTCGGTATAGCTGGGACGCGCAATCGCATCGATGTCAGGGTGTCCCAGGTAAAAAGCCCTGAGCACCTCGCCGTCCCCCTCCTGAATCCCTAAGAGGTTCAACGAGCTCGTGCTGCGACCGAACAGGCTGTCCATCACCTTCACTTCGGTGTAGCTATTGATACCCTCGTCGAGCCACGCATTCTCAAACTCGTTCGTAGCTACCATCCCGTACCAGTATTGATGGCCGAACTCATGCTCGGTCACAAGTTCAGGTTCGATGAGATCTCCCTTGGGCGCGTACCAACTGGTGTCGCCTGTTATGAACGTCGGATACTCCATACCTCCAGCTTCGCCAGCCCCGTGCGGAGGGTCCACAATGGTGAGTTGCGCATACGGATAGGGTCCGTACCATCGATCGAATTTCTCCATCGTGCCCTTGGTGACGTCGACATAGCGCTGCCACGAACTCTTGTGGCTGTCATAGGTGAGCAACCGAATCTTGACTGGACCCACGCTGCCATTGAATTGGTCTTCCACGACTTTGAAGTTGGGATCGGCGGCCCAGGCAAAGTCGTGGACGTCTTCAGCGTGGAAGCCAACGGTCTTGGTACCGTTGCCGTTATCGGTATCGCTGACTTGCACGCCGGTGGCGCCGATGACGTAGTTCTTCGGGAGCGTTACTTTCACGTCATAGGTGCCGAAGTCGGCAAAGAACTCCGTGAGCGCGTGGAACTGATGACAATTCCATTGCCCGTGCCACCACACTCCGACTTTGGGAAACCACTGGCCGGCGAGCAGGAAGGTGCGTTTGTACCCAGTGCGCGCGATCACTTGAGGGAAGGTCGCCTTGAACTTGATCTTGAACTGCACATCCTGCCCGGGCGCGAGCGGGTGCGGCAGCTTCACCTCGAAGACGGTTTTGTCGTCGGGGTTGCCGTCATCGGGAGCCACGAACTTCATCTGTTTGGTCAGGTCCCCCATGCCGACGACCTCAAAGGAAGTCACATCATTGGCTCCGTAGTCTTCAGGTTTCCACTCGTCCACGCGGCTGGCACGGAAATTTCCATCGCGATGCGCTTCATGTATCCAGGTCGACTTCGGTTGGAACGCATTCAGGTAAAGGTGAAAAGGGAAACGGTCAAGCGGCTGACCTGTCAGGTTGTGGTAAGTCAGCGTCTCAGTGGCACTGACCGTGTGCTTGGCAGGATCGTACTTCGCGTCAATCTGGTAGGCCACCACCCGCTGCGACAGCGGCCCCGAAACCTTCGGAGCAAAAGGACTTTGCGCAAACGCCGCAGCGTAGCAAAGCAGTCCAACCGCGAACCCCCACAACGCTCGGTAAGGTTGCATCGCTGACCTCCTGGACATTTCTGGCTGCTTACTGATCCGCGCGAGCGGGCGGAATGCGATCAATCAATCCCATCGCGACTTCCACCAGTTCCGGATCGACGGGGCGAGTCTTGTGGATGGCATCTACCAACGGAATGGTAACAATGTCGGTCCCGCGGAGCGCAACCATTACGCCGAATTCGGCTTTGTGGACCTGGTCGATGGCGCCGATCCCATAGCGCGACGCCAGCACACGATCGAAGGCGCTCGGTGAACCTCCCCGCTGGATGTGCCCAAGAACGACATTGCGGGTCTCGAGCCCGGTGCGATGTTCGAGTTCGCGCGTCAGGATCTGGCCAATACCTCCCAGACGTACATGGCCGAACTCATCTTTGCCCATATCGGTGACCACCGGTGCGCCGTGCGCAGTGTCAACATCGGTGGAAAACTTCGCTCCTTCCGCCACTACGACGATGCTGAAGTAACGACCGCGCGCGTGGCGAAGGCGGATGCGCTCGGCAACTTCTTCGATGTCGAAGGGACGCTCGGGAATAAGAATGACGTCCGCGCCGCCGGCGATACCGCTGTACATGGCAATCCAACCTGAGTCGCGGCCCATTACTTCAACCACGATGACGCGTTGATGAGCTTCAGCGGTGGTATGCACGCGGTCAATGGCTTCCGTCGCGGTGTTCACCGCGGTGTCGAAACCAAAGCAAAAGTCAGTCCCCATCAGGTCATTGTCTATGGTCTTAGGGACGCCAACCACTTTCAGGCCCATTTCGTACATGCGCTGGGCCACGCTCATCGTGTCGTCTCCGCCGATGGCAATGAGTGCCTCCACACCATTGGTACGGAGACTCTCCATGCAGCGCTGCAGCCCCCCTTCGCGCTTGGCCGGGTTGGTGCGCGATGTGCGCAGGATGGTGCCACCCCGCGGCAGAATGCCCGCGATTGCGTCCATATCTACTTCCATGGTCTTGTTCTCGTAAACGCCGCGCCAGCCTTCCATGAAACCGACAAACTGATCGTCATAGTGCATGATGCCCTTGCGCACCACGGCTCGTATGACCGCATTCAGTCCAGGGCAGTCTCCACCGCCGGTCAGAATTCCAATTCTCATGTTCGGCAGAATGCCTCCATAGAAATAGTAAAGCTATCCCGAGATTTCTGCATTCGGGGGTAAACTGTTGCGGGTGGGCCGAGCCATGCTGAACGGCTGGTCGAGAAGGTGTATGCCATGTCTGAACCGCGGACATTCCGCTCCTATGAAGAGTTCTTCAGCTTCTACCTGGAGCAATACAGCGAACCGGGAAACCGCTGGATGCACGCCCTTGGAACCGCCCGGGGTTTGATCGTCGCGATCGTCGCCTTTGCCACACATCATCCCTGGTGTGCTCTGCTGTGGATTCCGCTCGGCTACGGCTTTGCGTGGACCGGTCATTTCCTGCTGGAAAAGAACACGCCCGCAACCTTTGGTCATCCGTTCTGGTCGTTCATCTGCGATTTCCGCATGCTGGGTTTAATGCTGACCGGCCGGCCCTGAACGGTTTACCAGCCCGCATCCGGCTCCGATTTACTCGCTCGATTGGTTGCGCATCCTGCTAAACTCGCGACAGGCCGGAAGCTCATGCGCATCCTCGGAATCGATTGCGGCGGTGAATACACTGGCTACGGAGTCGTCGAGCAGGACGGCGAGGGCGCGCTGCATCATCTTTGCAGCGGGGCCATCCGGTTGTTGCCGCGTGAACCGCTGGAGCTTCGGCTCAAGAAGATTTGCGAGAAACTTACCGAGATTATCGCCACGTATTCGCCTGCGCAGGTGGCCATCGAAGATGTTTTCTACGCGATAAATGTTAAATCGGCGCTTAAGCTTGGACATGTGCGCGGGGTTGCGATGCTGGTGGCCGCTCAGGCTGGGCTGGAGGTAGTCGCCTACGCGCCACTTTCGATTAAGTCAGCGGTGGTGGGATACGGCAAAGCGGAAAAGTGCCAAGTGCAGATAATGGTCGCACGTTTGCTGAATCTGCCCGCGCCTCCCGAGCCGCCGGATGTGGCTGATGCGCTGGCCATTGCCATTTGTCATTTGCACACCGCGGGCACTTTGCGGCGGCAACACGCAACGACAGGTTGAACCCACTTGTAGAATCCGCCGTAGCTGGGCCCCCAAATCGGATAAAATCTCAGCCCAGCATGAGATTGTGTTTTGCCTTCACCCTGCTTCTGTTGGTCTTACCCGTTTCGGCGCAACAACAAGCCGTTCCGGCTGTCCAGCCGTCGGTGACTTTTAACTTTGATTGGAGCCAGGGGATTCCTTGGCAAACGTACTCGATCACAGTATGGGCGGACGGCAACACACATTTCCAGGGGACACCCGCTCCGGAAGGGGCCAGTGGCGATACCGATCTCTTTCAGCAGGACTTCACCATGTCCGAGGCCAATCGCTCGAAGATCTTCGACCTGGCCAAGAAGCTCAATGACTTCGAAGGCGATTTCGACTCGCACCTGAAGCGAATTGCGCAAACGGGAAGCAAGACACTGGAATACAAGTCCGCAACCACACACGGCTCCGCCAGCTACAACTGGTCGCAGAATGCCGATGTTCAGGAGTTGACGCGTGTCTTTGTTGCGATTGCCAATACCCTCGACTGCGGCCGCAAACTCGCCTTTCAGTACCGCTTCGACAAGCTGGGCATCGATACCCGGCTAAAAGAGTTGGAAGACCTGAGAGCCAGCCATTATGCCGAAGAGCTGAACGCGATAGCACCTATTCTGCGCAAGATCGCGGATGATCCCAACATGATGCACATCAGCCGACAGAATGCTCAAGCGCTCCTTCGCACCCTAAGTGGGGCTGGCCAACCTAACGAAACGCCAGCTCAGCCCTGACTGGCGCGCCATTGATACAGTGGCCCCAAGAAAGCCAAGCTGTCGTAGAATGCCCCTGCTCGCAAATCTAAACTGAGACTTACGCTGGAATGAACTGGCTACGCTTCCTTGACCTTGGCAGCTACCTCGTGCTTGCCACGGTAACGGCCATGCACTGGCACAACGATGGCCATCACTGGATCGGCGCTGCCATTTCGATACCAGCCTTCGTTCTCTGGATGCTGGCCCGTCATCAGCTTGGCGCGTCCTTTGCCGTGCGGGCCGAGGCCAAGAAACTGGTCACCCATGGAATATATTCCAAGATCCGCAACCCGATTTACGTCTTCGGCGGGCTCGCATTCCTGGGAGAGTTCGTGGCGCTAGGATGGTACCTCGGGATAGCGGTTTTGGTGATCGTTAACCTTGGCCAGTACTTCCGCATCAGGCGTGAGGAGCAGGTGCTCACGGCGGCCTTCGGTGATGAGTATCGTGCCTATAAAGCCCAAACCTGGTTCTGATTTTGCTCATACCCGACAAAGCCCCCGGTACAATTCCCGCGACTTGTGAGCCCAAACCGGCGATACTAGCCATTTGAGGCCCTAGTTGAAAATGTCTAAGTCATGAATATCGCTGAAGCCATCCGTATCGCCCTCTTGTCCCTTTGGGCCAACAAGCTGCGCTCCATACTTACGCTCTTGGGAGTGGTCATCGGGGTGGCAGCTGTGATTGCGGTGGTTACGTTCGTTAACGGCATCAACGGTTATGTTGCCGAGAAGATCTTTAATCTCGGGGCGAACAGCTTCATCATCAGCAAGCAGCCTAACGTGGTGACGGATGTTGACGAGTTCATCGAGGCCAACAAGCACAAAGACCTGACGATGGATGAGTATCGCGCTGTCGCCGACGGATGCAATGCGTGCAAGGAGACGGGCGCCAGCTTGCGTAGTTTCAATGGCAAAGTTGTCTACGGAACGCAGAACAGCACCGACACCTGGATTCGCGGCTGGACACCCAGCATGGCCCGGATCTACGACCTCGATCTAGTGGCCGGGCGGATGCTCAACGAGAGCGATGAGAACAGCGCCGCTTCGGTAGTCATCATCGGCGACGACATCCGCGAGAACCTGCTTGGCGGTACCGATCCGCTGGGGAAAGAGGTCCGGGTCGACGGCAAGGTTTTTCGCGTCGTCGGGGTGGGGAAGAAAGAAGGCAAGACCCTGGGCCAGAGCCGCGACAACTACGTCATCATGCCCATCGCCACCTGGTTGAAGACCTATGGTTCGCACAACAGCGTCACGATCTGGGGAAAGTCGTTCGACGCCGGAGCGCCGTTCGAGCAGGCCGTGGACCAGGCGCGCGTGATTCTCCGCTCGCGCCGCCACGACCGGGCAGGTGAAAAGGACAGCTTTGTCATCGAGAGCAATGCCAGTTTCCTTTCCATTTGGTCTGATCTGAGCGGAACGTTTTTCATTGTGATGATCGTGATCGCCTCTATTTCGCTCATCGTTGGTGGCATCGTAATCATGAACATCATGCTGGTGTCGGTGACCGAACGCACGCGGGAAATCGGCATTCGCAAGGCCCTGGGAGCGCGGCCACGTGACGTGCTGCGGCAGTTCCTGATCGAGTCCATCACCATGGCGCTGATGGGCGGAATGATCGGCGTGCTGGGCGGCGTCGGTATCGCAAAACTTGTAACGCTGGCGATTGGAATGCCGTCGGCGATTAAGCTATGGGCCATCTTCGCCGGTCTAGCCGTTTCGGCTGGAGTGGGAATCTTCTTCGGGGTGTACCCGGCGCGCAAGGCGGCCAAGCTGGATCCGATTGCGGCCCTGCGGTTTGAACTGTGATTTTTCAGCAGACCGAGGCGGTCGGAACCTCTACGATAATGTATGCGGCGAAGTGACTACAAAGAGATCCTGCGCATGGCGTTGGAGACGATCGCCAAGAACAAGATGCGGTCGGGGCTGACGGTGCTTGGCATCGTGATCGGCGTGATGATGGTCATCGTGATCTCGTCGGTGGTGCGCGGATTGAACTCCAATGTCGAGGGCATGTTGAAGGACATGGGCTCCGACCAGGTCTTTGCCTTCCACTTTTCGCCGTTCACCTTCGGCCGGCCGACCACCGAGATGCTGACCCGCAAAGAGTTGACCCTCGACGATGCATTGGCCATGCGAGACCTGCCTCACGTGAAAGCGGCCACCGCCAGCCTGCGTATCATGTTGCCGCAGACAGGCACGGGAACTTTCGCGGTGAAATACGAGGGACGCAGAACCAAGAACACCATCCTCGATGGCAATCTGCCGGCCACCATGCAGACCGATGACCTGACCATCGTTCGCGGGCGCTGGTTTACCGAAACCGAAAACGAGCATCGCAGCCTGGTGGCCGTTCTGGGCAATGACACCGCGGAAAAGCTCTTCGAAGACGAGGACCCGATAGGCAAGGAGGTCAACATCGAGGGCGAGTTGTTCCAGGTGATCGGGGTCATGGCCAAGCGCAAAGCGGCCTTCGGCAATGGCTCGAATCCGGAAGACAACATCGTGCGCCTGCCCATCGCCACACTTCACAAATTGCATCCTGAACAGAAGCAGTACTGGATCACGGTGAAGTCTACCTCGCACGCCGACATGGACACTACCATGGACGAGATGCGCGCACTGCTACGGCGGCGGCGGCACCTTGCTCCCGACCAACCCGATAACTTCGCGGTGTTCAGCCAGGATGCGCTGAGCGATACCTGGAACCAGCTCACCGGAGGACTTTTTATCTTCATGTTTGCGGTATCGAGCGTGGCGCTGATCGTGGGCGGTGTGGGCGTGATGAACATCATGCTGGTGTCGGTGACCGAGCGCACCCGCGAGATTGGAGTACGCAAGGCGATCGGGGCGCGCAAGCGCGATGTCCTGCTCCAGTTCACGCTGGAAGCCATTACTCTCACCGGCGTAGGGGGCATTGTGGGGATACTCTTCGGAGGCGTGCTGACTGCATTGGTACCGCTGGTGTTTCCTTCCCTGCCTGCGAGTATGTCGTTGTCGTGGGTGCTCACTGCAACTGCCGCTTCAATTGCGATCGGCCTTGTGTTCGGAATCTACCCCGCGTGGAAGGCGGCTAATCTCGATCCCATCGAAGCGTTACGCTACGAGTAGCGAAGAATCACAGTCTTGCGAAATGATGCCTGGACCGATTTCAAGGAACGCTCTGGTGAAGCGATTTGATTGGACGCGCGGAGAACTAGCCGAAGGGCTGCGATGCTACCGTTCAGGAAAGTTCTTTGAAGCACATGAGCACTGGGAAGCAGTTTGGCTGGAGCTGCAAGACCCGGAGAAAACTTTTTTGCAAGGGTTGATCCAGGTGGCGGCAGCGTTTCACCATTTTCAGCGTGGTAACCAGATAGGAACCGTATCCTTACTGCACGCAGCACTGCGGCGACTCGAGCCTCGTTCGCCCTCCTTTGCAGGTGTATCGGTAACGCCACTGTGCAACGAAATTCGCGAGGGGTTGAGGGCGCTGGAGGAGGGTGAGATAGTGTCCCAGCTTATCTTCCCGAAGATTGAATTGAGCAGTTAGAAGCAGGACATCGTGGGCCGAAACGCAGGGCTTAGGCTATGGCTTTCACATTGTGTTGGAGCACAGCGGCGATTTCCGTTGAAACTTGAAACTTCCTGTGCTAGCGTAACGTCCCGGAGTTTACGCTCGCGTTTGCCGTCGAGTACACCGGCGACTCCTGAGCGTGAGGGCATGTAACGATAGGTCTTTAGGTCTTTGCGAGGGAAGGAGGAGATAACAATGCTAGCATGGGTAGTTCTATTTCTGGTGCAACACGGAGGCTTCAGATGGGCATCGGCAGTTGATGGCGTGCCTAGCCATGGCGTGGCGGCGTTGCATCATGTCATCACAATTGCACAGCGAATCGCATGCTAACGTCCGATGTACGAGAAAAGGGACGCGGGCTGGCCCCGCCACCAGGGCGGCCCGCATCTCGTTTTTTGATTTGGAGTATTCTCCCATCCGGGGATTTCCATACCAGCATCAAACCGCCATACTTCTTCCAGCCTGCAGCCAACAAAGGCGCAACCGCCTTCTCTGTGTCGAACCGCTCACTGTAGTGTGGTCGAGGCAAAAAACCGCACACCCGGCTTCCGGTTTCACGATCTCCGGCACTGCGCTATCGCGCAGCTTGCGGAGGGCGGCACATCCGATTCCACGATCATGGCAATTGCGGGGCACGTCAGCAGGCGGATGCTGGATAGGTACAGCTACGTTTGGATGGGCGGGTTACTTCTTTCAACAGCCTCAGCTAGGGAATCGATCTTACGCCCCCCCGGCCAACAGCCAGATAGACAAGCCGTTCGTTGAGTCCAAGGCAAAATAGAACTACGCAATTGCCACCCTCGCGATGCCGGGGCAAGAAGACTCTTGAAAATGGCGTAGAACTCTTGGTCGGCCAAAGGCCCCGGCAGCGTCGTCGCAATTGCTTTGGAACCTACCCGCCCGCTACGAGAGGAGGAGTGCGAGGTCGTCCGGACGCAGGTCGCGGATAAGGCTGTTGTCCGCGCCGATGATAGCGTCGGCCAGATCTCGCTTGGTTTTCTGTAACTCGAGCACTTTCTCCTCGACAGTATCGCGCGTGATGAGCCGATAAGCGAAAACCTGCCGCGTCTGTCCGATACGATGTGCGCGATCGACAGCCTGCGCTTCCACGGCGGGGTTCCACCAGGGATCGAGGAGAAACACGTACTCGGCTGCCGTAAGGTTCAACCCCAAGCCGCCTGCTTTCAGGCTGACCAGGAAGAGGCGGCAATCCGGGTCGCTTTGGAAGCGCTCCACCCGGGCCTGCCGGTTACGAGTAGCGCCGTCCAGATACTCGTAGGTTATGCCGCTGCAATCCAGGCTTTCGCGGACAATCCTCAGCAAACTAGTGAACTGCGAGAACACCAGCGCCTTGTGGCCCTCGTCAAGCACCTCGCGCAATCGTGCCAGCAGCACATCCAGCTTGGCGCTGGGATCGGTGGAGCGCTTCTGATCCAGCAGGCCGGGATGGCAGGCCGCCTGGCGCAGGCGCAGCAGCGCTTCCAGTACCTGGATCTTGGACTTAGCCAGTCCGTCCGTTTCGATCTTCTGCAGTAGAGAATTGCGGTAATGTTGACGCAATTCGTCATAGAGCTTGCGTTGGGCGGGTTCCATCACGCAATGAATGGTCTGCTCGCTCTTGGACGGAAGTTCGCGGGCCACCTGCTCCTTGGTGCGGCGCAAGATGAAGGGCCGCAGTGCGTGCGCCAAAAGCCGGCGGGTCTGCTCGTCCGGGTTACGCATAGCCCCACCGGCTAGCTTGAAGACGCTGGCAGCGCCCAGCATCCCGGGATTGAGAAACTCGAACAGGGACCAAAGCTCGCCCAGATGGTTTTCCACGGGAGTGCCGCTCATCGCCAGCCGGTGTCTTCCGCGCAGCAACCGCACCGCCTTAGCCGATTCGGTATTGGCGTTCTTGACGGCCTGGGCCTCGTCGAGGATAACGTAATCGAACTCGACGTCCTTGAGACGCACGGCATCGCGGCGCAAAGTGCCGTAGGTGGTCAGCACCACGTCACATCCGGCGAAATCGTTACGGCCGCGCGCCAGGCCAGTGTAATCGAGAACACGAAGCGAAGGAGTGAAGCGCTCGGCCTCCTCTTTCCAGTTGAATACCAGCGACTTGGGGACAACCACCAGCGACGGGCCCACCGCCTCGCCAGCGGCCCGCCGTGCACGCCGCGTCTCCAGCAGCGCCAGGACTTGTGCGGTCTTGCCCACACCCATGTCGTCGGCCAGGCAGCCGCCAAATGAAAAGCGCTGGAGAAATTGCATCCAGCCCAAGCCTTCGCGTTGATAATCGCGCAAGCGCCCCACGAATCCTTCAGGCTGCTCGGCAGGCTCCACCCCTTGAAACCACCGCAACTCCTCACGGATGCGGGAGAAGGCCTCATCGCAACGGGCCTCGGGTTGTGCGGCCAGCAACGCGTCGAGCAGTCCCGCCTGGCTGGGGCGGAAGCGAATGTGGCCGTCCTCGGCCGTTCCCATGCCAGCCACGGGTCCGAACCGGCGCAACCACTCCTCCGGAAGTATTCCGTAGTTGCCGTTGTCAAGCCGAACCATGTTATCGCCGCAGCGCAAGGCTTCGAGTAATGCAGGTAGTCGCGCCGTACTGTCGCCGTATTCCACCTCGCCGTGTAGTTCGAACCAGTCCACCCCACTGGAGACTTCGACCCGCACCGCTCCCGGACGCCGGAAGACCTTCCCCTCGGCTTCGATGTGCCATCCCGCCTCCACCAGTGCCCGCACCACGCGCGGCAGCTTGCTGGGAGCAACTTCCCTGCCTGACTCCCGATTCCAGTAGTTCGGTGCACGGAACTTGACTCCTAAGCCGTCGAGCAACGCGGCGGCTGCTTTTTCCGCCTCGGAGTCACGGCGCACCAGACGACGATTGGAAGCCTCGTAAAAACCCTGCGCTGGATCGAGTGCCAGTGCGACTCGGCCATCGTAATCAAACGACAACTCCGCCACCAGACGCTCGGACCCGTACCGGATTTCCGCTTTGCCAATTCGCAGACATGGACGAGGCTGCAGCATGACCTCCTCGTACCGCAGTTCCTCAGGAAGGTCCAGCAACGGCAGGGCGGGCGAGCAGAGCAGGGCCGTCAAGAGTTCATCCGTGTCTTCTTCCGGCGCCTCGATGCAGCTCGTTTTGCGAAAATGCGACACCCATTCGAATGACGTGTCTTCTGCCAACGGCGCCACGCGGTCACGAGTGATTACAAAGCCTCCCTGCGTGACCAGCATGGGGGCTGCCAAGTCCAGGCGCTCCTCTCCACGGCAGAGAACGCCAGTTACAGCCCAGCCTTGACGCTCGCGCCGGCGCATTTCAAGACGGACGGTCCAGGGACCGTCATCGTCCCATGCGAGCGGAAGCAAGCTGTCCGCTTCCCTGTTGAGGCGCAAGTAGCAACGCCCGGTGCGGGTCACTCGCGGCATGATCATCGCAGCCAGGTCGTGCGGTATCAGAAAAGACTCGGGAACCCGCTCATACGAGTCAATGTAGCCGTATCCGTAATTCAATTTGGCACCGGCCAATGCCGACAGTACTTCGCGGTCTTCCAGCAACGGTAGCTGCGCGAGTTGTTCGCGTTTCAAGGACAGCGCACGTTCCGGCTTCCAACCGCCGTCGGCTTTGCGGTCACGCGAGTGGAGCGAGAGAACCAGCCCCCCTCTGGCTAGGCTGCTGGGTACATCTACCACGTAGAGGATCTCTCGTTGCGCGGGCCATGCATCCGTGGCCCCTGTAATCTTTCGGCTGTTGAGGATCTCGCTGACCTGTCGCCGCCAAACCGGCGGCTGTGGCGCCGGCACCTTGAAAATTGCGGGAGGTGCGGTCGGTGGCGGCGCCAACGGGTCTCCGTCATTGAGGTCCCATCCCTCATCGTCAGAATCACATACCACGACCGGGCTCGCGGCCGCGGCGGCCGGCGAGAGGTACCCCTGCGCCTCTGCTGCCAGGATCGTGGCCCACAGATGCTTACACGGAATCCCGTTATCCACGTAGTAAGGACACTCACAGCAAACAGAGAGCGTGTCGCCGCTCCAATTCAACTCAACGTAGTAAGCCTGCGAGCCGCGTACCGAGGCCGCCACCTCGGAGTCGCAACCGCGCTGAATTTCAACGCGATGCCGCCGGTAATAGTCCTGTCCCCGCTTGCGGGTGGTGCTACTGAATTGCCCAGCAAATCTCGCCGAAAGGATCATATGTCCGCTTCTGATGGAGACCTCTCGCCATTCTATTCGAGGTGTCCGTTGAAAAACGCAAAAGCATTGCTCGGCGATCCGAAAAGCTAGCCGGTGGGCGCGATGGCGCCGCTTGGTATTCACTCTTGGATTGTCAAAAATTCGAGCCACTTTCGTTCAGGAGCCATACGGCGGTGGAATCTTTGTAGATGAACAGTTCCGCACCGTGTGTTCTGAACTCGCTGATTATCGAGACAACGTTCTTCCCCGGATTTCGTGCGAGTTGCCCCGGTTTCTCCTCGCCGACAGGACAAGAGAACTCCATCGAAACCGTCATCGCGTCGACATCCCGTACCCAGCGAAACCTCAGCTCCTCCCGGCATTCGGGATCGGAGGCTATAGTCTCGACGACACTGCTCATAACCACTCTGAGCGGCACCATAAATGTGCCGTGTTGATGTCCCAGTCCCTCGGCCACATGCATGGACTAACGCCCATGCGCTGAAACGAATCTGCCGCAGCTAGTACTTCCTTTGCCTGGGTGGGTAGTTCTGCACATCTCATGTACCGATCCAGAAGTCACCCACCCAATCTCCTTATTCTCCCATTGGGCGGTGTGAGGTTAGACGAGAAATCCCCATCCAAGCAAAACCAGCTTGGATGGGGCGCCCTCAGGATCCATGACTTGGGACCCGCCCAGCACTAGCCACCAGTCACTATCCCCTAGCCCCTGCTCTTCTCACGCTTGTGCCGGCAAACCTCCATTGGATATCCAGCGAGTCGATGGTTTGACGGCCGCCTTGGGAAGAATGTCGAGGTAGATCACGGCGTACCGGAATGCGATTACACCAGCCGCGATGACCAAAACGCTCGACGCTAACTCCGTCCACTTGGGCACGTAGTGCGTTCCCATGGCCGACTGCAACGAGTTGATTGAGACGTTGAGCCGGTCAACCATGAATCCTGCAACCACGATGGCAGAGGTCCAATAGAGACGCTCAGGATTCGAGCGCACACTCTGGAAGCTCAAGAGGAAGATGGGGACCGCTAGGAACAGCACCACCTCGAGCCAGAAGTACCCGGCTTCGTTGGTGCGCTGGAAGGCATAGCCCAACGCCTGGTTCGACACTAGGTCGAGGAGTTTGAAGAAGGCATATACGATCAGCAGCAGTTGAATCATCCGCCCGCAGTCACTGAGGATGCTGAAATCCACGCGCACGTTCAACGAACGCATGCAGAGGTAGATGGCCATTACGGTAAGCGCCAGCCCAGCAGGGATCGCAGACAGATAGAACAACGCATGCATGTATTGCGAATACCACAGCGGGTGGATCTTGCCGCGAGCAATGAGGTACAGACCGCCCAGATAAGATTGGTGCATTGACGACAGCAGCACGCCGGCCAACACGACAGCGATCAATATTTTGTGGTGATAGCGCAATACCGTCTCGCGAAATGCCTTCCACGGCAGCTTCTCGATCACCGCGGGAGCAAACTCGAAGGTCAGCACCGTCACGTAGGTCATGATGCAGACGCACACATCGAACAGGACCGAGCGGTGGTTCCACATCACGATGGGGTGCCAGAAGCGCCAAGGCAGGCCGATCTCGTACAGGTATCCGACCATGACAGTCAGGTAACCCAGGAAAGAAATAAGAATTGAGGCGCGCAGGATGGGTCGGTAACGCTCCATGCCCAGCAAGTAAACCGCGGCGCTAATACCAAATCCCGCTGCAGAGAGCCCTATTCCGCAAAGCGTGCCCAGACCGACCCACAAGCCCCAGGGCATCTGATCGCTCAAATTGGTGCTGGCCCGGAATCCCTCGAAGAACCGAACGTACGTCGCATAAAGACCGGTAGTAAATATGATGGCTACAATGACGCGCCATAAAGTTATTTCGGATTTGATTCGCGCGATCATGGCTAGCTCCTTTCCCCTTTGATCCGGTTGATGGTAGCTTTTTCTTCGGCTTCAGCGAGCGCAACTTCGCGGCGTCGCTGCGTGACCCAATACAGGGCCGAAAGAATGGTGCCACCCATGATCACCACTTTGGGCGAGTCTCCCAAAGCGCTCGCGGTGAGTGTTGGCATGGGCTGATTACCCGTGGGGGCCGGCTTGAATCCGAGCTTCTCGAACGCAACGTCGGAGACGAACAGAACGCTTCCTCCACCGAGTTCTTCGAGCCCGTAGATCCGCGGAACGTACGACGAGTCGCCACGGATCCGGTTCCACGCTTCCGCGATCAGATCATCGCGATCGCCAAAGATGGTCGCTTGCACCGGGCAGGCTTCCGCGCAGGCCGTGGATTTGCCGGCTTTGATACGCTCCGAACACAGATCGCACTTCTTGACGAAGGGCGCGAGCTTGGTCCACTGATAGCGAGGCACCTGGTAGGGACAGGCCAGCATGCAGTAGCGGCAGCCGATGCATTTGTCGGCGTTGTACACTACCGGACCCAGCGAGGTCTTGCCGATGGCGCCGACCGGACAAGCCGAGGCGCAGGCTGGGTCGTCACAGTGCATACAGACTTTGCGGACGAACTTGTCGCCCCGCGTCTCAACCACGGTAAAGGCGGTATCGGAAAGAATTGGTTCAGGATCCGTGCCGAATCCGTGGAGCTGTTTGCAAGCGGTTTCGCAGCTCAGGCATCCGATGCAGCGCTTGATATCGATAAGCATTGCTTTTTGTTTTGCCATAGAGTTCTCCGTTGTCCTTTTCCGATCAGCGCTACGTCAGGAAGAATTCTTTCGCCACCTGTTCCCGCGTACTGATGTCCAGGTGGAAGAGGAGGCCCTTGACCGGCAGGCCACCGTCTTGTGCCAAGGCGGGGTTAAGTTGCTGCAGCATTGCGCCCATACGTGCCATGCTGTTCTGCATCCATGCCGGAACGATCGGCCCGCGCAAAAGGTTCTTCATGTTGGTCGACAGCTCCGGAGCCTTGACCATGCAAAGCCAGCCATTCTTGTAAGGATCATCCACGATGAGGTTGGGGTTCTTCAGGACTTCGTGGTTGACCGAGACCATCACTCCCTCGATGGGCGACAGAAGATCGACGCTCTGCCCTTCCCGGGTCACCGTACACAACTTCTGCCCTTGCCGTACCCAGCGGTTCAGATCAGCAATCTCGATGGAGTCGATCTGGCCGAATAAGCTTCCCGCGAAGCCATCGATGCCGACGCGAGCATTCTGCCTGCCTTCGTCCATGACCCAGGTGTGACCAGGATGGAAGGCATAATCTTCGGGAACATCGAAACCCGCGTGTTTCGCCATCACGGGCGCATTCAGTTTCTTGGCCGGCGCCACTTGCAGCGTTGCGGCCGCCTCCGGCTGGCGGCGGAAATACATGACGGTAAGAATGAGAAGGAACGTAAGCAGGACAAATAAGATCGACATAAAGCCTCCTTACCTGCTCCGACCGATGTCACACCGCGACATCGTCAGGAGCGAAGCACTGGCCGTTCGATCTGGTCGGTTTCAACGAAGTGAGGCAGATAGTCACGGGGTCGTGCTCCGCTATTGTTCGTGCACGTGGGGTGCAAATTGATTCCCGAAAGGGGCTATGACGACAAAGGAGTTAGCAGATCGGTGCCGATTGCGGAAGGTTGGACCCCTGCGTTTTGCAGGTAACCGTCGCACTTTGCAGTAGTGCAAAGGCTGTTAGAGGAGTTCGAGGATTGGTGTATCCATGCGTACGGGGTGCGGTCTGTGGTGCTACGCCAACGAACCGCAGATCCCTCGGCTTCGGCGGCCAAAATCGGGCCGCCTGTGCTCGGGATGACAATCTAATTTCCGAGGCATGGTGTCGCGGATCTGACCTGTGACTAGCCACTATCCACTGGTCACTGATCACTACTTCAATACGTTGCCAGCTCCACCATCGCTTGGTACACGTGTTCCGCCTGGGGCAGAATTTCGTCCTCCAAGATTGGTTGATAAGCGACGAACGTATCCTTGGCCGCCACGCGCTTGACCGGCGCATCGAGCTTGTCGAAGAGTTCGTCGGCGATGCGGGCGGCGATCTCCGCGCCGTAGCCCCAGCTCAGCATGTCCTCGTGAGCCACGAGCACGCGGCTGGTCTTGGCCACGGATGTCGCAATAGCTTCCCAGTCGTAGGGACTGAGGGTGCGCAGGTCAATCAACTCCACGCTGACGTCATGCTCGCGCTCGATGCGCTGCGCCGCTTGCAGCGCGCGCGGAACCAGGGCGCCGTAGGTCACCACCGTGAGGTCGTGGCCGGGCCGAACGATCTTCGCTTTGCCGAACGGGACCATGTAATCAGGCCCCGGATAGGGCGCGCGACCAAAGGTCTCGCGATAGAGGCGCTTGTGCTCCAGGAACAGCACCGGATCGTCGCAACGAATGGCGGTGCGCAGCAATCCGTTGGCATCGAGAGCATTCGACGGGAAAACCACGCGCATGCCTGGAGTGTGGGTGAAAATGCTCTCGCCGCATTGCGAGTGATAGATGGATCCGCCGGTGAGATAGCCGCCAATCGCCACCCGCACCACCGCCGGCGAGGAGAAAGCGTTGTTCGAGCGCCAGCGGATCAGCGGCAACTCATTACGAAGTTGCTGCATGGCAGGCCAGATGTAGTCGAAGAACTGAATCTCAACGACTGGCTTGAGTCCGCGGGTCGCCATCCCTACTGCGCGTCCGACAATGTTGGCCTCCGCAAGCGGTGAGTTGAAAACCCGGTCGTCGCCGAACTCGGTCTGCAGTCCTCCGGTCAGCTTGAAAACGCCGCCCTTGCCTTTCACCTGCTTGTCTTTGAGATATTCGACGCGGCTGCAGTCGGCCACGTCTTCGCCAAACATTACGATGCGCGGGTCGCGCTTCATCTCGTCGCGGAGACAAGCATTGATCAGATCGGCCATGGTCTTTTCGGGAGCACCGGGCGCGCCTTTTTCCGCGGGCATGGGATGGACCGCTTCGGTCTGAAACGTCGCCGAGGCAGGATCGAGATCGGGCGAATACACAAAGAGTTTGTACGAGTCGGGTGCGGGCAGGGCCGCGGCAACGGCTCGATCAGCCGCGTCTTGGATTTCAGCGTCCGCGTCCTTCTCGAGATTGTCGATGCCTTGCTCGTCGAGAATGCCCTCGCGAATCAGGAAAAGTTGGAAGCGGGTGATAGGGTCGCGTTCCACTTCCTGCTTCCGCTCGGATTCGGGGCGGTAGAGTTTTTCGTCGTCCGACAGCGAATGCGAGTACGGACGAATCACGTGGCCGTGAACGAACGCCGGGCCCTCGCCGGAGCGAATGTAATCGACCGCGGTCTTGAGCGCGGCATAGCTGACGAGCGGATCGGTGCCGTCTATTTCCGCAAAATGGAAGTTGGGGAATCCCTTGACCAGCTTGCTGATGTTGCCGCCAGCGGTGCCGACTTCCACCGGCACGGAAATGGCGTATTCGTTATCTTCGATCAGGTACAGCACTGGCAGCTTCAGGTTCGACGCGGTATTCAACGACTCCCAGAACTCGCCTTCGCTGGTGGTGCCATCGCCGCAAGAAACGTACACCACTTCGTCGCTGTGGAACTGCACGTCCTTGAACTGGCGGTAATCGCCGCTGGCCTTTTCCGCAGCCTGGGGATAGCGGTTGAAATAGCGGCCCGCCTCTGCGCAGCCTACAGCTTGCAGAAACTGTGTTCCCGTCGGCGAAGACTCGGTAACGATGTTCAGCTTCTTGTGTCCCCAGTGCGAGGGCATCTGGCGCCCGCCGGAGTTGGGATCGTCGGCCGCGCCCACGGCTTCCAGCAATTGCTCGTAAGGCGTCATGCCCAGGGTAAGGCAGAGCGCACGGTCGCGATAGTAGGGATAGAACCAGTCGTAGCCCGGGCGCAGCACCATTCCGGCGGCAACCAGCAGCGCTTCGTGTCCCGCCCCCGAGATCTGGAAGAAGATCTTTTGCTGGCGCTTGAGCAGGATCTCGCGATCGTCGATCCGGCGCGACGTGTACATCAGCCGATAGATCTGGATCAGTTGCCGGCTGGTGAGCCCTTCATATTTTGTACTGGGAGCAGGTTTAGGCTCTACTTTTGTGGTGGCCATCCATTACCTCAGGTGTGAAATGCGAACCCCGGACACGGCGACGTACGTTTCATCATTGTAAATGTTCCGCAGGGTTTCTTGAATTGTCATTCGTGGGCTAACACTTTTAGTCGCTGTCGACTTGTCATTACGAGCGAAGCCATGGATCTGCGTCTGGCGCCTTTCGAGACGCAAAAGCCGAAACGAGCCAAAGGTGGAGAATGCTTGTCGTGAGCCACTAGAGGAAAACAGACGCCTCGCTGCGCTCGTCATGACCCGTCAAAAAATCGGGCATCGCTATACTGGAAGGGTATGATACGCACGTTTCGGCCTATTCCGGTTAAGAAAATTACGCTCGTCATCTTTGATCTCGATGGCACCCTGATCGATTCCGAGCGCGACCTGGCGGCTTCGGTAAATGCCATGTTGCGCCACTACGGCCGCAACGAACTGCCCATCGAGGTGATTGGCACCTACATCGGCGATGGGGCGCCCATGCTTATTCGCCGCGCCCTCGGCGATCCCACCCATAGCGAATTTCTGCAGGAAGCGCTCAACTATTTTCTGCTTTATTACCGCGAACACAAGCTCAACAATACGCGCCTCTACGAAGGGATTGGCGAGGCGCTACAGCAGGTCGGCCAAGGCGATGGAATACCACGCAAGTTGGCGGTGCTCACCAACAAGCCAGTGCGAGTGTCACGCGACATTCTGGCCGGGCTCGGACTGGCCGACTACTTCGCGCAGGTTTACGGCGGCAACAGTTTCGAAACCAAGAAGCCCGATCCCCTCGGCGCCAACACCCTGATGCGCGAAGCGAGCGCGACTCCCGACGAGACCGTGATGGTCGGCGACTCCGGAGTGGACGTGCTCACGGCCCGCAATGCGGGACTGTGGAGCGTCGGAGTTACCTACGGATTTGCGCCGCTAACCTTGCAGCAGGTTCCTCCCGACGTGTTGGTGGATACTCCGGCGGAGTTGGCTCGTGCGTTGACTGTGGGCGATCTGGCGGAACAGGACGCGCGGTGACAGAAACAAGAGGTTTCCCAATGTTTCCAACCGTCTTGAGGGAGAAGGCCAGCACGGAGAAGCAATGTTCTTGAGAACCTTACGAGTTTTGATGGTCTTCTGCCCGATCGGATTCGCCAACCCCTCATGGACTAGGATGCTGCCGAACGTCGGCGACAATCTTCAAGATGGCGTTGATCACGAGCTGCGGCTGCTCCGTTTGAATTTCATGTCCTATACCTGTCGCTGTTACAAGTGAAGAGTTGGTCGAGAGCTGCGCCAAGTCGTTCTGCCAATCCGACCAAGCTTTTTCGAACGCGTCATCCCGATCCCCGCCCAGTCCCACCGTGGGGTCGTGAGCCAGCACGGCGAGCGGCTTGTTTCCCAAATTGCCGGCTCCGGTCGCCTGGAGGTGGCTCTCGGAATAGGAGGCATACTCCGCGAGAACCGAGGCCGTGTACTTCTCGCAATCCGGGCAAGCGGCGGACTGATTGCACCATCCCAAGAAGCGCGGCAAACCCAGCGGCACGGTCAGGCGCAGAAGACCCGGGACGAGCTCTGGGTGGGGGAAGTGATCCGGGAACTCTACGGTTTCGTCCGGATGTACAGAGTCATCGAGCACGACGCCAGCAACGTCGTCAGGATACAAGCTGGAAAAGATCTGGGTCACGAGGCCACCGAACGAATGACCCACGACCACGTATGGCGGGCTGACACCAGCTTTCGTGAGTAGCGTGTGGAGTTCGATCGCCATCTGGTGAGCGGTAAGAGGGGCTGGTCCCGGGTCGCTCCAGCCAAATCCGGCTCGATCATAAGAGCAGACACGAGTTATATGTGCGACGGCGGGTTGTACCTTCTGCCACTGGCGGGAGGAGTCGAGTGCGCCACTCTCCAGGATGACGGCGGGCGATCCCTGTCCCGTGCAGTCAAGGTATAGTCGGTAGCCGCCGACATCGACCAGCCGGCCTATCATTGGGCAGCGCGCAATAGCCCTGCGCTCGGCGATTACCTCGTACGTACGACCGATAGCCGCCAGCACCACAACAAGCAAAACGATGGCGATTAAGAGTCTTTGGACGCGACGTCGCCAGCGGTACTCGGACGAGCCAAGTCCCATTGATCTATTATCGCGAAAAAAGCGATGGCGCGACTGCGGTCGCGCCGACTCAAGAAATCGCGTTGATCGTTGGCCCCAAAGGTGGCGTTCACAACTGGTTACTTCTGATTAGCCGGCCTTCTCCATGATGGGCAGGTTCACATTACGCTTCTGGACCATCTCGGCCGTGACCTCAAAGTCCTTGACCCGCTTTTGGCCGGGGAGGTTGTACATCAGGTCAAGCATCAGTTCTTCCAGGATCATGCGTAGGCCGCGGGCGCCCACCTTGCGGAGCATCGCTTCTTTGGAGATGCAGCGCAGAGCCTCATCGGTGAAGCGCAGCTTGACATTTTCGAACTCGAACAGTCGCTGGTACTGTTTCACAATGGCATTCTTCGGCTTGGTCAGGATCTCAATCAGAGCATCTTCGTCGAGATCGCTCAAGACACCAACCACCGGCAGGCGGCCGACGAATTCCGGAATCAGTCCGAACTTGATCAAGTCTTGTGGCTCGACTTGCGCCAGCAATTCGGTATCGCGCTTGTTGCTCTCCGTGAACGCCGCTTCTTTCGCCTCGTCGGTGCGGAACCCCATGGAACGCTTGCCGAGCCGCCGCCCGATCGTGCGCTCGAGTCCGACGAATGCGCCGCCGCAGATAAACAGGATGTTGGTCGTATCCACCGGCGTGAATTCCTGGTGGGGGTGTTTGCGCCCGCCCTGGGGAGGAACATTGGCTACGGTACCTTCCAGGATCTTCAGCAACGCCTGTTGCACGCCTTCGCCAGAAACGTCCCGGGTGATGGAAGGGTTCTCGTCCTTGCGGCCGATCTTGTCGACTTCGTCGATGTAGATGATGCCAGTCTGCGCGCGCGCCACGTCTCCATCGGCGGCCTGAAGCAACTTGAGGATAATGTTCTCCACGTCCTCGCCGACATAGCCTGCTTCGGTCAGAGTGGTGGCATCCACGATGGCGAAAGGGACGTCGAGCATCTTGGCAAGGGTCTGCGCCAGCAGCGTCTTACCGGTCCCCGTGGGACCGATCAGCATGATGTTCGACTTGGCGAGTTCCACCTCTCCGCCGCGTTGCCGATTCATATAAACCCGCTTGTAATGGTTGTAAACCGCTACGGCGAGCTTCTTCTTGGTTTGCTGCTGCCCGATGACGTACTCGTCGAGGAAGGCCTTTACCTCAGTGGGCTTGGGAAGCTGGTTGGGAGTGGCGGCAGGCTGAGCCTCGGAGCGGTCGTCTTCCAGAATAGAGTTGCAAACGGCGACGCACTCATCGCAGATGTAAGCGCGCGGGTAGTCAGTGGGAGACGAAATCAGCTTGGCGACGGCGTCTTGAGACTTGTGGCAAAACGAACAGCGAAGCACTTCGTCGGAACCGGTCCTGGTTCTCACGGAAACTCCTTTACCTCGCACGCTGACAGCCGGGACTCTGGGTCCTGCTGCATTCCCCGTCCGTTCGAAACGGGCAGGAGCCGTGTTGCCCCTGTAAGAAGCCTGCCACTATCGGCCATTGGCAGCCTTCTCGAAATTCCCCTCCGTGCTGCTGCACTTACGCCTATTCAACCACAATTTGCCCTGCTGGAACGCACTGGTGGTGTCAGATCGGATACAACTTTCGAAGCAGTGCCGGGCAAATTTTCCGCATTAGGCAAGTGCTAAGCTTCGTACCTTACTTGTGCTTAAAAATGATGTCGTCGATTAAGCCGTACTCCTTCGACTGCTGTGCATTCATGATGAAATCGCGCTCCACATCGCGCTCCACTTTTTCCAGACGCTGACCTGTGTGCTTCGACAGCAATTGGCTGGTGATTTCGCGCATGCGTAGGATTTCGCGCGCGTGAATATCAATATCCGTGGCCTGGCCAGAAAGCCCCGACATAAGCGGCTGGTGGATCAGAATGCGCGAAGTAGGCAGCGCAAACCGTTTCTTCGGCGCACCCGCAGCCAGCAGCAGCGCTGCCATGCTGGCCGCCTGGCCAATGCAGATGGTAGTCACATCCGGACGGATGAACTGCATGGTGTCGTAGATCGCCATGCCCGCCGTAATGGAGCCGCCGGGCGAATTAACGTACAGGGAAATGTCTTTTTCCGGGTCTTCGGCTTCGAGAAACAGCATTTGAGCAATGATCAAGTTCGCGACATTGTCATCAATAGGAGTGCCGAGAAAAACAATATTGTCCCGCAGCAGGCGGGAATAAATGTCGTAAGCCCGCTCGCCCCTGCTGGTCTGCTCAATCACCATGGGCACAAGCATTGTTTGCGGCTCCCTTCACGTTTCCTGGCCACACTTCTTCCTGCGGGTCGAAGATGGGAGGTGGAACGCAGGCCGCCCTATGCGGACCTGCGGTACAAAGAATCCAAGGTCTTCTCGTTGCGGATGCGATGCCGAATTCTATCCAGCCCTCCATCCTGCGTCAAACGAGCGCGGACCTGTTCGAGGGTCTGCTTCGACTGGGTCGCCAGCGCCTCCAATTCCCGGTCGAACTCCTCGTCACTGACTTCGATCTTCTCCTCGTCGGCAATCTGCTCCAGGATCAAGGAGGCTTTTACCTCGCGCAGCGCCCCCTCGCGCTGCCCGGCGCGTAGGCGGCCAAAGTCCATGCGCTTCATGTCTTCCGTACGCATTCCCTGTGCCGCCAAGGCACGCAATCCACGCTCCAGCCTAAGATCGATCTGCTGATCCAACATCGCTTCGGGAACCGGGAAATCGTTGCGCTTCACCAGTTCCTCGACGATTTGATCCTTGCCTTGGTGTTCGGCTTCGTGTAGCTTCTCCGCCTTCATGTTCTCCCGCAGACGGTTGCGAAGCTCATCCAGCGAATTGAAGTCGGTGCTTAGCTCTTTGGCGAATTCGTCGTTCAGTTCGGGAATAGTGCGGGTCTTGATGCCTTTCACGTCCACTTCGTACGTCATGGTCTTGCCAGCGAGCCGCTTGTCGGAGAAATCATCGGCATACTTCACGTCAAAACTGCGCTGCTCACCCGCCTTGGCGCCGCGCAGGTTCTGGGTGAACTCTGGAATAGTGTTTTGTCCGCCAATCTCTACCATGACCTCCTCCACCTCAACGGGCTTGGAGTCGGCGTTCTGCTCGCTTTCCTTGGGCGTGCCTTTGAAGCTAACGACGGCGAAGTCTTCGTCCGCCAACGGACGCTCTTCGTCGACCGCACTGTAGGTGGCGTGTTGCTCACGCAAGTTATTAAGAGCGTTTTCCACGTCTTCGTCGCTCACGTTCGTGTCAAGGCGCGTAATGTGAAGGTCCTCGTAAGGAGCGACCTTGAAATCGGGCAGCACCTCGAAGGATGCCGTAAACTTTAGCCGCTCGCCGTCATGCAGGTGAAGGTCGGTGACGCGTGGCTGCGAGACCGGCAACAGGTTCTGCTTCTGGGTTTCCTCACGGAAATAACGCGGGACCAGGGCCTCGACGATTTCGTTCTTAATATCTTCGGCAAAACGCTGGCGAACGATGGACGCAGGAACTTTGCCCTTGCGGAAACCGGGAATGCGCGCCAGCTTCTGATAGCGGCCGACAACGCTTTCGGTTTCGGTGCGGATTACGTCGGCAGGAATCTCGATGGTGAGTTCGCGCTTGCAAGGATTCGGTTGTTCGGAAGAGGCGGGCTCCGTCGCGGTTGTTTCGGTCGTATTGGATTCAGTGGTCAAAAGAGTTGCCTTCAGCAGTGAACGTGGCTGTGACTGGCCGGGGGATGCCATCGGCGACGGCTATATGGAACGCGACTCCTTGCCCACGGTGCTGTCCACCGCCTGAGCAACAATCAGCGCTCTCCCGGCAATTGCCACTAAACTTAAGTGTATGAGAGCCGTGCGGGGTGGTCAAACGATGCGAGAGTTGTGGGCATAGGCTCTATCGGCCGGACAGGGGCGCGCCGAGCCCGGAAGGGGTTGCGCGAGATTAGCGGTGGGGCGTTCGCTTGGAGACTGTCGTTCGCTTCTCGACCACTTCGGAAATAGGCTTCCTTTTGGCACGAATGATGCGGCGGTTAGCCGCCGGGTTGACTTCGACGCTCTCCACCTCGATCAGGGACGCGGGTTTCTGGAAAAGCTCTGCCAGATATTGGTCCTTGCAGTCGACGCAACAAGAGTGCACCGCAAGTGGCAGCACCACGCGCTCGTAGCGCCAGACAGGATCGATGACGACCTCCCGCCGCGCAGCCTGCGTTCCGATGTTTTCTGCTGCCACACCGTTGATCCAAGTCTCGTCGGCGTGCTTGATGTTTCCGCAGTAGTCGCAAACAAATTGCAGCATAAAAGTTGGACTACGCGCGGTGGACAAATGTTGTTTGGGGAAATTGCTCGATCGGGAACCGAATCATTCCGTGCAGGGCTGCCCGGCTGAATCTCCGCGTAACATCCACGCTTGAGCGGATGCCGCAGGCTGGGTTTGCTCCAGCGGGCCCAGCAACTCAGTCGCGCGTAGCTGGGTTAGTTCGACCCAGGTCTTTTGCCAGCGCCGAGCGACGCACTTGTCAATGCGCGTACCGGGTTTGGGGAAACCAAATCCTTCGTAAAACTCCAGGATGTTGTTTCGCAACGCATTGTCCATGTGGTTGAAATGATCGTAGGCCAGTTCGTCGAGTAATTCGCGATAGGTCGCGTCCGCCAGAGGATATTCGCCGCGCCTGGTCGGCTTGCCGGTGTCGAGATCGATGTTGGGCGTCTGAAGATCGTGATTCTTGATCTCGCTGAGGGCCTGGCTGAAGCGATCAATTGTCTGGTCGACGCTCTTGAAGTACAGGTCTTCGGTCTTGGGTGTTGGCTCCTTGAAGTCAACCGCTCGCAGCGGCCCTACTTTTGGCGCAATCTTGAATAACGCGGCCAGAAAATGCGCGCCTGGGCCCGGATTCTGGTATCCCGATCCCCATGACTTGTTGTAGTCGGCCTTCGACAGGTGATACAAAAAGTGCTGCCGGTTGAAGTTTGGGATTTCACGCTTCAAATCGTCTCCTTTGACGAGCAAAGCGACCCTGGTCATTTCGGGGATGATCTGGCTGACGCTTCGACGATAGGTTCCGATAGCAAGTTGTTCCTTCGGCATCACGTCGGTCAGCTTCAGTCCGTAGGTGTCGTAGAAAGCCCTTTCCAGTAGAGGGGCAGAGACCTCGAATCCGATGAAGTTGTGATAGTTCTCCGGCGCGTAGCGGCCCTTCGCGACCTGTAAAACATCAAAGCCGAACTCGGTTTTGAGATGGGCCTTGTGATCAACGTCGTAGGGCACTGCAGGCCCATACCACCTCGCCAGTTCGGGATATTCAATGCCAACCGACAAATTTATGTAGGGATGTCCGTTGATGTCGGAAATGTAGTGGGAGAGCGCTCCCAGGGCAAACGCGTATTCATTCAGGTCATACGCATCATTGAGCATCGCCTGAACGAAGTCACCGGTGCGGACGTAGTGCGTCAGGTCGCTGAAGACATGACTACCGAAAGGATAGTAGCCAATGTCCTGCAGGACGCTTCCACCGTATGCGTAAGCATGGGCCGTCACCAAGTCTTGCGGCGTGGCATTGGGGAAGCGTGCCAACAACAGTGGTTGGATTTGCTGCTTCCACAAGAGATCGATGATCTCCTCGTGAGTCAGCACCGAGTAGCCAGCGCAAAGTGGCGCGACTGCAAGTATGCCAACCATCAGCGTAATGTAGAACGTCGCAGTGCGCGGGGGCGGGCTTGCCTGTCTCATTAAGTCCGGCAAAACTTCAGATACGACCGACCAACAGCAGAATGACCAGAATCAACACGATCAAGCCCAGACCACCAGAGGGGTAATAGCCCCACCCGCGGCTGTATGGCCAGGAGGGAAATGACCCAACCGACAACAGCAAGAGAATGACCAGCAGGATAATTAACATTCGTCAGTGTCTCCTTATCGTTGCTACCTTCAAATGGTTTTTGAATGCAACCGGAAGCTTGTAGTTGGAAGCGATTGTTGGGCCGAAGGATGCCTTGACAGGCGAGTGGAATGCTTCCATGGTCTGGGGGACTCCCATTTGTTTTCCCTCGCCTCGCTACAATGAGAGGAATGTCTTCTGCTCTCACCGTGCTGAACAATGAAATTGTGACCTGCACCCGGTGCCCCCGGCTGGTCGCCTATCGTGAGCAGGTTGGCCGTGAGAGGCGCCGTGCCTATCGCGATTGTGAATATTGGGCGCAGCCAGTACCGGGATTTGGCGATCCCCATGCCCGCGTGCTGGTGTTGGGATTGGCGCCTGGGGCCCACGGTTCCAATCGTACTGGCCGTCCGTTCACCGGGGATGCGTCAGGAAAATTCATGTATCCCATTCTGTACAAGGTTGGCTTCGCGTCACAGCCCAACGCTGAGCATCGCGGCGACGGATTGAAGCTGATCGACTGCTACATAACCGCGGCGGTTCGCTGTGCGCCGCCCGGCAACAAGCCGCTGCCGTCGGAACTCGCGAACTGTGCGCCATTTCTTGATCGCGAACTGAAAATACTGAAGAGCGTGAAGGTTGTAGTGGCGCTAGGCAGAATCGGTTTCGATGCTTATCTCAATCATCTGAAGCGGAACGGCATTTTGCAGAGCAAAGCAGGATATGCCTTTGCGCACGCCGCACGGTATTCATTGGCGAATGGTGTGACGCTGCTGGCGTCGTACCACCCTTCGAACCAGAACACCGCGACGGGGAAGCTGACCGCCCCGATGTTCGAGGCAATATTTCGCGAAGCCCGGAAGATGGCGCTTAGCGACGGTTCATGAGCTCTTGTACCATTGACAGAGTATGAATTGCGCCGTTCGCCCCTCCCGCGTAGTTCTTCGTCCCGGGCGAAAGTTATTTGTATACGGAGGAAATCACGATGCAAAAGAGAATTGCCCTTATGGTAGGCACGGTGGCGTGGCTGCTGCTGGCTGTGGCGGCGAGCGCTTTCGCTGCCGATGCAAACTCGAGCAATTCCGCAGTTGGCAACTGGATCCTGAACCCGACGAAGTCGCATTTTGAAAACATGCCCGCGCCGAAGTTGGAGAGGTTGCGAATCTTGAAGGATGATCCGAAGGCCCTTTCGTGGACGATGAGCGGATTTGACGTGGACGGGAAGGCTTTTCACGAGTTCTACGACGGGCCGACCGACGGCGCCTATCACCCCATAGTGGGTAGCTCTAATGCAGCGAATGTGGCCTACACCAGAAACAATTCTGTGATCAGTTGGGTCACCAAGGACAAGGATGGAGCGATTGTGGAAACTGGATCCGGCAGCCTATCGCCCGACGGTCGCACTCTGACCCTGAAGGGGACGGTGAAGACTCCTCAGGGAGAGGCGAATTTCACATCCGTGTACGACAGGTTTAAATAAGGGTCAGCGGACAAAGAATTTCCGCGGAAGGCGTTCTCTCGTGGATGCATTTCGGACGGACGGAGTCAGCACAGGCTTCGTCCGTTTTGCTTGATCGCCTATGAGTCCTCGCCAACCAACCCTAGGGGTCCATTCCCTCGTCGCGAAAATGTGGAGAGTGGAAAATTCTAGCCACATTATTGCAAAGTCTTGCACTAACCGGAGCATGAACTAGCGATTACCAACGCAAATTTGCGGAACTCTGATTGCAAGTAGCGACAGCTGGATGGTTCTGGCCGGAGGGTCCGTGCGCCCACTGCGCGTACGCGTTTACGTAGACGTATACTCAGGTGGAGCACAATTTCCGTGTCGTTCGGACGCGGTTTTTCCTTCGCGTCGCGGTAGAGTTCCGGAGTTCCAAAGCCCGCACCTTGCGCGGTCTGGCTAGGGATAGGGCTTTCTGCGTGATGTGGCGGTGGCGCCGTCGCCAGTTGCTGGTCTTGGACTTGCACGTCGAGAGGCCTGGTGGAGGATTTATGAAGAAGTTCGTGGTGCTTATGGGTGTGTTGCTCGTTGCCACAGTAGGCGCCTACGCAGGTCCAATAAACGGCCCAGACTTAAGCAACCCCGTGCAAGTCGAGTTTATCAGCTTTAACGGCGGCCAGTGGCAGAACGGCTATCCCTACACTCTCGGTATCTTGGGGGTTCCAGGCCTGGTTCCTGCCATGTGCGATGACTATGTCCATGGGGGCTCCCCTGGAGACATCTGGGAGGCCAACATCACGAACTTGGGGAGCAATAACCTGACTTTGACCCGTTTCGGCTTCGAGGACAGCGCCTTAGGCTTGTTCCGTTACAGAGAGGCCGCGTGGATCTTGCTACAGACGCCGAGTGCGCCGCCCAGCGATTACGCCGACATGAACTATGCGGTGTGGCACATCTTCGATCACGACGCGCCACTTGATGCCGGGGCTCGGGAATGGTTGAACTTAGCCCGAATGGAAGCGGCAGCGGGCTTTCCCGGCGTGCCATTCGACGCCGTCTATATCATTACCCCGGTTGACCAGTATGACCAAGATCCGAGCCACCCACAGGAGTTTTTGACCATCGATGCACAGGTTGGAGGTAGGGGTGGTGGGACGACTCCGGAACCGAGTACATTACTGTTGCTGGCCACTGGTCTGCTCGGGGTGTGGAGGCGCAAGTTGTTGAGCTAGGCCGCGAGAGTTACGGACCCGTTAGAACTCCTCCTTTTACTTCAACGGCCGTTGTTGCAGACGGCCGTTCTTTTTTGCGCCCCGAAAGTAGTACTGCCGGGGTGCTCGCAGCTAATTCCATCTTGCCTCTACGAACGATTCCGTCCATAATTGATTGTGCACCCATACGCGCTCCACCCTGACCGCGCTATTACGCTGGCGGACGGGGCTTCCTTTAAAGCGGGGGGAAAATGAAGCGATCTCACCTGGTGCATAATTCTCCAAAACAGAGGGACCGATGTCGGCAAAGTACATCTTTGTGACTGGCGGTGTTGTGTCGTCGCTTGGCAAGGGGCTGGCGGCGGCTTCGATTGGCTGCCTAATGGAGAGCCGTGGCTTAAGAGTCACGTTACAGAAATTCGATCCCTACTTGAATGTGGATCCGGGCACCATGTCGCCGTTCCAGCATGGCGAAGTGTTTGTCACCGACGATGGTGCCGAGACCGACCTGGATCTCGGGCACTACGAGCGCTTCACCCACTGCAAACTGACCCGCGACAATAACTGGACGACCGGCCGTATCTACGAGACCATCATCGCGAAAGAGCGCCGCGGCGATTATCTCGGCAAGACCGTGCAGGTCATCCCACACGTTACCAACGAGATCAAAAGTGCCATGAAGAAAGTGGCGCAGGATGTGGACCTCGCCATCATCGAGATCGGGGGCACGGTCGGCGACATCGAATCGTTGCCCTTCATCGAAGCCATCCGCCAGATGCGCCAGGAGTTGGGCCGCGAGAATACTCTGTTCGTCCATGTCACTCTCGTACCCTACATTGCCGCTGCTGGAGAGTTGAAAACCAAGCCTACGCAGCACTCCGTGAAGGAACTGCTCAGCGTTGGGATTCAGCCGGACATTCTGTTGTGCCGCACTGACCGCTTCCTCTCGAAGGACATCAAGTCGAAGATCGCGCTCTTCTGCAATGTGGAAGACGAGGCCGTCATTACGGCAAAGGATGTGGCCTCGATCTACGAGGTTCCGCTGGTGTTCGCGCACGAGAAAGTGGACCGGCTGGCCCTGCGATATCTGCACCTCGAGGCGAAAGAGCCCGATTTGAGCCGGTGGGAGGAATTGATTCACCGGGTGTACAACCCCAAGGATGAAGTCACGATTGGCATTGTCGGCAAGTACGTGGAGTACGAGGACTCGTACAAGTCGCTGAAGGAAGCGCTGGTACACGGTGCGCTAGCGTACAACCTGAAGCTGAACGTGAACTGGATCGAAGCCGAAGGGTTGGAAGCGAAGGACCAAAGTGTCCAGGCGCAGCTAGAGCACGTGGATGGAATCCTGGTGCCGGGCGGCTTTGGCAAGCGCGGTATTGAAGGTATGCTGAAAGGCATTCAGCACGCCCGCGAGAACAAGGTCCCGTTTTTCGGAATATGCCTGGGTATGCAGACGGCGTGCATTGAATTTGCCCGCAACGTCTGCGGGCTGCAGCAGGCCAACTCCAGTGAGTTCGATCCTGCGACGCCGCATCGCGTCATCTACAAACTCCGCGAGTTGCGTGGCGTGGAGGAGTTGGGTGGCACGATGCGATTGGGAGCGTGGACGTGCAAGCTCGAACCCGGCACCCTGGCACACAAAGCGTATGGCCAGAATGAGATCAGCGAGCGGCATCGCCACCGCTACGAATTCAACCGCGAATACGAGAGCATGCTGACTGCGGGCGGACTGCGCATCAGCGGCGCGACGCCCGACGGAACCTATGTCGAGATCGTTGAAATTGCCGATCATCCGTTCTTCCTCGGTTGCCAGTTCCATCCTGAGTTCAAGTCGAAGCCGCTGGAGCCGCATCCGCTATTTTCGTCCTTTATCAAGGCGTCGTACGAAAACCGATTGCGCCGACAACATGAGCGCGAAGAGGTTTCTGTGGAGATGTTCCATCGGCCGGAGAAGGTTAAGCACTGAAAGTGGGCGTGAATCATTCATTCCAAGTCGGCGACGTCACCATCGGCGAAAGATCGCTTTTCCTCATTGCCGGACCATGTGTCATCGAGAGCGAAGTTCACGCACTCAAGATGGCCGAGGCAATCGCGACTATCTGCCAAAAGAAGAACCTGCCATACATATTTAAAGCTTCGTACGACAAGGCGAATCGTACTTCGATCCGCAGCTTTCGCGGACCCGGCGTGGAAGAAGGGCTGCGGATTCTGCGCAAGGTTAAGGAGACGATGAACATCCCGGTTCTGACCGATGTTCACGAAGCCGCTGACGTGCCGCAAGTAGCCGAAGCCGTCGATGTCCTACAGATTCCGGCGCTCCTCTGCCGCCAGACGGACCTGTTAGTCGCCGCAGGAAAGAGCGGAGGTGCAGTGAATGTCAAGAAGGGACAGTTCGTCTCGCCGTGGGACATGCGACATGCCGTCGAAAAGGTGCGCGAGGCCGGCAACAAGCGTGTCTTTCTTACCGAGCGCGGCGCTTCGTTCGGCTACAACAATCTTGTTGTGGACATGCGGTCGCTGGCGATCATGAGGAAGTTTGCGCCGGTGGTCTTCGACGCGACCCATTCCGTGCAACTTCCTTCGTCGGGCGCGGCCAACGGCGACGGATCAGTTGCGGTGAGCGGCGGCCAGCCCGAGTTCATCCCGCTGCTCGCGCGTGCGGCGGTGGCGGCGGGCGTTGACGGCATCTTCGTCGAGGTGCACGACAACCCTGTACAAGCCAAGTCCGACGGTGCTAACGCGCTTGATCTTAAGTTGCTGCCGGAAGTGTTGGATCAATTGCTCGCAGTGCATCAGGCGGTTCAATAGGAGCGAGCGTCGGGGCAGAGTTGGCACGCCCAATTCAATGCCAATTCCCACCTTTAGCTGGCGGAAAACAGCCCTTTGGCTTTAAAATATTGGGAGTTTCCCGACTGGTCGCTATCCTCATCGATAGACCCTAGAAGGCCTGAGTACTAGTCTGTCCGGCGGGAGCGCTCTACGTGACTCGCTACTGCGGGCAGGAGAAGGAGTTTCGCTTTGTCCAAGAAGACTTATCTGTTCACGTCCGAGTCGGTGACCGAAGGGCACCCGGACAAAATCGCCGATCAAATTTCTGACGCAATTCTTGATGCCTGCTTGAAGGAAGATCCGCACAGCCGCGTGGCTTGCGAGACTCTTACGGCCACCGGCCTGGTCGTCATCGCCGGCGAAATCACCACCAAAGCTTACGTCGATTTCCAGACGCTGGTTCGCGGCGTGGTCGCCTCCATTGGCTACGACAATGCCCTCTACGGCTTCGATTCCAACACCTGCGCGGTCATCTCCAGCATCAACAAGCAGTCAGGTGACATTGCCATGGGCGTGGACACCGGCGGCGCGGGCGACCAGGGCATGATGTTCGGCTATGCCACCAACGAAAACGCCGATTACATGCCAACGCCAATTTCGTTAGCTCATAAGCTGTGCCAGCAACTCACCACAGTCCGCAAGAACGGCACTCTTCCTTATCTCCGGCCCGACGGCAAATCCCAAGTCACAGTGCAATACGACGAGAATCACAAGCCAGTCCGCATTGATGCGGTGGTCATCTCCAGCCAGCACTCCGAGACCATCTCGACCGAGGAGTTGCGGGCTGACATTCTGAAGCACGTGATTCAGGCGGCCCTGCCGGCCGAAATGCTCGACGAAGACACCAAGTACCACATCAACCCCACCGGCCGCTTCGTAATCGGTGGCCCGATGGGTGACACCGGACTAACTGGCCGCAAGATCATCGTGGATACCTACGGTGGGATGGGCCGGCACGGCGGTGGCGCATTCAGCGGCAAGGATCCGACAAAGGTCGATCGCTCGGCCTGCTACATGGCGCGCCACATCGCCAAGAACATTGTTGCCGCTGGACTGGCCGATCGCTGTGAAGTACAGCTTGCCTACGCTATTGGTGTAGCAGAGCCGGTCAGCGTGTTGGTCGATACTTTCGGCACTGCCAAGATTGACGAAGGCAAGATTGCCGATCTGGTTCGCGCCAATTTCAAGCTAACCCCGAAGGGTATTATCGAGTCGCTGAATTTGCGTCGTCCGATTTACCGGAAGACAGCGGCCTATGGGCATTTCGGCCGTCAGGATCCCGACTTCACGTGGGAAGCTACGGACAAGGCCGCGGCCCTGCGCGAGCAGGCCGGCCTGACGGAAGCGAAGTCCCAGAAGACGGCACAGACAGCAAAATAGTTTTCCGACAGGGGGCGGACACCCGCTCTCTGTTACATGTCACAAGTTTCAAGTTTCGAGTTTCGAGCTAACGCGGTGCATTTCGCGTTCTCCGTCGTGCGCCAGAACAATGGCGCGTACCATTGAAACTCTCTCCACTCGAAGCCTGAAACTCGATACCTGAAACTTTAACAGGAGCTTATGTCAAATACATCCACTCGGGTAGCCGGCGATGTCGCCAACCTCGCACTTGCCGATCTCGGCAAGAAGCGCATTGACTGGGCCAACCAGTCCATGAAGGTCCTGCAGATCATCCGCAAGGACTTCATCAAGAACCAGCCGTTGCAGGGGATGCGGATCTCCGCTTGCCTGCACGTCACCGCCGAGACCGCCAACCTGGCGATCACTCTGCGTGATGGCGGCGCCGAGGTTGTGCTCTGCGCCTCCAATCCGCTGTCCACACAGGACGATGTCGCCGCCTGCCTGGTACGCGACTACAACGTTCCGGTCTATGCTATCAAAGGCGAGGACAACGACACTTACTACTCGCATATCATGTCGGCCCTGGACCACAAACCGCACATCACCATGGATGATGGCGCCGATCTGGTGACCATCGCGCTCACCAAGCGGACCGACGTGCTCGATGGGGTAATTGCCGGTACGGAAGAGACCACGACCGGCATCATTCGCCTGCGCGCCATGGCGAAGCAGGGCGTGCTGCGCTACCCCATCATCGCGGTCAACGATGCCGACACGAAACATCTGTTCGATAACCGTTACGGTACCGGTCAATCCACCATCGACGGCATCGTACGGGCGACTAACTTCCTGCTTGCCGGTTCCAAGTTCGTGGTCGCCGGCTACGGCTGGTGTGGACGCGGACTGGCCAGCCGGGCGCGTGGGTTGGGAGCGGAGGTGATCGTCACCGAAATCGATCCCACGAAAGCTATCGAAGCCGTCATGGACGGCTACCGCGTGATGAGCATGGACGAGGCCGCCAAGATCGGCGACGTCTTCTGTACTGTCACCGGCAACAAGAGCGTTCTGCGTAAGGAACACTTCGACGTCATGAAGGACGGCGCGATCATTTCCAACTCCGGCCACTTCAACGTCGAGATCGATATTCCCACACTGGAGAAGATGTCTTCGTCGAAACGAACCACGCGCAACTTTGTAGAGGAGTTCTCGCTGAAGGACGGTCGCAAGATCAACCTGTTGGGCGAAGGTCGCTTGATCAATCTCGCCGCAGCGGAAGGTCATCCAGCGTCGGTGATGGACATGAGCTTCGCCGACCAGGCGCTGTCGGTGGAATACCTGGTGAAAAACCATGAATCGCTGGAGAAGAAGGTCTACGTGGTTCCGGAAGAGCTCGACAAGCGGGTCGCCAAGCTCAAGCTGGAGTCGATGGGCATCAAGATCGACCGCCTGACTTCGGAGCAGGAAGAGTACCTGGCGAGCTGGAGCGAAGGAACGTAGAAGCAGTGGATATTGATTAGTGCATGGCATGGGTGCCCCGTTCTAGCCTTCTTTTGGCTAGGGCGGGGCTTTTAACTTTCTCCAGCCAGGAATCTTCACCGAAGCAAGAGAAGCCTATGGACTGGTTCTTAACTGCCGGCTGACGGCTGAGAGCTGATGGCCGCCTTCCTGCTGCTCACGAACACCAGGATCATTGCCAGCCCAGCAACTCCCATCAACAGAAACACACACGCGGGCCAGCCTCCAGCCACCCACGTCCAACCGGTGACGACTGCCCCCAAACTGCCGCCGATGTAATAGAACGTTACGTACAGACCGGCGGCTGAGGACCGCGCTCGGTCGGCGACGATCCCAGTTTGCACCGTGCCCACGGCCTGGTAGATGAAAACGCCCGACGAGGCCAGAGCCAGTCCCGCGACAATGACCGGCAGAGAATGCAGCAAGGTCAACAGTAATCCCGCTGACGTGAAGCAAACAGCAACGACTGAGGTCAGCCGGATCCCATAGTGATCGAGACAGCGGCCCGACAGTGGCGTAACGATGAGTCCCAAAAGATACACGAAGAAGATGCTGCCCAGTTGTTCCGAGTTCAGCCGGTACGGCGGAGCAGCAAGATAGAAGTTGGCGTAGGTGAAGGTTCCAACCAGGGAAAACAGCGCTGCAAATCCCATCCCATAGACCGCGAGCAAACGAGGATTCCTCAGATGCTGCCAGCCTTCGGAGATGGAATGAGCAATGCTGGCCGCGCGCACGAAGCGCTTGGCGCGTGGCAGCGATTGCTGCACGATGATGGCGCCGGCCAGGTTGACGATCCCGATGACGAGAAATGCGTCTCGCCAGGAAAAATGGTGCGACACCGCTCCGGAAATGTATCTGCCAAGAAAGCCGCCGAGCACCGTGCCCGAAATGTACGCCGACATGGCCCGGCCCACGAGTTGCCGCGGAAATTCTTCATTGATATAGGCCATGATGACGACAATCACCCCGGGCACGAACACGCCTTGCATGAATCGCCAGAAGACGAGTTGGTGCAGGGTGTGCGAAGTCGCTGCCAGCAGGGTCGGAACGGTGAGCGCATAAAGCGACGGGACAATGACCTTCTTGCGGCCGACGGATTCCGCCAGCAGGCCAATGAAAGGCGCGGTCAAGGCCATCGCCAGGATGGTGGAGCTGACCGTCAGCGAAACTGCGATCTCCGATGCATTGAAGATTTGCTGCAGATAAGGAAGCAGCGGTTGGGTGTCGTACACGTTGAGGAAAGTGCACATGCCCGCCAGCATGCAGGCACCGATAGCGGCCCGCGGCGGGGCTTCCGCCAGACTGGAAGCTGAATTGGGGGCGGTGACATCCATCGTGAAAAAGCGCAAGAACGCGCGGCTGATGGACGTCATCCAAGGGTGCAAGGGAAAAAGTCCAACCGGAAATTATAGGGGAAGCAGTAGCTGGCGATTGTGACGCCTATAACAGTACGAGCGTGATGCCACGATTGCCCTTGCCCAGATCGCTGTCGCTCTTTAGTGTCGGCATTTGCTTCAGAAGCTCCCAGCTTCGTTCGTCGCTGGTGCGCCAGTTTTCGCCGTAGATGCAATCGCGGATTTCCTTCGCCTGTGCCATTTGCCGCAAGGTGGACTGTAAAGCGATGCGCAAGTCTCCGCCGATGCCGCTGGAGCCATAGCCGTGCACCAACTTCAGCACCCGCACTCCGCTTTGCTGTGCAGCCCGCAGCTCGGAACTCAGCCGTGAGCGCGCTTGGGGTACGCTCGGCATTCCTAGTTCGAGGTTCACGGTCTTGATGCCAGTCCCCATTGCCGTGCTCTCCTCAGCAACATGATCAGGAACACGATATCATCTTTGATTCGGTGATCGTAGATGAAAGATATCGCGTCATGGGCGCTGGAAACGGCTAAGGTGCGAGGCGCCACTCATGCGGAGTCCCGCATCGTGGACGAACGCAACCGTTCGCTCGCTACCAAGAATGGCAGAATCGCCAGCGCCTCCGACTCGGAGACGCTTGGCATCGGCATTCGCGTTATCGCGAACGGAGGATTTGGCTTCGCCGCCACCGATGATCTGTCGCGGAAAGGTGTTGAAGGCTGTGCGGCCCGAGCGGTTGAGATTGCCAAGGCATCCTCGAGCGTAAAGTCGCAGGAGTTGTATCTGGTGCCGGAGCCGCCCGCCAGAGCAGACTGGGCTTCGCCCTGCAAGATCGATCCGTTCAGCATTCCCATCGAAAAAACCTTGGAGCTGCTGTTCGCGATTGACGCTGGCCTGCTTGCGGTGAAAGGCGTGACCCTGGCCGAGACCAACATGAACTTCCGGCGCTATGAGCAGTGGTTCTATTCATCGGAAGGCTCCGAAATACATCAGACGACTGTCACCTCCGGGGCGGGTTACGCCGCGTATGCATTCCAGGGTACCGAGCTCCAGAAGCGCTCGTACCCCAACTCCTACGACGGGCAGTTTCAAGGCAGAGGGTACGAACTGGTCGAAGAGTTGAGGCTGCTGGAACATGCCAGCGAAATTGCCGAACAGGCGGTGGCGTTGCATTCAGCTGCTCAATGTCCGGAAGGCAAGTTCAATGTCATTCTCGACTCGTCGCAGCTCGCGCTGCAAATCCACGAGTCCATCGGTCATCCCATTGAACTTGATCGCGTTCTGGGTATGGAGGCCAATTTCGCAGGCACGTCCTTTCTCACGCTTGATCAGCTTCGCACCTTGAAATACGGCAGTGAAATCGTCAACGTAGTGGCCGACGCCACTCCGGCTCACGGGCCCGGTCTCGGCACATTTGCGTACGACGACGAAGGAGTGGCCGCGCAGTGCACTCCCATCATCACTAACGGACTGTTCACCGGATATCTCACCTCGCGTGACACTGCGGCCGCGATTGGCGCGACGCGAAGCGGTGGATGCCTGCGCGCGGAAGGCTGGAACCGCCTTCCTATTGTTCGCATGACTAACGTGAGCATCCTTCCCGGCGAGTCACCGTTGACGCTGGAGCAACTGATCGCGTCCACGGAACACGGCATCCTGATGGAGACCAACCGTTCTTGGTCCATCGATGACAAACGCTACAACTTTCAGTTCGGTTGCGAGATCGGTTGGGAAATTGTCGGAGGCAAACGTGGACGGATGTTGAAGAACCCTTCCTACTCGGGCATTACAACTGAGTTCTGGAACTCGATGGACGCCATCTGCTCGCGCAATGAATGGACATTGTGGGGCACTCCGAACTGTGGCAAGGGCCAGCCGCAACAGGTGATGGGAACCGGACACGGTGCGGCGCCCGCGCGCTTTCGCAATATCATGGTGGGCGCTGCGTATAAAGGAAACGAATAGAGATGCTTGATCGCGATCAGGCAAACGACATCTTCGACAAACTGCGCCGGCTATCCCAAGCGGACGAAGTCGAATTACTTATCTCTGGCGGCCGCAGCGCGCTTACTCGCTTCGCCAACAACACAATTCATCAGAACGTTGCGGAAGAGGAGTACCACATTTCGGTGCGCTCTGCGTTCGGGAGCCGCACCGCCCGTGCCAGCACGAACAAGCACGACGATGAGAGCCTGCGTCGCGTGGTGCAATCGTCCGAAGCGCTGGCGCAGGTGCAGCATCCCGATCCCGACGTGTTGCCGATGCCAACCAAAGAAGAAGTGGCCGCCGCGGCCGTGGATTGCGGTGGTGGGCCCGTCAGCCGCTACTTCGAGAGCCACGGCGCGGCTCACTCCGCAAGACCGTGCCCAGGGCGTCGCCTCCATCGTGGAAGTTGCGAAGAAGCACAATCTAGCCGCTGCCGGCATCTTCTCGTCGGCCGAGGTGGTCGAAGGTATTTTCAATTCGAAGGGCGTGAACGGCTGGTACGAGCAGACTCTAGCCGAAGTCTCGGTCAGTATGCTCGACAGCTCATCTTCAGGATGGCAAAAGGCGAACTCACCGGACGTCGCGCGGCTCGACCCGATGCGGATGGCGGAAATCGCCGCGGTGAAGGCAATCGAATCGAAGAATCCTCTTGACTTACAGCCGGGGAAGTACACGGTCATTCTCGAGCCCGCCGCGGTGCTCGACATCGTGGGGTTCATGTTCTGGGACTTTGGCGGCTCGGCGCTGCTCGAGCAGCGATCATTTCTGAACTATCGAATCGGGACCCAGCTCTTCGGCGAGAACATCACGGTTTGGGACGACGTGTACCATCCGTTGCAGGCCGGAGTTCCATTCGACGGCGAGGGGATGAGGAGACAACGGTTGAAGCTGATCGAGAATGGAGTGGTTCAACGAGTGACGTATTCGCGTTCCAGTGCAAAGCGCATGCAAGAGTCGGAGATGGCCAGCAAGGTTGGACCGGTTCAACCCACTGGCCATGGTTTCGCGTTACCAAGCGAGATCGGCGAGGCCCCGCGTCAATATCGTGTTTGCGGGTCCTCCGGAAGGCGAATCGCGAACCGTGGAGCAGATGATCGCCTCCACTGAGCGCGGCATTCTGGTAACCCGTTTGTGGTACATCCGCGAGGTTGATCCCTACGAGAAGATCCTCACGGGCATGACTCGCGACGGCACGTTCCTGGTCGAAAAGGGCAAGGTGGTTTGCGGCATCCGAAACTTTCGTTTCAACGAGAGCCTCTTGCACATGCTGCAGAACATCGAAGTAATGGGAATTCCGCTGCGCTCCTGCGGGGAAGAGTCGTTCGACATGGTGGTGCCAGCAATGAAAGTGCGCGACTTCAACTTCACCGAGACCACGAAGTTCTAGGCTAAGTCTCACGAATGAATTAGCTTCCACAGTCATCGCGGGCCATTGCAACAAGAAGTTCGTCGAGAGATACGTGCAAAAAGCGACGAAGATTAGTCGTGAAGTTACTTGACTTGGACGTAACGGCTCTCCGACATTTGGACCCTGCTAGCTTTGGCAGTGCCAGAACCAACACTAAAGTGGTACGCAATACCCCTCGCAGGGTATTGATCTGTAATCCCTTGGTTGGGGCTTTTTCCACCTTCGAGCGATTTTTCTGCTGCAAGCGGTGGCCTTAATGGTACTTTAGTAACATCCACTTCATCGTTACTCGATGTATCTTGTCGGTAACCTGTATGCATACTGGCCAGTCTGAATTGCGTAATTCGATCCGCTTTCCTCTTCACCTTCAGGTAACCCTGAAGACCCCCACTGCGGAATACCACGCGAAAACAATCGATATTTCAGCCGGCGGCATTCTGTTTCACACCGAATCCGAGATCGCTGTGGGCTCGGAGGTTGAGTTCACCATTGAAATGCCGGGTGATGTTCTGGGGACGGACCATGCGGTGTTAGTGAAATGCAAGGGCCGGGTGGTGCGATTCTCAGAAGAAGCTTCAGGACGAAGCGTGGCGGTGGTCATTGATGAATACCACTTCGAACGTATCTAAACCTGCCGCTGAGAGTGGCAGACTGGCACATCGTGGTCGTGACGCCGAGGAGGTTTCGCCTTCGGCCGTGTCGCGACAAGACGCCCTGGAACCGCAAAAGGCTCCGGTTCGAATTATCCTGGCCGACTCGGAAGCTATCTTCCGTGTAGGAATGGCCAGGATTTTCTCGGTGGAGAGCGATTTGGACGTGGTCGCGCAGGCGGATAACCTGCCGCAAACCATTAGCGTGGTTGCAGAAACGCAGGCCGACGTGATTCTCTTCGAGGCCGGATTGTCTCCCACGCCAGCCGAGGCGGTCAGCGAGGTGGCGCGGCGAGCCCTTCCGGGAGCGAAATTGATTCTGGTTGCGCAGCGTGCCGGCGAGCAGGAAACGGTGGATTACCTGCGTCGCGGAGTCCGAGGGATTATCACCCGTGCCGTCTCGCCTGATTTGCTGGTGCGCTGTGTGCGCAAGGTTGCAGCCGGCGAGACCTGGCTCGACAAGCAAGGCGTAAATTGGGTGATCGAAGCTTACCGCTCTCAGGCCCTGCAAGGGGCAGCCCCCAAACAACAGTTGCGCCTCAGCGAGAAAGAAATGCTAATCATCAGTGGTGTCACGCAAGGGTTGAAGAACAAGGACATCGCTCGAGAGGTGGGCACAACGGAGCAGGTCGTGAAGAACTATCTGCGCAAAATTTACGACAAGCTCCATGTCACCGACCGCCTGGAATTAGCGCTCTACAGCATGCATCATCGTTTGTTGGATGGCTACGTTCCACGTCCCGGACGCGAAGCAGGTCGTGGCGTGGGCGATCCGGGGAAAGCTGCAGAAATACCTCGGGCGGCAATCGCGTCTGCCCCGGCAAGTGATCGGGTCCCATCTCATCAACCTCAACAGCCAAAGCATGATTCCAACTCGAACGATCGCTAGGTCTCTCGAGCCTTCCAAACCTTCTTGTAGAGGCAGCAATGAGCCGTTTCAGTTCCAGGCTAAGAAAATATTCCATATTGTGTGTCACCCTTCTTGTGCTGGCCGTTCTCCCGTCATCTGCGCAATCAACGTCGCCCCTCACTCCGGACTTGCGCAACAAGATTGACGAAATCGCACACGATGTTTTGAAGACCACCGGCGTTCCCAGCGCATCGCTGGCGGTTGTGAAAGATGGGAAGATTGCGTACGTACAAACCTACGGGGACGCGCGTCTCGATCCGCTCACTCGCTCGCCAGCCGCAGATGCGCTACAGCATTGGCTCGATCAGCAAGCAGTTCACGGCTGCAGCGATCCTGATGCTGGCCGAGGAAGGCAAGTTGTCGCTCGACGATCCCGTCGCGAAGTACGTTTCCGGGTTAACCCGAGGAAACGAAGTCACGATTCGCGAACTACTGTCGCACACCTCCGGGTACCAGGATTTCTGGCCACAAGATTACGTTCCACCGTTGATGCTGCAACCGATTACCGCCGACGGCATCATGGATCGCTGGGCGCGCAAGCCGCTGGATTTCGAGCCAGGCACAAAGTGGCAGTACAGCAATACGAATTACGTGATCGCCGGAGTGATTGTGGAGAAAGTTTCCGGGGCGCCGCTTGTTGCAGCTCCTCAGCCAACGTATTTTCTCTCCGCTGGGTATGAAGAGCGTGGCCGACACAAATGAGAACAAGCTTCCTCCCACCGATCCAACCGGCTACTTTCGTTACGCGCTGGGGCCGCTGCATCCCGCGCCGAAGGAGGGAAAAGGTTGGATGTTCGCCGCTGGCGAACTCGCGATGACCGCCGAGGACCTGGCAACCTGGGACATCTCGATGATCCAGGAGACGGTCCTCAAAACCGGCTTCTTATCATGAAATGGAAACCGAGGTTCTGCTGAAGAACGGACTCGGCACGCACTACGGTCTGGGCGTTCGAGTGGTCAGCATCGGCGGCCATCGGGTGCTGGAGCATGGAGGTGAAGTGTCGGGATTCACCGCCGAGAACATCGTCATGCCGGACGATGGGATTGCGGTTGTCGTGCTGACCAATCAGGATGCTGCGGAAGCGGCTTCGGAGATTGGAAGCCAGGTGAGGATCGGCGATACTCCAGGCCGAGAACCCCCAGGACCCGAAGCAGGACGCGCTCATCCGCAAGGTGTATGACGGACTGCAGCAGGGCAAGATCGACCGGTCGCTATTCACCGACAATGCAAACGCATATTTCACCGACCAGGCACTGAAAGATTACGCCAGCAGCCTGGGTCCGTTGGGTGCTCCCCAGATCTTCACGCAGGATCGCGTCGCAGAGCGTGTCGGAATGACGGCGCGCGTCTATGAAGTGAAGTACCCCAGCAAGAGTCTGGTCATAATCATTTACGAAATGCCTGACGGCAAGTTTGAGCAGTACATGATTGCCGAAAAGTGAGTTTGGCAAGGCAGCTCGGTGGAATTCCTCGTGGCGATATCGTTGCTGGCGGACTACAATGGAGCGTTCCGGCGAAACGCATTCTTGTTCCCGTGTGGCCGTGCCGAATTGTGTTCACTTTCTAAGTTCCGTGAGGCGATATGAAGGGCGATCCCAAAGTCATTGCTTTCTTAAACCAAGTGTTAAAAGCGGAGTTGACGGCCATCAATCAGTACTTCCTCCACGCTGAAATGTGCGAGAACTGGGGCTACAAGCGGCTCGCCAAGCTGGTGAAGAAAGAATCCATCGAAGAGATGGTGCATGCCGAGAAGTGCATGGAGCGAATTCTGTATCTCGACGGTACGCCTAACATGTCCGACTACTTCAAAATCAACATTGGCGCCACGGTCGAGGCGCAGCTTAAGAACGATCTCCAACTGGAGTACGATGCCGTCAAGCGCCTGAATGATGGGATTAAGCTCTGCACCGCGGCTAACGACGGAGGCTCGCGCGAGCTCGCCGAGAAGATTCTCAGCGACGAAGAACACCACATCGACTGGCTCGAAGGCCAATTGCATGCCATCAGCGAGATGGGAATAGCCAACTACCTGGCGCAGCAACTTAAGGAAGGCGAGTGAGTAAGTAGGCTCCGGCAGCGGACTTCCCATGCCTCGCGATACGTTACAATAAGACGACGCTGTGGTTCCGGCGTTTCTGCAAGCCGCATTTCCCAACGGAGAGATGGCCGAGTGGCTGAAGGCGCACGCTTGGAAAGCGTGTATACTCGAAAGGGTATCCAGGGTTCGAATCCCTGTCTCTCCGCCATAACTAATTCAATTTCAATAATTTACAAGCGGCTGACCGGGGTTCGCACTCCGTTAGCACTCTGTTACTGGATTACCGGTCTCACCACTTCGCTGTTCGCTTCCCGCATCGGTTCAGCCATAGCCTTACCGTACACGTTCATCGTGGTCTTGATGTCCGCGCGCCGCATCAGGTCCTTCTGCACGGTCATGGGCGCCTTCGTCTGGTCGAGCCACGAACGATACGTGTGCCGCAACGTGTGCCAGCCGATCTTGCCGAGACCTGCGCGTTCACCCGCGGGAATCAGCTAGTCACGCTGGATGACATTCGTGTAAAGCGGCATCGAGCCCGCCACCCATGGCGATGCCCACACCCAATCATCGTCAGCCTTGAAGTCTGATAGGCTTCGCCAGTTCTGCAACACTTCGATCAGGGCCGGATCCAGCGGCAACCGTGCTTTCCTTCTCTTGGTCTTCACAGCATCGACGCGGTTGGCGATGACGCTTCTCCACAGCGTACATGTCTGGCGTATCAGAGTTCTCGGCCATGACGAGCGGATTTGGTTGAGCGAGGGCTCCCGTGTTTGGGGGCGGTTGGACAAGTGGAACCTCACAGACACAGCTCTCGAAGATTGCCGCACCGCCGACCAAGAAAAGTTACCGGAACGCTCTCTTCCTGCTTTTCCTGGCACCATTCATCGGTCCGGCGCCCTTTGCCATTCTTGAGCGCATTTACGGAGTCACTCCTGTTTACGAACATCTGGCCGTTGTTTTTGGCATTTTGCTGGAGATCGTCGCTTTCTTGGCAGATCTCGACGTTCACTTTCAATAAAACGGCATGGCCCAAATTATGTCGGCAATGGCAGCGCCATTTTGTTTGCCTTCGGTGCGGGCAGATTTATGTCTCTGGCTGAAGCACCGTACTGACGGCATAGGTGCAAATTGACGATCGGGATGCGCAGCAATATGCTGGCCGGGATTTGAAGAAGAGGTGCCCCCACTTGCCCAGAAAACTTCACGAACCAGTATCTCAAGCCGAGGCTCCTCCATGGGAGATTCTCCAGGAAAGAATCCTGGCCGTTCTCAACGACTATGCCGACGAAAATCCCGTTGTGCCAGATGCGCTTCTGCTTAGCGGGGCCGGTCTTGCGTATGTGACGTTTGCGACCACTCGTTACGGCGCGGATACGTTCCAAAACGTCTACGAAAACCTGCGGTCCATAGTGCAATTGTTTCAACTCATCTGCGCGCGCGTTCAGTCAAATGCAAACGATGACACGATAGCGTTAGAAGCTTCGAGATATACTGCGTCGGCTGGCGACAGAGCCCCGTTGCTTATCAGGCGCATGATATAGCCACCTGTGATCTGGTGATTTTGCTCGTAAGATGCGATTGTTTGTGGAGCATCCTCTGTACGTAGCCACTTGATATCCAAAGGCTGCATGACGCCATCATGTTGTCCTCGCAGGGCAATGGCTGAAAATTGCCGCACTCGCCACCTTCCCCTCCTTTTCCATAGGAAGCGCAACCTCGGTTGTAGGCGTCTATTTGAATCTGGCGTGGCGACCCCTATCGTCGCATAAAAAGGGGTAGCCCCCGTGGGACCGCCAGTGAGACTCAAGTCAATTCCTTTGGCGTTGTACTCAGTATCGGACCCGGTATCGGTAGCCAGCTGCAGGATCGGCGGATATTTGAACGTAAATCCATACTGGCCGTCGAGATACACTGAAGTAGTGGAATTCCTCAACACGTTTGCCGCAAAAGCACTCTACAAATCGGTCTGTGTTTGATCAGCAACGCTGCGTGCGGGCACCAGTGAACCAGCCGAACCCGTTGGTTCACCCTGGTAATGTAGCGTTGTGGAGTTCGGCGGCGCGGACTTATTGCCGGTCTGCCAGATCTCTCGATCTTTGCATCGGGACGCGGGCTTCGCCTTCACCTACGATTAGCGGACGATACAGAAGCTGCACTCGTAGCACACATTTCAGGGCGAGGTTTGCGCTTCGGTTGTTACCATCTGATGTGGTCAACGGCTTCCCATCTACGTTCCTTTACTGTGATCGTAAGCTTATTTCTCCTCGGATGACGCCCGGAATCCCGTTCCTGTGCCGGGCAGTTGCACGACCTCGGCAGCGGTCGGCAAAGTGAAATGAAACGTAGCGCCCCGGCCGGCGTTGGGTGTTGCCCATAGACGGCCGCCATGTGACTCGACGATGGAACGGCTGATCGCCAGACCCATGCCGGAGCCTTGCGGCTTGGTGGTAAAGAAGGCATTGAAGATCTGGTCGGCCTTCTCGGCCGGCAGTCCCACTCCGGTGTCGCTCAGCGAGATTATCAGTCGGCCGTCCTGGTCCAGTTGGGACTTGACCGTTAGGACGCCGCCTGTCTCCTTCATGGCTTCGATGGCATTGAGCATGAGGTTCATGAGCACCTGCTGCAGTTGCACGCGGTCTGCCGTAATTGTGGGAAGGTCGGCGGCAAGATCCGTGCGTATCGAAACTGCATAGCGGTTGGCCTCGCCCCGCAGCAGCCCGACCATTTCGTGGACAATCTCGTTCACCGAGACCAACTCACGTTTTGGAGGAGACTTCTTGTAAAACGATCGTAAACGCTCGATGAAGTCACCGGCACGCTTCCCATCCCTCAAGATTCTGTTTGCAGCCTCACGCACTTCGTCAAGATCCGGCTGGTCGCGCATAAGCCATCGCAAGCACGCCTGTGCATTCATGACGGTAGCAGCGATAGGCTGCTTGATTTCGTGTGCCAATGATGCGGTGAGCTCGCCCATCGTGGTCACGCGATTGATATGAGCAAGATCTGCCTGCAACTGTTCGGCGCGCTTGCGGTCTTCGATGTCGATACTTGATCCATACCACTTGACGATATTCCCATTTTCGTCACGCAGCGGCACGTTGCGAACCAATAACCAGCGATACTCACCGTCAGCCCGACGCACCCGTACTTCCGTCCTCATCGGTTCGCCGGAGGCCAAGGTAGTCCGCCATTCCCGGATGAAACGTTCAATGTCGTCAGGATGAACGGTTTCTCCCCACTTCCAGCCGAGTCCCTCCTCCAGCGAGAGACCGGTGTATTCCTCCCAGCGTTGATTGACAAAATCGACGGAGCCGTCAGGCCGTGCGCTCCACACCAAAGCAGGAATGGTATCGATTGCGAGACGAAGCCGGTCTTCGCTTTTCTGCAAGTTTGCGTAGAGGCCTCGCAGTTGCCTGGCGGTATCGTTGAACACCCGGCCCAGGTGAGCGAGTTCATCTTCACCGACAATCGCCACGTGATATTGAAAGTCGCCTCGTGCCAGTGCTCTTGAGCCCTCCACCAGTCGTTCCAGAGGCTGGGTGATGCTACGGGTGATGCCCAGACCCAGAGTGGCGGCGATCAAGAGTATGAAAACGGCTGTGATAGGCACAGCGAGGAAAACCCTCTGCTCCACGCGCTTGGTGTTTTGGACGATTTCCGCTTGCTCCTCGCCTACCTCATGATCCACTTTCTCGACCAGAGCCGAGCTCAGGGAGTTCAGTGGCCGTATTTCGTTCGCTATCCGTTGGCGTACGGCCGACCAATCGCCCAACTTGGCGAGGGCGGTGATGGCATCAAGCTGCACCGGCAGCGCACTTTGAATGGCTTCAAGAGTAGGCAGGACCGTTGGATCTCGCTGCAGGTCGGACGGCAAAGAGCGCAGCACAGTCTTTGCACGTTGCGCTTCCTCCAGTACTGCGGTTCGAAGAGGTCCGGCTTCGGTAACCAGTCGGGCCGCGTCTTCAGAAACCGTGAGCTCTTCCAGCTTGTCATGAACTGCCAAGAGGCTGGTATGAAATCGCAACACGACGACCAGCTTCTGATCGATAGCGTTTAGTTGCTCCGCTTGAGCGCGGACGAGGTGGAATTGCCAAAGAACCACGGCATCGCCAACAAACACCGCCAGAAGAATGATTGCGAAACACAGGATCAGACGCGGACCGATGTTGAGTCGAAGGACATGGAGGCGATTCTCTGCAGCTCTCCTTGTCCTCTGATGAAACGTGCTGGTCTGATCCATCGGTGTTTCTTAGGGCCTCGCTGAATCGCTTGGAGGCGGCCCGGTCTTGAAGCCGGTGATGCGAACCAACTCCCTCTCCAAGTCCGCGGCCGCCTGGGGCGCGGCTTTCTCACCCGTCAATACTGAGTGTACCGCCTGTATGTAAGCGTTGGACACGTCTTCATACTTGTTGCCGGCGACATTCGCAGGACGCGAAACCACACCGTTCCGGAGCGCCTGATTCAAGAGCGCAAAATGGGGATTCACTTCAAGCACTTCCGGCCTTTCGAAGAGCGCCGGTCGAGTGGGTATATCGGAAATGAGTTGAAATCGCTTCAGTTGCACTTCTGAGCTGGTGAGGTACCGGACCAGCCTTACAGCTTCACTTGGATGAGCCGAGAATCTGGAAACCGCCGCCCCGGTTCCTCCCAGGGTCCCCATGCTGCCTGCCCTACCGCCGGGCAGTAGAGCTATATCGAACTTGTTTCGGATGGGCGACCCTGCCGCCTGGCCATCGGTGTAGGCGACCACCCAATTCCGCATGAAAGCTGCGTTGCCGGCGACCCAGACGTTCAGCGAGTCCAATTCGTTGTATGCGACTACGCTGAGTGGCGAGATGGAGCCCACCCAGCGAGCCGCCCTTTGCCACGCCCGGATCGCCTGCGGATTATTCACGCTGATCGTCTTGTCGTCCTCGATGATTCGTCCGCCACCCTCCGAGGCCTGCCACTCCAGCGCGTTGCAGGTCAACGCTTCGGCAGGAGCCCCCTGCCACACATACCCCCAAAACTTTTTGTTGCCTCTGGTTCGTTCCCCAGCCTGAATCCGTGCCGCCATGGTTTCCAGTTCATCCCAAGTCGCGGGCGGCGCGCGATACCCATAGCGTTGCAGAAGATCAGTACGATAGTACAAAATCCCGATACCGGCACCCCTCGGCATGGCCACTAGCTTGTCGCCGACCATGTAGCTTTTGACGGTCGCCGGAAACTGAGCGGAGATTTCATCGGCAAAATACGGCTTGAGATCGATGAAGTATTCCCCCAGCATCCCCGGCCAGACCACATCGACGCCGTACACGTCGGGACCGCCGGCGCCGGACGCGAGTAACTCTCGCCACAAAGCAAGTTGTTCTCCTGCCGACTCCGGTGCAGGAAGATACTTGACCTGGATTCCGGTTTCCCGGGTGAATTCTTCCAACTCCTGCAGTTCCGCCCGGTGGAAGTTTTCGGTGGTCCACTGCTGATCCACAATCGATAGCGTGACCGGTTCATGCTTGGACGACCGAGTGCAGCCTTGCAGAAGCAAGGAAAGCAGCACAATGTGCGCAATTACAGTTATTGTTGGCATGTGCGCTCTCGTTGTCATCGGGAAGCACATTCTACCCCCCTGAGACTCGATTAGTACGCTGCACCCTCCCCCCTTCCCTTCAAATCTTTGTGTTGTTGGAGATGGGATCGATTTCCGACACAGGATATCGGAAACAAAGCAGTTAGAGGCAAGATATTCCGGAATAACGACTTAGACAGGATTTTCTGGGAGCGGACCGAGGTGTTGGCGGGCAGATGGGTAAAAAGCCGAGTACAGAGGTGACCCATCACAGGTCGAACCACCTAACCTATGCTGACAAAGGCGATGTGTGGTACAAGAACTGGGACCCTGTCGCTCAGTCTTTACGCACTAGGTCGGTCTTCGCTCAGGGGGTGCTTTTGAGAATCGAACAGACCCGGTGGACAGACGTAAAAGGATGGGAGCCTGCCCCGCCCGGAGGATTAGGCGAGGCCGTTCAATTGGTCTTGCTGTTTGGAAGCACATCGCTGCTAACCGAGAAACAGCATTTGGCCGAGATAAAAAGGGGCTACCCGAAGGCCCATCTGTTAGGTTGTTCCACTTCGGGTGAGATCTGTGGCATTCAAGTACTCGATGATTCCCTGGTGGCCACGGCCATCAGCTTTCAGCACACTGTTGTCAAAGGCCGTGTGCTCAAAATCCATGATGTAGGCAGCAGCTTCACGACCGGCGAACGTCTGGCCCAGTCTCTCGACAAGGAGGAATTGGTCCACGTCTTCGTGCTTTCCGACGGGCTGATCGTCAACGGCAGCGAACTGCTTGCTGGGCTCATGAAGCACCTGCCCGCCAACGTCACCGTCACCGGAGGACTATCCGGCGACGGGGCGCGGTTCCGCGAAACCTTCGTAATCTGGGATGGCGAACCCGAACAGAATGCGATCGTCGCTCTCGGGTTATACGGCAGTCGGCTGCAGGTTGGGTACGGATCGCTGGGGGGCTGGGATCCCTTTGGGCCTGAAAGGTTGATCACCCGTTCCAAAGGAAACATTTTGTACGAGCTGGACGGGCATTCGGCGTTGCAACTCTATAAAAAGTACCTCGGCGAACACGCCAATGGTCTGCCTGCGGCGGGGCTTCTATTCCCCCTAAGCATTCGAGCTCAACAGCGGCAAACTCCAGTAGTCCGGACCATTCTGTCCGTCAGCGAGGAGGAGCAGAGTATGACCTTTGCTGGAGATGTGCCGGAGGGAGCCTACGCGCGCTTCATGAAAGTGAATGCCGATCGGCTCATTGACGGAGCCGTTGGCGCAGCCAAGACCTGCTATCAAGCGGGAGGGGCGGTCTCTCCCGATCTGGCGGTGCTTGTCAGTTGCGTCGGTCGAAAACTAGTGTTGAAGCAGAGGGCCGAAGAAGAAGTGGAAGGAGTTCGCGACATTTTGGGGACCGGGACGGTCTTAACAGGTTTCTATTCCTATGGTGAGATTGCGCCCTTCGCTCCCGGCGGCAGAAGCGACTTGCATAACCAGACCATGACCATCACCACATTCTCGGAGCGATGAACGCTGGTCGTCCTTCACGGTCCGGTTTGATTCTCCGCAACACCCAAGCTGGATCGCCCGAATTTCCAGGGCCGCTACAGCTCCTCATTGGCCGCGAACAGATACACTTAGGCGAAGTATCCTTGAACCAGCGACGACTGGAGACACGTCCTTGGAGCAGATGCACAGCTTGCTGAAACGGCAACTTCGACGCTATCTCGGCGGAGTTGACTCCTTTCCGCCAGAATGGCAGGCCTTCGTCGACGCCGTCAAGAATGCATATCTCGAATTTGACGATGATCGTCGCATGCTGGAACGCTCGCTTGAGCTGACATCCGAAGAATTGCTTCAGGCCAATTCCGAGATGCGCGCCGGCTTCGAAAAGCTCATCAACAGCAGCGTGGATGGCATCTTCGCCTTCGATCGCGAATATCGCTATACCGTCTGGAATCCGGCATTGGAGCGCATAACCGGTCTTAGCAAGTTGCAGGTTCTGGGGAAGAGCGCTTTCGATGTTTTCCCCTTTCTGCAGAACGAAGAAGAAGGCAAGTTCTACCGCGATGCGCTGACCGGCGAAACGGTGGTTGCCTGGGACAGGACATACACCGTTCCGGGAACCGGGAGACAAACCATCGTCGAAGCGCATTTTTCGCCGCTTCTCAACCAATCCGGAAACATCATCGGAGGTCTTGCCATTCTCCGCGACGTTACCGATCGCAAGCGGGCGGAAGAGGCTGCTCGCCGGAGTGAAAGTGAGCTTCGCGATCTCATCGAAAACGTTCCGGCAATGGTGTTCATCGCTTTGCCCGGGCCCTCCAACGCATTCGTAAGCCGCGGTTGGCGCGAATACACCGGCTTATCTCTGGAGGAAACGAAAGGACTTGGCTGGCAAGGCGTAGTCCACCCAGAAGACCTGCAACGACACATGGAGAAGTGGCGAGTATGCTCGGCGACTGGCGAGCCGTTCGAAGACGAGATGCGTTTCCGTCGCGCGTCGGACGGAGAATTCCGATGGTTCTTAGTACGCGCCGTGCCGCGGTGCGATGAAACCGAAAACATCCTTAAGTGGTATGGAGTCTTGACGGATATAGAAGATCGTAAGCGGGCGGAGCAAGAGCTACAGCGCAGTGAAGCTTATTTGGCCGACGCGCAAAAGCTGACCCGCACGGGCAGTTTTGCCAGCGATGGCAGCAGCCGCAAGATCCTCTACTGGTCTGAGGAAGATTTCCGAATCTGGGGCTTCGATCCGCAGCAGGGCCCTCCGACTCGCGACATGGTGTTGCAACGCATCCATGCAGAGGATCGCGACAATGTTCTCGAATACGTCGAGAAGGCTTTCCAAGAGAGAAGAGAGTACTTCGCCGAGTTCAGAATCGTGCTACCCGACGGAACTGTGAGACACATCCATGCGGTCGGCCATCCGGTTTTAGGTGCGAGCGGGGAGACGGTTGAAGTGGTGGGAACGCACGTCGACGTGACGGAACGCAAGCGTTATTTATCTGACCTGCAACGAGCGGAACAGAAATTTCGCGGGCTGCTGGAATCGGCGCCAGATGCGGTTGCGGTCGTGAACGGTGAGGGCAAAATTGTTTTGGTCAATGCGCAACTGGAGAAGCTGTTTGGCTATCAACGATCAGAAGTATTGGGGAACGAAATCGAAATGTTGCTACCGGAGCGCTTCCGGAGCAAGCATCCGGAACACCGCACGGCTTTTGTTGCCCACCCCCGCGCGCGGCCGATGGGGACCGGGTTGGAACTGTACGGCCTACATAAAGATGGACGGGAGTTTCCGGTGGAGGTCAGCCTCAGCCCGCTGGAAACCGAGGAGGGCGTGCTGATTTCCGGCACGATTCGCGATATAACGGACCGAAAGCAGGCCGAGGAAAAGGTTCGGCAGAGCGAAGCGGAACTTCGACAGCTTGTCGATGTGATTCCGCAGCAAGTCTTTGTTTTCGACGCGGACTGGAGTCCTCTTTTTGCCAACCGGCGAGAACTGGAATACACCGGCCTTACTCCGCAAGAGGTGCAGTCAAAAGAGGCAGTTGCCAGAATCTTTCATCCGGAGGATCTGAAGAAGTTAGAGGTCGCCCGTGAGCGGGCGCTTTCCGACCGTTCCCCTATCGAGATGGAGGCACGAATACGGGGAAAAGACGGAGGGTATCGCTGGTTCTTGATCCGAGACAATCCGCTGCGGGATGAGCAGGGGCGCATCTTGCGGTGGTACGGCACGCGCACCGACATCGAGGAGCGAAAGCGGGCCGAAGAGAAGGTTCGGAGAAGCGAGGACCGTCTGCGAGAGGTGATCGACGCCATCCCTGCATTGGCCTGGAGCGCTCTGCCTGACGGGAGCGTAGATTTCATCAACCAACGTTGGGGAGAATACACGGGACTGCCGGTCGAGGAGGGTCTAGGTTGGAAGTGGGAGGCAGCCGTTCATCCCGACGATGTCGGAAGGTTCATAGTTGAATGGCGCGCCGCGTTGGCGTCTGGTCAGCCTATGAGGATCGAAACCCGGGTGCAGGCGGCTGACGGTGAGTATCGCTGGTTGTTAGTCCGCAATGTGCCACTTCGTGACGAACTGGGAAACATCGTCAAATGGTATGGATCGGGGATTGACATCGATGATGGCAAGCGCGCCGAAGAGGCTTTGCGTAAGGCCGAGGCAGAACTGGCGCATGTAACCCGCGTAACGACTATGGGAGAGATGGTGGCCTCCATCGCTCACGAAGTCAACCAGCCGCTCTTCGGCATCGTCAGCAATGGCAACGCTTGCTTGCGCTGGTTGGCGGGCGAGGCGCCTAACCTCAACGAAGCCCGCGAGGCCGCCCAGCGGATTGTCCGTGATGCCAATCGAGCCAGCGACGTGATTACCCGGACTCGCGCACTCCTGCGAAAGAGTAACACCGCCAAGGCCCAGCTGGACATCAACCAAACGGTTCGAGAGATTGTCACTCTGACCCGGGGTGAATCCAGACGAAAGGGAGTGACGATCAGTATGGACCTGGCTGCCGACGCACCACCGGTCGCGGGAGATCGAGTGCAATTACAACAGGTGATTCTCAACCTGATCCTGAACGGCGTTGACGCGATGGCCTCCATATCGGATCGGCCGCGCGAGTTGCTGATCTCTTCACGTCAGCACGGGCCTGACAAAGTCCTGGTGACAGTACGAGACTCGGGCCCTGGCGTCGATCCGCAAAGCTTGGAAAAGATCTTCGACGCTTTTTACACAACCAAACCACAGGGCATGGGCATGGGGCTGGCCATCAGCCGCTCCATTGTCGAGAGGCACGGCGGGCGCTTGTGGGCGGAGCCGAACCAGGGCCCAGGTGCAACCTTTCAGTTCACTCTTTTGAAGTACCCTTAAAAAGAACTGATGACGGAACCAAAGCCAATCGCGTTTGTCGTGGATGACGACCTATCGGTGCGAGAGGGGTTGGGAAGTCTCATTAGGGCAGCGGGGCTTGCAGTGCGGACGTTTGGTTCCGCGCAGGACTTCTTAGCCTGCTCGCGGGAGGAAGCGCCGAGCTGTTTGATTCTGGACGTCCGATTGCCGGGCTTGAGTGGGCTTGACCTGCAGCAGCGAATGGCCGAGGCCGGTCTGGAGATTCCCATCATCTTTATCACCGGCCATGGCGATGTTCCAACCTCGGTGCGGGCGATGAAAGCCGGGGCGATTGAATTCCTTACCAAGCCTGTCTCTGATCACGACATGTTGGCCGCAATTCAAGATGCCATAAAGCGGGACCGGGTGGCACGCCAACAGCGGTTGGAAATTGGCAGGTTGCGGAGCCGATATGAATCACTGACCCCCCGCGAACGCGAGGTCATGGGATGGGTGGTTTCTGGACTGCTCAACAAACAAGTGGCCGGCGAGCTTGGCACCAGCGAAGTTACCGTCAAAGTGCACCGTGGCCATGTGATGCACAAAATGCAGGCTGACTCGCTCGCCGATTTAGTCAAGATGGCTGGGGCGCTCGGCATTGCGCCTCCTAAGAAATTCTAGGCCAATCCCTCCAGTCGCGAAACTCTCGAAAAATTCGCGAAGTTCTTCAACAACAAGATGAACACCCCGGCTGCCAATTCTTACGCGCCCGGAGACGTCCTTTATAACCCGTTTAGAATCTGCTCATTTGACAGCGTCGAAGTACGAGCCCCAGTTTGGCTATTGGGATGCACTTCCCTGCGTTGAGGAATTGACATGGCAACCTTAGTTGAATTCACGCCCACGCCTTCGCGCTTTTGGCCGGGCATCGCGGCCCCGGAGGAATCAGACAGGAAGCGGTCGGATATGTTCATGAAACGCTATGAAGCCTTGTTGCGCCTCTCCCATTGTCTGACGTTGGCGCAGCCAGAAAAGCTGGTCACCAGCATCTCAGCCGAACTGCGCCCGGTCGTTGACTTCGATCTGCTTGACATTGTGGTTAGCCGGGCGGGCTCGAGTGAGATAAGTCCGAACGTCCGGGGAAGCGGATGAGGCCGTATGTGATCGTGAAAGCCGGCTTTCTTCCGACGATGCTTACGAAGAAGGTGCGGCGCCCGCACACAGTTCCGAAGTAAGCTGCCTTCCCCCCGGCGACGAGATCGAGACCCAATGTTCGCTCCCCTTGATCAGCCGCGGCTCGGAACTGGGTTTCCTGGTGGTAGGACGACTTGATGAAAACGATTTCAGCGACGATGACGTCGAGTTTCTTACCCAGGTGGCGGGCCAGGTGGCGATGTTCATCGACAATTCCATGGCCCACCGTCATATCGCGCAGCTCACCGAGAAACTCACGCCAGAGAGCATTTACTTTGACGATGAACTCCCCACCGAGACCAACTTCGAGGAAATCGTCGGCCGAAGTGCCGCGCTCCGCTCGCTCTTACGGCAAGTCGAGACCGTTGCCCCCACCGATTCCACCGTCCTGATCTATGGCGAGACTGGGACGGGCAAAGAACTGATTGCGCGGGCGCTGCATAATCTCAGCGCGCGGCACGCGTGCCCCTTCGTGAAGCTGAACTGCGCCGCCATCCCCACCGGACTGCTGGAAAGCGAGCTCTTCGGACATGAGCGCGGCGCCTTCACCAGCGCCATCGCGCAACGCATCGGCCGCTTTGAGCTGGCCAATCGCGGGACCATCTTCCTGGACGAGATCGGCGAGATTCCGCTGGAGCTGCAGCCCAAACTGCTGCGGGTTCTGCAGGAGCGCGAGTTCGAACGCCTGGGAAGTTCGCGCACCCTCACCACGGACGCGCGCCTGATCGCCGCCACCAACCGGGATCTTGGCGCTCTGGTGCAGGAGCAGAAATTCCGCTCCGATCTTTTCTACCGCTTGAATGTGTTTCCCGTCCGAGTCCCCGCACTGCGCGAACGGCGGGAGGACATCCCGCTGCTGGTGCAGCATTTCGTCGAGCGCTTCTCCCGGCGCATGAACCGGAACATTGAAAGCATTCCTAAGCAAGCCATGGATGCGCTCATCAACTACAGTTGGCCGGGCAACATCCGGGAACTGGAGAACGTGATCGAGCGCGCGGTCATTCTCAGCCCGGGTCCAGAATTGAAGGTTCCGGTCGGGGAACTGTCCCGGCTCGCTCCCGCTGGCGACGGTTGGAAGCCGCAGACCCTGGAAGAAGCCGAACGGGCGCACATCCTGGCAACCTTGAAGAAGACTCGCTGGGTGCTTGCCGGACCGAACGGTGCAGCCATACGGCTGGGATTGAACCGCTCGACCCTGCAGTTCCGCATGAAGAAGCTCGGCATTGTGCGCCCCGGCCTGTGATTCGGAAATAGATCCGCTCTTCAGGCTGCTGGCCAGAGCCGGCAGCCGTTTGCCACCTATACCAAGGGATAATTGATCCCTCGACAGAAGAATGAAACTATGTCGATGAAAGGGTCGCGATGACTCAAGCTCCCGTTATTTCCGTTGTTGACGACGACGACTCCGTGCGGGAATCCCTACAGGCTCTCATTCGGTCTATCGGATTCCAGGTGAAGGTATTCCCTTCGGCCGAAGAGTTTTTGCATTCAGAACATCTTCTTAATACCGATTGTTTGATTCTCGACGTTCGCATGCCAGGAATGAGTGGGCTTGAGCTTCAGGGCGAGTTGAAGGCCAGGCATCTTGAGGTGCCAATCATCTTTATGACGGCCCATGAATCCGACGAGGAAGTCCGGGCGCGAGCGCTTCGAAATGGTGCCGTGGAATACCTGATTAAACCTGTCAGCGAGACGGTCTTGCTGAATGCAGTGGATTCGGCTTTGGGTTCGAAGTAAAGGTTGAGATCGCAAGCCGCAACCGTTGGAATGATGATTAACAGCGATGAACATAGATGACGCAACATCTGACTTAACCCATCCGGAGCCCGCGAGATTGCCTCGCTGACCGTTGTCCGGGCAGAAGGGAGCGCCCCATGAGTGAGATGAATCCCCCGATCTATATCGTCGATGATGACTCGTCAGTCCGCGAAGCTGTTGGAAGTCTGGTTCGCTCAGCGGGCTGGCGGGCGGAGGTCTTTGCCTCTGCGCAAGAGTTTCTGGCCGGCCGGCGCAAGGATGTGCCCAGTTGCCTGGTCTTGGATGTGCACCTTCCCGGACTAAGTGGGCTCGACCTGCAACAGGAGCTTGCCAACAGTGATTGCGAGATGCCAATTATTTTTCTCACCGGCCAGGGCGACATTCCTATGGCGGTGCAAGCCATGAAAGCAGGCGCGCTTGAGTTCCTGACCAAACCTGTCAGCGACGAAGTCCTCCTCGCGGCCATCCACCGGGGAATTGCGCGACAACAACGGGGCCGGGAAGCGGGAAGTGGTGCAAGAAGCGGCTTGGGACAGATTGTTGGTGCCAGCGCCGCATTGAATGTCATTCGCAACCAGATCAAGATCGTTGGACCATCGGAGTCGACGGTGCTGATTTTGGGAGAAACTGGTACCGGCAAAGAGCTCGTAGCACAAGCGATCCACGAGCGGTCACATCGATCAAAGAAGCCCTTCGTGAAGATGAATTGCGCTGCCATCCCACGCGACTTGATCGCCTCGGAATTATTCGGTCATGAGAAGGGCGCCTACACCGGGGCACTGCAACGCCACCCGGGCCGCTTTGAGCTTGCGGAGGGAGGCACAATCTTCCTTGACGAAGTCGGAGATTTGCCCGCAGAGACCCAGATCGCCCTGTTGCGGGTCTTGCAGGAGCGTGAGTTTGAGCGTTTGGGAGGAAGTCAAGTAATTCGAGCCGACGTGCGTGTGATTGCTGCGACCAATCGCGACTTGCGGGCGGCCATAGCCGCCGGCAGCTTTCGCAGTGACCTGTTTTACCGCCTCAATGTTTTTCCCATTCGGGTGCCCGCTCTACGCGAACGCAAAGAGGACATTCCTCTGCTGGTCGAACATTTCCTTCAGCACTATGCAAGCAGGGCCGGGAAGAATATAAGCAATGTGAGTGAGAACACTCTGGAACTGCTGAAATCGTACTCCTGGCCGGGCAATATTCGCGAGCTCCAGAACGTGATTGAACGTTCTGTAATTTCTTGTCAAACCGAGGACCTCGCGATCGATGAAAGCTGCCTCGCTCAGGAGTCTGTTCAACCCTCCCAAGCCTATCAGTCGATCGACGAAAAATCTGCATCGGAGAGAGGCGCGATAGAGGCTGCGTTGGCGGAAACCAGAGGCCGGGTAGCTGGGCCTTGCGGGGCCGCAGCCAAGCTAGGCGTACCCCCATCCACTCTGGAATCAAAGATCCGATCGCTGAAGATCAACAAGAGCCGCTTTCGAATGGTTTAGGCTGTCAGCAAGCTGCTCATTCGCCCTTCCTGATGACTGTGCAAGTCGGCAAACCCCTGAGTGTCCCGCCTTCGTTTGTGCTCCTGCCAGTGTCAGTCTGACTGAAGACAGTGTCAATCGGTCAACACCTGCCAAGGAATCGCAATTGCCGTTCGTAGTTTTCGAATAGCGACAATCGGGTCCCATCTTTCTAACTCCTGATTATTCGAGCACGTTCTCCGACTCTAGCTGAAGCCCATCCTGGCATCCCACGTGCTCTAGCTCAGATAGGGCCAGTTAATGACTAGTTTGACTGCTGGCCCGGGAAGGTTGTTATGAAGTGCGAGTTGTGTAGTTCAAGTCATCGGGAGCCAGAGCGTAAGCTCTGCCAGCCGTGTAGTGAAGCAGTCGCCCGGTTGTGGAACATGGCGAACCAAAGAGACCTGGCGACCGCTTGTGCAGGAGTAGCCGTCGCAGAGTCAACGCAGGCCGGATCCGCTCCCAAAACTGCAAAGCAACCCTACGCGCTTTTATAAAGCGCATAGATCAATTCCCGCTATCGATTATTGAACGGCGGCAGGCTTTGTTAGGAGGAGCGTATGCAGTTGATCAACGCGGCAGCTACTGGCATCAGCGCGGACTACGTGTCCGCAATTCGGAATTGGGTCTGTCCCGAGTGCGGCGGACGAATGGGTGGACACTCGAGGGAATTCCAGTGCCAGGGCCAATGTGGAACGGATTGGCGTCAGGTCTGGGAGAGCGTATGCGCCGCCCCGCGCAAGCGTTCCCGCTGAATTGGACGGGGGTTTTCGAACCCGGACCGGGCCTGCGCATAAGACGGGATAAATTGAATCCCTGCGCTCGCGCGGCCGGAGTAGACGATTGCGCAGAGGGCAAAATCGAGGATGGCAATGAAGGACAACCGGACCATGAGTGAAGCTGACTTGCTGTACCGCTGTCACTGCGGCTACCTGAAACAACCCGAGGACGGAATGCGCCTCAGCACCGTAAAGTGTTCGCTCTGCTGCTGCCCAATGCGGCAGACCGAAGAACCGCAGCGACCGGACTCGCGCTGCCTGTTCACCAGAGTCAGCGACTAGAACTCATGGGTTCCAGGAGTTCTCAGGTCGTTTTGTGACTCCTACGCTGCTGATCGCACAATCTTGCGTTCGGGCCAGATTGCAGTAAACGCCAGGCCTACAGCGATTCCTATCGAGACCTCAAAGAAGCGGTGGACCGCGATCACCCATTCGTTATTGGTCCGTGGAACGAGCATCACGATCGCCAATGTGATGCTGGCGTAGCGATAGGCGCTGCGCTCCACTCGAAGCGCAGCACACACAAGCCCGATTACAAAAACGGCGATACCGAAAACAAGAACATTGCCGGGGAAATATGTGCCAATCACCGCTGCGACGACCGCGCCTACGGCTGTTCCGGCGAAGCGCTGCGCTGAGATGGGCAGCGCCGCTCCCAGGGTCGATTGCATGACAATTAAGGTTGTAATCGAAGCCCAGTAGGCCTCCGGTAGGCGAAACAAGCGGGCGACCAGCAAGGACACTACGGCGGCGACGGCAGTCCTTGCCGAGTGCGTTAGGGTTGCTGGGTTCTCGGTGGCAATAATCAGTTTTCGCAGTTGCTCAATCGCCATCTGATTCCTTGCCTTACATGCGGGATGCATCGCATTTGTTTGAGTTAGTTGGTGCATACGGGTGGAGCACCGCTTCAGCACCGGCGGAAGCGGTGCGTTTAAGAGTTGCCCGTGAGTCCGACTCTACAGTTTGCCAAGAACAAAAACGCTTTGTATCAGGGCATGACTTTAAGTCGTGCCGATAAGTCGTTTATTTCTTGTTATCCCGAGAGGGCTTCAGCCCGCAAGGGATCTGCTTTCCGATTTTTTTCAGCAAACTCTTTTAGCCGATGAGGTAAGGGAAAACGTTACCTCGGCTCTGAAGCGCGATCCAAGAGTTACAGTCCCTCATGCACGCCTGAAAAGCGTACTCCACCCATCGCTCCGACACATCATGGGTTCTCGAACCGCTGGTCTGCGGTCAGGAAATTCTCTTCAACAGTTTGGGTTCCCTCTCCGGCCAAACCCAGGCGAACATTAGTGCCACCCCAATTCCAACCGACACTTCGGCGAACCGATCAAAGGCAATTTGCCATGCGGGACCGGTGCGCGGCAGCAACAGCACAATCGCCAGCGTAATCCCTCTGAACCGGAATGCAGATACGACCGAGCGAGTCGCGGCCGAAAGCAGTCCCAGAATGAACACGCCCACGCCAAATACAAGCACAGGCGGTCCGAATCGACTCGCCATAATCGCACCCAGTGCGGCGCCCAGGGCCGTCCCGACGAAACGCTGCCAGGAAACCGTGAACGCTGCACCCAGAGATGACTGCGTGATCACCAGGGTTGTAATCGTCGCCCAGAACGGTTGCGGCAGCCGGAATTACCGCGCCACCAGCAACGAAACTACGGCCGCCACAGCGGGCCGCACGGAATGCACCAAAACTGGCGCCCAGTTCGGCATCTAGCCGACCTGCAATGATGGGGCGAAGAAGTTGGCCCCGAATGTCGTTGTCTGCCGGGCAAGGGCCGTTCCTACCCCACAAAGCTATCGCGATAAAACCGCTAATTTTTCGCAAAAGCACGTGACGGGTGCTGACAAGTACTTTTCGACCAATCAGGGGCAGTGCAGATGTGGACGCAAGAATTCCCATCGAAGCTGTGGAAGCAACCTGCCTGCCACTTGCAAGCCATTGAAAAGCTTAAATTTATCGCCCAGCCAAGGGTGCCAATTAGCCGGCACCTGCCCGGCTCCCACCAGACTGGAGGAGCCGGTTCGAGAAGCCGCGAGACTCAAGTACAGGCATACGCCTTATTTGCGAGCGATCCGGCTGCTGCTGCGCTTGGCCTCTTGCTTGCATATCATCAGTGCATACCGAGCCCCCAGGCTGCTCGGAGCAATCAGGAATTCATCCTGGAAGGCTGAAGGTGGTACCCCAAAATGAAGACTGGGCTGAACAAGACTCTGGATCCCACGCAACGCAGCGACGACGCGCAGGAATTTGAAACCGCTCTCCGGCGCAGGGTCGTAGGCCAGGATCCCGCTATCAAGAAAATCAGCGAAATTTACCAGATGTTTCTGGCCGGGTTGAATCCTCCTCGCCGCCCCGTTGGAAATCTCCTGTTCCTGGGACCCACGGGATCCGGCAAGACGCGCGTCGTCGAGGCCATGGCAGAATCGCTGTTTGGCGACGCGCGCGCCTGCATCAAGATTGACTGCGCCGAGTTCCAGCATTCGCACGAGATCGCGAAGCTGATCGGCTCGCCTCCCGGCTATCTGGGTCATCGCGAGACCCATCCTCTGCTGACGCAGGAGGCGCTGGGCCAATGGAATACCGACAAGCTTAAGTTGTCGATCCTGCTCTTCGACGAGATCGAAAAGGCCTCCGACTCCTTGTGGCAGCTCCTGCTCGGTATTCTCGACAAGGCCACATTGACGCTCGGTGACAATCGTAGAGTCGATTTTTCTCAATGCGTCATCATCATGACCTCCAACCTGGGCGCAGCCGAGATGAGTGAGCTCATCAACGGCGGCATGGGATTCGCCCAGAAGCCGGCCCACCTGGACGCCAGGCTCAACAACAAAATCGATACCACTGCGGTGGATGCCGCGCGCCGCAAGTTTTCGCCCGAGTTCATCAACCGCATCGACAAAATCGTGGTCTTTCGCACCCTGCGGGCCGAACACCTGGAAGAGATCCTCGAAATCGAACTTGGAATGTTGCAACAGCGCATTCTTCAAACCACTGGCGGTAACCAGTTCGTATTCAGCTGCACGCCTGCGGTAAAACAATTCCTGATAAGCGAGGGAACGGACATGAAGTATGGCGCGCGCCATCTGAAGCGGGCCATCGAGCGGCACATTGTCTTTCCTCTGGCGGACTTGGTGGCGACCCGGCAGCTCAAGCTGGGAGACTTCATCCGCATCGATCGCGATAGTGACGGCAAAATGACCTTCGTGAAGGTAGTCGAAGGAGCGCCGGTACCGGCCCTGCTGGAGCGCTACGGGCTGGAGTCGAGCTGGCACATAGCGGCGGGCAATTCCAGCAGAGCACACGCGGCAGCCTGAGATCGTATGAACGAAATCGTCCAACATCTCGCCCGGCACGGCTATTCGGTCCTGTTTGCTTCCGTTTTTGCGCGGCAGCTTTGTCTGCCGGTGCCGGCGATCCTCTTTTTGCTTGCAGGCGGGGCCTTGGCGGGCAACGGCAAATTGAACCTGGCCCTGGTTATCGGTCTTGGTGTGATAGGGTGCGTGCTGGCCGACCTGGTCTGGTTCGAAGCCGGGCGGCTGCGTGGTGACGATGTGGTGCACTTCATTCACCGATTTTCGTCAGCGTCGGACTCCAATGCGGTGCGTACCAAGCGGCTTTTTGCCCGGTACGGCACAAAAGCCCTGGTCGTCGCCAAGTTGGTGATTGGACTGGATGCAATTGCGCCCCCTCTTGCCGGCATGTCGGGCACCAGCCTGCGGCGTTTTATGTGCTTTGATGGTTTGGGAGCGACAGTCTGGGCGGGCCTGTATGCCGGACTCGGTTATGTCTTCTACCAGCAGCTGGACAAGGCGGTTGATTACGCCAAGAGGATGGGAACAGTCCTGACGGTGGCCGTGCTCCTGCTGGTGGCCGTCTTCATCGGTCGCAGGTTGGTTTACTGGTACCGTCTGGTACAGGAGCTTCGCCTGGCCAGAATTACTCCCGAGCAGCTTAAGCGCAAGTTAGACCGCGGAGAAAAGCCCGTCATTGTAGATGTTCAGGGTTGCGTCTTCCATCGGGCTTCACGCGCGGCAGGCATTCCGGGGGCGACTCATATCGACGGCCGAAGACTTGGACAATATAAGGACACGCCCATACCGGATGACTGGCGAGGCCGTGAGGTGGTCCTTTATTGCTCCTGTCCGAACGAAATCACTAGCGCGCGGGTGGCTCGTTTACTTATGAGTAAGGGAGTGAAGCATGTCCGCCCGCTGGCCGGAGGGCTTCAGGGCTGGCGCGCTCTAGGATTTCCCCTCAGTTCACCCGTTGCCGTCACGCACGCCACCCGAGCCGCCAAGGCAAACTGATTAGTCCATGATTGACATCCAGTGATTCGAAGGCTTGGTTACCCCAGCCCGGAGGGCGGAACAAAATTAGCCCAGGGCGTGAGACTGTGTGTGAGAACACAGCGAAAAGATCTTCGGTGGTAATAGAACCCAACCCTCGTCGTAGATCCAGCCCGCAGGGGCGGAACTGGTGTTAGCCCCGGCGTAATTAGCCACTAACGTCACAAAACCTCTAACTCACTGCTTGTCCCGAACTGATGCATCCCTGCAATAGCAGCTCTTGTAGGCTTCCTCATCGAGCGATGCTATGGCGCAATAAAGCCCGCCCACCTGGCCGGGCGGTACCTTCGCGGCGGTACTGGAAACGTTATATAGCTTCACCCATTGTTCCCGGGCCTTCTGCTCGGTCCTGATTTGACTGTAAATAGCTTCCAGGCTGGCAATGTTAAGCTGACTAGCTTTCCATTCCTGCGAGAATTGATACTCTTTGTTCCATCGTCCCTTAGCCTTGTTGGTTGCATCCTTGAGGTTAGTTAAATAGTAGGTCGACTGGTCCGCAAGACTGCCATCGCTATTAAAGCTCACAACTCGGAAGGCGGGATTCCGGCCATCAATGGGCGAAATCGGCGGGTTGATGAGGACGAACTGTTCCCCGGAGCCGGAGGCGCCAATTAGTCTGAAGTCGTCGGTGTGAGTATGCCCTGCAAAGCTCGCTATAATCGTATCTTGATAATGTTCTAGTAAACTATCAAACTTGGAACTCCACTCCGGAGCCCACAGCGGCACGATGGCTCTTGGGCACACGTTGCCAGCCGGCGAAGGGCTCTCCCTGGCGAGGGATTCATACTCACGCATCGTCGCGGCGACGTCGATTCCCGGTGGAACGTGAAACAGAAGCCAGACCTTTTCGTGGGCTTGCCTGGCCGCGGCGAGGTTCGATTCCAGCCACGCCAGAAGGTCATTGGCGGCGTTGGATGCAACGGGAGCGCAGCCCTGGCTGAAGCTGGCGGGCTGATATCGGTACGAGAAAAATGCGGTGTTCAGCGAAATTACGCGGACGCCCGGGACCACCGGGTGCGGCATGTTGTAGATGCCCATCGCCTTCCATTCCTTCTTGAACCCACGATCCGCCTCCACCGTCTCGCGGGCGAGTTCCGCGGTGTCGTTCAGAAATCTCCCATGGGCCTGCATGCTGTTGTCCCCGCACTCCTCGTCGTTATTGCCCGGCGTGACCAGGATCTTTGTGTCTCCGAATCGCTTGCGGAATTCCAATGCCAGAAAACCCAGCGTCTTAAGCACAAAAGCGCGATAGTGTTCGCGATCGTTGTCGTGCGTGACACTTGCATAGGTCGTAGGGAAGTCGTGCGCCAACAGGTCGCCAGGCACCATGATGAAGGCTGGATGCGGCAAGGTCACACGCATTTGGTCCAACGCAGAGCGCAGGAGCCACCAATTCGTATCCTCGCCGTACTGGCTGAAGCGAGCGAGCTTCGATCGCTCAAGGATCGTCTCCCACTGCGTGGGATCAGCCGCGACCAGATCGGCGACCAGGGTAGCGTCAGCCATCGGATTGAAGTGAATGTCCGATACGACTAGAAACTTGTCGGCCGGGGCTTCGGCAGATTGGACGACGGCCGGAGCAAAGAGAACAACAAGAAGGGCCGCCAGGTAAAGGAATCGAGACTTCATAGTCTGTGCGACTGAGTGCGCCGTCTCTACGCCGGGATTATTCGTCATGGCGGCTACCCTTTGACTTGTCATCCCGAGTCGAGGAACCTGCGGTTCGCCGCGAGCCACCTTTACCCTCTCAGAAAAACTGCAGATCCTTCGACTGCGCCGCCCGCCCGACCCCAAAAAACGGGTCGGAGAAGAAAGGCGGGCGCTCCGCTCAGGATGACAAATTGAGATTCGCGGCCGCGATGAATAATCCATGCTACACAGACCCTTCCGCCCCACCCTATTCCGGTGTGCGGCCCATGGCATGAATAATCTCGTCGTTCGCCTGTGTGTAGTCCAACTGCGACTGGAGCAGCAACGTCTTCGCGTCGAGCTCCTGGGCGCTGGCCAGGTCAGCCTGCGAGCTGAGGGCCGTTCCCTGTACCAGTTGTTGCTGCGTAACCCGATTGGATTCGCTGCGCAGGGCCAGCAACTCTTGCGACACCTGCAGCATTTGCTGGGTCCGTTCCACTTTGTTGTACGTGGTCTGTACTTCTACCGAAACCTCGTCCGTGACCCGGGCAAGGTTCTCTTGCGCCTGCGATAGCTGGGCCTCGCGCTCCCGCAGGATCGCGCGCTTGCGCCCTGAGTCGAAGAGATCGTAGCCAAAGTGAATACCAAAGGTGCCAAAATTGCGGGCCAGAAACGGAACATTGTTCTGGTAGCTGTAGCGCGCAATGGCCTCGACATCCGGCACCCGGATATCGGCCTTGGCCAGGCGGACCGCGGCACTTGCCTTCTCGACCTCGTCGCGCGCTGCGATGATCTCGGGATGCGAGGCGAGGGCCTGAGTCACACAGGCTTCGCGCTGGCAGGTCTCCTGGAACTCCACCGTGTTGGGATCGAGCTCCAGAGCGGTGGTGAGGGGCAGCCCCATGGCATCGTTGAGCTGCAACTTAAGGTCGGAGAGCTGCAGGTCGGTGGTCAGCAGCTCTTGTTTTGCCTGCAGCAGTTGGGCGCGGCTCTCGATTAGCTCCTCTTCCAGCGTGCTGCCATACTTCACCTGCTCCACCCGTTCCTTCTGCAGGTCCTGCGACGCCTTGATCCTGGCTTCCATTGCGGTCCGGTGGACCTGCGCGATCAGGACCTTGTAATAGAGCATGTGAACTTTCAGCGCCACATCGTTCTCGGTCTGCTGCGCCCTCTGGCGGGAGGCTTTCAACTCCGCTTGCGCCATGTCGTTCGCGGGCTTGATTTTCAGCAGTGTGGTCAAGGGCTGTGTAAGCTGGGTACCGCTGGTTGCTAACGTACGTCCCCCCTGATTGATGATGGACGACTGCGTAGGAACAGGAGTACCTGCGACCGTTCCCAGACTCCCGGCAGGAATCTCGATGAGCTGGGTGTCAGTCAGGTGCAGGAATGTGCTGTCATTTCGTATGGTGGGAAAGTAGGCGCTTTTCGCAACTTCCTTTGCGTGCTGCTTCTCCTCGACCTTGAATCCTGCGATGCGGACGTTGTGGTTGTGCTTCAGCGACAACGCGATGGCCTCGTGCAAGCTGACGTGGCGAGGGGGAGCGCTATCGCCTGGCTCTCCGGCAAAGGCGAGCGCCCGGGACAGCGCCAGAGCGGCCAGCAAGAGCGGTATTTTCCGTTTCATGACTTCGTCTCCTTATCCGGCTGCATGGTGCTGAGGTCGCGGTAATTCAAGGGCGACTTTCGGAGCAGGGCGACCAGAAGAAGTGCGATGGCGCAAGTCCACGCGACTAACAGGAACCCGTCGATGAGACTCAACGTATACGCCTGAAGGCGCAGCCGGGCGGCGATGAGATCGACCGCACGGCCGCCTGCTGCCGCCAGACCAGATGATTTGCCATAGACTCCCGCGGTCATTGCTCGAATGTTCCAGTCCGTAATCCAGCTTCCCTGGGTCACGTGCAGACCCAAAAGGTTTGAGTGCAGCTTTTCGCGCTGCGCGAGAAAGTGAGCCATGTAGATGGCGCCGGTGGTTCCACCAAATAAGCGAATCGTGTGAAAGAACGCAGAGAATGTAAGGATCCACTGCGGTTTCGCCAAGCCCCCGGTGAAGATTCCCTGCAGGATGATGCATCCCACCAGCCCGATGAGAGAAAACGATTGTCCCACGCCCACGAGCAGCTCGGTGCGATAGTAGTTTTCTGCCGCCCATGCACTCGTGTATTGAGCGCCTAAGACAGCCGCAATGGCGGTGCATGTCAGGCCAGTAGCGAAGAGCAGCCTGGGATCCAGCCCGCGAAGCATCAAAAGCCCCGCTGTAAGCGCGACGGGCAGGAGCGGAATAGCGCTCCAGATGATGGCCGGCCCAATCTGATCAGCCTCGAAACCATGGATGGCCAGCGACTGCGGAATCAGGATGATGGTTAAGGTGAGAGTGAAGCGGAACCAGAAGAGCAGACTTCCCAGCAGGACGGTGTTCCGTTTCCAGAGATACGGTAAGGCCACCAGGGGATTGGGGCCGCACAGCCGCCGGATGAGCGCACATAGGGTGAAGAGCGCGCCGGACCAGAACAATCCGTTGTATACCCCGGAGCGCCACCAGTCGAGCCGCTCACCTTGCTCAAAAGCGGCAAGCATCAGGGCCAGCCCGGCACTCAGGTACAGGAATCCGGCGAAGCTGGGCGCAGCTTCGTCCTTCTTTCGCGGTGCGGGTTTGGGGATGCCGTTGTAGATGCAGATCATCATCACCGGCGCAATTACGGCCGAATTCCAGAACATCCAATGCCAGGAAAGATGGTCGCGGTACCAGCCATAGAGTGAAGGCGCAATATTGACAGCCCCATCGATGAACGTTGCATAGAACGCCATCGTAAGAGGCAGGTATCGCAGGGGACTAATGCGAAGTGCAAAAGTCAGGGTGAGCGGATAAAAAGTGCCAGACGTTAAACCGGCAACGATTAGGGCCGCGACCAGAAGGCTGTAGCTGTGTATGAGCGGCAGGAAGGCGCAGGTTACGGTGAACACTCCAGCCGCAAACAGAAGAATGCGGCGTGGCCCCAGCAAACCTCCGAGGTAGACGGTGAACGGCCCGATAAACATGAGGGCAGCGTTATAGGCGCTGTCGAGCCATGCACCCTGATCGTAACTAATGCCGACGTGACCCTTCAGATCAGCCATCCCCAGCGAAAGCATGCGACCGGTAAGGGTAACCAGTCCGGCGCCGATGAGGACGCCTAGTATTCCCAACAGAGGCCGGGTGGAAATGTCAGTCGGAATCGCCACCGCCGTGGCACGAGCGATCTGTGTCGGGGTTGGGGGACGGGATATGACAGTAGCCGCAGCCATGTTATTTTCTCGTCCGGACAGTAGCGATAACCGAAAGGCCAGGACGTAGCTTGGTCGCGAGATCGGTATCGTCGAGAGCGATCTTGACCGGGATTCTCTGTACTACCTTGGTAAAGTTGCCGGTAGCGTTATCGGGAGGCAATAATGCGAACTGCGATCCGCTGGCGGGGGCAATCTCGATGACTTTGCCGTGGATGACTTGTCCAGGGTATTCGTCGATACGGATCTCTGCGGTGTCCCCTACTTTGACATTGGTGAGCTGTGTCTCCCTATAGTTCGCCTGCACCCACTTCGTCTTATCGATGAAAGCAATCACCTGTGTCCCCGGAGAGACCAACTGTCCGGGACGGACTTGCCGTTCCCCAACCGTGCCGTCTCCAGGGGCGTAGATTTTGGTGTAGCCAAGGTTTACCTGGGCTACGACGAGATTGGCCTCCCTGGCGCGCAGGTCAGCATTGAGTTGTACTTCCTGAGACTCCAACACCGTCTTCGTACGCCGTTCGGCTTCGGCTGCCAGTTCATTACTACGCAGCATCGTCTTAGCTTGAGCCAGGTCGGCATCGCGACTGGCATACTGAGCAGCGATACGCTCCTCGTCAGCGACGGCTACTTCAACCTTCTGCTGTGTCGTTGAGTGAGTCTGGAACAGGCCTTCCTGGCGCTTGCGTTCCGCGCGCGCACGCACCAGGTCAGCGGCTACAGCTTCTTTACCGGCTTGGGCCGCTGCTATCTGTGCTTTGGCCTGGTCGATTCCTGCCAATGCCCTGTCTATGCGTGCATCCTGAAGCTGGCGTTGGCGAACGTTGTTCTCTATGGCAGCCCTGGCAGCTTCCACTGCAGCATTGGCTTGAGCAACCTGTGCCTGATAGTCATCGTCCTGCAGCTCAACCAGGAGCTCTCCTTTGTGTACCTGTTGGTAATCGGAGACTTGTACGTTGCGGACAATGCCAGCAACCTTGGTACTGAGTGGCGTAAGATCGCCACGGACATAGGCATCATCAGTGACTTGGTCAACCTTGCCTCCCTCCCAGGAGTTCCAGTTTCGAGTAACGGTAACAATGATAGCGATAGCGAGCAGCACTATCAGAATGGGAGTCAGGATTTTCTGCCACTTAGGCGTGCTCTTCACGGGAGCGTGTTCACCCTCTCCCGGCGTCTCTGTGGGCGCAGGTTTGGGCGTTGGCGCTGGGGTTGGAGAGGATATGGGAGAAGCTGCCATGTCAGGGCTCCTGTAATTTCTGGGACGTCCTTGTTGTTGCTAACGATTGCCGAATCCCGCACCCGGATTCAGCATTATTGCAAAGCAGTGAAGCATCTTCATATCGAGAAGCCATGGACTATTCCTCTGTCCTCGCGTGCCCCGTCTCGCGCAGAAACACACTCAGCAGGATCGCGGCTATTATGCTCATCATCCAGAACACACCACTCTCGCGGAAGTGGGCGACATGGTTGGACGTGCTGGCGATACCTTTGCCGATGTAGTCGGCAAAGATGGGTCCCACGAGGGCGGTGACTCCGAAGGTGAGAAAGTTAATCCCGCCGGTAGCGCTACCCTTAACCTCGTCGGGATTGACTTCCTTGATGATGGTGTAGGGAATCATCGCCGCGCCGGAGGCAATTCCGAAAATCAAGCAGCCTGCTGCCGCGGCGGTGTGGCTGGTAGTGAAAGCAATGCCGGCGGCAGACAACAGCATGACGGCAGCGCCTCCCATGAGTACGGGCTTGCGACGGCCGATCCGGTCCGCCAGCCAGCCGAGCAGGGGACAACCAATCACCCATCCCAGTGGAATAAGGGAACCTGTAACCACGGCATTGTGATAGCTGAACATCCGATCACGCTGAAAGAAGGCAACCCCCCAGGTCATGTCGCCGATAGTCGTAGGCACAAACAGGAGTCCTGCCACTGCTCCGCACAGGTACGACTGCGGGTTTCGAAATACGACCGCGTAAGGACGCAGCACGGATGCCCAGCCGGAACTCGCGCTTTGCGGCCGGGTTTCGGCCGGAGTAGTTGCGAACAGCAACACACCAATCGCGATACTTGCTATGCCAAGCGAATGCCAAACCGTCTGCCAGACAACGCCCTGTTCGAGTAAAGGTCCCACCACGAACTGACCAGCCGCTCCTCCCAGCATCCCCAGACATTGTGTGACGCCTATGGCGGTGGCCAGCCAGCGCGCCGAGAAACCATGCGTGGCGAGATAGACTGCGCCGGTGAAAGCAAAGGCCGAACCGGCGCCTTGCAGCAGCCTTCCAGAGTATCCAGCAGTCGCGCTCGATAGGCTAAAGAGCAGGCAGCCCACCGCCAGAATGAAAATGCCTATCGGCACAGCCTTTCTTGCACCGAACCGGTCCAGCGCCGCACCGGCGATAAGGCTGGTAATCGAATAGGTGTAATAGTAGGTCCCGAGAATCGCACTGACGCCGACCGCAGTCGTGCCGAACGCCAGCGACAGATGCGGGATCATGACGGCAGGCGCCGATCTCGCCGCATATTCGAGAAAGTAAAAACATAAAGCCAGGCCCCAAGCGACCTGGAAGGCCCGGGTTAGCGACGGGCTGGTGGCTTGGGACCTAATGGAGACTGTGATTGGTTGGGTTGTCATGCAAATACCTCAAGACTTCCTGACGCTAGCGTAAAAGGTTGACCTTAGCGAGATCGACGACTTCGTCGGCACGTCCGTTGAGCACCGCCTTGAGCATGAACAGGCCGAAGCCCTTGGCTTGCTCATATGTGATCGTGGGCGGCATCGACAGTTCCTGACGGGACACTGGAACCTCAACCAACGCTGGGCCGTTATAGCTGAGAGCTTGCGCGATGATAGGTTCTACCTGGTCCGGAGTTTCCGCTCGCAGCCCTAGAAGCCCCGCTCCCTCCGCGATTTTGGTGAAATCGGGGTTGTGCAGGTCGGTGCTGAAATCCAGGATGCCGGCGGCTTTCATTTCCAGTTCAACGAATGCCAGGGACTCGTTCTTGAAGACGATCACCTTTACGGGCAATTGGTGTTGGCGAAGGGTGAGCAGGTCCCCCATTAGCATCGCCACGCCGCCATCGCCCGACATCGAGATCACCTGCCGGCCGGGATGACTGGCCTGCGCGCCCATCGCCTGAGGCAGAGCGTTGGCCATCGATCCGTGGGTGAAGGAACCGATGATCCTTCGCTTGCCGTTCATGGTGAGGTAACGGGCGGCCCAGATGGTTGGAGTTCCCACGTCACAGGTGAAAACTGCGTCGTCAGCGGCGAGCCGATCGAGCACGCGCGCGACATACTGAGGATGAATCGGTTTCCTTCCGGAATCGCCTGTCGCCATGTCGTCGAGCCCTTTGCGGGCCTCGCGATAGTGCTCCAGAGCTCTCCTCAAATGCGCTTCATATGGATTCTGCTTCAATTTCGGCAAAAGGGCCTGCAGGGTAGTTTTCGTGTCACCCACGAAGCCGAAGTCAAGCTTGGCACGGCGCCCGAGCTGTTCGCCGCGAACGTCGATTTGCACAACGGTGGCATCCCGAGGATAGAACTGCTGATACGGAAAGTCGGTCCCGATCATCAGCAACAGATCACAGTTCATCATCGCGAAATAGCCGGAAGAGAACCCCAGCAGACCGGTCATACCGACGTTGAACGGGTTGTCGTACTCGATAAATTCCTTCCCACGCATCGCATGGACGATCGGTGCTTGCAGCTTGCCCGCGAGTTCGACCAGTTCGTCATGAGCTCCGGCGCAGCCGGCGCCGCCGAGGATGGTTATCCTTTCCGAGCGATTGAGGAGATCGGCGAGCAGGTTGAGTTCGCCTTCGGAGGGACAGACCGTCGGCCTGGCCTCCGCAAAACGCACCCTGGGTCTTTCGTGGACGGCATCTCTCATCGCCACATCGCCTGGCAGGGCAACCACTGCAACACCGCGTCGCGAGATTGCAGTCTGCATCGCAATCTCGAGAACGCGGGGCATCTGTTCCGGATGCGAGACCAGCTCGCAATAGTGGCTGCACTGAGCGAACAGATGCTCAGGATGAGTCTCCTGAAAATATCCACTGCCGACTTCAGAGCTGGGAATTTGTGCCGCGATAGCGAGGACGGGGACGCGGCTGCGGTGGCAATCGTAAAGCCCATTGATTAAGTGCAGATTGCCCGGACCGCAGCTGCCGGCGCAAACCGCCAGGCTCCCGGTCAGGTGGGCTTCTGCTCCCGCGGCAAAAGCTGCGGCCTCTTCGTGGCGCACGTGAATCCATTGAAGATTCTTCCGCGTTCGGATCGAGTCGGTGATGCCGTTAAGCGAATCGCCGCTCACGCCGTACATTCTCTGAACTCCTGCTTCCAACAGAACATCTACCAGCAGGTCAGCTACTCTCTTTGCCATATCCTTCCTCTCTCGAGCCCCACTTGGGGCTTAGAATGTTGCCGACGACGTGAAGCAAATGTGCCCGCAAATTCTTCATTTGTCGCTTGGGCCCAGCGATGCCATCGCGCCGCAGCACTTATCACTAAGATCGCCAGTGACAATGCAGAAGTATTCGCCTTCCCACATCACCGACGGCGAGGAACAAACGCAGCGCGGTTCGATCCCAGTCTCAAGTACCGGTGACGAGCCGCCGTCACCGGCCGGCGCCCGCCGGTGGTATCTTTGCCAACCGGCTGACAGCCTGGCTTGTCTTGCTGGCTTCTGCACCCCAACTCCTCGCATACGCGTCACATTGCCTTGCAGAATTGCAAGCGACATACCAGATCACGCCAAGGCCATTGGGAATCACAAGTGACTCAATGCAAAGACCTTAATCAGAGGACAGGAGTGAGGCAACGGACCATCGTGCCAGAGCCGTGCACCAGGTGCCAACGGGCTGGCACTCGCCTCTAATGGCATGAGCGCCTTGCGCTTTCGGGATATCGGGAAGGAAGTCTTATCGGCTGGTGGCAATTACAATTTCGCAGGGAAGCACGTTGATCGAGGCCTTGGAAGTGGTCAAGCGCGGGAAGGGGAATTTTTCCCAAATGGGGAAATCGACGCCAGGGGCCCTAGGAGGCGATTCTAGCGACTCTAGCTCGCTGGACAGCCCCCACAAACTACCATCCGAGTCCTTCGCGGCCATCCTGGGGCTTCATGGCGCGTTTTATGGGCATTTTAGTTTGGCCATGTATGGCAATATGGTGGTTGCAAAATTTGGCACCTAGGTTGATTGACATTATGGCCGCTCTCTTCCTAGCGCTCAGCGCCGGATTTGCCAGATTCTTCTGATTCAAACTAATTTCCCACTGGACAGGCATAATTGCCTAGTAAAGAAATGCCATGTCTTGTTAGGACAGCTAAAATAGTGCATGATTGTGGCACTTCATCCCACCCAGCTGATATCACAGCTTATCACGTTCTGGGCGCTTGTCCGGAGCTTGTGGCTTCCCCATCCAAGTCAGTTGAGGACTTCATCGATAGTACGGGGCACGGAGCCCGGGTAACGATAGCGTAAGCCGTTCGCCACATCGGCGGGCTGTCTTTGGCCCAGGCGCGACGGCCCATCACGATCAAGTCCATCCGATGCTCCTGGGCAAATCCGACGACGACTTCGGGCGGCGAACCGGTTTTCACGAAGAACGGTGTGATCGCTTGCGCGTCCGGATGTAGTTGAAGAAGCCCTCGCAAGCGAACATTCGCCGCTTCGACCGACTCCGTGTCGCAGTCCTTATTCCGCGATCCGAAGTCGCGAACATAGAGCAGGCTCACGTCTCCTTGGGTGGCTTCGGCTAACGAGGTCCCGTAAGGCAATGCCTCCAGCGATTCTGACGAGAGATCGGTCGGAACCAGGAAATGCCTGGCTTCTGCGCCGCTGGACTTCGACTGCAATACCCTGGGTCCAACGGTCATTACCGGACACGGCGCTTCCCGGAAAGCGCATTCCGCGACGGAGCCCAGCGCCAGCTTGCCAAGCCCGGTCCGGCCGTGAGTGCCAAGCACAAGTGCGGCAGAGCGCTTGTCTTCAATTGTCTCCGCGATCGTCCTCCACACCGGGCCCGCGCTTATTGTGCAGTCAAACTTCAGTCCTTCGAGGCTACCGTCGCGCCGGAGGTCAGCCTCAATCCGTTCGGCGTCACGCTGGGCAGTCTCGGTGTCGGCCGATATCCCATCCGGTCCTGCTAAGCCGTAAATGGAGGGGTCGATGACGTGCAGCAAAGACACATTCGAGTGGTAGCGGCGCGCGATGCCCAGAGCGTGGCGGAGCGCGCCGATAGAGATAGGCGAGAAATCGATCGCGACGAGGATGCGTTTCAACGACAGCATCGGTTGACCCTACAAGCGGCGCTGTCTCAGTGTCCGGTTGAATCCTCTCTTCGGCCTGCCTCGAACAGGAACCAGGTGCGCCGCTCGGTTTCGTCAATCCAAACTTCGATGAGGCTGGCCGTCGCAACGTCCTCGTATTCTTCGCAGACGCCGTGGGCCTCGCGGAGGCGCGCGGCGAGTGTTTGGTTGTCTTCGCGCAACTCAGCGAGCATGTCCTCCGGCTCGACGTATGGGGCGTCGTTGTCCGCTACGCGCTGCAAGCGGGCGATATGGCCGATGGACCTGATCGTGGTCCCACCCAGCTTGCGGATGCGCTCCGCGATGGGATCGGTCATGGCAAAGAGTTGGTCGCCCTGTTCATCAAATAGCAAGTGGTAATCGCGGAAGTGCGGGCCGCTCATGTGCCAGTGGAAGTTCTTGGTCTTCAGGTAAAGCGCGAACACGTCCGCCAGGATAGCGTTCATGGCTCCCGAGACATCCCGAGTCGCGTCAGCTTTAAGGTCAGTTGGGGTGATCAGTGGAATTTCTTGCCTGCGTTCCAGTTCTTTAGTCGATTTATTCATAACATCTCCTTAGTTGAAAGTTCGGATAGGTTGACTATCGCGCCGGTTGTCGGCACATAGAGCCACGAATAGGTGCCATTCGCTTTCTCAAATTATGTTCCTGTGTCGAAAGTTCCCATTTGTACCCACTCTTAAAATAATTGCCTCTTATGTTTTCCAGCGACGTGCACGGTTCTTAGGTTCGTGCGGGTCGCGGAAGTTCGATGCGTGATTAACCCCTTGGACTTGCCGGGAACTTGTCCAGGAGCCAATCGAAAAAGGCTGCGTGAACGAGCGTTAAGTTGCCCGCCTGGCAGTGCCCAGCGCCACCCGATGGCCGATCGAAAATCCGTGTGGTCAGACTGCGCGCGTTGACGAGAGCTTTCTCGAAGTCCGCGGTCTGGTGGAACGGAATGAAATGATCCTCCGTACCTGCCAGGATCAATACGTCTTGCCGGATGCGATCGGCGACAGGTGCGAGCGTGTAAGCAGCGCATGCCTGAATGGTTTCGTCGACGTCCTTGGTACCCATGGTCCACAGCGCATTGCGGTAGGCCCACGAAACGTCAGGATTCTTCATCGCGAGAGGATTTTTCGCTGCGGCCAGGAGTGGAGTCGCCAGCGCACCGAAATTGTAGCAGGTGTCGTACGCCACTACGCCGTCGATGCGTTCTTCGAAGGCGGCGGCGCGTGGCGCGAAATAGCCGCCCATGCTCATGCCGATGAGTACAATCTTCGGAGGTTTGGCGTGAGTATGGAGGAATTCGTTGAGCACCGCTTTAACTGGCTTCTCCCATTCCGCTGTGTACTTAAGGCCGTAGTTGCGCAGCGCCTCGCCCTGGCCGGGCCCTTCGTAAGTCAGCACGGAGTAACCACGCTTAAGCGCTGCCTCGGCGAATACTGGATACAGTTCTTCCAGAATCGAGTCGAAGCCGCCGCCCATCATGATTAATGGCTTAGTCCCAGCCCCTTGCGGCCCCGGGAAGTACAATGCCCGGAGGCTCCCCGCGCCGTACGGTACGGTGATGCGTTCGTAGCAGACGCCGAGCGTGTCCAGGCCCTTAAAGAAAGAGCTACCTGTCTTCTCGAACGATCCCGGACGCTTGGGATCATCGGGCGGCAGCAGAAACTCAGCCATGCGCTGGTACGTGGAAGCGCGCATGTAGGCCCCGCCTTTGCTGAGAGAATCCTGCGTGCGTTCGGCCAGCGCGAGTACGCGATCGGCCGTGGCCTCCCATGCGGTGTACCAGCTCTGTGCATCGCCTTCGGAGATGACCTTCACCGTCTCCAAAACTTCGCCTAGGTCGGCGCAGTTGGCGAGGATGTATCCCGCATTCCGCAACGTCTCAAAGTGGTATGTCTGATTGGCGAAGAAACGTCCTCTTGGGCTCATCGCTTGCGCGGGGTCCGCTTCTGGAACCGCACTTGCGTTCGTCATGGTATCCTCCTTTTGTTTCAATTTCTTGTGACTAACTTCTTGGAGCTGGAGGAAGTGGAATCGGAGGAAGAGCTTTCCTGCGCAACCGCCTTCTTCGCGGAGTGAATAGATGCAATACCCGCAACCTCTTCCATGCGCCGCAGGACGGCCGAGAAGTCCTCTTCACCAGTATGCTCCAGCTCGTCTGAATTGACGCAAAACGCCGCTTCTGTAGCGGGCATGGCGACCTTCTCTTGTGCCGCGGCATCCAGAATCAACTGAAAATCTTTGTGCATCAGGCGCAGGGGAAATTGCGGACTGTAATCGTTGGCCGCTATCCTCGCCAGTTTTCCCACGTGGGCCGGAGCGACCACGGCTGTCTTTGCCAGGACCTCGAGCAACCGGTCGCGATCGAGACCAGCTTTCTCCCCTAGCACCACAGCCTCAGCGATGGCCTGCATGCCGACACCCAGCAGCGTATTGACGACCAACTTCATGGTTGTTCCAGAGCCGGGATCGCCGATAAGAAAGGATTGTTTTGCAATCGCCTGGAAGATTGGCTTAGCCGCGCGAAAGAGCTCCCGGTTGCCGCCGGCCAGCAGCGTCAGGGTACCTTGCTCGGCGGCAGGCGTGCTGCCGGAGATGGCAACATCCATTACTTCGATGCCGCGCCTGGCACCGAGCCGGTGCAGTTCGCGTGAGCCGTCTGGAGAGATGGTGCTCATCTCGAGCACGACGGTCCCTGGTCGCGCCACGGCAAAAATTCCCTCCGGATCCGTATAAACGCTCTCCGCTGCTTCATCGTTGGTCAGGCAGGAGAGAATCACATCGGCACTCTGTGCCAGCTCAGGAATGTTCTTCGCAAGAACGCCGCCCTTGGCGACGATCGCTTGCGCCTTAGCGGCATCGATATCGTATACGGTGAGTGGGTATCCGTGGTCCAGCAGGCGATGTGCGATCCGGCTCCCCATGTTACCCAAGCCAACAAATCCCACTTTCACCTGATCTGCGGTAAGACGTTTCATGGTGTCTCCTTTGTTTCGAAATGGCGGAAGCTTATTGTGACGGCGCTTTTCCCTGCTGCTTTTGCAGGCTGGCGATGCGATCTGCGAGTCCCAGCGTCTTCAAGACCCCGGGGTCTGCTTCTTCAACCGCGAGCGGTTCGTGGCAGGTGTTACAGTCCTGCGTGATGGTCATCTTCTTGTCGGATGTGGAGTGCGATCCATCATGGCAGCGGAAGCATCCCGGGAAGTCGGTATGTCCCAGATTGTTGGGGTATGTGCCCCAGGTGACCTTGAGATCGGGAAACACATTCCGGTTGTAGATTGCTGCCACCTCACTGCCGGCGTTGGAGATGTCCCCGGCGCGCTGGGAGGAGATGGCCGGATAGGTCTGCTGATAGAAACGAGCCAACGTCGCCGGGATAATACGCGAGGCCTCCTCGTTGGTCGAATACTTCGCCTTCAGCAGTTCGACCGCTTTCTTCTTAATGAACGGTAGCGTTGGAGAAATGCGTCCCAGCCCCATGGCTTCGTCCACGGCGCGCTCCGGAAGCTCAAAGGTGTGGGTCGGACGGTTGTGACAGTCGACACACTGCATTACCTGCCGGGGTAGGTTCGCGACCGACTGAGCGGTTGCGCCATCCGCTAGAAACGTTCGGACCTCAGAAGTGTTCCGATTGCGGTACTCCACCCAGGGAATGGTCTGACGTTGGGAATCGGCGTTGGCGTAACTGATTTCAACTCCAGGACCCATATGCTTCCCGTGAATGCCGCCCAGATCTCCGCCGCCGGTGAGCATCATCAAAACGGTTTGCGTCTGGGTATTGGTCGCGTCGTCCTGGAAGTGGTAAATCACGCGCAACTTAACGGAGTCGAACTTCTGGGGCCAGTGACACTGTTCGCAAGTGCCGCGGGAGGGGACCAGTCGGTTGCTTTCCATGGCCGATTCGATCGGGTAACGGACGCTGTGGAAGACTACGTCCCTGAACTGCCGGGTACCAGCGATCTTGCTTTTCACCCAGCCCTCCGCGCCTGGGGCAACGTGGCAATCCACGCATTCCACGCGTGCGTGCGGCGAGTTCTCGTGGGCGGCGAATTCCGGTTTCATAACGTGGCAGGTCTGTCCGCAAAACTGGGGCGTCTCCATATGCTCTACAGCGCGGTATGTGCCCTGGGTCCCAATGATGATGTTCACTGCGCTGGTCACGGCGAAGAAAATCGCGAGCCTGCGAGTGAAGGCTCGCCGGTCGGAGCCCGCCAACAGCGCTTCTTCGGCGGTTTCGATGCGCCGCCGGGCAAGGAATACCCCGAGCGCGATCAATACCAGGCCCAAGATGAAAATAATCGGGATGACAATAAAGACCACAATGCCGATGTATGGGTTGCTGGCGTGGCCGCGAAGCTGGGTTGGCAGAACGAAAAGCCAGGAGAACCCAGCGGTGGTCACCAGCGCGACGCCCAGCATGCTGACCCAGTGACTGAAGAGCAGCACGAGTATGGGGCGTTTTGGATCGTTTATGGGGCGTTTTGGGTCATCGCTCATGGTTTCCTCACCTTGCCATCCCGGAATTCTGATCAGACATCCCTACTCAAGGTTTCGGGACCCTCGGGACTTTCGTAAAGCAAGTAGAGCCGCACACACGTCAGTTCCCCATCGCTAGAATGCCATACCCTGGTCGCATACCAACCACGCCCCTGATCTCCGGACCTCTGCACAGTATCTTCGTTATTCACAGTCTCAAATTCTCCTTGCCTCAGATTACGTTCTTGTAACCAGACTTCTTGGGATTGGAAGAAGAGGAATCGGAAGAAAGGGTTTCCTGCGCAACCGTGGCGGCCTTCTTCGCAAAGTCATCGGTAGCTTTCAGATTGTCGCCGATGAGCCGCACTTTCCCGGTGATATCACGCTCCTGCAGCACCTTTCCCTCTTTATCGGTGAACTTGCAATGAATAGTAATGGAGGTCGATCCGCCAACAGTGGTGACGTCACGCTCCAGTTCACTGCCTTTCTTGAAGCCTGTAACCGTGGTTTGAAGAGTAACGAGATTGGAAGCGCCGGCGGCATTCCGGTCACCCTCACGATAGACTTGGGAGAACCCGCCCTTCTTCTGCAGTTCCTGGACCAGGTTCTCGTAGAGTGCCACCTGAAATTCGGCCGGCAGACTAATCTCCCCAGCTTGGATCATCCGCACTTCAATCGCCGCTGCTGGCGAGCTGGTGGATGGTTGTGGCTGCTCGCACAACAGTGGGACAGCACTTAATCGAGTTATAAAAATGCAAAGAATCGTGGCACGCTTGATGGTTTTCAATTTGTCTGCTCCATTGCCTCGGATTGCAGAGGCGAGTCCGAGGTTGACTTGGCTTGCGATGGAATGCTGGTATGCGCACCCTGCGCGAGGAGGACCTCTTTGATGGATTCGGCCTTGCCCACGGGCATGGTGAAGATGGCACCGTGCAGGCCGCCGTTCGGGTCCCTATATTGAATCGTAATGATGTCAACCTTGCTGCGAAGGAGGCTCAATGCCGATCCACCGCCGTAAGGCGCCAGCCTCGAGATTGTGCCCAAAGTTCCCCCGATGACGCGCTGGCTGTCAGCTGCGGTGACGACATCCTGTATGGAGGCGGCCGGAACTTCGCAGGTGTTCTTGGAAGAAGCGAAGGTGAGGGAGCCATTCTCCACCGTCAGAGTTCCTTTGGTGTTTTGCTTGACGCCCGTCAGGCCTATGACTTGCACCGCCTCGATCGAGGACGGCGGCTGTTGGGCGGGGCTGACGGAAATGAAAGTCCCTAGTGAAACAAGAAGAGACAATATAATAATTCGATTGAATTTCACGATTAATTAATCCTCCTGATATTGTTTCCGACTCACAAATCGCTTTGTATCAGGGCACGCCTTTCAGCCGTGCCGTATGTGGTCAGCAAAGGACCCGGACTTTAGAGCGTGTGTGAGAACTAGGAATTTCCGCAACGTATTGTGTTTACCAATTTGAGGCCGCACAAGGGGTTGCGCAAAAATTGAGTTCTCACACACGCTCTTTAGCCCCTGATAGAGCTCGCTTTACGGATCCAAGGGCTAAAGCCCAACTGTTTTCTGCACTCGGTTCGGCACGACTAAAGTCGTGCCCTGATACAAACCATTCGCCGCCGCGTTTTCAACGCCAGAACCTGAGCAAGTCAAAATAGCCTCGCGAAGCCGCCATGCCGGCAACACACCGGTGGGAAAAATGGCGGCGGTGAAGCTGCTCGTAAGCAGTTACAATCGCTGCCATCCATGGCAGGAAATTCCCCGGCGCAGGTATGTAGCGGTTGCGTTCCACCGCCGTGTCTAGTGCGCATCGCTTCGCTTCATATGACACGATTTGTTGAAAGCATCTGAGTTGCCAATCGCAGGCCGGAGCGGCACGGTCGCAAGTGACTGACAGAAGTGCTATTAAGTAACCGTGGCCGCGGCGAAAGAAGATTTGGAATGCCAAAATGCCAACGAGGGTTGGCAGATGGGGCGCCTGTAGTATGAAGAGCCACGCGGAATAAAAGCGGCGCCCCACCCTTTGCGTGGAATGAACCCTATACTCGTAGGGTCCGATGCCTGCTGGGGGGAGCAATTACAGGCATCGGACGATAGCCGAACTATCCAATTTCCTACGAGCCAAACAACTTTGGTCTATGAACCTGCTTGCAGCGAACCTGCTTGCACTGAGCCTTCTTGCAGTCCCTTGTTGACCAGGACCTTGACCTCTACCCGTCGGTTGAGGGCGCGTCCTTTCGGGTCGGAGTTGCTGGCTACGGGATGGGATTCGCCATAGCCGGCGGGCACGACGATCCTATACGGAGGAACACCAGCGTTTTCGCGCAGGTACTGGGCCACGACCGCTGCACGTTCCTCGCTGAGCCTTTGGTTGTATCGGGCACCGCCGGTACTGGAGGTGTAGCCTGCAATCTCGACCACATATCCATTGATGTTCGAATTGGCGGAAATAAGCTGGTCAAGAGCTGTCTTGCCGGTGTCGCTCAATCTATAGCTGCCCTCCGCAAAGTAAACTCCTGTGTCCGCCACGGTCGCGTAGTCGCCCAGATCCGACACCCGCTTGTTTACCATCTGCACGGCAACAGCATTGGTTGCGGCTGCGGTGCCTGCCGCCTGTGCCGTCTCTACTCCCTGGTTGGCCGTAGTCTGCGCCTTGTCGGCGGAAGACTGCGCTGCCGCCGCGTTGGTTACTCCCTGATCAGCAGTAGTCTGTGCCCGGCCAGCTGCTGCCTTGTTGTCCATGATTTGTTGTTGCTGGGCGACGGTAATCGTAAATGCATCGGGATTGAACTTGATCTTCTTGGCCTCAAGCTGCCCTTCGGCATTCCCGACGCCTTCTGCCTTTACGGTCAAGCCCGGCACCAGTGCCGTGACACCCATGTCCTTGTGATTGAGCATGCCCTTCTTGCGTTCGATTTTAGTAGTATCCGTTACTTTGACAGCGACGGTCGAGCCATCCTTTTTGTCGACGACCTTGATCAGGTTGCCATCCCGGGAGATGACCGGGCCCTCCACTGTCGCTTTCTGTCCACTGCTGATCGGGCCTTTCACCGCTGCAGCAAACGTCATGGCTGCAAGCAGGCAGACGCAAACCGCAGATAAAATTGCGTGACGTATGATTTTTCCACCGCTTAGTTTCATTGGTCCTCCGAATTTGGCAAGAACTTCCTTGTCATTAAGCAAGGAAGCAAGTCAAAAGCCAAGTCTTGGGCGCGAAAAAAATCAGGAGTTGTTTCAATATAAACGCCGTACTTACATCAGTTTGCCCAGTGGAGTGATCTGGTATGTACTTCCGTGAGAGGTGCCTAAAAGCTGGCAAGCGGGGATTTCTTGGCGCTTCTTCCTTAATAGTAGAAATGGGCTGTGATGTTGCCTGGTTCGCCTTTCACACGGAGAAAATATCTTTCTATTTGATCCCTGCTGTGGCACTTCCGGAGTTCGCTGCCGCCACCGCCTTGTCGGGGAGTTGCCTTTCCATGTCGGCCACCAGTTGGTCGATACCACCCTGCACGGCATGGCTCATGGCAACCACCACGGAGTTCATGTCCCGGCTGCTTACATCCGAAGTCTTGGTCACAGCGCCCGCCCACACAGCAGCGCCAGTTCGTAGATTTACCAGTTGGGCGGACAGTTTCACCTCGACCTGGACGCCGCTCTTATAGTCCACTTCGTCGAGCCGCTCCAAGCGGCCGCTCAGCAGATAGTCGGGATGTTCCTGACCAGCGTAGGGCTCGACGACAGAGAACAATTTCGCAGAGCGGAGGGAATCGATTACCCCAGTAGTGACCACAACGCCCGGGTCGGAAGCCCAGCGGTGATACTCGTAGAAACCGACTTCTTCCGGAGTTTGCCGGTAGACGATGCGCCCCTGGCGTAAGTAGGCAGGCGTGTCAAAACGGCGGACGGCCAGGGTTGCAGACGGATGGGCATCGTTCAATGCAGGCTTCTGGAGCGTGGGTGCCACCGCCAAGGTGTAATAGTCCGGGTAGCGGACCTTGCCGCAGCCGCTCATCAGCAGCGCGGTTAATATGATGTACACCGTCATCACGAGAAGCTTGGTAGTCATTCCGTCCTCCGTCATTGCTGGGGCACTTTCCGATCTGGCGGTTGTTTGATCCGTATGAGGCTCCAGGGCCGCTCATTGACCGATTCGGTCAAGTCATTCAGGTGGTCGGTGGCCATGCGAATGTTCTCCATCGTGTACTCGATGTTCTGCTGGTTGGTCCGAACCATCACCTGCAGGTTGTCGATTAAGCTGCGTGCTTCAACCAGCGTCTTTTGCAGCTCGATGAGGTCCGTCTGGGTGCGGTCACGCAGCACAGTGATGGTTCCGTTTGCGTTGGAAACGGTGGCGTTCACGTTGTCCACGGTCGGCCCCAGTTTCGCCGTCAGGGTCTGTACGTTTGCAGTTATTTGATCGATTTTTGGCGAGGTGCGCGCAATGACGGCGTCAGTGTTGGCGAGAATGGCGGCCACGTGCTTCCGATTCGTTTCGCCGGTGAGATCATTCGCGTTTGCCAGGACCTGCCGGGCGTCAGCGGTAATGTTATTGAGGTCGGTCTGGACCGACGCAATCAGGACCTGTGCGGATTGGGCGAGAGCAGCGACTTGTCGCTCCATATCGTCCATGCTGATGGTTTCTTGTGAAGGGATTATTGCGCCCGCTTGCAGCCGGGGCGCATCGTTTGTTCCGGTAGTGATCGAGACAACCGGGGCGCTCATCAGACTCACTGATCCCAGTTTTGCCAGTGATTTCGCATTTACCGGCGTGCCCTTCTTGACCTCGAGATCGATCTCAATCCGGGTTGGGTCGGCGGTGTCTGGCCGCACTGCGGTGACCTTGCCCACGGTGATGCCGCCGAACAAAACGTCTGTCCCCGGCGCCAATCCGCCTGCGTACTTCAAATACATCCGGTACGGCGTTCGGGAGCGGCCAAACTGCGCCGTGCCGACAAAATAAAACGTAGCGCACAAGATCACTGCGGATAGCACAACCAGTGCGCCGACTTTTGCTTCGATGGTTTTCAACGTACTACTCCTGTCAGGCCGGCCAGTTCGCGCAGGTGCTTTTGAACGGCCGCGCTTTCGGTGATGGGACCGGGGACCGGATCGAGAAATTGCCGGATACGAGGATCCGTGCTCGCTTTGAAGGCGTCTTTGTTTTCAACAGCTATGAGCGAACCGTTGTCCAGCATAGCGATGCGATCGGCGATGCGGAATGCGCTCGGTATCTCATGGGTCACAACCAAAATGGTCATCTGGCCGACGCGTTTCAGCAGGAGAATCAGTTCATCCAACTCGGCCGAGACGATGGGATCCAGACCAGCGGAAGGCTCGTCGAACACCAGGATCTCCGGGTCAAGCGCGATGGCCCGCGCTACCGCTGCCCGCTTCTTCATTCCCCCGGACAACTCGTAGGGCAGAAGCTTGCCAGCCTCAGCCAGACCAACTACTGCGAGCTTCATGTAAATCATGATCTCAATCACGGGCTCGGCAAGCGTCGTCAATTCGCGCATAGGCAGGCCGACATTCTCCTCGGTGGAAAGAGAGTTAAAAAGCGCGGCATCTTGAAAGGCCACTCCCACCGAGCGTCGAATTTTTCTTAACTCTGCCGGGGAGCAATGATTGATGTCCACGCCTCGAACCAGAATGGTGCCCGAGTCCGGCCGCTCGAGGCCAATAATGTGCCGCAATATGGTGCTCTTCCCGGAGCCGCTGCCTCCTAGCAGCACCATGATTTCATTCGGCTGAATATCCAGGTTCACGCCATTGAGCACTTGATGCCCTTCGTAGCTGACGCTCAAGTCGCGGACGGAGATAATCGGCTCGGTCATGAGATGGTCCAACCCGTCAGGTAGAAGAGGGCGGTGAAGAACAAGTCTGCCAGGATCACGAGGAAGGTGGATTTGACGACTGCCGAAGTGGTGGCGCGGCCCACTGCCTCCGGTCCGCCTTGCACTTTAAAACCCTCCATGCATCCGACGTTAACGATGATGGTGGCAAAGGCGACACTCTTCACCAGCCCGCTAAAGACATCGCGCAGCACGATGGAATCGAAGACGTACCGCACGTAGACTCCCAGTGTCATCTTGGTGCTGAGATACATGAATCCAGCGCCGGCGGCGATGCCAAATACATTGCACATGATGGTCAGGCAGGGGACCATGATCAAAGCGGCGAGAAACTTGGGCGCCAGCACAAACTCGATGGGGTCGAGCGCCATCACCCGCAGGGCGTCAATTTCGTTGGTCACCATCATGGTCCCAATTTCGGCGGAGAATGCCGATCCCGAGCGGCCGCTCACCACAATGGCGGTCAATAGCGGCCCAAGTTCGCGGGTGAATCCGATCGCCACCAGGTCAATCACGTAACGCAGTGCTCCAAACCTCCGCAGTTCCGCGGCCCCCTGCAGCGCAAGGATGAATCCAGCGCACAGCGCCATGATTCCGATCATGGGCAGAGCCGCTACGCCAATCGCAGCCATCTGCCGAATGGCGCTTTGCCAACGGCCCCGCTTGCCTGTGATCGGAAGCATGCGCGGCAGCGCCCGCACACTCGACCAGAACTGGCCCGTCAATCCGCCGACATAGGCGAATTGCTGGATCACCAAACTGCCGAGATCTTCGAACGCGTTCATGCGCTTGGCCGTTCCCCTACTATGTCAAACAGTTGATCCAAATGCGAAACTTCAAACAGGTAACGCATTTGGCCTTGAATGCCAGTCAGCACCAGCCGCGTCCCCTGCTGGTGGGCGATCCGCGATGCCTCCACCAGGGTAGCCATCCCTGAAATATCAATGTAGGTGACTCGCGACAAGTCAACCGTCACCTCTGCAGGCTTGGGCTTCAAAGCAGCGGCAAGCCTGTCGCGCATCTCGGGAGAGTTGTCGACTGTGACCCGGCCTTCGATCGATACGATGTCGTCCATGCCTGCTCCAAACCATAGTAACCTAAGTTCCTGGGGATGATTCTGGGCCTGGTTTTCTCGCCGCCAACTAAGCTAGTGCAACTGTGGGGCCGGGGAAGAATCCGGCTGCCCTTCAGTTTTAAGCACCTGAATAAAAGGCATATAGATGATATGGTGAGCGGCAGTCCACGCGCGTGATGGTGACCACGAAGATGGCTGCCAACTTATTGGCAGTTACCAGCCGCTTGGGTAAGCGGGAGGGGCTCCGCCAGTTCCGGGTCCTCGTGTTCAACGAGCCGGGTCACAATGGCAAACAGGAAGCTCGCAGACAGTCCGCACATCAGCACGCCTGTAACGCTTTCTACCGGGCCCATGGTTCGCCACATTTGCTTGAGAAAAAGATCGCCTGATGGGCCGACTGTCGAATAATTGGCCGCCGAAAAGTAGAAAGACGCTTCCCAGGTCGCAAAGCATTTCCAGCGGTAAAACCACGCCCACAACAGAATCTCCAACATGTGCAGGCAGACAAGCAGACTAGTGAATCGCACCACGAGCACAGCGGAGCGGAATAGGCCGAGGTGGCCAATGCCTTTGGGAAACTGCGCTTTTATCCACTGGATGAGAGAGGCCATGCCCGCGCTCTGCAATACAAGCGTGAGGGTTATGAGAACGAACGCTGCCCAGCCTTGGTGGACGAAAATCATAAAGTACGTAGCCTGAGCTTCTTGCCGGCCAACTTAGCTGATGCAATTGTGGGGCCAGGAAAAATCGGTTGGTCTTCGTTGCAAGCGTCTGATTGGAAAGCACATGCATGATGCGGGTCAACAGCAATCCATCCCCTTGGCGCTGGCTACAGCCATAGCTGCCAACCGGTTGGCACCAATTTGGTGATGGTGGCGGATCGGCATTCGGACTTTCAGGCCCCGCTAGCGCGCGACCGCACCCGCAACTGAGGAAGACGGCGCAAGTCCTGCTGCTGAAGCGGGCTTGGGTGCAGGCTGCGGAATTGTGGGGCCGGGGGATGATATCCAGCGAACTTTGCGTTCATTCCTGCTGACCTCTTCCAGGATTCTGCTAAATAACTGGTCCTTCATGACAGTCCGCTTCAGGTAATCCACCACGTAGCACACCGTGAATTCGAGGTATGCACCATCAACAACTACCAAGGTCACCGCAGGTTCGCGTCGCAAGTTGGCGACCCGAAAGTCCTCGGCGACGTGTTCCCAGGATTGCTCGGTCTTCTCCATGTAGTCACCAACACTATCCCTTGCTATCCGCAAAAGCATCTCCCGCGCAAAACCGTGATCGCTATCCAACGTAAAGCGGAGCTTGATTTCATCCCAAACAAAGCGAAATCCTTGCGAGTAGTTAAAAGTCAGTCCCTTTATAACCGCGCCGTTTGGTATGCGGGCAATTCGACCGTTGTACAGGTCGCCGCTCACCCCATTTCCGATCTCCATCAGGGTTGTTCTTAACGGCGAGATGTCGATCACGTCACCCTTTGCGTCCCCAATCTGAACTCGATCTCCCACTGCGTATAACTTCCCAACCGCAATCGCGAACCAGCCCGCGATTCCTAATATGACCTCCTGCAGGGCCACCGCAACCCCTGCACCGGCAAGCCCTAATGCGAAACTGAGCCGTCCAAGGCGGTCCCCAAAAAGGACCGCCATAAAGAGAATTGCGATTACATATCCAAGAAAGACAACAAACTTGCGCACACGATAGCGCGCGTCGCCTGGGCTGAAGTAACGTGGCAGGGTTTTCTCCAGCAGGCGGAAGCTTATGTGGATGAGAACAATGCCGAGGATGGCCGCCAATAGCTTGACCGCTAAGGGCAGGGAAACAAGGCGGCCTATCAGATCTTCCATCATGCAAGTTGTCTAGCAAGTGACAGTCCAAACTACCGCAGGCGGGGTTACTATGCATTGATTCCGCCTTGTTGATCGTCGTCTTCTCAGCCTCTCTGCCGCCAGCATCGAAGGTAAGGCTTGCTTCTACTCACAGGCCGGGGCGCACAATGCCGAGCTTCTTCATGCGGAACTGCAGGGTCGAGCGGTTCAATCCCAGCCGTATGGCTGCACCGTTCGGTCCGGCAAGCACCCAGCGAGTCTTCTTCAAGGTTGCCAGGATGTGCGCCCGTTCGGCTTCTTCCAGGGTCTGCGGCTTCCAACCGTCGCCAGCGGGAGCGAGCCGGGACAGTTCCCCAACCGGAACCTTCAATTCTGGACCCGGGCTGAGAATGACCGCGCGCTCGATCACGTTCTCCAGTTCCCGGATGTTGCCCGGCCAACTGTAGTTGATGAGCGCATCCATGGCTTGCTTAGGAATGCTTTCAATGTTCCGGTTCATGCGCCGGGAGAAGCGCTCGAACGAAATGCTGCACCAGCAGCGGGATGTCCTCCCGCCGTTCGCGCAGTGCGGGGACTCGGACGGGAAACACATTCAAGCGGTAGAAAAGATCGGAGCGGAATTTCTGCTCCTGCACCAGAGCGCCAAGATCCCGGTTGGTGGCGGCGATCAGGCGCGCGTCCGTGGTGAGGGTGCGCGAACTTCCCAGGCGTTCGAACTCGCGCTCCTGCAGAACCCGCAGCAGTTTGGGCTGCAGCTCCAGCGGAATCTCGCCGATCTCGTCCAGGAAGATGGTCCCGCGATTGGCCAGCTCAAAGCGGCCGATGCGTTGCGCGATGGCGCTGGTGAAGGCGCCGCGCTCATGTCCGAAGAGCTCGCTTTCCAGCAGTCCGGTGGGGATGGCGGCGCAGTTCAGCTTCACGAAGGGGCACGCGTGCCGCGCGCTGAGATTATGCAGCGCCCGCGCAATCAGTTCTTTGCCCGTCCCAGTCTCGCCATAGATCAGGACGGTGGAATCGGTGGGGGCAACGGTCTCGACTTGCCGTAAGAGCGAGCGGAGCGCGGCACTTCGGCCGACGATTTCCTCGAAGTTGGTCTCGGTGGGGAGTTCATCGTCAAAGTAAATGCTCTCTGGCGTGAGTTTCTCGGTGAGCTGCGCGATATGACGGTGGGCCATGGAATTGTCGATGAACATCGCCACCTGGCCCGCCACCTGGGTAAGAAACTCAACGTCATCGTCGCTGAAATCGTTTTCATCAAGTCGTCCTACCACCAGGAAACCCAGTTCCGAGCCGCGGCTGATCAAGGGGAGCGAACATTGACTCTTAACTTCCTCGCCGAAGCAGCTTATTCCGGAAGTGCATGGGGAAGAACCCTCCCTTTGACAGTCGCAGTCAGACGCCGAACCGACTTCACCCGTAGTCGCCCGGTTCACAACGATGTCGAGGAGATCGAAAACGACGACCATGCGCAGTTCGGCTGCAATGCTGTTGACCAGGTCTTCTGGTCGCGCCAACGTCAGACGGCTCGACAGGCGCAGCAACGTTTCGTAGCGTTTCATGAATATTTCCGACCAAGAACGCGGAGCAGCGGGCGTGAATTCAGCTAAGCTTTCCATAGGCCATCCTCTCCAGCGGAACTTTCTCCGCTCATCTTCCAAATACTGAAGCGACGGATTACTCATAACACTTGTCTCGTCACCGTGCACAGCTACATATGTATAATCATTCGAACTCATTGTGTTACTCCACACCCACGACCTATTATTTGAGCCCCGAATGGCCCCGCCAAACCCTAACCCCGCTCAGCCGACCAGCGGGCTGGGCAATCCAGCTCTCACCACGACTTCGACCAGCCCGGAGTAGCGCCTTTCCGAATGACGGACTCTTTGCTATGTCAGATGCAACTGGGTCACCATCCAGTAAACCACGGATTCTAAAAGGGTTCTATAATTCACGAACTTACGATGATTCGTAAATTTACTGGGTTCGTAAAGTCAGTCGTCGAGCATTTCCGCGAACGTTTGTGCGCTTGCATCTACTCGCATCATTTGCCGAACGTGCCGACAGACACCAAGATAAGCACATTGCCTATGTGGAGCAACCTGAGAAACTACAGAAACGAACCTATTTTTTTCTTCAGGTTCGCAACTGGTCTTTAGGACTGGGCCGAGAAGAAATCAAGAAGACTTTGCGTTTTTTGTCGTCGCTCAAAACGCTGTCCTCTATTCGATTCCAGTGGTTCCGGTTCCCCGGAATGCAATCCTTCCCGGAATGACGAGGCTGACTTCAGTACCGGAATCGACGGAGCTGACGATTCTGAGCTTGCCGCCGATGCGCGCGGCCCGCTCCCGCATTCCCTGCAGCCCGTAATGTCCGTCGGGGCCGCCATTGATGATCGATTCGGGGATGCCGACGCCGTTATCCCCTACGGATATGGCTAGATCTTGCCCGTATTTCAAGCCCACGTGTAACCGGCTGGCCTTCGAATGTGCGCTGGCATTGCGAATAGCCTCGTAGCCTATGCGGTAGATTTCATCGCGAACGATAGGATGCATTTCCTTACAGTCGCCCTCCACAGAAAAAGAAGTTTCCATGGGGCTCAACATCCGGCACTCTTCTGTGGCTCGCCGCAAGCCTTCTGCAAGGTCGTTTGTCTGGGTCGCGGAGGTGCGCAGCGAATTCAGAGCCGCCCGTCCCTCCTCGACTGCTCTTCCCAACCAGGTGGACAACTGCTCCAACGCCTGCCGCATACGTGTTGGTTCGTATGGTGCGTCGAGGGCATCATCCGCCACCAGCTTGCTCCCTTGAATAGTCTGCAAAAAGGTGTCGTGCAACTCCCGCGCGATGCGTGTCCTCTCGCTCACCCGCTCTTCCAGGCGCATGCCGTATTGTCGTGCCAGCTGCTGCACCCGTAGCATGTACAGCATGTAGAGAAATGCCAGTGCACTAGCAATGCACAGCGCTATGAACCACCCGGTCTGGTAAAAAGCGGGCAGGATGATGAATTCCGTGGTGGCAACCGCGTCGGACCACACGCCATTCGTGTCAGTAGCGTTGACGCTGAAGTGATATGATCCCGGAGAAAGATTGCGATAGCTCACGGGACTGGCAGCGGACACCTCGTGCCAGTCTTTATCGGTTTCCTGCAGCTTGTAGCGAAAGCGAATCGTCTCCGGGTCCGAGAGGCTTATCGCAGCGAAGGTGATCTGTACGCTCGCCGTGTGGGCGGGAAATTTCAGATCCGAAGCAAGCTGATAGTTCTTGTCGTCGGCAGAGACCGACTGAATGGTGATTGGCGGCGGCGGAACCTTCTCTTCGGATCGAGTAGGGTCGAGACATACCACACCAGTGCTCCCCGTGAACCATAATCTTCCATCGGTTCCTTCAACGGCAGTGTTGAGCGGACGCACCTGAGCGGCAACGCCTGGGACACCCTCGCGCCTGCCGAAATGCTCCCCTTTGACCTGATAAGCTGAGTTCCTGAGTGCTTCTGACAGCTCCGATCGGCGGACGTGAAAGATGCCACCCAAGCCATTGAGCCACAAATCCCCATTCGCGGTTTCCACGATTCCAGAGATTCCACGCAGCCATTGTTCATTCGTCGCACGGATGTCATGAAACCGACCGTGGTCGAACTGCTGCAGGCCGAATTCGCCACCAATCCAGATCTCCGATCCGCGCCCGTAGATGGCAGTGATGTTGCCCACCCGAAGGCCATCGTTTGGACCAAATACCTGGACTCGGTCGACATCCAGCACAGCCAGCGTGTTCTTGGTGTACCCGAACCACACGCGGCCAAGGCTGTCAGTAAATTCAATCACCACACCCGTCTTGGGAAGGTTCTGGCGGCCGCCATAAGGTGTCCAAACGCCATCAGCTAGACGGTACAGGCCATGACGCCCGAACGACACCCACATTCCTCCGCTGCGGTCCTCCGTAATCGTCTGTAGGAAATAAGTTTCATTGGCCTTCTCTTTGGGAAGCTCAACGCGAATCAAGTTGCCCTTCACCAGATGCCACAGACCGGCCTGGCCACCGAACCAGGTTGTCTTGTCGCGAGCACGGTATGCGAATCCGACTAATTGGCCAGGTGCCTTCCGAGCCTGTACCTGGGTGTGGCCAACGAGATAGATGTTGAACAGCTGGCCCTCGTCGCCGGTTGTGATCCACACTGCTCCATCCTCATCGGGAGTCACCGCAAAAGCGGTACGCCGCTCCTCGGACTTTGGCAGGGATTGTTCCGTCAGAGGGCTGTAAAAGAATCGGTGGAGACCCTTCTGGTCGCCGAGCCAGATATTGCCTTCGGGATCGACCAGCCTGGCAAACCTATAAGGATTCAGGTCATAAGTCTCAGCCTTGGTGGGAGATGCCTTGTTGACGGCATCGGATGGCAGATCACTTGCAGGCAAGCGCAGGACACCGGGCTGGTTGGGAAAAATCCAGACACTTCCCGTTCGATCGACCATTTGGGCGCACCCTTTCCTGAATACCGGGTAGGCTGCCGGACGATCAGCCGCATTGGTGCCGGTATCGTCGAAGAGATGTTTACTCCCGGGGCTGGTCACGACATATCGATCCGCGTCCAGCGTAAATCCAGAAAAAAACACATTGCTCACAGGCATGTGGAACTGCCGGTTTCCCATTCGAAGATAAGCAAGCTGCGTTTTGGTTGAGGGATCCACGGTACCGGTCAAAGCCCACAGTGTTCCTTCTCGATCAAAACTCACCTCCTCGAAAGAACCGGACGGTAGGCTTGTTTCAGGTCCAATATGCTGCCAGTGAGAGTGGTCGAATCTCCACAAACCACTGGTGGTCGCAGCCCATACGATCCCGTCCTTGTCCTGGGCGAAGTTCCGGACACTTCCGGTTGCAGATGCGGTCTCGCCGCCGTAGTTCGTGACCTTTCCATCCTTAAGAAAGCTGAAGCCGCCAAACGCATATCCGATCCACAAGCCGCCCGAGGGCGGAGCAAATAGCGCGTGGACATTCGTGGAAATGAGCTGATCACCGAAGGACGAGTGAAATAGCTCGAATCGAGTGCCGTCGAAGCGAAACAATCCAGTGGCAGTTCCGAGCCACAGAAATCTATCGCTTGTCTGTGCCAAGGCGAACACACTTTCCGGTGCCCCCTCTTTGAAACCCCAGAAATCGTGCCCAACCTGCGAGCTCGCTGATCGAAGTGTTTGTCCAAAAAAAGAAGAGACGGAGGTAACGATCACCAAGAGAACAAGCCAGCAGAGCTGCAAGCCTGTGACGCGGGTTGAGCTATGCCCATCTACGGCATCCTCACTAACACGCGGCTCTAGAAATCGACTCACGTCTGGTCCTGTGTACTGTCCCGGCGTTCGGTATGCCTACCAAAAGCGATCGCGTTGACTTGGACAAGCGAACGAAGAAGTGATCCACGAACGGACCATCGACTGACACTACAGCATTCGAGTCGATCGCGATATAACAGGATCTACACTTGTCACCCTACAGTTTTCTATAGTCCGCTCACCACTCAGACTTGTAGCAGCCCGCGACGCAAGGCTATTGTCACCGCGTGCGTGCGATCGTTGGCTCCCAATTTATCGACAAGATTCTTGATGTGGAAGTTCACGGTTGTCTCCGCAATGCAGAGTTGATCGGCGATCTGCTTGTTGCGGTAGCCATCGCGAATGAGCCGCAGAACCTCTAGTTCGCGCGTCGTCAGGTCCTCTTCTCCCAGATGCTCGGCGAGACGGGCTCCCACTTCCGGTGGCACATGCCTGCCTCCGTTATGCACCGCGCGAATGATTTTTAGCATCTCGCTTTTCGGCATACTTTTCAGGACATAACCCGAAGCACCTGCACGCATCGCCCCCTGTATCTCGGCATCACCGTCTGAGGTAGTAAGCATTACGATGCGAGCCTGAGGAAATTCCCCGCGAATGGCTATGATCGCGTCAGTGCCGTTAGCACCGGGCAGTCGCAAATCCATCAGCGTGATATCCGGACGGTGGCGGCGAAACTCCGCCATGGCCTCGACTGCATTCGAAGCTTGGGCGACGAGAGTCATATCCGGTTGCGATCCAAGAATGGTACTGAGGCCTTCGCGAAAAACCGGATGGTCTTCAACGCTCAGAATGCGAATGGGCTTGGAAGACGTAGCCATCGCAACCACCCCCAATGGCGTGATTGTACGTCATTACGGTTTGCCAGACGTAAAGCTTTATTCCACTCCCTCGCGGACGAGGGAACGGTTTCGAGAAGCCATCGATTTGCCGAATTGGATTCGCAAGCCCCTCGGTTTCAGCATCTCATTTCTAGATTCGACCGCCGTCGCAACCTCACCAATGATTTCCTCGTCGTCATTACCTCGTCTTCAGGGCTTATGCCTTCTGTTTCGGCGCTTCTCTGCCGAGATCCAATCGCGGATGTATACCGGACAATTCTCGAGCGTTACGCTGTCCGCTTCGCAGCGCGCCAAGAACCGAATCGCTGATTGATCGACCAGTGTTACATCTTTCATATCCAGAACGAGGTTATGGCCGCTTGCTTCTGAGCTTATAAGCCGTTTCAACTCTTCCAGGTTCCTGCGGGCCACGACTTGCACCGTTCGGCATGCGGAAACGAGCCCTAGGCCCGCGGCGGTTTCGCTCTCGGGCCAGAGAGCCGTGATCGCCAGGCCTACGGCGATGTCGATCGATCGCGCAGAGGATGGCACCGCAGCCTGCAGGCATCGGGAAGACCGCCGTCGCCGATGAGTCTCAACCCGACCCGCTCTAACCTGCCCGCTATTCCTGAGAGATAATGTCTATATGGGGAGACGAGCCGTCATCGCGTTGGGCATCCTGCTGGCGTGCTGCGCTTGTGCTTCCGCATTAGACCCCTCTCTCGACATCAGCCAATACGCGCACACGGCGTGGAAGATCCGCGACGGCTTCGCCAAGGGAATCATTTACTCCATTGCCCAAACGCCCGACGGATACGTGTGGCTGGCCACAGAAGTCGGCTTGCTTCGTCTTGATGGTATTCGCGCCGTGCCCTGGCAGCCGCCGGCGGGTCAGCATCTTCCCGACAGCCAAGTTTGGAGGCTGCACGCAGCCCGCGACGGGACGCTTTGGATTGGCACGACGAGCGGGCTCGCCAGTTGGAAGGACGGCAAGCTGCTTCAGCATCCGGAGCTTGGTGACAGGGCTGTCGATGCGCTCTTTGAAGATCGTGGAGGAACGATATGGGTGGGCACGTCGAACCTTCCCAATGGGCGTCTCTGCGCGATACAGGGCGGCAAGGGCCAGTGCTACGGTGAGGCCGGCACTCTGGGTCCGGTGAACTGTGTCTATGAGGACAAAGCGGGCAATCTCTGGGCGGGAGCGGAGAGGGGCCTTTTGCGGTTAAAGCCTGGGACCCCGAAACTGTACGTCATGCCAGACTCCGCGAGCGTGGAAGCTTTAATTGCAGGCGACAACGGCGAACTCCTGATCGCAACGGGCAACGGAATCAGACGGCTGGTTGGCGACAAAGTCGAAGCCTATTCGCTTCCAGGTATCGGAGGGCAGTTCAAGCCTAACAGCATGCTGCGCGACCGCAATGGCGGTCTGTGGATCGGAACTGAGGACCGCGGCCTCCTGCATGTACACCACGGAAGGGCGGATGTGTTTACACAGGCCGACGACCTCTCCGGCAATTACGTTACAAATCTCTTTGAGGACCGTGAACACAATATTTGGGTATCCACCCTCACCGGCCTCGACCGCTTCCGCGACTTTACCGTCTCCACGATTTCCGTCAAGCAGGGTTTGTCGAACGACACCGTTCTGTCGGTTCTGGCGGCCAGGGATGGCAGCGTTTGGTTTGGGACTCGTGATGGCTTGAATCGCTGGAAGGACGGGCAAATTACGATCTATCGCAAGCCAAGTGCACGGGCAAGAACGGATGGCGCCATGCAGGAAGAGCATCTCAACGTCCGCGAGATAACCGGCAGTGGACTACCGGACAGTAGCGTGGGTTCCCTCGGCGAGGACGCGCAAGGGCGAATTTGGGTATCCACAAACGCCGGCGTTGGCTACTTTGAGAATGACCGGTTCATTCCCATCCCCGACGCGCCGGCGGGAAAAGTGGCCGGCATTGCCGCGGATGGTGCGGGGAATCTCTGGATCAGTAATCGGAGTCACGGTTTGGTTCACGTGGTTGGGAACCGCGTGGTTGAGCAGATCCCTTGGGACAAGCTGGGGCATAAGGACTTTGCCTTGACTCTGCTCGCCGATCCCTTGCACGGTGGTCTATGGCTAGGATTGTTCCATAGTGGCTTGGTGTATTGGAAGAATGGCCAGATCGTCTCCTCTTACACGGCCAAAGCGATGGGCAGTGGCTCGATCAGCGACCTTCAGTCCGACCCGGACGGTACCCTCTGGGCGTCAACCGAAGGAGGGCTTAGCCGGGTGAATAACGGCGGTGTGGCCACGCTTTCCAGCAAGAACGGATTGCCCTGCGATAACGTTCACGGAATGATGGAGGACAACGCCCATTCGGTCTGGCTGTACATGGGGTGCGGCTTGGTACGCATTGCTCGGAAGGAATTGGACGCGTGGGCCGCCGATCCTAAGAGAACGATCCAGGTCACGGTTTTCGATGGCACAGAGGGCGTCAGGAGCCACGAAATCGAGACTCCTTATAGTCCCCGTATCGCCAAGTCCGCGGATGGGAAAATATGGTTTCTGCCTTTCGACGGCGTCAGCTTCCTCGATCCTCAACACATTTCCTTCAACAAGCTGCCGCCTCCGGTACACATCGAGCAAATCACTGCCGGCCGTAAGACGTATGACGCATCGAATGGCTTGCGCCTGCCTCCGCATATTCGTGATCTGGAAATTGACTACACAGCCTTGAGCTTTGTGGCGCCGGAAAGGGTGCGCTTCCGCTACAAGCTGGAAGGCCTGGATTCCGACTGGCAGGAGGCGGGAAATCGCCGCCAGGCTTTTTACACCAATCTCCCTCCGCGTCACTATCGCTTCCGCGTGATCGCCAGCAATAACAGCGGCGTGTGGAACGAGCAAGACGCGTTGCTGGACTTCGCGATTACTCCGGCCTACTACCAGACGAACTGGTTCCGCGCGCTGTGCGCGACCGCTTTCCTGGCGTTACTTTGGGCGGGTTATGAGATTCGTGTTCGGCAACTACGGCAACAGGAAAGGAAGCTTCGGGATGTTATTGAAACCATCCCGACATTTGCCTGGACCGCGCTGTCCGACGGCTCTGTCGACTTCGTCAATCACCACTGGGAGGAATATACGGGTTTCTCCGCCGAAAAGTCGGTGGGCTCAGGTTGGGCAGCCGCCGTTCACCCTTCAGACTTAAAGCGAAATGCGAGGAAGTGGCGCGCCTCGGTGGAGACCGGCGAACCGTTCGAGAACGAGTTGCGTTTTCGGCGTGCGGACGGAGAATATCGCTGGTTCCTGGTTCGCGCCGTGCCTCTTCGGGGTGCGCAAGGCAAGATCCTCAAGTGGTACGGTACCTCGACCGACATTGAAGATCGCAAGCGGGCCGAACAGGAGCGCGAGATACTACGGGCAGACCTGGCGCACGTGAATCGCGTGACCACAATGGGCGAACTCACCGCATCATTGGCACACGAAATTAAGCAGCCTATCGCTGCTACCGTCATGAATGCGAACGCCTGCTTGCGGTGGCTTATGCGCGACCAGCCGGATCTTGACGAAGTGCGTGAGGCTGCAAACAGAATCTTGAGGGACGGGAATCGTGCCGGTGACATCATCGAGCGTTTACGATTGTTTTACAAGAAGTCTCCTCCAAAACGTGAGTTGGTCTCGGTGAACGAGATTGTTCACGAAATGGTTGGACTGCTGCGGGGCGAGGCCAACCGGTATGCAGTTTCGATCCGCACGGATCTTGCCGCCGACCTTCCCCAAATTACCGCCGACCGTGTGCAACTGCAGCAGGTGCTGATGAACCTCATGCTCAATGCCATCGAGGCCATGAAGGAGACAGGCGGCGTCCTTACGGTCAAGTCGCAACTGGACCAGGACGGCCGAGTGACGATCTCAGTCAGCGACACTGGCGTGGGACTGCCGGCCGAAACGGCCGACCAGATCTTCAATGCCTTCTTTACGACTAAACCGCAGGGCTCTGGAATGGGTCTAGCAATTAGCCGTTCGATCGTCGAGTCGCACGGCGGCCGTCTATGGGCAACACCCAACGCCGGACGGGGCGCTACGTTTCATTTCACTTTGCCGACCGCTGCCGAGGTTGTGAAGGTACCCGCTACCGGAACGTGACTCAGTGTCCCTCACGCCGCTCACGGTGATACAGATCTATGCATGGCCCGCAAGCCGATCGCTAAAAGGTAGTTGCTCCCCTCTCACAACAATTCTTGAAGCCAACGCCCGAGTGGACATGGCGGAAGGCGAATTGAATCGCGCATAGGATTTCGTCAGCAAAGCCCTACCGGCGATGGAAGGCTACGAAGTTCCGCTTGCCCACTGGAAAGTACACGCCACTGCTTACGAGCTACACCAGCGCATGAAACAGCGAGATAGAGCAAGAGAGCATCGCGAATTCAGCCGCGCCACGATCATGAGGCTCGCGATTCCCTGCCGGTCGAAGAGCCTCTTCGCCAGATATTTCTCTCCGCACCGATGGTTCGCAAAATCCCCGGCGACGAAGCCAAAAAGGCGAATTCGCGAGCCAAAGAAGCTTGACGCAGCACCCGTTTTTCGGATTCTTTCTGCGCAGCCGGATCATTCCGAAACAAATTCAACACGAACGAATTGGCAGGAGGCAGAGGCTGCTGGCAATCAGCGGGCCCCTGCCTGGGGGGAGGGTAAAGGGACGGGAATACAGCTACAGCGCCTGTTACGAAGACTCATAGTCGAGTGATCTTGCGTGTGGGTTAGCACTTACCACTCCTTAGCTTGCGCTTCCGAGGGCTGGTTGACCCCTAAGCGCCCTTGACTTCTTCGTCGTTCCGAACACCGGATCGAAACGCCGTCACTGCTTTTCTAGTAGCACTCGACGTACCAAACCCTCAGCCACTCGTCGGATGGCCTTACCGCGTCCTAACCGTGGGAAACAGGCCTTATTTGCCGGATGAAGCCACTTGGGAGAAGGTCTAGGTCAGCGAAGGGCATGTCAACAGATTGGCACTCGCGAAATCATCAAGAAAAAATCGCGAACCGCTGCGAGGGGTTTTTACTTTGCAAGCGCTGGAATGGGAAATTTAGTGGCTCGTCACTTAGCGTTTTTTGCGTTCCACGCGACACCCAATGCGTGCAGGATCAGGCGGTCTTGAAGTGTCAGGTGATTGGGATATGAGACTGCTTGGAATGCGTACCGAACATCCGCGCTTTGTGTGATGCACCAGGGTTCGTGACGGATGATGCCTTCGCAGTGCGCACAGGCCGAATCGGCACTGTATTGGTTTTCGTGGCGCAACACGGGTTGTTTAGGGATAGGCATAACATTCTCCTCGATTCGCGCTCAACGGACCACATGCTCGAAATGTTGGTCGGCTACGCGAAGCTCGCAGCAGCGGCTTTTACCACTGCCACCCGCACTGACAACGCACCGAATCCGACAAACGAAACTTTTTCAACAGCGCCTTACAGACCGCACATGATCGCATCCACATGACTCTCCTCCTGCCGGTGGCCACTAAGATCTCTTACAGGGTGCTGGCCAGCTCGGAACCTTGTCGTCCTTTCCTAATGCACCTGAACAGCCATTCCGAACCTGGGCAGTTGAAAAGAGCTGATCTTGTTTATGAACAAGTTCCGGAGCCGGTGCTGCCCCGAGGTTGACTCGTCCCAACGTCGTTCTCAAGAACCCTGCCGACATTTCGGCACCGCTCAATCAGTGCGCATTTTCAAAGGCTGGAGGGTTTAGGAGGCGCAGAACAAGGACGGAGAGTGGTACTGCTGTAACTCCAGAGTTGGTGTGTTCACCAAGCTCGGGTAGAGTGGGCGGTTTCCTTTTTTGCTCACGACGCAGGACTGAAGGCCTACTCTACCACTCTACCGGGACACACCAAACTCGGAACGTTCTAAGCGAAACTTAGAGTCAGCGAGAGCGGGTAGTGGTCGGAGGCTGACACCGAATTGTAAACTCGGGGCTGTTTTGCGGTAATCGGCCCCCGCGTGAATATCCAGTCGATGATGTTCCCTCGATCAAGCAGCGACTTTGGAGGTGTTGTTCGCACCTCCCGATCCGCAAACTCGTTTCGGAATTGCGCACGGCTGATGTCGGAAGAGGCAAACGTCCGGGTAACATTCAAGTTAAGATCGCCTGCCAGAATGATAGGAACTGTTGATTTGTATTGGCCAGCATCGTCAAGGCACTCTTGCAGCTGCGAGCAGCGCAAACCGTTATCTCCGCGGCTCTCCAGGTGAAGGTTGTAACTGACCAGGCGTTTTCCAGCAATGTTGACTTCGCTCACCAAAGCCATCCGTCCGCCAAGCCTCTCCTGAAGAGGCGCGATGTCAGGAAGGTACCAGCGGGGTCGCCAGAAATTCGATTGCCTCTGGAACCTCAGGATACGGGGATTCGACAATGGCCAAGCAGAGAGCGTTGCCTGCCCGTGGTAGGCCGGTGAGGTGCGCGAGCCCTGAGTCAATTCCTGGAACTCGCGCCCAAAGACATAGTTCATCCGCAGCTTCTGAGCTATTTCCCGCGCGACATTGAGACGATGTGTCCGCCGGGCATTGATATCGACCTCCTGCAGAATTATGAGGTCGGCCTTGGCGTCTGCGAGAAACTCGATGATGCCGCTCAGTTGCAAACCGCGGTCGATGTTCCAGTCCACAACCCGAATTGAGCTGGGGGTCCAAAGCGTCAATCCCCACGGCGCGAAGCTGCCGGTTTCGATTGCCTGCTTGGAGCTTACATCCATGACAATTTCTAGACTGGACAGCAGGGACGCGTGCATCACACGGCAGCGACAGAAGTGCTGGCTGATGGCGCCCGGTTTGCAGCGAAGGCGCGGTAGGAGTAAAGGGATATTAACCAAACCACATTCACGCCTATCGCCGATAGAACGAAAGCCACTCTCATCATATTAATAGCAGCGAAGAACAGGAAGGCATACGGCAAGAAGCAGCGCCGAATAAGGAATTCGGTATGCCGACCGATGTACAAGATAGGGTTGGATCGCCGACTCTCGGCTTCTCGCTGCCAGATTCCCAGGTACTGCTCCGGACGGGCGCCGGCAAGCCGCTGCCGGCCGGCTCCCGTAACCAGGAAGCTGGTGACGGCCCCGAAAAGGAGCAGTCCACTCCAAACCAGGTAGGTCGGCCCGAAGCTTCTCACCATGCCTATCGCCATCCCGGAAAAGATGAACAGGTAGTAGAGATAGTCGCATATGGTTTCCAACCAGCAGCCGAAGTCGGATTCCAGCAGCTTCAGGCGAGCGACCTCTCCATCGCAGCCGTCCAGAATGCTCGCCCATACCGATAGCATCGCGCCAAACAGCACATTCCAGTAGCCGCCGCGGGCGAAGAACACGCCAGCAGTGAAGCCAACTCCAAGGGTAAAGAGGCTCACCATATTAGGAGTAATTGGCCACTTTATGAGCTGCCGGCTGATCGGTATCGAAATCCTGCGATTCATCCGCGCGAAGATACCATCCGTAGGCTTTACCAGCCAGTGATCGAGCTTCCGCTCAGCGGCAATGCGCTCTTCCGGCGTGCGCACTCGCTGCCAGCGGTCTTCCAGCACGGGCCTGTTGTCTACGGTATTTTTCTCTGTAAACAGGGCGTGCAGTTGTTCGACATTATCGACTTCGGCCTGGTATCGCTCAGCGACCCGCATTGCGGCAGCACGAGACAAGGCCCAGATACCGACCGGGCCGTTGTTCGATTGCAATGCCAGTACCTCCTGCTCCCCGTCCCACTCGACGGCTTCGCGCAACAATGCCGGATGATAGGCGGAGTCCCCGGCTACTACCGACAGGTGATTGTCGCCCGATCCAAGGGCGACCTCTTTCAATAGCTGAGGCAGAACGCTATTCCGTTCCGACTCAAACCACATAACACAGCGAGGCAGACGGTGAGTGGCAAGAAGCTCGCGCGTCAACTTGGGTCCTTGGGCCGCGTCAACGCAAATGATGATTCGTTTCGCGCCCGCCTTCTGCAAACCTAAGATACTGCGGAGAATAACGGGCAGAGTGCCCACCCGGGTGAGCGAAGCTTCAACTCCGTCGCCGCCGAGTATGCCATTGGCGAGAATGATCGCTACGGGTTGCTGATCGGCGGCCTGGAGGAGGACTTCTGGTCTCAGTAGAGCCGAATTTTCTGTAACTTCGTCAAAGGTCAGAGTATTGCGTTCCACGTCACGGCTCCTTTTGCTTCGGGATAAGATGATCAGACACACGGCACCGACGGCTCCCCAGAAGATCGCTCTCGATCGCCGGGCGAGTCCGAGCGCCAGGCCGGTACGACCACTGAGCCCGAACATCTTTGCAATGAGGACGTTCCCGCCTTCATAGGTTCCAATATTTCCGGGATTGAAGAAGCCGACGACATTAACGAGCTTCGTCAGAGCTTCAAAGATCAGAGCGCCCAGGAGACTAAACTTGACTCCCATCAGGCGCAGTATGAGATATACCTCCAACACAGCCAATCCGTGGCAGAGCAGATTGAGGACTAAACTGGCCCAAAACGCTCGCGGCATATCACGATGGAACTCGAACAGCCTGCTTTCAACCGAGTTGATGATTGACTCTTTGCTTTCCAGCCAACGCCTGAAGTAACGCAGCTTCCCCGCTGCCCGCGCCGGACCAGACAAGATTGTCCACCGTTTCTGCACGGCGACTGCCATCAGGAACAGCAAACCGATCAGCGTAAGGGCGAAGAACACTACGTATCGCTGCAAGGTGTGGGTCAGTGACAAGGCGAGTGGCGCCGTCACGATCCCAGTCAGCATCACCAGTGCCCCGGTCGCAATAAAGATCCCGCGGTCGAGCGTGACCGAGGAGATTCTGCATGCGGCAGGTATTTCGGCGCTCAGAGCTGAGACGCGAAGTCCCTCCCCGAATGCCTGACCGAAGACTCCTAGCTGTCCGACCGCCTCTGACACCAATCGCAGTTGGAGCAGTCGTGGAAATGAAACCTTGTGCTCTTCACCCGAGAGCGTAAACCTCCAGGCCCAGGCTTTCACGACGTGGGCAACCCCACCCAAGGCTATGGCCAGAGCGAGTCCCCAGCCTATTCTCGACACATCCTGTGCCAGCGTCGAGGGGCCGATCCGCCAGATCAGATACGCAAGCAGCCCGGTTCCGAATATCGCCGCCAGAAAACGGACCAGCAACCGCCTGTTTGCGCTGTGCCTAGACATTGGCGAATCCTTGCCTCAATGCAGCCGGACAGAAGTACTGGTCGAAAACCGTTTCCGCATACGCCAGGGCCTCTGGAGTATCGACATCCTGCCATGCAGCATCGCCGATGTCGAAGGCGCGAAACTTGCCCGTAGCGGCCAGTTTCCGCATCCCGTCGGACAACGAGCAGTTTCCGTTTTTCTGGGCCGATTCCAGGACGCCGAACAACTGCGGACTGCACAAGAACATGCCCGTATCGAATGCATCGTAATGGGTGATCTGCTTCCCGATGTCAACGATATGATCGCCCTTGCGTCTGACCTTGGTTGCATCGTCCAAGTCGAAGACGGTGTCGATGTTTGGGTCAACCGCGAGTATGACCTCGCCTTCCGCTAAAGGTTGTTGCAACAGGGACTCGGCCGTCCTGGATTCAAAGATGTGGTCCGACATCAGAAGTAAGAATGGATTGCAGATTTCATTGCGGGCCTTCAAGACGGAAATGCCATTGTCCTTATGGTATTCAGTGTTTTCGACGAGTGTCACCTCGAACCCGGGGAGTGAGCGCTCCGCCAACCAGCCGCGTATCGCATCGCCACGAAACCCAATCACGATCACGAACCTGCTGATTCCGGCCTCCTGAGCGCGAAGCATGATGTGTTCCAGCAACGGCTTGCCGTGCACCTTAACCAGAGGTTTAGGAATCGTGCCCGAAGACGGGACGAGTCGGCTGCCGTTACCGGCGGCGAGAATTAAGCATTGGTCAACGTTTGACATGTATACCCTTCTTTCTTTTATTGATTCAAGGCCAGTCGTGACTGCACGCTTGCGCTCTCGGTTGCGTGCTGAGATTTCGGCGTGTAGTCGAAATAGTTGATGGTTACCTTTGTTGCTCCAAAGATTCGGACCTCCGAGACGCTCTCGGTGGCCACGGGGAACCAAAAGGAACCAGCTTTCTGGTAGGTGTGGACAAAATGCACGCTTCGGATCCAGAAGGACGGGTTCTTGGCAGGCTTCCCTTCGGCCCTTACCAGTGCGTAATCTTCGGCATCAACCCAGATACGACCTTGAAACAGGCGCTCTTCATTCCGCTTGGGTGTTATGTCAATTGCATAGGCGGAACGGCCCTCTATCGGTTCGACACCAACCATGTGGAACTCATAGTTGTCGGGGGACATGCGAGTCTTTGAGCTCACCTGTGGGTGCGATGTTTCTGCTTCGGAATCGAGCATCTTGCGGAAAACGTGGTTGTGCGCCGCTTTCCACCCCTCTTCATCCACGACTTCAAAGTGCTTCGTTCCGTCAACATCGGACTCCACCCGCACATGCATCTCGGCATGCTTCTGCATGCGGGTATTCTCGAGGACGTACTGACGCATTCCCCGGTAACCTTCGAGCAGCGTGCGCCGTTGCGCGTCACGTTGCTGCATGGTAGCTACTACCTCATCCGCGCTGGGAAGTGGATTGCCATCGGCAGCGTTGAGGGCGCTCGCTGTGAAGGCCAGAAAAAAGGCTGCCAAGATGAATTGAGTTTTCATAGTTTTAGAATTGAAAAACCAGCTTGCCGCGCCACACTCGCCAGGCATCGTTGTAGAAGCCGCCGTATTGATTGCTGTCTATGTCGTTCTGCACATCGCGCGGATTGAAATGACTGAAGAGGTTGAATACGCCGAATCCGGCCCGGGCTTTAATGTGTCTCTCACCGAACGGCAGCGAGATGGGGCGCGAAACCTGGAGGTCGAACGACGAGAATCGTGGAAAGCGTTCGGTATTGCGCGGACCTATATATTCGCGGAATTGGTTTTCAACCGAATATGGGAAGCCTGTATGGACGTTGAGAACGGGAATAAGCATCAGCTTCCATGGACCCGTAACGTCGCTCCAGAACAAAACCCGGTTCGGTGCGTCAAAGGGCAGTCGCCCGCTAGCGTTCGGTTGAATCACCGCCTGGGGATAGTTTCCGAAGAACAGCGAAGGATCGTTCAAGGTCCCGTAGGCTTTGGAGTGGACGTACGAGCCGTTCACAGTGAAGCGGGGGAGCTGGTAGCGGCCGGTAACCTGGAATTCCCGGTACGAGTCGCTTCCTCCGTTCGAGAGGGCCATGACGCTTGATGTCAGTGCAGCGGTGGGTGACACCACGAAATCCCTGGCAGTGTTGCGCTGCTCGTAGCCGACGCGGACTGAGAAGTGTTCCGAGACTTGCCTCTCCAGAGCGACATTCCACGAAGTGCTGCGCGGATTTTGCAGCCCGCCGGTAATCTGATTCAGATATGAGGTCGAACTAAGAACTTGGCCGCTGGGACCAAGAACTGACACGGTCCGATCCGGCAGGTGCTCAAAGACCGGGAGAGTGAGAGGGACCTTGTCGTAGAACACCCCAGCACCGCCTTTCAGCAAGGTCTTGCCGTCGCTGGTCAGCACCAGCAGAACCCCTGCCCGAGGGGCTGCATGGGTGGAGCCGGTCACCGTGTCGTTGTCAAAACGCACGCCCAAGTCGAACGTCAAGCGATGGAATGGTGACCATTGATCGGCCACGAACCACGATGTCTCATTCTCATCGGTGCCAAAGGAGGTTGGCGGGGTGAAAGTAATGCGCTCGATGGGGCTACCCGAGGCGCCGATGAGTTCGACGGGCAAGAAGGTTTCCCGGCCATTGTAGGAGGAGTGGGCATAGTCCATGCCCACCTTTACTTGATGAGAACCCAAAAACCGCCACGGAGCGAACTGGTAGGTCTCTTGCAAATCGAAGCGTGTGGCGCGGCGAGACTGACGGTTGAAGAATCCCCCCTCCGTCGTGTCCACCAGTAGTTGATAGGGCTCATTATTTTGCGCGGTGGTGTCCACATCGAAGCGTTTGAAACTGAACTGCGAGACCAGGACACCCTTCTCGCCAACTAGGTAGCGGTCCTGTGCAGAAAGCTGATAGCCGCGCTGGTGGTAATCCGCGGTCGATGGTTGCGGAGTAAATGTATTTAACCCCAGAAAATCCAGCTTCTGCGGATACTCCGCGAGCGACACGGTCGCGGTTTGTCTTGAACTTATGTTCATATCGACCTGGGTATAGGAGTTGAAGCCCTCGAACTTCGTATCCCGTTGCAGAGGAGGAAGACTGTTGACTGGCGTTTGCACAAAACGGTATTCGAACGACTGGGTGATTGCGATGCGGTCCTTGACGATCGGACCGGTGAACATCATTCGCGGCGTGAAGGCTCCAATGCCAACAATGCTGCCACCGCGCTCGCGTGGGCGAGGTAGAATATTCTGGATTGAAAAATGGTAGCCTTCGTAATTCCCCGTCTTGGTCTCGACGTTTGAAACAGCCCCGGTGAGTTTTCCGTACTGCGGGTCGTAGGGATTTGAGATCACTTGCACCGACGAGACCACGTCAAGTGGCAAGCTGAGGGCGGGACTCCCGGTGGCGGGATCGGTGACATTTGCACTGTTCATGAGCGCGCCACTCTGGGTATTGCGCGCACCCTTCAGGTTTATCAATCCATCGGGCCCACGAACGACTCCAGGCACGAGAGGAAGCGAGCTTTCAAACGTCTCGTCGATATTGGGAGCGTTCTGTACGATTTTCTCGGTAATGGTTTCGGTCGGAGCTGGGCCAGCGTCCGGATCGCTTGCGGTTACCGTTACCGAGGTCTTGACTTCGCGGGGCTTCAACTGTAGTGGGACTTGAACGACCTGATTGGGCTCGACCGTGATGGTCTGCTCCGCACTTAGCTCGGAAAAGGTTGCTTCCACCGTGTAGTTTCCGGGAGGGAGCCCCTCGAGAGCGTACTTACCGTCGGCATCGGTCCCTGTTTCGGCCATCACGGGACCGGTTACCATCACCTTAGCCTCAGGCACATATGACAGGTCACCGGAATCGCCGACGAATACAGTCCCTTCTACTCTGCCGGTTCCTCCATGATCATCCTTGCCAAGCGCACCGGGAACCAGCCAACTAGAAAAAACTGCTAAGAAGATGAGGTTTCGCACCGCCTTTAGTCCCGGAGTCCGGGAAAAACCGAGGCTTTCGCCCGGAACTATGATCGGCTCACGTCGCTTGGACATATTGACCACGTCATTTGCCTTCGCCCTATGCAAAGGCATGACTACCACCAAACCAGCATGAGCCAGTGCCCCGCGTAAATGATTGATATTTCGACACTCTATGGGCGACGGCATGCGAAGTGCGTGAGACCGGGGTCTCAAAAGATTGGCAACTGCAGCAAGTTCTGGCAGACAACCGACCAGGTTGGCCGGTCAGCGACTTCGTATGATCAGGTACGCGGGGTCAAACCGGTCCCTGTCGTTCAGAGGCGACGCCGTTCTTTGCTGTGGTTCCTTTACGAGGCTACGACTGGCAAGAACAGGTTAGATATGCTGGAGGCGGGCGACCACATTACTTAGATCGTGCTTTGTGTGTTATCCGTCGCCGTAAATTGAGGCTCCGCTTGGGGCGCAGCGAAAAGGAGCTTATTCGGTGCGGAGGTCAGACGCTCCAGCGCCTTCGCCTTGGCAGCCACCACGTTGCGTTTCGAGGATCTCAGGAGCAGCGAACATTCATGATCTGAGTAGCCTTCGAGCACCGTCATAACGAAGACAAACCGTTCAAAGGTGTTGAGTCGGAGCACGGCGCGAAGAGCAGGGCTGAGATTTGAGTCGAAGGGGCTTAGGCGGAACTCTGAACCGTCGTCACCACTAGTGACTTCGGGACTCAAAATTCGGATCGCGTTTTGCAGAACGATACGTCGCGTCCAAGAGTCAGTCCACTCCTTAAATACGGGCCTCATATCAAGGCAATCGCTCAAACTGGACACAAAGCACTGCTCCGCTGAGTGTCTCCCAGCGGTGAGCAGCAATGAGAGGAGATACAAGCTCTTCATATCTTGCTTGAATGTCCGGCAGACATCAGCACGCGACACGTATCCTGTTGCCACTGGGGGGAAGCTTTCCATGTCCCTCATGTTTACCTCTCGGTATGGTACTTACATACCGGCTTGAGATTGACTGTTCCGCCTGGCTCGGAAGCTAACCCGCTCTTGGCTTTGCATTGCGCTCCACGAGGCAATATCTAAGTAGCAAGACAGTGGCCAAACGAGGCTGATTGCTATCCCAACAGAATCCTAGACTTAGGCATTGTTCAGTTAGGAAGGCAAGGTGCAACGGTAACGAGCAGGGCACACGCCAATATCTTGTCACTGAACGGCTTCAACATCATCTGCAGCCGCCTCGGCTCAAAGGCAACTGTGGAGCGTGAAATGCTTGCAGAAACTGTTGAGAAGAACTCGGTCAGCGCTATGGCATAGGCGTTTGTCGGCGGCGAGTTCAGCAAGCCTTAAAGAGTTTGCCAAGGATAGCGGAGCGAGGAAAATTATGATAAGTCCGAAAAGATTGATGGCCATCTTCTTGAGTTCATTAACCCTTCTGATTCTGGTAGGGCAGGGAAGAGCACAGAAGCAGAGGATCGCTCAAGCAACGATTCCATTTGAGTTCTGGATAGCAGGCAACTGTCTCCCCGCCGGCGATTACCGGATCGAAGAAGTTGAGTCGACAACATATATATTGTTCCGAAGTACCGACGGTAAGACCGTTCAGGACGCCTATACCCTTCCTCTTGACGGTTACCCGGCGAAGCAGAGCGACGCCAAACTTGTGTTCAGGATCCAGAACGGTAAGCACTACCTTTACGAAGGCTGGGGAGCCTATGGCAGGCGCGTGGTAACGGGGGAGTCTGTACGGCCCGCGCCGTCTGGCGTCGACAGAGCCGAGGTGCCGATTATCTACCGCTAGCTTCCGACGAGCAGGCCACTCTGAAGCTTTTTGATGCGACTCGAGGCCAAGCCTTCTTTGGACGAAGATGTCCGACTGAGGCAGGTGTCGAGAGTCTGACAACTGCCAACCAATTGGCTGGACAGCGCTTCGGCATACGCGACCTTGCCGAAGATAACGGCGCGTCTAAACAGGCTATTGGAGTCGTTCTTGGTATCCCGCTTGCTTCAACTCCCTACGATATTGAACCTGAAGGTCCAAAACGTATGAAGATACTCGTACTGAACTCTGGCTCCAGCAGCCAAAAAGCATGCCTCTATGAGATTGCCGAGACTCCCCCAGACAATCCGCCAGCCTGCCTGTGGGAGGGCAAGATCGAATGGCGCGGCGATGCCGCGACCATTGAGGCGAAGAATTCGCGAGGAGTGGTGCGGAGAGATGAGATAAGAGGTTCGTCGCGCGCTCAGCTATTGGAACGCTTACTCGATACACTGTGGCACGGAGACGTGCAAGTCATTTCCTCTGCTCGTGACATCGATGTAGTGGGACATCGAGTGGTTCATGGCGGTCCCCACTATGAGGAACCCACTTCTATCACGCCCGAGGTGCAATCCCTTATCGCCGGCATGTCTGCCTTTGCGCCGCTGCACATTCAAGCCGAAGTCGAGGGCATGGAGATCATAAGTAAACTGCTAAGCTCAGCGCCGCAGGTGGCCGTCTTCGATACGGGATTCCATCGTCAGATGCCTTTGTCGGCAGCAGTTTATCCGGGCCCTTACGAGTGGTTCGAAGGTGGCATTCGCCGATACGGATTTCATGGCATCAACCATCAGTTTTGTGCGAAACGTGTCGCCCAACTGCTGCATAAGGACTTAGTAAACCTCAAAATAGTGAGCTGCCACCTGGGTAATGGTTGCTCGCTGGCAGCCATTCGCCACGGCCGAAGCCTTGATACAACGATGGGCTTTACTCCGCTGGACGGCCTGATGATGGGCTCCCGATCAGGTTCAGTAGATCCCGGGATACTGACTTACTTGATGCGTCAGGGCCAGCTCGACTCCGAGGAACTCGACAAGGTGCTCAACCAACGCTCGGGTCTCCTGGGAATCTCGGGCGTTTCGAGCGACATGCGGGATATCTTGGCTGGAATCCATGACGGCAATGAAAGGGCAAAGTTGGCATTCGATATCTACATTCACCGGCTGCGTGCGGCGATCGGTGGCATGGTTGCCGTACTGGGAGGAATTGACGTAATGATATTCACCGCAGGAGTCGGAGAGAATTCCCCGGATGTGCGGTCTGCAGCTTGTAGCACTCTAGAATTCCTCGGACTTAGGCTTGACAATGCGAGGAATGCACATTCCTCTCCCGACGAGGATATCTCCGCTGCAGATTCGAGGGTTCGGGTGTTCGTGATTCGCGCACAGGAGGATTGGGCAATCGCCGCGGAGTGCTGGAAATTCATGCGCGCGTCTTCACCAATGACAAGAGGTGAATCAGAGATCCTAGAGCAGCAGTACTCATCCTAGGCCGGTGGAGAACCTCTGGCTGCCCATCACATGCCAACTTCTCGGCACCGGCCCTCTAGACATCCGCAGTCTGTGTTTTTGACGCCCTGAATCGCCTAACTACTTGTCAGTAAACGATATCACGCCGAAATCGGATCAACCCCGCCCATTGGAACCTCGAATGCTTGAAGGGAATATGAACTCAGCTAAAGGCGTTAAGGACTGCGCCGCTGGGAGCGAAGACGAGGCTATGAGTGTGTTCGACCTGCTCTTCGGATGTTCGCACAAACGTTGCAGCTTTCCTATGACCGTAAGAGGCAAGCTGCGTCGTATAGCGGCAGCGTCGGTTACGGGGACCTACGTAGTTTGCCTGGATTGCGGCCAGGAGTTTCCGTACGACTGGAACAAGATGAAGAGGATCAAGGTCGTAACTAAGGCGCAAACTGATAGTTCCGAGCCGGTGACTGTCCTGTCCAGCTCGAAGGCTGCGTGAGCTGCCATCATTACGCGACACAGCGTTAAGGAATTACAGGTATACCAAGGGCTAATAAGCAGCAGTTTCACTAAAACAAGGTATCTGTTGTGAGGATTTGCCTACTCCAGAAATGTACAAACCCAACCTGCTTCATGGTTGCTGCGATAACTCAGCAACTGAATCTTATGCTCTGAGGAGAACGATTGCATGAGCGAAGCGCTTCCCGTGATTTACCTCGCCCGGCATGGTGAGACGGCTTGGACTCTTTCAGGCCAGCATACCGGGCTTACAGATTTGCCGCTCACGCCCGCCGGCGAGCGCAATGCCCGCCAACTTGGGCAACGACTGAAAGGGTTGAGATTTGCGGCAGTATTTACCAGCCCGTTGCAGCGTGCCGTCCGAACCTGCAGGCTGGCCGGGTTCGGCTCTATGGCTAAAGTCGATTCCGACCTGGTGGAGTGGGACTATGGCCAATTTGATGGTCTACGCTCAGCCGAAATCCTCGCGAAGTATCCGAACTGGGATCTCTTCCGGGATGGTTGCCCCGGCGGAGAATCGCCGACGCAGGTAGCTGGGAGGGCGGACCGTGTCGCTAAGCGGCTTCGGGCATTGCAGGCGGACGTTCTTCTTTTTTCCAGTGGACACTTCCTTCGGGTCTTGACCGCCCGCTGGCTTGGGCTCGATCCAGCCGCGGGGCGATATCTGTTGCTAAGTACTGCGAGTTTGAGTGTTTTGGGCTACGAACGCGACCTTTCGCAGCCAGTTATCCGACTCTGGAACGACGATCACCACGTCGCCAAAGAACCAGTCCATTTGAGCGTTCTGGAGACATCAGCACCAGATGTGCAACCCAGCCGAGTGTAATAAGGACATTGCATGAGCACAGAGAGCGTAGTACGCCCAAAATCTTCGACCGTTTTGCCCACCCAGGATCGTGCAGCACTTGTTGCGCGGCTTCTGCACCAGTATGGTCGTGGGCCGATTCAGTTTGTGGGGACGGAAAATGCATTCTACGAACGGCACCTCGTTTTTGACCGAGTGATCGACCCAAAAGTAGCGGGTGCGCGTGAGCGGTTCGAGGCTTTCTCCCGCTCCATACGGGATATCCTTGCGCAGCGCTGGGTCCTGACCAAGAATACGTACCTACAAGAGAATCCCAAGCGCATTTACTACCTATCCATGGAGTTTCTGATTGGGCGCTCGCTGGCCAATAACGTCACGAATCTCTTGCTCGATCCTCTCGTAGAGCACGCAGTCCAGGAGAAAGGCATTAATTGGCTTGAATTGATAGAGCAGGAGCCGGACGCAGGTCTCGGTAACGGTGGCCTGGGTCGCCTTGCCGCTTGCTTCCTCGACTCAATGGCGACAATGCAACTCCCGGCGACCGGGTATGGCTTGCGCTATGAATACGGCATCTTCAAACAATCCTTCAAGAACGGCTGGCAGCAAGAGAATCCCGACAACTGGCTGCGTAACACCGATCCTTGGGAAGTCGCTCGCCCGCCTGAGGCGGTGGAAGTAAAGCTGAACTGCTCCTTTGAACTACGTTCGGGAACTTTGCACGCCATCCCAGGCCGGGCGTCAAGTTTGATAGGTATACCGTTTGATCGTCCGGTGGTGGGCTATGGCGGCAAGACCATCAACACTCTGCGGCTCTGGGCCGCGGCTGCGCCCGATTATTTCGATTTTCGCGAATTCGGCACCGGCGATTTCGTCGGTGCACTGGCCGAAACACTGGCCGCGGAATCACTAACGCGCGTTTTATACCCCGACGATTCTACGACCGCAGGAAAAGGACTGCGTTTCGTGCAGGAATATTTCCTGGTCGCTTGTTCACTGGCTGACCTTGTGCGTCGCTTCCAGCGAAATAACAGTAATGATTGGAGCAAGTTGCCCGAGAAGGTAGCTATCCAACTCAATGACACGCACCCTTCTATGGCTGTTGTTGAGTTGATGCGAATTTTGTTGGACGATGCGCACCTTGGATGGGATGAAGCTTGGGACCTAACGAAGAAAACGCTTGCCTACACGAATCACACGCTGCTGCCTGAAGCTCTGGAGAAATGGCCCGCCGAGTGGTTCGAGATGCTGCTTCCCCGCCACCTTGAGATTGTCTACGAGATCAATCGGCGGCTGCTGGATGAAGTCCGCGTCCGTTTCCCTGGGGACGAGAAGCGCGTCGAACGTGTGAGTCTCGTAGAGGAGGGCGCCCAACGGCAGATACGTATGGCCAATCTGGCGATTGTCGGCTCCCACAGCACAAACGGGGTGGCTGCAGTCCACTCTCGACTGTTGCGCACGACGACGGTTAAGGATCTAGCCGAAATGTTTCCCGAACGGTTTAACAACAAGACGAACGGCGTAACACCGCGTCGCTGGCTGCTGGAGGCAAATCCCGCACTGGCGCGCCTTATCACCGGGAGCATCGGCGAAGCCTGGACAACTGATCTTGTCCAGCTTAATAAGCTGAAGCCGTTTGCTGATGACAAAAGCTTTCGCGATGGCTTTCTCAGTTCCAAACGTGAAGCCAAGGTCGAGTTTGCTAACTGGCTGAAGTCAACATCGGGGCAGGTCGTGGACCCGGACAGCATTTTCGATTGCCAGGTGAAGCGAATTCACGAGTACAAGCGGCAGTTGCTGAATGCGCTGCGAATCGTCACGCTCTATAACCGGCTGCGGGAAAACCCCAACACCGAGATGGCGCCGCGCACATTCTTCTTCGCCGGAAAAGCTGCGCCTGCTTATCAGTTGGCCAAGGTGATCATAAAGTTCATCAACAACCTGGCCAGCACCCTGGACGGCGACCCCCGCATCCGAGGACGACTCAAAGTGGTTTTCCTGCCGGAGTATAACGTCTCGCTGGCAGAACGACTCATCCCGGCCAGTGACGTCTCTAACCAGATCTCGACTGCCGGCTATGAAGCGAGTGGCACGAGCAACATGAAATTCATGATGAACGGCGCGCTAACGGTTGGAACACGGGACGGCGCGACCATTGAGATGGCAGAGGAGGCTGGCGATGAAAACCTGTTCCTGTTTGGCCTCACCGTTGAGCAAGTGGAGAACAGCCGCAGCTGGTACAACCCGCATTGGCACTATGAAAACGAGCCGGAGACCCGCGCGGCGCTGGATCTCATTTTTTCCGGATTCTTTAACCGGAACGAGCCCGGAATTTTCAGTCCGTTGCGCGATACGCTTCTGACAAAAGGCGATTACTACATGCACCTTGCGGACCTCACCTCCTATTGTCAGGCGCAGGAACGGCTGGGCGCACTGTATGCCGACCCTGACGGCTGGGCGCGGACAGCCATCCTGAACGTTGCGAGCTCTGGCAAATTCTCCAGCGACCGAACGATTGCGGAATATGCAAGCGAAATTTGGAAGGTGCAACCATGTCCGGTGCGATAGAAACAAGCCCGACTGCAACCGGGCACGGTCCAGGGAGTATCATCTCGCCCCTGGCCGGCAAACCAGCCCCGAAAGAGATGCTGATAGATGTGGCTCGTTTGGTGGACCTTTACTACGAGCGGCAGCCAGACGTGGAAGACCGGAACGAGTTGGTTAGCTTCGGAACCAGCGGGCACCGAGGCTCGCCGTTGCACGGCACGTTTACCGAATCCCATATTCTCGCCATCACGCAAGCAATTTGCGATTACCGCCGGGGACAGGGGGTTGACGGCCCACTCTACATGGGCAAGGACACTCACGCGTTGTCTGGGGCCGCCGAGCGCACCGCCATCGAAGTTCTCGCTGGCAACGGGGTCGATGTGGTCATTCAACGGGCCGACGGTGTAACGCCTACGCCAGTCATCTCGCGAGCGATCCTTGTCCATAACCGTGGTCGGAAGCAGAACCTCGCGGATGGGATCGTCATTACACCGTCACACAACCCGCCGGAAGATGGCGGCTTTAAGTACAACCCCACGAACGGTGGCCCAGCGGATACCGACGTAACCCACTGGGTCGAACACCGGGCTAACGAATTGCTGCGGGCAGGCAACGTAGGGGTGAAGCGCATCCCTTTCTCCAAGGCTGTCACTGCCGCCTCTACGCACCACGAAGACCTGATGCTGCCGTACGTGCGCGATCTGCAGAACGTGGTTGACATGGATGCCATTCGTGGTGCTGGCCTAAAGCTGGGCGTGGATCCGCTCGGCGGCGCTGCCTGTCCGTATTGGCAACCGATCAACGAGATTTACGGATTGGATATCGCTGTGGTAAATCCGACGATCGACCCGACCTTCTCGTTCATGACGGTGGACCATGATGGCGTGATCCGCATGGACTGCTCCAGCCCGTATGCGATGGCCCGGCTTGTTGGCCTCAAAGATGAGTACCGCGTCGCCTTCGCGAACGACCCGGACTCCGACCGGCACGGAATTGTCACGCCTTCGGTTGGATTGATGAATCCCAACGCGTATCTTGCGGTCGCTATTCAGTATCTGCTCACGCATCGCTCGCAATGGCCGGCCGGTGCCGCGGTCGGTAAGACCCTGGTAAGCAGCAGCATGATCGACCGCGTGGTGAACAAGTTGCGTGGGCGCCTGTTGGAAGTTCCTGTGGGCTTCAAGTGGTTTGTGCCCGGCCTGTTCGACGGCTCCTGCTGCTTTGGCGGCGAGGAGAGTGCCGGCGCGAGCCTCTTGCGCCGCGATGGCACGGTTTGGACGACCGACAAGGACGGCCCGATCATGGACCTTCTCGCCGCGGAAATTACGGCCATCACCGGCAAAGATCCCGGCGAGCATTACGCGGAACTCACCGCGGAGTTCGGCACGCCTCGTTACATACGTATCGATGCTCCGGCGACTCCCGAGCAGAAAGCCAAGCTACAGAAGTTGTCGCTGGAAGCAGTAAAGGAGTCGGAGCTGGCGGGTGAACCAATCACCGCCAAGCTGACCGCCGCTCCGGGAAACAACGCTCCCATCGGTGGCCTGAAGATCATTGCTGCGAGTGGCTGGTTTGCAGTCCGGCCTTCGGGTACGGAAAACATCTACAAGATTTACGCGGAGAGCTTCAAAGGGCAGGAGCATCTGAATGCCATCTTGAACGAAGCTGAGGAGATGGTGAACAGTGCATTGGAATCCTAGAGTGCCGTTCCCATGCAGGCCAGAGGTCGAAGATGAGTGAGAGTAATCGGCTTGCGCCATTGTTTCCGCCAGAATACCGGGCGACGGGCTTGCTGCTGCATGTAACCTCTTTGCCATCGCCTTACGGTATTGGTGATCTGGGCTCGGCAGCATTTTCGTGGATCGATCATCTTCACGATGCCGGCCAAAGCTGGTGGCAGTCGCTACCGCTCGGCCCGACTGGATATGGCAACTCGCCTTATCAGTCTGTGTCGTCCTTTGCTGGCAACGGCCTACTGATCAGCCCGGCCAACCTCATTGCGGATGGGCTGTTGCGAGACGGTGATTGTGAGGGCCAGTTCTCGCCGAATGTAGTTGACTATGACTCCGTCATCCCATTCAAACATCGGCTGTTCGAGACCGCGTGGAAGAACTTCAAATCCGGAGAGCGCAAGGACCTGCTCCCAGAATACGAGCAGTTCTGCAATGACCAGGCTCATTGGCTGGAAGACTATGCTCTGTTTCGTGCTCTGAAAGACGAATACAACGGTGCTTCATACCTCGAGTGGCCGGAGGAGGTGGTGCAGCGCGTGCCCGCTGCCCTGGCGGAAGCTCGCGGGAAACTGGCCAACGACATTGATCAGTTTCGATTCGAGCAATTCGTGCTCTTCCGTCAAGGGGCCGCGCTCAAGGAGTATGCCTTAGCGAAGGGCGTGCGTCTGATTGGCGATCTGCCATTTTTCGTGTCACCGGACTCAAGCGATGTGTGGGCCAATCCGGAGCTGTTTCTGCTCGATGAACGCGGTAAGCCGCGGTTTGTGGCTGGCGTGCCTCCCGATTATTTCAGCGCACAGGGGCAATTGTGGGGTAACCCCGTTTACAACTGGGACACTCTTCGTTCGACGGGCTATCGTTGGTGTATAGACCGTCTGCGGGCACTATTGGCTCACGTGGACGTCATCCGCCTGGACCATTTTCGTGGTTTTGCGGCTGCGTGGCATGTGCCCGCTGATGCGCGGACGGCACAGTCTGGCCAATGGGTGCCCGGTCCTGGTCCCGATTTCTTCAACGCGGTGCGAAGGAAATTGGGCGGACTACCATTCATCGCCGAAGACTTGGGACTGATTACACCCGACGTTAATAGCCTCCGAGACGAATTCCAGGTTCCCGGGACCAGGGTTCTTCAGTTTGCCTTCGATGGGCACGCTGATAACCCATACCTCCCGAACAACTACGTTCCCAATACCGTGGTTTATACCGGCACTCACGACAACCCAACGACTCGCGAATGGTATGAAGAACTGCCGGACGACCAGCGGCAAAACTTGTGGAATTACCTGAAATCCACGCCTGGCAGCAGCGAAGAAGCCCCGGCTGCATTGATGCGCTTGGCGTGGAGCTCTGTGGCAGCGCTAGCGATTGCGCCGTTCCAGGACCTCCTCCGCTTGGGTGCAGAGGCGCGAATGAATCTACCAGGTCGTGCGGAAGGGAACTGGCGCTGGCGCTCCACCGAGGAAAAGATGTCCCCGATGGCTTTTCAATGGCTGCAGGAGCTGACCGAAACTTCAAAGAGATTTGCGCCAAGAGAAGTTGCGCTGACAAGCGGATGATAGGGAAGTGTCACATCTCCCGGTCGCCCCTCCTGGGTCGAACTAGGACAACCATCGATCTCGGAGCCACTACGTATTTAGCCTCCTCCAGAGGCAACCCTTGCTCCGAGAAATCGTTGGGACTCGGCAAGGACGTGTCCACAATTCTCATCCACTCGTGGGCTGTACCATCCTGGACATGGAACTCTAACGCTTCCCAGTACGCATTGATCATCGCGTAAATATCATCATCCCCCTGGGATGCGCCGTGCAGGCAGAAGGCCAGGCTGCGAGAGTTGTAGGACAAATCGACCGTCGCACCAGCGCCGTACCAGGAGACATCCTCCCGCCAGAACCTGCTGCGGCTCAGGGCAGGATGATTTTTCCGGAACGTAATCATGCTCTTGAAGAAACGGAAGATCTCCTCATTCGCCCGGAGCTGGCTCCAGTCCAGCCATCCAGTTTCGTTGTCCTGGTTGTAGGGATTGTTGTTGCCAAACTGCGTGTTCAAGAATTCATCCCCGGCTCGGAACATCGGGGTTCCGTTTGACAGCAACAGCAGGCAGCAGAAATTCTTGACCTGCTTCCGGCGCAGCGCCAACACCGTCGATGGCGCTCCTTCTTCCCCTTCGTGTCCACAGTTCCAACTGTAGTTGTTGTCCATGCCATCCTGGTTGTTGTTGCCATTTTTCCAGTTATGCTTGCGGTCGTAGGAGACGAGATCGTACAGAGTAAAGCCGTCGTGCGAAGTTACATAGTTCAAGCTCTGGTAGGCGTGATAGGCGTCGGCGCGGTTATCGGGAAACAAGTCATCGCTGCCGTAGATGCGCCGCATCAAGTCAGGGACCATACCTGGATCGCCCTTAACGAAACGGCGAATATCGTCACGGAAACGCCCGTTCCACTGCAGCCAATTTACGCCCGGGAATCCGCGACCGAGTTGATAAGCGCCTGTGTCCCAAGGTTCTGCGATTAAACGTAACCGGCCCAACTCCGGATCTGCGGCAATTTGACTGAAGATGGGAGCGTCTCCCCAGTTGAGAGACCCATCCGCGCTGCGGCTGAACACCGACGCCAGGTCAAAGCGGAATCCGTCGATATGCATTTCTTCTTTCCAATAACGCAAGCTGTCCATCACCATCTTGCGCACGTGTCCCTGGCCGAAATTCAAAGTATTGCCGGTACCGGAGTAATTGGCGTAAGGGTTTGCCGGGTCCGAAGACAGCATGTAGTAGCCGGCGCTGTCGAAACCTTTGAAGCTGTAGATTGGGCCCCTGTGGTCGCCCTCGCACGTGTGGTTATACACGACGTCGAGTACTACGCCGATGCCAGCTTGATGAAAAGCCTTCACCATGTTTCTGAATTCAAGGTGCTGCTCATCATCGTCACGAGTACTGGCGTACTGCGCATGGGGTGCGAAGAAGTTCAAAGGCATGTAGCCCCAGTAGTCGCCCTCTTGTGGATCGCGCTGAAAAACCGGCATCAGCTCCACAATTGTTATCCCTAGTTCCTTCAGGTAGGGGATCTTCTCTACCAGACCGGCATACGTCCCGGCACGAGACGGATCCACACCGGAGTTGGGGTGCTTCGTGAAGCCCTTCACGTGAAGTTCGTAGATGATCGCATTAGACTCGTGATGCGGCGATCGGTCCTCTGCCCAGTCAAATGTCGGGCGGTGACCAGTCAGCGCTCCCAAAGGTGCATGGCCTGCGTTTGACCCTTCCCGCATTGCTATTTCGCGATTAAAACCGAGCGGGAAGAAAACACACTTCGCGTATGGATCGAGGAGCACCTTCTGCGGGTCAAAGCTATGGAGTTGAGGAACGGTCTGTCCCGCTACTGAGTACGCGTAATAACGGGCCTCACCAGTCTCTGTGATTGGCAGCCGGCAGTGCCAAATCCGCCCCGACTTGTTACGCAGAAAATCGAAGCGAAACGTTAGGGAGGGGTTCACCAAATCGGCAGAGGAATAAAGTAATAGAGTGACACTCTCCGCGTGTTCAGCATGAACCGCAAAGTTGAACGCCTGCTCCTCCTCAATCCACGTGACACCGAGCGGCAATGGGCTGCCCTCAGCCTGCTCCCATGTCGGGCGTTTCGTAAGGGCCGCAGCGGGCCGGGCTGCATCGGCGGAACGGTCCACGTCGGCAAGCACCACATGAGTTGAATTGTTCACATTGCCTCTCTGAAACCTAGTGCTTTTGGTGGCTACACTTCTCTGGAATACACTCTCACGCGACGTTGTCGCTTCATCCAGCAGAACTGTTAGGTTCCGTTGCCATTGCCAAGGGCGTTACGCAACCGCCTCATGGCCGCGGCCACTCCTGCGTGATCGCCGAAGATCGACGATCCAGCGACGAAGACGTCGGCTCCCGCCGCTCCCGCCAACGGTGCCGTTGTCTCATCAACGCCTCCGTCTACCTCTACCTCACAGACAGGGTTCAGGCGCCGGGCCATCTGACGGACGCGTTCGATCTTTGGCAGCGTGCTACGGAGGAAGTGCTGATGTCCGAACCCTGGATTGACGGTCATAACCATCACCAAGTCCAGGTCCGGCAGGATCTCTTCCAGCACAGCGGCGGGGGTTGCAGGATTGATGACCACTCCTGCGCGCCTGCCGAGATCCTTGATGTGGTGCACGGTGCGATGCAAGTTGTTGTTGCCCTCCCAGTGCACAAGAAATGAATCGGATCCGGCCTCGACGAGTTCGTCAAGAAAGAAATCCGGATCCGAGATCATCAGGTGTGTCTCCAAAGGGAGGCGAGTTACGCGCCGTACGGACTCCACGATTGGTGCTCCCATCGATATGTTGGGCACAAAGTGACCGTCCATCACGTCGATGTGAATCCGGTCGGCTCCCGCCTTCTCCGCCTCGGCTACCTGTTCACCCAGGCGGGTGAAGTCCGCCGCTAGAATCGACCGGGCCAACTTTGGCTTATGGTTCTGCATCCTCCCCTCTCCCTTTCCTCACGCCGGAACGACGACCTTACGGGTCTCGAAGATCTCGGCGAACTCCCGATAGCGACGAGCAATCTCGGATACTGTGTCATTCCGCGTTATCTTCTTCGCACGCCAGTCAACCAGCGGATCCCAGAAGCTCGTCCGGCCGACGGCGAAGCCAACAAAGCCTGGAACTGCAGCTGCCGTCGTCAGCCACTCGCGGACCTTCCTGTCGTCCTCGCCCCGACCCAGGATGATGCAACCGACTCTATCCCGGCCTCCTCCGCGGGCGGCAGCCACAATCTTCTCGCAGTCTTCGCGACGGTCGAGCCCTTCAATTTTCCATACGTCCGGCTCAACCCCCGCATCCTGAAGCTCCCGGATGGCCTGAACCATCAGCCGGGGACGAAGCTCCAGATCGTAAGCCTTCTTGTCTCCTTTGAGCTGATCGAGCTGGGCCTTCTCCGCCGGGACCAGTAGTTCGAACATGAACCGGCTGCGGCTCTTGTTGCTGTGCAGATATTCCGACAAGCGCTTCAGGCGGGCCGCTTGCCGCCGATTAAGGCTCTCATCTCCCTCCGGGTTGTAACGAACCAAGACCTTACAGAAAGTCGGATGGTAGGCTTCAATGTGCCTCTCGAAATCTTCGCCGTATTCGAAGTCGAACTCTTCCTGCCCGCTCTTTTCCGCCGGGCAAGAGGTTATGTATCCTTCTGCCGATGCATCGCGGAGAATTGCGGTGCCGAATTGCTCGTCGACCAGAATTCCGGCCTTGTCCTTGGGCACGCCGGCGTGAACGGCGGCCTTGAAAGCGTCGTAGATTACCCGCTTGGCGGCGGCGATTTCGGCGGTCTGTTGCGGGCTCAACTCACCATCCCATCCGAACATCTTCTTCTGGAACGAGCCACGATGGTCAAAGGGCAGAACGTACAGGGGCTTGTCAAAGCCGAGAGTTGTCATGCGGTCTCCTTAAGTTTGCGGTAGTACGTGATCAGGGTGTTAGCGCGCTTCTAATGGACTCCTGCAGGCGATATGGAGTTCTCTAGACCATAAGCGGCTGCTCCGGCTAGCCCGGCCTGGGTAACAATGACGTGAATCGGAATCCGTCCCAGTAGGTTCGCAAAACGGCCTTTTCGCCTGAAATGTTGCAAAAAGCTCGGCTGCTGCAGCGCTCCTAGCATGTGCACGGCGACACCACCCGCCACGTAGATGCCACCTGTAGCCAATACCTTCACCGCGAGATTGCCGGCCTCACTGCCAAGAATCGAGATGAACATGTCAATGGTTTCCGTGCATGCTTTGCTCGGACTTCTCGCGTCGCTTCCCTGATTGATGATCACTACCGATGGATCGACTGCCGCACTGACTAGCTTGGCAATGTCGGGGTCCTCCGGCAGTTGCTCGACCTCGCGAAGATATCGGTAAATGTTGGGAATGCCGATTCCAGAACAGACGTGTTCAAAGCTGACGTGATCAAAACGTTGTAGCATGTACTCCAGCAGTGCTATCTGTCTTTTGTCGGTTGGAGCAAAATCCGCATGACCGCCTTCGGAGCTGTGAGCAAGATAGCGGTATCCATCCCAGGTCAAGAAGGCCTCCCCCAACCCCGTGCCCGGTGCGATCACCGCTATACTGCCTCTGGGCACTGGTTCACCAACGTTAATTGCTACAACGTCAGTTGGCCGCAAGATGGGGACTGCGCGAGCAATCGCCTCTAGATCGTTGATCAGAGAGACAGACCCAAGATTAAGATTGAGCCCTTGGGCGAGAGACGCGCTTTCTATCACCCAAGGGAGGTTTGTAGTCTTTACGCAGCCGGCGATAACCGGACCAGCTACTGCAAAACACGCCTTGTCGACAGGCTTTTTCACTTTGTCCAAGAACTCTGTCACGATGGCCTGCAAGCTCGGGTAGTCGGCACTGTGTACCTTCGTTTGAGCAAGGGGAGTATGGGGGCCAGCCTCGCTCGAGAAAAGTGCCAGATCCGTCTTCGTACCACCAATGTCGCCTGCAATTAGCATTGCTGTCTTCTCCTTAATTCTGTCTAAGCTTTCGCGTAGCGTTTACTATTCGGCTTTGATCCGCTAAACGCAAAGTAGAGGATGTACAAGTAGCAGATCACGGGCAGGAAAAACCCGTGGTGTAACCCGAATTGGTCGGCAATCGCACCCTGGATCACGGGAATGATGGCCCCACCCACGATCGCCATATTTAGGATGCCGGAACCACTGCCGGTGAGCGGGCCGAGCTCCGCAACTCCCAGGCTGAAGATGGTGGGAAACATGACAGAGTTGAAGAGCCCAACGGCCAGCATGGTCCACATTGCCACATGTCCGCTGGTCAGCATGGAAGTCACAACTAGGGTTGCCGCACATACCGCGCATATCGCGAGCAGCTTGGGGGCATTGATTTTTTGCAGAAGCCCCGCCCCGATGAAGCGGCCGATCATCGCACCACCCCAGTAGAAAGAGACATAGCCAGCGGCGATCGTGGCGGAGAGTCCGGCTATCGCCGGCAAGCCGAAATAGTTCACCAGGAAGCTGCCGATCGATACCTCAGCACCTACATAAGCGAAGATGCCCATAGCTCCGAAGATCAGGTTCGGGTGCTTCCAAATCGAATCGTTGACTTTCTCCCCAGGCGTGGCTTGTGCCTGTTCGATCGTGGGCAGCTTGAGGCAACCAATTACAACCGCAAGTATCACCAGGGCAAAGCCGATGACGGCGTACGGCATCTTAACTGAGGCAGCCTGCTGAATTCGGTACGCTTGCAGAGGCCCCGGGGAGAGTTTGCGTAGCTGCTCCATGGCCAGGGGAGCGGTGCTGAGGATGAGGAGACCACCGATTTTTGGCGCGACCGTCGTACCAAGTGAGTTGAAGGCCTGCGTCAGGTCGAGACGGCTGGACGCCGTTTCGGGTTTTCCCAGCGCGACCACGTAAGGGTTAGCCGACACCTGCAGACCCGTGATGCCAGCCGCAAGGACGATAAGAGCCGTCAGAAATAGGGGATAGGAGGCGGCGGAGGCGGCGGGCAGGAACAGAAATGCTCCAACGCCCATCGTCAGCAGACCAATCACCATCGTCTTCTGGTATCCAATCCCGTTTACGACCCTCGACCATGGAACCGAGAAGAGGAAGTAGCCCGAAAAGAAGGCAAACTGAATCAGCATGACGCTCGCGTAACTCAGGTCAAAGATCGACTTCAGGTGCGGAACGAGAATGTCGTTGAGGCAGGTAAGAAAGCCCCAGGCAAAAAATAGTGTGGTGACGATTGCCAAAGGGCGTGCATAGTTCGCAGTCGTCGACTCAGACGGCATAGCTACTGCTAGCGGAGAGCTAGTTGTTATCTCTTGGGTTGCCATATCTCCTTCGCTTTAGTCCCCTAACAGCAGACCTATTCTTTTTCTTTGTTGTGACTCTAAGCTTGTCTTAGATCATCCGATCTACTTACCACCAAGTTTCTGCCTGGACACCATAAGTCAGACCATTGGTATCGTGCAGGTACGGAACACCACCCACGTATCCCTTCAGACCATTCGACCAACTGGCGTAGGTGAGAAAAGCGCGTAATACGGGTCGACTGAAGAACTTTCGACCCGCTCCGATCTGTGGCGCTATGGTGAACTTGCGAAGCCATCCATCATAGAGCCCGTTCGCACTGTGGGTATAATCAAACCCTCCCTCGAATGCGAGCGATAGGTACTTTGTGAAAAAGATTTCTGGCCTGCCCCCGAAAGAGACCCACTCGTTCCATCCGCGTTGCGGGATGCCATCTTTGGTTCTCTGGAAGATAAAGATAGGCATGATGGCGAATCTGTCATTCGGTTGAACGAGCACCTGTTCCGTGATAAGGAGTTGTGCAGCGCTGTTCAGGAAAAGACTTGGGTTGGTGACGACGACGCCGCTTCCATTGGAGCTAAAGTTGCTGGCCGGCCCGGTGCCGTACTCGACGGAAAACTCGTGATAGCCGCCATGCCACTCCAGGCGTTCATGGCGTAGCCCGACCGCGAACCCGTTGGTTGTGGGCACGTTAGGGAGGGTCGTACCTGATACTGTCTCGCCGCCTTTCTGGGTTGCAAAATCGAACCACCCAGCCCAGAGCCCCAAAGGTCCCTTCAGGTCATAAAAACGCACATCGATGTTGCTCTTCGCGAGATTGCCGTTTTGGGTAACGATGTCGGGCCGTGCCCCAGATAGGAACGCCACAGCTAGCTTGCCGATTCCTAGATTGAGATCTTCAACGCCCGCGCCATAACCGCTCAGGTCCAACGGATAGAAGTCGTCGATCTCAATATGCTGGCGGCGGTAGTACCTCTCGCCTGCCCAGAACTTGGCGTCCGGCTGGCTTTCGAACAGATTGCCCGCTCTAACGAACGCCTCCCGCAAACGAAATTGATCATTGCCGATGCCGTTGGCGAAGTTAGCGTAGTTGGTGGAGTTAGTCGTGTTGCCCTCAATCATGAACTCCGTTCTCATCCACGCCTTATCAGAGTCATGGTCAGGGTTCAGCCAGTTGTTGACAAAGATCAATTCGCTGTAGGTTTCTGCCTCATTTCCCAGGCGGTACTTGGCCTCAGTCCCAGGGGCTTGGAATGCCACCTGCTGTCCACCCTGGCTGTTCAGGCCGTAGCCGGAGCGGAAATAACCGTGAAACTCGAAACTACCCAACTGCTCCTGGAGTTTTTCGATTCTTACGTCGGCTTCCCTCAGGAGGTCATAAGTCGGTTCCGAAGGTAGCTGGCCTTGAAACTTTGCCCCAACCTGGTCTGAGGAGCCGCCCACAGCTCGTGCGACGGCTTGCTGGGCAGCCAGTTCTACCGCTGAAATCGTCGCGCCGGTCTGTTTCGTCTGGTTCGCGACGTTCTGCGCCTGCTGGTTTGCTACCTGATCCTGAATTTGGTGCTCCAGGCCCGCTCTCTGGCTTTCAAGTTCCTGCTCCAGGACAGAGATACGTTGCTGTAATTCGCGGGTCGTTTGATCGTATTGTTGCCTGAGCTGCTGCAGCTCCTGCTCTAGCCGGTCGTTTTGTTGAGCAGGAGCAGCATCGGCTATGCAAAGAAACGCCGCAAATACCCAAACAACTCGCTTACGCAATTGACCGCGATGGCTAGGTGCGGCCATCAAACGTTTCCTCTCGCAATGGCCGGCAGCTTATCCTTTCCGCATATGACAATTGTGCGGTCGGAGAAGCTTGTACTCTCGAGGGCTCTTCGTAGCCCGACCATGCCGCTTGCCCCGGCTGCGCCGCTCGTTGTTGACCACTCCTTGGTTCTGTTGGCTGACATCCGGATTGCTTCCCCGGAGGTTTTAATAGCACTCAGCCTTCCAAGCTGAACAAAAGCCCAGCGGGCGCTAGTTGCATGCGTGCCGTGTCGCCCCCCTCGCGAGGATCGGGCAAGCCTAAGGGCTTCATGGATTTATCGGTCGAATAGGAGGGCCTTACCATCTGTCTGTGCTCAGCGAACCGCGGCTCGGCGACGGATGGGAGGTGGTGATAGAGGCAAGTGCCAATATGTTGTCATTAGTTCTTGCCGAGCAGACGCTCTTGGTTCGTACCAGCAAGCCTGTTCTTGGCGGTCGTCATGCGACCGGCGGCGACTTGCTAGACGTGAGCGACGCAGCTACCCGTTCCTGAGGGGAGGGTCGCTACCCTGCAACAGCGTGTCGAAAGCCCCCGGATCAAGGAGATCAAGAGACTGTACCACTACATCAGCGTCCAGATCTTGACCGTTGTGACTTACACCGATGCTTCGCATACCTGCGCGGCGTGCACCTTCGATACCGGCAACGGCGTCTTCCACAACAATGCACCTCTCGGGCAATACACCCACTCGCGAAGCCGCAGTCAAATAAACTTCCGGGTCCGGTTTTCCCTTGTGGACATCTTCAGCGGAGACGATGGCCTGAAAACTGTGAGTAGCCGCGAGCGCATCTAGGACCACCTCGATGTTCGGACGCGGCGCCGACGAAGCAACTGCCTGATGCCATCCCTGCTCGTGAAGCCTGTGTACCCAACTTGCAACTCCGGGTAGTGGTGAGATCCCATTCTTGCGAATCAGATGGCGATAGAGTTCCTCTTTGGCATTTGCGATTCTCTCGACGCGCTCGGGAGTCGAGGTGGCACCGAGCCATCGGGGGATAATGGAATCGTTGCGCTGGCCGAACGAAGAGAGAAACTGCTCGTGACTGATGGTGATCCCCTCCTTCGCCATCGTGTCCCGCCACGAAATCCAATGGAACTCCTCTGAGTTAATTAATGTTCCATCCATGTCCCAAAGTACTGCCCGGGCGTTATTCATCTGCAGCCCTTCATCGAAAGTACTACGTTATTGAAGCGCTGCACCATACTTGTTCCTCGAAGCAAGAACACGCACTGGTCCCCGCGCCATACGGTGTCGGTTGCGTTTCGTGGGCCACACGCTCGTCGTGAAGCAGGGCGGGCCGCTGCTCACCCGATCTTCTCGGCAACCTGGGAGAGCGCATAGTCTTCCAAGTGGCGGGCGTCGCTGCTGAATTTGCGGATACCTTCGGCCAGCTTCTCAGTCGCCATTGCATCCTCGTTATGCATCCAGCGGAAGGTCTTCTCATCCAAGTGCAGGCGCTGTTCCTTGCTCGCCTGCGCTTTAACAGGATCGAGTTCACGATACAAAACGCCTTCGGCTTGCTCCAACTGGTCAAGAAGCTCGGGACTAATCGTCAGCAGGTCCGATCCGGCCACGCGGACGATCTGATTTACATTCCGAAAACTTGCCCCCATCACCTGAGTCTTGTAGCCGTATTTCTACCGGACCGCTCGGTCAAGTTGTCGTCACCAGTGTCGGTATGAGTCGTCTCCACTCTGGAAGTCCACCTGTACTCCGGATGTCCAGGACAGCGGCTATCCAACTGCCGGAAAGCCTTGATGGCGTCCAGCGGTACTGACACGCTGCCCAGAGTTTCGTAGTCTTTGCTGACGGCACGGACTTCGGTCAAGTGAAGTAAAGAGTAGAGCAACATCGAGGCGTGCCCAATCGACAGGACGAAGCGGTCGCGGTTTGGCCAAACAGGGTCCTGCGGATCAAAACGAAGGAACCGCTGCCAGAGGCAAGAGGCCACTGGGGCCATTGCCATGGGAGTTCCCGGATGCCCCGAGTTGGCCGCCTGTACCGCGTCCATCGAGAGCGTACGAATAGTGTTGATGCTGGTTAGATCCATGCCTTGAAGCACGGGGACAACGGGAGAAACGGTTGATACAGCCATCAGGCATCCTTTCACACTGGCCTTCGCCGGCGGTCTACTCCGCACGAATCAGGTGTCAGGTGGCCGGCTTACGCGTTACCCCGGCCACCCCCACGCGCGCGCCTAAATTCAGGCCGATTCGTACGGCCACCTCCATCCTGTGATTTCTGGACTATCAATACCGTTCTGGAATGCATAGTTTTGGCACGCGATCTGCTGGTTGCGAAACCTTTCCTTAGCGTGGCCGCCAATCTTCTGCAGAGAGGGAGTCCGGTCAATCACATCCATCGCCAAGCTAAATCGGTCGGTCTGGTTTTCGATCGCCAGCTCCATCGGAGTATTTATGTTGCCCTTCTCCTTGTAGCCCCGCACGTGCAGATCCCTGTTCTTGCGGCGATACGTCAAGCGGTGAACCAGCCAGGGATATCCGTGGAAGTTGAAGATGATTGGCTTGTCAACCGTGAACAGAGAGTCGAAGTCCCGGTCCGACAGCCCATGCGGATGTTCCGTGTTCGGTTCCAGCTTGAACAAATCCACCACGTTAACGAAACGGATCTTCAGGTCGGGAAACTCCTGTCGCAGCAGGACCGTTGCGGCCAACGCCTCTTGCGTCGGTATATCGCCAGCCGAGGCCATGACGACATCTGGCTCGCCACCTTGGTCGTTACTCGCCCATTCCCAGATGCCGATGCCCTTCGTGCAATGCACAACAGCGGCATCGATATCCAGGTACTGGAGGTGGAGCTGCTTGTCGGAGACGATTACGTTGACGTAGTTCTCGCTCCGCAGGCAGTGATCGGCTACCGACAGGAGACAATTACTGTCGGGCGGAAGGTAAATCCGGGTGACGGCGGCGCTCTTGTTCAGGACCACGTCCAGGAAGCCCGGATCCTGGTGGGTGAAACCGTTGTGATCCTGACGCCAGACTGTCGAAGTAATGAGCAGGTTCAGGGATGCAATGTTCTGACGCCACGACAGGCGGTTGCAGATCGATAGCCACTTGGCGTGCTGGTTGAACATGGAGTCGATGACGTGGACAAAGGCTTCGTATGAGGACAGGAAGCCATTGCGGCCCGTCAGCAGGTAGCCTTCGAGCATACCTTCCATGGTGTGTTCGCTGAGCATCTCCACCACACGCCCATCGGGTGCCAGCTCGCCCCCGTCCTTGTCTTCGGGGAAGTACTCTTCAATCCAGAATTTCTTTGATACCTCATAGATGGCTTGCAGCTTGTTAGAAGTAGTTTCGTCCGGGCCGAAAACCCGGAAGTTTTTTATGTTGGATCTCATTACGTCGCGCAGGAAGTTCCCCAACGGCGGTACATTCTCCACTTCAAGCGTTCCAGGCCGATCAAACTTTACTGCATAGTCGCGAAAATCGGGCAGGCGCAAAGCTTTCTTGAGAATTCCGCCATTGGCATGGGGGTTGGCACTCATTCTGCGGCTGCCGAGCGGGGCGAGTTCTTTAAGTTCCGGAATCAGCCGGCCATTCGCGTCGAACAGCGCTTCCGGCTTCAGCGATTTCATCCAGCTCTCGAGAATGCGCAGTTGTTCAGGGCTCTTCTTTACGTCCGTCAACGGAACCTGGTGGGCGCGCCAAAAGCCCTCGAGCCTATGGCCGCCCACCTCCAGAGGCGCGCTCCAACCTTTGGGAGACCGCAGCACAACCATGGGCCAACGAGGCCGCATGGGAACACCCGTGGTTCGGCATTTCTCCTGGTGCTCTCTGATTTCGCGAACGCAGTGCTCAACCGTGGCCGCCATGGCCTGGTGCATGCTCTCTGGATCGGAACCCTCCACGAAGTAAGGGGTCCAGCCATATCCAGACAGCAGGTTTTCCAGCTCGTCGTGCGTAATCCGCGCCAGCACAGTGGGGTTGTTAATCTTGTATCCATTCAGGTGCAGGATGGGCAGAACCGCTCCGTCCCGAATGGGATTGAGAAACTTGCTGATGTGCCAGGAAGTGGCAAGTGGCCCCGTTTCCGATTCACCGTCGCCGACTACCGCGGCCACGATCAGCTCAGGATTGTCGAAGGCAGCGCCGCAAGCGTGAGAAAGTACATATCCCAATTCGCCACCTTCATGGATCGACCCTGGAGTTTCGGGGGTGCAATGACTGCCGATGCCGCCGGGAAATGAGAACTGCTTGAAGAACTCGCGGAGACCTTCTTCGTCTTCACTCTTTTCCGGGTAGATCTCGGAATAGGTTCCTTCGAGATATCCGGGACCCAGGACTCCCGGCGCGCCATGGCCAGGCCCGGCCATGAAAATCATGTCCAAGTCGTATTTCTTGATGAGCCGGTTCAGGTGAATATAGATGAATGCGAGGCCAGGACTCGATCCCCAGTGTCCCAGTAGCCGGTTCTTGATGTGCTCGGGCTTCAGCGGTTCCTTCAACAGAGGATTTTCCTGAAGATAAATCATGCCGAGAGCCAGATACTTGCAGGCTCGCCAGTATGCATCGATCTTCCGCAAGTCGGTTGGACTCAAGGGAGTTCCTTCAATGGTGGATCTCGCTGGTCCGTACGCACTCAGGGAAAGAGTGGATGGTTCATCGCTAACTGCGACAGATGTCATGTTTCAAGCTCCTTACGTCGAGGTAATATGTGGTTCTAAAGAAGTTTTGATGGTCCCAGTTCGATGGGCTGCATCTCCGCGCTCCGCAGGGTCAATCGACACTTTGGAGTGCACCAGTGAGGCCACTCACATCTGGCTGAAAACAGACGTTGCCTGGAATCGCGGAGTGGCAAGCGGATGGCAAATGATGAACCTTTGGCTGAGTCTGCTCTGATTTACAACTCATAACAATCCGGTTAAGTTTGCTTACAGATCTTCGCGGCGAAAAAGATGCCGTGCAGCGGAGACCAAGGACTCTTTTCGACGGCGCCGGGTCACTGTGGTCCCTGTAATTGGTATTCAACGAGCGGCATTTGTGCCAATTCCAAGTCGGTCAGCAGACCAAGTCGCCACTCGATTTGAAAGAACAACGCCGTTTCCTTCCCCGTTATCACCTTGCCAAAGATTGGAATGTACTTGACCCTCAATTCCAGAATGGACTGTTCTACAGCAGCCCGCCTTTGGATGTAGTTCTTCGCTTGCTCGTCCGTCATCGCCTCGTATGCCTGAGCGTATTCCTCGATCAGCGCGACCTTCGTGTCGTTGATCTTGGCCAAGTCCTGGGCATATCGGTCGTAGACTGGCCAGAACTTTTCCGCCTCGGCGTCAGTCAAGGTCATGTTCGCGGCGACAATCTGCTTTTCTTGAGAGCGCAAGCCCCTCCGTAACAGTTGGATGTCTTGGTCTGAAGGCAATCGAGAGTCATCGTTGGCCGTGGTGTTTCTTCGCACTCCGTCCTGCTTCATTGATTGTCGGCCGGAAACATCCTGGGCGAGCAGGCAGTTTCCGCTCGGGAAAAAGACTCCCGCGAGCACTGCAAGTATTGCGAGATTCTTCTTCATCGTTCCTCCTGTGTACCGTGATAGCCGCTCAACAACTATGGTCCTGGCCGTTTCGCAACGGTGCCTTTGGTTCATGGCTACCTCTTGATAATGCAACTGAGTCTCCACTGGAACGCTGGAGGTTGCTCCCGAGTCAATACCGCCTCGTATCAGTCAGTTATGGGGAGGACTCGCGAAATTTGACGCCGGCGGAACTTGCTTCTTGCGGCACCATTACTGCCGATAATTTGGCACATGACATTTCCTCGGCCGCTCGAGGAAAGCGGTTATGGCTCCGCAGCGTTAGCTTCATTTGCCAAACTAGCTACACCGACAAAGAATATAGTTATGAAAAATCTACGCATGGCCATTTTGTCAGCAACTGGCACGGCCCGAAAACGGGTGATCCCCGCTGTCCGTGAGCGAGACCTCTGCACGATCGCGGCCGTTCATGGACGCGATCAACACAAACTGGCAGCACTAGCGAGTCAGAATTCAATACCGAGCTATTTTGTTGACGCAGAGAGGATGCTCGATCAAACGAAACCGGACTTTGTTTTTATTGGCTCTCCTCCGGCCCTGCATGAAGAACACATCCGAATATGTGTCGAACGAAATATTCCGGTGCTGTGTGAGAAGCCACTGTGCCTGTCGACGCTTGAGGCTACAACAATTCAGTCTTTGGTAACATCACGGGAAACCCCGTTCAGACTTGCCCATCATTTGCGACATCAGCCCGGAATCGCTGAGCTCCGAAACATCATCTCTGGCTGCACATTCGGCAAACTGGTGCATGTTGCAATGCAGTGGGGTTTTTGGCTCAACGAGACTTCCGCTAATGCAAGCTGGAAACTTAACCCTTCGACAGGAGGGCCCGACGCTTTCTACGATGCAGGAGTCCACGCAGTCGATCTGATGCTCCACCTTTTACCACACCCAACCATGGTTACAGCTATCGGCCAGCGCTCACGGTTTCGGACTACCGTTGACAATGTTTCTGCGTTGGCACTCTGCGGAGAGGTAACGGTCGAGCTTAGTGCCTCACAATCCATGAAATGTCCTTTGAATAGCCTAACGCTCGATTTCGAGGACGCAACGATTCTTATTCCACACGCGCTGTCCGAAAAGTCATTCGCAAGAATGGAAGTCATCTCACAGAATGAAACGACCACCAGGGAGTTTGAGAGCGTTAACCTTTATGGGAAGGAAGTAGAAGACTTTATCGGCTTTCTGGGCGGACAATCGAGCGTTGGAACCACGATTCAGGAAGCGTGTCGCGCAGTTCACTTACTGAACGCCATCACCGAGTCGTACACAACCGGGCGGACAGTTAGCCTCCAGTAACCGCAACAATAGCAATGGGTTTCGCCAGAACTACTCTGCGAGCAGATGATTCTCGTTGAGGCACTTCTGCAGGAACTCCAAGAATTCCTCAAAATTGCAACTTAAGCGCCAGTTGTACTGAGCGCGGGCCGCCGATTTGATAGAGAGGGTTGAGGCCTCCGCTCTGGCCGCCGCTACCCAGAAAATTATTCAGCGTCTGCGTCGAATGCCCGAACAGAGGAGAAGTGAGGTAGTTTACCGGGCTGCCAAAATTCGGGTGGTTGAAGATGTTGAACATGTCGGCGCTGGCCTGCAGAGAGAGCCGCTCGCTGAGTTTGAACCGCCTTTGTAGTGTCAAATCGACCTGAGTAGCGTTGAAGCCGCGCAGGGCATTGCGTCCCAGGTTTCCTTGCCCGCTGGCGGGAACGCTGAAGGCTGCCGGATTGATGATCTTTCCGCCACCCGCGGTGGGATCGGCAAGATAGATCGGCACGCCGGGAACCACATTCGGCCGCTGCACGCTGTAGGCTCCCGACAGGAAGCTGAGAGGGTAGGGATTGTTTCCGGTAACGACGTTCACCGGGGGAGCGCTGCGCGCGTACACGATGGAATTCACCGACCAGTTTTCCAGGATCGGCTTCCACCATCCGCTGTGCGGCCCCGGTATGTACCAAGAAACAGCGCCGGCGAAGGTATTCCGAATGTCGTAGTCGGACGGGCCGCGATCCGACACAGCGGACGCGCCTGGCGGTGTGTTTAGAAAATTCGAATCGAAAGATGCGTCGTCAATGGAATGCCCCCACGTATAGGACACCAGCGCTTGGAGCCCGTGTGTCAGGCGATGGCGGTACTGGACCTGAAGGGCGTTATAGCTGGAGTCGGCTCCGTTGGTCATGATGTCAACTTCGCCGGTAAAGTTCGGATTCGGCGCGTCGTAGAGATCCTGTCGCATAAGTTTGCGGCCGGCCGCGCCAAGATAGGTCAGCGTCAGGACATCGTTGTTGCCGAAGCCCTGCTCCAGCGCCGCATTCCATTCATAGGTCCTGGGCAAAACGTGATGATTGGGATCCACAACCGAGAGATACACAACAGGTGGGCTGGTGGTGAACGGAGGAGGCGCGGCATTCGCGGCGCTCAAGGGAAATGATGTAGAGAAGATCGCGTTTCCCTGGGCATAAGGGAAGGCACTGGACCCATTCGCCGCAGAGGCGTACCCGAGATCGTAGAAAATTCCGGCTCCAGCCCGGATGACTAGATTCGTCCGGGGGTTCCAGGCGATGCCCAGCCGCGGAGCGAAGTTGTCGTTGGTCGCGTGCCACAAGGGTGTGCCAAATGGAGCCAGCGACATAGTTGTAACATCATTCACCTGGTTAACGGTCATGGGAAGCGTGTTATTGGGCGATGAGGGGGCGGCGTTGTAATCCCAGCGCAGGCCATAGGTGATGGTCAATTTTGGCGTAGCATTCCAGGTGTCCTGAGCGTACAGGCTCCAGTTCGAGAAGACGAGGGTGGATGGGAAGTACGCAGCCACAAATGCCTCGGGTACGGTGTTGGCGAGAACGTTCGACAGGCTGAGGTACAGGTACTGGATCCCATAAGGCGCGGTGTTCTCTTGTGGACGCAGCCGGCGGTAATCGAGCCCGAACTTTAGCCGGTGTGCGCCAACGACGTAAGAAACGGCGTCCGTGACGTTGATCTGCTGTATTACGTTCTTGCCCAGTTCGCCAACTTCGTATAGCAATCCATAGGGGTTGAAGTCCCCGTAGAAGGAAAAATTCGAGTCCTTTAAGGACTGCCCCGGAGGAAGCAGTACCGATTCCGGCGGCGGAACTCCGCCCCCGAAGTTATCCAGGACGAGCCAGCCGTGTGACCGGTTTCGGCTGTAATTGAAGCGAAACTCGTTGGTCAGGTGCGGAGTAATTGCTTGATTGCTGCCCAGCGTAAGAGTCTCGGTGAGATAATCCGTGCGCAAAATGTTGTTGTAATTATATGGCGAGCCTGCGAAGGCTGTTCGCAGACCCGAGTAGGATGGGGCATAGTTGTATCTGCCGAAGATGGTTACTTCTTGCGTCGGCAGACAGTCAATGCGAATACTGCCGGCGTTCAACGAGGAAGGGTCGGAGTAGTCACCGATGAATTGCGCGGTGCCGTTACCATAGTCCTGGCCGTTCGGTTTAGGGAGGGCGTTGAGCAGCGGCTGGACAACTGCGGGCGCGCTTTGGATCGTCGCCAAGGTGGGCTCGTAAGTATTGGCTACATGGGGCTGTCGCACGATCAGGCCTTCGTAGGACGCGAAGAAGAACAGCTTGTTCTTCTTTATTGGACCGCCCAGCACTCCCCCAAAATCGTTCTGCCGCAGCTCGGCCTTGGGCAGGCCTGCATTGTTGGCGAACCAGTCGTTGGCATCGAGCACGTCGTTGCGGAAGTATTCGAACGCCGTACCGTGAAACTCGTTGGTGCCGGACTTGCTGACAACTGAGACCTGCGCCCCTGGTGTACGACCGAACTCCGGCGCAAAGGTCGAAGTCTGAATTCGGAATTCCTGAAGGGCATCCAGAGACACCAGGTTACTCATTCCGCCAAAGGCATTCGTCGCAGGAAGCTGACCTGCCCCTCCCTGTCCCAGATTGGCGCTGCTGGTCCCGAGGTTCGCGCTCACGCCATCCACGGTGAAGTAGTTCGCGTCCGGCCGCTGGCCATTTACGCTGAACTGGCCTTGATCGTAGAAATTGGATTGCGACAGGACCACTCCCGGCGTGAGGTTGATGAGTGTGCTGAAGCTGCGCCCGTTCAGCGGCATATTGTCCACGAACTGCTTGCCGATGAGCGTGCTCACCGTGGCGTCAGAGGTGTTAAGCAGCGGCGTGTCACCCTGCACCGTGATGGTTTCTGTCCTGCTGCCAATGGTCAGCGCGAAATCCATGCGCGCCTGCTGGTCGGTCTCGATCACGATGCCGGTCTGGTGAACGGTCTTGAAACCATTGGCCTCAACCGTGATGTTGTAAGGACCGGGTTGGAGCGCGGGCACGGAATACAGGCCTTGCTTGTTGGAGTAAACGTCGCGGGTTGCGCCGGTGTTGGGGCTCTCGACAACCACGCGCGCGCCGGGCAGGGGAAGATGGTGAGGATCGAGGATGTAGCCGTAGATGGTGCCGGCGGGAGTGCCCTGGGCCGCCGCAGCCATGGGCAGCAAAAGAAGGGCGAGGGTCGTTCGGATCCGGCGGAGCATGCGGAGCCTCCAGCGTAGGGGACATAATACGCCGGAGAGGCGGGGGAGTTGTAAAGAATTTAACCACAGAGACACAGAGACACAGAGGAAGCAATTTCATGAATTGTCATTACGAGCGGGCGAACAGGGGTCTCCAACGAGCGCGGTTCTTGCGCTTGTTGGGGTAAAGTTCAGCCCGCGAGGAAGGTGCTTCTTGCCTCCTCCATCGAAAAGCGGATCCCTCGTCGGCCTGAAGGCCTCCTCGTGATGACAACTCCTAAAAGAATTCTCTGTGTCTCTGTGCCTCTGTGGTGAATTTTCAGATTGGGCTAAGATAAATGTAATGGGGAAGGCGCACAGGCGAGCCGTTATCGCGCTGGGCATGGTGCTGGCGTGCTGCGTTTGCGCTTTCGGCCTCGATCCGTCGCTCGACATCAGTCAATACGCGCACACCGCGTGGAAGATTCGCGACGGCTTTTTCAAAGGCTACGTCTCTTCAATTGCTCAGACACCCGATGGCTATCTCTGGCTAGGGACGGAATTCGGCCTGCTTCGCTTTGACGGCGTTCGCGCTGTTCCCTGGCAGCCGCCGGAAAATCAGCACGTCCCTCCCGGTGCAATTTTCAGTCTTTTTGTTTCCCGGGATGGAACACTTTGGATTGGCGCGAGGGGGCTTGCAAGCTGGAAGGACGGAAAGTTCACCGAATATCCGGAGCTTGCCAATCAGTATATCTTCCGAGTTCTGGAAGATCGTGAGGATACCGTATGGGCTGGGAGTGTGGGAGTTCCCACTGGAAAACTATGCGCAATCCACAACGGCGGCGTCCACTGCTACGGCGAGGACGGAAGCCTCGGGACCGGAGTGTCCGGCTTATATGAGGACAGCAAGGGCAACCTCTGGGCTGGAGCGAAAGACGGACTGTGGAGGTGGAAACCTGGTCCCCCGAAATTTTATTCCATATCTGGTGAAGCTAACGGTATACAGGCGATTGCAGAAGACAGCGACGGCGCACTCCTGGTCGGACGGGAAAGCGGAATCTACCGATTCATTGACGGCAGAACCGAACAGTATTCGCTTCCGGGCAGCTTGTCTAAATTTCGCGCAAACAGAATCCTTCGCGACCGCCTTGGTGCTCTATGGATTGGAACAAACGGTCGAGGCGTGGTCCATATACACCAAAAGCAGGCAGATGTGTTTTCGCGGGGGGACGGACTCTCAGCCGATGACGTTACAGCACTCTTTGAGGACCGTGAAGGTAATGTTTGGATTTCCACGCTTGAGGGGCTCGATCGGTTTCGTAATTTTACTGTCACCACATTCACGGTTAAGCAGGGCTTGTCGAGCAACGTCGTTGGCTCGGTTTTAGCCGACAAGGATGAAAGCGTTTGGCTCGCCACCTATGCGGGATTGAACCGATGGGACCGTGGACGAATCACGGTTCCGGGTGTCGCCGGCCCAAAGCGAGGCGAAGGCTCTAACAGCCCTCACGCACAATCCCTTTTTCAGGACGATCACGGGCGGCTCTGGATTCCCACGTCTCGCGAGCTCGGTTATCTGGAAAATAGCCGGTTCATCCCTGTCAGAGGCGTTCCGGGCGGGCAAATACTTTCGATTGTCCAAGACACTGCGGGAAATCTGTGGGTAATCAATGAGCACGTCGGTCTGTTTCGCATATCACTTCCAAATGATATCCAGAAGATTCAATGGTCGGAGCTCGGACATAAGGATCATGCCAGCGTCCTGGCTGCTGATCGCAGACAGGGTGGATTGTGGATGGGATTTTTTAATGGCGGTATCGCCTACTTCTCTGACGGCCAGATTCGCGCATCATATACAGCTGCCGATGGGCTCGGTGCGGGGCATGTCAGCGACTTTCAATGGGACGCTGACGGCACTCTCTGGGTCTCGACGGAAGGCGGGCTCAGCCGCTTGAAGAATAATCGTCTGGCGACGCTGAGCAGCAAGAATGGATTACCGTGCGACACGGTGCACTGGTCCGTCAAGGATGATGAGGGTTCGTTCTGGCTTTACACGGCCTGTGGCCTTGTACGAATTGAGCGTTCCGAACTCGAGGCCTGGGCTGCCGCCGTGGACACGCAACAAGATAGCGCCCGGGCAATCAAAGTCACGGTTTTTGATAGTTCCGACGGCGTGAAGAGCCTTGCCGAGCCTGGATACTATCATCCACAGGTCGCCAAGACCCACGATGGAAAATTGTGGTTCTTGCCCTGGGACGGCGTCAGCGTCATCGATCCGCGTCACCTTGCCTTCAACCAACTTCCGCCGCCGGTACACATCGAGCAAATCATCGCCGATGGCAAGAGCTACGATGCGTCGTCCGGTTCGCGCCTGCCGCCGCTGGTTCGCGATCTCGATATCGACTATACCGGGCTCAGCTTCGTCGCGCCGGAGAAGGTGCTTTTTCGTTACAAGCTGGAAGGCTGGGATCGCGATTGGCAGAACGTCGGCAATCGCCGGCAAGCGTTCTATACGAATCTTGCTCCCGGCCACTATCGCTTTCGCGTGACGGCTTGCAATAACAGCGGAGTGTGGAACGAGGCCGGCACGTTCCTGGATTTCTCCATCGCCCCGGCTTACTGGCAGACGACGTGGTTTCGCGCGCTGTGCGCGGCCGTGTTCCTTGCGTTGCTTTGGGCGGCTTTTCGAGTGCGTATTCGGCAAATACAGGAGCGAGAACGAAAATTTCGCGAAGCCATCGAGACCATTCCGGCCATGGCCTTCACGGCTCTGCCCGATGGTTCGCGCACGTTCGTCAACCGGCGCTGGGTGGAGTATACGGGTTTGACCGTAGAGCATGCGGCAGGCTTGGGCTGGCAGGCTGTAATTCATCCGGATGACCTGAAGCGGGTTCTGGAAAAATGGCGCGTGTCAGTGGCCACCGGCGAGTCGATGGAGTATGAAGCGCGGGGCCGCCGCGCCGATGGGGAGTATCGCTGGTTTTTGATTCGTGCCGTACCGATGCGGGACAAGCGAGGAAATATCCTGCAATGGTATGGACTCATGATCGACATCGAAGATCGCAAGCGTGCTGAAGAAGAGCGAGAGAGCCTGCGGTCAGATCTTGCACACGTGAATCGCGTGAGCATGATGGGCGAGCTCACCGCATCGTTGGCACACGAAGTTAAGCAGCCTATCGCGGCTACCGTCTTCAACGCGAGCGCCTGCTTGCGATGGCTTAAGCGCGACCAGCCGGATCTTGACGAAGTGCGTGAGGCTGCAGACAGAATCATGAGGGACGGAAAGCGTGCCGGTGACATCATCGAGCGCTTACAGTCGTTTTACAAGAAGTCTCCTCCAAAACGTGAGTTGGTCGAGGTGAACGAGATTGTCCAGGAAATGGTCGGGCTGCTGCGCGGCGAGGCCAACCGGCATGCAGTTTCGATCCGCACGGATCTCGCCGCCGACCTTCCCGAAATTACGGCAGACCGTGTGCAACTGCAGCAGGTGCTCATGAACCTCATGCTTAACGCCGTTGAGGCAATGAAGGAGACAGGCGGAGTACTAACGGTAAAGTCGCACCTGGACCAGGACGGCCGAGTGCTGATCTCGGTGAGTGACACTGGCGTGGGACTGCCGACGGAAAAGGCGGATCAGATCTTTAATGCCTTCTTTACGACCAAACCGCAAGGCTCCGGCATGGGCCTGGCGATCAGCCGTTCCATCGTCGAGTCGCACGGCGGCCATCTATGGGCAACACCCAACTCCGGGCGGGGCGCTACCTTTCATTTCACTTTGCCGATCGCAGCCGACGCACTGAAAGTGTCCGCTACCGGAACGTGATTCCGGCGTCCCTCGGGCGGTCTCGCGGTCATACAGATCGAGGCCTGACCGGCAAGCCGATCACAAAAAAGTAGTTGCTCCGATCACGACAATTCAGTCTTAGCGGCGGTTGCGGCGGCGACGTTGACATTAAGTAGCCTCTGTTATCATTGAGAATTAGCGCGCAGTCCCGGGAGAGATCCGATGAAGTTTCTTGTCCTGTGGCATTTCGATGTAACGAGGTTGACCCCTGACGTGGTTCGCGCGATTGCCGAGCAGCCCAAGTACGGCGAGAAGCTCGAAGCCGATGGCAAGCTCGAATGCCGCTATCACGTGGTGGGAAGCCACGGCGGAGCCTGGATCTATAAGGTCGCCTCCAACGAAGAACTAGATCGTCTGCTAGCCATGTCGCCGGTTTACAACTTCGCCACCTATCAGGTCTTACCCTTGGCTGAGATGACCGATCCCTACACGGTTGGGGGAAAGAGCAAACAATAAGGAAGGCGCAGAGTTGGCGATACGACTCGAGCGCAAATCGAGAGGTTTTTCTACAAGGATGAGATTAGGCACTCTAAAATACACATTCTCTCTCATCATGCTGTTACTGGCCGCGCCGCTGGGCCGATCATCGCAACCTTCAGTCCCCTCTCCGCCTGAATACCGGCTTCGGTTTTATCACACCCACACCAACGAGCGACTCGATATCGTTTATCGGCGCGGCGATAATTACTTACCAGAAGCGCTGGTTGCGCTCGATCGCTATCTCCGCGACCATCGCACGGGAGAAGTACATCATTTCGATCCCCAATTGTTTGACTTACTCCACGACCTGACCGCGTCCTTGAACGACTCCGGTGGCGAGATCGACGTGATCTGTGGGTACCGCACGCCGTGGAGCAACGAATTCCTGCGTACCCGCAGCGCACATACCGGCGTGGCTCGCCACAGTCTTCACATGCAGGCGGAAGCCATCGACATTCGCTTGCCGGGGATTTCGACCTCAGCCGTGCGGGATGCTGCGCTGCGCCTGCATCGCGGGGGAGTCGGTTACTATCGCGATTCTGACTTTGTGCACGTGGACGTGGGACGCGTGCGCCAGTGGTAGTTAACTCTCACCAAGGGTAGGGATAGCCCTTCGCCAGAACCTTCTCCAGGTCTGCGTCGTGCCCGTAGATGTCGTCGTAGAAGTAAACGACTCCATCTTCCGGCACGACCACGGTGCCATAGACGATCAGGACCGGAATCGGATGCGCGAGATTGACCTGCTGGGTCGCTTCGCCGTTCATGGCCGAGTGGATACGGTCCGGGGTCCATCCGGCATTGTCGCGCAGGACCCAGGCAGCCAGGTCAGCGGGGTGTTCCAGCCTGATACAGCCGTGGCTGAAATCCCGCCGGGACTTTGCGAAGAATTCCGTGGCCGGAGTGTCGTGCATGTATACGTTATAGCTGTTTGGAAAGACAAACTTCGCCAGGCCGAGTGCGTTCTTTGGACCTGGCTTTTGCCGGATGAAAAGCTTTCCGGCCCGGAGTTGTCCGAGCACCGCGCTCGAGACAGTCCCTTCACTAACCACCATTTGTTGGCTGTCTACAACTTCGAATCCCTTCTTCGACAAATAGTCCGGGTCGCGAGTAATGTGCGGAATGAGCTCCCCTCGGGTGATGGAACTCGGCACCTCCCAGTATGGCCGGAAGACAACATACTTCATGGTGTCGCTAAACACCGGGGTATCGTGCCCGTAGGCTCGGCCCACGACGACGTTCATGGTCACAGCGACGTTGAAGTCCTTGTCATAGGCGCGTAGACGAAATTCGGGGATGTTCGCAACGACGGGCGGTTGTTGAATGGGAGGCAACCACCGCCATCGCTCCAGGGTCAATTGCATTTGCCGGACCCGGCGGCTCAGAGGAACGTTCAAGTCAGCCAGGGTTTGAGCGTCAATGCGCCCATTTGGATCTCTGCCGTGCCGACGCTGAAAGCTCTTAACAGCGTCCACCAACGCGCCGTCGTAAGTTGATTGATCAGCCGGAACGTTGGCGTTAGCTGGGAGGTCGCCGACCAACCGCAGCAGTTGCGTAAGCCGGGGGATGCCGGAATAGGCGTCGCCGGGTGCAATCGTCTTCGTTATGGGCGGGAGTTGCTCCCCACTATCTCTCTTCGCCACCTCCATGTAGGTTTGGAGAGCTTGAATCGTACGACGGTAACCGGGATATGGCGGCTCTACCTGTGCCACGGCGCCAGCAACGTCGCCGCCGTTCGCAACGTGGTCCTTGAGGAACTCAGCTAGATCGTATTTCTTGGACTCCTCATCGAAAGCGAAGGCGAAATGCTTGGGATTCACCTTGCCAATGTGGAGGTCGGAGATGTACCTCATCGCGCAAACCGTAAGCGCGAGATCAAATTTCACAACGTCCGCCTCCGTCGGATGTTGCGTCGTAGGTTTGAGTTTGGCCAGCCGATCGTTCCATCGGGGTCCGTCATAGTCGTCCGCGGAGAGCCCCTTTTGGTCGGCTTGGAGCATCAGTGTGATCACCTGTCGCGCTTGTGGGGTTGGCTCCATTCCGTTGACCCACCACAATGAGTCCCCATTAAGTGCGTAGAATTTCTTCACATGCTGGCGGTAATCGCTGAAATCAGGCCAGCGCAAGTCGGGGAAGCTGCCGCTGCTAATGGCTGTGGCCAGCCAGGTTTGACTTTCGGAGCTGAGCTCTGGCACCCTCGCGCTGTCAGCGCTGGACGTTACAAGTTGAGTCTGAGCCGAATTTGCTGAGTTGGATCCGGATCCGCAAAATAGCACGATCAGCAGCAGTGGCGCTGAAAGCTGACCGAGCTTGCCAATTCGTAGGTGCTTCACCGAATCCTCCTGCAATCGATGCAATTCCTTACCAGAGCACGCTGACCTCGAATCTCTGCCAAGAATTAGCTCCGGCGAGTCGGCGCCGATACATCCTGCTCCAGCGTGAAATCGAGCAGCGTCTCACTGGGCACTTTCACCTGGTCTCCCTTCGTTATTATCTCCGACCCGGCTCCGACCCCCGCGCCGACTCCTGCGCCGATCGCCGCGCCTCTGCCGCCACCGGCAAGGGCGCCGATGATCGATCCCACGGCCGCTCCGCCGAGCGTTCTCTTCGCGGTACTCTCCCCGCGCGACTTGCCGGTCAATTCGTATTCTCCTGTCACCACCGGCACCTCCTGTCCGTTCACCGCGATCCCGGTCAGTTCCAGCCGCAGTTCCGACCTGCCGGTGAACGTTCCTGACTCCTTCGACTCCGCCAACCGGCCATAAACGTAGGAGTCCTTGGGGACTACAACGTTGCCGTCCACCATCAGCGGCTCCTCCAGCGAGGCCTGGAAGCGGTCCCCCACTTGGTTCTGAGTGGAATCGATGCCATCGATGGTACGCACACAAATAACAGTTCCCGCCGGGATGGTGACATACGCCGACGTCGTTGTTGCCGCACCCGGTAGCGCCGCCGGTTGGCTGGAAAGCGAACTGGCCGGCCGCGTCGGCATATCACTTGCCGCTGTTTCGGAATCAAACTTGAGCGCGACGATGTCACCAAGCTTATAAGTCTGGACCGAAGAGCCGACCTGGAAAGTGATCTCACTCCCCGTGCCACCCAGGTACTTGCCCTCGATCAGGCTGCCGTTTTTCAGCTCCAAAGAGTCAGCCCACGCGATCGACGCCGCTAGACAAAATCCTATAAACAATCCGCAATTCAACTTGAACTTCATAATGACTTCCCCGCTACGATGGTCCGGCTTCAGAAAAGCTCCTACTCTCTTAGGCCAGACCTACAAGCTGGAATAGTGCAATTGAGTTGCCATGCAGAAATCGTTTCTGGGTGGCAGCGACCAAGGCCAGCAAATGACTAGATCCTGACAGTGTCAATATGTTGGCGCTAAACCGTGCACCACAAGATCGAGGCCAAGCTGTAAAACGTTCTGCCTCAGCGAAATCGTATTCACGGTTCTGGACTATGAAGTGCCACTACGAGAAATGGAAGGGCTGAATGACTGCAACACAGTAGTTTCGTTTCGCCCTTCCAGAAAGCACACGTAACCTCATGCTCGGCCCCCTCTTTGCTTCCGCAAGAGCTCTCGAAACCATCGATGAGCGCCTGATGCGCTGTGGCGTCAGCCGCCGCGCCTTCCTGCAGTTCTGCTCGACTCTGATGGTCGCCGCACCATTCGGCCTCGCTATCACCGACAAGAAAACTCCGGAAGAGGTTGCCGCCGGACTCGGGAAAGTGATTCGTCCGCCAGTGATCTGGCTGCATTTTCAAGACTGCACCGGCTGCACCGAAACCCTTCTCCGGCCTTCGCACCCGGACTTGGGCGATTTGATTCTGAACGTCATTTCGCTCGAATACCACGAGACGTTGATGGCGGGTTCGGGCAGGCAGGCCGAAGAAGCGCTTTCGCAGGCAGTGGAGACGTACAACGGCAGGTACGTCTGCGTGGTCGAAGGTTCGATCCCCACTCGGGATAAGGGCGTTTACATGAAGCTGGCCGGACGGCCAGCGATGGAAGTCCTGGCCGACGTCGCAGGAAAGGCTGCGGCTATTATCGCCATCGGGTCGTGTGCGTCGTGGGGAGGGATTCCGTCGGCCGATCCTGATCCGACCGGCGCGGTTGGCGTGGTGGACCTCATGCCCCACAAGACGATAGTCAATCTTCCCGGCTGCCCGCCCAATCCCTACACGCTGCTCGGGGTAGTCCTGCAATTTGCCGACTCCGGCACGCTGCCCGAGCTCGAACGCAGAAAGACGGCCAAAGTTCGCCTACGACCGCGACATTCATGAGCAGTGCCCGCGTCGGGCGCACTTTGACGCTGGCCGTTTCGTGAAGCAATACGGCGACGAGGGCCACCGCGAAGGCTGGTGTCTTTATGAGATGGGCTGCAAGGGACCCGACACCCACGCCGGATGCTCAACGCGACATTTTAACGAGATGCCTGACGTATGGCCCATTGGTATCGGCGCGCCTTGCATTGGATGTACGGAGAAAAGCATTGCGTTCCGGGTGCCGATGTTCAAGGTCGTACAAATTCATACCCGCGCTACGCCCCCCGAGACGTACCCAGCAATCAATGCGCCCCAGGGCAAGATCAGCCCGCTGGCGACTGGCCTCGTCGGATTGGGGGCTGGCGCGCTCGCGGGAGCAGGCTATGTCGCTTCGCGCAAGTTCTCCAATGCGCCGGACGATGATAGCGTGCCCGGTGCCTGCCCGCCCGCTGATTCTGAAACACGTGATGGAGGCGCGGGGACTGGCACAGGACCGAAGGCATCGATATGAACGTTGAGATCAACCGTCGTCAACTCCTCATGGGAATTGTCGGAGCCGGGGGCGCGGTCGTCGGCGGGTTGGCCACGTCCGCCGTCGCGGAGGAACACCCAGCACAACCCGTTGCCCCGCCCGATGCCGTGGCGATGCTCTACGACAACAGCGTCTGCACCGGCTGCCGGGCGTGCATGACGGCCTGCAGCGAGGCCAATGGCTTGCCCCCCGACACGGCCGCTGGCATGCCACTCGACACGTCGCTCACCTCGGGTCTCTGGGACATCCCTGCGGATCTCAACTCAAAGACCAAGAACATCATCAAGCTCTACAAGGAGCCGGGTGGAACAGACTTCGCCTTTGTCAAAAGGCAGTGCATGCACTGCCTCGATCCCGCCTGCGTGACCGGCTGCCCATTTGGCGCCCTGAAGAAGAACGTGTGGGGCGCGGTCACATGGAATAGCTCGCTCTGCATCGGGTGCCGTTACTGTGAGGTGGCCTGCCCGTTCGATGTGCCGAAGTTCCAGTGGGACAAGTGGAACCCCAAGATCGTCAAGTGCGAGTTCTGCTTCGATCAACGCCTAAAGAAGAACGAGGAGCCCGCATGCACTGCCGTGTGCCCCACGGGAGCAGTGATTTTCGGCAAGCGGCCCGACCTCCTGGCCAAGGCCAAGCAACGCATTACGGACACGCCGGATAAGTATTTCGAGAACCGGGTGTACGGGGAGTATGAGGCGGGGGGAACGCAGGTGCTTTATCTCTCCAACGTTGCCTTCGAGAAGATCGGCCTTCCCAAGCTCGGCTCGACCTCGTTAGGTCATTACGCGACCAAGGTGACATCCGTGATCTACAAGTGGCTATCGGGGCCGATTCTGGTGGCGGGGATTCTGGGCGCCGTGATCAAGCGAAACTGGAACCGCCACGAAGCGGAGAGACCTGAACGTGAGAAAGAGACAGGTCTCAAGGATCAGCTATGAGCGCACACGACACCACTGGTTCCACTCTCGTGAACCACTGGCAGCGGGGCGTCCCTGTCTACCGCGAACCGGTGGTTACCCGTACACTGTTATTTTTTGCAGCCCTCGCCGCACTCGGACTCGTCCTGGCCCTAGCGCGGTTCTTCTCCCCACTCGGTCCTTTCTCTGGGATGAACGATGCGTACGCCTGGGGAATTTGGAAGACCTTCAATGTCATGACTCTGACCGCCTTAGGCTCCGGCCCCCTCGCGGTGGGCATGGCGGCCTGGGTCTTCAACCGGCAAAAGCTGCACGTGGTCATGCGGACCGCCCTCGTGTCAGGTTTCCTGTTCTACGCGACGGGCCTCGTCGCGCTCGGCTTCGACGTAGGAAGAGCCTGGAACTTCTGGAACATCATTCTTCCATGGCGATGGAATCGTGAATCGGCGATGCTCGAGGTCTGTGTCTGTATGCCTCTCTACTGCGCTGTGTTCCTTCTCTTCGAAAACCTCCCTATGGTTCTGGAGCGCTTCTACTACACGGGCACCGATGCGACCAAGATGTTCCTTCTCCGATGGGCCCCCCGTCTACGCCGGATCTATCCATTCATGATCACTGGGGCGTACGTATTGCCCCTCATGCATCAGTCCTCGCTGGGTGGGCTGTTGCTCCTGGCTGGCAACAAGATCAACCCTCTCTGGCAGACGCCGTTCCTGCCGTTCCTCTACCTCCTGGCCGCAGGACTGTGCGGACTAGGTTTCGTAACCTTTCTTCTACTCATGGCATCCCTTCGCTACTCGCGGCCGCTCGACCTGGGAGTGCTAGGTGAGTTAGGCAGCCTCCTATCATGGATGTGCTTCGTTTTCCTCGCCGTTCGCTTCGGCGACCTCACTTGGCGGGGACAACTCCACGCTGCATTCGCGTTCGACAAGATGAGCCTGCTATTCCTCCTCGAGACAACGCTCATCCTGATCCCGGCCATAGCGCTTCGGAACAAGACTGTGCGCGAGACACCACGGAGCCTGCTCAACATGGCCACGCTCGCCTGTTTGGGGGGACTATTCTTCCGTTTCATCCCCACCACTATCGCGTATTTCCCTGCGCGCAAGGCTAGCTATTTCCCAGCCCTGCCGGAATTGCTCATGACCGTTGGGTACATCGCGCTGGGGATCGCGGCTTTCGGCCTCGCGGTCAAGTACTTTGCAGTGCTTCCCGGAGAAATCCAGGATTGGAATTACATGTTCAGACTTGTGCGACAGCGCCGCCAGGCGGCCCAGTCAAAAGGAGAAACACCATGGCCCGAATCACTATCGACCCAGTAACCCGCATCGAAGGGCATCTGCGCATCGATGTCGAGGTCGATGGCGGCAGCGTACAGAAGGCATGGGCAAGCTGCACCATGTGGCGCGGAATTGAGACTATTCTTAAGGGGCGCGATCCCCGTGAAGGCTGGGTATTTGCGCAGCGCTTCTGCGGAGTTTGCACCACGGTACACGCGATGGCTTCTGTGCGCGCCGTAGAAGATGCCCTCCAGCTCGAGATTCCGGCAAATGCGCAGTACATTCGCAACCTGATTCTCATCGGCCACGCCCTGCATGACCACATCGTGCACTTTTATCATTTGTCCGCACTCGATTGGGTGGACATCACGACCATACCCAAAGCGGACCCAGCACGCGCAGCTTCCATCGCAGACGGCGTTAGCAACTGGCCGGGAAACTCCCATCGGGAGCTCCAATCGGTCCAGAACAAGGTCAATGGCCTAATTGGGAGCGGCCAGCTCGGGATTTTCTCCCATGGCTACTGGGGCCATCCGGCGATGCGCTTGAGCCCGGAAATGAACCTGATTCTGTTTGCTCACTACCTGCAGGCCCTGGAATTTCAACGCAAAGCCTGTCAGGTCGTCGGGATTCTTGGGGGGAAAACCCCGCATATCCAGAACCTGGCTGTGGGTGGCGTGATGAACGCGATTAACCTGAACAGCCTCGCGACCATGAACATGGATCGCCTGGGGGTGTTGCAGTCTCTGTTCCAGGAAATGATTCCATTCGTGCAACAGGCCTATTTCGTCGATGCCTGCCTGCTCGCCGCCTCCTACCCCGAGTGGTTCCGCTATGGGCGCGGTGTCGCGAATTATCTCGCCGTCCCCGACCTTCCAGTGGACGCGAAGGCTACGAAGTTCGATCTTCCCGGCGGCGTCATCATGAATGGGAATCTTGGTTCCGTGCGGCCGATTCAAGATTGGCACGACCAACCCATCCGCGCGGCGGTTGCCGAGGATGTCACGCACGCGTGGTATCGAGGCGAGGGTCTACAGCCGCCCTGGAAAGGCAAGACGGATCCGTATTACACCGATTTCCGGGAAGAGGGGAAGTACACGTGGGTAAAAGCCCCACGCTACGACGATCAGCCGATGCAGGTTGGTCCGCTGTCGAATGTTCTCGTCGGCTACGCCTCCGGCCATCCTCTGACGCGCAAATGGACAGACACCGCTTTCAGCCGAATTTCCTCGGTAAACGGTTCGAAAGTAACGCCGGAGGCTATGCAGTCCACAATGGGGCGTTACCTCGCCCGTGCGATCCGTTCGGCCATGCTCTCCGACCTCGCGCTCGAGCACTGGCAGTTGCTCACCAATAACATTCTCAAAGGTGACGACACTACGTATGATCCACCCCAATTTCCGCAGCACGAAGTTGAGGGTGTGGGAATGCACGAAGCGCCCCGCGGCACGCTTTCGCACTGGGTGGTCATTGACAAGGGAGCTTTCTCCAACTACCAGGCAGTTGTGCCGACTACCTGGAACGCCAGTCCGCGCGATCAGAAAGGCGTTCCCGGGCCATACGAGAGCTCCCTCCTTGCCAATCCGGTGGCCGATCCCGTGAAGCCGCTGGAAGTGCTCCGTACCGTGCACTCCTTCGATCCGTGCATGGCCTGCGCATGTCACACGCTGGATGCAAGCGGCCGCGAAATCGCTAAGGTGAAAGTCCTATGAAAACGAACGTCCTTCGAGTGGCGTTCGGAGGAATGCCATGAAGCCTGAGCCCTCGCCATTCCGGCGATGTATGGCGTTGCCAACTCTGACGCGTGTTTGCGTGATAGGGTTAGGGAACGTGCTGATGGGCGATGACGGCTTTGGTCCATTGGCTGTCGAAAGGTTTCGTTGCGAATACGAATGCGGCCCGAATGTTGAAATCCTCGACCTGGGCACACCTGGATTGGATCTCGCGCCGTATCTGTACGGGACGGACCTGGTCGTAATCGCCGATGCTGTACAGGCGGACGAGAAGCCTGGAACGCTGAGTATCTACTGCGAAGCCGACCTTCTGGCGCACCGGGCCCAGCTTCGTCTGACCGCCCCACGATCCAGGACTTCAGGAATCTCTGGCTCATTTGCGGCTGTCTGGCGAAACCCCGTCTGAACTTATCATCGTCGGCATCGTTCCCGAATCGTGCGACTTCGGCAAAGGCATTAGCTCTTCAGTGTTGAGCGCTTCCTCGGCTGCTGTCGATAACATCGCTCGCTTGCTGGTCGAGCGCGGCATCAATTGCTCCCACCGGCACGCTCCGCTCCCGCCGAATCTATGGTGGTTGTCCGAGAACCGATCTACATTCGTCCTGCCCAAATCAAGCTCGCAGAATCAAGTCCCGACGAACACTGGCGGAATTGCACTTGGCCAAGCGATTTCCACTGGACAATTCGAGAACTGAGGCTGTGGCATGTGTCTGGCGATACCGGGCAAAATCCTGAGAATCCAAGAGGAGCAGAACCTTGGCTTGCGCCGTGGCAAAGTAGATTTCGGAGGCATTCCCAGGGAAGTCTGCCTGGACTACACACCTGAAGCTCGCGTGGGGGCTTACGTGCTGGTTCACGTAGGCTTCGCCCTGACGGTAGTGGATGAACATGAGGCGCTGCGGGTCTTCGAGGCGCTGCAGCAACTCGATCAACTCGAAGAGCTACAATCGAGCGCAACCTGAAGTTTTCTCGCATGGGCCCCCTAGCAAAGGCGCGTGGTGAGGCCGATTCTTGTCCCGACGAATGGAGAAAGACTGAATGGGAACCATGATTCCCTTAAGTGACGCATCGCGACGCCCGACGCGCATCCCTCTCGTCACGGTCTTCATCATCCTCGTGAATGGCTTCGTTTTCGTGTTGGAGCTGATGGGCGGTGAAGCCTTCGTGACCAAGTGGTCGGCGATCCCAGCCCAGATTACTTCCGGCCATCACTGGATCACCATCTTAACGTCAATGTTCATGCACGGCAGTTGGTTGCACATCATTGGCAACATGATCTACTTATGGGCCTTCAGTCCCGAGATCGAAGACGCGATGGGCCCATGGCGTTATTTTGTTTTCTACAACGCCGGCGGGCTGGTGGCTATGCTGGCCCAAATCGCAGCCGATCCCCATTCCACCGTCCCAAACCTGGGCGCGATCGCCGCGATCGCCGCGGTGATGGGCGCGTTTCTGGTCACCTATCCTCGCGATCGGATTCGCACTATTCTCGTGATATTTGTGTTCGTGCGGATCACATTCATTCCGGCCGCGCTGTTAATCGGCTTTTGGTTCCTCACCCAGCTCTTCAATGCCGGTGCGGTGGCACAAGTGCAGACGGGCGGGGTGGCCTACTTGGCGCACATCGGCGGCTTCATCTTCGGGGCTGCCACGGCGCGTCTGTTTGAAGACCCGCGCCGAGTCGCCTGAAGGCGACCCGACGATCTTCCTGTCTCTCCCGGTGCTCCGACTGGCATCTTCGGCGTGCGAGATACAGATTCTGGAGAGGCAGATTTTATAAATATCCGACATGGCATTGAAGTCCGCTGGCAAGTGCAGCGACAGAGGGCTTTTTACATGGTTTTCAGGTCGCCAGCATTCTCCTCCGGCTGCCCTTCAGCCCTTTGCCAAGTGGAATCGGGCTTATATTCCTTCATAGCTTTGGCGAGAACAGCGGTCCTCTTGCCGAGATCTTTCTGATACACAACGCCATCCTCATTAACGATGAATGTCATTACTCCAGACGACCCGTACTCCGCCGGATAGGCCACGAAAGCAAACCCCTCGGTCATTTTGCCGTTTACGATGTAATTTCTTGCGCCGCCTGGGCCATTTTTCCGCTGGCGCGTTAGGATGCGGTAATAGTAACCGCGGTAGGGGGTGGGAGCGCCATCCTGTCTTTTGGCGTAGCCCTCTGCAACGGCCGATGCCACCAGCGGCCCGATGGGGCTCTGGGGTTCGCCATCAGCAGCTTTCCAATAAAGGCCATTATGCTGCCCTTCATCACTGAAGATCTTCTGCGCGTACTCGGTGTGCTGTGCGGAGTATTCCTTTTCCGCCGTCACCAGTTCCCGGCAAACGCGAACGGTCGATATTTCATTCCGGCCGATTCGTCTGTACAAGATTTCCTTCTCGCCGGCCTCGGTGTCGAAATACCACGAATTACTTTTGTTAACGAGCGGTATAGGTGTGGGCCAATTCTTCGCGCCGATATACAAGGTAGTAGTTCCGTCCGGTTCTCTCACCAGACGATGCATTTCCCGATATTTCTGTACGAAATCAGCGCGGCTGTGGGAGTCCTCCGTCTCGTCTCCCGAGGAGACGATTTGCTCCCCGCCTGGTCCGAGGATATCGAGCATCGCGCTTTGGTCGTTACTCTGCACCGCCGTGACGAGTGCGTTGCTCGCGTCTTCCGGCGATGAAAACGTTTTCTGGCCCGGTTGCTGCGCCATGGAATGGGTGGGAAACCACCCTGTCAAAAGAATAGCGACGGCGGCTAACTTAAAAAGATTGGCGCAAGGGAATTTGTCGAAGTTCAGCTTCATTCGCCACATATAGCTTCTCCCATTTCTAAACACATAACGAAACCTCAATTACCGATGCCCGCCACCGCCGCCGTGCCCGCCACCGCCGCCGAAGCCGCCGCCACGCGGTGCGCCGCCGCCGAAGCTGCCGCTTCCGCGTGATGAATAGCTCCTGGCCTCTCCGCCATGGTCGTAGCCGCTAAAGGCGCCAGAGTGGACGCCGCTCTGGCCTTGCGGTTCAGCGTATCCTCGAGCCGCCTGGGTGTCTCCGTTGAAAGGCTTGGTGGTTGCGCCGGGACGGTTGTAAACTTCGCCACGACCGCCGCTGTCCCCGTTGGAAGGCCTGTTCGCCGGGTTGGTGCGGGCAGAAGTTCCGCCGCGATCGCCGTTAACTCCGCCGGGCGCGCCTCCACCTCGGTAGTAATTGTTCCGGTTATAAAAGGTGTTGCTCCGGGAGTAGTACCGGTTGTGGTTATAGTTCACGTTTCGGTTATGCCAATCGCATCCCCAATGACCCCAGCCCCATCCCCAACCTCCGAACCAACCGATTCCGAAGCCGATTCCGAACCAGAGGGAAGGGCCGTCATACCAGATTCCGGGATACGGGTACCACCCCGGCCACGCCAAGATGGGATCTCCGTAAACCACCCACGGATCGTACGCGGGGACGTAAACGACCTCGGGGCTGGCAGGCTCAACGATGATCGTCGAACCTTGCGTGGTTACGGTTTGCTGCGGCGTGCTCTTGAGATTGCCGGCTTGTTGCGCTCGCTGGCGCATCACCTGTACGGCATCCATCACATCCTGCTCCTGGTTGTAGTAGGCGTCGCCCAGAGATGACGTCCAGGAGAGGTTCTTGTCCATATTTCCCAGGACGGATGGAAATGCAGTGAGCGCCTTGACGCTGGGGTCCCAGGGTTGTTGGTCCACAGCTTGCCCCAAAGCGTTGCCCTTCAAATCAGGATGCGCTTGCAGCCATCGGTCGGCCTCCACGACTTGCTCGGGAAACGTGGACGCCGCCAGGATCTGCGCCACCAGCGAATCCGGATACAGCGCAATCGGCGCAACCAACTGCTGCAACTGCTCGGGAGTCTGTTGCGCGTATCGGGGAGCCTGCGCGGTCTGCACCGCTTCTTGCGCGTCTTGATAGGCTGACAGCTTCTGAGGCCAAGTCGCGAGCACCAGAGCCAACGACAACAGCGAAGCCAATATCTCGTTGCCCGATCGAGGGCTTGAGAACCCTGCAGCACGTCCGAAAATGTTCATGTTCTATGCCAACACAGCAGAGTGAGGCAATCGAATTGCCATCCAGGGTTCATGTTTGGCTGGGGTAGCGATGAGGAAACAGTCGCAAAATCCGGCAAGTGTCAACATGTCCCCACTAGACCGCCTAGGACATAATCGAGCCCCAGCGTAAGACATTCTGCTTCAGCGACATAGCATTTGCTATTCGGGTTCACGAAATGCAACTACTCGAAATGAGGACGCTGGGTTGACGATTTGCATATCCGTCGGCGATCCGCATCGCAGAACCACGGGGGAAAGCAATGACACCAGGGAAGAAACGCGAAAAAGTTGTTGCTGAGATTACAACCATCCACCTGATGAAGTTTATGCAGGAACAAGGAAGGATTCTGGATCAGCAACAAGCCGTTAACTTTTTGAACGAAGGGGATCGAGCCTACGTCATGTGGATGCAGATGATGTACGCGGGAGAAAACTATATCAAGTCAGTGCTGGCGCAGGTTTCCCAACCCGGTGCCGGTACGTTGAAGTCCGGTCCAACTGCCTGAGCAGGACCGGGGTTGGAAGGCCCGCCAGATACTCGCTGGCTTCACCGCGGCTGGTCGAGGAAGACAGTTTGCTCGGAGCAGGAATTTCTTATGTCGCGCGACACCAGCAAGTTTCTCAAGTTCGGCAGCGTAACCGTTGTCATACTCCTTGCCCTCGGGTACCTGGCATACACCGGAGTGCAGGAAAGCAAGAGCTACTATGTCACCATTAAGGAACTGCGTGGCATGGGCGATTCCGCGTATACCAGGCGGCTACGCGTGAGTGGAAGCGTGCAGCCCGGTTCGATCAAGCGCACGGGCAGCAAGGTCGAATTTGTCCTGGTGGAAAACGATCAACTCCTGAATGTGGTTTACAGGGGGACGGAAGAGCCCCCCGACACTTTCAAGGACAAGTCTCAAGCGCTGGCTGAGGGCAGCTTCGGCCACGATGGTGTATTCCACGCTCAGCAACTGCAAGCGAAGTGTGCCTCCAAGTATGCGCCACAGCAGCCAGACCCTGCCGCGAATGGGCCTGCGAAGAGCGCGACGGAAGTGCGGGTTGCCAGTTCTGCGGCAAGGGCCAACTAGGACAAATCATGAAGATAACGAAAATTGCGATGCTGATTCTGGCGATTGCGGCAGCGTTGTACATTCTGATCCCCAGCCTATCCTGGGCAGAAGATGGAACCGCTCTGTCCAAGGCACAATACTCGGCGTTCCATCCGATGCGAACACCTCAGGGATAACTGGCGCCACAGCCATGTTGGCCACACGAAAAGGACGTTACCATGCCAGAGGATAGGGAATATTGTGCCGCTTTTCGTCGGTGGAGAAATATTCGATCTTGTCATGCACCCGGAATGCGTCGCCTACTCCGCTTCGCCGCATGCGCGCGTCGCCTGGTCGATTGCCACGTCGGTCCCGGTGCAGGATGGTACGTGAAATCCAAGCTTAAAGGCAAGCTCAGCGACAGCGACATTGCGGATGTCGTGAAATACATCCGCACGCTCAAGAAGTAGTCGCGCGAGCCAACCCCCTCAGTCTTTGCTGACTATTGAGAGCGTTGCAGTCCTGCTCGGGGTTCGAGTTTCGACCGAACGAACATTAGACTAGAGCAGGTCTTTCAGCGACCTCACCGTAGAGGAATTTGGATAGTGAAGTGCCCTTAACTCCAATCGCAACTCACAAAACACGAAGGGCTGACATTTGGCGCAGGGTTGAGAATAATCACGGAGGGAGACCAGGTGAAAGTTCCGAGCGAGACCCCTGCTCGATTTCACACTGGAGCAGGATGTATCGCCACCGCCGCGCCAGAGTTAGATTCTCAATCTATTCTGGCCAAAAACTTGCCACGTGCCAAAATCTGAGCATGCGACTCAGAAGGAGAGAGGCGTGCCGTGCAGCTACCGACCATCAAAGCCGCGCAATAACTCTTGCAAGAGGAGATTCCGCTCCTGGGGCTCATCCCTTCCGATTGGAATGGTGAATGCTCTTGATAACAGCTCGAAGCCACATCGCGGAACAGCCAGGAGTTCAGGTCGTAAGTGCAGTGGCTATTGCTACGAGCGTGAGCAGGAGGCGTGGGTATGGCCGTGCGCTGGGCACATCGTTACGCGCAGCGCACCAAATCGGCTAAGAGTTCCATCATCCGTGAGCTCCTGAAGCTCACTCAACGTCCCGAAGTCATCTCCTTCGCCGGCGGCCTGCCGGCGCCCGAAGTGTTTCCCGTTGCGCGCTTCCAGGAAGCCTGCCAGCGCGTACTGTCCACCCAGGCTTTCGCCGCTCTGCAGTACGGTCCCAGTGAAGGCTACGGTCCGTTGCGCGAGCTGATCGTTGCGCAAATGGCGCGCGACGGCATCATCGCCACGGTGGACAACGTGCTCATCACCTGCGGCTCGCAACAGGCGCTGGACCTGATCGCCAAGCTGTTCATCAATCGTGGCGACCGTATTCTGGTGGAGTCCCCGACCTACCTCGGCGCGCTGCAGGCCTTCGACCTGATGGGCGCTGAGTATGTGACCGTGCCTATCGACAAGCACGGTTTGCAGACCAGCGAGATGGAGCGGGCGCTGCGTTGCAGACCGAAGTTCATGTACATCCTGCCCAACTTCCAGAACCCAGGCGGCGTCACCCTTTCGCGCAGCCGCCGTGACGAGCTGGTGCTGCTGTCGGACAAGTACGGCATCCCCATCATCGAGGACGATCCCTACGGACAGTTGCGCTATGAAGGCGAGCACATTCCGCCGCTGGTCGTGCTCGACCGCACTAACCTGCAGCGTGATAGCTGCTATCGCCTGGGGAATGTCATCTATCTGAGCACCTTCTCCAAGGTGATGGCTCCGGGATTGCGGCTGGGCTGGATTGTCGCGCCGCCGGACGTGATCAGCAGGCTTGTGCAATTGAAGCAGTGCGCTGACCTGCACACCAGCCCCTTTAACCAGATGGTTGCCTACGAAGTGGCGCGCGACGGATTCCTCGAAGAGCACGTGAAACTGATTCGCCGGATTTACAGCGAGCGCCGCGATGCCATGCTCGACGCCCTGCACAATCACTTCCCACCCGGGGTCACATGGACACATCCCAAAGGCGGACTGTTCCTGTGGGTCACGCTGCCACCCGGCATCGACACCATGAAGCTGCTGGATACCGCCTTGCGCCAGGAGGTAGCCTTCGTACCGGGCGATCCGTTTTATCCGGGCGGTGACACCGGCTCGCACATGCGGCTGAACTTCTCCAACGCGCAGCCAGAGCAGATTCGCGAGGGCATTCGCCGGCTGTCCATCGCCGTGGCTCGCGAACTGGAGCACTCTATGGCCGGTGCACGAGGTGAAGGACAGCACGGACTGGCCGGCGGCGGTCCGGAAGGATCTTCAGAATCGCTCGGGAACAAGAAGCACCAGCAAATAGTCCAGGAGACGCGGTCGGGTGTATAGTGTGGCGCACTTGAGACGGCAAGAGTTAAACTTAATCACCGGAGGAAGCAATGGCATTAGGAGCCGGGGCGGAGGGGCGATCCCATCGAGGATCGGACTCTTCATTCCCTGTTACATTGACGCCTTTTTACCCGAAGCCGGCATCGCCACCTTGGAGCTTCTGGAAAAACTTGGCTGCTCGGTAGATTATCCGCTCGATCAAACCTGCTGCGGACAGCCGATGGCCAATAGCGGTTGTCAGAACGATACCGCCGCCACCGAAGCTCACTTCGTCGAATGCTTCAAGGACATTGATACGGTCGTCGGACCGTCCGGGAGTTGCGTCCATCATATTCGGTTCCACTTTGACGCCATTGACGACACGCCGCAGGTCCGAAAAGTTCGGGCCGGCCAGACCTACAAGGTGGAATAGTGCAACTAGGACAAATCATAAAGATAACGAAAATTGCGCTGCTGATTCTGGCAATTGCGGCAGCGTTGTACATTCTCATCCCCAGCCTATCCTGGGCAGAAGATGGAACCGCTCTGTCCAAGGCACAATACTCGGCGTTCCATCCGATGCGAACACCTCAGGGATAACTCCCGCCACAGCCAAGCTGGTCGCACGATGCCCACGGTCTGTCACTGCCTAATATTCCGGCAGCCCACCGGCTCACCGTTGCTCGAACGACTCCTCCCTTCAATAGCTTAGAGGCAACTGCCGTGGCACGTTAGCTGCAGCGCAGATGGCTAAGCGAAATGCTTGAACCAGGTCGACCGCGAATTTAGTTACTGGTGCAGACCACAAGGGTGATGCTTTGAATATGCATAGGTACATTATGAATCTGTTGAAAGCGGTCCAGTCCTTTCTGCTGTGTCTGGGGCTTGCATTGATGTTGGCGACCCCGACGCTGGCACAAAAGGTCCCTACCCCAGAAGCGCGGCCCGGCAGCATTGCTGCAACGGTAACCGATCCGAACGACGACCCCGTTCCGGGCGCCACTGTGGTTCTGCAAGGCCCTGAATCCAGCGACCGCTATTCCGCCGTGGCGAACGAGAATGGCTTCTTTGAATTGCGCGATGTCAGGTCGGGAATCCCTTACCAAGTTACGATCCATGCCAATGGATTTGCAGACTGGACCTCACCCTCCTTTGTGCTCGAGCCAGGCCAGTACAAAATCCTAACTGGCTGCAAACTCCGGCTTGAAGGGGTACAAACCAACGTTAATGTAGGTTACTCGCCGGTAGAGGTTGCCACCGAACAGGTCGCATTGCAGGAAAAGCAGCGCGTCCTGGGCTTCATCCCCAATTTTTATGTTAGTTACGATCGGAATCCCGAGCCGCTGACTACAAAACTCAAGTTCCAGCTTGCTATGAAAGTCGCCACTGATCCAGTCACCGCCATGGGCATAGGTTTCGTTGCTGGCATACGCCAGGCTGCAGACAGCCCGGACTTCCAGCAGGGCGCGAAGGGATACGGCCAGCGATTTGGAGCCACCGCTGCCACCGGCTTTACCGACATCATGATTGGCGGAGCGATCCTGCCATCGCTTCTGCACCAGGATCCACGTTACTTCTACCAAGGCACGGGAACAAAGACATCTCGTATTTTCCACGCACTCTCTAACCCTTTTGTCTGCCGGGGAGACAACGGGCATCTACAGCCAAATTACTCAAGCCTGGGTGGCGACTTGGCATCGTCTGCCATTTCGAACGCCTATTATCCCCAGTCGAATCGCGGGGCAGGCCTGGTGTTCGGGAACTTTGCCATTGGCACCGCCGAACGCGTGATCAGCAGCTTGGCCCAGGAATTCCTTCTGCGCAGGCTTACACCGAAAGCCCCAAAATAGGCCCGTGAGATCAATGCAGCCCGGGTGGCCTCGGGCCCTGGAGTGTTTAGTGGCGGGATAAGAAGCGTCTCATCGGAGCTGTTCGGCTAAACAAGAGTCATCCTAACCTCGGGAACAAATACTGTATCAGTCTCCTGAGTGCCGCTGCACTGAAGGCCAGCTTTTCTTCAAATGGTACTTCTTCATTTGTGCATGTACCGATCATGCTGTCACCGCTGACGGTCACATACGCTCAGCCCGAAACTGCCAGTGGCAGGATCGGTGACATCCACGGAGTTGACTAGAAGCGCACTGTGATCTTCCCCGAAGCCCGCGATCCGCACGCTGCCGTCCTTGGCGCGCACGATCCCCGCTATGAGAGGCAATGTATCGGCCAGAGTTGCTGGACGGGTCGAACTAATCTTTGCCTGTTCCAGAGGCAAAGTCTTCTGGCTGCCCTCGGTTTCAGTAACCGGGTTGTTCGACTCACTCGTCACCGTGACGCTTTGCTGACTGAGAGCCGCACTGCTCATGACAACGTCCAAGTTTTGAACGGGATTGTCAGCCCCGGCTTCGACCGTTGTCCCGGTATTGAGGTAGCCCTTCTTGCTGACGGCTAGGGCATAAACTCCCGCACCCGGAAAACTGAGATTGATCTTGCCAGACCTGTCAGTTGCCAAGGTAACGAGAGACTTGTTGCTGGAGCGGACTTCCACTGTGGCGTCCGGCACGGGCTCGTTCTTCTCGTCGATAACGGTCACGACGACCGAAAGCGTTTTGGCATCCTTCGGACTCGAGGCAAAGACACTCCCACAGAAGATCACGAAAGCTGCGAACAGTAGCAGCGACCGCTGGGCGAACGTAGAGACCTGTCGCACACTCGATAACTCGCAAGTGAGAGGCCAAGCGCCAATGGAAACCTACCATCTCGTAAATAGGTCACAATAGGACTTATACCTCTGTCGGAGCCCGGCTGCTTCCTCCGGAGAAGCAACTGCCCTCAGTGGAGGCTCGGCGATTGCTGACTAGTTGACACCAAAGCGCACTGGAGTTCCACCCCGCTCGTGGTCAAGGCTTCTGGCGTGAGGCGTAGCTGTTTCCTATCCTGCCGGTCGGAGTGACTGTGCCTTGAGTGTTCCTGGTCGCGACGATGGAGGGCCTTGCTGTTCGACTTGCGGTTGCGGCTGTTGAACGCACGGCCTCTTCCGTCTGTTGAAGAGAGGTCAGCAGCGTGTTCCTCGAGACCCTACGCACAATCGGATCGACCATCCAGCGCAACGCGACTGGAATGTCCCGGCTGAGGGCAATCGCCTCCAGCTCAACATAGACGCCACCGTCTCTCTCTTCGCACCTGGTAACGGTGTAGAGGCTCCAGACGTAGCCGTTGCCTTGGTTTGGTGGAAGGTCCTGCTCATCAGGCCGGCCGTAGTGCTGAATCTCCTGCACGCGCGTGGAGTGCGCGGTGCTAGACCAACGTAGTTCGTCGAGCTGGAGATAGCAGGCTTGGTATTCGGTGTCGAGTGCAGTCTCGGCTACACTCTCCTTGTACACCACGCGCATCGAGTACTTGTCGCAGCTTCCCTCAGTGCCAAGCGGCTTGGCATCGACAACCATGGGTTTGTAAAAGTCCTTGTAATGACCGTAATTGCGAACCACAGACAAAACGTCTTCAAGCCGGGCGCCTGGGATGAAGGTTGCTCCTACCCAATCGTGGATCAAGCCGGAGGGCACCGGCTTGGGATTTTTCTTACCGACAGGCGAGACCAGAATCTTACCCGCGCGAACCTGTTCAGCGCGGTCCGGATCCTCGTCAACCCAGAGAAAGTTGCCTTGCAGGCGGCCGCGCATCTGCGAATCTACCGTCTGGAGGTACGCGTCCCAGGTCTTCACGGTCTGTTCCTTCAACTCCGCCCCATCGGACAGGGCCGGAGCGACGAGAAAACTTGCGCACATGAGACCAACCAGAAGCCGATGGTGCATACGGAACATGAAAAATCCTCCGAGTAATGGAGAGTTGTAATCGAGATGCTTCTCACTTGCTGCCGAAGGTAAAGTTAACGCCAGTGACGTACTTGAAGTTATTCTGATTGGCGGAGTACCCAACGACGTGATTCGATCCAAAGTGGGTGTACAGATAATCCACCTCAACCGGCCGGATCTGAACGTTCTTAGCCACTGCCCAATCCAAACCGCCGCCCCACTCCATGGCGAACCCATTGTTACTGCCACTGCCGTTAACCAGGTCGCCCTTCGCCTTCAGAATCGTGCCGTAAGCGTTGGTGTGCGCGCCCCCGAATAGGCCTTCTGCAAAGGGCTGTAACTTGCCCGAGTGTTTCTTGATCTGGGGACCGAACATGTAGGTGAACAGGTTGCCACTAGCCGACCCGCCAAACCCAAGATCCTTAATCTGGTTCTTGAATCCGCTGGAGGTTCCGTACCCCATGAGGTCTCCCTTAATGCCGATCCATGACGTCAGGTTATAAACAACCCCACCGCCGCCGCCATTCAAGTTGAAGCTGGTGATAGGGGCGAAGTTGGGATGAAAGTTAACAAGGGAATAGCCGGCATCCACTTCAAACCGTGGAAAATCCTGCGCGAATGCAGCCATCGAGAACAAAAATATGAATGCGAGTGCGAAAATCCACTTGTTTTTCACTGACGAATCTCCTGTAAGCTCATTGAATTTTCTTCTCCACCGTCGTTGCATCTTGTGCTGAACGACCTACCGTCCCGGGTTTTCCCGAGAATTAGGGTCGTCGCACCGACCATTCACTTCGGCAGGGACTGCTACAACTGCGAGTGCCGCAATGCAAAAAACGCGGAACACAGCCTGATGCTTGGCTCACATACTGCATGCCTGCTTTCCTCCGCTCTAGTGGCAAGACCTCGCCACCGGCCCAGAATCGGCCGCCCGCCCCCATTAAGTTGCAAACGAGATACCGAGCAGGACCAGGCACTCTGGCTCGCAAGTGTCTGAGCAGGAAGCCACATAACTGACGGAATGAAGCGCAATGATGCCGGAGCGTGCCGGAATGCTGGGCTGTTGCCAACACGTTGGCATTCACCACTAACCTAAGACCCAACCAAGCAACTACACCTCGATAGGCGCAATGCAGCACTTCGCTGAGACTCAGCTACAGCGACGGAGCCTATGGGCGGGGTCAAAAAGCATGAAGATATCGAAACTCGGGCACCACCTGGAAGGGAGTCGCGGGAGCATTGCCCGCGTCTCCAACCTGGTCGATGAATGTCAGCAGCCACCCGGGTCATCCGCGAGCACAATCTTTCCCATAAGACGTGGGGTGTCGTTAAGAGGCCCGTTTCCTTCCATCGCTACAATGCCGTCCGCGATCACAAAGCGGATCGGAGTTACTCCCACAAAACCAGCGCATCCGGCCATCCGTATCTGGAGGGCTGCTGCCAAGTATAGCCGCCGCTGCCGGGCTCCCTGGCGCAACTGCTTGATACAATCGGGGCCGGGGCGACTGATGTATCTCCAACGCTACGGGCTTGCGGTTGTTTCCGTCGGTGTCGCATTGGCGGCGGCGCTGCTTCTGCAGCATTTCCATTCCCCGGACGCCTCGGTTCCGCTGCTTCTTTTTGCGGTCGCAATGGCTTCCTGGTTTGGAGGGCTAGGACCTGCGGTGTTGGCAGTGGTCCTGTCCTTAATGGGCTTGAACTACTTCTTCGTCGCGCCGCTTTACACCATCCTGTCCGTCGAAGCCGAGGAGATCCCATATTTCATCGTCTTTGCCTCATTCGCTTCACTCATCACGTGGTTCGCTACGATTCGACGCCGCGTCGAGAAAGATCTTCGCCAGACTCGGGATAGGCTCAAGGTCGAAGTAGAGGAGAGATCCAGCTTGCTCGACCTCACGTACGATGCCATCTTCGTGCGGGATATGAATGCGATCATCACCTACTGGAATCGAGGAGCGGAAGAATTCTACGGATTCACACGACAGGAGGCGATTGGCAAGCGACCTGGGGATCTGCTGCACACGGTTTTTCCGAAGCCGTTCGAGGAAGTTTGGAAGGAGTTGCTGCAGACAGGTCGATGGGAGGGCGAACTCAAGCACACCAAGGCGGACGGCGCTGAAGTAATCGTGGCGAGCCGGTGGTCTCTGCGACGTGATGAACAGCGCCGCCCGGTCGCGATTCTTGAAACCGGCAACGACATCACCGCACGAAAGCTCTGGGAGGAGGAGATCCAAGCGCTCAACCAGGAGCTTGCAAAACGTTCCAGCGCACTCGAAGCCAGCAACAAGGAGCTGGAAGCCTTTGCCTATTCCATATCCCACGACCTGCGCGCTCCACTACGCCACACGGCAGGTTTTGCCGAGCTTCTGCGCAAGAGCGCGGCTGCATCTCTCAGTGAAAAGAGTCAGCGGTACCTGACGATGATCCTGGAAGCGGCAAATCGGATGGGCAGCCTGATCGACGACCTGCTCGCGTTTTCTCGGATCAGCCGTGCCGAGGCACACAATTCTGCCGTCAGCCTGAGGCAGCTCGTGCAAGAAGCCGTGGCCGAGGTCGGCCAGGATGCTAACGATCGCAAGATCGTCTGGAAGATAGATCCATTACCCGAGTGGTATGGAGATCGCGCCATGTTGCGGCTGGCGCTGGTCAACCTTATTTCCAACGCTGTAAAATTCACCCGCACACGGCCCCAGGCCGAAATCGAAATCGGATGCACGGAACAGAGGGGGGACCACATAGTGCTGTTCGTTCGAGACAACGGGGTCGGATTCGACATGAAATATTCCAACAAGCTGTTCGGCGTCTTCCAGCGGCTTCACCCGCAGGAGGCTTTCGAGGGTACCGGTATCGGCTTGGCCACGGTTCAACGCATCATACACCGGCATGGCGGCCGTGTCTGGGCGGAAAGCACGGTGAATGGCGGCGCCACCTTCTACATCTCACTTTCCAAAATCACGGGAGCTAACTGAGAAAATGGAAACTATAGGACGCATTTTACTTGTCGAAGACGACCAGAAAGACGTTGAGCTTACGTTGACGGCTTTGGATGAATACAATCTCGCGAACGAGGTCGTGGTCGCTGCCGATGGCGAGCAGGCGCTGGATTATCTATATTACCGGGGGAACTTCATGCGACGCGCTCGCGAGAATCCCGCGGTCCTCCTGCTCGATCTGAAACTGCCGAAGGTCGATGGGCTCGAAGTGCTGAAGCAGATCAAGAGGGATGAACAACTGAAGATGATTCCGGTGGTCGTGCTAACGTCATCGCATGAAGAAAAGGACATGGTGGCCAGCTACGAACTGGGCGTAAACGCGTATGTGGTGAAGCCTGTGGATTTCCACGAATTCGTGAACGCCATCAAGGAACTCGGGGTCTTCTGGGCGGTCATCAACGAGCCACCACCTGGGAGTGTGAAAAAGAAATAGCAAACGGTAGTCGCAAAATCCAGGTGGCGACAGGCCTGCCGGTATGGGCGATCTGGGCTGAAATTGATTGAAACCAACTAGGGATTTTACTGTTGCGAATTCTCTATCTCGAAGACGAACCTAGGGACGCAGAGCTTGTTCAGGCAAGCCTGGAAGCCGAAGGCATTGTCTGCGACGTGGCACGGGCAGACACTCAGGCCGGCTTCGTCGCATTACTTCAGCAGGGTGGATTTGACCTGATCCTGGCGGACTACACGCTTCCCTTGTTTGATGGCATTTCTGCCTTGAAAATTGCGCAAGAAGTTTGTCCGGAGCTTCCATTCATCTTCGTGTCTGGGACGCTGGTCGAAGAAATGGCGATCGAAGCCCTCAAAATGGGGGCCACAGACTATGTCTTCAAGACGCGCCTTTCGCGAATTGGGCCTTCAGTTCGCCGGGCATTGCGCGAAGCCGAGGAGCGATCCCAGCGTAAGCGGGCCGAGGAGGCGCTGCAACGCAACGAGGCCTATTTAGCGGAAGCGCAGAGGTTAAGCCACACCGGCAGCTTTGGCTGGCAAGTATCGAGTGGAGAGATTTTCTGGTCCGAGGAGACCTTTCGGATCTTCGAATTTGAACCAGCAGGCCAACCTACGCTGGAACTGATACGGCAGCGAACTCACCCGGAAGATAGGCTGCTGGTTCAGAAGATAGTCGATGCTGCGTCCCGGGAGAGGAAAGATTTTGATTTTGAACACCGGCTGCTTATGGCGGATGGTTCTGTGAAGTACGTTCGCGTTGTGGGTCATCCGTCGGTGCCCGGCGAACCGGATGACTTGGAATTCATGGGGGCGATAACGGACATCACCGAGCGCAAGAAAGCCGAGCAGAAATTCCGTGGGCTTCTGGAAGCCGCTCCGGATGCCATGATCGTAACGAATCGGCGGGGCGAGATCGTGTTGGTCAACGCCCAGGTGGAGAAACTGTTTGGCTATCAGCGGGAACAGCTCTTGGGGCAGAAGATTGAGATCCTTGCGCCGGAACGGTTTCGGGCCCGACACCCTGAATATCGCGCCGCGTTCTTTACCCAGCCTCGGATGCGGCCGATGGGAGAGGGTCTGGATTTGTACGGACGGCGGAAAGACGGAAAGGAATTTCCGGTCGAGATCAGCCTCAGTCCGCTAGAGACGGAGGAGGGCACGCTGGTCTCCGCTGCCGTCCGCGATATCACCGCGCGCAAGCGCGCCGAACAAACTCTTCGGCAGCAGGCTAATCTTCTCAGTTTGACGCATGACGCGATTTTCGTCCGTGAAATGAATGGAATTATCAAGTACTGGAATCGTGGCGCCGAAGAGCTGTACGGCTGGACGGCAGAAGAAGCGGTCGGCAAGGTGGCTCATGAGTTGCTTAACACGGTCTTTCCGACGCCCCTTCACCAAATCGAGGAAGAGTTGATGCGCACAAGCCGCTGGGAAGGCGAGCTCGTGCATACAAAGAAGTCCGGAACCCAGCTGACAGTTGCGAGCCGGTGGTCATTGCAGCGCGACGACAAGAGCGCGCCGATTGCGATCCTCGTGACCAACAACGACATCAGCGAGCGCAAGCGGGCTGAAGAAGAGCGCGAGCGATTGCGTCAGCTAGAGGCGGATCTCGCACATGTGAACCGGGTCAGCATGCTGGGAGAGCTGTCTGCCTCCCTGGCGCATGAGCTAAGGCAGCCCATCGCTGCGGCAATCAATAACGCCAATGCCTGCTTGCGTTGGCTCGCGCGGGACGAACCAGATGTGCAGGAGGCGCGCACGGCGGCCATGAGGATCGTGCGGGACGGGAACCGCGCGGCAGAAGTTATCAGCCGTTTGAGGTCCCTCTACAGGCAAAGTGCTCCAGCGGAGCGAGAGCTGGTTGATGTGAACGAAGTCCTGCGTGAAATGCCTGCCCTGCTGCGCAGCGAGGCCAACCGGTATTCAATCTCTATGCGGACCGACCTTGCAGTCGAGCTTCCTAGAATCAGGGCCGATCGCGTGCAACTGCAGCAGGTGTTGATGAACCTCATGCTCAACGGCATTGAAGCGATGAAGGACACAGCTGGTGAACTTAGGATTAAGTCGGCACTGGACCAGGATGGTCATCTGTTGATCTCGGTCAGCGACACCGGGGTGGGATTGCCGGCCGAAAAAGCGGAGGAAATTTTCAACGCGTTCTTTACGACTAAACCGCAGGGCTCCGGCATGGGTCTGACAATTAGTCGTTCCATCGTCGAGTCGCATGGCGGTCGTTTGTGGGCAACCTCCAACTCCAGTCGAGGCGCGACTTTCTACTTCACTTTGCCAACGGCAGGCGAGGAGGTCCCACTGCGCGCCACCGGGACGTGATACCAAAACAAGACCTCAGCGTAGGACCCATTTCAGGGCGAGGCTTGCGCTTCGGTTGTTACCATCTGATGCGGTCAAGGGCTTCCCATCTACGTTCCTTTACTGTGATTGTGAAGCTTATTTCTCCTCGGATGACGCCCGGAATCCCGTTCCTGTGCCGGGCAGTTGCACGACCTCGGCAGCGGTCGGCAAGGTGAAATGAAAGGTAGCGCCCCGCCCAGAGTTGGGTGTTGCCCATAGATGGCCGCCATGCGACTCAACGATGGAACGGCTGATCGCCAGACCCATGCCGGAGCCCTGCGGCTTGGTCGTAAAGAAGGCATTGAAGATCTGGTCGGCCTTTTCGGTCGGCAGCCCCACTCCGGTGTCGCTCACCAAAATCAGCACTCGGCCGTCCTGGTCCAGTTGCGAGCTGACCGTAAGTACTCCGCCTGTCTCCTTCATCGCCTCGATGGCGTTGAGCATGAGGTTCATGAGTACCTGCTGCAGTTGCACAGGGTCCGCGGTAATTTTGGGAAGGTCGGCGACAAGCTCCGTGCTTATCGAAATTGCATACCGGTTGGCCTCGCCCCACAGCAGCATGGCCATTTCGTGGACAATCTCGTTCACCTCCACCAACTCACGTTTTGGAGAAGAAGACTTCTTGTAAAACAACCGTAAGTGCTCGATAATGTCACCGGCACGCATTCCGTCCTCTACAATTCTTCTTGTCGCTTGGCACGCCTCTTCCACATCAGGCTGGTCGCGCCTAAGCCATCGCAAGGAGGCGTTCGCGTTGAAGACGGTAGCAGCGATAGGCTGTTTAATCTCGTGTGCCAACGATGCGGTGAGCTCGCCCATCATGCTGACGCGATTCACGTGTGCGAGGTCTGACTGTAGCTGTTCGGCCCGCTTGCGATCTTCAATGTCGGTCGAGGTACCGTACCACTTGAGGATCTTGCCTCGCCCACCCCGCAGGGGCACGGCGCGCACTAGGAACCAGCGGTATTCTCCGTCCGCACGCCGGAAGCGCACCTCACTTTCGAACAGTTCGCCACTCGCCACGCAGGCGCGCCACTTCTCCGCATGTCGCTTCAAGTCTGCCGGATGAACGGCGGCTTCCCAACCTGAGCCAGCGGTCCTTTCGGTCGAGAGACCGGAATATTCCTCCCAGTTACGATTGGCGAAGTCGATCGAACCATCGGGCAGAGCGGTCCAGGCAAATGTCGGGATGGTTTCAATCACATCTCGAAGCTTCTTTTCCTGATGCCGCAGTTGCCGAACCCGCAGTCGATAAGCCGTCCAAAGTAATGCAAGGATAGCGGCCGCGCACAGTGCGCGGAACCAGTTCGTCTGGTAGTATGCCGGCGCAATCGCGAAATCCAAGGACGCGCCTTCCTCGTTCCACACCCCGCTGTTGTTGCTGGCGATCACGCGGAAGCGGTAATTTCCCGGCGGCAGATTCGAGTATTCCGCCCGGCGCTGGTTGGCCACTTCTCTCCAGTCATCGTCTTGACCCTCAAGTTTGAATCGGAAATGCATCTTCTCCGGCGCAACCAGGCTCAGCGCCGTGTAATCAATGGCGAGATTGCGTACCCTCGGAGGCAGGCGCAAGCCCTGTGAGGCATCATACTTCTGGCCATCAACGGTGATTTGTTGGACGTAGACAGGAGGTGGCAGCGGGTTGAACGGGAGGTGCCGCGGGTCGATGAAGCTAACCCCGTCCGGGGGTGAGAACCATATTTTCCCATCTGGCGACTTGGCCACCAATCGGCTGTGGCCGCCGGCAAGGGCACGACTCCTCACGCCGTCGGAGCTGTCGAAAACCGTGGTCTGGACGCTCCGCTTCGAATCGCTCACCCACGCGTCCAACTCGGAACGCTTAATCCGCACCAGGCCGCAGGCCATGTACAACCAGAAGGAATGATCATTGTCTTCGATCACCGAATTAACGGCGTTGCAGGGCAGGCCATTCCTACTGGTAAGAGTCCTGACCGCGCTGTCTTTCACCCTGCTCAAGCCGCCCTCGGTCGCTGCCCACACGGCACCGTCCGAACCAAGTTGGAGGTCGTTCACTGAGCCATTGCCCAGCCCATCAGCGACATTGTAGGAAGAGCGGAGCTGGCCGTCCTTGAGGTAAGCTATTCCACCGTCAAAAAATCCGAGCCATAGGCCGCCCTGCAACCGATCGGGCAGCAAAGCTGCCGCCGCATACTTGTGTCCGAGTTGAGCCCAAGGAATACCCTGAACGGCGCCCTCTGGCGTGGAATAGAAAAGGCCGTGGTCGAGGTTGCTGATCCAAACCTTCCCGTGTTCATCTCCGGCGATTGCGAGTACATTCCCGCCTGGGGCGCCAGGAACTAGGAAAAACCGGCCATGGTCGAAGTAGAACACACCTTCGCGACTTCCAGCCCACAGCCGTCCCCGATCATCCTGCCCCAGCGAATAAGCCGTGCTTCGAAGTCCGCTGTTCGCGATTTCTGTTACCCTCGCGTTGATGATGAGCTCTCGCTCATCGGTTGGCCTGTTTTGGCCCGGCACACTTTGCTTGCCGTAAACGGTCCCATGCCCGTTTTGCCAGCGATTCAACCCATTCGCCGTGGTAATCCAAATACTTCCATCCGGGGTCGCTTGCAGCACGTAAACTGCGGAACTTGAAAGACCCTGGTTTACCGAAATTGTGGGCGCCGCGAATTCATGAAACCGATCGAGCCCGTTTTCTGTGCTGACCCAGACATTCCCTTCGCGATCTTCAAAAATATTCCTTATGAAATTGCCGGAGAGACCGTCGGTGACTGAGAATCGATCAATCCTGCCCCGGTGCAGGTGCAACAAACCTTCAGCAGTGCCGACCCACAAACTGCCATCGCTGCTCCGGAACAGGCAAGTGGGCGTGAACTGCCCGGCAAACCCCGGAAGTGCGTAGTCCCGAATTTTCCCGCCCACAAGCTGTTTCAGCCCTTCGATCGAACCATTAACCGGACCCGAGAGCGGGCCGGAAATACCGGTTGCCATCAAGAGTGCGCCGTTACCGCCTTCGATTAGCGCCCTGGCCTCAACTCGGCCACCGGAAAACTGGTAGTACTGTGGAGGACCAGGCGCCCATCGCCACAGACCCGTTTGAGCCGAGGCCCATACATTGCCTTCGTGGTCCTGGTATAAGGCAGGTACGGACCAGCCGAGACTCCCGGCTCCATAGCACGCCGTCTTGGCGACTCGGACGGCACAGAGTCTGCCGGGGTCCCTGACCCCAAACCAAAGCGTTCCTTCGGCATCTTGCAGTAGTGAAGTAACGACGGACCCGGCAACTTCTGGATATTCCGTAAGCTTGCCGTCCTTCCAACTGGCAAGCCCCTTCTCTGTGCCAATCCAAAGAGTGCCGTCGCGCGCAACCAAGAGGGCATTGATCCAATTGCTGGGAAGTTGCCCACCGCCTGGCGGTTGCCACGGAACGGCTTGGACACCATCGAAGCGGACCAACCCGAATTCCGTGCCCAGCCACAGATAACCATCAGGCGTCTGCGCCACTGAAAAGATGGTGCCCTTGGTGAAGCCTTCGCGAATCTTCCACGCGGTGTGCGCGTACTGGTTAATGTCGAGTGAGGGATCTAACGCCAAAGCGCAAGCGCTGAATGCCAGCAGGAGGGCCAGCCAGACGACAGCATTCGCTCGCGGTTTTCCCATACCGGAAGACATTTTAGTCTAGCCACATCCCGTGCGGCGCTTGTCCCCAAGAATTGACAACGGCCATCTCTCTTAGGGTGTATCACACGTTCCTGGTCCGAAACGATCGTTACCGGCAAATTCTTGTACCTGAGTTCGGAGACCGCACGAGAGCAACCGTGGGCGCATGGTAACACTTGATTGCACTTGTTTAGCAGTCCTAATCTTCGCCTATCTAGGCTGTGGGGCGACAAAATGCATCAAATCCAAACTCGAGGTTGAGGTTGTCGCAGCGAATAGACTGCTGCAATCATTTCTTCGATTTGCGGATTGACTCCTGTCGCTTTGAGGGGAAGCGCTGCAGCACACTAATTCAGGATGACGGGCTGGACAATGAACGGGCCGCAGTTTATGCGCCACTACGGGCCCTGGCTTGCAGGAGCCAATCGTGTTTGTCGGCAGCGCCAACTTGTCGGGAAAGTGCCGCCGAATCCATTGTTGCGTGCCCGCTGAATAAGGTAGGGCCTGTCAGCAGCGCGATGAGCGCGTTTGCGCTCAAGCTTGCCTGCCTGATGGCCATAAGCACGTCCGTTTGAGCACCTCCTTGAGCATGAACAGGCCGGCTCCCTCATACGCGATCGTTGGTGGCATCGAGAGTTCCGGACGCGCTACCGGAACCTCGACCAACGCTGGGCCGTCATAATTGAGAACTCGCGCAATCATTCATTCGAACGCCCCCCTCCTTAAGAACCGTTCCGAACATGTCAAGGCAATCCGTCTGCCAAATCAGTGCGAGGGGCCGGAATAATGGAAGTCCCCGGCATCCGCATATTAGTGATGATTAGGTCAATCTCCTGACGCTGGAGGCGCTCCAGAGCTTGCGATGAGGTTGCTTCGCCGACTTGGTACGCAGAGTCGAGGAAATGCCGAGAACTTGGCAGGAGGTCGGAATATTGACACCGAAGCGTTTACATCGCGGACACCATGCCGTCATTGCCCGACTGGAAATCCGTTACTTCGCACCGTTTGCTGGCGGTGCCGCCGCTGATTGTGATTGGCCCGCGACGTGCTTTCTACTGCAACGGAAGAGACAGGAACCTATGACCACAACGATTCAACCGAGAACGAAGCGGTTGGCAGCACAAAAACACTGGTCGACAGCAAAAGCAAACGGTAATTCGTCCGCTTCCACAGTTACGATAGGCAGTTATTTGGCAACCAGGCTTGAGCAGATCGGGCTTAAGCATCACTTTGCAGTAGCAGGGGATTACAACCTTGTTCTTTTGGATCAGCTTCTTCTGAACGAGAACGTCAGGCAGGTCTACTGTTGCAACGAACTCAATTGTGGATTTGCTGCCGAAGGTTATGCGCGCGCGCATGGTGCTGCAGCCTGTGTAGTCACTTACACCGTGGGGGCCTTGTCGGCATTCAACGCTCTTGCCTCGGCATATGCTGAGAGCCTTCCTGTGATACTCATCTCCGGCAGCCCAAACACAAACGATCTCGGTGCCTATCATCTGTTACACCACACGTTGGGGACGCTGAACTTCCGCTATCAATTCGAGATGGCGCGCCACATTACGTGTGAGGCGGTCGCAATAACTCACCCCGAAGAAGCTCCCTGGCTGATTGATAAAGCTATTCGCGCTGCCTTCCGAAACAGAAAGCCTGTCTATATCGAAATACCTTGTAACTTGTCTGGGGCTCTTTGCTCGGCGCCCGGGCCGCGCGCCTCGCTTTTGGACTTACCTGAAAGTGATCCAGTTTCATTGGGCGCAGCAGTGGATGCTGCGAGCGCCTTTCTTCAAAAGGCGGTCAGGCCGATTCTTCTCGCGGGACCCAGGCTCAGACCATACGGCGGAGTGAGAGCCTTTCACGACCTCGCTGAGGCAGTCGGCTGCGGTGTCGCCGTCATGCCCAGCGCGAAAGGTTTCTTCCCGGAAGAGCACGCGCAGCACATCGGCGGTTATCTCGGTTCAGTCGGCAGTCCAGGTTGCAGCGAGCTGGTTGAATCGGCTGACGCAGTACTAGCTGCCGGACCCATCTTCAATGACTACACAACCGTCGGATGGTCCTCACAACCAGCAGTGAGCAAGACGATCCATGTAGATCCGGATCGTGTTCACGTCGCTGGAGTCACTTATAACGACGTATTCCTGAACGATTTTCTGGCGGCACTCGCGGAGGCAGCGAGAAAGAACCCCAGGAACGCAACAACCTTGATTGAGTTCCGGCGTACCCAGCTTGAATCTGCCCAACCACCAATAGCCGACCCGGACGCTCCGCTGACGCGGGCTGAAATGTGCCGTCAGATTCAAGACGTTATCGATCCAAATACAACGTTGATCGTCGAAACCGGCGATTCCCTGGTTCAACGGCTTCAACATGGCGCTCCCGGACGGTGCAAAGTTCGAGATCGAAATGCAATACGGTCACATCGGCTGGTCCGTGCCGGCGACGTTTGGATACGCTTTGGCGGCTCCGGATCGGCGGATCGTCCTGATGGTGGGCGATGGATCGTTCCAGCTGACCGCACAGGAGGTCTGCCAGATGGTCCGACTCAAGCTGCCGGTAATTATCTTTCTCGTTAACAATCGCGGATACACGATCGAAGTGGAGATTCACGACGGGCCATACAACAACATAAAGAACTGGGACCATGCGGGAATCATGAGCGTATTCAATTCCACTGATGGTGATGGACGAGGGTTCCGCGCTACCACAGGAAAGGAACTGGCCGCAGCCATTCAAGATGCGCTCGCTCATGGAACCGGACCGACGCTGATCGAATGCACGATCGACCGCAACGATTGTACGAAACAACTGATGGAGTGGGGATCCCGGGTTGCTGCAGCCAATGGACGAGCTCCCCAGCGCGCTTAATTGCCCTGCGCCATGGACTGGTTCAGGAGCTTCGGCAAGACGAAGCATCTTAGAGGCCGCGACAACATGAACGTACTTCGCAAGGACACAGAGAATGGAAAACCGCATAGATCCGCGGCGTGCAGTACCTTTCCGACTGAGAGGACTCAAGGCACATGAGTTGGCCGCTGCTGGTCTATTTCGCCTTCGTCATTGTTCTGGTCGCAGCGGTTCTCGCCGTCTCTTACGTCTTAGGGCAAAGACACTCCGAACCTGCCACTGCCGAGCCGTACGAAGGCGGCATTGTTTCACAGGGATCCGCACGCGTGCGTTTTTCGATGCGCTACTACCAGGTGGCGATGTTCTTCGTTGTCTTCGACCTGGAAGCAGCCTTCATATACGCCTGGGCCGGAGCGGCCCGCGAAGTTGGCTGGGCGGGGTATTGGGGAGTTGTGCTGTTCGTCGCAACGCTGGCGGGGGCGCTGCTGTACCTGTGGAGAGTGGGGGCGTTGGACTGGTCAAGGAAGTCGCAGCGCGCAAGGTGAGAACCGCATGCAGTGGACATTAACCAAGCCGGACATAACGGGACTAACCGCGATTCAGGACCCGGAACCGCTGGAACAAACGGTGCGGCGGAGCATCGTTCTGTCCCGCCTCGAAGATCTGGTGCAGTGGGGCCGCAAAAACTCGGTGTGGCCGTTCAATTTTGGACTCTCCTGCTGTTACGTGGAGATGGCAACCAGCATAACTAGCAAGTTTGACGTCTCGCGCTTCGGCGCCGAAGTTATTCGCGGCACGCCTCGGGAAGCAGATCTGATGGTAGTTGCCGGGACTGTGTTCCTAAAGATGGCGCCCATCGTTCAGCGGCTCTATGAACAGATGATGGAGCCGCGCTGGGTGATCTCGATGGGGTCGTGCGCGAATTCGGGAGGCATGTACGACATCTACAGCGTCGTGCAAGGCGTCGATAAATTCCTGCCCGTAGATGTCTATGTTCCGGGCTGCCCACCGCGGCCGGAAGCGTTTCTTGAAGGACTGCTGTTGCTGCGGCAGGCTGTGGCAACGGAGAGGCGCCCGCTGAGTTGGGTCGTTGGTCCTCAGGAAACCACTCGCGCGCCTATGCCGTCGATGCGAGACCTGATGCAGCCTTCGCGTAAGAAGATGACTGTGTTGCGGGAGACCGACGAAATATGATCGCCGTTCCGACAATCGCAGAGGAAATTCGAGAGCGGTTTGGCCCGGCTGCGGTGGCTCAGGAGACACACGACCATATACCCACCTTTTGGGTTGCGAAGGACCTCATGCCTGCGCTCCTGCGCTTTCTCAAGGAAGAGGCCGAGCAGCCCTACAAGATGCTCTACGACCTCTCCGCAATTGACGAGCGCATGAGGACGCATCGTGATGGACAGCCTGCGAGCGATTTTACCGTCGTTTATCACCTCCTCTCATTCGAGAGGAACGAATACCTGCGCCTCAAGGTAGCGTTGGCCGAAGACCGGCTCTCCCTGCCTACGATCACTCACATCTGGCCAGCGGCTAATTGGTACGAGCGTGAAGTGTGGGATATGTTCGGCGTCGCGTTCGACGGCCACCCGCACCTCAATCGAATTCTGATGCCCAATAGCTGGACGGGTCACCCGCTGCGCAAAGAGCACCCCGCTCGCGCGACGGAAATGGACCCGTATCACTTGTCGCCCGAAAAGGAGAATGCCGAGCAGGAGGCGCTTCGGTTCCGTCCGGAGGAGTGGGGGATGCGCCGGGAACGAGACGGCTCGGATTTCCTGTTTCTCAACATCGGTCCACAGCACCCCGGTACGCACGGTGTGTTGCGCATCGCCCTGCAGCTTGACGGCGAGGAGATTGTCGATGCGATTCCCCAGATTGGGTTCCACCATCGCGGGGCCGAGAAGATGGGCGAGCGGCAGTCCTGGCACGGCTACATCCCGTATACCGACCGCATCGACTACCTCGGCGGGGTGATGAACAATCTGGCCTATCTGACGGCCGTTGAGAAGTTGGCCGGAATCGAGGTGCCGCCGCGTGCGCAAGTGATCCGCGTGATGCTTTCGGAGCTGTTTCGCATCATAAGTCACCTGGTCTGGTACGGGACGTTCGCGCAGGACCTGGGACAGATGTCGCCGGTGTTCTTCACGTTCAACGATCGCGAGCGCGCTTTCGGCATGGTTGAGGCGATCACCGGTGCGCGCATGCACCCAGCCTGGTTTCGCATCGGCGGAGTAGCCGCGGACCTGCCCAAGGGTTGGCAGAACATGTTTCTCGATTTCATCCGGTACCTTCCGCCGCGGCTCATCGAGTATGACCGCACGATTATGCGGAACGCGATCTTCAAAGCGCGCACTCAGGGTATCGGCGTATTCACCGTCGACGAGGCAATCGAGTGGGGCGTGACCGGCCCGAATCTGCGGGCGTGCGGGCTGGAATGGGATTTCCGCAAAAAGCAGCCCTACAGCAGCTACGAGCAGTTTGCGTTCGACATCCCCACAGCCAGCAACGGCGATTGCTATGCGCGTGCGGCGGTGCGCATCGAGGAGATGCGGCAAAGCCTCCGGATCATCGAGCAATGCGTAAAAAATATGCCCGAGGGTCCGTACAAATCGGATCACCATCTGACCACTCCGCCCATGAAGGATCGCACGATGCACGACATCGAGACCCTGATCACGCACTTCCTGGGCGTGAGTTGGGGCCCGGTGATCCCGCCCGGCGAAGCGCTCGGCGCCATTGAAGCTACGAAGGGGAACAACGGTTATTACCTGGTGAGCGACGGAAGCACCGTTTCGTACCGCACGCGTATCCGAACGCCATCTTTTGCACACATTCAAACCCTCCCGCTCCTGTCGCGGGGGTTGACGATTTCAGACTTGGTTGTGATTTTGGGCAGCCTTGATTTTGTGTTGGCGGATGTCGACCGCTGAGGATTTAAGCGATGCTGACGATGGAAGAAATTCACGAGATTGAGAGCGAGGCGGCGCACTATCCGAAGCGCGAAGCCGTTTCCATAGACGCGCTGAAAATCGTGCAGAAACACCGCGGCTGGGTGTCCGACGAGAGCCTGCGCGACATCGCGGAACACATCGGCATGTCTCCAACGGACCTGGACAGCATTGCCACGTTTTACAACCTGATATATCGCAGGCCCGTCGGGCGCCACGTCATCTCGGTTTGCGACAGCGTGAGCTGTTGGATCATGGGCTGCGAACAGATACGGGAACATCTTCAGCAGCGCCTGGGTGTCGGGTTGGGCGAGACGACTGCCGACAAGCGCTTTACGCTGCTGCCGACCGTCTGCCTCGGATGCTGCGATCATGCTCCCGCATTGATGGTGGACGGCGATCTGCACACCAATCTGGATCCGCTGAAAATCGACGCGGAGCTCGAGAATTACAAATGACAACCTCCACCGAAAAACCGCTCACTGGAAATATCCGCCCGGATGGATCTGTTCTGGATTTGCCGACCTATGAGCAGGCCGGTGGCTACCAGGCGATCCGAAAGGTGCTGAAGGGCGGCATGACCCCGAGAACGGTCACTGCCGAAGTGAAGAACGCGAATCTGCGCGGCCGGGGCGGCGCGGGATTTCCAACCGGTTTGAAATGGTCTTTCGTCCCGCTGGGCAAGGACGTACCCAATCCCACTTACATGGTTATCAATGCCGATGAGATGGAGCCGGGCACGTTCAAAGACAGGTTCCTCCTGGAGCGAAATCCACACCAACTCATCGAAGGCGCAATCATCGCAGGCTTCGCGATCGAAGCTGACATCGCATACATCTTTCTGCGTGGAGAATACACGCTGGCGGCGGAACGGCTTTCACGCGCCATCGCGGAAGCATACGAACGTCACTATCTGGGAAAGGACATCCTCGGTTCCGGCTACAGCCTGGAATTACATCTGCACCTCAGCGCGGGCCGTTACATATGCGGGGATGAGACCGCATTGATGAATGCTCTGGAAGGTAAGCGCGCGAATCCCAGAGCAAAGCCGCCTTTTCCTGTCGTGGTGGGCCTCTTCGGCAAACCAACGGTTGTGAATAACGTGGAGACCATCAGCTGCGTGCCCCACATCCTCAACAACGGTGCGGAGTGGTTCCACGGCCTGAGCCGGACGAAAGATGGCGGCACGAAGCTATACGGTGTCAGCGGAAAAGTGAAGCGTCCTGGCCTTTGGGAACTACCCATGGGAACTACAGCCCGCGAACTTCTAGAAGAGCACGCCGGCGGCATGCGTGACGGGCTGAAGTTTCGCGGATTACTGCCTGGCGGCAGCTCTACGCCGTTCATCGTCGAAGAGCACCTGGACATTCCCATGGACTTCACTGAGATGCCCAAAGCAGGCAGCCGCTTGGGGACAGGCACAATGATCGTTCTCGATGACCATACATGTCCGGTGGGTATGGCATGGAACATGACGAAGTTTTTTGCGCGTGAATCCTGCGGATTCTGCACGCCCTGCTGGAGCGGGCTGGGTTGGGCTGAACGCATTCTGCGGTCGATCGAAGACGGCCAGGGAAAACCGGGTGACCTCGACAAGCTTGCGTCTCAAGCTGACATGTGGGGTCCTGGGAAAACGTTCTGCGCACTCGCACCTGGCGCCGCCGATCCTCTGCAAACCGCAATGAAATACTTTGGCGCCGATTTTGGGCGCCACATCGCTGAGCACCGTTGCCCCTGGAGATAAGTATGGCTACCGTCTTCGTTGACAACAAACCTTACGAGATGAACCCCGAGGAGAATTTACTCCACGGCTGCGTATCGCAAGGCTTGAACCTGCCCTACTTCTGCTGGCATCCGGCTTTGGGGTCGGTGGGCGCTTGCCGCCAATGCGCGGTCAAACTCTTCAAGGATGAGCACGATTCGCAGGGCAAAATCGTGATGTCGTGCATGACGCCGGCTGCGGAGGGCACACGTATCTCCATCGCGGATACTGAGGCCGCCGCCTTCCGTACGGGCGTCGTTGAAGGACTCATGCTGAATCACCCGCATGACTGCCCAGTGTGCGACGAAGGCGGGGAGTGCCATCTGCAGGACATGACCGTCATGACCGGTCATGACTACCGGCGCTACGAATTCGACAAGCGCACGTTTCGCAACCAGAACCTGGGCCCGCTGGTGAATCATGAGGCGAACCGATGCATCCAGTGTTACCGATGCGTGCGCTATTACCGCGACTACGCGGGCGGCAAAGACTTAAACGCATTCGCTTCGCGCAACACGGTATTTTTTGGCCGGAACGAAGACGGTGTCCTGGAGAATGAGTTCAGCGGGAACCTCGTCGAAATTTGTCCGACGGGTGTATTCACGGATAAGACCCTGAAGCACCATTACGCCCGCAAGTGGGATCAGCAGTTCGCTCCGTCGGTCTGCGTCCACTGTGCGTTGGGCTGCAACATCGATGCCGGTGAGCGCTATGGCGCTCTACGGCGCATCGTCAATCGCTATAACCACGAAGTGAACGGCTACTTTCTGTGTGACCGGGGGCGGTTTGGCTATGAGTTCGTGAACAGCGAACGCCGGCTTCGGCAACCTCTTCTCAATGGCAAACCCGTGTCAAGTGCGGAGGCTCGGCGTCATCTGGATGAACGGGCCGCCAGCGGCAGAGTGATCGGCATCGGCTCGCCGCGCGCGTCGCTTGAAGCGAATTTTGCTCTGCGGACCCTTGTGAGCCCGGGGCGGTTCTATTCGGGAATGGCCGATGGCCAAGCGAAGCTGGCTGGCCGCATGATCGAGATTCTGCGGCGCGGTCCCATGCGGACGCCCACATTGCGCGAAATCGAGGAGTGTGACGCGGTATTCATTCTGGGTGAAGATCTCACCAGTGTCGCCCCCAGAATGGCGCTGTCTCTCCGGCAGTCGGTGCGCCAGCAACCGATGGAGATTGCCAGGCGGGCGAACATCCCGTTGTGGATGGATCATGGGGTTCGGGATGCATTGCAGGACTCGAAAGGCCCACTGTATATTGCGACCCCGTATGCCACTCGCCTCGACGAGGTTGCTACAGCTACCTTCCGCGGCGCGCCTGATGATCTGGCCCGACTGGGCTTTGCCGTGGCCCATGCTCTCGATCCGGAATCGCCGTCGGCCCAGGACTTCCCGTTAGCCGCTGAAATTGCGAACGCCCTGAAAACTGCGAAGAAGCCCCTCGTGATTTCCGGCATGAGCTGCTCCAGCCAGGCGGTCATGGAAGCGGCCGCCAATGTGGCGATGGCAGCACACGCGGCACTCAGCTTAACAGCCCCCGAATGCAACACAGTGGGCGCGGCTCTGATCGGCGGATCACCGCTCACGGCAGCCTTTGAAGCCGTCAACGATGGACGCGTGGACACGGTGATTATCCTGGAGAATGATCTCTATCGACGTGCGCCCGCCGCCGAAGTGGATGCTTTCCTCCGCGCTGCCAAACACGTAATCGTCCTTGATCACCTGGCCAGCCCGACTACAGAAAAAGCGGAGTTGGAACTGCCGGCCGGAACTTTCGCCGAATCCGATGGCACACTCATCAGCAGCGAAGGACGCGCCCAGAGATTCTTCCAGGTTTTTGCACCGCAGAACGAAGTTCTCGCAAGCTGGCGCTGGTTGAAGCCGGATGACTGGCAGAACCTGGACGATGTACTTGCGGCTCTGTCGAAGGCATTGCCCGACCTCGCACCGGCGTCCTATGCGGCGCCCTCAGCCGCGTTTCGAATTGCAGGAGCCAAAATCCCACGCTCGCCGCACCGCGAGAGCGGCCGGACCGCAGTGCTCGTCAATATCAATATTTCTGAGCCGAAGACACCTGAGGATCCCGATTCAGCGCTGTCTTTTTCGATGGAAGGAACACCGGACAAACCTCCAGCACCTCTTATCCCGTTTTTCTGGTCGCCCGGCTGGAATTCCATTCAGGCGGTTAATACATACCAAAAGGAACCAGGCGGACCTTTGCGTGGCGGCGATGCAGGTGTTCGCATGTTCGAGCCTGTCGCACCGAATGGCCAGTCCTGGTTCAGCGCTATCCCGCCCGCGTTCGAGCCTCGCGAAGGTGAGTGGCTGCTGCTACCCATGTATCACTTCATCGGCTCCGAGGAATTGAGTATGGCAGCGCGAGGACTTGCAGAGCTGGCGACAAAGCCGTACGTGGCCGTCAACTGCGCTGATCTGGGGGAGGGTGCGGAAGTCGAACTGAGTTGCGCGAGCGGTACCTTCCGCCTTCCGGTGCGTCTGCAACCCGATCTTCCGCAGGGCGTTGCGTGCCTGTCTGCCGGAATCGCACCGCTGAGCGGAGTCACAATGCCCGCGTGGGGCAAGATCGAGAGGGCGAAATGACAAGTCCGTATCCGCTTCTTTCGATCCTCGGAATCGTGATTGGGGCTCTGACCATCGCGGCTTCTCTCATATATGTAGAGCGCCGGTTGCTCGCCCTCTGGCAAGACCGCTACGGTCCGAACCGAACCGGGCCTTTCGGGCTCCTGCAGGTCGTCGCAGACGCCATCAAGATCTTCATGAAGGAGGACTGGGTAGCTCCGTTCGCGGACAAACCTGTTTTCATCCTGGCGCCGGCCGTCATCTTCGTGACCGTGCTCATGTCGTTCGCGGTGATTCCAGTTGCCCCGGGAATCATAGTCGCGGATCTGAACATCGGTCTGCTGTTCTTTCTTGCGATGTCGTCGCTTGGAGTTTACAGCCTCGTACTCGCCGGATGGTCCTCCGACAACAAGTATGCTCTGCTTGGCGGGATGCGGGCCGCGGCGCAGATGCTGAGCTATGAAGTCTTTATGGGCCTTTCGCTCATGGGGGTTGTGATCCTGGCGGGGTCGTTCAGTCTGCCGGCCATTGTCGAAGCGCAGAGGAAAGCGTGGTTCGTGATCCCGCAATTTCCGGGCTTTGTTCTGTTTCTGATCGCCGGTTTGGCCGAAACCCGCCGCATCCCATTCGATCTGTCGGAAGCCGAAAGCGAACTCGTGGCAGGCTATCACTCCGAATATTCGGGGATGAAGTTCGGCATGTTTTTTGTCGGAGAGTACATGGGAATCACCCTGATTTCGGGGATGATCTCGGTCCTATTCTTTGGGGGTTGGCTGGGCCCGATTCTGCCCGGACTGGTCTGGTTCTTGATTAAGACCTTCTTCTTCATTTCATTCTTCATTCTGTTGCGGGCGGCTTTGCCTCGCCCGCGATTTGATCAGCTCATGTCCTGGGGCTGGAAAGTGATGTTGCCCCTGGCTCTGGTAAACGTGCTGTTGGCCGGCGCGGCGGTCCTATTGTGGAGATAGTCAATGTTTAGCATCCTTCGAACGATCTGGTACGTGTTCCTTCACGCCTTCCAGAAGAGGATCACGGTTCAATATCCGGAGCAGAAGCCGTATCTCGCACCGCGCTACCGCGGCAGGATCGTCCTGTCCCGCGATCCGGATGGCGGCGAGCGCTGTGTCGCGTGCAACCTCTGCGCGGTCGCCTGTCCGGTCGGCTGCATCGCGCTACAGGCGACCGAGGACGAAAACGGGAGGCGGTATCCGGATTTCTTCCGCATCAACTTCTCGCGCTGCATCTTTTGCGGCTATTGCGAAGAGGCCTGCCCGACCTATGCCATCCAACTGACGCCGGACTTTGAGATGGGCGAGTTTCACCGGAAGAACCTGGTTTACGAAAAAGAGGATCTGCTGATCGGTGGGCCGGGGAAGTATCCGGGCTATAACTTCTGGCGCGTAGCTGGAGTCCAGATCGGCGGAAAGAATAAGGGCGAGGCGGCACATGAAACACCGCCTGTGGACGTGCGTTCGCTGTTGCCGTGAGGTCAATATGGGAGCAACTTTTTACATCGCGGGTGGGGTCGCCGTTATTTCGACTCTCCTCATGCTGACGCGTTTGAACCTAGTTCACGCGCTTCTGTACCTGATCGTGTCGCTGCTTGCCGTCTCGGTAGTGTTCTTCGTGCTCGGGGCGCCCTTTGTCGCGGCGCTCGAGGCCATCATTTACGCAGGCGCCATTATGGTGCTTTTCCTTTTCGTGGTGATGATGCTCAACGTGGGAAGGGACTCAGAAACGGAGCGACAGTGGCTGACACCGGGAATCTGGACAGGCCCCGTGATTCTGGCCGCCATTTTGATCCTCGAAGTCGTCTATTTGGCGCGAGGTGCATCCGCAGGTCTGGGCACGGGCGCCACTGGACCGAAGGAAGTTGGCATCGCCCTGTTTGGTCCTTACATCATCGGTGTGGAGCTGGCCTCCATGCTTTTACTGGCAGGGCTGGTGGGTGCATATCACCTTGGCTTCCGCAAAGCCGAAAAACCGGAGATTCAACATGACACAGTTACCCATGAGGGACGGGCTGATGCTGGCGGGGATCTTGTTCTCGCTGGGGCTGACCGGTCTGCTCGTACGACGTAATTTGATTCTTGTTCTGATGTCCCTGGAGGTCATGCTCAATGCGGCGGGGCTGGCATTCGTAGTTGCTGGGTCTCGATGGCATCAGGCGGATGGTCAAGTAATGTTTGTGTTCATTCTAGCCATGGCGGCTGCAGAAGTAGCGGTAGGACTCGCGCTGGTCTTGCAGATCTATCACCGGTTCGAATCCCTTGATGTGGACGCAATCAGTGAAATGAGAGGATGACGTGATTAGCTATTTGTGGCTCATTCCGACTCTGCCATTCGTCAGCGCGACGTTGCTCATCCTGTTTGGCTCACGTTTGCCGCGGAGAGCCGTTGCTGCCGTGGGCATAGGGTCCATCGGACTCTCGGCCCTGGTTACAGCTCTGATCGCGGCCAGCTTCGTAACCAACTCTCCGGCCGGCAACGCTTACACGCAGGTTCTCTGGACCTGGATCAGTGTCGGGGACTTCCAGCCACAGGTCGGACTCTATCTCGATGCGCTCTCGCTCGTCATGGTCCTGGTGGTTACGTTTGTTGGCTTCCTGATCCATATTTATGCGGCCGAGTTCATGATCGAAGACAAAAGCTACAGCCGCTACTTCGCTTACATGAACCTGTTCGTCGCCTCGATGATCACGCTGCTGCTCGGAAACAACCTTCTCCTCCTCTTGCTCGGATGGGAAGGTGTGGGCTTGTGTAGCTATCTGCTGATCGGCTTCTGGTATCGCGACCCAGCAAACGGACTAGCCGCCCGCAAGGCGTTCATCGTGACCCGCGTAGGCGATTGCGCCTTGATGGTCGCATTGTTCTTGCTGTTCACGAAACTGGGCACGCTGCAGATTCAGGACCTGATGCAGCGCGCTTCCGTACAGTGGCCATCGGGATCCACATTGGCGTTTGCAGCAGCGCTTTTGCTGTTGGGTGGTGCCGTCGGCAAATCGGCGCAGATTCCGTTGCAGGTCTGGTTGCCCGATGCCATGGCTGGCCCAACGCCAACCAGCGCGCTTATCCACGCGGCCACGATGGTAACGGCGGGCGTGTATCTGATCGCGCGCACGCACGTTCTGTTCTCGCTCGCTCCAGCCGCACAGTCGGCCGTTGCAGTTGTAGGTGCGGTCACACTGTTGCTTGCCGGCTTTAGTGCCCTCACGCAGCACGATATCAAGCGGATTCTGGCATATTCCACGATCAGCCAGATCGGTTACATGTTCCTCGCGCTGGGTGTAGGTGCGTGGCAAGCCGCCATGTTCCACTTCTTCACCCACGCGTTCTTCAAGGCTCTTTTGTTCCTGGGTGCCGGCGTGATCATCAACGCAGTAGACGACGAGCACAGCATCTTCCGGATGGGCGGGCTGCGAAAAGAATTGCCGGTGGCTTTCTGGACATTTCTGGCGGGAGGCTGCGCGCTGGCGGGGCTGCCGTTCATCACGGCCGGGTTTTTCAGCAAAGATCTGATCATCTGGCAAGCGTGGTCGGCGCAAGGCGGACATCCGGCGTTCTGGATGGCAGGAATGCTCGGCGCGGGATTAACGTCGCTGTACACCTTCCGGTTGATTTTCCGCGTCTTCTTTGGTCCGCTGGGTACACCCGTGACGAAGCGGCCAGGCTATGCCATGAAGGTGCCTCTTATCATTCTCGCTGTTTTCGCCATCGCGGGCGGATGTCTGAAAGGGCCATTGTTTGCGTTTCTGCATTCGGCATTACCGCCAACCATCGAAGCGCGTGTCGGCGGTTTGACGGAAGCGGGCTCGGAGGCAATTGCCGGACTCGTGTTCTTCGTCGGACTGTATCTTGCCTATCTCTTCCACCTCCAGAAACGGAACCTCTCCGACGTGCTGGTCGCGAACCCGATTGGTCGTGCTCTCGACCAATGGTGGTTTGCTGGCTGGGGCTTCGACTGGATTTACGACAAGGCGTTCGTACAGCCATTTATCTGGGTGGCCAACGTTAACAAGAGCGATTTTGTCGACGCATTCTATACCGGAGTCGGGCGCATAGCTGAGGTGTCGTATCGCTGGCTGAGCGGCACCGAAACTGGTCGCGTGCGCTGGTACGCCACAGCAATGGCTGCGGGGTCAGTGCTCTTTCTAGCGATAGTGCTGTTTCATTAGCGATGGTGTTTCTGATAGCGACGGTGTTGTTCGTATGATCTTGATCTTCTTAATTGCCATTCTCCTGCTCGGCGGCATTGTCGCCGGAATATCGGCCCGCTGGAGCACGCAGCTGCCGCGATGGATCTCGCTGGCTGCTATCGCTGTCGATCTTGTCCTGGCAGCGCGTATCTGGACTGGCCGGTCGTTAAGCGCTTCGAACGCCTGGTACGACGAAGTGGACTGGAATTGGATCCCGAGCTTCGGCATTCATTTTCATCTGGCCGTCGACGGTCTTAGCTTCCTGATGCTGATACTCACGTTCTTCCTCGGCATCGTCGCGGTGCTGTGTTCCTGGACAGAGATCCGCGAGAAGATCGGCTTCTTCCATTTCAATCTGATGTGGGTGCTGGCCGGAATCGTAGGTGTGTTCCTGGCGATGGATCTGTTCCTGTTCTACTTCGCCTGGGAACTAATGCTCATCCCGATGTATTTCCTTATCGTGATCTGGGGCCATGAGCGACGCGTCTATGCCGGGACGAAGTTCTTCCTGTTCACGCAGTGCAGCGGCCTGCTGATGCTGATCGCGATTCTGGCGCTGTACTTCATGCACCATCAGTCCACCGGCGTTTACACCTTCGAATACTCTGAACTTCTGGGCACGACGCTCAGCAGCGGCGCAGAACTTGCGATCATGCTCGGTTTTTTTGTCGCTTTTGCAGTGAAGCTGCCGGTAGTACCCCTGCATACCTGGCTGCCGGACGCTCACACTGAGGCGCCCACTGCGGGAAGCGTCATCCTGGCGGGGCTACTGCTTAAAACGGGCGGATACGGTCTACTGCGCTTTGTGATCCCGCTGTTTCCGCGCACTGCTCATGAGTTCACCCCTGTCGCATTGGTGCTCGCCGTAGTTGGCATTGTTTATGGCGCCGTGATGGCCTTTTCGCAGACGGATCTCAAGCGCCTGGTTGCCTACACCAGCGTCAGCCACCTAGGCTTTGTGTTGCTCGGTATCTTCTCGTGGAATCCACTGGGACTGCAGGGCGCGATCATGACCATGATCTGTCATGGGCTGAGCACAGGCGCCCTGTTCGTCCTGGTCGGCGGTTTGCAAGAACGCATGCACACCCGTGACCTGGACCGCATGGGCGGGCTCTGGACTGTAATGCCGCGCCTGAGCGCTTCGGCACTCTTCTTCAGCCTTGCCTCGCTCGGGCTGCCGGGTCTGGGCGGTTTCGTCGGCGAATTTCTCGTGTTACTCGGATCCTATCAAGTCAGCGTTGCTCTCACCGTGGTCGCCACTCTCGGAATTCTTGCATCCACGTTCTACGCGTTGCGGATGATGCAGCGCGCCTTTTTCGGCCCGAACACGAATTCGTGGCGGCTGCCCGACCTCACGCCTCGCGAGGGTCTCGTCATGGCGGTAATGGTCCTGGGCCTGCTCTGGCTGGGATTCTACCCGCAACCGGTCCTCAATACCTTTGCGCCGGCGATGGACAACCTACAACGTGTGGTTCAGATGCCGGCTGCGGCGCTCAGGAGGCAGCCATGAACGCCACCAATACACTCGCCCTCCTTCCAGTCCTTTTGCTCGCTGGCACCGCGGTTGTCGTCATGCTGGGCATCGCGGTGAAGCGAAATCACAAGCTCACGGTAGGGCTGACACTCTCCGGCTTCGCCGCTTCTTTCGTCTCGGTGTGCGCGATTGCTCCGCTGGTTCCGCGGCAAGTGACCTCGCTCCTGCTGATCGACAGGTATGCCTTGTTCTACCTGGGGCTGATCATTGCTTCAGCGGCAGCCGTCGCAGTGCTGTCCTACCAACACTTCGCGAAACACGACGGCCAACGCGAGGAACTTTATCTGCTGCTGGTTCTGGCGACCCTGGGCTGCGGGGTGCTGGTGACGAGCGTCCATTTTGCATCGTTTCTTCTCGGCCTCGAGATTCTGAGCGTTTCCCTGTACGGCATGGTTGCGTATTTCACGGACCGTGGTCAGGCACTCGAGGCCGGCATCAAGTACCTGATCCTTGCCTCGGCCTCGGCAGCCTTTCTTCTGTTCGGCATGGCGCTCATCTATGCCGATACCGGCACCATGGCATTTTCGAGCATCCGGGATCTTTCTCTGGATAGGTCCAACCTCGCGCTCCTGCTGCCGGGTATCGCACTGAGCGTCACCGGCATCGGGTTCAAACTCGGTGTGGCCCCCTTCCATCTGTGGACACCGGACGTATACGAGGGCGCCCCGGCGCCGGTGGCGGCTTTCGTCGCTACAACATCCAAGACCGCGGTTGTGGCGCTGCTGCTGCGCTTTCTGGCGGCCGGGACTCAGCAGTCTAAGGCGGTCTTCTTGCTGTTCTCGGTCATTGCGGTCGCCTCAATGTTTGCGGGCAATCTCCTGGCCCTGCGGCAAAACAACGTAAAGCGCATTCTGGCCTACTCTTCGATTGCGCACTTTGGATACATCCTGGTGGCGTTTCTGGCCGGCACAACTATGGCGGCTGGCGCCGTGGCCTTCTATCTCGTGGCGTATACGGTGACCATCCTCACGGCTTTCGGCGTCATCACGGTCCTCTCGACTTCGGAGGCCGATGCCGCGGATCTTGAAGATTACCGCGGTCTCTTCTGGCGAAGGCCTGTGCTCGGGGGCGTCTTCACCGCCGTGCTGCTCTCGCTCGCCGGCATCCCCGCCACTATGGGTTTCGTCGGTAAGTTCTATATCCTCGCCTCCGGCACGAATGCTTCCGCGTGGACGCTGATCATTGTCCTCGTTCTCACGAGCGTCATCGGCCTGTTCTATTACCTGCGCATCGTGGTTACGCTCTTTTCAGCGGTGCCGGAGCGTCAGTTTTCGATGCAGAGACTAGAGTGGGGCAGCGCTTTTGTCCTCACCGGACTCGCAGTTCTGCTCATATGGTTTGGCGTGTACCCCGCGCCCCTGCTCAATCTTATCCGAGCAACGATAGGTGGGCTCAACTAATGGGGTGTCCGGGAATTCGCCGGACAACGGGTACAGATAAAGGCTGCGACGGTTCCATTTTTGGACCGGACTTAATAACTGCGTCCGCTCGCTCGCAGGGGCGAACGACATTCGATAAGAAAAAAAGAGGAGTAATTCGATGGAGTACCGAACGATCAATCCCTTTACAGAGGAACTAGTCAAAACGTTTCCAAACCATACGGACGAGCAATTGCAGGAAATTATTGCAAAAGCCGAAGCCGTGTATGAGACCGACTGGAGTCTAAGATCCCTTGCAGAACGCAAGAAGATCGTCAAGAAGGCCGCGGCGATTCTCCGTGGGAAGCTTGATGAATTCGCAGAGCCTATCACGCTCGAGATGGGCAAACTGTTCCGCGAGGCGCAGGCGGAAGTTGAGCTGAGCGCGGACATACTGGACTACTATGCCGATAACGCCGGGACCTTTCTGGCGCCTCGCAAGCTCAACGTAGCGGAAGGGGAGGCATTGGTGGAGAGCGAACCGCTGGGCGTGCTGTTCTGCGTGGAACCGTGGAATTTCCCCTATTATCAGCTGGCGCGCGTCGCCGGCCCGAACCTGATGGCGGGCAATGTTCTGATCGTCAAGCATGCGCCCAATGTGCCGCAGTGCGCGCTGGCGTTCGAAGAGCTGTTTCTGGATGCCGGCGCTCCGGAAGGCGTTTACACCAACGTCTTCCTTTCGAACGAGCAGGCCGCGAAGGCGACTGCGGATCCGCGGATCAGAGGCGTCGCACTGACGGGCAGCGAGAGGGCGGGTTCGGCGGTTGCTGCTGAAGCCGGGCAGGCTCTGAAGAAAACAACGATGGAGCTCGGCGGCAGCGACGCGTTCATCGTCCTGGACGATGCCGACATGGATACCGCTGTTAAGTGGGGTGTCTGGGGGCGAATGAACAACACGGGTGAGTGCTGCGTGGCCGCAAAAAGGTTTATCCTCCACGAAACAATCGCCGACACGTTCCTGGAGCGCTTCAGAAAGGAACTCAAGGCGCTGGTTCCCGGTGATCCGATGGATCCTAAAACCACGCTGGGCCCGCTGTGCACTAAAGGTGCCCTGGAGTTAGTTGAGAAACAGATCCAGATGGCGGTCGATGGTGGCGCGAAGGTGCTCATGGGCGGCAAGCGGCTCGACCGCCCGGGCTACTTTCTAGAGCCTACAGTCCTGACCGATATTACTCCGGAGAACCCAGCTTTCCATGTGGAGTTCTTCGCCCCGGTTGCGCTGATCTTCCGCGTGAAGAATGAAAAAGAGGCGATCGAGCTTGCTAACGACTCTCCGTACGGGCTGGGTGGATCGGTGATCACCAAAGATATCGAACGGGGGAAGCGCATTGCCCGCCAGATCGATACCGGAATGGTCTTCATCAACCAGGCGACCTGGACCGCACCCGACCTTCCGTTCGGGGGCGTGAAGAACTCTGGCTATGGCCGTGAACTCTCCGATCTGGGCATCGGTGAGTTTGTGAACAAGAAACTGATCCGTGTGGCTTGATCGCCTGGTGGCAATTTCGAAGCCTGTTGTACCCCGCTCTGGGCACGGTTGGCTTGCTGGCCGGGCGCTCCAGCTTAGTAACCTGGTCTGAAAGGCGAGACGGGCGTGACAAACACGCCCGTCGTTTACAATTCGCCTTCTCCACGCTCTTCGAAACACGGGCGTGCCGTACAGCGAATTCCTGAGCTACTATTCGATGCAGCGGTTTTAAGGTGAATGCAGAGTCAGCCTGTCAAACAGATCTATATCAGCAGCTCGGTTCTGGCGTGAGATCGATGGGCATCACTCGTTCAATCGGGGCGATGCATGTCCGCATCCTCCAAAATTCGGAGGTCGTGTCAGGTGCGTACACGCCGGTGCTGGCGAAGCATTCGAAGGGCTCTTCCCTCCTCGAGTCGTTTCGAACCATGTCAGCCAAGCCAGAGAAGTTGGGGAGGCGGAGGGGGCCGGAGACCGCTGACAGATTCAGGCGTAACGTCCCAGAGAGAATTTATCGGCCCGCGGTATGCCTGGTCCTGGACTACAGTTTGTCGCTGTTACTGCTGGATGGCCTGACGGAGCCGCAATTCGATGCGTGCACCGCGGCGCTTGAAGCAGGCACCTCGATCATTTCCTTTATTGCTTCATCATCGGTGCGAAGTTGGTGGTCCGACGTTTCCAGCTGATCAGCCCGATCAGGACGTTTGAGGTGCACTCCTTGATCGAGCTGTGTTGGGGAGCCGCCGTCACTGTTTGCGCCACTGGCTCAACCAAGAACGACGGCAGCGCGCGACGAGTGACTTTTTCCTAAATTACTAGGTGATTTGGTCGAGACTAGTGGTTTCCATTTGACGGCAGTCCAACAGTCCAATTACAGTCCATTAAGAAGGGCTGCAATCGGCTCTTTGGTTGCCACCCGCGTTAGCCAACTGCTTTAGATTGCGTGAGATATCGGGTTCGAACCCCTGTCTCTCCGCCATGTTTTCAATAATTTACGTGGCGTTGCAGTCAATTTGCAATCAAATAGCCCGATGTCTCTCACTGAATTACCATCTTCACTAATGCATCGTTAGCCTCGCGCATAGCCTGGGGCATCGCCGCCCCGTACACGTTCATTGTGGTTTTGATGTCCGCGTGCCGCATTAGGTCTTTCTGGATTCCAAGCGGCGTGCCGTTGTTACCCATCCATGAGCGGTATGTGTGGCGAAACGTGTGCCAGCCGACGTTACCCAAGCCAGTGCGCTTGCCTGCTGGATGGTCATGTCGGTGACGGCTCTCCCCGCTCGTGGGTGGTCAGAGGAGGATGGTTGAACAAAGGGGAGGGCGAGACGCCCAGCCCATCACTCGCAGTTCTGGGAGCTGCCAGCGGCATGTAGCGTGCGCGCTGCTCCGGCGTGCCACACTCGTGGATCGGCGCAACGTCAGACATCCCGCCAGGCTGCAAGTGGCTGCTCCGGCGTCAACCCAGGCCCGCTCAAAGGCAATCAGGGCCAGGGCGAGGGCGAGGTTCTTTGGTCCAACCAGCTAGCCGCCGTGTTCAGGATCCATGAACACAGCCGTGATTCCCGACTGATCGAAAGTCTTCAGCCCGCAAGGGACCTGTTTTCTTAGATTTTCAGCAGCTTCTCAGGAAGGAAGCGATTCTTGCAAATCAGCCAGCACCCGCAGCACTTCCTCCGGATCGGGGCTGATGTTTAGGTCGGTCACGTAGACGAACCGGATCACCCCTTGAGGATCGACGATAAAGGTTGCGCGCTGTGCTACGCCTTCGCTTTCGTCAAGGATGCCCAATTCCCCGCAGAGCTCGCGCTTCAGGTCCGATAACATCGGCAAGGAAAGCGCCCGCAGATCTTCTTCCTGAGTTCGCCAGGCCAGATGTGCGAGCTCCGATTCGACGCTGCATCCCAGTAGTTGCGTTCCACGCGCTCGAAACTCAGATGTCAAGGCGCCAAAGTCCACAATTTCCGCCTGCGAGAGAGGAGTGAAATCCTTCGGCCAAAAGAAGTACACCTTCCATTGGCCGCTATAATCCTCGTCCGTAATTGTCTGGAAGGCACGGCGCTGCTCAGCGCTGATGTTGGCGATAAGAGAGAAGTGAGGAAATCTTTCCCCGATACCAAGCATTGGAATGGGAATTATGCCTTCGACAAGCCGAGATCGCTTCCGTGAGGCTTAGGTAAAGAGACACGCCCTGCGAAGCGAGAGTGCTGTCTGGATCTGACCTATTGGAGCTGCTCCACGGTAGCGTATAGGCTATAGCTCCCACCGTGACCTACATTTGTCACAGTGTAAGTTATAGGATAGCCAGCCAAGGCTCGCATTCCGGGTATGCCGTAATTTACGTACTGACCTGGTTCTAAGTAGAGCCGATTAGGGGCTTCTGTTCTCAAATCATCCCTCCAGTTCCACGAAAGAGTCCAATTACCCCCGATGCCCTGCGTGTCAGCCTCCATGTAGAAGGTAATCCGAAAGAGCCCACTCGTCGTCGGAGTATAGATTGGCACTTGGGAAACCGACACGGTTTGGTTGGGCAGGGATACTGACGCTACGACACACGGAAATGACGCGCACGATGGGCTCTCGTTCCTGGCCTCCTGGCCGAACCCGCTGACGGTTAACGCGATCAGAAATGCCGCAACTAGCAGACAGCGCTTCATAGACCCTCCTTGTGAGCGGCCCAATTGTAGCGCAGTTTATGGCTATTCCAATGCGGTCGACCGATCCAACACTCGGATTGCGTGGGTCTGTGAATTTGCCCGGTCCCTTGCCACTTGGATGGAACGTGTTTCCTGTGATGTCAGCAGCGTGACGGTGAAAGATTTCGGCTGGTTCACGAAGGCAGATTTCTAACAGCGCTGCCCGGCTCGTCACCGGGCAGTATCTGAAGATTACGACATTGGTGTGGCCAGAGCAGGTTCCGGAGTGGTTGTAGCTTGGGTATTGCGGGCCTTCAGGTGTTCAGGCCCGCGTGGCCGGACAATTAGGGAAAATGGTTCAGCCGCTGAGGTCTATTCCCTCAGCGGCTGAACCCAGGAATTGTGCGGGCGACGTTGTCGCGGGTCTAAAGGCCTGCGCTACCTGTACAAGCTGATAGACCAATCCTGGAACGACTCTAACTTCCAATATCCGCCGAGCTCAGGCAAGGTCGAAGCGATCAAGGTTCATCACCTTGTTCCACGCAGCCACGAAGTCCTTCACAAACGCCGCCTTCGAGTCATTACATGCATAGACTTCCGCGAGGGCTCGGAGCTGGGAGTTGGAACCGAAGACGAGATCAATGACAGTGCCCGTCCACTTGAGTTCGCCTGTCGCCCGATCACGCCCCTCCAACACGCCTTCCGATGTGGCGGACTTCTGCCACTTCGTGTTCATGTCGAGCAGGTTGACGAAGAAATCATTGGTCAACGTCCCGGGCCGCTTGGTGAAAACACCGTGTTTGGCCTGCCCGAAGTTCGCATTCAGGGCGCGCATGCCGCCGACGAGAACCGTCATCTCGGGGGCAGTCAATGTCAGCAACTGCGCCCGATCCACCAGCATCTCCTCCGCCAGTCTTTGCTCTCCCTTCCGGCGGTAGTTGCGGAACGCGTCTGCGGCCGGCTCGAGTACAGCGAATGAGTGCACATCGGTTTGCTCCTGCGAAGCATCCGTGCGCCCCGGCGAGAAGGGAACCTTCACGTCTTGCCCGGCCTTTTTCGCAGCTTCCTCGACGGCTGCGCAGCCGCCCAGAACGATCAGGTCAGCCAGCGAGACTTTCTTCTTGCCAGACTGCGAGCTGTTGAACTCCTTTTGGATCGCCTCCAGCTTCTGCAGGACCTTCGCCAGTTCGGCCGGCTGGTTGACTTCCCAATCCTTTTGTGGCGCAAGGCGAATGCGCGCCCCGTTCGCGCCACCGCGCTTGTCGGAGCCGCGGAAGGTCGCCGCCGACGCCCAGGCAGTCGTGACCAGTTCGGAGATCGACAGTCCAGACGCGAGAATCTTGGCCTTCAGAGCAGCAATGTCATTATCCCCGATTAGTTCATGATCCACGGCGGGAACAGGGTCTTGCCACAACTGGGGCTCGGCAGGAACGAGCGGGCCAAGGTACCGAGAGAGAGGCCCCATGTCGCGGTGGGTCAGCTTAAACCACGCCTTGGCGAAGGCGTCTGCAAGCTCCTGCGGATTCTCGTAGAAGCGCCGTGAAATCTTTTCGTAGGCAGGGTCGAACCGCAAGGCGAGGTCAGTGGTCAGCATGGATGGCGCATGACGCTTTGACGGATCGTGCGCATCCGGCACCGTACCGGCGCCAGCGCCATTCTTCGGTCTCCACTGATGCGCACCGGCCGGGCTCTTGGTCCGCTCCCATTCGTAGCCGAACAGGTTCGCGAAGAAGTTGTTGCTCCACTTCGTAGGCGTCGTGGTCCAAATGACTTCCAGGCCGCTGCCGATCGCGTCACCCCCAATGCCCGTGCCGAATTTGCTCTTCCAGCCGAGGCCTTGCTGCTCGATGCTGGCGGCTTCCGGCTCTGGGCCCACCAGTGCCGCATCACCGGCGCCGTGGGTTTTACCGAAGGTGTGCCCGCCGGCAATGAGCGCAACCGTCTCCTCGTCATTCATCGCCATGCGCGCGAAAGTCTCTCGGATGTCCCGCGCCGCGGCAAGGGGATCCGGATTTCCGTTTGGCCCTTCCGGGTTCACATAAATCAGGCCCATCTGAACTGCGGCGAGGGGATTCGCGAGGTCACGATCGCCGCTGTAGCGCTCGTCTGCCAGCCACTTGCCCTCAGGCCCCCAGTAAATGTCCTCTCCGGGCTCCCAGAACGTCCTCGCGCCCGCCGCCGAAACCGAAGGTCTTGAACCCCATCGACTCCAAGGCCACGTTACCGGCGAGAATCATGAGGTCGGCCCAGGAGATTTTCCGCCCATACTTCTGCTTGATCGGCCAAAGCAGCCGGCGCGCCTTATCGAGGTTCACATTGTCCGGCCAGCTATTAAGGGGCGCGAAACGTTGTTCGCCCGAGCCTGCCCCGCCGCGGCCGTCGCCGATGCGGTACGTGCCCGCGCTGTGCCACGCCATACGAATGAAAAGTGGCCCGTAGTGGCCGAAGTCGGCCGGCCACCACTCCTGCGACGCTGTCATCAAGGCATGAAGGTCCTTGATCACGGCGTCCAGGTCGAGAGTCTTGAATTCTTCAGCGTAGTTGAACTCCTTGCCCATAGGATCGGACAACGGAGAGTGCTGGTGCAGGATGTTCAGGCTAAGCTGATTCGGCCACCAGTCGGCATTCGTCGGGGATTTGCGAGCGCCGTGAGCGACCGGGCACTTGCCTTCGGTTGACGAGTTTTGCTCCTGAGTATGGGGGACAGTCGCCCCCGCTGCTGTAGCGACTTCTTTATCCATATTGTTCTCTTCCTTCGAATTAGTTAAAAAAACAGTGACGAACTACAAACCCATCCTGATTTTCCCATTCGCGCAATCGCCGCCGGCCACGCTATTCATGCGGTATCCACACGCTTACGACACTTAACCGGAAGCGTGCCGCGGAGCGCACTTGGTGCAGAGCCCGCGGAAAATGAGTTCGGACTCGCGAAGAATCCGCTTACCGAGGGAGCCCGAGGCAGGCCCGGGCACGTTGTACCACTCAATGTCCTCAACATTGCCGCAGCGGTCGCAGATGAAGTGGTGATGCTGCATGCCTTTCGCATCGAATCGCGCGGCACGGCCCTCGACAGCCACTTCACGCACCAAACCCGCCTGCACCAAGTCCCGCAGATTGTTATAAGTTGTGGCCCTTGAAGAGCGCGGGTCCACGCGATTCACGGCTTCGAAGATTTCCGCAGCCGTGGGATGCCTGTTGTGTTCCACCAAGAATGCCATCACGGCGAAGCGCTGCGGAGTGCACCGTAACCCGCTGCCCTCCAGGGACCGTTTAATCGCCTCTGCGTCCATGACAAATTTAGACTATATCTAATGTGATATTTTGTCAAGACTTATGCTTTTGGTTGCGGCGGCGAGCGGAAAACTGGCGGATGCCGTATTGAGTATCTTCATCGAGTGGCCACCCTGGTACTCTTCCCACGTCGAACGGTCCCGAGGTTGCGCTCGCGGGGTTTTGAGCAGTGGGCGATAGATTGGTGCGGAATCGTTATGCGCGATTCCCCTGAATAGAGCACCACGTTAGGAACGACCACCCCCGGCCTCGCGCAACTGTGTCCAGATGGCCGGTCATCCGGAAGTTATCCACTTCACTCGCGACTCTGAACGTGGCTCTTCGTCCTTCACGCAGCCTGCTGCCGACGGAGCTGACGCTGTTTTCGCGCCTCCTGCTGTCGGAAACGTGCTTTCGTCAAGTACTACCAATGGTAGTAGCTATAGCGCCAGAGTAGCCTTGAAAATTCAAATCTCGGCCCTACTAAATCCCGCCGCAACGAATGCTTCGTGCGGTACAGGAAATCGATCATGCTGCTGAAATTGAATGGATGGCTGCTCCGAAGCACTCTACTGACAATCTGTGTTCTCACTCTGCTTCCGTTCGCACTGCATGCGCAGAATGCGACGGGTTCGCTGCTCGGCGAAGTGCAGGACGCCAGCGGGGCGCGAGTTAAGTCTGCCAATGTCACGGTCACCGACAACGGCTCCGGCGTTGCGCGGCAAGCGACAACCGACAACCGTGGCCAATTTCGATTTCCCGATCTGATGCCGGGAAACTACCACGTCACGGTCAATGCGAAGGGATTTAGCGAAGCCGGCTCCGATGTGACTGTGCTGGTGAGTAACGTGCGCGACATTCTGGTGACATTGCGACCGCAGGCCCTTCAGCAGACGGTCAACGTAAAGGCTGAACCTTCGTCGATTACTACCGAGCAACTCGACACTACCGACGCTGTGAATGGAGGAGTGGTTACGGGTAAGGACCTGCAAACCATTCCCCTCGCGGCCCGTAGTTTCGCCAACATTGCCTACATGGTCGCAGGCACGGAGCCGGTCGAGCCTTCCGATCCCACCAAGGCGCGCATCACTGCGGTATCCACCGGTGGGAGTTCCGGACTGAACAACCAGCTTACGGTGGATGGCGCCGACAACTCGGACGACTACATCGGCGGCTTCCTGCAAAACTTTTCTCCCGACGTGATTCGCGAATTTGCAGTGCAAACATCGCAGCAGAACGCTGACATCGGGCGCACCACCGCGGGTTCCGTGGTCATCAGCACCAAGAGCGGCACCAACGATTGGCATGGCGACCTCGCGTTTTATGAGCGCGCCTCCGCGCTGAACGCCCGCTTTCCCATTGAGAACCCTGCGCCTGAGCCCAAACAGCCCTTTTCGCGGCAGAACTATGTTGGCACCATCGGCGGACCGATCGTGAAGGACAAACTTTGGGTTTATTCAGGCTTTGAGATGGTCAATGAACACGCCAGCGTGAACTACAGTCCCGACAGTCTGACGCAGTTCAATGCCCTCAATCAGCTGGCGCAGGAGGGCCTGATTCCAAACACCAGCTCGATCCCGGTGCCCCCGTACGTTCGCGTCCCATTCGTGTCTTACCTGGGATTGCTGCGCTTCGACTGGGCGCAGTCGCAGCGTTCGCAGTGGTTCATTCGTTGGTCCCTCGACAACAACACCACCAACAACGCCCTGGTGCAGCAAGCGACCTTGCCTTCTACGGGCGCGATCACGCACGGCAATTATCAGAACGGCGTTATCAGCAACACCTTCACCTTCAGCCCGTCCTGGGTGGGTAATTTCACGTTTGGCGCCAGTTACCTGCACGGCACAGCTGACCGCAACCAGTACCTTGGCTTTGCGCTAGCCTTCCCGTTCAGTTCCACCTCCAAGACCATCTCCGGTTTCGAAACCTACGGCGACAATCAGTTTGTGACCCCCATTACCGCATTCCCTGTTGTTCGCAACCAGGAGAAGTATCAGTTCCGCTACGATGTGAGTGGCTCGGTTGGCAGGCATGCCCCCAAGTTTGGCATCGACTTCATCCACGAGCCGGTCCTAAGCGGCGCTTTCCCGGGCCAGGCGGAAACACTTTACGTTCTCACTCAGAATCCGACTTACTACCTCAGCAATCCTGGACAGCTCACGGCGGAATTGAACTGCCTACCGCCATTTGACGGCACCAACTGCCAGACCACGGCTACACCCGCCGGCAACGGCAATTTTTCTCAGAATGTGCAGCGTCTGGGAGTGTACGTCATGGATTCCTGGCGAATGACGCCACAGGTCACGGTCAATTACGGGCTCCGTTATGACACGACCTTTGGATTGTTCCAGGCTTCGGGAGTCAGCCAGATCCTCAATCCAGGAGTGCAGACCATCTCCGGGTTGCAACTGCCCCTGCCCACGGGCGTGCCTCATGACTATCACAAAGCCTTCGCACCGCGCTTGGGTATTGCCTATTCTCCCGACCAGATCGAGGACCTGGTCATTCGCGCCGGCATCGGCCTTTACTACAACGACCTTGCCCAGAACGGCTGGGCGACAGCCTTCCAGGCCGTGAACACTCCATCTGCGTTTCTGCCCTGCACCAGGCCGGGCGATCCCGGCTGCTTGCCCGGGGCCGCAAATGGTGGCGCTGGAGTAGTAATCGATCCCAACTACCACACTCCTTACGCCCTGCATGTCAGCGGCGGCGTGCAGTACTTATGGCATAAGAACTGGACGCTCAGCGCCGATTACGTTCACGAGCAGGGTGTCCATGGCTACCGGCGTTATGAGTACACTGCGGGCACCACCCTCTTCTCGCCGCTGTTCGCCCAAGACCCCGAAACCCAGATGGCCAACGTGCCTAATCTGTCCGTCTTCAAAGCGGACAACACGTCAAGCTACAGCGCCATGATGCTGCATGTGCAGGGCAACGTCACGCGGCGCTTCAACCTCACCGCCAACTACGTGCTGTCGAGCGCCAAGACCTGGGGTTGCGTCCTGGGGGAACTATGGGACTATGTGAACGGCGTCTGCAATCCGCTAAACCCCTTTGGTCCGGGCGATTACGGTCCATCGGGCGAGGACGTCACCAGCCGCTTTACTCTTGCCGGCATCGTTTACATCCCCGGTGGCTTGCAGGTGTCCACGTTGTTCCAGGCCGAAACCGGGCGCCCCATCACGCTCACCACGCCGGTGGATGTGAACGGACTGGGCGATCCTACTAACGATCGTGCGGTCATCAACGGCGTGCAGACCAGTATGGACCAGTTCCGGGGAACGCCTTATATTCAGCTTGACCTCCGTGTTACCCGGCCGTTCAAGGTTGGAGAGCGCTGGCAGATCCTGCCCTTCATCGAGTTTTTCAATCTGTTCAACCGGAATAATCCAGGCGCGAACTACGTCACCGATATCTCGGCGCTGCCGACGCCCGTGAACAATCTCTACAACGCCACCCATTTGTGTCCGACTCCGTCGTGCAGCGTGCCCATCACCAACCCCAACCAACTTCTGGTGCCTGCCGGAGCGCTGGGTGACTTCTTTGGTCCCGGCACCACGGTGGGTATTCCGTTCGCCGCTCAATTAGGAATGCGGGTGACGTTCTAGGCGTTCTAGAGTTGGTCTATCCGGTGGGATGGGTAGTGCGGCGCTTCGGGCCAGCTCTTAAAGCGCCTGCGCCATGTAGTTAACCGAGAAGCCGACCGCAAGGGTCGGCTTCCACGCGTATACTTTGCGGCAGACTTACTTCTTGAGGGTCATTACAAAGGTGGAAACTTCTCCCGCCTGGGCGGCCGTCAAGCCCGCAACCGCTTTGCTGTGCGGCGCCTTCTTTCCGGCTGCACCGCTGGTGAGTAGATCAGTGATTTGCTGCTGACTCAATGCCGTCTTCTGCAGGGACGGCCCTACCTTTCCTTCACCCATGGCCCCGTGGCACATGGCACACTTAGCTTTGTAGAGGGCGGCTCCATCCTGGGCCCATGCCATGCTCAACACCAGTGTGACCGCCGCCAACATCATCAAGTAACGCTTCATAGGAACATGATCTCCTTAGTTTGAGTTTGGGGATAAACAAAATTCCGAAGCCAAATCAGCCCTCGGTGACCTGCACGAACTGCCCCGCTGCAACTGAAATGTGAGGATGGCACCGTTTCTCACATTCGCTGGTATTGTAGAGCGGATTGGGTAACTTGCAATGACTTAATTGCGGCCAACCAGCACAGGGTGACGCAGATCATATTCAAATCTTCGAACTTGAGGTTGTTTTCGACTGGGGGATTATGCAAGAACTGCGCCGCATTCTGAGTTCGTGTTACGCTGCTTAACCTCAGGAACTCGCCTTGATGCCCAGACGTTTTCTCGCTGCTGCGGTTCTTTCTTCGATGCTGTGGCTCCCGATTCGTGCCTTCACCGAAGGCCCTGGGCCGGCCCCGCAGAACGCCAGCATGGGCAGCGCTGACATGCTCTACCGATCGGGCAACTTCGCCGAGGCGGCGGCAAAGTTTCAAGCCATCGTAAAGGTGGACCCGAAAAATGTGCTGGCGCAGGTAGGGTTGATCCATTCCTTGCTGCGCGAAGAAAAAATTGATGAAGCGCAAGCCGCCGCTGTAACCGCGCTCGCGGTGCAACCATCTTCTGACCTGCTGGTGACAGCCATGGGGGACGTGCAATTCCGCCTTGGGGAGATCCCGGAGGCGGAAAGGTCGTACCTCAAGGCGCAAGGCATGAACTCCAGGAACCCTGCTCCCTACGTCGGTGCGGCCCGCATCTACCGCGCTTACTCCCTCTACCGCCGCGCCTTCGACGAACTGAACCGGGCGCACCAGATCGCGCCCGACGACCCAGGGGTGCAGCGCATGTGGCTTACGGTCCTTCCCCCGCGTGAGCGGATCGCGGCGATTCAAGCCTATCTTGCCAGTGGGCGGCCCCAGGACCCGGAGGAAACGGTTTTCCTGCGCCGTTATCTCGACTTCCTTAAGGCCACGGTGGATAAACCCGCGCATCCCTGCCGCCTGGTCAGCAAAGTCCGGCAAACCAATACCAAGCTGCTGATGTTGCGCTCCGGCACACCCCGCCTTGGCGCTATAGGTCTGGAAGTGAAGCTCAACGGCCGCGGCAGTCGCCTGGCCTTGGACACCGGTACCAGCGGAATCCTGGTCAGAAGCGACGCGGCGGAAAAAGCCGGGCTCACCCGCATCGTCGAACAGAGCATAGGCGGCCTCGGTGACACGGGCCGGCAGAGTGGCTACGTCGCCGTTGCCGATCGCATTCGCATCGGCGCGCTCGAGTTCGAAGATTGCGTGGTCCGCGTCGTCGATGCGGCAGGGCCCGGCGAGAACGACGGTCTGATCGGTAGTGACGTCTTTGGTGCGTACTTGATCGATATCGACATTCCAGGGGAGAAGCTCAGACTGTCACCCCTGCCGAAACGTCCCGACGAGGCTGCCGCCCCAACGGCCCTGAACAGTGCTGGCGAGATCCGTGCGACCCCTGGGGACAATGCGGAGAACGGAGGGGAACAGAACGCCGAGCCTCCATCCCACCAGGAGAAACAGGCAAGCGCGGCTGCTAACCTTCACCTGCCGAAGGATGCCTACGTCGCTCCCGAGATGGCCAACTGGACAAAAGTCTACCGCTTTGGCCACATACTGCTGATTAAGACGCTGGTGGATGGCCCCCATCCGATGCTGTTCATGATTGACACCGGCTCGTTCACCAACATCATGTCTACTAGGGCCGCGCGTGAGGTGACGAAAGTCACGGCGGATTCGCGCATGCAAGTGAGAGGACTAAGCGGTGCGGTGAACAACGTCTACCGCGCCGACAAAGCTACCCTTGAGTTCGGCCACTACTCGCAGGAGAATCAAGACATCGTGACGTTGGATCTGTCCGCAGTCAGCAAATCTACCGGTACCGAGGTGTCCGGCATCCTCGGCTTCGAGTTGTTGCGCATCCTGCAGGTCAAAATCGATTACCGCGATGGCCTGGTTGACTTTCTCTACGACCCGAAACATCTCCCCAAAGGGATAAGCCTTCGTTAGGTAGTTCTGGGGTCGTCGCGGCTCTTCACCTGGATTGTTCCTGAACTTGAAGATGTCATCCTGAGCGAAGCACCCCCAAAGAATTTCCGACCCGCATCTTTTGCGGGTCGGGCGGGCGCGCAGTCGAAGTGCCTGCCCCGAGCGAAGCCGAGGGGATCTGCGGTTATCTCAACCGCGGCCTCTACTTCTTCCGCCGAAAGTCGAAGCGCCCGGTGCTCAGCTTGCCGTGATTGTCCAGGTACGTCCATTCTTCGATGTGATGGTCTGGGCCGTCGAAGATGAACGCCACCTGCTGCATATGACCGTCGTTCGGCCCGATGTTCGTTCCGTCTTTGAAGTCGAAGACTACGCGATTGGGATCACGGCCGGGGACTGCCACCATGCGAGGCTGGTTGTGCGCCGCGCAATAATGCGTCGCCATCAGCTTGCTCCCGTCCATGTGAAAGATGGTGATCATCTCGTCGGACGTGCCCTCGTTGAGCCAACTCATCAGTGCGGAACCGTCCGAGACCATCAGGAACCGGGTGTTGGTGGGATACTCTTTACTGCTTTCGATCTCGGAACCCACCCATGCGCCATCGAGCGTCTTCATCTTGTCGAACAAGGGACTCGGCGCAATGGCGGATTTGTCTTGGCCGAGCAGCGCTGGGGCCAACGCCATCAAAAGAAGCAGTACAGCAGCGGTTCTGCGGTTCATGATGACCTCCACACGACAGGGGGATTGTAGACGAGTTCCCGTCGCCACACGAGGGTTTTGAGATGAAGGGACAGCCCGCGAGCCGCTTGCATTCCCCGTTGCACCTCATACAATAGTTGCGGCATCCCATCGTTGTTGTTCTTCCCGATGTCAGCTTAAAGGAAAGATTAGGAGATCAGCATGTCCGCTTCGATTCCCGAAAGTTATCTCAACCTCTTCAAGAAAAAGGCATTCGGTAGCTTGAGCACCCTCATGCCAGACGGAAGTCCGCAAACCAATCCAGTGTGGGTTGATTACCAGAACGGCGAACTTTGGGTGAACTCGGCCGCGGGGCGCCTCAAAGACAAGAACATGAAACGCGATCCCCGCGTATCCGTTGCAGTGATTGATCCCGACAATCCGTACCGCTTTGTGGAAGTGCGCGGTCGCGTACGCGAAATTACCCAGCAAGGGGCGCCCGAACACATCGACAAGATGGCGAAGAAGTATCTTGACAAGGACAAATATCCATTCGCCCAACCCGGCGAGCAGCGCGTTCTCTACAAGATCAAGCCCGAGCACGTGCATACCATGGGATAGGAAGATACTCGAACAACAAGCGGGCCGCGTGCCCGCTTGTTGTCCTCAAGAAACGTTGTGGGCCATCGGATTCCAAGTGATGTGCTCCTGCGGTTTTGCATCGGAGGAGGACCGTCACGCGCAGCGAGCCAGTCCCGCCTTGCGGGACGGAGAAGATAGCCCAGCGTTTCAACGCTGGGTACGGGCGTCCAAGGGAATCTGAGTGCCCCGGGCACGGCACCCCTGGCGTTTGCGCCGTCTATAGTGCGATTAAGGTTGCCAATTCAGCCAAGGTCAGACAACAGTTACCTTAACGCTCTGGTGACGATCTCTCTTCTTTCCGGACAAATCCATACGGACAATGCCTGCACCCTGATTCGCAGCAATATCCTCGCTGGCGCAAGTAAATCGCGGTGAAGACCATGAAGCCATTCTCCATGTAGTAGTGGACGCCTTCGACTAAGTCCTCAGGCATCATTGCGCGGCAGCCTCAAGCAGTGCGGATGAGCGTTGAACGTCTTCCACGGCTATGCCGTCGCGGAAGCTGACATACTTGCCTGAGATCGCCGCCACCCGCTCGCCGGGCACGATGAAGCCCACCAGGTTCAAGGGATCGGCAGCGGAGATGGTCAGAACTTCACCGCTGGCCGGAAGATTGCGCATCGCACGCAGCGACTCAACCGCTTCCGGCAGCGCGAACTGCTCGCCGAGAAATCCGTTAACGAATCGTCCGCCACGCACCTCTCCGCGATCTTCCAGCCGGCGGAATGCGATCAACAACTCGCGCCATTTCGGCAGGTTCGACTCGCGCGCCAGCGTTTCGCGGAAGACCACGCCGTAGCGGCGCAGCAGCATCCAGCAAGTCGCCTCGACGACTTTGGAGCGGTCCATACCCTCGCCGGGATAGAGCAGCGACCAGCGTCCTCCGGTATGGCGAGGCCGGGTGAGCTTCGGCGTGCCGGTCGCATTGCGGCGGCGCGGATTGATCAACGAGCGCAGATTTTCGAAGCCGTCGGCGGTGACCATGCCAGCGGCCACCAGTTCCCAGAGTGCGGTCTCGATTTCCGCCTTCAGCCGTTCGGTTCCGCGGACGATGTCAGCGAAAAACGACGCGCCACGCCGCCGCAGAAATTCCAGCACGCTGCGGGCCCCCTCGCTCAACACACGTTCATAGCTCTGCTCGTCGTTGCCGAGACGTGGCTGCATCCAATCGGAATCGTCGCGGACGAAGAAAGTGATGGGCGCGACACTCGTGGGCACGATCCGACGGCGACCCTCGCCTGCATCTTCCAGCGTCGCCGGATGCGGCGACAGGCGTCCCCAGCCCACCGCTCCCGTCAGGCAAAGCTGATCGAGCGCCGCCGGATCGTAGTTATTCACCCGCGCCGCCAGGATGTGCTTCTCCCAGGCGTTCGCCGGAATCTCGAAACCTTGCAGCTGACGCACGGCCTCCAGCAGTCCGCGTTCTCCGGTCAATTGCGATTGCGGTGCAACGTGCTGCCAGCGCAAGAGCCAGCGCATATACTGCGCCGCCGTCACTGGCTCAACCTGCTTGCGCAGGGTGGCGACCGTGAGGTGGTGAATGCGCGCCAGCAATCGGCGATCGCACCATTCGACAGTCTGCGGGTGCCCCGTCGAAGGTTCCGTTTGGGCCGGGACTTTCGCCGGATCGTCTTGGGTGCCCCATCCTTTCGCCTGATTTTGGCGAAAGGGTGGGGCACTCAGGCCCGTGAAGTTCCCGCGCAGCACCGAACCCGCCGCCTCCATGCGGAGAAGCGCTTGATCAATCTCGGCCACGGCCAGACCCAGCCAATAGGCCAGCGCAACCGACGTGACTGGCCCGCAGTGCATCATCCAGCCGGTCACCATGGCGAGCAGGGCATCCTCCCGCGACGCCGTATTGGACGGCAATTCCGGCGGCGTGACTTCGAACTTCGCTTCGGGAAAAATCAGCGCGAAATCTTTCGCTCGCTCGGAGGCAACGAGATATCGTCGGGTGCCGCCGGCTGAAGCCGGCTCAGAGGAAGAGAAAAGAGCATCTGACGGCGCAGCTAAAACTGCGCCCCTTCCGTCGGCCAAGGGCTGCTCCGCCGGGTGCCCCACCCAAGCCTCTATTGCTTGGGTGGGGATTTTCGCCCGGACTACTCGCCAACTCTCCAGCAGCTCATTGCTCAGCGGCGCCCAGCTCGCAATCGCTTCCTGCCACTCGCCATCGGCAATTTCTTCTGGGACTGCAACCAGCGTCTGTAGGACGTCATGCAACTCGTCGCTGTCGCGAACATCGGGACGCGCCTCTTCGCGCACTCGCGCAATCGCGGTCTGGTCAAGCCGTCCCACTTCCTGCAGAACCGCTTCCGGCAGCACTCGCCGCATCTGCACTGCACGCGCCCGCCGCTCCTCCAGTGGAGCATCGTCGAGGTACGCGTAAGGGTTTGCGTTCAGGATTTCGTGCGAGAACTGCGATGGCACCGGCGTGTCGACGGCTAGGGTGCGAATCGCGCCACTTCGAATCCCGTCAAGCACCCGCCGCAGCCCGTCAATATCCATGGCCTCGGTGAGCACGTCCTTCATCACTTCTTGAATCAGCGGGTGCTCGGGAATCTTGATATCCCCAACAATGTTTTCCTGGCACGCGGCCACGTCGGGGAAGACCGACGCCATAAGATCGTCGCTACGGATGCGCTGAATCTGTGGCGGGACTTTCTTGCCGCCCTGGAAGCGCAGCAGCGCCAGCGAGCGGTTAGCGTCCCAGCGCCAGCGCGTGGCGAAGATGGGCGATGCCAGCGCCGCTTGCTCCAGCACCTCTTGCACGGTCTCTGTTTGCAGATAGTGGAAGACGTCGCTCAGCGGAAAACTATGCTGCTCAGCCAGAGCAATATTCAGCCCGTTGTCGGTTGCTGCCGCCTGCAACTCAAAATTGAACGAGCGGCAAAAGCGCTTGCGCAGTGCCAGCCCCCAGGCTTTGTTTATGCGGCCACCGAAGGGTGCGTGGATGATGAGCTGCATCCCGCCGCCTTCGTCGAAGAAGCGCTCGGCGATGATGCAATCCTGCGTCGGAACCGCGGTCAGCACGGCGCGGCCAGTGACGATGTATTCGACCAGTTGCTCAGCGGCAGAATCGTCGAGCCCGCACTCGTCCTTCAGCCATGCGACCGCCTTCTGCACGTCGGGGCTGGCTTCGATTCCGCGCAAGCGGGACTTGGTTCGACCTTCGTCGTCATTGCCAGCTTCAGGATTGTTCGGTATAGCTACCGGCGCCGTGTTTGGCAGCAGCGCGCTAACGCGCTCGCGCAACTCGGCCACGTGGTGCGACAGTTCGTCAGTACGCGCCGGAGCCTCACCGCGCCAGAAGGGAATACTCGGCGGCGCACCATGCGCATCCTCAACCAGCACCCGTCCCGAGTTGGACTCAACCCGGCGAATCCGCCACGAGGTATTGCCCAGCAGCATGATGTCGCCTGCGTTGCTCTCAACCGCGAAGTCTTCGTCGAGCGTGCCCACCACGATCTCATCCGGCTGCGCAACCACGGTGAACAACGCCGTATCCGGAATCGCACCGCCGCTGGTAATCGCCGCCAGGCGTGCACCGCGCCGCCCGCGCAGGCGGCGGTTGACCATATCGCGAAACAGATAAGCGCCGTAGCGGCCGCGCTTGGCCGCGATTCCTTGCGAAAGCATGTCAAGAATGTGATCGTACTCTTCGCGCGGTAGGTTGCCGTAAGGATAGGCGCCGCGCACGCAATCGAACAGCGCGTCTTCGTCCCAGTCTTCGCAACTGCACATAGCGACGATCTGCTGAGCCAGGATGTCGAGGGGAGCTGCTGGAATCTGGATGCGGTCGAGATCGCCTTGCTTGATCGCCCGAACGGCGGCCGCACATTCCACGAGATCGTCGCGGGTGGTGACAAACAGGCGGCCTTTGGGGACGGCCCCGCGCCAGTGACCAGCGCGGCCCACGCGCTGCAGCGCCACCGCAATCGCACGCGGCGAATTGATCTGGCAAACGAGATCAACGTTGCCGATATCGATTCCCAGCTCCAGCGAAGCCGTCGCCACCAGTAGTCGAATCTCGCCATTCTTCAGTTTGCGCTCGGCGGCCAAACGTAGCTTGCGCGCCAGACTGCCGTGATGCGCCGCCACCAATTCCTCACCAATTCTCTCGCCCAGGTGCAGCGCAACGCGCTCTGCCAAGCGCCGTGTGTTGACAAACACCAGTGTCGAGCGGTGTTGCAGGGCCAGTTCCGCGATGCGGTCGTAGATCTCGCCCCACATCTCGTTGCTGGCGATGGGACCGAGCTCTGATGGCGGGACCTCTACCGCCAGGTCGAGCTTGCGGCGGTGACCAATGTTGACGACGGCTGGAGCGGGGCGTCCCGCCCCGGTCAGGAAATGAGCGATCTCCTCAATCGGCTTCTGTGTGGCCGAGAGCCCGATACGTGTCGGGCGGTTTGCCAGCAGGTCAAGTCGCTCGAGCGAGACTGTCAGGTGCGCGCCGCGTTTGTCATCGGCGACGGCATGAATTTCGTCCACGATTACGGTCTCAACGTGGCTTAGGATAGCCCGGCTGCCGTTGGCGGTGAGCAGGATGTAAAGCGACTCGGGCGTGGTGACCAGGATGTGCGGCGGGCGCTTGAGCATATCGCGCCGCTCTTTCATCAGCGTGTCGCCGGTGCGCACGGCAGTGCGAATCTCGGGCATCAGCAGGCCGCGCTCGCCGGCCAGCACCAGAATCTCGCTCAGCGGACCGTCGAGATTCTTCTGAATATCGTTGCCCAGCGCTTTGAGTGGCGAGACGTACACGACTTCGGTGCGGTCGTGCAGGTCACCTTGCAGGGCTTTGCGAACCAGGCGATCAATGCAGATGAGGAACGCAGCGAGCGTTTTGCCGGAGCCGGTGGGAGCGGAGATGAGAGTGGTGCGACCGGCGAGAATCTCCGGCCAACCTTGCTCTTGTGGCTCGGTGGGCGAGCCAAAGCGTCCCAGGAACCACTCCGCAACCAGCGGATGCGCCCAGGCCAGCGCGACCGGAATTTCCCCCACAGGCATCCAGATATTCTAGCAGATTTTCGCTAATTGTTCGCCGTGAAATGGCCGCTTTTCGCTCTTCGCTTTTCGCCTGCGGTCTTAGCTCCTAGCCCCTAGCTGTTAGCTTTTAGCAAACCGCTCAGATCCTGCTGCATGCAAGAGCGTCAAAATCACGCTCGCTGATTCAGGCGACTCTTCTGCTTGCATCACCGCATTCGCCAAGGATCGCGTTTGCTAAAGGCTAAGAGCTAGAAGCTAGTGGCCAAGGGACAAGGGCGGCTGGCGAAAAGCAAAGAGCGCAAAGCGAAAGGCAAAAAGCGAAGAGCGGGTTTCCCCCTGCTACACTTTCCCCATGTCCGATGAGCGCGCGAAGACGATCAGGATGATGCTGTTCGACGTGGACGGCGTGATGACCGACGGCACGATTTTTCTCTTTCCAGCGCCCGGCGGGGCTTCGGAGCAGGGCACCCACGAGCGTCGCCAGCAGATGGCAGACAAGGGTGGCTTCGGGTTCGCCAGCCGGGACATGATCGAGGCCAAAGGATTCAATGCGCACGACGGTGCAGGATTCTCGCTGGCGCGCCTGGGCGGGCTGAAAACAGGCATTATCACTAAGCGCATTTCTGAAACCGTAGCGCTGCGCGCGCGCGACCTGAAGATCGAGCACGTCTATCAAGGGCAACAGGACAAGGCGTCCGCTTTTTACGAGATCCTCGCGAAGGAAAACCTGACGCCGGAGCAAGTCTGCTACGTAGGCGACGATGTGATCGATCTACCCGTGATGCGGCTGTGCGGGCTGGCTATTGCGGTGAAGAACGCGCGACCGGAAGTGCTGCGCGAGTCGCACTACGTGACGCCCCACGAAGGCGGCCATGGCGCGGTGCGCGATGCAATTGAGTACGTTCTTCGCGCGCAAGGTTCGCTGGATCGCGTCGTGGAAGAGTACATCCGCTCAAGAGTCGTTGATTTGGCGTCCAAGACGAAATAGGCCATGTTCTAGCAGGCAGAAAAATCCCCTCCGAAGGACAGGGGCGAATTGCACTTCGGAGGGGTAGCCGTTTTTACACGACCATTCTCAGGGTTGTTACTGGATCAAACACTCCACCTTTGGGGAAGTTTCGCCTGCCAGGAAAAAGCTATCGGAATTCGACAAGAGGCTAACCAAGAAGCACTTGCGAGGGATTCTACGCGTGTGAAATGGCAAACCCGCCGTGCTCTCCTTCCAAAGTGGAACGAAGATTCGACCGCTCCGAAATCGCACAACTTTGCCGGGGAATCAGCCTTGCTACGGTTGCAGAACCGTCGAACTGTGATAAGTAATCAAGTAGGAACTAACAGCGGGTCGCTGGATTGTCATATTTGCCAAGCCGGCGAGTTCCGCAACTCTAGCCTAAGGCCAGGCATCTGTTTCGATTGGGTGCTTAGGTTTTGCCGTTGCGATAGCAGTTTTAAGTTGAATCCGGAACCCAAAATACCTACTATGGGAAATCTCGTAACCAAAGACAGCCGATCGGCGGGGGCAAGAATCCTGTCGGCGGGGAACGATATCGAGTCCGGGGAAGCCAAGGGTTGTCAATGCTAAAGCGTTCCGTCATTGTCGTGATCAATACTTTGTTGGTGCTGTTTTCCTGCGCCAACGCGCCCGCCGCCACCATCTCCACCACCCATAAGACGCATACCAAAACACACAAGATCACCGAGACCACCACGGCCCAGAAGAAAATGGCTCGAATGCGGAGCAGCAGCAAGACGGTGGCGAGCCGCAATCGTTCCACTCATGCCGTCGCCTCCGTCCGTGTGATGTCCAAGAAGCACCGTTATTACGAGCGCTTCTCCGCCAGTTCCTTTGCCGACAATCAAGTGGAAGGCGATATCACTGCCGGTGAAGATCCGATCGTGCGTGCCGCCGCGGTGGAAGCGCTGGGCAACATGAACGGCACGGTCGTCGCGGTTGACCCGGACAATGGCCGCATCCTGGCGATGGTGAATCAGAAGCTGGCATTGTCAGCGGGAGCGCAGCCGTGTTCGACGATCAAAGTTGCGGTTGCGCTGGCAGCGCTAAGCGAAAACGTCATCACCAAGGACACTCAAGTTCCTCTCGGCAAGTATTGGCGCGTGGACCTGACCACCGCGCTGGCGCACTCCAACAACGCCTACTTTGAGGCTGTGGGCCGTAAGTTGGGCTTCGAGCGGGTCAGTTATTACGCCCACCAGTTTGGACTTGGCGAGCTTGCTGGCTGGCACATCGGCGGCGAGAACCTGGGCACGTTCCCCTCGACCGAGCTTGATCAGAAGCTAGGCGGCGTTGGCAAGATGTGTTCGTTCGGCGAGAGCATCTCTCTCACCCCGCTGCAACTGGCAGCGCTGATGAGTTCCATCGCCAATGGCGGCACCCTGTATTACCTGCAACATCCCACCACTCCCGAGGAAGTGACAAGCTTCGCGCCGAAGGTCAAGCGCAAGCTGGACATCGGCCCGCTGATTCCCGAGATTTCCGACGGCATGGCCGGTGCGGTGGAGTACGGCACGGCGCGCCAGTTGCGTGCAAACTTCATTGAGGAGCCTGTACTGGGCAAGACGGGCACCTGCTCCAAAGACGGCACTCGCTTCGGCTGGTTCGGGTCCTTCGCCAACACGCAATATGGGAGGATTGTGACGGTCATCTTCCTGGAAGGTGGACGGCCGACTTTTGGTCCCAAGGCAGCGGAATTGGCGGGGCGTATGTACCGCAACCTGTATGACCACGAATTCTTTGCTGTGAAACCTCCGGCTACGCCAGTTCGGACGGCGGGTTCCGAGGTGACGCCTGCTACTGTTGGCGCTCCGCAGTAGGTAAGCCATACTTACGAACAGTAAAGGCCTCTCCGGCGCGAGAGGCCTTTTTATCTGCGAACTCTGGCTATGAGCCGCTATTTCGCGAATGGCGAGCCCGACTGGGCTTGCAACTTCTGTAGCGCTTCCTGGTAGATGTTTTTCGCGGATGCGTCTTGAGTCGTGCTGATTTTGTCGTTGAGCCACTTCAACATGGCGGCTCGCGAGGGGTGCGGAAAATTGGGCTCGGCGTCATCGATGCGCCATTCGTCGCTAACCGCAGTGACGGTGTAGTCCACGTCCTCGTTGGAACTCGCAGCCTCTCGTGAATAACCAATGCCCGTCTCGAATCGTCCCAGAAGTCGATAATGAACCGTGACCGTGTACTTGCCGTGAGCCAATACCGGCGTGGTCTCGACGGTATAGTGTGAAACGACATCCATCTGCGTGTAGTCGGGATTCGTCTTCCACCACGTCAGGGGCTGGAGTTTCGTCCACGCTTGCGGGTCCAGGCGCGCCCCTCCGTAATCCAGCCGGCAATACTTGGAAACCAGCTCACGGATTTGCTCAGCCTTGGTGTCTTGCTCGGTGTGGCCCAATGGCAGTGGAATGTCCGACTGGGCCGCGCAGCCCACCGCAAACAGGAGAACTACAGATAGTGCAAAACAGCGAAACGATGACAACAGCATTCGACCCTCTTGCTCAGGATGCTAGGATACTCCCCCTCCAAGCCTACACCGGTTTGGGGGCAAGAAAAAAGCGCCCGGCGGGAGGGGTATGATTCAGAGCGAAGTACTTCTGCTTTGCTATACTCGACCCATGCAGATTACCCTGACACCGCACGCCGAGGAGCTACTGCGCGATGCTTTGGCCCGGCATCCCGGCCAATCGCCCGCACAGATTCTGGAAGGGGCTTTAGCTGAGCGTGTCGATCGAGAGACGGGTGCCAAACCAGCGAAACCGCACCGTACGCGGGAGGAATTTGACGCCTGGGTCCGTCAGTTCGCTGCCTATTCGGACAAAATCCCGTCAATGCCGGGCGAGACCTTCTCTCGCGCGATGATCTACCAGGACCACAACTGAATGGCCGCGGCCCCGTATTTGCTGGACAGCAATGCATTTCTGCGCCTGGCCAAACGCGATGACCGGGAACACGCCCTGATCAAGACAGCGATTGGACGCTTAATAGAGGAAGGAGCAGACCTCTGCTATGCCCCGCAGAACGTAGTTGAATTCTGGAACGTGTCCACTTGACCCAAAGAGAAGAATGGTTTTGGAATGACGGTCGCAGAGGCCGATCGGGAAGCTTCGCTGATCGAGAGTCAGTTCACTTTCCTTCCGGACAACGAAAGGATTCACAGCGAGTGGCGCCGATTAGTGGTTGCATACGGTGTTTCGGGCGCGCAAGTTCACGATGCCCGCCTCATCGCAGCAATGCGAGTTCACGGGATCAGCCACCTGCTCACTTTCAATCAAGCCGACTTCCTTCGCTACCGCGATATTACTGTTGTACATCCAGAGCAACTCCGCACTTAAGACACAGAGTGGGCTCTACGCTCGCGCGGTTTTCTGATCGCTAAACACCTGCCCGTCTCGAATATGTATGACGCGATGGGCGTACTCGGCAATATCGTGCTCGTGCGTGACTAGGACAATTGTATTGCCCTGCTCATGCAGGCGATCGAAGAGGGCCATAATTTCCACGCCGGTCTGCGAGTCCAGGTTGCCGGTGGGCTCGTCAGCCAGAATGATGGAGGGATTGTTGACTAACGCTCGCGCAATGGCCACGCGCTGCCGCTGTCCACCCGACAGTTCGTTGGGCTTGTGGTGCATTCTCGATTCCATTCCGACTGAAGCCAGCGTTTTGCGGGCGCGCTCGATGCGGTCTGCGGCTGGAACGCCGGCGTAGATCAGCGGGAGTTCGACATTGTGCAGCGAGGTGGCGCGGGCCAGCAGGTTGAAGGTCTGGAAAACGAAGCCGATTTCTTTGTTTCGAATGCGCGCCAGTTCGTCGTCGTCGAGTTCGCTAACCAACTGCCCGTTCAGCCAATAGTTACCTTTGCTGGGCGTATCCAGGCAGCCAATGAGGTTCATCAAGGTGGACTTGCCGGAACCTGAGGGACCCATGATCGCCACATACTCGTTGGGTTGAATGCGGACATTGACTCCACGGAGAGCGTGGACCTGCTGTTCCGATCCCATGTCGTACGTCTTCCAAAGATCCTCGGTGCAGATAATGCACTGCGCTGGCGTAACCGATGTCTGCGATTCTGCCAGGCTCGCCAATCGCGTTGCCATCCTCTTCTCCTCGCTCGGTAACTGATGCGGGTTGCTCATCGATGCGGACTGTCAGCCTTCCTGTGCTGCGCCTGTTCGTCGTCTCGCCGGTTAGGACTCTTCCTTCTTGTTGGCCGTCGAGTTGTCAACCTTCACGCTGGTGCCATTTCGCAGGGTCCGGAGCACCTTGTAACTCCCAGTGACGATCTCGTCTCCCTCATTCAATCCGTTGGTCACTTCGATGTCTGTCGTCCCGCTGATCCCCGTAACTACAGGTACGAAGACGGCGTCCTTTTTGTTCTTGAGAACAAATACGCCCTGCAATTCCTCTTTGGGGTCTTGTCCGGCGGCGGTTTTAGCCGGAGGCGGCGCTGGCTTGCCCTTGCTGTCCGTCGCAAGGTCAGCGCGTTGACGAATGGTCAGCGCCTGGATCGGAATGGCAAGCGCGCTATTGCGGGTAGCCGTGGTGATGCGGGCCGTCGCCGACAGTCCGGGAAGGAGGTTAAGGGGAGGGTCCTGGAGGGCCACCACCACCTTGAAGTCCTTGGCTTCCTGGCTACTGGACGTGGTCTGCGCGGTCGAGACTCCAGTAGAGCGGAGTACGGCGTTTCTCCCGATCTCCGTGACCGTGCCTTTGAACTTCTGCTTCGGAATGGCGTCGATAGTCACCTCGGCCGGCTGGCCCAACTTCACATTGACAATGTCGGTTTCGTCGACTTTCACCTCGGCGGTAATCACCGACATGTCAGCAATCGTCATCAACGTGCTGCCCAGTGTGTTCTGGATGCCGGGTACGACGGTTTCGCCTTCGCGCACGGGAACATTAGTGATGACGCCGTCGAAGGGCGCGGGATATTCCGTTTTGCTTAGCACATCGGCAGCATGGCGGAGATTGGCCGCGCTTTGGCTGATATGACCCTGGGCCGAATCCTGCTGGGCCTTGGCCTGCGCGAGTTTGGCCTTGGCCATTCCCAACTGCGCAGAAGCCGTGTCAAGCGCCGCTTTCTTGGTGTCGTAGTCAGCCTTGGCGATCAATTGGGCATCGTATAAGGCCTTGTTTCGATCGTAATCTAGCTTGGCGTGTTCAAACTCGGCCTCGGCGGAATTAAGGTCGGCCGCCGCTGTATTGACAGCCGCACGTGCCGCAATTGCATCGGTGCGAGCCGCGTTCAGAGCCGAGTCATTGGCAGAAACGTCGGCCGCGGGCTGAACGTTGTCCAGTACAGCGAGCATTTGCCCCTTCTTAACCCGATCGCCTTCCTTGACATACAAGTGCGTGATCTTGGCCATCGTTTGGGAGCCGATGTTTACCTGCACCTTGGGCTTAATTTCACCCGACGCCGTGACCACCGACGCCAAATCTTCCCGCACAACTTTGCCGGTCTGCACCGTGACCACTCCCTTGCGGCTCTGCTCGACAGTAAAGCCAACGATGGCCAGCAATATGATCACGCCCCCGATAATGAGAGCCAGCTTCTTCCAGTTCTTCATCAAGCCTCGATTGGGAGACCGCTACTCGGGCACACGTCCAATCCCCAACGTTAGTACGAAGTCAGACGGTCTAAGGTTCCTTTGGAGAGCAAAGACTTTCGGCGTTTCTCGCGCCGCCCGTTATCATGCGCCCCCTGCGCTGAGCAGCTCACTGCGGCAAACGGTTCCCGAAACTCTCCCGATTCCCCGATTATAGCCGCTAAGCTGGTAACTCTTGTATGGCAAGTTAGTGGGAGACTATAGTCCTGCAACCTTCCACAGGGCCGCCAAAAAGAGGCGTCTGGCATTCGTCACATTGGGTGCGACTTTTGTACGGAGCGAGGGTTGGTGACAGTGGATCGCCTCCATGCCCTTCACGTCGCGAATCTCGCGCTGGCAACCTTGCTTTCGTTCCCCCAAAAACATACAATTTAGAAACCCAAAGTGTTGGTTCGGGAGTGTGTCGGTTCACATGAAGTTGCGTATTTCTCGTCTGTCCTTTTCGTTATTTTTGGCCGGGGCTCTGGCCACCGGCCTAGCTGTGGCCCAAAGCTCGACTCCTTCCAGCGGTACTAATTCTTCCAGTGGTGATAAGTCCGTTACACCGCCAGACCAGGCGGCGAAAGGCACGGATGGTTCCGTCCCCGGACAGACAGGCAACCAGCAGGTTGATCCCTTGAAGCGTCCTTTGACCGAGAAGCAGAAGAAGGCGAGTTCCAAGGCCCTGAAGCAGGAGTTGAGTTCCACTTATAAGAAATGGCTCAACGAGGACGTACGTTACATCATCACTCCGGAGGAAATGTCCGCCTTCAAACAGCTTTCGAACGACGAGGAGCGTGACCAGTTTATTGAACAGTTCTGGTTGCGCCGCGATCCGACTCCCGACACGCCAGAGAACGAGTTTAAGGAAGAGCACTACCGCCGTATTGCCTATGCGAACGAGCATTTCGCCTCTGGGATCCCGGGCTGGAGAACCGACCGCGGGCGCATTTACATCGTATGGGGTCCACCGGACGAGATCGACGCTCATCCCTCGGGTGGCACTTATGATCGTCCTATGGAAGAAGGCGGTGGTGAGACTTCGACGTATCCCTTTGAGGACTGGCGCTATCGCTATCTCGAGGGAGTTGGCCAGGAGGTCATCCTCGAGTTTGTCGACGTCTGCTCGTGCGGCGACTATCACCTGACGATCGATCCCAACGAGAAGGATGCCTTGTTGCACACTCCGAACGGGGGTCTAACCCTTTACGAGCAGATGGGCATGGCAAACAAGGGTGACCGCATTAACAGTGGGGGTCTTGGCCCCAATGCCGGTCCAGAGGCAGGGATACAGAGCAACAATCAGTTCGGCAAACTTGAAATGCTCGCCAAAATCAATACGCCACCAAAGGTCAAGTTCAAAGACCTCGAGGAAGTCGTCAGCCACAAGATCAACGTTAACTTGATGCCGTTTGAAATCCGCACCGACTTTGTGAGGGTGACGGGCGATACCGTGCTGGTTCCGGTGACTTTGCAGATCAAGAACAAGGACGTTACCTTCGTCAGCAAGGACGGCATTCAACGGGGTACGGTGAATATCTTCGGGCGAGTTACCGGCATGACCGGGAAGATCGCGCAGACCTTCGAAGATACGGTGCAGGTGGACGTGCCGACCGAGCTGCTGGAAAAAACCATGGAGCATTCCTCCCTCTACTGGAAGGCAATTCCGCTGCGCCCAGGCCGCTACCGCTTTGACGTAGTGGTGAAGGATGTCAACGGCGACCGCGTGGGGACGTGGAGCCATGGCGTCCTGGTTCCAGAATTCAATGAAGACAAGCTGGCATCGTCATCCATGATTCTCGCTGACCACATGGAGAAAGTTGCGACCAAGAATGTCGGTTCCGGCAGTTTCGTTCTCGGGGAAACCAAACTCGCCTACCCGCATCTTGACGCGCCCGACGGAAAGCCGGCCAGCTTCAAGCGCGATCAGCGCATGAATCTGTGGATGCAGGTCTATAATCTTCAAGCAGACGAGAAGACCAAGAAGTCTTCCGCTAAGATTGAATACGAAATTGTGAATATGGCCAACAACCAGTCGGTGCTGCACTCCTCGGAATCCACGGACACCATGGGCAACGTGGGGGACCAGATCACACTGGAAAAGAGCTTGGCCTTGAATGCCTTTCAGCCGGGCATCTACAAGCTGACGGTGAAGGTTGACGACAATATTTCCAAGCAGCAGATCGCCCCATCGGTGCGATTTGCGGTTGAGTAGGCTGATGGAAGTGCGGGCCCGCGGACGGGTATTTCCGCCCGCAGTATTTGTGATCCCGGGAACCTCTGACGGGAGGTTTGAGTGATGACGCGAATACTGGGATGGTTTGCGGTGGTGGTGGCGCTGTGCGTTACAGCGGCTGGGGCCAGTTCGGGTTCCATAACCGGATATGTCAGGAATTCAGCCGGTGTGGCCCAGATGGGCGCCACGGTCGAGCTGCTGAGTACTGACGGGCAGAGCCAGGTCGTGTACACCGACGCCAAAGGCTTCTTCACCCTCAGTGGGCTGCTGCCGGGCAGCTATGACGTGCGCGTGTCCGCCCCCTCCTTCCTTCCCGCGTTGCGGGAGGACGTGGCATTAGCGGCTGGCGCGAGCAAAGCCCTGAACATCACGCTGAATACCTTGTTCGAAGCCATCCGTATGCTCCCCACGTTAAAACAGGGCAACGATGACGACGATAGTTGGAAGTGGACACTACGCTCCAATTCCAACCGGCCTATCCTTCGCTTTGACGATGGAACACCGGTCATTGTCGAAACGGGCGCACAGGACAAGGGGACGACGGGCACGCTGGCGTTTATGGCTGGCGGCTCTAGCCAAGGATATGGCAGCGCGGCGGACTTGGGCACTGCCTTCAACGTTGAGCATTCCTTGTTTCATACCGCGACCATCGGCCTGGAGGGAAGTCTCGGATACGGAATGGGCACCCCCGACGGTGTCGTGCGTGCGTCGTATAGGAGGCCAGGCAACGAAGGTTGGACTCCCACCATTGCCTTGATTGTCCGGCGCTTCGCCACGCCCGATGCGGTACCGCATCGCGGCGCTTTGGAAGCAGTGGCGATGTCATACTCCGACGGCTTCTCCATCGGTGACCTTCTCGACTTTCAATTTGGTGGCGAGGCGCAGAACATTCAATTCCTTGGCCACGGAGCCAATGCCTTCCGTCCTTCGGCGGTCGTGGATTGGCATCTGGGGTCCAATACGATCCTCGAATACCGCTACGCCACGAGTGAACCGAACACTCGCGCCAGCAAGGGCTTCGATTCGGCTCCGGCAGACCTCAGCGAAACTGGTCCCCGCATGACCATGGTTGATGGCCAGCCCCTGCTGGAAAATGCGCATCATCATGAGGTTTCTCTGTCGCAGCGCGCCGGAGACAACAAGCTCCAGATTGCCTACTTTAACGATCGCATCAAGGATCCCGCTCTGCTTGGCGTTGGCGATGTGGGCTGGGCGACGGACGACATTCTGCCTGATGTCTACTCCGGCACCTTCAGCTACAACGGTGGCGCGCTTGAAGCCCAGGGCGTCCGCTTGGTGTTTCAGCGTCGGCTCTCCGATGCGCTTACCGCGACTATGGATTACGCCTACGGAGGCGTTCTCGATCTGGAGCAGCCTAACGTAGATTGGAATATGGTTCGCAGCAGTCTGCAACATGGCTGGCGGCACTCCGCTGCTCTCCGGTTCAATGGCTGCGTGCCGCGCTCCAAGACGCGGTGGATTGCCTCCTATCGCTGGACGAGCGGCGACAACACCGTGACATCGGTTGATCTGTTCAACGCCTCGGCGGGGCAAACCGATGCCTTCTTCAACCTCTTCGTGCGCCAACCGTTGCCGCGCTGGCATTTCATGCCAGGCAACATGGAAGCGCTGGTCGATCTCCGCAACCTCTTGGCACAGGGCTACGTGCCGGTCCTCGGCCCCGACGGCAAGACCGTGTACCTGATGCAGTCGGCGCGCAGCGTCCGCGGCGGCGTGGCCTTCACCTTCTGACCTCCTTGCCGGCAATGACAAGGCCGCTGCGCACGGCGAGCCGTTCTCATGCTGTTCTCACTTTTGAGCTGTCTGGGTTCGTTTGTCCTGCGTAATGACGCAGTCCTTACAAGCCGTGGCCTCCCCTACTCACCCATCACCTTGATGATCAGCCGCTTCTTACGCTGCCCGTCGAACTCTGCGTAGAAGACGCGCTGCCACGGCCCTAAGTCCAATTTGCCTGCCGTTACCGGCACAATTACCTCGTGGTGAACGAGCATCGATTTCAAGTGCGAGTCACCATTGCTTTCCCCGGTTTGGTGATGCTGGTAATCCTCACGAAACGGCGCCAACTGCTCTAACCAATTGTCAATGTCATGAAGGAGACCGCTTTCGTTGTCGTTGACATACACGCCCGCCGTGATATGCATGGCCGAAACCAGGACCATGCCCTCCTGGATGCCACTCTTGCCGAGGGCTTCTTCCACCTGTGGCGTGATGTGAATGTAGTCGCGATGTTTCCGGGTTTTGAATGTCAGATATTCTGTATGAAATTTCATGCCACCTCTCTTCTTGCGCGGGATTGCTGACGCTTTTGCTTGGGCCTCGACTTTCGCGTATTGTAAGCCCAGTCATCGGTGCCACAGCGTGACGGATTCCGGGCAGTCCGAAGAGCTCCAACAATTAAGACAGCAGATGGCGGAACTCACGCGACGTGTCTTCCGCCTGGAGCAGTTGCTGCGGGCCAGAATCACCGGCCCGACTGCTGGAGAAGAGAGCGCGCGTTCTCCATTGGAATCGGGGCTGCCAGAACCTTCGCCCGGCGTGGCTCGGCAGTTCCCCAATCCAAGTGACTCTCGCGAACCAGCGCCACCTGATGTCCACGTCCCACAGTTCATTTCTCAGGCTCCAACTCCACCGAGAACCGAGGTTTCGCTGGAGACTCGCATCGGCGGCCAATGGCTGAACCGCGTCGGCATCGTCGCCGTCCTGGTTGGGCTGTCGTACTTCCTGAAGCTCGCCATCGAAAATAATTGGATCGGGCCGGGCACCCGGGTCGCTATCGGCATAGCGGCTGGTGTTGGGCTAATCCTGTGGAGCGAACGTTTTCGCGCACGCTCTTTCGTGGCTTTCGCTTATTCCCTGAAGGCCATCGGCTTTGGCGCGCTGTACTTGTCGCTCTGGGCGGCTTTCCAGTTCTATCACCTCGTACCAGCCACGGTGGCGTTCTTCGCAATGATGCTGGTCACCGCAAGCTCAGCGGCCATGTCCCTGCGCCAGGATTCCGAGGCCCTGGCTGCCTTCGCGCTGGCGGGAGGGTTTCTAACCCCCGTGCTGGTCTCCACCAACCAAAATCACGAGGTCGCACTGTTTTCTTATGTAGCGCTGCTTGACCTTGGCACGGTGTGGATGGTGGCTATCCGAGGCTGGCAACGGCTGCTGTTCGGCAGTTTTGTTGGCACGACTTTGCTCTTCGCGGCATGGGCGTCCAGTTATTACGACGAACCTCAGCTCGCAATAACTTTGGCCTTCGCCAGTCTCTTTTTTCTGCTGTATGCGGGAGCGCCATTTCTCGGACGAAAATCGGCCGCCGAGCGGCGTTACCCTAACGTCCTGGTCGCTCTGGCGCTGCTCAATGCCAGTGCCTACTTCGCGGCCAGCTACCTGATGCTGGACGAGCACTACCGCTTCGAATTAGCTTGGCTCACGGTTGCGGTTGCAGCGCTGTTCTTTGCGCTAACTCGGGCGTTGCAAACGCGTGAGGAAAGGATCCATCCGCTGTTTGGGCCGTTATATCTAGCCCTGGGCGTCGGCTTTCTTACGATTGCCATCCCGCTCAAGCTGGAGAGCTATTGGAATACTCTGGGCTGGCTCGTCGAAGGCGGAGCGCTCTTTTGGGCGGCGCATCACAGCGGCCGCACGCTCCTTCGCATTCTCGGCGTGGGCGCGTTTCTTCTCGGCGTCGTCCGTTTGATTGCGGTGGATTCCTTCGGTCACGAGCCGCTGCTAATCAACCCGCGATTTGGACTCTACCTGTTGGCAATTGGCGCATTGGCCTTGTTAGCTTATTTCGCCAGCAACGAAGGCGTCGTGGACAATCGCCAGTGGGCCGGTGCGGCGATCATCGGCATCAACCTCCTGGCGCTGCTAGCCCTCCACTTTGAGGTGATGGGTTACTTCCAGCCTCAACTGGCGGAGGCTTACTCAGGCCATGAACGCCACAGCATCGCGACGGTTCGCGACTTTGCCTATTCCGCAGTGTGGATGGTTTACGGCAGCGGCCTGATGCTGGTCGGCTTCTGGAGGCGCTCAGCGTTTGTTCGCTGGCAGGCCATTGTTCTGCTGGCGATGACGGTCCTGAAGGTATTTCTGGTCGATATCAGCACCCTGGAGCGGGGATATCGCATTGCCGCGTTCATCGTCCTCGGCGCGGTTCTACTGGCAGTGTCGTTCTTCTATCAGCGCAGCCGGATGAGGACGACTGGGTAGGAGGCGGTCACTGTGGTTTGAAGGGGCGCACCTTCAGAGCCTGTCCTGAGCCTGCCGAAGGGTGCGCCGTCGTAAGCCCATTATTTTTGTCATTCCGAGGGCCTTCAGAGACTGTGTCGCAACCGTTTTCGTTATTCGCCGTGGGAAATTTCATTGAGCCGCAGAGCGGCGGCACAAGATTGCGACACAGTCTCTTCAGCCCCGAGGAATCTGCGGTTTCCTCCAAGCGCGATGACCTTGGCGGCCTCTTCAGTCGGCGGCACTGCCGATCTTCCCGGACACTCCAACGCTTAAACTGCCCTAAGCAAAAAAGCACCGGGCCGCCCGGTGCTCAAAAGCTCTCCAACGCCCGAGAAATCACTTTCGCCCAGTGACCAGCCTGACGATCAACGTCAAAATTACCGCGCCGATAACGGCAACGATAATGGTGTAGATCATGCCGCCTTCCCCTGCAAACCCGAGGGTTCGCATGATGAAGCCGCCGATGATGGCGCCGACGATGCCGACAACGATGTCCATTAGAGCACCATAGCCGGTACCCTTCATGATTTTGCCGGTGATCCATCCGGCAATCAGACCTACGATGATCCACCAAAGAATGAACATAGTTCCTCCGCTAGTTGAAGTTTGTACGCAGGGCCCGTGGAGCGGTGCACTGACAGCAGGAATGGTTAGCCAAGCGCTCAACCTGAAACGTAAAGCGACTAGGAGATTACCCCGTCACGCGAGGGTTTGCAAGCCATGTGCCAGCGCAGGCAGTGGTGCGGTTTGTATCCGCAGTCGTATAATTTGAAAACGAGGGGTGCGGTATGGCTAAACAGAGAGGCTATCCCGACCGCCGAGGTATGGGAGCAGAGAGCGACTTCATAGCTGAACTGTTCGTACCGAGTGAACATTACAAAGCACAACAGATGGCGATGGCTAAAAAGTTAATTGCAGCAGGTTTGAATCCTGAACAGGTCGCAAGTATGTTCCTATTTCCAGTTGACCTGCCTTCAGGTGAGAAGCAAAAAGATGAGAAGCCAAGAGATCTGTAACGGGGAATTTCGTCACCCCGCGCTATGCTAAAACCCACCCTCGCGTTCCAAAACATCAAAATCAAACTGCACCACTACCCTAGCGCAGCGCGTCTTCCACTTCGCTCAACCAGTCAGGACGCTTCAATACCTCGCGGGGCTTCGGACCGTCCGCCGCGCCCACGATTCCGTCCCGCTCCATCAAGTCAATCAGATGAGCGGCGCGTCCGTAGCCGATGCGCAGACGACGCTGCAACAGGGAAGTAGACGCCTTGCCATATTCGAGCACGATGCGTACCGCGTCCTGAAAAAGCTCGTCGTTATCGTCGTCCGCGGCTCCTTCAACCCCCGGAGCGCCGCTTCCAGATTCGCCGTCCTCACGCGGAGCTTGCAGGAAGTGCTCCTGATACTGGGCTTCACCCTGCGCGCGCCAGAACTCTACCACCGCGGCAATTTCCTTCTCCGTCACGAAGGGGGCGTGCAAGCGATGTACCCGGCCTGATCCGCTAGGCAGGTAAAGCATGTCGCCGCGGCCTAGCAGGGCTTCCGCGCCGTTAGCGTCGAGAATGGTGCGCGAGTCAATCTTGGTGGCCACCCGGAATGACATGCGGGCAGGAAAGTTGGCCTTGATCAGACCGGTGATAACGTCCACGGAAGGCCGTTGCGTGGCCAGCACCAGGTGGATGCCGACCGCGCGCGCCATCTGTGCCAGCCGCGTGATCGACGCTTCCACGTTTTGTCCGTCGAGCATCATCAGGTCGGCCAGCTCATCGATGATGATGACGATGTAAGGCAGCGGGCGTCCCTCGCTGCCATCGTCAAACAAGTTGGGAGTGTTGTTGTCGAAGAGCCGGTTGTATTGATCAATGTTGCGAACGCCCTTCTCGGCAAGCACCTTCAGACGCCGCTCCATTTCGCGGACGGCATTGCGCAGCGCGTTCGATGCCAGTTTAGGTTCGGTGATGATGGGCGTATGCAAGTGTGGCACGCCTTCATAGTTGCCCAGTTCCAGCCGCTTCGGATCGACCAGGATAAGGCGCACCTGCTCGGGTGTGGCCTTGTAGAGGATCGACATGATGAACGCGTTGATCGCCACGCTCTTGCCCGATCCCGTAGAACCAGCTATGAGCAGGTGCGGCATGGTGTTCAGCTCGGCGGTTACGATGCGGCCGTTGATGTCCTTGCCCATCGCCAACGTGATCTTCGACTTCGACCCAAGAAACTCCTGCGCTTCGACCACCTCGCGCAGCCAGATGGTCTCCCGTTCGTGGTTCGGCACCTGGATGCCCACTGTAGATTTTCCCGCCATCCGCTCAATCAGGATGCTCTCGGCCCGCAGTGCCAGGCAGAGATCGTCGCAAAGGCTGGTGATGCGGCTGTACTTGATGCCGGCTTCGGGCTTGAACTCGAAGGTGGTGACCACAGGACCGGGATTGATCTGCACCACCTGCCCGCGAACATCGAACTCGCCGCATTTTTCCGCCAACACTTGGGCCAGGTTCTTCAACTCAAGTTCGTTGATTGCACTGTGCTCATCGGGCCGGTGCAGCAGTGCGGTCGACGGGAGTTTGTAGCTGCCGGCCACGCGGGGCATGGTTGTCTTGCCGTGCTGCGTGCTATCGGCGCGCGAAGTGACCGCAATGTCTTCCGCCGGAATCGCCTCGGACGCTTCGTCGTTAGCGTCTCGCGGGTGCGCTTCCGGAATGGCGTCGCCGTCAAAGGTGCACTCGATGCCGGTCTTCGTTCCAGTTGCCGGACGCGCAGTTTGCGGCGGTGGAGGAACCATCCCTGCCTGGGGAGTTGAAGTCGCCGGAGCTGCGATATCCAGCGCACCGACCCGCTTCGGGACCAGTTGGGCTGTCACCACCGGCTTGGCGTTGGCGGAGGCAGCGCGCTTCTTCTCAAGCTCCTTGGCAGCCTTCTTGCGAGCGCGTTCCATACGCCAGTCCGCAAAGCGGTCGAGCGCCGCATAGGCGAACGCGAACCGCGTCTGCGACCAGATTTGAATGGCTCCGAAGGAAAACGCCGTCGCCAGATACAGAGCCACCGCGATCACTGCCACGCAGACCAGATAGGCGCCGATCAGGTTGAAGTAGTGGATGAGCGCGTCCGCTACGATCCGGCCCAGAAGCCCTTCCGAAGGAATAACCCCCTTCCATCGAATGGTCCACGGTAAGAGCCCGATGAACCCGGCGAGGAAGGTCACCAACGCAACTGCGCCCAGAGTCTTGATGTAAGGGGCGGTGATGGGCCGCGAACGGAACCATCGCAACGAATACAGCACCAGGAAAACCGGGACCAGGAATACCGCAATCCCGAATAGTTGCAGAGCCAGGTCGCTAACCATGGCTCCAACCACCCCGATCCAGTTGTGTGCCGGCCTGGAAGCGGGAGGAGTGGACGCAGTATTTAACGATGGATCCAGCGGTGAATACGATACCAGTGCGAGGACAAGCAGGACCGCGAAGACCAGCACCAGGAATCCGATCAGCTCATTGAGCCGCCGGTTGCCGGTCGGAGTAAAAGCGCGCGAGACGATTGTCATGTGGGCGTTCGGGTGCGCCACGGAACCACGTCGCTTGCGAGGACTCATGTTGCCTGCTCCGTCCAGCGCGGGCACACATTATCGTCCAATCCGCCGCAAACCAAAAAGCGTGATACCGGGACTCGACCGATGCGGGCTCCCCAGGGAGCGTCCTTCAGACGATTGGGGTACAGATACGCCAGAGCCAAATAATTATCCCAAGAAAGCAAGGTAGTGTGACGAGAAATAAAAGGTTAAGGGTTGGCGAGTAGTATCCCTCTCGCCGAGCCGTTCGAGTGGCGCAGGTTCATCCCGCAAAGTGGCCAAAGTACCCCAGCAGCAGGATCGCAATGCCAAAGAGGATGCGATACATAATGAAGACGGTCAGCGTTTTGGTTTGCAGATATCGGATAAACCATGCGATGGTGGCATATCCCACCGCGGCCGAGACCACCATGCCGACGGCGAAGCCAGTGGCCATGCCAGGTGGGAGCCCTTCCTTCATCACATGATGCAGCTTTAGCAGCGCGGCACCGGCGATGATGGGAGTGGAAAGTAGGAAACTGAAGCGGGCTGCAGCCTCACGGGTGAAATTCCGAAACAGCCCGCCGGTGATCGTGATGCCGGAACGGGAGACGCCGGGAATGACGGCAAACGCCTGCAAGACGCCAACCGTCATCGCATCCCCCAATGTAATCTGCGGCAGAGGCTTCTGGAAGCGGCTGGCGCGCTCCGCCAGCCACATAAGTATGGCAACAATGATGAGCATGGAAGCCACCAGCGCGGGTGCGCGAAACGTGGTTTCGATACGCTTTTCTAACAGCGCGCCGGCGATTCCAGCAGGTATGGTCGCCGCCAGCATGTACCACAGCAGTTGCCGTTCGCGACGCTGCTCTTCCGGGGTCAAATCACGCAGGTTGTCGGTAGTCTCGGAGAAGCGGACAACTTTTCCACCGAAGGCTGCGCGCAGAATCTGGATCCAGGTGCGCCAAAAGTAAAACAAGATGGCAAAAAGCGTGCCCGCGTGCAGCGCCACGTCAAAGGTGAGCCCGGGGTCGCTCCAGTTCGACAGTCCGAGCCTGGTGACGAGCCAGGGAATGAGGGCCAGATGGGCGGTGCTGGACACAGGAAGGAATTCCGTGAGTCCCTGCACGATGCCTAGGACAATCGCTTCAAGAATAGGCAAGCTATTCCACCATGTTCCCAAATGTGGGGATTTTGTTCTGCACCATGTATACCAGACGCTCGGCGCGGTTGGACCAGTCTTCGTCGTTGGGGTATTGCGACATTAGCTTCTTGGCGACGCTGAGGGCGCGGGCGCTGGAATCGTCAGCCTTCTTGCCCTGATTGTCGGTGTTGTAGATCACGATCAGCGCCGAATAACGCCATGCCGCCTTGTAGAGGGCCTCTGCCGCTTTAGGTGACTGGGGATGTTCGTCGGCATACTTGAGGTAGATCCCGGCCTCCTTCTCTGGACACTGGGCCTGCGCCTCCCATTCACCGCAGAGTTTGTTGTCGATCAGATGATAGGCGGCAAGGTCGGCCCATTTCGTACGCGGAAATTTCTTGATCACCTGCTTCATGTGCTCTTCGTCGATGGGAACGCGCATGGCAGGATCGCGCATTTTCGCCGAGGGGCGAGTGGCCAGGTCCGCCGCGTCGATTTGCCAGCGAATGTCGGCGCTACGATAGAGCGATTCACCGGCTAACGGGGAAGTGGGAAAATATTCCGCAATGCGCGCGTAGAGTCGCATAGCGTCCTGCGCAGCTCCACGACGGCCGCCTCGCCGGCTGGCTTCCATCTCTGAATCGAAAGCCTCGCCGAACAAGATCTTATCGCCCTCGGGCGTTGTGGTCGTGATAACGTCCTTATCTGCAATCCATCCCGTAACATTGCGGTCGCTTTGTTCTTCGTATCCGATCTCAATGTTGCTGCTGACTTCCACCGTACCCACGACGTTCATCCAGCCCGGTGTGCGCTCAATGATGGCAACCTCGCGCCCACGACTAATATTCGACAACTTCGCCGAAGACGTGTCCGGGGAAATATAGATAATACCTTCGCGCATCATGATCCCGCGTTCCGTCGCGAACAGCGACGCGGGAAAGAGCACACATAGACCCAAAAGAAAATACCAAGACCGTGAACGTTCGTAAGACACTTTATTACTCCTGCATGACATGCCAGCTGCTAAATTGCTATCGGTCCTTTTCCGCCACCACCTGGGCGAGCAATTGCGGCTCTACGTTCCCACCGCTTACAACGGCGACCGCCTCCTTCGAATTGGGCAGCTCGTGGCCATGGAAAAGCCATGCCGCAAAGGTAACCGCGCCGCTGGGCTCCGCCACAACCCGCCCGTTCAGGATGATCCGCCGCATCGCTGTGCGGATTTCATCTTCGGTCACGCTGATTACGTCATCTACGAATGCCCGCATGTGCTTGAAGTTTAGCCGCCCGACCGACTGTGTACGGAGCCCATCGGCCAGCGTGCTGGACACACGCTCGGCGGATAACTCCACGATCTCACCCTTGCGGTAGCTTTGCTGCGCGTCATTGGCTAGCTCAGGCTCGACGCCGATCACCTTCGCCTTGGAGCCGCTCAGCTTGAGGGCTGCTGAAACACCGCTGATTAGTCCACCACCGCCGACCGGCACCAGCACGAGGTCCACGTTGGGACAGTCTTCCAGTATCTCGATCCCGACCGTGCCTTGGCCGGCGATAATTTGCTCGTCATTGTAGGGAGGCACGATCATATAACCCCGCTGGCGCGCCAATTCCTCGGCCTTTTGCAAGCGCTCGGCGCTGGCCGGACCGACAGTAACAATCTCCGCTCCGAGCACGGCGGTGCTGTCCATCTTGATCTTGGGTGCGTTGCGCGGCATCACGATGACCGCCTTTACGCCTAAGGCCCGTGCGGCGTAGGCGACTCCCTGCGCGTGATTGCCGCTGGAATAAGAGATCACTCCCCGCTGACGCTCTTCGTCGCTGAACGAGGCGATCTTGTTGTAAGCTCCGCGCAGCTTGAACGAGCCGACGGGCTGAAGGCTCTCGGCTTTCAGCCACAAATGCCCGCGCGTTGATTCGCCAGAGGATTTCGCGTCGGAAGGCGAGTTCTGCCTGCGGGCCGGCGGAAAGTAGGCAAGGAGCGGCGTGCGGGCCGCGACGCCGCGCAGTCTCTTCTGCGCAAGTTGGATCTGTTCGAGATCGACCATGGCTGGGTCAGTGCACCACTGGCGCCACGGAGGCAAGCCACAGCCCGGCGGGCAGGTGCATCGAGTCCTGGCCGTCCCCGGCGGTCCGCGCCTCGTGGATCATCAATGCCATCCAGTGTACAAGCGCCAGGCGATCGCGCAACTTGACTTTGGTGTCGAAGTTAACGTGACCAATTGCCGGGCTGATTAGCGCGTCCAGTAAGTATTTTTTCGGGACGTCGCGTTGCAGCCACAGCATCTCGGTCGGCGGAATGATCACGTCGTCAGAGCCATGCAACAACAGAACAGGGACATGTAGCGACTGAAGGTGACCGGCCGGAGAGGTGCCCACCAGTTCCTCCCGGCGCTTGTCGACTTCAGCAAGAATCGCAGCCGCGAAGCTCCCACGCTGCTTGTGATAGATGCGCTGCATGATCTCCTGATCTTCAGGCGTCAGGGTCTTGGTGAGTGCCTCCGAAGCCTTCCCATCCTCGGCGAGCAGCAGCTTGAGGGCTTCGTGCGCCCTCTGGACATCCTCCGCAGTGAAGAAGTCCTGCGGTTCGTCGTAGATCACGATCAAGGGACCGTACTCATGCGGCTGCATGTGCTCGATTGATCCATCGGGACGAACCGCCTCGCCCGTCGCGAAGAAGCGCAGAACATGCGCCAGATCGTAGTATCCACCCACCGAAGCCACCCATGCGATCGACTGCGAAAATTGAGGATCGCTGGCGGCGAGCAAGGCCAGGCCCCCGGAGAAGCTGATCGCCAGAATACCGACTTTTGGCAAGTTGAGTTCCTGCGCGAAGCTACGCGCGGCTACGCCGATGAGGTCAGCCGACTCGCGTTCCACACGATAGTCGGCGATGCCGGGGACCAGAGGCGTCATCACGAAGAATCCGCTCGATGCCACCGCGCGCGCAGAATTCACCAGCCGGGGATCGTCAATCCCCAGCCGGTGCATGCCGTGCACAATGACGATGCCGGGTGCGAAGCCGATTCCGCGCGGCGAGTAAATATGCACCCTAACCAGATTGCCTCGGAAGGTAAAGGTGGTATCGCGCACGTCGACCGGGTGCACTTCGTAGTTGGCCAGCCATCCGGTGGCACTGGGATCGGAAATGCGCTGCAACAGTGAAGCTGCCTGCAGGTAGTCTCGCGCCTGCGGATAGAGGGCGACCACGGCGATGGGAAGCAATAACAGAAGCCAGGCGACGAGACGTGCCTTGTGCGATGGAGCGCGACCTTGCCAGGGGACGGTGGTCATGGAGAGCAACGGCAATCGTGTATCAGATTTCCAGGATCACCGGCATGATGAGTGGCCGCCGCGAAGTATTTTTCACGATGAAGCGCTTCAGGTCCTGGCGAATCTTCTCCTTGATCATGCCGTAGTCACCCTTCTCTTCGTCGCTGGACGACTCCAGGGTGCTCATTACTGTCTGCCGCGCCTGATCCATGAAACCATCCTCGCCGGTATTGGCCGAGAAGCCGCGCATCACGATTTCCGGTGGAGTCTCGACCTTTCCTGTCAGCTTGTTGATGGCGATGATCGGCAACACGATGCCGTCTTCGCTCAGGTGACGGCGATCACGAATGACCAGGTCTTCCACTACATCGCCCATGGAATTAGAATCGATGCAGACTCGGCCAACTGCAATGCGGCCTGCCTTGCGTGCACCCATCTCGTCGAACTCAAGAATGTCGCCACTCTCGATCATGAGCACCTTACCCACCGAATTGTGCATAGCGCCGGCCATTTCGGCGTGCAACTTGAGCTGGCGATACTCGCCGTGAATGGGAATAAAGTATTGCGGCTTCACCAAATTGATGATCAGCTTAAGCTCTTCCTGGCTGGCGTGCCCGCTGACATGTACTGGCGGTGAAGAACCATCATCGTAGATGACGTGGGCATCGCGGCGGAACAGGTGATCTACCACTCGAAAGATCGCTTTTTCGTTGCCGGGAATGATGCGCGACGACAGCACCACGGTGTCACCCGGCTGAATGCGAGCGTGCTTGTGATTATCAACCGCGGCCCGCGACAGGGCCGACATCGGCTCGCCTTGCGTGCCGCTGATGAGCACACAAACTTTCTCCGGCGGAAAGTCGCGAATCTGGGCGGGATGGATCAGCAATCCTTCTGGGGCGTCAATATAACCTAGATCCTGTGCGATCTCCGCCGACTCCATCATGGAGCGCCCGACCAGACAGACCTTACGGTCATTTTCGAAGGCCTGCTCCATAGTCAGCTTGATGCGATGAATGGAAGACGAGAAACACGAGATGAACAGGCGCCGTTCGGCACGCGAGAAAATCTCCTGAAAGCGCGCACGCACGGCACGTTCGCTGGGCGTGTAACCGCGGCGCTCCACGTTGGTCGAATCTTGGAAGAGCGCCAGCACTCCTTCCTTGCCGTACTCCGCAAAGGAGTGAAGATCGAAGAGGCGGTTGTCCGTGGGTGTGGGATCAACCTTGAAATCGCCGGTGTGGATTATGGTGCCGAGCGGCGTATGAATGGCCAGAGCGACGCAGTCCACCAGGCTGTGCGTCACCTGGATGGGATTGATCGTGAATGGCCCGACCTTAAAGCGCTCGCCGGGCCGGATCTCGTTGAGCACGGCGTCATCCAACTGACCATGCTCTTCCAGCTTGCCTTCCACATAGGCCAGGGTGAATTCCGTGCCGTAGACCGGCACGTTGAGTTCCGAGAGGATCCAGGGCAGCGCCCCGATGTGGTCTTCGTGGCCGTGAGTCAGAACTATCGCGCGTACATGAGCACGATTCTCGATCAGGTAGGCGATATCGGGGACGACGATGTCCACGCCCAGCAACTCGGCTTCCGGGAACATGAGCCCGGCGTCAATGACGATAATGTCGTCAGCCCAGCGAATCGCCATGCAATTCATGCCGAATTCGCCTAGTCCGCCGAGGGGTACAACCTGGAGTTTTCCTATTGGCATCTGTAACTTTCGATGCTAGCACAGGAGTGCCGCGAAAGGTTTCATGGCGCAAGGACTGCGAAGTGGGCCAGGCGCTTATACTTGATTACGCGAACATGACAGACCGGACAAGAAAATCGTGGATGAGGCGCGGCGTGGAAAGTGCCGTGCGCAGCGCCTTCATGAAAGCCTACTCCACCGTCAAAGTCGATCCCGAGAAGTTTCTCGAACATCTTCGCATGGCGTATGACCTGCCGGCCTTAACGTATCAGGGCGTGTATTCGGTGGATCCCGGCGTGCTGGACCAAATTGCCGAGCAGACCATCCGCTCTCATACGCGTCTGGCCACTGTCGAAGGCGCCGGTCTGGGTTTGGGCGGGATGTTCACTATGCTACCCGATCTTGGCATTCTGGCAGCGATCACCTTGCGCATGATCCAGAAGCTCAGCCTGATCTACGGCTTCCCGTACAACACCGAGGAAGAAGAGGCTGAACTCTGGGTTGCCGCGGCCAGTGCGGCGGGCGTGGACATCAGCCGCGAGCTGCTGGAGAAACAATTCGTATCTAAGTTTGTTCCGAGGGTCATTCAGCGGATCGCGGTGAGTGCCAGCGCGGAAATCGTGGAGAAGTGGACAGCGCGTCTCATTCCTTTGGTCAGTTCCGCGATCGGAGCGGGTCTGAACCATTACTTTGTAAAGGTCTGGGGCGAGCGCGCCATCAGACACTTCCGCCAGAAGCACATGCAACTGCGGGCGCAGCAGGGCAACAACAGAGCTACGAACCCGGCTGTTCCGGCGAGGTAGGGTGCGCGCGACGCTGCTAATCTTTGCGGTTCGACGCGTTACTGCAACACCGCTTCCTTCACTGTCGGCGACGGTGTCTCCACGCCGAATTCGCCTTCCCACTTAGCCATGACTACCGACGCCAGGCAGTTGCCCAGCACGTTGACTGCGGTACGTCCCATGTCGAGTAGTTGATCGACCCCGAGCAGCAGAAACACCGGCTCTGTGGGAAGTCCGGTGGAACTGGCGGTCGCCAGCAAGATGACCAGCGCCGCTCGCGAGACACCCGCAACTCCTTTGCTCGTCACCATCAGGGTCAGCATGATCAACAGTTGTTGCCCCAGGGATAGATGAATGCCGGAGACCTGTGCGACGAAGATCGCGGCGACGCTCAGATAGAGCGAGCTGCCGTCCAGGTTGAAGCTGTAGCCCGTGGGGATGACGAACGCGACAATCTGCCGGGGAACGCCGATGGCTTCCATGGCCTCCATAGCTCGCGGGAGCGCGGCCTCGGAACTCGCAGTCCCGAAAGCGATCGTCACTGGCTCCGCGACTGCCTTGAGAAAGCGCCGCAGGGGGACCCGGAAGATCAGCGCAACCGGCAGCAACACTCCGAGCACAAAAACGGCGAGCGCGACGTATAGCGTGAGAAGCAGTTTCAGCAAGCTCGTCAGAATGCCGAGTCCGGTGTGTCCCACAGTGTAGGCAACTGCCGCGCCGACACCGAGGGGGGCCATGTACATGACGAGATTGGTGAACTTGAACATCACCTCGCTCAGGCTTTCGCAGAATGCCAGCATGGGGCGGCGCTTCGGTTCGCTGATCATGGCGAGGGCGACTGCGAAGATCAGGCTGAAGACGACGACCTCCAGAACCGCACCGTCAGCCACCGACTTCGCAATGTTCTCGGGAAAGATGTGCAGAATGGTGTCTTGTGCGCTGAGCTTCGTGACCGGCGCTGTCTCGGCGGTCGTGGATGGCGGCAATTGCACGCCGACCCCAGCCTTGCTGATGTTGATTGCTGCCAGCCCAAGGAAGATCGCGATGGTAGTCACGATCTCGAAGTAGATGATGGAGCGAAGACCGAGCCGGCCAACCTGCCGCAGGTTGGAGTGGCCTGCGATGCCCACCACCAGTGTCGCGAAAATCAAGGGTGCGATGATGGTCTTGATCAATCGAAGGAAAATCAGCGCCAGCACTCGCAGGTTGGTAGCGGCGTTGGGGAAATCGTGGCCTATCGCTGCACCCACCAGCATGGCGATGAAGATCCACGCCGTCAGCGTCCTTCGTAGGCATCCATAAACCACAAGAGCAGCAATCGTGGCCCAGCGCAGAACGACGGAAAGAGACGTCGCCTCTCCAGCGAAGTGCCAGCACAGCAGTGCGGCCAACGCGGCAATAACCGCGATGAGCAGTGCGATATTCTCTCGTTTTCTGGGGATGGCCGAAGTCATGGGTTTGGCAGGCTAGAGCAATTTCACCTCTGACAGATGGAGCTGGGTGGAGCACGCCTTTCAGGCGTGCATAACTGCGTCGGCTCCTCTAGTGCGCTTCAGCGCCTGAGGTAATGCTTTCTCTTGCCCCAGTGGCTAAAGCCGTTTCATAGTCGAATCCTGACTGCACCGCTAAAGCGGTGCTCCACCCAAATGTACCTTGCCTAAAACTTCTCTACCGCAAAATATCTTCCAGCTCCACGCCGCGGTCGGTGCGCTGGTCGCGATACTTCACGATCACCGGAGTGTAGAGCGACAGTCCCCACTCCGCGGCTTTGCCTTTGGTGATGGCGCGCGAGCCAGGCACCACAACTGCGCCCTCAGGCACGCGCAGCGGTTCTGTCGGCGTTGCCCGATAGATTTCGCCGCGCACAGTATCAAACAAGGGAGTGGATCGCGTCAGGATCACCCCGGCTCCCAGCACGGCGCGCGCGCCGACTTGCGTACCCTCATAGACGCCGCAGTTTCCGCCGATCAGAGCGTCGTCCTCGATGATGACCGGTGATGCGTTGATCGGCTCCAGGACGCCGCCGACCTGCGCTGCCGCGCTGATGTGGACGCGCTTGCCCACCTGAGCGCAGGAGCCGACCAGCGCGTGCGAATCGATCATCGCGCCTTCGTCAATATAGGCGCCGACGTTGATAAACATTGGTGGCATGCAAATTACGGAGGGGGCTACGTAAGCTCCGGCGCGCACGGATGAGCCTCCGGGAACCACACGCACCAGGTCGCTGGCAGTGAAGTGGCGAATCGGATAGGTATCTTTGTCGACAAAGGAGAGCAGGTGGGGGTCGCCGCTCTCCGCCAACTTGCCGATGCGGAAGCCGAGCAAGATCCCTTGCTTCACCCACTCATTGGTGCGCCAGCGGCCTTCGGTATTTTCGGCGGCACGAACCGTGCCCGCCGTCAGTGCATCCCGGAACCGCGAAAAGACGCCGCTGGCGCCTGGAAACGCGGCTGCATCCGCTCCCATCGCGTAGAGAGACTCGATCTGACGCTGGAGTTCGTGCATGGCGGGCAGTATATCTGTTCGCTGCCGCCCGCTCCAGCCCAAGTCAATGCAAATACAAAACGCCATCCCGACGGGATGGCGTTTTGCGTTTAGTGCCTGGCTAGGCTGGGGTCTTTGACGATCCGCATCCCGTAGAACGACCGGTATACGAAGACGAACGAGATCGCGAAGAAGATGACCGCCAGCACGTGGCTGAAGACCTCTCCTTTGTTCGCAGTCAAACTAACCGCCAATTCCACCGCCAGCAATCCGAACAACGTAGTGAACTTGATGATCGGGTTCATGGCGACCGACGACGTGTCCTTGAAGGGATCGCCCACGGTGTCGCCGACGACGGTTGCATCGTGCAGCGCCGTGCCCTTCTGTTTCAGTTCGACTTCCACGATCTTCTTGGCGTTGTCCCACGCGCCTCCGGCGTTAGCCATGAACATGGCTTGGTACAAGCCGGAGATGGCAATCGCGATCAGGTAGCCGATGAAGAAGAACGGCTCAACGAAAGCGAAGGCCAAGGTCACGAAGAACACCGCAAGGAAGATGTTGAACATGCCCTTCTGCGCATATTTCGTGCAGATTTCCACGACCTTCTTGCTGTCCTCGACAGACGCTTTCTCCGCGCTGTCCAGCTTGATGTTGGCCTTGATGAACTCCACCGCGCGGTAAGCGCCCGTGGTGACCGCCTGCATGGAAGCGCCGGTGAACCAGTAAATGATGGCGCCCCCGCTGATCAGGCCGAGCACGAAGGGAGCGTGCAGCAGCGAGAGTTTGCCCACGTTTTCCGTCAGCCCGCGGGTGAGCGCCATGATGATGGAGAAGGTCATGGTGGTCGCGCCCACGACGGCGGTCCCAATCAACACCGGCTTAGCGGTGGCTTTGAAGGTATTGCCTGCGCCATCGTTTTCTTCCAACATATGCTTGGCGCGCTCGAAGTTCACGTCAATGTTGTAGTCGCGTTTCAACTCGCTCTCAATATTCGGCACCTGCTCAATCAGCGAAAGCTCATACACCGATTGCGCGTTGTCCGTGACCGGGCCATAGGAATCCACCGCGATCGTGACCGGTCCCATGCCGAGGAAGCCGAAGGCGACTAAGCCAAAGGCGAACACGGCCGGCGCCAGCATCATCGCACCCAGCCCGTAGGTGCTCACGTAGTAGCCGATACTCATGAGCACAACCATAGTGAAGCCGAGGTAGTAACAGGAGAAGTTGCCGGCCACCAGGCCCGACAGGATGTCGAGCGAGGCGCCGCCTTCTTCGGCCGAGGTCACGACCTCTTTCACGTGTCCGGAATTGACAGAGGTGAACACCTTTACCAGCTCAGGGATGATCGCTCCCGCCAGGGTTCCACAGGAGATGATCGTGGCCAGCTTCCACCATTGCGTCGGATCCCCACCCAGCACCGGCACGATCAGGTACGACACGATGTAGGTCAGCACGATGGAGATGATGGACGTGAGCCACACCAGCGAGGTGAGAGGAGTTTCATAGTTCATCTCGTTGGCATTACCGAAACGCGCCTTGGCGACGGCCTCGTTCAGGAAATACGCCACTGTGCTGGAGACCAGCATCATGACGCGCATGACGAAGATCCACACCAGCAGTTGGACTTGGACCTTGGCAGCCATGGTAGCTGCGGCGTCGGGAGCCACTCCGTTATGGATGAAGACCGCCGGAGTGACGCCCAGCAGGATGAACGTGATCAGCGCGACGCCGGTCACGCCATAAGTCTCGAATCCGTCGGCGCTGGGACCAACCGAGTCGCCCGCATTGTCGCCCGTGCAATCGGCGATGACGCCGGGGTTGCGAGCGTCGTCTTCCTTGATCTTGAAGACGATCTTCATCAGGTCGGAGCCGATGTCGGCAATCTTGGTGAAGATGCCGCCGGCGATACGCAGCGCCGCCGCGCCCAGCGATTCGCCGATGGCGAAACCGATGAAGCACTGTCCGGCGTAATCAGCGGGAACGAACAGCAGGATGCAGAGCATGATGAGCAGCTCGACCGAGATCAGCATCATGCCGATGCTCATGCCCGCCTTCAGCGGAATGGCGTAGATGGGATACGGCTTGCCGCGCAGTCCGGCAAAGGCGGTGCGCGAGTTGGCGAAGGTGTTTACCCGAATGCCGAACCACGCTACACCGTAGCTTCCGCAGATGCCGACGATGCTGAAGAGCAGAATGATGGGCAGCGTTACGGATACCGGTTTGCCCGGGACCGGCGCCAGCCATCCGAAGTACGCCACGATGACGACGGCGATGAACGCCCACAGCACCATCAGGAACTTGCCCTGGGTGATCACGTACGTCTTGCAGGTTTCGTAAATCAGCTCTGAGATCTCGCGCATGGAGCGGTGGACCGGCAGGTTCTTGAGCTGGATGTAAATCGCCAGTCCGAACAGCAGTCCGAATGCGCAGAAGAGCAGGCCGATCAGCAGCAGGTTATGGCCCGTCATCCCGAGGAAGTTGACCGACGAAAGATCCGGCAGCCGCAGGTTGGCCTCGCCGGCGGTTTCGTTTGGCTGAGCGAACGCCGTCGCGGTATTCAGCAGGAACAGTGTCAGCGCGGCAGTGAGCAGCTTGGCCGAGCCTCTTATGGATGACAGCCGCCGTAGGCCGGCGAGCCAGGTGTGCATATGATTCCTCCGATGGACGCACCCTTGAATGGGGAGCCCCCATAAAATGACGTTTGGTTTGTTCCGCTCTCCGGCGAATCTTCGCCGGCAGCGTTTCCATGAGATCGATTACCGTCCAGCAGATCAGGCTTACAGGGGTCTAGCTTGCGTCTTCGCAGATCGCCAGAAAAGACCATGCATGGACCTGCTGGAATCCCGGAAACGCGCTTCCACTTCAAGACGAGAAGTGTTGAGGTTTGGCCGCGTCGGGAACACTTGCACCTTTTTGTGTGCACATTCAGGCACACAAAGGGCGCAGCACAAAAGGCGAGTCTTTATAGCATGTTGGGCAAAGTGGGGTCAATGACACTTCGGTCACAGAGCGAAGTTCTACGCTGGCATTTCACGGACCAATTGGTCGAGGGCAACTCCTAGGGAAGGCTAGGTTGCCGTGCTGGCGTAGCCGAGTGCCGTTTGGTTGGAGGGCGCAATTGTTCCCGGGTGAAGGTTGCACCGCAGGTTCCGCAGTGCCACTGCACTCGCGCAATTGGTAGCGCGCTGACCGCCTGCTGCGGCTGCCAAACTTTCGACAATTCGCCGCCACAGCTCGGGCAGATCATGATGGGGCCACTTCACTGCTGCTGACAGGCAGGATGGTGACCTTCGACTCCAAGCCGCCTTCCTCGGTGATGCCAAGGACTTTTCTGGCGTGCTGCTTCGCCTTTTCTTCGGTGCGAAACCGCTTAGGGTGTTGGGGCTTAGGGGTTCCGGCCGGAAATTCAACTCGGTAATAAGTCATATCTTATTATCGCACCTTACGAGGGTTAGTGCCCTTATTTCGGTGCCTCCCTACGGCGTCATCCCCAACTGCCAAAACAGGAACGAATAGATGTCCGTCCACTCTTCCACCTGCTTCGAGATGGGCTTGCCTGCGCCGTGTCCCGCCTTTGGCTCGATCCGCAGCAGAATTGGATTTGGCCCGCCGTTGTCCGCCTGAAGCAGGGCGGTCATCTTCTTGGCGTGCATGGGGTCGACGCGCGTGTCGGTGTCGGCAGTCATGAAGAGGACGGCTGGATAGGCGGTTCCATCCTTGACGTGGTGATACGGCGAGTAGGCGTACAGCCATTCAAACTGCTTCGGGTCTTGTGAGGAACCGTATTCCGGGATCCAGAGTTTGGCGATCTGGAAGTTCTGGTAACGCAGCATATCGAGCAGCGGCACCTGGCAGATGACAGCGCGGAAAAGCTCAAGACGTTGGGTGAGCGCGGCGCCCATCAGCAACCCGCCGTTGCTGCCGCCGCGAATGGCGAGGTGCTCTTTGTCCGTGAAGCCCTCCTTCTCCAGATCCTCCGCCGCAGCGATGAAATCGTCGAAGACGTTCTGTTTCTTGTCGAGCATGCCGGCGCGATGCCAATCTTCGCCGAACTCGGAGCCTCCACGCAGGTTCGCCATGGCGAATACACCGTCATGGTCGAGCCACGGGAATAGTACTTTGCTGAATTCCGGCGTCAAGCTGACGTTGAAGCCGCCATAGGCGGTCAGCAGCGCCGGATTGTGGCCCGTCAGCTTCAATCCCTTGCGCATCACAAGGAACATCGGAACACGTGTGCCGTCCTTCGACGTGTACCACACCTGCCTGGTTTCGTAATTGTCGGCGTTGATGCCAGTAGGTACGGAATCCCACAGCGTACTCTTCGCCGCCTGGATGTCAAAACGGTAGATCGTGGTGGGCACGGTGAAGGAAGTGAAGAGATAGAAGGCGCTTGTGCTGTCGTACTCGCCACCAATGTCAACAATCGTTCCGAGTGTCGGGAGTTCTATCTCACCGAGCGGCTTGCCTCCGGTGGTGAAGCGTCGCAGGAGCGAATGCGCGTTCTGCTCATAGAGCGCGAACAGTTGTCCTCCAATGATGTGCAGTTCCTTCAGCACTGCGTCGGATTGCGGAATGATCTCGCGCCAGTGTTCGCGAGTGGGCGCCGTCACCGGAGTCTTGAAGACGCGAAAGTGCGGGCCATCTTCATTGGTCAGAATGTAAAGATCGCCATCATACGGCTGTGCAAAGTAGAGGAAATCCTTGGCCGTGGTGATGCGAACTGCTGGGGCGTTCGCCTGCACGTCCTTGAGAAAGAGTTCGGTCTTGGTCCAACCCTGCTCCACCATGATGCTGAGCCAGCGGCCATCGTTCGAGAGAGTTACGGCCGGCCAATCCTGCGGGTCGCGGCCTTCGCCAAAGATGAGGGCATCCTTTGCGGGATCGCCGCCCAGCGGGTGATAGAAAACATGCCGGTTGTACACCTCCTGGCCCACTGCCACGTCGCCCTTCTTGGGATAACGCGTGTAATAGAAACCGCTGTCATCGGGCTTCCACGCTATGCTGGCCCCGCGCGTGCGTTCGATAGTGTCGGGCAGGGTCTTCTTGGTGCCCGTCTCAATGATGTGCAGCGTGCTCATCTCGGACCCGCTTTCGGAGGTGCCGTAAGCGACATACTTGCCGTCGTGCGATGTCTGCCACCAGTCGAGCGCCACCGTCCCGTCCTTGGAAAGCTGGTTGGCGTCCACCAGCACTTCGTCCTTGCCGTCAACGTGTTTGCGGACGTAGAGGACCGGTTGGTTCTGCTTGCCCTCCCGGCGAGTGTGGAAGTAATACTCGCCACCAACCTGCGTCTCGCCCAGGTTGCCGATTTCCAGTAGCTCCTCAATGCGATCATGAAGCTTGTCGCGGCCGGGCAGTTTGTCGAGGATGCTACGGGTGTAAGCCAGTTGTTCGGCCACCCACTGCTGCGTCTCCGGGCTGCTTCCATCCTCAAGCCAGCGGTACGGATCGACAATTTTGTGGCCGAAGTAATCGTCGGTGACGGGCTGCTGCTTGGTTGAGGGAGGCTTTGGAACGCTCATCATAGACGAGCTGCTGCCATTGTTCTGCGCGAGTGCGGTTGCGAGAAACAGGAGTGAGGCGCTGAGGGTAAGAATCGCGTAGCGGACGATGTCATGAGAATTCATCGTATTGAGTCTAACAGTGCGCGGGTCGAAACAACTCAATCTGATGGGTGCTCGGCTAAGTTGGGCGGCGGCGTGGCGAAATTGAGTTCTCGCGAACTGAATGGGGTCATTGCTATGAATTTACGGGCGACTCAAAAGTGGAATCCTCTGCGCCAGAATGGAACAATGAGTCGATGTCGAGGCGGTTATGTCTTTGACGACACGCGCACGCCCCGCTACAATACAGTTACAACTTGGCGCGCTGTTGGACAGCGCACAGACACTCCTCAGTAGCTCAATGGCAGAGCATCCGGCTGTTAACCGGAGGGTTGTAGGTTCGAGTCCTACCTGAGGAGCCATTTTTCTTCAATCACTTACAGGCGAGCGCTTCCCGAAATCTTCTGGAGTTTAGCTGACAATAGCTGAAAGAACAGGGAAGTGGAAGATAGGCACAGCGGTTGGAGTGCCTTCTGACGGCACCGAGCAGCTGTGGAATCCAACCTTTCCACTCAGGGCTTCCGGTAATTCGCCGGAGAGTCTATTGCATGACCGAAGATCGAAACGCATCACTGGTCTGGGGTCACTCTGAGCATGAAGAACATGTTTGGTGTAGTGCCGGGTGCAAGATATGGATGGCCGAAGAACATTCTCCGCTGGAAGGGCAGTCAAGAGAGCATCCTCGATCTCTGCGCCACGGTTCCGATCCACTTTGTTATCGCGGACGGGATCGTGGCGATGGAACGAAACGGGCCACTCAACGGAACTCCTCGGCCTCTGGGAACGATCGTGGTTGCGGATGATCCGGTGACCGCATGCGGTTTCGATTGCACCTGAAATTTCTGTTCTAACTCGACGGCTCCTTAGTTTGGGCGCCCTCCGCCCGGCCCGGCGTCTCTCATGGCTCCATTTCAACTTAAGCTGCACTTTATGGCACGAACTCCAGACCCGCACCCTTCTTCACCTCCGTTGATAGGCGGCCCGAACGAATGGCTGCCTTGAAGGTCGCAAAATCACGTTCAGCTTGGTCAGCGTAGGACCTCGCATATTGCACCAGGGCATCGTCGCAGTGACTGGTGGATCCCAGATATCCGGCGATCATCGGAGCGTCACCCGCCTTGGCGTGGGCCCGCGCCAGGGTCCAGCCACACGCTTTGGCATACCCAACCAGATTCCCAGGACGGAAGTCTTCAATCTCGACGGAGACTTTCATGTCGCGGAATTGGCGGACGTAGTAATCGTGCCCGTGCGGTGAGCGATACCAGCCCAGAAAAATGTCGCTGGCCGCCTGCATCAGACGCTGGCCGGTAACAACACGAAAACCCTGATGGGCGAATCGGCTCTTGCCGCGTGGCGACTCCAGAACCGACCTGCGCGCTTCCTTGATTTGAAGGAATAGCGGCTCATCTCCTTCGGAGGAAAACAGTCCAAGATAACAGCGCGTCCCTACGCTGCCGACACCAACAACCTTAACTGCAGCATCGTGGAACTGATATCGCTCGACCAGCGCCAGTCGATCGGCCGGCAACGATTTCTTATATTGCAACATGTTGTTGCGGGTTTCGCGCTCGAAATCCTTCTGGTTCTTTTGAAAATGGAGAGGACTGGGACATTGTCCTTAATTTGATGGCGTCCGTCGACAACGGCAGTGTACTTGGGAACCACAGCTTCAGAGGTTTGCGACTGGGCCTGCTTTTGCTGCTTTGACAACAAGGCTAACGCGGCTGGATCTTTCCGGAAATACGCCTTCAGTTCGTCGATGCTGACTTGCGCGTACCACCTATCAATCACTTCCGTTTCGGCAAATTCAGACATTCGCTCCCGGTAGGAAGCCGCAGCCGCTCGCACAACCTCGTCTGCGACGGTTTTGGAAAAAGTCCGGTCCCGGGCCGCCAAAATTAAGCTTGCCCCCAGCCGCTTCAGGCCCATTCCCATGCGCCCGGGAAGGTCTCATCGAAGTCGTTGATGTCGAAAACCAACTTTCGTCCCGGCGAGGCGAAGCCGCCAAAGTTTGCCAGATGGCAGTCGCCGCATGCCTGAACGGTAATCCCCGACACCGGGGAGTTGGCGAGGTCTCGCGCCTGGACGATAGCTGCGCCCCGAAAGAACGTGAAAGGCGACACCGACATCCTTTGATATTTAAGGGGGATCAGACCATCAGACCAGCAATCCGATCAGTGTCCGATTCTTCCAGCCATTTGACGATGTCCTGCGACTTCGATCGGGGCTTGCACTCGGCCTGCGCAGTGCGTGGGCACTTTACGCGAAGGGCTTTTCCCTGCTTGCGTCTTTCGCTCTTGGATGATGCCACAGCAGATTCCATTGTGATTCTCCTGATCGTTGAAACTAACGTCGTAGTCACTGAGGCCGGCGAACTGGGCCACCCGCGCGCCCAGTACGTCTGCAGTGCAGATCGGCCAAGAATCGGTTACGGCGTTTGGCCGAGCTACGCAGAACTGCCGAGTAAATCGTTGACCGTGATGCGGAGATCTGCAAGCACAGCGGCGTAGCTATGCGGGCTGATCTCTTCGAATTGATTGCGAGCTCCTGCATCTTTCGTTTTTCCGTTAACACGGGCTATCAGCGCGCGCAACTCATCTTTGGAGTGCGCTGGGAGGGCTTTGATTTCATCGTCGGCAGGAGTTGTCCCTGCAACCGGCCCTGCGAACGCGACGAGCTCCGCAATGAAAAGGCGTTGAAGCAGATCGCAAATGTGATTGAGTTTTCCTATGGTGGCCTTTTTGTCAGGCTCGGTCGCGATCAGTTCGTAGCCGTGGACCTCGGTCTTTCGGCGCAGAGCGACCAAGCTTTTGGCGAACGAGGAGCGCAGGCCAGCGATCCTCTGCAGCTTAACTCCGACTGGGTCTGGTGACGCCTGCAAATCAGCAACGTCGGCTACTGCTCCGATCATCTTCGCCAGCGAACCCCGAAGTGTACTGATGGTCCAGACAGGCGAGATCTGGTCATAAACCAGCCACATAACAGTCACTCCCAGGATGACGCCGGCGACGCGATCGCGTGCCTGGGTGAGGGAGGTGGGCGTGCTGGCGCTCGTCAGTGTTGCGAGAAAGAAACAGTACGAGAACTGCCGGCCACCATAGGCGAGTCGCGGACTCCCGAGAAAGACCCACGCTCCTGCTAATGCCACGACGGCGACTACCGCGGTCAATCCGGCTATGCTCGAGAACTGCGGGAAGATCCAAACAATCGCCGCGAGTGCGCAGATTCCCCCGAGGATGTCGCCCGAGATGCGGAGGAACTGCTTTTCGGTTGCCTCTCCTACGGTGCTCAAGGCGGTGACGAGACAGGTGGTCACGATCGTGCCGATGCCGCTCCAATCGCTGGCAGCATAAATGAAGTAGCTGATGCAGCAGGCTGCCGTGACCTTCAGGGCGTTGACGACATAGGTACTATTCGTCCAGGCGTCAGGCTTGAGAAAACCTGGTCTTGGAGGTGCGGCAAACTTCGCAAAGTTGGTCTCTTGTCCGTTCAACGCGGCGTTGATTTTCAGAAGTGTCTCTCGAATGCCGGCAAGTTGCGTGACTGAGGATGACGGCTCGTCGGGGGCATACGCCATTGCCACTTTGCGACCGGAACGGATAACCTTCACGAGGCTATGGCAATGTTCGATCAGGACCGGGAGCGTGGCTCGATCTTCCTCTGTCAGAGCACGTGAGTTGTGTGCCTGGAAGGAAGCCGCTTGGTCAACGAGGAAGATACAAAATTGAATCGTTTGCAACAATCTGAATCCGAGGCCGGTTGGATCGAGATGTCTACTTTGCGCGTCGTTGAGCAACTCATATTGGGCTAAGGCTCCCTTGAGCGACAAGCCGTCCAACTTCTTCTGGGTTGCCGGATCCTCCTTGCCCTGTTGCCAATTTGACATCGCATGCGCCACGGTTTGGAGCGCATCCGAAAGTTCTCCGCGCAGCACTTTCAAGGAGTCACGCCGTCCAAAGAGCAGCTCCACGACTACGCCACACCCGAATCCCGAGACCAAGCTCAGCCAAAGCCACAGGTTGCTTTCCAGGTTTATTTCGGCTGCATGATGATGATCCCAGGAACGAATCATTACGTCTGCGAGAAGTCCGAGAAGCAACCATGGCGGCCCCATAGTGGCTGCCTGCATCATGAATATGCCGACGAAGATAATGATCGCCCCGCCGGCAAAGCGAATTGCCGGTCCATCGCCCGGCAAAGAGACAATCATCTCTGTGTAGGCAACCGCAAGAGCGCAGGCAACGGCGACTAACGCTAGAAACTTGACAGCTTTGGAAGGACCGTCTCGCGGCACCATGTAAACCAGATACAGGGAGATTCCGAGTGCAGGAAGGTTGAACGTCGTACCCACCCAGAGAGCCAGAACAGCGGAGGCTGTGATGCGTAAAGCGACCTCGAGGCGTCCTGGGCGCGGCTTCAGTTCCTCTCGCACAAATGCAATGAAAGTTTCAAGCCGACCATGATCGGGCGCTGAAGTGACGATGCTGGATGCCGCTGAACTCACTGACTCTCCCGAAAGCGTTAGCGCCGGATTCTTACTTCAGCCGTCGTTCCGATGCGAAGCAGGCTTGGGTCCTGTGGTTGAATCGTGATGCGCACGGCGTAGCGGCTGGCAAGCCGTACCCAGTTGAGTGATCTCTCCACGACCGGCAGGCTTCCAGGAGAACCCGGGGTTCCGCCCACAGAATTGGTATCGGAGGACTGGCTGGCGGTGCTCACGCTCTGGACGACCCCGACAATAGGATGGTGACGGTCACTCATCAAGAAAACATCTGCTTTCATCCCAGGGCGGATATAAGCCAGTTGAGCTTCACGGTAATCCGCGTCTACATACCAGGAGTTTTCGTCAATGAGAGTGAAGAGAGGAGAGCCAGGCTTGGCATACGCACCCACGGAGCTATTGAGTGACACGACGCAGCCGTCAAAGGGAGCGACTATACGGGTTCGTTCAAGGTCGAGTTTAGCCTTGTCGACGTCAGCCTGGCGCGCGGGACGTTCCGCAAGCAGGGTGTCGAGAATAGGAACCGAGTAGATATCCTTACTCAGCGCCGCCTCCGACCTTGTGACGTTGACTTCACTCTCGGCGTGTGTTGTTGTGCTGGCGTTGAGATCGGCCTCTGCCATCCTTACCTGCGCCTTGGCTTGCTCCATACTTGCAAGGGCGTCATCCCGGCTCGTCTTGAGCTGGTCAAAATCCTGATCACTCAGGTACTTCTTCGCATGCAGAGGTTCATTTCTCTTGAAAGTGATATCCGCAAGCTCGTAGGTTGAAATAGCTTTGACCAAGGCCGCCCGGGCTTTATCGACATCAGCAGTCGATCCCTCTACCTTCGCCGCAGTCACTTTCCTAGACAGCTTGCTGTTTTCGAGACTGGCTCTCGATTCGTTGACCTGATCATTGCTGGCCTTGATCATTCTCTGCTCTTGAACGATCTGCGCTTCGAGAGTCCTCTGGTTGGCCAGAGCTTTCGCAAGCCCCTGGGTGTATTGCTCCGAATCAATTTCTACCAGCAATTCTCCTTGCTTGACACAGCCATTGTCGGTGACGTGAAGTACGGTGATGCGACCCTCGACCTCGGGCGCCATCCCGATATAGTGGGCCCCTACGCTCGCGTCTTCCGTACGAGGATTCACTCTCATTCGATACGCCGCCAGCAAGACCAGGACGATCGTAACCACGACTATGCAAACGCCGACGATCCTCCCTTTTCGCTTCAGGTGGACCACCTCAGGGTGGGTATGAGTGTCGTCGTTATTTCGTACGGCTTGATCTTTATCACTCATGCGATGATTCCTTTCGGCTTCGTTCTAGTTGCTAAAGAGAAGCCAGACCAGGCAAGCGGCTCCCACCATGACGCAGACGTAGATCAGGGTCAAGGGGCCGAGGTAGGGTTCGATCTTCAGACGAACGAAGAGCACCCGGCTTGCAAAAGCAACCACCACTCCTACTACCATGCAGAGCAGCCAATAAGGAAAGTACGAGCCCACGACTTCGATGTTGCTGGCGTTCCCACAGCCAGTCATGAGACTCAAAGACGCAATGCTCGCGAACAGGTAAGTGAAGGTGACATATCTATTTCCCGTCTGCATCATGACCTCACTTCACCTCCTGGGTTAAGCTACTGCCAACACTTGGGAGTCTTGCGCCTGATTCGAGTAAGTCCCCACTACTGAAGGCAAGTTGCGCGGCAAGTGACAGAGTTTGCGCGCGGGCCGCCTCGTAAGCACTAGCGGCTTTGGCGAGCTCACTTTGCGATTGCTCGAGATCCAGCAGCTGTTTGGCTCCGGTGCCATAGCCAGTCTCCGTCGCGTGAAAGGATTCGGTAGCCGGGTCCAGCACGGCCTGGGCGGCGTCCTGCTCTTCGAGCGCGTTCACGACGCTAGTGTATGCACTTAGAACTTGCTGTTCCGCTTGCAGTCGCAGGCCGTCCAGTTGGTCGTTTGCTTCGCGGACCTGGGACTTGGCCTGTTGTAAGCGATGGTAGTGAGCGCGAGCATCGAAGATGTCCCAATGTAAGTTGCCACTTACAAGGTAAGTGTTCCCGCTAAGCTCGGTTACTCCAGGAATGCTTGGACTGGTGGTTGAGTATATGTACTGCTCGGAAGCGAAGACGGTGATCTTCGGAAAAAGTTTGGAGCGAGCCTCTTTCTCCTGATACTGAGCAGCCTTAATTTTGTCTGCAGCCGCAATCAGATCCGGCCGTTTTGCCAATGCTTGTCGCACCAGCTCGTTCGCTGATGCTTCAATTACCTGGGGGGACGGTGCCTGATCGATCGAAGGAATGTCGATAGGCTGGTTGGCGTGCATTCCGACCGCAACCCCCAGCTCCACTTTTGCGTTTTCGACCTCCCCTACAGCCTTACCGAGTCGGGCCATGCTAACCCGCTGCTGGGCTCTCGCCTGGGCAGCTTCGACGGTCGATGCCAGTCCATTGGCAAAGCGCACCTTTACCGAATCTTCGACGTCACGACTCGCCTGGTCTGCAGCCTTGGCCGCAAGAAACTGCCCCTTCGCAGTCAGCAGCTTGTAGTCGCTGCTGTAGATCTGCAGGGCGACCTTCTGATTTGTCTGGTTCAAAGCCATCTTTGAGGCGAGTGCTAGATACTTCGCATGATCATAAGTGGCGCGATTTCCACCAAAATCAAAGACTGTCCAGGCCAGGGAGATCGAAGGTTGGACAATCGTAGAGTCCACCTTTATCACACCCTGCGAAGAAATATTCGATGGCAGCCCGAAAAGAAGATTTCCATTTAAAGCAAGCGTGTCAAAGGCTAGTGTGGGGAACATATCTGCCTTTGCGATGCCAACGGCTTCTGCGGCCTGCTTTGCTTGTTCCCACGCGACGCGGGTTTGTGGATTGTTACGCTCTCCTATATCAATAAGCTGAGGAAGCGAATACACACCAGAGTTGCCTTGCGAGGGGGCCGCCGCGGGGAGTGGGGGCAGATGGCCAGACTTATTGTTCGCCAGTGGAGCATACTCCGTTTGCGCGCGACACAATGAGCAAGCTAAACCGAATACGATGAGAGCTGCCATCGTTCGCGCATGAAACCTTAGGAGCATCGGCGGAAGTACACACACGTTAGACAAGTCGCGACCCTCGATTTCCCCAGCGTGCCGTGGCCGCCCCCTTCACGTCCATCATGCCGGCGATCCGCCCCAGGGCGACCTGAATGCCGACCCCGGTCTTTGGAGCGCGGTTCTCATCGCTCAGTATTTCTCCACCACGAATTTTCTACCTTCGAGCGTTGCGTGGTCATCGTAGGCATGTTTCATCGAACGCTTCGGCATCTTCACCTTCTCGTGCTTCACTTTCTTGTACGGGATCAGACTAAGAATGTGGGCGAGACAGTTCAGCCGCGCGCGCTTCTTGTCGTCGGAATGCAGGATGTACCACGGCGCTTCTTTGGTGTCTGTGGCTTTGAGCATCAAGTCGCGGGCGCGGGAGTACTCGAACCATCGCGATCGCGACAGCAGATCCACCGGGCTGAGCTTCCATTGGCGGAGCGGATCCTCGATGCGCGCTTCGAACCGGCGCTTCTGCTCCTCGTCACTCGACTCGAGCCAGATTTTGATGAGTTGGATGCCGCTTTGCACGACGTGTTTCTCTACGCCGGGGCAAGCTTCGAGGAAGCGATCGTGTTGTTCCGGGGTGCAGAAGCCCAGCACGTATTCGACGCCGGCGCGGTTGTACCAACTCCGGTCGAACACCACGATCTCACCCTTGGCCGGAAAATGCTCCACGTACCGCTGCAGGTACATTTGTCCCTTCTCGCGGTCGGACGGCGCCGGCAATGCCGCCACGCGGAAAACGCGCGGACTGACGCTCAAAGGAACTGACCACGGCTCCTGGCTTGGTCCGGATGACCGGTACCGATAAATTGTGCGTCTATTTCAATCAGCGCTGGCTTGCGTTTGTCGGCCGTACGGTCGAGGAGGAGGTGGGGAAAGGCTGGACCTCGAGGATCCATCCTGAGGACCTGGACCGATGCCTTGAAACCTACTCGGCGGAATTCGACGCGCGATCAGAGTTCAGTCTGGAGTACCGCTTGCGGCGGCACGACGGTGACTACCGCTGGTTCGTTGACCGCGGCGTGCCCAGGTTTGAATCCGACGGAAGATTTCTGGGCTATATCCACTCATGCCATGACATAACCGAGCGAAAACTTTCAGAACTGGCGCTTGCCGAGCAGTTGAAGTTTGAAACAGTGCTGGCCGGACTTTTGACCACATTTATCGGCCTCACTCCGAGCCAATTGGACGGCCAGATTGTAGAAGCCCAGCGACGGATTTGTGAAACGCTCGGCTTGGACCGAAGCTCACTGTCCCGGCTAGCTGTTGAAGGCGCCGATTTGACCATCACGCATTCGTGGGCGGCGGAGGGATTTAATCGCTCCCGGCATTTGTCGAGGCGTGACGTTCCGTGGATCGCGGGGATGCTGCTGGATGGGCGACTGGTGAGTTTTGCGCGGATTGACGATTTGCCACAGGAGGCGGCAAAAGACAAGGAGACCCTCCGCCAGAATGGACTGAAATCAATGGTGGTTTTTCCGCTCTCTGCCGGGCGGCAAATGATAGGGGCACTGGCTTTTGTATCGTTGCGAGCCGAACGCGAATGGCCCGCGCCACTGGTGGAGCAGTTGGGTATTGCAGAGCAGGTTTTCGGCAACGCACTCTCCCGGGCGGAGGCCGATGAGAAGTTGCGCCTAGCTTACAACGAGATCGAAGAGCTCAAGCAGCGGCTCGAGAAAGAGAAAGAGAATGTATATCTCCGGGAAGAAGTGAAGCTGGAGCAGGATCACAGAGACTTGATTGGCGAGAGCCTGGGCATTCGGCGCGTGCTCAAGAAGGTCGAACAGGTGGCGCCCACCGATTCCACCGTACTCGTGCTGGGAGAGACCGGAACTGGCAAGGAGTTGGTTGCACGGACCATCCACGAACACAGTCGGAAGGTCGTGATCTTGGTGGTCGTGGTTTGAATGCCTTGGTTTGCTGGCTGGGTGGAAGAGGTGGTTGTCGTTTCAATAACTTGTGTGGCCGGCTGGGTGCCAGAGCTGGATGAGTTCGTCTGGGGCGGGGGTGGCATCGCCAGCGCTGAGATACCCAATATCATGACGCATGGCAGGAACATTGTCGTTATTTTCATTATTACTCTCCTTCAAAAGTGCTTGCAGCTATCATCTTGAAGATTAACGGCGCCTGAGACTGAGCATATTTGACCGCTCCAGCCGCCAACTCGCCCGGACCGGCTTACACGGGAAGCGTCAGCGGTGTCAAAATTGTAGTTGGGCAAAATCCAGCTGGCCGTCGCCTACCTGGCCTAACCCTTTGTGGTCTCGCGGCTTTCCGTGGGCAGAGCAGAATTGAACATCTCTCAAACGGCCCGCTCCCATCCCGAAACGGGCAAAGCTACGCGCGGAGGTGCGATGGCGCAACGAAGAACGTAGGGTTCTAAATGCGCGCCAGCCAGCTTTGCAAAGGAGCTTGTACGGCTAATTGTTCATCCGGTGTGACGATTCAATGCACTGGAAGTAGACCCTGAACTGACCGTCAAGAAGAAATGAAGAAGACTACTCGTCTACGGCACGGACGCAGATAGCGCATTTTTGCAGGAACTTTCCTACCAGGGATCACCGCCTTCCAAATGAGTGGCCGTTCGCGATTGTTGAGCAAAACTGCACAGCTTCCGCATCTCCTCGGCAAGATACTGTCTGTAAGTGTCCCGATGACATTGGCGGCCGCGATGGCGCGGATCGGCTGAATGACTGTTGAGGTGCAACGCGCCCGATTTCCAGGAATTCAGAACCTCGAATGAGACTTCGTCGACAGCGCCTGTCCGTCGATTTTCCCAGCCTCCTCTGGACCAAGACCCGGTGGAGATATTAAGAACAGGAGGACAGTCATGGTGAAAACGGAGGCAGATAAGCCCGAGTCCAAGGCGGAGGCGAAACCGGAGTCGGAACCTGAGTCCACGGACAGCTCGAAGCCCGAGTCGAAGGACGCTCTGAAGTCCGTTACCATGCCGGAACTCCAGAAGAAGTTGGGTTCGTCGCTGGACGGCCTCAGTCAAGCCGAAGCGCAGAAGCGGCTGACGCAATATGGCCCTAACGAGATCGCGGAAAAGAAAGTCAATCCCTTCCTGAAGTTCCTCACCTATTTCTGGGGTCCCATCCCGTGGATGATTGAAGGGGCAGTAATTCTGTCGGGAATTGTCCGGCACTGGCTGGATTTCTTCATCATTCTTGTTCTGCTTGGTTCTAATGCCTTGGTCGGCTTTTGGGAAGAACATCAGGCGGGCAATGCCATCGCTGCCCTGAAAGCCAAGCTGGCGATCAAGGCCCGGGTAAAACGTGATGGGACGTGGGCCACCCCGGCGGTGCGTGAGGTGGTGCCGGGCGACGTCATCCGCTTGCGCCTGGGCGACATCGTTCCGGCGGATGCGCGCCTGCTGGCGGGCGACCCGGTGGAGGTTGATCAGTCGGCGTTGACAGGCGAATCTCTGCCCGCCACGCGCAAACCTGGCGAGGCGGTTTTTTCGGGTTCGATTATCCGCCAGGGCGAAATCGACGCGATGGTGTACGCCACCGGTGCGAACACCTACTTTGGCAAGACCGCGCAACTGGTGCAGGAGGCTCATACCGTCAGCCATTTCCAGCGTGCCGTGCTGAAGATTGGGGATTACCTGATCATTCTCGCAGTGGCTCTGGTGGCGGTGATTATCAGCGTCGCGCTCTTCCGTGGCGACCCCGTCCTCACTACGTTGCAGTTCGCCCTGGTGCTTCTGGTGGCCGCGATCCCCGTGGCGATGCCAACCGTGCTGTCCGTGACCATGGCGGTCGGCGCACGCCTGCTGGCGAAAAAAGAGGCGATTGTGACCCGGTTGCCGGCAATCGAGGAATTAGCTGGCGTGGACGTGCTGTGCTCGGACAAGACCGGCACCCTGACCCAGAACAAGTTGACGCTGGGCGATCCATTCAGCTTGAACGGTATTCCTGGTGACCAGGTCATTCTCTGGGCTGCACTTGCTTCACGTGCGGAAGACAAGGACACCATCGACCTGGCCGTGATCGGGGGCGTGAAGAACAATCAGGTTTTGAAGGGCTATCAGGTCGTTCATTTCCAGCCGTTCGACCCCGTCCATAAACGCACGGAAGCAACTGTCAAAGGCGGGGACGGAAAGCAGTTCTTTGTGGCCAAGGGAGCGCCGCAGGTGATTCTGCAGATGTCGACCAACGCCGGTGAGGTAAAGCCCGCCGTCGAGAAAGCGGTCAATGAATTTGCGGGACGCGGCTTCCGTTCCCTGGGCGTGGCTCGGGCCGATCAGGAAGACCAGTGGCAGTTTGCTGGCGTGTTGCCCTTGTTCGATCCGCCACGCGAGCAGGCCAAAGCAACCATCGCGCGCGCCCGGCAGATGGGGGTGAACGTCAAGATGGTTTCAGGCGATCAAATGGCCATCGCCCAGGAAACTGCTCGACAACTGGGGATGGGCACGAACATCGTTGATGCCAGCGCATTGGGCGACATGAAGCATCACGAGACAGCGCAGTCGGCGGAGGGCATCGAGAAGGCGGACGGCTTCGCCCAGGTATTTCCCGAACACAAGTTCTACATTGTGGATGTCCTGCAAAAGGCCGGCCACATCGTAGGCATGACCGGCGACGGAGTGAACGACGCGCCCGCGTTGAAAAAAGCCGACTGCGGCATCGCCGTTTCAGGCGCGACAGACGCGGCGCGCGCGGCGGCGTCCATTGTGCTGCTGGCGTCCGGCCTCTCAGTGATCATCGACGCAATCAAGGAGAGCCGCCGTATCTTCCAGCGGATGAACAGCTATGCGATCTATCGCATCGCAGAAACACTGCGGGTGCTGTTTTTCATGACGCTGGCGATCCTGGTGTTTAACTTTTATCCATTGACCGCAGTGATGATCGTGATGCTGGCGTTGCTCAACGACGGCGCAATTCTGTCCATCGCGTATGACAACGTTCATTACAAGGACAAGCCCGAGGCCTGGAACATGCGCCTGGTGCTGGGGATTTCCACGGTGCTGGGCGTCATCGGGGTCGTGGCTGCGTTTGGCCTATTTTATCTTGGCGAGCGCGTATTTCACCTCGACCGCGCGCACATCCAGACGCTGATGTACCTGAAGCTGTCCGTGGCCGGACATCTGACGATTTTTCTGACGCGCACTCGCGGCCCGTTCTGGTCAATACGCCCCGCGCGGGTTCTATGGATTGCGGTGCTAGGCACGCAAATGCTGGCGACTCTAATTGCGGTTTATGGACTGTTTATGACACCCCTCGGCTGGGGCTGGGCAGCGTTCGTTTGGGGCTACGCTCTGGCTTGGTTCCTCCTGAATGACCGCGTGAAACTGCTCGCGTATCGGATTCTTGATCCTACCAAAGCCCCATTGTTGGCCAAGAGGCCGCTCGATCTTACACCGCAGATCGCCGCGCGGGCTTATGAACTCTACGAGCAGCGAGTCCGGGGCGAAAGCCAGCAAGATCAAGACTGGATTGAGGCGGAGCGCGAGATTCGGAAAGATCAGGCGGTACACGGGAAGGCTGCGCGAATGTCCTCATGAGACCCTTGAGTGCCAAACGCAATCCACGCAGGTCGTATAACCGAAGGCAGGGAGATGAAGATCAATTCAAAGGATTTTCGTGTGCCCTCAGCCTGCACGATATGGACGACCTAATTCTGAAGCCGCATCGCACGCGGATGAGAACTCATCGAAGTTCGTAAGTGTCTGCCGGGGCTTGTCAGCTGCGGTGGAGAGGTAGAGAGGAATAATCAGTATGCCCACGAAAGAGCAAGCAATTGTTGATCACGATAGCCGCCCCATATCAACCGGCCAGAGCCTGGACGAGGCCGGCAAGCCGAGTAAATTTATCTTCGATGTGGCTCTGTCTACCGCAATTACAGCAAACGGCGAACGTCAAGCAATAGTCCCGGCTCCCAAGGGTCCGCTCACGCCGGACATCCTCGACAAGATGAACCGCTACTGGCGCGCTGCGAATTATCTGTGCATCGGCCAGATCTATCTCTTTGAAAATCCCTTGTTGCGAGAGCCGCTGAAAGCGGAACAGATTAAGCCAAGACTGCTCGGGCACTGGGGAACTTCTCCCGGACAGAACCTCATCTATCTCCATCTGAACCGATTAATCAAAGAACACGATGCCAACATTATCTATATTGCCGGTCCTGGGCATGGCGGCCCCTCGCTGAATGCAATGTCCTATCTGGAAGGTACCTATACCGAAGTCCACCCGGAGATCACGCCGGACGAGAACGGCCTCAGGCTTATGTTTAGGAAGTTTTCGACGCCAGGCGGCGTGCCCAGCCATTGTGGACCGCACGTGCCAAATTCCATGCACGAGGGCGGTGAACTTGGCTACTCGCTCGTACACGCCTTTGGTGCCGCTTTTGACAATCCCGATCTGATCGTTGCCTGCATCATTGGTGACGGAGAATCCGAGACGTGCCCGCTCGAAGGAAGCTGGAAGTCAGTCAACTTCCTCAATCCGATCCGGGACGGCGTGGTCCTTCCGATTCTTCACCTCAACGGTTACAAAATCTCCGGACCGACGGTTCAGGCACGGACGAGCGACGAAGACTTGAAAGCCCTGTATATAGGACGCGGCTATAACCCCCGCTTTGTCGAGGGTGACGATCCACAGGTCGTGCATCAACTGCTAGCGGGAACTTTGGACGATTCCTACGCTGAGATTCGCGCCATTCAGCAGGAGGCGCGCAAGAGCGGATTCAAGAAACAGCCGATCTGGCCCATGATCGTCCTGCGGACACCCAAGGGATGGACGTGCCCGAAGGAAGTGGATGGAATCCCGATCGAAGGCACCTTTCGTGCGCACCAGGTGCCCCTCGCAACGGTCCGCGAAAATCCCGAACATCTCAAGATCCTTGAAGCTTGGATGAGAAGCTATAAGCCACATGAACTCTTCGACGAAAACGGCAAATTCATTGAGGAATTGGCGAAGCTCGCTCCGACAGGCAATCGGCGCATGGGTGGGAACCCTCATGTGAATGGCGGACGCCTGCTGACCGCGCTCGATCTGCCAGACTTTACAAATTATGCACTCGAGATTCCAGGACCAGGTCAAGTGGTTGCTGAAGCTCCCCGAAAGCTCGGGGGCTTCTTCAGAGATGTTTTCAAGCTGAATCCAACGAACTTTCGCATGTTCTGCCCCGATGAGACGAACTCCAATCGCTTAAACTCCGTCCTCGAGGCTACCAAGCGCTGCTTCATGGCGGAAACGGTTTCGATCGATGATGAACTCAGCCCCGATGGCCGTGTTATGGAAGTATTGAGCGAGCATTGTTGCCAGGGATGGCTCGAAGGGTATTTGCTGACTGGGCGACATGGCATGTGGTCTTCCTACGAAGCTTTCGCGCAAGTCGTGGATTCGATGCTGACGCAACATGCCAAATGGCTGGAACAATGCCGCGATTATCCCTGGCGTAAACCACTCGCCTCGTTAAACGTTCTACTGACAAGTCATGCCTGGCGAAACGATCACAACGGTTTCAGCCATCAGGCGACTGGATTTGTGGACAACGCACTGGCGCGCCGGAGCGAAACCATACGCGTGTACTATCCTCCGGACAGCAATTGCCTATTGAGCGTCTTCGACCATTGCCTGCGAAGCCGCAACTACGTCAACATCGTCACTTGCGGCAAGCAGCCTCAGCTTCAGTGGTTGAACATGGACGAGGCTCTCGAACATTGCTCGCGAGGTGCATCGATCTGGAAGTTCGCGACCAACGACGGAGGTAACGAGCCGGACGTTGTGCTGGCCTGCGCGGGTGACGTGCCAACCATTGAGATATGCGCAGCCTCATGGCTTCTGCAAAAGTATGTTCCTGGCATCAAGGTGAGGGTTGTCAATGTGGTGGATCTGAGCGTTCTGATGATGCCGGACGATCATCCGCATGGAATGGACAACATGTCCTTTGACGCGCTCTTCACCAAAGACGCGCCTGTCATCTTCGCGTTTCACAACAATCGCTGGCTCATTCACACTATGGTTCACGGGCGCTCCAATGAAAGCCGTTTCCATGTACGCGGCTACATGGATCAGGGCACAACAACGACGCCGTTCGACATGGTAGTGCTGAATAAGATGAGTCGTTTTCACCTTGCCATCGACGCACTGAAGTACGCTTCACGGCTCCGGTCACAGGTTTCGGACGTAATCGACATGTTCAACCGAAAGCTATACGAGCACCACGACTATATTCGACAGCACGTGGAAGATATGCCGGAGATCAGAAATTGGGGATGGACGGCTGATTTCAAAGAGCCGAGCGCTCCTCCGCCATTGGCCAAGGGACATCCTCGCGGAAGCTCGTTCAGCGATAGCTAAAGGAACGGAAGGATCGTGGTAGCAGATACAGCGATCCACATAAGTGAATTATGGCCGCAAGTGTCAAAGTCACACCATCGAACCCACCCGCACAGCCGGTGCAGAACATCGCCTCGAAAGGACTCACGAGCGATGAAGCGCATCTCCGTCTTCAAAAAGATGGGCCCAATGCAATGCCCGACGTGTCCGCTCATCCCCTGCGAAACGCAGTGGCAAAATTCTGGGCGCCCGTCCCTTGGTTGCTTGAAGCGTCAATTGTGCTTCAGGTCGTGCTGCATAAGTATGCCGAGGCCGGGGTCATTGCGGGCCTGCTGGTCTTCAACGCAGCGCTAGCCTATTTCCAGGAGGGTCGCGCCCAGGCAACCCTAAAGGCCTTGAACTCGCGCCTCGCCTTGAATGCCTCCGTGGATCGCGATGGGGTCTGGAAGACGGTACCGGCTGCGGAGTTGGTGCGTGGCGATCTGGTGAAGCTGTCGCTCGGCGGCGTGGTAGCGGCGGATGTGCATTTGATCGGCGGATCTGTCCTGCTCGATCAATCCATGCTTACAGGTGAATCTCTGCCCATCGAGGCCGGTCCCGGCGTTGATACCTATGCAGGAGCACTGGTGCGGCGTGGTGAAGCAACCGCGGAGGTGACAGCCACCGGCGTTCATACCAAGTTTGGCCGTACGGCAGAGCTCGTGCGTACCGCGCACGCTGCAAGTTCGCAGCAGAAAGCTGTGCTGCGCATCGTGCGCAATCTGGCTATTTTCAACGGCGTCGTCATCCTTCTTATAGGAGCGTATGCCTACTTTTATGCGATGCCGTGGAGTGAGATCATCCCGCTGTTGCTCACGTCGGTTCTCGCGGCAATCCCGGTCGCCTTGCCGGCAACATTCACGCTGGCGGCGGCGCTTGGAGCGCGATCTCTGGCGAAGCTAGGCGTACTGCCAACGCGGCTCACCGCCGTAGATGAAGCTGCGACGATCGATGTCTTGTGCTCGGACAAAACGGGAACACTGACCCGCAATGAACTATCCGTGACCGACGTTAAACCGATGCCCGGGTTTGACGAAGCCCACATTCTCGGCATGGCAGCCCTAGCCAGTTCTGAGGGTGGCGATGACGCTGTGGATGCAGCGATTCGTTCTGCCTCCACCCACAAGCCGGCATCGGATCTGCCAAAGCTAATCACATTTGTGCCATTCGACCCTGCCAAGAAAACCTCTGAAGCAACAGCAACCGACGCGAAGGGTGGCGTGGAGCGAATCATCAAGGGCGCCTTCACGGTAGTCGCGAAGCTCGCCTCCCCATCCCCCACTGCGGCCGGTTTAGCAGACGAACTTGAAAAGCAAGGCTTCCGGGTTTTGGCAGTAGCTGCGGGCCCGCCAGCGTCCATGCAGCTCATTGGGCTGATCGCGCTCAGTGACCCGCCCCGTAAGGACTCGATCTCTCTGATCTCGGAGCTCAAGACATTAGGCGTGCGCACAGTCATGGTGACGGGCGATGCTCCGGCTACGGCGGCAATCGTGGCCCATGCCGTGGGATTAGATGGGGAGGTTTGCCCGCCCGGCGCGATTCCCGATGGCGTAAAACCGGAGGATTTCGCGGTATTCGCCAGCATTCTTCCGGAGGGAAAATTCAACCTGGTCAAGGCCTTCCAAAAGAACGGGCATACGGTCGGAATGTGCGGCGACGGCGCCAACGATGCACCGGCGCTCCGTCAGGCACAGATGGGGATTGCCGTGTCGACCGCAACCGATGTTGCCAAATCGGCAGCCGGCATTGTACTGACGCAGGCCGGGCTTGGCGGCATCGTCGCCGCCGTAAAAGAGGGCAGGACCACGTTTCAGCGGATTCTCACCTACACGCTGAACTCTGTCGTAAAGAAGATCGTGCAGGTGCTCTTGCTGGCAATTGGCCTCGTCTTGACCGGACACGCGGTTCTGACACCCATGTTGATGGTCATTGTGATGATCACAGGCGATTTCCTGGCCATGTCGTTGACCACTGACCGGGTACGTCCATCGCCGATGCCGAATTCCTGGCAGGTTGGCAGAATTACGATGGCTGGGGCCATTCTGGGAAGTTGCTTTCTCGCGTTTTGCATAGCTGTCCTGGCGGTTGGCAAGTTCGAAATGCGATTGGGAATAGAGGCACTGAGAACGCTTTCTGTCGTTGCCATCGTATATGGCAGTCAAGCCACGATCTACGCCCTACGAGCACGTCGCCATCTTTGGGGACTGCGCCCGACAGTATGGCTCGTAGCGTCCTCTGTTGCCGACATTCTTATTATCTCAATCTTGGCTGTTCGCGGGATTGCGATGGCACCCCTGCCCGTCTCCGTGCTGGTGTGTGAATTTGGAGCGGCCGTCGCTTTCGGATTGATCCTGGACGGAGTCAAGATCCCTGTCTTTGCTCGTCTTAACATCTCATAACTTCGTAGCATGCTGCAGTTTGGGCAACACCGCGACGATCCTCAGGCCGAGAACACGCGCATCCCTCACGCCGAAGGCAGTCTCTACGTGATGCATTTGAAGATTGGGTCCAGAAGACTTTTAGGAGGGCAGCATGAACAAACAAACACGCGTCACGCACCTGATCTACAGCCTTCTACCCACGGAAGTCGAGGGGTTCGATTCCCTGGCGGAACTCGCCTTGGATGTGCATTGGTCGTGGAATCATGCCACCGACGGACTGTGGCGCACGCTCGATCCAGTACTGTGGGACCTCACTCAGAATCCTTGGGTCGTTCTGCAGACGGTCTCGCGGGACCAACTCGAGCGCATGCTGGCCGATCCCGCCTTCCGCAAGAACGTTGATGACCGGCTGCGATCCAAGCGCCAGGCGGCGGGGAGTCCTGCATGGTTCCAGCAAGAGCATCCGCAAGCTCCATTGACCTGCGTCGCCTATTTCAGCATGGAATTCATGTTGAGCGAAGCGCTCCCGATCTATTCGGGAGGGCTTGGCAATGTCGCCGGGGACCAGCTCAAAGCTGCCAGCGATTTGGGAGTGCCGGTAGTCGGCGTAGGGCTGCTATACCAACAAGGCTATTTTCGCCAGGTGATCGACAAGGACGGAGCGCAACAGGCTTTGTATCCGTACAATGACCCCGGACAGTTGCCGATCACGCCTTTGCGCCACCCAAATGGGGAGTGGTTGCGGTTGGAAATCGCCCTACCGGGTTACTCGGTGTGGTTGCGCGCCTGGCAGGTACAGGTCGGCAGAGTGAAGCTTTACCTGTTGGACAGCAATGATGCGGCGAACTTTCCCGCTCATCGAGGCATTACCAGCGAACTGTATGGCGGCGGGCCGGAGCTGCGCCTCAAGCAGGAACTGCTTCTCGGAATCGGCGGATGGCGGCTACTCCGCGAACTCGGAATTGAACCAGATGTCTGTCACCTGAATGAAGGACATGCGGCGTTCGCCGTGCTGGAACGCGCCCGCAACTTCATGGAAGAGACAGGGCAGCCCTTCGAAGTCGCACTGGCCGTCACGCGAGCAGGAAACCTCTTCACCACCCACACGGCAGTGGCCGCCGGTTTTGACCGTTTCGATCCGGCCCTCATCGAGCAATACCTTGGTGGATACACCCAGCAGAAGCTCGGCATTAAGCTCCATAACTTGCTGGCTCTTGGCCGGCAGAATCCGGACGACTCGTCGGAGACTTTCAACATGGCCTATCTGGCAATCCGGGGCAGCGGGGCGGTCAACGGGGTAAGTCGCTTGCATGGGAAAGTCAGCCGCCACCTTTTTCGGTCTCTGTTTCCGCGCTGGCCGGAGGACGAAGTCCCCATCGGCCACGTGACCAACGGCGTCCATATGCCGACCTGGGACTCGGCTCCGGCCGACGATTTGTGGACGGCAGCCTGTGGTAAGGAGCGTTGGCTGGGGACGACGGAAACTATGGAGCAAGAGATTAGGCGAGTCTCCGACTCCGTGCTCTGGAAGTTTCGCACCGCCGCCAGCAGGTCTCTTGTTGAATACGCTCGCGGACGAGTGTCCCGGCAACTGGCTGTCTCAGGCGCGCCGCCCGCTGAGGTGGAGGATGCGAAGCACCTGTTTGATCCCAACGCACTGACGCTAGGCTTTGCGCGCCGCTTCGCGACCTACAAGAGACCGAACCTGCTACTGCACGACCCAAAGCGGCTCATTCGTTTGTTGACCAATTCTCAGCGCCCAGTGCAACTCATTATTGCTGGTAAGGCCCATCCGGAGGACCGGGCGGGGCAAGCCCTGATCCATGAGTGGATAAGTTTCATCCGCCAACCAGAGATTCGACCCCACATCGTCTTTCTGAGCGACTACGACATGTTGTTAACGGAGCACCTGGTGCAAGGAGTCGACGTCTGGATCAACACGCCACGGCGACCCTGGGAGGCTTGCGGGACGAGCGGGATGAAAGTGCTCGTCAATGGAGGCATCAATCTCTCGGAATTGGACGGCTGGTGGGCAGAGGCATACACGCCTAAAGTGGGTTGGGCGTTGGGGGACGGCCGGGAACATGGCGACGATCCCGCTTGGGACGCGGTCGAAGCCGACGCGCTCTACGACCTACTCGAACGGGAGGTGGTTCCGGAGTTTTATGCCCGAGACCAGAGTGGCATTCCCAGAGCATGGATCAAGCGGATGCGGGAAAGCATGGCGCGCCTGACACCGCGCTTCTCCGCAAGCCGCGCGGTGCGCGAATACACCGAGCAACACTACCTCCCCGCTGCTACCGCCTACCATTTGCGCATTGCCAACAAAGGTGCAATCGGCAGGCAAATGGTCGATTGGCAGCATGCGGTGGATCGGAATTGGGGCTCATTGCGCTTCGAAGACCTGCGGGTCGAAACCAACGGGGGCCACCACGTGTTTAGCGTCGAAGTCTTTCTGAACGATCTCGACCCCAATGCGGTGCGAGTTGAGCTTTATGCGGACGGAATCAACGGCGGCGATCCCGTACGGAAGGAAATGAAGTGTGCGCGACTACCTGCTGACGCATCGCTCCGCTGCGTCTATCACGCGACGGTACCCACCACTCATCCAGCCACAGACTACACAGCGCGAGTGATACCCCAGCGCTCCGGAGTGGCGGTTCCGTTGGAATCCCCACTAATTCTATGGCAACGATGATGAAAACGCCCCAACGCGAGTTGCATTATTACATCTCGGAAATCTCCGAGAGCGCTGACGTTCGGGCGGGCTCTTCTCTGCCTTTGGAACCCAGGAAAGGGTAAGCAGGGGTTAATGTCGACATCTCCAGCCGTAATGACGAAGGAGTCATTCATGAAGCCAGCTAACCCACGCGTCCTGACGATCAATGGCGGTTCGTCGAGCATCAAGTTCGCGCTGTTCGAGGCTGGCGACTCGCTCCGACGGATCCTAGAGGGCGGGATTGAGCGAATTGGGCTACCAGAGGCCACCCTGCGGGTGAAAGGCTTGAATCAGGCAGACAATTTTTCGCGAGCAGTGACGGCGCCGGATCATACCGTAGCGGTGGGCGTTCTAATGGATTGGATCGAGGAACGCAGCGGGCGTGACGCATTGGCCGCGGTTGGGCATCGCGTGGTGGATGGCGGGCCGAAGTATTACGAGCCGCAGCGAATCACTGCGGAAATGGTTGAAGAGCTGCGTCGGCTCAGTCCGTTCGATCCTGACCATATGCCGGAGGAGATCCTGTTGACCGAGGCGTTTCATCGCCGATTTCCCGATCTACCCCAAGTAGCGTGCTTCGACACGGCCTTTCACCATGATATGCCGCGCGTGGCGCAACTCCTGCCAATCCCGCGGCGCTACGAAGCGCAGGGGGTGCGTCGTTACGGGTTTCACGGCTTGTCGTACGCGTTCTTAATGGAAGAACTAGCCCGCCTCGGCGATCCGGCGGCAACGAGTGGCCGGGTCATCCTCGCTCACCTCGGCAATGGCGCAAGCCTCGCGGCGGCGCGCAACGGCAAATCCGTGGACACAAGCATGAGTTTCACCCCGACCGCCGGTGTGCCGATGAGCACCCGCTCGGGTGATCTCGATCCCGGACTGGTCTGGTATCTGACGCGCACTGAAAAAATGAGCGCCAAGCAATTCAACGAAATGGTCAACTTCCATTCCGGGCTGCTCGGCGTGTCGGAGAGCAGTTCCGACATGCGTGACTTGCTCGACCGTGAAGCGCAGGACGTGCGGGCGGCTGAAGCGGTCGCGCTGTTTTGCTACCAAGTCAAGAAATGGATCGGCGCATTCGCAGCGGCATTGGGCGGACTAGACACACTGGTGTTCGCTGGTGGCATCGGAGAGAATGCGCCCACGGTCCGCGCCCGCATTTGCGATGGGCTGGGATTTCTTGGAATTGAACTCGAAGAAAAACAGAACGCAGCGAATGAGGGCCTGATATCAGCGGCTGCAAGCCGGGTTGCCGTCCGTGTCATTCGCACGGACGAAGAACGCATGATAGCCAAGACGGTTTGCCGCGTTCTCGGCCTTGGCTGAAAAAAGGGGATGGTATGCGTACACCAAATCCTTCAGCACTCGGCAGACAACGCTGAGCGCCAGAAAAGCCACGGTTGGGCGGAAAATCGAAGCAAAAGTTATGCAAGACGTTTCGCTGTCTTCACTTGATGCGAGTTCGAGCTGCGCCAAGCTGGTTGGACACGTCGTCGAGCCGCGCTGCCGGTCAGGCCCAGATGGCTGCGGACTTGGTTCTGAATCAGCCACCTTCAACATCGGGCGCGTGATCGGATGTCGCATCTAATCTGTGACGAAAGAGGCCAGCAGCTATAATCGCGAAAACTGTGAAGTTCCTCCCCATCACTTCCTTGCTAGTCGGTATTGCTCTGTTCCTGCCCCCGGTCTGGGCGCAGAACCCGGGGCAGGAATTGACGTCGGCATCCTCCGCTGCGCAACCGAACAGTCGGCCTCAGCCTGCGGCGCCACAACCCGCAGGTTCTCAGCCCGAAGCTTTTTCTCCGCCGAAGATAATCAGCGCTCATGTATCGGTTACCAAGCCGGCCCAGAGTGGAGCGACCGGGGTGGCTTCGGCTCAAACAGAGCAATCACAGAATGCGGCTACAAAGAGCCCTGGCTCCGGCGTGCCAGCAGAACCGGATGAATCGGTCTTCACGGTGCGCAAGACGGTGAACGAAGTCGACCTGGTTTTCACCGTCACCGACAAGCACGGCCACTACATCAAGGACCTGAAGAAAAACGATTTCAAAATTCTGGACGACAGCAAGCCGCCGGAAGAGATCCTCAGCTTCAGCAGCGAGACGGATCTGCCCCTGCAAGTCGGCCTGTTGATCGACGCCAGCGAATCGGTGAGCGTTCGCTTCAAGTTCGAGCAGGAAGCGGCCATCGAGTTTCTGAAACACACGACCCGGCGGAAGTACGACCAGGCCCTTGTCATCGGTTTTGACCTGACTCCCAAGGTCACGCAGGACTTCACCGACGACACCGAGAAGCTTTCGGTCGGCATTCGCACGCTGCGACCGAGCAGCCTCACGGCAATGTACGATGCTCTCTACTATGCATGTCGGGACAAGCTGCTGAAGTAACCACAGGCAGGCCCCGTCCGGCGCGCCATCATCCTGTTGAGCGACGGCAATGACAACGCAAGCTCCGTGACCCGCGAAAAAGCCATCGAGATGGCACAACGGGCCGAGGTCTCCGTGTATACCATCAGCACCAACCCGACCGGCTTCGGCGGACACGGCAACAAGACCTTGGAACGCATAGCCGAAGCAACCGGCGGGAGATCGTACGTGCCCTCCCAGATCACCGAAGTAGCCAACGCGTTCACCGCCATTCAGGAAGAGCTGCGCAGCCAGTACGCGGTGTCTCACAAGCCGGCGGCGTTCAGGACCGATGGGCATTACCGCACCATCAAAGTTCAAGCGCGGAACCAGAAAGGCCTGCGCATCTGCAGCCGTAAAGGGTACCGCAGCCCTGCAGAATACGACGCGCCCAACCAGTAGCGCTGGTTTGCTCCCAACCAGAACATGGGTGGGAATGTGGTCTGGATTTGTCTGTTCGGAGTGGTGCTGATCGTCGCTCTCCCCCTGATATTCTCGGGCACGCAGGCGAATTCTGTGTTGCTCAGCACGTGGAAAACTGGATAATTGTGATGCAAGGATTCTTCGGCAACGCCGAGTACCCGGCGAAGTGAGCCATCGTGCTGTGGCGGGATCGATTTCGATCCGCGAAGTGAAGTGAAAGTTTGTTGTGCAAATTGTCGAGCAAAACCCCTCGGGTACAGCGGTTATGACCCCCTTGAACCGCTAGAAAAGCCTTTAGAATCAATGAGCAGCTTGCGTACTTCCCGGCTGTTAACCGGAGGGTTGTAGGTTCGAGTCCTACCTGAGGAGCCATTCTTTTCACTAACTTAATCTAACAAAAGAGACTCGCAGTTTACCGCTGGGGCTATCCTGGGCCTACCGCAATTCTTGCCATATCGACCCCGCCGGGCTGCAAGCCTCTCTCAAATGAGGGCATCTATCGCCGCAATGGGAATGAGGACGCGGCGCCCCAAGAATTTTCAGACGGATTTCTGAAAGTTGCGGCGGCGTTGTGGAATCCGATTTCGATGAATCCCGCCCCGATCGCAATCTTGGACTACGTCGAAACGACTATCACCTCGACGTGACAGCGGAGGCAACGGATTTCAGCCCCAGAACGCGAAGGTGCGAACCAATTCCTGACGCTCATATGGGAGTCGACATTAGCAAGAACACTTCGTGTGCCTTTCATTGCGTCGTGCTCACTGTCGACGACATTGCCAAGTATTTCGCGACAGCCATCTCCAAGTTGAAATGCATCGACTGATCCCCGAGGGTCTTTCCCAGCGTTGACCGCTGAACCATGGCCAGCACTGCCGGATTTAACCCCACCGGCCACAGTGATACTCCGCGTTCACGCTGTCTCTTCTCGGCTTCAGTCAACATAGTCAGTGCGGTGTACTCGATATCGGGCACGCCGCTGAGATCGAGTACGACGATCGTCGGCTTCGCCTCATCGACCAGCGGCTTCATCTTCTGTGCGATGTGCTCAGCGTTCGCGAAGAAAATCCTCCCGTCCAGCCGCAGCAGCAACAAGCCCGGGAAAGTCTCGTCTTCCGGATGCTCCACCGAGCGTGGGCGGAACACGTTGGTTCCGGGCTTGCGCCGGAGAACATGAACTGGCGGATCGGCCACCTGATACGCAAGTGCGAAGAGCGACAACACAATGGCGACGATGATCCCTCGCAAGGTTCCCAGCAGCATGACGCCGGCGATCACATCGGGCCGTAACCAGTCCTTTTGATAGCCGATCAGCCAATCCGGAAGGGGATGTAGCCGTGAGGTTGACTCTTGGTTAACAAGCTTTCCGCCACCGTAGTGTTTAGAGTTTGCTCCGCTGCGACGTTGTACAGCCTTCGGCCAGGAACTGATTCTGAATCGGCGGTCACCCTCGGTGCGGGCCAGTACTCTTTAGATTACAATCTTCATTCCGAATGCTAGCAACCCGAATTCTCCCCCCGCACCTAGGGATTTCCCTAGTGGCTGGCCGCTTACACGGGCGTTAAATAGAAAACAGGATGTTGAAGTCAATTGCTTTCCGGGAGCGAGCAGCGAAGGCCGTCCCCCCGCTTCGGAACTGACAACGCGCGTGCGGACTGAGTCGTCGCGATCCCGATGGAGAAGAGTTTTACAAAGCCTGCGTCTATTGGAGTGCCACATGGAAAACATTATCCCTCGCTGGGAATGGAGAGCCTTCGGCGAGAGCTTGGGCGAATCTAACGACCGACTTGCTGCGCTCGAGCCTTTGGGCGTTCAGGAAAGCGATGAGCTCTACTTGCTCTCTCTCATTACCGACGAAAACGTCAAGGTTCGGGATCTGCTGATGGACATCAAGACGCTTCAGCAGGTCAATTCGGATGGGCTGGAGCAGTGGAAACCCGTCATGAAAGGCGCGTTTCCCCTGCCCGCCTCAGAAGTCAAGAGCGTCCTTGGCGCGCTTGGCATCGCCCCGCCGCCATTGACGCGCGCAGACTATACGCTCGAGCAGTTTGTCGCGGAACTGGTAGAGCCAAGCGGCCGTTTGCGTGTGGTGAAGGTGCACAAGAAGCGGACCCGCTACAAGATTGACGGCTGCATGTCTGAAGTGACCGAGGTAGTGGCGGACGGCAAGAGGACGCGCACGGTTGCGATTGAATCGGAAGATCCTGCGAGGGTGATCGCCGCCAGGCGCAAGGTCGGGCTGGATGGGTTTGAAAACATCAATTACCCGCGAGGGCTGAAACAGCTCGTCGGGATGAAGAGCTGAGGAGATCGCCTATGCCCCGCTACGCAGTCATCAACGTCGGCACAAACTCGGTGAAATTCAACATCAGCGAGAGGGGCGAGGACGGCTCTTGGAAAACGGTCGTCGACCGCGCGGAAATCACGCGGCTGGGCGAAGGACTGGAGAAGTCGGGTGAGATTAGTCCGGATGCCATCGCGCGGACTATATCCGCTATTTGCGCGATGGCGACCGAAGCCCAACAGCAGGGAGTAACGGCAATTGCGGCGGTCGGCACCATGGGAATGCGGACTGCGCAAAATAGCAAAGAGTTTATCGGCGCTGTTCAGCGACGCTGTGGTGTCTCCATCGAAGTCATCCCGGGCGACGAAGAAGGACGCCTGGCATATCTTGCCGTCAAGTCCGGTCTTGGTTTGACGGAAGGCTCGCTGGCAATATTCGATTCAGGCGGGGGAAGTACGCAATTCACCTTGGGCCGCGGCTCGGTGGTCGAAAAACGTTTCAGTCTGAATGTCGGCGCAGTTCGGTATACCGAGGAGTACGGTCTTAGCGGATTGGTTTCTCCAGAGCAGCTCCACAGCGCGCTGGATGCGATTGCCGGCGACCTCACCCGGCTTGGGACGCAGCGCTCGCCTGACACCTTGGTTGGGATGGGAGGCACAGTTACGAACATCACTGCGGTGAAGCACAAGCTAGTGCAATACGATCCCCATGTCGTCCAGGGCTCGGTCATCGACCGCGCCGAGATTGAGCGGCAGATCCAGATCTACTCTTCACGGACGCTGGAGGAGCGTCGCACGATCGTCGGGCTGCAGCCGAAACGTGCTGACGTGATCCTTGCAGGCGCGTGCATTGTCAAGACTGTCATGGACAAGCTTGGTAAGGACAGCCTCTCCGTCAGTGACCGAGGACTCCGCCACGGCTTGCTGATCGACCGATTTGGAAGCTGACACTGACGTAGGCTGGGCTAAGTGTTCGATACACCAAAATTCCATAATCAGTGGCAAATCAATGAAGGAGTCAAAGCGCGTATTAGAACCGGTGGAGAGAATTTCCGAGGTCTTGTTCGGAATCATCATCGTCCTTACCTTTACTTGCTCCCTCGGCATTGCGCGCGCCGATCACGGCGAAGTTCACGCCATGCTTATCGCGGCGACTGGCTGCACTTTGGCGTGGGGGATCATTGACGCGGTCTTCTATCTTCTAGGCTGTCTTAGCAACCGTGGACACAACCTGTTGCTTCTGAGGAGGGTGCGAAAGACTTGCGATCCAGGCGAGGCAAGGCAAACTATCGCCGACGCGCTGCCGCCATTAATAGCGTCCCACATGCATGCGGAATAGTTCGAATCCTTGCGAGGGCAATCGAAGTAATTGCCCGCGCCGCCGCCTCAGCCTGGAGTTACCAGAGATGATTTGCGCGGGGCGCTGGGAGTATTCTTGCTGGGGTTCGGATTCATCTTCCCAGTTGTGATCCGGTTCACTTTCATGAGCGACGCCAGGCTCGCATTGCACATATCGAATGGCATTGCTATCCTTCTGTTATTTCTGGCCGGGTATGCGCTAGGGCGTCACACAAGCCAGCATCCCTGGCGGGTAGGTTTTGCAATGGTCGTGCTTGGCGCCGCAATGGTCGGTGTTGCGATCGCACTTGGAGGATGATGCCGACGCGAGGATAGACGGCATTGTGGGCGACGTTCCTTCTGGCCACCGAGGCATTGGCACAGACAGCGCCAAGCCACCCAACGTCCACTGCCAAAGCGTGGGCGAACGAAGGAGTGCCACACCAGACTCGACACCCAACGCGGCTTCTTCGTTGACATTTCACACAAGAGGATTGAGTTCACGACCCACATTTTTAACGCGGGATGGACAGATCCGACGACGGTCCTAGAAGTCGGCTTGAGTTTTTAAATACGGTGACCCTCCTTTCAGATCGATCAACCGGAAGTCGAATGTCTCTGAGCGCCTAGGGATTTCCCTATTGGCGCGGACATCGAGTCAACCTTAAGATTGTTTTGACTCAGGCCGCCGGTACGAAGCGCGACCCGGAATCACTGAGTAAACGAAGAAGCGAGGAGAGGTCATGGAAAGAAAAAGAATTGGAGTAGTTGCATTCATCGTAACAATTTCGCTGGCAACACTTCTGTTGCTTTGTGGCACTCCTGCGGCCCAGTCCGCTAAAGCCGAGGGACTGACCACTCTCTCACAGCCACGACGACTACGGCTATAGGAGGAAACCTAAGAACCAAAACCGGACATATCACTTGCTATGAGAAGCGGACATTCTAACTTGCTCCAAAGAGAAGAAAGAGAATGCAGAAAAAGTCGCGCAGTTAATAGGGCGAGAAACCCAACGTTTTGTCGTCGTTCTGCACCCAAATGTGCGCTTTGTCGGCGACCCGGTCGTTGACCGTGACCACAACAACCACTCCACTTGCAGTGGCAAACGGCGAGCCACTGTAGCCCTTTGGCACCGCCGTGCCATCAACATGATGGCTCTTGATGATGCCCCATTCGCCACTCGGTCCCCAATCCTTGAGGAAGTCGTTGTACGGATAGCGCGAATACTTGTCGGGATGCTGTTTCCATTCCGGATCGTGCATCCAGACGCCGTAGGCTTTCTCGTAGTTCTGCTGCTGGAGCGCGTCGAAGAACTGGTCCACGGCATGCTCTTCCGGCCAGAAGCGGAACATCCACCACAGGATGCCGATCACGATGACGGCGCCGATGATGGCCAGGATTAACTGGCGTTTCTTGCGCGCGCGCGCCGCATCATAGGGTTGGGCTTCGAACAAGGTCATGGCAAGCTCAGTTTACTCGTTGGCACGGGAGGCTGCGCAAGGGAAGACCTTACAGGCTGTGGATTCGCCTGAAAGTTAGACTGCAAAAAAGTTCCGGCCGCGCGTGCGACCGGTCAATTATTCTCAATCCGTAAAGCTGCGGCTACTTGAGGGCCTGTAGTCGCTGGCCAGCCAGTTGGGCCGCCGGGCTCGATGGGTTTTCCTTCGCCATCTGCTGATACAGCGCGCGTGCCTGATCCGGCTGATGAACTTCCTCGTAGAGCGAGGCCAATAGGAATTGCGCCGCACTCTTGCCCACGGAAACGGTCGGATGCTCGGCGAGCTGCTTGTAGATTTCGATGGCCTGTGGATCGCGATTCGTATCGTGATAAATCGATGCCAGCGCCAACTTTGCCAGGCTGGCAATCTCTTTATAACGGCTGTCCGCAACCTCTTTCAGGGCCTTCTCCGCGCCGGCATTGTCGCCCATATCGTGCAAGGTTATGCCTTCGAAGTAGCGGGCCACGCGCGAGGACTGGGTGAAGGTGTACTTGTTGGCAATGTGGGTGAACTCAGCGTTGGCGGCCTTGGCGCGTTCCTGCGAGGAGCCATAGCTCAACATGTCCGGCGTGGCGGGCGTGCCGGCCGGACGAATGGGAGCGTCGTACTTTTGCATCGCCCCCGCCAGTTCGCTGCTGGCCTGCTGGTCACGATAGTTAATGTAGGCCCAACCGCCGATGACGAGGGCAAAAAGCACTACTACGGCCACGACGGCGGCCGTAACCTTGGAGCGGTGTTCCACCGCCCAGGAAATGGTTTCGGTGGTCGATGTCCGGAATGAGTCCTGCTTAAGCTGATGTCGAGTGTAACTGCGCACGAATGGTCCTTATCTGGGGCTGGTATGCCACAAGGTGGGAAACCCCAAGTTTAACAGCCCGGTGAATTAGGGGTCAAACGCGGGAAATCGGGTACTGTCCTAATTTCGATTTCCGAAAATCGGGGCTGTGGAAAACCGGGGGTGCGAGATGATGCACCCCGGTAAACACCAAACCCTCCCCACGAGGGTCGTTTTACCCCCTGCTAACTATTTCATAAACGACGCAAGAATAATCTTTACATTTCTTGCTTCATGCTTGTATCGTTGTCCTGTGGCTAGAGGAACTGAACTTGCCGAAGCGTTGAAAAGCCGCCTCAAGGATGACGGTGAAACCCTAGAGTCTGTCTATAAGGAGATGAACAAGCTGCGGAGCGCCTATAACCGCTTCCGTGACCTAACAGAGCAGGAACGGACGATCCGAGAGCGGGGATTACGGGTCTGTGCCCTACTCGCCCCGGAACTTTCACAATCTGATTTGGCAGACGTTTTTGCGGATGATGTTGCCACGGTTGATTCAGTTCAAGACATGCGAGACCGAATCTCGCTTTGGGAAATGATCTCCGTAGTTCTTGACCAGACTGGAGAAATCCGGATTTTTGAACTCAACTTACTGCTTGCCCACTTCAAGATCGACGCGACTCGGCAAGCCATAGAATCTGCCATCGACACCCACAAAAAGATGTTCCATGTCAGAAGAAAGGGGAGAGAAAAGTATGTCTCTCTCAAGAAAGGAGGGTGATGCCGCCTCCACCAATGACAGGCGCAAATAACGAGAGCCGTTAGGTGCTTGAACACCCAACGGCCCTGAACCAACAACCCCGGCAAGCCGAGAATGTCAGTCAGCAAACTCATTATCGGCTTGCCTCTCCAGAAAGGCAAGCCAAAATGTACATACTCGCACCTGAAAAGAAACTCGCTGTAATCGCATCCCTACTCGAAGGCTCCAGTGTCCGCTCAACCGAGCGCATGACTGGCGTCCACCGCGACACCATCTGTCGTCTGCTGGTAGAGACTGGCGAGAACTGCGCTGCACTGCTCAACTCGCACATCCGCAATGTCCATGTGAAATACATCCAAGCCGATGAAATCTGGACCTACGTCGGCAAGAAGGACAAACATCTCCGGGTTGACGACCCGCCCGAATACGGCAACCAGTGGGTGTTTGTGGCAATGGACGCAGAGACAAAACTGGTGCCGTCATTCGTGGTGGGCAAGCGCACACGTCAAACCACGTATGCGTTGCTGCTCGATTTGCAGAAGCGGCTTGTGGATGTCAGGTTCCAACTCACCACGGACGGCTTCCACTTTTACGAGCGGGCAGTCGAGGACGTGTTCGGCGGAACGGTGGACTTCGCGCAGTTAATCAAGCTCTACGGAGACATTGGGCAGCACGGAAATGAGCGGTACTCCCCAAGCCCAATCTTGGAGGTTATATCCAAGATTCGCGACGGCAGACCTGACCCTGAACACATCTGCACGTCTCACGTAGAGCGGCAGAACCTCACTATGCGAATGGCGATGCGCCGCTTTACCCGCTTGACGAACGCTTTCTCGAAGAAGTTGGAGAACCTGAAAGCGGCTTGCGCTTTGCACTTCGCGCACTATAATTTCTGTCGCGTTCATTCGTCGCTTCGCGTGACACCGGCGATGGCTGCTGGGTTGTCTGCTGAGATATGGCCGTTACAGCGATTGCTGAATTAGGAACAGAATCTCTGCGTTTGCGAATGAGGGAACGTAAGTAGCCTAAGGGTTTCTTGTACGACAAACCGAATCCAGAAGCCTGACGAATCGCTTCCTCAATCCCAAGAAGACTGGCGGTCTGAATGAACGACATCTCCCCTCTTGAAAACCTGTTACGCAAAATGAAGCACTGGAAAACCTCTTCCGCAGTTATAAAATTAGTCGTCACCGATCTGCGCTGGAGCTGTGAATTCGATGGCGGGATTGCAGAGATACGGGGCAATAATGTATCCGTCGCTGGTAATCGCTGCGTCTTCCGCTTCGACACGGAAAACAGCATAGTGCGCGAGCAAAGCCCATCCGAGGCACCGGAATCACTACGAGGACGAGCGACTTTGGAAGTTGCGTCATCGTTTAGTGTCGATCTGCCAGAAGGGGTATTGATCTTCTTGTACGAGCTACGCGTGCCGCAAGGTCCAGTGATGTGATGTATATTTTGTGCGCGTTTCTGTGGCATAATGCCTCCAGACGCGCCAAGCAGCGTTTGAATTTGAAGAATCAACAGGCCACGGCTGACACCGTGGCTTTTCTATTTTACACGGCACCGACTTGGGGCTAGGCTTTCATCCGAAAGGGGATGCGCCATGCCCCGGATTATTGTCACTCTCGTTTTGCTCCTAGCCTCATCATGTCCAGTCTTGTCGCAGACCCAGCCAAACACCCCGCCGAAACCACCATCTGACAAAACTCCGCCTGCTGGCGCGTTCACTCCGGATGAATTTGATCGCACACTGACAAAGTACCGCCTGCAAAACTGCGAGGCGGATCTTAAGAAGTGGAATGATTGGCACACTAGCAACAAAGACGCATTGGACGAATACGAAAAGAACTCGCGGAGTTGTATAGAGGTGGTGCAGAGCAAGAAAACAGAAGAGCGAATACAGACCACTATTGGTTACTTCAGTTTTGCGGCTGGCATCGTGGTATCGCTTTTCTTGATCTGGAGAATCGCCGCTGCTGGCAAGCGATTCTTCCAAAGGCGCCCGTTTACCCCCGAGAGAAAGCAGCTTGTAACGTTGCTTATTGCGAGCCTTTGGGCGTCGGCTGCGGCGGCTATTTGCATCAACAATGATGCTTTGATAAAGCATCCAGTCAATTTACTGGCGACGGTGTTTGTCTTGTCTCTGCCAGCTCTACTGTTTGGAGCGGTTTCGTTCTGGTGGTTTGGAAAGGCAAAACGAGAGCAGGCGACCTGAAAAAACCATTTCCGTTTACATTGCGTTTGTGCTTCAATTCTCTTATGCCACAGGCAGATCAAGGACCGCCGCCGAATTTAAAGCGTGTGCCGCGTAATGTGCGGACTCCTCCTAGCGTGGACGACGCGAAGAAAATGGCCGAGCGTTCAGGTGATACCCGCACCGCTTCGCAGCTACGCTCCATCGAAGAACGCGGCAGTCCCATTCGCAGAATGATTAACCAAGGCGATGATCTCGCTAGAGAGACAAGCAATTACTTTAAGAAATATGCTTCCAGGAGTTCCCGCAGCAAGGGACGTTCTCGGAAGCGGAGCCGCTCGCGATGACAGCCTATCAGGTGGTTATTGCCGGATTGAAGGACATGCGAGAGCTTACTGTGACTTGCAGTAAGTGCAAGGCAAGCGTCACGATTCCAATGGATACCGCTCCAATCCCGGAGATATGCGGGTGCTGCGGTAACGCTTTCAATGAGAGTTTGCGAAACGCGCTTGGAGCTTACGCGAGGTTTTACCGAGACGCGAAGAATTCCGGCGCTACGCTTGAGATCGCCATCAGAGAAAACGCGGATACCGAAAGAACCCTCTAGAGCAATTACCCCTCCAAACCCCTGCTAGACTCAAGTCAAATTAGGACAGTACCGGAAATCGAAAAGCAAGTGGGAACACCTGCTTCGCGGAGCTTACCAAGGATGAACTGCGCATCGAGAAGTGCTCCCTCCCTCGACCGTGACCTCTTCCGCTGGATCAGTGATCGAAATGGTAAACAGATTGGTCGTATGTCAAACCTCGGGTGTCACCCAATCAATCCCGCCCTACTAGAGCGCGCTTCAGCGCCGCGTCGCGGTGGAACCTCAATAACGAGCTGGCTTCGTCCGGCGGCGCTAGCGTTCCATACTAGCCACACCAATTACTGAACATCTCTAGCCTCCGATCCCCGACCCCTTGGTCCCTCCTCCCGACCTAGGGGGTTGAGCCCGAGCGGGGGGATCCGCGGTTTGCTCCTGACGCCTTAAATCGTTGCTCCCCGCTTTTCCTAATCCCTCACCCCTGACCCCGAATCCCTGCGAGTACCCCCTCCCCCCTCCTGTCCGTAAAATATTGAAAACAATAAGCAAGGACCAAAAAATGTCCGCAAAATATTGAGCGCGTGGGACTTATAGGCAAAATATTGATTCCGTGAGACTTACCTCAACTTCGCACGAAGGGGCGCGCCTTCAGGCGCGCCGTCAGATGTCTCTTGATTCTGTCATCCCGAGCGGACTTCAGTCCGCGAGATTCTCTCTTCGATTTCAAGATTTTTTTTCTCTGGAGAGGTGCCGGAGAACCTCTCTCTTTTTACGCCTGCGGGCACAGTTTGGCTCCATCGTAAGGTTGATCGTTGCGAAACATGCCCCAAGCCGCATGCAGCAGTTTGCGCATGACCGCCACCAGCGCCTGCAGCTTGGCTTTGCCATGATCCAGCAGGCGCTGATAAAAGGCCCGCAGCGAGGGATCATGCTGCACCGCCACCAGCGCCGGCATGTAAAGCGCGGCGCGCAGGTAGCGGTTACCGGCCTTGCTGATGCGGGGTTTCTGCGCAATCGAGGAACCCGACTCATGATGCTTGGGATCCAGACCGGCGTGCGCCACCCACTGCCGCTCGTCCAGCGTGTCGGGCAGCACCGCCAGCTCGGCCAGCACCGCCAGGGCGCTGCTTTCGCCCAGCCCTGGCACACTCAGCAGATACTGCCAGCGGCGGGCCAAGCCGGGTTCGCCGGCGATCAGCCGCACGGCGTCGCGCCGCAACTTGGCAATGCGCTTCTCGGTGTAACGCACTTGCGCCTGCAGCTCGCGCACCAGGCAAGCGGGCAGCGCAGCGCTGGCGGCCAGGGCATGTTGCCGGTTCTTGTGCTGGGTACACATGCGGACCAGCGCCGCAATGGTGCGGCTTAGCGCGCGCAACCGCAAAGCTGCCGCCGTCGGTGCTTGCCACTCCACCAGCGGCATGCGCTCGGCATACTGGCAGAGCACCCGCGCGTCCACCGGATCGGTCTTGCTGCGCTGCCCCAGCGATTCGGCGAACCGCCGCACCCGCCGCGGATTGGCCACCTGCAACTTCACCCCGGCTCCCAGGCGCGCCAGTACCAAGGCCACATCCAGACTGTAGTTACCGCTGGCTTCCAGACAAACCACCACCGCCTCCGCCCGCAAACCCCGCAGCCGCTGGGCCAACTGCTGCTGTCCCGCCGCCGTGTTGGCATAACGCTCCAGGGTCGAGCTCGCAGCTTGCTGCCCCAAGGCCACCACCAACTCCCGCGCACTGACATCGATCCCCACGTACCAGTTCTGTTTCTGTCCAGCTTTGCTCTTGTTCATGGTCGGCCTCCGTTTTAAGCTGGACTTCGGCTCCCGACCCTGTGCATCCTCTCCCGCCAGCCTTGTGAATGCAGGCTCTAAGGCCTCGGATTCTCCACGGCGTGAGAAAGGTAGGGCGGGGGCCGCTCTCGCTGCAGGCTGCTGACTACGCGCCTCGGGATCTGCTCGGCCTCCCGCCGAAGCCCGCTGCCTTCCTCTTACCTCAAGATGGCCCAGGCTAACAGTGTCAGCTAAGATACAAGGGATCTGCTGTTCCGAGTTTTTCAGCAAACCGATCCATCGAATCCGGGCGTCTGCACGGAACCGCAACTTGTCAAAGAACCTTGGCCATCGCAGAAGTTGTCCAGACCGCTTGCGAAGCTATTAAGCATACTAAGCCCAACCTATCAGCCTAACGCGCTCTGCCAGCCTGTCAAGATTACGAAAGTACATGTGCTCCACCGGAAGGCGATAACTCTGATCTTTTCATGCCGAATTACAGACGATTGAAGAAGAGAAAGCGGGTGCCGGGGTGCCTGGCGCGCGGTGGGGCGTGTAAGAGGGCACTATTTCCTTTTTTGTTTTGCAGAGCGCATAATGCTCACGTCCAGCGCAAGTTTCCGACGCTCGTGCTTCTCATGGCCGCCGTTCTCGCCAGTCCGGGTCTTGTTTCCCAATGAATAAGCAAGACAAACAGCGAATTCCTTCCGCGAAGAAACCAGTAACTGACCTGTCGAATAGCGAAATCGTAGTTATCGCCGCCCTTCACGCCGGAGCAGCAGGAGTGCATGTCGATACTGAGGATATTGCGGTGAAAGCGAACGAGATCGGTCCAGGAAGATTTTCGTGGAAGAAATATCCAGATCAGATCAATATCGATTCCGTCAGGAAGCGGCTATGGGACGGGCGCACGCGAGGCCATCTTGTCGGGTCTGAGCGAGATGGTTGGCTGCTCACCGAGACTGGCGCAGCATTTGCTCGTAAGTACCGACGGTCGTTAGGCGTCGAGAAAACGACTCGGCTCTCGCTGAATGAGCGCAAATGGCGCCGAGTGGAGAAGGCTCGTTTACTGGCTACTGCTGCATATATGAAGTTCGGATCTGGGCAGCTATCAAGCATCACGGCTCGTGAAGCTCAAGGATTTTTTAGGATTGATGCTTACGTAAGTAGTTCGGCCATAGAGAACAAGATTTTACGACTGTTGAACGCATTCAGTGATGACCGCGAGGTCGGGCCAGCCGTAAAACACCTCGCAGCTCTGGTTAGGGGGAAGGATGTCTTCGAAAGCCATCTTCGTTAAGAGTCACGTCAGCCGGGATTTGCTACAGAATGCTGCGCTCTTTAAGACCGACAAGCTTGTAATTTGGGAATATGTCGCTAACGGTTTGCAGTATGTCGATCCCGGAACAAACCCCAGAGTTCACGTGCTGCTTGACAGCAAAGCCCGAAAGATTCGCATCAGCGACAACGGTCGTGGTATGACGTTAGAGGGGTTACAAAACTTCTTTGTCATGCACGGGGAAAATCTCGACCGCAAGACAGGAATACCAGGACGCGGACGCTTTGGAACGGGCAAATCAGCAGCTTTCGGAATTGGCGACCTGTTGAGGGTGACCTCCGTGAGTGATTCTCGACGATCGGTCGTAGAGCTGACACGAGCGGACCTGGACAAGATTTCTTCAGGAGGTCCTATTCCGGTTCGTGTTTTGGAAAATGAGATTGCCTGTTCTAAGTCCAACGGCACTATAGTTGAGATCGAACATATTCATCTCCGGTCACTGGATCAGCCAGGATGCATCCGGTACATCGAGAGACATCTGGCGAAATGGCCGAAGAACTGCACGGTCGCCGTAAACAACCATGAGTGTGAGTATTCAGAGCCGCCAATCAAGGAGGAGCGTCGGTTTCGACCAACTGGCACAATTCGTGAGTTGCTTGGGGATGCGAACCTCGTTGTTAAGGTATCGAAAGCGCCCGTGGAGGAAGATCTTCGGGGCGTGGCGATCTTTTCTAACGGTGTATGGCACGAGACAACGCTTGCAGGCGCGGAAGGAAAGGAGATGTCGAACTACATCATCGGGGAGATCGACGTTCCGAGCCTCGACGACGACCATTCGCCAATCTCCCCGTTCGACCTGAGTCGCTCGATGCGACTAAACCCTAGCAATGAACTAGTACGTGCAATCTACGCTTTCATTGGTCAGTCTGTTGAACAGGTTCGCCGAGAGTTAGTGGATCGTGAGCGCCAGCGGCGCCAGGGCGAGGAAGAAAGGCGGCTTGCTGACCAAGCAGCCGACATCGCGCGCTTCCTGAACGAAGACTTTGACTCATTTCGAGACAAGATAAGCAAGGTCAAAGTTAAATCTGCCGGCTTGGTCGATTGGGCTGATTCCCCGGCGCCGGGGGACTCGATGGACGGTCTCGTGGATGGTGATGAAGTCCCAAGTGTACTTACGAGCCCTGTTGGGGGAATAGGTGCGGAGGGTGATAACGCAGCAGACGGCGACGTACCGCGCGAGTTAAGGCCGGAGTTAAAGGCGGAGGAGGGCGGCAAACTCACTGGCAGTAAGGGGCCGCAGTCACAACAACCGGCTGGCAAACGAGGGGGCTTCCGGGTCGAGTTTAAAGCGATGGGCAGCGAAGCAGATCGAGCTATTTATCAAAGGGAAGAGCGAACCATTTACATCAACTTAGACCATCCTCAGGTATCGGCTGCCAGAGGTGCTGCAAGCACCGAGGACCCCACGTTCCGCCGATTAGCATATGAAGTTGCGTTTACGGAGTATGCAATCGCAATTAGCTATGAATTGGGCAACCGCGGTGAGTACTCCGAATGGAGCGATCCAATTTTCGATGTTCGTGAAACCGTAAATCGTCTGGCTCGGAAGGGTGCTCGTCTTTACACAGCCTGAGGGGCGACGCGCGTGTCCAGATTCCCTTATCCAGGATATCCAGCCGCTCCTCCATTGTTGCGGCCAATCTTGAGTGTTGGACTGCCTCTCTCATTTGCGCGCCTTGCGGATGATTTTCCTCTCTTGGCAGATCTCGACGAAAGGATCTGGGCATATGTAGATCGGAGCGCGGCGGAGCGCCTTGGGAATCTCGTAATCGCTCGGGCAGGCCAAATGCGCTTTGCTCGGTTCTGGCGAATAACCTACTTTCCAAAACTCACGCAAGGACTGCAACTCGACGACATTCAGATTGAACAGCCGACTTACGAATGCTTGAGTGGCGTCTTCAAAAGAGACCTTCCGGGAGGGCTGGCTAGCCTCGCACAATATACCCTCGATCATGTCATCTCAGAGATTCCTGGTTCCGGTATCAGGCCTCTCGTCGATCTCCTTGCAGCCGTCCACTTCCACACAGTAGAGGCGTCAATAGCGGATGAGACGGGTGACAGACTTACCGCAGCCGATGTTCGATACATGATACGAACACCGACAGCCTGGCGTTCGCTTTCGCACAAATATTTCCCCCGCCTACCTAAAACAGCGGGCCTCGAAGACCTTCAGCTTTCGGTGCGGGCCCATAATTGTATCGATGCTCTTTTCAAAGAAGGGGTGATCTCAGATTTGGCGGGTCTGTCGCGATTGACTGTCGGCCAGGTTATGAACCGCTCGAATTTTGGCCTAAAGTCGCAGATCGAGTTACTTAAAGGAATCGATCCGCTGGTGCTTGAACCTGCATCAGTTCAAACAACCGCTCCACAGGCTGCCGGTGCATCCTCTAACCAGCTCTCAAAAGAAAATGTCCAGCAGATCCTCAGTCAATCACAGCCTTTACATCTTTTCTTGGAGCGACGCTTCCCTGACATCCCCCAGACTACCGAACTGGATGACATGCATCTCGATGTTCGCACATACAACTGCCTCACTGAGCTAGTGAGACAGGGTGTGATCTCCAGACCGAGCGACCTGTCGCGACTGACGTTCGGGCAGGTGATGCGTACTAAGAATTTTGGGAGGAAGTCGCTTACAAATCTTCTGCGTTCGATTGAACAATTGCGGGGTCCACAGCGAGTAACAAGTGCAGATCCCGAGCGCGCGGCGCTCAAACCTCTTTGTCCCGAACTTACTTGGGCAGCGGAAAAGCTCGTCCAGTCGCGAATCGCAAGTCGTACTCGGTGTAACGATCTCCGTATTTCGGAGCTTTGTCGGGACCTTTTGTATGCCGCTAACAATTCCAGCGACGATCCTCCACTTGATTCAGAGGCCACACTCCAGCAGGTTGCCCAGAGGCAGTCAGTGCGCACCTGGGATCCCCCTGACGCTTCTGAATTGATGAGTGCGATCCGGCGGGTTCGACTTAGGTTGGTTGAGTTGATGCGGATGGAGTTGGAAACCGAGTTGCGCTCGTTAGCTGCCATGCGCCTAAGAAACCGCAATCTGGAGATGATGTTGGCTCTACGGGGCTGGACAGGTGACCTTCCTAGGACACTTGAATCTGTTGGCGATAACTTCGGCGTCACGCGGGAGCGAGTAAGGCAAATAGCCAACAAGGTTGAGAAGATTTACAGTCACAGGGAGGCATTTCTTCCCGGTTTGGAGAGGGTGCTTCGATTTATTGCACGGCGTGTGCCGGCCATGGCCGATGACATCGAGAAGGACCTACAGGCAAGAGGTCTGACGCTCTCCCGGTTTCGTGTTGAAGCAATCATTGAATGCGGCAAGCGATTTGGACGGCCTGTTCCGTTTGTCCTCGACGAATCGCGGGGTGTCCGCGTCGTCACGGAAGCCACAGGCACAGGATTGGCACGCCTTATCGGCATACATGCTCGCCGTGCTGTGTCCAAATACGGGCTCGCCAACACTGTCGATCTTAAGGAGGAATTGACGAATGCAATTCGTTCCGGCATCGATTCGCAGTTGCTCAGCCGCGTGGTTTGTGCCATGCGCTCGTATGAGGATCTAGGAAAAGGATGGTTCTGGATACAAGACTTACCTCGAAACCACATGCTCACCATCGTGCGAAAGGTATTGGCAGTGGCCCCACGAATCCATGTCAGCGAGATGCGTGCTGCAATCGCCAATGACCCGAGAGGCATGGGGTTCGCTCCGCCAAAGGAAGTTGTGTTGCGCTTTTGCCAGAGCGCTGCCGAATGTGATGTCGAAGATGACGTTATCATTGTGCGACAAGGGCAAGATCCATCGCAGGTTCTCAGCGACATCGAGCGAGCGATTCTGGACGTATTTCGTACCCACGGACCGCTCCTTTCTCGTATGGACCTCGAAGGGTGCTGCGTTGAACGTGGCATAAAGCGAACTACGTTGAGCTTATATGCGGGAAGATTAGCAATTATTGCGAGATACGCCCCTGGGGTTTATGGTCTTCGAGGTGCGGTGTTCTCCCCAGATGATTTGGACCGGCTCTCTCCTCGCCGCCAGAGCCGCTATTCTGAGCATGGTTGGACAGAAAATGCCGAACCATGGGCAGCGGTTGAGCTCTCAGCTTCCGCATTGGCTAGCGGGGTTGTGCAGCTTCCCCTCAGCGTTCGCCAACAAATGAGTGGCCATTATCTGCTAAGAACTGAAGATGGCCTGATGGTTGGGCAACTCGTGGTTTCGGACCACGCCACGTGGGGTCTGGGACCGCTGTTTCGTCGGCGCGGCGGCGAGCCGGGAGACATACTCCTGCTCACTTTCGATTTGCGACGGCGCGAGGTTACGGCGCGATTGGGAGATTTAACTGTCTTACCGGAACCGGGAAGCCTGGCGGAGGAGATCGTAGATTAAGCAGAATCGCGAGGCGGCTAGCGCCAGAGCGATCTACGCGATGGTTGCGACTGCAACATCAGTTCACTCACGCCGACATGCTCTTCCCCATACCTCGCGGCAAGTGCGGAAAGGCGCCGGTCCGCTGCATCCACAGAACAATCAGGTCGGCGCGGCGCTGCACTCCAAACTTGCTGAGAAGGTTGGAGACATGGAACTTCACGGTAGGCTCACAAACGAAGAGCTTGCTGGCGATTTCCTTGTTGGACAGGTTGTCGAGCAGCAGGTCGAGCACTTCGCGTTCTCGACGGCGGCTCCGCACGCGTGCTCAGCGCCCCGCTAGCCGGGAGAAATGGCAGCTCACGGGCCGAGCAACACCTCGCTTACGAACAATCTACGATACAATCGCGCTGCCGGAGCGACGCCGTTATTGGCGCGCAGAGTCGAACGAGTGTCAGCACGCCAAGGTGAGCTCGATCGTGAGCTGCGAAGCCTTAGCAATGGCAAGAAAGAAAGATAGAGTCATTTACGCGAGGATAAGGCAGGTGGTCAGATGATCCTAAGTGATGGCGAGATCAAGAAACGTGTCACGAGCGATAAGCTTATCGAATTTCACGATCCGAAGCAGATCAAATACTGTGGCTGCGAGCTGACTTTGGGCAACGCGGTTGCCCCCAAAACGGGAGAGGTGCTGTCCATAACGGACAAACCGCGCCACTGGTTCAGCAATGTCATGACAGCTAAGAAATGCTTTGTGATCGAGCCCTCTGAAACCAAGATCCTGGTAACCAAGGAAAGGCTCAACATGCCCAAGGACTTGTGCGCAACCTACGGGCAGCTGAACCGATTGGCCAACAAGGGTTTGATGATTCTGAACACGAGCATCGTAGAACCGCAGTATTCCGGTCCGCTCAGCTGCGTGTTGGTTAATTTTTCGTTGCAGAAGCACGCGCTTTCGCCAGGGGATCCTATCGCAAAGCTCACATTCCACCAAGTCGAGGGCACTCCGGAGCAAGTGCTTACCGACTCATACACTCACGCTGACTATGAAACACTGGTTTCGAAGAACGCTATATCCCTTCCCGAATCGCTACTGGATATCTCGGGCATAGAGGAGCGGGTTACAGACAAAATGGGTGTCACAGTTAAGAAAAGTGTCGCGTGGGGTGGCGCGATTGTCTTGTTCTTGCTGCTCTGGTCACAGATGGAGGGGTTCCTCTCAGATTGGATATATAAGCGCACGGGCTTCATGGATACAAAAGTTCAAGTCGAGAGACACGTCGACTCCATAATTGACGAGCGGCTCAGGCAACAGCAAGAGGCTTTCCAGAAGCAGACCGACGAGCTAAATCGACACATAGTAGATCTTCAGAACCAGCTCAGGGATAGCCATCCGCCAAAGGGAAGGCCACGCAGTGCAGCGAGACAGTAAAGGCGTGCACGCGAAACCCCGTGTTTACGATTCGCGCCTCGGCTACGCTCTGGCGGCCGCAGCTTACGACACTTGGCATTGGTCCCACTTCTGGCATCAAAACGAAGCGCCCATGGTACAGCGGTGGGCGGCGGCACTCTCACCTGGGGTGATTCTTGACGCGGGATCGGGCACGGGCGTATACAGGCCTACTCTCGAGAACGCGGGACATCGGGTCGTAGCGGCCGATCTTAGCGCTGAGATGTTGGCGTTGCAACTCCGAAAATTCCCTAAAGCATTAGTAGTGCAGGCCAGAATTGAGGCGCTTCCACTACGAGCGTCTTCATTCGACTATGTCCTGTGCACTAGAGTTCTGAGCCACATTCAAATATTAGAGCCAGTGTTCAAGGACTTCGCGCGCGTTACAAAACCGGCAGCCAAGATACTGATCACCGACGTACATCCTGAGCATCCATATTCTGAGATGTCAATTCCCACAAACGGCGAGCGGGTTTCAATTGAGACTTATAAACATCCAATTTCGGAGATAAAGGAAGCCATTCGGATCAGTGGCTTTGAGTTATCGGAGTTTAGGGAAATCTACTTTGAGGATTTGGCGTGGAAGCCGCCACTAGATGAGTTTGAGAATATTTATGCCGGCCTGGAGCGACCGATTTCTTATGTCGCTTTCTTGAGAAGAGATTGATTTCAAGACGCAGTCGGCTGCCTCGAACTTAGTAGACTTTGGTTGTATCGCCGACAAATGCTCGGAAGGGCGGAGCCAAGCCAACGTCGTTTCCCAAACGGCGGATGAGCAAAAATTGCCTCGCGATCGTCAAATGCGCGATGCGTTCGCTCAGAACTTGCCGATCCGGATGCTGCCGTCGCCGGTGGTGATCTCCAGCAGCGGTCCCCCGCCATTCAGCTTGCCACGAATGCGTGACCGCTCAATGGACCCGTTCACCGTCACTGGCATATCCAGTTGGATGTGGCCATCGCCGGTATGGGCGTAAATCTCCGCGGCAAAGTCTTGCGGCAGTCGAGCCTCAACCCTGCCGTCGCTGGTGTGAATCAGCCATCCAGTGTTCATCTTCGAGCCCGGCCGCACGGTGAGATCAATGTGCCCATCGCCAGTGCGCAGGTCAACGTCGGTCAGCACGCCGTCAATGGTCATGTGTCCATCGCCAGTGTGAGCGCGTAGTCCGCCAGTGAAGTTGCGCACCTGAATGTGTCCGTCGCCGGTATCGATGCGGGCCTGCCCCGAGATGCCATCGACGCCGATGTGGCCGTCACCAGAGTGCAAGTCCAGAGCGGTTTCTGTTGGAACCTGCACTTGGATGCGTACTCCCTCGTGCATGCTGATGTGGATGCCCCAATGATTCGGCACATGGACTTGCAGGTTTACGGTGTCGCCATCCTGGTGCTCGCTGATGCGTACACCGCTGCTTCCGATGTTGAAACCTTCGGTGATCACACGTGCTGAAACGGTGCGGCTTGCTCCACGGGTGATCTCAACCGACGCGTCGTTGGTGTCCACACGCAGGCTGGGCTTGTCGCCAACCTGGTAGGTCTTGTTCCATTCCTCGGCCGAGGCGGACAGACCAAGCGCCGAAAGACATAGCAAAATAATTAGGCAGGTTTTACGCACAGAAATCCTCCTCGTTGGTTGTTACGAGGAGGAGCCTGCTTTTGTTCCGTTTGGTTGCGAATCAGGAGATACGGAAGGGCAGTTGCGGTGCCCGGGGCATGCGCTACTTTAGCGGAGTGGAACTTCGCGCACGCCCCTCACGAGCATCGCTCCCTGCTTGCTGAAATAGACGGTCCGATGGAAAAAGGGTTAGCGTCAGCGGCTGTACTGGTTCTGTTTTTTCTCTGCGTGACGCTCCAGGCCGAGTTGGATCAGCCGGTCCATCAGTTCGGGATAATCGATGCCGGTCGCGGCCCACATCTTGGGATACATGCTGATCGAAGTGAAGCCGGGAATCGTGTTGACTTCGTTGACGTACATCTTGCCCTGGCGCGGATCCATGAGAAAGTCCACGCGAGCCATGCCGGCGCAATCCACCGCTTTGAACGCCGCAATCGCGAGTTGCTGCACTTCCTTCTGCTTAGCTTTTGGAAGTTTGGCTGGGATGATTGACTCCGATCCTTCCACCAGATACTTAGCGTCGTAGTCGTAGAACTCTTTCACGGGTACGATTTCGCCGGGAAGGGAAGCGATCGGGTTGTCATTCCCGAGCACGGAACATTCGATCTCGCGGGCCTTGCCTTTGGCGCCGCCAACGCCCTGCTCGATGACCAGCTTGCGGTCGTAGCGCGCCGCCTCGTCCATGGCGGCGGCCAGTTCACCGGCGTTGTGCGCTTTGCTGATCCCGACCGATGAGCCCAAGTTCGCCGGCTTCACGAACACGGGATACCTCAGCGCGGCTTCGACTTGCTTGCGCATCTTCTTCGGTTGTTCGCGCCACGCGCTGCGCAGTACCGTAACGTGCTTCACGATAGGCAGGCCAGCGTCGCGGAAGAGGCGCTTCATCACGTCTTTGTCCATGCCGGCCGCCGAGCCCAGCACGCCCGCGCCGACGTAGGCGATGTCCGCCAGTTCCAGCAAGCCTTGGATCGTGCCATCTTCGCCGAAGGTGCCGTGCAGAACCGGGAAGATGATGTCTACGTCAATCGAATTGGGCGCGGAGTGGAGTTCGGTAGAGTGAGTTTCAAACGGCATCAGGGCGGAATGGTCTGTGCCCGGCATCGGCGGTACGACTATGGCTTCTCCTTTCGCGAGGAGAGCGGCGCCGGAGGTGGCCTCGGGATCGCCGGCCCGCAGGTGGCGCGGCTCGGGCGCGGCAGGGGATTTGCTTTGCAACAGGCGCTCGGCGTGAGCCGCAGTGACCCATCGCCCTTCCTTGGTGATGCCGATGGGAACAACGTCGTACTTCTTCTTGTCGATTGCATTCAGGACCGAGGCCGCCGACAGCAGCGAGACTTCATGCTCTCCACTGCGCCCGCCAAACAGGACACCCACCCGGAGTTTCTTCATGAGTGCATCTTAACGCGAGAAGGGCGGTTCGCCAGAGACCACCCGCCTGGAAGACCTCTACAGGATGGACTGCCCAGGATGCGGTCTCCGCTGCCCCAATGTCATAAGGCGAAGCTGCGTGCGATTCAACGTCATCTTACATTATAGTAAGATACAGCCGTGAAGAAGCCAGTGAACGCCTCTACATACACCACTACGATCAGTTCCAAGGGGCAGATGGTGCTGCCGGCGCCCGTGCGAAAGCGACTGGGTTTGAAGAAAGGCATGCGCGTCAACATCTCTTTCCCGGAAGATGGCGGCGACCTCCTCATCGTGCAGCCTCTGACTTCCCGCCTCATTCAGGAGCTGAGGGGCTCCATTGAATGTGCTGGCGCGGCGCTCGACTATTTACAAGAGGAGCGAAAACGCGACCGGGAGCAAGGGCGGTGAGACGTTATGTACTCGACGCAAACGCCCTTCTAATTTACTTAGGTAATCGACAAGGTGCCGCCCGCGTGCAGGCACTTCTCAACGAGTCGCTGCGCAATCGCTCTCCACTGCTGATGTCGGCCGTTAATTGGGGGAAGTCGTATACTCCATTTGGAAACAAGGCGGCGAGGCGGAGGCGCGGAGAGCTGAAAAGAACATCGCGCATCTTCCGTTGGCGATCCTGCCGGCTGATCGCGAGCGCGCCACCGCTGCGGCTGAGCTAAAAGCCCGCCACGGTCTGGGATATGCGGACAGTTTTGCTGCCGAACTCGCGCTGGCGAACGCGGCGACCCTGGTCACCGCCGATCCCGAATTTGCCAAGCTGGGCAAGCGGTTGGCCGTGTTGTCGCTGCCGCGACACAAATCCTAATTGCTGGAGCACGGTATTGCGGTCGTTTTCTAGCGCAGGAACTCCAGGACTCGCTGCGTGAATTCGGCCGGCTTTTCGAGCGCAGGAAAATGCCCGCATTCCGGGATGACTTCCAGTCGAGAGCCGCGGATAAGCCGCTGGAGGTTGCGCGCTAGTGACGGCGGAGTTAGAGCGTCCTGTTCCCCCCACAGAAGCAAAGTTGGAGCGTTCAGCCCGCTGATGTTGTGGTCAAGCTTTTCATCGGGACAGAAAAAGGTTTCAAGGACGCTGCGAATCGTGGGGCCGTCATTACGCTCCAGATGTAAGCAATAAGCCAGATCAACCAGTTCATTGGTGACCAGGCTCTTGTCGTAGAACATGGAATCCAGCATCTCGCGCATGTGGGCATGGGTAGAGATATTCAAATCGACGGGAGGCATGATCGCGCCGGAGTCGATGCCGCAGGCGTCATTCAGAATGAGCCTGTCAACTTTACTAGGGAATTGCAATGCGAATGTCGCCACGATCCATCCTCCCAGCGAATGGCCGAGGAGCGAGGCACGCTCGATTCCAAGTGCTTGAAGGAAACCCTCCAGCACCTCTACAAATCCGGCTATGCGGTAGGTGATCATCGGCTTGTCAGAGCGGCCAAACCCCAGCAGCTCCAACGCGACCACGCGATGGCTGGCGGAGAGCGCCTGAAAGCAGAAGGCCCACTGATCGGCGTCCCCGCCAAGGCCATGGACGAGCACCAGGGTTGGCCCGCTGCCGACGTCGTAGTAGCAGATTTTCCGCCCGAAGACAGTGGTGCTCTGCAATTCGGGCAGTGGCGGCAGAGTAAACCGAGGAGCCGATGATCGACCAGCGTTCATGACGTGCACCTCATATGCCGCCTGCAATTCTACGTGGTTGTTCTTGGCGTTTCAGGGACGATTCTTATTGGATATGGATCACTGGTCCATGCCCAGTTCTCGCTCCAAGTCCTCCAGCGGGACTCGAGCCTCATTGCGTTCAAGAGCGGCGATGCCAGACAGATAGTCTTCGCGATCATCCAGATATTGCTGGATTGCGAGTTCTGCATGATAGTTCTTGCTTTGCCTTGTTTCCTTGGCCAGCCGTTCCAGGCGCGCATCCAGCGCCGGATCAAGTCGGATACTCGACATCAGCTCGCTCCTTATAACTTCGTCGCAACAAGTACGGACGTTCAGAGTATTTTCTTCCCAAACGCCGACAGCGCCAGCTCGACCGCCAACTCCGCGGTCTGGTTGCGCTCATCGAGCACCGGATTCACTTCCACCAGTTCGAAGCTCAGCATGCGTCCATGGTCTGCGATGATCTCCATCGCCAGGTGCCCCTCGCGATAGGTGGCGCCGCCCCAAACTGGAGTACCGACGCCAGGAGCATCTTCGGGATCGATCCAGTCGAGATCGAGCGAGACGTGATAGCCAACAGTGCCGCGTCCTGCGATGCGGAGGGCCTCCTCCATCACCGAGCGCATGCCGCGCTCGTCGATGTCGCGCATGGTGAAGACGTGTACCCCCGACTTCTTGATGTTTTCGCGCTCGTAGTTATCAACGTCCCGGATGCCCACCAGGACGCAGTTCTGCGGCTGCACTTTAGGACTGAAGCCGTAGAGGTCGGTGAGCGGCGACTCGAACAATCCCATGATCGCGCCCAACGGCATGCCGTGCACGTTGCCGCTCGGTGAGCTGCCGGGAGTATTGATATCGGTATGCGCGTCAATCCACAGCAACCCGACTCGCTGGTTCTTGCGGCGATAAAACTCGGCCACGCCAGACACCGTTCCGGCGGCAATGGAGTGGTCGCCGCCGAGAACCACGGGGATCTGCCCGGCCTCCAAGGTTTTCACCACGAGCTCGGCTTCTTTCGAGCAAGTCTCGGTGATCTCCTTCAGGTACTTGGCATTGGGATCGCCTTCCGACTTGGTTTCGGCCAGGGCGACGGGCACGTTGCCGCCGTCCTCGACATCGTAGCCGAGGGCCTCAAGCTTGGCTTCCAGACCGGCGACGCGCATCGCCGAGGGACCCATGTCAACGCCGCGCCGCGACTGACCGAGGTCGAGCGGCACGCCAATGATCCGGATGTGCTTGGTCTCGACGTTTTGTAATGGCTTTGTGATCGGGCTGGTTGCCATAAGGGGATTCCTGTTCTATGTGTTCACCCAAATCGAATTAGCACGACAGTCAACCAGCATCGGCAATTGCGTGAAGCGCAGCAAGCATAGTTAACATCCATCGGTCTTCTACAGCGAGATGATACTTTCGAACAGCTTTAACCGACAGAAACAGCATAGTCCAGCTAAAGCCACTCGCGATATGGTCGATCTCTTGCATGTCTTGGATCGGCAGCGTTCCTTCATGGACGATTGAATGGCGCTTTGCAAACGCTTCTTCTAGGTCGTGCATACCCCAATGAAGCCCTTCTTTGATGTCGTACACCCTGCCATGCCTTGCCTGAAAGAACTCCCGCTTAGTTTTCGAGTCAAACCCGAACTCACTCTCGGTGAATAGCCCGAATCTGTTCCCGAGATGTTTCACAAGCATATCGCGCGCGTTAGAATCGATGATCTCCTTAATGACTTTCTCGTGAAGCCTTCCAACTACGTCTTCGTACGCTCCTAATTCCAGAATCTCTCCTGTTGTTAACGACTTGCTAGAAGCCAGAGACTTGAGCATCCGTGGTTCCGTTAGAAGGATAGTCGATACAAGGTGCGAGATGAACACTTCAAGTTCGGTACAAAGAGAAACGAGCGCAAAGCTAAGCAGAATCTGTTTGGCCGATTCAGAGAAGTCGAGCTGAGCCTCAATCGCTGCCCGAATATCCTCCCGCGTTTCCGAGGTTTGCTCCGCTGCTTTTTCCACCGCATCAACGAACGTCTTCTGAAATTCCTCGTCGCACGCGATCCTTTCCTTTTGATTCTCCAAGGCAGCGAGAGCATATCGTACCGCGAACGACAGCTTGGTAAATCTGCCGGAGTGTTTCTGGAAGTCCAGGATGTTCGACTGAGCGCTCACTTAGGCCACCTGCGTCATGGATACAACCGGTGCAACGTACGCGGGAAGGGAATGGTCTCGCGTACGTGTTCCAATCCGCAGATCCAAGCTACGGCGCGCTCGATGCCCATACCGAATCCCGCGTGCGGAACCCCACCGAACTTGCGCAAGTCGAGATACCACTTGAACGCCTCTTCCGGAAGTTCGTGCTCATGAATGCGCTTCAACAGTAGATCGTAGGACCCGATACGCTGCGAGCCGCCGATAATTTCCCCGTAACCTTCCGGCGCAAGTACATCTACACAGAGAGCAAACTCCGGCCGCTGCGGATCGGGTTCCATGTAGAACGCCTTGATGGCCGTCGGATAACGATGCACCATCACCGGCCGATCGAATTGCGACGAGATGTAAGTTTCGTCGGGCGAGCCGAAGTCGCCGCCCCACTCGAACTTGTTTTCTACCAGGCCCTTGGCGTGTCCTTCCTGCAACATCTGCACCGCCTCGTCGTAGGAGATGCGCGGGAAAGGTGTGGCAATCTTCTCCAGCTTGCTTACATCGCGGCCGATCGTTTCCAACTCGGGGCGCCGCTTCTCCAGGCACCGCTTGACGATAAACGTGATGAACTCTTCCGCCAGTGTCATCAGATCGTCGAGCGTGGCGAAGGCCACTTCCGGTTCGACCATCCAGAATTCGGTTAGGTGGCGGCGCGTCTTCGATTTCTCCGCGCGAAACGTGGGTCCAAAGCTGTAAACCTTGCCGAGAGCCATTGCCGTAGCTTCGATATAAAGCTGTCCCGATTGCGTCAGGTAAGCCTGCTCGTCAAAGTAATCCACCGGAAACAGGGTCGTCGTACCTTCGCAGGCAGCGGGCGTAAGAATCGGGGGATCGGTAAGCGTAAATCCGCGGTCGTCGAAATAGTCGCGCGCGGCCTTGATGATCTCGGCTCGAACTCGCAAGATCGCAGCCTGACGGGGCGAGCGCAGCCAAAGATGGCGGTGTTCCATGAGGAAATCGACGCCATGCTCTTTGGGCGAGATGGGGTAAGGATCGTCCGGGTTAACGCGCTGCACAACTTGCGCGTCCGTTACGTCTATCTCGTATCCGCCGGGAGCGCGTTTGTCGGCGCGCACCCTGCCGGTCACGACCACGCTGGATTCCTGGGTCAGGCCCTTGATCGAATCGAAGAGTTCGGGCGAGACGGCATTCTTAGCGACAACGCCCTGGATGATGCCGCTGCCGTCGCGAAAAATGGGAAACAGTAGTTTGCCGCTTTCCCGCAGGTTATACAGCCAGCCACGAATGGTGACGGTGTGGCCTTCGTGCTGGCCGATTTCGCGGATGGTGGTGACCGGGGTTTCCGTGAGTTCCATTTTTGTTGATGTGTCCATGAGTTCTGACTTACAGAATAAGTTATTATGCCTCGTCAGCGTTGCGCATTGACACAAGGCCGTACCGGCCCTATCTTGAGGGCATGGAAGTTGATTTTACCCCGGAGCTGCAAAACAAACTCGCTCAGCTTGCCGCAGAGCAGGGCCGAGACACGAAAACGCTCGTGCAGGAAGCGGTAGAACGCTTCGTGAACCACGACGAATGGTTTATTCGGGAAGTGGAGAAGGGTTTGGCCGCCGCCGACCGTGGAGAGTTTATCGAACACGAAGAAATCGGCAAGATCATTGACCGTCGGTATCCCGGTTGATGCGCATTCGCTGGACGGAACCCGCTGCCCGCGACCTCACTCTGATTTGCGACTACATCGACGAACATGACGGTCCCGTCACCGCCCGCCGCGTGGCGGTTACAATCCATGAGGGAATAAGCTCTCTGACACAGTTCCCATACCGAGGTCGTGCTGGCCGCAAGCTGGACACCCGTGAACTGGTCTTTCCGGGCCTGCCGTTCTTGGCTGTGTACCGAGTTCGCGCGGATGTCATTGAAATCAACCGCATCCTGCACGGCGCACAAAACTGGCCATAGATCTCCTACTACGCCCTGTCCAATTTATCGAACGCCTCCGCCATCTTCTCGGCGATCTTTTCGCCTTCCACGCCCTCGATCTCTAGCAGCACCGGCGGCACATGCGGCGCAGCCCGCAATAGCTCCATGGTCTCTTTCCAATCGATGTTGCCCGCGCCGGGCCAGAGATGCGAATCGCGATCTTTGTTGTTGTCGTGCACGTGCGTCGAGCGGATGCGGTCCTTCAACACTTCAAACGCCTGCGGCACGCTCGACATGATATGTGCATGCCCAACGTCGAAGCAGACGCCGATATCGTCGAAGCGCCCGGCGTGCAGCAGTTCCAGCAGCTTCTCCGGCGTCGAAAGCTCGTTGGTAATGTTTTCCACCAGCAGTTGCACGCCCAGCGGTTTGGCGAAAGCGTGAAGATGTTCAAGGGAGTTCATCGCCGCATCCAGTTTGTGATCGTCCGCCTCTTCGTGGCCGACGCCGACATGCTGTACCAGAAACTGAAATGGCGCCTGCTCGGCCGCCTCGATGGCGCGCTTGATTTCATCGGTCGCCGCAACACGTTGCAGTTTCTCAACCGAAGCAATGTTGATGGGCGGCGCGCCACTTCGTCCCCACTCTTCATCGGAGTACATGGGCGAATGCATCGAGTGAAACGCCACTCCGGTGCTGCGAAACCAGTTGGCGATCTGCCGGATCTGCTGCCGGTCGGTGTAGTTGAAGTGCCCGCGCGCGGCGAAGATCTCGATGGCTTCCGCGCCGCCGGAGACCATCTGGTCAAGCAGGCCGGGATGCAGACGTTCCCGCCTCGCGTAAATCAGAGTGGACATGGCCCTGCGCATCAGAATCCAACCGCCCTTCCGTTGTTGCGTCCGTCACTGCCGCCCAGTCGCTCGCCGGTGTCGGGATCAATCTCGATACACTGCGCATCGCCCCAATATTCGTGCGTCGAATTCTTCGGCTGTCCCGGCAGAGAGTCGAGGCTAGCGTCGGTAGATATTTTGTGTCCCATGTGCTCGAGGATACGAACCGTATCGGGCGAAAACCCGACCTTCTCCAGCTTGATCTCATCGGGCAGCCATTGATCATGAAAGCGAGGCGCATTCACCGCCTGCTGAATATTCAATCCGTAATCCACCACGCCCATCAGAACATTGGCAACGGTGGTAATGATTGTGGGCCCGCCCTCAGCGCCGAGGACCAGGAAGAGCTTGCCGCCCTTGAGCACGATGGTCGGCGCCATAGCAGACAGCGGCCGCTTGCCAGGCCCAATCGCATTCGCGGGGCCTTGGATTAGTCCGAAGAGATTGGGCGCGCCTGGTTTGGCGGAGAAATCGTCCATTTCATCGTTGAGCAGGAACCCCAAGCCCTCGGCAGTGACGTGCGAGCCAAAGCTCTCGTTCAGCGTGGTCGTAACCGACACCGCGTCGCCCTCGGGATCGACAACTGAGTAATGGGTGGTGTGGACTGGCTCGAGCACTGATTTCGGCTGCGGATGCGAACTGGCATAGCTGTCCAGTTGCGAGAAAACCGAAGGCCGCCGCAGACCGGCGCTGGGCGTTGCGCGGCGCAGCGGGATGGTGTCGCGCCAGGCATTGGCGTAACGCTTGTCCAGCAATTGCGCAACCGGGATCTTGGAGAAGTCAGGGTCACCAAGAAACTCGGCACGATCGAAAAACGCCCGCTGATAAGCCTCGGCTGCGAGATGGATGTTCTGCGCTGAACCTTCGCCCAGCTTTGCCAGGTCATATCCTTCCAGAATGTTGAGGCTCTCGACCAGGGTGACGCCTCCGGACGATGGCGGTGGAGCGCTGATGACCTCGTACCCGCGATAAGTGCCACGAATCGGCTGCCGCTCCTTCACCTCGTACTGGGCAAGGTCCTCGGCCGTAACCAGGCCGCCACCCTTCTCGATGGCCGCAGCCAACTCGCGCGCCATTGCGCCATGGTAGAAGTCGTCAGGATTTTCGGCGATGCGCTCGAGCGTCTTAGCCAGCTCCGGCTGCTTGAAAACGTCGCCCTGCTGATAGTAATCGCCGTCGCGCTGAAAGATGCGGTGCGATTCGGGAAACTTCGCCAGGTTGGCGTCGTGGAACGATCTGGCGGCGTCGTAATCGAGGACGTAGCCATCACGCGCCAGCCGGATCGCTGGCTCCATCACTTGCTTGAGCGTCAGCTTGCCCCAATGCTTCTGTGCGTACACCAAACCCGCCACCGAGCCCGGGACACCAATCGCTTTGTAGCCGGAAATACTCACGCCCGGAATCACATTGCCCTGGGCATCCAGATACATGTTGGCGGTGGCTTTGGCCGGGGCTTTCTCGCGGAAGTCGAGGAAGTGGACCTCGCCGTCGGCCCGGCGGAAGAGTAGGAAGCCGCCTCCGCCGATGTTGCCTGCTTGGGGGAGCACCACGGCGAGGGCGAAGCCTACAGCAACCGAGGCGTCCACCGCGTTGCCGCCCTGCCGCATGATCGCGATCCCCGCCTCGGATGCCTCGGGCTGCAGCGTCGCCACCATAGCTTTGGGAGCATGCGCCGGATGCATCCCATTGCTGGAGAAAGCCTGGGTGCAAAGAGACAGCGCGAGGACGATTTGCAGAAATTTGCGGCAAAGTTTCATACGATGACGGCGAGAGACCCCGAAGCCTGGCTGGCCAAATGCACCGGACGCAAGAACTTATAGCCTTGCCAGGGCGAAACATTGAGGCTAGTCCAGGGCCTCTCAGAGAGTCAATTCTAAGCCGACCGCAATCGGTCTACAATGAGTACCATGGCTTGAGAGGTTTCTCTGAGACCTGCCTTCTCTCTTGTGCCAGAGTAGGGAAACGTTATATATCTAGCTCACCACAGGCAACATGCAGACCTCCATTTTCTCGGTTGACGTTGAAGACTGGTTCCATATTCTGGACGACCCCAGTGTGCCCACCATCGATCAGTGGGCGAGTCTGCCCTCGGGCGTGGAGAGGAACTTCTCCAAGCTGTTGGATCTCTTCAGTGAAAAGAATGTTCAAGTGACCTGCTTTTTCCTGGGATGGGTAGCCGAACGCTTTCCCCACCTGGTAAAACAGGCTGCCGACCGAGGACATGAAGTTGCGTCGCACGGTCATGGGCATCGACTCGTATACGAACTGAGCCGAACCGAGTTCTATGAGGATGTGCGAGGCGCGCGCCTCCTGCTGGAAGACATCTCCGGGGTTGAAGTAGTGGGCTATCGCGCGCCAGGTTTTTCGACCACGGACGAGACTCCGTGGTTCTTCGATGCACTCGCCGAAGCAGGCTACCAGTACGATTCCTCCGTGTTTCCGGCGCAGCGGGGACACGGCGGCATGCCCCAGGGCCGGCGCGAACCGCACCGGGTCGCCGATCACGACGCGCTGTTGGAGTTTCCGATCACCGTCGCCAACTTGTTGGGCAAGCCGACGTGCTTCTTCGGGGGCGGCTATCTACGGCTGTTCCCCTATTGGTTGATTCGTAAGATGGCGCTGCAAGTGCTTGCTGAAGGACGCCCGGTCGTGTTCTACGTCCATCCGCGGGAGATAGACCCTACGCATCCCCGGTTGCCCATGAGCCGGATACGCCGGTTCAAGTCGTACGTTAATCTGGAGACCACGGAAGCAAAACTCCGCCGGATATTCCGGGATTTTCCTGTGACTACGTTCAAGAACGTCCTAAGCAACTATCCGCAACTGGTAAATACTCATGTCGCTTGATCGCACTCAAACCTTCTTCCACCAGTACGCCAACGACTTCGACGCAATCTATGGCAATCAAAATGGGCTGATGGATAGCGTCATCAATCGTCTTTTCCGCAGGAGCATGCGCCTGCGCTTCGAGAAGTCCGTTGAGGGCTGCAATCCAATCGAAGGCAAGAGTGTGCTCGATGTCGGATGCGGGCCTGGTCACTACTCCATTACCCTTGCCCAGCGGGGTGCTGCTCGCGTCGTCGGAATCGACTTCGCCGAAGGCATGCTGCAACTGGCGACCGAACATGCGAAGAAAGTAGGCGTCGGCGACCGGTGCAAGTTCATGGTTGCCGACTTCTACACCTATGCTCCCCAGGAGCTCTTTGACTACGTCATCGTGATGGGTTTCATGGACTACATGCCCGATCCAGAGAAAGTGGTTGCCAAGGTCCTCTCGCTGACGAAAGACAAAGCATTCTTCTCGTTCCCGGTAGCGGGCGGGCTCCTCGGATGGCAGCGCAGTATACGCTACAAGAAGCGCTGCGACCTGTTCCTCTACAGCGCAGAGCAATTGAAGCGGATCTTCTCGCAGTTTCCCGAGGCCACGGCGACGATCGAGCCGATCAGTCGCGACTTCTTCGTGACGCTGGCGCGCAACAAAAAAGCAAGCTGAGGCCAAGAGTTTAGACCGGGTAGAGCCGGCCTTTCATGCCGGCGTCCAGCACAACCGTTGGGGGCGCAGTTCTGTGGCCGTCCACCAATTCTGGAACTGCTCTAGGTTCAGGCTCCGGTGCTAGTGGGCACCTTAGGCTCCTCTGGTTCTGTCGCCTGGGCGACCTGCTCAGGCGCTGCAGTCCGGTACGTCGCTTCCTTCCAAAGGCTCGTAGGAGTCACGAAATAGACCCGCACAGCCGCCAATGAGGCGGCCATCAAGACCACGAACGTACGAATCGGAGACGTCAGCTTCTTCAGTGGAAAACGGTCGGGCACTAGCGGATCAAGAGCCGCCAATCCATAGAAAACCACCTGCCCCCAAGCTGCCAGGCTTCGCCAGAAAGGCGGCAGGCCGATGGTTGCCAGGGCGATCGCGATCATGCAATACGGTATGACGATGCGCCCGTACTTGGCCGACAAGAAATGGAATCGCATCCTGTTCCGGCGGCTCAGCAGCTCAGGCATGAGCACGAGCATCTGGTACAGACCGGCCTGCAGCCGTACCTTGCGGCGAAACTCGGAGTGAAGCACGGTGGGGAAGTCGTACATCGTGGCCGTCGGCTCGTACAGGATTCGGTAACCCTGGAAGAACGCCTTCAGCGGCACATAAACGTCGTCGAGAAGCGTACCGGGCGGAAGGGGTGTCCACAACGAGCGACGCATAGCGGCGAAGGCGCCACTGTAACCGAAGGTCGAGTCAACGTTCGTGAGACGCTGGCGTATCCAGTCCTCGTAACGCCAATAGGCGCTCGTGGTTGCTTCCTCGTGGCTGTCGCCTTCGACGATGACGGTCCTGGGACTGACGGAACCCACTTTGGGATCGCCGAAGCAGGCGATGATCTTGCGCAAGCAGTCGGGATCAAGCGTCTGGCGGACGTCGTTGAGCACCAGTATCTCGCCGGAAACCAGGGGAACGGCGGCATTCAGGGCTGCGGCCTTGCCGCCGTGCGGGACGCGTAGAAAGCGCACTCCCAGGTTGGCGAAGCTGCGTGCGATTTCGTCGGTGCGGTCGGTGGAGCCGTCGGAAACTACCAGGATGTCAATCAGCTTGCGGGGATAGTTCAGGCCTAAAATCGTCTTCAACTTGCGCTCCAGAAATTTCTCCCCGTTGTAGACGGCGATCACGAAAGAAACGGTGCGAAGCTTATCGTCCTTGTGAACGGGATTGTTCGCATGCGTGGCCATCCAGCCCAGCAGCAGCGGGTAGCCGAACAGCACATAGAACATGGTGGCACAAGCCAGCGCGAAGACCGTGATCGAAAGAATCTGCATGGACGCTTAGAGGCACCGATCAAGCTCGACCGGGTAAAACCTCGCTGGAGGCGATGCCTCGGGAAGCCGGCGCGGCAATTCAAACCAAACCCAAGCTAAAGTTGTGTCCTGTCCCAAACCGCACTAGCATCCAAGGCTTTTCTGCGTCGAGAGTAGCCCACGTGTTCCACGGAGTCAAACCACTACAGCGAACCTCATTGTGCGATGTATCGTTTCGGTTACTTGGTTCATCCAATCGATTTTCGCCGGTCTCTCTTTTCGGCCAGAACCCCTCAGCTTCTTCACTTCATTCAGGAGAATTTATGAAAGTAGCCGTCGTTAAGGAACCCAAGGCCCCCATCGTCCTCGAAGATCGTCCCGTGCTGGAGCCCAAGTCCGGCGAAGTGCTGATCCGCGTTCATGCCTGCGGTGTATGCCACAGTGACCTCATGGTGCAGCAAGGTCTCATGCCTTTCGGAAAGTACCCCATCGTTCCTGGACATGAAGTGGCCGGAGTGGTGGAGAAAGTTGGGCCCGGTGTTACCTGGCCCCAAGTGGGCGACCGCGTCGGAATGGCGTGGCTGTTCTCCTCTTGCGGTCACTGCAAGATGTGCGTGCAGGGCGACGAGGTACTGTGTCCCTTCGAGGAGATCACCGGCGTGACCCGGGACGGCGGCTACCAGGAGTACATGATCGCGTCTGCGGCGTATGTTGCTCCGATCCCCAACGGATTGGATTTTGTGGAAGCCGGTCCGCTGATGTGCGCCGGACTTACGTGTTTAACGGGCTGCGCAACGCGAAATTTCAGCCTGGCCAGAAAGTTGCGGTCATCGGACTCGGCGGTCTCGGACATCTGGGCGTGCTTTACGCCAAGGCGATGGGCGCACGTGTCGCCGTCATCTCAAGTTCGTCCGACAAGGAAGCCGAGGCTCGCGGATACGGCGCCGAGTATTTCATTAATACGAAATCGAAGAACGCGAGCGATGCGCTGAAGGAGTGGGACGGTGGAGCCGACATCATCCTGGCCACTGCGCCCAGCTCGGAAGCCGTCACCGACGCCTTCCCCGGCCTCGCGCCGGATGGAACTCTGGTCGTGCTTGGGGTTGGACCTGGCAATATCACGACGTCTCCGATGGATCTGGTGAGTGGACGCCGCAAACTCATGGGCTCGCCGTCGGGTAGCCGAAAAGACATTCGGGCGACGCTGGTCTTCTCAGTGCACAATCGCGTGCTGCCGCATATCACCAAGTTCCCGCTGGAAGATGCGGGCAAGGCGCTTGATCTGATGCACCAAGGCAAGCTGAGCGGACGGGCCGTGCTGGTGCTGCGCTAGGCGACGTTGCTCCGCTATTAGAGCAGTTTCACTCCGGGTGTATTGACAACGGGTGGAGCACGCCTTTCAGGCGTGCACAATCACCGCCAGTTACCGATCGCGCTTTAGCGCTTGAGGTAATGTTTGGTTACCTCAGCGGCTGAAGCCGACTCAGCCTGAATCCTAACCTGCACCGCTGAAGCGGTGCTCCATCCTAGACACCAAATGCGAAACTGCTCTAGGCGATATAATGTTCGTTTGCTGCAAGCTTGCAGTTCCAGCTATACATCCTGCGGAAGGACAATATGCCTACAGACGTGATCATGCCCCAGATGGGGGAATCGATTTTTGAAGGAACCATCACCAAGTGGTTGAAACAGCCGGGCGAGAAAGTTCAACGCGACGAGCCGCTGTTTGAAATCTCGACCGACAAGGTTGACGCGGAGATTCCCGCGCCCGCGTCCGGCACGTTGCAGGACATCAAAGTGCAAGCTGGCGCCACGGTCCAGGTGAACACCGTAGTGGGGACCATCGCGGGCGAAGGCGAAGCCGCTGGAGCCGCGCCATCCGCTCCCGCCGCCAGCAGCGCGCCACCGGCCTCAGCCGGAGGAGACGGTAGCCGCTCGACCCAGACCGAAGTGGCGCAGCCTCCCGGTGGCGAGGAGCCCAAGAGGCCGGTACAGCCTGCCCCAGAAGAGAAGGGGGCAGCGCTTGATTATCCCGAGCCTAGTGAGCAGGATCGGGTGCGTTCCAGCCCTCTGGTGCGCCGCATTGCCAAGGAAAACAAAATTGACCTGGCACAGGTTTCGGGAACAGGTCTTGGCGGGCGCATCACCAAGGACGACATCGAGTCGTTCATTGCCAAGCATGGCGCCGGCGCGCCCCAGCCCGCTGCTCCCGCGCAGCCGGCTGCGGTTTCCAAGCCTGTCGCTCCCGCAACTTCCGCTCCTGAGCCTTCGATGCCTGCTGTCGTCGCACCGCTGCAACCGGTTGGCGGGGTGACCCCGGGCGAAGTCGTGCCCATGTCGGTGATGCGCAAGAAAATCGCCGAGCACATGGTGATGTCGAAGCGCACCAGCGCGCACGTGCACGGCGTCTTCGAAGTGGACGTGACCCGCATCGTGAAATTGCGCGAGAAGATGAAGGCGAAGTTCGAGCAGGCCACCGGCAACAAGCTCACCTTCACGCCTTTCTTTGCGCGCGCCGTGGTGCACGGCATTCGCAAGTGGCCCATCATCAACTCGTCGGTGGAAGGCGAGAACATCCGCTATCACGCCTCGATCAACCTTGGCATCGCAGTCGCACTGGATTGGGGCCTCATCGTGCCAGTCGTGAAGAACGCCGAGGAGCGCAGCTTCGTGGGCTTGCAGCGCGCCATCACCGATCTCGGCGAGCGCGCTCGCACCAAGAAGTTGAAGCCCGACGAGGTGCAGGGTGGGACGTTCACCATCACCAACCCCGGAGTCTTTGGGGCGAAGTTCGGGATGCCCATCATCAACCAGCCACAAGTGGCCATCATGGGTGTTGGTGGAATCGTGAAAAAGCCGGTCGTGGTCACCGACAAGGATGGGAATGACTCCATCGCCATCCGTTCGATGATGCACCTCAGCATCGGCTATGACCATCGCATCATTGACGGAGCGGTGGCTGACCAGTTCATGCTGGAAGTGAAGAAGTTCCTGGAGAACTGGAACGAAGAGCTGCTGTAGGAAGCTGTCAGCAATCAGCGGTCAGCTTTCAGCTAAGGCTTAACGACAACGGCAGGGTGATGAGCCCTGCCGTTTTACTTTGGGCGGGGATTGGTTTTGCTGGACCGCAAACCGCTGGCCGCAATTGCCAGACTGCGGCGACGAAGTTTTTCCAGAATTTTGATCTTCTCGGAGAAACTGAGCGCGGCCAGCTTTTTCCGCAGCTCTGGCTTACTCATTTGTTTCCTACAGAGCGTTTCCTGCTAGGAACGTGCGGGCGGTCTTAACGCGGGCCTAAAGGCGCGCACTACCCAAGGTGCAACCACTAGCGAGTTGCTCTAGAACCTTACTCCGGAGAAAAATATCAACCTTCGCCCATCGCCCCTGTTCTCCGATACACCTTTTGCCCGCACTGGTAGAATCCTGCTATGGGAATCTCATCACCTGTGGGATTTGCAGAGCAGGTCCGATCCCATTCGGAGGGCAAGCTCTGGACCGGGCGAGAATCATGAGTGCTTTTACGCAAGAGCCGCAGGATGACAGTGGGCCGGAGCCCGACGGTCCCGTGCTGGTGATGCCACCCCCGCACCCTCCGAAAAGGCGACATCTCTGGGTGCAGCGTATCTGGCTGGTGGTGTTCGTGCTGTTCTGCCTGGAGGTCGGCATAATCCTCACCGCGCTGCCCTGGACGCGGATCTGGACGGAGAACTCGCTGCTGCTGGGATATCCGCAGGTCCGGGAGTTCCTCATGCAAAATTTTGTGCGCGGCTTGGTTAGCGGTCTCGGCCTGGTGGACATTTGGATGGGAGTAGCAGAGGCCGTCCGCTATCGCGAAGCCCCGGATGCCTGACGTGCGCCCCTACACCGGCTTCGTGCCGTCCGCATCCAACATAAGTTGCCTGCATCCCGATGGACCGATAGACGAATTCCATGCCTGACAAAACAGAAGAACATCTTCGCCACAATCGCGCACCGCTGGCCTACGAGAACAAGAAATTCCTCAACGGGCCAGACGGCCGCATCCTGCGCATTCTTGCCGAATACCAGGAGCCGCTGTCGCGCTTTCGCCGCGAACGCATCCAGGACACCATCGTGTTCTTTGGTTCGGCGCGTTTTCACAGCCGTTCACAAGCGGAAGAAGCCCTACAACTGCTGGACAAGCCGGGCTCGGCAACCCCGGCTCCCGAGGAGGAGCAAGAACGCATTCGCCGCGCGCGGGCCGATGTCAAGATGGCGCGTTACTACGAAGACGCTCGCAAACTGGCCTTCCTCGTGACCCAGTGGACGAAGACCATCAACCAGCCTCGGCATCGTTTCGTGATTACGACAGGCGGCGGACCGGGAATTATGGAGGCTGCGAATCTCGGAGCTTCCGAAGCGGGAGGCAAGACGATAGGGCTCAACATTCACCTACCTTTCGAGCAGATGCCCAACCCGTACATCTCCCCGGACCTGAACTTCGAGTTCCACTACTTCTTCATGCGCAAGCTTTGGTTCGCCTACCTGTCGAAGGCGCTGGTCGTGTTTCCGGGAGGGTTCGGCACCTTCGACGAGCTGTTCGAACTGCTGACCCTGGCCCAGACCGAGAAGCTGGCCAAGCGCATCTGCATTGTGGTTTATGGCAAGGACTACTGGGACCGCGTGATCAACTTCCAGGCATTGGTGGACGCGGGCACCATCTCGCCCAAGGATCTGGAGTTATTTCACTGGGCGAACACTCCTGAGGAAGCCTTCGAGTGTTTGCGAAAGGACCTGACCACCCATCACATGGACCAGTGGAACGCCCGGGAGAAGCAACCTGAGATCGCCAAGACCAGACCGTGAGAGAGCAGGGCTGGGGTCAGTGGCCAATGGCTAGTGGCAGAGAGGGGCCCGCTAAACCTGCTCAACTTGTAGTAGGGCTGGGCATTCGGCATTTCTAGGCTTCTGGCTCCGAGTAAAGAAGAGCGATTCGCGACAAGGCCTGGTCATCCTGGAGGTCGTCAACCTTGAACCAACAGCTTGTGGCAAGTGGCAATTGTTTGTCTAAATAGCCTACGACCAAAAGCTGCGCCAGACCCATCTGCACGGAGAGAGGGTGAAGATCTGCCAAGTGCGCCCTTAGTACATATTCAGCTTCCTGTATGTCAAACTCATTTTCCTGGGGCGACCTGTCAACGCGGCCGATAACAAAAAAGAAGTCATTGTCGATGTCTTCTGAACACTTGTGGAACTTGTGAAGAACGTTGACCGTCTGGAAGCTTTGTCTGAGCCGGTCAAGTGGAGCTGGCTCCCTTCTCGTAGAAACTGGCCAGCCCATCACAACCGCAGTTTGTCCTTGAATCGTAAACGTACGCAGGTGTGGATGTTGTCCCCGGCTGGTGAAGGCGTAATCTTCATAAGGCTTGAAACCGCCGATTTGTATCTCCACAGGCAAGAAAGGGGAAGAGCGCAGCAGCCGCAGAATGTCACCAAAATCCATGTTCAGTCTCTGTCCACGATGCTCGGCAAAGTTCTGGTTGAGGATCAGTTCTCCTTCCCGAATCCCCTCCAGTCCAACCAATGTCGCGTGAATCTGTTCGATGTCGTAAGGGTGGAAGGAGCTGCGTAGCAGATTCGCCAACTTGTCTTGACATGACCGAAGGAAGCGAGAAAAAGTCTGAGGCTTCGGTCCGTAGAATGCCACTAGCGTGAACTGCATTCGACCCGGGACTTCCATTAGATTTTTCCCCTTACCGTCAGAGCCTGCTCGAACTTGTAGAAGTTCCTCGCGGGCTTGGCCCCCGCGAATATCGTGTCGAACTGTTGCTTAAAGAACTGAGCTGCCGGGTCGCCGGATGGCAAGTAAAAGGTGGGTGAAGAATTTCCCAGAACGCGGAATCCGTAAGGATAGACGTACACTTCGTTGTCGAAAATCAACATTGCATAGGTGGGATAGTGGTCGAACAATTTGATCGCGAAGCGCGAATCATCAGAAACCGTTTTCTCAAGATGGACCAACCTCCTAATGAGGTACTCTCCTTGCGGTACTCCCGCGAGGATTTCTCCTTCCTCCGCTAGCCGAAGTCTGACCGACTTGCTATTGAATTGTCCCATGCAGACCTGAACGCTCAGCTCGCCCCTAGCAATGCGGTTCGTCATAGTTAGCATCGGTTCGGAGCCCCATAGAAAATTCAACCCGATGGAGCAAAACTTGGCGATCTTGCATCTCTGCAGGCTGGCGCCCAGTGAATCGACCGTTCGAGTGTTGTCGCTGTTTGGAAAGACCCAACAGTCCGCAGCACCTTCAGGGCGAACACCCTCAGGAACCCGGAGGCACTGTTCGAGCAAAGCAGTCGCCCCATGCCAGTCATGTGCTGGGGGCCTCAAGCCAGCGGCTTCGGCGACCACACTGCACAATTCCCTGAGATCATCCGGACTGCCAACAGACAAACCATACAGGCTTCCAAGCGGCTGCGGAAGTTGCGACGGACGCAAGCCTGAGTGGCACAGCGGAATAACGCGCCTGCTCAGCCAGCCCGCACCAGATTCGAAGTTCACCCAAGTGCGGCCGATTGACTGAGGACCCACAATAACGAGTACTATGCATGCATCCGAAAGTGCGCCACGGATCTTTTGCAGCCAATCATCGCCAGCGCGTATCGATCTATGATCCGAAGAAACGAAAAAGCTAACCCCGTCGAGCAAGACCTCGGACACGAGCTGGCTAACTGCGGTTGCTAACGATGCCTCCTCATGAACATGGCTGATGAATATCACAGGCTTTTTCGCCATTGACCCGGTTGTCTCCAATTAGTCTACCCAAGGCGGAAAGCGGTTCTCAGAACATCTGAGTCGGAGTTTCCTTTTGAGTTGAAAGATGGCGTGCATTTTACGCTAGGCTCCTTTCCGCGCATAGTGGAAAAACGACCGGCGATCTGTCCAAGCGTGCGCAGACGAGAAAGTTAGAGCGCTCCAGATGGCTCCTTTCTTGTCGCACTTTGAGGCTAGCTCTCCCGTACGGACGTACGGCGGGCTGCCGACTGTATCGCGGTCACCGTCGAGAAGAAGCCACTGCATTTCCCCCATCTTTGTGCCTGCTTGCGTTACGCACTGGTCATGGCACTTTCGGTGCTCGCGCGATTTTGCTCGACAGCGTAAACTGTTGCCCGAATGTCATTAACACTCGAGGTTGCTGGCCGCAGCGATGTCGGACGGGTGCGCCCGTCTAACGAAGACAATTTCGGCTATGACCAGCGGCTGGGCATTTTTGTGGTATGCGATGGGATGGGTGGTCACGCCGCAGGCGAGGTCGCCAGCCAAATTGCGGTTGATACCATCCTTGCTTACTTTCGGGAGCACGCACCCAAAGTCGAGAACAACGCTTTTCTCGACGACGCTCCGGTCGGCGCCCGTCTGCTCGCCGAAGCGGTCAAGAAGGCCAACGATGCGATTCTGGATTATGCAGAAGAGAACAAGAACACCAGCGGAATGGGAACTACTCTGGTGGCGGCGCGCTTCTCGGATGGCGTTTTCAGTATCGCCAACGTAGGCGACAGCCGCATCTACCTTTTTCGCGAAGGGCAATTGCTCCAGTTGACCGAAGACCACTCCTTGGTGATGGAGCAGGTACGCCGCGGGATGCTAACCCTGGAAGAAGCCAAGCGCTCGTCGGCGCAGAACATCATTACTCGCGCCTTGGGCACCGACGAAAGTACGCTGCCCGATCTGGGCGAGTTTCCGGCGCAGGACGGCGACATCCTGCTGCTGACCACCGACGGCGTAATGCGCCACGTCGCCGACCACGAGATGCGCAATATTTTGCTGCAACTCCCATCACTGGAAGCTGCCTGCCACACCCTGATCGACGCGGCCAATGAAGGCGGCGGAGAAGACAACGCCACTTGCGTTCTTGTCCGCGTGCGAAAAGGGAAGCGGGTCGACAACCAAAAGAATGAAAAGGACCCCTCGTCCGCTGGCTGAGACCGTCTCGTCTGCTCTGCTACACTCGAGTGTTTTGCATAGTCCAACTCAGCCTGCCAACCCTCGGCGCAGTAGCTCCTCTTCCCGCACCAGCTTTGTGGTATACGCGCTCGCCATCTTGTTCGGCCTGTTCTCCGGCTGGGTCAATCAGAAGGTAGATGATGCATTGCTCACCGCGCTTTGCGTGCTAGCCTTCACCATGATGATGGGCGTGTGGAAGCCACGGCGGCCGTGGCGCTGGGTGCTGCTCGTGTGGGTGGGCGTTCCTACGGTACTGGCCTACTACCACTTCATCGTGAAGTGGCCGCACGATCGTGGCCAAGTGTACGGGGCCTTTCTGCAATTGCTGGCGGCCAGTGCCGGTGGTTTCGGCGGCCATTTCATGCGCCAAATGATTGACCATGTGTTTCTGAAACAGGAAGACTAAGCCAGTTTGAGAGTTGGCGTAGACCGGGTAGAGCCAGCCTTCAGGCTGGCGTCCAGGATCGCTCTCTTATATCGCTTGAGCCGCTGCCGTCATTTTCAATGACGGCAGCGGCTCAAGCGATTCGTTTATCCGCAGCGAACGCGGCGCTGAATGAAGCGCCGCTCTACACGCGCTCACCAACTAAAACTCCGTGTGTTGTGGTGAATGACTCTTGACGGAGAGAAGCCGAAGGATTCGATCGTCAGCCTGGTTGGTATCCCGCAACAAGCGGGGGGTACAGCATTCGAACCGGTGCCGACGAAGACGAGGCGGCTCGCAACACCGCTGTTAGCACGGAGTTGAGTGATTCGGTGTGGCAGACTGCGTCAACTGGAGGCGGCATGGTCGTCAGCGACTCCGACCCGCTGCACAGAAGAATGACGGGAGCGGGAGTGCCGGCAAGCAGCTTTAATCTCGCAATCCACGCGTTTGCGTGATGCGGGCTCAAGATGACGACGACATCGGCTCGTTCGCTGCGATGCGCGCTGACCTGATAAAGGCTATGGGCGATGTGTAATCGAAATCCGCCACTACGCAGAGCTTCCAGGACCGGAGCGCTGGCAACACAGTCATCACATAGAAAAAGGACCTTGTAGGGGCGCATGAATCCTCCACCCACCAGATCTGAGAGGTAGACGCATTAAAGCATCGCGGCGACCCTCACGGCTGTGACGTTCATCACCTGACGGTGTGACAGCAATGCGGCGCTCCTGTTGCTTTAGGCCTGGCTGGCCAACTCATCGGTACCGGCAGGATCGGGCAATCGCTCTCCATCCACAATGGCCGATGGGTTCTTCACGAACAGAGCGTCCGCAACCTCGGCCCCCGCGAGTTCGGTGACCACTTTGCGGGCTTCCGATAGCACTGGTCTGCGGCGCGCAGGGTCGTGCGCATCGCTGGCGATCACGTGGAGGGCCTGGCGCTTGAGCAGCCATTCGGCCATATCTTTGGAGCGCCTCCCCCAATACCCGGTGAGGGAATTAGCGGTGACCTGGACCAGGCAGCCTTGCTCCACGAATTCCAAGACCATCGCTGGCTTATTCAGCAGCGGAAGGTTGCGTTCCGGATGCGTAATGATGGGAATCATGCCATTACTTGAGATGAGGAGAAGGTTCTGCTTTACCTCGGGCGGGATGCCGAAGTCGCTGAACTCCACCAACAGGTACTGCGAGTCGCCAATGGTATAGCGCCGAGGATTGGCCAGAGCGTCTTGGACGTTGTCGTAAGAGAAGTGAAAGTCGCAGCCCAGGCTGAAGGTGAGTTTTCCGTCGGCCGCGTCGCTGAGCTGACCCAACATCTCGGCGTAGCGATCGCGATCGTACGCGAACTCGTCGTTGCAATGCGGCGTGGCCACGATGTGCGTGATGCCGTCGAGGGCGGCCATGCGACACATCTCGGCGGTCACATCCCAGGACCTCGGCCCATCGTCGATGCCGGGAAGGATATGGCAGTGGATGTCAACCATGTTGCACTTATGGGCAAAACCTGCCTTGAAGGGGCCCGGCTTCAGCCGGGCCGTTACTGCGCAATGCACCTCGGCTTTAGCCGCTGAGGGACGCTTTTCGACGCTGTACTTTTCGGTTGGCAAAGCCCATAAGGATTCCCTTAAGAGGAGGCTGCGGAACAAGTATCTCAAGAGGCCTCAGGGGCTAAAGAGACTGGTCGCAACCTCTGCCGTCCCTACGGGACTCGGTCTCATTTTCCACTTTACCCAGCGCTCAACCACCCCAAGCCACGCAAAGGCGGCGTGGCTTGGGGACCCCGGCGCGCGCTCGGCTAAGATCTTTCGCCCCATTCGGGGCTGATTCTTGCCCGCTTCATTCCACTGCCGCAAACCCATACGAGGTTGCGACACAGTCTCTAAAGCCCGCTGCCTTTCCACCTCTTCCGGCACAGCTAAAGCTGTGCCCCTTCAAAGCCAGATTGCCGCGATCCCAAAACAATCCGTGACTAAACGTGGTTCAAGCTTCTCCATACCGCTCTCGCAAGAAGTCGGCCATTGCCTCATACGCCGTGCTCAACACCGGTTCCTGCGGCAGAAATACGATGCGAATGTGCCGCGTCCCCGACTTTTCGCCGAAGCCGGAGCCGTGCACCACCAGCACGTGCTTCTGCTTTAGCAAGTCGGTTACGAACGCAAGGTCATCCTCAGGGATGTCCAGCGACGGATGCGCGTAGAACGCACCCTTGGGCGCGACCAACTTTACCCGCGGCGTGCGTTTCGCCCACTCGACTGTAAGATTGGCACGCCGCCGCAGTTTGTCGCAAACTTCAACTAAGTGGCCCTGTGGGCCTTCCAGCGCCGCCCGGATAGCGTGCTGGAACGGATGCGGCGCCGACAGGCGGGCGCGCAACAGGCGGTGTACGGCTTCCATGTAAGGGTGCAGCACATCGCGCGGTCCGGTAGCAATTGCCCATCCGATCCGCCAGCCCGGAACCAGGTACGCCTTGGAAAGTCCGTTGAAGGTCACCACCGGGAACGTCCTGTGCGAGGGTGGCGATCGAGATGTGCTTGGCGCTCGGATCGAAGATCAACTTGTTGTAAATCTCGTCGGCAAAAACAACCAGTCCGTGCCGGCGGGCGAGTTCCAGAACTTTTTCCAGGGTGCGCTTCGAGTAGACTGCGCCGGTCGGATTGTTAGGATTGATCAGCAGGATGGCCTTGGTGCGCGAGTTGATCTTGCGCTCCATGTCCGCCACGTCCGGCTGCCAGCCGTTGTCTTCGTCCAGATCGTAGGCATTGGCCGGGCAGTCCAGCTTGGCCATGATGGCGCCGTAGAGGGGATATTCAGGACTCGGCGTCAGCACGTTGTCGCCCGGGTTCAGCAGCGCGGTCAGGCAACTGTCAATTACCTCGCCGCTGCCATAACCGATGAAGATGCTTTGGACATCGCGGAAGCCGTTGCGCTCGGCTTCACGATGGATGGCTTCGATCGCCGGCTTGATGCCCAGCGAATCGGCGTAACCGTTGTGTCCGTCCACCATGGCCTTTACAACCGCCTCGATCATGTGCGGCGGGGTGGGGAAGTCGTACTTACAGGGATCGCCGATGTTGAGGTAAAGAATCTTGTGACCTTCGCGCGCCACCTCGTCGGCGACTACGGCCAGATCGCGAATCGCGTACCGTACATTGGCCATGCGGCTGGCGGCCAGAACTTCAGAAACAGCCTTCGTAACCATAAGAGCGTCCTTGTTACAGGCTCACTGCAATTTTCGGAACCCTTCATTATGAACCATCTCCGCCTGCGACTGCATCCCGGACTCAGGGAATCGAACTCATGGCCTCGACGACCGGTTTGTTCACGGCAAATTGCCGCTTTTCCTTGCTGTTCCTTCCGCTTTCTGCTATCCATCCTTTTGGGCCGTGCTAACCTCCGGTCCTCCAAGCATGCCAACGAAATCTCTTACCAGAAGCCAGCCTCAAAAATCCTCCGCGACTTCGGTCCCCGGTTATCGCGTCGACCGTGGAGTTCCGCTTCCTCTGGGCGCAACCTTGCGCCGCACTGGGGCCAACTTTGCCATTTTCTCCAAGCACGCGACATCTTGCACGCTGGTGCTCTTGCAGCCGGGAGCCGAGCATCCTTTCGTCGAGTATCCCCTCGATCCGCGCTCCAATCGAACCGGTCAGGTGTGGCACGCCTTCGTGGAAGGCCTCGACGCCGGGGTGCAATACGGTTATCGCTTCGCCATGCAGCCCAATCCCAATCCGGTCGTGCATCGCTTCAACCCGTCACACGTGCTGCTCGATCCTTACGCCCGGGTTCTTTCCCACGGCGGGGCTTGGGGCCAATATCCAGCGGGAAAACGGCCTTATCGCAACAGCGTGGTGGTGGAGAACCATTTCGACTGGGGAGACGACCAGCCGCTCAACATCCCCTTGGTGGACAGCATCATTTACGAAGCGCACGTCCGCAGCTTCACCCAACATCCGTCCTCCGGGGTCGCGCATCCGGGGACCTATGCGGGACTGATCGAGAAGGTCCCCTATCTCAAGAAACTCGGCGTGACGGCGGTCGAATTGCTCCCTGTCAACGAGTTCGAGGAAGGCGACACCGATCGCGTCAACCCATTTACCGGTGAACGTCTGCTGAATCTCTGGGGCTATCAGCCTACGGCGTTTTGCGCACCTCACGCCGCCTATTCGTCGAACCGCGCCGATGGCGAACAGGTTCGGGAGTTCAAGCAAATGGTGCGCGCTATGCATCAAGCAGGCATCGAGGTCATTCTTGACATGGTGTTCAACCACACCGCCGAGGGTGACGAGAACGGCCCAACGTGGTCCTTCCGCGGAATCGATAACTCGACTTACTACATCCTCGATCCGGTCACCGGCAAGTATGTGAACTTCACCGGCTGCGGCAACACCGTGAATTGCAACAATCCGGTGGTGCGCGATTTCATCGTCGATTGCCTGCGCTACTGGGTCCTGGAAATGCACGTGGATGGCTTCCGCTTCGATCTCGCTTCTATTCTCGGGCGCGGCATGGATGGCCGGGTGCTCAACAATCCACCGCTGTTGGAGAGTCTGGCCTACGATCCGGTGCTCGCCAATACGAAGCTCATCGCCGAAGCTTGGGACGCCGCTGGGCTGTACCAGGTCGGTACGCTTCCTTCCTGGGGACGCTGGGCGGAGTGGAATGGCATCTTTCGCGACGACGTGCGCAAGTTCGTAAAGGGCGACGCGGGCATGACCTCGGCACTAGCGACCCGTTTGCTGGGAAGTCCCGACCTCTACGAGACCAGCGCCCGCGAGCCTTACCACAGCATCAATTTCGTGACCTGTCACGATGGCTTCACGCTCAACGACCTGGTTTCGCACAACGAGAAGCACAACCTCGCCAACGGCGACAATAACGCCGACGGCTGCAATGCCAACTACAGCTGGAACTGCGGCGTTGAAGGCCCCACCGAAGACCCGGCTATCAACCAATTACGCGCTCGGCAGCGCAAGAACTTTGCGGCCATTCTGCTGCTCTCGCATGGCGTGCCCATGATTCTCTCTGGCGACGAAGTTGCTCGCACCCAACAGGGCAACAACAACGCCTATTGCCAGGACAACGAAGTGAGCTGGCTGGACTGGCGTATGACCACCAGCCATGCTGACCTGTTGCGCTTCTTTCAACTGATGATCGCCTTCCGCAAGCGCTGTCCGTTACTGCGCCGCAACAGCTTTCAGCTTCATGGCGGAGGCGGCTTCCATATCACCTGGCATGGCGTGAAGCGCGCGCAACCGGACTGGGGACACGAGTCGCGCACTCTAGCGATGCAACTGACGCAGTTGCACGCTGGTGGTTCCCGTGACGACCTGCATTTCATCGCCAACGCGTATTCTGGCGACCTCGAGTTCGAACTGCCGGCGATTGGCGAGTGCGAATGGTTCCGTCTCGCCGACACCGCACTGGCTTCGCCGCTCGACATTGCCGAAGAGGGCCTGGAGTTCCCGCTCTTGTCACAGGAGAGTTATCTGGTGCACGCCCGCAGTGTGGCGATTTTCGTCGCGAAATAAGCTGACCTAGCGGTCCGAACCGCTCCCGATTCTTGCGAACCTGCCGCTCTCGGGTTCGGCCGCCCAGATCGAGCCATCGCCGATGTCATAGACCCAAGCGCGAATGTCCACCTCTCCGCTGACCACCCGTGAATGCACGCTGGGATGACTTTTGAGATTCTCGATCTGTGCCAGCACGTTGTACTCGGTAATCAGGCGCAGCTTCTCTTCGTCTGTAGTGTCGCTGTGATCGCGCATTACGCGGTGCCGGGCCTCGGACGCATGCCGCATCCATTCCTGCACCCCTGGCAGGCCGCGCGTTTGCTCCGAGTGGAGCAGGCCTTTCATCACCCCGCAATCGGTGTGTCCACAGACGATGAGCAGCGGCACTTTCAGTACGAGCATTCCATATTCGATGCCGGCCGAAACGCCGCCCACGAATTCGCTGTATTGAGGGACAAGATTGCCGGGGTTTCGCTCGATGAAGATGTCGCCCGGACCAGTCTGCGTAAACAGGTTGGGCACAACCCGGGAATCTGCGCAAGTAATAAACATCGCGATGGGCTGCTGCCTGCTCTTCAGGCTCTCAAACATCTCCCGCTGGGCGGGATAGATCTCGGCCTGAAACTTCCTTACGCCTTCTACGATTTTCGCCAGGGCTTCCTGACTGTTCACGGTGGGCTCCATCGTTTAGAGCAGTTTCACATTTGGTGTATAGAGTGGAGCACCGCTTCAGCGGTGCAGTTAGGATTCGGGATGAATTGGCTTCAGCCGCTGAGGTAACAAAACATTACCTCAGGCGCTAAAGCGCGATTCAGGACCCGGCAGCAATTATGCACGCCTGAAAGGCATGCTCCAAACGTCGCCTATACACCAAGAGTGAAACTGCCTTAGGTGTCTCGCTCCTGCGGAATCATAAACCCTGGAATCATAAACCCTGTTCTCACCCGCGCCGTTTGGGTATAGCATATGGCTCCAGCCCTATTGCAGCTAAAGTACGGAGGAAGCCCAAACATGAGTCCTGTTCCGGTGCGCGAGAAAGAATCCAAAGAGAAGCCGTCGCACAAGCCCAACGCGGTAGAAACCGCCGTCTCCGAAACGGCAGAGGCAAGCGGCGCAAGTGTCGAAAAGATCCGCGAGATCCTTTTTGGCTCCCAGATCAAGAACTACGAAGCTCGCTTTGCCCGTTTGGAAGAAGCGCTGGCGCGAGAGACTGCCGAGATCAAGGACACCATGCGGCGGCGGTTGGACTCGCTGGAAGCCTTCTTCAAGAGCGAGACCGAGTCCCTGGCCGCGCGCTTGAAATCAGAGCGCGATGAGCGCGAGGAAACCCTGAACACTATCGGCCGTGAGTTGAAGACGGCTGCGGCGCAGCTCTCCAAGAAGATCCTCGATCTCGACAATAAAGCCGCACAGGACCGCAGCGCGGCGCGTCAGGAACTCATGGCCGAGTCGCGCAAGTTGCTCGATGAAATCCGGCAACGCCATGAATCCCTGAGCGGCCTGCTGGAAAATCGGGTCCAGGAACTGCGTCATACCAAGACCGACCGGTCTGCGCTAGCGGCTCTCTTTGTCGAGCTCGCGGTGCGCTTGAAGGACGAGAGCGACGACAGCAAAGCGCGGCCCAAGCCGATCCGCAGCGCCACTGATGCATGAGGGTCCTATGGGTTCGACGCCGGCTGACCTGAAGCCCGATTCTGAGTACGACCAGCGCCCCGATGAACTGGCCGAACTCCGGGCCTTGCTGCTCGGCCAGCAACTCGTCGAGTTAGAGGCCCTGCGGAAACGGCTCGACGATCCCGGACTCCGGGCCGATGAAATCAGCCAAATCCTAAGCCAGGCGGTCGCGCTTTCCATCAAGCGTGACGGTGGACTGCAACGTTCGTTCTACCCCATTGTAGAGCGGGCACTGAAGATCTCGATCCACAGGGATCCCGGCATTATCGTCACCTCGCTGGCTCCCATCATTGGCGATGCGGTTCGGAAAGCTGTAGCCAACGCGTTCCGTGGCATGGTCGAATCTCTCAACTTTCTAATGGAGCGCAGCCTCTCTTGGGAGAGCGTGAAGTGGCGTCTGGAGGCGCTGCGCACCGGCAAATCGTTCGGCGAGATCGCACTCTTGCGCAGCCTCCGCTACAAGGTACAACAAGTAGTCCTCATTCAGCGCGAGACCGGCGCGGTGTTGCAATACGTCAAAGCGCCCGGAGAAGGAATAAAAGAAGCCGAGTTGATGTCCAGCATGCTGACGGCGATCGGGGATTTCGTTACCGATTCATTCGACGCCAAGCGGTCACAAAAGTTTGAAGAGGCGAGGACCGACGACTTTACCTTGTGGGTCAACCACGGCCCGCAAGCGTCGCTGGCGGCAACCATTCTGGGCACCCCGCCACCAGAGCTGAAAGATGTCTTTGCCCGCGAAAATGAGCTCATCCACCAGGAGTTCGCCGGCGCTCTCGCATCCTTCAGCGGAGACGCCAGCGTGTTCGACGCCGCGCGCCCCCATCTGCGGAATTGCCTATTAGGCCAGACCGAACGACCCCAGAAGCAGTCCTGGTGGTGGCTACTCGCGGTGGCTGCGGCGCTCATTGTCCTCGTCGCCATCGGGTTCTTCGCAAATCGCCGGAGCACGCGCTGGAATCAGTTTCTGGCGAAGCTTGAGAGCCAGCCGGGAATTGTGGTTACCGGCACGCAGAAAAATTGGGGACACTACGCAGTAACTGGCATGCGCGATCCGCTGGCGGCGGAACCGGCGCAACTGGCTTCGGAGTTTGGCATTGCTCCCAACAGCCTGGAAGCACACTTCGAGCCGTATCAATCGCTCGACCCTCGTTTCTCTCGCCCGCGTCAGTTTGAGTCGGAGAAGCAGCAACTGGAGCGACAGATGGTATTGTTTCCAGTGAACTCAAGTGCGTTGCTGCCTGACCAAGGGATGCGCCTGGATGCCATCGAGGACCTTATCAACCGGCTGCAAGGACTCGCTGGCGAGTTGGGTCAACAAGTCCACGTCACGCTGTATGGCCGTGCCGATCAGACTGGCGCTGAAACCAAGAATACTGCTTTGAGTAAGGAGCGCGCCCAGCGTGTTCTGGAGGCTCTGCGCGCGCGCGGCATCGCTCCCGACATGGTCACGGCCGTCGGGCTGGGCGACAGCGAGCCTATTCGACACGGATCGCCCTCATATCAGTTGGAAGTCAATCGTAGTGTTTCGCTCAAGGTCCAGTCGCAACACCAGGGAGACAGGCAATGATCCAGAAGAAGATCTGCATGCTGGGTTCTTTCGGTGTAGGAAAGACGAGCCTGGTGGCACGTTTCGTTCACGGCATCTTTTCAACCAAATACTTGAGCACGGTCGGAGTGAAGATCGACAAGCGGGAAATGAAGATCGGCGGCCAGGATGTGCTGCTGATGCTCTGGGACCTCGCCGGCGAGGACTCCCGCTCGCAAGCGCAAACTTCTTACTTGCGCGGTGCTGCCGGATACTTCCTGATTGTTGACGGCACTTGGTCGGAATCGCTGGTGACAGCAAGGAGTATTCATAAACGAGCGCGGGAAACGGTTGGGGAGATTCCGTTCAGGCTCATCGTAAACAAGAAGGACCTCTGGGATAGATGGCAGATTACTTCGCCGGATCTGGAAAACCTGGCCTCAGAGGGCTGGAAGATCAAGCTGACCAGTGCGAAAACAGGAGACGGAGTGGAAGAAATGTTCGCTGACCTCACCGAAGAGATATTGCGCCAGCAGCCAACAGACGACGACCAGGGCGGCCTCGAACATCTACGGTGATTGCTGAGGCGTCGCCGAGCGCTGCTTGCCCCAGTCGAATCTTCGCCCGATGATCGCCTTGAACAGCATGTGGTCCGTCCCGCCGGTCACTCCCACGCCGACTCCAAAGTTGATCTCCCACTTCGGTGAGACATTGAGATCGAACGCAGGAACAAATTGCTGCGATTGCTGCGGAAAGGGATCGAATTCTCCGACCGGCCCCAGACCGCTGTAGTATTCCAGACCGAAGGCCACCGCCTTGGTGAAGTTCCAGGAGATCTTCGCATCCGGAGCGAACTCCCAGCCGCGTCTGGCTTCGGGACCGGTGTAAGCCTTCTCGAATGCCGGATTGACTGACCAATACAGCCGCCCCTTCTGCTGGTCGACGATGGGCCGTATTTCCAGGCTCCAGACCGACGTGGAAAAGATAGGGCGAGCATATCCGAATTCCGCTGACAAACTGACGCCGACAGGCCAGTGCCAGCTCTCCGGGACGCGTACTCGCGGCCGGATATGGTCGCCGACCCACTGCCATCCTTGATCACTTGGCACTGCGGTAAAGATGTAGAAGCCGGTCTCGAACCAGGGCGTGATGCCTTGGGTGATCTCGACCGTCTCGTGCAGTTCGTGTTCGGTGGGGAGAACGCCTTCCTCCGTTATCTTCGATCCCTGAAAGATGTAGTTGCTGTGCAATTCCACCATGGTGGTTTTTGGTGGAACCGTTTCCGATCCGTAAACCTGAATCTCGTAATTGTCCTGCGCCTCGCAAATAACGTTCCCGAGGCTGAGCGCGAGTATGCCGATGACTACCGACAGGAGAACACGAGTCGCCATCCCGAACAGCATCGCACAGAATATGCGAGCGCGTTCGTAATCTGAGTCGTAGCTATTGCTTGAACACCACCATACCCAACGGCGGGATATCGAGCAGCAAAGAATGCTCCTGTCCGTGAGTAGGAATCGCGTCGGTGGGGCATCCTCCCATGTTGCCTTCGTCGGTGCCGCCGTAAATCGCGGCGTTGCTGTTCAGTGTTTCGCGCCAGAACCCTTCTTTGGGTACGCCGACGCGGTATCCCCGTCGCGGTACCGGAGTGAAATTGCAAGCCACCACCACCGGCGCGTTCTGATCCTTCCCAAAGCGCATGTAGGTCAGCACGCTGTTGTCGGAGTCGTCCGCATCAATCCACCGCCACCCATCGGGACTGAAGTCGCATTCATAGAGTGCTGGCTCGCTGCGGTAATAGGCGTTCAGATCGCGTACCCAGCGCTGTGTCCCTTGATGCGGCGCAAACCTGAGCAAGTGCCACTCGATGCTGTCGTCGTGATGCCACTCGGTGTATTGGCCAATCTCTCCGCCCATGAACAGCAGTTTCTTTCCCGGCTGCGTGAACATGAATCCGAACAGCAGCCGCAAATTGGCGAACCTTTGCCATTCGTCGCCAGGCATTTTCCCAATCAGCGAGCCTTTGCCGTGCACCACCTCGTCATGCGACAACGGCAGCACGAAATTCTCGGTGAACGCGTATAGCCCCCGAAAGGTCAGCTTGCTATGGTGATACTTGCGGTGAATGGGATTCTTCGACATGTAGAGAAGCGTGTCGTGCATCCAGCCCATGTCCCACTTCATGCCGAAACCCAGCCCTCCTATATAGGTTGGCCGCGAGACCATCGGCCACGCCGTTGACTCCTCCGCAATGGTTTGAATGTCAGGAAATGCCTTGTAGGCATCGCGATTCACGGCTTTCAGTAACGAAACGGCCGAAAGGTTTTCCCGGCCGCCAAACTGGTTGGGAATCCATTCGCCTGCCTTTCGCGAGTAGTCGAGGTAGAGCATAGAGGCGATGGCATCCATGCGCAGCCCGTCAGCGTGATATTGATCGAGCCAGAAAATCGCGTTGCTCAGCAGGAATGCGCGTACTTCGTTGCGGTCGTAGTTGAAGATCGCAGACTTCCAGTCGGGATGAAAACCCTTGCGCGGGTCAGCGTGCTCGTACAGGTGCGTGCCGTCGAAGTACGCCAGGCCGTGTTCATCGTTAGGGAAATGCGATGGTACCCAATCGAGGTACACGCCGATGCCGTGCTGGTGGAGATAATCCACCAGGTACATGAAATCCTGGGGCGTTCCGAAGCGCGCGCTGGGAGCGTAGTAGCCGGTGATCTGGTATCCCCACGAACCGCGGAACGGATGCTCCATCACGGGCAGAAACTCAACGTGGGTAAACCCCAGGTCGTTGACGTAATCCGCAAGCTTCGGTGCGAGTTCGCGATAGGTCAGCGAGCGGTTGCCCTCTTCGGGAACACGCATCCACGACCCGAGATGGACTTCATAGGTGGAGATGGGCGCGTCGAACTTATTGTGATCGTGCCGGGTGCGCATCCATTCCCCGTCGTTCCATTCGTAATCAAGGTCCCAAACGATGGAAGCGGTGCGCGGTGGAATTTCGTTGTAAAAGCCGTAAGGGTCCGCCTTATCCACCTGATACATGTGATAGCGCGAGCGGATGTGGTATTTGTACACAGACCCCTTGCCCAGGCCGGGCAAAAAGGCCTCCCAGACTCCCGAGTTTCCCCGCGGAGTCATGGGGTGAGAGTCCGGGTTCCAGCCGTTGAAGTCGCCGACCACCGAGATGCGTTCGGCATCAGGAGCCCACACCGCAAAGTACGTGCCCTGCTTGCCATCGAGTTCAGTCAGGTGCGCGCCAAACTTCTCGAATAACCGGTTGTGTTTGCCTTCGTTGAAAAGATGAAGATCAAAGCTGGTCAGAAGCGTTGATGCGTGCTCCCCGGAAGCCGTAGGTGCCATCAGTTCGTTCTCCTTATGGCTTGGATGACGCTTCACCGAGCCATGACATGAGGAACCGGAAAATGCCTGGGCCGTACATTCTGCCCACGGGCCTACCCAGTTTAGAGGAAGAGCAGCCTGCTCGGCGAAAATTGCAATTAGTACGATTATCCCCCACCGCGGGCCGATACCCGTCCCCTGACACCAACATCCCCCTTCAATCTCGACACACGGCCCGGTGACGCCGGTTACTGCCTTCCTGCTCGACTGGTGCTTTCATTAGCTTGGCGACGTGGCTACCCGATTCGTACTCCGGCAGGCAGGTTCTGCCGCCACGTCGACCGCATAGTAAGGAGAACAGCATGGCGGACAAAAAAGCAGATCTCGCTGGCCCCGGAATTGGCGACTATACAGAACTGGACAAAGTCCTTCCGGTGGATTACAGCTCGCTGCTGTCACCCAAAGAAACCCAGAGGGCAATCTTCGAGGTGAAAACCTACATCGAAGAAAACCTCTGCAAGGAACTGAACCTGATGATGGTCACCGTGCCTCTGATTGTCGATGAGGAATCGGGCGTTAACGACTATCTTGACCGGGATGGGTCCCGCACGCCGATCCAATTCCACATCTCCAACGACCGCGACAAACACCCTATCAACGCCCAGGTCGTCCAGGCCGCGACCAAGTGGAAGAGGATGGCGCTGAAGCAATTCAACCTGCAAGGTGGCGAAGGGCTGTGCACCGACATGCGGGCCGTGCGCAAGGACTACTTCCTCGATCACGATCACAGCGCCTATGTTGACCAGTGGGATTGGGAGCGCGTGATCAATCCCGAACAGCGCAATCTGAGCTTCCTGAAAGGAGTGGTCAGCAAGATCTGGAAGGTGATCGTTGGCGCTGAGCGCCACGCGCAGGAACTTTTCCCGCAACTCAAGGACCCGAGATACCCCAATTTGCCGGAGAACCTCACCTTCCTTCATGCGGAAGAAATTCTCGACATGTATCCTGACCTGCCGCGTAAGCAGCGCGAGACCGCGATCCTGCAGAAGTTCCCGGCGGTATTCATCATCGGCATTGGCTGGACGTTGAAAGATGGCTACCCGCACGAGATGCGTGCTGCCGATTACGACGATTGGGTCACCGAGACCAAGTCGGTCGACGGCCACGTGCGGCACGGCTTGAACGGCGACATTCTGGTGTGGAACCCGGTGACGCACCGCCGCCATGAGTTGACGTCGATGGGCATCCGCGTCAATGCGGAGTCGCTCAAGAAACAACTAGAACTGACCAACCAGACGGATTTCCTGAACTTCCCCTATCACAAGGCCATTGTGAATCACGAGATTCCGCTCAGCGTGGGCGGCGGCATCGGGCAGTCACGGACCTTGATGTTGCTGCTGCGGAAAGCGCATCTCGGAGAAGTCAGCGTGACCGTGTGGCCGAAAGTACTGAAGGAGATGTGCGAGAAAAAGAACATTCATGTATTGAACTAGTTTCGAGTTCGCCACGGAGACACTGAGGCACGGAGAGCATTCTCAGCTAGAGAAAAGGGCGTTAAGCCAATCGACTCCATGCGGTAGGGGTCTCTGTGGCGTAATTGAATTGACCGGGTGGTTCCGAGTCTGCTGCTCGCTGCTGGCAACTGACAACTGACAACTGACAACTGACAACTGACTACTTTTTCTTCGACTTCATCATCTCCCATGCCGCGTCCGGTATATGCCGCCCGATCAAGCTGAAGGTACTCGCTCCTGCCAGCATCTCACCACCGTCCATGTACACCATCTCGCCATTGATGTATCCGGCATGATCGCTGATCAGAAACGCTCCCAAGTTGGCAATCTCCTCCAGCGTTCCGAAGCGGTGCAGTGGATTGTGTTCCAGCAGTTTCTTCTCCAACTCCGGCGTCGGCAGCAGCCGAGAGAATGCTCCTTCAGTGCGAATCGCGCCCGGAGCGATGGCGACAAAGCGAATCCCCCGCCCGCCCCACTCCACCGCCAAACTGCGCATCAGCGCCACGACGCCCGCTTTTGCCACTGCGCTCGGCACGACGTAGGCCGAGCCGGTGTCCGCGTACGTGGTTGCGATGTCCAGCACCACGCCCTTGTGCTCGGAAGCCAGCCAGCGTCGTCCGCACGCCATCGTCATGTTGATGGTGCCCTTGAGAACAATGCCAAGGACGGCATCGAACGCGTGTGCAGACAGCTCTTCGGTGCGCGCCAGAAAATTGCCGGCGGCATTATTCACCAGCACGTCGAGTGGAGCCTTCGCCCATAGTTGCTCGATGAGCGCCTCGACATCCTCGGGATAGCGCACGTCACAGGAGAAGCCCTCGATAACTCCGCCGGTCGAGGCCGACAGCTCTGCCGCTGTCTTCTCCACAACCTCCTTGCGCCTTCCGCAGATGTAAACCTGCGCACCCAGTTGCAGAAATCGCTCGGCCATGGCGCGGCCGATCCCGGTCCCGCCACCGGTGATAAGAATGCGTTTGTTCTTCAGAAGATCGTTCGTGAACATTGCGCTCCCTTCAAACATGGCCTGCTTTCAGAAGTGAATAAACCTACCACGGCCGCAGGGCGTGTATCTGTCGCTAAGATTGAGAGTGCGGGAGAAGAAAACGAAGACCAAATGAATGATCGGGGCTGGATTTGTGTAGACAGGTCAGGAGCAGCGTTAACAGTGCAAGTACTTCGGACCCTCACTCGCGAAGGCCACGCACCCGCCACTACACTATCCCCTTACCGTCACTCGGCGCCTGGGGCTGTGCCGCCGCTGCTGCAGAGGCGGACTTAAGACGCCTCTCTGCACGAATCTCCCGAAATGACTTACGTAGTAGGACTGACTTGATCAGGTCGTAACAAACCTCAACGAGAAGGACCAAGACGGCTAACGTAATAATGAACAAAATGATGCCCAAGGGGATCTTGATGAATATCACGATCGCAATAGTAAGCAGCCATCCCCACATACTCCTCTTATGAGGATGTGGCAAGTCAGCGTCAATGCTATCCAGGGTTATGAAGTCTGCGCTTGTGATGCGGTTATACGTAATGTGATTTGATATCGTATTCAGTGCAGATTCATCCCCATTCCTATAGGGTTCAGAGAGCGCAGCGGTTCGGTTCAAAGCTCTGGAAACGTTAGCGTATCTTACTGTTAGGAACGTCCTGTTCGATTTTACTCCTCCAGAGATTCTCCGATGACACCTGCCGTAACATGTCGGCTGAATCGCAACTCAGAGGCTTCAACTGAGCTACTCCATAGCCCGCATAGTAACCGCTTATGGCACTTATCGTCACCAGAAGAGCTTTGAGTGCACCCTCGCTCTTGCTACCTTCCGATTTTAACAATACGTCCTTTACCGTCACTGTCCCTGTCGTCCCACCGACGATTTCTAGGGTTTTCTCCACCAACCCTATATCCGGATAAGAGGGGTATCCATTTGACTCAGGTGACCACTACAGGTAGTGTGGTGGCCCATGGAACGGGTGGTGGAGGATTATCCGCGGACTCTGGCGGAGCTCGAAGTTCGATTTAGCAGCGAGGAAGCGTGCCGGGAGTATCTGTTCCGCCTGCGATGGCCGGCGGGATGCAAGTGCCTACGCTGCGGCGAGAGCAAAACTTGGCCATTGCGATCCGGGCGCTGGCAGTGTGCCCGCTGCGGACATCAGGTTTCGGTAACGGCGGGAACAATTTTTCAGGGCACCCGGACGCCCCTGACGGTTTGGTTCCGGGCGATGTGGTGGATGACGAGTCAGAAGAATGGGATCAGCGCCCTGGGACTCCAGCGGGTTCTGGGCTTGGGAAGCTACCAGACGGCTTGGGTGTGTTTGCACAAACTGCGGCGAGCCATGGTAAGACCCGGGCGGGAACGACTCTCGGGAAGCGTGGAGGCGGACGAAACCTATCTGGGTGGGCTGGAAGAGGGTATGCGCGGTCGGCAGACCGAGAGCAAGGCGTTGATTGTGGTGGCGGCAGAGGAGGACGGCAAAGGGATTGGGCGAATTCGGATGCGGCGCATTCCGAACGCTTCGGCCCACAGCCTCATTTCCTTCGTGCAAGAGTCGGTTGAACCCGGCAGCGTGGTCCACACCGACGGGTGGTTGGGATATGAGCCATTGCAAGGGCGCGGCTACATTCATCGGCTCACGTTTCTGCGCGGACAGCAGAAATCCCCTTCGGAGCTGTTGCCGCGCGTGCATCGCGTGGTGTCGCTGTTAAAACGATGGCTACTGGGCACACATCAGGGAGCGGTGAGCATCGAGCATTTGGATGGCTATCTGGACGAGTTTACCTTCCGGTTCAACCGGCGCAAGTCGCACAGCCGGGGAAAGCTGTTCTACCGTCTTGTCCAGCAAGCTGTCGCCGTGGAGCCAACAACTTACAAGGCGATCATCCGGTCCGCACCGGCAGACTGGCCCTGAAACCACAACCCATTGGGGGTACCTGAGTGAAATAGATACCCCTCCCGGATAAATCTGTATGATCCCGTCGGCATCAGCTTTGATGATGGAGGACGTGTCAATGTTAGATACAAAAGCTTTGGAATTAACGCTCCATGTAATTGAGTTCTTGCCGCTGCATGAGTAGGTAAGAAGCACATCTTTTCCGTAGTGCTGAATACCTATGTGCTTACTTACGGCAGCGTTGCGTAGAACTTCTGCATCATGGCGACGAAGGCAGCCCTTTATGAACCCAGCCAGAAACAAACTGCAGAAGCAGAAGCAGACGATTGACTTCATTCCCTCACACAGCCCGGAACTTGAAACCGCGATCGTGCGACAAGATTTGCTTAGACTATAGACTTCCTAATCAAGTTTCAAGACTTAAGAGGTAGCCTCGGCAATGCGCACTACTGCGCCTTGCTAACCGGCTCAGCTTTCAGCACTGGCATGCCTGCGTGACGTCCGGGTTCGGAGGCGCGCGCCATCGGAATCTTCAGCGTGATCTCGAGCCCATGTGGTACTACGTTCTTTGCCGAGACGCTGCCGCCGTGTGCCAGCACGGCATTCCGCACGATCGCCAACCCAAGCCCCATTCCGCCCGTAGAGGTTTCGCGCGAATCGTCCACCCGATAAAAGGCCTTGAACAGCAGGGGTAGGGCATTGTCGGGAACTCCCGGACCATCATCGCGGACAGAAATCAGTGCGGCGCCGTTCTCTTTGTTCAGGCGAACCTCAATCTTGCCGCCTTGGCCCGAATAAAAGATGGCATTGCGCACGATATTCTCGATGGCGCTGCGCAGCAGCCCGGCATCGCCATTTACCTGGACGTCGCCATCGCCGTGGAAAGTTATGCTCGCACCGGTGGCGGCGGCTTCGAACTTGGCATCGTGCAGCACGTCCTCGACTACATCGTTCAGCGAGAGCTGTTCGAAGCGGGGCTTGTGCTGACCGCTTTCCAGGCGTGCCACGGTCAGAATTTGTTCCAACATGGAATCCAGTTGGATGGTGTCCTGCTCGATGCGATCGAGCATTTCTGAGCGTTCGTCGTCGTCGGCGTCGCGCGCCAGAGTCAAAGCCAGCCGGATGCGTGCAATGGGTGACCGCAGTTCGTGCGAGACCCCGCTTAGCAGGTTCCGTTCACTTTGGATCAGGGTCCGCAACTCGCCCGCCATGGTGTCGAAATCGCGCACCAAGTCAGCAATTTCGTCGCGCCGGTTGCCGAGGTTTTCTCCCGCTCGGATGTCAAGGTTTCCACGTGCGAGTTCATGGGTCGCATCGCGCAGTCGTTCAATCGGCTTACTCAAGTAATGCGCGATCAAGAGGCAAACAATGGCCGACAAGATAGTACCGATCTCCAAGTTCCACAGAATGTCTCCAGGGATGCGCTCCGACAGCTTTGGGGGTATGAGGTTGGCGATTAGGACATAGTGTCCCTTGGTCGTGGCCGCCGAAGTCGCCAGCACGTTGGCTTCGAAGGAATGGTGAAGGCCTTCCGACTTCTCGGCGGCTGAGGCGTCGCGAAGAACGCGTTCGGGAATCGGCCGTCCCGAAAGCTCGTGACCGTTGGTGTCAACCAGCCAGTACGTCGAACGGTTCTGCAGCGACAGATTATCGAGTAACTGCGCCAGTCCGGCCTGGCCTTGCTGCTCGTATACTTTCGCTGCATAGTCGGCCAGCACCGGCATTTCCCGGCGTTCCGGCTGGATCCACCAAGGATGCTCGGAAGAAATGCGCTGGTGAATGCGGAGATACAGCGCTCCGAGGAGCATCGCCTGCGCAAGCCAGAAGGGAAGGAAGATTTTCCAGAACAGGCGGCGGTTCATATCCTGCTCTTCTCCGGCGTTTTGGACGCCAGAAAATAACCGGTCCCGCGAATTGGGCGGATCAACTCATCGGTCCCGGGACAGGTGCTCAGCTTCTTGCGTAGCCGGCTGACGTGAACATCGACGCTGCGATCGAATACGTTCAGAGGCCGCCCCAAAGCCACCTCCGCCATTTGCTCTCGGGTGACCACGTTGCCGGCATTGCGTAGGAGCAATTCGAGAACGTTGAACTCCACCGAGGTCAAATCGACCGGTGTAGTTGAACAGGTGACCGTACGAGTTCCGAGCGACATCCGGATGTCGCCGACACTGAGGATTTCGTCGTGATCGGGACGAGCAGTTGCCGCCGGTGGGGTTTCGCGCGTCCGGCGAAATATGGCGCGTATGCGGGCCACAAGTTCGCGAGGATCGAACGGTTTCGCCAGATAGTCGTCGGCACCGATTTCAAGGCCAAGAATTCGGTCGACAGCTTCTCCTCTGGCCGTCAACAGGAGCACCGGAACGCTGGATTGGAGGCGCAGCGTCTTGAGCAACTCAAAGCCCGTGCCGCCCGGCAGCATGACATCGAGGATGATCAACTCGTGATCGTTGGACAGGGCAGCGCTCAATCCCGTCGCCCGATCATAGGCTGCGTCCACGTGAAAGCCCTCGCCTTCAAGAAAGCGCTTCAGCAGACTTACCAGCCCGTGGTCGTCATCGATGATGAGCAGACGATTCACCGGATTCATTCTGCCTTTTCCCGCGCGTGCCTGCGGTGAAGAATTGTTTCGGGATGTATTCGTATCCTTCACAAATCTTAACTTTCCTTCACCCTCTCTTAACGGCTGTCACAACCCCCATCCGATCTAATAGTATGGACTTAATAGTACTGCAACTTATGCGCCGAGTTGCATTTGAGCGGCAACGGCGAGCACCGTTGCATCTCTTGGAGATGGCGTAGCGTTGTCAGGAGGAGTTTGTGAAGACAGGGGCATTCTGGGGATTGGGCCTGACGCTGGCGGTCTGCGCTGCGCTTGCCGGTTGCAGTTCACAGCAGGCAAAGAGCGCGAAAGCCGGTGGGCCGCCGCCGGCCGTTCCTGTTGGAGTCGACACAGTACAGCAAGGCAATTTTAATGTTTATCTCACCGGCTTGGGTTCGGTCGATGCCTTCTACACAGTTTCGCTGAAAACTCGTATTGACGGTCAGATCATGGAAGTCAAGTTCCGGGAAGGTCAGGACGTGAAGAAGGGAGATCTGCTGATCGTCATTGATCCGCGTCCCTATGAGGTGGCCTTGGCGCAAGCACAGGCCAACTTGCAGAAAGACGAAGCCCAGTTGACGAACGCCAAAGCGCAATACGAGCGCAACAAAGTCCTCTACGAACAAGGTGTCATCGCAAAGCAGGACCTGGACACCCTGCAGGCGTCGTTCGGGACCTACGAAGGCACCATCGCCTCTGACAAAGCCGCCATTAAGAATGCCGAGCTGAACCTGACCTACTGCTACATCAAGTCACCGATTGACGGCCGTGTGGGACTGCGCCAGGTCGATCCAGGGAATTATGTCACCGCGGCCGGCGGTACCGCGATGTTGGTGATTACCCAGCTTCATCCTATCGCCGTGATATTCACGCTTCCCGAAGACCAGTTGCAGCAAGTCCGCGACCACATGGGCCAAGGTACATTGGAGGTGGACGCCTATAGCAGCGACGACCAAACCAAGCTGTCCACCGGCAAACTGCTGACCATCGACAACCAGATCGACGCAACGACGGGCACGGTCAAGTTGAAGGCAGTCTTCGACAATCCCGACAACAATCTTTGGCCCAACCAGTTCGTCAATGCTCACCTGCTTCTGGAAACCCGCAAGAATGCCATCACGGCGCCGGCCAGCGCCATGCAACGCGGTCCTGAGGGGGCTTTCGCCTACGTGGTGGACGCCAAGAATATAGTGCAGATGAAGCCGGTACAGATTGCTCTTACTCAGGGCAGCACGGTGGTGGTTGCGTCGGGCCTGCAAGCCGGCGAGAGAGTTGTGACGGACGGACAGGAAAAACTGCAGGCGGGAAGCCACGTCGCTCCCCAGGCTCCTGCACGTCAGAATCAGAGCTCTGGCAACATCGGATCGCAGACATGAGTATTTCGCGGCCATTTATTCTGCGGCCCATCGCCACGTCGTTGTTGATGGCAGGGCTGTTGCTGGTGGGCATCGTCGCCTACCGGCAACTACCAATCTCCGCCCTGCCGCAGGTGGACTATCCGACCATCCAGGTGGTGACGTTTTACCCCGGTGCCAGTCCCGATGTAACGGCGTCTTCGATCACGGCACCGTTGGAGCGCCAGTTCGGTGAGCTTCCCGGGCTCAGCCAGATGACATCCAGCAGCTCCTTCGGAGCGTCGGTCATCACATTGCAATTCACCCTGGAAGAGAACATTGATGTCGCCGAGCAGGAGGTGCAGGCTGCGATCAATTCCGCGCAAACGTACCTGCCCGCCGACCTGCCGACGCCGCCGATTTACAGCAAAGTGAATCCGGCCGACGCTCCCATCCTGACGCTGGCGATGACGTCGGACAGCATGCCGCTTCCGCAGGTGGAAGATCTGGCAGACACAACCTTCGCGCAAAAGATTTCGCAGTTGCCCGGGGTTGGGCTAGTCAGTATCAGCGGCGGGCAAAAGCCTGCCGTTCGCATCATGGCGAACCCCACGGCCCTGGCTTCTTATGGCATGAGCCTGGAGCAATTGCGGACGGTTATCGCGCAGGTGAACGTCGATCAGGCGAAGGGACAACTGCAAGATAACCGGCAGGCCTTCACGATCGGCGCCAACGATCAGTTGCTGAGCCCGCAGGGTTACGCTGACACCATCGTAGCCTACAAGAATGGCAATCCCGTGCGCTTGTCCGACGTCGCCACCGTAGTAACGGGTCCGGAGAACGTCAACCAGGCGGCGTGGATGAACAACACGCCGGCGGTCATTCTGAACATTCAACGGCAGCCGGGCGCGAACATCATTAAGGTAGTGGATAGCATCAAGCTGAGGCTGAAACAGCTGCAATCGAACTTGCCCGCCTCGGTGAAGGTCACGGTGCTGACCGACCGCACCAATACCATCCGCGCCAGCGTTAAAGATGTTCAATACGAAATGATGCTCACCATCGTGCTGGTGGTATTGGTCATCTTCGTCTTCCTGCGTACTTTGTCGGCGACCATCATCCCTAGCATCGCCCTGCCGCTTTCGCTGGTGGGTACGTTCGGCGTGATGTACCTGCTGGGTTATTCGCTCGACAACCTCTCGCTGATGGCGCTGACCATTTCGACTGGCTTCGTGGTGGACGACGCCATCGTGATGATCGAGAACATCGAGCGCTACATCGAAGAAGGGCACTCCCCGCTGGAAGCGGCGCTGCAAGGGTCCGCCCAGATCGGGTTCACCATTGTGTCGTTGACCGTGTCGCTGATCGCCGTGCTCATTCCGCTGCTCTTCATGGGCGACATCGTGGGCCGGCTCTTCCGCGAGTTCGCTGTGACGCTGAGCGTGACCATTCTTTTCTCGGCCATCATCTCACTGACGCTGACTCCCATGATGTGCTCGTTGCTGCTGCGCCAGAAGGACCAGGCGAAGCATGGACGCTTGTACGAATGGTCGGAGCGTGCCTTCGCCAATACCATCGCCTTCTATGGCCGCACCGTGAAGTTTGTCCTAAAGCATCAGACCATAACGTTGCTGGTGACCATTGGAACGCTGGTGGCGACGATCATCATGTACATCGAGGTGCCCAAGGGCTTCTTCCCGGTGCAGGACACCGGCGTGATCATGGGCATTACCGACGCGCCCGAGAGCATTTCATTCGCGGCCATGTCGCAGCGGCAACGCGAATTGGCGACAGCCGTTCTGAAAGACAAGGACGTAGTGAGTCTTTCGTCCTTCATTGGAGTGGACGGGACCAACACCACGCCCAACAGCGGACGCCTCCAGATCAATCTCAAGTCGCGCGACGAGCGCGACGATGACATCACCACCATCATGAAGCGGTTGCAGCAGGAGGTTGCAGGGGTCGAGGGAATCACACTCTACATGCAACCGGTGCAGGACCTGACAGTGGAAGACCGCGTCAGCCGAACCCAATATCAGTTCAGCTTGGAAGACGCCGATCCCGTCGAACTGGCAACGTGGACGACGAAGATGCTGGCCAAGCTGAAGACCCTGCCGGAACTCCGCGATGTCGCTACTGACCAGCAGAACCTTGCCGCGCAAGCGAATCTGGTGATCGACCGCGACACGGCTTCGCGGTTGGGCGTAACCACCAGTGCGATCGACAACACTTTGTACGATGCCTTCGGCCAGCGGCTGGTATCGATCATGTTCACGCAGTTGAACCAGTACCACGTCGTGCTCGAAGTGGATCCCAGTTTTCGCGCCGACCCCGACTCGCTCAAGAGTATTTATGTGCCGGCAGGCGGCGGACAAAGCCCCGCAACTCAAGGCGGAAACGCCCCCGCCGCGAACGGTCCGAGCGCAGGCGTTCTGGGCGCCACGGCGCAGCAGGTACCGCTCAGCGCGATCGCACGCTTCCAAACCACCACCGGGCCTCTGACCATTAACCACCAGGGGCAGTTCCCGGCGGTCACGATCTCGTTCAACCTCGGCAACGGCGCTTCGCTGGGGGAGGCGGTCAAAGCGATTGAGCAGGCCGCGTCTGAAATAGGGTTGCCACCTAGTATCCAAGTGGCGTTTCAAGGCACGGCGCGAGCGTTCCAGGCTTCCTTGGCGAATGAAGGCTGGCTGATTCTCGCGGCCATCGTCACGGTGTACATTGTGTTGGGAGTGCTGTACGAAAGCTACATTCATCCCATCACGATTCTGTCCACGCTGCCGTCGGCCGGTGTGGGTGCGATTCTCGCGCTAACGCTGTTCCACATGGACCTGGGCGTGATGGCCTTGATCGGTATCATCCTGCTGATCGGTATCGTGAAGAAAAACGCCATCATGATGATCGACTTCGCTCTGGAAGCGGAGCGCAAAGAGGGCAAGAAACCCCTGGACGCCATTTACGAGGCCTGCCTGTTGCGCTTCCGTCCCATCATGATGACGACCTTCGCCGCGCTGTTTGGTGCCGTGCCACTTGCGCTGGGGTCCGGAACCGGCTCCGAGCTGCGCCGTCCTTTGGGCGTGACCATCATCGGCGGCCTTTTGGTTAGCCAGTTGCTAACCCTTTACACGACCCCCGTCGTATATCTGTGGTTTGACCGGCTCGGACAGGCGCTGCGCCACCAGCGCGCGCCTAAACCTGCGGAGGCGCTCGGAGATTAGCCATGTTACAAGTAACGGTTTTGCGAGGAAAATGATGACCTCCGTCATACCGGAATAGAGTCAAATGACGTATTCCGAGCGTAGGTGATGGATTCGTGGATAGCCAGATAGTTTGGTCATTCCGCTCGGCAGTACACTTTACCGGAAGAGCGACAGACATGGCGGCATTTGAAAGTTTCGAGGACGTTTGGGCGGCCTTGGGTCGCTTGTACGACAGCATAATGCGCCTGGAGGAGTCTCAGCAGCGGGCAGTGACACAATACGCAGAACAGATCGCACAAGTGACAGAGCGGATAGACCGAGTGACAGAGCGGATAGACCGTCTTACTTCAACAGTTGCGACTTTAGCCGGAACCGTGGCGCAACTGGCAACCGTTGCAGAGTCGCACGAACGACGACTGGGACGCTTAAAAGGGCAGTAAATTTTGCGGGCGTGTGCAAACGCCCGGGTAGTGCAGTCTGAATGAACATCTCCGCACCAGCTATCGAGCGGCCGGTTGCCACCACGCTACTGACTCTGGCTCTGCTTCTGGCGGGCGCGCTGGCGTATACGCAGCTTCCGGTTGCGCCGCTGCCGCAGATCGACTTCCCGGTCATTTCCGTGGGCGCTGCCCTGCCCGGCGCCAGTCCCGAGACGATGGCGTCCTCGGTAGCGACTCCGCTGGAGCGGCAATTCGGCCGCATCGCCGGGATCAACCAGATGACCTCGTCGAGCCAGCTCGGCTCTACTGGCGTCACCATGCAGTTCGACTTGGACCGCAATATCGATGCGGCCGCGCGCGATGTGCAGGCTGCCATCAACGCGGCGCGCGGATACCTGCCGGCCGATCTGCCCAGCAACCCAACCTACCGCAAGATCAATCCCGCGGACGCTCCGGTCATGATTCTGGTATTGACATCTGACGCGATGACGCAGGACCAGATGTACGACGCAGCCGACTCGATCATGGGCCAGAAGCTGGCACAGGTTGAGGGAGTTGGCCAGGTATTCGTGTGGGGATCATCGCAGCCCGCCGTCCGCATCGAAGCCAATCCCAATCTCCTCAACAAGCTCAATATCGGGCTGGAAGCGGTTCGGTCTGCGGTGGCGGCGCAGAACGCCAATATCGCCAAAGGTTCTCTTGACGACGGCACCAAGACCTGGATGGTCAGGGCCAACGATCAACTCAAGAAAGCAGCGGACTACAGGCCCATCATTGTCGCGTACAGGAACGGGGCTCCGGTGCGTCTGAGCGATGTGGCCGACGTTCAGGATTCCTACTCCAACATCAACAATTCAGGCAGCTTCAACGGTAAGCCCAGCGTCTTGGTCGTCATCTTCCGCCAGCCGGGCGCGAACATGATCGCCACCGCCGACCGCGTGGCCGCGGCGCTGCCGTTCCTTAAGGCATCGCTTCCGGCCAGCATTCATCTCGTCGTTGGCCTTGACCGCACCACCACCGTCCGCGCCTCGGTGGCGGACGTTCAGCGTACATTGATCATCTCCGTGATCCTGGTGACACTGGTGGTGTTCATCTTTCTGCGTGAGGTACGCGCCACCATGATTCCCAGCGTGGCCGTGCCGCTGGCCATTGTGGGTACGTTCGGGATCATGTACCTGTGTGGCTTTTCCCTGAACAACCTCTCGCTGATGGCGCTCACCATCTCCACCGGCTTCGTAGTGGACGACGCCATCGTGGTGCTGGAAAACGTAATGCGCCACGTCGAGAGCGGGATGAAGCCCTACCAGGCTGCGCTACTGGGTGCGCGCGAGATCGGCTTCACCGTGGTCTCGATGAGCACGTCGCTGATCGCGGTGTTTATTCCTATCCTCCTGATGGGCGGCCTGGTGGGGCGGTTGTTCCGCGAATTCGCCGTGACCCTGAGCGCCGCCATCGCGGTTTCGCTGGTGGTCTCTCTGACTACCACGCCAATGCTGTGCGCCCGCTTCCTGAAGGCCCATGATCCCGGCAGTCACGGCGCGCTGTACCGCATGAGCGAGCGCGGATGGTTGTGGATGAACCGCACCTATAAGACAACCGTCGGCTGGGTTCTGCGCCACAAGCGATTCATTTTCGCGGTTGCCATCCTCATGGTCGTGGTCAATGTTTGGCTCTATATCATCGTTCCGAAAGGTTTCTTTCCGCAGCAGGATACGGGCCGCATGATGGGCGTTATCATGGGCGACCAGGACGTGTCATTTCAGGACATGAATAACAAGACCAACGAGTTCATAAGCATTGTGAAGAAGGATCCCGCGGTCGAGAACGTTCTAGCGTTCGTCGGTGGGAATGCAGCCCAGAACCAGGGACGCATGTTTGTTACGCTCAAGCCGCTAGCCCAACGCAAGATCAGCGTGGACCAAGTGATCGCCCGCCTCCGGCCCAAGACGGCGCATATTCCTGGCGCGACGCTGTACTTCCAGGGAGTACAGGACTTGCAGATCGGCGGACGTCAATCCAATGCCCAGTTCCAGTACACGCTCTCGGGCGAAAACCTGAACGAACTCTACGAATGGGCGCCCAAGCTTTTACAGCAGCTTCGCAAGATTCCGCAGCTCAAGGACGTGAACAGCGATCAGCAGGTCAGTGGGCTGGAGGAAAACGTCATCATCGATCGCGACACGGCCTCACGATTGGGGATTACCCCATCGCAAATTGACAACATTCTCTATGACGCCTTCGGGCAGCGGCAGATATCGACCATCTACCGGACACTGAATCAGTATCACGTGGTGCTGGAGGTCGATCCTCGCTACCAACTCACCCCCGATGCCTTGCAGAGCGTGTACGTTATCACCAGCCAGGGCGCACAAGTGCCACTGTCGGCGTTTGCCCACTTTGGACGGGCGGCCACGTCGCTCACGGTGAATCACCAGGGACAATTCCCAGCAGTGACCATCTCATTCAACCTGGCGCCCGGCGGGGACTTGGGTACGGCTACGCGCGCCATCTCCAATGCAGAATTGGAAATGCGAATTCCCGCGACCATCCACGGCAGCTTTCAGGGAACGGCCGCCGCCTTTCAGGATTCGTTGTCGTCGGAACCCATCTTGATTCTGGCCGCCCTGGTTGCCGTTTACATCGTTCTGGGGATGCTTTACGAGAGCTACATCCATCCCATCACGATTCTTTCCACGCTGCCGTCGGCAGGCACGGGTGCGCTGCTGGCGTTGTTGCTCTTCCACATGCAACTCGACGTGATTGGGTTGATCGGCATCATTCTTCTGATCGGGATCGTGAAGAAGAACGCCATCATCATGATTGATTTCGCACTTGAGGTGGAGCGCACCGGAAAGACTGCGGAGGAAGCGATTCACGAAGCCGCGTTGATCCGCTTCCGCCCCATCATGATGACCACAGCGGCAGCCATGCTGGGTGCGCTTCCGCTGGCGCTGGGCACAGGAGTGGGCGCCGAGGTCCGCCGCCCGCTGGGCATCGCTATTGTCGGCGGGCTCATCGTGAGCCAAGCGCTTACCCTGTACACGACGCCGGTGGTCTATCTCTACATGGACCACTTCAAGGATTGGGTGGTACGGCATCTCCCTGGCAAGCGCAGAATGGCCGTTGAGAAGGAAGAAGTCCCCGTCTTCGCGGATTAGTGGTCCCCTACTTCGCCAATTCGTACAGAGTCGCCAAATTCTAGCCGCGCAGCAGGGCGAAATGGTGTCAGTCAGCGTGTGCCGGGTCCGCAAGCCATGCTGCCTTGGCGCGGATTGGGGTGGGTGTGCCCGGGTGAAGGGGAACCTTCACCGAGCCGTTGAGCGGCGACACGGTCTCTTACTTCTTCCGGAACGTGACCCAGTAGCCAGTCTTATCTAGATCGAGACGAAGGCTGCACTGATCGGGTGCCACGTGAGCAAAGGATGCGCTGAACTCAGGTTCAGGCGTCGAGAGCTCCCCTGACTCCATCGGTACCCGCTCCAGGTCCTGCTGTTCGTCATACCTGCCCGTGAGATCGGTGCTCTTGGAGACGATCAGAGTCCACTGCTTCTGCGTGAGCAGCACAAACATTGTATAGGCACCGACGGGAAGCACCTTTCCGCCGATCTCTACTGCCGAATTGGTGAACAGAGTCAGCGGTTTTCCACCCGGAGCCCATGCTTTGCCGTACGGGATTTCGTGTCCGAAGACCGGCTTCTTTAAGTTGAACGAAACCCTTTGATACTCGACCGTCAATTCCCTGTCGGCATCGAAACTACAGGTGGCGGTGTCGCTTGAAGTTCTGTCCTGCGCCCAAGCGGTGCAGATGAGAAACACTGGAACAAGAAATAGAAACAATGAGGTCAGGCGATGCATTCATACCTCCGGGACGACTCGTGAGGTCCCTAACAATCCGACCATACTGCGCAAAGTACAAAGCTGCTCCGAGGGAGAAGCGGTGAGTTGAGATTCTTTGCCGGATTCGTCCCATTTTAAAACTTCACATTCCTAAGTGCTTGATAAAAGTTTCCCAGCGTTTTTCGTATCCCTTATAAGGCCAGCTCCAGCTTGGTGGCACTCCTCTCTGGGACAAGAACAAACGCAGCCAAAAGAATCGGTTCGCGCGGGACAAAGGACTCAAGCGCACAAGCATTTCGGGAAGGCATGGCGGGAGCGCATGTCGGCCTTGCGCAATCTGCCGCCCGTGCTCGCGATCGTGTAGCGATCGGGCCCGCTTGCGGTTGCGCTGGGCCTCGCCTTCCGACTGATTGCCTCATCGATGAGTTCCATGCAACGCTGCTGCGCATCGGGAAGCCGAGCCAATGTCGTGTCCACATTCGGACAGAAGGTTTCGTTTGTGGGCGACCTTCGATTCGTAATGCCACCTAACTGATTCTCTCCACAGAAGATACTGCCGCCCCGATGTTGGCACTCGAGCTGCAACATCCATTCGTGGAGACGATATGGCAGCCCCCCTCAACCAATCGACCATCCTGGTAGCCGAAGATCAAGAGCATGTGCGCGAAGCGCTGGCCATGTTGCTTCGGGGCCACGGATACTCAGTTACGTTGTGTTCTTCTCCCAATGAGGCACTGGCTGCGGCGCAGCAGCAACCACCCGATCTCGCCATGGTCGACATGAACTATCAGCGCGACAGCACATCGGGACTCGAAGGCCTGCAATTGATCGAACGTCTGCGCCAGGCGGACGGAACTGTTCCCATCATTGCGCTCACCGCCTGGGGCAACATTGACCTGGCGGTCAGCGCGATGAAACACGGTGCGTCCGATTTCATTGAGAAGCCGTGGCGGAATGATTCGCTCTTGGAGAAGGTTCACTCGCTGGCGAGCCGCGCTCAGCAACTCCGGTCATCGCAGCGCATTTCCGATCACGAGCGCGAGGACGCGCATCAACTACAAACGCGGATCGTGCCGACGCGCCACGTTGTCGCCGAGGGAATCGAACTCTTCGGGGAGAGCACTCCGGCCGGAGTGGTCGGTGGAGACTACTTCGGGGTGTGGCAGCCCACTTCCGACACACTGCACTTTTGCGTCGCCGACGTGTCGGGGAAAGGAACGCCAGGCGCGATGATCGCGGCCATGTTGTATGCCTCGGTCAGCACTCTGTCGGCATCCAACGATAGCCCCGATCTCATCCTCGGCGAGGTCGAGACAATTCTGCGCAACCAATTGGGCGAAGGTCATTACGTCACTATTTTTTACGCCGTGCTCGACATCAAGACCCGAATGCTGAATTTTGTGAATGCTGGGCACTGTCCTCCCGTCTTACGGCACGCCGGCGGATCAGTCGAATTATTCTCGTCCACTCGCCCCGTGCTGGGGTTGATGCTGGACGCAGGGTTTCGTTCGGAACGTCTGCGATTGTCGCCTGGTGACCGCCTCCTGCTCTACACCGATGGCGTGACCGAGGCGGTCAACGACGCTGGCGAAGAGTTTGGAGCCGACCGCCTTGCCCGATTGTTGGAGTACCTGCCCAACGGGTCCTTGCCCGAACAGTACGGAAACATCATGAACAGCGTGCGCAGCTACGCCGACGGGAACTTCGGAGACGATGCTACCCTCATGCTGATCTCGGTGTCGTCAGGTGCGTGCGCTGCTGCTTCAGAATCTTCCATGCCGACACACAGCAGCGTGTAAGGTATCGTCATCCGTATTTCACCCCTGACTTCAGTTTTGACTTGAAACCCAAAACTCGAAACCTGAAACTCATGACTTGATCAACCAATCCTTCGACGTAATCATTCTCGGCGGCGGCGCGGCCGGCCTGATGTGTGCCATCGAAGCCGGCAAGCGAGGCCGCCGGGTCGCCGTGCTGGAGCACGCCGATCGTATCGGCAAGAAAATCCTCATCTCCGGCGGCGGGCGCTGCAATTTCACCAACCTGCATTGCACACCAGACAACTTCCTGTCTGAGAACCCCCACTTCTGCAAATCGGCGCTGGCCCGGTACATCCCCGCCGATTTCATCGGGCTGGTCGAGAAGTACAAAATCCCGTACCACAAGAAAAAGCTTGGTCAACTCTTCTGCGATCGGTCGGCGCAAGACATCGTGGGGATGCTTGAATCCGAATGCCAGGCTGCAGGAGCACAGATTTTCGTAAAGACCCGAACGTTGGAAGTTCAGAACCGCGACAGATTTGTCGTGCGGACCGAAACCGGTGAATTCCATGCGCCTGCTTTGGTGGTCGCGACCGGTGGCTTGTCGATACCGAAGATCGGCGCAACTGCTTTCGGATATGAGATCGCGCGGCAATTCGGGATCAGGATTCGCGAATGCCGGCCGGCCTTGGTTCCTCTCACCTTCAACGCAGAACACAGGCAGACCTATTGCGATCTGGCAGGAGTTGCGACGGAAGTGATAGCTTCGGCCGGAGGTCAGCAGTTTCGCGAGAAAATGTTAATCACTCATCGCGGCTTGAGCGGTCCCGCCATCCTGCAGATCTCGTCCTATTGGAAGCCGTCGGAGCCCATCGCGATTGACCTGGCTCCTGGACTGAAGATCACGGCCGCATTGCGGCAAGATGGCGTGCGCCGCGATCTAGCAACGGCTAAGTCTGCATTGCACGCCGCATTACCCATTCGACTCGCGGAGCGTTGGCTCGAACTGCATCCGCCTCAGCGATGGACCAACTCCGCTCTCGATGAAATGGAGCGTCAGATTCATCATTGGGAAGTTTTGCCGGACGGAACCGAAGGCTATGACAAAGCCGAAGTGACGGCTGGAGGAGTAGACACGGACGAACTCTCTGCCAAGACGATGGAAAGCCGCAAGGTACCAGGGTTGTTTTTCATCGGCGAGGTGGTTGATGTCACCGGCCATCTCGGCGGTCACAATTTCCAATGGGCCTGGGCTTCGGGATTCTGTGCCGGCCACGCGGTGTAGTGGTTTGTCATCCTCCGCATTTGCGACGTAAACCGCTCGATTTCCAACATCCTTACGAGGGTTGGTAAACTGCTGCCAACCGTTTGGGGACACCATCTTACTCGACAGCGGAGAGTCGTGAGCACTCCAGCAGACCCGATTGTCAACATTCAAGAACTGGTCAAGACGTATCCTGGCAAGACGCCGGTTGAGGCAGTGAAGGGAATCGATCTCTCCGTTGCCCGCGGAGAGCTGTTCGGACTGCTCGGTCCGAACGGCGCTGGTAAAACTACAACCATTAGCGTTTGCACCACCCGCGCCCTTCCAACCAGCGGCCAGGTGACGATTGCGGGCGTGGACGTAGTAGCGCATCCCGCCGAAGCCCGCCGCTTCATGGGGATGGTAACGCAATTCAACACCTTGGACCGGCAATGCACGGTCTGGGAGAACCTCTACTTTCACTGCCGCTATTTCGGATTCAGCCATGCCCAGGCTTCCCAGAAGACAACCGAGCTTCTGGAACTTTTCAAACTGAACGAACGCAGCAAAGCGTTTCCGCGCGAACTGTCCGGAGGCCTCGCACAGCGAGTACAGATTGCCCGCGCCATCGCGCACGAGCCGCAGGCCCTCTTTCTCGACGAACCTAGCGCAGGTTTAGACCCGCAAACACGTCTGGCATTGTGGGACATCATCCGTGTGCTTCGCGAGAAGGGCATCACGATTGTCTTGACCACCCACCACATGGAAGAAGCTGACGAGCTGTGCGATCGTGTGGCCATTATTGACCACGGCAAAATCCTGGTGTGCGACACGCCGAACAAATTAAAGAGCAGCGTGGGCGCGCAGAAAGTTTTCGAGCTGCACCTTCAGGATGCGCAGGCGGATAGTTTGCGTGCTCGTCTGCGCGAGGTGCCCGGCGTGACTGCTGTAGAGGGCCAGGCTTCGGGGTTGCGTGTGTTCACCGACGGAAGAAGTGGTTTGCTGCCGGAGATTGTGGCGCTGGCGGGCGATAATTTGCGCGATATGTCAGTCAGCGAAACCAGCCTGGAAACGGTGTTCATCAAGCTGACGGGAAGGGAACTGCGTGACTAACTCTGTCCTGTATTGGCGCGCCTTCTGGGGATTGTTTCTGCGCGATATCAGTGTTTTGCGAAGGGAGTTCATTGCCTTCCTCATCCGCACGGTAATGAATCCGCTATTTTTTGTGTTCGTCTTCACCTACCTGTTTCCGAAGGTGGGACAGGGCTTTCAAAGCTCCGCCGGCGCCAGCTTCGGTACGCTGGTGCTGCCAGGACTGCTAGCGGTGGGCATCTTCATTCAGGGCATTATGGCGACGGCATTGCCGCTTTCGATGGAGATCGGCGCCACGCGCGAGATCCATGATCGCGTCATGTCGCCCCTTCCCGTCACCTGGGTCGCAGTGGAAAAGATTTTTTTCAGCGCCTTGCAGAGTATCCTGGCAGCTCTGGTTATTTTTCCGATGGTCTACCTCATTCCCGTCTCGCCGGTACAGATCCATGTTTCCAGTTGGCCGACGCTCATTGGCATTTTGCTACTTGCCAGCCTGGTGTCCGGAGCGGTCGGCCTCACCATCGGGACGGTCGTGCGACCCGAGCAGATCGCGCTGATGTTCGGCATCGTGGTTGTGCCCATCACCTTTCTGGGTTGTGTCTATTATCCCTGGGCAATGCTGGCGAACGTACGCTGGCTGCAGATACTGATCCTGATCAATCCATTGGTTTACATGAGCGAAGGACTGCGCTCCACCCTAACCCCTAGCCTGCCGCACATGCCGGCATGGGTCTCGTTTCTCGCTCTCACTGTTGGCCTCGCTGTCCTCGGTTGGATCGGCGTGCAGGGATTCCTGCGGCGGGTCCTGACCTGACCGTTCAGCGGTTATAATCCGGCAGCGGGCCTCGCAGGTCCTGCCAGACCTGGTCACAAGCCTTCACGACATCTTCCGAGAGCAGCCCCTCTTCTGCTGCCGCAAGGTTCTGGTTGAGCTGTTCCATGCTGGAGGCGCCGAGGATGATGCAATCGGAAGCGGTGTGATGCAGCAGCCAGTTCAAAGACAGGCTGACCAGCGACCTTCCCGCGGATTGAGCAACTTGTTTGAGCCGCTCGACCGCCTGAAAATACTGCTCATGCCAGTAGCGGTCCTGATACAGCTTGTTGTTATCAAAGCGCGTACCTGGGATAGGTTGCGACCGCTGGTGCTTCCCTGTAAGCAGCCCGCCCGCGAGCGGATTGTAAATCACGGTTGAAACGCCGAACTCCTTGCACATCGCCAGGTATTCCTGCTCGATGCCACGCGCCAGCAGGTTGTACATGGGTTGCGAAATATATGGAGCATGCCAGCCGCGATCCTTCGCGATGCAGTGCATCTGCACCACCTCCCAACCGGCATAATTCGACGATGCCGGGTAGCGGACCTTGCCCTGTTTAATGAGCGATTCCATCGCCTCCATAGACTCTTCGATTGGAGTGCTGTGGTCGGGTGCGTGAAAGTAGTAGATGTCGAGGTAGTCAGTGCCGAGGCGTCCGAGGCTCTCATCGATCGCACGCAAGATCGCCTTGCGTGAAAGCCCGTGTTGATCGGGAGCATCGCCCATCTTGAAGAACACCTTGCTGGCGAGGATGAGCTTGTCGCGTTTGCCCTTGATCGCGTTTCCCAGCATGGTTTCCGCCACCCCATACTGGTACATGTTGGCAGTGTCGAAGAAGTTGATCCCGGCCTCAATGCAGCGCTTGACGAGCAGCGTTGAACCGGCTTGATCGAGTGGCTTGCCGAGTGTCATCGTGCCGAAACAAAAGCGCGACACTTCCAGTTCGGTGTGCTTGAGCTTGATGTAGGGCATGGCCATAATTCTTGCTCCCGTGCGCAGCTCAGATAGAGCGGCGTCTTACTGGACTATTCGTGAGCATCTCACGCTTTGAAAGGACAGGGCTTTCAGCCGTGTCGTAGCTGCTGTCATTGATGGTGGCTTTAGCCACTGAGGGACTGCGGTGTTGAGACAAAGCGCGAATTCCCTCAGCGGCTGAAGCCCAACTCTCCATGTCCAAGTGACGGCACGGCTGAAGCCGTGCCCTTTCGAAGATTTCCGTCTTCAGCTACCGACACAGATGAATCATCCTTGCTCATAGCACCGCAGTCTCGTGCAACATTTCGCCCTTTGCGAACCGCGCCGGACTCAGCACCTCAATGTTGTCCACCACATTCGTAGAGCCTTGAAGGATCAAATCCGCCAGAATCTTTCCCGTCGCGGGGGCGTGCATGACACCGTGTCCGCTGAAACCGTTGGCGCAGTAGAAGCCGCGCACCTCGGGAACAGGCCCAAGAATTGCGTGGTGATCGGGCGACATCTCATAAAGCCCTGCCCATGCGCGTTTCGGATTAACAGCGAGATTCTCAAAGCAAGGCACACGGTCTGCAGCGCGAGTCAGCACCTTCTCAATGAAGGCCGGGTCAAAGTCCGTCTTGAAGCCGGGTGTCTCCTCAGGATCGTTCCACGCCAGCAGGAATCCCAGGCTCTCGGGCCGGAAGTGAAAACCGTTGGTCATGTCGATCACCATGGGAACAGTATGAGGGACGCCATCGAAGGGTTCGGTCGGAATCAACATGCGGCGCAAGGGTTCGACGGGCAGCATAACGCCGGCAAGGGCGGCACCTTCGGCTGCCCAAGGCCCGGCTGCATTGACCACCACACGGGTGCTGACCGGCCCACGCGTGGTTTCTACTCCGCTAACTCCTTCGCTGTCGCGATGAATTGCAGTGACTTCGGTCGAGCGCCAAAGTGTGGCGCCTTGCTCGCAAGCCCGGGCGGCGAAGCCAACCATTACGCTGTAGGGATCGACAAATCCGTCAGTCGAGCAGTAGCTTCCACCAAGGATGTCATCGGATCGTAGTTGCGGCACCATCGCCAGAATGTCCTCACGCGTCAGCATTCGCACTCCGGTGAGCCCCAGCGACTTTTGCAGTCGCTGGTTAGTTTGCAAATATTCCAGATGAGCCGGCTTAGTGGCGACGAACAAGTAGCCCTGTGCGCGATATTCCGAAGGATGGCCTAGCCTCTCTTCGAAATTCGAGTAGAAGGCAATGGAGTAGAGCGACATCTGTATGTTCGGCGCGGTGGCGAACTGAGCGCGCACGCCTCCCATGCTCTTACCCGTGGAACCTTTGCCCTGATGCGATTCGCGCTCAACCATCAGAACGTCGCGGCAACCAGCTTCCGTAAGGTGCCACGCAATACTCGAACCCACAATGCCGCCACCAATAATCACCACTTCCGCTGTCTGCATTCCCTTGGGCCTCGTCGATGCGAACATTGTAGTCCGCAGCGGACCCGCACGAGTTCAAAAGGCCAATGCTCAGGCTGGCTCTCGCCATCGCCACCTTTCGACCGATGATGCAGTGCCCATCGTTCCATCGCTTCCCGTCACACCCCCTCGTGATTTACCTCACTGACCCCATGTTTTTTCCCGCCTAGCCTTAATCACCGGGGTCCCATATCGCGGGTTTCGCTGAGGCGCTCCTCCGCCCGCACAAAGGATTCATCATGCCGATCGTCAACTCCGTCTCCAAAGCCGTCGTTCGCGAGTTCAGCCTGGAAGAACTTGAGCAGGCCGCCCGTTTGATGCGCGGCTATGACCTGGTTGCGCTGTGCGCCGCCGGATCCGGCCATTCCGGAGGTACGCTCTCCATGATGGAGATCGTTGCGGCTTTGTACTTGAAGGTCGCCAACCACGATCCCAACAATCCGGATTGGAAAGACCGCGACCGCATCATCTGGTCGGGTGGACATAAAGCTCCCGCTCTGTACCTCGGTCTTGGCTTCGCCGGATACTTCCCTATCGAAGACATTGTTACCTTACGCAAGCTCTATTCGCCATTCCAGGGACATCCGCACCGGTTGAAGCTGCCGGGCGTCGAGGTCTCCAGCGGATCGTTGGGGCAGGGCCTCAGCATTGCGGTCGGCATGGCGCTGGCCGGCAAACTCGACGGCGGCAAGCATTCGGTGTTCTGCATCATGGGCGACGGCGAGCAGCAGGAGGGCAACATCTGGGAAGCGGTGATGGAGGCATCGCACTTCAAGCTCGACAATCTGGTTGCCATCATTGACCGCAACCGCTTGCAGATTGACGGATGGGTGAAGGACGTGATGAACGTCGAGCCGCTGGACGAGCGCTATCGCAGCTTTGGATGGGAAGTCATCGAGATTGATGGTCACGATGTTACGCAAGTCGTGGATGGTTTGCAGAAGGCGAAGAAGATTCCGGTCTCCGGCAAGCCTACGGTGATCATCGCCAATACGATTAAGGGCAAAGGCGTCAGCTTCATGGAGAACATTGCCGGATGGCACGGCAAAGCTCCCAGCTACGACGAGATGGTGAAGGCCCTGGAAGAACTTGGGCTGAAACAGACCATCGCCTACGACGCGCTGCTGAAGATAGCGAATGAGTACCAGCAGGAAGTAGAAGTCAAGCTGGCCGCCAAGACGCCGACCTTCTCGCGCGATTACTGGTGGAACAAGCCCACCCAGATGAAAGTGAAGATGGAACCCACACGCAAAGGCTTTGGGCAGTCGCTACAGAACAATGGCGACGACGAGCGAGTGGTGTGCCTCGGTCTCGACATCTCCGGCTCCATCACCATCAGCGACTTCTATTCCGGCAAACCGGAGCGCAAGAATCGCTGGATCAGCATGGGCATCGCGGAACAGTCGGCGACCGCTGCCGCCGCCGGACTGGCGCGGGAAGGGAAGTTGCCCGTCTTCGGGACCTACGGAACCTTTGCCGCGGCCCGCAATCTGGATCAGATCCGGGTTTCCATCTGCTACGGAAATTTCAATGTATTGATCGCCGGTGCTCACGGCGGGGTTTCGGTTGGACCTGATGGCGCCACGCACCAGGCGCTGGAAGACTTATTCGCCATGTGCGGGTTGCCGAATATGTCAGTTGTGGTGCCCTGCGACGCGATCGAAACGCGCAAGGCGACCGACTATTTGCTGCTGCAGCATGTCGGGCCCAAGTACATCCGTTTTGCGCGGGAAGCCACCCCGATTGTGACCCGCGAAAACACCCCATTTGTGTTTGGCGTAGCGAACGTGAGCCGTCTTCGTCGCGAAGCGCCGGAGATGATTGATGCCTTCGAAACCACGCTTGCTCCCAACTACGAAAACGAGCACGAAGATCTCAGCATTATCGCCTGTGGGCCGATGGTGCCCGAGGCCATGCGCGCGGCTTGGATACTGAAGCGCGAGTTTGGCTATGAGATTCGCGTGATCAACATGCACACGATGAAGCCGATTGACGAAAACGTGATTGTGCGGGCGGCCAAGGATACGGGCGTGGTTCTCACCGCCGAGGAGCACCAAATTGGCGCATTGGCGTGGCGCGTGAGTGGCGTGATCACCGAAAGTCCCGAGTTACTGGGAACACCGGTCATTACGGGCGCCATCGGGGTAAAGGACCGTTTCGGCGATTCTGGTGCTCCGTGGGAGCTGATCAAGGAGTTCGAAGTCAGTGCCGAGCATATTGCGCAGAAGGCAGTGGAGTTGATCGCCATTGCCAGTATGAAGAAGCAAGAAGAGCGCTTCCAACTGACGCACTAAAAGCTCCGGCCTAGTTGAGCGTGCCGCCCACGACCGTGCGCATTACCTCGCCGGCGGGGGAGAACACTACAATGTCGGCATCGGCGCCCGGTTGCAGCACGCCTTTTCGATGTTCAATTCCCAGTACTCTCGCAGGATTTAGCGTTGCCATCCGGACGCTGTCTTGAAAACTGAGTTTCGCAAACCTCATCATGTTCCGAACCGCTCGATCGAGCGTCAGAACGCTGCCGGCCAGTTTACCGTGCGACTCGCAACCGTGGCCTCGCACCTGTACCTCAAACGAGCCTAGCCGGTAAGTCCCATCTGGCATGCCAGTCGCGCTGATGCCATCGGTGATCAGCACTGCACCATCCACTCCTTTGCAGCGCACGAACAGGTCGACGATGGTCGGGTCCACGTGAACTCCATCGGCAATGATGTCGGCCGTTACCTTGCGGTCGGTAAGAATCGCACCCAGCAACCCTGGGTCGCGATGATCGAGCCTGCGCATGGCGTTGAAGGTGTGCGTAGCGTGCCGCGCTCCGGCTTGGATGCCAGCGATCCCCTGCTGCAGACTGGCGTTGGAGTGCCCGATGCTGACACACACTCCGCGACGCGAGGCGTCGGCGATGAGATCGAGCGCACCGTCCAACTCCGGTGCGATGGTGAGCATCCTGATGTGACCTGCGGCTGCATCCCAGAATTGATTAAATGTGTCGCCCGAGACCGGTTGCAGGTGGATGGCAGGGTGAACTCCGCGCCGGGCATGGCTGAGAAACGGACCTTCGAGATGAATGCCGAGCGGCAGCGCGCGAGTGGGATCTCTGCCGTCCTCACGGTTCCCGCGTTCCGCAACCTTCGCTAAATCCTCGAGAGATTTCAGCGTTCGATCCAGCGGGGCGGAGACAGTCGTTGGACAATAACCGGTGACTCCATGCCGCACCATTAATCGCTCAACGGCCGCAAAGCTTTCGTCAGAGCCCTCCATGACATCATGTCCGGCCCCGCCGTGAACGTGGATGTCAATCAGTCCGGGCGTGAGGATGGAATCGCCGCAGTCCACAACTTGCGCCTGAGCTGGAATCGGCACGGCATCTTTCCGGCCGATGGCCGCGATGATTCCGCGGTCAATCACGAGTGCGGCATCCTCGATGCGCTCAAGCGGAGTGAGGAGTTGTCGGGCTATTAGAACGGTTGCCAAGCTGGGGGCCCTCGATCGTTAGCGCGTTGAACGATATCTGAGTGTACGATGCCGCGCGCCAATCCTAAAGATGAGGTGTGCGTGCAGCACCGCAAATGCAACTGCGGTCCGGCGACGGTAGCTCTGTTATAATTAGGCTCGGGCACTCTCTCAATCCGATCGGCCAAATGATTGAGGGGCCCAAACTGTGCTGCAACGCTGGCGCAGTTTCTTCCACGTCGGGGAGTGGCTCAGCCTGGTAGAGCACCTGGTTCGGGACCAGGGGGTCGGAGGTTCAAATCCTCTCTCCCCGACCAATTAATCCCACGGAATCAATAAATTAGAGTACTCGTCACTTTGGTCGCTTCTGCAACTTGGGTCCATTTGGGTCCAATCAGAAGTTCCTCGACCTTTTCCACCGCGCTGCGCGCATCCGCGGGTACGGAGTGCAAATAGATCTCCCGTGTGACCTCTGCGGAGGAGTGCCCCAGTAGGGCTTGCACCGTTCCCAACGGCGTGCCGACCGCGTCGAGCAGCGTCGCGTTCGCATGGCGCAGCCAATGCCAAGTCACACCCTCGATGCCGAGCTTCTCGCACGTCGGCGCAAGCTGACGATTGAGGAGATTTCTCCGACTGAAAGGCGTGCCGCGCCTGGTTGCAAACACCAGCGCTTCCGGATCGATGCACTGCGGCTTGAAAGCCGACAACACCTCGAGTCCTTTTGCACCGAGTGGCACTGTTCTCTTGCTCCGCCTGGTCTTGGGATCATCGAACCTGCCCTCATAAACGGTCTGCCTTACTCGAAGGCAACCCAGTGCAAGGTCAATGTCGCGCCAACGAAGTGCAAGCAATTCGCCAACACGCAGCCCGGTCAGAACGAGCAGCCAGGCGAGCGACCGCGAAGGCTCGGGAAGAGCTGCGAGTAGCTGCCTGATCTTCTCGGGAGCAATGGGTGTTTTTTCTGCTATCGGCCCACGACGCGGGAGCTTGGTTTGGCGTGCCGGATTGCTCGGAATCAGTCCTTGCATCTCAGCCGCTGCCAACACTGTGCCGAACGTGGTGCGAATATGCTTTACGGTCTTCCACGACAATCCGCTCCGCAGCTTCCCGCTGAGAAAGCCCTGAATCAATTCACGTGAAATGAGCCGCAGTTGCATATCGCCGAAAGCGGAGATCAGATGAAAGTTGACGATGTACTCGTAATGCTTCTTGCTCGAATACTTGAGTGTGGGTAGCACCTCTGGCATCCAGTTTCGTTGCACAAACTCTGAAAGCGTGCAGTTCGACTGGGGTCGGAAGTCACCGCTGTTGATGCCGTGCAGCCGACTCGAAAGAATCTGATCCGCCTGGCGCCGAGTCGGAATCTCGGCGACCGTGCCGAGGATTTCCGAACGCCGAATACGTTGTAGCTTTCCCTCTCGTCCGCTGACATCTTCCCACCAACGTGCGACCCACACTTTTGTTCGCGTACCGCGCTTGAAAAGTGAGCCGTGCTGGAATCGTCTGTTTCGGGCCATTCGTCCTCCATACGTGGCCCGCTCAGGCGGTTCTGCGTCGACGAAAAGTGTAGCGATTTGCCGTCCGCTAGGCAATGCTATTTACCCCTTAAATCCGCCGAGCCACTTCGAGACTTCCTGAATCTCAAAGCGCAGATACTTCCCGATTTTGACGTGAGGAATGCGTTCGAGACCTCGCTTTCGGGTCCTGTCATACACCCAAGACACCGGAACCTTCAGGGCCTTGGCGATTTCATGAACCGTTAACAGTTCTGGAAGATTCTCGACATTCATTAACACTCCTCCCCCGCCAAATCGCGTCGGGCCCAGACTCCCAAGTGACAGATGATCTGGGCGCGTCAGCCCATGCATGCCTTGGGGCTGCATCAGTGACCTTGCCGCTTCATCAAAGGTGAGAATTGGCGGCTACGTCTGACTAAACATGCCGAGAGACAGTTGATCGCTGGCGGGACCATCATCTTCGAGACAGAACCGCCAGAGGCAACGGTGCTTTCCACGGGTGTTGATAGCCCCTTATCGAGTCGCCGTCAAACGGCCTCGTCCCCCGAAGAACTCAATGGCCCCGCCTTGACGAATTGATTCACGAGTGCATACCACGTAGTCGGAAGGAAGTTCCTACTAAGATTGTTCTGCAACAACATCATTGCTTATATCTGTGGAACGACTCGACTACATGCTTCGGAGCACAGCTTCCCCGAACAATATTTCACCAATTACACTTTGACTGGGTAGCAAAGTACGCATGGGACTGACGCCAGATCAAATGTCACAAAAGTGTGCGCACAATGATTCACTCCGGTTGGGCCACTGCGAAATCGATTGCCTCTCCTACGCGCTGCCTCACTTCTTTGAGCCACGCCCTGGGATTGGTGCCGTGAATCACGCGGCCGAGGAATCCGAGCCGCTCGGCGGCGTTGTTGCGGTTTCGCCGGATGTCGTCCTTCGTGATCTTGGTGTACAGAGCGAGAAAGCTGTCCATGGTCCGGGGTCTGCCGAAAACGTATGTCGCGTGGCCAAGCTGCGGCGTTTCGACAATGACGCCTCTTTCAAAGTCGAAAATGTATTCGTCGCGAAACAGATAGATCCGGCGGGCCCGGCGTGAGAGCTGGCGATAGAAGAACGGGTCATAATCCGCACGCCAGCTGATCTGTGCGACATCAAAGTCACCGGGAAGATGTAGCTCGGAACACATTCGCTCAAGCTCCGTTTTCTCGACCGCCCGATGTTCCAGGCACAGGCGGATCTGATCGAGAGCCTGTGAGTACCGACCAAAGCGGTGGTGAGTTGTTCTCGCCGTCTCCAATTGTTGCTGGAAATCGGGCGACATTTTGACCTCCAGCCGGCTCGGTAATGCAGTCTCCCAAGTAACGAGTTTCCACTCCCCGCTACGGTTGCAGTATTTGCCAGTTTGTACGAACGTGCCTTCGACCTCGATCTTGGCTCCCAACAGGTGCTTCCACTGATTCCAAGTGCGGTCCCAGAATGTGTGTAGGGCGGCTGGATCGAGCCAGAACTCCAGCTTGCGACGCATGTCGTGGCACAGTGCGTGGTCGTCGTAGAAGTCGCACCTACGCAGTGGGACATGGAATCGTCGGCGCCGGAGCTCCGGTGAAAACGCAAGAATGCGACGCGCGAAAAATGTTTGTCCGTCACGGGAATGCTCGCCAGCAACGAGCAGGGAGCCAAATCCACCGTACGGAAATATGGCCGGAGCTTCGGAATCGGCCAGCAACGCGTCATAGCAAGCGCGCAGTTCCGGCTGACCGACGATGTTGAAGGCGCGCTCTAGCGCCACGCGCTGGCTGCGAGAAGCTCCTACCGTTTGGAGTTCCAAGTCGCGTAGCTTGAACGCTACGTGCAGCTCAGAGGGAGAAGCGCTGGCTGGTATATGCAGAATCTCGTACAGGGACGGATGATCGGCTCTATGGTCGGCACTTGGCAGACCATAGAAGTAGTCGCGCAGGACCTCACACGGCAGGAAAACAGTACTGATGCCAAGGCCCCCATGGTGAACCTCGGCCGAAACGAAGTGTTCATTTCGTTTGTCCTGTTTGGGCTGGCTCACGTGCCCGATCGGCACGTGATAGAGATAACCCTTGGGGCCGGCGCCCGCATTCTTGGTGATCAAGATCTCTGTACGAACTGCATCTCCCGTAGAGACGGGGAAAGCGATGTCATCACCGATAACGACATGAGATGCGATAAGACGAGACACCAAGAGCTTCGATCGGTTGGCGAACACACAGATAGCGGGTTTCTCTTGCGGCTGGACACTCACCACACGCTCGCAGCAGATGGGAATGGGCGAAGACGAAATGAAGGACGTCGAATGCATACTTTCGGCGGGCATTATACGGTCGTCTTGCGGAAGTCCAAAACGCAGCATGGCGCATTCCAGGTGCTTCCTGTAAAATTTTGAAAAGCCGCCACGTCAGCGCCATTCGCGATGTTCTGAAAAATTCTTGATCAGCAGGCCCGGTATCTGAGTCGGTGTGGATTCCTGTCCCAAGGGGAGTGGTATTTGTAGCGGCCCTTGTTGTGGTCGTAATTCCTGTCTCGCACTACGCCTACACTCGGTTTAGTGACATTTCTGCCGACAATCACATCAGTTACCGTCGTTTGGAGCATCCGGAAAGTACCACGGATCCGCAGGTCCTCCTGGCGGAGGCCGATCGCCTTTATTGGCTAAACAATGGCCCAAAAGCTGCCCCGTTGTATGCAAAAGCCGAGAGTCTCTTCGCAAATCGAGGCGATACCCGGAATGAGCTCTACGCCAAGATTGGACGCCTCAGATCGGAAGCCGAGACGATGTCTTTCGTCGACCTTTCGCGCTTCTTGAACGACCAGTTGCAGAACCCGATCATGCGCAATGACCCACGGTTGCGGCTCTGGTGCCTCACCGCAAAAGGCTACACCGACATCGAGATTGATTATCGAGCGGAGAAGCAAGACTGGTTGGAGGCCCAACAGATCGCACAGAGTCTCGGGGACGACCGTTTGGCGACCAGGGCCTCCGGTGAATTGGGCGTAATCGCTTTCCTGGAGGGAAACTCCGGCCGGGCGGCGAAGCTCTTAGGCGGAGCCCTCGTCTCAACGATGACTAATGGCGACAAGGGTGGTCAGATTCGCTTTCTGGAAATGATCGGGAACGGCTTGGTCGAGGTCAACCGCCCCTCTGATGCCCTGATGTTTTTTGAGAGGGCCATCAAGATAGCGGAGGCTGACGAAGATTCGGGACTTCCTTTCATGGGGTACGAGGGAAAGGCGCAAGCGCTGGTTGCGTTAGGCAGACCAGATGAAGCAAAGAGAGTGCTGCAGGACGCACTTGCGAAAGCCCGATCGCAACAGAAACGCGGGCATGAGGCGCAATTGCTGATTGTCCTTGGCAGGCTAGCGGCGCAAACCGGGAACAAACAAGAGGCCATCGCCGATTTGGAGGATGCGGGGCAGTTTGCAGCAAGAGTCCAGTTCTACCGAATGGAAGCTGATGCCATGTTCGAATTGGCCAAGCTGTATCGTGATTCCGGAGACCTCGCCACCGCAGAAGCCCGTGCGACGCAGGGTCTCGCCGCTAGCCAACGGGTCGGTGATCGCTATTACGTCCCGCGGAACCTAACAATTTTGGCTGACCTCAAAGCACGACGTGGGCGCATTGCAGAAGCGCAGGCCCTTTACACGCATGCTGAAGATGTTATTGACGGCATGCTTGGCGGCGATGACTCGTATTGGAACAGCTCCATCGCCGCGGCCATGAGTCAGACTTACCTCCAACACTTCGACCTTGTTGCGAAGCAGGCTGACACAGCCGGCGCGTTCCAAGTATTGGAGCGCGTCCGAGGACGAACCCTGGCTAGCGCCTTGGGAGACAGAAAGGCAGATCCGCAGTCAGGGTCTACCGAAGCTGCGACGCTAGACAGTTATGTAGCTACCACGCAAACGCGCTTGATGCAGACCAACAGTCCCGTCGAGCATGAAAAGCTGCTCGATGCTCTGGCCGAATACGAGTGGCGGTTGCGGCTGGCCTGGAACCAGGGAGATCAGCGCTTTCCCATCGACCCCGCACCGCTAGCCCAGGTTCAAGAGAGCCTGAAGTCAGACGAAGCGCTACTCGAGTACGTACTCGACGAGCCGAACTCCTTCTGCATTTCGATTACGCGCACGGCCGCAAACCTGAGAGTGCTACCGGCCGGTCGCAATCAGATCGAAAAACTGGTCCAGCGGTACGTTGATGAAATCCGCGCGAAAAAAGCTGGAGTTGAAGAGGCGAAGCAACTAGATGCGTTTCTTGTGCAACCGATTCCTGAAACATCCGCGGGCAAACGATTCATCATTGTGCCAGACGGCATATTGAACCTGTTGCCTTTCGAAGCGCTGCGGAATAGTGGAGGGCAGTATCTGTTAACGTCCTATGTGATCAGCTATGCTCCCTCCGCCACCGTTCTTGATGCGCTCCGCAGGGAGGACAAACAGCAAGAAGCCCCTCAACCGTTTCTCGGAGTGGGCGACGTTGCTTACGACAATCAAGGTGGCGCCGGGAAGAGAATCCTGGCTTCTGAGACACTGCGGAGTCGGTTTGTTCGCGGTTTCGCTGATTTCGTCGGAATGCCGCTTCATGACCTTCCGCAGACGCGAGAGGAGGTCGAGAGCATCAGTAGAATTGTGGGAAAGGACGCAGAAACCCTATTTGGTGCAAACGCTACTGAGAGTGCATTCAAGAAGGAACCGCTGAAAGAGTTTCGGGTTTTGCATTTGGCTGTCCACGGATTCGCCGATCCACAATACCCGGAACGATCAGCATTAGTCCTAGGGGCCGATCCGAAAGCCGTTGAAGATGGCTTGCTGCAAGTGCGAGAAATCAAGAAGTTGCGATTAAACGCCGAGCTGACGACTCTTTCTGCATGTGACACGGGAGTGGGCAAATTGCAGGGAGAGGAAGGCGTCAACGATTTGGCGGAGGCCTTTCTTGCGGCTGGCGCAAAAACCGTCGTTGCGAGCTTGTGGAGTGCAGATGACACCTTTGCAAGTGCACTGATGGAACGCTTCTACCAGCGTCTAGCGCTTGGAGAGGAGACGAGTTCGGCGTTGCGAGGCGCCAAGCTGGACCTGCTGGCGAAATACGGTGAACAAGTGAGCCCATTTTATTGGGCAGCATTCGTAGCGATTGGGGACGCGTCAACGCCTATCAGGATTAGGAAGCAATGAATCTGACTCTGGACGAACGCAAGAAGATTTTCGACAAGGTCTGCCGTTTGGTGGAAACCAAGCACTTCGATCCTGCGATGAATGGGGTGGATTGGAATGCCCTGGCTCGTAGCCGAAGGGATCAAATTCTTGCCTGTGACAAGCCTGAGGCATTCGAGAAGGAAGTCCATAGGTTGGTGGCAGAACTCAAGACCAGCCACACCGGGTTCCGGCACGCCGGGATGCAAAACATACCGGCGCGGCATGCAATCAATGCAACTTTGCAACGCTTCTCTGTAAATGGGACAGAACGCTGGATGTTTCAGGATGTGCACAGAGGTGGTCCAGCTTATTTGGCCGGAATAAGGCCGGGGGATTTGTTGCTCGGAACCGGCGAGCGAGAGATTCGCCCTCCAGAGGATCTGACGTTTTCCGCTGGAGGATCAGCGGAACTAGCGATTGAGAAACTGCACGGAGACGTCGAGTGGGTGAAGCTTCGGCTGCCGATGCCGAAGTCCAAAAAACATCCCGTCACTGCGCCCGAAGCAGTTCACGCGGAGATGCTTACCGATGAAATCGGTCTCCTTAAAGTGGCGATGTTTCCCGGTGCGATCGGAATTGATGTCGCCAAAGACATAGATCAGGGAATTGCGGCTCTTAACGGCTGTAGTCGTCTCATTGTAGATTTGCGAGGCAATACAGGCGGAGGAATCGGTGGACTGCGGCTGATGAGCTATCTGACTCCGGGCAAATTGGAGGTTGGCTACAGCCTGACTCGCAAGCGCCGGGAGCGTGGATATCGGAGGGAGGAGCTAACCCATTTTGGACGAATTCCGTCTCGCAAAGGCACCCTCTTTTGGCTCGCTGCTCGATACGCCCTCGTGGATAAGTCCATTCTCGTAGTTACGGAGGGACTTGGGCCACGTCCGTTCCACGGGCGCGTTGTCCTGATGGTGAACGAGCACACTGCCAGCGCCGGCGAAATGGTGGCTGCGTTTGCAGAAGAGAACAAACTGGCAACTATTGTTGGAACCAAGACACCTGGTCGTTTGCTGAGCGGAGGCGCATTCAAGGTTGGTCACGGCTACATTCTGGGATTACCTGTTGCTGGGTATCTGACTTGGCAGGGGAGGATGTTGGAAAACAATGGGATCATTCCGACCGTTTCTGTTGAATTATCACGAGAGGCGCTGCGGGAAGGCAGGGACACCCAATTGGAGAAAGCGGTTGAGGTCGTCAAGAGCTTGTAATTAAGACCCAACGTCGAGTGTGAAGGCAGTCTTGCAATAGATTTCTCCCCATGTCCGCGAAGCTGATTCGCTAGCGCCGCCGCGCCCCTGCTAAGGAGAGACCGGCCCATTCCACATCCCGGTTTCAGGATTGCTTCGGCATTGCTCACCATCCGGTCGTAAAGTGACGAGAAGGGCGGCCGAAATCGGGGTGGCCTTTCTCACGGACTCCGAGTTGTGACACTGCCCTGTACAAACTATATGATTTGCACGTTCCACTTAGATAGACTTTTCTGAAGCCAATGCTTGCTGCCACTCGAGCTGGGTCATGCTGATCGACACCGAACGCAATGCGAATGTGTATCGGCAGATGGTCGAAGCTATCAGATCCGGTCGTCCGTTTGGATTTGGCGGTGCAGGGGTGAGCGCAGGACTTGGTTATCCATCTTGGGTCCAGCTGATTAATCGCCTAGCCGAAGAGGTAGGAAGAGTTCGCGGCGACGACGTGGTCGATCTGAATGGCCGTCCGTTGAGGCTTAACGACATTCGCGACGTGCGCCCTTTACTCATCAGAGCTGAAATACTGAAGCACAACCTCGGCGAACGGTACTTTGAATTCATGAGCGAGACATTTGGGCCAGTCGATCGAAATGCTGATTCCATCGATGACCTTGTCGCGCTACCGTTCAAGCACTTGTTGACTAGCAACTATGATCCGGCCCTCGAACGTGCAATGGTGAACGGGGGTGGCAATGCTCATTCAATTTGCCTCGTACCGGACGAGATCGCTGATTTCATCAATCACCGCGGCGAGGTCAACTACGCCCGTCGCGTTGTGCATGTTCACGGCAGATACGACCGTCCCGACACCCTAGTTCTAACCGAAGCAGATTACGCCCGCTGTTACAACGCCAATGAGATTCGAACGTTCTGGAACATCATTGCTGTTGACGAGATCTGTGTTTTCCTTGGCTTTTCGTTCGCAGATGACGACCTTACAGACGGCTTTAACCTAATGAACTTCCAGAGGCTTAACCGGCAATTTGCGGGAGTCCGTCACTACGCCTTAGTCGCGATCGAAGACCCAACCAAAGAAGTTGGCGAACGCATGGTTTACAACATGCGTTACGGGGTAGAGCCTGTTTTCTTCATTAGGCAAGATGCACAATTTAGCGGGTACGCCGCCGCGCTGAGGCAGATTCGACGCAACGTCCTCCCGCGCGCGGCTGCCGTGATCAATCCACAGGTCACCGCGCCTCGACTCGCTCCTGAAGGAGTCGTGCCCGTGGAAGCGCCCGCCGATGCAGATCGAGGCCCCGCAGTGCACCGTGACCTTGCAGCTCTTGAACAAATCACTGAACGGAACATCCAGCTTCAGGTTGACGGAGACCTTGAATGATGCGAATCACCAGACCCGAGTTAATGGAGCGCCTCGAGGAGTCGGCCTCACTGGGTTCGTTACTTGTGGTTGGAGAACCCGGATCTGGCAAGACATGGCTCTTAACAGAGTTCGTCAAGCGACGTAAGTCGGCAGGAGACACCGTAGTACTGATTCGTGCGGAAGACCATGCTGTACGTTCGCTATCAGAATTGCAGGCGAGTTTGGGGGTGTCCGATATTGCTGGCGCTCTCGGTACGGTTCATAAGACCTCATATCTCGTGATCGACTCGCTAGACGCGCTTCGTGCTGAATCTTCGCAGAGAGCATTCCGAGACCTAATTCGACTTGTGACTCGCCAGGCTCCTCAATGCCGGATAGTGGCTAGCATGAGAAGTTTTGATGCACGCCAATCCGTGGAATTTCATTCTCTGTTCCCACCGAAGGCCGAACCGGTGTTAGGGTCTCTCGCAATACCAGTGCGTAACCTCCCTGTGCCGCGGCTTGATGACCAAGAGCTCGAACAAGCGTTCACAAGCGACGCACGTCTCACCCCTGTGTTTGAGCATGCGTCCGCGGCAGCGGCCGAGCTATTACGTGTCCCGTACAATCTCTGGCTCGTCATCAGACTTCTTGACTTAGGGGTCACAGTGGATTGGTTTTCGACTGTGCAATCTGACGTCCAGCTACTTGAGTCTTACTGGAGGCACCGAATCGACTCAAGAACGGACGCTGCAGATCGACAATCTCTGTTGACGGAACTTACTAATCGCATGGTGGGCACAAACACTCTGTCCGTTGCAACCCGTGACGTGTTGCCTGTGGCGACTCCCAAGCAGCTGCAAACACTTCTAAGCGACGAGGTGCTGTATCAGAGCGCCACGGGGAGATTGTCCTACGCCCACAATATCCTTTTCGATTTTGCTGTCGCCCGTCTTTTGATTGATGAGGAGAATCTTACCAAATTTATTAGCGACCAGCCGGCCAGGAGTATCTTCTATCGACCGAGCATCGCCTACTTCTTGGCCCGCCTATGGTTTGTTGATCGTGCTGTGTTCTGGTTGGTTACACAGGAGCTCTTCTCTATGGGTGACACGATTCCACCTCGCGCTATGGTCGTCGCGGGAAATGTTCTCATCAACGTCGTAACTAGTGACGAAGACCTCGAACCGCTATTTCACGTTCCATCACAAGTTCGCGTAATAGCGACGCTATTTCTGTTGCGTGCGATGCAAGCATTTGATTCTCTGGCGTCTAGGAAGCAAAAGATTTGGACCAATCTCCTTTGCCGACTCGCAACCGAGCCTCACATCCAGTTCATCAATGAGTACATCGGACTGCTAGACGTAGCGTCTACCGCAAACCCGAATGATGAAGCACTGCTTCGCGCGTCGATACGATACTTGAAGTGGATGTGGGAAGAAGCAAAGCGAGTCAAAGCAGCACAGACCCAAGAACTCAGCTCGCTTGCTGCTGCTAGAGTCATACCAATAGTTGCAAGGCTGTTCGCAGCTAACTCCGCCGAGGCTGGTCAGGCGTTACGCTTCGTCTTAGATCGATTCGGGGAACCAACAGCCGCTGCAAACGAAGCATATTGGTTGGCGAACAACGTCGACCATTTTCTGGCGTTAGACCCCGAATTGGTGGTTGATCTGTACCGCAGAGTCTTCGCACACGAAGAACGGTCCCAGGAGCGTACTCGAATGGGCGGCAGCATCGTGCTAGCAATGACCAGCACTCGTGCGCAAGATTTCTCGATGACTTATTACATTCTCGGTCAGAAATACAAAAAGGTGCTGCAACATGACCTGTTCATAGCGGCACGGGTTGCAGCAGAAGCGATAAACGGCGAGGTCGAAAGGCGAGAAGGGGATACCGTTACCAAATTGGGCGTCTACGATACTAAGATCGTGCTGTACGGGGCAGAGAGCCGATTGAGATCGGACAGAAGTGAGATTTGGGATCAAGGCTACAGAGATTCTGAAGGCCTCGCAATACTCCAGCAGCTCCTACAGACGCTCTCAGAAAACATCGCCGCGAGCAGAATCGCAGAGGCTCGCTACCATGAAATCGTTGCGACTATTGCATCTGCGAACCGTTACGCCGTGACATGGAAACGCTTCCTCGAACACTGCGAGCATCAGCCAGAGTTCTTGGCATATTCAACAGATTTGCTTCTCATCCCTGAGTTGCTAGCGGCTCCCGAGACAACGGTCGCGGCGGGACAAGCGATCCGAACTGGTTTTACCAACGTGAAGGTGTCTGCAGCCTGGCGTTCTGAAGTGCAGAACGCTATTTTACGAGTGCCGACATGTGCCGTTGCTCACGTCTATAAGGACGCGAATCTGATCCGCAACCGTCTCCTAGGGTGCATTCCTTCTGAGTTCGTGACTTCTGAAGCGCGGAAAATCCTCGATGAATTGCATGCAACTGATGGTGTGCCGCCTAACGAGCCCTTTTTTAAAATCGGCTCCGTTTCGCAAGCGCACATATCCGATGACTACTGGCTTCGACAGCAAGGTGCCTCGCCCGAATTACCGCAGAATCAGCGACTTCTTCAAGCCGAAGGGACTTTGAAACAGTTCTCGTCAAAGTACGTGAACGGAGCCCCACCCGATGACGAATGCGTAAAGATTGCTCCTGCTCTTGGTGAAGCGTTCAACGTTCTTAATGGTGAGGTTGATGCTGAAGTTGCAGTTAAGACACAAGTTCTCACGACAATCGCCGCAGCGGCAGGAGAGATTCTGAAGAATGACACTCTTCCGGGCGAAGCCCAGGCGATCATCGTGAGCCGCAGAATCGTGCTCGAAGCGGCGGTGTACCCGTACCCAATTTCGACGCCCGACGTTCAAGATCGATTTGAACGGCCAGCATGGGGCCCAACGCCACGAATTGAAGCTGCGCAGGGTGTAATGCACTACATCTGGGCAAGGGGACTAGACGCGGACTTTGAAGCGGCACTGAAAACCCTGAGCACCGACGCGGAGCCTGCCGTGCGGTACCAGGTCTCCGCGTCACTGGTCGGTGTATACAAGCACGATCGAAAGTTATTTTGGCAGATTGCCGATTCGATGCTCAACAAGGAGAGCACGACCGCAGTCCTCCTAGGCCTAGCCACAAGCGTTTGCCACGGCTTCGTAGCCAGGAACGATCAAGACACAGTTGTCGGCTGGATCGCGAGGGTGTTGGAGCGAGTGTCGTCGCTCAGGCGTGGTGACGAGGTGCTGGATGTAGTTATCGATTCGGCTACGCAGATCTCGCTTTACTTCGACAACAAACCGGCGGACGCGCTCGTGCGCCGATTGGTTGCGAATCCAGTCACCGAAGGCTCGAAGCTCGTCAGGGTTGTCGAATCGGCAGCTCGGTATATCGCTCAGGGCATCATGACAGACGATGCTGCCGATAAGAATATTCGGGAGCGGTCTCGCAAGTTGATCCTGGATGTGGTTCGGAGCGCAGATGATGGGATGCAAACTCTGTCCGATGCTCCTCGTCCCGATTCTGAGTCAGAAGCCGAGGTTCGCCGCCAGCAGGTGGAGACTTTGCTCCGCATTCCCGATGCTGCTGTCTTCCGCTTTTACATCCTTCTGGGGGTCAACGAGCAACTCCGGCGCGATGATTCACCAAACCTATCCGTAGGCGACGCACGAAAGTTGTTTGTCGAACTCGAACCGTTCTGGACGTTCCTGACAGTTGACCGACCACCCAATAGGAGGCTTTTCGGTCCATCTACTACCCATCACCTAATGGAAACGTTTCGTGCGATGTTGAACGTCGATGCGGACCTCATATTGCGATATGCCGCCGGTCTTCTCGGCGGATATTCCTTCGGGTACCAGTTCGACAGTATGGCGGTCGAGGAAATTGTGCGGCTTACCGACACTGTGATTGCGGACCATAAGGAAATACTCCGCATTCCGGAGAACGCAGCCAATCTGGGCACGATCTTAGATGTGTTCGTGGCGGCAGGATGGCCGCAAGCTACCCAGTTGGTCATGAGATTGGACGGCCTGCGATAACATCACTACCGGAGAGATTAGTACCGACAAGTCTTAGTGCAAGTCGGCCTAGCTGCGGTGATGTGTCAGGGCTTACGGACATCCCTGGAGTTATCGGCCATGCCCCAGATTGCTACCCGCGACAGCAGTAGCAGTTGATTGGCGCGCCGTCGGCCTTATAGGGTTGGATCGGAGCTGCGCGTGGACGTTCATCTGGTTGACGGCACCTACGAGTTGTTCCGGCACTATTACGCACTGCCATCCGCACGAGATGAGGACGGCAGGGAGGTTGCCGCCGTTCGAGGCGTCCTCGCGTCGGTGCTGGGCATGATCCGTGAAGGTGCCATACACATCGCCGTCGCCACCGATCATGTTATCGAGTCTTTTCGCAACGGATTGTGGCCAGGCTATAAGACCAGCGCAGGCGTTGAACCCGAACTGTTGGCGCAATTTCCACTGCTCGAAGAAGTCCTGTCAGCGGCCGGCATTGTCGTCTGGCCGATGGTGGAGTTCGAGGCGGACGACGCGCTCGCTGCAGCGGCGGCGGTGGCCGCCCGTGACCCGCGCGTTGAGCATGTGATTATCTGTACCCCTGACAAGGACCTTGCCCAATGTGTCCGTGGCAAGCATGTCGTGCAGTTGAATCGCCGGACGCGTGTCACGTTAGACGAGCCTGCGATCATCCAGAAGTTTGGCGTTTCGCCGGCATCGATCCCGGATTATCTGGCGCTAGTGGGCGATGCGGCTGATGGCTATCCGGGTCTGCGAGGCTGGGGCGCGAAGTCCTCGGCTGCCGTGCTGGCCAAGTTTCTCCATATCGAATCCATTCCCACGGACTGCCGCGACTGGCGCGTCAACGCCGCTAACGCGAGTGCCCTCGCAGACACTCTTTGTCGCGAGTGGGAGCACGCAATGCTTTTCCGAACGCTCGCCACTCTGCGGACTGACATCGCGCTCTTCGACGACGTGAACCAGTTGCGCTGGAATGGCCCTACCCCGGCCTTCGACTCGCTCGCTGCTCGATTGGACGCGGCATCTACGGAAAAGCGGCGGCGAGTGACCAATAGGTCCGCCGGCAGGTCGACGCCCCGACCCAAAGCGCGTCGATAGTCGGCCAGGGCATCGTTGCCCGACTTGTGTGAGTGTTCGGAGACTTGTTGATTGCAGGAAAATAGCGCGGGAAGCTTTCCTGCCGCCGAGCGTTATCTCTCTGGTTCCATGCGAGCCCTCCAAATCGATACGTGCGATTAACGGTACACGCCGTCGATTTTCCTCATGATCCTCTCAGCCCATTGAACCGCAGCGGCAACCAATGACTCTGTCCTTGGACTCGACTTCGAATCGAAGAGATCTTCAGTCGTCTTCAGGTGGCGCGCCACGAGGATTCCTGCCACGATCGCGAGCACGCGTTTGCGTCCCTCGTCCATAGAAGGCCATCGTACCATGTTCGCCTTTTGTTCGCCTAGGTAGAGCTGTGTGTCGCAGGTCAAAATACGCGGATTGGATATCGGGTCCATTCCAGACCGGGTTGCCGGATAGCAAGCAGGTACAGACCCGGCCGGACACTGCTCACGTCAATATCAGCCCGGAGCGTCACAACCTGGTTCTGCAATTGTGCAGTGCCGCTGGCGTTTTGAATGTGGCTGCCGGATTCGCTGAGCAATGCAACATCGTAGCTGCCCTCTTTACTCCCGATTGGCAACTCCAGAATCAGGTGTTTGGCCGAGCGACTGATTTCGAGGGGCTGTTGATTGGTCTCAGATGGATTTTGCCCGCGAGCCACAGAGATCTCACGCAGATCCAAAACCGCAGTTACGGGTGGCGGCACCGAATGATGAATCCGCACCCACAGCCAGCCCCCCACCGCGAGAATCAGAACCGCGGCCACGGCAATCCACGCCTGCGCACGACGATGTTGGCTCGCGGCTTCCTCGCGCAGCTCAGTGAATTCTTGATAGCACGGGCTGCAAGAGCTGAGGTGCACCAGCCAGCGGTCGACCTCTGGGAGTCGCAACTTGCGGAAAGCGATGCCCCTGAGCACCGCAGAGCCAGGACAGCCAACACGCTGCGGGTTAGGAAACTCGCGCGACAGACCTTGCGTCAGCAGATCCAACACGCGCTTTTCTTCTCTGTTGAATTCTTCCTGTTCGCTCAGAAGTTGCCTACTCCCGTTGACGTTGTCTCGCGCGGAAACACCAAGTTTACCTTCGAAGTCAGAATGCAGACCGCTAGCCCGTCGTTCCTTCATTTGTGATACCCCAGCCGGGCCGCAAGCTTGCGGAGTGCATACCCAAATCGAAGTTTAGCCTGATGTTCGCTCAGACCCATATGTCCCGCTATTTCTCTCCAGGTGTATCCGTACACCTTCGCGGCCCAGGCTCTACGTGTCCAGTCGTCCATATTCTGGATGACCTCTTTGACCTGAACGGAAAGTTCCAGATCGCGGGCTGACTTCAAGTCCCGAGCCCCGGGAAGCAGCTCCAAGTCACGGTTGGAAGAAACAAGCTCGATCGTTTCCTGTCTTCGCCGCTCCTTCTTGAGTGCCCGATTGAAGCGATGATGAAAGACTCCAAAGAGATAGGCTTCCAAGTCCACTATCCCCGAGCTTTTCCCATTGCGCCGCCGGAGGGTCTTCGAAACTGACTGCAGCACGCTCTCCCAAACTTCGGCGGCCAAAGCCGCGCCTTCATCGGGATTCTTGTTCGTGAGTTCCCTGCGCGCGTGGGCTTGTACGCGCGGCCAGAGCCGGCTCGCGACGGCTTTCAACTCTTGGTCGTCGCGGACGGATTGCGCGTCAGTTCTTGATGGGCTGCTAGAAAGGACCCACTCTGGGCTAAATTCCGGGCTCGACAACGGGACTCACACCTACACCTTGGGTTCGTGGGCCAGAACAGCAGACTGCCACTGAACGGGAATAGGTGTCAAGGCCGCGGTTGATCGTTTCATTGTTTCAAAACAACGCCATTGACACCAAGTCGCTGAGCCATAGGGAGATGTAGCAGTTCGGTATCGTTCAGTCTCTGAGCATGTGCAGAAACTGGTCCCTCTTTTGCCCAGAATTTTTCTGAGACTTTTCCTGTCTCGATGTTCCTTCAATAAATGTGGGGCAAGAAATCCAATCCTCAGGTGCGGTCGACACAAGCGACACGTTAGGCGCCCTTTATGTCTCTTCGGCGGTCAAGCGCGAGTATGCGCAAACCCGTCTCGGCCCAGACTGAGAATCAGCCGCCCCGTCGGTCAAAGTAAGAAGTGCGCGATTAAGAGCACGTGTCCCGCGCCAAAAACCGCTGCCAGCTTCGTCTTCTGCGGATTGATCTAGGGTGACGATCGCGACCTGTGCATTTGGCATCGTCGCGCGAGCCATCCTCACGATTCGAGTCCGTCTTCAATGGGGGCTGGCAGTGTCTGGTACTCCGGGACAAAAGGGCAACAAGGCCGCTAAGAGATTGGCGGCCATCGATCAACTGCTGATTGCCAGTATCAAACAGGGGCCTGCCAAAAAGCGTGAGGCGATCAACCGAATCCTTGAGCTCGTCCCGGAATGGCGACGTCGAGACTGCTGGCATAGGATCCGACATCTCCGGAAGGCCCCCGAACTTGCGGCTCTTGAGGAGAGCCACCCAGACAAGGCAAAGAGATCGGGCCGAACCTCCGCAGCCCCGCACGCCGCACCTCGCCCATGGACACCTGCGGATGACGACAGATTGTTGAATTGGGCTGGCTACGAACCGGTAAAGAAAATTGCTCAGCGCCTGGGACGTTCCGTCCGTGCGGTTCGCTTCCGGCTCGGAGCACTCGGGATGAGTGCCAGGGTCACTGACGGGTGGTCGCTGCGAGCGTTACGAAAGATGTTGCATGTCAGTCCCGCCCGACTGAGGTATTTAATCGGAAGCGGCATGCTGAGAGTGCGCGATCCGCGCGTTAGCACGAGCTCTCTGGCAATCTTCTGCGACAAAAGCCGTGCATCTCTTGAGCCATCCGTTCACGACAGAGTGGCGGCCCTGCTCAAGGGAGAAGAAGGTTGCATATGGGAACGGGCAGCGGACCTGATTGGCGTGACCGTTTCCCAAGTGCAGAGCTGGATTTCCGACGGTCAGCTGAGGGTCGTTGACACGTTCGTCACCGATCGGGCGTTTGAAGAGTTCTGCAAGAAGTATGGCGGCGAAATCAATACGACACTGATGGACCCAGCCACAGCAAAATGGTTGGTGAAGGAGTATGGCATACCAGCCTCCGCGTCCGAAGATCTTGCGGTTTCCCGGGCCCAAAAGCACGCTTTAACCGTCAGAGCGTGTAAATGTGGAAAGAAGATAGCTGGCAACGTCTATTTCAGGCACATCAAATCCTGCAGTGCCTCGACTGGAGAGGCAAAGGTAAAACTCTCTAGAGATTAGTTGTACGCGTAGGATCAGCGCGCCGCTGCTACTCGCCGGGTACTTCAATATAGGAATCCGCTTCTCGCCGCCAATTCTCAAATGACGGGTATGGGTCGGGGATTCTTGAACTCCATTGCTCATCGCAGTGGTCGGCGTATTCCATCGTTCGAATCGCCCGCGGATGATTTCGCGCCTGGGCGAGAATGGCATCGAACCAGCCTTCGGTTTTCGCGTCCTGGAAAAAGTGGTCGGCGATCCAAAGCATCATCCGCTGCCAGACTTGTGAAGCGTCTCTGGAGGTTTTTGGCCGCGCGTTCAATTCCAGGAATCCAGGGCAGCGCCGTCCAAGCTCGTACACAACCTCTGGGGGAATCTGAGGGCAACGCTCCAGTGCCGGCTGAGCCCAGTACGCCAGAGCCTCCCAATCGATGTACCGAGAAACAGCTTCGCTGAGGCGATCAAGATCCACGAGCTTTGAAGATGATCTCGCTTCCCGCTCACTGGCCACAAGACGGGCAGTCTCGTCACACTCAGCCGCTATGGATTTCCATTCTTCGAACGTTGGATACCGAAGGGGTCTGGTTTTCTTCCACTTCTTTACGCATTCCGACCAGCAGACTTCGGCCCGCTGGTAACGCGGATCTCTTATGGCGTAATACGTAATCGCACTGAACCAGCCTTCTTTCTTCGCAAACTCAAAAACGTGTTCATCAATCCAATCCTCCAAGCGGAGAGGAAGAGGCCTGTTCTTGGCTGCTTTGGGTGTGAATTCTTTCTCGGTTTGAAGAAATCCTGGGCAACGCTCGTTGAGAATCTCGCCTAGCCAATCCGGAAGCCGCCCTTCAACTTCGAGGATCGAGCGAGCCCATAGATTGAACTCCTGGCAGTCGATGTATCGATTACGAGCGTCGTAAAGCCGCTGCCAAGGGATGCGGCGGGCCTCATCGTCTGCCCGTTCGCGGGCGGCTCGCTGAAGTTGCACGGCCGAGTTTTGCACGGTGTAGTTCTTTGTCTTCTGCAAGCCGCAGTACCTCAGGGGCACAGGACAGCGTGCCTTCTACTGTTGCATCGGAGCGCGCTGCCGCCCTAGTTTAGTCGATCATGCTGAGGGCGCAATGGCTTGGCATCGGCGGTTCCTGCTGGTTCGTCAATCCAATGGCGCCGGCGAGCCGTGGGCAGGTCCGAGGTACTGCTCCGAAGCGATACCGAACTATAGTTCCTCAATCATTTAGCGTCAAACGGCAACCATGGGTGCGTGCCCAAACAAATTGGTGCCGATAAACACCGTGAGTCCCGCACCTTAGGTGAGGCTGTGGGTGCGGAGCTTACCAAGTTGCGTGTCGACCGAGGCTGGAGCCAACTGAAACTGGCCGATGCCCTGGGGTATACCGAACGCTATATAGGCCAGCTGGAACGGGGCACTAAGAGCCCCACTCTGAGAACCATTGCCGATATCGCTGAAGCGTTTTCGACGAAACCCTCCGTGATCCTCCGAGCTGCCGAGCAGCGACAGCGGAATCGAAGACCTTAACGCCGCCAGTCCGAGACGCGCCCCCCGGTCGAAAATCACGGCAGCGGCTTTGCAAACGACAACTCGTGTCCATCGGGATCCTGCAAGTGGAAGTACCGTTCGCCCCAACTTGCGTCTTGCGGCCGTGGAGCATCGAGCCCCCTTTCCTGTAGGTGATCCCAAAGCTCATCAACCTCTTTCACGTGAAAGATTAGCCGTCCCCAGCCGCTGCTCGTGGCCCCCTGCTCCAGGTTCAGAATGGCATCCTGTGCACCGGCGGTTCGAAGAGAAGTGAAGGAGGCATGTGGGCCTCCATAAATGATCTCTAGGCCCAGGATTTCGTTGTAGAAGTGCACCGACCGCGCCATGTTTGTGACCTTCAGGGTGACGGCGGATATCCTTTCGACGATCATGCTTCTTGCTCCTTCGAAAAGCAGAATGCCGCGCGAAAAAGCCTACAGTGAATACACATAGAATTGAACTTGACCAGAGGCGCGAACATCTGGCCTGCGCCTAAGGAACGGCTCTTTTGGATGATCTCCCGCCGCATCCAACAATCCTCTATCATGAACGTCAAGCGTGAACGTCTACCTTGTTGACGGTACCTACGAGCTTTTCCGCCACTATTATGCGGTGCCCTCCGCGAAAGATGCGGACGGTCATGAAGTGGCCGCCGTCCGGGGCGTCCTCGCGTCCGTGCTGGGGATGGTCCGTAATGGCGCGACATATATTGCGGTTGCCACCGATCACGTCATCGAATCCTTCCGCAACAAATTATGGCCAGGCTACAAGACCAGCGCAGGCGTGCCCCGCGATCTACTAGCGCAGTTTCACCTGCTCGAAGAGGTTTTGTCCGCGGCGGGCATCGCGGTGTGGCCGATGATCGAGTTTGAAGCTGACGACGCGCTGGCGGCCGGCGCTGCAGCCGCGGCTCGGGACAAGCGTGTGAAGCAGGTAATTGTCTGCACGCCGGACAAGGACTTGGCACAATGCGTAACCGGGACGCGCGTGGTGCAGCTAAGTCGGCGAACCAATGTGACCTTGGATGAGGCGGGGGTGATGCGGAAATTCGGCGTGGCGCCGGAATCGATCCCCGATTACCTCGCGCTGGTAGGTGACGCGGCGGACGGATACCCGGGCTTGCCCGGCTGGGGCGCCAAGTCTTCCGCGGCAGTTCTGGCGAAGTTCTTGCATCTGGAAGCGATTCCGGTCGATTGTCGCGATTGGCGAGTGAACGCTACCAATGCCGGTGCTCTGGCAGCGACTCTGTGCGAACAGCGCGGGCAAGCTCTTCTGTTCCGTACGTTAGCCACTCTGCACACGGACATCAAGTTGTTCGATGACGTAGAGCAGCTGCGCTGGAGTGGGCCGAAACCGGAGTTCGATGCACTGGCGGCTCGGCTGGACGCAGCCAAGGGCGAGAGCCGCGGGGGAGAAACTCGGAAGTCGCCGCGAAGACCGGTGTCGAAGCACCGCAGTTCATCCCTGAACTAGCGCTCGATCCACACATGGCTTCGGGAATGTCAATAGCTATTGAAGATTGACTCTGACAAATGCAAGAAGATCGCATATATCTCGACTTTAAATGCCACAACTCCAATCGCGCCCGAAGTCGCAGCCGCGATGAATCAGGCTCTCACGGAGCCGTTTGGCACCCCCTCCAGCGAGACCTGGGCAGGGCCGCCGGCGCAGCAGGCTGTCGAAAGGCACCGGCACAAGTGGCTGTGTTTATGCCCACAGAATTCTCCTGGCTGCGGACCTCTGGGAGAGATGCGCATACAAGGCTGGAGCGCTAACTCCCTCGAAATGACAAAGACCAAGGCGACGTTCATCGAGCCGATGTTGCTGTTGCGGACGGAGAAACTGCCGCAAGGCGCGGATTGGTTGTATGAAATCAAATTGGACGGCTACCGCGCCCAGGCGATCAAGAGCGGCGGCCAAGTGCAGCTGCGCTCCCGCAACGACAATGACTTCACAGAACGGTATGTACCGATTACATCAGCGCTGCGCGCAATGCCGGATCAAACTGTTCTTGACGGTGAAGTGACCGCGCTGGATGAAGAGGGCCGTCCCTCCTTCAATCTGTTGCAGAATTACGGCGCATCCAAACCCGCTCTGGTCTTTTTCGTCTTCGACCTGCTCATCCTGAGATCGCGTGATGTCACGATGAAGCCGCTTAGCGAGCGGCGGGTGCTTCTCGAAAAGCAGGTCCTTCCAAACCTAGGGGAGCCTATCCGCTATTCACCGGAGCTGAAAGCCAATCTTTCCGATCTGATTGCATCGGTGAAATCAGCGGGCCTGGAAGGGCTGGTCGCGAAACGCCGCAACAGTCGTTATGAGCCGGGCCTGCGCTCCGGCGCCTGGCAGAAGATGAGAATCAACCGTGGTCAGGAGTTCGTCATCGGCGGGTACACGCCATCGGACCGGAACTTCGATGCGATGATATTCGGCTACTACAATGACGGGAAGCTTCAATATGTCGCACGCACACGCAACGGGTTCACCCCTTCTTCCCGCGAGCAGCTGTTCAAAAAGTTGAAGCCGCTGGAGGTTAAGGAATGTCCTTTCGCGAACCTTCCCGAGGCGCGAAGCGGCAGGTGGGGCGCAGGGCTGACGGCGGCGAAAATGAAGGACTGCCGGTGGGTGAAGCCAGTCCTCGTCGGGCAATTCGAATTCACGGAATGGACGCCCGATAATCACTTGCGCCACTCACGCTTTATCGCTTTGCGCGACGACAAGAAGCCAAAGGAAGTGGTGCGGGAAGGATAGAGTAATTCGTGTCTAAGAAGCGCTCCCTCGTTGACCGTATCAACAGCCTCCCCAAATGGGCGCGCGATTACATCATGTACATCGAAACGGAGGCGGATCCCGCCGGCACGCAGCGTAGGCTCATCGAGCAGCAAGACTTGATTCGGGAGTTGACGGCAAAAATTGCGGAACTCAAGGGTGTGCAGCTTCGTCCATCCGAATTCGAAATCAACGGTAGAGGGCCTGGCGGTCCAAGCAAAATGAGGAAGCGGAACGGAAACGCTTAGCGGCGGCTTCGGCTGTTATCGACAATGCAGACGACGGAAGAAATGTGTACGAGAGTGACACTCAGTTGCGCTCGAAGTAGACACACCACCCGGAACGATGAGTGCGGCCATCGCCGTGGGATTAAGCACCCTGAACTCCTGGCTCAACACCGAGAACCCCCTTGCCAGGATCACGGAAGAAATGGCGATACATCACCTAAAACGATTTGAGCAATGCATTGCGTGGGAACCCGTAGTGGATCGATGCTAGGGCGTTTGTGAGGCCTTGTATGGCGCTCAGCCACCCATCGAACGTTAGAGAGGTTCGATGTCACGCAAACTTCCAGAATTCAAGACAGAATGAATTAATGACGGACGCGCCTAAACGCCTAAACGCAACGTCGTGCATATTGGATATTTACGCCGCTCATGTGCATCCTGTAGTTCAGCATTTTGGAACTCACCGAGTAATGTTCGCACGCCAGTTCATTAGACCAACCTAGTCGCCTAATATGCAGAAGGGCCGCTCGCGGTAAAAGCAAGCAGCCTGATAACCAATTGGCTTGCTCCTCTTGATCCGCATCAAAATGTCTCAGGGCAAGTCTACTTTTGGGATCGATATAAACGGTTCCGGGGACATGCTCCATTAAGAGATGGGCAATCTCGTGCATCAGGTCGCTATTCTGTCGGCCTTCTGAATGCGCGGGGTTGTAAACGATCAACGGAGGTCTAGTGGAGATCGTAATTGCCGACCATATGTCTTCATGCTCAGACAGCAATCGCCGGCACACATCGGATGGTAATGCTGGTAAATCCTCCGGGGTGACAATGGTCGCCTTCAGGCTCTCAGCTAATGTGCGAGCTCTCACAGGTTCCCAAGGCTGCATGCCGCGCTGCCGGCGTATCGCCTCGGCAGTTTGCTCACACCAGTTTTTGAATCCTCTCTTGAACATCTAGGTTTTCGAGCTTGCGAACGCCTGTGCCGCCAGAATCAGAGCGGCGAGATCTTGTGCAGCTTGAAGACTGTAATGGGCGTCGGCCCTGAAGTGGACTGCTGCGACCGCCGTTGGAGAGGTGGCGGCCGGTTTGATCTCGATATTCTCAATTTCGAGGATATCGGCTGGGTCAAGTCTCAGCATAGAACACAGCTTCCCGAACGTCTCAATATCGGGGAGTTTGCCACGTTCAATTCTTGAGAGTGTTGCGGCACTAATTCCAATTTCGCGGGCAAATTCGCGTACACCGCGCTCACCGCGTTTCTCGACCAGCAACTTGCTGAGTTTGAGAATATTCACGGCGTTTCTCCAAAGAAACTTGTTGCACCTATTGACACCCGGCTGGATTTGGGTCTATCTTCGGGATTGTGCCTGAGAGATACATGTTGCATATTCGAAACATACCACTTGCCAAGCTGTCTGTGAAAGTGCACGCAGAGATTCTGCCACGACTGCCAGCTGCCCTGAAACGCACGGTTGGCACGAAAAGGAATCGTTGCAAACAATAAGGGAGATGAAATTATGGCAACCGTCTACGTTGAAGCCCGGCCTAAAGGGCGCCCCGAAGGATCGCGGATCGATGATTATGTGGTCGAGACCCAAGGCGACGAAGTGCTTGGCACTTTTAGCACTCAAAAAGGAGCAATCGACTGGGCGAAAGCAAGGGGCCACTCTCCTCACGTTGCGCGTGTGCGACACCTGAACGACAAGAAAAGGCCTGATCACTGGCGGGCGGTCTAACGACGTTAAACTGTTTCGCAATTGTAGGGCAGCATATTGACCATGGGTTTTTCGGTTAAGAACCGCGGCCGAGGTGGAGCGCGGGTGTTGGCGACACAGATTGAGATCTTTTTCGCTCCCCGCTAGTCGCACTCGGTTATGGTCCCAGCAGGAAGCGACAGGAGGAAAGCAGATGAAAGAGCCAGGATTGGATCGGCGTCACCGCGACAAGACTCCGCCAAAGGCGGGCGAGATTCAACAGAAACGAAGCGACACCTTGAATCGGAACTTGAGCAGGCCGATTCCACAGTTCCGTTCAGATGCTACTCTCGGAAAAATGCGCGAAGAAACTGGCAAGGTGAGCGAAGAAGCAGTTCGAAGAGCTGCCCGAGTCTTACGGCCCGATAAGGGCTGAAGCCTTCGACCGCAATCGTTCTATCGACACGTACAAGCCCTGAGAAGTCGGCTTCTCGGCGGCCATCGATCCATCACTGCTGAGGCCTTTCCCAGGACCTGTTTGAGCCCTACCGCCGCCACAAATGTTTACTAGGTGCGATCAGACGCAACCGTGAAGTAGCCTTGGTTGACTGTGGAATGTCAGGATTGGAGGGGAATCTATGGCGAACGGTAGACCAGATGGAAGCTCTCTCTGCCCTTGTGGAAGTGGCATCGAATACAAGCGGTGCCATGGGTCATTGGTTGATCCCGCTAAATCGCCGGGAAACCTCCCCATAGGAGCGGCGGAAACCAGGGCCGCCCTTACAGGCTTTCCCGGCCAGCTTCAGCAGCTTCATGTTATGAATCAATTTCCCAGCGACGACCCGCGCAGCGTTGTCCCTCCGGAGGGAGCGCCTGGGATGTACGAAGTGGTATTTGTTCTAAAGAGACCAAGTGTTCCACTCCTCGGTGAACGCAATGTATCGTTTTCGAGTGGTCTGTCGGGAGACTCGCATCTCGCGATCTGTCAACCAGCATTCACTCCCCCCGGTGGCCCGGACGTTGATCGAATCCTGTTGAAATCAGCAGAACATGATGGGCAATTCGAATTCATTGGCACCGCTAACCTGAGAGGGTTCTTGGGAAAGCTAACGTCACGTCCTATCCAGGCTCAAAATCGATTCCATGCAGAAGAAGTGGCATTCAGAGCCTTGGCTCCATCCCTCAGCGAATTCAGTTTGCAATTAGACATCCCGCTCGAGATCGCGCAAATTGAGACGAAGGATCTTTTCACCGAAAATTGCCATGTGACGTTCACGGTCCCATTTCCGGACGTGCCGATGGTTGTTGCGCCTGTCTCTAAGACCCTACCCGACTTTCGAGGAGTGGCATCTCTTTATCGCGAAGCATTGAATGCAAATAGTCCCGTCTATCAATTTCTTTGTCTATTCAAGATCATTGAGGCATTGAAAATCAGGCGGAAGAAGCTCCACCGAGATGCGAAACGCGGCGGAGCTGCGTACAAATCGCCAACAGAGATATTGCCGACCAGCTACGGAGAGATTCGGATTTGGCTGGATGCGCTGTTCTATGCACGACCTGCCTGGGATCTCACGGCTTTGGATAGCGCGGTTCCGCGAGAGGTTCGCGCCAAAACGTTTGATGAAGTAATCACGGAATCGCTAAACCCGCTCAGGGTGAATGTTGCTCATGCACTATTTGAGGACGCCGGGCGTGAACTTACAATTTCGTACGATGATCTCCTTGATACTCGAAAGATCGCGAAACTGATACCGCTTACCAAATGCATTGTACGGCGTATGTTGAAAACGGACTTTCCAGCTGAATTCCTGGCACATCTTCCAGGTTAATACAGATCAAAATCTGCACAACACGCGTCTTTCCGCAAAATGATTCAGGCGATGTGAAAAGGGAGTGCGCCACCAAAAGCCCACAACGAGAAGAATCGGCGCCGCCAAGTTGACCAGCGTTCACGGATGGACTCGACTTCGAGTATAAGAGGCCTTCGTTAGGCGACTCGCCTTTTCGAGCTTTGACCTCTGCTCTGCTTCCGGATGTACGACAGACCTCGCTGGAGTTCCGAACTGAGGTCGATATTCTCAGTCGCGATCTGGACCGGCTCCCCGGCAGATTCACGACCCAACCAGCGGCTCAATTCTTCGCGGGCGGAATACACATAGCGCCCTCGTTTCTCTACGGGCATTCCCGTGGTCGCCCAGCGTTGCGCAACGGAGACTGGTTGCCCCAGGAACGCGGCGATCTGCTGCCAGCCCTTTAGGGAGTCGGAGTCTTTCTTTGGCTTTGGCATCGAGCACTCACGCTTACTTGCGCATTTCGATGCCGTGTCTCGGCCCAGGGCCGTTTATTTAGTGCAGTATTTCGTTTCCCGGCGGCGAAATCACAGTCTTGTTAGAGATAGCTCAGGATCCCCTGTCGAGAAGCAGGTTTCGCTGGCGAAGCCATCCATGGATGGGGCTTGCTAGGCCTGTCGCTTTGCCCGGCGAATAAAAAGCGAATACTGCTGTATAATGCCCCGAATGGGGCCCGCACGCTGCAGCGTCTCGTTCACCGATACCGACGGACTCTCGCATCGCATCCACGTGGACGCCGAATCCCTTTACGAAGCCGTGGCCCTTGCAATCGCAGGTTTCAGGAGCGATTCTCTGGTCCCGCGGCCCGAGCCGATGACCGAATTCACGGTTGTCGTTGAACGGCCACCCGTAGAGCATCGGATTCGCCTGCGTCAAGTAGCGAAATGGGCTGAGGAAACGACAAGAGAAGGACCAGCAGGAGTAATGAGGCGGCAGCGGGTGAAGGCGCTCATCGGTGAGAAGATTGTTTGAGACTAGCAGCGCGATGGATCGGAATTCATCGACTGCCCAGTTAACCTCAGCGGAACTTCGGCGAGAGCTGAGCGGCCGAAATCTGCGTCTGGCTGAGCGGATTCCCCACGAATCTACCTACGGTGCCGTCCCTAGCGTGGTGTATCAGGAAATCGATGGAGGGCATGGCAACTTTCTCACAGCTTCTTATCGCCGCATTTGCGCCTATCGCGATTGGAGCCACCGGCTCAAGAAGTGTTACACGGGCAGCAAGAGAATTGCGTGCTCATCCGACCGAACTCGGCGGGAACTGGATTGCGCCAACAGCTCCGACGCCCTGCTCATGAATGTCTTCTGCTATCCGGGAGTGACCTGCCGGAAAGCGGTGTGTTCTCTTCTCGGGGTCGAGCCCGGATTGCGGCCACGGTTCGGAGTGAAGCCTGGAATTCCACTCATCAGCGGTCGAGCTGATCGCACAGAGATTGATATGGACCTAGGTCATCTGCTCGTTGAGGCCAAGCTGACGGAAGGCGGTTTTCAGACGGCTCGGGCTGAGCTGGTTCTTCAATACCAGAACCTGGAAGCCGTGTTCGATGTCGACGAGCTGTCTGTTCACGATGGCATATTTCACGGCTATCAATTGATCCGGGGAGTATTGGCTGCGCATCATAAGCAGCGATCGTTTCTCGTCCTCTGTGACGCCCGCCGCAGTGACTTAAGAGAAGCCTGGTATCGCGTTCTACGTGCCGTAAAAGACTGCGAGCTACGGCCGAAAATGGCCATCCTGACCTGGCAGGAACTCAGCAGTGTCCTGCCACCGAAGCTCCAAAAGTTTCTGGCGGAGAAATATGGCATCCGCTCTATCCCAACACATCGCTCTTCGACGAAATCAGGCGGGAGGAAATTTCTCTCGTGGTAGACTTCCGCTCCCGCGATGGGGATTGTTTCAATAGTGCTACTCGAAAAGAACCGGCTGCGCAGCAGTGTCTTCGGGTTCCAAAAAGTTGCTCAAACCAACGCCAACGAGCCGATAGCGTTGCTGCGGACCGAAATCAACCCGCTCCCGCAGTTTCAACGCGATGTCGGTCAGCTCTTCGCAAGAGGAGGGTGGGGAGCCTGGCGTATGGCTGCGAGTGAGAATCTTGAACTCGCTGGTCTTCAGCTTGAGAACAACTGTGCGTGCCGCCCGAGATTCTTTGCGTGAAGCAGACCAAAGCTTTTCTGCAAGCCGCCGGATCATCGGCTCAGTTTCTGCCAATAGCACGTCGTGCTCAAAAGTGTCCTCAACGGATATCGATTGCGTTGGCCTGTCCGGCACAACCGAGTTATCGTCGATACCGCGGGCAAGCTCGTGCAGGCGTTGGCCGTAGCGACCGAGGTGCTGTTCGAGTACGGACGAGTCGAGCGCTCGCAGGTCCTTCACCGTCTGTGCCCCAAGTGTCGCCAGCTTCTCTCCCGTAACTTTGCCGACGCCAGGCAAGCGTCCAACCGGCAACGGCAGCAGGAACGCGTCTATGTCCTCGGGCTGGATAACAAAGAGCCCATCAGGTTTGCGCCAGTCGGAGGCGAGCTTTGCCAGAAACTTGTTTGGCGCTACACCCGCAGAAGCCGTCAGACTCAATTCCTCGCGGATCTGCCGCCGGATCGTGCGCGCCACCAGGGTAGCTGTCCGCAAGCCAGTCTTGTTCTCGGTGACATCGAGATATGCTTCGTCGAGGGACAGTGGTTCTATCAGGTCTGTATGACGCTTGAATATCTCCCGCACGCTGCGTGATACCTCGCGGTACCGTGTAAAATCCGGAGGTACAAATACGGCATCGGGACACAAACGCTCCGCTCGTTTGGCCGGCATGGCCGAATGCACACCGAAGTTTCTGGCCTCGTACGAAGCAGCGCAGACGACAGAGCGATTGCCCAGCCAAGCAACGATCACCGGCTTGCCGAGCAACTTCGGATCATCGCGCTGTTCGACCGAAGCGTAAAACGCGTCCATGTCTACATGTATGACTTTTCGCAAGATCTAACGCCACAAATACGATTCCAGGTCTCAGAAAGCCGAATATGTGTAACGCCGATTCGTCAGTTCCATTACATTATTACTTGATCTGAGGGGTGGGAGATGTGTGGCCGCTATCGTCTTTCCAGACGCAAACAATTGATCGCGGAATACTTCGAGACAGATAACGAGATCGATTGGGAGCCTCGCTACAACATCGCCCCGTCGCAGCCTGTCGGAATTATTCCCAAGATCCCTCGACACCAGAGCGGCGCTTCTCATTAGCTCGCTGGGGCCTAATTCCGTCCTGGGCCACAGACGCCGGTATCGGATTCAAGACGATCAATGCCCGCGCCGAGACAGTCGTTAGTAAGCCCGCCTTCCGAGACGCCTTCGTGAGCCGTCGGTGCTTGCTTCCTGCCGACGGGTTCTTTGAGTGGATGCGAAGCGGTAAAGAGAAACAGCCGTTCCACTTCGGCATGCAGGACGACTCTCTGTTTGCCTTTGCTGGCCTCTGGGATCGATGGAGCGACCCAACCGGCACTGTGATTGAGTCTTGCTCGATTCTAACGACTACTCCAAACTCGCTGCTGGCGGATATACATGATCGAATGCCGGTAATCCTCCGCCAAGAGGACTACGATCTATGGCTCGACCCCGGCTTTAAGAATGTGAAGGCACTTGCGGAGGTCTTGGTGCCGTTCGATGCAGCGCAGATGAGGAGCTTTCCGGTAAGCACTCGAATCAACGCGGTGGCGAACGACGACCCGGATTGCGTGGTGCAATGGCACAGCTCATCACCAGCTCAGAGTGCGCTGTTCGGGTAGCGCTGTCCGGCAAACGGCGCCGCACTCGGTTAGGCTTCGGCCAAGTCCGCCCAAGACCGTGCGGCTTATCCTTGACGGGCCTGCTTCACCATCGCGACGAACACTTCTCGTGTTTGCGACGGATCGCTCACTTCCCGTAAGAACGCGATCCGAGTTCCCTTGATGCCATCCTGGGTTTTCAGACGCAGGTGGAAGCCTAGTCGATCAATCGCGGTCATCTCCGCCTCCTGAGCATCAATGCCGGCGAACCGTTTGGCTATGAGTATGAGAGCATCCTTATGGTCGGCATTCATGTGCTGCATGATGTCAACCCGGTGGTTAATCAGCGGATCGGGTTGTGCTTGGCCGTACTCTGAGGCAGCGACCCATCCCATCACGCCGAAACCGCCCACGTAATAAACGTCCAAAACGTCCATGCGGTAGAAGGAGAAATCGTCAAAATCGACCCAGTACTTGCTGTCCGGGTATCCCTCCAAGTACAGGGAACGTGCTTCACCTAGGTCGGGTTCCGGTATGTGGATAACATTTCCGATTAATGTGACTCTGGACGCGCCGAGCGGGTTCCCACTGACGTCCGGTTCAGTCGCAAACAGGCTGGCGCGTGGATCCGATTGCAGATTCTGCGTATGCATGGCCATTGTGCTAATGAGGAAGATGGGGCGACCCTGCCCATCTAGCGCGTAAGGCATCAACGATCCAAAAGGGAAACCGGGCTGTTTTCGGGACAGCGTCGAGAGACTACCAATGCGACCCGAGTGCATCAACGTGCGCGCTCGCTCGGCAAATGAAGGCTCAGGGGCAGCAGGCTGACTGCTCGTACCGCCACCGGCGTGTTTCCCGACGGATGAGGAAGGCATCGTTGATCACTCCCAACTAGTCCCATTGACTGCGTGATGATATCTCCTACCGCCGACCCTCAATCGAGAATGGTCATCGTCACGGAATGGAAGGCGAGAGTCCGGACATAGCTAATTAAGAGCTTTGATTATGCCTTCGCCTTTTTCCTCGCAGCCCAACTTGCTTTCATCAGTGCTGATAACTTCTTCCTGGCGGCGGCACTCGTTGCAGGACGGGCTTTGGTCTTCTTCTTCGGAGCAGACTTGCCCTTCCACTTTGCCCATCGTCGCTTCATAGCGTCTGAGATTCGCTTGCGAGCTGTGGGGGCATCGTGCGACGTCGTGTCTGGCCGAGTGTTGGTGCAGCGTGTGACTTCGGGGGACGCCCACGGCGAGGAGCCGAATAACCGGCGCTTCCTTGGAGTGCGGAAATAGCTTGGTCGATGCGAGCGCGTTGTGACCTCAGCTCTGCCAATATGTCTTCTAGGTTCACGAGATCCTTTCAGGAGAATCAGCCGTTGGCCAGTGTAGCAGTAGCGCTAACTAGAAGGTGGAACGGCACAGCTGGGGCAGGTGTGAACACTTAGAATCGCGAGCCGATCCCGCTTTTGCTGGCTCACTACCGACACACAGAACCGGAGTCGGGAGCTAGCGATAACACTACGTGCCGGCTAACCGACAGCCAGTCGGCGCCGGAGTCATCGATTCTGTGTCGATGGAAATCCACGGGAGTTCAAACAGCGACGATCTTCGAATGTCAAACCAAACAACGATTTGGCCGACATTGCTGACGTGAGTGAGATTGTCCATCACGTCGTATTGATACTTTGAACTTATGGATAAACCCTGCCTTCAGGGTCAGCTAATCTGCCAAGGGAGAACATGCTCGCGAAGCGGCTTCGGCCACCCCGTTCTAACCAAAGTGGTAGCTGGGCCATCTGGCAGCCACGACAGTTGGCCGTCGGACCGACGAGAGCCGTTACGACGGCGGGCAATCCGATTCTCAGATCCGCCTGCACCGCGTTCGGCAGTGAAGAAGCATTGGAAAAAGGTAGCTTCAACAGCTCGGTTGCGATCAAGGCGGCAGCAATGGTTGATAAGAATGGGAGTGATGCGCGAACGGGTTCTTTTGCGTCCAGGAAGATCTCGCCCTCCGAGCATGGTCCCCGAAACTCCACATGCGGCCGAGGTAGCCGACAAGCCGTGCAATCTTCTACGCGTGGAATGTGGCGTCCAAATCCAACTCCCCATCCACTGGTGGTGGTGCCATGGAGCACGATAGGCGGTAATTGAAAAGGCACCTCGCTCCACGCACCATCCTCATTTGTCAGGCTCACCCAAACATCAAACGGCTCCCGAACAAGCTGCTCACTCTGTTCGCGCCAGGTTCCCATCACCGTTTCGCACTCAACGTCCATTGAGGTTAGCAACGCCTTGCCAACGTCGATCTTCCGCTGCATGCCGACAACGTCCATGACTGTGAACAGCGGGCTGCGATTCAGGTTCGATGTCTCCACCCGATCGCGATCAAGAAGCGAAACACGCCCGGTGACTGGCATCAGGCCGAGAATATATAGCAGTGCCGATCCAATCGCGCCCACGCCGGCTAACAGTAGATTGCCAAGATCAAAATGAGTCGGAATCGGTGGTGCCTGACAACAGAGACCGCACGGTCCCAGATGATGTGTCCAGGTGCACCATCGGATGTCTCCCAGCCATTCCGAACGGGGCTGTCCTATGGCTCGCTTGAACATATCGCCGGCCCCGAGTGCTCCGGCTAGGGCGGCGGCCGAAGCGGCTGCAGGTTCGACCAAGCCGGGCGCGGTGGTGAGATCACGGACGCCGTAGGCACTCCAGCCTGAGGCGAGGACCGTATAGTCACTCTCCCGTTTGTCGCTCGTCATGCAGGGACCGATGAACAACCGAAGCGTTTCCGGGCGATCGACACCGATTTCTGAAACCTCAAAGTCTCCGAAGGGATCCGCCTCGCGCATCTCGCGCAGGATTCGCTTCCCTAAACTTGCGTCGCCAAACCGATGGAGAGGAGAGACGAGATCGATCGTCGCCGGCAGCACCACGCGGACATTTCTGGCCCAGCGTGCGGTCAGATTGGCTGCAACCAAAGCCATCCGTTGCACTGTCACATCGCCAGCCAGACCCCGATCGACATGAATCTCAACTGGCTGGTACACGTAGCGATGCAGCTCGCTAACTTCTAACTGCGTGCGATGATCCCGGTCCCGATAGAAGTCCTCAGCGGTCGGCCAGCGTTCGCGAATATTCTTTTCATCGTTCGGCATAAGTCTCATCCTCTATGTGCGCAACTGCCCGTTCGCAGGTCGGTCATCCCGGCCAGGATCCTGAGGTGCTTGGCGACGTCATCCACCTCCCGGAACCGACCTCCCAGGTGCCGATAGACACCACACCGGTCGAGATCGATCCCATATCGGCCAAACCAGGGAACGACCAGCGACAAAGCTCCTTCAAACCTCGCAAACGTTTCATGGTCGTCAACATCGGAGTGACCAACATATTGCCCAGGGTGCGAGTGCGCCTGCCCGAGGTAGACCAAGGGAGAGTTCGTGATCACGCCGACGGCCCCAGCGTTAGCCTCTACCGAGGTTCGAATCGATCCGTCGCTGGTATCGGCATCGGGCACAACTAGGGTGGTTACCACCGCGCATTCCGCACTTTCAATCCCAAACCAATAGACCACTCCTTCGGACGGCCTGTTTGCGGCGAAAGAATCGAGCAGTGCCGCAGTCCGTCTGGTCAGATCCTCGCTAATGTAGATAAGTTTTGGGCGCTCGGACTTCATGCCATCCTTCCCGATGATTGCAAGATTTTGGAGTGGAGATCGCTGACCATCAGCGCAAGGGTGTCGATGGCGACCCCATGAGCTGTCGGTAGTCGCCAATCGAGTAGCCGCCAATCCCCATGCGGTCCCCCGCGCTCGTTATAAGCCTTACGGTTGTATCGCATGCAGATGCAGGGCGTCGGATGAAAGCCTTGCGGATACAGGCGATGGGTACCGCGTTCGCGCCGATCCTGGCTTACGAACTCGATGGTTGGTGGGTGCAACGGATATTCGAGGAAAAAAAACTCGGCATAGAACTGGTCTGAGTTCTGGTTCTTGAACTCAACGTAGAATCGAAGGTTATCTTCCCGCAGGTCTCCGGCATCCAGCTCCAGCCCGGCGGCCGCAGCATATTGTGCTGCGGCCATCAGCTCGCCTCGGAGGGCCTCCAGGGATACGTCGGCCGGCACGCTCATGCATTCCCGCCCTGGACGGAGAGGACCAGCAGTGTGTCCTCCTCGATCTTGTAGCTCACCAGGGTCCGCTGCGGGTCGAGAACTTCTCCGCCACGAAGCAAGGTGTACTTGCTGTCCTGTTCGACGAACTTGAACACGGAACGGGCGTCTTGAATGACCTGCTCAATCTTGGTGGAGATTGCATAGACAGGTCGCTTGGTAGCGTCTGCGGGTTGGTCCATGCTCCACAACCCGCGTGGGGTTTGGACACGGATGTGAATGGTCGGCGGACCGGATGGGTGGTCCCCCTTGGACTCAGGAGTTTTTGCGGCTTCATCGATCTTCATGTTCATTCTCCGCGAGGCTGACCATGCGGATTCGTGTCAGAGCCTCTACTGATATAAACGGACAGTCGTCTCGCATGTGTGCGCTGGGATTACGTTTTTCGGCGCAGCCGAGAGGGTGATGAGGTCAGCAGGTCAACTCTGGGTGGGGTCTTCGGGAGGGACGGCGCCGAGCCAGCCAGGGCAGATGGTACGGCACGCACATCGGTCGCAAGCCCAATCGTCCATGGTGCCGTCGAAAATGCCGGAGGAAAGATTGTGAAACGTTGTCCGCGCTTGCGAGGCCCGCTCGCGGTTGGTCGCTTTGCGTGTACTCCACCGGAAACTACGAATGACACCTTGATCACCAAAAAATAATCGCGGCTGCACTCTGCCATTGCGTTCCTGAAGCAGGACGAAGGGGAGCTTTTCGTACTCCTTTGTTAACTCCGACCACTTCACATCGCCGTGAGAGTCGTCCGGGGATTTCACTTGGAGTGCGATGGCATAGTGTTCTCCCTTGCCATCTTCGAACTCGCTGATGAACTGCAACTTGAGAGTACGAAGGGTTCCGCCTTTATCTGCCCATTGGAAGGGTTCCTCCCGGAGTTTCGCGCCCGGGAATTCGCTTGGATCAAATCCTGCGGCCAAGGCACAGGCCCACTGCAAGGCTCGTGGCCGATAGAGTGCCAAATGCGGGTGCGGATGCTTTCCGGATTCCTCCGCAGGCCATTCCTCCTCAAAGATCTGCGTGGCTTCCGCCTGCGTAACGACGTGTCTCTCTTGGATGGCGAGCTGGAGAATACGACGAAGGAGCTTCCGGACACGATAAATGAACTCCCTGTATAAGGGCTTAGTACGGCCAAGGAATCGAGTGCCGAGATGCTCTTCTAGATAAATACGAATGCGGCAGGTGCCCGGGTCGAGGGAATACATCGAGATGTCTTCGGGGGTGGCTCCTCCCCATACACGACCTATAGTGAACTTCTCTTCTCGCTCGACCGGGAGTGACCAGTTCGTCCTTGGCAGCACGCCAGAGCTCTGAAGCCGAGTGAGCAGTCCCGGAAACCGACGTTGTCTGCCGTGAGCACTCCCGCTTGCCGAATTAGCGTAGGACACCAAGACCGTTCGTTCCGCGCGCGACACTCCCACGAATAACAAGGATTCTGCTTGTAGGCTGTCGAGCTCAGGATCGGAACGAAGTTCGGGAGGCAAGCAAGGCTTCGGCGGCCGTATGTCCGCCAAGGATTGGCCCGCCACCGCGACCGCCGGAAATTCCAGTCCCTTCGATGCGTGGCAGGTCATTACGCGAACCGCACCTGGCGAGGGGCGCGGGGCGACCAGCCCCGGAGCGCTGTGGGTAACTAAGTCGCGCATCCGTTCCGCAAGTCCAAGTCTTGAGCGACGTGGCGAAACATGGGGATGGCTGAAGCGGTAGTTGGCTGCCAGAGACAAGGCAGAGAGAATCTCTTCCAATTGAACCGAAGATTCAGCTTGATCCTGCTGGTCCAGAAGTTTTCGGAGGTAACTTCCTTGAAAAAACAGGAAGTCGCACAGGATCGACCAGCCGTCCCCGCTGTGGAGACAGTCCCGAAGCTGCTGCCAGAGTCTCCATATCTCGCCCGCGATTTGTTTTGTCGCGTCATCGCCGGACCAAGCCGGTTCAACCCCAGACTCCACATCGGCCGCCAGCAATTGGCTGATGATATCGTTCAAAACCGACGACTGTACTCGACTTCGATAAAGTGCATAAGTAACGCGCGCGACCGCCTGGTGGGTATCGACGACGGATAACACCGCGGTGAGATCGCCACCTGCCCCCTCGGCCGTCAGCAAGCCGCTGGTGACGGCACGGATGCCTTCCTTCTTTAACGCAACGGCGATATTGCGGACGTCGACGTTGCGCCGCGCAAGAACCGCGATCTCATCGGCGGCTAACCCATCGGTTATCCATCGGCGAATAGCCCTGACGATGCCATCCCGCTCCGCTGCGTCACTCGTGGCGGAGGCAAGCGATGCTGGTGTCGCTCCAAAACTCGCTACAGCCCGTCCCGACCGCCAGCGCGGTGGAGGCTCGATTGTGCTGGCTGGATTTTCGAGCCACTCGGCAAGCCGATTGATCAGAGCAATGATCTCGGGAGAGGATCGATAGTTTTCCGACAGGTGGTGCGTTCGAGCGCCTAGAAAATCCTCTCCGAATTGATGTACGTTTCCCGGTTCTGCGCCGCGAAAACGGTAAATAGCCTGTCGAGCATCACCCACCACCCAAGGTGGATTTTCCGAGCCGCAGATCTGTCGCAACAGAAGTGCCGTGGCTCGGGAAACGTCCTGGTACTCATCAACCAGAACCCAGGGAAAGTCCCGGCGAATCGCATCGCGCAAGTCCGAACGGCTTTCAAACAGCCGGTACGGCATCCAGATCAGGTCTGCGAAATCGACGGAGTGATTTGCGCTCTTGGTGTGCTCGTATTGTTCAAAGATACGGAGCAGCGCCTGGGAGCGAGCGACGGCATCACGATCAGCCGCGCTCGGCTTCCATCGTGCGATCGCGGTTGCGAGCTCAGTGGGGCCGACCAGTCGGTCCTTCAAGAAGTTGATCTGCTCGACAATGTTCGTAACGGTTTGATCGGGATCCTTGATATCGAGGAGCGCCTCGCAGTCCGTCGATCCAAGCAGCTCGCTCACCAGTTCCTGCTGACAGATTTCGTCCAGAATCGAGAAGTCAGCATCCAGGGCCGCGTGATGTCCCAATGCCTGCAGTAGAACCACGCCAAAACCGTGAAAGGTCGCAATCCGGATTCGTGACGCGATCTCTCGACCAAGGCTATGTTCGACTCTTTCCTGAAGCTCGCCAGCTGCTTCATTGCTGAATGTCAGCACCAGAATCTTCTCGGGCTCGACCTGCTTTTCCTGAACCAGATAAACGACTCGTCGTACCAGCGTCCGGGTTTTTCCGGTGCCGGGACCAGCGTCGAGAAGGATAGGAGACCCGCAGGCGGTCGCTGCTTCCTCTTGTTCGGGCGTCGGTTTCTCATCGCTGCTGTCTGAAGCGCTTTTACTGGTGCCAGCGAGGTGCTCGTAAAGACCCTCGGCGAGTTGAAGCAGAACCAGAGAATCGGTTGCCGCAAAGGTGCGGACTAGGTCCGATAAGGAACCCGTGCCATTCTCCCGCCACTGCCGGAAAACATCCCGCGCTGGACATATGAACTCGGAGGCAAATGCGCTGGCCTCTGCTTCCTGTTGCGATTTCGGGCTATAGCGGGACAGGGCCGATGACCCGGCGTTGAGGAAGGCAGATCCACGAATGAGATCTTGCGTTGCCACCCCGAACTGATTGTGGTGCAGTATCAGATGACCATATTCGTGGGCGATGACTTCCAGCAACTCGGCGGGATGGTTCTCCAGTTTGCGGTCGTAGTATAGGCACCCTTCTGCGGGAACAATCTCCGCGCGCCCGCCTTGCAGGAAAGAATTGCCATTGGTTGCAACCAGTTCAATGCCGCATTCATCGGAAAGCCACACCTGTAGTGATTCAAACAGACGGTCATTGGTAACGGCGAATCTTGCTCGCTCCTCACGGCCGCGACGCCTCGCCTCAGTTACCGATGAAGTCATTGTCTATTGCTGCAGGTGTACCCAGAACGATCTCTGTTCCTGGCTAAGCTCGGAGCGATCTAGTAATTCTTCAAATGTTTGTGGCTCCGGCGAAAATGGTCGAGACCGTGACGCTGCTCTAACTAACCTTGGTTCTACACTAAGGCACTGGATTGAGTCATTCAGAGGTATACCCCATACTTGTTCAATGTTTGTCGCAAGTGTCTTCTTAACTGCGGCGGGCACTATGTTAGGGTGCCGGCTGATCAGAACCAGATATTCTGTCGTCATGTTGTTCAGACTTGCCGCAATCGAAGGTATCTTAAGCTTGGTGCGGTCCCGTAAGAACAAAACTAAGTTGGTAATGTGAGACTGGCCGGAGGGCTTGACCTCGATCGATCCTTCCTTTGAATCATTCTTACCTTCCACTTGTTTAGTGTCTAAATCTTCTGTTTTGGCTTCTGCCAACGAGACAACACTATCGCTATCCATGGTTGTAGTGGAGGATGTACTGGGCTGAGTTGCCGCCTGTCGAGCGATATCAAAGCCCGTCGACTCCAACCATTGTTGTACTCGATCTTCGGCTTCGACGAAGTTAGGTGAGTCCAGCGACTCTTCTGGTCCAAGCACCAGATCGTCAAAGAACTCGTACAACAGTTCACGAAATTCAGGATGCTGTTCGCTCAGGCGATACACAATCGCACGATCCCCGTGATCCAACCACGCTTGTTCGATCTCCGCGAACAGTTCTCCCAACCGATCGATATTCATCTGATCTTTCATTTCTTCATCTCCTTTGCAGCGCTCGATGTTCCCCTCGTTCTGCCACTCAAACGCAGCAGAAGGGCATCGAGGTCAGGGCCAAGATCGAGGTCACGATCGTCCAACAAGGCCGCTGCCAGCTGGGCTTTGGCATGACGTAAAGCCCGCATGATTTGAAATCTGCTCTTGCCGGGAAACAGCGAGGTGAGGCTTGCCTCACCCTCGGCGGCACCAGCTCCCGACACGGCCGGTTGCTGTTTGCTGAACCACGCTCGTTGTGCAACCGAGCGGATAAATTCGTCCGGAATTTCTTGCAGCACTTTCATTGCGATCTTCTCAATCGCCTCCACCTGGTTCCCCTTAAGGTCAACATGCCATTCCGGTGGCTTTGTCAACCAGGTCAGACGATCGGTGGGATCGTCTTCGTCGGGTACTTCCAAGGATTTTTCTCGAGGAAGGCGTTCTCCCCGCCGCCCATACCGGCCACGCCAAGCATCGATCAATTCTCTACGGCAGAAGCTATTCCAGCTCCGTTCGGCCAAAGCACCACGGAAGCCGGGCAAGGTTTTCATTATGTGCACAAAGGCATCCTGCAATAGATCCTCATAACTATCGGGGGAACCCGCTCGGTGCACGTAGCGAGCATAGGCGATGAGAGGTCCAACGTACTCTCCGCTGCCGTCCGGGCGCCGTCCCAGTAGCCGCCGAAGGGTCGCTCGGCTCGAAAGGCTGTCGGACGGAAGTTGACGAAAGGCACGCACCAGTACCTCAGGCGGGAGCTCATCGGTCGGGGCGCTCACCACATGGGCCAGATAATCATCCGACCCGAGGGGTGGAAGCTCCTGAAAGAGTTTTTCCAGAGTGGCCGCGCGTTGCCTCAAGCTCGAGGGTCTTCCGGTTTGTTTTTCCATCTATATGTCCTACCCGCATACGAGCAACCTACACCTGCTACTGTGTAGTACGGACATCTGTTAAGAAAATGTGCGCGACTTCCCTTCGATTTCTCTCTCGGTCCTTCTAACTGTCATCATCTCATAGACTTGCATATGCCCTTTGCCGATTGAGCGTAGGGCGGGCCATCGCCACGCCCCAGACCTTTGGAAATGGGAATCCAAAGAACCGGGTGTTCTGAGTCCTGCTTGAAACGATTGGGCTTCAAGCACGACTACATTACCGACCTCTTGATCCAAAGCCGGGTGCTCTGGCCAGGCACCCGCCAGCCATTCGTCCTGGGATGCACACTGCTTGCACACAAATTCAGAGGACTTCGGGTCTGGCGACGTGCATGCGACTGTTGGAATGTCAGTCGCATGGTCTGCCGGGGCATTGCCGTGACGGCTCCGTATTCGCGCACCACAAAAGCTCAAGTCGGATCGCGGGCAAGCGAAAATGATCCCTGGCTCCCTCTATATCGGCCGTGGCGGATTAGGAATTCTTACAACTTCTGCCAGAACCACCAAGTCGAATTCCCCATCGCAAGCAGTCCACGACTTAGCAGTCATCCTTCGCCATCTGGCGATCAGATCATCCACGCGGTCGTGGCGACAGGTGTAACCGTGCAGCACGACGCCATCAACATCTTCGCCAAAGTCTGCTCCTGTTAACGTGTGAGGAGATATGACAGCCGGCCATACTGGACAATCCACCGGCCAGAACTCGAACGGATCTATCAACGGCACCGTTACGCTGCGGATCGAACTATCCGAAATCAAATCCTCGATCGGTGTGTCGCGGTAGTCGCCGACATTAACTCGGCAACGACCGGTCACCAACTTCTGGTGACGCTCCCCGCTCCTGTGGCGGCTGCCGTGTGCCTGCCATGAGCCTGAAACGAAGTGCTGCTTAGCCGAGACGAGGTCGAATACCGCGAGGTGCCCGGATGTTGGATGGTCACCATACCAACAGTAGGCATCGCCGCGATTCAATTTGAAGACGGCTGCTGCCTGGTATTCGATGCCCCGGACGAATGCCGAAAATCCAAGATAGGTGGTCATGGCTGAGTTCTTGCTTCCTGCACAGCCAATATTCTCCCATGAACCCAGGTGACTTCGGCGGAGTCGGAGTAGCGCCGACGGCGGAGCCGGCGCCGGACTCAAGAGCATTTGATCCTTAATTATTACCTGCCCATCCCGAGCATCTGTCTCAAGCGCGCTTTCATCGCCATTTCCTTCGGGCTACTGCAGCCTCTGTTCAGCCAGTTTTCAAAATCCTGAACCTTGACGGTATGCGTAACCTCGGGATTCCCAACCTTGACGGTGACGGTAGTCAGTCCGCGTACGATGTCACTGACCCAGTCGTGACCACGCACCGTCGCGAGGGCATGGGCGACCGCTTCATACAGCGTCTCGTCGGTCACGTCGACCGCGTGGGCGGTGTCGTTTAGGTCGTGGACAACGACGGTGCAGGCTTTCAGGGTCACGATAGCGATTTTATTACATTCGCTGTTTATTCGCCTTACCGCTCAATTCTCAGAGTTGGGCAAGACCACCCTAAGGGACCATCGTCAACTTCATGCAACCCTGTAACAAAACCCCCTTTTTAGGGGCATTTTAACTTTTTATGCTGCCAGGGGAAGGCGATTCCGGTATACTTTTCATCAAAACCCCCTCTTATGGGGGGTTTCGTTACAGAGAATGCCTTATGGATCCCTTGACACGGTCACTGTCGACGCAGGAAAGCAAGGTCGTGCTGGCCCTCACCGAACGGGGTCGGCGCGAGGCAACGCGGTCGGAGATTGTCGATCTGCTGGGCGGAAGCGCCAAGGCTGCCGACCATGTGATTGAATCCCTGCGCCGCAAAGGCTGGCTGCAGCGGGCGACCTGGGGCGAGTATCTTCTTATACCGCCGGAGCAGGGACCGGACGCGCTCGGCGACAGCAATCTTCTGGCGCTGGCCAGCCGCGTCGCCGATCCTTATTACATCGGCTTCAGCACTGCCGCCGCCCACTACGGGCTGACAACACAGCACCGCAACGTGATCTACGTCGTAACGCCGGTGCGGGTGCGCGCCCGCGAAGTAGGAGAGGCGCGCGTGCGGATCGTTAATCCATCTCTGGATAAGTTTTTTGGGTTCGAGCCGGTCGATGTGCTCGGCTACAAGGTGATGATTTCCGACCGGGAGAAGACCGCCATCGACTGCGTCGACCGCCCAGCGCTCGCGGGCGGGGTGGGCGAAGCCGCCATGATCCTTGCGACCGGCAGCCGCCGGTTCGACTGGAACAAGGTGGTGAATTATCTCCAACGCATTGAGTCTGGCGCGCTCGTGCGGCGCTTTGGCTGGCTCGCCGATCATGCCGCCGCCGACATCCCCGCCGAGATACGTGAGCGCCTGATCGACATGACCGGCGGCGGCAGCACGAGAGCCCGGCTCGGCCCCCTGCATTACCACAAGGTGCAGGACGCCATCGGCTATGACAAGACCTGGCGTCTGTTCGTAAACGTATCGCGTGAAGAGCTGCACGACAGTGCAGGGCTCGGCCGCCGCAAAAGCGTGAGGAAGGACAGCTAGAAATGCTGACGCAGGCACAGGTGCAGCGTTACTCCAATGAATCGGGGCTGCGCGACATCATGATCGCGGAGAAGGAAGTGGTGCTAACCTTCCTGCTTCAGCTTCTCTCGGACCGCGGCATTCTGGACAGGCTCGCCTTCAAAGGCGGCACCTGCCTGCGAAAAATGTTCATCGGCGCGCCGGGCCGGTTTTCGACCGATCTGGATTTCACGGGAACGGAGGAGCATGATCACGAGGATGTGATACTCGACATGATGGCGGCGTTCGAGCAGCTCTATCACGGAATCCAGTTCGGTATTCCGGACGGTAGCTATTACGAAACCCAGGATGGCCTTTCTTGGGGCGTCAATCCGACATACTCGCATGACTGGAATCAGGGTGGCAGCGAAATCAAGCTGCAGATCAGCCGCCGCGAAACACCGACGCTGCCGACAGAGCGGCTGGCGCAGATCGACCAGAGTTATTTCAGGTTCCTCCCGTTCGCGCCGGCTGAAATCGTCTGCCTTGCCCTTGCCGAAATCCTCGCGGAGAAAATCCGCGCCTGCTATCAGCGGAACAAGGCGAGGGACATCTATGACCTGGGAATGTTTGCCACGCGCCCGCTCGACCAAGCACGCATCCGCCGCCTTGTCGTGCTGAAGCTCTGGCAAGCTCGGGATACGTTTGATCCGGCGCGCCTGATCCAGAAATTCGAGGATGGCCGAGACTTCGACTGGGATGATCTTCGCCAGCTCCTGAACCGCGCGATGAACATTGATCGCGACAGCATCACGCGCGATTGCGTCAGAGGGTTCGGATTTCTCGCGAATCTGACAGAAAACGAACTCACACTTTCACGCGACCAATATCAGCGGGAGCAAGCAGTGGCCGACAGGATGCGGGCGGCGCTCTGAAGAAAAGCAGGACACTATGAAACTCTCGGAAAGAACCGTCAAGCGGCTCGGGGAGATCATCACGGGCGATAAAGGGCTTTCGCCGTACCGGGGAGGGCCAAAGCTCGTCAGCTTCTTCAACGAGTGCGGCACCAGCCATACGTATGGTCAGGGCTTCCCATCGCGATGGATGTTCGCCGAAGAGTGCATCCGCCAGTTCAACGGAACGCCGACAATGAAGAAGGTCATTCTGTCTGCCGTTGATCCGCGGGACTTCATGGGCGCGACCGTCTATGACAAGGAAACGAAGCAAGAGAAGCCTGCCAATCTGCAGGATGCGCTGACATACCTCAATGAGTTCCTGGCTTTCGACGGATACGAGATCGTGCCGCACGGAAAAGGCTACGACCTCGTCGACAAGACGCGCGGAGAGATCGTCGTCGATGTAAAACTGGAGCCCAGTCATCTTTCACACGCGTTCATCATGGAGCAAATCGAGAAGTGCCGGACCAAGATGAATCAGGGGGACTATGACGGCGCTATCACGAACGCCCGGTCCCTGGTCGAGGCTGTTCTCGCCGCAATCGAGAAAGAATTCGATGCCAATGCGCCTGACTATGACGGCGATCTGCCGAAACTGTACAAACGCTTGCAGAAGCATTTGAATCTCTCGCCCGAGAACCCGAAGATTAGCAACAGCCTGAAGCAGACGCTCACGGGTTTCATAAGTATCATCGGCGGCCTGTCCGGCCTGAGCAACAAGATGGGCGATCGCCACGTTCGGGAATACAAGCCTGCGGCGCACCATGCCGCGCTAATCGTCAATGCAGCGATGACGTTCAGCAACTTCATTTTTGATACATACGCGTATCAGCGGGCGCAGAAAACTTAGTTTGGGCGGTTGGTTCCTGCCGAAAGCAGTGAACAGGAAACAGGAGAACGCGGATGAGTACTGGACAGATCGACTTGAAAGAAGTGCCGGGGATTGATGTTATCCAGGCGCGGTTAGCCTCCATTGACCCAGGCCTGTCGGTTTCTGCCGCCGGTTATGACTTTGATCACACATCGTATGCTCTGGAACTGAGCGGTCAAGGCCGCGAAGGACGAGTCCGGTTTCCCCGAGAATTCCTTGATGATGTGCGCGACAACAAGACTCCACCGGGAAGCCGGTATTCCCAGGAACTGCATGCAAAGCTTACTGATGCGCTGCGCGAGGTTATCGAGAGCAACGGACTGATTTCGTTCAGCGAGAAGGCTCTCAAATACAAGCTCCTCCAGTTCATCTACAAGGAGAACAAAGAACGGGAGCACGTCGAGAAGTACAACACAATCGGAAGGGATGCCCCCGGCGACTTTGAGCGATGGCTGAAAATTACTTTAACCAAGGATGAGAAGGAAACGCTGATCTGGATTTGGGGTGACCTCATCAGACTTCGCCTGATCACCCCGACAGGCAAAGACCTGGTCGTCCCGGATGATTGGGTGCGGGTGACTGACAAAGGCATCGCGGCCATCGAGGGGAAATCGTATGTCGAATACGATGAGCAGGAGGTATTCATCGCCAAAGGCGAGGGGTACACCGCTTATCGGATGATTAGCAACATCGTGAGTCAGGGTCAGAAGGAAATTCTGGTCATCGACCCCTACGTTGATGAAGATCTGCTGGATATGTTCGCCGGTCTCGAACCTTCAGTGAAGATCAGGGTTCTGACCGAACATCTGAAGGGCAACTTTAAGCTGGCATTGCGCAAACTGCAGCAACAGCGCGGCGGGATTGAGGTGAAATGTTCCACACAGTTCCACGACAGATTCATCGTGGTTGACGGGAAAGCCTGCTATCAGCTCGGAGGATCGATCAACCATGCCGGCGCAAAAGCGACCGTGATCGGGACAAAGTCGGACGCGATACGGGACCGTGTCATCGCTGAAGCTGAGAAGGCTTGGTTATCGGCTAGTCCTGTTTCCTAGGAAGAACTTGGCTTATCAATTGTCCGCAGGCCCACCTGCAGCGTCCAGCAGAGCGCGCAGGTTAGAACGTATTGTTTGCGCCATAACTTCAGGCGGCACATGGCGCAGCGTCGCGAGCGCCTCGACTGTCTCTTTGACATCAGTCGGTGCTGTTGGCCGGTCACCAACCTTTGTGAACGGTGCATCGGTTTCGGTGAGGAGGCGATCGTAGGGGACGCCTAGAACAAGATTGCGGCCTCGATCATTGCGGAGCATGGCGCCATTAATCGAAAAATAGCAGCCAAGGTCAACGGCGCGACGGGCTTCTGACTTGGAGCCTGTGAACCAGTGGAGAACAACCTTGCCCTGCTGGTGCGGAAGGTGTGACTCGATCAGGTCGAGAACTAATGTCGCGGTTCGGACGCTGTGCACAGTCAGAATCTTGCCGCCCGCCTCTGCGCATTTCTGCAAAACCCGAGTGAATACCTCTTTCTGCAAGTCGAGGGAACGAAAGTAACGGGGGCCTGCGTCCAGTCCGACCTCGCCGACGTAGCCCGCCTGGGGCAGATACTCTTCCCACAAGGTAATTTCAGCTGAACGCTCGGCTACGAGTTGAGGGTGAAGCCCCAGAGCGGCCCGGACATACCGCGTTCCGTGGGTAAGTTCATGATTGCGTGGCCATGCCTTCGGCGTGGTCGTCACCGTCAGGGTGTAGACACCGGCCGCCTCGGCGTCTCGCACACCGGAAACCGGGTCGGGGAACAGATCGAGATGACAGTGAAAATCGACGAGGGCAGATTTCATGGAAGACTAGCTCGGGGCGGCTCGGACGCCTGCGAGCAATTTGGCAAGCTCGGCGAGTCCACGCTTGTAAACACCGGCAAGTGCCGCCTGGCGAGCTGGGGACTCGTCCGACAATGGTCCCGGCTTATGAATATAGAGTGTCGCTAGTTTTGGTTTCTGCCGGAGTTTCTCGATCGCGTATTGGAAGGAGCGTATCTGTTGCCCCTGAGCGTCGCGAGTATCGAGTTCACGAGCGGTAAGGTCCGACAAGGCGTATTTGGTGCTGTCCCCCGTGCTGAGAAGCGCCGCGCGGCGGATCAAACAGGGCAAGCAGAAGCCGCAATGGCCTGTACCTAGGCCAAGCCATCGCCCCTTCGTCGGAGACGCGCACGAGAGCGACTTGGGGGCGAGCTTCGCAAGCAGGGCCGGATTCTTGCAGCCTGCCGCCATTTCCCCCTTGGTCTTGTCCCAATAGGGGTTCTCGATGCGACCCGAGATCCCAAGGACGCCCAGAAGTTCATTCCATCTCGCGATATAAAAAGGATGGGTCGTCCGAGTGCTGAATGCGCCCAGGCGCAGAGGATCGAGCGGAACATTCAGCGCTATGAGGCCGTTCTCTGGTGCCCTGAGGACGAAGTTTCCGTCAAAACCTGTGCCAGCAAAGACGCCCGTCGCAAAAAAAAGGAATGAGCGTCCCCGCGTCGTCTTCTCGGATTCGACTCCCTTGACACCCCAGTTGCGAAAATCCATCCAGATTCGCAAACGAGAAAAGTTCTGTTTCGGATAATTCTTCTTCAATGCTTCGAAGAGCTTATTCTGCGCATCACTGGTGGCGCCGTCTCCGGCGTGACTAATCAGAAGAGGGGTCTTTCCCTCTTCCAGGGAGTTGATCGCGCCGATCAGGCTATCAAGGCCTCCTGAAAATAGAGCGAGACTGTCAAAGGCTGGAGGTATTAATTGCGGCGGCTTGTCGCGAACCGCTTTCTCAAATCCGGCTGGCCGCGGCCTGAACCCGACCGTCCACCGGTCGCCCGTCAGGAAATTGAGGAGACGCTGAAGCAGCGGTATCGTGGTGTTCCACCGTGTAGCATCGCTCACAGGAACCACGAGGCGAATCTCTCTTGTCCAGTCGTCCTGTGATTCTGTGGATCGCGAAATCCGCGTATCGGCGGCTTGCACGTGTGCCGCGAGGACGAGAAGATCAAGCCCGATCTCGGAGGGAAAAACCCCGATCTTTGAAAGGTCGTCCAGGGAACCGCCTATGTCGTGTTCAAGGCGGCGCTTGGAAACGACGAACTCCAATCGAGTTGACACCTCTTCATCAGCAGTTGGAATAACCGCTCGATCAGAATTGCCGAAACGTCCGACGATAAGGTGGCGCCTCATGGGGTTTCCGCCTCCGCTTCGGCCATGGTCTGCATGATCGCGTAAGCCTGTTCGTAAACGCGGGTAACAAATCCGAAAACCCGTTCAGGTGTGAGTGCCTGCATGCCTGCGCGCGCCTGAGTCAGCGAATCCGACACGCTGCGGCGAACGAAGTCCAGGAGTTGTCGCTGGACCGATGCCGCCTGTGCCGCATCAGACGGCAGAGTGATGGACTTCATCCCGATGTCGTTGCACAGGCGCGTCTCGATCGCGTGGGTCGCATAGAGTTCAAAGATCGTTTGCATCTGGTCAGCCGTGAGGCTGTCAAAGTCGGAAATCCCGGTTTCTGCCAAATCAGCGATTGTCTCGATGAAAGCATCACGCGCGATTCCTTCATCGACTGTGCCGCCCTCGGGGCAGACATATTCCATAAGGCCGATGAATACTTCTTCAATCGGGCCGGCCCGCAAGCCTTTCGAGGTTGAGAGCGCGGAGGGCTTCTCGCGGACCGTTGGCTACGGCACCAGAAAGAAAACTGAGGAGCGGAACACCGGAGGCCGGGGACCTTGCCATTCGCTGTGCGGCCGTCCGGCTGCCACGGGATGCCGAAGACACATAACTTGATAGAGCCCTGCCCAGACTCGCGCGATCGGAGCCGCCTGATCCGGCGAAGCGCGAAAAATTGCCACGCGCCGCAGTGAATCTATCGGCTGCCGCCGCCGGAGGTATTGGGGGAAGCGCAGGGGGCGTGGGCGTCGGTAGCGGTGGAGGCGGCGCCGCCGGATCGGCCGGCGCTGGCACAGGCGGTTGCGGCGGTGGCTGGGGAGCTGGCGGTGGGCTGCCATCGGACGGTAGCCAGCTCGGGATGAGCGGCCTGTCGCCGCGCTGGCCCCCGTTTGCGTTTGAAGTACCCACTAGTGCTGCACTCCTTGACTGCGTGTACGGAGCGCGGTGCCCGCTGCGACCTTGAGAAACTGGCTACCGTCGCGCTTCCATGCTTCGAGCAATTGATCATATCTGCGGCTCTGGTCCGGGTCCTTGATCACGCCTTCCCAACCGGTGCATGCCCACGCACCCAGTCTCTGCCGTGGCAATTCTTCCAGAAAGTTCGAGCAGATTTCCCTGCAGCGCCGGGTGTGCCTTGACCAATACCGCTATTCCTGCGGCTCCGGCGGGTTCCGTGTCGAAAGTATCGCCCCCCACGATCCGGGCGCGGACGAGGTCGAGAACCTGAGCGGCCTCTGGAACAGCGAGCTGCCGCACTTCCGTCTCAAAGCCCTGGACCACGAATTTCGAGCCGAGCAGCTTCTCCGCGACAGTGGCGAGCTGTCCAAGAATCGTGGTGGCTCCGAAGTAATCTTTGCGATCTTTAGCGACGAAAAGATACGGCCGCAAATCCGTAGCGCCGATCGCAGGTTCGATCTTCGCCCATGAACGCACTGCCTGAGACGAAGTCCACTCGGTCAGGTGTGCACTCTCTGCGGCTTTCACAACTTCGGGCTTGGACACAGCCTTGGGACCAGAAGCTCCCTTCGCCTCCGCAGCAGCGATAGATTTTGGAGACTGCTCTTTGCGATCTGATACTTCCTCTTCCAATCGAACCAAGTCGGTACAAATTCCGTTGGGGTCGGATGCAGCCGACGTGGCAATCTGCTCGAACAACCTAGGAATAAAGCGCTCCGCGAGCATCAACTTGGCGAGTGTCGGCAGCTTCACGTCTTCGCCGAAGCCGCGGGCGTTGGCGGAAGACTGACGCAGCAGCAGCGTGTTTAGAAACCGCTTGATCTGGCGGGGATTTCCCTTGGTTCCGCCCGCCAGAATGGGTCCGATCTGCGCGCTCAGGATCAAAGCGTTTTGAGCACGATCAGCCTTGGTGCCCAATGCCGTCTTTACGGTCGCCGCGTCAAGGACCGCACCCTTCCAAGGACGCTTCAGTCGCTCGCGCGCTGCGGCAATGAGCTTCGCGAATTCGGGGGCGTCTTCGCCCAGTTCGGCTCCGACGAACAGCAGAGTGACATAAATGCGAGTCTCGGTCTCCCCGAGAGCGGGAATGCGGAACGGAACTTGAATCAATTTTTCGAGGTAATTCCTGGCGTAGGTCTGCGGCCCGGTGGTATCGGGGAGATCGGGAAAGTGTTTGCGGACCGCATATTCGATCATTGCTTCATCCGCAGCAACCACGAAGGCCGTCCGGGAAGTGAATAAGAAAAGCCGCACTGCCTCCAAGGTTTCGATCGCCGTGTCAGGAAGACAGCGGTCGAGATCGTCGATAAGCACAACGAGCTGGTTGATGCCGGCTTTTTCCAGGAGTTCATCAAAAGCTTTCCGGAAGCCGGCTATCTCTTCTGGGACGTTCTTCGCTTCAGCATCAGGCTTGAGAATATCCTTGGCACCCGACAGCGCGGATTCAACGTTTTCTTTCGTGAGTTTTGTTGGATCGGTAACCCACCCCTCCAACGAATTGAGCAGAACCGGAATGGCGAAGGCGTTCGCGCCGAGACCGTGGAGACCGGCGTACGCGGTGAGGGCGAGGCCGCCCGTTTTCTTGGCGACTTTTAGCAAGTCGATGCGATGAAGGATATTCCTGACCGCTTCGGTGGCCTTCGTCAGGAGCGGGCGCTTTTCAATCAGGCCCGTAACGATACCTTCGATCAGCGCAATCTTCGCGTCTTCGAAACCCTGAAAGCGCCAGCCATTGAATTTGAGACAGAGAACGCCTTCCTGGGCATTGAGGGAAGCCTCGATCATCTCCAGGACGCTCGATTTTCCCGCGCCCCAATCACCGTGCACCCCGACAGTTACCGGATGTTCCGGTCTCTCTCGTAGCAACGTAACGATTGTCTTGGCGATCGCCTCATTATTAAGGAGATCAACCTTGGTCTCGTTGTCTGACAAGATCATGACAGCCACATCTTAATCTATGGTTTACCCTTTGCTTCGTATCCAGGCAACGATGTTTCAGGTGACGGATGATAGGTGGTACCGGATGACGATCACGGACATAATATCGATGATACCGTCGGCATCTGTGTAGTTTGGGTCTGACAGCTCTTCATAACGTCCGCGATTGTCGTAAGCGCCCTGAATCTCGCCATTTACTTGACCTCGATAAGCACCGTCTAAATAGACATGGTCTTCCCGGTGTGTACGGACCGTAGCGTGGATGATGGGGTCAGCCGCTTTTTCCTCGGTTACCTGCTTGATGTGGAGCGCTTCTTCGTTGCTGAGGTCAAAAGTGGCGCGAATCTCGGCAATCATGTCCTGAACGGACACTCTGCGGGGAGGCGGCCCTGAGCTTTTATTGCCCTTTCCTGATTTCACTTTCACGGCGCCGCCACCATGGACCTCGCCCTGGAATGCCACAGCTGGCTTAATGACTCCGTGTGTCGAATCTCCTGATCCTTAAGTCCGGCACACAACTAGCACTCGGCCAGTCAGAACCAATCAATAGTTGTGCGGTCTTCCCGTTTTAGCCGACTGATCGGCCGTCAGTCGTCAATCCTGCCTGAGCGCTTATCAGAATCGCACCACTAACGGCTTGCTTGAATACTCATTGCCACGTGCTTCGAGGACAATCCTCATGCTCAATACCAATAGCAACTCGCCAGTTCGGGAAGGGATTTCGGAACGAATTCTTGAAGGAAAGAACTAAGTCGCGAACCAGCGACCGCCGCTCCAGTAACTGCGACAATAGCCGGTCGAGTTCGTCCTGAGCAGCGCCGTACCATTCAGGAGGAATCTGATCGACAATCGACCAAAGCGAATGCTCTGGAAAGCCTTCGATTCTGCTCAGCCAAGGCTCGAAGCTATTCCACCCCGTAACACCCGCATATACATCATTCCGACCGAAAACACCGCGCAATGGAGCATCCGGAAAGCTCCATTCGCCAGCATTGAAGCAGTATCCCTGGTCGATAAAACTGGCGGTAAACTTGCGTTCTCTCAAGTGCTTCCAGAACGCTGCCTGACGACCGTCCGCATTGCAGGTCCACTTGTCAACCGCCAACATCCCGGCAAACTGGCTCAGATTCCGCACCTGTCCGATCAAGGTTTCCGGCAGGTAGTCGTGCACCTCGCCTTTGTCGGGTGATACCACATAGCGTGAGCCGAACGATAGGCCTGGCGTAACCATCGTCTTCCGCCCGCAAAGTTCGATGCGCAGGTCCGGACTGTGCTCGATTAGCCACGGATTCATGTTGATGACGTCCACGATGGGAACCGGAAGACCGATCATTTCTGCCAGCCGTGTGCCGATCCAGTCGTTTACTAAAATTCGCGTGTGCTGGGGATTGTTCTGGAACTTCACAACATAATAATGACCATCTGCGCAGCGCATCAGATGGCTCTGCGCGCCGCCGCGCATCCGGCGGATGTGTTGTATTGCTTGTATAGGCATAAGAAGTGTCTCTATCGGAAGTGTGGTGCGATAACAGCTGTGGTCTTGAAGAGGTGAGACCCGGACTGGACCTCGATGGACCACAACCGGCTGGCTGTATCCTTTACCTGAGGTCCGCTATGAAGTTCCAGCAGTTCTCATTTGGGCAGATTCGGATCGATTGCGTTGAGTACGGCTATGAGGCGATGATCGACCGAGGCAATATGGGGAAACGGAAAAAGAAAGCTTCCAAGAAGTTCCGTAATGATGCAGGATTCTGGGTTTAACCCGTCCACGTCGCGGTCCCCTATGATGTGGGAGTACGCCGATAACGTGTTTCCATGGAGTCTCTGATGGCCTTCACAGTTTGCGTCTTTGCGTTGCTACCAGCCTACCTCTATTTCCTCGCGTACCGCGCGTGCTGGAGCCTTGCTCCATGCACCTTCTACGGGTTTGAGAATCGCCGGCACGATTTTGAACCGACGCTAAAGCGTTATTTCACCATTGCGAAACTGGTGTTGGGACTCTCGACCGGGAGTATGGTTTTTCTGGTTGCTAACTCTCATAATCTTGTGGCAGGCCGTAGCATCAAGCTTTGGGCGCCGGAGCTTCTTCTTTTAGGCATTTGTGCTTGCTTATGTGTCGCTTTTGAACTCCTGGCGACTACTGCCTACCATATCTACTTTCAGGGGGCAGCTGGCCCCGATGCGGATGACCAATTGCGACGGTTGTATTCAGCGTGCGTGGCGATTGGCATAACGGCTCTACTATGTTTGGCACTTGGCTATTGCGGCATCGCCTTGACGCTTTTTAGGTAGCCGGCTTCCGCACCCCCTGCGGCGTGAATCGCGGTTCCGAGTCGTGTCGGCGTGGATCTGGATTGGCACGAGCTGGCCGGTCGACAGGTTGCAAAACCCGCCCTGATACGACAATGAGCCGTGTCGAAGTAAGCGAGTGAGCATTCCCAACGCTTGGTAGGCAAGGTTCTGGTTGATGAATGGCTCTTGCCGGGTCAGCGCTTCGGCCGCACTGCACGAGGGCAGATCGTCACCTTTCTTGTCGCGCTTGAGGATTTCCGGGTACAGCTCGGCAACTGTTGGCAGGCGATGCTTCTTTTTCCGGTTCGCTGAATTGCTAGGCTGCCCGAGCACGAATTGCCCACTGGATGCATCGTTCCCGAGATCCAGCCAGTACAGAGTTCGCGAGCCCAGTACCCACTTGTTAATCGCGCGGCGTGCTTTCCGTGTGTCAACACAGCCGATGACGAAGTCAACTTCGGAGCCCTTCTTGAGCTGTTGAATCGTTGAATGCATCCCCTGCCAGTTGAGACCCCAGAACATATTGGATCGGTGGGCGAGCACGACAGCTTTTGGAAAACCAATCTCGGTTCGGCAGAAGGGCTGGCGAACGCAATTGGTTTCGCTGACAGTGTCTGGATCAATCAGTGTTACAGAGAGGCCGCCGGGATGGCCAAAGGCAAGGAGGGCCTGATGCAGGTACGGTAGACCACATGCGATGGCACTGCCGTTCCCGCCACAGCCGACTACCAAGAGGCGAATGGGCCGCTCCAGCAGCTGGGGATCAGGAGTGTGTTTCATCGCTGCGCGCCCTCCAGTTTTCTCAGGTACTCGTGCAACGGCTCCGTCTCGATCAACATTGATCGGGGAAAGGTCTTCTTACCAACAAGACTCTTCCAGAGGGCCGCAGTTCCACCCTTGTGCCTGGTCAGCCGACCCGCACCCCCCGGATGGGTGAATTCGCTCTGAAAGAACGCCTGTTGCCATGCAGGGATGGAATCAACAGCTAGTGATTTCGGTGTGCGCATGGTGCCGGCGCAGACGGCGCCGTTGTTGTCCATGTTCCAGTAGGGTGCAGCTGCCAACCTTATGTCACGATCAGGACGACGGTTTTCGGGAAGTGCCCGGACAAACAGAACTCCGTCGTGTGCCACGAACAGCAAAGCTGGATGCGGAAACAGCTTCCCGGAAACACTGGTGAGTTCAGAGCCCTGACGAAAGAACATGGGCCGCATTGCGGCGGGCGCCCACCACGCGATTAATTCCGGGGTTCGCGCGATGGCGTGATCGGGCAGATATTCTGCCGGACAACTCGTACCAAGCTGTCTGCTCAGCTCCCGCAGGGCTGCCGTGCTGAGCAGTTGCCCGGCACCGAGTAGCGGAGTGCCGTCGGCTTCTTTTTGCACCACGCCATGGACTGTTGCCATCACTCGGTTTCCGTGATCGTTTCGGTAAAGCAGTACCGCCTGGTACAGCTTCAGTTCGAGTTCGCTTCCGACGTCGATGCTGAATCGCATTTGGCTTTCTCCTCGTCCTCGATGAAGGTCTTAATACGCACCGTGAGCACAAGGACTCGCATCAAGGTCTCCAATAAGGTGAATGCCTGCCGCACGCTCCCTGCGTCAGTTGGTCGAACGGGAACGATGAGGTTAGGTTCCGGCGTTTCCTGTCCCCAGTATTCGCATTCGTCATCGAAACAGGCCATTACTGCGTCTCCGGGTCGGAAGTACAGCAGGACGGAAGGCAGGGGCATGTCGAGCGAATAGTAGCTGCGCTGGTATTCGAGCCATTCCTCATCGACTCGCGGGCGTTCCATTGAGTGGGAGGTACGGTGCAGATCAAGAGTCGTTTCGAATAGATCCTTCAGCCAACCCTCCGCCGGCACCGGAAAGGAATCCAAGGATGGTGGGGACTCTGCCGATTCGCCGCTTCTGAGGCACTGCGGCAGGTCCTGGTCGAGTTTGGGGATTTCGCAGGAATCGGGATCATCCTCTCCCTCCGCCCACTCGACCATTTGTTCAATGCGGTAGCTGGCGTCACGATCGTCATAGACACGAATCCAGCGATAGAGTGCTTGGCGCAGGGTTTCGTAGAAGGCCACTCCCATTCCTGGATGGCACGCCTCCAACTCTTCGATGATGATTCCAATGCCAAGCGGGAACGATGATTCGGTGTTGAGGACTAGATAGAGCAGGCCGTTGGAGTCTGCGCCAGAATCGGAGTACCGGGCGTCGAAAATGGATTCTCCGAGTGTCAGATACAACTCAAAGTGCTCAGCAATGATTTCTTGCCCGCGGTTCCCGAGAAAACGGCGGAACACGGAGTCGACCAGGGCGGCTGGAATTCTTCCTGCCGCGATCCAGTCGGATTCAGTGGCGAGGTCAATTTCGACCAAAGCCTGAGCCAAGGAGTTCAGGTCGGCGCAACCGAAGGTGATTCGGTTCCCGACGTGGCCCACTTCCAGCTTGGGTATTCCGCTCAGGATGGCGGGATTGGCCAGATGCCTGGCCATGGGAAGAGCGGGTCTCCGCTTCCTTGCAGTGAGAGAGCCCGTGCGAGAGCATTGCTTGCTTCTTGCGAGTCCTTGCATTCGAGCCACCTCAACATCAGTCCGGTCAGAGGATTGGCGCTAGTCTGTCGACCCTCGGATTCCCGGATTTCTTGTAACAGCGATTGTTTGCTGGCGTCCGGCATCTCATCAGCCCTTTGAGCCGATGGCGCGCTCGAAGTTGTAGCGCAACCGGTCACCAACCGTTTCAGGTCCAGTGATAGCTGCGTTGGTCAGCTCGGGAAACTGAGTGGCGTAGAACGAACGGACCTCTTCAATCGAGAACTTGGGGTTCGGGTCCGCCAGAGTGGTGCCGTGATAAACGAACTCGCGTTCGACCAGGTTGATTTTCATGATGCTTCAGCTCCCCCCTCCTCTTGTGCCGCTGCCGTTTCTGCTGTCGCCGGTGACGCAAACAGTGATGGCGGCTCCGGTTCCGGTCGAACGGGCGTTGCCGCTGCTGTCGCCGGTGCTGTCTGGTTGGTCGTTCCGGCCGGCTTGTTGGTCTTCTTCCGTGCCTCTTCGCGCGCCGCCTTTGCGGCCGCTTCCATTTCAGCTTTGGCTGAGGCCAGCGTGGTCTGGAGTTGCAGGTGTGCCCCGGCGAATTCCACTAGCTGCTGAGGAAGGTCGCGGTCGAGTTCCTCGGCTGTGCCGGTGATTGCCAATGGGGTGGTGAGGGTGTTGTCTTCGGTTTCAGACGCCTTCTGCGGAACGACGGTTGCCCTGATCGTATCGCCCTCAACAAGGGAGATAGTCAGAAGCAGCCTGCGTTTGCGCAGCAAGGGCATTAGTTCTGTGAACATCACCTTTCCTCCGTGTAGATTCTGGTTGTGCGTTATGAGGCCTGGCGGGGTGTTTGACAACTACGAATCTAAGGCAAGATCGCAGACATCCGTCCGCCTCACATTTGAACGCTGCGTGTCAAATCGGAAGCTGTTTTGGTGGGAAGCGCAGCCTGGTGGGATGCACGCCAATCCGTCTATGCGTGGCGGGATTCAGCTCGGTTACGCAATCGCTGCAGCCGCAGAATCAAGCTCGATCAGCTGAGCACCGGCCTTTATTCCCAACTCTGCCAGACGCCTGTGGTGAGTGAAGAAAAGCACTTGGGTGTGTTTCGCCAGATCTCCGATGACGTGCAGCGCCGCAGATGCTCGTGCATCATCACTATTGATAAGGATGTCGTCAAGGATTACGGGGCAAGGCGTCACGGTCTCGACATGGTATTCAATGGCGGCTAGCCGTAAGGCAAGATACAGCTGATCGCGGGTGCCGTCGCTCAATCCTTCAACGGGTACCTGCTCCCGATTCTTTCGAATCGCCATCAGGACCGGCCTGTCGTCATCTCCAAAACCAGTAGTAAGACCAGAATGGTCGCCGAGTGTAAGACGATAGAAGATCTCGCTTGCCCTACTCAACACTGGCCCCTGATGCTTTTCGCGGAAGGCTTCGATGGCGCGGTGCAGCACCTCCGACGCGATCCGCAGACGTAGATACCGGGCCACCGCGGGACCAATCCTCGCCAGTGCATCCTCAGCCCTCTGGGCCTGAAGCGCCGATTCCTCGCTGCGTTCGAGGCGCTCGAATTCCTGCAACAGCCCACCGTACTCACTACCGGCCTTAAAAACCTCATCCTGAAGAGCTTTCTGGCGTTCTTCACTGGCAGAGATTTCCAGCTGGAGTACATCCAGTTCGTATCCCGAGGCTTCCTCCTCAATCTGTTTTAGATCAGCAACGGCATTCCGCTCGATGAGGCCCTTCGCAATACGGTCGTACTCCTCTTGTTTGTTTGCCTTACTTTCGGCATGGGTAATAACGATTTCCAGTTGTTGATCATCGCCGCAGCCAGCAAGCTGCCTTAGGTTGCACAAAGTTGCCGCAGCAGCTTGGACTTTGCCCCTGCAGCTCACTATCGCCAGGTCGTCCGCGGCGTTCTGGGTTTCAAGCGTATCGCGCTCAGTTTCGGCTTTGCCGGCCTGAACATATCGCGCGTGCAACTCCGCGGCCCGCAGCTTGCGGAGCAAGGGCAGCGAGGGAAGGGGCGATGGCTGTGACAAGTCGAGACGCCCTGCTCTCAAACTCCTCGATGTTGTCTCCGATGCGCTTGATCCGATGCTGTAGGCGCTCCGCCTCTTTCAGGTTCCCAAAGACGTTTTCGAGGACTGCCAGCGCCTCTCCGACATGAGCGGGGGTGCTCCCTTCCGGCAGAAGCAACGCTTTCACGAACTGTGACCATTTCCCCGACCATTCGAACAGTTTCTTCTTACATTCTTGGAGCTTTGCCTGTTGCTTGTCTACCGATAGCAACTGCCTCCGCCGACGAAGGTCAGCAATCGTTCGTTTTTCCTCCTCAACTTGGTTGGCATGGTTGTGCGCGACCTTGATTAAGACGGCAAGCGAGTTGGCCTGAGTGTCGCTCGTTAATCCCAGGCCCAGTTCTTTTACACAGCCCTCGATTTGGGTGGCGGCGGCGAGCTCACGCTCCTGCAATGCTCGGAGATCGTTCTCTTTCCCCCGACGCTGTTCGAGCCGATCTAGTATGGTTTTCCGCGATTGCATCCACTCCCTCATCTCAGCGGGTGAAAGCGGTTCCGAGCCGAGACCCTTCCACTCCGAGGCCCAGCGCTTACGAAGGTTGTTCTCGGCGGTTTTCAACTCTGCAAGTTCCTGTTCAATACTCTGCTGTTCCGCCCCTGCCAACTCGATTTCCTTTGCGAGACGGTCGTGAATCGCGACATCCTTGGCATGCGTGAAGCGCAGGTCGGCGATCTCATCAGATCGGCGCAGATGTTCGACAAAGGCTTGCGGCAGGGGTGCTGTTGAGCATGACTTTGCCTGCGCTTCCTCATTCGTGAGAGTCTTGTCGAAGGCGGACGCACGAATCAATTGCCACAGTTCGTTGCGTCGGGCACGGACCTCGGCTAGGTCTCCCTCGCCGACTTTGCCGACTTTCAAAGCCACCCGTGCAAGCTCTGCCTGCGTCTTCTGAGTAGTGTCTCGATTGCGGGAAAGTCGCCCACTCAGCTCTCGACGCACGTTGTCGTTGCTCTCCCAGTCTCGTGCGTATTGGTCGATGGTTGCTGCGAGAGGTACCCTGAGCGCCTCAAGTTTCTCGAGACCTCCCGACCAAGGTGCCAAGGCGCTCAGCTCTCGGTTTGCCTCGGTCGTCTGGAGTTTGATGTCGGAGTTCAGCCGCGCAATGGCGTTAGTCGTATCTCCCAAGGATTTCGCCTGCTCGATTGTGGCGATGAGCACTGTAGGATCGGGTGGCTCAGGATGAAGAACCAGTTCGTCATCGATGCGCTCCTGCTCTTGCGTGCCGGCGCGTAATTGCTCTTCGGTCTGCTCCAACGCAGTAGTGAGACGCGCATGCTCCGTACTTAGGGCCAGGACCTCTGTTTTTCGAGAATAGGCGCTCTTTAATTCCTCAGCGTCAGAGATCGGACGTTTTCGCCATATCTCCTTCCATCCGACTTCTGCAAGTTGAGTGGCATCGTCGCGCTCAGCCATGCGCTTAGGCCTGTCGCTCGTCCCGCGAATGTAATCGCTGATTCCGGCGTTCAGTTCCTCAATCTCTTTGGCATACGCTTTGAACACAGTGCCGAGAGGAAGTGCCTGGATACGTTCCTTGCGTTGTGCGATCTGTTCACAGAGTGTCTGGATCTGGCTAGTTGAGCTTGTCAATACAGAAATCGCCTCGTCTCGCTGCCTGCGAGTGTCAGTGGGGAGCGCAGGAACGGAGTCGAGAGCAAGAAGCGCCGCTCTCAACTCCTGTAGGCGGGCGAGGTCCGGTTTATTGACCGCGATTCGGTGCAGCTTTATCAATTCCTGCTGTAACGATTGCGCTTCCGTCTTCAGGGTTTCGTGATTTTGCTTTGTCCGCTCAAGTTCAGACTGCTTTTCTTTCACTGCGGCTGCGGAGATGGCGAGCCTTCTGACCTCCGCTCGCGCGTGCCTGTATTCTTCAAGGGCGTTGCCGATCACCTTGCTGCGCGACCTGGAAGAGAACAACTCCTTAGCTTCGTTGTCAATTCCTTCCAGCAGATTTCTCAGATCCAGCAGGCCTGAGGCTTGGAACAGCGCACTTCCAATGTCACCCTTGCCGCGAAGGAGTTCCTCGCCACCTTCGCGCAGACGTTGATGGTTTAATCCAAAAAACTGCTCAAATCGGTCGCGATCCAATTCTTGCAGAAATGTCGCGAGGATCCCCTCATGGATTTGTGCTTCATCCAGATTTAGAAGAGTTCCAGTTGTTCCTTTGCGTCGCCTAAAAGAAAAGCTTTTCCCCTCCCTCGATATGGCCGCGCCAATGCGCAGTTCAGAGGCTTTGCAACTATGAACATCCAGCGTCCTAGTAGGCACTCCGAAGAACAGCGCGGAAATGCCTCTCAAGAGGGTTGATTTGCCGGCCTCGTTGTTGCCGTAAACGAGGTGAAAATCCGGATTTTTGAACGGAAACTCGATCTCGCGATTGGTGAAGTGCCCGAAGCGAATGAGATCGATGCTGTCGATTCTCACACGGACTCCAGAGCGGACAGTCGCGAGAGAAGCACTGCTTCAGCTTCTTCAATCGCTGTGCTTAGTGTGAGAACGTCCAGCTTGACCGGCTCTGCTCCATCGGCGACTTCGTCCGGGAGTTTCTTCTGCAGCTCTGCTATTGCATCCCAGTTCGCCAAACTCGCAGGGTCCTCGCGAAGCGTCGCAATGATTCGGACAACTTCTCCAATCGGATCGTCTCGCTTGAGCAAATCGTCACGGTTCAGTCGGGGTGAGGTTGCAACTTGCACCCGCTCGACCCAAAACAAACCATTGCCGCACTCGTTCGCGATGCTGATTGCCTCGTGGCGAACCTGCTCGAGGTCGCGGCTCAGTTCCGCATGCGCTTCGGTTGCCCCTACGACACGCAGACGCACAGCAGTGACACGCTCTTTACTTTTCGAAAGGATTCCTTCGAGCTCGATCCGGAGCTTTTCGTAAACCTCGTCAGCAGTTTGGCAACCCGATGCCTCTACGTCGGCCTGGAACCATGGCACCGCGGAGGTCGAGATTGTGTCGATGGACATTGCGCCCGCATCAGAAACGGTCACTAGTACACAACTCTTCTCGCCTTGCTCCTTTCCGTGCCGGCCCTGAATGTTGCCCGGATAAACGATGTAAGGATCAGTGCAAAGGATCTGCCGATTGTGTACATGGCCAAGTGCCCAGTATTGGTATCCGCTGTTTTTCAACGTTTCCAGGGTGCATGGCGCGTAGTTCGCGTGTTCGGAGACTCCTGCAAGATTAGTATGGAGCACTCCAATATTGAAAAACCCTGGTACAGGTGGCGGATACTTCGCGGCTAGATCTTCGATGACCTCAGGAGTCGCAAAACTCTGGCCATGTATTGCCACGCGCAATGCATCGTCGGTAAACGTCTGCGGCTCACTAGCCCTAAAAATGTGAACGTTGCTAGGCGGACGCAGCTGCTTGATTAGTTTGCTCGCGGCATCGTGATTTCCGTAAATTAGGTAGACATCGATGCCAGCATCTTTTAGGCGAGCCATCTGCTTGTTGAAGAACAGCGCGGATTCGAAGCTCTTGAGCCCAGTGTCGTAGAGATCCCCTGCAATGACAAGGAAATCCACTCTTTCCATAACGGCAGCGTCCAACACCTTCTCGAACGCTCGTCGAGTGGCGTTGCGAATTTCACTCACCGGAGCGCCAGGATACTGAGCCAACCCTTGAAGTGGTGTGTCCAAGTGGACATCTGCGCAGTGGATGAACCTCATTTGCCCGGATTCCTTCGCTCGCTGAACTGCCGTGGGACAGTCGGGAGCACACGAGCGGGACTATAGCTGTGAATTTGCGCTGTGTAAATGGCTTTTCGAGAGTATCCGGGTCCCGCCAAGGTGATGCAACTTCTGCAGTGGGTTCCTCGGGCCGTGCCGGTGAGCGCCAATGGGTGTTAATGGAGTTGTCTCCTGCGTCAGACGCCTTCTGTGGAACGACGGTCGGAGATGCGTCATCGGTTGATTTTGGCTTGCATGCGAGCGGGAACTGGATGACTCCCTCCAGTCTCTGGTTAGAATCGGTGCGGCAGACTGGAGGCTTTCCTCCAGTTCGTTATTGCTACTGGCGGGATCGTCCAGTACACTGTCGCCGTGCTTACTCCTCCAATAAGCAGCATCCCCCCGTTACAGTTTTCGGGACACGAAACGTTCCCACTCCGGCAACTTTGGCTGCGAAAGGCTTTCGATGCCTTGGCAGCGTCCAATGAGGCCAATCCGCGATCCGTTTTCGCGGACGACGACGCAATCGCGCGCTTCGGCGTTGGCAAAAACATGGTTGCCGCGATAAGACATTGGTCCCTTGCAACGGAGTTTATTGAGGAAGTGGCCACAGGCGGCTACATGCCGACGGCGCTTGGGAATCAAGTCTTCCAAAAACCGGGGTTCGACCCCTTCTGCGAGCACCCCACAACGGCTTGGCTCGTCCACTGGAAGCTTGCGGGTTCCGCTCCTCGATCGACTACGTGGTGGTGGGTTTTCAATTGCGTCGTTCAGCAGAGCTTCAACAAGGATTCGATCGTGAGAGCATTAAAGCAGTACTGTAACGAGCGGAAGTATCGCGTCAGCGAAAGCACTCTCGTCCGTGACGTGGACGTTCTGTATATCGAGCTACGTGCCACGATCTTCCAAGGCATCAAAGGAAGATGCAGCGGAGCCCTTGCTTGGGGAACTATCGCTTATTAATCCACAGGTTGGTACGAGAGGTGCATTCGTATTCAGGAGAGGGCCGAAGCGCACGCTGTCGCCATTCTTGTTCACGTATTCACTCATTGAATTCTGGAACCGGCGCTCATCGGACACGGCGGTGTTAGCGTTTGAGCGCATTGCTCATGATTACGGCTCCCCGGGACGTGTGTTCAAGCTTGACGAGAACTCCGTTGGTGAACTGGTCGTAGGTTTGGACGCTCTGACGGATGGGCTGCTTGGCTGGAGCGACAGCGCTGGTGTTCGTCAGGTGCACCGCACCGGGCCTATCTCGAGTGCTCGTATTTTGGAACATATGTTGAGGAAGGCCTATGAATGAGAGCCTCGGTTCGCGTATTCAGATAAATAGTCGGTTCATCCGCTCGGTGCGCTTGGACGCAGACCTAGGCAGAACTGATGTGCTCGATGGGTTTGTACTCCAGCCCTCCGCGTCCTCGGTACTTGGGATCTTAGCGCGTCACATCAACGAGACGCAGCAACGCGCATTTACGTGGACCGGCCCCTACGGTGGCGGGAAATCGTCACTCGCCTTGTCGCTCTGCTCCCTTGTTCATCCCGACCAACGAGTGAGGAATGTCGCGCGCAGGGTGCTGGGGGTCGAGCGTGGAACTCCGTTGGCGCGGGCTTTCGATGTCGGGTCTGGCGCCGCGTGGGTGGTTCTTCCTGTCGTTGGCAAGCGTCTGCCGATTGAGGAAGAGATCGCTAGAGCAATTGATCGTCAAACTAAGAGCCGAAATCCTAAGAGGGGCCGGCGTAGCGTCGTTACAGAGCTAGTGAAACTCGCCGAGTCTCCGAATTGCCGCGGCGTTCTTTTGCTTGTCGACGAACTGGGCAAGTTTCTGGAGTACTCTGCCCAGCAAGGTGCAGACGTTTACTTCTTTCAGGAACTAGCTGAAGCTGCAGCACGAACTAAAGGCAAACTGATTGTCATTGGAATCCTGCATCAATCCTTCGATCAGTACGCCGCGCGCTTGGGTCGCGATTCAAGAGACGAGTGGTCGAAGATTCAAGGTCGATTTGTGGATTTAGCCTTGGCCACAGGATCTGACGAGCAGATTGAGCTAATCGGGAGGGCGATAGCATCAGAGGGCATTAAGCACAACGAGACAGCATCCATCAGCAATAGTGTTGCACGTTCCATCGCTCTGCGACGGGCTGCAGTTGCAAAGCACCTCGACACCGCGCTCGACGAATGCTGGCCACTTCACCCGGTTACGGCAGCTCTTCTTGGGCCTAGCTCCAGACGGCGCTTCAGTCAAAACGAACGTAGTATATTTGGTTTCCTGAACTCAGTTGAGCCGTTCGGGTTTCGCGAGTTTCTTGAGGGCACCACCTGTCGGAAGTTTTCTTACTACTATCCTGCACAGTTTTGGGATTATCTTAGGACTAATTTTGAGCCTGGAATTCTTGCGTCACCTGACGGCCACCGTTGGGCGGTTGGTGTTGAGGCAGTAGAACGCACGGAGGCAAAGGGCGAAAAACTCCATGTGCAGCTAGTAAAGACTATAGCCATCATAGAGATGTTCCGAAACGGGTCGGGGATCGTCGCAGAAACGAATTTGCTTGCATCGTGTTTCCCGCAGTTGTCCGCAAAGGCAGTGGAGGCAGCAGTCCGGCAGCTCGCCCACTGGTCTGTTGTCATCCATCGAAAGTACCTTGGAGCGTGGGGCATATACGCTGGGAGCGACTTCGATATCGAAGCAGCTATTTCGAAGGCTCGAGCAGAGGCGACGGATACGGACCTATACAGGTTGACCAAGTCGATCGAGCTTGCTCCCGTTCTCGCTAAGCGTGTGTACCAGCAAACCGGCGCAATGCACTTTCTTAGTCGGAACATCCTCACTCCGGACGAAGCGGAAGCCTATACTGACAAATTCCAACCGAAGACTGGCAGTTGCGGAGAGTTTCTCCTCCTGCTTCCCCAGGGGAACGCGTCGATCGAAGCAACATTGAAGCTGGCGCAGAAGCTATCTTCATTCAGTGGCGATGGAGAGCTGCTTGTAGGTGTTCCCGAACACGCTGCACACATCGCGGATATGACGGAAGAGCTGTTCGCGCTCGAGCAGGTGTATACGACTTCACCAGAACTTGACAGTGATCGTGTGGCTGCGAGAGAGATCAACGCACGAATTGAGGTCTTGCGGGCCGAAATCGACGATATTCTACGGGATGCATTTCTAGAGGCAAGCTGGTACTGGAAAGGAAAGAAGGCTCGAGGGCTACATACCCAAGGTCTCTCTGCATTAGCTTCAACCGTCGTGGCTGAAGTCTATCCCGAGGCCCCAATACTGCTGAGCGAGCTCATTAATCGGGAGTGCCCGTCTTCTAATTCCGTCAAGGCGCGACGAGACTTGATGTACCGGATGCTCGCCAACAAGCAGCAAGATAAGTTGGGCTATGCGGGCTTTTCTGCAGATGCAGGCCTGTACTACACCATCCTCCAATCGACAACGTTGCACCGAATGGAACACGGCGCGTGGGGCTTCTATCAACCAAAGCCTACAAGCAGGGGCGTTAGTTTGAAAGCGCTTTGGGATGCAACTAATTCGAAGGCCCTCCGCAAGGGCTCCAAAATCTCGCTCGACGACTTGTACACATACTGGGCTTCGAAGCCGTTCGGAGTCAAAGCCGGGGTGTCCCCTGTCTTAGCTCTCGCGTACTTCCTCACCAATCAGAACTCGCTCGCGCTTTATCACGATGGAGTTTTTATCCCCGAGTTGACACCTCTGCACATCGACGAGTGGCTGCAGGACTCGTCTCGAATCGAATGGCGCTTCATTAGAGCTACCGACTCAGACAAGATGTCTCTAGGCGCGCTAAGCGGATTCCTCTCGGAAGTGTTAAGACGAACAGTGACAGCGGATCCACTCGAGGTCTCGCGGGGGCTGGTATCCCTTGTTCTCCAATTGCCGGGTTGGACAAAGCGAACGGTTGGACTATCTGAGCGCGCCAGGACTGTCCGGCAGATATTGCTCAAAGCTAGCGATCCGCATCAAGTGCTGTTTGTTGATCTCGCCGCAGCTATGGGAGCGCTGCCAGACTTTAGTTCGGGTTTGATTCAAAGTATTCTGGAGTTATCGGGAGCTTTCAGCCGGCTCTTGGCAGAGGTGGAGGGACGGCTCTTCCAAGCTCTATGCCACAGCTCAGATCTTAAGTCGTTGAATACGAGAGCGCGCGTAGTCGCCGGGATATCGGGTGATTTCCGGTTGGATGCGTTCGCGACACGACTTGCAACGTACAGCTCCCGCGAACGTGATCTTGAACCCCTGATGAGCTTGGCCGTAAACAAGCCATCCCGGGAGTGGACGGACCGGGATATTGAGGCGGTGATCTTGCAGCTCGGCGAGTGGTCGCTGGCATTCCGCCGCGTAGAAGCCTTAGCTCCCCTTCGAAACCGTCCCGCTACCAGGCATGCCTTTGCTGTCGTTTTTGGACCTGCGGACGGAAGCACGACGTTTTCTCGGACAATCGAAATCTCATCTACCGACCGGAAAAAGGTTTCCCAAATCGCTCAGAATCTTCTAGCCTCACATGAAAGGAACAATGGGGGTAAAGAAGTGTTCTTGGCTGCGCTAGCCGAGGCTGGTGCAAGTCTCGTTTCTGAGCTTGGCGAGGAGATCTAACGGTGGAGATCAGGCATGTACTTGGAATTTCGGGGGGGAAAGACAGTGCGGCACTCGCTGTATTTATGAAGCAATTTCACCCGGAAGTCGAGATGCGGTACTTTTTTACTGATACTGGAAAAGAGCTTCCCGAGGTGAATGAATTTCTAGGCACTCTTGAAGGTTTTCTAGGTGCCCCTATCCTTCGTCTCAACCCGGGAAGAGATTTCGATTTTTGGTTGAGGCAGTACGGGAATTTTTTGCCTTCGCCGCGAACACGGTGGTGCACTCGACAGCTAAAACTTCTTCCCTTCAGGCAATGGATCAAACCGTGGCTAGATGCAGGGGACTCCGTCATCAGCTATGTCGCGATTCGTGCAGACGAGGATCATCGCGAGGGATACAGTTCCACACATGAGAAACTTGAGATTCGATTGCCTTTTCGGGACCATGGCATAGATCGCGATGGTGTGCTCGATATCCTCAATGCTGCCGGTGTTGGGCTGCCGAAGTACTACAATTGGCGATCACGAAGCGGCTGTACGTTCTGTTTCTTCCAGCAGAAAATTGAGTGGGTGAGACTCAAGAGGACGCATCCCGAAGCCTTTGACGAGGCAAAAGAGTACGAGAAGACGGCCCTACGCCACGGGTCTCCCTTTACCTGGAGCGAAGGTGAACCGCTGACGGAGCTTGAAAGACCTGAACGGATTGCACAGATAGAAGCGGATTACGAGGTTCGGCGTTGCCGCGAACTGGCAAAGAGACGCCCGAATCCTTTGCGGGTGATACAGGACGTCGAAGAAGTGGATGAGCTGTACGGTGCCGACGAGGGTGGTGGCGCTTGTCTGATCTGCCACAAGTAATTCCGCGTGCGCTGCCGTTCTTCGCCTCGGAGTGGCACCATCGAGCTATAGATTTTGGTCACTCCCACTGATAAGTCATTTAAAAAGTTGCAGGAAGCTCGTATCATTCTCTCGTGTCGCGATGGGGCATCACCAGAATGCGGCTAGCTCGTTTCTCGATGCTGTCTGCGTCCATCCCTCACCTCAGAACATGAGCAAACTCCAGCTCAGCTTCCATACTACTTTCGCTTTTCGAAAGTCAGAAGTGGCCCGCCTTCTCACATTGGCAGGCGGCCCCAATGGTATCCCTCCAGTAATTCAGGAACTCATGGCTGAAACCGGATTCGGGACGAAGAAAGTAGGACCGGTTAAGAGCTGGGCCGCACGCGCGGGATTGATCAGCGGGAATGCCTTGACTGAGGAAGGCCGCGTCATCTTCGCTGCGGATCCATTTCTAAGGTCGAGTGCAACGGAATGGCTGATGCACTTTAACCTATCATTCGGCTCAAAAGGGTTCGCTACAACCCCCTCGCGTGCAGCCGAATGGGGAGGATGGCCGTACTTCGTCTTCGAGTTTCTCCCGGATCATCGAGAGTTCACCTTGGATTTTTTGGTTGCGTCCGCGGAAAGAGTCTTCGAGGATACCCCGAAGTTGCTAAGGGCGAACTTCCCGTATCTACTGCGTGCATATACTGATCCTGAGGGTCTCAGTAGGTGCGGCTTCCTGAAGGCGAGCACTAACGGCGCCTTCAGGGCGGGCGAAAACGAGATCCCGATCCTCACGCTTGCTGCGTACTTGTTGACCAAGCTCTGGGCACGAGATTTTGGAGAGACGCACTCAGTTCTGACAGACGCCATTCTTGACCAGCCGATGGGATTGGCACCGCTACTTGGAATCAGCCGCTCGGAGTCACAGGATCTGTTAGATCGTCTCGCGGGTGAAGGGTACGTTGAGCAGCGCCGAACAGTCGCTCCTTTTCAAGTAGTTCGTCGGTGGCCCAATCCGAGCGAACTTCTCAAGGCGACATTCGGGTGAGCGACAACATCCAGCTTCGTTCCGCAGTTCCTTCAGACCAGCCCCATCTCCTCGGTTGGGACGCCGCTGACTCAATTAGCGTCCGCTCGTTGTGCAATGCCCAAGACGCTGATTACGTGAACTATAGAGACAATTTGCTGGGTCGCACTTCAGACTCAGACAAGTTCCTTGTCCTGGATCGGTACGTAGACCGAGAGCTCAAAGTAATCAGGGATCTCTGCCGGAAGCCGCACTCACAAATGCTTGTTTTACATGAACTGGATGTGATGCTGGCCTACCTAGAATCAAGGCCCGGTCGCACCATTAACTTATTTTGGGACCGCCTGCTGAGAACTCGCCACTTGCAAGCAGTGCTATGGATAGTATTACCAACCTCATGCATACCTTCCCGCTGGCCGGAGTGCCGCATTCAGGTGTTCCGCTCAATCCCGCGCATAGGAACAACCCAATGGACCTCCTGAAGCAAATCGTAAAGATCAACGAGAACGGTCTCGTCGCTGACGCCGTCAATTTTGGCATGATGGACGATCAAAACAAGAACCTTAATCTTTGCAGCGGCTTCGTCTTCAACTACTCACATGAAGCGACAAAATCGTCGACCGTTGGAGTGCTGGAGTGCGTTAGGAGGACTTTTCACAGCCCTGCAGAACCAAACGTACATTTAGTTGTGCAAGATTACGGCAAGGGAAAGTCACACTTTGCGCTTGTGATTGCGAATTATTTTCTTAAGGACCATAGTAGCGCCGAGGTCAGAGGCATACTTAAGCAGGTCGAAGTTGCCGTCGATGGAAAACGAGCAGTTCTCGAGGATCTAACTGCGCACAAAGAGCGCAGTCGGCCTTATTTGGTTCTGACTATCAGCGGTGAACGCCAGGCTGACCTTAAGCAAATGTTGCTGCGAGAAATCCGCAATCGGTTGGAAGCTGACAACGTCACAGACAGCATCGCCCTCCATCTCTGCGCGCGACCGCTAGCCTACCTTAAAGGCTTATCTGTCACCAACGTCAGGAAGGCGGACCAGTTCCTAGCCGCTAACAACAGAGACGTGGCGGCGCTAATCAGGCTGTTAGAAGCTGATGCATACCAGGAGATCGTTACCGTGCGGGACGTTAGCCGCGAGCTGACTGGCTATCCAATCGATTTCGATGGTGATCTCGGAATCGAGGAGATCCTTCAAGATCTGCTGAAGAAACTTTGTGGTGGGGGAGACGCTCGGTACCAGGGAATTCTAATCCTGTTCGACGAATTGAATGCTTACTTGCAATCGTGGGCGACCAATTCCGCAGCAGCGGGCGGTATGACGTTGCAGAATCTTACAAATATTTGTGAGAACAACAAAGGCCGAATTGGGCTTGTTTGCTTCACTCAAATCAAGCCGTCACATGCAGCCGCTTTGCCGGCAGCTTCCAACGCGGTAAAAGACTACAAAAAACTTACCTCACGAATCGAGTTGGCGACAAGTACCTATGAACCAATGTCAAGCCTGGAGTTGGTGCTCAACAACCTGATTAACTCCCAGCATCGGACTAAGTGGCAAGAGTTCATGAAAACGTGGCGTGGCAGCCTTCAGGCAGAATGCGAGAACGCTTATTCTCGATGTGCCATTTACCAGCAGCGTCGCTGGCCGTTCACTGAGTTCTTCGACCATCTTGGGATGGGGAGTTTTCCGCTGCACCCTCTAACGGCTTACCTTCTTTGCAACCTGGACTTGATGCAAGGGCGCACTGCGATACAGTTCGTAAAGGAAAACGTCCGACATTACATCGACACTCAGCCGGCGGAGAAGTGCGGTTTCCTCAACTTTGTTCGTCCTGTCGAACTCGTACAAGCATTTCGCAGCAATTTTTCTAACCATCCCCTGTACCCGGATTATCAGAAGGCGCTCACGAAAATCCAAGCGTCCGCAACCGAGGACGACCTCAAAGTGCTCGAACGCACTGTTCTTGTTTTATGTGAGCGGCGGAAAGCTTAAGAAGCCCGACACCGAGCCTCACGAGCATCTCTTGTCAATGCTTTGCGGAATGACACCCAACCAGACCCGCGAAGGCCTAAGACGCCTGACTGACCAACTAGGCGTTATCTACCACTTTCCGGGGACGTCTACATATCGTTTCTACGCTGGCGTTGGGCTCGATGATCTGCGGCGTGTTGTAGAGGAAGATGTCGCTGGGGTGCCAAGAGACCTTGAGGACGTAGCGAATTATTTGCAAGAACGGCTTTCTACATACTTGAAAGCTGAATATGTGGAAGCCACGCAGTTCATAGCCGAACAGCGCCTCGCATCTGAAGATTGGCGGTTCGCCATTCGCGTCTTTACGGCGGAAAAACTACGCGAACTGCTACAAAGGGACAACTTTGAAAGCGGCAGCCGCGGTCTCCTTGCAGTGCTTGTATCGCCTACAGCGAATGATGCACAACTCAGAACTGTCGAATTCGAGGAGGAGCTCTGCCAGTCTCAGCTCAAGTCGAGCGTCGTCGTGTGCATACCCAAGCAAGGGCTATTAGAAGTTGCGGGGTTGATAACAAGTCTTCGAGCACTACAGCGCAAAAGCACCGCTGAAAAGGACCGCTACGGAGAGGCCTACGGCCAACTAGTACGAATGTGGGAGATCGACATTCATAATCGTTTGGAGGGAGCCCTTCAGGAATACGTCCTATGCAGTTCCGTAGCAGATCGCCTGCCGACAGCCGAGCGCCACAACATTGAGGCTGTATGCAGTCGCCTGCTTTCAGATCGATATGGGTTTGTGGCACCGATAGAAAGCATTGACAAGCTTAGGAGTGGGCACCGTGTGGGTGCGCAAATTGTAGCTTTCATGGTCAAGCAGTTACTGAATAAGGCGCTGACTAGCCAAAGTTTCCCAAATGCTTCCTATCGTACCGTTATCGACTCGGTTTTCCTTCGCTCCTGGCGCTTGCTTCAACTCTCAGGAACGCAATATTCAGCACAGGTGCCAACGAACTCTAGAGTAAAGGCCGCGTGGGACGCTATCACATCTGCGCTACCACTGTCGCCGGGCAAAGAAACAAAGATCACTGTTTCGGAGATTTGGAAGCAGCTCAGCCGTGAGCCGTTTGGCTTTAGCGATCTAACGTTCACTGCCTTGCTCGGATCTTGGCTCTGCGTAAATCGTGCGGAGCTGAAAATTGTCGTAGTAAAGAGGCTAAACGGCCAGCCCTCGCAGCATCAAGAAATGACAGTCGCGCAGTTCTGTTCGAATGCCGAGCTCGAGGCCCCGGTAAAGTTCGTCGCTGCTTGGCAGAGGGAAGACATCTACATTGTCCGTCGCAGCGCTGTTAGAGACCTTGTAATCCCGACAAGGCTATCAACGGATGATGCCAAAGCCGCTGTGGCGGCAATTCGAGAGTTCTTGCTCGGTGACACTGTCACTGCCGATCACGCGACGGAGCTTCGCAACGTTGAGAAGGCGCTGTCTTATGTGATCGAACAGTTCGAAAAATGGGAGGCCGATTGGCGCGGCCGTTTGGAGCTTATGCGGTCCTCCGAGCTCTCTCACATTATTGAGACATTCACGCAGGTGCAATCGCCGCCTGATTTTTCAAAGAAGAAGTTAGAAGTTTATCTCTCCGAAGGTCTGAGATCTGCCCAAACCTTGGCAATTGAGGAAATTCGATCATCGATACGTGACCGGTTCTCCGACTACGAACGCCGAGCTAATCTGATCAAGACCGATGACGATTTCAGGGCCATAGTTGCTCAAATCGACAGGGACCTCGAAGTATTGGAGCGACACGACGTATTGTTCAATTCGTTTTCCACTCAGCTCAAGAATGTCCGGTTGATTTGTGATGGTCGCATGGGCTTATTGCACCAACAGGCACTGTTCGATAGGACAGTGATCAACGTCAAGGCTCTGATCAGCGCGCTCAGTCACGCGACTAGTCAATCTGCACTCGCGAATGCAGGTCGATCAATCGACCGATATGTAGAGGAGTGTTCCGACTTCAAGTCGAGTCGGGAATACCACGACGCAATTCAGGTCATAGATGAGTACAAGTTCGGGCAACAAAGTTGGCTTGCAGAATGCTCATCTCGTGTCGCCAACGTGCGGAACAAGCATGGAGCGGAGACACTGCTAGCAGAGATCAAGGGGAACAGAGACAGATTCGACAGTTTTGAGGATGCCGCAAAGCTCAATGAGCTGTGTGAGACCCTCGTCGTTTCTGCGGATCGATTCGGCCGCGTCGAGCGGGCTGAGCGGTCTCTGAAAGTGTATGTTTCAGAGCTTCGGGCAGCCAACGAGCGGGTACGGCGTGCGAAGGATGTTACCACGGCACTAATGATGTATCGGGAGTTGTTGTCCATTACTCTGGAGAGAACTGAAGATGCAGGGGATGGGCCGCCGCTTCCTGCGGAGGCTGAAGAACTGAAACTGTCAGCGCGGGAATATGTCGTTAAAGCAATTCAAGCGCTCTGCAGTGACACTCCTTCCAGCGTCGCTGCTTGTGATCGCCTCCAAAATATATTGTCAATGGTCGACGATGAGATCGACGACCTTGCCGAGTTTAATGGACTAAAAACACCTATAGGCGAGGCGCGAGACGCTGCTGAGCGTACCAGGAGCCAATTGGAAGTCAAAGCTCATGACGAAGCCATCATGGTGCAGTTGAGGGAGTTCAAGAAGACTGCTTATTCGACGTTAGTACAGTGCGAGTCAGCCAGAACAACGATCGGAGGGTTAACCAACGCACTGAAATCGCCGAATCTTTACGAACGAGAGATTCAGGACCTTCTTACTAAGGTCACGCTTGAAGAAACACGACTTGCAGATAGGCTGGAGAGATTAGAAAAGGCGATTCCCGAGGTACGCGACTTAGCTGCTCTCACTTCTCTGCAGCGCTCCTACGATCAGTCGGAGGGAATATTCTCCGGCTCGGAACGTGCTGCAGCGTATCGGCGCCTGGATGGAGTCATCGCATCTTGTCGCCGAACTATCGATCGACTCGCTCAATCTGAATCGCAAGCAGCAACTGCAAGTACTGTAAAAGCGTGGCGTGAGATGCTCACGGACTTCGGGACTGCTACAAACGAACTGCCGCCTTGGGCAAACGAACGTTTGGGCGCAATCTGCGTTCGGCTGCAGAAACAAATTGAGGATGCTGAAGCGCAGCTGTGTTCGTGGAAAGAGGAACTGCTAAATGTTCACACTCGCAATGATTTAGGTAAAAAACGTAGCCAAATTGTGGAGAACGCAAGCGTCTACCTCAATTCACATCTGTACATTGCTTATCAGCAGCTTTGTCTAACGATTGACGCAGTTGAGCAGTGCGTAGAAGTTGAGGCACTTGCAAATAAACTTGACACGGAAACAGCTTGCGAGGATGCGCTCAAGAGCATCGCCGACCTCCCCACTCGGTTCGACGCCGCGGCGGATTTCGTTAGGCTTCGGATCCAAGGTCTCGTTACTTCGATAAACTCTAAGCGCGATACGTTACGTGCGAGAGCTCTCAGTGACTGGAAGCGTTGGGCCAATGACTTGCAACTAAGAGCGGACGCACTTTGCCAAATGGCTGATTCTTCGGTCCGTCTTGCCTCTGTAAATGCGATCCTCGACGAAATCCATGCGGAGCAAAGAGTGATCCCGCCCTTCGTTCCGTCTGCAGATGTTGAAATTGTCGGTCTGATTGAATCAACGATGATTGCACTCGCAAATAAGGACAAGATGGCTCAAATACTGACTCTGTTCATGCAGTTACCACCGGACGAGCAAAGTGAGGTATTTCGTCACATCGAGGAGCGAATCCGCGGCGAGTTCACCGCTGGTTGTCTGAAACCTGCGGCGCAGGGTCAAGGTGGCTAAATGGCGAGGATGGGGAAATTTGTACTTGATCCTACCGGCTTGTACTCGCCGGCCTGCGATGTAGTCATCGTTGCGTCTGAACGGCAGTGGCTGGAGCACGTTGGGCGCACCGGCAACACCTGCTGGGTGAGCGGAGAGTGGTTGTGCAGATGGACTCGCGAATGGCTCCGATACCACGACGCGACGCAGCTTGTTGTCGACGAGAAACGGTTTCCGCGTCCCCTTTTACAGGCTTATTTGAAGAATGTCCCAATTCCTAATGAATGGGACGACCGGCAAGTACTTGCTTGGGTCGAGAAATTGGAGTCATACCCAACGGAAGACTGCATCGCGTATTTCCTCGCTGACCTAACCTGCACGGCTCCGGGTATCTGGTTCGAACCGCCTTCAATTCAACATCTTGCGTACTTTTTAGGTCTCGAAATCCCATCCGAGCTACAGCCTTTTCTATCCGTCTGGGCTGAGGGCCTAAGAGGCCGTATCGACGAAGACTGGGTAAAGTACTACGCCTCCGGCGAACGGCAAGAAGTGCTGAGATCGTGGTTAGGTATACAAAGTGGTGCGTGTCCTGATGAGGTCTTCCCGCTGGAAGTTCCAGAAAGTCTCGCTGGACACTTTGACGCGCACTGGGCCACTAAGTTAACACAGACTGAATGTGCTGTCCTAGACGGCATTGATGTGGCCAAACAGACCGGAATTCGCCGGATTGCTGCCGTAGCCGCTGGAGTATTTGCAAGCAAGCAGTCGTGGCTAACGACTGCGCGGTTTCGCAAGCTCGTACCTTTTCTCCCTTCCCGGACAGCTCAACAACTACGGGCACTTATTCCCCCCAACCCTCCAATGTCGTTATCTCTGGATGCCTCCCCCGCCGCGGCGACAAAGTGGGCGACTTCAGAATACTTGCCGTACCGTAAATGGCAGACGCGTTACGAACCACATGGAGCGGCTGCGGAAGTCGCGCAAGATGCTGCGGCTTTGTTCGTCGACTGGCTGTTACATGCTTATCCCACGCTTAAGCTTGATCCAGTCGCTCACTCATCGCTCAATTACAGCTCTACTACTGAGGTGATGACGCGAAGCACGAAATCACCCGTCTTATGGGTCGTCGTTGACGGACTAGGGTGGTTGGAACACGTAGAACTTTTGCGCATCTTGTGCGGCTCCCGACGGTTTTCCGTTACGAATTCTCTCACTCCGAAGATCGCTATTCTGCCAACGAAGACAGAATTCGCCAAGTGGAGCCTGTATTCCCAGCTGCTGCCGAGTCATCTGACGTGGGAGCCGGACGCCGGAAAGGGCTTTCAGAACACTACCGAATGCGAACGGTACACCGATGCTCCCAGCAGACGCGAATCCCTAGCCGCCGACTTAAGGGCGAACAAGCGGCGAGTCTACTGCTGGGATACCGTGCGGTATGACTCCCTTTTTCACAATGATACGAATTGGAGGCACTTGGTCGAAGTTGTTGTCCCCAACCTGCTTGCAACTATTGCAGACGAAATTCTGTATTTCGTTTCGCAGCATCCGGAGCCTGCTTCCGTCCAAGTCGTGATCTGCAGCGATCATGGGCAACTCATGGGTGAGCACGAGCAGCTTGATTCAACTCCGACGGAATGTGAGTGCAGCGGACGAATGGCGTACGGGTCCGTGGAAGATCCCAGATTCGTCAGGCTTGATGCACAGAAATATGGAACTCAGCGAGACATCAGTGTAGTGCGGGGACCCGGTTGTATTCGCCCATATCAGGTGAGTCATTCGGGGGAGGCGGTTGGTGTCCACGGCGGCTTGTACCCGGAAGAAGTAATAGTAGGGATGTCGGTGCTGCGGCTAGGCGCTCATCGAAAACCCCTAACCGTAGTTTGCAGCGGCATGGGTAAAGCGCAGCAAGCCGGAGTACTGCGCGTCGACATCGTGAATCCGAATGAATCCAACGTTACAGACGGATATCTTTATGTCTCGGAAATTCCATCCCTGGCGGGCGGAGTACCGTTGCAGCTAGATGTAGCGCCGTTTGGGCAAACCACGGTATATGCCAACGTTGACCAATGGCCGGAAGCGCCATTCGGTGTCGACAGCAATAGACTGAAACTCACTGGCGTGCTTCGATTCAGATTTAGCAGCGTGGAAGATTCAGAATCGCAATTGTCTGCGGCATCTGCCTTAGAGATTACTCAAATGTTCCGCAGCGGATTGGACATTGATGAGTTCATCTAGCACATTTGTTTACGACTCTGAGCTGGTCCGCAGCACGTTCGGGTCATTAGCGATCGACAAAAATCGACTGCCATCGAGCGGACTCACGTCCATGGGAATCCCGAGCTTCGTCGGCGAATGGCTTCTGGATAAAGTCGTTCCAGGCACGGGGCCTATCTCCAAATCAGAGCACGACAGACTAATGGCATTTGTTAATCGAGCATTCCCTCGGAAAGACGACAAACAGGAAATCTTTTTCCGGCTCACACAGGGAGAAGTTTGCAAACTGATTGCCCTGGTTCAAGTTCGTGTGAAACTCGAACAAAACAATAAGGACGAGGTTCCAGACCCCACGGCTCGCATCCCGATCCTAAATCTTGAGGAATGTGAGATCTCTTCAGACATTATTCACAACCAACTTATGCTGCTACGCCAAGGTGTATGGGGGAAGGTTAGTTTGGCTCTTCGCCAGAACGGGTCCGTTCAAATTACAGACTTCGACCCATTTCAGTGCTCTGCGGTCGACTTGGCGGAGTTCGCAGTGTGTAGGTCTCGATTCGACAGCAATCAATGGCGCGACCTGCTGTTGTGTTCCATGGGCTTCAATTCCGAACACCCCGCCTATACTACTGAGGCTAAAACGTGGACAATCGCTCGACTGCTACCACTCGTTGAATCCAACTTCTCGGTCATGGAGCTCGCTCCGAAAGGGACGGGCAAGAGTTTCGTATTCGAGAACATTAGCAATAAGGTGGCGGTGATAAGTGGAGGCAAAATCACGGCTGCTCGCCTGTTCATTGATGGCAGAACAAAAGAGATAGGCTTGCTTGGCCGGCATGATGTCGTTGTGTTGGATGAAGTGCAAAGCCTAACTTTTGACAACCCGGACGAGATTATTGGCCCGCTTAAGACATATCTTGCGAACGGCCGATACAACCGGTCAGGATTTCAGGAAATTGCTAGCGACTGCTCGCTTGTTATGCTCGCGAATATCGAGCTTGACGAGCATCAGCGCCCCAGAAATCAGCAGAATATTCTTGCAGATCTCCCAGCATTTCTCAACGAGACAGCTTTTCTGGACCGCTTCGCTGGGATTATTCCGGGCTGGCTGATCCCCAAGTTCCATAAAGATATGGTCGCGACTCAGCCGGGTTTGAAGATGGACTTTTTCGGAGAGGCTCTTTTCTCACTTCGCAGGGTAGGCACGTTCATGAACTATGTGCAACAGCACACAGCGTTCGATGAGAAAACCACCATTCGAGATCAAAAAGCAGTCATGAAAGCCGCGTGCGGGTTTCTAAAATTGCTGTACCCACACCTTGAACTCACGTTGCAAGATTTTAGACGAGATTGTCTCGACCCAGCAGTTCAACTTCGGCAACAGATCCGCAATCTGTTGTACACGTTTGATGACGAGTTCAAGCAGTTCGGAAAATATTTGTCTGTAGACGCGAAGGAATAGCTCGATTCCAGCCCTTCATTGCTAGACCGAGTCGTCCGGACGTAGTCTTTTCGACCCCTTCCCGAGGTTGCACCGCCGATGGACTGCCTGAATGTTGTCGGGGTGGTCGTCTCTCCACGCCCCTCCCATCCCTTTGGGCTCGATATGTGTGATTTAAAGCATAAAGTTGCCGTTTGGCAGCATTATGCTTTAAATCGTGTCTTTTTGAAGGGAGCAGAATCACGCCCACAATGCGGAAAGCGAAAAAGGACCCTGTGCGAGAAGATCGGATCCGGAATGAAGCCATTGTCGATGCCTACGGACCGGAAGAGCAGGCTCTCGGCTGGTATTACTACCTAGAGAACCAAATCAAGTTTCCCTTCGCGGCCCGCTGCATCGCATCCAAGGTGCTCTCGCCGCTGCGAAAAGGGGAAACCGTCGAAGTCCGCAGCCTGGCGCCTGAAGATTCCTGTGCCCATGACATGCTGGTATTGATTCGCTGGCACGGCCGTAATGTGACGGTTCCGCTCTCCCAACTGGTTGCCATCGACGCGGATCAATCAACGATTGAAGCCATAGGCGACTGGCACTATTGGGTGGCCCGAGGCTACTGCTTCTGAGTCAAGCGGAGCGTTGAAAGCTGCGCAGGGCGTCTGTATGGTGGATCGAAGACGCATATATGGCCAAACATCAGTCGAAATCGCAGCCGACCTGGGCGGATGTCAAAGCCAAGCTTGCGACTTTTGACCGGGCAGCTTTGCTGGAGTTGATTCATCATCTCTATGCCGCGCACAAAGACAACCAGGCGTTCCTTCATGCGCGTTTTGGCCTGGGCCAGGGCGTCCTGGAACCATACAAGAAAACCATCGATCGCTGGCTTTGGCCCGATGTGTTTCGGAACCAAGACACGTCAGTCTCCAAAGCCAAGCAGGCCATCTCCGATTACAAAAAGGCAGTGGGTGGCCCCGAAGGACTTACCGAGCTGATGGTTTTCTATTGCGAGCGGGCCGCTGGGTTCTGTAACGATATCGCCCAGCAGGATGAAGGATATTTCGATGCTCTGGTGCGCATGTTTGAGCAGACCCTGAAGTTGGCAAATACACTACCCGCGAATGGCCGAGATGGTCTGATCACCCGGTTAGACCGTGTGCGGGAGATCAGCCATGCGTTTGGCTACGGTGTTGGCGATGACATGGACTTCCTCTTGGCGAAGTACACGGGGCGTTCCCGTTGATGGGTTCGAGGACTCCCGCGCCAGTGCGTTGCGCGCCTCACGAGCTGCAGAGGTGATGGTCTTCCAGTCGAGGCGAGACTTTTCTGGAAGTCGCTCAACAATTCTTGGGACTGACGGGTACAGGCCTCTGCTGTGGAGTGCCACAGCAATATCAGGGATCTGACGAAGCAACAGTTCACGCCGATTTGCTGTTTCAGCCGAGAGACATTGGCGATGTTGCTCCACGATCATTCGTGCCACAGCACGGAAGTGCTTGTTCATGAACGATACCGTTATACCGAGGCGCCTGCAGACAGCACGCAGAGATGGTACCGGAGTCTCTCCGAGCGCCACTGTTGCTTCCTTCTCCAGATCAGCTTTGCGTTTCGCAAGAGAGGCCCTGCGTCGTGCCAGGAGTTGATCGCACAGAGTAGGTTCATGCCTGCGCAGGATGGCTGAGTGCGAATAGCCGAGATGGCGGCTTAAGTCCGTGAGAGTCGGCGGTGGGTCTTCGTGGAGGGCGTTCTCTAAGAGCCGACGCATACTTTCGAGACGACCTTGTTTCGCGTGAGCCTCGCAGACGTTAGGCGCTCCAGACCTGTTCCACCGACGTCCCCCGCCTGACCGTCGATATCGCGCTGTGATCTTGTAACAGAGTTTCCGGTCAGCCGCATAAAGGCTGTACGTGGTTGTGTAGCCCAGCTTGCGAGCAATCTCTGTTACCCGGAGCGGCACGTCTTCATCGAGCGCTGCCAGAAGAACTCGCCGGATTTCGCTCGCATGCCGGGACGGTGACACAGAGCGCTTTCCTCTGATGGCAACCGCTTGCTTTGCGGCGGCAATGTTCGTGGGCGTCGGTCCAAACGGAGCATAGAAGCTAGAAATCGGAACATTCAAGTATCGAGCGATTCGCAGCAGGTTTTCGAGTCGAGGGAGTGCTGCACCAGCCAGCCAAGTGTGCAGCATGGAATGGGGACACCGAACGTACTCTGCGAGGGCGAGGACATTGCCGCCTGCAACCTCTTCGAGATACACGCTGAGGCTTCGGCGAAGCGATTCCCGGGCAGCCACCGGGTCGACCCGGGGAAGCATCGCCAGCAGCCCTCCTACTTGGGTGCAAGACCACGGTTGGTCTTCTCCGCTGGTCGAGCTAGGTGGTGACTGGTCACTGTCGGCATATGGCGCGCCCAACCAACCGCCACAGCGCTCGCAGAATCCCGGCTGGGAGAAAACGCCGAGTAGATTTAGCGACCGCCCACAGCAAGGGCAAGTGTGACTGAGCGGCCGCTGGTGTACCGGGCAATGCGATGACACTTTGATTGCCCAGAGAAGCGGCTCGTAAACGGTTTGCCCGTTCAGCCGCCATTGTTCGAAACAGGGCGCGCACCAGGTCCGGTGCCGATGAAACAAATGATCAGGCAGCGCGCAGCGGAAAGGAAGGAGGGTGAGATACCGCAGGTCACGCCGGCTCGTCGCCACTTCCAGAGCGTGAACCCACTTTTTGGCACGGTCTGTAACACCGTTAACCGTGTAGCTACAAACTCGAAATCCATGTCCGCCGCGTCCGCCAGCTTTGGCCACCGGCGGGATGATCGCGCCTTGGGCATTCGGAACATCTGAGAGCACCCGGCCTACAAGGTCTCCAACGCTTACCGAGTGCGCTTCGGCAAGCCGGGCAACGTAGCCGCTGAGGCTTTCAACCAATGCGGTACCGATGCCAATCGGCTCAAGCGAATAGAGCCGGCTTCTCGGCGGAATCGGCGAGCTTGAGAGTGACCACGAATCAAAGAGCGGCTGCACTTGCATCCATTTGTCCAATGACGTCACGCGTCGGAAGCCGCTGGCCCGGTCGCCGGCGCTTGACCGGAGGGGCTGGCCGCGTCGGATCTACTTCTGTTGTCGCGTGAGTGCTCAAACCCAGCCTCCCGCGAAGCCGCGCTACTGCCTCGCTGCGCTCGTTCAGCTTGAGTTCGCCATCTGTAGTCTCCGCGTACAGTTGCTCGCATTGAGCTACGCACAAGGCTTGAGATTCAAGATTGGCTCTCGTTAACCGCCGGGCACCCTTTCGAGACGCTACGGTAGCAGCCCGCACCAGCCATTCCTTCAAAATGCCGACGCAACCAAGGCTCCGCTCGTATAGGAACTCCCAGTGGCTTACAAGATCTGACTGATCCTCAAAAGCAAGTTCCTTCTCGAAGGACTGCACGACATTGATGAAGGTTTGGCGGTCTTCCGAATCTTCGGCACGGTAACGGGCGAGGTGAACGTCGACGCTTCGTCTGCTGAGTTGCCCATTCAGATTTCGGAACGCGAGCAGGTCGTAGGTCCCGAACAAAACGTGAACGGTCTTGGTCTGGTTGGCGATGGACTTGACTACATCCAATTGATCGAGCAGGCGGCGGCCTGATGAAATCTTGCCGAGGTGCTGGGCTTCATCGATCATGACCGCGACGGGCCGGCGATAGCGGATAGCCTGCTCCACGGCGTATCGGTATTCGGTACCGACCGCTCTGAATGTGGGCATGAAGCGCAGACTGGGTTCGACGAAGGCCCGCTCCACCTGTCGATTCAGCTTACGGTCGATCAGCGGCTCGTCAAGTTGGTGGAGGAGACGTTTGTAGTGATCGCGCCAGTTGAAACTCCCGGACTCAGGAGCTACGGCTTCGACACTAACCACCGGGACCCGCGTAATGTCTTCATGGAGTTCGCTCAAGAGCTTCGCAGTAATCAACTGCTCCGTTTTCAACCGTAACGTCGTCTTACCGACCCGGTCGGTCCAAACACAAAAATGAGCGAATTCGGCTCGGCTCCCCGTATTGCATTTATCAGTGTCTCTTTGGCTTCCACGAGCCGAGGATGCGCCACCGTGAAGGAACGAAAGCGGTCAAGTCGCAACTCAGTACCATCCGGTTCCCGATTGTGGTTAGCCGCCATCAGAAGTCTCCGTAGACCGCGCTGGCCTCAGCTTGACCGGGTACTGATATCGGCGGCGTAGCGTTCCCAGACTGTGATTCCTTGAAGGCCTCTCGACTGGAGGCTGCGTCTGGAACAACAGCGGGGCCGTTCTGGCGGATCGACTTGCTTTCCCGATCACGCAATCGCTGTAGGAGACACTTCTCTTCCGCTTCGGCTGATCCAAGAAAATCTGCCAGTTTCCGAGCCGTCACAGTGAATCGCTCCCGAGAGTGCAACTGGCTTCGTCGGCGTACCTCCTTGGACGCCAACATTATTTCTTTCTCCGAACGGCCCCGCAGCGCCGCATAGTGCTCAGAGTGGCCCTCCGTCCATCGGTTCTTCACAAACGCGTAAGCTTTGCCGATATCAAAAGGATCGTACCGGACGGCGACGTTGTGATTTCAACCGTGGGATCGCGGAATGCCTCGGCCCAGTAGTACACGCCGTTGACGATCACCCCACGCCCAGGTGACACTCTCGCAGTGCCCCGTTGAGTTGTTGGAAGGGTAGCCATTAAGAACGCTTGATCGTAGGGAATCAATCTATTCGAGCGAACGCCGGTGCTTTCCAGGCCCTTGAAATACGCCTCTCGCGGGGTTTGCCCGAGAGCTGGGTGCTCGATCGTGTCGTAGATCTCGAACAGGAAAGACGACAGATAGTCATAAAGATGCACGAGGGTCCAAGCCGCCTGTCCCACAGGGTCGTTGCTCTTTGTGACCTGTCGGACATTGCGCATGATCTGAGTGTTGCCCCGCAGGCTGTGAATAAACTGAGTGTTTGTGGTGCCGAAAAGCCGCTCGCAGACGGAGCCGAACCTCGCCTTTGCCGGCGGCCGCGTTTTCTTGGTGCATTCATAGCGGGCCAGGAGCGTTTCGAAAGATGTACTCTGGAATTCGGGGCCACCGTCAATGACGATAATCTGCGGCAGGCGGCCATGGCGCCGGACACAATCCCGCAGAATCATCATGCAGGACCTGTAGCTCGGAGCATCGAATGTCAGATAAAGCGCAAGACAACGCCGTGAGAAGGCATCCGTGAGAATCGTCATCCACGGCCGCCCGAGTGGACGGCCGGTGTGGGAGCAGACGACTTCAACGTCCAACTCGGTATGATCGATGTGCCCGATCTCGAAGGGACGGTCTCCATGGCGCGGCGTAGTCGGTTCCAACTCGAAATAGAAGGATGCATGGGTGTACGCGGCGCGTCGCCCCCGCCGCTTTAACGTTTGTTCGAAGGTCGCACGCTCGCGCACGGCAACGCAGAACGTGACATAGCTCGGCGCTTCGATGCCACGCTCGTCGCATTTGCGCTTCAGCGCTGCCCACGACGCGATCTTTGTCTTTTGCCTGAGATTCTCGTAATCGTTATCGATAAACTGAATGAGCAGGTCGCGCGACTCCTCAGACAAGCGGCTGGTTCTGTTTCCTCGCTTACTGGTCTTCCCCAGCAAACCCACATACCCGTTGCCGTACTGCTCTTTCGCGAGCCGATACTGCGCCGCCCACAGGCGCAGCGTCCTCGCCGGGATGGAATGCGGAGCTTTTTCCCCTCCAAGATGACGTTTCACAAGATCGAAGCGCCGGTTCGCGGCGACCAAGTCCTGCTCGCTGGCCGTTGCCAGGAGATGGAAGGCCTCGCTATGCGCAACTGGCGCTTGAGCAGACGGGCCGCCGATGCGTCCGCAGTTCGCCACACGCTCCTTCAACTCATGACAAGCTAGATGGTATGCAGTAGCAACTTCTGCGTTGACAAAGACGCGAACCTGGTCTGGCTCGACGATCGCGGCTGCACTAAGGTCCACGTAGACGCCGCCGCTTGCGATCAGTAGGTAAATCTCGTCGGGTTCCGCGACGCCGCGGACCGTTTCCAACAGCTCCTGCAGAAGTATTCCTGGTTCTG
>CAWCEH010000004.1:0-292920 GCA_963794545.1 uncultured Acidobacteriaceae bacterium
GGGGTGAAGTTGCAGGTGGCCAATCCGCGGCGGGTGCGGCGGTTCGCCGAATCGCTGGGGCAGCGCAGCAAGACCGATCCGGTGGACGCGCGGGTGCTCTGCCAGTATGCCGAGCGCATGCCGCTGGTGGAGTGGCAAGCACCGACGGCGGCAGCTTTGCGGTTGCGCGCGCTAAGCCGCACCATTGCGGCGCTGGTCCGCATGTGTACCCAGCACAAGAACCGGCAACATGCCCTGGCCGCCAGCGCTGCGCTGTCCGCTTGCCTGGTGCGCGAGCTGCAGGCGCAAGTGCGTTACACCGAGAAGCGCATTGCCAAGTTGCGGCGCGACGCCGTGCGGCTGATCGCCGGCGAACCCGGCTTGGCCCGCCGCTGGCAGTATCTGCTGAGTGTGCCAGGGCTGGGCGAAAGCAGCGCCCTGGCGGTGCTGGCCGAGCTGGCGGTGCTGCCCGACACGCTGGACGAGCGGCAGTGGGTGGCGCACGCCGGTCTGGATCCCAAGCATCATGAGTCGGGTTCCTCGATTGCGCAGAAACCCCGCATCAGCAAGGCCGGTAACCGCTACCTGCGCGCCGCGCTTTACATGCCGGCGCTGGTGGCGGTGCAGCATGATCCCTCGCTGCGGGCCTTTTATCAGCGCCTGCTGGATCATGGCAAAGCCAAGCTGCAGGCGCTGGTGGCGGTCATGCGCAAACTGCTGCATGCGGCTTGGGGCATGTTTCGCAACGATCAACCTTACGATGGAGCCAAACTGTGCCCGCAGGCGTAAAAAGAGAGAGGTTCTCCGGCACCTCTCCAGAGAAAAAAAATCTTGAAATCGAAGAGAGAATCTCGGGGCTGAAGCCCTCCTAATGAACAACTCCGAACAGGCGCGCTAAGCCGGAAGGGGTACTCGGTCGTATCCCAGCTGGCGCGCTTGGCGGCGGAGGCGATGCTCGGTGCGCACACGGCAGCGTTGCTCTTCGGCAGCAAAAATACTTTCGTTATAAGCTTCTCCCGTGCGCAGGAGATGGAAGACGATCCGCGCCAGTTGGTGAGCCGTCGCCGTGATCGCCTTGGGAGCTCCCAACCGGCTGCGCATCCGGCGATAGTAATTTCCCAGATAGGACTGGCTCCGGTGCAAAGCTTGCGCCGCCAGGCGCAAGCTGCGGTTGAGCCGGTTTTTGGTCCGACGGGTTTTGGCCGACAGCACCTTGCCCCCGCTCTTGTCGGCCTGGGGACAAAGTCCCAACCAAGAGGCGAAAGCGGCCGCACTGGGAAAACGCGACACATCGCGTCCGATTTCCCCCAGCAAGGTATGCACGCTCAGGGCATTGAGTCCGGGCACCGCGGTCCGATCGACTCCCAGAATGCGGTACAACTCGCTGCCCAAGTCGAAGCCAAACTCGTTCTTGCGCGGCTGGTGGGGCTTGGGTTCCGGAGCCCGAGGGTTCTGTTCGACATCGATTTTGCTGTCCAACTCCCGCAAGTAGGTTTCGATCTCCTGATCGCAGGCCGCCAGCCGCGGGTGATAATAACGATAAGCTTGCAGCGACTGGTTGAGCGTAAACCGATGTTCCCGGCGATAGTCGCCCACCAGGGCCTGGGCGATGGTTTCGGCGCTGGCTTTGACCCGCCCGTCGCGCCGTTCCGCCAGCACCTGAGGGTCGCGTTCGCCAGTCAGCATGGCGTCCAGGATGGCCATTCCGCTTTGCCCGGTCAGATCGCTGAGCACGTGATGCAGTTGCAGATTCATCTGGCTCAGCGCCTTCTGCCTGTGCTGCACATGTTGGGCGGCCATTTCCACCAAGCCCTCGCGGTGACGAAGCAAGCAACGGATTTGGCAAATGACAGCTGCGGGCCGAAACGAGGCGCGCAACCGTCCCACCGAATGCAGGTACGGCAGCCCCGGGCAATCCAGCACATCGCTCTTGCGCCCGGGCACGTGTTTCACGTGTCGGGAGTTGACCAGACAGACCTCGATCCCGGCGGCTTCCAGAATCTGAAACAGCGGGATCCAATACACCCCCGTCGACTCCCTAGCTACCGTCCGAATGCGGCAAGCGAGCAACCATGCCGCCAGCGCTTGCAGATCTCGGGTAAACGTCGAGAAACAGCGGACCGGCTTCGGGTCTCGGTTCGCCGGGACGGCCAGGTAAATTTCCCGCGCCCCCACATCGATGCCGGCTGCGTTCGGCTCGATACATTCCAGACTTGGAACTGCACCACCCCGGCCTGCGCGCTTGTGTTTCATAGGTCTTGTCTCCTCCGCCGCCCTGCGGGCCAAGTCGTGGAGAAAGCGTAATCTCCTAAACGGGATCGTTGCCTCAGCAGCCAGACAACGTCACCACGGTCTCGACCACACAACTTGGAACCATGCTCGTGAACCGGGCTCTGTAAAGCACCAATGTGGCTGACGGCCTACTTCCCACAGCACGGCATGTCCTATGCTACCGTGCAACTCGCAACCTGTTCATTGCCGTTTCAACCTGCCCCGGCGGGTCGAGTGCTCGTGATGACCAAAACAAAGAACGTATCGGCGCACCTAAAGGTGCGCCCCTTCAAAACACCAGTTGAAACTTACTTTTTCAGCAGCCTCTGAAGCCGTGCCCTTTCCAAATCGATTTATGAGACGGGCTCATGTTTATTGCAGCAGCACCATCGCGACATCGTCCTGATAAGCGACCTTGAACTGGGGTAGGCCGCTGAGCGCAATCGCCATCGGCGAGTTTCTCGGCAACAGGACCGTCCGCGCGTTGGCGAAGCTGGGGTCGGCGTTCAGCGGGATCTCGGCAATGATGAGCTTGAAGTGACGGGAGTTGATCTCCTCGCCGTAAAGCTCAACCCGGCTGTCGATGGAGACCGGGTAGTCGGGCAGATACCACGTCAGGAAACCACCCCAGTCGTAAGCGTTAAACAGCGGCGGCGGCAGATGGTTGGCGCGAATGTAGTCGCAAGCCCGCACCGGAAAATTTTCAGCCACTTTGTTGAGCAGCGCTTCGCGGCCGGGAATGCGAGTGATCGCCACCAGAACAAATGAGATCAACACCAGCCCTGCGGTTGCCAGCGCTTCCCACCTCCACAGTCGCCCGCCGCTCTCCTTCTCCGCCGAAGGCAAGGTGACCGGAAGCGCGTCAGCAATCACGGCGACGGAGGAAAGCGCCAGCAACCAGGTGTCGCGCTGCCGGGTGAAGGCGAGTGCCAAGCAGCCGATCATCAGCAGGATTTGGAAGAAGTCACGCGAGCGGCGCCGTCCCAGCGAGAAGAACGCTGCCATGGCGAGCAGGAGCAGGACGTAGTCCTGCGGCCGGCGAAAACTCATGGCACGCAACTCGCGCACGTAGGGCGCGACGCTCCAAAGTTCCCGGGAAGCCGCCGCATAGAGATGGAAGGAATAAGGAGTGAAGAAGGTGGCAACGAACGAAGCCGCAATCACAAGCGCCGCGGTTCGCAGTGGAACGGCAGGCGCCTCTGCTGACCGCCAGCCAACTTCTTCGCCAAATACAACGGCGCAAAACAGAAGCAGCACGAGCAATCCGAACATGAATCCGATGTCCAGGTTTGCCCAAACCGCGAATAACAACGGCAGGCAGAAAAGTTGCCGTGCGTTGCCCGTTCTCCGGCAGCTAAACAGAAGGGCCAGCTCAATTGCGAACAGGACGATGGAGCCGAGAACTGGCCCCGGCGGCAATCCTGGAGCAGCGTATTGCGCGGCCGCCGCCAGCACCACGGCCGGCCAGAAGTTCAAGCGCGAGCCGCGGGCCAACACAAACGTCACCCCGGCAATCGCGATCTTGAACGCCATTAACAAGACAGGAAGAGCGCGCAGCCCCATCACTTTGTAATTCTCGGCGAGCACCACATCGAAGAGCCAACTGGAGGCGATCCAGGGCAAATCGGCGTATTGCGAAAACATTCCAGTGCGCGGTATCGCGTGGTTTTGCAGTATCCAGCTACCAGTGCTGAGGTGCCACCAAACGTCGGCATTCGCGAGCGCAGACAGGTGAAGCGCTTCGTACCAGGCTGCGGTGCTGAACACTAACAGCAGCGCGAGTATCTGGACCGGTGCCCTGTCGCTCAGATTGCGGAAGACGCTGGGAGCCGCCACTTGCTGCACGCTGGAGTTCGTGGACATAGCTATTCCGTTACCCAGTAGCCGGTGGCGGACTTACCGCCTCTTGGGTGGCATCGTCGGAAGGGTCGTCCCGTTGTTCTTCAATTTGGATTGCGAGACCGAGCCGTCCTGATTATGTGCCACATTGTGGCACACCAACGCACAAGTATTCGTGACGCGGCTGTAGGAGACCGGCGTGCCTCCGTTGGGAGCGACTACATTGATGTCGAAGTTCACGAGGCGCTCGCCGGAGATGGTCCCGCTTCTTGCCCCCATGCCGTGGGCGGTGTGGCACACCGAGCACGAGAAACCGGTGTTGATGTGGTCGCCGTGCTGTGGCCAGCTTGCGCCCGAGACAACATTGTTCAGGTCGTGACACTTGGCGCACATCGCGTACGGACCCCTGTAGCTCAAGTCAGGGTTCGGGAACAGATTCGTAATCAACTGACCGGGCGCGGGCGCCTGACTGAATTCGTACTCCCTCTCCAGAATGTGGGTGTGCGTCGATCCGTGCGGACCGTTGGCGCCAACCCCTCCAAACTCCCTGTTGTCGTCGCTATTGTGGCAATCGGTGCAGAAGATCTGACTGCCCATGGAGCGGCCATTCGTGGTGCCGCCAATTTCATCCAACATAGTCAGCAGCAAGCTAGGCTGTGGCAGCGGACTGCTGCGTGCGTGCGTCACCGGATGGCTCGAAGTGGCCGTGGCGCTAAATTGCGGAATCACATTCAAAGGATCGTTTGCCGAAACCGCGCGCAGCGGCAGGTAGCCAAAAACGGGATTAGAGACCTTGCCCGTGCTGTTGCCGTGACACCGCAGGCAGTTCTCGTACTGATTGACCGAAGGATTCACAATGGTGGTGCCGTCCGTGGCGCTGATTCCAGCCACGCCGTTCTGCGAAATGCGGATGGTCGGAGGTGGCGGGAAAGTCGTCACCTGCTGCGATGCGTGTCCGTTGTGGCAATCGGCGCAGGTGGCGTGCCGATTGTTGTTCAGCAGCACGCTCTCGGCGGCATCGTGCGTATTGGTTCCCGCCGGGAATGGATGGCCCGTCTTGGCGAACTCGGCAAAGACATTCGCGATGGGCGGAGTGAGGTTTGTACCGCCACCGTGGCAGCCAATACAGTCCTGCTCGTTCGGCCCGTGCAGCAATCGCGCGGGTCCCAACGCATTGTGCTGGGTGTGGCATGAGATGCAAGCGTTGCCGGCCACCGTGCCGTAGCTTCCGAGGTTCGCCGCCAGCGCCACTTTGTTGGTCGCCAGGTTGTGTGCGCTCGTAGTCCAGCCCGCGAGAGGGTTGACTTGGTTCAAGATGGTGCGGGTCGGATCGTGGCAGGCGAGACACATCTGCGCCTTCGAGCTGTCACGGACAAGAAAGTTCTGCGACAGGGTGTCGATGGCTTGGACGTGAGCGTTGTGGCAGGACGTGCACTCGATGTTCCCGTTGATCAGCCTGACCTTCCCGAGTGGATCGCCGGTTTTCCCCTGAGCAGCCAACGATGCAATGAGATCAATGGTGTCCTTGATGGGCAACTGCAAGCTGAAAGGATGCGAGCTCTGCAGGTTTGTTCCGAACACATCCTGAGCGTTCATGGAGCCGGTCATCGTGATCTGCCCGGAAACAATCGTGTTGCCTACGGCGACCGTTCCATCGTGGCAGCTCAAACACAAATTGCTGTCGGAGCCCAGGACCGGCTGCTGGCCCTTCTGGTGATAGGTGGTGCTGGTATAGAGCTGATAGGTGGCCCTGGTCTGGGTCTGGTTCCAAAGCGCCAAGCCAGTGGCCAATCCTGAGTGCGGAGCATGGCAGTACGAACATGATCCCGGACGCGCGCCGGTAATCGGCGACTTGCTGCCCGGCGACAGATCATGGGTGCCGATCACATCGCCAGTAACTTGCCCCAGCAAGGGAATCCCGGCCAGCAGGAACGCGAGCAGCAATACGCGTCTCACTGGGAGCCTCCCTTGGCTGGCTTCGCCAAACCGTAGTAATGGAATATCTGCACCCGCCGGTTGAAAGAATCCACCACAAAGATGCGGTCGTCGCTGTCGATGAACAGTCCGGCCGGCAACTGGAATTCCCCCGCCCCTGTGCCGCGCTCGCCGAAGGTGTACAGCAGTTCTCCTTCATGGTCGAAAACCTGCACGACGCCCCACAGCCCATCCACTACATAGAGATCGCCTTCCGAGTCATAGCCGACGCCCTTGGGACGGAACATCGTGCCCGACTGATCGCCGAGCTGCCCGATTGTGTACTGAAACCCTCCGGAGCGGTCCAACACCTGCACGCGAAAGTTCATCGCGTCGACAACGACCAGGTTGTCGCCGTGCAGCCGCAATTCGGTGGGATAGTTGAATTCACCTTTGCCTTCGCCGTTGCTCCCGATGGTCTGCAGTACGCTGCCTTGCATGTCAGTGACGAAGATCTTGTTGCGCAGCGTGTCGGTCACGTAGATTCGCTGCGCTGCCGAGTCCACTGCAATTCCCGTGGGGCGCTTGAAGAAACCCTCCCCGCCCTTCAGGCTGCCGATCGCCCGCTGAAACTTGCCATCGAAGTTGAAGACAAACACTTTGCCCGACTCCGAATCAGTGACGTAGATGTTGTCCTGGGCATCGACCGCGACGCACTGCGGCGTCAGCATGGGATCTTTGCCCTTGTCGACGCGAGACAGGAACTTGTACTTCTGTTGCTGGAAATCGAAGATGTGGACCCCGAATGCGCCGGGGTCGGTCACGATGATGCGTCCGCGGGAATCGGTGGCGACACTGTAAGGCCGGACAAGAGTGTGGAATTCCGGTTCGCCGGCCACGAAGTCGAGCACCTTTTTCCAGAAGCCACGTTTGGGCTGCACTTCGCGCGCGGAGTGGAAGCTGCGCTCGTAGGTGAGCTTGCGGCCGCCCAGTAGTTGCATTTCAGGCGGAGTCGGTTCGGGTGTGACCTGTTGTTTTTTTTCTTTAGACGCCGCCGCCCCCGATGCCAGCAGCACCAAGGCGACTGTTGCGATCTGGAGTGCCTTCCACAGCAAAGCTGGACACGACCCATCAGAAGAAATTGAAGTAGCGCGACACTCCGAAGTATATCGAGTTTACTTTACTCGGCGGTACCGCGGAGGCACTGAATCCTTGCACGAGCCGTCCGTATCCGCCGTTGAAGGTGAGCTTCCTGAACCGGTAATTCCCAATGACGTTTATCTGCTCATTGTGATTGGCGGAGTTCGTGAGTCCAGTCGTCGTATTGCTCGTCGCTTTGGAGAAACTACCCCCCAACGACAAGTGGCGGATCGGTGTGGCTCCCAGCGAAAAAGAGTACCCGGTACCACCGTAGAGCAGAAGCCATTCCGGCGGTATCACTCCCGGCGGCAGATTGGGTGGCGGAGTTATCCCGTTCCCGCTCAGCAATCCGTATCCATTCGTCTTGGCATAACTAGCGGCCAGTGTAAGCCGGCGCGCTCCCAGGCTGGTCGAGTAGCTTTGGCCGCCGTTCCCCGTGTTCGGCTGATCCACAATCGCGCTATGTGACCCCGCCGCGCTCGCCGCCCAAACAATCCGCCCGAAGCGGTGCCGGACGTTCCCGGAATAGAGGTAATACGAATTCATGTAGGTCACCAGATAGCTTTGCACGTTCTGGGCGTAGCCTCCATTTGCGCTGACCACCCACTCCCCAAATGTCCGGTTGTAGCCCACGTTGGTCGTGAAGCTGAGTCCATTGCCGCTAACGGTACTGGACGTATTATCGGCAAATTGTAGCGCGGAGCTTAGGAAGCCCCCCAGGAACCCTCGCGTATAGATAACGCCAGCCTCGTAAGTATTGGCTGCGTAACTCGTTCCCAGGTAATTCTGCTGCCGCCGCTGGGCCTGAAATTCCAGTTGCAAGTTGGGCGCTATGGCGTAAGCGCCATAGCCGGTAAAATACAACGCGCTGGACGATTGCTCGGTTTGCTGGAAGATTCCGCCAGTCTGCTGTTGCGCTCCGCTGGTTATGCTCTGTGGCTGCGCCGCGGTGGCTGCCTGCGACGCCGAACCGCTGGTCGGAATGATGGACTGATACAGTGCTCCCGAAAGATTGTCCGTGTAGCCCATCGCCATCGAGAGCCCCAGCTTCTGGGTGGGGTTGATCCCGGCGGCAGCGTTGACGGAGTCGATGGTGCCGTTGAAGCTATACCCAAGGTAATCGGAGTTCACGTACGACCGAGAGTAGCTGGCCGACGCCGAACCATGCATCGGCAGGCTGTGCGATGCGCCGAAGACAAACGAGTTGTTGTCGGAATTCACGATTTGCTCGGTATCGGCCCCGAAAACCGGCGGAATATCAGAATGAGTGTTTCCGATATTGTAGGCGGCGTTCAGGTTGAAGCCGGCAATCGTATAGTTCGACCGTATATTGAAGTTGTGGTAGTCGTTGGTGCCGTTCTGGGCGGCGCCTAAGATGCTATATTCGCTGCTGCCGGTGCTGAAAGTCGCGCTGACGCCGGGCAGCCCGGGCAGGAACGCTCCCCAGCCAATGTTGAAGCCTTGGCCGTTGCCGCGGGTGGTGTAGTTGGGCACGCCCGGGAACCCAAAGTTTCCTTCGCTGTTCCAGGACCTGGAATAGCCGATGGACCCGGGAAAATGACTGCCCCCGAAGATACCGGTGTTGAGTTCGAACCCGCTGCTGTCGAAGATCGAGCGGGACGTAGAATTCTGTGACGACTGGTTATAGTAGGGCGAAAGATTGAAATTCAGAAAATTAGGATCGTAGTAAAACCCCGACAGGGTACCGTTACCTCCAACGTTCACGGAATGGCTTGAATCGATGTCACTGCCCCAGACATCGTTATACCCGACCGATAACACTCCGTTCAGGTTCATATTCAGGTTGTCACCGACCTGAATTTGCGCGGCCGCTGGGAGGGTAAGAAGCAAGACCGCGGCTAGCCGACACAACGCGTTGCGAATGCTCCGAGGCACGGCATCGACCTTTTACAGCACTTCCACTTTGGCGTTCTGCCGCAGCTTTTTGTCCAGCGTTGCGCGGACTTCGTTCGTCTTCTTGGCCTGCAATTGCTTCATCAACTCGCTCTTCACGTCCTCGAACCTTACCTGGCCGGCCGGAATGTGTTTGTTCAGCCGGACAATCGTGTAAGCGTTTTCAATCTGTATAAGGCCGGTAATTTGGCCGGGCTGCATGGCCAGTAGCGACTTCACCATGTCGGGCGGAAGCTTGGCGCGCTCTACCTTGCGGTGGTCGCCCATCATCACCCGGTAGTCGTCCTCGGAGATTTTCTCCGCCAGAACGCCGAATTCCTCGTAGTTCTTGGTTGCCTTGGCCTGCTTCAGCGCGTCTTCTGCCTTCTTGCGGGCTTCTTTCAACTGCGCCGGTGTGGCCTTATCGGGAGGGAGAATTGAGATGGTCTGGATGGCAAATGCCTCCGGATACTGGAAGCTCGCCGGATTCTTGTCGTAGTAGGCTCTGGCTTCGGCGACGGTAACTTTAGACTTGTTGTCCACGTCGTTCTTCAGCAGCGCTTCGATCAGCAGCGAGCGCCGAATCTTCTCGTTCACCGCCTGCTGCGAACCGTTGAACTCGCTTTGTACAAAACTGTTGTATTCTGCCGGGCTGGAAAACTGTTTGCGAAAATCCGCTTCCGCTCGGTTCAGGCGCTCCGGAGATATCGTGATCTTGCGCCGCTGCGCCTCCTGGTAAACCAGTTCCTCGAAAATGATCATCTGCATCGCGCCATTGCGAATCTGCGGCTGCATCTCCTGCGGAATGTTGCCATTGTGCTGCCGCGCATAGGGGAAAATGGAGAACATCTCGCGCTGTAAGTCGCGGTCCGTCAGCACGGAGCCATTAACTCGCGCAACCGGCTTGCCTGTTATTACCATCGCCGGCGCCGGAGTACCCGGCCTGGCTGGCTGGGAAACTGCCGTGGGTGCGTGGGAGGCAACTTGTGCAGAGGCGGCAGCTACAGCTAGGAGAATCACAGCGCAGATTGAGAGCTTGTACTTCATTTCCTCACCCCAAGAAAACTGGGGAGAGAGTTGCTCTCTCCCCAAGAGTTGATAACGACTAGAACGTGGTCCCAGCCTGGCCGTTGTTCAGTTCGTTCGATTCGCCACCGTGGCACTCGCGGCAGAACTGCGCCGTCTGGTTCGAGCCAGGGGTGGTGGTCGCCGGGTTGTAGGGTGCGCGCACGAAGAACATCGTCGTGTAGTAGCCCGTGGGCAGACCCGACTTCGAGCCCGTCGTGACCTTCACCACGTTCATCAAGTGCTGGTTGTGGCAGGTGGTGCAGGTGACGATTGGGGCGCCGTTGTAGTTGCTGGGACTCACGAAGAAGCCGTAGTTCTGTACGAACTGGTACATCTTCGTTCCCGCCGGATAAGTGATGGCGCCATTAACGATGGTGCAATCCCAGTTGTACTGGCCGCCGCAACCGATCGCGGCATTCAGGCCCACCGGGTGATCGTTAAGGTAGTTGCCCGTGGTGGTATGGTCGTTTCCGAGCAGGGTCGGAATTACGTTGTAGGTGCCGTAGGTTGGGGGAAGAGTCTCATAGACGGCATTCTTCATCATGGCGCCTACTGCGAGGTTGCCGTCGTGGCAGCTCAGGCAAAGGGTGATGTTGAGGTCAGGCGTGCTGGCGGCGAAGCCAGGCAGGGTCTCCGAGTAACCTGTTCCGGGACCCGTACCGCCGAAGATGAGGGTTTGGCCGACTAGCGAGCCCACATCCTGGCCCCACAGAGCGACGTTGCCTGCGGTGGGATCTGGGTTTTTGGCGGAGCCGTTGCCGTATGCGCCGCTGTGCGGCGCATGGCAGGCTGCGCAACCACGGCCGTAGTTGAGGTGGGCGCCCAGGACGTTCTGTCGTCGGCGCGGCACCGATCTGGGCCATCGCGAAACTTGCGGCGGCGAAGATCACGAGCGTGACTAGCATTACTTTTTTCATTTGATCGATCTCCTGATATGAAACTGCAGTTTTCATGATTTATGCCTGGAGACCCTAGGCCCCGGCGGCCTCCGCTCAGGGATAGTGCAAGTAGCTGGCCGAATTGAACGGCGCTTCAGCCGGATTTTGGTTTTGTGGTAAGTCAATGAATATGAGGCCCTTACTTCCAAGGTCTTCACGGAAGGTCGCCTAGAGAAACTGGCGCCTCGGATAGGTTGAGTGCGTGAAATGAACCACTTGCCCTATTTGGATAGCCAAATTCCGCAGCGCTTCACGGGTTTCCACAGGTGCTGGTATCTTGGCAACGCGGGAAGTGCGGGCTTAGGCCGACGAGGGCCGCTATTACGTTGAAAACAGCCCAAATCGGGAACGGATCAAAATTGCAGGAAACTTTGGATTTCGCGTTTAGAAGCGCTTGGAACGATCCCAGCCGATTCGGAGCTACTTTGGGGTCGTCCGGTACCACAAAGCTCCGCCACGGGCTTGCAAGCGCGTTTAAACGGCATTCTAGGAGTCGCTCATATTACCCGAATAGTGGTTTGTATATCTAGCATGTAAGTTTTATTGAAATTGGCTACTATATAGCACTTAAGTCTAAAGCTGATAGTGTGGGCCTTCTAGAGACTGTGTCGCGACCCGTAAGGGTTTGCGAAAGTGGAGTGAATCAGTTAAGAACTAGCCCCGAATGGGGCGGAAGATCTTAGCTCAGCGCTTCAGCGCTGGGTACAGTGGGAAATGAGGCCGAGTCCCGTAGGGACGACAGAGGTTGCGACACAGTCCCGCGCATAGCACAGGAAGAAAATCGCGTTCGGGACGCGGCGAGCCCGATGCTGAAGCGCGAACCACCCGTCTTCGCCTGTGCGGTCGTGGGGTCGCCGCTATTTCTTCACTTCCGGATTGGCTGCCGCCGTCTGAGGAGTTACGGCCGGCTGGGTAGCCTCGGCCTGCTTCGTCTGGTGACTGGCGGCTTTTTCCTTCTTTAGCTGCTCGGCTTCGGCGTCGGTGATGTAACGGAACTCTTGTACGCGCCCCCACGGATACTGCTCGGAGACGAACATGCGATTGTTTTGGTCGATGAAGATTCCCATAGGGTCGTTGAACTGTCCCAGGAGGCGACCCGGGCCACCGACATAACCCAGCAGTGCGCCATCGTGATCATAGGCCTGGACGAGGCCGAGGCTGGTGTCCACCACCCAGATATGGCCGTCGGCGTCGACCGCGATTCCCTTGGGACGTTCGAAGCATCCGATGGCATCGCAGTGTTTTCCGAACTGACTGATGTATTTGCCCTCGGCGTCAAAAATCTCGACGCGCCAGTTCAAAGTGTCGGTGACGTAGATGTTGCCATCCTTATCGACTGCGACATCGGTGGGCAAAGCAAAATCGCCGGGTGTGGTCAGGGTGTGCTTCTTGCCGGCCGTGCCGATTTTGCGGATTGGCTTCAGAGTATCGGCATCGTACACGAGGACTTGATCTTGCTGCGTGTCCACGACGTAGAGGAGCCGGTTTTCCTTGTCGATTGCGAGGCCTACCGGGTCGACCATATCCTTGATCTGGTCCACCACTTTATGTTTGGCGTCGAAGACCTGCACTTTGCCCAGCTTGCCATCGGATACGAAGACACGGTCGTCGTCATCCACTGCCACTCCGTTGATCAGGCCAAAGTGGGCCTCGAAGCCGTTGCGGATCATCTCCGTGTCCTTGGTTTCGGTGTTGAAGATGAAGATTGCGCCCACTTTCTGGTCGGCCACATAAAGACGCCCTTTCGAATCCACCGACATGCCATAAGGGCCGAGCAGCTGATAAGGAAAGTTCTTGACCGTTATTTTCTCGTCTTGTGACTGCGACCCGGCCAGACGGTCCATCCAGCTTTGCTTGGGCTTCTTGCCCTGGGTGTCGATGTCTTTGTCGAACTTCATGCCCGCGAAGTAGTTGGTGTAGCGAACTCGCGGGATATTGGGCGGCTCCGGCCAGACCAGCTTGCTGAGGTCCTGCGGCTTTTCCACAGGCTTCTGGGCAGTGGCCTCTTTTTTTTCTTCCCCCCCGCGTGGAGAGCGACGGGCGAAGCCAGCGTCAATCCCCAGGCAAAAAGCAGCGCGATCGCTGCCATGCGAACGCTCGTTATCTTTATCTTCGCGCAGAGCTTACACATGATTACTTTCCCTCTACAGTCTTCATCATCTGAAATCGATTCTTGTGGCAGGTGTCGCAGAACGCCATGGTGTTCTGCTGGTCAGTCACCAGCAGCTTCGCATACGCGGAGGAATGCGGCTGATGGCAGGTCATACAGTTCAACTGGGTCTTGACCTTGCCCGGATTGGCCGGATCCATCAGGTCCGACACCGGATGGCCTGTCACCGGATGGCCACGTCCGTACTTGAGCGGAAGCACAATCGCCTTGTTCTTCTGGAAGTAGTCTTCCGGCAATTTTACCTGGCCGTTGAAGATCGTGATCAGGTGCTCCGCCTCCAGCTTCTGTGGCTGTGACTCGCTCCCATGACACTCCAGGCAGAGGGTATTGACATCCTTCGTCCGCAAAAGGTGAGCGTTGTTGCCGCCGTGCGGTTCGTGACAGATGGCGCAGCTTTGGCCAAACACCGGTTGATGCAAGTGGGCCTTCTTCATCTGCTCCGTTTGTTCACTGTGGCAGGCCAGGCAAGCGGAAACCGGGTCAGGTTGCAGGAAGCCCGGCGTCCTTCCGGCATGCGGATTGTGGCAGGCAATGCATTCGCCTTGCGCGCCCGGATGTTGCACCTTGGCTTTGTCGATCTGCTCTCCCTGCTCGCTGTGACAAGTAAGGCAGAGGGCCTTGGAGTCGCTCTGAGTCAGCACCACCTTGCCGTCCTTGGCAGGCGCGTGACAGGTATCGCAGCCCCCGCTTTGAAACGGCGGATGCAGGAACGCCTGCATCAGCTTGGGCTGCGATGACTGGTGCGGGTCATGGCACTGCGCACAATTGGCGGTGGCGAAAGGTTGCCCCTGATGCGCCTTGATCAAGCTTGCGTCCTTGGGATCGTGGCAATCCAGGCACAGCGCCGGCGGTGCCTTGGTCAGGTGATAGTCGAACTCGATATTGCCCTTCTCACCAACCTTATGAGTGACGTGGCAAGTCTCGCAACCCATATCCAACGCCAGGTGCCGGCTGCCTTTTTCAGGAACGTTGAGTCCTTGCTTGTGGCAAGTCAGACAGAGGTTCTCATTGGCGCCGCCTGAAGTCGGCTTCAGTAGCTGGTTCTTGTTGTCGGAGGTGTGCGGATCGTGGCACTTGAGGCAGTCGCGAACCGCCGGGGGATGGACCGTTCCTTTCAGGTCGGCTGCGTTCTTGTCGGCGTGGCAGGTAAGACAGAGTGAGTAGGGCGTTGCTGTGATTAACTTGACGCGAGTGACATCTTTCGTTACCCGCACTTCGTGGCAACTGGTGCAACCCATGGCAATTGCCGAATGGACTGCCTTGCCCTTGGTTTTATCCTCGTGACACTCGATGCACTTGGCGGAGTCTGTGTTCGGTTCCAAAGGTACGGGATGTGTGGCTGCGCTGCAAAGGCCGGCGCTCATAATCAAGCCCAATCCCAGAAACAGCCGCACTGCTCTCACGAACTACCTCCACCCAAGAATTACTACTTGTGCACGTCGATTACCGTGAGCCCGACAGCCACCGTGTTTTCCGCCAGACGACGCTAAGTTACTGGTTTGAGGATAATTAGACGGCTGGCGAATTTCTGCGTCACCATTCCCGAAAACTCGGATTGTAGCTCCCGAAATGGGTTTTCCTCCGCATTCAAAGGTGAAATCCCCCACTAACTTGCCTGACGGCAGGGTACCTTGGGTTCCCTCATCCTGTCGCGTCATATTTCGCAGATTTTCGGGCCATTTACCGCTCCTCCTATTCTGACAGCAACGTCACGTCACAGTTATCTCTTGCCTTCGTAACACATTACAAACAAATTCGCCAACGGAAGGCGAAGTGCAATTCGCTAGTAGTACGCTTACCCGTTTGGGTCTGACGTATGGATAGGGGCCGAACCACTGTGGGGAACAACTTCCGCAAGCGCTATCATGAAGCAAGGTTGCGTTCACGTTTCGTCATCAGGAAGCGGGCTTTTCGCCAAGGTCTTTTCATCGTCATCGCCCTTGTGAGCCTCGCCTCAACTCCTTCTCAAGAGCCTAAGCCCGAGTTCATGCCACTCGAATCGGCGAAGCCCGTACTCCAGAAGATCGGCTCCAGCGATGGCGCTCATCCAAGTCCAAACGTGGGTTCGCAGGATTGGAGCGCTTGGCTGCAAAAGTCCGATGCGCAGGTTCGGCAACGTTTGGACACCGGCGAGGAGGACAGCTTAACCAACCTGCTGCGCTTTGGAGTGACCTACACCAAGGAATATCGGATTGACGACGAGTATCTCGCGCGCTACGGGCAAAGCAGCCTGGTCAATGCTTTCGCCGAGAACCGCGCGAACGATCTCATCAAGGCCTTGGCCGCACCTAACGTGAACCAGGGTTTCGCCGAGATGAGGGCCTTCGTTGAGAAAAAAGGCTTCTCCCTCAACTCGCCGGCAGGGCGCAAGAAACTCAAGGCTTACCTGCTGGCCAATCTGGCTCGAATGCAGAAGGAGTTTCTGCAAGCTCGGAAGGTGGCCAAAGCAAACCGCAACCAGATGTTCCAGGACCGGGGCATCTCGCTGGATAGCAATCTATGGCCCGACTATGACCTCGACCAGAGCCTGCAGAGCCTAATGAAGTCAGGGATGCTGAAGCCGGGCGGTATCCGGCGCGTGGCGATTGTTGGGCCCGGTCTCGACTTCGTCAACAAGCAGGAGGGCGTGGATTATTATCCGCCGCAGACAACACAGCCGTTCGCGGTGTTTGATTCGTTGTTGCGTCTCGGGCTGGCGAAGCCCGACAGTCTCGAGCTGTACACGCTCGACATCAGCTCACGTGTGAACCTGCACCTCGAGGCGGCCAGAAAGAATGCTGCGTTGGGGCGGGCATACACCGTGCAACTCCCTTGGTATGCGGACGGACGATGGAGCGACGACTTCCGCGCGAAGTTTACGCAATATTGGCAGAACCTGGGTTCGCAAATCGGACAGCCGGTTGCTGCTATCCCGGTGCCGCACGGCGCGCCCGGCTTTGCTACGCGGGCGATAAAGATCCGGCCTGCCGTCGTCAGCCGGATTAAGCCGGTTGACATGAACATTGTGTTCCAGCGCCTGCCGCTTGCGCCCGACGAGCGTTTCGACTTGATTATCGGGACCAACATCTTCCTCTACTACGGCGGGTTTGAGCAGTCGCTGGCGCGGGCGAATGTCGCCGCCATGTTGAAGCCGGGAGGCTTTCTCCTTTCTAACGACAAACTGCCGGACACCCTACCGTCGGGCCTGGAGCAGGTGACGGTGACCGAAGTCCCAATGACCGGCCCGCCCGTCATCACCGACTACATCTATTGTTATCGGGGCACGCAGTAGGCGCCAGTTCACTTTCGCTTTAGATATTTTCACTCGCGCATGTTATCGCACAGACACGCTGATGCTGTTGACGAGGCCATCAAGTCGTTGGCAAAGGAAGGGCGCTATCGATTTATTTCAGCCGCTTTACGTATGTGATTTGATAAAGTGACCCGTCATGACTGCACTTGCCGGATGGGAGAACTTCTACGTAATCATGGGATCATCCGCTGGCGCGCTCATTGGACTGCAGTTCGTCGTCATCACGCTCATCGCCAACAGGCCGGTGGTGAGAGATCAGGCGCAGGCCGGTGACGCATTTGCAACACCCACCGTCGTTCACTTCGGAGCTGTTCTACTGCTCTCAGCAACCGCCAGTGCTCCGTGGCACGGACTCACCAGCCCCGCAATTCTTTGGGGCGTACTGGGTCTCATTGGGATCGTGTACGAGATCGTCGTGGCTCGGCGTATGCGAGTGCAAGTCATATATGCGCCACAGCTTGAGGACTGGCTATTTCACGCTCTGCTACCTTTCGCTGCGTATGCCACGTTAGCTGCATCAGCCTATGCGATTCGCTCAAGCCCATCTATCGCCATGTTTGGCGTTGGAGCGGCCGCGTTACTGCTACTGTTCATTGGCATTCATAACGCTTGGGACGCTGTCACCTACCACATCTTTGTGAACAAAGACGGGCGAGAATAGCGTCAAGCAGCGTAGATGAGTAGGCCATCCTAATCCCGGGCGCCATTCTGGCTGATTAATGCCGCAATCCTGAAGCAACACCCATTGCTGGCGACGGCGAAGTTTGGGAGATCACGCCATAGAAAGCTTGGCCCGAGATGGCGCCGCGAATGTATAGCTGGCGATAAATCGGCAAGAGGGGTATCTATTTCACTCAGGTACCCCCAATGGGTTGTGGTTTCAGGGCCAGTCTGCCGGTGCGGACCGGATGATCGCCTTGTAAGTTGTTGGCTCCACGGCGACAGCTTGCTGGACAAGACGGTAGAACAGCTTTCCCCGGCTGTGCGACTTGCGCCGGTTGAACCGGAAGGTAAACTCGTCCAGATAGCCATCCAAATGCTCGATGCTCACCGCTCCCTGATGTGTGCCCAGTAGCCATCGTTTTAACAGCGACACCACGCGATGCACGCGCGGCAACAGCTCCGAAGGGGATTTCTGCTGTCCGCGCAGAAACGTGAGCCGATGAATGTAGCCGCGCCCTTGCAATGGCTCATATCCCAACCACCCGTCGGTGTGGACCACGCTGCCGGGTTCAACCGACTCTTGCACGAAGGAAATGAGGCTGTGGGCCGAAGCGTTCGGAATGCGCCGCATCCGAATTCGCCCAATCCCTTTGCCGTCCTCCTCTGCCGCCACCACAATCAACGCCTTGCTCTCGGTCTGCCGACCGCGCATACCCTCTTCCAGCCCACCCAGATAGGTTTCGTCCGCCTCCACGCTTCCCGAGAGTCGTTCCCGCCCGGGTCTTACCATGGCTCGCCGCAGTTTGTGCAAACACACCCAAGCCGTCTGGTAGCTTCCCAAGCCCAGAACCCGCTGGAGTCCCAGGGCGCTGATCCCATTCTTCTGACTCGTCATCCACCACATCGCCCGGAACCAAACCGTCAGGGGCGTCCGGGTGCCCTGAAAAATTGTTCCCGCCGTTACCGAAACCTGATGTCCGCAGCGGGCACACTGCCAGCGCCCGGATCGCAATGGCCAAGTTTTGCTCTCGCCGCAGCGTAGGCACTTGCATCCCGCCGGCCATCGCAGGCGGAACAGATACTCCCGGCACGCTTCCTCGCTGCTAAATCGAACTTCGAGCTCCGCCAGAGTCCGCGGATAATCCTCCACCACCCGTTCCATGGGCCACCACACTACCTGTAGTGGTCACCTGAGTCAAATGGATACCCCTCATCGGCAATTACACTCATTGTTCAACCAGGCGTCCAACATTTACCACAGACTATAGGCATTGGTTCTCTCTCTCAAATGCGGGTAGTGTCCTCACCTTTAGGACACTACCCAAATGCGCGCAATTGCTCGATCTCCTGTTGAAGCTGCTGCCGACTTCGCTAATATGCAAGGGAAGATTGGGGACCATAGGGCGAGAAGCCCGAGAAATTTCTTATCATGATTCCTTCTCCAACGCATCCAGGGCGTCAATCCGGAGTTGGAGCTTGTTTGCCGCCCGGCGATTCAACCACCAAACACCCACGCAGACAAGGGCGATTACCGCCATCTGGACAGCAAAACCGATGACAATCGAGCCTGCGTGTGCTGAAGCGTTTGGTTCCTTCAACGCATGCTCCAAACCGCCGAGAGAAAAGACAATCAGGCCCGGGACAAACGGGAACAGGTACCACCACCAGACCCCCCGCAGAAGATCTCGCTGCCGCTGAAGTTCTTTGCGGTGGAACTCCACACAGCTACGGAACTCTAACCCCGCCGGCATGGTTCGGGCGGCTCCCCTCTTGTGCAGCATATACACTACAAACAGAGTGCCTGCGATTATCAAGACGCATCCCGCACGCGCCAGTGTGTAAGGAAACAGCGAGATGTAGTATCCAAAGACGGCGATCACGATTGCGCTCGCCACGTACTCGCGCAGATTCCTCCTCGAAATACGCTTCTCGAACTTCTGCGCCTTCAGGTGTAATTCAGCTGCTGACATTTTGAAACCCTCCGTAGGTTGTTTTTGCCAAATATTTTGCGGGTCGTTCATAGGGAACTCATTTGGCATCAAGTCCTCCTTCAACGAACCAGCGCTTGAGGATGTTCTTGATCCGGTGAACTTTCATCGCGATGTTCGCCGCCGATAGCCCGGTGATTTCACCGATCGAACTAGCGTCCATCCCCTCGAGATACGAAACGATGATCTGCCGGTCGAGCGGTTTCAGGCGCAGGATCAACTTGGAGAGCCGCTCCAGCGCCAGGGCTTGGCTGGCGGCGAGTTCATGATCGCTGCCCGCCATGGCCTCGATGTTCTCGATGCTTACCAGTTTGTTCCTGACCCTGCTCTGCCGGATCACGTGCCCGGTGGCTACGTTATGCGCGACACGGTACACCCACGTCCTCAGCGAGCATCGCTGGTCAAAAGACGCGAAGCTGCGCCAGAGATGGAGATGAATCTCCTGGAGTAGGTCACGGCGCGTGTCAGGATCAAGCTCATAAGCTCGCGCCAGCCGATCAAGTGCAGAGCCATAGGTGTCCGCTGCCTGTTCGTACAGCGAATCCTGGCTCACGCCTTCAACCGGTATAGGTTCAGGCCCTCGCACATGTAGGTAGTCGTCGGCCATTGAGCTTTCTAACAGATTTAATGTTGGTTAATTTTGCGCCTGCGAAGGGTAGATCAATCTTCGTATCACACTAGGTTTTCTTTCTCAAACGCGCGTAACTGCTCGATCTCCTGTTTAAGCTTCCGCCGACTTCGATTCATCATGCGAAGCATAATTACCCACGCCGTAGCGAGAAGCAGGAATGGAGCCACATTCAGCAGCAGCCGTGGACCGGTCATAGGGGTTGGATTGCTGACCACTGGCACTTTAACCATCAGCATTGGCACCATAAACATTGCGAAGCCCAAGAAAAAAAACGCGAGTACCCGCTTGGCCCTGGTGTTCCGACCGAAGTCGCGCTGCTTCTCGAGTTCGCTTCTGTAAGACTGGAGGGTGGTGTTCAGCGTCGCATCCGGCGCCAGGCGCCCCGGCCACAGCCGTTTGTATGCCTGGTATGGGACATCGATGCACCAGAGACATAGCATGCCGAACCCGATGCGCATACTCCAGAGGCTTAGCGGGCCCGGCGTGAGGGGCGAAGACCAGGCGAGCAACCGCGCAAAGACTACGAAACAGATGACCGACATGACTGTTGAGAAGAGCACTGAGAAACGGCCTCTCCTCTGACGCTTTTCTGCCTTCTGGCGTAATTGATCTGCTGACATTTTGAATGCCTCCGTAGGTTGTTTTTGCCAGATATTTTGCGGGTCGTTCATAGGGAACTCACTTGGCATCAAGTCCTCCTTCGACGAACCAGCGCTTCAGGATGCTCTTGATCCGGTGAACTTTCATCGCGATGTTCGCCGGCGATAGCCCGGTGATTTCAGCAATCGAGTTGGCTTCCATCCCCTCGAGATAGGAAACGATGATCTGACGATCGAGTGGTTTCAGCCGCAGGATCAACTTGGAGAGCCGCTCCAGCGCCAGGGCTTGGCTGGCGGCGAGTTCATGATCGTTGCCCGCTATGGCCTCGATGTCCTCGATGCTTACCAGTTTGTTCCTGATCCGGCTCCGCCGGATCACGTGCCCGGTGGCTACGTTATGAGCGACACGGTACACCCACGTCCGCAGCGAACAGCGCTGGTCAAAAGACGCGAAGCTGCGCCAGAGATGTAAATGAATCTCCTGGAGCAAGTCACGGCGCGTGTCAGGATCAAACTCATAAGCTCGCGCTAGCCGATCAAGTGCAGAGCCATAGGTGTCCGCTGCCTGTTCGTACAGCGAATCCTGGCTCACGCCTTCAACCGGTATAGGTTCAGGCCCTCGCACATGTAGGTAGTCGTCGGCCATTGAGCTTTCTAACAGATTTAATGTTGGTTAATTTTGCGCCTGCGGGTAGTCCAACTATCGCGCTCTACTCCCTTTAGTGCCAAACCAATCGGATAGTGTTTAAACCTTTTGGTTGATGTTCTACAGCTTGCTACGGAACGCTCACCCCGCTACGGCGATGATTCGATTGCGAAATGGAAAGCATGAAGCAGATGGCCTGTCAATTGCTCTGTCAAGTACCGGCCCGGGCCCGCCTCGTCCTGTAAGGTTTCTTGCTCTGGTCAGGCTACTAGATTGAACGTGATGGCTATTCCCAAACGCAAGCCACTTCGGAGGAAATGTGAAAAACGTCCGGCTCGATCATCTCCCTACTCAACTCTCGCTGTATCAGAAGGCTAGACGATCACGTCAAAACTCATCCACAAATCAGACGCTAACCATTGAAGCAGATCGGTAACAGGCGCATTGTGCGCATATCGCTCTTGGGGGGGAACGCTCCCGCAGGCGCAACGGTGCCAACTTAGGTTAGCAAGATCATCGCGGTTCCCAATTTCAAGGCGCAAGCCACTATGGAGAAAAAAGATGAAAAAACTATTCCTGCTGTTTCTCGTGTGCGTGGTTTCCATGCTCGCATTCGCACAAACCGACGCTAGTTACGATCCAGCGGGTCTGCAAGAGTCCGCGGAAGAGTCACCCTCCGGCGTGACCCTGAGCCCTCAAAGTTGGGACTTCAGCAACGATCTCGCGGCGGACTTCCCATCTAACGAGCTATTTACGCTGCATAATGGCTCAACGAACGTTATCTATATTGGCCGAATTTCCGCGGTTCCTAACCCGCCGTTCTCCGTACCCTTTACCAACTGCCCCGCAGCCTTGGCGCCAGGGAATTCATGTTACATCGAGGCACAACTCAAGGCCGCCAATCCAGGACAGAAAACAGGAGTATTAACAGTGAATTGCACGGGCGCTTCCGGCTGCCCATTTAGCGCCAACTTAAGTGGCACGGTCGTACGTGACGTGACCGTGTACCCCTCTGGCGGTTGCGCAACTCCCTGTTTACTAACCCTCACGAATAATCAACCGGTTCCCCTTTCCATCTACAGTGTCGAGGTGCAGCCGAGTCCCCCTTACGAAATCGTAAACTTGATACATTCATGCAAGCCCAATACGTCGGTACAGCCGGGTTCATTCTGCTACATTTATGTGACAGGAGATTCGTCGAGTAATGGAACTGTGACCGTGACGGATAGTTCTTTGGACGGCAGCCCGTCCCACATCGAAGTGTGTGGCAGACTTTATTGCCAACCGTGAAGACATGAAACCGAACCGGAAGTCTGCGGGGACAGTCAAGTGGCAATTGCCAAGGCTCAGCCCGGACTTTCGGTTTAGACCACGGGCACTAGGCGCCAGCTTCACAATTCCAGCGCAAATAGATTTTCCCTGACGGGGAGCTTGGAGAAGCGCAATGGCCCATCACCTATGTGGGTAGTCAAGGAATTCGGGCGTACTCGGCTCGGGCTTGCTGATAGAGGGAGATGTCCGGATCAGCATCCTTCCAAAGAGCAAGAAAATCCTGGTATGTTGTCTTCGCTTCTTTAGTGTCACCTGAGAGGACATAGGCACGAGCCAAGCCGAGGCGGGCCAGCGCTCCCCAGGGAAAGTTCAGCACGATGCCGCGGTGATCGATGAACTTATCAAATTCTGCCGCCGCTGCATTACCGTCGTGGAGCATGAGGTAGGCTTCGCCTCGCACATATACTGGACATAGCGATACATTCGCCTGTGCAGGCTGGCCGAGCTCCACGGTGCTAGCCTCTCTTAGCAATTCGACTGCGCGCTTGGGGTCTTTGCGCTCCAAGGCGGCAGCAGCTCGGATCGTGGGCAGCCAATACTTCTGGACCAGAGTGTCGAGGGGAAAGTTCCGATCCAGATCAGCAGCCATTTTTTCCGCACGCCCCGCATCGCCTGTCCGGGTCAACACGAGTATTGCCATCGCCCGAACGTCGCGGTTCGGAGCGAGTTTTAATGCTTCGTCCGCGTCGGTCCGGGCCTGCGTCCGATTTCCCGATTCCACTTCGCGCAGCGCGGCTGCTGCCTGATAGCTTGCGGCAGCCTCTTTGGCGTCGTTGCGCTGTGCTGACTGCATCGCCCGGCGAGTCAGTTCACGCGCATTTCTTAGTCTACCGTTCCAGCCTGCGGTATCCGCTTGCGTGGCCAGAAGCAGATCCTCCTTGCCTGGCTTGTCCATGGCGGCCGCTGCCATCTCCGCCATCTGCGTCGCGTCCCCCTTCAAGAAAGCAAGTAGGTAGCGATCGTTGAACAGGAATCCCTTTGGTACCTTGCGCTGCTCTGCCTGCTTATACACCGCCTCCGCCTCGTCCAGGCGGTTCAGATTGGTATAGATCATGCCAAGGTTAGGATAGTTGCTGGCGGCGTTCGGCTCCAAGCGCATCGCCCCGAGCGCTTCTTCCAATGCCCTGTTCCAATTTCCCAAGGCGGATGAGATGAAGACAAGGTTCGCGTATGGCGCACCGTCCCGCGGGTAACTTTCCTGCCAAAGCTCGTATACTTCCGCGGCCTTCTCTAGCTCTCCTGTGGCGAACATGTAGTAGGACGACTCTATGGCCAGTCGCTCTCGTTCACTCACCTTCAGACGCAGCGCGTACGCCTTGCGCGCATTTTCCGCCGCCAGTCCGATTTCGTCGAGGTTACTGTAGGAAACCGCCATGCCTGCATAGGCCATAGCGAAGTTCGGATCAAGTTCCACCGCCCGCTTTAATAGCGGCAGAGCGGCTACGTCGCCTGTCGTGATGATCGTCTTTCTACCCTGGCTGTAGGCTTGCAGCGCATCTAACGACGGCGTGGTCGCTTCCTCCAGCGGCGTGGTGTAGTATTTCTGCACGGACGTTAGCGATTCTCCTAGCTTGCCGCGCAGACTTAACGCCGCAGCATCCAGAGCCTTGAGCACGCCCTCCTTGGACGCCGCCTGCTCTTGTGCCTCGGCCAGAACGTCGCCGGTGTCGCAGTTTACTGCCTTTAGGCCAATCACATACTGGGTACCCAGGCTGGCAATCGAGCCAGTCAGCATGGCCTTGCTGCCCGTACGTTGGCAGACCTCGCGTGCAACTTCCGGAGTTACAAAGTCGCCAGCGGGACGGCCCATCAACTTCAATGTCTGATTCACCTTGCCCTGGGAAACCAGCTCGAGGAACGGCGACTGCTCCAATTGGATCGCCACTCCTTGCTTAAGTGTGTCGTTGAAAACCGGGTCGCCAGTCTTGTTATCGAAGTCCGCCAGCACGAGCGTGTCTTTGTCATTGAGCGCAGGTACTTTGTGCGCGCGCCAGCGCCAGAACAGTCCTCCCCCGGCAGCCGCAACCAGCAGTACAACCGCTCCGATCCAGGCGAGGCGGCCTCGCGACCATCGAAATCGTGTCTGCTGAGCAGCGGCAACCTCTGTCGTCGGCTTTGTCGCCGTTCTCACATCCGGCGCGACCGCCGGATGGTCAGCCGCCGCCACTTCCGCCACCGCTGCGGCCGCTTTCGTCCTGCCACCGATCAAGACTGGAAGCCGGCTCCGTTCGCCGGAGTCGGACTCGATCACCTTCGGCTGCGGCGCGTGAACCTTCTTTGAGACTACCGGAGCGACAAAGCGGTATCCGCGGCGAGGCAGCGTTTCAATGTAGAGCGGGCGGTCGGGGTTGTCGCCGAGCGCCGTCCGGATCTGGTTGACGCACTTGTTCACCCCGTGCTCGAAGTCAACAAAGGTTTCTCCAGCCCAGAGCTGCTGTTGAATTTCGTTACGGGCCACCACCTGGCCGGCACGACTGGCAAGCAAGATTAAAAGCTTGAGCGGTTGCGGAGGCAGCTTGACGGGTATGGCGGATTTGAACAGCTCTTCGGTATCGACATTCAGTTCGAAGACGCCGAAGCGAAGTAGGTTTTGCGTGGCGCTCACAACCCCAACCACCCTCAGACGGGAAAAGTCTGCGCGATTATAACCCGAGTTCTCCGACGGAGTTCTGTGGGTTCTGGTTACCTCACCCTCTAAGCCTAACCGGAGCAGCAGCTTAGACGGTGTCCCCAAAGATATCTAGAAGTGAGCCGTTGGCCATTGCTCGCGAGCGGCGAGCTGTCCTACTGTGCGCCCACGAGAGCGGGATTCGGGCGCAGCTCGAGCCCCATTTTCAAGGGAGCACTCCCGGGGGCGGGGCAGCAATCTCGCCACCGGCTAGCGAACGAACCAACACCGGTGAGAGTCAGCTACGCGGTGAAGTTGCTCTCACCTTTCGATCAATTGCCGCCACAACCTATGACCAAAGGAGGTCAGTATGAAAAAGCCTTTTCTGCTGCTTATCCTGAGCATGGTTTCCATGCTCGCCTTCGCCCAAAGTGGCGCAATATATTCGCCAGGAGGTGGGCCGCTGGGCCGCGTCAATCCTCCCCCAACCGACGGTGCTCAGGCGTCAGAAGCTCAGACCGAGCAACCGCTGGTCAATCCTGTCACGCAAACTATCAAAGGCGTCTTGAACGCTCCCAGTGTGCTACAGGAAGGCGATTTGCAGATCGCGGTCCCGGAATCGTGCCGCTTTAGTCTCGCCCTACCAGCGGACCAAAAGGCCATTGAAGCCCGCAGAATCTCGGAAATCAATTTCAACCCGCAGGACAATGCGTGCGACGCACTGTTCGAAGTCGGAGAACCGGCGACCGGACCCTTGCCGTCATCTGGGGAGTCAGCCAATCTGGCAAATACTTCGTCAGTTTCGTCCAGTGGGGCACCGATTCGGACCGACGACCTGAACGCCGGCGCTGCTGGTGCAGACGAATCTCCGGCCCAGCCTCTCACGACGACAGAAAGCGCCGGCTACTTGAAAACGTGGTGGGTCGATCCGCTCGGCCTAGTCGTAAATTCGGTTAAAGACAGCACCACCTGGAAATGGAAGGGTACGGGACATTGCGTAACAGGAATCCTTGGCGGATACAATCTGACTTGGTTGTCAGGGTCTGGCTGGAGATTGCTTAGCAACAGCTGGAACAATTCGTATAACTGTACCCAGACCACGAGCGCTTCCACAGTACTCTTCGATAATCCGGTGTTCTGCTTTGGAATTCCCACCTACGCGTACTATAAACCGAACAAGGTCAACGGACGGCAAAACGGCGATCTGGTGGGCACATGGAATGATAGCGTCTATGGTTCCGCATGCGTAAATCTGCTGAGCTTCCGCATGCAGCTTCAGCGCACTATGAACTGAGAACTTAAGCTTTTCTACCGAGTGCCCCCAACCCCGATCATCGCGGTTCCCAATTTCAAGGCGCAAGCCACTAAGGAGAAAAAAGATGAAAAAACTATTCCTGCTGTTTATCGTGTGCATGGTTTCCATGCTCGCATTCGCACAAACAGACTCCACAACCAATGATTCCTCTAGTCAACTCAACCCCTCCTGCGCAACGCTGATTCCCCCCAGCGGTAACTTCGGCAACGTCGCGGTGGATTTCTCGGGTACCACGACGTTTTACGTGCTCAATGGCTGCGGTGTTAACCTCATCGTCACCAACGTTAACGCAACAGGTGCAGACTATACGCAGACTAACAACTGCATAGGGATGCCGGTATCCCCGAGTGGTTATTGCACGATTGTCGTCACGTTCGCGCCCACCTCGCAGGGGATTGACAATAAACAACTGACCGTCACCGACCATAAGCAGGGCGACCCCAACGACCCTATGACGCAAACCTCCACCTTGACCGGTACAGGCATTGCCGATGTGACCCTGACTCCCCCAGGCTGTTCCTTCGGTGTCGTAGAAATTGGCTACACGGCTGAATGTCAGGTGGTCCTGATGAATAACGAGAAGGTCAGCCTCACCATCTACAGCATCCTAATTACGCCCCCCGACTCTGCCTATACGCAGACCAACAACTGCCCTGGGTCGCTAGGGAAAGGTCACACTTGTACCATAACCGTAACGTTCAGGCCTGAGACTATATTGCCTGTGTCCGCGCACCTGGTGGTGAATACCGACTCCCGCGACGGTACCCCGCCCCCCGCCGGCTTATCTGGCGCAGGCATTTGTCCCAGCGACGAGCTGTTCAGGTGCCCACCTCCGCCTCCCAACTAAACGCTTGGCGGGCTGCCCCATCCAAGCTGCTCTCGCTTGGGTGGGGATTTTAACCTCACACAGTCAATGGGAGAACGAGCAAATTGGGTGGCGGGCATATACAAGGGGGAGTTAACAACAAGGAGTGTCTAATGTCTCGATAAGATAAGCTAAACGACTTGAGGGGCGCGAATTGTTCCGCCCTTGTTTGACTTCAGGACACAGTCGGATTCTGCTCGGCCCGATATACTGATCGGCGACAACCCACTGGAATGGCAAACATCTCTGTCTCAATCACGACGCTGGTGCAGCATCTGCTGTTCTTTTTCCTCCTGATAGTGGTGCCTGTGTGGGATTTCTACGACACGCGGCGGCTGAAGAAGAATCCGGGCTCGCCGCAGAAAATTCGCTACTACAAAACGCTTTGCGCGTGGCTGTGGATCTCCAGTGTGGTGGCTTGTCTGGCCGTTGGCCTTCGTCCGCTGTTCACCATCAGCCCCGCGCCGGCTGAAATCCCTTGGCTGTTACTGCACGCCTGGGTTGCCTATCTGGTGGAAGCGGTGACTGCTATCATCGTGATTTTCCTTTCCGTGCTCCCGATCGGCATCGTGGTCTGGAAGAAGCTGACGAACCGGCCACGCAAGTATTCATATGCCAATACTCCGGCAGTGAAGTCCTTCAGCTACTTCCTGCCCGCGACCCGGACGGAGCGCCGCTGGTTCGCTTTCCTTTGCATTACGGCGGGCATCTGCGAAGAAACTCTCTTCCGCGGCTTCCTGCTGCATTACTTGCATGTTTTTCCCTGGACGCTCAACCTCACCCTAGTGCTGCTGATTTCCTCCGTGATCTTTGGATTTAACCACCTCTACGGCGGCACCAGCGGAGTTGTCGGGAGCGCTGTTGTTGGGTTCCTTATCGGCCTTTTGTTTATGTTGACCGGAAATCTTCTGCTTCCTATGATCCTCCACGCAATTACGGATTTGCGCTTTCTCGTAATCATGCCTCCCGCTGACGAACCGCTCTAAGAACTGATGCGGTTGAGCAAACAGGATTCAGCCGGAGGCACAGAGGACACGGAAGAAAAACTTATAAGGAACGCATTCAAGCTTCCTCTGCTCGGTGGGGATTTTTCGTTTGATCTCACATCATCCAGTGGGGACTCGATTGCCGGACCAGTGGATCGGGCACACAAAATGGGGCAGAACTACCCCGACCCAATCGAAAGCAGCACCTGTAAGTTTTCCTTCTCTGGTTAGACTATCTGACTGAACGCGATGGCTGACTCCATTGTAAACACGGGTGCCGTAGTGAAAGACTCCGATATTGGTCGCAGAGAAACCTTTCTCCGACTTATCTCGGAGTATCAGGGCGCGCTGCGGCGGCTGGCCGCGGTTTACGTGACCGACTCGCACGACCGGGAGGACCTGGTCCAGGAAATCGCTGTGGCGCTTTGGCAGGCAATTCCAAGGTTTCGTGGTGAGTCAAGCGAGCGGACTTGGTTGTATCGTGTCGCCCACAACACGGCGATTACCGCGGCGGCGAAGCTGAGGCGGAGGGGACGTTCGGAATCTTCGCTTGACGATTTGCCCGACCCTCCGGCAGCGGCCTCGGCGCACGGTGATGAGCATCTAATCCGTTCCCAGCAGCGCGCACGGATGATGATTGCAATCCGGGAGCTGACGCCGGTAGACCGGCAGATTGTAACCCTGCACCTGGAAGAGTTGAGCTATCGCGAGATTCAGGAGGTCACGGGAATATCGGAAGGAGCAATCGCCACCCGTTTGTCGCGCATTCGTGACCGGCTGGCGGAACAAATTCGAAAAGAGGGGGTGGAACCACGATGAGCCGTGACGAACTTAGCGAGCTTTGGCATAGCGAAACCCCTTCGTTAATTGAAAAGGAGGATGAAAAAATGTTGACCATGGTGATTGAGAAAACGCGCAGCTTCGACCGCCTCATTGCAGGCCGCAATATGAGGGAATATATGGCAGCTCTTTTTTTGCTGCCATGGGCTGTCTGGGGTGCCTGGACCGCGCCGAGCCTGTTGATGCGCGCCGGCTTTGTGCTGATCATTTTAACTCTCCTGGGGGGTGTGTATTACCTTCGTCGCTTCGGGGGTACCAAGCGGCTCGATCCGGGAGCGCGTTTGAACGCCTACAGCGAATTGCTCAGAGCAAATTACGATCAACAAATCCGGGTGGTGCGCTCTGTGAAGTACGTGCTGCTGCCGCTGTATGCGAGCATCCTGATGATTAATGTGGGAAGGCTGCGGGTGCATGCAGAGGGTTGGGGTCTGAGCGGGGTTCTGATCTATCTGGCTGCTGTCACCTGCCTTTATGTCCTGATCTGGATTTTGAATGAAGTCTATGCAGTCCGTAGACTCGAGCGCGCCAAGCGTAAGCTGTCTTCCATCGAAGGGAGCGAGTCGTGAGATCCTTGCCCTCGTTATCGTCTAGCAGTCTCTGCCGGCGAAATGATAACGCGGGCAACCCTCCCACCCTCCAGATAGATCTTGAGTTTTTCGAGCTAATGCGTTTGCCCGATCTTCTGGAAAAGGCCCTCCAAGGATCGTTCGGATCCGGCTTGACTCCCGATTGAGGGTCGGCCCGAAATGCGTGCTTTCCTCACCGAAATGGGTGATATTCCTCACTCCCGCCCCGCATATTCAAGAACCTTTCTGCGCATAAAGGCCGCAATAGCAATGACTTACATACTCCTGGCGGGATGGCTTCCTACGTGCACTTTATTGGTTGCTCACGGGAAGGAGCACGCATGGCCTTCAGCCTTTCATCGATTCCAAAACGCATTCATAAGACTTTTGCTAATTTGCGGACAGGCATTGTCCTGCTGATTCTGGTTGTAATCGCCTCGGCGCTGGGTACTTTCATCTTGCAGCGTCCCGCGACGGACCCGGACAAGCTCTCGCAAGCTTATTCGCCCGCGACGCTGCGTTTTCTCGATCGCGTCATGCTCACCGACGTATTCCACTCGTGGTGGTTTCTTACCATGCTGGGACTGGTGAGCTTGAGCATCGTGCTGGTGTCCATTGATCGCTTTCCTAATGCCTGGCGCTTCTATGCGCGGCCCTACCGTAAGACGGACTCGCACTTCCGCTCGGCACTACCTAACAAAGTTGAGCTGCCCATCAAGAACGCCGAAGGCGGACTGAACGCCGCCGAGCGCGCACTGAAGAAGCTGGGCTGGCCGGTCGAACGCGTCGCCTACAAAAATGAACCCTCCTTATATTCCGAGCGGCATCGCTTCTCGGTTATGGCGGTATATTTGGTCCATGCCAGCCTGCTTCTGATTCTTGCCGGCGGCATCATTGATGGGGTTTTCGGGTACAGCGGCTTCCTGGCGCTGCACAAGGGGCAAACGGACAATGTCATCGAGCTTCGCAACGGCGGCAAAAAGTCCCTTCCGTTCGCCGTAAAGTGTTACTCCGCCGGACAGGAAAACTACGCTGACGGCTCGCCGAAGAAGTGGTGGTCGAAGCTGGCGATCGTGGAAAACGGTAAGGAAGTAAGCTCCAAAGAAATCGTAGTGAACGATCCGCTGGTTTACCGGGGACTGCGCTTCTACCAATCCAGTTACTGGATCGACAACCACACCGTAGACTCGCTGCAAATCGCCGCGATTGCAAAAGACGGCAAAGAGACACCTCTCCAGTTGCAGATGAACCAGCCTGTCGCCCTGGATGGTGACACCACCGTCTCCCTGGTGGACTACATCCCGGACGCATTCGTTCGCGATGGCCAGGTCTTCAAGAAATCCGACGACATTGAGAACGTGGCGTTCGCACTGGAAGTGCAAGATCGCGCCACCGCCGAAGTTATCAAGGTTTGGCTGTTCCCGGCTCAAGGCGCCGTCCTTGGCGGAGAGAACCTGAAATACCAGTTCAAGAACCCCACCACGGCCCAGGACATTGCCTGGGTACCCGTTACCGGACTGGAAGTTTCGCATGAGCCCGGACAGTGGCTGGTGTGGGGAGGAGTGCTGTTGATGGTTGCTGGACTGGGAGTCGCGTTCTACATGGTGCACATGCGGCTGTGGATCGTGGCCATTCCGGATGCCAGGGGCAAGCTGGTGCTGTGGATTGGCGGTCAGGCCAACAAGAACCGTGACCGCTTCGAGCAGAAGTTCGGCGATGTGGTTGAGGCTATCCGGACTGAACTGGAAAGCGCGTCAGTCATATCGCAGTCTGCGCGCAAAGAACAACCTGAACTAACCCTGGCTGGTGTGAAGTGAACGTGTTTCAAGAATTGTCGCAGATCAGGTTTGTGTCAGGGCACGACTTTCAGTCGTGCCGCCAAGCTCTTTATTTTTGTCATCGCGAACCGACTTTAGTCGGTGAGGGATCTGCTTTTCCGACTTTTTCAGCCGCCTGTTTAGCTGCTGAGGACAAGGGGCTAAAAGCCCACGTAGTTGTAAAGACTCTACGGCACGGCTGAAGCCGTGCCCTGACACAAACCGCGATTTTTGAAACACACTCTATCAGCAAGAAGAAGGAGTGAAGAACATGGCAACCCGCGCAAGGGTAGTACGAATGGAACCGCCTGCCGCGACCGGCGGAAACGCCTTGCTGGTCCTGGTCGGACTATCGGTCGTTTTCCTGCTAGTCGTCGCCCTGCTGGGCGTGGCCAAGGCTGGCGGCAGCCTCATCACCGAGAGTAATTTTCTCTATGTTGCACTCATCTTTTACGCAGGCGCCGGCGCGCTGTACATGGGATTTGGCGTCACGGGAACGCCGCGTTATGTGAGATATGCGTCGGTAGCGACAGCGCTCGGCTTGGTGGCCAACACCTTGGCCGTGGCGCACCGCTGGTACCTCTCCGGACGCCCGCCCTTCGCCAGCATCTACGAGATGCTGCTGAGTTTTGTCTGGGCCGTCGCCGCAATGACGCTCATCGCTGAAAAGAAGTTCGGGGTCAAGATCATTGGCAGCATCACCATGCCGCTGGCGGTGGTTTGCGTCATCCTGATGCAACTGCTGCCCTCCGAGGTGAGGCCCCTGGTGCCGGCGCTGCAATCCACGTGGTTGCATGTGCATGTCACGCTCGCCATGCTGAGTTATGCCGCTTGCGCCCTAAGTTGCGCACTGGCCATGATGTTCCTCATCCAGGATGGCTTCAGCACGGAAACCTTTCTCGCCTGGACGAGCACGCTAGTCAGCGCGATCTACATCGGCATCGTGGCCACACGCTTCGAGAAGTGGGGCGGTTTGTCGGTCACGGGATGGGACGCGAAGACCAAGTCAGACATCTTCCTTGGCCGCGGCATGAGGCTGTTTGTCACTGTACCTGACTTGGGTTGGTTGTTTGTGATTGCCGCATTGGCCGCGATCGTTCCCCTGATTCTGTATTTTGTGGGCCGCGTCAAGAACGACGAATCATTCTTCGCCACCGCCAACAAGGCGGTCTTTATCAGTATTCTGCTGCAGCTGGTTGTGCTGGCTGCTTTCGTTCTTCGCGTCCGCGATGCGGCTTACCCGTCACCTGACCAGGATGGACTCTTCCCGACCAGTCTGGCTGCCAGCCCCTTCTTACTGGGGGGCATGGTGACGGGTATTTTTGCTTCCCTGTTGTACCTGATGCTGCTGTGGCGGCGCGCCGATCTCGAGGGTCTGCTTCCCTCGGCTGATACGCTCGATCGTGTCACCTACAAGACCATCGGCATCGCCTTCCCGCTGCTGACTGGCATGATCGCCGCCGGCGCGTACTGGGCGAACCGCACCTGGGGTTCGTATTGGAGTTGGGATCCGAAGGAAACCTGGGCCGCTATCACGTGGCTGGTCTATGCCGGTTACTTACACATGCGCATCACGCGGGGATGGCGCGGACGCAGGGCCGCGTACTTCGCCATTCTGGGTTTCGCTGTCGTGATCTTCACTTTCCTCGGCGTCACGTATCTGCTTCCCGGCTTACACGCGTACGCATGAGGAACAGGGCTGGCCGACGCGGTACTGAGGATGGATTAGGCCCCAAGAGTCAGCACCGATTCCCCAGCCCTGAAATTTGAGGCTCAAGGAGCAGAGCAGAAACGTGAAGATGTCGATTCCAGCACCATTCCGACTGTACGATGCCGCTCCAGCGGCGCCGCCTGATGCTGCTCTCTTGGAGCAGCCGCCGGTGGTGCGCAAGCGCCATCTCAACTGGGCGCTGAAGGCGGTATTGCCCATTGCAGCTGTATTGCTGAATGGCCTGCTCCTGTTTGTGTTGGTTTCTCTGTCGCTCGCCGAAGGAGAACGGCACGTCATTATCACCATCGCGGCCGCCGGCGCATTACTCATTTGCGTCGCGGTCATCATGGTACTGGCGGTTTCCGTGCGCCGTCCGATGTTGGAGTTGCAGGACAAGATTGCACGCGTCCGGCTGGGCGACATGGACGTCTCAGTCGGTTTCGCGCAGCGCAACGACGAGATCGGCGATTTAGGCCGCGACTTCAATGACATGGTGGCGCAGCTCAAAGCAAGCCGCGAAGAGATCCAGCACCTTCATCAGACGCAGATGTCGCGCGCCGAACACTTCGCCACACTCGGCGAGCTGGCGGCCGGGCTGGCCCACGAAATCCGTAATCCGCTGGCCGGAATTGCTGGAGTGATCGAGATCATAGGCCGGGACCTGCCACCGAACAGTCCAGCGCGTGCCGTCATCAAGGACGCCAAGGAAGAAGCGGTACAGATTAATCGCATTCTCACCGAACTGTTGGAGATCGCCCGGCCCAAGCCGCCGCAATTTCGGGTAGGTGATCTGTGCAGCACGGTCGAGCACGCGGTTATGTTCGCCCGCCAGCAGGCGATCACCAAGCGCATTAGGGTCGAGTTGGAAATTAAGGATGTGATTCCGCCAGCCGAGCACGATCCCAACCAGATCAACCAGGTGTTGCTGAATCTGCTGCTCAACGCGATTCAATCCATGGACAAGCCCGGCGTCGTCCGTGTTTCTTTGCAAAGTGATGAAGACGACGTGCTCATCACTGTCGCTGACGAAGGAAAAGGTATTCTACCGGAAAACCTACCCAACATTTTTCGTCCATTCTTCACCACCAAGGGCCATGGCACTGGCTTGGGACTTTCGCTGGCGCGTCGCATGGTGGAAGCGCACGGCGGCCACATTGACGTCACCAGCGTGGTGGGAAAAGGGACCCAGTTCCTCGTTCAGCTACCCGTCAAGAGCTCCACCGAACAGGGACAGAAGGTCAGCTGAAGTTAGTAACGAGTATCTACAGCGCCCAAGATTGCCCCGTTGTAAAATCTCAGGCGATTCTTTACCCGCATCGAACGCGGCGGTGAGCTTGGATTGTTCACCTGTTTCGGTAATTGAAGATCGAAATCTTTGAAGGGGCACGGCTTCAGCCGTGCCATTACGTGGGAGTGGAGAGTTGGGCTTCAGCCCCTGAGGGAACTCCGCACTTCGCCTAAACATCAAAGTCCCTCAGTGGCTAAAGCCACTACAATCAGAGGAGTTTGCGGCACGGCTGAAGCCGTGCCCCTTCAAAGCGTGAGATCCTCTTGAATGATCCCGCTGATGCGCATTCCAGACGTACTCGCCCGACCGCAACAATGCTGAAACTACTCGAGCAATTCCATCAATCGGTTATTTGGGTGGGTTTTGCTGCGGACTCGGAGCGCTCTTGGCGGAGGCGTTCTGCGGTTGATCAAGGTCCACGAGTTGCGAGCCCGGCGGCAGCTGCAAAGCAAACTGATCGTCCCGGATCGGCTCATTGATCACCAGCTTCTCAACCGTCAGCCGGATCGAGTACTCCTCCTCAGGGCGGTCGATCTCAATCACCGTCGGAAAGCTAACACCGTTGTAGTCCCGATAGACCTGATAAGTAACGTCGGTAGCGACCTCGCCCGCCGTGTCGTACACAATCTGGTGGTGCGGGACGAGGTTCACCCGTTCGAATAAGATCTTGCGGAACAAATACCAGCCGGAGTCGGAGTCGGAGCGGCGAATGATGTCTATGACGTAATCCGGCTGCTGAACCAGTTTCTTGGTCTGCGCGTCCACCACGGTCTCGGTGTCATTTTCCAACACCGCGATCTCATCCTTATCGATCTCGGGCAGCAACAAAGCGTTGTAGATGACCTGGGGCCGCAGGTTCTCCAGCGGATTGCTCGCTGGTTTGGTGACTTCGGCGCTGCCCACGTAGAACTTGTTCTTTGCCGGGATGGACAGCTTGAAGCGATTGCCGTCGCTCACCATGTCGAAGGCCTTGTTGCGCACGATGGGAAACAGCCCGATCATGCGCAGCATGTCCGGCTTCCGCACCAGAATGTATCCCATGATTTCCTGGTAGTCGGTAACTTTACCCTTCTTCTCTCCGCCCACGGACGGTGCAATCTCCACCGTGGCGTTGAGGGTCTTGATCTGGGAAGCGTCCTGATTGATGCGGTCCACCAATTCCTGCTTAGTCGCAGTCTGCAGTTTGGCCGTGCTGGTGCGCATCTCCACGAGGCGGGTGCGGAAAAGGCATCCGGTCCCGCCGACAAGGAGTGCGGCAAAGCAAACCGCGGCAAGGATTTGGGATCGTCTCATATGGATCGGGGCGGAACCGACCGACAGGAACATTCAGTATATCGTGCGGCCCAGTTTCAAGAGGGTTCCGCAACATAAGCCCGTGTCTCAGTTAAAATCCCGACGCTACCATTCAGTCTTTGCCAATTGCTTGTCCAAATGCGATCAAGTTCCCATCTGGCGCAAGCACCAGAAGCTCCCGTCGTCCGTAGGGCTGGTTAACCGGCCCGTAGACATCGCCCTTGGGCAAGGTGTCGAGCTTCGGCTTCAGCTCGGCGTAAAGTCCATCCACATCGCGAACGTCGATGTAGTACGCGAAGCGCCGGTTGCCGGGAGGAGCGCCGTCCGGTCCCTTCTGCTCCAGAAGACGGAAGCCCACTGTCTCGCGGTGTATGTAGGCATAGTTGGCGACGCGATAGCGCGTCTCGAATCCCAAGATGCCGGTGAAGAAGGTTAACGCCCGCTCAATATCGTCAACATGCATGAAGGGCGTGACCTGGATGAAGTTCGACATGGCCATCTCCTGGCGGGAGATTAGCATAACGCCGCCATCCACTCTCGCGCTCGCCTAAGGGCTTTCGACTTGGCGCTATTGTGCCGCAGCCACCGCCCGGCGATACGCAATCACATTGCGGTCGTGCTCTTCTGCCGTCCGCGCGAAACGATGGTGGCCATTGTTGTCGCTGACGAAGTAGAAGAAATCGCTCTGCGCCGGATGCATGGCGGCCTGCAACGAGGCAACTCCGGGATTCGCGATGGGGCCGGGAGGCAGCCCGGGATACTTGTAGGTGTTATACGGCGAATCGAATTGCAGGTCAGACTGGTAGATAGTGCCCCGATAACGTCCAGCCAACAGGGAAGCGTACACCACGGTAGGATCGGCCCCCAGTGCCATGTTCCTGGCCAGACGGTTGTAATACACGCTGGCCACCAGCGGACGCTCTCCCGTTACCGCGGTCTCCTTCTCCACAATGGAGGCCATGGTCACGATGCGGTGCGTGTCAGGGTTGCCTAGCAGCCCGATCTTCTGCGCTTCCCGCCGAAACCGACGTACCATCGCCGCCGCCATGTCGTGAGCCGTGTCGATGCGCGTGAACTCATAAGTGTCGGGAAAAAGATATCCCTCCAGCGACTGGGCAGCGGGATCGATCTCGCGGAGGAGAAACACATCTCCCTTGGCCGCCGTGAGGAAATCGGCCGCCGTACCCAGCCCTGCCTGCTCGACCGCGACCGCGATGTCGAACATGGTGTAGCCCTCGGGCACGACAACGGTGCGCGCATAGACATCGCCCCGCACCAAGCGACCCCACACATCCAAAGCGCTGGCCGGTTCGTCGAACTTGTACTCGCCGGCCTTGAGGGTCTTCAGGCCTTCGGCGTATTGCAGCATGAGAAATGCCGCGGAGCTGCGAATGACGCCTTCGCGCTGCAAATCTTGCGCGATGTGACGCGTGCTCCACCCCGGCCGCAGCAGCACGAACTTCGTCTCTGAAGGTTTCAGGGGCAGCAGCGCCGCCCACGCCAACCAGACAGCAAAGGCGACTATCAGCACCGCCACAAGTTTGAAAAACGTTCGCATGGAATACAGCAGTTTAGATGATTAGTGCGATTCGCGCGCTGCTCGGCAAAGAAGGAAGCTGCGTGGCGATTAGTCCAATGTCCAGCGGGCGGGACGAAAAATTCACGCTCGGACCTCCTGAAGGGGTATATAGTATTGCGCCATTAGGGGCGAAGACGAAAATTCCGGTCAGGCATCCGCGGCAATAGCGAGATGATCGCCGGCTAACGTGGCACTTCACAGAGGAGCTCTTCCATGAGGATTCGGCTCGCTTTGCTTTTCGCTCTCGTCTTTTGCGTGGCAGCGGTTCTGCCTGCCGACGCAGGCGTTATCTACGACGACGGCCCCATTAACGGCGCCATAGATGGCTGGGTCATCAACTTTGGGTTCGCTCTTGCTGACAGCTTTACCATCTCCAGCGGTACCAGCATCCTAACCGGTCTGAGCTTCGGTGCATGGCTCTTCCCCGGCGACACCCTCACCTCGGTGGACGTCACGATGACTTCGCAGCCGTTCGGGGGCACCGTCTACTTCGACCAAGTGATCAACTTTATGGCCTCGGGCTGCGCCCTCAATCAATTTTCATTCAACGTCTGCACCGAGACGGGAAGCCTTCGGGGCCCGTCCCTGCCGAATGGTACGTACTTTGTGCAATTGTCGAATGCGATCGTTCCCAATGGAGATCCCGTTTATTGGGATGAGAACGATGGCGTAGGCTGCACGTCCCCGGGCTGTCCGTCGATGGCGTTTGCCAACAACATCGGCTCGATTCCCGCGGAATCGTTCACACTCTATGGCGGCCCCAGTGGCACAACTCCGGAGCCTGGAAGTATCGTGCTGTTCGGCTCTGCGCTGGTTGGATTAGCTGGCATATTACGGCGCAGATAAATTCATGACCGAAAGGTCAGGGGGTGATCCTTGAATTCGCGTATCGCATTGTTCTCACTCCTCGCCATCGTTTGTCTGATGATGGCTGCTTCTCCCGTCAATGCTGGGGTCATCTATGACGATGGTCCGATTAACGGAACCACGGATGCCTGGACCATTAACTTCGGTTTCGTCGTTAGCGATACCTTCACAATCTCCAGCGGTAACAGCACCGTCACCAGCCTGGAATTCGGGGCATGGTTGTACCCAGGCGACACGCTGACTTCGGTCGACGTATCCATGACTTCGGATATCAACGGGGGCACGATCTACTTCGACCAAATCGTTAACTTTGCTCAATCGGGTTGCACGGTAAACCAGTATGCATTCAACGTCTGCACCGAGACGGGAAGCTTCCATGGCCCGACCTTGCCCAATGGCACGTACTGGCTGAACTTGCAGAACGCAATCGTTCCCAGCGGTGACCCGGTTTATTGGGACGAAAATTCGGGTGTGGGCTGCACTTCGCCTGGTTGCCCATCGCAGGCTACAACGATTGAACCCATTCCTCCTGAATCGTTCACGCTCTATGGCAGCCCAAGCGGCACCACCCCTGAACCTAGCACCATTATGCTGTTTGGCTCGGGCATGCTTGGCCTCGCTGGGGTCTTGCGGTGTAGGCTAACGCGGTAACTAGAAGCCCTTCGAATCGTAACAAATAGGTACAAATGCCACCCCCATAATTCCGGAAATGGAAAACCTTGCGACGTTTGTTGCAAACTCTTGCGCATGCGAGAAACGAGTAGCATTATTTTCAAACAGTTACACTGGAAACAAAATTGCAACGTTACAAACTTGTAATTCCCAGCTTGGTCGACTCATCAGGCCATCTGGGAGAAAGATCGTTGGGTTGTTCGCAGCAATTGGGAGAAGTTGCCGATAACACTCGCCGGCTGTTAGCGTGTGAACGGTACCTTTGGCCCTCCCTCAGTAGTAGCCCTTCAGCGTCGGCCTCGTTGTCCTTGGCTCCGTGCGGCGCTGGTCAACAAGCTTTCCCTTTCTTGAGCCAAGGCATTTCGATGGATCACAGGTATTGGCTGGCTTGGAAACCCTGAACGCAGGGTCGGGATGGTCGTCCCTCAAGCCTGTGCCGATAGGCCCACGATAAATCGTTGTATGCAGGCAGGTGGCTCGCTGCTTACCATGCGGTTCGCTTGTCTTCAAAACCTTTTGAACCTAAAGGAGGGTTCGAAATGCGTATCGCTACGCTGTCACTGCTCACAGTATGCTGCCTGATGCTGGCTGTTGCTCCGGCTATGGCGCAAGTAGACCAATATGACAACGGTCCCTACAATGGCACCAACGACGCTTGGACCATTAACTTTGGATTCACCGTTTCCGACTCGTACACCCTTCCGCTTAACCAAGACGTGACTGGCTTCCATCTTGTTTACTGGGATGCCTCGAGCACAGATCTTCTGACGTCTGTGGATTGGTGTTCGAGCGGTGCACCGCTCTGTACCCCCAACGCTACTTGGGGTGCGGGAGGCTCTGGAACCCTTACCAACGTTTTCCTGGGGACTAACCAGTATGGTTATTTCCTGTACGAGGGAAACTTCGCCAACATTACCCCGAGCTTTGCCAATCCGGGGTTTCTCACCTTGGGCAATGCCTGCTCCACCTCTGGCTGCTCGGTAAGCAACCCGATCTACTGGGATGAGAACAGCGGCGTCGGTTGCGGTGGAACTGGTGGCACGGGTGCAAATTGCCCGTCTGACGCCTTTGAGAACACGGTTGGCTCGATTCCTTCGGAAGCGTTCACGCTGTCGGGTCCCGCTACTACGACTCCTGAGCCCAGCAGCATCCTGCTGTTCGGTTCTGGCATCCTCGGCCTGGCTGGCCTACTGCGCCGGAGGCTAAACCGCTAACTTCGAACCCTCCTTCAAATCGTGAAATGTACCGAAAGCCGGAGAAGCGAGAGCTCCGGCTTTCACCGTTTTGCGCAAGCCTTCACGGCCTCCATCGACGGTCCAAGTCCGTGGTCACGGGTTCTTGTTTTTCCGGAATTCCAGAAACGATTGCAGGATCAACACTGCCGCTAGTTGATCGACCACCCCGGCGCGCTGGCGGGTGCTCATGTCGGTCTCTCGCAACAACCGATTGGCCTCGACTGAAGTCAGGCGCTCGTCGAAGAGGTGGACGGGCAGTTTGAACTTGCGGCGCAACTCTTCGGCGAAGACCTGCACTTTCTCGGACTGAATCCCTTCGTCGCCGCTCATCCGCAAGGGCAGTCCCATAACCAGCTCGGCGACTTGGAATTGCTTGATCACCCGTCGCAGGTGGTCCAGGTCGTTACGCTTATTGCTACGGCGTAGAGTTGGCAACCCCTGGGCCGTGACCCCCAGTTCGTCGCTCACCGCCAGGCCAATGTTGCGCGCGCCGAAATCCAACGCCAGGATGCGGCGAGGTTGATCAACTGGCTGCGCCGTCGTAAAAGTATTTTCCATCTTGGACACAGCAAAAGTATCATGTTCGGAATCTTAGAGTTATGCGAGTACCATAGGCGAAATGCCAGAAAAGCTGCTGGACAACGTAGAGCCCCACCGCCCGCCCCACGGCGACCCCGATGTAGACGCCAATGCCGCGGGTGGCCCCGCTCACATTCCGCAGGTTTCGATCAACCGCTCCACGGTTGCCGAACTGGAGCGCCGCCGCATTCTGCGCGCGCAAGAGACGGCGGTGACTATCCTGGCGATTGCGGCCGTCCTGACCATGCTCTACATCGGCAAGCTAATCCTCGTCGTTGTGCTGGTCTCGATTCTGATCGCCTTCGTGCTGGCTCCGCTGGTTGACCTACTCATCAGGTTTGAGATACCGAATGCCCTGGCGTCATTGATCGCGGTGCTGCTGCTGGTGATCGCCGTGGGCGCAGCCACCTACCTCTCTTATAGCCGCGCATTGTCGTTCATGCAGGAGTTGCCCCAGTACAAGGCCAGGATTCAACAGATGATGGGAGGATTGCGTGAGGAAGCCGAACAGATTCAACGAACCACCGAGACAGTCTTGCCTTCCTCAGAAGCCGACAAGAAAACCGTGACGGTTCGGCAGTCGAGCGACTGGACTGACCTGGTTAGCCGCAATGCCAGTACGGTATCGGAATTGGTGCTGACGGTCACCTTTGTACCGTTCCTGGTTTTCTTCATGCTGAGCTGGCAGGACCACGTGCGCTCCGCCTCGGTCATGTTGTTCAGCATGGAGAACCGGAATACCGCTTACGTCATGCTGGGCCTGATTGCGCGCATGATCCGGTCGTTCATCGTCGGCAACTTCATTATTGGCGTGTTCCTAAGCGTGTGCAGCATCGCTGTGTTCGGAATGATGGGTCTGCCTTACTTCTACTTCCTCGGCGCGATCAGCGGGTTCCTTAGCCTGATCCCTTATCTTGGCGTTCTTCTCGCCATCATACCGCCACTCATCGCTGACCTGGGACATCTGACGACGGCCACGTTCCTGATCGTGGTCGCCGTTGTGCTGGGGCTGCACTTGATCGCCATGAACGTGCTTTATCCGAAGATTCTGGGAAAGCGCCTGCAACTGAATCCGCTGGCGGTCACCATTGCGCTGCTGTTCTGGGGATGGCTGTGGGGCGCGATGGGGCTGATCCTGGCTGTGCCGATCATGGGCGCTTGCAAGATCATCTGCGACCACATCGAGCGGCTGCGGCCTTACGGCGCGTGGCTGGGGGAATAGGCATAGCGGGGGATTAATGGTGGGAAGTGCTGTTCTCAAGACTAACGGCCTGCTCACTGGTAAGCCCTCTATCCAGCGCAGTGTATTACTTCCGCTCTTCCCCATCCCTTGAGCGGTGAGCGACATCCGTCAGCCATAGTCGCCCGATCATCGCGGCATTCTCAGGTCTATTCGCTCCAACAACGCAAAAAGTAGGTGCAAAGAGTTCTGGCCTCGAGGGAGCATTATTGCCAGCCCAAGGTAAAATTCGGATATCACGAGAACGTTACGGGCCACGGGAGATAGGAATGTCCATCCTAGGGCGAGTATTTCTCACCCTGCTGTTCTTCGCTCCCTTCTGTTTAGTTGCACAAGAAGCGCACGAGCACAGCGCACCTGAGATGCTGGGAGAAGTATCGTTTCCGATATCCTGCCGACCCGCGGTTCAGCAGCAGTTCGACCGAGGTGTGGCGCTACTTCATTCGTTTGCTTACTCTGCGGCTGAAAATGCATTCCGGGGAGTGGCAGACCAGGATCACGGGTGTGCGATGGCGCATTGGGGCGTCGCCATGACCTACTTTCATCAGCTTTGGGATCCGCCGATTTCGCCGGCGACAATTTCCATTGCCCAACATGAGATCCAGCGAGCGCAGCAGATCGGTACGAGCTCCGAACGCGAGCGGCAGTTCATCAATGCACTCGCCTTGATATATCAGGATGCTGGCACGGTTCCGTACCACGCCCGGGTGGCGAACTACGAGCACGCGATGAGTAGCTTAGCGGCAAAGAACCGAAGGGACACCGAAGCGCAAGTATTTTATGCGCTGGCACTCCTAGCCAACGAATCTCCTACGGACCAGACGCATGCAAAGCAGAAACAGGCCGCCGATTTGCTTGAACCCCTTTATGGAGCTTACCCGCAGCACCCTGGAATTCCCCACTACCTCATCCATGCCTACGATAATGCGGAACTCGCACCCAGAGGTTTGGCTGCGGCAAGGGTTTACTCCAAGATCGCCCCTTCAACGCCGCATGCATTGCACATGCCGTCCCATATCTTCACTCGCCTCGGCTTATGGCAAGACTCTATTGCTAGCAACCTGGCGGCAAGGGATGCAGCACACCGGCAGGGCGATACAGGAGAAGAGTTACACGCGATGGATTACCTGGTGTATGCATACTTGCAGGCTGGACGCGAGGCAGCGGCGTTTGAGGTCGTCCAACAACTCAGGAGCATGCAGGAGCTCAACACTGGGAACTTCAAGATCGGATATGCCTCTACGGCGATGCCGATTCGCTACGCGGTTGAGCGGGGCCAATGGGCCGACGCCGCCAGCATCCTTCCTCCGACCGCAGCTCCACCGCACGTAGTCGCAATTGCGGTCTGGGCCCGTGGAGTTGGACTGGCTCGCAGTGGACGCGCCCCCGAGGCGCGCGCGGAAATTGATAAGTTAGGCCAGATCGAACAGCAGCTGCGGACCTCAGGCAACGACTATTGGGCCACTCAGGCGGTGATTCTGAGACGCGAAGTCATGGCGTGGTCAGCCCAAGCGGACAGGAAACCGGATGAAGCCGTAGCTTTCATACGCGAGGCAGCTGATGAGGAGGATGCGATCGAGAAGCTTCCGGTAACACCGGGACCAATCGTTCCAGCCCGCGAACAGCTTGCTGACTTGCTGCTGGAACAGAACCGCCCGGATCTGGCATTCAAAGAGTTTCAGACGGCGCTCGTCAACGCACCTGGGCGGCGCGGGGCCCTGCAGGGCGCCGCGCGGGCCGCTGAACTCTCCCGCCCGAAATAGACTTCATTCAGCATCGTGCAAACAACAATTCCTAAGGGGCGGTCCTTCCGCCGTCGCTAGGGCGATTTTCGAATTGCTGTATCCGCCAAGCTCGGGTGGAGCGGCGCTTCAGTGCCGCGTCAACGCCGCTCTATTTACGAGGCTTTCAGCCCGCTGCATCGCAGTGGGCTGAAAGCCTAAACTTCGGAGGTGCAGCCTGGACGCGGACCTGAAGGTCCGCTCTACCCGGATACACCTACCTCGAAACCGCTCTAGAAGCTGATCTTCAGAATGCGGCCGTTCGTGCCTACCAGCCATCCGGCCTTGGGACTCGCAAAGGCAACCGCCCAATAGCCGCTGATACCTTGCAGCGTGAACCAGGTATTTCCTTCGTCGGGAGTCCAGGCCGCACCGCCGTCATTGGCCGTGATGACCACACTCCGCCCGCCATCGTCATCATGTCCTTCACCGTCAGCATTGCCCACATAAGCTAGGCCGTAGATGGCTCCGGTCACGGGAGGAGGGTTGGTAAGGCTCCAAGTCCTTCCGCCATCGCTCGACGTTGCTGTCTCCGCGCTATTGGGATCGCTGGGATCTAAATCGCCACCGCCAACAATGCCGTGCCAGGGGTTGCGAAAAGCCACCGTGAAGGCGCCGGCGCTGGGCGAACTGACTAATGGAGTGTCATAGGCGTTCCAGGTGTCGCCTCCATCGCGCGTGGCCAGGATTCTCGCGATAGTCGAACCACCAGTCGCAATCCAGGCGTTCTGCCCGCCCTGGGTTGCAACGCAGGTATCGCTCGCCGCGAACGACGCTTCACCCGGCAGTGCTGGCGGCATATTGCCGCTGATGTCCTGCCAGGTCGTGCCGTCGGTGGTGCGCAGATCCGGAAACACGCCGTTGACCGAGTCGCTGTGCGCGATGCCGCGCCGCGGCGTCCAAAACGCAAAGCAATCGTAGAACGCGCCCGGATTCTGATTCTGGAACTGTAGCGTCCAGTTGGCGCCGCCATCAACTGTCTTGTAGATTCGAAAATCGGTAGGGCTTCCCGACGTTCCAATGGAGAGCAGATAGGCAACGCTAGCGCTCATGGCTCGCACACCGCGGAATTGCAACATCTCGGCTCCCGGGACCACTCCGGCTCGCCAGGTCTGCCCGCCGTCGGTCGTGACGGTAAACGTGCCATTGCGCCCGGATGCCCAAACCACGCGCGGGTTTACCGGGCTGACCGCAATCAGCCCGTTGGTGGTGCCACTGTCTTGCGGAGTCAGTGTAGGTTGACCATGCCTAGACGGCTCTCCTGCGCTCAAGATGCCGCAGGCCAAGAGAATGATCACGAAAACGCCCATCAAATGTTTCAACACGATAATCCCCCAGGACGAAGAGCGTGAAGCGGAGTATAGGCCGCGGCGCAAAAGGGTGTCAAACTCGCCCGCGCCGGAGACGTCCGCTGGCGTCGATTGAAGCACAGTTCTCTGCGGATGGCCCGCGGAGATGCTGTATCATCAGGACTTTCGCGCCGTAACTGACGTAGGCTATCGAGTCGGATATGGATCAACGCAGTTTCCAGAGACTGCTGCGCCGCACGGTTCTCATCCCCGTGGCATTGCTGTTACTGCTCACCGCGACTCTGGTGGTTGAGATCCTTGGCCTGACTACCTCGTTTGGTTGGGTCGACCACGCCGACCAAGTCATCGTCAATGTCAGGGAGTTGATGCGATACATGCAGGATATGGAGTCTGGACTTCGCGGCTTTTACCTGACTGGCGATCAGTCGTTTCTCGACGCTTATAAAACAGCCAAGGAAGCAGTACCCGAACAACTGTCAGTCCTTGACCATCTTACCAGCGACAATCCTAGCCAGCAGCGTCGGCTGCGAGAACTTGACGATCTCGCCATCCGCTGGATCCAGTATTCGGAGCAGTTGTTACGGCAATCGGACCCTCCCTCGCTCTCGTCACAGGAATTCAGCACCGGGAAACAATTGATGGACCAGATCCGCGCCAAGCAGCACGAAATTCTTGACGCGGAAGATCGTTTGCACCACGCTCGCTACCGCCGTGCCACTTTGCTAAGCAATATTGTTATCGGTACCGCAGTTGCCCTGTCGCTGCTGACTGCCATACTCCTTTTTACCCTGACACGACGCGAGTTGTTCGCGCTTTCTTCCATCTACGACAGGCATCTGAAGGCCGAAGAGGAAAAAACGCGGCTGTTACAAGAAAGCCGTGAGTCGTTTCAGATCACGCTCAAGAGTCTCGGTGATGCAGTCGTCTCCACTGACGCTTCCGGGAATGTGTCGTTCATCAACCCCGTCGCCGAAAAGCTCACCGGCTGGGACTATCAGGCAGCCAATGGGCGGCCACTGCGTGACGTCTTGCGGATCGTCGACGAGAAAACCCGTACTGAAGTTGAGGATCCAGTCACATTAGTTCGCCGCTCGCCGTCGGCGGTAAACGTTTCGGGCCACGTCGCGTTAGTAAGCCGTTCTGGCCGGGAGTATCCCCTTGAACTGATTGGATCGGCGATCCTCAATGATCGCAATCAGCTCGCCGGCATTGTGGTTGTCTTTCGCGATATCACACAACGCCGCCAGACTGAGCAGACCTTACGCGCGAGCGAGCGCCTGGCGCTGGCCGGCCGCCTATCAGCCACCATTGCCCACGAGATCCGCAATCCGCTCGACACCGTTTCGAATCTCATCTACTTGCTGCGCCACGAGCAGCATCCCAGCGACACGACAAGTCAATACTTGGAGCTTGCCAGCGACGAGCTGGCCCGCATCGCGCAGATCACGGGGCAACTTCTGACCTTCCACCGCGAGGCGCAAGCGCCAGTAGCGGTGAGGCTAGCCGACGTATTACAAAGCGTGCTTGTTCTATTCGCACCCCAAATCCGGAAGGGCCACATCGAAGTCGAGCAGCGCTTCGAGCCGGTGCCTGTAGTGCGAGGATTCCCTGGCGAACTGCGGCAGGTATTTTCTAACCTCGTGGGCAATGCCCTCGACGCCATGCCCAACGGGGGCAAGCTAATTTTGCACTTGCGCGAATCCAGCCTCGCCTCCGATCCCGCACGCCGGGGAGTACGCATCACGATTCTTGACACTGGCGCAGGCATTCCGATCGGGGTCCGAAAGAATCTTTTCGCTCCTTTCTTCACCACCAAAGGTGAAAAGGGTACGGGGTTAGGGCTTTGGGTGAGCCGGGGCATCGTCGAAAAGCATGAGGGTACGATTCATCTCGCCAGCCGCATACGAGCCGGAAAAAGCGGAACTGCTTTTTCGGTGTTTCTGCCCTTCGAGCAGGAACTGGGATTGCTCGACGTGCCGAATGTACCGCCGGCGGCATAGTGATTTAACCACCCGCGGACGAAGCAAAAGTGATTGCGTACAACGTCACTTGATCTTACCGAGCGAGCCGAGTTCGGCCTCAACCTCATCCAGACTGAAACGCGGCTCTCCGGCCCGCGCGTCCGAGATGATGCCGTCCTCAATATCTTCGTAGACGGAAGCGACCGCGAGATCAATCATTCGCTTTTGCTCGTCTGTCAGCTCAATGGCCATCGCTTCATCCTGCTGCTGTGCCTCCTTTATAATGGGCTCCTGTCGACCGAAGAATGCCTTCTCCTCAAGTCCGAGCGGCAGTTGCCGGTTCCGATTCGAACGAAGCCCCTAGCCATTCACCCTCGCCACGACGCCGCTGGGTCTGGATCGTGTTGCTTTGGGCGGTCGTCTACATTCCCGGCCTCTTTTCGCCCCCGCTGCTGGACGATGCGGATTCGATCCACGCTGAAGCCGCGCGCGAGTTAGTCGTCCGTCACAACTGGACCACGCTCTACATTGACGGTGTGCGCTACCTGGAAAAAGCTCCACTCTTGTATTGGGGAATGGCCGCTAGCTACACGGTTTTCGGCGTCAGGGACTGGGCGTCCCGGTTGCCGCTCGCGCTCGGGGTACTAGCGCTGCTCCTGGTTACTTATTCTCTGGGCAAACGGACGCTGGGAGAACGAGCTGGTTTCTGGGCAGCGGTGGTGCTAGCCGTCTCAATCGGGCCCTACATCTTCAGCCGCATTATCATTCCCGACCTTCTCGTAGCTTTGTGGCTCACGCTCGGTTTCGACTTTTTCCTGCGAACTTTGGACGAAGAGCCTCCCTCGATTTTCTCGTGCTGGGGGTTGGCGGCGACCGCAGCCCTGAATGTCCTCACGAAGGGACTGATCGGTCTGGTATTTCCGGCAGCAATTATCGGGCTGTATCTGATTCTGACAGGGAAACTCAAACACCTTTTACGAATGCGGCTGCTCTCGAGCTTCGCCGTCCTGCTGGTCATCGCGGCGCCATGGCATATCGCGGCCGCACTGCAGAATCCACCTGCGGGACAATCGCGAGGCTTCCTGTGGTTCTACTTCATCAATGAACAGTTTCTCCGGTACCTGGGCAAGCGGGTTCCGCCCGACTACGACACGGTTCCCCTCGTAGTTTTCTGGGGACTGATGCTGGTGTGGCTATTTCCCTGGTCAGCATTTGTGTTCCAGGCGCTGGCGCAGGTTCCACACCGCTGGAGAGAGTGGCGCAGCGGGATGAACCGGCGGCAACGGGCAATGCTGCTGTACGCCGTCTGGGCGGCGGCGATACTAGTGTTTTTCAGTTTCTCCACGCGCCAGGAATACTACGCCATCCCCACCCTGCCAGGACTGGCTTTGCTAATCGGCGGTTGGCTGCAACAGGAGGACGAATCGCCCGCAACCTCGAAATTGCGGCGTAGTGGCCGGATCGGCTCGATGGTGTTGCTCGTCGTGTCGGTTGTCGTCTTTTTGACCGCGATATTCCTGCTGGTGCAGAGCAAGACTGTGCCAGCCGATAGCGATCTGGCTGACCTGCTCAAGAAGAACCCAAACGAATACGCCCTCGCGCTTGGGCACATTTTCGATCTCACTCCTCGGGCCTTGGGACTTTTTCGCGGCCCGCTGGCGATGTTCTCGATTGCGTTGCTCGTAGGCACACTGCTGAACCTGTTGTACCGGCGGCGCAATTTTGCTCAGGCTGGTAACTGGGTATTGACCGTGATGATGGTGTTCGTGCTGTTTGCGGTGCACCAGGGCCTGGTAAGGTTCTCTCCTATCCTCTCCTCGAAGAAACTCGCGGACGCGATTGAGCAGGAATATCGGCCCGGCGATGTACTGGTTGTCAATGGGACCTACGAGGATGCCTCCACGTTAAACTTTTACACACGCCAGCCCATCCACATCGTGAACTCACGCGATGAAGGCAACATGTACTATGGAGCGCTTTTTCCCGACGCCCCCTCCATCTTTGAGGACGACGCCTCGCTACAGGCCTTGTGGAAGGGCCCGAAGCGTGTTTTCCTGTGGGTAGAGGAAGACAATGTGCCGCTGTTCATTAAGCAGAGTGGTAGCTACCATCTTGCACGCAGCGGTGGAAAGTCGATTCTGATGAATCGGGTCTTGCCGCAAATTCAGTAGCCTTGGCCAGTAATTTGAGAGATACTGGCAGGCAATCGTTACAATCACGCTCTGGCAGAGATATCGCCTTCGGTTTCAAGCCGGGTAGGGACCGACTTTCGTTCCTGCGAGGCCGTTCAGCAACGGAAACATAGCCTGAGGAAGTGCAGTTTGATAGCCCCTGTAGACCCAGTCTTGTTTGCGATGGCGGCCGCCAATCCCGCATGGCACCTGTTGCGACAACTGCTGTGGTCCGTCGCCCTGACGGGATCGCTCACCTCGACGGTCTTTCTTGCGATGGTCTTGTTTGCTGCCGCCCGCTACGTCATGACCTGCCGCCGCCAGCGAGTACTGAACGCGCCGCCCCAGGAGCTGCCACCAGTATCTATCCTCAAACCGCTTCACGGTATGGAGCCGAGGCTCGAGGAAAACTTGGAGAGCTTCTTCCGGCAGGATTACCAGAACTTTTCGATCGTCTTCGGCGTTCGTACCTGTGAGGACCAGGCGCTCGCCGTCGTCGATAGGCTGCAGGCCAAATACCCGCAGGTGCAGACGCGAATCGTCGTCTCCGGTGAGCCATCGTGGCCCAACGCCAAGGTCTACTCACTGAGCAAGATGATCGATTCCTCCCCCGATGAGCTCTTTGTTATCAGCGACAGCGATGTCCTGGTTCGCCCCGACTTCTTGCGCAACGTGATACCGCCGCTGCTCAATCCCAAGGTTGGGTTGGTGACCTGTCTTTACGAAGGTATTCCTGCTCGTGGGCTGTGGTCGCATCTTGAGGCCCTTGGAATGTCGATCGAATTCCCTTCGGGAGTTCTCGTGGCCAAGATGGTGGACGGTATGAAGTTCGCCTTGGGAGCCGTCATGGCGGTGCGGCGTGACGCGGTGGAAGCCGTTGGCGGTATTCGCGAGACTGCGTATTTTTATTCCGACGACTTCGTCCTGGGTAACCGCATCGCGGACGCGGGTTATGAAGTTGTGTTGTCACATTACAAGGTAGGGCACGTGTTGGCGAGCCGCTCGTTGCGCCGAACCCTGGGCGATCAATTGCGCTGGATGAAGAGTACGCGCTTCTCCCGCCCGCTTGGACATGTTGGGTCGGGCCTGACCTATGCGGTGCCGTTCGGCTTACTGGCGCTGCTGTTGGGATTGGGTCATAGCCATCATATTCAAACTGGTTTCGCCCTGTTCCTGATGGCCTGGCTGAATCGCATGGTACTGGCCCTGTTTGTGGGATGGGGCATCATGCGCGACCGTCGTGCGCTATGGCTGTGCTGGCTATACCCTCTGCGCGACCTGCTGGGATTCGGGGTGTGGGCCGCCAGCTTTTCCGGCAAGACATTTTTCTGGCGCGGGGAAACGTACCAATTTGGCGATGAAGGAAGAATTACACCCGAGCAGCGTCCAATCGGCTTGCTGAATCACAGCTTGCCGCAAGGGCACGACTAAGCCGGGTTAATCCGTTCGAGTTTCCCGTTGTGCAATCTGAAGCGCAGCCCACGCCATTCCACTTCGTCTCCGAAGTAGCTGACTATCCAGACGGCCAGCGCAACCACGTCACGCAGCGGTAGAAGCCATAGATCCCTTAGAACCTGCGGGTCCGCGAGTACGCCTCGCCCGATAACGACCGCTGACGTCACACGGAGAGTGGCCGTAACGGCAAAGACGAGCCATGCCCACCATGTGTGTGGTGCAAAGACAAGGGCGAGCGCAGCCCAAACCAGTCCGAAGCTCACAATCAACCCAAAATACTGCGCCCCGCGGCGATCTTTCACGTTACGGGCCCACCGTAACTGGTGTGCCCAGAAATCGCGAAAACTGTAATCAGGCAGAGCAGTCTCGACAACGATATCGGCCAACTGCACCTGGTAACCTACGGCGGCGGTGCGCGCACCGAGTTCGTAATCGTCGGCCAAGAAATCGACCAGCGGCTCCAGCCCACCGATTCCGTGTAGCACGGTTTTGGTGGTTGCGATGGTCGCCCCCAGGCCGAAACGAATGCCGCCTTCCATAGCGCGGGCGACTAGCACGCCGCCGGTGAAGTCGGTGCTAAGCCCCAGCGCTTCGAGCTTCGACCCCAGCGTCTTGCCCGCCAGTCCGCGATAGAGCGCCGTTACCATGCCAACCCCCGGCTGCGCCAACGGCGCAAGCACCCGCTGCAGGTAGTCACGCGGCACCAGGATGTCGCTGTCGTTAATGATGATGTGCTCGTACTTGGCCTGGGAGAGCATCTGGGCGAGATTGCTGACTTTGCCATTGAGACCGAGCACATTCGGACAATGTACAATACGCAACTTCATTTGCGGAAACTCCTCGCATAGTTTCTGGACCAGAGCCAGCGCTGGATCGCTAGCATCGCTCGCGCCGAACAACACTTCATATTCCGGGTAATCGAGCAAACAATGGCTGCGAAAAGCGGCATACATGTGGGGATCGAGTCCCTTGAGAGACCTCAGAATGCTGACGGGCGGAGTAAAGCGCGTCTCGCTGGGGTGGAAGCGCTCGTGCTGAAAGCGGTGAGCCGCGACAATGCACATCGCGAAATAAGCCGCGCCGGCCAGAGCCAGCAGGGCGCAGAGCATGGCGACGGCGGTGAGCGCAGAATGCATGGAGAGATTTTCAGAGTAGCAGAAGCGCAGAGCATGCCCGAGTTTTTGCGGTGGAAGCGCCGGGCTTTAGCCCGGCGAGGCGGGCCACTCCAGCAAATGGCTTTAGCCACGGTTAGCCCGGAATTGGCCACCAGGGCTAAAGCCCGCTTTCGACGCTGCCTCTGCGGCACGGCTGAAAGCCGTGCCCTTCCACCGGCTTGAACAGCCGCTGGCAAATGTTGCACACGGATAGAAAGGTATCGCCTACAATACGGCAACATGGCCGACAACTCCGCTACTGAAAGACCTTCGTCTCCTCCGCGCAAGAACGTCCGCAAAGGACGTGCCCTCTGGTGGACTGGCGGCGCTGTTGTACTGATAGGTCTTGCGGGATGGAGTTGGCTAGCGGATTCGCTCCTGCCTTTGGGTTTAGGCGCGGGGGCTCTTCTCGCGCTGGCTATTTTGTGGGAGGTCCCCAAATGGCAGGTGCGCCCTGTAAGAGGTCTGAATGCAAAGGATCGCTTCGACCGTGAAAACGAGGCACGCAAGACATTAGCTCAGATATTAGGTGGGGTCCTATTGTTATCAGGCATCTTCGGCAGCTTCCAGAGCCTAAAGCTGCAGCAATTTGCACAAGAATCCGCGCGTCTAGCGCGGGAGGGGCAACTTGCTGACAGGTTTACGAAGGCTATTGAGCAGCTCGGAGCGGTTGACGCAAGCGGAAAGAAGAAGCTGGAAGTCCGTTTAGGTGGAATCTACGCGCTGGAGGGCATTGCTAATGAGTCCGTAAGAGACCACTGGCCGATCATGGAGGTACTATGTACCTACGTTCGGGTTAACGCACCTGCTCCAAGCAAAGGAGAGAATCCTCTCAGCGAAGAGCGGAAACCGAAGAAACCCGCTCAAGACAGTCAAGCGTCGGCCGGAGCCGTACACCCTGCCTCCGATATTCAAGCTATCCTGACGGTCCTTGGCAGAAGAAATCGCGAGTACGAACGGGAAGCTCAATATCTGGATCTCCGTGACACAAATCTTCGCGGGGCGGACGTCTCCAAGGCGAACATTTTCTCGGCGGACCTCCGTAGGGCGAACCTCGCTGATGCGGACCTCAGCCAGGCGGACCTCAGCGGGGCGCACCTCGAATCGGCGGACCTCAGCGGGGCGGACCTCAGCGGGGCGCACCTCAGCGGGGCGGACCTCAGCGGGGCGGACCTTAGCGGGGCGGACCTTAGCGGAGCGAACCTCCGCGGGGCGAACCTCAGCGCGGCGGACCTTCGCGGGGCGGACCTCCGCGGGGCTCGCTATCTCACTCAAGAACAGATCGACGCAGCCTTGGGAGATAGCGGCACAAAGCTACCCAAGGACGAGAAACTGCGCATCCCAGATAAGTGGAAGCCTGGTACCGCTGCGCACGAGAATGACAATCGGCGACAGCCGCGACTTCCTTAGTCCTCCGCCAAGCGCGGTATGATGTACAAGGGTCGCTCGGGCACCCTTCAAGAGACATTCAATGATCAACGGTAAACGCGTCGCCGTCGTAATGCCGGCCTACAACGCGGAGAGCACCCTGGAAGCGACGGTGCGGGAGATCCCCGACCTGGTCGATATTCGCATCCTGGTCGACGACTACAGCAAAGACAAAACCGTCGCAGTGGCCAGGAAGCTTGGCCTGACGGTGTTCGAACACGACCGCAACCTGGGCTATGGCGGTAACCAGCAGACCTGCTACCGCGAAGCCTTGGCTGCCGGCGCCGATGTCGTGGTCATGGTCCACCCGGATTATCAGTACACACCTCTGCTCACGACCGCTTTGGCGAGCATGGTGGCCTACGACGTCTACGACGTGGTGCTGGGTTCCCGAATCATCGGCGGCCAGGCGTTACATGGCGGAATGCCGCTGTACAAGTACATCTCCAACCGTTTTCTGACGGCCTTCGAGAACTTGTTTCTTCACGTAAAGCTCTCCGAGTATCACACCGGCTACCGCGCGTTCAGTCGCAAAGTCCTGACCGAGCTGCCGCTGCTGGAAAATTCTCCCGACTTTGTGTTCGACAATCAGATGCTGGCGCAATGCGTCCACTTCGGGTTCCGCATCGGCGAGGTGTCCTGCCCGACCAAGTACTTTGAAGAGGCATCTTCCATCAACTTCCGTCGTAGCGTCACTTACGGACTGGGTGTGATGGCTACGACCCTGGAGTTTGCCTTTAATAAGTGGGGTCTGGTCCGCCTTCCCAGGTTCAGTTCTGAGGGTCGAAAGCTGGAGATCGGGCGTTCCGAGGCGCTCGCACCATCTGCAGTTGAAGGTCAGCTTAGCGGAGCCGAAGGGCATTAGCGCAGTTTTACCTAAGGGGTCCAGGGTGAGGCAGCGATTCGCCTGAATTATTCACCTGCTCAGACAGCTCAGACTGCTTTGAGGCCCATTGCCCCTTCAGCCAGCACGATTTCAGAATTAAACTGTTTCCACTGAAACAACTTGCCGGTACGCTACGTATCTAGGGCGTGCACGTGTCGGCCAAAGACGTAAAATATCCAGACCCAGCGGTTTTGCGCATGGATTCTTCCATCTCGAAACGCACTCTTCGTCACGGCAGCTTCTTCCGCGAGCCGACGTTGATCGCGCTGCAAACCATGCGGGCGCACAAGCTGCGCTCGTTTCTGATGTTGCTGGGCGTTATTTTGTCTGTTTCCACGCTCATTCTGGTGGTCGCTCTCATCGCCGGGATGAACGGTTATTTCGCCACTCGCATCGCCAACCTGGGATCCAATGTCTTTCTGGTCATGAAGTTTCCCATCATCAGCGATTCGAAGGAGTTGCTGAAGGCGGCCCGGCGTAATCGCGACATTACCTGGGAGGACTTCGAGGCGATGCGCGACAATCTGAAGCTTCCCAAAGCCGTAGGAGTGGAAGTGCGGCGCACAGCAAAGGTCCGCGCCGAGCGGCAAAACCTGGAGGATGTCGATATCCGGGGCGTGACCGCCAACATCGGGGAGATGGACGTAGAAGAGGTGGGGACCGGGCGTTACATCACCGACAGCGACAATCAGCATCGTGACATGGTTTGCATGATCGGCGCCGATGTGGCCGAAAAGCTCTTCGCCAATACCGATCCTCTCGGCAAAACCATCGCCGTCGATGGGGAAGAGTTCCAAGTGGTCGGTGTCGCAAAAAAAATCGGCAACACCTTCGGACAATCGCAGGACAACTTCGTCTATATACCCATCGAGACCTGGCTAAAGATGTACGGGCGCAATAATTCGTTGAGCGTCAACATTCAGGCGCGCGGGCCGGAGTGGCTTGCCCGCACGCAGGAAGAAACCCGAGTCCTGATGCGGTCACGCCGCCATCTCGCCCCCAACGCCGATGACAACTTCGGCATCCTGGCCAGCGACAGTTTGATGGGCCTATGGAAGAGCCTCACGGGCACGCTGGCTTCCGGCATGGTAGGGCTGGTCTCGATTTTCCTGGTGATCGGCGGAGTCGTGATCATGAACGTAATGCTGGCGTCGGTCACGGAACGGACCCGAGAGATCGGTATACGGAAGTCGCTCGGAGCAAGGAAGCGCGACATTCTCATGCAGTTTCTGGTCGAATCGACGGTGATGGCGGTCGTGGGCGGCGCCATCGGCGTTTTGATCGCATGGATTCTGTCGGTTATCGTGCGCAGCACAACGCCGGTGCCGATGGCGGTGCCCATCTCCGCGGTGGTGCTGGCGATCGCAATCTCGTCAGCGGTGGGAATATTCTTTGGCGTTTATCCCGCGCGCAAAGCGGCGCGACTGGACCCGATCGAGGCGCTGCGGTATGAGAATTAGGGATTAGGTGCTAGGGGTTAGGGGCTTGGGAAGAGATGAAGACGCAACCAGAGCTACGATCCATCGACTACCCCACTAGCCCCTAACACCTAGCCACTGGCCACTGGTTTCCTATGCGGATGCACTTTGGTGAAAACTCGCGGATGGCTTTGGAGACGGTGCGCGAGCACAAGACTCGCTCCTTCCTTACCGTGCTGGGGGTGGTGATTGGCGTCGCGGCCATGATTTTTGTCGCCTCCATCCTGGTCGGCGTCAGCCGCGACGTGTCGGGCTACCTCGACGACTACGGCACCAACACGCTCTTCATCTTTCGCTTCGACATGGGCATTTCTTTCGGACGCATGACGGCAGAACAGCGCGCCCGCAAGCCGCTGACCCTGGAAGACGCTAAGGCCATCCAGGCCGAGTGCCCGCACGTCAAGTACGTGACCGCGGAAATCTTTCCTCGCTTCAATCCCGACCAACGGGGAGGGCCGGGAGCTTTACTAGTGGCGCGCTACGGCTCGAAGGAAATCTCCAACCTCGATTACAGCGGCGCCACCACTTCCTACCCTGATGTGTACAACGCGCACGTGTCGCAAGGCCGCTTCTTTACCGAGTTTGAAGACTCCCACAGCCTGGACGTGGCGGTCATCGGCGACGAAATCGACAAGAATTTTTTCCCCGCTCACGACGGCCTCGGCAAAACCATTTTGGTGGACGGCGTCGCCTATCAGGTGATCGGCGTGCTGGAGAAGCGCAAAGGACAGCTCTTCAAGGATGAGACCGCCGATCGCGTGGTCAAAGTTCCTTACAACGCCTATCGCAAGCATTACCCTGCAGCCGACGAGCACTTCCTGGGAGCAGAGGCCTATGCCGGACACAAGGATGAAGCGGAAGACGAGGTCCGTGGTCTGTTGCGCCGCCGTCGCAACGTCCCCTTCGACAAGCCGGACAATTTCGGTCTGAGCAGCGCCGAAGCCATCGCCGACAACTTCCGCCAGATCATGAGCACCGTAGCGCTGATGACCATCGTGGTCAGCTCGATTGGCTTGTTGGTGGGCGGTGTCGGTGTGATGAACATCATGCTGATGTCAGTAACCGAGCGCACGCACGAGATCGGAATACGCAAAGCGATTGGCGCGCGACGGGGCGACGTGATCCGTCAGTTCCTTACCGAAGCCGTAGTACTGACCGGACTGGGCGGCCTGGTCGGAGTCTTGCTCGGAGTGGCGGTGTCTGCTGCCCTGCCGCTGATCTTCCCTTCCATGCCGACCTCAGTCCCCATATGGGCCGTATTCGCCGCCGTGTTGATGGCGATGAGCGTCGGCCTGTTCTTCGGAATCTATCCTGCGGTGAAGGCGTCCCGGCTCGATCCCGTCGAGGCCTTGCGGTACGAATAGGCGCAAACGCGAAACGGACCGTGGAATCGGGTAGTGCGGGCCTTCAGGCCCGCGTAGAGGCCATCCAAGAATTAACGAGTACCTTCAGGGGCGGCACATTTCTTACTCAACTCTGCCATTTGATTATTCCGTGATCTAATACCACTTAACAACGGAGCCCCATGAAATCCTCATCCGCAATATTGTCTCGCCTCGTGCAATTGCTTATGTTGACGTGCGTCCTGGCCGCCGGCGTGCAGGCTCAAAAAATCAAAGTTGAATACGACAAGAGCCTCGACTTTTCTAAATACAAGACCTTTGCGTGGGGACATCATGACGCGGTCTCCCGGCCGATGCTAGCCTTAGCCATCGCCGGCGCCATCGAAGAGGATCTAACCAAGATGGGACTGCGCAAGGTTGAGAGCGATCCCGATGTGTATATCAAGATGTATGGCTCGGTTGATTCCGAAATGAGCGTGAGTTATTCCGACCCGCTCTATATCGGTATGGGTGGTATCCCTCCATTCGGCACCGCCTTCGTGATGTGGGGCTACATGCCCGGAGGAACGACTGCGGTCACCGTCTATAAAGGCCAGCTCGTGGTCGACGTCATCGATGCCAGCCAGAAGAAGCTGGTTTGGCGCGGCATGGCAACCGAGAAGCTCAGCGACAACAAACAGAAACTGGTGAAACAGGTCAACACCGCCGTCGAAAAGATGTTTCAGCAGTATCCGGCGGCCAAGTAGTAAAGAGCCCCGAGAGCTGGGCTTTAGAGATTGTGTCGCGACTCCGTGTCAGTTAGGGAAGGTTTGATTAAGTGGGCCGACAGTCCCTCAGCGGCTAAAGCCTTGGTCATTTTGTGGCGTTTACGGACGGCCTAAAGGCCATCCCCTTCATCGCATCGGACTTGATCAGAGCTTCCCTAGCGGCAGTGGAACGGATGCGCACACAAAGCAGCCCCGAATGGGGCGAAAGAGCTTAGCCCAGCGCTTTAGCGCTGGGTAGAGTGAAAAACAACGCCGAGCCCCGTAGGGACGGCAGACCGTCGCAACACAGTCTCTTAGAGGCAATTCGCACTGCTCTCAACGCCGAAGTCCCTCAGTGGCTAAAGCCACCATTACTGACAGCCGGTCACGGCATGGCTAAAGCCATGCCCCTCCAAAGCGCGATTTAGGCGAACAGGAGATTCCTTGAACTGTCACCGCCCGAGCCCCTATTACGCTTCCACTCCAGCGGGCTGGGCGTTGCGCCTCGGACGCCGGTTCTCCTGGAGAATTTTCTTGCGCAAGCGTAACGATTTGGGCGTGACCTCGACCAGTTCATCGTCGGCGATAAACTCGATCGCCTGCTCGAGATTCAGGTTCTTGAACGGTACCAGACGGATGGCATCGTCAGCTGTGGAAGAGCGCATGTTGGTCAGCTTCTTTTCGCGAACAATGTTTACCACCAGATCGTTGTCACGCGAGTTCTCGCCCACCACCATCCCTTCGTAAACTTCCACTCCCGGACCAACGAACATTTCGCCACGCTCCTGCAAACCCCACAAAGCGTACGCAGTCGTGTGCCCGCCACGGTCGGCGACCAGAGCCCCTGTCACACGATGTGGGATATCACCCTGCCACTCGGTGTAGCCGTCAAAGAGCGAGTTCATCACGATGGTGCCGCGCGTGTCGGTTAACAGCTCGCTGCGCAGGCCAATCAGCCCCCGACTGGGAATGACGAACTCCATGCGCACGCGGCCATAGCCGTGATTGTGCATCTTCTGCATCTGCGCCTTGCGGGCACCGAGCTTTTCAATCACCACTCCGACGAACGATTCGGGAACGTCGATGGTCAGCCGCTCCACTGGCTCCATCAGCTTGCCGTCAACGTGCTTGGTCACGATCTCCGGCTTGCCCACCGCCAGCTCGAAACCTTCACGCCTCATCATCTCGATCAGGATTGCGAGTTGCAGCTCACCTCGGCCCATCACTTTGAACGAGTCGGTACTTTCGGCGTCTTCCACCCGCAGGGAAACGTTGGTCAGCAGCTCTTTCTCCAAGCGGTCGCGCAGATTGCGAGAGGTAACGTACTGTCCTTCGCGCCCGGCGAACGGCGAAGTGTTCACCATGAACTGGATCGCGATAGTCGGTTCGTCGATGGTGGTAACCGGCAAAGGCGCAGGGTTCTCGATGTCCGTGATGGTCTCGCCGATGTTGATACCGGTAACCCCGGCAACGGCGACAATGTCGCCCAACTCGGTAGCGACGATGTCCGTCCGCTTTAGCCCGGAAAATGAGAACAGCTTGGTAATCTTTGTCTTTTCCATCGAGCCGTCGCGCTTGGCGATGGCCACGTCTTCGCCGGTGCGCAGCGTGCCGTTGAACACGCGCGCGATAGCCAGGCGGCCGAGATAGTCGCTGTAGTCGAGATTGGCGACCAATACTTGCAGGGGACCTTCAGCGTCACCTGTCGGAAGAGGAATTGTGTCCACGATTGCGTCGAACAATGGTCGAAGATTTTCGCCCGGTTGCTCCAGGTCGGTCGTCGCCGTGCCCACTCTGGCATTGGTGTACAGCACCGGAAAGTCCAGCTGGTCCTCCGCTGCGTCCAGGTCAATAAACAGGTCATACACCTCGTTGAGCACTTCCTGCGGACGGGCGTCGGGGCGGTCAATCTTGTTGATCACCAGGATAGGTGGCAGCTTGGCCTCCAGCGCCTTACTCAGCACGTAACGCGTTTGCGGCAGCGGGCCTTCGCTGGCGTCAACCAGCAGCATTACGCCGTCCACCATTTTAAGGGCGCGCTCCACTTCACCACCGAAATCGCTGTGGCCGGGCGTGTCCACGATGTTGATCTTGACCTCAACCTGCACTGAAGGAGCCTGTCCTGAGCCTGCCGAAGGATGGTAGAAGATGGCCGTGTTCTTGGCCAGGATGGTAATGCCGCGCTCGCGCTCCAACTCGTTGGAGTCCATCACGCGCTCGACGTGGGTCTCGTTGGCGCGGAAGGTGCCGCTCTGGTTCAGCATGGCGTCAACCAGGGTGGTCTTTCCGTGGTCCACGTGCGCGATGATGGCGATGTTGCGAAGACTCGTGCTCAAAACCTAACGTCCTTCCTGTTGGGGAAAACCGCGTGCGACAAGGCAAACGGAGGGCTTCAGAACCGATAATCTAAGTTTACAGTATGCAAAGGAGAACGGCCTCACTGCCTGCACGGAAGCACTAATTCCCGCTGGAGATTCAAGCACTTTCAGTGCATCTTTCGATTCGGGTTGCTCCCATTTAAGATAGCCATACCTTCTGCACGACTCAGGGAACTTGATGCGCACTCTCACGCTGATCGCTCTGTCGGTCTCTCTATCACTTTTTGCTGCCACGGCTCGGGCGCAGTCCGGTAATGCGCGGCCCGAATCTTCCTCCACTCTCTCAACTTCACCCGCCGATTTTTCCGAGGACCAGACTTTCTCGCAGTTTCAGCGCGTCACCAAGGGCATGAAGCCGCCGAAGGCGACCCATGCGCCCGATCCGAAGTTCCCTGACTTGCCTGCCGATGCGGAACCGCGCGGGACGGTCGTCATGCTGGTGGGCGTCAACGCCAAAGGGCGTGTCGAGGCGGTTCGCGTACTTCGCAGCGACGAACATGCTTTCGAGACGAGCGCAGTGAACACGGTAAAGAAGTGGAAGTTTCATCCTGCCGAAAAGGACGGGCAGGCCGTGCCTGTGCAGGTGACGGTTGAGATGAAGTTTCAGAAGTGATCAAGGGCTGGATCGTCACTGCGCAGTCTGGCGACTGCGCTAGTCTGGGCCTGTTGCCGTCGGTCAGGTGCGCCCCAGCAGGAGCGAGTTGAGGCTTGCAAGACGAGACCGCAGTCTCGTCCTTCCGAGGGCCTCCACTCGCCAACACCCCACTTAATACGAAAGGGGCCCTCCATACCTGCCTGGAATGGCGGTCCCCTCCGGCGACATATTCACCCTCCCCCAAACAACTGGGGAATACCTCGCACCTTTTCTATCGGCATCCTGACCAGTCTCTTCAGCGTGCCATGCTAGTCTTGCCTTACGAGGAGAACTGAATCTGCGTGACTCTACGTTGGCGTGAACCATATCTACACTCCCTTCTACTCTTAATCGCATTCCTGGCGGTCTTGCCGCTCGGACTCGCTCGCGCCCAGGAATTCGACACCGGCCAATTCTCTGCCATGCACTGGCGGCTGATCGGTCCCTTTCGAGCCGGTCGCGTCACGGCTGTAGCGGGGGTGCCCGGACATCCGGACATCTACTATTTCGGCACACCGGGCGGCGGAGTCTGGAAGACCACAAATAGCGGACAGGTTTGGCGTCCTATCTTCGACGCGGAACCGGTTGCCTCCATTGGCGCGCTGGCGGTGGCTCCATCTGACTCCAACGTGATCTACGTGGGTACCGGCGAGCAGACGGTCGGCAACGGGCTCTACCGTTCGGCGGACTCTGGCGAAACCTGGAAGAACGTCGGCTTGCAGGATGTCCGTTTTATCCAGGCAGTGGTTGTCGACCCGCAAAATCCCGACGTGGTTGTCGTGGGTGCTAATTCCATCGGATTCGGAATTCTGTGGTCGCCGCTGCCGCCATGGGCACGCACCGCCAACCGTGGAATCTTTAAAACCACGGACGGCGGAAAAACCTGGAACAAGGTGCTCACCAACGACGATACCCTGGGAGTGGTCGACCTCTGCTCCGACCCCGGCGATCCCCGCACGCTTTACGCCGCGCTTTACCGGCCGGCTTCCGGTTCTGGAGACTCCGAAGTCCCCGCTACCTCCGAGATCGTCAAGTCCGTAGACGCGGGCTCAACCTGGAATCCTCTCGTGACCAAAGGTCTGCCCGACAAGGGCCGGGGAAGATTGGGCATCGCCGTTGCTCCCGGAACGAATGGCCGCCGTCTTTATGCGGTCATGGAGCAAGGGTTCTTCCGCTCGGACGATGGCGGAGCCTCGTGGAAGCAGTCCACCCGAGACCCGCGCGTGCTCGGCAGCCCATACTTCAGCCGGATCTTTGTTGACACGCGAAATCCCGACATTCTCTATGTCGCGCAGACGTCGCTGTATCGCTCCACCGACGGCGGCCAAACCTTCGAGGCCTATGTTGGAGCTCCCAGCGGCGACGACTTCCATGTTCTGTGGATCGATCCGCAAAATCCGGCGCGCATGATCCTGGGTGTGGATCAAGGCGCCATTATCAGCGTTGACGCCGGCAAGAGTTGGAGCTCCTGGTACAACCAGCCGACCGGGCAGTTCTATCACGTCTCCACCGACAGCGCCTTCCCCTATCGCGTCTATGGGGCGCAGCAGGACAGCGGCACAGCCGGCGTTCTCAGTCGCAGCGACTACGGCGAGATACTGGCACAGGATTGGTTTTCCATCGGTGGTTTTGAATACGCCTTCATTACTCCCGATCCGCTGAATCCAAATTTGGTTTATAGCGGGGGCTGGTACGGCAACGTCGTCCGCTTCGATAAGGCCACCGGTCAACTTGCTACCGTATTCGAGCGCGGCGAGAAGTATCGCACTGCGTCCATGCCGCCTCTGGTATTCTCGCCGCAAGACCCTTCCACGCTTTACTTGGGAACCCAGTTCGTACTCAAGACTTCCAATGGAGGATTGAGCTGGCAGGCGATCAGCCCTGACTTGACGAATTACAAAGAGAAGGAAGAGGAAGCTAAGCCGGAGCCCGGCAAGCCGCATCCGCCCGCCATCACTACGCTGGCGCCTTCCGAAGTGCAGCCCGGTGTGATGTGGGCCGGCACCAGCAACCGAATCGTTCAGCTCACTCGCGACGCGGGAGCAACCTGGCAAAACGTCTCGCCGCCCGGATTGATTGAGCCTACTGAAATCCTCGCCATCGAGGCTTCGCATCATGATGCCGCCAGCGCCTATGTCGCGGCAGGCGCAACTCGCTATTCCACTCCTCCCTACGTCGTTCGCACTCACGATTACGGCCGCACCTGGCAGAAGATCGTCAACGGCTTTCCTGAACGCGAAATGGTTCGTGTGGTGCGCGAGGACCCAAAGCGCAAAGGCCTGCTGTACGCGGGAACCGATACCGGCGTCTTCGTTTCCTGGGACGACGGCGACCACTGGCAATCTCTGCAACTCAATCTGCCCGCGACGCCGGTCACTGATCTCCAGGTCCATGCCAACGATCTGGTCACCTCAACCTTCGGACGCGCGTTGTGGATTCTCGACGACGTCACGCCGCTGCGCGACATCGGCCCGCAGATCGTTGCCAACGACGCTTACCTGTTTCGTCCGGCCACCGCTCTGCGCGTGCGATGGGACAACTATCAGGACACGCCTTGCCCTGTCGAAACTCCCGCCGGGCAAAATCCGCCCGACGGAGCCATCCTCGATTACTTCCTGAAGTCGGCGCCGACCGGCGAAATCACATTGACGATCTACGACGACAAGGGAAGCGAGGTTGCTCAATTCTCCAGCACAGCGACGCCTCCGGACCTTCCGCCCGCGAACGTTCCCAATTACTGGTTCGCGCCCACGGTAGCTCTGCCGAAAGCGGCAGGTGTAAATCGCTTTGCGTGGAATCTTCGTTATCCGCCTCCGCTTTCTCTGTCCTATGGCTACAACGGGGAACTGCTGGCGTACACCGAATACACCACGGCCGACCACGCCATCGCGGAACAGACTCCGCGTGTGCAGCCTCAGGGTCCGCTGGTTGTGCCCGGGAACTACACGCTCGAGCTGAGCGTCAACGGCCAGACGATCCGGCAACCATTGACCATAGAGCTTGATCCGCGTCTCCATTCTTCGCAGTCGGATTTGATAGAACAACTCGACCTGGCACAAGAGACTACTCGTGGCATGAAGGCCAGCTACGATGCTTATCTGCAAGTCGCAGCCTTGCGCAAGGACCTGACCGAGCGGCAGAAAGCTTTGACCAGCGACGAGTTGAAGCAGACCAAAGACGCGGCCGCTTCTCTGGACAAAAAGATCGAGGCTCTTGAGAGCGGCACTCGGACGGCCCCAGGTTTCGGGCTAGTCAATCGCGACTTGACCCGGCTGATCTACAGCGTGGAGAGCGCCGACGTTCGTCCCGCGGATACGGTGCGATCGGCGGTGCAACAGAGCTGCGACGCGCTCGACAAAGACCTGGCGAGCTGGCGGCAATTGAGCGAGCAAGACCTGCCCTCGTTCAACGCAATGCTGACCACGGCAAACTTGTTGCCGCTGCCGCCCGTCGCTGCAAGCACGAGTGCCGGGTGCAAGAAGTAACGCCATCACCACCAGGAGAAACCCTTGCAACGATTCGCGATGGTGATTGCCGTTCTACTGACTGCATCGGCAATCGGAAACTGCAACTCGGCCAAGCTGGTCGCCAGCGTGAAGAATCCCAGCTATTCCGGACACCATTTCAAGAAGGTGCTGGTCATCGGCATGAGCGACGATCCCGCCATCCGCTCCGACTTCGAGGATGCGCTGGCCAATAAACTTGCCCGCGACGGAGTCGAGGCCATTCCGGGTCACTCCATCCTGCTGCGGCCCGACTCGGCCAACATGGACATGGACTACCTGAAGGCGCAGATCCGCGAGCACCACATTGAAGCCATCATCGTGACCCGCCTGGTGAAGGTAGACCAGACCATCACCTACATTCCCGGACACAGCTACACCGTTCCTTACCCTTACTACAACTCGTTCTACGGCTATTACCCCATGGCTTACCGTCAGGTCTATTCACCAGACTATCTGCGTGAAGACAAGACGGTGCGCATCGAAACCAACCTCTACGCTACCTCGACGCCCGAGGGCGAACTCGTCTGGACCGGCCTCAGCGACACCTTCAATCCGAACTCAGCGAAGAAGGCCATCAACAATGTCGTCAAAGTAGTGGTCAAGGACCTGGAGAAAGAGGGGATTTTCTGACCTCCTTCTCTTAGTGAATTGCCCCCGTCAACGTCTTCACTCACCACGCGGCTGCGGCGGCCATGGCGAGGACGAAGGCCACACTGATGAGGCGTCCCGAGAAGTTGGTTTTGCTCCAGCCCTGGAGCACGGCGGCGATTCAAACCACGAACAGGACGATAGCAGCGACGCTGAGAGTCTTAAGCCACATAGTGCACCTTCCTGCTGATTAGCGTGCCACCGAACTATGTTGAGCGAAAGTACTCCGATCACCCGCCGAGGTGATGCTCTTAGCCCCGTATCAGGGCACGACTTTTAGTCGTGCCGAAACGGGGTGCAGAAAAGGGTCAGGGCTTTAGCCCCTGCAGAAACCGGACCGGCAGGGGCTGAAGCCCATGTCAGGGTCGAGCCTGTTGCGGCACGTCTGAAGACGTGCCCTGATACAAGGCGATTTGTGAGATGAGTTCTAGTCACGTTTACCTGTGACCGACGTACTATCGCCGGAGATAGTACTGGCTCACGCTTCCGGTGTACTCCGCGCCCAATCGGAGGAATCGTGCATTCCACTGGCCGGCCGATATTTGCCCTTCTGTTCTGTATTGCTATTTGCGCTGCAACATTTGCCCAGAATCAGCCTGCTTCCCAGCCTTCCACGACCGACAAACCGCGCGTCTTCATTACTGACAGCCAATCGTGGGAGATATCTGGCGGAGGCGGCGGTGCCAACGGAGCATGGGGTGCGGCAACCTCCGGCGGCGCGCGCCCGCAAACGGCAGAGATCGTCAAGACCTTTGGCCAGCGGTGCCCGCAGGTCCTGGTGAACAACAAGCAGGAGATTGCCGACTACATCGTGCTCCTCGATCATGAAGGCGGTAAGGGATGGCTGCGGCACAAGGACAAGGTCGCGGTTTTCCAGAAGGTTTCGGGAGACGTGGTCGTAAGCCACTCCACGCTGTCGCTGGGCGGCTCAGTTCAGGATGCTTGCGAAGGAATTGGTAAAGACTGGTCGGCCCACGCGGCGCAGATTCGGGCTGCCGCTATCAAGCCTCCCGCTCCCACAGCGTCGGTTGTTCCAGCAACCGAGGTGTCGAACAAGAGCGCGACTATGCCCAAGATCAGCGTAGCGTCTACGCCGGACGGCGCTGATATTGAGATTGACGGCAGTTTTGTGGGGAACACGCCCTCTGTGGTCGAGTTAGCTCCCGGCGAGCATGTTGTAATTGTCAAGAAGTCCGGCTACAAGCCGTGGGAGCGCAAGCTGAAGGTCAGCGGCGGCGAGATCAAACTGACGGCGGAGTTGGAGAAGTAGAGTTGCTCGCCACCAGACTGTCTTTGCTCGACAAAGTGGGAAATAAAATCCTGACGGGGTGAGCCAACATGGTCAAGGAGTTCGTTGGTATATATACCAACGAACTCCATCAATTGCAATCTATCTAACTAGTTGATTCCATTTGTCTTACATTGATTTCACATGTAGCAAGGTATATATACCTTGCTACATAAAACTGAGATGGTATAATGGACAAACCAATGGTATATATACATTGGTTTGTTGCATGAATCGCCTCTTCAAACTCGCCAAACCAGAAATATCGAAGTGGTTTGAAAGTCACTCGCCTCAGGTATTTACTCACCGAGATATTGCTCGTGTGCTGGCACTGCATGGAGACGAGTGGCGACTTCCCGACAACGTTGGTACCAAAGAGGCGATTGAATTTCTTCTCAGCGAGACGCAAATGCGGGAAGTGGTTCTCTCCCCTATCAACCACCAAAACACGCCAGCAGAAAAGCGCTACGTTTGGGGAGAGGTGTCACCCTTCCAGTTGGCACTCTCGCTAAAATCAGAGGCTTATTTGAGCCATGCCACAGCGGTGTTTCTCCACGGATTGTCGGATCAGATTCCGCAGCGTATTTATGTGAATAAGGAGCAGAGCCCAAAACATAGCTCCGGTGGACTAACGCAGCCTGCAATCGATCGAGCATTTGCGTCAAAGCAACGAGAGTCAACATTTGTGTTTCGTGTTGGGGATACAGAAGCCGTTTTGCTTTGGGGAAAAAACACCGGCCGACTTGAGGTGGGACCTCTCGCCTACAGGGGAACAGACTTAGAGGTGACCCGGATCGAGCGGACGCTAATCGACATCGCTGTTCGGCCAGCCTACGCCGGTGGCACCTATCAAGTCTTCGAAGCGTATCGGAGAGCCGTTAAAAGGGTTTCGGTCGGAACACTGGTCGCCACCCTGAAGAAAATTGAATACGTTTACCCTTATCATCAGGCCATCGGCTACTACATGCAAAGGGCCGGGTTCGCTGAAAGCCAATACAAACGGCTGAAAGAATTCGGCCTCCATTTTGACTTCTATTTGGCGTATGGGTTGAAAGACCCGGAATACGATTCCGAATGGAGGCTATTCGTTCCAAAGAGCTTGCAGTGACGACACTTCCTTGAGCACGAAATCGAAGTAGAAATCGAAACCCTCGAGAACGTGTTTGGTCGAGATTCGAACGCTGTCCCAATCTGGACGATGAAATTCTCGTTGTAACTCGATACGCTGGAGAAGATGAAGTGGTACACCCTTCGCAGCAAAGATGTCGCGAATTAGCTGAAGGCTCGCCGAGGAGCGCAGATCGATTTGTGTGCTCGTCAGGATCAAGTGAATATCGAAAAAATCGCGCGCTCGTGGACACGGGGTACGGTTGAGGGCGTACTCCGGCATCTGCTGACAGATTGCTCTCAGTTTTTCAATTGCAATCATCCCAGGGCTGTATACGAAAACCTGATAGTCATCCAGGTCAGTTGCGATCTTACCCGTCGTGTACTCATACTTGCTCAGGTCTATCGTGAACACCCGCTGCTGGCCTGGCCCGACGACTGTGGACTCTCTTTGAAGTGCTGGCAGGTCCTCGACCAGCCGCTTATGTCTTGCTGAATCCGCCAGCTTGAAACTCGCTGTGTATCCGCCCCAGCGCTGGTCCTGTCCTTCCCGGAGTATTGATGGGCGCCGCTCAAATTTGAAGTCGAACACTACAAGGCCCGCTGCCTCAAAGCGATCCTGAAGAGCTTTTGCTAAACGTCGTTCGACATCGGCAACATCTTCAAAATCGTTTTCGATGGAGAAGTCCAGATCGATGGATGTGCGCCCTCCCATTCCAAAGACTATCGCCAAGGCGTTTCCACCCTTAAGCACAACACGATCGAACAAGAAATCATCGGAAAACACTGCGGTGATTGCAATCCTGCGGATATCGCTGAAGTCAATCGAAGGAGCTTTACTCATCTTGCGATCAATTCTTCCAAACCCCAGACATCATTAGGATTCGGCCTGCTGTAGTGCAAACCCTTTCTCAGGATACAAGACCGAGAAATCTCAGAATGGATTTTGCGCAAGGCAATAACCAGCGACGCCGGGAATCGTAAACGCTGGTCGAACCCAGCAAGGCATGCCAGCTATTCGCCAGCCACCCGATCCAGGCGGGCAAGCGTGTCGGGGTACCGGTTGACCAGTCGCAGGAGCACGGTAGCCTGCGCGTTGGGTTTACCACGGCCTTGTTCCCAGTTCTCCAGAGTGCGAACATAGGTGTACAGCTTGCGGGCGAAGACTCCACGCGACAGCTTCAGCTTCGCCTGGGTTTTGCGGATAAACGCCGGGCTCACCTGGCGAAGCGGCTTCCGGTTGGTCCAAGATGACTCGGAGCCGCAGATCCCTTGTATCTTAGCTGACACTGTTAGCCTGGGCCATCTTGAGGTAAGAGGAAGGCAGCGGGCTTCGGCGGGAGGCCGAGCAGATCCCGAGGCGCGTAGTCAGCAGCCTGCAGCGAGAGCGGCCCCCGCCCTACCTTTCTCACGCCGTGGAGAATCCGAGGCCTTAGAGCCTGCATTCACAAGGCTGGCGGGAGAGGATGCACAGGGTCGGGAGCCGAAGTCCAGCTTAAAACGGAGGCCGACCATGAACAAGAGCAAAGCTGGACAGAAACAGAACTGGTACGTGGGGATCGATGTCAGTGCGCGGGAGTTGGTGGTGGCCTTGGGGCAGCAAGCTGCGAGCTCAACCCTGGAGCGTTATGCCAACACGGCGGCGGGACAGCAGCAGTTGGCCCAGCGGCTGCGGGGTTTGCGGGCGGAGGCGGTGGTGGTTTGTCTGGAAGCCAGCGGTAACTACAGTCTGGATGTGGCCTTGGTACTGGCGCGCCTGGGAGCCGGGGTGAAGTTGCAGGTGGCCAATCCGCGGCGGGTGCGGCGGTTCGCCGAATCGCTGGGGCAGCGCAGCAAGACCGATCCGGTGGACGCGCGGGTGCTCTGCCAGTATGCCGAGCGCATGCCGCTGGTGGAGTGGCAAGCACCGACGGCGGCAGCTTTGCGGTTGCGCGCGCTAAGCCGCACCATTGCGGCGCTGGTCCGCATGTGTACCCAGCACAAGAACCGGCAACATGCCCTGGCCGCCAGCGCTGCGCTGCCCGCTTGCCTGGTGCGCGAGCTGCAGGCGCAAGTGCGTTACACCGAGAAGCGCATTGCCAAGTTGCGGCGCGACGCCGTGCGGCTGATCGCCGGCGAACCCGGCTTGGCCCGCCGCTGGCAGTATCTGCTGAGTGTGCCAGGGCTGGGCGAAAGCAGCGCCCTGGCGGTGCTGGCCGAGCTGGCGGTGCTGCCCGACACGCTGGACGAGCGGCAGTGGGTGGCGCACGCCGGTCTGGATCCCAAGCATCATGAGTCGGGTTCCTCGATTGCGCAGAAACCCCGCATCAGCAAGGCCGGTAACCGCTACCTGCGCGCCGCGCTTTACATGCCGGCGCTGGTGGCGGTGCAGCATGATCCCTCGCTGCGGGCCTTTTATCAGCGCCTGCTGGATCATGGCAAAGCCAAGCTGCAGGCGCTGGTGGCGGTCATGCGCAAACTGCTGCATGCGGCTTGGGGCATGTTTCGCAACGATCAACCTTACGATGGAGCCAAACTGTGCCCGCAGGCGTAAAAAGAGAGAGGTTCTCCGGCACCTCTCCAGAGAAAAAAAATCTTGAAATCGAAGAGAGAATCTCGCGGGCTGAACTTTGCCCCAACAAGCGCAAAAACGGCGCTCGTTGGGGACCCCGGTTCGCCCGCTCGGGATGAGGAAAACAAACGACTTATCGGCACGACTGAAGTCGTGCCCTGACACAAAGCGTTTGACTGAAGTCGTGCCCTGACACAAAGCGTTTGCAAGTACACAGCGTTTGAAAGCGGACTTTTTCAGCAATCTGTGAAGCCCACTCGGGATGACAAGAATAAGGGATTTCCAACGGCGCACCCTTTGACAAGCTCAGGGCAAGCTCTGACGGTGCGCTCCTTCCAACGCGCATAACTCGCCCTTTTCAGCAAACTGTCGAGCGTGCTATCCATTTTGGGAATCGGCGGTTACCTCCGTGCTCTGGAGTGCGTTTTCTTGCCAGTCCAACTTACCTCGGCGTCGTACACTGCGAGCGCGGGAGCCAGTCTCCCGCACCGACGGTCCGCTGTTCGGGCGGCGGTATCCCGATCTTTCAAACTTGTTGGGCTGTTGGGCGCATCGTATAGGTCCTTATTTTGGAATACCTTACGCATAACTCCTTTGTATGGAATATTTTGTGAGGAATTCTGCAAAGTATTGAAAAACAAAGGTTTACGATGGTAGCTAAGTCCAATTAAAACAATATTTTACGAGCGGTCTTGTAAAGTATTGAAAAGCAATGGTTTAATGGAACGCTTAAGTCTAATCGATACAATATTTTGCAGGTAAAATATTGAAAATAAAGATGCTATGGATAGGGGGGAGGGGGACTTCGAAACCGACTGGCCATCCCGACTGGGTGTGGGGCCAGAGAAGGTGCGCTCTGTTGATGCTCTCATGTGCCGCCCACGAAGGAGTTCAACTAGGATTGCAGTCCACCCAGCACTGATGAAGCGGCGGGCTAAGCCTCTAAGTATCAAACCCTGTCATCCCGACCGAGGACTTCAGTCCGAGTGTTCATGGGCCTGCGGCCCACCCAAGAAGATGAAAATCGGCTAGGCCAATCGTACGATAGCTGAGGCGTGGAACGGTAAAGGCCGTCTCCGCTCTGGATGACTTGAGGCCGTGTCCGAGTCTGGCCTGGAAGATGCGTTTTGAACCGATGAGTGTGCGCTGCTCATCCCGCCCGGCGGGAGGGGCAGTAGCGCGTGACAGTGCGTAATGTCTGAGGCCGCACCTTCTACCCTTCCCCGCCAGGAGGAAGCTATGGGATATAAGGTAGCGGGCATCGACGTACATAAGAAAGTGCTGATGGTGGTGGTGTGCCAAGTCGGCGCGGAGCAAGAGCCGGAACGCCGCCGATTTGGAACCACTCACAGCGAATTGCAGCGCTTGTCCCTTTGGCTGCGGCAGCAAGCGGTGGACGAAGCCGTGATGGAATCGACCGCGCAGTACTGGAAGCCGGTGTGGTACGAGTTGGAGCCGTACCTGCGTTTGCAACTGGCGCAGGCCTACTCCAATCGCGCTCCACGTGGCCGTAAGCATGATTTTAAAGACGCCGAACGGCTGGTGCGGCGGCTGGTAGCCAACGAGTTAGATCTCAGCTTCGTACCCAGCGGCGAGCAGCGCACGTGGCGAACCCTGACCCGGATGAAAGTGCAGCTCAGCCGCGAGCAGTCGCGACTGCATAGTCAACTGGAGTGTCTGCTGGAGGAAATGGGGATCAAGCTGTCCAGCGTGATCAGCGATCTGCTGGGGGTCAGCGGCTATCGTATCCTGCGGGCTTTGGCTGACGGCCAGACCGACCCGGCGAAGCTGGCGGCCTTGGGCGATGAGCGGCTGCGCTGTAGCCAGGCCCAACTCATCGATGCTTTGAGCGGCCATCCCCTGCCCCTGCATCTCCAACTGCTGGGCCTTTATCTGGACCGCTACCAAATGATGGCCAAACAGGGCCGGTTTGGCCTCCACTTCATAACCAAGCTGGCGTAGCAGGCGCAGCAGTTTCAGGGCGCGTTGGTGTTTCTTGCGGGGATCAGGGTCGCTGCCTTGCTCTACGAATTGCACTCCCTCATGCAGGATTTTCCACACCAGCCCTGTCGAAAATCACCCCGTAGCTGCGGCTAAGTTTACGGGGGCCGGTTTGGCCTCCACTTCATAACCAAGCTGGCGTAGCAGGCGCAGCAGTTTCAGGGCGCGTTGGTGTTTCTTGCGGGGATCAGGGTCGCTGCCTTGCTCTACGAATTGCACTCCCTCATGCAGGATTTTCCACACCAGCCGACAGAGGCGATGAGCGACGGCCCAGATCGCGGCCTTGTAGCCCTGTCGAAAATCACCCCGTAGCTGCGGCTAAGTTTACGGGGGCCGGTTTGGCCTCCACTTCATAACCAAGCTGGCGTAGCAGGCGCAGCAGTTTCAGGGCGCGTTGGTGTTTCTTGCGGGGATCAGGGTCGCTGCCTTGCTCTACGAATTGCACTCCCTCATGCAGGATTTTCCACACCAGCCGACAGAGGCGATGAGCGACGGCCCAGATCGCGGCCTTGTAGCCCAGGCGGGGCAGCAGGCGACGGAACACCGCCTGAAAATGACTGCCGTTCTTCTTCACCGCCGCATGCGCTGCCTGATTCAGGATGCGACGCAGGTAGCGATTGCCTTTGGCGCAGCGACTACTGTGGTTCTGCTCGGCGCTTTCCTGTTGTCCGGGGCAGGTCCCCACCCACGAGGTCAAGTTGGCGGCCGAGGCAAAGGTGCTGGCCTGCGCGCCCACTTCGGCGATCACCTGCTGCGCCGAGTCGGCTCCGAAGCCGGGAACCTCGGCCAGGCGAAGCACCGCTGCCGCTGCTGCCGGCTCCGCCTGCATGGCCTCGGCGATCATGCGGTTGAGCTGCTCGATCTGTTTGGCCATCATTTGGTAGCGGTCCAGATAAAGGCCCAGCAGTTGGAGATGCAGGGGCAGGGGATGGCCGCTCAAAGCATCGATGAGTTGGGCCTGGCTACAGCGCAGCCGCTCATCGCCCAAGGCCGCCAGCTTCGCCGGGTCGGTCTGGCCGTCAGCCAAAGCCCGCAGGATACGATAGCCGCTGACCCCCAGCAGATCGCTGATCACGCTGGACAGCTTGATCCCCATTTCCTCCAGCAGACACTCCAGTTGACTATGCAGTCGCGACTGCTCGCGGCTGAGCTGCACTTTCATCCGGGTCAGGGTTCGCCACGTGCGCTGCTCGCCGCTGGGTACGAAGCTGAGATCTAACTCGTTGGCTACCAGCCGCCGCACCAGCCGTTCGGCGTCTTTAAAATCATGCTTACGGCCACGTGGAGCGCGATTGGAGTAGGCCTGCGCCAGTTGCAAACGCAGGTACGGCTCCAACTCGTACCACACCGGCTTCCAGTACTGCGCGGTCGATTCCATCACGGCTTCGTCCACCGCTTGCTGCCGCAGCCAAAGGGACAAGCGCTGCAATTCGCTGTGAGTGGTTCCAAATCGGCGGCGTTCCGGCTCTTGCTCCGCGCCGACTTGGCACACCACCACCATCAGCACTTTCTTATGTACGTCGATGCCCGCTACCTTATATCCCATAGCTTCCTCCTGGCGGGGAAGGGTAGAAGGTGCGGCCTCAGACATTACGCACTGTCACGCGCTACTGCCCCTCCCGCCGGGCGGGATGAGCAGCGCACACTCATCGGTTCAAAACGCATCTTCCAGGCCAGACTCGGACACGGCCTCAAGTCATCCAGAGCGGAGACGGCCTTTACCGTTCCACGCCTCAGCTATCGTACGATTGGCCTAGCCGATTTTCATCTTCTTGGGTGGGCCGCAGGCCCATGAACACTCGGACCGAGGTCTCGCTCTGGGTGACAGCGGGGAGACAGCAGTTGCAGAAAGCGCGCTGGGAGACCGGCTTCGGCGTCGTGGGCCGGCGCGTGAGTGGGTTGCTGCAAAGCCGCGTCTGCCGCAGCATTCAATGAACTTGCTCTTACTGCTTCACCGCGTCAGCGGTCTTGTCGGCGCCGGTCTTAACGGCGTGCCCGGTTGCCTTCGTACTCTTGTCCACCGCCGTGCCGGTTTTCTTGGCCGCCTTCGTGGTTCCGTGGGCCACATCCTTACTGGTGTCTTTGGTCACGTCCGCGGTCTTGTTGGCGGCTTTCGCGGTGCCATGTGCAACGTCCTTGCTCGTGTCTTTGGTGACGTCAGCGGTTTTGTCGGCTGCCTTCTTGGTGTCCTTTACCAGGTCCTGCGCGCGGAGAGCGGGCCCAACCGCAAGAGTGGCCGCCACTACCGTGATCAACATTGCCTTCATTCGCTTTTCTCCTGGGCTCGATTGGAGCCACGTTGTAAGGGAAATTCCCGGGTCGAAATGACGTGCATCGAATCCGAGGCATGTAGAAGATTATCACGATGGCGAGGGCTGGACCGCTGCCAGTTGCTACAGAAACCCTACTTCACTTCTCCAACTCCGCCGTGAGTTTGATCTCGCCGCCACTCGCGACAACGCAGGTCCCTCCACTCGGGCTGAGGCCCTCGGTCGGGATGACAACGGAGGATAATCGAAATCGCCGCTCATTTTGCATTTCCCCTCCCATGTGCGAAAGTAGCGCCGTGCGCGCTATTGCCCTTCTAGGACCTATCGCCAAAGAGCACCACGTCCGGCAATTCGAAGTGCCGGGCGTCAACTTGTTTACGGGCAACGAACTCGATCCCACCGACCAGCCCGACGCGGCGCTCATCTTTGGCGGCGACGGCACCATCCATCGTCATCTTGGCGGATTGGCGCTCAAGCAGATTCCTACTCTGATTGTGCCGCTCGGTAGCGCCAACGACTTCGCGCATTCCGTCGGCGTCGAGACAGTAGAGAAGGCGCTGGCATCATGGCAGCGTTTCTGCACGTCAGGCGATAACACGCGCTCCATCGACCTGGGAACCATCGAGCCACTCGACGAGCGCGGCAAGTCTGGCGACGCGGATCGCGTTCCCTGGCAGGGCGAATCGCTGGAGTCGTTACACTTTGTGCCTGACGGTCCGCGGCGCGATCCCTTGTCGGGTGAGAAAGAAGAATTGGGCGGTCGCATTATGCAATCGCAGTTGCGGCGACTGGCCAAGGCCGAACGTGATGTCGCGCGTACCACATTCTTTGGCTGCATCGCAGGCACCGGTTTGGATGCAGCGGTGAACCGTCGTACGCTCAAGCAGCCAGGGTGGTTGCGCGCACACGGCGGATACGTGATTGCGTTGCTGCAAGTTCTGGGAGGCTTTCGTCCGCCGCACATCACGCTGTCCGTGGAAGTGGACGGAGGCTGGGAAACGCGCATGGACCAGCCCGGCTTCTTGATTGCCGCTGGTAACGGGCCGCAATACGGCCACGGCATGCGGCTGACTCACGAAGCGCGCATGGACGATGGCTTGCTCGACATCTGTTTTGTGCGAAATTTGAGCAAAGCTCGCTTACTGCGGCTGTTCCGGGTCGTCTATCGCGGTGGGCACATCGGCATGAAAGAGGTGGAATATCTCCGGGCTGCGCGGCTGCGGATCAAAACCGATCCGGTGACCGAAGTCTTCGCCGATGGAGAATATATTTGCCAGAGTCCGGTTGAGATCGGGGTGCGCCGGAATGCGCTGCGAGTGATCGTTGGCGGGTGAGCCCGACGGAGAAGGCTCTCGAAAGTCAACAGCGGTGCGCCGCTTAGGGATGAACCGCAATGACTTAGAGGTGAACTCCCGCGCCGCCGACATTTTTCTGGAACTTATCGTCCGTAGCTGGGTCTATACTGTAGTACAAGGCAATGTCTACCCCTGTCGTCTCCAATCCGCCAGCCCAAGAGGCTCCAGGCGTTCCGCCACAGGATCAGGTTCTGCCCACGCTATTTGGCAAAGGCCAAGGCCTCTATCCTCAGCGCAAAGACACGTTTGTGTACTCCTTTATCGTCCATATGCTGGCGGTTGGCCTGCTCATCTGGTCTGGTCACTGGGCCTTTCAGCACAAGGACGAGATCAAGCAGCAGGTCATTGGCCTGGCGACTGATATCAGCCCGTACTTGCCGATGCCGGTATCCAAGACGCGAGCGGGCGGCGGCGGCGGTGGTGGCGACCGCGACAAGCTGAATGCTCCCAAAGGTGCTCTGCCCAAGCTATCGAAGGAACAGATCACGCCTCCGGCGATCGTAGTCCGCAATGACAATCCCAAGTTGCCCGTGCCGCCTTCGGTCGTGGTTCCGCCGGAGCTGAAGCTGCCGACCGTCGGCGCCCTTGGCGATCCTCTGTCGAAGGTAATCGGGCCTCCTTCCAACGGAACGGGGTCCGGTGCCGGAATCGGCAGCGGTAGCGGTGGCGGCGTGGGTTCCGGAACCGGCCCAGGGGTTGGCCCCGGCCATGGCGGCGGATACGGTGGCGGAGCCTATCGAGTAGGTGGCGGAGTCAGCGCGCCAAAGGCCTTGTACGCGCCTGATCCCGAGTACTCAGAAGAGGCCCGCAAGGCCAAATATCAAGGTACAGTTGTGCTGTGGCTGGTGGTGAGCGCCGATGGCAAGCCGCAGCAAATTCGCGTGCAGCGCGCGTTGGGTATGGGACTCGACGAGAAAGCCGTCGAGGCGGTCAAGCAGTGGCGCTTCGAGCCTGCGCGCAAAGACGGCCAGGCCGTACCCGTCATGATCAACGTGGAAGTGAACTTCCGGCTGTACTGAAATCCGGCGATCCAGTAAAAGCCTAGCCACGGATCAGCACGGATGTGTTTTGGATTTGTTGTTTCAGAAATGTCGGTATTGTCCTAAAATTTCAAATTGAGGAAAATCATGTGAAAGACGCCGTGGAAATCAGCCAAGGCAACAAGCCCTTAATGCGCAAAGCCTATGTCAGCCGTCGGCAACAGCGCGACGTGCCACAGCGCCATATATGGGATTACTGGTTTTGCGACCTTGCGGAGGGGGCTATGCATTGGGACACTCAGGAATCGGCGCAGCACGCGTGTGACATCTTCGAGTGCGGACAAATCGGAATTCCCTTGGCAGGAGGCGGCGTTCATGTTTGCCAAGAATTCAAAGTCGAAGAACTTCCGAACGGCAACTTTGTGATATGTTGCGAGGCTCCTTTCAGCACTCTCAACCGACCTGTCAATTAAGGAGCATCCACTAGACGCGCTGCCTCGACTCCTCCAAAGGAACAATCCGCTTGCCAAAGGGACAGGCAGAGCCGGGCACATTAGGACACCACCGACCGTTTGGCATTATAACGTTGCGCAACCCGTCACCGATGTGCGTTGCCCAGCTGCCACTTGCAGGTTCCATCGCCATATAGTTTGTGATGCTGTTTTACGAATTGAACAGCGGCCCGGTCTTCCGCGTCAATCTGTTGCGGGTTGAGGTTTTGCCGCACTTCATTCGTATGACTGGGCCGATTCCCATAGCATTCCGCAATCCGATACCATCCGTAAGAGACTCGGGGCATCTTCGACTCCCGAAACATGTCTCCCAACACCTCGGCAGCCATCGAGTCTCCGTCATATGCCGCCTCATAGAACCAATGCCGAGCGTCGTCATCGTTTTGTTCAGTGCCCTGGCCTAGCAGGTAAGCGAAAGCGACACCGCCCTTGGCGTCTGGGTACCCTTGCGTCGCCGACTTTAGATACCACCGAAACGCCTCGCCGTATTCTTTGCGGTCTTCAGCTTGTCTACCCATGTCATACTCAGCCTCAGCGTGCCCTTGATCCGCTGCACGTCGAAGTAGCGCAAGGCCTTGTGCCTTTCGTGCCCATTGATCGCCCCGACCGCGATTACGGTAATCACTAGAAAGCGATTCGCCGCAGTCAACCATCGCTTGCAAATCCCCTCGCCTTGCCGCGCTACAGGCCGCAGTTTCCGTGCGACGGGAGGCGTATTCACGCATTGAGGTTGTTACCGGAATGTGCAGTTTTCCAAGCAAAGCATTTCCCGTGTGGGGTGCCCAATACCAGCCACCAACAAGCAGCGAGATCGATGCTGCGACAATTATTATGTAACGCATCCGAACTGGCGAAAATTTGGGAATCATGCTTTTAAACCATGCCGAAGCCTTGATTTTATAGGGCTTCCAGCGATGATTCAAAGCTTAACAACGCTCGCCCAATCGTATCAGCGAGCGTTCAGAATCAACCGGGTGCGGCAATGGCGCTTTGAACCTGTCAGAAAAGACGGGCAGGCGGTGCCGGTGATGATCAACGTGGAAGTGAACTTCCGGCTGTACTGAGCCTTCCGATCACCCGAAGCGGCGTCGCCTAAAAATCCCGCTATTGCCCGAAGGGTTTCTTGAGCGGCGGCATCTTGCTCTTGGCCTTCTCGGCCCATTCCGAACCTTTGTCAATCCAGTCGCCCGCCTGTTCGCCGATGTCTTCCATCGCTTCGCGCGCGTCTTCATACTTGCGGCGGAGCGTGCGGCGCATCTGCTTGCCAGTCTTCGGCGCGAGCAAGAGCGCCATCAAGGCGCCAGCCGCCAGTCCAACGAACAGCATGGTCAATCCCATGCCGAGGCTTCCGCTCTCGGACTCTTCATACTCACCATTTGGTTCAATATCGCTTACTTGATCATTCATTTCGATTCGTCCTCCGGGAAATTCTATCGCGATTCTGGCCCCTGTGCGCCATAGGGATGCATTGCCGCGAGGCTCGTACGCGCATTGGCCATTTCCCAACCTTGCCGATGCGCGTGTAAAATTAGCTGTTTATCCCTCGAGCCGCGCATTTTTTGCGGGACTCCCAGCACGCGGGAAATCGGCGTGGTGGGGCGTTCCTCCGACAGGCGGCTCTCCCAAGAAATGAGGAGTTACACGAATGGCGATTCCAGCCACACAAATGCGTCCGGGCATGGTCATCAAGCACAACAACGACTTGCACTCGGTGTTCAGCGTGGAACACCGCACCCCGGGAAACTTGCGCGCCTTCATCCAGGCGAAACTCCGCAATCTCCGCACGGGAGCAATGTTCGAGCACCGATTCCGCTCCGGCGATGCTATCGAGAAGATCACCGTCGATGAAGTGCAGATGGAGTTCCTCTACTCCGACGGCGACGATTATCACTTCATGAACACCGAGAATTATGAACAACTCCACCTGAATCGGGACATTCTGGGCGATGCCGTTGAGTACCTAATCCCTAATCTGCAGATCAAGATCGAGTTTTTCGATGGCAAGGCCGTGGGTGTCGAGTTGCCACAGACGGTGGAACTCACGGTAGTGGAGACCGAGCCGGGCTTGAAGTCGGCGACCGCCAGCAGCGTTACCAAGGCGGCCAAGACCGAGACGGGACTTGTGGTGCAGGTGCCGCCCTTTATCAACGAAGGCGAGAAGATTCGCGTCGACACGTCAGAAGGCGCCTACCTGTCACGCGCCTAGTTGGGTTGCGGAAGACGCCAAAGGCTGCCACAATCTTACTGAGCGTCTTACCTATGAGCCACACTACCAAGCTTTCAACTAAGGGCCAAGTGGTGCTTCCCAAGTCCCTTCGGGCGGTACATCGCTGGAAACCAGGGACCGAGTTCGTCGTGCAGGAGCGGGGCGAAGGCATTCTACTTACTCCGAAGTCTGCCACTGCATCCCGCAGTTGGGCCAGTCTGATCGGATGCGCTGGCTACGGTGGCCGGCGTAAAAGTCTAAAGCAGATGGACGAAGCGGTTGCGGCCGAGGCGCGAAAGCGGAAATGACCGCGGTCGATACGAACGTTCTCGTGCGCATCGTGGTGAATGACGACCCGGCCCAGTCGGCACGCGCCGCTGAATTTCTGCGCCGGCAGGACCGCGTCTTCTTGGCCAAAACCGTACTGCTCGAAGTGGAGTGGGTGCTTCGGAGTGCTTACCGCCTCGGGCGGCGCGAAATCCTTGCGGTCTTCCGCGGTATCCTCGCCATGGGAAACGCTGAAGTGGAAGATGAGGCGGCGGTCACCCAAGCTCTGCAGTGGTATGAAAAGGGGATGGATTTTAGTGATAGCTTGCATGTAGCTTCGGCGGGGCCGGAGTGCGCATTTGCCACTTTCGACACAGCTTTGAGAAAAATGGGCCAACGCCTCGGAGCCGCTGAGTTTATCGGCGTTTGATGTCCTGGCGCTGGGCGCGCTGTGGGCTACAGCCATATGTTTGACCTCCAAACCCGCCGCTACGTTATCTCCGGACGCGTCCAAGGCGTTGGCTTCCGCTGGTTCGTCGAACGCGAAGCCGCGCAGATCGGTGTCACCGGATGGGTACGCAACTGCGAAAACGGCGACGTTGAAGTAATGGCGACGGGCACGCGGGAGCAGCACATCTCGTTACGCTTCAAGTTGCAGCAGGGCCCGCGGGCCTCGCGAGTTGACCACGTCGGCGAATCCGCCGCGCCCCTATTGGAAGCGCAATCGTTCCGCATCGAAGGAGTCTGGTAATCCATGCAGCGCAAGGCGCACAACTGCGACGACCTGAAGAAGCTCATCCGCGAAGTCCCCGACTTCCCCAAACCCGGCATTCTCTTTTACGACATCACCACCCTGCTCAAGGACAAGCTCGGCTTTGCCCGTCTTATCGATGCACTCACTGAGCACTACATCGACAAGGACATTGACCTGGTTCTGGGCATCGAGGCGCGCGGATTCATCTTTGGCCCGGCGCTCGCATACCGCTTGAATGCGGGCTTCGTTCCGGTGCGCAAACCTAAGAAGTTACCCGCCGATGTGCTGCAGTGGAAGTACCAACTGGAGTACGGCCATGACACCCTGGAGGTCCATCGCGACGCTATCCAGCCGGGCCAGCGCATCGTCATCTGCGACGATTTGCTGGCCACGGGCGGCACCGCTAGGGCTACCGCCGAAATGGCAAAGTCGCTGGGCGCCGAAATCTGTGGCCTTGGATTCGTGGTCGAACTCGACGGCCTCAAAGGCCGCGACAAGCTGCAAGACTACGACGTCTTCTCGCTGCTGCACTACGAGATGTAGCGGAGCCAGTTGTCAATGAAGCGCTAACCGCAGCTTTCGTTACCAGATGGTTTTGATCAGTGGACAGCCTAATATTCGCTCGTCAGCAGTGACCAGTGCCAAGCCTTCGGCGCGAGCGGTAGCAGCAATAATGCGGTCCATCGGATCGGAAGGGAAATCAGGCGGGAAGTGAGCTGTCAACACCGCGATATCTAGAGTAATGGGTTTGATTGTCACTTTGGCGATCAGTTCCTGGATCGTCGTTTCAAAACTGCCGCGCAATCCCACCCTGCCCCGGCGGATGAGACCAGCCAGTTCCACGAGAGTGATGGCGGAGATCGCCAGCCCGTCGGATGCCCGCGCTCTCCTGATGGACGATGCGGCTGCACGCGATAGTTTGCTGCCTTGAAGCTGCGACCAAACCAGCACGTGAGTGTCCAGTAGAATCATTTCAGCATGTCGTAGTCTTCGAGCGGGAACACCGGTCTGATCAGATCATCGGGATCGCCGATGATTTCGATGACGCCCTCCAACCGGCCGATGAAGTCATCGCCGCCTCTGCTCTTTTTGTTGCGCGGCGGGATTACCTCAACCAGAGGTTCACCACGCTTGGTGACGAGTATTGGTTTACCAGTGCTGGCAACCTCGCTCATCACTCCTAAGCATTTGGCTTTGAACTCGCCCGCCGCCATCTGCCTATTGCCTGCCGCCATAGGTTTACCGGCCGCCCTCTTGTTCCTCCTTACGACAATCGCCACGATATGGTCACCTCCAGATGACCATGGTCATTTTAACATGGTCATGTCGTTGTTTATTTGTCATCCCGAGCGAACAGCGAAGCGAGGAGCCGAGGGATCTGCCGCTCCCCAAGCTCGAATCTAACCCCCTAAGTCTTAACCACCCTGCGTCCCACAATGTCGTACTTCCCCTCCAGCACCATTCGGATTGCCTCGCTGTACGCGATGTGCTCCTGCTCCAGAATGCGGTCAGCTAGCGTGTGCTCATCGTCGCTGTCGAGCACCGGCACGACTTTCTGCACCAGGATGGCGCCGTGGTCCAGGTCTGCATCCACGAAGTGCACGGTGCAGCCCGACACCTTCACGCCGTAGTCGAAAGCCTGTTTCTGAGCCTCGAGTCCTGGGAACGCCGGCAGCAGCGCCGGATGAATGTTGAGGATGCGGTTGGGAAACTGCTGCACGAACCACGGCGACAGCAGGCGCATGTATCCCGCCAGGCAGACCAGATCGACCTGATGTTCACGTAGCGCCGCCACCACCTCGCGGTCGTGCTCCTCGCGTGGCTTGCCCTTCGACGGAATCACCAGCGCCTTCAACCCGCGCCGCCGCGCCGATTCGATCCCGCCCGCGTCCACACGGTTGGAGATGACGACCGCAATATTCGCATCGAGCTTGCCCGCAGCGACGCTGTCGGCGATGGCCTCAAAGTTCGACCCGCGCCCGGAAAGAAGAATGCCGAGGTTGTTCATGATTACATGCGAATCATAAACGCGGCGGCAAAAGTTGTCAGTGCGGCAGTGCTCACCACAGGTTTGTCATCCTGAGCGAAGCGAGACGCAGTTCGAGCGCAGTCGAAGGACCCCTATACCCACGGAGCCCTTCCCACCGCAGCGTTAGGGAAGCTCTGATCAAGTCCGATGCGATGAAGGGGACGGCCTTTAGGCCGTCCGTAAACGCCACAAAATGACCAAGGCTTTAGCCGCTGAGGGACTGTCGGCCCACTTAATCAGACATTCCTTAGCATTTCTAGACGACCGAGGCGCTGAAGAGATCATTCAGCACTCTTTGCGCGTACTGGAGGCGGAAATCCACTGTGGCAGGCGTTTTCGCACTTCTTCACCGGGCACGGTTCGACCGGCCTCAGCGTCGCGGATGCCTTCGTCGATGGCGGCGAGGGTTTCTGCATCCTCATCGTCAAGGACAGGAATAGGGTCCTCCAACTCGAACTTCTTCACCTTCGCCATAGGCTGATGGTAGCTCCGATAAGTAGTGGATGCAAACGGATTATGGGCGACCGGCACCGCGCCCTCCCTAAGGGGCGGCAGGCACTCTGAGAGATAATCCGCGTACGTTTGCATGTGCGCCGCCTTCGCTTTACTATCGCCCTGCGTGCCTTTGCCCAGCGACAAAGCTCATCCCGACCGCATCGTCTCGGCCGTGCCGGTGGACGACGACTCGTCGTTCGAGCTGAAGCTGCGCCCGCAGCGGCTGCGCGAGTTCATCGGACAAAACAAAGTCAAGGACAACCTCGAGGTCGCCATCCAGGCAGCGCGCTCGCGCGGCGAGCCGCTCGACCACGTGCTGCTCTACGGGCCGCCGGGGCTGGGCAAGACGACGCTGGCCAGCATCATCGCCACCGAGCTGGGCGTTCCCTTCCAGCAGACCTCGGGGCCGGCGCTGCAAATCAAGGGCGATTTGGTAGCGATCCTCACCAACGTGAAGAACAAGCAAGTGCTATTCATCGACGAAGTGCACCGCCTGCAACCCGTGCTTGAGGAACTGCTCTACTCGGCAATTGAAGACTACAAGCTCGACATCATTGTCGGGCAAGGGCCATCAGCGCGCACCGTGAATATGAACCTCGATCCGTTTACCTTCATCGGAGCGACGACCCGGGCAGGTCTGCTATCCGCCCCACTTCGTTCACGGTTCGGGCTACTGTTGCGGCTCGAGTTTTACACGCCTCGCGATTTGAAGATCATCGTTCAGCGCTCGGCGGAAATTCTCGGTGTTGAGATAGACAATGCGGGCGCGATGGAGATCGCCAGGCGCTGCCGCGGCACGCCGCGCATCGCTAATCGCCTGCTGCGCCGGGTACGCGACTACGCCCAGGTGAAAGGCAAGGGCAACATCGACAAGTCAACCACACAAAAAGCTCTGAAGATGCTGGAAGTTGATCGATACGGCTTCGACGAGATCGATCGCAAGCTGCTGCTGACCATCATCGACAAATATCAGGGTGGTCCGGTCGGTTTGAAGACGTTGGCGGCATCGCTCGCCGAAGAGCCTGACGCGATCGAAGAAATCTACGAACCGTTCCTTATGCAGATCGGTTTCCTCAACCGCACTCCGCAGGGCCGGGTCGCCACAAATCTCGCCTATGAGTACTTTAAGAGGAGGCCGCTCGCGAGCCGCAGTGGACAGGGGACGCTGTATTAATTCAGTAATGGGCAGAATATGATGCAGCAACGACGATTGGAACACATTATTGGACAGCCGGATTGTGTTGCTCGTCTCCGGGGCCACCTTGATTTCTACCGTAAGAACGGCAGTGCTCCGGAGCACATTCTAATTCTAGGTGAGGATGGAATGGGCAAGCGAACACTTGCTAGAACAATCGCTGCAGAATGCAGCGTGGCTTGCCAAGAGGTCGATGCGTCGTTGCTTCAGCTTAATGGCGACATTACGGCCATTCTCACCAACTTAAGGGAGAATCAAGTATTTATTGTGAGTCGAGTTTCGGCCCTGAGGCGCAACATATATGATTTGCTGTCTCAGGCCATCAGCACAAATACAATAGAGATTGTCATTGGTCAGGGACCGTCCACGCGACATCACGTTATAGAAGTACAGCCCTTTACTCTTATATGCACAAGTGCAAAGCAATCCGACTGTCCTCCAAAGCTACAGAACTGCTTTGCGCTAGTATTGTCGTTGCAATCATATTCGACCGACGCCCTGGGAGAGATTGCAGGACAAATATCTGTTCACGAGGGTCTCAACCTGATCGCAGATGCTAAGGCCCTAATTGCACTCCATTCTGGAAGGTGTCCCCATCAAGTTGAGGTGATGATAAAGCGGGTGGCCAGGGCAGTAAACAAAACGGACATTACCGAGGCTGATGTTCGATACGCATTAGAGGCATTCGGCATCAAGATAGACACATCAGCCGGAGGAGCAACCTTAGAGGACTTGGACGGGATAGCCTTTGAGCGATTGGTGGCAAAGCTGTTGGCTCAGATGGACTTTCGTGCTGAGATGACAAAGGCTACCGGCGACGGAGGTATAGACGTAGTGGCGGTTCTTGAGAAGCCGATCATTGGCGGCAAGTACCTCTTTCAGTGTAAGCGTTATGGACCAGACAACTTGATTGGAGCCGCTACGATTAGAGAGTTCTACGGGGCAGTAAGCGCGGAGAGGGGTGTCAAGGCGTCCTAATTACTACGTCAGATTTCACAGCACAGGCTCGCGAATTTGCAGAAAGAGTGGGAATAGAACTGATAAACCTTCCAATGCTTCGAGAGCTGCTGAATCGTTACGAGACGGGCAACCAAGAAACTTCTCGGCAGCGAAAGTCCGGTGCCGCCGAGACTCTTTTCTAATTCTTAATTTACTTCAGACGCTGTCCCAGAGTCCTACTAGCGCACTTCCGCGTCTAATCGGTACGCTATCTTTGATACGCTAGTTGCAAGGAGAAATCCACATGGCCCAACTGATGAGAACCTCCAACCCGGCGTTAAGCTCTGACGCCTTCCGCACTGGCGAGGCGACCTTCGGCGAGAGCATGACCGTCTCCGGCACGGTCAACAAGACGGGCATCCTGCTCATCTGCTGCGTAGCCACGGCGGCGTGGACCTGGAACCGCTTCTTCAACGCGCCTCCCGAGGAGGCCATGCAGGCGATGGGACCGGCCCTTGCGATTGGCGGCATCGGCGGCTTCATCGTCGCCATCGTCACTATCTTCAAGAAAGAGTGGGCGGGGATCACCTCGCCGATTTACGCGTTGCTGGAAGGCCTGGTGCTGGGCGGAATCTCCGCCATGCTGGAGAAGAGTTACCACGGCATCGCGATCCAGGCGGTTTCGCTGACCTTTGGCGTTCTCCTGGTTATGCTGCTGGCTTATCGCTCGGGCCTCATCAAGATGTCAGACAAGCTGCGCTTGGGCATCGTGGCGGCCACTGGCGGCATTGCCGTCTTCTACTTCCTGGAATTCATCCTGGGATTCTTCGGCGTGCACTTTACCGCGATCAACAGTTCAAGTCCGATTGGCATCGGCTTCAGCCTTATTGTGGTGGCCGTCGCGGCGCTGAACCTCGTCCTCGACTTCGATCTGATCGAGAATGGAGCGCGCATGGGGGCTCCCAAATACATGGAGTGGTACGGCGCCTTCGCGCTGATGATCACCTTGATCTGGTTGTACATCGAAATCCTACGGCTACTGTCGAAGTTCCGCAGCAGAAATTGAAGAAGTTGTCAGTGGCCAGTAGTCAGCCGCCGGTGCTAACCAAGATCCACCCAGTCAGCAGAGTGGCGCTGATGTCTTGAACTGGCCACTGACGACTGACCACTGACAACTGGTTCCCATGTCTAGTGCCCTCCGCTCCTTCGCGAAGATCAATCTCGGACTGAAGATCGGCCCGCCCCGTGCTGACGGCTTCCACGAGCTGCGCACCATCTATCAGACGCTGGCGCTGCATGACCTCATTCGAGTCGACGTGCAACCCGGCTCCGGTATTGAGATTCGCTGCAACGATCCACGCGTCCCAATCGACCAATCCAATACCTGCTACAAAGTCGCCGATCGCGTGCTCAACACAGCGAAGGCTCGCGTCAAAGTCATCGTTCAAATCGACAAGCGACTGCCCGTGCAAGGAGGCCTGGGCGCGGGCTCGTCCAACGCGGTCGCCACGATGCTGGGGCTGGAGCGTGCGCTCGAAACCAAGATTGCCGCCCACGACAAGATGCGGATCGCCGCCGAGATAGGCAGCGACGTGCCCCTCTTCCTGATCGGAGGAACGGTGTTGGGCATTGGCCGCGGCGAAGAAGTTTATCCACTGCAAGACCTGCCGAGGATGCACCTGGTGGTGGTGACGCCGGCGATTGGCGTTTCCACTCCGAAGGCGTTTGCGCAATGGGACGAACTACTCGCGCGCGAAGCTGAATTGACCGACGCTGGAGCCACAGGTACAATTAACAAGTTCGGCCAAGCGGTGGATGCCTGGCTGAGCGAACGTGTTCCCACGCTAGCCGTATCTGCGAGGGAGCCTGCATCCGGTGTTCCCGCGGTAGGCGGGGACCGGGCCGAGACACTGCTTCTCGACCTCGTCCGAGCCGGGATCGAGAACGACTTCGAACGCGTCGTCTTTCCTGAGTATCCCGATTTGCGTGAGGTAAAACGTGTCTTGCAGCGCGAAGGTGCGCGCCATGCATCCCTGTCCGGCTCCGGCTCAACGTTGTATGGGTTGTTCGATTCCGGTGAAGAAGCGCAAGCGGCAGCCGCTCGGATGACTGACTCGGGACATCCAGCGGTTGCGACGACGACGATCACGCGTGACGAATACTGGCAGCAGATGTTTGTGTGAAGGCAGTTTCGATTTCCTGTTCCGACTTTCTCGCCAAAGGCAGGCGACAAGCATGGGGCACACAGCTTCAGGTTTGCAACTGAAAGCTGACGGCTGATAGCTGACAGCTTGCTTCACTGGGCGGTCGACTAATGGTAGGTCAAGTGCCTTTGGAGCACTTTGTCTAGGTTCGAATCCTAGCCGCCCAGCCAGAAACCAGTTGTCAGTGGCTAGTTGTCAGTTGTTAGAGAATCAGGTTTCAAGGTTTGCAAGCTAAGAGCTTACAGGTCAAACCTTCAGCCGACGTCGGCGAACGATCGCATTGACTGAAAGCTGACGGCTGATAGCTGAAGGCTAATCTTCAAGACCCAGCGTGTAACTCAACCAGGTGAAGCGGGGTGTTTGATTCGATGGAAACGGCAGCAAAACCGAGCGCAGTGCACATGGCAGGCGTAGCGGGCGAAGGTACCGCAACGGCCGCCCACCAATCGGACAAGCAAGCTCATTCCGGAGCTGATCCCAAGCCGAAGCCGGTGCGAGCGCGCCAGGATGACAAGTGGAAGATTTTTTCCGGGACTGCCAACGATGCGCTTGCCCGGGACATTTGCGCGTTCCTGGGATTGCAGCTGGGGCAAGCGTGTATTTCCAGGTTCTCCGACGGCGAGACCTACGTGCAGATCGAGGAGAACGTGCGCGGGGCCGATGTTTTCATGGTGCAGCCCACGTGCGACCCGGTGGACCTGCACCTGATGCAGTTGCTGCTGCTGATTGATGCGCTGAAGCGCGCGTCGGCGCGCCGCATCACGGTGGTGATTCCGTACTTCGGCTACGCCCGGCAGGACCGCAAGGACAAGCCGCGCGTGCCGATATCGTCGAAGCTGGTTGCCGACTTGTTGACTACGGCCGGAGCCGATCGCGCGCTGGTGGTTGACCTGCATGCGCCGCAGATCCAGGGCTTCTTCAACATCCCGGTGGACCATGTGTTCGCATCGCCGGTGTTGGTGGATTACTTCCGGAAGAAGCAGTTTCCGGACTTGACGGTGGTTTCGCCGGATGCAGGTGGCGTGGAGCGCGCTCGCTTCTTCGCCAAAAAGATGGAATCGGCGCTGGCTATTGTGGACAAGCGCCGCGTGGAGAAGGATGTGACCGAGGTGATGCACGTCATCGGCGACGTGACGAACCGCACCTGTCTCATCCTCGACGACATTATCGATACCGCCGGCACGCTGGTGAAGACTTGCCAGGCTTTGCTGGAGGCGGGCGCGCGCGAGGTTTATGCCTGCGCCACCCATCCGGTGCTTTCGGGGCCGGCGGTCGAACGGATTTCGAAGTCGGGGTTGGCCGAAGTGGTGGTGACCAACACTATCCCGCTGACGGAAGCGGGGCGCAACGAGCCCAAGATCAGAGTGCTGTCGATCGCGGGATTGATCGGGCGCACCATTCAGTCGATTCACGAGGAGACTTCGGTCAGCAGATTGTTTTTATAAAGGACAAGATTATGGCTACAGCAACCGCAGACAAAAATGTAGAAGCCAAGCCGCGGCAAGGTGGCGGCAAGAATGACGCCCGCCGGCTGCGCGCCAGCGGCATGATCCCCGCCGTCGTGTACGGCGCCGGCCAACCCGCGCAGGCCATCGCTGTCGATCCCAAGCAGATGAGGCGCATCCTGAATTCGGAGACCGGGCACAACTCGATTTTCGATCTCACCCTGGATGGACAGGCTGCCAAGGTCATGATCGTGGACTGGCAGTTTGAGCCCATCAAGAGTGCGCTGCTGCACGTGGACCTGAAGCGCATTGCCATGGACAAAGTGTTGCGCGTGAGCGTTCCCATCGTGCTCAAGGGAGAAGCTCCCGGCGTCAAGTTGCAGGGCGGCATCCTTGAGCAGATGTTGCGCGAGGTCGAGATCGAGTGTTTGCCGGGCGACATCCCTGGCCACCTGGTTGCCGACGCCAGCAAGCTGGAGTTCGGCCAGACGATTCGCGTTTCCGACCTGGCGCATGATGCCAGGCTGAAGTTCATCACCGATGAGAACCAGGCGGTTGCCCACGTTACCGCAGTGAAAGAAGTGGTGGAAGTCGCGCCGGTCGAGGGTGCTGTGGAAGCCGGAGCGACGGCCGCGGAGCCCGAGGTCATCAAGAAGGGCAAGCAGGAGACCGAAGGCGAAGCTGCCGAGACGGGTGACAAGGCGGCCAAGCCGGAGAAGGCCGAGAAGTCCGAGAAGAAGAAGTAAGCGCAGTGAAGCTGATCGTCGGGCTCGGCAATCCGGGCATCGAGTACCAGTTCACGCCGCACAATATGGGCTTTCTGGCGGTGGACCGCATTGCCGAACAGTGCGACGTGCGCGTGAACAATCGCAACTGCCGCGCGCAAACGGCGCGGACGCGCATCGCCGGCCACGAAGTAGTGCTGGCAAAGCCGGAAACCTTCATGAACCTGAGCGGCGGTTCGGTGCGCGAGCTGGTACGCGAGTACGAAGTGCAACCGGAGCAGGACCTGGTGCTGCTGTACGACGAGATGGACCTGCCGTTTGGCACCTTGCGCGTCCGGCCACGCGGCCGCTCGGCGGGGCACAACGGAGTGGAATCGGTAATTGACGCGCTGGGCACACAAGAAATCATGCGCGTCCGAATGGGAATTGCGCCTGATTATCCGGTAGGCGACGGCGCGCGATACGTGCTGTCGCAGTTCAAGAAGTCGGAGCTGCCCGTTGTCGGTGAGGTTCTAGATTCGGCGGCGGAGGCGGTGCGAGTCATTCTCGGCGAAGGCGTACAGGCGGCCATGAACCGCTTTAATCGCAGATCGGAAGAAGCAACTAGCGACTAGCAACTAGCCGTTAGCTGCTCACAAACAGGACACGCGCTAGTTGCTAATTGCTAGTTGCTAGGAGAACAGAATGCAACGTACTTATGAATTGATGTTCATCGTCCGTCCCGACATGCTCGAAGAGGACCAGGACAAACTGATCTCCAGCCTGGAGACGCAGGTTGGTAGTGCGGGCGGATCGGTGAAAAGCATGGAGCGCATGGGCAAGCGCCGTCTGGCCTATACCGTGCGCAAATTCCAGGATGGTATTTATATGCTGATGGTCCTCGAAGGCGAAGGCGCAATGGTGAAGGAAGTGGAACGCCGCCTGCGCGTGACCGAACCGGTGATCAAGTTCATTACCGTGCGGATCGATGAGGAGCAGAAGCGGTTGGCCAAAATCAAGGCCATCCGCGATACCAAGGTTCGTGGCAAGGGACGCCAGGCAGCAGCGGCGTCTGCCGCAGCCGAAGCCGCGGCGGAAGCAGCCGCATCAGCGGGTCCGGAAACGGCGCCCGAAGCGGCCTCGCCAGCGGGCACCGCGTCGGAGCCGGTTAGCGCATAACGCTGCGCGCAGACACTCAAGCGCCCGGTGTGTCCTGTGAAGTAGAACTGCGGTCCTGCAGGGACTGTACCTGACGGCCAGAATTTTCCGTCAGGCCCAACAGATTAGAGAAGGAGAATCATGGCAGACGAATCCAACAAGAATGCGGCACCCGGAGCTGGCGCCGCAACGACTGACGCACCCAGTGCGCGTCCTGATGGTGGTGCTCCACGCGAAGGAGGAGGCGGTGGCGGCTACGGTGCGCCTCGCGGACCTCGCCCTGGTGGTGGACGGCCTGGCGGTGGTCCTGGAGGTCCCGGCGGTGGTGGTGGCGGCGGACGGAAGTTCTTCCGCCGCAAGAAGGTTTGCAAGTTCTGCGTCGAGAAGATCGACGGCATCAACTACAAGGACGTCCGGCTGCTGTCAGGGTTTGTCTCTGAGGCTGGGAAGATCGTGCCTCGTCGCTTGACCGGCGTATGCACTCCGCACCAACGGCGTCTCGCTGACGCTATCAAGCAGGCCCGCAACATCGCCCTGCTGCCGTTCGGCGGAAGGTAGAAGCTGTCGCCAGTTGTCGGTTGTCGGTGGCCAGTTCTCATGGAGATCAGTGAACTCAGAGCGCTTGTGAGAACGTAGCTTGATAGTTGCCAGTGGATTCTACTGGTCGAAAATCCAGCGCCGTAGGCGCGGAACAGCTTAGCCCAGCACGTAGCCGTAGGCGGAGTGCTGGGTAAGGTGAGAAATAGATCCGAGTCCCCTAGGGAGGACACATTTGGAGGCACGGGTTCAGCCGTGCTGTGAGAAGCCTGAGGCGAACGAAGGCCCGCAATCAAGATCGAACGGAGTTCTATTCATGGAAGTCATTCTGAAAGAAGACGTAACCAAGCTTGGCTCTCGCGGCGAAGTGGTGAAGGTCGCCGAGGGCTACGGCCGTAACTATCTCATCCCCAAGAAGCTGGCGATTGAAGCCACCGCGGCCAACCGCGCCGTCATCGAGCAGATGAAGGCCTCGGCCGTGCGGCGCGCTGCCCGCGAAAAGGGCGATGCCCAGGCCCTGGCGCAGCAGGTCGAGGGCGTGACGTTGAGCTTCACCCGCAAGTCGGGCGAGCGCGATCAGCTCTTTGGTTCCGTGACCTCGGCTGACATTGCCCACGAGCTGGAGCACAAGGGCGTGCAGATCGATCGCCGCAAAATCCAACTCGATGAACCTCTGAAGCATGTTGGTGAGTTCAATGTGCCCGTCAAGTTGCACAAGGACGTGACCGTGCAGCTGAAAGTTGTCATCAACAAAGAAGCGGCTGCCGAGGCCGTTGCGGCGGAAGAAGCCGGCGCCGAAACCTAGATCGCGATTCTCGCAAACCAGGTTGGCAAATACGCAGGCCCGAGCCTTCGCGCGGAAAACTTCTCCGAAAGGCGAGGCACTCTGTGTCCCGCCTTTGCTTTTTGCAGGGGCTAATGGCCGCGGCAACCCTGCGACCGAATGTGCTGGCACGGGGAGCCAAATCGCATTAGGATTTACTCAATCGTTCCCACTCTGCGCGACTAACGGCTTATCTGCCGCGGGGTTCTGCGCACTTCGAAAATCGATCGTTACAGACCGGTAAGAGGATTATCTATGGCGGACCAAGGCTCTGAACGCGGCTCTTTCTGGACATCTTTGCCTGGCATACTCACGGGTGCAGCGGCGCTGATTACGGCAATCGGCGGCCTGGGCGGCCTGGCGATCTGGCAGCACAACAAGCCCAGTCCGGCTCCCGGCCCTGCTCCCGCACCCATCGTGAAGCAGGAGGCAAAGCCCGATTATCCCAAAGGATCGCGGCAGTGGTGCGACCAGAAAGTTGCGGAGTGGTCGGCCGAAATGGCCAAGGGGACGGATGACGCCGCTCTCCGCCAGGCCTTCCACGAAGGAGAATGCGGCAAGAATTATGGTCTTCGCCTGGGCAAGCCCGAGGCGAAATAGCCAGGTCGTGGGTTGTGGATCAAGCAGCGCGATTATTTGCCCGCTATTTGATCACGATTTGAAATGCCGAACCTAGAATCAACAACCTACGAGCCCTAAATTAGTTAATGAGTAGTAAACTGTTCGAACTTTTTCGGCTGAACCTTTGACAACAGATTTCCGCGCGTCGAGCGATGCTGTCTCATTTCGCTTCCTTGATGATGGGTGCGTCCTTGATTGCGCGGATTGCCGCGTTGCGCCGCTCCGCGCACGGGGAGCAACTGTGCGGGCAGGACCTGCAGGGCCTCATGTCCTCAACCAAGTCGATATTGAACATATAGCTCCCCACCAGGTAGCGGATCGACTTTTCGCCCTCCGTCCTTACTGATCGCTTCAGTTTATTAAATGCCTTGTCGGCGTCGGCTTTCGCGGGCTTGAATATCAGATCAGAAGACTCGAGTTCCTCTTCGGCTGACTGCGCAAGGTCAATAGTTTCGAGGGCGAGATCCTTAAAGGTCTGGTGTATCCCAGGATTGCTCTCAACCGAGTCTGGGTCCGTACTCTCTTGTGCGAAAAGCATCGGGCCGCCTATGAAAACTAAGAAAGCGCAAAGTGCATAGAACCTTGTCATGGTGGCTATCGTCCTTCCTTCAGCGCGGCTGTGCAAGGTTGCCGGTCACCGCCGGTTGTGCGTCCGGCGGAGTTGGGGGCAGATTTGGCGCCCGGAGGGTGGTGATAAGTTTACTAGTTAGTACAATCCAAATGCGATCGTGATCAAATGGCGACGCAAGCCACAGGAACGATCTCCGCGACCGGCTGTTTGCCGCGCGTTATAATCACTTCCTTGCCCCCTGGGCCTCTCTAATCAGCCGCGAAAGATTGGCCCTCGCCTGATGTATTGTGTAGCTCATTAGCTGAATTTACTTCGCTACCGTGGACGGGTCAACGACCGAAGGATGGTAATACCAATGAATTCAGAATACGAATTTTTTTGTCAGTGGGCGAAAAAGGCGCTGGCCGAACACCAAATCCACAAGGATGTCCTGAATCGCATTTGCAAATTGTTGCACCAGGAATTTCCCGACAATCCCTCGGTCGCCGAGGTCTTCGGGGTGGAGGGTGGCAGGAACGACTTGATTTACTACGATCAGCAAGGCCGGCGAGCAGTATTTGAGTTGTTCTGCTCAACAAGTCAAGTTCCGCAGGATCTTCGATTATTGGAACTGGTGGATGCGCATTGGAAAACTGCCATCCTTCTCGACCGGGAAATTCGCCCTGAACTTGCCGACACATATTTTCACAAAAAGCCGCAGGCTTTCCCGTTCCTCTGGTTAAGCCAAGTCATGATGCCCAGCAAGGAAGCAGATTGCCGACAGAAATTACGGTCCCTGCTGACCACAGAACCGAATCACGCCCCTTCGACTCCCGCGGTAGTACAGAATGTGTCAGGCAAGGACAACATCGTCGCAAATGCCGCCCAGGGAGACATCAACATCAACCAGAGGAAGATCGTCCGTCCCAAAGTGATTCGCGAACCTGGTGACATTTCCGAAACCACAGCGTTTGAGATCCAGGAACTCATCAAGAAACTGGCACAAACCGATGAAAAGGCGGGGAAATCCCCTTCCCGTGGCGAATGGCATCAACGGTTGAAAAACCGTTTCAAGGTCGCCTCCTACCGGAAACTCACGGTGGAGCAAGGTGAAAACGCAATTCGCTGGCTCAAGCAGGAGGATGGGAAAAAGCTCCCGAGTTTACGCCGAACCAATAACGAGGAATGGCGCAAGCGACTTTACCCCGGGATTTGGGCAAAGGCAGAAGAATTAGGTTTAGCCAAACCCCAACTTTATGAATTCGCATTTAAGCAACTTGAGTTGAAGAGACCAATCACATCTCTGAAGGACTTGGGTGAACAAAAGCTGAAATCCTTACATGACAAGTTGCGCTATCGTGCCCGTAACCGTCCTCAGAAATGACAATTTCAGCCGATTCCCTTGGCCCCGTGAACCATTCCGCTCCGCCCACGTATCTACTAACTGAGGCGTCTATAATGACCGCTCACGGTTTCCTCCCGCACCCGTCTATGTAATTGCAGGCACGAGAATTGGGCTTGCTAATTGCAGACTAGGTAGAAACCAGCATGCCGGCCGAAGCGGTAGCAGTTCCTCTCACGGTTGGCCCGGGGCTCCGTCCTTCCGTGGCGTGGCGGGAGGCGGACAAAGCGTCCTCAACGCCCTCAAACCGAGGGTCCATGGTAGGGCAGGCCCAGAGCCGCATGAATGACACGGAGCTGATCCGGGAAGCACAACGTGGCAATCACGCCGCGTTCGAGGAACTCGTGCGCCAGTACGACGGCGCCGTTCTGCGCCTGGCCTATCATCTGACTCGTTCGGAGCAGGATGCCCAGGACATCTACCAGGAAGCGTTCCTTAAGGCCTACCGGAACATCGGCAATTTTCGCTTCGAGTGCTCGTTTTATACCTGGATCTACCGCATCGTGACCAATCTGTGTCTCGATCTTCTGCGCAAGCGGCAGGTGCGGAAGGAAGATTCTGGGGTGACGACCGACTCCGAAGGCGGTACCTACGACCTGCTGGACCAGGTCGCTGACCAGCGCTCAGGAGCCAGTCCGGAGCGCGACCTGATGCGGCGCGAGCTGGCAGCGAACATCGCAAAGGCCTTGAAGAAACTCACTCCCCGCGAGCGCATGGTTTTTGAGATGAAGCACTACCAAGGTTTGAAGCTGCGTACCATTGGCGAGATTTTGAATACGACGGAAGAAACGGCGAAGAACACATTATTCCGCGGCACACAAAAACTGCGCGCCGCATTGAAGAGCGTTCGCTAGGAAGTGTTTTGAACGGTTATGTGTAAAGGTAGATGTTCGGGTAGTGCGGACCTTTAGGTCCGCGTCGAGCCGGCAGTTTTATTAGGTGTGGTCGGCTTTAGCCGACGACAGGCTTACTGGGAAGTAGCAAGAGGTAGTCATCATGAATTGCGAATGGGTGCAAAAAAACATCGCGCTCTATTTGTACGACGAACTGGCCGACGATGCGCGGCACGAACTGGAACAGCACATCCGGCGCTGTCAAGGCTGCGCGGCCGAACTCGCTGCGCAGAAGGAGTTCCAGGAGCAGATGAACGCACTGCCGGTGGAAGAGCCGTCGGCAAGCTTTCTGGCTGCAGCCCGCATGCGCCTGCAGGAGGCGCTGGAGACCACTCAGCAGAATCGTGCCTGGTACCACCGGCTGGCCTTCGATCCCATGGCCTGGATGCGTCAGGTGCGCTTCTCACCCGCGCTCGCTATGGTTATCTTCCTGGTCGGCTTCGGGGGTGGCATTGGCGCCATGTACAGCACGAAGGGCCCGTCTGTAACAACTGCCCCGGTAGAAGCTTCCATCAGCGGCATTACCTCCATCGAGAAACAACCCGGCAGCGACAACGTCAAGGTTCAATACGACAAGCGCATGCCCGCGTCGGTCCAAGGCTCGGTCTCCGATCCGAAAGTACAGGACCTGTTGCTGTATGCCGCCAAGAGTAACGAGAATTCCGGGGTGCGGCTGAATTCGGTGGATGTACTCACCAGCAAAGCTGACGATCCTCGTGTGCGAGAGACCTTGACCTATGCGTTGCGTTACGACAGCAATCCAGGCGTACGCCTCATGGCACTGGATGGACTGGGGTCCTACGTGAAACAGGACATCCGCGTGCGCAACGCCGTGCTCGAAGCCCTGCTGAACGACAGCAATTTGGGAGTGCGCAGCGGCGCCCTCCATGCGCTGGAACCGGTCCGCGCCGACAGCAGCGTGCGCATGGCCCTGCAACAGTTGTCGAAGGAAGACCCCAGCGAGTACATTCGCACCGAGTCCAGGCGCGTGCTGGCCTCGATGCCCAGTATTTACTAGGCAGAGCGGTGTTCCATCTTCGTGTATTCGCTCCCGGAAAGAGGATTGGTTGAAGCAGGGTTGGCAATTTAAAGCGGCGATGAGAAAGGTCAGGGGCGAAGAATTCTGCGCACGGCGTGCCAAGGGCAATCGCAAGTCGATAGCGGTCGCCGCATTATTGGCGATGGCAGTGGCGATTCCAGCTCTGGGCTCAACAATCGCGGGTTTATCGCGACGGTAACTCGTGGGTGGAAGAGACCACCGGTACATTGCCCGCTTCTCGCCAGGTTCGTATTACTACCGATGTGGGATCGGTGCAGGTGCAGGGAAATTCGTCCCGCGTGACGTACGTCATTCGCAAACGCTCGTACGCTCCCAGCGAAGAAGCGGCGCAGGCGCCAATTTGAGCAGATGCGCATTTCCGCGATGAAGAATGGGGAAGGCGCGTTCATCGAAGGCAGGCTGGCAAACCGGAACCTGAACCGATTCAATGTTGAGTTTGTCGTGCAAATACCACGGGAATTGGAAATGGTGAAGGTGGAAACCCGGGGTGGTCCGCTTAACTTTAGTTCCATCGTTGCTACGATTCTGGGCGCGACGGGCGGCGGGTCGGTGACGCTCGACGATTTGGACGGATCCGTGAAGATTACCAGCGGTGGTGGAAACGTGGAGGTCGGCCGCCTGGGCTCCGATTTTTCACTGACCACCGGAGGAGGGGACGTTCACATCAAGAATGTAGCCGGGCAGGCGCGCGTGAACATCGGTGGCGGCAGGGTGTACATCGGCTCCGCGAAAGGGGCCACAATCCAAACCGGTGCGGGCAACATTGAAGTGCGCAAGTGCAGCGGTGATCTCGGGGTAAGCTCCGGCGGGGGCAATCTCAGTCTGGGCGACGTAACCGGCACAGTCCAGGCCGAGACTACCGGAGGAAGCGTGCATTTGGATAGCGCCCGGGGACGGGTGCAGGTCAGTACCGGTGGCGGCAGTGTCGAATTGCTCAATCTCAGTCAGGGCGCGCAGGTGCAAACCGGAGCCGGCGGGAATTACGGCCGAGTTTGTGGGCAAACGCGGCAACTTCAGCGATTCATCGCTGCATACCGCAGCCGGCGATGTGACCGTCTATCTGCCAGCCGACTTGCCGGTCACGGTGCACGCCTCGTCGGACATGGCGACCGGTCATGGCATCCTCTCCGAGTTCTCCGGATTGCGGATCACCAAGGAAGGCAGCAACTTCATCCCGAGGTCCATGTACGCCGAAGGGTCATTAAACGGAGGCGGTCCTGTGTTGAAGGTCCGCACCATAATTGGACAGATCGATTTCCGACGCTCACGTTAAGGGTTGGAGTTATGCGCAAAATTACGATAATTATGAACGGTCTGACATCAATCCTGCTGGCCGCCGCAATGGCGGCGCCTATGGCGGCGGCGTCACCGAATCCGGCCTCATCAGATTCGCATGCGACCGCTTATCTCGGAGTACACATTGACGAAGTCACGCCACAGCAGGTCTCGGCCCTGAAGCTAGCGAACTCCAACGGTGCGGTCATTGCCGATCTTGACCGGGACGGTCCCGCCTGCAGAGCGGGACTGAAAGAAAATGATGTCATCGTCGGGTTTGACGGTTCCAAGGTCGAATCCCCGGAGCAATTGGGAAACATGATCCACGTCACACCTCCCGGCAAGACAGTGATGTTAACGGTGGTCCGCGGCGGTGAGAAGAAAGACGTCAAGGTGGTTCTGGGAACCTGGCCTCAAGTCATGTCTCACGCGCAAAGCTTTGTAGGTGGTGCTCCGCGGTGGACCGGTCCGGTCGTGGCTCCTGGGATGATCAACGGCATGGACATTCCGTCCGTCGCGGTCCTTTCTTCGCGCCATGGTTTGATGGTTGAGAGCCTTTGTCCGCAATTGGCCGGCTACTTCAATGTGCCCGCAGGAAGAGGCGTTCTCGTGCGTTCGGTGGAAAAAGGCAGTCCGGCTGACGCGGCTGGCCTGAGGGCTGGCGACGTGATCGTCAAGTTGAACAATGACACCATCCACGACATGGCTGACTGGCGGCGGGCCATGCGGGTTCAGGCGGGTCAGATATCCGTTACCGTGGTTCGCGACAAGCACGAGCAGACGGTCGTAATGCATCTTCCTGCTCCGGGAGATTCCTCAAGAATGCAGGGCCTGGACTGGGGAGATGGTGAAGAGCAGATGCAAGCTCTCGGGCCGGAACTAGAGAAGCTGCGCCCTGAACTCGAGGCCAGCCAGGAAGAAATGTTGGCGGAGTTGCAGCCCAGCGGGAAAGAGCTGGAGCAGATGCGCCGCGAGATTGAAAAATCAATGAAGGTGAAACAGAAAGACATGGAGAAGATGGCCCGCGAGATTGCAAAGTCTGCTAAGCCCACTCAGAAACAACTCGAGAAGATGACTCGCGACATCGCAAAGTCCGCACAGCCGACCCAGGAAGAGCTCGATCAGATGCGGCATGATATCCGGGAGTCCACGAAGAACTGGACGCCGCAACTTCAGCAGGAAATGCAAGAGCTCCGGAAGCAGATGGAGCAGCAGAAACTCGACCTGCAGCAAATGCTGAATGGCTTCGGGACCGAGCGCGAATTCTAGGAGCTATCTCATAAATCGGATTTGAAAGGGCACGACTTCACAGGCTGCTAAAAAACTCGGTTATGCTCGCTTTCAAGGGGCGCACCTTCAGTGCCTGTCCTGAGCTTGCCGAAGGGTGCACCGTTGTAGACCCTTTATTCTTGTCATTCCGAGGGGCTTCAGCCCCGAGGAATCTGCGGTTTCTTTCCGTCGCGATCTTTATCTTGACGAACGCCGGATTACGCCCCCGAGACCTTCCGAAAAAAATACCTCACCGTTTGCGGCTCTCTTCCGTTGAGCCATCGCGCCGCCGGCTTCGATCGAGCCACTCGACGATACCGTAGAGGACGAGGCAGACCCACAAGTTCACCAATAGACCGAGGTCAATCCGGAACGGTTGATGACGCCCCGCCAGCGGCAGGTGTGGCATCAGGACGAAGAAGTAGAGCAGGCTGCCCACAACCACGGCAACCAGTTGCTTGAGAAGTCTTCGAAGCACGCACTTGTTGGACATCCGCAACCGCGCATTTGATGCCAGAAAACGTACGAATCGCTCTTCGCGGTTGGCTTTTCGCTACCCGCTATTCGCCATCCGATCTTCTGCATCCAGATTTCGCGTTCCTTTCTTGCGCGTCCAACACACCATCCCGCGAAAATGGAGGGGATCTTACGATCGGGTTTGCTTACCTTTTGGTCTCAAGCTCCCAGCATATTGGCGAAGGGCGAAGGGCGAAGAGCGAAAAGCGAATGGCCCCCACTGAAAGCTGATAGCTGACGCCTGCTTCATTTACCATCCTTACTGTGCTTGATTTCGCCACCAACGTCCAGTTCGTCAAAGGCATCGGTCCCAAGTTTGCCCAGATCCTCCTGGAAAAAGGCATCAGCACCGTTGAAGATCTGCTCTACTATCTTCCCTTTCGCTATGAAGACCGGCTCAATCCCCGCGGCATTGGTGAGCTTCGCGCCGGCGAGATGGCCAGCATTATCGCCGAAGTCCGCACCTTCGGATTGTTCCGCACGCGCCGCATGCCCATCTTCGAGATGACCGTCGGCCAGGGCCGCGACACGTTGAAGTGCGTGTGGTTCAACGCCACCTACCTGCAAGATAAGTTCCGCGCCGGCATGTTGCTCTCGCTGTACGGCAAGGTGGAAGCGGGCGATCGCGGAGGCCACCGCTTCGAAATCATCCAGCCCCAATTCGAGATTTTGCACGATCCGAATGCAACCCAAGGCAACGGCACTGGTGACGAACCCAAGTGGCAATCGCTCGAGGTCGGTCGCATCGTTCCCATTTATGAGACTGCCGGTAATGGCCGTCTTACGGCGCGCTGGTTCCGGCGCGTCATCCACGGCATGCTGGAGGGTCTCGACCAGGAGCCGCCGGACGCTATCCCGCCAGCAGTCCGCGGGCACATGGGCCTGATCGATCGCCGTCGCGCTTTCTGGCAGGCCCACTGGCCGGAGGTCGGTGAGAGTCTGGCGAATCTGCAAGTGGCGCGCACGCCAGCGCACATCCGCCTCATCTTCGAAGAACTTTTCTTCCTCGAACTCGGACTCGAACTGAAGCGCCGGAAGATGCGCGCCGAGACGGGAATCGTTTTCGAGATGAGCGACCGGGTGCGAGATGCCGTAAAGCGAATTCTGCCCTTCCACCCGACAGCGGCACAGAAACGCGTGCTGAAAGAAATCGCCGACGATATGGCGGAACCCGCTCCCATGCGACGGTTGTTGCAAGGCGATGTCGGCTCGGGCAAGACCATCGTTGCGTTGGAAGCTGCTGTCATCGCGATGGAGAACGGATACCAGGCTGCGCTGATGGCCCCCACCGAAATTCTGGCGACGCAGCATTACCTTTCCGCGCGGCGCATTCTCGAGCCCGCCGGTTATCGCATTGTGCTGCTCACCGGCTCGCAGGAGTCCGGTCGCAAGAAGCAGACGCGCCATCATATCGCGCAGGGTAACGCGCAACTGGTGATTGGTACTCATGCGCTCATCCAGGAGACCGTCGAGTTCGACAAGCTGGGGCTGGTCATCGTGGACGAGCAGCATCGCTTCGGCGTGCTGCAGCGCTTCCGCCTGATGAAGAAGACAAATGAAGCCGAACCCGACGTGCTGGTTATGACGGCGACGCCCATTCCGCGTACCCTCGCCCTCACCCTGTACGGCGATCTCGATACCAGCGTCCTCGATGAGCTTCCTCCCGGACGCACACCCATCACCACGCGGCGTGTCGGCGATGAGCGTTCAGAAGAAGTCTGGGAGTTCGTGCGCAAACAAGTCGCAGCGGGACGGCAAGCCTACATCGTGTATCCCGTGATTGAAGAAGGCGCGATGGAGGGCGAACTGAAGGCTGCCATCAAGATGTACGAGCAGCTTCGCAAGCTCGAATTCGCCAGCCTGCGCGTTGGCCTGTTGCATGGTCGCATGAGTGCGGACGAAAAAGACGCCACCATGGCCAGCTTTCAACGCGGCGAAATTGATGTGCTGGTCTCGACCACTGTGATCGAAGTGGGTGTGGATGTGGCCAACGCAAACATCATGGTGGTGGAGCACGCCGAACGCTTCGGTCTCTCGCAGATGCATCAACTGCGCGGGCGAATCGGACGAGGCAGCGCAAAGTCATATTGCGTGCTCATGACTGGCGGCAAAGTTTCGGTTGAAGCCGAGCAGCGTCTCGAAGCCATGGTGCGCACCCAGAACGGATTCGAGATTGCCGAACTCGACCTACAACAGCGCGGGCCCGGCGAATTCTTCGGCACGCGTCAAGCAGGCATGCCAAACTTTCGCGTGGCTAACTTGCTGCGTGACCGAGAATTACTGGAGGCAGCGCGCCGCGAGGCGCGGTACGTGCTTGCTGGCCCCAGCACCGATCTGAGCAAGGAGGAGATTGCCCGCGCCGTGCAGCACCTGCGCGGACACTGGAACCGAAGGTACGGGTTGGTGGAAGTGGGGTGAAGGCGGTGGCTCGTGGCTCAATTATGAACAACATACCGCACTCTGCAAACCAAATTGAGTTGTCATCCTGAGCGAGCGGCCGCCGTTGACCGAGAGTTGAAGGACCCTATAATCACGACGCGGCCATGTGCCCTACTTGCATCGCTTGCTCATAACACGCAAACTGTCTCAGCAGTGAACGCGCTCAGCCAATCCGACCTCTTTCGCCTGCTGCCGTCTATCGATGAACTGCTGCGCAATCCACTGTTTGAGGCTCTCGCGCAACGCGACGGCCGCGGCGCAACCGTTAAGGCAGCCCGCGTGGCGCTGGAACAATTGCGCACCGACATTGCGACCGGCAAGCTCGACGAGGCACAGATCAAATCCAGGCTCGATGACTTACCGCGCGACGTGGAACAAACGCTGCGACAATCGCTGGCTCACTCACTGCGTCCGGTTATCAATGCCACCGGTGTTATTCTGCATACCAACCTTGGACGCGCGCCGCTTAGCCGCACGGCTTTGGAACACGTCGCCAAGGTTTCGCAGGGCTACTCAAACCTCGAATTCAACCTCAGCACTGGCGAACGCGGCAAGCGCGACGTTCATGTCGACCGCTTATTTGCGAGACTGTTGAACACAGCGGAACGCGAAATCTCGACCATCGTCGTCAACAACAACGCCGCCGCGGTGCTGCTGGCGCTGAACTCCTTGGCCGAAGGCGGAGAGGTGCTAGTCTCCCGCGGCGAACTGGTCGAGATCGGCGGTTCGTTTCGCATTCCTGACGTCATGGCGAAGTCGGGTGCGATCCTGCGTGAAGTCGGAACCACTAATCGCACGCGCATCGCCGACTATGAGGGCGCAATCTCAGAGCGTACAAAGCTGCTGCTGCGTGTCCATCGCTCCAACTTCCAGATCGTCGGGTTCACCGAGCAGCCCTCGCTGGAAGAACTCGTCGCGCTCGGACGCAAGCGCAAAATTCCGGTGATGGAGGATCTAGGCAGCGGAGAGATCTTTGATCTGCGAAACATCTGCGTGCGCGGCGAGCCGATGATCGCCGACAGCTTGCGCGCTGGCGTGGACATCGTGACCTACAGCGGAGACAAGTTGCTGGGAGGTCCGCAGGCGGGCATGATCAGCGGCGATCCCGCACTGGTGGCGAAGATCCGTGCAAACCCGCTGTTTCGTGCCTTGCGCGTGGACAAGATGTTTTACGCCGCGCTGGAAGCGACGCTCCTAGCGTATCTCCGAGAGGACTTCGATTCGATTCCAGCGTTGCGCATGATGCGCATCCCCGAAGACGAACTCGCGCGACGCGCCAAGCAGATGGCCGAGCGGTTGACTGCGGGCTGCCCGCGCTTGCAAATCGCAGTTGTCGAATCGCGCTCGGTGTTGGGCGGCGGCGCCGCTCCTGGTTCCACGCTTCCCACGCGAGTACTCGCGGTTAAGAGCGAAAGCATCAACGCCGATGAACTCTGCGCGCGGCTGCGGCAATGGGAGACGCCAATCATCGCACGCGTGGACGAGGGACGCGTGCTACTGGACCTGCGCACCGTCGAGCCCGCACAGGAAGAGACCATCGCCGCAGCGCTGGAGGGCATCTCGAAGTAAGTGGCCACGGTCTACACCATCGGACACTCCACCCGCACGCTCGAACAACTTGTCGCTGCGCTCAAGGCGCACAACATCTGCACCCTGGCGGACATCCGCTCGTTCCCAATGTCGCGCCGCATGCCGTACTTCAATCGCGAATCCTTGGAAGTCGAATTGCCCAAGCAAGGCGTGGCTTACGTGTGGATGAAGGAACTTGGAGGGCGGCGCAAGAAGATTCGCAATGATTCGCCGAACACCGGTCTGCGCAACGACTCGTTCCGCAACTACGCCGATTACATGCTGACAGAAGAGTTTGCACGGGGGATTGAGCGGGTGCTAGAGATCGCCGCCGAGGGCAACACCGCCATCATGTGTGCCGAGCGCGTGTACTTCCAATGCCACCGCATGCTGGTCAGCGACTACCTCACGGCGCACGGTCATACCGTCTTGCACATTGATGACGACAGGCGCCCCTGGCGCAAGCACAAGCTGATGGCCGAGGCGAGGATGGTGGATGGGAAGCTCGTTTACGATTCGCAACAGCTGTTTTAGCAGTCAACGGTCGGCACTCAGTATCCTGCTGGCCCGCAAGGAAAAGCAGGTCCCTCCGCGCGGAGTAAAGTCCTCGGTCGGGATGACAATCATGAAAAACTAAACGCTGGCTGCACCAGTACCGGCTAAGTGCCAAGTGCTAGATGCCAAGTGCTAACGTCGAATAGCGGATCTCGCCTTTCCTGCGCTACCATCAAATTACCGATGAAACGAGCCGTCTTCCGCGAACGCAACAAGGGATACTATCGCGTTCTGCACTCTCCCATTTGGATTTGGGTCTTCTGGGTTCTTCCTGGATATCCGCTCACCTACGACCTGTACGCTCACGCACCGGACCGCCGCCATTGGATTTGGCTTGCCATTGTGGTTGCGTTTGTAGCGTGGCGCGGCTTTAAAGGACGCATTCCAGGTTGTGAGCCGGCGCCGTACATCACACACTACGGCGTGCATCAGCCCAATTTGCCGTACCGCGTCGTGTGCTACACAGCGGCGTGGATCGACATCATCGTGCCCTACACGCTGAATCTCATCGGGCTGGTAGTGGCTTCCATCAACGGCCGCTGGCTGCTGCACGATCTTTACCGCTACGGCTACTATCCACTGGCGCTGGCCGTGGTTCTGGCGACGGCCTTCGACTGGACACCCCGTGCCAAGCGCGACACCGTCGGCGAGGGCGCTGAGCGAGCCTGGTTCTACGTTGCAATCTGGACGGTGGTGCCGACTCAGGTGATCAATTGGGGTGCCTGGCGTTTTGGGAAGTTCATGGATCTGCCGCCGCTGCCGCTGGCCCGCCTCCGGCTGGCGATCTGCCTGCTCTCCACAGCTCTTTTCTTAGTCCTAGGCTACGCGGCGAAGCTTCCGCGCACCCAGCGCCACTATGAGGGTGTCGCGGCGGCGGGAGTTTGAGTACGAGAACGGCTCGTTTGGAGCAGTTTCGACATCATTGTCACCGGCTGAAAGCCGGCTTACTTGTTTTAGGATTGGCTGCGACGCGGCGCTGAAGCGCCGCTCTCCCCGTACCTGCGCTGTACTACACATCGAAACTGATCTACGGTTGGCTCGATCCGGAGGTTGCCGGCGGTGTATTCGCGCCAGGTAACGGAGCTGGCGTTAGCCCCATGAACGTGGTTCCCAGAAATTTTCCCTGTGCGTCAAAGTTCCAGGTGAAGAGTGCCGTTCCGGCATGCGCGCAGGCGTGGCAGCCATTAATCAGGGGATAGCCCAGGATAAACTGCAATCCATTATTGGGGCCTTTTTGGGTGTTGGGCCAAGTGGTTCCGTCGCGATCGCCGGGCCACACGCCGACCTTGGGAAACTGATTTTGCAGGTCCTGATATTGAAAGCTCTGCTCCATCCCCTTCTGGTCGAGTAGCTTAAGGTCTTCGGCATTCACGATCTTAGGCGAGCCATTTAGCAGCAATAGGCCATTGTTGGTATTGGCTCGCAGGGGATAGACGATCCAGGCGACATCCACTGGTCCAACGGGGTTAAACCCACCCATGATCCCCACGTCGCCCCCGCTCTGTTGGTAGAGCATCTGTGTAAAGGCCACCGCCGCGGCAGGCGCTCCGGCCTTCGACATCTGAGCGACAAAACACTCCGCAGAGCTGGGCGGTTGAGGGGCATTGTCGCAGGCTTTGTGGGCATTGGCGAGGAAGGTGGACGGCATTTGCCAGACCGCCGAGGAGCCAATCTTGCTCATGGAGGCCGGTGCTCCCGGCATCCCACTTTGTAAAACTGTCTGGTTTTGCGCAATCGCCGAACTGAATAAAGCGAAAATAATGGCGAATAGGGGCGCTTTCCGCATCGGTTGGCCTCCAACGGCAGGTTGTGATTGTATTAGAGGAATGTACCTCAGAGGCCCGATGGAGTCGAGCCATCTTACGGAGCGAAGAGCAGAGTTCGGCGCCGCACTCTGGCGGTCGATCCCGCAAAACTAAGAAAGGCGGCCACGTGGCCGCCCTCTTGAGAACTCTCAGCTCGGAAGCTTAGAGAACCTGTACGTTCTCAGCCTGCCAGCCCTTGGGCCCTTTGACTACGTTGAACGAGACAGCCTGGCCCTCCTGCAAGCTGCGGAAGCCATTGGTCTGGATCGCAGAATAGTGAACGAATACGTCTTCTCCATTCTGACGGCTGATAAAGCCGTAGCCCTTCGCGTCATTGAACCACTTAACCGTTCCTTGTTCCATGGTGATGCAAGTTCCTTCGGTGTTGATATAGCTGCAATTCGATCGGGATGTGATGCAGGCAGGGATTGCTGTTAGACAGGAAACTGCTGCGTACAACGTCGATCAATCGAGCAACTTCATCATACCAGCCCAGCCCGCAAAGCCCAAGCAATTCCTGGCCGTCGGGAACCATCCTGTCCTCCGAGACGGCCCAGAAAACCATTATTCTCAATGTGTTACCTTGTTGGCACCACTTGTTTTCCGCCCTTGCAGGTGATAAGGGTTCTCGGATGGTCGCTCAATGATCGTAGGAACAGGCATCGATATTGCTGAGGTTGATCGCATCAAGGCGTCGATCGAGCGCTTTGGCCGGCGGTTTCTGGAGCGGGTATTTACACCCGACGAAATCCGCTACTGCGAATCCAAAGCCAATAAGGCAGAGCGCTACGCCGGACGATTTGCCGCCAAAGAAGCTGCCATGAAGGCGATCGGAACCGGTTGGAGCCGGGGCGTTACCTGGCAAGATGTCGAGGTTAAGCGCTTCCCCGGTGGTCGGCCCACGATGGCCTTCCACCGCAAGGCAGGAGAATTCTTCCAAAAACTTGGGGCAGTCCGCGCCCATCTGTCCATCACCCACACCGCCCAGTCCGCCATGGCGCAAGTTATCCTGGAATCCGAGGAAGCGGTCAAGCCGTGACCGTGTCAAACGATCCCCCAGCTTCTCGAGGGGCAACTGGACATCCAGACAGTGCTCTGACAGAATCGGGCCGGATGGAAGGACTGAGACTTCGCATGGCCACCAATATTTCACCGAGCGAAAAAGACGGACAGCGGAACATTCCCGCCGGACTTATCGACGAAGCGCGGCGGCATGTGTACGAGGCCGCCATACGGACCCCATTGGTTCGTCTGAACCATGACGGTTCGGCGGAGATTTACCTGAAATTGGAGTGCCTGCAACCTATCGGGTCCTTCAAGATTCGGGGCGCGTACAACGCAGTTCGAAAACTGCCCGAGGAGCGCCGGCGACGTGGCGTTTGGACGGTCAGCGCAGGGAACGCTGCCCAAGGTGTCGCGCTCGCGGCACGGAGGATCGGTGTGCCATGCCAGGTGCTCGTAATCGACACAGCGCCAGCGGCCAAGCTCGATGCTGTGCGCCGTTTGGGAGCTGAGTTTGTGAAGGCGCCTTTCGACGAGTGCTGGCAGGCATTGGCGGAACGTAGTCATCCGGCGATGAACGGCGCGTTTGTGCATCCTTTTGAAGATGACGAATTCATCGCAGGCAATGCTTCGATCGGACTCGAAATCCTGGAAGATTTGCCCGACGTAGATTCCGTGGTGGCAGGATTCGGCGGCGGGGGCCTGTCGTGCGGGATCGCTGCTGCCATGAAGGAGCGCGGGAGTAAGGCGAAGGTGTTCGCGGCAGAACCGGAGACGGCGGCTCCGCTGGCGCGCTCCCTGGAGGCGGGATCGGCGCAGAGTTTTCCCGATTGGAAGGCGAGTTGGGTGGACGGATGTGGGGGCAAGTCGGTCTTTCCGCGCATGTGGGCCCTAGCGAACCACCTGCTGGCTGGGTCAATCGTTTCCACTCTTGAGGAGACGCGGCACGCGATGCGCATTGTGGCCGAACGGAATCACGTGATCAGTGAAGGCGCGGGCGCTTGTGCGGTGGCAGCCGGGCTCAGCGGAAAATGCGGCGGCGGAAAGATTGTCTGCGTGGTGAGCGGTGGCAACATCGACCTGTCGAAGTTCTCGGAGTTAGTTGCACGACCCGGTACCCAGGCGTAAGTCTTTCGACCGGGGCCTGCGTCTCGGAAGTCATTAAGTTAATTTCAGGATAGACGACCATGCATCCGCGAGCATCGGCATACCGTACGCTGCATGGCCCTCACAAGGCGTCTCTGCTAGTGTGGGAGATTGCCTCGTTGGATGCCCTGCTATTCGTAGTAATCTCAATTCTTCATGATCGAAACCATTGAACAAGCCACCCCGGTCGAAGCGGCCGCTCCGGTCTCGACTCGCGGCGCCGCTCTCGCGATCGGGCTGATGAGCTTTTCTGCCTTGCTGCTGGAGTTGGGGCTCACCCGCCTCTTCTCTGTGGTGCTCTTCTACCACTTTGCTTTCTTGGCGATTTCAATTGCGCTCCTCGGATTAGGCGCTGGCGCCGTCTTCGCATATCTGCGACGCGAATGGCTGGAACGCTGGAGCGTTGGCCAACTGGGCGCATGGTTGTGCGCCGCTAATGCAGTCATCATCTTCGTGGTGCTGGAGATCGTTGTGCGCACGGCGGTGTCGCTGCACCTCGACTGGTCAAACTTCGGTCACCTTTCGGTTCTCTACCTGGCTTCGGCCGTTCCTTTCTTTATCACCGGGCTGCTGTTTTCCCTTGTCTTTGCGCGCCATCCTGCACGAATTAGCCAGCTCTATGGAGCCGACCTGCTAGGTGGATCGCTGGCCTGCCTGGCGCTGGTTCCGCTGCTAAACTTCATCGGCGGGCCCAATACCATCCTGTTTTCCGCGGTTGCGGTCGCGTTGGCAGGCGTGGCTTGGGGCACTTCACGGACCCGCCACATTCCCGCCGTTCTCGCCCTGGCCTTGCTTGTACTGATCGTGGCCAACTTTCGCGGCAAGCTCATTGACATCGTCTATGCCAAGGGCATGAAGCGCGAGACGCCGCTCTACGCCAAGTGGAACGCGCTCTCGCGCGTGGAAGTCGACAAGTGGGGAAATGCCAAGGCAATCGTCATCGATGCTGACGCCAGCACCTACATCATGAACTCCGACCCGCATCATTGGGATGAGGCTTACCGCCGCAATCTCATGTCGGCGGCGTCTTCGATCGCCAATGTGCTGCGTCCTCACGGCGATTTCGCCATCATTGGTCCGGGCGGCGGAGTGGATGTCCTGCGCGCCGTCGCTAACGGCAGCCCCAACGTCACCGGTATCGAGATTAATCCCATCATTGCCACCGATATCATGCGCGGGGTCTTTGCCGACTACGCTCATCATCTCTACCAGATTCCCGAAGTGCACATGCACGTCAGCGACGGGCGCTCCTTCGTGCGCAACAGCCGCGACCGGTACGATGTCGTTCAGATGACTCTGGTGGACACTTGGGCTTCGACCGCGGCTGGCGCCTTCGCCCTCAGCGAAAACAACCTGTACACCGTCGAGGCCTTCCGAGAGTACTTCGAGCACCTGAAGCCGGATGGCATGATCGCCATAACGCGCTGGGAGTTTACCCAGCCTCGCGAGGCCTTGCGGGTAGTCTCGCAGGCCATGGAAGCGCTGCGTCAACTCGGCGTGCCCGACAGCACGCAGAATTTCATCGTGATCAGCGATGGCGCGTTGAATGTGGACGGACGCCCGGTGTTGGTGCTGGCAAAGAAGTCGCCCTTCACTCTGGAAGAGCAGCAGGCTGTGCTGAAACACATTCTGGGCGAAACGCCTGGCGCGTCGAACCTGAACTTGCACGTGCTTTACCTGCCCGTCACTGCTGCCATGCCCGGCATGGCGCATCCCGCATTTGCCGAGTTGATTCGCAGCCAGGACGCGCGCGCCTTCTCCGCACACTACGCATTTAACGTATCGCCAGTCACCGATAACGCTCCGTTCTTCTTCTTCACCCTAAAGCCAGGACAGGTATTCCGCGGCCTGGACCGAGGCGGCATCGATTGGAAGGTGAACCTGGGCATCGCGATCCTGGGGCTGGTATTGGTCATATCGATCGCCGCCGTCATCGTTTTCCTCGTATTCCCGCTGCTGCTCTCACCTGAGGCACGTTCCGGACGAAGCATTCGCCAGTTGTATTTCATTGCCATCGGCTTGGGGTACATCCTGGCGGAGATCGCGTTCATTCAGCGGTTCGTGTTGTTTTTGGGGAATCCGACGTACGCTCTCACCGTGGTGGTATTCCTAATGTTGCTTTCGAGCGGATTGGGAAGCGTAATCTCGCGCCGATGGTTCCACGAACCAACTCGAGTCGCTTCGGCGATGGCGTTCATCGTGGCCGCCCTTGTGATCTACGTTTTCGCGTTGCCGCACCTGCTGGAGGCGCTGGTGGGCCTGCCATTCGTGGTAAAGCTATTGCTCAGTGCGCTGCTGCTGATTCCGCCGGGCTTCGCGATGGGCATGCCGTTTCCCAGCGGTCTGCGCGCCTTGTCGCCGCAGGATTCTGGACTGGGTGGCGTCCCGGCGAAGCATGGCGCCGTGGAATGGGCGTGGGCCATGAATGCTGCGTCGAGCGTGCTGGGCTCGGTGCTGGCGATGGTAATCGCCATTCAGTTCGGATTGAATGTAACGCTAGCCTGCGGCGCCGCTGCGTACGTGCTGGCGATGCTGTTGCTGCGGACATTCAAGAAGCAAGCCGCTAGCAATTAGCGACTTGGTTTCAGAGTGTTCGCTCACGACTGGAATTTTCCGCCCTTGCAGGCGCCAAGCGACGATTCCCGATTCGGGTCGCTGCATGTTCCAACCCAGCTTTCACGCGGTCCTAACGGCTTCGCCATTCGCAATTCTTCCTTCGAATTTGCTCAGTAAGAAAGCATTCTTCGGCGATTCTCGCGTCCCGCTTGCATAACAGTGAACCCACCTTGCTATAATCACTCGCTTGGGTGATGCACGTCACATCAAGCTGAGACGCGCACTTCGCAGTACCGCACTAACCTGGGTGCCGAAGGGATAATCGGCTCCCGAACCCGCAAAACTGGAAAGCTTCATAAATGGCCCAAGTCTTCCATCGTAGTGCGAACACACTTGCACGGGCGTCGATCATCGGGGTCGTGGTGGTCGTGTCGGTGTTGCTCTGGGCAGCCCTGGAAGTGCAGCGCTCGCCCTATGCGACGTACCAGGACGTCGCGCAGGCGCAGCCCGTGCCGTTTAGCCACCAGCATCATGCGGGCGGCGATGGCATCGACTGCCGGTATTGTCACACCTCGGTTGAAAACTCAAGTTTCGCGGGTATTCCTCCCACTAAAACTTGCATGAATTGTCACTCGCAGATCTGGACGAACGCACCCATGCTGGAACCGGTGCGCGAAAGTTATCGGACGGGCCAGTCGCTGGTGTGGACGAGAGTCAACGACCTTCCGGATTACGTTTATTTCGATCACAGCATTCATATCAATAAGGGCGTTGGCTGTGCGAGTTGCCACGGACCGGTGGACAAGATGCCACTGATGTACGCGGCCAACTCGCTGCAGATGGAATGGTGTTTGAATTGTCATCGCGCGCCGGAGAAGTTCCTTCGTCCGCGCGATCAAGTATTTAACATGGGCTACGAACAGCCTAGCTCGCAGAATCCCGTGAAGCTGGCGGATGGCAGTGTCTTCACCGACCAGATTGCCCTGGGTACGGAATTGAAGCACCGCTACAACATTCGCAGCGTGCAAGGCATTACCAGTTGCAGTACCTGTCACCGCTAGTCTTGATGGAGTGGACTACGGCCGGTAGTTTGACGAACGACCTTTCCGGAACCTACGAGAAGATGGAAAAAGAGAGCCCGAACAAGTCTGAGGCAGTCTGTCCCAGCAAACTGGAGCTTGTCCAGATTCAAGACAAGCTCGCGCGCGCCAAAAGCGGTCCGCAGTATTGGCGCTGCCTGGAGGAATTGGCCCAGACCGACGGCTTCTACGAGATGTTGCACCGGGAGTTCCCGCGGCAGGCATCGGTCTTGCCCGAAGGTACTTCGCGCCGCGACTTCATGAAGCTGATGAGTGCATCCCTGGCCCTGGCCGGGTTGTCGGCTTGTGTGAAGCAGCCGCTGGAACCCATCGTCCCTTATGTGCGGCAGCCGGACGAAATCATCTTGGGCAAACCGCTCTTCTTCGCCAGTGCTATGCCGTTCGGGGGCTACGCGACGCCCGTGCTAGTGGAGAGCCACGAAGGCCGTCCGACGAAGGTGGACGGAAATCCCGAGCATCCGGCGGGTCTGGGAGGAAGCGATGTTTTCGTGCAAGCTTCCATCCTCGACATGTACGATCCCGACCGTTCGCAGACCATAACTTATCTGGGCGAAATGAGCACCTGGAGCGGATTCAACCTCGCCCTCAAGGGAGCGCTGAATTCGCAAAAAGCGGTGAAGGGAGGCGGGCTGCGGATTCTCAGCCACACTGTCGGCTCTCCGACCATGGCGTCGTTGATGGATGCGGTGCAGGCAGCGTATCCCGAATCGAAGTGGGTGCAGTATGAACCGCTAAACCGGGACAACGTTCGAGCCGGTGCGAAGCAGGCGTTTGGGCAGTACGTAGAAACGCGTTACAACCTGGAAAAGGCCGACGTCATTCTGACCCTCGATGGCGACTTCCTTTCCAGCGGGTTCCCCGGCTTTCTGTATTACGCACGGTCTTTTGCAGCGCGGCGTAATCCGGATTTGAAAGAAAAGATGGCGCGTTTCTACGCCATCGAGAGCACGCCGACCAATACCGCCGGCAAAGCCGATCATCGATTGCCGGTTCGGGCTTCGGAGGTGGCGCAACTGACGCGGGCGATCGCGTCGGGATTGGGTGTCGGCGGCGGAGCTTCGGCAAAACCCGAGCATCAGAAGTTCGTCGCCGCGCTGGTCAAAGATCTGCAGGCGAATCGAGGCGCTGCCGTGGTGATTCCCGGAGACAACCAACCGGCAGCGGTGCATGCGCTGGCACACGCCATGAATCAGGTGCTGGGCGCGACCGGCAATACCGTGATCTATACCGATTCGGTCGAAGCCAAGCCGCAGGAGCAGACAGCGGCCTTGAAAGAGCTAGTTGGCGAAATGAACGCCGGCAAGGTAGATCTGCTGCTCATCATGGGCGCGAATCCGGTCTATGACGCCCCCGCAGATTTCGACTTCGCAACGGCCATGAACAAGGTTCCGCTGCGGGTACAGCACAGCCTATACAAGGACGAGACCAGCGATCACGTTCACTGGCACATTAACGGCACGCATTATCTGGAAGAGTGGGGAGACGGCCGGGCCTTCGACGGTACGTACAGCATCGTGCAGCCGCTGGTTGCACCACTTTACAACGGCAAGAGCGAGTACGAATTCATCTTTTCCCTGGTTGGTTCCTCGGAGACGACGGGCTACGACATCGTTCGCAAGTACTGGCAGACCAAGATGCAGGGCGGCGACTTCGATGCCCAGTGGCGCAAGGCGCTGAATGATGGTTTCATAGCCAACACTGCGCTGCCTGGTAAGAGTGTCTCTGCCAAGAGCGGCAACATCTCGGCAACCGACAACGGTGGCAACAGTGAAGCGATGGAGGTCATGTTCCGTCGCGATCCACTGATCTACGACGGCAGCAAGGCCAACAATGGGTGGCTGCAGGAAACTCCAAAGCCGATCACCAACCTCTGTTGGGACAACGCTGTTTTGATCAGCCCGAATACGGCCAAGAAGCAGGGCCTGGCGACTGGCGACATCATTGAGATTGACGTCAACGGACGCAAGCAAAAAGGTGCAATCTGGCCCCAACCGGGCCATCCCGATAATTCCATCACTGTTTTTCTTGGTTATGGACGCACCAAGGCGGGTCGCGTTGGTAATAACGTCGGATTCGACTTCTATCAGGTTCGCACTAGCGATGCGGCGTGGATGGCGACTGCCAAAATCAGCAAAGTCGGCGCGGGATACGGGTTCGCTCACCCGCAAGGTTTCCAGTACATCGACTATTCCGACCTGCCCAAGGGTACCGAGCCGCTCAGCAATCGTCACATTATCCGGAAGGCGACCCTGCAGGACTTCATCAAGAACCCCGACTTTGCCCACGAAGGAATTGAGTCGCCCTCGCCGGAGATGACGCTCTACTACAACTACCAGTACACGGAATTGAAGTGGGGTATGACCATCGACATGAACTCGTGCATCGGCTGCAAAACCTGCATCGTAGCTTGCCAGGCGGAGAACAATATTCCCGTCGTAGGGAAGGAGCAAACGATGCGTGGCCGGCAGATGCAATGGTTGCGGGTGGACGTGTACTACGAGGGTGGCACCGAAAATCCGGCGGTTTACTACCAGCCGGTTCCATGCCAGCAGTGCGAAAACGCGCCTTGTGAAGTGGTATGTCCGGTCGGCGCCACGGTCCATAGCACCGAAGGCCTGAACGACATGGTGTACAACCGCTGTGTAGGGACGCGATATTGCTCTAATAACTGCCCGTACAAGGTGCGCCGCTTCAACTTCCTGCTCTTCCAGGACTTTGAAACTCCGCAGTTCAAGATGATGCGCAACCCCGAAGTCAGCGTGCGCAGCCGTGGTGTCATGGAGAAGTGTACGTACTGCGTGCAGCGCATCACGCATGGCCGCATCACTGCGGAAAAAGAAAATCGCAAGGTGCGCGACGGTGAAGTGATCACAGCATGCCAGCAGGCTTGCCCGGCGGGCGCAATTGTCTTTGGCGATTTGAATGACCCGAACAGTCGCGTGGCCAAGCTCAAGGCTCAGCAGCGCAATTACAACCTGCTGGAAGATCTGAACACGCGTCCGCGCACCTCGTACATGGCGGTGGTGCAGAACCCGAACCCTGAACTCGAGCAGTCGGAGCCCAGTTAGCGATGCAGCAGGGACCAGAGGAAAAAACGGTTTTGATGGACGTGCCCTGGCCGGATGAGCCGCCGGTATTAGGGCCCGGGCAAACCTTCGGTTCGATGACCGATACCATCGCCGATGCCGTGCTGACCCGGCCGATCGGCTTGGGTTGGCTGGCGGGCTTGGCCATCGGCATGGGCTTGGTCGCCATCCTGATGGCGGCCGTTACTTACCTGTTTCTGATTGGTGTCGGAATCTGGGGCATTAACATCCCTGTAGGCTGGGGCTTCGCCATCATCAACTTCGTCTGGTGGATCGGTATCGGTCACGCCGGTACGCTGATCTCGGCTATTTTGCTGTTGTTGAAGCAAACCTGGCGCAATTCCATCAATCGGTTCGCCGAGGCCATGACACTGTTTGCCGTCGCTTGCGCCGGTATGTTCCCGCTGTTGCATATGGGCCGTCCCTGGCTGGCTTACTGGATGTTCCCCTACCCCAGCAGCATGGGCGTGTGGCCGCAGTTCCGCAGTCCGCTGGTGTGGGACGTGTTCGCAGTTTCGACCTACGCAACCATCTCTGCCGTGTTCTGGTATGTCGGTCTGGTTCCGGATTTTGCGACCATGCGTGAGAAGGCCCACCATCCTTTGACCAGGAAAGTCTACGGAATCTTGGGACTGGGCTGGCGTGGTTCGGCCCGCCACTGGAAGCGTTACGAGGCGCTGTACATTCTCCTGGCCGGAATCGCGACGCCACTGGTGCTGTCGGTGCACACGGTGGTCAGCTTCGATTTTGCGATCTCCATCGTGCCCGGTTGGCATACCACCATCTTTCCGCCCTACTTTGTCGCAGGCGCAATCTATTCGGGCTTTGCCATGGTGCTCGTACTGGCGATTCCCATAAGGCACTACTATCACCTCGAGTCCATGATCACCATGCGCCACCTGCAGAATTCGGCGAAAGTCATGCTGGCTACGGGGTTGATCGTCGCCTACGGATATTTCTTCGAGGCCTTCATCGCGTTCTATAGCGGTTCGACCTACGAACGCTTTATGATGCAGAACCGCTGGTTCGGTCCTTATGCGGTGTTCTACTGGTCGCTGATTCTCTTCAACCTGGTCATACCGCAGATACTTTGGATGCCCAAGATTCGTGCCAACACCGAGATGGCTGTTCCTGATCTCCTTGGTGATCCTGGTAGGCATGTGGCTGGAGCGCTTCATCATCATCATCACCAGCCTCAGTCGCGACTTCCTGCCCTCGTCGTGGGGGCATTACGTGGCTACGCGCTGGGACTACGCGGTGTTTTTTGGCACCATCGGATTCTTTGTCGCGGCAATCTTTATCTTCATTCGCATCATGCCGGCCATTTCGATCTTCGAAATGCGCACGCTGCTGCCTGAGGCGGAGGTGAAAGCAAAGTGAGCCACGCACAGCTCTCACCGGCAATCTACGGCATTCTTGGCGGAGTTCGATTCGTCCACCGACCTGGTCTATGCGGCCAGGGCTGCGTATGCCGCGGGCTATCGCAAGATGGATGCTTACAGCCCATTTCCCATCGAAGAGGCCAGCGAAGCCATCGGTTTCCACAAGAGCCGCGTGCCCCTGATCGTGTTGCTGGGCGGCTTGCTGGGCGGTCTTTCTGGGTTTGCCCTGCAGTACTGGATCAACGTGATTTCCTATCCGCTGAACATCGGGGGAAAGCCATATGACTCCTGGCCTGCGTTTATTGTTCCGACATTTCGAAATGACCATTCTGTTCGCCGGACTTTCGGGGGTCTTCGGCATGTTTGCCTTGAATGGTCTGCCGATGCCGTACCACCCGCTATTCAACGTTGATAGGTTTTCCGCCGTCACCCGCGACAAGTTTTTCCTGTGCGTGGAAGCTGCGGATCCCAAGTTCGATTTAGTGGACACACAGCGATTCATGGAGAGTCTGAAGCCGCTGTCGATTTCGGAGGTGCCCCATTAATCGGTTAGCGAAATTCGAGATCGGGGCATCGAGGTTGATTGGTGGCTCCGGAAACTGCGAACACTTGTTTCGCAAAGCGGCGGTGTACATCCTGCTGGCGTCGGCGTTGCTTTTGCTCTCGGGCTGCCGCGAAGATATGCAGAATCAGCCATATTATCGCCCGCTACGCGAAAGCGACTTCTACGCCGACAAGCGTTCGGAGCGGCCGATCATCGCGGGAACGGTGGCGCGCGGGCATTTGGACGCCGACACCTACTTGTACACCGGCAAGATAGGCAGCAACGATGGCGATTACATGCCCTTCCCGGTTACCGCCGAGGTGATGGCGAGGGGACAACAGCGCTTCAATATTTATTGTGCGCCCTGCCACTCGGAACTCGGCGACGGCAACGGCATGATCGTGCAGCGTGGATTCAAGCGACCCCCTTCGTACAACACGGAGCGTTTGCGCAAGGCCCCGATCGGCTATTTCTTTGACGTTATGACCAATGGCTTTGGCGCCATGCCCGACTACGCGGAACAGGTGCCGGCGCAGGACCGCTGGGCGATCGCTGCCTACATTCGTGCTTTGCAGTTAAGCCAGCACGCCGCCGAGGCTGATGTTCCACCTGGCCAGCAGATTGCCCAACAGCCGCCACCCGGCGTGATCATCATGCCGCCCTACGATACGCAAGGAGCCACCACTGCCGCGTCCGCTCCTCCACAGCCGAATGTGGTCCCGGCCAAGGGAGGCGAAGCAAAACCATGAGCAAAGAATTTCCGCAGATCGGACAGGCTGAATACGCTGTTCCTGCCGAGGCGGCGCAGTGGCAGAAGCGTGCGCTGATTGTAGGTGTGGTCGGCGCTGTCCTGTGCGTCGTTGGCGCGGTGACCTCGCTGAACCAGTTCCTGCGCGGCTACCTGATCGCCTATGTCTTCTGGCTGGGACTGAGTCTCGGATGCCTGGCTTTGCTGATGGTGCAGTACCTTTCCGGCGGACTGTGGGGCTTGGTGATCCGCCGCGTATTAGAGGCTGCCGCCAAGTGCCTTCCGCTAATGTTTGTGCTGTTTCTGCCGATCTTGTTCGGACGGCATCACCTCTACGCTTGGATGACCGACCCTGCGCTCACCGCGCGTAATGGTTGGTATCTGCACACCGGCGGGTTTGGCGGCTGGTATGCCCGCTGGATCCTCTATTTCGTAATTTGGGGAGGGCTGGCCTTCACGCTGATCCGCCGTGGCGACCAACAGGACCGTCCTCTGGTTGCGGGCGCCTGGCCGCGCTTCCAGGGACTGAGTGGTATTGGCCTGGTGTTGTATTCCTTGACGGTGTCTTTCGCGGTAGTGGACTGGGTGATGTCGCTCGATCCCCAATGGGGCTCGACGATCTATGGGCTCATCTTCATCGCTGGGCAAGGATTATCGGCGCTGGCGTTTGGCGTCGTGATGCTGACGGTTTTCACGCGTTACCGCCCGTTTCGCGAAATCATCAAGCCGATGCAGTTCCACGATATCGGCAAATTGATGCTGGCATTCGTGATGTTGTTCGCCTACTTCTCGTTCTCACAGTGGCTCATTATTTGGGCGGGTAATCTGCCGGAGGAGATCGGCTGGTATCTGCACCGAATACGTGGCGGATGGGGTGTGGTGGCGCTGATCATTATTCTGTTCCACTTTGCCCTGCCCTTCGCCCTGCTGCTGTCCCGCGAGCGCAAACGCGCCGGTAGCCGCCTGATCGGGCTGGCCGTGTTTCTCATGTTCATGCGGGTTGTGGACATCTACTGGTACGTGGTGCCGAACTTCGCCCACGAACAGGGACACTTCTACCTCAGCATTTGGTACATCGTCGCGCCCATTGCCGTGGGCGGATTGTGGCTGACCTACTTCTTCTACAACCTGCGGCAGCGGCCATTGTTACCGCTCTACGAGCCGCAGATACCAAGCTTGTTGCACCAGAGGTCCCATGGCCACTGAGAACTCCAAATACGATCCCTTGCGGAATCCGGAGGTTGATTACGAACGCGCGGACCTGAGCGCGAAGGGTGTCGTGCTGTTCCTGCTGGGACTTCTGGTGGCTGGTGTTTTTATCGAGTTGGTCATATGGGGAATGTTTCGCTTCATGGCGAAGAGCGATGTCCTGTTCCCACAGCCCCAGCCCAACCCGATGATGAGCGCGCGCAAGCTTGCGCCGCCACCCGCCCCCCGGTCCGTGCTGCAGAACAATCCGGCGGTGGATATCTCAATCTTTCCGGAGCCACGCCTGCAAACCGGCGATGCGGCTGACATGAATAAGTTTTTGTATTCGGAGCAGAAGACCCTCAATCCAGATCAGCCATTTATGGACCAAAGCGGGACGATTCATATCCCGATCGCGCAAGCCATGAAGCTCATTGAGGAGCGAGGGCTGCCGGTGCGTCCGAACGCGCCGCCGCCGGAGTTAGGTGCAAAAACCGAGGCCCAAGCTCAAACCCAAACCGTCAGTGCCAAGGAGCATGGGACGATTAAGTGGTTAAACGTCGCGAAGGGCTATGGATTTATTAGCCGGCAGAATGGCGAAGACGTTTTTGTCTCTGCAATCCAGACGAATGGGTTCCGCGGCTTGCAAGAAGGCCAAGCTGTCCAGTTCAACGTAGTCAAAGGGTCTAAGGGCTGGCAGGCGGAGAACGTCGCGGTCTTGAGTGGCGCTCCGCAGCCGTGATGTAGCGATGGACGGCGCCACCACGTGCTCCGTCTCAGGAATCGGATTTTAGACAGTGAGAGCTCTGCAGCTACATATCGCGAAGATGTTGGGGTTGGGAATGCTGGTAAGTACCCTTGCTTTTGCCCAGCCGCCCTCTTCTTTCCAGGACAAGAGCTCGAGTTCCGCTTCCCAAGTCAGTCCGGCCGACCTGTCGAATATCGGAATCGAGCAGCGGCTCGATCAGCAGATCCCGCTCGATCTGCAGTTCAAGGATGAGACCGGGAAAACCGTGCGACTAGGCGACTACTTCAAGTCAGGCCGGCCCGTTCTTTTGAATCTGGTGTACTACACCTGTCCCATGTTGTGCGGAGAGGAGTTAGCCGGCGAGGCGAGCGCGCTCGGCGTGTTGCGATTCACACCGGGTAATGAGTACGAAGTGGTATCGGTGAGCTTCAATCCAGATGAAACTCCCAAAGATGCGGCCGAGAAGAAGCAGGTTTATATCGCGCGCATGAATGAGCATCTAGAGCACAAGACCAATGGCGAGGGCTGGCATTTCCTGACCGGCCAGCAGGCGGAGATCAAACAGCTGGCGGATGCGGTGGGCTTCCACTACCGGCGAGACCCGCGCACCGGACAGTTCATTCATGCCGCCGGGATCATGGTCGTGACCCCAACCGGCAAGATTGCTCAGTACTATTACGGAGTTGAATTCTCTCCGAAAGATATTCGCCTCGGCTTGATCGAGGCTTCGCGCGATAAGATTGGCACTCTGGTTGACCAGGTGACACTGTATTGCTATCACTACGATCCCAATACCGGGCGGTACGGCGCCGTGGTCACCAATATTATTCGGCTGGCCGGGGCCGCGACCATGCTGATTCTCGGCGGTTTTCTCATCGTGATGTTCAGGCGTGAGTCTCACGGCAGCAAGAACGGCACAGGACGGGCCCGATAGATATGTGGAAGAACCTCCCACTCTTTCCTGAACGTGCCTCGGCACTGGCATGGCAGGTGGACGGACTTTATTTTCTGCTGATCGCAGTATCGGCGTTTTTTACGCTGCTGATTTTTGCTCTGATCTTTACGTTCGCGGTCAAGTATCGCCGGTCGGTCCATCCTCATGCGGTGCAGATTGAAGGCTCGCTCCCGCTGGAACTGGCGTGGACGCTGATCCCCTTGGGGATCTGCATGATCTTCTTCGCCTGGGGTTCGCTGATCTACTTCCAGGAGGCCCGCCCGCCGAAGGATGCGATGGAGGTTTATGTCGTAGCCAAGCAGTGGATGTGGAAGTTCGAGTATGAAGATGGGCAGCGCGACATCAACCAGCTTCACGTGCCGGTGGACCGCGACGTCAAGATGATCATGAGTTCACAGGATGCAATCCACAGTTTCTATGTGCCGGCGTTTCGCATCAAGGCTGACGTGTTGCCGGGCCGGTACACGACTACCTGGTTTCACACAACCAAGGTCGGCACGTATCACCTGTTTTGTGCGGAATATTGCGGTACGGAGCATTCCGGCATGGTCGGGCAGGTAATCGTGATGGAGCCTGCCGCGTACCAGGCGTGGTTAAGCGGGGGTGGCTCCTCGGGTACGCTGGCGTCCAACGGGCAGCAGCTTTTCCAGCAACTGGGATGCGCGACCTGCCACCGGTTCGATACCCAGGGACGCGGCCCCAACCTGATTGGCATCTTCGGTAAGCGGGTGCTGCTGGAGGACGGACGCACCGTAGTGGCAGACGAGAACTATATTCGCGAGTCCATTCTCAATCCAGGCGCCAAGATCGTCGCCGGTTTCAAGCCCATTATGCCCACGTTCCAGGGACAAGTTTCGGAAGAGAACTTGATGGCGCTTGTGGCCTACGTGAAGTCGCTGGCGCAAACGCAACAAAAGGAAGCGGCGGGCGATAGTTCGCCGGCTCCGGGTACGTCGAACATGCAATGAGGCATTAGACCCTAAAGGTGTGACATGGCAACCGCTGTACAGACTGTCGAGCGCGAGAACTACCTGAATTCGAACTACGGCATCAAGTCGTGGCTGCTGACGACCGATCATAAGCGGATCGCGATCCTGTATCTCATCTCGATCACCGCCATGTTCTGGCTAGGCGGTTTCTTCGCCATGATGATCCGGCTAGAGCTGCTGACGCCCGCTGGTGACCTGGTATCGTCCGATACCTACAACAAGCTGTTTACGATGCACGGGATCGTCATGGTTTTCTTCTTCCTGATCCCGTCGGTGCCTGCCGTGCTGGGAAACTTCCTGGTGCCCCTGATGGTGGGCGCCAAGGACCTGGCGTTCCCGCGTGTGAACCTATTGAGTTGGTATCTGTATATGGCGGGCGCGATCACGGCCCTGGTTGCGATGGTCACCGGCGGCGTGGACACGGGTTGGACCTTTTACACGCCCTTCAGCACCACTTACTCCAATACCCACGTGATCGGCGCCGCAATCGGCATATTCATTACGGGGTTTTCCTCGATTCTTACCGGGCTGAACTTCATCATCACCATCCACCGCATGCGCGCGCCAGGCCTGACGTGGCGGCGGCTGCCCTTGTTCTGCTGGTCGAATTACGCGGCTGCGCTCATCATGGTCCTCGGAACGCCGGTCATCGCGATCACGCTGCTGCTGGTCGCGCTGGAGCGCGCTTTCAATATCGGTGTATTCAACCCGCAACTGGGTGGCGATCCACTTCTGTTCCAGCATTTGTTCTGGTTCTATTCCCATCCGGCTGTCTACATCATGATTCTGCCCGGCATGGGCGTTATCAGCGAAATCGTCACCTGCTTTTCGCGTAAGCGAGTATTCGGTTATGAGTTCGTCGCCCTGGCCTCGATCGCAATTGCCGTCCTCGGCTTCCTGGTCTGGGCACACCACATGTTCGTTGCCGGAATCTCGGTTTATGCAGCGCTGGTTTTCTCGCTGTTGAGCTATCTGGTTGCCATCCCATCAGCAGTTAAGATCTTCAACTGGACGGCGACCATGTACAAGGGGTCCATCAGTTACAACACGCCGATGCTGTACGCCTTCGGCTTCATCGGCTTGTTTACCGTCGGAGGTCTGACCGGAGTATTCCTGGCATCGCTTGGCCTCGACGTCCATGTCACCGACACTTACTTCGTGGTGGCGCACTTCCACTACGTGATGGTCGGCGGCATGGTAATGGCTTATATGGCGGGGTTGCATTTCTGGTGGCCCAAGATGACCGGCAAAATGTATCCCGAGGGCTGGGCCAAGTTGTCGGCGCTGCTGGTATTCGTCGGCTTCAACACGACGTTCTTCCCACAGTTCGTTCTTGGCTACTTGGGTTCGCCGCGCCGCTACCATGCTTATCCGCCGGAATTCCAGGTGTTGAACGTACTCTCGACGGCGGGCGCCTCGATCCTGGCCGTAGGCTACGTCTTGCCGATGATCTATTTCGTGTGGTCGTTGCGCTACGGAGAGGAAGCCGGGCCCAATCCCTGGAACGCGGTAGGACTGGAGTGGATGACGCCCTCGCCTCCGCCGACCCACAACTTCGACGAGACCCCGATTGTGACTTGGGAAGCTTACGACTACGAACATCAGCCGCAGGAGGAGGTCACCGTTGGCCACTAGCGATCTAGGCGATATTCAAGTCGCTGAGCGCGCGCTGCAACACCATTTTGCCGACATGGAGCAGCAGCAGGAAACCTCCACCTTCGGCATGTGGATGTTCCTGCTGACGGAAATCATGTTTTTCGGCGGGCTTTTCTGCGCGTATCTGGTGTACCGCGCCTCCTACTACCAGGCCTTCGTGGAAGGCAGCCAGAAGATGAATATCATTCTGGGCGCCACCAACACCGCAGTGCTCATTTGCAGTTCGCTGACCATGGCGCTCGGGGTACGAGCCGCGCAGATGGGAAAGCCCAAGCTGATGGTGGTCCTGCTCCTGATTACTATCCTCTTCGGTTTTGGATTTCTTGGAATCAAGGCAGTGGAGTACCACGAACACTGGGTGAATCATGAATTTCCCGGGCCGAACTTCCATTTCGAGACCGGCGACACCACGCATCCTGCCAGCGACGCGCAACATACGGAGATCTACTTCTCTTTGTACTGGGCCATGACGGGACTGCATGCCTTGCACATGGTGATCGGAATTGGCCTGGTGGCCTGGATCGTTATTGCCGGCCTGATGGGCGCCTTCAGCCCCTCGTATTTCACGCCGGTGGAAAACGTCGGCTTGTATTGGCACTTCGTTGACCTGGTCTGGATCTATTTATTCCCGCTGCTCTATTTGATCAGCAAGAAACACGGCGGCTAGCGATGAAACAAGAAGAACATTTCGACCCAATGTCACACGTAGTGCCGGTGAGCCTTTACGTGGGGATCTGGGCTGCTTTGATGATCTTCACGGCTCTCACGGTGTTCGCGGCGAGATTGGAATTGCACGTTTTCAATATCGTCGTAGCACTGCTGATCGCGACCATCAAAGGCACGCTCGTCGTCCTCTTTTTCATGCATTTGCGCTACAGTACCAAGCTGACCATGGCGACTGTGGTTGCTGCGATGTTCTTCCTCTTTCTGCTGCTTGGGCTCACCATGACCGATTACCTGACGCGGGCATGGCTGACCAACCCCGTCCACTGAACGGTTTAGATTTCGACTGGCGCTCCGCCTCGGCTGGGCGTTTTCATTTAGTTAGAGCAATACCAGAGTGGCTGTGGCTCGGGTAGCGCGGATACACAATCTTCGAACCGCGTGTTGCGCACCCGGTGCCAAGGCAGATACGCTCAGAAGCTGACTCGGGTTTCATCATCTTGTAACAGAGGTATGTGTACTGTATTCCTGTGATACCTACACATGACAGTCCATCACCTACCCTCGGCTACAATACAGCCGTGAAGCAAACTATCTTTGCCGTGGAAGACGACACGGACATTTCCCGGTTGGTCAGCCACCATCTGGAGGCCGCCGGATATGGAGTTCGTACGTTTGCTGCAACCGCGGGCGTAATTCCGGAAGCCGAGAAACAAGCGCCGGCGCTTTTCCTTCTGGACATCATGGTTCCCGGAGGAGACGGACTTGAGCTTTGCCGGCGCATTCGACAGACTTCCGCGCTGGCCATGATTCCGGTGATCTTCCTGACCGCAAAGACGAGCGAGTCTGACCGAGTCATGGGGCTTGACCTCGGTGCTGATGACTACATTCCCAAACCGTTTAGCCCGCGCGAGCTTGTGGCGCGGGTGCGAGCCGTGCTGCGGCGATTTGAACGTCCACTTGCGCCCGTGATTGTAAAGGCGGGGGATATTGAAATTGACAGCGGCGGAATGACTCTAATGGTGCGTGGGCAGTTGACCCAGACCACGGCGACCGAGTTCCGGCTGCTCGAGTATCTCGCTCGCCATCCCGGACGAGTATTCACGCGCGACCAACTACTCGACGCGGTTTGGCGCGACACGCATTACGTCACCCCGCGCTCGGTGGACGTGTATGTACGCCGCATCCGCGAGAAAATAGAAGAGAATCCAGACGAGCCACGCTATCTGAGAACGGTCCGGGGAGCGGGTTACCGCTTCGAGATTCCGAAATCGTGACGAGTCATTTGTGAAGAGCAGGATTTTCCTGAAGTTGTATCTTGCGGCGGTATTGGTCATCGGCGCCGGCACTCTAACCATGGCTGTGCTGGTGCGTCATGCCTGGGTAGGAATGCTGCGCAGCGAGATTGAAACCTCTTTGCGGCAAAAGACCCTGATGTTTACCTCCCGCGTCGAGGAGGCACCCGCGGCATCGCTCAACCAAATTACCCAGCAGGCCGCCGCTGCGGCAGACGCACGGGTGACCGTCATTGACGCCTCCGGCAAGGTGCTGGCCGACTCCGAAGCAAATCCCGGCGAGATGGAAAACCATGCCAGCCGGCCGGAGTTCGTTGCGGCCTTGCATGGTCGGGTGGGAAGCTCCACGCGCTTGAGCCGAACCGTCGGAGTGGAATTGCTCTATGTAGCGGCGCCAGTTCCTGGCGGAGCCGTGCGCTTGGCCTATCCGCTGTCTGCGATCCAGGAAGCCAATCGCCACATCGGACGCGATCTGCTGGAAGCGGCACTTGTCGCGGCTCTTATCGCCATGTTGCTCACGATCGTGGCGACGCACTCGATCAGCCGCAGGCTGGTTCGGATCACTGACTTCGCCGAACGCGTTGCGGCAGGGGACCTCTCGGCGCGCATTCAGGAGGAGTCGACTGACGAAATTGCACACGTTGCGTCCGCGCTCGATAAAACCGCGCGCAAATTGGAGGACGGATTCCGCGCCCTTGAGAACAGCCGCCAGACCCTGGAAGCCCTGCTGAACTCCATGCAAGAGGCTGTCATTGCGGTGGCCCAGGACGGGCGCGTGCTGTGGGCCAACCAGCGCATGGAACGTCTGCTGCCGAGTGGAGTGCGGTTGGGAGCGCCACTGGTGCAGTCGTTGCGGGACCCCGAAATCCTAACCGCAGTGCAGGAAACCCTGGACACGCGGGACGTCACGCTGGCGAACGCCGCCAAGATTTTCTCGGGACGTATCTTCGACGTCACCGCCGCGCCCATGCCTGGAGGCGGTGCGGTCGCGGTGTTGCACGATCAGACTGAAATCGAAAGAGTGGAAAAAACGCGGCGGGATTTCATCGCTAACGTCTCGCATGAGCTGCGCACTCCGTTGACTTCTATTCAGGGTTACTCCGAGACTCTGCTCGACAACCCAGGTCTGCCGGCGGGTATGCATGAGTTTTTGGAAATTATCCGGAAGAATGCCATGAGAATGGCCCGGCTCACCGAGGACCTGCTGGTCTTGGCGCGGGTCGAGTCGGGAGAGCAGAACTTCAATTTCCAATCGGTCACGCCGCGCGAGTTGCTGGAGGATGCAGTGCAGACCTTTCAAGAGCTCGCCGCCAGTCGTGGCATCGAGTTGTCGTTGATGAACACAGCGACTTCCACGGTCTCGGTTGACCGCGATGCCATTCACCAGGTGCTTTCTAACTTGATTGACAACGCGCTTAAGTACGGTGACACCGGCGGGAAGATCCTGGTGGGCGCGTGCGAGACCGAAGACGGCGTTCAATTCTACGTGCGTGATTTCGGTTCCGGTATTTCCAGCGAGCATCTCCCACGGCTGTTTGAGCGTTTCTACCGGGTGGACAAAGCGCGTTCGCGCGAATCGGGAGGTACCGGCCTGGGCTTGGCCATCGCCAAACATGTTGTTCGCGCCCACTCCGGGACAATTCGTGCGGAGAGCGAACTGAATCACGGTTCCACGTTCTACTTCACCTTGCCTCGACAGCCTGCGCCGGTCAATGCATAGAGCAGTTCCAGAGTGGTCGTGTCTTTGAGCATCTCCGGGATAAGTGTATCCACTTGCAGGGGCGGTGCGGACCTTCACTTGGATTGTTCATCTGTTTCCGTGGCCAGCTTTGAAGGGGTGCGGCTTCAGCCGCGCCGCATGGATGTCGGGAGTTGGGCTTCAGAGCGTGTGTGAGAACTCAATTTTTGCGCAACCCCTTGTGCGGCCTCAAATCGGTAAACACAATCCGTTGCGGAAATTCCTAATTCTCACACACCCCCTTCAGCCCCTGAGGGAACTCGCACTCACCTCAATACCGAAGTCCTCAGTGGCTATAGCCACCATAATTACAGCGGCTTACGGTACGGCTGAAGCCGTGCCCCTTCAAAGGCATCCACCCAATCTTGAGCCGCTGTGGCCGCGAGGCGCAAGCAATTGCAATACGCCTGCCTGTGAATTCAAGCTAACTTCACAGGGATTTCATCGAGAATTCACACCCGTTACTTATTCTGTGCTCATCGCTCGCTCATTCATCCGCTGATGACCCCAGGTGCCCGGGTGAGCTCGGATGTGTCGGTTTGGGCGGTGCTTCGAGACACCCATGGGTTCAGCCGAATTGATGCCACTCGACCCGGATATGACCTGCGCGGAATTGCGGGAGCAGACACTCCAGGCCTGTCGCGTGGCCAGAATTGCAGCCGGAATTGTTGCCGAGGGCATCGCCACCGGCGTGCCTTCCCTGTCGGACGGAGTTCGCGAGCGCGAGAAAGAACTCGACACGCTCGATCGCCTGATCGATCAAGGCGTGACCTCGATCATCACCAAGGTGGATGAGGAGCATGCTCGCGAACTGCTGGCCTGCCTCAAATTCATCATTGACCTGGAGCGCATCGGCGATCTCCTGCTGAACTGTAGCAATCGTGCCGCCGCCGTGGGTAGCCGTATTGAACTACAGGACATCCGCGATCTCACCGTAATGGCGTCGCGACTGGAGAAAATGCTCGGCGATGTGCATGACGCGTTTAGCCAGCGCGATCTCAATCGTGCATTGGCGGTGTTGCGTTCCGATGCAGAGCTTGATCGCCTGCGCAACCTCATTTTTCTCCGGCACATTGAAAACCACGATGGCGCCTCCCGCCAGGAGAGCTTTCACGTGCTCTTCATGACCCAGTCTCTGGAACGTGCCGGCGACCACGCCAAGAATCTGGCGGAGGAAGTCTGCCATCTGGTGAGCGGGCACAGCGTCCGGCACGTGTTGCGGACTTACGACAAGCCGATGGAGCAGATGTTCATCGAAGACCTAAAGCGGCGGCAGAAGAGCGCTAAGTAGCAACACGCCCTTGGGGGTTCGGCTGCAAGCGAGTCGCCATCACGGATGCTAGTGTGGAAGTTCTACCGCGCGCGGCCTGCAAAGAACTTGGCCAGCCCGATATCAAACACGACGAGCAAACACGCTTTCTTGCGCAGCACGAGATCTCGGCCTGGGTTCTTCAGCGTCGGTGCCTCTTAGGTGCCTGTCTTCATGCGAAATTCACTGCCATGTAACGGAGTTGTAACAATCCGAAGGTAAAACCTAGTGAGGAACTCATCTGTGACCAATCTCAGGAGGAAACTACGTGATTCGCTCTTTCAGGGTGCTCCTCTGCATCGCTGTGCTTGCCAGCTGCGCGCTTGCGCAGACAACTCTTAACGGGGCTGGCGCTACCTTTCCTTACCCCATCTATTCCAAGTGGTTCAGCGAGTATCACAAGGAACATTCGGACATCGAGATTAATTACCAGTCGATCGGTAGCGGAGGTGGCATACGTCAGGTGCAGGCAGGAACTGTCAACTTCGGCGCTAGTGATGGTCCCATGACCGATCAGCAGATAGCGGAATCCAAGGTCAAAGTGCTGCACGTTCCAACCGTTCTGGGTTCCGTGGTTCCCGCCTACAACATTCCCGGCGTGAGTGGCGAGGTGAAGTTTACGCCTGATGCCTTGGCCGGAATCTTCCTTGGAAAGATTACCAAGTGGAATGACAAGGCAATCACGGCCGCGAATCCAGGGGTGAATTTTCCGGACCAGAACATCACGGTTGCGCACCGCTCCGATGGCAGCGGTACGACATACATCTTCACCGATTATCTTTCGAAGGTGAGTTCCGATTGGAAGAACACCGTCGGCAACGGTACCTCGGTTAAGTGGCCGGTCGGCATCGGTGGCAAGGGCAATGAAGGCGTGGCGGGTTCCATTCGCCAGCTGCCCGGCTCCATTGGCTACATCGAACTGATTTACGCGCTGCAGAACAAGATCCCATACGGCAGCGTGCAGAACTCCTCGAAGAATTTCGTCAAGGCCACCCTGGAGTCGACCACGGCGGCCGCAGCGGGAGTGAAGATGCCGGCGGACTTCCGGGTGTCGATCACCAATCCTCCCGGCAAGAATGCTTATCCTATCGCCAGCTTCACCTGGCTCTTGATCCCGACCAATCCGACGGATGCCAGCAAAGGGAAGATCCTGAAGGATTTTCTCTTCTGGATGCTGGACAAGGGCCAGACCATGACTGAGGCGCTCTCTTACGCTCCCCTGCCCTCGCAGGTGGTGGAGGCGGAAAAGGCCGCCATCACCAAACAGGTCAAGCCTTGAGCCCTTGGTCGACGCGATTTCAGAGCCCATCTCCCGCTTCCCACGAGAGTTGGGCTCTGGCAAACACAGTCCTGTAATGCCCATGTAACACATGTCTGATAACGTCAACCGAATGGAACCGCCTGAACCACCTCAGAAGCCCGCGACCGCAATCCCATCTATGGCGCAGGTGAGCCGGGAGCGGAGGTCAGCCGCTTCTACCGTGCTGGAAAAGATTCGCACCAGCCATCCCCGCGCCAGCCGCATTCCTGACGCCGCGTTTGGCGTGATTATTCTTCTCACCGCAATTTCGGTATTTGCGATTGTCGTGCTAGTGGCGTGGGAGTTGATTGACAAGTCGCGCTTGTCGCTTCACCAATTCGGAATCGGCTTCTTCTACGGGCACGACTGGGACCCGGTGGCGGGCAGCTTCGGAGCGGTACCCTTCATCTATGGCACACTGGTTTCGTCTTTCCTGGCCCTGCTGCTGGCGGTGCCGGCGTCTATCGGTGTGGCGGTATTCGTCACCGAGATGTGCCCGCAGCGCCTGCGCGCCATAATCTCTTTCCTGGTGGAATTGCTGGCTGCCATTCCCAGCGTGATCTACGGTTTGTGGGGCATCTTCGTGCTGGCCCCGCTGCTGCGCGAATACGTCGAGCCCTTTCTGTCGAAGACCCTGGGATGGACAGGATTCTTCACGGGTCCGATGTACGGTTTGGGTATGCTGGCGGCAGGCATCATCATGGCGATTATGGTGGTGCCAGTGATTGCCTCGATTACGCGTGAGGTAATGACCGCGGTGCCGCAGAACCAGCGTGAAGCGGTACTGGCGCTAGGCGCCACACGCTGGGAGATGATCCGCATGGGCGTGCTGCGGAATGCGCGAATCGGTATCGTGGGCGGCATCATCCTCGGACTGGGGCGGGCGCTGGGCGAAACCATGGCCGTAACGATGGTTATCGGCAACCGTCCCGAGGTTGCCAAGTCGCTGTTTGCACCTGGCTACACCATGGCCAGCGTGATTGCCAATGAATTCACCGAAGCCACAGGCGATCTGTATCTCAGTGCTCTCGTGGAGGTCGGGCTGGCACTGTTCATTGTGACGCTCATTGTCAATGCGCTAGCCAGGCTGCTGGTCTGGAGCATCACTGGCGGAACTGCGAGGGTACGTGCCTGATTCCATGTCACCCCACGCGCCGCAGGAGCTCAGTCTCCAGCGTCGCATCGCAAACCTGGGAGCGACCACGTTTGCCGTCCTAGCCGCCATTCTCGTGCTGGTTCCTCTACTCGCGATCTTTGTGTACTTGGTGATTAAAGGAATTGGCTCGGTCAACTTGACTTTCCTTACCCAAACCCCGAAACCTCCGGGTGAGCTGGGCGGAGGCATGGCAAATGCCATCGTCGGTACGGGGCTGATCCTGGCAGTCGCCAGCGTGATAGGGCTGCCCCTGGGCATTGGCTCGGGCATTTATCTGGCTGAATATGGGCGCAACCGATTTGGTGACTTGATCCGCTTCACCGCCGATGTTTTGAATGGCGTACCCTCGATCGTCATCGGAATTGCGGTGTACTCCCTCATAGTAGTCCGGCAGAAGCACTTCTCGGCTTTTTCAGGCGGTGTAGCGCTGGGCATCATGATGATTCCCACGATCGCACGCGCAACGGAAGAAATGCTGCTGATGGTCCCCAATGTGATCCGCGAGGCCGCCTACGGACTTGGTATTCCCAAGTGGAGGACGACGCTTTCCATCTCGCTGCGCACCGCTTCGGCGGGCGTGATCACGGGCTGCATGCTGGCCTTCGCCCGGGTGGCGGGAGAAACCGCTCCTCTGCTGTTCACCGCTTTCGGCAATCAGTTTTGGAACTTGAAATTGAACCAGCCCACCGCAGCGCTGTCATTGCAGGTTTATACCTATGCCATATCGCCTTATGACGATTGGCACAAGCAAGCGTGGGCAGGATCGCTTATCCTGATCGTCTTGATCGTGGGCGCGGTTGCAGCGGTTCGCATCACCACCAGCCGCGGAATGATGAAGGGGGCGTAAGAGCTCGTATGGGTGTCGGAATCGAAGTGCGTGGACTGAACGCCTGGTATGGCAAGAACCTGGCGCTGGAGTCCATCGACATGACTGTGGCCGCCAACCATGTGACCGCGGTGATCGGTCCTTCGGGATGCGGCAAGAGCACCTACGTGCGCTGCCTCAATCGCATGCACGAGACCATTCCGGAAGCACGGGCCGAGGGCTCGGTTAAAGTTGGCGAGATGGACGTTTATGGCGTCGGCTCTGACCCGGTCGAGGTGCGCCGGCGCATTGGCATGGTTTTCCAGAAACCGAATCCGTTTCCGACGATGTCGATTTACGGCAACGTGGCGGCGGGCCTGAAGCTAAACGGCTTCCGCAATCGCAAGCAGACGGACGAACTGGTGGAGCGCTCCCTAAAACTGGCTGCGCTGTGGGACGAAGTGAAGGATGACCTGCACAAGAAATCCGGCGCAAGTCTCTCTGGCGGGCAGCAGCAGCGACTGTGCATCGCGCGTTCCCTGGCCGTCGAGCCCGAAGTCCTGTTGATGGATGAGCCTGCATCGGCGCTCGATCCCATCTCGACCAGCAAGATCGAAGAGTTAATTTTCCAGTTGAAGCAGCACTATACCGTCGTCATCGTTACCCATAATATGCAGCAAGCCGCTCGCGTGGCCGAGTATACGGGCTTTTTCCTGATGGGGAGTCTCATAGAGTACGACAAGACAGAGAAGATCTTTACCACCCCCGCCGACAAGCGGACGGAAGACTACATTACAGGCAGGTTTGGATAATGCGCAGCCGCTTTCAGCAGGGACTGGACGATCTGAAAGAAAAACTCTTGCGAATGGGAGGCCTTGCCGAGCAGGCCATCGATCGTGCCACGGAAGGCTACCGCACTCGCGACAGCAAGTACTGCCAGATGGTGCTTGCCGGGGAAAACGCGATCAACGAAGCCGAACGCGAGATCGATGAACTCTCGCTCGATCTCCTCGCCATGCAGCAGCCTATGGCGGTCGATCTGCGCTTTATCCTTGCGGTCGTGAAGATCAACGCCGATTTGGAGCGCGTGGGCGATCAGGCGGTGAACATTGCCCAACGGGTGCTCGACCTCATCAGCGAACCCGAGGTGCAATTGCCGGTGGATATTCCTCGCATGGCCGACAGCGTCAGCACCATGGTGCAACGCGCTCTCGAGGCGTTCCTCGACGGCAAAGCCGAAGTGGCCGAGGCGGTTCTTCAGATGGACGGCATCGTGGACCGCATGAAGGATGAGGCCTTTATTGTGCTGGTTCAGAAGATGTACAACGAGCCCGCGGTGACGCGTCCGGCGCTGAATGTACTGCTCATCTCGCGCAATCTGGAGCGTATCGCGGACCACGCTACGAATATCGCTGAGGACGTGATCTTCTGGGTGCGCGGCGCCGACGTGCGCCACGGAGGCGCTCACTACCGGCAATAATGATCCGGGCGTCGTGTCCACTTTGACTCCCTTGCAAGTCTGACGGTAGCCTTTATCGCGCCATTCACAATCCGTGTTTTTATCTCGCAGCTTTTCTCTCCGAGCAAAATAATATTCATCTAAATCAATACGACCAATCGCGATCCGATAGCCGTAAGGGTGGGGGTCGTAAACGGTCTGTATCGTCGAACGAGGAGAGAAAAAATGAAGAACCTAGATGTTGTGGCCGCAGTACTGGTTGTAATCGGAGCCTTGAACTGGGGCGCTGTTGGCCTCGCGCACGTTGATCTCGTTGCCCTTCTGTTTGGCATGAAGTTCGGAGAAACTTCCGCGCTCACTTCCGTGGTCTATTCGCTGGTCGGATTGGCTGGCGTTTACCAGGCAGTCTTCTTCCGCGGGATTCAACTGCGGTGGAGAACTGCCGCCAGCAGAGCATAGTCGAGTCGCTAGCCCGTATGTTGTCGATGTTTCTTGAAGAGGCCACCATGAACGCAGAAGACTTACCAGTTTGGGCCAAGATCCTGCTGGAGAACCCCTCAATCGAAGACAATCACTGCAAAAGCGACGGGGTGCCGGACGTCAGTCCGGCTCCCTGGCTAAACGGGATCACATGCCAAGTGCCAAACCCGCAATGCGATCTTGTGAAGCGCGACCCACCTATCCGCACGCAACAACGGCGCGGTCACCTGCTGCCCTACGAGGCCGTCCAGTGAACATTCTGGTCAGCGGAGCCTCCGGGTATGTCGGCTCGCAGTTGGTTCCGGCGTTGTTAGATGCGGGGCATTACGTCGTGTGTATGAGTCGGAATGCCCGCCAACTAACTCGACGATTCCCCCGGCGGGTGCACATTGTTGAGGCCGATGCCCTGCAACCAGAGAGCCTGGATGGCATCTTTGGTGGGATTGACGTCGCCTACTACTTAATCCACTCATTGGGCGCCGGTGAGCAGGGCTTTCGCCAGACTGACCAGACGGCAGCTCGTAATTTTGCTACCGCAGCAAGAGCAGCCGGTGTGCGGCGCATTATCTATCTCGGCGGGCTGGGCGATCGCACTGCGGAACTTTCTCCCCACTTGCTAAGCCGGCAGGAAACCAGCGAAGCGCTGCGGCAGTTTGGCCCGCCGGTGACGGAATTCCGCTCGGCAGTTGTCATCGGAGCAGGCAGCACCTCCTTCGAGATGATCCGCTATCTAACCGAACGAGTGCCCATCATGATCTGTCCGCGATGGGTGACCACGCGCATCCAGCCCATCGGCATTGACGATGTGATCAGCTATCTGACCGCCGCGCTCCAGACACCGGAATCGATTGGAAAGACCATTGACATCGGCAGCCCCTCGGTCGAGACCTACCGGACCATGATGCTGAAGTATGCCGCCCAGCGGGGGTTGCGCCGGCCTCTATTGCAGGTGCCGGTACTCACGCCGAGGCTGTCGTCGTACTGGGTTGATATCTTTACCCCAGTTTCCCCACGCATTTCCCGCCCGCTGATTGAGGGCTTGCGGAGCGAAGTTGTCTGTCGAAATCATCTGGCGCGGGAGTTGTTCCCAGAGATCCACCCGCTGTCGTACGAAGAAGCGTTGACGCGGGCGCTGCGGGTGCCGAATCTTGCGGCCATGGTCGAGCGCCGGACAGAGCTCCTGGGTAATCAAAGACCATCGCTGCGCCAGCATTTTGCGGAGGACGAAGGCTGGATTGCCGACATTCACGAAGGGCGAGTTGCAGCCTCGCCCTCGCAGGTGTTCTCGGTGGTCGAGGGTATCGGCGGACGACGGGGATGGTTCTATGGCACATGGCTGTGGCGCTTGCGGGCACTAATAGATCGAGCAGTTGGCGGCGTGGGCATGGGAAACGGCCGGCGGGACCCGGACCGTCTGCGACGAGGTGACATGCTTGATTTCTGGCAGGTGGAAGAGATCGAGCCTGGGCGGCGTCTCCTGCTAAAGGCGCAGATGAAAATACCGGGCGAGGCCTATCTGCAATTCGAGACGATCGCGGAAGCGGGTGAAACTACGCGTTTGCGCTCCTCCGCCTTGTTCCGTTCCCGCGGTCTGCTTGGACGCCTGTACTGGTGGGCCTTGGTACCTGTTCATAAGCTTATCTTCCGGGGATTGAATGCCGCCATCCGTGAGCGCGCGGCGCGGGCCGCGACATTCGTACATTTTCGCGAGTTAGTAAATCCGGCCACTGACTCGCCCCTTCCTCAGGAAGAGCATCCACCGACGCAGGCTCCTGCTTGTTAGTTCGTGGTTGCCCACACCTGGGGCCTTGGGGCAATAAATCACTACGCTCACCAAATTCCTGCTAGGCTGGGAGCGCCGTGACAGGGGTGTGGTAATTGTGCTACATCTGTTGTATGAAGGCCACAGGGTTGGATATTGGGAGACTGCTCTTTACCACCGAGCAGATCGAGGAGGACGAAATAACTGCGGCAGAGCTCTTGCGAGAGATGCCTTCTGCGGAATCCGATTTTGAGGACGACACTTTTCTCTTTGAGTTGACTACGGCTTTGCCCGGCGTGCGAACTTTTGTAGTTGATCGCGAATTGCAGCATCGTCGTCGCCGTGCAGAGCGTCGATCAGAAACCGGTAGCGCGGGAGCGTGTCCTCTTCCGCCTTTAGTTTCACGTCTCGAAGCAATGCCGCATATTGCGACCGTGTTATTGACGATTTGGCCTTCACTACTTCATTCATTGCTACCCGATACATGCGACCGTCAATATCCAGTTCGTACAGATGGGCAATGACTCGCTGCAAATCCTCTAGCTCAATCGTGATGTTTCTCACAGCGTTCTGCTCCTTGCGAAACTATCCGCACACAAGTGCGGTTCAAGCACTGTCACGTGGCTCCCAGGTTGTGAGCTTGCCTTGTCGGTGAAGCACCTCTAAATTCTCAAGGTAGGTGCGATTTAGATAGATAGCGAATACGTTGTCATTCATCTTTAGCAACTCTCGAAGTGGCACCCTCATATCCCCCCCGGTCCAATCATGGTCGTGCAGGTAGCGCATGGATTCGTAGGCAAACAAATCCGCACACTGTAGGCCAATGTCGCTGCACGAGGACAGCGGAGTAATGCTGACAAAGCGGCCCCGGTGCTTCCACTTTGGGTCGTCAACCATTTGGTTATAGGCGTTGAGGGCCAGGGTATCCCAATCTCCGTGGTCGTGTACCAACGCCAATTGGCGATCTAGCAGCTCGCTATCTAGCGCGTGTCCCAGCTCATTCATCAAGACCTTCATACACATGCCATAGGCGACTCCATAGTCCGGCGGGTCTCGATGGGGGAACAACTCAAGAAACGCGGCCAGATCAATGCCACAGGCGACAGCGGTCATTTGACTTCTCCCAAGAATCTTCAAGAGTTTCTTGGCAAATCGAAGTTTCCGGTAAGACTCATTGTTCCATCCGGCATATTCACCATCGTTGGCGTTCATTTCCGCCGCGTGGTAGCGGGAGATCTTGCGGCCTTGTGGTAGGGTTCGGTTTTCATGAGCAATTGCCTTTACCCACCTGCCCCGAACCCTGCGCCATTGCCGTTCTTCTCCCACCCAACCAGCAACTACCATTGCGCGGGAGCCTTTATAGCTTTCGTCGAATTTGTAAGCGAGAACTGTCACGAATCTCTGACCTGGATTTCCGGGATGAATGATTCCGGCTATTTCGAGAATGCCAACTTGACTCGGCACACACATCGGCGCTACGCTCCAATCCGACGATTGGAGACACGAGAGCCGCATGGCAAACCGCCCCAGAGTCCGCGCCAACGAAGTCAAGGGCGATTTCCCGGCCTTTACCGATATGTTGCGCCGCGTTGTATCCGTTCCGCGACTGCGAATCGAGGAGCGATTACAAGCGGAAAAAAAGCAGAAGCAAACGCGGGGTGCTGCCCGCGTTTCGGCTTCGGCCCGCGCTTCTCGCGCAAAGAATTAGAACACCGTTTCTCCCACCTTGCCGGTGACCTCTTTGTAAGTCAGCCGCTTTCCCGCGATCTGCGAAAGCATCATGTTGAATCTGTCTCCGTCGCTGATTCTATTTTCGCGGTTGCCGCGATAGTTGTAGCGGAACATCTGCTCATCCAGATACCGGAAGAGATGGAACGGCTCAACGCTGACATAGGTTCCGTTAATGCCGCGCTTCAACAGGCTCCAGAAGTTTTCGAGTCCGTTGGTGTGAACCTGCCCGTCAACGTACTTCTCGGCATGGTCAATGACTTGATGAGCGTATTCCTGAGCAAGCCCGTCATAAGATGCGAGAGCATCGGAATAGAGAGCCGCGCCAGCTTCGACATGCTCTTTCACGCGAGCTTGAAGTCCCTTTTTCTTCCGATCTTCCACTACGACGGTGCGGATCTTGCCGCCACGTTCCAACGCGCCGAACACGATGGTCTTATCCTTGCCGCCGGTTCCAGTGATGCGGCGCTGGCGTTTGCTGACATGCATGTTGCGGGCTTTGCCACCGATAAAGGTTTCGTCAACCTCGACCGGATTTCCGCCGCCGCCGAGCTTTACCAGCGAGCTTTCCTGCACAGCGGTGCGAATGCGATGCATCATGAACCATGCGCTGCGCTGAGTCACGCCAATAGCGCGGCCCACTTCGTAAGAGCTGATGCCGTTCTTGCAGCTTGCCAGCAGCCACATTGCGGTGAGCCACTTATCTAAAGCGATGGGCGAATCTTCGAAGATGGTTCCGAGTTTGACGGAGAATTGGCGATTGCACGCCTTACACTTCCAGATGCGGCGAGTCTTGAGGTAATAGTGTTCTTTGCCTTCGCAGGCCGGACAGGTTACGCCTTTTGGCCAGCGGGAAGCCGCCACAGTCAGAATGCAGGTTTCAGGGTCGCTGTAGTACCGGATGACTTGCTGAAGGGTCTTTGGTTGCTCTTGCATAACCATCTCCAAGAGCAACCTTAGCAAAATTGGCTTGGTGTGTCAAGTGATTTATTGCCCTAATTGGTGCGCAAGTATGGCATGCGTGAGGCTTACAAACCGTTGTGGGCCGGCGAAGAACACTTGCGCGACTTGCCATGGAAGCCCCAAACTGCTGACGTGCAGTTTATCCTCCGCGACTATCGCGCCTCCGATTTCGAGCGTTTGTGGCAAATCGACCAACTCTGCTTTCCGCAGGGCATTTCCTATACACAGATGGAATTGAGCGGCTTCATCGCCGGGCGTAACTCAATAACCCTGGTGGCCGAGTTTGACGAATTGCAGCCTGACCAGCAGAAGGTCCCCTTATCCGGACTCCAACGGGGGGATGGACTGGAATCTCGCGTCCTCGGTGACGAGGCTTCTGAAGCCGCAGCCGCTACACAGAAGATTGCAGGCTTTGTCATTGCCCACCCAGTTCGGGGTAAGACTGGGCGCATTCTGACGCTCGACATTGTTCCCACCGCGCGACGGCTGGGACTGGCGTCGTTGCTTATGGACGAATGCGAGCGTCGGCTGCGGTTGTTTGGCTGCAAAGAAATGTACCTGGAAACAGCGGTCAATAACGAACCTGCCTTGCGACTTTATCGTAAGCTCGGGTACCAGGTATTGCGCACGCTGCCGGATTACTACGCCAGCCATTCGCTGGATGCATTCCTGATGGGAAAACCTCTGTAGCAGGCCACGGAGCGCATGCTAAAATCGGCGATTCTCCGCGCCGGTGTGGGCTCAACCATGGCCGCTTCCTACACGAACAAATCGAACGCGCCGTCCCGGATTGCTGTGGATACCGGCGGAACTTTCACCGACTGCGTTTGGATCGAACGTGGACGGTTGCGTATAGTGAAGGTCTTCTCCACGCCCGAAGATCCTTCGCAATCCATTGCGGACGCGGTTTCGCGCAGCGGCTGCTCCGGGGAGATCGTCCTGCTACATGGGACGACCGTCGGCACCAATAGCCTTCTGGAACGCAAAGGTGCGCGGGTGGCGTTCGTCACAACTGCCGGGTTCGAGGACACCATTGAAATCGGACGGCAGGCTCGACCCCGGCTCTATGACCTTACCTTTCAGCGCGTTCCTCCCCTGGCGGAACGGAGAATCAGGTTTGGCGTGGCGGAGCGTGTCAGTTGCGATGGTGAAGTTCTGCAACAGCCCTCGCGGCATGATCTCCGACTGCTGGCTCGCGGGATCCATTCCAGTGGCGCGGAATCGATCGCAGTCTCGACGCTGTTCGCGTTTGCCAATCCCGATAACGAGCGCGCGATTGGTCGCGTGTTAGAGGAACTGGGATTGCCGCTGTCGCTCTCCCATGAGATATTGCCCGAGTTCCGCGAATACGAACGCGCCAGCACGATAGTAATCAACGCATACTTGCAGCCGCTCATGCAAAGTTATTTGCAGCGCCTGGACACGCGAATGCGAGAGTGGGGTCCGAGGAGCGCTAAGGCATCGCGGGTCTTCGTGATGCAATCCAGCGGAGGCATCACTTCACTGGAATCGGCGGCCCGCCAGCCGGTGCGAACGGTACTATCAGGCCCGGCGGGAGGAGTGGTCGGTGCTGCGGCGATGGCCAGACGCAGCGGGTTCGAGCAGGTGATCACGTTCGATATGGGAGGCACGTCAACTGACGTGGCTCTGGTGAGTGGCGAGCCGAAACCCAGCAACGAAGCAGAGGTCGCCGGTTTGCCAGTGCGAGTGCCCATGCTGGACATACACACCGTGGGCGCGGGCGGTGGCTCGCTGGCACGATTCGACGTTGGGGGAGCGTTGCGGGTCGGACCTGAATCCGCCGGCGCAGACCCCGGCCCAATCTGCTACGGGCGGGGAACTCAACCTACCGTGACCGATGCCAACTTGCTGCTCGGACGTTTGCAGCCGGACTTATTTCTCGGTGGAGAATTCACTCTCGACTTGCAGCGAACCCAGGCCATTACTCGCGAATGGCTGAAGGCACAGGGCGCGCGACTGTCGTTGGAGCAATTCGCGGAAGGCGTCATCCGGGTGGTGAATGCCAACATGGAGCGGGCGCTGCGGGTGGTTTCCATCGAACGCGGGCACGATCCCCGAAATTTTGCGCTGGTCGCGTTTGGTGGTGCGGGCGGCTTGCACGCTTGCGATCTAGCGCAGGCACTGGGCATTCCGCAAGTCATCGTTCCGCTCATGCCGGGCGCACTTTCCGCCTACGGCATTCTGGTTAGCGATGTCGTCAAGGACTATTCGCGAACCGTGATGCGAAGCATCGGCCCTCAGTTATCGCTAGCGCCCATACGCAAGGAGTTCGCAGCGTTGGAACAGCGAGCGAAAAAAGAATTTCGATATGAAGGTTGGGAAGGAAAAGTGCACTTCGAGCGCAGTGCCGACCTTCGCTATCGTGGACAAGGCTTCGAGTTGAACATAGCTTTCTCTCCGAACTTAGTGAACGACTTTCATCAGGAACACCATTTCCGCTACGGCTACAGCCATCCTGATCGCGAAGTGGAGCTTGTGACTCTGCGGCTACGAGCACGGATCAAGGGGCGGGATGAATCGACGGTGGCCTCAAAGGCGAGCGGCTTCGCTCGGGAGAGGCAAAATAGACGCGTATGGTATGCCGGGCATCGGGCGGCAACCGCTTTTTATGAGCGGGCGGGCTTGCGGCCTGGCCCGAAGATGACAGGCCCTGCCATCATAGCCGAATACAGCGCGACAACCTTCGTTCCTCCCGGATCAACCTTCCGGGTTGATACAGCGGGCAATCTATTGATCGCGAACGCCAAGAAACGTAAGGCGCCCATAGGGCGCCTTGTTAAGTTAACAGTCTGAAGTTGGTTAGAAATTAGGCGACGTTGCGATCCTCGTCCGTTTCGATGTCCTGCTCAATGTCTTGCCGCCGTTTGTGCTCGCTCTTGGCACTCAGTCGCGTCGCGAGCCGCGTCTTTCACTTTGCCCCAAGCGTTTTCTGCCTTGCCCTTGACCTGCTGGGCTGCACCTTCAGCCTGGGTTTTGCTGTCGCCAGTCCATTCGCCGACCTGGCGTTTGACTCGTCCAGCCGCGTCATCCAATTTGCCTTTCACTCGATCCTTATCCATCACTTCACCTCCCTGGGTTCAAAACCTAAGTAATTTCTGGTGGCTGTCAGAAGGTGACGCCTCTGCATCAGCCGAGCAACTTGCCTTCGCACCAACTGAGGATCCTAAACGACTGTTCTTCGGCCGGAAATAAGCTGGAAGATCAGCGCTACCACAGCGAGCACAAGCAGAATGTGAATGAATCCTCCCAGCGTGTAACTCGTCACCACTCCGAGCAACCACAGCACTAACAGGATCACAAATATGGTCCAAAGCATTTTTTCACCCCTCAATCTCTTACAAAACGCTCGCTATGCCGAGCCACTACGTTGGACGGCAATCAGGTGCCGGATGGTTGTGAGGTGCTCGGGAATTGTGCCAGGAATATCCGAATTAAATTTTGTTATGTCGGGCAACCCCTGATCGTAACCATCGCGGCACTCTGTTATCCTCTGCGCATCACTATGAAAGTCGCGATTCAGGGAGAGCTCGGCTCGTTTAGTCACGAAGCCTCCGGGAACATGTTGCCGGGCGCGAAAGTGGTTCCGTGCGCACGATCGGCAGAGGTGTTCGAGCGGGTGGAGAACGGGTCGGTGCAAGCGGCAGTTATTCCCATCGAGAATTCCCTGGCGGGGTCGGTGGCCGAGCATTTCGATCTACTACTCACGCGAGAGGTGTTCATCCAGCGCGAGTCTTATCTGCGCATTCGTCACAACCTGATTGCCATGCCGGGAGTGAAGCTGAACGCCATAAGGCAAGTGTTCTCGCATCCGGTGGCGCTGGACCAATGCCGGAAGTTCTTTCGCTTGCATCCGCGAATCCGGGCGATGCCGTTCTACGATACGGCCGGAAGCGTTCGCCACATCGTCGAGGAAAAGATGCCGGACGCCGCAGCCATCGCCCCGAAACGGGCGGCGGGACAGTATGGAGGGCGTGTGTTGCTGGCCGGGATCGAAGACGACCAGCAAAATTACACGCGGTTTCTGCTAATCAGCAGGTCCAGGAAAGCCATTAGGGGGGCCAACAAGACTTCGATTGGCTTCGCCCTCAAGAATGTACCCGGGGTGCTGTTCAAGGCGCTCAGCGTCTTTGCTCTGCGCGATATCAATCTCAGCAAAATCGAATCGCGCCCGCTGCGTGGCCATCCCTGGGAGTACGTTTTCTTTGTGGACATCCTTCGCGGAGACGATGAACCCTCGCGCAACGCATTGCGTCATCTGGGAGAGATCGCAGAATTTGTGAAGATCCTCGGGGTCTATCCGGCGGCGACTTCGGGGTCGGGCTAGAATCCAATATGATCATCAGATGGCCAGTCGTCCACATTCGGGAAGGCGACGCGAAAATTGCACTCATTGCGGTTGTACGCTGACCTTCCCTTAGCTACAATCCAGTGCTCCTAACAAATGAGGCGCTCAAACGATGTCAGCCCTCAGGGATCTCGATTTTCCGGCCGATATAACGCCTGGTGAGGCGGGATGGAAATGCACTGCCCACCTTGTCTTCATCAACCACCTCAAGCTGGCAAAGCCAATGTGGTCTGCATCTTTTGTGACAGGCACTTCATCTAAAGCTTGAGTGTGATAGACTCAAGGAGTCATATGTCTAACGAAACAAAAGATTTAAAGGTGACTGATCCGGAGTTGCGCGACGATGCATCGGCCGCCCGGACCCTGCCAGTATTACCGGTGCGCGATACGGTGTTGTTTCCGCACGCCGTGTTGCCGCTGACCGTTGGCCGGGAAAGTTCGGTTCAGCTGATCAACTCCCTAGGTGAGGACAAGACGATTGTAGTGGTGGCGCAGCGTGAAGCCCGAGTGGATTCGCCGCAGCCTACCGACCTTTACGCGGTGGGAAGCCTGGCGGTGGTGCACAAAGTGGTGCGCATGCCTAACCAGAGCCTGTTCGTTTTTGCCGAAGGGTTGGAGCGCGTGAAGGTGACGGAGTACACCCAGTTGGCTCCCTTCATGTACGCAACCGTCGAGACGGTTCCCGAGATACCAGTTCCCAAGAGTGCCGGAATCGAGGCCTTACAGCGAAATGTGTTGACGCTATTTCAGCAGATCGTAGCGGGCTCGCCGACGCTTTCCGATGAACTTTCCACGGTGGCGGCCAACATCGACGACGCCGGCCGCATGGTTGATTTCATCGCTTCCTCGTTGCCGTCGCTGTCAACGCGCGACAAGCAGGACGTGCTGGAGACGCCTGACGTTAACGTGCGCCTGGAGAAGATCAACCAGCACTTGGCGAAGGAGCTGGAGGTTCAGCAGCTACGCAATAAGATCCAGAGTGAAGTGCAGGACCGCGTGCAGCAGACGCAGCGCGAGTATTACCTGCGGGAGCAAATGAAGGCCATCCAGAAAGAGCTTGGCGAGCAGGACGAGACCACGCGCGACGCGGAAGAGCTGCGGCAGAAAATTGAATCGGCTGGCATGCCTGACGACGTGAAGAAAGAAGCTCTGAAGGAACTGGGCCGGCTGGCTCGCATGTCGCCGATGGCTGCCGATTACGGACTCACGCGGAACTACATCGAGTGGCTGGCGGTGCTGCCGTGGCAGAAATCGTCTGGCGTGGAAGTGGATATTCTGAAAGCGAAGGAAATCCTCGATTCCGACCACTACGATCTGGAAAAGGTGAAGGACCGAATTCTGGATTACCTGTCGGTTCGCCGCCTGAAGCCCAATATGAAGGGCCCGATCCTTTGCTTCGTCGGACCTCCGGGAGTAGGCAAGACTTCGCTCGGCAAGTCGATCGCACGGGCGTTAGGGCGCAAGTTCGTGCGTCTGTCGCTGGGCGGCGTGCATGACGAGGCCGAGATCCGCGGACATCGCCGCACCTACATTGGCGCTTTACCGGGTCAGATCATGCAGGGCATTCGCCGCGCGGAAACCAACGATCCGGTGTTTATGCTCGACGAAATCGACAAGGTGGGACGTGACTTTCGCGGCGATCCTGCGTCGGCGCTGCTTGAGGCGCTGGATCCGGAGCAGAACTTCAGCTTCCGCGACAACTACCTCGACGTGCCGTTCGATTTGTCGAAGGTGCTGTTCATTACCACGGCGAACATGCTCGATCCTGTAGCCGATCCGCTGCGCGATCGCATGGAGATCATCGAGCTGCAAGGCTACACGGAAGAGGAAAAGGTGCACATCGCATTCCAGTACCTGGTCCCCCGTCAGATCGAGGAGAACGGAATTACCGGCGAGCAGATCGAGTTTCCCGAAGAAACGATCCGCTTTATCATTCGCCACTACACGCGCGAAGCCGGTGTCCGCAGCCTGGAGCGCACCATCGGGACCATCTGCCGCAAGCAGGCACGCCGCATTGCCGAAGGCAAGCACGACAAGCTGGTGGTGACGCCGGAGCTGGTGCAGCATCACGACATGCTGGGTGGCATGAAGATCCGCACCGAAGGCGAAATTGCCGAGCGTACCAAGCGATCAGGCGTTGCTGTCGGCCTGGCATGGACGCCGACGGGCGGCGACATCCTCTTCATCGAGGCGAACAAGATGAAGGGCAAAGGCGGATTCACCATGACTGGCCAGCTTGGCCAGGTGATGCAGGAGTCCATGCAGGCAGCGCTGACTTGGGTACGGTCGAATGCGAAGGAGCTTGGCATTGACGAAGGATTCTTCGCTGACCACGACATCCACATCCACGTGCCAGCGGGAGCGATTCCGAAGGACGGGCCTTCGGCCGGCGTGACCATGGCTACGGCCTTGGTCTCGCTGCTGACCGATCGTGCTGTTCGCCCGTTGACCGCAATGACCGGCGAAATCACGTTGAGTGGAAACGTGCTCCCCATCGGCGGCATCAAGGAGAAGACGTTGGCGGCAAAACGCGCGGGAGTGACCGACATCATTCTGCCCGCGGACAACCGCCAGAACGTTGACGAAGACCTCACGCCAGAGCAGCTTCAGGGTCTGAACATGCATTATGTCAAGACCATTCAGGAGTTGCTCGACATTGCTCTGCCAACCTCGCGCGCGGAAGCCAAGCAGGACGAACAGGTTCGCGAGCAGGTGCTGAGCACGGTGCAGGTGGGGTAAGACTGACGGCTCCGTGCTGCGCGATCGAACCTGATCGCTACATCGGAGCCAGCGCAGCGCAACAAGGGGCTGTCCACTCGGATGGCCCTTTTGCTCTGGGCGCAGACTGAATTGCGCCGCACGAACGCTACAGAAAATTACAGAGTGGTTGTACCTTCAGCGTATGCCTGAGAATTGTGCCGTCCGTCAACCACCCCAACATGTGCAAAAATTGGCGCGCGTTGGGGAACCCGGCTACCGGACTCGTTATTTCTTTCCACCTTACGCACGGCTTACGAGACCGTCTCACGACCTCTTCCGTCCCTACGGGACTCGGATGCATTTTCCACTTTACCCAGCGCTGAAGCGCTGGGCTAAGATCTTTCGCCCCATTCGGGCTAGTTCTTGCCCGCTTCGTTGCCCTGCCGCAAACCAATATGAAGGTCGCGACACAGTCCATAAAGCCCCTCGAAATGACAAAAGCATAAACATGTCCAGACTTGCCTCAACGAGAAAGCAAATCGACTCAGTGGCTTTCGTCCCGTGGAACAGTGTCGGCGAAGGTTGGCGGATATTTCCACCTGAGACCATTCCCGTCAACCATGACTTTCTGCCGTGGCTCGGAAGTTGCGCTGTAGATATCCCGCCCCGCTACCGTCCATGGAACCTTGACGCCAACAATAACTGCAATGGTCGGCAGTAGGTCGATCGACTGGACATCCGCATTCGAAACGACTGGCTTCTTCTGTCCGGGAAGCTTGATGAAAAGGGGTATGGGGAAGATCATGTCGGCATTGGCCTCGCTCAACACGCGCCCCGGAGCGTCCAGTTTCCAGCTCACACCGTGGTCGGCGGTCACGACCACCAGCGCCTGGTCGTATACGCCTGCCTCTTTCAACCGCTTGATAAACTCTCCCAGTTCGCGATCGACGAACTCGACTTGCAATTCGTAGGCGTTCCGTAGACTCTCGATCGCCTCGCGATTCCCGGCCAACGAAGGGTAGAAGCTGCTGGGGCTTTTGGGATGAATTACGCCGTCTGGGGTCAGAAGGTAGGGTGAGTGGGGTAGCTCGTGATGCATGAACTCCAATACTGGTTTATCGCCCGGGGCCGGCCTAATCTCAGCCAGGAAATTTTGGAAGCGCTCCCGCTCTTCCTGCAACTGCTGGGCCTCAAGTCTTAAAACGACGGACAAAGGAGCGATGCGCAACAGATAGAGGTCGGTAACGGCTCGCAGGAGGTGTTTCTTGTTGCTTACTCGTGCTGCGTCGGGACAGCGATATTCGGGGCTGGTACAGAAGCGCGTCTCCACTTCGTGGATCGTGACGCTGTACTTGGGCGCCAGCAGGCGAAAGAGATTGTTAGGATATGCAGCATCCGATGGATCATACCCATGCGCGAAATTGCCGGTCACGATCACTGGAATTGCGCGAGTCGTGGCTTCTGCGTTTGCCGTGGCATTGGTGAACCACGTACTCTCGCGGGCCAGTTTTGCGAAATTAGGGAATCGCGATGCATCGATGTTGCCGTTGCTGTTGAGCAGCGCGACACGCGTGAACTCATCCAGGACGAGAATGTAGATCAGCGGTCCGGCCTTGCTCTCGCCATCTCCGGCTTGCATCGCTGCAGCAGGAGGCGCGATTACGGGCGAGACTTCATGCCAGGCGCGCCAGAGAAACAGCGCTGGGAATAGAACAATGACAGGCGACAGTACCAGTAGAAAGCGTTCGAACTCGGAGCGAAAACGAAACACGATAGCGGCGGCAACCGCGAGCGGAATAAACAGCAGCATCGTATTGTGCCGGAAGGTTAGTAGCGGCGATACATACCTCTTGTGCATTTCAAGGAGAAATGGCGTGAGGAGCAGAAAAAACGAGAGGCTGAGAAAACCAGCGGCAAGCGGGCGGTTCCAGCGCTGAACCAGCACCCATAACAAGGCCAGAACGGCTGCGGGAAGAACATTGAACACAAATACGATCAGCAGCAGGTCACCGTGCGTAACTCGATTGAGAGCGACGAATTCCGGATTGCCAGCGATTGCCTGATAGACCGATTGCGCGATGGCGAAGGTCGTGAGAGTCAGCAGTCCCAAAAGGACCCTGAGGAGGCGTGCTGGTGAGGAATTTGGCATGAAGGAAAGCCAGCTAGTCTAGCTCGATCTGTTTCGCCTTGCTTTGAGAGTCACCGTCAGCAGCTATCTCGTTCAATGCTGACCGTACTCTCTTCGCAAAGGTGTCAGGACCATGCTCGTCAATTACGCGCTTCAAGGCGTTGGCGCGAAGGGTTTCCCAAAGACCTTCATCACTGTATAGCCGGATGCACTGTTGTGCGAACGCCTCCGCATTGTCGGCAACAAGATAGTCGATTCCGTCCCGCCACTTCATCTGCCGCGCAATGACGTCGGAGACCACGAGGGGCACACCGAACGCAGCGGCCTCGTAAGCTTTGAAAGGCAAACCTGCAGCATAGCGGGTTGGAACCACGAATGTTCGTGCCGCTTCGTAAAGAGGCTGCAAGTTCTCTTGCGGTCCAAGCACCTGCACCGTGGGACTGTTCAGGTTTCCCAGGACGTCATCGGTTCCGTAGCCCGCGACGATGAACGTTGCTCCTGTTGCATTCTGCACAGTTGGCCAGACTGCCCCACAAAAATATCGAATCGAGTCGGCATTCGGGTTGTCGGAACCGTGCACCCCGCCGACAAACAGAAGCGTATGGCGCTCTGCAAAAGTCTTGGAGGTAGGAGACGAAGAGAGCCGAAATCCAACTACGTGGGCCGAGCGGACACCGGACTGAACCATTGCCATTCTGTCACTCTCAGAAACCACAACTACGGTATCCGCCGACCGGGCCAGATTGAACTCATCGAAATCCAGGGGCGTTTCCGTGTCGGAGATCTCGAGTTTAGATTTTTGCAGGATTCTATCGGTGAAAATCGCTTCTGCGTCATAGATCAGCCTGAAGCGTCGAGGGGCGGTGCTCGGCAGGCATTCCGTCAGCATGACATGAAGGTTATGTGGCCGGCTGATCCATACCACGTCGCTCAATGAGAAATAGTCCCGGATAAGCGCCGCACGATTACGAAGACCGTCAAACAGCTCAATCTCTCTCGGTATGTCAGAGTACTCATCGGGCAACAAAGGGAAGGTGAAGGTCGAGAAAGTTATGTGGTGGCCAAGGGCAACGAGTTGGGACAGAATGTCATTGCTTCTTGGAAAACCCGCGCCAAGAGTTCTATGAGGCACGCGGTCATCGACATAAAGTATTCGCAAGCCGGCAGAGCGGAGAGCGATACGCGCGACGCAAACGCGAGATGGATCTGGCGCGTGATGCCGCTGTAACGCAGCGCTCCACTTGCTCAGAAATTTTTTCTGATGTTCCGCCATCCGAGCTTGCGCAATTTCGTTTCCCCCAGATGTTGCCGACTCGTAATGTCGAATGACCGCAAGCGGTTCATAGATAACTTTAAAACCTTTCTGCCACAGGGTCATGCAATAGTCGACATCTTCGTAGTAGGCGGGTGCGAACTCAGAACTGAACCCGCCCAGTTCGGCGAATAGTCGCCGCGGTGTCACCAAAAAGACACCCGAACAGTAGTCCACGGGCCGGCGAAAATTGTATTGCGGCAACTGCGGGTCATCGCCGCGTCCGTAGCCCAAGGTACTTCCATCAGACCACACGATGTTTCCAGCTTCCTGCAGCGCGCCATTGGCGAGAAGCACCTTTCCGCCTACCGCTCCCACACTGGCATTCGCGAAATTGGCGAGCGCCGCGCTGATCGCTGCTGGGCTGAGTAACGCGTCATTGTTGAAGAAACACAGATACTGCCCCGCAGCAAGAGCAGCAGCTTGCAGACATGCCGGGCCGAATCCGACGTTGGTTTGGTTGCGGATTAGTTTTGCGCCCTGCAACCGGTCCAGCATCAGGCCAGTCTCGTCAGTGGACGCGTTGTCCACGACGATCAATTCATAGCTGATGCCTGCATTCGCAATAACGGACTCTAAACTGAGGAGCGAAAGGTGGGCGCTGTTATGCAGGACTACGATGAACGATACGATCGGGTTCTCAACCGCCGGACAGGTAAGGGGTTCGTCTCCCTGCAGAAGCTCACGCAGACGCGCCCGTCCCTGCTTCTTCCATGCCTCCTGGGCGGGACGAATATCCGCTAAGGGGGCGCCTCGCGCCTGGCCCACGATGTGATTCAGACACCAAGACCAAACCCGGTGCCTGGTTCGAACCGGTAAGGGCAGTCGGGCGCACACGCCCAGTACGACTCGGTACCGCTCCTCCACATTCACTGGCCGGAATGCGCTGATCAGAGTGCGGACCCGCTTTTTCTGTCGCCTGATGATTTCCGTCAGACTTTGCAATACGGATCTCAAATGTCTAAGTTTCGCGATTTGCTGTCGCGCCGCATATTAGCCACCGGCACGAGCATGCGCAACTTGGTGATCTGTTTTTACATCGCCCGCTATTGGTTTCCCGGTACGAGTTTACCTGAGGCCGCTGGCGTATCTCTCGCTCATGGTGCCTATCAATGCGGTATTCACTTTGTACGAGAAATGGGCGCAGCGGAAGTTGAGTACCGAGTCTGCGTGATTTGTCGTCCGAGCAAGTTTCTCAGTCGGTGATTGAGTTCGCTGGGGTGTTGTCGGAAATCCCAAGCTTGCCCTCGAGTTCGGCTACGCGCTCCATGAGCCGATGGTCGTATCCCTTGAAGTTTCGCAGACGAAATAGAAATTCCCCGAGCAGGAGGAGTCGTGAGCAGACAACCACGACGAATAGCAAGGCCAAGGATATGTCCAGATTCGCATGGAAGCGACTATAGGCGCCGGCGTCCCCACGGTTCTCCAGGCGGATCGAGACAACTTCCAGGAAAATCCCGCCTATGAAAAGGGTGGTGAGCAGTAGCACAAAAACCAAAAAGCGCGACACATAGACCAGAGTCGAGAATGCATTGTTTTGGCACTCGCAAAGGTTAAAGAGTTTTGAATTTACAGAAAGCAGTCGTGCTTTCAATATCCAAGTCGATAGCTTCTGGGGAGGCAGAGACAGAAAATGCCGGAAAGTATCGGCATAGAACGCCACCAGGGCGCTAAAAATGACCAGGAGAGTCTCAAAGAACAATGCGTGTTCGTGAAGCCAGCCGGCAAATGCGTGCAGCATAGATTGGCGCAAATATAACACGAATGCAGCGTACCTGGGGGGAAAAGCCAGTTTGCTGCAGCAAACGTCGGGGGGTACCAAGGCAGGTCAATCGGCAAGCGCAACCTCGCGTGCCGCAATGGGAAATTGGCGCAGTCCGGAATGGGCGTGGATTCAATGAGCCGCCACCGCCTCCGGGGTCAGCAAATCCTTGTACGCCTCGATGACGTCGTCCGGCAGTCCGTCGGCGAGGATGGAGCCTTTGTCCAGCAGGATGGCACGGTCGCAGTGCTGTGCGACCTGTGTCATGTTATGGGTCACCATAAGAATGGTCTTGCCGGCTTGGCGAAAGTTCCGGATGCGTTCGAAACACTTGTCCTGAAACCCCGAGTCACCAACGGCAAGAATTTCGTCGATCACCAGGATCTGCGGGTCCACCTCGGTGGCCACCGAGAACGCCAGCCGCATGTACATCCCGGATGAGTATTGCTTCACCGGCGAGTCGATGAAGTCTCCGATCTCGGCAAAGTCAATAATGCGCTGTTGGCGCTCCAGCATCTCGCGCTTGGAGTAACCCATCAGAAGGCCATTGAGCAGGATGTTCTCCCGGCCAGTGAGTTCATGGTGGAAACCTGCACCCAATTCAATCAGCGGCGCCAACGAGCCTTGCACCTCGACGGTTCCGGCGGACGGCCGGTATACGCCTGAAACGATCTTCAAAAGAGTGCTCTTACCCGATCCGTTGCGTCCGATCAGTCCTAGCATCTGGCCATGCGGAACCTCGAAGGAGGCGTTTTTTACGGCCTCGAAGTCGTGATAGCTGGATTGGTGACGGAAGAACTTGGAGAACAGTTCGCGCACCGTATCGGGGCGCTCCTGGATCACCCGAAAGCGCTGGGTGACGTTCTGCAATCGAATCGCAACCGGACTAGAAGACATCGCTAACTCAGACATAGAAAACGAAGTTGTCCTGGTACTTGCGGAAGATGGCAAACCCGAGGAACAAGCTTAAGAAAGCGCAAACAAATGAGGCCACAATGGAAGGCGCTTTGGGCAACATGCCGTAGTACACCGCGAGGCGAAACCCGTTGATGACGTAGATGATCGGGTTCAGTTTGAAAATCCATTGATACTTGGCCGGTATCAGCTCAAGAGGATAGATAATCGGAGTCAGGTAGAACCACGCCGAGAGCAGGATCTGCAGGATGTGCGCCACGTCGCGATAGTAAACATTGGCGGCAGCGAAGAAGAATGTCATCCCCAAGGTAAAGATTGCCAAGGCCAACAGCGGAACCGGTAGGTACAACCAAGTCCAATAAAACGGGTGTCGCAAAAGTGGAACCAGCAAGGCCAGCGGGACAAGGGAAAGCAGCAGGTTAATGATGTTCGAAATCACGGCTGCCATGGGAAACACCAGCTTGGGCACTCTGATTTTCTTGATCAAGTCGCCGTTGGATACGATAGATTCCACGGCATACGAGAGCGATTGCGAGAAAAACGTCCAAGGAAGTAACACGCTGAGCAGAAAAACAGCGTAATGGGGGATGTTGAAACGCATGACCGTGGAAAAGACCAGGGTCAGCACAACCATGAGCAGGGCAGGATTTAGCAGGGCCCACATGAAGCCCAGGACCGACCGCTTATAGCGGATCTTCAGCTCCTTGAGGGCCAGCGCCCAAATCAACTCCCGGTACCGATAGCTGTCGCGAACGAGTTCGATCATACGAGAGATTTCGCCCATCGTGCGGCTAGTTGGGAACACGCCGCAGCGGGCCAGACCTCGATGTTAAATTATTTTGCCGGGCAGTGCTTTAGATCATGGGGAAAACGGCGAGGAACACTGTCTGCAGCTTAGGGAACGTCTGATTACGTCGCGGCGAAGTCCCTCGGCGGCTAAAGAGGCTGCTGAAAAAGTCATTGCAAGGGAAAGAAACCGCAGATTCCTCGGGGCTGAAGCCCCTCGGAATGACAAAGAGACTTTAGGGCATTACGGACGGCCTGAAGGCCGTCCCCTTCCAGAAACCGCACTTAACCAGAGTTTCCTTAGTGCGAGGGTTCCACATTTAGATCGGCCATTCCGCGCAGCAGGTCCCGTTCATCATCCGTGAAGCCATTGCGAAACTCATCCGAAGTCAAGAGCTGATTGCGGGCCTGAGGTGGCATGCCACGCAACCTTCGGTAGGCTTGCGAAACCTTGCTCTTCTGGTCGTCAGGCAGATTGCGGTAACGCTCAAACAAGTTGCGCGCAGCCGTCTGCTGCTCCGGCGTCATGTGCTCGAAGGTCTCCATGCGGTCAAGAATTTTGGCTTTCTTCTCCGGAGGCTGACTGTTGAAGTTCCGCAAGCGATCGAGCAGATGGTTCTGTTTCTCGGGAGAAAGACTGCGGAAACTCGGATCTTGTTGGAGTTGCTTCTCCTGCTGGTCCGGCGGCAATGTCATATATTTTCGGAGCCAATCGCCGCGATGCGGACCGGGACCGTTGAGGTGGGGCTGATAGTTGCCGTCGGAGCCTTGGGCCGAAGCCGGGGGTGAACTGCTCATGGGCGGCGGGGAGGCTGGCGGCGCCTGCTGTGCCGGTCTGGGCGGTGGAGCGTGACGCTGCCAAGCGGGAAAAAGCGCGAGCGCAGGAATTGCGCTGAAAACCAGCACCAGGCTTACGAGAATTGACTTGGCGGCGCGCACGACTTCTTCTTACTCCGGGGAGGATTGCCCGTCAAGAGCGTCGAAATCAGAAAATAGATCGGCATTCTTGTCCAGGTATTGCAGGTCACCAACCGCGGTGCCGGGGGTAGTATTCACGCGCACGACGCCGGGCTGGTCGTTGGTCGCCAGGGTGTTGCCGTCGCGATTCATGCGGCCCATCTCCAAAAGTCCGGCGCCAGCTGCAACCAACACCACAGCGGCCGCTGCCACCACCGGTCTCCGCAACCACGCCAGCCAACCGCGAGGCTGCATAGCCGTTGCGTCGCTCATCCGCGCCCGCAACCGGGTAGTGAAATATGGGGAGGGCTCTGGGACCTGCCACTCATCCAGAACAGACATCGTCTGCTGGAACGCAGCCAACTCACGCGCGCAGGCCGCACAATTCCGCAGGTGCTCCTGCAACTGAGGCGAAGCCGTTTCCGGCCCGTTTAGAACCGCTTCCAGGAAATCAGCGCGAAGCTTCTCGCACATCATAACCGCACCCTACTTCCTACTTATAAAAACTGTTTCAACGTCTCCCGGAGCGTTTCATACGCCCGGAACAGCAGCGATTTAGTTGCCGACTCGCTTAACTTTAATACCGCCGCAATCTGCTTGTAATCCATGTTCTGGTACTTGTGCATGATCACGGCCGTGCGTTGGCGCTCGGGCAACGCCTCCACCTGGCGGCGAATGGCCGCCAACCTTTCCCGGCGGAGAATGGTTTGCTCGGCGTTCAAGCTTCCGTCGGCCACGTCCATCGTCATGCCGGTATCGGCGTTAGGTTCATCGAGATTGACGATGTTCTCCGGGCGTTCGTGCTTGGTGTCGCGCGCGTGATTCACCGCCAGGTTGGTCGCAATGCGATAGAGCCAGGTGGTGAACTTCGCGCTGGCAGCATAGCTTTGCCGGGAGCGATAAACGCGCAGAAATACCTCCTGTGCGAGTTCATCCGCCACCGCCTGATTGTGGGTCATGCGGTGCATGAAGCTGATCATCTGGCGGCGATACTTCTCCACCAGATAATCGAAAGCGACATCGTCGCCCGCGGCCACGCGTAGCATGACCTCGGCGTCGCTGAGCATCTCAAGTACGACAGGTTCGGTCAATTCGCCCCGTAGCTTGGCCGGTGGTTCCGCCGTCCCCTGAGCGGCTCCTCCAACCAGCATGACTCGATCTAGTGCGATGCTGCCCACATAAGCCGTAACCCTTCTGCCTCCAGAAAGTTGCGCCGAATGAACCCAGCCTGCCTTCGGCTTCGGATCGGGCGGTTCGGAGCTGGGCTCGGAGGCGTCAAAAGGCTCCGGCTCACGTTTGGGATCGTCCATCGCCATGTGGCACCTTGCTACATCCAGCAGGGTTAACAAGTATTATGCATGAGTGGCCAAATTCCGGCACCCCGATCATCATTTGATGGGCGGCGACTACAGGCGTTCAGGACACGCGGAAGGCAGAAGAGAGGCCTCGAAGAGGCAAGATGCACCGAAGAGGGCCGGTTGGAGAGACGGGCGTATACTTCCCCGTGCCGAAACGGCAAAAAGCGAATACCGGGTTACTATTCTGTCGAAGAACACGATCGCATTTTCAATTTTCTAAGGGAGAAAAAAATGTCGAACCATTTTACCGGCCTTAGCCTCGGTCCGCCGCTTGGGGACCAAAGACTCGACCTCTGCGACCTCTACGCTTTCCAGTCGCCCACCGACTCGGCAAGGACTGTGCTCATCCTCAATGCCAATCCGAATGCCGACGCGCTCCATCCCGACGCTATCTACCGGCTCGCCATCGACAACGATGGCGATTATTTGAACGACATTGCGTTCAGCTATGTGTTCTCGCAGCCGCAAAACGGCAAGCAGACGGTCAACGTTTTTGTCGCGAAAGGCGCCGAAGCCCGCTCGGTCGAAGCGGTCGGAACGAAGATCATCTCCGATGCCGAGGTCTCCTTCGGCGCCAAACCCAACATCGTCAAGTCGGGCGGGTACACGTTCTTCGCCGGCAGTCGCAGCGACGCCTTCTTTTTCGACTTTGACGGCATCAAGAACCTGTTCGATACCAAGGGCGGCAGAAACTTCACCGCGCCCCACCTTGGCGGCAAGTCTCCATGGACCGGCATAGATTCGAATACGGAAGCCAATGTGTTCTCGACGGTCATTGAGCTACCGACCAGTGAGCTCGGCGCCAAGCCTGAGATCCGCATCTGGGGGCGATGCAGCGTGCGCCGCGACGGCAAGCTGCTGCATGTCGATCGCGCCGGTCACCCTTCGGTCAGCAGCTTCTTCAACACCGACGAGACCAAAGAGGAGTACAACGCCAGCGAGCCGGTTAACGATCGCAAGTGCTGGCTCGATCTGTTCGTCCACTTGATGGGGCATACCGGCAATTACACCCGGGAAGAAGCAATCGCCGCGATCGACGCCGACGGCCTGCTGCCCGACATGCTGAGTTTTAATCCTTCGAAGCCCGCAAAGTATCCCAACGGCCGCGCTTTTACCGACGATGTCATCGATCATCGGCTCGCTTTCCTCTCCAAGGGTGAAATCCCGCCAGACGGCCTTAAACCGCACACCGACATTCTCAAGGAGTTTCCGTACATTGGCACGCCGCATCCAAAAAAGGGCTAGCGACGCGCGCGACAGATTTGCTTTTCGAGTCTGAGAAAATTCCTGGCGAAAGCCATGCGGCAGCTTTCGCCAATACATTGGGAGGCCATGCTTCTTGTTGGAATCAGCGAGAGAAACGGAAAGCCGTTGATGCAAAAGCGCATGCCGTTTATCGGCGGGTTCACGCTGCTGCCTGTGGTTCTTCTGACGACCGTATTGCAGTGCGGGGGTGTCACCGGGGCGCTCAGCACGGTTGCGAAAATGCGTCAGGACCAATCCGCCGGGCAAGGTGGCTCAGGAAACCATAATCCGGTAATTGCGCGCCCATCTGGCTGGAGCATTGGGTCCACTCCCTCGGGAGCAACCCAGCTACTTGCGCAAAATCAGCAGCCTCCGGCGTCGGCGCCAGAGCAGCCATCGCCCTCCGGCGAAGAAAAGCCGGATCTCAATGACCAGGTCGTACGGGACGTGTTCGGACCTTTGCAACGCGGAATGGAGGGACACAATATCGAGCAGGTGCTGGCTATCTTCGACCAACAACAGATGACCGACTACGCTCAGGTTCGCGACCAGCTGCGAGCGTTTTTCGATCAGTACGATGCAATCAGGTTCCGTTACCAACTGTTGCAGGTTACGTCCGATAGGAACCATGGATCGGCGACGGCTGAGATCGAGATGGAGGCCACGCCAGCGGATCCGTCGCAAGCCACTCTGCGGCGCGACACCCAAATGCGTTTCCACCTGAACCTCGGTGGCAAGGGCTGGCGGCTGGTGGGATTTGCCCCCGCCGACTTCTTTGCCCAATGAAGCCAGAGGAACGCCTTCCGCCTGACGAATGGCTCCCGCGATGAGACGCGATTATCCCGAACAGCCCATCATCGGAGTTGGCGCGGTGATCGTTGATCGGGACAGCGTCCTGCTGGTGCGCCGTGCGACTGAGCCGCTGAAAGGAGAGTGGTCTGTTCCCGGCGGCATGTTGGAATTAGGGGAGAAGCTTCGCGATGGCATTCGCCGCGAAGTATTGGAGGAGACGGGTCTCGAGGTTGAGCCGGGCGAGGTGCTCGAACGTCTTCGACAGCATCTTCAGGGATGAGCATGGACGTGCGCAGTATCACTACGTCCTAATCGACTACTTCTGCCGCCTGACCTCAGGAGAAGCCAAAGCGGGCAGCGACGTCAGCGAGGTCAGGTGGGTGCAAGAAGGAGAGCTGCCGGGAATGGGTTTGAGGGATTCCATCGAGCAGGTCGTGCGCCAAGGGCTGACGAGAGTCCGGCAAAATATCAGTTGACGGCACAGCGGCATTGCGGAGACCATTCCCTTTCCGGAGGATTTCATGTCACCAAGGGCTTTTGCCTTTATCGCGATACTGTTCTGCCTATTCGTTGTGATCTCGGCCCACGCGCAATACACGACAAACCCCTTGGAGCAAGCTCCTGCGCCCGCTAAGCCTGCGAGCCAGGCTCCTCCGCCGAAACCGCCTGACATGGTCTGCTTTGGTGAAGGGCCAAAGTGGAGCATACAGTTCGTCTCGTGGGGCGCGCGATATCTTGGCATCAATCAGCCGGACCAGGATTTCCTCGGCGGATTCAACTGGGTACCAGATCAGAAAGTGTGGGTGTGGCAGCGACAAAACGGCCTCGCTCCGATGGGAGGAGGTTACGCGCTGTCGGCGACCATCACTAAAGCTTCATGCACCGATCCTCAGCGCCAGGAAACTTTCCCGTACTCAGCGCAGGTTAATTTGCCTCAGGGCGACATGGTCAGCGGTTGCTGCCGCAAACTGAAACCGGGAGAAGCTCCTGTTGGACCGCACGGTTTGCCGTCGAACAACACCCCATCGCAGTAGACGCGGCCGGTCCATAACAGTCCTCTTAGCCGAGGACGGGAAAACCGTGTGCACAGATTCGACTATCCGTATGGATAGTCACGACTCGCCGTTAAGATAGTCTCCTTTCCACACCAGGTCTGCGAACGCTTTGCGCAGAGCTGCGGTCGCTTGCCTGATCCTTGCAAAGCGGAGACTTAGGTTTTTGATTCCCCTTCGCAGCGCTGGCAGGTCTTCTGGCCAGTCGCGTGCACTCTCTGACTTCACACGACGTGGGGGCGGGATCAGATTCTGCACGAACTCTACTGAGAACGTCGGTGATCTATCTATCACCTCTGCTGACCTCGAACCTCAAGTCGACGAACACACATAGGAGGTGTGCCATGAAACGCCTGCGAAAGCCTACGCAGATAGCGCTTGCTACGCTCTGCTTTTCACTCAGCCTTGTTGCCGCTGTTGTTTACATCAAGAACCTACAGCCTTTCCGCGATCCGACTGGGTACGTGGCGACGTACAACACCGCGGGAGACATTGACGAAAGCAATCCCTTCTTCCAACAGCTGGGAACAAATGGGCGCACTTGCGCGACCTGCCACCAAGCGGACCAGGCCTTTAGCCTGAATGCCAGCGATGTGCGGCAACGGTTCTTGCAGAGCGGCGGCGCGGATCCGCTATTCGCTCCCATGGACGGAGCCAATTGTCCGACTGCCAAGACCGGAGACGCAACTGCTCACAGCCTATTGCTACAGAACGGCCTGATCCGAATTGGCCTGACGCTGCCCGCGAACGCGGAGTTCAACATCACTCCTGTTCACGATCCTTACGGTTGTGCCGTCACGATCGATCCGAGCACTGGCCAGCCGATCATCTCGGTGTATCGTCGTCCGCTGCCGAGCACGAGTGTCCAATTCCTCAGCACCGTAATGTGGGATGGGCGTGAAACTCTGCAGCCGCTGAACGACGAGGGCACCTTCAAGGTCAATCTGATCTCCGATCTAAAGCATCAAGCGATGGACGCGACCTTGACGCACGCGCAAGCCAAGGATCCGCCGTCGGACGAGCAGCTGTCGGCGATCGTGAACCTTGAGCTCGGTCTGTTCACCGCACAACTGAGCGACGATCGCGCTGGCGCGCTGTTCCTCGACGGTGCGCAAGGCGGAGCGCTGAATCTATCGGCGCAATCGTATTATCCAGGCATTAACGATTCTCTCGGTCACGATCCTCATGGAGGCACGTTCGATCCTCACGTGTTCAGCTTGTACACGCAATGGTCCGGAGACGCTGCAACGGATGGCTCGGCTGATTCCGCCGACCAGCAACGAGCGGCACGAGCGCAAATCGCCCGCGGCGAGATCCTGTTCAATACGGCACCGCTGAAGATCACCTCGGTTCGCGGCCTGAATGACAATCCCGCGCTTGGCGATCCGCCAGAGATCGCCGGAACCTGCACGACTTGTCACGACACTCCGAACGTTGGCAACCATTCCTTGCCGCTTCCGCTCAACATCGCGACCAGTCATGCACTCCCGAATGAGAGTGATCCGAACATCACGGCAGCTTTGCGCGAGCTGAACCTGCCTGACCTTCCTATTTACCTCATCACCAATTGTCCTGACCCGACGAATGCCGACCGCAAGCTGTCGTTCTACACTTCCGATCCGGGCAAAGGGTTAATCACCGGCAAGTGTAGCGACGTGAACCGCATCAAAGGCCCGATTCTGCGCGGGATCGCCGCTCGCGCTCCTTATTTCCACAACGGTGCAGCCGCGAGCCTCGACGATCTGGTGAACTTCTACGACAAGCGCTTCCAGATGCAACTGACCGACGCGCAGAAGCAGGACTTGATCGCGTTTCTGAACTCGCTGTAAGTTCGCGAACGAACGAGAATTTTTCTGCGAGTTCGCCGACGAAAATAGAAAAGACCCGCGGCGCTCTTCGCCAGCGGGTCTTTCCGGTCAGCTGTTGGGATTGGCCTGAGGCTGTCCACTCTATGTGGCCCCAGCGGCAGACTTCACAGCTATGCGAGTCTTGCGAGGATTTAGAGCAGAAGCCCTAAGCCTCAGCCACCTCACTTGGGATACAACAATGACTGTCAGATTTCATATATTTTGGATCACCCTCCTTTCCAGTGTAGAAGCAAAATAACACTGATCGAAGGCGTCCGTCAAACGCACATGCGCGGGAAGTCTTCGGGCTGCCAACTCTCGCCCAGCCACTTCACAAATTGATTGTCGCGTCCCAGCACAATCTGTTTGGCGGGAACCGGCCCGTTGGCCAGCTCGAAGCCCATGATGATGATCTCTTCGCCCTTCTTGATCAGGTGCGCGGCCGCTCCGTTCATGCAGATCACCCCGGAGCCGCGCGGCCCCGGAATCGCATAGGTTTCCAGTCGCGCGCCGCTGGTGTTGCTGACCACCATCACCTTCTCGCCGGGGAGCAGTTCCACCATCTCCATCAATTCCTCATCGATCGTGATACTGCCTACGTATCGCAAATCGGCTTCGGTAACTGTGGCCTGGTGAATTTTCGAACGTAACATCCACCTCATGTTGATCCTCCCGTGTCCCACGCCGCGATTGCGGCTGCAGGCACTGCCTAATATCGTAGCAGCTTCGGGGCCGCCGGAGCATGTGAGCTGCATCACAGTCCCCCCGCCGTGGCCTGACTCCTTGGACGGGGTGACTCGAAGGCTCACCGGCAAAATCCTGGCTGATGCGCCGCCCCATCCCGGCCACTTTCGCCGCGATGCGTTCGCGCGTGATCAGCACTCGGAGCTTGTCCACCGGCATTCCGCCTGAAGAGGATTGAAGAACTCTGGATGGTAGAGAAAGCGGGAAGGAAACTCAACTGAGAGGCGGGGCCGCTGCCCCGGCGATCTGGGCTTGTTCTTGACAAGCATACAAATAGACGTATTTACGTATAATGACAGGAGTGGCACGCCCGCTGGTATGGGTCGGTCCCAGCCGGAGGGAGCTGCGCGACTTCCCGCGCGCGGTCCGGCGCGACATCGGCCAGGCCCTGTATGCCGCGCAACAGGGAGAGACCGATCCCTCGGCAAAACCGCTGCGAGGTTTCGGCGGAGGGTCCGTAATGGAAGTGATCGCAGAGCATCGCGGCGACACGTGGCGCGCTGTTTATGTGGTCCGCTATGCGGAGGCCATCTACGTCTTGCATGCTTTCCAGAAGAAATCGAAGAGGGGTATCGCCACACCCAAGAAGGACCTTGACCTCATCCATCGCCGGCTGGCTGAGGCGGAACGGCTACACAGAGAGAGGCAGAACTGACATGACTACGAGAGCGAAGAAGTCCATCCAGCCGGAAAAAAGCAGCGGAAATGTTTTTGCCGACCTCGGTCTTCCCCATCCCGAGCAGGAGCTGTTGAAAGCCAAGCTCACCTTGCAGATTTACCGTCTTATCAAAAGCCGCGGCCTCAGGCAAGCCGAAGCCGGAAGGATCCTGGGCATCAAGCAGCCGCACGTCTCCGCCTTGATGCGCAACCGCTCGGGCGCTTTCTCCGTCGAACGGCTGATGGATTTTCTCACCGCCCTCGGGCAGGACGTGGAGATTACCGTAAGGCCCACGCGTAAGCAACACGGCGAAGTGTCCGTGGTTGCTTGATTGCGGGTGGGCACCCACACAGTGACAGTTTCGGTGCGCACGGTTCCGCATTCCCACCCTTTCGCAAAAGAAGCGAAAGGATGGGGCCCCAGCTTATTGAGTATTGAATAATATAGTGACATTTCCTTAGTTGCATGCTATGTTGTGGGCATGGGAAATCCGGCGGGAGTTCGCAGAGATTTCGAGGCCTTGGAGCGGCGGCGGATGCAGGCCGCGCGGCTGCTGGAGAAGGGCTACAGTCAGTCAGAAGTGGCCCGGCGGGTGGGAGCCCACCGCCAGTCGGTGAGTCAGTGGGCGGCCGAGTTACGGGAGAAAGGCCGCGCCGGACTGAAGAAGGCGGGCCGTGCTGGCCGTAAGCCACGCTTGCGCACGGAAGATCTCCGCAAGATCGAGCAGGCACTCCAACGCGGTCCGGAAGTTCTGGGCTACGAGACCAGTTTGTGGACCACCAACCGTGTGGCCCATCTGATCGAGCAGGAATGTGGGGTTGCCTACCATCCCTCGCAGGCTTGGCGCATCCTGCGGCAGTTGGGATGGAGTTGTCAGCGTCCCACGGGCCGCGCCTTGGAGCGGGACGAAGACAAGATCCGACGGTGGAAGCAAAAGCGCTGGCCGGAGTTAAAAAAAAGGCCAAAAACGAAGGCCGCACGATCGTCTTCATCGACGAGAGCGGGCTGAGCGAGCGCCCCCACCGCTGCCGTACCTGGGCCCCACGCGGACAGACGCCGGTGCTGCAATACCACTTCAACTGGAAGACCTTGTCGGCAATCGCGGGGGTGACCTGGTGGAACTTTTACTTCCGCCTGTTTCCGGGAGCGATCCGTAGCCCGCAGATCGAGTTCCTCTCCCATCTGCTGCGCCACATTCCTGGCAAGCTGCTGATCGTTTGGGACGGGCTGCCCGGTCACCGTAGCCGTGCGGTATGGCAGTTCGTACAGCAACAGCGAGGACGTTTGTGGCTGGAGTATCTTCCCGGCTACGCTCCCGAACTGAACCCGGTCGAGTATCTGTGGTCACACTGGAAGCAGCACGAATTACCTAACTTCTGCCCCACCACCTTTGGACAGTTGAGCGATTCCGCACGCCAAGCGCTGCGTCGGATGCGCCGTCGGCCTACCCTGGTCTGCGCCTTCTGGCAACAAGCGGAACTGTTCCCGCTGTAACTATATTATGCAAAACTCAATAAGCGGAAACACGACCAACAAAGCTTTGGACCAGAAATCCCGCCAAGTTTGAAACCACCCTAGATTAAGTGATATGTCCGCCAGTGTAGCACGGGACAATGAATGTGCAGCCAACGCCCGCGTCCGAGAAAATTTGCGACTCAGTAAGATCTACAAGAGCTCGCAGCGCCATATTACCAAGTGCTCATACCAACACCGCGCGCGATTCAGCGGACTCCACGGGTGCCCACTTCATTGTTCGCTGTCCCTCATGCAAGCTACAATCCAAGCATGCAGAAGCTGGATGCTGACTACGACGCTCTTTTGGACGAATCACTGGATCCCCAAGATTGGGAGGCATTTCGGCGTCTGGCCCACAACGCTCTGGATGAGGCGATCGACTACCTCAAAGATGTGCGCCGGAGACCGGTTTGGCAGCGTATACCTGAAGACGTAAAACACAGACTGCACGAACCTTTGCCGGTTGCGCCGCAAGGCATCGACAAGACGTATCGTGACTTTCGAGAACTGGTTCTGCCCTACCCCACGGGCAACATTCACCCGCGCTTTTGGGGCTGGGTGCATGGAACCGGGTTGGCGACGGGAATTATTTCGGAGATGCTGGGAGCGGCCATGAACTCAAACTGCGGTGGCCGCGACCACGGTGCTTTGTATATTGAACGTCGGGTAATCGACTGGTGCCGTGAGATCATTGGTTATCCCGAGCAATCCACCGGCCTGGTGGTGAGTGGAACATCGATGGGCAGCGTGATCGGACTGGCAGTGGCGCGGAACACGCGCGCCGGCTGCGATGTGCGCGCCGAAGGCATTGGAGGTGCTCCGAAATCCCTGATCACCTACGCCTCGAGCGAAGCGCATAGTTCAGTGGCAAAGGCGCTCGAGCTACTCGGACTTGGGCATGGCTCTCTCCGCAAGATACCCGTGGACGGGAAGTTCGCGATCGATCCGGTTGCACTGCGGCTCGCGATTGAAGAGGACCGCCGGGCTGGACACGAGCCGTTTTGTGTGGTCGGTTGCGCGGGCACCGTCAATACCGGCGCAATAGACAATCTCGCGATTCTGGCTGGGATTTGCGAATCGGAAGGACTTTGGTTCCATGTGGATGCTGCATTCGGTGCACTGTGCACCCTGAGCCATTCGCTTAGTCCGCTGGTTCGAGGGATCGAGCGTTCTGATTCGATCGCATTCGATTTCCATAAATGGATGTACGTGCAGTATGACGCGGGTTGCGTTTTGGTACGCGATGGTGAATTGCACAAGAAGGCATTCGCTACGCGTCCTGATTACCTCCAGCATTCGGATCGCGGTCTCGCCGGTGGCGGAGAATGGTTTACCGATCTCGGACCCGAGTTGTCGCGCAGCTTTCGCGCTCTTAAGATCTGGTTCGCACTAAAGGAACATGGAACCAAACGATTGGGCAAGATGATCGAGAAGAATTGCCAACAGGCAAAGTACCTTGCACAACTAGTTGAAGCCAATCCCCCACTGGAGCTGCTCGTCCATCCAACTCTAAATATCGTCTGTTTCCGCTACCGTGCCGCCGGGTTGGAAGACGAGGAACTGGACCGGCTGAATCGGGATATTGTTGCTGACCTGCAGGAACGCGGGATCGCCGCCCCTTCCACTACACGCGTTAATGGTAGGCTCGCAATTCGTGTCGCAATCACAAATCATCGCAGCAAACGTGAGGACTTCGATCTGCTCGTCGATTCGCTGATCGCGGTCGCAGACGAGCGTATTCAGTCGCCCACCTTGTAACCCTTGATGCAATTCCCGAAATGACCCTTGGCATCGGGAACGACTGCCTTCGCCCTTGACGGAAATGAAACATTCCTGTGGTATAAAGTGACTTCTCAAATTTTGTTGGGGAATGAACGACCGCGCGCAGAGCGGGCCTGTTCCCGCGGTTCAACCGAACTTGGCACCGGTAATCGGGTCCGTCGAAGGAGGACTTACGTTGGCAAAAGGAACTGATAACACGAGCGCATCGCGTGCCAGAGGCCTCACCGTAGACGGCTGGGCCGTAGCAGTGGCGCTCGTTTTGGCATTGCTGATACGGTTGGGACTGATCCACAAGGTCCCGTGGTAACAACATTCGACAGGTCATAGGGACAATGGATATGGCACAGGGATCTTTGGCATTACCTCGCGTTGAACCTCTTCACCCCGGGCATAAGCTCCTGCGCTACGTCCCAGGAGTGATGCTTCTTGCCGGTATTGGCTACCTCGGTAAACTGATCGAGCAGTCAATCACGCTGTATGCCAAATCGCATCATATGCACATACCCAATATTGAGTACGTGCTCTGGGCCATTCTAATCGGCCTCGTGATTGGTAACGCGATCGAGCTTCCAAATGTCTTCCAGGCGGGAATTGGAACTTACGAGTTTTTCCTCAAAACGGGTATCGTCTTGCTGGGTGCAAGATTTATCTTAGGCGATGTCGTGAGGCTTGGTGGGATTAGCCTCGTACTCGTTGCCATTGAACTTGCACTGTCTATTCTCTTCATGGCATTTCTCGGGCGTATCTTTGGGTTGAATCCGAAACTCACAAGTCTGCTGGCGGTCGGCTCTTCGATCTGTGGCGTTTCGGCCATTATCGCCGCCCAGGGTGCCATTGAAGCCGACGACGAAGACGCTTCTTATGCCATCGCGGCTATTCTCGCATTAGGCGCAATTTCTCTTTTCGTATTTCCAGTCATTGGGCACATGCTGCATTTAAGCGACCACGCATACGGACTTTGGGCTGGTCTGGCGGTCGATAATACTGCCGAGGCCACGGCGGCCGGGGCTCTCTACTCAGACGCCGCCGGGAAGATCGCTGTTCTCGCGAAAACTACGCGCAATGCGACGATCGGCTTCGTCGTGCTTGGCTTCGCAATCTATTTTGCTGCACGCGGAGGAGCGCGTCAGGTTGAGAACAAGGCCGCATTCCTGTGGCGGAAGTTTCCCAAGTTTGTACTCGGCTTCCTGCTGATCTCTCTGCTGGCAACTGCCGGATTCTTCAATAAGGGACAACTCGGGAACCTCGGAAATCTTTCCCGATGGGCGTTTCTGCTGACCTTCGCAGGTGTCGGACTGCGTACGAACTTTCGCCAACTTCGTGCTCAGGGACTGCGTCCTCTGCTGGTTGGCGCCATTGGGGAGATTGCGATTGCTACCATCACGCTGGTGCTGGTGATTGGAGCGGCGAGAGTTTACAATTTCTAGCCAGCGAAAACGGAACCCGCCTCACCTCGGAAGCAATTTTGAACCAATTACCTGCATTAGCACACTGTAGCGTATCGAGGACTATAACCAAGCCATAGCCAACATGGTTTTCGTGTCGCAGGATAATGATACTCTGACTTTAACAGGTCACCATGACGGTTTCCCGTCACAACCAAGCATAATAAGGAGGAGACAGTGGTAATCCTTCTGTTTCACCGAGTTGTGGCTCTTTTCAAGGTAGTCCCATATAACCGCAACGAATTTAACCCAAACATTTACAAGCGACCCGATTCTCATTACTGCCAAGACACTTCCTACATTTCGTTCGTATTCCGAGGAGCAGTTGGATGGGTGAATGGCAATGGCGATCTACAAGCGGGAGTTTTGCTACGCGCGGTTCATTCGTGCCCAGGTTGACCGTGCGAATGAGACAATCCTTTCCTTAGACAGCGTCTCTCGGCCCGGAAGCCTGAACCAGAACATTCCTGCCAAGTAGATCCCGCCAAGGCATATCGTCACCGCCGCTATGCGGGGAATCAAGAGATTGGGATTGATGAGATTTCGGACTGTATGGGCAGCGAGTCCGGCGGCAATCGTAACCCCCGTCACCTTAAACAAATCGATGTACAGTGCGAGATCCGCCAATCTCGCGTCAACTACCCGCGCAGCCTTCCAGCCTATTAGTATTCGCTCAATGACTTGGGCGGCAACAGCCGCTATTGCGGCACCTATCATTCCGAAATGTCGGACAACGGGAAAGAGAACACAAAACAGAACGGCAAAGAAGACGATGCGCGTTCCTAATACAAAGTTACGCAGCTCTTTGTATGCGCGAACGATGGGGTCCAGCAGAAACACGCCTATCGGCAGCAGCAAAATGCTTATTTGGAAAATACTGGCGCTCTTCTCATACGCCCTGGTGTAAAGCAGAACAATGAGATCGTGTCCCGCAACCAACAGAAGCATGAATAGCGGAAACTGGATAGCCGCAAGGCGATTGGTAGCTGCTGCGGTTACGTAGCGGATGTCCGCTTTACGGTCCTCCTGCTGAAGACTGCTGATCCTGACGATCATTACCGATACAACGGACTCCAAGATCAACGTAATCAAGGGGACATCCAGCCAGCCGACAGCGTAGATGGCATAATCGCGGGGCCCTAAAGAGGCGCTAACAAAGTAGTTGTCAAGGTCTTTCTGGATAACCCACAGCAATCCGAACGCACCGTAAGGAAGCGCATAGGCCAACTGCTCCTTGAAGAACTCCCAGTCGAAGTGAGTCCAGAAGCGCGGGAATCTGCCATGCAAATACCATAATAGAACTGCAATCGAAAGCAATTGATTAAGAATCGTTGCGATGATCAGGCTTTCTACGGAACGAAAGAAAATGGCGGCACCCGCCACCATAAGTGCTCTCGTCAACTGGGTTCCGACAATAAAGATCGTGGAATATCGAACATCCTGCAGTGCAGTCGGGATCTGTTGAACGAGGCTCGACGTCAGTGTGAATAGCACCAGAACACCGAGCAATATCGCCAGGGGTCCAAGGGCACTGGTGCGAAAAAGGGACTTAAGTAGCTGCGGATAGAACGCTAGAACGATAAGAGGAATCCATCCAGCAATGAAGTTATAAACCAAAATATTGAACGCGATCTGCCCGCCGCGCTCTGGATGTCGAGGCATGAAATAGAACGCGCTCATGCCGACTCCAAACGTGGCCACATTGGCGGCCGTCCCCACGAACAGGAATGCTTCTTTATAGACGCCATACTCAGCCTGGGCCATCAGGCGAACCAGGAGTATCGGCAATCCGATGTTGAGGAGTACGGCGATGAACTTCGACGCTGTCAGCCAGAACGCCTGGACGGCAATCCCTGGTGGTTGCTTCGCGGTCGTCGTCATCATCCTCCGAGCCTCTTCCCTGTGCCAGACTTTTTAACAGCGTGGTGCATTCGGAATGAGCTCACGGCGTCCCACGCGCCTAGTTACAAGAAATTGCAGTGCGCTGTAATCGATGTTGAACGGAAGAACCTTTGCAGGAACCCCAGCGTCCATAAAGGAAAGCTTTCTTATGCTCCAACTCGCTTTTCCCGAGATAGAAGTATAGACATAACTACCAGCGCTGCAGCGTCGATCTTTGACCTTAGCATGAGGCAGAATTCCCGCGCGGCCAAGGCTGGATCGCAGCGTTGGGTTTACAGCCCCATCCGTGTGTTCCGTCGCTTCTGATGCAGCACTCCCAAGACGAGTTGCGCCGGCGTCCGAATCCAGTTCGCCGTCCCCGTTGAATCGCGTCGCCAACATGGATATCGTTCCTAAATTACCGAATCGATCCGCGTACGAAGTCATCCACACCAAGCGGTCCGAACCCCGAAGATTCTGTAACCATTCGGCCTCGTTGAAGTGTCATCGGTTGAGGTTAAATTGATTTGCCTTGTTAACCAACGCGAGGGCTCGTCAACACGGCGAAATGCCCACTTGAACAACCGTTAGCACCCCCGTCCGCGCCGGCCAACACGTGCTCCAGCGATTCCACTCCATCAATTCCACTATACCGCTCCGCTCTCCCTCGTAGACTTTTCGACCGCAATAAGTCCTCCTCGGAATCAAACGGTTTGCCGACAGGTTCGGGCACTGGTACGCCGCTTGGTCCGGATCTGACAGAAACGAGCGGCAATCCAGCTAAGGGTCCTTACGATTGCACCAATTGCTCCCTACCTTTAATCAATACGCTGCTATTGCCTTTGAACATTTTGGCGGTCGGAATGCGAATGGAGTCAAATTGAGACTCCTTCTCTGGCAGGACATGTTGCTGGGCGCCGAGTCGGTACTCCCGGTGGAGTTCGACTGGCGCCCGAAGCCGGAGTCAGTAGCGAAGATTCTGAAGGCCTAGAACATCTCCGCCGACTGCTATTTTCCTCCCAAGCAGCATATTACTCATATCGGAGCCGAGCGAAACCTACCCCGGCTGAAGCTATTCCCGCGCAGTGGGAGGTTCCAAAGACAACCATTGTGTTGGAGACATGCGAGGGCGAGCCCCAGGACTGATGAGCAAGGAACTCAGCGACATACCGTAACCAGACGTATCGTACTCCCGGATTCTCCCGTTAAACTGCAAAATTCCGTTGGAGACCCTAGCGTTGTATTGTGACGTGTAACCCCTATACATACCTCCGGCTAGCAGGAAGCCATCGTTGTAACTTGATGCCACCGCTCCATTTATCTCAACGTCGTAGACGTTGTGACCCAAGGAGCTTATACCATACCCTGGCTCCCCGTAAAGAGTCAGATTGTATGAACCATTGGGAATTACGATGAACAGGTTGATATCGTTCTCCGCTGAAGTGCTTTGCGCATAGAGTTGAGCATCCGTTGTTCCGCTCCAGCTAGACGCGTGCGCTGTCCAAGTTCCGTTCAGGTATGTAAAGCCAACCCCGTCGCCAATCTCATACGTGGAATTGAAACTTCTGCTCACATTCTGACCCCACCAGACGTTGCCGAGATGATCCCGGTAGCTCGTGCTGTGCTGCCCAAAGTTTAGACGGATCGAACCATCTCCGGACACTGGGATGAAGTATATCTCGACATAGGCATTGGCGGTGCTGTCCGCAATACTAGTGATCGTAACTGTAGTTTTGGTCACGCCTGACACGGAGGACGGTGCAGTAATTAAACCGCTCCCCGAAACCGAAGCTCCTGGTAGTGTTGGCGACATTGCGTAAATGACGGCAGTGTCGTCATTTCCTGTTACCCAAGAGTTTATTTGGTACGTGGTTCCCGTCGCCATGCCGATGCGCTCCCGGTCTGTACCCACCGCGGTCCCCTGTAGCTGCACATCCATAGCAGCCGGGGTGTATCCAGAACTGCGCACGGTCACGGTCACCCGGTTGTGCGCCGTCAGCCCGATCTGGTTGTTTAGGTTCGTGTACGGCGTAAAGTCGACCTGCCGCCCGCTCGCATCCACCACTTCGAAGTATCGCTCAATACTTTGGAACGCAGCATTGGTGCGCAAATCAGTCGTGGCGTCCGTCAGGGGTTCGGGATCGAACTCGCTGCTTACGATGCCGGAATCCCAATTGTCTGACGGAATCGTGCCGTCCAGCAGAACCAGGCCATAGACCTGTAGGGTGTTGAGAATGACCTTCTCATACGGGCATTTGTCGGTCAGCGAACTGTTACTGCAAAATCCAGCTACATTAAACGAGGACTTCAGGCGGATATGTGCGCCATAGGGCAGCCAGTCGAAGATGAACGTGCCGTTGGCGGGAAGCGCCGGAAATCCAGTGGAGTGAAGGGGAATCGAAAAGGACGTGTTACTCACGGCCGTGGCCAGCCAGTTTCCGTTTGCTGCTGCCCAGGTTCCGGTATAGGGGTTAGAATTGCCGATTACGATGTGGAACTGGCATCCTACTGTATAGGTAAATCCGGGACAGGGTAGTTGGCACTGAAGGTACGAAACACCACCGCAATTATTGGACGAAATTGTAAATGTAGTCGTCGCTCCCGTGGTGGTACTGAGAAGAGTCATGTTAGGGTGTCCGCCCGTCACTTGGTTCCCCAGAATTGCAGGCCACAGGTTACGCGGGGATATGTAGGCATTGCTGAGAGTTGTGCGTATCGCGTGGCCCAGCGTTATACAATTACAGGCGGGATCAAGAATGCCCTGCTGGACGACATTCCACCACTCTTCGGTGTGAATTGACGTGGCGCTTAACGGCGACCCCGCTGCATCGACTCCGCCGGTAATGGCATTTGAGTAAGGGAACCAATGCTGTCCGCCAGCGGAGTTACATAACGGACAATTCACAGCGCTGGACGCCATGATCGGAGTGCCCATCGAGCACGCTAACCCCGTGGTGTTCACAGGTACGCTCAGCGTCCCCCCTACGCCCGAAGTTTGAGATACCACCGTCGCCATGTAGTTTCCATTAAGAATGGAGCACCCGCCAGTGATGCCGCTGATGTAAACACGAATCGGGTTCTGAAGGGTGCGAATGGCGTGCGTCGTATAGGCAATAGATGTCGGGTTGCCGGGCGTAATCGCTATGGTTCGATAGTCGATGTAGAAGTTATACATCTCGGCATCGTCACCCGTCTGGTTATTGATGGAGAAGATGTGTCGATCGAGGTTAGCCGCGACATCTTGCGACCAGCCGTTCTGCATGTTCACATTGGGGGGCATGGGGACGGGAAAGCGTGTGCCCTGGTACGGCCCTCCATAGTAGAAGTGCATCAGTTGGGTAGGTGCCGAGTTGTTTACAACATTGTCATAGAAATTCAGCAGTCCCGGCGGAAGCAGCTTGAAATTGTGATAAGACGGAATGCTTGTGTGATCGTCGATTATTCGCTGCAACCAGTATGAGGAACGGCTATCTACTGACAGACCGTTAATTGGCAGTTTGTATGCACTGTTATTCGGGAGGAGCTGAAATCCTCGCGACACATCTTGAGCCCATACCGTCGCGGGAGCGGTGTATACCCCAGTCGAGGAATCGATGGACCCAGGCCCGCTGACACTCCACACTGGACTGGGACAACTGGCGGTAAATGCGTGGGTGGCTCCAGCATCAACAGCCGGAGGGGTCGTATCAGACGTAATTGTGCAAGTTTGGGCCCACATCGACCCGATGAATACGAAAATCGCGAGAAGATATCTCATAAGAACCTCTTGTAAATAGGTCGAGCTATGCAGCTCAGCTTAGGAGCTCCATAAAGCAACTATCGGTGTCCTACGGGCATGCGATTAGTCGAGAAGGAAGTTGGGGCGAGCACGAAAGTAACCAGTAGGATGTTGCTTTGGTTACAGTCGCCTGCAACTACTTGACGCAGCAGACACGGGTGTTAGCATCGACGCTGCAGAGTCAGACCGCCTCTGACTGCGACTCCCCTTTGCAATGGGGCTTCAGCTGGGGAGCGATTCTGTCGCGAGTCTGCGATGCGCCACGACTTCCAAGGCCTTTCGCCCGTAGTCTCACGAGCAGTCCGAAGAGTGAGACACAATATCAGTGACCGCATCGACTTGCCGAGACCAGGCGCGCTTAAATCGGGAAGGTGATTATCGGCTTGACAAAGTACAGCATGGCGTCATTTCCGTGCGGCAGATGGAAAGCATGTGTCCTGTTAACAGCATCATTCACTTCAACAAGGATCTTCGCGATGCCATGAATGGGTGCATTCTGGCCAAGGCGGAATAATCGGAACATTCCGGCAATAGAACGACCCTGCCGCTTCTTATGTCCGAAGGAAGAGCCAAACGGGATTGGCGAATGAGTCCGTAGGAGCGATGACCGAGGAGTAATGTCCTCGCAGGAGGTGTCGTACACGCCTCTCCGATGAGGGAAACATCAACATCGAGCACAGGGGCTCGGGGGGGTTGGCGGTTCCAGGTTCCGGCCGTCCGGCCGGTTCATGCGCTGGAACAGAGTAGCTTGAACTTGTTCCTGCTGGTGCGCTGGTACTTATTTCTTGCCCTCGGCGGAATAGATGGCGTCGAGATTCCGCCGTGAAGCTCCCTGAGGAGCCGTTGCAAATGCCTCGCGCTCTACGGCTTTGCGGGAGGGTTTCTGCGGGCTCCGGTTCATGGCGTGCAACAGCCGACCGGTGTGATCGACGTGATGGCCAACCCCGATGGTGCGCTCGATGTGCTCGGCGACGCGCTGACGGGTCCACAAATCGGTGACGAATCCAGCCGCCTGCGCCCAAGAGCAACAGGCGAGCGCGAAGCAGAGCAGAACAATCTTGAGGCCATTATCGTGGACATGAAGCGCCGCTCGGAAGAATGCAGTAGAAGCCAACCGAATCAACGCCCACGCACGCACCTCCGGCACAGTCTACAGCTGGATTTGTCGGGCGTGGCATGTTCGGAATGAATAACCCAGACCACGTCGACGGCGGATCACAAACAACGTGGCCGGCGGTGTCCCAACCATGCATGTAGCCCCCGCTGGGGCAACTTTGCGCCGGCGGAAAGTTCCCCTGTGGGCCCTGCGGTCCCTGTGGGCCCTGCGGTCCTTGTGGGCCCTGCGGTCCTTGTGGGCCCTGCGGTCCTTGCTGGCCCTGCGGTCCCTGCGCGCCGACCTGCGCCATCAGCGACCAGTTCGGGTTCTGATCCGGCGTGCCGCCGCCGGGGGGAATCGCCACCGTCGCGTCATAGGTCGAGCCGTTGTAGGTGACCACGTCATAGGGGCTATAGTTGGTGCCGTTGTCGAAGGCGTTGCGGAAGGTGAAGCCCGTGCCATTGGTCCCGTTGGTACCGTCGTTACCCGCAGGTCCCTGCGGTCCTTGCGATCCGGTCGCACCGGTGGCTCCGGTTTGGCCTTGCGGTCCCTGATTACCCTGGGGTCCTTGAGCTCCTTGCGATCCCTGCGCGCCGACCTGCGCCATCAGCGACCAGTTCGGGTTCTGATCCGGCGTGCCGCCGCCGGGGGGAATCGCCACCGTCGCGTCATAGGTCGAGCCGTTGTAGGTGACCACGTCATAGGGGTTGTAGTTAGTGCCGTTGTCGAAGGCGTTGCGGAAGGTGAAGCCCGTGCCATTGGTCCCGTTGGTACCGTCGTTGCCCGCAGGTCCCTGCGGTCCTTGCGGTCCTTGCGGTCCGGTCGCACCGGTGGCTCCGGTTTGGCCTTGCGGTCCCTGATTACCCTGGGGTCCTTGAGCTCCTTGCGGTCCCTGCGCGCCGACCTGCGCCATCAGTGACCAGTTCGGGTTCTGATCCGGCGTGCCGCCGCCGGGGGGAATCGCCACCGTCGCGTCATAGGTTCGAGCCGTTGTAGGTGACCACGTCATAGGGGTTGTAGTTAGTGCCGTTGTCGAAGGCGTTGCGGAAGGTGAAGCCTTGTCCGTTCGTACCATTGGTTCCGGCTAGTCCCTGCTCGCCTTGCAGACCCTGGGGTCCCTGCGGTCCTTGTGGTCCCGGAGGTCCCTGCACACCGGCCAGCTCAATCTCCAGCTCCGGCTCGTGACTGGTGCCCGTGTTCTCCTTGCTCTCAAACGAGAACGAGCCGGGCGCGGTCAGTGCCAGGGCCACGCCATTGTTCACCACCGTGCCATTTACCCACTCCTGCACCAGACCCGTGATGTCCACCAGAATGAAAGTCGTAAAGGTGGACAGGGTGATCGACGTCGGATGGTTGCCGGTCGCGGAAACGCCCAGTGGTGGGGCATTGTTCCACGTCAAAAGAAACTCGTTCCACGCCTGATCCACCTCATATACATCGAACTGTCCCGGCGTCTGAAAACCGTCGACGTAGAGTCGCAACGTGGCTTTAGTCACCGTCGCGCCTGCCGGTATGTTCGACAGGTTGAAACGAAGAAAGGCATTGCTCTGGTTAGCCATGGCTAGCGAGGTACCATGGCCGAAGTTCTGGCTGGGCATTGCAGAGGTTACATAGGTATCAGCGACGGGTGGCGACTGGCCCCAGCTGAGTGCACCCAACAGGCAAACAACGACCGACAACCACACTCTTCCGAAGACTATGCGGATAGCACGCGACATGACGATCTCCTTATCGCCAGAGTTTTCCCATGAGGTTCGTGGAGCTACACTTCACCTGAGTAACTGATACTTGGGCCGAGGCTGTCGTTGGGTGACGAAGAAGGCGAAATGCCGTCAGGGTATTTCTCCGAGAGGGTATTTCTCCGAGACAGCGCATACACACATCACACGTGGGCCAGTGAAGGTGGCCAGAAAGACCCACACCTAACAATGCGGTATCGGAAAGACGTGACAACTAGTATCACATCATAATGCCAGTCGTCAATGGCCTATTAGTTTAAGACCTGCAGGCTGACGTCGGCGGATTTGGCCCCGATAGGAAATGTGATCTTCGAAGCGAAATCAGAAGGGATAGCGGGGCGGAAAAAATGCGAAAACTTGTCCACAATCATGGGGGGGTGGGTCAGCTCGAAACGGGAATGACCGCCGAGTCGATAACGGTTGCATACGAGATCAACGAATATCGAGATGTGGCTAGCGCGGCTATAATAGTCCCGGACTGGTAAGGCACGAAGAATCAGGCCAATTGCTTTTAGGTAGCTCGAGCTGCTAAGGTCTGCGGGAATAGATGGGATAGGCGGAGCGGTCAAAGACTCCAGAGGGTCGAATGGATTAACCTTCAGAGCTTCGTCTTCTCCCAGATTCCCTAAGGTCGCAAGCTGCTCAGGTGCTTTACGTCCCCAAACTGACGCTCGACACGTGTCAAAGGGGTGCCTTGCCGCCGGCAGGGTTCATCCTGGGCAAGAGGTAGCACTCTTGGCCCTTGTCCCAGCCGCTTCGTCGATTCTCCGCCCTTAGTTGAGCGATTTGCGGTGGATGTCGTCGGGTACTCTGTGAGTGCACTCACAATCGTGGCGCCCCGCACTCACTAGTACATTGATTCCATAATAATATTGCAATACAGCGTGTTGTGGTGTAAGCTCCTCGTTGAAATTACGAGGAGGTTGGTCGCTTGCCCTTCGTCAGCCGCCGCGCCCAGTTGAAGTTGAGCAACAGCGAGATCAAAATGCTGGCTGCGCTCTCGCAGTCGCGAAGCGAACCGGCCGGCCGGGTGCAGCGGGCCGCGATTCTATTGCGCTATCACGCGGGAGACAGCGTCTCCGAAATCGCTAGAACCCAAGGCACGAACCGACCGCGGGTGGAGCGGTGCGTGAGCAAGGCCCTGGATTTGGGGATGGCGCAGGCGTTGGTCGATCTGCCGGGCCGGGGCCGCCGACCAACGCTGACGGCGGAAGCGCGAGCGTGGGTAGTCTCCCTAGCATGCCAGAAGCCGAAGGATCTGGGCTATGCCCAAGAGTTGTGGACCACAAGGTTGCTGGCCAAGCATGTCCGCACACACTGCCAAACGGCTGGCCACCCGAGCCTTGCCAAGTTGGGGCGCGGAACGGTTTCCAAGATTCTCAGCGCCAACCAGGTACATCCGCACAAGATCCAGTACTACTTGGAGCGACGCGATCCTGAGTTTGACGCCAAAATGATACAGGTCCTGCACGTTTACAGGGAGGTGGAAATCTGGCGCGAGAAAGGCGCACCGCCTTCGGATTTGATCGCCGTGCTTTCCTATGACGAGAAACCCGGTATTCCAGCCATCGAGAATACCACCCCAGACCTGCCGCCAGCACCAGGAAAGCACTCCGCCCTAGGGCGAGACCATGAATACATCCGGCATGGGACCCTGTCCCTGCTGGCCGGCATCGATTTGGTATCAGGCGAGGTTCTCGGGTTGGTTCGCCAACGGCATCGTAGCGCGGAGTTCATCGAATTCCTGCAAATGGCCGACGCACGTTACCCCGCGGGCGCACGCATCCGTATCGTGCTCAACAACCACTCTGCGCATATCTCCAAACAGACCCGGGCTTTCCTCGCAACCCTGCCCAACCGCTTTGAATTCACCTTCACCCCCAAGCACGGGTCCTGGCTCAACTTGATCGAATCCTTCTTCGGCAAAATGGCCAGGACTCTGCTGCGCGGCATCCGCGTCGCCTCAGCCGACGAGTTGAAGTCGCGGATTGAACTCTACCTCCAGGAAATCAATGAGACCCCCGTGGTTTTTCGCTGGAAGTACAAGCTGGACACTCTTTCTGTCGTCTAGTCATTGATATTTTAAATGGGAATCAATATACTAGTTCTACTGAAATTATATCCGGCAGGAGAGAAAACGACACGACTTCAATGCGCAAACAGCACGATACGTATCGCCAGCTACGGATTGAGAGTCGTTGCGACCAGCTAATGAACAATCGCGTTATTGACGATGGAGTTCACGATCCGCGTTGGACTCGAGCCCGGGCCCCCAGGACTGATGAGCAAAGAACTCAGCGACATACCGTAACCAGACGTATCGTACTCCCGGATTCTCCCGTTAAACTGCAAAATTCCGTTGGAGACCGAGGCGTTGTATTGTGACGTGTAACCCCTATACACGCCTCCAGCCAGCTGGAAGCCATCGTTATAGCTGGCGGCAATTGTGCCGCCGATTTCCACATCGTAGACATTGTGCCCCAAAGCAGTGATTCCAAATCCGGGTTCGCCATAAAGAGTAAGATTATAGTTTCCATTGGGAACCACAATCGTGAGGTTGGTATCGTTTTCCGCGCTCGTGCTCTGACCGTAGAGCTGAGCATCAACCGTTCCGCTCCAGTTAGATAGATGTAATAGCCAGGTTCCATCCAGGTATGCAAAGCCAACCCCGCCTCCAATCTCATACGTGGAATTGAAACTTCTGCTCACATTCTGACCCCACCAGACGTTACCGAGATGATCTGTGTAGCTCGTGCTGTGCTGCCCAAAGTTTAGACGGATCGAACCATCTCCGGACACTGGGATGAAGTATATCTCGACATAGGCATTGGCGGTGCTGTCCGCAATACTAGTGATCGTAACTGTAGTTTTGGTCACGCCTGACACGGAGGACGGTGCAGTAATTAAACCGCTCCCCGAAACCGAGGCTCCCGTTACCGGTGGCGACATTGCGTAAGTGACGGCGGTGTCGTCATTTCCTGTTACCCAAGAGTTTATTTGGTACGTGGTTCCCGTCGCCATGCCGATGCGCTCCCGGTCTGTACCCACCGCGGTTCCCTGCAGTTGCACATCCATGGAAGCCGGAGTGTATCCAGGACTGCTCACGGTCACGGTCACCCGGTTGTGCGCCGTCAGCCCGATCTGGTTGTTTAGGTTCGTGTACGGCGTAAAGTCGACCTGCCGCCCGCTCGCATCCACCACTTCGAAGTATCGCTCAATACTTTGGAACGCAGCATTGGTGCGCAAATCAGTCGTGGCGTCCGTCAGGGGTTCGGGATCGAACTCGCTGCTTACGATGCCGGAATCCCAATTGTCTGACGGAATCGTGCCGTCCAGCAGAACCAGGCCATAGACCTGTAGGGTGTTGAGAATGACCTTCTCATACGGGCATTTGTCGGTCAGCGAACTGTTACTGCAAAATCCAGCTACATTAAACGAGGACTTCAGGCGGATATGTGCGCCATAGGGCAGCCAGTCGAAGATGAACGTGCCGTTGGCGGGAAGCGCCGGAAATCCAGTGGAGTGAAGGGGAATCGAAAAGGACGTGTTACTCACGGCCGTGGCCAGCCAGTTTCCGTTTGCTGCTGCCCAGGTTCCGGTATAGGGGTTAGAATTGCCGATTACGATGTGGAACTGGCATCCTACTGTATAGGTAAATCCGGGACAGGGTAGTTGGCACTGAAGGTACGAAACACCACCGCAATTATTGGACGAAATTGTAAATGTAGTCGTCGCTCCCGTGGTGGTACTGAGAAGAGTCATGTTAGGGTGTCCGCCCGTCACTTGGTTCCCCAGAATTGCAGGCCACAGGTTACGCGGGGATATGTAGGCATTGCTGAGAGTTGTGCGTATCGCGTGGCCCAGCGTTATACAATTACAGGCGGGATCAAGAATGCCCTGCTGGACGACATTCCACCACTCTTCGGTGTGAATGGAGGTGGCGCTCATGGGAGAGCCAGCAGCGTCTGTCCCTCCAGTAATGGCATTTGAATAAGGGAACCAATGCTGTCCGCCAGCGGAGTTACATAACGGACAATTCACAGCGCTGGACGCCATGATCGGAGTGCCCATCGAGCACGCTAACCCCGTGGTGTTCACAGGAACGCTTAGCGTCCCCCCTACGCCCGAAGTTTGAGATATCACAGTCGCCATGTAGTTTCCATTAAGAATGGAGCACCCGCCAGTGATGCCGCTGATGTAAACACGAATCGGGTTCTGAAGGGTGCGAATGGCGTGCGTCGTATAGGCAATAGATGTCGGGTTACCGGGCGTAATCGCTATGGTTCGATAGTCGATGTAGAAGTTATACATCTCGGCATCGTCACCCGTCTGGTTATTGATGGAGAAGATGTGTCGATCGAGGTTAGCCGCGACATCTTGCGACCAGCCGTTCTGCATGTTCACATTGGGGGGCATGGGAATGGGAAACAGCGTGTCTTGGTACGGTCCGCCATAGTAAAAGTGCATCAGTTGGGTAGGTGCCGAGTTGTTTACAACATTGTCATAGAAATTCAGCAGTCCCGGCGGAAGCAGCTTGAAATTGTGATAAGACGGAATGCTTGTGTGATCGTCGATTATTCGCTGCAACCAGTATGAGGAACGGCTATCTACTGGCAGGCTGTTAATTGGCAGTTTGTATGCACTGTTATTCGGGAGGAGCTGAAATCCTCGCGACACATCTTGAGCCCACACCGTCGCGGGAGCGGTGTATACCCCAGTCGAGGAATTGATGGACCCAGGCCCGCTGACACTCCACACTGGACTGGGACAACTGGCGGTAAAAGCGTGGGTGGCTCCAGCATCAACAGCCGGAGGGTTCGTATCAGACGTGATTGTGCACGTTTGCGTCGCCCACAAAGACCCTGTGAGCACAAAGGTTGCGAGAAAGCCCAAGACGAGATGGTTATATCGCATCCGGAATTTCCCTTTTAGCTCCCAACGGCGCCACCCTCGATACCCCGCGATGGCAGTTCCAATAGCTATGTACTGCGATGTAAGCGTAACCTTCTGCCGACGGAAATCGCACGACCAGCGTAAGACCGTGTTTCCGAATCTCATGAAAACCTCCTGTTGACGGGCTATGCAGCCCGCCCTCAGGGCTCCATAGAACTAGCAAGTATCGCTATCTAACGGTCTTGCGAACACTCAAAAGTACCCAGCTCTGGCACGACAGTAACTATTTAATATGATTACTATGGTTACCATTCCGTCTAAGTGCTTTGGGCACCCGCAGGAACGGGGCTGATAGTATTCGTGGTGAACAGGTCAGACCAACATCCAAACTGCTACGTGTCGGCCCGCTCTTGGGATATCCGCTCTCGGGCTAGCGACGCGGTCGGCAGTTTTTCAGGCCAAGAAGCATCATGCAGATTTCACGCCTTGGCGCGCTCAGAAGAGAAAAATTAAGCAGTAGTAATCTGAATCAGTCGCAGCAGGCTGCTGGAGTTAGATCGGGAGGGCGATTATCGCTTGCCACGGTATTTTGCAGAGGTGACTTTAGTGCCAGCAATGGGGAACCACGTTACATCCACCATCCATCACAAAAGTGATGGATGGCTATGCTCAAAGCGCCAGCGACAGCGCCATCTATCCACCCTAGCAGCGTACAATTTTTGGTGAGTTGATCCCTTTGGTGGCGTTGCGCGTGTCCACCACCAGCTTCGCCTCCCGCACAATGCGGTGGTAGTCGTAGTCGCTGTGGTCGGTGACGATCACCACGCAGTCATACTGGTCCAGATTCTCTAGCGGCGAGCAGGTCATGTTCAAGGCGTATCGGCGTCCATGCCCCACGGTCGGGAAGTAAGGATCGTTATAGCTGACGACCGCGCCACGCTTCTGCAGCAACTCGATGATCGTGAGCGATGGCGACTCCCGCAGGTCGTCAATGTCCTTCTTGTAGGAAAGGCCCAGCACCAGAACCTTTGCTCCATTGAGCGCCTTCTTCTGTTGGTTGAGCGCGTTGGCGACAGCTTCCACGGAGAAGTACGGCATATTGGTGTTCACTTCGCCGGCCAGTTCGATGAAGCGCGTACGGAAATCGAACTGCTTCGCCTTCCACGACAGGTAAAAAGGATCGATCGGGATGCAATGCCCGCCGAGTCCGGGACCGGGATAAAACGCCTGGAAGCCGAAGGGCTTGCTCTTGGCCGCTTCGATCACCTCCCAGATGTCGATCCCCATGCGCAAGCAGAGCAGCTTCAGCTCATTGACCATCGCGATATTCACGCAGCGATAGATGTTTTCCAGCAGCTTGGTCATCTCCGCCGCGGCCGGAGTCGAGACCGGAACCGTGCGATTGAAGATGGAGCCATAGAGCTTCGCTCCCAGTTCGGTGGCCTGCGGATCGAGCCCGCCGATGACCTTGGGGATGTCGCGTCGCGCAACTGTGTCGTTGCCCGGGTCTTCGCGTTCAGGGGAGAAGACGACGTGGAACAGATTGTCGCCTTTGACGCCGTCGCGAGCCGCCTGCAGTCCGCGGGTATTCGAGCGCTCGAGAATCGGCACCAAGATTTCCTCGGTCGTGCCGGGGTAAGTCGTGCTCTCGAGAATGATCAACTGGCCAGCGCGCAGATGAGGGCCGATCGATGCGGCGGTTGAAGTGATGTAGCTGAGATCGGGCTCGTGGTACTCGTTCAGTGGGGTGGGAACGCAGATGATGATTGCGTCCATGTGGACGATGTTGGCGAAAGCCGAGGTTACGGTAAAGCCCAGGGCCCGCGCCGTCTGGATCTCGGTAGGCGCAATCCGGTAGATGTAGGACCCGCCGGACTCGAGCACATCGACCTTCCTCGTATCGATGTCGAAGCCCGTTACGGGGAACTTCTGTTCGCTAAACAGGAGCGCCAGGGGCAGGCCGACATAGCCCATTCCAATCACGCCAACTTTGGCGGTACGGGATTCGATCTTGCGTTTTAGTAGTTCAGACAATTCGGAGCTTGCAGCTTTGGATGGCAAAGACATGTGTCATTCCTTGGGAAACGCGATCTTAGCATGGCGCAAACCATTCACTGGCGCGCGGCTTCTGCACCCACCGCGACCGTGCTGCGATACCAGGCCACCGTGCGCCGCAACCCTTCTCTGAAGTCCACCAGCGGCCGATACCCAAGTTGGGCTTCAGCGCGCGAGACGTCGGCAAGCGAGTGTTTGACATCCCCCGCCCGCGCTGGCGCGTATTCAACCTCACCCGGGAATTCCGTCAATTCCTTCAGGATGGAAAAGGTCTCTTTAAGAGTGAAGCGATGGCCGGTAGCGATGTTGAAGGTTTGACCGGCGACCTGCAATTCGGGTTGGGTCGCGGCCAGTAGGTTGGCCGCAACTACGTTGTCAATGTAAGTAAAGTCGCGGGACTGTTCGCCGTCCCCATAGATCGTGGGTTTCTCGCCTTGCAACATGCTGGTGATGAATTTGGCTAGCACCGCCGAATATTGTGAGTTCGCGTCCTGGCGCGGTCCAAAGATGTTGAAGTAGCGCAGGCTGACCGTTGGTAGTCCATAGACGCGATGAAACGAAGTCATGTAAAGCTCGCCCGCCAGCTTCGATACCGCATAAGGCGAAATCGGGCTGGGTGGCATGTCTTCCTGCTTGGGCAGCGTCGGCGTTTCGCCGTACGCGGAAGAAGAGGCGGCATAAACTACGCGTTTCACTCCGGCATCGCGCGCGGCCATCAGCACGTTCAGTGTTCCGTCGACGTTAACCGCATTGCTCCGTGCCGGATCTTCCACTGATCGCGGCACCGACGGAATTGCCGCCTCATGTAGCACGTAGTCCACTCTCTGGCAGGCGGAACGCACGGCCTTCACGTCCAATAGGTCGGCTTCCCGGAAATCAATTTGCGCCGCGACTTCGTCAATATGCTCGCGTTTTCCGGTCTCAAAATTGTCGAAGCCACGAACCCGTTCGCCGCGCTCGAGCAACGCGCGAACCAGAGCCGAGCCGATGAATCCGGCCGCGCCGGTCACCAGATAAAGAGCCATATTTCCAAGTCTAGCATGTTAATCCGGAGTTTCGGTTTTAGTTCAACGGTGGGTAGAGGGCTAGTTGCCGGGGGCGTCAACACGCTTCTAGCCTACTACCCAATGGCGCCGCACGAGATACCCCATCGACGAATGCCAGCTCTCTGTTTTCTTGGCTAGGCGTAGGATCAAGGGTCACCGAACTGCCGTTAACACGCAAATCCGCGTCCACAAGTTGCTTTTCCGCGCCGCGGAACTCTGGCAGCGTCAAACGAGGGCTTGTCGCGCAGGACGCTGACACCCTCTTCTAAAGCGGAAAATACTTTCGCTTCACGGGGGCGAGAAGCCCAACGCATGCCGCCCCGCTGCCGGCCTAGAACCTCAGCCGATCCAGTAGTCGGTCGTAGATGTCCGCTGTTCGTTTAGCTGCGATTTCAATAGACAGATTCTCTCTCGCATGCTGCGCGGCCCGGCGGCCGAATTCCACCCGAAGGCTTTCGTCCCCAATAAGCTGGGTAAGCCGATTCGCCAGATCCTGGGAATTTCCCGGTTCGAACAGAAGACCGCGCGAGTTCTCACCAATTAGCTCCGGCGTGCCGCCCACGCGGGAGCCGACCACGCAGCAGCCGCAAGCCATGGCTTCTAAAAGCGAATTGGAAAACGCCTCTGAGAGCGACGGAAGCACGAAGATATCCATGGCTCGCATCCAGCGAGCGACGTTCCGCTGTGCCGGCATGAAAACGCTGGAGGCACCAATCCCCAGCTTGGCGGCGTTCTCTTGCAGGCGGGGAAGCTCAACGCCACTCCCGACCATTACGAGCTGAAGCTTGTGGCCGGGGAAATTCAACCTGGCAAAGGCTTCTTGCAGCAGGGGCAGTCCCTTCTCCCACCGAAGCGCACATACCGTTCCAATCACCAGGCCGGCGGGCGCCAGTTCCGGTGGCTTCGGCTCCTCGGCAGGAAAGAATTCAGTCGTGATCACGCCGTTATAGCACAATTCCACCTTGTCGGCGGCTAAGTGTTCGTCCTCGACCATATACCGCCGGATGGCCTCACAATTGACAAATATCGCGTCTGAGTATCGATCCGCTAAGCGCAGTAGCTTCTGGGTCTTTGAATCAAGAAGGTTCCTATAGCTCAGCTGGCTGCCGATCGCAAGCTGAACTCCCGCCATTTGAGCTATCGCCAGTCCATAGATTCCGCTCGCATCGTAGGAATGAACGATTTTGATGCCATGTTCTCGAATGTAGCGCGCAAGCCTGAATCCGGAGCGAATCGCCTCTGGTGATGCCAACTTGCGCACGGGAAGATGCAGTATCGGGATACCTGCCGATCTCAACTCCTCGTATCGCAGTCCGTGGGCGTAATAGGCTGCTACATGCGGCACGAATCGAGTCCGGTCAAGGTAGACGGCAATCTTGGTAACGTCCCGCTCTACGCCACCCTGGTCCAGTTCACGCACCGTGAGCAACACCGGGACTGGCTCGCCTCGATGGGAAACTGTAACCGCAGGAAGCTCAGTTTGTGTGGCCGACAGGTTTTTCATCCTCGAGCTGTATCCCCCGGTCCAACGGGCGTGCAGGATTCCCGACTGCCACTACTCCTGAGGGAATGGGCTTCGCGACCACCGCCCCCGCTCCTATTGTGCTGCCTTCCCCTATGTCAGCCATGAGTATGGCGCCATCGCCGATCCAGCACCTGTTCCCAATTGTGATCTCGGCATGCTTGGTCTCGGCAAGGTTTCCACTTGCATCGCGGCTGTGCTGGTGGCGGCCACCTGGAATCAGCACGTGTGACCCGATCTGCGTTCCAGGACCTATCGTCGCACCGCCGATTACGCAGTAGCTGCCGATGGCAACGAGTTTTCCCACTACCGACTCCCGTCGGACAAAGTAAGTCCCAAAGGAGATCCTCGTGTCGATGGAACACCGCCGAAGCGTCAGCTTGTAGTAAGCCGACCTCAGATAGTCGCCCGGCAAACCAGGTCCCATCGCCAACAACTGCGAGAATACAGTAAACATCGGCTGCAAGTGGCCAAACGCTGTCACCATTGCGCACGGGAATGCGACTAGAAGGGCTACAGCCTGAGCGACTTTCTTTGTGGCGTGCCTAATCATGAGGCCTCACAACATCTTAGAAGCAGCCATGTCACGGAAGTACTCTTCTGGCATAGTCGCACGAAAACGCTGCGTCCCGCCTTCAACTAGCGGTCTCGGAGAATTTTATGTGCGAGTCCTCGAGCGATCGCCTTCACCAAAGCCAACGGCTGTCCCACGAGGACGAGCAGCGCAATGACTTCATCTTTCACCATCTCCGGGATCTTCCCCAGAGCAGCGGCAACGACCGGATCTCCAGCGTGGATAGCATCCAAAAGCACGTTAGCGAACCGTCGCTCTGCGACGGCAAAACGAACATTTCCGCGAGTGCGCAATCGGCGATCGGCGAGACTCTATCCGCCTTCCTTATGTCCACTTCAACCAACATGTCAGGGCTTGCGCATAGCTAGGTCTAGATCTGCGCAAAGGAATCCAGGATGTATATTTGGCGCAATTCTTTGCAGTCTATTCTCATCGCGCTGCCTTTGCGAATAACGTAAAAGTGGTTCTCCAAGCCGCTGTTTCCGAAGAAAGAGCTGCAGGTAACTGTCCACCGGTAGACGATCCTCAGGTATATTCAAGCTGAGAACGAAGTCGTGGTAGCTAACCCCGCGTCCCCAGCGCGCAAAGCGGACGCGAGCCTCGTCGCTCATCTCGCGAAAGATCTCGTTGTATGTTTCTCTCTTTGTGAAGCGGCTATATGCAAAAGCGATCTCGTCTGGCAACCAGTGGAAGAAGGGGGTGTCGGTAGTATGATAGTCGGTGTGCCATAGCCGGTTTGGGGTTTCGATCACAATTAGGTGCTGACCGCTACGAAGGACTCTCCACGCGGCCTGCAAGGATGCACAGCGTTCCTCCCAAGTCATGTGTTCCAGCACCGCGAAGAAGATCACGGCTTCGAACTCTTCGTGGTTAGCGACCTTCTCTAAATCGACCGCATTGGCTTGAAAGAACTCCGCCTCAACTCCATGTAGTGCGCAACGCGTCCGTGCAACTCGAAGGGCCCTGTCACTCTCATCCAGACCCACAACCTTGGCCCCCTGCTCGGCCATGGCCACGGTTGACGCGCCCGTACCGCAGCCAATTTCCAGTATTCTAGCGTTTTTCAACGGAACAACTGAGTGAATCCACGGAACTATCGTAGAGCGAAACACATGCAGACGATTCGTCATATGATCAGAAAGGTCACGCGCTCCGGCTGAACTTGCCAGATAGCTTTCAGGAGGATCCGGATAATAACGCAAATCGCGGAAGTAGTGTGTCGTGAGTGCTTCTTTCAGGATTGCCTCCTGGGAAGTGGAAAGAGTTCGGTGATTCCTCCGTAGCTGGTCGCTTACCACATTCCGCTCCAAGAAGTGTTTAACCAAATGCTTGGCGGCAGACGGAAGATTTGCCATGTGATGCTCCTCTGCGCACGAACGCGCATCGCCACGATTTCAATGATTATAGCGGGATATCGTTAAGACGCCCAACGATGGCAACCTCACGGACATAGTTGTTGAGCGTTGAGGCAATGGTACCGAAATCAAGCTGAAGTTCCATATGGTGGTGACGTGACCGGCGTACCGGGTGAAATGCGATAGAGTCTGGCACGACAGGAACTGGAGCGCTAGTGGCGCTGAGCGATTGATGAACATGGCGTACCGCTTAACAGACGCCTTGAGATTGTCCAGCTTTTTGCTGAAAGGCCTCAACCTCCGCTCGCTACCTGCGGCGGCGAACGGCCCCGGGAAGGAAGACGGCTTCCGCTCTGGCCTAAACGCGCCGTCTTTCAGGCGGTGCAGGCCTCCACTCCATGTTGGGCCTACTCACGGACAATCACCGATCTCCCAGCCGCTTCCCTTGGTCTACTTTTCCTCCGCCCCTGAGGTCTGGTTTTACCCCGCCCTTGTCATTCGACATCACCTCAATTTTCCGTAACCTCTCGAAGGATTGACAGTATATTTCGGAAATAGATCTCCGGGGTGTGGCGTGCCAGAACGGTACGGGCCGCAAGAGTCAGTCTGATGCAAAGCCGCTCGTCGCTCAGCAAGCGCACAATCGCAGCAGCCATTCCTGCGATATCGTGGCTCTTGACCAACAGCGCATCTTGATCGTTGGTTACTATCTCGGGCACGCCGCCGACGAGAGTCGCAACAATAGGCACCCCGGCGTCCATGGCTTCCAGCAGGACATTGGGAGAGCCTTCACTATGGGACGACAGGACAAAGACATCGGCGACGGCGTAGTAGAGGCTTACGTTTTCCTGCTGGCCCAGAAACGATACTCTCTCCAAGAGACTTAGATCACGACATGTTGCCTTTAGCGCTTCCAGCTCCGGACCAGATCCAACCACTAGGAGCTTCATTGGAATAGAAGGTGCGAGTTCGCGAGCCCTGGCCATGGCTCGCAAAAGGTCTTCGTGTCCTTTCTCTCTGGAAAGGCGGCTCACACTCAACACGACACGCGTCGTATCGGCGATGCCTAACTCGCGGCGAAGCCTGGTCGCTTCATCTCTCGAAACCGGTCCCTTCGCCCGGATCGGCATGTGCTGAACCCGGATATGATCCTCCGGAATTCCCAGGCTGGCGATCTCGCTTGCGAACTTGCCGCAGACCGTCACCACGCGCTCCGCCCTCTTCAGGGACCACCGATCGAACTGGTTGTACATTCTCGTTCGAAACGCCGTAGTGGTATATCCGTGATGAAACGCAACCCACTTTGCCTGGCGATGCAGCCCCGCCAGTCGCGCGAGAAAATGTGCTTTCACCGCATTGGTCCAGACAATGTCGGGCCTAATTCGATTCACAATCGCCCGTAGCTGGGGGACGATCCTCCAATCGAATGCGCCTCGCTCTGTCACGATTTCCAATGCAATGCCCCTGGCTTGAGCGGTCCGCGTTATAGTATTCTCGGTCTCGTTGCGAAGAAACACCAGGATTGAAATCTCGGCGCAAGGGGATACCTCGTTACAACGGAAGGCCTCTTGTGTGAACTCGATTACTGCCTTGGCAGGACCTGTAACCGATCGCGCCTCTAGGATGATCAGGATACGCAGGGGCGGAGATTCGCGTATGGGCTCCGAGACCTCAGAGCCTGCTCCCATTTGGAATATGCCCATCTTTTACTTCTCGTTGCTACCGAGGGTTCGACCCGTTTGAGGTGGACTGAGAACTCCCGTCACGATATTACCTGTTTTGTTCCGGCGGACTCTGTCGATCCGTCCGCTGCTTGTCCGCATCATAAACTGCCTTGCACGGCGCGATCACAGACGGTAAGTCCCGCGGTAAATCGTTCCATTGTTCCGACTCTTCTTTCCGTCTCGATTCAGCATCACTCACGAGACTTCCTCCCGGACAAGAGATTCGTGGCTTTCGGCCCTTTCGACTTTGCAGTGCACCCTGCTCTTTGTCCGCAGACTGTCACATACCTTACGCTGGAGTCGCCTCTCATAGTCGCCAACTTATATCTAAGGGGTGGGAATTGCCTCGGTTGGAGCTATTCCCGCGTAGCGGGAGTCAACCAAAAACGACGATCGAGAAAGGCGTATTGCAGGATTGCGCTAGCGACCCCCAGGAGTGATGAGTAAAGAACTTAGTGACATACCATGCCCACCCCTATCGCTTTCACGGATTCGCCCATTGAACTGCAAGAGGCCGTTTGACACAGTGGTAAGATATTGTGAAGTATCTCGTTTGTACACACCGCCAGACAGTAGGAAGCCATCGTTGTAGCTGGACACGACGACTCCACCTATTTCCACGTCGTAGACGTTTTTGCCCGCCGAACTGATGCCGTATCCCGGTTCACCATAGAGGGTCAAAGTATAGGTCGCATTAGGCACGACGAGGGTAAGGTTAATGTCGTTGTTTGCACTTAAACTTTGCGCGTAGAGTTGAGCATCCGTCGTTCCGCTCCAGCTAGACGCGTGCCCCGTCCAAGTTCCGTTCAGATATGCAAAGCCAACGCCATCTCCAATCTCATATGTCGAATTGAATCCTCTGGCCACATTCTGACCCCACCAAATATTACCAAGATGATCTGTGTAGCTCGTGCCGTGCTGCCCAAAGTTTAGACGGATCGAACCATCCGCGGATACGGGGATGAAATAAACGTCAACGTAAGCATTTGCGGTACTGTCCGCAATACTCGTGATCGTAACTGTAGTTTTGGTCACGCCTGACACAGAGGACGGTGCAGTGATTAGACCGTTCCGCGAAACGGAGGCTCCGGATACTGTTGGCGACATTGCGTAAGTGACGGCGGTATTGCCATTCCCTGTTACCCAGGAATTTATTTGGTACATGGTTCCACTCACCATGCTGATGCGCTCCCGGTCTGTCCCCACCGCAGTCCCTTGCAGCTGTACGTCAATAGAAGCCGGGGTATATCCAGAACTACTCACTGTCACAGTCACGCGGTTGTGCGCCGTCAGCCCGATCCGGTTGCTTAGGTTCGTGTACGGCGTAAAGTCGATCTGTTGCCCGCTCGCATCCACCACTTCTAGGTACCGCTCAATTTCCGCGAGAGCTGCATTGTGTCTAAGGTCCGCGGTTGCATCTGTCAGTTGATCGGGATCGAACTCGCTGCTTACTATTCCAGATTCCCAATTGCTTCCCGGAATCGTGCCATCCAGCACAACCAAGCCATACACCTGTAGCGTGTTTAGGATGACCTTCTCATACGGGCATTTGTCGGTGAGCAAAGTATTACTGCAGAATCCAGCTACATTAAACGAGGACTTAAGACGGATGTGTGCCCCATACGGCAGCCAGTCGAAAATAAAAGTGCCGTTGGCTCGAAGTGCCGGAAAACCAGTTGAGTTGAGCGGGATGGAGAAGGTTGTATCACTAATCGCAATTGCTACCCAATTTCCGTTAGCCGCTGCCCACGTTCCACTGTAAGGAGCCTGATTCCCAATAACAATATGAAACTGGCACCCAACCGTGTAGGTGTAGCCGGGACACGGGAGATAGCACCGAAGAAACGATTGACTACCGCAGTTATTACTGGAAATGGTAAACGTTGTTGTCGATCCAGTCGTGGCGCTGAGCAGTATCAGATTCGGATGTCCACCCGTGACTTCATGCCCCAGAATAGAGGGCCACAAGTCGCGTGGGGATATGTAGGCATTGCTCAAGGTCGTTCGGATGGCGTGACCTAGAGTTATGCAGTTGCATGCGGGATCGAGAATGCCCCGCTGGGTGACATTCCACCACTCCTCGGTATGAACTGATGTCGCGCTTAGCGGCGACCCCGCCGCGTCTGTTCCTCCAGTGATGGCATTTGAATAGGGGAACCAGTGCTGTCCGCCGGCGGAGTTGCACAGGCTGCATTTCGCGTTGGTGGACGCCATTACAGGCTTGCCGCTGGTGCACGCTAATCCCGTGGTGTTAACAGGTATGCTTAGCGTCCCCCCGACGCCCGAAGTCTGGGATACCACCGTCGCCATGTAGTTTCCATTAAGAATCGAACACCTTCCGGTGATGCCGCCGATGTAAACGCGAATCGGGTTCTGAAGAATGCGAATGGCGTGCGTCGTGTAGGCAATAGATGTCGGGTTGCCCGACGAAATTGCTATCGTTCGATAGTCGACGTAGAAGTTATACATCTCGGCATCATCACCAGTCTGGTTATTGATAGAGAAGATGTGGTGGTCGAGGCCAGCTGCGACATCTTGCGACCAACCGTTCTGCATATTTACGTTGGGCGGCATAGGGATGGGAAAGAGCTTGTCCTGATACGGTCCACCATAGTAGAAGTGCATCAGCTGAGTAGGTGCCGAGTTGTTCACCACATTGTCATAGAAATTCAGCAGTCCAGGCTGGGCTAGCTTGAAATTGTGATAAAACGCAAAGTTTGGATGGTCGTCCGCTACTCGCTGCAACCAGTATGATGAGCGGCTGTCAACCGGCAGACGGTTAATTGGCAGTTTATATGCGCTGTCGTTTGGGAGGAGCTGCCATCCGCGCGAAACATCCTGTGCCCACACTATTGCAGGAGCGGTGTACACCCCAGTCGAGGAATTGATAGACCCAGGCCCACTGACACTCCACACCGGACTGGGACAACTGGCGGTAAACGTGTGGCTGGCGCCGGCACCAACGGCCGGAGGGATCGTATCAGACGTAACTCTGCACGTTCGCGCCCACAAAGACCCGATCAGCACGAAAGTTGTGAGAAACCCCAATGCGAGCTGCTTATATCTCATCTGGATGTTCCGTCTTAGGTCTCAACAGCCCCGCACTGCCTTCCCCGCGAGAGCAATCCCAATAACGACGCACAGTAATCTAGTGTCGGCTTCTGGCAATGGAAAATAACAACCCGACCAGAATTAGACTCCGGTGCGAGTTGATCATTGGTTCCCAGGCTTGGAAAAGACGACATGTATCCAGTTCCCATGCGTCGGAGTAACCAACGATTGGGCCATGTTCATTCGGATAGCCAGCCCGGAACAGATTCTAGAAAGGGTGGATCGCCGGTGTACCGGTGCAACCAACTTTACTCCGCAGTGAATACATGGTTCTTCCTGTTCATATGTTCCCCAGGGATTCCCGGCCAGGTCCATCAGTATTGCTGAAACTGGATTAGTCGCTGATTTCGCAGACCCAACGAACGATTTTGCCTTCAGTTCAAGCTGCGGGAAGAGATTAATCAGCCGTCGTTCGTCGAAAGTATTTACATGGGCCCACGGTGGATTCCGTCCCCCACATTTCTGGCAAGTGGTGCGGCCGACCCTGGTGTCCTGCCTATATGGAACGCCGATAATGATTTCGCGCCGAGCCACGCGGGCAATTTCGCGGCAAGCTCGCTCAACATCCGGAATGTGTTCCAGGACCTCCGCACAGAACACGCAGTCAAATGATGAATCAGGGAACTGCAGCTTTGTGACGTCACCGGCAACAGTGGTCATCCGCGGGTAATCGAATGGAGGATTCTCCAAGTCGAGCGCCGTAACAAAGTCGAAGTATTCCGTCAACAACCTTGAAAAATGACCATCGCGCGCACCAATGTCGAGAACAGAAGACCTTCCGCGGGGCAGTAGTCGCAAGAGATCGGCAGTTCGGGCCCTTTCTGGTTCGCTTTCTCTGTATTTCTGAATATCCGTCACTGGGGATAAACGCCTCCATCTCGGCCGGCGCCGAAGTCACCCGAACACGAGCACGGCGACTCGGCAATTCGCGACACGATACAAAAGGAGTCCTCCACGAAACATCTGAGACTCAAGAAGATGTTGTCGCCAAAGGGGTCTTAGCTCCTTCAGGAATAGTGCGCTTTGAGTATAACCGGCGAAGAACCTCACGGCAGCGGGGCCCCGCTTGCCCATCCCACAATGGAGGAATCTGGTTTACCCGCGGGGACCGTTGAACTGCCTCCCATGCGCTCAGGATAGTAACCTTGCGCGTACCGGCTAAGCGGTTGGTGCCGAACTGAATCGTGGCTGGCCGTTCCGTGTTGTCGCGCAGCGTCAGACAGCTAACCCCCAGTGCCGTCGTTTCCTCTTGGATCCCGCCAGAATCGGTAAGCACGATCGAGCTATCTGCCTCGAGGGACAAGAAATCCAAGTAGCCTAACGGTTCCAAGACCCGAACGCCGGGCGAAAGCTCGATTCCGCTGTTCTGCAGTCGCGATCTAGTTCGGGGATGCATCGGCCAGAGCAGCGGTAGGGACTCCGCGATTACGCTCAACGCGCCAACGATCTCTCCCAGACTGTCGACATCGTCAACGTTTGCCGGTCGGTGAAGCGTAACCAATCCGTAGGGCTTACCTCGGACACCGAGTCTATCCGTGATGTCGGACGTGCGGGCCCGCTCGAGATGCTGGCGCAGCGAGTCAATCATCAAATTGCCGACCAGGTAAATCCGGTCGGGAGCAATCCCTTCCCGCAGGAGGTTGGTCCGTCCGCTCTCCTCCGTGACTAGGAAAACGTCCGCAATGGAATCGGTGACAATGCGGTTGATCTCTTCCGGCATTGACCGATCGAAGCTACGCAAGCCGGCCTCTACATGGATGACGTCGATGCCGAGCTTCTTTGCAACCAGGGATGCCGCAGCGGTCGAGTTCACGTCGCCTACCACGATCACCGCCGTAGGGCGGACCTCTTCCAACACCGATTCAATCCGCTTCATGATCTCGGCCGTCTGCTGGGCATGGCTGCCGGAGCCGACATCGAGGTGGTACTGTGGGTCCGCAATACCGAGATCGCGGAAAAACTGGCCCGACATATTGTCGTCGTAGTGCTGGCCGGTGTGGATCAGCGCCAACTGGAAATCAGAATCGTTCGAAAGCGCCTTCATCAACGGCGCAATCTTCATAAAATTGGGCCGGGCGCCGGCAACAATTGCCAGCCGGATTGGCATCGGGCTTGTCACAAACGGATGCACTAAACCTGCGTGGGCTTTCCCGCCCCATTATACCCCACCGCGCGGCTAACTGAAGAGCCGGTGTCAATATTTGTCGCGATTCGCCGTGCACATGACTGAGGTGTGGCAGCGGGACCACGCGTTATGAACGAGCACCCTTGTATTTGGATTTTAAAGTCGCATAGGATGTGCTGTTCCGAATGCAAAGCAACCCCGCAGATTCTGTTAGTCTGGTTCTCTGCGCGGCCGAGAGATCAAGTTCTTATATTACAGTTGACTTGAACATGCCAAAGGCAAAGCCCCACATCATTTTGATCGCTTATTATTTTCCTCCAGCGCAGGAGATTGGCGGATTTCGGCCATTTCGGTTTTATAAGTATCTCAAGCGAATGGGATACGTGTGCCACGTAATCACCGCGACTCAACCGGAAGACGAACGTCCTAACGATGTTGTCTATGTACCTGATAACTTGCGCCTTGTCTGGGAGGGACGGACGAAGCAGCGGTTTTCATTTAAGGCATGGATAGAATTGTTGATTCGTAAACTCATGTTCCCCGGCCATATCGGGTTCATGTGGTCGATTGACGTTGCTGCGCGCTGCCGGGAGATCTTGCACGATCACCCTCAACATAGATTCGTCTTGTTCTCCACTTACCCGCCCCTTGGCGTGCTTCTAGCCGGTTGCATCGTTCATCTGAGAGAGAGGATTCCCTGGATAGCCGATTTTCGGGATCCCATCAGCGGTCTCGGCGTGGGAATTCTGCCGCGGTATGCGCTTTTCTGGAATCACCGCTTGGAAGCGTTTGTGTTCCGCACGGCCAATGCTGTGGTGGCAAATGTGGAAGGTGCGGCAACGGTGTGGCGTAATCGTTATCCATGGGCTCAGCAGAAACTGCACGTGATCTGCAATGGTTTTGATCCCGACGATGAACCTGTCGCGCGGCAGTTACCGCCGCGCAACCAGAAAGTGATCCTTCACGCCGGAGCGCTTTATCATGGGAGGAATCCGAACCTTCTCATCGAATCGCTGTCACGATTGCGCGAACAAGGCATGCCTGAGGCTAGGTCTGTCGGCGTTCTCCTGGTGGGGGCGGGAGATGCAAAAGCGGGCTTGGATCCAGCGCTCTACGACGAAGCGGAGCGGGATGGCTGGCTGGGGTTGCGCCCGGCAGTGCCAAGACGAGAGTCGCAGCGGATGATGGAGGAAGCTGACGGGTTGTTGCTGGTCCAGCCGCAGAGCAATGTACAGGTGCCCGGCAAGCTCTTCGAATATATTTGCATCGGCCGGCCTATTCTGGCATTCGTTCCACAATGGTCCGCTGTGGAACAGATCCTCGAAAGGGTAGGTGTGTCCTACGTGTGCGTCTACGCCGATGACGAGACGGAGGTTGTCGATCGCAAGATCCTGGCGTTCCTGCGGCTGCCTTCTGTGCCAACGCCGTACAATACCTGGTTCCGGAACAACTTCAATGCTGAATACCAAGCGGAACAGCTGGCTGCCATAATCAGGGCGATCCAGTGACCCAATTGGTGCGCCTGAAAACCAGACATCAGTCCAGGCAAGCTTAGAGGTCATCATCGCCTTATTACCTCCAACTGGGATGTGAGATCGAGCAAGAGTCCTGTGCGTCTTGCGTGTACGTCAGGCGATTGCATATAGTCATGTAGATGAGTTTCCGGCGGTTAGCTTGCCATACTGGATCTGCAAAACCGCCATTTTGTTCGGCAAGGTAAAGATTTTGTGAAGATTACCGAGGCACTCAAAATCACCCAGAGCGCGCCAACGAACGCGCGCCCGTTTTCGGTGGTTCTGGCCTGCGGCTTTACGCCTCTTCACCTGCAAACGTTTCTATCGGCCCACCTCCAGCATTCGCTGCCCAACCGCAAGGTGGTCGTCACGCCAGGCCTATACGGAAATCTTGCCCAAACGTTGGAGGGAACCAGCGATTCAGTCATCGACGGTGTAGCGATCGCGCTGGAATGGTCCGATTTGGATGCGAGATTGGACTTCCGCGGCGCCGGCAGTTGGGGACGGAGCTCAGCCACTGACATCCTAGCCGGTGCACAAGCCATGTTGGACCGCCTTGCTGCCGCGATCTCTCGCGTTCCTTCTGGCACACGGGTTGCGCTCTCACTTCCGACTCTCCCGTTGCCGCCTCTGTTCCACACGCCGGGGTGGCTGGCTTCCGAACACGAACTGCAGCTCGAAAGTGAAATATTCCGCTTTGCAGCTGGTGTCACGCAATCGGGGCGGGCAACTGTAGCTAATGTGCGGCGTTTACTCGAAGCTTCTCCGCCCGGCTCTAGCTTTGATCTGAAAACTAACCTGCACACTGGCTTGCCCTACACCACGGCTCATGCCGACAGAGTCGCCTCTCAACTGGCGTTGGCGCTGGTTCCCCCTGCGCCTAAGAAGGGCATCATTTCCGACCTGGACGACACTCTTTGGAAAGGAATCGCCGGGGAAATAGGCCCGGAAAATGTGTCTTGGGACATCGCCAGCCACAGCCATCTGCATGGGTTGTATCAGAAACTGCTGGCTTCTCTTTCCGAACATGGCACCCTGGTTGGTATTGCCAGCAAGAACGATCCAGAGGTAGTGGCCCGAGCATTCGAGAGGGAAGATCTTCTAATTCGCCCAGAACAAGTATTCCCTCTCGAAGTGCACTGGAACGCGAAGTCAAGCAGTGTGTCTCGGATATTGGAGACTTGGAACATCGCTGCCGACAGCGTCATCTTTGTGGACGATAGCCCGATGGAACTGGCCGAGGTCGCAGCTGCCCATCCAGGCATTGAATGCGTTCTATTTCCCAAGAACGACTACGCGGCCAGCTTAGCAATGTTGCGTCGGCTGCGTGACTTGTGTGGCAGGGAGCGGGTTTCCTCGGACGATGCCCTGCGACTTGAGAGTATCCGCCGAGGCTCTGCTTTCCGGGTACAGGCCGCCGCCGCAGCTACTCCGGAGAGCTTTCTGGCCCGGGCAGAAGCGGTACTAAGCTTTGATTTTGGCTCTGCTACCGAGCCTCGGGTCCTGGAATTGGTAAACAAGACGAACCAATTCAATCTGAATGGAAAGCGATACAGCGAAGCGGACTGGCGAACCTTGACGTCTCAGCCTGATGCGGTTGTCGTCTCCGTAAGCTACGAAGACAAATTCGGACCTCTCGGAACCATCGCCGTCGTCGCCGGAGCGGTTCACGGAAAACGTCTGGCAATCGAAACCTGGGTTATGAGTTGTCGCGCTTTTGCGCGGCGTATCGAACATCAAACGCTTAAGATATTGTTTGAGAGCACAGGTGCCGGCGAAGTTGATTTCGACTTTGTGCCCACGGCCAGGAACGGTCCTCTACAGGAGTTTTTGGCAGCAGTCACCGGCGAGCAACCCGCTACGGAGGTCTGTGTGAGGCGCGCACAATTCGATGAGTCGTGCCCTTCGCTCTATCATACGGTGCGCGAGTTGAGGAGGGCAGAAGCCCATGGATGATACGAGAGAGCGACTGGCCAGTTGCTTCCAAGTGGTGTTTCCGGATTTGACAGAAGCCGAAATCCCGGTAGCGTCGCAGGAGACGGTCGCCGCCTGGGACTCAGTTGCCGCGATTACCATGATGAACGTGATCGAGGACGAGTTCGGCCTGGAGATGGATTTGGACGATTTGGCCGACTTGGATTCCTTCCAGAAGGTACACGCCTATCTCCAGAAACGGCTGCAGGTGGCCTGACCTTGAATCCATTGCGCCTGCACCATATGGGCTTGTGATCTCCGGTTCACGAGCAACTGAATGTACGGCGTCACCTAAATGGTTCGCCAGTACTTTTTGCCCAACTTATATCGTTCACTTCATGTGCGTGATGCTCCGATGACCTGTCCTACGACCAGAGTCCGCTTCGCTCCAGAGGATTTGGACCTCTTTCGGGATGCTTCCGGAGATCGGAACCCGATCCATTGCTCGGCGGACTACGCCTCTCGCACTGCTTATGGCGAGCGCCTGATTTACGGGGCCCTGGGCGCCATCGCTTGTCTCGGTCACGTCGATCTTAGGCCGGACGTGCGAATCGAAAGGCTGGTGGCTGACTTCCAACGCCCCATGTTCTGCGGCGTCGAATATGCGGTCGATCGGATAGAAGATCCCCGATTCTGCGTTCGTCTGCTGGATGGCGGGATACCGGTTGTGACGGTGGCTCTCTGGAAGGGATCATCGGCAAGGAAGAACCACCCATCGAGTGGCTTCTGCCAGTCGCACAGTTATCGGAAACTCTCTGAACCGGTTTGCCGAAGGGAAGACGAAATCCAACCTGGCCTGAAAGTCTCGGGTCGGTATCACTGTGATCCGGCAGCGATGGTCCAACTATGCGACCGCTGGACAGTTTCGGTGTCGCCTTCGATAGTACAGGCGCTTCTGTGGGGTAGTTACTTCACCGGCATGGATTTGCCAGGACAATCCGCCGTGTTTTTCCGACTCTCGCTCGATTTCAGCGGCCATCAAGCAGGCGACGATACCTGTAAAGTCCTGGACTATGAGGCGCTCGTCACCAAAGTTGATCCGCGCCTAAGCCAAGTGCGATGTCAAGCGACTTTGAAAGACACCGCAAGCCAGATCACTAAAGCAGAGTGCATTTCTTTCGTCAGACCAATTCTCGATGATTCCAGCAATTCGGCAACTGAGCTTTCTCAACCACTTTCGAATGATTTCGCTGGGAAGGTAGCGCTCGTTGTCGGCGGCAGCCGGGGCCTGGGCGGAGAGATTACTCGCTGCCTGGTCTCACATGGGTGCACTGTGATCTCCACATCCCGAAGTCCCGGCGCTCAAAATGGCGTCAGCACGTTCTCGGGAAGCGCCGCCGATGCCGCTTGGCTCCAGACCGTCCGCGATGTGATCCAGAAGCAGCACGGCAAGCTGGATTTCCTAATCTGTAACGCATTCCCAGCAATCAATCCGCTGCGGATGGACTCAAACGCAATTGAGCGTATCCAGGCGTATTTGCAACAGGCAACGGCCCTGGTGCTCAACCCGCTATGCGTGTTTATGGAGATGCTGGATATGAGCGGTGGCCGGGCGGTTGTTGTATCATCCACCGTAACCCAACGACCTGTCAAAGAATGGCCTCATTACGTTGCTGCTAAGAAAGCCATCGAGGGGTTGGCCGAAGTCGCGGCTCTACAGTATCCTCGCGTCCAAACCGTGATTGTTCGTCCCAACAAGCTTTTGACGGAAATGACGAATACGCCAATGGGAAGAAAGAATGCCGAACCGCCTTCGAGATTGGCCTCGAAACTAGTGGGCTACTTGCGCGAACCGGTTCAACCAGGTGTAACCGTGCTGGAATTTCCGGAGCCCTCTTAGCCCGGTCGGCACACAGTCGAGGGCAGAGTTTTGTCGCCGTACTATTGGAAGAGGAACCGATTCTAAGTTTCCGTTTGAAGCGTTCGTGGTTTGAGGGGAAGCGTCATGCCCGGTATCGTTCGGGGTGAACAACACGGACTGAATAAGCGTATGTACGAAACGAAAAAGCGGCTAACAAACAATTTCCCTCGTGTAGTTCTGGGCCTGGCCGAACGAGACATCCCGGGGATAGATCGGCAATGAACTCGCTTTTGCTTAAGATCCGCCGGGGTGAGACACCTTTCTATCGCGGCCTGCGCGACGCTGCTCGTCGCATCGAGTCAAGTAGGCTCCCTCTACCCAGATTTCTCAACCCACTGCTGAGGTTCGGATTTACCGCTCAGCAGATGATTATGCAGGGATTGCGTTGGAGCTTGAGCTACTTCCTCTATGAACCACTGTTTCGCGGTAGATGTGTCTCTGTAGGGACGCGGTTCCGCGTCTGGCGCATGCCTTTCGTGGTGGGGCACGCGCGCGTAGTAATCGGGGACAACGTCAATTTTTTTGGCAAAATCGATATTTTTAGCGGGCGCCAGTGCGATGAACCCAGGTTGGTGCTTGGCAACCGCGTGGACATTGGCCACAATGTTGTATTTGTGGTGAACAAAGAGATCGTGATTGAGGATGACGTGAATGTCGCTTCGGGGGTCAGGTTTATGGACAGTGACGCCCATCCGCGCGAAACCATGGCGCGTATCGCCGATCTCCCCGCTCCGGTGGACGAGATCAAGCCGGTGCGTATTGGACGCTATGCCTGGATCGGGCAGCACTCGTTCATCATGAAAGGCGTAACCGTCGGAGAAGGCGCGATCATCGGTGTGAACAGCGTGGTAGTCAACGATATTCCGGCGTACTCCGTGGCTATGGGTAATCCGGCCCGGGTGGTGGTGAAGAACATAAATAGGACCACGGAACAGACATGAATGCCGGCAGCCAATTCCGCGTGACCAGGCGGGGAGGGATGGAGATTCCAGCCCTGACACTTGATACCATCGCCGGTCCTTAACAGACTGTGGATCCGGTGGCGTTCTGCCAGGAAACTCTCGAGCGTCGCACAGAACCGCATGCTTGTCCGTTGCCAGATCACTTGTAGGGAAGTTTTACTCCCCTCTCACCGCAGCACAACGTCTGCTCTCCATCGGTCCACAAGCTCCCACCATATGAATTTTTCCCATTCGTCAAGAACAGTTTTTGCCCATGCCCGGTGTTTCCACCATTGATCGGCATCGTGATATGGGGCTGAGGCTGCGGCGACCGACCAGCGGTATTGCGGCAGTCGCTTCTGAAAAATCGAGAGAGCCATGCGAGTGTGAAAGTCTGACGTCACAATTAACACAGAGGAGATGCTCAACCCCGCCAGGCAACGTTTGACATCGCTGGCTTCACCGAAGGTGGAATCCTGAACGATAGGACAGACTTCAGCCAGCCTCGGGGAAGTCCGGCTCAGAAACTCAGTAGCCAAGTCCGCTTCGGACTTTCCGTATATCATCACCCTGACGCTTGCATCCAGCAAGATGCTGTCGGCATACCCTTGCTTTTGCAATTTAACGGCGTGCCGGTACGAATCATCGGATCCTTCCAGTACCAAGATAACGTCGGCGTGCTCTGGAGCGTTCAAAATCAGGAACGACCCTGCGTGCGACAGCAGCACAATGAGGAGAATCAGGAAGGTAATCAGGATAATAAGGCGGTTGAACACGGAAAATCGCTTCCGTCGGAACGTGGGTTCTTGACCACGTTTCATCTCTAGCTCGAGCCCAAGCATGCCGCTCCGACCTCGAGTTGTTCCGCGTACAACCGTAACAGTACTTCCCCAGTCACCGACCAATCGTACTGCGTCTGAACAAGCGCGCGTGCGTGCGTGACAAGGCCCTGCCACTCGGGGGTTTTCGCTTGCAGCGACGCGACAGTATCCGCTATAGCCTCTGGAGAATCGGCGATCAGGATGTCTTTGCCGGCCGTGACAGCCAGTCCTTCAGCGCCCAGAGTGGTCGAAATGACGGGAGTACCGGCTGCCATTGCTTCTAGGACTTTTAATCGGGTCCCACCGCCGACGCGCAACGGCACCACTGCGGCAAGAGCATGATGATAGAAGGGCCGGACATCATCAACAGTGCCGGTGACGGTCACGCCTGCCAATTCGCGCAATGCCAGTACTTCGTTCGTCGGCTGAGCTCCGACGACAACAAACCGAAGTTCCGGCCGGCGTGCGCGTACAAGCGGCCAGACCTTCTTAGCGAAGAACAGAGCCGCATCAATGTTGGCGTGGTAGTCCATACGCCCCATGAAAACCAAGTCTCTGCGAACTCCATTTTGAGTCGGATTGGCAGCAAAAAACTCGACATCCACGCCGTTGCCTACAACTTCGATACGGGCCTGAGGTACTCGTTGAAGGAGGATTTCGCGCTCACGCTCACTACAAACAGTGTGGGCATGACACAGCTGCAGGAGCTGGTTTTCCAGCGGTCGCACAAGCGCAGCAGTACGGAGGGCATAAAGTCGTCGTAACGGGTTTGAGTCGTTCTCAGCGTAACGGCAAAGGATCTCCGATTCGACGTTGTGCCAATCGCAAATAAGGCGCGCATGGGGAGCGAGTTGCCGGATGCGCTTTGCGTAAGCAATCAGGTGAACGCCTTCGATTTGTATGGCATCGAAGGTTTGGTGGCGCAAAATCCGCTCGAGCTCGGCCATCACCGCCGCCGATGTAAAGTTCAAAACGTTCAGGGGGATTGGCCCAATTAGGCCGCGGACGAGGTTTGCGGGCCTGTAGCTTGGGTCACGGCGGATTCTTAGGATTTCAGCATTACCTAACGGCTCCAAACAGTCTCGGGAGACGGTTCCAAATGGGGCTTGACCACCACTGTCCAATCCGACATAGGTCAGCCTTGCTTTCCGCGAAAGTTGCCGCGCGAGGTAAAAGTCGCGGAGGTGTGCGCCCGATATCAAGGGCCAGCAGACTCGCGGCGATAAATACAACACGCGCATGTTCAAGGACATCTGCATTTTTCCGATCAATCTTGTATGAATCTTCCGGCGTCGAACAACTTCGCCGGGAATGTTACACTGTGTGACTGATTCAGTCAGCGTTTCTGCATGCCCGGAATGAAAAACATTGTTAAGAATTGCTTACACGTCGTCTTCCTGGCGCTTGCCTTGCTCTTGGCCGCGATTGCCGCATTCTACTGCATTTGGGGACGTTGCTCGGTCGGAAATCGGACACAAATCGCTTCGAAGGTGGAATCTTTAGCGGACGGCGCCAAGACCGGGGCGAATTGTCAGGGCCAAATCAGCAGGGTCTCCGAAGGACGTTGAGGTGATCGACGTCGGAGCCGATTGCTGAATTGGGGCATTTTCGATCATAATGGCTTCTGTTGGGTTCGGCACAACCATCGGCGCAGGCGCCTCAGCCAATCGCAAGTCAAGCTGTCGCCGTAGGCAATCCGCACGGGTGAGCGAAGAAGTGTGTCCAGGTGGCAACGGAGTAATCAAGTGAATATGTCCACGTTTCAAGGTCAGGGAATGACGCCTACGACGACCGGCGAATATTCGGCCTATCCAGTTTCAAGCTCAGTAGATCTCGTCAGTACTTCGTCAGAGCAACGTCCCCGGGCGGTCCGCCGGCCTGCCAGCGAAAAATTTTACAAGCCTTTTCACTATTTGTTGTTGTTTTACCTTTTTCTCTATTGCAGCCGAATTCCGGAACTCATCCCGTATGCCCATATCGGCATGATTCTGCAACCTATGTTGCTGATTGGCATGATCATGACCGGACGCACGAGAGCGATCTTACGGATGCCGCTGGGCAAGGTCCTGATCGCATTCACTTGTTGGGTAGCGATCTGCGTACCTTTCAGCACGTGGAGAGGTGGCAGCTTTACAATATTTCTTATCACTTTTCAAGCTTTGATACTCGTCGCTTTTATGGCAGCGTTCATCCGAACCATTCCCGACTGCTTCCGAGTGATGCTCACGGTGGCCCTCGCCATGGCTAGCGTGGGAGTATTGGCCCTTATTGTCGGCGGAGGCAAAGTTTCGGGTGGAGGCAGAATACACGACTCGCGCCTGGGTCTCGGCGGAGGAACTGACACTTTGTCGGATGCCAACATTCTCTGCCTCTTCATACTCGTCGGCCTGCCTTTTGTCTGGCTGGCCGCTTCCTTGAAGACCGGCTTCAAGAAGGTCCTGTGGCTGTCATTGATGGTTCCTATGCTCGCAGGCGCTTCTCGCACCGGATCAAGAATGGGGCTGCTCGTTCTGGTGGCGGGCTTACTCCTATATCTCGTTTTCGCGTCAGCCAAACAGAGGATAATAGTCATTGCCGGTAGTTTTGTTTTCTTGACGCTGGCGTTAATCTTCTTGCCGCAAAGAATTACGGAGCGATTTACGACATACTTCGACGCCCATTCAGCCCAGTCGTTGGAGGCTGCTGAGTCGGCGGAAGCCCGGAAACTCATGCTGATCCGAAGCCTCGAATTGACGGCGGAGCACCCGTTGTTTGGAGTCGGCCCCGGTGAGTTTATGGACGCCGAGGCTCAAGAGGAGGCGGAAGAAGGCAAGAGGGGCCTGTGGCACTACACGCATAACGCGTATACCGAGCTCTCAAGTGAAACCGGAATTGTCGGCGCTGTTTTGTTAGTCATCGCATTTTTCGGCGCTTATCGAGGTTTGTCTCCTATCCGGAATAACAATCCGGATGTACGTGTTCGGCGGGCAGCACTATTCACGCAGATGGCAGTACTAATGACTGCCACGGGTGCCTTCTTCTTGAGCATTGCATATGGGGGCATAATTCCTACCATTATTGCGGTTTCGGCAACGTTTCAAGCGGCCGTCGCAAACAAAGCCAGACTGGCGAGACTGCAGGCCTTGGAAAATCCTCGATGACCGGAGCTCATGCCAGCTCCCGATCCCGTTCCCTACTTGGCCTGATTGCCCAATCCCTGGCGTCTTCGAAATCTGCTGGCAGCACATCGCGGATTGCCAAGATTTGGGCCGGCATCGGTCAGCATGGTTCAGTGAGGTTGTGCCGCCTTCCTTCGCGAATCTATGAAAATGCCGAACTGGCACGGATCGAGAGACTGGATCACGAGATGGCCTCGGTGATCGAGTGCAATCCCACGTATGCCACAAAATATGCTGACCACGGTTTCTGGATTCGGTTCACCATAACTGAGGTTGGAGCATTGTCTTTGCCCACCTCGACTCCGCCGCGGATTCTCGACGCCGGCTGCGGTCCAGGGTGCCTTCTGGCAGCAGCATGCACATCTCTACGCTGAGCCCCAAGCAAACCGATGAATTGGGTCAAAGGAAAACTCGCGATCGCCAAGGCGATTCATCTTGATTTGACGCATCCCCAGGTGGTATATGGCCGCGCTCTGCAACGGTACATGCGTCCAGGCATTACATGGCTCGACGTGGGTTGCGGATATCAAATTCTGCCTGATTGGGCAATGTCGCAAACTGAACAGGAGCGATTGGTTCGTTCTGTCATCTTCCTTGCAGGAGTGGACGTCGATGAGCGAATCAAGGACCACCCACTACTCACTTACCGGGTTAAGGCACTAGGTGGTGCGCTTCCCTTCAAGGCGAAAACATTTGACCTGGTGACAGCGAACATGGTCGTCGAGCATATCAAAGATCCACAGAGCTTTTTGTCAGATATATTTAGGGTTCTCCGACCAAACGGCCGGTTCCTTTTTCATACGCCGAATCATTTATTTTGGCTGATCTTTCTAAGTCACTTAGTACCGGGTAGGCTCAAGAAATCCATGATCAAGACTCTAGAGCAGAGAAACGCGGGCGACGTGTTCCCGACCCACTATACGATGAATACCGCCGGTCGTATCGAACGGCTTGCCAAGGAAACTGGGTTCGAAGTCGAAGAGTTGAATATGATCGGTTCAAATCGTATCTTCGATCGACTCGGGCCAATAGGGTGGGCTGAGTGTTTCGTCCAGAAGGGGTTATCAGTCAGCTTCAGAGGAAGATTGAATTCCAACATCATCGCCGTTCTCAATCGAAAGGTAAACCATTTACCGATTATCTGAATCGGTGTTGGGGATTGCGGCACTCTGTATCGGCATGAAGGGAGGGCAAGATCATGGACTATCTCTCCCGGATGTGCATCGGATGTCTGACTTCTTTCAGTGAGGGATTTTCAAACGCTGTGATGGAGTACATGGCAGTAGGCTCGCCCGTCGTGGTTACAGATGTAGGGGGAAATCGCGACGCGATCGTTGACGGAGAGACCGGGTATCTTGTTCGCGAATGGACCCAGAGGCCTTTGCGAAGCCGCTGCTTCACTTGCTGCGGAACGAAGACCTGCGGCTCCAGATGGGACTTGCAGGCCTCCAACGCTGCACGGAATACTTCGAGATAACCAAGACAATTCGGCAGCTTGAGCAATTCTATGACAAGCACGTGACGCGGAATCTTCGCGAAACGCATTGAGCATGTTTTGGGAGTAACCTATAAGACGTGGCACGTGGCGTACCTGCTTCGGCACAAAGTACGACACAAGACTCCGGGCTGTCCCATGGCGATGTGAGGACAAGCATGAAATCAGCGATCGCAAACCTGCAAACGCATTTTGAGCAACTCTTCGAGCCACTTCCAAATTCTAAGCCAAAGCCGTCATCGACGGTACAACTCACTGTCTATCTCGCAATCGCGATCGCGTTCCTGGTCGAGGTAGTTTTTACGCGTTCATCCTTCTTCGCGGATACCTACTTCTACATTGAGGATATTTTGGGTTACAGGCGCGGCAACGCGGCGGCGACGGCTCGCATGTCGGACTTCGGTCACATTCTTTTACGCCCTCTAGGAGCGGCTTTGTCGCCCCTTGCAGCGCACTTTGTGAGTGGGCAAGTCGCCGATGTGCAGCTCTGGTCGGTTACCGCGGCGCTTGTGGCAATGAGTTGGGTAAGTGCCTTGGTTTGTGCGGTTTGTATTGCAGCGTTGGCTTTGCGGATCACGCGGTCGCCCTTAGCTTCGACGGTGACGGCGATTGGGTTTCTTTACACGAATGCGATTATGAATTTATCGCGTGCGGGAACCTCGTATATTCCTGGGATTGCTTGCATTACGCTGGCGGCATATGTCGCATCCGGAGAACGTTCGAGAGGCTGGTTGCCGGGATTGTTTGCCGGGACAGCGGTACTCCTCTGGGTACCGTACGTTCTAACCATTCCGGCCATTCTCTTCTCCAGGGCCCTGTCGCCGGCCGCCTGGCGCTCGCCGGCCAGCCGTCGTTTCTTGAACTTCGCGGTTCGCTTTTGCATACTCGCTGGATTGGTCATCGCATTAGGATACTCAGTCGCCATAGTCGTGCGAGAAATTTCCAACTGGACCGACCTAATGCACTGGATCCGCGAAGCCTCTCATGACGAGTCCCGCCAGAATCGCATTGTGAGATTATTTTTTGGCATGCCTCGTTCGTTAATTGCAATGAATAACGAAGGTATTCTCTTCAAGAGATTCTTGTTTCATGATCCATATGCGAAGGTTACATGGTTGGAGATCCTTCGTGTCAGTCTGGCGAAAGTAGCTATCTTTTATCTTGCTGCCGCGTTTCTCATACGGCGCCTCTTCGTGTCAGTAATTGGCCGTCGCGTTTTCCTTATATTTGTCCTTGCATTGATCCCCAACCTGCTGTTGGCGATTGCTTTCGAGAGCGGATCAATGGAGCGGTATCTGGCAATCTTTCCCTTTCTCTTTCTCAGCGCCGCCGTGGTGATGAGCGAGTGGCAATCCGGTTCGTTCACCTCAGCGGGAATAGCATTGCTGATATGTGTGGTATCCATAGGCAATGCGGTAAGTCTCTCGACAAACAGTATCGAGTCCTCGCTGAGTCAGGAGAATACTCGGGTGGCTGCGCTTTCCCAGTGCAAAACTTCCGACGTAGTCTTTCTTCTTACGGCCCAGGACGAACTATTCGCAGTGCGTTACAGACCGTTTGATACGAGTACCGAGAAACTTCCGTATTTGGTCACTGTACAGCCGCTCGGGGGCGACATAGCCGCGTGGCCCTCGAAGTTTGCCATGAGAGCTTTGGAAACCTGGCGGAAGGGCGGCAACGTTTGGGTGACACGCCGGGTTTTAGCAAAGAGTCCGGACCCTGGATGGAACTGGGTTGAAGGCGACGATTCGCGTATATCCTGGATGGCCGTGCATACATTCTTCGATCAACTCGATCCGGGCGAAACGCTGGGAGGATCGGACGGAATATTCAAAATCGTGCCTAGCGAGCGAAACCAACAGATATTGTCCGGATTAATGCCACATCTACACTAGACTAGAACCTGTCTCCTATCTCACCAACGTAGCTCCTATTGAGTTTTGCATAATATAGTTACAGCGGGAACAGTTCCGCTTGTTGCCAGAAGGCGCAGACCAGGGTAGGCCGACGGCGCATCCGACGCAGCGCTTGGCGTGCGGAATCGCTCAACTGTCCAAAGGTGGTGGGGCAGAAGTTAGGTAATTCGTGCTGCTTCCAGTGTGACCACAGATACTCGACCGGGTTCAGTTCGGGAGCGTAGCCGGGAAGATACTCCAGCCACAAACGTCCTCGCTGTTGCTGTACGAACTGCCATACCGCACGGCTACGGTGACCGGGCAGCCCGTCCCAAACGATCAGCAGCTTGCCAGGAATGTGGCGCAGCAGATGGGAGAGGAACTCGATCTGCGGGCTACGGATCGCTCCCGGAAACAGGCGGAAGTAAAAGTTCCACCAGGTCACCCCCGCGATTGCCGACAAGGTCTTCCAGTTGAAGTGGTATTGCAGCACCGGCGTCTGTCCGCGTGGGGCCCAGGTACGGCAGCGGTGGGGGCGCTCGCTCAGCCCGCTCTCGTCGATGAAGACGATCGTGCGGCCTTCGTTTTTGGCCTTTTTTTTAACTCCGGCCAGCGCTTTTGCTTCCACCGTCGGATCTTGTCTTCGTCCCGCTCCAAGGCGCGGCCCGTGGGACGCTGACAACTCCATCCCAACTGCCGCAGGATGCGCCAAGCCTGCGAGGGATGGTAGGCAACCCCACATTCCTGCTCGATCAGATGGGCCACACGGTTGGTGGTCCACAAACTGGTCTCGTAGCCCAGAACTTCCGGACCGCGTTGGAGTGCCTGCTCGATCTTGCGGAGATCTTCCGTGCGCAAGCGTGGCTTACGGCCAGCACGGCCCGCCTTCTTCAGTCCGGCGCGGCCTTTCTCCCGTAACTCGGCCGCCCACTGACTCACCGACTGGCGGTGGGCTCCCACCCGCCGGGCCACTTCTGACTGACTGTAGCCCTTCTCCAGCAGCCGCGCGGCCTGCATCCGCCGCCGCTCCAAGGCCTCGAAATCTCTGCGAACTCCCGCCGGATTTCCCATGCCCACAACATAGCATGCAACTAAGGAAATGTCACTATATTATTCAATACTCAATAGGTAAATAGTTGCTTTCGGAGCGAAGCTGAAGCAAAGGGTATGGCTGATCTGACCGGTGCGCAGTGGGAATACATCAGATCCTTCCTGAAGTGGCAGCAGGCACAAAGACAGCGGTCCGATGGACGCGGGAGCCGATGGAATGGAGTGATGCCTGCCGAGTTCTCAATGGGTGTATTATGGATCTTGCCTACAGACGCTCCGTGACAGGATCTGCCGATGCGGTACGGGCCGTATCCGACCTGCCACCGACTTTTCCAGCAATAGGGCTGCTGCGAGGCTCCCATCCAGTGAAAACCAGGACTAACTAACGGGTCAGGTTGTCTGGCAGTATTCGTCGAGTATATCGCCTCAGCTTTGGGGGAAGATTGAATTCCAAGATTATCGCTGTCCTGAATCCAGACTAGACTACTTACCGATTACTTTAGCCGGCATTGGGGATTGCGGCGCTCTGTGTCGGAGTGGAGGCACTATCCGAATTCTCACCTGAAGAGTCAGCACTTTGGATTTTGAATACTACTGGTAGCGCTGCTCGACCCATTGCGGGTAGCGATACTTCAGCATGTACAGAGCCCATGCTGCCTGCACGGTGGCGTGCCCTGGGTCGTTATCCTCAAATTTAAACTCGAAAATTCCGCGACACCAACCGTACCAGCACGATGCCCACGAGCCGTCCAGGCGCTGGTAGTTCAGGATACGTTCTATCCAACGCGATCGGATGAGGTCAGGCCGGTCCGCCCCGAGAATGAACGCACTCCTCTGCACATAAGAGTCATCTACCCGGAAGTCGAAATGCGCATCTCTTGCGACCTTCTCAGCCAGGTGATTGATCGTGCTATTCAGTTCATCGGAACCCCCGTTGTAGTAGCGGTACATAACTAACGCGAGAAGTTGATGATGTCTTCTACCCCAGTAATATTTCGTCGGAGAAAACATGTTTGCGCGTTGAGAGTTACTGATCACGACCCGGTCAGGGGCGATAGCGTAGGCGTCCCAGAGCAGTTCAAAGATATCCTGGTCCGGCGCCTGGGTCATGTCCATCATTGGAACCGGGGCCTGCGGATCAACCATGCGCGCCCAAACGGAACCAAACAGCCTGAGAGAATCAGTTACGTACTTGCTGCGGCGGTATTGGTCCAACATCAGGCGCAGGCGCGGATCACCCGACATCTTCTCCATATCTGCGACCATGAACATCAAGGAAGGGTTCCCAAGAATTTCGGGGTGTCTGGCCATCCAGTTCGTAGAAGCTTCCACCGAACGGTCCAGTCGCGCGCGAAACTCACCGCGGGGCACCTGGTGTAGTGAGTAGTTGTTGTTGAGCATGGCTAGCGACAACAACAGCAGTAACGCTGCGGCGCATTTCCATGCCCAGTTGAATAGTAAACGGAGCATATTCCTCTTCGGGCTGTTCCCTGTTTCTGCGACCGCAGATTAAGACATTTTATGCATAGTTTAGTATGCGTTGGCCAGGACTTTGCTCCGCAGGTTTATCGTTCATCGAGATGAAACCCAGCTACTTCTCAACTGCGGCGAACTGCGCTTTGGGGACGCGGTCTTTCTCCCGTCGCAGGGCATCGGATTCGACCATCATGCGAACCAGACCCTTGAAATCCACCTCCGGATTCCAGTTCAAGGAGCGCCGAGCCAAGCTGGAATCGCCACGCAGGTCATGAATCTCGCCGGTGCGGAAGAGCTTGGGATCGACTTCGACGTACTCATTCACCACGTCGGCAACGTTATGGCCCGGAGGCACAAGGTCCAGGCAATGCAGGACCTCGACCACGAATTCGTAGACGCTGTGCGACTCGCCGGTAGCGATGACGTAATCGTTGGGCTTCTCTTCCTGCAGCATGGCGTGCATGGCGCGGATGTAATCGCCGGCAAATCCCCAGTCCCGACGGGCCTGCATGTTGCCTAGCTTCAGCTTGTTTTTCTTGCCCCGCGCCCAATCGGCCGCCGCAAGCGTGATTTTGCGGGTCACCATCTCCGGCCCGCGCCGCGGTGATTCATGATTGAAGAGAATGCCGCCGACAGCGAAAATTCCGCGTTCGCGATAAACGCCGCACAAGCGGTGAGCGGCGGTCTTGGAAACTCCATAAGGCGAGGTGGGAGCCAGCGCGGTTTGTTCGTTGCGCAGGCCATTCAGGTTGCCGTACATCTCCGAACTGGAAGCCTGATAGATGCGGGTATTCGGTTTCTGGCGCTCGATAATGTTCAGCAAGCGCGCCAGTCCGCCAACATTGATGTCGAAGGTCTCGGCAGGAATTTGCCAACTGGTGGGGACGAAAACCTGTCCCGCAAGGTTATAGACTTCGTCCGGCGACGCCTTGGCAAAGGCGACTTCCAGCGAGGCCGTGTCGCGCATGTCAGCATACAGAACCTCAATCTTGTCCTGGATGGGGGTAAGCCAGCGCATAGTCCCAGTTTCGCGGCGCACCATGCCATAAACGCTGTATCCGAGGTCAAGCAGGTATTCGGCAAGATAGCTGCCGTCCTGGCCGGAAATGCCGGTGATTAGAGCCTTCTTCATAAAGCAACTCTCTCCTTAGCTAGCGCGCCGCGGCGAGGTGCTACACGTGAGCTATGGTTCGCATCGGCGGTGATGGTTTTTTCGCTACTTAAGAATATCGCGTCTGAATAGGAATCGTCTGGTAGCGGCGCTCTGGAGAGACCATAACCGGTGGAGGAAACTATCGTCCTCCCCTCCCCAGCAGCAGGATTTTGACGGTGGCAAACATGATGTAAAGGTCGAGTCCAAAGGAGACGTTCTTGATATAGAAGAGGTCGTAGGCCAGCTTCTCCCGGTTGTCTTCCATGGTCACGTTATAACCACGATTGATCTGTGCCCATCCGGTAGCGCCCGGCTTCACCAGCCAACGCTCTTTGTAGAACGGAATCGCTTGAGCGCACTCCTCTTCCTGCTCCGGAACAAAAGGGCGCGGTCCGACGAAGGCCATATCGCCCTTGACGATATTAAACAATTGCGGCAATTCATCGATGCGGGTGCGACGCAACCACTTGCCCACCGCGGTGACGCGTGCATCTTCGTGCTCCGCCGGCTTCAGCTGCTTCTTGTCGGAGCCGTCATACATGGAACGGAATTTGTACACCGTGAAGAGACGTCCATGCTCGCCGACGCGCTTCTGACGAAAGATCGCCGGACCAACTGAGTCCAGGCGAATAGCAATGGCAGCCAGTAGCATGAGTGGCGAGGTCAGCAGGATGGCCAACGAGCCGAGAGCGAGCGAGAACAGGCGTTTATAGATCCGCAGGGCGGTGCGCACGTGAAAACCGGGAGAAAACAGCAGCCAACTCAGACGCAGCGACTCCAACGGGATCTTGCCGGTAACGCTCTCGTAGTATTCGGGTCCATCCTGAATGTACACGCCCCTGGCCTTCAGCTTGAGCAGTTCTTCCACCTGCAGTTTGCCGCGCCGGTCTCCCATAGTAACCAGGACACGCTGCACGTTCCGCTCAAGAACCAGTTCCTCAATGTTGCCCTCGAACTGGGGAATGCCGGGAACCAAAGGCGTGCTCTGGCCGACAAAACCCACGACGCGCACACCCAGTTCCGCGCGATTGGCGATCTCCGCCATTAGCGGTTCCGCCAAAGGCCCATCGCCATAAACGATGGCCCTCTCGGAAAAACGGGCGGAGCGATTGAGCACAAAGAAGAGCCTGCGCCAAGCGGGAACCGCCACGCCGACAATGCCCACCCCGATCCACAACGTGCTGCCGCCGAGGCTGACTTCAGGAAACACGTAGTAGAGCACGGCCAAGGCGACGAAGGCGCAGCCCAATACACCCACCAGGCGGGTGACCACCTCTCGCCGGTTGGCCAGCACAAACGAATCGTAGAGATCGAAGTAGTACATCAAGATCAAGAAGACCGCGACCACCAGGCCAATTCGCCCTAAGCCGTTCTCGTACAAAAGGTAGATGCTGGCGTCGGAGGCCGTCCCCGCCCAAAATTCCACCGCCGCCACGAAGCCCAGCGTGACGAGGGCGGCCTCGGTCACCGTGAGCAACAGTGTGCGGGTAGGAAAATAGGCATTGAACAGACGAATCATGCCGTCGCCGCTGTTACCTTTTCCGCTTCTTCTTTCTTGGCTTCCTTCTTCGACTTTCCGGATGAGTTGTTACCGCCGTAGTAGCGGTCGTAATCGATATTCAACATGGAAGCTTCGTTAAAGACGACGCCCAGGAGTTTGGACTTCTCAATCGATTCGAGCGCCTTATCCAGGACCTTGCGGCGAGTAAACCCTTCGCGCACCACAACCAGCACACCATCACAGAGACGTGAAAGCGAAGTAGCGTCGGCCATGGGCAGCATGGGTGTGGCGTCGAGCAACACCCAGTCGAAGGTCGACGAGATCGTGTCCAACATCTTGGCGAAACGGTCCGATTCCAGAAGAGGTAGCGGCTCCTCCATGCGATTGCCTGCCGAGAGAAACCACAGCGGCAGGTCCTTGACTTGGTACAGTGCGTCTTCCAGCGAGAGTTTGCCCGCATCCCAATCCGAAATGCCGCGCAAGGACGAGCTCGTCAGCAAACTACTGGCACTGGGCCGGCGCAGATCGGCTTCGATCAGCAGGGTGCGCGCATTGTGACGCCGCGCCAAGGTCAGAGCGAGGTTGACAGCAACCACCGATTTGCCCTCGTCGCCCACGGAACTGGTAATGAGTAGCTTCTGCAACCGCCGCTTGTTCTGCATATGCGCCAGTCGAGTCGCCAATACCCTAAACATCTCCGCTCCCTTACTGTTCGGTTCGGCCAGCGCCACCAGGCGCTGCTCGGGCGTGGGGGCAGGGTGCAGGACGCGGTCGGCGGGAACGTTCAGCCAGTTTGCGTCCGTGGGTACCCCAACCGGAACGCCGGCAGCAACGGCCGTCGCTTCGCTCGGCGCAGCTTCTGGCTGGCCCGAAACCAAGGGCGAGGCACTTGGGCTTTCAGCTTGGGACTTCTGTAATGCTTCGTACACTCGGCTCATGGCTATATTCTCCTCCCGGCAGCGGTGGGCACGGGTTTTTCGGCTTCTAAGGTCTGGTTATCCATGGTACGCAGGAGACGGAACAACGAGCGCAATAGGCTTTCGCCGTTCTCCCCAGGCGCGGCCACGGGCAGCGGAACTTCTTCCGGCAGTGACGGGCTCGTCAAACGGAAATCCGAGGCAACTTCGGTGATCATCTCAGGAGTCACCGTCCGCTGTTCACGAGCAAAGGCATTCACCATGGAGTTCTCGCAAAGGTTGTTGACGATGCGCGGAATGCCGCGCGAATACTCGTAAAGCTTGCTCAACGCCTCGTCCGCAAAGATCGGAGGCTCCGCAGGTGCTCCGGCGCGCTCCAGACGCGACAGCACGTAAGCACGCGTCTGCGCTTCGTCCAGTGGCTGCAGCTGGCAACGCAACGCAACGCGCTGCTTTAGTTGCCGCAACTCCGCCGAATCAAGGCTCATCTCCAACTCCGGCTGACCCATGAGAACAATTTGCAAAAGCTTCTGTTGCGAAGTCTCAAGATTGGTCAACAGCCTAATCTCCTCCAGCAGTTCGGGCCGCAAGGCCTGCGCCTCATCTACCACCAGCGCGGTGATTAGACCGCGAGCATGGCGCTGGATGAGATAGCGGTTCAGGTCGAGCAGCATCTCGGTCTTGGTACGCCCCGCGTAAGGCAACCCCAAGTCGGCCATGATGTACTGGAAGAACTCCACCACCGGCAGCACCGGATTGAAAACGTAGGCGAAAGCGATGTTGTTCTTACGTAATTCCGTCAGCAGGCAGCGGACCAGCAAGGTCTTGCCCGTGCCAACCTCGCCAGTGATCACGATGAAACCCTTCCTGCGGCCAACTCCGTAGTGCAGGTTGGCCAAGGCTTCATTGTGTCGCGGCGTTGGATGGTAGAAAAACGGGTCGGGGCTAATCTCAAAGGGATTGCGCGTCAACCCGAAGAATTGTTTATACATTTACGATCCCCAGAAGTAGGTGTAAGCAACTGCCGACGGGAGTAGAATGACCACCAATACGGCGGCGGCTACGGCAAGCCACGGCTTCCAGCGAGCAGCGCGAATTTCAGCTGGGGTCGGCAGCGGAGGAATCTCGACCAGTACCGGTAAACTAACAGCTTCATTGAGAGCTTGTTCGTTGCGGATACGATCATCGAGAAACTCTGAGCCGACGCCGAAAAGCACTGCAAGTGCCAAACCGACGCCTATTGCGGCGAGGGAAAACTTGAACCGATCGGGAAACGCAGGCTTGTCCGGAAGACTGGGCGGATCGATGACGCGAAACTGTGCGCCCTGTTGCTGCCTCTCAAGACTGGTGGCAAGCGAGGACTCCTGTTTCTTGGCAAGCAGGTCGACGTAGTCCTTTTTCATATTGCCGAAGTCGCGCATCATGTCACTCATCTCAGCTTCCACGGCCGGGGTCGCATTCAGGCGCGCCTGATACATCTGGGCGGCCTGTTCGAGTTGCTGGATTTTCTCGCTGGAACTTTGCAGCTCCATCTTGTTGATTTTGATTTGACTTTGTAACTGCACCAACGGCGTCATGGCCTGCACTTGTGATGGACTAGCGGTATTGGTGTCGAGTTTCTCCTTGGCCTCGGCGCCCATGTTCTTCTTCAATTTCTCGAGACCGGCGATGGTTTCCTTCAGTTTCTTGATATCGGGATGATCGTCGGTATAGCGGGCCTGCAGGTCCGCCAACTGGGCGCGCGCGTTTTCCAGTTGGTTGTCGACGCTGGTTGGGACGTTTGCCGAATCGCCCATGGTTTGGTATTGCTTCTCCAAGGAGCTTAGGTAAGTCTGCTGCTGCATGGCCCTCTCATGGGCGGCTTGCGCTGCCTGCAACTGCGACTGAATACCAGTGAGGATCTGCATGTTGCTTTGCAATTGCTGAGGCAATGACCCATCGTGCTGGGCCTCATAGGCGCGCACCTTGGCCTCGTCGTCTGCAAGCGTCTGCGCAACCGCCTTCACCTGAGAATCCAGGAAAGTGGTGGTCGCTTCCGACTGCTCCTGGCTGGCCCGCACGTTCTCGTCGACGAAGAACGAGGTCAAGGCTGCGTTCACCTTCTGGGCGATCGCGGGGTCTGAGTTCTTAACGGCCATCTTGAATGCAATCAGCTCCTGCTGTCCATTAGCCGTAGGAGCTTGAACCATCTCGAACTTAATGTCGTCGCGCATCTTTTCTACCTGGTCATCCGGCGAATTGGCATAGCTGGGGTACAGGTGAAATTTTCCGATGAGGTTTAGGAGGCGCGTGCGGCTCAGGACCTGTGTGCTCAAGCTTTGCACTCGATCCGCGAGGTCGACCTGAACGTTGGGCGCCACCAGATCCTTCGGAACCTTTGGCGGCTCAACCAGCACCACGCTTTCTGAGGCGTACTTCGCGGGAATAACCCACGCTGACGCAAAGACAAGGAGCCATCCGAAGAAGAGCGGTCCCAGAATCCACCACTTGCGGCGGACCACCATCGCCCAGTAATCATCGACACCCTGGGTTGACTTCTGATCTTCAAGTTCTTCTATCATGAATCACCTTCCAAGTGAGTGGCCCCAGGAGTACTGGAGCGTAATTCCGACGCCATTGCTGCCTAGAGTTGATGGCTGGGGCGAATAGTAATTCTGCCTCTGGTGAATCGCAGAGTAATACATCGTCGCATTCCAAGACTGCGAGATATTCCGGCCGAGACTCACTGTGCCTAGCAGCGCGTTAAGAAAGCTGTTAGGGCGGTACTGCGATATCGACTGGCTGTTGTTATACGAAAAGCCAGCAGAGAAATTCCAGCGCTGCGTCAGTGGACGCCGGTAGGCGGCGGTAACCTGGTAGAGCCGTACCGTGCCGAGGAGACCACCGCCATCTGAATTTTGATGCCGGAACCCGACGCGCAACGCGTTCCGCGTCCCCGACCAGCCGAAAGTTGCTCCTTCCGCCAGGTTCCACTGGGCTTGGTACTGCGCGTGGTAACCGAAGCAGCCAAAACCCGGGAAACAGAAAGTTGGAACGATGTCCTTGTTCGCTGTGTACTCAGGACCCATAAACCCAGTTATATACATGGTCGGGCTCAACTGATAGCTGGCGAACCCGGTTATCGCCTGAATTCCGGAGCGCGACAGACCATGTCCGTAGTCTATAGCGGTGAAGCTGTACCCGCCTCCGGCCGAGAGTCTGGCCGAGAACTCATGCTGATAGTCAGATCCCGCCGAGTACGAGTACGAGTTGTTGGATGCCAACGCAGAGTTGATATAGCGTTGAAAGCTTTCGCCGCCCGTAAAAGTAAGGCTATCGTGCTGGCTCACCTTATAGGTCAGATTAACCGAACCCACGTTCGCCTCGGTTGCGGCCTGAGGTATGTAGGTGACGGGATTGGGATCGTTAAAAGTGGGCACACGACCATAAGTCAGATACGGCTCGAACGGGTCGTTCGTGTAAATGTAGCTATCCTTCACCGCCAACTGCCAGCGCTTGGCAAATTGCCAGAGGATATTGGCGCCCGCGTTCTGATTCAACGTTGTGTAAGTCGAAGAACCCGGTAACGTCAGGGCGCTTAACGAAACTCCGCCGTTGTACCGGAGGTCCCACACCAAGGTGGGGCGGATCTGCGTTATGTGGACGCCGCCTCCGACCGTGCCCAGGGTATCCCAGTAGCCAGTCGAGCCGCCGTACGAGTTGTGATACGTTAACAGTCCAGTCGTCATGTTAAGCCTAATACCAGTGTTCGCCGTGACTTCGTTAAGCATCGTCAATGGAGGCAGCTGTTCGGGATGAGTGTAAGCCTCCTGGGGACCAGTGGAGGATTGCTGCGACTGGTCCGTAGAACCGTTCTGCGACTGATCCGTGGAACCGTTCGGTGACTGGCTCGTGGAACCACTCTGCGATTGATCAGTACCAGTTTGCGCCCAGACGGGCGGCACTGACAGCACTACCAAAACAACCAGGGATAGGCCGAGTTGACCCTTCATAGCCTCCTCCTTTTTTTCGCGCTTTCCACTCTCACGGGACGACCAAGGTGTCGTGCGGCTGAAGCTGGATGTTCTGAGCCATATTCTTGCCCCTAATGACCTCTTTGTAGTTGAACTTCAGCCGCTCCTCCTTCCCATCCGGGCCAGTACGAAGCACGTAGATTTTTTTCTGCTTCGCGAAATCCCTAAAGCCGCCGCAGAGCGCTATGGCATCCAGCACGGTGATGGGACGAGTGATCGGGAAGTATCCCGGCCTCACAACCTGGCCCACAATGTTAAAGGTCAGGCTATTTACTTGGTTGACGATCACCGTCACCTGCGGGTCGGACATAATCTTCTTCAGCAAATCGCTAATCTGGTCTTCCAGTTGTACTGGAGTCAACCCCCTTGCCTTGATCTCGCCCAACAACGGCAGCGAGATCATCCCGTCAGGTCGAACCGGAACCGTCTTCGAGATTTCGGGTTCTTTCCACACATTGATCGCCAACACGTCATCGGAGCCGATGATGTAGGTATCGGGGCGGACGTTTGCAACGCGTGGGGGAAGTGTATCAGCGACGGGGGGTTGCGCGGCATTGGCTACGCTCTTCGGAGCCTCCGTCGAGTTGGCTGGTATCACTGGTTTAGCCGGGCTAGAGGAACTGCTTGCGTCCTGGCCCCATGCTGTGGGCGCCCAAGCCCCCAGCAGGACCAGCAAGACTGCGGTTAAGATTGCGCGACTTCCAATTGCCTGGGTTTGCGAATACATGACTCCACCTCGGTCCGGGTTACTCGGCCTTATCATCCTCGTGTTTGCTCGCGGAACTGGAGCGCCGTTGCGGTATCCCTACTTCCTTGAGCTTATAGAGCAGCGCGCGATAGCTGATATCGAGCGAGCGAGCCGCCTTCTTTCGGTTCCAGTTATTAGCATGAAGTGCATTAAGAATAATACGTGCTTCTAATTTGCGAACCGTCTGCCGGGTCAGTTTCTTGAGCGAAACCGGTCCATCCAGCATTAGACTGTTAACCATGTCACGCTCGTTGGGCTGGAGGAGTTCGCTCAAGATAACATCCTCCGTGCCCATAACCACATAGCGCTTGATCAGGTTCTCGAGTTGACGAATATTGCCCGGCCATGAGTACCGCTGCATCTTGGCCATCAGGGCCGGGCGCACCATCATCACCCGGCCATTGAGCTTCTCGTTGTAGTACTGCAACAGGTAATCGCTGATGACCGGCAGGTCTGCGGTGCGCTCGCGCAGCGGCGGCAAATGAATCGTCATGGTGGCGATGCGGTAAAACAGGTCGGGCCGGAAGTTTCCCTGCTCGATCTCTTCATGCAATTCTCGGTTGGTAGCGCACACCACCCTCACCTCGACCTTTTTGTCCTCCTGTGCGCCGATCCGGCTGAATTGGCCATCCTGCAAAAGCTGCAGGAGCTTCGCCTGTAACACCGCGTCCAGTTCTGCGATCTCGTCCAGAAAGAGGGTCCCCCGATGCGCCAATTCGACGCGGCCAGGCTTGGGATTGTAAGCTCCGGTGAATGCGCCTTTTTCGTAACCGAACAGCTCACTTTCCAGCAGAGTACCCGGAATTGCCGGACAGTTCACTTTCACAAAGGGACCATTCGCCCACGGCGAATAGAGATGTAACAGCCGAGCAATGATGTCCTTGCCGGTACCGCTTTCGCCCGAGATGAGCACGGAGAGATTTGCCCCCGCAACTCGCTCGAGCTTCTGCCGGACATCGCGCATCGCAGGTGTCTGGCCAAAGATCACGGGTTCCGGGGGAAGCTGTTGTACCGTGATCGCGCTCTCGTTGTTCGAGCCCGCCAGCAATGGCATCTCGTGTCCTCGCGTCACAATGAGGTATCGGCGTACCAATGAATTGCATTTCTTGCGCCAAGTGCGTGCACATCGCAAAATAATGCGCACTTTGTTTTTAACATGATTTATTTACTATAGCTTATATATGCAAAGGTTGTGTTAGAAATATTTCAGAAAGGCTCAAAGCGAAGCGTTTTGCGCTTGAGAGTGTGAAAATATTTTCACTTCGAGGAACTCTCTTTCCCTGCGGCGCGGAGCTTGCCAGCTTCCGAGCCAGTCTGCTGGTTCAGCAGAGGTTCCTCGAATTGCAATCCGAGCAGAAAGTATTGGCGGTCAGGTGTGCAGCGCAGCACGGTAGCGTGCAGCAGGGACACTGATCGGGGAAGTTGGGCCTTGTTGATCAGAGCGACAGGAATCTCCAAAGAGATATGAGTGCCTGGCTCAAGGTAACGACGGGTTGCCAGCAGGAGCCCGCCGGCAGACAGGTTCAACGCCGTGGCAAACTCCAGGAACTCTTCGCCATCGGCTTTGCTTCCGCGAACAAAAAATGGGATAGAGATAGGCAGCCGATCCCAGCCGCGGCGCTCAGCGACGGATGCGGTTCGACGCACTGTACCTCCTAAATTACAAACTGATTACGCACATCACTAGCCAAACGATAAATCGCAGCAACTCATTATATTTGTTACACATACGTTAGAATGGCCTCGAGCGGCAAAACAGCGAACATTGCAAGTTCTTGCGGTTCAGGAGAAGAAGAATGCCTCATTAAGCTGCAAAGTAGTTCCCAAAAGCGTCACTATCTTGCGCTTTGGCGGCGAATTTACGCGAAATTCGTTTGACAACTCAGCAGGTTGAGGTAAGATCAGTTCTCCCCCTTGTAGAGTGCTTCCACTCTATTCCCCGAGGACTGGAAACCGTTAAACTCTGTGGCTATTTTTGTCGAGAGTAGGCGTATGGGACAAAGTTCTGGGAACCTGACGAAGACGGGGGGGACATTGCCGCTGCCTAGGGAAAGGAAGGATGCCGTTCCCGTGCAATCAGCGAGAATGTCGCCAGTGAAGCACACGCTCGAGCTGTTCAGCGAGGAACATTGCAGCGCTTGCCGCGATGCGCTGGCTTCCGCCGCTCACGAGCTGAAAACCCCACTCGCCATCATGGGGGGATATCTGCACCTGCTGCTGGCGGAGAAGCTGGGTCCACTGAATCCACGACAAATGGAAGTCCTCACCGAGATGCAGGCCAACGGCGTGCGTCTTTCCAACTTCATCCAGAACCTGCTCACCTACACCTCGCTCAAAGTCGATCGTTTCGAAATGCAATACGAAGTGGGTGATATTAATGCCTGTATCCGCGAGATCGCCGAGGTTTGGGCGCAGCGTTTCCAGGACAATGCCATTGCATTCTATTTCTTGCCGGGCGACCGGCTGCAGCCCTTCCCGTTCGATTACTACAAAGTGCAGCACGTGGTTTCGAATCTTCTGGACAACGCCATGAAGTACACGCCTTCGTCGGGCACCGTCTGGTTGCACCTGGAGCCTTATTTCTGGGAGCGGCGGACGATTCAGCGCCAGCCTGAGGTGGAGCGTCGCCGACAGAAGGTCCACGCACCGAATTGCTGCCGCATTTCGGTCTCGGACACCGGACCCGGAATTGCCCCCGAATTCCAGCAGGAGGTCTTCGACGAATACTTCCGGTTGACGCGCGAGGGAGTGCGGGCGGAGGGATATGGGCTGGGTCTGGCCATAGCCCGCCGCCTGGTGCAGGCGGCTGGAGGTAAAATATGGGTCGAGAGCGAGCCCGGTAGCGGCAGCAAGTTTTCCTTCCTGGTTTTGCTGAATCCCTCACCCAAACGCATTTCGGAGGATCGATGAGCGCAGGCCACATACTTGTGGTGGACGACGAACCGAGCATGCTGCGGTATCTCCAGACTGTGCTGGAGTTGGACTCGTATCGAGTCACAACGGCTTGCAACGGGACCGAAGCCGTCGAAAAGGTCCAGCGGGTCAATCCCGACCTGGTACTGCTCGATATGGTCATGCCCGAGGGTGATGGGCTGGAGACTTTGCAGCGTATCCGCGAAGTCCGTCCTTCGACCAAGGTAGTCATGTTGTCCTGTGTTCGCGATACCCGCAAGGTGGCGCAGGCCATGAGATTGGGCGCCCAGGACTATCTCTCTAAACCAGTGCAAAAGGAAGAGATGAACGAGGTCCTGCGCTTCTGCCTGGAAAACATGGAACCGGACGGTCCCGGCGCGGGAGAAGCCATTGAAGTGAGCGAAGGCGTTTTCTTTTTCTCCGCGACGCCGCAAATGCGCCAGCTTCGTGCTCAGGCGATGCAGGTGGCGCGCTTCGATTTCCCCGTTTTGTTGCTTGGCGAGAGCGGTACGGGCAAGGAAGTATTGGCTCACCTGATCCACAAGTATTCCGATCGCTCACACCGCACCTTCTTGAAGGTGAACTGCGCCGCCATGCCCAGCGAACTGCTGGAGAGCGAATTATTCGGCTACGAGCCCGGAGCGTTCACCGGTGCCGTCAAGTCCAAGCCCGGCAAATTCGAACTGTGCAACAAGGGCACGCTGCTACTCGACGAAATCGGTGAGATGTCTTCGGCGCTGCAGGCCAAGCTGCTTCAGGTTTTGCAGGACGGGCAGTTTTCGCGCTTGGGCGGCCGTAATACCGTGAAGGTGGATGTGCGGGTCCTGGCGGCCACGAACATCAACATGCCTCAGGCGATCGCGCAGAAGGCATTCCGCGAAGATCTGTATTACCGCTTAAACAGCTTCGTTCTTCGCATGCCCTCGTTGCGCGAGCGGCGCGAAGAGATCCCCATGATCCTGCGCCACTTCATGATCCACCTGGCAGACCGCTACGCCTGCGCGCCGCTGAACATTTCTCCGCGGCTGGTGGAGGCTTGCGAGAACTATCCCTGGCCGGGCAACATCCGCGAGCTCGAAAATTTCGTCAAGCGCTACCTGGTCCTGGGAGATGAGTCGGCCGCGATTGGCGAACTGCAGCACGGCACTTCGCGCGACCCGCAAACCGGCGTCGTGGTGCGTATGGAAGAAAAGCAGCCGCAACCTCCGCCCGACCTCAAGGAAATGGTTCGCAATCTGAAGAACGGCGCTGAGATGGAAGTGATCGCCCAAGTGCTGGAAGAAACCGCGTGGAACCGCAAACGGGCGGCCACCCAGTTGAACATCAGCTACAAGGCGCTGCTCTACAAGATCCGCCAATACGATATCCGTCCGCGGCAAGTGGGATAATTCCCTTCTGCTGATTGCGCAAGAGTGTGCACTCATTGCTCATCACCTCCCGTCAAAAGGAGGCAATCCACTTGGGGCCGTCCTTGTAACCCGTTCTTTTCAACAATCTGAACAGGAGCCAGCAAGCCAACCTTCCTAACCCTGTGGAACTGCGGTTGCGAGGTAAAATACATGCCAGTGACGTCGCCGCGCAATGACGATTCCCTCCAGCCAAACCTTTCCCACAGCGGCGAGCGAAGACAAAAGCCTCGTTTCGCGATGCATTGTTCTATCTTCTTGCGCACTTCAGCTGCGTCCGACCAGTGGATTCTGAGCGAGACCGCCAACGTCAGCGTCATCGGTGCCTACTTCGCGACCGATGTTGAGCTGCCCCGGGATGAGTCCGTGGAGTACGTGCTGACCTTTCCTCCTGAACTGACACACGCTCCTTCTCCGTGGCGAGTCCGCTTCTATGGAAGCGTAGTGCGTGTCGAGCCCCCCACCGCTGGGCAGGGAACCTATGGCGTAGCCGTGCACACTAGGAAACGCCGTTACCTGTCGTCTGAGGAGTCAGCCAAGTTTTGCAGCTTGGATGGGAGGGGCGATTCCGCGAGTGCCCGTGAGTAGTTAGGCCTTGCAGCATGGTGCGTACGGGTACTCCAGCCGCCACCACCCGACGAAATACCGTGGCCGACATCGCTGTTACTTTGCAAATAGGGATTGAGATCATCCGAATATGCTCGTGGCATGGCCGGGCTTGCGGAGATCGCCATCTGCAGCCTAACGTCTCCGCTCACTTTCGGATATAGCTTCTAAGGAACTGCTCTAAACTGAGCCGCGCCAACGGTGCTAGATTCTCGCCGATCCAGTCCACTGACAGCGCGCGCCTCCAGTTCGGGAAAGACAGCTGCGTAGTATCTAAATCGGGAAACTGTTCCGCTCTCCCTCCTACATCCGTCTTCCATCATTCTGCAAGTTTTTGCACTACGCTAAGCTCCCGTTTCGAACCTCATTCCGTATGTCGCAACGATGGTTCGAGATACGCAATCCCTGCATTGGCCTTGCTCGTGCCCTTACAGAAGGCGAGTGCCCGAAACCCTCCCCGGTGCATTTCGGGAATAAAAATCAGAAAGGGAAGGCACATAATGCGGCAACACAAAATTATCGTATTCAGTTTGGTTCTGATCGTCGGCTTGTTGCTCGCGATCGCACCCGCGTCAGCTTCTCCGGTCACCGTCCAATTTGTCGGGCTCGGCGGAGAAAGCCAGAACGGGGTTTACACTTATCCTTACTACCTCACCATCGATCACGGTCCGTGGACGCCGATGATGTGCGACGATTTCTACGATCGCATCGGCGTTGGCGATAGCTGGCAGGCCAACATCACTCAGCTAAGCAGCGGGGACATGAGCCTGACCCGCTTCGGAGACTTGACTGAGTATGAGGAGGCGGCATATCTGCTGCTGCAAACCAACGATACCGACCCCTCGCAGTGGGGCAATATCAATTGGGCGATCTGGAAGATCTTCGATCCCAGCGCCGATCCCGGTTCTCAGTACGAGGCGGGGGTGGACTATTGGCTGAACAAGGCCGAGACAGTTGACCTGTCGAAGATCAACTTTTCCGACGTTTGGATCGTAACCCCGACCGGCGACTACGGTCAGGAATTCTTGTACGCCACACCGGAGCCCGGCACGCTGCTGCTGTTGGGGACTGGTCTGATTGGATTTTGGGTGCGTCGCAGACGTCAGGCGTAACGCAGTTTCACCAACTGGCCGGAACCGCCATAGCGGCCTCCGGCCTTTCGCTGTGCTACTTAATAACCTCATGCCTGTCTCGTTTATTAGAGCTCAAGCCATTTAAAGATGTGGTTTCCAAAGTCTCAGCGGTAGTGCTCCTCGATCCATTGCGGATATCGGTACTTCAACTGGGCAAGGGCCCAAGCCGACTGGATGGTTGTATGTTGCGGATCGGTACGGCCAAACTCCATTACTCCGCGGCACCATCCATACCAGCAATACTTCCATGAACCATCTGCCGTTTGATTGTTGAGAATGCGCTCAATCCAGCGGCTTCGAACCAAGTCAGGCTGGCCGGCGGCAAGCATGAACGAATTCCGCTGCACGTAAGCATCGGTGACGCGGAAGTCGCAATGCTGGTCGCGGGCCTCCTTCTCGCAGAGCCGACGGAGAGCGTCGTCGACCTTCCCAGTGTCGCCATTGAAATCCCGATACATTATTAGCGCCAGCACTTGGTGATGTCTGGCTCCCCAGACGTACTTGGTGAGCGAGAACAAGTCCGCCAGGTCCTCCTCCGATAAGTGGACCTTCTCCGGTTTGATTGCATAGGCAAACCAGCGCTGGTCGAAGCCTTCGCGACGCAGTTCCAAGGTCGTCATAAATGGCAGTGGTGTCTGAGGCTCGACGAATCGCAGCCAGAAGGGAGTGAGTGGATTTGATCCGTACCGGTCGTTCAGAGTCCGCTTGTTGGCTTCGAGAACGGAACGCAGGCGAGGGTCGTTCGTCATCTTCTCCATATCGGCAAGCATGTACATGAGGGGCGGGTTGACTCCCGAGACATCGTTATTGGATGCGATCCAGGCGATCGCGTGGTCCAGACTAGCGTCCAGTTGGGCGTTGAAGGCGGCGCGCGACCGGTGAGTGAGGGAGAAATTGTTGTTGAACACGGCGACGGCCACCAACAGGATCAGGATGGCAACGCCGATTGCTGCCCAGCGCAGAAGGCGACCGGCGAGGGCCGGCTTTTCAGAGGCTGTTCCATCATGGCCCGACATCCCCGCCGGTTGGCGACGACGCTGGAAAGCTGGAAAAGACGAAACCAAGAAAACTGAGAGTATAACCAGTTCCGGATCGATCGCGTGCCGGTACCGGGGCTGCGGGAAAGTAAAGTAGTAAATCAAGGGATAGGACACCAACAGGGTGGCGAACAGCAAAACGCCGTGCACGCGCCGTTTGGCGGCCACCAGTAGTCCCCCAATTGACAGCACTGACGATGCCAGGAAAAGCAGATCTTTCGCCTGCTGTCCTTCCCGAGGAATACCAGCCCAAAAGAAGATGAACCTACGGCAGGTTAGCACGAGGAACGTCTTCGGATACTGAACGATCCAGTCTATCGCCAGATCAGCCTGTTCGGTGTCGAATGCCGCTTCGCCCATCTGCTTATATTGCGAGTAGAGGAAATCGTTGCCACTAGGAAAATAGCTTAGAAGCCACCAGCCCTCGGCCTGCGGATTGTTGCCGGCGCGGAGATTCATACCGAGGGCGTCACGGACGAAGATCGGTTTGTGGAACACCGAGTAGTCGCGTACAAGCCAGGGCATCAGTGTCGTCCAGAAGACCAGGGCGCTAAACACCACGGGCACCACGAAGCGTTTGCCGCGATGATGCAACCGGTAGGCGAGCCAGCATCCGGAGAAGGGAAGCCACGCAATCAAGGAAGTATTAGTCAGCCCGACGATACCCCACAGCAGTCCATAGCCGAACCAAGACCAGAGGCGGTCGTCGTCTTCCATCTCCAGCGTAAGCATGAACAGCAGGCTCAGCAGAAATGCCGACAAGCACGTCTCCCAGACCCAGTACACCGAATAGTAGATACTGTAGGGCAAAAGCGCCCAAATCCACCCCGACCAGACCGCAACGGTTTCTTCGAAGACGCGGCGCGCGATGCGAAAGATGGTCCAACTCGTAAGCGCAGCGAAGACGCTGTTGAACACCAGCACCGCGAACGCGCCGCCATACGAGAAGATGCCGAAGGCGCGAAACGCTAGCCAAATCACCCACGGATAGAGTGGAGCGGTAAAGGCGGAAGGACCGGTGTCGCCTCCGAAGGGAGAACTAAATCCGTGGCCCATGGCCATCGAATAGGCGAGATTGACCATCTCGAAGACATGCCAGTGGGCGGCGTTAAAGCGGTACACGTGCGCGATTACGATGTAGAGTACGCGCACGCCCAACCCAACCAGCACCATGGAGACCGGCGAGTGAGTAATGTTGAACCATTTCGTTGGGCGCATGGTTCTCTTAACCGTGCGCACCCAATAGTTCATCATCCGGAATTTTCGTCTAGTTGCCAACGTCCCACACTATATACCCGAGGGATTCGGCGCTATTTTTTCTTTGACTGGGCGGTTGACTCAACTTCAAAAAAAGAAATGCGAGTCGGCAGGCAGACGGCCATGCCTCGGCGTTTCGCTGCGCCGTCGGCGTCCAACCCCGCCACCCTATTGCATCAACTTCCTGCCCCATGCCCACAGCCCGAGGATGCCGCTCACCAGCAGCACAAAGCTTGATGGCTCCGGAACAATCTGGCTGTTGAGACTTGCAAACCCTTCTACGCCACCGTTTCCGATTTGCAGATCGACAATCCCATCTCCGTATAAGCCATCGCTCCATTGGCCAAAGTAGGCGACATGCACATCCCATGAATCAAAAACGAACATCGCTGTGCCGGAAGTGACAACGCCCGTAAATGTGAGGCCATCGGGTCCGCTCATATCGAACAAGCCACCATAACCAAATGTGGCATAGTAGCTGTCACCGACATACTGCCACGACAAAGCGTTTCCGGTTGAGGTGTTGAATTCCCATGGCTCGCCGATTAGGGAGAAGTCGGCCGATGCCGTTGCTGGCCCTCCGTAGCCTCCGGGATCACTCCAGCAGTAATTGTCTCTAGCACAGTCCGACATCTGCAGATTAACAGTGAGAATTTGATTGATGTTATCGGCCGATGCTAATTGAGTGAGGGTCAGAATAATCAGGCAGCAAAACAGAAGTCTTGACATTGCCGTTTTTCCTTCCTGATGCGCCTTGCAGACACGGGCCTCGATAATTGGCGACGATAGCTCGTCTGCTATTGATCCAATTATCCGTCCGTTTTCTATCAGGGACACAAGTAAATCTCGCGTGAGTTCCAAACTGGAACAGCCAGGCATGCCACCTGCGCGGAGTATGGGTTTCTGGGTCGCGACGCGATTCGCAAGCGTCAACAAGTCAAATTGTTGTACCTAGCGATTGACGGCGAAATCCTGGATCCACTGGAATCCGCGACTGTTCAAAAGAAACTTTGACTCATCCTCCTTGTGCAATGTCGCGGCGATCGGACGTCCGTCAATCTTCCCCGTCAAAAGGAGGAGATCGGGCTGGGGATTCTCGTAGGTGAATTCAGCGAGCCAATTAGGATCTACGGGTGTAGTCATGCTGAAGGCCTTCTTTTGCGGATCGAAATGCAGAAAGAAATATTGGTTTGGGCCTCTCGCGGGTTCGACCATCCCGTCTGAGGGCGATTCGATTACGATACGCTGCCAACGAGGCTGATCGGGGAGGGGTGGCGTCACTACGTTCCCGTCAACCTTGAATTCGTCGACCGACCAGATGCCATATAGCGGCGCCTTCTCGCGGAACTCAACCAGTTGCTTCGCCCTGTGATCGTCTTGGTAGAGGTTATAGCTCAACAAGACGACGCCAAACGCGACTTGCAGCACAACAGCAGCTCGATTCAGCCACTTGCTGCGGAGAAGAGGACGCACGACGGCCGGTTCAACTTTGCGGTTCAGGACAAAGAAGTCTGCCAATCTCCTCAAATCGGGGGCGACCACGATCCCCGCCATCAGCAGCAGATGAATTGAGCCGAGCTTAACCGGTACGTCATATCCGATGTTTAGCATCAAGACGTTGCTCATGACTCCGATGCAAACCAGCGCTCCCAAGGTCGCCAGTCGCGGAATGACGAGCAGCATTCCGGCAAGCAGTTCGAGTGCTCCGCCGAAAAAGCTGTAGCTTCGAGAGGCTCCCATGAAAGTCCACATCAGGCCCATCGGAGACGAATCACCGTAGGTCTGCAGCAGCTTCGAGAGGGACGGCGCGGGAAACTGCCAGGGGAATATTTTGGCCGCGCCGTACGGGATCATAGCGGCTGCCAGGACAAGACGCAGATACACAATGAACCACTTATGCATTTGTTCGTAGTTTGGACGGTTGCGGTCCAGCAACGACCAAATGACGGTCGCCACCGCTGCGATCACCAGGAAGCAGAGCACCTGAACGTAATCGTAGGTCGTATCCTTGCTGCCACCGACGGTGTTGAGGAAACCCCAGGTGAAATCATGTTGCAGGTGCAGCACCTGATTGCTGATCCAGTGTACGATCGTGTTCCAGAGCGAGTTGTACTTATCCAATATCTGCGTTAAGGGAGGAATGGGGACGAAATGGAAGGGTACATATAGGGTGTCCAGCAAGAAATAAATGAACGCGAATCGGAACGCGATCTTCGTCCCGAGGCGCCAGCGTGCGGTTTCCATTTCGCGAGTCTCCCCTGCTGCGGGTTAAGCCAACTTCGAATGGTATGTGGGTCGGCAGGCAAACCGCAATTGTTGAGAATGCCGTCAGGGCCGCCATCGGTCCCATAGCTCCCACCAGAGCAGCTTCTCACATTCGGTAAGATAAGTTTTCGCCCATTCGCGATTTTTCCACCAGGGGTGCCCAAACAGAAAGTCGTTGCTGGTTGCCGCTGCCGTCCAGTGAACTTGAGGTAGGCGCTGGCGGAAGATGGAGAGCGCACGCCTGGTATGGTAGTCGTCAGTCACTAACACGACCGAATGCGGCGGTGGTTGCAGCTTCGCCAAGCATTCTCCTACTTGCGGAGCCTCCTCCTTTGTCGAGTCACCTTTGATAACACAAACGCTGACTTGGGAAACATTTTCTCCCGCCGTCCGGGCTATGAAATCCGCTGCCAGGTCCGCGTAGGACTGGCCATAAACCCGACCTGCGAGCGCGTCGACCAGAAGATGTTGCCCGTAGCCACCGCGAAGCAAGTCCAAGGCGTGCCAGTAGCGTCCGTCAACCTGGTCACCCCCAAGCATTACGATCGCGTCCGACTTCTCAGGGTTATTAACAATCAAGTAGTCGCCCGGCTGAAAAAAAAGCAGCAGGCAGACGAGAATGAGAACAGCGGCGATGATCAAAGATTTCATGGTGAATCTCGGCTTGCGAGAGCATCATAAACTTAGTCCGGGCGTCCGCGCCATCATACGGCCATGTACCGTCACTCCAAGAAGATATTTGCATTTAGAATACTCGAAGGTCATTCTTCCGCATCTATGCTGAAGTGAAAGGAGCAACACACTATGTTACTTTCTGCAAAATCCTCTCCCTGGTTGGCTGCCGTTGCGTTTCTCTGCCTTTGTCCGCTCCTGCTGTGCGGGCAAGACACCATGCAGAATGACCAATCCGGAATGGGCCAGAAAACCGCAAGCACTCACCACATGGTCAACGTGACTGGTTGCCTGAAAAAAGGCAGCGAGGCAGGCGGGTACTACATCACCGACGAAAGCGGCACGACCTGGGAACTTAGCAGCAAGAGCATCGATCTCTCCGAACATGTGAACCACGTAGTCAGTGTCGCGGGTCACGAAATGCCGCGATCGAAAACGGATGAAGCAAAGACTGAGCAAAGCGAGAAGTCGGAGTCTGGCGGGAACAAGTACTTCGATCTAAAAGTGGCACAGTTGAAGATGGTCAGCCCAAGCTGCACCCGGTAGTCACGGCAGCAGCCGGTTTGTATCGTCCGCCAAGCGTGGGGAAGCGAAGCAAGAGCCGATCCCACTTTTCTCCTGCTTCGGCAAAGCGGCTGTGCATGTGTTTGGGATCAAGCGCGGAGACCTTGGGTGAGAGCAGAAAGAATCGCGAATTCCTGACTTGCACTACTGCGGGAATGCTGCCATGATGACCCAAATCCCCGCCTATGGAGTACTCCTGGACGGAGGGTCGTCGGGATGTCCAGCCGTAATCCACTAGCGCCTGACAAACGCCTCGGCCTCAACGCGTTCGCGCTTGGGATCGCGCTACTGTTTTGCTTCGTGGCCACGATGCAAGCGCAGTGTCCGGTTATCGATCCCGACGCTCCGCCCAGGCCTCCGAGCCCTCATGCTTCCAGCGAAGAATTGCTGCCTGAGAATGGTCATCTCTCGAACACGACTTATACCAGCGATTACTTCGGCTTCGCTTTCGATCTTCCCATTGCCGCGCAGGGCCACCTTATCATGTTGCCTCTCATGCCGGAGAGGCAGCACGCTCTGCTGGCTCTTGCGTTCGAGAACGCGCAACGTTCCGGAACGATTACCATCACGGCCATCGAGCCGCGTCCGGGCTTGGAAGCACCGACGCCGCAGCAGCAACAGCAGGAATTCAACAACTGGGCAGCTTCCGGGAGCCCGCAGGGCCGGACGCTTCGTTACCCCATTCCCGATTACATGCTACGCACCAACGGCCATTTCTATTCTTCGGTGCGTCATAAGGGCGAAAATTACGCCGCGCTGTATTCGGCGCGCATCAAGAACTACAGCGTCAAGATTCTAGTGGCGTCCAACGATCAGGACTTTTTGCGAAAATCAAAACGCGCCCTGGCGGCAGCACATTTCTATTGCATCCAGGACGACGGCACGCTCACCACCGTGGACGGCAAACCGGTGAAGCCGGAGGGTGATCCCTACCTGGGTCCAACGGTCCCAACATCGCTCGCCGATGCTGCCGTGAAGGCCAAACCAGCGCTGGAGAACATTCCGCTCGGCGGGGTGAACGGCGGAGTTTACGGCAATCCGGACTTGGGCTTGCAGTACGAGATTGCCAAGGGTTGGGACGTTGCACCGGCTGAAGTCAACGACGACCCGCCGCGCGACGCAACCGCATTGCGCGAACATGAATTCCTGCACGCATGCTCCAAGAGCCTGCTGCGAATCGAGCAACGTGGCTCCGGCGAGGCCACCCACCAAGCAGCAAAACCCGCGATCCTGTTACGGGCGCTCGACCCATCTTGCCTGGTGATGCGGATTCCGTCATCACTCACCGACAAGGATGCCGTAGACAACGTCTCTGCCAGCCTGGAAGTGCTTTCCGAGTTTGGCGAGATTGCATCCGATGAACTGGTTTCCATCTCCGATCATCTGTTCATGGTGTTTCACGGAACTATTGCCTCGCGCGCGTCCAACGACGAACTGGCTCAGCGTTTGTCGCAAGTTATTTACGCTACCCTACACCACAAAGTGCTGTTCGTTTGGACTCTAATGGCTCCTACCTCCGCTGGTTTGAACGCGATGCCGACTGCCGGCATCACCCTCGATGGAGCACAACCGATCGACCTCCGGGCGTCTCTTACCGCTAAGCGGTAGAGGTGGACATTGGCGCGTGCTGAGTGCCGTTTCACGGCAAAACCGCTGGCGAACCGCGGTTGATTGGGCTCACATGCCGGGGTGACGCGATGCGTAGGGCAGCACAACTTGCAGGATTGCGGTATTCTTAGGGGAGGAGCTGTCCATGCTTGATAATTTGTTTCAGCCCATGCACCTGCTGGTGATTCTTTTCATTGCCTTGCTGGTGTTTGGACCAAAGAAGCTGCCAGAACTCGGCAAAGGTCTGGGTGAGGGAATCAGGAGTTTCAAAGACTCCATGAACGCGAAAGACGAGGCCGCTGGCAAAGCGGAAGAAAAGAAGCCTTAGCGGGGACTGCGGCTTCTTCCTTATCATGCGTGCCTGATCTTTTTCATGCCCGACATTCTCTTCATTCTGTTGCTGGCCCTTGTGATCTTCGGTCCCAAGAAGCTGCCGGAGATCGCCCGGCAAATCGCCAAGTACATGATGCAATTCCGGCAGATGAGTAACGATTTCAAGCGCCAGCTTGAGAGCGAGATGCTGAAAATCGAACTGGAAGAAAAACAGGCGCCTGGCAAGTCTTATCAGCTTGCGGCCGACAATCGGCCCGTTAGCACCGAATCCGTCCCGCAATCCCCTCCGTCCTAAGCCGACTTTCAAATGTAGTCCGCGGATGCGCGGCCCGGCCGGGTTTCCTCTGCCGGAGTGATAAAGTGTCGTTATCACAAGCTGTTCATACTTGGAATAGGATTGCGTCCTAAGCGATCGCTCAGGGTAAGGGATACGCATGTCACTGTCTTTGGATTCACGCTACTGCGGCAGAGTATTCGTGATCAAGTGCGTCGGCCGAATCGTCACCGGCGAAGAAATTACCATCCTCGAGGCGTGCATCAACCGTGGATTGCGCGAATCCACGTGTATCGTAGTGCAGGCTGGCGAGGTGACCCGCGTGGACAGCACTGGCATGGGCTTGCTGGTGCGGTTCCTCTCGCATACCCGAAACCGCGGGGGCGACCTACGCCTGGCTACCACTCCGCCCTTCCTCAATAACCTGTTGCGTCTGACCAAACTCTCTACCATCTTCCGCATCTACGATTCGGAAGAGGAGGCCATCGTCTCGTTTCTCAAGGAGCCCGGTCTCGCCCACACCGGGGACGCCCATGCTGGTCCGTTGGTGCTCTTCGTGGACCAATCGCCTGACCTTTGCGCATTTGTGAGAACTTTGCTCCAGCATCATGGATACGAAGTGCTGTCCACTTGCAGGATGCATGACGCCAAGACGCTGTTGAGCGCCGCGAAAGTTGACTACATCGTCCTCGGTCCAGATAGCTCTTTTCTGCCGTCGGATCGGGCGGCAACTTCCCTAAAATCACTGGCGCCCAAGGCATCAACTGTCCTGTTGCAAAACGACTTCAAACATGGTGATGCCGAGCAGGCGGGACTCGATTTGCTGCGCTTGATGCAGCAGCGCCCGGTCGACTGACTACTCCACAACGCAACATTTTGCGGGGCAAGCTCTTAAATGAGGTATGCTTTCCCAATCTTCTTGAGTGTGGGGGAGACATGAAACGCATAACCATTGCAGCCCTGATATTGGCGATCGCGACCGTCGCGATCGCGCAGTCCAAGGCACCGGCCCAGAACACGACCAATCCCGTGGTCAGTACCGTGCGGCAACTGGAAGAGCGGCAGTCGAAGAACCTGATCGGTGCCGCTGACGAAATGCCCGCCGATAAGTACAGCTACCGTCCGACGCCGCAGCAGATGAGCTTCGCGCACCTCGTTATTCACGTCACAGAATCCAACAACTCTCTTTGTGCACGCGTCGCGGGTGAGCCGCCGCGTGAGTTGAAACTGAGTGAGAGCGATTCCAAAGATATGCTGACCAAGGCCATGAAGGATTCGTTCGCCTACTGCGAGCAGGTCCTGGCCAAGGCAGACGATTCGACGCTTGGCACGCAGGTGGAGCTGTACGGTGGGCACAGCGGCCCTCGCGCGGCGGCACTCATCTACCTGGCCACGGGTTGGGCCGACCATTACAGCGCGGCCGCTATGTATCTGCGATTGAACAACCTGCTGCCGCCCAGCGCCAAAAAGGAGAGTCACTAGGGGGCGCGGGAGAAATGTGCCGTCCCTGAAGGGACTCAGGTTCATTTCACGCTCTACCCAGCACTCCGCCTCCGGCTCCGTGCTGGGCTAAGCTGTTTCGCGCCTGACGGCGCTGGACTTGCAGCAAAGAAAATGCATTGGCACAAAGACTTTGGTTGCACACAGGCACTCAGGGCAATTCCGAGACCTTCATAACGAGCTCTCCCCATGGGGCCTGACGGCTCTGGGTCTCACGGTTACCCGCCTGCATTTATGTCTCACGCAGTGGGACTCTGACATACTGGGACTCATTCCGCCTTGACTACGATCAGCTCGAAGCTGCCTGGGACCATTGCCGGTCTCTGCCCCGGGGCAGGCGGCGTTACCACGCGCTGCGCGGTCACGAGATAGGCGGTGTTGCCCGCGTAGTCCATGGCCATGGTGCGCGCGCCCTTGGCAGTTGGCAAATTCTGCGTGACCGTATACTTTTCGGGACTGTCTTCGTGAACGATGGTCAGCACACCTTCGCCGCAGGACATGAATACTTCCTGAGTGTTGGAATTGAAGCGGCCCGCATCGACTCCATCCCCAATCGGCACGGTGGTGACTACCTTACCCGTGTCGGAGTCCACAACGGCCATCATTTTGTTGTCGCATCCGGCGAAGAGACGATGGTGCGCTACGTCGAAGGCCAGAGCGCTGGGCTCCTGGCACGGGCTCAGTGACCAGCGATTTAACACGGATAGCTTGGCGGCATCGATCGCGGCGATCTCGCTCTTGTCTTCAACGTTGACGTACACCTTGCCCTTGCCATCGCTGACTGCAAACTCGGGCTTACCGCCGAGCGGAACGGTGCCCACCACCTTGCCGCTGGCGGCGTCCACGACGCTCGAATCCTTGCTGCGCGCGTTGAAGGTGAACACGTGCTTGGAGAACGGATCGTAGAGGATCGCGTCCGGCCGCTCGCCAACCTTCACGCTGTCCAGTTTCTTGAGCGTCTTCAGATCGAAGATGGTGACGGTGTTGTCTCCACCATTGCTAACGAAGCCGCGGCCCAGCTCCGGGGCGAGAGCGACGCCGTGAATGCCGGAGAGCTCGGGAATATCGCCGCTCACTTTCAGCGTATTGGTGTCGACAACCATCACGTGGCTTCCCCGCGTGATGAACAGGCGCTGTCCATCCTTGTCGTAATAGAGGTAGTCCCAACCACCTTCGCCCCCAAGCTTGACGGTATTGACCACCTTGTATTGTTTCTGTGCAAGGGCTGGCAGGGCGGCTAGAAGGACGGCCGCAAAGAACAGTGCAAGAATTCGTTTCATTGTTTCTCCTCTTCGTCTATTAGATTTCGTGCTGCCAGAACCGCTTAGATAGAGCCGCCTCCGGCAGTGAAGGAACGTGTCAGAACTGTGCCGTCCCTGAAGGGACTCGGATCTATTTTCATACCGTACCCAGGGCTTCCGCCCTAGGCTAATATTGTTCCGCCCTGCGGGCTGGATTTTGAATCGGCTGATTCCGCCGGCGAATGCCGAGCTCAGCTCCCGGAATTTGACCGCGACCTGTCAAGTCGTGTTCATTCAAAGCCGATTCCCTCTCCCGCGATTTAACCGCGACCTGTCAAGTCGTGTTCATTCAAGCCGATTTCCTTCGGTTTCGTGACTCAAATAAAAGTGAACAGCGGGAGTGATGATCAGCGAGAGCACCATCGAAATGGTGATGCCTCCGATTACCGCGATGGCCAGCGGTTGCAACATCTGTGAACCAGCGCCAAGCGCCAAAGCCAAAGGGAACATGCCGGCGACGGCGGCCATGGCCGTCATCACGATGGGACGCAGACGGCGACGCCCCGCCTGGATCATGGCGTCGTGCGCGGAGTATCCTGCGGCGCGAAAGCGCTGATCGGCGTCAAGCAGGAGAATGCCGTTCTTCGCCACAATGCCGATCACCATAATCAATCCCATGAACGACGCGATGTTGAATGTGGTTCGGGTTATCAGCAGCGCCAGAAATACTCCTGAGGTGGAGAGCAGCGCCGAAGACAGAATCGCCAGAGGCGCTGCCAGGGTACGAAATTCGAAGAGCAGCACGAGAAAGACGAGCAGGATGGCAAGCACCAGCACGAGCACGAGGTCATGGAACGATTGCTGCTGCTCTGCGTAGGTTCCCCCGTAGATCACCCGGATGGACGACGGCACATGCAGACCGTCAACCACCTTCTGCACGGCCGCCATACCGCTGCCCAGATCGCGGCCTTCCAGGCGCGCCGTGACGGCCACATCGCGCTGTAGGTTCTCGCGGCGAATCTCGGTTTGCCCCGGCACCTGGCTGATGTTAGCAAGTGTGCCTAAAGTCGCGGTACGCCCACTTGCGCTGTTCAGCAGCGTGTTGCTCATCGCAGCCAGCGAACTGCGGTTAGCATCAGGGTAGCGCACGCGAATGGTATACGCCATGTCTTGCGCGATCACTGGTGTGGCCGACGGTTCGCCTTCGAGCACGGCGGAAGCGTCGATCGCCACTTCATCCGGAGTGAAGCCTGCGCGCGCGGCCACCGTGGGATCCACCCGGAAGATGGTTGCCGGGCCGCTGATGGTGTTGTCAATCCCGTTCCGAAGGTCCACCACCCCCTGCACTTTTTCAATGGCATCGCCGATCCGGGGCGCCCATTGACTCAAGAGCCTAGCGTCGGGCGAAAACATCTTGATCTGTATCGGCTCGGGCGCGTTCGAAAGATCGCCGATCATGTCCTGCAACACCTGCACGAACTCGACCGCAACGGCTGGTTCCTTCTTGTTGATTTCGGCCCGCAGCCCTTTGGTGATCTCGTCCACACCGCGACTGCGCTTGTTTTTAAGCTTCACTGCAAAATCGCCCCGGTTCACTTCGGTAACCGCAGCCAGACCGAGCTCCAGACCGGTGCGTCGCGAGAAACTCTCGATCTCGGGAACCTGTCGAAGCATGCTCTCGATGTGGCTGATCATGCGATTGCTCTCCTCGAGCGATGTGCCCGCGGGAGTGAGGTAGTCGAGCACGAACCCGCCCTCGTCCATCTCTGGCAGCAAGTCCGACCCAAGCGCTTTGTAGCAGAAAAAGGACGCAACCACCAGCACCGCGGAGAAGATCGCAATCCACCTCGGACGATCCAACGCGAAGCGCAGCCGACGTTCGTAGAACTCGATCACCCGCCGGAAGCGGCCACTCAGCGCAGCCTCTTCTGCGGCGAGAAGCTTTTCCCGCTTGCTGAGGTCTTGGCGGGGAACGCCATCCATGTTCTTCCGGCGAATGAAAAACTGGCTAAGGGTGGGCGTTAAAGTCAACGCCAATCCGAGAGACGTCAGCAGCGACGCGGCAACCGTGATGGCCAGCGCGCGAAAGAACACGCCGGTCACACCGCTAATCGCGATCAACGGAAGGAATACCACAATCGGCGTAATGGTGGAGCCGACGAGTGGCGCGGTGATCTCGCTTAGCGCGCTGTGGACCGCTTCAACCCTGCCCTGTCCGGCAGCGCGATGAAGAGCAACGTTCTCGACGACTACGATGGCGTCATCAATCACCAAGCCCACGACGGCGGCCAGCCCGCCCAGGGTCATCAGGTTAAGACTCTCGCCGAGGATCTTGAGCACGATGAACGTAATGAACACCGTAACCGGGATGACCAGGGCGGCCACCGCCGAGGCCCCCCAGTCGCGCAGGAACAGGACCATGATGATGGATGCCAGAAGGATGCCAATGAGGATGGCGTCGCGGACGCTCTTGATCGCCGCGGTAACCACTTCCGACTGGTCGTAGAACGGCTCAATGTGGATTCCCGGCGGCAGCGATTGCCGGATGCGGTCGACCTCGGCGTGAACTTCGTCTGCGACGGCGACCGTGTTGCTGTCGGGCTGACGGTTGATGTTGAGCAGCACCGCGGGCTTTCCGTTGGCGGTGACGATGGTGTACACCGGCTTCACGCCGGGCGCGACGCTGGCCACGTCGCCGATGCGGACCGGAATTCCCGTCTGCGTGGTCTTGATTACGATTTGCGAAAGTTGCGCCGGATCTTTCACCTGGCCATCCACCAGCGCGAGATAAAGCTGGTGATTCTCTGGCAGCAGGCCGGGCGAATCGATGAGGTTGGTTCGCCGGACTGCGTCGAGTATGTCGGTGACGGTCACACTAGCCGTCAGCAACTTGGCGGGATCGGGAGCGATATGGAACTCCGGTTCCTGTCCGCCTTGCACGACCACAGCGGCCACCCCGTCGAGGCGATTGAGGCGGGGCTTCAGATCGTAGGTCGCCATCGTCCAGAGCTGCGTTTGAGGAACCGTGTCGGAGGTCAGGCTATAGCCGAGAATGGGAAAGCTGGCGAAGTTCAAACGATGCGACTGGATGACCGCCGTCGCCGGCAACTGGGAACGAATGCGAGAAAGCGCTGCGTCCACCAGTTGCAGCGTGGTGACCATATCCACATGCCAGTTGAAAAACAAGTCCACTTCTGCCGAGCCGCGACTTGTTATGGAGCGGACCTGCTGTAATCCGGGCACACTGTTTACCGATTCTTCGATGGGGCGGGTAATGGTGACCATCATCTGGTCGATCGGCATGACTCCGTTGTCTACGCCAATAACGACACGTGGAAAGTCGGTGGAGGGAAAGACTGCGATCGGAATCGTGAAGGCGAGGTAGGCCCCGGCGATTACCAGAACGAGGATGAGGAAGATCAGCGATTTCGAATAGCGAGTGAACCAGTAGCGCTGGTCGGACGGACTGGTGGTGCGCAGACGCTGCAACCAGGATTTCAGGTTCGACCTCACCTCAGTCCTTTCCTACGTCTTTTTGGGACTCAGCCTTGCCGGAGTTCGTTGGCGCTATAGGTTCCGCAACTTTCACTTTCGTGTTGTCAGGCAGGCCATAGGCGCCACTCACGATGACTGTCTCGTCGCCGCTCAGGCCTTTGGCGATCTGCACGCGATCGCCCTCGCGAATGCCCGTCTCCACCGACACTTGATGAGCGCGATCGTCGCTGACGATCATGACCGTGGTCTCGCCTTCTGGCGTCTTAAGCAGCGCGGACGCCGGGATGACGACGGCATTGTTAAGTGTTTGCGCAACCATTTGAACGTTGACGGTTGTGCCCGGACGCAGGCGCCCGTCGGGATTTGCGGCCTCGATCCATACTTCGACGGTGGTGCTGTTGGGATCGAGCGCAGGACTGATCAACGTGACTTTACCCTGTATACGAACCCCTCCCGGCGCAGCAATGGTTGCGACGTCTCCCGGCTTCAGCGCGGCGGCATCATTCTGCGGAACATGTGCGCGCGCGATCACCGATGACGTATCCATGATGGTGAGTAGGGGCGTGCCGGGCGGAGGCGTCTCGCCGGGATAGCTGGGTCGATCTGTGACAACGCCATCGATCGGGCTGCGAATCTCGGTGTAAGCAAGCTGGGCGGCTGCGCCTTCGTACTTACCCTTGGCCGACGTGAGCTGTCCCCGCGCGGACTTCAGCTGGTCCTGCTTGCCCACAGACTGCAGAGCAGCAAGATGCTTCTCGGCCATTTCGTATTGCGCCTTGGCTTGGATGAGTGCGACCGCCGACTCGTCGAGCTGCTTGCGCGGGAGGGCGCCCTGCTGGAAGAGAAGGCGGCGGCTATCGTAGACCTTCTGCTGCGCGTCGTACGATTCCTTCGCGGTCTTCAAGTCAAGCTCAGCCTTCTGCCATTCTTCGGGCAAGGCGGATGAGGTCTCCAGCCCATAAGCCGCCTGAGCCTGTTCGTAGCTGCCCTTGTTCTCGACCTCGGCGGCGGCAAGATCGCGGTTCTCCAGCACCGCGAGGACTTGACCGCGCTGCACACGACTGCCGCGATTCACGTAAAAGGTTTTGACCGGTGCGACAACTTTCGGAGTGATGGATGCCTGGTCGCGGGGAAATAGAACAGCTTCGGCACTGATGATCTGCTGGATTGTGCCACGCTGTGCGAGCGCGGTCTGCACCGTGACCACCGGTTCGGTTTCCTCTGGCTTTTTTGAGCAGGACGCTAGCATCGCAGTAATAGCGATGAGCAAAGAGAACATTAGTGCCCGAGGGGTGAAGCGCTTCGAAAAGAGCCGGGAACATAGATCCCTGGCGAACTGAAGCGCGTGTGAGACAACTGTGCTGTCCCTAAGGGGACTCGGTCTCCTTTCCCAGCCTACCCAGCGCTGAAGCGCTGGGCTAAGCTCTTTCGCCCCATTCGGGGCTGGTTTTATGTGCTTCTGTCCACTGATGCAAATCGATACGAGGCCGCGACTTGTTGTCGTACGCCGTGGGATAAAGGCAATTCCGTCCTTCGGCCGCCCCATTTCGCGCAAAAGTCGCACGAACTGAGGACCTGGGTTGCGGGGCTGAAGTTCGCGTAATGTTTTCCCCAGACCTACTCGAAACGAGTTCGCACACACCCGCTGAAGGTGTGCCCCTTCAAAATCAACTTCGGTATGGAGCGTGGTGATCGGCATCGGTCGCAGCTCCTAAAAACTTCCGGTCAGGGTCTGCAGATTGGCGATGGCCACGTGGTAGCGGGCCTCGCCATCGCGATAATTGTTGCGCGCCAGCGTCAGAGTGTTCTGCGCGTCAACGACCTCCAGGGCAATGGCCTCTCCGGCTTGGTAACGCAGGTTGGTTAGCCGCAGGCTATCGGCGGCGAGGTCGGCGGAGTTGCGCAAGCTGTCCAACTGCTCTCGGGCGGTTTCGGCTTCGGAGTAAAACGATTGCAGATCGGCGATCGCCTGGCGCTGTGCTGCACTCAGCTCCACCTGTGCCTGATGGCGTTGTAACTCGGCTTGTTTCACCTTGCTCTCGATCGCACCCCAGTGCCACACCGGAATGTTGAGGGTAGCGACGGCCGAGTAACCAAGGTTGCGGATGCCATCGGTGCTGACAGCAAAGTGATTCGCGTCAATGCCGTAGAAGTAATCGAGCACTAGCGTGGGCAGATGACCCGCGCGCGCGACCGTGACTTCATGGTTAGCGACGTCGAGTGCAGCGAAGGCTGCGCTCAGTTCGGGATTGTTCCTCTGCGCCATCTGTTGCACCTCGGCGATCGGCGGCAAGGCTGGGGCAGCCGCGAGATCGTCGACAAGCGTGAAGTCCTGAAAAAAGTTTGGAAACAGCAAGACCGCGAGACTCAGACGCGCATTCTGTTCGCTAAGTTTTGCATCTTGCAAGGCTCGTTGCTGATCGTTGGCTTGGATCTGCGCTTTGATCACGTCGGAGTGCGCCACTTCCCCGCCCTGTTCCAGTTTGCGGCTGTTGTCGAGGAAGTGCTGAGCTTCGTCGGCGGCCGCCTGCGTGCTCTGCGTTTTTTCCTGCGCGGCCAGCAATCCGTAGAATGCCCGCACCACGATAACGGTCAATCCACGGGCTGCGATCTCGGCCTTAGCTCGGGCCAGAGCTTGCGTCGCGGAAGCGCGACGGTAATCGGCGAATTGTCCCAGGCCGACCGCCTGCTGGACGGCGCCCTGGCTGATGTATTCATGCGGACCGTTGTTGGCGATGAATCGTCCCGAGGGTGTGCCGTTGCCTTCGGTGTAGATGAAGCCGTTGTTATAGTCCACGCCCGGGAGCAGCGCCGCGCGAGCCTGCACGCGATCTTCGCGAGCGAGTCCCAACTGAGTGAGTGCCGCCTGAAACTGCGGGTTATTGGCCCTGGCGCGGGCCAGAGCATCGGCGAGCGTCAGCGAAATTGTGACGGCCGATGCTGGCGCATTGTTCGTGCCCGATGAGGCGGCCGGCGCGGCTTGCGCGCATGACGCCACCAAGGCAAGCAATACGCCCGCGATGAGCGCGTAGATCTTTTGGCCCATAGACACGGTTCCCTCGCAGAGGAACTCAATCAGCATGAAGGAAGGAACCTTAATGGAAGCTGAACGAACACACCGCATTCGTCGCGTGTCGCCGCTACGCGGCTCGGTCGTTTTCCCGCTTGAGCACGGCTCTCGAGGTTGCGAAAAAAGTCCGAACCGCAGATCCCTCAGCGACTAAAGTCGGTTCGGGATAACAAAAATAACGAGATTGGACGCGGACCTGAAGGTCCGCTCTACCTTAAGGCTCCCTTCAGGTTCCGTACCCTAAAGTTGGCATAGGATAGTCACCATGCGGGTACTGATTATCGAAGACGAGGCGCGCCTTGCCGAGAACGTCGCCCGCAGTCTGCGCGAGAGCGCGGGCTACGCCGTGGATATTTCACTCGACGGCGAAGAAGGCGCGTTCATGGCTGAATCCAACCCGTACGACTTGGTGATTCTCGACTTGATGCTGCCGAAACTCGACGGTCTTACCGTGCTGCAACGCTTGCGGGACGGTGGCTCGGCTGTGCCGGTGCTGGTGCTGACTGCGCGCGACGAGAAGGAGTCGATTGTTGCATTGTTGAACGCCGGCGCCGACGATTATGTTGCCAAGCCGTTCGACCTCGGAGAGCTGCTGGCGCGCGCTAAGGCCCTGATCCGGCGCGGAAAGGGACAGAGCGCCGCTGTGTTGAAGGTTGGCGATCTGGAAATCAACACGGCTGATCTTTCGGTGCGCCGCAAGGGAAAGCTCGTCGTCCTCACGGCGATGGAATATCGCGTTCTTGAATATCTGGCGCACCGGCCCGGCGCGGTGGTGCCCAAGACGGAGTTGCTGGAGCATCTCTATGACTTCAACTGGGAACGGTTTAGCAATGTGATTGAAGTTTACGTTTCCGGCTTGCGTCGTAAACTCGAGGACAGCGGAGATGCCAAACTGATTCACACCCTACGCGGACAGGGATACATGCTTCGCGGGTAGTATGCGACAGACCTCCATTCAGCGCCGGTTGATCGCAGCAGTAGTGATCTCGCAATTGCTACTGGCCACCGGCATCGTTTCGGTAGCGGTGTATTTCACCCGGCGTCAACTGCGGAACGCGTTCGACGCCGGCCTGCAAGGGCGGGCCATGAGCGTCGCCGCGCTGGTACGCTACTCCGAAGATGAGCATCCCACGTTGATCTTCGAAGACGACCTGGTCCCGCCTCCGCTGGAGAAGCAACATCCTGATCTCTACCAGGTGACCACCGATCACGGACGCGTGCTCGCCCGGTCTCCGAATTGGCCACAGGATTTGCAGGCGATTCCAAAGAGAGATCGGCAGCACGCGAACGTTACGGTAGATGGAGTTCGTTATCGTGCGCTGCGACTGGAGAACGTTCCCGTGCTGGATCGCGAAGGCGATGCGCCTTCGACCGATGTGCTGACCGTGACCTATGCGGCGCCAACCGACCAGATGACCCGCGCCGTCGCACGTGCCGGTCTCTACATTGCGGCCGGTAGCGGCCTGTTGTTACTGATCACTGTGGGCATTGCGGTTTTGGGCCTGCGGCGAGGATTGCGGCCCTTGGCCGAACTCGCCACCAGCGCGGCCTCGGTCACTACGTCGAACTGGAAGCTGGATCCCAGCGAAGCGGCCTTGAGTACGAAGGAATTGGCGCCGCTCACGCAAGCCATGACCACCATGCTAGACGGACTGCACCGAGCATTCACCCAGCAGCGGGAATTCCTGGCCAACGCCGCTCACGAACTGAAAACGCCGGTCGCCATCCTGAAGTCGACGCTGCAGTCTCTGTTGCAACGTCCGCGCGCGGCGGAGGAGTACCGCGCTGGCCTGGCGCAGGCGCTCGACGACATGGCGCGCCTCGAACAACTTATGCGTTCGATGCTCCGCCTGGCACGCGCTGAACAGTGGGCAGCGGGCAGTTCGCGCCGCGACCTGCAAGCGGTAGAAGTCGCCGCGACCTGCGAGAGTGCGCTGGAGCGCCTTGCGCCGGTGGCACGCGAGCGGGGCGTCACCATCCATTTCGTCAGCAACGGCCCAATGCCCATGCGCGCCGACGCCGACGATCTGGAACTGGTTTGGTCGAACCTGCTGGAGAATGCCATCCGCTTCAGCCCCGCCGGAGGAGAGGTGCAACTCCGTGCGCGCTCCGATGGTCGGCGGGGTTATATCGAGGTTGAAGACCAGGGTCCCGGGATTCCGCCGTCGGAACTAGCCCACCTCTTCGAACGGTTTCATCGTGGCGACAGCTCGCGAGCGCGCGACACTGGTGGATATGGGTTGGGTCTCGCCATCTCGAAAGCGCTGATCGAGGCCTACGGAGGGACGATCATTCCCGAAAGCGGAGCAGAGCGGGGGACACGCATGGTGGTCGAGGTTCCGCTGGAGCCGCGATAAAGCCTTTGATCTGCGGTGCATCGAAATCCGTTTAGCGGAGTTATAATCCGACGAGATGGCGTGAAGGGTTTTGCATGACCATAGAAGAACAAGTCCTCGAGAAACTGCGCGATTTGCCTCCCGAAAGAAAAGAGGAAGTTCTGGAGTTTGTGGATTCCCTCAGAAAAAAGGATCGCGCAAAGAAACCACTACATAGTCTGCGCGGGCTTTGGAGAGACTTCAACATCGAAATCACGGAGAAGGACATTGCCGAGGCCCGCCGCGAGATGTGGGGTAACTTCCCACGAGAACGTCTCCTAATGTCTGCCGTCCTGGACACACATGCGGCCCATTTGGTACCTACTCGACGCGAAAAGTCTATCGGAAACGGTTTTCCTACTGATAGATGGCGCGGCAGCAAGAGGAGCGCCGACGTACATCTCTACGATCTCGCTAGTTGAGGTTGTCTATCTGGTTGAACGGGCGCATCGTAGTCGATGCTTATGAGAGATTTGCAGACGAACTGAGCCGAGATAACCCGGCATTTAAGGTTGTTCCGCTCGATTCTGATGTCGTGGAACAGCTAAGACACATCCCGCGAGCTGCGGTACCCGATATGCCAGATCGCATCATTGCGGCAACGGCTCTCCGCCTTGGACTTCCGCTCGTCACGCGAGATCGTCGTTTACGAGAAGCTGGCATCGCCACGATCTGGTAACGCTGAAAAATAAATGCCAACTGATCACTCGCCGTCGATGTAAGTCCTACCGATTCTCCTTGAGCCGTAACCGCAGATAAACATTCACGCCCAGGGGATGGTCCCCGTAATAGGGCTTGATAGCGTCCGGGACGCCGTACAGAGAGACATTCGCACCCAAGCCGGTTTCCAGATTGTGGAACGTCCCGATGTCGCGGGTGTAGCCGATCGTGTAGGCGTTGATATCGAACCAGTGGCTGCCGGTTTGCTCGAATAGCTGCTGCGCCAGAGCGGGATCGTTGGCGAACAATTCGTCGCGCTGCGACCATTCGTAGCGACCACTGATGAAATTCTTCTCCTCGAACGGTACGTCCGTCTCCGCCAATACGGCGTTGGTCCCGTAGTGCACGGCCTGCTTGCCGTTGCGTCCCCAGAGCAGCGTCGTCGCCCACGCGTTACCGTGCGGACGCGGAACAATGTATTCCACAGAGGCTGTCGTACGGACGATAACACCCGGCTCCGACGCCTCGGAGTTGACCAGATGACCGGCTGAAACCTGTGCCAGCCATCTCGCTGTCGGTGTGACCGTGAGCCGCGCAGAGTATGAGTTCATCGGCCCAAAGTCGATGTTCCAACGATTCTCGTCAGGCTCCGCGCCGTGAAAGCCCGATGCCTCAAGCCGCACCGCCTTGTACGACATTCCGGCGGTGACCACGTTGTAGAGAATGTGCGTCGAGTCTTCCCAATGATGCCCGAGCGTGCTTTGCGGAATCTCCATCGCCGACGCGCGATGCGGATAAGCCACCGGGCCCAACGCGGGGTCACCAACCGGAGCGTAATACAGGTCCCAAACCGCGTGCTCGCCAAGCCTATGCGCGTATTGCACGCTCAACTCCATCACGAAGTCATGCGGGTGTTGGCCGTTGACGATGGGCTTGCCGTAAGCGGTCTCGCCAGTCTGAAACAGCAATGGATAGAACTCGCCGCTGATGGTCGCGGGCTCCAGGCTGAGCATGGTGCGCAGCATAATGTCACCGCCGCCGAGCCGGTGCACCGCGCCAAGCATGCCCCAGTTGGCGGAATAAAACTTGTCGGCGCCCAGAGGGCCTGTCTGCTGCGTGTCGACCACGAATGCCTGTGCCATCCACATCAAGCGCCACTGGCCAACGCTGGTCATCACCATCGGCATGGGCCATGCGGACGGCTGAAATCCGGTGCCGGAGGATTCGCGCATCAGGAAATCACGAGCCGAATCCATATCGTGATCCATGTGCTGCGTGGAGTCCGCCGGCATTGGCATACTCATGCCGGCGCTCTGATCGGGCTGCTGGGTTGAGGACGACGATTGCGCTCTCGCGCCCGAGCTCAGAACGCAAGCCAGCGTCAGCAGCCAGCTAGCTAGGAGAATCGTGATGATTGCTCTATTGCGCAAGTGACAGCCGATGGAGACTGCCGTGACACAGCGGCAAGAACTCCCAGCAAGATTGTAGAGGAGAATTATTCCCCAGCTTCGTCGAGAAGCCTTTTCAGGGTTGGCTTGTGTTTGTCACCCTTGAGCTTGCGCTTCTTGCTGGCCGGCTCGGTCCGCGTGGGAGGAGGCGTACCGATCGCCTGGCGAGCCGCAGCCTTGACAGCCGATGCGGCGCGGAACGGTTTGGGCTTGCGGATTTTGGAGGGCATGGTGTGTTTCCTGACTGAAAGTAACCAATGCCGCCGCTCCGCGGCTAATTCGGGTTGCTGCGAATATGAATAAGTTACTGATTATAAAGGTGTGGCAGCCGTATCGGGCCGGCTTATGATCAAAAAGAAAAGAGCCAGACAATGGCTGTTCGCCTTGTCTGACTCTAGTTACAATATAGCACATTTACATGGGTTTTGGACACGATTTCAGAAGTTTATATCTGGAAGCCAATGAGTGGTTTAGGTCCGATTGTTGTGTTTTTCTCTATTGACATGTAAATTATGCGCGCCGAGAGATGGCAGTAGTTACACTACATTCGAATTGTGGCCCGTTCTGGGAAACTTGGGCGTGAGTGCCTGCGGGATAGGCGTTCCCAGTCGGTAGTTTGGCGGAGGCGAAGGAACGCCGGAACGCAATGGCGATGGCGCGCTGGCCAGAAGCTGCTGGGTATAGGGATGCATCGGTCGCGTCAGCACCGCTTGCGTGTTTCCGCATTCCACGATTCCGCCGTCGTGAAGAATCGCGATGCGGTCACAGATTGATGCCACGGAGAACAAGTCGTGCGAGATGTAGAGAACCGCGCTGCCCATCTTGCGCTGAAGCTGGGTAAAGAGCTTGATGATTTCCGATTGGGTGATGGCATCGAGTGCGCTGGTGGGCTCGTCCGCAATGAGCAGCGCAGGCGAGTGCATGACCGCCATCGCAATCAACACTCGTTGCGCCTGTCCGACGCTCACCTGCGATGGGTAGCGGGAACAAAAACCTTGGTCCGGAGGTAGCCCGACGCTGGTCAGGGCCCGGTCAGTCGCCATCGCCAACTCGGACTTGGTTCCAGTGGCGTGGGCTTTCCACGCCTCCGCCAATTGCGTCCCAATCTTCAGCGCAGGATTCAGGCTGGAGAGCGGGCTTTGCAGAACAAGCCCAATCTCGCGTCCGCGGACGTGTCGCATGTCGCGCTCAGATGCCATCATCAGGTCGCGGCCGTGAAACCAGATATGCCCAGTCGCTCGGCCGCCCTTTAGCGCGAGCAACCTGAGAATCGCGAGCGCGATCGTGCTCTTGCCTGACCCGCTTTCTCCAACCAACCCAAGCACCTCACCCCGATTGATCTGAAAGGAGACCGCACGCAGCGTCTGCGGTTTGTTCGGATAGTCCACTCGCAGATCGACCGACAGGAGCGGGGCATCATTTGCCATTGCTGGCCCTTTCCGAGGCAAATCTAAGGCGTTCGACATTCCAATAGGTCTGCGGCCGCAAGACCACAGGCTTGGCGCCTTCCAGCAACGGAGAAATTCCCATGAGCGCGTTCTTGTTCACGAGGTAAATAAAAGGCGACTGCTCGGAAACAATCTCCTGCACCCGATCAAAATATTTCTTCCGCGTCTGGCTGTCCAGGGCGGATGCCTGTGCCCGCATCAGCCGATCGATCTCCGCCTCCCACTGGGTAGCCGGTGTTTTCTGTTTGGGATTCCATTGATGTTCATCGGAGGAGCTGAGCCAGACATTCATCTGCGCGTTGGGATCAAGTTCCACGTTCACCAGGCCCAACAGCGCCGCTTCGTAGTTGAAGGTTTCACTGATCCGTTGAATCAGAGAAGGAAAGTCGAGCGTAACAACGTTCACCGTGATGCCGAGGGCACGAAGGTCCTGCTGAATCATCGTTGCCATGCGCTCCCGTGAACGGTTGCCGGCGTTGGTCACGATGGAGAACACTACATTGTGGCCGCCCCGGTCGTGAAGCATGCCTTTGGAAAGCTGAAAGCCGTCCTGCTGCAGGAGCTGCAGGGCCGCTGCCGGATCGAAGTGGACCGGCTGCAGATGCGAGTCGAACCAGAACTTGTTGGCGGGCGAAACCGGGCCGAGCGCGGGACGCGCGTGACCGTTGTAGACAACTTTGCACATGTCCTCACGATTGATGGCCGACGAAACGGCGCGGCGAAAATTGCGCGACTGAAACCATTCCAACTCGTATCCGGGAATCGGCGCGGTGGGGACCTGGTTGAACCACATCTGCTCGGAATCGAGGGAAGGACCGGCATCGTGCACTCTGTCTGGAGACGAGCGGGAGAGGCGATCGAAGGAGTCGGCATCCATGGAGTTAATCAGGTCAAGGTCGCCACGCGTGAACTTCAGGAGCTCGATATCGCGATTGGATTGAATCTCCAGTCTTACGGCGTCGATGTAGGGCAATTGCCGACCAGCCGCGTCATGCTTCCAGTAGTTTGGATTTCTGCGAAGCTCAACGTAAGAGCCTGACTTATGATCCGACACGTAGTAAGGGCCCAGGACAGCCATCTCCTTTTGCGGGGAATGCGCCGAGACAATAGCAACCTGGTCGAATAATTTGTCGAGGCCGGCGACGGGTGCGGGAAATGTGATGGAGATTCTGTCGGGCGCGGAAACTACCGACACTACCTTGCCGGTGGTCGAACGAAATGCGTCTCCGGTTGGGGAGTGGAGCGTTGGATCCATCAACTGGTCCATCGTGTACTTCACGTCGTCAGCGCTGAACGGCGTACCGTCGGAGAAGCGGAGCCCTTGGCGCAAGATGAAAGTAATTGTTCTGCCGTCTTTGGAGACAGTCCATTTCTTTGCCAGGTCAGGTTCAAGCGCCTGAGATTCGCGATTCAAGCGTACAAGCACACCACCGGTCATGTAGCGGATGGTTTCCGAAGCGTCGTCCGCCACCAGGGCCGGGTTGAATGACTTGGGTTCGGAGCGCAGGTAAAACCTCAGCTCGTCCAGGCAAACCGCAGCGGTCGCAAGAACGGTGACAAGTAGGCAGACATACAAAAAAGTGCGGCGCATATCAGGGGACCTCACGTCGAGATACGGCAATTTGCATTCCACTTGCGATTAAAACCAGCATGATCAGTGCGGCGAAACGGCAGAGATCGCCCCGAAACGACAACACGGTTTCGAGTTCCCGCAACAGGCTGCCAAGCGACGGCAGCGGCTCAGCCACTCCAAGCCCGAGCAGGCTGAGGTTGGCCTCCGCCAGAACAAATACTGGAACCGCTATCCAGAACTGGGCGAGCAAGATGGGGCGCAAGTTCGGCAGCACATGCTTGCCGAGCAGCCTGCGCGGTGAAACCCCGATGGAGTTCGCCATGACGATGAAATCGGATTGCCGCATGGACCGCGCCCGCGCCAGCAGAATCCTGGCAGGCGCGGCCCATCCCAGGACTCCAAGCAAGAGAAACGTGATGGTCACCGAGACTGCGGGCGACGTGTTCAACGGAAGCATGGCCCGGACGGTCAGCAACAAGAAAAGCCACGGGATGGAGAGGAACAAGTCGATCGCGGTTTTAGCGGCCCGTTCGGAGAAGCCGCCGAAGAATCCTGGGGCCGCTCCGATGGCGAGGGCCAGCAATACGGAGACGGCGGCTGCGGCCGGGGCCAGCAACATCGACACTCGCGTGCCCTGCAACAATCGCGCAAAGCGATCGCGCCCCAAGTCATCGGTGCCCAGCCAGTGTTTGCTCGACGCGCCGGCGTTCACCTGGTCGCGGTCCTGGGCGGAGTAGTCAAATCGCGAAAAGAAGCTGCCGCCCACACTGGCGAGTACGAGGGTGGCAGCCAGCACGGTCGCGGCTAGACGCACGGCCTTCATGCTGGCTGTCTCCGCTCCTCGCTGAGCAAGTCTGCTCCCGAGTTAGCAACGACCACGCATGCAATTACCAGCATGGAAATATTGATCAGCAGAGGAAGGTCGCGGGCGAGCGCCGACTGCCATGCGAGTTGACCGATGCCGGGGATGCCGCACAGCGCCTCCACCGGAATGGCGGCGCTGATGGCGATGCCGATGGAAACCCCTGCCAAGGCCAGCACCTCGCGCTTGATCACGGGAACGACATGCCGGAAGAACATCGCAGGTTCCGAGACTCCCTTGGCATACGCCGTGGTGATGTGCGGCATCTGGCGAACCCCACTGACGAGATTGCTCAAATACCGGAAGACTTTGGGAAACACGATCAGGCCGATCGCGAGATATCCCGGTGCGCGCACCAGGACAGACAGGAGAGCCAGCACGGCCGCCGGCAAACACAGCAAGATTCCACTGAACACGGTGACGGTAAACTCAACTGCAGGATTGCGGAACAACCATGCGGCCAACACCGCGAGTGCAGCTACCCCCCATGCCAATGCGAGTCCTTGGCCCGCGACCGCCAGCGTGACCGGCGCCCGGTCTTGCAGCAACTGGCGAACGGGCTGATTCAGCGATCGCGACTCGCCAAGATCGCCATGCAGTGCGCGCCGAACGCAGCCCGCGTAAAAGTGAAGGATGTTGCGCTCATCGGAATTCGCGCTTCGGATTGCCTGGATGCTGTCGCTGTTCAATCGGGCATCGAGCTGGCGCTCGTCGGTGCCGAAGCCGGGCGCGTAGCGTACCAATGTCGCCGAGATCAGCCCTCCGGCCACAATCGTCATCGCCGCCAGCGTCAGCCTGTGCAAAATCCCCGTCCGCATCGCGCCCATTTCTCACTGCGTCATCAGAGTCTGCAAAGGCACTTTAGGGAACGCCTTCGCACGCCGATGGTCCTTCTTCATTCCATACATCCGCTTGTCGGCCGCTACCAGCAATTGCTCGGCATCTTCGCCGTCATCGGGATAAAAGGCCACGCCCACGCTCGCCGAGAGCGTGACCTCCGGGCAAACTTCCTTTGCGCTATCCGCGGCAACCACTCTCACTCGCTCGCGCATCTCTTCCGCCGCCAAGCGGTCCAGGCGGGGAGCAATCACCACAAACTCGTCTCCTCCCATGCGCGACGCGAAGTCATACTCCCGACATGACAGGTTCAGTTTTCGGGCGAACAGTTCGAGCACTTTGTTGCCTGCAAGGTGGCCGAGCTTGTCGTTGATCTGCTTGAAACCATCGAGGTCACAAATCACGGCAGCCAAATGGCTGTTCTCGCGTTTGCATCGGGAAATCTCGGAATCCAGGTGCAGAAAAAGAGAGCGCGCGTTGGGCAGCCCGGTCAAGTAGTCCACCGTGGCCGAGTCGGCTGCCGCCTGGTACTTGATGGCGTTTTCGATGGAGGCCCCGATTTTCTCGCTGGTAGCGAGCAGGATGCGCAAATGGTCAGCCAGGAAAGCATCCGCCGGCAGGCGATAGAGGGCCAGCACTCCCAAGACCGTGTTGTCGCTCCCCATGAGCGGGATGGCAAGCGCTGAGGACATGGAACTGGCCCGCTGCGGATCGTTCAGGTAGCCGGGTTCGACCGACGGATTACCGTTGATGATGGGAGTGCGGTTCTGGGCGACCCAGCCCGACAGTCCCTCGCCGATAGGAATTTCCAGCGACGAAAATACCCGGAAATCATCTCCGGTGACGTACTCGGGGATGAGCTTGTCGCCGCGCAGCAGATAGATGGCGATGGCGTCATAGGGAACCAGCTTGCGAAGTCGCGCCGCCACGACCGAAAGGGTTTCGTACAGGCTGAGCGAACGGCCAAGGGCGGTGCTGAACTCCAACAACGCCTGCGCTTCATACCGCGCGGCCACAATCGAAGCCAGGAAGTCGCCTTTGCTGGAACCCGTTTTTATCTTTTCGAAGCCCGCGGCGGGAGCACATCCATTGGGGATTTTGATGTCCGTGGACAGCTTCACAGACTCCGCGCTGCTGGAACCAGCTTTTGCCAGATGCTCCAATTCCAGATATCTGCGCTGGAGAATTTCAACCACCTGGGGATCGAATTGCTTGCCCGCTTGCGAGACCACCTCCTGCATGGCCTCCTCCAACGGAATGCCGCGCCGATACTGCCGGTCCGATGTCAGCGCGTCGAGGCAGTCAACGATGGTGAGGATTCGCGCCCCGATGGGTATTTGCTCGCCCTGCAATCCGTCCGGATATCCCGTGCCGTCCCACTTCTCGTGATGCGCTCTCACGATCGGGACAACGGGATAGGGAAAGTTGACCCGTTCCAGGATCTCGCCTCCCACCACGGGATGAATTTTCATCTTCTCGAATTCTTCCGGCGAGAGCCGTCCCGGCTTGTTGATGATGTGCTCAGGAACAGCCAGCTTGCCGATGTCGTGCAGCAGCGCTGCCGCGCGGAGCGCCTCCAAATCGACAGGGCTTAGGCCCATCTCCTTGCCGATCTCGATGGCATACACGCGAACTCTTTGCAGGTGATCATGGGTGGTGTGGTCCTTGGCGTCGATGGCAAGGGCCAGAGCCTCGATGGTGCGCAGATGAAGCTCGGCCATTTGTTCCACGTGGAACTTTTCGTCTTCCAGCTTCCCCAGATACAGGCGATAGGAACGGTACATCAAGTAGACGACAGGAACGATCAACGCCGAAACTTGCCAGCCCAGATGGCGGTTCGACCATGTGATCAATCCCGCGAAGGCTGCGCCCACCAGATAGTGAGGAAATGACCAGAAATAGCATTCCGCCCAAATGTGGGGAAACACGCGGTGCTCGGTCAGAGAAACGACGACGGCCACCGGAACGGTGTTGGCCAGAAAATAAGTAATCGCTGTGGCAATCAGACGGAGGGGCACTTCATCACCCAGTAACGGCGCCGAATGATGAAACACCACATAGGACAGCTCAATTGAGATCGCGATCTGCGCGGCATTAAAAGCTACATGGATTGGCTGGATGCGATTCTTGTGCCATAAGGTCTGGACCGCGGTGGCAACACAGCCCAGTACCAGGGTTTCCGCGGGCGACAGTTCAATTACCGAAATCAAGATGACCAGTAGGTTCACGGACATGGTGCCGCTGATACCCGGCAACACAACCTTGAATCCCGATGCCAGGATAACGGCGAGCAAGTAGCAGAGAAACCGGCTCAGGTCGGGCCACGATGAGTGCATCAGGCCGTTGGCAAGGACGGCGGCGCCGGTCGCGAGGACAAGGGCGATAAAGGCTTTTGCGTTAGGACTCATCGGGGGTTTCCCAAGGTCTCGTTCGCGAACGCAAGACCTGGCGAACTTCGCGTCTCATTTTCCTTGCCATGGTTCAGGACCAAGTCGCGGTCGCAGATGAGAGTGTCCCGAAGGCGAACGAATCGGGACACTCCCTTTAAGGTATCGGCATGGCGGAATCGGAACGTTACATACTTTGGGAGAGGGCATCGGAACACAGATCGCTTACCTCAGCGGCCAAAAGAGGATGCTGAAAAAAAAACAAAAGCAGATCCCGAGCCGACTAAAGTCAGCTCGGGATGACAAGAATAAGAGAGCTTCATGGCGCACCTACTAAAGGTGCTCCCTTCAAGAACACCGTCTGCAACCGACTTCTTCGGCAACCGCTCAAGCCGGTTCATCCTCGAATCTCAACTGCACCGCTGAAGCGCACTCCACCCAACACGCCCGTGAAATTGTTCCAGCTTCCCGTTCGCGTCGGGACTGGGGCTCTGCGGGACAAACGAGCCCCACATGATGGAAGCTTGGGTCACTGTTTCGGCAGGCATTCCTGGCGCCTTTTGGATGCTAGGCCTAACAGTGAGCGTCCCGTAGTGCAGGACGTTCACCGTCGGGCCAGAAAGAGATGACAGTTTTGTCGGCCTGAAGTTTGATGTCGCCGACAACGCAGGCAATAAGCCAATCGCAAACACCGTCGTCAACATCGCTCCTCGTACTAGAGCCAACTGCAAGTTATGTGTGGTCGAGCTTTTCATGGATCTGCCTGCCTCCCTAGTTTTCACCGTTGATAACAGTGCTAAGTGCAGAAGCGGGATCGTTCCCGGTAAACTGCGCGCCCCACATGGCTGAATCGCCCCACATGGCCGAATCGCCCCACATAGCTGAGTCCCCCCACATCGCGGAACTGCCCCACATCGCCGAATTGCCCCACATGGCAGATTGGGCCAGGAAGGCGTTGTTGCCCCACACCGCAGAGGCGCCCCACATGGCAGACTGACCCGAGGTTCCCGAGTTGCCCCACATCGCCGATTGTCCCCACGGAGTGGCGCTATCGGCGAGGAAGAAGACGTTGCCGGTACCGGTGTCGTAGTACGCGGTGGGAGACTTCGCCACGCCCGGCGCCAAGTCGGTGTTGGTCAATGCTGCTTGCAAGTCGAGATAACCAGCTCCCACCGTAAAGGCGTCGTACTGGATGTTGTAGACCGAGCCTCCATCCACGACGGTTGAGTATTGCGGCAGATTCTTGTAGGCAGTCTTCATTATTCGTGCCTTCACCTGGTCCGGCGTCAGAGTGGAGTCTTGCCGCAGCATGAGCGCCGCGGCCCCGCTTACCACTGCCGTCGCCATGCTGGTTCCACTCAGGGTGAAATACCTATTGGACATTGTGAAGTGGTTTCCCTTGTCGTAATAGGTGCTGGCCACGCGGTTCTGAGTATCCTGCGATGCCAGGGTCCCGGGTTCCTGTAGTGAGATTACGCGGTTCCCCGGCGCCACCAGGTCAGGCTTCACAATGTGATCGATGACGGTCGGCCCCTTGGCGCTGTAGCTGGTCATCACATCGTCGCCGCGATCGGGAGTTCCCTTGGTGTTCATGGCGCCAACCGTGATTACATAAGGGTCGTTCCCTGGCGCTTCTATTGTCCCGTAGCCGTAGGTTCCAAGAGAATTGTCGCGGCCGTCATTTCCGGCGGAAACCACCACCACGATCCCCGCTTGCCATGCCGCCTCCACGGCTTGGCAGAGCGGATCTTGCGTGTAGCTCTCGACCACGGGCCGGCCGACCGACAGATTCATGACGCGAATGTTGTAAACATCCTTCAGTTGAACAGCGGTTTGAATCGCAGCGATGACGGTGCTGTCCCTGCCCTGGCCATTGTTGTCGAGCACGCGCAGATTGATGAGCGTGACATTCGGCGCAAGCCCGCGTATCTGAACATTGCATGTGGGGCAAGTGGAGTAGGCGCCGTTGCCGCCGATGATGCCGGCCACATGCGTACCGTGACCATATTGGTCGTCCGTGCCACCGCCCACGAAGTCGGCACTGTACGCAATCCGCGAGGCGCCGGAGCTTTGCAGGTCGCTGACCTGATGGATCCCGCTGTCAATCACGGCTACTCCAATCCCCGTGCCGTCCAGACCCAAGCCCCAGGCATAATTCGCCAGCACTGCGGGAACCACATTGTTCAGATGGCTTCGCACCGCGCGGTTCGGAGAAATGTAGGCCACGGAATCGTCGTTGGACAGGCCCGCGAGTTTGCTAAGAGGTACTGTGGCGGTCACGCTCTTAACGAGGGGGAGAACGCCGGATACAGCCCCGCCATTTACCACAATGTTGTTCTTGTTCACAGCAGTGGGAGCGGCCTTGTATTGCACGATGACCGAGACCATCTGGTCGGTTGCCGCTTGCTGCAGCTCGGGAGCCAGTTTGGCATCGTTCGCCACCACGAGGGCGGGCATCAAAATCGCGAACCACAACACTATCCAACGTTTCATGTTCAACTCCAATCTGGATTCCACATCGGAAAGCTGTAATGCATCGGGAGTGCCATACTGCATGTCGGTCTAACTCCTTCCGTTGTGCTAGCCATCGGGCGCGCTCGCACGTTGCAGTGCGCCAGTTTGGCCCACCGAGGCTGCCGGTTGCGCCAGGGTGGCACAATTCAGCTTCAAGAAACTGTCCGGTTTGGCCGATGGCTTAGATGTCGGCATTGATGACGCCACTCGGTTGGTGCGGGCCTTCAGACTCGTGTCCTGGCGGTTTGTTTTTCCGGGTTTAGAGGGATCTGAAAAGTTCAGATGATCACGATTCAGGAACAGGGTATAGACCAGCCCCTCGAGCTCGTCGTCAAAGACCCGAACATGCTTGCGCTCTTGGAGGCGGCGCGAAAAGTTGCGCCCTACAAAGCCGCCGTCTTAATTACGGGCGAGACCGGCACCGGCAAGGAGCTTATCGCTCGCATCATCCATCAACATTCCAACCGCTGTGCCAAACCCTGGGTCGATGTCAACTGCGCGGCGCTGCCGGAACATCTCGTGGAAAGTGAATTGTTCGGTTATGAAAAGGGGGCGTTCAGCGGCGCCGATTCGTCCAAACCAGGATTGTTCGAGAGCGCCCACGGAGGCACTCTGTTTCTGGACGAGATCGGAGAACTGGAACCTAAGGTTCAGGTGAAACTTCTGCGCGCTCTTGACGCGGTTCCCTACTACCGTCTGGGGGGCAACAAGAAAGTTCGCGTCGATGTCCGAATCGTGGCCGCCACCAACCGCGACCTCGAGGCTGCGGTGCGGGTGGGGACCTTTCGCAGCGATCTCTACCACCGCATTAGCGAGGTCCATCTGCGAGTTCCTGCCTTACGGGACAGGCCGCAAGACGTCGTTGCTCTCGCCGAATCTTTTCTGGCGCGCACTTGCCCTAACGTCAGCTTCACCCCGGAAGCGCTGGAGTTGCTGCCCCAGTTCGAGTGGCCGGGCAATGTTCGAGAACTGCGGAACCTGGTGCTGAAGCTCGGCATTTTAAACCTGCATCGTGAAATTACTGCCGAAGATGTACGCCAATACATGCGGGAAAGCTATGAGATCCAACCCTTGGGAATTCCATCCCCAACCGTCGCCACCATGGGCGAGTTAGAACGGCTGATGATACTGCGGACGCTCGAAACCACCGGCGGTAATCAAAGTCTCGCCGCCAAGCAGTTGGGCATTCCCCGCCGCACGTTTTGCAGAAAGTTGAACGAACACAAAATCACCTTCGGTCGTCGCGCCACCTCTAATCCAAGGTCGGCGTTGCCCTTGCCGACATACTTTCGGGCGGAATTCAGCGTTCCCGTTGTCATGCGCACCAACGACGGGCGTTGCTTCACCGCCGAGACCAGAAACGTCAGCGTTGGGGGACTGGGACTGCAAAACTTTCGGCCGCCATTCGAAGCATCCGGCGAACTCACTCTGCAATTCCCGCTTCCGGGGACGGCCCATGCCATCGAAGTGAAGGGTATCGTCGTGTGGTCACAACCCAATGCATTTGCAGGCATCCGGTTCACGGAAATCAGCACTGCTACCAGCGATCGTCTGCGCGACTGGATTGCAACTCATGGACAAACCTTTCCGGAGTCCTCGGCCATCCCCCAGGAGATGGATGCGGAACGGCCGGCCATTGCAAGCGCCTAGCAACCGTCACGACAATCGATACCTTCGCCACTGTTCCTTCGCCTTTGCTCCCATGAAATAGGAACCTTTGTCCTGCTACCGGAGTCTCTAGCTAAAACAACTGTCGGACTTGCAACGAGTTTATTGGAACTGCAGACGCGATCGTCTCGTACCTTGATGTATCGGGGGAGCGCATGGAGAGACTCAGCTCATTCTGGCAAGACCTTCGCTTTGCAGTCCGCGGCATAAAGAAGGACCGCGGATTCGCTCTGCTGGCAATCCTTGCGCTCGCATTGGGTATCGGCGCAACCACAGTCATCTTCAGCGTCATTGAGAATGTTCTAATTGAACCATTTCCTTATCGGGACGCTGATCGCCTCGCGGTGGTGTATGTTCACGATCTCACCAAGCCCACTGACTACGACCAGTCCTTTTACACCGTTCCGGAATTCCTTGACATCCGCGAACAGAACCACGTCTTCCAAGAAGTAATGGGAGTCGCGCCCCTCGACATCCTGTACCAGGACAAAGAAGGTACGCAGCAGTTCACCGGAGCATCGGTGACCGCCAACGCATTCGAGCTCCTGGGGGTGAAACCGTTGCTCGGCCGGAACCTTGTTCCGGATGACGGCAAACCCGGTGCGCCGCCGGTGTTCTCCATCAGCTACCGGTTGTGGAAGAAGCAGTTCAACGCCGATCCCGGCATCGTCGGCACCACGCTAACACTGAATGGCGAGGCCCGTACGCTAGTGAGCGTCATGCCGCCACGATTCCTGCTGTGGAATGCCGACATCTGGGTCCCGCTCGTTTTGAACCGCAGCGATCCGGCGAATCAACAGATTTCCTTGTGGACATTAGGCCGCCTGAAACCAGGCGTTTCCTTGCGACAAGTAGTCTCGGATTTCGAGGTCATCACCAAGGGCCTCGCAAAACAGTACCCAACGGAATATCCCACGAAATTTTCCGTGGTCTCGAAAACGCTGACTGACAGTGTGGTCGGACACTTCAGGGTGACTCTTTACACACTGTTGGCTGCGGTAAGCATGTTGCTGCTGATTGCGTGCAGCAATGTCGCCAACCTTCTGCTGGCGCGTGCCACCGCGCGGGAAAGAGAAATTGCGATTCGGGCGTCGATGGGCGCATCGCGCGGCAGGATTATCCGCCAACTGCTGGTCGAGAGTTTTGTGCTCGCGTCCGGCGGCTGTCTGCTTGGCTGCCTGTTCGCATACGGCGGCCTCAAAGGCGTTACCGCAGCGATGCCGGAGCAAACCATTCCGGCGGAAGCCGTGCTACGGCTGAACATTCCTGCGATGTTGTTCGCCGTGGGCGTCACCCTCCTGACTACCGTCCTGTGCGGTCTCGCTCCCGCCATTCACGCGGTGCGCGGCGACTTGCATGGACGGCTGAAAGATACCGGCAAAGGGGTCAACGCGAGTTTCCGGCATGGAAAGTTTCGTTCCGCCCTGGTCGTCGCAGAAGTAGCATTGTCGATCGTGTTGCTGGTGGGCGCAGGCCTTATGATGCGCAGCCTGTTCGCGCTGCAACACGTCGAGCTTGGGCTGAACCCGGTGAACATTCTGGTGGCGCGACTGCCGCTTCCCAAAGGCCGCTACGACACCGCTGCGCAGAAAAAGTTGTTCTTCAGCCAGGTGTTGCAGCGCGTGTCGGCGCTGCCTGGAGTGATCGCAGCGACGGAGACTTCCTCGCTACCACCCTATGGCGGATCGGAAAGCGACGTTGTAATCCCCGGCAAGACCCACTCCGAGAAGTGGGAGACGATGTACCAACTATGCAGCGAAGGCTATTTCAAGACCATGGGTCGCCACGTGTTGCGCGGGCGGCTGCTATCAGAGACCGACGTCGATTCCGCTCGTCCCGTCGCGGTGGTCAACGAGACGCTTGCCCGAACCTACTTCGGCAAAGACGATCCCATCGGGCAGAAGATCAAGTTCGAGGAACTCGATCGTTTGCCGGAGTCTCCCAAGGACCAGTACTTCGAAATCATCGGCATCGTCGCCGACGCGAAGAATCGCGGGCTTCAGGAAGCAGTTGAGCCCGAGACCTACATCCCTTACACCGTCACGGGCGCGAAGGAGCGCGGAATCCTGATCAGGACTGCTGTGGAACCCCTCTCCATGCTGATGAGCGTGCGCCGCGAAATCTGGTCAGTGGACCGAAATGTTGCTCTTACACTGACGGGGACGCTCGAGGGTTACCTGCAACAGTTCTCCTATGCGGGGCCGCAGTTCGGGCTGGTGTTGCTCGGCATCTTTGCCGGCGTTGGCCTGGTGCTGGTGGCAATCGGAGTCTTCAGCGTGATGGCCTACTCAGTATCGCTTCAAACGCACGAGATCGGAATCCGCATGGCACTCGGTTCGCCGGCCCGCAACGTGCTGAACATGGTGCTGGGCAAGGGGTTGCGATTGATTGGGCTGGGGATTGTTCTGGGGGTGATTGCAAGCGTGGGACTCACGCGGCTGGTCGCCAGTCAGTTCTGGGGCGTATCTCCCAACGACCCGCTAACGTTCTTCGGCGTGATCTTTGTCCTGATTACGGTTGGCCTGGCAGCTTGCCTCGTACCCGCGCGCCGGGCCACCCAAGTCAGTCCGCTGATCGCACTGCGCTACGAATGAACCCTTACTCGGTCCTTCTCCCCGTGCCGCAGGATGGCCGTTTATTTTCCGTCGTAGGGCCGATCTTCTCTCTTCGCAAAGGCCGAACCGGGTTATACTTGGCAGCATTGCCTCGGCATCCAGCCGGGAGGTGCTCGGATGATGCGTTTCCGTGTACTAATTCTGATCCTCTTGGTTATGGCCTGCGTCATTCGTGTGCACGCCACTGCGGAACCTATCGATCCCAGGCTCATCATGAACGGCGGCCACCAATCGCCGTGTACGCCGACGCCGGTGGGCAACGATTTCACCTTCATGGCCGATTCAATGGGCGGCGGTATGCTCTGTTTCATCAACGATACGACCCAGAACTGGACATTCCTCGAGATCAAGACGCCCACGCCTGAGCCGACCTACGTGATCACCTGTGGAGGCACTTCCTTCACGAGCTGCTTGATACTGCCTCAGTCTGGCGATTTCACCATCGTCGACTTTTACGGCGGCCCTGGAATTCTGGCCGGTAACGAGTTCTTCGTCGATCTCGGAACCTCGGGCTGGCCACCGGGTGGAGAATTTCAAGCCTTTGCAAATCCCGAGCCCAGCACTTTGGCCCTTTGCTTGGTTGGTCTGGCTCCCTTGTTCGCGCGCCGGTTCCGCTGCTGGCCTTAGGTCGAGCTTACCGGCTGCTTTCTGGCTGCCGCCGCCTTCCGCGCAATCAGCAGGAAGCCATGCGCGGTGGCATCTTTCTCGAGAGCTTGCAGGCGTGTGCGCCCCACCCTCGCCTTCGCGGATGCGATCTCTATCTCTCCCAGTGCAAGCGCGGCCTCGAACTGGAGTTCCAGCAAGTGGTTACTGGTTGCCTCCGTCAGCCTCTGACCTAGGCTGGCCAAGGCCTCAGCCTGATCATTCTGCTTACCCGAAGCCGCTCGTATACGGGCCGCGGCGATGCCAACCTCGATTTCCACCGGCAAGCGAAGGGCAGGATCGTTTATTTGCCGGGCAAGGGCGCCGGCGTGTGAGATTGACTCCGTCGCCTTCGCAAGCTTTCCTTGGGCCAGCATCGCTGTGGCGAGAATCGTCTCCGCCTGGGCCTCCTTGTCAACCATCTTTTTCGCTTGGAACTCTTCGGCGGCGGTGTGTGCGTTCGCTTCGCTGTCCGCCGGTCGGCCTTCGTCCAGCGACAGTGCAGCTAGCGCCAGCCGCGTTTCCGCCGTCGGTTCGCCAATGCTCTCCCGGATGGCTAAGGCTTCCTCATAACTCTTGCGGGCGGCAACAAGATCACCCTGTTCGGCCATAACCTGGCCCAGGCCGGAGCGAGCGTACGCCGAGCCTGACTTGTCACCGAGTTCATCGTACATGGGCAGGACCTGTTGATACTTGGTTCTCGCATCGGCCAAGTCTCCTTTGTCATGCAGTATTTCGGCCATATTGTTGAGCACCGTCGCCTCGCTGCTCTTATTTCTTACCTCCCGGTGCATCTCCAAGGCCTCTTCGTAGAGCTTTTCTGCGCCAACCAGGTTCCCCTGCTGCTGCAGCAGAGCCCCCAGGTTCGTCAGCGTATTCGCGGCCAACCCTTTGGCTCCAATCCCGCGGTAAATCTCCAGCGCCTCTCCATACTTTTTCTCGGCTGCCGCCAGATCGCCCTGCACCTGGAGCGCATATCCGATATTGTTTAGCATTGAGGCTTCGTCACCCCTATCGCCGCTCCGCTGGTATATGTCTAGTGCTTGGTTAAACAAACTCAATGCTGCCGGGAAATCCTGCTGTTGCAGCAGGGAGTCGCCCTCAACGTGATGCGCCTGAGCCAGTATCAGTTTCTTGGACTGGGCATGTGCTTTTTCCGCTGCTTTGCTGGCCGCTGCCTCTTCCAGCTTCCACTCACCTAACGACTCATGGGCATTGGCTTCTGCCAGATCAATGCGCGGATCGTCCCTACTGGGCAGCGGAAGTGCACGCAGTTGGTCGACGGTGGCGAGGGCATCTTTCCCTTGGCCAGCACTTCTTTGCGCTTCCGCGAGGCGCAGCCCGAGTTCCAGGTTGTCGGGATTGTCGCGCCAGAGAGTCTGGTACAGGTTGATCGCCTGGTCCCATTGGCTCGTCATCTCGAGATAGCGCGCTTGCACCATGAGCTTATCTTCGGGCGACAGTTTGGCGGAAAGGTCGAAAGCCCTCTTAGCCTCCTCCCGCGCCTTTGGGTCATAGCCGAGGAAATTCCAAGCCTCCGCCAAAGCAGAATGAGCCAGCGCATAGTCGGGTTCGGCGGCCACGCTCTTCTCCAAAAGGGTCCGTGCCGTGGCCGCATCGAAGACCTGCAAACTCGCCAGACCTTCCGAATACAACCGCGCTGCTTCCGGATTGCCTGGCATCGAAGCACTCACTGCCGCAGCCTCGGCAGGTGAAACCGGAGCCTCCACCCCCAACTTTGCGCGCAGCGTCGCGCCCACGCGCCCCACAAGCTCATCCATTTGCCCTTCGCTGCCCTTTTCGGAGAAGGAGGTGACGGTCTGACCTGTTCTAGCATCCTGAAGTGTCAAGTCCAGCCGGATTTCACCTCCGCCCAAGGGGCTGTACGAGCCTATGACGACATCGTCAACGTTCAGGTATTTGCGGATCTTAGCCAGAGTCTCCGAGCTGTAGGCTTCTCCATCTTTCAGCCCCAAGTCGGTTTTCATTCGGGTGATGTTTTCACTTGGGACAGTGAGCAACTGGTCCCCCGCATCAAGCTCCGTTTTCAGATACGTGGAAATCTCCGTGGAATGCCAGGCTAAGTCCTGGCGCTCGGACACATTTTGGAAGCCCAGCACGGCGACGGAGCGTCGTCGCTTGACCGTCGACTGACGAGAGGCTTGACTACCGATAGTAGAAGTACGCCACAACCGATAACTCAGAGCACCGCCCGCCAGAACGAGCAACCCAAGCACGGCCAACATGAGCCAAGTCCGCGGACTTGACCGGCTGACTTCCCAGACAGGCACTGCCTCGGGAGCTTGGGCCGGGGCACTGATCATAGGCGCGACACTGGGGATAGCCTTGGCCGAATCGGGCGCGGAAGCCTGAGGCGATTTCTCAGCGCTTGCCTGCCTCGCCAGTACGGCGGCAGCTATGCCGCTCTGGATGCCAGACGTGGACTCGGTCACGCGCGGCGCGGGCGCGGGAATGACTTTGGAGGTGACGGGAGCAAGAAAGCGATAGCCACGTCGGGGAAGCGTCTCTACATAGAGGGGCGTATCCGCATTGTCATTGAGGACATTTCTGATTTGCTTGATGCAGTGGTTCATCCCCTGCTCAAAGTCAACGTAGGTCTCCTCGCCCCAGATTTGTTGCTGAATTTCCTCACGGGTCACCACCTGGCCAGCGCGAGTGGCCAGCAAGGCTAGAAGGCGGAAGGGTTGCGGCGCCAACTTAACGGGCGTTCCGCCTTTGCGTAACTCTGCGGTTGCGAGATTTAGCTCGAAGACTCCAAATCGGAGTAGTTTCTGCGTGGCACTCAAAGCTTACCACCTTAAAAAGAGCCGGGGCGTAGGCGATTATAACCTGTTTGTGCTCTGCCGAGCCCTGCCGGTTTCGATCATCTCCTAACCCAACTCTAGCTGTATCAAAAGCTTAGACGATCATCTCAAAACCCATCTGCAAATCAGACGCTAACCATTGAAGCTGACCGGCAACAGGAGCATTGTGCGCATGAGAGCGGGGGTTGAGCACGACTCGATCCGCTGCTCTTTGGGGGAACGCTCCCGGAGGCGGGGAAACCATCCCGCCTCTGGGTGGCGGGGAAAGAGGACGGCGCCATGAAAACGCAAACGGTTCATTCGACCCCGGCGACGCTGGGGCCGTTCCTGAGACTAATTCTGACACTGCCAGCGCACGACGAAGCCGGGATGCTGGAGAAGCTGCAATGTCCTGCAGCCGAAGCCCGGGATTTAAGTGCCGCCGCAGCCAGTGGACACCAGGTGTCCGAGGCAACAAGCCGTGTCTCTACCCGTGCCCAGACCGTGGGACCTTTCTTCACGCTGCTGCTGACCTTGCGTCACACCAGGTTATGGGCGGACCGCGATTGGTGGCAGGGTTCGGAGGCCCCGCGCGGCGCGATTCTAGCGGCGCGTTACGTGTCGCGGTGAGCGTCGCAGGTTAGGGAGTGCGATCACCCATTACTGGCCGAATGCGCGCTCCCGGTGAGGGGCAACTGCGCGGCGGTTGCCCTTCGCTTTTTCTGATCCATCGCCGCCCCAACCATGACCGGAAGGAGGTCAGTATGAAGACAGCTATTACAAACCGTTCAACCCTGAAGAACATTCCATTGCTGATGGCACTTTGCGTGTTGTCGTTGGCGTCGGTCGTGCAATTTTCATTCGCCCAGACGGGCTACGCCGTTGGAAAAATGGGCACCATCGTGACAACGACCAACGGAACCAAGTGGACCTATCTAAACAACCCATCCGGCTCCCCCCGCGACATAACGTCGGTCTCCTTTATAGCCCCCAACAACCTTTGGGTGGTAGCGGCGTACCCGGGTAGCGATTTCAACTCATTTATTTACCGCGGCCAAGTCGATCCCAAGGGAACCAAAGTTACCTGGACGAAGCAGGCCGAAAGCGACACTGGCCCACCCCCATTGCGAGACACCTTTCGCGCGATTAGTTTCAAGAGCGCTACGGACGGCATTGCGGTTGGCGACAGCGGGCGAATTCTCTGGACAAACAATGGGGGTGCGAAATGGAACGAGAGCACGAACAAAGCGGGGGGACGATGGACGACTGTGGACCTGAAGGACGTATTCTTCCTCCCTGGTACTAAACAGGCTTGGGCGGTGGGGGATAGCGAAACCATCTTGAACACCACTGACGGAGGTATGACCTGGAAACCTGTCGTTCTGCCTAATGACAGCGACATCAACTTCCGCAGTGTGTGGATCGCAGACGCGAATAACTGGTGGTTTGCCGGTTCGACTGGGATCGTGTGGACTACCAACGCTGCCAAGAATTGGCATGCCTATGATTACATTTCCGGTTTTGAGGGAATCCAAGCCCTTAAAGACAAGAAAAATGTCTGGGCCGCCGGAGCCAGGATATTTAATAACCCGAACTGGGGAAAAAAGAAAAGCGAATGGATGGACAAGACGGTTGGGGCAACGCCTCCCTTTCACGGCCTGTCCTTTATTGACAACAACCCCGGCAACGGCTGGGTGGTGGGAGACAATGGGATCTTCCGCAACAGCGGTGCCCAGGGAGGATGGTCGAAGGTGTACAGTGCCGACCCGCGGTTCGGACTTCTCAAAATCGTGATGTTCCCCAACAAGAAGCCGGGAGTGAAGCTGAATCAATCAGCGACACCTGGCACGGGAACGTCAGGCGTGGATTACCTCAGTCTCACCGCCTCTGGTTTCCCCGAGGGCAACATCAATCCCGCCAATGTTGTCGTCGAGCTGGCGACGGAGTGCCACGAAGCTGCTTCGGCTACTACCTCGGCGGTCAGCATTGTGAGCGGCTCCGGAGACAGCCAGCTACTGTCCTTCTTGCTGCCCAGCGGTCTCGCTCCCGGACAATACTTCGTCAGCATCAGCGACTCCGCGGAGAGTGATGCCAACTTTGAGAGCAGCAATTGTTCCGCAGTCAGTGTTGCGGAGTAAAGCTGCCGGTTGCTCCACCCAAGCCTCTATTGATTGGGTGGGATTTTCGCCAACGGCGTTCTGATAAGCGCGGGCCTTCAGCGCCGCAAGCTAGGCAGGGTAGAAAGTTAAGCAAGATAGGCAAGCTAGGACGTTAAAAAGGAGAGTGAGGTTTGGAGAAGTGCATCATGGACTTGATGAGATTCTTGTTTGTTTACGGTGAGGGTATAGCGTGGGCGATCCTGCTGGCAGCAGCGGTTGCCATTTATTTCGTCTGCCGCGGAAACCGCTACTTCCTGTCGCGCGGATGGCTTATCTTCTGCGTCGCGATTATCGTGGCGATGCCCGCCGGCGCTTTTCTGCTTTGGAGTACGCCGCTACAGGCCGCCTACCCGAAGACGAATCAGCGGGCCCCGGAACTTGGGTTCCACTTGCTGGACAGCGGCGGCGCGCGCAATCTGCATGATTACAAGGGCAAAGTGGTATTGCTGAATGTCTGGGCCACCTACTGCAAGCCTTGCCGCGACGAGATGCCCGATCTCGACAAGTTGCAGCAACAATATGCGAGCCGGGGCGTGGTCGTGATTACGCTCTCAGACGAACCCCCAGCCAACATCTTGAAATTCGCCGGGATCAATTCTATGCATGGCGCCAATGCTTATGTTGAAGGAGAGCAGAAGTCCTCGCCGCTGCTGGCATGCGCGGTGGCACGTCCGGTAACCTACATTATCGATTCCCAAGGTGTCTTACGCGAAACCGTCTGGGGTGGACACGACTACGCCTTCTTCGAGCAGCGCATAAGAAACTATCTCAATCCGGTCGGTTGATCCAGTGCCCCACCCAAGCTGAGTTTGCCTTGGTGAGAGTTTCAGCCACGAGAAGCTAAGCGGTGAAAACTGCTCCTCATTTTCGAGATCCGATGGCCGTTCAACTGGTGGTGGAGACACTTTCGGATAGCCGGAGCTATCTCTTCGGATAGTTCCGGCGCTTTCATATTGACCTTCAAGTCCGTCAAGCGCAGGCAGACGTTCACGCATCCTGCTAAAACTGCTGCTTTTATCCCGGACATGTTGAGGAGCTGACCTATCGTTAGAAATGGTCTGAAACTTGCAATACACCAGTGTGTCTTGAACCTGCTCTGGTAACAGAGCAGAGAAGGAGGAGGTCATGAAACCCAGTATTTCCAATTCTGTTCGGCTGTGTGTATTTCTGCTTGCGACGGGTCTGGCGTTGACCGCCACTGCGCAATCGGGAAATCTGTACCAGTCAGAAGTTAGTCGGCAACTCCAGTTGGTCCAGGCTGCAGCTGCTCTTGAGTTGGGTTATGCGTTGCAGCCTTCGCATGACACTTATTATGTCCATCTCTACAACAACACCTACAAGGAGGTTCGTTACACCTTGGAAGCTGGCAGGCGTTACGTCTTTGTCGGGGCCTGCGATAACGATTGCTCCGGATTGCAATTGACGCTTTACGACGGATACGGCCAACTGGTCGATTCAGACAGTCAGGCCGATCTCCCAGTGGTAGCGACTACCGTGGGAAGTTCTGGAGCGTTCTATCTTCGGGTGACCATGAGGGGCTGCCATGTCCAACCCTGCTGGGCTGGCGTCGGAGCTTACAACTGATGAATATTGCGAGACGTGCCTCGCAGAAACAGCCCGTGAAGCATCCTGAAATCGTTCCACGTGGAGCCGCTTGATAAGCCCTTCACGTGGGACGCTCCTTTTGAGTAGTCCTCACCCACCGCCTAAGCCTTTGTTTCCAAACAGCCAGAAGAGGGTCTTGCGAGCTTCGCGGTCTTGGCCAATCGTTGAGCCAGTCTGTTGGCTGTCATTCATCGCGCTCGACCCCACAATCCCGACTGGAGTGCCCGTCGGTAACGAAGCACCCTCGTTCGCACAGATGTCCAACATAGCACTGTCGCTAAAAATATTGGCGGAAGCGTGTGCGAGTCGAACGCACCATTGACACCGCAAGGCGCCAATCGCCGGTTTTGAAGACCGGGAGAGTCACCGGACCCCTTTCGCTTCCGCATCAGATCGCCGACGCCATCTTCAGCAACAATATCATCGGCGGCGAAATATTTTCAGCACCTCCGCCCCGCTCCGCATCTTGATACATGTGACGGAGCCTTCCGATGCCACAGCGTAAATTCTCCTTCGTCCAGCTTGATGTATTTACCACCCGCCCGCTCGAGGGTAATCAACTCGCGGTCATCAGTGACGGACGTAGCTTGAGCGACGACGAAATGCAAAAGCTTGCGCGCGAAACCAATTTATCGGAGACAACGTTCATCCTGCCACGCGACGCAGCGGTCGAACAATAGGAAGGACACAAGGTCCGTATCTTTACGGTCAACGAAGAGCTACCTTTCGCAGGACATCCCACGCTCGGCACAGCCTGGTACTTGCGCCAGCACTCCAGTTCGGACGAGATCGTACTCGATCTGAAAGTCGGTAAGATTCCTGTGCGCTTCGAACAGCGCGATGGTCTACTCTTCGGCGAGATGCGTCAGGCTGAGCCGCAATTCGGCGCCACGCATCCGCACGACGTCGTCGCGAAGGTTCTCGGTCTTCCGGTCGCGGAACTCGACGAGAACTTGCCCATTCAAACCGTCTCCACCGGTATGCCATTCACCATGGTCCCCTTCCGCTCGCTGGCGACGCTGCAGAAGCTGAACGTCAGTTGGCACCAGATGGCGCCGTATCTCGCGAGCATCGGCAATCCGGCCTTTTTCTACTTCGTGTGCCGCGAAACGGTCGACCCGAGTGCAACCCTGCACGCGCGCATGATCTTCTACAACGGCGAGGATCCGGCCACCGGTTCGGCCGCGGGATGTTGTACCGCGTGGGCAGTACGGCACGGAGTACTGGCGCCGGAAGCGCAAGGATTGATCGAGCAGGGAATGGAAACTCGACGTCCGAGTTTCATTTACATCCGCGCCCGGAAAACTGGAGATTCTGTTACCAATATCCGCGTCGGGGGTAACGTGGTACAGGTGATTAACGGTGAAGTAACGATGTGAATTTTCTGCGGATATCCTGTGCAGCCTGAAGATGCGCTCCAGACAATGCTTTGCGGCCGATTGCCTGACATGCGAATCACCCTGCGTGGTGCTGTTTCGTTTTTTATGCGCGCTGAAATTTTTCTGCAAATTTGACCATTGCAATACTTGTGCGACGCCGTCGACGGTCGTACTATCCGAACACGCTACTGCTCTGGCGTAAAAAAATAAGAAGCCAACTGGATGACTGCCGCGCCAACCGGCTCACAGGTTTGCCCGGACATGCGCGCGCAGGAACTCCCGAAAAGGCTCAGTGAGTAGGTTTATGAAGCCCAAGCGCACCATTCTTTGCGTCGACGACGACGAACGCTCTCTCTCCATTCGAAAAGTCATGCTTGAGACCCGCGGCTACCGCGTCCTCACCTCCACCGATCCTCAACATGCCCTGGAAATCATGCGCCGGGGCGGAATCGATCTGGTGCTCGCCGACCTGATGATGCCAAAACTTAGCGGCGCAAAACTGATTGACCAGATCAAGGCGATTTCGCCGCATACTCCGGCATTGCTGTTTTCAGGCTCGGTGAATTGCTGCGTCGAAGACACCCTCGCCGATGTGTGGCTGCCGAAAGGTGAGTTCGCGCCCATGGAACTGCTGGAACGCATCCGCGTGCTGTTGATACGCAAACGCGGTCCTAAGAAGTTCGCCATCTCGCATCAACTGGCATCTTGATCTGACCATTAGCAATTCCCGCGTTGGACTAGAGCGATTTTCGAATTGCCGTATCCGCCAGCCTGGACGCGAACCTGAAGGTCCGCTCTACCCGGATACACCTACCTCGAAACCAGTCCAGCTAGTAGGGTGGGCCGGGTGCCGCCTTATTGGAGGATTGGCGCCGAGCGTTGTGGGGTTCCTTCAGACTGTTCCACATTAACGATGCGGTAGCTCTGCGCGCATGGACTCACGTGGGCATCCAACGAACACTGTCCAACAGCGATCATTTACGACCGAACGAATGATCGCCCACAACAGTGAATATGCCACTCAGCAACGAGTGGCATATCTATAACAAGACGAAATGGGTGACTGGGCGCCATTAGCCCTGCTACTACTTCGACTTTCTCTTGCGCTCTGCCCAACGTTGTTTCATCATCTCGGAAATGCGTTTGCGAGAGGCAGCGCTCATGTGGCGGCGCTTGCGCTTTGTGCCAGCAGCGGCCTGGCCGCTACCGGCCGGCCTTCCCGGGCGGCGTGTCCGGGTGCCAATCCCTTCCAACGCGCCAATCGCTCTGTCAAGCCGGTCGCGTTCACTTCTTAGGTCTGCCAATATGTTCTGAATGTCCATGCTTCTCCTTTCGAGCTTTTACATCCCCGAGATAGTGTAGCAGTAAGTTGGGGAATGATGTTGATGGTTTACATTACAGATTTGCAATACAGCTTGAATAGCATCCAGAAGTGGTAGTCTGCAGGTGGCACATTGGTCAGAAGCGCACCACTGCTAGTGGGACTGTATATGTCTGCAGAAGATGGATGCGAATAGTAGAACTTGACCATAGCAGGAGTTCGACAGCTAGTCGCGCCTTCCTGTGTGTTGCGGATTCAACTAGGAAGTTCCTGAAAGGTCATTATGCCATCAGAGAAGAGCTACCACATGACTCCGGAGCAGTTTCGGCGGCATGGACGGGCCGTGGTGGATTGGATTGCCGATTATTATGCGCGCATTGAGACTCTGCCAGTGCTTTCGCAGGTGAAGCCGGGCCAAATTCGGCAAGCGCTTCCCGCAGAAGCTCCTGCCGAGGGTGAAACTTTTTCCGCCATCCTGCAGGATATTAGTAAGGTAATTTTGCCGGGAGTTACTCACTGGCAATCCCCGAATTTCTTTGCCTATTTCCCTGCTAATGCTTCGGGACCATCGATTCTCGGCGACATGCTTTCTTCTGCGCTGGGCGTACAGGGAATGTTGTGGGCCACCAGTCCGGCGTGCACAGAACTAGAAACTCATGTTCTCGATTGGTTGGTAACTATGCTGGGATTACCCCGAAAGTTCCTATCTACGGGTAGTGGCGGCGGTGTGATCCAGGATACGGCCTCGAGCGCGTCCTTATGCGCAATGCTGGCAGCTCGCGAACGTGCTACCAACCGTCTCAGTAATCGCCAAGGCTGCGACGGCAAACTCGTAGCCTACACCTCCAACCAGGCCCACTCCTCCATCGAAAAGGCCGCCATGGTTGCCGGGATTGGGTTGAATAACCTGCGCCTGGTTGAGGTTGACGAAGGCTTTGCCATGCGGCCCGAGCTCCTGGTTCGCCAGATTCAGCAGGACCGGCAATCTGGCCTGGTACCTTTCTTCGTTTCCGCTACCGTGGGAACTACTTCCTCCAACGCACTCGATCCGTTGCCGCCCATCGGTGCGATATGCCGCGAGAACGGCCTCTGGTTCCACGTGGACGCTGCTATGTCGGGCACGGCCGCACTGTGCCCGGAGTTCCGTTATATCCAGGACGGAATCGAACTTGCCGATAGCTATACCTTTAATCCCCACAAATGGATGTTCACCAACTTCGATTGCAACTGTTTCTACGTGGCCGACCGCAAGGCCCTCATTGACACGTTGAGCATCCTTCCGGAGTACCTTCGCAACCAGGCAACCGAATCGGGCGCAGTCTTTGACTACCGCGACTGGCATATTCCTCTCGGTCGCCGTTTTCGTTCGCTCAAGCTGTGGTTTGTGATTCGGCATTATGGAGTAGAGGGGCTGCAATATCACGTACGGCGGCACATAGAATTGGCGCAGCGATTTGCTGAATGGGTAAAGCAGGACGAGCGCTTCGAGATTGTAGCGCCGGTGCCGCTAAACCTGGTGTGCTTCCGGCATCGCGGCGGCGATGCCAGCAATCAACTCCTGATGGACCGTCTCAATCGCAGTGGCGACCTATACCTCACTCATACGCGATTGAACGATCGCTTTACTTTGCGCCTCTGTGTCGGCCAGACACACACAGCCTTGCGTCACGTCGAAAATGCCTGGAAGCGCATCCAGGAAGAAGCTGGAAAACTCTGACGGCGCAGAGCGTACCTGGCGGAACCGGCCTTGTCCGTGCCGCGGGCTACAGCTGCGCCAAGACTTCCGGCGACGTATTTCCTCCGCAGGAAATGATTGCGACGGTTTGGTTGTTATGTCGAGATGCTTCCCGGAAGAATGCCGCTATCGCGACTGCGGCGGCGCCTTCTATCTTCCAATCGCGCCGATAAGCCCAACGCATGGCGTCGAGAATCTCGGCTTCGGAGACCAGCACGCCGTGATCGATGACTCTCTGGCACAGCTCGAAGGTTATCGACCCCGGTTCAACGCCACCGGCGGTGCTTTCGGAAAGTGTTGGCTGCTCGGGAAAGTCCACCACTTTGCCAGCTTGCAGACACTCATACATCACGCGGGAGTTTTCGGGCCAGCAGCCAACAATCCGGGTTTGCGGCGAAACCGATTTCATATAGGCACCAATGCCGCCGATCAGCCCGCCGCCGCCAACTGCGACGTAGATCGCGTCAATCCCTTCAATTTGTCGCGCCAACTCAAGGGCAACAGTTCCCTGCCCGGCAATGACCAAGGCATCGTTATAGGGAGAGATATAGGTTCTTCCCGAATCTTCGGCGGCCGCTCGCGCTGCAAGTTCTGCGTCCAGAGGATTGCACCCGGCTTGACGTATTCGCGCGCCATAATCTTCCATCATGCGAAGCTTCTTGGACGAGACCTGTGAAGAAACAAAGACCTCGGCGTCAACTCCGCGATACCGCGAGGCCGCGGCCACGCCCAGCCCGTGATTGCCGGTGGAGGAGGTGACAACGCCGCGCGCAGCTACTTCAGGCGAAAGACTGAGCACCTTGTTTGCCGCTCCACGCAACTTGAATGAGCCCGTCGTCTGAAGATGCTCAAGTTTGAGGTAGGCTCGTGCCGACCTCACTCGCTTTTCTCCTTCGATGAGAGCGACAGGCGTTTCCCGAACCAGCGCATGGATTCTGTCGCGAGCTTCGACCACCCGGGCCTGCCAGTCCAACAAGTCAACACTCATATCGCCTCAATCCTGTCATCTCGATGATAAGCAATCTTGCGAGCAGTAATGGAGATATGTCCATGCGACTGCCGCCAGCCACTCCACGGCCATCGCGAACGTAAGGGAGTGCATTGGCTCGGGAAGTTCTGCTACTCCGCTTCCGGAGTTTGACGTATCATCGTCAGGCTACCAATCCTCTTCTCTTGCGTGGATAGTTGGATGATGCTGGCAGCCAGCGATTTTGAATTCAAGAACCGCTTCTGGATCATCGGCGCCATCTTTTTCGCGGCCTTCGCGGCCTACAACATCGATCACCAAAACGCCGGTGTCACTCTGACGGATTGGATCGCCCGAATCCGCGGGAGCGCCGCGACGGATGCGGACTATCGATGGACGTTTGCCGTGGCGTCCTTGTTTGCGGTACTCGCTGCCGCCATACGGACCTGGGGCACGGCGTATCTCAATCCCGAAGTCATGGTTCACTCGAAGGTGCAGACCTCGCGCCTGGTTGCCGATGGCCCTTATCGTTATGTCCGCAATCCCCTGTACTTCGGGAATGTTCTGCTGGCAATCGGATTTGGCGTAATGGCCAGCCGAATTGGTTGTGCGATTCTGGTCCTGGGAATGCTGGTATTTGTCTACCGCTTGATCTTGCGGGAGGAAGCCGGTATCGCCGCCAGCCAGGGAGACGCCTATCGCGCTTATTGTGCGGCGGTGCCGCGATTGCTGCCGGCTTTGCGCCCGCAATTGCCCTCGGCAGGTGGTGTGCCCGACTGGACGGGTGGTTTTCTCGGAGAAGCCTTCATGTGGGTGTTGGCGGCGGCGCTAGTGGCATTTGCCGTCGGCTTAAAGCAGCAGATCTTCTTCCTGGTCCTGGGAAGCTCGTTCGTCGTGTATGCGATTTGTTACGCGATCATCAAGCGGCGCAAACGGGTTGACCCGAATCTCGAAGAAAAACAGGACAAAGTTTCGTCCGAGTCAAAGCTTCAGTAGTTCGGCTTGTCCCGCGGTGGTTGCGATGCGAAGAAGTCCTGCCGGAAGCGTTGCGCGTAACTGCTGACCAGCTCTTGCACCCGGCCGGGATCGGACGATTTCACGATCAGGCCGGCATGGTGCTTCTTGTCGTTCAGGCGCCAGATAATCTCCGGATCGTTGTATGCCGAGGTGTCGGGATGCTCCTGCCGCGCCAGCGAAATTAACAGGCCGGCGTGATCGTTTCTCGCAACCGGTGCCCGGTAAGGAGCTTTGCCGCCGGCAATTTCGATCTTGGCCCATTCCGCCCAGAGGTTGATTCCTGTGGCCGCTTCCACCAGGTCAGCGATGTGCGCGCCGCCGACCCGGGCGGCGGTCTCCAGAAAATACAACCGTCCCTCGTGGCCTGCAATAAACTCGCTATGCGAGACGCCACGCACCAACCCGAAAGCTCGCAAGACCTTTTCGTTGAGCGCCAGCAGAGGACCTTCCTCCGCCGAGCCTCGGGGCAACGTGCGCGTGGTGAAAATGTCACCTTCGTGCGAGACGTCCATGGGAGGCCGTCCGTACCGGCTGGCAATGGCGAACAGCAATTCGCGTTCATAGACAATCGTGTCCACGTGATAGATGTCACCGGGGACATACTGCTCAAGCAGGTAATAGGACTGCTGGTCGCCCAAGAGTTCCAATGCCGCCCAGAGTTCCTCGGCAGTGGCGATTTTCTTAATGCCCATGGAGCCCGCCAACGACCTCGGCTTCAGCACCCAGGGCGGTGACACGCGATTCATGAAATCGTGCAGCTTGGGGTAGTTCAGGATGTGAATGAATTCTGGCACCGCCAGGCCTTCGTCGCGCGCCTTGGCCCGCATGGCGAGTTTGTCGCGAAAGTATCGGGCCGTGGTGTCGCCCATGCCAGGGACGCGCAGATGCTCGCGCAGCGTGGCCGCGGTTTCCACATCGAAGTCATCCAGAGGAACGATGCGATCGATGTTTTCCGTCCGCGCCATGTAACTGACCCCCAGCAGCACGTCTTCCAACTTCCACTTCTTCTCTACGTCCGGAATGTAGAAAAACTCGTCAATGCTGTCCCGCGGCCATTCTTCGTCGCGCAGGCTGTGGGAGGTAAGCAACAGTACGCGACAGCCTTGCCGCCTACATTCGCGGATGAAATCGATTCCCTTAAAATAGCTGGCCAGGCACAAGACGGTCAGCGGCGGTCTGGCTGGATCGTTGGCGGACGAGGACGACATGTGGGTCTCCCTTACCACGCAAATCGGTTCAAACGACTGTAACCCAAGACTCTAATTCCGACAATCGAGGATGAGAATCGCCGCCGAATGCAAAAACGGCGTCCCGATACCTGGAACGCCGTTTCTTCTTCAACCTCGTTTTGCTGCCACTTACCCCGCTACCAGCTTGTAAACTTCTCAACCCAGTAAGCGGCCATCGCTCTGAAGTTCGCTTCCACGTTGCGACTAGAACTGTGTCGCAGGCAGAACTGCCGTACCCTCCAATTGGACGGACTGAAGTTGATTGGGGTCCAGTCCCAGCGCCTTCAGGATAGTGGGAGCGACCTGCATGGTCTCAACTGGGGTGTTGATCGTGCTCTGCTGGAAGCTCGGATTCGAAAGCAGCATGATCACGTTGGTGTCATCGTGCGAGAAACCTCCGTGCTCTTCCTGCTTCTTGCTGCTTCCGGTGTAGACCACACCGTAGTTCGGTGTGACAATGATGTCCGGCGTGCGCGGATCCTGGCCAGGGTTGACTCCGGGCGCGGTGAACATGGTTGTTAGCGACGGCCCATAGAAAATTTCGCCGATCCCAGCCATTGCGGCATTAGCTTCCAGCGTCGCCACGGCATTCTGCGTCTGCGTTGACGAAGTGAGCCAGAGCAGCGAAACATCATCCTCGGTGGGTCCGATGCCGTTGGGGTTCAGGGGCGATTCAGACCACGGTAGCAACGAAGCAATCAGGTTCGCCGGCGACGTGCCGTTAGTTCCGCTGTGTCCGGGAATCGGGAAGAACCGGTTGGGGTCGATCGGCGACTGACCATGTTTTGCAGTAATTACGATCAGGGTCGAATCCGAGAGTCCTTGCCTTTGCAGTTCGCTGACGAACTCTCCAATGGCAGCATCAACCAGTTGGATCTCACCCACCAGTAAGGTGCTGGGGGTTCCGGCGGCATCGAGGTAGCCGCCCGATCCGAAGCCTGATTCAATCAGCTTCTGCCCAACGCTTACTGACTGGAAGTTCATGCCAAAAACGACGGGCACGGGAGCGCTCCCTTGACCATTGTGCGTCTTGCCATCGATCTCGTTGAGGATGGCATTGACTTTGAGCGTGTCGTAGCACTGGATGTTCTGAAAACTGTCGGTGTAGGCGCCGGTCTGGGAAGGATCCGGGATGGGATTGCAGGGCATTCCGAGCGGGGTCGTGACCGGCAACGCGATCACGGTGGAATTGATCTCCGGCGAGTAATAGTCGTCAACGTTGGTGCCATCACCCGGTCCGGACACGGAGGAATACGCCGGGTGTTTGTCACTCCAGGCCGTGTAGCCGCCAGCCGCATGAACCACTCCGAAGATGGTGTTCGTCCGGACGAAGTTCCATGGGAATACCGGCGCGCAACCATTCTTAGGATCGCGTTCGAGTCGGTCGGGGTCGATCGAGTTGATCCCGCCATCTCCCGATGGAGCACCGCCGTTAAGCTGCGTCTGATCGATGTCGATGCCTTCTTCATACTCGGTGGTTGTGCCTGTGGAACCAAAGGACACGGCCGGGCATGGCCCGCCAGCCACTCCGTTGCCGGTGGTTACCCTCGGCGGAGCCAGTGAACGATCATAAGCGACATCGTAGAAAGCCCCCACCGACTTGGGAGAGCCGCCGCTCACGATGGCCATCAACCCGGGAAACGAGTCGGAAGGTTTCGAAGTAGAAGCGTTCAGATAAGTACTGCCAATCGTCCCGAGTGCCGCAAGGTTCGGACAATACGGAGCACCGCCGTTTACGCCACTGACGCCGTTCGCGCAGTTCTGGTAGTCCAGCGAGTGCATGCCGTCGATACTGATCAGCAGTACATGCTGATAAGTTGGGTTGCTTCGGCGTCCGCTAGTCTTGGACCTTGGGCTCTGGGCGGACGATTGTATAGGCGCCACGCTTACGGCGAGTGCCAGTAATGATGTGAGCAGAGATTTCATACGCATTCCTCCATGGTAAATACCATCGAAAGAACTGTAGTTGTGCAGGAAATTCGTGTGGTGAACGCGCGGTGAAATTTCGATGACGAACAAATTGCGGCTAAATTACATTAAAGCGCGGTTAAAACAAGGGCGTCAGAGCTGCGACGGAGAATCCTGACGGTTTACCTAATTACGATCAGCCCTGCTGATGCTTCTCTTCTTGAACCCCGATGGGACGAAACTGATCGATCATGATGAACACGATCAACACCGCGACGGGGAGATACAGCGATCGCAGCTCCCACCTCCGCTTGGTAAACGTCCCCATTGCCGCTCCCGCCAGGTAGCAGATCCAGACGGCGGCAAGAAAGGCGGTCTCGCGCACATCCTTTTGTTTGTGCGCTTGTCCCACAATGTCAGATATGCGCTTGCCGGATTGTACAGCTTGATCGTAGCTCCAGAAGAGTGAGCGGGTTAACGATTCCGAAATTTTGGTTAGCGTTCCGGTAACGAACGTTGTATAGACGGTTAGCGCGCCGACGTGAGTCAAGGTCGCCGTCTGCACGCCCATGGCGAACGCTAACAACGCCACCAGGGAAAAATAAGCAGCGGAATGGAGGTCGACCATCTGGCCGAATTTCATGGCAGGAGTCGCCCGTGCAAACAGCATCAACAGCAGCGCTTCGATGGCGAGCGTATAGGTGGCGATGCGTCGCATGCCATGCCGGCCAGCCACCGTCATCGCGATCCGTGTGAGCGTCGATCCAACCAGGAAGGCCGCAATAGCGCACGCTGGCCGTGAGAGTTCCGAGAAATCCAGATTGCCCAGATCCATACCGACGTGCACGCTGTTTCCGCTCATGTTCGCGGTGAAAATCTGGAACAGAGCGATGTAACCCACAGCATCGACAAAGCCGCCAATCGCCGTAAGCGAAAGCGCAGTCACGACCTTGCCTGCGGCACCGAGTTCTTGTCTGTTGTTCACAGTCGCGAGAGCGCCAATCTGGCCGCGTTGTAGCCGCACATTCCATGCACCCCGCCACTCGGTGGAGTCGAAGAGGAGCAGAGATAGATGTCGTTGGCCGAGGTGGCATATTGCCGCCGCGTAGGCCGGAATAGGAACTGCCGAAGATTCATGGCCCCGCCCCCTATGTCGCCTCCGACCAGATTTGCGTCCATGCTCTCCAGCGACGCCGGAGAGAATACCCGGCGTGCCAGAATGCAGTCGCGGAATCCTGGAGCGAAGCGCTCGATCTGCGCCTCCAGCCGGCCAAGCATGTCGACCTGCGAACCATTGGGCACGTGGCAGTAGGCCCACGCGATATGCTTCCCTTGCGGGGCGCGTGTAGGGTCGAACAAACTCGGCTGCGCCAGTAAAACAAACGGGCGCTCGGCATGATGTCCATGCCGCATGGCTTCCTCCGACGCAGCAATTTCTTCTAGTGTGCCGCCCAGATGCACGGTTGCGGCACGCAAACATTCGCAGGCTTTCCACGGAATTGGGTTCGACAAGGCATAGTCAACTTTGAAGACGCCGGGGCCGTAGCCATACTTCTCCAATTGACGCCTGTACGCCGGGGACAACCGGTCGCCCGCTATCCCCAACAACTGGCGCGGAGTCACATCGCATAGGGCAACGTCATACTTACCAATCGTGTCAAGACTCCCAATGCGCTTCGAGGTGTGCAGGGTACCTCCCAGGCTGGCCAGATATCCGCACAGCGCATTGCTGATGGATTGCGCGCCGCCGCGCGGGATCGGCCACCCCACCGCATGGGCGGCGGCGCCAAGGATCACGCCGAAGGAGGCACTCAGCGGTTCGTCAAGCGCAAGAATAGAATGAGCCGCCAGTCCTGCGAAGAGCGCCTTGGCTCTCGCGCTGCGAAACCAATGATTCGCGATCGCGATTGCGGAAGGAAATCCGACCAGCCCCAAATGTGCGAGCAGCAAGGGATGGCGGGTAAACAAATGCACCGGCCGCAGAACCTCGGGGGCGAGTTCCGCCCAGTGGTCGGCAAACGAACCAATCAGCCTGCGCCAATGCTTGCCGTCTTTCCCAAGCGCAGCTTCAGCCACGCCAAGATCGCGCTCCAACATTATCGCCGTACCGTCGTCGAGCGGATGCGCCAACGGCGCCGGCGAGTGGATCCATTCCAAGCCGTGGTCGCGCAAGGGCAGCGAAGCGAAGAATGGCGATCCCGCAGCCATGGGATGCACGGCGGAACCGAAGTCGTGGAGGAAACCGGGGAGGGTCAGTTCCAAGGTACGCGCCGCGCCGCCGGGCTGCGCCTCAGTCTCGAATACATCCACTTGCAAGCCGGCCTGAGCGAGGACGATTGCCGCCGCAAGACCGTTGGGGCCCGCGCCGATCACAGCGGCTCGTCGTGGCGTCGCAGGCATAGGGAACTAGTTTAGCTTGCTGCCTGCCCCAATCCAACAAGGGAAGACACTTCGGCGGAAATGACGTGGCTCTGCCCCGCACGCCATGGCAATTCCCGAGTGGCTGTATCTTCCGTAGTACAGGCCTTCACCTTGATTATTGATCTATTTCGGCAGCTGACCGCGAGCTTTGAAGGGGCACGGCTTTCAGCCGTGCCGTAATCTGCTCTCATTTACGGTGGCTTTACAGGCTGCTGAAAAAGTCATTGCAAGGAAAAGAAACCGCAGATTCCTCGGGGCTGAAAGCCCCTCGGAATGACAAGAATAAAAGGTTTACAACGGCGCACCTGAAGGTGGGCGATAAGTTCTTTATTCTTGTCACCACGAGCGGGCTGAAGCCCGCAAGGGATCTGCTGTGACTAGTATATTGATTCCCATTTAACATATCAATGACTAGACGACAGAAAGAGTGTCCAGCTTGTACTTCCAGCGAAAAACCACGGGGGTCTCATTGATTTCCTGGAGGTAGAGTTCAATCCGCGACTTCAACTCGTCGGCTGAGGCGACGCGGATGCCGCGCAGCAGAGTCCTGGCCATTTTGCCGAAGAAGGATTCGATCAAGTTGAGCCAGGACCCGTGCTTGGGGGTGAAGGTGAATTCAAAGCGGTTGGGCAGGGTTGCGAGGAAAGCCCGGGTCTGTTTGGAGATATGCGCAGAGTGGTTGTCGAGCACGATACGGATGCGTGCGCCCGCGGGGTAACGTGCGTCGGCCATTTGCAGGAATTCGATGAACTCCGCGCTACGATGCCGTTGGCGAACCAACCCGAGAACCTCGCCTGATACCAAATCGATGCCGGCCAGCAGGGACAGGGTCCCATGCCGGATGTATTCATGGTCTCGCCCTAGGGCGGAGTGCTTTCCTGGTGCTGGCGGCAGGTCTGGGGTGGTATTCTCGATGGCTGGAATACCGGGTTTCTCGTCATAGGAAAGCACGGCGATCAAATCCGAAGGCGGTGCGCCTTTCTCGCGCCAGATTTCCACCTCCCTGTAAACGTGCAGGACCTGTATCATTTTGGCGTCAAACTCAGGATCGCGTCGCTCCAAGTAGTACTGGATCTTGTGCGGATGTACCTGGTTGGCGCTGAGAATCTTGGAAACCGTTCCGCGCCCCAACTTGGCAAGGCTCGGGTGGCCAGCCGTTTGGCAGTGTGTGCGGACATGCTTGGCCAGCAACCTTGTGGTCCACAACTCTTGGGCATAGCCCAGATCCTTCGGCTTCTGGCATGCTAGGGAGACTACCCACGCTCGCGCTTCCGCCGTCAGCGTTGGTCGGCGGCCCCGGCCCGGCAGATCGACCAACGCCTGCGCCATCCCCAAATCCAGGGCCTTGCTCACGCACCGCTCCACCCGCGGTCGGTTCGTGCCTTGGGTTCTAGCGATTTCGGAGACGCTGTCTCCCGCGTGATAGCGCAATAGAATCGCGGCCCGCTGCACCCGGCCGGCCGGTTCGCTTCGCGACTGCGAGAGCGCAGCCAGCATTTTGATCTCGCTGTTGCTCAACTTCAACTGGGCGCGGCGGCTGACGAAGGGCAAGCGACCAACCTCCTCGTAATTTCAACGAGGAGCTTACACCACAACACGCTGTATTGCAATATTATTATGGAATCAATGTACTAGGCAGAGCGCTCGTAATGGGGCAATACCGTCCCGGTTCGGGAACGCCACGAGATTCGGTCTCGCAAATCAGGTTTACTTCGGAGCACCGCGCATGAGAAGCTATGGGTAATTTGAGATCGGGGACTGTACCGGCATTTCAGATTTCAATGACTGCCGGACTTCCACATCGAACGATACAAAACAGGGCGCATGAAAGATTACCCGATCAGTGAAACTACAAAGAAGATTATTCAGGCATTGCGCAAGGGAACTCGCTCGCAGTCGGACATAGCGCGTGAATTTGGCGTATCGCGGCAATGGGTAAGCTTGGTCAAGTACAAGCAGCAAAGACGCCGCAAACGGGAAGCGAGACGTTCCAAATCCCCGCAAGCATGAATGGGCTGGTGAGGCGCAGGATCGGCGCGAGTGCATCATGGTTCTCAGCGCGGCTCGTGGCGTTTGCCACGGACTCTCGCCGCGCTGAGAAGAGTTTTCCACTGGGCCCTCTTCCTTATTCGTCTCCCCTACAAACCCGGTGGCACTCGCTTGACTACTTATCACTTAGCAAGCGGCATACCAAAGCCGTACCGCTGCCTCCAAGTACTACTTCGCCCGCAAGTTGTTGCCTTTGCAACCAATGACAAACGGCGTTACAGCCGCCTGGATGGCATTATCCCCGGCGGCTGGCAGCTACCACTATCCGATCGGATAGTGGGCTATCCGAAGTGTTAGGCTTGTGACCAAGATTTGGCCTCCTCCGGGTCTCCGCGGTGAATAATTCTCGACCCAGCGGTCGCCCGCGAATTGCCTCCGCCTTCCGCCATGTGATAACTTCCGCTCGTCCCCTGTTCTCGAACTGGAGGAGAACGGCATGATTCCTATCATCATTGTTATCGCCATCCTGGCGGTCATCGCCTTCGCCCTGATCGGCATCTACAACAGTCTGGTGCAGTTGAAGGTCCGCGCCGACAACGCCTGGGCCGATATTGATGTGCAATTGAAGCGCCGCTACGACCTTATCCCCAACCTGGTCGAAACCGTGAAAGGCTACGCCGCGCATGAAAAGGGCACCTTCGAGAACATCGCCAAATATCGCAGCGCGGCCATGACTGCCACCACCCCCGCGGAGAAGAGCGAAGCCGAGGGACAGCTCACCTACGCCTTGCGCGGCTTGCTCGCGGTGGCCGAGGCTTATCCGCAGTTGCGCGCCTCGGAACAGTTTCAGTCGCTGCAAGGTTCGCTCAGCGGACTGGAAGACGCGATTCAGAACGCACGCCGATATTACAACGCAGTAGTGCGCGACCTGAACACCAAGATCCAGACGTTTCCCACGAACATCGTGGCCGGCATGTTCCACATTCAGCAGAAGCAGTTCTTCGACATCACCGAACCGACGCAGCGCGAACCGGTCGCGGTGAAGTTCTGAAGGCAGCCGTTAGCCGTTGGTACTTAGCATTTGGCATTTAGCACTTAGCCCTTGGTATTTAGTGGCCATCTCATGAATCGGTCTTTCTGAACGTGGCGTCACGGACTGCGGAAAATGCTGAACCGTAATTGGGTAATCCGGGCCTTCAGACTATGTGTGGCGACCTCGTGTCGGTTTGCCACGGTGGAGGGGAGCACACAACAACCAGCCCCGAACGGGGCGAAAGAGCTTAGCCCAGCGCGTACCGGGGTCCCCAAGCCGCGCCGGTTTTGCGTGGCTTGGGGTGGTTGAGCGCTGGGTAAAGTGGAAAACGAGATCGAGTCCCTTCAGGGACGGCAGAGATTTCATCAAGCTCGCCTTGAGCGGAATTTAGAAATAGAGCGACACTGCATTCGCCGCGGACCAACAACTGTCTGCCTTTTGGAACCGCCATAAATGCCAAGTGCCAAGTGCTAAGTGCTAAGTGCCAAATGCTAAATGCTAAATGCCAACTGCGAACTCTCGCCCTAGTCCTCTTCTGCCTTTCCCTCGTCCTCCCCGCGTCCGCCCGCGATTGGAGCATTGCCCGCTTCGAAACCCACATGTACGTTGCGCCCGACGGGGTGGCCATCGTCAACGAGCACATTGACGTCGTCTTTGTCGGCGAATTTCACGGTATCTATCGTGACATTCCCATCGAATATCCCGGCCCACACGGCGCCAACTACACCCTGTTCCTCAAGGTCACCAGCGTCATCGATGCCAACGGTCACAAACTGAAGTACGAATCCAGCACCCAGAACGGCAATCGTCATCTCAAAATCTACATTCCTGATGCAGTGGACACCACGCGCACCGTGATCATCAGCTACAAGGTGACTAACGCGGTGCGCTGGTTCGACGGCCACGACGAACTTTACTGGAACGTGACCGGCAACGACTGGCCTGTGCCGAGTGACAGTGCCGCGGCGGTGATCACCTTCCCGGCGAATGCCACCGGCAATTTGCGTGCGCAAGCCTTCACCGGCGCATACGGGTCGACGGAGCAGGACGCCGCCGCCGAAGTGCGCAACAACACGGTGTTGGTCGAGGCCAACAATCCGCTCTCCATGCGCGAAGGGCTTACCGCCGACGTTTACATCAACAAAGGTGTGCTGACAGAACCCAGCAAAGGCACCAAGGCGATGTGGTTTCTGCGCAGCAATCCGATTGTTCTACTGCCGCTGTGGGCTTTCATCGTGATGTTCTTCTTCTGGTGGACCAAAGGCCGCGATCCCAAGCCCGGCATCTCCGTCGCTCCCATGTACGAGCCGCCGAAAGATATGACTCCCGCCGAAGTTGGCACCTTGGTCGACGACGCGGTGCACCCTCGCGACATCACCTCGACCATGGTGGACCTTGCGGTGAAGGGCTATCTCAAGATCGAGGAGACCGAATCCAGAGTCCTGCTGTTCAGCCATCGCGACTACACCTTCCACTTGCTGAAGCCGCCTGACACTTGGAGTACGCTCCAACCCCACGAGCGCGCGATGCTGAACCACATGTTCGCCGGCGGAGCCACCCAGGTGCGCCTGTCCGACCTGAAGAACCAGTTCTACGTCGCTATCCCAACCATCAAGAACGACATTCTCGCGGAGCTGAAGAGCAAGGGAATGTACTCCGTCGATCCGGAATCGGCGCACGCCTATGTGCTGGCCGGAATCTTGTTTACCGCGGCGCCCTTCGTGCTGGCCCAGGTCCTGGGATGGGGCTCCATGCTCGACTCTCCGGGCTTGCTAATTGCCTCGGGCATCATCGCGGTGCTCATCGTCTTCCTGTTCGCTCGCATCATGACTGCGAAATCCTTGAAGGGCGTACGCACCAAGGTTGAGATTCTCGGCTTCCAGGAGTTCGTCAACCGCGTCGATGCCGACCGCTTGAAGCGAATGCCGCCCGATACCTTCGAGAAATTTCTGCCTTACGCCATGGCCCTCGGCATCGAGAATCGCTGGGCCAAGGCCTTCCAGGGAATCACGCAGAACCAACCCACTTGGTACGTGGGACCGACACCGTATGTAGGATTCAATCCCATCTTCTTCGCCGGCTCTATGCATGCCATGGCGATGGATGCGCACCAGGCTTTCGTGGCCGCTCCGCGTGCCAGCAGCACAGGCTCAGGATGGGGCGGCGGCGGCTTCGGTGGTGGAGGCTTCAGCGGCGGCGGCTTCGGCGGTGGCGGCGGCGGAGCGTTCTAAGGCAGTGGAACGGCTTTAGCCTTCCATCCGATTTGTCATCACGAGCGCAGCGAGGGATCTGCTTTTCCGCCTTTCATGACCCTTCCCCACTGACTACGGATACCTCGGTCTCCAGCCTGCTGGTTCCACTAGCAAATGCCAAGTTCTTAGAGCGTGTTTCAAAAATGGTCTTTGAAAGGGCACGGCTTCAGCCGTGCCGTTCCACGCCGCATAAAACCCGGGCTTTAGCCCCTGAGGGCACAAGCTCCGTCCCCTAGCGCGATTTGTGAAACACGCTCTAGTCTATATCGGGGATTCCTTGTAGTAATGGTCGGGCAAAACTCTTCGGGTAACTAAACCACGAATAAGGCTAGAACACCAAACAATTAGATGGTAATGCGTGACTGTATCAGGGATTCCCTGTATGCCCGCCATTAACGACACTTCGTTACCTAGTATGGAGCTAGGCAAATAATATTCCTCGCATAGGTCTTAAGTAGCAAGCTTGTGCAGTCCCCCCGGATAGCTCGCCTGATTCTCAACCTGGTTACATGTGGACTTGTGATTGCATATTACCCAAATACGCAAGCCATGGGACCTGTAGTTTCACGAGGTGATTTACATGGTCATCCACAATGTTCCGCCCTTGGCCTCCCCGTCTCTCACTGAGTACTTCCGTAACTGTCGTAACCACCCAAATCAACTGTTGCTCCGCCTGCCTTTCAAGCTCACGGTTGCGAAGTTGGTTTCTAAACTCCCGCGCCACCTAGATAGCGAACCTGGCCGGGTTCACTTTGAAAGGAGCACGAACCATGTTACAGACTAGAGAGAACGCATGCTTCAACTTGCAGCTCGTATTGCGCCCCTTGCTTGCGACCAGCATACTGCTGGCGCTCGCAATCCTGTGCACTCCCGTTAACAGCTTTGCCGCCACGCCCGAAACCCTCACCTACGAAGGCTCTGCGTACGGCACCTCGGCATTTGTTGGCAGTACTATCCTGATCGGACAGACTGCGCCAGTCACTCTGGGAGGCGTGTGCGGCACGCCGCAACAGCCAGTCATGGTCACGGGCAACTCCGTGGGCATCACCCTGCCGCCGCTTGTTAGTGGGGGCGCGACCAATACCAACGCCTCCAGTTCCCTGGATACGGCACAGGCGGTCGCCGATACGACCACGATTAGCTTGCTGGGCGGATTGATTTCCGCACAGGAGATTAAGGCGGTCACCACCACCACCATCGACAGCAGTGGCGTGTTGCACGTCAGTACGAGCGGCTCCAACTTCAACAACCTGGTCATCCTCGGGCATGTGTACAACGGCACCGTACCAGCCAACACCAGGATTACTCTGCCTTTGCTGGGCTACGTGGTACTTAATGAGCAAACCTCCAGCGTCGGGACCTCGACCGCAAGCCTCGCCATCAACATGGTTCACGTGCATGTCACCGGCTTCAACCTGCTGGGTATTCAGGTGGGCACCGAGATCATCGTCTCCAGTGCCACCAGCGGTATTATCAATGTCTTCGCGCCTGCGATAATCACCGGCGGCTCGTTCGCCACGCAGGTGGCTGGACCGCCGCTAACTTCCGCAGCGACCGCGCCGGAATCTTTGCCATGCCTCGGAACGGGCGGCACGGTGTTGACCAACATGCTGACAGGACTCAACCTTACCGGCATTCTGACCTCAGGGACAGTCACCGATACAGCAGAGTCTAGCCTCGGGAGTTTGGGGTCCAGTGGAGTAACAACATCCACGGTGCAAAACTTGAACCTGTTGAGTGGTCTGGTATCGGCCAGCGTGATCCGGGCCCAGACCAATACGTTCATTAACGGTTCACTACATTACCTGATAAGCGGCTCGGGCCAGTTCACCAGTCTCTCAGTAGCCGGCCATCCGGAAATCAACGACAACGTACCCGCGAATACGACCGTACCGATCGCGGGATTAGGGACGTTGTATCTGTATCGCATCATCAACAACTTCCCGTCGCCGCATAGCGTGGAGGTGCGGATGGTCGAGTTGGTCGTCACTCAGACCAATTTGCTGGGATTGCCCATTGGTCTCGACATCATCGTGGGTGATGCAAACCAGCAGTTGGTTGGCTATCAGCTTCCTTAGGGTGGAATCCAGGTGTGATGTGTCCGGATCGTACGGGTGCCGGCCTTCACAGATTGTGCTCAAGTGGAAGGAGGAAACCGCTTCAGCCGCTGAGGTCGACAATCTCAGCGGCTTGAGGCCGGGAATGGGAACCTCGCAGCTTCTTCATAACCGCGCGCGGCAAAAAGCCGGGGCTGTACGCTCCGGCTTTTTCAGTTACGGACGCCCTTTAGGCCTTTAGCAACCGAACAATGGATTGGAGCAATACCTCAGGATCTCCGCCTTTGGGCAGGAACTCGTCGGCAAATTCGATTCCTTCCGGTGTGTCGGAAGCCGCCGAAACGATAAGAATGGGTACTTGCGGCTTAATCGCCTTCATCTCGTGGGCAATCTCTGTACCCGTTTTGTCGGTAAGGAAGTGGTCGGCGATCACCAGATCGACGGCCTCCCGCTTGAATACTTCCAGACCTTCTTCGCCGGAAGCGGCGGTCACCACTTCGTAGCCTGCGATAGTAAGCAGAAGCCTACGCACTCGGAGAGCAATCTCCGCGTCGTCAATACAGAGGATAACGGGCCGGGCAGAACCTGCAGGCAATGTTTTCATCTGGGCGCCCCACGAAAGTAACTATACTCCGAGTCGCGAGTGAACTAAATCACAAAATGTGATCTAGTTGCCATCCATTAACCAGCGACCCCTTTTGAGGTTCCTTTTATGGCATGAGGGTCCAACTGGCCAGTGCACACGGCTACGTGATTAGCGTCCTTGCACCCAAGAATCGGCGTATCTAATCTTGCCAGCGACCGTGATCCGGAGTTAAGATGCGCACTTCGTTTACCTCTGGTTCAGCTTGGAGGCGAGAGGATGTCCCGCTACGGTTTCTTCGCAGTCGGCTTGTGCCTTGTTTTGACTTCGGCGTTTTCAACCGCCCAAAATCAGCCGCCAGCTTCCCCATCTGTTTCGGCGGGAGACCAGAAAGCTTTACTCCAGGAGCGGCTGGATTCGCAATTTAAGCTGACCAAAACAACGGCTGACAGGAGTGACATTGTCACTGCCGGTTCGGTACTGGTGCTGCAGAAAGACGGACTGTTGATGTGCAGTCTTGACACTAACATCCCGCCCACCAGCACCTACAAGAATGGGAAGATCTCTATGGGCTTTGGGTCCGACCTGGCCTGGAGCATGCAGTTGGGAAAGAGTTCCAGCGAGGTTCCGCAACGTAAGTTTGTGGCGGGAGAAAAGTTCTGGGTTACCGCCTTTAACATTCAGGAAGATGGGGTGATTTTCAAGTTCTACAGCGATCCATACCAGGATGTTCGCTACTACGGACAATTAAAGTTCCCGTTCCCTAAACACGTCACGCCTCCGGCCGATCAAGTATTGAAGACCATCGCAGAAGCGATAACAGTGCAGCCCGACGATAACGCAGCCGCGGCTGCACCGCAGCATCAGCCTGCGCAGCAGGCCCAGCAACAAACTGTGATGGCGCCGATCGCACCACCTCCACCTCCGCCCGACGCGCCACCGCCGCAGCCCAAGACAATCACCCTGGGCCAGACCAAAGACCAGGTACTCGCGATCTTCGGACAGCCGCAGAGGGTAGCCAATCTGGGTACCAAGGAGATCCTTTACTACAAAGACATGAAGGTGACCTTGATTCGCGGAAAGGTCACCAATGTCGAGTAACGTCGAACTGCTTACGCTGTGTATTGAGGATCGCAAATCATAGACATTTTGCGGGCGCTGCGCTCAGGATGGCAAAAGTATAAGGTGGAAGTAACAAACCACAATAGCTGACAACGGTTAAGTAGTCCGCTCGGAATGACAAACCGAAAGAGCAAAACCACGGTCCCCCACCATCCCCGCAACCTTGAGGTGTTTCTCCCGCCGTCCGCCTGCCGTATGCTTGTAGTCGTGCTATGGAGACTGCATGCATTGCCGACCTGCTGGCGCCGTTCACCGGCGGAACGACGCTGACGCCGTCGCTGCTCGAAGCCTTGCAGCGCTACCTCGATCTTTTGTTGCGCTGGAATGCGCGGGTGAATCTGACCGCGGTGCGCGATCCGCAGACGATCGTGACGCGGCATTTCGGAGAGTCGTTGTTCGCGGCGCGGGTCCTGCTGCACACGGGTGGTGAAACCTCGGCACCTTCGACGCTGGCGGATGTCGGGTCGGGAGCGGGGTTCCCGGGGATTCCGATAAAGCTGTTCGCGCCTGGGCTCGAGCTGACGCTGATTGAATCGCACAACAAGAAAGCCGCTTTCCTGCGTGAGGTGGTGCGAAGCCTCGGCATCGGGGGTGCTCATGTGTTCGCAGGCCGCGCCGAACAGTGGGCAAAAACTGCCGACCTGGTCACGCTGCGCGCCGTCGAGCAGTTTGCGCGGGCTTTGCCGGTGGCGGCGGAGCTGGTCGCGGTAGATGGCACGCTCGGGTTGCTGGTCGGTGCAGGACAGGTTCCGACAGCCCAGAAACTGCTGGGAGGGAATTGGAAGTGGGAGGAGCCGGTGAGTGTTCCCGGGAGCGAGGCTAGGGTCGCGGTTGCGGCGCGGCGGTGTGGCGAACCGAGCACACGAGAGGGAAGAAGGACGGGCGAGATGATTTTATCCAAGTTAAGTGGGGTCGGCCATAAAGGCTAAAAGTACATATAAAGTGGGCCTACTTATTCGTTAGCAGGCGTACTTTATGGTAGTTATGGGACTATTACGGTATCGGCTTTCCAAGCGAGCGCTGTTAATGCGGAGACGAAGCCCCGCACTATCCGGGCGATAGCCACTCTCGAATCGGTCTAACTTAACAACTCAGCTCACTATTTCAGAGGTCGCAACCAACACTGGAGCGGAGAACCTCGTTCCGCGCCTTGGGGCCGTGCGCTTGCGGGTTTTACCGGGCAAGTCGGTCTCGCGAAGATAGCGTCGCCTCAACTCTTCCGTAATTCGTAGCGCTTGGTTGAACTTGCCATGCGCGGTCCCACTGATTTTCTTTATTACGCTGCAGTTCTTTCCGTGCTGCAACACTTCCTGCGCGATGACCGTCAGTTCCACCCAGTCGTGCCACTCACCGATCTTGTCCTGGACCTGCTTCAATTCTGCGATGAGCCGGTGCTGTTCGCCGGTCTCCTCGTCCGCCATCTCCAGTACGTACCGAAGGCGTTTTACCTCGATGCGATAGGAATGCAGATTGTTCGGTCCCAGATGGGTAACCGCGGCCAACTCCTTGGATAATCGAAGTGCCGCGCTCATTGCATGGAGGGGAGCGCCCTCCCCGCGCGATTTGTGCTTGCCCTTCAAATCCAACCTGGTCTTAGCGAAGCGCTTCACCAGCGATTCCACCTTTCGCTGCGAACGCCTCAAGCGGCGGCGCAGGTCCTTGGCGTCGAGCTGAACCAGTGAGTGAAGCTTGACGGCGTGGCGGCGCCGCTTCACGCCGAGATGATGAACGAGACGAATGATGCAGCCGGGCTCATCTTGTAAACCGAGCCCCACAACGTAAGATGTCAAAACATCGCAATCGCGCACTTCTCCGGCACGGGTTCGAATAGACTTTAGATGCCCCAGAATCTCTTTTTCATTTCCCGTCGAGTCCATTTCCAACGCTTCCAGCATGTACTCCACCCGGCGCGCCCGCGCGCGGAGATCATGCACTTGGTCAACGGTCGGGTCTCGGTGGAACCCCTTGAGACTCTTGCGCAGCTGCTGCAGACGACGGCTCAATTCGCGAGAGTTCAGGGGCATTCGGCCACCTCAATGCCCGCTGGGGGCGACATACAGTCTGATGCGATTTCGCACCTGGAGTGCGCTCGGGCTCTTGACACCGGAGCTACATCATCGCTTGGCGGCGCGTTCGATGAGCGTTTCCTGGCTGTTCGGGGCGCCCTTTTTCTGGAAATCGGGGTCGCGTACATACTTGCCATCGGAGTTCATATGTCGACCCTTGGCCTTGTCCTTGAGGTACGTGCCCAGAATCTCGTCGCGAAGTACACGAATCAGGTTCTTGTCTTGGACGGGAAAATCCACTTCAACCCTTCGATTCAAGTTACGAGGCATCAGGTCGGCGCTACCCAGATAGACTTCTTCCTGTCCGCCGTTTCGGAAATAGAATACCCGGCTGTGTTCGAGGAAACGCCCGACAATGCTGATGACGCGAATGTTGTCGCTAACCCCTGGAACTCCCGGCCGCAAGCAACAAATGCCCCGGACCAGCAGGTCAACCCGCACTCCGGCGCGCGAAGCCTGATACAGCAATTCGATCATCTTCCGGTCCACGAGGGCATTCATCTTCATGATCAGATGACCGCCGCGCCTGTTCCGCTGGTGCTCAATTTCGCGCTCGATCATCCCTTGCATACGCTCGCGCAGCGTGACTGGCGCAACCAGCAGCTTGCGATACGCGGTTTTCGCGGAGTAGCCGGTGAGAAAGTTGAACAGGTCGGTGCAATCGGCGCCGATAGCGGGATCGCAAGTCAGCATCCCAATGTCGGTATAAAGCTGCGCCGTGATGCTGTTGTAATTCCCTGTGGACAGATGCGCATAACGCCGAATAACGTCGCCCTCTTTACGCACGATCAGGGCGGCCTTGCAATGCACTTTGAGTCCGAGCAGACCGTACACCACATGAACGCCATATTCTTCCAGCTTGCGCGCCCAACCGATATTACTCTCCTCGTCGAAACGCGCTTTCAGTTCCAGCAGGACAGCCACCTGCTTCCCGTTCTCCACAGCTTCCAGCAAGGCGTCGACGACGGGAGCGTTTCGTCCGATCCGGTAGAGGGTGATCTTGATTGCAAGCACATTTGGATCACGCGCTGCCTTCTGCAGAAGACCAACAATGGGCTGAAACGAATCGAACGGATGGTGGAACAGGATGTCCCCTCGCCGGATGGTGGCGAAGATATCTTCTTCTTCCGCTTCTTTTGCCAGCGGCGCAGGCAGAGCAGGAGCAAAGGCAGGAAACTTCAAGTCGGGACGGTCCAGCCGGCAAAGATGCCGCACTCGAACAAGGGACAGCGGGCCGCTCAGCTTGTATATATCGTCGCGTTCCAACTCCAGGTTTTCGACGAGGATGTCGAGCACGGTCGCCGGCATCGCCTCATTGATCTCCACTCGCACTACATCCGCGAAGCGGCGCTGCCACACGCCTTCCTCGACCGACTCCAGCAAATCACCCGCCTCCAGGTTTTGAATCTCGCTGTCGGCATCGCGCGTGACATGAAATGGATGCGCATCGAGGATCTCCATCCCCGGAAAGAGCGCTGCCAGATTCGCTGTAACCAGCTGTTCAAGCCAGACGAAGGATTGTTCCTTAATCGCCGCTTTGGCCCGGCTCTTGGTCTTGGGCGCAACGCTGACTGGAACTAGTTGCGGTAGGGTATCGGGAATCTTGACGCGCGCGAAATGCTGCTCGCCTTCGCCAGCTCGCAAGAGCACCGCAAGGTTCAAACTAAGGTTGGAGATATGCGGGAACGGTCGGCCGGGATCGAAGGCCAACGGAGTCAATGTAGGAAAGACCGTTTCTTGAAAGTAGGAGTCCGCGACAGCGCGCTGCTCGTCCGTGAGATTGGCATAGTTGAGGATGCGAATTCCCGAGCTTTCGAGAGCGGGCACCAGTTCCTTGCTCCAGCACTCGTGAGCCCCGCGATACAACCGAATCACCGACGCCCGGATAGCACGTAGTTGCTCGGCGGCGCTCATCCCGTCGGGACCGGTGTCCATTACGCTCTTCTCGATCTGTCGCTTTAGACCAGCCACCCGCACCATGAAGAATTCGTCGACATTGGAGCCCACGAAAGACAGGAACATCAGACGCTCCAGCAGCGGGTTGCTGCCGTCCTGCGCCTCTTCCAAAACGCGCCTCTGAAAATCCAGCAGGCTTAGTTCGCGGTTGACGAACAGTTCGGGATCATCGAGTTGCCGGGGAGATGGCACGGCCACACGCACCTCGGAACGAGGAGTTGTGCGTGCAATGGTTCGTCTTGCCTTCGATGGCGCGGCCTTCGCGGATGTGCTCATAAAGGGTCGTAGCTTTAAGTAGATGTCAATTGTAACGGCGCGGCCCATCGTTGAACACCGGATTGATGCACCAAGCGCGGGATTTGCTAACTGTTTAATCGGATATTCACAGCACGGAAGCTGCTGGGCGTATCAGCTTAACGGCCATTTCAGCCGCGATTTGGGGGGCGGAGGCTCGCTTTCAGTGCCCAAAGATTACGAATCTTGCCAGGCGTCACCACCTACCTCACAGTGCGCAATTGCGCTTGGCGACCGCTACGAACTGCTTCTTGGCGCTGGGATCTCGTACTTGGGGGCGCTCCAAAGCTGTGCTAACCTGTTGCTGCCACTCGATTCGCCGGGATGGCGGAACTGGCAGACGCAGCGGGCTCAAAATCTGAGGGCGTCGTCAGCCTTTCCGGCCTAATCCATTCTTAGTCTTGCCTTTCCAGGTACATGCGATAACCCAGCAAATTGCCGCCATTACGGTTTGCGTAGTCCGGTGACGGTCTGTTGCGGTCGGATAGTCACGAATCGGTCACGATTCTGACTCTGCCATGCGCGCTCTGTTTCCCATTTGAGGTAGTGGGCGCGTCGGGAATAGCGCGGCCCTGAGGACTTTGTCGACAAGGTCTAAAGTGCGCCGGGGAACGACGAATGCGGGATGATAGTTGCTAGATTCCGAAGTTTCGCTTGCCCCGAGACGAGCATCCCGATCTTAACGAACTGGAGCTTCAGGAATCCGTCCGCGAGCCCATCATCTTCGACAAAGACACCAAAGAAGAGCCAGGCTTTGTCAAAATCTTCGAGACCATTCTGGAAAAGATCGATAAGGCGTCAGTTTTTGTACCTGACTTCACATTTGTCGCCAAGCGGCCCAACGGCCAGCCCACTCCCAACCCCAATGTGCTTATCGAGTATGGATATGCTGTCAAGAGCTACGGCAAGCGGGGTGAGCGGCGCATAGTGCCGGCGATGAACATCGCCTACGGGAAGCCAGACCGCGACACGATGCCATTCGACCTCATCGAGCATCGCAACGCCATCACATATAACCTCCCCGAGGATGCAGACCCTGAGACACGCAAGTTGCAGCTGAAGGAACTTACAGCTACCCTGGAGAATGCATTAAGGAACTTTTTCGCGAGCAACTTTTATAAGGATTCCCTTCCCAAGCCGCCGGCGCCAGCCTTACGTGAGGACAGAAAACCCCGGTACGGAGAAGCCCGCTTCCGTTCCGAAACCGAGGACCTCGGCTTCTATCAAGACCCCGTTGCCTCGCTCATCGGAAGCATCGAGAGGCAGCGCGTCTATCTCGCAGATGGACCTGCAATGTGGCTGCGAGTAGCTACACAGTTCGCTCCTGATCAGAATGTAATCGTCGCGCGGGTGCCGGTCTTCGTCAGACCCTTGCCGTACTTCCGCTCTTTGACCTCCGCACGAGCACGGGACAGGTACTTGCCTCCGATGGCGCAGGCTATTTCAAGTTCACCGACGAAAAGAAAACACCCCAACTCGTTTTCGCGTTTACCGATGGAGAGGTTTGGGCTATCGACACCTGGACGCTTCGCGCTTTGCCGAGAATGATCGTGCTCAATGAGTCGCGCTTCGCCCAGAGCCTTCAGATGTCGGCGGATTTCCTCAGCCGTTTGGGTTTCAATGGGCCGTACCGGTGGATCGCCGGCATGGAAGGAGTAAATGGCCGTTTTATCTCCTCGGATGGCACGAGGAAATGGGGACCCTGCATGTCCGACACCATGGCGGTTCCCGGCACATTCAATCTCACCGACGACCCCGCCGATGCATTGGAGCCTTTTTTTCGAAAGGGTCTATGATCAGTGCACCGCTGTCCGCCCGCCCCGCGCCAAGAAATGATTACTGCGCTTGCTTTACTTCAAGGCGCTGAGTGTTACCGCGCGCCATGTTCGGCGTCAGGAAACAGCCAAGCCTCTTCTCGATGATATTCGTAGCAAGATCAACGCAGCGCAGTCCGTTGCATTGCCTTCCAGCGCACTCAGCAAGGCTTGCCAGTACGCGCTCACGCTTTGAAGGAAACTTACACGATTTCTGGAATATCCGGAACTTGAGCTGAGCAATAACCTTGCGGAGAATTCCATGCGTCCCGTGGCTCTGGGTCGGAAGAACTGGATTCACATCGGCAGCCCACAAGCGGGACCGAAGGTTGCAGCGATTCTCTCGGTCGTGGAAAGCTGCCGTCGGCTGCAAGTCCCAGTGCGCGATTACTTTTCCAGGGTTCTCGCCGGGCTTGCCGATCTCCCGATCCGGTGCCTTCCAGACCTTACTCCCGCTGTGTGGGTCGCCCGGCATTCACAGACGCAAGCGACCGGGGTAAACTTCTGCCGTCGGGGCAGTCCCGATAGGGATCTTTCGTTTATCATTACTAATCCTCTTTGAGCTTCCTAATTCGTTCCTTGATGAGTGATTGGCGGGTAATCATACAGCGAAGTCTTCGTCGGCCTTTTCCCTCGATTGACAAGGGCCTAACGGGCAGTTCCCCACATCTATCGTTAACTAAGCTCAAGGCCGCAGCCCAATGAATATCCAGTTTGGCCCTGTATCATGGATGTGCCCGATCACCGAGATCGTTTCGTTGCTCTCAGACGGACCAACAAACGACGTGGAA
>CAWCEH010000005.1:0-801261 GCA_963794545.1 uncultured Acidobacteriaceae bacterium
CCTGTTCCACCAACGTCCCCCGCCTGACCGTCGATATCGCGCTGTGATCTTGCAACAGAGTTTCCGGTCAGCCGCATAAAGGCTGTACGTGGTTGTGTAGCCCAGCTTGCGAGCAATCTCTGTTACCCGGAGCGGCACGTCTTCATCGAGCGCTGCCGAAGAACTCGCCGGATTTCGCTCGCATGCCGGGACGGTGACACAGAGCGCTTTCCTCTGATGGCAACCGCTTGCTTTGCGGCGGCAATGTTCGTGGGCGTCGGTCCAAACGGAGCATAGAAGCTAGAAATCGGAACATTCAAGTATCGAGCGATTCGCAGCAGGTTTTCAGAGTCGAGGGAGTGCTGCACCAGCCAGCCAAGTGTGCAGCATGGAAACCGGGGACACCGAACGTACTCTGCGAGGGCGAGGACATTGCCGCCTGCAACCTCTTCGAGATACACGCTGAGGCTTCGGCGAAGCGATTCCCGGGCAGCCACCGGGTCGACCCGGGGAAGCATCGCCAGCAGCCCTCCTACTTGGGTGCAAGACCACGGTTGGTCTTCTCCGCTGGTCGAGCTAGGTGGTGACTGGTCACTGTCGGCATATGGCGCGCCCAACCAACCGCCACAGCGCTCGCAAATCCCGGCTGGGAGAAAACACGGAGTAGATTTAGCGACCGCCCACAGCAAGGGCAAGTGTGACTGAGCGGCCGCTGGTGTACCGGGCAATGCGATGACACTTTGATTGCCCAGAGAAGCGGCTCGTAAACGGTTTGCCCGTTCAGCCGCCATTGTTCGAAACAGGGCGCGCACCAGGTCCGGTGCCGATGAAACAAATGATCAGGCAGCGCGCAGCGGAAAGGAAGGAGGGTGAGATACCGCAGGTCACGCCGGCTCGTCGCCACTTCCAGAGCGTGAACCCACTTTTTGGCACGGTCTGTAACACCGTTAACCGTGTAGCTACAAACTCGAAATCCATGTCCGCCGCGTCCGCCAGCTTTGGCCACCGGCGGGATGATCGCGCCTGGGCATTCGGAACATCTGAGAGCACCCGGCCTACAAGGTCTCCAACGCTTCCGTGCGCTTCGGCAAGCCGGGCAACGTAGCCGCTGAGGCTTTCAACCAATGCGGTACCGATGCCAATCGGCTCAAGCGAATAGAGCCGGCTTCTCGGCGGAATCGGCGAGCTTGAGAGTGACCACGAATCAAAGAGCGGCTGCACTTGCATCCATTTGTCCAATGACGTCACGCGTCGGAAGCCGCTGGCCCGGTCACCGGCGCTTGACCGGAGGGGCTGGCCACATAGGATCTACTTCTGTTGTCGCGTGAGTGCTCAAACCCAGCCTCCCGCGAAGCCGCGCTACTGCCTCGCTGCGCTCGTTCAGCTTGAGTTCGCCATCTGTAGTCTCCGCGTACAGTTGCTCGCATTGAGCTACGCACAAGGCTTGAGATTCAAGATTGGCTCTCGTTAACCGCCGGGCACCCTTTCGAGACGCTACGGTAGCAGCCCGCACCAGCCATTCCTTCAAAATGCCGACGCAACCAAGGCTCCGCTCGTATAGGAACTCCCAGTGGCTTACAAGATCTGACTGATCCTCAAAAGCAAGTTCCTTCTCGAAGGACTGCACGACATTGATGAAGGTTTGGCGGTCTTCCGAATCTTCGGCACGGTAACGGGCGAGGTGAACGTCGACGCTTCGTCTGCTGAGTTGCCCATTCAGATTTCGGAACGCGAGCAGGTCGTAGGTCCCGAACAAAACGTGAACGGTCTTGGTCTCGTTGGCGATGGACTTGACTACATCCAATTGATCGAGCAGGCGGCGGCCTGATGAAATCTTGCCGAGGTGCTGGGCTTCATCGATCATGACCGCGACGGGCCGGCGATAGCGGATAGCCTGCTCCACGGCGTATCGGTATTCGGTACCGACCGCTCTGAATGTGGGCATGAAGCGCAGACTGGGTTCGACGAAGGCCCGCTCCACCTGTCGATTCAGCTTACGGTCGATCAGCGGCTCGTCAAGTTGGTGAAGGAGACGTTTGTAGTGATCGCGCCAGTTGAAACTCCCGGACTCAGGAGCTACGGCTTCGACACTAACCACCGGGACCCGCGTAATGTCTTCATGGAGTTCGCTCAAGAGCTTCGCAATAATCAACTGCTCCGTTTTCAACCGTAACGTCGTCTTACCGACCCGGTCGGTCCAAACACAAAAATGAGCGAATTCGGCTCGGCTCCCCGTATTGCATTTATCAGTGTCTCTTTGGCTTCCACGAGCCGAGGATGCGCCACCGTGAAGGAACGAAAGCGGTCAAGTCGCAACTCAGTACCATCCGGTTCCCGATTGTGGTTAGCCGCCATCAGAAGTCTCCGTAGACCGCGCTGGCCTCAGCTTGACCGGGTACTGATATCGGCGGCGTAGCGTTCCCAGACTGTGATTCCTTGAAGGCCTCTCGACTGGAGGCTGCGTCTGGAACAACAGCGGGGCCGTTCTGGCGGATCGACTTGCTTTCCCGATCACGCAATCGCTGTAGGAGACACTTCTCTTCCGCTTCGGCTGATCCAAGAAATCTGCCAGTTTCCGAGCCGTCACAGTGAATCGCTCCCGAGAGTGCAACTGGCTTCGTCGGCGTACCTCCTTGGACGCCAACATTATTTCTTTCTCCGAACGGCCCCGCAGCGCCGCATAGTGCTCAGAGTGGCCCTCCGTCCATCGGTTCTTCACAAACGCGTAAGCTTTGCCGATATCAAAAGGATCGTACCGGACGGCAACGTCGTGATTTTCAACCGTGGGATCGCGGAATGCCTCGGCCCAGTAGTACACGCCGTTGACGATCACCCCACGCCCAGGTGACACTCTCGCAGTGCCCCGTTGAGTTGTTGGAAGGGTAGCCATTAAGAACGCTTGATCGTAGGGAATCAATCTATTCGAGCGAACGCCGGTGCTTTCCAGGCCCTTGAAATACGCCTCTCGCGGGGTTTGCCCGAGAGCTGGGTGCTCGATCGTGTCGTAGATCTCGAACAGGAAAGACGACAGATAGTCATAAAGATGCACGAGGGTCCAAGCCGCCTGTCCCACAGGGTCGTTGCTCTTTGTGACCTGTCGGACATTGCGCATGATCTGAGTGTTGCCCCGCAGGCTGTGAATAAACTGAGTGTTTGTGGTGCCGAAAAGCCGCTCGCAGACGGAGCCGAACCTCGCCTTTGCCGGCGGCCGCGTTTTCTTGGTGCATTCATAGCGGGCCAGGAGCGTTTCGAAATATGTACTCTGGAATTCGGGGCCACCGTCAATGACGATAATCTGCGGCAGGCGGCCATGGCGCCGGACACAATCCCGCAGAATCATCATGCAGGACCTGTAGCTCGGAGCATCGAATGTCAGATAAAGCGCAAGACAACGCCGTGAGAAGGCATCCGTGAGAATCGTCATCCACGGCCGCCCGAGTGGACGGCCGGTGTGGGAGCAGACGACTTCAACGTCCAACTCGGTATGATCGATGTGCCCGATCTCGAAGGGACGGTCTCCATGGCGCGGCGTAGTCGGTTCCAACTCGAAATAGAAGGATGCATGGGTGTACGCGGCGCGTCGCCCCCGCCGCTTTAACGTTTGTTCGAAGGTCGCACGCTCGCGCACGGCAACGCAGAACGTGACATAGCTCGGCGCTTCGATGCCACGCTCGTCGCATTTGCGCTTCAGCGCTGCCCACGACGCGATCTTTGTCTTTTGCCTGAGATTCTCGTAATCGTTATCGATAAACTGAATGAGCAGGTCGCGCGACTCCTCAGACAAGCGGCTGGTTCTGTTTCCTCGCTTACTGGTCTTCCCCAGCAAACCCACATACCCGTTGCCGTACTGCTCTTTCGCGAGCCGATACTGCGCCGCCCACAGGCGCAGCGTCCTCGCCGGGATGGAATGCGGAGCTTTTTCCCCTCCAAGATGACGTTTCACAAGATCGAGGCGCCGGTTCGCGGCGACCAAGTCCTGCTCGCTGGCCGTTGCCAGGAGATGGAAGGCCTCGCTATGCGCAACTGGCGCTTGAGCAGACGGGCCGCCGATGCGTCCGCAGTTCGCCACACGCTCCTTCAACTCATGACAAGCTAGATGGTATGCAGTAGCAACTTCTGCGTTGACAAAGACGCGAACCTGGTCTGGCTCGACGATCGCGGCTGCACTAAGGTCCACGTAGACGCCGCCGCTTGCGATCAGTAGGTAAATCTCGTCGGGTTCCGCGACGCCGCGGACCGTTTCCAACAGCTCCTGCAGAAGTATTCCTGGTTCTGCTTCGATTGCCGTTTTGATGGCGGCGTCGATAAAGCCTGTCGCACCCGCAGAGTCGAATCGCAGATAGTCGTCCAGGAACTGGAGATTTCGCTGGAGAATCCAATTAACCTCCGCCGATGACCATACTCGGTAGTCCAAGCCCAGTGCCGAGGCGTGCACTTCTCCCGGCGGGCAGCGCCAGTTGCCGTTATTATCTCGAAGATAGCGGTGTGGACTCTTGATGGCCAGCTTTTCGAGATCCTCCGAGGTTTTGCACTCTACCCATCCGGCAGAGTCGCGGCGAAGCACAAAATAGTCTGGGGTATGCAGAATCGACAAGCGTCTTCCGTTTGCCGCGGGATAGGCGAGCGGAATGGAGGGCGGCTGGTCGTAATACTCCAGCACTCCAGAATCGTGCTCCATTTCGTAGGCGAAGGGCAATTCAACTCGGTGGCTTTCGAACTGGATGGTGATGCCCATTTTGCGGCTGGGATACCGACCGGAGACGTTTTGGCGACCGCCTCCAACGCGACGAGCAGGATTACGGGACCGTACCGCAGTGATCGTCGCACGTGTTGTCTCGGTCAACCCGAGCCGTGCACACCAGCCAAGAAAGTCCGCCTCGTTGAGCACTTGCCCTCCGCAGCCGGTACGGCAGAGACGCCGCTGGCTACTTTCGGATGTGCGAACTGCGCTCGTTCTTTAGCGCCAAAGTGTACCTTCGGCCGGCTTCAGCCATAAGCTTCTGAAGATCGCGGCCGTTCCGGATGGCCCTTTCCAAATCCTCGGCCAACTCGTCAGGCACATAGATCGAAAACCGGCGATTCCCCTTGCGGCCATACAACGAATAACTGGAGTGTCCCTGCCCTGCTTCGCATAGCTGACAGCGCTTTCGAATACAGGGGCTCTTCCGCAAGGACAGAGACCCGATGGCCACAGGCCAGAGATCGCGAACTGCCCTCTGAAACCAGAGTCTGACCTGTTCCGGAGTTTCTGTTCGAGTCATTGTATAGGTGCATACTAGCACACATACATTGTCGATACAAGACAAAAACTACAAGCAACTGAAGGCCCGGGTCTACAGGTGTGCCGCCGGGGGATGGGGTGGAAACGTCTCCTGCTCGATCACATAACCAATCGCGGCATAGCCCTTCAGCCTGCGCTCGTACATTCTGGCCAGCATTGGAACGTAGTTGTCCACATAATCGTAGACCTGCACGAATCGTTTGTTGTCGTGGAGACGATGCAACCGCCCCACATACTGCTGCAACGTGCCCTTCCAGGAGATCGGCATGGCCAGGAATAGCGTGTCCAGACGCGCGTCGTCAAACCCTTCTCCGATGTAACTTCCCGTCGCCAGAATCACCCGCGATTCGCTTTCCGGCACTGATGCCAGGGCCGCCGCCGTTGCTCGACGCTGCTTCTTCCCCATGCCGCCCTTCAAGACGAAGACGTGCTTGGCAACACCCTCAAGTTTGGCTGCGAAATGCTGGAGATGCTCTGTCCGACCGGTCAGAAGCAGCGGGCAACGTCCAGATTCTATGGCGCGTACGATGTCGTTAGCGATCATCTCGTTGCGCGAGACATCATCGACGAGCGCGGCGTAGATGTCCTGGATCGTGACCTCGGTGAGTTCGGACGCCATCCGGAACTCCGTATGGCGGGGACCCATCTTGTGCTCAAAGGGTGTCGTTTCGGTCATCGTCCGGGCGCTCATGCTGAACCGTACGGGGCCACACTGCATGTAAATGATCGGATGGTGCCCGTCCTTCCGCGTCGGCGTGGCGGTCAGACCGAGAACATACTTGGCCTTGACCTGCCTCATCACCTGTTCGAACGTGAAAGCGGATATGTGGTGGCATTCATCGACGATCACCTGGCCGTACTCAGCAACGAAGTCCTTCACTTCGTCTTTTCGGTACAGGCTTTGGATGACGGCGACATCCACGTAACCCGTCCGGTCCATTTTGCCGCCACCGATATGCCGATCGATTTGGCTGGCAGATCCAAGAACATCCCAAGGCGCTCCTGCCACTGATCGAGCAACTGCTGCCGGTGAACGACTACCAGAGTGTTGACCTTGCGTTTCGCGATCAGCCACGCCGCAACGGCGGTCTTTCCGAACGCTGTCGGCGCGCAGAGGATACCTTCGTCGTGTGCGGTGATCTTCGTGACCGCTTCCTCCTGGAACGGCCGAAGCTGACCCTGGAACTCCGCTTCAATCGCTGTGCCTGAGTACCGTTCGTCCCGAACTTCGGGCCGGATCTTGTGCGCCTCGAGAAGAGCCAACGTCTCAGTCAGGCAGCCACGAGGCACAGCAATGTGATGGGCGAATTCCTGGCCGCATGCGATCACACGCGGTTTGTCGAACGTCGAGAGCCGCATCGCCTGAGCCTTGTAGAACTCGGGGTTCTGAAATGCGGCCAGCCGGAGTAACCGATTTAGCATGGCTGGTGGGAGATCCTTCTTTTCCACGTAAACAAGATTCGCGCGAACGACCTGAACAGTCTTTGGTAGCGGCCCTTCGATCGGCCGCTCCCTCCGCTTGCCAGAATGTGGCAAGGTCCACGGGTCTCGTGCATCGTCGTCATCGGCGATGCTAATCCGGACTCCGATCAGGTCGCCTTTGCGCTGAGCTTCTGCAACGATCTCCTCGGCGGCGACGGCCGGCATTCGTCGAATTGTCGAAAGAAACTGCCATTGGTCGGGGTACGGTTGGAAGTCTGAGTCAATGAACACAGTGTTGCCCAACTTGCGTGGCGCAAACTGCAAGGGGAGCGCAATCAGATTCCCGAGCCCTCCCTTGGGCATCGTGTCCTGGTTGGGGAAAAAGCGATCATAGGAATCGAGACCGAGCTGATGCCTGCGCTCCATGGTGCGCGTGAGAATCAGGCATCCCAGTTTGCGCGCGGTAATCGCTGACAGCGCACGATCAAAGAAGATCCAAATGTGGCCGCCCTTCCCGGAGCGAGAACGCTCCAAGGCAGCTGGCACACTCAACTCCTGGCAGGTCTCAAGGAAAGCCTGGGCGTCATACTCCCAAGTCTTCTTGTCGAAGTCTGCCGCGAGAAACCAGCACGTTTCGTCGGACAGGAGGGGATATACGCCAACGGCTTCCTTGCCCAAGAGGTGGCTCTCGATGACGGCGTCGGTCACCGGGAGGAACTTCCTTGTCTTCTGGTCGACTTTCTTCCGCTCCTCCGGGCGGCTTTTGTTAATGGCCTTCCAGTCCTTTACGGCCGCCGGCACATATCCCGATCGGCCGTCGTCATTCTTCCATCGCCGTGCGTAGACATCTTCTCTCCCGCGAAACAGGCTTCGAAACAGCGCGATTCTTTTTCTGGCACGCTCCTCCTTGTCCACCGGTGGCGCCGTCTCGATGGTTTTGGTTGGAGGCCGATTCTCTGGCGCAAGTTGCGGAATCGGAATGCTGTGAACCGCCAGGAGCCGCCGCAGGCGAGCGTTTTCCTCCCGGAGGCGAATATTTTCCTGCTCTGGAGGCTCGAATGGAAGAGATTCCGAACCCTTCTCGGTCATACCGCGTTCACCGCTCCGTGCGACGTGTCAGCACTTCTTGGAGATACTCCTGTACGCCCGCAAACACCGCGGCGATATCAGTTGGGAGCCCGCATTCTTCCGCCAGGGCTTGAAACGGGATCTGCCAATCCGCTGGCGGCGGAACCAAACCCCCCGGCAAATCGTGTGTTCCTCTTCTCTCAAACGTCAGATGCAAGGCGTCCAGGATCCTCTGTTTATCCAGGCCTCCTGATCTGATCAGGAGAGCCAGGTCCACCAAGTCCTTCACTCTGCTGTTCGCAGCGTTCCGCGGGAGCGTGTAGGCATGAATCTTTTCAGCGAACTGCTGCTCGCGAGCGATCATCCGGACGCGCGCCGATTCGATGCCAGCGAATCCCAGCCAGTCCCGGCAGATGATTGTTTCCAGCGGCTGCATAACCACGTCACCAATGCCGGCGTCCAGGTGGAATCGGGCAAAGATCCGTTCGTCCATTCGAGCTTCGACAGGATAGCGAGCCCCGCCATACGGCGCGGCGGTCAAGTCGATGACAGGCGGTCCGATCGCGTACTCGAACCAGTCACCAAGAGGGATGTCAGCCACGCTCTGCAGCATCCCGCGTACAACCTGGTTCGTGTCACCACCCGCCGATGTTGCTGCCCCCACCCGCTGCAATGTCAGGTCGATGTCCACCGTTGATCGAGCAGCCTTGAAGCGCAGCTCCAGCGCATAACCACCCTTCAAAACCCAAGGCGCTGGTTCTTCCCGGAACAGCCTTGCCAGCAGACGGTCGAATGATACCTGTCGCCGGAGGCGGTTGAGATCGATCTGATCAGTAAGAGAGGACCTCTTCAGGCGTTCTTCAAGAGTCCTTCGGAATGCTCCCGCCGTCGCATATGTCCTGGGTGACGGCATCATGCAGCTCGCCGCAGCACTTCCTCTACGATTTTGCGCGCGGGTCTGCTCATTTGCGTGTTCCGAATCTGTTGGCGAGTGATCAGACCACGGTCGACAGCCTGCCTTAGCGCCTGGCGGATGAAGTTCCGCTCAACCGTGCCAGCCTCGATCAGGTCAAGAATCGTCCGCAGAGGGCGAGTAAACTTGAAGCCCTGCGCCGTCTGTACGTCGCTCTCGGACAGGTCGGCATAATGAAGTACGAGGATGCCGGGAATATCGCTGTTGCGCCGGAAATCTGTCGGAACGGTCATGTGGAGCTTCGCCGGATTCAGGTCTGACAGATCGTAGAGGCTGAGCGCCGTGTGGTGGCTGTACGCACCCTCGACTTCCTCGTTCCGGTTCCGGGACCACAGTGCCCAAAGGACTAGGTCGGGCCGATCAGCCGCCGGAAACAGAGCGAGCCGGTAGATACCCCGGTGCTCGCGGATCCAGTTCCCGACCTGCACATGATAGGGGTGCGTGTTTTCGGCGAATCCGGCCGCCTTAGCCTGCTTGGTGGTGAAGAAACCTTGCTGCTGCTCAGCAAACTCGAAGAGCTGCCGCGAGGCTTCACGGTGAGACTGGGCCATAACACAATACTACAACTTTCTTGACGCTAAATCAACCACAGGTGATTGGGAAGCCTACGGCCGCACTGCAATTCCGGCAAGGTTATGGTTTGAGAGCCCCGCCGGCGACGGCGGCCTTCCACGCTAAATCAACAACTTGAAGGAGATCATGCGGCAAGGTTATGGTTTAGGTCCGGCAAAGTTATGCTTTAAACCACAGATGTGGTCGGGCACAATCTCGTTGTAATGCGTGAAGCGTGAGCGGCAGATTGCGCACTTGCCGTCTTGCTCGACGATCTTTCGGTTGAGCAGTCTCTTCATCTCGACTGGTGATCGGAGTTCCCGATATCCTCTGGGATGATGCATGTCCTCGATGCGCTGAATGCCGAGGCGCAATCGTCGCTCCTTTTTAGACTGCTCACGGCCGCAGCAGAAGAGCGACCGATGGATCGGGCACAAATCGTTTTTTCGGAGTTTCATAGAATTCTCCCTGTCACATGGTTGGAATTGCGGCTGCTAGCTCGGAGAATGAATTGGCAACAAATCCCAGCAGTTCGCACCGCAGTTCTTTCTCGAAGGGATGCCTTTGCCACAGCAGCGTTCAAGACAGCCGAGCCATGAAGCTTGAGCATTCCCCATCCGTGCACAACGGTTTTGATCAACCGGTCGAAACTTAAGGAATAGGGCATGGCCGCTGTATTGATTGCCGCGACTCAAGCCGTAACCACGTTCAGAAGACGTAGATTCTCTTCTCACCCAACGCGCGCAGTTGGTGAACCTGTTGAAGCCTGCATTCAGGCGTCCGTCTTCCAGATTGGACTGGGAGCACTACGGACCGGAGTCCTGGCTGTTAACCCGGGGGAATGACCTCCGAGTCTCGTTCCTCGCCATCACACCTGGCCTTAGAACTCGGACCTAACCCTTTCTCGAAAGGTAACTTCCACGCTAAACTTGTGCGGAGTTCTTTAGTGCCAAGCAGATGTTGTGCGTAGGAGGCATACGCACGCGTCTGCATTGGTGCTCCCCCCAGCAGGCTGGAGTTGTTCGCTAGCACATGCGGGCCAAGATCGACTGTTTGGAACTGCATTCATATGCTCTTACTGCTGCTTTTGCCACTTCTGGCGCTAGGCGTGTACATCGCTTACGCGTGGTCTCCTGCAACCGCGGCTCGCAAGGCAGCCGGCAAGGCTGTAGGGGCGCTTGAGGCGCTTGGCCGCGAACTTGAGTCACAGAAACGAAGTAATCAGGAGTCAGTTTCTCGAGCGGCGTCGAGCTATGCACAGGAAGTCCGCATTGCCCGGCTTAGAGCCATTCCGGTGGATGAATTACGGCGCCACACGTCAGGCCTGCGCCTTCAGCCGGTCAAAGACGCGGGACTGAGAACATTAGCTGATCTGCAATCGTGGAACGGCCAACGATTGGTGGTGTCCTAATTTGCTTTTTAGGACTGGCGTATCTGCTATGTGGAGCGGTTGTAGGCTTCTGGGCCATCCGGCATGAATCCTTTAAGCATCTGAGGTTCCCCACTCTGCGGGAAGTTGTAGACGTATCCGAACCTAGATTCATGCGGACGCTCTTTACAATCGAAAACGCACCAGTATTCAACAAACCCGTATGCGTAGAGAAGCTCCCTTTTGTTCTCAATCGCCTGCTTTTCGACTTCGACGAGGATGGAGTTGGGAAACAGAAAAGCAATACGGCCAAACGGTTCTCCGTTGGGAACGAGAACCAATCCATTGTGGACGCTGACATTCCGATAATTTGGCTCAGGTGGAAGCTGTCCAAAGCTGGGAATTCTCTCATAATCCAAAGCAGATTTACTGACTCTAGCGGGCGTCTTTCCAGAATTATTGATGAAAACAGCGAACGCCATTCTCGCATATGGTGGAGCTGGAGGAATGCAGATAAGTGGGGGCGTTCGTTCAACTGGGGTAGCCATGAGCCAAGCGCGTTCGGCGTTGACGATGGCCCCAAGCTGGCCCTGTATCGCCTTCAACGTTTGACTGGCCAGAAAAACTCCAGCCCCGGCAATAATGACCAAAATGAGGCCCGCACCCCAAGCAACTCTATCCATCCAGTCTTTCCCGAGTGGCAAAGAAGGCAACTCTGTGACCCTGATGGCGCGTGGTTTATCCTTTTCGGCTGGACATTGAGTGTCGCTCTTATCAGCATCGGGCTTGGCTGGATTAACGATAGGCACAGGTTTGGATGGCTTTTCCTCTTGATTGGGATCGAAGACTTCCCTTCTTGCGCTGTCCTACAATGAGCGTTATGGCGGAGAATCCGAAACGCGCACTTTTGGTTATTGACGTCCAGAATGAATACTTCACCGGCAAGCTGCCCATTACCTATCCTGCAGGGAGTCTGGCGAACGTGTTGTCTGCCATGGATTCAGCGCACGAACACGGGGTGCCGGTGGTCATAATTCAGCACGCATCACCGCAACCTGACGCTCCGGTCTTCCGCAAAGGCAGCAAGGAATGGGATCTACATTCAGAAGTGGCCGCGCGACCGCATGATGTACTCATCCACAAGTCGTTGCCCGGCAGTTTTACCGGCACGGAACTCGAGACGTGGCTGCGCGACCGTGGCGTGGAGACGGTTGTCATTGCCGGCTACATGACCCAGATGTGCTGTGACACGACGGCACGCCAGGCAATGCATCTCGGCTTCGGAGTGGAATTTCTTTCCGATGGAACCGGCACACTGGCCATCAAGAACGACGCGGGAGAAGTTTCCGACGAGGAGTTGCATCGGGCGATCCTGGTCACCCAGCAGATGCGATTCAGCCGCGTCATGAAGACAGGCGACTGGATAAAACAGCTGTAACCCCAGATTGGCATCTCGACACGCTGAGTCGACAATTCCCAGCAATGCTTACCGACCGACCGCCGAGCACAGCAGCGTTACGAGCAAGGTTTCTTGAGAGCGACCGACTCACAGCGTTGGATGTCCCCGAGGACAACCAGTTGCAAGCGTTGGCAAAGTCTATCGCTTCCGCCATGCAAGGCGGCACCGCCGCGTCCGTTCGCCAGGCATGTGCGGAGTTTCTGTCGGTTGCATCTGGTTTCTACCTGGTTCGGCAGCCTGGGATCCGAGTACTTGCTGCCCGCCCGCTTCGAGTCCGCGAAGGCGGTTCGGCTATTGAGTTGTTCGGAGACTACCATCCCGAAACCCTACTCATCCGTCTCTGGATGCGGACCGCCATCAAGAAACAAGTCACCTCGCACGGTACGTTTCTGAGCACCCTGTGCCACGAGTTTTGCCATCACCTCGACTGCCAGCGGTTCGGGTGGCGCGAGTCGTGGCATACACGCGGCTTTTACGGGCGCACTGCTGCGCTCTATCACCACGCACGCGGCACTCCGGTGAAGCCCCTGTTCTGGGTGCGAGCGCCAGGTGAGCGTTGGCGGATCGACTGGCCCCGAACCAATCGCGGAGCATAACTTTTCGACGAAATATTGGTGCCCAGGCGGGCAGAGAGATACGCTCAAGGTGGTTGTGTGAAACGCGGCGAGACGATTATGACCGTGATTGTCGACGATCGTCTGCAGCGCCATTGTCGTTACTTCACGCCACATCACTGACAAAGGCATGCGAACTGGCGGATGCTATTTGCATGAAGCAAGGATCGACCGTCCCTACCGCTCATCGCAATCGCGACGGCCAAAATTGTTCTTTGCTCGATCACTTGATCGACAAGTCGCTGAGCGATCCGCGAGTGGCAGTTTTCTTGCAGTTGCCCACGGCTGCCCGTACGAGTGCGCTAGCCACGATCCTCGACAGCGATGAAGGAAAGAACTTTCGGGAGGAGGCGAGCCAGTGGCTCGTCGAGGCCCTATCCGTGAGGCACTTGGTCCCGGAGCGGTATGCAGAGTGGCGGCCGGTGGTGCGCGAAGCCATGTTGTACTTTGCCTCGCATCTCTCGACTCCGCGGCTCGCGCCTAAGCTAGAGCGGTTCCAAGTTAGCTATACCCGAAATGCTGGTTTGTGCATAAGCTGACATTGGCGGCGTTCTCTGCGGCAAAGCGGATGGGACAAGCATTTTCTGATGATCTGCGACGGCGGATTTTACAGACCTATGCACGGGAAAACATCAGCCAGATGGCGCTGGCTCAGCGCTTCGGGGTGAGCTACGACTACGTCAAGAAGATCCGTAGGCAGCAACTGCGGAGCGGGCAGATGGAGCGTACCCCGCAGTCCCGTCACGGCCCTGTCAGCCGGGTGACCGAGACGGTGCAACAGCAGCTGCGGGCGGAGGTGGGCCAGCAAGCCGATGTAACACTGTGGGAGCTGCAAGAGCGCATGCAGAAGGCCAGCGGCGTGGGGCTGAGCCCATCGTTACTCTGGCTGTGGCTGCAAAAATTGGGATTGGGGCGTAAAAAAAATCGCTCCATGCGCAGGAGCGGGACACGGAAGCGAACCGGCAGCGGCGTGCGGAGTTCGCAGAAAAGCTGGGCTCGATAGCGCCGGAGAAGCTGTTTTTTCTGGACGAGAGCGGGGTGACCACGCAGATGACGCGGCTGTGGGGACGGGCCCCACGCGGCCAGCGCATCGCCGAAGCCACACCCCAGGGACACTGGCAAGTACTGACCACGTTGGGCGCCATGAGCCTGCGCGGCATGGAGGCGGTGATGACCGTCGAGTCGGCCACCGACGGGGATGTCTTTCTCGCCTACCTGGAGCAGGTGCTGGGCCCCAAACTGAAGGCTGGCGACGTGGTGGTGATGGACAATTTGTCCGCCCATAAAGTCAAAGGCGTACGCGAGTTGATCGCCGCCAGCGGGGCCGAACTACTCTACCTGCCGCCCTACTCCCCGGATTTCAATCCCATCGAAAAGGCTTGGTCAAAACTCAAGCAGGGGCTGCGTGCTGCCAAAGCACGCACTGCGGAAGCACTCGATCAGGCCATCACCGAAGCTCTCAAAACCATTACCGCAGACAACGCTGCCGCCTGGTTCCGGCACTGCGGATACCGGGTACGGCTATGATGAAAACGCTCTAGTCCAGCAGATCGAGCTTCCAGCGAATACAACGCCCGAGAAGCGTCTTCTCCGATTGATCGCAACAGTGCCGGGATTACAGAAGCTCGGGCAGGTGATCGCCAGGAATCGCCACCTACATCCGCGTTTGCGACGAGCACTCACACAGCTGGAAAACGGGATATGCGATGTAACTGTCGAGGAGATCCGGGCCACCATCGTGCAGAACTTAGGCCCGATGATCGAGCAGTACAAAGTCGATATTAAAGACAAGATCTTCTCGGAAGCGAGCGTTAGCGCCGTAGTTCGATTTACCGGGTACAACCCGGAACGGCGGCGACGGGAGCACGGTGTGTTTAAGGTGATGAAGCCTTATATTTCGGCGTATTTTGCCGAGGACATGGACCTGCTTGCACGCCTGGCAGCGCACCTTGGCTCCAAGCACCAGGAATATGGCTTCGCCGAGCACGTTCTTTCGGAAACGTTTGACAACGTCCGTCGCTTGCTGCAGCACGAAGTGGAATTCGTTCGCGAGCAGGCAACCCTGCAGAAGGCCTCGTGCGCTTACCGCTCGCTGGCGTCCACCCACATACCTCGCGTGATTCTTCCATTGTGCACGGACACGATAACTGCCATGACGGAGGAACATGGGCAGAAGATCACGAAGGCGGTGAGCAGTATGCCGAGCTGGAGCCGGCGACGCACGGCTGAGCAGCTCATCGACTCAGTGATTGCTGTTCCGCTGCTTACGCCCGGGACGAATGGCATGTTCCATGTTTACAAAGTCCGTGCCGATGACGGCAATCTCTACATCCTGCGCCGGGAGACATCCACGCCAGATGACCTTTGGCATCTGGAATCATTCCGGCAACTGCCACGCAGCTGAACAACGCCGATAATCTCCTCGCGCCCTTCGTTCTCTGCCATCCGTTGAAAAGTAACGCTCAGGAATGAAAACAGGCCTCAACCCAGAGCTTCAGCGTAAGATCATGCCGCTTTTCATTGGCGAGGTAGGGTCGTAGTTCCTTCTCGTATCGCTGTTTAAGTACGGTTTCATCCAACTTCCCTGTCTTCGCGAGAAACTTGGCATCTTCCAGGTCAACTGGGCTGTTCCGGACCAGCTTGGCGAGAACGAGATCGTTCACTTCCAGTGCAAAGAGGCGGAGCCGGATGAACTCGCCTGGGAACAATTCCTCCAACCGCTCTGCGTAGTTCTCTGGGACGTCAGCTACCGTAACGTACTGAAGATACAGACCGTGCTTCCTGCTGAGGGCGGAGCCTTGGCCGGCAATAGTTTCCAACTCAGTGATGCTGCTGGATGGCATCGCCGCAATATAGTCCACGTCGCCAGTCGGACGAGGTAAGCCATACAGCGCAGCTAGGACAAAGCCCCCAAGGCAATGAAGCTCAACGGAAGTCCCGAGAAGCCCGTCAACTTCGCTCAAGAATGCATTCCAGCGGGCTGGCAGGATTTGCGCGTGATCAAGCGACATATCTGAGCGTCTCGGGCCGCCAATTGGTGAGAAGGTTCCAGTCGCGAGCTTCTTTCGGGCGATGCTCTTTCAACCATTTGTGCTCTGCGTCACTGAGTTTCGCTTCGCCTAAAGCCTCTTCTTTCGCAAGCAAGCTGCGCTTCAGTGTGGACTCCAGTTGTTCGAGTGCTACGTCTCGTTGAGGATTGGGAAGCGACGCCTTGCTACGAGCGTTTCTGGCTAGCGACACGACGAATCCGAGGCGATTCTGCAGATCGTGAAGCTTGGCCTGCTGGACGAGCCATCCCGTGTCCATCTCCCAGTGCTTGAGCACCAGCCACGGGAGAGCCTCGAAGAGCCGCGACTCCAAATGGTCTTGAGCCAGGGCGGTAAGCAAGAGTTCGCCTGGATTCCTCGTAGAACGTCGCTTCCGCAGATAAGCGAACCCGGGATATCCGAGTCCGGCCAGGTCTGCCGCAAGCTGCTCGGGATCAACGGTCTGTGGATCCCATCGTGTCTCACTCGGCGGGAATGAAACCGGCGAGAGCTTGTAAACGTGAACCATCCTTCGCGCGAGTTCGAGCGACAATGCCCTTTGGCCGTTCTCCACCATGGAAAGATAGCTCTGGCACACGCGGAGTTTGGCCGCAGCCCGCTGCTGAGTCAAGCCGGCTTGCTTTCTTGCCCGTTTGAAATGTTCAACGTCCATGTCTGTGCGCCTAAAGTTGTATCTCTAGATTATCACAGAGGTGTGATATTTGTATGACCGCAATCTACCACTCCGTTGGCTCCGGCTCAGCAGGCAGCGCAATCAATCCTCCTCCGGCAACATGAACGTCATCACAGGCTCGCCGTCATCGCCCGGCCCGGAGACCGCTTTCAGCGTTACCAACCGCATTCCCTCTGGCCCGCTCCGGGCACTCGCGTCGATCGTCTCGTTTGACGACAGTGCTGGATCAGCAACGATGCAGTAGAAGTCGAACAGCAGGTTGCACGGGTCAATGTGTCGGGCTGGGACTGCCCCCTTGACGGCGGCGTGAAACATCCAAACTACGTCCCAGAAGCGACCTGCCAAGCTCTGGCCTGGCGGCAGGTTCGCCTCATCATCTATTGGCCACACGTAGCGATGAAATGCGGTAGCGGTCATCGCAAGCGGCCACTTCATAAGCTGGCGGCGCATCTCAACCATTGGAGCTTGCTCGCAATCGACCAGAATGCCATCGTCGATCGCTTGCTGGCGGGTGTAGACGTTGAGTACGTCGATTGATTCGTCGCCCGAGCACTCTGCCCGGTGACGACCGTTAATGCCTCCGCACGACGCACAAATGCGATCGCCTGTATGTAGCAATGCCATGGGTTCAGGTCCTCCCAGAACCTTTCAGAATTTGGGTGTGTCGTACATCCGTGAATGGTCGTTTCTGCGCGGCCGTCCGCGGATGCGGCTTTTCCGGCGGGAATCAGGCAGTCTTCTTGATGAGCTGGATTTCGGGCCATTCGACGGCCCCATTTTGGGCAGGAAACGCGAGCCCATTGCTGCGCAGCCCCTTCCGAAGCAGCGCCACTAACTCTTTTCGCTTGGCCTTGACGGCCACTCCGGCATATCCAAACGCGGGAAGTGGCTGAATACGCTTTTGCTGGTGCAACTGCGAGATCATCCACGGTCCCCATTCTGGCGTGGCGGGCAGGCCGTAGTGCCGCACCAGCGAAGACCAGATGAAGGAATGGTCGTCACTTATCAGAAGCAGTTTCCCATTGGAGGTCATGTCCGCCAATTCCTGCGAGCAACTCACAAGGTGTCTCAGCGGCCGTTTCCGTCCGGGAACCACAATGGAGTCGCGGAAGCATAACGGCTTCTCGCCCAGCGAGACGATACTCTCTTCACCGTAAGGATCGACCACGGTAAATGAGTCACCGTTGGCAAAGGCGGCTGCCAAGGCGCCGATCTCAACATCGCCGCCAACCACCGATACCAAGTGGGCTTTGCCTCGGTCCTCACCTACAAAGGCATCGAGGAAGACGCGAAGGTTGGTCGCCGTCTTTTCTGTGCGCCGCCGATAAACGAGTTTGACGAAACGTTCATGAGCGTTCTTCATCGCTAGGCTTGGCCTCCTTGGTCTCCTTCAGCTCGATGATCTGGCCACTCTCGTAAGCGAGGGTCAGTTCATGGCTGAACCGTTCGCGTTTGCGAATGATGGTCTCACCCTCGGTTTCGCCTTCCTCGTTGAACTCGTCGACATACTTGACCGATCGCCAGTGTGCGATGTGGCGCGTCTCGCCTTCCCCGAAGAAGCCGTTTAGCATGCCACTTCAGGCCAATAGGCCCTTTCCGTACCTTCGCCGAAAATGGGTCTAAACATTGCGTCGTCTGATGGAAACTATATGGCGTTGCCGTATAGTCAGCATCGTCTCGTCAGTTGGGTAGGGTGTGCAGAAGTTGCACAACCAGGATGGAGCATGACGGCCATCGCGGTGAGTAGGATCGATCAGGAGAGATTCAACGTAGAATGGCGGTCTTCCCGGAGGCGTACAGCAGAGTGAGTTGGTTGGTAAATCTCTCCCGCTCGCGTCGAATGATGGTGCCGTCTTCTTCAACTTCTTCAGAGCAGTCTGTGACCTTGACGGATCGCCAGGTAGCGATGTGCCGATCTTCGCCGGAACCAAAGACGCCGTCCAGAAGTCCCGCTATCGCGCACAGTGCGACGTGGCCCCCATGCAACGGGGTCACAGGACGCCCTTTGATCTCCGCCCGGCACACGGTAAGGATTCTGGCCGCCTGACGATATGCTGCTGACTTCAGCAACAGGTCTTCGATCTCATCCAGAGGCAGGCCGCGATGAGTCAACTCGACAGGTCCGCCCTCTGGAACCGAGTAGACTGCATCGGCAGAGTCAAGGAGGACGGGAAGTTGCTCCCACTTCCGACTCATCTCAGCGATTAAGTTTTGCGCCTTGATGAGATCGGCATCAGACAGCTGATTGCATTCACGGCGGGTACGCCTGGTACCGAGCAGCACGACCTGCTTGTACTTCGCAGCCTCCGGCGTGCCCAGCCGGTAAGCTTCCTGGTCCTTGAAGTGGAAGGCGAGAAGGCGCCCGCAAACGGCGAGACGATCTCCGGGAACGACCAGAACCAGCACGCCTGCAGGCTTGAGCCAGCGATAGCAGTGCTCGAAAAATATCTGTTCCAACCTGCGGTTTTGGGACTGGCCGCATTCGAAGTCGTAGGGTGGATTCAGATAGAGCAGCGACAGGGACTCCACTGGGCAGTGCACATCCAGGGCATCGCCATGAATGACGTGGGGGCGACCTCGCGGGCCTGTTCGACGCGGCCAGCGTCCAGTTCGATACCGTATCGGATCGCTAGCGGATTTCCGGCGATCACCTTAAAAGCGCCGCCGTCGCCGATGCAGGGGTCCAGTGCTGCATATCCAGAAAGCGGAAACTGCAGGAAACGTCGAATCCGTTCGGCCTCCGCTAATGGAAGAGGAAAATAGCCGAGTTTTTGCTTGCCCGCCAAGCGCATGGTGCCTCCCTATCGAACCAGCATGATCTGTGCTTGCATTCACAGAGCCATGGGCAGTAATGTCGCAACTGTTATGGCTCTTCATGCGTCTGCGAAGATCGGAAGAAACGAACCCTGCCCCTGCGGCAGCGGCAAGAAGTACAAGCATTGCTGTTTGCCTGGCTATGCTCCATCTATCGACCACGTGTGGGCGCGGCAGCACGAAGAGTCGGACCGCTTGACGCGGGAGATCACCAGGTTTGCCTTGCGTAAGTTCGGGGATCGGATCGATGAGGCATGGCAGGACTTCAACCTGCGTGACGTTCCGAAGCCGCTGGAAGAGGCCGCAGACGAACGTCAGATATTCATGCCCTATTTCTTGTTCCAGTGGAATCCGGGCGCGCGGCGTACTGCCGCGCGCGGGCAGGGCGGCGTTGTGGCTCGCTGGTACATGCTGGAGAAGTCGAAGCAGCTAACCGCGATGGAACGGATGTTTTTGGAGCAGGCTACAACACAGCCGCTGAGCTTCTACGAGGTGGTTTGGAACGAACCCGGTGAGCATTTGGCAGTGTGGGACGTTCTGATTGGCGGAGAAACCGAAGTCATCGAGCGGTCGGGGGCGCGAAACTTGCGGCCGGGAGACCTGCTTTTTGCGCAGATCTGGCACCAGCCGGAACTTGCCGTGTTCGGCAGTTCGGCGCCCCTCTGCATTCCGCCGGACAAGAAGATCGAGGTCATCGAACTACGAACAAAACTGAAGAAGAAAATCGCGAAACAGAATCGCAATCTGGCGCCGCACGATCTGTTGCGATATGCAGGCCTGATTCGCGCCACCTACCTGGACATTCGCGACCGGCTCTTGGCTCCGCCGGTGCTGTGCAACACGGACGGCGACCCGCTGCTGTTTCACACACTGACGTTTCGGGTCGAGTCGGCGGAAGCGGCGTTCGACGCGTTGGCCCCGCTCGCAGTGGGACGTTCCCGTGAGGAGTTGCTCGACGATGCGGAACTGGGCGACGACGGGAAGCTGCGCAAGGTGGACATCGATTGGATCAAGGAAGGCAACCGTAAGTTTAAGACTTGGGACAACACCATCCTGGGCCACATCAGGATTTCCGAGGGACGTGTGATCGCGGAGGTGAACTCGGAGAACCGCGCCAAACGGCTGCGCAAAGAGATTGAGAAGCGACTCGGTGTGCTGGCGGTCCACGAAAGCACCCGCGCCCAGACGCTCGAAGAGATGCGGAAAAATGCGCCACAAGAGGCCGCGGATGCGGAACTGCACGAGCCCGAGATGGGAGCGATGTTGCGCGACCCGGAAGTGAGAAAGCAGCTGCAAGCCGTGATGCAGAAGCAAGTCGAAAGTTGGATTCATCAAAAGATTCCGGCATTAGGCGGGCGCACACCCATGCAGGCCGTTCGCGATCCCGACGGCAAAGAGATGGTCGAGGCGTTGCTCTTGCAGTGGGAGCGGCACGATGAAAGTGATATATCTCCGAATCAGATCCGTCCCGATATTGGCGCCGTCAGGCGCTTGTTGAACTTGCCTTCTCCTGAGGCCTGAGTTTGCTCGAGCCACTGCCGTTCCATTTGATGGATCCGCAGTTGCAGGTAGCGCCAGTAATCCTCCGACATCTGCAACTCGCCAGCTTCCTCGATCACATTTTGGAAGTAGCTGAAACTCACGATCAGTTCTCTACTATTGCCGTTCAGCAGGGTCACGTATTTGCGTGTGCACCCTAGCAGGAACCCGCGCTCGACCTGCTGAATCGGGACTCCGCGTTGGAACAAGGCATTGGCAAGTTTCTCGTCCGCAGGAGCAAACGAGCTCGCGACACACCGCCGACTTCCCATCAGGCGCTGGATCTGTGCGACGTAGCTCGCCCGGTCTTGTGTTGCTGTTTCTTTTCGAGTTTTCTCGTATGGCCAGAACGCATCGCAGATTTCGATGTGACCAGAGTCGTGCTGATTGGTGGCGCTCTGAACGCGACACACCTGCTGCCGCTGCAGCTCCTCCAGATAGATAATGATGGAGCGGCGGCTGCGGCCCACTGCCTTTGCCAGGTCTCCGTGGGTAATCCTCATCTGCCCAGTTCTGCGGTCCGCGTTCAGGCAAAGATAGATGTAGAGCCGGAAAGCTCCATCGGAAAGCAAACCGAGAGCGCGGGAAACTTCCCGTCCGGCGGCAAACCATCCGCTGGGGTGCTTCAGCTTTCCGGCTGGTGCGGTCACCGCGAACCAGCCTGCGCCAGACGCAGAATCTCTTCGCGCAGCAGATTCTCCGCGCTCTGTTGCTGCCTCACCGCACGTTCCAGGGAGATGAGTCTGGCGATGAGCGAGTCTTTGGATTCCCGCCGTAATCGGCCGGTCTTCGACCACAGCGACCTCTTCTCCCGATCGGACGCGCCATGGATTAACCGCATAAGTAATGATTCCCGGAGTTGCTTCCGCCTGGGCGGCCGCCGGTTCGCGAGATACATCCGGTAGGCGAGTTCATTTCTCTTGATCGTGTTCGGGGAGATCGAAAGACCAAACAGGATGCTGACCCGTTTGCAGATACTCGCGTACGTAATCTCGGCACGGTCCTTCTGCAATGCGGTAATGGCTGCTTCAACGCGTGTGGCGGTATCGCGTTTCTGGCGTTCCCATCGCGGCTGCAGCCAGCCAGGATGCGTTTTCTTATCTCGGAGACCCATGCTCGATGCTCACAATCTGCGCTGCGTCTTTCCGCATCGCTTCGATCAGATCCATCTCCTCCTTGATCAGTCTGCAGTCGGCGATCAACTGCTTCATCTGCCTTTCTTCCGCAACGAGCTTTTCCCGCCGTGCGTACTGTAGCTGTTGTTCGGCCCAGGCCTGCTTCTGGTCGATCTGATAGCGCTTCGCTGGATCCGGCGCGTTGCCAGCACAACCTACACAGACGAACTTGGCCGGGCACATGTTGGCAACTACGCATGTTCCGCCAAACACTTCCGTCAGAGCTCCGACCTTACCTTCAGCCTCTCTCAACATTCTTCCGATCTCGTCGGGGCTGCGCCGCCCCTCGGCGCCCAGATCGATGCGATCCACAAAGATCATTTCTGCTGCGCTCATCACCTTCGTCGGGGTCGGTCGCGCATAGTACTTCGTGACCGTTAGGTCGCGCTGGTGAAGCAGTTTGGCAATGACCTCAACCGGCGTATTCAAGTCAGCCATTTCGGTGGCAAACGAATGCCGCAGCAGGTGCGAACTAAGCTGAACCACATTGCCGTCGAGTGAGCGAAGGATAAGGCCATGGAGAAGGAACCGCATGAACGCATTCAGAACGTGCAAGCGAAGGCCACGGCCATTCCACTGCAGCACGTACCGATCGGGCGCTCGCTTGTCGTCTTCTATTTTCACGATGGGAATCAGGGGACCACCCCACTTCTCACATTGAAAACGAATCAGCTCGACCAGGTGGCGTTTGGTATCCTCGTCGATGAAATAGTCCTCCCGCTTCTGCCTTCCTTTCGGCACCGGCCGGAGCATCCACCGCGTCGCCGCTTTGGGGCCCACGTTCTCAAGCTGCTTGAAGCAATCCGGGCTTTGCGCAATCTGCATGATCTCGCCGATGCGCGCGCCGGTAATCGTTCCCATGCGAATCACCAGCCCGCCAAACATGCAGGCTGCGTAGATACCCTCATAAGAAAGGAACTCGTGTCCTTCACGGCGTTGCAGGAAGTCGATCGGCCGGAAGTCGGTCGGGCCGAACGCCAGCAGGCCGCCGTCCGCCCAGGCGCTCTTGCTTTCGTATCCCCACTCAGCATGGAAGGCTTCGCGTCTTTCGGCCAGATCGCTGTCGCTGCGCACATCCAGGTGGCGAAACACCCGATGCCGGAAAAGATCAAGGAACCAGAAAGGCTCGGCTGGACAGCCTTGCGTAAGACTTGTGGTGGCGTTGTACTCGACGAAATAGGCGCGATTCTTCGGCGAGAAACTGGCTTCCTGCCAGCACCTTTGAAGCGTGGTGGCGGGCGCCTCGTGATAACCAAGCGCCACCGCGTGCTCCCGCAACGAGTTGGAGTCCCACAGCGTCAACTCAACGCGCTGTCGCACTGCCCGCCGGCCCATCGTTTGCGCCGTTTCTTCATAGCTGAACTCATGCGGGCAGCGAAGATCGTTGGCTTCAACGGCCGCAATGGTGTGCCCTGCTGCCTCATGCAGGCGACGCACCTGATTGCAGCAGATCCCGGCTACATGTCTTAGCTGGTAAAACTTCGACTGCACTGCGTCGGTCTTGATCTTGACCCGCTCTTGCTGTTCGCGAAGATACGCGCCGTAGGTCTTGTGGCGCATGAACCTTCGCCGATCGGTCACTGGCCCGATGAAGAAGTTCTTCATCACTTCCAGTTGCCCCGGCGTTAGTCGCTCCGCATATTCATCGAACGCGTTGCGCACCGCACTCCATTGACCCAGAAACGTACGCCGCTGGTGCTCCGACAAGCCCTTCCCGATCTCACCTACATGAATACGAAACAACAGATCATTCGCGTCGACGCTGGTAATGTCCTCGATGGACTGTTCGATCATCACACGACGCAGCACCCGGACGAAGTTCGCAATCTGGTTGTAGATGGACTTCTGCTGCCGGTCAGATCGCAAGAGCGCAAACAGCGCCATTGCATCCCGCACGGACGGATTTTCAATCCGGCCCAGGTAGGACAGGACTTTTACCGAAGGGACTTGCCAGCGCCCATCGCCTGCCGGATCGTAGGAGGTCAACGGCGCGCTCGCCATTGCGGGACTGATGATCTTTGCCAGTTCGCGAAGATTGGTAGGCAAAGCGCAGCGGACATGAGTTCCTTGCTCGGGAAGTCCTTTTTTCCTCCTCCACGCCACGATGCCGGGGCCGAATGCGTGGTCGTTCCACACCGGCATTCGCTGTTGCACAATGCGACGGTTCGGACTGATCCCCTCCTGCCACAGCGCCTCGCAGATCTCCGCTACAACTTCGTTCGGAAGGGACCTGTTCCTGGGCCACGTTAGTCCCAAGTCGGCCTGAATGCGGAGCGCGATGTCGTTGGAGGTCACGCAAGTGCTCCCGTCAGAATCGCGATGTCCTCATCCAACGCTTTGCTCACGTCATGGGACTGGACAGTCGCAAACTGCGCCAACAGGCCTGGGTCTTTTTTGACCTGTTGCTCACGCTGTTTCATCGCCTTGTGGATGGAGCTGAGAGTGGTATCAATGAAGTCGCTATCCCGCACGACGTGTTCGTAGGCCCTGAGAGTCCGCTCGGCCGTCTTCCATGCCATGTACTGAACCAACTCCGCCTTGCGGCGGACCATTTCATTCTGATCCGTCGCCGTTCGCTCGATGGTCCGAAGCGCATTGGTGACGAACCAGTGCCGCGCGATATGGGGCGGAGCAGCGATCCCGGCCGCCCGCAACGCAGGATTCCAGTAATCGCTTCGAAACATCCGCGGACTCACGGGACCTCCGCGCGTGGTTAGAAACAATCGGACCTTCGCCAGATCGGCAGCGTCCATCTTCCCCAGATCCGCAAGGCAAAGCCGTTGCCGGTCGTGCGCACGCCGCCCGTTCGCATCGTCATCGAAGTATCTACGCACCAGCTTCGCCGTAGCCGACGAAACCACGAAACGTTTCGTCCTGACTCCAAAGCTCCCTTTGTTCCGCGCTTGAAACTGATTCAAGAACTGGCTCGTAAACCAGTCCAGGGCGCTCAGATCGAGCACTTCGCTGATTCTTCCACCGCCTTCAAAGAGAATCCGCACTACGCAGAGTTCTCTTAGGCCCCACCCGTATTCCTTGCCCGCCTTGTAGACCAAATGAGGAAAATCCGGATCGTCGATGGTCTTGGGCAACCATTCCCGATCCACGCAGCGGAAGAAGTTTGCGGAAAGCCGGATTCCCGAGGGCGGATCCACACCGCTCACTGCCGGCATCGGATCGCGTCCCTCGATTTCACGTACCGCTCGGCGGTACTGGGCTCGCAGTTCCTGAGTGACCCGCCCCATTTCAGCATGGAGCAGTGGGTTAGGCGGCTCGTAAATCTTCGACGAGATCAGATGATCGTAGAAGCGCCGCAGGGCGGCGAGCAGGATACGAACGTTAATTCGCGTTTCCTGCGTTTCGCTCACGTGGGTCGCCTTTACGCCCGTTCGGTCGGCGCGATACGTCAGCTTGCACTTAGCGGCAACCGTCAAGTATTCATGAATGATGTTCCGGACCTCGACAACGGAACCCAGCATTTTCCACTGATGTCGCTGTACCGTCGAATCGCTGAGTGCCCAGTTGAAAAGCGCCAGTACTTCGCGCATGTAGACCGGCACCGAGCCAGGCGACAGCGATTTCATCAACTCGCTTGCAAACAGCGACAGCGTAATATCCGGGAGGCCGCCATCGCGGACCACCTGGTACTGATGAATGAAATCCGGCGTGGATACGAGTTTGAGCATGCGCTCGCCCTTTACAGCTTTGGTCGGCCTCACGAATTCAGCGCCGCGCCTTCGTCACCGCCAGAAACGAAATGATGATGACGAGTCGCTTGGAATTCGATCCGCCGGTGCTACGCTCCCGGATATTAAGCGGCGCCGCATAGGAAAAGTCGGCCTTTACTTCACCTTTCACCAACAATTAACAAGGTCCCTTATCGTACCAACGTGGCCGCCGTGCAGGGGAGTTACGGGACGGCCCTCAATCCGCTCCTGCTTACGTACCAGCAGGTTGAGTGCATTCTGCATGGCACTGGAACGGCTGATGGCATCTTCGATCGTATCCAGCGGGAGGCCCCGATATTGGATGGCAACTGCCGTCGATTCCGGGACGATGTAATGCTCTGTCGTCTCTGAGCTAAGTGTCGGAAGTTGACCGCTGTTATAGGCCAGCCGCAGCAGTTGGTCGGCGAAACGAGTGTCACCGCGATGGTGTTCTTTCTTGCGAATCGCCACCACAGCGATTTGCCGGAAGCGGACAGACTCCGGGTGGGTGAGTCGGAATACTGAGATGCGCTCGAACTGGCTGGCCAGACGCCTGGCGCAGTGCGAGAGCGCGTTGTCAGGGATGACGAAGATCAGAACACCCGCCGTCTTCAGCCATCCGTAGCAGTGGTCGATAAACACAAGCTCCAAGCGCTGGTTGCTGTGATTCCTGACTTCCACGTCGTACGGTGGGTTGAGATAGAGAAGCGAGCAGCTGCCTGCCGGAAGGTGGGATTCGAAGGCACTGCCCTGCGTGCTCGGAATGCCGCGCGCAGCCGCAGCGGCGGCTCGATCTGTGTCCAGTTCAATGGCCGCTCTCTGAGCTGCGAAGTCTTTGGTGACTTCAAGCAAGGCGGTTCCATCGCCAGCGCACGGATCAACGGCGAAAAACGGTCCGGGCGCTAGCAGGAGTTGCCGGAGGTTGCTCGCTTCTTCGACGGGTAACGGGTAATGACCCAGTTTCAGACGCCCTGCATTGCGCACGGGAGCGCTCCTTTCTTTTGGGTTTGGGGATTGTGAGTTGAACCAACGTCTTACCGATCGGCAAGGTTGCGGTTTACTTCGGTGCTCAATTAAAGGTGGCGGCAGGGATGCCGGGCACGATGCTGTCAAGTTCCACTAAGGGTGTGACCCTGCCCGGTGCCGCTCGGGTCACACGGTAATGCGGAAAGAATCTCTCAAGTCGGCAGCCGTGACTTCCCAGATCAAGACTTCGGGGGAACTTCGCGTCCTGCCGGCCGAAAAGAACCGATGCGATTCAGTGTTCGCCTGCGCATATATTCAAGGTTGGTCGTGGCTCCTGAGAGTTCTCGCTGGATGTCGCTGTTTCTCCGCTCATGGGAAGGCGATTTACCAACGACCGAGTCCCACATCGGCCACATAGACACGGCCTCCACCTTGGCCGGCCTCGGGGATCACTACAGCAAACTCACGCCGCCGCCTGACTGGAAGGTCAGGGCGAAGCCCGTTCGGCATGGCGCACTTCTCAAGAAGGTAAGCGTTTAAGAATTCCGCCGAGAAGCTCGGGAAGACCGGAACTTATGCCATTGCATATGATCTGTACCCCGATCGCCATGAGAATAAACGCCGAGAGTCGCGTCACAATGGTGGTACCTGAGTTCCCCAGCATCCTCACTAACCGGCCAGCGTTTCCGTAACACACCCACACCAGAACACAAAGCAGAAACATCCCTGTCAACGCTGCGAGGAAATGGCGAGGGTAGCCGTGTTCGAAGCCCGGACCTGCCTGGTGTCTCAAGTGCGCGCCCAGTGTGATCGCAATGGAGATGCAGCCCGGGCCTACGGTGATGGGTAGAGTCAGAGGATAAAACGCATGCTGCAGGGCATCTTTGAGGGTAGCCGAAGTTTCCTCTGCCGACGACGCGGCGACCCGCTGGTTGAGTAAACTCCAGCCGGTCGACGCCAGGATCAGCCCACCGGTAATCTGGATGACAGACAAAGTGACGCCGAAAAACGAGAGGATTTCGCTTCCGAATAGGAATGACCCGGCCAGCAAAGCGAAATCCGTACGCTGCAATCTTCCGTGCCAGGACCTTCTGCGCGGATTGCGAGTAGTGCCGCGTTAAGCTCAGGAAGATTGGAGCATCCCCTATGGGTTGACCACGGGGAACAGTGCGGCCAAAGTCACCGCAAGTACCTTGATGAAGTTGATTGGATCCACCTATTCACTCCACTCGTATCGAGTTGATTTCAAAACCATCCGCTCACGTCAGCGCCGTAATTCTAGGCCAGCCGAGGCCTCGGTTGCGAAGCACTTAGAGCGATGCTCCCCCTGCCATGTAGTTTGGTGCTGCAAATCCGTTTTCTCCAACTGCGCCCATAGAGGGCGCAGACGAGCATTGCAGGTGCGTAGCGTGATCTCATCGCAGAACAAAACGCACTATCACCCACGCTCGGCGTGTGCCGTATTTCGGCCATATTAGAACGGAATCGGATACAACCAGTTGATCCAAGTGTGCGAACGGATGGCAATTTTACGGAGGGTGGCCCAGCCTCCGCTCTTGGTGTAAATGGTCGCCGCACCTCGCGCGCCGATTGGAAGTCCCACCTTGCTCGGGTGGTCGAGATACAGCTTCACAGCAAACTCGCCCTGCGGCATCGTGGGGTCTGGAGGGCAAAACTTGGGAATTACGTCGCTCGGCAGGTACTGTCCCTAATCGGCTCAATGCCGAGCTGCGTGAAGGCGATCCTCTGTGCCGTTATGTCACCGTCGAGCGCAGCTGGCCTTGCTCTGTTCCAACTCGGCGGTCGCTTTAGCCACCGTGGTGTTCACTCCGTCTATGTTCGATTGGTAGCGCAGGCGGGCACGGTCCGCATCAGCTGTTGCTTCCTTCACGCCGGCCGCAGCCTCCTCCATCCGTGCGTTCCACTGATGGACCTCTTCGTCGGGAACCGCCTTCTGTGCAGCCATGCCCTCCAGAATATGGTGCTTGTACGTCGCATAGGTCAGCTCACTTTGCTGCCTGGTGATATTTTGTGTGGCCGCCTCCAGATCCGCTTGCATGGTGCGCACGTCCTGCCCTGGCTCACGCCAGTTATCGCATCATCAAGGTGACACTCTCAGCCATTTTCACGCATGCTAAGAGAGTCGGCGTCGTTGACCACAATCCTATCCACGGTGTCAGTGTTCCGAAAGGGAAAAAACACGGTCGGAAACGATTTGCTTATTCCCTCGAGGAAATCGAGATGCACCTTGATTTGTTTTCTGGCAAGCCGATCACGGTGCATGGTCAGGACGGGGGTGTTTACGCTCCCGAGGTTTCCGCGGCCACTGTCCGGGCTCTGATCGCAGTTGCGGCTTTCGCTGGATTGCGTCATGGCGAAATTCGGGGGTTGTGGTGGGAAGACGACGAGGATGACAGGCTTACCATTCGACGATCGGTCTGGCGTACTCAGGTGAAGGATACGAAGACACACGAAGACGAGGAGAACCCGGGGGTGGTCCCCATCATCCGGCCTCTGCGCGTGCTGCTCAACGCCATCCGGCCTGCGAACGCTTACGGCTGGATCTTCCCCAACAGTGTCGGCGGGGCGCTAGACCTCGCCAACATTGCAGAGAGAGTGATCAAGCCTGTCTTCAAGGCCAATGGTCTCGATTGGAAGGGTTGGCACGCTTATCGTCGCGGGCTCGCGACGAACCTAAAAAAGCTAGGCGTGCCCGACACTACCATTCAAGCCATTCTTCGGCATGAAAGCGTGAGCACGACTCAGCGCTTTTACATCAAGACGGCCCGTGAAGACGCCATGGATGCGATGAAAAGGTTCGAAGAAAAACTCGAATGTGCAGCAGATGGTGAACTGATTGTCGGTAAGCTATTGAAAAAATGGAGCCGACGATCGGACTTGAACCGATGACCTGTCGATTACGAATCGGCAGTGCCCATCCACTAAATCTCCGCAAACAAACAACTTAATTCAGCCTCGGTTCGCACAGATGCGTTGGTTGCGTTGGTTCGTTTTGAATGAGTTAGAAAGTCAACGACACAAATACGACACAGTCGTGGGATCCCAGATGCACCAATCACGCCACAGGCCCACCCGCATTGTTGTGTGGGCGGCCCACCATTGATGAGCTCAGTTCCAAGAAGAACGAGTAATCCATACTCAGATAACCGCCGGAAGGCGGTTTTCAGGTGAATCCAAACAAATTTCCATCCAACCTACATCGATTGACCGCCCTTTCACGGGGCGGTTTTTCTTTGGACTCGATGCGAACGAATTTCAAGGGAGAAGCACATAGAATACACGGATGGCAACGGCTGTCTCCTCGGAGCCGGCCAACTCGTAACTTGTCGCCTGGACGAACTCCGCCCGCACCCCAGCTACGTTCAGCACCGTCTTACGGTTCCAGCCTCACAATTGTCCGCACTCGTTGAGCTAGGTGATCTCGCGTTTCGAGAACGTATCGTTATCACCCAGGACCGCACGATCATTGACGGGTATGCTCGCGTGAAGCTGGCGCAATTGAAGGGGCGATCATCGCTACCATGCATCGTATATGAGCTAACCGAGATAGAAGCTCTTCAATCTCTGCTCCAAAGACACCTTCAATCCAGCGGCTGGAACGCATTTACCCGCGGCCAGCTGGCAATGGACCTTGAGCCCGGTCTCAGAGAGAAAGCGCTGTCGAACCAGCGGGCCGGTGGCCAGAACAAGGGTTCGTCAATATTGACGGAAGCTGAAAAGGTCGATGTTAGAGCCAAAATTGCCGAGGCCGCACATCTCTCAGTGGGGACTATAAGCAAGGTCAATCAACTGTTGACTGCGATTCCGGAACTTTTGCAGGCGTTGCGTAACGGCGAGGTTCGGATCGATCGGGCTTACAAATGGAGCAAGAAGTCACCAGAAGAGCAGCTGGAGGCATTGTGGCGATATCAGAGTGAGAGAGGTATTCGCAAGACCATAGGGAATCTGCTTTCACTGTACCGGTCGAAGAATCCACCAACCACGCCCGGGGTCGGCGACTTGACCAAGCTCTTGTCCGCCCTCCAGTCCGGCAAACTTGATTCCGTCAGAGTGATCTCCATAAATATTCCTGGGAAGGCCATTTTTGTGACCGAAGAATTATCCCGAACTTTCGACTCACAGGAGGGACTGGCACTCACATGCGCTCCAAGGAACCGGTAAAACAAATCCTGATTGCCACCCGAGACTACTGGGACCGCCCCGAAACTCGGCCCTCCGTCCGCCAGAACTTCGATAGAGTGACCAAATGCCGGACCCTGGCCTTGGGGGCAGAAGTCTTTGCCTCAGAAAACGAAGAGAAAAAAGTCCCACACACCTGCAAGTCGAGAGCTTGTCCGACTTGTGGGCATCGAGCCACCCAACTGTGGCAACGGGAGCAATGGGCGGCTCTCCCCGACATCCCGTATTCAGGCGTCGTGCTTACGATGCCTGACCGTCTCTGGCCAATCTATCAGCAGAACCGTCATCTGCTCCAAGACCTGGCCGCGCTCGGAGCCGCGATGATACAGCAATGGGTGAAAGCCAGATATGGGGTTCGCGTGCTGGTTATGGTGGTGCAGCACACCTTCGGCCGCCGTCTGAATTTCAATCCGCATCTCCACACCCTGGTCTCTGCCGGCGGTCTGCAGGAGTCGGAAGGCTGCTGGATTGCCCCACTGCGCTTCGAGAAAAACGCGCTGATGCATATGTGGCGCTACGCCGTCATTACTTACCTCCGGGAGGCGCTAAAAGCGAAGGTGCTCACGTCCGAGTGGAGTTCTGAAGAGCTTACGGCGGTTCTGACGACGCAGTACGAACGTTGGTGGAACATTGACATCGACCACTTTAAGTCGAAGTGGCAGTTCTTACGATATGCGGGCCGCTATATTCGCCGGCCACCCATCGCTCAGCATCGTTTTCGAGGAGATCACGGATCGAGAAGTCCAGTTTTGGAGGAAGGACCTGAAACAGAAGCGGCGAGTGCTAACTCGGTATTCGATCGAGGAGTTCGTCGCCACTCTTGCCGAGCACGTGCCGGATCACTACCGACACGCGATTCGCTATTTCGGATTGCTGGCCCCCGGTGCCAAACGCCAGACCTCTGCGGCCCTATTCACGCTGCTGGGGCAGGAGAAGCGCCCTCGTCCATCACGGCTGAGCTGGGTGAATTCGTTGCGAAAGCATTTCGGGGTAGATCCGCTCGTCGATAGCACAGGTCGACCCATGCATTGGATAGGTCGGACGGAACCAGTGGCCGCATAGGCGTTCGCGCAGATTCCTGTTCCACTTTCGTTGACCCTCCTTAAAACGCGCAGCTTCCTACTCTCGACTCAAACCGCCGTTCTAAGTCCGCTGAGACCGAGCCCATCAGGCCCAAGGTGTGACTGTCCGTTTTTCTTTCCGAAATGGATTCTTGTTTTTCCTATACGTCGAGGACCTTAGACCATTCCATGTACTGCGTGCCGGCGCTGGAGATCGGATAAGCCGCTCCACAGACGTAGCGGGCCTACCGGCCGGAAGAGCCGCCGAAGCGGCCCGGGCTGCCGCCGTCTATGAGACTCTGCTGCAATGGCCGCAATGTTGAATCAAGGAGAGTCCCCGCATCCCGGCGCGAACTCCCAATAAAGCGCTCGGCCACTCGGTTTCCGCTAAGGACCACAAACAGTAATTTCGGCTAGGTTTGCCAAAGCGGCGCTCATTGTACCGCAACGAGTGAAGACCTGACCAACGTGCGCCGCGCCAGTGCTGAGCCTGCGCCATTCAACTCGGCAGCTTGTCGCAGGTAGACTTCCGCAGCTTGCTTGTCTCCTACTCTCAGTGCGATTTCGCCGGCATGGCGGAACATCTTCGCATTGCGGATACCCACTGCCAGGGCGGCCTCGATCTGCTTGCGGGCCTGACCATACTGCCCATTCTCATACAGGGCCCAGGCATAGGAGTCCAGCGTGAAAACATCATGGCGGCGTGCGATTTCGCGCTTTGCCACTTCCATGGCTTTGAGCGGATTGTTTGCATGATCGGCATAGTAGAAGATCAGTTCGTGGTTCGAGTTGTCCGCCCGGTTCGACTCCAAAAGCGATTTCTCTTCGAACTCTGCAAAGGTCTTCCTTGCATCATCCCTTTGTCCAGCCAACTGCAGAGCTTCCGCCAAATCGTAAAGATTCTCCGCACGGGGAGAAGCTTGATAGCGCTGCTTCAGCAATTCCACGGCTTCGCCGTATCGCTGCTGCTGGATTCGTACTTGGGCCAGATTGCCGAGGGCATAGTAATAGCCAGGATATATAACGAGCGCCTGACGTAGAAGTTGCTCGGACTTGTCCAGGTTCCCGATCGCGAGATTTAGGTGCGCCATCTGTGCCAGGATCCGGGCACTGTCTTCCGCTTGAGTTGGCGGAGTCGACTGGGACGCCATGTTCATCAGTTCGAGGGATCCCTCAATGTCACCAAACAGTTCTCGCAAGTAAGCCGCGCGAGTCACCCCGGGTAGGTTGCCGGTACGCAGATCAAGCATCCGCTGGCAAGCAGTCTCCGCATCCTTATAGTTGCCAAGTCCCACGTTAGCGTCCGTCAAAGCGCCGTAGACCATTACGTCGTCAGGCATTTTCTTGTTTAGCTTCGCGGCTTCCGCCAGAGCTTGTGCATACTCGTGCTTGCCTACAAGCAGCCATACATGAATTCGCTCTCCTTCGAAGTTACCGGGAGACATTTCAAAGGACTTCTCCAATGCCGTTTCCGCCAGAGCGTAGAAGCTGACGTCTGAGGTATCGTGGGCTCGTCGCGAGAGCGCCAGCGCCAGAGCATTGTAAGCCTCGAAGTTCTTCGGGTTCTTCCCGATCAGCTTTCTGGCCTCAGCCACACTCTGCTCGGCAGGAGACAGATTGGGTTCGGCGGTGGCGCTTGTCTGAGCTAAAGCCGCAGCGGCGCTCACCATCATCACTAGAATAACGGCAAGTCTCTTCATGACATTCCTCGTTCCTCGAAAACCGCCCGTGGCCGCCTTCTCACCGCTGAGGGCGGCCACGAAGCAGAGTTAATTCACCGGACAGATGCCACCGGGCTGGCCACTACAACCTACTTGGCCAGGACCGATGTGGTGACTGTCACGACCGCTGTGAGCCGGCATGACATAGGGGAACGTGGCGCCATAACCCACGTCGTTGATGTTGACGCCATCGCCAATGCGGGTCCCGTACATCACCGGGTCCACCAGAATGCCGCCAACGGCGCGCGAGGCAATATCCACTGCGTCGTCAATCAGCCGGCGTCCGTTGGGAAATCCGGCATTGTCCCCAACCAGGAAGCCCAGGCGTTCTTGCTGGCTTACTGGGGTTGGCGGAATACCGGTGTTGAGCCGAAGCAGGTCCGCAACCGGGCCGGCATCGCCCGCACCGCAACCGGGACAGATAGGAGGTTCGTACTGCACCAGTAGCAGCAGGTCGTTTCGGGGCGGCGGAGGCACCGGAATTCCAAGGGACGCAAACAACTGCGCCAGCAGTGGATCGAGGACAAAATTGGCAAATTGCGAATCATTGGCTGGATCGCTGATGCTGAACGTGTCTTTGAATCCCGTGCCAATGATCAGTTCATTGATGAGAGGGTTGCCCTCACGGTTGACTTGCGCAAAAGGACGGGTGTTGGGGCCACCACGCACCGATAGCTTCTGGCGTGATGTGGCGCCGTAGGTCCCGATGACCGCTCGCTTGTCGCTTGGCGGATGAGTTTGACCGTCTTCCGTAAGCATGGTTATCGGAACTTCCAGAACAATCGAGTTCACATTAAAACCGGCCACTGCGTCGGGAGCAAAGTTGTCCTTGTCATCGTTGTCTTCCTGTTCACTCAACACTCCGCCTACTCCCATGCGAAAGTTCAGTGAATCAAACGCGGCGCCCAGATCTATATAGAAGGGGTCGTCTACGGTGCCCGCAAACACCCGCACGCCATTACCCAAGTCGTTGGTCCCTTGCTGGAACAATGCATTGTAATCGGGCATGGTGCGTGGCCCAACGTTGGATGGCACTGCATAAAGTGTTCTTCCGCCTGTCAAATTAGTACGAACACCGTTCTTCACCATTGTTACCGTATACGTCTGCCGCAGGCTGAGGCCCGCGGAACCAGAACCTGACAGCGACGTGATAGGCGGAATGCCGTCGATACCGCCGACAAATCCCGTGAAAACATCTGGCAGGCGTATCTCGGTGGTGAAACGGAATTCGAAGGTGATGTCTTCGACTCCGTCGCGATTGTTGTCAATCTTCATCTGGTAAAGCACGCTGGGATCGAAGGGAAAGTAATTGGGGCCGTTGGACGGCTCCAGGAAAGGGTCGACGTTGAGAATCATGGTCACCCGGTCTGGGTGGTCGTAGCTGACGAACGCGTACCAGTCGGTCACGTCCGCAGGGTGGTCTAGAGCGGTTATGGGCGCCTCGCGATGGCTTGACGCAAACACGCTGGCTGGAACCAGCACGAGCAGCGCCATGGCGAAGGCCACCATTGTTTTCAATCGCTTCATAGATTTCCTCAGGATTGGGATGGGTGGGCGTCGCCCATCGTTGGTTTACGACCGGCCACGTCTACGAACTTTAGTACGCTATAAGTGTCGGGGCGGATTTGCGTTCGCGAAGAATTCTTGCGTTGAATATAACCGCACATCGTGCTCACCCCAGTTCGTTAGCGGTTATCAGATTCCAGCCAGTAGTGGTCTTGATCGCGTCCCGGGAGACTCGTCTGAAGTTATCCAGCACGAAGGTGGTGTCTTCACTCGTCAGCGAATTGCTAGATATTTCATCCGCCCCAGCAATCCAATTGCGATGTAGCGTCCGTAATAAAGCTGAACTCTACTCGCCACGACGAGAGCTGAGGCGGCCCATGATTAAAAATATATTCGCGACTTTGCTTCTGTGCGCAACCGCAGTTTTGTCTCAAGACGCGGGCTTAAATCGTGCGAATGAAGGCACAGTCTCATCTTCGCCTAAGCAAGGGCCATCGCAAGCCTCTCAAGGTAGCGGGTCAGCAACTGGCCAGAAAAATCAACCTACGATACAGGATGTTGCTCATCCGAATCAGGGTGGCCGCAGCGCTGACGTTCAGGGACCTTTTACCGGAACCGACAAAATCATCAACACATTGCAAGCGCAAACAAAGAAATCACCGAATGATCCTTCTTGCTACGATCAACTCGGAGCGGCATATTACCAGAAAGCTCGAGAGACTGGCGATGTCGCGTACTACGATCTTGCTGAGAAGACGCTGAACCGATCCCTGGAACTCCCTGCGAATGACTTTAAGGCCGCCGGTCCGCTGGTACACATCGCTTTGGTCTACATGGGCGAACATCGCTTTACCGAAGCCCTTTCGACGGCGCACAAAGCCATGGGAATGGGTGCGGGAAACCTCGCCGCATTCGCGATCGAGGGCGACGCCTACACGGACATGGGGGAATACGAAGCCGCGGCGAACGCTTACCAAGCTCTGCAAAATATAGGCTCTGTTGTTGCTTCGCCGTTGCCCGTTGCCTACATGACGGACAGTCGTATCGCCTATCTAAGGTTCCTCGACGGCGATACCGGAGAGTCGATACGGCTTCTAAGACAATCCGTGATGGCTGCCATGCAACTCAATGTTCCCAGTGAAAATCTCGCGTGGCTCTATTACGAGCTGGGAGAACGATATTTTCAGGCGGGAGATTTAGAAAACGCGGACAGAGCGTATAACGCCGCGCTGGCGTCCGATGCAAACCACTATCGCTCGCTTGCCGGATTGGCAAGAGTGCGTGCTGCCCAAGGGCGACTTGAGGAGTCGATTCGCCTCTACAAACTTTCCGTCAACATCGTCCCCTTTCCCCAATACATCGCCGACCTCGGAGATATTTACTTGAAAACCGGTAGTCGGGTGGATGCGCAGCAGCAGTACGACTTGGTGGAATATATCGGATACCTGGGCAAGCTGAATCAGGTGCTGAACAACCGTGAATTGGCGCTCTTCTATGCCGACCGCGAAATCAAGCTTCCTCAGGCCCTGCAGTTGGCCCGCAAAGAATTGGACGTCAGGCGCGACATCTATACCTGGGACACGCTCGCCTGGGTGCTCTACAAGAACCACCAGTTCCCTGAGGCCGCCCAGGCCATGGAGAAAGCTCTTTGCCTGCATACGAACGATTCGATCCTGCTATTCCACGCGGGCATGATCGAACACGCTGTCGGAGACGATGGAGCTGCTCAAAATGATTTGGACCGAGCATTGAAAATCAATCCTCACTTCCATGTTTTTTACGCCGAGCAGGCGAGACGGATGCTCGATGAATTGGCTAGCGGCAGCAAAATGAGGGCCAGCCCATGAAGCCAGAGAGCCGCTCAGTCGGTCGGCAACTTCTTCTTCTCCTACTGATCCCGCTGCTGCTTACGTCTAGAGCAGCGTTGGCCCACCCAATGGGCAACTTCAGTATTAATCACTATGCGAGGATCACGGTTGGAAGCAGGTCGGTTGAGGTTCTCTACCTGCTGGATTTTGCCGAGATACCAACCTATCAAGACATCCGCCAGTTCGGGCTGACGCCAAAGATTGATAATCCAAGTCTGGCACCCTACCTATCGAAGCAAGTCGAATTCTTAAGGGCTGGTCTATCAGTAGAGAGCGACGGAGAGCCACTCCACCTGCAGTGCTTATCCCGTCAGATCCTCTTTGCGGAAGGAGCCGGCGGCCTAACGACCATGAAGATCGGCATTGTGTTCCGAGGTTCGCTACGACCATCCAACGATCTTGCGTCGCACAAGCTTACATACGCCGACAACAACTATCCTGGTCATGCCGGATGGAAGGAAGTTGTTGTCGCCAAGGAAACCGGCGCTGCGATCATGAACAGCTCTGCACCCGCCACCGACCGTAGCCAACAGTTAACAAATTACTCGACCGATTTGCTGAACAGCCCGCCGCAGCAGATCACTGCGAGCGTGGAATTCAGAACTGCTGCCTTGAGTGCAGACAATACGGTCGCAAGAAATGTCCTCGGCACTCCGCACGTCAAGGACGCGGCGACGGTAATTCCGAAGGTCGACAGTCCAGCGAATGCTAGTCCACGATGGGCCTCGGCGCCGGTAGCCCGTTCGGTCAGCGCTGTCAGCAAACACCCTCTATTGGGTGATGCGCCGGCCGTCGCCGCGAAGGCGACCACTATTCCTCTGCAATCTAATGCGCAAAGGACGCCGCAGAACCGGTTTACGCAGCTGATCTCGACCCAGGGCAGTCTTGGTTTCTGGGTGCTGCTATCGGCTGCGCTCATCGCCGCCGGCTTGGGAGCGCTGCATGCGCTCGAGCCCGGTCATGGAAAGACCATTGTGGCGGCGTACCTGGTTGGGTCGCGGGGCACCGCGCGCCACGCAGTGCTACTAGGTTTCGTCGTGACCGCCACGCACACTGCGGGTGTTTACCTGTTGGGCGTGGTGACCCTATATGCTTCACGTTACATCGTTCCCGAGCAACTCTATCCCTGGCTTGGGGCGATCTCCGGTCTGACCGTCACCGGACTTGGTATCTTCATGTTCTTGCGGCACTTGACTGGTCAGACGGGCGAGCACTCACACATATCCGGCGAAAAACATTCGCACTGGTTGACATCGATGTTCAAGCCGTCCAGCACCGCTGATGCCGCGCCGTCTGATCTCAAATCCCCGGACCGCCCGATCTCTCTTCGACAGCTCTGCGCATTAGGTATTACCGGCGGAATCGTACCTTGCCCGGCCGCGCTTGTCGTCCTGCTCAGTGCGTTTTCTTTGCACCGTATCGGCTTCGGCCTGTTTCTGATTACCGCATTCAGTCTTGGTTTGGCATTGGTCCTGGTGGCAGTCGGGCTGACGATGGTGTACGCGAAACGGTTCCTGTCGCGAGTGGGACCCGCGGGTCCTCTGCAGCGTTACCTTCCATTGCTGTCATCGGCCTTCATGGTCGTGCTGGGAGTGGGGATCGCCGGGTCCGCATTTACTTCAGCATTCTCCGGTGGCTTCGGTCTTGTTTCTAGAGACAAACTAATTCCTTTCGTGACAGTCATTCTCCTGGGACTGTTCTTGGGAATGCGGCATTCCACCGATCCGGACCATGTGGTAGCCGTGTCAACGATCGTCACTCGCCAGGGATCGATCAAGAACTCCGCCACCATTGGAGCACTGTGGGGACTGGGACACACCTTGACCATCCTCCTCGTGGGTTCCGCAATCATCATCTTCGGCGTCGTTATCCCCCCCCGGCTGGGGTTAGCCATGGAATTTTCGGTCGCTTTGATGTTGATTCTCCTAGGGGTCCTGAACTTAACAGGAGTCATGAGCTGGGTCACCGCGAGATTCAACCCCGAGACAAAGAACGATGCCGTTCTTACCGGCAGCATGGGAAGCACGTTCGCTAGGACAGTAGGCACGCTGGGCGCCTATCAGACATTCCGTCCGTTGGTGGTTGGCTTGGTGCATGGACTGGCCGGCTCCGCGGCCGTGGCTTTGCTGGTATTGTCCACCATTAAGAGCCCCTTCTGGGCCACCGCCTACCTGCTGGTCTTCGGATTGGGCACGATGGGAGGAATGATGATAATGACGATCGCGATGTCCCTACCGCTTGTCTTCACCAGCAAGCGTTATCATCGAACGGGCCGTTGGATCACGGCGACCTCAGGTCTGATAAGCGTGGTCTTCGGACTTTTTCTGGTTTACCAGATCGGTATAGTAAATGGTTTGTTCTCTGCGCAGCCTCACTGGATTCCAAGCTAGAATAAAATCTATCTGACGGTTGCGACACGCAGAACTTCCGTTGGGAAAGATTTACTACTCAGCAGTCGCGTAAGAAGAATTAAATTATAGGTCGCGATCTCGAAACCCGTGACAGAATGCTGCCGAAAGCGGTGCCGGTGCATCGTATCCCACGTTAGGGCGGAACACCCGTCCAGAGAACAGCAGCGTGTAACCTGGCTTGGGAGGCGTCATGGGCTGATTATTGCTATCGACGAGATAGGTGGTAGATCGCCTCCTCGTTCGAATTACCAGTCCGATTCAATCATCTACGGCCGTGCGGAGCCTATGGGATCGCCGTTCGAAGATCTTCTCTGCTAATTTAGGACCCCTGGCCGATCGCTCTGGACTCGTGACATCATGCGGGTATGCATAAGAACCAGCCAAAGCAAGAATCCAACCAAGCGATACTCGCTCGCGTCAAAAAGGAAATGGATGAACCGCGCATGGCCGAATCCACGCGAGAAGAATATGACGTCAACCACACCACGCTGCAGGAACTGGAAAAGCTGCCGTAATCCGTGGCAGAAGCCCTGGGTCGTCCGTGCGCGAGGGGATGCTCGCGAGGGAGGAAAACAATGGCAAAGCTGGCCAAACCAGCTCGTGATCGGATATCCGCAACCAAGTTCGCGTTCCCCAAACAACGCAAGGAGCCGCTGGAAAATGCTGCTCACGTACGCAACGCTGTTGCGCGCTTCAATCAAGTGAAGGGCGTTACAGAAGTGGAACGTCGTGCTGCGTGGAAGCGGATACGGTCTGCCGCAAAGCGATACGGAGTGGAGATTCAAGAATCCGAATAGCGCAAACACGCCGCGCATTGCAGCGGACTGTTTGACAGCGGACTTATGGTCGCCGGCGAATGGCGATTCGTGGCAGATCGTTTCCGAGTCACGGGGCAGCCCGGAAGCTATCCCGTACCGACCCGAGTCGGCTCCCGCGCATCCGACTTAGAGGCTGAACATGCCGCGAGGTCAGGCACCACCACATATGGAGGCTCCGCGGGCAAACGCCAGCGGCAATCTTTACGGTACGGCATCCAACGGCGGATCGTATAACCACGGTGTCCTCTGGAAGGTCGCACCTTGAACGCTATAGCGACGGGATGTCAATCCGCCCGACGCTTTCGATGTCGCCGAGATTGAAGATGTTGGCGACAAGAACTAACGCTATTACCGAAGCGAGCAGCGACCGCGGATAGCACCGTCGCAGATTCGCTGAAATGCCACATCCGGTCACGCGCCCGATTCGTGCGCTGACCTCCTGAATCCCGGTCATCAGAGGATAGGAGACGACCATGGTCCAGAGCATCCCATAGCCGAATTGCGCCCCTACCTGGGAATAGGTCGCTATGCCACTGGGATCGTCGTCGGACGCGCCCGTCACAAGTCCTGGTCCGAGCGCCAGCATCGCGGAGCGAAGTCTTCCAACAAGGCCCGTAGTAACTGGAGTTTCGGCAGACTCACCTTGGCCGACTCTGGGGATAATGCTTTCGGTTTTACTGAGATTGTCGGGGGGAGCGGCCATATTCGGAGCGGCACAGCCGCAAACTACCAATAGGGTTGATGCCTGTTCGCCGTTTAAGGGCTGCCCTCTGACCCCAGAGAGCAGCTCAAAACGGGATCTCCCCTAGCACATGTGCCTCTGCCGCTTCACACAACGGCATCCGGCGAGGAGGCGGTAGAGAAACTGTCGCAAATGGTGACGAATGGTGACGAGTTCGGGGTGGCTGGAAAAACCGGAGTCGGGCAACCAACGTTATTGCAGTAAGTTAGATGGTGGGCACTACAGGATTCGAACCTGTGACTTCCACCGTGTGAATCTGAACAGATTAGGTTTTACAACAACATACAAGACCGCGGAGACTGCCTAAGTACGCGGAAGTCATACAAGACATCACATTTTGGGGGTTGGGTTGTGGGTTGGAACGGGACATGTTTTGAGCCTCAGGCCATTCTTCTATCGCTCACAGGACGTTGGGGCGTGAGCGATAGGAAGGAATTCTATCGCTCATCGGGTCCGTGCCCCGGCGACTTCCCCCCTTGATTAGAGACGAACAAAATACGAAGGTGGCGCTATAATCTCCTTCATGGCCGCCGCACGTTGCGCCGTATCATTTACAGATTCCGATGGAATCGCCCATACCGCCCATGTTCAGGCTGAGTCGCTATACGAAGCCGTGGCGCTTGCCGTCGCGGAGTTCAGGCAGGACCCCTCGTGCCGGCCCCTGTTTCGATGACCGAGTTCAGCGTTGCGATTGAGCGGCCTCCGATTGAGCACCGCGTGCGATTGAACCAGGTTCAGAAATGGACGGAGGAAACGACGCGAGAAGGACCAGCCGGAATTACCAAGCGGCAGAGGGTGAAAGCGTTGCTTGGCAGCCGCGCCTAGAATTACGGCCTCACTCGATCCCGGCGCCCCTGCCCCTCCACGTTATGTCACACGCCGGCTCATCCCTGCTCGACCGTGTCGTTCTTCGACCACGGACCTCCCGGTGGCCAGGTCCTAACTCGCCGGCCATCCTCTTCTGTGGGCGTAATGAGCGGCATGACGAAGCGCTCGATATTCGCCACCGCTTCCTGCAACGATATCGCCGGCACGTAAAGCCTGTTCTTGTTAATGAACGCGTTCCACTGGTTTTTCTTTGCTTCGTCATCGAAGAACTCAGAAGTGAATACGGTTGGCGACGCGGTTACAGGAAGAGCCGTTTTCCTGCGTTCAAATGTCCTCCGGATGGCCTCGGAAAGAAGTTCTCCTTCAAACGCGAAGAGCTGCGCGAGCGTCCGAAGGTCATGGAAATCCTTCATCCGGCTATTGGCGATGCCCAGTTTCACCATGGCCTCGAATTTTTCCGCGACCACGGTTTCCTTAGGGTACGTGAGAATCACGGGCGGCGGGCTATCCAGCATTACCGGAAACGCGATCTTGGAAGCTTCAGGCGTAACTGCGTCACCGAAACCGATATCCATCTGCATCGGTATGCGGGCTTTTTCAAGAAAGCCGATGAAATTGACGCGCACCCCCTCGTGATCCGCATTCTCCTTGATGCGTTCCGCAGTGACCGTTTCGGGGTCAAATACCAGGCCGTCGTCCGCGACGGAGATGGTGCAGAGGTCCTTGAAAATCTCCGCAAACCGCGCCGGATCGCGTTCACCTTCGGAAAGGAAATCCGCATCTCGCGTCGGACGGTATCTCTGGTCTGTCCAGAGCTCAAAGAGCAATGCGCCTTTGAGCACGAAGATCGCTTGATATTCTGATGGGCTGATGCGGTAGAGCATGCGCCCAGCGCATATTTCGTAGACAAAGGCTTTTGAACCTCGCGCGCGCGCGCAATGAGGATTTCGGGCTGCTGCTTACGGAACGCCGCAGCGGCGGTGGAAAGAAACGGCCAAAAGAAGGGCAGGGGGTGAGGCATCGTGCTGAGTTTGTCTCCAAAGCAAGCCCGCCAGAAACGCCATGCTAAAGAGCAACTTGAGCAGATACTGCTTAACGCCATCAACTCCGGAGGCCCCGTCGACGTTACCCCCGAGATTGCCGAGGTACGGCAAAGACTCCGTGCCCGTGCTGCGCAACGCCAACCGGCTAGACCGTAGATGGTATGTTACGGTGCGCCCGAAGCCGTATCTAGAGCGTTTTCATCATAGCTGTACCCGGTATCCGCAGTGCCGGAACCAGGCGGCAGCGTTGTCTGCGGTAATGGTTTTGAGAGCTTCGGTGATGGCCTGATCGAGTGCTTCCGCAGTGCGTGCTTTGGCAGCACGCAGCCCCTGCTTGAGTTTTGACCAAGCCTTTTCGATGGGATTGAAATCCGGGGAGTAGGGCGGCAGGTAGAGTAGTTCGGCCCCGCTGGCGGCGATCAACTCGCGTACGCCTTTGACTTTATGGGCGGACAAATTGTCCATCACCACCACGTCGCCAGCCTTCAGTTTGGGGCCCAGCACCTGCTCCAGGTAGGCGAGAAAGACATCCCCGTCGGTGGCCGACTCGACGGTCATCACCGCCTCCATGCCGCGCAGGCTCATGGCGCCCAACGTGGTCAGTACTTGCCAGTGTCCCTGGGGTGTGGCTTCGGCGATGCGCTGGCCGCGTGGGGCCCGTCCCCACAGCCGCGTCATCTGCGTGGTCACCCCGCTCTCGTCCAGAAAAAACAGCTTCTCCGGCGCTATCGAGCCCAGCTTTTCTGCGAACTCCGCACGCCGCTGCCGGTTCGCTTCCGTGTCCCGCTCCTGCGCATGGAGCGATTTTTTTTACGCCCCAATCCCAATTTTTGCAGCCACAGCCAGAGTAACGATGGGCTCAGCCCCACGCCGCTGGCCTTCTGCATGCGCTCTTGCAGCTCCCACAGTGTTACATCGGCTTGCTGGCCCACCTCCGCCCGCAGCTGCTGTTGCACCGTCTCGGTCACCCGGCTGACAGGGCCGTGACGGGACTGCGGGGTACGCTCCATCTGCCCGCTCCGCAGTTGCTGCCTACGGATCTTCTTGACGTAGTCGTAGCTCACCCCGAAGCGCTGAGCCAGCGCCATCTGGCTGATGTTTTCCCGTGCATAGGTCTGTAAAATCCGCCGTCGCAGATCATCAGAAAATGCTTGTCCCATCCGCTTTGCCGCAGAGAACGCCGCCAATGTCAGCTTATGCACAAACCAGCATTTCGGGTATAGCTAACTTGGAACCGCTCTAGACTAGAACCTGCGCTCGGCCACCCAAAGAAGTCACTACAGGCCTCTTTCTCGTAGGGTATATATGGAGTTGACATCATATGTATCATGTGCCATATTTCATCAGTGAGCTGGGTTGTTGAGATTGGCGATGAGTTTGAGCCGGAGTTCGACGCGCTGCACGAAGACGTGCGGACTGAGATTCTGGCAATGACTCGCCTTCTCCAGCAATTCGGGCCGCAATTGAAGCGGCCCCGCGCTGATACGCTGAACGATTCTCGCCACGCGAATATGAAGGAGCTGCGCTTCAGTGCGGCTGACGGTGAGTGGAGGGTGGCGTTTGCTTTCGATACGAAGCGTAAGGCGATCCCGCTCGTGGCAGGAGATAAATCGGGCGGCAGCGAAAAACGCTTCTACCGCGAGCTGATCCGAAAGGCGGATGACCGTTTCGACGCTCATCAGGCCCGGCTGAAAAAGGAAAGGAAATAACCATGCCCATAAACGTGGATGACAAAATCAACAAGCTAAGCCCGGCCCAGCAGAAGAAGGTCGAGGCCCGCGCTGTTCAGCTGATCGCAGAGGAAATGACCCTGCGCGAGCTCCGGCATGCCCGCAAGCTCACGCAGGTCCGCATGGCCAAGACTCTCGGTATCACCCAGGACAGTGTTTCGCGCCTTGAAAAGCGCAGCGATCTGTTGCTTTCCACTCTCCGGAAGACCGTCGAGGCCATGGGCGGAAACCTCTCTCTTGTCGCTGAATTCCCCGACCGTGCGCCGGTTGTTCTGTCCGGCATTGCTGGAGACGACCTGGAGCCTAAGCCCACAGGCCGAAAAGGCGTTCACCCTCACGACCGCTCACCTGCTCATTGATCAGACGCGAATCCGGGAGTACCGAACGAGATGAGAAACCTTCGAAATGATGTGAGTAGGGACATGCACTTCAAAACGGGGTAGGCCCAACATTCTTGCTTCTTGCTCTATGCAGGCGGGTACGTTCGCCGGCCGCCAATCGCGCAGTATCGTTTCATAAAGGTCACCGATCGAGAGGTCCGGTTCTGGACCAAGGATAAGATTCAGAAACGGCGGGTGAACATTTCATTCACACCAGAGGAATTCGTGGCCACTTTGGCAGAACAGGTTCCGAACCGTTACCAACATGCGATTCGCTACTTCGGGCTGCTGGCGCCCGGTTCAAAAGCTCGGACCTCTGCCGCTCTGTTCTTGTTGTTGGGACAAAAGAAGCGCCCTCGCCCACGACGAATGAGTTGGGCGTTTTCGCTGCGCAGGGACTTTGGAGTGGATCCCCTCATCGATCAATGCGGCCACCCGACGCGCTGGATTGGTCGGCTGAGTCCTCGCGCTCAGGAGGACTGCCTGCCACCACCAGCGATTCCCCCAAGCTCCGTATGTGTCGGAGCGGGATAGGGAAAGCGACACACTCAACAGGATCGGTCGCTGCTTTCAGGCTGGCCTTGAAATCGACCGCCATCATCGCTTTATCCGCAGGCCCGCCTGATTAGCAGGGCTTGATAGTAGTAGTCTAACGCCTTCAACTTCTCGCCCAGAGAGGCATAAGCTAATCCCAAGTTGTTGAGCGTCCTGCCTTCCTCGGGGCGGTCTCCCTCCGCTCGCGTGAGAGGCAGCGTTTGTTTGAAGTTTTCCAGCGCCTTACGCCCTTCTCCTATTGAGTTTTGCATAATATAGTTACAGCGGGAACAGTTCCGCTTGTGCCCCATTTGTGGTACTTGCCGCTGAATCTCTTCAGAAGCGACGTAATGTTTCGCATGGTTTTGCCACTCAAACGCAAGCGCATGCAGATGTCTGGGGGCGACAATCGACCGACACTGAATGGTGCAGAGATCCATGTGCCCGACTACGCCGACGCGATCGTGAACGGGTTCAGCATCCTGTATGGTTCTCTCTTGAAACACCGCGAAGGTCTGCTGTCGGAACAAGGGCCGCTGGCTCGCTTTGCGGAAGACGAAGTGCGCGTAATTATGCGCCCAAGCTACACCTACGGTGTGCTGCTGCGCGAAAGTCTTCATCCCGACGTGCTGCGCGACGCCATAGATCGCGACCGGCTGTTTGACCGCCTGTGGGCCACAGTTGAGTACTGCCCCTATCTCAGTAAGGTCATCACCGCAGAATGCCAGGACCTGCAAAACGGAGACATCCCCATCTTTACCACTCGTCCGAACTCGCGTGATCTGAGGAGCAGCTCGCACCAGCGGATTGCCGATTTCTTCGATGAACCAGTCCTCGCCACTGTCCAACGTCGCGTTCAAGAACTGAGTGAGCACGATTGCGCCCGGCAGCTCTGGTTCATCCGTGCTTCACTGGCGACGCTTTCCGGGGCCGGGGATGGACCCCGCGGGCCAGCCCACCACCCGGCCGAGCCAACGGCCCCGGTCAATCCCGGGCGGCTCTTACTCTCCGCGCGTAGCGTGGGTGACCGGCTGGAGGAGCTGGCGCTGCGTGGCGAGCAGGATAGCTCTTGGATCGGGCTGACACTCGCTAGCCAACAAGACTGGGAGCTCGCTCCGCTAGGGCTCGATCTCTATGACGGGCTGCCTGGAGTTGCCTTGTACCTCGCTTATCTGGGCAAGGCCACCCGCGAGAGTCGTTACACCGCACTGGCAAAAGCCGCGCTCAGCACAGTCCGCCGTCAGGTGGAGCGCAGTCAGTCATCGATCCCGTCCATTGGTGCGTTTAGCGGATGGGGAGGTGTGACCTACGTCCTAACGCATCTCGGGATGTTGTGGGATCAACCCGATCTACTGACCGAGGCCGAAGCCATTGTAGAGAGGCTTCCCGCCCTCATCGAGCGGGATGAGCAATTTGACGTTATCAGCGGCGCGGCTGGATGTATTGGTAGTCTGCTCGCCCTTTATCGCTGCGTTCCATCCGATCGTACACTGGGCGCCGCCGTCCGCTGCGGCGACCACCTCTTCGCCCACGCTCAACCGATGCAGCCCGGACTGGGCTGGCTTCTGAAGGGAGTAGCTTCGAAGCCGTTGACCGGCTTCTCTCACGGCGTTGCGGGCATAGCCTGGGCGCTACTGGAGCTGAGCGACGTGACCGGCGAAGAACGTTTTCGGGGCACAGCGCTGGCCGCCATTGAGTATGAGCGCAGCCTCTTCTCTCCGGTAGAAGGGAACTGGCCCGATCTGCGTGAGCTTGAGACCTCGGGCCCGGCGGCGGACAGTAGCAGCGCCAAGTTTGCGATGGCATGGTGTCACGGCGCGCCAGGCATCGGACTCGCTGGTGTGCTCTGTCTGCGCCATCTTGATGACCCTCAAATCCGCGCGGAAATCAACGTGGCGCTCGAGACCACGCTGGTCCACGGTTTCGGCAACAATCACTCCTTGTGTCACGGCGACCTGGGCAATCTGGAGTTGCTGCTCGAAGCCGGCCTGACGCTCGGAGAGCCGCGATGGTGGGCCGGGGTCAATCGCATTGCGGCCATCGTCCTCGAGAGCATAGATCGGGACGGATGGCTATGCGCGAATCCATTGGGAGTGGAATCACCAGGACTAATGACGGGCCTGGCCGGCATCGGCTACGAGCTTTTGCGCCTCGCAGCGCCCACTGTTGTCCCCTCGGTCTTGGCTCTTGCAGCTCCGAACGTACAGGCTGCGGCAGCTCGGCCCGACTGCGATGTCCTCTGGGTTGCAGACTCACGGTGAGCCGGAAAGGATGCTCTGGAGTTCTGGTGAGCAGGTGGATGAATGGAAGGTAACCATCGCCCCATTTTTCGAGCTGATGCTGTTAGACGTTATATCCAAAGTCAACAGAGAGCGGTCTTGCCGCGACTTATTTGCCCAAGCACTTTTCTCTACCTTTGGATTCTGCTGGGCCTGCTGCTCCTGGCTGCAAGTCTTGTGACTTGGTTTGCTCGGGGGCCGCTGTTCGTGGGAGAAGCTAACGCCAGGCCGGGGATGTTGTCGGGGCTGCAGCGCCCTTCACCGCTATGGCGGCCGCCGATCAGTCAGCCTGCTGAGGATTGCGGATGAGTGACCGTCGGCCTCTTCGGATATTTCGCTCGTGGTTGCGGACGTTGGGCTCACGCCTCAACGGGATTCTCTACCAAATTGCGATTTGGCGGGTTGTCGCGCGCCTGCGGCGGCGCCGCGTCCCTGTCTTGCTTCAGTTGAACTCGGTGGAATGCGGTAGCGCCTGTCTGGCCATGATTCTCAACTACTATGGTCGCAAGACTCGCGTGGCAGAATGCCGGGAGACCTGTGGTATCGGTCGGGATGGGGTCACCGCCCAGACCATCGCCAAAGCGGCGCGGTCCTTCGGACTTCGTGTTAGATCGTTCTCTGTGGAACCTGCCGATTTCGCTCAATTGCAGTTGCCCGTGATCGTGCACTGGGAATTCGACCACTTTGTCGTGGTGGAGCGGTGGTTGCCGAAACAGGTTGAGATCGTCGATCCCGCAGTAGGACGCCGAAGGCTGAGCACAGCTGAGTTTGACGCAGGTTTCACGGGTGTGGTTCTCACGCTTGAGCCGGGCGTCCACTTCAAACCGCTGGAGGAGAAAGTCCAGCCGACGTGGCGCAGATACCTAGTGACCATACTGCGTACGCGCGGCACCCCGGGCTTGATGCTTCAGATCGTGGGAGTGTCCCTGTGCTTGCTTTTGTTTGGGCTGGCGCTACCCTTGTTCACGAAGGTGATCGTTGATCGAGTGCTGCCCTTCCGTATCGTCAGCGTAATGGCGATGCTGGGAACAGGGCTTATCCTCGTCGTTGTGGCCCAGGCGGTCGGCAGCTATCTGCGCGCGGCTCTGCTGCTCTATTTGCAAGGGTGCCTGGACATGCGAATGATGCTCGGCTTTTTCGAGCATTTGCTCAGCCTGCCTTTTCGCTTTTTCCAGCAACGTAGCAGTGGCGACCTGCTCATGCGTTTGGGAAGCAACACAATGATTCGGGAGCTGTTGACCAGTCAAATGCTCTCGGCCATGCTGGACGGCGGCCTGGTGGTCGGATACCTGGCCATTCTCCTGGCGCGATCGCCCTTCTTCGGCTTCGTAGTATTTGGTGTTGGACTTTTGCAGGCGGCTCTCTTGCTGGGGACCTCCCGTCGACTTCGGGAGCAGACGCAACGTGACTTGGCGGCCCAGTCGGTATCTCAAAGCTACTTGGTTGAAGCGCTGAGCGGAATGCAGACGTTGAAGGCCTCGGGGACTGAGGATCAGGCTCTCAACCATTGGTCCGATCTCTTTGCAAACGAACTGAATGCCTCGCTTCGTCGCGGTCATTTGTCAGCCATCCTGGACATGGCAATGACGACGCTGCGCACCTTGTCTCCACTTCTCTTGCTGTGGGTAGGGGCATTCCAAGTGCTGCATGGCGCCTTGAGCCTGGGAACAATGTTGGGGCTGATCGCGCTCGCCACCGCATTCCTCGGGCCCGTCTCTTCACTGGTTTCTAACGCACAGCGCGTGCAACTAGTTGCCGCTCATCTCGAACGCATCGCCGACGTGGTGGAGGCCGAACCAGAGCAGGAGCTGCAACGGATACGCGATGCACCGCAGCTCAGCGGTCGGATCGAACTCAAGAATGTCAGTTTCCGTTACGATCCCAACGCGCCTCTCGTGTTGCGCAACATTTCGCTCCTCATCGAACCCGGACAGAAGCTCGCTCTCGTCGGGCGTACGGGCTCCGGCAAGAGCACGTTGGCCATGCTGCTTCTGGGTCTTCACATCCCAACCGAAGGCGAGATCCTCTATGACAGCATTCCGTTGCAACGCCTGAACTATCGCCGAGTCCGCGGCCAGTTCGGCGTCGTTCTTCAGGAGCCGTTCCTGTTTAGCGGTTCGATCCGCCAGAATATCGCCTTCGGTAATCCCGACCTGCAATTCACGCAAGTGGTTGAAGCAGCGCGATTGGCAGCCATCCATGAGGAAATCGCTGAGATGCCCATGGGCTACGAAACCAAGATCGCCGAAGGGGGCAGCGGATTGTCTGGTGGCCAGAGGCAGCGGCTCTCGCTTGCCCGGGCTCTCGCCCACGCCCCAGCCATCCTACTGCTCAACGAGGCAACCAGTCATCTGGATGTAATCACCGAGAGCGTGGTAGAACAAAATCTAGGCCAACTAGGCTGCACGCGGATAGTAATTGCGCATCGTTTGAGTACCATCCACAATGCGGACAAGATCTTGGTACTTGAGGGTGGAACCATCGCCGAACTAGGCTCGCATCAGGAGCTGCTCGCGCGGGACGGATGCTATGCGGCACTCATTTCGACACAAATGGACCCTGACGCGGCTGGAGCAGCTAGCCGAGCAGTCCGTGCGTGGAATAATAAGATGCCCTTGAGCCGGGGGTGCTTTTGTCCAGACCAGCCCGGCGTTTTTACCGAGTCGCTCACCGGCTGATCTCAACTTGTCTCGATCGCGCGCAGCGACTGCCAGCGGGAACGATTGAATCCGGTCATTGCGGAGCGTGATTTGTTTTTCCTATACATTACATCAAGTCTGCGTTCCGTTCCTACGCAGCCGGGCCACCGGCAGTACTTTCAAGTCGGATATGGTGGACAATAGCCGAAAGCTCTGCCAGACATCAGGCTCAGTCTTCGCTCTAGCCCTGGCCGTTGTTCAGTGGCTTATCGGATTCGACACCAAAGTTCCGAACCAACCGGTGCAGGTAGTTAGGATGAATTCCCAGCAGTTTCGCCGCTTCTGGATAATTTCTCCCGGCTTCATCAATTGCATCCAAAATCAGTTTCCTTTTTAGCTGATGAGGGGTATCTATTTCACTCAGGTACCCCCAATGGGTTGTGGTTTCAGGGCCAGTCTGCCGGTGCGGACCGGATGATCGCCTTGTAAGTTGTTGGCTCCACGGCGACAGCTTGCTGGACAAGACGGTAGAACAGCTTTCCCCGGCTGTGCGACTTGCGCCGGTTGAACCGGAAGGTAAACTCGTCCAGATAGCCATCCAAATGCTCGATGCTCACCGCTCCCTGATGTGTGCCCAGTAGCCATCGTTTTAACAGCGACACCACGCGATGCACGCGCGGCAACAGCTCCGAAGGGGATTTCTGCTGTCCGCGCAGAAACGTGAGCCGATGAATGTAGCCGCGCCCTTGCAATGGCTCATATCCCAACCACCCGTCGGTGTGGACCACGCTGCCGGGTTCAACCGACTCTTGCACGAAGGAAATGAGGCTGTGGGCCGAAGCGTTCGGAATGCGCCGCATCCGAATTCGCCCAATCCCTTTGCCGTCCTCCTCTGCCGCCACCACAATCAACGCCTTGCTCTCGGTCTGCCGACCGCGCATACCCTCTTCCAGCCCACCCAGATAGGTTTCGTCCGCCTCCACGCTTCCCGAGAGTCGTTCCCGCCCGGGTCTTACCATGGCTCGCCGCAGTTTGTGCAAACACACCCAAGCCGTCTGGTAGCTTCCCAAGCCCAGAACCCGCTGGAGTCCCAGGGCGCTGATCCCATTCTTCTGACTCGTCATCCACCACATCGCCCGGAACCAAACCGTCAGGGGCGTCCGGGTGCCCTGAAAAATTGTTCCCGCCGTTACCGAAACCTGATGTCCGCAGCGGGCACACTGCCAGCGCCCGGATCGCAATGGCCAAGTTTTGCTCTCGCCGCAGCGTAGGCACTTGCATCCCGCCGGCCATCGCAGGCGGAACAGATACTCCCGGCACGCTTCCTCGCTGCTAAATCGAACTTCGAGCTCCGCCAGAGTCCGCGGATAATCCTCCACCACCCGTTCCATGGGCCACCACACTACCTGTAGTGGTCACCTGAGTCAAATGGATACCCCTCTAGCTGATTAATGGATTCATAATATTTCGCACCGCTGCGTGGCGAGCCGTGGCATTCCAGCAGCGCCTCTGGCAGATCCTCTGGAAGAATTACGTCAGTGGAGCCCATTACAATCGCATGTTCAATAGCATTCTCTAATTCACGGACGTTTCCCGGCCAGCTGTAGTTTATGAGCATCGATCGCGCTTCCGGAGAAATTCCCTGGAACCGGCGATTTGTACACTTTTGCGCAAGAGGGGTATCTATTTCACTCAGGTACCCCCAATGGGTTGTGGTTTCAGGGCCAGTCTGCCGGTGCGGACCGGATGATCGCCTTGTAAGTTGTTGGCTCCACGGCGACAGCTTGCTGGACAAGACGGTAGAACAGCTTTCCCCGGCTGTGCGACTTGCGCCGGTTGAACCGGAAGGTAAACTCGTCCAGATAGCCATCCAAATGCTCGATGCTCACCGCTCCCTGATGTGTGCCCAGTAGCCATCGTTTTAACAGCGACACCACGCGATGCACGCGCGGCAACAGCTCCGAAGGGGATTTCTGCTGTCCGCGCAGAAACGTGAGCCGATGAATGTAGCCGCGCCCTTGCAATGGCTCATATCCCAACCACCCGTCGGTGTGGACCACGCTGCCGGGTTCAACCGACTCTTGCACGAAGGAAATGAGGCTGTGGGCCGAAGCGTTCGGAATGCGCCGCATCCGAATTCGCCCAATCCCTTTGCCGTCCTCCTCTGCCGCCACCACAATCAACGCCTTGCTCTCGGTCTGCCGACCGCGCATACCCTCTTCCAGCCCACCCAGATAGGTTTCGTCCGCCTCCACGCTTCCCGAGAGTCGTTCCCGCCCGGGTCTTACCATGGCTCGCCGCAGTTTGTGCAAACACACCCAAGCCGTCTGGTAGCTTCCCAAGCCCAGAACCCGCTGGAGTCCCAGGGCGCTGATCCCATTCTTCTGACTCGTCATCCACCACATCGCCCGGAACCAAACCGTCAGGGGCGTCCGGGTGCCCTGAAAAATTGTTCCCGCCGTTACCGAAACCTGATGTCCGCAGCGGGCACACTGCCAGCGCCCGGATCGCAATGGCCAAGTTTTGCTCTCGCCGCAGCGTAGGCACTTGCATCCCGCCGGCCATCGCAGGCGGAACAGATACTCCCGGCACGCTTCCTCGCTGCTAAATCGAACTTCGAGCTCCGCCAGAGTCCGCGGATAATCCTCCACCACCCGTTCCATGGGCCACCACACTACCTGTAGTGGTCACCTGAGTCAAATGGATACCCCTCTTGCGCAAATTTGGTTGCAAAGTAAATGGCAAGCAAGGGAATGTCTTCACAATGCTCACGCAGTGGAGGGACAGCAATTGAAACCACGTTGAGCCGGTAGAACAGATCGCGGCGTAGCTCACCGTTCTTCACGGCCAGATCAAGATTCTTGTTGGTTGCCGCTATCACGCGCGCTCTGAATTTGATCGCCTGAGTTCCGCCCAGACGGTCAAATTCCCGCGTTTGCAATACACGAAGCAACTTGGCCTGCATGGTTGGAGCAAGCTCCCCAATCTCGTCAAGAAAAACCGTGCCACCTTTGGCAACTTCCAACTTGCCTCTCTTGCTGGTGACAGCGCCGGTAAACGCGCCTTTCTCGTAACCGAACAATTCGCTTTCCAGTAGCGCCTCGGGGATCGCAGCACAATTGATCGCCACGAACGGTTCCTGGGCACGAGCGCTATTCTGGTGGATGGCAACCGCGACCAACTCTTTCCCAGTCCCGCTCTCACCGTGCACGAGGACCGTGGAATCGCCGCTGGCCACCTTCTGGATTAATTCTGTGAGGTGGCGGAGGGACTTGCTTTCGCCGATGATAGGGTATTCCGGTGCGAGCTCTTGCCGCAATCGACGATTCTCATCCTGCAGAGACTCCACTATCAGAATATTTTCCAGCGTCACCGCCGCAATGCCAGCAACGGAGTTCAGTAAGTGGATGTTGTCTTCCGGAAATTCCTGCCCTGCATTGGCATTAACAAGATAAATCACTCCGAGGGCATTCTGCAGTGCCACCAATGGTACACAAAGCACCCGCTCTATGCCCCGGGAAGGAGAAGCGAAGTCGGCGAGAACTGCCGAACGCTCCCATAAGGCACGGAGCACAACTTCTCGGCGAACATTTGGCTGGCTGTGTTCGTCTGCCTCTCTATGCCACGTGATGATCGAGCTAGGTTCCTCGTCAATATGTCGAATGATCAGAATCGCACCAGAATCGACTGGGATGACCTCGCCCACAAGTTGCAGCATACGGCTCCCGAAGGACTCAAGACTGCGAAGAGAATTAATCGTCTTGGCAATTTTGAACAGCACATTTAAGTCTCGCGCCATCCGGCCGACATCCGTCATTGGCGGTTCACCTGTTACCAAAGGCCTGGGAGCAGGTACATTCTGGGCATCGATTGTCGTCAACATAGATTGCCCTTTCTTAAAGCGCTGTGATCCAATGTGGAATCTAAGGTACATTACTGCTGCAAGCGATCGTATTGTTCGTGGCCGGTGCCACTTCACAGGTGTGACAGGGAACGCGGGAACGGTCCTAGGCGCGTACCTCCGCGTCCTGCCGTCCAACATAAACCGCGAAATCGTGATGCCAAACTAATCGAATCTGAGTTCGTCATCAAAACCAGTCCTTTAGCCACGGATATTACTATCCCGGATATCACCCGGAATATCCCATTTCGGCGCAACAAATGGTTGGAACCAACCAAAGCATGGAGCGACGGTCGTAGGGCCGCGCGTTCTGGCGATCTCGACATGCGGTTGCGGGCGAGAACGCAAGATCCGACGCCAAGATGAAAAGTAAGCCTGGTTGTGGGTGCCGTAATGTCTCCACCCCGAAGGTCAGGCACTGCAAGTCGGGTGTTAAGAGCATAACGCGCCACGCCCAAACGGTGTTACTTCTGCTTTGCTTCACCACACATCTGTAATGGTAATTTTGCTCAAAACGTTACGTGCTCGCCTGCCTGCCTGGGTCGGGCTTCCGGCCGTTGGTTCCCACGACCCGTATGAGATAAACACTGTCTACTTGGCCCCAAAAAACCATCCACCCGAGGACACTGCTCTAGCGCAAGAGTCGTTTCTGGCCTCGCCGCACCCATTTGTAATACTCGGCGCTGAATTTTCCTGGAAGCTACGTAATGTTTTGCTTGGTTTCACCACTAGAATATGGAGCACGGATCCTCGAAAATGCTGGCTAAGTCCGGCAGAAACATCGCGCGCGACTGAACAGGAGCACCGCTCCTGCGCCGTGTTGGGAATGCCGCAAAGGCTGGACAGCACCGGGAAATCCCGCGGCGCGCCGCCGGAAAAGGTGAGGCGGCCCCAAGCCCCCGATGAAGTCGGAGTTGCGCGTGTCGGCCACGCGGCACGGCGGGCTGGGCCGTCAACCGATTGGCTGCCTCTCTATCCGATTGGTTAGAGGTTTCGGTTCGCGGCCTTCAAATGCTGTTTGTAGGAGTTTCATCGGAAGGGGTGAAGCACCAAGACGCACTCATGGAGTTTATTGCCGTCCCAGCTTCGCTTCTGGGTGCTGGTCTTCGGCGAGCAGTTTACTTCAGAAGTGCTCCATGACTCTCAGCTTCTCCAACGTTCAAGACGTTACACGGCCGGTCACCGAAGTGGGACCTCGAGCGTTGATTTCCCGCCACTCGGATGAGAAAAACGCTGTATAATCAGCGGCCCAACCTATCTCACATGGGGCGCTGACATGACCGCACAGTTCGCAGTGGGCCTGAGTTCCCTGCTTCCGAGCGCTAGGCGGGAATTGCTTGAGCATAACTTGCCCGCGGCTCAACACCCTGACTTCGCAACCCGCAGATGCAGTTTCAGTCACCTCCCCAACGGCCGATGGGCTGCACAGGCTTGGTTGATGCTATTGACGAGCCTACTTCTCGTGCCGATGACTGTGAACGCTACTGGGGCCGAGTCTCGCTCGGTGGCGGGACAATGAAGCGCTGGTTTGAGCACCGCTGGCCAGGCAGACAACGATGCCCCGGAGCTGGAGTTGGGAAAGCCAATCGAACGCGAGTTGGCCGGCGGCCAGCATCATTCATATCAGGTGACCTCGGCCTCGGGCCAGTTTCTGCACATGGTTGTGGAGCCGCATGGCATCGCCGTGACCGTCACGCTATCGGGATCGGACGGCAAGCAGACGATGAGGCTGGAAGTACCGGCGGGATCAACCCAGCCCTTGTTCCTGGTATCGAAAGAGCAAGGCATCTACGACATGGAAATACAATCCCCGGAAGGCGCTGTTGCCGGGAGCTATCGAGCACAGATTGAAGAGATGCGAGTAGCTACGCCGCAAGATTCCACTCGTGCTGTCGCGCTGAGTGCTCTTGCCGAAGGTGAGCAACTTTGCAAGGAAGGAATGACGGCATCGAAGCGAAGGGCGATCGAAAAGTATGAGCAGGCCCTCCCGCTTTGGCGGGCCGCCGGAGACCGTCGAGCAGAAGCCAAAACACTCGATGACCTGGGGAGCGTGTATTACGACTTGGGTGAGAATCGGAAGGCGCAAGGGTATCTCAGCGAAGCTCTTGCACTGTTTCGGTTGGCCGGTGATCGGGGCGGCGAGGCCCAGACGCTAAACAACTTTGGCCGGGTCTATGACGATCTCGGAGAAAGGCAGAAGGCGCTGGACTATTACAATCAGTCCCTGCCGCTCAGACAAACGGTGGGAGATCGCGACGGGGAAGCGCGCACGCTCAACGGTATTGGGGTGGTTTACGACGAACTGGGGGACAGGCAGAAGGCGCTCGACTATTACAAGCAGTCGCTGCAGTTCAGGCTCGCCGTGGGAGACCGTTACGGCCAAGCCCAAACGCTCAGCAACATGGGCGCGGTTTACGACGAATTAGGGGACAGGCGGAAGGCGCTGGACTATTACAACCAGGCCCTGCCGCTTCGACACACTGTGGGGGATCGTTACGGACAAGGCCAAACGCTCAACAACATGGGCGCGGTTTACAACGAGCTGGGGCAGAGGCAGAAGGCGCTGGATTATTACACTCAGGCCTTGGTCCTCGCCCGGGCCGTGGGGAATGGCATTGGGGAAGGCAACACGCTCAACAACATGGGCGTGGTTTACGAAGCGCTGGGAGAACATCAGAAGGCGCTGGATTATTACAATCAGGCCTTGGCGGTCGCCCGCACTGTGGGGGATCGCGACGGGGAGGCCTATACGCTCAACAACATGGGCGTGGCTTACGTCGGGCTGGGAAAAAGCCAGAAGGCGCTAGATTACTACCATCAGGCCCTGCAACTCCGTCACGCGATTGGGGACCGCGACGGGGAGGCCGAGACTCTTAACAACATGGGCGCCGTCTACAGTGAACTGGGGGACAGGCAGAAGGCGCTGGATTACTACGATCAGGCCCTGGTGCTAGCGCGCGCGATTGGGGGACGCCCCGGAGAAGCACAGACGCTCAACCACATGGGCTGGGTTTACTACTCGCTGGGGGAGAGGCAGAAGGCGCTGGATTATTACAATCAGGCCCTGGCGCTGGCACGCGCGGTGGGGGATCGTGCCGGAGAAGCTACCACCCGTGGGAACATCGCTTTGGTTCAGCGGGAAAACGGCAATCTTGGGGAGGCACTGGGCCAGATTGAGGCGGCGATCAAAATCATTGAATCTCTGCGAACTGAGGTACGTAGTGAAGACCTGCGTGCTTCTTACTTCTCTACGGTGCAGAACAACTATGCCCTCTATATTGATGTGCTGATGCGGCTGCATCAACTGCATCCCGCTGACGGGAATGAGGCTAGGGCGCTGGAGGTCAGCGAGCGGGCGCGAGCGCGAAGCCTGCTGGAGACCCTGGCCGAGGCACAAGCCGACATTCGCCAGGGCGTTGACACGGCGCTTTTGGAACGCGAGCGCAGCCTGAAGCAATTGCTCAAGGGCAAGGAAGCCGTCCAAATGGAGCTGCTGAAGGGCAAGCACACTGAAGAAAGGGCGGCCGCCCTGAAGGAAGAGATTGAAGAGATTCTCGTTCAGTACGAACAAGTCGAAGAACAGATTCGAGCCAGCAGCCCGCGCTACGCCGCGTTGACTCAACCGCAGCCCCTGAGTGCTCCAGAAATTCAACAGCAGTTGGACGCAAACACCTTGCTGTTGGAATATGCGCTCGGCGAAGAACACAGCTATCTCTGGACCGTGGGTCCGGACTCGCTCCGCAGCTTCCAATTGCCCAAACGTTCTGACATCGAGGCAGCGGCTCGGCGCTTCTATAAGCTGTTGACTGCGCCCAACCGGCAGGTGAAGGGCCAGACGGAACCGCAAAGGCAGGCCCGCCTAGAGCAGTCTGAAGCGCAATACCCACAGGCAGCCCAGGCCTTAAGTTGGATGTTGTTGGGCCCGCCAGCACCGCTTTTGAAAGGGAAGCGGTTGGTATTCGTGGCCGACGGCGCACTGCAATACATTCCATTCTCTGCCCTACCGGAACCGCCGAGCGACAGAATCCTGAATTCGAACCGTGAGACAATAACGGCCAATCAAGCGTCCTTCGATCCGCTTGTGGTTCGGCACGAAGTCATAAGTCTGCCATCGGCGTCGACCCTGGCGGTGCTGCGACAGGAAACTAACGGACGTCAAGAGGCGCCCAAAGTTGTGGCGGTGCTTGCGGATCCAGTCTTCGACCCACATGATCCCCGAGTGGAAAGAGCGGTTGGGAGTAAGGAGTCCGAAGTTCCGCGTCAAGAACAGAGAACTGGAGCAGCGCGAGGGCCAGAGCAGGCTGAGACGGCCTCCCTCTCGGCTTCTTTGGAGAAGGGCCGTCTCACTCGCTCGGCCACCGAAGTCGGCCTGGAACGTGGTGAGGCGCTACACTTTCCGCGGCTGGCCTTTAGTCGCCGCGAGGCCCAGGCTATCCTGTCGGGAGTGCCTGCCGGGAAAGGGATGATGGCTGTCGATTTCAAGGCCAGCCTCAAAACGGCGACCGATCCGGAATTGTCCCGCTACCGAATCGTCCATTTCGCTACGCACGGCCTGCTGAATAGCGAGCACCCGGAGCTGTCGGGACTGGTACTTTCGCTGGTCGATCGGCAAGGTCGGCCGCAGGATGGTTTCCTGCAACTGCAGGATATCTACAACTTGAACCTGCCGGCGGACTTAGTTGTGCTAAGCGCCTGTGAGACAGGGCTGGGAAAGGAAATCAGGGGCGAAGGGCTTATGGGATTGACGCGAGGCTTCATGTACGCTGGAGCCAGCCGCGTCATAGCGAGTCTCTGGAAGGTAGACGATGTATCCACGGCAGAGTTGATGGAGGGCCTCTACCGCGGCATGCTGACAAAAGGCATGCAGCCGGCGGCGGCACTGCGCCAGTCCCAGATCGAGATGTGGAAGCAGAAACGATGGGAGTCGCCGTACTACTGGGCCGCGTTTGTCATCCAAGGAGAGTGGAGGTAGAAGGGTCCTGATCCGCCGATTCGGCGGATGGGACGGAGGCCGTGGTGGACCGCTCCGGTTCGCACAATTTGACTCGGGAGGGCTTGGACAAATTCCTGGCACGCCTGGATCCGGATCGCAGCCGGGCTGGTGAGAAATATCAGACTCTTCATCATAAATTGGTAAAACTATTTCACTGGCGCAGCGCGTCTAATGCTGAGAGCCTCGCCGACGAAACCATTGACCGAGTCATCCGCAAACTCGATCAGGTCCACGTTCGCGACTTTAACCCATATGTCCTGGGCGTAGCGCAGAATGTCCTAAGGGAAAGTCTGCGCGTAACGACAAAGAACACGTCTCTAGATGAACTTCCGAACGGGATCCTTTTGCCGAATTCCAATAAAGACAAGGAGCAGAAATCTGGAGAACTTGACGTATAGGAAAAACAAAAATTCATTTCAGAAAGAGAAGATTGAGGATCCTTGCGGATAGCAGTAGTCTGCTTTTCTCAGGCGAATCACGTGGGGTAAGAATCTGTGCGGACGACTATGCGAGAGTAGGGCCTCCCCGATCCCTACCGGCGGTATGTTAGCTTTCAATTCCCTGCAACGTCGCAACCCGGAGAAATTTGGGCACTCCATCGTTACTTTAGAGCTAGGGCGCTGCGCGCGGAGTCGGAGCTGAAACATCTGGGCGATAGGAGGGACCACAGGATTGCGCAATTGAGGGAAACCGAACATGAACTATTACCGATCGCCCAAGACGTTTGTCGAAACGCGATGCAGAGATTCGAGCTGAGAATCATAGGCCTCATCCAAGGATTCCCCGAGCTGATGGCACCGACTGAAAGCACTGCCGCGTTAACACCAACGCGTAAAAGCCCAAGCGACCAGAACCAGGGAGCGAGCGAAATCCGTGAACTTGCGCCCGGCGTCGGCCTTTCCTTGGTTGACATCAGAAAGCCGGCTGGCACTATTGCTAAGGAAACGGGACGCGCGGCATTCAAGAAAGGCGCGCCTTACCGACAGGTGCCTGAGCTCGACCGTATTGTGAAAGCGGTGGAATACCAGAAGACTACGGGCTGCACTTATGCCGCGGCGTCAATCAAAGAATTTGGCAATCGCACTTGGGCGGACAAGATCCGTTACTGGGACAACAAGCGTGCACATGGTGAACACTGACCCGTATCAGGAAGTCCGCACCCTACGGCCATCATCACCTCGTGCATTTGGCTGATGGTTACCAACTTTGTGCGCGTTGCGGCGAGATGCGGCCCCCTCGGGTTCTCTGTCCACGAAGTTAGCGCAGCCAATAGAGGCCTGTAGGGCGGCATGGTGGGTCAAGTTGAAGGCCGCGCCGGAAGCACTCAGCAGCCTCTTTCTTCTCAGCAGCGATATCGGCCTCATGGACTTCATGAGCCCAGAAGCTGAGACTGCTCATATACCAGTCGTCTGGATAGACTGCGGTTTGGCCGCCCCGGGGCGATAAGGCGGGATAGCGCCCATCGGCTTATAGCCGAGGGTGTTCACTTTCATTTCAAAACGGGGAACCGCCGTGAAGGTGGTATGGAAAAACGTAACAAATTTACGCGGCTGACCGAGGAACACGTGGATGCTCAGGTCGCCGCTATGGAAGAATTTGGCGACGAATTGCAGCGCGAAACCGTGCGATGTGAGCACTCAACCGCGGAAGCCATCCGTGCGGCACAAAATGCCCAGAAGCTCTCCGAACTTTATTCTGGGCTGGAAGTGTGGAAGAAGGCGCTGGGCGCTTCGACCACTCGGTACTACAAGACCTGCTTCGAGCTTGGGCGGAGGAATATGGATGACCTCGGCGGGAAAAAGCCCGCTGACTTTGCTTATGAACGTGCTGCGACGGGTCTCTCGCTCTTTCTGCATGTGAGCGCCTTGGATCGAGCAGAAGAAAACCTCAATGGTCGCGTGCGGGAGTTTATGCGGCATGTTTGTGGCGATTGGTCGGACCTCTGGGGTGATGCCTCGGATGTTCCAGGAGATTCCGCGCCAACCCCGGTGTTCCAACTACCATGGTGGGCCGTGCCACGCGGGATCGGTACTAGGATAGGCGGGTCGCCGATGAATCCCCCAAGTGGAGACGAATCGAGCACTCTCGGCATTGAGGAGAGCGAGACCTTTATTCTGGGCGCACAATCATCACTCACCGTAGCCCTTCGTGGAGTGCTCACACGGTCTCATCGGAAGGCTCTTATAGCCACCGGCATGAGCGCCTCGTCATCGCCGAAAAAAGAACCGCCGGTTGCGCCCATGGCAACTACCATGGAGCGATTGTCAACGGCATCGGAAGTGGAACATCTGGATACTCTCAGTCGTCTGAACAGACTTTTCGGTTCCGAACTGTGGAAAGCGAAAGCTGATACCAGCGCCGCCGCGTTTGAATCTCTACGCACGATCGATACCGACAGTGCGAAGCGCGATGAGCTAGGAAGACATCTCTCGGAATGGAAGGAAAGAGTGTCCGCTGCGGTCCACAAATGGGCGGGGAAATATCTTGCCCTTGCTAGATCAAATCCTGCTGTTGCCGGGAGCGCGGGGAAATGGGTTGAAGAACAGGTTCTGAGCAGATTGCGAGCGCAATGCATCGGCCACGGAGGGCCTCGCACGTTCACCCAGGACGGGGTCAAGTACTTGGAGCCCCTTGAGTGGTGGTTGCGGTGTGCGTGTGATGGAACACCTCACCGGCCGGAAAAGCCTTGGCTTCCTCCTGAGTGGATTGTCCCAGTGGTCGATAGTCAACTCCTGCACCGGGCATCTCTTACTCGTGAATTACTGTCAACACTGGACGCTGCCCTAGTTGATGCCTCACAGGTCAGCAATAACCGCGAAGCGTCCGATCATACCGCAGGCCGAGTGGAGACCGCTCTCCGAAGCGAGGAAACGCTCACCGCTTCCAGAGTCGAATCCAAAAATAACAGCCCGAACCACCAGAATGAGGGGGCGGCTGATATTCGTGAAGTTGCGCCCGGCGTCGGGCTTCCCCTTGTTGACATTAGAAAACCGGCTAGCACTATTGGCAAGGAAACGAGGCGCGCGGCTTTGAAGAAAGGCGCTCCTTACCGAGAGGTGCCTGACATCGACCGCATTCTGAAAGCCGTGGAATACCGAAAGACTAAGGGCTGTACCTATGCCGCGGCGTCAATCGAAGAATTTGGTGATCCCAATTCGGCGGAAAAGATTCGTTACTGGAACAACAAGCGTACACGTGGTGAAGAATGAGCCGTATCACGAAACCCGCACCCTACGGCCATCACCTTGTGCATTTGGCTGATGCTTACCAGCTTTGTGCTCGCTGCGGCAAGATTCTATCTGTCGGTGAAACCGTTCAGGTTGTCTATCGGGGTGACCGAGGCGCACGGTGGGGATATGTAAACCCATTGGGACCCGACTGGTGGGGAATTTACACGCATGTGGAGGGACCAGCCTGTCCGCCCAAGGCCGTATCTGGATGGGATGCGGTACGGCGCGCAATTGACATGCGGGGACCGGACGCTCCAACCGGGGCCAAGATGGAAGCACTTGGTAAGCGAAAGGGCCTAGAAGCCCAGCCCGCTACCCTTTGGGGCTCGGTTTTCCCGTTTGTTTCCCTGCTCGACCGTAAACACTGCAACGTTGAGATGCTGGCTGTGACCATCGGTTGCCGTGAAATCCTTAACTCAGACCGAAGCACAGCCCATTTGAGGAGCGACGGGAGGGAGTCAGACAAAACAGACGACGTTGGTGAGAACGAAGACGATCCTAAGAAGGCTGGCAAGGGATACGACCATCTTGAGGGCGCATACATACAGGCCATGGACGCCAAAGAAAAGCGCGGCGCGGCGCGCGCGAGAGACGAATTTGGGGCCGAACTTATCAGGGCGATTTCTGGTATGCCAATTTTTGAACACCTGCATACCAGTATGTTGCTCGCACGGACCCTTATTTGTGCTCTGAATCGTGGCCGACGCCGGCATCGCAATGCCCACACAATGTTAGGCGAAGGTGCTGAGCTAATTAGGGAGGTTACAGCTCAAGAGCGCGCCAATTTGTACGTTAGAGTTTGCGCAGTGCGCGATTGCATGTTCGAGTTGTTTTATCCTTCCAGCGAAATGAGCGCGCCGGAGGAATCAGAAGAGGGCGTCACGCATGGAGAGGTATTGACGTGGGATATTGTTGGACGACCAGTAGAGTACGCCCTTTATTCCAGGATGCCGGTCACCCACGGTGAATATGGCGACAAGAAGTTCTGGTTGGAGGGAAAGACTCTGGACGAGTTACGTCTCCATCGGTTTAGCGGTCCCAAGCCGAGACCAGTCTTGCTGGAGTTCGACAGCAGGAGATTCCCGCAACTGTTCGAGTGGTTTGACGCTCCATCGGACTTAGTTGAGCACTGGCCACGGAATCCACGATTCCCCCGTGCTGGGAGACCAGCCCGCTTGAAACAATCCGCTCTACACCAACTATAGGAGCGGGGCGAAAACACCGATTTCGCGCCGCTCCCGGGCGAAATCCACCATTTCGTACCGCTTCTCATAAGTGAGAGGTGGACAACCGCAAGAAATCGCGGCGTGGTTGTCACCTTTGCACAGCTGCGTGAACGTCCTGCAAGGGTCAGCCCAAAGCCAGCGTTCCAAAAACCTGCCACAGTCCGTGGCGGTAAATGGCTGCACCGCAAAGGACGAAAGCGAGCACATCAGGGTTCGGTAAATAGATGTTTTTGGAACACTGACGATGAACCTGCTAACCACAAACGAGGCAGCCGACTTCCTGCATAAACCGGCGGGCACGCTGCGCTATTGGCGTGCGGTAGGTATCGGACCTTCTTATGCAAAGTTGGGAAAGACTGTTTTGTACGAAGAGGCCGAGCTAGTAAACTTCGTCAAGAGCAACACCGTTGTTCCGTCCGTGCGAACCGAGGCAAGGAAGGAAGGAAACCGTGTCGCTCTTTAAACGAGGACATATCTGGTGGTCTCACTTCTTCATTGCTGGGAAGCGGTACCGCTGCTCAACAAAACAGACAACCGAAAGCAAAGCACGGCAGTACGAATCCGCGCTGATAGCAAGTATCCAGGAACGCGGTCCATCTGCTGTGCCCAACAAGGCACCGACACTGCGTGAGTACAGTTCACGCTTTCTCCATTGGGTGGATAACACGCACCAACTGAAGCCCAACACGCAGAAGTACTACCGTTTCGGATGGGAACGACTGAAAAGCACTTCCCTTGCAGGGATGCGCCTGGACACCATTACCACCGACGCGGTGAGCATGATCCCGTTCCCTGGATCGCCAGCATGGTGTAATCAGGCCCGTCGAACGCTTCGGGTGATGCTTGGCAAGGCGGTTCGGGACGGATTGATTCACCAGGCGCCCCGCATTCACTTGGCCGAAGAAACCGGCCGCGACGGGATTCTGGATGATGCCACGGAGGCGAAGTTGTTGGAGGTGGCCAACCAACCGTTGCGAGACGTGATCTTGATCGTGCGAGACATGGGACTCCGACCCACGGAAGTGTTTCGCATGAGATGGGAGCACGTCCACTGGGACAAGCGGCTTTACTTCAATCCTTACGGCAAATCGCGGAAAGCCCGCCGCTGGGTGCCGTTAAGCAACCGGGTGTTCGATGCACTCCGATTGCGAGCCGGGGATAACAGTGACTGGTTGTTTCCGTCAAGGCGGTCGGGAGTCGGCCATCTGACTACGGTTAGCAAGCAGTTTCGCAGAGCCCGAACCATGGCGGGACTGCCGAAGTGGCTAGTCCTCTACCATGCACGGCACGCATTTGGAACGTATGCGATGGCTCAGACCAAGAATCCTGCGCTTGTCTGCGACGTTATGGGACACGCGGACCTGCGCACGACGATGATCTATCAGCATCCTGACCTCGAGCCTCTTAGGCAGGCCATCGATGACAGGAACAGGAGGGTCATGTGAAGGGAGGAACGACACAATTTACGACACAATCGAAAAACACTCGAAAATCGGAACCGTTATGCAGCTAGGAAATACAAGATGCGCAGGGGTTTACTGGAGCCGACGATCGGACTTGAACCGATGACCTGTCGATTACGAATCGACTGCTCTACCAACTGAGCTACGTCGGCCTTGTCCCGATTGTAACTGGGGGTTACCAAAACCGTAAAGGGACGCAAACCCCTGTTTTCCACCGCTTTGCGCCGTTTTCCACTTGCGTCAGAATTTGCTTCCGCTCATAATCATGACAAGCTCTGCGGCGTTCTTGAGCCGAGCCTAAATGAATCAATTCTGTCGAGCGGACGTCCTACGGATCCTGCACATCTCGGCCAACCAACTGGCTGGTTGGCAAAAAGCAGGTCTCGTCTCCATTTCCGATACTTTCACCTTCTTCGATCTGCTTCAGCTCACGAAAGTGCGTGATCTTCGCGCCAAACGTGTGCGTCCGGCGGCGATCCGCGAATCCCTGCAAGCCATGCTAAAGCAGGTGGCCGGCATGGAGAACCCACTACTCGAAGCCAGTGCTTTCAGCGTTGGCTCGCGCGTGGCCTACCGGCATGAGGGCCGCTCCGTCGAACCCATTGCCGGTCAGTTCGTCATGGACTTTGCGAGCACTGGAATGGTCGTGTCGTCGGTAAAAGTCAAGCCCATCGCTAAGTACGATACCGCGGGCGATCTGTTTGCCCGAGGTGTGACCCTGGAAGAGCATCCCAGCACCCACGACGAAGCCATCCAAACCTATCTGCAGGTGCTGCAGATCGAGCCCGATCATGCCCCGGCCCATATCAATCTGGGTACCCTGTATTACAACCGGCAGGATTTCGTTTCCGCCGAGAATCATTACCGCGAGGCTGTGGCAGCGGACCCGCGTTATGCGCTGGCCTATTTTGATCTTGGCAATGTTCTGGACGAGACGGGCCGCATCGGGGAAGCGGTTGTAGCCTACACCACCGCCATTCGGCTGGCTCCCACCTATGCCGATGCCCATTACAACCTGGCGCTCGCTTACGAACGCCTGCGGCAGCCGCGCCAGGCGCTTCCCCACTGGAGGCGCTATCTCAAGCTGGATGGCACCGGCCCATGGGCGGTACACGCCCGCAATCAGGTGGCTCGCATTCTCGAAGCCGACAAGCTGAAGATTGTTTATAGCCGCGAGAAGTAACGGCGGTCCTCTCACCCCGGTAGCATCCTGCGCAACCCAATTGGGAAATCGGCGAAGCCACCACTGTGTCTCGGGGCTCAGGGTTCAGGCACGCATCGGCGTCTCGCCGACCCGGTAGTGCTGGCGGTCATTCGCTGAGTGCCTAACCGATTAGCGGCGCAAATTACCACCGGAATGGTGCGCTGCAGCATTCCGGTCTTGACGGGGACGGCTCAGAAGGATTAACTATGGGGCAACGTGCGCTACGTGGGAGCGCAAGAATCGTGACTGACAATCTAATAGCCTCCGGCGCATTCGAGCAGTTGCAAAAGGCGACAGCTTCGAGGCCCGCGGAACTTGTGGATCTTTGCCGCGAATACTTGACCGAGGCCCGGCAAACACTTGCACAGTTGCGTAATGCATTTACACTGAGACACGCCGAGGAGCTTCGCAACCGGGCCCACTATCTGAAGGGCAGCAGCCTGCTGTTGGGTGCGGTCTATGTCACGAAGTATTGCGCGAGTTTGGAAGCAATGGGGAAACACGGCGATTTCAGCGAGACAGAACACATGCTCGATCAGACTGCGGCTGCACTTGACGCCGTGGAGCACGAATTTGTGAAGAGACTCGGTCCGGACGTACTTCCGGCCAGGGGATCGGCCGCCTAAGAAATCATCTGCGAGCCCTATGACTATGGCCAAGGTAGCTGTAACTCCCATCAAGGTCCTGATTGCCGACGATCATCCCGTGGTGCGCATCGGTCTGCGTAACATGCTGCAGGCTGATAACCAGATGCAGATCGTGGCCGAAGCCAAGGACGGCGTCGAGGCGCTGCACATGGTGCGCACCTACAGGCCAGACATCTTGCTGCTGGATCTAGCCATGCCGAAGATGCCCGGAATGGATGCCTTGCGCGAACTTACCACGGAGACCACCTCCACTCGCACCATCGTCCTGACTGGACTCGTGGACAAGCGGCAGATCCTGGAGGCGCTGCAACTCGGCGCCCGCGGCGTCGTGTTGAAAGACGCGGTCGTGGAACATCTGTCTGCTTGCATTCGCGCTGTGATGCAGGGCCAGTACTGGCTGGAGGGACGTCCGGTGCAGAACCTGGTGCAGGTGCTGCGCGACCTCGCAGCACAAACCGCCCCACCTTCACGCAAGACCTTCGGACTGACCGGCCGCGAACTCGAGGTCGTCACCCTGATCACCGAGGGTTCGACCAACAAGCATATTGCGACGACCTTCGGCATCAGCGAAGAAACTGTAAAGCGCCACTTGACCAATATCTTCAACAAGCTGGGAGTGGGCAACCGGCTTGAACTGGCATTGTTTGCGCTAAACCATAATCTGCTGCCACCCCGCGCCGCGACGGACGTGTCGGGATAGCTGCGGAGTTGCGCGGTTGCAATCAAGTCCCACCGCTCCTCGAAAGGACAAGACGCGATAGAAACCAAAGCCCCGTGCCCTTCGTGGTCAATGATTTTCGACGGCGCGAACCGCCCCCTCTCAGACCATTTACTCTTCTGCTTCCCGCTACCGCAAAGGTACTTCCCCACTCGTCCCCGGACGGCTACGGTTACAGCAGGGACTTAACTATGGACAACGGCCACAAGTGGGGCGTGGAGCTGAATTCCGTCCCTCTGCTGGAAGCGGTGCTATGCGCCGATTGCGAGATCATCAGTAACAGCGCGGGGGAATCCTGCGAGATTTGCGGCAGCCGTTCGCTGCTGAGCCTGGGACGCGTGCTTGGTGGCGGCATCGAAGGCGAACGTGCTGTCCTGGTGCAGTGGGACCACCATCCCATGCATAACGGATTCACCGTACTGGTGAATCCTGACGCCGCCGAAGTCTTGCAACAGCGCCGAAGAAGGAAAAGCAGTGGTTAGGGGTTAGTGATCAGTTGCGATTCGCATCTCAGGCTCTTATTGCTCTTCTCAGCAGCAAGCCTCCCATAGGCGACCTTCCGCCGAAATTACCATCCACTGGGCGGCGAATCACATCACACACAAGTGACAATTTCTTCCCTGCGAGGTCTCATGGATCACGACAAACTCCTGCGTCAACAACTTGCTAAGATGATCGACTGGAATGAGGCACATGCCGACTTGAGCACGACATTGGATGGCCTCCCTGCCAAACTGCGCGGTCAGGTGCCCGAAGGACTCCCACATTCGGCGTGGCAGTTGCTCGAGCACATTCGTCTGGCATTGTGGGACATCCTGGAGTTTAGCCGCGACGCAAGGCACAAGTCGCCAAAGTGGCCCGAGGGTTACTGGCCGAAGACCGCAACTCCCCCAAGTGACAAAGCGTGGGACGATAGCGTGAAGGCCATCCTGAAAGCTCAGGAAGAATTGCGCGACCTGGTCAGGGACACTTCGCATGACCTGTTCAAGCCCTTGCCTCATGGGGAAGGCCAGACGCTGCTGCGCGAAGTGCTGCTGGCCGCCGATCACGGCGCCTATCATTTGGGACAGTTGGTGCTGGTGCGGAGAGCACTGGGCGCGTGGCCGGGGTAGCGCTGGTAAGCACAGCGGTTGGCAGATGCATACAGCATTGCGCCAGGCGCGCACTCCTTCTGAAAGACCTTGTAATGATGTCGGTTCGGGTTGAAGGCTGAAAGCTGACGGCTGAAAGCTAAATCAACGACAACGCATCCACATCCACTACTAGATTATTGCGTGGAATCTTCTGCGTGTCGGCATAGGCAAGCATGGAACGCAGCGCGGCGTTCATACGTTCGCGGCTGGCGGACTTCAACAGGAAGTGATAGCGGTACTCGGTCTTCAGTCGCACGATCACCGCGGCTGCAGGCCCCATGACCCGTATACCTGCCAGCCGGGTCGCCTCGAACCACTTCCCCAGAATGCCCGACCAGGCCAGCGCCTCGTCGAGTTTGCTGCTACGCACCAGCACGTTGCTAACGGCGTTGAACGGCGGGTAATGCGTCCAGCTGCGGAAGCGAATTTCTTTTTCGTAGAAGCCATGGTAATCGTGCGCGGCGGCGAACTGGATCGCGTAGTGGTCTGGGAAAAATGTTTGTAGCACAACTTTGCCAGGGGTGTCGCCTCGCCCCGCGCGTCCCGCAACTTGCGTGAGCAACTGGAAGGTACGCTCGGCGGCACGGAAGTCGGGAAAACTGAGCGCGGCGTCGGAGCCGACGACGCCGACCAGCGTGACGTTGGCGACGTCGTGTCCCTTGGCGATCATTTGCGTGCCCACTAGCAGATCGATTTCGCCGGCCTGCAGCGCGCTCAACATGCGCTCGAAATCGTCGCGGCCGTGGACCGTGTCGCGGTCGAGACGGGCAATGCGCGCCTGCGGAAACATGCCGTGCAGGATGTGCTCCAGCTTCTCCGATCCAGTTCCGAGATACTGCACAAATTCGCTGCCGCATTTGGGGCAAGTCCGGGGCGCGGGGCGCGTGTAGCCGCAGTAATGGCACATCAGCCGGTGTTCGCGCTTGTGGTAGGTCATGGAGATGGCGCAGTTCTTGCATTGCACGCTCTCGCCACATTCCCGGCAGAGCACGAAGGCGGAGTAGCCGCGCCGGTTCAGCAGCACCATCACCTGCTCGTTGCGCGCCAGCCGTTCGCCAATCTCCTCCACCAGCTTGCGCGAGAGCGGTTCGTCTTTTCGGGTGCGCTGGAATTCCTCGCGCATGTCGAGGATCTGGACCTCGGGTAGCGGCCGCTTCTCGATACGCTCGGGCAACTCCAGCAGCCGGTACTTGCCGTTGACGGCGTTGTAGTACGTCTCCAGCGACGGCGTAGCCGAGCCCAGCACCACGGCAGCGTTGCACATTTTGGCGCGCATCACCGCAACGTCGCGGGCGTGGTAGCGCGGCATTTCCTCCTGCTTGTAGGAGTGGTCGTGCTCCTCATCCACTACGATCAGCGCCAAGTCCAGCACTGGCGCGAAAACGGCGGAACGCGTACCTACCACAACGTGGGACTCGCCATTCCGGATGTGTTTCCACTGTTCGGCCCGCTCGTCGTCGCTGAGTGCCGAATGGAGGATCGCGACCTCGTCCCCGAAGATCTGGTGCAGATCGGCGGCGACGGCAGGGGTGAGACCGATTTCCGGGACCAGCAAGATGGCAGAGCGTCCCTTGGCCAGCACCGCCTGCATCGCCGACAGATACACGGCGGTCTTGCCGGAACCGGTGACGCCGTGCAGCAGCATGGGCAGGAACTGGCGTTCCTCCGTGGCGCTGATGATTGTGTTGAGCGCCGCCTTCTGCGCGGGCGTGAACAGGAACTCCAGCTTGCGAGGTTTCATCCCCGACATGCGAAAGGCAGCAGCCTCTTGGCTGAGTTCAACGATGCCCCGCTTCACCAGCGTTTGCAGTGTAGTCTTCGGAACCACCAACTCGCGGACAGCCTCTACCGGGGTGCGTTGGTTCTCCTGGTTGCGCAAGTAGTCCACAATTTTCTGCTGATTGGCGTTGAGCTTACCGGTCACATCCTTCAAGGTTGCGATCTGCACGGTGCGGCTGGCATCGCGAACATCACTGAGATCGTCGCGAGCGATCCACTTCTTGCGTAGCAACGCTTGCAGCAAAGACCTCGACGCTCCCGTCGCCGAACGCAGAGTCGCTTCGCGTGTTACTTCGCCATCAGCAAGACGGTTTAGCACGGCGTATTCCAGCATCTGGTGTTCAGGCTCTTTGTGCGACCGCAATGAGGATCCGATCGTGGATGCAGCATGCAGCGCAGCAATTCCCTTCTCGGTGATGTGGTAACCGAGCACTCGCCGGAACTCCGCGGATAGCGGCAGCATGGTGCGAAAGACTTCGCCGATGGGCGCAATGTAGTACTGCGCAATCCAGCGGCCCAGTTGCATGAGCTCGGGCGTCAGCGCGGACGCCGAGTCGAGCACCTGGCTCACGCGCCGGGTTTGAAATTTTGGTTCGCGGTCGTGAAGTTCGGTGACGATGCCACACAAGCGCTTCTCGCGGAAGGGCACGATAACGCGGCCGCCGACGCAAGGCTCGGTGTCGGCAATGCGATAGGTGAAGGTGGCGTCGAGCGGAACCGGCACAGCCACATCGCAGAATTGCGGCATGGGATTAGACCACCACCCTCAGTTGCGAAAGAATCGGCGGCGGATTTGATGCTTTGAAGAGGACCAGCTTCGGATGGGCCGCAAACCGGCACGAAAAAAATTGGGCTTCAGAGAATGTGCCAGAACTCGTTTTGGGTTGGTACAGCGGAAAGGTTGCGGGAAGTCGAGTCCCGAATGGGGCGAAAGAGCTTAGCCCAGCACGGAGCCATAGGCGGAGTGCTGGGTAAGTGGAAAATAACCCCGAGTCCCGTACCGGGGTCCCCGACAAGCGCCGCTTTTGCGCTTGTTGGGGTGGTTGAGGGACGGCACAGTTCTCACACACCCTTGTTAGCCCCTGAGGAGATTCGCATTTCGAGTTTGAATGCATGTCGCAATCAGGTTGCTTATCTTCGGAATTCGGAACGCTAAATAAGAAGGGAGTCCCCCTCAGCGGCTAAAGCCACTGGTGTTCCGGCGACTTCCGGCACGGCTGAAGCCGTGTCCCTTCAAAGCAATGGATCACAGCAATCAATCGATGCAAACCTAGCCATCTCCAGCACTCTCTTTTCCCGCGCGCGCACTGAGCCCAAGATAGCGCATCACCATCTGAAGGTCTTTCCAGGCTTCCTTTTTCTGCCGTGGATCGCGCAACAGAAACGCCGGATGGTAGGTGACTGCCAGCTTGCATTGAAACGGTCCATCAGATTCGCCGGCGATGCCCGGCGGCGAATAATCATAGAATCGTCCGCGCAACGAGGCCATCGAGTCGTTCACGCTCAGCAGGTTCTTGGCGGCTGTCGCGCCCAACGCCACGATGATCTTCGGCCGAATGACGCCAATCTGCCGCATCAGGAACGGCGAGCATGTTTCGCACTCATCGCGCTCGGGCGTGCGGTTTCCTGGGGGGCGGCACTTCACGATGTTGGCGATGTACACCTGTTCGCGCTGCAGTCCCATGGCGGCAATCATGTTGTTCAGCAGTTGGCCGGCGCGACCAACGAACGGCAGACCTTGCTGATCTTCGTCAGCTCCCGGGCCTTCGCCGATGAACATCAGCTCGGCATGTGGATCGCCAGTGCCGAAGACAATCTGCTTGCGCCCCAATTTCGCCAGCTTGCAACGCTGGCAGTTGGGGCCGATGTCATCGGCGATGACTTTAAGAAGGGCGACGCGATCTTCGGACTCGGCAGCGGGCGATTCGACAGACTCAACTGCAACGACAACTTCGGAATCATCCGATGGTAACGTGTCGGCGCGCTCCAGAACGTCGCGGCGATACAGCGGACCGACGCCCAGTTCACGATAGAAGTTGAGGCGCTCGCGGAGTGCGGATTTGGTGTTGGGGTCGAGAGTCATGTGGTGAAGGCGATGCTGCGATTCTACGGCACGGTTAAACCGGTAGCAAAAAAGGGGAAGGAAAGCGGGTCTCTCCGCTCGGACTGAAGTCCTCGGTCGAGATGACACAATGAATAGAGATGGCGGGACAAGCAGCCTAAAGATTCGCGCTGCTGGTTGATGCGGGGACAGGCGCAGCCTGCCGCTGCCGAAGATGGACGGCGGCCTCGAGAATTTTCCTCGCGATTTCCAGCTTGCTGGCTTCGGGTACGGCGACGGCTTCGTTCACGGTAACGATTGTCACCTCGTTGCGGTCGCTGTCGAAGCCGATGCCCGAACGCGAAACATCATTAAGAACGATGGCGTCAACCCGCTTCTTTGTTAGCTTCGCGCGGGCGTTCTCCAGCAGGTTCTCGGTTTCAGCGGCGAAGCCGATCAGCACCGGCGAACGCTTGCCAGTCGCGTGGCGTAAGGCTGCCGAGATCGGCAAGGATGTCGGGATTGGGTTCGAGTTGCAGCTCCAGCGCGCTGTGCGCTTGATCTTCTCGGCCGAAATATTCTTAACGTGGTAGTCGGCGACTGCGGCCGCCATGATGATGAAGCTGGCCTGCTCCCAGCGATCGAGCACCGCTGTCCGCATTTGCTGCGCCGTCTCCACGAACATCGTTTCCGCCGCGGGAGGAGGTTGCAGCGCAGTCGGCCCGCTCACCAGGATGACCTTCGCTCCTCGCCGCAGCGCGGCTTCCGCGAGCGCGTATCCCATCTTGCCGCTGGACCGATTCCCGAGATAGCGCACCGGATCGATAGGCTCGTGCGTAGGCCCGGCGGTGATGAGCACGGTCTCACCCGCTAGGTCTTGCGCGACGCCGAGGCGCTCCAACGTGGCAGCGACGATTTGCTCCGGCTCCGCCAGACGCCCCGCGCCGATCATCCCGCAGGCCAGATAGCCGCTGCCCGGCTCGACGACGGTTACATCTCGGCGGCGCAGGACCTCCAGGTTCGCCTGCGTGGCTGGATGCTCCCACATGTTGACGTTCATGGCGGGCGCAATGATGACCGGGGCCGTCGTCGCCAGGTAAAGCGTGCTGAGGAAATCGTTGGCCATGCCCTGCGCGAATTTGGCGATTGTGTCGGCGGTGGCGGGAGCGACCAGGAGCGCGTCGATAGATTGCGCAACGGATATGTGTTCGACCGCGGAGTCGAGATTGGGTTGCTCGGCCGCCGAGCCGAACATGCTGGTGATAACCTTCTCGCCGGAAAGAGCGGCGAAGGTCAGCGGGCGAACGAACTCCTGGGCCGCCGCGGTCATGATGACCTGCACGCGCACGCCACGGTCCTGCAATAGGCGAACGATTTCGGCGGCCTTGTAGGCTGCAATCCCGCCGCTCACACCGAGTGCTATTTTCATGAGTGCCTGATTAGTTGATGCCGCGTTTGCGATTCGCGATTCGTACGGGGACTGAAGTCCCCTAGCAAGCACTGCCGTCCCTACGGGACTCGGTTTCTTAAACACGCCTACCCAGTGCTAAAGCGCTGGGCTAAGCTCTTTCGTCCCGCAAGCGGGACTGCGGCTTCGGCGCTGGCAAGCATGCTTCCTATTACCGTTCGCCGCAGACTATCCAACTGCAGCACTAAACTAACTTTTTTCGTCCCTCCTACACCCCATGTCACGCAAAGCCGGGGCGAAATGGGGCCCGGATTTTTGGGTTCGTCCCTACCCGGTTCGCGCGTCTGAGCGAATAACGACTCTCGCTCGAGAAGTGACGTAAGGTTTCATCGCCCCTAGTCGTCGCCGTCGCCGCCCACGGCATGATCCAGAATCTCGCTGGCCGACTCCAGCGGAGTTTTTACAACCTGCGGAATCTCCCATTTCACTCTGCCCGCCTGGATTTCTTCCTCGGCGATACGGCAGGGCTTGCGCGAGTGAGACTCTACTACGGGACGGGCACCATTCTGCAGTTGACGCGCGCGCCGCGCGGCCACCAGAACATAGCGATAATTGCTGTCGAACCCTTCAACCAGTTTCATAGGTCACTCCGTGACGGTGGGTAAACGGAAAAGATCGAACGTTGCCAGGATAGTCTGCACTTGGTGGAGCATCTGCGTCCGTAAGGCGCCATGGGCAATGGCCAGCACCGCATCATCCTTTGCTGTCAGGGCGGAATCGGAACGCTTCAGTCGCTCGCCCTCCACGATCGACTTCAGGATGTCAATCGACTGCTCCAGCCGATCGTTGACCAAAATATAGTCGTACTGGGAGAAATTCTCAATCTCATGGGAGGCGGTCCGCAGCCGGCGCTGGATAATGTCTTCGGTATTGAAGGGGCGGGCGCCATCCCCGAGCAGCTTGCGCTGCAGATCGTCGTCGGCCTCGGCGCGGCGGCGCAAGCGCCGTTCCAGTTCTTCGCGCGACGGCGGCAGGATGAAGATGCTCACCGCTTCGGGCACCTTCTGCTTCACCTGGGCGGCGCCCTGCACGTCAATATCGAGCAGCAAGTCATGGCCGCGTGCGGTCGCTTCGCGCAGGAACCGCTTGGCCGTTCCGTAGTAGTTGCCGAAGACTTCGGCGTATTCCAGGAATTCGTCCTCGGCCAGCATGCGTTTGAACTCTTCGCGAGAGACGAAGAAATACTCGCGCCCTGACTGCTCGCTGCCTCGTGGCGGCCGGGTGGTATAGCTGATGGAGAATTCGAGATTCGGAACCACGCGGCGAACTTCATTGGTGAGCGTGGACTTCCCGGAGCCTGACGGAGCCGAAATGATGAAGATGATGCCGCTCATTCGAGGTTCTGCACCTGTTCACGCGCTTTCTCGATCTCCGATTTCATGGCCAATCCCAGGCCGGTGATGCGCAGCGCTTCGCCAGCCACGCCCGTGGTCTTCGACATCAGCGTGTTGGCTTCGCGGTTCATCTCCTGCAGCAGGAAGTCGAGCTTCTTTCCGACCTCGCCGCCGGCCTCGAGCAGCGAGAGGAAATGCTGGATGTGATTCTTCATCCGCACGATCTCTTCCTGAATGTCGCTGCGCTCGGCGAGCATGGCCGCCTCTTGGAGAATGCGGTCAGGATCGGCATGCGCGCCCAGCAGCTCCTGCATGCGTCCATGCACCTTCTCATGGTAGGCCTTCAGGACCTTGCCGCGAAGCTGGTCCACTTCGTGGGTGGCCGAGGACAGATGAGTCATTCGCTCGCGCAACTCCATCGCTGCACCGCGGCCTTCTTCCTCGCGCATCTGGTTCAATCGCTCGATGCATTGTTCCAGCGCCGCCGTCACATGTTTCTCCAGCGCTGCCGCGGCGTCGCCGTTCTCGGCGGCATTCAGCGCTCCCGGCATCTTGAGAACGGCGTTCAGGTCGGGTTCGGCGCTCACCCCGAACTCTTCGGCAACTTCTCGGAAGGTGCGCAGGTATCCGCCCACCAGGTCGCGATTCACGGAAAAAGCAACCCCTCCACTGCGCTCCAAGCTCAGCGTCACTTCGATGTGGCCACGGTGCAGGCGCTCTTTCAATATGCGCCGAATTTTCATCTCCACCGGATCCATCTCCACCGGAAGACGCAGGTGCAAATCGAGGAAACGGTGGTTCACTGCCTTCAGGCTGAGGGTGAACGTGAGCTGATCGTCGGCGTGCATCTTCACTTGGGAGTAGCCGGTCATGGATCGGATGTTCATAGGGAAGTCACTCGGTCCCGGTGGCGGTCTCTACATCAACGAACTGCAAATCATACAACCGGCGATAGGTGCCGGGATGATCCAATAAGCATTCATGGGTGCCCTCATCGGCGATCACGCCATTTTCCAGTACCAGGATGCGGTCGGCACGGCGCACCGTGGACAGCCGATGCGCGATCACAAAGACGGTACGTCCGGTAATCAGGTTCTGAATCGCCGCTTGCACCAGAGATTCGCTCTCGGTGTCGAGTGCAGAAGTGGCTTCGTCGAGAATCAGGATGGGCGCGTTCTTCAGAATCGCGCGCGCAATCGAAATGCGCTGCCGTTCCCCGCCGCTCAGGCGCAGGCCGCGTTCGCCGATCACCGAGTCATAGCCTTCGGGCAGGGCCATGATGAAGTCGTGGGCTAGCGCCGCACGAGCCGCTTCCTCCACCGACTCGGCGGAAATCTCACGGCTGGCCATAGGCGATGTTGTTGCGCACCGTGTCATTGAACAGGATAGTGTCTTGGGTGACGATGGCAATTTGCGCGCGCAGGGAAGCGATAGTCAAATCGCGCACGTCGCGGCCATCGATGAGCAATCGCCCGCGAGTGACATCGAAGAAGCGCGGCAGCAAATGCACCAGGGTGGTCTTCCCCGAACCGCTGGAGCCGACAATCGCCACCAGTTCGCCGGGCGATACTTCGAGGTTGATGTCGTGCAGGACTTCGCGGTCATCGTCTTCCTGCTGGTAGCTGAAGTCCACGTGCTCGAAGCGTATGCCCTGGTGAAATGGCGGCAGCTTCTGCGCGCCGGGTTTCTCACGCACATCGTCGGCGGCGTCGAGAAATCGGAAGATCGCCGACGAAGCGCCCAGCGCCTGCTGAAAGTTATTGTTGAAGATTCCAAACTTGCGCACGGGCTCGTACATTTTGAAGACCGCGATGATAAACGCCAGGAAGACGCCTTCGGTAAAGAAGCCCCGTTTTATGTATTCGCGGCCAATGAGGATCAGGATGGCGATGGCGATCGCGCCGAAAATGTCCATCAGTGGAGAACTCACCGCGTAGGCGCTCACCGAGCGCAGGTTGGCTTTGAACAGACGCCTCCCAGCATCGCGGAAGCGGCCCGTCTCCCAGGCTTCCATGGAAAAGGCTTTCACGATACGCACGCCCGTGATGGTTTCCTGCAGGATGTTCTGGATCTCCGCCAGCTTGTCCTGGCCGCGGCGGGTGGTGGTGCGCACGCGGTGGCCAATCCTTCTGGCGGCCATCACCACCACGGGAACGAAGATGATCAGCACCCAGGTCAAGCGGCCGCCCAGCAGAATCACCACGCAGGCAGTAAAAATGAAGGTAAAAAACTGCTGTAGAAATTCGGCCAGTACCGACGAAAGCGCAAATTGCACCCGCTCGATGTCGTTCACGATCGCGGACAGAAGTGTGCCGGTGGAATACTTCTGGAAAAACGCCACCGAGCGCCGCAGGGTGGCCGCATAGAGTTCGTTGCGCAAGTCTGTGACCATGCCGTAGCCGGCATAGTTCGCCAGATAACTGCCGCCGTAATCGAAGATGCCCTTCAGCACGGTGGAGGCGACCAACGCAAACGCGACCATCGTCCAGACGTTGTGGAAATGCTCCGGCACAAACCAGTTCAGCTCGATAGGCTTGTGGCTGATCGGCATGTGGAACAAGGACAGGCTATGCGATTGGGAAGAAGGGTTGAGTACACGGTCGAAGATAGGCCCGATTAACAGCAGACGGAAGGCGTCAAGCAATCCAACCAGCGCCATAGACACTACGGCGGCCAGCATGTGGAACCAATACGGTTTGAAGTAGCGAAGTAGGCGGTTCAGTTGATGCATAGTTCCCGCAGGTTCGATTGCTGCTACAGCTCCGCGAAGAAATAGGCCTTGGGAAAATCGGGATTCAAGTATTGATTCTACTGGATAAAGAGGCTAGCGCGAAGCACTACCCGACCGCCTAAATTTCTTCTTTCTCTCTCTCGTAGTAATCTAATGAGACGTAAATGCCCTCGGAAAAAGTCTTAATTGTCGACGACGAGAAGCTCGTTCGTTGGTCTCTCCGGCAGAAGTGCGAAGAGTGGGGTTATCACGTACTGGAGGCTGACAACGGCTCGGCTGCGCTTCGCGTGGCCCACAACGAGTCCCCCGACCTCGTGCTGCTCGACGTACGCCTACCCGATTCCAGCGGCATTGAAATCCTGGAACAACTGAAGAAATCCAACGACGCGCGTGCCATCATTATGATCACCGCCGATCCCCAGCTAGAGGACGTGAAGACGGCACTCAAGCTAGGAGCGTATGACTTCGTCGGCAAGCCGCTGGACTTCGACGAACTCGCGGTTGCGGTGAAGAACGCGCTCGAGACCACTCGCTTGCGCTCCGAGGTCGAATCGCTACGCGGCGAGGTGCGCCGTCGCGCCGGCTATCACAACGTGATCGGCGTTTCTCAGAAGATGTCCGAGCTGCTGGGTTTCGTCAGCAAGATCGCCACCAGCGAGGCGACCACCATCCTGGTCCAGGGCGAGAGTGGCACCGGCAAAGATCTCATCGCCAAGGCGATCCATTATCAGAGCCGCCGCCAGGACAAGCCTTTCGTCGCCATCAACTGCTCGGCCATTCCCGAGACCCTGATGGAGGCCGAACTGTTCGGCCACGAGCGTGGTGCGTTCACCGACGCCAAAGCCATGAAGAAAGGTCTGTTCGAGATGGCTGATGGCGGCACGCTCTTTCTCGACGAAATTGGTGAGCTATCGCCGCTGTTGCAGGCCAAACTGCTGCGCGTTCTGGAAGACCAGGTGATTCGCCGCGTCGGTGGCGTACGCGATATGCAGGTGGATGTGCGCGTCATCGCGGCCTCCAACCGTGACCTGGAACGAGCAGTGCGCGACGGCCAGTTCCGCCAGGACCTGTATTACCGCTTGGCCATTATTTCCATCTTTCTTCCGACCCTGCGCGAGCGCAAGGAAGACATTCTGCCGCTTGTGGAGTACTTCATCGGGCGCTACAACCGGAAGTTCCGCAAAACCGTGAAGGGCATCACCGACGAGACTCGCAGGCTGATGCTCAAGTACGACTGGCCGGGCAACGTGCGCGAATTAAAGAATGCGGTAGAACGCGCCATGATCCTGGAAGACAGCAACGAACTTCATCCTGAATACATGCCGTTCGCCGTGGCTCAACAGCAGTCCGCCTACACCGCTTTTGAACTCTCATCTGCCAACAACAGCGCCAGGGTCGCCGGCAAGCCGTTGCCGGACGGTCGCAGCTTGCCCAAGCTGGAGATTCCCGAGGGTGGCACGTCGTTGGAAGAAGTGGAGCGCGAGTTAGTGGACATGGCCATGTCGCAGGCCAACGGCAACCAGACCCATGCTGCCCGCCTGCTCGACATTAGCCGCGACGCCCTGCGCTACAAGCTGAAAAAATTCGGCCTCATCCACGCCGAAGAAGACGAGCCTACCACCGCCGCGTCGTAGCTTCGGATGCAACTGCCGTTCATCATTCCCCTTCTATCTACCGTAGACGAATTTCACTACAATTAACTCAGCCCGGCCACTTCGGACGGAGGGAGACCCATGCGAAAGCTCGTAATCGTAATCGGCGTCATCGTCGTTATCGTGCTTGCCGTGCTTTTAGCGCTGCCTCACCTCATTGATGTCAACCAGTACCGCGGCCAAGTCCAGGCCCAATTGCAGCAGCGCTTAAACCGTCCCGTACAACTCGGCCAGATGATGCTGGGTGTTTTCCCCATTCGGGTAGAAGTCAGTAACGTTGTCATCGGTGACGATCCCAGCTTCCGGAGCAACGTGCCATTCGCCCAGGTCGGTGAACTCGATGTCAGCGTGAAGCTGTTCCCGCTCATCGCCGGCAACGTTGAAGTCGACAGTCTGGAGATGAAGCAGGCGAAGATCGAATTGATCCGCAACGCTCAAGGCGTATGGAACTTCTCTACCGCAGGTAACGCTCCGGCGCCTGCTCCTTCAGGAAAACCGGTTCCGCCAGCACAGCCACCAGCCAAGCAGCCGGCCGCCTCCGAGCAAAAGCAGTTCACCCTCGGCGAATTGAAGATCACCGACGGCCAAATCGCGATCACCGACTATCAGAAGCACCAGGCCCGTGCGGTTTACGACCACATTGATGTAAGCCTGAAGGATTACGCTCCCGGATCGCCATTCTCCATCGACGCCACGGCCCATCTTCCGGGCAGCGGTTCGCAAACCTTCCGCCTTACCGGAGACGGAGGCCCGGTTAACGATGCCGACTTCCTCAGTACGCCCTTCAAAGGCACGGTCAAGCTGGAGCAAGTGTCGTTATCAGCCGCGCAGAAATTCCTGAACGCCGCCGCCTTGGAAGGCACCGACGCGGTGATCTCCGGATCGACGAAGCTCACCAATTCCAATGGCAAGATGACGGCCGATGGCTCGCTGAAGCTGGAGAACGCGGTCATTCATGGAGTTCAGGCGGGCTATCCCATCTCCGCCGATTTCGATGTGACCGACGACCTGACCAACGACGCAATCCAGATCAGGAAGGCGTCGCTCAAGCTGGGTTCGACCCCGCTCGCGGTGAATGGAACATTGAACACCCGGCCCGATCCTTCCGCGGTGGACGTAAACGTAAGCACCTCGAATGCCTCCATTCAAGAGGTGGCGAGACTGGCGTCGGCGTTCGGCTTGGCCTTCAGCCCCAATACCAAGATTGCCGGACAATTGACGCTCAACGTCCATGCCCAGGGCCCGACCGATCACTTGGCCCTCAACGGCAACGTCAATGGACGCAACCTTGAAGTCACCGGAAGCGACATCCCTCAGCCCGTGCGCGTGCCTGCGATTGATTTGACCATGAACCCACAGCAGATTCAGTCCAACAATTTCACGGCAACGTCTGGCGCAACCACCTTGGCAGCGCAGATGACGCTATCGCAGTACACCGGCAATTCACCCAATGTGGATGCGACCTTCAAGACCGTTAATGGCAAAGTGAATGAGTTGTTGGGTATCGCCAAAGCCTACGGAGTTACCGCCGTCGAAGGCATCACCGGCACCGGCAACATCAGCCTCGATGTCCATGCCACTGGTCCCATCAAGAACACTGATGCCATGAACTTCAGCGGCAGCGGCGCATTGCAGAATGCCTCGCTGAAGATGCCATCTCTCACCGAACCGGTGAATATCCGCAACGCCAACATGCAGTTCACGCAGAATTCCGTGAACCTGACAAACTTGGCGGCGTCGCTGGGGTCCACGAACGCAACCGGCAGTCTCAGCATGGCCAATTTCCAGGCGCCGAGACTGACGTTTTCACTCTCTGCCGACAAACTAAATGTCGCCGAACTCCAAAAGATCACGGGCGGCTCCGCACCCGCTCCGGCCAAAAAGAAAGCCGAAGCCTCGTGGAGTCTGGTTCCCACCGCTGATGCTTCAGTGGCTCCCCCATCTCAGCCCGGCTTGCTCGCTAATGCGACTGGAACGGGTTCCATCGCAGTGGGCACCATCATCTATCAGCAGATGGAGCTCACCAATGTGCACTCCAACGTGACGCTCAACCACGGAGTCATCCAACTTAACCCGCTGACGGCACAAATTGATGGCGGACAGGAAAACGGCAGCATCACCGTGGACACTCGCCCGGCGACCATGACCTTCGCCGTGAATGCCAAACTGACCGGCGTTGATGCAAACCGCCTGCTGACTTCGATCTCGTCGGTGAAGGACACGGTTTACGGCACGCTCGGAGCAAATGCGAATGTGACCTTCTCTACTCCACAATCGGGCGACGTAGTGCAGACTTTGAACGGTGTGATCGCCTTGAACCTGGCCAATGGAAAGATCACCAAGCTCGACTTGCTGAACGAATTGTCGAAGATCGGCAAGTTCGGAGGCGGAGGAGCCAAGGGCTACACCGCGGTTTCCCAGATGAGCGGCACCTTTAACGTGCACAGCGGCGTGGCCCAAACCAACGACCTGAAAGCCGTGCTGGATGTGGGCACCATGGCGGCCAACGGAATCATAAACCTGGTCAACCAGGACCTGAACATGCACGTGACCGCAGTGCTGAACAAAGGATTCAGCCAGTCGGTTGGCGGCTCCGGGGTTGGAGGCTATCTCAACACCGCGCTGGCCAATAAGAACGGCGAGTTGGTCCTGCCGGTCATTATCACCGGCAATATGAACCACCCGATTGTCACGCCCGATGTCGGGCAGATCGCTCAGATGAAGATGAAAAACCTGCTGCCGACGGCGGGAGGTCTGTTGAACGGGAAGGGCGGCAACGACCTCGGTGGTCTTGTGGGCGGGCTTCTGGGTGGCCAGCAGCAACAGGCAAAACCCGGCCAGCCTGCAAAGCAACAAAATCAGCAGGCTAACCCGCTAGGCGATGCGTTGAACCAGCTCATGGGAGGAAAGAAGAAGCCCTAGGATCACGGGAAAGCTTTCGGATATTCGGTCCTGGAGTCAGGGCCTAAACTGTCCCAAGGGCGACGTTGCTCAGGCGAAGAATACCCAGAGTGGGGTTGAGCAAATACTCCTTGCATTGACACGAGCCCGGTTCAAGCTGGGAGCAGACACGGTACAAAACTGTTTGGGAGTTCTGCAAGCGCAATCGTGGCACTACGTGCTGCTGTGCTCCAGGATTCCCTTTTCCAGCTTCTCCTGGCACTCGATGCAGTGACGCGTCCAGGGTACGGCTTCCAGACGCTTGGGGTTGATCTCTGCGCCGCACGAGATGCACTCGCCAAACGTACCCTCCCGGATACGGTCGAGCGCACCATCCACCATTTGCAGGAGCTGTCGTTCGTTGTTGCTCTGATGAAACAGAAACTCCTTGTTGTAGGAGTTGGCAGCCCGGTCGGCGATGTCCTGTGCCGACTCCACATCGGCCTCGCGCCCATCCTGAGCGGTGCGCGTCATAGCCTGCCGCAATTCCCGCTGACGTTCCTCCAAGCGCTTTTTGAAAACTTCCAGCTTCTTCTTGTCCATAGGTTCATACCCTGCCAATCCCTCACTGTGAGGATTCCAGTCCCCCGGTGAAAATTGGGTGCGCGAAACCGGAATCATATGCGTGGGCGGCACCCACGTCAACTGCCCGCCACTTCCACTCCGTCCTGAGAATCCCAATTTGGGCAGGTTGGATGCCTGCTGGCCGCGCCTCGGTCGGCTCTCACTCCAACGTAAAAAAGCGGCCCACTGTGGGCCGCTCTTCAAAAAGAGGCGAAGGAGGAAGCTTCAGGGTAGGCACTGCGAGACACGGTCTCGCTTGACGAGGTCAGCAGAGAGATGTCGAGATAGATGGAAGAGGGTTGAAGTCAATCTTTTGTGCCTCTTTGGTTGCATTCGGAATTGCATTTTTATCTCCAGAACCAGCGTCGGCGCATGTTCGTATGTGGAAATGCCCCCAAAGTACCTAATAACAGGGGTTATATTTACATCGATCGACCAGCGATGCAGCGTAGCGAAACCCAGATTACAGTGGAATTTCGATACCGAGGTTAGGCGGAGAGATGCTCATTCTGCGTCGCCTTCTCCTCCTCAATGATCTTCAATTTATTCAGCAGGGCCTTGTAGCTGATCTTCAGAATCTTGGCGGCTTGGCGGCGATTCCAGCGTGTTTGGGTCAGCACCCGTTCGATGGCTTCGCGCTCAGCCGACATGGCAGCCCGCCGTCCAATCTCGAGCAACGATGGCGCGTCAGCCTCCGCTACGTTCGCTCTTGTCCCGTTAATCGGTATGGCCGCGGATGCAGAAGCACTCCCCTCCGGCTGGTCTCCATTGGACTTGCCATCTCTCAGACCCCAAACCGGGCTGCTCCCGGATGTGGAGCTCATGATTGGCTTGTGCGTTGATAGCTCACGAATGATCTGCGCCTCATTGCCGACGATGACGTAGCGCTTGACCAGGTTCTCGAGTTCACGGATGTTTCCCGGCCAGCTGTATTCCAGCATGCGGCCAATCGCGTAGTCGCCAAAGGGAGCCGGCTGCTTGCCGTAGAACTCGCTGTACTTCCGCAGGAAATACTCCAGAAACACTAATATCTCTTCCCGGCGTTCGCGCAGTGGTGGGATATCAATGGTAATGACGTTCAGGCGATAGAAGAGATCTTCGCGAAAGACCCCTTCTTCCACGGCGCGCTCCAGCGGCTTGTTAGTGGCGGCGAGGACGCGGACATCGACCGAAATATCCCGCTTACCTCCCAGCCGCGAGAATTCCCCGCCTTGCAGAACATGCAGCAGCTTGGCTTGTAGCGCCGGATGCATCTCGCTGACTTCATCCAGGAAGATGGTGCCGGCGTTGGCCAAATCAAACTTACCCAGCTTCTGCCGGTTGGCCCCGGTGAAGGCGCCCTGCTCATAGCCAAACAGCTCGCTTTCCAGCAGCTCATGTGGGATAGCGGCGCAATTCACTTTGACGAACGGTTTCTCACAGCGGCCCGATTGCGCATAGATCATGCGCGCCACCACTTCTTTGCCCGTACCGCTTTCGCCGCGGATGAGCACTGTGGCGGTGGTGTCCGCCACTTGCTCGATGGTGTGCTTCACCTCCTCCATCCTCGGACTGGTTCCAAAGAGTCCTACGAAATCGCTGTTGCGGCGCACTTGGTCCCGGAGCTGTGTAACCTCCATGGAGAGCCGCCGCTTCTCCAGGATTTTGTTGATGCGGAGGTCGAGTTCCTTCGGCTCGAAGGGCTTGCTCAAGTAATCGTCGGCACCGAGTTTGGAGGCTCGGAAGATCGTCTCCGGATCGTTTTGCGCCGACAGCATTACAACTCCGGTATCAGGCTTGATTTGTTTGATCCGTTCCAGTGTGTCCAGCGCACTCATGCCGGGGGCCGACAGATCCAGAAGAACCAGCACAGGATTGTGGACCCGGAACATGCGGATCGCCTCTTCCCCCGTTGCCGCGTGGCTGACGTCGAAACCGCGGCGCGCCAGGTGGGAACTCAGGAACCTCCCCATGTTGGCATCGTCGTCGACAATTAGCGCCCGCATCTTCTTGTCCGGGATCATTACCCTCCGACACGAACAGCGAGAAAGATAGGCCTTCCTGGCCCCACCCAGGGAAACCGGCGTACCACTATGAGAATCGCGATACCACTTCCGGGTTGCACATTTGATGTTGTGCTTCACAAAACGCTGCCATGTGTCACCCGGCAAGGTGTCGTACGAATGCTTCAATTACTTGAGATTGGTGAGGCGATTGTAACTCTGGATTGGCTGGTTCGACACATGGGGACAAATAATTTTCTTGGCGGACGCACGTCGGCGGCTGAGGCTCCGCCGATAGCGATGGTCCCATAGCAAAGGCGGCCCGCCGGCCGCCTCATTGCTGTAGCTTCTACCCAGTCAATTTCCGCCAGACACCGTGCGCAACTTCCCAGGCATGAAGTGATAGGGCGGCCAGGGCCCCGTGATGGTGATGTGGCAATCCTTGAAGTGCCGGGTCGCCGCACTATAACGGTTCTGATACTTGGCGATGGAGGTGGAATCGATGAGGTGGGCAAAATCGATCAGCATTCCTCCGGAGTCGGTACGTTTGCAGATTACGTCTTCTTCCAGCGGTGAGAACAGCTTGTGCACTTGCATGGAGAGCGCCCTGGCTTTTGTCTGCCGTTCCCGGTCGCGTGTAGCTCGCTCCCGCAGTTTGCGAAGGTACTCGCCACCTACTCCGTTGGGAAGCTCGGCAATCGCCTCCTGTAGCGTCCCATCCTTGAGGAGGAGCTTGAAATGCATTTCAGCTTTCCCTCGCAGGCGATCCACCGTCTCCAGAAAGGTTTTGCGGTTCGTTCGTACCGCCCTGCGCAGGGCCTCATCGGAATCGAAGATGGTGCCAAAGCGAAATGGCAGGACGGTCAGGGTACGGAAACACTCACTAACCACGTGAGCATGATCCAGAATGGCTTGTTGGGTGAGGGGTTGGGAAGCGGAATGATCGCTTACAATGACCGCGAATTCTCCGCTGGGACAGGCAAACACCGGAGCGCTGTTCACGCCTCGGAGATTTTCAATTGCAACCGGACGCCGGGCCCGAATGCTACGTTGGAGGCTCTGCTGCTCGGTAATACAGTACGCGTACCACGCCATCTCAGTCTCTCCTGGGAGTACTCGCACACAGTTTCACGACCACTGTGTATGAGGGAATGCTGACTTGCGAACGTGGGACTAAAGGGTCTGACTTGATCGGAGATAGACGGGAGCTATCTCCAACTCTTCCATCCTAAGCCTTTCACCCCGGAAACCGCAACCAACATCTTGCCTGCCGATGCATTTTTCTGCCATTGAACTCGGAAATAGACCAGTTTGGGCTCCTCCAAGGACCGCCGCTGGTGGGCATCTCCAGACCTCCCAGGAAATCTTCCTCGCAATGTTCGGCATGGGACGGCCGAGGGGACGCCCTAAACGCAGGCCGGGGCGCCAGCCCACCGAGGCGGGCTGCCCTCCAGTGATATGCTCGGATTTCCTGTGCGTTCTTAACGACGTGCCGGAATGGACGGTGCAGCACCGGTGCTTGCTGCGGCACGTGGATTCCTGCTGTTCAACCCGGATTCGGCGAATTCAGAAACCGGAGGTGCCGATGATTTACATGCTATGTCGCAATCGCGTTGCGGACTTCCTGCGCTGGAAAACCGTGTTCTCCTCTCACCAGGCAGCCCACCGGGACGCCGGCCTTAGGCTCGTTAACCTCTGGCGCGGCGTCGAGCAGCCCGACAATGTCTTCTTTACGTTTGAAGTTGCCAGCATTGATAAGGCCCAGGAATTCATCGGTGCTCCTGAGGCCATCAAAGCGGGCGAAGCTTCGGGCGTAATCGACGGCGAGTACAATTTCGTCGAGGACGCCGGGGGCTACTGATCTCGCGTTGCCGTCGACGAGCACAACTTATCCGGCATTCAGCTCCGCCAGTTTTTGGCAACCTGCCAGTATGACGTGGAGCGATTCGGGTTACAATTTGCCACGACTTCCGTCCCAAACTCTGAATGCCCGGCCCGCCAGGAGGCTTCATGCGCAATTCGATCCGAGTTTCTTTCACGGTCCTTCTACTCACAGCGTGCCTCGTCGCCCAGGTCTCCACGCCGCCGGTTGCTCCGGTACGTCCGGTGACCGACGATTATTTCGGCACCAAGGTCACCGACAATTACCGCTGGATGGAGGACATGAAGTCGCCCGAGCTGCGCGACTGGATGAAAGCGCAGAATGATTACACACGAGCGCAACTGGATCGCATTCCCGGCCGTCCTGCTTTGTTGGCCGAAATCAACCAGTACGACAACGCCCGCACCGTCGTCGACAGCTTGCAGGTATTTGGTGGCCGCTATTTCTATCGCAAGATTCTTTCCGGCGAGGAAAACTTCAAACTCTACACGCGTGATATCAAGGGCGGTGAAGAGCGCATGCTGGTCGATGCCGAGCGTTTGCGTCCGGCTGACAGCAAAGCGCATTACGCGCTCAACTATTTTCTGGCGTCGTGGGATGGCAAGTATGTCGCCTATGGCGTCTCTGCCGGCGGGTCCGAAAACAGCGTGCTGCGGGTCATGGACGTGGACACAGGCCGCGATCTGCCCGAAGTCATCGATCGCGCGCAGTTCGGGGTAAGCGCCTGGCTGGGCGATAGCCGCTCGTTCTTCTACCTGCGGCGGCAGAAGCTGGCACCAAACGATCCGCCAACCGCCAAATACCTGAACATGAAGGTCTTCCTGCACAAATTGGGCGACGATCCCGACAAGGATGTTGCCGTATTGGGCCGTGGCGTAACTCCCCAGGTTGAGATTACGGAATCCGATTTCCCCATCGTGATCTACTCCCCCGCTTCGCCCTGGCTTGTCGCCCTCGTCCGCCACGGCGTACAGAACGAATTTCCGATATATGTTGCGAAGCTCTCGGATTTAGCCGGCGCCAAGACTCCTTGGACGAAAGTTGTCGGCGACGACGATGAAGTCAGCAACTTCGACATTCACGACAGCACGCTGTTTCTCATGAGTCACCGCAACGCCTCGCGTTACAAGGTCGTAAGCGTGGACATGGCGCACCCGGACATGGCTGCGGCGAAGACAATACTCCCGGCCACCGAGGTGGTTCTGCGCAACATTGCGACCGCGAAAGACGGCTTGTACGTTCAGGAACTCGACGGCGGAATCGGCAGGATGGTTCGGGTTCCGTTCGCTGGTGGAAAGCCGGAGGCCGTCTCCTTGCCGTTCGAGGGATCGATTGCCGAGATGTTCGTGGACCCGCGCGAGCCCGGCGCCTGGGTGATGACCGAATCCTGGGTTCGGCCGCCGACGTATCTGCGTGCCGGCGCTGGCATGAAGACGGCCGATCTGCAGTTGATTCCAAAACCGACGTTCGACTACTCCGATCTGGAATCGATCGAAGTGAAGGCGCCGGCTGCAGACGGCACCATGATTCCCTTGTCCATCGTGTACAAGAAGGGCTTGCAGAAGGATGGTGCGCGTCCAACGTATCTCCAAGGCTACGGTTCATATGGCATCACGCTCGATCCCGCGTTCGCGCCGCGATACTTCCCCTGGCTCGAGCGCGGAGGTGTCTTTGCAATCTCGCATATCCGCGGCGGGGGCGAGTACGGCGAAGACTGGCATAACGCCGGACGCAAGCTGACCAAGCAAAACACTATCGGCGACTTCATCGCCTGTGCCGAGTACCTGGTGAAAAACAAGTACACTTCGCCTGCGCACCTGGCGGGTGAAGGCGGCAGTGCCGGAGGCATCACTGTGGGCGGCGCGCTCACCCAGCGGCCTGATCTGTTCGCTGCCATCCTCGACGACGTGGGCATGTCCAACGCATTGCGCGCGGAGATCCAAACCAACGGTCCGGCAAACATTCCCGAGTTTGGCACGGTCAAGACGGAAGAAGGATTCAAAGGTTTATACGCCATGGACGCCTATGCTCATGTCAAAGACGGCACGCATTACCCCGCAGTGATGCTGACCACAGGTATCAACGATCCGCGTGTGGATTCATGGGAGGTCGCCAAAATGACGGCGCGACTGCAGGCGGCAAACGCAAGCGGTAAGCCGATTCTGTTGCGCGTGGATTACGACGCGGGACACGGCTTCGGCTCGGGTCGGGCGCAACGCGATCAGTTGCTCAGCGACGAGCAGTCGTTCGCGCTGTGGCAGTTCGGCGATGCAGCATTCCAGCCCAAGAAATAAGACAGACGACAATGGCCGGTCGGCGCAAAATCAAGTCTGCGCGCCCCTTTGTGGCGCGGCTTTGGCAACGGTGGGGCGCAGACGACGAGGGTGGGCATCCGGCAGCGAACTTCCGGGTTCACCGTCCGGAGTTCTTCTTCTTCCACGAGAAATACCCGGCCGCGGCCAGCAAACCGCTGCCCAGAAGGAACAGAGTACCCGGCTCAGGTGTGGTTGAAGGCGTATTCTGCTCCAGGCGCAAACCCGTTTGTTCCATGGAATAGGCGATCTCGTTCGAGGCACTGTCAAACGATTCATCGCTAAAACCGCCACCCCCGGTAGCCGTGGGCAGCGTGCCTGTCTTCACCTTGAGAGTCAAGTTGGTCGGGTTGTATTCAACGGCAAAGTACTCGGTGCTGTCTATCTGCAGTCCTATATAGTTGGAGAATTTTCCCGATTCACTGAAATAGTTCATGATGTCGAAGGTCTGGCCAACGGTCGGCAGGAAGCCGTGCAGCAGGTCAACATCAAACAGTCCGGCAAAAGTGACGTGGCCGTTCACGTTGAGCACGTCGAACTGCCCGGACCTAGCTCCTGCGATATCGAAGTTCAGTTTGCTCGTTTGTCCCAGGGTGAAGTCACCCAGGATCGACAGCTTGCCAATGGTATCCACCGTGTCGCCAATATTGAACGACGCACTGCTGACGACTGATCCTCCGAAAGTTCCCTTATTGCCAAATATGGAGCCAGCGTCCAAGGTGATGGAGCCACCGCGAGAGACATTCAGGCTCCCGTCCACCGTCGTCTGTCCCCCATTCTGAACATAGCTGCTGTCGGTACCAATCGTCAGGGTGCCACCCTGGTTGATGTCCACCAGGCCGGTCGTTATCACGCTGCCATTCGGCACTGACAGAACGGCACTCCGGCCCACATTGATCTCGCCAGGACTTGTGAAGGTACAGCCCGCGCAGGTGGCGATGGTTAATGTCCCCATCCCTTGCATTGGTGCTCTTGCGGTTACGGCTCCGATATTGGTGAAGGAATTGCTGGCGTTCACAGTCCCGTAGCCTACCAGCACCCCGGTAACACCAGTCGTCACGTCCGTTGCAGAAACAGTGCCGCCCGCGAGGGTCAGCATGCCAACGCCCAAGTTACCGATCTGCAACGGTCCACTAATGTTCCAGGCAGAGTCTGGACCGGAAACAGTGACCATGCCGGTAGAGTCCTGGTTCTGTGCAATCGTAGCTTGGGTATCGTTCCTGATGGCGCCATCCATTATGTTGAGCATGCCATCACCGTCCTCCCCAATAACGACGAAGGCGCCATTATTCCATTGCGATCCAGCGTTTTGAATGTTCACTGTCCCTTGCACGCCTTGATCAGCGCCGATATAGGTACCGTTGCTATTGACCACGCCTCCGTTGCTGATCGTCAACGTACCATTGTTACCACGGCCTACGTATACGAAGCTAGAGTTGTTCCACTGCGAGCCCACGCCGGTTACGGTGAGGACTCCCGGCTGCGTTGAGCCAACGAAGTCTCCTACGTACCCGCTTCCGTTGGCTCCGTTGTCATTAACCACTCCACCGTTGGTGATATTCAGCGTGCCAGCGCCGATGGCGAGGAAGCCATTGTTTGTCCACACCGAGCCGGGGCCGGTTACCGTGGCATTGTTGTTCATCGATCCGACGAAGGCCCCGATATTGACAAATTGGTTGGTGGTCAGTTGTCCACCCGAAATGATCATCAGCGTGTTGTTGCTGGAGGTTCCGTTGTCTCCAAGGTAAAACTGCGCGCCGTTGTTCACCGCGCCGCCGTTGCTAATGGTCAGCGAACCCGACCCGTTCGTGCCGACCGCCATGAAGCCATTGTTTGTCCATAGGGAGCCGGCACCGGTAACCGTAGCACTGTTGTTTGTTGAACCAGCGATGGCCCCAATGTTGACGTACTGGTTGCTGGTTAGCTGCCCACCCGACGCAATCATTAGCGTATTGTTGCTGGAAGTATTGGCATCGCCAAGCAAGAACGCCCCGGTATTGGTCACTGCTCCGCCATTGGTAATGGTCAACGAACCCGAACCGCCTGTGCCAACGACCATAAAGCCATTGTTTGTCCATAGGGAGCCGGCGCCGGTGACCGTGGCGTTGTTATTGGTGGAGCCAGCAGCCGCCCCGAGATTGACGTATTGGTTGCTAGTTAGCTGCCCACCTGACGCAATCATCAGCGTATTGTTCCTCGAGGTATCGGCGCCGCCAAGCACTAACGCCCCGGTGTTGGTCACCAGCCCGCCATTGCCGATGGTCAGCGAACCCGAACCGGCGACACCCACAACCATGAAGCCATTGTTTGTCCACACAGAGTTGGCTCCCATTACGGTGGCACTGTTGTTCGTGGATCCAGCAATTGTCCCGATATTGACGAATTGGTCGGTGCTTAACTGTCCGCCCGACTCAACCATCAGCGTGTTGTTGCTGGAGGTCGCGCTATCGCCGAGCAACAACTGCGCTGTATTGTTCACCTTGCCGCCATTGCTGATCGTCAGTGAACCCGAGCCGTTGGTGCCGATGGTCATGAAGCCATTGTTCATCCATTGTGATTGAGGGTCCTGTACCGTTACTGTTCCTTGCACGCCCTGGTTAAATCCGATCGATCCACTGCTGCTGGTGACCAGGCCTCCGTCGCTGATCATCAGCGTGCCGTTGTTGGCAAGGCCAACGGATACATAGCCGGAGTTCATCCATTCCGAACCGCTGCCGCTAATAGTTGCTGTGGCCGTTCCGGTGCCGGCGAAGCCTCCCACCGCCCCGTCTCCATTGGCTCCGGTATCATTAACCACTCCACCGTTGGTGATGTTCAGCGCGCCTGAGCCAATTGCTAGAAAACCGGCGTTGTTCCAAGTCGAGCCGGCGCCCGTTACCGTCGCATTGTTATTGGCGGACCCAGCAAAGGGCCCGATATCAACGTACTGGCTGGTACTTAGCTGGCCACCGGACGCAATCATCAGCATGTTATTACTGGAGCTTCCGGCGTCGCCGATCACTAACTCGGCGGTGTTCGTCACCGTGCCGCCATTGCTGATAGTCAGTGAAGCCGAGCCATAGGTGCCGACACTCATGGAACCGTTGTTTGTCCAAGTGGCGCCCGCGCCGTCTACGATCGTGCTGGTGCTGTTGCCTGCACTAGCTCCAAGGTTGACGTATCCAAACGTGTTGAGCTGGCCATTGACGGTCATCACGCCGCCGCCTGCATTCACTCCCTGAAGTAGATATCCACCATTCAGAGTGCCACCGGAGTTGATGGTCAGATTACCGTCAGCGGCGATGAAGGTGCTTGAAGTTAATGTGTTCCCACCACCAATGGTGAGCGCACCTCCTGAGTCCAGGCTGAGGGTCGTTACTGACGCGCTGATGTCCAGGAAGACCGAACCTTGCGGTATATCGACATAAAAATTTCCATTCGGTACGCAGTTCGGCGGTCCCGGGTTGCAGTTCCAGTCGTTCTGGTCGCTCCAGTTGCCGCTGCCATCACTCCAGGTTGCATCGGTCTGGGCCGATACGAGAGACGAAGTTAGACAGGTAGCCAATGCGGTGATGACAAGGATCGCGACACTAGTTATACGCTTCCAAGAATGCTGCCTCATGACGGGCTCCAAAATGTTCATATTGGGCCGAAAAACAACGATACTCTACAACAACTCACCCCCCGGAAAACAAAAAAGATGGGGAAGAAATGAAATAAAAAGGGAGTTTCCCATAACTATTTTCTTGACAAACGCGACGAAAGTTTAGTGGTTCTGAAAATGCGACGGAACGGCGGGATAGGGCGGCTTCGCAACGCCGTATCGCCGGGAAGAGGGCTAGAGCAGTTTCACATTTGGTGTATAGGGTGGAGCACCGCTTCAGCGGTGCAGTTAGGATTCAGGATGAATTGGCTTCAGCCGCTGAGGTAACAAAACATTACCTCAGGCGCTAAAGCGCGATTCAGGACCTGGCAGCAATTATGCACGCCTGAAAGGCGTGCTCCACCCGTCGCCGATACATCAGGAGTGAAACTGCCTTATGTATGTTCGCGACGCCCTACAAGGAAGGCTGCGTCATCGGAAATGTACTACCGGTTTTGACTCTCACATTGTGGGAGTCAGTTCGACATTCCACTAATGGCTCGCCTCGTTGATCAACTGGGCCACCTTCGAGTCGGGACCGACGGGTTCCACGAAGACGATCTGCTCCGGATTTAAGTACATCCGGTCGGGGCCGTGGAGTTCCTTGCCACGCTTTACCAGGACATTGGTAACCTGCTTGGTATTCGGGTCGGTCTTGCTGACGATGTAGAAGACGTCCGTCAATGTGGAATGGCGGCTTCCGAAACCGGTTAGTTTGCCGTAGTAAACCGCGCCATTGCTCAATAGCACTGCCTGATAGGGAGTGGGAAACGCGGTCGCATTGCCACGCATTCTTTGATAGGTAGAGATGTGACCGATCGCCAGGCCAATCAGCAGGCAGGCGATACATCCTACCACGAGCCACGACGTTGGTTTGGTGCTCTGCCCGGACACGGAAGGGGTCGGCGAGGTCATGGTATTCTCCGGAGTTTTCTCCAGACTCAACTGGGGGTCGCAGTGCATTATACCCGGAATTGTCGTTCTAACCCCGACAGCCCCGCTGTAGACGCATCATCGAGGAATTCCAGCGCCACTACTTTCTCTGGTTGGGACAGGGTTGCGACTACGTCGGGACGAGCAGGAAATCTACTTGCGGGAAGCCTTGGCCGGTTTCTTGCGGGCAGTGCTCTTCGCCACAGGTTTCGCCTCTTCGGCCTCTTCTTGCGCGGCGCGTCGTTCCAGCGCCTTGGTCACGACATAAGCCATTTCAGCTATGGGAGCAGGTTTCCCGGTCCAGATCTCAAACTGGCGGGCGCCTTGCTGAACGAACATCTCCAAGCCCGGTATGACCTGCAGGTTCTTGGCTCGCGCCATCTTGATGAGCTTCGTCTCGGCCGGGATGTAAACCAAGTCGAAAACGTACTTCGTGTTCAGCTCTTTTTCCTCCAGCGGAGACTGCTTGCTGCTGCCCATCCCCACCGGAGTTGCGTTGATGATCACGTCGAACGCCGTCTTCGCCACTTCGGCGCGCTTAAGGTATTTCGCTTTGGCTTGCCGCGCCAGCGTCTGCGCTTTCTCCGGCGTGCGATTGGTGATGAAGACCTCGGCCCCCTTGGCTTTCAATCCGAAGGCTGCCGCCCGCGCCGCCCCGCCCGCTCCAATCACCAGAATGCGTGTGCCCGCCAGGTGAAGCCGCTGTTCCAGAGGAGCTACGATCCCGCCGACGTCGGTGTTGAAACCGTACAGTTTGCCGTCGAGGCTACGAACCAAAGTATTGCAGGCACCAATTTGACGGGTCAGCGGGTCGGAATTCTCCAGCGCATCCACGATGTCCTGCTTGTACGGCATCGTGATGCTGAGACCACGAATGGGAATGTCACGCACGCAGGCCAGCAGATCTTTCAGGTTCTTCGCGTGCAGCGACAAATAGACGGCGTTCACGGCTTCGCGACGAAACGCCGCGTTCATCATGATGGGTGAGAGCGAATGCTCAACCGGGTCGCCGGCCACCCCGTAAACCTGAGTTGCCGCATCCACGTTGTCGATGCGGTAGGTGTCCTTCAGTTCATTGAACGGAACCTGCCCGGGAGCGGTTTCCTCGCCGCTCTTGGCGGCGCCGAAAGTGAAGATACTGCCAGCCCGAACTCCAAGGATCCGGCTGATGATCCCCTGTTCCCCCATGCACAAGGCCACCATTTCATGCTTGGCCGAGTTCGCCTCCAAGAACTTCATCATCAGCACGTTGTCGTAGAGGGTGGTCGCCGTCGACACCACCTTGTAGAAATCGGCGGGATACTTGCTCATCTCGGCGAATTCCTCTTCCAGCTTCTTGGTGGCACGGAAGTCGTGGTAGGAGATGATCAAGCCGACTCGGTCGGTGAGGCCGCGCAGTTGGTCCGCTTTCAAAACCTTGGCACTCTGTAACTCGATGTCCACCAAGGGGAAACCAACGTCGGCCGCCTTTAGCAAAACTGCCAATTCAGCCGCTACCGATCCCTTGAATTTGCCGCCGTTGACCGCTCGCCGGCAAGTGGCGATTAGCGTCGCTTCGGGGTGCATCTCAAGGAAGTTTCTCAGCTTCGGGAGAGCTGCCACCGGCTGTGAAAGGTAGTCTAACCTTAACTCCAGAAATGGGTTATCGCGTACCAGAGACTCGGCACGCTCGATCATGGTGGGGGCATCGGAGCCCACCACCGGCACACAAACCCGGGGTAGCCGGAAGCGATGGATCCGGGACGCGTAACTATTCGCAGAAGCGCGCATGTAGCTGCCCGATGTTACAGATGCACAAGAATAGTTGCAACCATCTTCTTACGGAATGTTGCAAAGACAGGCAGAAAGGTCTCTCGAAGGGCACGAATCAGGCACGCCACTAGCGAGGTATCGTGCCCTCGTTCAATCCGGGCGTTAAGGTAACTCTTTCTGCGGCGAACAAAGCGAGATTTTGCGAGACAATCTGCAGCACTTAAGTGGTGCGCACGGACAGAATCCCGAGTGTGCACACAGCATCCATATCGCAGAAAGAAAAGAAAGGCCGCACTTGAGAGGTGCGGCCAAGGTGAATCCATTTGATCGGTTGCGTCGAGGCGCCACGTAGCACCTCGAACCCCTCCGTCAAAAGCTTATGCGGAAGCCGAACTCCATTTGCCGGGGCGGGTAGTAAGGGGCGCCGATTTGCCCTGGCAATGTGCCCCAACCCGCCGGATTGCTGGTGTTCGAGCAAATCGCCGGGGCCCGGATCCTCGAACTGGACATGGTTGAAAATGTTGGTGAAGACGACCTGCGCCTCGAAGCTAACCCGCTCGGTAATCATGAACTGCTTCTTCAGGCTGAAGTCCAGGTTCCAGTACGGGAGCCCGCGCAGAACGCCAAAGCCGCCGTCTTTGACATCCAGACCCAGAATCGGCTGCCGGACGTCGTTATATGCCGCTGCTGGATTGGCGAACAGGTTGGGCAGCTGCCCAGGCGTGTAATGCACTCCGACGCTGGGAAGCTGTCCAATCGGTATCGCGTTTTCCGAAACCCCATAACCAAAGAAGTTAGAGGAATCGCCTTCGCCGAACGCCTGACCGCCCCCGTTGATGGTGGCCAGAGTAATTGGGAGGCCGCTGCCAGCAGTGAATACCGGGGCAAATGTCCAGCCGCCCAAGAGATGCCCAACCAAACCGTGCTGCCCTTGATACCACTTCGGCTGATACACCCAGAACGTGTTAAAGACAAGCGGGCGGTCAAACGCCTGCAAACCATACCCAGCGTTCAGGTTGAAGGGATTGGGTGGGGTGGCCTCGCTGGTTGCCTGAACTTCGGCTCCCGTGCCCAGCGACTTGGACCAGGTCAAGTTCGATTGCATGGTCAGGCCTTTCCAGCCTGACATCTTTACGGAAACAAAAGCGGCGTTGTAATTGCCGTAGCCGACGCTGGCATTGATCCCGACGCCGCTGGTGAGCTGGCCACTGCCGCCCAACGGTTGGCCTGGGATGGGAGTGTTCATCATGCTGCGCGGGAAGTTGAATCCGCCATTGTCCAGATCGCTCCACAGGCTCCAGACGTTCTGAATCTCGATGTTGCCAGTGCCATTAACGCCCTCGTTGGCGATAACGGCTTGGGTGCAGTTGGCGAAGCCGTTGCAGTAACCGGTGCCTCTTAACGCCGTTTCAAAAAACGGCTGTGGCGTCACTGCAGCTGCATTGTTTGCACAACCGCCGCCGCGAAGCCCATTGATCCCGCCGCAGTATTGCAACACCATATTGGCGTACGCCTTGTCGAAGCGCTGGCCGCCCAACGTCATCATGTAGGGCACGGCGTTGACGTTGATCCCCAAGTACTCATTGTGGATCCAGCGCCCAAGGTAACCCATTTCCAAGCTTACCTGGCGCGACACCTGGTGCTGATAGGTGAGATCAACCGAGTCCACAACATTGGGTCGGAAGTTGGGATCCAAAGCCTCGCCTGCGCCAGCCGCGACCCCGTTAAACCCGGGAAACAAGGGTTGTGGCAGGGTCTGACTCGCCGGAGGCAGCGGCGCCGTCAGGCCATTGATACCAATACGGAAAGCCGTCGTAGGATTTGCACCGCCAGCCCCACCGCATCCGCCGTTCGCTGGTGTTTGGTAGGCCGGGGCTAGAGCGCCAACGCACTGTACAGCCTGAATAAGGCCGGTGCCGAGCAGGGGCACGAGTACCAAGTCAACCCCGTTCAGCCGCCCGTAGATTCGACTATAGCCAGCACGGAGGACATCGTTGCCGGTGCCGAACATGTCATAAGCGATCGCAACTCGCGGGCTAAACTCCTTATAGTAAGGATTATAGGGGTACTTGGGATGGCCTGCCGTGTTGCCAATCAGGGAAAACCCGACTTCCGGGTTATACACCTGTCCTGCCAGCGCGGCGGCTTGCCGGTTATTGAGGTAAGTTTCCACACTAATCGGGTGGTTCGAGGCGTCCACGAACTCGACCTGTTTCCCGTTCGCCTCGGTCGGCGGCATCTCCAGTGTCCACCCTAGGCCGTAAACCAGGGTAAACCTCGGCTTCATACGCCAGGTGTCGCTGAAGTACAGGTTGTAGTAGGGAATGGTGCTCTGGTCATAAGCTGGCGTGAGCGGCGGGTTCAAGGTCAGGTTCGACCCCGTGCGGGTGTAGGCAATTTGCGCGATGGATACCAGACCCAGCGCGGCGGCGTAGTCGCGGCCCCAGGTTGCTGCGGGGACACCTGCCGGAACAAAGCCGGTCAGGTCGATTCCCGAGCCGGCGCCCGAGGTCGTGCCGAGCTGGTACACCGGAAAGTAGTTGATACCCCCGCCATTATCGCTGCGCTGGTGGTAGTTCCAGTTGTGCTGATACTGGCCGCCAAACTGCAGCATGTGTTTGCCCTTCAGCATGGTCACGTCATCTTTAAACATGTTGTCGTGCCCATCCCAGAAGCGGGTACGCGTATTCTGCGTGTCCACATTGTAGGGGGAGAGTGAGAATCCGCTGCTAGCTCCGCCCTCGCCAAACGGCTCCAGCGCCGCTGCCAAACCGGGTAACTGCGGCGGATCTCCTGCCGAGCCATATGCCCAGTAATTGCGCAGGTAGCTGTAATGGAAATCGTTGGTCGTGTTGGAGCTGATGTTGGTGGTCAGCCCCGCTACCAGGAACCACGGCACTTGTGGGCGGTTGGCCACAGAAGCCGGCGTACCCAGCGTATCGCCGGGGAAGAAGCCGCCAATGTCAACCTGGTTCGTAGTGGCGCGGGTCAGGTGGTAGTAGCGGTAGCTGGCCATGAAGTGCCACTTGTCGCCGAAGTCGTGGTCAAGGCGGGCAACTCCAAAGTTGTCATCCTGGGGAAGCGACACATTCGCTAAGAATCCCTGAACGTTGACGTTGTCGCAGCGGGTGAGACCGCAACTGGATTCATTCGACTTTGGCAAATATTTGTTCCAAAGCTGCTGCACCAGGGGATTGATTCCAATACCGAGGGGATCGTAGTTCAGAAGGTTGTACTGCACCCCGTTGAAGGTGAGGAATCCGTTGCGCATAGCCTCCGACGGAACTGCCCTTTCGATGCTGCCGGAGTTGGGCCAGCGGAAGCCCTGATAGTTAGCGAAGAAGTAGGTTTTCCCGCCTAGCATTTTGGGCAAGATCGGGCCGCCAGCCGCCGCGCCAAAGCGGTTGTAGTGATAACTAGGTATGGGAACCCCGTTGAGGTTATTCTGCCAGAGGTTGGCGGAGAAATTGTTGTCCAGATAGTACTCGTAAACCGTGCCGTGCCAGGTGTTGGTACCGCGCTTGGTGACGACCTGCACCTGTGCGCCCGACGAGCTGTTGAAGTCCGCCCCCTGAAGGGCCGCACTGACTTTGAACTCCTCCACACTATCGGCCGGAGTTGGTATGACGCCCGTGGGTCCGGCGGCCACGCCATTACTTTGGTTGGAAATGCCTCCTGTCGGGTCACCTGCAAAGCTGGGCGTGTACACGCTCATGCTGCCGTCCATGTCATTGGTGTTGTTCCCGCCATCGAGTTGGAAGGTGCTCTGGTCCACCACGGTTCCAGCCACGCTGCCATCCGGGCTGATGCCCGGTTGCAGGGTGACGAAGGTGCTGACGTCCCGCCCCAAGGTGGGGAGCGAGTCCAACGCGACCCCGGTGACGGTATTGCCGATGGTGGCATTCAGGGTCTGCAACTCGACCCCGGTTGCCGCCACTTCGATAGTCTGTGACGCCGCGCCTACCTCGAGGGTGACATTGACCGTAGTGGGCGATCCGACGTTCACCTGCTGGGCGGCAATTCTGTACTTACTAAACCCTGTTTTAACCACCGTAATGTTGTACGTCCCTGAAGGCACATTCACGAAAACGTACTGGCCAGCAGAGTTGGTGGTCTTGGTTCGCTCCTGCTCCGTGGATGTGTCAGTCAGCGTGACCGTCGCATTCGGTACGACGGCGCCAGTCTTGTCCGTCACCACCCCAGTGACCGTCCCGCCTATGGTGACTTGTGCGAATGTACGCCCTGCGCTGAGCCATATCAGGATTGCGCCCATCAGAGCTAATGTTGAAAACAAGGAACGTGAACGGAGCCCAGGTCGTGTCATCTTTCTCCCTCCAGAGGTTGACTAGCGTCTAACGTCTGACTGCGCGGATTTCGAAATGACAAAAGGCCGCATGAAAGAGAAGCAACTAACGACAGAACATCGCTTGCCTAGATGGGATCCAGTGCCAAGCATCTACGCTTTCAGGGCGAGCGATAGAAACCTACGCACCAACAAAACGCTCCGCAAACAACCCTTGATCCACTCCATAGATCAAGTAAGGCTCCCAAATCCAAGATCGGAGCGTGGGATGAATTGGGCACAAGAGCAGCATTCGATTAGCCAAACTTGAATGCTGAGCTAAGTTTATGGAAAAGCTGCATATCTGTTCGGGCAACCTGGGACAAAGCTACAAAATCCTGAATATCTGGCAGCCCAGACATCTTGATTTTCATAGAACTGAGAGGGAAGGTAGGTAGGTAGCACGTAAGTGCTGCGCGTGGATCAGGGCCGAGAGTGGCATGGGCTGAACAACCGTTGAAGTCCGAAATCCCTGTTACCAGAACTTGCTGAAGTCAGGCTCCCGCTTCTCCGCGAATGCGTTCAGCGCTTCGCGGCTCTCCGGGGAATCGAGCCGCCCTGCGATGACGGTCACCTCTTCCTGGATCGCGCGATCCACCTCGGCTTTATACGTACGCTTCAGCAGTTCTTTGCAGGCTCGGAGTGCGGCTGGAGGTTTCTCCGCCAGCTTTTGCGCCGCATTGGCCGCGGTCTTCAGCAGTTCCCCTTGAGCGACGACGGCGTTCACCAAACCTAGTTCATAGGCCCGATGCGCCGTGAACGGAACGCCCAGCATCAACAATTCTGCCGCCCGCTGGTGGCCTACGAGCAGAGGCAAAAGCACGGTCGATCCTGCTTCGGGAACGATGCCGAGGTTGATGAAGGGCATCAGGAACTTGGTGTTGTCCGCGGCATAGACGAGGTCGCAGTGCAACAGGATCGTGGTGCCGATTCCCACCGTCGCGCCGTGCACGGCAGCAACGATGGGCTTTTTGGCGTTCACCACCGCGCGGATAAAGCGCACCGCCGGCGGCAGGTCTTGTCCTCTCCAGGGCTTTTGCAGAAAATCGATCAGGTCGTTGCCCGCAGTGAACGCCTCGCCCTCGCCGTGTAAAAGCATGACGCGGACTTCGCGAGCGGCCTCAGCCTGTTCCAAGGCCTCGGAAAGCGCCTCGTACATCTCCGCGGTCAGCGCGTTTTTCTTTTCCGGGCGATTGATCGTGATGCGCCGCACGGCGCCCTTGCTTTCGCTTTCAATGTGGCTCATCGCGTAGTCCCTATTGTTATTTCGAGATAGTTGCGGCAAGCACATACTACCTCGGTCCAGCAAAAAACGCATTGTACGGGAAGCCCCGGCTGGGGCGGCAACACTCGCACACCGGACCTCAAGGCCGGAATCAGCGGCTGATTTGATGTAAGCTTTAAACAGTGATGAAATCCTCGTCTCTACCATTTCGCTCGCTCGAAAATCGTACCCGGTTTGTCAGCGGACTCTATGGCGACCTGATGGAAAATGGCATTCGCTATTTCTTTCCCGGCGCAACCCTGGAACGCGTGGGTGGGAGGCCGGAGCGGATGCCCGGTCTCCTGGGCGCGGTGCCTAGCGGTGGTCAGGTCGAATTCGAATGGATGGGGGAAGGCTACTCCCTGACTGCAAGTTCGAAGCTGTCGGACCATGAACGCCGCCTGCTGCGCAGCATCGGCATGGTACTTTCCGCGCGCTATCAACTGATCACCAACCAGGCGCTGGCCGCGCAAAGCTTTCAGCTCTTCCGTGGATTGCCCGAGGACCGCTTTGTCTCGGCGTTCCTCGATCCATCTCCGCACACCAGCGGCGAAGCCATTGCCGATGTGCCCGATCGCATTGCCGATGCCATCGAAGTGTTGCGCACCAGCAGCATGAGCACCTATGAGAATCGCCGCATTGCCACCGGCGTTTTGCTGTTCGGCTCCATGCCGGAACCCTGTCATGAACCGCCGCAGACACCGGACTGGGCCATGCGCTATTCCCACGAACTGACCAGCATCCGCAGCTTCCATCGCTTGTGCGATGGCTTGCAGACCCTCGCCCTGGTTGACCGCGACGGCATGCTGGCGGAATTGATCGACGTGCACGAATGGGCCGAGCCTTATCGCGACATGCCGTTGCCGGTGCCGACCTCGGCCCGCTACGGCGATCACTGTCGCGCCACTTTGTGCGGCGGACACATCTGCCTCATCCTCTCCCCCAATGGCGAAGTCAAGATTTATTCCGACGGTGTGCCTGTGTTCCGCTTTCTTGACGGCAAGTGGCGGTTGGTGGATGCGCGCTATCGTTACGAGATGTGGAAGAACGCCATCGGCCACACCGAACTGGCGGAGCGCTTGTTTGCCGTGGCCTTGAACCTCACCGAGAGTCGCCGCGGCGCGCTTTTCGTAGTGCTCGACGATCCTCAGTCGGCGCGGGCGCTGGTGTCGCAGCCTGATCTGCTCGCCCACATGAATCAGCAGCCGCTAGCAGAGGGAATTTCCAAGGACCAGTTGCATTATCTGCTGCGCGACAAGAGCATCTTCGACATACCTTCCACGGTGCTGGAGAACATTTCGCGTATCGATGGCGCCGTCGTGCTGAGTGCCGATGCCAACTTGCTGGCCTTTGGCGCCATTCTTCATCATCAGTCCACCGATGAAGCCATGAACCGGCCCGTCGAAGGCGGACGCACCACCGCCGCCATCGCCGCTTCGCGCTACGGCACCGTCCTGAAAATCAGCGAGGATGGCTTAATGTCCATGTACCGCGGAGGACGGTGCCTGTGGGAGATGTAGGGTTGCGCACGTAGTGCGGGTCAATTCCCCGCTGGAATGGTCGTTACGAGCGAAGCGAGGAATCTGCTGTCGTTTGCCATTGGAATGACGCCCGGGAAAAACAGCAGGTCTCTCACGGCCTAAGGCCGTTGGTGATGACAACTCAAAGATCGCGAAATCAGGCCATTGCTTCATCAGCATTCGATAGTGCCGGCAAACACAATCTTGTTCAAGGGTGGGCCCAATTCATAACGTAATCCGTTGGTCGCTCTGGATTGCCCTTGTGTTCCTCGCGATGGTTGCCCCAGCCCAGGCCGAGACCGATGTTGCTCCCGGCCCGTGTCCTGTCGGGGCGAATCTCGCCACCGGCGACGTGGTTGCACGTCTGATGAGCCGCAACGCCGAGCGCGCTCGGGACTTGCTCACCTTCCAGGCGACGCGCCGCTATGAATTGCACTACACCGGCCTTCCCAAATCTCTCGCTGCCGAAATGCAGGTGAAGGTCTCCTACACGGCGCCCGGCACCAAGGAGTTCACGATTGAATCGGAATCCGGGTCCAAGCTGCTTCTTAACCGCGTTCTCCACCGGCTACTGGAGTCGGAAAAGGAGGCCTCGTCGGACGCTCCGAGCCGGACGGCGGCAGCGCTGACCACCGCCAACTATAGCTTCTCGTTGTTGGGTTGTGTGCCGGGCGACGGTCCGCCACTCTATGTCATCCAAGCCGAACCCTTGCGCAATAACAAATATCTGTACCGCGGGACGGTGTGGATCGACGCAACCGACTTTGCGGTAACTCGTATCGACGCGGAACCCGCAAAGAATCCGTCCTTCTGGACCAAGCGCACCATGATCCACCACGAATATCAAAAGCTTGGCGGGTTCTATCTGCCCGCGCTCAACCGGACCGTCACCGATGTCCGGCTAGGCGGCAAAGCGGTGCTCACCATTCGCTATCTGGATTACAAGTTGTCGGTGGCTGAGAGCCGGTTGGATCCGCGCTAACGAAACTCTAAACGTTCGGGCGGTGCCGGCCTTCAGGGGCGTTGTCTAGTATCGGTTTGCTGCAGTGGAAGGAAGCACATGGAAAGCAGCCCCGAAAGGGGCGAAAGAGCTTAACCCAGCGCTTTAGCGCTGGGTAAAGTGGGGAAAATAATGAGTCCCTTTAGGGACGACAGAGGTACCCCACCGCCTCTAAACGCCGGCATTATCCAGCAACCTGGGCCTTTGACCGTCTAACCTGCTATCCAATATAGACGGGTTACAATAGAAGCAGTGCGTAGCGCCAAATCACACCCTGGCTATCACTTCGACCTCAGCGGTGGATCGCTCTGCCTCGATTTCACCAACACCGTGAGCCATCGCCAGCTTCCGCGACACCGTGCCGAACATCTCGGCACCTACTCCGATCTGGTGGCATTCGCGGAGCAGTCGAAGCTTATCCCGCCAAAGCTGGCCGCCAGCCTACGCGCCCGCGCGGCCCGCAATCCCGCTGAAGCACGGAGCGCGTTCCGCAGGTCCATCCTCCTGCGCGAGGTCCTCTATCGCGCCTTCTCCGCCATGGCCGCCGGCAAGCCCGCCCGGCCCGAGGACGTCCAGCACATCAACGACTTTGCACTCGACGCGTTGAACCATCGCCAACTGACGCGAACGAATGGTAACTATCGTTGGGAATGGCAATCCAACGGCGGAGATCCTCTTGAGCGCCTACTGTGGCCCATCGCAGAGTCCGCTGCCGGGCTTCTCACCTCGGAAGCGCGTGCCGCCATTCGCGAATGTGGCGCCCCCGATTGCGAATGGCTGTTCCTCGACCAGAGCCGCAACCGCAGCCGCCGCTGGTGCGATATGAAGGTGTGCGGCAACCGCCAGAAGGCCCGTCGTCACTACCAGCGCGCTCACCCATAGTTATTCCGCCCTGGATTGTGGAGCAACTCGCAACTTCAGCAATTCCGTTCCGCGCACCACCTCTACTTCGCACGCGACCCCAACCCGTTCGTCGGTCAACATGCGATGCAGATCGTCAACCCCGGCGATCGCCTTCCCCGCGAAGCGGACCAGCACGTCGCGCTCCCGCACGCCCGCGCGCTGCGCCGGAGAACCTTGCACCACCTCGATGACCAACAACCCGCTCTCCGAAGGCAAGTCGTAGTAACGAACCAGGCGCCGATGCAGAGCGACGCCTTGTCCGGTGACGCCAATGTAGCTCCGCCGTATCCGCCCATCGCGAATCAACCGCGACGCGACGAACTCCGCCGTATCCGACCCAATGGCGAAACAGATGCCTTGCGCACCCATGATGGTCGCAGTGTTCACACCGATCACCTGCCCTTGCGAATCCACCAGCGGCCCGCCCGAGTTGCCGGGATTGAGCGCGGCGTCGGTCTGGATAACGCCGTCAATCAAGCGCCCGGAGCGCGAACGCATGGAGCGTCCTAGCGCGCTCACCACGCCAGTCGTCACGGTGTGTTGGAAGCCCAGCGGATTGCCGATGGCGATCACCAGTTGTCCAACGGTAAGCCGGCGCGAGCTGCCGAGTGGCACTGAGGTCACATCGTGGCCGCCGCGAATCACAGCCAGGTCGGTGTCGGGATCGTCGCCCACAAGTTCGGCAGGGAAACGCTCGCCGCTCGCGTCCGAGACTATGAGCTCCGAGGCGCCATGCACGACATGGCTATTGGTCAGAATGAATCCGTCTGGGGTGAAGATGAAGCCCGACCCGGAACCGCCGCGCCCGCGCTCTTGCCGCACTTGAATGTGCACCACTGCGGGCCCGACGCGCTGCACCGCGCCAACAACTGCGCGCGAGTAAGCATCGAGCAAGCCGAGGTCGGGATTTGGCGGAAAATCGCCTTGCGGCGCCAGCGGCGTCGTAGGAATGTCCTGTGCCAACCAATCGATTGAAGCCATGGCATCTGGATGCTGGTGGACAGCGCTTCGATTCCCCGATCGCTGATCGGGCACCGGGTGGTCTCATCGGGAGCAGACTGCAAGTATAGTGAGCCACCCACGCAATCGACGTAGCTGAACCAACGCGGATCACGCCCAACCTCGGCGATGACTAGGCTTCTATCATTCTGGAACCACTGCATTCCGGTGATTAACGCTCCGCCGCTTATGACAGCAGATTTCTTTACGTTACTGTCTCTTCCTACCTACTATCTATGATAGTAGATTACAACTCTGTAATTTAGCTTATTTTAGTTGTTACCTGTTGCATTTCAGTAGACTGGAAACACCAGACTGCTGTAGGATGCTTTCACTCAAGTACCATCCATAGGGGATCCTGATTGCCAACGCCTGACATGTACTAGGGATCTGGCTGTAGTTTGCGCTTGATATCTCTAGTTGACTCGGTGTATAGCGGACAGATCAAAAACCATTATGGTCGCGCTTGACAATTCAACAATTGCATGTGGGTAAGGAGAATTTGACTAAATGAAAACACGTATTGCAGGCTTGTGTCAGCTGATGGCACTGACACTCTTGGTATGCTGCTGCTTTTCTGCGCTTGTTTCCGCGCAGGTGACTGACGAAAAAGCAACGCCGCGGTTCGTAGTGATTCCGCAGAAGCCGCTGGCCCCGGGTGTGGCCGAGCCAGATGTTTCGTTGCTGACGTGGAATGGATCGTTCACCTATAACGGCCACCAGTACAACTACGTCATGGTCGGCAATGACCCGGCAAACGGCTCATCCGCTATCATCCAGACGTACATGATTCCCGTCAAGATCGTACTCAGCACCGGCCAGAGTTTCGATCCCTTTTCGGGTGGTCCGTTCAGCCCGGTTGCCATGACTCTGCGCTCGCCGATATTCGACAACACCACGACCTACGTCCAGGGTGGTGTAAACGTAGGTACCACACAGTACGTCGATGCCTACCAGCGGGCTAACTTCTGGAGCCTGGTTTCGAGCAATCCGAATTACCATGTGTTGCTCGGAAGCGCTTCTGCCGGCATTCCCATTTTGCCGGAGCTGACTCTCAACGTGCCCGCTGGAAGCGGCCATATTGGATCTCCATTTGGACATCAGGTGGCTGAGGTTGACATCAACTACTTCGACGGCCAGATTAGTGCCTACATGGTGGCACATCCCGAGATTCACGCCAGCGGTTTTCCCATTTTCATAACCACCCAAACCTACCTCACCGAGGGCGGTTGCTGCATCGGCGGCTATCACAGCGCCAACGGTCCTCAGACTTACGCGCACTTCACCTATATCCAGTATCCGGGCGACTTTTCGCAAGACGTATCCGCCTTGTCGCATGAGGTGGGCGAGTGGATGGACGATCCCTTGACCAATGGCGGAAACGGTTCGCCTTGCGGAATTCTGGAAAACGGCGATCCGCTGGAAGGCACCGCCAACTACGGCGGCTACCCCTACGTCCTCCACAACTTTACCTATAACCTGCAGGACCTGGTGTTCCTGCGTTACTTTGGTGGAGATCCAAACGGCTCAGTCAACAGTTGGTGGAGCTTCCAGAACTATCCCTTTACCCGCATCTGTCAAAACGGCAGCTAACCTGTAGTCTGCACTAAAGCCCGCCTCGCAAGAGGCGGGCTTTTCTATTGCACGTGTGACTAATGGCGGAAGTGGCGGTTGGGAACCCGAAGGTTCAATCACTAGCGGGCGAGATCGCTAGGCGCTATGTCGCCACTCGGCGGCGGTTTGGCTTGGCAATGGGGACAGCATCGCCGCAGCGTGGGTTACTTCCATCTCACTTAGGCGCAACGCTAGGCATTTGGCTGCGCCGCCAGCTTTCAAGAACTCGCTGAGGGAAACCTGCACGACGCAGAATCCGCGGTCCTCCAACTGCTGGCAGAGCTCTGCGCTGACTTCATTCAAGACGATCGCGCGACCCACGTTCACGGCATTGCACGCAAAGCGCAACGCATCCGAATCGCCAACGCAAATGCGCTTGTCCCGGGGATATCGCTTTTCAATGTTGGCTAACGATTCAGCGTCGAAGGCTTTCGGAAAGTACATCACATACCCGTCAAAAAGTGGACAAAAGCAAGTATCAAGGTGATAGAAGCGAGGGTCGACAAGCCGCAGGGACACAATTTCAATGTCCCAAATATCCATGAGCCACCGGTGCGCGCATTGCAGTGTTCGTACTCCGTGTCCGGCCCAGAGTCGCGAACCGTCCCATTCGAATAAAGCGTCGCCCTCGCCCTCAAACGGCGTGCCTCGTGGCATCTCGCGAACGGCGAAGCCGGAATCGCCGAACCACTTGCCGAAATGCGGCTCTTCCCCTTGCCGTTCGGGGTGAAGAAATCGACTCAAGGCTACAACGCCATGTCGCACCAGACCGGCATTGGCCGTAAAGACCATGTCAGGTGAACCGGGCTGCGGTTCCACCAACTCGACGCGGGCGAATCGTGAGATGGCGGCGTGCAGCCGTTCCCATTGCGCAACGGCTTTCCTCTTCGAACAGGCATGCACATTCCCCTCCATCCAAGGATTGATGACGTAGTTCACCTCGTACAGCTCAGGGGAACACATCAGGAACGTGGGGCCGCAAGTGGCTAGCTCGCCTCCGGCTTGCGGGACAAGGTCTGCCGAGCTCATGGGGAAGTCTCCTGAAGCGAGTCTGTCCGGGGCTCGATAGGATGTCCAATAGAAAATTCTTATGTTACGTATACGTGAACAGACTCCACGATAAAGCCACTGCATCGGCCCGTTCAGCGTTTCATGCCGTCGTATAATGAAGAGATACCCACTCGCCGAAATTGCACTCTGTGAGGGGATAGAACCACTTTGCATGGGGAAACCGAGGCTGTAATGGAATTCAGGTTAGTCAGTTCGTACAAGCCGCAAGGCGACCAGGGGAAAGCGATCGAGTCGCTGACGCGCGGCATTCTCGACGGCGACAAGCACCAGGTGCTTCTGGGAGTCACCGGATCGGGCAAGACCTTCTCGATGGCCAAAGTCATCGAGGAACTGAATCGCCCGGCGCTGATCCTGGCGCACAACAAGACGCTGGCGGCGCAGCTCTATCACGAGTTCAAGTCGTTCTTCCCGCACAATGCGGTCGAGTACTTTGTTTCGTATTACGACTATTACCAGCCGGAAGCCTACATTCCGGCGGGCGACGTTTACATCGAGAAGGAAGCGACGGTCAACGACGAGCTCGACAAGCTGCGTCTGGCGGCCACCAAGTCGCTGTTCGAGCGTCGCGACTGCATCATTGTTGCGTCGGTGAGTTGCATCTACGGCTTGGGATCGCCGGAAGCCTATTACGGCATGCTGCTGTTCCTGGAAAAGGGACAGAAGATCAAGCGCGACGACATTGTCCGCAAGCTGGTCGAAATTCTCTACGAGCGCACCGAGGGCGATTTCCGCCGCGGCACCTTCCGCGTGCGCGGCGACATCATCGAAATTTTCCCAACTTACGAGGACAATGCCTATCGCATCGAGCTATGGGGCGATGAAGTCGAATCGCTGGCGCAAATCGATCCCTTGTTCGGAACCGTGAAGCAAAAGTATGCGCGCTTGCCGGTGTATCCCAAGACCCACTACGTGATGAAGCCGGAGCGCAAACAGGCGGCGGTGCAGTCCATCCTGGAAGAACTGGCTTGGTGGGAAGCGGAACTGGAGAAGCAGGGACGGATCGTCGAGGCGCAACGCATTCATCAGCGCACGCGCTTCGATCTCGAGATGATCAAGGAAATGGGCTACTGCCACGGCATCGAGAACTACTCGCGCCACTTTACCGGGCGCCTGCCGGGCGAGCCACCGCCGACGCTGCTGGATTACGTGCCGCGCGACTACATGCTGTTCGTCGACGAATCGCATCAGACGATTCCGCAGGTGCACGGCATGTGGCACGGCGATCGCTCGCGCAAGCAAAACCTGATCGAGTACGGATTCCGGCTGCCCAGCGCGCTGGACAATCGTCCCCTGACATTTGAAGAATTCGAGCACCGCGTGAACCAGGCGGTTTACGTTTCCGCAACACCTGGCCCATACGAACTGACGAAATCGGCGGGCGTGGTGGTGGAGCAGATCATTCGCCCGACGGGCCTCATCGATCCCGAAGTGGAAGTGCGTCCGGTGAAGGGACAGATCGACGACCTGCTGCACGAGATTCGCCGTCGCGCGGAGAAGAATGAGCGCGTGCTGGTCACCACGCTGACCAAGCGCATGGCCGAGGACCTGGCCGAGTACTACAGCGAGGTAGGCGTGCGCTGCCGTTATATGCATTCGGAGATCGAGACGCTGGAGCGCATCAAGATTCTGCGCGATCTGCGCAAGGGCGAGTTCGATGTGCTGATCGGTATCAACCTGCTGCGCGAAGGTCTCGATTTGCCGGAGGTCTCGCTGGTGGCAATCCTCGACGCCGACAAGGAAGGCTTTCTGCGCTCGGCGGGATCGCTGATCCAGACCATCGGCCGTTGTGCGCGCAACCTGAGCGGCCGCGCCATTCTTTATGCCGATAAAATGACCGACTCCATGCAGAAAGCGCTGGACGAAACCAACCGCCGGCGCGCCATTCAACGCGCTTACAACGAGGAGCACGGCATTACGCCGGAGAGCATCGTGCGCCCGCTCGACATGACGCTGGTCAGCGTTGCCAACGCAGACTATGTCGACTTGACCAACGAAGCGGAAGGCCTGCCGGAATTTCGTTCTCAGGAAGAACTGGACGCTTACATTGCCAAGATCGAGAGCGACATGCGCGAAGCTGCCAAGCGCTTCGAGTTCGAACAGGCCGCCCGGCTGCGCGATACGATTCGCGATCTGCGCACCAAGGAGTTCATGTTCACGTAGTTCGAACCGGGCTTACCGGATGGGTTTAGATGCCGCTAAAAAAACGACGTTCGGATAGCGCGGGCCTGATGCTGGGCTGGCCTCACACCTATCGGGAAGTTACAAAAGCCAAACGACGAACAGCGCCCACGCGAGTGTTACCGGCGTGGAGGCATATAGGATGAAGGTGATCCGGCCTTCATCGACAACGGCACTTTTGAATTCGGGGTCATCCTGAAACAGGTCACGTGACTCCTCGGAAAAGTAGCGACCAATCAACTTCTTGATGCGTTCCCGAAAGACATCAAGGTTCTTCTCACACTTCCAGGTCGCTACCCAGTGAGCGACAAAAATTAAAGACATGAGAGAGGTAGCTGCTACCTGCTGCTGGCATGCGGCAGGAGGCTTGAATCCATGAACGAGGACAGCAAGACCCACAATGGCGAGAACGCTGTAATAGGTAGCATTCCACTCGCGCGATTTCAGATCCGAAAAATTCTTGGATGAGTCGGTAAATAGCAGCTCTGCCGCTCGGCTCGGGGCGATTCTTTCCTGATCTTGACTCACGTTACGCCCTCCTCAAATCAGAACTTCCTCTTGACTTCAGAACTGGCACCGAGTGTATACCCATCTCGCCTGCTCTCGACAACGTCAGACGGTAGCATCGGAGCGTTGTTTGCCGGGATGCAGATGGAGTACCGCCCCCGCTCCTGGGAGATCAACGCGAAGCCGGTCTACCATCCGGCTCGATTCCTCACATCCACGGCGGTACGCCCAGTGAAGGAATCACTGCGTCAGAACCATGATCGGCGTCTGCAACGCGCACGACGTGGTGCAACTGGGGTCCTGCGCAGGGGCGGCTATGACTAGCGACACGGTGTCGTTGACGGTCTGAATAATACTGGTCGAGAAGCTCCCCTGATTGGTCACGTAAACCTTGGTGGAGGTGGGATCGGCGGCAACGAACGTAGGCATAACTCCTGCGGCAACCGTCTTCAAAACGGCGAAACTGGTGGCGCTCACGACGCTCACGTTATTGGAGCCGGAATTAGCCACGTAGAAGCGCGATCCATTCTGAAGCGCGGCAATACCGGTTGGCGCGGTACCCACGGCTATCGGCGAAGCCAGCGACGGGATGGGCGGCGAATTGGAAGTATTCACATTCGAGGCATCGAAGACACTGACTGTGTTGTCGCCCGTGTTGGTGACGTAGAGCCGGTTGAGATGCGGGTCAAGGTAGGAATAGGTCGGCTTCACACCCAGTGGAACCGATCCGGCCACAACTGGCGTGGCACCCGTCGTAAGGATGTCGAGCGTACCTGGATTGACTCCGTCGCCCTGGGTCACGACGAAGACGTAGCTGCCGTCAAGACTGGCCGTTGCGTAAACGGGATTGAGCCCAAGCCTGTTCGCTGGGTTTAACGTCGTCACGAAGCCCAAGGTCCCCGAATTCAAGACAGTGACGGAGCCCTGGCCCATATTGTCTCCCTGGTTCAAGACGAAAACTTGCCCGCCGCTGGCTGCTTGAACCATGTTGATCGGGTTCAATCCCACGCACACGGTATTCGTAACCGATCCCGTGGACGTCAAGATGGAGCTGACGGATCCGCCAGTCTGACACATCTGATTGAAGCCTGAATTGAGCACGTACATGTTGGAAGTTTGGGTCGCCGCCAGGAAGATGGGATGCGAACCCGGGAGCAGACCGATGGTTGTTACCGCGCTATTAAAATAGGCTGAATAATCGCTCACGGTGTCATCACCGCTGTTGGCAGTAAAGAGGACTGTCGAATTGGGAGGCAACGCCTCATAGATGGAACCGACGCCCAAGGTCTGCACCCAACTGACGCTATCCCCGGAGACATCGATCTTAGTGGTTGAGCCGTCGCCGTTGGGGTTGTAGTTCACGACATATGCGTAATGCGTGCTCTGCGGCTGGCCACCGGGACCTACGATGGGATTGGCGACCGGCCGGTACTGGTCACCACAACCCAGTTCCGCCAACAGTATGAAAGCACTCAACAACAAAAAAATGGTTCCGCGGAAACCCTTCATTCACACTCCTGACGGTGAACTGCCACTTCTTCGAACGTGCAAACAGGAAAATACATTGTATAGGGGCGTGCCCGCCGAGGTATAGAGCAAGGCTCCGATTGCAATCTGGAACCCGAGCGGGCTGCAAGGGTTGCGCTTATGTACTTTTCCCGCGCGAAACGTCAAAGCGGTTTGCTTTCGCGGACAAGCCGCTGCCAATCGGCATAGGGGGACGGTCACCCGTCCTCCCCTGCCACACCACCGGACATGCGGGTCCGCATCCGGCGGTTCGGTGGATTGAGCTATGTACCAGCGAACAAGCGTGGAAGTCCGAGCGAATCAAAGTAGGCGATAGGAAATGCGTAGCTCATGGCTGGGCTATTGGCTATGCGGTACGGACCGTGAGCGCTTCCAGCCGTTTGTGCGGCCAGGGTCTTGCCCACTCCCCGCTCACATAGTTTGGCGAACCGTAACCTTCCGCGTTTCCATTGCTTCCAGATCACGGATCGCAGCCTGCGCCGTATCCATTGATCCAGTGCCTGCAGCACTGAGGGCGTCTCACAGAAGCCGAAGTAGCCCTGCCAACCCCGTAAATAGTCGGCCAGCTCCTTCGTCATCCGTTCGAGACTGATACCCCGCGTCCGTCCCGTAAGCTCACGCACCTTCTGCTTGAAACGCAGCACAGCCTTGGGGGCGATACGCCGCTTGGGCTCGCGTGCCTGCGTGAAGCTGAAGCCGAGAAACTTACGTTCTGATGTGCCGAACGCCCGGGCCGGAACCCGTGACTGTGTTCGGAGAACTCCGGGTCCCATCTGCGCTGCAAAACCTGCATCACCGCCTGCTGTACCATGCGATCCAGCACCGTCGGGATGCCCAGCTGACGCACCCCTCCGTCCGGTTTCGGTATCTCTACCCGCTTCACCGGCTGCGGCTTGTAAGTCCCGTTAAGCAGCTGTTCCCGGATGGCTGGCCAGTGTTCCCGCAAGTATCCGGGTAATGCCTCGACCTTCATGTTGTCGATACCCGGACTTCCCTTGTTGGACTTCACTCGCTTCAAAGCTTGCAAGCAGTTCTTCCGCTCGCAAACTTCTTCCATCACTTGTTCCTCTATAGCCGGGCTTTCAGTCCTGCGCTTCGCCGTGACCGATTCGGTCCCTCCCCGCCGAGCCTTTGGAGCTTCCCTCCTCCCCTCGCCGGTGAAGGCCAGCACCATCTGTAGCTGGTTGTTCTGCCGCTTGTCGCTCATCGAGTCGCGCCGCCTAATGGCCGCTTCCTTCCGTTTGGGCCTTCGCCGCTTGCGCCGCCACTATGCCCGCTGCTGACTTCTGCTGCACGCTCAGAAGGGATTGCTCCCTCCTCAGTCCCGATTCCGGGACATGCAGCAGACCTCCCGAGGTAAGTTCGACCGCCTTCCACGCGCCACCGCCAGATTTACAACCAGCGCCCTTGATGGATATGGACTTCGCGATCACTAGCCCGCTCGTCCGGCACCGTATGCCTCGTATCTGGTTCTTGTCCATCGGCTCGCGTCTTTGCTCCACGCTTCTTTGCTCCACGCTTCTTTCAGACCACGCCTCACGACGACGCCCTTGCGCTTCGCTATCCCTTCTCCTCCATCCGGATGGGAAGAGGACTTCCACCTCCAAGCTGTCAAACATGCTCGGCACACAAAAGCAAAGCCCTGTCGTCGACAGGGCTCCTAGATTCACTGCGAGCGCAGCTAGACGTTGAAGGAAGATCCGCAGCCGCAGGTGCTCTTCACGTTCGGATTGTCGAACTTGAAGCCAGCGCCTTCGAGGGTCTCGATGTAATCGACGTTCACGCCCTTCAGATACATCAGTGAGGTCGCGTCAACGTAGACTTTGAGGCCTTCGAAATCGAAGGTCTTGTCCATCATGCCGGCGCCGTTTTCGAACGACATCGAGTAGGAGAACCCGGAGCATCCGCCTCCGACCACTCCCACGCGCAGGCCCGCCGGAATCGGATTCTGTTGCGCCATGATCTCTTTCACCTTGGCAATCGCCGTCGCGGTGAGGTTGAGCGGCTTGGTTTCGACAGTAGGTGCGGTAGTGGTGTTCGGTGTGGTCGTTGTGGTGGCCATCTTCTCTCCTCTGGAACTAGCGGGATTATAGCAAACTGCAGCAAATTTGTGGTCAGTCACCTTGCCGAGCAGGCACTGGCGCAAAAGTGCTGTTATTTAGATGCAGCCGAGCGGTCCTCCGTCGCAGGAGCTACAAGCGTCAGCCCCGTGCGCCTCGGGGCGGCCTGGAATTAAAAAGGGCTGCACCCGCCAAGATAGCAGCCCAAGTCCGTGCTTCGCTCATCGCACCTAAGGAGAGTGGTTCTCTGCTGTGACATTGTCACCAACTTTTCAAGGAGTCAAGACCACTGATGGGATCTTCGTAATGGCACTTTCAGGGCATACGCTCCTTCGACAAGACAAATTCCATTCCATGCTTCTACTCCGACAAACGGTCGGTAAACCCTGGGCTTAGCCACCTTTCTTGTTTTGGCGCTCTGGCGAGAAACTGCATGATGGGCGACGGCTGTCCCCCATTTGGGCCGGGCACCGAGTTGCAAATAATTGCGCTTGCCCTGTCCACCCCGGAGATATAATGTACACGAGTGAGGGCCCCCGTCCGGTTAGGCGTCGCAACTGCCTTCGACGTGGGACCGGTTCATTGTGAGCCGAGGTGGCTGATGTCAATGATGTCGATGTTGCTGATCGCGTGGGGTGTACTGACGGTTGTGCTGATACTGCTTCTGATCTACCGTAGCACCCTAACCTTGCACGAGGACGATCAACTCTTCCTGGACGATGCCAGTGCCAACCTTCGGAGGGAACAGGAAGAGCTTCAGCTTCGAATGAAAAGAGTCACTCCCTACGTGCGCATTTTGGGCGCCGCGTCGGGACTGTTGATCTTGTTCATCGCGGGTATGGCCGTGTGGCAGCAGATGAATAAGGTGTACTGAGTCCTTCGTGCTGACTGCCGGCTGACCCGGCGAAATTGGCTGCGGCGATTCGTCCCACGAGTAAGTCTCCAGGGGCGCGAATATGCTCGAGCCTAAGAAAATGTGAATCAACAACGCGCATCACCTGGTTGCGCGTTTTTTTTCTGCGGCGCTGGGTGTACCCGTAGGTGCTCGCACACCTGCCAATTTTCTGCTTTCGCCAATATTTCAGAGAAATCCCGTGCGCAACGAAAACCTTCGTTCTGCTAGAATTAACCCATTGTTCATCAGGGTGGCAACGAACTGGGAAGGCATTTCTGACGATGTTTGCCGCCGCTCTCAACAGCTTGAATTGCGCGGCCGATCAGGCCCAGCGTGGCGAGCGAGCGCTCATGGAACGCCATGCGGTTGGGTCTTAAGAGCGCGGGTGAAAAGCGCAGTCAGAATCTCCGCCACCGTAAACATTCTGAAAGAAGAAGCGCCTCGTTATTGTGCGCATCTTTAAATAACCAGGGATTGCGTCTGCGCAGCATCAGAAGTTGAACGCCAGCGACTGGCGTTCGACGAGCGGACAGATCGCAGAGGTCAACGTGGCAACACAAGAAATCAACAATCGAGTACTGGAGTTTCCGTTGAAGCCGGAAGCTGACGCGGAACAGGAAGTCGCGGAATGGTTGGAAGCCTTTAACCAGGTGGTGGAAAGCGAAGGCACAACCCGCGGATGCGAACTTCTGGAAGCGCTGATCGAGCGGGCGCGCGAGTCGGGAGTCGAGATTCCCGTGCAGTTAAACACCCCCTACGTCAATACCATTCCGGTGAGCGAGGAGGTTCCCTATCCCGGCGATCGTGTGCTGGAGCGGCGCCTGAAGAGCTTGACTCGCTGGAACGCGATGGCGATGGTGCATCGGCAAAACAAAAAGGATGCCGGGATCGGCGGTCATATCTCGACCTACTCTTCGCTGGCAACGCTGCTCGAGGTCGGATTCAATCACTTCTTTCACGCTCGGTACGGAGATCAACCGGGCGACTTCATTTATTTCCAGGGTCATGCCTCGCCAGGGGTGTACGCGCGGGCGTACCTGCTGGGACGAATCACCGAGGAGCACGTGCGAAATTTCCGCCACGAGTTGCGTGGCCTTCCGGCTCTGTCGTCGTACCCCCATCCCTGGCTGATGCCCGACTTCTGGAGGTTTCCCACGGTTTCGATGGGGCTTGGGCCTCTCAACTCCATTTACCAGGCGCGCTTCATGCGTTACCTCGAGAACCGAAACCTCATCCCCAAGACCCCGCGCAAAGTATGGGCGTTCGTCGGCGATGGGGAGACCGACGAGCCGGAGTCGATGGGCTCACTAACGCTGGCTTCGCGCGAGAAGCTCGACAATCTGATCTTCGTCATCAACTGCAACCTGCAACGCCTCGACGGTCCAGTTCGCGGCAACGGGAAAATCATCAATGAACTGGAAGCCGCCTTTCGCGGCGCCGGCTGGAACGTCATCAAGGTGCTGTGGGGTTCCGATTGGGACAAACTGTTTGCCCGCGACAAGTCCGGCCTCCTCGTCAAGCGCATGGAAGAGGCGGTGGACGGCGAGTACCAGAGCTACAAGGTCAAAGGCGGAGATTATATTCGCCGCGAATTCTTCGCCAAGTATCCTGAGCTGCTGGAGATGGTCTCGGACATGAGCGATGACGAGTTGCACCGTCTCACCCGCGGCGGGCACGATCCGCAGAAGGTTTACAACGCTTACAAGCGCGCCGTTGAGCATGTCGGAGGACCGACGGTCATATCTGGCGCACACGGTGAAAGGTTACGGACTGGGTTCGGCCGAGGCCCGCAACGCCACCCACCAGGAAAAGAAACTGGCCGACAAGGCGCTGACGGCCTTTCGCTCGCGCTTTGACATTCCGATTCCGGAAGAGGCCGCGCGCGACGGATTGCTGTATCGTCCGCCCGACGACAGCCCCGAGATCGTTTATGCTCGCAAGCGCCGCGAGGAACTGGGTGGGTTCTTGCTGGTACGGGAGGTACCCCCTCCGAGTTTCGAGGCTCCGCCGCTCACTGAATTCGCAGACTCGCTGGCTGGATCGAAGGGCCGCGCCGTTTCCTCCACGATGGGCTTCGTCAGCATATTGCGGCAACTCATGAAAGACAAGACGATTGGCAAGCTGATTGTCCCGATCATTCCCGACGAGGGGCGTACCTTCGGAATGGAATCCATCATCCGGCAGGTTGGTATCTACGCCAACCAGGGACAGCTTTACAAGCCACACGATCAGGACATGCTGCTCTATTACCGTGAAGAAAAAGATGGGCAGATCCTGGAAGAGGGAATCACCGAAGCCGGTTCCATGGCTTCGTTTACGGCAGCCGGAACGGCGTACGCGAACTATAAAGTGCCGACAATTCCGTTCTTCACCTATTACTCCATGTTCGGGTTTCAGCGCATCGGTGATATGGTATGGGCCTTCGCTGACTCCCGCGGCAAGGGATTCATGATGGGCGGTACCGCCGGAAGAACGACGCTCGCCGGCGAAGGCCTGCAACATCAGGACGGACACAGCTTGGTGCTCTCCAGCACCGTCCCCACCTGCCGGAGCTACGATCCAGCATACGCGTACGAAATTGCCGTGATCATTCAGGACGGCATACGCCGGATGTACCAGGAGCTCGAAGACCGCTTCTACTACATCACCATCTACAACGAGGATTATCCCATGCCGGAGATGCCGCAGGGCTGCGAGGAAGGAATCTTGCGCGGCCTTTACAAATACAAATCTGGGGCTGGGGGCAAGGCGGCGATTCACTTGTTTGGCAGCGGGCCTATCCTGAATGAAGCGCTACGCGCGCAAAATATCCTCGCTGAAAAGTACGATGTGCAGGCTGACGTCTGGAGCGTAACCAGTTACAACGAACTGCGACGCGATGCTCTGGCCATCGAGCGCTGGAACCGCCTCCACCCCGCCGAACCGGAGAAGCGCCCGTACATCCTGACTGCCCTCGATGGAGTTGAAGGGCCGATCGTCGCCGCCACGGACTTCATGAAGGTCGTGCCCGACCAGGTGTCGCCGTGGTTGGGCCGACGACTGGTGACGCTGGGGACCGATGGCTTCGGACGCAGCGATAACCGCGAGTACTTGCGGCGGCACTTTGAAGTCAATGCCGAGTCGATTGTCGCGGCGGCCCTGTCGCGATTGGCCCGCGACGGAAAGTTCGACGTGCAGCGCGCGCGGAAAGCGTTCGAGGAACTCGGCATCGATAGCGAGAAGATCGACGCGGCGATTGCTTGAGTTCTCAGCCTTCGGTGCGTTGCGCGCTGACCTCGCAACCGTGTGCTTAGCTCCGCTGGAGGCTACACGAACTGCGGGCGCGGACCCGCCTTCTCGCGGCAGAGGAATAATGTCCACAACTTTAGGAGGGGTTGGCCGCTGGGCTCACCCCTCCTTTAGCGCCACCTAGTTAAGCTGCGGGAAAAAGCCGCTGATGCTTGCGCTATCCAGGATGTGGCCGCCCCGGCCCGCTGAGATCAGCGCGTGATAAAGCGCTTCCGAGCCGGGTGGGAAATCGCCAAACGCCGGCAATGTCGGCAACGCGGTGTCAAGGGCGTACACCGTGAAGATGTATTGATGGGTCACCGGATTGAGTTGCGTTGGGGGGCACGGACCGTCGTAGCTAAGATCGCCAAAATCATTGGAGATTTCAACCCCGTAGCTGCTTCCGGCAACCCCTGCGTTCTGGGGAAGCCCGGTCGACCGCGAAGAGATGTTGTATATTCCCCAGTGCGTAAACGATGCGGTGATGTCATACGCCACCACCACGAAGCTGCCCGTGCCGCGTGGGGCGTTCGTCCAGGATAGCTGGGGCGATTGGTTCCCTCCGCCGGGGTAAGCTGTGCACTGGTTCCAAACCATGATTAGCGGCAGCGTTCCGCCATCGGAGAATGTCCTGCTGCTCACCCGGAATTGGCCGTATCCATCCCCGCCATCGTGCTTCGGGCTCTGGTTCTGCGCCCATCCCGTCAGCGAGGCGAATACTAGGTTGATCGCAATGACGTACGCAAGTATCCGTGATTTCATGTTGCCTCCTCTTCGAGAGCACATCTTGGCTAAGATCTTCATCCTGCCCGGGCGCGCAGTGTCCGGGCCTCTTTTACCACGCCTATACGCTTACCACATCGAGCCTGCTGGAACAATCATTCATGGAGTCAAACGTCCGCCCGAAACTTTTTCCTCGCGCACATCGGGCTTGCCGAGTTACCATGAACAACAACTCTTGTCATTGAAGCGTCAACGCACGGCGCGCCTGTAATCGTGTCGGTCGAAGATCGATGCGCTCAAGCAGCCCTCTCGCACCGCACTTACAGTTTTCCCGATCGCGAAGTGTAGAATGCCAGTCTGCTTATATGATTCGAGTTGGCCAAAGCACGCGATACCAGGTCACAAGGAGATCCGATGAGGTCAGGCAAGGCATTTGCAGCACTGGGGTTGGCACTTATTCTCTGCGTGTTCCTGGCGGCGTGCGGCGGCGGTGGCTCCAAACCCACGCCAGCAGGTGCGCCGGTGATCTTTGAACTGACGCTGCCTTCTGGCGCGGTCAACGCTCCATACAGCGCCACCGTGCATGTGGCGAGCGGAACCGGCACGCAGCCCTTCACCTTCAGTATTGCCTCAGGCAGTCTGCCCGCCGGATTGAGCATGAGCATCGGTGGTGTGATCACGGGAACTCCAACCACGATCGGCACCTCTGCCTTCACCGTGCAGGTAAAGGATGCCAATTCGCTCACCGGCAGCAGGAACCTGAGCATCAACATACGGGGTGCGGTATCCATCCCGCAAGCCTCGCTGCCCGGAGGACAAGTGAGTGTCCCCTACAGCGCCAGCCTGACTGCGACCGGAGGAGTACTGCCATATACGTGGAGTGTTGCCAGCGGTTCTTTGCCGGCCGGACTCTCGCTTACCTCGAATCCGGATGGCACAGCTACGATTTCCGGCACACCCACGACCCTCGGAAACTCGACGTTCACTCTACAGGTGGCTGATTCGGAGAGCCCGCCCGCCACCGGGACCTCTTCCATGTTGAGCATATCCATCGAAGGGTTTGTGACCATCACCAACATGTCGTTGCCCAACGGCAATGTAGCTGTCTTCTATGACTCCCAGCTCATGGCCACCGGCGGAACCCCACCCTACACGTGGAGCCTCACCTCCGGGTCCGGACCCTTACCGCCTGGACTGTCTCTGACTCCCACCACCGGCGTGATCTCAGGAACGCCTACGACAACCGGCAGGTACCCCATCACGGTCCAAGTGACAGACTCCGAAAGACCTCCCGTTACCGCGATCGGATCCTTCACAATCACGATCGATACGACACCGCAGCTTCAGGTAATGACAAGTTCGTTACTAGTAGGTACGCAAGGCGTCCTTTACACGGATACCCTGGCCGCCACCGGTGGCGTTCCGCCTTACTCATGGAGCCTGACCGCCGGGCCGTTGCCTGCGGGCCTGACTCTAAGTGGAACCGGAATAATCTCGGGGACCCCCACCGCAAGTGGCAGCTTCCCAATCACCGTGAAGGTGACTGACACCCAGGGGAACACAGCTACGGCCGATTTGACGCTCACGATCAATTCCGGCGCATTGGTGATTACCACCCCAGCGTTGCCTGCGGGCACAGTATCGGTGCCCTACAGTGTCAGCCTGGGAGCCACCGGTGGAACTCCGCCGTACACTTGGTCGCTCCGATTCGGGACCCTGCCCAGCGGCTTAACTCTGAATGCCAGCACCGGATTGATCTCGGGGACGCCAGCCGCGAGCGGCACTTCTTCGATCAAGCTGCAGGTGCAGGACTCGGCCTCGCCGCCCACGATCGTTATCTCACCACCCTACACCTTGAACATCAACGCCGCCCTGACCGATGCCGCCCTGACTGGCGATTATGCGTTCTCGTTCAGCGGGTACAACAGCGGAACTCCGGTCTTTGTTGCCGGCAGATTTACGGCTGACGGCAACGGGACCATCAGCAATGGCTTGCTCGATGGGAACAAGGCTGGTAGCCCTCCGGTGACCGACCTGCCATTCACTGGGACCTACTCAATCACCGCGGATGGCTTGGGTACTATGACCTTCAACCCATCCCAGGGTTCTCCTCTCGTGTTCGCGGTGGCTGTCTACAGCGCCGGCGGGGGCAAGCTGATTCAAAGTGATCCGTCCAATCCGCAGGCGTACGGCTCCGGTGTAATTATGTCGCAGACAATTGTCGCGCTTTCCGGGGGTAATTTTGCCTTCGGAGCGAACGGGTTTGACATGGGCGGAAATCGATTCGCCAGCGCTGGAAGCTTCCAGATCAATCCCTCTGGCAACTTGACCTCGGGCGAAATCGACACGAATGACGCCGGCACTGTAACTCCTGGCGCCTTCTTGACCGGTTCTTACTCCACGCCGGATCCCAGCACCGGCCGGGGAACAGCGAGCCTGAGCATAAACGGCGGCCACGCTCAAGACTTTGCATACTACTTGGTGTCTGCCACAGAGATGATCCAGGTCAGCGCCGACCAGGTCTCGGATACTTCACCTCTGACGCTGGCTGCAGTACTCCGGGTCGTGTCCGCCGGCGCGGGCTTCACCAACGTAGCCTTGAAGGGCGCTAGTGTTCTCCAAGCCGACGGGGTTAACCCCAATGGCGGAAGCCCGGAAGCGATTGGCACTGTCGGATTGTTCACTGGCGATGGCGCTGCCGACGGAAATGGCTTCGGTAATGCTACCGTTTTGTTTGACCAGAACACGGGCGGCTCGCTCGCTCAACAGCAGGTGACCGGAGGCCAGTACAAAGTCAATCCGCTGACTGGCCGAGTGACCTTGAACGGCTTCGGTGGTACTCCGGCGGTCTTATACATGGTCAACCAGAACCAGGCCTTCCTGATTAGCACCGATGCTAATGCCACGTCCGGAGTACTGGCGCCGCAATCTGCAGGCACGACGGGCATATCCCTCAGCAATGGCTCGGTCCTCGGTGCTTATGTGGGAGGCTCGGTCACGCCCAGCTTACCGGCCGTGACCAATCAGGTTGACTGGCTCTTTGGCGACGGGAATGGCACCCTCAGCGTTTCCCAGGACAGCAGCGGTCCGGGCGGCCCCCAGACCAATCAGTTTGCGGCCACTTACCAGGTTGACGCTGAAGGCCGCGCTCTGATCTATTCGAACCCCGGCAGTACGCTGCAGGGCATCCTGTTTGTGATTTCGCCTACCAGGTTTGTCGTTCTCTCCACCGACGCGAATCCAGTCTTGTCGACATTCGCGATAGGGAAATCGACGAACTAGCCAGCGGACACGACAAAGCATAATCGGCATGCCAGTGGGAATCGAAGCGGCTTCGGTTCCTGCTGACATAAACTGGTTGAGGACGGCGCCCTTCTAGCTAATTTTCCTGCTCGTCTAACCGGAGCCGGAGCCAACCAGCTCCGGCTTTCTCATTGCCAGCCAACCCACGCAAACACTTGCCCCTCCTCACGGCGATCAGATCCAGACTCCGTCCAGGTATGCTGCCATAGCTGACCGTTCCTGGCTGTGCAGATTACCGGTGAGGTTCAACCTGCTCCTGGCCAGGTGGCGGTGTCGTGCTCTGCGGCGGCACGTAGGGCGGCGTCGGCGAAGTCAACTCTTGCACATTCGCCGGAACCACACCTTTCACTGTCGGGGTATGCTTCACCTGCCCGGATTCGGCATCCGCCATATCAATCCCGAGCTTTGCCAGCGTTTCCGCGGTGGATTTGTCCAGTTGCACCTTCGATTTTTCGTAGGTAGCAGCGGCGTTCAGAACGTTTGATTCTGCGGTGGTCAAATCGCTGGACGCCTGTAATACCGCGGTAGGTGTCGAAGCACCGTAGCCGAACTTCTTCTGCTCCGCTATGAGGCTCTCTTTCTTAAAGTCGCGAGCGGCTATGGCCGCCTGAAGAGCAGCGTAACTCTGCTGTACGGAAAATTGAGCCTGCCTGACTTCGATGATGATTTGGTTCTCGGTTTGTTGTAAGCCGACCTGAGACTGCCGGTATTCCAAATCGGAGCGCACCTGTTCAGCCTGCGCGGCACGGTTGCGAAGAACAATGTTGAGATTCACTCCGACGCCTTTGTCCGGCCCCGTGCTGTTAAACAGATCATGAAACGCGTTAGGGTAGCCGCTCCTGGGAATCGTTCCAGGAGGCAAACAATTCTGCCCCGGAATCGCTCCTGGGAAGTCGCAAGGGGGAAGGAGCGCAGTCTGATCGCCCGCCAGTGCCGAGGCACCATAAAACGCGTACAGGTCCAGCGTCGGACGCAGGGCATTCTTAAGCGACTTGCGTGAGATCTCGGCATTCGTCAGATTGATCCGCGCCCTGGCAATCTCGGGACGGGCCTGCAAGGCTTCCTGGATCAAGTCCTCGATTGGGCGGACTTCCTGCGGCTCGTTGATTTGCAGGGTATCGGTCGGGATGACCGGCGCGACCGCCAGCATGGGGTCACCCATGTTCTTGGTGATGGCGTTCTTCATAAACAATTGTTGTAGCTGGAGCTGGGTTTGCGACATAATCAGGTTCTGGTTCGCGGTTGCAACTCCACTCTTGGCTTGCGCTAAAGTGATCGGCGCCAGCGTGCCAATTCTGATCTGCTCCTGATTGTCGGACAGCGTCTTCTCCGCGAGTTGCAGAGCGCGCTCGTTCACCCTCACGGCCTCATACGCGGTCACCAGGTCCCAGTAGATATTTTCAATTTGGGAGACAGTGGTGATAATCTGCAGCCGGAAAACGACGTCCCCATTCTCGCGATTGTTGCGGGCGATCCGGATCCAGCGCAGGTTGGGATCGAACCCGAAGCCTTGCAGCAAGTGCTGGGTCAATTGAAACCGGAAGTTCGGCGATATCTGTGGATTCAGCAGGTCGTAAGGCACGTTGGTTGTGATGCGGCTGTTGTTAAAAGTAACGTTGGCGGTGGTGCCCGTTGGAAACGCCTGCGTGTAGCCAAAGTTATAGGTATTCGTGTTTTGCACTATGGTCGGCTCGCCGCCGGAGAAAAAAACGTTTGCCTGAGGCGTGGCTGCGCGCTCGCCTTGGATCGTACCTATGAGGGTCGGGTCATAGCTGGTGAGTGGAGGACCTCCACCAAGCGTGGACCCTACTAGCCCGCTAGCGCCAGCGCCAGCCCCGCCAACGCCTATTCCCGTACCGCCCGCGCCGGTGCCGCTCGCTCCGGTAGAAGAACTTCCGGTCCCTCCAGCGGATGGGCCGCCAGGAGTTCCCTGCACCACCCCCTGATTGACTCCCAGGGCGAATGCGCCAGATTTTGTGAGCAGCAGGTCCGTATCCGCAATAGAGAGGTTGTATCGCTGAAGGACGATGTCCAGGTTGTTCTCCAGCGCCATCGCCACCGCATCGTTGATGGATAGGTATATCTTGCCGTCGCGGAAGAGTTGATCGGTCCGCGCGGAATTGCTTAAGTTCGGCGGCGGCACCCTGCGCGATCGATATGGCGCGATCACGTTGGGGAATGGAGATTGTGGCTTCGAGTAGTCCCGATCAGAATACAGATGAGCGTTATGCTGCGGCGCCGGAGCCTGCGGCATCGCCATCATCGAAGGCGCGCTCGATTGGCTGCTGGGTGGAGTTATATCCTGGGCGAACCCTGCTGTTACAAGCAGAACCACGACCGCCAGCGCGATCGTCTCGCGGACCGCGCATTCAACGAATCTGGCAACGCACATTTTCCTCTTCTCCTGAAACTGACATTTGCGTCAGTTTGTATTCTCCCGCTGTGATGAATTGCTGTGACCTCTGTGTTAATACGCACCGAAGTGCCCAAAGGTTCACGCCGCTACGTACCAGGACGCGGGTTTCCACAAGCCTATAACAGGTGCGGAAAAACTCGATTGCAGTCGCTTTGAAGGGGCGCCGCTGTGAACCTCTTATTTTTGTCATTCCGAGGAACTTCAGCCCCGAGGAATCTGCGGTTTCCTTATCATCGCGACGACTTTCGCCGAGCCTCCAAAGGCGCGACTGGAGGGCGAGCCAGCTCTACATGGACTCATTCGCGCCACGAATGTCAACGCCAAGACCCGTGAAAGGCCCCTCGAGTCCACGTCTGGTTGCAATGAAAAAGGCCGCCAGCCGAATTGCGCTAGCGGCCATCGAGTCAAGCCATCTGAGTCATTATCTGGCAGGCGGCGTCTTGCCCGGAAGCTCGTTGTCACGATCTTCGGGCCTTCTCGCCGGATGGTCAGACTTGGCGCCCGGTATGGGCTTGTCATCTTTCGAACTCATCCGCGGCTCCGTCATCTCATCCGAGGTGAAACCGTAACCCTCGGTATAGATCGCCTGGTGGAAGAAGCCTCCCGTCGGCTGAAGGGCGATGGCATAGATCGGGAAGGCCTTGCCTCCCGCGGGATACACCGTCGCGACATAATCGGCCACCATTCTGCCGGAGAAGGTCTGTGGCAGCCAGCTTAGCTGCATTGGACCCGAAAGCTGCCGTCCCGCAGTCCAGGTTTGTCCTCCGTCATTCGACAAAGTGAAGCCCGCGTACAGTTGACAGTTGCTCCCACAAGCCGAGACTGGATAGTAGTAGTAGGTGATCGCCATATGGGCCGAACTTCCCGAGGTCCTGATGTCAATCCCCATGCCGTGAATGAAATGGTCAACTCCGCTACCGATAGGATCAATCGGAACCCGGACAACGGAACTCCAATGAATCCCGTCGCTCGAACTGCTGTAAACAATATCGTTAGCCGAACAGCCGCTTTCGTAGCGGCAGTCCGGCCACGATACGTACACCGTGCCAGCCCCATCGATGGCTGTGGAAGGAAGTCCGGCACTGCGAAGGCCACCCGCCTCACCGTGGCTGGGAGCGCTGGAGATGCTTACCGCCGCATTCCAGCTCTGACCGCCATTGGTTGACGTGAACGCCGACATGCCGCCGTTGTAATCAGCAAACCCTACGATGACAGTGCCATTTGGCTGCACCACAGGGTTCACCCCGATGCCGAAGTCACGCGCCGCAGTGGCTTTCGCTGGGCCCCAGGTTAGGCCGGCATCGGTGGAGGTACTCATTTGTATCTCGGAATTGTCCCAGCCCACGTAGCAGTTTCCGTAATAGGGACTGCTGGCCGTGTTATCGCAAATAATCCAGTTCTTGTCGGCATTGCCGGCCTGTGAGACGTAGATCGGGTTGCCCCAATGTATGCCATCGGATGAGCGGCTCACCGCGACGTTCACGCCACCTGCAATCGGCAGAGTATTAATCAGCCACATGCCGTGTTTCGCATCGTAAGCGACTGCGGGGTCGCTGGCAGCACTATTGGTTCCGCCACCGCCGTAAACGGTGAGACCGGGCAAATACCCATTACTCCAGCTAATCCCTCCATTCAGCGAGGTGGCCCAACCGATATCGTCGCCGCCACCGCTGGAAATGCGGGCTACCTGAAATGCTGTGACAATCACCGGTCCATAAGTGAAAGCGCCTGGCTCAACTTCGGTCATGTGCTGGGCGGCAGGATCGGTGAAGCTGTCTTGACTGAGCTGGCGCAAGACGCCTTGGGCGGAAGCTGGGATCGCCGCTAAACCGACGGCGAGTCCCAGGGTAGAGGTAAGCACTGCCCGGCGGACGCCAGGGCAGGAAAGCGAGTACAAAAGTTTCATTAGGAATCTTCCTTCTTTGTGGTTAATTCAGACTGGTGTCTAGTGTAGGCACGAGGAGTGTAGTTTGCGCCGGACAGGAGGGCATGCCGAAACCGCCGGTCGTGGCGAACAAAACTGTACCGTGCAGAGCCACTGCATGTCAATTAATTGCGGGTGGGTAGTCGATCGGATCATTCCCCCGGGCCGTTCACGCTGGATGGGACGACCGGTCCCCTACTGCCACTAGGTGCCCGTACAAATTCCTAACTTCGATCAGTGAGGTCAACTACCTCGGCGGCTGAAGCGGTTTTCTTTCACCCGCTCGGACGCGGGCCTGAAACCCGGTCATGCCTATTTCCGGCTACGTCCCAATCACCACTCCGCCATCCACGGAAATCACCGCTCCATGAATGAAAGCAGCCTGGTCCGAAGCAAGCCAGTAGTAAGCATTGGCCACGTCCTCGGGCGTTCCCATGCGCCCCAGCGGCGTGCGAGCCACCAACGCATCAAGTATCTTCTCGGGCATCGCCTTTACCATGTCGGTGGCGATGAATCCGGGAGCAACCGCATTGACGCGGATCTTGTGCTTTCCGAGTTCGCGCGCCCAGGTGTGGGTCATCCCGATCACGCCGGCCTTGGAAGCCACGTAGTTGGTTTGTCCGAAGTTACCGTGCAGCCCCACCACGGAAGCCGCGCACAGAATTACTCCCCCGCCGCCTTTGATCATGTGTGGAACCACAGCGCGGGTACATAAGAAAACGCCCTTCAAGTTGACGTTGATGACTGAATCCCATGTGTCCTCCGTCATGATTGATTGCGGGCTACCGCCGTTCCACTTTACCAATTGGGCATCACGAACAATGCCTGCGTTGTTAATGAGAACGTCGATCCGGCCCCACCGATCGATGACCGCGGCCGCGGCCGTCTCCACAGCGTCGGCATTCGTGACATCCACGGCGTGAAACAAGGATTCCCCGCCGGCCCATTTGATGGCCGATTCCAGTTGAGGGGCGGTTTTGTCCGACACGTCCCACGCCGCAATCCGTGCTCCTTCTTCGGCAAATCGAAGTGCCGTCGCACGGCCAATCCCAGCCACCGCACCCGTAATGACCACGACCCTCTGGCGCGATCCTGATTCCTTCATGATGAAGCCTTCCGTCGCTTCCAGGCAGTCTCGTTCTACATCAACGGATGTCATCGGGCCAGCCCCGCGGCAGTTGAAGTGATCGTGCGCGGCAAGGCAGAGTTAGGCATCGTTTGTGTATTCACGATCTGTCGGGGAGTTGGCTCTGGAGATATTCTGGGCGACACATCTCTAGCTGGCGGCCTTACGAGTCCGCGAGCACAAACCAACCGTTTCGAGACTAGTCCCGTTTGCCGCACTGCGTCAAGACTTGCGGCGCGATTTGGCCTTTTGGTTCCCGGTTTTCTTTTTTTTTCGGGGCCGCGCTGCCGCCTCCAGCTCCGCGATGCGCTGCTTGAGTTGATCCATTTCAGCTGCCTTCGTCCCGATTTGGGAATCCTTTGGCCGGTCTTTACGCAGCATCTCTTCCCTTTCGCTTGGCCCAGCCGGCGGAGCAGCTCCCATGGTCGCGCCAGGCTGGGGCCACCGCATCAACTCCAGAGGGTTCATCGCCGGCGGCATGGCGCGGTACGCGTTCTGATACAAGTCCAGCATCGCTTTCATGTAGTGCAATGCGCTTTCCTGCGTAGCCCGGCCTGACGCGACGATCATCTGGCGCAACACATCCAGGGGAAACACCGAGTCCGGCGCCTTCGCGTCCTCCACCACAATTTGCGCCAGGATCAGCCGTGTCAGGTCTTCCCCGCTGGCGGCGTCCACTACCCGGACATCGTGGCCTTCCCGCACCAATTGGGCAACCTGGTCCTGGTTTATGTATTGGCTGGTGGCCGTGTTGTACAGCCGCCGGTTCTCGTACTTCTTAATAATCAGTGTCTTAGCGGCCATTCGAATTCGCTCATTTTTGTCCTTGACAGACGGCAGCAGGGGAGTATGATCTAGTTATGTTGCAGTGCAGCATAAATTGCAACATGAGAAAACATAAAGGAGCACATCATGCCTACTACCTCTAAGTCAACCAAGAAGACTACGCCGGCAGCCGCCGCCCGTAAACCTGAATTCGTAGATGCCGTCACTCCGCTTTACGTGAATGGCGTCGAGCGTTTGGCCGAACTGCAAAAGAAGTCTCTGGACATCGCTGCCGAGCAGAGCGCCGAGTGGTTGAGCGCTTGGAAGAAAGCTTTCAGCTATTTCCCGGCCACTCCTGCGACGTTTGTATTTGACATCGCCGAAAAGGCGGTCGAAACCTTTGTCGAGACGCAAAAGTCTGCCATCGACCTCGTGGTCGAGCAGAGCCAGACGGTTGCTGGTATCAACAAAACGCGGACCCAGGCGTATGCCGACATCGCCAACAGCGTGACCGGCATATTCCAGAAGTCGGTTGAGCGCTCGGTGGAAGCCCAGAAGAACGTCCTGGACTTTGCTTCCGCGCAAAGCAAGACCGCTTTCGAAGCGACCAAGAAACAGCTCGCCCCCGCCGGCGCTCCGGTTGCGGCCGTCGTGGACTCGTTCCAGCGTGGAACAGAAGCCTTCATCGAGACCCAGAAGGCAGCTCTCGAAATCGCGACGAAGCCTTTCAAGTCAGTCGCTGGGTTCTAATGTCAGCTGACCGTCATACCGGTTCCTAGGACGGCCTCGAACCTCCAACTCCTTGCCTCAGGAGAATCCATTGGAGTGTTTTCGGGGCTGTCGCCGGGTATATAGTCGTGGGGAGGGGTGGCAAGTGACCGACGAAAAAACACGGGATGGCAAGCCGTTCGATCCAATGGATCCTTGGCGTGGAATGCGTGACGCCTATCTTGATGTCTGGGCGAAAACCATGGTCGAGGCCGTGAACAGCGAGGCATATGCCCAGGCCAGTGGCGCAATCCTTGATTCCTACCTCACCGCATCTTCCCCGTTTCGAGAAGCCGTCGAGAAGACAATGCTCAAAGTGCTGGAGCAAATGAGCATGCCTTCCCGCGCCGATTTCGTGTCGCTTGCCGAGCGCATGACCAATGTCGAGATGCGGCTCGATGACATGGACGCCAAGCTCGATCGCATTCTGCAACAGCTTTCACAAACGGCGCAAAGCAAGCCGCAAAGTGCGGTTCCGCAACGCAACAGAACGGCAAAGGCGGTACCCAAGAAGAAAGGGACCAAGTAGATGGCAGGCGCACCCGTACTGAACGATCCGTTTACGCTCGCGGTTAACAGGCTCAAGACGCTCTCGAAGGTAATGACGACACGGGCGGCCGTTGCGCAGACACCGAAAGAACTCATCTGGACCTTGAACAAGGCCAAGCTGTATCGCTACATTCCCGTTGTCCCCAAAGAAAAGCGTCATCCGGTTCCCCTCTTGCTGGTCTTCGCTCTCATGAACCGGCCGTACATTCTCGATCTTCGGCCCGGTCATAGCTTCGTCGAATACATGGTGAACCGCGGCTACGATGTGTACCTGCTCGATTGGGGAGCGCCCGGACCGGAAGACAAGAACCTTAAATTCGACGATTACACCCTCGAATACATGCCTCGGGCGATCCGTAAGCTCAAGACGGTTTCGGGATCAGAGGAATTCAGCCTTCTCGGCTGGTGCATCGGTGCCATCCTCACGACTATCTACGCGGCGCTGCGCGGCGACGAAGGTTTGCGCAATCTGATTCTGCTCACGGCTCCGCTGTCGTTTTCCGACAAAGAGAACCTTACCTTCGCTCGCTGGACGGATGAACGCTATTTTGACGTCGACAAGGTGCTCGGCGCGTTCGGCAACATGCCGGGAGAGATGATCGACTACGGAGCCAAGGCGTTGAAACCGGTAGAGAATTACGTCAGTAACTATGTGAAGCTCTGGGACAATCTCGATGATCCCAAAGTGGTGGAATCCTGGCACGCGATGAATACCTGGGTCACAGACAATGTGAACCTGGCGGGAGGCGCCTTCCGGCAGCTCATCGTCGATCTCTATCGCAACGATCGGCTGATGCGGGGAGAACTGGTGATCCGCGGCGAACGTGTGGACCTGGGCCAGATTCGAGGTAATCTGTTGACCGTCATCGCCGAGGGCGATCACATCACCCCCTCGTGTCAATCGGAGCCCATCATGGGGAAGGTCAGTAGCAAGGACAAGGAACTCTTCCGGGTTGCGGGTGGGCATATCGGAATCATGGCGGGCAGCGGCGCCAGCAAGCACACCTGGCCGCATATCAACGGTTGGCTGGCCCCCCGCTCCAAATAAGTCAGGATAGTTTGCACCGCCTCTTACATGTGGTATCCACCGTTGACGTTCAATTCCTGCCCGGTAATGTAGTCTCCATCCGCCGCCAAGAAGCTGGCGGCCTTCGCTATCTCCTCGGGCGAGGCGAACCGTCCCAAGGGAATCTTGGCCTTAATCTGAGCGGCAATCTCTTCCGGGATTGCGTCAACCATTTCCGTTGAAGTGAACCCCGGCGCGATGACGTTGGCCGTAATGTTGAACTTCGCCATCTCAAGAGCGAGCGTCTTGGTGAAGGCGATAATGCCGCCCTTGCTGGCTGAATAGTTCGCTTGTCCAAATGCGCCCATCTGGCCGACGACGGAGCCGATGTTGATGATGCGGCCGAACCGCTGGTTGACCATGGCCGGCACCGCCGCGCTGGTGCAGTAAAACGTGCCGTTCAGGTTGACGTTGATCACCGCCGCCCAGTCGTCATCGGTCATCTTGCGCATCGAGCGATCGCGGGTTATACCAGCATTGTTCACCAGGATGTCGAGCCGTTGCCATTTGTCAAGCACTTCTTTGACGATGCGCGCTGCCTCCCCTTTCTTGGCCACGTCGCCCTGAATGAGCATGCACTCGACACCTAGTTCGCGGATTTCCTCAGCCGCGCTCTCCGCCTGCTTGGCATCCGATCGGAAGTTCAGCGCCAGCTTTGCCCCACGGCGCGCCAGTTCAAGCGCGATCGCGCGTCCAATTCCGCGGGAGGCTCCGGTCACCATGGCGACCCTCCCGACGAGAGAAGTCGGATGGTAATTTTCATTTCCATCTGCAACATTTGCCATTTCTAAGCTCCTGTCTTCCGAATTGACGCTCACAATTGCGGGATCGACCCGCATAACTACGTAGCCCCCAACCGCGCCAGCTCCGAAGCCGGGCGCGAAAATCCGCATGGGACGATCAATCCTGCCTTCGCGCACGGCGTCATGGACGGCCATCAGAATACTCGCGGAAGATGTGTTGCCAACCCGTTCGATGTTGAAAAAGATATGGTCACCCGGGATACCGGCCGCTTCGGCCAGCGTGAGCACCATGTTCTTGTTGGCCTGGTGCGGCACCACCAGCTCGATTGCGTCGATGAGTGAGCCGCCACCCCCGTTGGGGTTCGGAAGAGTGGCCAGCTCGCCCATCATCTCTTTCAGATAGCGAGTCACCAGGGCCTTCACCTCCGGCCCATACACCGTGATGTTGTTGTCGAACTCCGGATTGGGCCAGATGATGGAATTCACTTCCGACCAGGGCCCGCTGGCATAGGTTTGGAAGTACTCGATATCGGAAGGAGTTCCTTCGGGCGCGGGCGCCACCACCACGGCTGCCGCCCCATCGCCGAAAATCATGCGTGAGGTGCGTACGGTTCCGATCTTGTCAGAGAATTTTTCCGCGCAGACGAGCAGCACGGGCCGTTCAATCTCTTGCAGCAGACGCACCGCTTCGGCAAGACCGTAGGGCATGCCCGCGCACGCTGCGACGATGTCGCACGAAGTATGGGTCTGTAAGAGTCCGAGCTCACCCGAAAGCCAGGTGGCAATCGATGGAATAAGCTTAGTACTGGTGCAAGTGCAAAGCAGGACGGCGCCGATCTCCGCTGGCCGCCGGCCGGACTTCGCCAGGGCTTTCTTGCCTGCCAGGAGGGCCATGTCCTCGAGCGGCAACTGGGTGTAACGCCTCTCCTCAATGCCGGTTTTCTCGCTGATTTCTGCGGCGCTCATGCGCGACCAGCAGTATGCGTGGTTGCGAATGAGATCTGCGTTGGTGCAGGTCACCTCGCCTTCATAGACGGCAATGGCCTCAAAATGCGGAAGAACTTTGAATCGCTTGCTCACCTCTACCGGAGGATACGGCTTGATAGGTTGACTCAGGGCCAGAGTGTCCGGTCGGATCATCCGATTCGGGCGAATCCGCGGTCCCCAGTTTTCGTCCCGCTTTACCCGCTGGATGAAACGGAGGACCTCTTCATTCCGCGGATGAAAGGCCACCACATAATCGTCGTCCTTCAGCTTGCCGATTTCAGTTTGCGTGCTTATAGATGGGTCCCACGGATACTGGTTGTGCAGGATCATGCACTGCCGCATCAATGCCTCCAGCTCAGACACAGGATGCAGGCAGTCGACGACATCGTCGAACGTGTAGCGTAAGTAATCGGGGTCGTAAACCTGCAGATGCCGCGTCCGGTTTACCGGATCAGCCAGCGCCTCGGCCACCGTCGGGCGAATGGGCCGAAGTTCTCCCCCGGCGCTGAGTGCATTCTTATACACATTGAGCAAAATAGCGAAACTGCGGTCTTCCAATTCTTCGTCCCACGACGCCGGCAGGTCTTGATAGCCAGCCTCTATCGCGGTTGCGATTGCGGAGGAATCCCGCGGCTTGTACACAGGAAGGAACACATCGTCCCGCTGCCGCGAGAGATCTCCCCAGCGGGTGGGACGTTTTTCGTACATCGTCAGGGTGTAGCGATTCACCCAGAAACGGTTCAATACCAGATCGCGACAAAGCTCATATCGGGTCTTGTATTCACCCGCCTTCACGCGCGCCGCAATCTCCACGTCGGTTGGAGCTTTCTCCCCGAAATCCCGGCGGATAACCGCGGCGAATTGTTTAAGGCTCTTGAATACCCGAAAGTCCAGCTCTGGGAAAAAGTTGCCGGGGAAGACAATGCGGCCGTGAGAGTTAATCACGAAGGGCTTCAGAAACATTGGCTGCCTTCTTCCTGCCTCGCGGCCCCCGGTGGGCCGCAGAGCAATTCGCCAAGCTGCCATTCATGGCCGTCAATTATTACAGGAGAATTGGTGAATTTTCTTGGCCGTCTCAAGGTCCCCACTTCCTCCGCAAACGAGACTCTGAATCACTCGTGTCGAGCGTTATGTGTAACTTAAGAGGATTCTAAACCATCGTGTGTGACTGCAACCGTCCCCACGAGTGACGCAGGTCACAGACCCAATGTACGCCTCGGTGTGAGGGTTATGATAGGAAACAGGGATATTATTTTAGTCGCGGTCAAAAGAGCAAGGAGTTCATTGTCGTGAAAGCAGGAGCATCAAAAACGAATCTTCGTTACGGTCGGGCATTGATTCAATCGGGTCTCTCGGGACTGCGCAGAGGACGCGACTGGCGGCTTGATAGGCAGCGCCTCTCCGCCGCCTTGACTCGGTCAGCGCTTGCGTCCCTGAGTCTGGCTGCGATCGGCGCCTGTGCCAGTCTGTTCCCCGTCCGGCGATCCGGCCGCAGCAGCATCTCGCGAACGGTTGCATACGGAGTGGCGGGTAGCGCCATCGGTTTCGCTGCCGGGTTCACTTGGGAGACCCGCGACCTGGCTGCCAGCATGGCGCGTTCAGCCCTGAAGGAGATCAGCACCGTCCGTGACGAGCGCTGGATTGAAAAACATCCAATTAATTACGGATGAAGGGTGGGGAGGGCCTATCGACTCCGGAATTACTCCAGCGGACGAAATTGCGTTTGCGTCGCCACCCCAATCCGGTTACTCGAATTCCACCAATATCTGGTTCATCTTCACCGCATCTCGTGCTGATACGTTGACGGATTTCAGCTTTCCGGGGATGGGCGCCGTCACGTTGGTTTCCATCTTCATCGCCTCAAGCACGACCATCAGATCGTTGACCTCCAGTTGTTCGCCCGGCGCGACATTAACCCGTACCACAATTCCCGCTACTGGACTGCGGCATAGTTTGGATTCGTCAACATTAGGGTCCGACGAAGCTCCTGGCTTGGGAGGAGTGCGCAGCACGGTCGACTGAATGGTCGCTGTCGCCGGCGCAGGACGGTTGTCCTGAGCCCGTGGGGAGTCGTCCTCCTCAGTGACCTCAACCTCGACTTCGTATCGTTGCCCGTCAATCGATATCTCTAACTTCATCGTCGGGTCCTCGCAGGGAGTGCTGCCCATTCTACGTTCGTAGTACCTTCCGCGGACGCGGTCATCGCCTTAGCTGGCCAAGGTTGTGCGATGTTTGGACAATCAACCGGCCTTGCCGTGCCCATCGCTTGACCGCGTATGGAGTCTCTAGCACCCTTGCGGACCGAATCCGAACCTTCTTGCCGAGGAAGGCCGTAACACTCGCGGCGATCACTGCCAACATTTCGGGCGTAATGGCTGTAGCCGTAATCATGATGCAAGCGCCTCCCTGTCTCACAGTGGAATCAAACCATGCTTCTTGGGCGGACGAAGCTCTCTCTTTGTGTGCAAAGCTTCCAAGGCCCGTGCCAGATATCTTCTGGTTTCGGCGGGCTCGATTACGTCATCGACGAGCCTTCGGCCAGCCGATATGTATGGATTTGCAAACTTTTCACGATACGATTCGATCAGTTCATCGCGCCGCTGCACCTTGTTTTCCGCGGAGTCGATCTCCCGGCGAAAGACGATTTCCGCGGCTCCTTCGGCGCCCATGACCGCGATTTCTGCGGTGGGCCATGCTACCACCCGGTCCGCCCCCAGGTCTTTGCAGCACATCCCGATGTAAGCACCGCCATAGGCTTTGCGGATTACGACCGTTATTTTGGGGACGGTCGCAGCCGAATACGCGAAGAGCACTTTTGCTCCGTGCCGAATGATGCCTCCGTATTCCTGCTCCACGCCTGGCAAGAACCCCGGAACGTCAACAAAGGTAAGCAAGGGGATATTGAAGGCATTGCAGAATCGTATGAAGCGGGACATCTTGTCGGACGCATCAATGTCGAGCGCTCCGGCGAGCACGCACGGTTGGTTCGCGACAATTCCCACGGAGCGTCCTTGAAGGCGGCCGAACCCGATTACTATGTTCGCTGCGAAACCCGGCTGAATTTCGAAGAAGTCCTGGTGATCCACCACTCGTGCGATCACCGTCCGTATATCGTAGCCGACTTTAGATTCCGCCGGCACTATGTCGTTTAGCTGGGGATCAATCTCAAGCTCCTCGGCATAAGCCTGGCGAGGAGGATCTTCGAGGTTGTTCGACGGCAAAAAGCCCAACAGTCTCCGGCACAGAGACAACGCGCCGTCATCGTCCTCTGCAATAAGGTGAACAACCCCGGATCGATTCATTTGGGCAGCCGGCCCGCCCAGTTGGTCCGCCGTCACACTCTCTCCCGTCACCTGCTTGATCACCTGCGGGCCGGTGATGAACATCTGTGCGCGCTTGGTTTGGATGATGAAATCGGTCAGCGCTGGGCTATAGGCCGCGCCACCTGCACAAGGACCGCAGATGACAGAAATCTGAGGCACGGTGCCTGAAAGCATAACGTTGTTGTAGAACACGCTGGCGTAACCAGCCAGGCTGTCGATCCCTTCCTGGACCCGCGCACCACCGGAATCATTAACAAATACGAATGGGCTTCCAGTCTTCATCGAAAGCTGCATCATCTCTTTGATCTTTGCGCAGTGCACTTCGCCCGCCGCTCCACCTGCAACGGTGAAGTCCTGGCTGGCAAGATGTATCAAACGGCCATCAACCGTCGCGCATCCGGTCACCACTCCATCCGCCGGCAGCTCCTTGTCCGCCATGCCAAAATAGGTGGCGCGATGCTTTGCGAAAAGGCCTATTTCCTGAAAACTCTCGTGATCGACGAGCTTTGCTATTCGCTCCCGTGCGCTGAGCTTACCCAATTGGTGCTGCTTGGCCAGACGTTGTTTGCCACCACCCAGCTGAAGTTTCTCGCGCTTCTCACTAAGCTCGCTGATTCTCTCCGCCATGGTGGTACTGGCCGGTTTAAGCGTTGGTGCAGCCATCTATGCCTCCCTGGCTCGCTTCACTAATCCGAAACGCAACCTTCATGCCTGCCTTACTTGGCCGGTGCTACGGTGACCTTGTGTTCCTTGCCGTTCAGGGTCACGACGTAAGTCACTGGTGACGCCGGCGTGTCACTGCTGCGATTTGAAACTGGCCGTTCTAAATCCTCTGCTCCTGGCTCGTTACCGACTTGCTTCGGGCCTTCCGTTCGTGTCTTGAAAAACTGTGGCGCGATCTTCGGAAACATGGCGTAGGTCAGTACATCTTCGTCGGTGCCGCCGAAGCCGGGCAGAGCCGTGGCTGCCGATTGCCTCTGTTCCCACTCCGGCTGAAGTAAGTCGGCTGGACGGCAACTGATGGGAGGCTTGTTAGCGCGGACGGACGCCTTCGTCAGAACTTCGCTATTCTTCTCTCCCAATGCGGTACCGTAATAGCCGAGCATCAGGTCGGCAAATTCACTGGTCAGTACCTTGTACCTGCCCTGCAAGTGGTTGAACACCGCCTGGGTGCCGATAATCTGATCTACGGGAGGCTCTAGAGCGGGATATCCAGCGTCTTTACGAACTTCCCGGATTTCAGACATCACGTCCTGCAGCGATTGAGCTGTGTCCTGTCCTTTCAATTGATATTCCGTGCTCGAAATCATCTTCGCAGGAATCTGGCTCTCAAGTAACTCGGTCTCAACGCCGACGTGTCCGTCCAGGAATGCGCGGTATCGCGGACGGACGGTTGCAATATGCTGCTTGACACGAAGAATCCTTTCCATGTCCAGCCGGCATTTGTAACCCGTGCCCTCCAGCATCTCCACAAAGCTCTCGGTTGGATTGTGCCCTCGACCGAAGGCCAGCGAACTGATCGCTGTGTCTACCAGGTCGCAGCCTGCCTCAACGGCCTTCATCAGCGACACCATCGTCACACCAGTCGTTGAATGGGCGTGAACGCTTACCAGCGTGTCTTCCCCGCACTTCTGCTTGATGCCTCTAACCAGATCGTAGGCGGCTTGTGGTTTAAGAATACCGCCCACGTCTCGGACGCAGATTGAGTCGCAGCCCATTTCCTTTATCTGTTGCGCCATGTCCACAAACGCTGTGATCGTGTGCACCGGACTCGGGGCATAACAGATTGATCCTTGTGCGTGTTTGCCAATTTTCCGGACCGCTTCCAGGCTGACCTTTAGGTTTCGAACGTCATTGAACGCGTCGTAGACCCGAAATACGTCTATGCCGTTCAGGGCTGCTTTCTCCACGAACCGGTTGACAATCGAGTCATCGAAGTTGCGATAGGCAAGCAGGTTCTGCCCGCGTAAGAGCATCTGCAACCTGGTCTTGGGCAGCAGCTTGCGATAGGTCCGCAGTCGCTCCCACGGGTCTTCATTCAGGAGACGAATGCACGAATCGAAGGACGCGCCACCCCAGCATTCCAAAGACCAGTAGCCCGCATTGTCCAGGTCCTCGCAGACCGGGATGACATCCTCGAGAGCCATGCTGGTTTCCAGAAGGCTCTGCTGGGCATCTCGCAGAATCAAATCGGTCACTTCAATGATGCGTGCCATTAGGCGCGTTCCTTCCGCAACTTTTATTGCTTAGTCCAGCAAGTGGCGTTGTGTTTCGTCGATGAAAGACGCGGCTGGAAAAACCTGGCCCTAAAACCACCCTCGAACGAAATCGCCCAACCCCGACTCAACTCCGAAGAATCGTTACGATTGCCTCGTCATGCTACCAGTGGCGATCATGCGAAATTCTTGGATGATGGACATGGCGGCATATGTGCGACCCGTCCTCTGTGACCATTGTCACATGTTTCTGGTTTCACAGCATTGGGATTTCCAGTCTCTTGAGAAAACGCAACCTTTTCCCTAATCGCTTCGGGTCAGCCCCGGAAAGCGGTAAGCCGGTCTGCTGTTCTTGATACTGCCTCCGCTCCAATTCACAATCGCGAGACTGGCGGTGAGGATGAATTAGCCTGGTTGTTGCGCGCCAGCAGCAGCGCGAGTGCGCAAGAACCAAGACGTTCCAGGGTATTGTCGGTGCGGCTGGTCGCGATGATCGGCACTCTGGCGCCCACCACGACGCTGGCCACCTGTGCATCCGACATGTACTCGAGTTGCTTCAGCAAAATGGCGCCCGCCTCGAGGTCGGGTACCACCAGGATGTCGGCATGCCCCGCAACCGGCGACTCAACACACTTCGCCTTCGCCGCGCCTTCGGAGACTGCCACGTCGAATCCAAGCGGCCCATCCAGTACGCCTCCAGTGATCTGCCCGCGGTCGGCCATCTTACAGAGCACAGCAGCGTCGAAGGACGAAGGCAACTTTGACGACACCTCTTCGCGCGCTGACAGGATCGCAACGTTGGGCAGCGCCATTCCGAGCGCATGCGCAAGATCAATCGCGTTCTGGACGACGTCGCGCTTCTCCTCGACCGTTGGCGAGATATTCACGGCCGTGTCGGTAATAAATAACGGACGTGGGAAGCTGGGTAGTTCCAGGGCTGCCACATGGCTCATGCGTCGTGCCGTGCGCAACCCTTGTGGGGCGTCAACAAATTGCAATAGCTCGTCGCCATGAAGGCTGCCCTTCATCAGCGCCTCCACCTTACGCTCACGTGCCATCGAGACGGCCCGCTCAGCAGCCTGGTGGCTGTGTTCTGTAGCTTCGATTTCAAACTGAGAAATGTCGAGCTTCCCGTTTTCCGCAGCCGCACGGATCTTCGCTTCAGGTCCGACCAGCACCGGGATGATCAGGTTGGCGTCGGCTGCCTCGATCGCCGCCAGCAAAGATGCCGCCTGGACCGGATGAACGATCGCCGTGCGAATCGGGTACAGCCCCTTGGTCTGCTGAATCAACTTTCGATACTGCCGCCCCTTCTCCAGCAGTTTGATCTCGGGCAGTGTGACGCGTTCGCGCGAGATTTTTTCCGTTGGTGCAATTACCTCGGCGGTCCCAGTGATCACGACCTCACCGTCCTGGTTTGTCGCCTGGCACTCGAGCGTGACGCGGTGCTTGCTCTCCTCCATCTCTACGACTTTGACGGTCACCGTAATGGTGTCACCCACTGCCACTGGCCGACGAAAGCGTAACGACTGACTAAGATAGATCGCGCCGGGACCCGGAAGCTGGGTACCCAATACCGTCGAGATGAGGGCGCCACCCCACATGCCATGGGCAATGATCTTGTGGAACATGTCGCTCTTGGCGAATTCTTCATCCACGTGCGCCGGGTTCACGTCGCCAGACATGATCGCGAACAGCTCGATGTCTTTCGAGGTGAGGGTGCGGGAGATACTGGCCGAGTCGCCCACCTTCAGTTCAGAAAATGTCTGGTTCTCGATGTGATCGATGGCGGCGGCAAAACTCATGTTCACCTCGCGGTTAGTGCGGGTTAGCTCCGCATCTATCAGGGTAAACGGTATCTATTGCCGGAGCAGTGAGCTTCGTCACCAAGCCCGCTGACTTACCGGCCGGCAAATTTCGCTCTTACATCTCTAGTACTGATAAAACCCGCGGCCCGACTTGCGCCCGAGCCACCCCGCATCGACCATCTTGATCAGCAGTGGGCAGGGCCGGTATTTGGGATCTCCGAGGCCAGACTGCAACACGCGCATGATGTCGAGGCAGACGTCGAGTCCGATGAAGTCCGCCAAGCTCAGCGGGCCCATCGGATGCGCCATCCCAAGCTTGAAGACTTCGTCCACCGCTTCGGGCGTGGCCACTCCTTCCATCACGGCGTACATGGCTTCATTCAGCAACGGCATCAATACCCGGTTCGAGACAAAGCCGGGCGCATCATTCACCTCGACCGGGACCTTCTCCAATTTCTCGGCGAGACCTTTGACCGTCGCGAACGTCTCGTTCGAGGTCGCCAATCCACGGATCACTTCGACAAGCTTCATCACCGGAACGGGATTAAAGAAGTGCATCCCGATGACTTTGTCGGGCCGCTTGGTTACTGCCGCCAGCTTGGTGATCGAAATAGACGACGTGTTTGACGAGAGCAGAACTTCCGGACGGCAGATCGCATCGAGATCGCGGAAGAGCTCGGCCTTGATCTCAAAACGCTCGCTCGCCGCCTCCACTATGAAATCGCAGTCAGCCAAGCGCTTGCGATCCGCGGTGCCTGTGATGCGGCCCAGCGCCTGGTCGCGCTGCTCCGATGTCAACTTATTCTTAGCAACCTCACGTTCCAGGTTCTTAGTGATCGTTTGCAGGCCGCGATCGATGAAGCGCTGCTCCACATCGACCAGCACAACGTTGTAGCCATTCTTAGCGAAGACGTGAGCGATGCCATTGCCCATCGTCCCCGCGCCGATTACTCCTACTGTTCTGATGTCCATGATTGCCTCGGATGAAGTTAGTTAGCGTCCAAAGCGCGCAGTAAGACATTCGAGTGTAGCAGAGGCATGGCAAGGGGGCAGTGACGAGGAATCGGCCGTTCGCTCAAGCTGCGGTCCTTGGTTCACTCGCTCGCGCCTCACACTTTGCCAAAAATGCACCCGTCAATTCAAAATAGGTACTGTGAGGTGAAAGATTAAGCATGGCGCAACGAACTGCACTAATTACGGGTGGTATGGGTGGACTTGGTGAAACCATTAGCACGAAAATGCACGATGCTGGCTACAGGGTCGTCGTGACGTATTCTCCAGGTAACAAGACCGCCGAGAGTTGGCTCTCCAGCATGAAGGACCGCGGTTATCCGTTCACGGCAACTCCGATCGACGTCGCCGACTATGATTCGTGCGAGCTGGGCGTGTCGAACATTATGAAAGAAGTTGGCCCAGTCGATATCCTGGTCAACAACGCTGGTATCACCCGCGACCACACCTTCAAGAAGATGACGAAAGATCACTGGGATGAGGTGATCCACACCAACCTCGATTCCGTGTTCAATATGACCAAGCAGGTTCTCGATGGCATGGTGACCCGGGGATGGGGTCGCGTCATCAACGTTTCCTCGGTGAACGGCCAGAAGGGTGCATTCGGCCAGACGAATTACGCGGCCGCAAAAGCGGGAATGCACGGCTTTACTAAAGCCTTAGCTCTTGAGGTGGCCAAGAAAGGCGTGACTGTCAACACCATCTCGCCTGGCTACATCGGAACCAAGATGGTGATGGCGATACCCAGCGATATCCTTGACGGCAAAATCATTCCACAGATTCCAATCAACCGGCTCGGCAGGCCGGACGAAGTCGCCGGCCTGATCATCTATCTGTGCTCGGACGAAGCGGCATTCGTCACCGGCGCCAACATCTCCATTAACGGCGGGCAACACATGCAGTGAGCAAGCACGTTCATACAGGTGGCGTCTCGTTAATTCACTGCTGGGTGGACTTTGACGGTTCGGGAGAATTGAATCCTCCTGTGCCACGCGAAAGTCTGCGGCACAGGAGGGGTTAGTGGCTCACATATTGCTTCGCGGTGCTAGTTCACCGTTACGTTTACGGGAAGAGAGGGGATACCGTTCGCTACTACTACCAGGGTGCTTGGCCCAGTCTCCATTCCGGCAGGAACATCGAAGTGGGTGAAAGTCGGGACGGCGCCGGTGGCTACCGCCATGGTGTTGTGGTCGTGGGTTTTGGCGTAGAAAACATGTCCGGTGGCGATATTCTTGATCCTCACCAACGGATAATTGGTTGCGGTTTCATACTCGTCCCCAAATGCAGCAGCTTGCGATAGCCCATTGAACTGCCTGCCGAAAATGGTGTAGGTCTGTCCACGGGCAACAGTGGATGGATAAATAGAGGTGGCGGGCGTCCACGGTTGGATGTAGCTCCCGTTGGCGGTGTAGACCTCCGAGCCCCCAACGATCACTTCGCCCGTGGGCAGCACGAGTAAACCACCGCCGTTGCTGTTGAGTGTAGGAGTCAGATTAGTCCCGTCAAATTCGTAGAATCTGCCCGAGTTACCTTCCACCAGAACTTTGCCATTGGTCAACAGCACGGCAAAGTTATCGCCGGCATCGTCATGGTTTGGAAAGTCCGGGCCAGGAACCCAGGTGCCGGGATCAGTGGGACTGGAACCACGATGATATACCGAGGTGTGTCCGGCACTGGCACCCAGATGGGTCGCTCCCGTCGCGAACACTGTACCGTCCGGCCGCAAAATGGCGGGGCCGATTTCACCTGGAGGACAATATTCGCCACCTCCATACGGGATACAACCCTCCTCTGGGGGACCCTGCAGGTTCGCAATCGTGCTACCGTCAGAGACCCACTCTTGCATCGACGGGATGTACCTTTCCGAGTTCGGATTGGTCAATACATCCGCCGTTAAAACAGTGCCGCCCGGCATGAGCGTCCAGCCCTCCTCTGCATTAAAATCACTCTTCCCGCTTGATCCCATTGCTGTCCACTGAAGAGTGGCCGGATCCAACTCCGCCATCTGCATATCCAGTTTCCGACCGATAAGAAAATGGCCATTGGGCAGCACCACCGATGGCGAGTCCCCAATATAGTCCCACCCGGGAGGTGGGTTTAGCGGGGTCCAGGTGTTGAGTTTGGGATCGTAAATCGCACCCAGATTGGTAAGCGTGAATTGGCCAAAGTTGTATTCGCCGCCTTCAATCAAGAGCCGGCCGTCGGCTAAGACAGCCGAAGCGAAAGCATCGGGTTCGTACCCGCTGGGCAGGCTGGCGAGTTGGGTCCAGGTTCCGTGGACGTAGCTGCCATTGACATCGGGCGTGAGCTTCCACCAATCGTTCCCGACGTTCCCTTGAAACATTACCGTTCCATCGGTTAACAGAAAACCGATCCCTCCGGCTCCGTCCGGGGGCTGGTTAGTGAGTCGTGTCAGTGTCTGCGCCTGCGAGATACCGCCGACAGCGAACAAGAATGTGATTACGGCGAGAAACAGCTTCTTTGTCAAAACTGACCTCTTTTCTGAAAAGTCGCAATTGCAAAGGTGAATGGGAGGATTTTCGTGACTCCTCTCACAAGCGGCACCTGCACCCGCAAACGCAGATGTCAAAGTGAAACGCTTTCTTGGGAACCCTCAAGGCAGTCGAAAACTCGAGAAACAAAGTTCCAGAATTCTGCTTCACCAGGCAGGTGTATGTCAATTGGTCGACGTGCAAGGTAGTAGGTCGACTCAAAGCGCAGGTCGCCGCTTCACTGTCTAGCGCACGTCGAAGACACCTAGACCGGTTGGCGGCAGGGTCACTTGCAAGGCTTTGTTCTTCAGCACTACTAGTCCTGCTCCAAAGAGGTTTTCAAACTGCCGTGCGTTTTCCAGCACCGTACCCTCGGTGGGAAGTGTGATGTCCCGCGCCGTTTGCGAATTATTAAACACGACGAACAACTTTTCTTCAGCGGTTTCGCGCACAAACGCGTAATAGCTGTCATCCCAGGCAACGTGCCATTGGCGTCCTTGTCTTAACGCAGGATGTTGCTGCCGCAAGCGAAGTAGGGACTGCACGTGCGAGAAGATCTCCTGCTCTTCGGGTGAGCGTTCGCGAGCTAGAAAACTGTTGTGAGCATCGCGGAAGCCGCCCGGGAAATCATGGCGATTGTCCGGATCGGCGCCGCCCGTCATTCCGATTTCGTCGCCATAATAAAGCTGTGGGATTCCTCGCAGTGTTGCCAACAGAGAAAATGCCAGCTCCAACTTTTCATACGAACCATCGGCGTCAGTAAGGAAACGCTTCATGTCGTGATTGCCGATAAACGTCACCAGCAGCTCTGGATGGGGATAAAGCCGGTCCTGCCGAAGCACTTCAACGATCTTCTTTGCGGACGCTCCGTGGGCGACTACCTCCCGAATAGCGGAGTTCATTGGGAAGTCGAACGGAGTGGTCAGACCGGTATCAATGCCGTCGAAACCAGTATGTCCGCCAGCCCAATACGAGGTCACCGTGGGATCGGTATTGTAAATCTCGCCGACGGTGAAGAAGTGCGGGTAGGTTGAGAACAGGCCATTGTTATAGTAGGCCCAAAAAGTACGAGGAACGTAAGGGAACGTATCGATGCGGAAACCGTCAATCCCGCCGCTCTCTGCCCACCACAGAGCATTCTGCAACAGATACTCGGCAACTAAAGGATTCTCCTGCGCCAGATCGGGCAAGAGGTTAGCAAACCATCCTTCGAGTGCGCTCACGTAATTTGCCTTCACGGCATGTGGATCGGTGATCGGCGCGTAGTAATAGTCGGTGTCGAGATGATGCTTGATCGTGCCGTGCAGCCAGTTTGGAGCGGGCTGCAACGTTGCCCATGGATGCTTGGGACCGACATGGTTCGGGACCATATCCAGCAGGATTTTCAGGCCGAGTTGATGGGCCGCCGCAACCAACTCCTGGTAATCCTTCATCGTGCCGAAGTGGTCCTCGACCGCGTACTCATCCACCGCTCCGTAGCCGTGATAGTCGGAGGTGCAGTTGTCATTGTCATACAACGGCGTGAGCCACAGCGCGGTTACCCCGAGATCCTTCAAGTACGGCAAATGCTCCTGGATGCCCTTCAGGTCGCCGCCATGATAGGTCTTCGGACGAGCACGGTCATACGTTCCGGGGGCGGCATTTTTCGGCTGATTATTGCTGGGGTCGCCATCGGCGAAGCGATCAGGCATGATCAGGTAAATGACGTCGTCGCGTGTGATTCCCTGAAACTTCCCCTGCGGAGATGACCGTTGCAACAAGGGAAGAGTCGCACGCGTCGCACCGGAAGGCGTCTTCACGTTGATGTTTATGCCGCCGGGGCGTGTCTCGGGATCCAACTTCAGCCACACGAAAGCATGTTTGCCGTCGGGTTGAGCTTGTACTTTGGCTACGGACGCACCCGGATAATTGACCGAAATGTCGGCCCCGGACAGGTTGTCCCCGTAAAGCAAGACCATAACCGTCGGCTGGAACCCGACCCACCAATTGGGGGGCTCGACCTTGGAGACGTGAGGCTCGCCTGGCAGGGCCGCCGCCGCGACTGAAAATGCAAAGATCAACGCGAGAGCAGAAACAAGTGAGCGCACTAAGGCACGAGTCATCCGCCCACATCCCCGATCGGGTAGAGCTTCCAGCGCCGTGATAACCATCCCGGCATTCTCTCACGATTGAAATCGAGCTCCCACAAGGCTTTTATTGACAATGATGTCCGGTGGCGCTTAGGCTTCCCGTTTCATCAGCAAATTGGTTATCGGCGAACACTAGCGCCACATTTGCGGAACTGGAAAACATGCAAAAGCCACCTAAAAGCTTCTGGCAGATCTGGAACATGAGCTTCGGCTTTCTCGGGATCCAGTTTGGCTGGGGGCTGCAGATGGCCAACATGAGTGCCATCTACGAATACCTTGGGGCGCGCGCTGATCAGATCCCGATTCTATGGCTGGCGGCTCCGCTCACTGGCCTCCTGGTACAGCCAATTATCGGCCACGCCAGCGATCACACCTGGACTCGCTTGGGACGCCGTCGCCCGTATTTTCTGGCGGGAGCGATTCTTAGTTCCTGCGCCCTCATTCTCATGCCACGTTGTTCCGCATTATGGATGGCTGCCGGTTTGCTCTGGATCCTGGACACTTCCATCAATATCAGCATGGAGCCGTTCCGCGCATTCGTCGCCGACTTGCTGCCGGAGGAACAACGGACCGCTGGTTTCGCGATGCAGAGTCTCTTCATCGGGCTCGGTGCAGTCGTGGCGTCGGCGCTGCCGTGGCTGCTTACCAACGTGTTTCACTTGGCGGCCGAAAGCACCAGACACGCCATCCCGCTGACGGTGCGGCTGTCGTTTTACATCGGCGCTGCGGCGTTCTTTGGAGCGGTTTTGTGGACCATTGTTTCTACCCGCGAATATCCGCCCGAGGACATGACGGCGTTTCAGCAGAGGAAGGCAGAAAGTCGAGGAGTGGGAGATCATGTCAAAGAGATTTTCACGGCTATTCGCGAGATGCCACTGACCATGCGTCAGTTGGCTCCCGTGCAACTCCTCACCTGGCTTGGTCTCTTCTGCCTGTGGCTTTACTTCCCCGTCGCAGTGGCGCACAACGTATTTGGCGCGGCCGACCAAACATCGCCGCGGTACACTGCCGGCGTCGAATGGGCCGGGGTCTGTTTCGGAATGTACTCTGCCGTGTGTTTCGGATTCTCATTCTTCCTGCCAACCTTGGCGAAGCTCGTCGGGCGCAAGGGAGCACACAGCCTGTCCTTACTGTGCGGCGCGCTTGGCCTGATCTCGGTGGCCTTCATCCACGACAAGAACTTTCTACTGCTCTCCATGGTCGGGGTGGGAATCGCGTGGGCGAGCACACTGTCGATGCCGTATTCCGTGCTCGCCGGATCCTTGCCCGAGAATCGCACCGGTGTGTACATGGGTATCTTTAACTTCTTCATCGTCCTTCCCGAGATCATTGCTTCGCTGGGTTTCGGTTGGGTCATGAATCACTTGCTGCACAACAATCGGCTGGCTGCCGTGATCGCGGGCGGAGTTTTCATGGCAATCGCCGCGGTGCTAATGCAGCGCGTGGTCGATCCTGGATCGCAGCGCGTTGCTCTGGAGCCCCTGACCGAGAGCGAGGTGGCGACATAGCAGCAGATTCGTAACCTGGTGCGATCCTATTCACCCGTCAAAGTCTTATACTGTGGCTTTGTCAACGGTACGACGGAAAGTCTTCCTTGACGCACCAGAGGCGAATCTGCGAACAGTTGGTTGGCCTTAATCTGAGCCAAAGAGACCGGCTGCGGAAGTGCTTTTCCAACCTTGATTCTTACCATCGGAGTCTTGGGATCGGTAGCGTCGACGGAAACGACCGACGCGGTGCCAACTGCGCTCTTGCGATCTCCGGTCTCGTAGATAACCAATCGCACTCCGGGTGTCATTTCCCTTAGATTTTTCACTGCAGCTGGATTCGTTACCCCGTCCCACACTGTTACTTTATCTCGCTGCAGATCAGCAAAAGAGTACACAGAGGCTTCCGTCTTGAGCAGATAGTCCACGGACATAAGATTGCCCCTCCTTTTGTTTGTATAAGCCTGAAGTCCTATGATCGGGTCGCAACTTGAAGTGCGTTAAGGTTTGCGCCTGATTTTGTAACCAGCGGCGGAATTGTTCCTGGCCGTTTCGAAGCCCCAACCCGGCTTACCCTCGGAACGCTTTCTGAATGAGGGTGAACCGGGCTGCTCCTATCAGTCCAGAGTCGTCATTGAGGACGATCCTGACTGGTACCTCCTGCAGCAGCGTCTTCATACGGCCCTTGTCGAGGAAGGAGTCCATGAACGTCTTCTCCTTCATCTTCGATACTATCTTTCCGGCTATCCCCGCCACAAAAACTCCTCCCGTAGACATGAACTTCAGAGCGCAGTTTCCCGCCTCCGATCCGAAAACACTGACAAAGATGGACAAGGTTTGCTCGCAAATCTCAGCCTTGCTCGTAAGAGCTAACTGCGAGATTAGCGCCGGAGCATCTGAAGCCTTGGCTAGCTCGTCCCTCAACCAGGCGGGCTCCTGTTCTTTCGATGTGTCCCTCAGAAAGTCGTAGATGTTGTTGATGCCTGGACCAGACAGGATTCTTTCATAACTCACGTGCTGGTTTTGGTACTTCTTCATCAAGTACTGAAGAAGCTCTATTTCGATGTCATTCTTGGGAGCGAATTCGGTGTGTCCACCTTCGCAGGCGAAAGGGTGATGACGGTATCCGTCCCAGTAAAGACCCGCCTCTCCCAGTCCGGTTCCAGCCGACACCACAGCGGTATTGCCCTCTGCTTCGCTGGACCCTTCGTTCAAGGTAACGAAGTCCTTCGACTCTAGCGCATCAATCCCGTACGCGAAGGCTTCCAGATCGTTGATCAACCCGACCGTGCGTAGCTTCAACTGCGCCGCAAGTTCCCGTGAGTCGATCGTCCAAGGTAGGTTTGAGATTTTGCTGCGGCCTCCCCTGACCGGGCCGGCGACTCCGAAGCACGCAGACTGAGTTGGTATCCCTTCGGTTTTCGTGAAGTCGGCGACTATTTCCGCCAGGCCCTTGTGCTCCCCGCTAGGATAGATTTTCTCGACCGCACATTGAAGACGATTCCCTTCTGTCTCGAACGCTGCGAGTCTCGCGTGAGTGGCGCCAATGTCGCCCGCAAGTATCATGTGATTTTCCTCCAATGCCGGCCGTCACGCTCCATGAGGTCGTCCGACTCTTTGGGTCCCCACGTGCCGGATGCGTAATTAGGAAAGTTACGAGCAGGCAGCGCCTTCCACACATCGAGGACTGGATCGAGGACTTTCCAGCCAGCCTCAACCATGTCAGCACGCTGAAACAAAGTCGCGTCGCCTATCATGCAGTCGTACAACAGGACCTCGTAGCCCGTGTAGGGCTCGGCGCCAAAATACTTTGCGTATTCAAAGCTCATCTCCACCGATCCCAGCCGCAGCTGAGCTCCAGGGATTTTCGCACCGAAACCAAGCGCCATGCCTTCGTCCGGCTGTATCTGAATCACCAGCCGATTGGTCTGCAGTTTGTGCACGGCGGTTTGCCGGAACAATTGAAACGGAGCCCGCTTGAACTGAATGTTGATCTCGGTATGTCGCTTGGCCATACGCTTTCCAGTTCGCAAATAAAACGGCACGCCGGCCCACCGCCAGTTGTCGATGTTCAGCTTCATGGCAACGAAGGTCTCGGTTTTCGATTCCGGCGAAACCCCAGGCTCGGAGCGGTAGGCTTGCACCTTTTCTTTCGCAATCACACCCTCGCCATACTGTCCGCGGACCGCCTGGTGCAGAACATCTTCCGAACTCAGTGGTTGGATAGCGTTCAGGACCTTCGCCTGTTCGTCGCGCACCGCATCCGCGCTGAACGATGCTGGAGGTTCCATTGCCGTCAGGCTGATCAACTGCATCATGTGATTAGGAACCATGTCGCGCAGAGTACCAGCGGCGTCAAAGTAGCCCCCACGCAGCTCGACACCCACAGTCTCGGCATTCGTAATCGCAACGTGATCGATATAGCGCCGGTTCCAGATCGGTTCAAAGATCCCGTTGCCAAAACGAAACACCATGATGTTCTGCACGGTTTCTTTGCCCAGATAATGGTCGATCCGATAAATCTGCTTTTCTGAAAGCACGTCCTTGATGTTTTGATTGAGCGCCATGGAAGAGTCGAGGTCCTGGCCAAACGGCTTCTCGATCACCACTCTTCGCCAATGACCCGCGTCCTGCTTGGAAAGGCCCGATCGTCCCAGTTGCTGAATGATTCCGCAGAAGAATTTAGGCGAGGTGGCCATATAGAAGAGATAGTTCTGGCTGGTGCCGTGCTCCTGATCGATGGCAGCCAACGCTTCTCCCAGCTTGGCGTAGGTAGCCTCGTCGCCGAAGTCTCCGCGCTGGTAGTGAAGGCATTGTTGGAAGCGGTCCCACGCCTCGGTACCATGATCCTCGGCCTGCAGGAAGCGAGTCGCTTTCTTGCGAAACTCCTCAAGGCTAAGATCGTCGATGGCCACGCCGAGAACGGCGAATTCCTGAGGAAGAAGGCCGGCTTTTTCCAGGTTGTAAAGGGCCGGAACCAGCTTGCGCATCGTAAGATCGCCGGTCGCGCCGAACACTACCATCGCGCACGGGCCTGCGGGTTTGCCCGCCTGTTCTAGCTCGTCGTCCACTTCCGTAACCGGAGAGAGCGACATTTGCATCTTATCCTCCAGTGGGCGCCTACAGTAAAACGCTTCGGAACCGCTGTCAAGCTGGAGCCCGGCCGGCGATCTACGTGCTCGGCCCCTTCGAGTCCGAACGTTTCCGCCTCCTCAATTGGAGATATCGCTAGTGTTCAAAGGCATCGACTGATGCATCAATCCAGTTTGGGACCCGCTGCTCGTTTCCTGCGACTCGACTTTGAAGTTCCGAACCACGCCACGATAGAGCAGCACGGCGCAGATCGCCGAGCCAACCAGCAGAAGAACTCCCGTCGCAGGCTGATGCAGTAGTATCTTGCCCGTTCCGAAGAGACACATGTAAACCATGGCACAACCGAGAGCCCAAGCGCCCAGATTACTGCCCAGATCGTGGTATCCAGCAAGATCGGGAGCTTGCGCCGCAATGCGCTTCCAACCGCGAACGTCCGGCCGCACATGGCAATAAAAACGTAAGAGAACTGGCTCCGGTTCGGGTTTCGTCAACAGCGTCACCGTCAGCCACACGATCGTCGTTACGATGGTGGTCGCCACTGCGCCCTTCGCAAACACTAGCGAGGTGTTGCCTGTGAATGGCTGCCAGCGGTTCAGAATCACAGTGACAAGCAGCGAGCAGGCCATGGCGGAAATCTCACTCCAGGCGTTGATCCGCCACCAATACCAGCGAAGGATATATACTGCGCCGGTGCCAGCGCCAATCTGCAACACCACCTGCCATCCGGACGCGATCGAGCCAAGCTGCGCCGACACCCACGCAGAAACAATGACGAGCAATACCGTGCACAACCGCGAAACCAGAACGTAGTGCTTCTCGGAAGCTCTTTGATTCACGAACCTGCGATAGAAGTCCGAGACCAGATAGGACGCGCCCCAGTTCAGTTGTGTCGCAATCGTTGACATGAATGCGGCCAGGAATCCCGCAATTGCAATCCCGCGATACTGGTGCGGGAGATGCGAGTTCAGCACCATCATGTAGCCGGTCTCGGGATGCTGAAGCCCTGGGTACAGGACGACAACAGCAAGTCCGGTAACGATCCAGGGCCAGGGACGAATGGCATAGTGCGCGATATTGAACCACAGTACCGAGAGCAGACCCTGCTTCTCATCGCGCGCGCTGAAAATGCGCTGCGCGATGTAGCCACCGCCGCCCGGTTCCGCACCCGGGTACCAGAATGCCCACCACTGCAGTCCGATGAATACCAGGAAGCTTGCCACCGGAACCATCCACAGCGGCTGGGCCGTTAGGCCTCGCGAAAATTCGGGGAAGAAGCTGAGTGGGTTAACGGCATTTGCGCCAGCGGCCGCCTGTATCCGGCGCAGGCTGTCGAGCATGGCTGTCATGCCGCCACAGGCTACGACTGCGAAATAAGCCACTGCGATAACGATCGTCATCTTGAGCACGAACTGGAAGAGATCAGTCCACAGCACTCCCCAGAGGCCGCCAAGAGCAACGTATAACCCGGTAAATGGAATCAGGAAGAAGACGCAGATGGCAAGCGCCGCACCGTCGTTGCCACTCCACACGGAGCCGAAGTGCGCGCTCATGAAGCGACTGACGTTGGTCAGCATTGGCGTTCCCGCCAGCGTCGTACTGACGATGCTGGTCATCGCCTTAGTCACCCATCCCAGGATGACGCAATTCATCAGCAGGCCAAGGTAGATGGCGCGAAATCCGCGTAGGAATGCGGCCGGTTTGCCGGAGTAGCGAATCTCGGCAAACTGCACATCGGTCAGCAGTCCGGAACGGCGCCACAGCCGGGCAAATAGGAAGACGGTCATCATGCCCGATAACAGGAGCCCCCACCACAGCCAATTTCCGGAGATTCCCTGCGCGTAAACCAACCCAGTGACGACCAGCGGAGTGTCGGCAGAGAACGTGGTTGCCACCATTGAGGTTCCGGCCAGCCACCAGTTCACGCTGCGGCCAGAGACGAAGTACTCGTCAACGCTGCGCCCAGACCGGTGACGGAACCACAGCCCCATGACGAGGGTGATCGCGAGATAGCCGACAACGGCGACCCAGTCGAGCAGTGTGAAGCTCATGGTAAGTTTCCAAGCCTCACGAACTTTACCATGCGTCGTTTGCCCGGAGCTCTCGCTAAGCCGATTCCTTATCACCATCACCTGTCCGCCGACTGGACAAAATCTTGCGGTGACGGCGGCAAGTGGACAACACTGGGGAGACGATGTAAGGTCTGCGTGTGATCAGGCAGACCAGGGGTCTTTCTCTAATTGCGCAAGCTGAACGGCATGGCAAACGCACGGCTGTCGTCGATTCGCAGCGGTCGTTCACCTACAACGATTTGCTTGATGCATCGTCGCGGGTGGCTTCCGCACTGCTCGCTGGTCGCGCGGACCTTCATGAAGAGCGCGTGGCGTTTCTACTGACCCCGGGATTTCCGTGGGTTGCGGTGCAGTGGGGCATCTGGCGGGCCGGTGGCGTGGCTGTCCCGCTGCCGCTCAACTCTCCACGGTCTGAGTTGGAATACTTCATTGACGACACCAAGGCATCAACGTTGGTGTTCGATGCTCTGGCGGAGCCGCTACTGGCGCCCATCGCCAGGGCAAGTGGCATCCGCGCGTTGTCGTATGACCAGGTTCTCGTTTGCCAACCGGCAGAATTGCCGGTCATCGTCCCCGAGCGCCGCGCCATGATCCTCTACACCAGCGGCACGACGAGCCGGCCGAAGGGTGTGGTAACAACCCATGTCAACATCACAGCGCAAATCACGAGCCTGGTTGAGGCATGGGAGTGGTTGGCCGATGATCGGATCGTGCTTTGTTTGCCGCTGCACCACGTACACGGAATCATCAACGTTGTTTCGTGTGCCTTGTGGTCGGGCGCAACCTGCGAGATGCTGCCGCGCTTCGACCCGAATGCCGTGTGGGAGCGCATTACCAGCGGCAGCGTAACTCTGTTCATGGCGGTGCCGACGGTCTACGTGAAACTCATCGCTGTCTGGGACGCAGCTCCGGTGGAGCGGCGGGTTGCATTGAGCCAAGCATGCGCGAACGTGCGCTTGATGGTGTCCGGCTCGGCGGCGCTGCCGGTGAGCACGCTTGAGCGCTGGAAGGAAATCAGCGGCCACACACTCCTAGAACGCTACGGCATGACGGAGATTGGCATGGCGCTGTCGAATCCGCTGCGGGGCGAGCGCGTGCCGGGCAGCGTCGGCGCGCCGTTGCCGAGCGTTGAGGTGCAGCTTGTCGGCGAGAACGGCGACCCAGTTACGGCGGGAACACCGGGCGAGATCGAAGTTCGTGGTCCAAGCGTGTTCGCGGAATATTGGGGCAAGCCCGACGCGACGCACGATGCTTTCCGCGATGGCTGGTTTCGCACTGGCGATACTGCGGTCATCGAGAATGGTGTCCATCGCATTCTTGGACGGACGAACATCGACATCCTCAAGACGGGCGGGCACAAGGTTTCCGCGCTGGAAATCGAAGAGGCGCTGCGCGAGCATCCATCAGTTGCCGAGTGCGCTGTGGTGGGCGTGCCTGATCCAGAGTGGGGCGAGCGCGTCGCTGCGGCTGTGGTGCTAAGAGATGATTGCGCACTCGATTTGCCGTCACTCCGCACCTGGGCCAAAGAATTTCTGGCGGCCCACAAACTTCCGTCCCGGCTGCTCGTGCTGGACGCCCTTCCGCGCAATGCGATGGGTAAGGTCATGAAGCCTGCAATCGCGACAATGTTTCGGAGCGCGGGCAGCAGCGATTGATCCGCGCCGAGATTCCCGCTTTGGGATTACATGTGATATGGCCTGTTATCACCAACTGACACCAACCTGCCTTGGGACCGACTACGCACCGAGTCGCGAATCAGCCGGTTCTTCGGCTACGACACATGGCACACGCGTATGAACGCGAGCAATCCAAACAGAGTCAGGAGCGGAGGCAGATTGTCCGGAGCCTAGAACACGAATGGCAGAAGCGCCTTTACCCGAGCTTTGTAGGCGGGATATTCGTCCGGAAAGTGACTCAGAAGGAGACTTTCTTCCTGCTTCAGTTTGATCCAGAAGCCAATGAAGAAAAGCAAGAGTCCCACGAAGGCGACCAGCAAGCCGGACGCAACGGCGGTTCCCAGCCCCATGAGCAGATGGCTGGTGTAAATCGGATGACGCACGAATCGATAGGGCCCCCGTTCCACAAGTTTGTGCCCCTGTTTCAACTCGACATCTCTGCTCCAATCACCCCCTAGCGTTTTGCGTGACCAGATGGCAGCGAAGAGTCCCATTGCACAAATAGCAACACCCAAATATTCCGCGATGACGGTATGTGATATCACCACCATACCAAACGGATGCACCCATGCCGCAACAAGCAGGATGTAGCCCAGCCAAACTGGCACCCTGGCCAATCTGCCGGCCCAGCTTTGGCGCTCGGCCGCGGGCTTGCTTGAGCGGGCGCTGATATTCCAATACAGGATGAGCAGAACCCAACAAGCAAGTATCAATAGTCCGGCAACATAAATCGGTGCCTCCTCTCCGCGCTTGCGCCTTTAATTTTCGCCCCAGACTAAAGACCTTGCAATAGCTGTCGTAATATCGCCATATCACTGGTTATCTGGCGGTGCGGCCTTGACATGCCATGCTATGCTGCTCACGCCCAGCAAGTCTGTGTGAGCACTTGCGGTTAAGGAGAACACCTTGGCCAACGACGCAGTGGCCCTTCCACGACTAACCGTTCACACCAAACTCAACCGCCAGCAAATCACGGGATTTTGGGGCGCATGGGCCGGCTGGACGCTCGACGGTATGGACTCGGTAATCTATGCTCTCGTCCTCAGTCCAGCACTCACCGAGCTGCTTCCGAAGTCGGGCATCAAAGCCACGCCCGCTACGGTCGGGTACGCTGGATCCGTCCTGTTCGCGCTGTTCCTGGTGGGGTGGGGACTGTCGTTAATTTGGGGTCCGATTGCCGACAAGTTTGGCCGCACGCGAGTGCTCGCCGCCACCATCTTCGTCTATGCCGTCTTCACCGGTGCTGCTGCGATGTCGCAGACAGTGTGGCAATTAGGATTGTTCCGCCTGCTGGCGGGCATCGGAATTGGCGGCGAATGGGCGCTGGCTGGTACTTATGTCGCGGAAGCCTGGCCGGAAGGCCGCCGCAAGATGGGCGCGGGATACCTGCAGACTGGTTATTACGCCGGCTTCTTTCTGGCCTCGGCCCTGAACTACACAGTGGGCGCGCATTATGGCTGGCGAGCTATGTTCTGGTGCGGCCTGACGCCGGTCGTCGTGGCCTTCATGGTTCTGCTGCGCGTGAAGGAGCCTCAGCGCTGGGAGCAAAAAGCCAAGGCGAAGGCTGCCGGAGGGCTTTCTTCTCTGCGCAAGATTTTCAGCCCTCCTTACACGCAGCGCACGCTGGTGAATACTGTTCTGCTGGCGGCGGCCATCTGCGGCCTGTGGGCTGGTGCGGTTTATGCGCCGACGGCAATCATTGCCCTAGCGAAGAACGCCGGCATGTTGCAGCCGCAGGCCGTGCGCATGTCTTCCTTCGGAATGGGACTGTTGTCTTTGGGAACCATTCTGGGCTGCCTCGCCGTGCCGCTGCTAGCCGAACGCTTTGGCCGCAAGCGCACATTGGCTTTCTATTTCCTCGGGATGCTCATCTGCATCCTGCTCAGCTTTGGCTGGGCGTTCTACCTGCCCCAGGGGCTCCATCGGTTCATCGCGGTGCTGTTCTTTCTGGGCTTCTTTGGCGGCAACTTCGCCGTGTTTACTCTGTGGTTGCCGGAGCAGTATGGGACCACGGTTCGCGCCACGGCCTTCGCGTTCACCACTTCGTTCGGACGCTTCATTGCCGCGGGAGCGAATCTCGGAGTCGGCGCCCTGGTCAGCCGAATGGGAACTCCCGGCTATCCGGTCGCGTTCACAGCGGTTGCCTTTGGGATCGGGCTGCTGGTTATTCCCTTCGCAGTCGAAACCCGGGGTAAAGTGCTACCTGATTAAGGTCTGGGTAGAGGAAAGCGACAGTATTTTCGTGCACGATGGCAAATCATTTCAGCGGGACCGGCTGCGCCGCGAACGACGGATCGTGATATGTTCCCGCAACTTTCACCTCTACCGTGGAGCCTTCCGGCGCTTCTTCCTGACTACCTAATCACGAGGTCCTTCCGCCTTCCACTTTCGGCTCTGCGCAGGCCTCAGCCTCGACTTCCCCCGCCAGCAACATCCTCCGTAGCTGCACCAGCGCCCAAGCCAGAGCGGCCAGTCCCGCGCCCCAAACAACAAACGTCACATTGACCACCCAGCGTGGAGCTTCTCCGACCCGACGCAACAAGAACGGCAGAAAGTTCCAGGTGTCGATGTGGACGTAGTCCCAAGGGTCGTAGGTGATGGAATCATTGCTTAGACCCCACTCGTGCATTTTTCCCAAGGCGAAGGCCGCGATGTTCTTGAAGCGCAGGAAGACCACGAACGTCGGATGTCCCAGCGTGTCCTCCTGGTAAATTTCCAGCGGCAGCCAGAAGGCGAGCGAGGCCAACTGAATCGCGGTGCTGAACGCGATCAGCGCGATTCCCATCCACCACACCAGCCTTCCCAACGACGCACGCCAGCGCAGCAGCAGTGGCACCGAGATGAACGCGGCCAACTCAACCGCGGTCGAGACATAACGGTCGCCCCAGGCGAAGTCGCCGCTCCAGACCGTGTATCGCGCGTAGAAGCTGATGTAGCCCAAGAGTAAGAGGAAGGCGGTGATGAGGTAAGCCCGCACGTCAGGGCGAAAGTGCTTCCACGCGATTATCGCGAGAAGAATTGTAAGTACCAGCAGCGGGTCAAAGAGGAAGATCGATTTCTCCGGCATGATCAAGGGCCCGAGAAAACCCACGTGGAACGGTACTTCCCACGGATAATTTGCTGGCAGCGATGGATTGAGCCGCCGCTGCTCCTGTCCGGCAATGGTGATGTAGTTACTGAACAGCGAACCAAATCGATAGAGCTGATAAAGACGATCGATCAATCCAAAGATTGCGTACACAGGCAATGCCGTCTTGACGTAGGTGAGGAAGCGCCACCACAGAGGGCGGCCGCGCACATTCTCCATCCACAGGACCAGAAGCAGAAACACTCCTCCGGCGATCAGGTCGAGGCCGGTGGTCAGTCGGGTCAGCAGGTTGAGCCCGAAGGCCAGCGAGCCGATGAGCAGTGCGCGTGCGCTCCCGGTCCGCAGCCACTCGTATTGGAACGAGAGGCCGGTCAGGGTCAGCAGCATGATGTAGTTGTTCTCCATCATGTTCTGCGTGTAGTGCAGGTGGGTGGTACAGAACAGTAGCGCCAGAACACCGGCCACCGACTGTTTGATGCTGAAGCCCAACTGGCACAGAAAACGGAAGCAAACTAGCGCCGTCAGAACGTTGACCAGTATGTTGGTTGTGTAGCTCACGAAAATCGCGCGGACCGTGGGATCGGTGTCGTTGTAGTTGGCAAAGATCGGCAGGTGGACAAGGCCTGTACCCACGATATCGGCTGGGAACATGAGCAGCGATTGGCCCATCCCGTACCAGCTATAGAGCTTTCCTCCCCTGCCGTGAATGCCAAACTCGGGATACTCATAGGGGCGGATCGGCGGCTCCGAGGTCCACCACGAGTGCGTAGTTTGCAGACGATGCGAGGTGTCGGAGGTGCCAAGCTCGCCGGATTGGATGACGAACGCGCTGAGAGCGGCAATGACGATTAACAGGGATAGAGGATTGCGATACCAGCGTCGGAGAGCATGAAGCATGTAGGAGCAATAGTAATGGAGTCGCGGAACGGGTCACAATGGGCGATCCAGTTGCGCGGCGCTGCAGGTGGATGATTCATCGGTTTCGCTGGCTGACAGTAGGCTTTGAAGGGGCACGGCTTCAGCCGTGCCGTAAGCTGCTGTAATCGCGGCCCCTTTAGCCGCTGAGGGGCTTCGGCATTGAAACGAAATTCGAGGTCCCTCAGGGGCTGAAGCCCGGATCTACACGCGGACGTAACGGCACGGCTGAAGCCGTGCCCCTTCAAAGATTCGACTCGCTGCGCTCGCTCAGGATGACAGACGCGTTGCTTGGCGGAATATTACTTCGTTCGCCCGCCTTCGATCTTCAGCTCCGCACTTGCTCCTGCCTGCGCCGCCGCCAGGCGTGCAGTCAGCACGCGGAAGGGCGAGCACGAGACGTAGTTGAAACCGAGCTGCGCGCAGAACTCGACGGAAGAAGGTTCGCCGCCGTGTTCGCCGCAGATCCCGATCTTGATGGTCGGACGCGTCTTGCGACCTTTCTCGACGGCGATCCTTATGAGCTCTCCAACGCCGTCGCGATCGAGCACGGCGAACGGGTCCTGCTTCAGGATGCCTTCGGAAAGATACGCGGTCAGGATCCTGCCGACGTCGTCGCGCGAGAAGCCAAAGGTGGTTTGGGTGAGATCGTTGGTGCCGAAGCTGAAGAACTCGGCTTCCTGGGCGATCTCGTCGGCCATCAGCGCCGCGCGCGGTAGCTCGATCATCGTTCCCACAAGGTATTCGACCTTCTGCTCCTTCTCGGCGAAGACTTCTTCGGCCACGCGGCGCACGATGGCCGCCTGATTGGCCATCTCCTTCAGTCCGGTGGTGAGCGGAATCATGACTTCCGGCTTCACCTTCACGCCCTCCTTGGCGACCTTGACGGCGGCCTCGAAGATGGCGCGCACCTGCATCTCCGTGATCTCCGGGTAAGTGATACCCAGACGGCAACCCCGCAGGCCGAGCATAGGATTCACCTCGTGCAACTGCTCGACGCGGTTCAGCAGCGTGCGCAGCTCCTTCAGCTTGGGCGACTTCGGCTTGGTGACTTCCAGCTTGGCGATGTCGACCATCAGGTCCTCGCGGCGCGGCAGGAACTCATGCAGTGGCGGGTCGATCGTGCGGATGGTGACCGGAAATCCATCCATGGCGCGAAAGACGCCGACGAAATCATTGCGCTGCATGGGAAGCAGTTTGCGCAACGCCGTGCGACGATCTTTTTCAGTGTTGGCGAGAATCATGGTCCGCATGTGTGGCAGGCGATCTTCGGCAAAGAACATGTGCTCAGTGCGGCAAAGCCCAATGCCTTCGGCGCCGAACGCGCGCGACTGGAGAGCGTCGCGAGGAATGTCCGCGTTGGCGCGCACGCCCATGCGGCGGAAGGGCTCGGCCCAGCCCATGAACTTCTGCAACTCGGGATCGTCTGGCCGCGCTGGAACCGTGTTGAGTTTACCGTTGATGACGCGGCCGGTCGTGCCGTCGAGCGAGATCCAATCGCCCTCCTTCAGGACCTTGCCATGAACCCGCACCTCACGGGCCTTCTCATCCACGTCGATGTCACCGGCGCCTGCCACGCAGCACTTGCCCATGCCGCGGGTGACAACGGCGGCGTGACTTGTCATGCCACCACGAGAGGTGAGAATGCCTGCCGCGACTTCCATCCCGCCTATGTCTTCGGGAGTGGTTTCGCTACGCACAAGAATCAACTTTGCCTTGCTGTCTTTGTTGAACTTCTCGACGGCTTCGTCCGCGGTGAAAACGATCTGCCCGACCGCCGCGCCCGGGGACGCCGGCAATCCGGTCGCGAGCACGTCAATGTCCTTGCCCTTCTCATCGAGACTCGGGACGAGGAAATCGTAAAGCTGGTTGGGCTCAACGCGAAAGATGGCCTCTTCCTTCGAGATGAGTCCTTCCTCGACCATCTGGATGGCGACTCGAACGGCGGCGCGCCCGGTGCGCTTGCCGTTGCGCGTCTGCAGCATGTACAGGCGCCCGTCCTGGATGGTGAACTCGAAGTCCTGCATGTCACGATAGTGCTTTTCCAGGCGTGATGTAATTTCGCGCAACTGGTTATAGACCTCGGGTTGGATCTTCTCCAGTTCGGAAATGTGTATCGGGGTGCGAATGCCGGCCACCACGTCCTCGCCTTGCGCATTCATCAAGAACTCGCCGTAAAACTCCTTCACGCCAGTCGCTGGGTTGCGCGTGAAGCCGACGCCCGTGCCGCTGGTCTCGCCCAGGTTGCCGAAAACCATGGCCTGCACGTTGACCGCGGTCCCCAGCATGTCGTCAATGTTGTTGATGCGGCGATAGGTCTTGGCGCGATCGTTCAGCCAGGAACGGAACACGGCGTCGCGCGACATCACGAGTTGCTCGTGCGGGTCCTGCGGGAACTCGCGCTTGGTGTGCTTCTGCACGACCTTCTTGTAGTCTGCGATGACTTCCTGCAGCGCCTTGGCGTCGAGGTCGGTGTCGAGTTTGGTTTTTCTCTGCTTCTTCTTGCCGTCGAAAACTTCCTCAAAAGCGTGCTTGGGGATGTCGAGCACGACCGAGCCGAACATCTGAATCAGCCGCCGATAAGAGTCGTAGGCGAAGCGGGGATTGTTGCTCAGCTTGGCCAGGCCTTCGACCGACTTGTCGTTCAGGCCGAGGTTGAGGATGGTATCCATCATGCCGGGCATGGAGAACTTTGCGCCCGAGCGAACGCTGACCAGCAGCGGATTGTCCGCGCCGCCAAGTTTTTGGCCCTGCAATGCTTCCAGCCGGCGAAGCGCCTCATCCATCTGATGATTGACTTCCTTCGAGACGGAATTGTTTCGCATGTACTCGCGGCACGCCTCTGTCTGGATGGTGAAGCCGGGAGGCACGGGAAGTCCGGCGTTGGTCATCTCAGCCAGGCCGGCGCCTTTGCCGCCCAGTTCGTCCTTCATTTTGCCGTGGCCTTCGGCGTGTCCGTCTCCGAAGAAGTAAACGTATTTGACGGCTTTCGCATTGGCGGCCGCCGTGGGCTCGATCTCGGTGGTAGGAGTGCTCATGATGGTGTCCTTTGCTCGTTGCTATTGAATATTGCAGTCAATCGTATAACGAAACCATTTATGAATTGTCATAACCTTGGCTTTGTGTCAGGGCACGACTTCTAGAGCGTATTTCAAAAACGGTCTTTGAAAGGGCACGGCTTCAGCCGTGCCGTTCCGCGCCGCATAAAAGCCGGGCTTGAGCCCCCGCGGGCACAAGCTCCGTCCCTTAGCGCGATGTTTGAAACACGCTCTAGTCGTGCCGCCACCGCCGCCCAACAGAACGGCTTTATCCGCTGAGAAACAAGAGCTAAAGAGCACGTGCCGGAACAACGCCGTCCCTGAAGGGATTCGGTTGTTTCATGACGCGTAGTCGCTGCACGAACCTTTGTGAAGGCACTGCCGTCCCACAAGGGACTCGGGTCTATTTTCCACCTTACCCAGCGCGCCCAACCTGCATGATTCATAAGGATCTCGCGCTTTGAAGGGGCACGGCTTCAGCCGTGCCGTAAGCGGCTATCATCAATAATGGCTTTAGCCACTGAGGGACTTCGGGGTTGACACGAACTGCGAATTCCCTCAGGGGCTGAAGAGCGTGTGTGAGAACTCAATTTTTGCGCAACCCCTTGTGCGGCCTCAAATTGGTAAACACAATACGTTGCGGAAATTCCTAGTTCTCACACACGCTCTGAAGCCCAACTCCATGCTCACGTAACGGCACGGCTAAAGCCGTGCCCCTTCAAAGCTTCCTGTTACAGGCACCGAACGAGATGAATAATGCCGGTGAAGCGCAGGGCTAAGCTCGTTCGCCCCTTTCGGCGCTCGTTTTCGTGCCTTCCGTGACAATCTCGCTGAAGTCGGCGATGGTTCCCACACCGGCGAGCAAGACAAACAGCATCATGACGCGGCGATTGAGAACATCCGCGTCATCCACCATCACCATGACTTTGTCGAAGAACGTATCTACCGGGCGTCGCAGGGCGGCTACTTTCGCCAGGGCGTCGGGATACCTTTTCTCCTTGGCCAACTGCTCAATGTCGTCTTGAAAAGACGGAATCATCATTGCTAAGTCGCGCTCCGCACCCTCATCAAAATTTTCTGGCTTCCAGAAAGCGGACGTAATCCCGGCAAGAGTTTCATCGCCTTTCCCTCCGAGTACCGGCCACACTATGTTTTTCATCCTTTTGAACGCAGCCGAGATCGACGCAAAGTCCTCCGAGCCGCGCACCTCACTCACCGCCTCGGCACGGGCGATCGCGTCCACGATGTCGTCACTTCCGGCGGCGAGCACCGCGTTCACCACGTCATAGGCAAAGCCGCGCGCGTCGCGCAGGTAGAATTCCAAACGCTCCCGCATAAAGTTCGCGACGCCTTCATCGAATTTGATCTCTTTGGAAAACCTTCGCTCGGCTTCGGAGCCTACATATTCCGCACGAGCATCGGAAAAGAGCTTCGCGATCGGCAGTGGCAGCTTGTGCTCGGCGATAATCTTCACGATGCCGTTCGCCGCCCGACGCAGCGCAAACGGATCTTTGGATCCCGTCGGCTGCAACCCAAGCCCAAACATTCCAGCGATGCTGTCCGCCTTATCCGCGATCGCGAGCACCGATCCCTCGACAGACCGTGGAACGCTGTCGTCCATCGACTCCGGCTTGTACTGATCGTAGATGGCATCGCCGATCGCTTCCGCGGTGGTGGCAGGAAGTATCGGGTCGAGTTGCTGCACCTTGGCGTACAGGCCGCCAACGATTCCCTGCAACTCGGTGAACTCCTTCACCAACTCCGTGGTGAGGTCGGTCTTGGCAAGCAGGGCCGCCTTGAAGACGACGCCTGACCTTACTGGCGTGCCCGCATTTCGAATCGCCTCGGCAATCAGGCTGCCCAACTTCTGCACGCGCATCGTCTTGTCGAAGTAGCTGCCGAGGTCTTTCTGGAAGGTCACGGCCCTCAGCATGTCCACGCGCTGGCGCAAAGGAATCTTCTGGTCGGTCTCCCAGAAGAAGCGGGCATCGTTGAAGCGCGCGCGCAGCACGCGCTCGTTGCCGTGGCGAATCAATCCGTCCGGATCGCCGTCGGTGTTCAGGATCGCCAGGAAATAAGGCAGCAGCTTACCGCTGCCGTCTTCCAGAGCGAAATACTTCTGATGGTCGCGCATCACCGTGACCAGAACTTCATCGGCGAGCGCGAGAAACTCCGGATCGAAGTTGCCGAGAACCACGGATGGAAACTCGGTGAGGTTCACAACCGTGTCCAGCAGAACCTTGTCTTCACGCCAGCGCGCGCCAGGAATAGTTCGCGTGGCCGCGTCGAGCGCCTTACGGATACGCTGTTCGCGGTCGGCGGCGCTGACAACCACCGAAGCCTTCGCCAATGTGGAAGAGTAGTCCGACGGACGATTGATAGGCAGCGATCCTGACGACAGAATGCGATGGCCTTCGCTGGCTTGACCGGCGCGAATGCCAGCAAACTCCAGAGGCACAACTGCGCTGTCGAGCAGCGAAACCAGCCAGCGCACCGGACGCACAAAGCGCTCCGCCGACTTGCCGCGCCAGTACATGCTCTTCGCCCAGTAAATGCCGGCGATCTCTTTGGGCAGCGCCTCCGCGAGAATCTCCGCCGCGGGACGCCCTCTCTTCTGCACCGTGGCTCCCAGGTATTCACCTTTCGGAGTCGTGATCTTCTCCAGAGCGGCGACGGGGACGTTGAGCTTTCGGGCGAATGCTTCGGCTGCGGGAGTTGGTACTCCGTCCTTATAGGCGACCTTGAGCGAAGGCCCGGTGACTTGCTCGGTTACGTCCGGCTGTGCGGAAGACACTCCTGCCGCGAGCACGGCCAACCGGCGCGGCGTGGAATATGACTGTAGAGCTGGAGTGTCGACAAGTCTCTCGCGCTGCAAGAGGTCGCCCACGCGGCGAGCCAGTTCGTCACGGGCGCTATCGATCATCCGCGCGGGAATTTCTTCGGTACCGATTTCGAGAAGGAAGTCAGGCATAAGAAAGAAGCAATCAGCTGTTAGCAACTAGCAAAACACATGGAACAACCATTCTGACGAATCGCCGAATATTCCGATGTGATTCGAGTCACAACAGGAAGACGTTACTGGGTGCCCCATCCTTTCGCCCGCCTTTGGCGAAAGGGTGGGAGGACTATAGAACCAACTACGAACTCGCCGCCGACAACTGCTCCGCCTTTGCGGAACCGTTTTCCTCCGATGCAGGAGCACTGTCTTCGTCGGCCCTCTGCTGATCCACGTACGCCTTGGCGACGCCAACCGCCAGCGCTCGGATACGCGCAATCACGCCAACCCTTTCGGTGACGCTGATCGCCCCCCGAGCATCGAGAATGTTGAACAAGTGCGAGCATTTCAGGCACAGATCAAATGCAGCCAGCACGGGAAAACGGCGACGGTCGAATACCCGCTCTTCGCTCGTCGCGATTCGCCGTTCGCCAGAATCTCCATCCGTCGGGTGCCCCATCCTTTCGCCTGCTCTTGGCGAAAGGGTGGGAGTCATTTCCTTCCCGCGCTTCGGCTTCGCCGTTCCAGCGGCGTACTCATCGAGCAGCGCCTGGCACTCTGCCTCGTAGAGCTCAAGGTGCTTCCACGCTTTTTCTACGTCGGCACGTTCAAAGTTGTAGACCGAGAACTGCAACTCGTCCTGCAGCCGTATCTCGCCGTACTTCACCGGCCGCCCGTCGGGACCGACGACCCACGTGATGTCGTAAATGCTATCCACATCCTGCAAAAACGCAGCTATGCGTTCGAGGCCATAGGTCAGTTCGGCGGAGATGGGATCGAGATCGATGCCTCCACACTGCTGGAAGTAAGTGAACTGTGTGATCTCGAGACCGTCGAGCATAACCTGCCAGCCAATGCCCCACGCGCCCAGGGTTGGCGATTCCCAGTTGTCTTCTTCGAACTTGATGTCGTGCTTGCGGAGATCGATGCCGATGGCAGCCAACGACTCCAGATAAAGCTCCTGCACGTCGATCGGCGGCGGTTTCAGGATCACCTGAAACTGCAGGTGCTTGAACAGCCGGTTGGGGTTCTCGCCGTAGCGGCCATCGGCGGGACGCCGCGAAGGCTGCACGTAACCGACGCGATAGGGCTTGGGACCCAGCACGCGGAGAAAAGTTTCCGGGGCCATGGTCCCGGCACCAACTTCAACGTCATAGGGTTGCTGTAGAACGCAACCGTGGTCCGCCCAGAAATTTTGCAGGCGCAGTACCAGTTGCTGGAAGGTCAGCGGATTTTGCGAGGAAGCCAAGCGGTTTTCCTGATCTACGCCGGGGTTGAAGTGCCGATTTTTATCGGCGGTCTAGATGCCGGCCTGAAGGTCGGCTCTACCATTCACAGCTTCGCGATCATGCTGGCGGTTACCAGGTTCTTCTCAATGTGGCGTTCAAGAATCTGCACCAGAAACTTCCGCAGATCGGCGCCCTGCCCCGCCGTCCAAGGCTCCTCCGCAAACATGTCCACCGGAGCACGAAACATCTGAGCCGCCAGCACTCGCGACTCCGCCGTAAGTTCCGACGACGCCAGCCGCTTGTGTTGCACGCACATCAGGCCGTCGGCCAGCGCATGATAAAACGCCCGGCTGCCATTGAGCACCTGCCCACAAGCACTGCACTCGCTCAGCTCAGGCAAAAATCCAACCAACCGCACCAGCCAGAGCTGGAAGTAAGTCAGCGGCATCCAGATCGAACCTGAGCGCAACTGATGCAACACCGAAACCGCCAGCCGAAAGATGGCGTCGTTCGCTTCCCGGTCTGGCAACAACTCATCCAGCGCCTCTGCGACGTGCTCCAGCGCGGCAACCCGCGGGTAGTCCACCGTCGACGACAGCGGAGACTCCAGGATGTCGCACGAATCGAGCCGCGCCAGCTCCTGACCTTCGCGGTCGTCGTAATACACCCGCACCCAGGTCAGTGGCTCCAACGCTCCGCCAAAACGCCGCTTCGACTTCTTGGCCGCCCGCGCGATGCCCTTGACCTTACCCTCGGCCCGGGTAAACAAGGTCACCAGCAGATCAGCCTCGCGCAGCGGATAAGTTCGCAACACGATCGCTTCCGACTGCTTCAAAGACATGGGGTCAAGGAACTGCGGTTAACATTCGATTCTACCGTAATTCAGGTATACAAAGGTGTCTGTGCCGGTTTCGGGCGGGCAACTGGTCGGGTTGAGCGGCTTAGGCACCCCGAGGGGTTTGACAGTGGAATGTAACAGCGTCCATTTCTCGCGACATGCCATCGAGCGCATGTTTCAACGCAGCATCCCGGCTGAGGAGATATTTGAAGCATACGATCAGGCGAGGTCATCGCGAATTATCCTGATGACTCGCCCTATCCCAGCGCACGCTACTATTGAATTTCACGCAGCGGGCCCCGCTTCACGTGCTCGTTGCCCGGCATCACGAAACGGGAAACTGTTATGTGGTGACGGCCTATCGCCCCGACCCTGAGCTATGGGGCACTGACTTCAAGACCAGGAGGGAACCATGACGTGCGTTCTCTGCAAAAATGGTACGACTCGTCGGGGCACAGTGACCGTTACGCTGGAGCGTGGGAAGACGGTAGTGGTCGTCCGCGATGTGCCCGCCGATGTCTGCGAAAACTGCGGCGAGTACTACCTCGACAGCTCCGTCGCGCAAGAAGTGTACCAGCGGGCAGAGGCAGCCGTTGCCCGCAACGCCGAGGTGGAAATCCTGCGCTACGCGGCGTAGCCGTATGCCCGAACTGATTCAGGCGCCGGGGAGGTCACCTAAATGCGACTGGCCCGATTCTTGCAACCGACGCAGACCACTTGGCGTGAACCCAACCTACAGCACTCCGGTTGCCAAGTGCATTGATCCCAGGTTAGCGTCCAGAAAAAGGACGCGAACCTGGGGCACGCATTATAAAAGGGCGCCCCTTTCGCATTAGGCTATGGTTGCTGTGTGAAGCAGTAAACCAAGCCTGAGGAAAGGAACACCCGATGGATAGCATCAAGTATATTGGGCTCGATGTCCACCAGAGCACCATCTCGGTAGCCGTACTCAACGCTGACGGCAAACTGGTGATGCAGTCGGTGATCGCCACCCATGCCGCCACGATTCTCGATTTTCTTCACGGGCTACGTGGGACGTTGCATGTGACCTTGGAAGAAGGAACGCATTCCGCCTGGCTGTACGATCTGCTGGTGCGGCGGGTGGCCAAGTTGGTGGTTTGCAATCCGCGTAAAAATGCCCTGTTGAAGGCGGGCAACAAGAGCGACAGCATCGATGCCCGCAAGCTGGCCGAGCTGCTGCGTGCGGGGCTGTTGTCGCCGGTCTATCACGGGCAGGACAGCACGGCGGCGGTGAAGCATTTGGGGCGCAGTTATGCCGCGCTCACCGAAGACACCACCCGGGTCATGGGCCGATTAAAAGCGCTGTACCGCAGCCAGGCCATTGCCTGTGCCGGCCAGAAGCCGTATGGAACGCGGCATCGGGAAGAGTGGTTAGCGAAGTTGAGCGAGAGCGGGTTGCAGCGCCGCGCCCGACGACTCTACCAGCAACTGGACCTGCTGCAAGAGCTGCGCCGCGAGGCCCGCCGCGATCTGATTCTGGAGTGTCGTAAGCATCACGAGACCAAGTTGCTGCGCACCATTCCGTGGCTGGGTCCGATACGCGTGGCCATGCTGATCGGACGAGTGCAGACGCCGCACCGCTTCCGTACGAAGCGGCAGTTCTGGGCCTACTGTGGCTTGGCCTTGGAAACGCGCAGCAGCGCTGATTATGGCTTCGTCAACGGGCAACTGGAGCGGAAGAAGAAGCCGGTGTTCATTCGTGGATTAAACCTCAACCACAACCACGATCTGAAAAATCTATTTAAGAGTGCAGCCACCACCGCCAGCAGCAGTAACGGGCCTTTTCGCCCGTTCTACGAAAACCTTCTGATAAAGGGGATGAAGCCCGAGTTGGCTCGGCTCACCCTGGCGCGCAAGATCGCCGCCATCACTTTGCATGTCTGGAAGAAGGGAGAAGCGTTCGACGCCGAATATGTGAAGCCACAAGCCGCCTGAGCGCGCAGCTCCGAAAGACTAGACCGGAGTCACTTCCACCATAGTCGATTGGTTCTGCGGGCTCGGGTTCGAGGGTAAGTATCCTGGCCGGGTTAGGCTGCGTGCGCCGCTGGCGCCAAGTCTCACGGGGCACCGTATGCTCCCTCGGACAACCCAACAAAGCCATAGTGCCGCCCGCCAAGGCGGGCGAGTCTCCGATAGAACCATGGTTGGCCAAGGGCCACCGCCCGGCTTGCGCAGCTTCAGCACCAACGACGCTGTAGTGTGGACGTGAAAACGACTAGCCAAACCGCGGATCTACGCCACTCGGCAACCCCCAGGGGCTGGATGTCAAAGAACTACATCTTCTCCGGCTAAGGGAGAAGTGTTTTCTCTTGACATCCCCTTTTATAGAACCCGGCGTGGAGCGATTCAGACAACGAACCATCGACAAATAATCTGGCAAAAGCGGCGTTGGCGTTTACGATTGTGCCGTCCAGAAAACCATAATGGAAATCCTGGTTCAATGGGGGATTCCGACATGACTGCTCCGAAACAGCAACAGACCCTTGATTTCTACCTCGCGCTCATGGAAGAAATCAAGCTCCGCATTGCCGCAGTGGAGAGCGTGCTGTGCGGAAGGGTCGAAGGATTCCCAACCCAAATCAAAGTTGATGCATTCCCTCCCTTCTTGCGCGAGTTTTGCTTTTTTCACTTTCGCGCGATCTGCGAACTAGTGGCCTGCGCCTGCGTGGTGGCCCACGGAACCTTGCCTGTTGCCAAGCTGAAGAAGGAATACCGAGCCGACCGCATAGTCAACATGCTCGAGAAAATGCACGCCAACTTTTATCCGAAGCCGGTCAAGATGACCATTACTTCAGGGCATGTCCACCTGGACGACGTTACCGGAGATTTCCTAACCAAGAAAGAATTAGTGGACCTGTGCCACAAATCAGGCAGCTACCTACACAGAAGTTTCAAGAATTTAGAAAAAACGAAGCAACCGGTGGAAGTCGATTACGAGGAAATCCACGGCATCTTGAAGAAGGTCGTAACGCTGCTGTCCCAGCACATCATTTTCTCTCACGACAGGTCCCACTACATACTGTGCGCCTTGTCTGTAGCTGATGCTGGCGGCAATGTTCAGGTGTCTTTCGCTGAAGCCCCGCGAGCCGCCGCTTCCGTCATTGTGGCTTCGCCGGCTGTGCCTCAAACCATTTCCTTACCCGCTCCTGTACGTAGGTAAGTTCAGTAGGTGACAGGTGAGATGCGACATCGTCTCGATGTTCTTTAGGCCCTTTTCCCGCCAGAGATGTTTGGGCAAATACAGGGTCTATTCTGATGGAAGCAAGACTGTACCAGAAATATGCTTCCACACAATCTTGAGACAGACCATTGCCTTTCTCGTACAAATCTCCAAGAATGTATTGCGCCCAGGAATTACCCTGCTCAGCAGCTTTGCGATACCAAACCGCAGCCAGTGTGTAATCCTGCGAAACGCCCTTACCTTCAGAGTGCAAGTTGCCGAGTTCTAATTGAGCCCGGGCATCACCCAGTTCAGCTGCTCGGCGAAACAAGAATGCTGCTTTCTCATAATTCTGTGGCACACCGTCAGCTGTTCTATACCGTTGGCCGATAGAGTACAGGACAGCAGCACTTTCCTCGCTCTGAGTGCTGGTAGAGAACGCCATACACTCTGTCCACTCCAGCGATTTGCGACGCAGGAAACTAACCATCTCTCCAAGCGCAAAGGACACAGCGAAAAAAACGAGCACATCTACGGCGAGCCACAGCACGCCCCTTATTCCGTGCGGCCTGAAAATCAGGAATCCGACCCCGAAGAACACCAGGAACGCCGTGCCGAACACGGAGATGGCCATCCGGCACTTCCGCTTCCCCGTTAGAGCGTACCGGCCGTTCCAGGGTTCAGTGTCCTTGTTGAGCATTCGTACTCCCCTATTGCACGAAACAGGCGCTTGTGTCATTGTGGCTTCGCCGGATGCGCCTCAAACCACTTCCGCGCTCGCTCCTGTTCGCGGGCAAGATTGGCTGGCGTCAGGTGTGACGCGGCTTTGTCTCGACAATCTTCAGCCTCGAAATCAGAAGAGAGCCTTTTCTCGTGGGCTGCGTGGATGTGCTTGGCTCGACGCGGTAGTGTCGGTTTTTCGCGATGAATCTGTGCACCCATGCCGAGTCATCGCGGTAAAAGACAGTGTCTTCGGCACACCTCACAATCAAACGGTTGAAGTCGACAGCCTCCTTTTGGCTGATACTCCTCCTACGGCAGCGAAAATTCGCGAAAGAGAAGTCGGCGAGATCCTTGTCAATGGTCAAGTCCGGCCTGATCCGAATTGCTAGATTTGGTGCGAGGGGTACGATGCGGTTGATGATAAGCCGGTCCCTCGTCTCCTCGATCGCCGCTGGAAAATCACTCGTGAAGAACGGGCTGTGGTTGAAGTCATTGAGCAAGATGTCCCACCTGAAATTTCCGAAGATGGCGAGGGACCGATGGATTGAGCTGATGCCAATGGCCTGCGTAAATTTCGGATCGACTTTGACCTTTACCGCCCCGGTACCCAGAAGTTCGACAAGGCTCTCGCCGCCTAGCTCCTTGGGCGGCGGCGATATTAGCCCCCGTGCCTCCATCGTGGCGGCCACGGTCTCGACACTGCTCTTCAACGGCCCAGACTGAATGCGCATACCTGCCAGAGAACAGGATACGACGTAGGCGACAAACCCGCCGATTGTGTAGATGCACTGCTCGTCTATCTTGCCTCCAATGAACTTCGCCAAAGCCTCGTTATATTTCGGCTCGATCGTTTTCAGAAATTCCTCGATCGCCCGGTCCTCTTTTAAATAGGCATTCGTGCTGCCGTCATTGATTCCGCAGACAGATTTTGAATTGGGCGTGAACGATTTCAAGTCGCTCTTCCGCGTCGCATACATTCGGTCACCGAGGACCGGCGAATAGAAATTCTTGAGATGCACCTGAGGGATGTAGTGGTCGAGCGGCATTTGGCTTTCATTTTATTCGATCCTGGTCACCTTGACGGTCATTCCTTCACAATCCGCGTCATTGTGGCTTCGCCTGATGCGCCTCGAACCACTTCCGCACCCGCTCCTGTTCGCGGGATAGATTAGCAGGCGTCAGGTGAAATGCGGCTTCGTCTCGATGCTTCGTAGCTTTATACTTCGTAGTCTGTTCCAACAGCGAGGCGTCCTGCTCGGCAGCAGTCGCTAGATCAAACCAGAAATAGGCTTTCGCAAAATCTTGGGGCACACCTTTACCATTGCGGTACAAATACCCGAGGTTATATTGCGCCCTGACGTCACCTTGCTCTGCCGCCTTGCGATACCAAAGTGCCTTTTGGGTGTAGTCGTCCTGCCAATCGGCTTCACCGTGTGTGTACAGCATCCCAAGATTGAACTGCGCATCAGCTTGGCCTTGATCCACAGCGAAGTTCATCGTCGTCACAGCTATGTCTCTGCGCTTTAAGTCCGCAAATATCTGTTCAAGTGCCTCTTCTAAAGTGCGGCCTTCCTCTCCAAGGGCGTCAAGCGTTTTGACAATGGCATCATGTAATTGGAAACGGTCACTTTTTCGGAGGGTAGACGAGTAGATTACTTTGCCGCAAGGACGTAATCCTGCGGCTCCTGCTCCAACAGTATTGCCAATCCTAGGTTCTAAGATTATGGTTGACTGTTTCTGAAACCAACCCTCCTTTGCCGTACTGACGCAGCATTGGAACGATTTGTTATGAATTCTCGCTACCTTACTTCCGAACAAATAGGTCCGAACGAAACGGTTTGAGATGATCATTTCAGAGACCTCCAAAAGCCGGGGGCCGGGGGCCCCACACATTCGCGGATTTCGAATGTGTGGGATCAAGAGTCGGTCGGGCTCCTTGCACTCCCACTCATTCCAAAAGCAGGAATGAGTTGAGTTGATTGGATAAGAGAGAAGGCTCGCTTCGAACCGGTAGTCTTGAGTTGAGGACAAGACACTGGGGAAGGAAGGAGCCTTCCATGCTTATTGTAGGATGTGATTACCATCCGCGGTGGCAGCAAGTGGCTTGGTTCGACCCGGAGACGGGAGAGATAGGAGAACAGAAGTTGGTAAACGGCGACGGCGAAGCGGAACGCTGGTATAGGCAACTGCCGGTGCCGTCGTTGATCGGTCTGGAAGCCACGGGCAACAGTCAGTGGTTTCTCGATCTGTTAAACCAATTAGGCCATGAAGTGTGGGTGGGAGATGCCGCCGAAATTCGCGCCAGTTATGTACGCCGACAGAAGAACGACCGGCGCGATGCTGGGCACGTGCTGAAGCTGTTGCGGGAAGGCCGGTTTCCCCGGCTGTGGGTGCCGAGCGCGGAGCAACGCGATCTGCGGCAGCTACTGATTCACCGCCACAAGCTGGTGCAGATCCGCAGCCGCGTGAAGAACGGGTTGCAACACCTGGCGATGAACCAGGGGATGCAGAAGAAGTCGCGGCTGTGGAGTGTGGCGGGACAGAAAGCCTTTCGCCAGTTGCCGCTGACCGGTTGGGCGGGATGCCGGCGTCAGGACCTACTGCAGTTGCTGGTCTACCTGGACCAGCAGATAGCACCGCTGGATCGAGCCGCGCAACAAGCGGCCGAGCAGGATGCACAGGCACGATTGCTGTTGAGCCAGCCGGGCGTGGGGCCGATCACGGCTTTGGCGTTCGTGCTGACCATCGGCGACGTGACCCGCTTTGCGCGTGGCAAACAAGTGGCCAGCTATGTGGGACTGATCCCGCGCGAGCACAGCTCGGGGGGACGGCAGCGGCTGGGCGCCATAAGCAAACAAGGCAATGGTTTTCTGCGTATGCTGCTGGTGGAAGCGGCGCACAGCGTGGTCCGGCTGGATGAAGGATTTCGTAAACAATATGCTCACCGCTGCCACAGCAAGGCAAAAGGCATCGCCAAAGTAGCAGCGGCGCGCAAGCTAGCGGTACGACTCTACTGGATGCTACGCACCAATACACCGTATCCAGAGATCGTTCGCATCGAGAGTAGCCCGCGGGTGCCCCTGGTCGTCCGCCACGGCGGATAGACCGTTGAGTTGATTGGGCGCTCTCGCATCCAGACGGACCGGTGCAAAAGACGGCCTGCGGCCTTGGAAAACGAAAAAACCGTTTTCCACTTTCGCACCGGCGACGGCGACTGGATGTTCGCATAGAAGAATCATGGTCGAAGTTTTAGGCCGAATCGATGGGTGGTGGAACGAGGCAGGTTCCACTGCAAACTGATCAATCGCGAGATCTCCTGTGTCTTGCTCCTCAGCTTGGCAAACCAGTGACGAAACCAGCGGTGCTCACCCACCGCCTAGGAGAAGTTTCGCTTGACAACGCCTTCTCTCTTATCGAGGGGCACCCCCAAACTTCTGTGCCGCCGACTAAACAGGCCGCTGAAAAAGTCGAAATGTAGAGTACTGTGCCGCCGGTTGAAACCGGCTCGGGTAGGGAAATAAACAGCTTGGACGCCAGCCTAAAGGCTGGCTCTACCCCCAGCAGTGCATCCGAGCTGAGAGCCGCCTTAGCTGAAGGCTGAATGCTGACGGCTGCCCTACAACGCACTCATGTTGGACAGAAACTCGCCGTTGGAACGCGTCTTGCCCAGTTTGTCGATCAGCAGTTCCATGGCTTCCACGGGCGACAAGGGGTTCAACACCTTACGCAGCACCCAGACACGCGCCAGATCCTCCTTGGGAATCAGCAGCTCTTCTTTACGCGTGCCGGAGCGCTGAATATCGATGGCCGGGAAGGTACGCTTATCGACCAGCTTGCGGTCGAGAATGATTTCCATGTTGCCGGTGCCCTTGAACTCTTCGAAGATGACGTCGTCCATGCGCGAACCGGTTTCAATGAGTGCCGTCGCAATGATGGTGAGTGAACCGCCTTCTTCGATGTTGCGAGCTGCGCCAAAGAAGCGCTTCGGACGCTGCAGGGCGTTGGAATCGACGCCGCCGGAGAGCACTTTGCCGGAGGGCGGAACGATGGTGTTGTAGGCGCGCGCTAGGCGGGTGATGGAGTCGAGCAGGATGACGACGTCGCGCTTGTGCTCGACCAGGCGCTTGGCCTTCTCGATGACCATCTCGGCCACCTGAACGTGGCGGGCTGCCGGCTCGTCAAACGTCGAAGAGATGACCTCGCCCTTAACCGAGCGCTGCATGTCCGTAACTTCTTCCGGGCGCTCGTCGATCAACAAAACAATCAGCACAATTTCCGGATGATTGGTGGTGATCGAGTTCGCCAGGTTCTGCAACAGCATGGTCTTGCCGGTGCGTGGAGGAGCGACGATCAGACCACGCTGCCCTTTGCCCACCGGCGTCAGCAGGTCCATCACGCGAGCGCTGATGTTTTCGCGCACCGTCTCCAGTTTGATTCGCTCCTGCGGATACAGCGGCGTGAGGTTGTCGAACAGGATCTTGTTGCGCGCTTCCTCGGGTGACTCAAAGTTAACGGCCTCGATCTTGACCAGCGCGAAATATTTCTCGCCCTCGTGCGGAGGCCGCACTTGGCCGCTGATGGTGTCGCCGGTCTTCAGATCGAACTTGCGGATCTGCGAGGGAGAAACGTAAATGTCATCGGGACCGGGCAGGTAGTTGTAATCGGGGGAGCGGAGAAAGCCATAGCCATCAGGCAGGATTTCCAGAACGCCTTCGGCAAAAATATGGCCTTCTTTTTCGCTTTGAGCCTGGAGGATCTTGAAGATGAGGTCCTGCTTGCGCAGGCCGCTGGCACCGGGCAGCTCGAGGGTCCGAGCAATTTTGGTCAGCTCGGTGATGTTTTTTTCTTTTAACTCTGAGATTGTCATGTTCACCTACGGGGAATGTGCAGAAAGGCGGGTCGGAGGAACTGCGGAATGCGCCGAAGGCGCGGCGCGTTATGCTGCGCGCCGCTGCGCTTCGGAAGCCGTCTCCGGTTCGATAAGTACGTCCTGCCGTTCGGAATCGGCGATAAGGTTTAACACGTCGTTGGTGGTGTCCTGAATACGCGTGTTGGGTTTATGGAACTTGCGCGTTGCTTTTGACGCAAGCTGACACAGCGTGTAGCGGTTGCGCAGTGTGTGGACAGCTTCAAATACTAGTTCAGACCGCATCAATTTGATCTCCTCGTTTCTATGAATGAATGTTCCCGGAACCCGGCCAGAATAGAACCACAGCTCCTGGGTATGAAAAAATGGGCGGTAAGGGTCACCGAATGCGACGGCCCGCAACAGGAGCTAAATCTTTGATGCCGCGGCCACCGATTCGGTTACTCATTTTTCCCCTTTTTCCTTCCGCCTTTTTCGAAAGCTGGAAAAACCTTCTGAAACAATTACTTAGCCCAGTTGCGTCATGGCTCAGCACAATGCTCTCGCCTGGATTTCCTTCCTCATTGCCTGATGATGGCGTTCAGTGTGTGGCCGTTTTCGGGGCAGGACGCCTTGGACTGGTACCTATGGGATGACGCCTTACGTGAAAACAGTAAGGTAGTCGCCCGAAGTCCCCCAGTCAAGTAAAATCTTGCCCGCATTGTCACTTTGGTAACCTCCAGCCTGCCGCTTTAGACGCGACATTGCCAGAAAGGTTCGCACTATTTTTCGTAACCCGCTGGCGATCAATAAGTTGCTGTGGACTGAGGATTCCAGCGTTTCGAAATCCTAGCCTAAGAATCCATTGTCCTGTAGCAAGTTCATGCATACAAACAATTTACGGCCATTGAAACGGCAAAGGGTGCCCTACAACCCAGAAAATGGGTGCAATCTCGTGACATACCCCGTTGGGCCGGGGTTTCGATTACTGGTGAAAAGGCGATATCACAACAGCTACCCGAGGACTACCTGGAACAGGCCAGTTCCGTGATGCTGACGATCCGGGAGCTATCGCGAGGGAGAGGAAATCGACGAGCCGTGCCGGCTCAGTTTTGCAGCCAGTTGTCTATACCCACCTCGCCGCTTGGGTAACTTACTCGGTATCGCTATGAGATTCAGCCCTTACGCACTGCCCAGCCCAGCATCAACAGGCCGCTGGCGGCGATCCAGCTTCCCGCTACGCGCACCGCAATGCGCGCCCAGGAAGCGTGCAATTGCACAACCAGAGCGGCTGCCAACGCGACCAGCACGAATACCGCAAAGATGAGGCCCAGCAGAACCGCGGCCGATGTGCCCGAGAGACCTAGTCCCGTTCCGTTCAGATAACCGTGGTACAGACCGAGCAGTGCCGCCAATGCGGTGGTCACTCGTAACGATAACTTAGCATCGGCAGCCAGCAATCCGCCAAGCAGCAGAAACCAAAACGCCGAGACGACAGGATGAGCACTTGCGGATGCGGCGGCCAACCCGATCAACCCACCCAAGAGCCATGCGGCCGGGAGAACGAACAGAGCACGGCGGCCGTGACTGGCTCCACGAAGTCCCGCGAGCAGCGCCAAGGCAAGCACCGGAGCCAAATCTTCCGGGCTCATAAGAAAATGCATCAGCCCGTCGTAGATCGGACCCATGCCTGTGGAGTTCAGGTGAGCCTCCGCTGGTATGGCCGCAAAGATGGATACGAATATCACGAAGCAGTAGAGCGGCAGGCGCGACGGGTTTGGCCGTTTCCTCATGGCACTGCCTTCCACAGGAAGAACATCCCACCCATGGCCACGATGGCACCAGCGAAGCGCAGCAGTCGTTGTCCCCACAGCCATCGATGGACAGCACCGATGCTGATGCCGACTGCGTGCAGGCATCCAGTGGCGATCACGAAACCCATGCTGTAGAGCAGGCCGCTTTGTCCGGGAGGTAACTCGGTGCCATGGGCGTGGCCGTGGAAGATAGCAAAGATGCCCACTAGAACGGCGGCTAAGACGAGCGGGGGCCGCATTTCAAACAATACCGCTGCGCCCAACAGGATCGCCGAGGCGGCAATGCCGTATTCAACTCCAGGGAGCGGTACACCCATCAGGCCAAGCATCCCACCGAATGCCATCACCATGGGGAAAGCCACTGGCAGAAGCCAAATGGCCGGACTGCCGAGTTGTGCGCCCCAAAGGCCGACGGCCACCATCGCCAACACGTGGTCGAGTCCGGAGATCGGGTGCCTAAAGCCTGTGAGAAAACCTTTGGCCTCGCCTGCCTGCGGGTGCGCGAAGGCAATCTGCGCCCAGAGGAGCATCAGCAAAAGCATCGCGATCCATCGTGCGGTAGCTTGCGGTATAGCTCTCATTGCCCGCCGCCGAAGAGCAAGGCCAGCCTCTGGACGGTCCAGAACGCCCCGAGCGAGCCGACGGTGTAGCCAGGAAGCGCCTCCGCCCATCGCGGCCAACGCACTTCCAGCACACGGAAGGAGCGCTCGAGCGCCAACACCAGCGCAATGAAACCAAGCTGCCCAAGTTCAACACCAACATTGAAGCTCACCAATGCCAGCGGCAACTCGTGCCGCGGCAGCCCTGCGCTAGTCAGGGCGCTGGCGAATCCAAAGCCGTGCAGCAGGCCAAACGCAAACGCGACCACCCACGGATGCCGGATGGTGAAGCTCGTCTCCCCTCGCCATGAGCGGACGATTTCTGGACCGAGAAAGAGAATGCTCAGTGCGATCGCGGCGTTCAGTGGCGGGAGCGGCACCTCCGCATAGCCAAGGGTTGCAATCGCCAGCGTGATGCTGTGCGCCACGGTGAATGCGGTCACCGTCTTCAAGAGCATCCAGCGATCTTTCACGATCAGCAGGAGCCCGAGCACGAACAGCATGTGGTCCTCGCCGAAAAGAATGTGGCGGACTCCCTGAACAACGAAAGTACCCAAGACGGCTACATGGGTTTGCGCAGCGGTGATCTCGACCCAGGGCTGAGATGGATGGACGATCGTCGTCCACTTCCTGTCGTCAAGCAGCTCAACGCGCACGAGCACGTCGGTGATCGTCAATTGCAGTCCGGGAAACTCGATGCGCCTGCCTGCCATGCCGTTCGGTCCCGCATCAATCCACCGCCGTTCCACGAAGGAGTCCGCCAGTTCCTGTACGTTGGGCTCGCGCAAATTCTTCACGTCTTCAGGAAGCTTGAGCACTACCGGAAGGCGCATCCCTGCGAGGACCGGCGTGCGCCAGAGCACGCTGAACTGTCCGGGTGCGGTCTCTTTGATCTCAAGGTAGGCAGGACGAGCCTCGTGAGCTGAGGCGACCGAAACGGCAAACAGCAAACAAGCCGTGAGCCAGGCGAAGGGGGCACGGAAGCTGGTCACAGCGGCGCCTCGCCAGATGGAGCAGGAACCTGTTTCTTGGGCGAAGGAGCCGGAGCCTGCGCGGCTTCCCTGTCGGAAGGAGCAGGCAATAGCACGGTGTACTTGGATCGCATTTCCGCATAGGCCTTCTGCCAGGCTTGTTGCTTCTGTTCGGCGAGCCATGCGGTCTTTACATCCGGTTCCATCTCCTCAAATGCCGGGATTCGCCCCGGAATGACGGTGTCTACGTACACCAGGTGCCAGCCGTAGCCCGATTCGATCGGCCCCTGCCACGAGCCGGGCTTGAGCTTCTCAAGGGCCACCACGAATTGGGGACCGAATTCCTTGGCCACGGCCTCGGGAGCGCGGTCGCCGTAGTAGTCCTGGAACATGAACTGGTCGGCGAGCGAGGCGGCGAGCTTGGAGTCTTCGGGCTGGCCTGCGATCTTAGCGAGTGCCTTGGCAGCGTCGTCCTGCGCGCTCTTTCCGCGCTTGTCCGGGGAAAAGTAAAGATGGCGGAAGCTGTAGCGGCTGGGCAGGGCGAACTTGTTACTGTTCTTGTCGAACCAAGCTTTTAGCTCCGCGGTGGAAGGCTCGTGAGCGGCCGCAACGTCTTCGGCGAGGAACTGCATCTTCTGCGCCATGCGACGCTTGACGATGGTGTCGTCTTTATCGAGGCCCATGGCCAGCGCCTCACGGTACAGGACCTCCTCGCGGACCCTGTCTTCCACCATGGCCTGAAACTGGGCGGGAGTCGGCTGGCGATGCCACTGCGACTCGAAGTACATGTCCATCTGCTGGAGTTCATCGAGGCTGAGAACAATCTGCTTGGACGATTCGACTCCGAAACGACCGCGATGCGTGTAGGCGTACACGGCAAACAGGGCGAGACCAATCAGCAGGAAGTGCAGCAGGGGCTCGCGCAGCCAGCGTTTGATCGCAGGAGGGAACCATTGACGCGTTCCGGAACCTTCTGTCGCGGGCTGCGCCGCAGAAACCACGGACACTTCATTCACTAACTGTCTCCGGCCAAGGGACGGCAAATCACCAGTTTAGGTACTGATGCCGCCGGCGTTTTTTTGTTTCTTGAACCGCTCGACGACGAGAAGAGCGACGAGGATCGCATGTGCCACAACTGCCGGCCACAACAATACCCCGGTGGATTCTCCGCGGACGCCGATGTAACTAAGGTACAGCACGGCGAGACTGCTGTACGTCAGCATTCCGTTAAGCGCCTGGAAGGCGGAATTGCCCGGCCAGCAGGCGACACCGAGGCCGACCAGGGCGATGCCGGCGATGCGGCTCATTATTACGCCGGCTCCATTGATCTCTGCGCCAAACAGCAGGCGAACCACGATCAGCGGCCAGGCGAGCAGAAGCAGTCCCGTACCCGCCTCCGCGGCTGCTGACAATGCAAGGACGTTGTTCTTCATTGCGCTTTCTTGACCGTGATCAGCGGCGAAATCTTCCTTTCATGGGAGCCAAGTCACGTCCTTTGAGCCAGGCTTGGAGACACCCAGCCTTACATCTTGTCCTTGATGTCAGTCTCCGCCTTCTTCATTTCTGCGGCGCTTTCTGCGCGTGTTGATCGGTGAAGAGACCGCTGACGCTGTACTCCGCCTTCTGCACAATCTCGCTTCCTATCTTCTCCATCAACTCGCGGCGATGCTGCTCCCGGATTTCCTGGAATTTCTTCTGCTGATCCGCATTGAGCAGCGGTGTGATCTTGCTGTCGAGGTCGTCGGCGATTTGCTTCAACTGCTCCAGTTTGGCCTCGGGCTTGAGCGAAGTGTTCTTCTTCAGCTCCTTCAATTTCGGCAGCTCCTGTTGGATGATGGGGAAGATCTGCTGCCGCTGCTCGTCGGTCAGGCCCAGTTCAATCGAGAACTGGTTCAATGCCCCCGTAATCGGGTTAACAACGAACTGCGGATAGGGAATGATCTCGTAGTTGGCGTAGCCGAACTCGTTGCTGCGCGCACCATAGTAGGTGTCGCCGAGCTTATAGATCGTCGTCGAGTACGGGTCCTGCTGGACCTTGGTTATCACCTTGCCGCCTTCGATCTTGTACGGCGTGGTGATGCCTTGATAACCGTTGCGAAGGGGATTACCGATGTAGCTGGGCAGCGTCGCGCTGGTGCCGACGTGCCAAACATTCATGTCACCATCGGGCGTGTAGCTGACGCTGAACTGGTCACCGGTGGCATTGTTGCGTACCCAGTAGGCCTTGCCGACAATCAAGGCTTTCAGTTGGGCATCACCCAATGCGGTCGCACCCTTCGCCTTCAGGTCAGCCACAGTCATACCGGCGGGAGCTTTCTTGCGCGCCTCGGTGCTGGGCGTGTACCAGATCGGTGAAGTCCAGGCGCGCTCCTGACCGGTGAGCGGGACGACGTCTGGCGGCGGAAGTCCGGCTTTGATGGCTTGCATCAGCGTCCACCGGGGGGTCGGGATTTCCAGCACGCGCGCATAGTAGAAGGCATGCAGACTTGGATCGAAGTCGGGATCGGTCCAGACCGTGCTTAACTCGGTCGAGCCAACGTCATTGGTATAAGTGCCTTTCTCCAAGTCAACCGTGCTCTTGATCGCTGGCACCCGGCCCGACCACTTATCCGCTTTGCGCTCACCCGACCAGACCACGTCGTAAATCTTCTCGAAGCTTTGGCCGTTCTTGGTCCAGCCTTTGATGACCTGGATGCGATCGAGATTGGCGGAACTCGGGTCTTTTACAGCCCACACGACGAACGCGGGAGACGTGCCTTTTCCGCCTTGCGGCATGGCAGGCAGATCAGCGCCCATCGGGACGCCACTGGCGTACGCCTGATGCACCCAGTCTTTCACTTTCATACTGTCTTTGTTGTAGTTCCAACCGCCGAAGAAGCGGACTTTGATGTGCGGGCCGCTGGCGCCGAAGGTTTCCTTGCGGTACATAGCGTCGAACAGGGATTCGCGGGTGTTCTCCTCGGCCCAGACGCCGGTCAGGCCGCCGGGGTTTTCATACCGCACGTCAAGGGTGCCGAAGGCCAGAACTCCGGCCATGCGCCGGTCGAGGGTTCCGTCAATTTGGGCGTGGCCGCCGTAGAAGTTGTCCTGGCGATAAGGACTACCGGTGTTATGCGAATCGGAGCCGCCAGCCATGCCGAACTTATACGGGTTGTAGCCGCGCACGTCCTGCATCGTAATACCGTCTTTCAGCGCCTGGCGACCAAAGCTGCCCTGAATGTGATCGATACGGCCGCCGTCCGGCTTCTGGCCGAGGAGACCACCGGCGAATATCTCGTAACTGGCAAACTCGTCGTTGGGTGAGAGCAAGGGGTGAGTCTCGGACGCACCCTTGATCTGCTTGATCTCGACCAGGCGTTCGTTGCGGTCGCGCGAGGACGCCCAGGCGGCGTCAATGGGGCGTCCGAAGCTGTCGAGATCGACGGGATACATCCAGCCGTCGCTCAGGTTGGCATTGTGGGAGATGGCCAGCAATTCGTTGCCGGCCTTGCGCTGCGCGTCCATCCAGTTCCAGAGATCTTCAGGATGAGTGGAATCCAGCGCGCTATAGGGCATTTCCGGCACCTTGGCACAGTCGCGGAAGAAGATGTTGCGGTGCAGGTTGCGATAGTTGGGCATGGAAGTCCACTCGTAAGAACAGAAGGCAGTGAACTTGCCGGGATGATTGTTCTCGTTGGCGATCTTGACGTTCTCTTTCCAGATGGTGCCTGCCACGGCGGGAGCCATCAAGGCTTTCACCGGAGCTCCGGCCATCAGGTTAACCAGGTACGTGAAGGTCTTCTGAACATCAGCCTGGTTATTCGGGTCCTTGAGAATGAGCGGTTGCGCCGCAGGAATCTTGCTCACGGGGGACCCCGGCGTATTCGCTTCTTTTGTCACGCCCACATATTCGGAGTGATCGGTCACACCCATGAAGTCCATGGGTGTGTCGATCTTGATGTCGTAGCCCATGGGGTGCTTGATGGTCTGGCCTTGAGCATACTTGAGGGCGTCGTCAGGTCCGGTGATGCGGTTGCCCATGAGCCAGGCGTCCACCGACCAGCTGGTGTGGATGTGTTCCTCACCGAAGTAGGCGTTGCGGTCGGGGTTGGGCTTCGGCGGCGCTTCGGTCGAGGCTGGAGCAGTCTGACCGATCGATTGTGCCGGTTGTGGGGTTTCAGATTTCTTGCAGGAAATCAGGGCGCCGATACTGAGAAGGACCAACGCCAATCCCGCCGTTGCCGCAACTCTCGTCTTCATGAATGCCTCCGTCTTGCTGAATGGCACGATCACGATCCCGCACATATAAAGCGCTCGCGGGCGTTGTTTTATAGCAGATTCCCACTCATCCCTTGCAGGAACAACGCTGCGAAGAGAAGTATTTTCAGACACATGGCCTGACTGAGGTCGGGCTGCTTCTTTTGAACAAGAAATTCTAGGCGGGCGGAGACCCTTGTGCAACCAGTAAAAGTACAAGGGCAGGGGTTGAGATTTCTCAGTCCTTTTGTGCGAAGGAAATCTCAACCGCACAGCAGGTGCCTACGCAATCCACCAGAAACGGGGCATCCCCATCGGCACCCTTAACTCGACGGATGGTTGAGCTTCGCCGGCAACGGGTACCGAAGAATTCATTCGCCTACTAGGCGGAGGAGATAAAAGACCGCCTACTTGGCCGCCTCGGCCGGGGTGTACCACACCGGCGACGTCCAGGCGCGCTGCTGCACAGTTGCCGCCACATTTGGGTTTGGCGGCAGGTTCAGCTTTGCGGCCCAGTACGTGGACCAGCGTGGCGTGGGAATCTCCAGCACACGGGCGTAGTACGTCGCATGCGCCTTGGGGTCGAACGACGGATCGGTCCACTCACCAATCAGCTCAGTCGAACCAATCGTGTTCTGATAAGTAGCGGTCTTCACGTCAACCGTATTGCCGACGGCAGGAACTTTCCCGGTTTTCGGATCAGCCTTGCGATCTCCACTCCACACCGCGTCGTACACTCTTTCCTTGCTCTTTCCGTTCCGGGTAGAAATCTTGATGATCTGGACGCGATCAAGATTTCCGCTGTCGGGGTCCTTGATGGCGTGAACGACAAACGTTGGAGCGGCTGTGCTTGAGGGTGCTGTGAGGTCGCCACCCATGGGCACGCCGCCATCGTAAGCGGCTTTGACCCAATCTGCTTGTTTGGTCATGTCCTTGGGATAATTCCAGCCGGCAAACATGCGGACCTTGATTCGGGTTCCGGAAGTGCCGAATGTCTCCTTCCGCTTAAAGGCTGAAAAGATGGATTCGCGGGTGTTCTCCTCGGCCCACACTCCGGTAAGTCCGCCGGAACTAAGAGCGGTCGGGGGTTCGCCACCGACTGATGTCGTAGCGGTGATCACAGTCCTAGGGTCGTTGTCCTGGTTGCCGTGCGAGCCCGGGAAGTTGCTCGGTTCGGTGGATGTAATACCGGAGTGGAAGTCGGTCCCGGCCTCGATACCGTATTTGAACGGATTGACGCCCAGCTTCGCCTGCTGCTCCTGGCCGACGCCGTAGGCCTGACGCAAATAGCTTCCGGTTGCGGAGTTTGCTTTCTTGTCCGAACCAATCAGGTAAAGCCACATCTCGAAATTGGCGAATTCGTCGGTGGGAGAAAGCGCCGGGCTGGTGTCGGTCTGCCCCTTGGCCTGAATAATCTCGGCCAGAGGTTCATTGGCCATACGGCGCTCAGCGTAATCGCGGGTAATCGGCTTGCCCGACATGTCGCGCGTGCTGAACATCAGGCCGTTGCTGGCATTGCCGTTGTGGGGCACGGCGATCACGTCCAACCCCTGTTTTCGCTGTGCTTCCAGGTAGCGCCAGAGATCTTCGGGATCCAAAGAATCGAATGCCGTGTAGGGCATGGCCGGTCCTTTGTCGGCGAAAATCACGCAGCGGTGCAGATTCTGAAACTGTGGCGCCGAGGTCCACTCAAATCCCACAAATGTAGTGAACTTCCCGGGCTTGTAGTACTTGTCGGAGATGGCTGCGTATTTCTCCCATGCTGAGCGCAGCAGTTTTGGATCGTTAAATTCGGGCAAGGGCTTGTTGACGATGGTGGAACCGATGAGCTTGCGGAACGCTGTGGCCGAAACCGCGGGATCGGGATTGGTCATCACGGCGTACCACTCGGACTTCGCGAACGGGCCATTGGGATCAATCGTGTCGCGCACGACTCCCAGATACTCGGCATGGTCGGTTACGGCAAGGAAGTCGAGCGGCGCAATGCGCTTTTGCGGCTTTCCCATGTATTCCACGGTCTCGCCCATCGCGTATTTGTAGGAATCCTCAGGCGTGGTCCGGGTTCCGAAGGCAAACGCGTCCATAGAGTAGCCGCTATGCAAATGGAGGTCGCCGAAGTAGGCGTTCTTGAGTGGATTGCGCGGTGGCCTGGCTTCGGCGGATGAGGACTGAGCCGCATCTTTCTGCTGCGCAATAGCTGGGGCCTCGGATTTCTTCGTTGAACAAGCCGAGACAGAAAGAATCAAGATAGCCGAAACCGGCAGTAGGAAAGAAAACTTTCTCTTAGACACGTGTGTACCCCTCCAAACAATGCAACCGTTGCTTCCCCAAGGCGGCCGGCATGGGCGCGTATCCGCTTCACTTGTGGGTTATTGATGGCGAGAGTATACACGTCTCCCAGGCGCAGACTCCATGCACCCGGAAATTTGCGGCTTGCTCAAGGTGCGGTGCCTGCTACAATTTCGCCGCAGCATAAAAATCTAAGGAGAGCAAATGACCGTTAGAAGGATCGCATTGACTCTGGCCCTGTGTCTGGCCGGAGTAGCCGCGTGCTATGCCAACCCCAACATGGGCACCTGGAAGCTGAATGAAGCCAAGTCGAAGTTTCCGGCCGGAGCAACCAAGAACACCAAGGTTGTGTATGCGCCCGCAGGCGACCAGGTGAAGGTCACGACCGATGGGACCACCGGCGATGGCAAACCGGTCCAAACCGAGTGGACGGGCAAGTTCGACGGCAAGGACTATCCGCTAACCGGAGATCCCAACGCCAACAGCCGCTCCTATAAGAAGGTCAACGATCGGACCCTGGAGTTGACCAATAAGAAGGATGGCAAGGTCACCACCAGCGGCCGCATTGAGGTCTCAGCCGACGGCATGACCCGCACACTCACGGTGCACGGGACCAGCGCCGACGGCAAGAAATTTACCTACACCGCCGTGTACGACAAGCAGTAGCTGCGCGCAGATTCATTCGGGGGCCCACCCAAGCGAAGGAAGCTTGGGTGGAAATTCCGCCGGGCAGCTGCCTCGGGTCACGCTCCGGTGGGTCGGTTTGAAACCTCCGGCTTTCCCGTTGGACATGATGTTCCAACTCTGAAACTCTCATCTTCCCACCCATCCGTTCACGCCCGGTCTTCCGCTATCCTTGCTCGGCTATAACCGGTAACAGAACGGATAGTCGCCACTATCAATTCGGATAGTCCCATCAGGCGGAAACGAAACAGACGATCTATCCGAACTTGATTTCCCGCGCTGTATGTCGCTGCAAATGCGCGACATCTCAAATGCGCTTCTGTCCGCTCCGAATTGGCACGTGTCGTGCATCTCCCTTTGCGTCCCTGCAAGGTTCCATACGCAAGAAAATCAAATAAAGGAGGACTACAGACTATGGCAGGCACATGGCAAGGGTTGGTCAACCAGCCCCCATTCCACACAAGTACAATGCAGCTTCTCAGTGATGGCAGAGTGATGGTGCAGGAAGAAGCGACGGCGCACTGGCACGCTCTCACGCCGGACAGTCAGGGAAGCTATGTAAACGGCACCTGGTCGCCCCTGGCGGACATGGCTTTCTGGCGGCGATATTACGCCTCGGGAATGCTCAAGGACGGGCGGGTCATCTTGATTGGTGGCGAGCAGAGCGGCGCCGGCGGGGACACTAATCTGGGCCAGATCTATGATCCGGTCCTGGATAAATGGGACCCTCTGCCTTCACCTCCTGGGTGGCCGCAGGTTGGTGATGCGGCGTGCACGGTTTTTCCCGACGGAAGGTTTATGATTGGCGCCCTCCTTTCGGGTGAGTGCACTATCTACGACCCCTCGACAAACTCGTGGTCCCCGGGCGGCAGCCAGCCCGTCCGAACCAATGAAGAGACTTGGATTCTGCTGGCGGATCATACGATCCTAACCGTCGAATGCTTCCCTCCCTTTCATTCGCAGAAGTACATTATTTCGTCCAATACATGGAAGGATGAGGGAGCCGTGCCGGTGACGCTGGTCGATCCCGTTATGAGCGAAATCGGTCCGGCAATGCTGATGTATAACGGCAAAGTTATTTGTTTTGGCGCGGCAGATAGCGGCGGGCACGGCAAGACCGCGATTTACACGCCGCCGCCACACCCGACCGGCACCGGCGGGTGGACCGCCGGACCGAACATCCCCAAGGTGGGAGGCAAAACTATGGTGTGCAACGATTGTCCCGCAGCTTTGCTGCCCAACGGCTCGGTGCTGGTTGCCTCCGCGCCCTTCCTGTTCAACAACTGGGGCTCTCCCGTTTCGTTCTTCGAATACGATCCGTTCACGAACACCTTGACCCAGGCCCCCACGCCACCCAACCACGTTGCGCAACTTTACTGGAGCCGATTCATGCTGCTGCCCACGGGACAGGTGCTGTTCAGCCCCAGTTCGAACAACGTTCAGTGTTATACGCCCGTCGGCGGACCGGAGGAACATTGGAGGCCTAGGATCTCCACGGTTATTCGCCACGGTACGCCCACAGTCACGGACTACTATGTGCTGAAGGGAACCCAGTTGAACGGGTTGTCGCAGGCGAACACTTATGGCGACGATTGCTATGCAGCTACCAACTATCCTCTGGTGCGGCTCCACAATGTCGATACCAAGGAGGTCCATTACTGCCGCACGTACGATTTCAGCACTATGGGCGTCGCGACCGGCCATTCGCTGCAATCGGTGCGGTTCACCACGCAGGGTGTGCCGCACGGCCACTACGATCTGTGCGTCGTTGCCAACGGAATCAGCTCAGATTGCGTGAGTTTCTGCCATCACAAGCCGAGAAAACAATGCGGTTGCTCGAGTGACTGTTGCTGCCGCGAGGTTTGTGAAGACACTTGCTGCGAGGAGGAAGCGATGATCGAACCTGAGATTCTTGAGCTGAAGCGGCAGATGAGTAGCTTGCACCGCAACTTCTACAGTCTCGCTTCAAGAATCAAGATCGAGGAGCCTGAGCGCGAGCCGAAACGAAGCCATAAAGATGAAGACGACGAGAAGGGAAACAAGGAGAAAGATAAGAAGGAAGACAAGAAGCGTCGCGAATAGATAAAGCAGTGGGCAGGCAATCGTTTTTGATCGCCTGCCTCTGCACACACCATATTCGTCTACCCACAGGAGAGCCCACCTGCAGACTAAGCTGCACCTCGGGATCGAGCACGGATCACGGGCTACACGAAAGTAATCCACCCGATCGGCTGACGAGCTGTGAGACGGGAGGGGTCGATCACTGTTGTAAACAGGTCAGCATGACGGTGCCCCTTCACAATCAAGCATGAAAAGGCGACCCAGATTAATCGCCCTGTTTCAATAAGTTGCGGCGCCTCTCAAGGGGCCCATTACACTAACGATCAGGACTCACGCCCAAAACGTCCGATCCAGCGTCCGATACTGAATGGCCTCGGCGATGTGGCCCGGTTCGATGGTTTCGGCAGCACTAAGGTCGGCCACGGTACGCGCGACTTTCAGAATCCGGTCGTGGGCGCGGGCGCTGAGGCCCTGCTTCACCATGGCTCGTTCCAGCAAGTGCTCGGAGTCAGTACCTAACTCACAGTATTTCCTGATCTCACGTGAGCCCATCTGAGCATTGGCGTAAATGCGTTCGCCCTCGGTACCAAAGCGCACCAGTTGCGTCTCGCGGGCGCGGATCACGCGGGCGCGGATGTCGGCGGAACTTTCCGGTACCACGCCGCTTCGCAACTCGCGATAGTTCACCGAGGGCACGTCGATGTGGATGTCTATGCGGTCGAGCAGCGGGCCCGAAATCTTCGAAACATAGCGCTGAATGATCATCGGCGTGCAGTGACATTCGCGCGATCGGTCATTGAAATACCCACACGGGCAGGGGTTCATCGCCGCCACCAACATGAAGCGCGCTGGGAAGCTGAGCGACATGGCCGCCCGAGCGATGGTCACGGTTCCATCTTCGAGCGGCTGTCGCATCACCTCCAGGACGTTGCGCGGAAACTCAGGCAACTCGTCCAGGAACAGCACGCCATTGTGGGCCAGCGACACCTCGCCGGGACGTGGGATCATGCCACCGCCAATCAGCCCCGCATCCGAAATAGTGTGATGTGGGGAGCGGAAAGGACGCGTCCCAACCAGTCCGCTGGTGGAATCGAGCACTCCCGCCACGCTATGAATCTTGGTCGTTTCCAGGGCTTCGTCAAACGTCAACGGCGGAAGGATGGTGGCCATGCGTTTGGCGAGCATGGTCTTGCCCGAACCCGGCGGACCAATCATCAGCAGGTTGTGGCCCCCGGCCGCAGCGATTTCGATGGCGCGCTTGGCCGTCTGCTGTCCGCGCACATCGCCGAAGTCCACCCCAAATTGCTGCGAAGTTTCCAGCAGCGCGTGGGTGTCAACCTTGATCGGCTGGATACCGTTGCCCGTATTCAAGAGTTGGACCACTTCGATCAAGGAGTGGACCGGGTAAACATCCACACCATCCACCAGGGCGGCCTCGCGCGCATTGATCTCGGGAACAATCAGCCTGAGGATTTTGTTTGCCCGTGCGGTTACGGCAATGGGGAGCGCCCCGCGGATGCCGCGCACGCCGCCATCGAGCGACAACTCGCCCACAAACAGCGCATCGTCGGGAGGCTTGTTGTTCAGGCCTCCGTAAGCGCCGAGAATTCCCAGCGCCATGGGAAGGTCGAAGCCCGATCCTTCTTTGCGAATGTCAGCGGGAGCAAGATTGATGGTGGTCGTGGTGGATGGAATATCGTAGCCGCTGTTCTTCAGCGCAGCGCGGATGCGCTCGCGGCTTTCCCGCACCGTGGTGTCGGGCAGACCGACCGTCATGAATGTGTCGTGGTCGGCCTTCACGGGAGCGACATCGACCTCAACCTCAATGAGGCTGGCGTCGATGCCGTACACGGCGGCGCTGAGTGTCTTATAGAGCATGCGTGGGAGCGCACGCCTACCACGCTGCTACAGATAACAGATTCTTGGCTGGAAGGGTGTGACCGGACGCACGCAGGGACGTGATGGGAGCGCCGGCGGTCAGAAAAGGGCGGAATTCTGTTCCGGAAGCGCAGCGCCCAGTTGCACAACCGAAGACCGAAACGGCCCAGAATTCCGCCAACCTAAGGAGGAAATGGAGCGACGAAGAATCTTCGCGATGCTCTCGCCTTCCCTTCCGCTGCCCCTCTGCAGCGGTAATCCCAGTAACGCGATTGTCACATTGGAAACGAGCTGGGCAAATCCCCCGTCCGCGGTATGGTGCGTACCACTTCCGTTGTAAGGGGCATCCCAATGGCAATCTCCGGAAGTGCGTTTTCTACAGTCTGACGAGCCAGTTGCGGACTTGCTGGCGTAGCGGGGAATCTTCGGCCACTATCCACTATCCACCGATCCCTATCCACTGCTTAGCAGAATTCCAACAATACTGGCCGACATCAGGTTGGCCAGCGTGCCCGCGATCATCGCTTTGAACCCGAGTTGCGCCAGGTCCTGGCGACGGCTCGGGGCCAGGCTGCTGAGGCCACCGATCACGATGCCGATGGACGCCAAGTTCGCGAATCCGCAAAGCGCAAAGGTAGCGATGGTGAACGACCGAGGCTCGAGCGCCGCCTTTTGCGCGCTCAGCATGGAGAAGGCGACCAACTCATTCAGAACCATGCGCGTGCCCAGCAGATTCCCGATGGCCAGACAGTCATGCCAAGGCACGCCGATCAGCCAGGCCACGGGCGCAAAGATCACGCCGAAGATCGACTCCAGCTTCGACGGGAACCACGGGAAGCCATGTGCCGCAAGCAGATTGTGAGTGCCGCCAAGAACGCCATCCAGCAGGGCTATCAGCGCGAGAAATGAAATCAGCATCGCCGCAACGTTGAGGGCGAGATACAGGCCGTCGGTCGTGCCTTTCGCGGCCGCATCCAGAACGTTGCTGGCCCGCTCGCCGAACTCGACCGAGTCGATGTTTGCCCTCCCGGCGGTCAGCGGCTTTTCGGTCTCGGGCACCATCATCTTGGCGATCAGGATCGTTCCCGGCGCGGTCATGATCACCGCGCCAAGAAGATGTCGCGCCTCGATGCCGAGCAGGATGTAGGCACCCAGCATCGCGCCGGAAACGTGCGCCATGCCGCTGGTCATGATGGTCATCAGCTCGGAGCGCGTGACCTTGGGAAGGAACGGACGGATGGTCAGAGGCGCTTCCGTAATTCCCATAAAGATGCTGGCCGCGACGTCCAGTGACTCAACCCCGCTTGCGCCCATGAAGCGCATCATGACCTTCGCCAGTTGCCGGATGATGAACTGCATCACGCCGTAGTAATAAAGGATAGAGAAAAATGCGGCGATGAAAATGATGATGGGCAGCACCTGGAAGGCGAAGACCACGCCGAAGCGGGAGAGCCTGGCCCCGAACTCGCCAAAGACAAACTGCGACCCAGCGAAAGAATAGCTGAGCAGCCGGTTGACCGCGTCCCCGGCGATGGTCATGACGCGCACGCCGAAACTCACGCGCAGCACCAGGATGGCGAATACAAATTGCAGTGCCAGTCCCACGAAAACCGTGCGATAGCGGATGGCTTTGCGGTCAGTCGAGAAGAGATACGCAAATAGCAGAATCGCGAGGATGCCCAGCACGCCGGTCAGACGCGCCATGAGGGCTCCTGGGTAAGGGATGAATCGAGAGGCCACGAAAGTCGGCAATTGAGAGAAACCGCAGATTCCTCAGGGCTGAAGCCCTTCGGAATGACAAAAATAAAGGGTTCATATCGGCGCACCTGAAGGTGCGCCCCTTCAAAGGCGGCGATACGAGACACCGCTCTAATGGCTCCCATTGGATTGATCGTCGGACGGAGCGCCCAATTCGCGCACGATGTCGACGCTGGCGCTGGTGCCGATGCGGTTGGCGCCGGCATCGATCATGTCCATGAACTGCGTCGCAGTTCGAATGCCGCCCGCCGCCTTCACGCCGACTTTGAGTCCGACCACGCCGCGCATCAGTACCACGTCAGCGGCAGCCGCGCCCGAATCTGCGAATCCGGTGGAGGTCTTCACGAAATCCACGCTCGCCTCCAGCGCCAGGGCGCAAGCCAGGATCTTCTCGACCTGGTTCAACAGACAGGTCTCAAGAATCACCTTAAGAAGTGCTCCCCGACCGTGCGCCAGCCGCACCACGCTCCGCATTTCGTGCTGCACCAACACGCGATCGCCCGACTTCAGCGCCCCGATGTTGAGGACCATGTCCAGCTCATGCGCGCCATTGCGCAAAGTGGCCTCAGCTTCCGCCAGTTTGGTCAGCGTCAGATTTGCGCCGAGGGGAAAGCCAACCACCGTGCCCACCTTTACCGGCGAACCGCGCAGTCGAGCAGCGGCCACGGCCACGTTGGCTGGATTCACCATGACTGCATGGAAACCGTATCGCACCGCCTCGCCACACAAGGCAATGACCTGGTCGCGAGTGGCTTCGGGCTTAAGCAGGGTGTGATCGATGAGGCTGGCCGCGCTGCGCCAATCGCTCACAAGACTGGCCGGTGTGCCGAGTACGACAGGAGAGTTCACAGACATGAGCACCAGAGATTCTATCCCGATTCGGGGCCGGACTCCAGCACGCAAATATCCGGCAGATTACGATAATGCTCGGCGAAGTCCAGCCCGTATCCCACCACAAACTCGTCGGGAATCTCGAAACCCACGTAATCCCCGTGGATAGGCTCGGTGCGCCGTGACACCTTGTCCAACAGCGCCGCGATCTTCAGCGACTTCGGCTGGTGGGCGCGCAACATGTTTTGGATGTAGGTCAAGGTCAATCCGGTGTCGAGAATATCTTCCACCAGGATGATGTTGCGGCCCTCCATCGAGCGGTCAACATCTTTCACCAGCTTGACCTCGCCACTCTGCTGCTTGGCGTTTCCGTAGCTCGACACCGCGATGAAATCGAAGCTGACGTCGAGCGTGATCTGCCGCGCCAGGTCGGCAAGAAAGATGGTGGCGCCCTTCAGCACTCCGATCAGGACGACCGGCTCGCCGGCAAAATCGTGGCTGATGCGCCGCCCCATCTCGGCTACCTTCGCCGCGATGCGATCGCGCGTGATCAGCACTCGGAGCTTGTCCACCGGCATTCCGCCTGATAGGGATGGAGAACTCTGGATGGTAGAGAAAGCGCGAGGGAAACTCAACCGGGATGTCACACGGACTAAGGCAGTTTATGCCGGCTACCAGGGGAGTGGCAGTCGCTCTACGGTCTTCATCGGCAAGAACAACCGGTTATCCCTCAGGACAATGAAACCGTATTTCCGATAGAAGGCCTCCGCCTCCTTGTCCATCGCATCGACTAACACGGCGAATGACATCACGGTCTTGGTTCCCTGCAAACTCCGCGCCAGAGCGTCCATCAGGAGAAACTCGCCCATGCCAGTCTTCTGGATGGCGGTGGCGATTGCGAGCCGACCGATCAGAGTGGCGCCTACTTGGCGATACCGGCCCGTGCGCTTACGGATCTCCTCGGGTATCTCGCCAGTGTCGACATAAAGGCTGGAAAGTGTGTAATAGCCGAGAATCGTCTCCTCGTCTTCTTCGCGGAGAAGTACAAATACAGCGGTAATCTTCTCACGAACGTCCCGCGACGCCCGTTCCAGGAAATACTTGTCGAGCTCCGGTTTTCCACAAGAAAAAGCCGTCCGGTCTTGCTTACCGAGCGGCTTCACGATGTATTTTGGCTCCTTTTCCAAGTTAGCGACGCACCATCCTGCTATACCGCTTGGCTGCTCTGACGAGCGCATGGTTCGGCGCAGGCGGATTCATGAGAGCATCAACAAATACCTGCTGGTCCTTGATCGCCAACCGGAGCAGGCTGTGCTCCTCCAGGGTCCTAAGCGCAGCCTGTTGAAGCGTATCGATGGCGAAATCCGTCAGGGTTACGCCTCTGAGCGCAGCGGCGCGACGGAAGAACCTCTTCTGTTCCGGAGGCACACGCATTTCGAGACGGGCGTCAAGACCCTCACGTACGCGCTCTACTCGATTGCGATGTTTCTTAGCGGGGGCGCCCATAACTCCTCCACTTCTGCATTCCTGTACTTGCCACTATACGGCAAATCGCCGTACAAATCGAAGTTCCCTGTTCGATCTTGACAGATTGTACGTCAATCAGCCGTACAATGCCAAAAAAACTCATGGGCTGCACCATCCCGGGCACCTTCGCCGCAATGCGTTCGCGCGTGATCAGCACTCTGAGCTTGTCCACCGGCATTCCGCCTGATAGGGATGAGAACTCTGGATGGTAGAGAAAGCGAGAAGGAAACTCAACTGAGACGGGGCCAATTGTTTTTACCACGGATTTTACGGATCAACCCAGATAATTGAACGAAAGCCAAGATCGTCGGATTTCTCGCATAAGCCGATTGAAATCTCGACGATACAGTGCCAGAATTCAGCATCTGGCAATCTGGTCGAGTCCATCTTCTGCTGGTTTCGTATGAGCAACGTTCGTGCGGAGACCCTCAACCGGCATATCCGCTCACGAGAGCGAATAATACTCCATGCATTCTCGCGCACTGCCATCGAAGCTCTGCTGCTGGTCATGGCGACGCTCGGAGCTGCTCAAGACAAGACCCCAGTCACTACAACCGTTGAAGTTCGCGTTGAGATGAGTTGGTTGATAGAACCGTCGCGCGAACATCCGCTGGTAGCGTTTGTGGCGCTGGAGCCCCTCGATCGCAACGGTGATCCACAAAGTCTGCGCATCAGTGAAAACACGACCGGCATCGTTAGGGTCGCCGCCGGACGTTATCAGCTCGTCACAACCAGTCCAATGGTGATCAATGGACGCGCGTACGGTTGGAGCATTGAGGTGCCACTGGTCGCACCAGTGAACTACATACGACTATCCCAGGAGAACGCCGTCTGGCTAGACATGGACGATGCCATAGAGGCCACGAATCCCGGCGTGCGAGTGCCGGCGACCGACACCGACGCACCCGCACAGATCACAGCTCTGCTGAAGCGCTGGGTCGCTTCATTCAAGTCACGCAATCTGCGGGCGCAGATGTCGTGCTATGCGCCCAGACTGGCCGTCTATCGTGAGCGGCGGAACGTGTCGCGCGAGCAGGTGCAGCTTCAGAAGGGGCGACTGCTTCGGCTTTATACACAGATCCGGCGGTTTGACCTCAGTGAGGTTGACATAAAGATGGACGCGGGAAGAGCGACGGTGAGCGCCGTCGAGACTTGGAATTTCACCAATGACGAGGTTGTCTGGCGCGGACGGGCTCTCATTGACCTCGAGCTTGCCAAGAATAATTCCCGTTGGGTAATCACGTCGGAGCGGGAACGCCCGATTCCTGAGCGATCAGTTGCCGAACACCAATCTGGTGAGACGTCTGTCTTTCTGCATTAATCAATAGGTGGCGCCCTTCAGCACTCCGATCAGCACGACCGGCTCACCGGCAAAACCCTGGCTAATGCGCTGCCCCATCTCGGCCACCTTCGCCGCGATGCGTTCGCGCGTGATCAGCACTCGGAGCTTGTACAACGGCATTCCGCCTGTAGAGGATGAAGAACTCTGGATGGTAGAGAAAGGCGGAAGGAAACTCAACCAAAGATAGCGCCACTCGTTTTACCACGGATTTTCACGGATCAGCACGGATTCATTAACGGATCGGGAAAGCCATAAAGACTTTATCCGTGAAATCCGTGTAAATCCGGTTGAATTCCGGCTGGGCATCACAACATAACCGAAAACAGACGCGTCATACCAGCGGCGCACCCGCTCCAAGGCCTCCCCGCGAATCGTATATCAAAGATTGACATCAACACATCTTGAGGTTAGGTTTGAGTACACGAAGATGCAGGAGGGGGACAGTGGATCAGATGAACGTATCGATTACGGACCGTCTCGCAGGCTACGTGCGCCAAAAAGTAAAGAGCGGCCGTTACAACAACGCCAGCGAGGTGGTGCGAGAAGCTTTGCGGCGCATGGAGGATGATGAGGCGCGAACCGTTCGCCTGGCAAACCCTAGCGCCGAAGATATACTCTCTGACCTCACCGGGCAGCAGCTCGAAAGTATCCGGCAGCGGGTTCGGTCCAGCATCGATTCGATCGCGGCTGGCGAATTCAAAGAATATGAAGGCCGCGAGGGCCTGAAAGAGCTGGCAGATGAGGTGAAGGCACGAGGTCGTGGACGGCTGGCACGGAAAGACGCCGGCCGTTGATGCGCTATCGCGTCTCGAAGGATGCTGGTCGCGATCTTGACGAGATTTTTCTTTATTGGTCAAAGCGGGCCGGGCAGAAAGTCGCGGACCGGCTGATCGATGGCATCACCGAGCGTTTCTGGCTGCTCGGCGAACATCCCGATGCCGGCAGGCCCTCAGCCGACATAGCCGCAGGCGTGAAATGCTTTCCGGCCGGCAAATACCTCATCTACTATCGCAAGGCGCGCGGAGCCATAGATATACTCCACATCTTTCACGGCGCTCAGGACCAGAAGAAGGCGTTCAAGAGAAAGACCTAAGGATAAGCGTGGCCATAGTCCCTCGCCCTAGCTGTGGAGTTCTGTAACTTTTAAAGCACGGTAGAAATTAATTCCGTGAATCTGTCGCCCGATTTACTTACGTTCACATCGCACGGCGAGACATGGAACGAAAATCCCCATCCAAGCAAGACCGGCTTGGATGGGGCACCCTCATGATGGTCGCCTGAACCACCCGCCGAAAATCCTGGCTGATGCGCTGCCCCCATCTCGGCCACCTTCGCCGCGATGCGTTCACGCGTGATCAGCACCCGGAGCTTGTCCACCGACATTCCGCCTGAGAAGGGATGGAGAACTCTGGATGGTAGAGAAAGCGAGAAGGAAACTCAACTGAGATCGATCCACTTGTTTTATCGCGGATTTTCACGGATCACACGGATTCATTAAGAGCATGGAAGGTTACATGGCCTTTATCCGTGAAATCCGTGCTTGTTGGAGGTCTGCCTAAAATTCGAGGGTCCGAAAATCATTTTCGCCAGTGAGCAATATTGACCAGACACGCCACCGCCCGGATGGTTTAATCACCTTCTCCAACTTCGAAAACATTACTACAACTATCGTGTCGAGCTGGTGGGGCCAGAACCGGCAGGGACATGAGACTAAAGTATCCCACTCAACCAGAAGAAGGTTGGTTGGGGCAACCCGGTGGAGCGCTTAGCTAGAAGTGCTTTCTTGGGAGAAGTCACTTTATCTTCTCCACTTTACATGGGGGTGTTCGCCATGAGCAAGTCACCAACCGCCGCCTACGATCGTTGGACCCAGCCGAGTTATGAAGTAAGGGTGCGCGGGACGAAGGTGCCCACGTATCTTTGGGGATCTGCCGGCGTCAAGACAAACATACCGTTTGCCAAACCGATCCTGCTGCACATTCACAATGACGTCTTCGGCGAGGCCATTACGTTCGGTACGCAGGTGGCTTCTGGAACTCAAACAACCATCGGAACTCTTGGGCCCGGGGAATGCGTCTCGATTCCCGTGAAGGACATGTCCGGCGTTTTTGCTACCTGCGAGCATGAGACCGACGTGTGTTGCCTGATTAAGGAATAACCATAGAAGAAGAAAGGAGCAGACTAATGAGCGCTGCGAAAGTAGTTTCCTTGAGCGTAAGGCCCTTTCAGGTGTCACACCTTTGCTTTGAAGTCGGTGGCATTCTTGGAGAGTTTTTTGAAGTCGGTGGCATTCCTGGAAAGCCGAAAATCGGGCTAGGCGCGCCAGTGGCCGCCTTTGACTTCGCTGCGTCTTACGCAACCCTCAGCTCATTCCCGACAATTGCCGGCGACCTTTCTCGCCTGCGTTTTGACCCATTAGAGATCCAGAAGTTTATCAAACCATTCGCCCTCGCTGCACTGCGGGCGGAGCCCGGGAAGGCAGCCTTGAACAGCGCGATCAACGCGCGCCAGAATGCGTACTTTGCAAAATATGGTAATGCACAGGACATTGTTGACCGTCTGATCCATGATTATGCGGCGGACCTCAGCGGCAATCCGTTGCTGTCGGGCGACAAGACACGAAGGCTTGGAGAGCTCAGCAGACTGGCCCAGGAGCAGGCAGATGAGCTCTCGAGGGCCTACAAGGCAGACAAGCGCACTGGCGTAGTGAAAACGACCAATAGCAACCTCGATTCCACTTCCAAAATACACAGCAGGGAAAGTTCAACCAGGACAGGCGATAGGCACGTTCAGAGCCTCGATAAAAGTGCTCAATTTCTTACTACTGCAGCGACCTTTCCTCCCCCAGCCCCAGGCGCCCCAGGCAGCACTGTAACGATCGGCAACTCTGACAATCCGGTCGGAGAGGATTTCCAAGAGGGGTCAAGTTCCGAGAGCAGTTCCGACTCCGACAAGTCGAAGAGCAAAGGTAGTGCTACCGAACACCAAACGATTGTGAACACCGACTATGGATACAGGATCCCGTTCCTCGAATGTCAAGCGCAAAATGAGCGCGCGCAGATCAGCCTCCTCGATGAAAGTTTTGCCCAATTCATGTTCGGCCAGAACCTGCCAAATCTCGCCCAGGTATTCATAAACGAATTAAATTCCATCGATAGCAACGTCTATCGACTGCAGATCGCCTATCTGAACAGCGTCCTGATGTCGCCGATTTCCGGCATTGTGACTGGTATTTACAAGAATCCTGGCGACCCGGTAAGGGCTGGCGAACCCGTGATCCGCGTGGAGGACAATGCGGACATCCTGCTTGTGGCAACGCTCATATTTCGTGGGCCGATCTCGATTGGTTCCAATGTGACGGTGAAGACGACGCTGTTTGACGTGTCGGGCCCGCCGCCAACGCCCGTCAAGGGAAAGGTCGTTGCCGTGCGAGGCCAGAGGGAGGACGACCAGTGGGAGGTGATTGTGAAATGCCACAACCCCCAAGACGTCGACGGTAAACTCACCTTCCCGATCGGCTACCATTTCGACTACGACCCCAAGAAAACCTCGATTTCCATTACCTGAGGTTAGGATAAGTAAGAACTTCATAAGTCTTAGCTGTAGTTCCAAAAGGGAGCCATCGGTACAGTACGTCGAATACTTTTATGAGTTTCAAATATAGGAGTCTTTATGGGTGATGGGGATACAGGTTTTCCCGAGGATCCAGGTTCTCCTCCGGATCCAGGTTCTCCTCCGGACCCAGGTTCTCCTGAGGAGCAAGGTCCTCCTGAAGATCCAGGTTCTCCTAACGAGGGCGTGGGTCTCGGTCCCCCCGACGCATCCACAACCGCACTCAGCGCCGCCGCCGATGAGCCTATCCTAACCGATATGGAATCCGGCGCAGGCCAGCTCTTGTCGACAGCCACCGCCACCGGTCTCTCGAACCCGTTCGACTCAGCCCAAGGCGGCTGGATTGCTAGCCCGCAGGAAATGAATCCGTTCACCGGCGAACCCGTGGGCGGCGAGAACCCTAATCCGTACACCGGCGGCCAGAATGTCGATCCGTTCACCGGCGAAGCCGCGGGCGGCGGCGAGAATCCGAACGAGCTTACCGGCGACCAGAATGTCAATCCGCCGACCAGCGGACAGGCCACGTCGCTGCCAGTTTCGCGTGTGTTGTTCGCCTTTAGCGGACCTTTTGAGAGCGGTAGTTCCAGCAACGGTGTAACTATACAAACTCCGTTAGGTCCGGTTACCTTTGGACTCGCGTCAACGCCACCACCTAGTTCGGACTCGCAAACCGATACGCCTCCGCCTCCCAACCCTCCGCCGCCTCAACCCGCTGCACCTATGACTACGTCGCCGACCGATGCGCCTGCGCAATCTTCGCCTGTCGAGCCCGATAAGGGCGTACATAACCTGACGCCTGATCAAATGGCTGCATTGGTGAAGAAGTACGATCAATACGATAAGGAGCTGGCTGCCTCTCAGGGGAGCGGCGGGTCGACGACTCGATCAGCTGGGGCCTTTCTCTCGCCTGCTGTCGCGCCCAGCTTTACCGCCTCACCCGCCGTGCCAGACTGGACGACGCAGACTGGATGGGCTTTCCCCAAACCCAACCCAAGGTTAATTCAGCCGGTGACCAGCGTTGACACCGGCAACAAACCCCTGAACTTCCTCCTCAACAAGGTCTTGCTACCCTGGCGGAACGCCTTGGCGGCTGCGGAGAACGTTCCGCTTGCGATGCTAATCGGAACCGATGATGCCTTGAAGCACAGTCCGTTTCAGGTCGAATACCAGGAGGCGCAGGACATGATGCCGCTGGAGGGGGCAATGGGTCTCGCGATGGAGGTCGGCCCGGCGCTGGACTATGCGGTAACGTCGTTGTCGACGAGCCAGCGCCTGCGAAGCGTGGCCACAGCTCCCGCTTACTGGTTTATGGGCGCGGGCGGTGTCGGGGGTGGTATCACGGCGGCTCCGCAAAGTGCCCGCACGGCACTAAACACGGCGGATGAACTCCCATCTCTCGGGGCTGAACTTCGGGCGAGCCTTCCGTCGCCCACGACGGTTAAGGAACTCATAGGCGAGGGATGGCAATATCACCATTGGTTTCCCCAAGAACTTGCAGAAGAATTTGCCGAGTTGGAGATTGACGTTCATGAATACACGACGCTGCTTCCGAAAGAGTTACATATCGCGGAGCTTCACGGTCAGGGGTGGAATGCAAAATGGCTGGATTGGTTAGGGGAGGCGGAGGAAAAGGGCTATACCGCGGCTGATGCAGTCGAGCATTTGTACGAACTACTTCAACCCTACATCCAGCAGCTCGAAGAAATTGGGGTCACGGGACCAAATGGAATGCGCGCCATTGTTCCCTATCCTGGCCGGCCGTGACGGAACGGATCAGATGGCCAGGTGCCCTCGCCCCTCCACTCCAGGGAGTGCAAAACCGGCCCTCGCCGGGGACCCCGGATGCGCTCGCGATGAGGAGCGGTGAACATATCCATCTGCCAGCCCTGAGGGCGACGCAATCGTAGCCATGCATCCGGCGAGACACAGTGTGTGCCGCTTGGGAAATTGTGGTTACCTTCGTTCTGCGGAATGCGTTTTCTCCTCGGCCCGGCTCCGATCCACAAAATAGAATAGGTAGCGCTGGAGTCAGCCTCCAGCGCTGCGAATGCCGTCTGCGCGATAAGCCGTGATGGTGAACGGCTTGAGAGGCTGCTGAAAGAGTCATTGCACGGGAAGGAAACCGCAGATTCCTCGGGGCTGAAGCCCCTCGGAATGACAAACATAAAGGGTTTCCAACGGCGTACCTAAAGGTGCGCCCCTTCAAGACAGCGTGAAATCGACTTTTTCAGCGGCCTGCTGAGGTGGCGGCAACGATCTTTGAAAATCAGCGGCCCGACAACCGGCTGGGCACCGATAAGTGCTTTGTCCGGAACATCTTGCGAGTATCTGCTTTAGATAGAATATTTTGCGGGGAATCGCGCAAGATATTGAGCAGCAATGACTTACTGACGATGGTAAGTCGCGTGTTATGAATATCTTGCCGGGAATCGCGCAAGATATTCAGCAGCAAGGACTTACGGCTGCTGCTAAGTTACGTGTTATGAATATTTTACAGGTAAAATATTGAAAACAAAGATGTAGCAATGACGGGGGGAGGGGGTACGCCAGCCGAGCCTCGATACGACGCTGCCTTCAGAGGCTGCGTAAAAAGTCACTGCGGGGAAAGAAACAGCAGATTCCTCGGGGCTGAACTTTACCCCAACAAACGCAAAAACGGCGCTCGTTGGGGACCCCTGTTCGCCCCTCGGAATGACAATAATAAAGGGGTTACAACGGCGCACCTGAAGGTGCGCCCCTTCAAAAGCGAGCATAATCGAGTTTTTCCGCTGCCTTCAGGCGTGCGGGAGCAACTCGGTGCGATACTTCGGAGCAAGCGCCTCGGCCTTCGCTTTGAACTCTGCCTGGGCTGCGCCATCAAGCCTGGGTGGAGGCGTCGTTCGGGTTGCGACCAGGACGCCGAGCTCCAGGAAGAATTCTTCCTGCCCGGCTGGCGAACAGATGCACAGCATTCTCACGGGCTGAGCGGATGAATTGCGGAATTGATGCGGGGCGTTCGCCGGGACATGAATTGTCTCACCCGCCCGCACCAGGTGCTTCGCGCCGCGAAAGGTAGCCTCGAGTTCGCCCTCAAGGACCGAAAAGGTTTCCTCGAAGTCATGACGGTGAGGGGGAGGGCCGCCGCCCGGCGGAACGTGCATGTCGATCAGACAGAATTGGGCCGCCGTATCTTTGCCGGCGAGAAGGATGGTGTACGTGTCCCCGACTACTCCTATATGGGGAAGCTTGCTATCAGGCTGTGCGACAACTAACTCGCGACGAAGATCGTCAGACGGGATTGCTGGACCGGCCGGCACTGGTACGTTCGATTTGCTGGACATTCTGCACTCCTTCTTCTCCCGATTTACTGATTCTGGCATCGCACAGCGTGACATGAAACCGGGATCCCTGTCCAAGCAAAACCAGCCTGTATGGGGCGCCCGTTCTCTCCCTTTCGCAAAAGAGGCAAACGGACGCATACCCCCGACTTGATCCGCAATATGTGAAAAGAACCGCCGAGTCTTCAAGGTGACTGTGATACAAAGTTAATTTTCATTATGTCTTCAAGAAGACAGTTCCTGACCAACGCCGCGATGTTGAGTGCCGCCGCTGTGTCCGGCCTTACGCAGGACCATCCTACTGAGTCGGCTGGCACGCTGCCGCCTTCGCTGGCCGCGCTGCAATCGCGCGCCGCGGAAGCCCACCCCATCACTGTAGACGAGCGTCGCCAGCGCCTGGAACGGGCTCGCCAGCTAATGCAGCAGAACAAGCTCGATGCCATCTTCCTGGTGGGCGGTACCTCGCTGGTCTATTTCAGCGGCATTCGTTGGGACAACAGTGAGCGCCTCTTCGCCATGGTGCTGCCGCAGAAAGAATCACCGTTTTTTGTCTGCCCCGCATTCGAGGAAGATCGGGCGCGCGAGCAGATTGCCAAAGGTCCCTTCGATCGCGACCCTGATATACGCACCTGGCAAGAGGACGAGAACCCTTATGAGCGGGTGGCGCAGGGCTTGCGCGCGCGCAGCATCGTCGCCGGTAACCTGGGGATCGAAGAGCGTGTCGCCTATGTCTTCAGCGCGGGCCTGGCACAAGCAGCGCCTCAACTGACGCTGGTCAGCGCCACTCCCGTCACCGCTGGCTGCCGCATGATCAAGAGCGAACACGAGCTGGCGCTAATACTGCTGGCCAATCAGGTAACGCTGGCAGCTTATAAGGCCGCCTACGAGGCGCTGCGACCCGGAATGACGCAGGACAATTTTGCCACGCTGGTGGCGACCGCGCACTCCCGTCTTGGCTTCCATGGTGGCGCCAGCGTCCAAGTCGGCGAGTATTCGGCGCTGCCCCACGGGTCGGCTACGCCGCAGGTGATACGTGAGGGCACTATCTTGCTGATCGACGGCGGTTGCAGCGTGGAAGGCTATGCGTCCGATATCAGCCGCACGTTTGTTCTGGGCAAGGTCGTTGGCCAATCAGGCGATAAGATGCGCCGCGTTTTCGATGTTGTTCATCAGGCACAGTCTGCGGCCCTGGCAGCGGCCAAGCCGGGGGTGGAAGCGCAGTCGGTAGATGCGGCCGCACGCAAGGTGATCGACACAGCCGGCTTCGGTCCCGATTATGCGCACTTCACCCATCGCGTCGGTCATGGGATCGGGATGGATGGCCATGAGTGGCCGTACCTGGTACGCGGCGATACAATTTTGCTTGCGCCTCGCATGTGCTTCAGCGACGAACCCGGAATTTACATCCGCGGCGAGTTTGGGGTCCGCCTGGAAGATGACATGCACATCACGGAAGACGGAGCCCAACTGTTTACGCCCCAAAGTCCCTCGCTGGAGCATCCGTTCGGCTGAAAGGACTTGAATTTATTGATCCCACTTCCGAAGGCGCGCTCAACCAACGAACGAAATAGGAGCTGGGCTAACCGCCAGGCTAGACTGCGGTGATTCTTATTCTTTGCCTTTAGGCTTCCAATCGATGATGTTCGTCAGTCGCCAGGGATTCTTACGCAAATTGATTGATAGCTGCCCTTCGGAATCGATGCCCAACTGGGCTGCCGGGTACAACACGCCCGCGCTCTTGTTCTTATCCTGGTCGTTGATCTCAATCTCGCCTGCGGTCAAGTCGTACGCTTGCGACTCGGTGTTCCGATACGCTTCCCGGAAGGCGATCTTGCGGTTGGTGACGAAACGGATCTTGCGACCGGTCGGGGTAGGGATCGCAATTGCAAAGGCGAGATCATAGCCCACGGTACCCGGTACCTGGATGCGGCCGGCGGACTTCATTTTCGACAGCGCGTCCACCAGGCCTTGGTTGCCGCCCTTTTGGAAGGCATCTTTCAACACGGCTCGGTCTTGCGGCGTCGAGTACTGGTTGATGATCACTTTAATACTGCCAATATTCCCCATCTGGGTGCTGGTCCCGCGGGCTGTTGCATCGATGGTTTCGACCTGGGCGGCCGCAAAGATAGAAAGCGTCACAGCCATAGCCGCAACGCACAAGGCGCTTTTAAGGAGCTTCGGTTCTGTGTTCATGTTCGCCTCCTTTTTCGTTTCCATGGCATTTCGACCATGTTCAACCGTGAGGGATTGGTATCTCTGGATGGTAGAGAAATCCCGAAGGAATCTCAACCGACCGCCGTCGGAGGTGTCAGGTAACTTCTAATGGAGCAACTTCCGAGCCAGGCTATTCTAGCCAAGGAGGGTGGCCTGGCTTAGGACTCCGAAGGTGACCATCCAAGCTCCCAGTGCCTGGGTGTGCAGGTCCCTAACTTTCACGGACCATAGAAACCAATTCCGCGAGGACGTCGCCTGATTCACTCGTTCTCGCATCGCAGACGGTGACATGGAGTCACAATCCCCATGCAAGCAAAACCAGCTTGGATGGGGCACCCTCACGATGTTGGCCATGCCGCATCCCCTCTCATGGAACCCGCCCAGCGTTCAAGGGCCGAGAAATTCCAACTGCACGACTATCATCACTTACCTCGACTGTTATGATCTTGCCATTTCCTGAAACTCTCGCCTGACCCGGTTTTGAGGAGTGCGCATGAAGCGTCGTTCCCGCTGTCTGTTGCTGAACCTTGCATTGCTCGCGACGCTGCTTGCACCGGCGGCGTCGCTCGCGGCCAACCGTCCTGCGGTTTCCGACGAGGTCCGCACCGAGCAGTACTTCCAGAGCGTTCGCAAGAACCCCAACCTGCTGCTGGCCTTTCTGCGCGAGATGCCTAAGGGAGGCGATCTGCACAATCACCTTACCGGATCGGTTTATGCGGAGTCGTACATACAGTGGGCAGCGGACGAAGGCGAGTGCGTCTATCCCAAGACCCTGTCCTTCAGCGCGTCACCGTGCAACGCGCCTGCGGTGCCGGTCAAGGACGCCCTTGGGGATACTGAGCTCTACGGCAACATCATTGACGCCATCTCGATGCGCAACTGGCAGTACTCGGGCCAATCAGGACACGATCACTTCTTCGCTGTGTTCGGCAAATACGCCCAGGCAACGAACGGCACCACGGACAAAGCCCTAGCGGAGACCGCCGCCCGCGCAGCTTCTCAGCACGAGGTCTATCAGGAGCTGATGCTGACACCGACGGGCAAAGACCTGGAGACGTTGGCCGAGTCCGTCGGTTGGGATGACGATTTTGGCCGGCTGCAGCAAAAGCTGCTCGACGGCGGACTGCCGCGGATTTTGGCTACCGCGAGTCAACAACTCAATGCGGACGAGGTGTCGCGCGACAAGCTCTTACACTGTGGCACTCCCACAGCCGATCCGGGATGTCAGGTCGTCCAGCGCTACATCGCGCAAGTTTCGCGAGGCAAGTCGAAAGAGGTGGTCTTCGCCCAGATGCTCAGCGGCTTTCTGCTGGCCGGAGCCGATCCGAAGCTAGCCGCTCCCAACCCTCACGTGGTAGCCCTGAACCTGGTGATGGCGGAAGACTGGTATGTCCCCATGCGAGACTTCCCGCTGCACATGCGCATGCTCAATTATTTTCACGAACGTTATCCGCACATACACATCGCGCTGCACGCGGGTGAGCTTGTGGAGGGTCTGGTGCCGCCTGCGGGCTTGCAGTATCACATCCGCGATTCGATCGAGACGGGACACGCCGAACGCATCGGACATGGCGTTGACGTCATGAACGAAAGCCGCCCCTTCGAGCTGTTGCAGGAGATGGCTAAACGCAACGTGATGGTGGAAATCTGCCTCACCAGCAATGACGTCATACTCGGCGTCCGCTCACCACATCCGCTAAGCGATTACATCCGTGCTGGGGTGCCGGTGGCGCTGGCAACCGACGACGAGGGTGTCTCCCGCTCCGACATGACCCACGAGTACCTGAAAGGGGTTGAGGACCAGAAGCTCAGCTACCTGCAGTTGAAGAAAATGGCGCGTACCAGCCTGGAACACGCGTTCATCGGCGGCGCAAGCCTGTGGCGCGACGGGAAAACGTTTGTCATGGTCAAAGAATGTGCGGGGATCACGCAACCATCGGCGGCGTGCCAGAAGTTTCTCGATAGCAGCGAGAAGGCGCGGCTGCAATGGAAGCTGGAAGCTGAGTTCCGCCAGTTCGAAGCCAACTCGTGGATGGTTCCTAAGGATCGCGCCCCAGCCGCAGGCCGGTAGAACAGTTCGAGGAACTGCCCCGCCCTAGCCAGAAGCGGGCTAGAACGGGGTACCCCAGGTTTATTGGGAAGGGGCAGCTAGGGTGGACCACTCGCCCACCCAGGTTTAGCGAGAGTGGCTTGGACGGGTCACCCGCCCGACAAGGCCAGGGACACCAACTGGACGTTACATGAATGGCATGAGTACAGCAGATGCAGTTCTGGCAACGCTCCGCGGTCAGGTGATTGACATAGTCCTGGGAACGGTTTTTTTGTCCATTGGAGCGGCGGCTTGTGCCATCGCAGCCATCCGTTGGCGCAGAGGAGCGCGCATCCTGGTGTGGTGGGGGATCTGGAGCGCGATATTTGGCCTCCAAACACTGCTCCAGACGCCTGCCATTTTGGCAGCTCTGCCGCACGCCTTCGACCCTGCCATCCCTTATGTCAGCACGGCAATCATGTACTTGCACCTGGGTTTCGCTTTGCTTGCCTGGCGGGAGCTGATTCTGGGCAAACTCAGGTTTCTGGTTCAGATGGAAATCCTGGCGGTGCTGGCGATTGCGGTGGCCGGCATCGGCACCTTCGTTCTGACCGGCGTAGCCGACCGATGGATGTTCTACAACCATCTGCTCGCGGTCTTCGCCATGCTCATCCTGGTGGTCGTTGTGCTGGTGCCAACGCTTGCCTCCAAGTTCCTCGTCATAGCGAACCATCGTGTTCTTGCAGCCGGCACGCTGATCTTTGCGATCGAGGCGACGTACACCAACTTGTCCAGCGTGCTGCGCTATCAGGTCCCCCCTCTGGTTAGCTCAGTGGGCTTTATTGTCCTCCTGTTGTCTCTGGGGTACGTTGCGTTAGAGATGGTGTTCACCAACGAGCGCCGTCTGCTCTCCATCGAGACGGAACTGGAGACGGCCCGGCAGATTCAGTCTTCCATTCTTCCGGCCAGCGTTCCTGAAGTGAAGAACCTTCGGATTGCTGCTGCTTACCATCCCATGACCGCGGTCGCGGGCGATTTCTACCAATTCGTCCGGACCGACAACAACCATCTGGGCATCCTGGTGGCCGACGTCTCCGGGCATGGCATCCCGGCGGCGCTTATCTCGTCGATGATCAAAGTGGCCATGCAGTCCGTCGCGGTCCATGCCCATGACCCCGCACAGGTGCTGGGCGGTTTGAATCGTATCCTGTTCGAGCGAGGCGCGCGGCCAACTGGCCTCGGCGGCTTACGTCTGGATCGACGCGGATAACCGCACGGCACTGTACTCCGCTGCGGGTCATCCGCCGTTGCTGTGCTGGCGGAACGCCAGCGGCACCATGCAGCGTATCGAAAGCAACGGGCTGTTGTTCGGAATCAACCCCGATTCCGAGTACCCGGTGTGCACGGTGCTGCTGGAAGCGTTCGATCGCTTGCTGCTATACACCGACGGCGTGACCGAAGCTGAGAACTCCGCGGGCGAAGCTTTCGGCGACCGGCAACTGGAACGTGTGATAAGCGAGAATCGCGTGCAGCCTGCCGCCGAACTGTCGCGGCAACTGCTGTCTGAACTCCGGAAGTGGCAGCCCGCCCCAGTGAGCCAGCAGGATGACATCACGCTGATCGTCGTAGATGTGGTCTGAACGAACGGGTGATTAAACGTTCACCACAGAGGCACGGAGACACAGAGAAGGTTTTTTACCACGGAGGACACGGAGAGCACGGACAATTCCTGTTCCTCATTCTTAATTCATTGTCTACTCCGTGACCTCCGTGTTCTCCGTGGTGACAAGATCCGTTTTTCTCTGTGCCTCTGTGCCTCTGTGGTGAACGGCCTCTGACGGAAAACGCAAATTCCATGTAGACTTTGGAAAACTCATCGCACTGATCAGGAAACAACTTGGGGAACATTTTGCCAACCGCCGCATCGAAAGCCTCATATCCCGCTGCCGCGAACACAGGCGGCGCTGCCGTTGCTGCGAAACGCGCCCAGTTGCGCCGAGTGTTTCGCGTGAGAGATGGCGTGGCGCTGATCATCTCCAACGTGGTTGGCGTCGGCATCTTTACCACGCCGGCCATCATCGCCAAACTGGTGCCCGAACCCAGCGCCATGCTCGCCCTCTGGATTGCCGGAGGATGCCTCGCCCTCGCCGGGGCAATGTCGTACGCGCAACTGGGAAGAATGTGGCCGTCAGCCGGGGGAGAATACATCTACCTCTCCAAAGCCTACGGTCCAACGGCCGGCTTTCTCTCCGGCTGGACATCGCTGATCGCCGGATTCTCCGGCGCGGTGGCGGCCAGCGCCGTGGGATTGGTCATCTATTTGGGACAGTATTTTCCGTCGCTGGCCTCGGACCACGCATTGTTTGCCATCAACTTCTACGTGGGTGCGTTCACGTTCTCGCCGCGCTCGCTCACCGCGGCCGCCATCATTATCGTCTTTGCACTCCTACACGCCTGCCACTTGGGCGCAGGCAAGCTGACTCAGAATGCGCTGGCCCTCTTGATCCTGGGAATCATCCTGGTGTTTTGCGTGCTTGGTTTTGCGGTCGGGACGGGTTCGTGGTCGCACTTCCAATCGGCCAACGTACCTGTGCGGCCCATGAACTGGCTGCTCGCACTGATTCCCATCATGTTCACCTATAGCGGGTGGAATGCCGCGTCCTATATCTCGGAGGAGCTGCACGACACCCGCCGCATGATCGGTCCGGCACTGTTGATCGGGACTTCCATCGTGGTCGGCCTTTATTTCCTTCTGAACACGCTGTACCTGTACGCCATTGCTCCCGCTGCCATGCAGGGCGCCGTGAATGTCGGCGACGTTACGGCGCAGGCCTTGTTTGGAGTAAAGAGCAACTTCGTGACTCCCGCGCTGGTGGTTGCGCTGCTGGGCGCGATTAGCGCCATGACCATCGCGGGCCCACGCGTTTACTTCGCCATGGCGCGCGATCGGGCCTTCATTCCGGGCTTTGACCGCACCAGCCCGCGGTTCGGCACGCCGGCGCTGGCCATCGCGCTCCAGGCCGCGTGGTGCATCGTGCTGGTGATGGCCGGCGGCTTCTATCAGATCCTGATGTACACCGGATTCACGATTCTGCTGTCGTCGGGCGCGGCGGTCGCGGGATTGTTCGTCGTCCAGCGACACGAATTGCGGTCCAATCCCAAGCTCTGGCTCAAGATGGTGGCGCCAGCAATTTTCGTCATTGCCTGCGGCGCGATCGTGGTTAACGCCGTCGTGGGAGCGCCGGAGACCGCACTGGTCGGATGCCTACTCATCGCAGCCGGACTTCCGGTGTTCTTCTGGTCGAGGCGGCGCAAAGCGGCGGAGCCTGCCATCGAGTCGGCGACAGAGGTTGTCGAAGCGGGGTAAAAAGCCTTCGGATTCTACTGTGCCTCAAAGTACGGATACAGCGGCACTTTAGCCGCATTATTCATTTGTCATCCTGAGCGAGGCCGCGCCGTCGTTGCGCGATTGAGTCGAAGGACCCCTATTTCTGCACTAATCGAACTGAGCCCGGCACTCACGCAACGAACCGAGGATCGCCGGCTCCATAGGGGTCCTTCGACTCGCTGCGCTCGCTCAGGATGACAGACATAGGAGTGCGGCCTGAGTAGAAATCTCACTGGACCCTAGTATCATGAGGACGTGGCAATAAGAACTCTGCCGACTTCTGCCTCGGAGCACATCCCGTATTGACCCCTATGCCCAGCAAACTTCGTAAGGTCCTGATTCTCCTCTGCCTTCTTGCAATTCGCCCGGCCATCGCCCAGACTCCCCAGTTCGTTTCCTTTGCTGCGGCACAGCCTGTTCTTAACGCGCTGCCAAACTCGTTGCCACCAGCGCTGAAGGGATCGCTCACTGCTGCGACCTGGGACAAATGGGTCCGCACTGAGGACAAGGAAATTCGCAGCCGCATCGAGGAGGGCGAGGAAAACACGCTCACGAACCTGTTGCGTATGGGCGTGACCTACACCAAGGAAGATCCCATTACGTACGAGGACCTGAGTCAGTACGGACAAAGCACCGCCGTCAATTCCATCGCCGACAAGCGGGCCAATGATCTGGTCAAGGCACTGGCCGCTCCGCATCCCAGCGAAGGCATGTTGGAAATGAAGGCGCTGCTGGAACGGAAAGGCTTCACGCTTAAGGCTCCCGAGGGACAGAAGAGAGTCAAGGCTTACCTGCTGGCGAATCTAGCGCGCTGGCGCGACGACGTGGCCCGCGCCCGGGCGCAGGCGAAGACCAATCCCTATCAGGCCTTCAAGGACCGAGGCATCTCGACCGACAGCAATCTCTATCCCGACTACACGATTCAGTTGCACCTGAAGCACATGATGGACCAGGGACTGCTGAAGCCGGGCAGCGTGCACCGGATCGCGATCGTCGGGCCCGGCCTTGACTTCGTGAACAAAAAGTCCGGCTCCGACTTCGTTCCTCCGCAAACTACCCAGCCCTTCGCGGTGATCGACTCCCTTGCCCGCCTGGGGCTGGCCGACCCCACTACGATCGAGGTTTACACCTTCGACATCAGTTCTCGGGTGAACAAACACCTGGAGCGCGCCCGAAAGGATGCCACTGCCGGCAAGCCCTACACCATTCAGTTGCTCTCGAGTCCATCGGACGAATGGAGCCAGGAGTACCACAACGGCTTCATCGAATACTGGCAAAAGCTGGGCGACAAGATCGGGACACCGGGTACACGCATTCCAGTTCCGGAGGCGGCGGGAAACATTTGGAACCGCGCCGTGAGCGTTCGCCCCGGCGTCGTGCTGAGGGTGTTTCCGGTGGACATGAATGTTGTGTTTCAGACCCTGCCGTTGCCGCCCGATAAGCAATTCGATCTGGTCATCGGCACCAACATCTTCGTTTATTACGGGGGACTGGAGCAGTCGCTGGCGCGTGCCAACCTTGGAACGATGATTAAGCCGGGCGGCTATCTGTTGACCAACGAAGCCCTGCCGGGTAATGCTCCGTCCAAGCTGGCGGACTCGTTGAAGACCTCGGTGCCCATCGTGAAGTCCCCGCCGGTCACGGACTTCATGTACGGCTACGTGCGGCAGAAGTGAGAACGTGGTTGATCGGCCAAATATAAGACTTACGTGATGATTCGAAAACCACCATCGGGACGCTTCGTCAGGTAGCGTTTAAACGCGTTCGCTGGCCCGTAGGCGAGGCTAATGGTCTCCGACGATCTGGTGAAGGCCTCCGAATGGACCACGGGCTCTCTAGGGTCGTTTAAACCGCGCACCCTATGTTCTTGCTTGGCTAACCCGCCGCTCCGTGTTTGTCACGTAGGCCACTCGCCGTCTGGTTAGCTCAGGGGCACGACGGCCCTTACTGCACTGGAGCCCAACTCTTGTCAGGATTGAATTCGGTCATCGCCTTTGCGAGCTCAATGGTGCCTTTGCCAAGGTCCTTCTCGTACACGACTCCGGTCTGGTCGATGATGAAAGTTGTGATGCCGGTATCGCCATACTTCTCCGGATAGGCGACCAAGGCGAAGCCTCCGGTCATCTTTCCGTTTACGAGGTAATCTTTCGCGCCGCCCTTGGCGTCCGCACCCTGTTTGGTGAGAATGCGGTAGAAGTAGCCGTGAAACGGCTGCTGCTTGTTTGCTTCGGGATTGAATCCTTCTGTAGCAGCCGCATACGCTGCCAGCGGACCAAGCGGGCTCTTAGGCTGTCCCTCCGGCGACTTCCAATACAAGCCGTTCTGCTTGCCTTCGTCGCTGATGAACTTCTGCGCGTACTGCTTCACGCCGTCGTGACGCTGCGAAAAGTATTCGGCCTGGGCGTCCGCCATTGCGGCCACGACGTCGATGGCGGCCAGTTCGTTATCGCCGATGCGCCGGGAAAGAATTTCGTCTTTCCCGGCTGCGGTGTCGAAGTACCATTGGCCGCCACCGTTCTTCTTAATTGGGATGGGGAAAGGGTTATTGTCGGCTCCGAGGTAGAGCACTTCGCGTCCATCGGTCATTTTCCGCCATCGATTCATCGTTCCATAGGCTGATACGAAATTTTCGAACGAAGTCTTGTCCTGGGCCGCATCGCCAGAGAAGATAACGTCCTGCGATCCCGGACCGAAGATCGCAATCAATGCTTCATGACTACCCGCCTTCGCCGCGTCCACCAGCGATTTGCCGGCATCATCGGGAGACGCGAATGTCTTCTGCGCAGCTTCCGTTGTAGCGGGCTTCTCGGGCTTGCTGCATGAGACGACGCAGGTGGTCATCGCTACAAGGCCTATCAGAATCCAGTGCCGTAAAATCATGACCTTGCGGCCTTGGGCTACATGCGACATATTGATCCTCCCAACTATGCACTTCGTCGTTCTTCAGCGTTATCTGATTCTGTGTGAGAACCGTGCCGTCCCTGAAGGGACTCGACCTTATTCCCCACTTTACCCAGCGCTGAAGCGCTGGGCTAAGCTCTTTCGCCCCTGCGGGGCTCGCTTTCTAAGCAATCCGTTCCACCGGGCCAACTCAAAAGGAGTACTCAACAGACTCTAGCCGTCCCGGGACTCATCAGCCAACAAACTGCCTCAGCACCGCAGCCCACGTGCGGCAAGGTTCATCTGCGGCCGCCACCGCGGAAGCCACCGCCGCCGAAGCTCCGGCCGCCGCCGCCCCAACCGCCGCCGCCACCGCGGCTGGCCCAGCCACGAGAGCTAGCCGAGCGATCTCCCCAGCCTCCGCCGCCGAAGCCGCCGGACGAACCGGAGCGACCTCCGAAGCCGCTGAAGGCCGTTGAGCCACGGCCGCTTCCACTTCCGCTGCCACCCCAACCACGGGAGGCGGCAGAGGCGTCGCTACGATCTGCACTTGCGCTCTGCCGGTTGGCATTATTCACGTTGACCGTGTTGCCGCTGACATTCGTGTTATGGCTGTAGTTGTTGGCGTGATAACCGCTACTGTTGTAACCGTGGTTATAGTTGTTATTGGCGTGGTAGCCGCTACTGTTGTAACCGTTGTTGTAATGGTTGGCATTGTCATAGCCATTGCCGTAGTAGCCCCCATGCCACGCGCTGTTTCCGTAGTAAGGGTGGTCACCGTAGTACGCCCCGCCGCCGTGATACCAGTTGCAGTTCCAACTGCTGTATCCCCAACCGCAGCAACCTCCGCTCATCATTGCGCCAACCGCCATCCCGGCCCCAAACGAAAGCAGGCCCGTCGCCACTACGTCAGCGGTGCTGTACGCAGGAACCACATAAGGCGTGCCGTAAACGACCGCCGGATTGTACTCCGGAACATACACAACCTGAGGATTCGTTGGCTGAATAACGATGGTCTGGGGAGATTGCTGCACCACTGTAATTTGGGAACCCGATTTGAGGTTGCCGTCAGCCTTGGCTTTGGCGCGCAAGGTTTGAATCGCGGTCATGACATCAGCCTGCTGGTTGTGATACGCCTCTCCCAATTGTGAGGTCCACGACAGGTTCTGCGCCATATTGTTCAACACAGAAGGAAACTGCGTGAGCGCCTTGACACTGGGGTCCCAGGTTTGTTTGTTCACCGCCTGCCCCAGTGCCGTGCCGGTGAGGTCTTTATTTTGCTGGAGCCAGTAATTCGCCACCGCAATCTGGTCCGGGAAGGTTGCGGCGCCCAGTATCTGAGCCACCAAGGCGTCTGGGTACAGTGCGATTGGCGCAACTAACGCTTGCAGTTCTTCAGCGGTCTCAGGCGCGCCTTGGCCCGGATACCCCGACGAGGGTGCCGCCGCTGGCGCCGCTCCCTGACTCTGGAACAACATTGCAGCGTCGGCCCCAGACCCCATCGTGGCTAAAACCAGAACCAAACACAGGACGACGGACAGTGTCTGTCTTTCCAATGCCCCATCTGTCATTGATTTCCTCCTTGGAGCCGCTACGAGCGTGGCAAGTTCAACCGGCGACCTGGTCATGGTGGCAGTAGCTCTTGCGCTCATCCGAGCCACTCCTGTTCTATCTGACCACGTTAGCGTTGCCTACTGGAGAAATCCTAGGTGTGCCGATGTAAAACTTCAAGCGCAACAGGCTGGGAAATTTCGGCCCGGTATGGACGTAACGAAGCACAAACAACGAAATCTCCACACCGATCAAGAGACGAACAGACCTGGAGATATCCTGAGAGCCGGATTCTACCCACGCTGCCGAAGTCCAAAAGAAAACTACCGACAAACGTGGTGCCTTTCTGGGAACATGCCTGGGCAAAAATTGATATCTACTATTGCACCTCTGCCATCGCGAGGAGTATGTTCACGGCACCTAGTTCATAAAAATCCCGGATCCGGGCCGACCGGCACCACTAAAGGGGCGTTTCTGGCATTCGATCGGGCGGTCACGCTTCTCGAAGCCAGTTCAAGAGATCACGGGGTTCCGGAGGAAACACATGCGAACGACCCGCTATGTCCTCTTTGCTATTGCGTTGTTTTTCCTGGCAGCATCGCTCATCGCCAATGCGCAAATGGCACTGCAATTTGTACCTGTGACCCCATGCCGTCTGGTTGATACCCGGCCTGATCGCGGTGGCAGCGGCCCGATTCAGGGCGGACAGACCGAGACATTTAACCTTCCGCAGTTGGCGCAAACGGCGAATCCCCCATGTGCGAGTCTAGCCTCGGCCGCCGCCTATTCGCTCAACGTCGCGGTTGTGCCGGAAGGACCTTTGGGATATCTGACAATGTATCCCACTGGACAGCCACGACCCTTGGTTGCCACATTGAACTCGGTGGATGGCCGGATCAAGGCCAACGCGGCCATTATAGGCGCGGGCACTAACGGATCCATCGATATCTACGTCACCAACACGACGAATGTTGTGTTGGATATCGACGGCTACTTCGTGCCGGCCATCGGCAGCGCACTCGCGTTTTATCCATTGACGCCTTGTCGCGTAGCCGATACGCGGCCGGAGCATGGGGGCGGCGGCCCGATTCCAGGCGGGACCGAGCAGGATTTCCCTATACTCGGCATCACTGGCTGCACCGTACCGGCCACGGCCCAGGCCTATTCGCTAAACTTCGCCGCCGTGCCCCCAGGCCCGCTGGGCTACCTGACGGTTTGGCCGACGGGCGGTACGCGTCCTGTTGTTTCGACGCTCAACGACCTGACTGGCACGATCGTGGCCAATGCTGCGCTGGTGACGGCGGGAACGGATGGAGAGGTTTCTGTCTACCCTTCGAACGACACTAACCTAGTCATCGACATCAATGGCTACTTCGCGACACCGACGACTCTTTCGCCTGGTGTGGCACTTTACGCAGTAATGCCGTGCCGTGTAATCGATACCCGGACGATTGGCAGTGGGCAGCCGTTCAGCGGAACTCTGAATCCTCCGGTGGATGTGGAGCACAGTCCGTGTATGCCGTCCGCAGAGGCGCAGGCTTATGTACTGAACGCGTCGGTCGTACCGGACGGACCACTCGGCTATCTCACGCTGTGGCCCGATGGTATACCGCGGCCTCTGGCGTCGACGCTGAATGCCCTGGACGGAGTGATCACTAACAACATGGCGATCGTGCCCCCCGGTCAGGGAATGTATCAAGGAAAGATCGATGCATATGCATCGGGGATCACGCAACTAATCCTGGACATTTCCGCGTACTTCGCGCCGCTCCCGCCTTTGGGCATTACTACAACGTCGTTGCCTGGGGGAACAATCAATGTACCTTATCCTCCCACCTCGCTAGCGGCATCAGGCGGAGAACCGCCGTACAACTGGAGCGTCATAGGCGGCAGCTTGCCGCCGGGGCTGGGATTGAGCTCCGATGGAGTGATCTCTGGAACGCCAACTGCCGGCGGGTTGTACAACGTCACGGTGCAGGTGGCCGACACACTGCTGAACACGGCCAGTGCGGTGCTGAGCATCACCATCCAGACAGGCGGCCTGGTCATTACCACTACCCAGTTGCCTACGGGAACCGTAGAAGTACCCTACAGCGCAACGTTAGGCGCCAGCGGCGGGACGCCACCCTATACCTGGAGCGTCACCGTGGGTTCGCTGCCAAGCGGCTTGAGCCTGGATCCAAGTAGCGGTCTGATTTCCGGGACACCAACGGCCGGGGGAGGGTCGGATTTCACAGTACAGGTGACGGACATGTCGTCGCCTCCGGTCATGGCGTCCGCTCCGCTCAGCATCACGATCAACGCAGGCACCAACAATGGAGCACTGCAAGGCATTTACGCCTTCTCATTTAGTGGCTATAACAATGGAAGCCCTGTTGTCATGGCCGGAAGTTTCATTGCGGACGGGAACGGCAACATTACCAGCGGCGTGCTTGATATCAATAACGCGAGCAGCGGGCCACAACTACAGGTCCTTCTAACCGGGACGTATTCCATTCAAGCGAACGGACTAGGCACAATGACGTTGACGCCGCAGGTGGGATCGCCCCTTGTCTTCTCGGTGGCCATTTCCAACAAAGGGATTACAGGTACCACACGTAACGGAAATCTGATTCTGAGAGATCCGGCCAATCCGGGATCGTACGGTTCCGGCGTTATCGTGGTGCAGAATTCCCTGCAATTCAACCTTCCCGCCCTTCAGGGCAATTACGCACTCGGCTATTCCGGCGTTGACCCCTCTCTGAAACGCGTCGCCGGGGCGGCTGCCTATCAAATGGTGGATCAGCAAGGCACCTTATCGAACGGCGTGGGGGACGTCAATGACAATGGCGTTCCTGCGAGCACAACATTTACCGGCACCTTCGGCGCACCCGACGGCCAAACTGGCCGCGGTCTGGCAACTCTCACCACCAACGGGACGGTGACTAACTATGCCTTCTACATCGTTTCCGCGGCGCAGATAATCATGGTCTCGACCGATCCGATCAGCCCGGCCAACCTGACTCTATGGTCAATAGCACGCCAGCCTTCCACAGCGTTTACCGACGCGTCGCTGAACGGCGTAGGCGTGGTTGAAGTCAACGGAACTGACGTCGTAGGCGGAAGCCCTGTCTCTGAGGCCGAGGCGGGGTTGCTCACCACGGATGGCATGGGCGGTGGGAGCCTTAGCATCGACCAGAATGACGGTGGGACGCTAAACCAGTTCTCCAGCTCCGGAACTTACAACGTAGCTGCGAACGGGCGCGTGACGTTGTCGTCGAGTTTCCAAACCAATCCGCCGATTCTCTACCTCGTCAGCCAGAACCAGGCGTTTGTGGTTGGCACGGACAACTTGGCGACATCGGGAATCCTGGATGCGCAATCTGGAGGCCCACCGTTCACCAACGGATCGATCACCGGGACGTACCTGGGCGGTACAGTCACTCCAGTTCTCCCCTCGGTAACGAATGCGGTGAGTTGGGCGTTTGCAGACGGAGGTGGCCATATCAACCTCTCCCTGACGACCAGCGGGCCCAGTGGCCCCGGCTCAAGCCAGTTCCAGGGCACGTACCAGCTCGACGGTACCGGAAGGGGCGTGCTGACACTGAATGGAAGCCCGGCGGGCTTGGTCTATGCGGTGTCGCCGCAGAGGTTCGTTGTGCTTCCAAACACTGCGGGCCCAGTCCTGAGCACGTTCACCCGCGGATCGACGAACTAGTGGTATAAGAAAGCCCCGGCCTACACCGGGGCTTTTGTCTTTCATCTCCAGAACCGCCTTGCCTACCGCTCAGCGGCTGCTGCCACTCGCCGATTTGGCTGTCCTTTGGCGGCGAACAAAAGGATGTACAGATAACAGATTACCGGCAGCACAAAAGCATGATGGATGCCGATTTTGTCGGCGATGAATCCCTGCGCCAGCGGAATGACAGCGCCGCCGACAATCGCGGTATTCAGCAGTCCCGAGCCTTCGCCGGTCAGCGGCCCGAGTCCTTCGATTCCCAGCGTGAAGATGCTGGGAAACATGATGGAGTTGAACAGTCCGACCAGCAGTAGCGCCCACATTGCGACGAGGCCTGAAGTGAGCATGCAGGCGGTTACCAGGATGCTGGCGGAGATCGCGCAAATGCCAAGTAACCATCGCGTCTTTGCTGTCATCCGGCCGCCATGAAGCGCCGCAACGATTGCGATCACTGCTGCTACCAGCGCGATCAGGGCAAACAGAGGTCGGCCTGCAACCAAGACCCACGTAACTTCCCGTACGAGCAAACCTAAGATTCCCGGCCCGTAGCCATAGACCACATCACTGCCAAGTGAGTACGAGCTTAGAACAAGGAAAATGCTCGCGGCCGACACCAGCCCCATGCGTGTCGCCTTGGCTCCCCCCAAGAAACTCGAGCCGAGGAAGCGGCCGACCATGGCTCCGCCCCAATAGAAGATTAGAAATTTGGCGGCGGTTTCGAGGCTCAGATCGCCGATCTGCGGCTCGTGCATGTAATTCACCAGGAAACTTCCGATGGAGACCTCTGCGCCGACGTACGCGAAGATAGCGATCGCGCCCATCACCAGGTTGCGGTGCTTCCAGATACTGTCGTGCGCCCCTGCCTCCACTGCGTGGCCACCTTCGGCCTCGGGAATGTGCGGCAGATTGAACTTGCCGATCACGACTGCGAGCAGCACCAACGCAACGGCAATCAGGATGTATGGCAATTTCACCGACGACGCTTGCTCAACACGGTAGGCGTGCAGCATGGCGGGGTTCATCGCCGCGATTTCGGCGGCCGTCTTAGGAGCCGTGGCAAGAATCAGAATGCCGCCAAATAGAGGCGCAATGAATGTGCCGAATGAGTTGAAGGCCTGGGTCAGGGTGAGCCGGCTGGAGGCGGTCTTGGCCGGACCAAGGACCGCGACATAGGGATTGGCAGAGACCTGCAATGCGGTGATGCCCGCCGCAAGAATGATCAGCGCCGCCAAAAAAAGGGGAAACGACGGCGCACTTGCAGCGGGAATAAACAAGATCGCGCCCAAGCCCATCGTCAGCAGTCCGGCGACCATCATCCACTGGTAGCCAATGCGCTCAATAATGAATCCTACCGGAATGGAAAAGACCGCATACGCACCGAAAAAAGCCAACTGCACCAGCATGACCTGCGCGTAGCTTAGATCGAAGATGGCCTTCAAATGCGGAATCAGGATGTCGTTCAGGCACGTCAAAAATCCCCACATGAAGAAGAGCGTCGTCACCATCGCCAAGGGGCCGCGGTAACTCTGTCCAGTGTCAGGGGCGCTGACGGTATTAATATTTTGCTGGGTTCCTAGTGCCATGCTCACCTTTGAAATTTAGATGTGAGAACCAGCCGAAATTGTATCCCGCCACAACTCCGGGTGCAGCAGAAAAGCCATATTTCATTGGATTTTCTGGGTGTAGAGCGACGGAGATTCGAGCTACCGGGCAGCCGACTCCGCCTGCGGCAACTTGTCCAATGCAGCCTGTAGCTCGGACGGCTTGAACCCGAACGGGCCGGGCTTGGTCTTGAATGCTACCCGGCCATCGCGATCTATCAGGTAAATTCGGTCAGGCCAGCCGGTGTAGGCAATCTCGGTGCGGTTGTCAAAGCCGTCGATGATTGCCGGAAATTTGATTCCGAGCTTGCGCACGCACGCACCGGCTACATTCGTGCGCTCTCCCTCATCCTTGGGACTGGCGAACACGACTGAGTCGCGGACGTTGCTCTGCATCTGCCAAACATCGCTGGGATGCGCTTCCAGGATGTACACGGCGTAGAAGGCCACACGGTTGCCGTACTGGTCGTAGAGTTTGTTGAGGGCGGGAACCTCCCGCCGAAATGGCGGTCAAGTGTAGCTGCCGAACACAAGTACAACCGGCTGCTTGCCCCGGAAAGACGAGAGCTGGACCTCGCTCTTGTGGTCGAGCGTCGGCAATTGAAAGTCCGGAGCCGTCTCGCCCACGCTGAGCGTGCCCGCACGGGCGCGCGTCCAAAAAGTTTCGAATGGGATGACAAAGTACGCCGGCATGGGCATCCTCGCCATCACAAGACCGAAGGTCTCGGGCGGCTGCCGCATTGCCCAATTGATGAAAAGGAGGAAGGCTGCATAGCCACACAACAGAACAACCGCGACAACCAGCAGGGTGTGCTTGGAGGGCATTCGCATGAGGAATTCCGGTTATCATATCATCGAAGCGAAGACTGTCTATGGGTACCAACCTTGTGTGGTAGTGTTTCAGTTTTGATGGACAGGACATCTCGGTAGAGCGGGCGTCCATCCGGATCATTCGTGAGGCTCTCATGATTTGAAGGGGCACGGCTTTAGCCGTGCCGTAAGGCCACGTCATTATCGTGGCTTTAGCCACTGAGGGACTTCGTAGTTGAGACGATGTGCGAGCTACCTCAGGGGCTGAAGAGGGTGTGTGAGAACTCGTTTTGAGTCGGCACGGTGGAACGAGTGCGCAAAATTCAGCCCCGAATGGGGCGAAAGAGCTTAGCCCAGCGCTTCAGCGCTGGGTAGAGTGGGAAATAATACCGAATCCCGTAGGGACGGCACAGTTCTCACACACCCTCTGAAGCCCAACTCTCGACGCCACGACACGGCACGGCTGAGGCCGTGCCCTTTCAAAGCTTGCCGTCAGATCGACAAAACCCGTAGCGACCCGACCTAATGAAACGACCGGGATGACACACGATGGACAAACAGATACTGATGGCACTGGGAAGCCTTCAACTGCCCAGCCGCCGACGGCGCAAACCAAGATTCGGATCACGGAAGATGCCGATGCGACCGGAGACACCGCTGCCGCCTACGATTATTGGCGGGCTGGTTCCGGCAGGCAACAAGTGCCGGGGATCATCAAGTGCTTCGGGTCGCGTCCTGATTTTTTGCGCCAGGTCGTTGAGTTTTCCAACACCATACATTTCTCTGAGGGCCATCTCTCACGCCGTCACAAGGAAATGATCGCGAGTTACGTTTCCTACCTCAACCGCTGTCCCTATTGACTCGACAGCCACGCCTACTTCCTGCGGGTTCAGGGAGCCAACGAACAATGTGTAGCCGCCATGCTGGAAGGCAAGATCGACGAGGCCAACCTGACTCCGGCGGAATACGCCCTGATGCAGTATGCAAAGCTGATTACTGACGCTGCGTACCGGTCAACCGCTGAAGATGTCCAGCAACTGCGCGATCACGGTTGGACCGAGGACCAAATTTCCGAGGCGGTGTACATCATCGCGATGTTTGCGTTCTTCAATCGCGTGGCCGATGCGTTTGGCATTCCGCCACAGAATTACCTGTCGCTGGGGAAGATGACGCCTTAACCAGAGGCGCAGTAATTCACCTGCGTATTCCTCAAACCTCTGCCGTCCCTAGGGGACTCGGAATAATCAACGATGCCTCCCAGCGCTGAAGCGCTGGGCTAAGATTTTTCGCCCCGTTCGGGGCTGGTTCTCGCCGCCTTCATGCCACGCCGCAAATCGATACAAGGTCGCGACACAGTCTCTGAAGGCCGGCACTACTCGTGCGATGCGCATCCGATCTGGCAGACCGCTAGTATTTTTGGATTATTGCGCTTGCCCTATCAAGAAGATAGGGTTGTCGCCGATGAACGTTCCCTGTTGGCGGAACGTGGGATGCACCCGGGTTCGGCCTAGGGGTTGGGCTGGAACGTTGCATGGATTCCGAATTTTGCTGTCATGGGTTTAACGAGCGCAGGCAAGCGTATCTGGCCTCGCTTGATCGGCGCATTCTCGCCTGGCAATGAAAGCATTGTTGCGGGAAGAAACTCTCTGGCCGATAGTTTTCCTCCAGCGCAAAGGGGTGCGCGTTTGGCGGAAGGGAGGGGCGGCAAATGGGATCGCTGCGGCTATGATCGCCTCGCTATCTGCGTCCCAAACCAGGAGACTTTCGGAATGCTTGCAGCCTTGCGCCGCGTTGTACTGACCGTGCTGGTTGGTTTGATTTCGATGAGCGCATGGCCAAGCGACAAGCCACCGGATCAAGCCAAGGCAGCCAAGCTGAACAATCTCGGCGTCGCCTACATGAACCAGCAGCGCATGGACAAAGCAGTGGAGGAATTTGACCTGGAGCTGAAAGCCGACCCCAACCTGACCGCGGCTGAACTGAATAAAGGAATCGCCCTGCTGAATCTCCAGAGGCTGCCTGAGGCACAAGCAGCACTGGACGATGCGGCAACCAAAGATCCTTCCAACCCGCGCGTCTGGTACAACCTGGGTCTCCTGCGGCGCAGTCAAGGCAAGCCTGCCGAAGCAATCGACGCATTTCAGCGCGTCCTGAAGATCGACCCCAACGATCCCGACACGCACTATTTCCTGGGAACGATGTACTCGCAACAGCAGCAGTACGACAAAGCCATTGCTGAGTTCGAAGCTGTGCTGCGTCTGCAACCGCTGCACGCATCGGCGCAGTTCGGTCTGGCGCGCGCTTTTCAGCGCTCTGGCAACGCGGACGCTGCGCGCGAGCACCTCCAGACCTTCGAGCACTTGACCAAGACCAACCTCTCCTCACCCATAACGCTCACATACGGCGAACAGGGGCGCTACTCGACGGCGCAGGAAGTCATTACCCAGGAGCCGAAGGTGGGGCCGATGATTCCGGTGACGTTCGTCGCGCAGTCGCTGGGCCGCACAACAGCGTCATCGCCGGGTGCGACCAGCGGCAAGACCGGTGGGGGCCTTTGCATGTTGGATGTGACCGGTGGAGGCCGATTCGATTTGGTCGTCATGGGGGATGGAGAACATGCGATCCGTGTGTACCACGACGCGGGAAACGGCAAGTGGAGTGAGCTTCCGCCCCAGCAGACGGGTCTGGACGCCAGCGGCGCCGGCATTTCGTGCGCGGTCGGCGATTTCGACAACGATGGCCGAAACGATCTCGCGGTGGCGCTCAGTGACCGTGTGCTCCTGTTTCGCAACCTCGGTGGCGGCAAGTTCGCTGATGTAACCAAGCCGGCAGGCATTGTGCCGGCCAATCGCCCGGCCGGGCTGACGTTTGTTGACTATGACCATGACGGCGATCTCAACCTGTTTGTTACCGGCCAACCGGGCGGCGCGCCGGCATCGAGTAGCAACGTCCTGTGGCGCAACAATGGCAACGGAACATTCACCAATTGGACGGCCGAAACCGGACTTGGTGGTGAGGGGGCGACCACCAGCGTTGTGCTCTCCGACATCAACAATGATCGCGCCGTCGATCTCGTTGTCACGGGTGCGGGCAGCGCTCCGACGCTTTACCTTAATCCGCGCGAAGGTACTTTCAAGGCCTCGCCGTTGTATGACGTTGCCGGACTTCCTCCCACAGTGGGCGTTTATGTCTTCGACTTCAACAAAGATGGCTGGATGGACGTCGCGCTTACGCATGCCGGTGCGCCGGGGGTCTCGCTGTGGCGCAATGTCGAAGGTAAGCGCTTCGAGCGGGTGCCGCTGCCCATCAGCGATGCAACCCGCGGTTGGGGCGTGACCGCGATCGACTTCGACAATGACGGCTGGATCGATCTTGCGGTGGTGGTGGAGACTGCGCGCGGTCCGGAGCTGCGTGTGTTGCGCAACACCGGCGAGCAGGGCTTCGAGGATGTCAGCGCCAAGCTTGGGCTGGGCAAAATCAAACTGGCGGAACCGCGCTCCGTAATCGCCGCCGATGTGGATGGCGACAACGATTCCGATCTCATCGTTTCGCAGTTGGGCGCTGATCCGGTCATCTTGCGCAACGACGGCGGCAACAAGAACCACGCGCTGCGGATCGACTTCAAAGGGCTGGCGGACAACAAAACAGGACTGGGAACGAAGGTCGAGGTGTTCGCAGGAACGCTTTGGCAGAAGTTTGAGGTACCGGGCGGCGCTGGATATCTGAGCCAGGGTCCTCCCGAAATTCTTGCTGGCCTGGGTAGCGCCGATCACGCCGACATCGTGCGGATGCTTTGGCCAACCGGAGTTCTGCAAGACGAAATCGAGGTTGCCGCCAACAAGCCTGTGACCTTCACCGAGATTGACCGGCGTGGCAGCTCATGTCCCACACTGTTTGTTTGGAATGGAGAAAAGTACGAATTCATCTCGGACGTGATCGGCGCGGCAGTCATCGGCCATTGGATTTCGCCGACGGCAAAGAACACAGCCGATCCCGACGAGTGGATCAAGGTTGACGGCTCGCGGCTCAAGGCTCGCGACAGCTATTTCAGCGTGCGATTTGGCGAGCCCATGGAAGAGGTCAACTTCATTGATCAGCTCCGGCTTGTAGCGGTCGATCATCCGAACGGGACTGACGTTTATCCCGACGAGCGCTTTCTCGACGATCCGCCATTCGCCTCGGGCGCTCCGGTGCTGACATCGAAGCCACACGCGCCGGCGGGAGCGTGGGATGACAAAGGCCGCGACGTGCTTGAGCTGTTGAGCGCTCGCGATTCGGGGTCCCCAACGCGTGCCGCTCTTGCACGCGCTGGGGTGAAGGATCACAAGTACGTTCGCGACTTCACCAACCTGTCCTTTGCGGGCTTTGCCAACATGCATTCGTTGACCCTTGATCTGGGTCCATGGACGCCACAGAATCCCCTGCGGCTCTTTCTGCACGGGTTCATCGAGTACTTCAGCGCAACTTCGATGTACGCTGCGTGGCAGGCAGGCTTGCAACCAATTTCGCCGTACATCGAGGCGCAGATGCCGGACGGCACTTGGAAGCGCGTAGTCGATGACATGGGATTTCCCGCGGGCTTGCCGCGAACCATCACCGTCGATCTCAGCGGCAAGCTGCCACTCGGGACCAGCAAGATTCGTATCACGACGAACCTGCAGATCTACTGGGACCAGATACTGGTGGACAACGGACCCGCGCTGCCCAATCGCATCCGGACAACCGAGCTCCCACTGGCCTCCGCGACCCTAGGATTCCGCGGCTATCCCCGACAAGTGGAGGGCGAACCTCCCGGCGACCTGACCTATTACTACGATCAAGCCAGCACGACCGGGCCGTTCTCTCAATTTCGCGGCAGCTACACCCGCTACGGAGATGTCACTTCCTTGCTGCAGCGTGTTGACGATCAGTTCGTTGTCTTCGGCACCGGCGAGGACATTGACGCGGAATTCAGCGCCGCCCCCCTGCCGCCACTGGCTGCCGGATGGACGCGGGATTATTTCTTCTACGCGAATGGGTTCGTCAAGGACATGGACTTCTACGAAGCCACTCCGTTTACCGTCGCCGACATGCCGTTTCATGCGATGACGGCGTATCCGTATCCGGCGGGGCAGCACTATCCCAACGATGGCGGAGCGACGGCCTATCGTCTGGATTGGAATGACCGATTCCAGCGAGGGTCGGCCAATGCAAAGGGTTATAGCTTCCACTATGGGCCGCGGACCATCGATCCGGAGCCGCTGACTCCGCCATCGACTCAGCAGTGGACGATGATGGGCAATCAATAGTGGCAGGTAAGCTTTAGTTAGGATGACTTCAACCCACCTAAATGGAGAGACTAGGACCGTGGCAGAATCCGAACTTAGCGTCTTCTGTAGACAGGTTAGAAAACGGTCGGAGGAGAATAAGGCCGCACTGGAACTTTCGCATCGGGAAGGCCTCGTCGGCAACGTCATCACGATCCTCCGGGGGGAACTAGACTCAATGGTTCGTTGCATTTTCCTTCTTTCCATTGCCGATAGAGAATACCGAAGGCAGTTGATCAAAGAGTCAGTGAATGGTAGGCCTTGGCGTACTAAAGACGGCAGGCGCAGAGTTACCGATAGGGCGATGGTTGACTTGTCGACCAGGCTGCATGGGTGGAGTCAGAATGTCTACGCCTTCGGGTGCGGCTTCATCCACCTTTCGGCTTTTCATGACTACTCGGATAGAGATCCTCTTAATTCGTTGACGACGCAGGATCGCGCGGCAATTGGAAAATACCTCAGCTGCTATCACGGTGTAAGGTTTACCGCCGCAACCAAGTTTCGCGAGATCAAGCCGATATTACCCGCTGTTTTCGACAAGATTTCCAGCAATCTCGAATGCTATGTGAGGAATCTGGAGGCAGATTTAGACCTGGAGCCCTGACAACCGTAAGAGCAGTTCAGGAAAGTATCGATGAAGAAGTTTGCTGTGCTCTCGATCTCGGCGTTGACTATCTCGGCCATCTACCTCTATGCCTGGCCGGCGGCCAACTTGTTCTATGCCGCTGCTGTGCTCTTTCACGTCGGGCTTGGGGTGGTCTTCTGCGTTGCGGGATTGTTTCTCCTGCGGGACGCGCTGCGCGGGCCTGTGCTGGTAAAGCTGGGAGCTGTGGTTCTTGCCGCCGGATCGGGGCTCGGTCTGGCGCTCGTCTATACGGGCACGTTACACATCCATCGGAACTTGATGTACGCGCACATTGTCGTAAGCGCGATAGCGGTGATCTTGCTTGCCGCCTGGTTCTGGAGCCGTCGCCTGACTCCAGCGCGGAACTTGTGGGGAATGACCGCCGCGGCGTTGGCCGTTGCTGTCATTGTCTCGATCGGCGCAGTTTATGCGCGTGGCTCGTGGAGCAAGCGGTTCGCCATCAAGAATCCTCCCACGGCACCGCTGTCCATGGACAGCGAAGGCGACGGAGCACAGGGTCCTTTCTTCCCCAGTTCCGCACAGGTTGCGGGCAATCGCAACATTCCGAGCAAATACTTCATGGAGTCCGACGCTTGCGAGCGCTGCCATCAGGACATTTACAAGCAGTGGCAAAGCTCGGCTCATCATTTTTCTTCGTTCAACAATCAGTGGTATCGCAAGAGTATCGAGTACATGCAAGACGTCGAGGGCACGCGCCCTTCGCGCTGGTGCGGCGGCTGTCACGACCCCGCTGTGCTCTACAGCGGCATGATGGACACGCCCATCAAGCAGATCATGGACCGGCCAGAGACGCAGGCGGGACTGGGTTGCATGATGTGTCACTCCATCGTCAAGGTGAAGAGCACCATGGGCCAGGGCGACTTCGTGCTCGACTATCCCAAGATGCATGAGCTCGCCGCCAGTAAGAATCCCGTTGTCCGCTGGCTGCACGATTTCAGCGTGAAGCTCAATCCCGAGCCTCATCGCCGCGTGTTCCTCAAGCCTTTCATGCGGGAGCAGACGCCGGAGTTCTGCTCGTCGTGCCACAAGGTGCATCTTGACGTGCCGGTGAACAACTATCGCTGGTTCCGCGGCTTCAACGAGTACGACAATTGGCAGGCGAGTGGCGTTTCGGGTTTGGGTGCGCGCTCGTTCTACTATCCGCCGAAGCCGCAGGGCTGCCAGGACTGCCACATGCCGCTCACGGATTCGCATGACCTCGGCAACATCGCGGGCAAAGTACACTCGCACGCGTTTCCTGCGGCGAACACGGCGCTCCCATTTGCGAATCAAGACCAGCACCAGATGGATGTCGAACAGAACTTCCTGAAGAGCGGCGTGGTGTCGATTGATATTTTCGCGCTGTCAACCGCAGCGCCGAAAGCGAACGCGGGCGCGACACCGCATCCCGAGCTACAGACCACTTTCGCCGTCGGCGAAGAGGCCGAGATGCCAATCACGGGTGAGACCACCGGATCGGCAGCACCGGTAACGGCTCCGCTGAACGAAGTGAACGCAGCGGTTCGCCGCGGCGACAGTGTGCGTGTTGACGTCGTGGTACGCACTCGCAAGGTGGGGCACTTCTTTCCCGGTGGCACCGTCGATGCCTTCGACACGTGGGTGGAGTTGAAGGCGGTTGACGACAAGGGGCAGACGATCTTCTGGAGCGGCGGCGTCACCGATGGCGGCAAGGGCCCGGTCGATCCCGGGGCGCACTTCTATCGCTCGTTGCAGGTGGACGAGCACGGCAACCCCATCAACAAACGCAACGCATGGGCGACCCGCGCGGTCGTATACGTCCACCTCATTCCACCGGGCGCCGCCGACACGATTCATTACCGGCTGAAGATTCCCCAGAACGCGGGAAACAAGATTACCCTTACGGCCCGCATGTGCTATCGCAAGTTCTCCTGGTGGAACACGCACTTCAGCTACGCCGGAGAATCCCGGAAGGACGCCAGCAGTCTGCAAACGACCCCGGCCTATGACGATCGCCAGTTCACATTCGATGGCGACACTTCCACTGTCTCCGGCAAGGTGAAACAAATTCCCGATCTGCCGATCGTTGCTCTAGCCGAAGATTCGGTCGAGCTGCGAGTGCTTCCCAAGGGTGCACCGACCGAGGCTCCGAGGGTCGTCACTGAGAAAGCGGAGTGGCAGCGCTGGAACGATTACGGCATTGGGTTGTTTCTACAAGGCGATCTGAAGGGCGCGGCGGCCGCGTTCCTCCGTGTCACTGAGGCGGACCCGTCGAATCCTGATGGGTGGGTGAACCTGGGCCGCGTGGCGGTGCAGGAAGGCGACATGGAGCGCGCCCGCGTGGTGTTACAGCGCGCGCTGTCTCTGAATCCCGATCTCGCGCGGACGAACTTTTTCTACGCGCGCGTACTCCGCACCGATGGCGATTACGACGGCGCTCTGCAATACCTGCGGAAGGTGGCAGCGCAATATCCCAAAGACCGCGTGGTGCGCAACGAAATGGGGCGCATTCTTTTCCTCCAGCACAAATACAGCGACGCGATCATGCAGTTGCGCGAGGCCCTTGCCGTCGATCCCGAAGACCTGCAGGCCAACTACAACATGATGCTTTGCTACCGCGGGGTCGGCGATCTGAAACAGGCAGACGAATATCAGAAGCGATACTTGCGCTTCAAGGCGGACGAGTCCGCGCAAACCATCACCGGCCCGTATCGCCGGCTGCATCCTGAAGACAACAACGAACGCCAATCGATCCACGAACATGTTTCAGCGCCCGTCGGTCCAGCCAGACCGGTTGCGGCTGCCTCGCACTACGAAAACCAGGGCCAATGAAGCATTCCATGAACTTCATGAGACGAGTCTTCTTCTTTCTTCCTCCGCTGCTGGTGTGCGCCGCATTCGTTTGCACCGCTGGCGCACAAGTGCATTTTCGTGACATCACCAAGCAGGCCGGCATCAACTTCACGCACAACAATGGCGCCACCGGAAAGAAATGGCTACCCGAGACGATGGGCCCGGGATGCGCATTCATCGACTATGACAATGACGGCTATCCCGACATTCTCCTGGTAAACGGCCAGGACTGGCAAGCCTCCGGAAAGCCATCGACCCTGAAGCTCTACCACAACAATGGCAACGGGACGTTTACCGATGTGACGGCGAAGGCGGGACTGGCGATCAGCATGTACGGTCTCGGGGTTGCGGTGGGAGATTATGACAACGACGGCTTTGACGACATTTTCGTCACTGCCCTGGGGCAGAGCCATCTGTTTCACAACAACGGCAACGGAACGTTCACCGATGTGACGAAGGCGGCGGGCTTGTGGGGTCCGAATGAGTTCAGCACCAGCGCGGCGTGGGTGGATTATGACCGCGATGGCAAGCTCGACCTGGTGGTCGCGAACTATGTGCAGTGGACTCCGCAGAGCGATATCTACTGCACACTCGATGGCACGACCAAATCGTATTGCACGCCCGAGTCGTATAAGGGTGCATCGCTGCGCTTGTGGCACAACCTCGGCAATGGCAAGTTCGAGGACGCAACAGCCAAAGCCGGGCTGCTCGATAACACCTCCAAATCGCTGGGCCTGGCAATTCTTGATGCCAACGGCGACGGCTGGCCTGACATCGTAGTAGCGAATGACACCCAGCCCAATAAGCTCTACATCAACACGGGCAAGGGGACCTTTACGGAGTCCGCGGTATCGGCGGGGATTGCCTTCAGCGAAGACGGCGTGGCGCGCGCGGGCATGGGAGTTGACGCGGCGGATTACGATCGCTCGGGAAGGCCCAGCATCATCATCGGAAACTTTTCCAATCAGATGATGGCGTTGTACCACAATGAAGGGAACGGTCTATTTGTCGATGAGGCGCCGCGTTCGGAAGTCGGCCGCAATAGCCTGCTCACGCTCGGCTTCGCTTGCTTCTTCTTCGACTACGACCTGGATGGCTGGCTGGACATCTTCGTCGCCAACGGTCATATCGAGAACGGAATCGAACGCATCCAGAAGCGGGTGAAATACGCGCAGTCTCCCCACCTGTTTCACAATCAAGGTGGTGGCAAGTTTGTGGAGACTACCAAGTCGGTCGGTCCCGATCTTAGCGTTCCACGCGTGGGACGGTCGGCGGCGTATGCGGACATCGATAACGATGGCGATCTCGACGTGTTGTTGACCACCAACGGCGGCCCGGCGGTGCTGTTTCGCAACGAGGGCGTAACCAACCACAGCCTGCGGATCAAATTGGCGGGAACGAAGTCGAATCGCGACGGTATTGGCACGGTCGTGACCATAAACGCCGGTGGCGAAAAGCAGTCGCTCACCTTGCACAGCGGCTCTGGCTATCTTTCGGCCAGCGAACTGGTACTCACCTTCGGACTGGGACAGCGCCAACAGGTGGACGAGATCGAGTTGCGCTGGCCGAGCGGCCAAGTCGATCACTTATCGAAGGTCGCGGCAGGACAGACAATCACCGTCCGCGAAGGCGCCGGTATTGTGCAGCAGCGACCATACGGAAAGGCACAAACGCCCGTGGCTTCGAAGGCGGCGCCCTCCCGTAAGGGCATGCCATGAAGCCGGTCACGCAGCAGTCGGCTGTCGAATTGCTGGCGATGCTGAGAGAATCCAAGATCTCACCGTTGGAACTTGCCGATGAGTACATCGGCCAGATCGAGCGACTCAATCCTCGCCTGAATGCGCTTATCGACTTTGATCCTGAACGCGTGCGTGAACAGGTTCGTGCGGCGGAGAGTTCGAAAGCGCCGCGCTGTCCGCTATTCGGGTTACCAGTCACGGTGAAGGGGTCAATTTCTGTTGCAGGTCACCGCTGCGAAATCGGCAGCCTCATCAACCGTGGGAATGTCCCGGCCGAGGACGCCACCGTGGTTTCGCGGCTGCGCAATGCGGGCGCGATCATCCTTGGTACCACCAACAGTCCCGAATTTCTGATGGCCTACGAGACGGACAACCATCTCTACGGCCGCACCAACAACCCATGGAACCTGGACTACACACCCGGCGGCTCGAGCGGCGGCGAATCGGCTGCGATCGCGGCGGGGCTGTCGTGCGGCGGCCTCGGTAGCGATAGCGGAGGCTCGGTCCGCGAACCCGCACACTTCACCGGCATCTGCTCGCTGAAGCCGACACCGGGACGGATCCCTGGGAATGGTCACCTGCCAGCTTGTGTGGGCCCATTCTCGATTCTCGGTGCAATTGGGCCGATGGCTCGCACCATGGACGACGTTGCGTTGCTGTTCCAAGTGCTCTCCGGACAGGACCCCAACGATCCGGTCAGCCCGCCTGTCCCACAACGTCAGATATCTGTTGCCGACTTGAAGACGCTGCGGATCGGCTATTTCGAAGATGACGGTCTGGTGCCGGTTACGCCAGAGACGAGGCAAGCTGTGCAGGCAGCGCTGCGAGAATTGCAGAAACAAGGCTTCGACGTGCGGCCGTTTCGACCTAAGGGACTGGAGCAGGCGCGAAAGCTCTGGTGGACATTCTTCGTTCGCTGCGGGGCGATGTTTGTGGACTCTCTCGTAAAGGGTCACGAGTTGGACTTAAGCCCCACCCTGCAGGGCTTCCTGGAAATCGCTCATGCTGCGCCGCCCCTAACGGCAGATGAGCTGTTGAATGCCTGGGCTGAGTGCGACGTGATTCGCGGCAAGCTGCTGCAACAAATGCAGGAATATCCAGTTCTGCTCTGTCCCGTATGTTCGATTCCGGCCTTTCGTCACGGCGAGCGCAAGTGGAAGGTGGACGGGCAGGAAGTGGAGTATCTCGACGTGATGCGTTACACCCAGTGGTTTAATGTGCTGGCGGCTCCCGCAGCCGTGCTGCCGGTTGGGCGGTCGCCGGAGGGACTGCCGATCGGGGTCCAGATCGTCGCGCGTCCGTTCGAAGACGAGGTCGCGCTGGCGGTGGCGTCCGCGGTCGAGCATGAATTTGGATTTGTCGCTCCTCCGATCGTGAGGGCCGAGTAGAGCGTTGGTGTAGACCGGAATACAGGAAGTCTTGAAGGGGCATGGCTTCAGCCGTGCCGTGCCCCTTCAAGGCGTGGGCCCCTCATGAATAATCCAGCTAAAGGGCCGCACTACTTTTCCACTCGCGGCGCTCGCGTTGTATCCTCAGGGCGTGGCACAGCGCCTACGAGCGAAACGATCTCCCACCGTGGCTCTGCTGCTTGGCCTCGTCATTACGCTGGGAGCGGTGGTGGCGTACACCGCGTACATCACGTATCAGCTTTCCGGCCTGCGAAAGTTGCAGCGCGACGTGATCGACCGCAACCGAAGAGACTCCCTGCAACTGCTGCGCATCCAGAACGACCTTAACTCTCTGGGACTGGGCCTGCGCGACATGCTCGACCCGAGCCAGCCTTATCCCTTGAGGGCGTGGTCGGCGCAATTTCGGCGCGTCCAAGGCGACTTGAACGATGCGCTGCGGTTGCAGGAGAACCTGTCGGTGGCGCATCGTACTCCAGAGCAGCGGCAGTACCTGGAGGACTCGCTGGCGCAGTTCTGGGTTGCGTCCGATCGTACTTTTGCTCTGGCAAGCGAAGGGAAAGAGCAAGAAGCGAGGGACGAGATCCGCGCTTCCTTGCAACCGCGGGTGGCGGCTCTCAGCACCGCCGTGGCGCGGCTGCTGGTGGCCAATAACGAAAGCGAGCAACAAGCGGTCGAGCGCATCGAACGAATTTATGACGGCGTGCAACGCCAGGTTTATCTGTTTCTGGTTGCCACGCTGATCGCGATCGTGCTCACCAGCGTGTATCTGATCCGTTTGACGCGGCGGCTTTTCGCTCATATATCGCGCCTCTCCGAGCAGCGCAGCGAACTCGCGCAGAAGCTGATCGCTACCCAGGAATCGACACTGCTTCACATCTCGCGCGAACTGCACGACGAGTTCGGGCAGATCCTGACGGCCGTCGGCTCCATGTTGCGAAGGGCCGGTCGACTGGTTCCCCACGGGTCGCCCCTGCATGCCGATTTGCAGGAGGTGTCGGAGATCGCGCAGTCGGCCCTCGACAAGGTGCGCAGCCTGTCGCAGGCGCTGCACCCCGTCACGCTCGAAGAGGCCGGGCTGGATAGCACCATCGACTGGTACCTGCCCATGGTAGAACGGCAGAACGGAATCGTCATACACTACAACAAGGTGGGGACGCCCTTTCCCGTGGAGAGTAGTGCGGGCATTCACATTTATCGAGTGTTGCAGGAGGCGTTGAACAACGTTGCCCGTCACTCCGGAACAAAGGAAGCCTGGGTTCGCCTGCGGTTTGAGCCTGATCGATTGGGGCTGGAAGTGGAAGACCATGGCGGCGGCTTTCAGCCGGACGGGCGTAAGGGCATTGGCCTGGTCGCAATGCGGGAGCGCGCCGAACTGGTAGGCGGCGCTATCGAGTTTGTGCAATCCACTGGCGGTGGGACACTGGTGCGATTGTCGGTTCCAAGAGACGGCATCGATTCCAATGATTGAGGATGGCATGGCTGACAAGATCTCAGTATTGCTGGTTGACGATCACGCACTGGTCAGGCGTGGCTTCCGCCGGCTTCTGGAAGACGAATCTGATATCGACGTGCGCGGCGAGGCCAGCGACGGGGAAGAAGCCGTACAACTGGCGAAAACGCTGCGTCCCAATGTGGTGGTCATGGATTGCGCGTTGCCGGGAGTGAACGGCTTGGCCGCGACCAGGCGCATCATTGAGGAAAACAAAAATGTCGCGGTCCTCATGCTCAGCATGCATTCCGAGAATACGTGGGTGCGGCAGGCGTTCGACGCAGGCGCGCGTGGCTACGTGTTGAAGAACGCTGTCGATCTGGAACTGGTGACCGCGATCCGGCGAGTCGCGGCCGGGGAGGTTGTGCTCGATCCTCAGATCGATCGCCTGGCCACGCTGAAGGGCGAGCGTGAAACAGGACTGACCAGCCGCGAGTTGGAGATCCTGCAGTTGATTGTCGACGGCAAGTCGAACAAGGAGATCGCAAGCCAACTCAACCTGAGCGCCAACACCGTTGCGGTGCATCGTGCCAATATCATGGACGCGCTGGGTATACACAAGACGGCGGAGTTGGTCGTCTTTGCCATTCGGAACGGGTTGGTGAACGTTCCCTAAAACTGCCTCGCCCTAGCCTAAGGAGGGCTAGAACGGGGCACCCCAAGCGAACAACCGCCCTCACGGGCCGAACTCAAAAATTAGGAGGGAGCACTCCGGCCCCCTCCTGTGAAAAAGCTTGTCGTTCCCTGCCTAGAAGAACAGATGCAAGCCGAACTGCAACTCACGCATAGTCGTTCCAAACAGGATGTCCTGAATCTGGCCGCCATTGCCGCAGTTGCCCCCGGGCACAAACGCCACGCAGCTTCCCCCGCCGCCCTGGTTTTGGGAGTAGCCCAACGCCCTGTGGTTGAAGATGTTATAGGCGTCCATGCGGAACTGGAACTTGAAGCGCTCGGTAAGCTGGAAGTTCTTCATGATGGCCGCCTGGGCGGTGTAGTCGGAGGGGCCGTACAACGCGTCAAAGCCAGCATTGCCGATCGTCCCGGTGGCTGGATTGAGCCATGCTCCACCCACAAGAACCGGGGTGAAGTACTGGACGTAGGGATTACCACCGCCCGCGGGATGGATCAGGCCGCTGGGTCCGAGCTGGAAGGAGCTTCTAACAAGCCCATTGTCAGGCCGACAGACGCCCGAGGAATTGCCAGGGCAGCTGCTCAGCGTAGGCGTAAACGGCAGGCCACTAGCCCAGTTATTGGTGAAGCTCATTTGCCAGCCGCCAATGACCTCATTCATTGCCCCACTTACGCCGCTGGCAAACTTCGCGCCCTTACCAAACGGCAAGCTGTACACGCCACTAAAAACCCACACTAGGTTACGGTTCTGGTCGTCGGGGCCGTAGGCAACGGACTGAACGTCAGCAAAATAGTTGCTGTCGTAGTGCAGCGCCCTTGACCAGGTGAAGTGAGTGATGAACTGTAGTCCGTTCGAGAAGTTCTGATTGAACTTCACCTGCAAGGCGTTGTAACTGGAGTTGGCATTGTTGCCTAAATAGTTGTTGACACCCGTATTGCAGCAAACCAGCGTCTGACCAGTCGCCGGATCGATATATCCGGGATACGTGAACTTGTTTTGCAGCGGGTAACTACCGTTGGCGAATTGTTGATTGACGTTGTAGCTGGGACCATCACCCGCAAACCCGTGCCTGCCCAAGTTTCCGATGTAAGCCATCTCCAGGGTGGAGTTCTTGCCGATCTGCTGCTGAATCGTGAGGTTCCACACTCCAATTGCGGGCAGGGTCTGGCTCAGCGGACGGATATAGGGCTGAGCGTTGTTGGTGGGACCCAGCAGCGGCAACTGGCCATTCGCGGGAATCGCCGGGAAAACCCCAGCGGGCGCGCCGGTTATCACCCCCGGCAGAGTGCTCAGATAACCACCAGGACCAAGGTTGAATGCCGGGGCGAAGTTGTTGAAAGCGCCGGGAGCATTGTTTTGCTGTGCCAGCAGCACCGGCAGACTTTGGGCCACGCTATGACCGAAGTTCGACCCGAAAACTCCCATATCGTAGCTTATGCCAAATCCCGCCCGGATGACGGTCTTCTCGTACAGTTGATAGGCCAGACCTACGCGAGGTGCAAAGGCGTGCCAGTCGTTGCCGATGTTGCCGTTGAGACCGTAAGGCCCGTAGCCAGCGACTCGGCCGATGCCCTGAACAATATTATAGAAGCCGCCGTTGCCCTTCCCGTTCACGAATTCGGGGAAGTAAACCTCCCAGCGCAGTCCATAGCTCAAGGTCAGCTTGGGGGACACACGCCAGGTGTCCTGCCCGTAGTAGAACATGCGCCACTGCTGGTCGACAGCATCCGAGGTGCTGCTGACGAAGCGCGAGAACGAGGTTACATCACCGAACAGGAAGGTGGCCAAGTTCATTCCGCCTACGTTGCCGTCCCCAGTGCCCGCTTGCGCGAATGTCAATTGGCCGGCACGGTTTTGGTCGCTGGGCACCCGAAGGTTGGTGGCAAAGCGGACGTCAGCACCAAACTTGAAGGTGTGGTTGCCGCGTATTTTTGTAAAGTTCACAACCGCCTGATACTGGTTCTCTTTCTCCGTCAAGGGACAGTTGCAACGCTGCACACCCAGACCGTTACCAAAGTCGGAAACCGTCTGGTTGCCTGCCAGGTTATTGCCACCCAAATTGAAGTACGGCAACCCCGAGGTCAGCAAGGGTTGCGAGGGTAGGTTAAGCCCAGGAATACCGAAACCGGTTGCCGGAGTCTGGCCCTGGTCCCAGAATGCGGTCTGGGGATTGTATCTGAACCAGCCAAAGTGGACGTCCATCAAGAAGCTCGGGCTGAAGGTGTGGGTCCACCCTGAGGCCAAGCTGTAGTTGTGGACGTTCGAGGTTCCCGCCAAACCTGGCCCCGGACCGAAGCCGATGCCTCCCAGTGCACCCAACGAAGGATTGCCCGAGAGATTGAAGTAGGCCAAGCTAAAGCGGCCGTAAATCTGATTTTTTTCGTTTAAGTCGTAATCAATGCGGGTATCGAAGGCGTTTTGTTTGAAAGCGCCGGCGCCGGAAGCAACGTAATTCGAGGTCAGACCGTCGTTGGTCGGCGCTGGAAAGTCCTTCAGAACTGCCACCGCCTGTGGAGAAAGCAGGGCAACCGGGATCATGTTGTTCGGGACTATATTGTTGATGGCCCCCATGTAGCCATTGCCAGTATTGTTCACGCTGGGCAAGAAAACCTGCCCACCCAGAATCGTCTGACCGTTAATCGTGCCGCCGCCACTCACGTGCCCCAGGTACTGACTCAGATCGCAGAAGCCCGTGGCAGCAGTACAGGTCTGCACGACGTGTGTCGTCGGGACGGTAAGCACGTTGGTGACACCGGTGGTTTCCTTCGTGCCCTGGTAATCGCCAAAGAAGAACAACTTGTTCTTGATGATCGGACCGCCGATGGTGCCACCGTACTGGTTCCACTTGTCAGAAGGAATGAATTTGCCGGTGATGGAATTGGGAGTAGACTGCGTGAACGGATCGCGCGCCTGGTTGGCGTCGGTCCGCCGGAACCAGAAGCCGCTGCCGTGCAATTCGTTGGTACCGGACTTGGTCTGCGCGGTCACCAGACCGGCGATGGCCTTGCCCTGCTCAGCATCGTAAAACTGAGACCCGACGGTAGCTTGAGTAATCGCATCGAGGTTGGGGTTGATGACGATAATGCCCAGAATGGGGTCCTGATTGTCGGTTCCATCCAACTGGAAGCCGGTGCCGCTGAAGTGCTGGCCATTAACAAAAATCTGCAGACCGCCTTGCGGGTTCTCAGTTGCGGCATGGTTCCAGCCGGCCAATTGCTGAGTGCCGGGCGACAACAACTCAAACGCGGTGAAGTTGCGTTCGTAAACCGGCAGGTTCTCCACGTAGCGCTCGTTATACGAGATGCCGACGTCCGCGCTGTCAGTCTGTAGCTGCGGCGCCTCGGCGGTGACCTCCACGGTCTGAGACGTGGAGCCAACCTGCATCTGAGCGTTCACGCGCTGGGAGGCATCCGCGACTACGGTGACGCCCTTTTGCTCGAAGGCCTTGAAACCCGTCGCCTCAATCTTGATCGAGTAGTTATCCGGGATCAAGTGGGTCACCGTATAGTTTCCCGACTCATTCGTCGTAGCGGTGTCGGTTGTGCCTTTGCTCAAGTCCGTGATCGTGACCGTCGCGTTCTGGACCGCCGCGCCTTGCTGATCGGTCACCGTCCCAAAGATGGTGCCGGATGTCACCTGCCCGAAGGACAGCGTCGGAACCAGGAAAAGAACCATGATCGCTACCGCAAACCCTACCCACCGCTTCTTCATTATTTTGTCCCCCACAACTTGGTCGTACGCAGCGCTGGCCTTCGCTTTGGCCCTGGACACTTGCGTCAGTTGCTTCTTTTTCGTGCTGATCGGGTGCTGGAAATCAGAGAGAGAAGAGGACTGCCAAAGGAAGGGATCGCCCGACTTTACCGCATCTGCGAATTTGGAGCAGATACTCATCATCATTTATTTATTTCTTCGTGTCAGGTGGCCCGAGATACCAAGTCACACCGGCACGTGACCCTCGTCACAATACTGGTGTGAAGAGAAACTAATTGCCACAGGCGTCATCTGTCAAGAAATTTTTAACGGCTTGTCAATATTAAAAATGCACTAGTCACGGATTTTTTTATACTAGTCGTAAGACGACTGCGAGGTAGGCAAGGAAGGCCGTGCTGCACAGCCCAGCGAATCAATGCGGCCGAAATTGCAAGACCACCGCTTTCGTGGTGTACATGTCTGAAGGCCGGGGCGGGAACTCGATCTGGAGCGAGTTCTCCGAAAGCTCCGCGCCGCTTATCGTGACTCCGGTGAGATCCCCGGCCAACGGGACGCGATACTTTGCTCCGCCCGCGCCAGCAACCTGCAGTTCAAGCCGGTCGTGCGTGTCGTTCCAGCGCTCGGAGATGAATTTCAGGTTCGAGCTAACGGCGCCCATTGCCGGCGCCACGTAAGGATAGGCAATCCCGAAGTCGCGGTCCATGCGGATGCGAATGACTGTGTGGTCGGCCGTTATCGGTACGGGAATCATGATGTGTTGGTCGACTTCGTTGGCGGGCTGGACCACATGGAAACTGGCCGGCTTGCCATCGATTTCCGCGCTTAGAACGCGGGTTCGCAGGCTGAATGATGGCAGGAATTCGAGCTGAACGCGTTGGCCGCCGTGCCTTGTTACTTCCAGCGTAATCTCGCCGGCGCCGTGGTGGTACGACAGCGTCAGAGTCGTTGCCGATGCCTCAGAGGTGGCGCCCATCGGCACGTTCCGGATTGCGAAGTCCGTCCAGTTTGCCGGTACATGCGGTTCGAACCTGACCGTCGAATTCAGCGCGTCAACCGAGATACCCATCATCCCGCGTAGCAGAGGGCTCACGATCATCGCCGAAGACCAGATCTGATGCGAGCTGCTGGTGGCGACCGGCGTGTAATAGCGGCCAGAGAGCACTTCCGTAGCGCGTCCCGGCGAGCCATCGAAGACCAGTTGCGCGTTCGCGCGAAGATTGGCATACGCCGGCAAGCTTCGGTGGTAGCGGTACTCTGCAACAGAGGCCCATCCCGTGAACAGCGGCCAGACGCTGCCGAAGTGGTATCCGATTGGGTCGTACAGGGGATCGTCTTCCGGGATGATGCGCATTCCCCAGTCGGCCTGGTGTCGCGGTCCGGCGAGTTCATTCAGAAACTGTTGGCCGTGCAGCTGGTCGAGCAACCCGAACCACATGGGCACTGTGCCTAAGACGCTAGCCCGATCGATGCGCTTGCCCTCCACATTGAGCGCGTAACCATAGATGTTTTTGTCCGGAGACCAGAACGCGGTTTCCATCCGTTCCTGGAGAGCCACCGCTTCCTGGGCGAGAGAATCCGCCTCCGGTTTATGCAGCAGGTGCGCCAGGCCGGCCAATGATTGCTGCGCTTCGATGACTACACCGGTCTGGTAAAGCTCGGAAGAGACCGGCAGTAGCGGACCGCCTTCGATCCATCCATGACCGATGCCCTGGTTCTTGGCCAAACCATTCGCGCCATAGGTGGAGCACAGCCATTGATAGGCGCGCCAGAGGCTGTCCCACTTTGCGCGCGCGAAGGCCAGGTCGCCGCTGGCGCGAACGTAGTCGGCTGTGCCAATGATGTACAGCGGTGTCGCGTCGGCCGAAGCGAAGCCGTACGGGTACAGCTTGAACCACGGGACAAGACTGACGGTCTGCGGCACCTCGTGAGGGATTCGTCCGTCTGCACCTTGATACTTCGCCAGAAATTCCAGCGCCGCGCGCGTGGTTTGGAAATCGCCGACGGAATCCAGAGCTAGTGCGGTCCACATTGAATCGCGTCCGAAGAACCAACTAAATCCTGGCCGATGATTGGCGCCAGACAGGTCATAGCCCGCAATCAATCCTTCGCCGGCGAACGGATCATCCACCAGTCCCTGCACCTGGCTGATGCGCGACCAGTCGTATGCGGTCTGCAAGTCGCGGTCGGGGAGAGAGAGCGAGACCGTGTCGTCCAGATAGTGCTTGTAGTACTCCCGCGCCTCCTGCTGAAGCTGCGGATATTGGGCCAGCAGCTTCTGGTAGAGATCCGTCGCCTCTTTTTTCTCTTTGAACGATGCCGCCAAAACAAAACGGTAGGTCGCAGAGCCCTTCACTGCCGGCCCAAACTGAAAACCGTCGGTGGTCGCGGACGAATAGTTCGTGGAGTAGGCCTGACGAATGTCGCTGGCTTCCGGCGATCCGGCAACCGCATAGAAGCGATGCTCCTCCTCGCCGAAGTTGAAAACTCGCATCGTGGAATCCCACTCGACGTAACCGGCTCCCAAGCCGGCGGGCCACATCCATGCCACATCGGGCGCGAAGGACGCCTCAATCGCCACCGGCTCAGAACTTTCGAGTTGCAGCGAGACTACTGCGCCCGTATCGTGCAGCGGCGCGAACCAGGTCTCGCACACGGAAAACGAGTCGTAGACATAGCGGATGGAAGTTGAGTCCGGCCGCACCGTGACCGTCCTTGGCAAAGTGTTGGCTGGAATTACATGGCTACCAAGATGGAAAGTGAGGTGGAAGTCGCGCAATAGCTTGAGTGGATAGATCCAGGCCTCGAAGTTCCCGTCTTCACGCCCGAACAATGCCGAATGCGGCCCAACCGCGTCGAGAAACTGCCAACTCTGCGCGTTGCGCGACAGGGCGAGCTCGCCTGGCGAAGCCTGGCAGTCATTGAATTGGGCCTGGGCGAGCACCGTGGGGGCAAAAACACTAACACCGAGAATCAGGCATGCGACCTGCCGGGACAGAGTATGTCTTTGCATGATGTTCCGTATCGCGCCGGGATTCCCTTTGTAACGGTCGCGATCCCGCCAAGTATAGGTCGTAACTAAGAGCACGCAATCTGAATCGTCATCACGAACGGCCTTCACGCCGTGAGATTCTCTCTTCGATTTCAAGATTTTTTTTCTCTGGAGAGGTGCCGGAGAACCTCTCTCTTTTTACGCCTGCGGGCACAGTTTGGCTCCATCGTAAGGTTGATCGTTGCGAAACATGCCCCAAGCCGCATGCAGCAGTTTGCGCATGACCGCCACCAGCGCCTGCAGCTTGGCTTTGCCATGATCCAGCAGGCGCTGATAAAAGGCCCGCAGCGAGGGATCATGCTGCACCGCCACCAGCGCCGGCATGTAAAGCGCGGCGCGCAGGTAGCGGTTACCGGCCTTGCTGATGCGGGGTTTCTGCGCAATCGAGGAACCCGACTCATGATGCTTGGGATCCAGACCGGCGTGCGCCACCCACTGCCGCTCGTCCAGCGTGTCGGGCAGCACCGCCAGCTCGGCCAGCACCGCCAGGGCGCTGCTTTCGCCCAGCCCTGGCACACTCAGCAGATACTGCCAGCGGCGGGCCAAGCCGGGTTCGCCGGCGATCAGCCGCACGGCGTCGCGCCGCAACTTGGCAATGCGCTTCTCGGTGTAACGCACTTGCGCCTGCAGCTCGCGCACCAGGCAAGCGGGCAGCGCAGCGCTGGCGGCCAGGGCATGTTGCCGGTTCTTGTGCTGGGTACACATGCGGACCAGCGCCGCAATGGTGCGGCTTAGCGCGCGCAACCGCAAAGCTGCCGCCGTCGGTGCTTGCCACTCCACCAGCGGCATGCGCTCGGCATACTGGCAGAGCACCCGCGCGTCCACCGGATCGGTCTTGCTGCGCTGCCCCAGCGATTCGGCGAACCGCCGCACCCGCCGCGGATTGGCCACCTGCAACTTCACCCCGGCTCCCAGGCGCGCCAGTACCAAGGCCACATCCAGACTGTAGTTACCGCTGGCTTCCAGACAAACCACCACCGCCTCCGCCCGCAAACCCCGCAGCCGCTGGGCCAACTGCTGCTGTCCCGCCGCCGTGTTGGCATAACGCTCCAGGGTCGAGCTCGCAGCTTGCTGCCCCAAGGCCACCACCAACTCCCGCGCACTGACATCGATCCCCACGTACCAGTTCTGTTTCTGTCCAGCTTTGCTCTTGTTCATGGTCGGCCTCCGTTTTAAGCTGGACTTCGGCTCCCGACCCTGTGCATCCTCTCCCGCCAGCCTTGTGAATGCAGGCTCTAAGGCCTCGGATTCTCCACGGCGTGAGAAAGGTAGGGCGGGGGCCGCTCTCGCTGCAGGCTGCTGACTACGCGCCTCGGGATCTGCTCGGCCTCCCGCCGAAGCCCGCTGCCTTCCTCTTACCTCAAGATGGCCCAGGCTAACAGTGTCAGCTAAGATACAAGGGATCTGTTGTTTTTCCTCAGCGGCCCACCCCGGCGTACGCAACAGCAGATTCCTCGCTTCGCTCGTAATGACAATTCCGGGGCCTCGTTAGGGTAACGAAGATTTCAACCTGGGGTCGAGCTCTGAAGCCTTCTTGAATTCCTGCGCCGCTTCGTTCGGTTGCCCTTTGCGCGATAAGGCGATCGCCAGCTGATGATGTGCCGGTGCATAGCTGGGAGCTAGCTGAATTGCGTTGCGATATTGCGAGATCGCTCCGTCAATATCGCCCGCGTTAAGCAAACGATTGCCGGAATTGGTCGCGAAGGTGGCGGCCTGAAGACTGGTCTTTTGTTTAGTCAGCTGTTCAGCCGCACGGCTTTCGGCTTCTGCTCCGGAGGCATCGCCCATTTCACGCAACACGGCGGCCAGGTTGGTGTGCGCGCCCAGTAAATCGGGTTGCAGGCGTATGGCCTCACGCAACGCTCGCGCCGCTTCCGGCAATTTGTTCATCTGCTTCAGCACTGTGCCCAGCATGTAGTAAGCTTCGGCATAGTCCGGCTTGACCTGGACCGCGTGTTGCAACTGCTCGGCGGCGGCAGGAAAATCGCCTTTCTGCCACAGCGTTACTCCTAGAGTGTAGTAAGCGTCCGCAAGCTGAGGATCCAACGCAATGGCTTGTTGGAATTCGGCAATTGCCCCCGGCAAATTATCTTTGAACTTTAGCGCAAGCGCCAGATTGTAATGCAGCGACGCATTGCCTGGAGCCAGCTTGAGCGCTTCCCGCAACTGCTCGGCTGCGGCGTCGAATTCGGACTGCTGCAACAAGGTGACAGCAAGATTTCCGCGGAAGGCCGCGTCATCCGGGCGCAGCTTCAAGGCCTGCTGAAACTCCTTCACCGCGGCTGGTCCTTCGCCGTGCTGCATCAACGCCAGCCCAAGATTGTTGTAGGCCTCGGGATCGTTCGGCGTGAGCGCAACGACTTTTCGGAACGCCACGGCGGCGCCTTCCGGATCCCCAGAACGCTGCAAAAGCTGGCCCAGCCGAGTTTCCAGAGGAACCATGTCGGGCACAAGTTGCGCCGCCTGTTGATAGGCTTGGAGGGCCGCCGCGTTGTCGTGCTTTGCTTCCAGCGCGTTCCCGAGGTAGTAGAACGCCATTCCGTCCTTGGGATTAGCTTGCGTCGCTTGGGTCAGCAACTGTACGGCGCCGTCGTTGTCGCCCGATTGCAATAACGTCACGCCGAGGTGAAACATCGCTGGCTGATAGGACGGGTCGAGTTTCAGTGCGGCTCGGAACTCGTTCCCCGCCTCAACAAATTGCGTTTTCTGTGCCAGTAGTGCTCCCAGATCGTCGTGCAATTCCGGCCGATCAGGAGCTAGGGTGAGCCCTTGCTTAATCTCTGCAATCGCGTCGTCGGTTTTTCCCTGCATGCTCAGTACGCGAGCCATTTGGCGATGCGCCTCCGGCTCTTGCGGAGCGAGTTTCACCGCTTGGGTAAGCTCGGCGGTTGCTTCGTCAAGCGAGCCCTTGGCTTCCAAGGCCTTTCCCAGTTCCGCGTGAGGCAGCGCCGCATCGGGCGCCAAGCGAATCACGGTCCGGAAGTGCGAGATCGCGCCGTCAACGTCGCCCTGGCGCAGCATCACTTCTGCCAGGGCATTCTGAAACTGGGGATTGTCCGGGCTTAGCGTAACCGCTTGCTCGAACGCGGTACGTGCCGTGACCACGTCGTCGTTCTGCAAGGCAGTTTCGCCGCGCTTGTAGGCGCTTCCTGCAAGGATGCTGCCCGAGCCGGGTTTGGCTTGCGCGGATAAGCCGCAGGTAGTTCCGAGAACTGCAAGAAGCAGGACAACGCAGAGGATACCGTCGCCAAGACGCTTTGCCGCGTGCAGTAGGAACACAGTTAACAAAGTACTTCGTCCAAGCGTATCGTTCAAGGCAGGAAGGGTGTCGGTATTAGGACATGTTACGACGAGGACTCTGTGTGTGTAACCTCCCGGCAGCTCGGGACTCTAATGGGGCGACGTCTCTTGTTGCCATGTGATACTTCTCCCTTCGTCATGGCACAGGGTTGACGGAATCCTCTCGGCCTTGGTCTGGACACCTGGCCGAGAGGTGCTTATCCCATACCGCTTTGGTGCAGGAATCCGACAATTCGACTTACATGGCGATCCTACCTCACCATTGCCGTGCCGCTTTGGCGGGAATTCCTGTGCGTACCCGGTGCAGCGCAGGCGGAGAAGGTCCACTAGAAGGCGGAATTTCATGAAACGCCAGCCAGAGATACGCGAGGCCGCATAGACTTGCTGACGCCCATGATACTGTTTGGTCCCGACAACGCGAAGCGCTGTCTTCGAAAAAACGGCCACCCCGGTAGAACTGGCCAGCCCAGCACCACATTTGCGCTATGAGGAAAGAACGATCGATTTTCCCGGCCACGGATTGTGAGCGCCTACACATCCGAAGTCAATACCCCACCAAGGTCTCGGTCCCCTCCATGTAGGATTTCGGAAACCCTCCCATCACCGGACTACATGGGCTGGTGTCTGCCGTCACAGACTTGCGCCGCGAGCTTGGGTAAAACAGAGGTGAGTTAAAGCTACCGCTTATGGAGGAACGGCATGGCGGCGAATGTGTCCTTGAATACAATCGAGACTTTCCTGTCCCAAGAACGTATCGCTATGGTGGGGATTTCCCGCGAACCACAGAACATCAGTACCTCTCTATTCGAAGAGCTCTCCCGCCATGGATATGAAGTTTTGCCCGTAAATCCCAATATTCCAGAGATCATGGGACGGCGCTGTTTCGCTCGCGTCCAGGACATTCAGCCCGCCCCAGACGCGGCGCTGCTGCTGACATCGCCGGCAGTCACGAATTCCGTGGTGCGCGATTGTGCCGAAGCTGGCATAAAACGAATCTGGATGTATCGAGGCGGCGGCCAAGGCTCGGTTAGTGCGGAAGCAGTCGAATTTTGCCGGGTGCATGGTATCGAGTTAGTGCCGGGTCAGTGTCCATTCATGTTCTTGCCTCCCGTGCGCAGTGTCCATCGATTTCATCGGTTCTTTTCCAAGATCACCGGGCATTACCCGCGCCGCCTGAACGTCGGGAGTTCGTAGGACACCACATACAGGGATAGGTGTTGTGACATCGCTACCTCGTACGCGATCAAGTTCATGGGTCGTCGAGGATAGGTTACGACTTGGCCTGTTCTCAACAGTTAGCCGTGCTCATCACGCTGGTCAGCCCTGCCTTTCTCGGTAATTTGGGTAACCAGCATGATCCCCTCGACAAGCACCGATGAGAGCACTACTGATCGACTACAAGGCCGCAACGTCCGCCGAAACACGCCACGCAGGCTGCCGCTAGGCGGCCCGCTTTACGGACCTTTCCGTTGGCTGGCCCTTGACTCTGCGCCCGGTGCGGCAGTTTACTAGCGATCGATGCTGTCAGAAACCGATATTCACTACGTAACAGGGTTTCTATACGTACTCACGAGACGAGAAGACATATCGATCGTGCTTGGTGAAAAGGTGTTCGATGAAGCATCCGAATCTCGGCGGGACGTCGACATCGTTATCGCGACAGCGGGTGAGCATGGGTTGGCCGGAATCGAAGTCAAAGATCGAGGTCGCCGTTTGGATGTCGTACCCGTGGAGGGGATCTGCCAAAAGTTCGCCGACATGCCATCGATTACCAGAAGAAATATCGTTTCGGCGTCGGGCTACACAGCACCAGCGCTCAGAAAGGCTGCCGCACACGGGGTGCAATGCCTCAAGATTGTGCGTGGGAAGGTTCCGCCGTTTGCGACGATTGATCTCTCGCACGTTACGGAAATTCCGGTGTCCTATCTAGAGTGGCGTGAAGGCCCATATGTCGTTCTGCAGCCTAACGCCCATTTGTCCGAGGCCCAGCGTTCAGAGATTTGTGAGCTGACGCCGATCATTCCGCAGTTCGGAAACGAGCCATCAGAGTTAAGAACAGTGCGCGATCTTGTTGATCGAATTACCGCCAACATGATGTCCGAATGGCCCGGCCCTGAAGTTCAGCGGGGTAACGTCGCGGTGAGCATTGATGTTGAAATCACTGATCAGCCGATATTGGCACTAGCGAGCGGTTCGGTGACGGTTACGGATGCTCGCGTGACTGGGGTCGTGGAGTTGGTCACGTCCACCATCCCAACTGATTCTGCGTGTTACCTGACCACTCCCGAGGGGGAGCCGGTAGCCGGAGCGGTGTTGATTCAATTACGTTCGGGCTTGGCCGGACTTGCCGTCGGCAGCTCAAGCCAGGAACTCCGTCTGTTCCATGTGCCGAATGCGCTTCGCAATGCAAGGCCGTTGAAGGAACGGATCTTTGGCAGTGACGAAGGAACACAGTAGGAACGTGAGCTTCCCGCGCTTGTTTCGATAACGATGTCTTCGTTTCCGGCCTCGGGCAGCTGGCCCTTGTTCGTTAATCTTTATCTGGAATGTGTGTTCCCTCGCGGTAAGGTTAATTCGCGATTCAACAAGCCCCTCACAGAAGCCTCCATCCCAGTCGTTACTCAAAGCTGGAAAGTAGTCTAGTTCGGAGCCTGCCCCATAGTTGGCGCAAAATCGCCATTACACTCGCAATCCTATCTTGGCGTCTTGCTCATCTTCTGACTGCCGTCGGTCCACTTGTGTGTGAACGTCAGGTTTCGGAATCACCCGGCTACTTTTTTCGACTTGCTGCGATTAGAATGCCTTCCCTATGCGCGTGAAAGGCTTCTCGCGTCGTGCGGCTCCCTTGTTGCTCGCGTGCTCGGTGCTGCTGTTCGCGGCGAGTTGGAAGCTGCCCTTCGGAGCGTGGAGTCGAGTCTCACAAAATCCCATCCTGTCGCCGCAGGGTGATGGCTGGGAGTCAGCCGGAACCTTCAATCCCGCGGTGGTTATGCATGACGGCAAATATGTCATGATCTATCGTGCACAGGACAAGCACGGCACGTCGCGGCTGGGCTATGCGGAGAGCAGCGACGGGGTGCACTTCACGCGGCGTCCCGAGCCTGTCCTCGGCCCTGAGACCGATTATGAGAAAGACGGCGGCGTCGAGGATCCGCGGCTGGTGAAGATCGGCGATACCTATTACCTGACCTACACGGGCTACAACACGAAAGACGCGCAGCTATGCCTGGCTACATCCCACGATTTGGTGCACTGGGAGCGCAAGGGCGTGATCCTCCCTGCCAACAAGGGTAACTGGAACGTAAAGTGGACAAAGTCCGGCGCGATTGTCCCGGAGAAGATCGCGGGCAAGTATTGGATCTATTTCCTGGGGACTGCGGCCGACGGCACGGACCAGATGGGGCTCGCGTCCTCCGCCGATCTGCTTCACTGGACCGAGGAAACGGAGACTCCCGTCCTGCCACGACGGCCGGGCATGTTCGATTCGCGCGTGGTCGAACCGGGACCCGCGCCAATCCTGACCTCCGATGGCATTGTGCTCATCTATAACGGCGCTGACGACAAGCTCGTCTATCGCACGGCCGTCGCCGTATTCGATCGCAAAGACCCGCGGAAAGTTCTTTATCGCAGCGAGCAGCCGATCTTTGCTCCGGAGCTGACGTGGGAGAAAGTAGGCCAGGTGCCGAACGTGGTCTTCGTGGAGGGCATGGTGCGCCAGGGCACTCGGTTCCTTTTTTATTATGGAGGAGCCGACAAGTACGTTGGGGTGACGGAAGCGAAAGCGCCCCCCCACCAGTAATGTACCTTTTGATCACTGAGAGTGTATGTTGAACGATCAGAGGCGCATTTGGCTGCTGGAAGCATCGAAAGGAATAACAGATACCTCCATGCGAATCTTGCTTGATAATGGAGTTTTCAGCCATTCTGAGTTTGCAGAGCCTTCTATCAGGCGGGGCTCAGAGCGTTGGGGCAATACCAAAGTCATCCTCCCTGTTCACGGCTTGGTGCGAAAATCACCAGACAAGAACCGTAAATATCAAGCACAAAAGGAAGCTCTGTTTACGGTCGGACGACTCATCCGCGAAGGGGATATCGAGGCGTATGACTACACCGAGATTCAGTTCGAGAGAGCAAGGGGTCAAATACAGCTCGGGATGTGCAACGCCCTGACAGGCTGCACCATTCATCGTTGCCTGCCCGCCCTCGAACGTTCGAGATTCAGGCAAACCGTAAACCTAACGGATATCCTCTCAAAGGGCGGGAAGAAGGACCGAAAGGCAGGTGTTGTCCTTGGCGAGGCGAACCAGATTGCGTTTTTTCAGTGGCTTTGCACCCTTAGGAAAGAACAGGTTGCTGAGCTCATACGACATGCAGCCATGATTGGCTTGACCGCATTTGAGATTGAAAGTTTGAGAAACATTGAGTGGTTTCAGTTCCTTTGTGAGAGATCGGGAAGCTCGGAGAATTGTCCTGATGTTTTTCACTTATGGACGGCAGAGCGTAACGGCCTTGACGCTCTGTTGACGTTGGAGATGAAAGGCCTTCCAAATCTCGTGTCTCGTGTGAGGAACGAGAAAAAGACAACAATCAAAATAAAAACAGAAGTGCTGCGGCCTCTAGAGTTATTGCAAAAGCTCGGAATCAGCGAGCCAGATCCTGTGCCGCTCGATCCCGGTCGCTTCTACCATTTGCATGAACTATTGCAATAATCGAATCATGTGCCGCCCCAGCTTCGCAGGACGATGTGGCTTGCTGTCGGATGGATGTCATTGAAATCAGCCTGTGAGTACCCTATCATTCGGCACATGGAAAGTTCGGAACGACCGATTTTGATTGCTATAGTGTTCAGCGTAGCAATCACAATGGCTGGATGTTCCGGACTTTCGAGATCCACGGCTCTTGCACAAGTAAACCAATTCCCAGTTCAAACCGGCCCTGCCGCATTGCTTCTCCAAGTTGGCAGGGTCTCGCCATCATGCTTTATTGATCCGACGCGTGGCGAGTATTTGTTCTTATCAAAAGTGGGATTGCTGCAGATGTCATCCGTCGGGAGGACAGTTTGGGATTTGAGCTTAACAGATTTGGGCAAGAAGTCGATGCGTGGCGTTCCGTATGCGCACAAGGTTGAAAGAGGGTGTGATTACTGGCAAGTTAGCTTGCCATTTGCAACGAAAGAAGAAATACGGGTAACCGGAATCAAGCAGTCGAGCAATGTTGACGCCACAGCCGACTTCGCATTTAGATGGAAGTTGAATGATCTCGGAAAGCTAATGACTGAGGCGGAAGTAGCAAAGCTGCATCTCTCGGAGAAAGATATCGACGGAATGCGATTGGCGGTTGCACTTCAGGGCATAAGATCTTTCCCCCTAAACCTGAACGATCTCGAATACGGCTACTTTTCCGCTCACTTCGAGAAATACGACGATGGATGGCGTTTGAAGCTATGATCGTGGATGCTTTGCGGCTGCCCATCGAACCGAGTTGGCGAGTGTCGCATCGAAGTAAACTTGGCTGGGGCTATTGAGTTTGCAGTTTCGACTTCAAGTGGGGGAGGTCCGCGTGTTCTTGCTATCACGAGCACTCCTCTGGCGGTCCAAAGCGGCCCACCCACTGCGGGGGACGAAGGCGAATACTTGGGCGTCGCAGGTTATACGTCTCTCGCTATTTCTTGTCGGAACCTGTAGCCTTGCACTCGCGCAGACGCAGGCGCCTGAGACTCCATCATCTTCACGCACAACATCGCCGCAGTCCAAATCTGCTCCGGCTGCGCAAATCTTTGCCGAAGCCCGCCGTCTTTCCGAGCAGGGCAAGTACGACGACGCCATTGCGCAACTGCAGGGACTCGCGGCCCGCACTCCACTTCCCGCCGGACTCTCCCATGAGTTGGGCACCGCCTACTACAAGAAGAGCGACTACCTGAAAGCGGCCGAGTATCTGAAGCAGGCTTTGGCGGAGAATCCCAAGGACGATGAAGCGGTTCAGTTGCTTGGCCTGTCGTACTACCTCGCAGGGCGGCCTGGCGAGGCGATCCCCTACCTGGAGAAGGTACAGACATGGTATCCGCGCGCCAATGTGGACGCGTCCTACATCCTCGGCGTCTGCTATATCCAGTCCAAGGACTATCCCCAGGCGCGTGTTGCGTTCGCCAAAATGTTCGACGTCAAGCCCGACTCAGCGGCGAGCTATCTCTTTACCGCGCGCATGCTCTTCCGCCAGGAGTTCGATCCGGTTGCGGAGGAGTACGCACAGAAGGCGGTCGCGCTCGATCCCAAATTGCCAATGGCTCATTTCCTGCTGGGCGAGCTTCATCTGTACAAGTCGAGAATTCCGGAGGCGATCGCCGACCTGCAGCAGGAGCTCGCGATCAACCCCGGCTATGCGGCGGCATACTACAAGCTAGCCGACGCTTACTCGCGCGTGCAGAAATACGATGACGCCGAGCGGCTGCTGCAACGCTCGATCTGGCTGGATGCAACTTCGACCGGGCCTTACATCCTGATGGGCAAGGTACTGGAGAAGAAAGGCGAGGCGGCGCTCGCCGTTCGAACCTTGCAGCGCGCGGTGGCTATGGATCCGAACAATCCGATCTCACATCATCTGCTGGGGCAGAGCTACCGCGACCTGGGCAAAACCGACGACGCCGAACGCGAGCTGAAGCTGGCCGAACAGCTCCAGCAAAAGCAGGACGCGAGCCAGTGAGCCGCGCAATATTATGGCACCTTAGTGGTAACATGCTCTTGCGGATTTTGCGTTTGGGAGCCCTAGGAGGCCCGGTTCGCGAGGGAGATGCAAACCTTGTCCACTACCGTTAGAATCGATTATAGGGCCATTTCCGGCCCCGCTAGGGGCATTCTAGGAAACTTCTGAGCGCACAAAATGCCGACTGGCGAAAGTACTCGCTTGATAGTCACTTAAGTGGTAGTTTGTTGGCGTACGCAGGCAACCAATCTATCGGCAGTCTGGTTTCTGTGCGTTCTTCTCAAAGTAGAGACGGGCTCTGTCAGAGTTTCGGCGGGCGATATTACTGTTGTCTCCCTCACACGGCCGGGAGCCCAACTACAGGTTCGAGGAGACAATATCATGGGCGGGTTCCATAAAGGATTGAGTTTCGGCGTGCGGGTGCCCCACCCAAGCCGATTTTAGGTCGCGTCTTGGACGTTTTCCGCCTAACGCCAGCGCTGTCCGCAGGAATGGCACACCCACCTCTTGCGATGGAGAGGAATCGGGAAAAAAAGAGATGCGCTGATCCAGGCGACGGGCTGATTCAAATCCTCAAAAGCGATATCCAGCGACTGACATTTCGGACAGCGTGGCTGCTCGTACCGTCCGACTCCCTCTACCTCGAACCCCCCGGGAATGGATTGTTCCAACAGATCCAACGCCGCATCGGCGTCTTCCTGCTTAACGCAAAGCTTAATGCCACCGACTAGGTTCGAAAAAAACCAGTCCATGCGAATCATGTTGTCGTCGACTAGGAAGGATTCGATTTCCGCAGAGTCCAACGCGCCTTTGGCGAGGAGCGCTTCGGGCAAATCTCTGAACTGGCGAATGCTAACGACATCAGCTAATTCGACTGAGTCGCGTTCCAGGCCGGCGCCTGGGTCTGCCACGGCACCTTCCTCGGGGCTCCTGCGAGCAAGCTCCTCCGTCAGTGCTTGGCGCGCCATATCGGTCAGATCGGCCGAATCTGCGGCAATGGCCTCCAACTCGCCGTCCGCCATCTCGGCGTAAAGCTTGGTAAGCCGCTGCCGTTCCTCTTCGGGGTCTTGACTTGCCATGTCAACGACTTCCCTTCAGCCGCTCCGCCGCCGTTTTCGAAACTAACGTCTATTCTCCCTACCGCCCCCGCGCGACGATCAACGTCATATCGTCCCCCTGCTCGCCGCGGCTGAATTTCTGCACCTCGCTGATGATGGCTTCGAGAATTTCGTCGGCTGATCGCTCCCGGCCGTCGCGCGCGGCGTCGATGAGGCGTTGTTCCCCAAACTCGTCCTCTTCGTTCGGTGAAGCTTCTGAAACCCCGTCGGTATAAATCACCAGGACATCTCCCGCCGCCAGCTTGAGTTCAGCGACCGAGCAGTCCCAGTCCTCGAACAGCCCCAACACCGTTGCCGTCGCTTTCAGGTGCTCGACCACTCCGTTGGCCCGCAGGAGGATCGGCGGATTGTGCCCGCAATTCACATAACGCAAACGCCGGTTTTCATCGTCATAGACTGCAAAAAATGTGGTGGCGTAGTTGTTGTTTTCGGTGTTCTTGTAGAACAGGTGGTTCACAGAACGCATCAGCCGAGGAATGTCCTCCAGCGCCAATGCATATTGGCCGCGTAGATTGGCCTGAAGATTGGCCATCAGCAACGCCGCCGACATGCCTTTTCCCGAGATGTCGGCCAGCACCAGGCCGAGGCGCCCCGAGCCGAGATCGAGAAAGTCGTAGTAATCGCCGCCGACGGCGCGCGTCTGGATGCATTTGCCGGCGCAGTCCAGCGTCTTGAGTGACGGCGCCCGCTGCGGCAAAAGACGGCTCTGCACCTGGCGCGCATACTGCATTTCCTGCTCGCTGCGGCGCTCCGCCTCCATGGTCGCGGCCATCTTCTCCGCCAGCGTGAGACTCCGCATGGCAATACCGGCCTGGCTGGCAACCGAAGCCAGCAGACGTTTGTCGCTCATAGAGTACGGTTCTTCTGACAATCTCGGCCCCAGCACCGCAACTCCCTGCAACTGGCCATCACTCGAACCGCGAATCGGTACCAGGCACTCCGGTTGCAAAGGCTCCAGTTGGGTTCCATGCATGGCTTCCGGAAGAAGTTCCAGCGGTTCGCTCCGATCTGCCAGTTCGTCAAGACCAGCCGCGCTGGGCGAAAGTGTCATCGCCTCCACTGGAGGATTCCCAGCGTATGCCCGCAATTGTCCGTGGCTGCCCTCCAGGTACACATACATCGAGCTCGGATGCAGCGCATCTTGAATCTGGTCGTGCAACAGCGTCGCCAGTCCTTCGCGGCTGTTGACAGTGAGCGTCTTCGCGGCCAGGTTCTCCAAAATCAGTTGCGCGTCGTAGGAGCTGCGGAAGAAGGCGCGGTCCAGCCGCGTTCGCACTCGCCGATGGACCTGCGTGCCGGCGGAGATCAGCAGCACGCCAAAGGTAGCGCCCACGGGTATGGCGGCTTTCGAGCTGGCCGAGAAATAGCGCGAGAACGCCTGCGCCAACCAGAAGGTCGCCCCCACCCCGATCGCTAGGATGAGGAAGACAAATCCGCGCTCCACCACAAAATAACGGGCGCTGCGCTTCAGCAGAACGGGCACATCCATTACCCGGTGCTTCACCACTGCGTAGGCGAAGGAGAGAGGAAACAAGAGCAGCAGAATTACTTTGACGAAATTCACCCAAAAGGAAACGTCGGTATGGAGAACATCCCGCACCAGGCCGATAATTGCAGCGGGCGTAACTCCTACGACGGTCCCCCAGAAGATCACTTTGAGCTTGCGCCGGTCGTCCATGCTGGAGACGGTGAACAAGTTGCACAGCAGGGAAATGAGCCCAAGCAAAACAGAACCGTAACCGACGACGATTCGGGCATTCTCGGCGGCGCGAACAGACAGCATTGGGGCGAAAATCGGTAAGGCGGCGGAATTGCCGTTTTGATAACCTCCCAAGCCCAAGCAGAGGCCAATGAACACCAGCACCCACTTCAGCCAGGGGGCCCTGCGGTCAATCGGAGAGCGCGTAGGGAACACCGCGAAGAAGAAATAGAAGAGTTCAGCGAGGACGCTGTTCCCAACGGTTCGGTAGACGAGTAGGAAGGATCGAAGATGGGCTGGCGCGGCGGCAAATTGGCTGGGCAGGTTCGCGGCCGTGATGAAGGTTGCGCATACCAACGCCAGCAGCCATGCCTTGCGGTCTTCCAGACGAAGAAAGAGAACCGCGAGGCCCACGACGGCAAAGAAAATGGGATAGGACGACAGGATCTGCAGCGCAACTGTACGGGCCGCGGTCCTGGTGTCGCCTTCCCCTTCGATGGCGCGAAATACAGGAGTGATGACCAAGGGCCGCGATTGCCCCGGCCGCTGCACGGTCAGAGTCACCATGTCTCCGGGTCGCGAGTCCAGCCACGTGCGATATAACAATTGGTCGCACGCCGCTGCCGAAGCTCCGCGGTTGCCATTGATTGCGAGGATGCGGTCATTCGCTCTCAGGCCAGCTTTTTCCGCCGGGCTGTTCTTGTACACGTTCGTGACTTCGAGCCATTTCGCAGCGGGCTCGGTGTCAATCCCGATTTCGACTTGGACAGGGCGGCGAACGTAATAAATCCACGTCGCGCTGTAGAGCAGGGTCGCCGCCGCGAAGACGATGGCCACGGCAAGCAGTACCGGCCTGTACTTATGCGATCGCGTGGCGGGGGTTGCCAGGACGGATTGAGCTACAGCTGCAGGCATGTTAGGGCGGATGCGCGCATCAGTAGTGTAGTCCATCCCGGCAGCCGGATTCTGCATCTCCGTTGAAAGCACCAGGAGGAATATCGATGCCAGAGAAAGAGACTTTGGAGCGGGCCCGCGAAGATGCTCGCGAAGGAAAGTCGCCCAGTACTCAGGCTGGGGAGTTTGTGAAAGAGGAGATGGACCACATCCGCGAAGGTAAACATGGCGCGGCCTCGACCAAACAGGCCATTGCCATTGGCTTGTCGAAGGCGCGCCGAGCCGGCGTGGACCTGCCTCCACCCGGGAAGGGGAAGACCTCGGCCGCGACGCGAGACAAGGCCAAACGCGATGTGCGTAAAGGCAGGCGGCTCGGACACGAGGAAGTGCTGCCCGCAAGGCATCGGCGAAGAAAGCTGCAAGGACCCGAGCGGCGAAGTGAGGTCAGGCGGCGGGACGCAGGCAGCCGGCACGCGGGGCGGCCAAGAAACGGCAAGGGCGAGCGGCATAGGCTGGATTGTTTGACCCGGTGGGGCCCGCCAGTCGCACCGGGAAGTTTCCGGTTAGACTCGTTAGCTCCTGCCTTGGGAAAGTCCGTCAACTGCAAGAAGATCTCGCAATCGCAGCGTTGCGCGCTGCGCTTGCCGCGCGTATGTGAACGCCCGCAAAGTTGTATGCACCCGGCTACAAATCCCTGTTAGGCCAAACGATTGCGAGTAAAATGAGAGCACTCGCTTAAGGATGGCGTTGTACACCCGATTCGTCCGGCGGGAACAAAACAGGTAATAGATTTTCATGCCGCAAATAGGAAGTTTTGCACTCTTGCTGGCCCTCGCGCTGGCGGCTTATTCGTTCATCGCCGGCTCGCTAGCGCTATATCGGAAAGATGATCGCCTGGGCGAAACTGCGCGCCGCGCTGGCATCGCCTGCTGGGCCGCGGTCACGGTCGCAGCCGTGGCGCTGGTCATAGCCGCTCTCGGGAATGACTTTTCCGTCGCTTACATCCTTCACCATAGCAATCGTGACCTGCCCATCGCCTACAAGTTTGCGGCGCTGTGGTCGGGCCAGGAAGGCTCACTGCTGTTCTGGGCATGGCTGCTGTCAACCTATGCGCTGGTGCTGCGGTTGCGCTACAAAGTCGATCCGCAACTAACGGCGCATGCTTCGGCGATCATCGCCGCCGTGCAGGTGTTCTTCCTGCTGCTGGTGAACTTCGCGGCCCATCCCTTCGGCCTGGTGAGCGGACAAATTCCCGCTGACGGCAACGGCCTCAATCCGCTGCTGCAATATCCCGAGATGGTTATCCACCCGCCGATGCTGTATCTCGGCTACGTTGGCGTGACCGTGCCGTTCGCCTTCGCACTGGGCGCCCTGATCATGAAGTACCCCGGCGAGAAGTGGATCCACATCACGCGCCGCTGGACCATGGTGGCCTGGCTCTTCCTCACTTGCGGAATTTTCCTCGGCGCGCACTGGGCCTACGCGGTACTGGGTTGGGGCGGTTACTGGGGATGGGACCCAGTGGAGAACGCGTCGATCCTGCCGTTCCTTACCATGACGGCTTTCCTGCATTCGGTGATGATGCAGGAGAAGCGCGGCATGATGAAGATGTGGAACATGTGGCTCATCTTTACCACATTTCTGCTGGCTATCTTTGGGACGTTCCTCACGCGCAGCGGCGTCGTGAGTTCGGTGCATGCGTTCGCGCAGTCGGGCATAGGCATCTGGTTCGTATGGTTTCTGGCGTTGACGTTTGCCACCTGCGTCTTCTTCTTCGTGCGTAACCGCGAGACGCTGAAGAGCGAGCATCGGCTGGAGTCGCTGGTGTCGCGCGAGTCGAGCTTCCTGTTCAACAATCTGGTGCTGCTGGTGGCCTGCTTCGCCGTGTTGTGGGGTACGCTCTTCCCGGTGCTGTCGGAGTGGGTCACAGGCTCCAAGGTCACGGTTGGGCCGCCGTTCTTCAATCGCGTCAACGTTCCCATCGGGCTGTTCCTGATCTTCCTCACCGCTGTAGGACCGCTGCTGGCCTGGCGCAAGACTTCTCTCGATAGCCTGAAACGCAACTTTCTGTGGCCGGCAATTCTCGCGGTCCTGACGGCGATCGTGCTCATGATCGGCGGCATGCATCCCTGGGAGGATGTTTCCTACTTCTATTCCCTGATGGCAATCTCGTTGTCGGTGCTGGTGGCGGCAACGGTTGTGGGAGAGTTCTGGCGTGGCGGTCGGGTTCTCGAGCGCCAGACCGGGAAGAACATTTTCGAAGGCATGGTGATCATGACGCGCCGCAACACACGTCGTTACGGTGGCTACCTCGTGCACTTTGGCTTCATCGTCATCATGATTGGCTTCGCGGGCCTGCCCTTCAATCAGGACAAAGAGCAGGAGATGGGCTTCGGCGACAAAGTGCAGATCGGCTCCTTCACCCTGGTGTGCGACTCCTATACCCAGGATGACAAGCCAAACTACTCCAGCGAGTGGGCCGTGATTGACGTTTACAAGCACGGCAAGAAGATCGACACCATGTACCCCGAACGCCGCTTCTACAAGGCGAGCGAGCAGACGTCAACTATTGTCGCCAACCGCTCGCGCCCCAGCGCAGACTTGTACCTGGTGTACACCGGACGCAACCCCGACACCGGCAAGCCGATCATCAAGGCGCACGTCAATCCGCTGGTGATGTGGATCTGGTCGGGCGTAGTCATCGTAATCATTGGGACCTTGATTGCGCTGTTGCCGAACATGAAGCTGCAGAAGGTCACGGTGAAAGAGAGAGAGAGCGCGGACGCAGATGCGGCGCGTGGCCGGGCAATGGAAGTGGGTGGAGACTGAGATGCCCGCAAAATGAAGGTTCGCGATCTCATGAGGCGGATCGAAGAAGACGGCTGGAGCCAAGTCGCGCAGCGAGGAAGCCATCGGCAATACAAGCACCATGTGAAAGATGGAAAGGTGACCATAGCGGGAGCCCTGTCGGATGATGGACACCCAAAGACACTATCTAGCGTGCTCAAGCAAGCTGGATTGAAATCAAAATGAGGCAGATGCGAGGTTGGCGATGAAGAGAAAATTCTTGGTGGTCTATGAGGTCGGTGCCAATAACCTTAGCGGCTTCTTGCCGGACGTGCCCGGGGTCGTCTCGACAGCAGCGACCCTGGAGCAGATGCGCCAGGTAATGCGGGAGGCGCTCGAGTTCCATTTGGAGTCTCTTGTGGCCGACGGTGATCCAATTCCCGAACCTACAACGACCAGCGTGGACTTCGCCGAGGAGGATCCCGAACACGGAGTGCTATCGTGCTGCGTGGAGTGGCTGGAGGTTAGAGTGCCGCAGTATCACGCGGTGGCGTAAAGCAGGGCGGTGGACTCGGACTGAAGTCCTCGCTCGGGATGACAGAGACAAAAAACGTGTCGGCGCACGTGAAGGCGTCCCCTTCAAACAAGGATTGCTGGTATTTATAACTTGAAACTCGAAACTCGAAACTCGAAACTTCGCATCGTCCAGCTCCTACTCATAGGACTGCTGTCCATCGCCTTCCTCGGTGCCGGCGATGACGCTCGCTTCAACAAACTGGGACACGGCCTCATGTGCATGTGCGGCTGCAACCAGATTTTGCTGGAATGCAACCATGTGGGCTGCACGTACTCCGAACGCATGCGCAACGAGCTGATTGCCGGCATCGAACGCGGCGACAGCGATTCTCTGGTGCTACAGAGCTTCGTGCAGAAGTACGGCAACACTGTGTTGGCCGCGCCCACCACGACGGGCTTCAATCGCGTGGCTTGGATCATGCCGTTCGCGGTTTTTGCCGGGGCACTCGCGCTCACCATATTGCTGGTGCGAATGTGGAAGTCGCGCGCCGTCGCGCATCCGGTGCCGCCTCCCAATCTCGAACCCGCTGAGCTCGACGACCTTCGCAAGAAGGCCCGTCAGGAGACTGATTACTGATGTATGCATTGATTGTCGTTGCCGCTTCCGGGCAGGAAACTGCCTTCGTGCTCTTTGGCTGCGCGTTGTTTGCGGCGCTCCTGTTCTTCTACGTTTTTTATCAGCCGGGCGATGTGGAAGCCGGCGAAGAGAAGACCCGCCTGATGTATTTACAGGAACGCAAAGACGCGACGTACGAAAACCTGCGCGATCTCAGCTTCGAGCACAAGGCGGGCAAGTTGAGCGAGTCGGATTACGCGGTACAGCGCGCCTCGCTGGAAGATGAAGCGGCCGCCATTCTCGCGGAGATGGACAGCATCGAGAAGGCGCGCGCCGTCGTTCGGCATGGGACGAGGCGTCCGGGAAGCCTCCCGATGAAAGGCGGCAGGGCATGAGATTGTTGGGTGGTCTCTTGCCTGGAACAAACATTAATATCAGCGCCGCAGGCGCGAAAGAGCTTAGCCCAGCGCTTCAGCGCTGGGTCAGGTTTCCCCATCGATGCGAGTCCCGTAGGGACGGCACTCCAACGCCTCATTCGTCGAGAGGCTTGCATTGGGTCGACCTCTGCCGTGCCTACGGCACTCGAGTTCTTCTTAATCCCCACCCAGCGCTGGAGCGCTGGGCTAAGCTCTTTCGCCCCGTTCCGGGGCTGATGCGCCCGAAATCCGAGGGTTCTTGCGTTCCTGCTGAATTCTCGTCCATGCCCACAAAGGCTGAGGGAACACTTGCTGCTTGTCTCCTCTTGCTCTTTCTCACCTCCTTCGCCGCCGCGCAGAACATCACGGGCACTGTCACCAACGCCACCACAGGCAAGCCTTCCGCCGGAGACGAGGTCACGCTCCTCTCCTTATCGCAAGGCATGCAGGAGGTAGCGAATACCAAGAGCGACGCGCAGGGGCGCTTCTCGTTGCCGGCACCTGCGGGTGACCCTGCGCCACACATGGTGCGTGTTACTCACGAAGGTGTGAATTACTTTCCGCCGGGTGGGCCGCTGATGCCGGGCACGACCACGGCCCAACTTACGGTGTACGACTCCGCTAAGAAAGTGGAAGGCCTTGGCCAGACGGTCGAGGTAGACCGCTACCAGAGCGACGGAAAACAGCTAGAAGGAATCGCGCTTTATGCGATCCGCAACCAGTCGCAGCCGCCACGCACCGTCGCCGACGATAAGCATACGTTCGAATTTGTTTTGCCCGACGGCGCTGAACTGGAATCGGCACAAGCTAAAGGCCCCGGCGGGCAGCCTATCGCAGTCGAGGCTTCTCCGGGCTCGCAGAAAAATCACTTTGCCTTCAACTATCCTCTGCGTCCCGGCGAGACACAGTTCCAAGTGTCGTACCACATGCCCTACAGCGGCGAGGCCAGCATCTCACCCAAGCCGCTCGGCGAGGTGCAGCACTTCGTGGTGATGACTCCTCAGGGCATGACGTTCACGCCCAAAAACCCGCAGCAATTCCAATCCATGCCCGACCAGCCCGGCGTTATGGTGGTCACGAACGTCAAGCCCGGCCAAGACCTAAGCTTCCGCATCGCGGGCATGGGCGCGTTTCAGGCTGAAGGCCAGCAGGGCGCACAATCTACAGGCAGAGGTGACGCCAGCGGTGGCGGAGCCATGGGTGGATCGCAGGCCGCCACCAATGACAATCGTCCGGGTGGCGGACTCGGTGCTCCGATTGACGTGCCTGACCCTTTGCACGAGTATCGCGCCTACATCCTCGGCGCGTTCGCGCTGGTGCTGGTGATGGGAGGCGCGTACGTGGTTTCGAAATCAAACGTTCGTCCGCAACCTGCGACGGCGGCCGCAGGAGCATCAGGCCGCGCAGTTGATGCGGGAGAGGCCGCCGCCGATTTCGCCGACTTCGTGGAGCCAGCTGCGCCGGCTCGCGACCGTAATGCGCTGCTGTTGGAAGCGATGAAGGAAGAGTTGTTCCAACTGGAGATTGATCGCCAGCAGGGCAAGATCAGCCCGGAGGATTACGCCAAGGCCAAGGCCGCGCTCGACGAGACCATCAGGCGCGCGCTGGCGCGTAACACCAGGAGTTAAGAAGAACCAAAACCAACCACGGATATCCACGGATTCGATTTTGAGCTCTTGACTGAACAAAATCCGTGTTGATCCGTGAAAATCCGTGGTTAGGAACCTAGCGTCCTATTCTTGCGTGCGGTCTTAGCCGGTGAGGGGGTTAACTGTTTCTTCGCGACCCACTTCCGGCGTTACCCTGAGCTATCGCAATCGGCACCACCGATCCCAGCGGGCAAGTCTCACACTTAGGCTGCTGCTTCAAGCAATAGTGTTTTCCCACCTGCACCAGCAATCCGTGCATTTCGTTGTAAACCTGCGCCAGCGGGCTGCGTTGCGCGGTGCTCATCGCCGAAGCCTCGTGAACTTGCGGCCGTTCATGGCGGCCCGGCCGATACGACTCCGCCGGCCGTTCGCGTTGCAAGGCCCGTGCGACGAGGTTGCGAATCTCGTCGTATTTCGCGCCGTCACTCACCGCCAGATGTCGCCCGAGGATGCGACGCGTGTAGGCGTCAATCACAAAGATTTCGTGATTGCCCCCATACAGCAGGATCGAGTCCGCGGTCTCTGGCCCGATGCCGTTCTGGCTGAGCAGTTCAGCGCGTAGCTGCTCAGTCGGAGTAGCGAACATCTGCTCGAGCGAGCCGCCATAGCGCGCATCGAGAAACGCGACGAAACTCTTCAGCCGTTGTGCCTTCTGTCGAAAGTATCCAGACGAGCGAACCAGTTCCTCCAGCTTTGGCAGCGGCAGTTTGCGAATGCCTTCGAGGCTGAGCATTTTCGCCGAGCGCAGGTTGACAATAGCGCGCTCGACGTTGGTCCACGAGGTGTTCTGGGTGAGAATCGCTCCAAGGATCACCTCGAACGGAGTCTCTGCCGGCCACCAATGCTGCCGCCCCCACTTGCGCGAAAGCTTGCGATAGATCGCTCGCACCGTGGCTTCCGGCTTCCTGGCTGATCGAGGTTTCACTCGGCGGACTGCTTGCCTTGCTTCAGTTGTTGCTTCCATCCCAGAACGCGCGCCTTGTTGGCCTCAGCCTCGGCCTCCGGGACCATGCCCTTGCGCTGATACAAAATGGAGAGGCTGGTGTGCGCGAGCACATCGTCAGGGTCGAGTTCGGCAATGCGATTGGCGACCGCGATTGCTTTATCGAACTGCTCGGTGTCCTGATAAACCCGCGACAGGCCGTGCATAGCGTCGAGGAACGAAGGATCGACCGCGATGGCGGCCTCATATTCGGTGATAGCTTCCTCGTGATGCCCCTCGGCGTACAGGTCGAGCGCCGCGTAGTAATGGTCTTCCGCGGTTTGTCGGGATTGGTGGTTGGTCATCCGGCGTTTCGCGGCTCCGGCCTGAGTTTAGCAGGGTGCCCCGTGCGGCGCGAAGTCGAAGGGCGAAAACAACGCCCGATATACTGATTACATCCATGCATTACATCCTGCGCTTCTTGTGGAACGCGACTCGCGGCCATCGTCTTGCCCCTTGGCGCAGCCCCTATTTGCGCTGGAGAATTGAGACCTACACTGGCATCAAGATGCAGAGCATCGGCTTCCTTGAGTTTTTCGGATTCACCTGGCGTGAGCGGGCCGAACTGTTCCGCTTCTTGAAGTGGACAGGCGAAATGGAACGCTATGCCCGGGTCAAGCCGAAGAACCCGTAAACCAAGGGTGACCCCTAAACATCACCGTTCACCAGATCGTTTGCAACATAGGACTGCAACGTAGCTTTTCATCGGCGGTGACGAGCGGGAGTTGTTCGACAAGCGATGTGGCTCCGATCAGCCGATCAGCCGGATCTCTTGGGTATTCGTCAGGAAACTGTACAGCCGTGCTTGCGATGGCCGGAGTGATCCGTTTGACGGACACAGGCAAGGACATTTCGTGAATGAAAGCATCAATCGTGCCCGTGATTTGTATTCTTCCCCGCCGCGCCAGCAGTGCGATCTCCCAGAGAGTTATGTCTGAGACGTACAAGATACCGGCGCTTCGCGCATCTTGAATGGCCGCAATCCCCGCCTTCGAAAGGCGGTCCGGATCAAGCGACATCCAAACCAGGACGTGCGTGTCCAACAGGATCACCTAAGCGCTTCCCAATCCTCGAGCGGTGTCACTGGTGAAACGATGTCCCCGACGATCTTTGCCTTCCCGGTCATGTAGCCAAAAATGCTTTCGTCCTTCATTTCGGCTGGCACAAGTTTAACCACCGGCTTGCCGTGTTTTGTAACCAGAACTGGCTCACCCGTAGCTTGTACTTCGTCCATGACAGCGAGGCAGCGCGTCTTAAATTGTCCTGCAGGGATCTGCTTCACGGCATCGCTCCAATTAAGACCATAGCCATATCACCATAGTCGTATAAAGCTGGCATCGATGTCAAGATTGGACTCCGAACACCACCCCCACCGGCGTTCCGACTCCCGAGGCTAGCTTCTCCGCCGCTGACGCCTGTTTCGCCGCAATTTCCAGGTAGCCCGAGCTGCCGACAATGGCGAAGAACTCGTCCTCTCCGCCTTCCGCGTAGGAGTGACACACGCGCGTGATCGTCTGGCCAGCTACCAGGATGCTCACCGCTGGAGGAGTAGTGGCAAACAATGCCGGTGCTTCCTGCTGGCCGATGTTGGTGATCAGGTTGCCAAACTTGTCCGCCTTTAGGACCACGCCACGCAAGCTGTTCTCGCCAATGCGCTCTACGGCGGGCAGGGTGAGGCGCACATAGTCGGAAATCTCCGGGCCGAACTCGGCGGGCGCAACACCCTTGCTCAACCATCCGGCCACCGGCGAGAAGACATCCCGGCCATGAAAGGTCTGGCTCACCGGCTGCAGGAAATAACGTTCGGCGATGATGTGACGCACGGCGAATTTCGGTTCCCGCATCTCGACCAGCGAGAGCACTCCATTGTCCGGTGCGACGAAGATGTAGTTGTCGGTTTCGACCATGATGGGCCGGCGCGAGCCGCCAACGCCGGGATCGACCACCACAACGTGCACCGTGCGCGGCGGGAAGAAACGATAGGCCTGCGCGATCGTCCACGCGCCGTCGAACACGTCGTAGGAAACCACGGCGTGGCAAATGTCAACTACGGTTGCTTCTGGATGAATGGTAAGCACCACGCCGTGCATGATGCCGACGAAAGGATCGCTCAGCCCGAAGTCGGTGGTGAACGTGACAATGCGCGTGTCAGACATGCACTCGCAAAGTATTCGCAGCGGTTGCCGGAGTCAAGCCCGCCAACATTGAGCCGTGACTACCAAGTCCCCATGCGTAGCACCAGCCCGGTTGTAACTTGCAGCCCGTTCTGATAGTTGATGCCGTTCAGATCCTGTGTCCAGGAATGCGAATACTCGAGGCTAGCGACCCGGAAAGCTAGCGCGTTGTTGATCTTGTAATCCACTCCTGTGCCGGCGGCAATGGCGAATCCATTCGTCTCCCAGTCCTTCGTATACTGCGGATGGGTCGCGTAGAGGTTTCCCGCCTTTGGCCCCGCCGGCCCGAAAAGCGCGAGCTTCTCATCCGGGTAGATCCTCTCCTGGGTCAGTTTGGCCCCGCCCACCAGGAACTGGGCATGCGCGTTCCAGCGTCCTGCCGTTGAGGGCGTCCAGCGGGGTCCGATCATGTAACTCAACGAGTCGCCACTGAGATTCGTGGGAAGGTCCAGTAGCTTGCAACCGTTAACATCCGCCACGATCTGCCATTGGGAGGCAACGCGAAACGCGATCGAGCTACCGCCGCCTACACACGATCCTTTGGCCCCACTGCCGAGGAACGTCTTAAAGTTGGGAGTCACTGTGAATTCAAACGGCGCCACTCCCGGCGGCGGGTTGACCGGAATCTTGGCGGTATCTCGCTCGAAGGCGGCCTTCGCCGCAGCCGCTTCAGGATAGGGCTTGAATACTCCGGGCCGATTGTCACGGTGCCAGGGGAGCTCACGATTCATCACGTTGGCCATGGAGCGCGAGGGATTCAACCCGGAACGAACGAGCAACCGAACATACGGGTTCCGATTATGTTGCTCCAGAAGGGTTATGACATATCGGTCCAATGAGTCTTCGGCAAGCGTCCATGCCAAACCGACTGAGGGTGTGATCACGTGGTCCACGAACCCCTGTTGCGGAAACTGCGCTTGGACATGGCCGATAGAAGCCTCGCTTATCGGACCGATTTCGAATTGCACGCTATAAGCGTAGGCGAATGCCGCACCTCGGAGTTTCGCCTTCCAGTATCGGGAGTTCTCACCGAACACGACGTCACGGTAAGCCCGGTCATTGTGTTGCCACATGAATCCGGCGACAGCGCCCTGCATCGGATGACCCACGTAGTTAACCAGGAAGGGATCGCCATCGGCCCATCCGTGGAGGTTGCCAACCGCAGCCAAGTATCCAGGCCAAAAGGGAGTGTCAAAAGCATCGCGCGTTCCCCACTCGGTGGCGTAGCGGAAGGTGTGCTCGACAGTCAGGAAGGCCAACGATGCTTCCGTCAGGTGCCACCAGTCAATTCCAGCTTCACGCTTGGAAGTCGTCGGCACCGCGATGACGGCGGCCCCGAAGGCGGGAGCGCCTCCTCCCGAATCCACTGGGCGGTCCAGAGAACTGGATGACCGCGCAGGCGGCAGCGACAGCTCGGAGGGATCGCGGGTGATGTCGGTTTCCGAAACAGAAACGACTGCGCCTGAATCAGCCGGGACACCCAGGGACTTGGACGTAGGTGGCAGGGACGCCTCGGACCGATCACGGGGAATCGCCGCGATGGCCTGTGCGCGAACATAAAGGGTGGCGCTAGAGTACAGCACGGCCACGCACACAGCGAGGAGAACTCGCCCTCTGGTCAATATCATCTTATTGGACAGCCTAGTCGGGGTTATTCGCGAGTCCATAGGATGCATCATTTATTCGCGTTTGGGAACTAGTATATTGATTCCCATTTAACATATCAATGACTAGACGACAGAAAGAGTGTCCAGCTTGTACTTCCAGCGAAAAACCACGGGGGTCTCATTGATTTCCTGGAGGTAGAGTTCAATCCGCGACTTCAACTCGTCGGCTGAGGCGACGCGGATGCCGCGCAGCAGAGTCCTGGCCATTTTGCCGAAGAAGGATTCGATCAAGTTGAGCCAGGACCCGTGCTTGGGGGTGAAGGTGAATTCAAAGCGGTTGGGCAGGGTTGCGAGGAAAGCCCGGGTCTGTTTGGAGATATGCGCAGAGTGGTTGTCGAGCACGATACGGATGCGTGCGCCCGCGGGGTAACGTGCGTCGGCCATTTGCAGGAATTCGATGAACTCCGCGCTACGATGCCGTTGGCGAACCAACCCGAGAACCTCGCCTGATACCAAATCGATGCCGGCCAGCAGGGACAGGGTCCCATGCCGGATGTATTCATGGTCTCGCCCTAGGGCGGAGTGCTTTCCTGGTGCTGGCGGCAGGTCTGGGGTGGTATTCTCGATGGCTGGAATACCGGGTTTCTCGTCATAGGAAAGCACGGCGATCAAATCCGAAGGCGGTGCGCCTTTCTCGCGCCAGATTTCCACCTCCCTGTAAACGTGCAGGACCTGTATCATTTTGGCGTCAAACTCAGGATCGCGTCGCTCCAAGTAGTACTGGATCTTGTGCGGATGTACCTGGTTGGCGCTGAGAATCTTGGAAACCGTTCCGCGCCCCAACTTGGCAAGGCTCGGGTGGCCAGCCGTTTGGCAGTGTGTGCGGACATGCTTGGCCAGCAACCTTGTGGTCCACAACTCTTGGGCATAGCCCAGATCCTTCGGCTTCTGGCATGCTAGGGAGACTACCCACGCTCGCGCTTCCGCCGTCAGCGTTGGTCGGCGGCCCCGGCCCGGCAGATCGACCAACGCCTGCGCCATCCCCAAATCCAGGGCCTTGCTCACGCACCGCTCCACCCGCGGTCGGTTCGTGCCTTGGGTTCTAGCGATTTCGGAGACGCTGTCTCCCGCGTGATAGCGCAATAGAATCGCGGCCCGCTGCACCCGGCCGGCCGGTTCGCTTCGCGACTGCGAGAGCGCAGCCAGCATTTTGATCTCGCTGTTGCTCAACTTCAACTGGGCGCGGCGGCTGACGAAGGGCAAGCGACCAACCTCCTCGTAATTTCAACGAAGAGCTTACCCCACAACACGCTGTATTGCAATATTATTATGGAATCAATGTACTAGAAGAACTACTGGATTGGCCGACTGATTCGCCTAGTTTGCACAGCAGGCTTCGGGCAAAGAAAGGCCACCCCGAAAGGTGGCTGTACGATCAATCCTTTGGTCTTATGGTCCTACCGAATGTCGACATCGCCCGAGCCACTGGAAACCTCCACTTCAGGGCCCCCGCCGCGCACGGTCCCTTTCAATTCCTGACGGCCCAACGAGCCTTGCATTGTAATCGGCAGGTCAGAGTGAATCGAGCCAGAACTGGTACGCACATCGAGATCAAATCCGCTGCCAGAGCCGACTGCCAGACGAATCGACCCCGACCCGGTGTGCAAGTTCCAGGGACCACCCACACTGCCGTCGGCGGTGAGATTGCCGCTGCCGCTGCGGGCGCGCAAACCGCCCTTGACGCCGCGCAGATGGACTCCGCCCGAACCGGTCTCAACATCCACGTCGCCCGACCCGGTAAGCTCGGCTTCAATGTCACCGCTGCCAGCATGCGCATAGAACGGGGCTGCAACGTTCTCCGCCCGAATGCCTCCACTTCCCGTCTGCACGCGCGAGTGTCCTCCGAGATCACGCACCCGGATCTCCCCCGATCCCGTCTGGGCCTGCACCTCGCCGCGGACGCCTTCGACTCCGAGGGCGCCGGAGCCACTGTGTGCCTGCACGCCGGTATCGGCGGGGACAGTTATCTCGTAGCTAATGGAAACGTGGTGGCGCGCATCCTCAGGCAAGTTGTAACCGATGCGGATGCTGTTCCCGTTCTGCTGAATTGGAGGATTCGCTTCGACGGTGTGTACCGCACTTTCCGCATTGGAGAACCAATCATTGTTGGAGCGCACCGTTCCGTGCACCACAACCTTGTCCGCGCCGCCCGCTTTAATGGTGACGTCGCCCGATCCGGTTGTGACATCGAGGCTGACCGTTCCGGAGACGGTTAGCGTGCGATCGAAGTGACCTTCGGCGCGGGCGTGCAGCAACGCCGGAGCCAAGAGAAGAGCGAGAAGAATGGCAGTGCAGTTTTTTTTCATGTTACCTCGCCGGAATGTCGAAGTGACCGCGCTACGAGAAATCGGGCTGCCGTTGCCGGCAGCCCAGAGGGAGACTTAATCAAAGTTATTGTTGGAGGACAACCTGGTCGCCTGGCTTCAGGCCCGATAGTACTTCAGTCTTGGCGCCGTTGGAGATGCCAATGTTGATGGCGACCTTGCGCATTCCATCCTTGCCCTTCGGGTCGGGTACGTCCACCGACGCCTTCTTATCTTTGTCGTACAGAATGGCGCCCTCGGGAATCATCAGCACATTCTTATGCTCATCGAGAATGATCTCCGCATTAGCGGTCATCTCGGCTTTCAGTTCGCCGCCGGGGTTGTTGATCGAGACCCGCACTTCGAACGTGGTCACGTTGTCTTTCTCGACGCCCATTGGCGAAATCTTGGTTACATGGCCGGTGAAGGTCTTGTCCTTGAACGTCTCCACGCGAATGCGGGCTGGTTGCCCCAGATACACCTTGCCGATGTCGCTCTCGTCCACCTTGCCCTTCACGTACACTTCGCTGGTGTCGCCGAGGGTCATAACCAGAGTGGCGCCCGAGCCCAACACCAGGATGGAGCTGACGGCGTCGCCGACTTCCACGTCACGCGATAGCACCACCCCGTCAATCGGAGCGACGATCGTCGTATAGCTGAGTTGCTCTTCCAGTTGGTTGAGGCTGGCCTGATCTTTCTTCACTTGCGCCTGGGCCTGTGCCACCTTGGCTTTGTTCACTGTGTACTGAGCACGCGCGAGATCACGCTTGTTAACGGCCATGATGTAGCTGCGCTGCGCGTCGTCGAGGGTCGATTGCGACACCACCCCATCTTTCGACATTTCCTGGGCGCGCTCGTAGGCCCGCTGCAAGGTGGGAATATCCACACCCTGGGCGTCCACTTCCGCGCGCTTCAGGTCGGCTTCGGCGCCTTTAAGGTTGGCGTCCGACGAGAGCAGTTGCGCGCGACCCGAGTTGACCTGCGCTTCGATCTCGACCTTGTCGAGTTGCGCCAGCAACTGGCCTTGTTTCACCTTGTCGCCGGTGTCCACGTAGAGCTTTTCGACGATGCCGCTGGCTTTCGACTTAATCTCGACCTTGGTGATGGGCGTAACTTTGCCGGTCGCCACCACGCTCTTGGCGAGGTCGCCCTTTTCAACCTTTGCCAACTTGGTTGGGTCGATCTTGGTGCCTCCCCGGGTCGCTGCCACCGCAACGATCACTAATGCCAGGACCGCAACCGTCACGATCGAGATGATGATCCAGCGCTTCTTCTTTTTCTTGCCGTTGCCGTTGCCGTTCGCCACTGCAACCTCCCAAAGCGGGCAGGATTCTGTTCTGTTGATTGGTACGTGTGGGGCCCGGGTTTAGTTCCGTTGGACGACAGGAAAGCGGACGGGGCCCGCCCCTGCCTGTGTCTTAGACAGGTGTGGCAGGGAGTTCGATAGCGGAGTTCCCACGAAAAATGGCGGGGGCTTGGTGGCCCCGGTTCACCTGCTGTTAATAATCACGTAAACAAGACGAAATCAAAAGGTCAGAGAGCGGTCCGCGGAATCGCGCCTCAGTAGGGCGTTTCCGGGTCTCCTTGCATCGGAGGGGCGGCCTTTTTCCCCTTTCTGGGAGTTGCAAGCCGATAGCGATGAAGCAGGTTAAAAAAAAGGTTCACGAGCCGAGCGATTAGGTGTATATTCCTTGAACTCGGAAGGCAATATAACAAAAACCAAACTTGAATATTCGCAAGGGAGAATGCTGATGGCGAATCTAAGACAATTACGAAGCCTGACGTCCGGAGCAGGCCTTCGAGCGATAACTGCTGCGCTGGCGTTTGTATTGGTGCTGACCGTCGTCACAACTAACGCGGCGCACGCGCAAAGCTTCCAGGTACTTTACGACTTTCTCGGTTTCACGGACGGGGCCAGACCCTATGCCGGCTTGACGATTGATGCGGGAGGAAGCCTCTACGGAACGACTTACGCCGGCCATGAGGGCGTTAATTGGGGCGGCATCTATGAGCTGCAGCGCGGGACGACAGGCTTCACCTTTCGCACGCTCACCATTTTCGACGGTACTCTATCAAGCGGAGTGGTCTTCGGCCCTGATCACGCTCTCTACGGCACCAGCCCGAATAATATAGCCGGCCTTCGCTATGGCTATGTTTATAACTCTAGACCCCCAATCAGCGTTTCTTGCCACGTCACGTTCTGTCCTTGGACTGGGACTGTGCTCTATGCGTTCTCGGGGGGCTCTGACGGATCTCATCCTAGCTTTGGTGCCCTCGTCTTCGACCGTGCGGGTAACATGTACGACACCACCGCCGTCGGGGGTAACGGCAATGGGGTTGTTTACGAAATGACGCGTTCGGGCGGCGGGTGGACGGAGCAGCCTCTTTACGCCTTCACCGGTACCCCTGACGGAGCAACCCCTTATGCCGGGCTTGTCCTCGACAGCGCCGGCAACCTCTATGGCACGACGACGGCGGGCGGCTTGTTCGGGCAAGGCACGGTTTTTGAACTCTCGCCCTCAGGCAGCGGCTGGACGGAGCAAGTTCTCTACAACTTCCAAGGCGGCAGCGACGGAAGTTTTCCCACCGGTGGGCTCATCTTCGACCAGTCGGGCAACCTCTACGGCTCTACCAATAAGGGCGGCGTAGATGGCGGCGGAACGGTTTTCGAGCTGACACCCTCTGGCGGCGGTTGGACCTATAACCTGCTTTACAGCTTTACCGGCAACACCGGGTGTGGGCCTTTTGCCAATCTCGGCCTGGACGGGGCGGGCAATGTCTACGGCACGACGTTGTGCGATGGGGCCAACAACGCTGGTAACGTTTTCAAGCTGACACCATCAGGCGGCGGTTGGACCTATAGCTCGCTGCACGACTTCACGAACGGCAGCGACGGAGGGTATCCCTACAGTAATGTGACCTTCGACGCGGCTGGGAACCTTTATGGCACCGCCTCCCGCGGCGGGCGTGGAGTTGGTCTCGTCTGGGAGATCACGCCGTAAGGCGGTCAATAGTGGTTAAAGGATAGTTTGCTACGTTCGCGCTGCTGGCCGAGCGCCAAGTAGTTTGTGCTCTCATTCCGCCGCCGTGTAGTACCTCGGCGAGCGTGAACTTGTGCGTTCTGGTGAGAGCGGGTTTCGATCTGCAGCGCGTGGAATCCTATCGACATATAAGCACTCTGGTGATTTGTTCTCATTTGCTACTGTTCTCGGCTTCATGTCATGCGGTGATGTTGCTCATCGGGAAGTATAACCACGATTCGCAGGCTGCTCGGAGGTCTCCTCAAGGCGGGTAATGGGAATACGCAGGCTTACGTGCCTTCTCAGCCCCTTGTCTAGTTCTCCCGATCAGCCTGCTTCGCCACTTAACAATTGAAGGTTGAAGGGAGAACTTTATGAAAGACTCGCAGGGTTGTTTTGAAGACGCCACGCCTGTCCAGGGCGAGGCGACTCATAACGATAAACAAGAGCCCCGGATGGAGGGCCCGTCCGGGCCGGCTGACACCAGTCGGCGCTCCTTCCTAGGCAAAGTCGGCGTCGGCGGCGCCGCGGCAGTGGCACTCGCTGCCATTCCATTCGAACCGCTGATCGAGGGGAAGCACGGCGAGGCCGAGGCGTCGGTCGTTTCCTATAGATCGAACAATCGCGCAAATGACAGCTGGAACTACCGCAAGAGCACAGCCCAGGCCGAGAAGATCGACGTGGGCGTGCTGCCGGACAACGGCGATTCGCAAAGGTACACTGACTTTAGCGGAAGCTGGAGCAAATGCCTGAAGCACGACTACCTCGGCATAGTTAACCGGGCATCCTGGCTCAGCCTGCAATATGCCATGCAGACGGGCCGTTTCTCCGATTTCCAAAACATCCTGGTCGGCAATCCGGGCGGTCCCGGTTTCACGGGAACCCTGAATGGTCCGATGGGCGCCTTGGCCTTCGATTTGGAGGGATTGGATCCTTTCGCGACCGTGATCCCTCCCGCACCGTCCGTGGCCAGTGCGCAGACCGCGGCTGAGGAGGTCGAGCACTACTGGGCCGCTCTTATGCGCGACGTGCACTTTCAGGACTACCCGAGCAGCTCCCTGGCTGTCCAAGCCTGCGCCGACTTGAACAACTTGTCCTATGTTCGCCAGCACAACAGCATCTATCCCTACCCGGTCACGCCGCAAAATCTCTTCCGCGGCCAGATTGTTCCCGGCGATGGGAGCGTGCAGGGACCGTACCTCTCACAGTTCCTGATGCAGCCGACGTTTCATGGGCGTGCAGCCGATGAGCCAGCAGATGGTGCGCTTCCTGTCGGTCAGCGAGGGCGGCGCGGACTACCTCACCGATCCGGTCGAGTACCTGAATGTCGAGAGCGGCTTCCCGCCGTCCTTCAGCCTGCAGTACGATCCCGTGTACCGCCACATGCGCATGGGCCGGGACCTCAACGCTTACACCCACGTGGACGCGCTCCATCAGGCATATTTTGTTGCTTGTCTGGTGCTGGCCGAGATCGGAACACCGGTCAACCCCGGTAACCCCTACAACGGCTCGCTAACCCAACACGGCTTCGGCACCTTTGGCACGCAGGCGGGCGGTCCGATTGACGCTAAAGGGACGGTCCCCGAGATGGCAACACGAGCGTTGAAAGCCGCCTGGTTCCACAAGTGGGTTGTGAACCTGCGGCAGCGCCCCGAGGAGATTGGCGCTTTGTTGCAGGCGCGGATGACGAACCAGCATCCCATGCCTCAGGCCGCGGCGGCACTGCATCACGACTTGTTAAACTCGGCCGTGCTGCCCATTATTCACGGGCAATATGGAACGTACATGTTGCCGCAAGCATTTCCCGAGGGGGCGCCAGCACACCCTTGTTACCCGACCGGACACGGAACCGTGGCCGGCGCCTGCATTTCAGCGATCAAGTTTTTCTTCGACTGCAGTCAGCCCATCCGGCCGCTGCTGTTGGCTGCCGGCTCCGATGTCATGGTGCCCACCGCCGACGGTCTGAGCCTGACCCCTTACACCGGTTCCGATCGCGACAGCCTCACCATCAACGGCGAACTGTCCAAACTGGCATGGAACATCAGCGCCGGACACGGCATCCACGCTGGTATCCACTTCCGTAGCTCCACCTACTACTCGATCCTGCTGGGCGAGCAGGTGGGGATAAGCGTGCTGAACGATCGCGCCAACTCCTACGCTGAGCCGTTCACCATCCACATCACGAAGTTTGACGGTACGAGAGCAACCATCAGCAACCAGCACTAACCACTAGCTATCCCACCCTGTCGCCAAGGGCGAACAGGGTGGGACATTTTGATTCGGCGGGTCACGTTTATCGCACTACCTCCCTTGACGGCTCGCATGGATCTGGTGTCGTCTGGGATCACGGCGCAACAGAAATTCCTCGCGGCAGAGACTGGTGCCTTCCCGCGCATAGTGGAGCATCGATAGAAAATGAAAGCGTGACCATCCCCCACCCAACCAACAAAGGGTTGGTTGGGGCTCCGGCGAAAACTGCGGGTTGCCACTGAGAAGATCGTCCACTCTACCAACTATCCTCATTGGCAAATGACACCTAGGAACCAGCCGAAGCACACCATCGGGCGCACTGCCACTGGTGGGGCTGGCCCACCATCTCCTGGGATCGTGTTGAGCGCGGTGCCCCAGGTTAGCTTGTAACCATCGGGGCGCCCATTAAACGTCCCGTTGATAATGCGATTTCCTTCCGGCGACATTTGTCCGGTATAAACTCCACCAAATCCGTTTACGTCGGTCCGATGAATGATCACTGACGCGGGCGTGAAGCTCTCCACTGTCCATATGTCAAATACACCATTACTGCCATGCACGTAACGTCCATTTTCCCAGACCAGAGTCTTGCAGTATTGCGCACAGAAGTGCATAACCAGCGGCGGGCTATTGGGCGCCTTTCCGATCGTCGCATACCAATTACCGGGCTTGCTCTTCCAATGTCCCGGCCACGACGACAGAAATTCTCCTCCAATCCGGTCACCATTGCGGGTCCCAGTATAGGTTGCGGTCAAGCCGGCGGAGGGTCCGGTGGAATCGGCGCGGCGAATCACCACGGTGTCCGCGTCAAACTTCTCCACGCTTAAGTTCGCAATCTCTCCCGACGGCCATTGTCCATTGCCTTGCGTGCCGAGAAACGTCCACGTAGCGCAGTTGTTGACGCCCTCACATTCGGTCATGGTGACCGGAGTGGCTGGCGATTGGGACGACGCCTGGTTTGCCCTCTTTGCCGGCTGGCTGGTTTGACCGTACGTACCTATCGATAGAGCGAGGCCCCCTAGCAGGTTTACTAGAATATTCCGGAAAATCGTCGGCGTCGTTGTCATGAAACCTCGTGAGGGCTGTGTGGGATGGTTTATGTGCTTGGCTCTGAGCAGCAGGATGATTGACCGAGGTCTCTATGGTTGTCAAGATTAATTGACGGGACGGTCTACCTTTCTAGCAGCATTTCGAAACTAGAAGTGGGCACTACCAGAGCGGCGTCCTCGGTGGATGCGCGATCTTCTGCACCGTGATCTGCTTCAGCATCGGAAGGGCAACCGCCAGATTGCCGCGCTCCGGCTCGCTGATCAGGAGATGAACATTTCCGGCATCACCACGTAGCCGGTTACAACAAGGGAACAACAAAGGCGCACCTAAAGGTGCGCCCCGTCAAAACACTTGGCCTCTGAAACAAGCCTTACGAGAACACTTCGCCGGTCATGGCCGAGAGCGTACGTGAGGGAAGCGTGTTGCGCACCGGACGATCGGGCACGATCCTGTCTGCGCCGTTCATCTGCTTACGCGTGATGCGCAGCTTCAGGGCCCGTTCGATGGCGCGAAGTTCGGCCACCTCGGCGCCTGCTACCAGCGTCGAAGCGCGACCGCGCAAACCCGCTCGACCTGTGCGACCCACGCGATGGATGAAATCCTCAGGAATGGCCGGCAGGTCATAGTTGATGACGTGCGCAATGTTCTGAACATCGATGCCGCGCGAGGCGACGTCGGTGGCCACCAAGACCTTAAAGCGGCCCGCGTCAAAGCCCGCGAGTGCTCCCGTCCGTTGCGACTGGGTGCGGTCGCCGTGAATCATCGCCGCGGTGAAACCGTCGCGCACCAGGCTCTTGGCCAGACGCTCCGTACCGCGCTTTGTCCGGGCGAACACCAAGGTGCGACCCTTCTCGGCGTAGAGAAGCTGTCGCAGAACTTCTGATTTCTCCGACAGAGAAACTTCAAAGGCGTGGAGTTCGACCGTGTCGGCGGGTTTCGAAATGGAGCCCTGCGCAATGCGTACTGGACTGCGCATGTAATCGTTTACCAGGCCAGCGACGGAGGCTTCCAGAGTTGCCGAGAAACAAAGCGTCTGGCGATCACGCGGCAGAACTGCGACGATGCGGCGGATGGCTGGCAGAAAGCCCATGTCGAGCATGCGATCGGCTTCGTCGAGAACCAGGGTCTTCACCGCGTCAAGGCGCACCAGCCGGCGGCCAAGGAAATCTTCCAGACGTCCCGGCGTGGCTACGATGACCCTCGCTCCCGAGCGGAGGGTTTGAATCTGCGCCCTCTCGGCCAGGCCGCCGATGACGAGAGCAGCGGGCGCAAGCTTCTTGTCGCGCAGCTTTTCGTACTGTTCGTGGACCTGCATCGCAAGTTCGCGCGTGGGCACCAGGATCAGCGCTTCCGGGTTGCGGGACGAAGTCTGCAACAGGCGCTCGACCAAGGGAATCAGGAACGCAAGGGTTTTGCCAGTGCCGGTTTGGGCGGTGGCCAGGACGTCTCTGCCCGCAAGTGCGTGCGGGATCGCTTCCGCCTGGATGGCGGTGGGAATAGTGAAATTAGCAAGCGCCAACTTCCGCTGAAGATCAGCGGAAAGAGGCATTTCTGAAAATTGTGTCAATCGAATCGTACTTTCTGGAGGGCGTCTCGCGATTGCATTTAGTTAGTGCATGCGATTCGCGAAGATACTTCGGATGCCGCTCAATAGTTTTATTGGGCGCTGTAAAGAAACGGAAGCAGGAAAGGCGGGAAATCAGATCGAAAAATCGGATCGGACTGTCGCACCACAAGCGAACCGTGGCTAATAGCGTCTAACAGGAGTGTACCACAGGTTCGCCCATAATGCGGGGAAGAGCAGCGGTGGGGACGGCCGCCGCGGCGGAATTACTTCGCAAAGTCATGAAAATCAAAGCCTTGCGGCTGACCTTCTTCGTCGTGAGTGACCACCAGATCGGCCACGGACTGGGTGGCGGGGGCCTCCGTCTCGTTTTCCGATTGCTGCTTGCGCTGCTGCTTCTTCTGGGCCTTTTCGGCCTGTTTTTCCTGACGGGATCGTTCTTTCTGGCGCTTGGTAAAGGATGGTCGCGAGTTTCCGGCCATACACACTCCTCTTCGCTCAATCAATCTGATCGGCGATACTCCCTCCATCATACATGGATGTTCGCACCGTTGAGAAATCATACGATCCAGGACTTGCCATGAACGAGTACGCAGCCTTGTCTACCCCTTAACATCGTCACATGGCTTGCCGAAAACGTCCGCAAGTGCAGTTATTGGTTGCCTGTGCCTAATATTTCTTCTTTTTTTTTCAAGCCGCGCCTTACCGTAGCAGCCCTTTCTTTCGGTGCGTAAAAGTTTCCTGCCGCTACGACGAAGCTGCCAAGTAACCCCAGTGTTTTCTTTTTCCCTGCTTTTGGCATAGCCGTTGCATTGTATTCTCCCGGCGCCCGACGCGTTTCGCGTCGAAGATGCACAGTCTCGAGTTCACTGACGACAGAGATCCTTAAATGACGACAACTGCGATATCTCCGGGAGTGCACATGCAACCACGCCGTAAAGCGATTTTGTGTTTGTGTCACGATGCCACTATGCTTCATCTTCGTCGGATGTTACTGGAGCACTTTGGCTACAAAGTGTGGCCCACAAGCTCGGTTGAAGACGCGACCGTTCTCGCCGAGAGCATTTGCCCCGACATGCTGTTGATGGACAACAACTATCCTGGGGTCAGCCTGGAGCGGGTGGCGGAACGGGTGAAAGAAGTTTGTCCGGAGGTGATCGCGGTGGTGCTGTCGCCTTACTTCGCCGTTCACGATTCCTCGCAGACCGCGGTCGACCGCTTTGTTCCGCGAGACGAGGAACCCGATGCGCTGATCGAGCGAATCGAGGAACTGTTCGCGGAAAGGGGCCGCAAGAGCGAGCTCAGCCCTCCTGTGAATTAGTGATGAGCGCCTGACGCAACGGGCATACCACAATGTGGGATTAGAAAGGCGGGCGGGAGAACTTTCTGCCCGCCTACTCTAGCTTTCGCGTTCAGCACATATGACGAACAACTCTTGTCGTGGGTCGAAGCGGATGGCGAGCACGTTGGGCTGGCAGCAGACCTCGCAGTCTTCCACATACTCTTGAAGCGAACCCGCGGATTCATCGACGTCGGTCGAGTTCCACTCTCCGCAATAGCTGCACTGGAAGTCGCATTGCATAGCGAGCCGCCTTAACTGCCATTATCGGCGAAGGCAGATCCTTCCTGAATCCGGACTTCAAAACAGGAATTGTCCCGATCTAGTCCTGCCGGCGCCCCACCTTTGATCTTCGCCTTTCTTTCGCATCCGCTTGACCTCCCGAGAGTTACTCCCATCCTTGGGCCCTTCTCGTCCACTGGCATCGAACCTGCATTTGTAAGCGCTGTTATTGCGGCTTTCGCGACCAGCGTACTTGGGATGGGAGTATGAGCGCATCTCCGGCTAACCCAAAACTCTCTTTCGGCCAACTAGAAAAACCCGAACCAACCATTCTCTTGGTCGAGGACGAAACTGACGTTCGCGAAGTGACGCGAGCGGTATTAGAGCATGCCGGGTATCGCGTGCTTGAGTCCAATGGCCCGGAAGAAGCTCTCCGCCTGGGGAGCGAGCATCGCGGACGCATCGGGCTATTGCTGTCGGACGTGGTCATGCCTGGAATGAACGGCCCCGAACTCGCGCTGCGGCTGCAGAATTTGCAGCCTGGCCTGATCACCGTCTTCATGTCTGGTTACGCCGATCGCGACGTGCTGCATAAAGTGATGCGGGGAGCGATGACAACCTACATTCAGAAGCCCTTCACCATAGATGTCTTGCTGTCAGGGGTGGCCAAGGCCCTGCGAACGCCTGTGAATGTCGGCGAGACTGCGCCCCTATCCGGTCTTTCCGCTGGCTGACAGATTCGCAGCAGGTTCATGGGTAACGCTGGCGGGATGTGTGGTCCTCAGTTCCTGGCCGGCACCCGTGACTACCTGATCCGACAGTAGCGGCGACGGAACGGGAGCGGCAAGGATGACGACGTCTACCCTGCGATTGAGTTGCCGGCTCTTGGGAGAGGCATTGCTTGCCACCGGATGAAACTCAGCATAACCAGCGGCCGAGAGCCGGTCCGGAGCGACTCCGTGCTTCTCAATCAGCGCTTTCACCAGTTCCGTCGCGCGCGCTGTGGACAACTCCCAGTTCGACGCGAATTGCTGCGTGTGAATGGGAACGGTATCGGTGTGGCCCTCGATCCGTACTGCGCACGCGTGCTCTTGCAGGATCTGAGCGACGCGGGCGAAGGCGCCCTCGGCTTCCGGCTTCATCGCTGCCGAGCCGCTATCAAAGAATCCCATCTCACGCAAACTCACGACTAAGCCGTCCTGGTCGGTTCGCAGAGCAACTTCATTCCGCTTGATCTCCCCAGCCAGCGCTTTTTCCAACTCAGCACGGAGGGCGGTGAAGTCCTCTTTCTTGCGACTGGCGGCCTGCAGCCCCAGGTTTTCATTGGCAAGGCGAGACAGTTCCACTGCAGGATCGCTCGCGGGAGTGCGACTGCCCGACAGAGGTTTGTGGATTATGTTGCCAGGCCTGTGACTGTCCGCCTGGAAGAGTCCGAGTTGTTGAAAAGCGGATTCAATGGCAACGGACAATCGTCCCGCTCTCTTTTGGTCCATCTGCGCCGAGGCGTACATGACCACGAAGAGGGCGAATAGCAACGTGACAAAGTCAGCATACGAGACCAGCCAGCGTTCGTGACTGATGCGATCGGTGGAGCGGCGCTGGTACTTCATACTGCTTTTCCGGCAGTAGGTTTAGCGTCAGGGTTGTCCTGCAGAAACCCGACGAGCTTGGCTTCCAGCATTCGCGGATTCATGCCTTCCAGGATGGAAATCACTCCCTCCAGCGTCATTTCGCGGATGACCTGCTCTTCGCGTATGCGTATGCGAAGTTTGCCGGAGCTAGGCAGAAAGAAAAGATTAGCCGAGCCCACTCCGTAAACCGTCGCCACAAAAGCTACGGCGATGCCTTTGCCCACCTCGTCGATATTGTCCAGGTGCTGCATGACCTGGATCAGGCCAAGCACCGCTCCGATAATTCCTATGGTAGGAGAAAAACCACCCGCCGACTCGAACACTTTGGGGATGTTATCTTCGTATTCCGCCTGATTGTCGATCTCCAACTGCATCATCTTACGTAACTCTTGCGGCTCGGTGCCATCCACGGCGAGCATCAGCGACTTGCGCAGGAAGGGGTCGTCGATGCCGTTCAAATCGGAGTCAAGCGACACGATGCCATCGCGGCGTGCCTTGTTGGCGAACACCACCAGTTGCCGCACGACCTGTTGTGGGTCCAGCTTGCGCTCGAAGAAGACGTTGGCCAGCCGGCGAAATGCCGATCCCACTACCGGCAGCGGGAACTGGAGCATGACCGCGCCGAGGGTCCCGCCAAAGACGATCATGGCCGCCGTGGGCTGCAGGATCTGGGTAATCTTGCCGCCCTCCAGCAAAAGCCCTGCAATGATCCCGCCCACCCCTACGATCAGGCCGGCGAAGCTGCTCTTATCCACGATGGAACTCCTGTGTCCGGACCTGGTCGGTTGGGCGGTTCGGGGCAGGGTCGCGATTCGATGGGGAGGGCAGCGAAAGCATTTCGGGGTTAGCGAGGATGGAACGGCGGAACTGGCGCACTCGTTCGATCACTTGTTCCGTGGTCTCGCGCACCACCAGTTTCTCGCCGCTTACTAAAGTAAGGACCGTGTCGGGAGCTTCTTCAACGTACTTGATGAGGTCGCAATTGACCGCCAGGCGTGCGTTGTTCAGACGGGTGAGCTGGATCATGCATTGCCCCTTGGCCAGCGATAGGAATTCAGCCAACATATCGGCAATCGTTGCCGGCTTCTTAAGCCTTTCTGGAAATGCAAATGCAGGCTCTTGGTGGAATGCAAGCTGCTCTCGTTCCATGAGAAGCCTGTAATGTGCCGGGCGCAGCAGGTGGATTGCCGGTTTATGGAGACGCGATTAAAGCCGGAACGCAAGCGGGCCGATGTGGTCGGTGAACGAGAAGTCGGTTCCGCCGGTCTTAACCCCCGGCAGCGCACCTGCGGGCAACGAACTCAAGTGGAGCTCGGGCAAGGTGGAACCATGAGAGAGGAGCTATCCCATGGCAATCAGCATTCTGTATAACATTCCATCGCTGGCAGCAGACAACCAGCTCAACGTTACCAACGCTGGCCTGCAGCAGACCTTGTACCGGCTGTCGACGGGCTCGCGAATCAACTCCGGCGCCGATGACGCGGCCGGCCTGGCCATCGCCAATGGCTTACAGGCCAATGTCCTTGCGCTGACCCAGTCGGCGCTGAATGCAACCGAGGGTGCCGGCAAGCTGCAAGTGGCCGACGGCGCCTTGTCGCAGGTCACCACCCTGCTGAACCGTGCCGTTACCCTGGCCACCGAGTCGGCCAACGGAACCGTCAACGACGGCTCACAACGTCAGGCGCTGGATGCGGAGTTCACCGCGATCAAAGCGGAAATCGACCGCATCGGCAGCAACACCACCTACAATGGCTCGGCCATCTTCGCCGGCGGCGACACCAACTTCAACCAGGTCAGTGCGGCCAACACCGCAGCCGGGGTGGCCACGGCGGTCAGCGGGACGCTGGCCATCAAGACCACCGGCGGCGCTACCATTTACACCACCAAAGCCACCGACGCCACGGTGGGCGACGTTATCAGCGACATCAACGGCTCGGGCACGGGGCTGGTGGCCACGCTGGACAGCAGTGGGCATCTGCTGGTCACCGATGCCGAGAACCGCGGCACATCGGCAGCCAACCAACTTTCAGCCGACGCTGCCACGGGCAGCTTCGTGATTGGCGGTGACGCCAGCGAGACCTTCACCAACACCACCAACTCCAGCACCATGGACGTGTACCTCAGCGATTCCACGGTGGCTGGCAGCAGCAGCATCGGGGTCACGCTGGGACAGTTCTCCGCCGACAACCTGAACGGCATCAGCCTGGCCAACGACAACCTGCAGACGGCGGCCAATGCGCAGGCGGCACTGGCCGACATCAACACTGCCATCAGCCAGGTGGCGGCACTGCGCGGCAACATCGGCGCCAGTGTCAATCGTCTTCAGGCTGCCGGCAACGTTGTGAATAGCCAGATCCAGAACCTGACTTCCGCGGAAAACGATATCACTGCGGCCGATATCCCGACGGAAGTCGCAAACTTGACCAAGTATTCCATCCTGAACCAGACCGGCATTTCGGCCCTGGCGCAGGCGAACCAGATGCAGCAGAGCGTACTCAAACTGCTCCAGTAGCGAGGCGATTCTCCTGACGGCGAGCAACCGGCCGCTTGGAACTCTCCAGGTTGCACGGGGGAGAAGGTGGGACCTTCGGGTTCCCCTTCTCTCCTGCAAGTTTCCGGTCACGGGCGGCCAGGGGCATGGAGCGCGCAACCCTCCACGGGAAGGAGCCGTGCTTAGATCGTGAGTACCTCAAGCGCCAATCTCTCCAGCATTCTCTCCAGCGTCAACGATGCCTTCAGCGGCAAGACCAGCGGAATCGATGTTGCTTCCACCGTGGCTGAATTGATGCAGATCGAGCGTCAGCCGGAAGCGCAAATGCAGCAGCAGCAGTCCGACATCAGCCAGCAGATCAGCATGCTTGGCGTCATGAGCGGCGATCTCCAGGCCTTGTACACGGCCGCTAACAGCCTGCGCGACGCCACCGGAGGTCTGCAAGCGAAGACGGCGACCTCGAGCCGGAATGACATCGTCACCGCCACTGCGGACATCACTGCTGCGATTGGGAACCACATGCTGACGGTCAGCAATCTGGCGACGATATCTTCCAGCTATTCCGACGTGGTGCCTTCCACCACGCAGCTTGGCGGCTCTGAAATCGATGTGGCCTACGGGGACCCGAATAACCCCACCAGCACCGACAAGATTCTCATTCCGTCCGATGACAACACCCTACAGCAGGTCGCTAGCTACATTAACTCGTCCGACTATGGAGTCACGGCGAATGTGGTGACGGACACGCAAGGGTCGCGGTTGGTGCTGGTCAGCAAGACTTCCGGAGCCGCCGGCAACCTGACGGTCACCAGCTCGGCGGTGAACTTCACGCCGGGAACGGCCGGGGTGGATGCGCAACTCAATGTAGACGGAGTACCCATAGACAGTTCAACCAATACCGTAACGTCCGCCCTGCCGGGAGTGACGCTGAACCTGGCGAGTGCGTCGCCTGGTACACCGGTAACCATAAGCGTTGGCGCCGATACCAGTCAGGCGACGCAAACCATCAACAGCTTCGTCTCTGCCTACAACACGGTCATGAGCGACATCAACAGCCAGTTCTCCGTCGATGCCAATGGCAACGAAGGGCCCCTAGCCGGCAATAGCGGCTTGCGTAGCCTGCAGAATCAGTTGCTCAGCGCAATCTCCTATTCTGTCTCCGGGACAGGTCAATACGTGAACCTGCAGTCCATGGGTATCGAGATGCAGGACGACGGCACCCTGCAGGTAAACTCCACGGTCTTGAACGATGCCCTCAGCAATCACTACCAGGATTTGCAGAACTTCTTTCAGTCGCTTACGCCGCAGGGGTTTGGCAACTTCTTTGGCAACCAGATGATGCAGCTGACCGACCCAACCCAGGGGCCGATCGCCTTGGCGGTCACGGGACTACAGCAAACCAATCAGTCGCTCAACAACGACATCAACGATTTTGAGGTGCGCATGACCTCGATGCAGCAGGAGTTGACCCAGCAATACAGCGCTCTCAACGCCACCCTGGTGGAGTATCCCATGCTGATGCAGCAGATTGCCTCCCAACTTAGCAGCCTGCCCACCAGCAGCAAGAGCAGTTAGCCGCCATGAAAAACACATTGGACGCGAAGCTGGCTTACCGGGAGAACGCAGTGCGTGGCGCCACTCCAATCGAGCTGGTAGTGATCCTGTTCGACGCCGCCATCGACGATATGCGGCGGGCCGCGTCTGCGATTCAAACTGGCGACATCGAGGAGCGGGCGACCGCCATCCGGCACGCGATGCTCGTTCTGCAACAACTGCAAGGCACGCTCGATTTCGAAAAAGGCGGCCAGGTTGCCAAACGGTTCGAACAGTTTTATAACCTGGTTCGCGCAAAGCTACTGGAATCCCAGCTCCGCAATTCGCCGGAACTGATGCAGCAACAGATCCGGTTCATGGTGGAAGTCCGCGAGTGCTGGATGCATGCTGAAAAGCAGCTTCAACCGAAACCCAGCCCCGGCCCTGCGGCCGCTACCATCGCTTCCGCCCGGGTCACGGCCGAAGAGGGAGGTCCGACAAGCGAATGGAACGCCTGAACCAGAATGCCCTGGATCTTCTGCGCCAAGCCAATGCAAGCCTTATGCGTTTCTTCGACCGATCCGGTGCGCCGGTGTCCGGTACCAGCGAGGAGGTGGAAGCTCTCTTGCATCTGGAGGAGACATTGCAGTCGGTAGGTGTTTTGCTCGTTGGAGGTGTGCAACACATCGACGACCTGGCGCTTCGACAGGAACTCGCGCTCTATCGTGAGAACCTGGTGTCGCTGCGCCGCGAGCTGTCTGTTATGCAGGACTCCGCAACCGCATTTCGAGCCCGTCTGTACTCCCGTCAAGACCATTTGCAAGCAGTGAAGGCCTGGTGCGTTGCTTCACGGGACACCCGGTGACATCCCGTGACGAACTGCCATCGCTTTGTGACGATCCGCTAGTAACGTGAGCAAATCTCAGAGAGCCTCAAACCCGTAATTTCGCTCCATCCAAAATCTCGCCGTGGGCTTCAGCAACATTGATTTTCTTGGTCCGCCAGTTTGTCCGCTGGTGGACAGGAGATTCTAATTCCGGACGTTCCCTCGGAATCCCGCGGAGCTTCCAGCGAATCGGCATAGGGGGGACGGTCACCCGTCCTCCCCTGCCACACCACCGGACATGCGGGTCCGCATCCGGCGGTTCGGTGGATTGAGCTATGTACCAGCGAACAAGCGTGGAAGTCCGAGCGAATCAAAGTAGGCGATAGGAAATGCGTAGCTCATGGCTGGGCTATTGGCTATGCGGTACGGACCGTGAGCGCTTCCAGCCGTTTGTGCGGCCAGGGTCTTGCCCACTCCCCGCTCACATAGTTTGGCGAACCGTAACCTTCCGCGTTTCCATTGCTTCCAGATCACGGATCGCAGCCTGCGCCGTATCCATTGATCCAGTGCCTGCAGCACTGAGGGCGTCTCACAGAAGCCGAAGTAGCCCTGCCAACCCCGTAAATAGTCGGCCAGCTCCTTCGTCATCCGTTCGAGACTGATACCCCGCGTCCGTCCCGTAAGCTCACGCACCTTCTGCTTGAAACGCAGCACAGCCTTGGGGGCGATACGCCGCTTGGGCTCGCGTGCCTGCGTGAAGCTGAAGCCGAGAAACTTACGTTCTGCCGACCGCGCTACCGCACTCTTCTGCTCGTTGACCTTGAGCTTGAGCCGTCGGGTGATGAAGCCCGTGATACTCCGCTTCACCCGCTCGCCTGCCCGTTGGCTGCCGACGTAGATGTTGCAGTCGTCCGCATACCGCACGAAGCAGTGCTTGCGCCGTTCCAGCTCTCGATCCAGGTCGTCGAGCACCCGGTTCGACAGTAGTGGCGAGAGTGGTCCGCCTTGTGGCGTGCCCTCCTCCACCGGACCCACCAACCCGTTCTCCATCACGCCCGCCGTGAGGAACGCCCGCACCAGCTTGAGCACCCTCCTGTCGGCGACCCGTCGCGCTACTGCCGCCATCAGCTTGTCATGGTTGACCCGATCAAAGAACTTCTCCAAATCGAGATCCACCACCCAGCGGCGCCCCTCGGCCACGTACCGTTGGGCCTTGGCGACCGCCTGATGTGCCGAACGCCCGGGCCGGAACCCGTGACTGTGTTCGGAGAACTCCGGGTCCCATCTGCGCTGCAAAACCTGCATCACCGCCTGCTGTACCATGCGATCCAGCACCGTCGGGATGCCCAGCTGACGCACCCCTCCGTCCGGTTTCGGTATCTCTACCCGCTTCACCGGCTGCGGCTTGTAAGTCCCGTTAAGCAGCTGTTCCCGGATGGCTGGCCAGTGTTCCCGCAAGTATCCGGGTAATGCCTCGACCTTCATGTTGTCGATACCCGCACTTCCCTTGTTGGACTTCACTCGCTTCAAAGCTTGCAAGCAGTTCTTCCGCTCGCAAACTTCTTCCATCACTTGTTCCTCTATAGCCGGGCTTTCAGTCCTGCGCTTCGCCGTGACCGATTCGGTCCCTCCCCGCCGAGCCTTTGGAGCTTCCCTCCTCCCCTCGCCGGTGAAGGCCAGCACCATCTGTAGCTGGTTGTTCTGCCGCTTGTCGCTCATCGAGTCGCGCCGCCTAATGGCCGCTTCCTTCCGTTTGGGCCTTCGCCGCTTGCGCCGCCACTATGCCCGCTGCTGACTTCTGCTGCACGCTCAGAAGGGATTGCTCCCTCCTCAGTCCCGATTCCGGGACATGCAGCAGACCTCCCGAGGTAAGTTCGACCGCCTTCCACGCGCCACCGCCAGATTTACAACCAGCGCCCTTGATGGATATGGACTTCGCGATCACTAGCCCGCTCGTCCGGCACCGTATGCCTCGTATCTGGTTCTTGTCCATCGGCTCGCGTCTTTGCTCCACGCTTCTTTGCTCCACGCTTCTTTCAGACCACGCCTCACGACGACGCCCTTGCGCTTCGCTATCCCTTCTCCTCCATCCGGATGGGAAGAGGACTTCCACCTCCAAGCTGTCAAACATGCTCGGCACACAAGAAAACAACGGGGCGCATGGCGCGCCCCGTTTGGACAACCAGCTCCGAAAGCACCTTGAGATCAGCCTTTATTCATTTGCTCCAAATGATTTCAGGTCTTCCGGTCCTTCTTGCAGTGCCACCGCTTCTTTGCCCTGAACCATGACCCGGACCGATTCCACCACGTCAGGATTGGCCAAGGTCGTGATATCTCCCGTGTTCATGTTGTTGGAGAGGGCGGCGAGAACACGCCGCATGAGCTTGCCGGACCGCGTTTTTGGCATATCCGGAACAATGTGGATCCTTCGCGGGCGGGCAATCTTGCCAATCATGGTTTCAATGACATGATTGACCTTGTCCAAGACCTCCTGATTCTGAGTCGGCAGTACATCCGGCTGCAGAACTATATAGACCTCGGGCACGCGGCCTTTGATTTCGTCCACCACCGGCACCACCGCCGCTTCTGCCACCTCGGGCACCGTCAGGCACGCAGACTCGATTTCCTTGGTGCCTAAGCGGTGGCCGGCCACGTTGATGACGTCATCCACGCGTCCCAAGATCCGGAAATATCCATCCACGGCCAGCACGGCTCCGTCCGCCGCGAAATATGGCCAGTCCTGCCACTTCTTGCTGTTGATATCCTTGCAATACTTAGCGTAGTACTGGGCGACGAAGCGCTCGCGATCACCCCAAATAGTTTGCATGATCCCGGGCCAGGGATTGCGAATGCAGATGTTCCCTGCCTTCCCCGAACCGGCGTGCACTTCCTCTCCCATTTCGTCGAAGACGATGGGGTAGATGCCCGGCATACCCGGCCCCGCGCTTCCCGGCTTCATGGGATCCAGCGCCGGCTTGGTGGTGCACAGGAACCCCCCGTTTTCGGTTTGCCACCAGGTGTCCACAATCACAGCCTCACCTTTGCCCACCGTTTCGTAATACCAGCGCCAAACCTCGGGCTCGATGGGTTCTCCCACCGTGGTCATGTGCTTGAAATGATAGTTGTACTTGGTTGGTTCATCGTGACCGGATTTGCGCAACATGCGGATGGCCGTGGGCGAGGTGTGGAATATGTTGACGTCCAAGCGCTCGGCGATTCTCCATACCCTGCCGGCGTCGGGATAGGTAGGGACACCTTCGTAAATCACGCTGGTAGCGGCCAGGGCCAAAGGTCCATAGACAATAAACGAGTGACCGGTAATCCAGCCGATGTCGGCCATGCACCAGTAAACATCTTCGGGGTGGATGTCCTGGATGTACTTGGAACAGCCCGTCACATAGGCGAGGTAGCCGCCGGTGCGGTGTTGACAGCCCTTGGGCTTTCCGGTGCTGCCGCTGGTGTACATAAGAAACAGCGGCGCCTCCGCATCCATGGGAACGGGAGGCACGATTTCACCCGAGTAGTTAGGAAGGATCTCGTCGACGAAGAAATCGCGTCCTTCCACAAACGGCGAAGCGGACGCATTCTGGCCGGGGTGACGCCTCCAGACCAGGACCTTGTCCACGGTCTGACCTTCCTGCTTGGCTATGTTCAGCGCTATATCGGCGCCTGCTTTGTGGTCGAGCAGCTTGCCGTTACGATAGTAGCCATCCATCGTGATCAGGACCTGGCTGCCTGAATCGGCGGCGCGCATGCCACAAGCCTCGCCGCTGAAGCCTCCAAACACAACCGAGTGAATCACCCCCAGGCGCGCACATGCCAGCATGGTAATCGGCAACTCGGGGACCATCGGCATATGAATGGTGACCCTATCTCCGCTCTTCAGACCACAGAAATCGCGCAGCAGGGCCGCAAATTCATTCACTCTCACATAGAGTTCACGGTAGGTGACGGATACAGTCGCCTCGGATTCCGGTTCCGGGACAAAGATGAGCGCCGCTTTGTTCTTGTACTTGTCGAGGTGCCGGTCCACGCAGTTGTACGAGGCGTTGATCTTGCCGCCCACGAACCACTTCCAGAATGGCGGATCGCTGGTGTCGAGCGTGGTGTCCCAATACTTGTCCCAGGTCAGCAGATCGGCGTACTCCCGGAAGCACTCCGGGAAATTCTTCTCGCTGAAGCGTTCGTTGACGTCGGGATCGGTCAGATTTGCCTGCCCGACAAATTTCGCGGAAGGATAATAGTATTCTTCCTCCCGCCAATGGACTGCGATCTGAGCCGCGCTAGTCTCGACCACCGCATTCTGCTTTGGAAGAGTTCGAGCCATATCAATCACTCCTTAAGATTTCTGAATTTGTGATGCAACCCCGGTAGTACTTGGCCAGTGTTTCGTGGGCTGACGGAGCGCGCCCTCACGCTTCGTCCAAGCCCATATGATGGAGCATTCTGTACGTCACTTGCAACACCCTTTGCCTGTCCCTGACACATTACAGGTAAAGCCTTACATGGCCCGGCCCGCCACACAGTGGCGGGCCGAAATACCATTACTGCCTGGTTCACTTGCCCTTCGAAGGCCCCGCTGACAACGGCTGATTGTCCAAGGCTGCCCTCATCTGATGCCAGGCGTGCCTGGCTTCTTCCACTGAGCCTTCGTCCTCAATGGTGGTTATGTCTCCTGGGTTCTTCTCCTGGGTGACTGCCTTCAGCACGCGCCGCATGATCTTGCCACTGCGCGTCTTGGGCAACATGTCCACGAAGTTCAGTTCGCCGATGACGGCAACCGGTCCGAGTTCGTGGCGTACCTGCTCGATCAGCTTCTGCCTCAGTTCGTCCGATGGAATGAAGCCCTGTTTGAGCATCACGAATGCCGAGATCACTTCGCCCCGCAGTTCGTCGGGCCGGCCAATCACGCCCGATTCCGCGACCGCGGGATGGCCCAGCAGAGCGGTCTCAACTTCGATGGTGCCGATGCGATGACCGGCAATCTTGATGATCTCGTCGGCACGGCCGGCAAACCAAACATAACCGTCCTGGTCTATTTGCGCCGAATCGCCGGTGTAATAGACACCAGGAATAATCTGCCAATAGTCGCGGCCGTAGCGTTCCGTCTCACCCCACAACTCCGGGGTCAATCCCGGGAAAGGCCGCTTGATGACCATGATGCCTTTTTCGTTGACGCCGCACGGTGTACCGTCCAGCGCCACCACTTCGGCGTCAATGCCGGGCATGGGCACCGTCGCCGATCCCGGTTTGATAGGCAACATTCCCAATCCGTAAGGATTGCCGAATACCGGGCCGCTGGTCTCCGTCTGCCACATGTGGTCGATGACCGGAATCTGGTTCTTGAAGATTTTCTTCTGCAGCCATTCCCAAGCCGGTGCGTTCAAAACCTCGCCCGCGCAAAACACCCGTTCGAGATATTTGTAATCGATGCTCCCAAACGGCCCATCGCCGTAGCGCATCAGCAATCGCACCGCTGTGGGAGAAGTGAAAATTCCGGTGACCCGATACTCCTCCATCAGAGTCTTCCACGTCCCCTCCGGCGTGGGATAGTCAAGTGCGCCTTCGAAGACGACCGTGGTCGCACCCGCAATCAACGGTGCGTACACGATGTAGCTGTGACCCACGATCCAGCCAATGTCGGAGGTAGACCACCAGACATCCGTGGGCTTCAAGCCGAACAGCCACTGGCCCATACTGTGAATGTGGACTTGATAGCCGCCATGCGTGTGGACGGCAAGCTTGGGGGTCGCGGTCGTGCCCGAAGTGGCTAGGATGAATGCCGGTTCGTTGGCTTCCATCTTGACGTAGCCGCCGCTTTCGCCGGCGCCGTGTTCCAAGAACTGCTCCCAAAGAATGTCGCGTCCGGTGCGCATGGGGGTTTCAGCAGCCGTCCGCTTCAGAACAACAACGTGCTCAACCTTGTCACCCGCGTTGTCCAGAGCTTCATCAACGATTTCTTTGAGCCGGGTGTCCTTGCCCTTGCGATAGGTCACGTCGGCGGTAAACACCAGTCGCGAGCCGCTGGCCTGAATGCGATCGCCCAGTGCCTTCGCGCCAAAACCGGCAAACACAACGGAATGAATCGCGCCGATGCGTACCGTCGCCAGCATCAGGATGATCGCTTCCGGGGAAGTCGGCATGTAGATAGTGAGGCGATCGCCCTTCTTGATGCCCATGCCGCGCAGCGACTTCGCCACCTTCTCGACTTCGTGGAGCAAATGGGCATAGGTGTAGACGCGGCGCTCGTCACGCTCGTTAATGTAAATCAGTGCCGTGTGTCCGCCCCAGCCGCGTTTTACGTGATGATCGAGTGCGTTGTGGGCGAGGTTGGTCTGTGCCCCGACATACCACTTGAAGGTGGGAGGATTCCATTCCAATACCTTGTCCCACTTACGAAACCACGGCAGTTGGTCCGCCGCCCGTCCCCAAAAACCTTCCGGATCTTGCTTGCCTTCTTCGATCCACTTCTGCGTCACTGGACTGACCAGGTGGTGAGTGGCGGCATGAGGGGCGGGCTCGCCCACTGCTCCCGTTGTCACGTCCGGGGTCTCCGGTATTTTTGTTGCAGTAGCCATTGGAAGAGACTCCTTTTCAACTAATCGCGGCGATCTAAATGCCCGCGCACCTCAATTTTTTAACCAAAAATTGTGGCCGGCCCGTTTTAGCAGTCCGGCCACGATTTCATGCCTGCTTAGAAGGACGACGGGCCATTAACTCGGCCAATAGCGCCACTGCAGCCAGAATCGCCGCCGCGTAGAATGGCGCCTTGTAGCTGCTATACGCCACACGCAGCTTCGAACCCAGGATTGGGCCGACAACGCCTGCTACACCCCACGCCGTGAACAGAAGGCCGTAGTTAATGCCAGCGTTCTTGGTGCCGAAGAAGTCGGCAGTGGCGGCGCCGTTCACCGACAGCTGCGTTCCGTAGCACCAGTAAACGATGAATATCATCCCGAACAACAATGCGAGATTACCGCCCACTAGGTACAGGAGCGGCATCGCGACCATAGAAATTCCGATCATCAGGCGTAGAACGTTGATGCGCCCTAGATGGTCGGACATCCAGCCCGAAAGAATGCGTCCGGAAGCGTTGCCGACAGCGCCTACAATAAACGCCGTTCCAGCATAACTGACGATCAGAGCCGGGCTCATGCCGGTGTTCTTCAGGCTCTCCTTGAAGAAGGGGATGAGAACGCTGATTACCATCAGACCCGCTGAGCAGCCCAGCGCGTACGCTACCCACATGAAGTAGAACGTAGGAGTACGCAGCATCTCCGAGGGCGTGTAGTCGTAGGTAGTGGCAGACGCTTTCGCGGTTGCCGGCGCTGGCGTCCATCCCTCAGGTTTGTAGCCGGGAGGAGGATTCTTCAGCAGGAAAGCTCCGAACAAAGTCATCACCAAGAAGATCCCTCCCAGGATCTCAAAGGTGGATCGCCACCCGTAATGAGGAATCAGGTAATTGAGGGCCAATTTCCCGAAGATGGCCGAGCCTGCGCCGTACCCGCCGACAGCCAGTCCCACGGCCAAACCCCGTTTGTCGGGAAACCACTTGGCCATCACCGGAATAGGAGTGGAGTAGCCGAAGCCGTTGCCCAATCCGCCGATCACGCCAAAAAAGATGTACAGAGCCATCAGACTATGGGCATAGCCGGATAGGAAAAACCCCAAGCTCACCAGAACCCCGCCGGTGATAGATATCCAGAAGGGGCCGTACTTGTCTTGGAGACGCCCAGCTACGATGAACGTCAGAGCGAACACCACCACGGCGATGGTGAAGGTCCACGTGAAGTCCGGAAGTTTGTACATTTTGAATTCGGGATCTTTGCTAAGCTCCGGGACGAACAAGCTCCAGGCATACAGTGTGCCCAGGGCAAGATTCATCGAGAGGCCGCCGACCACGCGCCACCAACGGTTCAACCCGGTGCTGCCAATCTCAATCGACTGAACATTTGCTGTTGCTAAAGCCATTTCAATTTCTCCCTTCCTACCGAGCAAGAAAGTTACTATCGCGCTCTCCCGTGAGCAACAAGATTTCCACGGCGAACAACTTTAGGGTGGAACCGTGCAAGGTCTTGGGGCCGGCCGTTCCGGAGTCCCTTAGCCATCCACGAACTCGACCTCCTAAGAACCTGCGTGCTGCGTAACCACCCCTGCCTGGTCTGGGCTGGATCAGGCCGAGTCACAAAACCGTCGGCGGGAGGCGACTTGGGGTAGAGGAGAGTGGTCTAGATCTTCATTCTTACGGTGCAAGCTTGCAGACCAGAACTAGGATTCCAGTCTTCCGACCTCGAACGTGGGTTCGGCGGCCGGACCCGACAGCGTGAAGTTATGAGACCTTCGCCTCCCGCCTTTTTGAGCCGTTGTGGGCGGAATTTTCCTTCGCGGGACGGGCCGAGGTCTGTGATTCCGGATACGGGTGCCTGTGATGTGGGTCACCTGACAGGCGGGGAAAAATGCCGCCAGGGACGGAACTTAGGCCTCCCAAATCGACTTGTATCTTGGAGTTGCCTAAGGTGATAACATAAAGATTATCGTACGGAGGACATCGTGGGGTCACCTTACGGCTTTGAGCTGGTTGAGAATTGCCTCATCTGCAAGCTGCGCAGCGACAGCTTCTTCTGTTCTCTTCCCAAGACTGCACTAGAAGCGTTCGACAAGATGAAATACACCGCTTCTTATCCCGCCGGAGCTGTGCTGTTTGTCGAAGGCCAGGCACCGCGCGGAATCTACATGCTGTGCAAAGGCCGGGTGAAGCTCTCCACCACCTCCGCCGAAGGCAAAACACTCATTCTGAAAATTGCCCAGCCAGGTGAAGTCTTGGGGATGCACGCCACAGTCTCCGGCACTCCCTATGAAATTACCGCGGAAACGGGGCAGCCCTGCCAGTTGAATTTCGTCAAGCGAGAAGACTTCTTGAACTTCCTGCAGAAGCACGGAGACGCCTGCCTGAAAGCCGCGCAACACCTGAGCAAGGACTGCCAGAGTGCCTATCAGCAAATTCGCAGTCTGGGACTGTCGCACTCCGCGCCCGAGCGGTTGGCGCGCCTGCTGCTCGAGTGGACGGCCTCCAGTCCCGAACAAGCCGAACCCAAGGTGAAACTGGCGCTCACTCACGAAGAGATTGCGCAGATTATCGGCACCTCGCGAGAGACCGTCACCCGCGTACTGGCGGACTTTCGCAAGCGACAGATAGCGGTGCTCAAGGGATCGACACTCACGGTGCGTAACAAAGGCGTCCTGGAAAAGCTGGTCGGCGCCTAGCGTGCGTTCGCGACAGCTTGTGTGGCCGCCCCAATGGCCCTTTTTCCTACAAATTCCTGCCAGTTTCGCCTACAATAATTAAAGAGCAGTAGCGCATCCCGGCGCTGTTTTCCTGGGATTTCCCACATACAACTGCGAGCGAAGCAAGGCGAGTCGAATCGCTCTCGAAGGAGCAGCCGTGAAGAAGATCGGAGTCATCTTTGGCATGGAGACCACTTTCCCGCCCGCGTTGGTCGACAAGATCAACTCCATGGGCGAGTCTGACATCCAGGCTGAGCTGGCTGTAGTTGGTGAAGTCCGCATGGCGGAGCCATCTCCCTACCACGTCATCGTGGACCGCATCTCTCACGACATTCCCTTCTATCGCGGCTACCTGAAGAATGCGGCCCTCTCCGGCACGATTGTCATCAATAACCCATTCTGGTGGAGCGCCGACGACAAGTTCTTCAACTTCGCGCTGGGAATGAAGCTGGGCGTTGCCATTCCGCAGACGGTACTGTTGCCGCACAAACAGCATCCCCCGGGCACTACCGATCGTTCCATGCGCAATCTTCAGTTCCCTATGCCGTGGGACAGCATCTTCAGCTACGTTGGATTTCCCGCCTTCCTCAAGCCCTTCGACGGCGGTGGCTGGAAGGATGTATACAAGGTGAACTCGCCCGAGGAGTTCTTCAACGCGTACGACCAGAGCCACGATCTCTGCATGACGCTGCAACGCGGTGTGAATTTCAAGGAGTATTTCCGTTGCTACGTGGTCGGCCAGGAAAAAGTGCACATCATGCACTACGATCCGTCGGCGCCGTTCCACGAACGCTATGTGAAGAATCCGCCGGCCACCGATCCCAAGCTGCTGGAGCGCGTGGAGCGCGATTGCCTGATGCTCTGCCGCGCTCTGGGCTATGACCTCAACACGGTTGAATTCGCCTGCGAAAACGGCATACCCTACGCCATCGACTTCATGAATCCCGCCCCCGACGCTGATGTAAACTCGGTGGGCCAGGAGAATTTCGACTGGATTGTGAATGCCGTAGCGGAACTAGCGGTTCGGAAAGCAAAGCAGCACTCGGGTCTGAGTCCAGAGTATCGCTGGAGCGCGTTCCTCAGCGGGTACATGGCAGAAGCCGATTCCAAGACGAAGGAGAAAGCGTCGAAACCGTCCTCTGCATCCAAACAGACGGTCAGACGGGCGGCAAAGGGGTAACAAAATGGAGCGGCCGAGCCTCAGCATCGGGATTGAAGAGGAATACCAGACGATCGATCCGGAGACCCGCGATCTCCGCTCACACATCGCATCTGAGATCCTCCCCAAAGCGAAGCTGGCGCTGCATGAGGCGGTCAAGCCGGAGATGCACCAGTCGGTCATCGAAGTGGGCACCCGCGTTTGTAAGAACATTAGGGAAGCTCGGGAGAACATCCAGTCGCTTCGCCGCGAAATGATCACCCTCGCAGGTGAGCAGGGAATGTTGCTGGCGGCGGCCAGCACTCATCCGTTTTCAGACTGGAAGCTGCAAGAGATCTATCCTGACGAGCGCTATGCGCAGGTGGTCGAGGACATGCAGCTCATCGCGCGCGCCAACCTGGTTTTCGGATTGCACGTGCACATCGGCATTGAGGACCGCAATACCGCCATCCACATCATGAATTCCATGCGGTACTTTCTGCCGCATATCCTGGCCCTGTCGTCGAACTCGCCCTTCTGGATGGGCATGAATACCGGGTTTAAATCGTACCGTTGTAAAGTGTTTGAGCGCTTCCCGCGAACCAACATTCCTGATGTTTTCGCCAACTGGGCGGAATACGAGACCTTTGTCGATCTCCTGGTCAAGACCCATTGCATTGATAACGGCAAGAAAATCTGGTGGGACATCCGCCCGCATCCGTTCTTTCACACGCTTGAGGTGCGGGTTTGCGATATTCCGATGCGGCTCGACGAAACCGTCGCCCTTGCGGCGCTGATCCAGGCAACCATGGCCATGCTGTACGAGCTGCATGCATCTAATAAGAGCTACCGGATCTATGGCCGTTCGCTCATCATGGAGAACAAATTTCGCGCATCGCGTTACGGAATCCAGGGCAAGCTTATCGATTTCGGGAAAGAGGAAGAGGTCCCCGTCCGCGACCTGATGCTGGAATACCTTGAGCTGATCGATGACGTGGTGGATGAGTTGGGATCGCGAGAAGAGATCAATTACATTCATCAGATGCTCGAAATGGGCACGGGGGCCGACCGTCAGTTGAAGGTGTTCGAAGAGACCGGCGATCTGAAGAAGGTCGTAGACTACATTGTCGCGGAGACGCGAGTCGGAGTTTTCGATCAAACCGCCGCGCGGCGGTAGAAGGAACAAACACAACGCTTGAAAGGATCGTCTTGATTCAACCCGTTCTGACCGATCTCACCAAAACTACATTCGATGCTGAACTTTCCCCTGGCGCTCACAACGCGGTGAATACGTGCCTGCGCATTCAGCCATCGGAGAAAGTCACGCTCATCACCGACAACATTTGCCGTGACATCGCGGCCAGCATTGCGCGGGAAGTGCTGAAGGTCGGCGCGCCATTCAAGGCGTTTGTGCTGGAAGACCTCGCACCGCGCCCGCTCATCGACCTTCCGCCGGAAATCGCTGCCGATATGGAGACCAGCCAGGTCAGCATTTTCGCGGTCCGCGTGCAGCGCAACGAATTGAAGTCGCGCATGCAGATGACCGATATTGTGAACCGGCGCAGGATGCGGCACGCGCATATGGTTAACATCAACCGGCAGATCATGCTCGAAGGCATGCGCGCCGACTTCAATCGCGTGGACGCCCTCAGCAAGAAGGTCATCGAGATCGTCAGCAAGGCGAAAGAAATCAAGGCGAGGAACCCAGCCGGCAGCGATTTCTCGGCCACCCTGAATCCCAATTACCGATGGGTAAAAACCAGCGGCATCATCAGCCCTGACAAGTGGGGGAATCTGCCCGGCGGCGAGGTGTTTACCACCCCGGGAGAAGTGAACGGCACGTATGTCGTGGATGGCGTGGTTGGCGACTACCTGTGCGAGAAGTATCCTGACCTGGCGCACCAGCCGCTCACCATCCACATAAAGAACAATCGAATCACCGAGGTCTTCAGCGAGAACAAAGTTCTGGAAGAGGAGTTCTGGTCCTACACCCACACCGACGAGAATAGTCATCTCGTCGGCGAGTTCGCCATCGGAACGAACCTCGAACTCAAGCACGTCATCGGGCAGATCCTGCAAGATGAGAAGTTTCCCGGCTTGCACATTGCCTTCGGGAACCCCTATGGCGCACACACCGGCGCGGAGTGGTATTCCAGCACCCACATTGACGTTGTGGGCACGCACTTCGATATCTGGGTTGACGGCCGACAGATCATGGAGAAGGGCCGCTTCCTGATCGAGGCCTGAGGATGATCCCAGCGCTGCGCGAGGAGTTCAACCGCCACTTCACTCCCGAGAAATACCGCCAATTTCTCCAGCAGTTGGACCAGGCCTGTGGCACGCACGTTGGCTTTCGCGTCTCGGAAACGCCGTGCTTTGTGCCCAAGGCTTTGCTCGACCAGATGGCGCAGTACGGCCGTGAACTGGTCCGGCAACTTGTGAACAATCCAGAGTACCGCCGGGCGTCGGATGCGTCCGTTCCTCCGCAATACAATGTGCCCAATGAATCGGCGCGACCAATGTTCGTGCAGGTGGACTTCGGCCTGGTACGCAACGCGACGGGAGAATTGGAGCCGAAACTGGTTGAGCTTCAGGCCTTCCCTTCTCTGTACGGATACCAGGCGGTATCCGCGCATCAATATGTCGAGACTTACAATTTGCCCTCGGATCTCGGCATCTATCTCAGCGGTTTCGATCCTGATTCGTATTGGAAGCTGATGCGCCAGCTCATTGTGGCCGGCCACAATCCGGAAAATGTCATCCTGATGGAGATCGATCCTGAGCACCAGAAGACTCTGCCCGATTTCCTGGTGACGCAGCGGGAACTGGGAATCGCGATCGTCGACATTCTGTCCCTGAAGAAGCGCGGCCAGAAGCTTTTTTACACGAAGGACAGGCGCGAGATTGAGGTGCGACGCATCTACAACCGCTGCATTGTGGACGAGCTCGAACGCAAAGCCGTGACCCTCCCTTTCGATTTGCGCGACGAGCTAGACGTCGAATGGGCTGGCCATCCCAACTGGTATTTTCGGATCAGTAAATTTTCCATTCCGCACTTGAAGCACAAGTGCGTGCCGAAGACGTGGTTCCTCGACAATCTCGGCGAGCTGCCAAAGGACAACGAAAATTATCTGCTCAAGCCACTGTATTCGTTTGCTGGAGTTGGCATCAAGTTTTCGCCGACGCAGGCAGATATCGACGCAATACCAACAGACCAGCGGCACAACTACATTCTCCAGGAGCGAATGCGCTTCGAGCCGGTGATTCAAACACCGCACGGTCCAACCCAAATGGAAATCCGCATGATGTTTGTGTGGCCCGAGGACGGCGAGCTTGCGCCTGTACTGCCTCTGGTGCGGATGGGACGCGGCATGATGATGGGCGTGGACCACAACCGCAACCTGGAATGGGTCGGCGGCTCGGCTGCGCTGTGGGCGTGACCTTCGCTTCAGTTCGCATCCGGGTTACACTGCCAACATAAACCAACATGTTCCATCCCATCGATGACCTTCGCATAAAGTGGACCAAGGTTGTCCTTCCTCCGGTTTTCCTGGAGGAAGAGATGCCCACCACCGAGACAGCCACGGCAACCGTCCATCAGGCTCGCCATGAGATTTGCGAGATTCTCGGCGGCAGGGACCGTCGTCTCCTTGTGGTGTGCGGGCCGTGTTCGATTCACGACCCCGAGGCTGCGCGGGAGTATGCGGGCCGACTTAAGGCGGCCATTGCGGCGTTCTCCAAGGAACTGCGCATCGTGATGCGTGTTTACTTCGAGAAGCCCCGCACCACCGTGGGATGGAAGGGGTTGATCAACGATCCTTACCTCGACCAGTCTTACAAGATTAATGACGGCCTGCGGCTGGCAAGGCGTCTGCTGCTCGATTTGGCGGAAATGGAGGTGCCCGCCGGAACGGAGTTCCTCGACATGATTACGCCGCAGTACTTGGCGGGCTTGGTCAGTTGGGGAGCAATCGGCGCGCGCACCACCGAGAGCCAAGGCCATCGGCAGTTGGTTTCGGGCCTCTCCTGCCCAGTGGGATTCAAGAACGCTACCTCAGGAGACGTGCAGATTGCCATCGAAGCGGTCTTGTCGGCCGCGCACCCGCATACGTTTCTGGGACACACGAAGCATGGCCAATCGGCCATCTTCGTGACCACCGGTAATCAGGACTGCCACGTGATACTGCGTGGTGGAAGAAAGATGGTGAACTATACGGCTGACGCGGTCGCACGGGTGTGCGAACAGCTTCAGGAAGCTGGACTGGCGCCGCACGTCATGATTGATTGCAGCCATGCCAACAGCAACAAAGACCATACTCGCCAGCCCGCAGTTTGCCGCGACGTTGCAGGGCAGATTGCAGCGGGCAATAACAATATCACCGGCGTCATGTTGGAAAGCAATCTAGTCTCGGGAGCACAGAAGCTGGTCCCAGGAGAGCCGTTGGTGTATGGGCAGAGTATTACCGACGCGTGTATGGGGTGGGACGAAACGTCGGAATTGCTGGCTGGGCTTGCCAAGGCCGTTCGGGCTGGGCGATGAATGGGTGGGTGGCTCGGCGGCACTGTGGGTGGAATAGAGCGACCACAGAGTACGGCGCGGAACAGCCGTAACCAAAACAACGTCTGTCACCCTAGGCGAGCGGCCGACTTTGCCGCGAGTCGAAGGGCCTCTATTCCATTCGTATATCTGAGGTCGAATAGGGTTTGCGCATGCGAGAAATGGACTGCGGCTTACGAATTCCAGCGATACTTCAGGCCGGGAAGTTTGAAGCTGCAGGGCATATCAGCCAAGACCTTCTGCCCAGGGAGTCAGGATAGACTTTACCGTAGTCTCAAAGTGCGACGCATTTCGGGTAACGAGCGTTAACCGATGGACCTGCGCCATGGCAGCGATGAACGCGTCGCGGGCTTCAATCGGGCGTCCCACCGACTCGGTGTGGGCCACGAGCTTCCCGCAGGTATCGGCCACAAGCGCATCGATGGGCAGGATTCTGCCCTCGAACCGCAGGGGCAACTCTTGCTGCAACCATCGATCGAGCCGCCTCCGCCGCCGGCCCGGAGGCAGGCGCTCCACGCCGTATCGCAGTTCGGTCAGGGTAATCACACTCAGGAAAACAATCTCTTCTTCCACGCCGGCTAACCAAGCGACCACACCTGGATTCGGGCGGGATTTCGTCGATTCCGAAACTACATTCGTATCCAGCAGGAAACTCATAGCTCGCGCTTACGGAGATGGAGCTTGAGACTTCCGGGTTCAACCCCGGCGCCGCGCAGTGGAGAAGCAGCAAAGAACTCCGCCAAGTTGCCCTTCCGATTGGTCTTTCGCTTCCATTCGTTCGCGGCAACCACCATGGCCGTGGTGCGACCGTGACGGGTAATCCTTTGTGGTCCCTCGGATTGCGCCCTGTCTAATACCTCACTGAACTTCGCCTTCGCTTCCGCCACAGTCCAAGCATGTGTACTCATGGTCCACCTCCGACTTGCCATGATCTATTATGGTCATAATAGTCATTTTTGGAGGTCGGGCACAAGTGAAGATTGCGCGTTAAGACTTTCCTCAGTCGCGTCCTTTGGTTCTAGTGTTTTCAGATACTCATTAATTGATTTCGCCGCCTTGCGCCCCGCTCCCATGGCGAGGATCACCGTAGCGCCGCCGGTCACGATGTCGCCGCCCGCAAACACCCCCGGCTTTGAAGTCGCGAGAGTGTCGTCATTCGCCGAGATATATCCGCGCTTGGTCACCGCCAGTCCGGGAGTGGTTGACTGGATCAGCGGGTTCGCCGAGGTACCGGCGGCAATAATCGCCACATGGCAAGGCACCACGAACTCCGAGCCCTTGATCGGCACCGGGCTGCGGCGTCCCGAATCATCAGGCTCACCCAGTTCCTGGCGGATGCACTTCACGGACGTGAGATTGCCCTTCTCGTCGCCGAAGAACTCCACCGGATTCACCAGCATCTCGAAGTGAACGCCTTCGTCCTTGGCGTGGTGCACTTCCTCCACACGGGCGGGCATCTCCTTCTCCGTGCGGCGGTAGTAGATACTTGCACTCTTTGCGCCCAGGCGCAGCGCACTTCGCACCGCGTCCATAGCGGTATTGCCGCCACCGACCACGATCACGTCGCGGTCTTTGCAGGGATACAGCGGTTCGTCGTACTCGGGGAAACGGTACGCGCGCATCAGGTTTACGCGGGTGAGGAACTCGTTTGCTGAATAGACCCCGTTGAAGTGCTCACCCGGAACATTCAAGAAGCGCGGCAGACCAGCGCCGGTCGCGACAAAGATGGCGTCGAATCCTTCTTCTTGCATGAGTTCGTCAATCGTGACCGTCTTGCCGACAACGACGTTGGTCTCGAAGACGACGCCACGGCGGCGCAACACATCAATCTCGTGCCGCACAATTTCTTTGGGAAGCCGAAACTCTGGAATGCCATACACCAGCACGCCGCCGAGTTCGTGCAAAGCTTCGAACACATGTACCTGATGTCCCATCTGAATGAGGTCTCCAGCGCACGCCAAACTCGCTGGACCGCTGCCGATGAGGCCGACCTTCTTGCCCGTGGCTGGCGCGGATACGGGCGATCCGAACTGTCCTGTCTCGCGCTCCCAATCGGCCACGAAGCGCTCCAGGTAGGCGATTCCAACCGGCTCGCCTTTCTTGCCCAGCACACAGCCCGACTCGCACTGGTCTTCCACCGGACAGACGCGTCCCGTGATCGCCGGCAGCGCATTGTCCTCCCGTACCTTCGAAGCCGCGCCGAGGTAATCCCCGGCGAGGATCAGATCGATCACAGCCCGGACGTTCACCGAAACCGGGCATTTCTCGACGCAACCAGGTTTGGGACATTCAATGCAGCGCAGCGATTCCTGCCGCGCTTGCTCGATCGGGAAGCCGAGGTTCACCTCGCAGAAGTTGTGAGCACGCACCTGGGGATCCTGTTCGGGCACTCGCTGCCGCGGCAGCTTGATGCGTTCCTTGTTGGGCAACGGGTTATTGCTGGGGGCTTTGTCAGTCATGGCTCACCTCCACCGGCTCCAACGCGCAGGCGTGCGCTGGATTACTCTCGCGAAGTCTCTTCAGCTCCGCTTCCGGATCGGCCTGCAAGCGCTCGATGCTGGCGCGCTCCTGCTCGCGATACATGTTGTTGCGCTGCGTCAGGACCTCAAAGTTGACCTGGGTAGCATCGAATTCGGGCCCATCCACACATGCGAATTGGCTGCGGTTATTCACAAGAACGCGGCAGCCTCCGCACATTCCAGTGCCGTCCACCATGATCGAATTCAAACTGACGATGGTCTTGATCTGCTTGGGGCCGGTGAGATTCGCCACAGCGCGCATCATCGGCACGGGACCGACAGCCAGCACGTAGTTCACGTCACCGGCGGCAACCAGCTCCTTCAGCTTGTCGGTGACCAGGCCTTTTTCACCGTAGCTGCCGTCGTCGGTAACGACGTAGGTTTCGTCGCTGACAGCGCGGACCTCGTCTTCCAGGACGAGCAGATCTTTGCTCCGTGCTCCGACAATGGAGATCACTTTGTTCCCTGCCCGCTTCAGCTCTCGAGCCGTAGGGTAGGCCATGGCGGTTCCTACGCTGCCACTCACCACAACCGTGGTCCCAAATTTCTCGATTTCAGAGGGCTTGCCGAGAGGACCGACCACATCGAGGATGGAGTCGCCGGCCTCCAGCATGCTGAGCAGCATGGTGGTCTTGCCGATGGCTTGCACCACGATAGTTACAGTACCCGCCTTGGGGTCAGCGTCGGCGATGGTCAGCGGGATTCGCTCTCCACACTCATCCAGCCGCACAATGACAAACTGCCCCGGCCGCTGCTTGCGGGCGATACGGGGAGCCTTGATGACAAACAGCTTGATACCTCGCGCCAGGGGGCGCGCTTCCACAATCTCGAACACAGTACCCTCCGCTTTTGATTCTGCGGGGGAGCGCACACTCAGTCTGTGGCATACGTCACACACCCGGCGGACACAGCGCACATCGGTGGCAAGGCGCGTCCGGCGGGCGTTTGGCTAGCGCAGAGGGCGCCGTTCCGAGGCTGGCGAAACCTTTGCGATCTGGGGCACGGCGTTGCAAAAAAAGACCCTGGTTCATTACAAATCTGTCAGATTGGCACACTTCCACTGTTGACATGAATCCAAGCTGTGTCGCGTGCTCGAGTCGCGAAATGAGTAAACGCGTGGGGGCTTTGGAGTGAGCATGTCTATGGAGTCACCATCTGTTCGTCTGCCGCGGGGAAGAAAATTCGTTGTGGTGATGATGGTTGCCTTCACTCTGCTGGCGCCAGGGTGGTCCATCGCATATGCACAAGGACGCCCGTCCGACGCAACTGCGACAGAGCAGACTCCGTCACCCGTGGCGGCCCTACCCGATGCACCCTCCTCCGCACAAGAGACCGAGTCGAGCTCTTTTGGGAAATCGTTGGGGACCGCGGTCAAGACGATTGGCGAGGACGAACTCCAGATCATTAAGTCGCCGTTTTCGGTAAGCGCCCTTAAGTGGGATGCTCTCGTCGTGGGCGCCACCGGTGTGCTAATTGCGAACGACGAAAGCGTGGCACACCAAGTTCCCGCAAGCTGGCACAACACCAGCATCAATATCTCCGATGCAGGCGTGTACGGTCTGGGCGCGGCAGCCGGAGGTATCTTGGTCACTGGATTGATCACCCACGACGAGCACGCTATCGATACCGGCATACGCAGTGCGGAGGCCAGCGTCGACAGCGTCATCCTGTATGCCGCGCTGAAAGCGGTCCTGGCGCGACAGCGTCCCTACAACGGGCCAGGGGAGGGAAAATTTTTCTCCGGCAATTGGACCGCCGGCTCGTTTCCTTCAGGACATGCGACCCTTGCCTGGACGCTCGCCTCGGTCATGGCGCACGAGTACCCAAACTGGCCCATGCGTCTGCTGATGTACGGCGCGGCAACCGCGGTCAGCACAACCCGTGTGACCGGTGGAGTGCACTTCCCTGCCGATGTCTTTGCGGGATCAGTCATCGGATTCGGCGTGGGGACATTCGTCACGCACAAGGACCGCCAGAGACTCATGGTACCGCGTTCGGAAAACAGGATCAGGCACGTCGAGAACGCGGTCCTCGAGCACGTGGCAATTCAATAGCTCCGCTATACCACGAAATACTTCGCCGCCGGATGATGCACGATAATGGCCGACGTGCTCTGCTCGGGATCAAGTAAAAATCCAGTGGTCAGATGCACACCGATGTTTTCGTCGGGATGCAGCAGGGTGAAGAGCTTCGTTTGGTCTTCCAGGTTGGGGCATGCCGGATATCCAAACGAATAACGCGAGCCGCGATACTTCTGGTGAAACAGATCGCGGATGTGCGACGAATCGTCGCCCGCCATTCCCAGTTCCTGGCGGATGCACTTGTGAGACAGTTCGGCAAGAGCCTCGGCTGTTTCCACGCTGAGCCCGTGCAGGTAGAGATACTTGGTGTACTCTCCGCCTTCGAAAAGCTTCTGGGTCTCGTGCGAAGCAATCGCTCCGATGGTCACGCACGACATTCCGAGTACGTCCACCTTCCCGCTACTCTTCGAGAGGAAGAAGTCAGAGATGCACAGATGCCGTCCTTCGCGTTGGCGCGGGAAGGTAAAGCGCAGCGTCTCTGGCGGAACCGTGTCGCTCTGCTTCCAGCCTTCAGGAAGGTTGTACACGATGACGTCGTTGCCATCGCTCTGCGCGCCGAAGAACCCGTACACAACTTTGGGCTCAAACCAGCCCGCAGCGATGACTTCTTCTTCCAGATCTTTCAGGATAGGCCGATATTTTGTTTCGACCAGCCGTCCATAATCTTCCTGCGAGGCGGTCTTCAACTGCCACTGGTTCTTGAATAGAGCGGTCTCGTTGATGTACTGGAAGACTTCGCGCAGATCGAAGTCTTGCGGCTTCAGCACGCGAATGCCCCAGAACGGCGGCTGCGGAATGCTCGGCGGAGGCGCAATCTCGATGCTTGGTGCAGTGGGTGCATCTCCATTGCCGCTGGCGACCGCTGCCCGGACAAACTCTTTGATGACCTTGCCTTCGGCGATGCGCTTCTCACGTGCGCCATTGGGCGACGCGAGGTCCTCCATGATGTGCAGCCCGGCAAACGCATCATCGGCATAGAAAATGCCGCCGTTGTATTCGCGGCGCAAATCGTCTTCGACATACTTGCGGGTGAGTGCAGCGCCGCCGCAGATCACCGGGAAATCAAGCTTCTGGTGATGCAGGTCCTGCACCACATACTTCATTTCCAGCGTGGATTTGACCAGCAGACCGCTCAGGCCAATCGCATCAGCCTTCTCGGCTTGCGCGGCCTTAATGATGGCATCTGACGGCTGCTTGATGCCGAGGTTCACCACCCTATAGCCGTTATTGGTGAGGATGATGTCCACCAGGTTCTTGCCGATGTCGTGGACGTCGCCCTTCACCGTCGCCAAGACGATGGTTCCCTTCTGGCTGCCTTCCTTCTTCTCCATCTTGGGCTCGAGATAGGCGACAGCCGCCTTCATCACGCCCGCGGAGTCGAGCACGGATGGCAACTGCATCTTGCGCGCGCCGAATAGGTCACCCACCGTGCGCATTCCATCGAGCAACACGTTGTTGATAAGCTCCAGCGGCGTGTAGCTGACGAGGGCGTCCTCCAGTAATTCGGCCAGCGACTTCTTGTTGGCGCCGTCGCCAATCGTCTTTTCGCCATTGATGATCGACCACTTCAGCTTGTCTTCGATGGAGAGCGTATCCACATGCGCCGTGGTCGTCTCTTCCTTGCCCTTGGTTCCGGCAAAGTGCGCCATGTACACCTGAAGCGGGTCGCCGTTGGACTGATCGTAATAAATCAATTTGCGTGCGAGATCGACTTCGGCATCGGGAATTTTGTACAGCGGATAAATCTTGCTGTAATTCACGATGGCCATGTCGAGGCCGTTATCCACGGCTTCGTGCATGAAGACGCTGTTCAGGATGCGGCGCGAATAGGCGTTCAGTCCGAACGAAATATTGCTAACGCCGAGGATCGTCTTAACGTCGGGCAGCTCGGTTTTGATCGCCTTTACCGCCTTCAAGGTTTCGATGCCGGCGGTCCGATAGTCCTCCTGCCCAGTCGAAATTGGCAGGGTCAGTGCGTCAAAGATAAGATCGACCGGACGGATGCCGTACTTGTTTACCGCCAGATCGAAGATGCGCTTGGCGATGGCCAGCTTCTTCTCCGCCGTAAGCGCCATGCCATCTTCGTCGATGGTCAGGGCAATGACAGCCGCGCCATAACGCTTGGCCATCGGGAGAACTTTGGAGGTGCGCTTCTCGCCATCCTCAAGGTTGATGGAGTTGATGATCGCCTTGCCCGGAATGCGCTTCAGCGCCTCTTCTACGACATCAGCTTCGGTGGAGTCGACCGTGATCGGCGCGGGCACACGAGTGGCAATCTTCTCGAGAATGTTGCTGATGTAGCCCTTCTCGTCTTCGCCGACGATCGCGCAGCACAGGTCGAGCATGTGCGAGCCTTCATTGACCAGCTTCTTGGCCAGGGTCAGGATCGCGTCATAGTTCTGGGTGCGAACCATGTTCTTGAAGTTCTCAACGCGCGTGGTAGTGTTCATCTCCTCGGCCACGATCAGCGGTTTGGGGTCGAGATCGAGAGGTACCATCGAGTAGGCACTTGCTGCCGCGGCGGTGATCTTGACATCACGCCTTGCAGGCTGAAGATTCGCACAGGTTTCCGCAACCGCCTTCAGGTGCTCGGGCGTGGTGCCGCAGCAGCCGCCCACAATGCGCACGCCGTATTCGGTGATGAATTGCTTGTGGTAGTCGGCCAGCTCCTGCGGTTGCAACAGGTACACCGCGCGGCCACCCTGGTTCTGCGGCAACCCGGCGTTGGGCAGAACGGAAACGTGCTTCGGCGAGTTCGCGCCCAGGTAGCGTACCGCATCGTTCATCTCCTTAGGTCCGGTAGCGCAGTTCAGACCGATCGCGACAACGTCGAACATCTCCAGTGTGGTGAGCGCGGCCCCAATCTCGGTGCCCAGCAGCATCGTGCCAGTGGCTTCCAGCGTCACCTGCACTTGGATCGGTACGTTCTTCCCGGTTTGCTTCAGCGCGTCGAAAAGTCCAACCAGTCCGGCTTTCGCCTGAAGGATGTCCTGGCAGGTCTCCAGCAGAAGAACGTCAACTCCACCTTCGATGAGCGCCACCGCCTGTTCCGTATAGGAAGCAGCCATATTGTCGAAGGTGATATGGCCGAGTGACGGTAGCTTCGTGGTTGGGCCGATGGATCCCGCAACAAAGCGTTTGCGTCCGTTGGATGGGTAACTAGCAGCGACTTCGCGCGCCAGCTTCGCGGCGGCGAGGTTAATCTCGTGGACTTTGTCCTGCAGGTCGTACTCCGCCAACACGACGCGGGTCGCGCCGAACGTGTCGGTCTCGACTACATCGCAGCCCACATCGTAGAAAGCAGCGTGGATGTCCTTGATGATGTCCGGACGGCTCAGCACCAGCAGTTCGTTGCAGCCTTCTTTGCCCCAATAGTCGTCCACCGAGGGATTGCGGGCTTGGATGCTGGTGCCCATGGCGCCGTCGTAGATGACGACGCGTTCCTGCACGGCATGTAGAAAGTCGCTCATTAGTCCTGCGTTGCAGTCTTCCGGGAGGCCATCACTGCGGGATGCCAGGTTCCGAACGTGATCTGGCCAACTGGATCAAACGTCGCTTGCAGCAGAAAATAGGAAAGCCTCGTGACTCTGGTTTAAGTATCGCAGTTTCTGTTGCGTGGCGAAAGTTCCGCACAGCAAAGTGCAGTGTTGGCAGCCTGTTAGGGCTTTCCGCGCATTGAGAGGTTTCCGAGCCGAAAAGCAAATCTTCCGCCCGGTCAAGAGTGGGCTCGGAGTAAATAGAACGACCTCATCGGCACAACTGAAGATACGCCCCTTCAGAATGTCGGATTGGAACCACCGTCCAAACTCTGCGCTAGCGTCCAATGGCCTTGATAGACTGCAGCACGACCAGACCGTTGACCGGCAACTCCAGAGTCAGGCTGCCATCTTTAAGTTCGTCATATTCGGGATCGGGCAATTGCGACTGCTCCCGCAGCTCTCGAATCTGGTCTTGCGTGGGGTATCGCGGCTTGCCCATCTTCGCGTACAGTGCCAGGGTATTGCCATGGTCCGCATCCACGCGGCTAATGCGGACGCCGGAGTCAGGCTTGGCTCCCTTGATTTCGAGTTTAACCATCCGCGGCGCACCGCTTGTCCCCGGGTTGGCTATGTTCCATAGCGCAATAACCAGTGCTCCTCCACTTGTCTTCGTAACCAGCACATCCGGATTGGTGTTTTCGATGCGTTCATCGCCAAGACGGTGAAGCACCTGAAAGGCATAAAACGAAGGCTTGGGAATGCCACCCGCAGCAATCACTCCAAAGCCGCCGTAAAACGGCTCCTTCACCACTCCCTGCTCTTCAAATACGTCTGAGAAGGTCCAATAGGACATCATCTGCGTTAAGCCGTCGCACTGGCTGATGGTGGTTGCCAGATAAGGACCCATATAGATGGAATCAGTCACCTCGATCTGGTTATCGTACGCGGCGTTGAACTCGCTCCAGATAAGGGGTAGATCGGGAAGCGCGGAGGCTTTGATCTCGTCGTGCACTTTCTTGATGGCACGACACACCATCTGGTCGCGCGGAATGTTTTCATTCGTGTGGAAGACCTCGCTCGCCTTGTCATTGCCATACACGTGGCTGGAGACAAAATCCAGGGGGACATGAGTTTGCGCCGCATGCTTGATCATGGCGTCCACCCACGCGGCTTGAGCGGTAGCCGGACCTCCGACTCGCAATTGCGGACTCACGCCTTTGATGTCTCGGGCGGTATGGTCATACAGTTCGAAGTACGATTCCTGCCTGGGAATTCCCGTCCAAAAATCCAGGTTGGGCTCGTTCCACACCTCGAAGTACCAGCTCGCGACCTCCTCAATACCGTAGCGATCGACCAGATGCTTCATGAATTGGGTGATCAGGCCGTCCCACTTGGCATAGTCCTTCGGCGGTGAAACGTTGGGGTGATACCAGAAAGACTGCAGATCGGGTCGTGTAGCCAGTTGGTAAGGCATGAAGCTGAGTTCGACGAACGGCTTCACATTGTTGGACAGCAGCCCATCGTAGATCTGATCGACATACGAGAAGTTGTAAAGCGGGCGGCCTTGTTTATCTTCGGCGTAGACCCCCACATCATCGTCAAGAATTGCGTGAAAGCGGACATACTGAAATCTGGTGATCTCGCGGACCCAACGCAAATCGCGACGATAAGACTCTCGCAGACTGAGGCTGGCCCTTCCTGATCCAAACATCCATTCCCAGAAATGGGGAAATGGATGCGCCGGCGCATCGGCGTCGATGGTAATTGTCTCTACCGGCGCTTCTGCCGGCGATGGCAGCGCGAGAATCGCCAGAGCGACCAGCAACTGCACGCAGCGCAACCGTACACGCATCGGTGTCTCCAAGAATCCCGAAACGGCGATTATGCAGCCCTCTCATAGTTTCCTACATCCTCCACGTTTAGTCGTGTAACGGTGCGGCGAACGTCTGCGTGGCAACGTGGCGAGAGGACTTCGGAAATCATCCTAAACGATGTCCTGCACCTGTAATGTGATGTTCCACACTAAAGCAGTTTCACATTTGGTGTATAGGGTGGAGCACCGCTTCAGCGGTGCAGTTAGGATTCTGGATGAATTGGCTTCAGCCGCTGAGGTAATAAAACATTACCTCAGGCGCTAAAGCGCGATTCAGGACCTGGCAGCAATTATGCACGCCTGAAAGGCGTGCTCCACCCGTCGCCTCTACATCAGGCGTGAAACTGCCTTAGGGGATCGAGTATCTGAATGAGGATAACTTCGAAAGAGTTGAGAGCCTGGAGCGCTTCCCAAACGAGCGTGGATACAACGTTGCTGGGGTTAGCGTTTAGCTGGTCATTGGCATCACCCGGAAGGTTTGACAACCCGCGAAGTTAAAAAATGCGCCGAGCGATGGTTATCGTCTCGGCGCGAGCAGAAGTAGATTCTGAAACTCAGTTACAGTAATTTGCGGCGAATGGAACCGAGCACTCCAAGCGCGCCCGTGCCCAGCAGCAGCAGGCTGGCTGGCTCAGGAGTAGTTACAGGGCCCGGATTGGCGCCCCACTGGTTTCCGGCGGAGTCAAGCAGGAAGAAGTCGACTGTGGACTGGCTACCACCGTCTAGAACATCGAAAACCGACGAGTAGTTACCGTCGATGGTCCATGTTTCTGTCGGCCCGCACGAGCTGCAGAAAAATCCAGACGGTTGGAGTCCGAAGGCATCTGACCAGCCGAATGGGTTGTCGGGTTGGGTCGGTGAAAAGTTTGACTCGGGCAGATCAGGCGTCAGTGAGTTAAAACCGAACCCTAAGATGTTAAAACCGTTGGTAACGGTTAGAGACGCCGAGATGGATCCGTCCATGTTGAGGGTAAAGGTAACGGATCCTTGACTTGGGACCGGATTCCCGTTGACATCGATTGTGAACTGGCCAGTTACGGAATCAGCAAAGGCTCCGACGCTGAGCAGGCAGGCAAAGCACCAAAAACAACGCACGTGCTCGGTGCATGTAAGGCCCTCCTATCGACGAGCTGGACTAACACTGAGAGTGATGCAAGTTCGGTGCCAAACTAAAACCAACTGATTCTTGCACTTATGCCACGAGAAGCAGGGTGGGATTGCAGAGTATTGCACACAGTTTCGAGCAAAAGGGAGAATCTGTGAAGTATGATAGTTACCACAAACTACGCTCCAGATTCCCCGGAATTTGACTCAAGCTTGTAGGTGCTGGCGGCGGAGAAACTGCCTCACCACCTCCGCGGCGTCTCTTTTTTCACCGTCAACGGCGTAATTCATCTGTCGCATATCCTCGGCGGTTATGCGTCCGGCCAGTCGGTTGAAGGCGACTCTCGCCTGAGGACATTCCTGAAACACCCGCGGGCGAACAATCGGCACGGCATCGTAAGGAGGAAAATAATGCTTGTCATCTTCCAGCACGACAAACCCAAGCCCCGCGATCAGGCCGTCCGTGTTGTTGCCGGCGACGATGTCCACCGACTTGTTCTGCAGCGCACGGTAGAGCAGTCCTAAATCCATGACGCGGGGCGCTTCCATGAACTTGAGGTCGTAAGTGCTGACCAACCCCTTGTATCCGTCCTGGCGCTCGAGAAATTCGTATCCCACTCCCAGGCGTAAGTGTGGAGCAACACCGGCGAGTTGCGACAGTGCGGTCACGTTCAGGCGGTGCGCGTCATCGCCGCGCATGACCATGGCGAAGCTGTTGTTGAACCCAAGCGGCGGCATGACATCCAGACTAAACTTGCGCTTATAGGCGTCTCTCACCTGTTGATACACACTCTGGGAATCGCCCGAAGGATGTTCCTTTAAAATCGCCGCGAGCGCGGTTCCGGTGTATTCCACGTACATGTCTATGCGTCCAGCGAGCAAGGCCTGGTGACAGATGTAGGTACCGGCAAGATAGAACCGGCGTTCAACCGGCATATGGCAAACGCCATCCAGAAATTGCGCCAGCAGCTCGCCCAGAATCAGTTGTTCGGTGAAGTTCTTAGACCCGATGGTGAGTTCGTTCTTCGGCGGCGTACAACCTGCAACGAAAAGAAGGGCAAGCCCACCCATGAAGTTACGGCGGTCCATAGTCAGTGGATCCTGCGGACCATCAGCTTTTCGAAGCCACTCAGGAGCAGGTCCGCAGCCAATGCCATCAAGGCTGCAGGAATCGCGCCCGCCAGAATCACTCCGTTATCCACCATGGCGATACCGCGGAAGATAAACTCGCCAAGACCACCGGCGCCGATGGCTGCCGCAATGGTCGCAACGCCGATAGTTATCACGACTGCCACCCGAACGCCCGCGAGCATCACCGGCAACGCCAACGGGAGTTCCACATGCCAAAGCAATTGGCCCGACGTGAGGCCCATGGCAATAGCCGCCTCACGCACTGGCGGGCTGATGCCCGAAATCCCGACGTAGGTATTGCGGACCACGGGAAGCAGGGCGTAGAGAGCAAGCGCGATGATGGCCAGGCGGTCTGCACGAGCGCCTAACCACGGCAGCGGCAACAGCAATCCGAAGAGCGCCAGACTGGGAATCGTCTGGACTACATTCGTACTGCCAAGCACGAACGCCTTCCATTTCGGACGACGCGTCAGCAGTATCCCCAGCGGCACTCCGATGAGGATGGCCAGCAGCATCGAAATTCCAACCAGCCAGAGGTGTTCGGCGGTCAGGGTTGCCACTTCGCGTTTATGAGTGAGGAGAAAGTTCACAAGATTTCACGCGTCTTTGACCGGAAGAAGGCCACGGGCCCCGACACGCCACCAATATTGCATACCCACCCGAGAGGATACATCAGCAAGGCGAGTCACGGTGTTACCATGCTGCCTTGGCGCGAGCCTGGTCTCTGTACCATCGCGATGCTGTTGTAGAGGCTCAGAATGGGCTTTCCAAGGCCATTTGCGCTCGATTCGACTGTTATGATGAAGGACAAGAACCCCAGCCCAATGTCATCTTCCATCAAACAGCCTCCAGCACCCGCCTCCGTCGATAGTTACTTACTGGAGGTGGCGGACGCGGTGAACCGGACGCTGGATTTGAACACTCTACTGCAACGCATTGCGGAGATGCTAAAGCGAGTCATCGACTACGAAATTTTTGCCATTCTGCTGCTGAACGAGAAGACCCAAGAGCTGCGTGTCCGTTTTCAGGTCGGCCATCCCCCCGAGGTGGCGGAACGCATCCGCATTAAGGTTGGGCAGGGTGTTACGGGACAAGCCGTACAGCGCCGCGAGACCGTGCTGGTCAACGATGTGGCGGCCGAGGAGAATTTCATCAACTCCGCGCCAGGCGTGCGGTCTGAGTTGGCCGCGCCCCTGATCGCCAAGAACAAAGTAATCGGCGTCATTGACGTGGAAGCCGCACAACCGGGTGCGTTTACCGAGGAACATAAGCGCCTGCTGACGTTGTTCGCGTCGCGTATCGCCATTGGCATCGAGAACGCGCGCCTGTATACCCGGGTCTCGCGACAGGCGCGGCAACTGACCTTGCTGACCGAGATCAGCCGCGAATTGACCTCCATTCTCAATGTTGACCAACTGCTGAAACGAATTGCCGATTTGGTGACCCGCATCATCGACTACCAGATGTTTTCCATCCTGTTGCTCGACCCAAGCGGCACGCTCTTGCAGCATCGCTTCTCGTTGCGTTTCAACGAGAGCGTAAAACTCAAGCACGAGATTCCGCTGGGGGTGGGTTTGGTGGGATATGCCGCTCTACATAAGCAGGCGGTCCTGGTGCCGGACGTTAGCAAGGACCCGCGCTACATCAAGGCGAATCCGGAGACGCGCTCGGAACTTTGTATTCCTCTCATCTACAAAGACAAGGTGATCGGCGTACTCGATATCGAACACACACGTCGCGGATATTTCACCGAAGACCACGTGAGCACCATGACCACGTTGGCCGCACAGGTGGCAATCGCAATTGAGAACGCGACGTTGTATGAGCGCATCGCGCGCCAGGAAAAGCGGCTAGAACAGGACCTGGCGCTGGCGCGGGAGCTACAGTTCCGGCTGCTGCCGCAGAAAATGCCAGTATTCCGGCATGCTGAAGTCGCTTCCCGTTTTGCCCCGGCGCGCCAGATCGGCGGCGATCTTTACGACTTCCTGAAATACGGCGGACAGGGCGTGACCGGCATCGCCGTCGGCGATGTAAGCGGCAAAGGCGCGCCCGCCGCCATCTATGCTGCGCTGGTCAGCGGCATCGCGCGCTCGCTGGCCAATGAAGAACCCAGCGCCGCAGGTATGCTGGAGGCAATCAACCTCTCGCTCTCCGAACGTCCCATCGAAGGACAGTACGTCTCGATGATCTACGCCATTTGGGACGACAACCAACAATTGCTTCAGATCGCAAACTCTGGCCTGCCGCGTCCCCTTCACTACCATCGTGGCAAGCTGGAAGAGATTCCAGTTACCGGTTTGCCGATCGGTTTGTTCCCCAACGCCACCTATGACGAACTGAATCTTCACGGACGAACAGGAGATGTGTTCCTGTTCTTGAGCGATGGCATTCTCGACGCTACCAGCTCGGAGGGGGAGATGTTCGGACGCCATCGCCTGGAGAAGATCGCGAGAACTAATGCCCATCGAGGCGCCGAGGAACTGGTGGACGCCATCTTCAGGGCTGTCTCCAGCCATGCTGAGGGCGTGGAGGCGTTCGATGACCAGACCATCGTTGCCCTCAAGGTGAAAGGACCGTCCGCCAAAAAGTGAAAGCTGACCAACCGCCGGAACGTCCGCCTGCGTTCACCTATCGCCGCGATAGGCGAGCCGCCCGCAAGTCTGGAGTCGAGCTGCACGCGGACGAGGTTCCACTCTCCCGGCTGGCGCAACTCTACGGCACACCGCTCTACGTGTACTCGGGTTCGACCATCCGCCAACGCTTCGAGCAGTTCGACAAACCATTTCACGGCTGCGAGCACACCATCTGTTACTCGGTGAAGGCGAATTCGAATCTTTCGATCCTGCGCCAGCTTTCCCGTCTGGGTGCGGGATTCGACATCGTTTCCGGCGGAGAGCTTCGGCGGGTGGCCGCAGCCAGCGGCAAAATCCAACCCAAGGTCGTTTTTTCGGGAGTCGGAAAGTTGGCCCGGGAAATCGACCTGGCCCTTCGTTCCGGCATTTTGCTGTTCAATGTGGAAAGCGCCAGCGAGTTGGGATTGCTAGCGGCGCGTGCCACGCATCATCGCAAGTCAGCTAATTTCGCGGTGCGGGTGAACCCCGATGTCGCGACCAAAACCCACCCCTACATCTCTACTGGCCTGCACCAGCACAAATTTGGCGTGCCTTGGCGCGACGCGGCAGCGCTCTACCGTCGAGGGGCCGAAAGCCGCTATCTAAAACCTGCCGGAGTCAGCGTTCACATCGGCTCCCAGATCCAACATGTGGCTCCCTTTCGCAAAGCGATGGAGCGCGTGGCTTCCCTGGCGAGTTCGTTGCGGGCTGAGGGGTACGATATCCGCTTCGTGGATGCCGGCGGAGGTCTCGGTATCCAGTACGAACACGATCCGCAAACAACCTTTGCCGCGGAAGCCAAGCAATATGCGAAAGCACTGCTGGGACCGCTGAAAGGTCTCGGCATGCATCTTCTGCTTGAGCCTGGACGCGCCATCGTAGGCCCTGCCGGCGCCTTGCTCACCCGCGTCCTCTATCGCAAGCGCAACAACGGCAAGCAGTTCCTGGTGGTGGATGCGGCCATGAACGACCTGCTGCGCCCTTCGCTCTACGGCGCATATCACGAAATCGTTCCGGTTGTTCTGCGAAAAGACCGAGCACAGGAAACCGTTGACGTAGTGGGACCAGTTTGCGAAACGGGAGACTTTTTGGCTCATGATCGTAGCCTGCCCACCGTGGAGGAAGGCGACCTATTGGCTGCCCTGGATACCGGCGCCTATGGAATGTCGCTGGCTTCCAATTACAACAGCCGCCCCCGGCCGGCTGAAGCGCTGGTGGACGGTAAAAGGGTCCGACTGGTGCGTAGGCGGGAGTCCGTGCGCGAGCTACTAGCACCTGAGTGCACCTGACCCCCCACCAGAGTCTCATCCGATTTAACTCTCTTGATCCCACGATTTTGCTGATTGCGTTTGGCTGCGAGTTGTCCTATGCTCGCTTTCCACTGGAGAGTACATGCAACCAAATAAGTATGACGCAGCCACTTCCACTGCGGTCTGTCTCTGGTGTTACTCCCAATATCTCAAAAGCACAAGCCGGGCTCGTGACGGGCAGACGTTTTGCTCCAGGAAATGTGAGTTGATTGGACGTTCCTGGTTGGAAGACAGCTTGAAACCCGACAACGAATAACCGAAGGCGCGGCTCTCAGGCCGCGCCCTTCCATCCGGTCATTCCTCAATTTCCGGCAGACTCTGAAGGTCCGCTCTACCGTTTTAGCGCTGTCCCCACTTCAACTTGGCGCGCAGGGCTTCGAAGAAGGTCTTGCGCATACGCAGCAGCTTCACGGTATGGCTGGCGCGGACGCAAACCACGCGATCACCCTGCTTCACGGGCACGCCAACCTGCCCATCAATGCTAAGGAACGCGTCCTCCTCATCCGAAGTCTCAACCCGCAACTCGATCTGGGCTTTGTCGGTCACGACTAAGGGACGATGTGTGAGGGAATGGGGACATACTGGAGTCACCACGAACGACTCCACCGACGGCATCAGAATGGGACCCCCTGCCGCCAACGAATAGGCGGTGGAACCAGTGGGAGTCGCGATGATTACGCCATCGGCCTTGTAGTTGAAAACGAAGGCCCCATCAATCAGCAGATCGAAGTCGATCAGGCGCGAGATGGCGCTCTTGTTCACCACCGCATCGTTCAAAGCGAAGTGGTGAGCCAGACACTCTCCGCCACGAAACAGGCTGACAATCGAGGACCGAGCGCTCTTCCATGGGGCAGAGCCCCGAGTCCACTGCTTCGAGTGTAGGGTACATCTCGCTCAGTGGCACTTCGGTGAGAAATCCCAGCGAGCCTAGGTTAACAGCAAGGATGGGCACACCTTCGTGCGCGACGGAGCGCGCCGCGGAAAGCAAGGTGCCATCCCCGCCCAGCACCAGAGCAAAGTCAGGATGCCTGGCGCCTATTTGCTCACGCGGAACGATTTCTTCGCCGTTGGTGTACTGTGCGGTTTCCTGGTCGAGGTAGAGTTGATAACCGCGCGTGCGAAACCAACCCAGCAGCTCCGGCAGAATGCCGGCCAACTCGGTCTTTGACGGCTTCGAGATGATGGCGACGGACTTCATGTGCAGGTGTGGCGACAGCGTCAGTGTAGCGCGGCAAGCTATTTTGCCGGAAGAGAGAGAAAGCGGGCGTGCAGCAGGAACTCGCGGTTCCCTTCCGCGCCTAGAATCGGAGACTCGATCACGTCGATCTCCGTCCCGCCCAGTTCCTTCACTACACCGGCAACCCTGGTGATCGCCATCTCCTGCGCCTGGGGATCGCGCACGATCCCACCCTTGCCAACTTGACCCCGGCCAACCTCAAACTGCGGCTTCACCAGCAGAACCAGCTCGAACGCATTGTCCGGCACGCTTGCGCGTGCACAGCGCAGTACGGCTGGGAGAACGAGTGTAGCAGAGATGAAGGAAACGTCCATGGCAACGAAGCTGACAGGTTCCCGCGTCTCCGAAACAACCCAGATCTGCGCAGGCGTGAGATAGCGCGCATTGGTCTTCTCCAGCAACTTCACGCGCGGGTCGCCACGCAGCGTTAGATCCATCTGCCCGTATCCGGTATCTACGGCGATTACCCGAGATGCGCCGCTCTGCAGCAGGCAATCGGTGAAGCCACCGGTAGACGCGCCAATATCCATGCAGCACTTATCGCGCACGTCAACGCGCCAGTGCTCCAGGGCCCGCGCCAGTTTCAATCCGCCACGACTGACAAATGGCTGGTCGTCGCCCAGAATGCGGACGATGGCATCCTCATCGACCAGCGAGCCTGCTTTTTCAATTTTCTGCTCGTTAGCCAGCACTCGCCCGGCAAGAATGAGCGCCTGGGCGCGCTCCCGCGAGGGCGCCAGACCGCGCTGGAAGAGCAGTTTGTCGAGACGCGATTTCACCGCGCCAGACTAGCACGAGGAAACCTTCCGTTCTAACCGATGGCGGCCGGGCGAACCTGTAACGTGGACTGGAATGTGAGTTTCTAACGATGCATTTCGCACTTCGCTCGGTGCATTCTGATCGAAGATTTCGGAATTCATACAACTTAGCGGGTACCCCGTCTAGCCTTTTCCACAGTGTTATGCACATTGATGTTGAAAACTTCCACACGGTGCTGCCAGAGCAGCTCGAGCATTGCGATCCTCGGAATCCCGAATGCATTCGGAGGTTCATCACGCAAGTCGGCACCGCATGTTGCATGTCCGCGGCGAAAATTTTCCTGCGATACAATGACGCATCCCCGGGGACTCGGTAAATGGTGACGAAGAGCAAGAAGCAATCGAAAACCTCCAACCGTGACAACACAACGGCGAAAAAAACGCTGACACACACGCCAGCGCGACCCGTGAATGGCAATGGGTCTGCTCCGTCGAACCTCGATATGCTTCGCGGGATGTACGCTGCGATGTTAAAGTGCCGCATGATGGAAGAGCGAGCAAGCAATGTCGTCACAACGGTTGCTTACGATCTCACGATAGGCCATGAGGCCGTCGTGATCGGCGCGTCCATCGAGTTGAAGCCGGGAGATAACATTGCCGCTTCTGATCGCAACTTCGCTGCCCACATCATGATGGGAACCTCGCTGAAGTATTTGTTGAAGGAGATTGACGCAAACAATTCAGATAAAAGCAGAGCGTCGATCCTCTCCTGCCGACGTACTCTGTCTGGCTCGATTTCATCCGCCGCCTTCCCCTCCGATCCATTCAATATGGCCACCGGCGTTGCCCTCTCCCATAAGCTGGAAAAGAAAACTAACGTGGTGATCGCCTTCTGGGACGAAGATGCAGGTTCGCTCGAGGCCAGCCATGAAGCCCTAAAGTTCGCCGGTATCCACAAGCTACCGGTCATTTATGTAACCAAGAGCGCCGGGCTGGGTGATCTAGGAAGCAGAAGACATAGCGCGCTTGAAGAATTTAGCTTCCTGGCAAAGGATTATGGATTCCCCAGCATCCTGGTGGACGGGAAAGACGTGGTCGCGGTGTGGCGCGCAGCACAAGAATCCATCCACCGTGCGCGCAACGGCGCCGGCCCAACGCTGATCGAGTGCCAAACCGAGTTAGCAAATTTCACCGACCCGCTGGCCCATATGCAGCATTACATGACCAAACGCGGCGCTTGGGATGACGGATGGAAGCAGCAGGTCGTCAATCAGATCAAGGCAGAGATTGAAGAGGCGATGCGGCTTCTGTGATCGGCCCGGAGGGGTCGCATTTCATTCCTCCGCACATGATAAGAGCGCAGCCGAAACCGCGCTCCTGACTACCCTGCCAAACCGCCCACTGCGGCTGGCGTTCTACAGCTTTTCGTAAAACTCGCACGCCGAGCACGAGATGTACATACCGCCCGGAATATCCTTCTCGCGGTCTTTCACGCGTTTGACCACGCGGGTAGGCTTGCCGCACTGAGGGCAATCCGTGCTCTTGGTTGTGTCCATAACCTTCTTACGGTCCGCGGTCTTTGCGATCTTCGCCATTGTTTTCTCCCTAAATGTAACAAGATTCTGCCGGCAGACTGCTGCGGTACCGGTGTCTACTTTTGGCCGTAGTAAAACGCAGATGGGAACCGGATGGGCGCGTCAGCGCGAGATGCACATGTCATCAGCCCACGCTCCGACACTAGAAGGAGCGGCTTCGACTGCAGGCGGGCGCCTGTTGGCGCCACTCTCTACTCGCCGGGTAGCAGGTTTAGTTTACATGAGAGAGCGCGGGACTGTCTTTGCCTGCGTTTGACCCCGCTCTTCGCGGCCTGATACCTTCAACTGTTTGTCCCACCCGCAAATCTTCCACAAGCGAGAGAGCGCATGGCAATCAAATTCAAAGGCGTGGATTTCATCGAGTTCGATACCCTGCTCAACGACGACGAACGACTGGTCCGCGACAACACTCGCAAGTTCATCGAAGAGAACCTCATCCCCATCATCGAGCTGTGCAACCGCGAAGGCCGTTTCCCCAAGGAGTTGATCAAGCCCATGGGTGAACTGGGCTTCTACGGCGCCAGCCTGAAAGGGTATGGCTGCGCCGGCATGTCGGCGGTCGAATACGGTTTGATGACGCAGGAACTGGAGCGCGGTGACAGTGGCGTGCGCTCGTTCGTCAGCGTGCAGTCGGGGCTGTGCATGTATCCCATCTACGCTTTCGGCAGTGAGGAGCAGAAGCAGAAGTACCTGCCGAAGATGGCGCTTGGCGAAATTCTTGGATGTTTTGGTTTAACCGAGCCCGACGCTGGTTCGAACCCGGGCGCGATGCGCACCCGCGCCCGCAAGGACGGCAACAGCTACGTGTTGAATGGCGAGAAGATGTGGATCACCTCGGGCTCGATTGCCGACATTGCCATCATCTGGGCCAAAGTTGAGGACGAGGACAACCGCATCCGCGGCTTCATCGTGGAGACTGACCGCCCGGGATTCAAGGCTGCTGACGTTCACGGGAAGTTCTCACTGCGGGCCTCCATAACTTCAAGTCTTGCTTTACAGGATGTTCGTATCCCAGTAGAGAATTTGCTGCCTGAGTCGGGTGGCCTGAAGTCGCCGCTGAGCTGTCTGAACCAGGCGCGCTACGGTATCGGCTGGGGCGCCATCGGGGCAGCGATGGCCTGCTATGACTGTTCGCTACAGTACGCACAGTTCCGCAAACAGTTCCACGACCAGCCGATCGCGTCGCATCAACTGGTGCAGGAGAAACTGGTGTGGATGATCAGCGAGATCACCAAGGCGCAGTTACTCGCATTGCAGGTGGGCCGGCTGAAGGACCTCGGCAAAGCCAAGCCGTGGCATATCTCGATGGCCAAGCGCAACAACGTCTGGATGGCACTGGAGTGTGCGCGCATGGGCCGCGACATCCTTGGCGCAAACGGAATTGCCGACGAGTACCCCATCTTCCGCCACATGGCGAACCTGGAGTCGGTGAAGACCTACGAGGGCACGCACGACATCCATGCGCTCATCATTGGGGAACACATCACGGGACTAGCGGCGTTTTGAAGGCAAGGGCTGGCATACGCCGCCGCAGATAAGCCTTAGTCCGTTGCTGGCAGGATTCGAGGTTATCGCCAGAGAAGTTCTCGGTATTCGCTTCAGTGAGCGGGCGCAGGCAACTCGGTTCGGCCTGGTGCATCCTGTCCACCAGCAACTCAGCGTGACAGGATGGGAAGTCCTCTAAGGCAGTTTGCAGCTATCGCGTCTCCGAGCTCACCCACTCCCGCCGCTTCTCCGCTTCGGCCTGCGTGAACACGCCTGCGATCCGCGTGCCGCAATTGGTGCAGCAGCCATTCTTCAGGCGGTTCGACATTACCGAGTGCCAGGAGCGAGTGATCACGATTTGCTTGCATCCCGGACAGATCGTGTTGGCTCCGTCGGAGAAGATATTCCCTTCATAGACATACTTGAGTCCCATTCGCATGGCGAGCTTGCGCGCCCGATGTAGCGTTTCCGGCGAGGTCGCAGGCCTGTCCTGCAATTTGAAATCGGGGTGGAACGCGGTGAAGTGCAGCGGCACATCGTCGCCCAGGTTCTCTAGCACCCAATCGCACAGCTCCTGGAACTCTGAGTCGCCATCGTTCAGCGTTGGGATGATGAGGTTTGTGATCTCAAACCACACGCCGGTTTCATGGCGAAGCCACTTCAACGTGTCGAGCACGGGCTGCAGGTGCGTCAGCGTGATCTTGCCGTAAAACTCTTCGGTGAACGCTTTGAGGTCAATGTTGGCTGCGTCAATGTAGCGATAGATGTCGAAGAACGCCTCGCGCGTGATGTAACCGTTGGACACCATCACCGTGTTCAGGCCGGCGCCGTGGGCCTCGCGCGCGATGTTGATGACGTACTCGCCCCAGATGGTCGGCTCGTTGTACGTAAACGCAATGTGAGGCGCGTGGTGCTCCAGCGCGACTTCGACAACGTTCTCGGGACTCAGCGTCAGTGCGTTGACCTGGTCGGACTTGGCTTTAGAGATGTCCCAGTTCTGGCAGAAAGAGCAACCCATGTTGCACCCGGCAGTGCCCATGGAAAGGATCTTTGTGCCGGGGAAAAAATGGTTGAGTGGCTTTTTTTCGACGGGATCCATCGCGATAGCGGCAGGCCGTCCATAGCCTAGTTGCAGCAGCCGTCCGACTTCGTTCTTGCGAATGAAGCAGAAGCCGCTTTGGCCTTCTCCGATGTGGCAATGCCGCGGGCAGAGGTAGCAGTGGAGACGGCCATCGGCCATGACCTCCCACCACCGCGCCTCGTGGACTTGGGGCTGTAGGACCGTTAACTGCATAGTAACTGCTTCTTCTTAATTGTAACGCCGGAAGGGAGCCGTGAGCCATCAGCTATCAGCCTGTGGCGCTCCCTCAGTTTGCATAATCACGACGCATATCAGTAGAGCGGGCCCTCATAGACTGTGTCGCAACCTCTACCGTCCCTACGGGACTCGGTCTCATTTTCCACTTCACCCAGCGCTGAAGCGCTGGGCTAAGATCTTTCGCCCCTGTCGGGGCTGATTCTTGGCCGCTTTGTTGCACCGCCCGCAAACCGACGTGGGGTTGTGACACAGTCTCTCAAGGCGCGCTCTGGCCTCCGACAGTGACACTATCCAGCCTTTGATTATCGCCCGCAGACAAGTCACGTTTATTTAGCAACTGCGAATGGCGGGTTGGGAGAATCAACTGACAACCGATAGCCGACGGCTGAGAGCTGACAGCGAGAAATGGACGGTGGGCGCCGGTTTGTCTTTCTGTTGGGTTGTGGCGCCCACCTTGGATTTGGGTTACTGGTATAGACGGACGAGGGCCATTAAAGTTCTCCTCGAATAAGGTAATTACCGAGCGCTTAACACTTCTTCACGTTGGCCATTCTCGAATGCGCTAAGGCAGTTTAGGACTTGGTGTCGCCGGCTTGAAGCCGGCTTGTGTCTTTGGGGTTCGGCGCAACGCGGCGCTGAAGCGCTACCCGACCAAGCTCGACTACCCATTTCGAAAACTGATCTAATTTCCGGCTGCACCTTCCGGCAAAATGATTTTCCCCAGATACTCGAGCGGCAGCGGTCCCTGGTCGAGCGCACGATTATGGAACTCCTCCAAGGTGAAGCTGCTGCCTTTCGCGGCCTGATACTTCTTGCGCAACGTCCACCATTGGCGTGTGCCAAGGAAGTACGTCGGAAGCTGGGTTGAGCTGAGTTTGGCGCGCACCAGCTTGCCTTCGGCTTCGGCCTGTGTCTGGAAGCATTCCTTCGTCATCAGGTCAAGCGCCTGCTGATCGGTCATGCCCATGGTCTGCAGGCGAATGTCGAGGATGGTATTCGCTGTCGCGCGGAGCCAGATCTTCAGCCGCACCAGTTTGAACTTCGGATTGAAATCGAGATAGCCTTCCTGCGTCATCACATCGGCGCCATATTCGGCCCAACCTTCGACGTACGCTCCATTGCCGAACAGGTTGCGCAATACGCGCCGCGTGGGAGGTTCAACATCGTCGGCATGTTCTGCCTGAACGTAGTGTCCCGGCAACGCCTCGTGAATCGTAAGCCACTTCAGCGCGTAGTTGTTGTACTCGCGCAGCTTGCTCTCGGCCTTCGCGTCCGGCATCTTGGGGTCGATGGGCGTCACCCAATACTGTGCTTCAGCCGTAGGCTCCAGCGGCGGCGCGCTGTGAAATCCCGCGACCGAGTAAATACCACGCTCGAACTCAGGCGTGGGGATAACTTTCAGGTTGTCGCGGCTGCTGAGCGAGACAATTTTCTTCTCGCGGATAAATTGCTTGATACCCTCCAGGTCGGCCTTCACCGCTTCGATTAACTGATCGCGTTGCGGATGTTCGTCGCTGATCTTGTTCAGCACTGCGGCTATGATCTTGTTCTCGCGCTCCTGGGCAGGCAGAGCGCTGTAGTCGTCCTGGCCGGGATACATCTGCTTATAGAGCGGTAATGCCAGTTGCACCATTTCTCCGCGAGTCTTCGCCAGCCCGGCCTCGGCGTCGGCCAGCAACTGCGCAGGCTCGATGGAAGTCTCCATCACGTAGCGAAACTTGGGCGCGTACAATTCTTTGCCCAGCCGCCACGTGCGGCCGTTGGTCGGACGCTTCGCCAGATCGTTCTGCATCCATGCGTTGAAGTCGGTCAGTGCCTTCTTCGCCGCAGGCGCAACTTTGTCGTACTGCGCTTTGAGCGGCGACCCGGCCGGAACATCGGCGGCTACGGAATCCACCAGATTAAGATTGCCTTCGTTCTCCTCCACCGCAGTCGAAATGAAGATGGGATCGGAGTCCGTGAGTTGCGACTTGGTCTGATCCAGGAAGCGAGGAATCTGGCCGATGCGCGAGATCACATCTCCGACACGGACTTCTTTCGATGCGTACTCCTGTGTTAGAGGAAGGAACAGTCCATTGCCGATCAGTTCCACATACCCAGTTGGATTGTGCTTGTAATTCTGGATCTGATCGAACTCGAGCAAGTTGAGCGCGATCTGGTCGTCGATGAGACGGTAGTCGGCGGCGTCCTGAGCGTTCAGACCCGCGACGGGAGTCTCGGTCTGGAAGCGCTTTCGCCACTCCTGATAGAACTTCTCCTGCGTGGCGATTCCCTGCGCGCTCACGTCGTCGAGTTGCGCGTCGAGGTCGATCGACTTGCCGGTCTTCGGGTCGAGATGTTTGTGGTAACCAGCCTGCGAGGCGCTCACGGGAGAAAGCGCCAGCGAGTCTTTCACGAACTGGTCGGTCATCAGGGCAAATTGCACGTTGACTTGATGGGGATGGCTCATGCGATTGGTAGATTTCGATTGTGACGCACTGAATGTGGAGATGAGCGAGAGAAATAAAAGAATGCGCAAAGTATATTTCATAGCGCCTCGGAGGAATGAAAGAGTGCGAGCGGGGCAAGTATAAACCCGTAAGCTACTCCGCCGCCTCTGGCGCACTGGCTGTCTTCGCCAGCCGCAATGCGGCCGCTCTTTCCCGCTGGCGGCCTATCGTGAAGTAAAGCACGGTTATCAGCAGCAGCCACGGTATTCCCGACTCCAACGTAACCCGCATCCCCTCGACCCACCAGGTGGAGATCAAAATCGCCAGCACCCCCAGGCCTCCGATGATTGTGAGGTATGGAAACAGTGGCATCTCCACCGGCAAACGGCGGCCATGCCGCTCACGCCAATGTTTGCGAAAGCTCAGATGGGTGACGAAGATCATCATCCACGCAAACAGGCCGCCAAACAGGGAGATACCGAACATGTACACGTACGCTGAACTGGGAAACCAGATGGCGAACAGTACTGCGGCACCCAGGCCACCCGCTGAGAACAGAAGTGCCGCAAGGGGTGTGCCCTTCTTCGATACAAGGCCCAGTACTTCGGGCGCGTAGCCTCCGCGAGACAGCGAGAAGATCATGCGCGTCGCCACGTAAAGATTGCAATTCATGCTGGAGAGCGCAGCCGTCAGCACAACGAAGTTAATGATGTGCGCTGCAGCGGGGATGTGCATCACCTCAAACACTCGCACGAATGGGCTGACGGTAACGCCCTGCCCCGGCTGAATCTGGTTCCACGGGATCACACCCACCAGGACCGCGATTGCGCCTACGTAAAAGATGATCAGCCTAGCCAGCATGGATCGCATGGCGCGAGGGACGGACTTGTCAGGATCTTTGGCTTCTCCTGCGGTAACCGCGACGGTCTCCGTCCCGATAAAACCGAAGATCACGAATGCCAGGGCCAGCCAAACGCCGAGCCACCCTCTTGGCAGAAAGCCGCCGTGCGCACGGAAGTTCTCCATCCCTATTGGTCGCTGCTGATGCACGCCGAATAGAATCGCCGCTCCCAGTACGATGAACACGATGATGGCGCTCACTTTGATGATCGAGAACCAGTATTCAAACTCGCCAAATGCTCCGACGCTGCGCGCGTTTACGAAGATGAGCACCGCCGAATAGAAGATCACCCAAGCCCACGCCGGAGTATGTGGAAACCACCACTGGGTATAGATGGCCGCAGCGACGGCTTCTCCGCCGATGGCGATGGACACCGCCGCCCAGTAGGTGTAGCGGACTACGAAGCCCGCCCAGTGTGAAAGATAAAGCTCGGCGTAGATCCCGAACGACCCTGCGGTGGGGTGGGCAACCGCCATCTCCGAGAGACAACCCATCAGCAGCAACGCAATTCCCGCCGCAAGAAGGTAGCTCAGGATGACACCCGGCCCTGCGGTGCGCACGGCGAGCGCGCTGCCCAGAAATAATCCCGTGCCGATCGCACCGCCAATGGCGATCATGCTCAACTGGCGCTCGTTGAGCTGACGGGCTAAACCCTGCTCTTTGTCGATCGCATGATGGTGAAGCGGTGGCGCACTCGCAGGGCGCTGCGTCATTACACCGTCGCCTTCGCGTGCTGTCGTAGGTACACGCCGACAAGTTCAAGCAGGCGGTCGATATCGTCCTGGTTGTTGAAGAGGTGACACGAAACGCGCACCCCGCCCACATACGAGGTGTAGCGCACCGAAACCAGCACCCTGTGTTGCTGCAGAAAATTCATCAGGGCTACGTTCTCATCCACCTCGCCAAGCGTGAAGGTGACGATACCGGATCGGAAGCGACGGTCTTCTGGAGTGACCACGCGAATGTCCTGCTGTTTCAGACCGCTGATGAGGTGATCGGTGAGTGATAGCACGTGCTGTCCGACATTCGCGACGCCCAGTTCGTTGATCATGCTCACCGACTCGACGAGGCCGATCGCGCCGGGATAGTTGGCCGTGCCCCCCGTCTCCCAGCGACGCGCACCACTCACAAATTCATACTGGCGCACCGGAGCAGCGGACGGTGTTTGGAAGTACTTGCCCCATCCGCCCTCGGGTTCGGCGACGGAAAGATATCCGGCAATCGGCGGCTTCGCCTTCGCGCGAAACTCTTTGCTGAGGTACAGAAAGCCGCAACCGAAGGGCGCCATAAGCCACTTGTGTCCGCCGCAAGCAATTGCGTCCACCGGAGTTTTCTGCACGTCGAGCGGGATCGCACCAATTTGCTGGACTGCGTCGACAATCAAAAAGATACCGCGCTCGCGGCAGAGTCGAGACAGTGCTTCGAGGTCACACCGGAAACCATTGCTCCACTGGACTGAGCTAATCGCGATCACCCGGGTGCGCTTGTCAATCACGGCTTCGATATCCTCGACCAGGATCTGCCCGTCGCGATTGTGGACGCTGTCAATTTCGATACCAAGCTCCTCGCGCTTCTGCATCCACGGCACCGCGACTTCCAGAAACTCCAAATCGCAAATGATTACGCGGTCTCCGCGCTCGAGAGGAACCGCATTCGCCACCAGGCTCAAGCCATGCGTGGTGCTTTCCACCAGCGCAATGTCGTCCTTATCCGCGTTGATGAGCTTCGCCAACTGGGGACGCGCCTGGCTGCGCATCTCGTCCATATCGAGGTGGTGTTGGGTCGACGAGCCTGACGGGCAGTACGCTGCCATGTCGAGGAAGGTCCGCAGCTTTTCCACCGCACGCTGCGGCGCCAAGCTTACACAGGCGGAATCAAGAAATGTCTGCTGCTGCAGGGCGGGAAACTCTTTGCGAACGTCTTGCAATGTCATCAGGAGCCTTTAGCGAGTGGAACGACTGCGATTGGGACATTGTACAAAAGAAAACGGCAGGGGCATGCACGCTGGATTCGACGTACACCACCTGCCGTTTCTAATCGGTGATTGGTTCCTCAAGACGACTCGTGCGCCCTGAGCATTTGGGTTTACCTTTGGGCTTGTTTCGCCGCCCGGCTTGCCGCGTTGTCAGCGAACTTAACTTCGCCAGTCTCCGGATTGAGGATGACCCGATCGTTCGGACTCTGGGTGAAGTCGAACATATTGTTAAGGGGCCCGGCGATCGCGTCGAAGGATCCCGGTATGCGTTGGCCACCGAGCCAATTGTCCTCGATGAAGCGCACGATGGAGCTTTGGTCCGTCATGGTGTGATCGACGAAGTTATGCCGCGCATAGGGAGCGACCACCAGCAGGGGAATACGTGGACCATATCCGCAGCGGCCCTGGGCATGAGCGGCTCCCTGGAAGCCAACCAGCGCCGGAAGTGCCTTACCGCAATACCCCGGCCCGTTAAGCGCATCCTGTGAGGTTTGCGACTGATTTACGATCTGTCCGAGTTGGTGGTCGTACCAGCCATCTGAGTCGTCCCAGTTGATGATCACTGCAGTGTTGGGCCAATCCGGCTGCTGCTCTAGAAAATTGATCACGTTAACGACAAAGTTCTGTTCGTCGAGCGGCGTCGAGTAGCCGGCATGTCCATCCTGATACCCCGGGGCCTTCAGGTAGCTTACTGCCGGAAAGTTTCCGGCACTCACGGCGTCGAAAAAGTCATGGATGTCGTACTGATGATTGGCGGCGTCGCCATTGTGCCCGATCATGGCGATCGACGATGGACGAGTGTGCTGCAAATTGGAGGTTGAGACGTAGTACTGGAATGGCTGATGGTGCGGAATGTAGTCCACCTTCGGAGTACCGACAAACACCGAGGTCGAGGAGCGGTGGCATCCCGTCGTTCCGTTGGGATTGGTGATTGTCAGGTCAAAGCCGCCTTCGAAAAATCCCCAGGTCACGCCTGCCGCTGTCAGCAGGTCACCGATGTTTTGGCCGCCCATCTGAACCTGCGAGCTTCCTGAGCAAACATCGCCGACCGGATCAGTGTCGCTGACCAGCGAATATCCGCCGTTGCCATCGGGAACCACGGCATAGTCGGAGTTGATGTTCTGGATTACGCCATCGGTCTGGCCCGAGACAACATTGAGCGCGCCGGGGGTCGACGGACCGAAAGTCGTTCCGTACGAGTTATCGTTCATTGCGTAGTACTGAGCGTAATTCCACAGAGCGGTCGTTGTATTGCCATCGTAATAGCCCAATACCAGCCCCGTGGTGTTAACAACCGGCGGACCGGTGTAAGGCGGCGGCCCGGGAGTCCCCACGTTGAGCGGAAACAGGTCCATCAAGCCACCATCGAAAGCCGCTTGTTCCGGTCCATAATCGTGGTCCTGGTCGGCAGTCCAAACCTGCAGGGGACCCAGGCGAAAGGGATTCGTGGCCCCGGTTCCGTTGGCCGGATTGAGGTTGGGATTATTGGTCAGAAGCGCAGGTGAAAACCCGTTGACAGTTGGTGTTCCAGGCAATGGAACGAACTTAGGTCCCGCTCCCGGCGGCGGGGGATTCAGAGCGTTCGGATACGTTCCGAAGTAGTGATCAAAGGACACGTTTTCCTGAAAGATAACCACCACATGGGTGATCGGCGTAGACGTTTGGCGAACCCCAGTGGTCGTGCGTTGCGGGGCTGCCGGAGCCGCGTAGGCGCTTGCCAGCGGCCCAAGAGTCATGGCTGCTGTTAACGTAGCTGCAAGAAATCGACGCATATTCCTCCTCACCTTTCAGTCCGCAGATTGGACTCAGGTGCGTTGATACTCTGTCGAGATCAAATGGGTGTGAAGGGAGGATTAAAAGAGGATTAAGTGTAGATGCGAGTGTTCAATTCGTGCGAAGTTTTGACCGCCAGACTGTGACAGGGATAAGGCCTATGTTCCATGCTCTGCGTTGTCCACGGATTCTGTTAGGTTGAACGCAGGAGGTGCGGATGAAACATGTTTTGGTTGCGACGTCTAACCCCGGCAAGATTCGCGACCTTGTTGGAGCGGCCGCCGTCCATAACGTGCAAATCGAAGCGTTACCCGGCTTCTCATCGCTGCCGGGTGTCATGGAAGACGGCTTGACCTTCGAAGCCAACGCGCGCAAGAAGGCCGAGCACTACAGCAAATACGCCGAAGGCGAGTTGGTGATCGCTGACGACTCGGGGCTCGAAGTCGATGCGCTCGGCGGTGCTCCGGGAGTTCGCTCCGCACGCTACGCTGCCGACGAGCACGACGCACCCGAGCACGCGCCAAACTCCGATGACGAAGCTAACAATGCTCGACTTCTGCGTGAACTGCACGACGTTCCGGACGAATATCGCACCGGCAGGTTCGTCTGCGTTATCGCCGTGGCCCGCAATGGCCACGCGCTGGCCACATTTGAGGGGAAAGCCGAAGGTATTCTCCTGCACTCGCCTCGAGGCTCGAATGGTTTCGGTTACGACCCGCTGTTTTACTTTCCCCAGATCACGAAGACCTTTGCGCAATTGACCGCTGAGGAGAAAGCTCTTTACAGCCATCGGGGCGCGGCGTTTCGGGCGTTCCTCGCGTGGGAGGACGAAAGCCATGAACCACACCCGCACACGGGAGGGTGACACAGGTCACGTCGTCATAAGACGTTGTGACACGCATCACAAGTATTTCGTCATTACAGCAGCTATTCTGAACCCCGCTTATCAGCCGGAGACTGCGCTGGTCGCAGGCTTTTCGCGGGTGTCAAAGCGGTTCTGTGGTGTTCTTGACTTGCGCTGTTAGCGAAATTGATAATGCAAGGTTCGCTTATACACTCCGCATTCATAAGGAGTTGGCTTCGTGGCTTCTTCAGCCAGTTCTATCGATACGAGTTCCGCTCGAATTAAGCAGGGAGTGGCTCCGCTGCGCGCCGGGCAGGGTTACTCTTTTGTATTGCGCAGACTGCATTCCTTGTCCGGAATTGTCCCAATTGGAGCGTTCCTGATTGAGCACTTCATTTCCAACTCGGAAGCGACCAAGGGCGTTCAGGCCTACAACGATCAGGTAAAGTTCCTTACCAGCCTGCCGTTCGTGCACGTTCTGGAATGGGTATTCATCTTTTTGCCGCTGCTTTATCACGCGATCTACGGCCTATACATCTGGTACCGGGGTGATTCGAATGTCGGTGAATATCCCTGGACCGGCAATTGGCTTTACACCTCACAGCGCTGGACCGGGATTATCGCCTTCATCTATATCGCGTACCACACCTATTACATGCGGTTCACGGGCGTGCATCTGATGAACGGTGGCTACGAATATGCTTTCTGGAAAGTGCAACATGAATTCCAGAACCCCTGGGCCGTAGCCGCGTACGTCGTCGGAATCATTGCTGCCTCCTGGCATTTTTCGTACGGATTGTGGCTGTTCGCAGCGAAATGGGGATTCACGGTCGGGGATCGCGCTCGCAAGAAATTCGGTGTCGTCTGTATTGGCCTTGCCGTTGCGTTAATCGGAATTGGCCTGTGGACGATCACTGCATTCTTGAGCTCACCACCCGTTCCGGGACCGGGCTCAACAGAGGCTTACCAGAATACGTTGTTGCATTAAATCAGGCGGCTTCGGCCGTATTCATAAGTTTGCTTAAAGATCATCATGTCTCATCCTAAGATCATCGTTGTGGGTGGCGGGCTGGCAGGTCTGGCAGCCACTATCAAGATAGCCGAGATGGGAGGTCATGTTGACCTCTTCTCCATCGTCCCGGTCAAGCGGTCTCACTCGGTGTGCGCCCAGGGCGGCATCAACGCCGCCAAGAACCTGAAGGGTGAAGGCGACTCCACCTGGCAGCACTTCGACGACACCATCTACGGCGGCGACTTTCTCGCGAACCAGCCGCCGGTGAAGGCGATGTGCGAGGCCGCACCCGGCATCATCGACCTGCTTGATCGCATGGGTGTTCCCTTCAACCGCACACCCGAAGGGCTGCTCGACTTCCGGCGCTTCGGCGGCACCCTCTACAACCGCACCGCGTTTGCCGGCGCCACCACCGGGCAGCAACTTCTTTATGCACTCGACGAGCAGGTGCGGCGCTACGAGGCCGAAGGCAAAGTCACCAAGTACGAAGCCTGGGAATTTCTCTCCGCTGTAATCGATGACCAGCGTGTCTGCCATGGCATCTGCGCAATAGATCTGCGCAGCATGGCCGTGCACACGTTCCCGGCAGAGGCGGTGATCATTGCCACGGGCGGGAACGGCGCCATATTCGGCAAGTCCACGAATTCCGTGGTCTGTACCGGATCGGCGCAGTCAGCGCTTTATCAGCAAGGAGCGTACTACGCCAACGGAGAATTCATCCAGGTACACCCTACGTGTATCCCGGGGGAAGACAAGTTACGGCTGATGTCTGAGTCGGCCCGCGGTGAGGGCGGCCGAGTGTGGGTACCCAAGCAGGCTGGAGACAAGCGCGATCCCAAGAGCATTCCAGAGGGCGAGCGCTGGTACTTCCTGGAAGAGTGGTACCCCAAATATGGCAACCTGGTGCCGCGCGATATCGCCACCCGCGCCATCCACAAAGTGGTTTACGAACTCCACCTCGGCATTGATGGACAGCCGATGGTCTATCTCGACCTGACGCACATCGACCGCGCTACCCTGGACCGCAAACTCGAGGGCATTCTCGAAATCTACGAAAAGTTCGTCGGCGACGACCCCCGCGACACGCCCATGAAGATATTCCCCGGCATGCACTACACCATGGGTGGCCTGTGGGTGGACTTTGAGCAGCAGACGAACATCGAGGGCCTTTACGCCGCAGGCGAATGTGAGTATCAGTACCACGGCGCCAACCGCCTGGGCGCAAATTCGCTGGTGTCGTGCATTTACGGCGGGTTCGTGGCCGGTCCGAACGCGGTCAAGTACGCGCACAGCGTGATCAGGAGCGGGCATAATCCAGCCGGACATGTCTTCGACTCGGAGCGCAAGCGGCAGGAAGAGATCAATGCCCACGTGCTGAAGAATGACGGCACCGAGAATCCGTTCCTGCTGTGGCGCGAACTTGGCGACATCATGACCAAGAACTGCACCGTGATCCGCTATAACAAGAACCTGATCGATACGGATGTCAAGCTGGTGGAACTGCTGGAGCGCTATCGCCACGTGAACCTGAGCGACCGCTCGATGTGGGCCAATACATCATTTGTTTTCGCGCGGCAGCTTTACAACATGCTGCAACTGGCGCGGGTGATCGTTCAAGGCGCGGCCATGCGCGACGAGTCGCGCGGCGCGCACTACAAACCGGACTTCCCGGAGCGCGATGACGCGAACTGGTTGAAAACTACGAAGGCCTACTTCGCGGCCGATGCCGATGAGCCGCGCTTCGAGTTCGAGCAGGTGGATACGTCGCTGATCAAGCCCCGTCCGCGGCGCTACGACGCAGCGACGTAAAGACAGGGGTCAGGGGTCAGGGGTCAGGGGTCAGGGGTCAGGGGTCAGGGGTCAGGGGTCAGTGGCTAGGGGCTAGTTTTCGAGTTTCGAGTTTCTAGTTGCAATTCGTACTTGGTATGTGCAGGACCGCTGGTTGCTAACAGCGAAGAGCGAAGAGCGAAAAGCGAAGAGCGAATGAGCAAAAATGGCGAATTCTAAAACCGTTATCTTCAAAATTAAACGCCAGGAAACTCCCGAGTCCAAACCGTACTGGGAAGAGTTTGAGCTGCAATATCGTCCCGGCATGAACGTAACTTCCGCGCTGATGGACATTGCGGCGAACCCGTTCACGCGGCAGGGCAAGCCCACCACGCCCGTCACCTACGATTCCAATTGCCTGGAAGAAATCTGCGGCTCGTGCGCCATGCTTATCAATGGTCAGGCGAAGATGGCGTGCTCGGCCCTGGTGGCCAACTTGAAGCAGCCCATCACGCTGGCGCCCTTCACCAAGTTCCCCATCGTTCGCGATCTCGCGGTGGACCGCAGCGTGCTCTTCGAGAACCTGAAGAAGGTGAAGGCATGGGTTCCCGTCGACGGCACTTACGATCTGGGTTCCGGCCCGCGTCAGTCGGCGGAAATGCAGGAAGAAGCATACCCGCTGTCCAACTGCATCTCGTGCACCTGCTGCATGGAAGCCTGCCCGCAGTTCAACGACAAGACCGGCTTCGTGGGCGCGGCTACCATCGCGCAAGTCCGGCTATTCAACTCGCACCCTACCGGCAAAGCGCTTAAGACTGAACGGCTGAATGCCCTGATGGGCGACGGCGGCATCCAGGAATGCGGCTATGCCCAGAATTGCGTCGAAGTCTGCCCGAAAGAATTGCCATTGACCAAGTCGATTGCGGACGTCGGTGGGCAGGTGATGTGGCAGGCCGTCAAAGACCTGTTTCGGACGTAGAGGCGTGGCGGGCGGAGCACCGCTCTAGCGGTGTCATTAGGCAACGGCCACTCCGCCACTCGACTGAGCGCCTTCGTTTACAATCCAAGCGAACCATCATTCCTCTCTGGAGCCCTTTATCACGCTCATGCAATTGCTGTCGCCGGTGCTCATTTCCTCCTTACTCTTGGTCTTCCTCGCCGGAGCCCAGACTGCCAGTCCGGGTGGGAACGCGCCGCAAACTGCGCCTAAGAAATCGACATCCAAAGCGATCACGGTTTCGCCCAACGGTGTTGCGACGGGCGCGCGCGCCATCCACATTTCAGCGCTAGTCGTCGACACTCACGCCGATACTCCGGGCCGCTTTGTCGATGAGAATTTCGATCTCTCGCAAGACGCCGGCACCGGCTATCTGGACTTCAACAAGATCAAGGCTGGGAATCTCGGAGCGGAGTTCTTCTCCATATGGGTCGAGCCGAAAGCCAACAAGGGCCACGAGACCAAGCGCGCGCTAGACATGATCGACTCGGTTTACGAGCAGGCGCGGCTTCATCCCGACAAGATGATGATGGCCTTCAGCACACAGGACATCCTCGCCGCCCATCGTCAGCACAAACTGGCGGCGCTGCTGGGAGTTGAAGGCGGACACGCAATCCAGGGCGACATCCGCATCCTGCGCGACTACTACCGCCTCGGTGTGCGCTATATGACGCTGACGTGGTCGAACACCAACGAGCTTGGCGATTCTAGCGGCGACCTCAGCGACAAAAGTGTCGAGCACCATGACGGCATCACGGATTTCGGACGGCAGGTGGTGCGCGAGATGAACCGGCTCGGCATGATGGTGGACATCTCGCACGTCGCGGACCGCACTTTCTACCAGGCGCTGGTGGCTAGCCGCGCGCCGGTTATTGCGTCGCATTCTTCGTCGCGCGAACTGACTAATGCGCCGCGCAACATGACCGATGACATGCTGGTCGCACTGGCTCGCAACGGCGGTGTCGCACAGGTGAACTACTATTGCGCTTTTGTCTCGCAGAAGTACCTCGACCGCATGAAAGAACTCGAGGCGCAGCACGACCCTGACCTCGCGCTTGAGCAGAAGCTTTTCATTTCGGCGCAGACACCGGAGGTGAGGAAGCAGTATCTGGACGCGAAGGCGGCGCTGGAGAAGAAGTTGCCGCGTCCTCCGCTTAGCGACCTGATCGACCACATTGACCACCTGGTGAAAGTGGCGGGCGTGGACCATGTCGGTCTGGGCTCTGATTTTGACGGAATCGATTGTTCGCCGCAGGGGATCGACTCGGCTGCCGACCTGCCGAAAATTACGCAGGCACTTTACGACCGCGGATACAAAGCCGCCGACCTTGATAAGATTCTCGGCGGGAACCTCATGCGAGTTTTCGGTGAGGTGGAGAAGCTTGCCAAGCAGATCCAAGCGGAAACTAATCCTGATATGCGTCGCGAGATTGCGCCGTCGACGCAGCCACAGCAGTGATATAAAAACTTTTTCATTGGGGAGAATTTATGCGTAACTTGTTAGCAGCTCTTCTTTGTCTCAGCCTGACCGGATTGGCGGGGGCCCAAACCTCGGGTAGCAGTTCCACATCGGCGCAACATTCGAATACCGAAAAGACTGCTCAAGGGACGGCAACACAGCCTAAAGAGCCGACCGCCATATTTGAGACCACGGCGGGTAACATTACTTGCACGCTGTTTCCGGAGCAAGCACCGCTGACGGTGGCCAACTTCATCGGTCTTGCAACCGGAACAAAAGCATGGAAAGACCCGAAGACGGGAAAGATGATGCACACCCCGCTTTATAACGGAACCATTTTTCACCGCGTGATTCCGAATTTCATGATTCAGGGTGGAGACCCGATCGGCACCGGCACAGGTGATCCTGGCTACAGCTTCAAAGATGAGTTCAGCTCCGACCTCACCTTCGACCAGCCTGGACGGCTGGCGATGGCAAACAGCGGACCCAATACCAACGGGTCGCAATTCTTCATCACCGAAGTTCCCACACCTCACCTTAACGGGAAGCATACGATCTTCGGACAGTGCGAGGATCTCGACGTGGTGAAGAAGATCGCGCGAATGGCAGCCGATCCTCGTAACGATCGGCCTTACGACCCGCCCAAGATCATCCGCATCAAAATCATCGACCCTCATCATCCTGTGACACAGCCGAGAACGACGCCTAAGCCGGCGGCGACGAAACCCGCGACTCCAAACAACTGATGGTATTTGGGAGTATTGGAGAGAATGCCGGGCGTTGGCGCGTCCGGCATTTGTGTTTTCTGGCTAGCATGCGGCTTACGGTTTTCGCCCACGCGAGCCATTCTGCCACTCCTCCCACAGGCCAAAACCTCTCATCTGATCATCAAGGTGAGTCTCTTTGAACGTTGCTTCGATCTGATCGCGGGTGAATCGCGGGCCAATTCGCTGCGGTGCGTTGGCTAACTCAATTATCAGTTCGGCGGCCATTGCTTCGTTTTTCTTCAACTGCGGAAAATCAACTTTGTCGAAGGTGTCCGACGTTGCATGGTAGTTGACCAGGTAGTTCGCTGCCTCCTGATTGGGCATCAGGGTTGGGACCCCTTCGATCATGAAATCGTAAGTGTCCGTGCCGACGGTTGCGTCGTCGGTTATGGCATTGGCCTTCCATTGGGCGAAAGGTTGCACCATGGACGCCAGCGCGGCATCCACGTCCTTGCGTCCGCCAGTGGAGAAGCTGGTAACGGGGCCGCTACCCTCATCCAGCACCACTTCCGCCACAATGTTGTCGAGTTCGTCGCGATGGGCGCGCACATAGGCCAGCGAGCCGAATAGACCCTGTTCCTCGCCCGAGAACAGTATGAAGCGAATCGTCCGCCGGGGACGAGTTCCCGCCGCCTTGATGGAGCGAAGAGCGTCGATGACCAAGGCCGCATTGCATCCATTGTCGAGCGCGCCCGTGCCCAGTTCCCACGAATCAAGGTGCGCACCCAGAATTACGATTTCGTTCGGCAGTTCGGTTCCCTTCAACTCCGCGACCACGTTGCTGGTAGTGATTGTCGGGCCGATCTTGTTTGGCATGGAGAGCGACATCTGGACCTTCTCGCCATGAGCCAGCAGCCGGACAATTCGCTCCGAATCTTCGCGCGCCAGTAGCACTTGCGGAATCACATCGATCTGGCCGCCAAGGGTGTTGATGTGCCGGTACAAGATGTCATGCTCACGGCTGGAGGTGAACGCGATAGCCAGGGCTTTGCCTTTCACCGCCTGCGCAATTATGCCCGGCGCACGATAGTACTCATCAAAGAGGTCGTCCCAAGTTTTCAGCACGACGCTGTGCACAAGCACGATGGCGTCCGCGACGTCGCCCGCCTTGGCAAATTCCGCGGAAGTTCCCATGCCGACATCTACCACCTGCGCGGTCATCGTCTTAAGGGCTGGTCCCCATGCAATTGAGTGCGCGAGCACATGGAAAGTCACCGGAGCCACTATGTTGACATCGGTGTTCCCTTCCGCCCACGAGGTGGGAATGGTGAATTCTTCGGTGTGGACAGAGTCGGCGCCTGCGGCCTTGAACGCATCGACTCCCCATTGGATCGCTTTCTGCATGGCGGGCGTGCCGGGAACGCGGCCGCCAATTTCGTCGGTCAGCACGCGAAGGTTCTCTTGCAGTGGGCTCGCTGGACTGAGCGCCTGCTGCATGACGGCGTCGTTGGACTGTGCGACGACGGAGGGGAGAACAGCGATCGCCAGGAAAACTGCGAGGCCAAGGGAGGTCAGTCTGCGTATGTGCATAGGAGCGGAATTATACGAGAGACTTAACCTCTTCACGACGTGTATCTGACAATGGTGTCAGTCGTAATACTCAAGCCCCAGGTGCGTGATCATCTCTTCGCCTTTCAGGTGGCGCAGCGTGTTCTTCAGCTTCATCGACTGGATTAACAGGTCATGCTCGGGATACAACCCGGGGGCCGTCATCGGGGACTTGAAGTAGAAGCTCAGCCACTCCTGGATGCCGATGCCGCGCAGCTCCGAGGACCGCTTTGCCAGGTCGAGGAACAGGACAAGGTCGAGGACGATGGGAGCTGCGAGAATCGAGTCACGGCACAGAAAATCAACCTTGATCTGCATGGGATAGCCGAGCCAACCGAAGATATCAATGTTGTCCCAACCCTCTTTGTTATCACCGCGTGGCGGGTAATAGTTAATGCGAACCTTGTGGCAGATATTACCGTAGAGTTCGGGATAGAGTTCGGGCTGGAGAATGTGCTCTAGCACCGACAGTTTGGACTCTTCCTTGGTCTTGAAGGAGCCGGGATCGTCGAGCACTTCACCGTCGCGATTGCCGAGAATGTTGGTGGAGAACCAGCCGTTGAGACCGATCATGCGGGCTTTGAAACCTGGCGCGAGGATGGTCTTGATCAGCGTCTGGCCGGTCTTGTAGTCCTTGCCACAGATGGGCGCTTCGTTCTGCTTCGACAGGTCCAACATTGCCGGAATGTCAACCGTGAGGTTCGGCGCACCATTGGCGAAGGGCACGCCTTCCTTCAACGCGGCGTAAGCGTAGATCATGGAAGGCGCGATGTTCGCATCACTCGTGTGCAAGCCCTTTTCGAACGCCTCGACTGACTTGTGCACCTTGCCGGGCTTAATGAAAGTTTCCGTCGAGCCGCACCAAATCATGACCAGCCGGTTAGCGCCACTGGACTTCTTGAAGTCGCGGATGTCGTCGCGCAACTGTTCGGCAAGCTCCATCTTGTTCTTGCCCTTCTTCACATTGGGGCCGTCGAGTCTTTTGACGTAGTTCTTGTCGAACACGGCTTTGCGCGGCTTGATCTTGGAGAGAAATGGTTTGACCTGATCGAGTAGTGAGACATCGAGCACACCTGCATTGCGTGCGGCGGAGTACATGTTGTCTTCGAAGATGTCCCAGCCGGTAAACACCAGATCATTCAGTTTGGCGAGGGGCACGAACTCGTTGATCTTCGGCGAGCGCCCGTCAGTGCGTTTGCCCAGGCGGATGGTTCCCATCTGGGTAAGCGAGCCGATGGGGCTAGAGATTCCTTTGCGCACGGCTTCGACGCCCGCGACAAATGTGGTGGCAACAGCGCCCATACCCGGAATCATGATCCCGAGCTTTCCCTTGGCTGGTGCGCTCTCGCCTTTGGCGGTATCCGTATTTCCCTGCTTCTTACGTGTCGGCATGCTATCAGTCCGTTTCATGAAAGAATGTACAAACTAATTATCTTCTCGTATGCATCGCGGACATTGCAATTGAACCTGCCTGAACGGACGCGTTTGCGGCCTGTGCGGCAATTTGAAGGATTTGGTGGAGAGCCATGGCTGAAGAAAAAATTGCGGTTGTAACCGGAAGCTCTAGTGGGATTGGACTGCTGACGGCGGTGGAATTGGCGCTCAACGGCTACCGAGTGGTGGCCAGCATGCGCAACCTCGAAAGCCGAGGCCGTCTTGAGGAAGCGGCGCGAAAAGCGGGCGTACGGGAACGGCTCGACCTGCGCCGGGTGGATATCACGGAATTCGATTCTCTGCCTGGCGCAGTGGAAGCAATCGTGCGCGATCATGGCCGCATTGATGTGCTGGTGAACAACGCCGGATTCAGCGTGGCAGGATTCGCCGAAGACATGACGATCGAGGAGCTTCGCCATCAACTGGAGACCAACTTCTTCGGCAATGTGGCGATGACCAAGGGCGTGCTGCCTGTGATGCGAGGTCAGAAGGCCGGACACATCATCACGGTTACATCCGTCGCTGGTCGTTTGGGCCAGCCAATGCTTAGCGCCTACAGCGCGTCGAAATATGCGCTCGAAGGCTGGAGTGAGTCCCTGCGAATCGAAATCCACTCGCTGGGCATTCGCGTGGCGCTGGTTGAGCCGGGCGCGTTCGATACCGACATCTGGGAGCGCAACGTAGTGATCGCGAAAGGCTCGCTCGATCCCGCGTCGCCGAACAAGGAGCGTAGTCAGCGCTTCGCCGAATTCGTCAAGCAGAGCGCAAAACATCGGCGCGATGCTCGGGATGTTGCGAAGTTGATCGTCAACATTGCGCAGGATCCTAACCCGAAGCTCCGATACTTGATCGGCAGTGACGCCAAGATACAAGTCTGGCTGAAGAGAATCGTGCCGTGGCGCAAGTATGAACGGATCGTGGCAAAGGCGGTAAAGATTGACTGAAAAAATTTGCGCCTGGGCTCAGGAAATCGCATCCGACAGTGAATAACCGGCACTTGGCAACTCCCGGGGCGTACGGGTATTGACCGAACAAAGATCGACTCCGTATGATCGGCGACAAGTTCTGGTTGTTTGAGGCTTAGGAATTTCTTGATGCGTTTCGTCCTTCCCAACTGTTGCTGCTGTTGTTGCCGCTAGGCGCTCGTCTGCGTCAGCGGCTATCCCCACAAATTTGATTCGTAGTCGCGTGGCAATTTCCAACCCAAACGGAGATTGCGGCGCCAACACTCAATCCTTCACCCATAAAGGAGACACCTATGAGCAACGTTCTTCAGGAAGTGCTGGCGGCAAACCAGCAATATGCCGCGGAATTTGGCGACAAGAGTAAACTCGCCATGCCACCGGCGCAACACTTCGCCATTCTCACCTGCATGGATGCCCGTCTCGATCCGGCAAAGTTTGCCGGTTTGGCCGAAGGTGACGCCCATGTCATTCGCAACGCAGGCGGTCGCGCCAGCGACGATGCCATCCGTTCGTTGGTGATCTCGTACAAGCTGCTGGGTACGCGGGAGTGGTTCGTCATCCACCACACCAACTGCGGCATGGAGTTCTTCACCAACAACGTCATACGCAAATTGCTGGCCAACAGCCTTGAGACGGCGGCGCTCACCGAGCATGGCTTCGAGGACGTCGGCAAGGAACCGGGCTCGCGCGCAGGCGAGTATATCGAGTGGCTCACCATCGCCAACCAGGAGCAGAGCGTGCGCGATGATGTGGAGCGAATTCGACAGCACCCGCTCGTACCGTCGAGCGTTGCCGTCTACGGGTACATCTACGATGTCGGCAGTGGCAAACTGCTGGAGGTCGCGCAATCTCGAAAAGCAGAAAAGGCGGCTTGACGGAAACAATCGGGAAGTAATTCGGCGCCGGAGTGACAAGCCATTAACTCGGTTGTACTCCGGTGCCGTGCGATCAGTCGGCTGTTTCTTCCGCCGCTTCCCTGCCTACGCGATGCTGCACGTGTGACCAGACGAAATAAACCGCTGCGACAAGAATCACGGCCAGAATGATCGCGTCGAGGCGATGGAACCACATCTTCAGTCGCGGGTCTTTATCCCATTGTTCGCCTAACCGCATGCCGATGTACGCCAGCATGAAGCACCAGGGCCACGATCCGACGAACGTGTAAATGTGAAACTTAAGGCGCGGCATGCGCGCGATCCCTGCGGGAAGCGCGATGAAGGTGCGGACCACCGGCAGCAGGCGCGCGATCAATACCGCGACGGAGCCGCGGCGCTCGAAGAAGCGGTCGGCAATGTTGAGTTCGCGCTGGCTGAGGAAAATGTAGCGACCATAACGCTCCACCAGCGGACGGCCGCCGAAGTAGCCGACCTCGTAGGCCAGCACCGAACCCAGATTGCAGCCGATTGCCCCCCACGTGGCCACCGCCAGCAGAGAAAAACGGCCTGTGTAAACCAGGTATCCTGAAAACGGCATAATGATTTCCGAGGGCAGCGGAATGCAGGCCGACTCAATGGCCATCAACAGCATCACGCCACCGTAACCCCCCGCCGAGATCACGCTGACGATCCACGCCCCGACGACTTCAAGAATGTGAGCAATCATGTTATGTAGTACAGCCTTCCCCTGAGTTATGTGTGAGCATCGTTGGCACGGCTGCGGCGTCCTTTCCTAAACTGCAAGGCTTGACAATCACTTAATCGCCGCTGGCGAGCGCCGAAGGCGCGAAACAGCTTAGCCCAGCGCTTCAGGGCTGGGTAATCGTAAGTATTGAAGGAGAGTGCCGTAGGCACGACAGAATCGTCCAGCAGGATTGTGCCGTCCCTACGGGACTCACCTCGGGTGGTAACGTTTACCCAGCGCTGAAGCGCTGGGCTATCATCTTCCGTCCCGCAAGCGGGACTCGGTTTCTGACAACCAGAACCGCGAGTACATTCATCACCACATTGGTCGCCAGAATCAGTGACAAACACAGGGGTCCTTCGACTACGATTTCGGTCGTCGAGACAACCGAACCTCCGCTCAGGATGACACTGGTTGGCCGCTAACCTCACTAGTCGCTAATGTGGTGAGTTAGAGATTCAGCTGTTAAATACCTTGGTTCCCGACGCTGACAGGGAACCAGTTGACGCGTGATTAATATGCAGCGAATTTCTAACTCGCCACACTAGTCGCTAATTGTGAATTGCTGAATGCTAGCTACTACTTCGGCAGCTTTCCGCTCAGCCATTCCCCGAGCTTCGCCACCGGGCAGCGCACGCCGACGAAGAACTGCCCGAATAAAGCATACTCGGCGCTCACCTGATCGAAGCGCATTTCGTAAATCAGCTTCTTGAATACCAGAGGATCGGGAGCAAAAAGATCGACACCCCACTCCCAATCGTCGAAGCCGATGGAGCCGGTGATAATCTGTTGCACCTTGCCGGCGTAGCGACGGCCCACCATGCCGTGCTCCTCCATTTGCCGCTGGCGCTCCTCGATGGGCAGCGTGTACCAGTTCTTATCTTCACCGCGCTTGCGATCCATCGGATAAAAGCACAGGTACCGGCTGTCAGGAATCTTGGGATACAGCCGTGGACGCATGGCTTCGCGCTGGCGCGTGAGCGTCTCTTCGATTTCGTCGTTCCACTCCTTGGAGAGCGGTTTCACTCCGCGCTCGGTGAGTTGCCGGAAGAGCTTTACACTGGAGTCGTACAGGCCCAACTCGATCACCGATAAATACGAGTGCATGGGCTCGAGAAAATCCTGCAAGGCGGTCCGGTTCAGTTGCAATTCAGCGGCGTTGAGCTCGTCGAAGGAATCGCGGAAGTGGACGATCATCAGATCGCCCTTGTGTCCAAGCATGGAATACGACGCGCTCTGGCCAGCTTCTTCGCTGGAGGAAAACACCTCGGCAGCTTCGCGGGCAATGTCCGCCTGGCGCGATGAATCCAGCTTGCGCCACTCCGGCCAGCGAAAGCGAAACATCTCATGCAATACGCTCAACCCTTCGAGGGTCAGCGGCATCGCCGGCAGATCGGCGGAGACAGCCTGCACTTCGACATTGCTGGAAGACATGTGAAACTCCACGCTAAGAGGGATGACGTCCTCTCATTGTAATCTGCCAGTGCCGTTATAATCTCTTGTCATCACACGAGGAGACCAATCATGCCACGTGGCGCCATGCCTCGCCGGCCTTCGCGCACCGGCCGACAGGACAAAGTTGCGAGCAAGCCACCGCGAGCCAAGCTCAACGTTAAGAGAGTTGGACCCGTCGTGAAAAAAGTGGGTAAGGTGGCTGCACCCATCGTGGGAAGAGTAGCCGCGCCGCAGAAGCCCGCCACGAAGACTAGGGCCACTACGGTTAAGGGCTACAATCCCGTCGCGCCGGGGCGCGTTAACGAGATCCTGAAGCGGCTCGACGAACGCTACCCCGCCGCGACCTGCGCATTGCATCACAACAGCGCGTGGGAGTTGCTCGTGGCGACCATCCTTTCGGCGCAATGCACCGACATTCGCGTCAACATGGTCACGCCGGTCATCTTCGAGAAATACCCGACGCCCGAGGCGTTCGCCGCGCTGCAGCCGGAAGAATTGGAAGACGACATCCGCACCACCGGATTTTTTCGCAACAAGTCGAAGTCGGTGGTGGGCGCCGCGCGCAAGCTGATCAGCGAATTCGGCGGCGAGGTTCCGCGCACCATGGACGAACTCCTGCAACTACCCGGAGTGGCGCGCAAGACCGCGAACGTGGTGCTGGGAACTTGGTACAGGATCGCCGACGGCGTGGTGGTGGACACGCATGTGCAACGCATCTCGCGCCGCCTGGAGCTGACGAAAAACGAGGACCCGCGGACGATCGAGCAGGACCTGATGAAGGTGATCCCGCGCGACAAGTGGATTGTTTTCGCGCATCAGATCATCCTGCACGGCCGCGCACTGTGCATCTCGCGCAAACCCAAGTGCGCCGACTGTCCGCTGGAGGACCTGTGCCACGCCGCCGACAAAACGTGGAGCACAGTGGAGATACACAAGGGGGCGCGGTAGTGGTCAGTGGATAATGGTTAGTGGATGGTTTGAGACCTGTCATCCCGAACGAAGACTTCAGTCCGCGCCGGGGGATCTGCGGTCCGGCCGCGACGAACTAAATTTTGGAGCCATCTTTCGCCCCCTTCTCTGAGATGGGGCACACATTGTAGAATCCCGTTAGAATCTGCTTCGTGGTGCGGGTGTGAAAAGAGTTACTGCTTGCGTGCTGTTTGTGCTTCTTGGTCTGACGGTTGCCGTGCCGGCGGTCGCCCATGCTCCCAAACAGACCAAGGCACAGAAGGACGCGCAGAAGTCCTATGCGAAATACAACAAGCAATACACCAAGCAGCAGAAGAAAGAACTAAAAGCGCAAAAGAAGCAAATGAAGAAGTGGAATAAGGAACACGCGACGAAGGTCACGGTACTGTAGAGAGCGAAATTCCGGAAAAGATTACAACCGTCCGGGATCGTGCCTGAGAAATGAACTCTACGGGAAACTTATCGGTTTCCCACCCTTTGCGCCAGAAGGAGGCGCAAAGACGCAAACGCGCGCTGGAACTGCTCCGTCACGAAGGCGAAAACGAGGCGGAGGAACTGACGGCAGAATAAGTAGATTTATGGTATTAAGCGAACCCTGGCGCAAGCCCTGGGTTTCGTAGTTACACTTGATCCGAATAGCGGCCCGCCACCGTGTGCCGAGTGCACTCCCCCAGGTCAGCCCACCAGACGGGCGAACCTGGGGGCACCAGACCGAGGGGCCCGGAGGAGTGGAGACTCCCGCCGGGCCGCTCGAGGAGTCTCCAACTCCGGCAGTTTGGATGCAGCAGTTTCTTGCCCTTCGGAGCTAACGCAGGCCAGCCGAAAGTTGTGCCTGAACTTGCTGAGACTCGGCTGGCGGTGCATTCGAGGCTCGACCTATCAGGCCTTCCAGACTAGTCAGTCGCTGCTGGAATTCTGCTCGCTGCAACTGAAGTTCGTTTCGCAGCGAGTCAATCTCTTCCCGCTGCGCTGCGACCACCGCGTGCTGCTTCTGCAATTCGTTCAGCAGCATGGTGTTGAGGTACTGATACTTCACCGTGAGAGGTTTGCCGTCGGGTTCGTAGGCAACAAGGTCGGGATAGACCTCGGCAACTTCCTCGGCGATCAGACCATATTGCAACGTGCGCGGCCCCTTGTCGTATTCGGGCTTGTAAAGGAAGGTCACTGGGCGCAGCTTCATCAAAGCGCTGCTGCTGTCGCCCATGTCGCGGACCTGCTCTTTGAAGCGGCGGGAGGACAAGACGGTGCCAAGCTGGCCGTTGGAGTTGACATAGACCGGAATGCCCGACGACAAGGCTGAGCCGTAGATGCCTGCTATGTACGCGGCGTTCTGATAACCCGCGCCGGTGCCCTGGTAGCCGATGCGGATAGTGTTGGATTCGTCCTGTGGGCCATCACCGCCAATGTATATGTTGCTGCTTCCGGTGTTGTTCATGCCAATGAAATCGCCGACGAAGATGTTCAGGATTCCGGGGTTGTAGACGCCAGTGTAAGATCCGTAGAAGGTATTATAGGATCCGTTGCTGAAGGCGCCAGCGAAATAGCCGGAGATGGTGCTGAAGCTTCCGGTGGTGTTGCTGTAGCCGGCGCCACCGCCGGAGAAAGTGTTGTAGCTTCCGGTGGTGGTGTTGTAGCCAGCGTTAGTACCGGAGAAGGTGTTACTCTCTCCGGTGGTGTTGCTGTAGCCTGCGGAATAGCCGGAGAAGACGTTGCCGGGTCCGGAAGTGTTCTTGTAGCCAGCCTTAACGCCGAGAAACAAGTTGTGGTTACCGGCAATTCTCAGGACGGAGCTGCCGCCGATCTGATAAGAAAAAGCGCTGTTCGAGAGGTTGAAGTTCCCCTTGTCAGTGACAGTTACGGCACTCCCTTGAAACATCAAAGAGTCGCTAAAGTCAGTGCCGTTGTAGACGGGAATGTATCCGGAAGTCAAAGATAAGGGTGTGGTTGTACCCGAGACGGCGGCTCCGCCCGCATTCGTGACAGCGCTCGACGCGTTCCCAGTAGTAACGGCATTCGTGGCACTGGCATTTGTTTGTTGCGCTGAGAAGTTAGAAACCGCAGACAAAATGGTGAACAGAAAAACTACGCAGGTGAGACGACGCATAGCGGACCTGCTCGAATCAACTTGTCTCATGGGATTTCTCCTTTCTGAGAAGTGCAATGAACCAGCAGTTATGCTGTAGGGGATCTGCTGCGCTGAGCTGGGAACGACCGCCAGCAGAGTCGAGTGTGTTTTTTCAGCAATTCGAGCCGTTCGCCTCAAGAGGTGTCTTGAAAAGCGTTTAACGGTTCTTCAGAGGGACGAGACAGCCCAAGCGCCTAACAAAGCAGAGTGCAGAGTAGTGTCAAGCAGGATCGTGCGTCGGCAGAGCGATTGGAACCGGCGTCGTGGACGCGTGCAGGGACAAGCAGCGATAGAGCGCCAGGGTTCTGGTGCAAGGAACTCAGCACACGCTGAGTTATCCGGGTAGCCACCGGAGCCACCGCGATTGAGAACAGAGTAACAACTTCGTAAGGTGGGGCCTCTGATTCATCGTAGGCGGTTTCCGAGAGGTCCTCCGCCGGAAAAGCCACGAACAGCCCGAAGATGAGGATCATCAGGAAAACGACAGCGAAGCACGGCTTTGTAATTCCACCCACAGAATCTCGATAACACAAGCGTAGAAAAAAGTCAGTGCGCTGCGTCACAGCATCGTGTGCAGTGGATCGGGCCGCCACGAGCTGTAATGGGTCTTTGGCGTTCACCGCGATGGAGGGATTGTTGTGGTAGCCCGCCTCCAGCGTGATGGTGACTACCTTTCCCGGAATGGGCGGAAGCTGGTCGGCAGCCTATGGCTTGGAGACCGGCAGCCGGATGCCATCCTTTTGCGTCATGTGTGGCCTTCAATGACTCACACCGGCAGGTCGAATGATACGAGATGCGGATTGCTGTTGAGAAATCGCCCTCCCCCTCGTAACAGTCCCTGAATGATTTAACCCCGGGTTTGAGGCGACTCAGCCCTACCGTACCATTCTCCGCCGCACTGGCGCCACCATCTACAATAATAGAAGCCTGTAATGCCGGCTCGCTTGAAACTGGAAACTGATCACCGTATGACTCGGAGTGCCGGTTGCTGGTGCCGAGCGGGTTCCGGCTCATCACGGTGCAGCGTGACTGACTGACTTGGCCTAACCTACTTCTCGCCGTACAATGAGCGTGGACGGGATGCCAGGGAATTGTGTCCGGCGAAACTCCAGGCGTGGCCGTTCAGATCGGGGCTGTGTGGCTCGACCTAAGCGTTGGTCTTTGAATTGGCTGCTGTCTAGAGTTTTCCCCACCCAAACGGGTTCTCGCCCTCTTCATTTCGCGTCTAAGTCCTTATCCCGCAATATTTTACCTATAAGTCCTTTGAGCGCAATATTTTGCGAGGAAAAATTCCGCCCGTCCGTGTGTTTTCAATATTTTGCGGGGATGGGGGGGAGGGGGGGTGGCCTACAAAGGCTGCGGAGAAAGTCTCATGGGCTAACGACACTGGGTCGGAACCTCTGCCGTCCCTCCACCACCCCATTTCGCGCAAATGCGGCGCGAACTGGGGGCCCCGGCTACGGGACTCGGTCGTATTCTTCACCCTACCCAGCGCTGAAGCGCTGGGCTAAGCTCTTTCGCCCCATTCGGGGCTCGTTCTTGCCCGCTTCGTTTCAACGCCTACTCCCAGCTCATATTCGGTATTCTGAGTCCAATACCGTGCCGCTCGTTCCCGTAGAGCGTGGGAATTTGCCCCCTCGGGGGCTAAAGCCCAAGTTTTATGCGGCCCGGAACGGCGCAGCTAAAGCTGCGCCCCTTCAAAGACCATTTTTGAAACACGCTCTAGTCGTTCTCTTTGTGACCCTACAAGCTATGACCCAGCAAGCCGTCGCACAGCAGATGTTATATCCGCCGCAGGCCATTACAGACCCCACCAAGCTAGAGAGCAAGAACGTGGCCGACATGCAGACGTTCTCGATCGAGAAGCTATACATGACGCGCCAGATCGGCGAGTCGACGTGGTCGCCCGACGGCAAGCAGATCGCGTTCATCTCCAACATCAGCGGACGCAACAATCTCTGGCTAGTTCCGGCGACCGGCGGGTGGCCGACGCAGTTGACCATCAGCGATCAGCGGCAGACGCAGCCGGTGTGGTCGCCCGACGGGACCTGGATCGCCTTCGTCTCCGACCACGATGGGGATGAGCAGTGGGACGTTTTTCTGGTGTCGCCCAAGACCGGCGACGTGGTCAACCTGACGACTTCGCCGGAGAGCGCAGAAGAAGAGCCTGCGTGGTCGCCCGACGGCCGGCAGATCGCCTATGTCACCAAGCCCAAGACCGGATCGAGTTTTGAGATCGAGCTGATGGATGTCGCCACGCGGCACGTGCGGCATTTGACGAAGAACACGCCGAAGGAATTGAGCAATACAAGCCCGATCTTCTCGCGCGATGGCAAGTTCCTGGTCTACACGCAGTCGCACGCTACCGGCAAAGATTCGAACGTCTTCGTGCTCGACCTCGCCAGCGGCCAAAGTACAAACCTGACGCAGCATGAGGGCGAGCACACGTACGAAGCGGATGACATCTCGCCCGACGGCAAGACGATTCTCATCACCTCGGACGCGCAGAACGGTTACGACAATGTCGGACTGCTCGACATCGCGACCAAGAAGATTGATTGGCTAACCGCGGAAAAATGGCGGCTCACGAGCAGGAACATTTTCGCCCGATGGCAAATCGCTGACGTGGACGGCCAATGTTGACGGCAACACCGACATTTATCTGTATGACATCGCAAGCCGGCGCGCCGACGCGTTGCCGCTGAAGAAGGGCGTGAACTCGCTCGGCGGCAATCCGCTTCCCTACAGCCGCGATGGGTCGAAGCTCTTGTACTACCACAACGGCGCCGACGCTCCCAGCGATATCTGGGTGTATGACATCGCGTCGAAGCAGTCGCAGCAGGTGACGCACTCGCTGGTCGCGAGGCGTGAACAGCGCCGACATGGTCGAGCCCTACCTCGTGCACTATCCCAGCCGCGACGGTAAGTGGACGATCTCGGCGTTTGCCTATGTGCCGAACAATATCCAGCGCAACGGCAAGTTTCCGGCGATCGTTTACATTCACGGCGGACCGGCCGCGCAGACGGTCAATTCGTTCAACCGCTTCATCCAGTACATCGTGAACCAGGGGTATCTGGTGATCGCGCCGAACTATCGCGGGTCAACCGGATACGGCAAGGAGTTCACCGACGCCAACCGCGGCGATGCCGGAGGCGGCGAGTTGCACGACGTGCTCGACGCGGCCCAGTGGATCGAGAAGAGCGGCTTCGTCGATCCCAAGAAGCTGATTGTCATGGGCGGAAGCTACGGCGGCTACTTGAGCATGATGGCGGTGACCAAGGCTCCGGATATGTGGGCCGCGGCCGTGCCCATTGTGCCGTTCGTAAACTGGGCGACCGAGATCGCCAACGAAGACCCGCTGCTGCGCGAGTATGACCTGGCGACCATGGGCGATCCGGTGAAGAACAAGGCGCTGTACGACGATCGCTCGCCGATCAACTTCGTGGACCAGATCAAGGCTCCGCTGCTGCTGCTGGCGGGCGGCAACGATCCGCGCTGTCCGAAGGAAGAGGCGCAACAGGTGGCCGATGCCGTCAAGAAGCGTGGCGGATCAGTGCAGCTGAAGATCTACGAAAACGAAGGCCACGGCTTCGCGCGGGTGGAGAACCAGATTGACGCGTACCAGAGGGTGTCGGACTTTCTGAAGGTGCATGTGCCATCGCCGGGATGCGGGTGCTCGATTTACGAATAGCTGTCAGCCGTCAGCTATCAGCCGTCTGCGCAACGGTGTCGTTCTGAGCGGAAGGGGAGAACACTATACGTTCGAGAAATTCAAGAGTCCTGCTGCCCTGCGGCCCGAATGCGAATTGTCGCTTCCGCGATCGCGGCGACCAGTCCCGGAATGGTGTACTCCGTGGCTTCGATGTCCACCGGCAATCCGAACTCACGCAGCGTGCCGGAGGTCACAGGACCGATGGATGCCGTGTGTATGCCGCGATGGCGCGCGGGCTTCTTCAAGGCGGCACGCGCGCTGCGCAATCCGAGCAAGTCTACGAAGTTCTTTACCGTTGAGGAACTGGTGAAGGTGATGGCGTGCGGCTTCTGTGTTTTGTCGGCCAGAAGAGCACGCAACCGCTTCTCAGAAGATTTCGGCGCCACGGTCTCGTATGCTTCGACCACGTCAACCTCAGCACCGGCTTTGCGCAATTCGCGGGGGATGACATCGCGCGCGACCTTTGCTCGCACCAGCAGCACGCGCTTCCCTTTCACCCTGCGCTGTAGTGAAGCGACGACCGACTCGGCCACATATTCCTTCGGCGTGACCGCTACCCGCAGGCCATGTTGCTCGATCGCTTTCCTGGTCGCAGGACCGATGGCGGCGATCTTCGGATGCGACAGCGCTGAGACATCGATCTTTTTCTTTGCGAGCCGTTCGAACAGCGCCTCAACCCCATTCACGCTGGTGAGAATTAACCAATCGTACGTTGCGAGGTTCTGCAATGCCGAATCGAGCGGCTGGTACGAACTGGGCTTGCGAATCTCGATGAACGGGATCTCGATCACCCGGCAACCCAATTCGCTCAGCGCGGAAGAAAGAGCGCCCGCCTGCTTCTTCGCGCGCGAGACCAGAACGCGGCATCCGGAGAGGGGCAGGGTGTTTCCCGCAATGGTTGTGCGAGGATTATTTGCCAAAATAGGGGTCCTTCGACTGCGGCGTCGCAAACCCAGCGACGCCTGCGCTCAGGATGACAGCATGACCGGTTTGACGCGGCTGACTACTGACCACAGACCACTGGCAACTGCCTACTGCGTCTCACGGCTGCTGTGCCACCGCTGCCGCTGCGCCATAAACCTCTTCAAGAATCCTGGTAGCGCCCCGGCGCAGCAGAGTGTCGCCAACTTTTTCTCCGAGCGCAACCGGATCGCTGCCGCTCTGCTGCTCGCGCAAAACCTCAGTGCCATCCGGGCGGGCAACAATCGCGGTCAGCTGCAATCTGCCATCCTTCATCTCGGCGAATGCGCCAATCGGGACCTGGCATCCGCCGCCGAGCTTGTTCAGCAACGCGCGCTCGCAGGTCGTGGCGGCGTGTGCGTCGGAGTCATCGAGAAACGAGAGATGTTCACGCATCGCCACATCGCCTTCGCGGATCTCGATGCCAAGCGCGCCCTGTCCTGCGGCGGGGCACATGAAGTCTTCGGACAGAACTTCCTTCACCAGTTCGGTTTTGCCGAGGCGCGTAAGACCAGCGGCAGCCAGAATGATGGCATCGTATTCGCCTTCTTCCAGCTTGCGCATGCGAGTATCAACATTCCCCCGCAGCGGATGGATGACCAGATCGGGCCGCGAAGCCTTCAACTGTGCCTGGCGGCGCAGGCTACTGGTACCCACACGCGCTCCTCGCGGCAGCGCCTTGATGCTGTCGTACTTGACCGACAGAAACACGTCGCGCGGATTGACTCGCGTGGTAATAGCGACCAGTTCGAATCCGGGTGGCAGTTGGGTCGGCAGATCCTTAAGGCTGTGCACCGCGAGATCAACCCGGCCTTCGGCCAGCGCCTCTTCGATTTCCTTGGTGAACATGCCCTTGGTACCGACCTGCGCGAGAGCAACGTCGGTGATCTTGTCGCCGGTGGTCTTGATGATCTCGAGCTCGACCTCGTGGCCGCGCTCGCGCAGCAGTGCCGAGATGTGATTGGCCTGCCAGAGAGCGAGTTGTGATCCGCGGGAACCAATTCGGAGGCGTGCCATCAGTTTTGCGCTCCCGGTTTTCCGCTGCTCACCGTAGCGGCATCTTCATCGGCGGCTTTTCTGGGTTCGCGCAGGCCGAAGAGCTTGCGTACCAGGTCAATCACAGTCGTGACTTCGGACGATTCGCGGGCTGCACTCTTGAGTGTAGTAATGGGGGTATGCATGATTTTGTTGATGATGCCGCGTGACAGCGCTTCTACCGCCAGTTCCTGTTCCGGCGAGAGCGTTCCCAGCCGGCCGCGCACGCGGTCAATCTCGGCCTGGCGAACCGTCTCAAGGTGCTCCTGCAACGAAACAATGGTGGGCACCACATCGAGCGTCTGCAGCCGCGATTCGAACTTGTCCACCTCAAGCTGCACGATGGCTTCGGCGCGGTCGGCTTCGGTTTTGCGATCGGCGATGTGCGACGAAACCACCTGCTGCAGATCGTCGATGTCGTAAACAAAGATGCCGTCCAGCTTGTTCAGCTCGGGATCGATATCGCGTGGAACCGCAATGTCGATGAAGAACATGGGACGGTTGCGGCGCTGGCTCAGGAACTTTTCGCCATGCTCCTTGCGGAAGATGGCGTGCGGCGCGCCCGTGGAGCTGATAACGATGTCGGCATTCGGCACCGTCTCGTAGAGCTTCTCGAAGGGGACCGCCTGGCCATTGAACTTTTTCGCCAGCGACGCGGCCCGCTCGAAGGTCCGGTTGGCAACGTAGATCTGCTTGGCGCCATGCGCCAGCAAATGGCGCGCAGCCAGTTCGCACATCTTCCCCGCGCCTACCAGGTAAACGCTCTTGCCTTGCAGGTTGCCGAAAATCTTCTTGGCCAGGTCGACGGCCACCGATGCGATCGACACTGCCGATGTGGCAACGGCGGTCTCGTTTCGCACGCGCTTGGCGACGGCGAAAGAGCGAGTCAGCAAAGCGTCGAGTTGCGAGTTGACCGCGCCAACGGCGCGCGCCGTGGCATAGGCTTCCTTGACCTGTCCCAGGATTTGGGGCTCGCCCACGATCATGGAATCGAGGCTCGATGCCACCCGGAAAACATGACGCACGGCATCGCGCTCGTGATGTTCGTACAAATACTTGCGATAGGGCTCGGGATCGAAGCCGTAAAACTGGCGCAAGAAGCCCTGCATATCGGCGGAACCATTCGTGGTGCGCGCCAACATCTCCACCCGGTTGCAGGTGGAAACGATCATGCCCTCCTCGATGCCAGGATAGGTTGCCAGGGACTTCACCGCTTCCGGCAGCCGCGCCTCGGAAATGGCGAACTGCTCGCGCACTTCGACCGGTGCGGTCTGGTGGTTCACGCCGATGACGACGAAGTTCATGAAAGAAACCTGTGCGTGCGGCTGAAGCTGTTCGCCGCCCAAGCGCCTAAGGCGATGATGAAGGCAAACGTCGCCAGAAATGCCGCGCGGCGGCCACGCCATCCAGAACTCCAACGGGTGTACAGCAGCAGCAGATAAACCGCCCACATGGTGAACGACAACAATATCTTCGGATCGTAGAAGAACAGCGGTCCGTACTTGTCGATGGCCAGCACGGAACCCGCCACCAGCCCCAGCGTCATGAAGGGGAAACCGAACAGCAAGGAGCGATAGCAGATTTCGTCAATGGTCTGCAACGGAGGCAGCCAAGTGAGCAGTGGCGTCGAGCGCTTAGACTTCAACGCCCGCTCCTGCACCAGGTAGAGCAGGCTCGCGCCGAAGCTCAGGAACAGCCCCGCGTAGCCGGTGAAAATGAGGACCACATGCACGAAGATCCAACCACTGCGCAGCAGCGGCGACGTCAACGTGACCGGCTTCTGCCCAATCGCGGATGCGAACGTCAGAGATGAACACAATGGGGAAGATCACGACGCCTGGCGAGACGGTGCGATAGCCCACGAAGAATACGAAGAACACCACCATCGCCAGGAACGCGAGGATGGATTCCGAGTAATGGATCGAAGCCAGCGAAAGGTGTCCGATCAGGACGGTGGACTCAACGAGAGACACGAAGTGGAAGATCAGCCCCAGTCCGACTGCCGGCTCCACAACCTTGGCCAAAACATTGCCCTGTTTGCTTAGCAGGAGGAGCGAATAAAGCAGCCCCACGCCATAGCAACAGACCGCGACTCGGAGCCAGATTAAAGGCATAAACCCCACGAAAGTAATGCTTAAGCTCGATTGCTTCTTCTACGGTTAAGTATAACGGGGTGGCGTGTAGGGCGCAGTGTGGTTATCACGTCCGGCTGTGATTTGCGTCACAGGAAGGCCGCTAACTCCATGCAGGCAGGGCGGCAGAAGTGCCACACCTAGCTGGGGTAGTGGAAGTAAACGATGTGCTGCGAAGCGATGGTCACACCGTCTTTCGAGGCTGGGCGGAAGTGCCAGCGCGGCAGAACCGAGAGAACCTTTTGCTCGATGCCGTATCCGATGCCTTGCAGCAGCTTGGTTTGGACCACATTTCCCTGCTCGTCAATCGTGACCTCCACGATCACGTCACCTTGAACCCCAGCAGGTATGTCGGAGCGCGATACCGGAGGATCGGGAAAGACTTCCGGCAGGGCGGGCACCACTTCATCTCCGGTAATCGGCGAGCCGGGCACGCGCCCGTAAGGAGAACCACCGCGCGCAGTTTGCTCAGGCGCATCGTCCCGCGTGGGTTGATTTGCTTGCCGAACGTTCGTGTCGGGCTTGTGGGGTTTCGGCTTGGGCGCCAGGGCAGCGCGAAGCGACGGCCGTTGATCATCCTGCGGTGTCTGGCGTCTTCTCTGGCCCCACAGGCGCAAGGTAAACGATAGACATCGACCCAGAGGATCCCTTAATTCCCAGGTCAACGTCAGAAGGATTTACGAAAACTGCACCGATGCGATGGATGAGCAAGAACAAAAGCAGGCAGTGCCCCGCGAAGGAAGCCAGTAGAGCACGGTTCCATCGCTTGCGCCCGGGCCACTGCATCTGCGTGAACATCAGGAAGTCCCCACCTTTGGAACTTGCCCTTCTCCTCGCGAAGGGCCGTCCGTCCCATCTCTACTGCTCGGTTGGACGCAAGCAATCAGAAGGGGTTAGCTGTAACAATTGTACCGTTATTCCACTCCGATCGAATCTAACAGTACGGGCAGTTCGTGCGACCTCAAGGCGCAAGTGGCGTCCCTGGTTCAGCATGTCGGGAATCTCATCGAAGGCTTGCATCAGGCGCAGCTTCACCGCAGCGTACTGCTCCGACTCGCCGAGCGTGCGGCCTCGACTGGCTGCCCAGGCTGAGAGCGCCTCGGGATGCAGAAAGATACTGACCGCGAAGATTGTTTTCCGATCTGAGGTCACGTCGAAGATGAATTCGGTGGAGGGAGCCTCGGGATCGCCGTCAAGCGTCGGCCGCTTGCCGACGAAGTAGTACTGGTAAACGTAGCCGGTCTGGCCGGTGTAGGTCTTGACTCGGCGGATGGTCATAAGCGCGTTGCTACCCGAGGAAATATTGTAGTCCGGCCGCAGCTACTTTTCCGTCGGCCGCTCGCGCAGGATCGCTGCTGCCGTCTCCGAACTGACGGGCGAGTAATACACCTCTTTGAAGGTGTACGACTTCGCCTTCGCCCCCAGAATAGGCAGAATCTCGATGTGCCAGTGGTAGTCGTCTTCAATGGTCTTCCAGAACCCCAGCGTCTCCGAGCGATGCATGGTGTTGGGTGAGGTATGCAACACCATGTGGAAGCCGTCGGCGATGGTGCGGATGCGGTAAAGCGTGCGCCGCAGCAGCGCCGCCAAGTCACGCATTGCGCCGGACTTCAGCGCCATGCGCTCGAAATAAGCCTCGTGGGTGTGTGGAGCGATCCAGGTCTCATAAGGCACACGCGGGGCGTAAGGGCAGCAGGCAATGTAGTCGCCACGGACCTCGATGACGCGCAGCTTCTGTTCCTGCTCCTGCCTCAGAATGTCGCAGAAGACGCAGCGCTCCTTCACCTGGTAATGTTGCCGCGCCGCCCGCAACTCATACAGAACGCGCCGCGGAACAAACGTGGTGGCCACGACCTCCGAGGTCGGGTGGTCAAACTCCTGCCCCGAATGCGTGCCGTAATTCTTGAAGACGCTGACGTACTTGAAGCGGACATCGCCCTTCAGGTCCTGGATGCGCTGGCCGCACAGCGCCAGGTACTCCTCGATTTCCCGGTCGTCGGCATTCCACAAATGCCGGTCGTGGCGGGCATTCTCGACAATCACCTCGTGAGCGCCGACCGGACGCATCTTGTCATACAGGCCGTTGCCCGTACGCGACGGCTCGCCATCAATTCCGTACAGCGGATGGGGATGCACCACAGCGCGCGCCGACCAAGGACTGCCGTTCACGGTCGGTGACGAGGCAATTACCTGGAGGGGCTGGCCTGATTCGGGGCAGAATGGGCAGAAGTAATCAGGCGAGGAGCTATCATCGGGCTCGTCGCCGCAGATGACCCAGGAGCGCGTAATGGGATCCTTGCGTAATTCCATCGCTCTTTTACTTTACGTCTCGGGATGGGAAGCAAGCAATCGGCAATCAGCGTTCGGCATTTAGCCAGTTCGGATTTGGCACTCAGTGTCTCGCGTTCAGCACTCGGCATTAGCACTTGGCATTTAGCAATTGGCGCTTTGCATCAAATCATTACAGAGGGAAATCCGTCCCACGAAGGCTCATTTGGAGCCCTCCGTCGCCAAGTGCTAAATGCCAAGTGCCAAGCGCTGACTGCTGCTAGAATGAGACATCGTGAAGCGCTCAATACGCCTCATCGCCATTGACCTCGATGGCACACTGCTGGACTCCAAGGTGGAGATCTCCCCAGCCAATCTGAAGGCATTGCGCCGGGCCCATGAAGCCGGCATTGAAATCGTGCTGGGAACGGGACGCAGGCACAGGTTCGCCATGCCTATCGCGGAGTCGCTCGGCTTCGACCTGTGGCTGATCAGTTCAAATGGAGCGGTGACGCGTTCCACTCGTGGGGAACTTTTCCACCAGGATTTGTTGCCTCGCGAGACGGCGATCAAGCTCTGCCAGCACATGGCGCAGTATCGCAACAACATGGTCCTCACCTTCGACCGTGAAGGTATGGGAGCAATTGTCTGCGAGAACCGACGAGCGTTTGTATGGCGTCATCCAGCGCTGGATGGAAAAGAACGCGCCCTATATCGAATATGTCAGCCCGATCATATAGGCGCTGACGGAAGATCCCATCCAGGCCATGTTCTGCGGCCCGGTCGAACTGATGCAGCAGGCGCAGCGAGACCTTCTGTCCTGCAATTTCATCGCGGATTTCACCATGCTGCGCACGCAATATGATCTGCGTAACTTGTGCATCGTCGACATCCTCAACGCCGGCTGCTCGAAGGGGCACGCGCTGGAGCGCTGGGCCAACTATCGTGGCATCGATCGCTCCGAGGTGATGGCCATCGGCGACAATTACAACGACATCGAGATGTTGACCTTCTCCGGCCATCCGGTGATCATGGGGAATGCATCGGACGACCTGAAGCAGAACGGCTGGACTATCACCCTGCACAACGATGACAGCGGAGTTGCCGCGGCCGTCGAACAGGCACTCGACGCGAATGCAGCGAGCGTGAATGCGTAAATTCTTACAACTCGGTTTCCTGTGCTTGCTGGTGGTGTCGCAAGTGTACGCCGCGGAAATTGCAAATCTGCGTAACGGTTTTAGCATTCGCCACGAGCATCATGAGGTAGACGGCGATATCACGCGGCTGTACATGAGCGCAGAACCGAGCAGTGGATACGTCGACGTACCTACCGCCCAGATCGAGGACTTTGAGCCGGTGCCGGCCAGAGCCACAAGCGGCCAGCTCGCAAAGCCAGAAGCCGATGGATCTAAACACCATCGTCAGCGCAGCCAGCACGCGGAGCCAAGTGGACGCCGATTTCATTGCCAGCGTGATTCGGGCAGAGAGCGGTAACAATCCACATGCAATTTCGCGCAAGGGCGCGCAAGGACTGATGCAACTGATGCCGGGCACCGCCAGCAAGCTGGGGGTGAAGAACACCTTCGATCCGGCGGAGAATGTCGACGGCGGGGTCCGCTACCTGCGCGAACTGCTGCTGCTTTACAACAACGACATGGTCAAGGCGCTGGCCGCGTACAATGCCGGTCCGCAGCGCGTACAGCAGTACAAGGGCGTCCCACCCTACCACGAGACCCATGCTTATGTGGCGCGAGTCATCAACGACTACAACCGCAAGAAGTTGGCCCAGCGCAAGCACAAACAGAAGCCACTAATGCAAAGCAAGGCTGCGGCCAAGCCGGAGATTGCCCAGAGCGCGACGGCTGCGGCGGGGACCGAATAACTCCGGGTTTGACCCTACTCATCCGGTCATATACCTTGACGATTGGGTCTCAGTCGCAGGCCATCGTGCCACCACACGAGAAAACATTGCGTGCCGGTGGCGCTGATTTTCTTCCATGAACAAGAAACGCACGCTCATCTTCGGTATAGTCCTGATCGCGTTGTGCCTGCTGATTTACCTGCAGGTTCGCGCATGGAAGACGTTCGACTGGCACATTTTCTGGAGCCGTACGGAACACATTAACTGGCTCTACGCCTTCTACGGCCTTGCACTGACCTACTTTGCCTACGTACTTCGTGCAGTGCGATGGCGCATCTTCCTGAAGCCGGTCCGCAAGACGACCACGGCCCGCCTGCTGGCTCCGCAACTCGTCGGCTTCGCCGCCTTGGCGCTACTGGGCCGCGCCGGCGAGATGGTTCGACCCTACATCATCGCCAAGAAGGAGCGCCTCACCTTCACCTCACAGATTGCGGTCTGGGGAGTGGAGCGCATCTTCGACATGGGATCGTTCGCGGTCCTTCTGGCGCTGAGCTTTTTATCGCCCGATCTGCGGGCGCTTCCCTTCTATCAGGGACACTGGGTGCAACATCACTGGCACTGGCTGAAATTCGTCCCCTTCTACCACGGTTCCTGGTATGTGCCGGGATTGCGAGAGTTTTCGTTCCTGCTGATGGGCATCATCGTGGCGCTCGTCATCGGCATCATTGTCATTCGCCGCTCCGGCAATCGCGTCGCCCAATTCCTCCATGATCGCTTTGCCGGATTTGCGCCCAAACTCGCGCATCATCTGCGCGAGAAAGTTCTGTCCTTCAGCAACGGGCTGGAAACTATACAAGACCTCGGCTCGGCGCTGCAGTTGATCGCGGTTTCACTCTTCATGTGGGTTCTGATCGCCTTTGCCTATTACACAGTTACGCACGCCTACGCGGGCAAACTCCAGGAACTGACGCTGCCTCTTCAGGTGGTGCTGATGGGCTCCAGCATGGTGGGATCCATGCTGCAACTGCCGGCCGTCGGCGGGGGATCGCAACTGGCCACCATCAGCATGCTTAACTCGGGGTTCGGCATAGAGAAGGAGTTGGCTGTAAGCTGCGGCATCCTGCTGTGGGCAGTCACTTTCATGTCGGTCATTCCGATGGGATTGCTGCTGGCGCGCCGCGAGCATGTTTCCATTCGAGCGGTGGCCGAGGCAGAAGAAAAAGAAGCGGCCTTGATTGAGTAGCGCCACCACTTATACGGGGTTCGCGCCAAGGAGTTTGCCGTCCCCGAAGGGACTCGCTCAGTCTTCCTACAGCTATCCAGGCTGACGACCCGGGCTAAGATTTTCGTGACATGATTGAAATGCGCCCATCCTGTCGCCGAAGGCGGGCGACTGCGGAATAGGCCAGCCCCCAGCGAGGAAAAAAACTTGTGGTAAAGAAAATCTGGGCAATCGCGCTGTGGCCCTGTTTGTCACTAACGGCTGGTAATGCGTTCGCAACGTCTATCGTGGCGATGCAGCGACCTAACCGCATTACGATTGCGGCCGATTCTCTGACACATGCCACACATGCTGATGCGCGCGGGTATTTGAGCTGCAAAATTCGGGAAGCGCCGAGCGGCGGAATATTCTTCGCGTTTTCTGGGTTGGTCGGAGATCCAGACGCTCAATTTGATGCGTTTGCGATCGCTAATACCAGTCTCCGCGGTGATGGGTCTATCAAGGTGGAGGCTAAACGCCTGGCTGATGCAATTCGACCCCAACTGCTGAGAGTGATCCAACGAGCCTATAGGCAAGGCTACTCCGCTGGCGGGAAGGCGATCTATAATGGAGCTTATGTGCCGGCGTTGTCTCTTCTTGTGTTCGGATTCGAGAACGGTTCACTGGCGGTCGTCGACTTCAACTTCATAAGAGTAGACAACCCAGGTGGTGCCCCAATCGACATTTCTCAAGATATGAGCGCATGCCCGGGAAGCGGCTGCCCTTACGGCTACAACATATGGCGCCTCGGAGAACAAGAGACTATAAACGCGCTCAGCCCAGAGGCCCGTAATCTGCTTAGAGCCGATACTGGAGACGATGTCGCCAAGGTTCGCGATCTTGTGAATATCGAAATTGCCGCGGAACCAAGCAAAGTAGGAGGCCCCATCGATACCTTAGTTATGGACGCCAGCGGACCTAGATGGATTGAGCCATTCGGTACATGCCATCAACTTGTAAAAACAAAGACGGGCAAGAAACATGGAGGAGCAGCGCGAAACTAGGGCGAGAAGGATGGGGCACCCAACTATCTTCCCTTGATTCGAAAGGGCGCGACTAGATGAACATCTCATCCGACGGGCCACCATTGCGGCCGCGCCTTTGGCTGCTGAAGTAGGCACCCACTCCCACACTGATAGCCTGAACAATCCCCGAGACCTGACGGACGGGCGCCATCACGGAGTGTTGTACCTTCTCCGACGTGTCTTCTACGCGGTCCAGAGTATGGGTCACCATCTCATCAACGCGAATCACCTGTAATCGCAGGCGATCCAGCAGGTCATGCACGGTGGCGTCAACTCGCTCAACCTCGGTCCGCGTGGTCGTTGTGACATGCGCGAGATTGTCCAGGATGACGTCGATCTTGGGACGCGCCGTCTCCAGGAAGGACTTCACTTCCTGCTGCATCGCCTTGGCATTGTCGAGGATGGGAAGCAACCGCGACTGGGTCTCGTCCGTAACCGACTGCAGCTTCTTGCTGAGTTTAAACATCACGACAGCCATGACGAGAAGAACGATCGCCTGCAGCACGACGGCGGCTGCGGTGACGCCGATAAAAAGTGTCAGATTATCAGACATATTCACTTTCAGTTCCGCCTAGCGCGCTAGTTGCGCGACGCATTGCCCACGCTAGGGAACGTTAGGGGTAGTACCCTCGACATCTTCACTGGTAGCTTCACGGTAAGCCTGGCGTCCAGCCTCGTATGCCGAGCGGATTTGGTCCTTTTGCTGGTTCAGGTAGTCGCGCCCCTTGTCCGCCCAGCTTCCCGCTTGTTCGCGGGCCTGACGCGCGCGCTCTTTAACGGAATCGCGGCCCTCTTCAGCCGCTTCGCGAATACGCTGGCGCGTCTCATCGCCGGGTTTTGGAGCATATAGAATTCCCACTGCCGCCCCGATACCCAAGGCCGGCAAGGAACCACAGGAAACCACTTCCGTCACGATCGGACATAATTACCTCCCCAAAAAATCTTCACGAGTCCGGATGTTAGCACCCGTTTTGCAGAATTACAAACCCGCCCCATCGCTGGTGGCGAGCTTTTTCGATGCAAGTCATCGGCCTTGATTCATTGACCTAGCCAGCACGGCGATTTGCCCCGCGTGGTACACATTGTGTTGGATGAGTCCGTGCGCCTCATCGTAAAACGATCGCTTGCCGGCGGCTGACAGCTCATCCAACCGAGCGGCGTCTAGTTTTTGCAGCGCCTCCCGGAATGCTTTGTTGGATGCGCGAAACCTGTCGAGTGTCTTCTGCCAGTTGGCCTCGGTGGCTTCGGGCGCGGCGGGAAAATTACCTTCCTCCTCGAGCCCGGCGCGCAAACCGCCAAGCCGCTTCGCCGCCACGGCCTCCCAGAAAGCCATATGCCCGACGATCTCCCAGATGCTGTGAGCGTTGGCGATGGGCCGCAAGGCAGCCCTTTCAGCCGAGATGCCCTCGATAATCTGCCAGATGGCATCGCCGTGCCAGGCTGCGCCATGCATCACGCGCTCATATTGATCAAGTATGCGTTGAATTTGGTTCATGGTTCCTCCTAACCTCCAACAAGTATATTACAGGTTAGGTAAACATCCAGCCGCCAGATTCGCCTTTCTACGGCTTCTGGGTGGGACGCAGCAAGACCTCGCTGATGAACGATTGCGGTTCCTGGGTCACCAGCATGACCACGGCATGCGCCACATCGTCAGGCTTCAGCATCTTCTGGGTGTCTTTGCCGCCGCGGCGGGGACTGAAGTCGGTGTCCACCGAGCCGGGACAGATTACGCTGACCCGGATATTCTGCGCCCGCAATTCTTCCGCGACTCCGTAGCTGAGCCCATTGAGTCCCCATTTGGACGCGGAGTAGGCGGCTCCGCGAGGCAGCGGATTCTTCCCCGCCAGCGACGAGATGTTGATGATGTGGCCTGCCCCAGCTCGCGATCATCAGAGGCACGATACTGCGTAGCATGTAGTACACGCCTCGCAAGTTGGTATTGAAAATGGCTTCCCAGTCGTCGGGGGCAAGCTCATGCAGTAAACCTGAAGGGCCACCAATGCCAGCATTGTTCACCAGGATGTCGACGTGGCCGTAGCTTCTGCGCAGACGTTCACCGAGCGCTTCCACGCTGGCCAGATCGGTGACATCGCATCCGATACCTTCTGCCCGGTGCCCACGCGACTCCAGATCGCGTGCGACCTGCTGAACCCGCGCTTCACCCCGGCCCGTGAGAATGACGGTGGCTTCGAGAGCGGCCAGCCGTGTCACGATGGCATGCCCAATTCCACGTCCCCCTCCGGTAACCACGGCAACTGCCCCCGCGAGCGAAACAAACTCATTTGGCTGCATATAATCGTCTCCAACAGGTTCTTGCGTTCAAAGGTGCTTGACGCGCTTTGGCGGAAGCGTCACAAGCCGTGAATGTCGGCTGCAATTTAGCACAAATCCCAACTTGATCGAAGCCGCCGAGCAAGCTCATGGTTGCCCGCCAAGTCTGGGCGTCCGAGAATCTGCCGGTCGGCACCCGCCGGCGCGGACCGCCCCGTGTAAGCCGGATGGCATTGTTGCATGTAAAATGCGCACATGCGAGATTGCGCTTTCCGGCATCTCAGAGACACGGGAAATTGTGTAAAGTAGTAAGTAACTTGCCTTACGTGAGGTGGGTACTTATAATCCCGTCTCCGCATGATTTGCGTTTGGATTCAATATTTAGGGGCGGCAGTGCGGAGAGACGACCTGTTATTATGCAGCTCCGGCGGGGTAAGTCGGGCTGCAGATCCTGCGTGTAAGTAAACGTTTCTGAATGAATATCGTCACCAGTTCCCAGAACCAAGGAGCCAAGAGAATGAAGAAGTCGCTAGTCACCATGTTGCTGGTGCTCGCCACCGCGGCGCTGGTCCAGCAATCGGCAGCTCAGGGGGCGGCGCAGCCCGCGCAAGCCGGTCAACCAGCTCAACCCGCGCAGAAGAAGGAAATTAAGGACCCGGCTGAATACAACGCTTACGTAAACGCGATTCAGCAGACCAGTCCGCAGGCAAAGGCGCAGGGTCTGGAAGCCTTTCTGCAGACGTATCCCAACAGCGTGATGAAGGAAGACGCTTTGGAGCAGCTGATGGTGGCATACCAGCAGGCCGGGGACGCGCAAAAGACGATCGACACCGCGAGCCGAGTGCTGCAAGCCAATCCTAATAACATCCGCGCCCTTGGCGCTGCTGGCCTACAACTATCGTGCGGCGGCCTCGCAGGGCGGTCCGCAGATGCAGCAGAACCTTCAGCAGGCGCAGCAATATGGCCAGAAGGGACTGCAGGCACTGCAAAACATGCCGAAGCCCGACGGCATGAGCGATGCCGATTTCACTAAACTGCACAACGAGACCGGCGCGATCTTCGAAGGCGCGGTCGGATTTGCGGCTTTGCAGCAGAAGGATTTCGCCACGGCGCAGAAGGACCTGCGTGAAGCGGTGGGGGAAGAATCGCAACCAAACATTATGGACATCTATCCCTTGGCCACGGCCGACCTGGAAGCCAAACCGATGAACCCGGAGGGCTTCTGGTTCATCGTCAAGGCTTCGCAACTCGCCCAGGGAACCGGCCAGGCGCAGATCCTGGACTATGGCCACAAGAAGTACATCCGTTACCACGGCTCCGAAGATGGCTGGAATGACCTGGTGAAGCAAGCGCAAGCGTCACAGAGCGTTATGCCGCCATCTGGCTTCACCGTGGCCGCAGCGCCACCGCCACCGTCTCCTGCCGAGCAGGCGGCCGATCTGGTGAAGACCAAGGATCCGAAGCAGATGAGCTTCGCGGAGTGGGAACTGGTGCTTTCTTCGGGTAATCAGCAGGCGGCTGACACGGTATGGAATGCAATCAAGGACAAAGCCGTGAAGTTACAGGCCTCCGTCATCAGCGCTACTTCGAGCTACTGTCCAGTTGGCCGGCAGCGACGACGACATTGAAGCCAAGAAGGCCGACATCACGTTGACCATGGAAAAGCCGATCCCGTCGCGCCTGGCGCCGCAACCAGGTGCGATGATGGCGTTTCAGGGTACGGTCTCAAGCTATACGCCTAACCCTTTCATGATGACGATGACCGGCGGCATCCTATTGGACAAGAACGGCAACCCAGTCACGCACGGCAGCGCCTGTGCACCACGCGCCCGCGCACAAGAAGTCGCAATAGGCCGAAAGTGGTTGCGGAAGGGAAAAAAGGGAGCAGCGAAAACCGCTCCCTTTTTGTTGCCTAGTCACTTGGAGGATTGCAGGATCGCTCAGTTGGGAAACATCTGCTGCCCGGCGCGAAATACCTCTACATAAGCTTTCACGCCGGGATCGGCAGCGCTCAGGAACTCATCCGGAGCGTAGATTCCGCGCAGAGTACCGCTTTCCATCAATCCGATTCGGGTACCCAGCAGCAGGGCTTCGCCCACGTCATGGGTCACGAAAACGATCGTCTTGCCCAGTTTTTGCTGGAGTTTCTTGAACTCCATCTGCAACTCGGCACAGGTAATGGGATCGAGGGCCCCGAAGGGCTCGTCCATGAGAAGGATGGGAGGGTCGGCTGCCAGCGAACGGGCCAGCCCGACGCGCTGGCGCTGTCCTCCAGAGAGCTGGTGCGGATAGCGATGCGCAAACTCCGCGCCGGGGAGACCCACCAAGCCCAGAACTTCCTCGACGCGCTTGTCGATGTCTTGGCGCTCCCACTGCTCCAGCTTTGGAACCAAAGCCACGTTTTGCCATACGGTGTAATGAGGAAATAATCCGACGTCCTGGATGGCATAGCCGATTCGGCGTCGCAGCTTAATCGCGTCCCACTGCTCCACCGGAATTCCGTCCACACGAACTTCCCCTTGCGTCGGTACCAGCAGGCGATTGATCATCTTCAGACAAGTGGTCTTCCCCGATCCGCTGCGACCGAGCAGCGTCAGGGTTTCACCCCGAGACACGGTCAGGTTCACTGCGGAGAGCAGCGTCTTACCCTCCGAGACACGAAACTGCACATTCCTGAACTCGATGGTGACGGTGGCGGCGTTATTCATCGAATCAAACCCATGATTGCCGGTACAGCCTACCAGAGTTGACGTTTCGCAAGTGCTGGTGGATGGACGTAAAGACTATCCCCTAAGGCAATGCGTATCCCTTTAATTCGATTTGGCTCTACGAAGCCTTTGCGTGACCGCAAGAAAAAAAATGCCGGAGCCCGCCCAAGGGCAAGCGCCGGCATCATTTTCAAACTTGCAGAATTCTAGTGTCGGTCAATCAGAGGCAGGCGAGTTGACGGTTAGCGTCCCCAGCCGCCGCCGCCGCCACCGCCACCCGAGCGCCCACGGCCACCACCACCGCCGCCGCGACCACCGCCGCCACCGAAACCGCCACGCCCTCCGCCACCGCCGCGAGGCCGGTCGGTCTTCGGACGCGCCTCGTTTACGGTCAGGTTGCGCCCTCCCAGATTGGTGCCGTTCAGAGCTTCCATCGCCTTGCCGGCTGATTCGTCGTCAGTCATTTCGACGAAGGCGAATCCCCGCGGCTGGCCCGTATCGCGGTCCGTGACAATACTGACCTTGTCGACTGGGCCATAGGCCTCGAATAACCCGCGCACCTGGTCTTCAGTCGCATCGAAAGTTAAATTCCCCACGTAGATGTTCTTCATTGGATCCTCACTTTTAGTATGCCGCTTGCTGGATCGAACATCGATCGCACGGGCGGACGCCGGTTGGGGTGTTCACGACCAAAGACTCAACTGACTTCTAGCCGCGGAAAAACGGAAGGGCAGCATTTGCCGCCCTCCTGTTGTACTTTCGTTTACAGTACCTGAACGTTTTCAGCCTGCCAACCCTTAGCTCCACGCTTCACGTCGAAGCTGACGGCCTGACCTTCTTGCAGCGAACGGAAGCCGTTCGACTGGATGGCCGAGAAGTGGACGAATACATCTTCGCCATTCTGACGTGAAATAAAACCAAAACCCTTGGCATCGTTAAACCACTTTACTGTTCCTTGTTCCATTTGTTTCTTTGTATATCCTTGTTGTTGATGTTGCGCTGAAGGATCGGAAGGTTGCAGGCAGAAATCGCTCAACAGAGAGGAGGGATGGCTGCTAGACGCGCCGCTCGTACATACGCACTATGATCATACATGAAACAGACGATATTGTGTCACCTAAAATGGCTACATCGCCAAAACGGGAAACTCGCAACGCTTTAAAATCGCACCCTCCATGCGCAAACTTATGACTGTCTGAAGCCAAACATTAGATAGTGCCAAAGTGGAAGCGCAGCCAACCTCATACTGTCAAAAGGTGGAGGTATAATGAACCACCTTTGAGCAAGGCGCTTCGCGTCAAGTTTCAATCTAGGATTCAATAACCGCGATTTCTTGGGATTTGCTTGACATTCCATCCCTAAGCGCAGCAAAATTGCGGCCATCTCTTGTGCAGTGCGAGAGCCGCAGTTGCACGAAGAGAGCTATCGAACTGCCCGCTTGGTAGGTCGGGCACAGCCCAATGCGTCCGTAACCCGGCGTAGGAAAGAAGTCTACAAATGCAATCCGGTATCAGGCTTCCAATTTTTGCAGTTGTCTCGACCCTTGTGATGATGTTGATTGGGTCATCGGCTGCGCAGCAAATCAGGTTTGAGGATTTTTCGTCGGTCAGTAACTTGCAGTTCAATGGCAGCTCCCATCAGGCTACATGGCAATCGAATAAGGTGCTTCGCCTGACGGATGGATCGCTGACCCCCCACGGACAGCCGCAAGCCGCCACGACATACTTCAACATCAAACAGCCGTTGACCAAGGGCTTCACCAGCTGGTTTGAGTTCCAGATCCACAATCCCACGGTTTGCTGCGCTCCCGGAGATGGCATAGCGTTCATTATCCAGAATAATGCCGCCACCGACGGGTCGTACGGAGCCAGCGGCGCTGGTCTGACAGCTTTGGGGGCGGGCAGCGGTCCGAACCAGGCCGGGGCCATGGGCTACGCCGGTATCAATAACAATCTGGCCGTGGAGTTCGATATTCACCAGGACCCGTGGGACCCGAATGCCAGTCACGTTGCGGTGCAAAGTTGCGGAACGAACACGAATACTCCGGTCCATCAGGCAGGGAGCTATACAATCGGAACCCACCAGAACGTGCCGAACTGTCTGTACTCGGGCGCAATCAGCGCGGTTCCCCCCATGGGCGGCAGCTGCGCAGGGTTCATGTGCACTAACGGAGCGATGCATCAAGTGGTGATTGAGTACACGCCACCGGCAGGACACCAGTCGAACGGAACCTTGGCGATTTGGCTCGATAACATAGATCCGCAAACGCACGAGCCGAATCCGGGAGCACCGCCGACGGTCACAGTCCCCTACGACATCGCTGGACTATCGCTGGACAACGGCATGGCTTGGGTGGGCTTCACCGCCTCTCAGCCGTCTCAAGGCACGGCGCAGGACATCCTGGCATGGGAGTTCACGCCACATTCTTCCAGCCAAGTCACGCAGGTAATTCCGCCGGGAGGCACGCCGGCAACCTACCCCTTTGGCTCACACGATATGGTGGTCACGTATCCCCCGGGGTTCACCAATCCGGACGGGATTCTGATGACCGTACTAGCGACGCCCTGGAATCGCAATACCTTCTTCCAACAACGTTTGCTGGGAACCCAGTTCGCGAATGAGAGTTGTGTTGTGTATCTGGGAACGGGTGGAGATTGTATCGTTTATTCGGTGACCTGCCTCGATCCCATCACTGGGTCGACCATCTGTCCTTCGGAGCCAATGCCAACCATTGACATCGATTCGAGCTTCTACACGACGGACCCGATTTCGCCGACTAATGCCGATTTTCTGGAGGCCGAGCCCATCGGAACGAATAACTGGATGAGCATCTTCACGTCGTACACGAGCAATCCGATCGACGGAACGGTATCCGGGAAAGGCAAGGGCTTCTCGGACATCGTGACCACCTTCATACGAAACAAACCTTGAGGGACCAGGTCTGCGGTGAAAGATAGAAAGAGCCTCGGCTTCCAGCCGGGGCTCTTCTGCGCGTAGCTCCTAAGTGCCACCCTGGTAGGATTTAGCGGCGTCGCGATAGATGTCCTTCAGGTCAGCACGTTCCAACACCCGGGTCGCTCCCTCCTCTTTGCTAATCGATTCCAGGATTCCCACTGCCTGGCGATAATGGGGAACAGCCTCCTGTGGCTTACCGCTAAGAGCGCTCGCATTCCCGAGAAGGAACTGTGCCCGAGCCTGTTCCACGCGCAAGCCCAGCTTCTCCGCCCGGCCGACTGCGGTGTCCAATTCCTGCCTGGCGGCATCTACTTGTTTGGTCGCAAGCAATGCCTGTCCTAGATAGACGGAAGCCACCACCGACTGAGCCTTCAGTCCCATCGAGTCAGCGTCCTGTATAAGCTTCTTCAGCACCGGGGCCGCTGCCTGCGAGTGCCCCTGAGCGACATCAAGCTTGGCGAGGTTTAACTTCGAGATCACAATCTGCTCCGGCAGTGTCGCCTTGTTGGCCGTCTGCAGAGCGCGTTCGTATTGCTGCCGGGCTGACCCGTAATCGCCGCGGTAGAAGTAGCTATCGCCCAATGCGTTTAGCGCCTCAGCCGTTACAGTGTCGTTCTTCAACTCAGTGGCCAGCTTAAGTGCATCGTCGATGTATTTCTGCCCTTCGTCTTCCCTTCCGACGGCCGACAGGACATCGCCGTAACGAGACTGGGCCTCCGCCATGAACCAGGTGCGGTCCTTGACTTGCTGGAAACCCTGGACTGCGTCCTGAAGCATACCGACAGCCTGTCCATACTTACCCTGGGTCGCAAACAGTGCGCCCATGCTGCTCGCCTGCAGGGCTTCTCCCGACTTGTCGCCGGCGCTGCGGAGGGCTTCTTTTGCCTTCAGGTACTGTGACAACGCAATGTCATACTGTCCCAGCTTTACGTACGTCTCCGCCAGATTGTGCAACGATTCGGTTGTGTCCTGCTTCAGGCGGTCGCGAATCTGGTAAGCCTGCTGAAAGTAAGTCAGGGCATCCTGGTACTCGCCCTTGTTGAAGTGGGAACTGCCGATGTTGTTCAAGCACTGAGCCTGGTTGAGTTCGTCTCCGGTATCGCGGTAGAGTTGCAACGCCTCGCCCGTGAATTTAAGAGCCTCGTCATACTTGCCGTGGTCGTGATAAAGCGTGCCCAGATTCATCAAGTTTAGGGCCAATCCCGCCTTGTCGCCGATCTTGCGGTCGACCTCGATTGCTTCTTTGTAGCTGGCGAGTGCGCCATTGAAGTCGCCCTGTGTGTCCTGCACCTGGGCTATTTGGCCCAGGGTGGAGGCAATCCCCTTTTGATTGCCCACCTTCTTTCTAATGTCAAGCGCCTCCTGATAATTGCGCATTGCATCGTCCAGCTTGTTGAGGTCTTGATAAGCAAGGCCCATGGCTGCCAGGACGTCGCCCTTTTGTTCCTGATTGTCAAATTGGATCGCCAAACTCAGGGCCTTGTTGAGGGGATCCAGCGCGGCCTGGTCATCACCTGCCCTAACGTCCACCCGGCCGCTCGCAAGCAATGCGTTGACGTTCTTGGGATCGGCGGCCAACACCTGGGCCAGGCGCTTCTTGGCGGCATCGAAATTATTGGCATTTTCATACAGTTTAGCTAGCGCAAACTGGGCGTCGATGTCGCCAGGATTTACTTTGGTGAGGTTCTCGTACGCGGCAATCGCTTTCGCCGTGTCGTGCATGATGCTGGCATGATTAGCCTCGATCAGGTAGCGATCCTGCGCAGACAAGTTGTCGCTGAGTGATACCGCTTGCCGCGATGACTGCTCGGCCTTGTCGTCGTACCCGAGGCTGGCATAGGTCTGTGCCAATTCCGAAAAAGCCATGGCAAAGGTCGGATCGTCGGCTGTGGCCTCTTCGAACTTCGTAACTGCCTTGGTGTTGTCTCCCACGCGCGAAAACGCCAGTCCTTCGTTGTAGGCCCTCAGGGCGGGTATCGATTTCGTAGAGATACGCTGAGAATGCGCCTGCAACTCCTTGAGGATCTCTGGCGTAGCAGCCAGCTTTTGGCGGATCTCGTCCGCCAGCTTGTCCAAAGAGCCAAGAAGCTCCTTCTCGCTGGCGGCATCGGTTTGGATCTCCGTCTTGCGATCCTGTTTGAGATCAAGCACCGTTGAATTGATGCGGACCTGTTCTCCGAACTTCTGATACTGCCCAAAAACAACCGTATCGGCCCCAACAAAGTCGGCCACACGTTTCAGCGTAGATATATCCAGCTGGGACTGAGGTGAAATGTGCAGATCGCTCAATACCTGCTGCAGGCGCGCAGACGAAACCGAGCGAAGATGAGCGGACTGACCTATATCAGAACTCAAAGTTTCCGCCAAGCTGGCGCCCATCCAGTTCAGACTGGGATCTCCAGTACCGTTATAGAACGGAATAATGGCAACTGAGGTCACGGGCCCCGCTACCACCGAGGTGGCACTGGATTCATGATGCGTGCCGTAGCGGATTCCCAGGCCCGTCCCGACAGCGAGCACGAGAGCGGTGGTTCCGATCGCAACCCACTTCCAGGGAAACTGCTTGGTTGGGGTCGTGCCAGAAGGGACGTAAGACGCCAATGCTGACTGTCCCGAGCGCGGCCTCTTGCCTTGCCAGATTTCAAGCTCGTCGACAAGCTGCTGGAGTGAAGCGAAGCGGGCATTGGGATCGCGCTCTAGACATTTGCTAACCACACTGCTCAATACGGGTGGGATCGACGTATCCACATCGACAAGTGGAATGGCAGGTTCCTGGGTGCGTTTCACCAGGCTGGCGATGGCACTTTCCGCGTGAAAGGGCACAAAGCCACTCAACATCTCGTAGAAGATGAGCCCTACGGCAAACTGGTCGGAACGTGCATCGAGTTCTTTCCCCATGGCCTGCTCGGGGGACATGTACTCCATGGTGCCGACCATCATGCCGGTTTGGGTCATGCCGTCACCTTGCACCGACCGCGCCAAACCGAAGTCCATAATTACGACGCGGCCGAACGGATCGCGCATGATGTTGCTCGGCTTCAGATCGCGATGGATGACGCCTTCGCCGTGAGCGGCTTGCAAGCCGGCACAGACCTGCAGAATGATGCCGACCGCCTCTTCCGGAGGCAGTTTGCCGTCCCGCGTAAGAATCGAGCGCAAGTCCTCACCTTCGATGAACTCCATGGTGATGAACTTGACGCCGTCGGCTTCGTTCAGATCGTAAATGCGGATGATGTTCTTGTGAGTGACCTGGCGGGCGAGCACGAGCTCCTGCTTGAAACGAGCGAGGATTGCGGGGTTTCCAGCAAGGTCAGGGCGAATGACCTTGAGGCCCACGACGCGCTCGACTTCCATATCACGGGCTTTGTAAACCGCGCCCATGCCGCCCATGCCAAGCAGCTTCTGGATCTCGTAGCGGCCCCCGAGGATGTCGCCCTCGTGGAATACAGTCGCCCCGATGTGCGAGAAGATGGGATGCGCAGGCGAACTGTCGCCCGATGCGCTGCCTGAACCGACGATGGTGGGGGCATCGGAGGGATCGCTCTTGGGGCGTGACGATGAAGCGTCTCCCTTTGGCGGACTCGGTGGGTCGCCAGTACCTGGCAAGGTACCGTCCGCGGCATTGACTCCGGGCAAGGTCATCCCGTCGGAATCCAGTGCGGGCTTAGGCGTCGCGGAGGAACTTTCACCGCTGGACACGGCTATCCCGTCTTGCGCTCGACGCGCTGCGCCTTCTCTGTCCCCAGCCATTTCTCCCTTCCTCAGGGCCGCGCTAGTTCAGTAAGTAGGGTGTGTAGGGGGGGCTCCCACTCGAAGCCTATTCCGAGAGTATACCGCGATTTTACGGTTTCTGAACCCATGTTTCGAGAGCAGATAAGCTCTGCAATCTTAACCCACTTAATCCTAAAGAACCAGACACCCCAGCACTTCCCGGCGCAGCCTAGGCGGGCATGGAAAGTCTGCAGGCGAATTTGGTTTTGCCGGAACCCAGGCAACAAAGCGCCGGCGCCCATGGAGCGCCGGCCAGTCAATTAGAACGGTCCAGTTGTACTCTGCACAACCGTCAATCTCGGATTCGGATCGGGTGCGGGTGAGGCGGTTGGAGTGGCGATGTTGATCGAAGCCCACTTGTTCGTCGTTCGGTCCGTCACCCCCGAAGCCGGCGCCGTGATCATGTAGACGATCGCCGTGCACATGCAGGAGTTGGTGGGAGCACTTCCGACCGCTGTCAGTAGGATTTTGCCTGTCGTATTCATGCCGGTCTGACTTGGATCATCCCCCAGTAAATACGTTGACGACAACATCAGATTCATCATTGGCTCACCCGTGGCCGATCCACTGCTGTCGTACGTCACGACTAAGGTTCCGCCGGGCGCGGGTATTGTAGTGGAATCAACTTCGTTGGTCACGCTTGTCGACACTGGCTGGATCGTACCTCCAGCATAGCTCAACAAGAAAGATGGAAGGCTGAACGGTCCACCCGATTGCGGCTCGAACGATCCCTCCGTAGCAGAACTGTCGGTCCCGATCACAAACCCCCGGTTAGCGCTCACCACGTACCACACCGGTTGGGGACCGGAGCCGAGGCCAGAGACGGTGACGCGTCCATTCGTCATGTTCACATTGTAAGTACCGTTTGTGAAAGTGTTTTGGGTGTACGTCCCACCGTTATTCTCATCTGTTTGGAAAGTGGTGATGCCGCCCCGGCCATTGAACGTGCTGACGCCCAGCGACACATCCGGTGACGGTACGCTCGTAGTGCCCCCTCCATTGAGTTCCATCACGCTGCTAGCGTTAAGCGTGCTGTTGGTCAAGATACAATTGCCGGTTATTCCCACGCACTGCTTGAGCCCAGAGACCAAACTCAGAGAAGCGCCACTGGAGACCGGGTCCGTTTGCACCGCAACCAATTCGTTCGAAGGATCCACGACATAAAAAGCGTAGCTCTGCGCGGTGGAACCCACGTTCAAAGTCATAGTTCCCCGGCCTGTGTTCATGTCGGGCATCGTCCAGGAGCCGGTAAATGGTACCTGGCTTTGCACAGTTCCGTTATCGTTCGTGTCTTCTACCCCGCTCGTCAGGTTTCCGGAGTTGTCCGCTTTGAAGAAGCCCGCACCTGCGGACCGATTGCCTCCGGGATCGGCTCCAAAAAAACCCACGGCCCAATTCCCTGCCAACGACATCAATCCCGTAAGCTTGGAAAGACTCTGTGCCTTGATGACACCGGAACCATAGACTTGGGGATGGTTTGCATCGGCGAGGATGAATTTCAAATCCCCGTTCAGCGGCACGGCTACGTTGTAGGCGTAGGTCACGTTCAAGGGGGCACCTATAGTGAGGGTAAGCGAACCGAGATTGTTCGTACCAATGCTAAAGGTTCCGGTGAATTGCGCGTTGCTGGATCCACCCGCAAAATCGTTCTGGTCGAGAACGCCGGTAAGGTTTCCAGCTCCGTCGCCAATAAAGCTGCCTACGGTGTAAAAGGGTTGCCCATTGTTAAAGCCGTTGAACGAGAAGGCAAAGTTCCCTTGCAGTTTCCCCACGATTGTAATGCTGACGTTGGCGCGTCGCCGTATTGCCGTCGTGGTCTGTCACCTGAATGGTAAACCCGTAGGACTGCGCCGGTCCTGTTGGCGTGCCGGAAATAGACGCGCCGCTTGAGTTCAAAGTCAGCCCAGGAGGCAACACGTCGCTGCAGTCGGATTTCGCGGGAGGGGTGCAGGACCAGGTGAAGGGAGCCAGACCGCCGGTAGTTCGTTAACGTGGTCTTGTACGGTCAAGCCTATGGTTCCACCAGGCAGCAGTGGTTGAGGTGACTACCGGAAGCGGATTGATGATGATGGAAAAGCTGCCCGTCTGATATGCGGCCGTCGGCGTCTGGGAATCCGTCACCTTTACCACGAAGCTATATGTTTTGGCGGTCCCGCTTGAATCCAGATCGGTAATGGGCGGAGTGCCGCTAATCACACCACCGCTGCTCAGGTTCAAACCGCGGAGGCAGGGTTCCGGAGTTGAGCGTCCAGGTATAGGGCGCGAGCCCCCCTGTGGGCACCAGAGTAACACTGTAGGCGAGACTGCACCACGCCCTCGGGCAAGCTCGGATTGGCGATATTCAATGCCCCTGGGCCGTTGGGAGGGTGGCTGCTGCCGCATGCGGTCAGCACACATAAGTAAACTGACAAGGCGAGAAACGGAAAAGGCTTAAACCCTTTCATGCAACTCCTTAATGTGTTCGGAAAGCTGGTTTGTGAGACGCCACTCCCGCGAGCGGCCCTTGCAGCGCAGCCTGACACGGCCACGTCCGGCACGACCACCTGCGCTGAACGACGGAAGAGGTCCCTGTTACAAAGCAGGGTAATTCACCCGTACTTAAATGCAAGCTTTTTTTATCCTGAGCGCCTCAATCGAGCGCAGTTTGATGTCACCCGATTTTCTCACAGGACACCCGCAACCGGCGAGACCGAGGGCGTCGCCTTGGTCATCCGGCGTCTCTATAATTGCGGCGTCCACTCGATCCCGCTCGGAGCTCCATCCTCCGGCGGAGAACCTGATCCTTCGCCAAACAGGGTCGAAAGAGTTGAACACGGCGTAAAGATTGACGAATGCATGCCAATTGGTTACGAAGTGCACTTTGACGAGACACTAAACCGCAACATCTTTCGTATCGGCGACATGCCTCTGCTATCCTTGCCCTTCTTTCGGAGGACCGCCGTGCGCTGCAAGATTTTCCTGTTTTCTTTCTGTTTCGTCGCCGCAACAATTTTCGCTCAGCAACCCTCGGGGCAGACCACGCCGACAGGAACCAGCCCCAGCAATGCGCCCAGTGCCGCCCAAGCGTCAAGTGAGCCCACGTTGCCCTACATCCCCAGCCTCGACGTCACCGCGATGGACCGCTCGGTGGATCCGTGCGTGGATTTCTACCGTTACTCCTGCGGTGGCTGGCAGCAGAAGAACCCCATTCCTGCCGACCAGGTCCGTTGGGACGTTTATTCAAAGCTGTACGAGGATAATCTCGCTTATTTGCGGGGTATTCTCGAACAAGCATCAACGGCCAAGGACCGTGATGCCGTCACCCAGAAGATCGGCGATTACTACGCCGCCTGTATGGATGAATCCGCCGTCGAGAAACTTGGCGCCAAACCAATACAGCCGGCACTCGACCAAGTGCGGGCGGTCAAGAGCGTTCACGATCTCGCGCCGGTGGTGGCTGGTCTGCATCTTGCCGGCGACTCCTTGCTGTTCGACAGCGGTTCGCAGCAGGATCCCGATAACTCCGACGCCATGATTGTCGGCGTGGATCAAGGCGGCCTGGGTCTTCCGGATCGCGATTACTACACCAAGGATGACGCCAAGTCGAAAGAAATCCGCGCCCGCTATCTCCAGCATGTGCAGAAGATGTTCGAACTGCTCGGCGACTCGCCTGCCATGGCGAAGAAAGAAGCCGACACGGTGATGCGCATCGAGACCAGCCTGGCGAAAGCTTCGCTGACGCGGGTCGAACGGCGCGATCCCTACAAGGTGAAGAACAAGATGAAGGCGGCCGAACTGAACGTGCTCGCGCCCAACTTCGATTGGAGTGTGTACTTCTCTACCGCCCAGGTTCCGCCATTCGAGATTCTGAATGTGGAGTCGCCTGCGTTCTTGAAGGAGCTGAATGCGCAGTTGAATTCCATTTCGCTCGACGATTGGAAGAGTTATCTGCGCTTCCATGTCGCGAATTCGCGCTCGCAATTTCTCTCTTCTGCTTTCGTTAACGAGAACTTCGCATTCTATCGCCAGTACCTGCGCGGAGCAAAAGAACTACAGCCTCGCTGGAAGCGTTGCGTGCAGTATGTGGATCGGCAATTGGGAGAGGCGCTCGGACAGGCCTATGTGCGCAAGACATTTCCGCCCGAGCTGAAGGCGGCAACTCTGGACATGACCAAGGAAATTGAAGATGCCATGGCGATTGCGCATCCAGCAATTGGATTGGATGAGCCCGCAGACCAAGCAGCAGGCGCTCAACAAGCTGCATGCCATTCGCAACAAGATCGGCTATCCCGACAAATGGCGCGACTACAGCTCGGTCGTGATCGTGCGTGATGATTTCTATGGCAACGCCGAGCGGGCCGAAGAGTTCGAGAACCATCGCGAGTTCAATAAGGTGGGCAAGCCCGTAGACCGCGCGGAGTGGGACATGACCCCGCCAACCGTGAACGCCTACTTCAACCCGCAGATGAACGACATCAACTTCCCTGCTGGCGTCCTGCAGCCGCCGCTCTACGACGCCAAACTAGACGATGCTCCCAACTACGGCAACACCGGCTCGACGATTGGGCATGAGCTGACCCATGGCTTCGACGATGAAGGCCGTCAGTTCGACGCCAAAGGCAATCTGAAGGATTGGTGGACCACACAGGACGCTGAGCAGTTCGTCAAGCACGCCGACTGCGTGGTGGATCAGTATGCGAAGTATGTCGTCGTGGACGACATCCACATCAACTCGAAGCTGACGGAAGGCGAAGACGTAGCCGACCTGGGCGGCACGATTCTGGCTTACATCGCCTGGAAGGACGCAGACAAGGACAAGCAGTTGACGAACCGGGACGGTTTGACTCCGGACCAGCGGTTCTTTGTGGGCTTCGCGCAATGGGCATGCGCGAACGATCGGCCCGAAGATCTGAGGGCGCGCGCCATAACCGATCCGCACTCTCCAGCGAAGTACCGCATCAACGGCGTGGTAGTGAATGTGCCGGAATTCGGGACGGCGTTTTCCTGCAAACCTGGCCAGCCAATGGTGAAGGCAGCCGACAGGGTTTGCAAAGTGTGGTGAGGGGGAGCCGGCCAAACCAACTCTACGGGGCGAACCGGCGACGCCGAATAACGGCCCGCGCCGCCGGTTCCGTTTGACAACTAGTTCAGCAAAGTTCGTAGATTGCTCAACATTACCGCTTTGAAGTTGTTGACCGCGTCTAATTCCCCGCTGTCTAACATCCTCAACTCCGCAGTGGCCATGCTGTAGATGAGAAAGTCGGCAGCAGTGACTACTCGGCCATCATTCACATTCTCAACAATGAAGCGCTGGTAGAACGGGTGCTCCACGTTGTACCTCAGCACCAGCCTACGGCCTTCCATGTCGCACTCATAGATTTGACCGTTTGGGCCCATCTTCTCCTCTCGAATCTCGCAGTTTAGGCGTGTTTCGAGAACCTGTGTCCGAGTGAGGTTCCTCCGTTCTTTCTCGGGTTCATTCTTGCCGCCGTGCCCGTTACCGAGGGCGTTCTTGCGCGACTCCCGCTTCTCGATGGTTGCCTTGGGTTTGATCAGAAGTTTGTCTTTCTCAGCGATAACCTTTGCGGCCTGTTTATGGATTTGCTGTTGAACTTCAGATGTCTCCACGCGCTTCTTGCTAGATTCTTGGCGCTTAATCGAGCGGCAAGTGGGAACCAGAGTGTTTGCTAGTTGATCGTTTAGACTTTGATAGAGTTCTACTTGACGTTTTGTGAACTCGATTCCGACTAGGCGATCCAGAGTCCCGGGGAAAAACAGCTCGCCCCGCATGCGATTAAAGTCGTTGTGTTTGGTGAAGAAATTCAATGTCACCGCGTTCATAATCTCGCGCTGGTTCCGCATCACATAGAAACCCTGCGACTTCATAGATTTCGCGACATCTAGCTCGGTGGCAGGTGTTTCGGGTACGAGCACAATACGCACGCGTACATTTTCCTGCTTCTCGTGGCCATCTTCTTCGATTGAAACTGTAAAGACCTCGTCGACAACTGTTTCAGTTGCCGTGTCGTTGAGTTGCAAAGGATCGACTGCCGAAACTACATCGTCATTGACTCGAATCTCGCGCCCTGCATCGAGAAAATACCGGTGTATTCGGCCGATGTGGCTCTTCAGTGTTGCTGCAAAAGCCGACAGATTTCTGTTTCCCAAGTTGTCACACTTCGTGAGCACCACCACCGTACCTGCAACGCCGTTACCGATCTCCTTGTCGAGAAGCGCAATTTCATCGGCGGTCGCGGCGTCTAGGTGTTTCATAAACGCGTTCTGGGAGACGATCTCATCCACGTCCCACGCGCTGGACCAGCAGCCATCATCAGACCGCGTGACAACGTGACATTTCTTTGCGATTGAGAGGCTAGCCGTTACAAGGCCCATGCCAAATCTGCCCAAGTCGGAATTCAAGTCACGCCCGGTCATCGAACCGAGACGCATAGCTTGATCGACAACCTCACGTGACATTCCGGTGCCGTCATCGGAAACGGAGATTTGCGGTTGATTGTTTCTTTGCTGGATTCGAATGTGTATGTGTTGGGCTTCAGCGTCTATTGCGTTGTCGACGAGATCCGCTATAGCTTCGTAGTTGCCATAGCCCAAATGACGGAGGGACTCAATCAAACGACCCGCATTGGGATCGTTGGGACGATCATATTTCATCGAATTGTGTCCTTAGTCGATGCGCATCGCACCAACTGGATCTTCAAGTTTGGTTGTCACCAGCATTTAGCCAATGACAGTTGCAAGTTACATTTCTCGTCACGGGGACGTCAAGGAAAATCGGGGTTCGGAGTTTCCGAAGATGGTCATTGATTCTTGTACGACAAGAGAGTTACCCAAACAGCCGCATCAATCCCTTCGCCGGCAAATCTGGCACCAGGAACTTCCCTCCGCTCAGCGCTTCTGCGGCACCGTATCCGCTGCGCACAGCGCCTTCCATGGTGGAGGGCCATCCTGTTGCGGTCCAGTCTCCAGCCAGAAACAACCTCGACCAGGGGCTGACATGGGAAGGCCGAAACGCGTCGCTGCCCGGAGTGGGCGAGAATGTCGCGTGCACTTCTTTGATGACGGTCGCTTTCGTCAGCGTGGCCTCGCGCACGGCGGGAAAAAATTCTGCCAATTCTCTGACGGCCATTTCGATGATCTCAGCTCGCGATTTCTCGACTAGCGTTTTCGACGCACTCACCACCAGTTCCAGGTAGCTGCCGTTCTGCGCCGAATCTTTGCGAGTCGCAAGAATCTTCGACTTCTGGAACATCCATTGAATGGTGCGCTCCAGCAGCACCGCGTGCTCCAAAGGCGTGATCTCGCGGTCGAACCAAAGGTGTATCCCAGTGATCGGAGATGACTCCAATCTTCGCAACTGATCTCGTAGCGCCGCGAGGTCCGGAGTATCGGGAAGCAGCTTCTCAACCCCGTTGAACGGAGTCGCAAGAATCGCATAGTCGGCACGAATATCTTCTCCGCCGACACATATCTGAACCCCGTCAGCATCGGCGCGAACCGAATCCACAGCCAGCCCGCGTATGCACCTTTCCACCGCGCGCTTCGATGTACTCTGCCGCTGTCCCGTAAAGCTGGGAAAGCGGGACCGACGGAACTCCCATGCGTCCCGCTTCGGCCGACTTCAGGAACGATTCGCGAAAAACTTGCGCAGCGTAGCGGACGGAGATCCGATCCAGATCTTCGTTGAGCGCGCTGACCAGCACCGGCATCCAGAAACGATTGATCGCCCTCTGAGTCTGGCCGCGACGCAAGAGCCACGACAGGAAGTTTTCGCCGTCATCCTCGGGAAGCCCGGGGACGAGCGCCATCATCGCGCGTGCGATGGCCAACTTGTCTTTCAGATCGAGCACGGCGGAGTTGAGGAACGAAGGCGCAGCATGGAAGGGCGGCGGCAGGCCTCCCGGCTTCAGCGTCGAGGAGCGTCCTCCTGGAAGAAGGAACGTGATCTCGTCGTACCAGCGGATCTGCTGTTCCACGCCGAGCCGACGATAGAAGTCGATGAGGTTGGTGCAGCAGCCGAGCAAAACGTGCTGGCAGTTGTCCACAACCTCGCCGGTGCCGGGCAGTTCGTACGAGGATGCGCGCCCACCCAGGTAGGGACGCCGCTCGAATAATTCAACTTGATATCCCGCCTCAGCCAGCGCGCTTCCCGCAGCAAGACCGGCGAGGCCGCCACCGACAATGGCGACCGACGAATGCTGCGGGTTTGACTGGGACGGCGCTCATGTCAGGCGCTTCCAGAATCCCTTGCTCAGCACGGCCAGCTTTTCCGCGGTGCTCAACCGGACCCGCTCCGAAAAGACGTCGTAGTTGCGCGCTGCGATCCTCTTCAGCAGCCGCCGATAGATCTCAACCAGCGTCCACAACGCCGGCTGGCTCTCTTCGTCCACCAGCGGCAGAAGTTCGTCCGCCGCGCGGTAGAATTCGCGCGCGCGCTCAGCTTCGAACTCCAGCACCGGGCGCAACGAAGCGGATGCAGTGCCGTTCGTCAGCGAGCGTGACTCGACTCCGAAGCGTGCCAAATCTTCCCGCGGCAGGTACACGCGCCCCATCCCGGCGTCTTCCTTCACGTCACGAATGATGTTGGTGAGCTGAAAGGCAACCCCGGTTTGCTCCGCCAGCTTCTCCGCGCGTGGGTCGCGATAGCCGAAGATGCGAATGCAGATCAAACCGACAACCGACGCCACGTGGTAACAGTAATCGTAAAGCTGATCGAAGGTGTCGTATTGAAGCTGCGCAATTCCCCCGTCCGGCGCGGGTTTCGGGGCAACGCTCTGTTGGGGCAAGTCCATCGCCGTGCCGTGTACCAGCTTTTCCAGCAACTCGATCGGGATTTTGTAGCGTCTTCTGCGAATCCGCCAGGGCAAACAATACCGGATCGTCGGTGGGTTCGCCGGCAACGACGCGACGCAGCGCATTGATCCATTCATCCAGCTTTTCGCGGCGCTGCTCCGCCGGGATGGAAGGGTCGTCAGAGATATCGTCGGCATGGCGCATGAAGGCGTAGACCGCCGACAGGGCATTGCGCTTGGGCGCGGGCAGAACCAGAAAGCCGTAATAGAAATTCTTGGCGGCCGAGCGCGCGATATGACGACAAACTCCGTAGGCGGCCCGCAACTGTAGCGGGTGTTCGTTCACAGCAGCTTTCCCACGGCTGCTCGCGCCAGCAGCCACAGCTTGCGCGGCTTGGAGATGACCGGCCGCCGCGTCAGCACGTCATACCTCTGCCGCTCGATGGCGTTCAGGATCTCCAGCCCGCCGCGGCTGAACAGCTCGATATCAAGAGCCAGATGTTTGTCCACTATCTTTGACAAGGGCAAGCCCATCTGAAACCACTCACGGGCGCGGGCGACTTCAAACTTCATCATCTCAAGGAATGCGGCCGTCGCTCGGCGCTGCGCGATGTCGTCTTCCCTCACGCCATACTTTGCGAGATCTTCCAGCGGAAGATAGATCCGCCCTTTGCCGTAATCCACGGCAACGTCCTGCCAGAAGTTCGCCAGCTGCAGGGCTGTGCAGGTGTAGTCGGAGAGCTTCTGCCGCTCCGCATCGCGGTAGCCGCACACGTACAGCACCAGATGTCCGACGGGATTGGCCGAATAGTGGCAGTAGCCCAGCACATCGTTGAACGTTGAATATCGTGGCGTCGTCTGGTCCTGGCGAAAGGCCGTGCAGTCAAATCTGAGAATTCGTGTTGCGGAATGTCCAGCTCGCGCACGGTCTGCCGCAGGGCCACTAACGACCGGATGCCTCGGTTCCCCGGAGTAACACTGTTCCAGTTCGGCTTCCCATTGATCGAGCAGGGCCAAGGATTGCTGTGGATCGCCTACCTCGTCGCCCAGATCGTCGGAGATCCGGCAGTAAGCGTAAACGTTGTAGAAATGCTGATGCAGATGTTTGGGAAGAAACCAGGTTACGACGGAGAAATTCTCGTAATGCGAGTGGGCCAGCCGCGAACAATACTGCTGCGCCTCCTGCAGCGAAGGCGCACGCGCGGGGATAGCATACTCCGGGGGTAGCGACTGCCAACCGGCCGCGGCGTTGGCGGAATTGGATGGGCTCGGCTGGGAGGCATCAACGCGGTTGTCGGTCGGCGCGGAAGACATGAGAGGGTAATGGTCCCGAGGCCATTTACGTTCCCGGGATGATGGCCGTCTTGATGTCGCCGTTGCGATTGAGCATGTGCCGCAAAACCTGCTGCAAGCGCGAGAGCGGCGCTTCGCCGGTAATGTAGTCGGTTCCCTTGATCTTCTTCTCGCAGATCAGGGAGAACGCTTTGCGCACAGTCTCTGGCGTGTGATGGAACGTGGCCTTCAGTGTCAGCTCATTATAGTGCAGGCGCTGCGTATCCAGGGCGACGGTGGTCCCGCTGGCGCAACCACCAAAGAAGTTGACGGTGCCGCCCTTGCGCACCATGTCAATGGTCCACTCCCAAGCTTGCGGGCGGCCTACAGCCTCGATGACTACATCGCAGCCGCGTCCTTCAGGAGTCAGCTTGCGCACCGCCTTCACCGGATCGTCCACTGCCGCGATCTGCACCGTGCTGTCGGCTCCCAGCGCGACGAGCGCCGCTCACTTGCGATTCACGTTTCACCACGGAAATCACGTTGCATCCGGCCAGCTTCGCCACCTGCACGAACATCAAGCCAATAGGACCGGCGCCGATCACGGCGACCGAGTCTCCGATCTCCAATTTGGTTTCGTGCAAGCCGCGCAACACGCAGGCCAGAGGCTCAACCATGGCCGCTTCTTCGAAGCTGACGTGCTTCGGAATGGCCAGCATGTTGGTTTCTACGATGCGACGGGGAATGCGAATGTACTCGGCATAGGCGCCGTTGTTAAACAGCAGATCTGAACAGAGATTTTCCTGGTGCTTCGAGCAATAGAAACATGTGCCACAAGGCGCGGAGTTCAGCGCCACCACCCGCATACCTTTGCGGAAACCTCTAACGTTGGGCCCAACTTCTTCGATGACACCCGCCAATTCATGGCCAAACAGGGCCGGAGGCACAATCATGCGCGCATGATAACCGCGCTGATACACCTTGAGATCGGTGCCGCAGGTCAGTGCCACTTGCACTTTGACCAGCACTTCCCCTTCACCCAACGTGGGGATCGGCACCTGCTCGATCTTGACGTCCTCTTTGCCATAGAGGACCGCCGCTGTCATGTGTCCGTTCACTTATTGGTCCTTCCATACGCTGCCCGGCTGAATAACCACCTTCATCGAGTCCGGTTTGGGATGGGCAGCCAAATCCAGCGCTTCAACGGACTCGGCCAGCGGAAAGCGGTGACTGATGAGCCGCTCTAAGTCCATTTCTCCGCTTAACACAAATCGCGCTGACTCTTCCTGTAAATCCACGGAAGCGCTATACGAACCCAAAAGACTCTTTTCATCGACGCAAACCGCCGCCGGATCGATCATTGCCTCACCGTGCTGCGTTTGCGCAAACAGCAATACCCGCCCGCCAGGACGCGCAGCGTCCATGGCTGGACGAATCAAAGCGTTGCCCGCTACTGCAAGTATGACCGCATCCGCCCCTCGGCCCTCCGTCAGCTCTTTGATGGCCGTTACCGTCTCGGAGGTAGAAGCGTCGATGTTTTCGTTCAGGCCGAACGTCTGAGCTATTGTATGCCTCTGGGGAAACAAATCGGAAGTTATTACCCGCGCGCCGCAACGGCGGGCCAGCACGGCGAGGATAATGCCAATCGGCCCCTGACCGATTACCAGCACCGTTTCCCCAGGCGTAAGTCTCAGTGTTTCAATACCTTTCATGCAGGTATTCACAGGCTCAATAAAAGCAGCCTGCTCGAAGGAAACGCTTTCGGGAATGCGAATCACCCCTTTGCAAACGATCCATTCCATCACCCGAACATATTCGGCAAATCCGCCTCCGCTGGGCTCGTATCCGGCGGTGGCCCCGACTTTCTTGTACGTCGGACACTGGGCAAATACCTTGTGCCGGCAGTAGTAGCATTCTCCGCAGGGAATGTGATGGAACACCATCACTCGGTCGCCAATTTCGTATTCTCGTGACGTCCTTCCCCAAGAGCAGCCACAACCCCGGTAGTCTCATGGCCAAAAATCCGCGGGGCAGAGTGCGAACCAGTGGCAATTTTCTTCAGATCGGTCCCGCAGATACCGCAGGTGTGAACTCGGACGAGGATTTCTCCCGGACCCACCGCCGGGACCGGAACGGTCTCCATGCGGACATCGTTGACACCGCGGTAAACGGCCGCCCTGCATCGTCGCAGGGAATGGCCTGCTGACCGGCAGAACTACCGAGTTGGGTTGCGCTCGACATTAGCAATTCTCTGCGTTACGCCAGAGGGACCTTCTCCTCTCGAACGCACCCAGAGTACTCCCGAATTAGATGTTCTAACGCTCGGCACAGGTTCGCAGAGGCGATCTTGCTGTTCTTTCTTATCTTTCCCAATGTGGCCCACCACTTCGGATGAATCGCTACGTGGACCAGAAACCGCTTCGTATCAAACCTTCCGTTCGCATCAATAAACCGGTTCATCGGCGGCATCACGAAGGAAGCGTCATCGGAGATGGACTTCACCGCTGCGAACTCCAGCCCTCTCTCTTTCGCCACTTGGGCTTCCGCCGCGCCTTCCATATCCACCACATCTGCTCCGTATTTCGTCAGCAGGCCGTGTTTCTCTGTGGCGTCACTCACTTCTTGCGAGGTCGCCAGCACCCACTCGCCTCCACGCGTCAGATAGTGGCTGTCGGTGGCGACATCCACCACTTCTCTGATCCGCCCAACATCGCCCACCCTCAGCTTTGGCGAGATCGCGCCAGCCATGCCCGCGGAAACCAGCAGCTTTGGCTGCGCATGCTCGATCACCACCTCGGCCGCGTGGCGTGCGCGCTTTTCCCCGATACCGCCAATCGCCACCATCGCCTCGGGCAACTCGAACAGTTCAACCCCTTCGACGTCGTGCGACGGCATCTTTCCGAGAAGGGGCGCGAGTTCCACCCTCATCGCCGCCACGATCGCGATCGGCTTACTCGCCATAGCCGTTAGCCCGGAACCACTCTACGGCGCGGCGCAAAGCGTCATCGACCGGACCCGGATTCCAGCCCAATTCACGCTCCGCCTTGGCGCTGGTGACGAACATTTTCTTGCGTCCCATGCGGACCGCGTCAAGCGTAACGCGCGGTTCGCGCTTCAGCATCTTCCCTGTTATCACCGTATCGACCACGCCAGTGGCATAGGCCACCGCGTAAGGCAACTTCAATCTCGGCGAGGGCAGGCCCGTGATCGCCCCCAATTTGTCAAGGATCTGCTTCAGCGTCAGGTTCTCGCCGCCAAGGATATAGCGCTCACCTGGCACCGCTTTTTCCATCGCCAGCAAGTGTCCTTGAGCGCAATCCGCAACGTCCACCAAATTCAATCCGGTATCCACATAGGCCGGGAACTTGCGTCGCAGAAAGTCAACCACGATCCGGCCGGTAGGTGTTGGCTTGATATCGCGCTCGCCGATCGGAGTCGTCGGATTTACCACCACGACGTTTTGTCCGCCGCGTCCCGCCTCGATCACAAGCTGTTCCGCCATGAACTTGCTGCGCTTGTAATCGCCAATCATGTTGGATAGCGTGACCGGCGTTTTCTCGTCGGTAAGACGGCCGTTGTTGCCGAACCCCATGGTGGCAACGCTGCTGGTATAAATAACCCGCCGGACGCCCGAATCTCTCGCAGCGGCCAGGACGTTCCGGGTGCCTTCAACGTTGGAGTCGTAGAGTTCCTGTCCGTTTCGCGTCCAGAGCCGATAGTCCGCGGCCACATGAAAGACGAACTCACAGCCCGACATCCCTCTCTTCAGCGAATCCAGATCGCGCAGGTCGCCGACGACGCGTTCTGCCGCGAGGTCAGCAATGTTGTCGAGACGGCTGGTGGGGCGCACCAACAACTTCAGCTCCGCGCCACCAGAAAGGAGTTGCCGTGCAACGTGGCTTCCCAGAAACCCGGTCGCGCCTGTGACGAAACATTTCATCTTCTTCAGTTGTCAGTGCCGCAAGCAAGGTAGAGCCGGCGACTTGTGCCATCCGTACGGGACTCTCATGTTCAAATGCAACGCCAACTACGTAGGGTTCCTAGTTGTCTGCCAGGGATTGGTAATCGGAACTCCCCATATGCTGAAGTCCTTCACATTTCGAGTAACAACGGTAAGGTCATGATGTTTTGCTGTTGCTGCCATGAGACCGTCGATGATGGCCAGCGTGATCCCTTTGAGATGAGCTTGGCCGGCCATGGCGCCCCAGATTTCCGCAATTGCTCCATTGATCGGCGACAGACGATTCGCGAATCTGGCAGACAGGTCGCTCTCCAGCCATCGCTCCAACTGGTCGCGCTTCTTGCTCGCAGGCAAGAGCGTTACGCCTTTGCGAATCTCCCCGAATGTAAGGACACTTAGGTAGAGTGTGTCTTCATTCTGAGTGTCCACCCATCTCTTCACCCTTACATCCGGCGGCCAAGCCCGAGGGTACTCGGAAATCACGTTAGTATCGAGCAGGAAACCGCTCATAGCTCGATATCTCGGCCCGTATCTTTATCGCGCTCCAGATTAATCCCGGAACCGGCCAGGGGCGACTCCATCAAAAACTCGGAGAGAGTTTGCTTGCGTTGTTGACGCTCGGCCGGCTGCGCCGCCTGCTCCAGCAAGATGGCGGCATAGGACAGCACGTCCAAGCCGCGAGCTGCAGCCTGGGCAGTCAGTTCGGCCTCCAACTCAGGCTTGATATCAAGAGTGATAGTCATCGTCGCCGCTCCTCCTGGTCAGTATAGCCAGTTTTTCAGAGTCGCAGAAGGTACGACTGCCACACCTTCTTACCGGCTTTTTGCCGACAAGGTGGGAACCTAACTTGAGTCAATGGCTACGCTGGTCCCTGCGTCCTACGCGCAACTGCTCTTCTTGCGAGGCCGCTGAAGCCTTGGCGTAGGTGGTCAGCGCAAGCAGCGGGAAATATTGCCGGTACATGTAATACATCAGATAGAACACGCGAGGAAATCCCGTGCCCGTGTACAAGGCTTCATCCCATGATCCGTCCCGGCGCTGCGTCTTCAGCAGATAGGCGATACCGTGCTGTAGCGAATCATTGCGAGTGTCATTGGCGGCGAGCAGGCCCATCACCGCCCATGCCGTCTGCGAAGGCGTGCTCGGACCAACTCCCTTTACGTTGGGATCGTCGTAGGAGTCGCAAGTCTCGCCCCAGCCGCCATCAGGATTCTGCATCATGCGCAGCCACTCGACGGCCTGAAGCACGAAGGTTTCGTGATAATCCACGCCGACTGCTTCCAATCCGCGCAGCACCTGCATGGTTCCGTAGATATAGTTCACGCCCCAGCGGCCGAACCACGAGCCGTCAACCGCCTGCTCGCGCTTGATGAACTCAACCGCGCGCCGCACCGGTTCGTCCTTCAGCGAGTAGCCGTAGCTGGCCAGGCATTCCAGCACGCGGCCGGTGATGTCCACCGTCGGCGGATCGAGCATGGCATTGTGGTCGGCGAAAGGAATGTTCTGGAAGACCATGCGATCATTGTTCTTGTCGAAGGACGCCCAGCCGCCGTTCTTGCACTGCATGGACAATATCCAGTCCAGTGCGCGCTGCGCCGACTTGGTGTGATAGCTCTCGTTGCTCGTCTTCACCCGGCTGAGAGCCAACATCACCTGCGCGCTGTCGTCCACGTCGGGATAGAACTCGTTGTTGAACTCGAAGTACCAGCCCGCCGGCGCTGCCTTGCGGTTCTTCACGCACCAGTCGCCTTTGCGAGTCACCTGCTTGCGCAGCATCCACTCGCAGGGCCGCACCAGCCGAGGATCGTTGGCCGCCACTCCGCTTTCCGCCAGGGCAAATACCGCATAAGCGGTGTCCCACACCGGCGACATGCAAGGTTGCATGCGGAAGGTGGTCTCTTCCTCGATGCCGAGCTTTTCAAACTCGTCCATCGCGCGGATCACTTGCGGATCGTCCAGCGAGTAACCCAGGCAGCGCAATGCGATGATGGAGTTCATGATGCCGGGATAGATTGCGCCCAGGCCATCGCTCATCTCCATGCGCTCCAGCATCCACTTCTCCGCCACCTTCAAAGCGCGCGAACGCAGCGGACGAACATGGATCTGCTCCAGAAAGTGAACCATGCGGTCGAGCACCAGGAAGAAATTGCGCCAGCTCACCAGCTTGTTGGCCCATCGCAAGCGCAACTGGGTCCGGGTACGACCGCCAACAAAGAGCTCGTCAATTCCCTGCTCCGCGGGAATCTTCTTGAACGGCTTCTTCGCGTAGGCAATCGAGAGCGGCACCAGAATGGCGCGCGACCACGACGATATTTCGTAGATGTTGAACCAGAACCACTTGGGAAACAGCACAATCTCAGGCGGAATCGCCGGGACCGCGTCGTAATCGTACTGCCCAAGGAAGCAGAGATAAATCTTGGTGAAGGTATTGACCTGCAGTCACGCCGCCTAACGCGAGAATGCGCTCGCGCGCCTTGCGCAGCTGCGGATGATCGGGGCTGTAGCCCGCCATCTTCAACGCGAAATAAGCCTTAACGCGAAGCGCTGATATTGGAAGGGCCGTCGTTGTAGATCGGCCAGCCGCCATCCGGATTCTGACGATTCAGGATCTCGGTGGCGCACTTCTGCGTCCGGACCGGATCTTCGGTGCCCAGCAGGCGATGCAGCAGGATGTAATCGGAAACCAGGGTCGTGTCGGCGCCCAACTCGCCACACCAGTAACCCTCTTCGCGGTCCTGGATGGAGAACAGGTATTGCCGAGAAGCATCGATGGCAGCGGCCACCCGGCTCTTGATATCGTCGATTTTGCCGAAGCGAACTTCGGCACGATCGGAAGAATCTGCCATTCCCTCTCTACTCCGCCATTGCGGGCGCAGCGCCAATGGCCTCGACGATCTCGGAGGGTAATCCGAAGCGCACATGCTCCGGCATGACTTCGATTTCACGCATATTGGTGAAACCCTGCTCTTCCAGAAAAGTCACGGCCTCTTGCACCAGGATCTCGGGCGCTGAAGCACCGGCGGTCAAACCCACGGTGTTGACGTTCTCCAGCCATTCCGGTTTGATCGAGCGGTAATTCTCGATCAGATGGGATTGCGCGCCAAGATTGCGGGCTACCTCGACCAGGCGGTTGGAGTTGGAACTGTTGTCCGAGCCGACGATCAGGAGAAGATCACATTCGCCAGCGACTTCCTTCACCGCCGTCTGCCGGTTCTCGGTGGCGTAGCAAATGTCTTGCGCGTGCGGCCCCTGGATGTTGGGGAACTTCTTCCGGAGTGCGGCGATGACATGACCTGGTTTCGTCGAGACTCAGCGTGGTCTGTGTCAGGTAAGCGACCCGATTGGGATCGGGAACTTGAAGAGCGTCCACGTCCTCGGGCGAGTCCACAACCTGCGTAACGTCGGGCGCTTCGCCCAGCGTGCCGATGACTTCGTCGTGATCACGGTGGCCGATGAGGATGAGGGAATAGCCTTCGCGCGCAAACTTGACAGCTTCTACGTGAACCTTGGTGACCAGCGGGCAGGTCGCGTCAATCGACCCGCAACTCACGCAGCTTGCTGGAGTCCCGCACCTCGGGAGCAACTCCATGAGCGCTGTAAATGATCCGCTCGCCAGCCGGAACTTCATCGACGCTGTCCACGAAGATAGCGCCCTTGGCGCTCAGCTCGTCCACTACATAGCGGTTGTGGACGATCTCTTTGCGCACGTAGATCGGCGCTCCGAAGGTCTCCAGGGCAATGCGAACAATGTCAATGGCGCGCACGACCCCGGCGCAGAAGCCGCGCGGCTTGAGCAAAAGTAAGGTTTTGGCGTTACTTTGAGTCATTCTTTATTCTGTCCAGTATACGAGTAGAAACCCGCATTTCCCCACAGTTACTCTATTGTAGCAGCGCCGGAATCACCAAGGTAACGGCCTGAAATGGCGCAATTTAGCAGCCTATAGCGCAAAATTCGCAGCCAACGGGAGGCTCTCATTTGAGTGTTCCCTCATCCTGCGATGCCGGGTGACGGGGACGGGCTGCGGACATACACGGCAGCAGCGAAAAGCCACACTGTACAATCCTTGGGCAGGAGAGCGCGATCATGACCGGCAGCGAAATTGCGAACATGTACGAATTCAGCTACGGAGCCATCAAACGCAACCTTGAGGACGTTACCAACGAAGAGAGCCTCGTCCAACCGCCGGGCGCGGGCAACTGCCTGAATTGGGTCCTGGGGCACATCGTTGCTGCTCGGAACACGGTCCTGAAACTTGCCGGTGGCACTCCGGTGGTTGGTGAAGACGTTGCCGCGCACTATCGTCGTGGATCGGACCCGCTCCAGCCGGGCGAGAAGGTGCCTGATCTTGCTACTCTCCGTGGCCTTCTTAGCGATACGCAGCATCAACTGGTTCCGGCTCTCGCCGCACTCTCCGACGAGGCGTTGACCCAGCCCGTGCCGGAGGCGATGCGTCGACCGCCGCTAACTGGTTCGGTCGCGGAGGCGCTGATTCGTCTCCATTATCACGAGGGCTATCACAACGGACAGATCGGACTGTTGCGCAGGCTTGCGGGAAAAGAAGGGGCGATTAAGTAAGAGTCAGCGCCCTATCCACTGCCTCACCTGTTCGCCTTCAGCATCTGCTCGGCGTGCTTCAGCGAGGTATCTGTTAGTTTCGCGCCGCTCATCATGCGGGCGATCTCACGCGTGCGTTCTTCCGGATTCAACGGCCGCACCGAGGTCTTCGTTCTCCCGCCTGATTCCCGCTTCTCGATGAGGTAATGCTGGTCGGCGAATGACGCGATCTGTGGCAGGTGGGTGATGCATAACACCTGCTTGGTCCGTGCGAGCTGTTTCAATTTCTTGCCCACCGCTTCGGCAGCACGACCGCCGATGCCGCTGTCGATCTCATCGAAGACGAGAGTTCGCTGAGAACGCAGACCCACCCTCTCGCCAGAAACGGGCGAGAAGGGCGGGGCACCCGCGCGCGAGGAAGACAGGGCACTCCTGCCTTCACCCCCACCGTTCTGTCCGACGCGTTTTGTCTGTCCCGCCTCCACACTGGTCTTCAGGGCCAGCATGACCCGCGACAGTTCACCACCCGACGCGATTTCCTCGACCGGGCCCAGCGGCTCGCCGGGATTGGCGGAGATCAAGTACTGCACCTGATCGAAGCCCTTGGCGCTCCAGTTCCCTTCCTCGTCTGAACCACTGACCTCGGTCTTGAAGCGCGCCTTCATGGCAAGCTCGTTGATCTCACTCTCGACCATCTTTTCCAGCTTGCGTGCCGCCTCGTAGCGATGGCGGCTGAGACTCCGCGCCGCCTCAAGATATTTCGCTGCGGCATTCGCCAGTTCGATCTTCAAGGCGCGCAGGACCTCGTCCTTGTTCTCCATCTCGTTGAGCTTACGATCGACTTCCTCGCCGAGCGCGAGCACATCGTCAAGAGTCGGCCCGTATTTCCGCTTCAGGCGATCGAGCAGAGCCAGACGGTCTTCCACTTCGGCGAGACGCGCGGGAGAGGCCTCGATGCCTTCCGCGTAATCGCGGAGAGTCTGACCGATGTCCTCCAGGGCGATGCGCGCGGACTCAAGTTCGGGCAGAGATTGGCGGAATTTCTCGTCGAAGCGAGATAAGTCCTCAATGTGTTTGGTCGCGGCCCGGATCGATGCCGCTGCCGACGCATTGTTTTCATAGAGTGCATCGTATGCTGCCATCGCAGCCGTGAACACCTTCTCGGAGTTGGCAAGCACGCGCTTCTCGGCCTCAAGCTTTGTATCTTCGTCAGGCTGGACGCGAGCATCGGCGATCTCTTTGCGCTGAAAGCTCCACAAGTCCAACAGGCGTAATCGATCGTGCTCGTCGCGCTCTAAATCGGCGATGCGATGGCGAACCTGGTTCCAGGCTTGCGAATGCCGCAGCAACCGGCGAGATGTCCACGCCGGCGAAAGCATCCAGACAGCGCCAGGCGCGATGCCGCATCGAACGCTAGCACGGCCACATTCTGCGCGTGAATTACCGCCAGATGCGGCGCAAGTTGTCTGAGGACAGTCACCGTCGCTGGCTGGTTATTCACAAAGACGCGACCCTTGCCGCCAGTTGCAATCTCACGACGAAGAATCAGTTGTGCATCTTCAGGGTTCGAATCCAGACCGTTGGCCTCCAGCACCGCATCCAACGCTTTTGATTCGGCTTCGAAGACCGCTGAAACCACGGCCTTATCGGTGCCGTGACGAATCGCGTCGGTGGAGGCTTTATCGCCGAGGAGCAAGGCGAGCGCGTCAATGAGGATGGATTTCCCGGCGCCCGTTTCGCCGGTCAGCAGATTCAGGCCGGGCGCGAACTCGACGGCGACGTTATCAATGACCGCGTAGTTTTCGACCCGCAGTTCCAGTAGCACGTGAGCTCTCGACTCGCCGAAGTTAAGCGCAGTGTAGCAGAAAGCTGTCAGTCGTCACCTATCAGCCGTCAGCGGCCCCTGGTGATTTGCTCTTTGCTCGCGTGCTCCGATCCGGCTTGCTAAAAGCTAAAGGCTAGGAGCTCAGAGCCAACTCCGAGAACTGACGGCTGAAAGCTGACGGCTGACGGCTGACGGCTCCATTAACTTGCGAGGAACCCCGCCCCGCAAACCTGCTTCTAACACGTCAAATGCTTATAATGCGAAGTAACGAAAGTAGAGCCTGTTCTGCGCAATGAATGTGCATTTTTTCTTGTTTGCCTTGGCCATCGGCGGTGAAATCTCAGGTTTGATTGAATCGAGCGGTCTCGTCGCCAAAGCTGTCCTCTTAATTCTGCTGATTTTTAGCGTCGCATCGTGGGCCATTATATTTTCCAAGTGGGGTCTATTTCGGCGTGCTCGTGTGCAGAGCAACCGATTCATGCGGGCATTTCGCAAATCGGAACGGCTTCAGGATGTCGCCGCCGTGGCAGAACAGTTCAAGCCCAGCCCGCTGATCGCTGTTTTTGAAGGCGCTTATGACGAACTGCGGAAGCAGGCGCCGAATCCCATTCGCATGATCGCGCTGCAACGCGCCACTCAGATCGCAGCTTCGGAAGAATTGAGTCGCTTGGAGAGCCGTTTGCCCTGGCTGGCGACCACGGGAGCGGTTACTCCTTTCATCGGCCTGTTCGGAACGGTGTGGGGCATCATTGACGCTTTCCACGGCCTCGGAACTGCCGGCGGCGCTACCCTGCGTGCTGTCGCCCCTGGCATTTCTGAAGCTCTGATCACGACCGCAGCTGGCTTGTTCGCTGCCATTCCCGCCGTGATCGCCTACAACATGTTCACCCAGCACATTCGCGAGTTCGGCGCGCGCATGGACGACTTCAGCCTAGAGCTGATCAATGAAGTCGAGCGCGCGCAAGCGGGCAGCGCTCGCACGGTCGAGAGCGTGGAGCGGCGGTAATGGCTTTCACCAATTCACGGGGCCGCACTCAAACGTCGCTGGCCGCCATCAATGTCACTCCGCTGGTGGACGTAGTACTGGTGTTGCTGATCATCTTCATGGTCACCGCGCCTATCTTGCAGTCGGGCATTGAAGTCGCGATCCCTCATACCAAGACCGTAAAGGAGATCACGGAGGAACGACTGGTGATCACCATCGACCGCCAGCAGCGTGTCTTCCTCAACAACGAGCCCATCAACATCAATCAGATTGGGGCCCAGTTGCATCAGAAAATCCGCGACCCTGAGGGCCAGTCGGTCTTCGTGCGCGCCGACGAGAACGTTCCCTTCGGCGCTTTCGCAACCGTGATGGATGCTGTAAAGCAGTCCGGAATTACCAACGTGAGTATTGTGACCCAACCGCTGGAGAAGAATGGCAACCGACGTTGACATTTTCCCGACCGAGGGCAACGTACGTGGTCCGTTGATCGGCTCGGTGACGCTGCACGTCGCGCTGTTCGCATTGGCTTTGTTTGGCTATCTGATTCCCAGCACCCGGGGCGAGAACTGGGGAGGCACTGGTGGAGATGGCGGAGCGATGAGTGCCACTCTGGTCAGCAGCATCCCAATACCCTTGCCGCCGACCCAGACCCAAAATGTGCTGGCCAACGAATCGAAGGGACTGACGCAGTCGCCGCCGAAGGAAATCCCGAAAGAGGAGCCAAAGGCGATTCCTATACCCGCCCGCGACGTAAAGAAGAAGGGGCCTCAGGAATCCGCGCAGAAGAAGCCGCCGCCCAAAGAAACTGCCAAGGTGGAGGAAAACAAAATTCCCTTTGGCCAGGGAGGGCCGGTCAGCGGCCCGTACGGCTCGTTTTCGGCGGGTGGGGCGAAAGGTGGGCTCAGCTTCACCGGAGGCAACGGCGATTTTGGCAGTCGTTTCGGCTGGTACGTGGATGGAGTGCGCCGTAAAGTGTCGGAAAACTGGCTGAAGTATGAAGTGGATCCCAACATCGATACGGCGCGCAGAGTTTACATTTATTTCGAGATCGCGCGCTCGGGGCAGCCGGAAAACATACGCGTGGAACAGTCGAGCGGCATTCCGTCGCTTGATCAGTCGGCCATGCGGGCGCTCCAACGCATCGACACCTTCGGCCCGCTACCTCCGGAGTACGCAGGCCGTTATGTCGCCGTCGAGTTCTGGTTCGACTATCGCCGTTAGTTTGCACATCATGGGATCGCCAGGCATGAAAAAATACGCAACCATCTTTTTCGCATTATTTTTTGTCGTTGCTGCCTCACTCGCTTCGGCTCAGGACTGGATTCGCACCGGCACCGGACTTGGGGTTGAGAAGGTCCGACTCGCCGTGCCCGACTTCAAGCAGGTCACCACCGATACGAGCACCCAAAGTCTGGCCGCGACCTTCAACGTCACCCTGTGGAATGACCTGCAATCGGCGGGTATTTTCGATATGGTGTCGAAAAGTTTTTATCCACTGTCGGTCCCGGGCGCTCCGCAGGAGGTGCATCTCAGCGATTGGGGCAATCCCCCGCCAAATGCGAGCATGCTGGCGTTCGGCAATCTCGGAATTCAGGGTGGATCGCTGAACGTTCAAGGCTGGTTATACGACACCAAGAATCCACAGTCTCCGCAGGTGTTGGGCAAGCAATATCGGGAAGAAGCTAGTAATGCCAATGCCCGCGTGATTGCGCATCGCTTCGCCGACGAGATCATCCTCCGTCTGGGCGGCGGTGTCGCTGGCATCGCAGAGACCAAGCTGTACTTCGTCAGCAACCGCAGCGGCTCGAAAGAAATCTGGCAAATGGACTATGACGGCGCCAATCAGAAGCAGCTAACTCATATGGGAAGCATTGCGCTTTCACCGCACGTCTCGCCCGATGGGACACGCGTCGCCTACTCCGGCGTGACCAAGGACGGCTGGCAGATTCTGATGTATTCCCTCGAACTCGGCCGTCCTGTGAGCTTTCAGCACTTCGGAGGTGGCAACTACTCTCCCGCATGGTCCTCTGACGGACAGACCATTGCGTTCTCGTCTTCGCGCAGTGGCAAAACGGAAATCTATTCCGTGAGCTCCGCGGGCGGAAGTGCTCGCCGCCTCACTGAGAGCAAAGGGCCGGATGTCTCGCCCACCTGGAACCCAAAGACCAACGCGCAGATCGCCTGGGTAAGCGGGCGTACCGGGCTACCTCAGATATACACCATGGCATCTGACGGTACGAACGTGGTTCGCGTGACCGATCAGGGCTACGCTGTGTCGCCATCGTGGTCGCCGAACGGTCAATTCCTGGCGTTTGCGTGGGAACGCCATTATGGGCCGGGCGCACCCGGCGCCAGCGACATCTATGTGATGGACGTCGCCAGCAAACAATGGGCACAACTGACCCATGAAGAAGGGCGCAACGATTTCCCTTCGTGGTCGCCTGACGGACGGCACATTGTGTTTCAGTCGAGTCGCACGGGCCGCGTCCAGATTTATTCCATGCTCGCGGATGGAAGCGAGGTACGACAATTGACAACGGCTGGAGAAAACACTCAGCCAAATTGGAGTTTTAAGTAAGTCTTGGGCCCTGCATGCTTATGGGCGCGGAAGGAGCACACTTCGGCCCCGCCATGAACTGACGCGAGTGCTCTCGCTGAAAGATGGAGGAACAAGAGTTGAAGTTAACAAGGAGTCGATGGATCCGGATAATCGTTGCCCTCGCCGTGGTGCTGGCCGTCAGTGCTTGTGGTAAGAAGAAAGTGGCCACGGCACCGCCGCCCCCGCCACCACCACCGCCGGCGCCAACCGCCTCGTTGACGGCCAATCCAAATACCCTTCAAGCGGGACAGGCGAGCACTTTGACGTGGAAGACTGAACACGCTACCGACGTGACCATCGATCAACTAGGCCAGGTCGACCCGAGCGGTTCGCGTACGGTAATGCCAGCTGAGTCGACGACCTACCACCTGGTGGCGAAGAACGTTTCAGGCACGCAGGAAGCCACCGCGCGCATCACCGTCGTCGCAGCTCCTCCTCCGCCGCCGCCGCAAACCTCCAGCGGCACGGAGGAGCAGTTGTTCTCAGCGAACATGAAGGACGTGTTCTACGACTATGACAGCTATGACATTTCTACACAGTATCAACAAGTCTTGCAGGCAGATGCTCGTTTTCTGCAGCAGCACCCGAGCATGAAGTTCAGCATTGAGGGCCACTGCGACGAACGCGGTTCGACCGAATACAACCTGGCGCTGGGCGACAATCGTGCCAACGCAGCCAAGCAGGCTTTGACGCAGCTTGGTATCTCTTCCGACCGCATGCGAACCATCAGCTACGGAAAGGAAAAACCGTTCTGCACGGAGAGCAACGAGTTATGCTGGCAGCAAAACCGCCGCGCTCACTTTGTTTATCAGAAGTAGGAGCGGACGCCCTGCTGAGAGTGGAGAGGTCGCTGACGGAAGCGAGGTTCGGGTAGGTACCGGCCTCAGGCCCGCGTCCGTCAGCCACTGTTGTCAATAGGAGCCGGCTTTAGCAGACGACAGTCTTTGGATCTCTGATACCTTTTTTTTCACTGGTGTAGTCTGATCACCAGAGCGAAGGACAGGACTATGCAACTTCGGAACAATGTGGCTTGGCCGGCAATCGCGGCATTGATGCTGGCGACCGTTATCCCGGCGGCCGGCGTGAGCAAAGAAATGATCCAACTGCAAACCCAGGTTCAGGCCTTGCAAGACCAGGTGGGTCGCATGCAGCAATCCATCGACATGAACATGGGCGTGATGAAAAACCTGATCGAGCAGAGCGCGGACAGTGTCAACAAGATGAACGCTGCGGTAAACGACTTGCAGCAAAAGATGCAAGGTCAGGCCAGCGACACCAACGGCCGCATGGAACAGCTCTCGGGACAGGTCCAGTCGCTGCACGACACGGTGGACGAGTTGAAATCTCGCCTGGCCAAGGTAAGCAAGCAACTCGACGACATGCAGGGAGGCGGCCAGAACCTGTCAGCCGGACAGCCCGGAATGACGGCTGCCGGCGGATCGCCGAGCCCGGGAGCGGGAGCCGAGTCCAATCCGGCTGCTTCCCAGGCGCCTCCGGCGGACGTTCTGTACAACAACGCGCTGCGGGATTACAACTCGGGGAAATACGATTTGTCTTCCCAGGAATTCAACGACTACGTCAAGTACTACTCCAACACCGATCTCGCCGGGAATGCGCAGTTCTATCTCGCCGACATTGAGTATCGTCAGGGAAATTTCGAGGCGGCGGTGCGTGACTACGACAAAGTCCTGGAGCAGTATCCCGGTGGGAACAAGGCAGCGGCGGCGCAACTCAAGAAAGGTTACGCCCTGCTTGAGCTTGGGCAGCGCGATGCCGGCATTCGTGAGTTGAACAGCCTCATCGCCCGCTATCCTCGCTCTATCGAAGCATCACAGGCCCGCGACCGGCTTCGTCGCTTGGGGGTGAGCAGTGGCACCACAGTTCACAAACCCGCGGCACAGCCGCACTAGACCCGCCAGCTCAGGACAATCCGCGGCTGGTTACCTCTTGCGCGGGCGAACCGCCCGTCATTCCTTGCGCAAGAACCAACTCGCGGGCCTCCGCGCGCAGCGTTGGCATGTGCCTGCCAAACCAGATGGCCGCGGCGATACATACCACTCCTCCCGTCGCGACCGTCCAGGGAGCGCCCAGACGATGGGCTAAAGCGCCAGCAGAAAGCGCTCCCAGCGGCGCCATGCCCATAAACATCATGGAGTACACCGACATGACCCTGCCCCGGAGCTTGTCGGGAACCATGGCCTGAATAAGCGTGTTGGAAGAAGCCATCTGAACCATCATGGCGAAGCCTACAGGCACAAGCAGAACGGTGGACAACCAGAATATTCTCGAAGACGAGAAGAGAATCAGGCTGAAACCGAAACCCCCCGCAGAAAAAGCAATCAACTTCCCCAACCCTTTGACGCCGACTCGGGCCGCCAGGCTGGCCGCGCCGAGCAACGCTCCGACGCCAGTAGCTCCCATCAGAATGCCCAGTCCCCGGGCACCTCCGTGCAGGATCTTGTCCGCGAAGACCGGCATCAAGACCGCATACGGCATTCCTACAAAACTGACGACTCCAAGCAACAGCAGAATGGCGCGGACGGGACCCGTATTCCGCACGAAAGCAAATCCCTCAAGGATGTTCTCCAGCGGCGATCCCTGGTTGGCAAGATTGGCAGGATGCTCGATACGCATGAGCAGCAATCCAACGATGACCGCGATGTAGCTGACTGCATTGGCGAAGAAGCACCAGCCTTCACCGATGGATGCGACTAATATGCCGGCAATGGCGGGGCCGATGATGCGGGCCCCGTTGAACATAGAAGAGTTCAGGGCGATCGCGTTCAGCAGGTCTTCCCTGCCGACCATGTCAATCAGAAACGCCTGCCGCGCAGGAATGTCGAACGCATTCACCACGCCGAGCCCGGCGGCCAGCACCATGATTTCCCAGACCTGGATGCGTCCCGACAGCGTGAGCAATGCCAGTACAGCCGCCAGAAGCATGGATGCGATTTGCGTGCCCATGACCACGCGTCGCCGGTTGTTGCGGTCGGCGACAATGCCACCAATCGGCGCCATGATGAATACTGGGATCTGGCTGGCGAATCCCACCGTTCCCAACAGCAAGGCAGAGCCCGTCATGCGATACACCAGCCAAGACTGGGCAACCGTCTGCATCCAGGTACCGATCAAGGAGATGGCCTGGCCGGCGAAGAATAGCTGGAAGTTACGGTGGCGCAGGGCACGGACTGCCAATCCCAGCCGAGATTGCCGCGACGCGGGTCGCGCAAACTCCTGCTTCTCCTGTTCCAACGTAGAGCGCAACAGGTCGCGTTCGGATTCCCAGAAATGCTTGGCCATAAAACAGGAACAAGATGCGGAGTTTGTGGGGGCCGCAATTGTGGCCAGACTGGCGCCACAAAACAGAATACTTCAACTCGCACTAACCTGGTTGCAATGTGATGAATATAAGGTGGCTGGGTATGGGAAGGCGTGTCCCAAAGCCGAAGTCGGTGAGAGCAACGGTTGCAAAGTGGCGTGGTGGCATCTATCTTCCTAACTTTGCGGATCACACGTCACGGAGTGGCGAACAAGAATACTTCGGCGCAAGCCGCTCGCTCCAAGTCCTAACGCGGGTACTTGAAATTGCATGCCAACATTCGCCGCGGTTGATATCGGTTCGAACTCGGTCCGGCTGAAGATAGCCAAGGCCGTACGCGGTCGTCTGGAAACGCTCCACGACGATCGCGAGGTCACACGTCTGGGGGAAAGCGTATTTGCCAATGGCACTCTCGATCCGCAGGCCATGTCGCACACTTTGCAGGTGCTGCGGCGGTTTCACCGTGCCGCACAAACGTACGCCACGGATCGCGTGCGCGTGGTCGCGACCAGCGCCTTGCGTGACGCGCGAAACAGCCGCGCTTTCCTGGATTGGGTGCGCAGCGCGACCGGGTGGAGAACAGAGATCATCTCCGGGTTGGAAGAAGGCCGCCTCATTCACCTCGGCATACTTTCCAATGCCCGCATCGCCAGCAGTCGGGTCCTGCTGATCGATTTGGGCGGCGGCAGTTGCGAGTTGACCATCTCGATCTCCGGCCACATCGAGGACATGGTCAGCCTCCCTATCGGAGCCGTGCGCCTCACCCAGACTTTCCTCCATCATGACCCACCCAAGAAAAAAGAACTACAGCAGATGCGTGGGTTCATCCAACGCGAGGTTTCCCGCATCCAGAAACGGATTGCCAGCGCGAAATTGCAGATATCCATCGCTACCTCCGGCACGCCGGCTGCGCTCTCGGGTTTGTACGCCGCCAAAATCCGCGGCTACAACGAAAGCAAACCGTTGACGGTGCCCAAGCTCGCGGTCGCAACATTGCTGAACACATTGAGCAGGCGCAACCTGGCGCAGCGGCGGGTACTCCCCGGCATCGGACCAAGGCGCGCGGAGATCATCGTTGCCGGCTCGATGGTCTTCGCTGAACTCATGCAACTGTGTAACCTGCGCAGCTTCCGTTACCTGCCGCTCGGACTGCGCGACGGCCTGTTAGCGCAGATGATGGCCGACTACAACGGCAGCGCGGTCATGCGGGAACGTGTGGAATCGGAGCGGCACGATGCCTTGCTGTCCGCAGCCAAGCACTACGGCGCCGATTTGCCGTTTGCCCAGCGCATTCGCGATCTCGCCATGCAGTTGTTCCGCCGATTACAGCCGGTTCACCAGTTGCCGCCGCAATACGCCGATTGGCTGGAAGCAGCGGCGATGCTGCATGAAGTCGGCGCGTATATCAATCGTTCCGGACGGCGCCGTCATACCTATTACGTCATCGCCCACTCGGAAATCTTCGGGTACACCCCCTTGCAGCGACGCATCATCGCTGCCATCACCCGCTATGTTGGTAAGTCGCTGCCCTCGCCTAGTGATCGCGTAATGGGCCTTCTGCCTGGAATCGACCAGATTCACGTCGCGAAGGCCGTGGCATTGCTACGCCTGGCGCGGGCCCTCGATCAAGGGCGCCGTGGCGCGGTGCAACAGTTGAAAGTCCGGGTGCACCAGGACGGTCGTGTGCGCCTAGTGCTGACACCGAGTCCGTCGGAGGGAATTGAGCTGGAGTTGTGGGCTGTGGAGCAGGAGAAAAATTACTTCCGGACTGTCTTCGGCCGCGAACTCGTGGCCGAAGCCTGCTGAATCGAGCGCACCACCTTGGGCGGCATGCACCACCTCAGCACCGCAGGCTTGCGACCGTCCTTTTCGACTTTGGCTACCGCGCCCTTCTTCAGTTCAACGGCGTTCAGCGGGGCACCGCTGGAGAGAAGCTTGTTCAGGAACTCGGTCATGCTGGGATTGTGACCCACCACCATAATTGCGTCCCTTCGGCTGTGGCGCCGAAGCAGGTCCTGAAACTTCTCATAGCTCGACTCCGGCCGAAGCGCAGCATCGATGATGACCTTGTCTTCGTGTCCCAGTTCGTTGGCAACCACCGCTGCGGTCTGGGTCGCGCGCCGTAACGGACTGGAGATAATCACATCAGGGCTTACATCGAGCGCGGCAAGAGCACGTCCCACATCGTGGGACTGTTCAATCCCAAGTTTGTCTATGGGCCGTTTCTCATCCTTTGCGGGGTTCATCCTTGGCTCCCCAGCATTGGCGTGGCGCAGGAAATAAATATCCATGTTGACTATTTTGCCCTAACTGTCTGGCGAGTGCTACGCCGGCGATAAGACGGCAGGGCTGGAATGGCATCCAAGGTGACTTTACCCTCGGAAAGCGCGATCAGAAATTCCTGGGCGTTAAACCGGACGCCGCGCCTCCCGGAACGCAATGCCGAATCAGCATGCACATAGGAGCCGTCCGATTGCAGCAGACGCGCTTCGGTGTTGTCGGCCAAGTATGCCTCCAGTATCTCGCCCCGAATGCGCTGTTTCAACATCGGGTCCCTAATGGGGAATACAGTTTCCACCCGTTCGTACAGATTTCGCGGCATCCAATCGGCGCTGCCTAGATAGATCTCCTCTTCGCCGCCGTTGGCGAAATACAGTACTCGGCTGTGCTCGAGGAATCGTCCGACAATGCTACGCACGCGTATGTGATCACTGATACCGCGCACCCTGGGTCTAAGACCACATATCCCACGCACGATGAGATCGATCTGCACGCCTGCCTGCGATGCACGGTATAGCTCGCGAATGATGTTGAGGTCGAGCAGCGAATTCATTTTGGCAATGATGCGAGCGGGACGCCCTTTTCGAGCGTGGTCGGCCTCGCGTGCGATGAGGTTGATGCAGCGCTCCGCCAAATTGATGGGTGCCACCAGCAGCGGGTCATAATTCGGCCGCTCCGCATAGGCAGTCAGAAAGTTAAACACTCCGTGCACCGCGGACGTGATCTCCGAGTCAGCCGTCAGTAGGCTTAAGTCGGTGTAGTATGTCGCCGTAATCGAGTTGTAGTTCCCTGTCCCGAGGTGGGCGTAGAGCCGGGTTTCGTGATCCGGATCTTTGCGCACGACTAGAGCCAGCTTGCAATGGGTCTTGAGGCCAACCAGTCCGTGAAATACCTGCACTCCCGCGTCTTCCAGCGAACGCGCCCAGCGAATATTGCTGGCTTCGTCGAAACGCGCTTTCACCTCAACCACAACCGTGACTTCTTTTTTGGCGGAGGCTTCAATCAAGGCGCGGACAATGGGCGAATCTTCACTGGTGCGGTAGAGAGTCTGCTTGATCGATAGCACGTCGGGATCGTCCGCGGCGGCGCGAATGAACCCCACTACGGAGTTATAAGAATCGTAAGGATGGTGCAACAGGATGTCGCGATGGCGGACCTCTTGAAAGATGTCACGCGATTTGCGGTTCAACTGCAGCTCGCGCGCCACGAAAGGCTTGAACTTCAAATCGGGCCGCTGCGTCTCTTCATAAAAGTGAAAAAGTCGCGACAAGTTGACCGGCCCCTCGGTGCGGTACACCTGCCAGTCTTCCATCTCGAAGTAGCCGCGCAAGCGGTCTACCATCTCAGGATTGGCATCGGCCTCGATTTCCAAACGCACGGCATCGCCTTTGCGACGGTTGTGCAATTCGGTGCGGACCGATTCCAACAGGTTGCGCGACTCTTCTTCCTGAAGGTACAGATTGCTGTTGCGCGTCACGCGAAATGCGGCCTCGGAGATGATCTCGTATCCGCGGTACATCTCCATGGTGTGCGACGCAACCAAGTCGGCAAGAAAGATGTAGTCTTCGCTGCCATTGCGGGGCGGCAACTTGATCAACCGTGGCAACACGCGCGGGACAGTCACTACGCCCATGTAATTAGTAGAAGCGCGGCGCCGCCTCCGCAACAGAAGGGCCTGGCACAATGCCTTGTTGATGACGCGGGGAAACGGGTGAGCTGGATCGACGGTCACCGGAGTGAGCAGTGGATCAAGCTCGCGCTCGCAGTATTCTTCGACGAACGCCCTCTGCTCGCTCGTCAACTCCTTCATCCCTACGACCCGAATGCCCTCCTGGGCCAGTTCAGGTCGCAGAGCATGGTTCCAGCAGCGATACTGATCGCGCATGAACTCGTGGGTGAGACGTGCTACCAGTTGTGCTTCTTCCTGCGGGGAAAGGCCGTCTGGACCGGGATCCGTCTGGCCGTCCTCAATGCGCTGCATCAGACCGCCAACTCGAATCTCGAAGAACTCGTCGAGGTTGCGGGCAGTGATGGCAAGAAACTTCACACGTTCGAGCAGAGGGTTGCGCGGGTTCTCGGCTTCCTCCAGCACACGGCAGTTGAAGGCAAGCCAGGAGGCTTCGCGATTCAGCACTAAGGATGGGTCATCCAGGGAACGTCGGACCATACGATTTTGTTACGGGAAGCAACAGTATGAACGACAGGTTGCTTATGTTACACCAACGTAAAGATTTTCGTTATGGAAAATGGGGGAACAGATTCTGGGGATGCGACACCCGGGGCCCGGCTTGCGTGCACTCACGGATTTCTTGTTGCGAGAGATAACCTGGCCGGCCGCAAACCTTACCCGCTGGCAATGTCTTTCCCCGAAATGAAACCGCCCCGGGTCGGGAAATCGACCCAGCATCATGCATCATTCGTCACAGACAAACCAATGCACTAAGCGCGATCATTGACCTGAGGGCAGGCTCATCCGCAAGGCTGTCTGCGCAGACCGATGGCATCCTTCCCCCCCGCCGAACTCGACTTGCGCGGGGCTGCGCGAACGAACCGTCGAATGAGGAGGCTACGCTTATGAGAAAAGCGATCATTCTTCTCGGGTTATTGGCCGGAATTCAAGTGATGGCGCAGGAAAAGTCCACCATCACCGTAAAAGGCGGTGAAGTAAACAATGGTGTGGTGATTCTCACAGTGCAGCAGGTAGCTACGCCTGAGCAAACCGCAGAGTCTTTTGCTTTGCATTGCAATAAAGGCATGTCCGGCTGCAAGATCGTGGAGGCCGGGACTTACTTGATGGTGCGCCTTCCCAAGAATTGGGGAATCTACGACTGCGCCAACGTTGATCTCTACCCGACCACGGCTGATCCAGCGACCAGCGAGAAACTCGGCGAGTACTGTTTGATGCCGAAGTAAACGGAGCAGCGAGAGGCGGTTCGTCATCGGCTTTGCATTTCAGCTTGCTCCGCAGCGTCGTTCCAACTCGTGTCCGACACGGGAGGGATAAAACTCATCGCGCGTTCCGTCAGGGCTGCGATGGTCAGGCTGGGATTGACGCCAAGATTGGCTGCGACAACTGATCCGTCGCAGACATACATGTTCTTATATCCAAAAACGCGGTTGCGATAATCCACCACACCATTCTCAGGTGAGCGGCCGATAACAGCGCCTCCGAGACAATGGGCAGTGCCGGGTACATCGAACAGTATTTCCGGCAACATGCTCATCGCCGTACCGCCGGCAATCCGCGCAAACTTCTCGGCAAACTCATTGGCCGTGGGAATAAAAGTGGGTACCCTCTGGCCGCGACTGACCAGAAATTTCCGAAACGGCCAGTAGAAGTGCCGCTCCCATCGCATGTCAATGTGCCCGTCCAGCGCCTGCATACAAAGCAGGATTACGGATTCCCGCGCCCAGCCTACCGGCTGCAGGATCCGAAAAGTCTTTATGGGATGCTGCAGCAATGCGACGAAGAGGTTCCTGATCCACAGTGCGATCCGCCCGGGGCCGGGACGGCCAGCCGTCAGGATGGTGGCCAGCAAGCCCATCGTATCCGAGCCGTCGGGATACCGTACTGCTTCAATATGGGTGTGTTCATCGATATATACACCCGATCCAATGGCAACACCTTTGGACAAATCTTCACCGGCGCCCGGTAAGCGAACTCCGATAAGGGACTCGGAGTTGGTGCGCACCTTCCTGCCCAATTGATCGCTGATCGCCGGTAAAGAGCCTTTTTCCTTCAGATCAAAAAGCAATTCCATGGTGCCGAGCGATGACGCTGAAAAAACCACGCCGCGGCAGGTGAAGCGCCTCGGATGGCGACTGAAATGGGCCGTGGACTTCACCGTCGAGACTCCATAGCCACGACTGCCGTCGGTCATTCCATCGAGCGGCTTGACATCCACCACTCTGGTTTCCGCAAAAACCTTGGCGCCGTGCTTCTCCGCCAGATACAGATAGTTCTGGTCGAGGGTGTTCTTGGCCCCGTGGCGGCAACCCATCATGCAACCGCCGCAACCGATGCAGGTCGTCCGATCCGGCCCTTCTCCGCCGAAATATGGATCGGGGAACGTCTGGCCACCAGGCTCTCCTTCAGGAGCTTGCAAAATAGCCACCCTCGTCCGGTAAAACGTTTCTCCGATTCCTGTGGCTTCGGCAACTTTCTTCAGAAGACGGTCCGCAGGTCCCAGAATCTTGTTCTCCGTAACACCCAGCATCCGCGAGGCAGTCGCGTAATGCCGCGGCATCTCCGCCTTCCACTCTGCTAAACCTTTCCACGATCCGTAGTCCCAAACTTTGTCTGGAGGTTGAAGCAGCGTACAGGCGTAGGTGATGGATCCGCCACCGACTGCACAGCCGTGCAGAATGGTGACATGCCTGAAATATCTCATGCTGAAGAAGCCCCGCAACGCGAGACTGGGACGCCAAAACCAACGATGAATGGACCAACTGGTGCGCGGCAAGTTCTCCGGTGTCCAGCGGCGGCCCATCTCCATTACCGCAACCCGGTATCCCTTCTCCATAAGCCGGTGGGCGGTAACGCTCCCTCCAAAACCCGAGCCGATGACGATGAAATCGAAGTCGTATTCGCCGCTGTCAGATGGCATGTCGGCCTCCTGTGCGGATGGAACCAATGTTCCTGATTATCGCAGTCATGGGCAACAATGCGTTGTCTCCCCGTCTCTTTCACCTTCTCACAACGACCTGCGCGACGGCGATGATTGCGCAAATCGAAGCTCCCCCATTCCCGTAACGGGAATCACACCTATGGTGTTCGCTCGTCACTGCATCTCGGGTCATAGCTGTCCCATGATGGGAACTTGAGATCCCGTGACCGCCGCTGAAATGCTGGGGCACCATCCCCGGGGAATTTGAAAGGACGTAGAAGCATGCCAGAGATCGCCGCAACCCTCAGTGAAGAACGGATTGCCTACCTGGAAGAGCTTGTCAGCCAAGCCCGCACCGCCGCTGCTGTCTTCACACAATACACGCAAGAGGACGTCGATCGCATTGTCAAACCGATGGTCCTGGCAGGACTGGAACAAGCTCAATATCTGGCCCGCCTTGCAATTGAGGAAACCAGGCTTGGGGTTGTGGAAGACAAGGCCCTTAAGAACATGGTGGCCACGGAGTTCGTCTACAACTACGTCAAGGACAAACGTACCGTTGGCACGATTCGCGAGTTTCCGGAACGCGGCGTAGTCGAAGTGGCCGAACCGATCGGGGTCATCTTTTCGCTCACCCCGATTACGAACCCCACTTCGACGGTCCTGTTCAAATGCATCATGGCCATCAAGACGCGGAACGCGGTCATTTTCAGTCCGCATCCTAGCGCCGGTCATTGTTGCTACGAGGCCGTACGGATCATGTATGAGGCGGCGGTGAAGAACGGCGCGCCCGAAGGCGTTTTCACTTGCCTGGAGTCGCAGACCCTACAGGACAATGCCTACTTGATGCGGCACAAAGACGTCGGCCTGATCGATGCCACGGGTGGGCCGGGCATGGTTAAAGCCGCTTATAGCTCAGGCAAACCGGCCTTGGGTGTAGGACCCGGCAACACGCCCGTCTATCTGGAAAAATCGGCAGACCTGAACATGGCTGTCGTGGACATCATCACCTCCAAAACGTTTGACAACGGAACGATTTGCGCCTCCGAGCAGACGGTGGTGATCGATGACGAGATTTACGACTCCGTACTGCAGAAATTCAACGACTTGGGCGCACACATCTGCAATGAGAAAGAGACGGAACTCCTGGGACGCACGGTAATCGATCCAACCACCGGATTCATGCAACCCATGGCAGTCGGTCAAAACGCCACCGATATAGCCCGCATGATCGGTCTCAAGGTCAAGCCGCACACCAAGCTTCTGATTGCGCCGATTCTAGGTGTAGGTCGCGACTATCCGCTATCAGTCGAGAAGTTGTTTCCCGTGCTCGCCGTCTACCGGGCGAAATCCGCAGATGAGGCGCTCAAAGTATGCATTGACGTGAATCATGCCGGAGGGATTGGACATACGGCGGTCGTTTTCTCGCGCAACGACGAGATTATCCAAAAGTTCGGTGAGGTGATGAACGCGGGCCGCATCATTGTGAATTCGCCAGGCTCGATCGGGGCTCTGGGTGGCGTTTACAACGACATGGTGCCCACCTTCTCCTTCGGATGCGGAACCGGTGGAGGCAACAGCACCACTGATAACGTAAACGTGTACAACTATCTCAACATCAAACGCGTGGCGCGAAGGACACAAGCCCATATGTGGTTCCGAGTTCCCAATCAGATTTACTTCAACATGAATGCCGTGGAGAACCTGCGCCACTTCCCGTCGCGCTCCACCATCATCATCACCAACCCGGCCATGGAACACATCGGCCATGTAGACACCGTCCGTCGCCACATTTCACCGGAAACTCTGGTGCATGTCTCGGTCATTCCTGACGCGGAGCCCGAAGTCAAAGTCGTCATGCAGGGAGTGGAGGCGCTCAATTTCTACAAGGCGGACCAAATCATTGCGTTGGGCGGCGGCTCCGTGATCGATGCGGCGAAGATCATGAAGCTCAAGTACGAGTCACCGGACGCTGATCTGGAGGAATTGGCCGCGCCGTTTCTGGATCTCCGCAAGCGCGTCGTCCAGTACCCAACCGAGAAAGTCACTAGGGCGCGTCTGATCGCCATTTCCACCACCAGCGGAACCGGCAGCGAAGTCACTCCGTTTGCCGTCCTGACCGACAAAGAGCAAGGGCGCAAGGTGACGCTCGCCGACTACTCGCTGAGTCCGGATGTCGCCATCGTCGATCCGCAGTTCGTCATGTCAATGCCGAAAGGCCTAACCGCCGATACCGGAGTCGATTGTTTGACGCATGCGCTGGAAGCGGGCGTCTCGATTTTCGCTTCACCCTACACCGACTCCAACGCCATGCAAGCTATTCGAATGGTATTCAAGTTCCTGCCTATCGCTTATGAGCATCCCAACGATGAGGAGGCGCGCACCATGATGCACAATGCCGCCTGCATTGCCGCGATTGCGTTTTCCAACGCCTCGGTAGGCGTGAATCACGCGCTGGCTCATGCTTTCGGAGCGCGCTTCGGCGTCGCCCACGGTCGGGCCAACGCGCTCATGCTGCCGCATGTCATCGCCTTCAATGCGGGGGTACCCACCAAGTTCATGCCGTCTCCGAACCAGCGTGGGTATATCGCGCACAAGAAATATGCGATGGTCGCAGACCTGTTGGGTCTGGGCGGCCAGACGATTGACGAAAAGGTGAAGAACCTGGTGGCCGCGACAGAACAGTTGCTCGATCGATTGGCGATCCCGCGGTCCATCGCCGATTTGGGAATCTCGAAGGAGGAATTCGAGCGGGCGATGCCCGACTTGGTCAAGATTGCCTTTGACGATCCCTCGTGGCGATCGAACCCGCGCATGCCGCTGTTGAGCGAATTGTCCGAGCTGTTTTGGAGCGCTTATCGGGGACGCAGCGTGGCAACAGTAGCCAGAGTATCGCAACATCAAACTGCCGAGGAATGGTCGTGTGTATGACAACGAGTGCTGAGTGGCTTCAGATTGATGGAGAGCGTGTGGTTCCCGCCTTGCAGGCGGCAGGTGAAACATTGGACAGTACCAAGGGCGATGTCGTGCTGGATTTCTCCTCCGTGCGCCGGATCGATCCGAGTGGGCTAAGAGCGATGGAAAAGTTAGCCGGAGCGGCGGACGAGAAAGCCGTTAAGGTCGTGTTGCGCGGCGTCAACGTCGATATTTACAAGGTGCTGAAACTGGTGAAGCTAACGTCACGATTCTCCTTTCTGACCTGAAGGTTTCATCGCCGGAGCGACCGGTTGGGCAGCCACATTATTGAAGTGGCTCCCGTGTGGGCCAGAACTGCAAGCAAAGCCTAGAAGAAGGTAGTTACTATGACAAATGGGGCCGGCAACAATTCATTCTCCTGGGGCGACGCGCTGTTTCTGCATGTCGAACGCCCAGGTCAGCCGCTCAATATCGCAGGCGTCAGCGTCTTCGAAGGCGAGATTAAGCTCGCGGACTGCCGTGCGTTCATCGAATCGAAGCTTCCCCTGATCCCCCGCTATCGTCAGCATGTGGTACCTGCCTCTTTCGATCTTGGCCTTCCCCGTTGGGAGTTCGATCCTCAGTTCGACATCCGGAACCACATTCGACAGGTAAAGCTCAAGCACGGGACGGAGGACGAACTCAAGGCGCTGGCCGGGAAGATCGTAAGCGAGAGCCTCGATCGCGAACGGCCGCTCTGGGATTTCACTCTGGCGCGGTTGAAAGGTGGGCGCACGGGCTTCATCGTTCGAATCCATCACTGCCTGGCCGACGGAATTGCTGGCGTCGGCGCAATGAATGTCATCATGGATGCCAGTCCGGCTGTTCCTCAGATCTCCAGGAAGAAGAAGATACAGGTCAAAACTCCAGCGTTGGCCCAGCCCAGGGATGCAGGAGCAGCCATCCTGGACGGGCTGGCCAAGTCCTACCTCTCCCTGTTCAACGGGGCGCTAACACTACACACGGGATTGATGAACATGGCAGAGCAGGCGGTGGCGAATCCGGCAGATGCTCCCGCCGAAATGCTTCGCGTGTTGTCGGAACTCGCTGCGCCGGCAGAGCGGTTGCCCTTCAACATCGTCTGCAATGGACCGCAGAAGTTTGCCTGGACGGAGGTTCCGCTTGCCGATATCAAGGCGATCAAGAACACCTGCGGAGGGACGGTGAATGATGTCGTCCTTACCGCGGTGACTTTGGCCTTTGGCCGCTACGCCGAGCTCCGTGGCGTTGACCTGGCCGGGCGCTCGCTCCGAATTGTGGTTCCGGTGAATGTGCGCGGCAACGGAGACGCCACGGAACTGGGAAATCAGATCTCCTTCGTGCCGGTGCCACTCCCGCTGGACTTGCGCGATCCCGTGAAGCTGCTGGCCGTGGTGACGGAACGAGTAGAGTTCCTCAAGCGCACTCGCGCGGCTGAATTTGTCGGCTTGCTGGGTGGTCTATTGTCGACCCTGCCCAACGCTTTCTGGAAAAACGCTGGCCCCGTGGTCAGCCAACTGCCGCTTAGCCTGTGCAATATCATTTGCACCAACATCCCTGGTCCGCAATTCCCTCTCTACCTCATGGGTCACAAGATGTTGTCCTGGTACCCGTGGGTGCCCATCGGCGGCTTAATGGGCATTAATTGCGCCATTCTTACCTATAACGGCACGGCGTTTTTCGGCTTCACTGGCGATGTGCACGCAGCACCCGACCTCGAAAGCCTGGAGAAGTTCGTGGATCAAAGTTTTGCCAAGTTGCGGGCAGGTGCTGCTGCCTGGGCCGCAGTCGAAGTCGGAGCAAAGCCTCAGCGGCAAAAAAGAGTCGGGCCGAATGGAAAGATTCCGCTCGAGGTCGCGAAGACTCCGCCTTCGAAGAAACGGGCGGTTCACAAGAAGGGGTCACCTGGAGCCTCAGGCTCTCAGCCAGCACCGTTTGCAACTCCGGCTAGGGCGGAAGAAGGAGCCGCTGAAACAGCTGGCGGTGGGAACGTAACCTGGCCGCATTGAGCGTGAGTTCGGAACTCCGAGCAGACAAGATAATGTCCAGAGCCCAGCACCGTTCAATTTAGGAACTCCGGCAGTTGAGCGCGCGCCCGTGTTGTGTCTCCACTATCTGATTCAATAGAGAACATTCGCCCGCATCCGTATCGTCCTCATACCTTGACCTTCTGGTGCTCCGGTGCGGCCGCGTCGAGTGCCGCGATCTTGCGCTCGTAAACACTGATACCAGGCATGGCGCTCACTCCGTGGGCAAAGATGCTTAGCGCTACAGTTAGCATGACCGCGAGCTTGATGGTTGGTTCCCCGGGCAAGTGCATTTCCTGTTCGAGATACACCAATCCGAGGACAATGGACGCCAGCCCGCGCGGGCCAAACCAGCCCATGAAAATCACGCTGGCCGCGCTTAGACGGGTACCGATAAGCGCGATCGCCACTGGCAGCATCCGGACCACGGTCAGGCTGAGGACTGCGTACACCCAATCGACCACCCTGACCTGCGGCCAATTGCGCACCACCACCAGGCCAAAGATGAAGAACACGGAGAGGTTGAGCAGTTGTCCCCATTCCTCCGCAAACTCGACACTGTGCTTGCCGGCTTCCTTGAATCCGATCTGCACGGCGAGGCCGGCGACGAAGGCCGCAATGAACATGCTCGCGCCAAGCATCTCCGACGTTGCCAGGCAGAGCAGTGGCAGCGCTACCACGCCAATTTGCTGGAACGATTCTGCCATCCACGCCCTGCGGCGCGCGAGATCCAGCAGCCACCCGCCGGCAAGGCCGATCCCAGCACCGACGACTGCTCCGATCCCAAGTTGTTCCATGATGAACCGTGGCAGGTGCGCGGCGTGACCCTCCATTGTCCCAGCCGCAGCCAGTGCGATGAAAAACAGAAGGAACGGGACGGATAGTCCGTCGTTCAGACCAGCTTCCACGTTGAGTGCCTGGCGAATGCGCGTGGGCACGCGCGGGCTGTTCACGATGATCTGTCCCAGACCGGCATCGGTCGGCGCGAGGATGGCGCCCAGGATTCCCGCCTCCCAAATGGAGAGGTGCGGAAAAATGAGCCGCGCGACCATTGCGCCGAGCAGAATGGTCAGCAACAGGCCTGTGCTCAACAACCGCGCTGGCAGGTTGCGAATGCTGCGCAAAACATTGAGGTCAGTGCGGCTGGCATCCGTAAAAAGCAGCATTACCAAACCAACCTCGGCAATGCCAAGGAAGATCTCCGAATTGACGGCGGTTCCTAGAATCCGTTGCAAAACGGGAGACAGCAGCGCTCCCGCGGCGGTGAAGAAGATTGGCGCAGTAACGATGGTCCGCTCCAAGCGTTGAGACACGAGGGAGTAGAGGAAGAGAAGCGAGACGAAGAGAGCGAGCGGTATCATCACTTTCGCGCAGATTCAAAAATCAGAACAAGCAAAACTCGCAAGCCGCTACGCCGCATTTAGCGCATCGCGTGTGGCTTTCAGCGTATTGATCAGCGACTCTTTGGGCAGCTTACGGATGATGGGTTCGATCACCCATCCCAGTCCAATGGGAATGTCGCGGGTCAGCGAAATAGCGCGGCACTCGACGAACACGCCGCCATCCCGCTCCTGAAAACGCCAATAGGAATACAGACGCCACAGGAAGCCGTAACCCGTATCAGGCGGCAGCACCTTCTCTTTCTCCGTGCCAGCATCCTCCACCTCCGCTATTCGCGTGGTATGGGAGCGACAGCACCAGTGAGCATTGTCCACGGACGAATAATGTACGTCGTGGTCGGTGTCGAGCACCACGGTAATGATTTTCTTTTTCAGAAGCCGCAAGAATATCTTGAAATCGTTGCCATCCTGCGCGATTAGTTTCGAATCCATCACCTCGGGCTTGTAAACATTTTTGTGATTGTCGTAATTCTGAATGAGGGCGAGAGTGTCGGCGACGGTGGTACCCGGAATCAGTGCGGCCGCAATCCAGTCGTGAATCAGGCCATTCGTTACTTTGATGGACGCGTCACCCGACCACAATTGCGCGGCAATTTCTCCATGCCGCACTTGCTGGGCTATCTGGGGATCAGTGTCGGACCACAGGAATGCGCCGCGCCCGTGCAACGACGGCTCCATGGCTGCTTCGGCCTCGCGGATGTACGTCTCGAATGCCTCCAGCGTGCGAGGCTTCAACTGCACGATGTTTGCAGTCTGCGCCATAAGGGTCTGGTCTATTGCGAATCGTGAGCCGCCAGGATGCGATTGTCAAGGACTGGCGTGAACATTGGAACAATTCGCTCAACAACCGTCTATGCCCTAGTGCGACGGCGTTTTTTCGGCGCCTTAGGTTTCGTTTGACGAGCTTCCATCTCCGCGATGCGCTCACGCAGTTCTTGCAATTCTGTACTTGGCTCGCTTGCCTCTTCAGTCGCTGCGCCCGGAATGAAATTCTTCATCATTTGTAGTGGGGACATGGCCACTGATTGCACCTTGGTCAGACGGTCTTCCAAGCTGTTCTGCACTTTCTTATAAGCGTCGAACGCCGACTTCAGATACCACATGATGAATTCCTGGCCGACGCGGTCGGACGCAACGATGAGTTGCCGCAGCAGTTCCAGCGGCAATCCGGTTGGTTGCTCCTTGGCGTCTTCCACGATAATCTGGGTCAAGGTCACACGGGTCAGGTCCTCCCCGGTCTTGGCATCGACAACTTGCAAGTCTTTCCCATTTCGGACTAAGGCGGCGATGTCTTCCAGGTTGATGTAGCGGCTCCCAGAAGTGTCGTAGAGTCTGCGGTTTGCGTACTTCTTGATGACCACTTTGTTGGCACGCATGGTTGCCTCCCTTGTTGCATCGCAAAATAATTGTACTTTTGCATTGACAAGGAGCGCAACAAATACTACGTTTTAGTTGATGCTGCATTGCAGCAAAACTGGAGGTCATTATGCCTAGAACGATTAAGTCCGAGTTCAATACGGCCGTCTCTCGGGAGTCATCCTTTGTTTCCTTGCTGTCTGGATGGGTACAGCAGGGTGTCGAAAACGTTTTTGCCACGCAACGAATCCTGGTTGATCTGATCACACGTCAGAATGCGGATTTAATGCACATGCTGCGGGAGCGGTTGAACGATCCCGCCTATTGTCCGGTCGAGATTTTGACCGATCTGACTGGAGAGGGAGTGACGAACTTCATTGAAGGACAGAAGTTGCTCCTCGGCTTGGCCCAGCAGGAATATGAACTTGTCACCAACGGCGTGAAGGAGCGGGTTGGCGGTTCTCCGGCAGCCACAGCCCTCACCGATTTCATGCGTCGCGGTTTCAATACGTTTGTCGAGATGCAGCAGGACATTCTTAAGATCGCCAACAAACAGGTGCACAGCTGGCTGACGGCGGTGAAGGCCGGCAAGCCTTATGACGCCGATGGTCTGGCCGAAGCCGCTCGCGACAGCTTCGACACTTTCGTCCACGCGCAGAAAAAGTTCCTGGACGTCATTAAGGAAGAGGCCACCCAGGCTACTGAAGGCAAGAACGGCAAAACCAGGAAGGCGACAGAGATCACCGAGTTGGCGCGCCACGCCACCGATACTTTCATCGAGGCACAAAAGAAGCTGATGGACGTAGCCGGCCATCAGGTCAATGCGAGCCTTAAAGCCACCAACCGCTCGCTGAACATGATCTCACCAAATGCGTTTACGCAACTGCCGGATTTTACCCGCGACAACGTGAAGCATTTTGTGAATGCGGAGAAAGCCTTGATCGACACCGTTACTAAACGTCCCCCCGAGCACAAACCGGCTACCAAGACGGTTCGCCACAGGAAGCACCCAGGGCGGACAATCAAGATGACACCAACCCACGCTACAGCCTGAAAAGTGAGTTGACGTTGTAACGGCGTAACTCCTCAGGGTGTGACTTGTGGAAGTTGTTCGAGGCGCCTCAGTACGATGCTGTGGCGCCTCGATTTGCAGGATCGCAAGTGCCTGCAATCCCGCCGATCCAGCCCAGGGCCTTCCTTTCTCTCACAAAATCCTACAAATCTCTGGCAACTCTTGGCCGCTCCATTTACACTAACCCACCGGAGATGGTGCACGACCGTCCGCCGTGAGGCTGTTGGGCGCTAACCGCTTCGGCGACTGTGGGGCCGCAAGCGGAACTCAAACACATAAGGAAGATCACCCTATCGCCTATGGCCCCGCCTAACAATGGCTATCGACAAGACTATGCTGAGGCTGACATCACAATTTGGAAGGAGGCGCTATTTGGGGCAGAGCTTCTCCTACTACATGCCTCACCTGTCTACTATGGTCTCGGGGTTCCACAAGGTGACGGCTCCGGAGTTGTGCTGGTTCCCGGATTCCTAGGCACTGATTCTTATCTGAAGCAACTCCATTCCTGGTTGGCGCGCATTGGATACCGTCCCTATTTTTCGGGTATTGGCCTCAACGCGGAATGCCCGAATCTTCTGATCCAGCACCGTCTTAATGAGAATATCGAAAAGGCGCTCCTCGAAACCGAGCGCAAGATTCATCTGATAGGCCACAGTCTGGGTGGCATCATTGCCCGCTCGGTTGCCAATCAGAGACCGGACGATATCGCGTCCGTAGTCACCCTAGGGTCGCCCTTCCGTGGCACGGTGGCTCATCGCACAGTACTGAATGCCGCCGAAGCAGTGCGCAAGCAAATTTTGAAAGAGCACGGGCCCGGGGTGCTGCCCACCTGCTATACCGGACGGTGCACGTGCAACTTTCTGTCTTCCCTGCGCCGCAAGATGCCACGTTCGATGTTCGAAACCGCAATCTATACCCGCCAGGACGGCGTGGTCGATTGGCGGTACTGCATCACAGGAAATGCCGCCAGCGACTTTGAAGTTTCGGGCACGCACATCGGGTTGGCCTTCAACGCATCGGTTTACGCCATAATCGCAAATCGCCTGGCGGAAGCGCGTACAGATTAGGCAGAATGCTTTCGCGGCTCGTGCTATGAAATGGGACAACCATCGCTGGCGGAGCATCTACCAAGATTCAGCACTTGTCATGAGGGGAACCGCGACGCAAGCATTCTGGGCCTGGAATAAATTGAACCCGATCCACAGCATATCCGTTTGAATTTGCCAACGAGCGGCGTCACAGCTCTGTTGTGACAGGGGCGCAAACCTGACTCCTCCATCAGCGTGCCAATTTGGGAATAAGACCACAAACATTTCATTTTGTTACTGATCCGCTCGCTTTGATGGCGCAAACTGGATTCAGGTACAGTTGGGACGGAGCCAGTGAGGCGAAGGAACACTCACGGTTTACGCCCCGCTGAAAACTTGTAATTGGCCGCCCTGCTCCAACTTGAGGGCGAGCAAAAGGAGATTTAGCATGCGGCCTCGAACTCTCTCCGTCGTTCTCCTGTTCGTTCTTCTAACCACTCTCACCTGTTTCTCACAACAAACCAACATCCCCCAGTTCTCCACTTTTGAGGCCTTTTCCTACCTCAGCACACCGTCGTTGAATCTGGTTCAGCGCGGATTCGATGGTGACTTTGGGTACAACTGGAAAAGTTGGTTGACGTTGGGTTTCGATTTCAGCGTTCAGAACGGCCACAGTTCAGTGCTGCCGAACTATCTTAATTCGGCAACGCAGGCGAAATTGGCGCCGTTTCTGCCGATCCTCCAAGAGTTGGGAATACCAGCGGCGATCCCTTACAACTCTTCCACCTATACATATGAGGCCGGGCCGCAATTCAATTACCGCAAACTGAAGAAGGTGACTTTGTTCGCGCGTCCGGCGCTCGGGGCGCTGCACGCGAACTTCACGGCCAAGCCGAACAACCCAGTCATCGCAGAGCTTGTCGCCGGCCTCTTGAACGGGAAAACGACAGCATCTGACACGGTAGTGTTTTACGGCTTCGGAGGTGGGGTCACCTGGGAGATCACCCCGAACTTCGGCCTTCGTGTGGCCTCCGACTTTGTTCACTATGATTTTTTCTCGAATTTACTGAATGGCGGTCGCAACAGCGTGCGGGTCGTGGTGGGAACGAAGTTCTCGTTTGGAAAGAACATTCTGAAGAAGTAGCTCAAGGATGGCTGGCGGCTGCCGCTTGTTGTCTTAGTAGAATGCTGCGTTCGGAACCGCAACCGACCCATGGGCTCCAAACATGAGCCAAAAGAATGTCCGCGCCGCCGTCAAGGCTGCGCGGGCAAGCTTGGGGTGTGTCCCGTAACGGAGCGCTTGGATTGTCCGCTCACCGGCCCACAACGATAATCTCTGCGTGGACTCTGGGCGCTTAGTCTACGCTTTTAGTATTTTTGTTTGCGAGGTCTGCCATGCGAAAACTTCCCGCTGTCGAAGAAGCCAAAGCGATTATGACGGAAGGAATGGAATGGGGTGTCTGGAAGTGGCTCCTGGAAAAGAAGCGGGTACGGGAGATCGCCGACGAAGCCAGAGCCGCCCTCGATGAATTCGAGATGAAGGTTAAGGCCACTTGGAGTGATGATCTAAAGATTGCTTACAACCAGTTGGTGTCGCAAAACGGCGACGCCAGACAAGCGCAGCAGAAAGCGAAGCTCGGTAAAAGGGAAGAAGCCCCGAAGATCGATTCCCAAGTCATGGCCGCGGTTAAGCGGGTGAAGGAAGCGGACGACGACGCGTACAACGCCCATGAGGACGCGGAAGATGCCTTCGCCGAAGCGGAGAAGCGAATGAGTACCAGCGGCGCCCGCGAAGGAGCCCGTAAGGCCCTCGAAGCCTACGATCTGCATGAGGCGTCCATTCGCAAGGCGGAAGCGCTCGCTCACGCAAAATAACTGGCCAGCAGCTTCCCAGTGGCTCCTCACAGGAGCCCCCACCATGGTGTGGGCCTCTGGGCTCAAGCATCTCCATCTACCTGAATTGCATAGCCTAAACTAGGAATTTTTTCAGTGGCGCTCCCGCGTCTGAGAGAGTAATTATGTAGGGCACGTCGCCGACTCGCGCTCTCAACATTAGGCGACCACGCACATGGGGGTATTGGAGTGGCAAAGAAAGATAAGAAAGACAAGAAGGATAAGGGCAAAGACAAAATTAAGTCATCCCTGATCAAAACACCCGATTCGCAGACCGTTGCACCGGGGCAAGCCTATGCCGACGGCACGCCTCTGGATCGAGTGCAATATCTGGAGGCCAAGCTCATCCTGAAGCCCGATCGTTTCACTTCGGTCGAGAGTTTTCGCGAATTCGGCAAGATCGTACAGCGCGCGGCCAAGAAAGTCGGCGTGGGGTTCATCACCGATGCCAAGACCGGTCTGCGGCCGGAGATCAGGGAGATTACCTTCGGCGACACGTCAGACTTTCGTCTTTACAACAGCGCCTTCATCTTGCGCCGCCGTATCGCCTACGTGGATGGCTTTCCCGTCGGTGATCCGGAAATCGTCTTCAAGTTCCGCCACCCTGATGAGCAGGCGGCTACCGCGGTTGATGTGCGTCCCAAGATTGCCGGGGCCTACCGGATCAAGTTCAAAGCCGAGGCCCTCCCTCTGAAGGACCAAGTCGGCGGATACCGCATCCTCTACTCGCACAACTGCCAGTTCGGATTGAGCCAGATGCACGACGCAGACCGAACTTCGGTGGCCACTCTGGTGAGAGTGTTCCCGGCGCTTGCCGCCATCAAGGGAGCTGATAACGAAAAAATCAGCCTGGTGAACGAAGGCATTGTGGAAGAAGTCCTGCTTCCACTTGGTCAACTGGACTTCGGCAAAGGAATGCTGGGCAAGTGCGACATCGGATTGTGGCGCACCCGCGGCGAGCACAAGTCTCTGGTGGGAGAGTTCGCTTTCCAGGTCAAGTTTGATCGCAGAGAGGCCGTGGGCGACAAGCAGAAGAAACTGGCCGCGCAATTCTATGTCACGCTGCAGCAGGATGTGCAGGATTGGCTGGCGCTGGGCGTAACCAAGACGGCCATGGTGTACCGCCTGAAAGGGAACGCGCCCCAAAGCCATGAGTGACGCTGCGGCAAAAGCCGCATTGCAACAGGATGCCGGGCTGAGACAGCGCCAGCTCAAGTCCCCATCTTCCTGGAGTTACTGAAAATCGGGGCTAATAGCTCGGGGTGGCGGGGACTCGCTCCCGTCTCGATCGTCCTCCTGGTGGCTGGCTGCTTCTCCACGGCGAGAGGCGCCATCACCAGAACGCAAACCGCCGCAATCGCGGTTGCCATCCTGTTGATCTTGCTGCAGTAAAGGTCAACCTGCGCTGTTGGTGCTGGGCGGGGTTTTTCTGGACGTGTTCCCCGTTCACGCCCAAATAATGGCGGTTCTCGTTCTTCAAGAGGTTTGCGGCAGACGTTCTCACTTATGCAGCCATCGTCAACATCGACCTCTAACGGAAGTGTGGATTCCTGGCTCTTGACAGCGAGTCCCCGGTAAGAGGATGCGACTCTTATTCAAGCTCGGGTGGTGGTCTGCAATCGCAGTCGGGTCACTGCAAGTGCTCAGTGCCCAGGATCTTTCTCCGCGCGCGTATGTAATCACACCACTCCATTCCAATGCGATTACCCTGACGTACTCTTTCTATGACGGCGGTCTTTCTTTTAATGGTGCACTTCCAATTACTGGCGCTACCGGGACATACAGTGTGCCAATCTTCACCTACTATCATTCCTTCAATTTCTTCGGCCGCTCGGCCAACGTTAACGCCGCGTTGCCCTACGCGGTAGGAACCTTCCAGGGCAAGTTGCTTGGGAGTCAGAAACAGCTTTACCGCTCCGGCCTCCTGGATTCTACTTTTCGGCTGGCCGTGAACCTCAAGGGCGGCCCGGCAATGCAACCAAAAGATTTTGCGAAATGGCATCAAAAGACCTTGCTGGGTGTCAGTCTCAAGGTGTTGGCCCCCACTGGCCAATACGAGCCGACGAAGCTGATCAACTGGGGCACCAACCGCTGGGCGTTTAAACCGGAATTTGGTTATTCCGAACGCTGGGGCCACTGGGTGCTCGATAGCTACGCTGGAGTCTGGTTCTACACCACCAATCCTCAGTACTTTTCACCCCCACATCCCCAGCCTCAAACGGAAGCGCCCATCGGCTCCTTCGAAGGCCACCTGAGCTACGATGTGAAGCTACGGCTTTGGTTCTCGCTAGACGGCAATTTCTGGTTCGGCGGCGTTACCAGCTTGAGCGGCATAGCCAATCCAGCTACCCGCCAAACGAGTTCGCGCATTGGAGTTACGGGCGCGGTCCCGGTGAGCAAACACCAAACGCTGAAGGTTAGTTACAACAACGGCACATACATCCGCTTTGGCGGAGATTACCAGAATCTCTCCGTCGCATGGCAGTATTCCTGGCTGGGTAGACCAAAGTAGGGGGAGAGATTCCCAACCCATGCCAAAACCTCGGACTTCACAAACCGCAAATTCGATTGTATCCGAACATAGGGTATCAAACCCCGCTGGACGTAGCCGCAGATCGTCTTCACATCGATCCGCAGCAACTCCTCCACCTCTTTGGCCGTCAGTAGTTCCTTGGTCTCAACCGCAGGCCCCCGGCAGCCTCGCGCCGATACTTGCTCCGGCAGCCACCGACCTCAACTTTTCGAGCGTATACGAAACGATGAGGAAAACTTATATTGACGCTGTGAAGTCCAAGTTCAGGCAGAGGAGTCTGCCGGAGCAGCCGCGCCACCACCGACTGGCTTTAACGGGTCGGCCGCAAGATAGTAATTGTTGGTAACAACCGGAAGGGCGGGCTGTAGGACAGAGATTTCAGTCTGAGCCATTTCGACTTCTCCCCTTGGAGCGGAATCTCCATCGTGGCCCTTAGATTCCGGTTGGCGTATCACAAGCCGCCAAATTGTGATCTTCCGAACTGCCTCGGTAACTGATGCCTGGTGCCCATCCTTTCGCTTCTTTTGCGAAAGGGTGGGCACGAAAACTATAGACGGCGATGGATTTTGTTTGATTGCGACGAGAGCCGGTCCGGTACGCCGCTCCCTCCTTCGCGCAAAAACCATGCGCGAAAGATGGGGCACCCGTCGCCGTTGCGAGTGAAGGTCACAGAACTACCCCACCCAAGCAAAATCAGCTCGGGTGGGCATCCCCAGAATGCTAGTCTAGTGCAGGGCCATCCACCGAATCTCTACAGGCAGCGTCCTACAAGACCACCGTGACGAAGATGTGGGTAGCTGTGCCGCTTGTCGGAACAGCTATCGTGGCTGACTGAGCGTTCTCACGAAACGGGAGACCCTGTGCTGAGTCGACCGTGGTATACGAGAGGCTTACCATGTCTCCGCTCGCGTGCATTAGCAGCCACGAATAATACCTGGACACGACGCAAGTTGCGTGGTTACCGGTTCGGGTGCCGGCCACGGACATTGAGTCGTCGATGAGGTTGGTTTCACCCTCCACTATTGCCGTTAGTGTGCAACTAATCGGCGCGTCGGCCGGAAGATTGGAGTTGATGGTAATTTCGAAAGTGACGTCGAACTTTCCTGTAGTCGGCGTAATCGCTGAGGCGGCCAGGCAAAATGTCATCACGCAAACACAGACGAAGAGGATTCTCACGGTAGCACGATGCATTGGCTTGATCCTTTCGAATTGGAATGGAAACCACCCTGAGGGTGGCTGCGAAGTGTAGCAAGAATCATGCGCCAGGTCAGCAGAAATCAGCACTAAAAATCAATGGTTAAATGGCTGGTAGGTGCGAGGCCGAGGGCGGCCAATGCAACCACCACGAGGGTGCCTGGCGACCACCCCTCTACTGGGCCTACTTGGGGCACCGCACCTCGCTCGCAAGGGTGTAGAGCCACCCGAGCGTCACAGCCTACACCCGCGCCAGGTGCACGCCAAACCGTTTCTTTCGGTCGCACCAGGTGTGCTCCAGCGTGAAACCGCGACATCCTCTGGCACAGCCTGCTCACCCGCACCCCGAAACTCTTTTACAGCATCTAAAACCCACGCGAAGTGATTACCGAACGAGGTTCGCTTGAAAACATTCCGCCTTACCCTCTCCGTTTGTTTTTTATTTGCACTCACTGCAATCGCTGCCCAAACTCCACCGCCTGTTACCGGTCTAATGGCGAATCCTGTCTTCCAAGAAAACTGCGCGAAATGTCACGGTAAAACCGCCGAGGGCCGCCATTTCGGCGGCCCATCGCTCATCTCCGAAAAGACCACCGCCTCCTCCGCCGACGATCTGCGCAGCATCATTACCAATGGCAAGGGCCGCATGCCCAAGTACAGCAGTAAGCTGACACCGGAAGAAATCGACACGCTGATCCAGCAAATCAAAGCCCTGCAAAAGAAATGAATAGCCGATGGTGCCCCTTTTTTTTGGCGGCGGCCGGAAGAAAGCGGACGGGCGGGTGGTCGGCTTAGCTCTCCGAGGGTGCCCATCCAAGCCTCTTGTGCCTAGCTGGGTAGTTCTGCAAATTTCACGGACCGTAGAAGCTACACCGTCCCGATTGCACTCATTCTCGCCTCGCCCCGTGACATGAAACCAAAACCAGCACGCGAGCAAAACCAGCTTGGCTGGGCACCGCTGGATATTAACGGTTAAGTGCTAACTGCCAAATGCTCAGGGCTGATGACAGGCACCCTCCTATAATCGGAGCAGCATGTCCGGTGCGCTCCCTTTGTCCATCATAAGCCGCGAAATCAAACGCCTTGCCGCCGAAATTGGTTTCGATCTCGCGGGCGTTGCTGGCGTGGCCGAGACGCCCGAGCACCGCTTCTTTTCTCAATGGGTCGCCGACGGCCGCGCCGGTGAAATGAAGTATCTCGAAGCGCGCAATGAAGCGGGCGAATTGAAACGCGCGTCGCTGTCGAACGCCGCTCCCTGGGCACGCTCGGTCGTGGTGTGTGCCCTCAATTACAACACTGATCATCCTTACTCCACACACACCGGCACGACGGCACAAGGATGGATCTCGCGCTACGCCTGGTCGCAACGTGACTATCACGAGGTGGTACTCGGAAAGCTACGCGCACTGGAGGCACGGCTACTTGAAATCTGCGAGCAGAAGAAGCTACCCGCGCCGCGTACATGGTGCTACGTAGACACAGGTCCGGTCATCGAGCGCATCTTTGCGCAGTACGCGGGGATCGGCTGGATTGGCAAGAACACCTGCATCCTGAACGAGCAGTTGGGATCGTGGCTCTTCCTCGGCGTCATGCTAACGTCGCTGGAAGTGACGCCCGATCTGCCTCCGGCGGACCGCTGCGGCTCGTGCACGCGCTGTCTCGACGCCTGCCCCACTAACGCCTTCCCTGCTCCTTATCAACTCGACGCCACCAGGTGCATCTCGTATCTCACGATCGAGAAACGGGGCGCGATTCCTGAAGAGTTCCGTTCCGGCATCGGCCGTCAGGTATTCGGCTGCGACATTTGTCAAGACGTTTGCCCGTGGAACCGTGAAATCCCCGTGACAAATACGCCAGAGTTGCAGCCACGAGCTTCGTTGGTGAACCCCGATCTGGATTGGCTGGCTGGCCTGAGCCTGGAAGAGTTCCGCGAAGTATTTCGCGGTTCGCCGGTGAAACGGGCACGGTTCAACGGCCTGCGGCGCAATGTCACGATCGTGCTCGGAAACAGCGACGACGAACGCTTCTTGCCAGTACTGGAAGAGTTGAGTCGCGATGACGACACGATGGTTGCTGAACACGCGCGCTGGGCCCTGCGGCGCTTGCGGGGCGAACTCCGATGATCTTCCGGAAAATGACGGCGCCGTAATCCCACGGTTAGGCGACGCTCGGTACCGGCGCAGAATTGCGCGCTCAAGGTAGGAATTACACCTCTGCTGCGTCGGCCGATTTCGCTAAACCCACTTTGACTTACAAATTCTGATGTGGCACGTCTATTGCACAGAGCAAGAGTGCGAGCGAAGCAAAGCCAGCGTACTAGATCTCCAGCGCGAGACAGGGCGCTGGGAACCAAAATTCTTGCGCGATCGATTTCGCCGACGGAAGACAGGTAAGTTCTCCGCTAACCGTGGCGGCGTCGAATCATGCTTAACTTCATGATGGAGTGCGAGAGTCCCCCTCCGCGCTGCCATGATCGATGCCCAATCCGCACCCAACTCGGGGTTGAAGTTTTTCCCCGTGGCATCTAGCCCTCCGGTTTCGGCCGGAGGGCTCTTACTTTCGGCAAGAATTGACTTACCCGTGTCCGCGACCGTCGCACGAACAGCCCGCAGTGTGTGACAAGCGCGCAAATTCTGGCTATAAAGAAGGCATGAACGAGGCCCTCAGCCGACGCCTTAGCCAACCGCAGTTCACCGACCCTTTGCAGGAAGCGCTTCTGAGCCTTCTAGTAGCGGCCAATACGCTGAACGACCTCATGGACGAGCTTTGCGAAATGCATCGCATCACCCGCCCGCAGTACAACGTACTGCGCATCCTGCGAGGGGTTCATCCCCGGGGTCATGCCCGTTGCGAGATCGCCCGGCGCATGATCGGCCGCGCTCCCGACGTCACTCGTCTGGTGGACCGTTTGCAAGCCCATGGCCTGGTCAAGCGGTCTCGTGGAAATGACGATCAGCGCCAAACCCTGACCAGAATCACGGCTAAGGGTTTGAAGCTGCTCGCCAGGATGCAGCCCGAAATTGACGCGGCCGTGGGCGCCCGCCTTAGTAGGCTTAATGACGACGACTGCCGCGAGTTGAGCCGACTATGCGGGGTGATCCTGGAGCCGGCTTCAGCGGAATGAAAGCCCGAAGCCATGTGTTTTCAGCAGTCTGTGCGCGTCCAGAGCGGAATGCTTTTAGCGGCATACAAGTGTAATAGAACGACTGTGTTTCACGCAGACGGCCTGAGCCTCACCCAAATTCGTACAGCAGGGGGATGCCCTAATTCCATGGGATGCCTTCCTTCTTCATCCACCCGCAGTGCGACTCAGTGATTAGGCGCGGCTTTTGCATGTACAGCGCACAACGACCATGCCAGTAAGCCCATGCCAAGTCTTGGACATGTCGTTCGTCAAACCCAAATGCTCTTAGCTTGGACTTCAACTCGTCTGCGGTCCACTTGACCCGCCGTCCATGCGCCACGACGATGAACCGATAAAACCTTTTCCAGTCCAGCGGATGCGGCGATGACTTGTTCGCTATCAGTGCGAAACGCCAAAGCTGATGCTCCACAGTACCGCGCAGTGGCGGTTGATTGAGCGTTAGAGTTGGCCCTTCCTGCATTTGGACACCTCGAAAAACTTCAAGATCTGCTTGAATCCAGAATCGTTGGAGCACAGTTTCCTCTGAGAACCGATAACGACAACAGGATACATAACTCATCTATTGAGTTTTGCATAATATAGTTACAGCGGGAACAGTTCCGCTTGTTGCCAGAAGGCGCAGACCAGGGTAGGCCGACGGCGCATCCGACGCAGCGCTTGGCGTGCGGAATCGCTCAACTGTCCAAAGGTGGTGGGGCAGAAGTTAGGTAATTCGTGCTGCTTCCAGTGTGACCACAGATACTCGACCGGGTTCAGTTCGGGAGCGTAGCCGGGAAGATACTCCAGCCACAAACGTCCTCGCTGTTGCTGTACGAACTGCCATACCGCACGGCTACGGTGACCGGGCAGCCCGTCCCAAACGATCAGCAGCTTGCCAGGAATGTGGCGCAGCAGATGGGAGAGGAACTCGATCTGCGGGCTACGGATCGCTCCCGGAAACAGGCGGAAGTAAAAGTTCCACCAGGTCACCCCCGCGATTGCCGACAAGGTCTTCCAGTTGAAGTGGTATTGCAGCACCGGCGTCTGTCCGCGTGGGGCCCAGGTACGGCAGCGGTGGGGGCGCTCGCTCAGCCCGCTCTCGTCGATGAAGACGATCGTGCGGCCTTCGTTTTTGGCCTTTTTTTTAACTCCGGCCAGCGCTTTTGCTTCCACCGTCGGATCTTGTCTTCGTCCCGCTCCAAGGCGCGGCCCGTGGGACGCTGACAACTCCATCCCAACTGCCGCAGGATGCGCCAAGCCTGCGAGGGATGGTAGGCAACCCCACATTCCTGCTCGATCAGATGGGCCACACGGTTGGTGGTCCACAAACTGGTCTCGTAGCCCAGAACTTCCGGACCGCGTTGGAGTGCCTGCTCGATCTTGCGGAGATCTTCCGTGCGCAAGCGTGGCTTACGGCCAGCACGGCCCGCCTTCTTCAGTCCGGCGCGGCCTTTCTCCCGTAACTCGGCCGCCCACTGACTCACCGACTGGCGGTGGGCTCCCACCCGCCGGGCCACTTCTGACTGACTGTAGCCCTTCTCCAGCAGCCGCGCGGCCTGCATCCGCCGCCGCTCCAAGGCCTCGAAATCTCTGCGAACTCCCGCCGGATTTCCCATGCCCACAACATAGCATGCAACTAAGGAAATGTCACTATATTATTCAATACTCAATAGATATCCCGCCCACGAGGAGATGGTCCGTTATGCCAATACCTACCGAGCCCATTGGAAGCATTCCGCGTCCCTCGCAACTGCTGTCCGCGATGGCGGATCATGCAGCGGGCCGCATTTCTGACGAGCAGTTACACGCCGAACAAAACGATGCTCTGCGCGAAACGATTGCTCGTTTTGAAGAGACCGGTTCTCCCGTGATCACGGACGGTGAACAAACAAAGCCCAGCTTCGCCACCTATCCCCTCGCCGGGCTTGAAAATCTTGCTCCAGACGGTGTGGTGATTCCTTTTGCCGACGGACACACGCGGCAACTTCCGAGGCTCGCTTCAGGTCCCTTTCGATATGGTACCCATGCAGTGTCCTATCTGAAGGCGGCCCGGCCTTTCGCGCATCGACCGTTGAAGCAGGCGGTGATTTCGGCGTCTGCCCTAAGCCTCTTGTATCCAGCGGCGGGTCTGCCCGGTTATCCCCAGGAAGCCTTCCTTGACGACCTGTTGAAGGAGGCTGAGCGCGACATACGCGAGTGCCTGGACGCGGGGGCGGCATGCGTGCAGGTGGATTTCACGGAGGGGCGTCTGGCCTTGAAGCTTGACCCTTCCGCCGGATTGCTGAAGTCTTTCGTCGCGCTGAACAACCGCGTGCTCGATCGCTTCACATCCGCCGAGCGGCGAAAAGTCGGCGTGCATACCTGTCCCGGTGGAGATCGCGATTCAACCCACAGCGCGGATGTCGACTACCCCGCTCTGTTGCCGCTTCTATTTGAACTGAACGCCGGACGCTTTTACATTCAGTTGGCCAGCGAGGGTGACCGCAAGAAAGTGCTCGCCAAAATTCGCGACCTCCGCAAGCCCGGCCAGATGATTTTCGTAGGTGTGACCGATCCCATCAATCGAGCGGTGGAAACTCCGGAGCAGGTGCGGGACCGCGTGCTTGAAGCCGACCCCAGTTTATTCCTATCGAATCGCTCGGAACAATCGACGATTGCGGATTCTCGCCCTTCGCCGACGATACCTCAACCTCGCGGGAGACCGCGTTTGCCAAGATACGAAGCCGGGTTGAAGGCACGACACTGGCCTCCATTGCACTCAATGTCTGAGCTCGGAAATCGGCAGTTGGTCAATTTCTGCGAAGGTCCCATGGGCCCGCGAAGTGAGAACCCTATGCAGGAGCAACAGTGGCCCCACAAGGGTCGTCTTGCGAGCGCAACCCACATCATCTCTGCCCGGAGCGATTACAGAGTGAGTCCTCCCCTGCCACACCACCGGACATGCGGGTCCGCATCCGGCGGTTCGGTGGATTGAGCTATGTACCAGCGAACAAGCGTGGAAGTCCGAGCGAATCAAAGTAGGCGATAGGAAATGCGTAGCTCATGGCTGGGCTATTGGCTATGCGGTACGGACCGTGAGCGCTTCCAGCCGTTTGTGCGGCCAGGGTCTTGCCCACTCCCCGCTCACATAGTTTGGCGAACCGTAACCTTCCGCGTTTCCATTGCTTCCAGATCACGGATCGCAGCCTGCGCCGTATCCATTGATCCAGTGCCTGCAGCACTGAGGGCGTCTCACAGAAGCCGAAGTAGCCCTGCCAACCCCGTAAATAGTCGGCCAGCTCCTTCGTCATCCGTTCGAGACTGATACCCCGCGTCCGTCCCGTAAGCTCACGCACCTTCTGCTTGAAACGCAGCACAGCCTTGGGGGCGATACGCCGCTTGGGCTCGCGTGCCTGCGTGAAGCTGAAGCCGAGAAACTTACGTTCTGCCGACCGCGCTACCGCACTCTTCTGCTCGTTGACCTTGAGCTTGAGCCGTCGGGTGATGAAGCCCGTGATACTCCGCTTCACCCGCTCGCCTGCCCGTTGGCTGCCGACGTAGATGTTGCAGTCGTCCGCATACCGCACGAAGCAGTGCTTGCGCCGTTCCAGCTCTCGATCCAGGTCGTCGAGCACCCGGTTCGACAGTAGTGGCGAGAGTGGTCCGCCTTGTGGCGTGCCCTCCTCCACCGGACCCACCAACCCGTTCTCCATCACGCCCGCCGTGAGGAACGCCCGCACCAGCTTGAGCACCCTCCTGTCGGCGACCCGTCGCGCTACTGCCGCCATCAGCTTGTCATGGTTGACCCGATCAAAGAACTTCTCCAAATCGAGATCCACCACCCAGCGGCGCCCCTCGGCCACGTACCGTTGGGCCTTGGCGACCGCCTGATGTGCCGAACGCCCGGGCCGGAACCCGTGACTGTGTTCGGAGAACTCCGGGTCCCATCTGCGCTGCAAAACCTGCATCACCGCCTGCTGTACCATGCGATCCAGCACCGTCGGGATGCCCAGCTGACGCACCCCTCCGTCCGGTTTCGGTATCTCTACCCGCTTCACCGGCTGCGGCTTGTAAGTCCCGTTAAGCAGCTGTTCCCGGATGGCTGGCCAGTGTTCCCGCAAGTATCCGGGTAATGCCTCGACCTTCATGTTGTCGATACCCGGACTTCCCTTGTTGGACTTCACTCGCTTCAAAGCTTGCAAGCAGTTCTTCCGCTCGCAAACTTCTTCCATCACTTGTTCCTCTATAGCCGGGCTTTCAGTCCTGCGCTTCGCCGTGACCGATTCGGTCCCTCCCCGCCGAGCCTTTGGAGCTTCCCTCCTCCCCTCGCCGGTGAAGGCCAGCACCATCTGTAGCTGGTTGTTCTGCCGCTTGTCGCTCATCGAGTCGCGCCGCCTAATGGCCGCTTCCTTCCGTTTGGGCCTTCGCCGCTTGCGCCGCTACTATGCCCGCTGCTGACTTCTGCTGCACGCTCAGAAGGGATTGCTCCCTCCTCAGTCCCGATTCCGGGACATGCAGCAGACCTCCCGAGGTAAGTTCGACCGCCTTCCACGCGCCACCGCCAGATTTACAACCAGCGCCCTTGATGGATATGGACTTCGCGATCACTAGCCCGCTCGTCCGGCACCGTATGCCTCGTATCTGGTTCTTGTCCATCGGCTCGCGTCTTTGCTCCACGCTTCTTTGCTCCACGCTTCTTTCAGACCACGCCTCACGACGACGCCCTTGCGCTTCGCTATCCCTTCTCCTCCATCCGGATGGGAAGAGGACTTCCACCTCCAAGCTGTCAAACATGCTCGGCACACAAGTAACCACCGTTGAAGCAAGTATTTGGGGAAAGCCAAGAATGGCACTCCACGTGTAGTCTACGTGCCTGAGACACACCGATCATGAGCAAAAAAAGCCCTAACGATCGATTAGCTCTCGCGTCTTAAAGGGGTACGAGGAGGCTGTATGGAGCGCAGATATCTGGTGGCGGCCCTGGCGATCATAGCGACCTTTGCGGTGTTTTCTCGCGGACTTCGGACACTCGAACGTGTTTCGCTGTCGTATGGACAACACGTCGGAGTGCAGTGCAATGCCGATGCCGCCGCTGCGTCCCGCCTCATTGGGAAGGTGCGGACCCACCTGCGTCCGGGCTATCCGGAAGAAGCGCAGTTGTTGGCCGAAATGAACCTGCCCATCGTGATGGCACGAGCGCAGGTCGCTGAGCAGATCGCGCGGCAGCACATGGCAGCCGCCCAATGTGCTCGAGCCATGGCCCAGCGGCAAGCCGAACGAGCCCAGCGTGAAGCGACAAGAATGCGCGAGAGGATGGCTCGGACCGACGGAAGCGCTTCGGCGATGCCAATTGCATGGAGAGTGAATACGCTCGATGTGGACCAACGAGTCCAAGCGGAGACTACCGCGCTTGCCGAACGGATCGCTGCCCAAAGCGTGCAAAAGGTTGCAGACCAAATGCGAGAGGCTTCCGTACAGATCTCGAATTCCGACGTCGCAAACCGACGGCACTAACGCGGAGCAAGACTCCGACTCCGGGGTTCTGGACTAGAGTCCACCGCAACGCGGCGCAGTCTCGCGGCCAGCTATCTCGCCGGTACCGAGGTCCTTCGAGTCGCCCTTGCCGTGCGGGCTCATTCAGGATGACAACATGATGAGGGGATGCAAATTGCTGAAGGGCTCCCTTCACGCCTGTCCGCGGTAAATCATCTCGGTAATCGTGCAGTCGTCGGTCAACGCCGTATCGCCGCGAAAATCGGTGACCGCCTGCTCGATCGCTGGAAACCCAGCTTTGCAGCAGCCTTCCAGCCTGTCCATGCCGAAGAATTCGCCCTCCGCATCTTCCGCTTCCGTGACGCCGTCCGTCACCAGCACCAGCCGGTCTCCCGGTTTCAGTTGCACCCGCGTGGTCTGAAACTCCACGGCGGGAACCAATCCAACTGGCAAATTTCCGTCTTCGAGCTTGGTAATGGAATCCCCGGAGATTAGCAACGGAGGCACGTGCCCGCAGTTGATCAGTTCCAACTCCCCGCTTCCCAACAGACGGGCAATCACCAGTGTGGCGTATTTCTGGCCGCCAACTTTTTCACACAGGAAGCGGTTGACCGCCGCAATCATCTCCGGCAGAGACGAGTCGCGGGCCAACTGCGAGTACAACATTCCCTGCAGGATCGATGCCACCACCGCTGCGGAAACGCCTTTGCCGGAAACATCGGCCACGATCAGCGACAGCCCTCCCGGCGTGTAAACCAGATCGAAGAAGTCTCCGCCGATATCTTTGCAGGCATAACTGACGGCGTTAACCTTCGCGAACGGCACTTCGGGAACGGTCACTGTCATCAGGCGTTGCTGGATTTCGGCCGCGATTGACAACTCCTGGCGATAGCGTTTGGCCGCATCCTCCGCCTGCACCAGGGCGGCATTCTCTACCAGCGTCGCCGCGCCGTTGGCGATGGTGCGCAGAATGTCGTGACTGACCGACGAAAGCTTGCCCGAGAGAAAATGCGCATCCAGATACAACACCCCTTGTACATCCGATTCGGCCGGCTGGGTATCTTCTTTGGCTTTCTCCTGGATGACGGTCTTACGAAGCGGAATGCAGATCACGCTGTGCAAATTATGCGCCACTATACTTTCGCGGCCTGCCAGCTTGTCGGTGTCGTCGGTATCGGTGACCAGGAACTCGGACGCGCTCTTGGCGGCGTCGCGCAGCACCGACCGCGATATGGTGCTGTCGTCGTTGATGCTCTCACCTTTTTTGTCGCGCCCCGCAGCCAGGCGAAGCTCGCCATTCGACTGACGCAGGAAAACGAAGCCTCGTTCGGCATGAGTCAACCGCAACGCGGCCTCAAGCAGTGCGTGCAAGACGTCGTCCAGGACCCCACTGGTATTCAATTTGCGCGCAGCCTCGAGGAAGACGTTGAGCATCTCGAGGTCGGAACCCGTTCCCGTAGCCGGCTTCCAGGTCGAGAACTGGCTTAGAAACTGCTGCGCAGCGCTGGAGGGCGAACGATCGGGGCTGAACAGCGCGTAAGCAGCGCCTTGTACCCCGAATTCCACGCGATCGTTGCGCGCCAGCTTGCGCCGGTTCACGCGTTCTCCGTTCACAAACGTGCCGTGCCGGCTGCTCTGGTCCACGATGTAGGTGCCGTCGGGCTCGCGAATGAATTGCGCGTGCTCACGCGAGACCCGCGGATCGGCCATTACCAAGTCACGGTCGGTACGCCGGCCCACGGTGAATGGAAAACGCTCGAGCACCAGAGTCCGGCGGTCGCTGCCTTCCACCACCACCAACACCAGCGGATCGCCGGTAGATGCGGTATCCAGTTTGCGCAACCACATGCCCGTAGCGCCCATCAGAGATTCTCCTTCCCAATGCACGACCAAGCGTTCCCGACGAAGTCGTTGGAGGCCATCTCATAAGTAGGTCTTCAAGGGGCACGGCTTTAGCCGTGCCGCAACTGCTTGATTACCGGGCTTTTGCCCCTGAGGTGACTCGGTTTGAATCGGTCTCAGATTTATGAGATGACTTCTAGGAATATAGTCCAACTGCCGATACGCTATCCACTATTGTTGTGCCCTTCGCGCGAAAAAGCCACTTGGCCGCAGCCACCGCTCGTCTGTAGTTGCAACGAGAAAATGTCGTATTAACTGCGACGAGATTCTGTCACCCCTTGTCGTTTAAGTAACGGCCGCTAAAGCAGGGCGGCCGGAGAGGTTGTAGATGCGGGGCATCTTGGGTTTTGGTTTCTGCGCGGTGGTGCGTGGAGCCGGACGGCGCTGTGCGCATTCTTGCAGCGGCAGCGGTTGGGCAAGCAACAGAGAGTCGCCGCGATAGACGCGCAGGGTGCCGTCGAGCTGGTAGAAAAGTTCCACAGTCTCTCTGGCATAGCCGCGTTTCGCGGGCAGGGGCGACGGCGCGATGGCATGGGCACCCAGAGTGACGGTGTGGTCAGCAGCGACCAGGCGTTGGTAGCGCAAACTGAGGCAGCGGGCGAGATCGAAACGATTGTCTGCAAAGTATTCCATCCAAATTAGTTACAGCCTCAGCAGACTGACCACTATGTCCCCGGCAAGGCCAAGCAGTTCTTTGACAATTGAGTGGGGATTCATCGGCAGCAATTGGGCATCGAAGCCCAACTCGCCATATTACCATTTTTAGGGTAGCTGTAAATGGCGCTAAAGTGGTGGCAAGATGGGTTTCTGGGATGGCTGGTGCTGCACGAGCGCTTCGATGGAATACGTATTCGCCGGAAGCGTAGTAATAATCGCCGCCGTGGCCTTGGTCACCACCGCAAAAGTTCACACTCGCGAACCGGGCGAGCAATCAATCGCCGGATTGCCCGAACTCGAATCGGAAGTCTAAGGAACTCGACCGCAATGGGCTACCTGCTTGAATGGCAAACCCGTCAAAACATAATGCTCCAAGTGGGATAAATGCCTCGTGCTCTTCCGAACAGCTCTTGAAGCGTCAATTCCACGTAACTGCTCGTCGCGGTGTTAACGAGAATGAACTTAAAACGTTGTTTAAGACTTTGCGCTACGAGCAATTCCGCTGCAGTCAGCGCGAAGAAGTAACCTTTGAAGTCCTCAGGCAGCTTGCGGTTGCTCGACTTAATTTCACATAGGACAATTTTGTCGAGGTTGCGCTCAATCTCCGCAGGATCGTCCAAGTTCACGATGCCGATGAGCTTAACAACGTCGAACGCCTTCCCGTAGATGACGAAATTTCGCTTTGCGAATTCGACCAGCAACAGCCGCTTCTGCTTGGCGGTCGGCACGCGAAAACCAGAGTTGCTCCTCAACAGGATCTGGGCGGCCTTCTTTGCGGTCTGGTTGCGACTCGTTTCCGCTAGCGCGGCTTCTGTTATCGCTTCCGTTTCTTCGTCCACGAGCCGTCCTTTGCAGGTGAGAGTTTCCCAGCCAGCACGCTGGCGCGGCTGCGAGGTTTCGCCGAACTAACTATCTCGTCGGGAGTAGTAAAGAATTCCGAAGGATGAATCTGTAGGGCGTCTGCAATACGCCAGATGTTCATCAGGCTGACGTTTCGCTCCCCGCGTTCGACACCGCCTATGTATGTCCGGTGAAGGCAGGCGATTTCTGCAAGTCGCTCTTGAGATAACCCGCGATCTTTCCTTAGGGTTCTAAGCCGTCTCCCAAAGGCAATTCTGCGATCCATGAAAGGGTGATTCTAGAACCACTGCGCGCGGATAGTCTGCAGACGATGAGTAGCAGTATGATAGAGACAGTCCTGGGCGGAAGAATAGTGCAATCCAAACGGGGCACTTTGGGCTCAGGAGCGGCGAAGGACTATGAAGCAGAAGCCAGATGCCAAAGGCTCCCGACGACCTGCCACCGACGAGAGACACATGCCCCGCGTCCCCGTCAAGCATAAGGATGGGACGCCGATACGCCTGAGGGCGTCGGTCAACCCTATGGTTCGCATCGTCATTCGGGAATTTTGTAGTCGGTGGACGCCGGGCGGCACTGTCTTGCACATCGACGATGCCAGCGCCGAGTTCAACATTCGCGGACGCGATATCTCTGAGCATCTCAGAGTTACCGTGAAAACTCGCCGGAGTCTGCCGGATGTGGTCGTTTACTTCGAGCAGTAGAACTGGCTCGTTTTGATCGAGGCCATGACGAGTCATGGACCGGTAAACCCAAAGAGGCGTGGAGAACTGACGGCCTTGTTCAAGGATTCAATCGCCGGACTTGTGTTTGTAACGGCATTCCTCGATAGAAGGGCGATGGTCAGGTACCTCGGCGACATCTCGTGGGAAACAGAAGTATGGGTCGCTGAATCGCCGACCCATTTGATCCATTTCAATGGCGAGCGTTTTCTTGGCCCATACGAGGAATAGACTGGGGGCAGGTATCCCGTTATTTTCTGATTTCTGTGAAGAAAGTTTTCCCGTCGTTTACTTCCTTCTCCACCGCACCCCATCTTTGGTGTTTTCCAGGATAATGCCGTTCTCCGCCAACTGCGCCCGAATGGCGTCCGAGCGTGCAAAATCGCGGCTCTTGCGCGCTTGTGAATGCTCCGCGACCAGTTGCTCGACGTCGGCATCGGACAGCGCCGCCGCTTTGGCCAGCTCGGCCGTCTGCGGGCTGATCTTGTCCTCAAGGCCTTCTGTCTTTGCCCATTCGACCGTCGCACGCACCTTGGCGGCATCGTCGTCCTTCAGCACGGCAAAAATCTCTTCGAACTCCTCGAGAACTCTGAGCAGTTGAGGTACGTCGCCTTTGCGAACCTCTCCGGCATCGGCGGCGGCGTTCACATCACGCACCATGTCAAACACGGCGCCTAACGCGCGGGCCGTGTTCAAATCGTCGTCCAACGCGGCGCGCATCTCGGCCGAAGTCCTGTCGGCGATTTCGCTAACGATCACATTACTGTCATCGGCGAACTGCGAGGTCTCCAGCCTCAGCTTGAAGTTGCGCAACCGTTCCACCGAGTTCGCCGCCTGCGTCAGGCCATCGAACGTGAAGTTAAGCTGCTTGTGATACGGCACCGACATCAGCAGAAAGCGGATGGACGATGGCTTGTGTCCCATCAGGATGAGGTCGCGGACAGTGAAGAAATTGCCCGCGCTCTTGGCCATCTTCTCACCTTCCACCAGCAGGAAGCGCGAATGCACCCAGACATGCACGAATGGTTTGCCGGTCAGCGCCTCCGATTGCGCGATCTCGTTTTCGTGATGCGGAAAAATGAGGTCCTCGCCGCCGGCATGGATGTCGAAGCTCTCGCCGAGATACTTCATCGACATCTGCGAGCACTCGATGTGCCAGCCCGGGCGGCCGGGGCCGATCTCGGTTTCCCACTTGGCCTCGCCCGGTTTCGGCGCTTTCCAAAGCGCGAAGTCGCGGGCATTGTCCTTGTCATACTCGTCCACGTCCACCCGCGCGCCATCGTTCATGCCGGCGAAGTCCTTCTTCGAGAGCTTGCCATACTCGGGAAACTTGGCGATTCGGAAGTAGTAGGAGCCGTCCTCGGTGCGGTAGGCGAAGCCCTTGTCCTCAAGTCCTTTGATGAAGTGGGCCATCTCCTGAATATGGTCGGTGGCATTCACCAGGAATTCGGGATGCTGGATGTTCAGCGCGTCGGCATCTTCCAGAAACGCCTGCTTGTACTTTTTTGTGTAATCCTGGACGCTGACGCCCTGCGCGGCGGCGTTGCGGATGATCTTGTCATCCACGTCGGTGATGTTCATGACGTGCTTCAGCTTGTAGCCACTCTGCTTTAGAAATCGCCGCAGCGTGTCCACCACGATGAAGGTGCGGAAATTGCCGATGTGGCCGTAGTCGTAAACCGTCGGCCCGCAAGCGTACATGCGGACCAGGTCGTCTTCCAGTGGGTGGAACTCCTCGACTTTTCCGGACAGAGTGTTAAAGAGCTGAAGCGGCATGAACCTTCCCTGTGCAGGTGCAGAATCTTTGATTGTAGGGGGCGATGAGAAATCTAATCAAGGGCAGACAAGGAACACGGGGTAGCTCTCGCCGTGGCTTTTATCGAACTGCTACCCGCGATTACAGAATCGACCTTACCACGCCGCCGTCGGCGCGCAGGGCGGCGCCGTTAGTTGCCGACGAAAGCGGGCTACACACAAACGTCACCAGCGCGGCAACTTCTTTCGGATCGGCAAAAAACTTTCAGGAGCGATGTGGGGCGCATCTGGGCGAAGAGGTCTCGCTCGATGGTGGCGCGATCGGACCCCAAAAGCGCGACCTACATCGGTAAGCAGGATCGCATCGGCAACCCTCGCAGCCGGCAAAGATGTCGATTTCATTTTAATCGAGAGCGATCCCTCCAAGATCAACAATACCAAAGGAAACACCGGAGTTACCAGCCAAGAGTCGATCATTCTTCCTCTGTACTGTTCTATCATCTCGTAGCATGCATGGGCCGGCCATAGAGCTGACGGGAGACTCCAAAGAGCCACAGGCAACCGTGTCTCCTAACCCGCCGCCGGAGTTGGTTCGCCTGGTGGAGGAGTTCTGTGAAGCCACGACCCTGGGCGATCGTAACGTAGACCTGATTCGCCTGGTCCGCTGGACCCGGGAAGACAAGCGCTCGCATAGAAACGTGGCCCGCCTCGTCGCGTTTGTCGAGTACCTCGAAGCTGATGAACCGGTACGGCTGAAATTTCAATCATCTTTCGGAAGCCTGCTGGCTGAGTTGCGTTCGATTTCTCTTTTCGCGGAGGCCGGCATTCCTTCCGACCACAGTCTTCCATCGGAAATCGTGCAACGAATCGCCGGCAGACTAATTCCCGCGGCGCGCGCGGAATCGGATGCTGCAAAGCTGCTGGTGACCTTGTATTCCTCAGAGCGCGATGTCCGCAGTTTCCTGGCTACTCCGGCGGAGTTATTGGAACGGCTTATCGCCGTGCTATCTCCGCCTGACTCGCCCACTTTTTGGCGGCCTCTGCAGCGCGACTTAAAGGAAGCGCTGCGTCTCCTGGCTGCCCGCGTCAGCGGAATTGGACTCGAACCTGACATGCGAGACCGCAGCACCTCTGGCGGAATCTCGGAATCGCCATTTTACCGGCTGGTGCAGAGCACGGAGGACCTGATAGGGCACATGTCTCAAACCGGGGCGACCGCAGTGACTGCCTGGAAAGAAGTAGTCAACGGTTGCAAGTTGGAGATGGCGCAGGTCCATCGCCACATGGAGTCGGCCGGCGTCAGCGTCGAGTTGATCTTCGATCTTAAGAAAATCGAGGCTCGTCTGCTTCGCATGGCAGCATTGGTTGACGTGCTCGCCGCCACGCCTCCCGAGCAAACCCAGGCGGTGCAGACTTTGTTGGGCCATCTCATCGAAGGGCGGCGAGCTGACAGAAGCCTGCGATCGCTACTGCGCGAGAACCTGAACCTCATCGCACGCAAGATGGTGGAACGGACCGGCCACAGCGGTGAGCACTACATCGCTTCCAACCGGACCGAATACTGGCAGATGTGGCGGGCCGCGGCCGGTGGTGGACTCCTCACGGTAATCACCGCCGCTCTGAAAATGCGGATCGTCGATGCTCACCTGCCGCCTTTCATCGAAGGCCTTGCCGCCGGAACGAACTATGCGATCAGTTTCGTGCTGCTACAAGTCTTTGGATTGGTATTGGCCACCAAGCAGCCTGCGGCAACCGCCGCGACCTTTGCAGGAATTATCCGCAACAACCGCGGAGTCGAGCGTTCCAGCAAGTTGACGGATTTCGTGGCCCGAATCACCAGCACCCAATTGGCGGCGGCGATCGGAAATGTAGTCGCCGTCAGCCTGGGCGCAGTGCTCTTCGAGATGCTGTGGTCTTACATCTTTTCTGAAACCTACTTGGCGCCCGAGAGCGCCACTCACGTTTACGAGACACTGCACCCGTTTGCCTCAGGTACCGCGTTCTACGCCGCGGTCACAGGAGTGATCTTGTGGCTGGCTGCACTGGCGGGAGGCTGGTTTGAGAACTTCGCCGTTTATTATCGCTTCACCGACGCCGTCGCTCAGCATCCTTTGGGATTGCGAATCGGCAAGTCGTGGATGGGCAAGGTAGCTGGCGTCCTGGAAAACAACCTCGGAGGATGGAGCACTAGTATCGTGCTGGGATATCTACTCGGCTTCACTCCCGTGTTCGGGCGCTTCTTCGGGATACCGCTGGATGTGCGCCACGTAACGCTCTCCACCGGAACGCTTGCCCTGGCCGCTGCTCGCTACGGCACCTGGAGTCTGGGACGCGCCTGGTTCTACCACGCCGTCGAAGGCATCGCAGTCATCTTTGTCCTGAATCTTTTTGTTAGTTTTACCATTGCCGCTTTCGTCGCATTGCGGGCCTATGATGTCGGGCCGGCGGAGCAATTCCAAATTCTGCGGTTTCTGTGTGCCGACGCGCTGAAGTCGCCGCTTCGCTTTGTGTGGCCCGCGTTTGCGTCAGACGCCAGCAGCGCCCATGGCGAACCCGCGCAAGAAGATGAGTTGCCGGAGTGAGTTCGCCCACCAGTCGCAATTCACCCTTGTCGCGTTCCGCTTATTGCCGGCAAGCGAAACAGTATCCGCCGACCTCCAAGCGGGAGACCAGAATCTTGAACTGGCAGTCCTTTTCTACCTGCTGCTTCAGCTTTTCGTAGGTACTGCTGACGAACTCCGTGATCTTTCCGCAGCGCAGGCAGGCAATGTGAATGTGTTCGCGGTTCATCTTCCGCTCGTAGTAATGGCCATCCCCGCGGATGTGCATTAAGTCGAGTTCGTCAATCAATCCGTGCCGCTTGAGTAGTTGCAATGTCCGATATACCGTGCTGCGGTCAACGGAAGCATCCACTCGCTGAACCTTGCGCAAGATCTGACTGGCATCCAGATGCTTGGTTGCGGTTTCGATGACCTGCAAAACGGCGCGACGCTGCTGCGTGATGCGAATACCGCGTTCGCTGAAGTAGGCCTGCAGACGGCCTGGAATCTCGGTTTCCGGTAAAGGCATAGAGTCGGTTCCTCCGGCTGTTGCAACTGGTCGCAAGAAGGCTGCGACGAAATCTTGGCGTATTCCTTGACAGCGATACGTGCTTGCCGCCAGCATGGATAGGTTATCACCAGATGCGACTCGGTCGCAACTAGAGATTGTACGGATTGCGCAAGACAGGTCGGCAGCCACACTGCCGGGGCTGGGCAGTGAAGGAGTATTCGTGGAACGGTCAGGAGATTTGACATCGTTAGTGCGGGCGGTCCTAAGGCGAACAGGCTATGCCGCTGTGCTGCTCGTGGCAATGGTGCTGCCATCCCACCTTGTAAGCCATGCGCAGGAATATCCCTACTTCGTGACCTACTCGCAGGAAATGGAGGAGCCCGGGAATCTCGACATCGAAATGTTTAACGTGGTTGGCAACCCTCAAGGCGGCAACAGCTTCATTGGTTCGGATATCGAGTTTGAGTATGGCCTTAAGGGATGGTGGACGACAGAGTTCTATCTTGATGGCCAAGCTACGCAGCACGAGAGCACCATCTTCACCGGGTTCCGCTGGGAGAATCGGTTTCGCCTGCTTCCCCGCGAGCACCGGATCAATCCCGTGTTCTATGCCGAATTCGAAGATACCAGCGCCGACAAGACCATACGCGAGGTGGTGGGCCATGATGGCCTGCCTGATTTCCTGGTACCCAACGGGCTGGCGCACATGGATATAGAGCGCGAGCTAGAGCTCAAACTGATTCTGGGAAGCAACGTTCGCGGCTGGAACATCAGCGAAAACTTTATTGCGGAAAAAAACTTTGCCGGCGATCCGTGGGAGTTCGGTTATGCATTCGGGGCGAGCCGTCCTCTGCACCTTGCCGCCAGGGCATACGAATGCGCCTTTTGCCCGGAGAAGTTTCAGGCGGGCCTTGAAATGTACGGTGGCTTGGGCGATGCCGACGGCTTCGGATTGCGTTTGACCTCGCAGTACCTAGGCCCGACGGTTAACTGGACCTCTCCGAATGGGATCACCGTGGCGTTTTCGCCGCAGTTTGGGCTGAATGGCTACAGCATTCCCGTGTTGTATCGCTTCTCGGTATCTTACGAAATTCAACAATTCTTCGGCCATTTTCACCGGAGTGGGCAATGACAAGGAGGCCAGCGCTATTCTTCGCAGCTCTTGTCATTCTCTCGTCATCGCTGGCGGTATTCGCCACATCCAATGGCGCATGGCTGGCGAACGTCCCGCAACGCGAGCGCGAGCGCGTCAATCCCTATCGCGATCAGCCGGATGCAGTGGCTGCCGGTCGGCGCATCTTCGTCGATCACTGTGCCCATTGCCACGGTAACGACGCGGATGGAACCAAGAAGAGGCCTTCCCTGAAGAGCGCCCGCGTGCAGCAAGAGGCGACCGATGGTGACCTCCATTGGTTGCTGGTGAACGGGAACCGGGGCCAGGGTATGCCATCCTGGGTTAAGCTGGGCGATCCTCAGATTTGGCAGGTCATCTGCTACGTGAAGTCGTTGCATTGAGCTAGGGCGGACTTTCGCCGAGTGGGAGATTCTTGAGTGCGACGCTTTACAAAAAGAATTGGACTTGCGGCCGTGGTCCTGTTGCTGGCCATCCAGCTCATCCCGGTGAATCGGAGTAATCCACGTGTCGACCCATCGCAAACGATCTACGCCACCCTGCAGGTGCCCGGGGACGTGAAGGCGGTCTTGGAGCGATCCTGCAACAACTGCCACTCCAATGAAACCTCCTGGCCTTGGTACAGTTACGTCGCTCCCGTCTCGTGGGTCGTCGCGCACGATGTGCACCAAGCGCGGAAGAAAATGAATCTGTCGGAATGGGGAGGTTATTCGATGAACAAAAAGACAGATAAGCTCGAGGAAATCTGTGAACAGTTGACCAACGGCGACATGCCGGACCGAAAATACACGCTGATCCACAGAAGGGCCCGTCCTACGGCAAAGGAGCGCGATGTCGTATGCCAGTGGAGCGAAGACTCGCGGGAATATTAGGCGGCAACTCTGGCTGTCGGAATCTTGTTGCATATCGAAGGTCATTTGTCCCGCTTTTCATCTTGTTGCAATCAAGTTCATGCATACTTCAGCTAACTAACCAACCGAGGTCTACGTCAATTACTGATGAGAAGTATTGCAAGGCTCTTGCCCGCAACGACGAGCTGGTCAGGATGGAATCATGTTGAGAATTGATATACACGCTGTGCACCCCAACGTGACTCTGCGCTGCTCGGGCAAAATTGTGCTCGGGCTTGAGGCGGAGACTTTGCGTTGCATGGCGATGTCACGCAAGGAAAACTGTCTCACTCTTGATCTGAGCGGTATCCGCACACTCGATGCCGCGGGACTCGGGTTGTTGGTCGAGTTGCAATGTTGGGCAAAGCAGGAGAACAAGGCGCTGCGAATTGCGGCGCCGTCGGCGTACGTGCGAAAGCTGATCGCACTGACGAACTTGCAGTCCGTCTTCCAGGTTGGGGGTTGCGAGAAATTCGATAGTCTTGAGGAGCGCGATCGCGAGCTTTCCCCGATGGGCGCACGGCGGGCCATGAGTGCGTAACACGGGAGGCACCCGCTCCTCGAAAGTTTGCCGCTAAGCCCTCCTCAACAGTGTTGTTCTTCGATCAATTTGCGATCGAGCGCCTTTCTGTGCCTTCGCTCCTTCCACGCGATTTCTGTCTCGCCCGTCATTTCAGATGAGAATATATTTACTTTGCTGACCTCTGGTCCCCTGTATGCATACAAGCAAACGGAAGTGGACACTCGTCGTGCTGGCGGTTCTGGCCATCGCGGCGCTCATAGGGTTTACGCTTACCCGGCAGACGGCGACACCGCGCCTCAAACAAAACGAGACGGGGAACTCAGCGGCGCAAATCAAGCTGGTGAACCAAACCCCGCTGGAGACAGCACTCAGTCTCGCTAATACGGCAAGTACCGCGGAAGAACATCAGTTGGCTCTGGAAGCCATTCGCGTTGCCGACCACGAAGTTGATATGGCATTTGCCATGGCTCTTCAGCAAGCGCAGCAACATCCTCCTGCCCTCAATAACCAAACCAAGCAGATCGATGCCCGGATTCACTCGCTCGAAAGCCATCTGCAGGATGTGCAAGACAAAGTCACTCGCCTGACAAAACTGGCTGCACATCCTGGCAAGAACGATGCAGATGCCATCCAGCAGCAACTGGAGATCGCCCAGGCAAGGGTCGCGCTGCTAAAAGACGCGATTGGCGACGCCAAAGAAGACCTCGTCCGGGCCGGCGGCGATCCCCAGGCCCAGATTCAGCAGGAACTGGAGGAGCACGAAGCTCTCCAGCACAACAACAATGCCACCTCGCAGACAAAACCAGCGTCTTTCGAGGTCGAGGGCAACCTGATTTCGCAGTACCGCACATGGCAACGCCTGCGAGAAAACCAGAAGCGGCTGTGCGCGGCCCAACAGGAGGCCACTGTAGCGGCGGATACGCTGACCCGCAAACATGAGGCCCTGGAGAAAGGTTTAAGCGATACCGTCCAGAATGACGATTTAGGCTCGACTCCGAACGACACCACCACAGCTCCGCAGCCGGAGTCCCAGCATGCCGCTACCATCGCAACGCTGAATGCCCTGTCGCAGAAGACGAGGCTGCTCGCCGAATACGACAAGCGCATTCAGGCCGAGAAGCAATTGGCGGAGATGTATGGGCGCTGGGACAAGATCCTCCAGGATCAACTCAGGGTCGCGTTGCACGCCATATTGCGTTCGCTGGTCTGGATCCTGCTGGCTCTTCTGTTTCTGGTTGTGGCTGAAGGGCTGATCGAACACATCTACATGAAACTAGGGCTCGATCGGCGTCAGCTCAGCACCATGCGACTGGTGCTCCGCCTCGTCTCCCAGATCATCGGCGTGCTCCTGATTCTGCTGGTACTTTTTGGGGTACCGAGTAACCTTTCGACAGTGCTGGCTTTGGCGGGGGCCGGCCTTACCGTCGCTCTGAAAGACTTCATCGTCGGCTTCTTCGGCTGGTTCGTCCTGATGGGCAAACACGGTATCAGGGAAGGCGACTGGGTCGAAATCAATGGAATTGGCGGCGAGGTGGTCGAGATTGGCGTGCTGCGTACCATCTTGCTTGAAACCGGAAACTGGAATGACGCTGGACATCCCACCGGCCGAAGAGTGTCCTTCGTCAACAGCTTCGCCATCGAAGGGCATTACTTCAACTTCACCACCACCGGGCAGTGGCTGTGGGACGAACTGGATGTTCTGATTCCCGCGGGAGAGGATCCGTACTTCCTGTTGAATTCGGTGCTGAAGCTGGTGGCCGAGCAAACCCAGTCAGACGCGACCGAGGCGGAGCAGGAATGGCGCCGTGCCACGGGTGGTTCAGCGACCCAATCGTTTTCGGCCGCCCCAGCGATCGACGTGCGCCCCACGAACCTCGGAATTAACCTGGTGGTTCGCTACGTGGTGCACGCGCATGATCGTTACGAGGTCCGAACCCGGCTTTACCAGGCAATCGTGGCACTCTTGCACGGCAATAAGCCCGCGAAAACCGGTGATGGCATCGCCGTGGCAAGCCCATAACCCAGAGCGTGTTTGCGATTACTTTTTCGAAGCGCTGGCCGAAGCCGGTTGCGCTTTGGCTTCATCCTTGGTTTGCAAGCCACGTGTTTTTATCCGCATTTTTTGACGCGCCTTGCGAAGGCGATGCTCGCGGGATTTGTCCCCGTTGCGAAATGACATTGGTAGCACCTCTTTGCGATGCTACAGCATTTATCGAAAGCGCGTTGCAGGAGCGTGGTCACCGGCCCGCAACAACTGCGAGCGTCGTCAATTGCAGCGGCGAAACGCTTGTCCGCAACCCCGGCTGCGAGGTCATCTCGGTCCATGTTTTGAGGCTACTACTGCGTTGGACAGGTGAGAGTATTCGGTTTGCGAGATACAGGTAATCAGACGAGAAAGCACACAACTCACGCTGGCAAGCGCACGGTGCGCGCTTACCGCTGGCGCTCGGAAGAACCGCAGCGCGGGCCGGCGCGCCGACCCCGTCTGCTTGTGGTCCTGGAGCGCGCGGCTGCCTTCAGTCGCTCGATCTCGGAAAACTGATTCGCCGCCATCTCTTGTATCAGGTCCATGATCGTCTTCTGCTTGGTCTCGCCAATCTGTATGAGTTGCATGCAACAGACAATAGACGAAGTTGAAAGGCGAATCATCCCCTGATGGTGGCAGGGCCTCTACAACCTCCGTATCACGGCCGGCAACCGGTCTCGGCCTGCTCGTTGCGGGTGCTAGAATTCAGGCGCAACCAACAGCTTGCGATCATGCTCTCCGGTTGATGACGGCATGTATTGACCCTCCACTATCGTGTGTACAAACGATCAAGCCGGCCACCAAGCTCTCAGACCTGAAATGGTTGCGCTCACGGGTTTCATGGGCACCGGCAAAACTACCGTTGGCCGCGACGCTGGCAAATCTTCTCCGCTGGTCGTTCTTTGACCTCGACTACGAAATTGAATTGAGGCAGAAGCTGCTGGTCCGCGAATTATTTCAACTGCACGGCGAGTTGGGGTTTCGCGAAATCGAGACGGAGACTTTGCGCTCCGTGCTGCACAAGGCGTCTGATCCAACTGTGATTGCGCTGGGCGGCGGCACGTTCGTCCAGTCAGCCAATGCGGAGTTGTTACAACGGCGGGGAGCGCGCGTCGTTTTCCTGGAAACTGCGATCGAGGAGCTGCTAGAGCGCTGCCGGGTCGCTGACCAGAACTCGCCCGAAAATCCCCGGCCACTCGCGGCGACGCCCGAAGCCTTCCGCGCCCTCTACACTCAGCGGCTTCCGTACTACCGCAACGCCGATCTCACCGTGAACGCTACCGGTAAGGCGGTCGAAGAGCTGGCGCAGGAAATCATCTTGAATTTGCGTCTGTCCCCTCGTTTGCATTGAGGTTCTGGCACCGGCTACGCGCCACCACCGCTCCCTGAACGTGGTATAACTTTGTCTTTCACCACCATGCCACAGCAGAAAATCCCCGTCGGAATTCTTGGCGCTACCGGTGTTGTCGGTCAGCGTTTCATACAGTTGCTCGAAGCTCATCCCTGGTTCGAAGTTGCGTGGTTGGCGGCTTCGGATCGTTCGGCTGGACAAGCCTACGGTGATGCTGTGCGTTGGCGTTTGAAGACTCCCATTCCGGAGCGTGTATTGCAGATGCAGGTGTCGAACGCAGCACCGGAAGGTGCGCCACGAGTCATCTTCGCCGCGTTGGATGCGGGCATCGCGCGCGATCTGGAGCCACAGTTTGCCGCTGCCGGTTGCGCGGTGGTTAGCAATTCCAGCGCCTTTCGGATGCAGGAGAATGTTCCGTTGGTCGTCCCCGAGGTGAACGCCGGCCACATCGCCTTGATCGAGAAGCAATGCTGGCGCAAGCAGTCGGGCGGCTATATTGTCACTAATCCCAACTGTTCGGCGATCGGACTCGTGGTGGCGCTGGCGCCGCTGCATCAGAAGTTTGGCATCGAGTCGCTGTTCGTTACCACCATGCAAGCTGTCAGCGGTGCGGGGTATCCGGGAGTCGCATCCCTCGACATTCTCGGCAACGTCATTCCCTACATCGCCAAAGAAGAAGAAAAGATGGAGGAGGAGACGCGCAAACTCCTCGGACAATTGGCCGGCGACCGGATCGAGCCAGCAACGTTTCGCATGACCGCGCACTGCAATCGAGTTGCGGTGGAGGACGGTCACACCGAATCCGTATCGGTGAAGTTGAAGCAGAAGGCCGAGAGTGACGAACTGATCGCCGCGTTTAACGAGTTTCGCTCAACTCCTCAGGATTTGAAGTTGCCGCTGGCGCCCGCGCAGCCGATCTTTTACGATGCCACACCTGACCGGCCACAGCCGCGCTTCGACGTGGACCGCGGCAACGGGATGACCGTCAGCGTGGGGCGGCTTCGTCCTTGCGGTGTCCTCGATTACAAATTTACCGTGCTCTCGCACAACACTATTCGCGGTGCGGCTGGCGCCGCTCTGCTGAACGCCGAACTCCTCAAGGTGCAAGGCTTCCTGTCGTGACGCGAGAGCTTCCTCTTCCTTCGCCGGTGGTGAGACCGTGATCGTGATGAAGTTTGGCGGCACGTCGGTGGAGGATGCCGCCGCCATTGATCGTGTCGCGGCCATTGTGAAGGCGCGCTTGCCGGAGCGACCCTTCGTGGTCGTAAGTGCCATGGCCAAGGTCACGGACCAGCTACTCGCTATGGCGGCAGCCGCTGGAAGAGGCGAACGCGAGCAGACCCTCGACATTTGCCGCCATCTTCGCGAACGCCATTATCTGGTTGCCGGCGAGTTGCTGGGCACCGGCCTGCATACCGAGTTGCACGGTGATCTGGGGACCCAGTTCGATTCGCTGGACGAGTTGCTGCGAGGAATCGCCGCAGTCGGCGAGCTTACACCGCGCACCTCCGATTATGTGGTTTCGTTCGGCGAGCGCCTCTCGAGCATGATCGCGACCGCTGCCTTTTTGGCGCGCGACATTCCGGCAACGTTGGTGGATGCGCGTCAGGTGATCATCACCGACTCGCAGCATGGCCGCGCCGTTCCCCAAGTCGAGGAAATCAACGATCGCCTGCAAAATCAAGTTAAGCCGCTGCTGGAGCAGGGCCATGTGCCGGTCATGGGAGGCTTCATTGGGTCGACGCGGGAAGGTATCCCAACAACAATCGGTCGCGGCGGTTCCGATTTTTCCGCCGCCTTGGTCGGCGCTGGGTTGAACGCCGATCGCATCGAGATATGGACCGACGTGGATGGAATGAAAACCACCGACCCGCGTATCTGTCCCGAGGCACGCCGCATCAAGGTCATCAGCTTCGAAGAAGCCGCCGAACTGGCCTATTTCGGCGCGAAAGTGTTGCATCCTGCGACCGTACTTCCCGCAGTCGAGAAGAATATCCCCGTCTTGGTCCTGAACTCGCGCAACCCATCGAATGAGGGCACGCGCATCCTGTCGAGAACGCCGCGCTCGCGCTCGCTGTTCAAGGCAATCGCCGCGAAGAACCGCATCACCATTGTGGAAATCGTTGCCGCGCGCATGCTGATGGCCCACGGCTTTCTGGCCAAGGTGTTCGAAATTTTCGCTCGCCACCGCTGTGCGGTTGACGTGGTATCGACCTCGGAAGTCAGCATTTCTCTCACCGTCGATTCCAATGAGGCGATTCCCCAGATCGCTGCCGACCTCGAGCAACTCGCCTTCGTGAAATATTCCGGGCGCAAGGCGATCGTGTGCTTGGTGGGCGAGAATCTGCGGGACACGCCCCGAGTTGCGGCGCAGGTGTTCGAAGCGATCGGCGACATTAACGTGCGCATGATTTCGCAGGGTGCGTCTGAGATCAACCTCACATTCGTGGTGGACGAAACCGACGTGCCGGAAGCGGTGCGGCGATTGCATGCCAAGTTTTTTGCTGAGGTCGATCCTGAGGTGTTCGATTGAACTCTGACTCTGCCCCTCTTAGGTTGCTGGTGCTAGGACGCGGCAAGACCGGGGCCCTGGTCGCCGAGGTCGCGCGCGAACGCGGACACCAGGTGCAAAGCATTGCTTCGGGAGAGAACCGCGATGCTGCCTGGCTCACGCGCGAGCATCTGGTCGACTTCGATGTGGTAATTGACTTCACTACGCCGCACGCCGTGGTGGCGAATATCGAGGCCTGCCTGAGTGAACGCAAAGCCATGGTCGTGGGAACAACCGGCTGGTACGGCGAGGTCGATCGCATCCACCAAGCCGTCGAGAAGGCCGGTACCGGATTTATCTTCGGAGCAAACTTTTCTTACGGTATGAACCTGTTTTTTCAGATTGTCCAAACAGCAGCGCCTGCGTTGGCACACAACTATCGCGGGCACATCACGGAGCGGCATCACATCCACAAGAAGGATGCGCCATCGGGCACCGCCGTAGCTCTGCAGCGGTTACTGGAGCGGGCATCGGGGGAACGCGTCGAGATCACCTCCGAGCGCGAAGGCGACGTGACCGGCACCCATACGCTGGAGTTGACTTCGTCCGGCGATCGTATTGTCCTAACGCACGAAGCCAAGTCGCGCCGGACCTTTGCTGAGGGTGCAGTGCTCGCGGCGGATTGGATCGCCGGCAGAGCAGGCTTCTACGATTTCAAGGACATTTTCACGCAGCTCTGATGCGCCTTTGTCACCACAGAGAACAGAGGCACGGAGCAGAATGTTCTCACCACGGAGAACACGGAGCGCACGGAGCAGATATAACAAAACAACAAAACAACAACGGGAACTCCGTGATCTCCGTGTCCTCAGTGGTGAAAAAAGAATCTTTCCCTTCTCTGTGTCTCTGTGGTGACCCCGAATTTTTGAGATTCACAACGCGGAGGATTATCCTTCTGTTATGAAATTGCGTGGATGCGGTACTGCCCTTGTCACTCCCTTCAAGCCAGATGGAAGTCTCGATGAAGCAGCTCTGCGTGGACTAGTGCGCTGGCAGGTGGAATCAGGCATCGACTTTCTGGTCCCCTGCGGCACGACCGGCGAAACGCCGACTTTGTCCCACGATGAATGGCTCCGTGTGGTTGACTTGACCATCGAGACGGCGGCGGGCCGCGTGCCCATCATGGCGGGCGCGACCTCGAACAATACGCGTGAAGCAGTATCCAAGGCGAAGGAAATCTCTGCACGTCCGGGCGTCGATTATGTCCTGACAGCGACGCCTTATTACAACAAGCCCACGCAAGAAGGCGTGTTCCAGCATTTCAAGGCCATTGCCGAAGCCTCGGCGAAGCCGTTGGTCCTGTATAACATCGCAGGACGAACCGGAACCAACATCGAGACCAGCACCTTGCTCCGACTGGCGGAGGTCCCTAACATTGCGGGCGTGAAAGAGGCGAGCGGAAATATCTCGCAGATCGCCGAGGTCTGCGCCACGGTGCCGGAAGACTTCCTCGTATTCTCTGGCGATGACGCCGTCACCCTAGCGGTGATTGGACTGGGCGGGGTGGGCATTATTTCCGTAGCGTCGAACGAAATTCCGGCGGAGATGGCGCGTCTGACCCAAGCCGCCCTTGCCAACAAGTGGGACACCGCCCGGCTGCTCTTCCGCAAGTATCTCCCATTAATGCAGGCGAATTTCATCGAGTCGAATCCAGGGCCGGCCAAAGCCGTGTTGGCCATGATGGGCCGCATCGAAGAGAACTATCGTCTGCCGCTGGTGCCGATGAAGAAGGAAAATCGGACGAGGTTGGAGAAGGTGGCGGCGGAAGTCGGCCTGCTACAGCAGCAACCAGCCGCAACGCACTGAGGATCGGAATCGCTTCAATACCGTCTCATCTTGTCTTTGACGCTGTGGGCCAGCTTCTCGATTTCCTCGGCTTTCTTGATGACGTCGACTGACAACGTGTTTTCGTTTGTTTTATCTACATCCTGCTTCAGTTCGGTGGCCAGTTCCAACAGCTTGTCGGTGTCTTTCTTGAGCTCTTGCTGGCGCTTGATGTTTTCTTTTTTCGCCATCTCGAGTCTCTGTTGGGCCTCCCACGTGTTCTCATCGCGGCTTCGCTGGGCCCCAGACACCGGAGGCGGGGTGGCGGTCTGTGCCCAACCTGCGATTCCACAAATGAACAACATCACGGCTGCCAGAACAGCCAACCTTGTCAACCTACGCAACAGAGTGGATGAGTATGTCATAGGAGTATCGAAATTATATTCCGCACGACGGCCGCAACGGGAGAAGCAACTTTGCCGCTTGCACCGTCATCCGCTACTCTGAAGTCACCAATAATTCAGGAGCATACTGCGCGCAGTGCTACAACGCTTGCAAGCAATGCTGGCATTCCCACACGACGATAGACACGGGCTCGTCCGAATGCTCAACGGATGGGGCGACGATACTTTCGAGTTCGTGCGCCACCAGGTGCCGCGAATCATCGGCGTCCTGATCATCGCGTTCATTCTGAGCCGGCTGCTGAAGATCGCATCGCGGCATTTGGCCGAGCTCAGCAATCGGGCAGGGCTTCCGTCTGCGCTCAGGGCACAGCAAATTCGGACGCTGTCCAGCGTCATCTACAGCGTCGGAGTATTCGTCATCATGTTTCTGGCGGCGCTGCAAATCCTCCCGCTGCTGGGCATCAACATGGGGCCTCTGCTGGCCAGCGCCGGGATCGCTGGTTTGGCCATAGGATTTGGAGCGCAGACTCTGGTCCACGACTTCATCAACGGCTTCTTCATCCTGGTGGAGAACCAGTACGATATCGGCGACACCATTAAGATTGCCGCCGTGCAGGGAGCGGTTGAGGACATGACCTTGCGCCGCACCGTGTTGCGCGACGACAACGGGAGCCTGCACACCGTACCGAATGGACAGATCACCATCGTGACCAACCTCACGCGCGATTGGACGCAGTTGCCCCTGCACATTTCCGTGGCCTATGGCGCCGATAGCGATCAGGTCATCAAACTGCTGACGGAAGTTGGCGAGGAAGTGACCAACGATCCACGCTACGCGGAGATGATTGTGGCCAAGCCTGAGGTCCCCGGGATCGAGAGAGTAAGTGGCAGCGAAGTGGATTACCTCATGCTGGTGAAGACCCGGCCGGGATCGCAGTATGCGGTCAGCCGCGAGCTGCGGCGGCGGATCAAGGCCTGCTTCGAGAAAAATCACATCGAGCCGGGCAATCCCAACCGGTGGTATGTGGTGGACGCGCCCAAGCCGTCCTAAAGCTGGCCGAGAGGCCTGCGTCGCCGCCTGCATGCCCAGTTACTTTGGCTGGCCGCCCAATCCCGCCCACTTCTCCAGTAGCGCGAGCGTCGCGGCGTAATCAAGATCATCCCAGCCCTCTTCGCTGGACAACTCGTATATCTCGTCGACGGTCTCCAGCGCGGGCAATTTGACCCGGACTTCCTTGGCTGTGTCGAGCATGAGGTGGATGTCTTTGTGCATCAGGCGCAGTGGAAAATTCGGCGAGTAATCGCGTCGCAGCACAAACGGAGCCTTGTAATCCACAACTCCCGACCGCACCATGGACGCCTGGATCAGTTCGATGAGTTTGTGTGGATCGACGCCCAGCTTGGAAGAAAGTACGAACGCTTCAGCGAACCCCTCGTAGATAAGCGCGATCATCAAGTTCATGCTGATCTTTGCCGCCTGCCCCTTGCCGGTCTCACCAATGTGGATGATCAGCTTGCCCATAGCCTTGAACAGGGGCTGAAGCACTTCGACGGCTTCGTTCGAACCGCCGACGATGAAGATAAGCTGCCCACTCTCCGCCCCAATTTTCGAGCCCGTTACGGGAGCATCCACCCAATGGACCCCGCGCGCGTTCACGCGCTCGGCAAAACGTAGTGTCGCCGAGGGCGAGATGGTGCTGGAGTCAACGACGATCATTCCTTCGCGCAACGACTGCTCGACGCCATCTTCGGCGAACATGACGCGCTCAACCGCTGCGGTGTCGGCAACGCACACCCATATAACCTCAGCGTCTTTTGCCGCGTCGGCGGGAGAAACCGCCGTGGTTGCACCATCGACGTGCTGCCGGGCGCTGCGATTCCATACCGAGACCTCATGTCCCGCTGCGACCAGCTTGGAGGCCATCGGCCGTCCCATAATGCCTAAACCGAGAAAGGCAATCTTCATCCGCTGCTCCTTAGTTCCGGGATTTCCCCGGCCGTACAGTGGCGCATGCCGGGGCAGAGAGCTAAACAACTGATTTAAGCTGAGTAGCTGGCTAAGGTCAAGCGAAGGCTGGACGTCGCGCATCGCGAGCGTCCCTGGCAGCGTCTAATACTTGCGACCTCCATGTTAGGAATTACAATTCGGCGTAAGGCCCGGCAGTTTGGAACTTTGGTGCGCCACTCGGCCCTGACGCCTCGCACAGGCATTCCCCGAAAGCCCGTACTCGCGCGGCGCGGCGAGTTGGGCGTAACCTTCATCGGACATTCCAGCTTCTTCCTCCAGATCGGTGGCAAGAACATCCTGGTTGATCCCAACTTCGCACGTTGGATTTTCATTCTCAAGCGGCTGCGCCGTCCCGGATTGAAGTTGCGGGAGTTGCCGTCGATTGACGCGGTGCTGGTTTCGCACGCGCACTTCGACCACCTTCACCGGCCGTCCTTGCGCGCGATTGCCTGGCTCACGCGACGCAAGACTGGCAAACGCCCGGCAATGATCGTGCCACGACATGTTCGCGACCTGGTCAGCGACTTGGGCTACGGGCGCGTCATTGAACTGGATTGGTGGCAGAGCTTTCAGCTCGGCAATGTGGAGGTGACGCACGTTCCGTCGAAGCACTGGGGAGCGCGCATCGTGCGCGATGTGCACCGCGGCTATGGCGGGTACGTCCTACGTTCAGGCAAACAATCGATTTATCACGCCGGCGACACCGCGTACTTCGACGGCTTTCGCGAGATCGGCGAACGCTTAAAACCGGAGGTCGCGCTGCTTCCCATCGGCGCTTACCATCCCGATTCGTTTCGCCGAGTGCATACCAGCCCGGAAGATGCCCTACAGGCGTTCCTGGACCTAAGTGCGCGCTGGATGGTTCCCATGCACTACGGCACGTTTCGTCTCTCGTACGAACCGGTGGATGAACCGGTTGAGCGTTTGAAGGCCGATGCGAAACGGCGTGGCATCGAAAAAAAGATTTGCGTAATGGAAGAGGGCGTAACAAAATTCTTTGAATAGCTCTTGGTAGTTGGCACTTAGCACTTGGCGTTTAGCATCTAACCGCAAGTCTGTCATCCTGAGCGGAGGCGGCGCCGGGTTGCGCCGCCGAAGTCGAAGGATCCCTATAGTTGCCACAATGCCGATTCCTGAATGCTGTGGTTTCCGAGGAGAGCCTGTGAGAAAAGTTGCTTTCGCACTGCTGATGACGTTTTTTCTGTCGTGCGCGGCTGTGGCCGCGGACACGTACCAAACCGCCAAAGTCGTGAAGTGGGAGAACTCCACCTATCAGCAGAAGAAGAACAAAGTGGGACAGTGGGTTGTCTACTCCATCCAGACCGACGCAACCAACACGTATCAGGTCGCCCGCAAGAAGGAAACCAAGCCCAAAATGCAGCCCGGCGACACCGTTCAGCTTGACGTAAAGGGAAACAAAGCGACGGTCATTAATGCGCAGGGGCACAAAGAGCAATATCAAGTCGTCGGACAGGCGCAAGGGCCGGCGCAGTAGGAAGCTTCAGCCTTTTGTCCTTCGGCACGACCGTGGGAATATATTTTGGAAATGATTGCGAAGTAATTCTGTCGCCCCGGCTTTATTCCGTTTGCAGTCCTGAAAACAACACCGTATCCTCGTTATTCAACGACTAATGACCGCTCGTTCCGGGTGGGAGTACGGAATTGCCGAGGTTCCTACGTTGTGTTCTGTGTCTCTGCTTCGTGTACGTCCTCATCTCTGCAACCCCTGCCCTAGCCAAGACTGTCCCGAATGATTCCGCTACTCCTGCGTTCATGACGAGTGGCGGTTTTTGCCCGGATGGGGTTATTCCCAACATCCGCTGGCGGTTTGGCGAACAAGTCGAGGGATTGAGCGCCTGGGGCTCCTATTGCAACGACGAGACCAACACGGGCCGACTCGAATCAGCGGAATTTCTGGCGCCGGCCACTCTCTCGTTGTTCCTGTCCGGGTACCCGGGAACGCCCGGTCTTCGTGTCGCTTTGCAACTTGTCGAGTCGGGAAAAGAAATTGAACTGCGCCCGAAGTCAACTCCGGGCGCTCAGTGGCAGTGGAACAATTTTGATGTCCCGCGCGATTGGGTAGGCAAATCCGTTCGCATGAGCGCTGAGGCCCATGCCACCGGCGTAGATGGCTGGTTGGCATTTACCGCGCCTTTACTGCCCTACTCCTCGATAGCTGTCGGGACGATACCGACCGACCACCCTCAGGGCGGATTTTGCCACGATGGAGTTTACGACCACCCTCAGTGGCCCGCAGGTGGTCCTCCCTCGGGAGTTGTCGCCCGGGGATCGTACTGCCAGTCGGGCAATGATGGCACAGGATGGGCGGCCTCCAAGACGGTTGCGGCGGGTTCTTTCTTGTCGGTCTATCTCGCCGGTTATCCAGGCTCCCCCGACATCCTTCTGACGGTCGAAAACCTTCAGACCGGACGTCAGTTGCCGCTTCAAATGGAAAATGTTCCCGGGGATAGTTGGCGATTTTTTCATTTTCCTCTCCCCTCACAATGGAAGGGACAGCTGGTTCGGATGTTGGTGGGAGATCACGCTGCCAGACCGGATGGTTGGGTTGGTTTCACCGAACCCGGCACGATACCAGGACTCAAAACCGAAGCCCTGTTCGCTGGCCGAATCTTAGGCTTGGCATTGCTGCTGTTTGTCGTGCTCATGCTTCCGCCCGCAGCGACGGTTATCATCGCTTTCCTGCGTGGAGTCAAGAATTCACTCGATTTGACCACCGTGGCTTTACTTACCACGGGTCTTGTAGGATATGCGGCGTTCTGGATCTATTTCTTTAGCCGGGTGGCAGGAATCGCCTACAGCTACGTAGTTCTGGTGTCGTCCTGCGCAGTGCTGGCGTACGCATGGGCCACCGCGAGAAACCGGATACGCTTGAGGGCTCTACGACGAATGCTCGAGCTTGTGGTGCTGGTGGGCTTAGCTTCGGTCTTTGTCCTCTCTCTCGGATTTGTGTATGGCAGGCCAGCATCGGTGCAGGACTATGCTGCGCACCGCTTCGGCCCTCGGTTTCTATGGATCGACAATTTTCTGCCTAAGCTGTTCGCCGATGGTATTTACCAAGGACACGTTCCCCGGCCGTTGGCTAGCGACTGGCTTTCCAGCGACCGGCCGCCGCTGCAGACGGGCATGGTTTTATGGGTCTATCCATATACTCGTGGCACCCGCGAACTCTTGTATCAGACCGCGGCGACGATCCTGCAATTAACTTTTCTCGCAGGATTGTGGGCTTATCTTCAAGCCGCAAAAGTTAGTCGGAAGGCGATGGCGCTGGCTCTGGCAACCGCGTTTGCTTCGGGGTTTGTCATACTCAACTCGTTTTACACCTGGCCGAAGCTCTTGCCGGTTGCATTTCTTTTCATCCTTCCCGCCTATCTGTTTACGGACCGTTTCCCTTCTGTTCGTGCCGACTGGCGAGTGGGGGCGTCGGTAGGCGCCGCTGCGGGGTTTGCAATGCTCTGCCACGGCGGGAGCGCCTTCGCCCTCTTGGGCATAGCTCTGACACTCTTATCCTGCGTCGTCTGCCTAGTCTCCGATTCTTACTGGCTGCCGCCTTGGTCGCAGGATTCCTTTACCTTCCTTGGATGCTCTACCAGAAATATTACGACCCTCCCGGAGATCGCCTTTTCAAAATGCACCTCGCTGGAGTTCAGGCGGCACATCCGGAAGGCAAGCTACGCGATTTATTGATCAGCAACTACCGTCGTTTGCACGGAGAAGAAATCCTGGACTATAAGCTCCGTAACTTCTCCTGGCTTGGCGAAGATATTCCCGGTTTCTGGCGACATGCCGCAACGGTGCTGCAAACGTCTTTCACCGGTGACCAGATGCGGCGAGCGGCGGCTGTGGCATTCTTGCGAGACTCGATGTGTCTCCATTGGTTCTCATCCATCGACATCCTAGGACTGGCTCCACTCGTGCTGTTGCTATGCGCCATACTTCGGTGGCGCCGCTCACCGGAGTTTCAGCAAGCTGGCCGGCTTTGGTTGTGTACTGCAATTACGCTGGCAGTTTGGTGTCTGTTGATGTTTGGACCTGGGACCACCCTGGTCTACTCAGGGTGCTATTTCACCGAGATCGCAGCTTTCGCCGGGGGGATCCTGGCTTTCTGGGCGCTGAGCCCGAGACTGGCGGCCATCGTCGCGACGTGCCACGTTCTCTTCAATGTCGCCCTTTATGCTTGGCTGACTCCGCCGCGGCCGGCGGGCTTCGCGACCTTCATGGGGCCAGTCAATCCGGTGCTCAGTTTCGCCTGTTTCGTTGCCGCCGCGGGCTTCGCTCTCGTGCTGTGGCGGATAGCCTCCAACGTCCCTGAGCCGCAGACATAGGCCCGGGCAGGGTGTGCTGGCAAGAGGGGTCACAGTCAGTTCCAACGTAAAGAAGACCGAGTGCCAAGGCAGTCGCCAGCCGGGCCAGAGAGGCCCTGCTGTATAGGAGGAAAGCAGATCCCTCGACCCGGACTAAAGTCCTCACTCGGGATAACAGGGTAAAAGGTTCGGCGAAGAGCGAAAGGCGAGCAGCTAAGCCAGCGCCTGTTCCAAATCGGCGATTAAGTCTTCCACATCCTCGATCCCCACCGAAATCCGTACCATGCCATCGGTCAAGCCGATGGCCTTGCGGCCCTTCTCTCCGATCGCTGCGTGCGTCATGCTTGCGGGATGCGAGATGAGCGTCTCGACTCCGCCCAGTGATTCGCCCATGGTGCACACGCGCACACGCCTTCAGCAGGCGCTTGGCATTGGCCAGGGAGCCTGTCTCAAAGGTAATCATGGCGCCAAAGCCTGACATCTGCCGGCGCGCGAGGTCGTACTGCGGATGGCTTTTCAATCCCGGATAGAAGACCCGCTTTACCTTGCGATGGCCGCTGAGATAGTCGGCCATCACGCGACCGCTTTCGTCGTGCTGCTTCATGCGGACGGCCAGCGTCTTCACCCCGCGCAGCACCAGCCAACACTCAAACGGCGACATGATGGCGCCTACGGCCTTCTGAATGAAGGCCAGTTTCTCTGCTTGTTCTTTTGTGGTGCATACCAGAACGCCACCAAGACCGTCGCTGTGGCCGTTGAGAAATTTCGTAGTGGAGTGCAGCACCATGTCTGCGCCCAGCTTGATTGGCTGCTGAAAGTATGGCGACATGAAGGTGTTGTCCACCACCACCTCGCAACGGCGCTTGTGCGCGATCTCGCTGACCGCGGCGATGTCGGTCAGACCCATCAGGGGATTGGTTGGAGTCTCGATGTACACGTAGCGGGTATTCTTGCGGATTGCGCGATCAACGTTGCGCGGGTCGGTCGTGTCCACGTAGGTAAATTCGAGACCAAAATTCACCATGACCTGGTTGAATAAGCGAGGCACGCCACCATAAAGATTGTTGGAGGCGACGACGTGGTCGCCCGACTTCATCAACTGGCACAGCGCGCCGACCGCAGCCATTCCGCTGGCAAAGACTGGCGCTGCGATGCCGCCTTCCAGCGAGGCGAGGTTTTGCTCCAATCGTGTGCGGGTGGGATTACCGGCTCGCGAGTAATCGTAGCCCTTGGTTACGCCCAGCTCTTCCTGAGCATAAGTGGAGGTGGCAAATATCGGAGGAGCGACTGCTCCGGTGGACGGGTCGGGATCGTTACCGACATGGATGGCGCGAGTCGCAAAACCGGCAGTATTTTTCTTGGACATAAAAATGTAGAAAATTCACCACAGAGACACATAGGCACAGAGAAAAAAGTTGTTACCACGGAGAAGACGGAGCGCACGGAGAAGAAATAACAATTAAACTCGGTATCCTCCGTGGTAAAAAAAGAATTCTTTTTTTGCTCTGTGCCTCTGTGTCTCTGCGGTGAAATCACTCAAATCTTTTCGTTGAAATGGAAAATGTCTTTCGACAGGTAGCGTTCAGCGGAATCAGGAATAATTGTCGCCACGCGTCTGCCCGGGCCCAGTCGTCGCGCGATTTCGATCGCCCCAAACACGGCTGCACCGGCGCTCGATCCCGCCAGAACACCCTCAACCGCGGCCAACTTCTTCACCATGTCGAAGGCGTCGCGATCGCTGACGGCAATGACCTCGTCCGCCAGCGAAAGATCACAGGTCTTGGGAATAAAGCTTGCGCCAATGCCTTCCACCTCGTGCTCGCCTTTGGGCCCTCCACCCAAGACGGAGCCCTGGGTCTCGATCACGATCGCCAACACCCGCGGGTTGCGCTCCTTGAGGTAGCGCGCCACACCGGTAAAGGTGCCCCCGGTGCCGGAGCCGATCACTACGGCGTCAATCTGCCCACCCATCTGGTCGTACAATTCGCGTGCCGTGGTCTCGTAGTGGAAGTCAGGATTCGCCTGGTTCTCGAATTGTCCTGCGACAAACGAGTTGGGCGTCTTAGCGGCGCGCTCTTTTACATAGCGAATCGCGCCTTCCATACCGTCGGCCTGAGGGGTGCGCATCACCTCTGCGCCGAGCGCTTCCATGAGTGTGACCTTCTCCTGGGAAAAGCCCTCAGGCACGGCAAGCACGGTTTTATATCCGCGACCCGACCCGATCAGCGCCAGGCCAACCCCGGTATTGCCCGCAGTGGCCTCAAAGATGGTCGCGCCAGGTTGCAACAAGCCTGCCTGCTCGGCCTTGAGGATCATGCCCAGCGCAGCACGGTCTTTGATGCTGCCGCCAGGATTCAGATATTCGAGCTTGGCATAGACATCGGCAACATTGGGAGGAACGATTTTTCGAAGATGAAGGATTGGCGTTTCGCCGACCAGCTCAGTGATGTCTTCGGCGACTCGCAGGGAGTTCATTTCAGCAGTCTTCATGGACACCTAAGGACGAACCACCAGCGTACGTGAAGGGGAATCGGTCGGTCAACGCGAGGGACCATATCGAATATGCCTTTATTCGTTGGGAGTTCGCTCTCGGTCTGAGACCTCGCTGCCAATGCTTCACGAAATGGCGTCCAGAAACTGGCGAGGTGTAACGATACGCGCGCTGGCCCAAGTAAGCAGAAAATGTTTCGTGTTTCCGGTCACCAAGTAATGGGCAGCCGCAGCCTGCGCGCATTCCAGAAAGATATCATCATCGGGATCGGAACAGGCGCGGACCCGCTGGGTGGGCTTGATCCAGAATCCGCGTTCACGAATGGCGCGGAGCATAGCTTCGATTTCACTGTCGCTTCGCTTAAAGCACGAGCGGCGAGCTACTTCTTCGTACTCCGCGTAAATGGCGCCGCTGACGCAAAGCTGAGTGTCTGAATCCAGCAGGATCATCAACAAAACCTGCGCGGGTGGTCCTTGTGAACTGAGCAGGGCGGAAATCAGGACATTGGTATCCAGAACAATCCGGATTATTGCTCCACGGGCTGCCGGCGATTACGACGCGCCTTACGTGCAGCATCGATTTCCGAATCGATCTCTTCCATGGAGAGTCGATCCACGCCTAAGCGCTTTGCACTCTCCCAAGAATTTTGGAGCCATTCCGGGGCAGAAGCAGGCGCTATCACGAGGACACTGATAGCCTCGTCTTCCGCTACCGGCCGGCCCAGCAGGCTTTCGATGGCAATCTTCTGGTCCGGAGAGAGATCTTTGGCCTTATGAATCATGCTCTAATCCAGTGGTTGATGCGGCTTTAATTCAGAGTATAGGTCTGATGCAAAGGTTTGTCATGTAAGGATTGCGGTGGTAGTGCGTCATCGGATTACCTTGGAACTCTGACCTCACCCCCTAAGCCCGACCTCACCTTGAGCGGTTAGTTGCCACGTTAAAATACCATTACTGAGCACCGCCTTGATCGATGGCCGCGGCGCGTTGCTGACCGGCGTAATACCCGCTGCGTGTGCGGACCTGAAGCTTCTTGTAGCCGCGCGCCTGGGCTTCCACCTTCACCGTGCGATAGCCACCGACGCTCTGCGGCGTGCTGGGCTTATACACAATCGAGTACTGGTTGCGGATGTCGTGGGCGATTTGCGAGGTAATTGCCTGGACCTCACTTAGATCTTTGGGAAAGAAAGCCACACCGCCTGTATCCTCCGCCATTTCGCGGAGCGCGCGGCGCGCCCGCTTGGAATGCTCCTCCCCGAGCAATCCAATGGTGTAAATCGTCGGACCATTCTTCTCTTCCAGGCGGCGGACGGCTTGCTCCAGCGACTCGCGGCTGGCATTGTCTTCACCGTCGGTGACAACCAAGAGGACTTTCTTTTCCAACGCGCCACTTTTCTTCAAGTGGTCGGCCGAGGCCACCACCGCATCGTAGAGTGCGGTGCCGCCACGCGATTCAATCCGTTCCAGCGCATCCTTGAGCTTAGGAACTTTCGCCGTGTAGTCCTGGTCGAGAAAATACTCTTCGTTGAAATTGACCACGAAGACCTGGTCTTGAGGATTGCTGGATTGCACCAGGTTAATGGCCGCGGCATTTACCGCCGGACGTTTCTCCCGCATGGACCCTGAGTTATCGATGACAATTCCCATCGCGACGGGAATGTCCTCGTTACGGAACGACGTGATTTTCTGTGGCTTGCCGTCCTCGAATACGGTGAAGTCGTTCTTCGTCAGGTTCGTGATCAGGCGATTGTGGTCGTCTACCACGGTTGCATGCAAAGTGACTTCGTCAACTTCCTTCCTAAAAACGAAGACGTCGCCCTCTTGCTTCTCCGGCTCCTCGCCCTTTTGCGGAACCTGCACCGTGTCGGCGGGCTGATTGGGCGCCTGCGGTAGCGGAGCAGCCTCCTGCTGACCACTCTGCGCGGGAACGCTTGCCGATGGTGTCTGTGCTGGAGAATTCTGCGCGAGAGTCATTGGCTGGCCGGCTGCGTTAGCTGGAGCCACTTGGGACGAGGTTGCCGAATTCTGGGCCACCATCCAGGTTCCCAACCATAGAACCAGTCCAATCAGCATTAAGGACGAAGGTCGAGGTCTATTCCGTTGGCGCATAGTATCCCGTCTTGGCGTATACGTGCAGCGGCGGCAGGCCTTTCGGAGGATTCAGTTTCACCTTGATCTTCCGCCACTTACCATCTCGTACTGGGCTGCTTGGACGGTATCCGAGCACATATTGGTTGCGCAACTCGATGCCAATCTTAGTAGCTACATCCGCCAATTCGCTGGGCGAGCTGATGGTAAATGTCCGCCCTCCAGTCACTTCCGTCACATCGCTGAGCAAAGCGGGGCCTTCGCGTTCTTCCGGGGTCTTGAAACTAAGGTCAAACAGGCCAATACCATAGATCTGGACGTCGGCTTCCCTCACCATCGACTTGATCTCGCCCTCTGTGTAGCGGCTGTGGTTGTCCCCACCGTCGGAGATGATCAACAGCGCCTTGCGCTCGTAGTGTGCCTTGCGCATGCGATTCATCCCCAGGTAGATGGCATCGAGCAATGCGGTCCTGCCTTTGGGTATGGTGTAAACCAGCTTGCTTTGGATGTCCTCGACGGAGGAAGTGAAGTCGACCAGCACCTCGGGTTTCTCGGAGAAGTTGATCAGGAAAAACTCGTCCTGCGGATTGGCCGTGCGGAAGAACTCAACCACCGCTTCACGCGACTTATCGATTTTGTCGGCCATGGACCCGCTGTTATCGAAGATAACGCCCAGGGAAATGGGCGCGTCTTCGCTGGAGAAGTGCTTAATCTCTTGCGGTTTGCCATTATCGGTAAGCTGAAAATTCTCTTTCTCCAGTCCAGTCACCAGCCGGTTCATGGGGTCCGTAATCGTCACCGGGACCAGTACTAAGTCCACGTCTTTTCGAATTGGCTTCGTGTGCGTCTTGAGGCTTGGATCGACCACGACCCCGGACGGCACCGCAATTCCCGGGGCTGGAACTGCGTCGGGTTTCTTGGCTTCGTGAGGAACAAGGTGTACGTTCTGATCTTCGTCCTGCGCGTAGCCGGGAACAACCAGCCAAATGACCAAGCAAGAAAACGCCAGCAACAGGACGAGATTCTTGATGAGACGCACGAAAGGTTGGACGGGCCGTCTAGAAAAACGTCCCGAGCGTCGAAGCTGAAACGGGTACCGAATCGTCGAGCAACTTGACCCGAACCCCGAACTGCGACCGCGGGTCATAGGAATCCCCTGGACTGTGGGCTGATGTTATCACAGCAAACCGGGTTCCGATACCCTCACCGTAACGTTCCCCAATTGCCATCATGCCGAGGCTTTCATCGCTTTTGATGTAGTTGAAGCGGTCCGGGTTTCCTTTTGTTGAACTGCTACAATCGTGCTTCCTCGCGAAGGAGTTTTTCAGGTTTCGAATTGTATTCATTAGGCATTAGAGGTGGATCTCATATGGCGAATATATTCCCTTTCCGAGCCCTGCGGTATGACCCTTCCAAAGTGTCACCCGCCCAAGTTGTAACCCAGCCGTACGACAAAATCACTCCGGCAATGCAGGACCAGTATTACGCAGCCAGTCCGTACAATCTGGTACGCGTGATCCTCGGCAAAGCGCAGCAGGGCGACAATGATCAGGATAACGTTTACACGCGAGCCGCTGCTTCGTTGCGGCAATGGCGCGCAGATGGAGTTCTGGCGCGTGACCCGGAGCCCAGTATTTATCTCTACACTCAGGGGTTCCAAGTTCCCGGCGCTTCCGGTGGGACCGCCGAGCGGCGTGGGCTCATCGCACTGGGGCAGGTGGAGGACTACGACCAAAAAATCGTTTATCGCCACGAACAGACCCTGAGTAAGCCTAAAGCCGATAGGCTCAACTTGTTACGAGCCACGCAGGCGCATTGCGGCCAGATCTTTATGCTCTACACGGACCCAGCTGGCGAGATCGACAACGCTATGAGGCAGAGCGGACCTGCAACCGTCGAGGTGCGCGACCAATACGACGTGTTGCATCGGGTGTGGAAAATCTCCGACCCGGCCGTCATTCGAACCGTGCAGACGAAGATGGCTGACAAGAAGCTGATCATCGCCGACGGCCACCACCGCTACGAGACGGCTCTGACCTATCGTAATGAGATGAGAAAGCAGGCTAGCCCGGATCTCGGCGCCCCGTTTGAACGGGTGATGATGACCTTCGTCAACATGGATGCTCCCGGACTAGTGGTTCTGCCTACCCACCGTGTCGTATTCGGGATGGACGGCTTTGACATCTCGAAAATAGCGGTGAAGCTTCAGGAGAATTTCGAGGTCGACAGCTTGGGGCCGGTGACGGACGCTTCGGTCGCACTAGACCGGTTGCGTCAGGCTGGCGGGAAAACAACCGCTCTGCTGGCGGTCACCTCGTCTGGTGGTTTTCTGCTGCGTTCCCGGGCCCAGCAACGCTCGAAGAATCTTGAGGGCCTATCGGAGCGTCAGCGCTCAGTGGACGTCGTACAACTGCACAAGCTGGTGCTAGAGGACGCGCTCGGAATGTCACAGGATGACATTCGCGAACAGAAGCACCTGAAGTATGTTCGCGACGCGAACGAGGCGATCGAAGAGGTACGAAACGGAGCCAACGCCGCGTTCATCATGAACCCGGTCCGCATGGAGCAGATGCGCGACGTCGCGTTCGCCGGCGAAGTTTTGCCTCAAAAATCCACTGATTTCTATCCCAAGATGCTGAGCGGCCTGACGATCTATTCGCTCGAGGAGGCCGCTCAAGGGTCGGCGTCGGGAGGGCACTAGGTTGTCGCTTTCCAGCCGCAGATCGCGGCTCGCGCTGGCGATAATCGCCGGCTTGGTTCTGCTCTTTGCGGCTCTTTTGGCTCGCCACGCCAACGTTCACGCGCAGGCACCCGAACAGAATCAGCTCGCCGTCTACTCTCCCCGAACCTCGTACTCGGTGCCTCTGCTGGAGGCGAACGGGCAGGCTTATGCGGGGTTGGTCGAGCTATTTGAGCCGCTAGGGTCTGTCGATGCCCGCGTTGACGGCAAGAAGTACAAGCTGCACTTTACGCCTCCCGGTGGCCGCCCTCTGGAGTTGCAATTCACCGACGGCAAGGAGAAAGGTAAAGTTCGCGGAAACAGTTACAAGCTGCCGGCAAATTTCGTTCTTCAGAATGGCCGAGGCTACGTACCGCTGTCCGCTATTAGCGACCTAGTCTCGAAGCTGCTCGCCACCGATACCGAATTTCACCCTGCATCACGACGTCTGTTCATCGGCAGTGTTCAGGTGCGCTACACCCCGGAGCTGCATAAGGACAACCCGTCGCGGTTGCTGTTGGGCTTCTCTTCCCCGGTCAATCCCTCCATCGCGACCGAACCCGGACGCGTGCGCCTCACTTTTCGGCGCGAAGCAGTCGTTTCCGGCGGCGCAACCAACGTTCCGTACGCCGATCCGTTGATCACCGGCCTGAGCTTTTCGGAGCACGATGGCATGGCTGAACTGGATGTGACGGGAACGGCCCCGCTGATGGCCAACTTTGCCGACGGCGGCAGGACAATCATCATCACCGGCGCGCCTGCTCCTGCACCACCTCCCCAGGAAGCGCCGCCACCGCCAGTTCCAGCCACTACGCAAACTCCGGCGCCCCAGCCGCGGCAGCCCGCCGCGCCACGCTTCCTGGTGCTGATCGATCCAGCGCACGGCGGCAACGACATCGGAGCAGCCATCACCCCTTCGCTTCCGGAGAAAGATGTTGTGCTGGCGCTCGCGCGACGCGTGCAGCATGAACTCGCAAATCGTGGCATCGCGGCCGGCCTGCTGCGCAATTCTGATGTTGCAATTGCGCTCGACCAGCGCGCGATATCGGCAAATGCAGCCCGGCCTGCGCTCTACATCACGCTGCACGCCGCCAATACCGGGCGGGGCGTGCATGTATTCACTGCGCTGCTGCCGGCAGCTAACTTGCCGCAGCAAGGATTTCTGCCGTGGGACACTGCGCAGGCCGCATTCCTGGACTTAAGCGGCTCGGTGGCGGGCTCGGTGGCCGCGGAACTCGAATCCCGCAAGTTGCCCAATACCACGCTGCTGGCTCCGCTTCGCCCCATGAACAACATTGCTGCTCCGGCCATTGCGGTTGAAATCGCGCCGCCCGCCGGAAATGTAGACGAAATCGCGAGCGCCGCATACCAGGATCAGGTGGCGCAATCGATTGCTGCCGGCATTTCCGCGGTGCGCACCAAGCTGCCACAGGTGCGACCATGACCCGGCGTGTCCTGGTGATGTTCGCAGTGCTGGCGCTAATCGCGCTAGGCCTTGCGCTCTACGCTCTGCACCTGAAGAGAAAAGTGGCCCGCGATGAGCAACTCGCAGCCCAGCAACAACTAGCGCTTGCCCCTACCAATGGTCCGCCCACTCCGGTCACGCTTTACATCGCTTCCGACAGCAACGGCACCCTGCGCCGGACGCAGATAGATGTGACGCTACCTCCCGAGCGCAGCGAACGCGCCCGTGCCGTGCTGCGCGCTCTGTTCGGACAGTATCTGCAATCCTCGTCGCCACATCCCATCGGCGCAGGCGCGGATGTCCGCGATGTTTACCTGCTCGGCGATGACACGGCCATTGTGGACACAAATGCCGCCTTCGCCGATGCGCATCCGTCTGGCGTGCTCGCCGAAGAGCTAACCGTCGCTTCCATCGTGGTGACACTTAACGCCAACGACAGCAAGATCCAGCGCGTGAAGATACTGGTTAACGGGCAGGAGCGCGAGACCCTAGCCGGACACGCCGACTTGCACCGATTCTATGAAGCCAGCAATATTGACCAGGTGGTAAAGGACTTGCAGTGACTCTACCGCGCATTGGCGTTTTCGATTCGGGCGTCGGCGGCCTCACCGTGCTGAAGGCCATGGCCGAGCAATTGCCCGCGCATTACCTCTACTTTGGTGACACCGCTCGCCTGCCTTACGGCACCAAGTCGGCGGAAACCGTCGCGCGATATGCAATCGGAGCGACCCACTTTCTTGAGGCGCAGAACATCGATCTGCTGGTCATTGCGTGCAATACGGCGACCGCGCTTGCATTTCCGCTCATTCAGGAAGCTGCGCATGTGCCAGTGGTGGGAGTGGTCGAACCCGGAGCGGCGATGGCGACCGAAGTGAGTAAGAGTCGCTCGGCCATCGTGATCGCCACTGAAGCCACCGTGAGCAGCCACGCTTACCGCGACGCGTTGCAGCGGCATGGCGTGGCAGCTCATGAAAAGGCTTGTCCGCTTTTCGTGCCGCTGGTGGAAGAAGGATGGATCGAGCATCCCGTGACCGAGCAGGTTGCCAGGATCTATCTCGGCGAGGCGCTGCAGCAAGCGCCCGAGCAGGCAGATGTTCTGGTGCTCGCTTGCACTCACTATCCGCTCATCGCGCCGCTGCTGCGTCGCATTGCGCCCAGCCACATGCAAATTGTGGACTCCGCTGAGTCAACGGCGCGCGTGGTCAAGAAGATGATTGAGGAAAATCCCGACCTCTCGCCAAAGACGGGCGAGAAGGGTGGGGCACCCAAACACCCCCATCTGCTGTCATCCCGAGCGAGGAGCGAAGCGACGAGTCGAGGGACCCCTATTGCCACGAAAATTCCTCCTGCTGAGCATCGCACCTTCCGCTTCTACGTCACTGACTCCACCGACAAGTTCAAGCGCCTGGCAACACGCTTCCTTGGCCGGCAAGTGGACAATGTAGAACATGTGGACTTGGGCGGATGAGAGAACCCGCTTTTCGCCATTCGCTCTTCGCTCTTCTCTCCCGGAGCGGAGAGCTTCTCAGCGTTATTCAGAGCCTTTGAGACAACGCGGTCGCGCCGGAGCCAAAGGATCGGGTTTTGCGGATAGCGAAAGGCGAAAAGCGAACAGCGAATAGCGGAGAGCAAACCGCCGACGCTATACAATCACCCTCGATGATCTATCGCTCCGATAATCGTTCTCCTGAGCAGATGCGGCCGGTCAACATCGTGCCCGACTTCATCTCCACTGCCGAAGGCTCGTGCCTTATTGAACTTGGCAACACCCGCGTTATCTGCACTGCGACCATCGAAGACTCAGTGCCACAATTTCTGCGCAATCGCGGCAAAGGCTGGGTAACCAGCGAGTACGGCATGTTGCCGCGCTCCACGCTAACCCGCACACCGCGCGAGGCCAACAAGGGACGCCAGGGTGGCCGCACCCACGAGATCCAACGGCTTATCGGCCGCTCGCTGCGCGCCGTGACCGACATGGAGAAACTGGGCGAGCGCACAATTTTCCTCGACTGTGACGTCATACAGGCCGACGGCGGCACGCGCACCGCATCCATCACCGGCGCCTTCATCGCGATGGGGCTGGCGATGCGCCGCATGATTGAGTCGGGCACGCTGACGGTCGCGCCCATCCGCGACTACATTGCGGCCACCAGCGTGGGCATCGTGGATGGCGAGATCATGCTGGATCTTTGCTATGAGGAAGACGCGCGCGCCGACGTGGACATGAACCTGGTGATCACCGGCAGCAAGAAGATTGTCGAGGTGCAGGCCACCGCCGAACACCGTCCCTTCGACGATGCCCAATTGGCCAAGATGATGTCTCTGGCAAGAAGCGGCATTGAGTCGCTGATCGTGCGGCAGCAGGCGGTGCTGACGGGCTTGCCGTTGAGGCAGTGATGGTTGCCAACCTCTAGCAGGCTTGACTGTGATAAGCGCCTGTTAACGACAGTTATTGCTCTTCAGGCTGGAAGTCCGCACAAATCGGGTGTAGAGTGCCGAAGTAAGAACGGCCACCGTCAGCGGTCGCATTTGTAAAGGAGACCATCATGACGAACCCATCACAGTATTCCGCATCGCTTCTTCGCGGCAACCTACTTACAGCAGCTTTCGCCCTCGTGATCATGGGTGCCTTGGCCATTACCACAATGCAACCGGCGCAGGCGCAGACGTTCACGGTACTACATAGTTTCAACGGAGTTGACGGCAATCTGGTGGAGGCCGGTCCAATACTAGACCGAACTGGAAACTTGTATGGGACTACGACGGAGGGCGGACAGGGCGATTACGGAAGCGTGTACAAGCTCTCCCACTCCGGTTCGGGTTGGCTGTTCGACCCACTGTATAGCTTCACCCTTCACGGAGATGGAGGTTATCCCGACCAAGGCGGCCTCACGATCGGTCCGGACGGTACCCTGTACGGTGCTGCAGGCAACATCTTCAACTTGGGGCCGCCGGCTAGAACCTGCCGATCAGTAATGTGCGCCTGGCACTTCACGACCCTATACACATTCCGAGGCGGCACCGACGGTGAAAATCCCAATTGCAAGGTGGTCTTCGATTCGGAAGGAAATCTCTACGGGACCACCTATTACGGTGGACAGTACGGCTTGGGTACGGTTTATGAGGCCACGCGCTCCGGCGGGACCTGGACGGAAACCGTTCTCTACAGCTTCGACGGGGCCCACGGCGCCAGTCCTACCGCCAGTGTGATCCTCGACAGCGCCGGCAACCTTTATGGCACGACCAGCGCGGGAGGCGCCCATAATTGGGGCACAGTATTCGAGCTGACACCGTCAGGATCCGGTTGGACGGAACAGGTCCTCTACAACTTCACCAACGGAAGTGACGGCAGGTCGCCAGCCGGCGGCGTGATCTTCGACAGCGCGGGCAATCTTTACGGCTCGGCGCAGTATAACGGCCAGAACTTTGGCGGCACAGTTTTCAAACTTTCTCCCTCCGGCGGCGGGGCTTGGACGTTTACGCTGCTGTACAGCCTCAGCGGCAGGGGCGGGCCGGGCGCCCACCTGACCATGGATTCAGCGGGTAATCTTTACGGCACAACGAACCAAGACGGCATCGACGAACAAGGTTCCGTCTTTGAGCTGTCGCCTTCCGGCGGCGGCTGGGTTTACACCGACTTGCACGACTTCACCGGCGGCGACGATGGTGCATTGCCCATCGGAGCGGTCGCGATCGATGCCAGCGGTGACATCTTCGGCACTACCTCACAAGGCGGCGTCCACTCGGGCGTCGTCTTCGAGATCACGCGGTAACGTTCTGCCCGGCTCTTGGGTATCAGCGCCGCGTCTGCACGCTCCGAACTCCTCGCACGCGCCACAGGATTTCAGTTAGAATTCTCTGTTCTGCAACTGCGGCCCAGCCGCTCCTGTAGGACCGAATTCAAAATCCGTTCATACCGGGCGCGCCGCGCCTGAGGAAGGTTCCGTCATGAAACTTACTCCTGGAAAACTTGCGGGCATTAAGGCCGTTTCGAACGATCGCGGCGTCATCGCCGCAGCCGCCATGGACCAACGCGGTTCGCTGAAGAAAGCGCTGGGCACCTACGCCACCGACGCGGGTCTGGAAGAGTTCAAGATCAACGTGTCTGAGGTCCTGACCAAGCACGCCAGCGCGATTCTGCTCGATCCCGAGTGGGGACTGCCTGCCGCGAAGCGCCGCGCCAAGGGTTCGGGCCTGCTGCTGGCGTATGAGAAGACCGGCTACGACAAAACCCTGCCCGGTCGCCTGCCTGACCTGCTCGATCTGTGGTCGGTGAAGCGCCTGAAGGAAGCGGGCGCCGATTGCATAAAGATCCTGCTCTACTACTCGATCTACGACAACCAGAAGATCAACGATCTGAAGCACGCCTGGACCGAGCGCATCGGCGATGAGTGCAAGGCCAACGACATCCCATTCTTCCTTGAACTGGTGGGCTACAAAGAGGGCGTGGACGAGAAGGGCGTCGAGTACGCGAAGCTGAAACCGGAAGTTGTGGCCAAGTCGATGGAGGAGTTCACGAAGGACCGCTACGGCGTGGACGTGTTGAAGGTCGAGATCCCGGTGAACTTGCAATTCGTCGAGGGGGCGAGATCGTTCAAGGGCACGAAGGCCTACACCAAGAAGGAAGCGCTCGATCACTACCGCGCCGCCGCCGGCGCGACCAGCAAGCCCTTCATCTACCTGTCGGCCGGAGTGAGCAATCCCGAGTTCATCGAGGACCTGGAGTTTGCCGCCGAAGCGGGCGTGAAGTTTAACGGCGTGCTCTGCGGACGCGCCACCTGGAAAGATGGCATCCCCATCTTCGCCGAAAAAGGCGCGGGCGCTTTCCGTGCCTGGCTGGAAGACGAAGGCGTGAAGAACATCACAAATGTGAATAATGCGCTCAAGGCCGCGACGCCCTGGTAAAGCATCTACGAGGTACAGGAAGCGGTCGCTACCCGGTAAGTCCGCATTTGCGCGGAACAGTCAACATTGCAAAAGCTATGGCGCGCGGAGAATCTCTGCGCGCCATTGTTGTGAATCCGCTGCGGGCCGATAGCGACCCTGTTGCGGTCTCTAACATCAGATTCATGAACAAGGGAGTTGGTTGGGTGAGATCACGGACACATACTCTTTTTACTTTCGTCGCAAACATGATCGCCGGTTCGATGCTTTGGCTGGCGCCTTCCTCGGCCGCGCAGAGTTCCGGCTTCCGCAACGCCCCTCCGTCAGCCGCGGCGATGAAGAATCCCTACACGAGCGCCTCAGCCGCGGCATCCGGCAAGAAGCTATATGCGCAGAACTGCGCGCAGTGTCATGGCGCTAATCTGCAAGGGATGGGACCCGCTCCAGCACTCGACAGCACGCCCTTCAAGAACGCAAAACCCGGAGAGTTGTTCTGGTTCATCACCAAAGGGAAGCTGGAGTCGGGCATGCCCTCGTGGGCGAACCTGTCGCAGCAACAGCGCTGGCAAATCGTGACCTTCCTGGAGTCGCAGGGCAATACGAACACAGCAGCGAAGTAGGGCGCGAGTCTTCCCAACTAAATATGTCGGCGCAGGATTTGTGACCCAGCCACTGCAGCGTCGACCCGAAATCCGCTATAACAGAGTTGTGAGTGCAAGCAATCCTTTTTTCGCTCCCAAGACGGCCCTCATTACGGGCGCATCCAGCGGCATCGGACTGGAGCTGGCGCACCTGTTCGCGCGCGATGGCTATCGTTTGGTGCTGGTGGCGCGTAATCGCGGCGCGCTGCATGAACTCGCCGACGACCTGCAATCGCGCTACAACGTGACGGTGCGGATCTCTCCCAAGGACCTGGCCCATCCAGCAGCGCCGAATGAGCTTTACCAGGAATTGCAGGAAGCCGGCATCGTCCTCGACGTGCTGGTGAACAATGCCGGCTTCGGCGGCGGCGGATCGTTTCTTTCCACCGACTGGAACAACGAAGCCGAGATGATGCAGGTGAACATGGTCGCGCTGACCCACCTCACCAAGCTGTTTCTGCCGCAAATTCGCGCGCGCGAGGGCAGAGTGCTCAACGTGGCCAGCACCGCCGCATTTCAGCCCGGACCCTTTATGGCCGTGTACTACGCCAGCAAAGCCTACGTGCTGCACTTCACTGAAGCGCTCGCTGAGGAGTTGCGTGGCACAGGCGTTACGGTGACCTGCCTCTGTCCGGGACCGGTGAAGACCAACTTCCAGAAGCGCGCACATATCGACGATACGCGGTTGATGACAAGTCCGCTGCTAGTGGACGTGCGCGAGGTGGCGCGCGTGGGCTATGAGGGGATGAAACAGGGCAAACGCGTAGTCATTCCGGGATGGAAGAACCGGTTCGGTGTGCAAATGTTGCGGTTGTCGCCACGTGAAATGGTGACCAAGGTGGTGCGGAAGATTCAGGAGAGCAAGTGAAAGGGCCACCGGCTATTGGAATGTCGTGACTTCAGATTGTCGAAGCACGAGTTGCCGCAGAGCCTTCGACTCCGGCGGCGAAACGCCGCCTCCGCTCAGGATGACATCGCAAACTCTACCACGGCTGAATGCTGACGGCTGACGGCTGAGTGCTGACCGCTCTTCACAACCCAAACAGCTCCCGCAGCCGCTTCGTCTGGGCCCGACTGACCGGCACCTCAGTCTGTTTCTTGTCTTCCATGCGGATCTGGTACGAACTTTTGAACCAGGGCACAACTTCCTTGATGCGATTGATATTCACCAGATACGAGCGATGTGCGCGCCAGAACATGTTGGGGTCGAGTGAGTCGAGCAACTCTTCCAGGGTGCGGCAGTTCGATTGGCCTTCCATCCCGGTCGCCACAACGGTAATGACCCCATCCTCAATCGACGCATAGCAAATGTCCTTTTGGTCGACGAGAAAGAGTCTGCCGCCCGACTTGAGCAGCACTTTCGCTGCGGGCGGACGGGCCTGCTGTTCCAGCATCTTGACGATGGTCCCGATCTGGTCGCCAGGCGATCCGGCGGCGTCCAGCTTCTGCCGGGCCCTCTCCACGGCCTTGGCCACTCGCTTCTTATCGAACGGCTTCAGCAGGTAGTCAACCGCGTTGACCTCGAAGGCCTTCACCGCATACTGGTCGTACGCGGTGGCGAATACGATTTGCGGCAGGGGCACTTTCTTGTCGATCAGCTTTTTGATGGCGCCAAAGCCATCGAGGCCGGGCATTTGCACGTCAAGAAATACGAGTTCCGGCGAGAATTCCTTGATTAGATTCACCGCCTCGACGCCGTTCTTGCCTTGCGCCACGACGTCCACATCAAGCTCTCTCAATAGATAGGCAAGCTCGTCGCGCGCGAGTTGCTCGTCATCCACTATGATGGCGGATAGTGACATCCCGTCTCCTGAACCTGGAACCGCTCAGCATAACTATACCGAGACGGAGCGCCGGAACCAAACCGGCGAAGGAAATCCAGACGAAAGCAGGTCTGTCGAACTGAAGGCGGTGTGTAAGACCTGTGTCGTCCCTGAAGGGACTCGTTAAACCCTTTCACACTTTACCCAGGGCTTCCGCCCTGGGCTAACAGTAATTCCGCACTTGCCGGGCTGAAGCGTAATCGTTTCTCTGTGCCAACTCAGAATGAGTCGTCACACACACTCTAAAGTCATTGGTCGGGATGCCAGTGTCGGGAAGTCCGGCAACGTCGTCACGGTTGGGAGTTGAGAGCTGATGGCTGACGGCTGACAGCTTCCCTGTCGTACACTAATTCCAAACATGGTCGTAATCTACGGCATTCATTCCGTCAGTGAGGCGCTGAAGTCGGGAGCGCGCAGCTTTGAATACGTCGGCATTGCGCGCGAGCGCCATGATCAGCGGGTGCAGCGCATCATTGACGACTGCCGCGCCAGCGGTGTACAGGTGCGATTCCTGCCGCGCGAGCAACTTGATCGCACCGCGAATACCAACACCCATCAGGGCGTCATTGCAGTCACCAGCAGCAAACAATACGCGGATGTGGACACTCTGCTCGAGCAGCGCCATGGTGAGCATAGCTTTCTGGTGGTGCTCGACAGCGTGGAAGATCCGCACAACTTGGGCGCGCTCATCCGCACCGCCGATGCATCTGGCGCGGACGGCGTCATCATCCCTGAGCGTCGCGCCGCCGGGTTGACGGGCACGGCCGTCAAGGCTTCGGCAGGAGCGTCCGAGCACTTGCCGATCGCAAGGGTGACCAACATCTCGCGCACACTCGATGAGTTAAAAGAGCGCAACGTGTGGACCGTTGGCCTCGACGAGCGCGGGGCCCAGAACTACGACGAAGTGGATTACAAGATGCACTGCGCGATCGTGCTCGGCGCCGAAGGCAAAGGTCTGCATGACCTGGTCCGCAGACGCTGCGACTTCCTGGTTTCTATTCCCATGCTCGGTCACGTGCCATCGCTGAATGTGTCGGTCGCAGGCGGGGTGGTGATGTACGAGTTGGCCCGCCAGCGCCGCTCCACGCACGGGAAGTTAAAAGCAAACGAGTAAAAGTGCGTCGGCCCAGTGGCAGTTCCCGGTTTAACTCACATTCACGATCCGGTTGTAATCTTGTGCTGCGTGGATGACGCGCATGATTTCAACGCCGCCGCCTATGGGCTCGTAGAAGATTAGGTATTTTTCGAATTCACGAATCCGCCACATCCTTATCTCGGGAAGTCTTTCCACCTTTTTGGGAGCGCCCATTCCCGGTGACTGGGCAAGTTCCGCAAACGTAGCACGGGCCGCCGCCTGGAAACGACGCGCGGTGGCCAGACTACTTTTCTCGCCGATATAAGCGAAATGTCGAATGAGGTCGCGCCGAGCAGCAGGCCTTACGATAGCCCGGCCCATGAGGTTCAGGCTTTCTTTCGGGCGCGGATGAGGGCCAACCCCTGGCGTTCTACTTCTTGCCAGTCACGCTCGATCATTTCGGTCGCCTCCCCACTAGCTTGGGCCTCTTTGATAAGAGCCTCGACACGGCTGTTCCAGCCCTCATCCACGGGTATAGGGGAGCCTTCACCCTTCCGGACCTCCAACAGAAGCTCTGCGGCTTGTCTGAAAAACTCATCCGGGTCGGCGAACTCGCCCCTGTCAAGGCTTTCATGGACGCGCTTCTCAAGCTCGGGCGGTAGAGCGACGTTCATACTGTTCTGCTTCTCCACAGGTAGTTATCTTATCATTCAGATAGTAGTCGGAAGGTAATGTTTTCTATGCGGCTCCTGATAGCACTCATTCTCTTGCTTTCCGCAGGGCCGTCTGCGCTGGCCATTGACCGCGAGGCGTTCACCATCTCGCGCTATCAGCTTGAAGTGCAGGTGGACCGCAGCACGCATGTGATTGCGGTCACCGGCAAACTCACGCTGCGTAACGATTCCAACAAGCCACAGAAGCTTGCCACGTTGCAGGTATCGTCTTCATTGGCGTGGAATGCCATTGCTTTGGATGACAAGCCCGTGCAGTGGCTCGGCGATAACTACACCTCAGACATCGATCACACGGGGAGCTTGTCGGAGGCGATCGTCACATTGCCGAAAGAGATTGCTCCGGCGGCCACGGTCACACTCGATGTGCAATACGGTGGAACCATCACGCCGGATGCGACTCGGCTGACGCGCATGGGCGCTCCCGCTGACGTGGCCGCGCGCAACGATTGGGATGCAATCAGCGATCCCTTCACCGCCGTGCGAGGACTGGGCTATGTCACGTGGTATCCCGTGGCAATCGACGCGGTCAGCTTGAGCGACGGTAACGCTGTTTTCGATGCGATCGCGCGCTGGAAGCATCGGCACGACCGCAGTGAGTTCGACGCCGCCTTCGCAATTGAAGCGGGCGATGGCAAGCAGCCATTGCGCATTGCGACCAACATGTCTGACTCCGGTGAAGGCAAGCTGGTGCCGGAGGTGCGCGACGGCAAGACGTTCTACCAACTCGTGGCAAAGACCAGCTTGGTTGGGCTCGGGGAAACTGCCCCAACCTTTGCGGTCGCCAATTATGTCGAACTGGCGAGGCCTACCGTCACGCTTTTGCATATTGCGGATGACACCTCGTTGGCCCGCGATTATGCCCTTGCCGCCGAGGCCAACGATCCCCTGCTGCACGACTGGCTGGGCGAGCCGAGTCAGCCAGCCCGAATCATCGAGTTAACGGATCCGAACGCCAATCCCTGGCAAAACGGCCCGGTGCTCTTCACGCCGCTTCGCGAAGCGCTAACCGCAACCCTGCAGCTTCTGCTCCTCCCGGCGCAGGTCGCGGCGCGGTTCTACTGTCCGCATGCCTGGATTCAGGATGGAATGGAACGATTCCTGCAAACCGTCGCGGTGGAGCGCCGCAGTGGACGACATGCAGCCCTGGAATTTCTCGACCAATACCGCGAGCCCCTGGCGCAAGCCGAACAAGCGGCTCATCCGAAGGCGGAAGCAGCAACGAAGTCCTCGCCAGACAGCAATGCCGCCAACAACACTCTCCTCAACACGAATGACGAACTCTATCTGCGTGGCAAGGGTGGCTTTGTGTTCTGGATGCTGCGTGACATGGTCGGCGATGAAACCATGCAGCGCGCCGTTGCGGCCTACCGGGGCGGCGCGGATAAAGACCCGAGCTACTTTCAGCGACTGGTGCAGGCCAGCCCCAAGCGCGATCTGGAATGGTTCTTCGATGACTGGGTTTACCGCGATCGCGGGCTGCCGGAGTTTCGCGTGGAATCGGCGTATACCCGTCCCCTGCTGAGCGAGGCGAACAAGAGCTTCCTGGTGACCGCGACCATCGAGAACCGTGGCGGCGCAGGAGCGGAGGTACCGGTGCTGATCCAGACTCCTTCCGGCGAGAAGAGCGTTCGCGTCGTGGTGAAGGCGGGAGAAAAGGGGACGGGCCGCATCGAGGTGCCAGTCGCGCCCGATAAAATTACTGTCAACGATGGGAGCGTTCCGGAGGCCAACTTAGATAACAACGTGTATGAGATTCCGGCCAAACAGTGATATTGAGAGAAAGAAACAAAAACATCAACCACGGATCGACACGGATCACACGGATTGTTTTTCTCTTTTTATCTACAATCCGAACCTGATATCTGATCCGTGTTCATCCGTGAAAATCCTCGGTTCATTTTGTATTCTCTTTTCTCTGTGTCCTCTGTGCCTCTGTGGTAAATCACTTTTCCCGAGGCTGTTATGATCTTGGGTCGCGACGGAGCGACGAATGAGGACGGCTTGAGCTATATCCAATTTCTCGGCGCAGCCGGCGTGGTTACCGGCTCGAAGCACTTGATCCACGTCGATAACAACGGCATGCGAGCGTTGCAGGTACTCGTGGATTGCGGCCTATTCCAAGGGCAAAAAGAATGGCGGGAGCGGAACTGGCAAGACCTGCCGGTGCCGGCAAACTCGATTGACGCCGTGCTCCTGACCCATGCCCACATCGATCATGCCGGCTGGATTCCGCGACTGGTGAAGGAGGGTTTTCACGGCCCTATCTATGCGACCCCGGCGACCATCGATCTGTGCAGCATCCTCCTTCCTGACTCCGGACACCTGCAGGAAGAAGACGCGGCCTACTACAACAAGACTCGGTCCAGCAAGCACGTGCCGGCTTTGCCGCTCTACACCATGGAAGAGGCGCAGCAGTGCCTGACGCTGTTCCGTCCGGTAAACTTCGGCGAAGCCAAGCAACTCACCAGGCGGCTGTCGTTCCGGTTTGTCCGAGCGGCCCATATCCTCGGCTCGGCCATGACCGAGGTCACACTCAACTCCAACGGCAAGTCATCAAGGCTTCTTTTCACTGGCGACATCGGTCGTGTCCACAACAACCAGATCGCACCGGGCAAGGTGGTGCACTCGGGTCCAACCGAGGGCGAAGAGTGCGATCTGCTGGTTATGGAAAGCACCTACGGCAACCGCTTGCACCCGCGCACGGATCCCCGGCCGGAACTGGCCGCATTGGTGCGCACCACACTTCAGCGCGGCGGCAGCGTGATTGTCCCGTCGTTCGCCGTCGAGCGAACACAGAAGTTTTTGTTTCTGCTCAAGGAGTTGATGGAGACAGGACAGGTGCCGCGCGTGCCAGTGCACGCCGATAGTCCCATGGCGATCAAGGCGGTCCAGATCTTCCTGAAGCACTCGGAGGAGTTCACTCCTGAGACGAAAGCGCTGATCGAGAAATACGGCTCGCCGTTGGAGTGGCCAAACTTTCACTTCGACGTCACGCAGGAAGATTCCAAGAAGATCAACGAGTCGGGGTACCCGGCGATCATCGTTTCGTCGAGCGGCATGGTTACCGGGGGACGTGTGTTGCACCACTTGATGCAGCGACTGCCGGACCACAAGAACCTGATACTGTTCATCGGCTTTCAGGCCCCGGGTACGCGGGGATTCACCATCAAGAGCGGCGCCTCCGAGGTAAAGATGTTCGGCCAGGCGGTGCCAATTCGCGCACAGGTGGCAGCGCTGGAACAGTTCAGCGATCACGCCGATACGCCGGAATTGTTGGAGTGGCTGCGCACCTTCAAACGCCCCCCGAAGGAGACCTACCTGGTCCACGGTGAACCGCCGGCAGCCGCGCAGCTGCGCGACGCAATTACGAAAGAGTTGGCGTGGAATGTACAGGTAGCGTCATACCGCGAGAAAGTGCAAGTGGGGTAAGCGCCGGAACTCGCGCCAGATTCGCAAGAGTTCATCAACAGAGAAGCGATGGAGAAACCCAGGTCAGACCGCCGGTTCGAAGTGCTGTTCGACAACGCCGAGCCGAGCCCTATTTCCGATGATAGTTACGCGCCATACGGCAACTTCGGCTTCCCGGCCCCCCCTAGCGACCGGCCGTGGATCTACGCCAATTTCGTGCAGTCGCTGGACGGCATCACCACGCTGCTGGGGAAGCACGGCTCCGGGGGTGAGATCTCGCAGTCGGGCGACGACCGCTGGTTGATGGACCTGTTACGGGCTCACGCCGACGGACTGTTGATGGGAATGAATACGCTGCTTGAGGAGCAGCGCATCCGCGGTCCGCAGAGCCGGGGGATCGTGTTTCAGGTTGCTGATCCTAAACTGCGCGCGCTTCGTGGTCGGCTGGGTAAGGGCCGCGAGCGCAATATCTTTGTGACGCGTGCGGTTGACCTCGATCTTTCACGGCACAAAGTGTTCGATGGCGACGTGGTTGACGCCGCGATTCTTACTTCTCCATTCGGGGCTGAACGGTTGCGCGCCCAAGGCTCCCATCCGTATGTCGCAATCCTTGCAGCCGGCGAAGGCGAAACCTTTGACTTGTCACGGGCGATCAGCAAGCTTCGCGAGCAATTGGGCGTGAAGTACCTGCTGTGCGAGGGCGGAGCAACTCTCTATGGCAGTCTTGCGCGTGCCGATCTGGTGGACGAAAAGTTTATGACGGTCTCGCCCGTTGAAGTGGGGCAGATGGTCCCACCCGAGCAGGAGCGCATTGCCAGTGAGCAAGCCGCTCCCGTGCTGCTGCGCCCAACCGTCTTCGGCGGTCCGGGATATACGCGAGAGAACCTGACGCGATGGACCTGGCTGAGCTGCCGCAAGGCCGGCGATCATCAGTTCAGTCGTTACCGGCGGAAGGGCAGGGATTAGCTCGGTCTCCTACTTGGCCCTTTCCAGCAATTCCGCAGCACGATTAATAGCCTCTGTCAGCACTTGCAACTGCTGCTGCATCGCAGGCAGATCTTTCTTGTCGATCGCCTCATTCACCCCCGGAATAACCACAGCGGCATACCCGGTGTACTCGCCGGGTGCATAGATCGCGTGCTTGAACCACGGCCGACCGGGCAGGCCCTCGATGAGAAATGCGCGCTCGGTATTGCGAAGAATCAGGTTCACTCCGCCGGGATCGCCCAGCGTGGCGTTCTGCAATTGCAAGACGTTGGCCCCGGCCTTCTCCAGACGCGCCGCGGCTTTTGACGCTTCGGCGAAGGAAGGTGCCTGGTCGCCAAAAGCCTTCTTTGCCTTTGGTTCGGCAGCCTTCAGGTACTCGCCGACCTCTTTGCCGTAGTCTTGATAATTAAAAGGCAGAATGTCGGCAGAAGCCATCCGAATGGCTTCCAGTCCATAGACACGCGCCATCTCCTGCTCATAGACGAAAGTGGGATCGCCGAACTTGGTGAACCAGGCGAAGTTGTCGAACGCCGAGTGATAGACGCCGTAAGGTCCGCGGGAGCCAATGTCGGCGGAAGGCACGCCCAGGTGCTGCAGAAACGCGGTGTAGTCAGAACCGCTGCCAAGATTGCCGACGCGAATATCGGACTGAACTGCGGCTGCTGGTTCATGCTCGGAGGCATCGGACGAGTCTGGCTCCGGCTGCTTGCCGCGCTCCTGCTGTTTCTTCGCAGCGGCGGCTTTCCACTGGTCGTAGACGCTGCCACCCTTCGGGCTGGGCACTGACTTGGCGACATCGCGCATGTACTGCTTCAAACTAGGCACCGACGACGCGCCGAAGTCGGTCCCGGAGACCGCGGCGTCCATGTTGAAGTAGGCAACGGCCCGGCTGAGTTCCTTAGGGTGCTGCTCGGCGAATTCGGTCGAACCAATAAGGCCTTCCTCTTCCGCATCCCAACTGGCGAAAACGATGGTGCGCTTGGGCTGCCAGCCGGTCTTGAGCAACTGTCCCACGCCGTGCACCGCTTCCAGTTGCGCAGCGGTGCCGCTATTCGGGTCCACCGCACCATATACCCAGGCGTCGCGATGATTGCCCGTGATCACCCACTCATCCGGGAGCTGCGATCCGCGCACCATGCCGATCACGTCGTAGATGGTGACAAACTGATAATTCTGCTTGAGCGCCATGTGGACCTTCACCGGCCCAGGGCCGACGTGATAGGTGAAAGGCAACGCACCTTGCCACTCGCGCGGCGATTCCGGTCCTCCGAGGTTTGCCATGATGGGAGTGGCATCAGCATAGGAAAGCGGAGTGGTTGGAATCTTCGGCATATCCGTGGCACGCTCGGGCGCGATGCGCTTGCTGTCGGGCAGATCGGGCACGGAGGCGACTCCCGGCGTGGTGGGATCGCCGGGATAACGGAACAAGTATTGGATGGAGCCGCGCTGTACCCCAGTATCGGGGCGCCACGGTCCCTTGGGATACTTGTCGCCTTTGAAATAGCCGTCATCCCACGGATCGGAGTAGATGATGACGCCTGCCGCTCCGAACTGCTCCGCAACGAACGCCTTCACGCCGCGAAAGTTCTCGCCGTAGCGGACGATGACGATCTTGCCCTTCACGTCGACGCCCATCTCCTGCAACTTTTTGAAGTCCTCAAGACGGCCATAGTTGGCGTAAACCACATCGGCGGTGACGTCGCCTGACGGCGAGAACTCATTGAACGCTGGCAGAATGCGCGGATCGTCCTGGCAAGGATCGTCGCTGACATGCTCGGGCGATGGACCGGTCATAGTGACGCCCTTGGGTGCAACTACTTCGACCTTAATGTCGAGAGGCAGGTTCATCCAGACCTTGTACTGCTGGATGTACGCATCAAGCCCGGCTGCCTTGTATTTGTCTAGGACGTACTGGGCCGTCTTCAGGTCTTCCGGCGATCCGGCGACGTGGGGCGCGGAAGTCAGGAATTGCAGATGCTCCTTGGCCAACTGCGGGTCAGGCACCGCCAGGAATGTCTTCTCCGCTTTCAACTCTGGGCGAGGATCACGAAAGCCGAATATCTTTGTGGGAGGCGTGAATGGCTCGGTCTGGGGTTTCTCTTGACTTAGAACCAGCGGTGAATAGATGAGGGCACAACCGAGCACAGCAGCGCAGAAGCGGATCAAATCGATACTCCTAGGGAAAATTGTGGCAAGTCGACGGAACGCACAGTCATAGGGATCGGACCAAGAATCTCCTGCACGACTCCTACCCTGCCGCGGCGTGGCGCGCTTTCGACAGCGCGTCCTGACGTTCCCGCGCGTGTCGTACCAGCACCTTACCTCGACTGGTCAAGAACCGCGCCAGCCTGGCCGCGACACCCTTCAGCAGCACGCGATCCTGACTGCCGAAAGTGTTGGGGCGATCGCTTTCGACATCGATAACACCCAGGGTGCGCCCGCCTATGCGAATGGGCACCACGATCTCCGACTTCACTTCCAAGAAGCACATGCTATAGGTTGCATCCGCGGTGACGTCCGGGATGACCTTTACCAGTCCGCTCTGTCCCGTGGTTCCCACGTTTCCTTTGCCGAACTCGAACACTTGGCATGGCGGCATCGGTCCTTGCATCGCTTGTCGCACCACCTTGTCGCCCAGCACAAAGTAAATGCCAATCCAGAAATACCGACGCTGGTCGTAGAGCAGCTTGAGCAGTTCGTCGAGAGGCGATGCATCGGTAGCAGGCGAAAATGCAGCCAGCGCTTCTTCGCAAGTCTTAAGTAGTTGTCTGGGAGAGTAATAGCGTTTTGACAAGAAGTGATCCTGTGGAAATGTCCATCACCAGTGTAGTCGCGGGAGGGCGAGAGTCCAATTGCGCTCAGGCGAGCGGCCTAGGACGAATTCACGGCTTATGAGAAGAACAAGAGGGGTTACTATGGTGCGGTATCCAATCCAGTTTGATACCAGTGCCAGACCTCGTGGTGTCCTGAGGACACTCGCACTGAGCTTGCTCATTTCTTGCTGCTATGCCCTTTAACGCCAATCTACGAGTAAATCGGCAATGACCTCTCTCCGCTCCAATTCCTGGGCGAAACCAGCGATTCGTATCGCTGCAGCCGGATTCGGCGCCGCAGTCGCCGGACCTCTGGGTGGCGCGGTCGGAGGATGGCTTGGAGATGCCCTGGGTAGCCCTGCTGCCGAGCTTGTCGAAAAATATGCAGAGAAGTTTGGGGATAAGGCCGCTGAAAAGCTGCTTGACCTCGGCGCTGATTCGCTTGTCGAAAAGCTGAAAGAATCCGCGCCGAATCTGGAGAGCGCCTATCGCGACGCCCTCCACCTGAGCCTGGCAGAAGTTCATTCACACTTCAGTGGCGGGTTTGACGATTGGTTCGCCAACTGGAATTTCTGCCTGGCGGCGTCTGTGCCGTTGGATCTTCTCCCCATCCATCCAGATCAACTTGTCCCGGAAAAACTCGATGACCTCTTTCGTCTTACCCTTGAGCGTCTCGACGCCCAGGGTGCGGCAATGCGCCAGAAGAGTCTATCCCTCAAGCTGGAGTGCCGCGCCGTGCCGGAGGCGCTTCTTTCCGAACTCAACAGCCGACTGCCGCAACGTCTGGAGGAAAACTTCCGCGCCATCATAGTCAAAACCGAATATGAGGAGGGTTGGAAGCAGGCGCAGTTGATTTTTCAGGGCTACGCCAATGCCGCGCTGGGACGCATTGACGAAACAACGCAGAAAATCGATCGCAAGACGGATGTCCTGCCCCAGATGTCTGAAGATGTGGCCAAGCTTCGCGAGATGGCCGAAGCTATCTTCAAGTCTAACAAAGAAGAAGGACGAGTCACTGAGCAGCAGCTAAACGACAAGGATGCAGAAATTGCGCGGCTCGCGGAGGAGCTGCGCAAGCTTCAGGAGCAACTTGCTGCCCGCGCATCCGAACCCGCTGAGGTGAGGCTGTCCGATCTACTCGCCAGCGGCGATCTCGCCGGTGCGCTCCGCCTGAAAACCCAGCAGGTGGAAACACGGAGAAGTGAGGCGAAAAAGTTGCCGCGCGACTACTTCGAACTGGGGACGATCCATCAACTTCGGTTCGACTGGCCGCAGGCGCTGGCGGCCTACCGCGAAGCCTGGCGGCTTGAACGCAATCCGAAATACGGCTTCAAGTATGCCTACTCCGCACAACGTCAAAATCACTTCTTGGAAGCCATCGACGTGTACGAGGCTCTACGCAAGACGTACACGAATGCCGCCGATGTCGCTATGACGCTGAACAACCTGGCGGTTCTTTACAGCGCCACGCAGCGGATGAAGGAAGCGGAGGAAGCGCACCGCGAGGCCCTCTCCATTCGGCGCGAGCTGGCGCGAGCCAATCCCGAGGCCTACCTGCCCAATGTCGCTGGGACGCTGAACAACCTGGCGCTGCTTTACCGCGCCACGCAGCGCATGAGGGAAGCGGAGGACGCGTACCGCGAGGCCCTCTCCACCTACCGCGAGCTGGCGCGAGCCAATCCCGAGACCTACCTCCCCTATCTTGCCACCACGCTGAACAACCTGGCGGTTCTTTACAGCGACACGCAGCGGATGAAGGAAGCGGGGGACGCGTACCGCGAGGCCCTCTCTACCTACCGCGAGTTGGCGCGAGCCAATCCCGAGGCCTACCTCCCCGATGTCGCCATGACGCTGAACAACCTCGCGATTCTTTACCGCGACACGCAGCGGATGAAGGAAGGGGAGGAAGCCTACGGCGAGGCCCTCTCCATTCGGCGCGAACTGGCGCAAGCCAATCCCGAGGCCTGCCTCCCCGATGTCGCCACCACGCTGAACAACCTGGCGATTCTTTACCGCGACACGCAGCGGATGAAGCAAGCGGAGGAAGCGCACCGCGAGGCCCTCTCCATTCGGCGCGAACTGGCGCGAGCCAATCCCGAGGCCTACCTCCCCAAGGTCGCCATGACGCTGAACAACCTGGCGGTTCTTTACAGCGACACGCAGCGGATGAAGGAAGCGGAGGACGCGTACCGCGAGGCCCTCTCCACCTACCGCGAGCTGGCGCGAGCCAATCCCGAGGCCTACCTCCCCTACGTCGCCACCACGCTGAATAACCTGGCGGTTCTTTACCGCGATACGCAGCGGATGAAGGAAGCGGAGGAAGCCTACGGCGAGGCTCTCTCCATTCGGCGCGAGCTGGCGCAAGCCAATCCCGAGGCCTACCTCTCCGATGTCGCCACCACGCTGAACAACCTGGCGGATCTTCACCGCGACACGCAGCGGATGAAGGAAGGGGAGGAAGCCTACGGCGAGGCCCTCTCCATTCGGCGCGAGCTGGCGCAAGCCAATCCCGAGGCCTACCTCCCCGATGTCGCCACCACGCTGAACAACCTGGCGGTTCTTTACCGCGCCACGCAACGGATGAAGGAAGCGGAGGAAGCTTGCCGCGAAGCGGAGGGCCTTCTGGAGCCCTTGTGGCGCGTTAACCCCGAAGTGCATGGCGATCAGATGGCCAGAATTCTGGGGACGCGCGCCCTAGTGTGCGAGGCGCTCGGCGAGTCAAGCACAGACGCCTGTGCTCTCGCCCGCCGCGCCCTGGCCGCCGCCTACGACCTGGGCCTCAAACAAGCCATACAGCAATTGATCGATCGGCTTTGCGTGGATTCCAAAGGTTGATGCGAGGGCCAGTCATTTCCTAACGACCTGAGTGGTGGGATACAAACCCTAAAATGCGTTCCGAATATCCACAAGGGGCGTTCCGCACCGTGCGTCGCCCGCTCGGCAATAGTCCAGCGCCTTTCGCCCTTCTTAAGGTTGACAGCCCTTTGGCCGGTTGCTCGGCCTTCCAAGAAAACACACATTGCTAGCATCGCTTTTGATTGTCACCGTCCCCGGAGTCTGCGAAACTAACCCTTCTCTGGCAGACGTTCATGGTACGCGAATTCTCGGCGGGAGGTGTCGTGCTGCGGAAGATGCGAGGCCGCTGGTTTTTGGCGGTCATCGAGCCGCACATGACACGTCCCAAGAAGTCGCCCAAGCGATCCAACCGCCCTCCCAAGACGCCGGCCACACTAATCGCCCTGCCCAAGGGCGCGATCGACAAAGGCGAGAAGCCGGATCAGACGGCCCTTCGCGAGGTCAGCGAAGAAACCGGAGTACAGGCAAGCCTGGTGACCAAGCTCACCGATGTCAAATACCACTACGTGCGCAACTGGGGCGACCGCGCGAAAGTCTTCAAGATCGTCAGCTTCTATCTGTTGCTCTACCGCTCCGGACGCCTGGGAAATATTGAGCCCGAGATGCGAATCGAAGTCCAGAACGCCTACTGGCTTCCGCTGGAAGACGCGCCCACCGTCTTGAGCTATTCTGGCGAGCGCGAAGTGGCCGAGCGTGCGCTGCAATATCTGAAAACCCATCCGGAACTGGGAGACCATGCCACAGACACCACACATTGAGCGCCACTTCACTGCGGGCGAAGTTGTCCGTGACGTTGTCATCGGCATGTCCGACGGGCTTACCGTGCCCTTCGCGCTGGCTGCGGGTCTCTCCGGCGCGGTGGACAACAGCCACATCGTGGTCGTGGCCGGGCTGGCTGAGATCGCCGCTGGATCCATCGCAATGGGATTGGGCGGCTACCTGGCAGCCAAGAGCGATGCCGAACACTACGAAAGCGAACGCCTGCGCGAGACGCGTGAGGTGCAGGAAATTCCCGACGAGGAAGCGCGCGAGGTGCAAAACGTCTTTGCCGATTACGGTTTGTCGCACGAGGAAAGCGTTCCCGTGGTGCAGGCGCTGACGCGAAAGCCGAAAGAGTGGGTAGACTTCATGATGCGCTTTGAGCTGGGCCTGGAAGAGCCCGATCCCAAGCGCGCCGTCCAGAGTGCCTTAACCATAGCTGCTTCGTACATTTGCGGAGGCATCATCCCGCTGGCACCCTACATGGCGATGCACAGTTCGCGCATGGCCCTGGTCTGGTCGGTCGTGGTCACCCTGGTCGCGCTCGGCGTTTTCGGCTATATCAAGGGTCGCTTTACGGGATCGCGACCCGGCCGTTCTGCGTCCCAAACTATTGTAATTGGAGGACTTGCAGCCGGAGCAGCCTTCTTGTTGGCCAAACTGATTTCCTAACCCGATATGGGAAAATAATTTATGCAGATTCTTCTTGACTGAATGAGGATTCATTCAGTACGATCAGTTCAACTTAATACGGCGCGCGCCGTTGCCATCCTCACCCCACATCTTACGGCGCGCGCTGCTTGTATTTTGGGCCGTCAAGTGTCCGTTACCGTTTTGCCTTTGAGGAGAGATGTGCCGACGATGCTGTCGATTCCCACGTCCCATTCGAACCAGCCAACTTCATACGTAATTCAGCAGCCATTCTCCATTAACCACAATCGAAGTTCGTAGTGCTTTGATCGCGTCCCGATGGGACGCGACTTTGCTCGCGCAAGCTTTCAAACAATGGTAGGTTCTAGCGCTGGAGTCATTCATACATACCATGACGAAACGGATAGAGAAGGTCGCTGTTCTGGGTGCGGGCACCATGGGTGCTCGTATCTCCGCGCACCTGGCCAACGCCGGTGTGCCCTCGTATCTGCTAGACATTGTCCCGCCTGATGCCGACGGTCCAGCGCGCAACCGGTTTGCTGCTGCCGGACTGGAAGCGGCGGTGAAATCGAAGCCTGCGGCGTTCTTCGATCCTTCGCTGGCCAGGCTGGTCACAATCGGCAACTTCGAAGATGACCTGAAGAAGCTGGCTGAGGTGGACTGGATCATCGAAGCAGTGATCGAAGATCTCGAACTCAAGCGCAGCCTGCTACGCAAAGTGGACGCAGTCCGCAAACCGGGCACGATCGTCACTACCAACACCAGCGGTTTGCCGGTTGCGAAGATCGTGGAAGGCTTCCCTGACGAGTTCCGCCGCCACTGGTTTGGGACGCATTTCTTCAATCCGCCGCGGTACATGCGGCTGCTGGAACTCATTCCCACTCCTGACGCCGATCCCGCCGCGATGGACGTCATCGCGCATTTTTGCGATCTGCATCTTGGCAAGGGCGTGGTGCATGCCAAGGACACGCCCAACTTCATCGCCAATCGCATCGGGACGTTCTCCGCTCTGAATGTTATGCGTCTGATGGAGGAGATGAATCTCAGCATCGAAGAAGTGGATGCGCTGACCGGACAGGCCGTCGGCTGGCCCAAGATGGCGACGTTTCGCCTTACCGACATGGTTGGGCTGGATGTTCTCGGCCACGTAGTACGCAATGCGAGCAAGAATATCAACGATGAGCGTAGCGATCTGAAGCTGCCTGACTTCTTCGTGGCCCTGCTGGAACGCAAGTGGCTGGGCGACAAAACTAAGGGCGGCTTCTACAAAAAGCAGAAGAGCGCCGAGGGTGAGCATCGGCTGGCGCTCGACTGGAGGACGCTCGAATATCGTCTCCAGCAGAGGCCCAAGTTTGCCTCGCTCGAAATGGCGAAGACCGTGGACAGCTTGCCCGAGCGGCTGCATATGCTGCTGGCGCCGTCGAAGGACAAGGCTGGCGTCTTTCTCTGGTCGGCACTGTCGGAACTGTGGACATACGCCGCTAACCGCATTGGCGAGATCGCTGATTCGGTGGTTGAGATTGATCGCGCCATGAAGATGGGCTTCAACTGGGAGATGGGGCCGTTCGAGCTGTGGGATGCCGCCGGCGTTGCCAAGACGGTAAAACGGATGCAAGTGGAGGACCGGCCGGTTTCGCCTAACGTAGAGAAGCTGCTCGCCTCGGGACATGAAAGCTGGTACGCCGACGATCCCAAGGCCGCCAGCGGACGAGTTTACTTTGACCTACGCACCGGCAGCTATCGTCCCGAAGTGGTGCCACCGGGCGTCTGGTCAGTCACAGTCGCGAAGAAGTCGAACTTCGTGGTGAAGAAGAACGCGGGCGCATCACTCGTCGATCTCGGCGACGGGGTTGGCTGTATCGAGTTCCATTCCAAGATGAACGCCCTGGGCGGCGACATCGTCCAGATGATCACCCAGACGCTGAAGGCCGGCGGCGCAGGCGACAATTTCGACGCCTTCGTCATCACCAACGATGCTGCCAACTTCTCCGTCGGCGCCAACATCATGATGCTGTTGATGGCGGTGCAGGAAGAAGAGTGGGATGAGGTTGACCTTGCGGTCCGCCAATTCCAGAACATGACGCAGGCCATCAAGTTCTCGTCGAAGCCGGTGGTGGTGGCGCCGTTCGGCATGGCCCTTGGCGGAGGCTGCGAGGTCACGTTGCATGCTGCCGCTCGTCAACCTCATGCTGAGTTTTACTGCGGATTGGTCGAGGTCGGGGTGGGCCTGTTGCCGGGCGGCGGTGGCTGCAAAGAGATGACCCTGCGCGCGCTCGATAAGGCCTATCACGTGAGGCCGCACGGTCGGGGAGAGAGCGTCGAGTTGATGGAAGCCATGAAGCAGGCGTTCGAGACCGTCGCCATGGCGAAAGTCTCCATGTCGGCCTTCGAGGCGCGGAATCTCGGGTTCCTTTCCAGCGGCGACGACATCACCATGAATCGGGAGCGTGTGCTGACGGACGCAAAGGAGCGAGCGCTGGAACTGGCGCGCGAAGGGTATCGCGCACCAGCACCGCGGATGGACATTCCCGCGCCAGGCGAGAGCATCTTGGCGACGTTGAAGCTGGGCGTGCACATCATGCACGAGGGCCAATTTATTACCGATCACGAGGTGAAGATCGGCAACAAGGTAGCCGAGGTGCTTTGTGGTGGCGCGTTGAATCCGGGCACTCCGGTGAGCGAGCAGTATCTGCTCGACCTGGAGCGCGAGGCCTTCAAGTCGCTGTGCGGCGAGAAGAAGACGCAGGAGCGCATCCAGTACACGTTGAAAACGGGTAAGACGCTTAGGAATTGAAAGAGCAGTTGTTAGTGGCCGGTTGCCAGTTGTCAGTTAAGAACGATGGCCGTAGTCAGAGAGCTTCCGCATAACGGAGCAACCTCTGAAGGCGACACATTCGTAGTCCAACTGAATAAGAGTCTCGGCGGTTCTAATGTGATATTTGCCAGCAAGGTTTAGCTGACGGCTGATAACCGACAGCTGAGCTAAAAGCTAATTGCTAACTGCTAATTGCTAGGAGCTTCTTCATGCGTGAAGTCGTAATCGTTAGTGCAGTGCGCACCCCGGTGGGTAAAGCTTACAAAGGAACCTTGCGGGCAATGCGTCCCGATGATCTGGCCGCTGTGGCCATCAAAGGAGCGCTCGAGCGCGTGCCTCAAGTCGATCCCAAAGAGATCGAAGATGTCATCCTGGGTTGCGCCATGCCCGAGGCCGAGCAAGGCATGAACGTCGCGCGCATTGCGTCCTTGCGTGCAGGCCTGCCGGTTGAAGTTTCCGCCATGACCATCAACCGCTTCTGCTCTTCCGGGTTGCAGGCGATTGCCATGGCGGCCGAGCGCATCATGGCCAGCGGGGCGGAGATCGTCGTCGCCGGCGGTGTCGAGTCGATGACGATGATTCCCATGGGCGGGCACAAAGTTTCGGCCAACCCGTGGCTGGTGTCGAACTATCCCGACGCCTATCTCTCGATGGGCCTCACCGCCGAGCGAGTCGGTAAGCGCTACAACATCACGCGCGAGCAGTCGGACCAGTTCTCCGTCGACAGCCACAAGAGGGCCATTGCGGCGATCCAGGCTGGCAAGTTCGACGAGGAGATCGTTCCTGTGCCGGTCAGTTTCACCACGCCAAACGGCAGCAAGCCCAAGCGCACTGACATCGTATTCAAGATGGACGAAGGCCCACGCGCCGACACTTCTCTGGAAGTGCTGCTCGCTCTCAAGCCGGCGTTCCACGTAAAGGGCACGGTCACGGCAGGTAACTCGTCGCAGATGTCCGACGGCGCCGCAGTTGCGGTAGTCATGTCCGCCGAACGCGCGAAGGCGCTCGGATTGAAGCCTCTGGCACGCTATGTCGCTTTCGCAACCGCAGGCTACAAACCCGAGGAGATGGGCGTCGGCCCAGTGTTCGCCATCCCGAAGGCGCTAAAGATGGCTGGACTGAAACTGAGCGACATTGACGTGATCGAGTTAAACGAGGCATTTGCGGCGCAGTCGCTGGCCGTCATTCAGGAGGGAAAGCTCGATCCTGAGCGCATCAACGTCAACGGCGGAGCGATCGCGCTGGGGCACCCGCTGGGATGCACGGGCGCGAAGCTGACCGCGAGCATCATCCGCGAACTCAAACGCCGCAACGGACGCTACGGCATGGTGACCATGTGCGTCGGCGGTGGCATGGGCGCGGCGGGCATCTTTGAGAATTTGCAATAAAACCGGCTCTTAGCTCTTAGCCTTTAGCTATTAGCAAGAGACCGAGCAGCAGTAACAGATGGTGTTGAACGCACATTTACGACCTTTCGCTTGCTAAGGGCTAAGAGCTAGTGGCCACAGTCGAAAAGCGAAAGGCGAACAGCGAAAAGCGAATAGCGAATAGCGAGGACCACTATGGCAACCACGGTATCGGCAGCTCCCAAGACCAAAACCACGGGCGGAAGCTTTCTGCTCGAAGATCACAACCTGGAAAATGTCTTCACTCCCGAAGACTTTAACGAAGATCAGCGGATGGTTGCCAAACTCGCCGAGGAGTTTGCCACCAACGAGATCCTTCCCAATGCAGAGAAGATGGAGCATAAGGACTGGGCGGTCTCGCGCCAACTGCTCCAGAAGGCCGCCGAGATGGGCCTGACCAACGCCGACGTTCCGGCTGAGTACGGCGGATCGGAGATGGACAAGACGTCGTCCGCGATCATTGCCGACTACATGGCCAAGTACGGCAGCTTCATGGTGAGCATGGGCGCGCACAGCGGCATCGGCACACTGCCCATCGTCTTCTTCGGCACGGAAGCGCAGAAGAAGAAATACCTGCCCCGGCTGGCAACGGGCGAAATCATTGGCGCATATGCGCTATCGGAAAGCACCAGCGGCTCGGACGCGATGAATAGCCGCACACGCGCTGTTCTTTCGGCCGACGGCAAGCATTACCTTCTGACCGGCGAGAAGATGTGGATCACGAACGCCCACTTCGCCGACCTGTTTACCATCTTCGCCAAGATTGACGGGGAAAAGTTTACGGCTTTCCTGGTTGAGAAAGACTTCCCGGGCTTCTCCGTCGGTAACGAAGAGAAGAAGATGGGCATCCGCGGCTCGTCCACTGCGCCGCTCATACTGAACGAGTGCAAGGTGCCGGTGGAGAATGTGCTCGGCGATATCGGCAAAGGGCACATTATCGCGTTCAACATTCTGAACGTGGGCCGCTTCAAGCTGGGCGCGAGCTGCGTCGGCGGCGCGCGCACGTCGTTGCAGCACGCCATCGCCTACGCCAAAGAGCGCAAGGCCTTCGGCAAGAGCATCGCGGAGTTCGGACTCATCCGCGAAAAGCTGGCGCAGATGGCGTCATGGCTGTACGCCTGCGAATCAATGGTGTACCGCACCGTCGGGATGATGGACACGGCCCTGTCAACCATTGAGCACAATCCTGAAGCTGTGCGCAAGGCGATTGAGGAGTATGCGGTCGAATGCTCCATTATCAAGGTGGCGGCGTCGGAGATGCTTGACTTTGCGGTGGACGAGACCGTACAGGTTTATGGCGGCTACGGCATCGTTGAGGAGTATCCGGCGGAGCGTGCGTATCGCGACTCGCGGGTGAACCGCATCTTTGAAGGCACCAACGAAATCAACCGTCTCATTATCACGGGATGGCTGCTGAAGCGGGCCATGAGCGGACAGCTCGCGCTGCTGCCGGCCATCAAGAAGACAATGGACGAAGTCATGGCTGGTCCATCCACCGACGAACTCGAAGGTGCGTTGGCCGCCGAGCGCAAGCTGGTGGAGAACGGCAAGAAACTGGCCATGCTCGTGGCAGGAGCGGCTTCGCAGAAGTACATGCAGAAGCTGGTCGATCATCAGGAAGTCATGGGCGCAATCGCCGACATGGTGATCGAGACCTTCGCCATGGATTCCAGCCTGCTGCGTGCTCGCAAGTACGTAGAGGCTAATGGCGAAGCCAAGGGTGCGCTGGTTGTCGCTATGACGCAGGTCTATCTGGAGGGCGCGTTTGCGAAGCTGGAAGCTGCAGCGAAGAAGGTGATCGCTGACGTAGCGGAAGGCGACATGCTGCGCACCCAGATGGCAATTGTGCGCCGCCTGGCGAAGCACGATCCGGTGAACGTGATCGCGTTGCAGGAAAACATTGCCAGCCGCGTGCTCGAGACCGGGAAGTACGTAACGGCATAGCACCTGGACCAACGAGGAGCATAAAGACAAAAAGGCAACCGCGGATTTCACGGATGAACGCGGAGTTTCTAAAGGTAAAAAACAAAAGCCATCGGTCTTCGCGGTGAGCCCTGCGGTTCGCGACGACTCCAGTCTGTTGGCTAGTCTTTTACTATTAGAAAATCCGCGTTCATCCGTGAAATCCGCGGTTGCTTTTTCTCTTCTGTCTCTGTGGCATCTAGCTTTCGCCTTCTTTCTGCTTCCTGATTTCCTCCATCACGGATGAGATCAACTCCTTCGCGTCGGTAATGCCCTTCATCACGATCTGGATGTCCATGGCCGGCATGCCCGGCTGGCGAGCACTCTGGCAATAGACGCCGTGCTGGCCCACCATGGTCAGCGCATCCGTCAAAACATCGAGCGCCACCGCCAGGCGTCCCCGCGGCACACCCATCATGAACTCGTATTTGTCCAGTTCTTCACGCTTTTCGTCCAGAATGCCCATGGGTTGAATTGTATCGTTCCGCCCCAGCGTGAATAATGGAGCGGCGACAGTAAGTAACATTTGCAATCAACAGGAGAGTGCAATGCGTAAGAACCGTCTATGGATGTTCGTCATTCTTGCCGTCACCGTATGCACGGCAGCCTGCGTGGCGCAGGGGAACAAGCCACTCAGCCCTCCGGGTGAAGCGTCGGTGAAGTTCGACGATGGAAAGACGGTCACCATCCAGTACAGCCGTCCATCGATGCGCGGCAGGAAAATCTTTGGCGGACTGGTGCCGTACGGCCAGGTTTGGCGCACCGGGGCGAACGCAGCAACAAGTCTCAAGACCGACGTTGACCTGACCATCAGCGGCGCTAACGTCCCTGCTGGCAGTTATACGCTTTACACCTTGCCCGGCATGAATAGCTGGAAGCTGATTATCAACAAGCAGACCGGCCAATGGGGCACGGAATACAGCCAAGGCCAGGACCTGACCCGGGTCGACATGAAGGTGGGCCAGCTACCGTCTGGTATGGAGACTTTCACCATCTCTCTGGACAAGACTAGCGCGACCTCGGCCATGTTGAAGCTGGATTGGGAGAACACTATTGCCAGCGTGGAGATACAAGAGAAGAAGTAATTCGCGGACGAGCTGCGCCAATCTTCGAAGACTGATCTCAGGCTCTGAGTCTCGGTGTCTCTGTGGTGAGAGTTTCAGTCCTCGCGGTGCGTGCTTAACCCTTCGAAAAGTTGTCGAGTCTCGATAGGTCCACCGAGCCATCGAATTCGATTCCGAAATGATCGCGCAGGCATCGGCGTAGTTCGTCGTCGGTACTCAGCACACTCTCCTGGCGGCGTCTTTCGCCCGTCACAATCAGCTGCCGATTGGCTACCGTGATGCGGCCGTCCGGTGTTGCCTTGCTACAGATCCAGCGTTTGGTGAAGCCAGATTCAGGAGATGTTTGGTGGAATTGGCACATCTCCCGGTAATCGCCAAGCTGCCGGGGCACGTCGCGAAACACGTAAAGTGGTACTTCGCCTTTCTCATCCTCGCGCAACAGCTGCCACTGCTCTCCGAAGGGCGACACGAGATAGCGATGCCCATTCACCTGATCGGCGCCGCCGGCGCGAAACACGATTGGATCGACGAAGGAGTCCCCGAATCCGACGTCCACCAGCCAGGGCTCTTCCAGATCAACCCGGAGCAACATGTGATCGAATTCCGGGCCAAAGCCGCCGTCGTCGCGACGCACCCGTGCGGAGAGCATTTGAACGCGGAAGCCCACGGCGATCAGCAGTTCGCAAAAAAGCCCATTCAATTCGTAGCAGAAGCCGCCTCGATGACGCCGGACGATCTTGTCATACAGCGAAGCAAGGTCGAGGCAGATGGGCGTCTTCAGCGCAATATCGAGGTTTTCGAACGGAATGGTGAACAAATGCTGACGGTGCAAGTCGCGCAAGGTGGCGGAAGAGACTCGACGCGGGCCGTCGTATTCAATGCGGCGCAGATACTGCTCGACATCCATGACTACACCGGCAGCTCACCTTGCAACCAGCCAGCCTCCGGCCGCTTCGGTTCGGCGGTCAGATCGAGCACAAGGTTCTCCAGGATAAGTCGTTTGCTGGGAGGATTGGAGCGCAATGCCAAGTCGGCACGAGCCACGCGCCGGATGGCGCTGGTCAGTTCGCGACGCGACTTGTAGCGCCGCGCCTGCCGGATAATGTCTTCCGCGGCGAAGGGCGGAATGCGGAAGCCCTGCCAAAGAACCTGCCACAAGGCACGCGAGTCGCGCACATTCCGTTCCAGGATGACTAGCATTTGGCGGAAGGTGCGCGCCAACATGTACAGGTGGCCGATAGCCGCTTCGTCGCCGTCGCCGGTATTCAGGATGGCGTCGAGCACGCCTAGCGCACGGGCGCGGTCGCGCGCCGAAATGGCGTCGGTCAATTCGTAAAACGAGCGCTGCTTGGCAGCGAGCACCAGGGCCTCGACATCGCCCAGCGTAATCCGCTTCTTGTCGCCGACAAAAAGAACCAGCTTCTCCAGTTCGTTGGCGACCATCATCATGTCGCCGCCCAAGGAGTCCACCAGCTCGCGCGCGGCGTCGTTGTCCAGCTTCACGTCCTCGGCGCTGGCGGTCTCAATCGCCCACTTTACTGCATCACTTTCGTCCACACGGGCGAACTCGAGTACCGTGCAATACTCGCCCAAAGTCTCGCGGATGCGCTCGTAGCGATCCTTGTCGGTCAGGTCCATGCGGCGCACGTCGGTGGGAATGTTGATGTGATCGGCCACGAAAATAAGCAGCGCATCGGGGTTGGGGTCTTTGAAGTAATCTTCGATGGCACCGAATTCGTCGTCGTGCTTGCCACGCCCGTAAAGATTCTTGACACCGCGGATGAAAAACACCTGAAAGGGCGACATCAGAGAGGGAGTGCGCGCCTGATCGAGAATATGCTGCAACTCCACCTCGCCCAAATCCATGTCATAGACGCTCAGTTCCCGCACCTCCGCCGGCACCAGGTGCTGCAGGATGGCGTCGCGGCAACGCTTGCGGAAAAACGTCTCGTCGCCGATGAAGACATATCCCGGCGCCAATTTGCGCGCCTTCACGTCGGCGACGAAGCGGTCCGAAGCGGCAAAACTGCGCACTCAGTAGGCCTCCAGAATGTCACTGACCAGCGACTGGGCAAAACTATTGGCGACGCGGCCCAGGGCGGGTTCCTCTTCCTCGAAAAAGCTGGGAGCGTCCCGCGAAACCTGGTACTGCTCGCGGTAGAGATAATTGGGATTCTCCCACAATACCTTGCCCTTACGGCTGACCAGCGACGCCTTCATCGTGACCGTCACCATGCCGGAAGAGATGCGACCGGTCGTAGGGTCGTAGGTCAGCGGACTTATGATGGCAGCGGTGACAGTTCCGCTGAGGGTGGCATCGGCGTCGCCATCGTTAGTGGTCACAACGCGGTAGTTGGTGCGGCTGCGCAACTCGCGAATGACGTCTTCCGTTATGGTTTGTTCAATGCGATAGATTGACGTTCCGTTAATGAACGTGGGCACATACAGCGTGTGAAGGTCGGTGGGCAGCCTGACCGCTTTGCCGCCCGTGTGGTATCCGCAACCCACGGTGGCGAGCATTAGCGTCGCGATGCCGACGAGCATGAGCCGGCGAGTGATTTGCAAAGCGGTCACTGAACGGTTCCTCGGGGACGAGCGGCAATCATGCTCTCAGCGCATTCCACCGCGGTCAGGGCCGCGATCCGCAGGTTGTCCGATGCGGCCCATAGCCAGAAACCGCCAGGCTGTTGCGCATCGCGGCGCACAAACACCTGGATTTGCTCCTGTCCCGCGGCGTTGACGTTACTGGGCGATTCATCTACGCTTTGCAGCACGTCGACGTGCTCGCCGGAAAGCGCTGCCGTCAGTTCTTCCGCCTGGGCCGCTTGCTCCAATTCAAGATAAAGGGAGAAGGCATGACCGTGGAAGATGGGCGCTTGCAGAAGCATCAGCGAAGGCGCGGTCAGCCGGTCGCCGACAAGCCTGTGGAAGTGCCGCTGGATAAGGCTTTCGGCGGCATTCAGCGCAGACAGCGCCTTTTCACCATAGCGATCGATCAGGTTGAAAGCCACCTGGGTGTCGAACACGGACTTCGGCAGTTGCTGGAAAGAAAGCAGGTTCACGGTCTGCTCGTGCAATTCGTCCATGCCACGCTTGCCGTACTCCGAGGCCGGTTGAAAGATGGTAGCGACAGCCCGCGCGACGCTGCCTACCTTTTGCGCGCGCAGCATCAACAGCGCCAGCACCACGGCGGCGGGATGAGCAATGGTCACAGGGGCCGGGGTAAAGTCCATGCGTGGACCAAGACCTAGCTCATGCTCCACCCACGGCGCGCGCAGCAGGACGCCTTTCTCGTTTTCCAGTCCATAGGAGAGATCGATAATGTCACTGCCCGCCTTGCGCGCCATTGGCCAGGTGTTCCGCGTGAAAGTTTCATCGGATGCGAAGAAGGTGAAGTCCACGTTCTCCAAGTGCTCAGGAAGGACGCTCTGGATGAACGTCGGCTCTTCGCCCACCGCTTCGAGCTGGCCGAGAGAGTCATCGTCGTCGAGCAGACGGATATCCTGCGCCGGAAAATTACGGTCGCTGAGGACGTCTTTCAGTTCGCGCCCCTTTAGAGTGCCAGCGCCTATGATCGCTACGCGAAACATAGCGCCTCAATGTCTTCCGCCGGGGGGAACACCAGCGGTACGGTTTGGCTCATTTTCATCAAGCGCGTGATGCCTCGTCTTGAGGTGGAGGAGGCGGCAGGGTGGGCCGCCGGAATACGAAGGAAAGCCGGGCCAGTACTCCCGAGAGGATATACACCAGCGCCAGCACAAACAGTACATATTGGGAAGAAAACCAGATCAGCGCGATGACGGCGCCCATCACAATGAGCCAGCGGAAATTCTGGGGCTGGCGAAAGTTGATTCCCTTCAGACTAAAGAACCGCCAGGTGCTCACCATCAGGAAAGCGAGGGCGAAGACGAAGACACCCCATCCGATGGAAAGCCACCAGTATTGCAGCGGATTTCCTTGCACCAAGTGGACGACGGCCGCGACCGCTCCTGCGCCCGCCGGAATGGGCATGCCGACAAAATATTTGCGTCCTGGGCGACCGGGATTCGACGGCTGAGGATTCACCTGGATGTTGAAGCGCGCCAGGCGGGACGCGCCAGCGAGCAGAAACACGAAGGTCGCAATCGCTCCTAACTGGATCACGCGGTTGCGAAGGTCCGGATCGCCGGCCAGCGGCAGCATGTGGAAACCCCACATCCACGCCAAAATTGCGGGCGCTACGCCGAACGCAATCACGTCAGCCATGGAGTCCAGTTCGCGGCCAAAGGCGCTGGTGGTGTTGGTTAGCCTTGCTATGCCGCCGTCGAAAAAATCGAAGACAATAGCGAACCCAATGGCCTTGGCGGCGTGATCGAAGTGCCACGGATCGGACGCGGTACCCTGGATAGCTTGCGAGATGGCGTAATACCCCGCTGCTATGTTGCCAGCGGTGAACACGGAAGGAAGGATGTACAGACCCTTCCGCCTCCGGCGCGGATCAGGCGAATCGTTCCCAGGTCGCGTCGACTGCTCGTTCATCGCACCTCCGCCACGTTTTGCAAGGAAGGCCGCACTGCACGAGGCTGAGTCAGGGCCAGAACACTAGAACCGCCTTTCACGTGGTCGCCCACCCGCACTTTCATCTCAGCTTCGCCCGCGAAAAGGACGTCGGTGCGGGAGCCGAACTTGATCAGTCCCACCCGTTCGCCGCGCGCCACGTGATCGCCGATCTTCTTGGTGAAGACGATGCGGCGGGCCAGCAGGCCGGCAATCTGCTTGAACACGACGGTTCCTGCATCTCCCTGAACCGTGACGATATTCTGCTCGTTCTCGTCGGCTGAAATAGCTCCCATGGCGTTTCCGAATTTTCCCTTCCGGTATTTCACGTCGGTAATGACACCTGCGACTGGAGAACGATTGACGTGCACATTGAATACGTTGAGGAAAATACTGATACGGGTTCGCGGCTCGCCGTTTTCCTCGGTTATGGAAATCTCCGTGACCTTGCCATCCGCGGGAGAGACAATCGCGCCTTGGACCGCCGGAATCTCGCGCTCCGGATCGCGGAAGAACCACAGGAAAAATGCGGCCAGCAGCAAGGGAATGACTGCCAGGGCGGGCACGGTCAACCATCCCACCAGCACAGCCACAGCAATGAAAGCCAGTCCGTAATAAATCCCGTCGCGAACCATGGGTTGTTTAGATTATAGAGCCTGGCTTTAGGGCTGTGCGTTAATTAGGCGGGCCACAGTCTTAGCCTACGGCGATAGCGCGCTGTGCCGCTATGGAGAAAAGGCTACTCCAATTGGCCACGCCAGATGCCAGCCTCCGTCGACCCATAGAATTCGGTTACGGCGTGAGTTCGAAGATGGTCCCTTGTCCTCTCGCACCTCGATCCGACGCTGTGCCATAGAGATTGCCGTTGCGATCCAGAATCACGCCGTCGTACGGTAGTCCCCCATCGCTGCCGCCGGTGAACTCGTAAAGCAACGTGTAGACCCATGCGCCCGCCGAGGGTGCCAGCTTGAACACAGTGCCGCATGAATATAGGCAATTGCCGATTCCACCTTCAAAGGTCATGCCGTAGAGATTGCTGGCCGCGTCCATAGCGAGCGGGCCGAGAGGGCCCGGAAGTCCAGATTGCCCGCTGGTCAAGGCGTAAAGCTGGCTAAAGCTCCACTGGCCACCGGACGGCGTGAGTTCGAAAACCGTTCCGTTCCCGAGGGGGGCAAATGATGTGGTGCCAAACAGATTGCCTGCGGTGTCGAAGACAACCCCGCCTTGGGGGCCACCCCCGTCGTCGAAATAGTCGAAACTGTGGATGATATTCTCCGTCCATCCGGAGCCGGAGGGGCTAAGTTGGAAAACGGCTCCATCGTTGACACTGCCACCGTTACAGGTGCCGTACAAATTTCCCGCCCGATCGAACACCAAGGCGCCTCCTGGGTTTGCTCCGTCCGGCGAGCCGGAGAAGGCGTGAAGTACGCTCTCCGTCCAACTCGACCCCGAGCGGGTCAGCTTGTAGACGACGCCGCAGCTATAGCCCTGGCCACAGGTCACGCCGCCGGTTTGTGCGTTGCCATAGAGATTGCCGGCACTGTCGAAGATTACGGGACCGGAGGGCACTCCCCCGTCACTGCCCCCGGTGAAACGATAAAGAATGGTTTCGGTCCAGGGGCAAAGAGTGCTTTTGCACACCGACGCCGGAGGCGACAGTTTGAACACCGTGCCATAGTTAGAGCTGCCACTGCCGCCAGTGTTCGTGCCGTATAAGTTGCCATCCGGACCGATCGTGACTCCCGCTGTGGGCGCAGCGCCATCATTGGCTCCCTGATGGTAAATACTAGGAAAACTGTACAGCGGATGCATGATCCAAGTGCCACCGGTGTGCTCTAGTTTGAAGACCATACCCCAACCCTCGGCGCCGCCGTATTCGGTGGTGCCGTAGAGGTCTCCGGATGCGCTCATCGTTAGTCCGCCAATGGGCATCGCCCCATCCGGCATACCGTTGAAGCCGTGGAGCGTAGTGAAGGTTTGCGCGTGCGCCGCAGGCGAATAGATAACGGTAAGCAGAATCGCGAGTGCTAGGGATGTGACTGCCGTTCTCAATTTCACCCCACTAATCCATTCGCGATGTTGCATAGCACGGGCCATGGTAATCTCCCTTCTCTAGGCCAATTTGTTTAAGTTGTTGTGCGATCGTGCATCCCACAATGTGGTATGTCGATGACGTGGGTCACCAGTCCGAGCCCCTGACCGCTAACCCCTAATCCCTGCCTTACGGCGTGATCTCGAAGACGACTCCACCTCCGAACGCGCCACCACCGGAGGCAGTGCCGTACAGATTCCCCTCAGGGTCGAACCGCACGCCGCCAAATGGATATTGGCCATCGAGGCCGGTGAAATAGTGCAAGGGAACGTAGTTCCAGCTTCCACCCAAGAACGTCAGCTTGAAAACCGCGCCGGGTGCGTGGGCGCCGCCGCCGAAGGCAGAACCGTAAAGATTTCCCGCGCCGTCAAGCGTAGGTGTGGCGACAGGGCCGGCGATTTCCACTCCAAAGCTGAAGAGTACGCTGTAGTTCCAGCCGCCGCCTGAGGGTTGCAACTCGAACGCAGTCCCGTTGTTATCGGTTCCTCCGTCCTGGGTAAAGCCGTACAGGTTGCCCGCCGGGTCAAACACCAGGCCAGCTTGGGGAAAGGTTCCGTCACTTCCGCCCTGAAAGTCGTGGAGCACGCTCTTGGTCCAGTTTGCGCCTGTCTTCGTCAACTCGAAGGCCGTTCCCTTGGTGTGAGCGCCCCCGGCAACTGTAGTCCCATAGATGTTGCCAGACGGATCCAGAATCACTCCGCTCTCCGGTAATGCGCCATCCGAGATGCTGGTAAACGAATACAACACGGAGTAGTTCCAGCTTCCGTGCGAAGGCGTCAACTGGAAAACCACGCCGCAACCGCCACTACAACTTCCGGTGCCACCTTGAGCCGCAGTGCCGTAGAGGTTGCCGGCCTGATCGAAAATCAAGTCGCCTTCGGGGAATTTTCCATCGCTGAGTCCGGTGAAGTTATACAGGACGGTTTCCTGCCATGGGCACTGCACTTTCTTGCACACGGTAGCCGGCGGCTGCAGCTTGTAAATTGTGCCGAAGCCGTGTTGACCTCCGCCGTTGGTGGCGCCGTACAGATTTCCATCCGCACCGAAGATCACTCCGGATTCGGGGAATTCGCCATCCGTGCCGCCGACGAAATCATAGAGCTGCTTGAGTATCCAGTTGGAGCCGTGGCGCTCCAGCTTGAAGACCGTGCCGCAGCCGGAGCTGCCGCAGTGACTTCCGCCAAGTTCGGTCGTGCCATACAGGTTTTCCGCTCGATCGCTGGCTAAGCTGAAGCCCGGGCCGTTGCCGTCAGGGCCGGCGAAGTTATGCAATACATTGTAGGTCTGCGCCTGCGCTGTGACTGCCAGGACTGGCAGCATTAACACACCGGTCAGCATTGCCAGGCAGATGATCTTGAATATACGACGTAGCTTTGGGCACTCCATGATAGGTCTCCTCCCAAATCAGTTGGTCGTTGCTTAGGTCGCCGCAAATCCCACAGTGTGATACATCTGCTAGTTACACTCTCCCCATCGATGTTGCGTTCAGCGACTTCCGGTTGAGTCATGAAGTGGTGGGTGACCCAGTCTCTGACGGAGGGCAAAATCTTGAAAGGAAACTACGGCCATCCCCGCCTCCCAGAGTGCAGAAGGATCCAGTGGGGCGCCACTTTACCACCGCAGAAAGCAGTGTGTAAATGGAGATTTTTCAGGTAGAGGGCCAGTTTGGTCAAACAGGCCCACTACCCTTTTCCAACACGATCAGCTTTGAGAAATGTTTAGTGCACCGGCAAAGTGACAACAACGAAACCCCAAAAAAGGCCAGCACCCGAGTTGAGGATGCCGGCCGCTGTGAACCAAAACACGCCCTTCACTTTCGCGGTCCATAAGCTGTTATGCTGTAGCCATCGCTAACGTAGACCATTCCGTTAGCCGCGAAACCGCTAATCACGCCGCTTGTCACTGCCCCAAGCCATTGGCCTGTCTTTGCGTCGTAGGCCCCGTTCGCATAGACCACGCCATTGGCTGCCGCCAGCGGCGCTCCACCGCCTGACGCCGTCCATATTATTCTGCCGTTGGCCAAGGCAAATGCGCAAAGGTCTTGTCCATCTTGTCCACAAGGCGCGTACCCAATTGTACTCGCTTTACCAACTGCTAAACTTACGATCGGCTTTCCAAGACCAGGCAGACGCCACAGTAGCTGACCGTTCTTTGCATTGAAGGCATACAGGTATCCATCACCAACGGCGTACACCACTCCATTGGCCGCCACAGGTTCAGGCCGGCTGCACTCGTTAAATGGAGCATACCAAGCAAGGGAACCATCTCCCGCGTTCATGGCTAGAAGCCCTGAGCTACACTGTTGATGCGGGATGTCCAATCTGGTGTAATTCCAAAGTGCGACCCAGTTATCTACCGAAGCAAAGCCCTCGGGAGCACAGAAGATGTCCGACCACGGACTACAATCTCCGAGCTGACCCTGATTAAGCTCAGAGGGGTATCCATTTGACTCAGGTGACCACTACAGGTAGTGTGGTGGCCCATGGAACGGGTGGAGGAGGATTATCCGCGGACTCTGGCGGAGCTCGAAGTTCGATTTAGCAGCGAGGAAGCGTGCCGGGAGTATCTGTTCCGCCTGCGATGGCCGGCGGGATGCAAGTGCCTACGCTGCGGCGAGAGCAAAACTTGGCCATTGCGATCCGGGCGCTGGCAGTGTGCCCGCTGCGGACATCAGGTTTCGGTAACGGCGGGAACAATTTTTCAGGGCACCCGGACGCCCCTGACGGTTTGGTTCCGGGCGATGTGGTGGATGACGAGTCAGAAGAATGGGATCAGCGCCCTGGGACTCCAGCGGGTTCTGGGCTTGGGAAGCTACCAGACGGCTTGGGTGTGTTTGCACAAACTGCGGCGAGCCATGGTAAGACCCGGGCGGGAACGACTCTCGGGAAGCGTGGAGGCGGACGAAACCTATCTGGGTGGGCTGGAAGAGGGTATGCGCGGTCGGCAGACCGAGAGCAAGGCGTTGATTGTGGTGGCGGCAGAGGAGGACGGCAAAGGGATTGGGCGAATTCGGATGCGGCGCATTCCGAACGCTTCGGCCCACAGCCTCATTTCCTTCGTGCAAGAGTCGGTTGAACCCGGCAGCGTGGTCCACACCGACGGGTGGTTGGGATATGAGCCATTGCAAGGGCGCGGCTACATTCATCGGCTCACGTTTCTGCGCGGACAGCAGAAATCCCCTTCGGAGCTGTTGCCGCGCGTGCATCGCGTGGTGTCGCTGTTAAAACGATGGCTACTGGGCACACATCAGGGAGCGGTGAGCATCGAGCATTTGGATGGCTATCTGGACGAGTTTACCTTCCGGTTCAACCGGCGCAAGTCGCACAGCCGGGGAAAGCTGTTCTACCGTCTTGTCCAGCAAGCTGTCGCCGTGGAGCCAACAACTTACAAGGCGATCATCCGGTCCGCACCGGCAGACTGGCCCTGAAACCACAACCCATTGGGGGTACCTGAGTGAAATAGATACCCCTCTAAGCTCATACTGCCAGCCCGGCCCCGTAACAAATTGCCAGCCATTCCCGTAAAGTCCTCCCTTGTAGACGGTAAAAGGGTAAAGATCATAACCCTGTTGCAAGATCGCACCACTAGCCGCGTCGATCAAGTAGGTTTGGTACGGGCAACCCAGATAAACTATGCCCCCGTCCACCGTTAGTCGCGCGAAATCTTGGTAATACGAAAAACAGCTACCGTCGAATCGGTCGGATGGGATCATCCACTTGGGCAGAAATGCGCTGCCAGTTGTCCCTTTGACAGCGTATAAACCCTGCTGCCCCGTGTAATAGTCAATGCCGAATCCATACAGGATCCCGTTGGCTACTGCGAAAGTGTAAGGCATGTAGTTGGGGGTGTACATCATCCACAGGGCTTGTAACTGGCCCACGTTCGACGGGCTCACCACCCGTTCGTCTGGGTTGTAGCCTGAGTGTCCCGCGTCGTGCAACCACTGCGGCCAGTCACTTTTGTTTAAGGGCCCGCATCTCGGCGGGGACGTCATTGATGGTGTCAAGTTGTTCTTGTCGTAGGAACAGGAGGTCGCCTGTTCGGTGACGTTGGCGGTAAGGCTGTTTGACGAGCTCCGCAAGATTGGATTGATCTGCAGGGCAGACGCGGTGCTGGCTGCGACCACCACCGTCAGGAGGCATAGGAAAGTGCGCAAACGAGTGGGCATAAGGGTCCTCCTTGACTCGGCGGGCGTCCCTCATCCACTGGGCCGCCGCTATTTCGATCTGCGCTTATGTGGCCCCCGGTTCGGTCTCAATTACGGCGACAGACCGGATTGCAGTTAGGCACGTCTACTCGGAAGCTCGAGTGGGAGATGAAATCGTAAGCAGACGGTTAGTGATTCTCCGGGCGTAGCACCACTGCTTAGAATGTTCGCCTTTACCGGTTCCGAGGGAGCGCCCCTTACAGCAGACTCAACCAGCAGTTGAGGAGAACTGGCAGGCGGGTCAAGATAAGTTTAAGCTGGGTCGAAATCTGGGAAACATCATTATTCGACAATCGTTGCCTCACCGCCCAAATTGGGAAACATGAGATCTCTCCACATTCGGAAGGAAATTTCCGCCCTTGAGGCAAAGGATTGTCAGTGATGTTTAGCGTATGGGCAGGTGATAGTCAGGAACCTCGAAATGAGGGCCGGATTAATCAGACTGCGGCAAGAGCGACGTTCAGGTATGGAGGTTGCGAAAAGGCGCGACGTTCGAGTAGTGCGGCGATCAGCCGGGTGAACCACTGATAAGAAATCGACTTTAGGCGCTGAGATCCACGCCCGATGTCGCTAAGACCCTCGTATTTCGCGAGGTTTGAAACGCAGCAGCCTCTTCATGCCGTATCAACCGCCGATGCGGCGTCAATCGGCTGGGCGGCTTCCGGCGCGGGATCAGGATCGGGAGGATTGCTAGTCTCGGTTGTGACTACGGGATGCGCATCATCTTCCGCCAACGAAGCGTAGGCTCCCAGGCGAGCCAGGTGCAGCAGATCGGCTCCGGCGAAATAGATCAACGCGATAGCCGCCATGATGAGCAGCACCCAGCCGGGCGCAAAGTGCCTTGCCAGGCTCAGCGGCGACAAGATAGCCAGCAGCATTGTCCCGAGCCACACGAGGCGAAGCAGAAGAAAGCCCAGCCCCAGCAGGAATAGGCGGCCGCCTCTCCGCGAAACGAACTCCACGGACTGCGCGAGAGCGTCCATTGCTGTGGCGCCGTCGCGAATGCAGAACAGCGGTGCAATGCCGACCAACCAGTTCAACACAACTCCGAACCAGCATGGCAACGCAATTCCGAATACCAAGAACAGCGATGCCAGCCCGGCGCGGTCGTTTTCAGCCATGACACCGCCAATGATCAAACACGCGATCACGACCAACAGGGCGATCAACGACCACGCCGCGCGTAGCAGATGCAGAACGAAGATCGGCGCAAATTGCCAGGTCATCTCGCTGGGTTCGTCAGCGGTGCTGAACATCGCAACCAGGCGCCGCAGCGTGGCCGCGCGGCCAACCGTGGCGGCAAAGCTCCACAGCAGGATCATGCCCACCAGAAACACGGATTGCTCGAGTACGAAACGAGTCAGGCTGCCGCGCAAGATGTGGTGAACGGCGCCGGAAAGCAACTGCAGTTGAAAGGTATCGAGCAGAAATTCGTCGGTGCGTGAGACTTTAAGGCTGTCAAGAAACATCGCACCGGAAATGATGATCAGGGTCCATGCCGAAAATCCGAAGCACCAGCGCCATGTAAGTTCAACCGCCAACAGCCCCGGCTCGTGCCACAGGGCGGCAAACCCATCCTGAAAAGGCGAACTATTGCTGCCGGTCTGCGACATGGGTATAAGGATAGCAGCAGGAGAACTGCTCGTTCTACCGGCTTTGTTTGCTCTACCCTCTTCCCATGCATGGTATTCTTGAGGCTACTTAGGGCTACGGGATCGGCGCGCGGAATGAAGCGCTCCAATATTCATTTTTTCTTTACCAGACCGAGGCAATTACTTCGCTCTGAACGACAAGGTGGTTTTTAGTGACCCAGCGCGAGAAATTCGAAACCAAGAAACTCCCCATGATGCCGATTCGAGATGTCGTCATCTTTCCTTACATGATGACGCCGTTCGTGGTTGGCCGGGAGTCGAGCGTGCGCGCATTGGAAGAGGCGCTGGCGGGCGACAAAAAAATCTTCCTTGCGACGCAGCACGACGCAAGCATCGACGAGCCTAAGCCAAACGAGATTTTCCAGGTAGGCACGCTGGTCAACATTGTACAGAGCCTGAAACTTCCTGACGGTAACATCAAGGTCCTGGTGGAAGGCTTGGAGCGCGGCAAGATCCTTCAGGTGGTCGATACCGACGGCTACTTTGAGGCCACGGTACGCACGGCAAAGTATTCGACTGAACCAACCCCACAGATCGAAACTAGCATGACGCGCGTTACGGGTCTGTTCGAACAGTACGTGAAGCTCTGCCAATCGTTGAACTATGAAACCATGATTGCCGCGGTTCGCAACGACGATCCGGCAAAGCTGACTGACACCATCGCCGCCAACCTGCAACTCTCGATCGAAGAGAAACAGGAACTGCTGGAAATCTTCGATCCTGCCGAGCGCCTGAACCGCATTGGGGACGTACTCGACGTCGAGATCGAAAAGCTCAATATGGACCGCACCATCCAGTCGCGCGTGAAGCGCCAGATGGAGCGCGCCCAGAAAGAGTATTACCTCAACGAAAAGATCAAGGCCATCCAGAAGGAACTGGGGCGCGGCGAAAAGAGCGAATTCGACGAACTGAAGAAGAAGATTGACACCGCCGGCATGCCCCGCGAAACCCACGAGAAGGCGCTGCAGGAGCTCAAGAAGCTGGAGGCCATGCCGCCCATGTCGGCCGAATCGACGGTGTCGCGCAACTACCTTGATTGGCTGCTGGCAGTGCCCTGGAAGAAACGCTCCAAAGAGATCCGCAACATCGACATCGCCGAGAAAACGCTCAACGAAGATCACTATGGCCTGGAGAAAATCAAGGAGCGCATTCTTGAGTTTCTCGCGGTCCGGCAATTGGTGAAGAACCCGAAGGGCTCGATCCTGTGTTTCGTCGGACCTCCGGGCGTGGGCAAAACGTCGCTGGGGATGAGTATCGCCAAAGCGACCGGCCGCAAGTTCGTCCGCATGTCGCTCGGCGGAGTGCGCGATGAAGCCGAAGTACGCGGTCATCGCCGCACCTACATCGGTGCGCTGCCGGGTCAGATCATCCAGATGATGAAAAAAGCCGGTACCAAGAATCCGGTCTTCATGCTGGATGAAGTGGACAAGATGTCGATGGACTTCCGCGGTGACCCCTCGGCGGCGCTACTCGAGGTACTCGATCCCGAACAAAACTTCATGTTCGTTGATCATTACCTCGACGTGGAATACGATCTGTCGCAGGTGTTCTTCATCGCGACGGCAAATGTACTGCACACCATTCCTCCGGCGCTGCAAGATCGCATGGAGGTACTCCGGCTGCATGGCTACACCGAGCCGGAGAAAGTCGAAATTGCCAAGCAGTATCTAGTCCGCAAACAACGCCTTCAGACGGGATTGACCGAACAGAACATCATCTTCACCGACGACGCGCTTACCACGATCATTCGCAACTACACGCGCGAAGCCGGCGTCCGCAATCTGGAACGTGAGATCGGCAATATCTGCCGCAAGGTCGCCCGCAAAGTGGTCAAGGAAGGCGACAAGTACACGGTGGAACTCACCGCAGAAAACGTCTCCGAATACCTCGGCGTGATGAAGTTCCGCGACAGCGAGATACACGAGCGCAGTGAGGTCGGGTTGGTCACGGGTCTGGCGTGGACGGAAGTCGGCGGCTCGATTCTTACCACCGAGGTCGCCACCGTCGACGGCAAGGGCAAGCTAACGCTCACCGGCAAGCTGGGTGACGTGATGCAGGAGTCGGCACAGGCTGCGATGTCCTACGTGCGCTCACGCGCGCACCGCTTGGGACTCCCGCGCGACTTCTACCGCAACCTCGACATCCACGTTCACGTGCCCGAGGGCGCGATTCCGAAGGATGGGCCGTCTGCTGGCATCACCATGGCCACCGCGATCGCCAGCGCATTGAGCCACATCCCGGTTCGGCGCGACATCGCCATGACCGGCGAAATCACGCTTCGCGGCAAGGTCCTGCCCATCGGCGGATTGAAGGAGAAGCTGCTGGCGGCCCACCGCGCTGGAATTCTTGAGGTCTTACTTCCGGCCGACAATGAGAAGGATCTGGCCGACGTGCCGGAAAACTTGCGCAACGTAATGAAGCTACGCTTCGTCAACACCATGGATGATGTGCTTGCATATGCGCTGGAGCGTCCGCTGCCTGACGTGCCCGACGAGCCCTCTCCAGGAATCGCTGCGCTGCCCCCGAATGCGGAGCCAGCGCCGGCACACCAGTAAGCGCACGCCAACCCTTACTTCGAAGGGACAGGACCGCCGAGTGCGGGTCGTGTTCCTTTCTCGCTTCGTGCAGCCCCTCGCCCGCCACAGGAAGGCTATATTGATTGCATGAAGGTGTTGACCCGCTTTGTGACCTCCGCCGCCGCCCCGCTGCAGTTCCCGCCTGCGGGTGCGCCAGAGATCGCATTTCTTGGCCGTTCCAATGTAGGTAAATCGAGCCTGATCAATTCGCTTGTCGGCACAAAAATCGCCAAGACCAGCAACACGCCCGGTCGCACCCAGACCATCAACTTCTTCCAAGTGCGCCGGCCCGGCAAACCGCATCCCGACTTCGTCTTCGCCGACCTGCCCGGTTATGGTTACGCACGTGCGCCCAAAGAAATCACCGCACAGTGGGGGCAGTTTATCAATCCATACCTGGAACATCGCGAGTCGCTCGTGCTATGCCTCTCGCTCGTGGACGTTACCATTCCTCCGCAGGAGCTCGACTTGCAGTTGATGGACTGGCTGCGTCACATGGATCGCCAGTTCATCGTGGTGGCGACGAAGGCCGACCGGATTTCGAACAATCAACTGCGTGCCTCGTTGTCTAAGCTCTGTAACCAGTTGCAAATCCTCCCTTCGCAGATCATCCCGTTTTCTGCGAAGTCGCGGGTGGGATATGACGAACTCTGGGCGGCAATCCGAGCGGCTGCAAATGTGGACTAGGCAGGAAACCAGCGCGTCGAGGAAACCGGTTCGTAGTTGAAGCCGCACTCAATCTCAGTATTGAATTGGTACCGGGCGCTGCGAAATCACGAGAGCGTAGGTCACGTACCACGGTCCAACAACCACTAGCAACATCCTTAGTCTGGCCAGATGCTGAGGGCCGTCTTGCTCAGGATCTGTTCCTTCGCGCTTTCACTCAGCGGCAAGGCGCGAAACTCAGTCAGGTTCTTCTCAATCTCGGGAACGCCGGGCCCAGGCCAGTCGGTGCCGAATAGCGTCTTGTGTGCGATCTCTTCCAGCCGTGGAAAATATTGCAGCAGCGTCTTCGGCGGGATTCCGCTGATGTCCAGATAGACATTGCGGTGTCTCCTCACTAGAAAGAAGGCGGTGTCCATCCACAACGGACGTCCGCCATGCGCCAGCAGGATTTTCAGGCGAGGAAAATCGACGGCCACGTCGTCCACATAAATGGGATCGCCGTACTTGTTGCGCGCTCCGGGAAAGATCGAGGTGCCGGTGTGCACCATGATGGGAATGCCGTTTGCCTCGGCTGCGCGGTAGATGATCTCCAGCTCTTTGACGCCGTTCACGTAATCGTTGGGATAGAGCAACTGGTGCGGGGGATGAATCTTGATGAGCTTGATGCCCAACCGCACGATATGTTCCATGTCGGCCAGAACATTCTGGGTATGGCGCGGGTGCACGCTGCCGCAGGGAATAAGCCGCTTGGGGTCTTCCTTCACGTAATTCGCGATGAACTCATTGACCGCCGGCGTGAACCCGATCACCTCGGGCGCAACGTAGTTGATGAGCACCGCCCGATCGATACCGATTCTGTCGAGATGCTTGAGAAATGCCTTTGGTGAATTGCAGTATTCCGCGACCTGATCGAAGTCCTTGCGGGACTTCTTCATCAGCGCCAGGGCCTCAGGCTTGAACAACTCCATCGGCTGAATATGGACGTGGCAGTCGGTGATGAGCATCGGTTGTCAGTAGTCAGTTTTCAGTAGCCAGTTGTCGGATCAGAGTCAGCTTGCCGGCAGCTCTCGGCGGAATCACACATTCCCTAAATGTGTCATCCTGAAGCGTAGCGAGGCGAAGCCGAGCGGGGTCGAAAGACCCCTATGTCATCGACAACTCCTGCCTGCGTCAATTCACGCACGCCATCACGGCCCTTTTGGCAAACACCCGCACCATCTCACGGCGATACTCTGGCGTCAGCGCCGAGGTGGTCAGCGGCTTAGCTGTGCTGGCTGCCAAGTCACCAATGCGCTCTGCAATCTCTTCAGTCGGAGCCATTCCGACGAGATGCGCATCCACGTCTTTCACCAGGAATGGCGCGGGATTGACCGCCGTAATGGCAACACGCGCATCCTCGACCCGCCCGGAACGCGTATCGATCTTGAGCGCGACCGCAACGCCGGCCAACGGGTAGTCGATGCTGCCACGAACGCGCAGCTTCCGATAGCAGCCTCGCCATCCTGATGACGATTTAGGCACGTAAACACGAGTGACGATCTCACTTTGTGCGAGATGCAGCCGCGCGATACCGTCGTTCACATAGAACTCCGACAATGGGGTGCGCCGCGTACCAGCCGGCCCGGCGATCTCAATCTCCGCGCCCAGGCACATGAGCGCCGGCGGGGTGTCGCCCGAAAAGGCCGCCCAGCAGAACTTTCCGCCGGGAGCAACATGACAGAGATCGCCATCTTTCTTGAGACAGAAGCCACAGCTCTTACGCCATAGCAGCGATTGGTTGTACCACAGGCAGCGGGTGTCGAGGCAGAGATTGCCCCCGATCGTTCCCATGTTGCGCAACACCGGTGAAGCGACTGTCTTCACCGCTTCGTACAGGACGGGGTAATCTTTGCGGATGAGAGGCGAATGTTCAACCGCGCTGAGGGCCGTCATTGCACCGATTTCCACGCCCTCACCGTCGCGGTGACGAATTCCCCGAAGTTCGCTGACGCCGCGCAAGTCGAGAAGGTACGGTGGCGTGAAGAGTTTCTGCTTCATCGAAGGAAGTAAGTCGGTACCACCGGCAACCACTTTTACCCGGCCGCCGTACTTCGCCATCAATGCGGTCGCCTCATCCAGGGTCTTCGGGCGGAGCAGACAAAAACTGGGCAGGCTCACTTTCCACCTTCCACGGGTGACCCGGCATTCGTACCCTGTCGCGCGGGATCGAGCGGATGTCGCATTGGGCCCTTGCCGCGGAACCACAGCGAGCCGCCGTGTTCGCGAAGCTTGTGCGGAGCAGTCGGGTCAACCGATTCGGTCATTTCAATTCGCTTCATCCCCTTCTTCGCACGCAGAGCAGCCAGCACGCGCTCCGGCGTGAACGGTACCTCCCGCAGCCGAACTCCCACAGCATCGTAGATCGCGTTCGAGATTGCGGGAATCGTCGCTGCCAGCGAACCTTCGCCCGCCTCCTTCGCTCCGAACGGCCCTTCGGGATCAATACTCTCGACAATGATGCATTCAATCTCCGGCGACTCCGTTGACGACGGACTGCGGTATTCCAGCAAACCTGGATTCATCAGCAGGCCGTCTTTCCAGACCATCTCTTCTTCCAACGCTTGGCCAAGTCCCATCCAGACTGATCCAACCACCTGCCCTTCGACGGCAACCGGGTTCAGAGCTCGTCCGCAATCGTGGGCCGCCCATATCTTGTGCACCGTCACTTCGCCAGTTTCCTCATCCACGCTGACATCCGCAACCTGTGCGGAATACGAATACGCTGGAGACGGCCCTACTCCGCCGCCCTTATGTTTGCCGCCACGCGCCGCGATCGGAGGCGCGTACGAGCCAGTGCCGGTCAGCGCGCCGTGGAAATCAATCGCAGCAACAATGGCCTCCTCGAAACTCATATGATCTTTTGGACCATTCTCTTTGCGTGTCTGTAGAACCGATCCGCGAAGAATCTGGCCGTCCACATGTCCACGGGCCGCTTCGTTTTCGTCGATCCTGTCTGACGCTGTGGGATTGTAGTCCGACAGTGTAGTACCCCCGTTCCACACGCGGTCGTTGTGCATGATGACGTCCTCGGGAGCGCAATTCATGCGCTTGGCGGCAGCGCTTACGATGTTCTTCTTCACATCTTCGGCGGCGCGCAAGGCGGCATTTCCGGCCATGAAAGTTACGCGGCTTGAGTAGGAACCGAGATCGATTGGGGTTAGGTCGGTATCGGCGGCGATGACCTTGACGCGCGCGATCCCGCAACCCAGCACCTCCGCAACAACTTGCGCGGTCATGGTATCGGAGCCTTGTCCGATTTCTGACGCGCCAGTGTAAACCACGACGCCCCCGTCACGATCGATTTTGATGTTTACAGTCGAGTGCGGCATGTCGGAGCGAATGATACTGTTGGCCGCGCCGCTCACGTAGTGGCTGCACGCCATTCCCAGGCCTCGCCCCTTGGGCAGCTTGCCTTTACGCTGCTTCCATCCCGATCGGGTGATCACCTGATCGATGCACTCCGGCAGCCCGTAGCTCAACACCCGTAGCCCGTTGACGGTCACGGTCGGCGGCTTCAGCAGGTTGACGCGTCGCACCTCAGCCGGATCGAGATTGAGCGTCGCGGCAATTTCGTCCATCTGCGATTCGAAGGCGAAACGCACGTTGACCGTGCCATGGCCTCGCATAGCTCCGCAAGCGGGCTTGTTGGTCAGCACACGGTAGCCGTCGTAGCGAATGTTCGGAATGTCGTACAGCGCGCCCAGCAGTGCACCGGAATAGAGAATCGTCACAACGCCGTATGAGCAGTAGGCGCCACCGTCCTGAATCACTTTGCAGGCCACCGCCGTCATCCGGCCATCATTCTTCACGCCGGTCTTCAGGTCGATGATGGTGCGGGGACGCCCGCGATGCGCCCAGAAAACTTCCTCACGCGTGTAGGTGATCTTCACTGGAGCTTTCGCCGCGCGGGCCGCGACCGCCGCGATGATCTCCAGCGGAATAATTTCGCTCTTGCCGCCAAAGCCGCCGCCCACCAGGGGCTTGATCACGCGGATCTGCGACATCGGCATCTCCAGCACGAGCGAAAGCTTGTGCTGCAAATAATACGGAACCTGCGTGGAGGACCATACCGTAAGGCGTCCCAGCTTGCCGCTGTGCGGATCGAGTTCGAAGTTTGCCAGTGTGCTGTGCGGCTCCATCGCAGCATGCGTCACTTCGTTGGCGATGTAGCGGCCCTCGGCGATGTAGTCGGCCTCGGCAAATCCCTTGTCCAGATCGCCGAAGACGTGGTGATAGTCCTTCTCGATATTATGCGGGCGGTTTTCGTGGATGAGATCGCTCTCCGCTTTCATCGACTCTTCTGGATCGAAGTAGGCCGGAAAGGGCTCGTATTCCACGTCAATCAGCTCGATCGCATCCTCCGCGATCTCTTCGCTGATCGCCGCAACGCAGGCAACATGATCGCCTACGTATCGGACCTTCTCCACCGCCAGGGCGGTCTCGTCGTGACCCACGGGAAGAATGCCGTACGGATTGGGCGCGTCCGTACCGGTAACCACGGCGACGACTCCGTCCAGGGCTTTCGCTCGCGAAGTGTCAATACGCTTGATTCGAGCGTGTGGATATGGCGAATGGAGAATCTTGCCGACCAGCATGCCGGAGAGGGTTAGATCGTCGGTGTACTTGCCCGCGCCAGTGGTCTTGCCTGCGGCATCCACCATGGCAATCGATTTGCCGATTACAGAAAAATCAGTCATAAGCAATTAGCCCTTAGCAGTTAGCAACTAGCGCTCAGCAGTCAGCATTCAGCCCAACCAATTCACTTTTCTATTTCGCTCCCACCATTTCCGTCGGAGTCGCCTTTTGCTCTGCTTCGATCACCGCGCGGATCGCCTGGTACATCTGGGAATATCCGGTACAGCGGCACAGGTTGCTGCTCAGCGCCGCGCGGATTTCGTCCTCGTTTGGGTCGGGATTGTTAGTCAGCAGCCCTCTCACCGTCATCAAGAATCCGGGAGTACAGAAGCCGCACTGCGCACCGCCAAAATCCCCGTAGGCCTTCTGTAATGCGGCCAGGCCGCCGTGATCGGCAAGGCCTTCAACTGTCGTGATCTGCTGCCCCTCACAACTGGCCGCCAGCATGGTGCAAGAAAGCATGGGCACGCCATCCACTTGCACCGTGCAGGCGCCACACGAGGAATCGTCGCAGGCGCGCTTGGATCCGGTGAGTGCCAGGTCCTGGCGCAGCACATCGAGCAGAAGCTTATTCGGCTCGATGGCCAGCTCGTGAGTGCGTCCGTTAATGCGTAATTCGATGAGTTCTTTTTTCATAATGAGCCCTTAGCAGTCAGCACTCAGCCAATGCGCAACCTTTCACTCGGGAGTAATCCGCCAACCAACCGTCATGGCTGAATGCTGACGACTGAGTGCTGAACGCCTTCAGTACACCGGCACGTTCGGATCAATTTGCCGCGACCAGCGGTCGATCCCGCCGCGCAACGATTGCGCCATTTCGAAACCTTGTTGTCGCAGCCATGCCGTAACGTTCATCGACCGAACACCATGATGGCAAATGACCACGATGTGCTTCTCCGGATCGAGCTCCTGGTTAAAGCGCGCCGGTATGTCGCCCATCGGAATCAACTTGCTATTGGCAATCTTCGCGATCTCGAACTCCCAAGGCTCGCGGACGTCGAGCAGCACGATGTCTCCTCCGGCCTCTTGCAACGCCTGCAGTTCTTCCGGTGCGATCTCGTAATCCATCGAAGTGCTCACTTCCCTATCCACTTTGGCCTTCGCCGCTCGATGAATGCTGCGACGCCTTCTTGTGCATCCGCCGTCTTCATCAGTTCGTCGAAATAAATCTGCTCGGCGCGCGCCAGGCCTTTGTCGAAGTGAATCGCGTCCCACGCATAAAATGCCTTCTTCGCAACGGCGATGGCCGCCGCGCTCAATAGCGACACCCGCTGCACACATTCCGCGACCAAGGTCTCGGGATCCTCTGCGAGTCCGTTTACCAGTCCCGCATCCAGCGCTTCCTGGCCATTCAGAGTTCGTCCGGTTAGAACCAGCTCGGCTGCCAACTTCTGTCCCACAATGGCAGACAAGGCGACACTCGCCACCGGCGGATAGCATGCCAGCTTGATCTCGGGAAATCCCCAAACCGAATCCGGCGACGCGTAAACTACGTCGCACATCATTGCCAGCTCCGCGCCTCCGCCCAGGCAATGCCGGCGAACGCTGGCAATCGTCAGCTTTCTACTTCCCACCACGGAGCGAATTACACTGTGAAACGCAGTCAGCATGTCGCGGACTTTGTCGGGCGTGTGGGCCGCAATGTCCACGCCGCTGGAAAACGCACGCTCAGTGCCCGCGAAGACAATCGTACTGATTTCCGTTCGTGCCTCGATTTGCCCCAGAGCCGCGCGCAGCTCATCCATCATCGGGATGTCGATGACGTTCAGCGGCGGATTATTCAGCACGATACGCGCCGCCGGGGGCGCGAGAGCAACCATAATGCGCGTAAAAGTTGTGGTGTCTGTCGTCATGTTCGTTACGATAGAGGTCCCTCGACTCCGTTTGGGCGCCACAGCGCCCTTTCTGCGCTCAGGATGACACGGACTTGCTGGCTACTTCCCTGTAAACGTGGCTGAACGCTTCTCGATATAGGCAGCCAAACCTTCTTTTGCATCGTCGCTCTCGAATAGCAGTTGCTGGTGCTCGCGCTCCAACGCCAGCCCGGCTTCCATGGGAATCTCCCAGCCAGCTTGTACCGCGCGTTTGATGCGTCCGACAGCTTTCGCTGCCTTGTTCGGAGGACAGAACTGGCGCGCGTACTCCAACACGCGCTCCATAAAGTTTTCGCCTGCGAAGATCTCATTCACCAACCCCAGATGCTTTGCATCCTCGAAGGAAAAGGTTTTGCCCGTCACCATCAGCTCGATCGCTTTCGACTTTCCCACAATTCGCGACAGGCGCTGTGTGCCACCGGTTCCAGGCAGGACGCCAAGGTTGACCTCCGGCAATCCGATCTTGCCGCCATCTTTGCGCGCGATGCGCAGGTCCGCCGCCATGGCGATCTCCAGGCCGCCGCCAACGCAATGCCCGTTGAGAGCGGCGATCACCAGCTTGGGAGTGTTCTCCAGTCGCAGTAACATCTCATTAGCATGAAGGCAGAAGTAGTACTTGAACGTGGGGTCAACCTCAGTCAGCATCTGGATATTCGCGCCGGCGCAGAAAAATTTCTCGCCGGCGCCGGTCAGGAGAATAACGTAAACATCGTTGTCCATCCGCGCCCGGAGAACGGCTTCGTCAAGCTGACGGTTCATGTCATAGCTGTAGGTGTTCGCAGGCGGGTCGCTCAGCGCAATGATCGCGACCCCGGACTCGACACGGTATTGGACGAGCTCCTTGACCTCGCGAATTGTGCTAACCATTGGCAAAACTCCTGACATGGTATTGTGGCAATGCGGTCATGAACGAGTTCGGCCGGTTGCGAGCGTTGGCTCGGGTTTGCGCTTGGAGCCTTTGACCTTGGCGCTACCGCTTGTTTCCGGTTTGTGGCTGACATTCGGCTCGCGACGCGGCTTCCAGTCGGCGGATTTTTCAGCCCGAACTCCCCGCAAAAAAATATCGGCCATCTCGCGCGCAATGGTTTCCGCGTCGGGATCGACCCGCGGGTTGTACCACGTGTACAGCCAATTCATCATTCCGAAAAGCCCCATGACCGCCGTACGGGTACTGATTCCGCCGGTCGCGCTGGCATTCCGCCCGACGAATTGCAGCCCTTCCGCCTTTGCCAAGTCGTCCACCAGTCCGACACAGATGCGGTAGTACTCGCGCTTGATGGCAGCCAGTTCGGTGCCATAGCCGTTTTTCAGAACATCGTCCTCGTGCGCAAGCACCTTCATCGCCTTTTGTTTGGTGACGGAATAGCTGACGTGATTGTGGACAAAGATTCGAATGCGGGTTTCGGGATCGTTGCTCTCCGCCAGTTGCTCCCGCAATCGCTCGATAATGGTGTTGAACGTGTGCTGCTGGATGAAATACAGTAGCTTCTCTTTGGACTCGAAATAGTAATAAAGTCCTGCCAGCGAGATACCGCTCAAGCGCGACAAGTCGCGCATCGAAGCGCCTTCATAGCCTTTTTCGGCGAAGATTTCGGTCGCGAAATCCAGAATCTCGCTCAGCCGCCGATCGAAACGGGTATCGGCCGAGGAGGGTCGTTCCAAGGCCCGGTCTGTGGCGGAAAAGGACATGGGCTAATCGTGAGTCGGGAGCGATAAACCGCAAACGAGCGTCCGTTTCGAACGTTCGTTCTAATCTTATTCTTAGCCGGCCAGTTCGGCAACCGAGGTTCCAAAAGCGGGCCCACCCTCAACACCAATCAGGTTCGGCCAGTGTTCAGGTTCGCGAAATGAGCCTCTGCCGATTAGCCGTCCCACCGTCACATGGACCTCATGAAACACTTGCGTTGACAAGTATCGCGTGAAAGGGCAAACTGCTCCATCTTGGAGATTCTGTTCCTATGGGCCCTGGACGCGCACCGAACAGGACGGAACGAGCCAGTTGATGACCGCGCCACAACGCGTTTCGTACAGGATGGAATCCACGCTGGAAAGCGTGAACAAAGCTGAGGCGATGTCCGAACAGATCGCGTCGCAGGCCGGTTTCGACGAGGACACGCGGGGTGGAATCTCGATGGCGGTTCGCGAGGCGATGATCAATGCTGTGTTGCATGGCAACGCCTACGACCCGACGAAGAGTGTAAATTTAACGTTCGAGCAAAACGGGAGGGAGTTGATCATCACGATCACCGACCAGGGAAAAGGGCTCGATCCGGCTGAAGTCCCTGACCCGCTGGCCCCGGAAAATCTTATGAAACAGTCCGGCCGTGGCATATTCTTAATGCGGGCTTTCATGGACGAAGTCCGTTTCCGTAAACTTGACCCCGGCACTGAAATTACTTTGATCAAGCGGCTCCAGAACAACGATCTGGACCGTCAGGAGGCTTCCACGTGAGCATGAAAGCAAGCACCCGGCAGGTAGATGGCGTCACGATCGTCGACTTGAGTGGGCGAATCACTCTGGGCGAAGGCAGTGTGGTGCTGCGAGATACCATCAAAGACCTGCTAGGCAAAGGGCAGAAAAAAATCCTGCTGAACCTGGGCGATGTGAGCTACATCGACAGCTCAGGTATTGGCGAACTGGTCAGCGCCTTCACGTCCGTTCGCAACCAGGGCGGCGAATTGAAACTGCTGAACCTAACCAAGAAGGTCCACGATCTGCTGCAGATCACCAAGCTCTACACCGTCTTTGACGTAAAGGACGATGAAGCCGCGGCCATCACAGCTTTCAGCAAGTAGGAAGCTCGGTCTGTCGGTAAGCGCGGCGTGACTCTAACGCCCTTTCTCTTCTTGCGGAAGGGCGTTCTTTGTAGCCACAATTCCCTTTTCGCTGCTCGCTGGCTAGCTGTTAGTTGCTAGTTGCTCGCTGCTGATCTTGGGCGCGAACCGCATCCCGTAAAACAAAACCGCCGCCGAAAGCGCCACCGCCACAATCATGGCCGTGAGGCCTGTCTGAAGATTGCTCTTGTCCGAGATATACCCAATCAAGGTGGGTGAAAAGGCGTCGCCCAGCAGGTGGATGACAAATATGTTTACCGCGAGGGCGGTGGCACGAATGCGCGCGCTGACCGAGTTCACCAGCGCTGCATTGAGCGGTGCGGTGTTCACGAGAAGGCAGAATTCGCCCAGGAAAATTGCCGGGTACATGGCCGGGCCGGTGCAATAAATCGCCGCGATGATGGCTGGAATCGAAAGCGTCATCCCGACAGCTGAGATCAGTTGATAAGCGGCGGGCGTCCGCATCAGGAGGCGATCGCCCAGCCATCCACCCAGCAGGGTGGCCACAGTTCCCGCGATTACCGTCATGCCGCCGAAGGAAATGTTGGCGCGATCGAGCGGCACATGCCGGATGCGGGTCAGGAAGGTCGGCATCCACACCTGCAGACCACCGATGGCGAAGGTCATCATGGCTGCTCCCAGGCTGATGGTCCAAAAGGCCCGGTTGCGAAACAGCCCCCGGACGGAACCGCGCTCGAAGCTGTCCGGCAGGTGATCGCTGGCCCCCCGCACGGGTTCGCGGAGTGCCAGAACACCGAACGCTAGTAACAGTCCAGGCAATGCCGAGATCAGGAAGGGCCTCCGCCAGCCGTAGTGGTGGCCGAGGTAGCCGCCAACCACGTAGCCCAGCGCACTGCCTACCGGCGTTGCCAGGTAAAAGAAGCCCATCACCCGTCCGCGCATGGTCTCGGGAAAGAGGTCCGCAAGGAACGCGGGCGAAATGGCAACGAATGTTGCTTCTCCGATACCGACTATGACGTGGCGCAGCAAGAGTTCGTCATAATTGTGCGTGACTGCGCTCAGCAGCGTTGCCAGGCTCCAGACGAAGGCCCCGGCCGCCATGATCCGCCGGCGGGGGAAGCGATCGGCCAAGGGAACGATCAGCGGCGCGGCGATCATGTAACAAACAAAAAAGGCGGAGGTCAGAAAGCCGACCTGTTTGTCGCTGAGGGCAAATTCCTTCTGGATCAGCGGCTGTACCGCGAACAGCACGTTGCGATCGATGTAGTTGAGAAAGTTTAGCGCCGTCAGCAGCAGAAGCGCGGCGCGGGCATTGGCCTTGGCAGACATTAGTGGGCGAGAGGATAACACGAGGGGCTGCGAACCGCTTTTTGCTCTTCGCTTGTCGCTTTAACGATTCAACCTGAAGACGAAACGGGGTTATGCGAATGTGAAGCGGACGGCGCGGCGATGGAAAAATCCTTCCCATGCTGACGATACCAAGATACTCTCTCGTGGAGAAGAATCGGCCTGCGAAAGCGCGAGGTGGGTCTTAGCCTCACTATCTTTCCCGCCTGTGCGAGCCGGCGAGGCACCGGACTTGTCCACCCCTTCTCGTCGTACCCAACTTATCGCCGTGGAGAGTGTATGAAACGTTTGCTGTTGTTCTTAGTTTGCCTGATTTTGCAGGGCAACCTGCTGGCGCAAGACTCGAAGCCTGCAACTGACGCGAATGCCGTGGCCAATTCGCAACCCACAGCCAACACCTACCCAGCGGCCGGTTCGGAGCGAATGTTTTTCCCCAAAGACTGGATTTGGGGATGGGCGCAGTTCGACATCACTCCCCCACATAACGAAACCGATCCCAACCTGTGCTCGGCGAATGCCGGGCAGTACGGCGGCGTGCACTCGCAGTGCAGCGCGTTTGGGCGGTACATGATCTCGGGGACGGTCGAGCTGCATCCCTTCGGCCGCACTTTGCTGCGTCGTCTCAATTTCTTTTACGATCCGGTTTTTCTGTTCGGCAAGAATATCCCGCAAACGCTATATACCTGGTCGTGGAGTGGGATTGGCATGGAGTACGACTGGGGCGTTGGAGTTGACCTACCGAAGCGATTCGAGTTTCGCGTAACCGGACATCCGCAGATCCAGCGCTTCGGAGCGCGCGACCAACCGCTCGGGCCGGCATGGCTTGGTCCGAACGGTCCCTACGGCCGCTACAACGCGTTCGGGATACGCAAGTATTTCGGGACCCGCAGGGAGGGCACGTACTAAAGCACAGGCGCTATTTTCTAGGTCTCGGGTAGCGGGCAATTACGACCGTGCCAATACCCCCACGCGGACGAAACTCGCCTTTAACTTCAGCCCACTTCGGCTTGCTGGCGCGCACTACGTCCTCGAGGACGCGGTTGACGATATTTTCCTGGAAGATACCGAGATTGCGATAACGAATCAGGTATTCCTTTAGCGACTTCAGTTCGAGGCAGTTTTTGGCGGGCATGTAGCGAATCCACAGCGTACCGAAGTCAGGCAGGCCGGTCTTGGGACATACGGAGGTGAACTCGGGTATGTCAATCACAATCTCATAGCCGGGAAACTGGTTCGGCCAGGTCTCAATTTCCGGGAATTTAGCGGAGAGGCCAGCCTCAGCGTGTTCCGGGGTATAACGTGCGCTCTTTGCCATGGGCTTATTGTAGCGATAGGCGGCGCGATATTGAGATAACAGATCGCGAATCAAACGGGTCCGTTTGCGTCTTCATGTCATGCTCGGACATCAAGATAGGGGCGCGACCTTGGGCGTTTGGAGGACGCGGCGCCAAGGCCGTACGCGTCAGAGGCGGAAGTGGTGTCCTACGTTATACTTATAAATTCGAGTAGAAATGGCAGATTCGACTGAGAACGGCCACAGCCGGGTGAACGGAAGACGGACCTGGATCATCGTTGTTGGCCTGATTGTGGCGGTAGTGGTGCTCGCAGCGTTTGTGTCGCTGCGACGTTCTCAAGTCGCTATCCGGGTCGGTCGCGCCGATCGCCAGACCATCACCGAAAGCATCGCCACTAACGGCAAGATCGAAGCTCTGAATAACTTCGAAGCTTACGCCCCCACGGCCACAACGGTGAAAAAGATATTCGTTCAGCAGGGTTCGTGGGTGAGGCCAGGACAATTGCTCCTGCAACTCGAAGATGCCAATGCTCGATCGCAAGCAGCTCGAGCCGAGGCCCAGTTGAAGGGTACGGAAGCCGATTTGAACGCCGTAGAAAACGGCGGCACCAAAGACGAATTGTTGACCACGCGCAATGCCCTGGTAAAAGCCGAGGCTGATCGTGATGCTGCGCAACGCAATCTGCAAGCCATGCAGCGTTTGTTGCAGAGTGGGGCGGCATCGCAGGCCGAAGTGGATGCTGCGCAAAACCAACGCAAGATTACCGAATCTAACGTGCAACTGCTGCAACAGAAACTGGGCGGCCGTTACTCAAAACAGGAAATTGGCCACGTCGAGGCCCAGGAGGCTGAGGCTCGCGCCTCGCTTGCCGCAGCGGGGGACTTGCTGAAAAATTCGAACATCGTTGCTCCGCGTCAGGGTATGGTCTACTCCCTGCCGCTACGGCAACGTGCGTTTGTCAATGCGGGAGATCTTCTGGTGCAGGTGGCCGACCTCCACAAGGTGCGGGTGCGTGCATTCGTCGACGAACCGGAGATTGGCAAACTGCAGAAGGGCCAACTGGTTGAGGTCACTTGGGACGCGATCCCGGGACGGGTCTGGCAAGGCACAGTGGAAGCCCTGCCCACCACGGTGGTGCAACGCGGGACTCGAATGGTCGGCGAAGTGACCTGCGTGGTCGAGAATAGCGATCTCAAGCTGTTGCCTAACACCAATATCAGCGTTGCCGTCGTCATCGCGCGGCAACAGGACGCGCTCACTGTACCTCGAGAAGCCGTACACCAGGACGCCAACGGTCAATTTGTATTCCAGGTCGTCAACGGGGCGTTGCAGCGACGCGACGTGAAAACTTCCGTCGCCAATCTCACGCGGATCCAAGTCACCAGCGGCCTCACCGACCACGCGGTGCTGGCGTTGGGAGCCATCAACATGCAGTCCCTACACGAAGGGCTGCCGGTGAAAATTGCTAATCCATGAAGGTTCCGTATTCAAGGCTTTTTGTGCTCTTTCTGTTGTTGGTCCTCACCACTATCGGCGTAGCCGATCCTTCCACGGTGCAGTTATTGTCACTAGGCCGCATGAATGAAGCTATCAGTACCTTGTCCAACCGCGGCGACCCAGAGTCCTTCAATCTGTTGTCCCGCGCCTACTACGCCATGGAGTGCTGGGACGATGCTGTGAAATGGGGGGAACGTGCGATCGCTGTGCAGCCCCAGAATGCCGGTTATCACCTTTGGCTGGCGCGTGCGTATGGCAGGAAGGCGGGGGATTCGAATCCGCTGGCGGCAGCAGGACTGGCCCGCAAGGCGAAGAGTGAGTTCGAGCGCGCAGTGCAACTGGATCCCGCGAACGTAGAGGCCCGCAGCGATCTTTCCAAGTACTATACGCAAGCTCCCGCCATTATGGGCGGGGGATTCGACAAGGCCCGCGATCAGGCGACGCAGGTCAACAGGTACGACGCCGCCGAGGCGCATTCGATCCTGGCACAGGTCGCCGCCAAGGAAAAACGATACGATGAGGCTGAGAGTCAGTTCCACAGCGCCATCAAGGAAGCCAGGAATCCTGCCAAATATTGGTTGCAATTGGCCGACTTTTATCGCGTCCGCGGAAGGTTCGAAGATGTTCAAAAGACGGTGCTCACGGCCACGACACAGCCTAGTAGGTCGGCCGATATTTATTTTGATGCCGCTAATGAACTGTATCTTAGCGGCCGCAACTTTCCGGAAGCAGTGCAATACTTGCGGAAGTATCTCGATTCCGGCGGACTGGTGGAGGATGCACCGGCTTTCCGCGCCCACTTCCTGCTAGGTCAGGTCTACGAGAAGATGGGTCGGGCTTCGGCCGCCACCTCGGAATATGAGGCGTCGCTTGCTTTGGCGTCCGGTTTCGACCGCGCCCGGAAGGCTCTTGACCGGTTGCAGTAGCCGGGTGTCTTCGAGATCGTTTCACCAGGTAGACCAAGGATGCCCTCAAGGTCCCGCTGTTACAGAAGAACTCGGGTTGGTTGTGCTGTGAGGGTAGCCGCTCTCGCCTGCGTACTGGTGCTTTCTGGAGCTCCTGGCGTGGCAGCCGATGCGCCCGCGGAGCCAATTTCTTTCCACAAGGCAGTGGATTTGGCGCTGCAGCACAGCGGAGTTATGGGTATCGCCACTGTTAACCAGTGGCGAGCGCGCAAGGCCTACGAGGAAGTGCGGGCGAACTACATTCCGCAGATCACCATAGGCTCCGGTCTCGGTTACTCTTATGGATTTCCGCTCACCCTGGAAGGCTCGGCGCCATCGGTAGTGAACTTCAACACCGTCCAGTCATTCTTCAATCTCTCGCTTCGGCAATTCATTAAGGCAGCGAAGATCGACTGGAATGCGACTTCGCTGGACGTGCAGGACAAGCGCGACTCCGTCATTCTGGATACGGCGCTGACCTACGCGCAACTCGACCAGCTCACCGGAAAGCTTAAGGCGTTAGGCGAAGCCCAAAGCGCCGCCGACAAAGCACACTTTGTCACCGAACAGCGCCTGCAGCAGGGCGTGGACAGCAAGCTTGACCTCACCAAGAGCCAGTTGGTGGCAGCTAGAATTCGATTGCGAATCGCCGAGGCGCAGGGACAAGCCGACGTGCTGCGTGACCATCTGTCCAAGCTGGTGGGATTACCCGCCGAATCTATCGCGATCGACCCCGAATCGATGCCTCAAATGCCGGTGATTTCGCAAGATGACGATCTGGCGGCGCGCGCCGTGGAGAATAGTCTTGCCGTGAAACAGGCGCAGCAGAAAGTAGCAGCCGCAAAGGCACGAGCCCTCGGCGAACATAAGGCGCTCACGACGCCCATCATTGACTTGGCGTCGCAATATGCTTACCTGGCGAAATACAACAACTACGATCTGTACTATCGCAACTACACAGCCAACAATTTCAGTGGTGGTCTGAACATACGGTTCCCTATTTTCAATTCGGTGCAGAAAGCCAAGGCCGAGCAAGCTGATGGGGACGCCTTAATCGCGCAGAAACAGGCAGAGATCACAAAAAACCAGGTCAGCGAAGAGGCCTTGAAGCTCCAGAGGTCTTTGCGACAACTGGCCGCCGCGCGAGATGTGGCCAAGCTGGAATGGGAGGTCTCTCAAGGAGACTTGGAGGCCGTGAAGGGCCGAGTCGAGACCGGAAACGCGAACACCCGGGATCAGCAAAACGCCCGCCTCGACGCCGAAGACAAGCACGCGGCCTACTTTGACGCTGAGCTCGAACTCAACCGTGCCGAACTCCAACTGCTCCGCCTTACCGGTGAACTGGAAAAATGGGCCATTCCATCCCATTAATCAACCGTTCGCTGCGAGCCCTGAAGTGCATCTAAACGAAAGACAGTTAAGAGGTTCCGCGAGTGCGGGACAAATGATACGATAGCTAAGATTATGCCTTTGAAAACTCTGTTTTTGAACCCCCCTTCGTTTGAGAATTATGACGGTGGCGCCAGCTCCCGGTGGCCCGCGACGCGAGAGATCGAGTCCTATTGGTACCCGGTCTGGCTGGCTTACCCGGCGGGCATGCTGGAGGGCTCCCGTCTGCTCGACGCTTCTCCGCACAAGGTGAACGCGCAAGAGACCATCAATATTGGAAGGGATTACGAATTCCTGGTTCTGTTCACCAGCACACCGGGCTTTCAAGGCGACATCAAGCTGGCGGCTGCCATGAAAGCGGCCAATCCAAAGCTGAAGATCGCGTTCGTGGGACCGCACGTAACCACCCTACCGGAGGCGTCCCTCAAGGACGGCACAGCACTCGACTTCGTAGTGCGCCGGGAGTTCGATTACGCGGTGGTGGAGTATGCGAACGGGAAGCCGCTGAACGAGATTCTCGGCGTTTCGTATCGTGGCCCGAACGGCCAGATCCTGCATAACCCCGATCGTCCGGCGGTGGCCGATCTAGATGCTCTCCCCGACGTGGTGGATGTGTACAAGCGCGACATCGATCCTCGGCGCTACAACGTGCCGTTCCTGCTGTATCCGTTCGTCTCGCTGTACACCACACGCGGCTGCCCGGCACAGTGCACCTTCTGCTTGTGGCCGCAGACGCTCAGTGGACACCCCTGGCGCAAGCGCTCGACCGACGCGGTGGCTGCGGAGATGGCGAAGGCCAAGGAATATTGGCCGTGGGTAAAAGAGTTTTTCTTCGACGATGACACCTTCAACATCCAGAAGGCGCGCACCATCGAACTGTGCAGCAAGCTGAAGCCGTTGAAGCTGACTTGGTCTTGCACCTCGCGCGTTACTACCGATTACGAGACCTTGAAGGCAATGAAAGAATCCGGGTGCCGGCTGTTGATCGTTGGCTATGAATCAGGCGATCAACAGATTCTTAAGAACGTCAAGAAGGGCGCGACGGTGGAACGGGCGCGGGACTTCACCAGAGACTGCAAGAAACTCGGCCTCGTGGTGCACGGGGATTTCATCCTCGGTCTGCCAGGAGAAACCAAGGAAACCATCCGGCGCACCATCGATTTCGCAAAAGAGCTGGATGTCGAGACCATTCAGGTATCGCTGGCGCACGCGTATCCGGGCACGGAACTCTACGATTTCGCCAAAGCAAACGGCTTCCTTAAGGCAGAAGGGGCCCAGATGGTGGATGCCATGGGCCACCAGGTCGCCATGATTGAGTATCCGGGCATCTCTCGTGACTACATCCTGGAAATGGTGCACCGCTTCTACGACGAATACTACTTCCGCCCCAAGGCGATTTTCCGTATCGTGAAGAGAGCGGCGTTCAACTCTACCGACCGCAAGCGCCTCTATACCGAAGCAAAATCGTTCCTCAAGCTGCGCGCTGCGCGTAATCGTTCGGTAAAGGAGTCGCGCAATCAACAGAGCGTTGAGTCAACGCTCCCGCCTGCCGCTGGAACGCCGAGTACTGGCGCTAAGTCGGAGACGGTTGAAGCGGTCAACGCCTAGAGGTTGGCGTGACCTTCCGCAAATATCTTGTTCTCCTCGCGGTGGCAGTCTTCGCCGCCTGTGGCGACGTTTGCCTCGGACGCGGGATGAAGGATTTTGGGGCGGTGACTTCCGCGAACTGGAACCACCTGCTCGCTTCCCTGTGGAACCCCTGGGTGGTGACCGGCATTTGTTTGTTGCTGCTGTTCCTAAGTAGCTACCTCACCGCGCTCTCCTGGGCCGACCTGACCTACGTGCTCCCAGCCACTGCCGTGAGCTATGTGTTGATGGCCCTGCTGGGCAAGTTTTTCCTGCATGAAAATGTGACGGTCTGGCGTTGGTTGGGAATCGCGCTGATCACGGCCGGAGTTGGCTTCGTAGCAGGCGGACCAGCGTTGACACCGGTAGCACATCCCTACTCTAAGCTCAAGAATTCTCGCGGCCACAAACAGCTTGAGGCGGAAACTCCCTTGGCAACCGGCGCCAGGAGGGAAGCGTGACCGGCGCTGCCGTCTGGGCAGAAATCGCAGCCATCGTCATCACCGCTACGGCCGGCGATGTGCTACAGGCGCGCGCGATGAAAGAGATTGGCGACTTAGGCGCCGTTCGCAAATCGCACGGGCTCTTCCAAGTCGTACGGCGCGTGCTCGCGAGTTCACAATTCATGTTGGGGATGCTGTTTATGGCATTGGCATTCGTCAGTTTGCTGGTGACGCTGTCCTGGGCCGATGTCAGCATCGTTGGCCCTGCGTCTGCGTCGCTCACCTTCATTGCCAATGCTCTGGCGGCACGGGTGTTCTTGAAAGAGCATGTGGACCGTCGCCGCTGGCTCTCTGCCTTGTTTGTGGCTGCTGGTGTCGCTTTGTTGGCCCACTGAGTGAGCGGTTAGCCATTAGCTTTTAGCCTTTAGCTAACCCGAGCCTAGCAACTCACAGGCCAGAGAATGGCATCTGCTGTAGAGGCTGATTGCTTGCTGATTGCTAAGAGCTAATGGCTAATCGCTAGCCGCTAAGGAACTCATGAGAAAGATCGCCGTCCCGTGTCTTGCGCTGCTTTGTTTGCTTGCTGGCTGTTCGTCAAGCAACAAAACGGTCGGCAGCGATGCATCGCATCCGCCGATCAAACCTGCTGCGAAACAAGCACAATACGAAACCGGCCGAACTGCTTTCCAGAAGCTGTACCTGTCCGCAAGGGGATGGGCAGCGGACGTGAAACCATTCCGATCGCAGTCGCAGTTTACAACCGACGCTCCCACCAACGAGGGTAAGAGCGGTCTTTGGCGCGCCTCATTTGCGTCTCCCGCTAAGCGCTCGATGAAACTATTTGTGTGGTCAGGGTTGGTAGGACCCGACGCTCCAGAGGCAGGCATCAGCTTTTCCGCCGAGGACACCTGGAATCCGAGCAACGCGTCCACCCAGATGTTCGAAGTCGGATTTCTCAAGGTGGATAGCGATACTGCTTACTCAGTGGCGCAAAAGCATGGCGGCGAAAAGCTCACGCAAAAAGACCCCAAGCAACCGGTATTGTTCGTTCTCGACTGGGACGCATCGAAGAATCAATTGCTTTGGCATGTCATCTATGGAAACAGCCAGGACGAAGCCAAGTTGCGGATTGCTGTAGATGCGACAAGCGGTGAATTTGTGCGGGTAGAAAAATAAGCCGAATCCGTGGCTTGGTCATGGATCCAAGCCAACGGGACGCGGCGAGCACCTCGCGCCCATTTGTTTAGCGAGCAGGAAAAGCCGACATTCTTCAATTTGGGCCGAATGCGGTGTAGGCTATGCATTCCCGTCGGATTCGGTGGGCTATTGGCCCGCAGCTTTTGCTGGCTTCCATCCTGCCCAGATCGGGATGCCTTTATCGTCCCGCAGTGTGGCGGTATTACTCCCGTCGGTGATTTCGCGGGCCATGATCTCCTCTTCCGGCGCATTCGGAACTTTCGCGCCCACGACTTCCACCTGGTCTCCTTTGTTGAATGAAGTGTCAATTTCCTTCAGGAATTCACCGGGAGCGACGTACACGAGTACCGTCTTGCTCGCGGTTTTCACGACCAGGTGTGTACCTTCGAAATCGCCAGGGACCTCACGAACTTCGTCGATAACGCCCTTTATCTTCACCTCATTGGCCAGGTCGTACTTGGGTCCCGTCTTGGAGGGGTGTTGCGACCAGGACGCAGATGAGACCCATGTCACGACAACGGCAACGAATAGTGCCTTCGACCACAATCTGAACTTCACAATCTGTACCTCCTTCGATCCACAAAAAAGATCCACAAAAAAATCACATCTACAAAGTGGGTGCGAATCAACGGCGGCCTTCTTCGGACGCCATATTGCGCCCAAAACTCCTGCTCCGCAACCTCAAAGTAGCTCCCGGGCTTTGCCTGGAGCAGTGAGCAGCGTCACAAAAGGGGTGACGGATGCCACTCTCTAGGACCTATTTCCGCCCCGGATTTATCGCCTTCGAGCTTCTAATCCTGCATACCGCGGAGCACCGGATTCGAGTCTCTCCCTGCTACAGCGGTTTTAGAATTAGTGTAGTCCGGCAAGTACGGTGGAGCGGCGCTTCATTCGGAGCCGCGTTCAGTGCGGACAAACGTACCGCTGGCGGGGGGCGATCTTGTTCGCCAGCTTGAAGGCTGACTCTACTCGGTCCACGCCAACTCTAAAATTGGTCAAATCACTAGAATTCGGTTTGCGGTTTGGCGCTTTAGTGGCATAATCGTGCAACTTCCCACAGGTTCTCTCGTGAAGGGACTTCGTTTGCGGCCACCTCCGCCTGCTCGTAGGTTTCTGTCCCGGCTCCGCAGTCCGGGTATCGGTTACGAAGACTGTCGTGTAGAGCGCGTGCTGGCGTTTTCGCGTTTGTTTCTGGCCCTTACGTCCGTCATTGCATGGGAGATTCATCCTGTCGCGAGCGGCCCGTATTACCACTTCGGAAGACTCGTCCTGCTGTGCTACATCGCCCACAGTCTGGTGTTGCTTAGCCTGCTGCGGATACAGCGGATCCCAACTCGAGGCTTCGTACTCTGGGCCCAGGTGAGCGACATCGGATGGGCCGCCCTCTTGTGCCTCTTCACCGATGCACCCAATAGTATCTTCTTTATTTTCTTTCTCTTCGCGATGTTAGCCGCTGCCTTCCGATGGGGTTTCACCGAAACCATGACGACCGCTTTCATCGGGGCGGGTCTAGTGCTGTTTCAAGCGGCAGTCGTAAAGCACGGACCTCCTACCCTGCAGCATGTGCTGTCCACCAACGTGGATCCGCCACGGATCGTCCTACGTTGCGGTTTTCTGTTAATGACCGGTTTCCTCCTCGGTTTTCTCGCGGAGGGCGAGAAGGAACTGCGGGCGGAGATCGATCTGACCAATCGTCTCTTGTCGCTGGCTCGGGTTGGCAATCGCTTCGCAGGGGCTCTGTACGACGCTCTGATAGAACTGGGTCGCGTCTTTGACAGCCGGGAGGTGTACGAAGTAGTCTCTCAGAGCAGCACGGGGCGAGTGTTTAAGTGGGCTACCACCACGTCTCCGAAGCATCTGGCCGAGGCGCGGGAGATCGCTCCAGCTCAACATGAGTCTGAGCTCATGCAGGGTTATCCTCACACCTTCTACATGCAGAGTACCAGTCGAGGCAAGAGGTATAGTATCGCCGCTCTGGACGACGAAGGACGACGGCTCGAGCCTTCGCAGCTCAAGCACCTTAAGATGCCTGTTCCTGGAGCTCATTCGGTTCTGGTGGTCAGCCATGAGATGGGACGGGATTGGACTGCCCGGTTTGTGGTGGTCAACGGGTACGTCGGTCGCCGGCGGGAACGTGAACTCCGTTTTGCGCAGAATGTCATGCGCCAGGTTGGGCCCGCGCTGTATTCTGTCTATCTTTTTCGCCGTTTTCGCTCTCGCGCCGGGGCGGTTGAACGGGCCCGGGTCGCGCGGGAGCTACACGATACCGTGATCCAGTCGCTGATCAGTATCGAGATGCAAATCGATGTGCTGCGCCGTCGCGGCACCGATAATTCGCAACTCCCTTCGGAGTTGCAACGGGTCCAGGATTTGCTGCGCCAGGAAGTCTTGAACCTTCGCGAACTGATGCAAACCATGCGGCCTCCGGATATTGGGCCGCATCAATTCCTTGACTTTATCGCGCAACTCGTAGAACGTTTTTCCAGAGACACTGGAGTGGTAACCCGTTTTGTATCCGAATTGCACGAAGTCACGCTGCCAGCAGCCACCTGCCGTGAGCTAGCAAGGGTGGTTCAAGAGGCCCTGGTCAATATTCGGAAACACAGCGGCGCACAGTCGGCAGTGGTGCGCTTCGGCTGGCAAAACGGTACGTGGAAGCTGGTAATTGACGATGACGGCAAGGGCTTTCCTTTTGCGGGGCGCTTCACGTTGACAGAACTTGACGACTTCCGCTGGGGACCGACCGTCATCAAGGAACGAGTCCGCACCGTGGGTGGAGACATGGTAATTGAGTCGAATCCCGGCCACGGATCCAAGCTCGAAATCACCGTTCCACAGAAAGGAACCGAATCTTATGGATAAGAAAGATCCATCTGTGCGCATTATCATCGCCGATGACCACACAATCTTCCGCGATGGCCTGCGCCGCCTGCTTGAGGCCGAGCCAGAGTTGGAAGTTGCGGGTGAGGCGGCCGACGGCGCGGACGCCGTCACTCAGACTCGCGAACTGACTCCTGACATTCTGCTGCTGGACCTGGCGATGCCGCGGGTGCCGGGGATGGATGTGTTGCGCGAGCTATCGACCACCGACAGTGAGCTCACGACCAAGATCATCGTGCTGACGGCGGCCGTGGAGCGCATCCAAATCGTGCAGGCGTTACAGATGGGAGCGCGCGGAGTGGTCATGAAAGAAGCCGCCACCCAATTGCTGATGAAGGCCATCCGCACCGTAATGGCCGGACAATATTGGATCGGACGCGAAGCTGTCGGGGACATTGTCGACTTCATGCGGACGAATCCGTCCGGGGAAAAAGCGCCGCGAAACTTTGGACTCACCAAGCGCGAAATGGACATCCTTACCACGATCGTTGCCGGGCTCAGCAACAAGGAGATTGCGCGCAGGTTCGCCCTGAGTGAAGACACGGTGAAGCACCACCTTACCAACATCTTTGACAAGGTCGGCGTTGCCAGCCGCTTGGAACTAGCGCTATTTGCGATCAATAACCACCTCACGGACCAGCAGAATTAAGTGCGTTTTCGCGCAGGCTCCTCGCTGACCGGAGCCTGCGACGCCAGTCCGAAATACAGCATCAGACAGTAGTGCGACTAACCCCTCTTAGGGCATCCCCGATAGAGCCAGCCTTCGGGCTGGCGCATAAGATCGCCGCACCCTCAGGGCCCAAGCGATTCGGCTGTCCGGATGCGGCGCTGAATGAAATGCCGTTCTGCCCGGTTCGCCTTAGCTTAGAGTTCTGTTCGAGACCGATATTACCGTTCCAGGCGCGACAACAGCGACAAATGGGACCAAAGCGTGTTTAATTTTTTAAGCACGACCTTTAGGATTAAGAATATCTTCAGGAGCTATAGCGATGATGAGGCTTAAGACATCCTTGTATGCCATTTTGGTATTCGCCATGGCGCTAGGGGTTTTAGCCGGGTGTTCCCGGAAAACGACTCGCACCGACGCCCAGATTGCGGTTGAGGTGCAAAACAAGCTTTATCGCGATTCGGCCATCCAGAGCCGTCAGATCGAGATCCAGGCCGCGAATGGCGTGCTTACGCTGACTGGCGACGTCACCAGCGATAGCGAACGTGCCGAAGCCGCCAGCGATGCGGCAACCGTCGAGGGGGTAAAGACCGTCGTCAACAACCTTCAAGTGCAGCAGGCACACGCAACCCCGCGGACTAAGGGGCCTCATGCAAAACGGAGCAAGCCATCTCGGTCTGAAGCCGACGCCAACGGCGGCGGCCAGAGCAATGCGGACGACAATGAAGGGATGAACTCTAGCGCTGGCGCCCTCGAGGCCGACAACACTTCGCCGCCCGCTCCTCCTGTACAGCAGAGTTCTCCGCAGCCTCCGCCTCCTCCGAAGAAGGTCACGATTCCGGCTGGAACACAGCTCACGATAAGGCTTAATGCTCCGCTCGATTCTGAGCGAAATCAGGTCGGCGATACCTTCCATGGTTCGCTCAGTAATCCAATCGTGCTTGACGGTGAAACGGTACTTCCGTCCGGTGCCGACGTGGTAGGCCGAGTGGCCGATGTAAAAAGCGCTGGGCGCTTCGCCGGCAACTCCGTCCTGACGCTGGAATTGACGTCACTATCGGTGAACGGCAAGACCTACAACCTTCAGACAAACCAGTGGACCCGTGCGGGAAACGGCGAGGGCAAAAACACAGCGACCAAGGTAGGCATCGGTACTGCCGCCGGCGCCATTCTCGGCGGCATCTTCGGCGGTGGCAAAGGCGCGGCCATTGGTGCGGCCTCCGGGGCGGGTGCGGGAACCGGAGCTGCAGCTGCGAAGAAAGGACAGCAAATCCAGTTGCCAGCGGAAGCGGTGCTGAACTTCCAGACGCTCAACTCCTTGACGGTCACGCCGCAGGGCAGTAATGAGCGTAATTCAGGACGTAGCCCGGTCTCGTAGACGATTGCTTGAAGCATATTCACAGGCGCAGCACAACCCGGCTGCGCCTTTTTTGCGTCTAGCTTTGTACACAGTCTTCCAAGGCTGCGATATCCTCACTAGAGTTGGAAATGCCTAAAATTACCGCCCTGCTGCACACGCACAACGATGCGCTCCGCCTTGGTCGCGCCCTGGACTCGCTTCGCCCTTGTGACGAGGTGCTGGTGATTGACGATCGCTCGGAAGACGATACCTCGCGAGTCGCGCGGGAGCATGGAGCAACCCTCAAGAGTTCGATCCCCGGCGTCACCTTTGGCGCCTATGCAGCGGACGCATCGCATGATTGGGTTCTGTGTCTTCGTCCTAACGAGGCTCTCTCCGACGATCTGGAAGCTGCGCTATTCGACTGGAAGAGCCAGGAGCCCGCTGAGGACGTTGCCGGATATCGAGTGTCGATTCGTGAACAGCGAGAGAAGGGCTGGCAAGCTTGTCCACCTGAAACACGGCTGGTGAATCGCAAGCTGGTGAACTGGATAGGTGAGATGCCGCCGGACGAGCGATCCGAAATGAAACTGAGCGGCGACGTGCTGCGCTTCCATCAACCGTAGGAGAGGACGTCCACAACACGCTTTGGAACTAGCTTTCGAATGCGCGCTGTTCGTCATCGGGCTGGCATTCGGCAGTTTCCTGAATGTCTGCATCAGCCGCATTCCGCGCGACGAGTCCGTTATCAGCCCCAGATCTCACTGCCCTGCCTGCGGTGCCTCTCTTCGATGGCACGACAATATCCCGTTGCTAAGCTGGCTGTTGCTTCGTCGCCATTGCCGCGATTGTGGAGGGCGAATTTCACTGCGTTATCCCACGGTCGAATTGCTGACGGCCGTACTGTTCACAGCATGCTACGGGTCATTCGGACCGACGTTGCTAACGATAAAGCTCTGCATCTTTTGTTTCCTGCTGGTTGGACTGATTTTCATGGATGCTGAGACCGGCCTGCTGCCGCGGGAATTCACCTATCACCGGAATCGTGCTGGGACTGGCGCTCTCCTGGATCATTCCGACCGACAGCTCCGGAACGCAATTTTTTCTGCGCGCGTACGGCATGCAGCTTCCGGCTCATGCACAACTCGCGCTACTCGATTCCGCGATCGGTGCTCTTGTCGGGGCTGGTTTCTTCTATCTCGCGTGGGCGCTGTACTACTTGCTTCGGAAACGTCACGGAATGGGATTCGGCGACATTGCGCTAATGGCCATGGTGGGAGCGTTTCTGGGATTGAAGCTCACGCTCTTTGTGATTTTCTTCGCGCCATTGGCGGGCGCTACTTATGCTGTCTTCCTGTTCGCGCGACACAGGCGCAACACGCCTGAGATAGACGGAGTTCCGGACGGGGGGGCACAGTCTTCTGCCCGGGAGATGTTTCTCGCCCAGGAACTCCCGTTCGGCGTATTTCTCGGCGCATGCTCGCTCGTCGCAGTCTTTTTCGGCGAGTCAATATGGCGCTGGTATCTGAGCTTTTTTTAGCCAGGGCAATCAATCAGGCGCGGCCAGAACTGGCCTGCTTCATTCGCGTCTCGATTTGCTTCAAGTGGTGCTTGGCATGGGTACGATGGACGCGCCGCCAGTCTTCCGGCGTCCAAGGGGCCAAGGATTGGATGGTCGAGTATCTTGACTGCGCTTCCGAATCGTTTCTCCGCGTCCGCTAGCGTCGCATCCATAGCGACCAGCGCGTCGTTGAATTGTCGCAACGACTCCACTCCAAAACCATTGCTGGGAATGCTCTGTCTTAGGCGCCGTTCGGCCTGCCGGCAGCAATCCCAGCCGAGCCACATAGAAAGTGGCGAGTCTATCCCTTAACCTGGGCTGCCCCCCAAGGGGCTTGCCGGTTTGTAAAGCCGTCTGGGTCCCCTTGGTAGTGGCTGTGTAGCTCAGCAGAAGGTGTTCCAGTATCTGGGCACAACTCCACTTTCCTGGCGGGGCATAGCGCCAGTCGTCACGCGACATTGCGGACGTGACACGCTCCACTTCACGGCGAATCTGTTCCAACTCTGGAGACACAATACCATTCCCACAGAAAAGAGACGTTAAGCTGAGGGTCAGCCTCGATGGTGGCACTAGTATGAACCACAATAGCAGATTTTGCTCTAGCGACTTTTGCCGATAAATGCAGTCTTGGGACAACCCACACTTGAGTGGCGGGAAATGCTTGTGACATGATTCATGCGTAAGCCATTCAAGGACTTCTCCATGTGCGACACCAGACTCATGTCGCTAGAGGGATGCCTGTCATCAGTCTCATGGAGCCGCGTAGACTGAAACTATGAGGGTGATTGGCTGTGCGTGGGCTCAGTTTGTGCCAACGACGCCAGCATGGGCAATCTTGCGGCGCCGTAGAGTCCAGCATCGCTGCCCATTAAGGCACGAGTGACAATGGTATGCTTCTTCCCCGGCATCACGCCGTCGGGAGCTGTAACCTGATAGATGAAGGATCGGACTCTCAGTTCCTCCAGCATCGTGGGCGCGAAAGCGTCCCAAGCACTGGCGACTCCCCCACCGATGACGTACATCGGCAGATTCATCGCGTTGACCATGCCACCAATACCAATGCCCAACGAGCGCCCCACTTTTTGATAGATACGTTGTGCCGCGACGTCGCCTTGAATTGCCAGTTGGTAAATGACGCGCGAATTAAACTCGACGTTCCCGCGTGAAGCCCGGGCCAGATCGTCTGCCTGTCCACTTGCAATTACCTCATGCGCCATGCGCACGATGGCCGTAGCCGAGGCATACTGCTCAAGGCAGCCACGGCTTCCACAACCGCAGGGATGTCCTTCAGGTTCCACACAGAAGTGGCCGAGTTCTCCTGCCATGCCGTTCATGCCGTGCCAGAGACGTCCATTCAAGACCAGCCCGCCTCCTACGCCCGTGCCGAGCGTGTACATGGCCATGTGGTCGGTATCGCGGCCTGCACCCAGCCATTTTTCTCCCATGGCAGCGGAGTTGGCGTCATTCTCAAGAATCACCGGCGCTCCCAGCCTTCGCTGGATGTCATCGCGGACCGGGAAGTTCGCCCAGCCCGGAAGATTAGGAGACTCCATAATGGTGCCAGTATCCATGTCGATAAACCCGGGGACCCCGATGCCAATTCCTGCCAGTTGTCCGGAGTCGCGAAACTTCACACTCACCGACTGAATCGCCTCGCACATTTCGCCGATCACCGAGTCGCGACCGCGACCCACCTCGGTTCCGGTGGTTAGCTTCTCTAGCAGTTTGCCGTCCGTATCGACCGCGGCGATGCGCAGGTTGGTCCCCCCCAGATCAACTCCGATGGAATAAATGCCCATATTCAGCCTCTAGGCTCCTCTCTCGTTTCAAGACGCTCGCCGCTAGTTTCAATCTGCGGACCAAATCGACACGGATATATCAGTTTCAGAGTTGGCGCAGACTGGGTAGAGCCAGCCTTCAGCTGGCATCCGAGATCGCGCCAACTCATGAGGCTTGGGCCGCTGCGAATGCAGCGCCGAAGCTGCATTATCCATGAGAACGTCGCGCTTTGAAGGGGCACGGCTTCAGCCGTGCCGCAAGCTGCTGTCCTTATGGCGGCTTTAGCCTCTGAGGGACATCGGTGTTTGAGATGAAGCGCGAGTTCCCTCAGGGGCTAAAGAGGGTGTGTGAGAACTAGGAATTTCCGCAACGTATTGTGTTTACCAATTTGAGGCCGCACAAGGGGTTGCGTAAAAATTGAGTTCTCACACACGCTCTAAAGCCCAACTCTAATGCACACTTAACGGCACGGCTAAAGCCGCGCCCCTTCAAAGCTTGCTGCTTCAGTTGCGGAACAAACGAATAATATAGCTGAAGCGACGCTTCGCCCGTATTCGCAAAACTACACCAATTCCGAAACCGCCTTACTTCTGACAGCGCGGACAGTAATGACTGCTCCGCCCTGCGATGATAACCCGCTTGATGGGTGTACCGCATACCAAGCACGGCTGGCCCTCTCTTCCATAAACGCGATGTCGCAGTTGAAAAAACCCCTCCTGGCCTTCCGCATCGACGTAATCGTTTACCGACGATCCGCCCAACTTGATGGCTTCACGCAGGACCGCTTGCAATGAGCCATGCAGTTTTCGCAACGCGGCGCGGGTTAGCGACGCCGCTCGCCTGCGGGGCCGAATCCCGGCGCGAAACAGCGACTCGTCAGCATAAATGTTTCCCACACCACTTAACAGCTTCTGGTTCAGTAATGCGCTCTTGATAGGAGTCTTGCGGCCGCGAAACAGATCTGTGAATGGCCCGATTTGCGACTGCAGCGGTTCGTCTCCGGGAGCGGCAAATCCGGTGGCGCTCTTCGCTTCGATCCTTACCACGGCCAGGCGGCCGAAGCGCCGGGGATCGACAAACCGTAGTTCCTTTCCCGAGGCCAGCTTCAGCACCGCGTGAGTATGCTGTGCCATCGGGATCTCCGGGGCGGCGATCAGAAGGCGGCCGGTCATCCCGAGGTGGACAATCCATTGCCCGTCAATGGCTGCGGTGTTTTTCGACCTGTTTCGCCGTGAAAGCTGCAAATCGAAAACAATGTGTTTGCCCACGCGCCGTACTTGCACGATTCGGCGGTGCTCCAGCACGGAAGCGATTTCCGAGGCAGGCGATTTCAGAGGCTCAGGCTTTCCCCCCAGCCACACCGATTCGATCACGTCCCCGACGACCCGCTGGTTGAGTCCGCGGGCGATGGTTTCGACTTCCGGAAGTTCGGGCATAAACTGCTAGTGTACGGCGGCATGGTCACAAAGAGTGAGCCCCTATGAAGTTTGGGAATCGGCGTTGCGGGTACGGCATTCAGTACGATAGTTTATGTTTGATCCTCTAAGCGTTGTAGAATCGGGTTATGTCGAACGCACAGTTCTTCACTGCTCTCGCGCTGCCCATCCTGGTGATGCTAATCGGGTTCTACACCCAGAACACTAGCATCCGGGATTTCCGCGCCGAGATACACGCCGACTTAAATCAATTCCGCAGCGAAGTAAATGCCAGGTTTCTAGGCATGGACCAGAAATTCGCGGACTTGACCGGCAAAGTGGTAGACATCGACAATCGCCTCACCCGAGTGGAAGAGCGGTTGAAGCTTTAAGTCGTCGGGTTTCAGTAGGAGGCATTCGTTCCTGTATCGGGGTAACATCCTCATCCATTGGAACATCGTTTGGTAGTGGGTAGTGGACTGTTTTGATTTGAAAGACTGAAGGAGAACAAATATGAGCAAAACAAAATTTTCAGGCTACCCAACCACATGGTTGAGGAATGTGTCCCCACTTAACGCAAGGATGGGATTCAGAGACCGTCGTGTCGTCATCGAGATTCAGCTTCCTAGCCGATCACAAAGCTTCTGAAGGAACAGCTAGAGAAACCGTTACCGCCGAAAACGGCACTTCCGTCTAAGCGAAAATGAAAACGGCCCAGTACCTGGTATCGGCCCGCATTGCGCCATCCGGAGTTGACCCTGTAAAATCAAGAGTACGCGGTTCGTCTCCCTAATTTTCCCAGAATTCTTGATCTTGTTTTGCAATCCAGAGGCGAGTTGTGTGCGAATCTGCGCGGTCGTTCGCGCTCGATAACGGGTGTCCGCGAATGGAGCATGAAGTTGAGAACTGGCAAGACAGCAGTGATTGTCGGCGCGCAATGGGGCGACGAAGGCAAAGGCAAGATCGTTGACGTTCTCTCCGAACGCTTCAACGTAGTGGCGCGCTATTCAGGCGGTCACAATGCCGGACATACGGTCACGATCAAGGGCAAGAAGTTCATCCTCCAGCTCATTCCCTGCGGAGTGCTGCGTGAGGGGTGTCGAGCCGTAATCGGCAATGGGGTTGTGCTGGACCCCTTCGCCTTCATGAAGGAAGTGGACGCGCTGCGCGCGACCGGCGTGCACGTTGACGGCAATCTGTTTGTCAGCAACCGCGCGCATGTGATCCTTCCCTACCATCGCATGATTGAACTGGCTTCCGAAAACGCGCCCGGCCGCGTAAAGATCGGCACCACATCACGGGGCATCGGGCCGACATATGAAGACAAAATGGCGCGCAGCGGATTGCGCGTGCAGGACCTGCTCGACAAGACCCTGCTAAAGAAGCACATCGAGAACGCCTGCCGCGAGAAGAACACCATCGCGCATGCTCTGTTCAACAGCGAGCCTCTGGATCCCGACAAGATGTTCACCGACTACGCGGAGATCGCAGACCGTGTCGCTCCCTTCGTAACCGATACGGCGCTGCTGCTGAATCGGGCCATTGCCCATGGCGAGTCGGTGATGTTCGAAGGGGCGCAAGGCACCATGCTCGATATCGACCACGGAACCTACCCGTTCGTCACCTCTTCGAGTGCGACATCCGGAGGCGCGGTCACCGGTACCGGCGTGCCCCCGACGGCAATCAATATGGTGATCGGGGTAACCAAGGCCTACTGCACGCGCGTGGGCGGAGGTCCGTTTCCAACAGAACTGAAAGAAGAGGTCGGCGAGGCTCTGCGCAAGAAAGGCAACGAGTTCGGGGCGGTGACCGGGCGTCCGCGACGGACCGGCTGGCTCGACTTGCCGTTGCTGCGCTATTCCAACATGATCAACGGCACAAGCTGGCTGGTCGTGACCAAGCTCGACGTGCTGGACGATCAGTCGGAGATCCCGATTTGTGTCGGCTATAAGATTGACGGGAAGGAAACACAAGAGATCCCCGCGCAAGCTTCTGGGTACGAAGAGATCGAGCCGGTGTATGCCAAACTGCCGGGTTGGCAGTCGAGCACATTCGGCATGGACAGCTACGATCAGCTACCGGCGAAGGCGAAGCAATATTTGGAATTCGTCGAGAAGGAATCAGGCGCGAAGGTGGGCATTGTTTCTACCGGCCCTGATCGCGAGCAGACTATGTTCATTCCCGAGTTTGCAAACAGTCTGGACAGCATCAGTGGGACCGGAAAATAAGAGCTCGCACGTACTGGAGGACGGAATGGTCGTACTGGCTGTAACCTGGATGGCAAAACGGGGGCATGAGGACGAGGTTGCCGGGATATTCGGTAAACTTCAGACCGCTTCGCGGCAAGAACCGGGCTGCCTGATGTATATCGTGCATCGGCACCGGACGGACTCCACGCGCTTCTTCATCTACGAGCAGTATCGTGACGATGCCGCTTTGGAGGCTCACCGCAAGTCCCCGCATTTCCAGGAGTACGCGATCCGTGCGCTGACGGACAGCGGAGAGCGCAAAGAGGGCGAGCTTTTTTCCCCACTTCCAGGCGACTAAGGCCCGGGTACCGCCATTGCGGGCAAGGTTTTGGCCTCTTTCAATTCCTCGCGCAGAATGTCGAAGATTGCAACCAGGACTGACGCCACGACCGGGCCAAGGAACAATCCCAGGAACCCGAATGCTTCCACCCCACCGAAGATGAAGAACAATAGGACCAGCGGATGCAACTCCACGCGTCCGCCCACTACCCACGGCCGGATGATGTTATCTACACTGCTGACAACTACGATGCAATAAATCAGAAGAAACACGCCCCTTCCCATAGAGCCGGTTACCAGCAGGTAAATCGTTACGGGAGCCCAAATCAGCGCCGAGCCCACGACTGGAATGATGGAAGCAAAACCGGTGGCCAGCCCCAGCAACAGCGCAGACTGCATACCGATGATGCGCAGAGCGACGCCGAGAAGCACACCCTGTGCCACCCCCACCGAGAGAATGCCATAGACGTTGGCGATGATGGTGTCGGAGATATTTCGATACAGCCGCGCAACCTGCTCGCGAGAAAGTGGCAGAAACGTTCCCGCACGATAAGCCCACTGGGCTCCGTCGCGAAATAGAAAGAACACGACGACAAACGTGATCAGCGAGTCGGTAACGAAGCGGGCGATACCCCCCAAGACGTTGGCGCCGAACCCGACCAGCCAGACGCTGACTTTTTGCGCGTTGGCGCTGACTATGGCTTGCAGGTCATATTTGGAAACGTCGACCCACCGGCCAAGATAGCCGATGGGACCTTTGGCCAAGGCCACTACCAGCGACGGGAATCCGCCCTCTTCAACACTTCTGCGACCCAGATAGTGCGCCGCGGTCAGCGCTTCGTTAGCGGCCAGCACGGCGATAATGACGCCCGGCACCCCAAAAAGCAGAATCAGAAGCAGCGTCGAAAGCAATGCCGACCTGCCCGGCCGCCCCTTGTTCCATCGCAAGATTCGTTCGTGAAGAGGATAAAAGACGACCGCAAGAATGATGGCGAAGGCGAAAGGCTTGAGGAAGGGTTGCGTGATAACAAACGTTAGCCCAAGCACAATCAGCAACAGCGCGGAAAGAAATATGATCGTGGTGCGTCTGCCGTGCATAGCGAAGTCTGCTCAAGTTGTAACACGAAGCGGGACGGAGCAGGAGATTCAAACTGTTCAAGTTAGGCTATCCTGTCCGGAAAATAGGTCGTTCCGCAGTTGACAAGGCAAGCAACATCAGATGTATTCGGATATAATACATTGTATGGCCAGCTCCAGTATTCTCACTCTTCGCGTAGACAGTAAGCTCAAGAAGAAGCTCGACAAACTGGCGAAGACTACTAAGCGCAGCCGGTCGTTTCTGGCGGCGGAAGCCATCCGGGAGTACGTCGCCCTCAACGAATGGCAGATTGAAGAGATCAACAAGGCGGTACAGCAGGCCGATGCAGGAGACTTCGCCACCGACGAGGAAGTAGAGGAAATGTTTAAGAAGTGGGCGAAACGTGCGCGTTAAGTGGCTGCGCGCCGCGCTTGCCCACCTCGACGCCCAATTCGAACACATTGCAAAAGATAATCCCCCCGCCGCGTTTAGGACCGTTCTTCGGATCCGCCGAACGATCGAATTGCTTGAAGAACACACAGGGATTGGCCGCCCTGGGCGAGTGCCGGGCACACGCGAACTCATCATTTCTGGAACGCCTTATGTCGTCCCTTATCGTGTACGTGCCGACGAAATCGAAGTACTTAGGGTTTTTCACGCAGCCCGAAGATGGCCGACTCAACTGTAGGTTCTCGCCTGCTACCGATTTTTCCCAGCCAAGCCCAACTCCCCTGCAATCCCTCTCATCGCTTCAATGCAAAACGCGATGTGTTCGTCCAAGTCGACGCCCAGGCCGGCAGCGCCGTTGATAATGTCCTCCCGGCTCACCGACCGGGCGAAGGCTTTGTCCTTCATGCGCTTTCGAACTGACTTCGCGTCAACTTCGGCGAGCGACTTGTTGGGCTTGATCAGCGCCGTAGCGGTAATGAAGCCTGCCAGTTCGTCGCAGGCAAACAGCGCTTTCTCCAGATTCGATTCGCGACTGACACCGGTGTAGTCGGCGTGGGACATAATGGCGCGGCGCACATCCTCGGGATATCCCCGCTCCTTCAAAATTTCATTTCCCTTGTAGGGATGCTCTTCCGCAGTGGGATATTTCTCGTAGTCGAAGTCGTGAATCAGGCCGACGATGCCCCAGCGCTCCTCCTCTTCGCCGAACTTGCGTGCATACGCGCGCATGCACGCCTCCACCGCGAGAGCATGTTTGCGCAAACTTTCTGACTGGGTGAACTCAGTTAGTAAACACCACGCATCATTTCGTGTCATTATTTTCAATCACTTAAAATATGTCACTGAAATTTGCCGCATGTCACTCTTGAGCTGAGGTTACCGCGTCCTGCACGCCAACGCCTTCAGACAATTCTCTCACCCAGTACTTGTGAATCTGCACTGCTTGCTTTTGAGCACTGAGGGGCAGTGACCGCTTTATGATTTGCAGCAGATCATTCTGTGCTACAAGGTCAGTGCGAAGGTCGTTGTTTTGGTCGTTGAGTCTTTGCTCTTTCCGAATCGACTCATCCAATTTTTGCTGTGTTAAGTGCTGCCCTTCTTCGGCGTGCCGAAGCATAGCTTCCACTCTTGCTACCTTAGCCTCCTGGTGGCCTATTTGCCTGAAGGTCAATCCGCTGATGAGAACGCCAAAGAAAACTAGTCCGAGACGCCATTTTATCGGATGTTTCTTTCGAGGCGGCTGGACCCACATCGCCACGACTGCAAGAAGTGTCGGAAGCAAAGTCACAACCCAATCGAAGGACGTATTCATGCGCCGATTGTATAGCCTTCGCCAAATCTGGACGCAGCCCATAATTTTTGTGTAGCGGTGCGTCAGTGGGAGCAAAATGAACGAAACCAGCACACCGTACAGCGTGGCCGAAGTCTCCGCGTTGACTGGTCTGTCCGCGCGCGCGATCACGAAGCTGTTTGAAAACGAGCGGGGCGTGATCGTCTACGAGACCCCGAGGTTCCGACGCAAGCGGGCGAGCTACCGGACCATCCGCATACCCCGGCACGTCTATGAGCGGGTCATGCGGCGATACACGCGCTGAGTCTGGACGGAGAATGCGTTACGGTAGCGCATCTTACGGTTCGCAAGGCGTGTCCTGAGATTCGCCTGTTACATTCGCAGCGACCGTGCCGATGATCATGCGTTGATCGTGTTCTTACTTGGTAGGCTGCCGCTTCCACGGCGCGTCATGAATTGTGGTCGTGAAAGTGTCGGCGTCTATAACCTTTATGTTCACCCCGTGCCACTGCACGTCTGTATAATTAGGACCCGCATAAGCATATTGCACGGTGAACGGGTTTCTGTCGAATGTCCCTCGAAACGCAACCGCTCCTAGCGGAACGTTCGTGGGGTCGCCATCGACCTTGACGGCTTCTACCTTTTTGCCGACCTGCGTAATTTTGTAAATTGTGCACTGATAGGGGGGCTGTCCCCCGCACAATTTCCAAGAGCCGGTCAAATTGACTGAAAGGTTCGCGTCCTGTTGCTTCGTCTGTGCGGTGGCAGTTGCGGATACAACTAGAAGAATCAAACTTCCTAGAGCCATGCTCAGAGTGAATCGGTGCATACAGCCTCCTTGTCCGAGCAGTATAGGCCCTGTCATCGACGTTGACGAGTGATAAATCGTTATCACAAGCGATCAGGGTTTGTAGTCGTCACACACTGGCAATTTCAGTAATCACGACCCTCTGTGCTTCGGGCGAGCGGCGCAACGGGTCTCTCCCGCGACACTATGGGACTCCGGTTTTGTGCTAATTTGTGCTACCAACCCTGGGATGCATCATTTTTGGTGATTGTAGCCGATTGAAAAACAAGGAAGTCCTTTAGATAAAACAGCGGCCCGAATACAGTTAGTAAACACCACGCATCGGAGCGAATCATTCCGTGTTTCTCCCGGGGTTTGACGGTTTTCTTCCATCCTACAGCCTTCAGAGTGCGGAATTTGCACAGCTTCTCGCGCTTTCAGCCCTCTTTTCCCGGAACTGATGCCGCAAAAAGTCTTGACACAGTGATATCACTCTGACAAAGTACGCGTTAGTTCGTTTGCGGTGCCCCGCTCTGGCACTCCCACAACCTGAATGGCCACGACTCTCGCGCCCGTAGATTCCCGGGAAGTGGTGAGATGCGACCAATGTCATCTCGTCCAGTTCAAAACTGCCAACAATCTTTGCCGCCGTTGCCGCACATCGCTGGATGAGGATGAGCCCGAGCCTATCCTCGTGCCGTCTCTCCAACTCGCAATGCCGGCGACATCTACCCGTTCCGAGGTGCGGGTCGCGCAGGCGATTCGCAGCCTGCGCCTGCGCGGTGGCCTGAGCCAACGCCAGCTTGCGCTAAGGATGGGCGTCCCTCGTACCTACGTCTCCAAGATCGAGAACGAAAAGGCAACGCCGACTTTGTCCTCGCTCAACCGGCTGGCAATGGCGCTGGAGGTCAGCGTGCCCGACTTGCTGCGCGCTTGCGAGCCGTCGCACGACATCGAGCTCAGCGAACTGCTGGCCGACCCGTTCGTGGCCGAGTTGCTGGAGTTCACCTCGAAGCTCAATGCCATGCAGTTGTCGAGTGTGCTCGCGCAGGTACGGGATATGGTATTGCATCCGCGGCGGGGTGCATAGGCAGCTTCGTTCTTGACGGGCTATATCCTGCGCGTTGGACTCCTGCTCGATTTGCGCAAACCGGCGTTCGTGTAGACCTGAAAGCCGCTTGAATTAAACCGACCGATGCCGAGGCTCGCTGTCTCGGCATTTTGTTTGCGGCAGTAATCGAGAACTGCCGTTCGGAGATGGTTCCATAATTTGCTCTTCGGATTAGTCCGGAGTTGCCGACAATCCGTCCGGATCTCCTCGTCTTTAGCTTCCACAAAACGAATATGGCGCGAGCCGACAGCGAGAAAGAGGGCAGGAAGTCACCTGCCCTTCATCAGCCGATCACGCTAGTTGGCTTTGCAGTCCGAAGCGAGCTTTGAGTCCTTTCCACATGGGTCTGGAGGCTGGTAGCCGAACCGGACAAAGCGCAGTTGCTGGAGGAGCAGCTGGCGATCATGCTCCGATAGCGCGGGCTTGAGGTTTTCAGTTTTTTCCTCTTGCTGCGGGGAAGCAGCGCTTGAATTGGTATCTGGTCCCGCTTTCGGGACCGCCAAGTAGGCGTGAAATTCGCCCGTGCTGGTGATACCCAACCCTGTGATCTCCCCCTGGGAGTTGATGGAGCATGCGGATAGCAAAAACAAAGGAGAAGTTGGAGCCAGGGTGTTCAAGTCGGTCATCTTGCCGTTTTGCCAAAAAAATGCGCGACCGTTGAAACTGGCATCCAACGACAGACCAACCACTGCGCCGGCATCGTTAATGCCGGAGCCGGTGCTGGCGAAGTCCCCTGGAAGTGTCCCGAGGTCTTGCATGCCTGTCGCCTTGGTCCAGAGAAAGGCATGAAAAGTGGTGTCGCCGGGCAGGTCAGAAACACCAATCACTTCATTTCGGTTATTGATGCCCCAGGCAATATTGCCGCCAGCCTGTCCCGTGGTTCCGCCGAGGTTGCCGAGGTCTATAGGTTTGCCTCTGTCCCACAGCAAGGCATGAACGGCTTGCAGGTTGAGCAGGACGGGACTGAAGGGCGCGCAAGAACCGGAAGAGCCGACCACCTGCCCGAGATCGTTGATTGCTAGTGCGGCTCCATCAGGGTCACCGCTATAGGTGGGAAGCTCTAAGGCCCTGGCGTTTTCCCAGATGACCGGCTCAAAATGAAGAACCTGGGGGGCCGGGCAGGCGGGATCGGGTGTCGCGTTCTCGGCAAAACCGACTGCTTCTCCCCAGCTATTGATCTGGTTGACGCCGCCGTTGTTGCCGCCCAGGGTCGGGAGCGAAATCATAACTCCGTTTTGCGAACGGAAGGGTAAACACTGGAGGTGCGTGCCGAAACCACAGAAATCTTCACCGTTCGGGTCCGAGAGCGAGGTTTCGGCTTCGCCGACAGCCTCGCCCTTCCCGTTGGCGGCAAAAGCGATGCTATTTATCCCTCCAAGTGTGCCTAAGTCTGTAGCCTGACCTTTAGACCAGACGACGGCATGAGTTGCACCGTCCGAGAGCGTTGACGAGCCGCTCACCCAGCCGTTTCGGTTGATGAAAAAAGGCTGGCTGAAGGCCCCGCCCGCTAAGGTCCCAAGGTCGGTGACCGTGTAACGAGCGGGGTGGCCGCTCGTTTCTTGAGCTGACATCGGCGTGGCAATCAATGCGAGCGCCAGGCCAAGGCACGTAAGGCGAAACGACTTTGCTTTCAAACCATTGAGTTTCATTTCTCTTTCCTCCTGAGTGATCGAGCGGCCTGGCAGTGGAAGAACGAAAAGACGGACTTCCTCTTACGTGGAGCTTTGCAAAAGCGAGGTCACGCAGATCTGGACTGCTCCCTCGGCGGACTGCCAAAGGTGCAGCCTGCCGGTGCCGAGCCACCGCTGCACCTGGGCCGCGGTAGTTGGTACCGAAAAGCTATCCTGGGTGAGCGTGATCACGTCCACTTCGGCGTGACAGTCGGGGCACCAGGCTACAACTGCTTTTGCCCGGCGAACGACCATCAACGACTCCGTCTCAACGGTGATTCTGGTTGTTCTCAGTACCACGGCTTTCTCCGTTTAGTTCACCACTGCCGAATACCGCTTCGTACGGTCGCATCCTGCGCGGAGTAGAGCTCAAAAGTCCTTAGAGATGACCTCAGGATTTCTCAAAATGTCTAAAAAGGCCGCTTCCCATTGGAAGGAAAGCACTTGTACGGAGCGAACGGCAGCAAGGGCGAAGCGGTAGCAACTGGCCTAAAGGTCAGCTTTTTTACCTGATGGAAAATTTTCGTGATAGATTGCGGTCACTACCTGTCGTAGCCCCTCTCCTGCGAGGGAATCCTTCAACTTTGGATGGGCATGACTTCGGGTCCCAAAGTCTTGTACGAGTTCGGGCCCTTTCGGGTTGACCCCGAGAAGCAGGTCCTGCTTCGCGACAACCAGCCGGTATCCATCACTCCCAAGACCTTTGAAACACTTCTGGTCTTAGTTCGCCACAGCCGGGAGGTGGTCTCCAAGGACGACCTTATGAAGGAGCTCTGGCCGGATGCCTTCGTCGAGGAGGCAAACCTGAGCCAGAACATTTTTATGCTTCGCAAAGCGCTGGGAGACACTCCAGAAGACCGGCGCTACATCGTGACGCTTCCGGGAAAGGGGTACCGCTTTCTGTCGGAAGTGCGCACCGTCGCCCAGGATGGCGAGGATGTGATAATCGCCAGCCGGTCTCGTTCTCAGGTGGTGCTGGAACAGTTAGACAGCGCGCCTGCCGAGAGCTTGCCGGCGTTTCCAGCTAAGATCGATCGCAAGTTTCGCTGGAGATACCTAGCCGCGATTGCTGTCGTAGCTAGCTTGCTGGCTCTCGGCACTGCTTGGTTTCTTCATCGGCGTCATCCAGTGGGTTTGGGCGAGAAAGACTCTGTCGTGATTGCCGATTTCACGAACCTGACCGTTGACCCCGTTTTCGACGGCGCGCTCCGGCAAGGCTTGGCGGTGCAACTTGAGCAGTCGCCGTTCCTTAGCCTGGTTTCCGATGAGCGCATCCAGCGGACCTTGGGACTGATGGACCAGCCACCCGATGCGCAGCTCACCCCCAAGGTAGCCCGGGAGGTCTGCGAGCGGACCGCGAGCGCCGCTGTTGTTGAAGGCTCGATCGCTAGCCTTGGAAGCCAGTACGTATTGGGGCTTCGAGCCATCGATTGCGGCACGGGTAGCATTCTGGCGGATGAGCAAGGGCAAGCAGCAAGAAAGGAAGATGTTCTGAATGTCCTTAGTCAAATGGCGAGCAAGTTAAGAAGCCGGGTCGGCGAGTCGCTGGCCACCGTCGAAAAGCACGACACTCCGCTCGAGGACGCTACCAGCTCGTCACTCGAAGCCCTGAAAGCCTACAGCACCGCCCGGAAGGTCAAGTTCCTGCCCGCCGGCTATGCCTCGGCCGTGCCGCTTCTCAAGCATGCCATTGAGATCGATCCCAATTTCGCAATGGCCTACGCGTTCCTGGGGCGCACCTACGGCGATATTGGAGAGTTTGCCCTCTCGGCTGAAAACACCAGTACGGCCTACCAACTGAGGAACCACACCAGTGAGCGCGAAAGGTTCTTCATCGATGTGACCTACCATCGGCAAGTGACGGGAAACCTGGAGAAAGCGCACCAGACGCTGGAGTTATGGGCGGAGACCTATCCTCGCGATAGGGACGCCCACGGATTGCTGTCGGGATTTACTTCGCAAGGCTCAGGCAATTATCAAGAAGCGATTGAAGAAGGCAAGAAGGCCATCGGCCTCGACCCGGACTTCGCTCCCGGCTATGCCAATGTCGCCACCGCGTACCTTTATCTTGGCCGGCCAGCGGAAGCGGAGAAAGTGCTTCAGCAAGCTTCTGAACGCAAACTGGAAATTCCCGAGTACATACTCTTCCGTTATTACATCGCGTTTCTCAAGGATGACAAGGCGGGCATGGAACGGGAAGTTGCCGTAGGAGAGGCACATCCTGGGGCGGAAGACTGGATGTTGCACGCCGAGTCCCTCACCTTGGCGCGTTCCGGGCAGCTCCAGCAAGCCAGAGGGATGTCGCGCCGCGCTGTGGATTTGGCCCAGCAGGCAGGGCAGCGGGAAAGGGCGGCTGTCTTTGAAACCGGAGCGGCCGTGTGGGAAGCGCTTTTCGGGAACCCGGCCGCTGCGAAGCGGAAATCGAACGAAGCACTTGAACTCTCCAAGGGCCGAGATGTGGAATATGGAGCTGCTGTCGCGCTGGCGCTTGCGAAAGATTCTTCCCGCTCGCAAGCTCTGGCAAACGATCTTGAAAACCGTTTCCCGGAAGACACGTCCGTTCAGTTCAGCTACCTGCCAACGCTTCGTGCTTTGCTCGCACTGAACCGTGGCGAGCCTTCCCACGCTATTGAACTGCTACAGACCGCAATTCCCTATGAATTGGCCGTGCCGGGCATCGACTACTACTTCTTCTTCGGGGGTCTCTATCCGGCGTATGTGCGTGGTGAAGCCTACCTCGCCGCGCACCAGAGCGCTGAGGCAGCCGCGGAATTTCAGAAGATTCTGGACCATCCCGGCATCGTCCTCAGCGATCCCATAAGTGCCCTCGCGCATCTCGGCCTGGCACGCGCGTACGATTTGCAGGGCGACACAGCCAAGGCCAAGGCGGCGTATCAGGACTTCCTGACTCTGTGGAAAGACGCCGACCCCGACATCCCAATCCTTAGGCAAGCTGAAGCGGAATATGCAAAGCTGCAATAGCTCGAAAAATCCTACCTTGTCGGCTGTTCACTGATTATTGGCGCCAACAGGTAGTTCCAATCGGCGACGATTCTGGGGGGACGGGCAAGGGGGAACTCGCTTTCCACGGATATTGGCGACAACAAGGCATTACAGCGCCGATTCCGATCCGGGAACCCCGCGCTCCTCACCAGATGAAGACGGGTACCCTTCGTTGCAACCGCGTGGGGCGTATGCTAATTTCAGTAGATCATTAGAGGTACGCCTTGCGTGCTCAAGTGCCGGCCGGGCTGAACCGCAAAGAGGCTGAGATTTTCGCCCACCTCGATCCGGAGCGGCTGCCCCACCACATCGCCATTATCATGGACGGAAATGGCCGTTGGGCCAAACGCCGCCATTTGCCTCGCATCGCGGGACATCGCTCGGGTGTGGCCGCGGTACGCTCCACGGTGGAAACGGCGGCACGCGTCGGTATTCCTGCTCTCACCCTGTATTCGTTCTCGGCCGAAAATTGGAAGCGGCCCAGAGGCGAAGTCAGCTATCTCATGAACTTGCTGCGCCGCTACCTCAAGATGGAACTGCCCACTTTGATGGAGAACAATATCCGGCTGCAGTACATTGGCCGCCAGCAGGAGCTGCCCCAGGAAGTTCAGGAGCGCATGGCGTGGGCGCGCGAGATGACCGAGAAGAACACCGGCATGGTGCTCACCCTCGCGCTCAATTACAGCTCCCGGACCGAGTTGGTCGACTCCTTTAACGCGCTGGTGCGCGAAGCCTCGCGTAACGGCGGCGTCGAGCACCTGAAGATCGACGAGAAATCGATTGCTTCCCACCTCTACACCAACGGATTGCCGGAGTTGGATCTCGTGATCCGCACCAGCGGGGAGATGCGGCTTAGTAATTTCCTGCTGTGGCAGGTGGCGTATGCCGAGATATACGTCACTGAAACACTGTGGCCCGATTTTCGCGGGGTACAGTTGCTGGAGGCCATCGAAGCTTTTCAGAAGCGCGAGCGCCGCTTCGGAGGGTTGGGAATCGATAACGGGTACGCCTCGTGAAGCGCGTCCTGACCGCAGTCATCCTGATTCCACTCGTCGTACTGGCTTTGTTTAAGGCGCCGCTGTGGCTGTTCACGTTGCTTATCCTCGCAGTGGCGCTCCTGGCGGCGAAAGAATTTCTGGAGATTGTGACGGCCGATGGCTTTCGGCCATTTCGTGGACTGAGCTACCTATTCCTCGTTTGCGGCTTTTTGGTGCAGGCTTCGACTTTCGTCACGGACTGGAGATGGTTCCAGAATTTTGGCGCTGCGGCGTTTGTCGCGGGCATGGGTGCTCTGGCGGTGCTGCTGGTGTCGCCTCTTGTCCTTCTCGTTGCAAGCATGCGACGCGATCCTCTGGCGGAAGCTCTCCCCGATGCAGCCGTATCATTCATGGTGCTGCCGTACGTGGGGGTTACGCTTTCGTGCATGATTACTCTGCGGGCCATGGGAAATGGCGCGCTCTTCCTGTTGTATGTCATGCTGCTCGTCTGGAGCGGCGATATCGCTGCATTCTACGTGGGTCGCGCAATCGGCAAACACAAGCTGGCTCTCCGCATAAGCCCCGGAAAAACGTGGGAAGGGGCGGTAGCTTCGACGCTAGGCGCCGTCGTCGTTGGTCTTTTGCTATTCCATTTTCTCCTGCCTATCTACGAAGGACTGATTTACCTTCACCTGGTTTCGCCGCACTCGGTGGCGGATGTTCCCCGGGGCCTGCGCCCATTTGGCTGGTCGTCTTCTTCGCAATCTGCATCAACGTCGCGGCGCAGCTTGGCGATCTCGTTGAATCGGCCATGAAGCGCGGGGCTGGATTGAAGGACTCGGGATCGCTTCTCCCCGGGCATGGAGGAATGCTCGACCGCATTGACGCGCTCTTGTTCGCCCTGCCGGTCGCGATCCTGTTTTATTTCGCCGGCCTCAGCACTTACCTGGGAACAAGTATCATCCCTAGCTAAGGGAAGTAATGAAACGCATCGCCATTCTCGGCTCTACTGGATCCATCGGCAGGAGCACGCTCAACATCGTTGAGAGCTTCCCTGACCGCTTCGCCGTCGTCAGCATGGCAGGGGGTAATAACGTCGAGCTCGCGTTTGAGCAGGCGCTACGGTGGCGTCCACAGATTTTGTCGATGGCAACGGAGGAGGCGGCCGGTCAAGTTCATGACAAGCTGAAGAAGGCGAGACTGGAAAGCGCCATTGAAACGGTGCACGGATGTGCTGGGTCTGTCAGGGTGTCAACTCATCCTGATGCCGACTTTGTTGTCAGTGCCATCGTGGGCGTTGCCGGACTGGAAGCGACGTATAAAGCAGTGAAGGCCGGCAAGACTGTCGGCCTCGCGAACAAGGAATGTCTTGTCGCCGCAGGCGATCTCATCACCGCTGAATCCCGTCGCCAAGGCAAGCCACTCCTGCCGATCGATAGCGAGCACAACGCGATTCACCAATGTATGCGGGGCGGCCGTCGCAACGAAGTTCATCGAGTTTGGCTGACCGCATCGGGCGGTCCGTTCCTGAACACTTCCGCCAGCGAGTTTGCCAACATCACCGTCGAGCAAGCGCTGAACCACCCGACCTGGAAGATGGGCAAGCGCATAACGATCGATTCAGCGACCCTGATGAACAAAGGCTTCGAGGTCATCGAGGCTTGCCGATTGTTCGACATGCCGCCGAGCCAGGTCAGCGTTCTGGTGCACCCGCAGAGCACGATTCACTCTATGGTCGAGTTCGTAGACGGCAGCCTGCTGGCCCAACTCTCGGTAACCGACATGCGATTACCCATCCTGTACGCGCTCTCCTATCCCGATCGCATTGAGTCCGACCTGCGCTTTCCGGTGGAGGAGTTGCGGCGGCTGGATTTCCTGCCACCTGACTTGGAGAAGTTCCCCTGCTTACGTTTGGCGTATCAGGCAGTCGAAGCAGGAGGTGCGAAGACCATTGCTTTGAATGCCGCGGACGAGGTGGCGGTGGCGGCATTCCTCGAAGGTAGTATTGGATTTCCGGATATTCCGGCTACAATAGAAGCGGTTGTCAGTGAAACGCCGGCGCGGGTACCAGAATCCGTAGAGGAAGTATTGGCTGTCGACGATAATGCGCGTCTGCGAGCACGCGACCGCATCCAATACGTGGGATCCAGAGCATGACCTCCCCGCCCTAGCCAAAAGAGGGCCAGAACGGGGCACCCTCGGATTGATTTCCCCATAGCTAAAGAGGTTTATGGAATCGTTTCTAATCGCAGCGGCTTCGATGGCGGTCGTACTCGGCATCATGATCCTGGTGCACGAGTTCGGCCATTACGCTGCTGCTAAATGGTTTGGCGTACGAGTAGACGTATTTTCCATCGGTTTCGGTAAGCGTCTTACAGGCTTCCGGCGTGGCGGAACCGACTACCGCATCAGTGCACTGCCGCTGGGCGGATACGTGAAGATGGCCGGTGAGAATCCGTTGGAATCGCGCAGCGGCGCGGCCGATGAGTTCATGTCGCATCCCCGCTGGCAGCGCTTTGTCATCGCTGTCGCCGGCCCAGCCATGAACATCATTCTGGCGGTTGTCCTTCTGACCGGCGTCTTCATGGTGCATTACGAGCTTCCTGTCTATCTCGATCAGCCCGCTGTGGTGGGATGGGTGCTAGAGAACTCGACAGCTGCCAAGGCGGGCATCGAGCAGGGTGACCGTATCGTGCGCATCGACGGCCAGCAGAATCCCACTTGGGAAGATGTCGTGCTGAAGGTGGCTATCGCCTCCACGGGACCGATAGATGTCACCATCCAGCGCGGCAACGAGACCTTGGAAAAGCAGATTCAGCCCGGGATTGAAGGGTCGGATCCATTCGTCGCAGTTGGATGGCCGGACGAGCCGATCACGGTAACCGAACTTGAGCCGAACATGCCGGCGGCGCAGGCCGGTTTAAAGCTGGGCGACGAGATCGTCGCGGTGAACGGCACACCGATGCGATCGCTGCATTCCGTAGTCCACTACCTCCAGCAGAATCGCGACAAGCCGGCGGACGTCACCGCTGTCCGCAATGGACAACAGCTGAACTTCAAGGTGACTCCGATCCAAATGGAAAAGAACGGGCAAAAGGTTTACCGCCTAGGACTTGGTTCGGAGCCGGTTCATATCGATAGGTTGCCCTTCGCGCAGGCGCTCAATCGTTCCATCGAGGAAAACAAAAGATATTCGCTGCTAATCGTGGATCTGATTCGCAAATTGGTCCAGCACAAGGCGTCCATCAAACAAATGGAAGGACCTATCGGCATCGCGCGCGCTTCCGGTGATGCGGCGCGTCAACCGGGATGGACCCCTCTGCTCAGTCTGATGGCGATGATCAGCCTTAACCTTGGCATTTTCAATCTGCTACCGATCCCAATCCTCGATGGTGGACGCATCCTGGAGCTGGTCATTGAGGGTGTGCTGCGACGCGAGATCAGCGTACGGATCAAGGAACGCATCTATCAAACCGCGTTTGTGTTCCTGATACTGTTCGCTGTCGTGGTGATCTACAACGACCTGATGAAGGCGCTCCCGGGGCTGGCGCAACGACTGCCCTGACGGCATAACTTCTGGGTCACGAAAACGGGGCGCAGGTTTCGCCCCGTTGTTGTGGTGGAAATGCGTGGTCCGGGGTTTCTTCCATTCGGTTCAGTCCGGGGGGCCGCCGTTTCAGGGCGGCGTTCATCAGGTGTTCTTCCCAACTCCTGTGATGCGAGTGCCGTCGAACTTGGTGAACGAAAAACCGGCGAACGGTTCGTTCCAGTTGTAGGCCATGTCATTCAGCATGGAAATGGCGACGGCCTCGCCCGGCGGCAGTGAGTCAGCATAATCGTAGCGCCAGTGGACCGCGGCATGTGCCCGGCCAAGTCCGATGTTAGCGGCCAGCTTGTTCATTTCACCGCCGACCGTAAGTTGGTCTCCGTCGGAACCCTGATAGGGCACGAGCGACAAGCCATCTTCGCTGGCTTGCACAATCTCCATTCCCGGGATGGAGGTGAGCTGCGTCTGATCGTTGAACCACGCCTTGACAATTGTTGCGCAGGCACCTGCGACCGTCGCATGGCCCTGACCGTAAGACGGATGTTGAGGACACCCCTCCGGAAATGCGTGCGGCATGAAATAGGTGCCATGCTGGGCAAGAATCCGGCTCAAGGCCTGTGAATTCAATACATCGGAATGAATCGGATAATTAGCCTGTCCTGTTTTCGTCATGTGGACAAGTCCGCCAAAGGCCTCGGGGCGCAGGTGCCGATGCACGAACCACTTCACATACCAGACGGCTTTTAGGGCCCGCTGTGAAACTTCGGCCACCAGCGTTTTCAGGTGAGGCGCTCCAAAGGTGCCAAAGCCGGTCTGCGTCCTGGAACCAACGTAAGGATTGTTGGGGTCAAGCGGTGCTCCATTGTCGACGAGAACCAGGCAGGCATTGAAGTAGGCTTCAAACAGCACGTCCACATGAACGTAAGCCGCAAGTCCCCGGCCGTTATGCATGTACTGTAAGTTCGGATCGGATTGGTTCTGGGCGAACGGGCCCTGCCCGTTCTGCACCGCCAGCCACGATGCCTGGTCGGTCATGTAATCGACGCCTGGCACGTAGGTTGTCATTAGCTGAGTGACGGGCAGCGCTCCGAACAAGAACGGCTGGAGAATAAATTGGGATGCGTACGGGCCCAGCACGTCACCCGCGGTGAAGCCGCGAAACAAGTTTTGAGGTGTCACCGGTTTCGGACCATGAAACTGCGGCAGGGAGTTCAGTTCGGCGATGGCCGCTTGGGTCAGCGGTTCGTTTCCATATTGCGTGAAATTCACGTCGCGGCACAGGGCCATCCAGTAGCTCTCCACTGCGGCGTCGGCGATAGCCCGGCTCGCCACCGAGGGCGGCGTTCCAATCGCCACTTGATGAGAGTCACATCCTTCCAAATCAAAGGCAAGCCCTGCCTGAGGATTGACCAGTGGTGAAGTGCCGCCCATCTGAATCTGCTCGAATAAAGCAGGGTTGCCGCTGTTGACCGCATTCAAGAAACTTTGATAAGAGCTGCTCGAACACTTCGCCTAAGGCATTGTGAACCAGACCTTTGGAATAGTTCCCGATATAGTTTGGGAAATTGGTTTCGTCGCCATTTGTGATTTGGATGGGAATGCCAACTTGGGCTTCACGCGTGGCTGCTCCAACCCGGTTTTGGAAGGATTGAACTTTGCGCGGATTCGAACTCGCCAACCTTGACGGCGTGCTCCCGGAGCTACGCGAGCCGCTGGACTGTGCGGAAGCCAGAGGTGGCGATGCCAGAGCCCCGGCTGCCACCGTCGCGGCAGCACCAGCCTGCAACAGGAACTTCCGCCGATCCGGAACTTCTGACATGTTTTGGGTAAAAGCGTGTTTCGCTTCCAGAACATGACCATCACGATTTTTGTTTTCGCTCATTCGAGCGCTCCTTTCCTTACGTCCGTCTGTCTTAAGCGAATTGGCCGGCCAGAAAATGCTGAATAGCGTTCAGAGGGCGGCGATTCCCGCCGCGGTCTGGTGAGAGAGGTCCCTGTTGAATGTGGCTATGAACTTGGGTTTCCGTTTATTGAGGGCAGTCGGGCCGATTAGAAGGCACTGTTTCAACTGGACACCCAGCACCCGCCGATTCGCCCTAGCTGCGCTTCTCGGCTCTAAAACTTGAGAGAGTCTAGTTCGAGCGGCGATGAAATGCTACCAAAAAAGTACGCAGTTTGGATGCTTTCCCAATTCAGGACAATGCCAGATTTTGAAAGGATTGTTGAGGCCGGAACCCCACAGGTGCTCAACCGCCCAAAAGGAAAGGCTCCCGTAGCTCGGGAGCCTCTCAGGGAGTGATGAAAATGCCCGTTTATGATTGCGAGCCGTCGTTCCGTTTCAACGTCGGACGGTCGTCGTCGGTCGAGTTGCCGTTGTTGGTGCCGCTCCCGCTCCCGGTATCGGTGGAGGGGTTGTCGGCAGTCGCACGCCGTAACGTTGGCCGATCTTTGTTGTCCTTGTCGTTCTGAACCTTGTGACGGTTCTCGATCGAGGCGAGGCGCCCTTTTACGTTTTCGAACTCCGAGGTGTCCACGATGTACTCGTCACGCGGCGGCAACACCGTCTTCATTTCCTTCTGCGCCGACTCAACGCGATCCGGCGTCATGGGGTGAGAAGAAAACGCTTTGGCCAGGGTGCCGGGCTTCTTCTTCTCCTGAGCTTCGATCTTCTCGAAGAACGAGATGAACGACTGCGGATCGTATCCCGCCTTGTACATGTATTCCATGCCCAGGAAGTCGGCTTCGGCTTCGAAGTTGCGCGAGAACTTCATGAAAGTCAGCGGTACGCCGATGCTCAAAGCAGCCTGTGTCCCCTCGTACACCGCCCAGCCTCCCGGCACGAAGATCAGGGGAATACTTGCCAAGCTTACGATATTGCTGCGTGTCTGCTCGCGCGCTACGTGACAGGCAGCGACGTGACCGATCTCATGCGCCATCACTCCAGCCAGTTCGGCCTCGTTATCGGCGGCGAGAATCAAGCCTGAATTCACGTAGAAGAATCCGCCGGGCAACGCAAAGGCATTGATTTCGTCGGTGTCGATCACCTTAATCGTGAACGGTACCTTCGCATCCGAGTTGCGCACCAGGTTCTGGCCCAGCCGGTTGATGTACTCGCTGACCACCGGGTCCTGCACCATCTTGGCGCCATGCTCCACCTGCTGCGAATACGCACGCCCCATCGCCACCTGCTTGTCAAGTGAATACCAATTGCCCATTCCCTTGTTGCAGCCGACGTTGCGATTGCCGATGGCGTCAATGTTGTTCAGCGTGCTGGGCGCGGGTGCGTTTTTGTCCGGCTTCTCTTGCGCCGGTGGATTGGACCCAGCGTTCGGGTCTTGCGATGAAGAGTTCTGAGCGACACCGAACGGGACTAGTACGAGTGCAAGGGCGCAGCAACCGAGGTAACGGGACAGGCAACGCATGATGTACACCTTTTTCGGGACCGGGTCGCGGGCTGGACCGACTCCAATCCTTGACCCTATAGCCCTGTTATAAACCCAAATCAGGCCGATTTGTCGCCCGGTGAACCTTTTATTTTCGTAGGGTTACCGGCGAAAACGAACCACAATGGAAGGCTCTCACCAGTCAGATGAGCCTCCTCCACAAAAAGGTTCCATCTATTGGACGGTCGAGTTCCGAAATTGGAGTCGGATGGGCCGATGTTTTGGGACGAACCCCAAGTGCCAGGCGGGTCGCCCAGGCCGTGTTAAACTTTTAGTCAGTCCTGTATGGCTCAAATTCAGCGCAGAAAAACTTACACATCTTTGGTTGGCGGGGTTCGCGTTGGCAGCGATGCACCAATAGTGGTGCAATCGATGACCAACACCGACACCGCCGATATCGACGGCACCATTCGGCAGGTCGCGGCCCTGGCGCGGGCGGGTTCCGAGTTGGTGCGCGTCACCGTCAACAATGACGCCGCCGCGGCCGCCGTGCCCCACATTGTGGACGGCCTGGACCGCCTCGGCATTCCGGTGCCGATCATCGGCGACTTCCATTACAACGGCCATATCCTGCTGAAGAAGTATCCCGCATGCGCGCAGACGCTGGCCAAATATCGCATCAATCCGGGCAATGTCTCGATTGGCAAGAAAGACGACGACAACTTCCGGACCATGATCGAAGTCGCCATCGAAAACAATAAGCCGGTGCGCATCGGCGTGAACTGGGGATCGCTGGACCAGTCGCTGCTGACGCGCCTGATGGACGAGAACTCCAAGCTTGACGATCCCAAGGACGCCCGTGACGTGACGATGGAAGCAATGGTGTTGAGCGCGCTGCGCTCCGCCGAGCTTGCCGTCAGCTACGGATTGCGTCCGGACCAGATCATCCTAAGTGCGAAAGTCAGCGGCGTGCAGGACCTAATCGACGTTTATCGTGAACTGGGACGCCGTTGCGAATATCCGTTGCACTTGGGTCTCACCGAAGCCGGCATGGGAGCCAAAGGCATTGTCAGCAGTACCGCTGCGCTGGCGGTGCTGATGCAAGAAGGCCTCGGCGATACCATCCGCGTTTCGCTTACTCCTGCGCCCAATGGTGACCGCACCGAAGAAGTCACGGTCGCACAACAGATTCTGCAATCCATCGGCATCCGCAGCTTTACTCCGCAGGTGACCGCGTGCCCCGGTTGCGGGCGCACCACTAGCACCTTCTTCCAGGAGATGGCGGAGCAGATCCAGAGTTACCTGCGCGAGCAGATGCCCGTATGGAAGACACGCTACTCGGGCGTGGAAGAGATGAAGCTGGCAGTCATGGGCTGCGTCGTCAACGGTCCCGGAGAGTCTAAGCACTCGAATATCGGCATCTCGTTGCCGGGTACGTTCGAGGAGCCCAAAGCTCCGGTGTATGTCGATGGCCGCCTGATGCTCACGCTCAAGGGCGATCACATCGTCGAGGAGTTCATCAAGATTCTCGATGAGTACGTGGACTCGCACTACGCGGCGAAGGAGCAGAAACTGGTGGGGATAAGTAGCAACTAGTAGCTAGCAATTAGCAACTAGCAGTTAGGGAGACTTTGATCAACTCTGGCTCCTTGACGGGGACGGCCTTCAAGCCGTCCGCAAATCGTTGATATGAGGTCAGGGCTTCAGCGGCTGAGGGAAACAGCTCATCCGGTTTTGTCTTATACCACAAAGTTGTGGGACACGACACTGGCAGTTAGTTTCAATACTTCCCCTTAATTCTCATCCCAACCGAGCGGATAACAGTTCCCGGCAGACTTATGGGACGACGAAAGATAAAGATTAAGCGTAAGGCCACGGGTCGCAAGCCTCCGATTCAGCTCATGGTGGACTACTATCAATTCCCGTTCCAATTGATAGGAACTGAGTTAATGAAGCGGGGATATTCGGTTGAGGATCCCCATCAAATCCGGAGGGACTTTTGGTCCGTCGTTCCTCCCGGACGATATGACCCGATGCAGGGACGGGAGCTAGTGGAAACATACCTGAAACGTGTCGAGCGGGAGCTCCAGGCGGTAATGTCGCCGCAATCGGTCGGGTATTGGCTTCACTTGTATCGCCGGATTGGTATTGGCCCTGCCGGACGCAGTGACGAGCCCGCAACCATTGCGAACGTTAGGGCGACGTTTGAGGCCGCTGTGCAGAAGTACGCGAAAGAGGACCCATGCACTCGGATCGGGAACTCGGCGGAGGTTGAACCGAAGGAAATTCTTAATGGTATTCTGCTCTCCCCTGACTTAAAAATGTCTTTAGATGCCACGCAAGCATTTCCTCAGCTTGTGCTGACCCGCTTCGGCGTTGACGAAATGAGTGAGCTATACGATGCGGAGAAGTTGGCATATGAGGTGTGGAAGTGCATGGCCGCCCTTCGCATACTCGGGAAAGGGGCCCCTCTTGTCGTTGACCTTGAGGAAAGTGAGCTCTTTTATGATGATCGTTCAGACACACTGAACACTTTGGTGATGAGCTACGATGACAGAAGTCGAGACCCGGGTCATTCCGCAACCGGGACTGTCTTTCAGAGCAAGCCTGCGCCGGGAGAGACTTCTGGTTATGTGCTGTTCCCTTCATACAACGTGGCGCGAGTTCCCGCCGCGGAATTCAAATCATGGTTCAAGAGTGTAGGGCTTAATCTGCAAGATGTTCCCGGAACGGAATTCGTTCCGAATTTCCTTTGGTGGCCATTTAACATCCGGGGATACTTTCAAGCGCACGAACCCTTCTGGAAGGGATTTGAAGAAAAACACAAGATTCCGCTCAGCTGGATGCTGTCGGTTATTGCCGCACTCGCCAGCCGCGTTCTGCGGATCTGGCTGGCTGAGCCTTCCCGGGTCATGCATTACTGGCAACGTGCGTATGGCGGCCCCGACAAAACGGACTCCATTATGGAAGAAATCCAGACGTTTCTTCCAGCAGGTATTGCCACGTTAGGCGCGACCCTAGATGCTTCTGGTGTAGACGTGGATAAAGTCTTTCAGTCCCTCCTGCTTACCGATTCGAAGAGGGATTTCATCAACGTCGGCCTAGCGGGTCCCCATTCGATGTTCCTTCCGTTTGGTAAGGATCGTGTGTTCACTGACTATACTTGGTGTCACCGTTTCCTGTACAACCTCCTTTTTGGAATCAAAGTCGACGACGAAAAGGACTTTAAAGGTGAAGCGCTAGAGCGACTCGTGCACAGGGGACAGTCGGCGCTACCAACAGCGCCCTGTCACGCCGATGACGATAGCTATAAGCAGATTGATGCGGCTTTTGCCCTGGGCGACGCGCTAGTGATTTGCGAGTGCAAAGCCGTATGGCGATCCCTAGGTGTCGAACGGGGCAATCCGCAGTCTATCGATTATCGAAATAGGGAGGTCGTTGAACGATCGCTAATGGAAGCCGACGCCAAAGCCACCTGGCTTAAAGCTCATCCCCATGGAACTAACTACGACCTCAGTAATTATCAGTCGATCATTCCATTGGGCGTGTCACCATTCGTTGAGTACATCCCAAGCTTAAACACTAGATACTGGCTGAAGGAAGGCTTGCCCCGCGTACTAGCGCCAGGAGAGCTTCAAGACTTCTTGGACTCCGAGATGAGCTCGGACCCGACAATTGCGCTGAACAACGTAATCCAGTTACGTTGACGGTCTGGCTGCGACCTCGTAGTCCTGTTTTCGGCACGTCGATTCTTACCACAGGGGCAGGGCGCCGTAGCCCGTATTCGCGGCCTACATCAGGGCGACCACAAATCCGTCATTTACACCTGCATCCGTGGCATGATCTGTCCTACAATTTCTATAATTCATTGCTTCGAAGCTTCCGTTGAAGAAATCGCAAACGAACTCGTTGCAAGACATCGGCGCCAAGCCCGTCTCCAAGGCCACGCTCAAGCTGCGCCTGCTGAAGCGGCTGAAGTGTACGCTGAAGTACGAGAAGCTGGCGTGGGCCGCTGGCGCGAAGCTGGTTGCCGGCGTGGATGAAGTCGGACGAGGGTCCCTCTTTGGACCAGTGGTGGCGGCAGCCGTGATTCTCGACCCGAGCTATCGCATTCGCGGTCTGCGGGATTCCAAGCTGCTAGACCGCGAGACACGCGAAAAGCTTGCGCCCCGGATTCGTGAGCACGCGCTGGCTTGGGCGATCGCGGCGGTGGATGTTGCCACCATCGATCAAATCAACATTTACTGGGCCTCGAAGCGGGCCATGGAAGTCGCGGTGGGAAAGCTTACGCTTCCTCCCGACCATCTGCTGATCGACGCGATGCGCATTAACTTCGAATGCGCGCAGACGCCGATCATCCACGGAGACGCACTTTCAGCCTCGATTGCGGCGGCGTCCATCATCGCGAAAGTCGAGCGCGACGCCATGATCACCGCATGGGACCCCGTATTCCCCGAGTACAGGCTTGCGTCCAACAAGGGCTACAGCACCCCTCATCATCTGAAGACGCTGCGGGAGAAAGGGCCAAGTCCGCTGCACCGTTTGTCATTCGCGCCGGTGTGGACGTCGGTGGCGCCGCAGGAGGTACTGGAGTTCATGCTGGAGGAAGAGGAAGCAACTAGCAACTAGCGTTCAGCATTCAGCACTCAGCATTCAGCACCGCGGCTTTGCGGCTAGCTACGAAGGTGCAGGCCACTGACTCCTAGAGGGCGAGATTCGACCAACTGAATGCTGAGGGCTGACTGCCGTTTGCCCGCTTCTGCAACTGACTGCTGAGTGCTGACCGCTGACTGCTTCTCGCTTGCAACGACTCGCGCGCTCGCGCATCCTATCCAACATGGCTAATACAGAGACGGCGATTCTCGGCGGCGGATGCTTCTGGTGCGTGGAAGCTGCTTTTCAACAGATTGAAGGCGTTCATTCGGTGGTATCGGGTTACATGGGCGGCCGCGTCCCCAACCCGACCTACGAGCAGGTATGCAGCGGGCGGAGTGGCCACGTGGAAGTTGCGCAGATCACGTTCGATCCGGCGGTCATCAGTTACGAAGACCTGTTGGAAGTGTTCTTCACCGTTCACGATCCGACGACCCTGAACCGGCAGGGCAATGACGTCGGCGAACAATATCGCTCGGTCATTTTTTATCGTGACGAAGAACAGAAGAAGACCGCACAAAAGGTGATTGACAGTCTTACCAAGGAACGCGCCTTTGCGGACCCCATCGTGACGGCGATTGAACCGGCTTCAACTTTTTACGCCGCCGAGAACTATCATCAGGATTACTTCAAGAACCATCCCTACCAGCCGTACTGCATGTTCGTGGTCTCGCCCAAGGTGAAGAAGATTCGGGAGAAGTTTGCGAAGAGGCTGAAGGCGGGGGCGTAAAGCGACTTCAGACTTGGTATATCCGGCGACATGTTAGTGCGGCACAGCAATAGGATTACTCAAACTATTTTCGATCACTGAGGCAGCACGCTTTGAAAGGGGCGCCGCTTCAGCCGCGCCCTTCAAAGCAAATCCTCATGAACGCTGCAGCTTCATTCGCTCATTCTGCTTTGCCAGATCCCAGTAACTCGTGGGTTGTCGGCGTCAGAAGACAAGTTCAGCTTCATTTGTCATGCTTGTGGCGGTCCGGCATGCCCAGGCTGCGCACCGTGTCGCCTTCGAAGTCGAACTCGATCAGTACAGCCGGATCGTCTCCAACCACCCAGCCATCGTGACCGGGGTCAATCACTACAACTTGAGGAGCCGCAAACTCTACGATGCAGCCGTCGGCGTACTCGATGTGGATCTGTCCGGACGCCAAGAAGCCTGCGTGAGCGTGCATGCATAGATCGGTGCCGGTAAGCGGTTTCATGTGCTTTGACCAGCGATATCCCGGCGGGTAGATGAGCCGTTTGACACGGGCCGCGCCTGCGGGTGCGATGTCCAGTTGTACTCCGCCGACCTCACGGCGCTGCGTTCCCTTCATGGGTGCGAGAAGAGGATTGGGACTACTCATGACGATGTCCTCCAAAGTGTCTGCACAAGTCTGAGCGCAACTCAAGGCGTGCGCAGAAGTGCCGCCGGCTGAAGCCGGCTCGTTTGTAAAGGTTCGCTACAACGCGGCGCTGATGAGGCTGTTACGAAACCTTTGCCGTCCGCTGAAGTGGACTCGAACGCCTCCCCACACCTGGAAGGTGTGGGCTCTCACCTTTCGCCGCGGGGCGGCTGAAACCTGTTTTATTCCAACGTCTCGACTCAACCGTGAATTTCGTAACAGCCTCCGAAGTGCCGCTCCACCCGAACGAACTCAAAGACCGCTCCGAACCCCGTGCGCTTCCGGCGCGTCCCTGAGGATACCGCACCGCATCAGCGTCCGCCACAAATACAAGAGTGTAAGTGGATTCTCTTTCCACCACGGAGGACACGGAGTTCCCGCTTTTGTTTCTTTTCCGTGCGCTCGGTGTTCTGCGTGGTAACAACGCTCTTGATCGCCAACCCTGTGGAATTCTCTGATTCCACGGCAAATTCAGTTCTTGACATCGCAAATTGCAATGTTACAATTGCAAATTGTAATATGAAGCTGGGCGAGAAAATCCGTTACCTCCGGCTGGTCGAAGGCACCCTGCGCGGCATGGGCCGCGAGATGACGCAGCAGGACCTGGTGGTTGCCCTGAAGAAGGAAATGGGCAGCGGGCTGAGCCAGTCGTATTTGTCGCAGATCGAGAGCGGAGCGCGACCGCACCTGACCAATGCGTCCCGCATGCTGCTGGCACGCTTCTTCAAGGTGCATCCGGGATACCTGGTGGATGATCCCGAGGGCTATCACACGGAACTGACCAGCGATCTGCGGGCCATGGAGGACCGGCTCGACCTGTGGCTGATCAACGGAGCGGAACAGTTTGCGCGCGATGCGGAAGTCAGCCAGGCGCTGTTGCAGGTGGCCAAACATAAGGACTCGCGCAAGTGCCTGGTGCTGCTAGGCGCGATTCTGGAAGCGCCGGAACTGGTGGACCGGTTGACTGAGGTGTTGAAGCCGGGCGCAGGCGACGCGCATGGTGGCGGCCGAAGAAGAAAATCGGCGGGAGCAATCCTATGACGTGGGAAATATTTTATCTCGTGTGCTTTCTGTTCGGTGTGACGATGATCGGCCTGTCGTTCCTGGGCGGAAGTCTGCACCTGCCACACATGCATTTGCATTTACCCCACGGAGGCCCGCACGCCGCGGGCGGTGCTCATGGCGGGGGCTCAAGCGGCTCGGAGATGCCGTTCTTCAATTTCGGAACGATCACGGCATTTCTGGCCTGGTTTGGCGGGACAGGCTACTTGCTGACGCGCTACTCCTCGCTGGTGGTCGCAGGAGTGTTGACGCTGGCTGTCGTTGCCGGAGTAGTAGGCGCGATGATTGTGTTTTGGTTCGTAGCCAAGGTGCTGCTGAAATACGATCGCGATCTTGATGCGGCGGATTACGAGCGCGTGGGAGTGCTCGGTCGCGTCAGCAGCCCGATTCGCGCGGGCGGCACCGGGGAGATCATCTTCTCGCAAGAAGGTACACGAAACACCTGCGGCGCTCGCAGCGAGAACGGCGAAGCCCTGCCGCGAGGCACCGAGGTCATCGTCACGCGGTACGAGAAAGGCATTGCGTACGTGAGACGGTGGGAAGAGATGGCGGAGGAAGAAGCAATTAGCAGTTAGCACTTGGCAGTTAGCAACGTCGCTCAGCGGGCAGGGATTTGTGGCAGGTTCGCTCACTTCTCCCGCGCAGACTTATTAGTTGAGTTCCAGGCAGGCGGCGACGGGTTACTTGGGACTGGCTGTTTGTACCAAATGGTAAGTGCTAAATGCCAAAGGCTAAGTGCTACTTGCCTTAAGGAGGCGTATGGGGTTCCACATTCCAACTGATGTGTTGATTATTGCCTGGACAGCAGTGGCTGCCGTAGTGCTGCTGATCAGCATATTTGCCAGGCTCTACCGCAAGGCTGGGCCGAACGAAGTACTAGTGGTGTACGGATTTCGCGGCACCCGCGTGGTGAAGGGACATGGCACGGTTATCTTCCCCATGGTGGAGACCTACCGCGAGCTATCGCTCGAGTTGATGTCCTTCGACGTTGCGCCGCAACAGGACCTCTACACCAGGCAGGGCGTTGCGGTCACGGTGGAGGCGGTGGCGCAGATCAAGGTGAAATCCGATCCGGAATCCATATTGACTGCGTCGGAGCAGTTCCTTACCAAAGCGCCGCAGGACCGGGAAGCTCTGATACGGCTGGTGATGGAAGGGCACTTGCGCGGCATCATCGGGCAGCTCGCGGTCGAAGAGATCGTGAAACAGCCAGAGATGGTCGCCGACCGAATGCGCTCCACCTGTGCCGATGACATGAACAAGATGGGGCTGGAGGTGATCTCGTTCACCATCAAGGAAGTTCGCGACAAGAACGAGTACATCGCCAACATGGGGCGTCCGGACATCGCACGCATCAAGCGGGATGCCGACGTCGCCACTGCCGAGGCGGAGCGCGATACCGCGATCAGACGTGCGATCGCGTTACGCGAATCCGCGATCGCAAAAGCACAAGCGGACCAGGAGCGGGTCGCCGCCGAGACGGCCTCGCAGGCGCGCCAAGCGGAGGCACAACGCGATCTCGAGGTGAAGAGGGCAACCTATACCGAGCTGGTGAAACGCCAGCAGGCACAGGCTGACAAGGCGTACGAGATTCAAACCAACATAATGCAGCAGCAGGTGACCGCCGAAGCGGTGAAGGTGCAGCAAGTCGAGAAAGAGCAGCAGGTGAAGGTGCAAGAGGCGGAGATCCTGCGTCGCGAGAAAGAACTGATCGCCACCGTGTTGAAGGCGGCCGAGATCGAGCGCCAGCGGATCGAGACGTTAGCCGGCGCGGAAAAGCAGCGGCTGACAGTCGAAGCCGAAGGCCATGCCAGCGCGATTCGTGCGCAGGGTGAGGCGGAAGCCGAGATCATCTTCAAGAAGGGCGATGCCGAGGCGCGCGCGATGAACGTGAAGGCTGAGGCCTACCAGGAGTACAACCAGGCCGCGGTGGTGGACAAGCTGTTCACCAACCTGCCGGAGATCGTGAAGGCGCTGGCCAGTCCGCTGGCCAATGTCGACAAGATCACCATCGTCTCTACCGGCAACGGTCATTCGGCTGGGATGAACAAGGTCACAGGCGATATCACCGAAATGGCGGCGCAAGTGCCGGCGCTGTTCGAGGCGCTGTCGGGCATGAAGATGTCGGAGTTGCTGGGCAAGGTAAGGACACTCGGCGACAAAACGAATCGGGCGGACGAGCTGCCGCCAGGTGGAGACGACGGGAAGTCGAAGGCGGCGGGAGCGGGCAAGTGAAGCGACGGTGGTATCCCACCCTTTCGCCAAAAACGGGCGACAAGGGTGGGACAACCAGTGGGTAAGAAGTGAGACGAATACCCACCCAAGCAAAACCGGCTTGGGTGGGGCACCCAGTTTCTCGCGGGAAAAAACTTTGATGCGCGCTGAACGCACATCATGAATTCAGCAAGGAGCAGTTATGGCATTACTCGATCGTGTAGCAACGCTGGTGCGGGCTAACCTCAACGACTTGGTTGACCGTGCGGAGAATCCCGAGAAGATGTTGAAGCAGGTCATCCTCGACATGGAAAACCAGTTCATCCAGGTGAAGACGCAAGTTGCCATTGCCCTCGCCGATCTTCATCTACTGGAGAAACGCAAGAAGGAACATGCCGACAAACACGGCGAATGGATGCGCAAGGCCGAACTTGCCGTCGATAAGAAAGACGACGAGCTTGCCCGCGCGGCATTGGAGCGGGCCATGAGCTTCCAGCAGCTTACCGAAAGCTTCGAGCAGCAGATCGCGGACCAGGTGGTCCAGGTCGAGGTCCTCAAGTCGGCGTTGAAGAAGTTGGAGCTGAAGCTTTCGGAGGCGCGTGGCAAGGCAGACCTGCTGATCGCACAGCACCGCCGCTCGCGGGCGGTCAACCGCGCCGCCGATGCTCAAATCACCCCAACGGGAGAGAACCGTACCTTCGAGCGCATGCGCTCCAAAGTTGCTCGTGAGGAAGCCCTGGGCCAAGCCAAAGGGGAGGTGTTGGGCGACGACATCGATGGCCGGCTCGACGCGCTGGAGCGCGAGCAGAAAATCGACTCCTTGCTGGAGGAGATTAAGGCGAAAAGACGGCTGAGCGCGTAGCTCATTCGATCAACAGCAACTTTGGCCGCGCTCTCACAAGCGCTTTTTCCGCCGCAATATCGGCTTACCTGCCTTGAGGGCTGCGTGTCTCCGACATGTAGCCCTTTTGTAATCTGCTAGTTATCTACTCTCTTCTCCCAGATCACCCAGAAATCACCGTTAGATCACCCACAAATCACCGCTGGTGCATTGATCGCGCGGACCAACCGGCGCATTGTGCGCTCACGAGGGTGGGAATTGAGCAAATGCTCACCCCTCCCAAAGGGGAAACGGCTTCCGGAGGCGCGATAACCGTCCGCCTCCCGGAAAGCAACACAAGGTCCCAACCACAACCCGGCGCCGCTCGACTTCGACCGTCGCCACAACCCATGACCACAAGGAGGTCACCATGAAAACGCAAATCATTCAGCAGAACGCCAACATAGCCGCAGTGCAACCGTCAGCAGTCCTCTCGCGCAAGGGGACGGAAGGTCGTCGCACAGCAACAACAGGCAAACGGCCTGACACCATCTCCGCCCTAGGACTGCTGGCGCAGGCCCTCGGCATTCTCCTGCTTGCCGCCGCGATCGCCCCGCCGGCAACCGCCCAGAACATTTATGTGGACAATACCCCCAGTATCCCTTCCGTCGTCAGCGAATACAGCCCGATTGGGACCATCATCAATGCTTCGTTGGTTAACGCTCCCGAGGCGGACTTCCGGGGGCTATCAGTATCGGGATCGGGATCGACATCGGGATCGACCTTAGTTCTTGCCGATCAGGAAGAATTTCCCTATAACGACGCGGTAGAGGAAGTTAACGCCATCACCGGGGCAAGGTTGGGTTTAACGATTCCCCTGCCGCGTTCGACTCCCTGGAGCGCGCTCATCGGCGGACCGCATATGTTTGTGCTCCATGGCTATACGAGCACGGTTACCGAGTACCTCGCCAGCAACGGCACAGAGGTGAATTCCGACGTCTCTGCCGGTACAGTCCCCTCGGGCGAGTTCATGGCAGGCTGGACGGACTCCTCGGGCAACGTCAACCTGTACGTCTCCAACTCCATATCTAACACTGGATCCATCGTGCACATCACGGTCCCCAGCATTGGCAACCCTACGAATAGCACCCTGGTTTCAGGGCTGAATTATCCCCAAGGCATTGCGGTCTCGCCCGACGGACAATACGTTTATGTAATTACGCAGAGCACTACCATCAATGGAACCGGATACATCTCCAGCTACGCGACCAGCAACGGAGCGTGGCAGTGGACATCCGCGAGCATATCGGGTGGGCCCTTCGACATCGCAGCGTCCGGCGCGGCCCCGGCCCTGTTTGTTACGCGGCAATTGGCGAACGCCGTTAGTGCGTACTATGCCAGCACAGGTGCACCCCTAAGTGACCCGCTCATCACTGGAGTTAATAATCCGCTGGGCATCGCGGTGGGCCCAGGGGCTTGCGTTACTCCACCGGGCAATATGGTTGCCTGGTATCCTTTCGATCAGAGCGGTAGTTCCCAACAGGACTTAACCTCCTACAACAACAGTGCCACAGCTTACGGGAATTACACATCCATCACCGGCGAAGTGGCGAACGCGTTGCACTTCGATGGAACCTCCGCTTACGTGCAGGCTGCAGACCAGCCACAGCTGGATATGGGCACGGGAGATTTTTCCATCGACGCCTGGGTGAAAATCAGTAGCTCGGCCGACGATCAGGGCGTAGTCGTGCTGGTTGATAAGCGCCAGAGCAGTCCGATTCAGGGATATCACTTCTTCCTGTACAACGGGCTGCTGGGACTGCAACTGGCCAGTAATAACAATTACTACAATTACGTCTCGACGACCGCCGTTCCGGCCAACGATGCATGGCATCTGGTAACAGTTACAGTGCATCGCGCCACTAACGGTGGAGTTTGGTACTTGGATGGGCGCTCAGTAGGCACATTTAGTCCCACCGTCCCGTCCGGCTCACTGAATTCCGCCGGGACCCCACTCATGATCGGAGTCCGGGAGGCAGGCCTTGGAGGCTGGGCATTTTTCAAAGGAGGGCTGGACGAACTGGAAATCTTCAACCGGGTGCTGAGTCCGGCGGAAGTGCTGTCGCTCTATCTGGCTGGCTCCAACGGAAAGTGCAAGTGACAGCAACGGCGAAAATCGCGGTACGCTGAGTACCCATATTAATTCGGCGTCAGCAAGTTACGATCTTCGCCACACTTATGAGCCCCACCCTTTGGTCGAACCGAAGGGTGGGGTTTTATGGTCGCTGCCGGGATCCCCGGCCAAGCTTCTTTTGTTTGGGCGGGGATTTCCTTTGCTGAAACTCGAACTCACTCGCACCCGGGATCTGCATCCGCGCCAGAATATCGCGACTGCTGACTCGCTCTATTTGAGCATTTGGTTTCGCAGCTTCCGGCAAGGGGAGATGATGGCGCGCGCGGTCAGCGTGCTGCGGCAATTCCCGTTCTCGGCGGTGCGCGAGGGCATCACCTACTTGTCGGTGCACCCCGTAGCGTGGTCCGAGCCGACAGTGCTGGAGCGGCGTTTCATTCCCGACATCTCGCCCGAGGAAGCGTACTCACCCTCAAGTCTGCGTATCTCCCGACATGCAGTCCCTTTTGAATCTGTTAGTTAGCTAGCACACCCCACAGATCACCCAGAAATCACCGTTAGATCACCCACAAATCACCGCTGGTGCATTGATCCCGTCGGCGACCTGACCTATTGTGCGCTCACGAGGACGGGAATTGGGCAAATGCTCACCCACTTCCAAAGGGGAACGGCTTCCGGAGGTAGGACAACCATCCCGCCTCCGGAGCGAGCTGAGGTCCCAAACCATAACCCGGCGCCGTTCGCCTTCGACCGACGCCACAACCCATGACCAGAAGGAGGTCATCATGAAAACGCAAATTACCAAACAACACGTTGACACGTTCGGTATTTCGTCGACCAAAACCATGAACGCCTTGTATTCGCTCGTTATCGTGCTACTCCTCCTGACTTCCACCCTGATGCTGGCTAGGCCCGCAGAGGCGCAAGATACGGCGAACAGTTTCAAGGGGCGTGGTGTTATGCCAGTGGCGTTAACGAAGTCGCTTGACTCGAAGAAGCTCAAGGAAGGTGATCCAGTGCTCGGGCGCATCATGGCCGATTTAAGCCTGAAGGACGGAACTTCGATTCCGCGTGGCAGCAACGTGACTGGCCATGTGACGGAAGCGAAGGCCCGCTCCAAGAACGATGCCCAATCGGCGCTGGGAATAGTCTTTGACAAGATCAGTCTGCCAGGAGGGAAAGACCTGGCCATTAAGGGTGAGATACAGGCGGTTGCCGCGGCCCCGAACCCAGGCAACGCGGATACTGGCCTCGGATCGATTGGCCCCAGTATGATGGCAGGAAATGGGGGTGGCGGCACTACAGCTCCGCCAATGTCCGGCGCGCCGTCAAGTCTGGGATCGGGACAACTGTCGCTGAATTCAAAGTCGAAGGGCGTTGTCGGTATTCACAACCTTGAACTGGGCGAAAATTCGGTGCTCACCTCCAGTGGCAGAGAGGTGAAGCTGGACGGCGGGACGCAGATGATGGTTCAAGTGGAGATTGAATGAGGCTCGCTATTCGAGCCCCGGTTCATTTGGCCTCGAGATTTCCAGGCGCAACCTGACGCCCGCTTCCGAGGCGGGACAACCATCCCGCCTGCGGAAGCGAAACAAGGTCACAAACCACAACCCGGCGCCGTTCGACTTCGACCGACGCCACAACACGGTAAGCGTCCTGCGGCAGTTCCCTTTCTTGGCGGTGCGCGGATGAGGCGATGGTTCTCGTCTTCGGGGGAGGACGTGGCGCCAGTATTACGGGCGAATTGTTTTTTCAAGGTGCGATCTTATGTGTTGGCACACGTTTCTCTGTTCAGTAATCCGGAAAGTCGCCCCTACTAGAGCAAATTAGGGAATAGTGTAGCCGGGACACGAAAGCGGTGCCGCCGGCTGAAGCCGGCTCAATAGACTGATGAGACTGCGCTGACGCCGCGCTGAAGCGCGGCTCTACCGTACGCAAGACAAACTACAGAATTTCCTAGTGTACCGAGTTAGAAGTTCGTTGCATTTTGTCGGGCAGTCTGCGAACTGCAAGTCGTTTGTTTGCGCTGTTGCTGCTCCCAATACTTGTTCAACGAACTTGCAACTCAGGACATTAGAGCGTGTTTCAAAAATGGTTTGACAACAAGGGACTCGTTCCCTCAGGGGCTAAAGTCCAGGTTTTATGCGGCTCGGAACGGCGCGGCTAAGCCGCGCCCCTTCAAGGAATCATTTTTTGAAACACGCTATAGACTGCTCTAGCCCTGCTCATCTCTACGTGCGCTGAGTCCAAATTGGCACAGCGAGATTACTTTCGTAAGTTAGAGGGGAAACTGAGTCAACGTCCGCTCTGAGATTGGAAATCCACCTGCTGGCAAAAACAGCGGTCAAACGTTCCACGTGGAACGTTGGTGTGTTGCGGGAGTGCTAATGGTGTGCACGCCTACCGAGATTCGTACTCACTCGCACGCTGCGGACCGCATCCGCGCTAAAATATCGCGATGGCGGACTCGCTGTATTTGAGCATCTGGTTTCCCAGCTTCCGCGAAGGCGAGATGATGCCGCGCACGGTGAGCGTCCTGCGGCAATTTCCTTTCTCGGCGGTGCGCGAGGGCATCACTTACCTGTCGGTGCATCCGGTGGCGTGGTCGGAGCCGACGGTGCTGGAGCGCCGCTTCACTCCGGGCATCTCGCCCGAGGAAGCCGCCGAGGTGGCCAGCGAATTTGTGCACGACGATTTCGCCTTCGTCTTCGAGGCCTTCTGGGACCTTTGGCTGCCGAACGAAGACGAGCAGGGCGACATCTGGGTGCAGCGTCCGGTTGCGGTGCGATTTCTGGTACACGGAGTTCAATTCGATGAGGGCATCTACAGCGAAGACGGGCACGTCGAGGTGGACTTCGGACTGGACACGTCGTTCGTGTACGAAGGCGCGCACCTTTCGCCGTTCATCGAGAAGTATCTGCGCGCCAACATCGCCAAGCTAGTTGCCTTCTCCGCCGCCGTCGAAAAGAACTGTGTGCTGAGCGGACGCGTGCTGTGGTCGGAGTCGGAGGAGAACCTGGCGCAGAAGCTGATTGCTAAATTGCAGCAGACCCACTAACGTGAAACTGTCCCGATGACACAACTCCCGCACGATGCAGCTGACCTCAAGGAGATCTACGAAACCCGCTTCGCCGGACGAGCCGAGATGCGAGAAAGTGTCTGGCGCGAGTTGTCGCGTTTCTTTGGGCGCTGGATTCCCCGCGATGCCACGGTGCTGGATGTGGGTTGCGGCTACTGCGAGTTCATCAACGCATTGCACTGCGGAAAAAAGATAGGGATGGACCTGAATCCGGATGCGGAGCGTTATGCCGGCTCCGAGGTGTCAGTCCTGCAACAAAGCTGTGCGCAGCCATGGGGAGTTCCACCCGAAAGTCTCGATGTCGTATTCAGCAGTAATTTCTTCGAACACTTGCCTTCCAAGCCAGACCTGGAACGCACCTTGGAAGAAGCGTATCGTGCTTTGCGGCCTGGCGGACGGTTGATCGCCATCGGGCCGAATATCAAGTACCTGCCGGGAGAGTACTGGGACCTTTTCGACCACTATGTGCCGCTGACGGAACTTTCGCTGTCAGAGGTGCTGAAAAAGTGTGGCTTCAAGATCGAATATTGCCGCGATCGCTTTCTGCCTTACACCATGTCTAAGGGACGCGCTTACCCAATCTGGACTTTACAGGCCTATCTAAGGTTGCCTATGGCGTGGCGTTTCTTTGGAAAGCAGTTCCTGGTGGTGGCCAACAAGAAGAAATACCAACCTTGAATTAAAAGATCTCGCATTGCGAGCGTGTGTGAGAACCGTGCCGTCCCTTGTAGGTTGCTTGCTACTCCCCGCCGCCTGCAATTGGGGTAGTGTCCCAAACTTGCGTTGATGAAAAACAGCAATCGGTTGCAATTACATTCCTTCGCTGCTATTGTGGCGGCATGACACGAAGCCGCAATGATCTTCGCGCATTGCGAAACATGATAGCCGAAGCGCAGCTTATCCTCGCCACAACTACCTTGCCGGAGGGCCGCTCAGAGCGCGCATACGAACTCCTGACAGCCGCCGTTCACTTGGCCGATGATCTTCTCTCGGTATCCCCGGCTGCTGCGCTAGGGAAGAAGGGCGGCAGAGCAACCGCCAAGCGCGGGCCGGATTACTACAGCAAGATTTCCGCAATGCGGAAAGAGCACAAGGGCGGACGGCCACCAAGTAAGCCCAAGCCTAATTGAGCCTTCGAGGAAAGAGGAATCAATGGCAAAACTAATCGACTTCAGCGGTTCTTCTTCGCAGCCGAATCATGGAATCGGCCTGATGGAGCGGGAACAATTAGCGGCCCAGATCGTCGCGATTATGCAAGCACATTTCACGCGACCTGGGCCGGAAGAGATGAAAGAGGTACTGCGCTCAGCAACAGAGCAGGTTAATGCGCTGCAACCTCAGCACGCTCCTCTTTCTTAAGCAGATAGGCCATGATTTCGTACACGGCCTCTAATCCGCCTTCGTTGTTCCATGTGAACACGGCATTGTTGTAGAACGTCCCCGACGGCTGATTCGGGTAGCTTGTTACCTGAAGCTGCTGCGGGTTGAAAAAGAACTTGCCTTCATGCTTGAGTTTGATCTCAAGAATTCTGACCAGTTCCTTGTCCGAAATGCCGTTTACCGTGATGCTTCCCGTGAAGTTCATCATTGACAAATCGTCGCTTTCTGAGGCTTAATGCCTCTCTGTACTACAATGACGGAGGGCGGGGGGATCGGACCCCGTTCCAGTTAAGGAACTGCCGCTTATAGGGCGGCTCCTAGCGGCCAGCTAGTCACCCTCCGATTCAGGGCGCGAACAAAAGCGAACTCGCCACGGCTCACGTCAGAGGCTCCTGCAAGAATCTGCTGACGTGGCCCTTCGTGTTGTGGCTCGCTGCACGGCAAGGTGAAGCGGTGGTGGCAGCGGGCTATATGCGTATCTTCATGCGAGCCTTTTTCCATCAATCGTTCAAACTTTCAACCGTTACGGTTGTTGTGCCGGGTTCTCTTGAAATCCTCTTCTTGCGGTCCGGATACCACTCTTTCAGTCCCCATGCTTTCTTGCCGATGCGCTCAAATTTTGGGTTTCGCCTCAGAGCGGTGTAGAGGATCGTTAGAGCGTTCTTCGACTCAATAGCTCTACCGCTGTTCGTAATTGCTTCCAAGATTTGTGCCGTGGTCAATGCCTGAGAGGGATTCATTCTGAGGAGCTTTTCAGCGGCAGCGGCCAGACTCAAGTTGTGGAAGAAGCCGATTGGCATGGAGTTCCCTGATGTGGAGGCCGCAGACGGGAGAGGCATAGTCTCTTCATCTTCGTGATCGGTGATGCTTACATGCTGGCTGGCGGAGGTTCCGAGTCTTTTCTCTAGCGCTTGTATCAACGCATTCAGTTCATCCCTTTCCTTCCGAAGTTCTTGGAGGAACTGAACGGCGCTTTTAGTGGAATCAGTCATTTGCGCACCCCTATTTCGACAATGATCATAACCAAAAAAAGAAGCATATGTCAATACGTGTTGCAATCACAATTCTTGAAACAGGTAATCTCTACGATGTCTTGATCTAATCGGTAACGATTTGGTAAATATGGTAAAATGTTTGTAACTCTTTTGTATTGACAAGCTTACGGTGAGTGGGCATAAAATGCTTTCAGTGAGTCTGTTGCGAGATCACTCGCAACAGACTCAGCAGAAACGACGAGAGGAGGCGCCGTGAGCAAGATTACTACTTTGCAACTACTGGACCCGCTTAAGGTTTTTCTAGAATACGACACACAATACGAAGTCTTTGTGGCTCAGTGTCTGCAAACAGGGCATTTGGTAACCGCAGATGACCCCGAAACCGCGAAGGATATGATCGAAGAACTGCTGGAAAATGAGGTATCAATGGCCTTCCAGCAGAACGACCTGAACCGCCTACTATCTCACCCAGCTTCCATCGAAACGCGGGCAAAGTGGGAGCTGGCTGCACTGGCAAGCAAGCTTGACGAGCGCAAGATTAGGGTACATGGTGAGATACCGCAAGGGTTGAGATTGTTAATCGGTCACGCGGAGGTGGAAACTGACATCAAGATCGCCACAGGCAGAGTCTTCTCAGCGGCCTAGAATTCCTGAATTAGAACTGAGCGTAGCAGTCCGAATTTTAAAGGACTGCTACGGCGTTTTTATTCAACCAGTGGAGGGGAAGCCCTACTACGTTCGATTCAAGCAACTCCAATCGGGAGAGGAAATTCAGGGTATGACCCATGCACAGGGAACCCGGATAAGCCCTCTATTTCTCATTCAGATTTGCGAGAGATTTGAGATCCTCATCCCAGATTTTCTTGAAAACCTCGCTACAGTTCGGAAAGGCCCATAGTCAAAGAAAAGCCTCTTGACAAACAGCAACCGCTTCGTGTAATCTGGGCACATGAATTGCTCAGTGTGCAGCATCGGATGCCAGAGATTCGGTAAGCATCGCAACGGCCTACAGCGATTCCGCTGTCCACAATGCGGCAAGACGTACACCCAGGAACACGCGCGGTTGTTTGGTGCAATGATCGTTCCCGAAGATAAGGCTCTGCTGGCGATTCAACTGCTAATCGAAGGAACGAGCATTCGCAGCGCCGAGCGGATCACGGGGCTTCATCGTGACACGATCATTCGGCTACTTGTCTTGGCCGGCGAGCGCTGCATAGCCCTCATGGACACGAAGATGCGGAATCTCCACTGCAAGCGCATTCAGAGCGATGAAATTTGGACATTCGTCGGCAAGAAACAGCGCCCAAGGAAATTGGCGATGCCTGGGTGTTTGTAGCGATTGACGCTGACACAAAGCTGATCCCCACGTTTGCCAGCGCAACCTCGCTGCTACGGATGCCTTCATTGGTGATCTGAAACAGCGGCTCGCGAAACGTGTCCAACTGACCACTGACGGATTCGGCTTTTACATGACTGCTGTCGAAGAGCATTTTGGAGCTGAGGTTGACTTCGGCCAGATAGTGAAGTTGTACGGCGATTACGGCCAGCATGACGCAGCCGGACGATACTCGCCGGGGCCGATAGTCGAGGTAATATCCAAAGTGCGGCAGGGAAATCCTGATCCCCGGCACATGAGCACGTCTTTCGTGCAGCGGCAGAACTTGACGATGCGAATGTCGATCCGACGCATGACGCGGTTGACGAATGCGTTTTCAAAGAAGCTGGAGAACCTGAAAGCCGCGTGTGCGCTACACTTCGCCTATTACAATTTCTGCCGGATACATCAGAGCCTCCGCGTGACACCAGCAATGGAAGCGGGGTTGGCCGATCATGCGTGGAAGATTCGGGAATTGCTCGCGAGCTAAATGAAACGGAGTTATGGTAAACCTTAAATCATTCTCACCAGAACATCTCACGAAAGACTCTGAGCAAAGCGGATTTTTTCAATGCCCCGAGTGCGGATTGATTTGGTTCGGGAGGCCGGACTATCAGTTCTGCCCACAAGGCGACCATGGGGAACCCGTGCATGTAGCTGTCTTGTGCAGGATATGCGATACCGCTGTCCCTCTTGAGCTTTTCGCTGCGCACCTCGTTAATAAAAAGCACAACTTTGGAGAGAATTGATCCTGGTGCTCATCAACGCAAGTTTAGGACACTACCTAATTGGGCGTTAAGTGGAAATTGCAGGTAAGGGGTCCGGCGGGAAGGCCGTCCGTCCCCGAGGCACGCTGGCAACCGCGTAAGCCTGGCTTGAGAGCGGCCTGCCGCCCTTACTCTTCCGATACCGTGGAGAATCCGAGGCACGAAGCCTGCGTATTCAAGGTCGGCCGGAGAGTTGCCGTGGGCGGGAAGCCGGTTCCAGCCTGGCACAATAGGAGAACGACGATGAACGTTTGTGGCCTCGATGTCAATGCGCAAGAGTTGGTGGTGAGGGGGCGCCGGCAAGAGCGCAGCGTGCTGGGAGCTGTGGCACGATAAAAAGGAAGAGAGGGTCTCCGGCACCTCATCCAGAGAAGAAAAAAACTTGCGTCTTAACAGAGAATCTGATGGCCCGCACTACCCGCGCCACGGTTGCACAAATCCTGAAACCTCTCTAAGTCTATGATTCCACACATATCAGTCCCCTGTTCTCGACGTGAGAAACACAAATCTTAAAACCCTCACAGTGCCGGTAAATCGTTGCCAAGCCGGCGCGTTTACAATCCCCGCCCGTTAACCACCTGTTTACTCCGCTGACGCGGCGAGCGCTCCCTGCTTTACAATAAGAACTGCTCTGGAGTCGTCCTTTACCTCGTCTGGCCGGGCGTCAGTTTGCTGCGCCTGGGTCTTGGGCCGCGCCACTTGGGTGCCAAAAGTTTCGAGGATTTCCTGACGAAACTGGCATCTCAGATAACGGAAAGCGCCGCATCGCCGTCTTAGAAAGAGCGGCTTCTCTGCGTATTCATAAACGTGGCAATTAGAATCAAATTACCTGATAGCAGGGCTTCCGCCCGTTCCGCGTCTGGTCGGAATTCCCGTGGTGGCGGTGGAAGGCCCGCACGCACCCAACGCTTCTCCCTCGCCGATCCGCTGGTGAAGCTCTTCGTCTCGGGCTTTGTAATCGCTGGAGTGCTCTTCCTGATGGTATTCACGTACTTCTATGTGAAGTACGGCAACATCGTGGATCGCCGCATGGCTGGCCCCATCTTCAGCAACGCGGCCAGGATCTACGCCCGTCCACAGACGGTTACGGTGGGTGAAAAGCTTGACGCGGCCCAGGTCGCCGCTGAGTTGCGCCGAGCCGGATACGCGGAAGAGCGTGGAAACAGCGATTCGCCGATCGGCCATTATGCTTTCACGCCCCGTGGCATCCAGGTAGTTCCCGGTCCTGAGTCCTTCCACGCCGCGGAAGGCGCCCTAATCAGTTTCGAGAACGGCAAAGTCACCGCCATTGATGAGACCGGGAAAGACAGCCGCAACCTCGCAGCCTACGAGTTGGAGCCGCAGCTGGTGACCGCCTTGTTTGAGGGGGAGGAGCGGTCGAAGCGGGAGATCATTAAGTTTGAGGAAATCCCTCAATCGCTGGTGGACGCAGTGCTCGCCATCGAGGATCGCCGCTTCTTCCAACATAATGGCGTCAACTACTTTCGCCTGATGGAGGCGGCTGCCATCGATGTACGCGAAGGCCGTCATGGACAGGGCGGTTCCACTCTGACCATGCAGCTCTCGCGCGGCTTCTTCCTCACGCCGCAGAAGACGGTCAGGCGCAAGCTGCTGGAGATGTTGATCGCGATCGAATTGGAACACAAGTTTTCCAAGCAGCGCATTTTTGAGATGTACGCCAACGAGGTGTACATGGGGCAGCGCGGTTCCTTCACCATCAACGGCTTTGCCCAGGCTTCGCACGCCTATTTCAACAAGGACATCAAGAACCTCACCCTGCCCGAAGTTGCTCTGCTGGCGGGGATGATCCAGCGTCCGAACTATCTATCGCCCTACAGGAATCCCAGGCGCGCATTGGAGCGTCGCAACCTGGTCCTCGACTCCATGGTTGAAACTGGCGCCATCACCCGCCAACAGGCTGACCGCGCCCAGGCAGCTCCGCTGAAAGTGGCGCCGCCCAACGTGGAAGCGAGCGATGCCCCGTACTTCGTGGACTTGGTGAAGGACCAGCTTTCCAACCAGTTCAGCGAGACCGAGTTGAACGATCATGCCTATCGCGTTTACACCACCCTCGACCCTGATCTTCAGCGTGCCGCAGCCGAGGCGGTGGACGCCGGCATGAAGTTGGTGGACGAGCAGGTGCAGAAACGGCGGGCCCACAAGATCAAGGTCGGCACTGGCAAGGATGCGAAGACGGAAATCAAGGTCGAGTCCGGACCGATGCCGCAAGTCGCGCTGGTGGCCATCGATCCGCACACCGGTGAGGTGCTGGCGCTGGTGGGGGGCAGGAACTATGGCATGAGCCAGTTGGACCACGCTATCGCCAAGCGCCCCACGGGCTCCATCTTTAAGCCTTTCGTGTACGCCGCAGCCATCAACACAGCGGTGACCGGACAAACGCTGGTCGCCACCGGCGGAGACGATGCGGATGGCGATGGCGGCGGCAACAACAGCCCCGGCGTTTTCACTCCAGCCACATTAGTCGACGATTCTCAGGTCAGCATCGCCAACGGAAACCAGGTTTACGAGCCGCACAACTATCACGACAGCTACAACGGAGAAGTGACAGCTCGCTATGCTCTGGCACTATCGTTAAACAATGCAACGGTCAGGATTGGCCAGGAAGTAGGCTTCGACAAGGTGGCCGCGCTGGCCAAGGCCGCCGGAATTTCCAGTGTCAGGGCGACGCCGGCGATCGCACTCGGCGCATACGACGCGACTCCGCTGGAAATGGCTGGCGCCTACACCGTCTTTGGCAATCAGGGCACGCATCTGACTCCCCTCATGGTGAAGTCGGTTCGCGATGCGCGAGGGAACGTTCTCGACGACTATAAGACCGACAGCAAGGCCGTTCTCGACCCTCGTGTCGCCTACGTTTTGACCACCATGATGGAGGCTGTCATTAACAATGGCACTGGCTACCCGGTGCGCGCGAGAGGGTTTCAAGCGCCGGCAGCAGGCAAAACTGGAACCTCGCATGACGCATGGTTTGCGGGCTACACCACCAACCTGCTCTGCATCGTTTGGGTAGGAAACGACGATTACACCGATCTAAAGCTTAGCGGCGGCGCCACGGCCGCGCCCATCTGGGCCGAGTTCATGAAGCGGGCTTCCAAACTGCCGCAGTACGCGGACATGAAAAACTTTTCCGCGCCTTCCGGAGTGGTCGAGGTCACTTTGGACAAAGTGACCAACCGGCTGGCCACTGCGTCCTGTCCTCAGACCTACACGGTTGCGTTCATCGCGGGCACGGAGCCCAAGGAGACCTGTGACCAGGCCACCGGGGACCACCGAGGATTCTTCTCCAAGATTTTTGGTCTGGGAACGCCCGCGGTTGCGGCTCCGCCTCCAACAACCAACGGCGTGGTCCAGCCCGCACCAAGCGGTACTCCGGTCCAAGGGGCTGACGTCCAGCCCGGACCAGGCCCACCGTCACAACAAAAAAAGAAGCGGGGCTTCTTTAGCCGTCTCTTTGGCAAGGGCGACAATGGAGACCAGCAGCAAAATAATGGGACGGATGACCCAGAGAAAGGGAACAATCCAGCACCAAAATAGGTCTAATATTGGACAAAGGACTCTGGAGGTCCGGCTATGGCTCGTCTCCCATTGCCACGGACGCTGCTACCGCTATCGTTGCTCGTGATCTTGCTGCTTGCCTTTCCCCTGTGCCTCCTGGCCAGTGATGAGCAGCAGCAGCCGAATGCGCCCTCACCCATTCCCGATGGCAGTGCTTCCGCCGCGGATTTGGAACAACAAGGCGACGCCCTCAGGGCCCAAAAGCGTTATCTCGATTCCCTCGACTTTTACTCCGCGGCAATGGCCAAGCACCCAACTGCGCTGCTGTGGAACAAAGAAGGCATGGCGTACCTGTTCCTGCAAAAGTACCCGGAAGCGACCAAGTGCTTCGATCGAGCCATAAAAGCCGACAAGAAGGCGCCGGCCGGCTACAACAATCGCGGCTACATGGAGCAGAGAGAAAAGAACTACGGCAAAGCTATCAAGTACTACAAGAAGGCCGTCGCGTTGGCGCCGGACGACGCCGTATTTCACTACAACATGGGTACTTCGTACTTCGGAAAGCACGATTATCAAATGGCCGCACTGCAATATCGGACGGCCTACAAACTCGATCCCGACATCTTTGATCGCGTTTCGCGCATTGGTGTAATGGCGCAGTCCGGCTCACCCGAAGACCGCGCTGCGTTCTCCTTCCTGGTTGCCAAAATGTACGCTCAAGCGGGCGACTTCGATCGCTCTCTCGAGTACCTGCGCAAGGCCATGGAAGAAGGCTATAAAGACATCAAGAGGGTGTACACCGATTCCGAGTTCGCCAGTTTGCGAACCGACAAACGCTTCGAAGAGTTGATGTCGCAAAAACCTCAGCCCATACCGTAGAGCGCGCATCGAAAACAAACAGCGTAGCCCACACTGTGATTCGAGTTCGAATCGACCGCGCAGGTCGAGGCATTACGATCACGTAGGCAGGTGCGCTTTGTCACTGTCTTGGTGACATGGGACAACTAGTCTTCAATAGGGTGTTCTCGGTCAGGCTGCCGTTGAACCGGGGAAAATATCCGCACAATTCAGGTCAACAAGACCGGGAGTCGAAAGGAAATCTCGTGGAAACCAGGAATCTCGGCATCAACAGCAAACTGGTTCATGCTGGTCACAAAACTGACCGGACCGGATCAGTTAATGTTCCGATTTATCAGACCTCCACCTTCGCATTCCGCAGTGCCGCCGAGGGCGCGGCCCTCTTCTCCGGCGAGCAGGATGGCTTCATCTACACCCGCATCGGCAACCCAACGGTTCGCGCCCTGGAGGACAATGTTGCTGAGCTCGAAAACGGTTGCGGCGGCATCGCCACCAGTTCCGGTATGGGGGCAATTTGCACGGTTTACCTTGCTCTACTAAACGCCGGGGCTCACGTCGTGAGTACAGCCTCCGTCTACGGCCCAACCCGCGGCCTCATGGAGAAAGACTTTTCGCGGTTCGGAGTCGAGTCCAGCTACGTCGATACTTGTGATCTGGCCCAAGTTGAGAACGCACTGCGGCCCAATACCAAACTCGTCTATGTAGAGACCCCCGCGAATCCAACCATGCAAGTCACCGACATCGAAAAGGTCGCGGCCATCGCCCACAGAAATGGCTGCCTGCTGGTTGTGGACAACACCTTCGCTAGTCCCTATCTGCAACGCCCGTTGGACCTCGGGGCTGATGTGGTCCTTCACTCCGTGACCAAATTCATCAACGGGCACTCCGACGTGGTGGGCGGAATCCTGGTAGCGAAGGAAATGGAGATCTACAAACGCTTGCGCCGGATGATGGTGAACTCAGGCTGCAATATGGACCCTCACCAAGCCTTCCTGGTATTTCGCGGTCTGAAAACCCTTGGGATCCGCATCGAACGGGCCCAACAGAGTGCGCTGGAAATAGCTCGCTGGCTCGAAGTACAACCTGAAGTCAAAGCGGTCCGCTACATCGGATTAGAATCCCACCCGCAACACGAGCTGGCCAAACGCCAAATGAAGGGGTTCGGCTCCATGATCAGCTTTGAACTTGAAGGCGGAATGGAGGCCGGGCGTCTGCTCATGGACGGGGTCAGGCTCGCCGCGCTGGCAGTCTCGCTCGGAGGCGTTGAGTCGCTCATCGAGCATCCGGCCTCGATGACCCACGCGAGCATCTCCCCTGAAGATCGGCGCTTGTCCGGATTCAGTGACGGCCTCGTTCGTTATTCCGTGGGCATTGAGGACGTAGAAGACCTGATCGCCGATCTACGCCAAGCCCTCGATACCGTTTCGGCCGGTTTAGGCCCGTCGAGACATAGTCAGCTAGAAACCGTGGGTGCCACAAGTTAGCGTCCCCGTCGGGATGGTTGAAACCTTCTAGCCTGCAGATGATGAAAAGTCGGGCGAAATGGCCGCCGGTTTTCCCATGCGTGTTTTGCTTGTAACGAATCGAACCGGAGATGCGTTCATTCAATGAGTCCCGGATGTGACTCGGAAAGGGGTGCCATGGAATCTATTTATCGCTATTACACGACAGCCAAGTGGACCGACGGACGCAAGGGGGTCGTTTCGGCGGAGGAAATTGCCGAGCCGATACGATTCAGTGCGCCACCCGAGTTCATGGGCGAGGCTGGCACATGGACGCCAGAACACTTTTTCACGGCGGCCGTCGCGGCATGTTTCGTCACAACGTTTCGAGCCATAGCCGAGTTCTCGAAGTTCGAATACCTCTCCTTGGAGGCGAATGTTGAAGCGGTCCTGGAGAAGGGTGAGGGCGGATACAGTTTCACTCAGGTTATCGTTCAGCCAACCCTTGAGATCCGCGATGATTCCGACCGTGACCGTGCCATACGTCTGCTGGAAAAGGCTGAGCGCCCTTGCCTTGTTTCGCGCTCTCTGAAGAGCGAGATCAAATTGCAGCCAAAAGTCTTCGCGCGCACGGTGGAGCAAGTAGAAGTAGCGAATGCCTGAGCGCTAAAGAGCCAACTCATGAACCGGCTTGTGGACCAACCGGAGACGAGGAGGGTGGCGTGAAAACTCCAGTAGGATTGGTGCTTCTTGCAGTCTTGACAATACCGCTTCTGGCGCAAACCGATACACTTAAGCCGCAGACGCTGGCCGCCTGGAGCGAATACATCCAGGCAACGAACGCACGTCTGGAGCGTGACGTTCGTGAGCAGAATTCATTTCTCTTGATTGATCGCGACCCCGGTCTGAGCGCCCGACTGCGTGGCGGTGCCATTGTGATATCGCCGGTCGGTAACAATGGTCACACAGCAGTGCCTCACGGGATCGTCACCGACTGGGTCGGCGATGTCTTTGTTTCCAACGCGAAAATTGGCGATGTTGTCGCCCAACTCAATGATTACGACCGATACGGGCAGTTCTTTAACCCAACCGTAGCCGACGCTCACCTGCTCAGCCATGCCGGCGACGAATACAAATTTTCAATGGTACTGCGGCAAAAAGTCCTGTTTGTGACGCCGGTTTTGGAGGGCGACTACGAGTTGCAAACCACCAAACTCGACGAACACAGGTGGTATACCGTTTCATACACGACGCGCCTGCAGGACGTCGAGAACTACGGCGAACCCAGCCAGCGCAAACTGCCGCCCGATCAAGGGCACGGTTACATACGGCGGATCTATAACATTACACGCTTCGAAGAACGCGACCGAGGCGTCTACATAGAGATTGAAGCAGTGGCATTGAGTCGTGACGTGCCGGCAGGACTGCACTGGCTGATCGACCCGGTTGTGCGCCACCTTCCAAAGACTTCACTGGCGGCAACGCTAAGCCAAACGCGTGACGCAGTCGCCGCGCCCAAACCGGTTCCTGGCATGCTAGCCCCGTCTGAGAGTGCCGAAGGGGCGGAATGACAATGACAGCGACCAGGCGGATCAGACCTGCCGCATTTTGTATCGGTGAAGCTGGAGACCTGAATATGCGCGGCGGCCTTTGTTCGCAGCGATAAGAGAATGGGAACGGCCAAACCCGAACTCAAGGAATGATGAATGCCAAATCTTACAGAGATTCCAACCGAGACACGCAAAACAGCCTTCCATTCCATGAATCGCGAGGACCTGCTACGCGCCCTCGAAATGTTCGCGAAGAACTGGCTGGCTCATGACGGTTGCTGGTTCCTGGCGGCGGAGGAAGGTTTTGGTATGAATGCCGCTATTGAGCTAGACAGGATCGCATGGCAGCGGTTCGCGATGACCGAAGCACACCACATCATGACGACCTTCAACATCTCGCCTGGCGGCGGCTTGGCGGCGCTGGAAAAAGCTCTGGGGTTGCGGCAGTACAGCCTGATCAACTCTCAGAGGGCCGAATGGTCGGAGGACGGCAAACATCTGCGGTTCTTCATGGATATCTGCCGCGTGCAGGAGACTCGCAGACGCAAGGGGCTTGCGGATTTTCCTTGCAAGTCCGTCGGCACAGTGGAGTTCGAGACATTTGCCCGAACGGTGGATCCAAGTATTCGCACGCGGTGCCTTCATTGTCCCCCGGATGCTCTGGAGGGGGAGTATTGCGGCTGGGAATTCAGCGTGGCAGACGAATCCAACGCCACAGTCGCGTTGTAGTTGTGTGGCGTTCCAAGGAGGCAATAAGATGTCGTTCAATGTTGGAGGTATCGATCGTGCGGTTCGCATTGTGATCGGTTTGGGGCTGATGGCTTTGGCCTTTTTCCACATTTTCACCGGAACACTCGCAATCGTCGCATACGTTGTGGGCGCCATTGCGGTGGTGACAGGTGTGTTCCGCTTCTGTCCAGCCTGGGCACTATTCGGCATCACTACCCGCTCTGCGAAAGAAGTCAAATAGGAGACCAGGAATACCGGAGGGGATTTGAACACGCACGAAGACTTTGCAGGGAAGAGCGCACTGGTGGTGGGTGGTAGCAGCGGTATTGGGGCCGCGGTTGCCAAGCTGTTGTTGCAACGAGGCGCGGCAACCGTACTGATTGTCGGAAAGAACCCGGACAAGCTCAAGACTGCGGAGACGGAGCTGCGTCCGTTCGGAAGACTCAGCACCGAAGCCGCGGACATTACTGATCCAGCACAACTTCAGCAACTGCTGTCGACCATCGGCGACAAGTACTCAACTGTGGACTTGCTGGTGAACAGCGCCGGAGTTTTTCGGCCGAAGCCTTTTCTCGAACACACGGCCGAGGACTACGACCGTTACATGGGCTTGAACAAAGCCTCGTTCTTTATTACGCAGCGCGTTGCACAAAACATGATGAAACGCGGCAAGGGCGGCGCGATCGTCAATATTGGCTCGATGTGGGCCCGACAGTCCGTTCAAGCGACGCCTTCTTCGCCATATTCCATGGCCAAGGCAGGTCTTCACTCCTTTACTCAGCATCTGGCGATGGAGCTTGCGGCCGGGAAGGTCCGGGTCAATGCCGTTTCTCCGGCTGTGGTCGAGACGCCAATCTATCAGGCCTTCATTCCCACAGAGCAGGTGCATGAGGCGCTGCAGGGATTCAATAGCTTTCATCCCATCGGACGCATAGGAACTCCGGAGGAGGTCGCGGAGGTTGTCTGCTTTCTTCTCAGTGACAGAGCATCCTGGGTCACGGGCGCGATATGGGACGTGGACGGCGGAGTGATGGCCGGCCGCAATAAATATTAGCCTGAAGAGAATGATTTTGGACGAACTGCGATGACCCTTCTTGAACGGCTATCGCTCCGGAGTTTTGCATGAAAGACATCCTGTCAATCGGCTTGTTTCTGATTGCCTACCTGGTGCTCACGCAATGGTTGTTACCCAAGCTGGGAGTGCCAACCTGACGAAGCAATACCTGTTCCGTCGAGGCTCGAACGGAAGGACCACCAACAGGAGCAAACTGCGGATTCCCAACTACAGCCTAATCTTCCCGGGGGAACGAATGAACGATCGCACTTTTAAACATACTGAGGCCCACAAGCTGGAGGATCCTGAGCGGTTGAAGTGGCTTCCTCCGGCGGACGTTTTGGCGCGCTTGGACCTTCGCGAAGGAATGAGAGTTGCGGATGTCGGAGCTGGTACTGGTTATTTCAGCATTCCTGTCGCGCGCGCGATTGGCGCGTCTGGACGGGTGTTCGCTGTCGATCTGCAGTCTGAGATGCTCGATCGAATGCGAGAGAAACTCGAAGAGCCGGATGCTCCGCGGAATATCTCTCTTCATCAAGGGGAAGCCACAAAACTTCCATTTCTGCCGGGAAGCGTCGATATTGCTCTCTACGCGAACATCTGGCATGAGCTCGAACGATCACTTGGCGGCATTGCGAGAAGCATCCCGGATTACTGTTCCCGGCGGTACCATTGCCATACTGGATTGGCGTGAAGATATGTCTCCGCCTCCCGGTCCACCCCAAGGTCACCGCTTGCCTGTGGCCGCCGTCGCAGATTTCTTGAGTGTCAACGGGTGCGGCAAGGTTCTGCACAGCAAGGTCGGGCAATTCGGCTACATGGTTGCAGCTCGGTTGCCGTTGCAGTAAAGGTTCAAAGCGAACTTGGCCGCCGGCACGAAGCATCCGGGGCAAAACCAGTAAGCCGTGGCGATGCAAAGTGCGGACCCGCGGAAGGGATGGGTTGCCGGTGCCGCCCTGTCTTTCCATTCCTCTGCGGCGATGACTGCCAACTGCGAAGAGGCCATGGCGAAGAAGATCACCCGGTGGCAGGCGGCCGAGACTATCGGCATCAGCATCTCGCTGTTCCAATCGGGTACTTTCGCTCCGACTCGAACTACCGCTGGATGGGCTCCATCGCTCGCGACAAGAAGTACGACATCCTGCTCGGTTACAGCGAGTCCAGTTCGAGTATGTATCCTTCGATTGCAATTACGGGGCGCACCTTCAACGATCCACTGGGCACAATGGAAGATGAGGTGACGGTCATTAACGGAACGGGCTCGCAGCAGTCAAGCCCGTGGGGTAACTACAGCAGCATGCGGATCGATCAGGATGGCTGCACCTTCTGGTACTCCACCGAATACTATATGGTCACTCAGCCTCACGACTGGAGCACCCAGATAGCGTCAGCGAAATTTGCCGGCTGCCACTAGGCGGACTGCCGCGGCTTGTCAGTGGGCCGGGTTGCAAATTTGGTTTAATGTAGAGCCATATTATGTCCGCTAGCAAAGGCCCATTCATCGTCGCCGCCCACATCCTGTGCCAGGCTTGTAACTACCCCCGTGTCGTCGAACGATTCGATCACAATCCTAGTGATTCGAATTGGATCGCCACGCTTTCCGCTCCACCTGCGATAACTGCGGGCAGATGCAGGTTCGGTCGGGCGCGATGCCTTCAGGCGAACTGTGGTTGAGTGGACCTTGGAAGTGCACGGCGAACAAGCGAAGTAGCTGTAAGGGAGTCTTAGTCTGGCTTCACCGAGGCCTTGCTGAGGTGGTCTACCGTTTTCTGCAGTGAGGCTTCGTCTTCCACGTTAACGCAGGTGCGCGAACGGTCAATCTGCCGGAGGAGTCCGCACAACACCTTGCCCGGGCCGACCTCCACGAAATTGTGCACTGGAAGTGCCGCCAGTCCGCGCATGGACTTGTCCCACTGCACCGCTCCTGTTACCTGGCGTATGAGCGCATCGCGTGCTTGCTCGGCCGTGGTGACCAGCGTCGCATCCACGTTGCACATCAAAGGAACCTCGGGCGCATGAAACGTCAGCTCGCGCAGGTCTTCTGCCAGCCTGTCCTGCGCGGGTTGCATCAGTGCGCAGTGGAAGGGTGCGCTGACGGGCAACATTATGGCGCGCTTTGCCCCATTCTTCTTCGCCAACTCGGCCGCGCGTTCCACGGCCGCCTTGCTGCCGGAGATGACTGTCTGGTCAGGCGAGTTCAGGTTCGCCGCCTGGCAGACCTCTCCCTGCGCCGACTCTTCGCACAGCTGTTGCACTTTCTCGCTCGACAACGCGAGTATCGCAGCCATGGCGCCCACACCTACCGGTACTCCCTCCTGCATATACTTGCCGCGATTGCGGACCGTGCGCACCGCGTCGGTGAACGATAGCGTGCCCGCAGCCACGTGTGCCGAATATTCTCCCAAGCTGTGGCCGGCAACGTAGTTTGGGGTAATCGCTTTTGACTGAAGCACGCGCCATGCCGCTACCGACACCGTCAGGATCGCCGGCTGCGTAACCTCGGTCATCTTGAGCTGATCTTCGGGACCCTCGAAGCACAGTTGCGAAAGCTTGTAGCCGAGCGCATCGTCAGCTTCGTCGAACGTTTCCCTCGCCACCGGATACAGGGCGGCGAGTTCCTTGCCCATTCCAACCACTTGCGAACCTTGTCCGGGAAAGAGAAATGCGATGGGAGAGGAGTGCGAACTCATCGTGCCTCGCTAAATCGTGCGGTTAAGAACTTGAGATGGCAGAGCCTGTTGCGGGCAAGCACGCGTTACACCAGGCTACTGCCGACCGGGCCGGCCGCGGCCGCGTCGCTGACGTGGTTGTTCAGGTTCTTGCTGGCAGCGGCAATGCGCTCCTGAATCACGTCGTTCAGTTGACTGTTAGCGAACTCCATGGCCACCCGCACGGCGTTCTTGATCGCGTTCGCGTTCGACGATCCGTGGCTGACGATGCACACGCCCTTCAGACCCAGTAGCGGCGCGCCGCCGTACTCGGAATAATCGAGGCGCTTCTTGAAATCGGCAAAGGCCTTGCGTGACAGCAGGAAGCCAACTTGGCTGCTGATGGTGGCTTGCAACGATTGCTTCAGCAGAAAGCGCACCGTCTCGACCATGCCCTCGGAAATCTTCAGTGCCACGTTGCCGACAAAGCCGTCGCACACCAGAACGTCGGCCTTACCGTTGTAGAGATCGCGCCCCTCGACATTGCCCACGAAATTCAATGGCAATTCTCGAATCAGCTTGTAGGCTTCACGGGTAAGCTCGTTACCCTTGCTCTCTTCCTCGCCGATGGAAAGCAAACCTACACGTGGATGCTCGGCACTGGGAAACTTCCCTCCAAAAATACTGCGGAAGTAGATATCGCCCATGATGGCGAACTGCTGCAAGTTTTGCGGTTTGGAATCGACATTGGCGCCCACGTCGATGAGTATGGTGGCGGTGCCTTGCGCGGTGGGAAATACCGCAGCCAGTGCCGGACGGTCCACGCCCGGGATCGCGCCCAGAACCATCTTGGCGGTCGCCATGGCTGCGCCGGTGTTGCCCGCCGTGACGAAACCTTCCGCCTTGCCGTCGCGCACCAGTCGCAGTCCGACGCGCAGGGACGAGTCACGCTTGCTGCGCATCGCCTGCGCCGCCTTTTCTTGCATGCCGATAACTTCACGGGCGTTGACGACGCGGATGGAGAGCCTGCGCCAGAAAGGGTGCAGGTCGAGCTCGGCGCGGACCACGTCCTCTTTTCCCACCAGCAGGACTTCCACGTCGTAGTGACGCGCGGCGAGAATGGCGCCTTCCACTTCGGGTTTAGGGGCTCGATCCGAGCCCATGGCGTCAAGAGCGATGGTGGTTGGCATGTCAGTCTGTCAGTCGCAAATCTTCGTAACCGTCAAACCGAGGAAGCGGTACAGCTTCAATTTGCCAGCGCACTGCTGTAGCCTACCGCCCGAGTTTCGCCGAAAAAGAGCGCCACCGCGAGTGTATTAGCTGGTGCTCTCTTCGACTGCGATGACCTCGCGGCCCTTATAGTAACCGCATTTCGGGCAGGCACGATGCGGCAATTTGCGCTCGTGGCAGTTGGGGCACTCGGACAAGGACTGCGCCGTCAGATGATCGTGGGAACGGCGCTTGGACGTACGCGCCTGGGAATGACGTCGTTTCGGATTAGGCATTCAAACCTCTTAACTAGGACCGCCCGGCCTTGCCGCGCGATCGGAACTTTAGCTTTGCAGCTTCTTTTTGATTTCGTTCAGCGCTTCCCAACGGGGGTCGCTAAGATGTTGCTCACAATGGCATTGCTCGACGTTCAGATTAGTGCCGCAATGCGGGCATAATCCCTTGCAATCTTCGCGGCACAGCGCCCTGACCGGCGTGGCCAACAGCACCTGCTCTCGCAGCGCATCTTCCAGCAAGAGACCTTCGCCTTGATAATACCCGATCTCGGTCTCGGCTTCGGTAATCGCCACCTCATCGGCGCGGCGATCCACCCCTAACGGCCGGTAGATCAGGTCAAACGCCCAGTTCACTTCCTCGCCAACCGGCTCCAGGCAGCGCGCGCAACTGAACTCCAAGTGCGCTTCCACCTTGCCAACCAGCCGTATGTCCTCGACGTTCTGGTGGTGCCCGCGATGCTCCACGATCAGCTCGGCCCGGCCCGCACTGTGCAACGGACCGATCTGCCGGAAGTCGGGACCAAACTCGATGGCGCCGGGCTGATAGTCTTCGTTGAACTCCAAATTGCGGAGTTCCAGCTCCCGAACCCGAATCAGCATAACAGCACCCGCCTAAGAAAACGCCCAGAATAGCCCTTCGCTCCGGTCGGAACCGGGTCTGGCAGGCCAAGCTCCTGACGGGAAACGCTGGCAGGTACAGACGGGCGGGATCGTTCTTAAGGTAAACACTAAGGATAAATTCATGGAAGGGCAGTGTCAAGGCAGAGTCTCTTCCAATACGAGATGAGCCTGAAGGCGAAGTCGGTTTCCAATACAAGATGAGCCTGGGGGGCGTGGCATGCTGAGGATTGACAACCAGCGTGCACGAAGCCGAGAAACTAACCCTGGATCAGATGGAGGCTTTTCTAAACGCCAGCCAAGAGATCCGGTTCGAAGGCGAAAATCGCAAGCAGACTTACGGCTGGGTGGAGCAGGTTCTGCGCCAACAGCTTTATCCGAAACAAGGCCGCAAAGCCCGTGGCTTGGTGCGGCGCTACCTGGAGAAGATGACCGGCCTGAGCCGGGCCCAGGTGACGCGGCTGATCGCTCGCTTTCGGGCCAACGGCGAACTGCAGCCCCCTTACTATCGACGGCACCGCTTTCCGCAACGCTATACCCGCGCCGATATCGAACTGCTGGCCCGCGTCGATGAGGCCCACGAAACCTTGAGCGGACCGGCCACGCGGCGCATTCTCGAGCGCGAGTACCAGGACTACGGCAAGCCGGAGTACCAGCGGCTGGCCTCCATCTCGGTGGCTCACCTGTACAACCTGCGCCACCAGCAACGCTACCGGGAACGTCGCCTGAATTACACCAAAACCAGGCCCACGGCGGTAAGCATCGGCGAGCGCCGACGGCCCGACCCGCAAGGCCGACCCGGCTATGTGCGTGTCGATACCGTGCATCAGGGCGATCGACCGGGAGCCAAAGGCGTGTACCACATCAACGCCGTCGATCAGATCACGCAGTGGGAGATCGTGAGCGCCACCGCCCACATCAGCGAAGCTTGGCTGGAGCCTGTGCTGGCCTCTTTGCTGCGGCAGTTCCCCTTCCCCATCCACGGCTTCCATTCCGATAACGGCAGCGAGTTCATCAACCAGACCATAGCCCATCTCCTGAATAAGTTGCTGATCGAGCAAACCAAAAGCCGGCCCCGCCACAGCAACGACAACGGGTTAGTAGAAACCAAAAATGGCGCGGTGGTCCGCAAGCACATGGGCTACGGCTACATCCATGCCGAACACGCTGAACGCATCCAGCAGTTCTACAGCGCGCACTTGAATCCCTATCTGAACTACCATCGCCCCTGCGCCCAAGCCGATCTCGAAGTCGACGAAAAAGGCCGTCAACAACGCCGCTACCGGCGCTATCAAACCCCGCTGGAGACCTTGCTGGCCCTCCACCCCGCACCCGCGCTACGCCCGGGACTCACCGTCGCTGTTCTACAACGCATCGCCGCTGCGGTCAGCGATACCGAAGCCGCCCAGCGCATGCAGCAAGCCAAAGGCAAACTCTTCGAGCAGTTGCGGCAGCCTGCGCAAGGGCTGCGGAAATGACGGTGCATGCAAAACCCTGCGGGTTTCGCACCCACCTTGGAAATCGCTTCGCGATTCCCACATTGCCACAGCCCCGACGGCTGCTAGACTCGTTCTATACAAAATCAAGAAAGGAGCTTTCCTCCGCCATCCCCTCAGGCTTCCTCCAGGCTCATTCTTCGATTAGAAAAGACTGGCAGAGCGCAGCCTGCGGGTAGTGGCTCAATTTGAATTTAAGCTCCGCGCTTTGGCCTCAGCTTTCAACCGGCGTATCTCCGCCCGTAGTTCCCTCTCGTTCTTGGCGGACGGAAGAGAAAAACTGGATCGCGAATCCACAAAAAGTGAGGATGAAACCGATGGTGACGAATATAGGTTGTTCGATGTTGACGATGGCTGCGAATTTAGAATTCTTCCAGTTCGGACACCCACCCGTCCCCATTGTTATGCCGTACTTTTCGGTATCGGTTTCGACGAGCGTATAGTTGTTGACGCACACTGCATATTGCGTTAATTCATGTCCAGTCCGAGTGTTCATGGGCCTGCGGCCCACCCAAGAAGATGAAAATCGGCTAGGCCAATCGTACGATAGCTGAGGCGTGGAACGGTAAAGGCCGTCTCCGCTCTGGATGACTTGAGGCCGTGTCCGAGTCTGGCCTGGAAGATGCGTTTTGAACCGATGAGTGTGCGCTGCTCATCCCGCCCGGCGGGAGGGGCAGTAGCGCGTGACAGTGCGTAATGTCTGAGGCCGCACCTTCTACCCTTCCCCGCCAGGAGGAAGCTATGGGATATAAGGTAGCGGGCATCGACGTACATAAGAAAGTGCTGATGGTGGTGGTGTGCCAAGTCGGCGCGGAGCAAGAGCCGGAACGCCGCCGATTTGGAACCACTCACAGCGAATTGCAGCGCTTGTCCCTTTGGCTGCGGCAGCAAGCGGTGGACGAAGCCGTGATGGAATCGACCGCGCAGTACTGGAAGCCGGTGTGGTACGAGTTGGAGCCGTACCTGCGTTTGCAACTGGCGCAGGCCTACTCCAATCGCGCTCCACGTGGCCGTAAGCATGATTTTAAAGACGCCGAACGGCTGGTGCGGCGGCTGGTAGCCAACGAGTTAGATCTCAGCTTCGTACCCAGCGGCGAGCAGCGCACGTGGCGAACCCTGACCCGGATGAAAGTGCAGCTCAGCCGCGAGCAGTCGCGACTGCATAGTCAACTGGAGTGTCTGCTGGAGGAAATGGGGATCAAGCTGTCCAGCGTGATCAGCGATCTGCTGGGGGTCAGCGGCTATCGTATCCTGCGGGCTTTGGCTGACGGCCAGACCGACCCGGCGAAGCTGGCGGCCTTGGGCGATGAGCGGCTGCGCTGTAGCCAGGCCCAACTCATCGATGCTTTGAGCGGCCATCCCCTGCCCCTGCATCTCCAACTGCTGGGCCTTTATCTGGACCGCTACCAAATGATGGCCAAACAGATCGAGCAGCTCAACCGCATGATCGCCGAGGCCATGCAGGCGGAGCCGGCAGCAGCGGCAGCGGTGCTTCGCCTGGCCGAGGTTCCCGGCTTCGGAGCCGACTCGGCGCAGCAGGTGATCGCCGAAGTGGGCGCGCAGGCCAGCACCTTTGCCTCGGCCGCCAACTTGACCTCGTGGGTGGGGACCTGCCCCGGACAACAGGAAAGCGCCGAGCAGAACCACAGTAGTCGCTGCGCCAAAGGCAATCGCTACCTGCGTCGCATCCTGAATCAGGCAGCGCATGCGGCGGTGAAGAAGAACGGCAGTCATTTTCAGGCGGTGTTCCGTCGCCTGCTGCCCCGCCTGGGCTACAAGGCCGCGATCTGGGCCGTCGCTCATCGCCTCTGTCGGCTGGTGTGGAAAATCCTGCATGAGGGAGTGCAATTCGTAGAGCAAGGCAGCGACCCTGATCCCCGCAAGAAACACCAACGCGCCCTGAAACTGCTGCGCCTGCTACGCCAGCTTGGTTATGAAGTGGAGGCCAAACCGGCCCCCGTAAACTTAGCCGCAGCTACGGGGTGATTTTCGACAGTGTCGGCTGGTGTGGAAAATCCTGCATGAGGGAGTGCAATTCGTAGAGCAAGGCAGCGACCCTGATCCCCGCAAGAAACACCAACGCGCCCTGAAACTGCTGCGCCTGCTACGCCAGCTTGGTTATGAAGTGGAGGCCAAACCGGCCCCCGTAAACTTAGCCGCAGCTACGGGGTGATTTTCGACAGGGCTGGTGTGGAAAATCCTGCATGAGGGAGTGCAATTCGTAGAGCAAGGCAGCGACCCTGATCCCCGCAAGAAACACCAACGCGCCCTGAAACTGCTGCGCCTGCTACGCCAGCTTGGTTATGAAGTGGAGGCCAAACCGGCCCCCGTAAACTTAGCCGCAGCTACGGGGTGATTTTCGACAGAGCGGATGTGCCTTTTGCGGTGACGAGTTTGAAATCCGAGGAAGTCGCCTGAAATGAATAGAAGAGCAACACAGCCCCAAGTGCGTTCATTGCCAGAGCGACCCTCGCCCATGTTTTACTTGCGCACACGCCTTAGGAGCCTCGATGTTTTGGATTGGGTGATGATTCTAACCCTAGTGGGCGGCTTTGTCGTGGCATTTTATACCCTCAGCTTGCGGCATCCATAAGCGCTATCAATTCCTCGACTGTCCAAACGTGATCGCTCAGGCCCGCCTCCATTGCTGGCGTAACCCGCAGCGTTTGATGGACACCGCAAAAATTTCAAATTGAGCCACTACCCGCAGCCTCTTCAGCCGGAAGATCGACGTTCATGGTTAACTATTGTGCTACATCGGGAAGATCTTAGTGGTCTTGGGAGGAGGCTCCTTTGAATTGGCGATGCGGTTTACTAGTTTGAAATAGCCATATACATAGGCCGCAATCACAAGTGGCAGCAATAGCCAGCCAGCACCGATATGAAATATGCGCTCAGTCTGATCAGCGATGAAAATGCAGAGGACGACCGACGCCAATAAGCCCATGCACCCCAGTGGATACGTTGCTTCAAATGCCTTGTTGTGCCTGGCAGCCCCCACGCTCTTCGGGTCTATTTTCGCGCTACACCGGGGGCAGTACGGATCATCAGGGTTGAGTTGATCGAAATCCATCTGCCATCGGCAGTGGGGGCAAAAGTATTTCGTTGGCATAGCATTGGCCTCTCTAGACGGCCCCTTCTGCCGCGTTCAGTCCGTTCTGTTACGCGAAATCTTACTCCTCGGCGAGCGCTTTCAATAGCAGTTTCTTGTCGATCCGTTTTGCTGCCGATTCCGATTCAGGAGGCAATGCGCACAATTCCTCAATGCTCCAAACGTGATCGCTGAGTCCGGCTTCCATCGCTGGAGTCACGCGCAACGTGGAATGAACCCGGCAGAAGTTGTAGTCCATGAAGTACAGCGCAACTGCGTGACCGTGGTTATCGACTCTCTTGAAAAAGGCATTCGACAGCCAGGTAAAGCGCCGCATGGAGATACGCAGCGTAGGCAAACTGTAGGCCTTCAAGAACCAAGCCGACGCGGGTGCGCCACACACGGGCACCGGCAAAACGAACAGGCATGCGATTTGAGACGCCGACGGTCACGACGCAACCGCCAGCGATTCGCGATCGGGGAGGGTACTACTCACTGCTGTCTTGACTTTGACTCTGCTATTTCTCTAGCTCTTGCTCCTCGTACCTGCTGCTCCGTGTCTATGTTGTTGGTTCAACCGTTTTTGGACTTTACAGTTGAACTGCCAATCGCCGCCACCTTGATTCAATAAGTGTGGAAGCTTCCACGCGCTCGGCATCCTGCCTAAGCAGTGCACATCGATGTTGGCCCGAGTATAGGCGAAACCTAACGTATGCTTGCTCGGGGCGGCCAGGGACCAGTATGGGCCGCAAACATCACAAGCGTTCCAGATCACGCTAGGCCCATCGGCCCAGCAAAGCAGTGAGCCGCGTCACATCGGCGCTCACGAAGGTTCTAGACCTTTGGTAGGCCGCTCCGGGCGGGTGCCCCACCCAAGCTTCCTTTGCTTGGATGGGAGTATTCCCACTTGGACGCGAGCTTGCACCAGCCCTAGAAGTGAAACCCAATCTGCGCTGTCAGCGCCCGCGGCGTCACGTAGTGCGTGCCGCTGAACGTCGACAGAAAGTTGTACAGCGCATACTTGTTAGTCAGGTTAATTGCCGTAAGCTGCAGACTCCACTTGTACCTATCGGTCTTGAAGAGGTTGTCGTCGCCGATGGCCAAGTCAAACAGGCTTCGTGACGCAATACGTGGAGGATTGTGGTCGTCATTTTCGGTCCCCGGTGTCGGCACCTGTGTGAGCGTAGAACCGAACTGCGATGCCAGGCAGGTAAACGGCAGGGGCGTCGTTGGAGTTGCATGCACGCCATTGCAAGTGAATCCAGCCTGAAACTCCTGGTCGGCGGTAAACGGGATTAGAGACCCATTTGTCATTATGATCGCCGGTTGCCCGTTGAGCGTAGTCGATTGCGGGCAAGTGTTAAACGGAGAGATTCCGTAGCAGGGGACTGAGCCGGCCACCAGCCCGCTGTCGTAACGCCAGTTGAACCCGAACCACGGGCCACGTTTCCAGGGGGTCTGATATTGCAGGTGCGCAGTCATGTTATAGGCTTCGTCGTGGTCAATGCGGAAAACCCCCGACGGCGCCGAGGGAGTGGCTCCGGCTCCCGAGATCTGCGGGTTGAAGAACCGGGCAGCGACACTGGACATGACCACAAGCGCGCTGAAGCCGTGGTACACCGGTACACTGGCACGCAACGCCCAACCCGGGATCTTCGAGTTATGCCATTCGATCGGGAACGTGATCGGTGTGTTGCCCAGCACACTGAAGTCGTAAGCGCTGTGCGTGTACTTCCAGATGTACTCGCCGTCGATCACCAGAAACCTTCCGACGGCTTGTTGCAGGCCGGCATGGAATTCATTGCGAAAGCCGGGTGCCAGTGGCGTCGTCGTACTCGATGAGCAGGCCAGAAGAGGATTCAATACGGGCGAGTTGCATCCCAGGCTGGAGAGCACCAGGTTCTCGTTGAAAGGAGTCTCCAAGGTGCGTGCATAGGAGAGACGAAGAACGGTGTTGGTTTTCTGGATGTTATACGAGATTCCGACGCGGGGCTCCGCTTGGCTGGCGACGGCAAGGCCATTGTACAAGTCGCCGCGAATCCCCAGATTGAAGCTCCAGTTGCGCACATTGATATTGTCCTGCACGTACATCGCGAGTTCCTTAACGTCGGTGTGACCAACAAATGGGAACAGGACTCCTCCGCGCGTCAGGTCGTAGGGCAGCAAGACATTGTTGAACAAGGGATACAGAGCGGAGTTGGGCGCATTCGGGTTCGAAGCGATGTTTGGCTGGTATCCGGCTGCCGCGCACTGCGAGGGGTTGGTAAAACCGTTGACCGGCACGGCATTTCCATTTAAGCAGGGTGCATTGAGGGTTGGATCGACGATCCCGAGCTGGTCATTCTCGTTCAGGAACGTCTGCTCATACATAACACCGGCTTTCACGTTGTGAATGCCCCTGGTATAGGTGACGTTCGCGAGGGCGCCGGCATTAAGAAGCGTACGCTGCTGGGCGACGGTTTCCCTCTGGAGATTTGCTGGGCCAAGGTCCGCGAAGGGGTCGTTGCTGGGGTAGTAGTTGTAGGCGTCGCGTCGTACATAGCCCGTCACGTTGAGAACAGCATTCGGGCTTAATGTGTGTGTCCACGTGGGCGCGATGTTGAAGGTCAGGATCTTGGAGCGCTGATCGGTCGGCCCTACTGGAAGCCCGTTCGGACCGACGACGCCGATGTTCAAGTTGTCATACGAGTTCGGATTCTGGAACCAGGAGCGCGTAAAACCAAAGTTGAAGTGTAGTGCGTCCGCCTGCGAAAACACGTAGTCGAAGCGGTCAAACACGTTCTCTTCGTTTCCGTGTGCGTGAAAAACGACAAACTCCGGTGGGTCGAGGAAACGGCCGGTGTCGAGCCCATTGGCGGCGATGAAATTCCCCCAGGTCTTGCCGCCATAGGAAAGGTTGAAACCCACGTTTGAGCTGCCAAAAGTACCATAACTGGCGGTGACGGCGCCGTGCGGTGTCGTCGCACCCAGCCCCGACCGCGTGGTCACGTCAATCACTAGGCTGGTCTTGTCTCCGAACTCAGCCGGTGGCGCTCCGCCTATGACCGTCATCGACTGCACGGCATCGAGCGGAATCTGATTGGAAAATACTTTACTCTGCTGGTCCGTAATCGGCTGGCCATCCAGGGAAAACGAGTTCTCGGCATGGTCTCCCATACCGTGAAAGAGCCCATTGGAATCTGCCGCAACACCCGGCGAGGCCAGCGTGACCAGCGAACTCAGCTCCGACGAAGAGCTCTCCAGCGGAAGCTTGTCGAACAACTGCCGGTCAACGTCGGCGTGAAACGTCGGATCGTTTTCCAAAAGGTCGCTCGCCTCGCCTTGGACCGTAACGTTTTCGGCAGAGCCAGCTATCTGCAGGGTGACCTTGAGGCTGAGTGGTACAGCGGAACGAACATCAACGTCTTGCGAGTATGCAGCGAACCCGGCCACATTGACACTGAGGTGGTAGGGATTGAAGGGAACGTTCGGGAAGCTGAATCGTCCCGCGCTGTCAGTAGTAGCTGACCGACTAAATTCGCTGACGGGGTTGTGAATCTCCACTGTCGCACCCGGCACCACCGCGCCGGACGGATCGGCAACCACACCGCTCAGCGACGAGTTTCCCGTGGTTTGCGCGCTTGCGCTGATAACGCAAAGCACCCCACAGAACGCCCCTACCACAGCTGCCCTGGCCAACTTGTGGCGGAAATCCGTCTCGATATTTTCCTGCTTTGAAATCATCTCTCCTCCAATTTCGCTAGCTCCGCAATCGTGTTTACCCCGCGCCACAGCACGGGCAACACGACGAGAGCAATGGAAAATGCATGCAATGCACGCGTCCGAGGACGCGCCATCAAGGTTTTCTGAATTGCGAGTTTGGATTAGAGGCTGGGAGGCGCCCGGGAGGGGATTCTCTGGTCGGCTTGAAGCGACGCGTAGTTGACTGCCCGAAGCGTGACCCGAATCCAACGCGGATTCAGTAGATCGGCTTGCGGCAGTCGGGGGGTGACGATTGTATTATGTCCAACGCGGCAAAGCTCGCATTGATCGCCGGTAGCCAGACTGCTGTCTGGTTGGGTCGAGCTGGCGGATACGCGCACGAGGTCACTTGCCGCTCCTGATGTGCCGATCACATGCACCAGGGGGTGCAGTAGAACGTGCACAAACAACAACATCAGTAGCCATCCTCGAAACTTCACGGAATTCCTCGCTGGGGCCCGATTTGCTGGTCCTTATTCTGACGTACACCCTCGCTAAAGTAAAGCAGCGGACATGACGATTTCGTTTTATGGAATACAGGTAAAGCCGGCCTTCAGGCCCGCGTTAAGATTGCTCCAAACAATTCCTGGCTTCGGCCGAAGCGGTTTTCGTCTCGCCCCTGGACGCAGGTCTGAAACTGGATTATCCATGAGGATCTTCCGCTTTGAAGGGGCACGGCTTTCAGCCGTGCCGTAACTTGCTCTCATTCGTGGCGGCTTTAGCCACTGAGGGACTTCGGTGTTGCGTCGAAAGACATGAATAAATCCAGGTGAACACCTGCTCTACCCGGCAGGCTGGTTACATCAGTCATGAAACTGCTCTGAAGCCTCATCTTCCTGCAGGATCGCAGATCGGAATCACTGGCTCTCCGGTCACTGCGACGCCATAGAACCTGCGCTGGAAGTACAGCGCCACATTGACCAGGCTGATCATGACCGGCACCTCCACCAACGGACCGATTACTGCGGCGAATGCCTCACCTGAGTTAATTCCGAACACTGAAACGGCCACCGCAATCGCCAACTCGAAGTTATTGCTCGCCGCCGTAAAGGACAGCGTCGCCGATTTCGAGTAGTCGGCCTTAAGCTTGTACCCCAGGTAGAACGACACCAGGAACATCAGCACAAAATAGATCAGCAGGGGAATGGCGATGCGCACCACGTCCAGCGGGAGACGCAGAATAAAGTCACCCTTCAGCGAGAACATCACAACGATGGTGAACAGCAGCGCTATCAGCGTGACCGGGCTGATGCGCGGGATGAAGCTCGTTTCATACCACGTCCGGCCCTTGGCTTTCACCAGAGTCAAACGCGTCACGATCCCCGCAAGGAACGGGATGCCAAGGTAAATGAAGACGCTGCCCGCGATGTCGCGAATCGAGACGTTGACCACCGAGCCTCGCAGGCCAAACCATTCCGGCAGCTTGGTCACAAAGATCCACGCGTAGATCGAATAGAACAAGACCTGGAATACGGAGTTGAACGCCACCAGTCCGGCGGCATATTGCGTATCGCCCTTTGCCAGTTCGTTCCACACGATCACCATCGCAATGCATCGCGCCAGCCCGATCAGAATCAGTCCCGCCATGTATTCCGGATATCCGCGGAGGAAGACGATGGCCAGCACGAACATCAGCACTGGTCCGATCACCCAGTTCTGTACCAGCGACAGACCGAGAATTTTCTTGTTGCGGAAGACTTCGCCCAACTCCTCGTAGCGCACCTTCGCCAGCGGTGGGTACATCATCAGAATCAGTCCGACCGCAATCGGAATGGAGGTGGTCCCGACGTTGAACCGGTTCAGGAAAGGAACAATGCCAGGCAGCGCCCATCCTGAAAGCACGCCAACGGCCATCGCGGCGAAGATCCACAGCGTCAGATAGCGATCAAGAAAGCTGAGACGAGCAGTCACTCTGTTGTGCATGATGTGTCCCAAGGGCTGAGGCGGTATGTCATTGCCGGCCGATCTTTTCGATCTCCCTCTTGATTGCCAGTCTGTCGAGGCTGGCAATCGGCAAGCACAGAAACAAGCCGATCCGGCGGTCCAAAGCCATGAAAGCTTCGCGATAAGCGCGTTCGATTTCGTCGGGCGAGCCCTCGACCGCCGCAGGATCAGGAATCCCCCAATGCGCAGTCATGGGCTGGCCCGGCCACACTGGACACACTTCTTTGGCAGCGTTGTCGCATACCGTGAAAACGAAGTTCATCTCCGGCGCTCCGGGCCGGGCAAATTCCTCCCAGCTCTTGCTGCGTAATCCATTGATGGACAGGCGGGCCGTTTCGATTTGCCGCAGCGCCTCCGGGCGCACCGTGCCCGCAGGATGGCTGCCAGCGCTGTAAGCGGTAAAGTTCGGCCTACCTTTGTGGTTAAGGATCGCTTCGGCCATGATGGAGCGCGCCGAGTTTCCCGTACACAGGAAGAGCACGTTGTAACGTCCTTGCATTGTCGTTGTTCCTATCTCGTCCCGGATTCGGTTCGCAGGCGCCGCAAGGTGGCCCGCAAATGCTCTTTGCTGGGAAATGAAATCGCTTCCGAAGGACAAAGCTGGGCACAGCTTTCGCAGCCCACCACGCAATTCAAAGCATTGTTGACAACGGGACGCTGATTTTCCTCGTCCCACGAGAAGACGGAGTTCTTGCAGAAGTCATAACAGATCCGATCTCCGAGGCAGGCCGCGTTATCGACGGTTGGGAACCAGGATATCCGTTCGCGCGCTATCGATGGGCTCATCGCTCCTCCCGAGCAAAGCTTTGCAACTGTTCAACATCCAAAACCCTCAACTTTGGACTGCCATGGCTTCCCGCGAAGCCACCAGCTCTTGCACCTTGCCCTGGATTCGAGACAAGATTCCCTCATTGTCGGTCCCGCGGATGTCCACCGCAAGAAAACGCTTCTCGTCGAAGCCTACATTCCGCAGCACCTTTCGAAAGAGTTTCGCTTGTGCTTCAGGCGCACAGGCACCCGAAACCACATAGGTGTCCGGCTCACCCGCCGATTGCCGCAGGATCTCCGTGAGAATCTCATTCCCGCCCTGCCCGCAGAGCTGGGGATGGAGCACGGCATATTGCACCTCCAGTTCGCTCTCGATCTCAAATGGCAGGGTGTTCATGTCTGTATTCCGGAACGAGTCACATAGTCCTTTGCAGTTGCACAACAGAATCTTGATCTTCATAGGTTTCCTCTTCAGTTAACAATGGGTTTTCTTGCTCTAATAAACGCGCTCATGAACTTGCCATCGACGAGCGGAGCGATGGCGTCCACGTCAACGCCTTGGTCGGTTAGGAACGCACGCGCGTCCTCGACGTGATAGGTCCGCGTAGGTTCGACCTCGATAGCCTCGAATCCGGCGTCCCCGAGCTTCGAAATGTACTCCGTATCTTGCAGCGCGCCGGCAATGCAGCCCACCCACAAGAGGACGTTTTGGCGCACCTCTGCAGGAACGTCGCCATGTACCACGACGTCAGATACCGCAAACCGTCCACCCGGCTTCAGCACGCGGAACGCCTCCCTCAGTACACGATCCTTGTCGGCAGAGAGGTTGATCACGCAATTCGAGATGATCACACCCACGGAATTGTCAGGCAGCGGAATGTCCTCGATCTCGCCCCGGAGAAACTCAACATTCTCAACGCCAGATTTGCGCTGGTTCTCCCGCGCCAGCGCCAGCATCTCGTCGGTCATGTCGAGTCCGTAGGCCTTTCCGGTCGGCCCAACGCGCCTGGCGGAGAGCAGCACATCAATGCCGCCACCCGAGCCCAGATCGAGCACCGTCTCCCCCGGATTGAGCTGCGCCAGCGCCGTCGGATTGCCGCATCCCAACGAGGCTTTCAGCGCGCCTTCGGGAACTTGGTTCGCTTGCGCATCGTCGTACAGGTTCGTCGTAATCGGGTCGCAACAACTGTCCGTCGCCGTTGATGCGCCGCAACAAGAGCTCCCTCCGGTGTGGACGCGGAGCGCCGCCTGACCGTATTTCTCTTTCACCACTTCCTTGATATCAGTGCTCATGATGTTCTCCTATTTGCACAGCGTGATGATGTTTTCGGGTTTGACCGCTTTGTTGCGGGTGCAACATTCGGCGTAGAGGAAGCCCAGCAGCTCTTGCAGAGCGTCGGCGTTCGCCGTGTACCAGAGGTACGTTCCTTCGCGGCGCACCTTCACCAGGCCTTCGTTCTTCAGCTTGTCGAGATGGTGCGAGAGGGTCGAGCTGGGAATGTCCAGCTCCTCGCCAATCTCGCCGACAACCAGCCCCTCGGGATGCGCCGACAATAGCAGTTGCATGATGCGCAGTCGCGGCTCGGTCCCCATCGCCGATAGCATGTCGGCGTAGCGAATAATTTGTTCGGAATTTTGTTTAGCGGGCATTTTCGCTCTTTCTATATTTCTATGATTATAGAATAATAGAAGCAATGTCAAGAGAAATCCGCAGCGCATCCGAAAGCCGGTCCGTTTGGGAACCCAAAGTTCGAATCGGGGCCAGACCTTCCGCCCCTTTCCTCGTCCAACGGCAGGGGAGAAACATTTCATGAGAGTCTTAATGGCAGTCGTGATGCTCGTAAGTTTGGCGGCGGCACAGGAATCACAACATCAGCAGGGCGTACAAACTCGCGGAGACCAAGCCATGGGTTTCTCGCATGAGATGACCACACATCATTTTCTTCTCACCAAAGACGGCGGCGTGATCGAGGCGGGAGCGGACAATCCCAACGACAAGGCCAGCCGGGATTCGATTCGGCAGCACATGGAGCACATCGCCATGATGTTCAGCGAAGGTGACTTCAACTCTCCTATGTTTATTCACGCTCAGACTCCGCCCGGAGTGCCGACCATGAAGCGGCTGAAAGACCAGATCGCCTATCGTGTCCAGCCCACCGAACAAGGGGCAGAGGTGCAAATCACTACTGCGAATGCCGAAGCACTGGAAGCAGTGCATCAGTTCCTGAGATTTCAAATCAAGGACCACCACACGAGCGATTCCTTGGAAGTTCGCTGAGGCTGCCCGCTTTCGAAAGTCCCCGGCTGCAATAGCCCCTTAACCGCACGGTGAAACCTTCAATCTTTCCTGCTTTGCAAGACGCACACTGGTGTAGACTTCCGGCGAATGTCTGTGCGCCCGGCCGATCGCCTCAGCGGCCCAGCTTCAGGAGCGGTACATGAGCACCAAGACAAACGCGCTCACACGAATAATCATTTTGGGCATGACTCTAATATTGGTGCTCGCTGTTTCCCAATCAGCGCAACCGCAAACTTTCACCGTGATTCACACCTTCACAGGCGGAGGTGATGGAGCCATTCCTCAGGCTGGCCTGACGATGGATGCCGCCGGAAATTTCTATGGAACAACCTCCTCCGGCGGCTATATGGGAAACGATGAATGCCAATTACGACACGGCTGCGGCGTCGTCTTCAAGTTGACCCACAAACCTTCAGGTTGGATCTTGGTTCCCTTCTATACCTTTCAGGGAGGAACCGGCGGAAACGGCCCCTTGTCTCGTGTGGTGTCCGGCCCCAACGGCGGTCTCTACGGCACGATTCAGGAGGAAGTCCGGGGTGCTCCGGGGACACCTGCGGCACAGTGTACCGTGTGACACCACAGGCTCGCGTTTGCGAGAAAGCTTTTTGTAGCGGGACAGAAACAGTGCTCTACCGGTTCTCCGGCGGTCACGATGGCGCGAATCCGACCTGGGGCGATCTTAACTTCGATCAGGCCGGTAACGTCTATGGCACGACACTTCAAGGAGGCGACAACGGCGTCGGGACCGTATTCACGCTGTCGCCCTCGCCTGGCGGCTGGACGGAAAGCACGCTTTACAGCTTTGCGCTGGAAACCGGCGCCTACCCTCAGTCTGGGGTGATCTTCGACAGTACCGGCAATTTGTACGGTGCTGCAAGTAACTATGGTCTCTATGGATACGGCATGATCTATCAGTTGACCCCGTCCGCATCCGGTTGGACCGAGAGTACTCTCTACAGTTTCCAGGGCACTGCAGACGGCTTAGGTCCGGTTGGTGGACTCGTCTTCGATCGGGCAGGCAATCTCTACGGCGCTACCGTCGCCGCGGGTGCAGGAACGAACGGTGGAACCGTATACAAGCTATCGAACTTACATGGAAGCTGGAGCTTTGCCACCCTGTACAGCCTTAGCGGCGCATTCGGCGGCCCTGACGACAGCCTGACCATGGACGCGGTGGGAAATCTGTACGGCACTACTTACGAGGATGGTGCCTTTGGATATGGCTCGGTGTTTAAGCTGTCTCCCCAAAGTGACGGAAGCTGGCTTTATAGCGACCTTCACGACTTCACCCCAGGGAGCGCCGACGGGCGCTGGCCTGTTGGCAGTGTCTTCATCGATGCCAACGGCAATCTTTTCGGGACCGCTTCCGGTGGAGGGGATCGCTCACACTGTGAAACCATTGGCTGTGGCGTCATCTGGGAGATCACGCCGTAACCTGCCTGACGCCAGCTAGTTCACTCCCGAATTTGGCTGTGCGGAAGGCGTGGCATTGGTGACTGGCGGCTTCATCAAGCCAAAGTTCTGCAGGTACGCGACGGTGCGCTGAGCGGCGCCATCGAAGCTGAGCTGGCAGTTTACGAATTGGGTATTCTCCCAAGTCACATCGCCACCACCATAAACCAGTTTGCAATCGGTCAGCACACACTTGACGAAGCGCTTGTCGTCCATGTAAACGGTGACGCCCTGCGGATGCCAGTTTTCCAGTACTTGCATGATAAGTTCCTCTCGACGATGATCGATCTCTAGCATAAACCTTTGAGGGCGTTCGGGAAGGCGGGCAGCGCCGCCAGACTTCATCACACCGTTGGCGAAGTAATCCTCCTGAGTGTGGTACCAGCCGCCGTTCGCTGTAGCCTCGTAGAAGTCGGTTGCCTCGCCGCGCGCGTTATAGCTGTAAGCCTCAGCGCTGTAGGTGCTTCCTCCAAGATATGTATATGCTTCCGTGAGCCTGCCCTTGCCATTATTTACGGTAATACCCCACAAGGGAGCGCTGTCATAAACATAATACTTGCTGGGCATGCTCGAAGTATTGGGTCCACTAGGGTAGCTAACCTGCGTGAGTCGGTGTAACCCGTCCCATGCATAGCAAGTCGTGTTGTGGGCGGCATCGTATCGCTTAACCTTGTTTCCCGTGGAAGTGCCACAGGTCGCATCTGTGTCGTAGGTATAGCCGGTCGTGCCGCTTTCCGGATGAGCTTCACTGATCATTCTGCTCAGACCGTCGTATGCAAAGGTGCGTGTTTGGGAGCTCTGGTTCACATTCGTGAGATTTCCCAGGGGATCGTACGTGTAGCTAGTAAAAAATCCGGTGGCAGAGGTTTGCTGCCCACATGACCCGGACCCGCCAGCACTTGTGATTTCGCATACCGACGATAGACGACCGAGCGAATCGCGCTCAAACTGACGCCGCTTGGGATTCTCTCCAGTTGGAGCTGCAACGTTCACGCGCGCGTCATTCAGGTTATAAGTATAGCTGGCTGAGCCACCCCCGGAGTCACTGACCGTTGTGGGACGGCCATAGCCGTCATACAAAACCGAGGTGCCCGCTGCACCGCTGTTTGCCTGTCCCAATCCTGCTGCAAAAGGAAGGCTGTTGTGATAAGCATGTCCGACGGAATCGTAATCTGTCTCGACTGTGTCGAAGGTGGATGATTGCGGCGCTTCGCGCTGCTGCGTGAGGTAAGGTCTGCCCAGGCTGTTGGGGGTAACAAACACGTCGGTCGTGGATGCCACTCCACCAACCGTGAAGTTCATTACCGATTCGACCTGCCCAACCGTCGATAGCGTCGGATAGTAACTAAGAGTCGTTACATTTCCGGGTGAGAGTTGATCAGTCGTACTGGCTGGACGCCAAAAGTAGGGATCGGTATAACTGGTGCTGACAGAGGCATTGTTGGGGTCGGTGACCTCGGTGACGACTCCCCCGGTGCAGTTGTACTGATATTGCGTTGTCAGGCCGGCAGCAGTCACACTGGTCGGAAAGGCATTGTTGCAGGAACCGCTAGTGTAGGTGTAGCTCGTCTGGGTTCCATTTGGGTCGGATGCCGTCGCGAGTGTTCCGCCGCCGCCCGAACCCGTATTGTAGCCGTAGCTCCAATTCAGGTTCGAGCTGCCAGAGATCCACTTGCTCACCGTCGTTACATTTCCAGTCGTGTTGTTATTGTTGTCGTAAGTGTAAGTGGTATACGCTTTCTGGGTAGATGTTCCATCGAGTATCTGCACGCTCGCTGGATGGTCGCAAATATTGTGGTTGCTGCACAGCGGCGTGTTGTAGGAGATTATCTCGTTGCGAAGCAGCGTGTGGGTGCTAGTACCATAATCGTAGTCTAGCTCCTGCGTCAGATTCCCGTACGTATCATAGTAACGCCAAACACCAGAATACGGCGTTGTGCCATACGTCATGTTGTTTAGAGCATCGGCACTCGCTGCCCAAGTTACTGGGCTTGCCACCGTAGCCGTCGGGCACCCAGGATTGTTATGTGCATTCGGGTCATAGCAGATGTAGGAATAGTCCAGCAGGGTTGATTTCGGTCCTTGGTATACGGCCTTCTCAGTTTGATATATCCCGGAGAACTTGAAGTCGGTTTCATTTTGCGGGCTGGCGGGGTCGAGCACAGTAGTTGTCGTTTGGGTCGGATGCGAAGAATCAGTCTGGTAGCCACGCGTATAGTTCCACGTCCCTCCGCCCAAGGTCCGTGCCATGGTCGACGGACTGCCGTCGGCCATCATGCAATTGTTATTGTTGCCGCAAGTTGTGCCGGCATACGAATAGCTGATAACACCACCGGTCGGTAAGGTAACAGAGGCGATGCGTCCAGTAGTCTTGCCACTCGTTCCGCATCCGACGGTGGGCTCGTAGTGGAACTGATAGAAGCTGTTGTCCGGCAGCGTGACCCTGTCAACCAGAGGAATCGTGTGACTTGGATAATCCTGAATGCCCGAGACCTGAAAGCAGGTCTGCACTCCATATTGAACATAAGACACCGTCACGCTGGCCTGTGCCCCGCTGGGCGCGGTGTAAGAATAGGTCACGTTCGCCGGTGGAGTTCCGCTGACCGTTAGAGCCGTGGTATTAAGCGTGTCCGTAATGACTCCGCCGGAGCTCACCGAGATCCTGTTCCCGTTCGCGTCGGTTACCGAACCAGCACCAGTAGATTGGCCGACGGGTGGCGGAACGATGGTGATGCTGCCCCGTGCGTTGACGGTAGCCGCGGTGAAGGTAGTAGCAAGAATGTAGCCGGAATTATCAAGCGCGGGCGCGTTGGTGATGGGTATTACTTGGCGTTGCTGGTAGCATCCGAGAGACGGAGCGTAAATGATGAATCGTACGGTGCCATTGAAGGGGTGAATGCCCCCGCTGGGGTCATGATACAGGAACCCGGAATAATCTTCCTCGCAGTTGCCTAGGTCCTCTATGTCTGTGTACTCGACCCATCCCGTCGCTGCTTCGGTTGCAGTTCTCCAACCCCAGTTGCTTACCGGCTGCCAGGACGTGGTCGAACCGTACGGGACCGGCGCCCATATCAGGCTGTCGTTAGGTGAGAGCATAGTCAAACGGAAGTCCCTTACCGGCCCTATGGAATACTGGGATTGATAAGTGGACGTTCAAGTTCACGAGGTTGATAGTGTCAGGTCCACCTGAAAAACTTCCCAGCGGCGGCAATCCTGTTGCAGGTTGCTGGGCAACTGAGAGCCAAGGGACCGACAATACTGCCCAACAGGTCAGTGTCAGACGACAAGCGAAGCGGCGGTTCATTGACGTGTCCCCCTCCTCGAAAATCGAATTTAGTGCCTGCGGATAGGTGAACCCTGCCGTTCGGGACGGCGCTGGTGATGGTGATCTGAAGCAAAGACGAGCCGTTCAGCAATTGTGTCACTTGAAACGGAACCTGAACTCCGCCCACCGACTGATACTGCGAGAAAACGACTGCCACAGGCACATCAAAATTCAGGCTGTGATTGCCGTGGGCGGAAAATGCCATCGCCACCGGTAGCGCGGTCTGTGAGTCGCGGTAGTAGTCAACCGTGCTCAACTGCTGGATAAGCCGTTGCGCTTCAAGAGGCAACTCGGAGTAGTATCGATACACTTGGATGTGTTCGACCGAACCTCCACTGTATTGTTGCTGTCCCAGGTCCGTGAAGACCAAAGTGGGATCGGAGTAGCCGGACAAAAGCGAAAGAGCGGGGAAGAACCAGACGGCATCCGTCCAGCAATTGAACTGCGGCATCGGATGGGGTTGCCCATCTAGATCGGTCCACTGACCGCTTGGCCTTCTACCATCCCAAGAGCGAGTTTCGGATCGGTTGCCAGCAGTCGTGGAAATCGTGACTTGACTCGACATGATTCCCGTCGACTGCACGGTGATCGCACCTGATTCCCGGTCGCCGCCAATCGTTCGCACCACTGAGCCGCTCTCAGTGAGGGAGGTAACCTGTATGCCACCTGTCAGCGCAGCCATGGCCTGCATCGCCCAGGTGGCCCCACTGCCCGCCAGACTCTTGCTGCCTGTGACTGATTTGTGTGACTGGGCGGAGGCGGAAGCTAATACAGCAAGCAGGAGAAGGATGCTAAGAGGTACTCGATGAGACTGCATCTTGTGCTCCTAACCAGAATCTGTTACGCGACGGTTACAAGTGCGGAAAGCAGGGTACGCCTGGACGGGCCGAAAGGGAAGGTCTAGATGCGAGTCGGCCAGTTCCTGCTCCGAACCTGCATTCGAAACAGGATGATAATAAAAACCCAGAGGGGTATCCATTTGACTCAGGTGACCACTACAGGTAGTGTGGTGGCCCATGGAACGGGTGGTGGAGGATTATCCGCGGACTCTGGCGGAGCTCGAAGTTCGATTTAGCAGCGAGGAAGCGTGCCGGGAGTATCTGTTCCGCCTGCGATGGCCGGCGGGATGCAAGTGCCTACGCTGCGGCGAGAGCAAAACTTGGCCATTGCGATCCGGGCGCTGGCAGTGTGCCCGCTGCGGACATCAGGTTTCGGTAACGGCGGGAACAATTTTTCAGGGCACCCGGACGCCCCTGACGGTTTGGTTCCGGGCGATGTGGTGGATGACGAGTCAGAAGAATGGGATCAGCGCCCTGGGACTCCAGCGGGTTCTGGGCTTGGGAAGCTACCAGACGGCTTGGGTGTGTTTGCACAAACTGCGGCGAGCCATGGTAAGACCCGGGCGGGAACGACTCTCGGGAAGCGTGGAGGCGGACGAAACCTATCTGGGTGGGCTGGAAGAGGGTATGCGCGGTCGGCAGACCGAGAGCAAGGCGTTGATTGTGGTGGCGGCAGAGGAGGACGGCAAAGGGATTGGGCGAATTCGGATGCGGCGCATTCCGAACGCTTCGGCCCACAGCCTCATTTCCTTCGTGCAAGAGTCGGTTGAACCCGGCAGCGTGGTCCACACCGACGGGTGGTTGGGATATGAGCCATTGCAAGGGCGCGGCTACATTCATCGGCTCACGTTTCTGCGCGGACAGCAGAAATCCCCTTCGGAGCTGTTGCCGCGCGTGCATCGCGTGGTGTCGCTGTTAAAACGATGGCTACTGGGCACACATCAGGGAGCGGTGAGCATCGAGCATTTGGATGGCTATCTGGACGAGTTTACCTTCCGGTTCAACCGGCGCAAGTCGCACAGCCGGGGAAAGCTGTTCTACCGTCTTGTCCAGCAAGCTGTCGCCGTGGAGCCAACAACTTACAAGGCGATCATCCGGTCCGCACCGGCAGACTGGCCCTGAAACCACAACCCATTGGGGGTACCTGAGTGAAATAGATACCCCTCAAAACCCAAAATAGACTTGTCAGTGATGGTTCTCACGTTTGTGAGTGATCGGATCAGGATGGTTGAAAGCACACGAGAGCACTGGTCACTCCAAGCATCTATAATTAATGTCGTTAGCTGCTGGGCCGGACGGTCGCTGCCGGCCCGCGGACACTGGTCGTCCGCTTCGGCGGCCCGCCTCGGCGGGAGACCAGGTTGCGCGGGCAGGTAGAGGAAAGTCCGAACTCTACAGAGCAGTGTGCCGGATAACGTCCGGGCGGCGGCGTTCAAGCGTCGTTGACGGAAAGTGCCACAGAAAATATACCGCCCCGCCTCACGGCGAGGTAAGGGTGAAAAGGTGCGGTAAGAGCGCACCGCGCCGTCAGTAATGACGGTGGCAGGGAAAACCCCACACGGAGCAAGACCAAATAGGGGAGGAGCGTCCGTTTCGGCGGGCGCGCGTGCCGGCTCGGTGCGTCACAACTTCCGGGTAGGTCGCTAGAGCCGCGCAGTAATGCGCGGCCCAGAGGAATGACCGTCGTGCCGCTCTTTGTCTTCGCAGGTTCGTGAGACCGGCGAGGACAAGGAGCGGCACACAGAATTCGGCTTACAGGCCCGGCAGCTATCTATCTTGCAGTCAGCTCTCAGCTACGAGCTGTTAGCGACAATTGTCCAGCCTTGGGTTTCCCTAGGCCGCCCTTGCCCGCCTGATCAAGTGGTAAATTCCTAACAGCACGAAGGCGCCAACAAATGAGGCGATCCATCCGGCGCTTTGAGTTTCATCGTAGTGGCCCACTGCCCGCAGTACGAAAGTAGCCAGCAGCGATCCGGCGATGCCGATCAGCATCGTGATCCAAATCCCGCCAGGGTCCTTTCCAAGCATAACCAGTTTTGCCAACGCCCCAATAATCAAGCCAAAAATCGCCATCCACAGCAAATGCAACATAGATCCTCCTTGCGGTTCTGGTGCGCATTTCTGTTCTGGCCTGCGCGCGGAATGCAGATGCGTGTAACGTATCCCCGAGCAATCGCCAGTAAGTCTGGCGCGAGCGGGCGGAGAAAGCCAAGCCGGGGCGCCAAGAAATGTTTGGTGGAATTGCGGCAGTCACGCTAAGCTGTGGCGACAAGGTCCCTGCTGGTGGAGGAGAAATGGCAGCACTCGATCCCGATGGCACGGTCGTCCCGCCTCACCAGAAAGATGCAAACGCGATAGCGCTGAAATATCTGGAACTGGCAAGAAACGAGATTCTCCAACGGCAAAGACTCGGCGATCAGATCTTGATCGTATATATCGGAGCTGTGGGAGCAATTGGAACTTGGGTCTATTCCCCCAAAGGGCCATCTGCCCTAGCGGGAGGCGGTCTAATCCCGATTGGCGTGGTTGTAGCTTTCCTAGCGTTCGGCGCAAGTTGGATCATCTACGACAACGAGCACATTATTAATGCGCTTGCGAGATACCAAAAGAGGACTCTGGCGAAGCACTTCAACCACGCCCTGCCCAATATAGAACTCTGGGAATCATCGAAAGAACTAGCCGAAGCTGCCAACCGTAGGCATAGCGTACGGCACAATGTTATCCACGGGGCGCTGCTAGTTCTCCCGGGCCTCGTCGGCTTATGGCTCCAGTGGGAGTATCAGCGTTGTCATAATCGCGCGTTTTGGATTTGGATGGTAATGGCGGGGGCCCTCACGGTCGCGGCTGGCCGGCTGGCTTTTCTCACAACCCATGAGCGAGTCCGCCTCCGTGACACGACCTTCAAAGATAAAGAGGAAGAGCTCATGAACAAATTTGGCCCAAGCTAGTCCTGTTTTGCCACTTCTCGATACACCGCCAGCATGCGCCGCACGCTGGCGTCCCAGGAAAACTTTTCGCACTGCTGCAGTCCGCGCGCCTTGAGCTTGTCGCGCACGCTCTGGTCAAGCAAGACGCGATGCAGGGCCTTCATGATTTCGAACACGTTCTCCGGATTCACCATGACTGCGGCGTTACCCACAACTTCGGGAATAGAGGAGGTGTTGCTCGTCACCACCGGAGTACCGTGCGCCATGGCCTCTAGGGGCGGCAGACCGAACCCTTCATACAGCGACGGGAACACGAAAATCTTCGCCTGATCGTAGAAGATCCGCAGCACCTCGATGGGCACGAAGCCCAGGAAGCGCACATCGTTCTGCACCCGTCCCTTCACCACCGCGCGGCGCAGGTCGGGATGCTTCGAGACTTCATCGCCAATGATGATCAGCTTCAGGTCTTCAAACTGGTTTTCCTTGGCCAACTCGGTCTTGAGCGCGGAAAAAGCCTCGATGATGCGCACCACATTCTTGTGGGGGCTGATGCGGCCGGCGTAGAGCAGGAAGGGATAATTTACCTGGTAGCGCTCAGCGATAAACTCGCGCTCAGCATCGCTGGCGTGACCCAGTCGAAAACGGTCGTCGATGGCGTTGTAGATGACCTCGATCTTTGCCGGCGGAACTCGAAACAGGCGCTCCGTGTCTTTCTTGGAGAAATTAGAGACAGCGAAGATGCGCGCCGCATGATGTAGCACCCTTTTGGTGAACTCAAAATGCAGGGTTCGTTTCAGCGTGGAATGGCTGTTCACTCGATAGAGGTGGTCGAATAGGTCATGCACCGTGACGACGTAGGGGCACGGAATCCCCTGCGGCTTCCAGAACAGATGCGGGACATGCAAAAGATCGCAGCGGAAGCGCTTCAGCAAGCGGTGCAGTTCGAAGTAACTGGATAGCGAGAACTCGTTCGGTTGGGCCGGCAACGTCTTGAAATTTGCCGGCAATCCCTCGGTTCCGGGCAGCTTCCCGGGAATGCCGATGAGGAAGTATTCATTCTCATGGTCCAGACGCGCAAGCGTGCGGATGGCGTTGCGGGTGTAGGTCCCCACTCCGAACTCGTTAATGCGCCGGATGTCGATGGCAATTCGCACTGACTCAAGTGTAAACCGCCGGTCGCACCTGGGTGCAGGTTCGCTTTACGCCTTCACCTCCTCCGCATGTTTCGCCCTTCGCGAGGCGTACAGCGGAAAAGCCTCCGCTAATTCCAGTACTTCGCGCCGAATCCGCGCCAGTACGTTCTTGTCGGTACGGTTGTGCAGCGCCTCCGAGATCCACTTGCCAACCTGCCGCATCTCGGGTTCCTTCATGCCGCGCGTGGTGAGTGCCGGGCTCCCAATGCGGATGCCGCTCGGCTTCATCGGCGGGTTGGTGTCGAACGGGATGGCATTCTTGTTGACCGTGATGCCGGCCTCATGCAGCGCGTTCTCGGCTTCGCTGCCCAGCATGCCCTTGGCGAAGACATCCACCAACATGAGGTGCGTATCGGTGCCGCCGGAAATAATGTGGAAGCCCTCGTCCGCCAGAGTTTGCGCCAGGACCTTTGCGTTGGCCACAATCTGCCGCGCATAGTCTTTGAAGCTGGGCTGCATGGCCTCGTGAAAGCACACTGCCTTGGCGGAAATGATGTGCACCAGCGGGCCGCCTTGCACCCCGGGAAACACGACCTTATCGATCGGCGCGGCATATTCCGCCTTCGACAGAATCAATCCGGCGCGCGGACCGCGCAGCGTCTTGTGTGTGGTGCTGGTCACAATCTGCGCGTGCGGCACCGGTGATGGATGCGCGCCGCCGGCGACCAGTCCGGCGAAGTGCGCCATGTCAACCAGGTAGAGCGCGCCAACTTTGTCGGCGATCTGGCGCATGCGAGCGAAATCGATGAACCGCGGATAGGCGCTGCCACCGCCAATGATCAGTTTCGGCTGCTCGCGTTCAGCGATCTTCTCCAGATCGTCGTAGTCGATGGTCTCGGTTTCCTTGGTCACGCCGTAGGGAACAATCTTGTATGTCTTCCCGGAAAAATTCAGCGGGTGACCATGCGTGAGATGCCCGCCATGCGCGAGGTTCAATCCGAGAATGGTATCCCCAGGCTTAATGACTGCGGCGTAAGCGGCCATGTTGGCAGTCGATCCCGAGTGTGGCTGCACATTGGCATGCTCGGCGCCGAAGAGCTGCTTGGCGCGATCGCGCGCCAGGTTCTCCACCACGTCGGTGAATTCACATCCCCCGTAATAGCGTTTGCCGGGATAGCCTTCGGCATACTTGTTGGTGAAGACCGAGCCTGCCGCCTCCAGCACGGCTTCGCTCACAAAGTTCTCCGAGGCGATCAGCTCCAGGCCTTCATGCTGACGGCGTTCTTCGTTCTCGATGGCCTGCGCGATCTCCGGATCAACTTCCGCCAGCGGGCGTTCCATTGGATTTGCTTTCATGATTGCATCCTTCTCTCTCCAAACAATCTGCCATGCTGAGCGAGCGCGGCGGTAGTTTGCCGCGCGAGTCGAGGTGACGGCGCCAGGACGGCTTTTCCTCAGCCCCTTCGGCCTCACTCATAATCCACTGAACAAATGCCAGAACGAAAAATGTTGTCTCACGCCTTCGCCGTCGATCCTTCGTCTTCGCGCTCGATGGCCGCGATCTTTTCCACGCGCCGTTCGTGCCGGCCACCTGCAAAAGGCGTGGCCAGCCATTTATCTACAATCCTGAAAGCTGCATCTTGGTCGATAACCGACGCTCCCAGCGTCAGCACATTGGCATCATTGTGTTCCCGCGACCGCGAAGCTTCAAACTCGGTGTCAACCTTGGCCGCGCGGACTCCGGGAACCTTGTTGGCAGCGATCGACATGCCAATCCCGGTGCTACACACCAGGATGCCGAGATCGGCGCCGTGTGCGGCGACCTCTTCTGCCACCGCGCGTGCGAAGTCGGGGTAGTCGCACGACGCAGTCGAGTCCGTGCCGCGATCGTCAACTGCGACGCCCTGCTCGCTGAGCTTCTGCTTGATCTTCTCTTTCAGCTCAAAGCCAGCGTGGTCCGATCCCAATGCAATCTTCATCGCAAACATTGTAGCGCGCAGAGGGGTGTTATTCACGATGCGGAAAGGCCCATTCACCACGGAGGACACGGAAAGAAAAAAGATCAGAGTTCTTATTCCTGATTACTTCTCTGTGCCTCGGTGTCTCCCATGAATAGTTGTCAACTCCAGTGATGTTTCGGCCGGGGTTAGGGGCCAGGGTGAAGCTGGGAAAGTCCTCGAATACCCAGTTATTCTTCAGCGTGTGGTAGACGATTTTCACCAGCTTGCGAGCCAAGGCGATCTTGGCTTTGCCTCCTCCGCGGCGTTGTTTGATGCGTTCATAGAAACGTTTCAGGTAGGGACTGTAGCGTTGCGCCACTAGTCCGCACTGCACCAGCGCGGTGCGCGCCAGTTTGTTGCCTCGTTTGGTGATGCCGCCGCTGCGTTCCGTTTCATTGGAGTTTTGGATTTTCGGGACCAATCCCAGATAAGCCGCTAGTTTGTCCTCATCGGCAAAATCCTGAATCGGACCGATAGCGGTCAGCAGCACGGTCGCGCTCAGCGTACCGATGCCCTTGATGCTGCTCAGATTGGCATGCCCAGGCAACTGCTCACCCTCCTCCCATGAATAGTTGTCAACTCCAGTGATGTTTCGGCCGGGGTTAGGGGCCAGGGTGAAGCTGGGAAAGTCCTCGAATACCCAGTTATTCTTCAGGGTGTGGTAGACGATTTTCACCAGCTTGCGAGCCAAGGCGATCTTGGCTTTGCCTCCTCCACGGCGTTGTTTGATGCGTTCCTAGAAACGTTTCAGGTAGGGACTGTAGCGTTGCGCCACTAGTCCGCACTGCACCAGCGCGGTGCGCGCCAGTTTGTTGCCTCGTTTGGTGATGCCGCCGCTGCGTTCCGTTTCATTGGAGTTTTGGATTTTCGGGACCAATCCCAGATAAGCCGCTAGTTTGTCCTCATCGGCAAAATCCTGAATCGGACCGATAGCGGTCAGCAGCACGGTCGCGCTCAGCGTACCGATGCCCTTGATGCTGCTCAGATTGGCATGCCCAGGCAACTGCTCACCCTCCTCTGCGATTAACTTCTCTACTTCCGCAATGCTGCGGCTCAGGCTGCGGATCTGTTCCACCAGCACCCGTAATTCGATCTTCACCACCGCCGAGGCCGCGAGGGCCAGCACCCGCTCCAGCCCCACCTTGCTGGACAGCGCCTCTTTCTTCAGGTTGATGCCTTGCGCCGCCAGCAAATTGTTGATTTTGCCTTTCAAGGCCGAGCGCTGTTTCACCAGCAGATCGCGGGTCTCGCTCAGGTGCTGTAATTCACGATGTTTTTTCTCTTTCATCCGCACCTCGGGCAACAACCCCTTGGCCAGATACAACGCCAGTAACTCCGCATCTCCCCGGTCGGTCTTTTTCACCGACTGGCTGATCAGCTTGAACTGATGCGGGTTTACCACCACCACCCGCGCCACTCGTCCGACTACCGCATCGTAGAAGCGCGCCGTCGTGCCCGTCGCCTCCACCGCCACCTCATCGTCCGTCTGCAGCTGTTGCACAAACTGGCTCAGTTGCTCGATCCGCCACTGCCGCACCGAGCTCTCCCCGTTCTCCCAACGCGTGCACACCGTAAACTGTGTGCGGTGCAGGTCTACTCCCAAGTATCGCTTCATAGCTTCGTCTCTCCTCGTTGTCTTGGAGCCGACCCAGCTCTCAGGCGGTCACCACACTCCCATCCAAGCTCGTACTGGCCTTACGGTGACGCTTCGATCGCAGGTCTGACTAATCTCCGTGTCGAGGTCCTACTGCCTCATGGCACAAGCCCAGCCTGCAACCTGTCGGCTCCAGAATCCTTCTAGAGCTTACCGCCTCAGAACCTGTAAGCTATTCATGCCATCTCCGTGGTTCTTTAGTTTAACGCCCTGCTCAGTGCGCTCCGCGTTCTCCGTGGTGAAGAATCACCTTACCCAGCAAACGCCTTGGCCAGGAAGCGCGAGATGTGCCACGCGTCCATGTACTTGTATGGCATCTCGCCGAGGGAGTAATGCCCGCACGGCAGCGCCTTGATGGTGGTATCGAGCCCGCGGCGCAGGAATTCGCCCGCCGTCTGGGCGGAGAATTCCGGTAGGAACGTCAGGTCGTAGCGGCCATAGATCATGAGCGATTTTTTCGGCCAACGCTCAAACTTGTCGAAGTACACGATCGGACTGATCGACAGCCAGACCTGGCGAAGCTCGTCTTGCGTCAGCACGCTCTCAATTCCCTGCCGGATGTGGCGGGTCGACTGTCCGGTCCAGGTCACGTCGCCGAACGACGTCGAAGCGTGGTTGAAGACGTTGACGCTGATGCGCGCGTCGTGGGCCGCCGCAATAAATGCATAACAGGAGCCGAGGCTGGTTCCCACCAGGCCCAGTCGCGAGTAGCCGCGCTGCTGCAGCCAGTCGAGACAGCAACGAATGTCGATGATGCCTTGCCGCGTGGCGTCAATAGTGCGACCGATGTTCGCGGAGACAGCGTAGTCGGCCCGCGTGATTCCTGCCGGGCGGCGGATGTCGTGGTACGGCATGCTCATGCGTAACGCCGAGATGCCCAGCAAATTGAAGATGCGACACAGCGCGTTTTGGCTTACGCCGTCGGCGTTCCACTGCGGAATGACGATCACCGCGCGCCGCCCCCGCGCCGGAAACCACCGCGCATTCATGCAATTGTTCTCGGGGTACGGCGATTCCACCGGCGAGGTAAAGCGCAAGAAGGTGCCCAGCTCGTCTTTCGGCTGCTTCTTGGGAGCATCGCTACCCGTGTGGAAGAGTTCGACCTTGCGCTTTTCCAGCCGGAAATCCGATGGAACCTTGTAGGCGTAGAACTGGTCGCTGTTGGCGACGATGTGGTCGTTGGCCGCCGACCAGTACGCCAGCATCGCTGCTTTGTCGCTCTGGTCCTGCGGCGGAGGGAGGTTCTCCAAGATTGGCCAACCGCCCGCCCATTCCGCACCCCATTCGAAGGGCCGCACCACGCGATTGTTGTCGCGCGTGGTCATTCGCGCTTCCCAGTCGTGCATCCAGCGGCGGTAGGTTTCTAGCATCTACAAGGACTATATCGGAGCAGACGGGGCGCGGTCGTGCGCAACCCAATGAACATGCGGCTGCGTGCGCTGAACGGGGCTCAGGGGAGGTTGAGCGGGAAGGCGCTCTTGACCTTCGCATCCCGAGTGATACCCCCCTCCCCCCATACCCTCGCAAAATATTGAAAGCAAAGGAAATGGGAAAACTTTTCCTCGCAAAATATTCCATCGAAAGGACTTATAAGTCAAAATATTGCATTCAAAGGACTTACGCGAGAAAATCCTCCCCGTTTTGGCACTCTCCATCTCTCAAAGAGGCACGCTAACCAATCAGCACTCCGGCCTGCCCGGGTTTGACACTGGTAGCCGACCACCAAATTGTCAAAGAACAGTACACCACGTCGTATGACGGGTGTGGACACCCGCCCTGGCGGGCCCTACACAAGCGTAAGCCCTCGGCGTGGTTTGTCAAGATTACGAAAGTCCAGGGTAGGCAACTTTACCTCAGGGACATTCCAGGGGGCCACCAAGCAAAAGAAGCTTGGGCGAGGCACCCCGGCAAATCTCACGGCAGAGGTTGTTCAGGATTTACTAAATCGTCCCGCTATTGCAACTTTTCTGCCAGTGGTGCGTAATGCTTGTGGAGGAGAAGAACCAATGCGAACGCTTACACTACTGATTTGCCTTCTTGCGACGGTCGGCGTGGCCGTGTCCCAGGATAAGCCCGCCGCCGCCCCGTCCCAGGACAGTCCACTCAGCACATTCAATAAGCATATCTATGGACACGTGAAGGATGTCCTGCTGCGCTCAGCCGAAAAAATGCCCGAGGAGAATTACAATTTTAAACCCATCGACACGGTCCGCAGCTACGGCCAGATCGTTGGACACGTGGCCGATGCTCAGTACTTGTTTTGTTCCATCGCCCTCGGCCAGAAAAATCCCGCTCCGAAGATCGAGCAGAGCAAAACTTCGAAAGCCGACCTCATCGCAGCTCTCAAGGACGCCTTCGCCTATTGCGACAAGGCCTACGACGGCATGACCGACGCGTCCGCTACTCAGATGGTGAAGCTCTTCGACATGGATGCTCCGAAACTAGGGGTACTGACGATCAACAACATGCACAATCTGGAACACTACGGCAACCTCGTTACCTACATGCGGATGAAGAACATCGTGCCTCCATCCAGCGAGCAGGCGGCCCAGCCGCAGCCGAAGAAATAGTGGGCGTATGGACCGGCTACTACCGTTGGTTGACGCTAGTTGCCGTAGTGCACTACAATGTAGTGCATGGCTAAGACTGAGGTATACAGTTGGCGTCTTGACCCTAAGATCAAGATGGCCTTGGAATCTGAGGCTCGCTCGGAGGGAATGACGCTGGCGGAAGTGCTGGACCGCCTTGCGAAGCAATGGCTGGAGATGCAAAAGCAGCGAAATGGCGATGACGACGCCGAGCAGGTACGGCTGCACGCAGCTGCGGCAAAATACATTGGGGCCATCTCGGGCGGCGACCCCTTTGCTTCCGAAAAAGTTAGCGAAGTTGTGCGCAAGCGTATAAGAGAGAGAAATGCGCACTAGCGCGCTCGTCGATACCGGCGCGATCCTCGCACTTTTGGACAAGGACGATCGTTGGCATTCTGCTTGCGTAGACGCCTTCGCCCACATACCGTTTCCTCTGCTGACTTCAGAGGCGGTGCTGACGGAACTTTTCCATTTCGTCGGAGGGCGATCTCATCGGGTGGAGACCGCCTGGAACTTCGTCCGTTCCGGCACGCTCACGCTGGGTGCGATCACGGATGCGGATCTTCCGGCACTTTCACAACTGATGCATCAGTATCATGACAGGCCGATGGACTTCGCTGATGCCACGTTGGTCCACCTTGCAGAGCGTGAGTCGCTGACCACGATTCTCACTGTCGATTTTGCCGACTTCCAAACCTACCGCATCGGTGGAAGAAAGCGTTTTCGCATCTTTCCAGGGCCCATGATGCTAGGAACCTAAGCAAAGATCACGACACCGGCAACTGCCCCGCCCTAGCCAGAAACAGGCTAGAACGTGGCACCCCATGTTAAGAGTATTTCGACAACGCGAATCGCTTGGCCGGGCCACCGCCGTCTACGATTCCCAGTCAGCGTGAGTGTCTGAACCGCCATGGGCCGCAATGGCTTGAATTCGACCTTATCGCGACGGCGCCAGCTCAGGTCGCACTTGTGGCGCTCTTACTTATTTGCCTTGTGCGGCAAATTCCAACCATGTCGCATGAATGGCAAGCTTTGCACCAACTAGTATGCTTGGGGAGGTTCATCTCACGTATCTTCCTCCCAGCATCAACAACTCGGTTGAGTGTCTCTTGGACGAGCGAATCCTTCACCTCTTCTCGATGAATGTGCCCCATTTCCAGATTATGTATCTCAAGCAGGTCCGCTGGCCTTCCGGTCGCCTTCTGGTAACCTGCGGCATAAACCTGCAATTGAAGTTGTGTCATTTCTTTGGGTTGCGTGTCCTCTCCCGACTTAAAATCGACAATCGCAGTTTCATTCGTGTCGGTTCGCCGAATCAGATCAATACGCCCACTGACCACGATTCCATCAGACAATTTCAGTTCGACAGTCTTCTCCGCGTGTTCCAAGTTTGTCAGGTGATCCCCGTGGTTTTTCAAGTACCGGCGGAGAGCATCTTCAGCCCCTCTTACGGAATTTCGTAGAACCTCAGAGTTCGCGAACGGGAGATGCAAATGATCGCTAACCAGTTTTGGAACATCGTTGGTTGTTGGTACGCGCCCCTGTATAGACTCGGCATGTATTTCACAGAGGGCGTCGTGCAGAGATTTTCCATACCCTAAAGCGCGACTGACAGGGGAATCGAATCCGTACAGAAATCGCAGTTTGAACTGATACGGGCATTCGAAGTAGTACCGTAGTTCGCTAAACGTGAGTGGTAACGCAGTGTCTTCTGCTCGGGGCTTGGGAACCAGCCTCGGTGGATTTTTCATTGGGTCCTTGCCCAATACCAAGTCTGTGCCAGTAAGATCCGTGAAGAAGTCGGACACTCTTCTCTGCTGCTTATTCCCGAGAACCGGCCCCCACGAACAAAACAGATATCTCTCTGCGCGAGTTAAAGCTACGTAGAACAAACGTCGTTCGTCCTCCGTCGTTCCTTTATAGCGGTCTGCGTTCGGAACAGCCTTCTCTTTAATGACGCTCCAAATGCTCCGGCCGCCCTGCCGTCGCGACGGAAAGCGGTTAGCACGCAGGCAGGGTATAAATACGGCGGGCCACTGCATCCCTTTTGCTTGGTGCACTGTCATCACCTTCACCGCATCCGGCTTTGCGTGGGCCGTCTCTTCGGTCTCTTCCGGGTAGTAATTTGCAGCTTGGAATTCAAGAAACCCGGCAAAAGCTTGGTAAAGGCTCTGGGGTTCGCTGTGAAAATTGATCTGTTCAAAATCCGAAATTAATTGGCTAAATTTACCCAGGAGGGGTATCTATTTCACTCAGGTACCCCCAATGGGTTGTGGTTTCAGGGCCAGTCTGCCGGTGCGGACCGGATGATCGCCTTGTAAGTTGTTGGCTCCACGGCGACAGCTTGCTGGACAAGACGGTAGAACAGCTTTCCCCGGCTGTGCGACTTGCGCCGGTTGAACCGGAAGGTAAACTCGTCCAGATAGCCATCCAAATGCTCGATGCTCACCGCTCCCTGATGTGTGCCCAGTAGCCATCGTTTTAACAGCGACACCACGCGATGCACGCGCGGCAACAGCTCCGAAGGGGATTTCTGCTGTCCGCGCAGAAACGTGAGCCGATGAATGTAGCCGCGCCCTTGCAATGGCTCATATCCCAACCACCCGTCGGTGTGGACCACGCTGCCGGGTTCAACCGACTCTTGCACGAAGGAAATGAGGCTGTGGGCCGAAGCGTTCGGAATGCGCCGCATCCGAATTCGCCCAATCCCTTTGCCGTCCTCCTCTGCCGCCACCACAATCAACGCCTTGCTCTCGGTCTGCCGACCGCGCATACCCTCTTCCAGCCCACCCAGATAGGTTTCGTCCGCCTCCACGCTTCCCGAGAGTCGTTCCCGCCCGGGTCTTACCATGGCTCGCCGCAGTTTGTGCAAACACACCCAAGCCGTCTGGTAGCTTCCCAAGCCCAGAACCCGCTGGAGTCCCAGGGCGCTGATCCCATTCTTCTGACTCGTCATCCACCACATCGCCCGGAACCAAACCGTCAGGGGCGTCCGGGTGCCCTGAAAAATTGTTCCCGCCGTTACCGAAACCTGATGTCCGCAGCGGGCACACTGCCAGCGCCCGGATCGCAATGGCCAAGTTTTGCTCTCGCCGCAGCGTAGGCACTTGCATCCCGCCGGCCATCGCAGGCGGAACAGATACTCCCGGCACGCTTCCTCGCTGCTAAATCGAACTTCGAGCTCCGCCAGAGTCCGCGGATAATCCTCCACCACCCGTTCCATGGGCCACCACACTACCTGTAGTGGTCACCTGAGTCAAATGGATACCCCTCTTACCCAGATTAAAAAATATAACCTCTCCCGTTCTCCCGGCGGTACCGATCCGATCCTCTCGAACGCTCATTGCCTCCAAAAGATCAAGGAACACACGCTGCAAGAAGAGCTGATTATCGCTGCCCTGCGGTATGCGTGTCCGAATACCGCGCAGATATTGAACGCCCGCCTTTACGTTTTCTGTTGATAAACCGGGGAACCCTGCGGCAAGTGATTGTCGTAGCGCTGACTCTGACACCTGAGATGCCACCCTCGGCACGTGTCCGGCAAGGTAATAAAAAACTGTGCGAACAGAGTCAATTTCTGGCGTGTCAAACAACGAATTCATGCCGCCACCCAGATAAGGAATGTTTGCCTTCTTGAGCGCATCGACGATGGGTGCGGCGTCTCTCCATGCACGAACAAGAATTGCAACGTCAGAAAAAGTTAGACCGCGGGCAGGCTTGTCAGCTCGATCATAATACTTGGTACCAATGATCCACTTGACCTTCTTAGCTATCCAGGTGGCCTCCTCGTCTTCGCTTGCAAATTGCAAAGCCAGGATGTCACCACGCTCGTACGGCTGAGCTTCCGTACTTTCCATTTTCTTGTCGAGCCGGTCGGGATTTTTTTCTATGATCCGGCGGGCCGTTAGAACTATTCCTCTGCTGCTTCGGAAGTTCTCATTTAACCTGACAGCTCGAACACCTGGATAGCGCTGCTCGAAGGTGATGATGTTCCGTACGTCGCTACCCCGCCATTGATATACCGTCTGGTCGTCGTCTCCTACAACGCAAATATTTGCACCAAGGGCAGAGATTTCCCGGATCAATTGTTCCTGCAAAGGGTTAACATCCTGGTATTCATCAACGACTAGGAAGCGAACTTTTTCCCCGATTGCACGCCGGAGTTTTGGATTTGACTTCAGTTCCTCAACCGCCTGCTTCAACATTCCCGAATAGTCCAGATACTTCTTGTCCGACAATAGATCGGAGTATTTCTTTGCCGCCTCTCGCACTTCTCGTGGGATAGCGTTGAGTTTTACTCCGCCCTCCTGGAGTACTCCAAGAAGGGACTGGTAGAGACGTGAGTCAGTCCACCGTTGTAGAGTCCCACCGTTCAATAATGGGACTTCGGTGAGTCCGCTCTTCTTGCTGTTCCGGTCGATGAGTAGTCGTTGCCGCACCTCGGTCAACACAGAGTATTTCAGGAAATGGTATACCGGAGGCTGCTGAAGCAGGTTCAGGCAATATGCATGAATTGTGCCAACAAACATCTCCGCGAGTCCTTCGTCGGTGCCCAAAACCTCGATTGCGAGACGTTGAATTCGATCTTTGAGTTCACCAGCCGCCTTTTCCGTAAACGTGAAGGCCACAACGTTTCCCGGCTTGATCCCGGTATTTGCCCTAGTTTGCAGTATTTCGACAATGCGCCGTGAAATCACCTGCGTCTTTCCCGAGCCGGCGCAAGCGATAATTTGCAAGTTGCGGTCGATTGTCTGGAAAGCCTGGCGCTGCGTTTTGGTGTAGTCCATCGCCCCCTCCTAATCCGGCGCTAAGGCGTGTGAGGCCAAGTCTGGCCTATTACACATAAGCTCGGCCCTCGACGTTAGGTTTATTGATTGTAGTCGCCCTCTTTCGCCAGGTTCTCAAACCGCGTGTACCGCTTGATGAAGGCCATCTTGATCATGTCGGTGGGACCGTTGCGTTGTTTGGCGACGATGAGTTCGGCGATGCCGTCGAGGTCGGGATCGTCTTTCTTGTAAACCTCTTCGCGGAAGATGAAGGCGACCACGTCGGCGTCCTGTTCGATGGAGCCGGATTCGCGCAAATCGGAAAGTTGCGGCCGATGATCGCCGCCGCGGCTCTCGGGGGCGCGGCTCAACTGCGACAGCGCGATCACCGGGACCTTCAACTCCTTGGCCAGCGCCTTCAGCCCGCGCGAAATGGCCGAAACTTCCTGTGTCCGGTTCTCGAAGCGCTTACCGCCGATCGGCACTGCCGACATAAGCTGCAGGTAATCCACGATCAGCAGATCGAGACCTTCCGTCTGCCGCAATCGGCGCGCCTTGGCGCGCATCTCGCTGACGGAAATGCCCGGCGAATCGTCGATGAACAGCTTGGAATGTGAGAGCTGCTCAGTGGCGCGGGTCAGCTTGCGCATGTCGTCCTTGGTGAGGAAGCCCTGCCGTAAATCTTTCGAGTCCACCTGCGCGTGCGAGGCCAGCATGCGCATCAGCAACGCTTCCCGCGACATTTCCAGCGAGAACACACCCACGACTTTGCCGTCGAGCACCGCCGCGTTCTCGGCGATGTTCATGGCCAGTGCGGTCTTGCCCATCGACGGGCGCGCCGCAATAATGATCAGGTCGGAGGGCTGAAGCCCGCTGGTCAACTTGTCGAGTTGAGTGTAGTGGGTCGCCAGACCGGTGATTTCCTGGCCGCGGGCGTACAACTCTTCCAGCGAGCCGAACGAAGCCTTGATGATGGACGGGATGTTCATGAACCCCTGTCCAATGCGGTTCTCGGAGAGCTGGAAGATGGCCTGCTCGGCGCGTCCCAGCACCTCTTCGGCTTCGTCGGAGTGCTCGATGGCCTCGGCAATCGCGTTCTGCGCCAGGTTGATCAGGCCGCGCAGCAGCGCCTTGTTGCGCACAATGCGCACGTAGTGCTCGATCGAGGGCCGGTCGGGTACGCCATCGATCAGCGACGACAGATACGCAACCCCACCAATCGCTTCCACTTCCTTGTGGCGATCGAGTTCCTCGACCAGCGTGATCATGTCCACCGGACGGCCGCTCTCCTGCAAGTCGCGCATGCGCGAATAAACACGGCGATGTGCGTCCAGAGAAAAGTCGTCGGGCGTGAGGTTTTCGGCGGCTTGATCGTAGAGCGAGTTGTCCAGCAGGATCGCGCCCAGGATCGAGCGCTCGGCCTCCATGCTGACGGGCAGGCCGCGTTCCAGACTGTAGTCGGTGGTTGCCATCTCTCGCTAATTCAATTTAGTCACCGGCCGAAGGTGCTGGCAATGCCGAATGAGGTGCGGTGGCGAACCAGAGATCACATTTCGTTAGAAAACCTGTGTGCCGCTGTGGAATACGAAGAAGAATTCACGACCGAGAATAATTTCATCAGAGGGAGCGGCGAACAGCAGATCCCTCCACTCGGACTAAAGTCCTCGGTCGGAACGACAAGTTTGGGGAAACTGACGGCTGACGGCTGATAGCTGATAGCTGCCTTCCTAACTTGCGACCCGAGGCCAGCCACCTCGGGTCGCGCTAAGGCACAGCATCAACGTCGTGCGACGTAAGCGTTTGCTTCCATGCTCAGCCCAGAGCAAACGGCAATGAACGGTCCCCGTACTAACGTACGAAGCGCTTCATCTGCCTTCAACGGTGGCAATAACCCAGAAAGGCGGCAAGTTTTCCTCGAGCCGTTACGAAGTGGCAGTCGGAATCAGATCCGAGATCGCTGTTGCCTGCGTCTCGAATCACCTGTCATCGCCGAACGGTCCATCGTCAACCGGGGAAGCGGCACGCGACAGCCTGTGCCTAGATGCGTGAAAGAATGCCTTAAGTTTGCCAGACACTCAAGAACAAAACGCTACCGGCTGTGCATTTCGTGTGCAAGTCGCGGGTTTGCTGTGCAAATCGGAGGCGTATTAGGGCCGTCTCGGCATTTCTCCACAGCCGTTAATCACTTTGTTACTACCCTGAATGCAGCGTTCAAGTTATGCTCGCGGCTATGGCTGTGTCGGTCACCGTGCTGGCGAGCGGAAGCGGAGGCAACTGCACGGTCGTCTCCAGCGCCGGCACCCGGCTGCTGGTGGACGCCGGTCTCTCCTGCCGCGAACTTCTGCGGCGAATGATCTTGTGCGGGCAAGACTCGCATGCGATTGATGCCATCCTCGTTACTCACGAGCATAGCGACCACATCGGTGCACTGCGCGTTCTGGCCAAGCGCCTGAAAGTGCCCATCTACATTACCGGGGCGACGTATCAGGCGTACCAGAAATTTACCCGGGACCAGACCGGCAAACGCGTCACCCTCGATCGTCTGGAGTTATTCACCTCTGGCCGCGCCTTCGAGATCGGTGACATCACGGTGAAGCCGTTCACCATCCCTCACGATGCTGAGGACCCGGTGGGGTTCACCTTCCGCTGCGAAGGCATCAAAGTCGGCATCTGCACGGACCTAGGCTACATGCCGGCCAGCGTTCGCGACCACCTGCGCGGTTGCCACGTGCTGATGATCGAGTCCAACCACGACCTTGAGTTGCTGCGTGGCGGTCCGTACCCATGGAGCGTCAAGCAGCGCGTGATGAGCCGTGTCGGCCATCTATCGAACGACGCACTCGCGGACTTCCTTACGAGCGACTATGATGGAGGTGCCGAGTTCCTCATCCTGGCGCACCTTTCGGAGAAGAACAATCATCCGGAGATCGCCCGGACAACGGCTGAGCGTGCCTTGGGCAAGCAGCGCAGTTTGCTGCATAACCGGCTGCTACTCGCGGCACAGCATGAACCGCTGCCTGCGGTCCGACTGTAGTTTCCGCCCTGCTCGTCCGCTGCGGCGGCGCGGGGTTCGGCGACATTGATGACACAATGTACTGACCGCGTTATCGGCAAAATCCTTGCCGGATGGCGCTACGACATCTCTGGTCTCGCTCCTGAAATGCGCGGTGACTACGAGGCGCACCTGGCGGAGTGTGAGTTCTGCCACTCGCGCCAGCGCCTGCATCGCGGCATCGATATCGGGCTCATGGCGCTCGCCTCGATATCCATGTTCGTTTTTCTCCTCGCATACGGCGTGATTCGTCACTTCCATCCCAGCCACGCGTTTCTGCTGGAAATCGGCGCGCTTGGTGGGTTCTTGCTTTCCATGTTGCTGTGGCTGCTGGTCGCGGTGGCGACCCCTGCTCCACTGGTGGTGAAAGATGTTGCTTTGTTCGGCGCCCGCCGAGGACTGGAAAAGCTTCCTGAAGAGATTCGCGATCGCATTCCCGAAGACCTCAAGCTGAAAATTTCAGGGCAGAGCTAGCTGTGGCGTCGCAGCAAGCTTCATGCGTCGTGTCTGAAGCAGCCTTGGAGCGCCTGCTCGACGAGGTCAGGAATTCGGCCGCATGCTCGGCGCATGGTATATTCGGCCCCGCTTCGATCAGTTGGAAGGTCAACCGTGAGTCGGCACTTTTTCTGGCGGCAGGCCGGGCAGCGTTGTTGCAGTTGGCGCATCCCTGGGTCGCTGCCGCCATTTCCGAACACTCAACCGCGCTCGGTGATCCTATTGGCCGCATTCACCAAACCTTTCGCGTGATGTTCACCATGGCCTTCGGCTCGCTCGAGCAAGCGCTGGCGGCTTCGCGACGGCTGCACCGGCGCCACTCCAGCATCCGCGGCAACTTGTCTGAGGCGGTGGGGCGTTTCGCCGAGGGGTCATCCTATGAAGCGAACGAGATTGCCGCCCTTCGCTGGGTTTACGCAACCTTGGTGGACAGCGCTCTCGTCGCCTACGAGCTTGTGCTGCCTCCGTTGACTGAACCGGAGCGGGAACAGTGTTACCAGGAGAGCAGGACCATGGCTGCGCTCTTCGGCATTCCCCGCAACTGTCTGCCGTTACACTGGCTGGAGTTCAAGGCCGACTTCAACTCCACTTGCGAGTCGAGTTTGCTGGGGGTGGGCCCAGGAACGCGCGACATGGCCCACCAGTTTCAGCGCGGCGCGGGGTCATGGGTGCGGCCGCCGTTCTGGTACCGGGCGCTCACTACGCATCTGCTTCCACCGCGTCTGCGCGAAGAGTTTCAGTTCGCCTATGGACGACGTGAGGAGCTTTCTGCCGCTCGCGCGATGCGCTGGCTTCCAAAGATCTATCGGCGGCTGCCCACCAGCATTCGGTTCGTTGGCCCTTATCGAGAGGCGCAGGCCAAGCTGCAAGGAAAGTCGCGTCCGGGCTTCACCGTGCGATTGAGCAATCGACTCTGGGTTGGAACATCCACTCTTTTTGGTTCAGAAACATAAAGAAGGAAGTGCACTCGCGGCGCGTTCCAATCTCATCTGGTTGCCCCTTCTAACCCTTATTCGTGTAGCATGTATGCCAACCGAATGTTCCAAAAGTTGTGGGGACCGCCGTTTCAGCAGGAGCCGTGCCATGAATGTTCTCCTCCTTTCCATGCCCGATTCGTTTGAGCACATGCCGACGGTCGCGGTACGGATGCCCAATGGAGCGCTGTGTTCCTTGGCAGGGAACATCGATCCGCATCACAAAGTGGCTGTTGCCGACCTGATCCTGGTTCAGCACAAGGTGCGCGAGACGGTCGAGCGGCTGGTGCGCGACATCCAACCCGATGTGGTTGGGCTCTCCATCATGACTTTTCAGCGCAAGACGGCGCTCCGTGTCATCCAACTGGTGCGCTCACTGCGACCGGGTGTTCGCGTCGTCGTGGGCGGTTACGATCCCAGCCTCGCCCCCGAAGCCTACATGGAAGACGGATGCGGCATCGATTACATTGTCCGCGGCGAAGGCGAGATTACCTTCCGCGAGTTGCTGCGCGCGATCGAAAGCGGAGACGGCTTTCGTACGATTCAGGGACTGTCGTATCACGCAGAGAATGGTTGGCATCAGAATCCTCCGCGTCCCGTGCACACTCTCGAGGGAGATGAAATCCGTTTACCCAAGCGCGATGCCCGTGTTCTTAGTGGCTATACCATGCTTGGGCGCGGGGTGGATGTGGTGGAGACCTCACGCGGATGCACCTTCGACTGCGGTTTCTGTTCGATCATTGAGATGCGCGGCCGCAACTTTCATACCTACTCGTTCGATCGGGTGCTGGCCGACATTCGCGACGCCAGGGATCACGGTGCGCGTGCCATCTTTATTGTGGATGACAACATCAGCCTCAACATTCGCCGCTTTGAAGCGCTCTGCCGCGCCATCATTGACGCTGGCTTGAACGACATCGACTACACCGTTCAGGCGATGACATCGCCCATCGCCATGCATGGAGAAACGCTGGCCCCGCTGATGCGTCAGGCCGGCTTTCGCTATGTTTTTCTCGGCATTGAGAACATTCTCGAAGATGACCTTCACTTCCTGAAAGCAGCCGCCAAGAACGAGTTCCGCGAAGATGGCCGCACGACCGGCAATGCGACGCTTCGCGCTATTGAGCATTTGCACAAAAATAAGATGTACGTGGTCGGCGGCCTCATCGTTGGCAATCCGGATGACACCCTGGAATCCATCCGGACCAACCTGGAGTTTGCCAGCAAATATGTGGATTGGCCCTATATCCAGCATCCGACTCCTTATCCTGGCACGCCGATGACGAAAGATTTTCGTGCACGGAATTTGATCGTCATCGACAAAATGGAAGAGTACGACGGCACTACCGCCGTAGTCGCCACAAAGCACCTGCAACCCGAAGAAATCGAGTACGAGAGGTGGCGCGCCGAGCGCTGGATGAAGACCAGGCACATTCCTGCGGTGATGGCACATGACCCGCTATTCGTTCTGCGCAACTGGTGGAAGATGCTCGCGCACACTTTCCGTGGGACCTCGATCAAATCGCTGCTTGGTATGGAGAGCGACGCGGTAGTCTTCCAGCGCTATCGAAACCTGCGCAGCGCTGAACGCGCATACCTCTAGCGAAAAACGGCGGACTCCGGACTCTATGTGCGTTATAACGACACTGGCATTCGTTACTTCTGGCTCGCTTTCCACCCGAAATATATAATGGCGCTCCTGATGGAGGGTGCACCATGTCCGCTCCAGCGCCTGATCCACTTCCGCTTCCAACCAGCTTGGAGCCTCCTTCCTTCGCGGGCTACGCAGGGGAACCGGGCCGGCTCAGAGGGGTCGGCTTCTGGCCGCGTGTCGGTGCACGCGTGATCGACTTCATTGTGCAGTACTTAATTGCCATAGCCACCGGGTTTGTGTTTGGTATCGTGGCTGCGGTTGCTGCGCGTATGGCTGGCCGGTCGACTCCCATTTTGATCGGCAGGCAACCTGGAATCTCGGTTTTCATCTTCGCACTGCTGGGCATGGTGGCCTACGAAGTCATTTGCGAAGGTTGGCACGGGAGCACGCCCGGCAAACTGGTCCTTTCCATGGTTGTGGTGCAGGAGGACGGCGCGCCTTGCCGGCCCAAAGCTGCGTTGATCCGCTCCCTGGCATATTTTCTTGACTCTCTGTTCTTTGGGATCATTGCCTATCTGGTCATGCAGAAGACCCCGCAGGAGCAACGCCACGGAGATGTGTGGGCGCATACGATCGTGGCCAAACGCAGCGATGTACTGCCATCCAGTTTGCGCAGCGGAGGCAGTTTCGCAGCGGTGCTCTTCTTCGCCGCGATGGCCAATGCGGCACTGCTTATGATCGGGTTGCTGCTGAGTCTGTGAAAGGCAGTTGCCAACCAACATTTCTGCCTGACCTCTCCGGCAACATCGCTGTATAAGTAAACTAGCGGGTTCACCTTCATGCTTCCGATTTCCCAGACACGCGACAACAAGGCCGGGCTCGCCTATTGGGCGCAGCGCGTGCTAGAGGAGTGTGACAAAGCCAACCAGCATTTTGACCCCGACCCGGTACATGATCTCCGGGTCGCTATCCGCCGTTGCCGTTCGATGGCGGACGGGTTTCTGTCCGTCGATCCGGATCCCGCATGGAAAGAGATGAAGAAGCTGGGCAAGACGCTCTTCAGTACACTGGGTGATCTTCGCGATGTGCAAGTCATGTCGGAATGGGTGACTCGGCTTTCGGAGCCTGACGATTCTGTTCGGCAGGCCTTGCTCGAAACCCTGGGCCAGAAGGAGAACCAGTTCAAGGCTGCCGCACAAGAGACGCTTCACAACTTCGATCGCAAACGATGGACTGCGCTGAATGCCAGACTGGCGAGGCGGGCCAGTAGAGTCCCGCTCGAAGGAGCGGTGTTTCAGCATCTCGCGCTGGAGCGCTGGATGGACGCGCACGACCTGCACCGCCAGGCGCTGCGAAACCGGACGCAAGTCGGCTATCACCAGTTACGAATTGGCATCAAGCGGTTTCGCTACATGTGCGAGAATTTCCTGCCGCAGCGCCACCACCGGTGGGCCAAGGACTTGCGCGAGCTTCAGGACGCTCTCGGCGAGGTCCATGATTTCGATGTGCTGAAGGGAATGCTCAAGACACACCCTGGGATCGAGGCCGAAGATCGCGAGCGTTGGACCAAGACAATTGCCGGGGAGCGGCAGCAGCGGCTCGATCTTTATCGTCAGAAGATGTTGGGCAAGAATTCGCTCTGGCAGGTGTGGCGCGCTGAACTGCCGAGCGGTTCCTCTTTGGAGCAGGCCGCCATGGAGAAACTGCGGACCTGGGCATCCTTTCTGGATCCTGACTTTAATCACTCGGCGCACGTGACGCGGCTCGCTCTGCAGCTTTATGACGGCCTATCGAAGCAAGAAATCGTGACGGCGGGAGCGGACTACCGCCGCATCTTGGAGGCCGCGGCCCTCCTCCATGAGGTGGGGCAAAGCCGGAGACCGGAGGGCCATCGCAAACGCGCCTATTCCATGATTCGCCGCCTCAAGCCTCCCTTGGGATGGACCGAGGAGGAGCTTCAGTGTGTCGCCGTGATTGCTCGCTACCATGGCGGAGCGCTTCCGCAAACCAGCAACTCCGCCTTTGTGGGACTCACCGCAAAAAGGCGAAGGGCCCTTCTGCCCATCGCGGGGATTTTGAGATTAGCGGACGCCTTCGATTTTTCGCACGACCGGACGATTGATCGCGTGTCGGTGGAACGGCGAGACGGGGCGGTAATTGTTTACGGACAAGGCCTGCAAGAAATCAGTCCCATCGCCGAACGACTGGCCCGCGCCCGATACTTACTGGAAATGACCTGCGCATGCCCGATCATGATTCGTTCTCTGGCCGCCAAGCCAGCGACGGCATCCCACGCTGTGGGACAAGCGCGGGTCGGGATGGTCAGTTCCTGATAGAGGACTCGAACCTGAGTCAGGCAATCGATTTTTTCTTCTTATAAGGGTCCCCAACGACCACAAAGGGATACTTGCTGAGCGCCTGCATGTCGCCGGCTGCGGCGTAGCCCTCAACTTCTGCCATTAGCTTCGCAACGTCGTCCGGAGGCATGTTCTTGGTCGCCCGCCAAAACTTATCGGGGAAAAACCAAATACGTTCGCGATGGTTGATTTCTGTAGCAGGGTCAAAATTTGATATCATACTCTCCCCCACAATGTGGGATATAACGCAAAACTACGGCGCTTGAGAAAGCTAGCGTCTGGGTCGACTGATTACTCAACCACGATTATGAACCGCAGGTGTCTACTTGTAAACCGCCAATGGAGTGTTCCCGTGCTTCACATGCCCTTGTTTCAGACCTCAGATTTTTCCCCTCGTGCCTAACTCTAAGAAACCACAAGAAGATGCGCCCTCGAGAGCGGAAGAGCGGCCCTCCGGCAAAAAATTCATAGGGTCGACGCTTCGAGAGACAGCCGCGCGTATCCTGCACTGACGATCAAGGAGCCACGGTCCTCCGGACTCGCGACACCCTGCGCCGGGTCAATTCGATGTATCTGACAATGTGGCATACGATGATCGTCAGCGGGAGGCGCTGCTCACCACGCGGGCCGCAACCAATCACGAGGCGCCTGCGAACTGACAGGAGCGGGGCATCTCTTCAGAGACTGTGTCCTGGTCCCACCGGCGCCATGTAGTAGGGATGGGTGGTTGCGAGAACCAGCTGCGGCAATCAAGTCAACCGTCGATCTGTGGGGTGAGGTGCCCCGAGCTGAAAATCGATTCACGACCCGTCGCGATGGCACAGCCAGAAAAAGGTCTCTCTCGGTCCCCGTTCGGCTGACAACCAACTTTCGCGGACGAGAGGAGTCTCCGTCATTTCCGCGGTACACACCAGCGTACCCAAGTTCTGAGCGTTTCTGAATAAGTGCAAAACTTAGCCACCTCGACCCACGCGCAGCTTTCCTCGGCGGATCGACTAGTAGTCCAGCTCAGCCGGACGCCCGGTAAGCCGCTCGATGCGCTTGGCGATCGGCGGATGCGTCGAGAACAAATTCGCAAAGCTGACGCCACTCAGCAACGGCGCAACGATAAACAAGTGCGCGTTCGAGGGCGATGCCCGCATCGGAATGCGCTTCGAATAGGCGTTCGAGCTTCTTCAGCGCGCTTGCCAGTGCATAAGGATTACCCGTGAGCTGTGCGCCGGTGGCATCGGCTTGGTATTCACGCGACCTGGATACCGCAAGCTGAATCAGGGTCGCTGCGATGGGAGCGAGGATCAACATCAACAAGCCAACGATTCCGCCGCCACCGCGGTCGCGATCGTCGCGGCCTCCCATGCCTCCAAAAAGTGAAGCCCAGTAGCCCATGCGGGCCAGCATGGTAATAGCACCAGCCAGAGTCGCCGCGATCGAACTGATCAGAATGTCGCGGTTCCTCACGTGTCCCAATTCATGCGCCAGCACGCCTTCGAGCTCCTCGTCCGTAAGTAGATCCAGAATCCCCTGGGTGACTGCAACTGATGCGTGTTGCGGGTTGCGGCCGGTCGCAAACGCGTTGGGCGAATCGGTTGGAATGACGTACATCTTCGGCATGGGGATGCCGATCTTCTGGGTCAGCCGCTCGACGACTTGGTAGGCGCGCGGCAGCTCCTCGCGCGTGGCGGGCTTCGCCCGGTACATAGCCAGCGCGATCTTGTCACTGAAAAAATACGAAACGAAATTTATGACGACGGCCACGCCAAGGGCCATCTCCATACCACGCTGTCCGCCGAAGATTTGTCCCATAAACAGCAGAAAAAGTGTCAACGCGGTCAGCAGTAACGCTGTCTTAAAGGTGTTTCCCATATCTACAGAGTAGATGATCGCGGTTGGGTCCGGTTGCTGGAAATTCAGTTGGCATTTGCAACCGTCGGTTGCCGGAAAAGGCAGAAGAAGGCTTGGTCAAGACTCCACTGCAACTGCCCGCTGACAACTGCCAACGGCCAACTGTACTATTTGCTCATGCCTGAGCTTCCCATCATGAACCGGAAACAGCCCCACGAAGAGTTGATCCTGGTCGGCTTTCGCGTGGAGGCCAGCCACGATGGTCCGCAGTTCTACACCCTGCTCGCAGTCGGCGGCGACAACGAGCGGCCACTTACCGCGGATGGACGCGTCTTATTTTTCGTTCGTCCTGATTTAGCCGAGAAGGCGCTGGCGCTCGATCACAGCATGGCCCGGCTCGGCCCGCCGCCGGGGGAACTCGAAACCTTCTGTGACCTGGCAGAGGCGTTGTACCGGGTGAATTCGCAGAACGCCGATCCGGATGGCGTGATCCTCGATTGCCTGCTGGTTCTTGACGACCTGGTGCGTGCCACCCAGCTCCACATGCCGGACCGCTATCAAGGAATTCTGACCGAACTGGCGGCACGCCTAACGGAGGGCACGCCGTTGCAGCGGATCTTCAGCAGCCATTCGCTCCGCGAGCACGTGGAAGATGCGCTGCTGTGGTGCGTGGGCGCGGTCGCAGTCAAAGCGCGGATGCTCACCCAGTGAACCCGGCGGGGACAACAGACGACCTCAGCCTGGTGAGCAAGCGGAGATCGCTTCGGATCTCTGTGGCTCTTTCGTACGCCATCCTCCTGGCCGGTCTGCTGACCGCGAGCGCCGCCGTCTACATGGTCATCGCCAGTTACTCAAGTCTTCCCTCGACGGATGGATGGGAACAGATCGACGTTGCTTTGCGAGGGGTGAATCCGTTGTCCCCAGCCTGGCTATGGTCGCAGCACAACGAACACAGGATGGTAATTCCGAAGTTATTCGTGGCGGCGGACCTGCTTCTTTTTCGAGCCACACAGAAGTTCTTGCTTACCAGCATTCTGGCAACGCAATTCCTGCTTTTGATGGTGCTGGGCTGGAGCATGCGGGTGCTGGGAGCGTGGCGCGGCACGGTGTGGCGCACCGGCGTCGGCATTGCGGCCTTCTGCCTTTTTTGGCCCACTCAGTGGGAGAACCTGGTGATCGGCTTTTCGATCTGCTTCATTCTGCTGGAATTCTTTGCCACGGTGTCGTTCGTTGAGCTGATGCTGTACTGGAAGCATTCCCAGCGACAACCTGGCAAATGGCATACGTGGATGTATCTCCTGCTGTCGGTTCTCGCTGCATCAGCGGCAACCTATTCGCTGTCGAACGGAAATCTCTTGTGGCCCCTGTTGGTGAGCGCGGCACTGTTGCTTCGGTTGCCTCGCGCAGCCGCGCTGAGTTTTCTTGTGACGGGAACGATTAGCACGGCGCTGTATCTTCACAACTACCATCGTCCACTGGGCCACGGAAATCCAGTCTCATCGATCCATTCGCCACTCGAAATCTTTCAGTACATAGCCACGTACTTCGGAAGTCCATGGGTGCGGCACGACATTCGTCTGGCTACATTTATTGGGACCGTTGGCTTGTCGGCTGCGTTTTTCGTGCTCTTCCGCTTTCGCTCCTACCTTCCGGACGGCCGCTCTTTCCCGGTTATGCTTGTATTGATTATGGTGTTCTGCCTGAGCACCGCGTTCATCACCTCTTTGGGCCGGCTGAATTTTGGCATCCGGCAGGCGTTCGCCTCGCGATATCACACGTTTGCTCTTTTGTTCTGGTGTTGCCTGGGTCTGCTGTTATTGATGTCTGAATCTGTCAGGGCGTGGCGAACTCGCTTTGTCGTTGTGCAGGTGTGCATGCTGGCCATCATCGTCTGGTCGTCCCACATCACACGCAACGACGTGCGCGGAGCGCGACTGAGGGGCTTCCAGATCAATGTGGCGGCTACTGCGTTATCCGTCGGAGCGTACGATGAGGCGCAATTTGCAAAGGCGGCCATTACGAACCCCAGCGCCGTTTCCGCTGAAGCTCAGTTCATGCAGAAGAATGGATTGTCCGCCTATTCCGACAATGCCTACACGCAACTCGGCAAGCCGTTGCAATCGGTCTACCCCACAGCCTCTCCCGGGCAGTGTACGGGCCTGGTGGAATCCACGGCGACGGTAGCGGGAAGCGGCCAATCGCAGGCCCTCCGCGTTGCGGGCTGGGCCTGGGACCGCGAGCACCAGCGTCCTCCATCTGCGATTGTTATGACGGAGGACGGAATCATTACCGGCCTGGGGGCCGTCGGCGAGTGGCGTCCCGTGACCTTGGTGGACAATCGCCGGATCAAGGACGGATACATTGGCTATGCGGGGTATGCGCGAGTAGTTCGGCCGGACACGGCGGTGGAGGTTTATGCCATCCTGCGCGGAAGCCCGCAGTCCGCCTGCTATTTTGCGACGGCAGAATCGTCCCAAGCACAGTGAGGAACGCAGCCTGCGGCAGGTAGCTGGCGATTCGATTTCACTCCGACGTGAAGTAGTCCACCGTGATTGGATTCTCGAACAGAGAATAATCGCGTGTCACGACCGTAATGCCAGTGTCGGTCACGTGATACTTCTGGCGGTCGGCCTCGGTGTCATAGCCGATAACCGTTCCCTCGGGAATCTCCACGTCGCGATCAATGATGGCCTTGCGGATGCGGCAGTGCCGGCCGACCTTTACATGGGAAAAAATAATGCTGGTATCGATCTCCGAGTAGGAATTCACACGCACGTCGGGGGAGAGCACGCTATTGCGTACAGCCCCGCCAGAGATGATGCAGCCCATCGAGACAATCGAGTCATGCGCTTCTCCGGTGCGGTTGGGATCGCTGAAGACGAACTTAGCCGGGGGATACTGCCGCATATGGGTGCGAATCGGCCATGCCGCGTCATACACGTTGAAAACCGGAGCCACCGAGACCAGGTCCATATTGGCCTCGTAGTAGGCCTCCAGCGTTCCTACATCGCGCCAGTAGAGCGCTTCTTTCCGGTTCTCGTCGATGAAGTTGAAGGAGTAAACCTTGTAGTCGTCCACCATGCGGGGCAGGATGTTATGTCCGAAATCGTGGCGCGAAGTCTGGTCTTCGGCATCTTTCAGCAGCACCGGAATCAGCACATCGGCGTTGAACACGTAAATGCCCATGGAGGCCGAAACCATTCCCGGGTTGTAGGGCGAACGCAGGTCGGTTTGCTCAGGCTTCTCCTGGAAGCCGACGACTCGGCCGGTACGGTCAATCTCGACTACGCCAATATGCTTCGTCTCCGCCGGATCGACCAGGATGGTAGCCAGCGTGACGTCGGCGCCCGAATCTTTATGCTGCCGCAGCATGAGGTCGTAATTCATCTTGTAGATGTGATCGCCCGACAAGATAAGCACGTAGCGAGGCTGCTCCGACCCGATGGAGTACAGATTCTGGTACACCGCATCGGCGGTGCCCATATACCAGTTCTCGCTGACCCGTTTCATCGGCGGCAGGATCTCGATGAACTCTCCCAGTTCACGTCCCACAATGTTGCCCCAGCCTTCACGGATGTGCCGGTTCAGCGACAGCGCTTTGTACTGCGTCAGGATGTACACCTTTCGCAGATCGGAATTAATGCAGTTGGAAAGCGTGATGTCAATGATGCGGTAGATGCCGCCGAAGGTGACGGCCGGCTTGGCCCGATCGCGTGTTAGCGGATATAAACGCTCGCCCGCTCCTCCTGCCAATAAGACTCCGAGGGTTTCTCTCATCTTAGTGATTTCCGAGCACGAATTTCCCCGTTGGGATCCAAAGAACTCACGTTTGCTGGAGGGCTGACTGCGCCTTGGTGGCGCGTGCCGACCCACAGGCGAAGTCGGAATGTTAGCACACCGCACGTGGGCCACGGGATGCCAACCTGGATGCCTGGGTTTCTAGCCTACTTCTTCGTCGTCCACCCGAATGCGAAGCGATTTCAGAAACTTTAGGTCCTGCGACGTTACCTGAAAATCGGCGGATGAGCGTTGGCCACTAAGCACGGTCGGCTCCGCGGCGTCGTCACGCTCGTTCAACCCAATGGTCGCCTCCAATACGACAAACACGTCGTATCCCCCTGCCTTAATGCGGGTGATGACCTCCGCTATCTGTTCGGAATCGGAAAGCGAATTGTTGATCGCTTCACCCAGTTGTTCCACCAGGCTTTTCAGTCGTTGATCCACGATTGCACCTGCGCTGGCAGTCGACCGGCCCTTCTCAACACTTGCTTTGCGATAATGTTGCAAGCTTTGGGCCCGTCCGCCACTCCCAGCTTAATACGTTTCGATGCTGCCTATCAGGTCCGAGTTTTGTAGCCAGGGGCGCCGTTGCCCACGATCGGAGCCGTTTTCGAGAAATCCGCTGATAAAATCAGAGTGCGTGCGGACAGCAGCGTAGAGGAAAAGGGAGAAGCGTGTCATCCCGCAATTTTGGTACTCAGGGCCGGGCCTTTTTGCGCGTTGCGGGCCGTAAGACTGGCGAGAATCGCTGGATACGAGCTTTTTACCGGGGAAGTAGGGTCACGCTCGGCAGCGTGGGCCATGTGTTGCATGTGCTCTGGCTGGAAGTCACCGGGCTGCTATTCCTGGCACTGGCGGTGGTCGGCGGCGGAGCTGCCGTCAGGGAATATCATCGCTACGCTCACGGCACTGCAGGAGTAGGCAAGATCTTCCTGGCGGGCGCATTCGCTCTGGCCTTCCTGTACTTCGGGATTAGCTCCTTCAAGATGTCCCGTCGCAAGGCACGAAGATAAGCAGGCTGCGGCAAAGGTTGGACCAGCCCGCCACGGATGAGCAAATTGTGACCAACGTCATAGCATCTTCTCTCATCCCGTGTTCATACTTAATTATCTTTCTGTAGATATCGAGGGCCTACCCTTATGGCCGATGGCAAACACAAAGCGGCAGTAGCTACCAAGCTGGCGCCCGAGCAAGAAACCTCCTCTCACATCAACGTTAATGCTGTTTACACTCCGGCTGACCTCGAGGGTTGGAATTACGACCGCGATCTCAACCACCCAGGGCAGTTCCCCTACACCCGCGGCGTGCAAGCCACGATGTATCGGGGGCGGCTGTGGACCATGCGGCAGTACGCCGGCATGGGCGATGCCGAAGAATCGAATCGCCGTTACAAGTACCTGCTCAGCAACGGTACGACCGGTCTGAGTGTCGCCTTCGATTTGCCAACGCAGATCGGGCTCGACTCCGACAATCCACTCGCTATGGGTGAGGTGGGAAAGGTCGGCGTTGCTATCGATTCGATCGAGGACATGATGCGGCTCTTCGACGGCATCAACCTGGAGAAAATCTCCACCTCAATGACGATCAACGCCACGGCATCGATCCTGCTGGCGCTCTACATCGTGGCCGCACGGCGCACCGGTCGCGACGTCCGGAAGCTTTCCGGTACTGTGCAAAACGATGTGCTGAAGGAATACATCGCGCGCGGCACATATATTTATCCGCCGGCGCAGGCCATGCGCATCATTACCGACATCTTTTCCTATGCCCACGAGAACGTGCCCGAGTGGAACACGATTTCTATTTCCGGCTACCACATGCGCGAGGCCGGATGCACGGCCGCGCAGGAAGTGGCATTCACCCTGGCCAATGGCATCTGTTATGTGCAGGCGGCCATTGACGCCGGACTTGGCGTGGATAACTTCGCGCCACGGCTGTCGTTCTTCTTCAATGCGCATAGCAATTTTCTGGAAGAGGTTGCAAAGTTTCGCGCCGCCCGCCGTATGTGGGCACGCATCATGCGCGATCATTTCGGCGCCAAGAATCCAAAGTCCTTGATGTTGCGTTTCCACACGCAGACTGCAGGTTCGACGCTCACTGCACAGCAACCCGAGAACAACATCGTCCGCACAGCCTTGCAAGCCATGGCTGCCGTCATGGGCGGGACGCAATCGCTGCACACCAATTCTTTTGACGAAGCGCTGGCCCTGCCCACCGAACAGTCGGCGCGCATCGCCCTCCGGACCCAGCAGATCATCGCCCACGAATCCGGCGCGCCGCAGACCGTCGATCCGCTCGCGGGTTCGTATTACATCGAATCGCTGACCAACCAGATCGAAACTCAGGCGCGCGAATATCTCGACAAGATCGACGCCATGGGTGGGACCTTGAAGGCCATCGAGCGCGGATTCATTCAGCAGGAAATCCAAAATGCCGCGTACGAGTATCAGCAGGCTGTCGACAAGCTGGAGGCAATCGTCGTTGGCGTGAATGCCTTCGAACTGCAGGAAGAAAAGCCGATTCCCCTACAGCACATTGACGAATCCCTGGAACGCAAACAGGTCGAACGTTTGCGCGCGGTGCGCGCCAAGCGCGATCAGGCAAAATGGCAGGCGGCGCTGACTAAGGTTGAGGATACGGCACGAAACACAGGAAACCTAATGCCCCCGATTGTGGAAGCCGTTGAGGCAAATGGCACGGTCGGGGAAATCTCCGATGCTATGCGCCGCGTCTACGGCGAATACCATGAGACGGTGGTGATTTGAAAGGCCGCTATTCGCTTTTCGCCCTTCGCTCTTAGCTTCGAGCAATCAGCCAATTGAAGATGGCCAGCGCCCGCAGACGCCGGCCAAGTTTCAGGGCGATCGATCATCATTGCTTAGTGCTCATATACAGCCAATTCCGCGTCTGTCTGTGGCATCATAACGACAATCTTAGTGGGTGAGATCACGTAAACTACAGCTGGAGCATGGTCGCCCTGGGCTTCTCCCGTTCCCCTACCATTGGAAGCGATCGAATAGGTAACGGCTGTGCCAAACCACTGATCAAGCCCCCATGGTTGGCTGGAATCTCCACTCACGATGAGCGTACCTTGACCGTCCGCCGACCCCAAATCTACTTCATTCTCTCCATTGACGTAATCCAGCGGAGCCAGCGAGCCCGCTGCATATGTCCCAGCGATCGATGCGTTGGAGAACGGTCCGCCGGTTTGCGGTTCGAGTACTCCGATGATGGTGCTGCCGCCCCTGCCCACAAAGAAGCCCTTGTTCTGGCTGATCAGGAAGCCTGCAGGGTTCCCGGCTCCGAAGTCTATGGCCCCGTTGGACTGCACGGAATACGTACCGTGCGACGGCTGGTCCTGGGTTATCGTGCCAGCCAGGTCTTCGTCCATCGCAACTGTGTTGGAGTTTCCGTTGCCGTCGAAGCTGAAGATTGCGGCGATAGACTGGTCGGCTCCGTCGCCAAAATGGATGTCCTGCATGTAGGAAACGGCATTGCCGTTCAGCGAAGCCCGGCTGAACGGCCCGCTTTGCTGCCGAACCGAACCTACCTGCAGTGGGACCTGGGTCGCAGGGACGGAGTCGATTTGCTCCATCACGAACTCGCTAGCGGAAACCACATAGACGGCCTGATGACTGGGGCCATTGCTACTCTGAACAGTGGTTGCGCCGCGCCCGGTTTGTGCATTGATTGCGGACAGGGTGCCCGCAAACCAGCAGGTGCCATAACTACCACCATCGTTGATTTCGCACGCGCCGTTGGTGATGTTTCCAGCGGCCAGGGAGAATACGCCAACATTAACCATGCGAAGAGCTGAGCTGTCGGCTCCGGTCATCCCGAACACGTAGCTGCCACTAAGTCTAGCAAGAGAAAATGCAGTGGGATCTTGCTTGCGCAACACGCCAGAGCCCCTGTTGCCCTGGCCGGTGGTGTCGTCGTACTCAATCATCCTTCCATTACCAGAGGACGAAAGAACAAATGCAAACGTGACGGGTCCAAACGACGGCCCCTGTATTGTGAGTGTGTTCAACCCACAGGAAGCAATCGAGTAAGTACCGCTGACGGTTGAATTGAAGGGCTGCCCGCCAATCGAATTGCCATCCACAACGCCACTGGTAATGTTCCCAAGGCCATCCGAGATGAAGCTTCCGGCGAGGGTCCACGCGCCGGTCTCGAAGCTGAAGCCGTTCAGGTAGAAAGCATAGTTGCCACTGAGTAGTCCCGGATTGCCGCCGCCTCCCGGGGGATGAATGGTGATGCTGAGTTGCGCCGTGGCGGTGGCTGGCGGCGACTCTGAGTCGGTGACCTGCACCGTGAAGTTCGATGTGCCTACCACCGCCGGCGTGCCCGTGATCGCGCCGCTGCTCCCGTTCAAGCTCAAACCAGTAGGGAATTTGCCGGATGTGATAGTCCAGGCATAGGAGGTGACCCCGCCAGTCGCCGTGAGGGTTGCGCTGTACGGTTGCCCGGCGGTGCCGTCTGGCAGCGAGGTTGTGGTGATGTGGACTGCTCCCGGGTTGATGGTCATGCTCAACTGCGCGCTGGCGCTCACCGGTTGAACTTCGGAATCGGTGACCTGCACCGTGAAATTGGAGACACCAACCACCGTCGGCGTCCCGCTAATAACGCCGGTGCTCGCGTTCAAATGCAAACCAGTCGGCAAGGCGCCGCTGGTGATGTTCCAGGCGTAGGGATACACTCCACCGATGGCAGTGACGGGTGTGCTATAGGCCACGCCCGCGCTGCCGTTCGGCAGAGAGGTGGTTGAGATGCTCAACGGCACCGCCGGTGTGACGGTGATGCTCAATGGCGCGGCCGCGGTTGCGGGCGGCTGTTCTGCATCGGTGACCTGCACCGTGAAGTGAGAGATACCGCCTCCGCTAGGTGTGCCGGTAATGGCGCCGGTGCTGCTGTTCAATCGCAGCCCCGTGGGCAAGTTGCCAGAGGAGATGCTCCAAATGTAGGGAGTGATTCCGCCGGTGGCAGCCAGCATCGCACTGTAGCCTGTGTTCTGCGTGCCCGCTGGCAGCGAAGTGGTGACAACCAGCAATTGCGTCAGGGTAGCGTTCACGGTGATGCTGAGAGGCGCGGACGCGGTTGCGGGCGGCGATTGCGAGTCAGAAACCTGGACCGTGAACGGATAACTTCCCGTCATCGTGGGCATGCCGGAGATCAGCCCGCTCGGGGCGTCCAGATTCAACCCTGGGGGCAAGCTGCCTGTTGCGCTCCAAGCGTAGGGAGGGACGCCGCCGCTGGCGCCCAATGTCGTGTTGTAGTTGTAATTCAAGGTGCCCGAGGGCAATGAGGTGGTGGTGATGCCCAGCGACGTAATCGGGGCAAAGTAGCTGAAGATGTCCAGCACCAGGTCGGTGGGATTGGTTGCGTAAGCGTCGATTGAGCCATTCAGGGTGGGCACAATCGCCATGTTGTTAGTAATTGCCCCATCCAAGGCGTTGAGCGTCGCCACCACAGGCCTCCCCTCCGCGTCGGGCCACAACGTCAGATAGCCCAGGGGCTGGCCGTTCTGCGGTACTACCGTCGCGTTCAACACATAGGCCTGCGCGCTGGGAACTGCGCAAGGACTCTGCAACACATTCACGCCGATCTTTCCACTAAACGTGCCGATGGTTTGGCGCGTGTCCAGCATCCGGCACGGAGCCAAGGTGTACAGCGATAGGGGAGCCGGTCCCGAGTTCGCGGGCGCGAAGTATCCGTCAACGTCAATCACCAGATCCGTAGGATTGCTGGGATACACGCTGATGGCGCCTTGCTGTCCCGAGGGCACAATGGCCCCATTCGCCGTGATCGTACCCGTGAGTGCGTTCAAGGTTGAAACCAGCGGCTTGGATTGCCCGGTTGGCCACACCGTCATGTAACCCAGCGGACCTTTGGGGATGGCGGCGAAATTCAGCGAGTACGCCTGCGCCGTGTCGGGTATGACGCAGGAACTGGAGAGCACTGGAAAAGCGCGCTCTTCGCCTCCCGTCAGGTAGGGTCCCCCTAATGGCCCCGTAGTCCAGCGCGTGTCGGCGACGCGGCAGGGGGTCAGCGGGAAAAACGCCAACGTCGAACTGCCGGCCGGCACAAAATAGCCGTCGATATCGAGAATGACATCGGTTGTTTGGGTGGCATAAACACTAATGGCCTGGCCATTGCCGGTGGGAATGATGGCCGCGTTCGCCTTGATCCGGCCATCCACAGAATTCAAAGTGGCCAGCACCGGACGCGGTTGGCCAGAAGGCCACACTGTGAGATATCCCAAGCCCTGGTGCGGAACCACGGCAATGTTCAGCGAATACGCTGCCGCCGTATTGGGAATACCGCAGGCGCCGTTGGGGATGGCGAAGTCGCGCGGGGACGCCTGGCCTTGAATTGCCGGACCACTGAACGGACCGTTGGGCAGCAAGCGCGTATCCGCGACACGACAGGGAGTAACGGGAACGAATTGCAGCGGAACCTGCGCGAAAGCAACCAGAGAAATTACTAAAAAGGCGATCACAACAGCAGATACGACGACGGGGCGCATCGGGTGCATCGAGTTTCTCCTCAAACCAGCGATTCGGCGAACGGACCTTCAAGCTTCGTGCGTGCAGCATCACCGGTCCGTGCGCTCTGGACGGTAGTGGTTCGCGAATGACGCTGTGAGGGTCGTAAAGGTGTTAATCGCGGTGCAAACCTGATTCGGTTGCCGGGCCGGTTCCTGTCGGGGCTCACAAGAAGCAAGAACCGCTACGGGTTACCGACCCAAGAGGTCTACCATCGTGGGAGGGTGCCTACCAGAACCATTGTTTCCCTCCCTCAGCCGGGTTGCTAGCAATTTCGTAAGGCAACCTGAAATTTCATTCCCAAAATGGATGGAGGAATAGTTGCTCTCAATTTGGTCAGCGCCCGTGTCAACACCACATTGCCATGCCGATTGACTAGCTGTCCCGACTTTCGCTACCCTCGCACTTCCCCGCGCGGACGCGCGGAGGTCGCGAGGAATTATTTTTATGCCGGAACTTTCACCAGCAGAAATCTCTGTCGAGTCTGCTTCCGACAGCAAACTCTCGCGTCGCGAATTTGCGCGCCGCGCCGCTGTTGCTGCCACGACTGCTGTGGTTCTACCCGCCTCACTACTGTCGCAGGAGACCGCGCCCAAGCCAACACCCTCCACCGAGCAACCGCCGCAGCCTGCGACCGCGCTATCGCCCGAACTGCGAGCCGAGGGCGAACTGAAGTACCAGTGGATTATTCAGACTTACGGTAAGCGCCTGAACGAAGAACAGAAACAGGACCTTCACCGCCTGGTGATGGAAGGACAGAAGCCGCTGGCAGCATTTCGCGCCTTCCCCCTGCAGAATGGAAACATGCCGGCGACGGTGCTCAAGTTCACCGATGCCGAGAGTTCCGAAGGGAGCCGCGACTGATGACAATCAGCGAAGATGTGCTGTACCTATCGGTCCACGAGTTGGGCGAACGCATTCGCACGCGCCAGTTATCCCCTGTCGAACTTACCCAGGCCTATCTCAACCGTTGCAAGAAGTATGCCCACCAGTTGAATGCGTTCGCAATGCTGATGCCCGATCTCGCTTTGCAACAGGCGCGTGAGGCTGAAGACGAAATCAACCAGGGACATTATCGCGGACTATTGCATGGAATTCCTTATGCCGCGAAGGACCTGCTCGCGGTCGCCGGATATCCCACAACGTGGGGGGCCAGCCCTTATCAGAATCAGGTCTTCCATCAGGATGCAACCGTCATTCGCAAGCTTCGCGATGCTGGCGCGATATTGCTTGGAAAGGCGGCAATGATCGAGTTGGCTGGCGGGTTGGGCTATCGCTTCGCCGCGGCATCGGCCACCGGCGCGGCCAAGAATCCGTGGAACATGAACTGCTGGACCTGCGGATCGTCCAGCGGCTCGGGCGTAATCGTCGCCGCCGGCATGGCGGCATTCGCGATTGGTACAGAAACCTGGGGTTCGATTGTGTGCCCGTCGGCCTTCTGTGGGGTCTCGGGATTGCGCCCGACCTTCGGCCGAGTTGGCCGCGGCGGCGCGATGGCGCTCTCTTACTCGATGGACAAGATTGGTCCCATGTGCCGAACGGCTGACGACTGCTCGCTGGTGTTAGCAACTGTGAGCGGCCACGATCCCCTGGACGCTGGCTCACTTCCCGAAGCGAAAGCGCGCTTCAGCTACACACCTCCGCCAAAACCGTTGCGCATCGCTCGAATCGAAAAGGCATGGGAGAAACCCGATCCGGATGTTGCTGCTGCATTCGAGCAGGCGGTCGCAGTGCTGCAGCAGGTGGGAACGACGATCGGCAGGGTGCAGTTGCCGGAAGGGCCATTCGAAACCGCAGGTGGAATCGTGATCAACGTTGAAGCTGCGTCCGCGTTCTCGAAACTGATCGAATCGGGAGACGTGGCGCAACTCAGCGATCCCTTGAGCCGCATCGGCGGCTACGCCGCGCAAACCGTGACCTCGCAGGACTTCATCCGGGCCCAGCGCATCCGCCGCGTTCTTCAGCAGAAGATGGACCCGATCTTCCAGCAGTTCGATGTGCTGATCGCACCCTCGCAACCGATCGGCGCCTCCGCCCTAAATGCCAACCTGGAAACCGACTTGGCATTCGCCGATCCGATCGGCGGCATCGGCAATTTGTGCGGCTTGCCGGCACTAAGTGTTCCGTGCGGTTTTACCAAAGGCTGGTTGCCAATCGGGATTCAGTTCCTCGGCCAAGTGCTGAACGACGATGCAGTGATCGCGACCGCCGAGCAGTACCAGGCGCATACGGATTGGCACCGCAAGCATCCGGCACTGATCTGAGTTCGAGTCGCCTGGCTCTGCGCCTGATCAGCCACACGGGTGGTGCTTGACACAGTCTCTCCGAATTTTGTTCGTTACGAGCCGCCGTTGTTTATAATCGTCGCCCAATAGCTTCTCACCACATCTGAGGCGAATCATGAACTGCAAGCGCTTCGTGTCTCTCGTCCTGATGCTGCTACTGGCAGCTATCTGTGTTCCCGCGCAGACCTTCCGCGGAACGGTTCTCGGAACAGTTACGGATTCCTCCGGCGCCGTGGTTTCTGGCGCTACGGTGAAGGTCCGCAACGTCGATACTGGCTTGGAGCGCAGTACCCAAACCAGTGCTGACGGCACCTACAGCGCTCCCGAGTTGCCCTTCGGAAAATACACGGTGACGGTTTCGCAGAGCGGCTTTCAAACTTCGGTGACCAGCAACGTTGCGGTTGATGTTGCCAGCGACCGCCGCGTGGATGTCGTCTTGAAGCCAGGCGAGGTGGCGGAGCGTGTCGAGGTAACCGGCGAAGTGCCGCAAGTGGATACCACGAACGCGGAACTGGGTGGCATACTCACGTCTCAGACCATCGAGAACATTCCAGTTAACGGCCGCGATTACACCAAGCTTATCTACCTCAATCCTGGAGTGGCGGGCTCGCCTGACCAGATCAGCGATTCTCCCGGTTCTTTCGGCGAGTTCTCCATGAACGGTTCCCGTGGGCGCTCGAACAACTACCTGCTCGACGGCACGGACATGAACGACGGCTATCGTAATGATCCGGCCATCAATGAAGCCGGAGTTTTTGGAGATCCGGCGACCATTCTGCCCATCGACGCCGTCGGCGAACTGCATGTGCTCTCAAACTACGAAGCCGAGTACGGGCGTAACAGTGGCGCCATCGTCAACATCGTCACCAAGAGTGGCACGAACCTGTGGCACGGTTCGGCGCTGGAATACTATCGCAGCGGCGCGTTCGGCGCGCGGAACTATTTCAACTTTAGCGATCAACGCAAAGACCCCTTCACGAACAATCAATTCGGCGGATCGTTGGGCGGGCCGATCGTGAAAGACAAGGCATTCTTCTTCTTCGACTATGAAGGTCAACGGGAAAGTGGCGCGCAGGCCGGCCTGAGCTGTGTACCGAATCCCGCTTTGGTTGCGCAGACCATAGCGAGTCTGGGCAGCGCTGTCAGTCAGCCGATGCTGAACTTGCTGGCTCGCAATCCCTGGCCGGCGCCCAACATCCCCGGAGCAACCAGTGACCTGACAGGATGCCCCGCGCCCAACCTGGCGACGTCCACGCGGTTCCTTAACAACGTTGACAGCCTGATCGCCAAGGTCGATTACAACCCTAACATCAACAACAACATTTCTGGCCGCTATTATTACGGCAACAGCAACCAGAGCTTCCCTTTTGCGCAGTTGGCGGGCGGACTTCTGCCCGGATTCAACACGGTGACCCCGACGCGCGTGCAGTTGGTTGCTCTCTCATGGGTGAAGATCGTTAACTCGGCCCAGGTCAATGAAGCACGCTTAGGATGGAACCGCTTTGCCGAGGGATTCTTCCCGCAAGACAGCAGTTTCAACCCAGCCTCAATCGGATTGGACACTGGCACCTCTTCCTTCGACGGCGGGTTGCCGCTCATTTCGGTCGGAGGCTTTTCCAGGATCGGCGCCAGCGCCGGCGTACCCAGGCAGCGTGTGGACACCAACTGGCACTTCATCGACAACTACTCGTGGAAGATTGGCCGTCACGATATCAAGTTCGGATATGAATTCCGCAGAACCACGATCGCGATCACGCAGGACTCCAATTTCCGTGGCAAGCTCAGCTTCGACGATCTCACATCGTTCCTGGAAGGCCTGCCTTCGGGCGGAAGCCAGGCCGCCGGTAATACCAACCGGCATGAATACGAAAACAACCAGGGGCTTTACTTGCAGGATAGCTTCCGCTGGACGTCGCGACTGACATTGAACTTCGGTATGCGCTGGGACTACTTTGGCGTGCCTGGCGAGGAGAATAATCTGTTCTACCGGCTTGTCCCGGCCGGTGGCGGAACGCTGGTGCAGGTGGGAGCTCCGGGGGGGCCCTCCAGTCTTTACAACAAGGACTACAACAACTTCGCCCCACGGTTCGGCTTCGCGTACGACGTGGGCGGCAAGGGGACAACGGTAATCCGCGGCGGATACGGCGTTTTCTATGACGCGTTTTCCCAAGACATGTTCCTTGGGCACATCCCCTACAACTGCACGTTCTGTCCCGGACCAGCTTACGTCGGCGTTGGAGCGAATCCGATAACCTTCTCCACTGCAGTCGTCTCAAGCTCAAGTCCAATTACTGCCGGCGTGCCGGTATATGGCAGTGCTTCACCGCTCGGCAGCTTCTTCGGCGTTGACCCGAACATACGCACTCCTTATGTCCAGAATTGGAATTTCAACGTTCAACAGGCATTCACCAACAAGATAATGGCGCAACTCGCCTATGTCGGTTCGAAGGGGACCAAGCTTTTCCGCTTCCGCGATATCAATCAGCCCAGCCAGGGGCAGATCACAGCCTATGACACCAGTCCGACTGGGGGTTGCGCGGGTGGCTATACGCCACCCAATTGCCCGATCGCCGGCTTCGATAGTGGAGGGAATGTACCTAGGACAGCGTACCCGAACTTCTTCTACGTGAACCAGGAAGAGTCGACCGCAGGATCTACTTACAACGCGTTTCAAGCCAGCCTTCATGTGACCTCGTGGCACGGACTCTCGACCCAGGCGAACTACGTTTGGTCGCACTCCATCGACAATGCCAGTGACCTGGAAGACTTTATTCCCAATGCTTCGCAGCCGAACAATAGTTTGAATACGCAGGCCGAGCGCGGCAATTCCAACTTCGATATTCGGCAGCGATTTAGCTGGAACTTCGTTTACCAGTTCCCCAAAGCAACGGGATCCTATACCAAGCTGAAAAACGGCTGGGGCTTCGATGGAGTTGCAACCGTGCAGACCGGTCAGCCTTTCACGCTGAACTACAACTTCGAGGGCGACTACTCTGGCTCGGGAGAAGGGTTTGACCGTCCGCAAATCGTGGGCCCGATTCAGTACGGCAGCGCCCCTAACAACTTCCTCAACCTCGCCAACTTCCAGGTCCCATGTACGTTTGGAAATACCACCTTTACCACGTCCACCGGCGATAGCAATTGCCTTGCCGGTACCCGTCACTTTGGCAACCTTGGGCGCAACTCTCTGGTTGGACCAAGCTTCAAGGAGTTTAACTTCTCGGTCTTTAAGGACACAGCAATCACCGAGCGCGTCAACCTGCAGCTACGGGCCGAGTTCTTCAATCTGTTCAATCATCCCAACTTCGCTAATCCGGAGTTGCCCAACTTCATCGCCGATCCGGGCGTCAACGGGATCGGTAGCAACGGGCGCGGTATCGGGTACTACGCTCTGACGGCCACCGGCGATGTTGGCATTGGCAACCCGTTTCTCGGCGGAGGCGGCCCGCGCGGAATTCAGTTCGCCGCCAAGTTCACGTTCTAGGGGAACGCTGAAGAAGGCAATGTTCAATCTGCGACGCGCCGGTAGTGCGGACCTTCGGAGCCTGCCCTGAGCGCAGCTCTCTAGTTTTTGTCATCACGAGCGGGCTTCAGCCCGCAAGGGATCTGCTTTTCGGACTTTTTCAGCAGCCTTCAGCCGACGACACGGCTGCGCTATACCGGCTCATAATTTCAACTGCTATCGCCACGAACCACCGCTCTATAAATCGCATACTGGTGCGTGCGGCGCACAGGCCGCAACCATTCTTGCTCCGCAAAGACATTCTCGTGCACCAGATTGTGATAGATGACATAGATTTCGCGCGGAGCAGCCATGACTGAGCGATGGAGATTCGCCAGCACTTCGCGCAGCACATATTCGGGAAAAGGATTAAACAGATAAAGTACGAGCGCTTCTCGGGGAAACTCAAAGGATCGGGCGTCGCTAGAGTGGGACTCTATGGCGAAACACTTCTGACGCTCGCTGCGAAACCGCGCGATATTCTGCTGCGCAACCTCGTCTAGCTCCGCAAGAATCTCCACACCGACGATGCGCCGGAAAGGATACTCTGACGCCATCAGCAAAGTTCGCCCTTTGCCGGAGCCAAGATCGATGAAAGTAAACCCATCGACTGCGACGGGCATGGAATTGAGAATCTCGCTGAACAATGCGGGTTCCGAGGGTTGGTACTGACCTCCGGAAAGCAACTCGCGAAAACGAGTGCGCAGGCTTACGGTGGCCCAGGTCGTGTCGACACCGTGCTCGAAGTCATAATCGATGTCGCCATAGCGCGAATTTCGACGCGCCGGAGTGAGGTCGCGCAACAACTCAATGGCGCCAGCCGCATAACAGCGCAATGCGCCAAGTAACCCGCGACTGCGGATTGTGCCACGGATCCAGGCCAACGCGCCAGACCGGTTGTGATTGGGTTGTGGGTTTCGCTCCGCCACAGGGAGATAGTACGTGCGAGCGGCGTGATGCGACAGTCCGCCGCGTCACACCGTGGCCGTGTTGGAATCAGGCGAGGTCGAACAGCAGAAATTCTGCTTCGCCGTTATTTGCAGCGCTTGTCAGGTGCAGCTTGGTTTCACCACTGATCGCCGCGCCATCCCCTTTGGTCAGTCTGGTGCCGTTTACGTCGAGCTCGCCCTTGACCAACTGTATCCAGGCATGCCGGCCAGGCTGTAATTCGAGCTCCACCTTCTGCCCGCTGTCGAGCAATGAAGCGTACACACTCGTGTCCTGGTTAATGGTGGTCGAACGGTCACGCCCGTCATGGGACGCAATCAGCCGCAGCTTGTTCCGCTTCTCTTCGACCGGGAACGTCCGGTCCTCGTAGCTGGGCTTCAACCCTTCCGCCTCCGGCAAGATCCATATCTGCAACAGGTGGGCTGGCTTCTTGGACTGATTGACCTCGCTATGCATGACGCCTGTCCCGGCCGACATGCGTTGCACGTCGTTTTGCTTGATAGCGGCCCCGCGTCCGGTGCTGTCGCGGTGGTTGAGCTCGCCCTCGATCATGTAGGTGATGATTTCCATGTCGCGATGGGGATGCATTCCGAAGCCCTTACCCCCGCTGATCCAGTCTTCGTTGATCACGCGCAAGTCGCGAAAACCCATGTGCTTGGGATCGTAATAGTCGGCGAATGAAAACGTGAAGTGCGTATCCAGCCAGCGGTGGTTATTGTGTCCGCGCTCTTCGGACGGCCTGACGGTGATCATGATGTCCTCCTGAATCCGATATGTGTAAGATGCTTTAATGTTAAAGAAGATTCAGGGCAGGATGCAAAGTGGCCAGAGCAATTTGTTGGCGGTTGCAGTGCGGGCGTTCACCTGAATTATTGATGAGATTCGCACGCTTTGAAGAGGCACGGCTTCAGCCGTGCCGTAAGCTGGGTCATTAAGGTGGCTTTAGCCACTGAGGAACTTCGGTGTTGAGACGAAGGTGCAAGTCTCCTCGGGGGCTGAAGCCCAACTCCCTCGCACACCGAACGGCACGGCTGAAGCCGTGCCCCTTCATGTCCGTTGTCTTGAGACTTCGACACTAACGGACAAACGAGATTCACGCCCACGGCGAGACCGCCAGCACAATTCCTAGCTTCACCGGCGGACTTCGCCGTCAGGGACTGAAGCGATTTTTCTCTGTTCCTGAAGGTCGTTACATAAGCGTCGGTCTTACGCGAGCAACGACGTCAGGCGGCGACTTTGCCCTGTTTTCCCAGCTTTCGGCAGAGATCGCCCAGGCGCTCCTGCTCTTCTGGGCGGAGCGGACCCAGGAATTCAACAATTGCGGCGGCATGCTTGGGGAAAATATCCCGCAACAGGGTCTTTCCCTTCGCAGTCAGCACCACGATCAACACGCGCTTGTCCTCCGGACAGCTCTGCCGCTTTGCCAGGCCTTGCTTCTCGAGATTGCCCACCACCATCGTCAAGTTTCCACCGGTGGTCAACACTTTCCGCGCGATGTCTGACAATGACATGGGACCCAAATGGTATAGAGCTTCCAGGACCGCGAATTGGGTTAGGGTCAAGTTTGTATCGCTCAAGCTCCGGGAAGCATAGATTCGGGCGGAGTTGGCGGCCCGCATCAACTTCACATAGGTACTCAGCGCCAGACGTTCCTGCGCTCGATGCGATTGAGTTCGGGTCACGATTGCCTCTAACCAGATACTACAACATTGAAGCAATCCATCTCCATCTCCAAACGCTTGCAATCACTTCAGCCCGGCATTCTCCGCCGCCAGTTTTGCGGTCGAACTCCAGTCCAGGTCCTCCATGCCGCGGCCAATCGCGGTCAGCATGTGATCGCGCAATACGCTGGCGAAGGGCAGCGGCGCATCTACAGCTTCGGCCGCGGCCAAGGCAAGCCGGACATCTTTCAATCCGAGTCGCAGTTTGAAGCCCGCAGGCGCATATTTCTCCTGGGCAATGATGCCGCCGTAGGTCTTGTATACCGGAGCGGCGAACAGGGAGCTGGTCAGAAACTCCACATAGTCGCGCGGATCGATGCCGTACTTTCGCGTGAGCACAATGGCTTCTCCCAGCGACTCGATCACCGAAGCGATGAGAAAGTTCCCGCTCAGCTTTACCACATTCGCCATTTCCGGCTTGTCTCCGATAACGAACACTCGCTGCCCCAAAGCGTCCAGTAGCGGCTTGCAGCGTTCCACTGCGAGCTTATCGCCCGCCGCCACCACAAACAACTTGCCCGCTTCCGCTGCTTCGGGTCGCCCAAAAACCGGAGCAGCAACGTATTGATGCCCGCGCTTGTCGTGTTCCTCGGCCAGCTTTTTCGACAGCGCGACGCTGATGGTGCTCATCGAGATGTGCACCGCGCCTCTCGGCAGATGCTCCAGCACGCCTCCCGAATGCAACACAGCCGATTCCACGGCATGATCATCGGCCAGCATGGTGATGACGGCTTCCGCCTCTATCACGGTCTCGCCCGCCGATTTGCCCACCTTGGCGCCCTCCGCGCGCAGTTCGTCCGCTTTCGATGGAGTTCGGTTCCACACCATCACGTCATGCCCGGCGCGAAGCAGGCGCCGAGCCATGTGGCTTCCCATATTGCCTAACCCAATAAATGCGATCTTCATTGCCAGCCTCTTTCGTGTTGACTTGCAGATTGCACAGATGCCGCGAGGCCAGCTTTGGCTGCGCAGAAAACTCACGGCTGTGGCGGGCAACTTGGTGGCGTCACCCTTTTATCTCCGGGGCCCGCTCCGAATTCGCGATATGATGCTTCAGTTCCATGTCCGCCAAGCAGCCAAAATTATCCACCCACGAGGAGCGGCAAAAGTTCGGTCAGTCTCGCCGGAACGAGGTCAGCCGCATCAGCCAGGGCGAGTGGAGTCCCAAGCACCGCGATTTTGGCGTTGTGGATTTGCTACGCAAAGCGCAGCGTGGTCGCATCCCTAACCTCTTGCCGATCAAGTTTGCACGCATGGCGGTTTCGCCTTTCGGGTTCTTTCGTGGGGCCGTTCCAATAATGGCAGCGGACCTCTCCAAGCTGGCGAACACCGGCATTCCCTCGCAAATTTGTGGCGACGCGCACGTTCGCAACCTGGGAGCTTACGCTGCCCCGAACGGGCAGCTCATATTCGACATCAACGACTTCGACGAAACCATCCGTGGACCCTGGGAGTGGGACGTGAAACGCATGGCTGCGAGCCTGATGCTGGCTGGCCGCGAAGCCAACAACACCGAGAAGGAGTGCAAGGAAGCTTTACTCGCCTTCGCACGAAGCTATCGTGAGGCCATGCGCGAATTCTCTCAGATGCCAGTGATCGAGATGGCTCGCTATCAGGTTTTCCGCCACCTGAACATCTCGCCGGTGCTTGCTGTGCTCCGCAAGGCGGAGCGGGCAACGCCCAAACACAACCTCGACCAGTTGACCGTGCGGCGCGACGGCAACTATCGCTTCCGCGAGCAGAAGCCCTTGCAATTTCATCTGTCGCGCAGGACGGTAGAGGAGATCATTGCAGGATTGCGCGCCTACACCGAGACGCTCTTGCCTGAAAGACAGCACTGGTTCGCGCGGTACCACGTTGAGGATGTCGCGTTTCGGGTAGTCGGAACCGGCAGTGTAGGCGTACGCGACTATGCCGTCCTTATGTTTGGCCGGACTACAAACGATCCGCTTTTTATCCAGATCAAGGAAGAAGACGACTCCGCCTATGCACCCTACCTGCCCAAGAGCCGCACTCTTATCAACCACGGGCATCGTGCGGCCCTGGGGCAGCGCGCCATGCAGGTGCAATCCGACATTTTCCTGGGGTGGACGGCGATCGCCGGCCGCGACTATCTGGTCCGCCAGTTGCGCGATCACAAGGCCGGCATTGAGAACGAGGACCTCGAAGGCTACGGACTGGTGCAGTACGCGCGTGTTTGTGGCGAACTGCTTTCCAAGGGACACGCTCGCTCGGGCGACCCGTGCGCGATCTCCGGATACCTCGGAAACAGCGACAAGTTCGATAAGGCGATGGTCAACTTTGGCGTTGCCTATGCTGATCAGAGCACCAAGGATTACGACGAGTTTACGAGGGCAATCAGCATCGGCAAAGTCCCCGCCACGCCTTCGGCGTCTCCCACCGGAAAACAAAGTCGCGAAGGAACGAAAATCGCCGCCCGCTTCAAGAAAACTCTCAAGCTGCGCGCTTAGTGGGCCGCGCCGGCAAAATCGGCGACGCCCACCCGGACCACGGTATGAGGACGAAACGATGTCGATGGCGCCTCAGCCTTGTCCTTCGGCGCAGTCGGTGGCGGAATCTCCGCCCACACGCCATAGACCTTGTTGTTCAGGGCGGTAATTCCAATGTAGTCTCCGAGAAATTCCTGCCGCCTCGTAACGAAGGCATCGTGCGTCCAAGCGTAATTCGTGAATGTGCGACCACCATCCACCGAGCGCGCCAGGGTCACGGTGGTTTTCCGATTATCTGGATCGAGACGGCGGTCATAGAAGATGACGTTGGCCGCGCCAGTCGCAGGATCGACGGCCAGCCATTGGAAGAACTGATCGGTGCCGTCGTGGGCGGGATTCGAGTTCACCCGCACTGGTGTGCTCCAGGACTTGCCCCCGTTATCGGAGGTGGCGCAGAACACGCCGATGTCACCGTCGCGATAATCGCTCCAAGTGACATAGAGACGTCCCTTGCGGCCGTGACGATGGTCAATCGCAATCTCCGGAAAGCCGTTCGCCCGTTCCAGTTCCGCTACCGCAAAATAGAGGGGAGCGGTTTTGAGTATGGCGCGGCTTTTGGAGAATGTCTTGCCGCCATCACGCGAGGATGCGAGCACGATGGAATCGCCATCCGCCCAAGTCGCATACAAGGTGCCATCAGCGGCGACAGCCCCCGTGAAACCTTCGACTGCGCCATTGTCGTCGCGCGGCAGGCCATGATGTGTACTGATGTCGATCGGAGCCGACCATGTCAGGCCGCCATCGGTTGAGCGCGAAAAAAGAATGACCGACTCGTCAATGCGGAACTCGGTCCAGCCCACGTAAAGGTTGCCTGCGTATCTGCCGTCAGTATTGTCAGCCGCGATATACGGCTTGTCCTCGAAGGGAATACCCGGCTTGGTTGGCTGCGCGATGACGGCGTGGGCTTGCGTCTCCCAGGTAACGCCGCCATCGGCGGAGCGACGTACGAAGATGCCGTTGCGCGTGGCGCCACGCGCCCAATAGTTGTCGGTGCCGAGCTTGTCGAAGGCGATGTAGCACAGGATCGCGGCGCCGTGCTTGTCGTACGTGATGGAAACGTCGCCTGACACGCGATAGTCAGTGGGAGCCGTGCCAGTCGCGACTTTCCACGAACCACCACCATCGCGCGAGAAGGCCACCGTCGCTGGAACCTGGTAAGCGACCACGACCTGCAAAGGGTTATTGGGGTTCAACGCAATCGACGGCTCATTATGGAAACCGGCTTCGGGTGTCAGGGTCACCACTTGGCCAGGAGCGGGAGAGAGCTTCATCGGCGCTTGGTTCGCCAATGGGGGCGTGGGCTCTTGTGCCGTAGCGCTAATCGCAAGAACAATTACTGCTGCAATACGCAGAATGATCAAAGGACGACGTTCGATTCGTATCATGGCTTTATTTCTTGCTTGCGGCAATTGCTTGCAGGCTGCGTTTCGATTACACACCGAACGCGGCTGGATTTCAAAATAGAGCGCAAGGCGCCTAGGTCGCCAGCAATTCCAGTTGCTTGCTCGCCAGCCGTTTTGCAATGTCGGTCAACGCGTCGGCCGGGAGTGTGCCTTGCCGCGAGATCGTGATGGGAAGCCGCTTGGCAAATCCGGGCATAGGCTCCGTGCTGGGTGGAACGACACCAACCACACCGCAACTAAGTCGCGATCGAATATCGTCTAGCGCCATCGGAGTGGCCGATCCTCCCTTACTTACAACCACCGCTGTTATTGCGGTTTCGCTGGTGGCCCATGAACGAACCATCGCCAGCGTCTCATTCGCCAGGACCACAGATTCGGGATTGCGTTCCAGCACCACGACAACGGTGGACGCGTGGTGAACCGCCACGCGGCTGATCGCGCTGGGATGAGGCGGGAGATCCACCACTGCGAAATCGGCAATTTGCAAGAGGCTGGCGATGAATGCTTCCGCCTGGGCAGGGTTCCAATACTGGAACTCAGCGGCAGTCTGTGGTCCGTGTAGCAACATCAGGTTGTTCGAGACGGTGACTAGCAGCTTCTTCAACGCCGATTCGGTGATGGCCCTGGGTGGCAGTGTTCCAATCGCACTCAGATTCGTCGCCGGCGGCTCTGAGAGGTAGAGGGAGAAGTTTCCGCGAGGCCAGCACCATTCTGTGGCAATCGTAGTGTGATCGAGCGACGCCAGCGCCGCGGCAACGTTCAACGCCACAGTGGTGGTACCGGCCCCTCCTCTGGCCCCTATGAAGGTCAACAGCCTGCCATCCTTGGCGGTAACGGCAGGACGCCCCGTGTTATGGCGCTCGATCGCGAACCGCACAATCCTCGGCAAAGATGCCGGCTTCCACGCCGCCCTTGTAACGTAATCCTGCGCTCCCTCGCTGAGCACTCGCATGCCTGTGCTCGGGGTTTCATCCTCTCCGAGCACTACGATAGGCGTGTCCGGGCATTCATTCCGGACGGCGACCAGGGTGGGAATACCCGCGCTGTCTGGCAGCGACAAGTCCAGGACCACGGCATCGAAGGAAGAGCTGCGCAAGCGGTTTAGACCCGACGTAAGGTCCTCCGACCGCTGGAGATCGAAGGAGTCCACGCTGGACAAACTGCTTTCGATCTGACTGACAACAGACTCCGAATTTTCAATCAGCAAAATCCGCCGGGCGCAATCATTCATGATAAGTCGACTCGTAAGACCGTTCTGGTCATTACCATCGGCGCAGCGTGGAAAGTATGTAATGGCGGGCATGGAAAGCACCTCTAAAGCCTGGCGCCGGTTGTGCCGATAAGCCGTATGTGCAGACCAGTAACTTGCAACGGACAACAACACAGGGCAGGGATGTATCGTCAGCGGGCACTTCCATCCTGGAGTTTGCCATGGTTGCACCCATGGTTTTACTCCTGCTATTTGCCGTGTTCGACTTCGCGCGTTTGTTCTACGTTGAGATGAACCTGCAGAACGCGGTGCGGGAAGCGGGACGTTTCGGTATCACGGGGAACCATCTTTCCGATCCCAAACATCCTGGCCAGACCCTTTCGCGCGTGAACTCCATTATTCAGGTTGCGCAGCAAGCGGCAATCGGTCTTGACGTCTCCAACATTCAAATCTCCAGTGCTGGCGGGGGAAAAGGCAGTGCGGGCGGCCCGGGAGACACGCTGATCATCTCCCTGACCACCAACCTGCAACTCATGACACCCATCGTTGCCCAGTTCTTCACGAACGGCAGCTATACGTTTACGGTCGGCGTCAGTTTCAAGAACGAGCCTTTTCCGCCAGGCAATACCAGCTAACCGAGGCGAATCAAGATGGCGGCATCAAACTGCGATAACGTGGTGCGCTACGCAAGAAGGGCGAGCGATTCTGGCCAGGCGCTGGTGGAATTTGTCCTATCGGCAACCCTGATGCTGACTCTGGTGTTTGGACTGGTTGATTTCAGCCGGGCCATTTACATCGCGCAAGTCATCGCGAACCTCACCGGCGAAGGGTCGAGCATGGCCTCACGCGGAACTACTCTATCCGACACGGCCACCGCAGTGGTTGCGGCGTCGACCTCTCTTAACCTGAGTACCAGCGGACAAGTGATCGTTTCTTCCGTGTTCAACAATAACAATAGAATTCAGCTCACCGGGCAAGTATCGCAGGGTGGAATTGGCTCCATCAGTCAGATTGGGAGCGTGATTGGAGGCGCCGCCATCCTTCCAGCCACGGTGGTTCCTCAACTCAACCAAACGGTTTTTGTGACCGAGGTCTTCTACAAGTACAAGCCGATCACGCCGATCGGTAATCTGTTAACCGGAACTGTGTTGCCATCGCAGTTGTATGACGTGGCGTACTACTGATGAGGAGCTCGTGACATTCTGCAGCCATGGCCGGAGCAGGGAAAACGAACGTGGGCAGATTGCCATTCTGCTGGCGGTTTCCTTGACTCTTATGCTGCTGTTCCTGGCGTTGGCGATTGATGTGGGATTCGCTTACGTCACGAAAGCGAAGCTGTCCAAAGCGGTGGACGCTGCCTGCCTTACGGCTATGCGGAATCTTGCTCAAGGGCAAGCAACGGCTAAAAATCTAGCGATAAATTCCTTCAATGGGAACTATAACGTGTCGGGTCTTGACTCGAATCCTCCGTCCATCAATGTAACTTTTTCGACGGACGGGTACGGCAACACGCTGGTCAATGTCAGTGCCACAGCCACCATCAGAACATTCTTCATGAGAATTTTGCCTAATCGACAGACTTTTTCCGTCAGTGACAGCGCCCAGGCAACCCGCGGCAAGCTAGTCATGTCCTTGGTGTTGGATCGCTCGGGATCGATGACTAGCGATGGGGGATCGACCGCCCTTCCTCCCGCGGTCACGACGTTCATCAACTACTTCGACAATAACAACGACGAGGTCGCAATGGTCAGCTTCGCCTCCAATGCGACCGTCGACGTAGCGATTGGCTATCACTTCATTACTCCGATTACAAATGCTGTCAACGCCATGAGGAGCAAGTTCTCCGGCGGAACGTTTGGCCCCGGCGGACTGACTGACGCGAAGGCTCAGAACGACAGCGTTCTCGTGCAACCGGGACAAAACGTTGTAAAGGTTGTGGTTTATTTCACGGATGGGTATGTCAATACCATCCAGGACCATCTGTCCTGCAATGGAATACCTACGCTTTACAATTATGGGGGTCACGACACCGGTACCTCGGTCGATGTTTTCGACCCCACTAGCGGGAATTCTGTGGCGAGTTACGACGGCGTTTCCAAGTGGACACCTTCGACCACCTGTTTGAAGAATGTGACAAAGTTCACTTCCGCAATCGACGGGCAGTTGAAGTCGCTCAATCGTGCCAACGTGACTGCGGACGCTAAGTATCGAGCCCTTCAAACCGCGACGGCTATGCGCGCCGAAAACCCGGGCATGCTGGTTTACTCCATTGGGTTAGGGTCAAGCATCGACCAGGCCTTTCTGCAACAGATCGCTAATGATCCTGCCAGTTCGACTTACAATCCGAATCAGCCGGTAGGAGAGGCCGTATTTGCCTCTAATTGCCCGTCCAGCCAATGCTCGGCTCAATTGCAGCAAGTGTTTCAGACGATCGCCGCCAAGATTCTTCTGCGCCTGACGCAATGAGACTGCGTCTGGCTGAGGACAGCGATCCCCAAGAAGTTTGCGACGGCCCCGGTGCATGGGAGTCGGCAAGCGCTAACGCATTCTCAGAATTAGAGCGGTTTCGAGGTAGATGCATCCGGGTAGAGCAGACCTTCAGGTCCGCGTCTAGGCTGCGCCTCCGAAGTTTAGGCTTACATAGAGCGGCGTTGACGCGGCGCTGAGGCGCCACTCTACCCGAGCTTGGCGGATACAGCAATTCGAAAACAAGATTATGCACTTGACACAAGGACGGCTTATTGAAGAGAAGGCGGCCTAGCGTTTGGTCTCTCGATTGTCATCCCTTGTGGTATGCCAATTAAATTGTAGAGGGGTATCCATTTGACTCAGGTGACCACTACAGGTAGTGTGGTGGCCCATGGAACGGGTGGTGGAGGATTATCCGCGGACTCTGGCGGAGCTCGAAGTTCGATTTAGCAGCGAGGAAGCGTGCCGGGAGTATCTGTTCCGCCTGCGATGGCCGGCGGGATGCAAGTGCCTACGCTGCGGCGAGAGCAAAACTTGGCCATTGCGATCCGGGCGCTGGCAGTGTGCCCGCTGCGGACATCAGGTTTCGGTAACGGCGGGAACAATTTTTCAGGGCACCCGGACGCCCCTGACGGTTTGGTTCCGGGCGATGTGGTGGATGACGAGTCAGAAGAATGGGATCAGCGCCCTGGGACTCCAGCGGGTTCTGGGCTTGGGAAGCTACCAGACGGCTTGGGTGTGTTTGCACAAACTGCGGCGAGCCATGGTAAGACCCGGGCGGGAACGACTCTCGGGAAGCGTGGAGGCGGACGAAACCTATCTGGGTGGGCTGGAAGAGGGTATGCGCGGTCGGCAGACCGAGAGCAAGGCGTTGATTGTGGTGGCGGCAGAGGAGGACGGCAAAGGGATTGGGCGAATTCGGATGCGGCGCATTCCGAACGCTTCGGCCCACAGCCTCATTTCCTTCGTGCAAGAGTCGGTTGAACCCGGCAGCGTGGTCCACACCGACGGGTGGTTGGGATATGAGCCATTGCAAGGGCGCGGCTACATTCATCGGCTCACGTTTCTGCGCGGACAGCAGAAATCCCCTTCGGAGCTGTTGCCGCGCGTGCATCGCGTGGTGTCGCTGTTAAAACGATGGCTACTGGGCACACATCAGGGAGCGGTGAGCATCGAGCATTTGGATGGCTATCTGGACGAGTTTACCTTCCGGTTCAACCGGCGCAAGTCGCACAGCCGGGGAAAGCTGTTCTACCGTCTTGTCCAGCAAGCTGTCGCCGTGGAGCCAACAACTTACAAGGCGATCATCCGGTCCGCACCGGCAGACTGGCCCTGAAACCACAACCCATTGGGGGTACCTGAGTGAAATAGATACCCCTCAAATTGTATTTGTGATCCAACTTGAGCTCCAATTAGACATCCACATCCGTGGGTCTCGTACTTTCCGCTTTCGTCCTTCCACTGTAATACGCCAAGGCCACACAATACGGCGCTGCCCGGGAGGTTTAGAGCTAGTGCCTCACCTTCTGTCAGTTCTATATATTCAGTTTGAAAGCCGCCAAATGTTGGTTGGAGAACTGGGCCTTGAGAAAGTAGCTTAGTTGTTTTTCTGATCTCCCCGCACGCATCATCTCTTTGGCCAAATGGAAATACGCCGAGTTTTGCGCCAAACGCCATAACGGTTGCAGGAGCTGCCCCCACATTCTGGAAAGCAAAATTGACGGCAACTTTCTCGCCGGGCTTGAACGGGAGTTGTATAGGCGTACCAGGTGGTGCGGCGGGAGGTTGAAATCCCACATGAGTGTGCGGCGGAGTTGGGACCGCAGGTACGGTTATGATTTTAGTCTCTTCTACTGGCCCGTTAGCCACCCAAGGAAATCGTTTTGTTAGCCTATCAACGGAAGTATCTACAAGTTGGTCCCAAGAAGGAGGCTCCTGTTGCTTTGGTAATAGCCGCAAGATCGCAAAGAATACTATACCGAGCAGTAAAACAACTCCCGCGTTTCCAGCTATGGAAACGAGCTTCCGCCTGCCCTCAAAGAAGTTTACTTTCATGGCGGCGAGGGCCACTATGCACCAACTGGTAAACAACATCACGACGCGGGAAAACGAGACGGCAGTAGAACCGATTAGCACGCCGACGCCTCCCCAGAAGAAATTGCTCTCGATAAGCTGTGATAATTTGCCCTTAGTGGAGAGTTGCGCCTTGGCGCGAACGTTTTCTGGGGCGAGTCTTTGCTCAGTAAGGCCGCGAAGTACGGAGTCTCTAATTCGTGCCTCTTCCTTTTTGAGCTTAGCTCGCTCGTGCGAATTTGGCATACGCTCACATTCTCCGCTAACCAGAGACTTGCGTAAACCGCATAATCGTGTTCGAAAATCGCTCTAGGGTAGCCCGGCGAGTACCGGTAGAGAGCAGCGCTTCATTCAGCGCCGCGTTTGCTGCGGACAAACGAACCGGTCTCACTTTCCACTTTACCCAGCGCTGAAGCGCTGGGCTAAGATCTTTCGCCCCATTCCGGGGCTGATTCTTGCCCGCTTCATTCCACTGCCGCAAACCCATACGAGGTTGCGACACAGTCTCCATAGGGCGGGGCGATCCTGGGCGCCAGCCTGAAGGCTGGCTCTACCCAGTTGACACCAACTCCGAAACCGGACCCAGGCCTCACTCCACGGTATTGAATTCTTCACACGGCAGAGGGGTACGCAGTCCCCCGTGCCAGTAGAAGCAGCTCTGATTGGTATGTTTGCGGTGGTAAATGTCTTCGTAGGTGATCAGGGCATAGTTCACAGCACGCACTTTGCCCTGCGCCAGGCTGGCTACGCCTTCCGGACTAGTCCTGAAACCGATGTCCGTATCGAATTCGCCGCCTGGCATCAGGGTCCCCGCTGCCATAGGACGGTTGGACACCTCCTCCTGCACGCCGTCGAGTTGGTCGAGTTCTTCGATTACGACGTAATCCGTGATGCGGACGTTGAGAGCTGGGGTCTTGCCGAAATTCCGTAGCTTGATGGCGAAACCGCCTCCCTCCCTGCTTAACGGATCAGCGGTGGGGAGTGGGAGGCCGACCCAGGCCTGCTGATCGGCCCGCGTCGTCTCTTGCGCGACGGCCAGCGCGGCCTGGGTTGAACTAGCCGCGAGTTGGTATTGCGACCGGTTAAATCCGTTCGACCTGGCGGCATAATAGGCCACGGCTAGCGACAGCACGGTCATCGAAACCGCCATGATCCAGTCCGTCACCCTCATCGGGTGAGGGGGCGGCTGCGGGGGAAAGGGGGTTCCATCTCTTACAGGGTCGGCAGCGCGCGGAGGCGAAGCGGCGCTTTCGAAGCCCGTGCCAGATACCACGCCAGGCAGCTTAAACTCCTCATCCTCGCTGGACCTCGCCTCGCCCTCACCGGGGTAGTTGTACGGTTCGTCGAGTCGGAATGTAATGATCGGCCGTTGCATTTTCTCATCCCCTAAGCCGCGATTTCGAAACGAAGCGGGAGGCGATGCCGTGTCCCCGCGAGGTCCCGTGTTTAGAACCGTGCGAGGTCGAGGTCCCAGCCACGACCAGTCCAATGGCGCTTGCTGGATACCACATCGCTCCTCGGTTCAGGATACGCAAAGCCTATACCTCGGAGGCCAGTGCAAAACCTCTGTGTGTAGCATCGGCATAACCGCGCTGAACTAGTAGCAAAAGTTGGAGTCTTGCCCAAAAAGCCTGTCCCTTGGACCAGTTCTCGACCACTTGGAGTGGCATGGCGAACACCAGAGGCCTCTCGCCAGTACGACGCTGGCCGAATGCCGCTAAAGTTTGCCGGCCAGCACGCCGATGAGCATAGAAGCACAGTAGGACGTGGAGTCCTAGACGATGCTCGTATCGGAGGTTGCACCATGTGGGAACTGCTTAAGAGGCTAAAACAGGACGAGTCAGGTCAGGATCTGATCGAGTATGCTCTGGTCGCTGCCTTGATCGCCCTCGGCGCAGTAGTCAGTATGAAGGCCGTTTCAACCGCGATTGGTGATGCGTTTACAACGATCGACACCCAACTCAACAGCGCGCTCGCCTAAACCGGGCCATACAGGCGGGAGCACGTAAGGGACAGTAAGGCGTGGCCCTCAACTGGTTGGGTTGTGCGGTGGTGACTTAGTCGTCACCGCACAACCAGGCTTCCGAAACCCGTAAATCTTAGCCTGAGGAAGCGCTCTCTCGCCGGGCAACACAAGGTGGACGAAACGTGGCGAACATCGGTACGGAAACGGTATATCTCGGAGTGGCCGCTGTTGGCGCGTTCAGTGGTGCAATTTGCGACTTTCGTTCCCGTCGAATCCCCAATTCGTTGACCGGCTCTTCAATCCTGCTGGGTCTGGCGCTTCATCTTGTGCTGGGGGGATGGCGTTCCATGGCCACTGCCGCGCTGGCAGGGGTTGTCGGAGGTGGGGCATTCCTCTTCTTCTACCTCGCTGGAGGCATGGGCGGCGGCGACGTGAAGCTGATTACCGCCGTTGCCTGCTGTGCCGGCCTAAACCACGTGACTGGAATACTCATCGCCAGCGCCCTAGCAGGTGGAATCTTCGCCCTCGCCCTTGCCTTAGTCGCAGGACGGCTTAAGCAGACTCTTTCCAATGTCGTGCAAATATTGCTCCATCATGGATCGGTTGGCCTACAGCCGCATCCCGATCTAAATGTGCAAAACTCCCGAACTCTTCGACTGCCTTATGGCGTCGCGATTGGAGCGGGTACCGCGATGACTCTATTCGGTGCCCTACTGGGTCAATAAAATGAACCCCCGCCGACTGCTTGTCGCCCTGTTGGCTGCTTTGCTGCTGTCCGGCGCCGTCACCTTTTTTCTCACCCGCCGGATCAATGGCAAGAGTGGGAGAACGCCTGCCCAAACCACCCAGAAGTATGTCGCTGCTTCGCGGGCTCTCCAGGCGGGAGAAGTACTCAAGCCAGAGAACCTCACGTTGGTGGAGTGGCCGGCGAAGATGCCTCTTGATGGAGCGTTCACAAAGATCGAGGAAGTCTCCGGCCGGGCCGTGATCTACCCGGTGGCCGCGAGGCAGCCGGTTCTCGGAGGGTATTTGGCTGTCGTGGGCTCCGGAATAGGTCTCACGGTCAAAATCCCTGAGGGCATGCGGGCTGCTTCTGTGCACTCCGACGAAGTGATCGGTGTGGCAGGATTCCTATTCCCCGGTTCTCATGTGGATGTTTTGGTCACCTTCCGCGGCGACACCCTTCCCACTGCCAATACACAAATCGTTCTGCAGGATGTCGAAGTTCTCACGGTTGGTCAGAAGACAGACGCGGAGCCGGGAGGAAAGGCGGAGAATGTTGGGGTCGTGACTTTGCTCCTGAAGCCGGAGGAGGCCGAGAAGCTAGTTCTGGCCAGCACTCAGGGCACCATCCATTTCGTGCTCCGCAACGGGGCCGATCGCGGGCGGGTCGTGGCGGCGCCGGTTCGGGTCGCTGAGCTCTCCAGCGGAGGGCGCTTGCCGGACGCTGCATCCGCGGCCCGGGCGCGTGCCGCGGTGAAGCACCCTTACGAGGTGGAAACCATCATGGGTGACAAACATGTTACGAGCCAGTTCGAGTAACAGCATGCGTGGAATGAGAAAGCGTGGATTAACCGTGCAGCGAATGTTATCGGCGGCCATTTTATTAGCGAGCAGTTTCCTGCCGGGCCAGACGCTGCCGGACACCGCTGGCTCTTACCCGGCAACTGCGCTCGGAGCCGCTGCCGCCGCATCCGCCCCGTCGGGAACGGCGACGTTGGCGCCGTCTGCCGCCGCAGCGCAACAACGCGTGCTGAAGTACGCCTCCAATCATGCCGCGCCAACGCCAATTTCGCAGGAGCAGAACAAGGCCAACGAAAAAGACCTCCGCACCTTGCATCTGGTCATAGGTCGTGCCCTCTTCATCAATACTGCCGACCGGATGCGACGGGTTTATGTCAGCAACCCCGCCGTACTGGAGGCGTTGACGGCCAGCCCTTACCAACTCGTGGTCACCGCGAAGGCGGCCGGCAGCAGCAGTGTTGTGCTGTGGAACGAGATGGGACAGTCAATCTCGTACACCATCCTGGCGGACGTGGATGTTGCCGGTCTGAATGACTCCCTCGCACAGGCGCTTCCCGGCGACCATGTCGATGTCAAGGCATCGCAAGGGCGAGTCTTCCTCTCGGGGGTTGTCGGCAGCGATGCCGCGGTAGAAGAGGCAGTAAAGCTGGCTAACACTTATTCCAAGGATGTGGTGAATTCCCTGCTCGTCGATCCGCGGCACAACCCGCAGGTGGAGCTTCGCGTGCGCATCGCCGAACTGGACCGCACCAAGCTAACCGAATTTGGCTTCAATTTCTTCAGCGTGGGACAGAATGCCGGCGCTGTCACCACCCAGGGTTTCAGCCCGCCTACCTTTCCTCAAATTGGGGGAACGGGTACGCAAGCGCTGGTTCAGGATGTGTTGAACCTTTTTTACTTCAACTCCAGTTTGAATATTGGAGCTACCTTGCGTGCCCTACAGGACAAGGGAATTTTAGAGGTGCTAGCGGAACCTAACCTGACCGCGATCGACGGGCAGGCAGCGAAGTTCCTGGCGGGCGGCGAGTTTCCTTTCCCGGTGATCCAAGGATCCAATGGCGGTTTCACCTCGGTCACCATCCAGTTTCGCCCCTACGGCGTGAAGCTGGAGTTTACCCCCTACGTTAATCCAGATGGGACCATTCGACTGAAGGTGAGCCCGGAAGTCAGCGCGTTGGACTACACCAACGCCGTAAAGATCTCTGGCTATACCATCCCGGCTATATCCACCCGCAAGGCCGACACTGAGATCGAGCTCCAGGACGGTCAAAGCTTCGCGATCTCCGGCCTACTCGACCATCGTATTACGGACAATTTGAGCAAGATCCCCGGCATCGGCGATATACCCATCCTCGGGCAACTGTTTCGTTCCAGGAGCCTGAATCATTCCACTACCGAGTTGATCGTCATCGTCACCCCCACTGTCGTCCGACCACTTGAAATGCCCACCAGCGAGCATCTCGCGGTACCCACGTGGCCGGTACCTTTCATGCGGCCGTCGGAATTCGACAAAGGGCTACCCGGCGCAACGAAAATAACGCCCGGACAGTCGTCTGCCGATATGCACCAGTGAAGGAGTGCGGCTTGAGCTCGGGAACGCCCCATCTCGCGGGTGGAAGTCTGTGCCTTATCACGGTTGCGCTCGACCCGGAAGTAGCCGACATCGCCAAGCAAGCGGCTTTGCAGGAAAGTGTCCAGTTCCTCAATGCATTTCCGGACTACACCCCAAATCTACTGAATGCGCAACTGGCGCACCAGTTGCAGGGGGCTGAGGCTTTGGTTTGCCTGATTGATTTCGACAAGAGCAAAAACCTGGCGGTGGAAACCGCTACTACGCTCCAACCGTTGGTCAGCGGCCGGACCGCACTGATTGCGCTTTCTCAGGATGAGAACCCGGACCTGATCCTGAATGCGATGCGGGCTGGTTGCAGCGAGTATCTCACCAAACCCCTGCGGGCGGACGAGCTGTCGAACTCTTTGCGAAAATTGCGGGCACGCTGGATGTCATCTCTTATCCGCCCTGCCCAAGCGACAGGCCGGGTCTTCGCCTTTCTAAGTGTGCGAGGCGGAGCGGGTGCGACCACGGTGGCCGTTCACCTCGGGACTTTCCTCGCCAAGCGGCACGCCCAGAAGGTGCTGATCGTGGATTTGCATCCCCACCTTGGACACGTGGCCATGCTGCTGGGGATCGATTCGCGCAGCTACAACTTCCATGAATTACTGCGCAACATCTCACGACTGGATCTCACCCTGCTGAACAGCTATGTTGTTCATCACTCCAGCGGGGTCGATGTGCTTCTGTCTCCCGACTCGTTGAGCGAAACCACTCGCATTTCCGGCGATGAGCTGGGGAGAGCGATCCGCTTCCTTGCCGATGTTTACAACTATGTCCTGATCGACTGCACATCCGGCCTGGATGAGTTGAACCAAACGACGATCGGCTGCTGCAACGAAGTTTTCCTGGTGGCGACTCCCGAGGTTCCAGCCTTGAGGGACCTCGCCCGCTATGTGGATCGTTTGCTGGAGGGTTATGCGCCTCCAGAGAAACTGAAAGTTGTGATCAATCAGCAAGGTTCCCACCGGACCGTGACGGTGGACCAGATCGAGAAGGCAATCCGCCATCCGGTCGCGATCACTCTGCCCACCAGTTCCACGGAACTGATACGGGCGGTGGACACAGGCGAGCCGATCTCACCCGAGAAGAGGTCGGAGTTCGTAAGCCAGATCAAGAACTGGGCTTCCACCCTGGCTCCGGTAAAGGATGGCCCAACAGAAACCAAACGCAGATTTGCGTTTTGGAACTAGCTGGTTCCAGGAAAGAGACGCTCGAGGATAGACTCCCATGGCCGATTCGGTTTTGAACATCGCCGCTCTCCAGCGGCCGCTGATTGAGCGGAAGGATCGTGTTCCCCAAATGCCCTCCAAGGGAGCGCAAGATCTGAAGTCCGCTATCCATCGCGAATTAATCAACAAGCTGGACCTGGACAAATTGATGCTGTTGCCGGATGGACGCACCAAGCAGCAACTGCTCGGCGTCATTCATCAACTCGTCGGCCAACAGGAAATCCCGCTCAGCGCCATGGAACGCGATGCTCTGGCCCGCGAAGTAATGGATGAGGTTTTTGGCTTTGGTCCCCTGGAACCGCTGCTGCAGGATGCCACGGTCAACGACATCCTGGTGAATACCTACAAGACGGTCTATGTCGAACGCAATGGAGTGCTGGAGGAGACCTCGGTCGTTTTCAAGGACAATGTCCACTTGATGCACATCATCGACAAGATAGTCTCGCGAGTGGGACGCCGGGTGGATGAATCCTCGCCTATGGTGGATGCCCGTTTGCCGGATGGCTCGCGCGTCAACGTGATCGTCCCGCCGCTGGCGGTTGACGGTCCTATTCTGTCCATACGCCGCTTCGGCTCCTCGCCGCTTACCGCGCAAGACCTGATCGCCAAGGGCGCTTATACCCCGGAGATGCTTGAGGTCCTGAACAAGGCGGTGAAGGCCAGGCTGAATATCGTAGTTTCCGGGGGTACCGGCGCGGGCAAGACTACCTTGCTTAACGTTCTTTCGGGCTTCATCTCGGAACGGGAACGCATTGTCACCATCGAGGACTCGGCCGAACTGCAATTGAAGCAGAGACACGTGGTTCGCCTGGAATGCCGGCCACCCAACGTAGAAGGGAAAGGGGCGGTCCATCAGCGAGAGTTGGTGATCAATGCTCTTCGTATGCGTCCCGACCGCATTGTCATCGGAGAGGTGCGGGGCGGCGAAGCGCTCGACATGCTGCAGGCCATGAACACCGGGCACGACGGTTCGGTGACCACCATCCACGCCAACAGCCCGCGCGACGCCCTCTCACGTATCGAGACCATGGCGCTTATGGCGAACCTGAGCCTTCCCGAAAAAGCGCTGCGGCACCAGATCTCCTCCGCCATCCACATCATCGTGCAGGTCTCGCGAATGAGCGATGGCAGCCGGCGTGTAACTCATATCACCGAAGTGACGGGCACCAACGGCGACGTCATCAGCATGCAGGACATCTTCCTTTTCGAAAAGAAGGGGCTGGGGCCGAATGGGAAAGTGCTGGGTCGCTTCCGGTCCACCGGAATCATTCCCAAGTTCGCGGAGAAACTGAAAGACGCGGGCATCCCGCTCGCCATGAACCTGCTCGAGGTGTCGCAAGAGGTGTAAGGAGTGCGCGGATGACCTTGACGGTGTCGGTATTCATCTTCTGTGCGGTGGTGACGTTTACGGTCGTGATGCTCTTTACCCGGCCCTCGGCCACCGCGCGGGCGGTTGAGCGCCGTCTCGCCGGAGTGCACGTCGTCGGCGGTGGAGCTGCCCATGGCGAAGAAGGAGCCGTGGAATTCCTCAAGCAAACCAACCTGAGCGAAATCAAATGGCTTAACAAGGTCCTTGAGGGGTCGGGCACTGCGCGCAAAATATCACTGCTGCTGGCTCAGGCGGAAAGTTCCTGGAGTGTGAGTACCGTTCTCTTCGCGTCGGCCATTCTGGGAGTGATGGGGTTCTCGATCGTACGATTTTGGATCGTCGATCTCGCCCCTGGAGTGATAGGTGGGACCCTGGCCGCCGCCTTTCCTGTTCTCATTCTACGAGCTAAGAGGGAGCGCCGAATGGCAAAGTTCAACCAAAAGCTTCCCGACGCTCTCGACCTGATTGCCCGCGCCCTGCGCGCCGGACATTCCATCGGCGCAGCGATCGAAATCGTGGCGGAAGAGGGGGGCGAGCCTGTGCGGTCGGAATTCGGAGAAGTCTACAAGCAACAGAACTTCGGCATCCCCCAGCGCGATGCCCTGCTGCAACTTGGCCGTCGGGTGCCGTCGGCAGACTTGCAGATTGTGATCACGGCCATGCTGGTGCAGAAGGAGACCGGAGGCAACCTGGTGGAGATTCTTGACCGGACCACGGCGGTACTGCGCGATCGTATGCGCATCCAGGGTGAGTTGCGCGTTCATACGGCTCAGGGCCGGCTCACGGGCTGGATCCTGTGTCTGCTACCGGTCGTTATGTTCTGCCTCATAAGCATTGCCAATCCCGGTTACAGCAATGTTCTAGTGCACGATCCGGTGGGGCGAAAGCTCACCTATACCGGCATCTGCATGATGGTCATGGGCGGATTGTTGATCCGCAAAATCGTCACGATCAAGGTTTGAGTCTATGAAACTTGCGCTGACACTCAGCATTCAGTTGACCGGATTCTTCGCTACCGCGCTGGTGTGCGTCTGGTTCATGACTCGACCGACCTCGGCTGCCAAGCGTGTCTTCGGAGTCACCCGCTTACTGCCGGGGCCGGACGAGACCAGGGGCCTGGTTTCTCGAGGTGTTCAAACTCAACTGCTTCGCGTGGCCCACCTTTTGGGCGGCCGGCTGGGAATCGCGACCGGCGAAAAGTTGCGCAAGCGCTTTCTGGCTGCCGGTCTGCGAAACCAGACCAGCATGGATGCTTATCTCGCGGCCCGCCTGCTGGCTCCGGTCGCTGTGCTTTTGTTTTGGAGCTTTTTCCGCCAGATCACGTTTTTTTGGATCACGCTAATGATGGCTGGCGCCTATCTTGCCCCGGACATGTGGTTGTCGACGGTGACGAAGAAGCGCCGGGAACAAATCCGGTTGGGGCTGCCTGACGCCCTGGATCTGATGGTGGTCTGCGTGGACGCCGGACTCGGCCTGGACCAGGCGCTCCTGCGCACCGGGCAGGAGTTGGCGGGCAGTCATACCGTCCTGGCCGAAGAATTAATGCAGCTTAACCTGGAGCAGCGAGCCGGCAAGCCACGCATTGATGCCTGGCGCGATATGGCCGATAGAACTCAATTAGAGACGGTAAAGGGTTTTGCGAACATGCTGGCACAGTCGGACCGGTTTGGTACTCCGGTTTCGAAAGCGCTCAGTACCTTTGCCGACGGATTGCGCAAACAACGCAGTCAACTGGCCGAGGAAATGGCTGCCAAGAGCACCATTAAGCTGATGTTTCCCCTGGTCCTATTTATATTTCCCAGCATGTTCATCGTTCTACTCGGTCCAGCGGCGCTGCTTATAACGCGGAACCTGGGGGTCCTCGTCGGTAAGTAAGTAAGTATTGTCAGTATTTGCATGGTGCGGTGAGTAACACAATTCAACAAGAAAGGAGACGATATGGACGGCACAACGATTATTCGCGTGGTTTCAGGAATGCTTTTCGTGTGTATCCTGGCAGTCCTGGTGTGGCGCAGGAAGAGAACAGCCTAGCCTCGGGAGCCAGACTTATGATGCCAACTACCAAACCCGTCGGGATCGTCAACAAAAGCAAGGACGCTATGGTAGGTTCCGAGATCCGAGTCGCGATCACCGCGTGGTCCCGGCTGGTGGGCTTGCTTGGCGAGGCCGGCTTGGACCCCGGGGGAGGCCTCCTCATCGTGCCCTCCTCCGGCGTCCACACCTGGGGAATGCTTTTCCCGATTGACGTCGTGGCACTCGACCGCCGCATGCGCGTCCTCGGGACATGGGAGCGAGTGGGTAGTTTTCGGATTGCAGCGGTCGGCTGGAAGACACGCAGCGTCCTCGAGTTGCCGGTAGGGACCATCCGGCGCAGCCGGATCGAGGTGAATGACCAGTTAGCCATCGCTGCGTGAGCCAACGGTTCCGGCCACCGGCAAAGCATCGCGGAGCAAGCGCGAAGCCGGCTTTGCTTAGCGCCCCATCTGCCCCGCTGGTGGTCCTGGTCGACCGTTCGTCGGCCGAGCGGAATCGCACAGGACGGAACAGCTCAGGACTCTTTACGGTATGAACGCTAACGCTCATGGCATGACCACACCGACGTTGGTATGTCTGCTGGTAATAGCTTCCCTGTGTCTTGCCTGTTCCTCTTATTATGCGTTCGTCATCGTGCCACCGGCGGCGGCTCTATCGGGCCCGGGCATTGTCCCCGATCTGTATCCGGTGTGGTACGCCAGCCGCGTGGCGCTATTCCAGCACCAAAATCCATATAGCCCTGAGGTAACCCGCCAGATTCAGAGCGCAATGTATCAAGGCAGACTGGCAAGCCAGAATGAGCAGAGATTCGCCTATCCGCTCTTCGCGGTCTTGCTTTTCGCGCCCTTTGCCGTCCTCCCATTCGCCGCCGCGCAATCCTGCTTTCTTGCACTGTCAGTTCTGCTTACGATGTGGTCGGTTCTGGCTTGGCTCAACAATTCAATTCCACCGATCGCCGCGGTCGTCTGCGTGATCCTGGTGACGGCAAGTTTCCCAGTCATGCTCGGACTCGAGCTAGGGCAGCCCACGATGCTGGTGGCCGCTGTGTTGGCCGCAACGGTAACGTGCCTCCGCGGTGGACGACTGGTAGCTGCAGGAGTACTGGGGGCGGTGGCGACCGTGAAGCCTCAGCTAGCTATTGGAGTTCTCCTGCCACTGCTCTTCTGGTCTGTTTCCGACTGGCGCAAGCGCAAACCCTTTCTGTTGTCACTGTGGTGGACGATGGTAGGTCTGCTGGGGGTCGCGGAGTGCTTGAGCCGCGGCTGGCTGCTGCACTGGCTGGCGACGATCCGTGCCTACAGCCACTATGCGGGCGCCCAGCCTCTGATTCGGATGTTACCTGGAAGTCGTCTACCTGTGCTGGCGGGAGCGCTTCTGATCGGGGCAGCGTTTGCCGCAAGCTGGAAATGGAGAGCAAGCGACCCGCTGCTTGCCTTAGGCTTTTCCATTTCAGTGTTCCAGGTGCTGTTGCCATTCCAGCTCTACAACGAAGTAATGCTGATACCGGCGGTGCTGTGGGCCTTTATCCGAAGATCTAAGCAGACGGCAACCCTTCCGAGCCTACTTCGTTGGTCAGTATGGGGGTTGCTAGGCACTGGATGGCTGAGCACGTGTGTCGTATGCGTAGCACACCTGATCAACCCGCTATCGATTGCGAAGGTATGGTCGCTGCCCATCGTGATCGCATGGGTATTCCCGATTGCTGTACTTGCGTACGTAGGCGCGTGTGCGATCGTCCCAACACCTGCCAGCATCACTCACCTAGTGAATTCCCAGGTATGGCCGCAGACCATCATTCGAGACGGAGCCAATCGCTTAGAAATTCAAGAGGGCGCCTAGCGCGAACAATGTGGTGAGCACACAAATCCAATCCGAAAAGCCAGCTGGGATCTCTTTGGTCACGGTATGCCTGGATCCCGCAACCATTAGCGCCGTCTCCCGCCTGTCGGCACAGTTGCTGGGAGCGTCGTTCGCCGGCAATATGGCGGATTACTTGCCGCGTAACCGGGATGTCGATCTCCTGAAATCGATGCAGAAGTCCGAGGGTTGCTTGTGCATCATCAATGCCGACAGCGATCGGGAACTGGCCATGGAAACCGCCACTTCCTTGCTGCAGTTGCTCGGCGAACGTGTGCTGCTGATAGCGTTGTCTTCCAAGTCGGACACCGATCTTGTGCTGGATGCCATGCGTTCGGGCTACGCGGAGTATCTCGGCAGTCCCCTTAATTCCGATCAGTTCAGCAATTCGCTCCTGCGCTTGCGACGTCGTTGGGCCGTAGCTCGCACTACCAAGCCCGGCCGCGTTCTGGCCTTTCTGGGAGCGAGAGGTGGGGCAGGAGCCACCACTCTTGTGGTTCATCTCTCCACGTTCCTGGCGCAACTGTGTGGCAAGAAAGTCCTGGTGGTAGACCAGCATCGCCAGCTAGGCCACGTTGGCCTCTATCTTGGCCTGCCCACAACGGAGTATCACTTTTACGATCTAGCCCGCAACATCGATCGGGTTGATGCAGACCTTCTGAATGGCTTTGTTGTGCACGAGGTAAACGGAGTCGATGTCCTGCCCGGCCCGGAGGGACTGTATGGACTCACGGACGTGCCCCTCAGCTCGATACAGCAGACCATTCGATATCTCCGCGGAACCTATGAGTACGTAATCATTGACTGTTGCCATGGGGTGGGGAATGCCAATGAGGCTACCATCGCCGAATGCGACCAGATCTATCTGGTTGCAACTCCAGATGTGCCGGCGTTGCGCGATCTTTCCCGCTACGTGGACAAATTGCTGCAGTACAACTTTCCGCCGGGCAAAATGAATGTGGTGATTAACCGCTTCCGCTCCAAAGGGGAAGTCACTCTTGAGGAGATCGCCAAGGCGGTGCGGCTACCGGTGGAGCTAACGATTCCCAACAGTTCCGCGGAACTGATCACCGCGATGAATACCGGCAAGCCGATAGCAACCGCCTCGCGTTCTGACTTCGCAAAGCAACTGCGGAAGTGGGCCGTTGACCTGGCGGGACCAGCAGCCGGAGACGGAGCGGCTACGAAACGGGCGTTCTCATTCTGGAAGTGACGATAGCCAGGAACGTCACTTGAACTGGGGCCACACACATAGGGCAACTACGGAAATTCTGATTAAGTCAGGCGGCAGCCCCTTAGGAGCTAAAGCCCGGTCTAATATCTGGCGCTTGCGGACGGCCTGAAGGCCATCCCCTTCATAGAACCAGACTCAATCAGAGTTTCACCAAGGAGAGGCTGACGCGAAGAATATACCAATGCGGCGCTGGCGCGCTCCTAATCTATCTGATCGGCCTTCACCATCCAGATCCCTGGATGGCCGAATTGATGATGTCTTCAGCGTTGCTTCAATTCCGCACCAGAAAAGACCTGCTTGCGACTGCGCTACTGTCGATCTGCCTGTTTGTTGTGTTCTGCCTTTTGCACTGGACGGTATTGTTCGCAATCCCGATGGCACTTGGATCGGCAAGTCTTTTCATGCTGACAATTCAAAACAGCGAAATGCTGCTCACCGCGCTGACCATGCCGATCGGCTATATCCTGGTTGAGTGTGCCCATCCGGCTATAATCAGGATGACACCAAGAACCATAGATCTATCCCTCTCCGCCATTGATTCGGCTTTCAGGCTTGACGCCAGTTCCTTCTTGGTATGGGGCAACCTTCATCCGCTTGTGAGGCTATGTCTCCTGGTCGTTTACAACTGGCTTCCGCTGGTTGCTGTCATGGTCATGGTTTACACCGCACAGAGGAAGCACTACCTGCTTTCCTTATTCAGCGCCGCCGCTCTTGCGGTGCCTTGCTACTTGCTGTTTCCCGCGGTCGGCCCCGCGCACTTGTCGGACGCGCTTGCCCCGCGAAATTGTATGCCTTCTTTGCACTTCACGTGGGCCTTCCTGGCCTTCTGGTACAGCCCAAAAACTTGGCGGTGGCCGATGGCTGTATTTGTCTTGCTAACCGCCGTCGCCACCATCACGGTGGGAGAACATTACTTCATAGACCTGATCGCTGCAGTCCCCTTTACCTATGTCGCGATAGAGATGGCTCATAGGTGCTTGCAACGCCAAGGATATTGTCAACTCGGGCATTTCCGCAGACAGGTTAAGGCAGCGCTCAGTGCGATGAACCGATGCCGGTAGGCCGGCTAGCTTTTTCGTCTGAACCGCGGACGGAAGTAGGTAGGCAAAACGTGATATTGTTTGGTCGCTGGCTCCTGCCGCCGTGCGGAGGGTTGGAGGCTGGCACATTCCGGAAGGAGAGCGTAGACCCTGGCAGGCATTCAACTACTCGGCATTCTTCTGTGCTATAACGATGGCGATCTTCTAGAGGATTCCATCCGATATCTTCTTGACCAAGGCCATCACTTAATTGTGTGGGACCATGGGTCGACCGACGAAACCTCTGGTATCGTCCATCGTTACCGCAGCGAGTTACTCGAAAGCCGCCATATCCCGAGAGAATTCGACTTTTATGAACTGTATGCCGCCATGTCGAGACATCTTATGGAAAGCTATGTATCCACTTATGACTGGATCTCATGGCCGGATCAAGACGAGTTTCTGGAAGGGCCATCTCGTTCAAGACCTTACCGGGAATGGATCGAAGAGGTACACGCTTCGCCGTATAGCTGGATACAATTCAATAACTTTAACTACTGGCTGACGAGCGCAGACGATCCGGGAATCAAGTCTGCACCGCTTCGCATCCGGCATTACTCGCTCTTCCCCGACTGTGCTCCCCGAATTCGCTCTTGGCGTGCCTCGGTGACGAATCTTCGAGTCTTCAATCACAATCCGCCGCTGGGGGACCCATGGCGGTCACGCTTCAATCTTCGTCATTACCCCATGCGATCCGGGGACCAAATGCTGGCTCGTATCCTGCGCGATCGCGCGGGTTTGCGCCGTGGCGACAGCAATTACCACTACGACAATATGAAGCTGAACATGAATCGCCTGGAGATCGCTCCCGAGCAGCTTCATTATGACGATGGGCATTCGGAGTTGAATCCTGAGCCGATTTTTAATTGGCGATCCATCTACGGATTCGGCGCACCGGCGGAATCGGCATCCTGAAGCAGCCGGAGGAATGTTGTCTAGTCGCCGGGAAATGCAAGTCTCCTGCTAAAATGTTGTACTTGCAAGGGGATCGCGCGAGCAGGTCGCCAACCTGTCGATCTCGCTGCTAGAATATCGGGTTCAAGCGTCTTGGTTGTGGGAGCAGTCCGGTTGCTCGCGATCAGATCAACCCTTCGCGCGACGCTGCGGCTTTGGACCGTCCATGAGTTCTAATGAATTACTTCTGGGATAACCAATTTCATCTTTACCGCACCGAAAATCCGGGCGAGTTTTCCTATTCCGACGGCGTAGAAGTGGAAGAACGTCTTCTTAGCGTTGTCTCGGACGCTGGCGACCGCAGCACTTTTTCCCAGGAATTAGCGAAGTCCATTTGCGACTGGCCAAGCGAGTACCACTTCAGCCGGTTCCGTCACTGCCTGGTACGGCCACTGGACATGCATGCCGGCGATAAAGTTCTCGAGTTGGGGTGTGGTTGCGGCGCGATCACACGCTTTCTCGGCGAGGTTGGTGCGAACGTAGTTGCAGTCGAAGGAAGCTTGGTCCGGGCCCGGGTTGCCGCGGAGCGCTGCCGGGAACTCACCAATGTTCGAGTAGTGGTAGATGACCTTCTGCGTTTCCAAACGGATGAGCGATTTGACTACATACTTTTGATCGGAGTGCTGGAGTACGCGGCGTTGTTCTCCGACAGTGCGAATCCCTTTGGGCACTATCTGCAGGCGGTGACCCGTTTCCTAAAGCCCGGCGGGAGAGTTGTTATTGCTATCGAGAATAAAGTCGGCTTGAAGTATTTCAACGGCTGCGGCGAAGACCACGTCGGTATTCCGTTCTTCGGAGTTCAAGATCTGTACGGAACTAGAACGGTTCGCACCTTCGGACGGCGGGAATTGGTCACATTGCTCACCCGGGCTGGACTATCCCAGGTGCGCTTCTACTATCCGTTCCCAGACTATAAGCTACCTTCGGTGGTTCTCTCTGAGAGTGCATTGACGGACCCTGGGTTCGACGCCATCGATCTGCTCGCTCGTTGCCATGCGCGCGATTATACGGGTTCGCCGTACCGCGGCTTCGACGAAGCACTTGCTTTCTCCGTGTTGCATACCAATGGCCTTCTCGCTGAGCTGAGCAACTCATTTCTCGTAGTTGCGACAACGGACGATGAACCGCGAACCGAGGACTCGGAACTCGCGTTTGCATGGTCCGTAAATCGCGCACCCGAATTTTGTACTCAGACGAGCTTTGTGCGCCGCGGGTCTGAAATAAAGGTGGTGAAGGAGCCTCTCGCAAAGTCGGACACTGTTCGTCATGCGCTAGAGGAGAGTCCTACAATCACGCACCACGTCTCCGAGTCCATCTACCGGCCCGGCCGGCAATTGTTGTGGAAACTGCTGCGAGCACGGGCTGTCGGCGGAGATGCGGGGTCTATCGTTCAAGCGCTTCGTCCGTGGATGGAAGTCCTGTTGCGGCATGCTCGGATATCCACGGCGCCAATCGCGGAGGTTTCGGAAACGCCGTTGAAGCTGGCGTCGTACATGATTTCTGGCGACTTCCTGGACTGCACTCCCTTCAATCTTCTCGATATAGATGGCGAACTCGTGCCCATTGATGCGGAGTGGCAGAGCGCAAGTGATGTTAGCCTAGGTTGGATAATAACAAGGGGTGTTCTGTGGTCGATGCCCTCTGGGATGTCATTGGGCGGCACCTCGCCATCGATTCTGGAATTGATCAAAGCACTTTGCGACAGCTTTGAACTCGCGGTTTCAGAGCCCGATATAGAAACCTGGCTGGAACAGGAAGCCGACTTCCAGAAACTCGTCACTGGTCACCCCTGCGAACCGCTGACAGCGGGAAGAACCTTCCGGGGAATGCGACCTTTCCTAAGCGAGATCTCCAGCCTGAAGCAGACGATAGCACACCGTGAGGAGCAGATCGCCAACCTGAACCAGACGATTGCCGCACGCGAGGAGGACATTGCCGTACGCGAGCAGGACCTTGCCGACCTGAGACAGATGTTAGGCGAACGCGAGAAACAGATCGCCAGCCTGACTGCCAGCCTGACTGCCAGCCGGGACCAGATGGTTGCCGAGCGGGATCGATCGCTGTACGACGTCTATCAATTGAAGGCACGTGCCGGTTCGTTGAGCGTCGAGTTGACAAAGCGCACCGAGCAATTAAACAGTGTTCTCCAGTCGCCAGCGTGGAGATTGACTGCTCCGTTGCGCGCCCTTGGGAGACTCCGCCCACCCTCCTACTATGAAGAGCGTCAGAGCAAGAGGGACGCACAGCTAATTGCCCAGTCCGGGCTCTTTGACATCAACTGGTATTTGTCACGAAATCCTGATGTGGCGACGCATGGTGCAGACCCTATTGTCCACTATCTTAAGCACGGGGCCTTGGAAGGACGAGATCCCAGTCCGACTTTCAGTAGTGCTTGGTACCTTGAACAGAATCCCGATGTTCGAGCCGCTGGATTTAATCCTTTGGTCCATTATCTACGCTTCGGGGCGGATGAGGGTCGCCGACCGTCTCCGGTTGCAGAGTCTGCACACGCTCGGCAAAGCGTGGCTGATGCCCAGAAGGATTGGGACAATTTGGGCCACGCTCGGCTTCATCAACTCCTGCAAAGCGACGACAGAATAGTATTTCCGGCAACTGAAATCCCCAATGTTTCCATTATCCTGGTTTTCTATAACAAGGCCCACCTTTCGCTCTTGTGTCTCAGTTCCATACTTGAAAATGCGGATATTCCGTATGAAGCTGTAATCGTAAACAACTGCTCGAGCGATGAGACTAATAGCTTACTGGAACGAGTTGATGGGGCAACCATCATCAATAACACGGCTAACCTAGGGTTTGGCGATGGGTGTATGCAAGGAGCGGAACAGGCGCGCGGCGAATATCTTTGCTTTTTGAACAATGATGCCTTATTGACGCCTCACGCGCTTTCTTCGTCTCTGATCAGCTTTCGCGAAGATTCCACGGTGGGTGCTGTGGGCGGTAAGATCCTCCTAGCAAATGGCGATCTACAAGAGGCGGGAAGTATCCTCTGGTCAGATGGAAGCGCGTTGGGGTACGGTCGAGGGGATGATCCTGATCTGCCGCAATATGAGTTTCGGCGACCGGTCGATTTTTGTTCCGGAGCATTCCTGGTTACGATGCGGTCCCTTTTTCGCCAATTGGGTGGCTTTAACGGGATGTATAGTCCGGCGTACTACGAAGACTGCGATTATTGCATGCAGGTCTGGGAAGCTGGGTTTAGCGTCATATACGAGCCCAGGGCCGTTATTCGACACTATGAGTCCGCGGCATCGGATGGGAATGAAGCCGCCAAACCTGCGATGGCAGTCAATCAGCGGAAATTCCGTGAAAAGTGGAACGACCAACTTGTCAAGCGATTGCCCAAGTCGACAACCAACATACTGTCGGCTCGTATCTCCGCCACTTCCGAAGGCCTTCGGATATTGTACATAGAGGATCGGATCCCCCACCGGCACTTGGGGTCGGGATTTCCTCGCAGTAATGAGATACTGCACCATCTTGTAAAGCAAGGCCATCGAGTTACGTGCGCTTCATTTACATCACCCCTGCTAGAGAACGAATATAGTGACGTCCCACGCGATGTGGAGTTGTTGGACGGCATTTCCCAACGGGAACGGCTCTTTCGAGACTATGTACCTGGCAGCGATATCGTGTGGGTGAGCCGTCCTCATAATATGGAAGCCTTTTTGAAAGGTAGAGCCGACAATGGCGGTCTCAGTAGCTTCCGCGTGATCTACGATGCTGAGGCAATTTTTGCGGAACGTGAGTGGCGTCACGCGCAGTTACTCGGCAGCGAGATTTCATCCAACGTCAAGTCTGCATGGCTGGACCGGGAGTTGGCTTTGGCGAAGGCAGCCGATGCGGTCGTCGTCGTGTCCGAGCGAGATCGCGAAACTATGCAATCGGCTGGAGTGCATAATGTATCGGCAGTCGGTTTTCGAGTTTGCGCTAATCCGACGCCTGCGACCTTTGATGAGCGACGCACGTTCCTGTTCGTAGGGGCCATGCACGGCGCGGAGAACCCCAACGCTGACTCCATGCGGTACTTTTGCGGTTCAATCTGGCCCGTTGTTCACAAAGCGACCGGCGCTGAGTTGGTCATTGCTGGATACGGAACCGACAGTGCTCTTAGCGATTGTAAAGTCCCAGGCGTTCGCATTCTTGGCCGGCTGGATGACCTGACCTCGCTGTATAACGAAGCGCGCGTCTTTGTGGCGCCTACTCGATATGCAGCCGGAAACCCCTACAAAGCGCATGAGGCAGCATCTTTTGGCGTTCCTCTTGTAGTATCTGATCTGATCGGAGAGCAACTCGGATGGCAGCAGGGGAGCGACTGCCTGGTGGCGGGCACTCCTATCGCTCTTGCGGAAGCGTGCTGCCGTTTGTACCAGGACGAGGCCCTTTGGCAACAGCTCCGCTCGAATGCGCTGCAGCGCGTGATCAACGACCTAAGCGATGAGGTTTTTGGCAAGGCGATCGCTTCTGTAATCGCCAATATCAATCTTAAGGGAGAAGCACAGTGGACCATGCTGGAGCGGTAAGCGTTAGCGATTGGTTGAAGTCACAGATTGAGTCCGAATCATACTGGTTTCATCGGATGGAGTTACCCGGTGGCTTGGTCACTCCGGGATGGAATGATCCCAAGGCTGGGAAGCTTCCGTATTTTGGATTGCCGGACGATATGACCGGCATGCGAGTGCTAGATATCGGCCACGCAGAAGGCTTTTTTTCCTTTGAAGCAGAACGGAGAGGCGCTGCCGAAGTAGTTGCCATTGAAAACTATCCTCCGATGGCGCGCAAGTTTCAGATTTGCCGAACGGCCTTCGGCTCGCGTGCGCAGTCGCACCTGGCAAATGTTTACGACATAAGTCCCAAGACTTTCGGAACGTTTGATCTGGTCATGTTTTTTGGAGTGTTATACCACCTCCGCCATCCGCTTCTGGCGCTCGAGAAGATCCATGCTGTCTGCACCGGGAAACTATTGATGCAAACCGCCATGTGCGAGAACACGAAAGACCAGCCGATGGCAGAGTTTCATCCGTTCGGCATTAAGAGCGGACCAGCGGACAACCCCAGTTACGATCCGACCTGTTTCTGGTTTCCCAACCCGGCTTGCTGCATCGGCATGCTTGAGCATGTCGGCTTCAAGGAAGTAAAACGCATTTCACCATCCGCTCCGGTGGGTGGAGTTTTCTACGCCCAGGCGGGCGTGCAAGCGAAGGGCAAGGCTCCGGCTGAAGATACGGCGCCGTGGTCGTAGAGCTTGAAGAATACATTTGGGGCCGGGAACGCAAAACACTAGCGGTGGCTGCCCTTAGCGTTTCATGATTTGGCTGCAGGAGATAGATGCAAAGGGAGTATATGGATCTGCCCCAAGTTCAACGTCGAGATTTGCCTCGAGCGAGTAATCCCGACACCGTGCCGGACTGCTCTTGTGCGATCCCAGATCCGGCGAGCAAGTACGTTTCGCGCTTGCTTTTGGCCGGAGCCGTGCTCCTGTTAGCGGGGATAGCTCGTAAGAGTTGGCTGGATATCGATACTGGCTGGGATTCGCTCGCGTACCATATGCAGTTTGCGGCACTTAGGATTGGTTTAATCACGCAGCAGCAGTATCATCTTTCAAACTGGATATCAGGCTACTATGACGGCTTTCCTGTTCTTCCAGATTATCTGCAAGGCATATTGTGGCGCTTAACCGGACGCCCACAAGCAGCTAATTTGGCTAGCTTGCTTGGGCTGATTTGCGTTACAGTTTTTTTTCGCCTTCGGTATAAAGTCCCTTTTGGCTATATCGTTGTTGCATTGGTAGGAATTCCGGTCGTTTTGATTCAGAGCACCAGTACTTTTGTCGATCTGTTTACGAACTGCTTTGCCACAATTCTGTTGTTTATCATCTTTAGAGCTTGGATAGACCCGGCCCATTTTTCCATGTTTGACGGTCTCGGGGCATTCTTGTCCTTAGCGATAGTCATGAATTCCAAGGAGCAGTTTTTTGTTATTGGAACAGTCGCTTTATTTGGGCTCATTCTTGTGGCATATATACACCGAGGGAGATTTGCCCTGTTACGGCAGCAACTGCTAACAGGTTCAGTATGGAAGCGGCATGTATTCTCGCTAGCGTGTTTCTTGCTCCTATGCACCGCTTATATAAACCCAGCCAAGAACCTAGTGAGATTTCATAATCCAGTATATCCGGTATCAACGACTATTGGCCCCATACACCTGCTTGGAAAATATCCAGTGAGTGCCAATGGGAACGATCCGCGTTACCTTTCGCACTCTCCGCAGTGGGTACGGTGGTCGCTCTCCGTAGTTGAGTTCGATGCCTTCGATGAAAGACCCCGTTTGTGGACCAATGCGCAGGGCGACGTCAAGCTAGACTCGCGCGCCTTCCGGATGGGCGGTTACTTCGGAGCTTTGGTACTCTTTAACCTGTTCTTCTTCCTAATCTTGCAAGCTAAGTCGCGGCGGCGTCTGGGACTAAAACCGCTAGGATTCTTGATGGTAATAACCATCATGACGGCCATGATGCCAGCTTCTCAGGAACTCCGATACTACATGTACTGGGCCATGTGCCTGGTCGGGCTGAATCTAGTCCTCATTGAGGATGGGCTGGAAGGGCAAGAACAAAGCACCTTCCGGCTGGTCGCAGCGGCGGCGGCGAGTTCATTCCTGCTCTTCGTCTTATGCGCTACGGGCTTCCAATATGTTCGTTCCACCGGGACGACGATGGAAACGTTGGTGAGAGACTACGCCATTGGAAAACAACTCTCTGACATGCATTTGCACGAAGGAGAAACTATTTGCGTTGAAGACAAGAACCCCAGGGACTTCCTTTATTCTCCCATGTTCAATCCTGCTTTGGAATCGCAATATCATTATCGAGTGCTTGAGGCGTATGTCCCGCAAGACTGCATGGGGAATCGCGTTGTGCCTTGACGATTTCTTCCCAGACCTCTGATTTACCGATGGAGGACACGCTTCATGGCGCCGTCAAGGCGGCTCTGCCATTTTTGCATGGGTGGCGTTCCTGAGGCTTACTCTGACACTTGTAACGGGCGAGCGCTCATGGCGCAAAGTAGCTGGAAATGTCGAGCACGAGCTGTGTCGTGCCGGAGGCATAGGCATCGATGTAGCCATTGAAGGTGCGTATGATCGCCATGTTCGAGGTGATCGCTCCATCCAATGCGTTCAGAGTGGAAGCCAGGGGGCGCGGCGCTCCATTGGGCCACAATGTCAAGTACCCCAATGAACCTTGCGGCACGACCACCGCATTAAACACATAGGCCTGTGCGCTTGGCGAGACGCCGCAGGGACCGCCCAGAACATTCACGATGAGCTGGCCATTGAATGCGCCTGAGGTCTTGCGGGTGTCGAGTACGCGACAAGGCGCGGTCGAATAAAGTGAGAGCCCAAGAGGCGACGGCGGCGCGAAATAGCCGTTGATGTCGACCACCAAGTCGGTGTCCTGGCTCGGATAGACGCTGATTCCTCCATTTTGGCCCGCCGGCACAATTGCCGCATTTGCAGTGACGGTGCCGGTCAGGGCATTCAGTGTGGATACCAGAGGCTGGCTTTGCCCCGCTGGCCACACGGTCAGATATCCGAGGGGGGCACCCTTCCGGGGTATGGCGGCGAAGTTAAGCGAATACGCCGCCGCGTCACTTGGAATCTCGCAAGCAGTAGCGGCGAGCACGGGAAGGTCGCGTTGCTGGCCGCCGTACAAATAAGGTCCACCGAGTGGACCGTTGGTCGTGCGGGTATCCGCCACACGGCATGGCGTCAACGGAAAGAACGCATAAGCCGACGGATCCGGTGCGGGAAGAAAGTACCCGTCGATATCCAGCACGACATCGGTCGTGTTGCTGGCAAACACACGAATGGCGCCGCTGGCTCCGGCTGGCACAATCGCGGCGTTGGCCTTGATCCGGCCATCGAGCGAGTTCAAGGTGGCAACCAAGGGTTCGTCTTCTCCTGTGGGCCACATCGTTACGTAGCCCAATGCTCCGTGCGGGACGACCGCAAGGTTCAGTGAGTAGGCAGCGGCGGTCGAGGGGATCCCGCAGCTCAAATTGGCAGGGACGGTGAAGTCGCGCGAGGTTCCGCCGCTTAGCGCCGGGCCACCAAATGGTCCGTTGGCCGCACGCGTGTCCACAAGGCGACAGGGAGTGGCAGGAACGAATTGCAGTGCCGGGGACCAGGCACCGGCGATCACCGAGACATTATTGCTCCTCAGGTTGGCAACATAAATTCTGTTGCCTACCGGATCAGCCGCCAAGGCAGACGGACTTTGCCCAACCGTGACCGTGGTGGTGGAACCAGTGACCCCGTCGATCATGGTTACGCTTCCGTACCATAGATCGTTAATGACGTATATCTTGTCGGTAACCGGGTCGACGGCCAACGGCCCAGGAGAACCGCCCACTGCAATTGTCGCGGTGGAATTGGTAAGGCCGTCGATGACGGTCACAGTGCCGTCGTCCACATTGGTGACATAGATCTTGTTGGTTACGGGGTTGACCGCCACGGTGCTGGGATGCAACCCGGCAGGGACGGTGGTGGTGGAGTTGGTGGAACCGTCGATCACGGTCACGGTCCCTGTGCTGCCGGTTGCGTAGGTCCCGTTGGCGACATAAATTTTGTTGGTCAGCGTGTTTACGGCCAAAGCCGTGGGATATGCGCCCACCGCGACTGTGGTCGTGGCGCCGGTCGCTCCATTGATCACCGTCACTGTATTGCTGCCCAGATTAGCGATATATATTTTGTTGGTTAACGAGTTGACAGCTACCGCCGAGGGGTAATCGCCGACAGGGATGGTAAAGGTCAAATTGTTCGACCCGTTAATCGCAGTGATGCTGTTGTCTTGGCGATTGGCAACAAAGATCTGATTCGTGACCGGGTTGACAGCCAGGGCTTGGGGGACGCGTCCTGTAGCGACCACAGTAGTGGAATTCGATGCCCCGTCAATCACCGTGACGTTGTTGCTGTTTTCGTTGGCGACGTAAATCTTGTTGGTGGCAGGATTGACTGCCACGGCAGTCGGATAGGCCCCTACCGGGATCGTGGCCGTAGAATCCGTAGCTTCATCGATCACGGTTACATTGTTGCTGTTTTCGTTAGCGACGTAGAGCTTGTTGGTCGTCGGATTGATGGCAAGCGCCGCCGGGTGTGAACCAGTCGCGATGGTGGTGAGTAGTGTCTGTGAATTCGCTCGCGAGCCGGCCAGTGCGACGGTGTACACAAGAAGGAATAGCAGAGCACGGCGCGCCGTTGACACACGCTTCCTTCCCGGGGTCTTTTTCGGTGTTGGCGCGCCGGCGGATTCCAGGCTCGACACAACGCGTCAACCGTCTGGGACAGATCAGACTGCGTCTGAGCGGGTTGCTGGCTCGACCTCCGGTCGAGCACTTCGGATATACCTCAAACGATAGCAGCGCCTGAGCGCCGGAAAAAGGCCTTCCGCGTCCCACAGTGGTACAAAATACCGGCTTGGTTCAATTTGGGAATTGCAGGTTCGCCCCTGAACTCGATGGAGAATGGGTCGACAGCATCGATATCCAGGAATTGCGAGAGCGTTTTTGGAAGAACGCCTGCTCACTAAGACGGGTATCTTTCGCTTGTAGAAGCCGGTCAGTCCGCAAAGTCATGCGACTCTCACGCACCACGTTTTGCGGGGGGCAAAGGACGACATTTCGGAAGTCAAGAAGGCTGTCATACAATGATGAGGGTACGCTGTTTACTGCCGCGGAGGGATGTGTGAGCGGTTGAAACAGGCGGTCTTGAAAACCGCTGTACTCGAAAGGGTACCGGGGGTTCGAATCCCTCTCCCTCCGCCAGCTGCGTTTTTGTGTCGCACCTATGTGCGAGCGCGCAGCCATCTCACAAATTTGTTCGGGCCAGAGGCACTGAGCTTCAGTGCCGAAGAATTTCCGGCTTGTCCGTTATTCGAGAAGAATCGCGAGAGATAAACTGCGAGATGATCGTCACGGTCCGCCAGGCGAATGAGATCGAGCCGCGTTCCGCGCTGGACTTCGAGCTTTCGACTCCAACCATTGCGACGGCACGGTGACTCGGCCTGAACGAACCTGGAATCCTTCTTGAGTTGAACCTGGATTCGCCCTCAGCCGTCACAGCCACACGTCCCCGTCATGATGTACACTTCGTAACCGTAAACCCCAAGATCATATGGGCACGTGACGGCAATAACCGCATGGTTCCCATGTTGCACTCATTGTCGTCCGCTAAACGTGTGCCCATTCAAAGGAGCCTTTAATGAAAGAGTTCTCGAAGGGATTGCAGTTGTTAGGGGGAGCCCTTTTCATTGCCGCAGCACCGGCCATGGCGCAGCAGACAAGCTGCCCCCCAGGCTCGCCTTGCGCCACCACCAGCATTGACGGAAAGCAACTCCCACCACCGCCTCAAAAGTTTGAAGGAAGGATTGGGCGCAACACCGCGCAGTCGACGCCGTATTGGCCAGCCCGTGTGGAACCGCCCAAGGGCGCACCGAACATCCTGCTGATCATGACCGACGATTCTGGATTTGGCGTCACCAGCACCTTCGGCGGCGTCATCCCGACCCCGGCGCTCGACCGGATCGCGGCGATGGGACTTCGCTACACCAATTTCAATTCCACGGCGCTGTGTTCGCCGACGCGCGCCGCCCTCATCACCGGCCGCAACCATCACTCCGTGGGTTTCGGCGTGATTTCCGAGCAGTCCACCGGCTATCCCGGCTACGACAGCTTCATCACCCGCGACAAGGCGACGATTGGCCGGATCCTCAAGGACAACGGCTATCGCACCTCGTGGTTCGGCAAGGACCACAACGTGCCCGCCTTCCAGGCCAGCCAGGACGGGCCGTTCGATCAGTGGCCGATCGGCATGGGCTTTGAGTACTTCTATGGTTTCATCGGCGGCGACACCAGCCAGTGGGAGCCGAACCTGTTCCGCAACACGACGCCGATTTATCCCTACGTCGGCCATCCCGGATGGAACCTCACCACCGCGCAGGCGGATGATGCCATTCAGTACATGAAGCGCATCAACTGCACGTCGCCCCGGACCAGCCCTTCTTTATCTACTACGTCCCCGGCGGCACGCATGCGCCGCATCACCCGACGCCGGAGTGGATCAAGAAGATCAGCGACATGCACCTCTTCGATGAGGGCTGGGACAAATTGCGCGAGCAGATCTTCGCCAACCAGAAGAAGCTGGGCGTCATCCCGCAGGACGCCAAGATGACGCCGTGGCCGCACGATTTGCTCAAGCATTGGGACGAGCTGACGCCCGACGAAAAGAAGATGTTCCTGCGCCAGGTGGACGTCTTCGCCGCCTACGTCGCTTACACCGACAACGAGATCGGGCGCGTGATCCAGGCAGTCGACGACCTGGGCAAGCTCGACAACACGCTGATCATCTACATCAACGGCGACAACGGCACCAGTTCCGAGGGCACACTGATCGGTACGCCCAACGAGGTGGCGATGTTCAACCAGGTCCACGGTGCCGGTCGAGGACCAGTTGAAATATTTCTACGACGTCTGGGGCTCGGACCAGACCTATGCGCACATGGCGGTGCCTTGGGCCTGGGCGTTCGACACGCCGTTCTCCTGGACCAAGCAGATCGCCTCGCACTTCGGCGGCGTGCGGCAGGGAATGGCGATTGCGTGGCCGGCGCGCATCACGGACAAGGGCGGCATCCGCAACCAGTTCCACCACATCATCGACATCGTGCCGACGATCCTGGAAGCGACCGGGATCCCGCAGCCGACCGTGGTGGACGGCATTCCGCAGAAGCCAATTGAGGGCGTCAGCATGGTCTACACCTTCGACAAAGCCAACGCCAATGCGCCTTCGACCCACCACACCCAGTACTTCGAGATGATGGGCGATCACGCCATCTATCACGACGGCTGGATTGCCAGCACCAAGGTCATGCGACCGCCGTGGGTGACGGCGGGGCCGGTGAGCCAGGACCCCGCTGGTTTCCCCTACGAACTGTACGACCTCACGAAAGACTGGACGCAGTTCGACAACGTTGCCGCCAAGTACCCGGACAAGGTGAAGGAAATGGACAAGCTTTTCTGGGAGGAAGCGGCGAAGTATCAGGTCATGCCGCTGGACGCGACGCGTAGCAACCCGGCTCATCTCGCCGCGGCCTAGCCTTAGCGCCGGCCGCACCGTATTCACCTACTCCGGCGAGATCACGGGCACGCCCAACGGTGATGCGCCCAGCATCCTCAATTCGTCGTACAACTTCAAGGCCGAGGTCGAGGTCCCGCAGGGCGGCGGAGAAGGCATGATCGTCACCCAGGGCGGCCGCTTCGGCGGCTACGGCTTCTACGTGCTCAAAGGCAAGCCGGTGTTCCTGTGGAACCTGGTCGATCTAAAGCGGCTCCGCTGGGAAGGTCCTGAGGTGCTGTCGCCTGGCAAGCACACGCTGGAGTTCGACTTCAAGTACAACGGCCTCGGCATGGGTACGCTCGCCTTCAACAACATGAGCGGCATCGGCCAGGGCGGAACGGGCGTCCTGAAGGTTGATGGCACGGCGGTGGCCACGCAGACGATGGAGCACACCCTGCCGCTGATCCTGCAATGGGACGAGAACTTCGATGTCGGCGCCGACACCGGAACGCCGGTGGACGACCAGGACTACCAGGTCCCGTTCACCTTCAACGGCAAACTCGACAAGCTCACGCTGACCATCGACCGGCCGCAGTTGTCGCCAGCGGACATCCAGAAGTTGCAGGAGGGCGAGCGCAACAACCACGCCAGCGAATAACTGGTACCGAGATAAAACGGGGCAGATCTAAGGGGCTGCCCCGATGACGAACTCTGGGAGGCGCCGAGTCAGCTCTATCCGAGCTGCCGATGGCGCTCGCTGACTTGAATGGGCGGACGTGTGCAGCCGATGTCCAAACTCAGCGATCACTCTACCTGTGTTGAGCTGAGTTTAAGATGGTGGTTGTTTGTTTCCCTATGAACTGGTCTCGTAGTTTTCTTCCAAGCCTGTTGGTGCTGGCGCTTGTGCTGCCTGTGACCGCTCAGTTTCCGTTCGGCAAGAAGGAGAAGGAGTTTCAGACACATGAGCCCGATGCCGTCGCGGGTACCCTGCGCAGCGGCAATCCGACGCAGCGCAGCCAGTTGGCGACTGAGCTGAACATTATGGCGCCAAACTTCTCCGATGCGGCGGCCAAATCCACTGCTCCCTGCGTCAGCTTCGATCAAGTGAATGAACGGCAAGTCCACCTGCGCGCCGATGCCGCCAACGCGGTGATCGTGGCCGACTCCGGTGAGTGCGATTCCACGTACCTGATCGTGTTCGACAAAGAAAAAAAGTCCGAATGGCGGCATGTGCAAACGGTTCGCCTGTTTTCGCGCGTACAGCATCCGGAGGTAAGCTTTGCGGAGTTGGTGCAGCCGAGCGTGTCGGAAATCGTCGTCCATCGTGAGACCACGCGCGAAAGCGGCAGCGCGCAGCAGGAAAACTACGTGGTCCTGAAGCTGCTGCACAATCGGCTGGTGCCGGTGCTTGATACCGTGGAGCGGTATGACCTGGTCATGCCGAATGTACCGGAGAACGACGCGGATAATGTTGAGCAGACACAACAGTCAACCTTCACCGTGGTTGGGGGCGACGCGAAGGCTGGTCCGGGAACACGCATCCTGGAAAAAGAGGTGCTGAAAAAAAAGAAGGAGAGTCTCACTCTATATCGCTACTGGAGCTGGGACCCTGAATTAGAGCGCTTTCGCTCAACCGCCTACGATGGCAGCAAAGATGAGCAGGCAGCGCCGCCGGCGAAGCCACCGGCTAAGAAGGCAGGAGCAGCAGTCCAAGAAAAGAAAAAATAGGTATTGCTTCGCGGCGCGTTTGCATCATAGTAACGGTTCCGAAAAATCGTGCGAGATCAGCTCGCTACCGATACACTTCCCGGCGGTGTCCTATTCTAACCACTGTCACAATCAACCTCTCATGTATGACCTTATAGATCACGCGGTAGTCACCTGCGCGTATGCGCCAGAACTCATCCTCGTCTGCTAGCTTCTTGCAACCGGGGAATACGGGTTTTCTGCCAGGGCTTCAATATTCAATAGAGATTCGGACTCGGTTAGAAGGGGCGATGCGTCGCAGCGCTTTGAGTGCCGAAGGGCGGAACTCGACGGAGTATCCCATCGCGTTCAGAGATTCAGCTCTTTCTTAACCTGCGACCACGGAATACTCTTCCCTTTTTCTTTCATTGCCTTGCGCGCTGCCGCGAGATCAATTTCATCCTCAAGGCATTCTAAACGCTCTAGGTCTTCGATGGGCACAACAGCCGCTACAGGCTTTTTTCTTCGGTGAACGACGGTGCGTTCGCCAGCATATTCGGCGCGATTGACGAGGTCGGCGAATTGGGCCCGGGCGGTACTCGTAGTGAGGCGTTTAGACATGTACGAATGTACCATTTGTACAGATTGAGGAGTCCACAAAAGGGCGTTTTTGAGGATGAGGAAAAAGCTAAAAGCAGATCTCTCGCGGGCTGAACTTTACCCCAACAAGCGCAAAAACGGCGCTCGTTGGGGACCCCTGTTCGCTCGCTCGAGATGACAAAAATAATAAAGAGCCTGACGGCGCACCCTTCGACAAGCTCAGGGCAAGTTCTGAAGGTGCGCCCCTTCAAAACGGTTTAAGTGCGGTTCTTGCTACTCCCGCCGTGCTAGTTCTAAACATCTTCACCCCACCATCTCTTCGAATTTCAGAGGATCGGGCGGCACGGGATGGGAGGGAGGTTCAATCACCTTCAGTACCTGATAGGTATGAGTGATGCGGTGGATCACCGTAATCGTGCTGAGCACGGCGATCACCCACAGCACCGGGCCCATGCGGTTAAACAGCGCTCCGATGATGATCAGGACGATGCGCTCGGGACGCTCCATGAAGCCGACTTTGCAACTGGGAATCAGCGACTCGGCGCGTGCGCGGGCGTAGCTCACCATCACCGAGCTAATCATGACGAAGGCGACCATCACCACGTAGAAGAAACGGTTAGCGCGGGCGTAGTAGACCAGCAGCCCGAAAAACAGCGCCACATCGCTATAGCGATCAATGATGGAATCGAAGAAGCCGCCGAACTGTGTGACTTGGTTGGTGGCGCGAGCCACACGGCCGTCCACCATGTCGAAAATGCCGGCGCCAATAATCACCAGTCCGGCGTAGAGAAACATACGAGGCTGGTTCTCGGCGTGGGCGTAGCCGAAGAGAACGCCGGCTACCACGTTGATGAGCAGACCAATGAAGGTGAGGGCATTAGGCGAGATCTTGGTGAGCGCAAGACCGTGGACAATCTTATACAGAAGCCACTTAGAGGACCGCCCGACTGCGCTCGTCCAGGTCATTACGCGCCATTATCCTTCGTCGTGAATGGTGGTCAGTTTCAGCACCTCTAGTTCGCGCTTGCCGGCAGGGGTGACGACCTCGCTGACGTCGCCAACCTTCTTCCCCATGAGGGCTCGACCAATCGGGGAACTGGTGGAGATCAGTCCCTTGGTTACATCGGATTCTTCGCTGGTCACCAACTTGTACTCAATCTTCTCTTCTTTGGTGGAATCATAGACCACCACGGTCGAACCGATTGCGGCGCGGTCGCGAGGAATGTTCGCCATGTTGATCATGGAGAGGTCGGCCATCCGCTGTTTCAGCTGACCCAGGCGAGCGCGAACAAACTCCTGCCGCTGTTTGGCCATGTGGTACTCGGCGTTCTCGCTGAGATCGCCCATGGCAACGGCCTTCTTCAGCTCTTTGGGCAGCTCGTGATTGAGCTCGTGCTCGAGAACGGCAATCTCTTCCGACAGCTTCTTCTTGATGTGTTCAGGCATACTTCGGAGTTGATGGGTTCGGGCGACGGGACGCCGCTCGAAAGCATGGCAACATTATACGACGAGCAGTATTTCCCTATCTCGCATAGCGGTTTCCCTGACCGCACTGTTAAGACCTGAACCAGTAGTGTCTCAGTTTGAAATTACGACTTCAACGTGTGGACAAAACGCAAGCGCGTGGAGAAGTTACGGCACATGCATCGCAATCCGGTGAAGCGGGGACTGGTGGAAAAGCCGGAGGACTGGGCGTGGAGCAGCTTCCGTCACGTTTTGACGGGCGCTGAGGGCGTGGTGGAGATTGAGTCGGGTGGACTGGGCGAAAGCGGGAGCGAATGGGAATGCCGTTGCGAGTGAAGATCGTGGAACTACCCCACCCAAGCAAAAGCGGCTTGAGTTGATTGGATAAGAGAGAAGGCTCGCTTCGAACCGGTAGTCTTGAGTTGACAACGCCTTCTCTCTTATCGAGGGGCACCCCCGCAACTGCCGCGTTGCTACCCCGCTTAGTGCCAAACCAATCGGATAGTGTTTAAACCGTTTGGTTGCTGCGGCACAGCCCGCTACGAGACGCCCGCGCCCGTTAACGCGATGATTCGATTGCGAAATCCCAGGGGACAATGCAGATGGTGGGCGGATTGCATTACAGGCAGGGGTTCATCCATTCCATCGCACGAAAGGAGCTTGAAATCGCGGTAAGGGGAGAGCAGTCGCGGGATATAGCAGGAGGCATGGCCCTCGCCGGTTGTCCAGATCGATGGAAGTCAAGAAGACTTTACCTTACGCAATATCTCTTAACCGTCAGAGTCCCACGATCAGTGTTTCCATAGATAACCGATCCCCGGCTGAAACGAGGTGCTGGATCATGGAACTCTACACGGAACTAAATTATGGAGCGAGGCTTATCATGAGGTCGGTTCGAGCGCTGCTGTGGGCGGCTATTCTGTTGACTGCCATTCCCGTTCGAAAATTGACGGCTCAGGAGCAACAAGGACCCTCCGAGACGCCGACATTTCGGGTGTCGTCCAACCTGGTCTTTCTCGATGTGACGGTGCTGGACAGGGCGGGACGTCCAGTGGTGAAGGGGCTCACCAAAGACGACTTCATCATTACCGAGGACAAGAAACCGCAGCGCATCTTCTCATTCGAAGCGCCAGAGACGCACGTGATGGGTGCGAATGCCGGAGATGATAACCCGGATGGAAAGGCTCCGCTGACCATCTTCGTGCTCGATCGCTTGGATTCGAGTTTTGATGACTTTGCGTTTATGCGCTATTCGGTGCGCAAGTTTCTGGCGGCACAGCCGGCGCAATTGAACTCTCCTGCGGAGTTGATGGTGGTCGGAGACAAATCGCTGGAGATGCTGCAAGGCTACACACGAAACAAGGCGGACCTTCTGTCCGCACTGGGTCATTTGCCGCCCGCGTTGCCCTTCAAGGAGATGCATGGCGCCTTCTACTGGGAGCGGGTTGCGCAGTCGATCGATGCCCTGCAACAGATCGCGCTGCAGAATACGGGCGTGCTGGGTCGGAAAAACATCGTGTGGGTCGGCCGTGGCGGCCCCGCCGTCAACATGCAGTTCTTGACTGGATCGGTTGTGGGCCATCTACAGCACTACGTGCATACCACGACCAACATGCTGGTCGCTGCGCGGATCAGCCTGTTTGTGATTTACCCAGGACTACTAAACGTTAATGGCCGGAGAACATTGTCCAGTGCGATGGATGCGGGCGCCAACATCGGTGACGACGATCCTTTTGCGGGCGACATCAACTTCGGCGTGTTCGTGAATGAGACCGGAGGCAAACTCTTTTACAACCGCAACGACGTTGACAACCTAATCACGCAGTCCCGGCGACTGGGCTCGGACTACTACACGCTGACTTACCAGCCCCAGGACGTCGACCCGGACGGTAAGTTCCGGCGGATTCGCGTGACTCTGCGCAATCCGAATCTGCGCGTGCTGACGAAGGCCGGCTACTTTGCGCCGGACAGGAATGAGCCCGTCGATCCTCAACAGCAGACGATGATCAAACTTGCCCAGGCTGCCCGGTCAACCATCCCTCTCACGGCATTGGATATGAATATATCCGACGTCGTGCGACACCCGGACACCAGTACGGCAGAAATTACGGTGCAGCTGAAAGGGAAGAACCTTGACTGGCAGGCAACAGACGACGGAAGGAGCACTGCGGACCTGCTTCTGGCAGAGGCGAGCCTGACCGGGGACAAAAACATTCTGGCTTCTAAGACGGAAAAGGTAACTATCTTTTCAACCGAGCAGGATCCAACTCAACGGGCAGAAGAAGTGACACGTTTGCCGCTCACGATTCAAGTTCCACGCAAGACCAAGAGCGTGCGCGTGGTGATGGAAACCGGAGAGGGAGGACGGATCGGCGCGGCTGATGTGGACCGCAAGACGATCGACGCTGCGCCTGCAATGCCGACGCCTGAGCCGCAAGCAGTTCCACGGGGGCCTGGCTACGTACCGCCTACGACTCCGCAGACACATTAGGCCGCAGCGTGAGACTACCCGAAAACCCCGTCAATTGACCCTTTTCAGGCAACGGGGTTATAATCCGAACAGCGTACTGAGCCGCTCTTCCTCGTAATAACCCGGGGTCAGTCCCTGGGTGTAGTACTCCGGCCCTCATGAATAACCTAAGTTTCAGCATCGGAGACAAGGTCGTTTACCCGAACCACGGGGTGGGCGTAATCGAGCAGATCAGCAGTCGGACGATCGGCACTCAAGTCGAGAAGTTCTACCTCCTAAAAATCAAGGCCAGTAGTTTGAAGGTCATGGTGCCCTTTCACAATGTGGGCAGTGTCGGACTCAGGAGAGTGGTTCGCAACGGCGAGGTGCAGAAGATTCTCGATTTCCTCAACGATGGCAAGTGCGAGAACCACGCCGATTGGAAGTACCGGTTCAAGGAAAACTCCGACAAGATGCGCACTGGTTCCCTGCTTGATGTCGCCGTGGTCCTCAAGGGGCTGCTGGTTCTGGCCCAATCCAAGGCACTCAGTTTCCGGGAAAAGAAAATGCTCGAGCGGGCCCGCTACCTGCTGGTGAGCGAGCTAGCGATGTCCAAGAATTGGGAAGAAACCGAGGTTGAGGACCTGCTCAATAAAGCGCTATCCAAATCCAAGCTCCGCTTCCCCGAAGCGTCGAGCATGGAAGCCTGAATTTAAACCGGATCTAAAGTTGCTAGAGAGACCTTTGAGGATTGCGTTGTGCTCGCAGTCGAAGAATCTCTTGGGCCTGTCATCCTGAGCGAACGCAGCGAGTCGAAGGACCCCTATTGCTGCTGGATCGCGGGTTGGCCGCGCTGGAGCAACAAGTCTGGATCGCTGGCGGCCAAAGGGTTCCCAGGATGACACTCCAAGATTGTGGAATACTTCACCAAATCAGTCAGCGTCGCCCCCTTTTCCACAACTACTTGCGTAAGTAGCGATCACAATCATAAAATGCAGCGGATTAGTTCCAAGGATTCCGCATTACCGTGACCGCCTGAAACCCTATGCCAGGAACATTGCACATCTTTCGCCTGAAACCCGATCCACCGCAATACCAAGTGAACATCAACGTCGGCGCGAATTCTTGGGTGCGGGTTTTAGACGATCATGGCCTCGATGAGTTTTTGCGCCACACTTGGGCTCTACCCGAAAGCGAGGTTGAGGCCATGCTGGGCGAGATCCGCGCCACCGGTCACACGACCGAGGCCTTGGTGGACATTCCGGAATCGCACCTGGCGGAAATGGGTTTTGTCGAACCGCCCAGCGACGAGTAGGCCTCCGCCTCGTGCGGAACTCACCCAACCAGCACCGCGCCACCGTTCACGTTGAACACTTCGCCGGTGATGAATCCCGCATAGGGCGTGCAGAGGAACAGGATAGGCGCGGCAATCTCTTCTGGCGCGGCGACGCGCCCCAGGGGAACTTTGGCGAAGATCTCCGCACGGTATTTGGGATCGTTGAGCGCGCCCGCTGTCATGGGAGTATCCACCCAGCCCGGCGCGACGCAGTTGACGTAGATGCCGTAGGGCGCAAGTTCTGTGGAGAGCCCCTTGACCATGCTGATGATCGCGCCTTTGGTGGCCGCGTAGTCGCAGTGGTTATCCTCTCCGCGCTGTCCAGCGGTTGAGCTGATCATTACGATGTGTCCGCCCCGGGCCTGCCGCTTCATCTGGGCAACAGAGTGTTTGACTACGGCAAATGCGCTGTCGAGGTTAACGGCGAGAGTAGTGCGCCACTGGTCGTCGGCCATCTGATCGATAGGTGCGTCATTTAACCAGATACCGTGATTGACCACCAGCGCATCGAGCGACCCAAAGCGCTCGAACGCAGCGTCCACCAAGGCTGCGGCGTTCGCGGTACCAGTGAGATCAGCCTGCACGGCATGGCTTACATCGGCACCGCATTCCTGGACGAGTTGCTGCGCTTCGGACTCTGCGCTCTTGTAATTGAAGACGACTCGGGCCCCGGCGCTAACGAACAGGCGGACGGTCGCTGCGCCAATTCCGCGTGAGCCTCCCGTGACGAGGGCAACCTTTCCGTCGAGTGACAACGTGGGATGGGAAGACATGGCTCTCAAAAAGCTACCACATGGCGGGCGTGGTGAGCACTGAGGTGGGAATCGTAGAACGTTGAACAACCCGAGAGGTGGCCAGATGGAGTCACCACTATTGCCTGATTGTTTTTCACCGTACGTATATTTAACATTCATTGCTCAACCACAAGTGAAGCAAGGCAATTATAGAAGTCTCGAAAAAGGGGCCATCTGCACGCACGATTGCGTAACAACCTTACGTCAGCCGGGCCGATCGCTCGGTATTCCCTCAGATTTTGAATTGAGTTGACGCCAGCGGTCACAGCGACGCGTTGAGCGAAACTTTGTTGTGCGCGACCCCTAAAGCCGTTTTCGATATTGAAGGACTCAAACCTAAACTACGGAGTGGAACGAATGAACAAGAAAATGTGGAAAATATTTGCAGGGCTGTGCGCGCTCACGATGGCCGCCTTCTGCAGCGTGCCGGCAACGGCGCAGATGTCAACCGTCAAGGAAAAACCGCCGATGTACTCGTACGTCGGGTTTTGGAATATTCCCCGTGCGCAGTGGGCAGACATGGCAAAGGCAGACGCGGCTGACCAGGCAATCCTGGATAAGGCGGTCGCCAGCGGGACACTCGTGGGATATGGCAACGATGTGAATCTGGTTCACCAGCCCGACGGCCCAACTCACGACGAATGGTGGTCGGCGATGTCCATGGCCGGGGTGCTCAACGTGCTGGACCAGTTCTACAAGTCCGGCAGCTCTGTTTCCCCGGTGTTGCAAAGTGCCACGAAACACTGGGATGGCATTTTCGTCAGCCGGTATTACAACTGGCATTCCGGGTCGTGGAAGGACATGTACACGCACGGATCGTCCTATAAATTAAAGGCGAGTGCGCCGGACGATGCAGTGGAGAACCTCAGCAAGAACATGGTTGGGCCGCTGCTGGAGAAAATGCTCGCCGACGGGACGATTAACGAGTACGAAATCGACACTGAGGCAATCCACACCGAAGCGCCCGGCACGTTTTGGATTTTTTACCTCTCGGCGAACGCGGAAGGTCTGGACAAGGTCAACGCAGCGATACGGGACGCCCTGAAGTCGAACCCGCTGAACGGGCCGGCATTTGGTTCCATGGTGGACTTCACCGAGCACCGCGATTATCTGTCTCGTACGAACGCGACCTACAAATAGTTCCTTGTGTTGCTTTCCTGGTCCGCGAGCGACCCGAGCTTTGTGGCGCCGCTCGCGGGCCAGATTGTAGTTCCCCGCTAGCTTCCCTGTCTTGGTTCTAATAAGGCCCTTTTCGTGGAATTGGCCGCTTAGCGACGTGCCAACCCAGCCGGAATCCCAACATAATTTCCTCTTGACAATGTACTAGTATACTAGTACATTGTCGCTGTAATGAGTTTCCGCCCGCCTCTCTTCCGTTTTCGGCTTGACTTCAAAAGTGGCGTACCTGTTTATCGCCAGATCATCGACCAGGTGCGTGGGGGTGTTGCTTCGGGGACGCTTGCGGTCGGCGACCAACTGCCCACCGTGCGCCAACTTGCTGTCGACTTATCCATCAATCCCAACACCGTGGTTCGTGCTTATCGCGAGCTCGAACTCGGTGGATTGTTGGAGACGCACCAGGGAACGGGCACATTTATCAGCAGGCAAAAGCTACGAGGCGGGGAAGAGGAACGCGCGCGGCAGTTGGCCCAGATCGTTGCAGACTGTGTGGCTCGCGCTGGGGCAGCTGGCTTTACGGTCGAGGACTTAATCGAACAGTTGCAGGCATTGGTTCCACAGCCAACGCGCAGGAGATGAGGTCATGAACAAAATTATTTTGGCACAGATCAATGGCGTAGCAGTTACAGCATTCGTGCTCTGTCTCGTCGTCGGCGCCTTGCTTGGCATAGCAATACACCACCCTGCACCGGTAATCGTGGGCGGATTGCTAGGCCTGTACCTACTGTTCGCGATTAAGGTGGTGCGGCAATGGGAGAAGGTTGCGCTGCTGCGCTTGGGCCGCTACGTCGGTCTCCGCGGGCCGGGAATATTTCACATCGTGCCCGTGGTGGAGACTCTCAGCCCCTTCGTGGATCAACGCGTTCGCGTGGCCAGCGTGACGGCCGAGTCCACCCTGACTCGTGACACGGTTCCCGTCAACGTTGATGCCATTGTCTTCTGGCTGGTGTGGAACGCGGAAAAGGCAATCCTCGAAGTGGAGAATTTTCTCGATGCCATCAACCTGAGTGCCCAGACTGCGCTCCGGGAGTCCATTGGCCGTCACGAACTGGCGCAAATGATCACCGAGCGCGAAACACTTGGTCGAGAGCTGCAGCGCATCCTTGACGAGAAGACAAATCCGTGGGGAATAACGGTGCAGTCCGTGGAAGTCAGAGACGTGAGAATTCCGCAGGGTCTGGAGGACGCCATGTCTCGACAAGCCCAGGCCGAGCGTGAACGACAGGCGCGAATCATTCTAGGCCAGGCAGAAACCGAGATTGCCGACAGTTTTGTGCAGGCTGCGGCCGCATACACCGAAAATCCAACAGCTCTGCACCTTCGCGCCATGAACATGCTGTATGAAGCCATCAACGAACGGGGTTCCATGGTGATCGTGCCGTCGTCAGCGGTCGAGACGATGGGGCTCGGCGGGACCCTGGCAACCGCGTCACTCGGCGGAGCAAAACCCTAACAATTCACTCGAATAGGTCGAAAGGAGCAGGACGTATGAACCACTTACTCGAAGTGTGCCTTGTCGCGCTAGCCTTAACAGCAACTGTTACTCCTCGTGTTGCCGCGCAATCTCCGGTAGTCCGTGCGAACTCTTCGTTCGCCGGAACCTGGGAGGGCAGGATGACCGTCCCGGAATCTGAGGCCACTGCCCACGAGGCTCAAGCGATGCAAAAGGGGATCAGCGTGGAACTGCCTGTCACCAGTAACGCGGTGCCGATGCCCGATGCGGACCAGGAAGACTCGTTGATCCTGAGTGTTACTGACGACGGCGGCGTGTACTTCGGAATCAATCCAATCAGTCTCGCGGCCTTGGCGGAAAAGGTCAAGGATAGTCTTTCCAACCGGACAGAAAAGAAGCTGTACATTAAGGCGGACGCTCGCACTCCGTATGCCAACGTCGTGAAGGTTCTAGACGCTGTGCGTACAGCGGGTGTCGATTCTCCGAACCTACTGACAGCCCAACAAGACTCGTCGGAACCGGGAACTCTAGTGCGTCCGAAAGGATTGGAAGTATTGGTTGGACGGTCATTGCCCTCTGGTTCGGGGGCAGCGGTCGTGCAAGTGCTGAACTCGGGGCAGCGACGGCCCACGCTGACGATTAACAACGACCTCATTCCCTGGACCTCTCTGCAAACCACACTACAGCAGCTCTTCCAGAATCGAAGTGAGAAAGTGGTTGTGGTAAAAGCAGATGGCATATTGCCATTTGCCGAGGTCGTGCATGCGATCGATATGTGCCGTTCGACGGGAGCTAACGTCGTTCTGGTCACCCGATAACCGGGGTGTGCAGACCGCATTGATTGAGCGCCGTCTGCATGAGGCTGCGCTCGCCGGCTGCGAGTATGCTGTGGTGAGCACGCAGCCGACCACCGGCTCGCAACGCAATATGAAACGCCGGGGCTTAATCAGGCTTTCCCTAGCGCATCCGCTAAATGGAGCAGACGATGGACATTGAGGCCATTCGCAAGTATTGCCTTCACTTTCCCCACACCACCGAAATCGTGCAGTGGGGAGCCGACCTGTGCTTCAAAGTGGATGGCAAGCTGTTCGTAGTGGCGGCCATGGAGATGGTGCCGCAACGAATTTCGTTCAAGTGCACGCCTGAGAACTTCGCCGAGCTGTGCGAGCGTCCGTGGATCATTCCCGCGCCCTACATGGCGCGCGCCCAGTGGGTGAGTCTGGAACGGCTGAACGCACTAGCCGATTCCGAGTTGCGGGAAATGATTTCCGAATCGTACCGGCTGGTGTGGGAGCGTCTGCCGAAGAAGAGGCAGGCTGAGTTGGAAAGCGGCACGGCAGGTGCACGGCCATCGGCAGTCCGCAAGCCGAAGAAGGCGTCTCGGAAATCATCGGTCGAGACGAGGTCGATCAAGACGAAGTCATCGGCGAAGACAAAGACAAAACGCGTGAAGGCGGGCCGGCGTGGATGAACTGGATGGCGAGCCTGCGCTGCTTCATCATTTTGGGCGTGGCGTTTTCAGTCGTGCTGCCGACACCCTTGGCCGGAGCCCAGTCAACTTCCGCATCGGGCGCATCCGGGACGACCCATGCTTCGGTCTCGCCACGAACCGCAGCGCTGGAGCGCGAATTCTTCGCCGCCATTCGCGATGGGGACGCCAAAAAGTTCCTGTCCTATGTGCCCGAGGAAGGTCTCCACGTCGGTCCGCAAGCAACGCCGTTGAGTCGTGCCGAGGTCGAAGCACAGTTGTCGCATCACCGCGGTCTCTACTGCAAGCTGTTCGACTCTTCGTGCATCGACGCACCCATCAAGCTGGATGCCAGCGCGCGCGCCTGCTCGGACCGCGAGCTGCTCACCCATTCGGAAAAGGTCCGCACCGCCGCCAGCGCGACGGTGCGCAACAGCGTGCGGCAGGCGATCCTGGTAGCCGAGGTGAAGAACGACCAGTGCGGCGGAACAAAACTGATCGATTTCATCTTCAACAACGTAAACGGTGAGTGGAAGCTGTTCTCGGTGCCGTAGGGCTTCGCTGTGAGGTGCGACCGGCCCAAATCGGGAAATGCGACAGGTTTTCCCGTAAGAGGAATCCCGCGTTTAAAGGCGTTTACAGCTATCAAATCGCTTCGGAAGTACTTTGGGTCGTCCGCCGCCTCAAAGTCTCGCCTACGGGCACGCCAGGGCTCGTAAGGGGCATTCTAGGAGATACTCATTATAGCCAAATGGTGGGTGACATATATGGCATGTAAGTTTTGGTATAAATCGCCAATTATTGTCACCTAAGTGCTAGCTCCGTACTCTGAGACGCTCAATCCAGTTTGCCCAGCCCACGAAGTGTGATGGCCCGAGCTTGGTGCCCCTCCTCACGAGCGCTTCCTTCGCGCTGCATCAGCCTTCATATTGTTCGTCGCTGACCTGTTCCATCCAGTCGACCACCTTTCCGTCGAGCTTCTCCTGAAGGGCGATGTGCGTCATGGCCGTGGTCGGCGCGGCACCATGCCAGTGCTTCTCGCCGGGCTGGAACCAAACCACGTCACCGGGCCGGATCTCCTCGATTGGACCGCCCCAGCGTTGCGCGCGGCCACATCCAGCCGTGACGATGAGAGTCTGGCCGAGAGGATGCGTATGCCATGCGGTCCGCGCGCCCGGCTCGAAAGTTACGCTCGCGCCTTGAACCAGTGCCGGGTCGGGTGCCTGAAAAAGCGGATCGATGCGGACGGTCCCAGTGAACCAATCAGACGGTCCTTTGGCGGAAGGTTGCGAGCCAACTCTTTTGATGTCCATTTTGTCTGTCCTTACTTGATTGTTGTCTTTTCTTTGTCCTGTGTCTCGTGTGTTCTCGCTTGAGAGGAGCCAAGCAGCGGTATTTGTGCCCGATCAACGCGGCTGGGCGAGGACGGCAACGTCGAACTTTGAATAGTACTTCTTCACGTCGTTGGTCCCGTACTTGTCACGGAATTTCTCAACCACGGACGACACCTGTGTGGGATCGGTGATAGGGACAGCCTTGAAGTCGGCTTCTGCATCCCGCCCGGCGATCCGCATCACTGGGTTATTCAGTACGTTCTTGTACCACTGTGTATCCGACCCCTGAACCGGCAGAAGGTATAGGTTGTCGTCGTCCCATACGAACCAGATTGGTATTGAGATGGTACGTCCTGACTTTCGGCCGGTCACACTAATCGTAATTTCGCGATACCGGGAAAGCCGGTCCTTTAGAGCATCGTTCTTTGTTGGCATTTGCAGCTCCTAGGCTAAGTGTCAGCTTAGAACTCCTGTGGCGTCGGCCGGTATAAAGGTCGCCGTATCAAAGTTTGGCGGGTCTTCGAAGAAAGTTCCGGCGCCACTCACACTACAGGCGCCCTATGAAACGCCTGATGTTCTCGTTGGGATTGCTCGTATTGGATCCCATAAGTCCCGATAAGTTGGATTCCCGGACATGTACTCGCCTAGTATTTCACTTCTCCGAGAACAGCGTTAATCAGGACTTAGCGCCAGTCCTGCGGCTGAAAAATTCTGGTAATGACCATCAAGCTCTTGTCTGGCAACAAGCTGCTTCGTCGATCGATCACCTCCGTAACTTGCCGGCTAGCCAGTAATCGACACTGAACTTTCCCGGACCAGAGCAGATCAGCCAGATAAAGAAGAGCACGTACAGGACTTCCGGAAGGTAGAGGAAATCGTCGAGCCAGTTAAGAGGCGAAAGTCCTTTAGGCATGGCGGAAAGCTTGGTGGTCAGGATGGCGACAAGCATATCGACCAGTAAAGCCACGCAAGCCAGGCTGGAAAGAAGCCCTACGATCAGCAAGGATCCGCCAAAGAACTCGACACCCGATACGAAATAGGTCATCAGGCGGGGAAACGGGACTTTGGCCTCAACGAGCGTTTCGTACATAGTTTGCGTGCTGCCGGCGACAAACAATTTGTTTGCCCCGGAGATGGCGAAGAACAGCCCGAGCGAAACGCGTACCAGCAGGATGGCATATTGTTCCAAATCACCGCTACCCAGCAGCGCAAACTGGACCAACCGTTTCCAATCCACCTCTCCTGCCCCTCCTACCGAGGATGTGCTCTGAACATACCCGTATCGTGCAATTCGACTTCTCTGCTAACCGCGGCCGAGCGGTGTTGCATCCTTCGCGCCGATGGGCTGGCGCTAAACGGAGTTCCGCAAGCGTTTAAAACCGCACCCCGTCCCGGCCGAGCGTTAACCGTATGTGAGGTCGGTGCTCTGTCCGACTTCGATAATATAACCGTCAGGATCGCGGATGTAGCAGCGTATCTCGCCGTACTTGGGTATCGGTTCCGTGATGAACTCCGCCCCTCGACTTTTCCATGATTCGTAGCACGCTTGAATATCCGCAACCCGGAAATTCATAAAGCTGTTGATGTGATTCGGGTCGGGGACGCTGAGCGTTACCGTCGGCTTGTCCGGGGTGGGCCCGCCCCCGACGTTCAGAATCATCCAGATATTCGCAAGCTGAAGGTACGCAGGCGCGTTGCCGTCACCCAGGCTCAGAATGAGAGCGCCGAAGACCTTTTCGTAGTAGCGAGCCGATCGCTCGATGTCGGCGACGGTGAGAAAATGCGCGATGCTCATCCCCTCTCGCGGGGGCATCTCATAGCTCTTCTGTTCGATTTGTACGCTGTTCATTGACGCCTCCCGTTGAGTGCCGCTAGAAGAAGTTTCAGAAGCGCTTCATCAGAGAACGGGTTCTGACCTGAGATCAGCTCACGATCTTGAAGGACGTAGCTCTGCCATGGAGCGGCCACGCTTACGTCACCGCCCGCCGTACGCAAGGCGAAGTCCGGGTAGAAGAGAACCTTACCACCAATCTCAAGCGGCTCCCGCTGCTGCTCTTCCGCTGTCGAAAAGATAGTCATCTTATATCCAGAATAGATCCAACCTTGAGCCTTTGCCCGCGCTCCAGCGGCATCGCCCGCCGCCAGCGCGCCGACCACCTCCGTCGAATTCGGAAGAGCCGAGAGTAGTGAAATCGGGCCATGGCAGAGCACTGCCGTAGGCTTCGATGTTTTATGAAAGTGTCTCATCACGGTGCCGGCGTCGGCATCATCGAGAAGATCCATCATCGGGCCATGGCCGCCGGGGACGAAAACCGCGTCATATTGATCCAGGCCTGATGCGATGACATCCGAGATACGAGTTGGATTTTTGAGCCCAGTCAGGCTGTCGCGGAATTTTAGATAGTCCTGAAGCTTAGCCTCGTCCCCACCGAAGAACTGGGCTATAGCTGAATTGACATCCAATTGCGGCGTGTTTCCTTTGGGGTTGGCGAAGGTGACTTCGTAGCCCTCCGTCATCAGGGCGCGAACCGGAACCGTCAGCTCGTTGAGGTAGTAGCCAGCGCCGGCATAAACCTTGCCATCTTTCAAGGGCAAGCCGTGACCGCTCGAGACTAGCACCAATACTTTTCCTTTTGTTGCCATCTTGTTCTCCTCTCTGAAATCGGAACTAAGACTGGGGACAGACGTGACGTCTCGATTCATTGTCCCCACTGTTTCCCAAAGCGCGCAAGGGCGGGCCGTCGCGGTTGATGTGGGTTATAGCTGCGGGAATCCGAACATCAACCACGACTGATTGGCTACCCAATGCGGGTATGGCTCCGTCATCTGATCGAACAGCTCCTGGTCGGACGTGGCGGTTTGCTGCACCCGATCGAAGTCCTGCAGGTAACGCTTGGTGTCTTCAATCGCCGAGGGAGAGTCGGGCGCGCCAGGCTTCTTGTGACCGGCGACAACAATCGCCGGGTTCAGCGCCGCTAACCGGTCTAGCGCGGCGACCCAATTCTTCCGGCTCTCGGGGGTGGTGTCGCCGACATACATGTGGCACTGGTTGTACACCACGTCGCCAGCGACGACCAGGCCGATCGATGGAACGTGTAGAGATGTCGTATCGGCACTATCGGTGTGGCCCTGCTCGATGATGCGCAATTCGTGGCCTTCGAGAGTGAACGTCTGGTGCTCGTAGGGCTCAGGGGCAACCAACTTAGTGGGCACTTGCCCAGGAAAGCACCGGCGGGCTAGCCGCTCCACGGTGGCAGTGAAAGACGTCTGCATGGCGTTCACCGTCTTGGGCGTTGCTATCGCCCGCGCGCCCGGGAAACGGCCGAGCAGAATGCCCAGACCGTAGAAGTGGTCGAAGTGGGCGTGCGTTATATAGATGGTCTCCAAGTTGCGATTGTGCAGAGCAACCCAATCCGCGAGAGCCTCGGCCTCAGCCACCGTCATCATTGCGTCTACCAGCACCGCGTCGTGCTCGCCGAAGATTAAAGTCGACGTGATCGGGTCAAAGCCGAGCGCTTCGCCGAAGGGCCTTGGCCGCTCGCCGACCATGGTCTTTCCCGGGGCGGTAAAAACGTTCACACTAAGCGTGTTCGAGGCGACGGGCGCGGTCACGCGCGTGGTCTCTTTCAGTCCATTTGTGCCGTCCATCTGGTAGTCCTTTCGATGTCAGAGCGAGTGACTGTTCAAGGCAAGATTGGCAGAAGCGCGACGACGAAGCAATTGGAAGAACGTATCGAGGGATACCAAAGTATCGGTTAGAATTACGCTCGATTTACCACCCTGATTGGAAATCAATTTGGGCCTTTCAATTTCTTCAGTCTGTCTTTTCCGTTCTGATTCGAGGGATCGAGACGGTTGCCTGGTGCCGCAGGCCCCTCGAAATTATGTGTCAATCCGTTCGACCCATTGAGCGCGCCATGCGGGAGCTGGGAACGGATCTGCAAAGTACTGTGTTTCCCGCACAACCTTGTCGCCCCTGAACTCCATGATGCTCACGGTGTAGGACGGCTTGCCGTCATAGGTCAGGATGAATTCGGTGACCCAAAGATCGCCGCCGCCAATGATTCGTCGGACAGCAAACCGCTTTTTGCTCGGCTGACTAGCGCGTTGGTTCTGTATGTTGCGTCGACCGCGGGTTCGCTCGCCTGACTGCGGGTATTCCAGCACCGCGTCCTCGTGATAGATGCTGTGCTCCGTTTCGAAATCGTTGGCATCGGACGCCGCCCAATGCTGATCCAGTGCCGCACGGATCTCTTGATCTCGCGCTCCAGAATACTGCTCCTTCTTTTGTTGATCGTTCATCTTGAGCCTTCAATTTGACAAGAAGCTAAATGCTTTAGCGGAATCGGAGTGTACGACTCGTCAGGTCGCGCTGTTTCTTCGATCACCCCAGAGTCTACACCGCGTCGAAGCGTCTAACTCCTGATTAGTCGGATTCTCATAGCTGGCGTAACATCGCCATATCGCAAGCTATCAGCGACGCCTGCTGTCGCCCAGGCACCACGCGGAAAGGTAAGATGTCTCATGGAAACCATCGCCGAATACAAAGCTCGCATCCTCTCCTACATCGAAGGCAAGGACCCGCTCGAGGTCCAGCGCAAGACGCCGGAACTTCTAGCGGACATGGTCGTTTCCATCCCGGAAAAGCAACTCTACCAGCGCCCCTCGCCGGACAAATGGTCGGTGGCAGAATTGCTGGCCCACTTTGCCGATGCCGAGATTGTCAGCACCTGGCGCTACCGCCAGATGATCGAGCACGACGGCTGCCCGCTGCCGGGCTTCGATCAGGAGTTGTGGCACAAACTGGGTGATTACCCATCGCGCAGGCCCGAGGAGTCGTTGATGTTGTTTCGTCTGCTGCGCGAGGCCAACCTGCGAACGTTCGCGCAACTCACGCCCGAAGAGTGGCAGCGCAAGGGCATTCACGCTGAGCGCGGTCCGATGACCGTCCGCGACCTGGCGGTGCAAATCGCCGGTCACGATCTGAACCACCTGGAACAGATACGGAAGATCCTGGGGGAATAACCCGATGGTATATTGACATGATTTCTAAAAACAAACTTGGAGGACAAACATGCGTCGCACCGCAGTGACCGCACTTGGTTTCGCTCTGTTGTTGTCAGGAGTCCAGTTGTACGCTCAGAAGAACGAAGCTGTGGAGAAGATCCTGCAAAGCAAAGAACAAGTTGGCTGGCAGGCATGGAAGGACCACGACCAGAAGGCGATTGAGCCGATGATCCCGGACGACTCCATCAACATCGCGGGCGGAATGGTGGACAAAGGGAAGCAGGCCATCCTGAAAGACATGATGGAACCGGGATGCGCGGTCAACAGCTTCTCGCTTTCCGATTTCTCCTACCTCTGGCTCGATAAGGACACGGTCATCATGACCTACAACGCGACCCAGGACGCAACCTGCGCAGGCAAGAAACAGCCCGGGAAAGTTATCGCCAGTTCGGTTTGGCAGAAGAAGGGCGGCAAGTGGGTGTCCCCGTTCCATCAGGAAACGCCAGCCGAGGGTATGTAGCGTTCTTGTTTGAACAGGCAAGAACGTCAACGTCAACGAGGGCCGATGGAGTCGCCACATCATCGCTTTGTGTCAGGGCACGGCTTCAGCCGTGCCGACTCGGCAAGAAACAAATTAGGGCTTTTAGCCCCTGAGGATGTAGCAGGGGCGAAAGCCCTCATGTTTCACAACGTCACGTCGGCACGGCTAACGGTTGTCAAGAAACCAAGAAAAAGCAGATCCCTCACCGACTAAAGTCAGTTCGTGATGACAAACGTAAGGGACTCACTACGGTGCGCCCCTTCGAAAGTCGTTACTTACCCTTGTGCTGGCAACTCCCTCCCTGTACGGACGTCAGAACTCCAGCGGCGGCCCTGACGGTCTCGTTCCAGCAGGCACCATTGGAATTGGAGTACTGGTAAGTTTCCGAATTTGCCTGTAGTGTTGCGGTGGCGGTGCCTGATGCATCAACCATCAAGAAATCTCTCGGCGCCACTGCGTCCGAGAAGATACTGGAGTAAACCGGTGTACCGTTCAGCTGCACCAGTTCGCTCTTGTAGAACGCCTGTTGGAGCGTGGCATACTGCTGATACGATCCGTCAGGGTTAGTCGTAAAGGCGTAGGTCAGAGTGAGCGGCCAAGAATACTGTTTGTTGTTGGTAAGAACGTTTCCACTGTCCTGGGTGGTGGTGGCCGACGAGATCGTGGTCGTCTGTCCAACGTACTGGTCGTAAACGCTGCCATCCAAAACTACGTAGTACTTTTGCACATTGGAGAAATCGATGCTCTGCACGACCTTTGTGTCAACCATACCGTGCGAAGTGTTTACGTAACCTTCCAGCGTGAAGCCTCGCGACGAGGTCACCGACAAAGGACCGTAAGAAACCGTGCCCGTATCGACGATGTTCTCCGTGATATTCGGACTGGGCTCTCCAATGGTGTTCTGGGTCACCGCCCCGGTGACTTGGCCGGAACCCGCGTCCTGGTACAGCAGCAGCGTCGCCGTGGCAGAAAAGTATCCGTCGGCGTTGTAAACGCTGACCGCCACGGTGTGCTGCTGGCCATCGCTCAGCACGCCGGCAAATGGCGTCAGATCCACGCGATAAGGCTCGAAGTTAAGCGTGTGCACTCCGGGAATCGGACGCCACAGGTAGGGATCGATTCCACCCGTGTATATCCAGGGATAGATGGGCGCGACGCCCGCGGGCTGGCCGTCGATAGTCACTTCAGCCTCGCGAAAACCGGTTGATCCACAGTTCTCCAATTCGCCGGCCACATCGTTGGGGGCGCAGGTGTACCAGAACTCGTCGCCACTCTGGCTTTGCGCGAAAACATCCAGATAAGCGCGCTCCACATTGGTCGGCATGGTGAACGTTCCCGCCAGCTGGTCGCTGGGCGTGTTCAGCGTCACGGTGCCGCCGGTGGAATCAGCCGCCATCGGCAACACCACGTCGGCGGTCTGCGGTGGGCTCTGCCCCTGCGCCAGCGGATAGAACTGCAGCGTCGCGCTGCCGTGAATATGGCTGGTGTAGGTCATGTTCACCAGGTTGCCGCAATCAACTCGGCCACCTTGCGAAGCGGTAAACAGCGGGCTGTAGTCAGTCAGATTGCTTTCCGTGTGCCAGGAACGCATCACATCATGCGATGGCTCCGCTGTGGTGCCGAAGTAAACATTAGTCCCGCCGACCCAAATCTCCGCAGTGCGATCGAATTGCCGTCCCGCATCGATGGACCAATCCCCTTCCAGCACCACCGCCGCCCAAGGACCGGGACAGTCCGCCGGGGGCGTGTAGTTGAAGTACTTGGGGTTGAAGTCCGCGAAATCCAGATTGGTGAACAATTGCACCGTGCATGGAGTGGTGCTCGGCCGCGGGACGGGCGCATTCGCAGTCACCGTGTTTGCCGAACCAATCTGGGGATTGCTGGGAGCGGTGTAGTTCTGCGCAAATCCAGAACAAGTGACGAGTAATGCTGCACAGGAAAGTACCAGAATCTTGGCCGATTCAAGACAAGCAAGGCGCGACATGATGATTACTCCTTGGCTCAAACGCGACTAGACTGTCGCGCGGCGGGATTCACAAAGCATAGTTCTTCGCACTGCGTTACGACAAGTCACCGGGGACAGTTCTCGGACAGTTCTTGAGCGTTTTATCCGCGGTACAGACCGGCGCCGTCGGCACGTCACGGACAGAGCGCTACTGCTATTTCACGCTAGTTCTTCGCGGCGCATCGTGATACTTTGGAAATCCAGACTTCGCCAAGGAACCACGCAGCTATGATGTTGGAAACCGAAGTCTTCCAATTCGATCCGGATATCACCGGCGTCTCCTGCGCGGGCCGCTTCACGTTGGGCACACGCCTCAGCGAAACCGAGGCGCTGTTCAATTCGCTGATTCAGCAAGGCGCTCGCAAACTTGTGCTTGATCTTACGCACGTGGAGTTTGTGGACAGCGCGGGGCTCGGAATCATCATGCATATCTTTGGAGAGATTGGACAGCGAGGGGGGCACTTCCGCGTTGCCGGCGCCAGCGATCAGGTGAAGCGCCTGTTTGACATCACCCACACCAGGGCGATTCTGGCGATCGATCCCAACCTGGTGACCAGCGTGAAAAAGCTTCAGGATGCCGATGCGAAAGCTGCGAGCGCCACGGCGTGAAGTCTCCGCGCGGCGGCTTAGAGCAGTTCACACCTGAGGCATAGGGTGGAGCGGCGGCGCTTTATGGAGCGCCGCTCAATCTATCTACGGCCTATCTTTCTATCTAAGGCGCGAAGTAGCCGGAGATGTCCAGGATCAGTTGCGTGAGCCCGGACGCGTAGGCATCGACCTTTCCGTTGGTGCTGGGCACGATCGCCATGTTGGACGAGATTGATCCGTCCAGCGCATTCAGCGTCGAAACCAACGGCTGGCTGGCGCCGTCGGGCCACAGCGTCAGATAGCCCAGCGCCCCGACTGGCACCACGCTGGCGTTGAAGACATACGCCTGCGCCGTGGGCGGCGGTTCGCATGGACTGTTTACCACATCGACCGGCGGACTCAGGAGTCCATTGAAGGGCTGACCGCTGCCAATCTTGCGCGTGTCGATGACCCGGCAAGGCGATACTCCATACAGCGAAAGTCCGCCAGTTCCCGCCGATGCGAAGTAGCCGTTGATATCAATGACCAGGTCGGTGTCGTTGCTGGGATACACCGCGACCTTGCTGCCGGTGCCTGCGCCCACTATGGCGGCATTGGCGATGATCTGCGCCGGGATGTCGTTCAAGCTGGAAACCGTAGGCCGGGGTTCACCCGTGGGCCAGACCGTCATGTAACCAAGCGGACCGCGCGGAACGACCGCGAAGTTCAGCGAATAGGCGACCGCGGTCGAGAGAATGTTGCAGGTCGTGGCGTTCAATATGGAAAAATCGCGTTCCTGGTTGCCCCTCAGATACGGCGGTCCCAGGCCCGGAGGATAGGTGCTGAAGCGTGTGTCGGCCACGCGACAAGGCGGCAGCGGATAGAAGGCCAACGTGGAAGAATTCACCGTGGTGAAGTAGCCGTTGACGTCGAGGATCACGTTGGTCGTGTTGGTGGCGTACACGCTAACGTCTCCGCCGGCCCCGGTGGGCACAATCGCGGCGTTGGCCTTGATGCGGCCATCCAGCGAGTTCAAAGTGGAAGCCAAAGGCTGCGGCTGCCCCGCGGGCCACACCGTCAGGTAGCCTAGCGGCCCGTTCGGAACCACCGAGACGTTCAGCGAATAGGCGGCGGCAGTCGGGGGAATATTGCAGTCTCCCTCCTGCTGGATGGGGAAGTTTTGGAAGGTACCACCCACAATCGGCCCATTGCCACCGCGATCCGGCCGGGTATCGACTGCCCGACACGGTGCGGTCAGCGGGACAAATTGCAGAGCGGTAGGAGGAGTGTCGGCAATCACCGAGACGGTGTCGTCGTTAAAGTTGGGGACGTAAACCCTGTTGGTGACGGAGTTGAGGCTCAAGCCCTGGGGGTCGTGCCCGACGCCAATGTTGGTGAACGTAAGGGTAGTGCCATCAATGATTGTTACAGTCCCGTTGCTCTGACAGGAGGGATCGATGCCGCATCGGTTGGCAACATACATTTTGTTAGTGACCGAGTTGACCGCCATGGTGTCCGGCTCGACCCCGACAGGAATGCTGGTGTAAGTAAGGGTTCCACCGTCGATCACCGACACCGTCCCACTGAACTCGCGCTGGCAGGAAGGATCGTAGCCGCAATAGTCGGGAACATAAATCTTGTTGGTGACTGAATTGACCGCTAAGGTAAACGGGAGATATCCGCCGATAGGGACATCGGTGGTGGCAAGGGTGGCGCCGTCAATAACCGTCATGGTGGCGGTCCTGTTACAGGAGGGGTCGTCGCCGCATTGATTGGCGACATAGATCTTGTTGGTCACCGTGTTGACGTCCAAAGCGAAGGGACTGATCCCCACCTTGACGGAGGTGGAATTGTTGGTGGCGCCATCGATTACCGTCACCGTCCCGGTACCGTTAGGGATAGCGCAGGGATCGTTGCCGCAAGCGTTTGGAACGTAGATCTTGTTGGTCACCGTGTTGACCACCGGGGGAAGGGGGAAGACCCCGACGGGAACGGTGGCCACGACGGTGTTGCTCACGCCATCGATCACCGATACCGTGCCGCGGAAGGTACTACAAGAGAGGTCGGTGCCGCAAGAGTTCAGGACGTAGATTCTGTTGGTCGCCGAGTTGACCGCTGCAGCGTAGGGCTGACTCTCGACGGTGACTGTGGCAATGACAGTATTGCTGGCGCCGTCGATCACCGACACAGTACCGCCGCTCAAGCAGTTTGGATCGTTACCGCAGCTATTTGGCACGTACATTTTGTTGGTCGCCGGGTTGACCGCCATGCCGTAGGAGGAGTATCCCACATTGACAGAGAGGGTGTTGTTGGTCGCACCGTCGATGACGGTCACCGTCCCATTGCCTAGGCAGGGATAACTAGGGCAGGTCTGATTCGCTACGTAGATCTTATTGGTGACCGTGTTGACCGCTGAACTGTCGGGTTCTAGGCCTACCGGTACGGTCGCAATCACTTGTTGCGCGAAGACGGGCAACGATAGCACTACAAAGCTGACGATAAGAATCGATAGGGACAGAACACGACGAAGGGCTGGCATGGTATCTCCCGATCCCAATCAGCTTTTTGGGATGGAGTGACTCCCGACGAGAAGCGGCTATCGGCCCGACACAAGGTTGGGAATGCAGCCATCTGTCCGAGGATCTCCGCGAAGCTGAAGTGGCAAGCCGATGGAATTGTCCCCTGCAGCGGCCGAGCTGTCAGTGACCGGGGTCACGGCTGTTGTGTGCAGCAAAGTTTTTGCTGTGGGCGGAAACAGCAGGTTCCTCCACCCCGGTCGGGATGACAACAATAAAAACTCGGTCGGGATGACAAGTTCGTAGAAGCTGATAGCTCACAACTGATAGCTGATAGCCGACAGCTCATAGCCGACAACTGACAACCGACAACTGACGACTGACAACTACTATTCAATCGCCAGCCCGCCAGTCAGCTCGCTGATCTTTTCGATGCGGTGCTCCAGGCACCATTTCTCCAGAGAATCGACCAGGGTTTCACAAGCGCACGGGTCCCAGAAATTTACCGTGCCCACCTCGATAGCGCTTGCCCCAGCCAGCATGAACTCAATCACATCTTCGGCGGTGCTGATCCCCCCGATTCCGATGACCGGTATCTTCACCGCGTTGGCCGCTTCCCACACCATGCGCAGGGCAATCGGCTTGATGGCAGGCCCGGACAGTCCGGCGGTAACGTTGGAGATTCGCGGCTTGCGGGTTTCGGCGTCAATCGCCATTGCTACAAATGTATTGACCAGCGAGATGGCGTCGGCACCCGCTTCCTCAGCGGCCCGCGCCACCTCGGGAATGCTGGTCACGTTGGGCGAGAGCTTCACGATCAGCGGACGGGTGGCAATCTTTTTGACCGTGCTCACCACATCGAACAACATCCTGGGATCGCTGCCAAAGGCAATTCCACCGCACTTCGTGTTGGGACACGAAACGTTCAGCTCGTAACCGGCAATGCCTTCGCCATCGTTAAGAATGCGAACCACTTCTTCGTACTCCTCCTGCGAATGCCCGAAGACGTTGCAGAAGAAAACTATGTTCTTGATCTTGTTCAGCAGCGGCAGCTTTTCTTCGAGAAAGGCGCGTGCTCCAACGTTCTGAAGCCCGATGGCGTTCAGCATGCCGGCCGCAGTTTCAAACAGCCGTGGCGGAGGATTACCCGCCATCGGTTCGCGGGAGAGTCCTTTCACCACGAAGCCACCTAGCCGATGAAGAGTGACCACGTCCTCGAATTCCACGCCATAGCCAAAGCTTCCGCTGGCAGCCATGATGGGGTTTTTCAGTTCAATGCCGGCGACCCTGACGCTCATGTCCAGGTCGGGTTTCGGAGCAGGACTCAACAATTGTCCTCCATCACTGCGCCTCTCTTTCGCGGCGCACTACGATGGGCTGCCTCACACTGGCGGTGCGCTCCAGTTTGTCCCAGGCAAAGCTGCCCCCTTCCATGGCGCGCTTGAGTGTCTTGATGAGAACCAACGAGAACAACTGCCGATAGGCAAACCGTTGCAGCCAGACGTGGCCCAGCAGGAGGAAGTCGCGTTTTCCACCCGGCCGTTGCCGCTCCAGCGTGAAGGCTATCGCCGAAGCGATGAAATCAATCACCATGAAGAGAGCGAAATACACGACCAGCTTGTGGAAATCAGCCGGGTTCGCCGATTCGGGATGCCGATACTTGTCGACGAAGTAGATGGCCGCGCCGGCAACGAACATGATATCGATGAACGGCGAGACCAACGGCAACAGCACCTGGAAGATCACCATATTGGGTATCGCGACCCACCCAAGAGCTCCCTTTTGCTTCACCGCCGCACGGTGTTTCCACACCGACTGCATGATGCCAAAGGACCAGCGGAAGCGTTGCCGCATCAGCCCGTTCGCCTTGGTTGGCGCCTCAGTGTAGGCCAGCGCGCGGTCCTCGTAGTTGACCCAGTAGCCCGCCTGCAGAAGTGCCATGGTGAGATCGGCATCTTCAGCGACGGTATCGTGCTGGTAGCCGCCGGCGGCGCGAACCGGAGCGGTGCGCCATTCGCCAATGGCGCCGGGAACCACACTTACGGCGTTGAGAGTATTCAGGGCGCGCCGTTCGAAGTTCTGGCTGGTGATGTACTCCAGGGCTTGCCAGCGGGTCCATAGATTGACACGATTGCCGACTTTGGCATTGCCCGCCATGGCTGCTACTCGTGGATTGCTAAAGTGTGGAACCAGTTTCGAGATGGCATCGGGCGCAATCAGGGTGTCTGCGTCGATGCCCACAAACAATTCTTCCGTCACTTGCTCGAGTCCGAAGTTGAGGGCGTCGGCTTTGCCTGAGTTCGGCTTGGTCAACACCGTGACACGGCCAGTGGCGATTTCCTTCTGGAAGGCGGTGTGCGTGACCTCCAGCGTCGCATCCGTCGAGCCATCGTCAATCACAATGACGCGGAGGTTCTTGTAGTCGGACTCGAGGACCGAACGGACGGTCCGTTCGATAACTTTCGCTTCATTGTAGGCTGGGATAAGCACGGCAACCGCTGGCCGGTAGTTGGGGTCGAAGTTGCTCTTGCGCCGATGGAAGCGGTCAAAGATGGCGAGGGTTCCGACCAGCACCAGGCGCCCGCTCATAAGCACGTCACCGACGAAGAAAACGAAAATAATGAGCGAGGAGACGAAGCCGAACATGCCGAAGCTCAGACCGTCCACCCAGGCGGCCCAGCGTTCGTTGGTCGAAATGGGCGGCATGACTTCTGCGCGTGTCTTGCCCAGCAAATCGGAGACCGGCACGATCTCGTAACCGCGGGTGCGCAGGCCATCAATGATCATGTCCAGCGCCTTGACGGTTTCGCTCCGGTTACCTCCACCGTCGTGCAGCAGGATGATGTTTCCACAGCTAAGATTACTGGGCTGGCAGGGCGGCAGGTTGGCGAACACATCGGCCGCAATTTCGTCCGCGGAACGGCGCGGATTATCGTGCCAGTCGTTGGGATCGATCTTGTCCCCCACCGTGATGAAGCCCATGTCCTGCGAGAGTTCCAGAGGGCGCACCTGGTCGGCGGTGTCAGGTTCCTGGTCAATTGAATACGGAGGACGGAAGAGTACCGGCTTCACTCCCAGCTTGCCCTCGAACAACCGTTCCGTCAGATTCAGCTCGACCTCGAAATAGCGCTTGGAGATGTTGCTTATGTCCGGATGGGTGAAGGTGTGGTTCCCGATTTCGTGGCCTTCCTTGTAAATGCGCTTGGCAATGCCGGGATATTTTTCGACTTCCAGCCCGATGAGGAAGAAGGTAGCCTTGACGTTCTTTTCTTTCAGCAGGTCCAGGATCTTGGGAGTCCACGTCGGGTCGGGACCGTCGTCGAAGGTGATAGCAACTTTCCTTTCTGAGGTCCCGCCGTACATGTCGACTTCGTACGGCGAAGGCATTGTCTTAAAGACTTCGTCGCTCACCAGGTTGGTACTGGGATCGACCGTGATCGTGCGCTCACCCGAAGCCGGACGCGAGGCGATGCGTAGGATTTCGCCTTGCCCCTCGATGTCCACATCCTGCCCCGGAGGGACGGTAGCCAGCTTGGAGGGCGCATTGGCTTCGAACGGTTTGTCCCATACGGCCCACAGCGAGCGGTCTTCCGAACCGAGTCGCCACAATGCGAACGTATCGATCCCCAGGGCGTGCGCGGCCCGCATCTGGTTCAGCGCAGTCACGCCGTCCAGAAACCACACGTCGTGACGAACATTGTTGTCGTCAAGATAGGCAAAGTGCGGATTCATGGCCTCGTCATCGAAATTCACATCCGTCTCAGCATCCTCGGCTTCGAGCCATGCATCCTGCGCCGATACGTTGTGCACTGCCTCCGGCGGAGTGCCTTTCTTCTGGCCCTTTTTCATGGCCCAGTCATAGCCGTAATTGGCGACCGCGCAAATGATTTTTTCCTTAGGAATGACCTTTAGAGCTTCTTGAAGGTTCTTCACGAACCACTCTTGCCCCGCAACCGCACCAGCGTCCCCTCCGGGATAGTGCTGGTCATAGTTCATCAGGATCAAGCCATCCGAGATTCTTGCGATGGCGGGGTAGTCAAATGTCTTGTCGTTCACCGGTACGGCGATATACAGCTTCAGGCCCTTGGCGTGAAGATCATCGTAGAGTTCCTGCACCAACGCACGGTAGTCGTCGCGTGAGGTTTCGGGAAAGGCCTCGATGTCCAGCGTGATGCCCTTGTACTGGTCCGTGGCCAGGAAACTCATTAGTTCGCTGCGGAAGCGCTGACGCGCCGCAGGATCGGCCATGAATTTCGCGGTAACGTCGGGTTGCCACTCGTTGCGGATGGGATCGAAGTTGTTCACCAGCGGCAAAACTTCCATCTGCGCCTTTTCGCCCTTGAGAAAAGGCATGACCCTTTCATCCACCGGACGTGGCTTACCCTTATCGTCCATTACATTGAAGAGAGTGTTCAGTTCGGTGACTGCCTGCAGCCGGCCGTCGGCGGTCAGCACATGCATCCACTCGGGAAATAGCAGGTCGATCTGCGGGTAATATTCTTTCAAAGAAGCGAAGCTGGCCGCGTCCCACTGGACGTAGAACGCTCCACGAATGCCTTCGTCGGAGTTCAGCACCACTTGCGACGCGGGCCGCTTGGTTTTGCGGTGAGTGTTCACCCGGCGCGGCGGCTTGCGCTTCTGGCTTTCCTTAAGAGCGTGATAGGGCTTCTTCACCCCAGGGAGGGGTACGCCCGGAACGGACGATCCCCGAATGATGGTCGCGACGAAAAACACCACCAGCAGCGTAATGACGATCACGCTGGTATCGAGCACCAACCGCAAACGCCGCCAACGTTTGCGGTCCGGATCAAAGAAAATTTGTTTCGACTGAGGCATTCGGCGCCAATTTATCGTAGCACTTGCCAGGACAGCAGCTAGCGGTTAGCAGTTAGCATTTAATCGAAGCTTCCCCCGGAGTGCCGGGTGGCGGCCGCCCGGGCGTTTCTGAATTGCTGGGCGAACGCGGCGCTGGTTGGGATCATTCATCAGGCCTCGCGCTTTGAAGGGGCATGGCTTCAGCCATGCCGTAAGCCGTCATTTATGGTGGCTTTAGCCACTGAGGGACTTCGGTGTTGAGGCGAAGAGCCACTTACCTCAGGGGCTGAAGCCCAACTCTCCGCGCTAATAACGGCGCGGCTGAAAGCCGTGCCCCTTCAAGCGAAAGAGATGAATATCCCAGCTAAACCGCCGCACTACCCGTCCTGCCGAACACACCAATTCCGAGATTCGATCCAACTCGCTATCTCCAAGCTGCTATATTCGCCACGTGCTTGAACAGGAGTGCAATTCGCTGGGGAAAACAGAGCGGCCGTCGTTCTGGGACATGCTCCGGGAGGCTCGGAAGTACTTCCTGCTGGTCACACTGGCCGCTTTTGCTGTGCGGCTATTCTTCTACATTAGATTCCCCCATGTGACTGGCGATTCGCTGATTTACGGTGACATCGCCAGGAACTGGCTCCAGCACGGCATCTACGGTCTGAGCCATGCCGAGGGCCCGCGACCTACCTGGATTCGCCTGCCCGGCTACCCCGCATTTCTTGCCGCTTGCTTTGCGCTATTCGGAACCGAGCACTACCACGCCGTTCTGTTGGTGCAAATCGTCATTGACATGGCTGGCTGTTTCGTCATTGCTGACCTGGCGCGCAGGACCGTGTCTGAACGGGCGGGGCGCTTCGCGTTTCTCCTGGCTGCGCTGTGTCCCTTTACCGCCGACTACACGGTGGCTCCTCTGGCCGAGACCCTGAGCATCTTTTTCACTGCAGTTGCGCTCGACTGCGCGGTCGCAGCGTTCCAAGCGTCGGAGGAAGGGCTTGCGCAGTGGTCTGCCTGGATGGGCTGCGCCATCGCCGTGTCCGCCGCAATTACGCTGCGTCCGGACGGCGGCATTCTACTGGTGGCGCTGGGGCTGTTCCTGCTGTGGCGGATGTGGCGTCGGCCTGCGCAGCACGCACGCCTGTTATGGGCGGGAACACTGGTACTCGCAGTCTCGCTCGCTCCCCTAGTCCCGTGGGCTTTACGCAACTGGCACGACTTCCACCGCTTCGAGCCGCTGGCCCCTCGTTATGCCAACGACCCAGACGAGTTTGTGCCCTCAGGCTACGACAGATGGGTGCGTACTTGGATCGCGGACTTTGTGTCGACGGACGAGATCTACTGGAACATTCCGGGCGACGCGATCGATTTGCATCTGCTGCCTTCGCGGGCTTTCGATAGTGCGCAGCAACGGGAGAAGACGGAGGCGATCTTTCGCGACTATGACAAGATCACTTTTGTGAATCCTGATCTGGACGCCCGTTTTGCCGACCTGGCGAACGAGCGCGTACGTGACCATCCGCTGCGTTACTATGTCTGGCTGCCGGCGTTGCGCATCGCCGACATGTGGCTGCGCCCCCGCACGGAAATGTTGCCGGTAACGTCCCGCTGGTGGGAATACTGGGAAGACCCTCATGACTTCACGGTTGCGCTGCTTTGGGGCGTGCTCAACCTGCTGTTTCTACTCGCGGCGGTGATGGGACTGGTGCGCGGGCCACGCCCTCAGTACCTCGGTCTGATGTTATTGTTCGTGATCTTGCGCTCGGCTTTTCTGGGAACGCTGGAAAACCCCGAACCTCGCTACACGCTAGAGTGTTTTCCGGTGGTGCTGGTTTTGGGCGGCGCGTGGTTGTCGGGGATCAGAAGACCTTCGAAATTGCTCTAATCCGCCAAGCACGGGTTAGAGCGGCGCTATATCAGCCCTGTTCAGGAACGACATTACGCTTTGAAAGGGCATGGCTTTAGCCATGCCGTAATCTACTGTCGTTTGTGGCGGCTTTAGCCACTGGGGGACTTCGGCATTTTGACCAAGTGCGAATTCCCTCAGGGGCTGGAGCCCAATTTCCCACCGCATGTAACGGCACGCTGAAGCCGTGCCCCTTCAAAGATTGCTGGCTCCAGCTGTCGAGCTGGGTGCCACATCCTTTCGCCCGCCTTTGGCGAAAGGGTGGGAGACGGATTCACTACATCCGGCCCTTACTGTCTGTCCCGCAACTAGTCCGTGGAGAGGATTGCTGGCGCGTTGGCGATTTTACGTTCACTATCGGTTGCCGTGACCCTGATTGCCGTTTGGATTCAGTAAGTAGGGGGTTAGCGCCCGCTTATCTGACGAACTGAGGGGCTCTAAGCGCAACTTTGGCGCGAGTCATGTGGACGGCGCAAACAAAGTGAAATTTAGCCGAGTTAGGAAAACAGAGTGCACTGCGGGGGACTAAAACACGAATGGTACAAGCGCTTTTACCCGCGCTTTGTAGGCGGGATATCCCTCCGGAAAGCGCCTCAGGAGGAGACCTTCTTCCTGCTTCAGTTTTATCCAAAAGCCAATGAAGAAAAACAACAGCCCCACGAATGCAACAAGCAAGCCGGACACAATGGCTGTTCCCAGACCCATGAGCAGATGGCTGGTATAAATCGGATGACGCACGAAGCTATATGGCCCCCGTTCCACAAGTTTGTGCCCCTGCTTGAGCTCGACATCTCTGCTCCAATCGTCCCCTAGCGTTTTACGTGACCAGATGGCCGCGAAGAGTCCCAACGCACAAATCGCAACACCCAGGTACTCCGCGATGACTGTATGCGGTATCACCACCATGCCAAACGGATGCGCCCCTGCCACACCAAGCAGGATGTAGCCCAGCCAAACTGGTACCCTGGCCAACCTGCTGGTCCAGCTTTGGCGTTCCGCCGCGGGCTTGGTTGAGCGGGCGCTGATGTTCCAATACAGGACGAGGAGAACCCAACAAGCAATGATCAATAGTCCGGGTAACATAAATCGGACCATATCACCGAGTATCCCACCCTGCAATTCTGCTGTTCCGGTCCCGAGTCGTTCATTGCCCGGTTCAGTTCAAGAAACGCCCTGCTTTCATCAAGTGGGTCTTCCACCGGTGAAGCCGACCCACAGGTGATGAAACAGGTGTAGATCCTATCGTAGAGTGTTGTTGCGCGTCAGATTTCGTTTGATAGGGGTTCCTGAACAGTGCCACCGGCTACATCACGTCGAAGGACGTGCTGGCGGGGCGTCAGCAGGAGATCCACGCGGAACGCGACCGCAAGCTGGAAGCCGCCAGACAGCAACGCCACAGTCGCCGCCAGCAAGCCGGGTGAAGAGGGAAGCGCAGCCGCCGCGATGTCGGACAGTCGGTGAAGTGGATACCGCCCACACTTACCTTATCGAGAGCGGGGATCAGCTGACGGGGTGCTTACCAGACGTGCGGCATAAGGCGATACCGCACTTTCTCGCGATAGGCCCAGTAGCCTTCCAGATCGCGTGCCAACAGCTTCTCCTCGCCCAAGATGCGCAGAATGAGCAACCCGACCGTGGCCAGACCTACGAGAAGGCCACAAACGGAGCCGAGCAGCAACGGGCCACCAACAAACACTAGACTTGCCCCAAGATACATGGGGTGGCGAACAAAGCCGTAAACACCCGTGTCAATGACATGCTGGCCGCGCTCGGTCTGAATACGCACCAGCTGCGACAGATACGGGTTATCGGTGAACGCGCGGAAGAACGGGAAACTGCCCCCGAGGAGCAGGATGCCTCCGCATACTTCGCTCCACAGCGGTAGACGGGGTGTCCAACCGAAGCGCACATCCAGCGCCGGCACAACGATCGAAGCCAGGAAGCAGACTTTTATCCCGATGAGGATAGCCATATCGGCGCGCGATTCACCGCCGCTGCCGGGCATGCGCATGCGCTCGGCCAACAGCGCAGGGTCCTTGAAGCGAAGCCACAATTGAATGGCCGCAACGAAGGATACCCACCAGATACCGAAGATCCAGCCCTCCACCCAGCGCCAATCGCCCGACAGCCATAGCAGCAGGGCCGCGAACCCTAGAACGCCAACGGGGGCAGCCACCAACATGAGCCCGGTGATGATCGGCGCGGAACGCATCGGGAGCTGAAAACATCATACTGCCGAGACGTGCTTGCCTTACACTCGGAGTGGATTGCCGCGTGGGGTTGACAGGACGGCAAGACTCCTTCGGGCGGATCACGGGCCAACAGGAAGTTGAGACCGCCGGACAGCGTGGAGCTACAATGAGTCTGGCCGGGCGAACGGAAGCGGGCACTGCGGGGACGCAACCATGCCGAGGGATAGCCCGGTGGGCTCATCGAGACGATGATCGGCAGCGCAGGGAACGCGCTTCTTACGCTGCTTCTCCATCATCGGAATCGAAAGACCCTCATGCCTGAAAAATCCCCGCCCGAAGGGCGGAATACTCACTAACGGGCAACGGCGCTTCTCCATTTCAGGCTGAGCCAACACACGTCGCTGATGAATCGTCGGTTTATTTCTGCCTCTCAGGCTCCATTAGGCGGCAAGCTATGGAAGAGATTCAGCGCGACGAGCGATACCAAGCAACTGCTTACGCTCCATGATGAAATGCGCCGGCCGAGCAAGCAATAGGGCGATCCACTGTGGCAGACCGTAAGGATGATAGCCAGGCGCCACGTGCCCGCGCACAATCAGGCGAGTAGAGTTCGGCTGCAGCCGTTCAAGTACGAACGCCCAGGTCGTCAAATACCTGCCGCTAGGGGAGAGCCATGAGAGAACGAGGCTATGCGCGGGCTCATACTGCACTACAGTAAACGCGTCGGTTGCCCCCGGGAGCGCGGGGAATACAGTGCCCACCTCGATGGTTTGAAACTCAGGCAGGATGCGATCCGCACTGCGGTGCCCGCCGTTATCGATGAAGTCGTATGCGTACCACCCAGCTCGGCCGGATCCCATCTGGACAAGCCAGGGCCAGACGTCATGAGGAGGGCGACGAATGGTGACTGCGTGATTGACCGAGCCGATGGGCTGGGGAATCAGGCCGTCTCCGGGAAGAGTCCGGGCCTGCTCGCCAGGAGTTGCGCGGACCTGCATGCTGCCGTAAGTCGCAAGTACCGCGAGGACTACCAGTACTCCGGAGAACACAATCAGTACTATCCTTTTCATGGCCCTTTCAACTGATCTATGTGGTAGAGACCACTCATCAATGACAGGATACATCCGGGAGCGGCACTCGCCGAGGGGTCGTTATGCTCCTGGCCGTTTAGTGTTGATAACAGGCCATCTCGCACCCAATCCGGATCAAGGACACTCGGCACCCATTACTCACGATGATGACGCTGTAACCAGGATGTTGTCGATCAGCCGGGTTGCGCCTACATACGCTGCGACGGCTACCAGCGCGCCACGAGACACATTCGCGACCGGTTCAAGCGTGTCGGGATGAACGATGGCAAAGTAATCCAGCCGCGGCCCAGGCTCTTCCGCCATCACCTGCTTGCCAATCTCAATCAGCTTTGCGGAGTCGCGCTCGCCCCGCTCCACCGCCGTTTGCACCCGCAGCAATGAGCGATGCAACACCAGCGCCTGCTGCCTCTGCTCGGATGTCAGGTAGACATTGCGAGAACTCATCGCCAGGCCGTCTCGCTCACGCACGATGGGACAGGCGACGATCTCCACATCCATATCAAGGTCGTTCACTAGCTTGCGAAGCACGGCGACCTGCACAGCATCTTTCTGGCCGAAGAAGGCGAAGTCGGGGCGGATGATTTCGAAGAGCTTCGTCACCACGGTAGCCACGCCGCGGAAATGTCCTGGACGGGATGCGCCATCGAGCCTGCTACTCAGTTCCTCAACCAGCACATAGGTCTGCGCACCCTTGGGATACATCTCCTCCACTGCAGGCGTGAAAAGCATGTCCGCGCCAAGTTGCTCCAGCAACGCAGCGTCGCGCTCCATGGTGCGCGGATACTTGTCCAGGTCCTCCGCCGGGCCGAATTGCAACGGGTTTACGAAAATGGAAACGGCGGTCACGTCGCAGCGCGCCTTGGACGCGCGCACCAGCGAAAGATGACCTTCGTGCAGAGCGCCCATGGTGGCCACGAATCCCAGAGTCTTGCCGTTTCGACTCATTTGACGGCAAGCTGCCTTCATCTCGGCGATGGTTGCGATGCGCTTCATGGGATGATTTCGTTATAGCAGTTTCACATCTGCGCTTTGAAAGGGCGCGGCTTCAGCTGAGCCGCGTGTGCATCGGTCTTGCGTTGGGCTTTACCCCAGAGGGGACTCGCACTTCGTCTCAACAACGAACTCCCTCGGTGGCTAAAGCCATCACAATGACAGCAGCTTACGACACGGCTGAAGCCGTGCCCCTTCAAAGCATGAAATCCTCATGAATAATCCACCTGAAGCAGTGCTCCACCCTATACACCAAGGGTGGAACTGCTTTAGTGACTAAATCGGCGCTTTCGAAGGCGAAGTTCCCTGCTTGGGCGCGTCATCCTCCGCCGCTCCTGCCGGAGGTTCGGGCTCGGGCAGCACCCAACTCTCCAGCACGCCCGCAAACACCGGTTCCAGCCGCGCCAGACTGCCCGGAGAGCATTTCAACGCGACGGAGTACATCTCGCGATCGGGGCCCTGAATAAAGACCAACTGCTCGACCCAGTCATGATCGGTCGCTTTCTCGTGATAGCGGACCTTCAACATCTGGGCTGGCTTGTGGTCCACGGTTCGCTGCTGGCGTTCCAAGGTTTCGAAATTCTGGCCACCCTCGCGAATACTCTTGGACGCCTGCTCGATTAGGCCGTCCAAACTCACCGGCTCTTCGTCCCTTTCCGAAGGTGGCAGAATCAGGGCAACCGTAATCTCGTCCCACAGTGTCTTGTCGATCTTCTGGGAAGGCGCAACCACCACGCCGTTGCCCTCGAAAACTTCCCCCAACACGTTCCACGAACCCGGATACTTGAAGCAGAACCCACCGTCGGGCTGGCAGTAACTCTTCTTGGGAATGGGCTTATGGAGTGGTGCCGGAGCCGGGGCCGGTTTCTGGCCCGCCGCGACAGCGGCCCAACTCGGTGCCAGGACCAACAAAATGCCAACGCGCAGCGACAGCCGCATGACTCCTACAGTTGCACAGTTCGCTTGCGTTCGGCAATTCCCTGCAACGCTGAAAGGGTCTCCTTAGGGAGGTGATACGACTCCGCATCCGAAGGATAGCTTCCGGCCTTCACGTCATCCTTAAAAGCCGTCAAGGCATTGCTGATCACGGATCCCACGTCCGCATAGCGGCGGACAAACTTGGCTGGCGGCGCAAATGTCAGTCCCAGAAGATCGTGGAAGACCAGCACCTGTCCATCGCACTCGGGGCCCGCGCCGATACCGATGGTGGGGACCTCCAACTCGCGGGTGATCATGCTGGCGACCTCGCGCGGGATGCCTTCCAGAACGACGCAACAAGCACCGGCGCGTTCCAAGGCGACCGCATCGTGCATCAGTTGCTCGACGGCTTTCAGCGTCTTGCCTTGCACCTTGTATCCGCCCATTGCGTGCAGCGATTGCGGCGTAAGCCCGATGTGGCCGACCACCGGAATCTCCGCCTCGACCATGCGTTCGACCAGGCGGGAGCGCTTCTCTCCGCCTTCAATTTTCACCGCTTCCGCCCCGCCCTCCTTGATAAAGCGAGCGGCGTTGCGCAGAGCGTCGCGAGTCGTGACGTGGTAGGAAGCGAACGGCATGTCAGCCACCAGAAACGCTCGCTTGACGCCGCGCCTGACCGCACGCGTGTGGTGCAGCATCTCCTGCATGGTGACGGGCAGGGTGTTTTCATAGCCCAGCATCACCATGGCGAGAGAATCCCCCACCAGGATCATGTCAATTCCCGCCTCATCCAGCAGCCGCGCGCTGGGATAGTCGTAGGCGGTCAGACAAGTAATGAGTTCCTGACGCTGTTTTTTTTCGAGAAGAGTGGAAGAGGTGATCTTCGAGCGGAAGTCGCCGGTGGTAATGCTCACGATGTCCTCCAGTGCAGTTCCCCGACTGCCCGGGGATACCGCCTGTATTAAGGGAATTCTACACCCGCCGGAGATTCTGACCATATGAGGTTGCTAAAACCTTCGAAAAAAGCACGACAGCCCCCGCTTCTCAGCCTGAAAAAGGCGGCTCTACTCCGCGCAGGTGTGATCGTGGATGATCCGCCAGCCCTCGGGGAACTTGCGAAAGACCAGCGTGAAAACGCCATGCGGCTGCTTGCCGTCCGGCATGACGAGCTGAAACTTCCCGCGCACGAACGCGGAATCGGCACCCAGCGACTGCACCTGCAAATCGCTGAACGACAACGTTCCCATGGCTTGACCTTCCGATTGGTAACTGCGACGGTAGCGCTCCAGGGTTGGTTCCCAGCCTTTGGTCTCGGTTGTCCCGGAGAAGAACGTCAGATCGGGCGAGCGCCAGTAGCCGTTCATGAAGAGTTCCAGATCATGGTGGTTCCAGGCGTCAACCTGGGACTGCAGGACCGCTCGAACTGCCGACTCAGCACTCGATGTGGGAGCGCTGTGGACCTGCGCCTGCCCAGGGACAATTCCCGCCAGCAGAAGAACGACTGCGAACATCGACCTGAGCTTTGCCATGTCACCTCCGCTCGCAGCAGTGTAGATCATTCTTAGCGCGCGCAAAAAAGCGGTGAGCCGAAGCCCACCGCTGCGTCGCAACTTAAAGGTTGTTAGTGTGCCTCAGCCGTCGCCTCAGCTTTGCTGCGACGGACTGTGGCCAGGAAGCTGTCAGCCGCAGCCGGCGGCTTTACCTGTCCCGATAGGCACTGACGGAAGCCGACCATGCGTCCATAGAGCCCACGAGTCGAGTCGTCGTCTTGCTTGATCACCGCACCATTCAGGGTCAGTCCGGCAAATAAACCGCGGGTGCGCGAGTAGGTCAGCACCTCTGCGCCCATCTTCCAATCGGTGGAAGCACTGGCCTCGCGACCCACCGGACCGGCGGCTACGCTGCCAGAACCGCCCAGCTTGAACTCCGAGCTCAGGAGTTCGTTCATTCCCCGGTCGTTCATGATCAGCATTGCCAGGTCGGCAGCTTGGACGCCGATTTGCAAACCCCAACTCCCGCCCGTGATAACGAAGAAAGCTGGCGCGCTCCAACCATTGGCTGTGCGGCATGTCGCCACCCCACGGCCATGCTCGGCGCCAAAGACAAAGCCGCCTTTCACCATGGATGGAACCACAGCCACGCACTTCGCATTCTCGAATACCTCGTCAGGAATACCTTTGTCGGGAGCGCCTAGCAATTCATTCAAGATCTTGGAAGCATCGTCCATCCGGGCCACGACCTTGTCGCGGTCCTCTGTATTCTGTGCCCAAATCGTAGTTGCACAGAACAGCACCAGTAACAACAAAATTCCGATTCTTTTCATAGCTCTTTGCGTCCTCCTGGAAACCCGTCCTTCTTGTACTTGGATTGCAGATTTCGGCAGAAGGTTTGCACGAGAGGAGCTTGTTTATTCGCGGGGAGGCTTGCAACCTCAACGGGCGCGGTTACATCGTGGCATGGTGGGGAACTTATGCCGGGCGCTTTCCCGCCGCCCGCTGCCACGGACGTTTGGGACGTTCCGATTCTGGAAGATCGCGTCCGCGCACGCGATCATACATGTACGACTCGCTCACCGTACCCAGGCCCTCATTGTAGAGACTGATAGCGCCAATCCCTTCTTTCAGTTCCTCGGTGAACTGGTGCAACGCCGTGAGGTGATCGGCTGTGGCTGGGTACTCAGCTTTGGTAGTCTTCAAGATCTTCTGGTAGCCATGATCGACGAGTTTTGAGATCTCGCCGTTGATGAGATATCCGGGATAGGCGAATACTTTGACGCCACCATCTTCGGTGCGTTCAATTGCGGCCGAGCAATTGTACTTCTTCAGAAACACACGATTACTTGTGCCGGGAGCTTCGAGCGCGTCGAATCCGTGATCGCGAAACCATCGAATCGCGTCTTCATACGATTTTATCTTGATCTTCTTGGTCATCTTCAGCAATAGCCCTCTGACAGCACCGTCGTTGGCGGAACTCGTCATGCTCGTCTTCGCATGGAATGCGATATGGGAGCACCATGCTTATGTTGCCTCGGCGGCAAACAAACTTCCGTGGACCCGGTACCCAGAACTCACTGTCGCACACTGCAAGGCCAAACGGCAACCTACGGGTAACGCCAGAAGGTGTCGCAGATGCATTCTCTAAATGGAGTTCGGTAGCGCGAAGGAAAATGTTTCTCCGGAATTCACCCTTGGACATGATAGAACGGGCGGACGAAGACATGCTGAAACTCCGCCAAGCCGATTATGACGAGATTCGCCGCCACGGTGAAGAAACTTACCCTTATGAATGCTGCGGCGTGCTGTTGGGTACAGTGGACGGTGACACGCGCATCGTGAGCGCGAGCGTGCGCTGCCGCAACACGCGGACCGACTCTCCAAAGGGGCGTTATGAAATTGATCCTGCCGAGGTGGCGCGCATCCTGCGTGACGCGCGCACGAGCGGACTCGAGATTGTCGGCTTTTATCACTCTCATCCCGATCACCCTGCTGGTTGGTCACCAACCGATCTCGAGGAGGCTTATTGGTTGGGCTGCTCCTACGTCATAACCGGCATTGAGGATGGCAAAGCCCGGCTAACTCGCTCGTTCGCTCTGACCGGCAGCAGCATGGAAAACAAGGCATTTGTGGAGGAAGACTTGGTGACCGCACCGTAGCGCCAGCGCGAAAGATGTCGCTAACGACCGAGTGCGAAATGCCGACGCTATCAGCTACAATCACCCTTCCTATTCCCATGTTGCGCTTTTCTACCGCCGGTGAGTCGCATGGAGAAGCCTTGGTGGCGCTGCTCTCGGGCATGCCCGCCGGCGTCGCCGTGGACATCGAATTCGTGAACCAGGAACTGTGGAGACGGCAGCAGGGGTACGGTCGCGGCGGCCGCATGCGCATCGAACGCGACCAGGCACACATACTCAGCGGAGTGCGTCACGGAAAGACAATCGGCTCGCCGATCGCGATGTTACTGGGGAACAAAGACTGGCAGAATTGGACCGAGGCGCTGCCGGTGGAAGAAGGCGATCCCACCAAGCACAAGCGCGTGGCTTCCCCGCGACCGGGACATGCCGATCTCGCCGGGGCCGTGAAGTACAACTTCTCCGAAGCGCGATACGTATTGGAGCGAGCTTCCGCCCGCGAGTCGGCGGCGCGAGTCGCCGCTGGCGCCATCGCTAAGCTGCTGCTGCGGGAGCTTGGCATCGAGGTACTGAGCCACGTCATCGCCGTCGGCAATGCCCGGCTGGAGGCACCGGTCGATTGGGAAGCAATCCGCGCCTTGACAGCGAAAGAGGAGATCCTGCTCAGTTGCGCGGACCCTGAAACCGAAGCGCGCATGAAGGAACAGGTGGACGTTGCACTGCGCACCGGAGATTCTGTCGGCGGGATCTTTGAGGTGGTGGCGCACAATGTACCGCCTGGGCTTGGCACCTATGCTAACTGGGACGAGCGTCTGGATGCGCAACTCGCCGCCGCCGTGATGTCGCTGCAGGCCGTAAAGGCGGTGGAAATCGGGGATGCGGTTCGCGGCGCGGCTTCCATGGGTTCGACCGTGCATGATGAAATAGGATACGAACACAAGCGAACGAGCGCCTTCACCGGCTTCACCCGCCGATCGAACCACGCAGGGGGCTTGGAGGGTGGGGTTTCAAACGGCGAAGAGATTCGGGTGCGTGGCTACTTGAAGCCGATTTCGACCTTGCGGCGTCCTCTGAGCTCGGTGGACTTCGCCACCCGCGAACCGGTGAAGGCCGCCTACGAACGCTCGGATGTGTGTGTCGTTCCTGCCGCCGGAGTCGCGGGAGAAGCGATGGTTGCGCTGACGCTGGCCCGCTGCGCACTGGAAAAGTTTGGCGGCGATTCGCTTCTGGAATTGCAACGGAATTTCGAAGGCTACTGCCAACAGTTGCGAAACTTCTAAATGGTCTATGAAATCGTGAAATTTGGGGATCCGGTGTTGGAGAAGCCGGCAACCCCCGTCACCGTGTTCGACGACGAGTTGAAGAAGCTTGTCGAAGACATGTTTGAGAGCATGTACGCAGCGCACGGCGTCGGTCTGGCGGCGCCGCAGATCGGCATCAGCAAGCGCATTGCCGTGATTGATGTCACCTTCAAGGAAGATCCCGATGCCAAGATCGTGCTGATCAATCCCGAGATCATCCACACCGAAGGGCGGCTTACTTCCAACGAGGGCTGCCTCAGCCTGCCCGAGTTCCGCGAGAAAGTGACGCGACCACGCTCGGTTACCGCGCGCGGGCAAGACCTTAAGGGTAAGACTATTGAGGTAACCGGAGAAGACCTGCTGGCCCGCGCCCTGGTGCACGAAACCGACCACTTGAACGGCAAGCTCTACATCAGCCATATCAGTGCCCTAAAGCGCGACATGATGAAGCGCAAGATCCGCAAACTGGTGAAGCAGGGCGAATGGTAGTGCGCCCTGTCGAGAATCGTTCACCACGGAGGACACGGAGTTTTGGTTTCTACGGAATCTTCTCCGTGATCTCCATGTCTCAGTGGTAAATTTTTCATCCCTATGGGTGGGTCGCAGACCCACGTGACACTCATGATGGACCTGGTCTTTTGCGGAACTCCGGCCTTCGCGGTGCCCACCCTGGAGAAGTTGGTGTGCACCGGCTTTCGCGTAAAGCTGGTCGTAACCCAACCTGATCGGCCCAGCGGGCGCGGCATGCAATTGACGGCTTCGCCGGTGAAGCAAACCGCGCTCGCACTCGACCTCCCCATCGTCCAGCCGGAGAAGATCAAGAACAACGACGAATTCCGCGCGCAACTGGAAAGCATGAAGCCAGTGGCGATCATCGTGGTCGGCTACGGCCGCATCATCCCACAGTGGATGATCGATCTGCCAAGGCTCGGCAACATTAATCTTCATGCATCGCTACTGCCCAAGTATCGCGGCGCCGCGCCGATCCAGTGGGCGATTGCGATGGGAGAAAGTGTCACCGGCGTGACCACCATGCGCATCGACGCTGGCCTTGACACTGGTGACATCCTGCTTCAATCCGAAGAACGGATTTTGCCCGAAGATACAGCGCTCACACTCGCGCCGCGACTGGCACAAACAGGCGCCGAGCTGATGATCTCCACGCTTGTCGGCCTGAAGAAAGGAGCCATTACGCCGCGCCCGCAGGACGATGCCAAGGCCACGCTTGCTCCCATTCTCAAGCGGGAAGACGGGCTCATCGATTTCTCGCACAGCGCGGTGGATGCCTGGAACCGCTTGCGCGGATTTCAGCCCTGGCCGGGAGCGTTCACCAGTTTTCGCGGCAAGATGCTGCACATTCACGCGGCTGCACCTGTTCCCGAAGTTGGCGGCGCTCCGGCAGCTCGCTTCGACATTGAAAACGATCGCCTACTACTGGGCTTCGGGCATGGCACGGCCCTCGAAGTCCGCGAACTGCAAGTCGAAGGCAAGAAGCGCATGAGCGCCCACGATTTTATCAACGGCTATCGTCCCCGGAGCGACGAAATTCTGGGTAATTAGTAATTAGCAATTAGCAACCGGCAGCTAGTAACTGGGAAAACTCTGATTAGGTCGGGTTTCTGGAAGGGGACGGCCCTCAGGCTGTCCGTACTGCGACAACTTTTGCCACTGAGGAACTTCGGCACGACATCGTCAGGGTTTCCTTAGCAATGAAATTGCGAATTGAGGGGGTGACTTCCATTGCCGAGCAGGTTCGCCTCACGACACACCAGCCCGAAGGGCGGAACAATATTAGCCCAGGACGGAAGTCCTGGGTAAGGCAGGAGTTTAGAAGCCGAGTCCCGTAGGGACGACACAGAGTAGCGCGTGGCCCGTCTCACAAGTCGTTTTGTATCGGGACATGTCATCAGACGCACCTGTACGCACTCAGGTTTTCACAGCCTGGAGGCCGTTCGTGATGACAACTCGGGGAAAACGATCGTGCTAATTGCTAATTGCTAACCATGTCCCTCTCTCCCGCACGCGCGGTCGCTTTCGATATCCTGCTACGCATTGACCAGCAGAATGCCTACGCCGGCGAACTGCTGCATTCCGAGCGCCTGGAAAGGCTCGCACCTGCCGATCGCGGTCTCGTGATGGAACTCGTGATGGGAGTTCTCCGCTGGCGCTCGCGACTGGATGACATGATCGCAGCGGCCGCGTCCCGTCCGCTGAAGAAGCTGGACGCTGAGGTGTTGAACGCGCTCCGGCTGTCTGCGTACCAACTGCGGTTCTTGACCCGCGTTCCGCCTCACGCCGCAATCAATGAGAGCGTGGAACTGGTGAAGCGCGCGCACAAAAGATCGGCGGCGCCGTTTGCGAATGCTGTGCTGCGGAAGATAGCCAAAGCCAAGACGGAAGCTGTCCAACCTTCGGCCGACGAAGCTCCGGTTTCTTCCTTGGCACGTGAATACGCGCATCCGGAGTGGATGGTTGCCAGATGGGTAGCGCAGTTTGGTGCGGAACGCGTTCGACAAATCTGCGAATTCGATCAGCGGATACCGGCCACCTCGCTGCGTGTGGAGAATGCGGACACTGAGCAAGAGTTGGCATCGGAAGGTGTCACGCTTGCGCCCGGCGTCTTGCTTACTAGCTCTCGCACGTTGATTGATGGCGATCTGATTCGAACCCGTGCATACTTGGAAGGCCGGATGTTCATTCAGGACGAAGCTTCGCAACTGGTCGCCGCATTGGTCGGGACAGGATCGCGATTGTTGGATTGCTGCGCCGCTCCCGGCGGCAAGACCGCGGCGTTGGCGTGGCGCAATCCCACGGCGGAGATCATCGCGGCGGAGATCCACGAGCACCGCGCCAATCTGTTACGCAAGCGCGTGCGTGCCTCCAACGTAAAAGTGATCGCTGCAGACGCTTTGCAACTTCCGATGGCCGGCGGGTTCGATCGGGTACTGGCTGACGTGCCATGCTCAGGCACCGGAACTCTGGCGCGCAATCCGGACATAAAGTGGCGGCTCACCGAAACAGACCCGAGCGAACTCCATAAGAAGCAGGTGGCGATCCTGCGCGCGGCATTGCAGCAGCTCGCGCCCGGTGGACACGCGGTGTACTCCACTTGCTCGCTGGAGCGCGAGGAGAATGAAGCCGTCGTGGAAGAGGTGTTACGCGACGCCGCCGGATTCGAATTACGCGATTGCCGCGAGGAACTGGAAAGGCTGCGCTCGAGTGCCGAGTTGGTGTGGAATGATCTTGGCTCGCTGTTGAGCGGGCCATTCCTGCGCACGATCCCCGGTATGCAACCCTGCGACGGATTCTTTGCGGCGGTGATTGAAAAGCAGTGACCCGTTGTCAGTTGCCAGTAGTCAGCAAGCTTGACTAGCTATCTCAGAGATCGTCTTGTATCAGGGCACGTCTTCAGACGTGCCGCAACAGATCCAACACTGACTTGGGCTTCAGCCCCTGTCGGTCCGCTTTCTGCCGGGCTAAAGAGACAATGTCGCGACCTCAAATTGGTTTGCGGCAGTGGAACGAAGCGGGCAAGAATCAGCCCCGAATGGGGCGAAAGATCTTAGCCCAGCGCTTCAGCGCTGGGTGAAGTGGGAAATGAGACCGAGTCCCGTAGGGACGGCAGAGGTTGCGACACCACATCTGAAGCCCTCACCTTTTCTGCACCTCGTTTCGGCACGGCTGAAGCCGTGCCCTGATACAAATCGCGACCCACGCCATTCAGGAATGGGCTTTAGGACCTGAGACACGAAAAAGCCGGCCAACAGGCCGGCTTCTATCCCCCATAAGAGCAGCGAACTTACTTCTTGCTGGGGGCGATCGAGTCCTTTGCCGCCTTGGCGACGCGGAACTTCACCACGGTCTTGGCGGCGATCTTGATTGCTTCACCGGTTTGCGGATTGCGGCCCATGCGCGCCTTGCGATTCGACTTCACTAAACGGCCCAGACCCGGCACAACAAATACGCCATTCTTCTTGGTTTCCTTAATCGCCACGTCGGCCAGCGACTCGAGAAACGCTGCAGCCTGCTTGTTGTTCATTTCATGCTTCTCCGCCATGTAGCGGACGAGCTGGGTCTTGGTCATGCCTGTTGCCATTAGTAAATCCTCCTTGAATATTTGAGCAGTAAGAATGCTCAAGTTGTGCGTATCTTATACCAACCGCATTCGCGGTGGAAGCATTTTCGCCATATTTTATGCGGTTTTTCCACAGGTCGTGCTCGAAAAGCCACTGCCCATGCGGGTCCAACGAACCCCCGCTTTGGTGAAGATGCCATTATGGGAGATTGGGGCCGATCAGCGGGCCGACGGAGTACCACCATTGCGCGGCGATTTGCACGAGGTTCGAGACGTGAACCGCAAGGGGTGCATCTTCGGATATTCCTGCCCGCGCCACTCTTCTTCGTCTGCCCGGCCTCGGACCCAGGTTCAATGCGGAGGGTTGTGCGCAATGCCACGCCCTGCCGGCCACCGGAGGAACCAGCCCGTTTGTTAACCCGCAGGCGGCGGTCGCTACCGATCAAGGCGGCCAACCAACGAGATGTTCAATACCGAGCGCGACCAGCGTCTCAACGTCAATCCATATGGATCGCAATCACCACCTGGGTCCTCCCGCGCAGCCGGCTCAAGAAGTCGCCGGCGATCTTCATCCAGCCATACTTGTGGCGCAGTAACTCCTGCCCGCGTGCAACCTCCGCGCCTTCGCAGATGCGGGCGCGTGCATCCACCCACGCTCCGCGAAGATTCCCGCGAAGGTCGCAAGGCGCGACTCGCGCCCTGGGATTGTTGCGAATCCGCTTGACCTTACCGGCGTCGGGCGTGGAGTAAACGTAGAAGACGTTGCCGGCACTGGGCGAAAGGTCGCCGCGCGATACATCTTGCGCAAACCATACTGGAGTGCGCACACCCACGCCGGTTTTGCGGAAGGTTTCGAGATTCAGGTATTTGGCTTTGGCAAATTGCCCAATCGCATCTGGCATCGTCGACAACCTCTGCAGTGAGCTTATCGCATTGTGCGGGTGCGGGGTGGGCCGGAGGCGAGGTAGCCGGTCAGTCTTGGGGTATGATCTCCTGCGAATTTCCCGCGGGGAAACCTCTGGTCAAGCCGGGCTTCTGGAAGGGTACGGCCTTCGGGAAGGGCACCGTCTTCTTGGAAGGAGACGGCCTTCAGGCCGTCCGTGGTGCAATAAATCACCACGGCTTAGCCGCTGAGGGACTTGCCGCGACGTGATCAGAGTTTCCTTACCATCGCGGTATAATTTCCCGCGAATTTTCCTTCCCGGGAAGGACAGGTTGAGGCGAGGTTGCGATGCAGAAAAAATTCAAGGCCAAGGCCGAGCCAGCAGGGCCGAATGGGGCGTGGTGTTTCCTGGCGATTCCGTTTGATGTGGCGGAGGTATGGGAAACGCGGGGACGCGTTCGGGTGAAGGGCACGATCAACGGTTTCCCGTTCCGCACCAACATTCAGCCCATGGAAGGACGCCATCTGTTGACCTTCAACAAACAACTGCAGGCTGGCGCCAAGGCGAAGCCCGGCGACACGGTAACGGTCGTCATGGATCGCGATACGGAAGAGTGGACCGTTGCGCCGCCGGCGGAAATGGCCAAAGCGTTCCGCCAGAGCAAGGAAGCCAAGGCGCTGTGGGACAAGCTGGCTTACACTCATCGCAAGGAGTTCGCGCAATGGATCAGCGGCGCCAAACAGGAGGAGACCCGCGCGCGCCGCGCCGCCAAGGCGGTCAGCATGATCCTGGAGAAGAAGACAATATCTTGAAAGGAACAAAATGCGTTTGCTGCTGAACTGGTTATTAAGTGCGATCAGCCTGCTGGTCGTCTCCAAGGTGGTGCCCGGCTTTTACGTGCACGGATTTACGGCGGCGTTGATCGCAGCGTTGGTAATCGGGCTGGTGAACGCCACGCTCGGACTCTTCTTGAAACTCATCACCTTGCCGCTAACTTTTCTGACCCTGGGACTTTTCTGGTGGGTCATCAATGCGCTGATGCTGATGTTTGCCTCGACGCTACTGTCTCCCGATTTCGTGGTCCGCGGATTCTGGCCGGCATTTTGGGGAGCGATCGTTCTGGCGCTGATCAATATGGTGTTGAAGTCGCTGGCACGGGAAGCGGAAAGAGGGTAGCCGTCGAATCTCCGACGCAGTATTTTGGGCGCGTAGTCCCCCTCAACACCAGCGGACAGAAACTTGGTCGACCACGGATGGACACGGATTTTCACGGACCTTCTCTTGAGCAGAAGCTACATGATTCCCTCCGAGCTATCAGCGGCTTTCAGCTTCGTGCTGCTTGACGAGTACTTCACATTTTCCTATCGATCCGTGCTCATCCGTGTCGATCCGTGGTCTATTGGTTTTTTGGATCGCGGTGTTCAAGCTCCCGCAGGCGGCGGACCGTTTCGAAGATATCGCCATTCTGAAACAGGCGAATCCCGGCAACTCCGGCGGCGCCCGCAGCGAGGCAGGCCGCGGCGTTCGCGAGAGTGACTCCTCCCAGGGCCAAGACCGCAAAGTGGCGTTGTGATTCTGCATCGCGCGGCGGGATCGCTCCAGCACACGCGGCGCGCAGCGCGTCCAGACCGATTCCCTGCACGTTGGTGTGCGCTTTCTCGAAAATCGGCGCCAGCACCGCGAAGTCTGATCCTTGAGCTGCAGCGGCGCGCACCTCGGCCACCGTGTGCGCGGAGACCGCAATCAACGGCGCGCGATCGCTTGCCTGCATCCACACCGTGCGAACTTCTGAGGCATCCAGTTCGTCGGCGGGAAGGTGCGCGCCGTCCGCCCCGCAGGCGAGCGCAACGTCGGCGCGCCCGTTGACCAGGAGTTTCGCCGTCGCAGAATGATCTCGAACAACTCGCGCTGCGTCGTGCGCCAGACGTTCCAGATCGCGCGGCGCCAGATCTTTTTCGCGAAGCTGAATATAGTCAACCTCGGCGCGCGCAGCCTCGCCGATTCTGGCGAGCAACTGTCTGCGTTGCTGCGCGTGCGTTCCTGCAAGGCTCTTGCGGTCCGTGATGTAGTAGAGGAGCATCGCCGCACCGATTGTATTCCGCTAGGTGGGAGAGCCAGAATTCGAGCCGCGACCTTCCATTAGAGCGTTTTCATCATAGCTGTACCCGGTATCCGCAGTGCCGGAACCAGGCGGCAGCGTTGTCTGCGGTAATGGTTTTGAGAGTTTCGGTGATGGCCTGATCGAGTGCTTCCGCAGTGCGTGCTTTGGCAGCACGCAGCCCCTGCTTGAGTTTTGACCAAGCCTTTTCGATGGGATTGAAATCCGGGGAGTAGGGCGGCAGGTAGAGTAGTTCGGCCCCGCTGGCGGCGATCAACTCGCGTACGCCTTTGACTTTATGGGCGGACAAATTGTCCATCACCACCACGTCGCCAGCCTTCAGTTTGGGGCCCAGCACCTGCTCCAGGTAGGCGAGAAAGACATCCCCGTCGGTGGCCGACTCGACGGTCATCACCGCCTCCATGCCGCGCAGGCTCATGGCGCCCAACGTGGTCAGTACTTGCCAGTGTCCCTGGGGTGTGGCTTCGGCGATCCGCTGGCCGCGTGGGGCCCGTCCCCACAGCCGCGTCATCTGCGTGGTCACCCCGCTCTCGTCCAGAAAAAACAGCTTCTCCGGCGCTATCGAGCCCAGCTTTTCTGCGAACTCCGCACGCCGCTGCCGGTTCGCTTCCGTGTCCCGCTCCTGCGCATGGAGCGATTTTTTTTACGCCCCAATCCCAATTTTTGCAGCCACAGCCAGAGTAACGATGGGCTCAGCCCCACGCCGCTGGCCTTCTGCATGCGCTCTTGCAGCTCCCACAGTGTTACATCGGCTTGCTGGCCCACCTCCGCCCGCAGCTGCTGTTGCACCGTCTCGGTCACCCGGCTGACAGGGCCGTGACGGGACTGCGGGGTACGCTCCATCTGCCCGCTCCGCAGTTGCTGCCTACGGATCTTCTTGACGTAGTCGTAGCTCACCCCGAAGCGCTGAGCCAGCGCCATCTGGCTGATGTTTTCCCGTGCATAGGTCTGTAAAATCCGCCGTCGCAGATCATCAGAAAATGCTTGTCCCATCCGCTTTGCCGCAGAGAACGCCGCCAATGTCAGCTTATGCACAAACCAGCATTTCGGGTATAGCTAACTTGGAACCGCTCTAGAATAGATCTGTGCCTGCAGGTTCCAATCCCAATCCCCATTCCACACGACAGAAATCGGGCAAACCCAAGGCTACACCGGACAATGCGCTCGAGGTTTTGCGTGCACCGAGCCTCGCGGATGTGCCGTGGCTCGTCCATGGATTCAGCACGCGACAACGCGGCGTTTCGACTTGTTACGGCGGCCGAACCTTGAACCTTGGCCTCACTCCGGCGGACAGCAGGGAGAATGTCGCCCGTAACCGCAGGCTGTTCCTCGAAACGCTAGGTGTGGCGAGCGAAGACTCAGGCGGTATGTGGCCGCTGGTGCAGATGAAGCAGATTCACTCGGCGGTGGTTCATGCGGTGAGCGCGCCGTCGCACGAGCCTCTTGCGGGTGATGGGCTAATCACCAACACTCCCGGATTGCTGCTCGCCGTCAAGACCGCCGATTGCGTTCCTGTGTTAATAGCCGATGTCAAGCGGCGAGTGGTCGGCGCATTTCATGCGGGATGGCGCGGAACCGTGGCGCGTGTTGTGGAGAAGGGCGTGGGCGAAATGCGGAAGGAGTTTGGCAGCCGGCCGCATGACTTGCGCGCTGCCATCGGGCCGTCAATCCGGGGCTGCTGCTATCAGGTTGGCCCCGAGGTGCGCGCTGAGTTCGATTCACAATTTCCGTACAGCGCCGATCTCTTCGAAGAGGTCTTCGGCGCCAACGCCATCCACGTTCGCTATCCGATGTTGTTCCTGACAGCGAGAGCTCCCGGCCACAGCGAACTTGGTCCCGAACTGCACCTCGACCTGGTCGAGGCCAACCGTCGTCAACTCGTCGAAGCCGGATTGCGCAGCGAAGACATCACCATCATCGACGGATGCACCGCGTGCGACACCGCCCGCTTCTTCTCGCACCGCGCCGAGTTCGGCAACACCGGGCGCATGATAGCGGCGATCGGTCTCAGGCCGGAATGACCGACTTCAGCAGCGCCGAAGTCGCCTGACAAGTAATGCCCCGCTAGAGGATCGTCCGAGTGGTTTGTTTACCGCTGTCATCCACTATTCACTATTCACTATTCACTATCCACTATCTCCTAATCTTCTCTCCAATCGACTTGGCCTGGGTGAATAGCAGCAGATAGTCCGGGCCCCCGGCCTTCGAGTCCGTGCCCGACATGTTGAAGCCGCCGAACGGATGCGCGCCCACCATTGCTCCCGTGCACTTGCGATTGATGTACAGATTGCCGACGTGGAACTGCTCCTTGGCCGCCTCGATCTTGTCTTCCGACGTTGTGTAGACCGCGCCCGTCAGGCCGAACTCGGTATTGTTGGCGATCTCCAGGCCGTGCTCGAAGCCGCGTGACTTGATCACCGCAAGCACCGGACCAAAGATTTCCTGCTGCGAAATCGTAGCCATGGGATCGACATCGGCGATCACGGTCGGCTGGAGGAAGAAGCCATCGCCGGCTTCGGTCGCGCGCTCACCACCGGTAATCAGCCTTCCACCCTCCGCGATGCCCTTCTCGATATAGCCCAGGATCGACTTCATCGATTTCTCATTGACCACCGGGCCCATCGCCGGGTTCTGCGTAGGATCGCCAATTGTGATCTTCTCCACGCGCTCCTTCAGGCGTTGCAGGAATTTGTCGTACACGCGCTCATCGACAATGGCACGCGAGCACGCCGAGCACTTCTGCCCGCTGAATCCAAACGCCGAGGAGGCCACGCCCTCGACCGCGGAGTCGAGATCGGAGTCGGTGTCCACCACGATGGAATCCTTGCCGCCCATCTCGAGGATGGTACGCTTGATCCAAATCTGGCCGGGTTGTTGCACGGCGGCGCGTTGATTGATGTGCAGCCCTACTTCCTTCGATCCCGTGAACGCGATGTAACGTGTCTTGGGATGCTCAACGATGGCATTGCCAAAACTGTTGCCATGGCCGGGGCAGAAGTTGACCACACCGTCGGGTAGGCCGGCTTCTTCCAGGATCTCGAAGAACTTCGCGGCGATGGTCGGCGAGTCGCTCGAAGGCTTCAGGATGACCGTGTTGCCGGCCACAATGGACGCCAGGGTCATGCCGCCCATGATGGCGCCGGGAAAGTTCCACGGCGGAATCACCACGCCCACGCCCAGCGGGATGTAGCGCAGATGGTCGCGCTCTCCCGGCAACTGCACCGGTGCCTCGGCCTTGGAGAGGCGTAGCGCTTCCAGGGCGTAGAAGTCGCAGAAGTCAATCAGCTCGGCGATGTCGCCGTCGGCCTCGGCCCAGTTCTTGCCGACCTCAAAGATCATCCACGCCATCAGCTCAAACTTGCGCTCGCGCAGCAACGCGCTCACCCGGAACAGCAGGTTGGTGCGCTCTTCGATGGAGGCGAATTTCCAGGTATCGAACGCCTTCAGCGCGGCCTGCATCGCGGGCTCAACCTCAGCCGCGCCGGCTGCCTGGTGGATGCCGACAACCTCCGACGGCTTGGCCGGATTGAGCGAGTTCGTCTTCTCAGCAGTCTTCAAGTGGCGCCCGCCGATCACCAGGTCGTACTCGCGACCCAGTTCGTTACGGACTTTCTCAATGGCCGCGCGCATGCGGCGCACGTTCTCCGGGCTGCCGAAATCGATAGATGGTTCGTTCTTGAATGTGGTGGGAATCTGGGCGTTGTTGATGGTAGCGGAAATGCGAGTGCCCTCCCGGGCGGGAGTCGTCGTGGTAGCCATAAGTGCGTCCTCTCAGCAGGTGGTTAATGTGTGCAGTCTAAGTAGATGCCATGCGCTCCGGCAGGATGCGGCGGGCGCAGGCCAACCCCTAATGATAAGCGCAGTCGAGAGCTTTGTCGCCGTTCACTCCTGAAGCAGGATTTCGAGGTCGCGGGCCCCGTGTAGAACTCGGATGATCTCAACTCCATGCTCAATCGGCAAGTAGAAGACGAGATGCTTGGGGAACCCTTTCAGCGGAAACGTTCTGACATTGGTGAGGAAGCGGCTGCGGAATTGGATTACCTTGCCTATGCCGGGCCGGCTAGCCAACAACTCGAAGGTTGCCTCCGCCGCCCGGTAGAAGCGTAGCGCCCGTTCGACGTTGCCCTGGGTAGCTAGGTACTCGGCTTGTTCATCGAGGTCCCGCTCCGCAGCCCGTCGAACCAGGATTGCACGCTTCAATCTATAACCCTGGAGGGCTTGTGGCGCCGGCGCAGAGAGCTTCGCTTTTGTGCCCATTTGGCCGAAGTGATCTCTTTCGCCGGGCCGGAATTGAGCCCTTCCAACAGGGCGGTCTCCAGCTTTTCCTTGGCCTGACGCTTGCGGTCATCGCGGATCAGTTCACGAACGTATTCGCTGGGCGTACTGTAACCGTCTGCGGTGGCTTGACCTTCGACATAATCTTTAAGGACCTTCGGCAGGGAGACGTTGAGCGATGTCATTTCCATGTGGCTAGTTTAGAATTGATGACAGTTATCGTCAATAACTGTCAGTGGCTGGCGAAAACTCGCAGGTGGCCGAACCCCTACGTCCCAATATCCATCCACTCCGGATGGTAGTCCTTCCAGATACCCGTTCCCGGCGAAATCTGTCGGACGGGAAGGTCCTCGGCGTGCTTTGCGGTGCGTACCCATTCCCACGCGTGCAGAATCTCGGACTCGTCGAAGTAACGTGTCTCGGCCTCAAGGATGGCTGCGCCCGCGGTGATGATCGCCACAATCTCTTCCCACTTATCCGCGCCAACGACCGCCATGCGCGCGATGTGGTCGGTGTGCTTCTGCAGAAACCGCATTTCTTCCCAGCGCGCTCCCCAGTCGGCGCCGTGCATCTGCGAAAGGTCGGCGAGGATGCCGATCGGCTTGTGTTTGCGCTGGGCAATCAGGATTGAGATTTGCGGCTCAAACTCCTTGAGGTCCTCGGCCGTCATCTTGCCGACGACTTTGAAGCCCAGCACTCCCCCAAAGCTCTCCTTGAGTCGTTCGATCATGGCGATGCGTGCTCCTTCTGTCAGTAGGTCGAGATAACTGCAAGATACTGTTGTACACGATTGTCACCGGTTGCAGAAATTGCTTCACGCTTCGTCGCGAACGGAGCCATACCGTAGCGTCGCCCACAACAACCACAGTGCGCCAGAGATCGCCAGACCTCCGATGGGGCTGAATATCGCGACCAGAACGGAAAACGAATACACCGCCAATCCCAGGCGATAGGTTCGCCGGAGCCGCGAAACCTCAGCGTTGCTTACGTCGTGGCGAAGGAGCCTTCGGTTGTGCGCTACCGACTCCAGCAGGAGGTTGTGACAGACGCTGGACACCAGGAATGTCCCGCAGTAAAACGCCACTGCGGTGTTGGCCGCGGGCGTGCCAAAATAGCGGCCCAGCATCGCCGTGGGGAACGGAATGAAAGTTACCATCAGCAGCAGCGAGCCGTTGGCGAACATAAGCACGCGATCCACCCGGTTCACCATGCGGAAGAGTTCGTGATGATTGATCCAGATCAACAGCACGACGAAGAAGCTGAGCACGAAGGCCAGGAACGAGGGCCAGAGGTGTCCGAGCGACAAGAGAAGATTGCCGTTGCTTTCGACCTGCAGTTGGGGAACGCGAATCTCGAGAATCAGCAGCGTAATGGCAATGGCGAACACACCATCGCTGAACGCTTCGAGGCGTGAGGTTTCCTTGTCCACGGCGAACGACTCTTAGAGCCCGCCAATGTTACGGTTGGCAACCCACGGAAATCAAGCGGGCTGTTGCGGACGATTTACACCGTCACATTCACCCCGCTACTGACTGCCGGCGTCGCGGTTCCCGACGTCTGCATCTGCTGCCAGCCTTGTTGCATGGCGGAAAACGCCTGTTGCGCCGCCGACAAATTTCCCGACTGCAGCGCCTGGCCCAGCGTACTCATTTCCTGCGCAAACGTAGCCGAGGTTTGCGATGACGGCATGTGATGGTGATGGTGGACGGCCGTAGGTCCAGTCACCGTCGAGGGTATGGAAGCAAAGGCCTGCTGCGCCGCCGATAGATCGCCCGCTTGCAGGGCTTGTCCCACTGCATTGACAGCTTTCGCAACCGGGCTGCTGCTGGTGAGCTGGCTGGTTACCGATTGCGACAGGGTGACGAAATCGGTTTGTGCCTGCGCCAGATTGCCAGCCTTCAGATCCTGCCCGAGGGTCTTGAATTCACCTTGCACTTGTTGGAACTTCGATTGGATATTGCCGAGTTGGGACAATGCGGTACTAGCAATACCAAGAACAGACATAGTGACCTCCAGGGCACAACGCCGGCTGCTTCACCTTTGCAGCAGGCGGCGCAGCGCCATTCTTCAATCGCGACGCAGTAGTCGCATCGGTAACACAAGCAAGGCAGAGGCCATAACGAAGTAGAAAGCTCTAATACTTCAGGCGGGAGAAGCTACTTCTTATCTTCGACCATCTTCTCCACGATCAGGTCAATCGTGTCGAGCGCTTTCTTGGCAGGCATCGTGTCGTTGTTGGTCATGATGGAGAACGCGATATGCTCCCCGCGCTGCGTGGTAGCGTAGCCCGCCAGCGAGTACACGTGGGAGAGCGATCCCGTCTTGGCATGCACTAGACCCATAGCCGGCGTGGTGCGAAAACGCTCGGAGAGCGATCCATCCACCCCAGCAATGGGCAGGGTGTCTTCGTAGAGTTGTCCCCAGGGCTGCTGATGGGAGTAGAGCAATATCGCGACTACTGCATCGGGAGTCACCAGGTTCTCGCGCGACAGCCCTGAGCCATCGAGAAAGACGAACTGTTCCGGCTTGATCCCAGCACGAATCAGAAAGCCGCGTAGAACCTCCAGTCCCCCTTGAATCGACCCCGACGTACCCTTCTCTTTGCCCAGCAGGCGCAGCATCAGCTCGGCGTGCAGGTTCTGACTCACCTTGTTGATGACCCGCAGATCTTGCGCGACCGGCTGCGACTGGTAGCTGGCGAGCACCGACGGCGAAGGATTGGGCGGTCGAGTCCTGTCGCCACCGCCCGAAGCCATCGAGGTCACGCTGAACGTCTGCGTCGAAGCAAGTTCGGTGTGGTGAGTCCGTGCACGTCCGTAGATGGTAACCCCCCGCTCCTCAAGCAGTTCCCGAAATAGTCTCGCAGCGAAATCGGCGGGGTCTTCGATGGCCAAGGCTTCCCCGAAGCCGGGGTCGTCCTGCGGGATGTTGCCCCAAAAGGTGAGCTGATTCGATCCGGGTTCGCGATTAATAGATACGGTACGCGGGCCGGTCCCTTGCGGCGTGGTCATCACCCGGTTATCGATTTTGTAGTACTCGGGAAATGGCGTAACGGTAAGAAACGCGCGCTCGCCGGGCCGGTCCGCGGGCATGATGTTCACGAAGATGACGTTGTCATTGATCGTTAGCGCCGAAACGGGTGCGCCCCACTCCCGCGCCAGGTCGTCCTGCGCCCAGCCTTCGCCGTAGCGCTCAAAGACGAAGTAGGAATCGTCGGCTACGACGTCGCCGTCAATGTACTTCAACCCCTGCTGGACAAGCTGGTCCGCGAGACTCTGCAAGACCTGGATCGGCGGCGTCTTACGTTCGGTGTGCATGTTGTAGGGAAGCGTTCGTCCCGAGAGGTTGGGATCGCCGCGTCCGACCAGCACCAGATCGGAGTTGAGCCGTCCGTACTTGTCGAGCGTGCCCGAGGTTTCCACGGTGGTCTTGAAGCGATAATCCGGCCCGATCAGTCCAAAGACAGCCGCAGTCGTGAATAGCTTAGTGTTCGAGGCGGGGGTAAAAAGTTTGTCCTGGTTGAGGGCATAGAGCGGTTTGCCGCTGTCCATCGAAACCGCATACACACCCCAGAAGCCGCGCGCAGCCTCGGGATCACTCAGGATTTTGTCGATCTCAAGAGCAAGCTTCTTCTCCTCACTCTGCTTCTTGTCGAGGTTGTTGTTGACCGCAAAAGCAGGCGAGAGCAGCGCTAACAACAAGACAAGGGCGCCGAGATTGCGAACCCGGGGCATGGGGCCACTGCACAAATTCTAGCACCAGCCACAAAGAGTGCCGTTTTTCCTTTCGTAGAGGGAATATGTGAGTCTTCGCGCGCCGTTACAATCGTCTGATGCGCCCTCATTTTCGCTGGCACCTACGATCGCGAACGCTGGAGTTGGGCCGACGAACTCTCATCATGGGAGTGGTGAACATCACGCCGGACTCGTTCTCCGACGGAGGAGAGTTTCTCCAGCCGGAGCGCGCGGTGCAACATGCATTGCATATGCTGGACGAGGGTGCGGACATTGTGGATCTGGGCGGCGAGTCCACCCGCCCGGGAGTGCGGGTTGCAGGAGATGAGGCAAGAGAAAGGTCGAGGCCGGTGGTCACGGAGGAGGAAGAACTGCGGCGGGTGATGCCGGTGTTGCAGGGCATCTTACAAGCGCGGCCGGGAGCCGTCATTTCGGTGGACACCTACAAATCGGGTGTAGCCCGCGTGGGCGTGAACGCAGGGGCAGAGATCGTGAACGACGTCAGCGGCCTCACGTGGGACCCGGAGATGGCGCAGACGTGCGCTGAATTGCAATGCGGCGTGGTGCTGATGCACTCCCGCGGGCAACCGAAGGAGTGGCGTAATCTTCCCCGCGAACCAGACATCACCGCTTTGGTAGAGCATGACCTCGGCAATTGGGTGCAGATTGCTCTGGGGCATGGGGTGGAGCGGCCGCGCATCGTGCTCGATCCCGGTTTCGGTTTCGGCAAAAACTTCGAGGAGAACTATCCGCTGCTGGCGCATTTCGATCAGCTGCATCGGTTAGGGTTTCCGCTGCTGGCGGGAACCTCGCGCAAGTCATTCGTGGGACGCACAGTTGGGAAGCGGGCCGGCAAGGATGCGTCGCCATCCGACCGCCTGTTTGGATCGCTGGCTGCAATGGTGGCCAGCATTCTGAGCGGCGCGCACATTGTGCGGGTTCACGACGTGAAGCCAGCGGTTGAAGCCGCGGCGGTGGCAGATGAAGTGCTTGCGGCGGGCGCGGATACTTGATCGACACCGCTCATTGGCATTACGAAATGAACGACCTGAATCATCTTTTGTCCAACCCGCGCGTAACTGTACGCCGCCCCGGCGCGCCCGATCCCACTGGTCGGTGCGTGGTGTACTGGATGCAGCGGGCGCAGCGGGCGTTCGATAATACCGCGCTCGACGTTGCGGTCGAAGCTGCGAATGCACTCCATCAGCCGGTTGTGATTTTCTTTGCGCCGGTGCCGTTCTACCCGCATGCCAACCTGCGGCACTACACGTTTCTCGCGCAAGGGATTCCCGAGATCGCTGAACGTGCGCGCAACCGGGGTATTGGCTTCGTACTGCGGCGCTACCCCGACCATTCGCTCCCAAAGTTCTGCAATGAAGTAAAGGCCTCACTCGTGATTGGCGACGAGAACCCGCTGCGCGAGCCCAATCGTTGGCGCGAACTCGCCGCGAAGAACCTGAGCGTGCCTCTGTGGACGGTGGATGCCGACGTGCTCGTTCCTTCAAAGCTGCTGGAGAAGGAGCAATACGCGGCGCGCATCATTCGGCCGCGATTGAAGCTCTGGCTGAAAAAGTTCCTGACGGCGCCAGCCAATCCGAGTGCCAAGGTCGAGTGGGAGAAGCCGCGAGGATTGCGCACGTTGCCGGACGATGGCTCGTTCGATCTCACCGAAGACTGGAAAGGCCTCGACCGCTCAGTTGCGCCCGTGGATTCCTTTCGCGGGGGAACCGGCGAGGCGCTTCGTCTGTTGCACGATTTCGTGACTCATAAACTGACCCATTACCCTGAACACCACGGTAAGCCCGAACTGGACGGCACCAGCCGGTTATCGCCCTACCTACACTTCGGACACATCGGGCCGCACACGGTCGCGCTGGCAGTTGAGAGATCGAAAGCTCCGCGCGCGGCGAAAGACGATTTCCTCGATCAGCTCGTTACCTGGCGGGAGCTGTCCATCAACTTCGTGCATTTCAATCCGCTGTATGACTCGATTGAGAGCGCGCCGGACTGGGCGCATCGCACGCTCGGCAAACATGCGGGCGACCAGCGTCCGGTGACGTACTCCCGTCAGCAACTGGAGCGTGCCGAGACGCATGACGATCTGTGGAACGCCGCCCAGCGCCAGATGCTTCGCGCCGGCTGGATGCATAACTACATGCGCATGTACTGGGCGAAAAAGATCCTGGAGTGGGGCCTCTCTCCCGCCGTGGCCTACCAGACTGCGGTGTATCTCAACGACAAGTACTTTCTCGACGGTCGCGATCCCAATGGCTACGCCGGCATCGCATGGTCTATTGCCGGCAAGTTCGACCGTCCCTGGTTCGAGCGCCCCATCTTCGGGACGATTCGCTACATGTCGGGAAACGCCGCCGCCAAAAAATTCGACGCGGAGCGGTACATCGAGCAGATGGCGGAGTTGGCAGGGTCGAGCAGGCAGTCTGAACTATTCGAGCGTTGAGAAACTACGGCGCGATCTTCAGGCTATATAGGAAGCTGCTAACCCACACTACGAATCCTGCGCTCCCGACATAGATATAGAGACGTCGCTCAAAAGGGTTGTGAATCGTGGGGAGAGGCAACGGGGTTCCTAAAGCGCGGTGAAAGGAAGCACACAGCAGGCCGCCAAATCCGATGAGGGTAGTGGCGCCACCGAAAGCGAGGCCCGCGATGATCAGAACGAAACTCAGGCTGAACACAACCCACTCACTTCTTGCCCAACAGCTTAGACCTCTTACCGAAGGTTCCGCAACTGGCCTGCCTGGCGGGTTCGCACCCCCTGCATATCGAGAAAGCTGCCCCGTTTTCTCGAATACCAGGCTTTGCCTGGTTCATCTAATTGAGAGAGTGCGCGGCCCACTCAGGTAATCGTTCCTGTCGCGCACCGATCAATACTCGCCACGCTGGAGCGACGCACGAATATCATGAAGATAGCTCATAAAGCATCTGCCGACGTTCTCATTGTCCTTTTGCTTTCAACTTTGCCTGCCTGCGCCCAAAGCGGCAAGAACGCGGCCGCTGCGCCGCACGCGCCATTCACCGACTACCGTTACGAAAAACCTGGCACGGTCCACAGAATTACCGCCAAGGACCTGCCAGCGCCCTACGCAACCAAATCCGCGATAAACTGGGCCAAGGTTGTCGACCGCCCGAATGCGTGGCCGCAAGCACCGGCGGGGTTCAAAGTTGAATTGTTTGCCACTGGCCTCGATGAACCGCGCAAGATCATTACTGCTCCCAACGGCGATATCTTCCTCGCCCAAAGCCACAAGGGTGACATCAAGATCTTCCGCGGCATCACCGCCGATGGAAAGCCGGGACAGACGGAGACCTTCGCGACGGGCCTCGACCGGCCGTACGGCATTGCCTTCTATCCCCCGGGACCGGATCCACAGTACGTCTACGTAGGAAACACCGGTTCCGTGGTGCGCTTCGCTTATCACAACGGCGACTTAAGAGCAGCGGGAAAGCCGGAGCACATCGCCGACCTGCCCAGCGGCGGCGGACACTGGACTCGCGACATCGTTTTCTCACAAGACGGTAGACAAATGTTCGTGGGAGTCGGCTCTGACTCAAATATTGATGACCCCGACACCCATCCTGATGAGAAGAACCGTGGCGACATTCTGCTCATGGATCCCGATGGTTCCAACCTGCGCGTGTACGCCTACGGCATCCGCAATGCGGGCGGCGGACTCGCGATCGATCCAAAAACCGGCGGGTTGTGGTGCTCGGTGAACGAGCGCGACGGCTTGGGCGACAATCTGGTGCCCGACTACATCACCCACGTGCAGGCGGGTGGCTTTTATGGCTGGCCATACTACTACATCGGCGGCAATCAGGACCCACGCTTGCAGGGCAAGCATCCCGAACTCAAGGACAAGGCGATTGTGCCCGATGTGCTGCTGCAGCCTCACAGTGCGTCACTTGAGATGACGTTCTACCAGGGCAAGCAATTTCCCGCGGAATACCAGGGCGACATCTTTGCTGCGCAGCATGGCTCGTGGAACAAGAGCGTGCGCGTGGGATACGAAGTAATTCGCGTTCCCCTGCATCAGTCAGGAAAGACAAGCGGCGAATACGAGGATTTCCTCACCGGCTTCGTGCTTCCCATTGGACAAGTTTGGGGACGCCCGGTCGGGGTGACGGTGGCTCCGGACGGATCGTTGCTGGTAACGGACGATGGGTCGAATTCGATCTGGCGAGTGAGCTATACGGGGAAATAGGTCGTTAATTATTGCGACTCAGGCTTTTAGCTGAATATAATCAGACGCATGGGAGCGATCGACGACATTCGCAAACTGCTGCAGGATCTGGTGACGCCGGACCTGAAGGCCCTAGGTGTGCGCGTCGAAGCCCTGGAAAGAAAAGTCGATTCGGGCTTCGCCGACGTTAAGCAGACCGTCGCCGATGTGGACGCCAGGGCTGAGCGCCGGCACACGGCTTTGCTCGTTGCCTTGCATTTGGAGGAACGGGTAAAGCGGCTGGAAGAACGTGCCACCCCGCACGAACAACGAACTTAGAGAGTTTCGGACTGTTCGTCGATGACGTTCATAGACTTTCTTAATCAGGAATATCCTGCTTTCGCCGACGACATGTTGCACATGCCAAACCAAGGCACGCTGGGATGCTTCCGCCAAGTGAGAACTCAGACAGAGGGTGAATCAGCCCGGCGTCCGGCAAGCAGCAGGCCGATCCAACAGCTCACGGGCCAGGTTAGCAGCCACGACAGCCAGTACCAGTGCGGCCAGCCCTTGTTCCAGTTGGGAATAATTGCGGCGATGCCCATCACTTCCCCGACGATAAAGAACCACAGCACATGCCGCGCGGCGCGGCCGGGAGCAAAGCGGGCGCACAGCCAGGCACAAAGGATCGAGACGACAACGAAGAGCGCCATGCTCGCGATGAGAGGGGCGTTGGAGGGGACACGGCCTCTGACGAAATCGCCCGGAAACAGGCGCGAGAGCAACGGGTCCGTTGCCAGGACAAGAACAACCGAGAGCAGATAGCTGCCGACGACGACGGCGATGGATTTGAGCATCGGTTACATCTCCACTAGGCATGAAATCTGGAACAGCCCCTCCAGCCGGAACTGCGAGCCGATCATAAAGATCGTCGGCCTGCTGGAACCTTGAATCAGGCTGTCTCGCGAACCGCTTCGCCGCCTTCCGGCCCGTAGAAAAACACCCACGTCGCGAAATCATCGGAAAATTCCACGAAGCGATGCTCCTCGCCAGCGGCCACGAACAACGCGTCGCCCGGCCCGAAGCTTACCTCTTTTCCTTCGCGTTCAAAGCGTCCTGTGCCGGACGCGATCACGTAAATCTCGTCGCGGGTGTGCGGATGCTGGTTGTCCGTGCCACGCGGCGCATACAACTTCACGGTAAGCGTGCCGTGCCGGAACAACTCGACCGAGCGCTCGCCGTTGGGGCCGGGTAGCTGGTCCAGACCGCTGAGCGCTTTCAGATAGCCGTGAACTATCTTCCCCTCGATCTTCATTGTGATGCCTACGCGGAACTGGGTTCGGCTTTCGGTTTCCACGCACCGACTACCGCTCCCATCAGGATGCAGCCCAGCAACGGGTAGGCCGCGGCAATCATGATGAACGAAGGCGCTCGCAGTTCAAATACCATTTCCGTAATCATGGCCAGCGCGGCAGCCAATCCGGTCAGAATGCCGATCCCGATACCGTGTATTAACGTGAATGCCCAGCTGCTTAGTAGGCGAGCGATGACATAGGCGATCACGATGCTGCAAATCAGCGAGACAATGTAGGGCCAGTAATTCGGATGGGCCATGTAAACCTGCAACTCCTCCGGTGGTATGCGCGTGCCTGCCTGCCAGGGTACCCTGAAAGCCGTGAACCATACCGCGCCCAAGATCCAGTCCGTCACCCCGGCCAACAGTATGGCGCCCCAATTTAATCGCATCGTTTCTCTCCTCTGAAGGTGCGCGGAGACAATATCCTGTTCCGGGGTTTGACGCAACCGGAGGATTGCGGTTGCCGCTGCGTGCACCGATCCAACACGCGCTGGGGCGTATAGCCCTGCTGGCGCAGCTTGCGCAGGCTGAGGACATCGTGCCGTTTTGCCAGTCGAACTCCCACTTCGTCACGCACCAGATCGCAATGGTAGTAAGCCGGAGCCGGCAAACCGAGCGCGCGCAACAGCAGCAATTGCCGCGCTGTGGACTTCAGCAGGTCTGCGCCGCGCACCACTTCCGTAATCGCCATGGCAGCGTCGTCGACCACAACTGCCAGTTGATAGGCGGGTACGTCGTCACGCCGCCAAATCACGAAGTCGCCGAAGTCTTTGCCCGCCAGAAAGCACTGCGGTCCCTGCCGCAGATCGTCGAAGGTCACCTTCTCGCCGTCAGGCACTCGAAATCGCCAGTTCACGCCTGCTGGGGCTTCATACTGGGTGGCGTTGACGATCTTCTCCCGGCAGCGTACCGGATAGATTGGCTCGTCATCGCCTTCATTCGGCGCAGCCGGTGCCAGGGCTAGGTCTTTGCGCGAGCAATCGCAGGGATAGATGAATCCGCCATCGCGTAGCTTTCGCCACGCGGCCAGATAGAACTCGCGCCGCTGGCTCTGCTCATACGGTGCGAAGGGACCGCCGAGGTCTGGCCCTTCCTGCCAGCGAATGCCGAGCCACGCGAGGTCTTCCATCATCGCCCGCGCAAACTCCGGCTTGGAGCGTTGCGGGTCCAGGTCTTCGTTGCGGAAGATCAGCGTTCCGCCGTGCTCGACAGCGCGGCGATAGGCAACCCAGAATGTGCAGGCGTGGCCGAGGTGCAGCAGCCCGGTAGGCGAGGGCGCGAGTCGCCCGCGGTACGGCGCGCCATGCACGTCGGGGCTTGGGAACATGTGTTGATTCTAGAGGTAAGGGCCTCGTTCGGTAGCGTTTCCTCAGAGTTTATCCGGTCCTAAGATGCACGGTTAGCGCGCCACTGAATCTGAATTATCCATCTCCTTTGGTGGCTTTGAAGGGGCACGGCTTCAGCCGTGCCGTTATGAGCGCGGAGAGTTGGGCTTCTGCCCCTGAGGTAAGTCGCACTTCGTCTCAACACCGAAGTCCCTCTGTGGCTAAAGCCATCATGAATGATCGCAGGCTAGGGCACGGCTGAAGCCGTGCCCCTTCAAAGCCTACGACCTGATGGCTAATTCAGGTTAGGGGCGCGCTAACCGATTTGGGGATGTGTCATTCTGAAATCCGCCCACTACCCGACTCCCACCAATTCCTCCTCTGGCTCGACTGTTGCTGCGACCGATTTGCGCTGCCGAACCGGTGCAGGCGTCTTCCGCGTATGCGGGTGCAACGAGCGCGCATTCCGCAGCAGGAACAGCAGTGGAAGCATGCACAGGAAGATCACTCCCATCACCCAGAACGCCTCGACGAACGACAGCATGGCCGCCTGCTGTTGCACCATGCCATAGATGGCGGCCAGCGATTTCCTGCCCGCGTCCACTGAGCTGTATCCGTGAAGCTGGAACCAGCCCTGCAGTCCCCGCATCATGTTACGCATGCTCGGGTCGTACGCCGAAACATGGCCGACCAACTGGTCCTGGTGTACCTGATTGCGGCGCGCCAGGAAGGTCGTCATGGTGGCGATGCCGAAGCTGCCGCCGATATTGCGCATCAGGTTGTAGATGCTGGTAGCGTTGCCCATCTTTTCCTTCGCAATGCCAGACATGCTGGTTGCCATCAGCGGGATAAAGAGAAACGCCATGGCGCCACCCTGGATCACCTGCGGCCAGAAGATGTCCCAGTAGCCGGCACTCAGGTTCAGGTGCGAGAGGCTGAACATGGTATAGGCGCCCACCAGCAGTCCCAGGCCTAGCAGTTTGCGGGGATCGTAGCGGTTGGTCAGTTGGCCGACAATCGGCATCATGACCAGCGATCCCAGTCCGCGGGGCGACAGCGCCAACCCGGCCTGTAACGCCGGATAGCCGAGCAGCGTTTGCAGGAAGATCGGCAGCAGCATGAGGCTGGCGTACAGCACGAACCCGAGCATGGTCATCAGAAATGTACCGGCGCTGAATGTGACATCTTTCAGAACGCGCAGGTCGACGATCGGGTGACGCGCCTTCAACTCGCGGATCACCATGGCGACCAGTCCGAACACGCAGAGCGCGGTCCACACGCGAATCTGATTGCTGCCGAACCAATCTTTGCGCTGGCCGGTGTCGAGCACGACTTGCAGCATCCCGAAGCCGAGCGCTAGGAATCCGATGCCCCACAGGTCAACCCCACCGGTCTTGTTTTTGCCGATGTAGTGCGGATCGCGAACGAAAGCGCTGATCATCACCATCGAGAACGCGCCGACCGGCAGGTTGAGATAGAAGATCCAGCGCCAGGTGTAGTTGTCGGTAATCCAGCCGCCGAGTGTGGGGCCAAGAATAGGCGCGAGGATGATGCCCAGCCCGAATGCCGCCATTGCCGTGCCATGCTTCTTGGGAGGGAAGGTCTCCAGCAGGACAGCCTGTGCCAGCGGCTGCAATCCGCCGCCAGTCAAGCCTTGCAGCACGCGGAAGAAGATGAGCCAATCCAGGCTGGTCGCCATACCGCAGAGCAGCGAAGTAAGCGTGAAGCCGCCGACGCAGGTCAGCAAAATGCGGCGGCGTCCGAAACGATTGGCCAGCCATCCGGACATCGGCAGAATGATGGCATTCGAGACCAGGTACGAGGTCACCACCCACGTACCCTCTTCCACCGTCGCGCCCAGGTTCCCCGCCAAGTGAGGGATGGAAACGTTGACCACCGTCGTGTCGAGGATCTCCATGAAGGTCGCCAGCATCACGGCGATGGTCACGATCCAGGGATTCACCCGGGCTGGCGCGGAGTTGGACATGGGCAGTCAAGGCCAGTGTAGGAAAAGCGCGGCACGGCAGTCGGTGACGGCGGACACAGAGCGGGGGCATGGGGGATAGGCGGACGGGACGGTTGAGTTTTCCGACTAATAATCGAACTTGGGGTGCCCCGTTCTAGCCCGGTTTTGGCTAGGGCGGGGCAGGCAACCCTGAGTTTTGCTTGGCTTGGAATCTTTTACAGCAGATCTCAGCGCTCGGCCACTGTTTTTTCCCGGCGGCTTCATCAATGCCACCGGCTCGCGTCATAGGTGAAGTCAACCAGGCCGTCGCGATAGTCAATCTTGACTTGCAACATCCGCAGCAGTTGAAACCCAAGAATGCCGGAGACCTCGGTGCCCGTGTTCTTACTGACCTTGGACAGATCGAAGCTCACGATATCCAGGTTCTTCTGTGAGAAGCGGCTGAATCGAAGCGTTGCTTTGTCGGCGCTGTAAACATTGGCCACAGTCCCGCTGAGTCCCTTTACGTGCATATTGGGGTCGGACCTGACCTTGGTGACTTCGCGTCCCGCCCGTGTGGAAATGAGGTTGGTACTAGCGCCTGTGTCGATTAGAAACAGCATCGGCTTCGAGTCGTTGACCTCGGTCCGGATCAGGAGTGCATGGCCAAAGTGGAAGACAGGAGTCCAGCTTTTCATCTCTGGAGCGATGTAGCGGTCTTTGGGAAGACGAGCCTCGGAGGCGACAGTGGCCGTCTTGCTGGCATCGCCGGTTGTTTCCGCCTTCTGATCGCCTGCGCTGTCGTCGGGATGCGAGCCGGACTCGCCTTCGCTATTGAGCGCCGTGGGGGCCACCGTCTCATCCGGCCGCTTGGGAAGCGGCGACAATCTCAACTTCCCCTCCGGAAAGTCGATGTCGATCAAATACGAGCCGAAGACATTCGCGCCGATCAGGCCGTCTTCGTCCGTGACGGAAGCGCGATCGATGACCGTGACCACACAGTCTGCAAACTCCAGTTCGCCGATTCGAATGTGATCGGCCACCGCCAGGTAACCGCCCTGCAGGCCTTTATCGCCGATTCCACGAAACCGAATGTCGGAGATGCGCGTCAGACCAGCTTTTTCCGCACCTTTTCGCCCAATGAGAATTCCGCTGGCGCCGGTGTCCAACAGCAGTCGGCTGGTGCGGTCGTTCAGCTTGACCTCTAGGCCATAGCCAACGACGTGTCGCGGATCACGCAACATCTGTTGCAGCTTCGTATCGGTCTGCTCTACCTTGCTGACCAGGCGGCAGGCGTGCATCGGTTTGTCAACCGTGGCCTTGAGGAATTCGAGATAGTGCTGCAGGTACTCGGTTTGTTCGGGATCGTCCGGATGCGGACCGGCGAGATATGCCTCGATGGCTGCAAGGCGCTCGCGGCGCGAAAGCCTGGCAAACCATAAGCGCTGGACTTCCGGATTGTTTGGAGCAATCTGATACGCCACCTTCAGCGCATCGTAGGCATGGCGGTAGAGCGAGTATGCGCCCCAGAGACGAGCCAGACCCAGATAGGCACGGATTTCCCGAGGGTCGATTTGCAGCGCTTTGTGGTAAGACGTCTCCGCTTCGGTCATCTTGGCAAGGCGAAACTGCACATCACCCATCGTTGCCAATACCGCCGCGGAATTAGGTTGAGCGACCAGCGCTTTGTCCGCCTCGGCGGAAGCTTCATCGATCTTCTGCTGGCGCAGTAATGCCTCGATGAGCCCGGCCTCGGCCGCCGCCAGCTTGGGGTCGATCTTCAGAAGCGCTTGATACTTCTCTGCCGCCTCCGCGAACTTGCCGGCTTTGTAAAGCTGATCGGCCGCGATCAGGTCAGGATTGTCGGGAGGTTTGGCAGTCTGCGAAAGCAGACCGACGGAAAGGCAGAGCGTGAGAGATACGGTAACTAAGACGAAGAAGCGCGGCGCCATGAGGGCCACTCCTGCTTGAAAGAAGAGTACCACGACTGCCGGCGACGGGAATGACCGTTTCCTGGCACGGTATCAATGCTAAAACACGACCAATTGTGGCGCGGCTTCGATCCTGTTTCTATCAGTTGTTCGCAAATCGCTTCAGCGCGAGGGCGACTTGGTAGCTTTCTTCATCCGGCATGAACCGCGGAGTGCTCTGCGATGATTCTTTGGAGTGTGTCGCTCCCTTGCTCGCGGCGAAAGCTCCCCCCTGGGTAACCACACAGAATATCCACACCCTCTGTCTTGGCTATCTCGTCCCAGAGTCCTTCAAGCCGAACCGCCGCCTCCGCCTTTCCCTCCTGCCACAACAAAGGCGCACATTCTCCACAAGCTACAACGTGGGGCTGCTTTCCCCTTGCCGCTTTCTTCGCCGCCACAAGGAGAGCATTCACCGCTTCCCTAAATCGCACCGGATGAGAAGGATCATTGACCATGAATGTGGATAGTGCGTCGGCAGCACTCAACGGGATATATCTTCCCTGGTCAAGGGCGGCAGCAACATCCGAGCCCTCCGCTACCAATCGCTGGAAAAGAGTGTTCCGGTGCGATTCGGTCGCGGCTACTACAACCGCATCACCGACTCTTAGTGCGGCTCCGATAAAACGAGTAAACCTATGTAGAAAAACCTCATCGCTCGAATACAACAGAACCTCGTGGCAGCGTCCGGTCTCCCCGTCTTTGGGCGGGACGTGCGCGACCGATGCGAGCGCGTTCCAGCGTTGTTTCAGGCTGAATTGACACGTGAAGCACACTCGCTCGTCATTTGCACTCAGGTGCTCCACAGATTTCTCGCATCGAGAGCAAGGGTGCAAAAAAAGATGTGCCCTAATTAAGTCAACCTTGACAGACCGCGACAATCCGGAACTGCCTAAACGGTCACCCGCCTGCTTGGTCGGGACGTAAGTTCGATGGACGATGCGGGCCACTTGACGCCTTTCGACCGGCTGACATACGTGCCTTGATTCGAGTTCTGCCAAGTCTGCTGCATCAACCGTCCGGGCAATTGTCAATGGACAGTGGTTACAAACAGATGTGATGGTTCCGTCCCCGTTGCGACTGTGGGTGAAGTCAGGTCCGGTGAGAGATGTAGGACGCATGATCGTTGAGAGTACGATCAATTGTTTCAGCGTTAACCTCATTGTAACAAGAGACGAAAGCGCTTGATCGCTGGGCACATTCGTGTGCATGGGTTCCTCCACCTCTTGGCCAACCTTGTCACACCCTTCCCTGCGGTGCTCCGTGCTTCTCGCTTCTCGCCCGTCTCCGGCGGGTGGTGGGCACAATCTCCGGACGGTTGTCATAGCGAATTAACCCTAGCCAGGCTCTTTCATGTCACGCAAAAACACCCGCGCTTTTGTGCTCCCCCACCGGAACGCCCTGCGCCAGAATGCTACGATAGTGGTTTATGTCCGCCCCCGAATCCCTGTTCCTACGCGCCTGTAGACGGCTTCCGACTGACAGCACTCCGGTATGGTTCATGCGCCAGGCTGGCCGTTACATGCAGGAATACCGCGACATCCGCAAGCACCATTCTCTGGTCGAAATCTGCAAAAAGCCGGAACTCGCCGCCGAAGTGACCATCACCGCCGCCGAGTACCTCAAGGTTGACGCTGCCATCATCTTCGCGGACCTGTTGCTGCCGCTCGAGGTCATGGGCTTGCCGTTTCATTTCTCAGCGGGAGAAGGGCCCGTGATAGAGAAGCCTCTCCGGACCGCGGAAGATGTGAAGGCTCTGCGGACCGATCGCTCTGCCGAACTGGGATATGTCGCCGACGCGGTTGCCCTGGTGGTCAAGCACTTCGGAAACAAGCTGCCGGTCATCGGCTTCTGCGGCGCGCCGTTTACCCTCGCCAGCTACATGGTCGAGGGCGGCGGGTCGCGGCACTACTTGGAAGTGAAGAAGCTGATGTACAACTCGCCCGAAGTTTGGGACGAGTTGGTCACCAAACTGACGGACGTGCTGGTGGAGTATGCCGCGGCGCAGGTGCGCGCCGGCGCCGACGTGTTGCAGATCTTCGACAGTTGGGTCGGCTGCCTGAGCGTGGAAGATTACCGCCGCTACGCGCTGATGCCCACCACGCAGCTCATCCGGCGGTTACAGCAGGAAACTCACGTGCCGATCATCTACTTCGGCACCGACAGCTCCACCCTGTTGCCCTCCATGGCGGAAACCGGAGCGGAGGTCATCGGCCTGGATTGGCGGATTCCCCTCGACGAAGGCTGGCGCACCGTGGGACATACCCGCGCTGTGCAGGGCAACCTCGATCCGGTGTTGCTGTTTGCGTCGTGGCGGGAGTTGAAGCAGCGGGCCGAGCACATTCTGCGCCTGGCGGACGGACGGCCCGGGCACATCTTCAATCTCGGCCATGGCATCTTGCCGCACACTCCGGTGTCCAACGTGAAAGACCTGGCGCAATTTGTGCACGAGTTCAGCTTGACGGCCAGTCCCGCGAGGACCGAATGAGTCAGCAGGCGGTTCTGCTTATCGCTCATGGCAGTCCCGAGCGGGTGGAGGACATTCCCGAGTTCCTGCAGAACATTTCGCGCGGCCGGCCCATGCCGGAGGCTGTGGTGCGCGAGGTGCAGCATCGCTACTCGCTGATTGGCAGCTCGCCACTGACCAGAATCACTCGCCAGCAGGCCGACGGGGTCGCGCGCGAGTTGGGGCTTCCGGTTTACGTTGGCATGCGCAACTGGCATCCGTTTATCGCGGACACGTTGCAGCAGATGGCTGCCGACGGCATTACCAGCGTGGTCGCGATCTGTCTCGCTCCCCACAACTCACGAACGAGCGTCGGACTCTATAAAGAGGTGCTGTTCGGGCGCGACCCTGCATTCGCCATCGATTTTGTCGAGGAGTGGCACGATCGTCCCTTGTTGATTGCGGCGTTTGCCGAAAAACTACGCGCTGGCTGGACAAAGGCTTGCGCCGAACACGGCTCGCAGTTGCCGGTGCTGTTCACGGCGCATAGTGTTCCCCAGCGGACCGTTGCCGAGGGCGATCCCTACGAGACGCAAACCCGCGAGACCGCGGCTCTGGTCGCGGCGCAAGTCCCTGAGATTGGCGCGTGGCGCTTCGCTTTCCAGAGCCAGGGAATGTCGGGCGGCGAATGGCTGGGTCCCACAGTGGAGGACACCATCGTGAGTCTGCGGGAATCGGGGCAGACGGGCGTTTTCGTGCAGCCTATCGGCTTCGTCTGCGATCATGTGGAAATTCTGTTCGACGTTGATATCCTGTTCCGGCAATTTGCCGGGGAACGCGGCATGAAGCTCTACCGGGCCGAATCGTTGAACGATTCGCCGCTGTTTGTGCGGGCCGTCGCCGATTTGGCGCGAAGCCGGGTTATGACTCCGAACAAAGTGACGTTCGGGTAGTGCGGGCCTTTAGGACTGGGTCGCGACCTCGGCTCGGTGTGCGGCAGTGGAGTGAAGCGGGCAAGAACCAGCCCCGAATGGGGCGAAAGATCTTAGCCCAGCGCTTCAGCGCTGGGTAAGGTGGGAGATGAGACCGAGTCCCGTAGGGACGGCAGAGGTTGCGACTCACTCTCTTTAGCCTCCGGGACTTCGAAGGAGTCTTTGCGGCCGTATGAAGCGCATTGCCATCATCGGTGGAGGAATTTCCGGACTGAGCGCCGCCTTCTATCTGGAGAAGGCGCGTGCCGCCGGAGCCGATCTGCAGTACACCCTCTTTGAAAGCGGCCAGCGGCTGGGCGGATCGATGTATTCCGACCGGGTGGAGGGTTGCCTGGTGGAAGCCGGGCCGGATTCTTTCCTCACTGAAAAACCCTGGGCGCTTGCGTTGTGCAAGGACCTCGGCATCGCCGATCAGTTGATCGGCTCCAACGACGCACAGCGCAAAACCTACATCATGGTGAAGGGCCGGCTGGTGGTCATGCCCGACGGTCTTATGTTCATGGTGCCCACCCAACTGGTTCCTACCGCGCTCTCGTCTTTGTTCTCGTGGAGCACCAAGCTCCGCATGGCGCGCGAGCTGTTGCATCCGCCGCGGCCCATGCAGACGGACGAAACGGTCGCCCAACTCGTCGCACGTCACTTCGGAGCGGAGGTGGTGGACCGCTTGGCCGATCCCCTGCTGTCGGGCGTCTATGGTGGAGACGCGGCAAAGCTAAGCGCGCGCGCGGTGTTGCCCCGTTTCGTCGAGATGGAAGAGAAGTACGGCAGCCTCAGCCGAGCGATGTTGGCGGCGCACAAAAAAATGATGGCTATGCGCAAAGAGTCTCCGCGTCCGCTGTTTACGTCCTTGCAGAACGGCATGCAACAGATGGTGGACGCCATCACCGCCCGCCTCGATCCCGAATCCATCCGCTTGCGCACGCATATCCTCCGCGTTTATCCCGAGGATTCGTCTTCGTCGTGGCGCGTGGCGGTCGAGATGAATGGCGAGGAGCGCTTCGATGCCGTGCTCATAGCCAGTCCCGCGAATGTTGCGGGGACTTTGCTGGATGGCGTGGACCGCGGTCTTGCGCGCAACCTGCTCGACATCACCTACAGCTCGTCCGTCACGGTCACCCTCGGCTACTACATGGACCAACTGGTAGCTTTGCCTCCGGGATTCGGTTTCCTGGTGCCGCGCAGCGAGGGCACCCGCATGTTGGCCTGCACCTTTGTCCACAATAAGTTTCCGCACCGCGCGCCCGAGGGCAAAGGCATCCTGCGCTGTTTCCTGGGAGGGGCGCGCGATGAGGCGGTCCTCGGCCTTACGGATGACCAGATACTCGACACCGTGCACCGCGAACTCAAGGACATTCTGAAACTCGATGCGCGGCCCATCTTCGCGCGCGTGTATCGTTGGCGCGGTGCCATGGCGCAGTACGAGCCGGGACACATCGCACGGGTGCAGCGCATTGAGAAGCGGGTCTTGGAGATTCCCGGCCTAGCACTCGCCGGCAACGCCTATCATGGCATCGGCGTACCCGATTGCATTCGCTCTGGCATGGAAGCGGCAAATTCCCTGGCGCAGGTTCCGGCCGAGTCGCTGTCAGCGCAGTCGCGATAATCACTGCATTCCCTCATCGGAACCGCCGTCACCCGCTCTTCTGCCCGTCGTCACTGACAAACCAGAATGGCAAAGGTTATCGTGAAGATAGTCACCTGCCTCGACTGACAGGTTTCGGAGGTGACGCAATGACCGTTATCATCATAACCATTTACTGCCTCCTGGCTGTAATGTTGATCTTCGGCGTAACTTTCCATCACGAATGGCTTAACGAAAAGCTCAGAAAGAAGAAAGGGTGATGCTGGTTTAGGATGTTCTTGGGACAGCCGCTCGACTGAAGCGCGTCTCGCAAACTTCCGGAGAGGTTCTGCATGGCAGATGTGCGTCGAGGACTGATCATCGTGAACACCGGCCCCGGCAAGGGCAAGACTACCGCGGCCATGGGCACGGCTTTGCGCGCCGTCGGCAATGGCATGCGAGTGCTCATGCTGCAATTTCTCAAAGGCTCCTGGCACTACGGCGAACTCGACGCGGTGAAGGCCTTTGGCGACAACTTCGTCATGAAGCAGATGGGGCGCGGCTTTGTGAAGGTCGGCGGCGCCGAAACCGATCCGGAAGACGTTCGCCTGGTGGAAGAGGCGTGGTCCGAAGCCGAGAAGGAAATACTTTCCGGCAAATGGGACCTCGTCATCCTCGATGAGATCAACTACGCCATTACCTACAAGATGCTCGATCCGCAAAAGGTCGTCGCCACGCTGAAGAAAAAGCCGGAGATGGTACACCTCATCCTAACCGGTCGCAATGCCCACCCCGATATCATCGAGATCGCCGACACCGTCACCGAGATGCGGGAAGTGAAGCACGCCTACACCAAAGGCATCGAGGCGCAGCGCGGCATCGAGTACTAACGCGGTTCCTATTTGTTGCTGTACCTGCGAAAACTCGGGTAGAGCGGCGCTTCAGCGCCGCGTCGATGCCACTCTTTTGATGATGCTTTCAGCCCACTGCGGCGCAGTGGGCTGAAAGCATGAACTTCGGAGCCGCGGCTGGACGCGGAGCTGAGGTCCGCTCTACCCGGGCAAGGCCCCCTGGGAAGTACTAACGCGACAAGCTCTCCCCCGTCGGCTACACTTAATCCTTACCTGAATGGTTGAGCTATCAATTGCGGATGGCAGCCTCCATTTGCATGTTCGGGGAGCCGACAAGCTCTGGGCGCTAAAGAGCTCGCTGGAAATCCCGCTGCGACACATTGCCGGGATTCGGGCCGACCCGTCCGTTGCTCACGGCTGGTGGCACGGCATCAGACTGCCGGGAACCAACATCCCCGGAGTGCTCACTGCCGGCACTTTTTATCAACACGGCAAGCGGATTTTTTGGGATGTGCACAATCCCGACAACACGGTCGTCATTGAGTTGCGAGACGAACGTTACGATGAGCTGATCGTGGAAGTCGCCGATCCGCAATTAACGGTCGAACAGGTCAAGGCTGCGCTGCCAACGAGCAGCGCAGCGAAATCATAGAATAAAAGATCACCTTTATGGCATGGTTCAAGCGGGAACACGGCGAGCTCGACACTTCGGGCGAGAAGCGGGTCAAGACCGAAGGCCTCTGGGTCAAGTGCGACCAGTGCCGCCAGATCATCTGGAAAAAAGACCTCGACCAAAATTTCAACGTGTGCCCGAAATGCGATCGCCACTTCCGCATTGATGCTCGCACCCGGATCGCCTACCTGCTCGACGACGGCAAATACGAGACGGAAGACGGCAACATCGTCTCCACCGATCCGCTGAAGTTTACCGACCTGAAGCCCTATGCTGAGCGCCTGAAGAAATCGCAAAGGGACACCGGGCTCAACGATGCCGTCATCAACGCCCGCGGCAAACTGAACGGCAAGCCGGTCATCGTCAGCGCGATGGAATACTCCTTTATCGGGGGCTCGATGGGCGCGGTCGTGGGCGAGATGATTACACGGGCCGTGGAGAAAGCTACCAATGAGAAGCTCCCGCTGATTGTGGTTTCGGCCTCCGGTGGCGCGCGCATGATGGAAGGTGTCGTGAGCCTCATGCAGTTGGCCAAAATCTCTGCCGCCCTGGCCCGCATGGACGACGCCAAAGTGCCTTACATTTCGGTGATGACGGACCCCACCACCGGCGGCGTGACGGCGTCCTTCGCCATGCTGGGCGACCTCAACATCGCAGAACCCGGCGCCCTCATCGGTTTTGCCGGACCCCGCGTCATTGAGCAGACTATTCGGCAGAAATTGCCGGAAGGCTTCCAGCGCAGCGAATTTCTGCTGCAACACGGAATGCTCAACGCCGTGGTGCATCGCCGTGAGCTTAAGCAGTACATCGGGCGCGCACTGGAGTTTATGGCGACACCGGCGCCTTCGGCGTAAGTATCGCAACATCACGCACTGCTTATTTTTGCGGCAATGTGACTGTCCGATGACTCGCCAATATCCTCCCTTGAAATTTCTCCACTTGCAGGGCTTCCTTAGCGAGGCAAAAATCGCCGTTATGGAAAAGGTTCCTACAGAGTCATTGATCGCTTCCCTTCTCCCAGGATGTCGCGGGTGTTTGAAAACCAGGCTGGATGGAACCATACTCGATGGACATCATCGAATTCATGTGCTCCGCAAGAGGGGCGTGGAAGTTGATACACTGCCGAGAGAGATTGTAGAAAAGGCGGACGAAGACGGACCATGAGAATCGAACTTCATTGGGTGAAAGGGCCATGGCGTGGGAAGCTGGCGCTTGCCGCACGACCGCGCGGAGGTGACTGGCTCAAAGATGAGCTGGCCGGTTGGAAAGTGGCCGGCGTTGATACCGCGGTCTCGCTTCTCACCGCCGACGAAGAGCGTGAATTGCAACTTCAAGATGAGAGTCGCGAGGCCGAAGCCCAAGGCATTGCATTTCTCTCTCTACCTATCCAGGATCGTCAGGTGCCAGATTCAGAATCAAGTCTGAACTCGATGTTGAATCGAGTGGACGAAGTCCTCTCTTCCGGCAAGAATGTACTGGTACATTGCCGCCAAGGGATCGGCCGAACTGGATTGATAGCAGCTTGTCTTCTGATCAATAAAGGAATGGATCCTGACGCAGCACTTGAATTGCTAAGCGCCGTCCGAGGTGTCGCCGTTCCGGAGACCCAGGAGCAGCGAAATTGGATCGATAGGTATGCAGCCAAGGTCGGACTTGCTCCCCTGCACGCCGCGCCGAAGCGCTAGACCGTTAACTGTTATCGGACCTGCGCCTTCTGCAGCAACAAAACATTGTGGCCTTCAGGATCGTGCAGTACCGCCCATGTCGCCTTAACCTGCACGAAACGCTCCCGCCCGATCGCCGCTACGCTGCTGGCCAAGTCGCTGACCTCGAAAAAGAGAACGGCCTTGTCCGCGAAGGGATAAGACTCCGATCCTTTTCGTTCCAGGCAAACGAATCCCGAGCCACGGTCGAACTTCACAAAGTGTCCGCTCTGCTCTTCCGACACTTCGAGGCCCAGTAGCTGGGTATAAAACTGTTTCGCCGCTTCCAGATTTGCGAAGTACAACTCGACGCCCACGAAACTTGGCCTACTCTCCGGTGTCATCACTGGCCTCCGCAACCGAATCTTAGAGCAGTTTCACTCCGAGTGTGTTGGCAACGGGTGGAGCATGCCTTGTAGGCGTGCTCATCTCGACCAGTTCCTGGATTGCGCTTTAGCGCCTGAGGTAATGTTTTCTTACCTCAGCGGCTGAAGCCGATTCCGTCCGAGTCCTAACCTGCACCGCTGAAGCGGTGCTCCACCCCAAGTGTGACATTGCTCTATTCGACGCGACTTCAGACATCCATCATCACCACCAGCGCCTTGTACCGCTTGCGTCGTAGAATCAAAAGCATGAAAGCCGTCGTCGTCACTCGTTCCGGTGGTCCCGAAGTCCTCGAAGTACGCGAGATGCCTGATCCGCAGCCCAAAGCGGACGAAGTGATCGTGCACGTGGAAGCTGTGGGGGTCAATTTTGCCGACACCATGTCAACCCACGGGACTTACAGCGGCACTCCGCCTCCGCCGTTTATTTCCGGACGCGAATTCGCCGGAGTGGTCGAAGCCACCGGTGAGCGCGTTATGGGCTATACGCAATATGGCGCGGCCGCCGAGAAGATCGCCATGAAGTCCAAGCTGCTTTGGCCCCAGCCCAAAGGTTGGACTTCGGAGCAATCGGCCGCCTTTCCGGTGAATTTCCTAACCGCTTATCTGGCCTATTGGAAGGCAGGACTTACGCCCAACGCTTTCGAGCCAATTCTTCGCCACGATCAGCAGCGGCGCCGCGTCCTCATCCATGCCGCCGCCGGTGGCGTGGGCACGGCTGCCATCCAGATCGGACAGTTGCTGAATATCGAAACCTATGGAACGTCGTCGTCGGAAGAAAAACTGGAGCGGGCGAAGAAGCTCGGGCTGGATCATGGCATCAACTACCGCGAGACGGATTACGAGAAGCGGATCAAGGAGCTGACGAACGACGAGGGTGTCGACGCTGTCTTCGAGATGCTGGGCGGCGAGCACACCGCCAAGAGCCTGCGCTGCTGCCGGTCGTTTGGGCGAGTCATCATTTATGGCACGGCAACCGGACAGCGACACCAGTTCGACACCGGCGCCATGATGGCCAAGAGCCTAAGCGCTCATGGGCTGTGGCTCAGCATCCTGGCCAAGGACCACGAACTGATCGCGCGCAGCCTGCAAGCCATGCAGCCTTGGATTGAACAGGGCAAACTGCATCCCGAGATCGGACACGTCCTGCCGATGGAGCAAACCGGCGAGGCACATCGCCTCATGCTGCAGCGCGCCAACTACGGCAAGATCGTGCTGAAGATCGGGTAGCTCAGTCTCGGAAAGCGCTGCGATCCAATTCGAGTACGGGTAGTGCGGCGCTTGACCTGCATTTTTAGAAGAGTCCTCACGCTTTGAAGGGGCACGGCTTCAGAGGCTGCTGAAAAAGTAAGTTTCAACTGGTGTTTTGAAGGGGCGCACCTTTAGGTGCGCCGATACGTTCTTTGTTTTGGTCATCACGAGCACTCGACCCGCCGGGGCAGGTTGAAACGGCAATGAACAGGTTGCGAGTTGCACGGTAGCATAGGACATGCCGTGCTGTGGGAAGTAGGCCGTCAGCCACATTGGTGCTTTACAGAGCCCGGTTCACGAGCATGGTTCCAAGTTGTGTGGTCGAGACCGTGGTGACGTTGTCTGGCTGCTGAGGCAACGATCCCGTTTAGGAGATTACGCTTTCTCCACGACTTGGCCCGCAGGGCGGCGGAGGAGACAAGACCTATGAAACACAAGCGCGCAGGCCGGGGTGGTGCAGTTCCAAGTCTGGAATGTATCGAGCCGAACGCAGCCGGCATCGATGTGGGGGCGCGGGAAATTTACCTGGCCGTCCCGGCGAACCGAGACCCGAAGCCGGTCCGCTGTTTCTCGACGTTTACCCGAGATCTGCAAGCGCTGGCGGCATGGTTGCTCGCTTGCCGCATTCGGACGGTAGCTAGGGAGTCGACGGGGGTGTATTGGATCCCGCTGTTTCAGATTCTGGAAGCCGCCGGGATCGAGGTCTGTCTGGTCAACTCCCGACACGTGAAACACGTGCCCGGGCGCAAGAGCGATGTGCTGGATTGCCCGGGGCTGCCGTACCTGCATTCGGTGGGACGGTTGCGCGCCTCGTTTCGGCCCGCAGCTGTCATTTGCCAAATCCGTTGCTTGCTTCGTCACCGCGAGGGCTTGGTGGAAATGGCCGCCCAACATGTGCAGCACAGGCAGAAGGCGCTGAGCCAGATGAATCTGCAACTGCATCACGTGCTCAGCGATCTGACCGGGCAAAGCGGAATGGCCATCCTGGACGCCATGCTGACTGGCGAACGCGACCCTCAGGTGCTGGCGGAACGGCGCGACGGGCGGGTCAAAGCCAGCGCCGAAACCATCGCCCAGGCCCTGGTGGGCGACTATCGCCGGGAACATCGGTTTACGCTCAACCAGTCGCTGCAAGCTTATCGTTATTATCACCCGCGGCTGGCGGCCTGCGATCAGGAGATCGAAACCTACTTGCGGGAGTTGGACAGCAAAATCGATGTCGAACAGAACCCTCGGGCTCCGGAACCCAAGCCCCACCAGCCGCGCAAGAACGAGTTTGGCTTCGACTTGGGCAGCGAGTTGTACCGCATTCTGGGAGTCGATCGGACCGCGGTGCCCGGACTCAATGCCCTGAGCGTGCATACCTTGCTGGGGGAAATCGGACGCGATGTGTCGCGTTTTCCCAGTGCGGCCGCTTTCGCCTCTTGGTTGGGACTTTGTCCCCAGGCCGACAAGAGCGGGGGCAAGGTGCTGTCGGCCAAAACCCGTCGGACCAAAAACCGGCTCAACCGCAGCTTGCGCCTGGCGGCGCAAGCTTTGCACCGGAGCCAGTCCTATCTGGGAAATTACTATCGCCGGATGCGCAGCCGGTTGGGAGCTCCCAAGGCGATCACGGCGACGGCTCACCAACTGGCGCGGATCGTCTTCCATCTCCTGCGCACGGGAGAAGCTTATAACGAAAGTATTTTTGCTGCCGAAGAGCAACGCTGCCGTGTGCGCACCGAGCATCGCCTCCGCCGCCAAGCGCGCCAGCTGGGATACGACCGAGTACCCCTTCCGGCTTAGCGCGCCTGTTCGGAGTTGTTCATTAGGAGGGCTTCAGCCCCGAGATTCTCTCTTCGATTTCAAGATTTTTTTTCTCTGGAGAGGTGCCGGAGAACCTCTCTCTTTTTACGCCTGCGGGCACAGTTTGGCTCCATCGTAAGGTTGATCGTTGCGAAACATGCCCCAAGCCGCATGCAGCAGTTTGCGCATGACCGCCACCAGCGCCTGCAGCTTGGCTTTGCCATGATCCAGCAGGCGCTGATAAAAGGCCCGCAGCGAGGGATCATGCTGCACCGCCACCAGCGCCGGCATGTAAAGCGCGGCGCGCAGGTAGCGGTTACCGGCCTTGCTGATGCGGGGTTTCTGCGCAATCGAGGAACCCGACTCATGATGCTTGGGATCCAGACCGGCGTGCGCCACCCACTGCCGCTCGTCCAGCGTGTCGGGCAGCACCGCCAGCTCGGCCAGCACCGCCAGGGCGCTGCTTTCGCCCAGCCCTGGCACACTCAGCAGATACTGCCAGCGGCGGGCCAAGCCGGGTTCGCCGGCGATCAGCCGCACGGCGTCGCGCCGCAACTTGGCAATGCGCTTCTCGGTGTAACGCACTTGCGCCTGCAGCTCGCGCACCAGGCAAGCGGACAGCGCAGCGCTGGCGGCCAGGGCATGTTGCCGGTTCTTGTGCTGGGTACACATGCGGACCAGCGCCGCAATGGTGCGGCTTAGCGCGCGCAACCGCAAAGCTGCCGCCGTCGGTGCTTGCCACTCCACCAGCGGCATGCGCTCGGCATACTGGCAGAGCACCCGCGCGTCCACCGGATCGGTCTTGCTGCGCTGCCCCAGCGATTCGGCGAACCGCCGCACCCGCCGCGGATTGGCCACCTGCAACTTCACCCCGGCTCCCAGGCGCGCCAGTACCAAGGCCACATCCAGACTGTAGTTACCGCTGGCTTCCAGACAAACCACCACCGCCTCCGCCCGCAAACCCCGCAGCCGCTGGGCCAACTGCTGCTGTCCCGCCGCCGTGTTGGCATAACGCTCCAGGGTCGAGCTCGCAGCTTGCTGCCCCAAGGCCACCACCAACTCCCGCGCACTGACATCGATCCCCACGTACCAGTTCTGTTTCTGTCCAGCTTTGCTCTTGTTCATGGTCGGCCTCCGTTTTAAGCTGGACTTCGGCTCCCAACCCTGTGCATCCTCTCCCGCCAGCCTTGTGAATGCAGGCTCTAAGGCCTCGGATTCTCCACGGCGTGAGAAAGGTAGGGCGGGGGCCGCTCTCGCTGCAGGCTGCTGACTACGCGCCTCGGGATCTGCTCGGCCTCCCGCCGAAGCCCGCTGCCTTCCTCTTACCTCAAGATGGCCCAGGCTAACAGTGTCAGCTAAGATACAAGGGATCTGCTTTTCGGACTTTTTCAGCAGCCTCTTCAGCCGTGCCGCAAATGTCCATTTGCAGACTGGCGTTTCGGATTCGGTGGAGTGCTCTTGCAATGGCCGATGCAAGCTCTCGCTGCTGCGCACCGCTTCGAGAATCACCGATTCATCGTTTGCTGTGCTTACCCGGAAAAGTCTCTACGTATTGTGGTGAGGGATGTGGCTGACCGGCGTCTCGGCGACCACGCAAATTCCAGCGTCGTTCGCTGCCGATAGAAGCCCTTCTCGATCCAGCAACAGACATCGCCCCGCATCGAGCGCCAGGCAGGTTGCGCCGGCCTGCTTCATGGTCTCGATCGTGTGCAGACCAACCACCGGCACATCGAAGCGCATGTCCTGGTTTGGCTTGGCAACCTTCACCACGGTCAGGGCGCGGCTCAATGTCGACGGCTCTTTGCCCAGCGACGGCGACTTCATAATCTCGCCGGCACGCAGGATGGTCGCGTCGGTGCCCTCCATGGCTTCCACGGCAACGCATGCGGCTTCGGCGATCACCACCGTCTGGCCAATGTCGAAGCGCGAGAGATGGTGCGCGACGGCGCGTCCGTAGGTGATGTTGGTTTGCTCGGAGTCGGTCGGCCCGCGCCGCGTCAAAACTCCCTCGCTGGCGAGCATGGGTTCCAGCAGCGCGGTGGAATTCATCAGCGTAATACCTTCCTCCGCGAGAACTTTGCCGATCGCTCCGATCAGCGAGTCGGTGTTTCGGGTGGTCAGCGAAAGCAGGAGCTTGGCCAGCTTCCAGTCAGGCTTGATGCTGCTGAAGATCTGCTTATGCTTGACCTGCCCGGCCATGATCGCGCGCGTAACGCCTTCTTGTTTGAAGGTATCGATGAGCCGCGAGAGCTCACCTAACGATAGCCAGTAAACAGCAGCCGCACCGTGTTGCTCGATTTCGGGCGAGGCCTCTTCCTTGATGGCCGCGACCACGACCTGCATGCCTTGCGAGCGAGCAGCATCCAGCACCAGGAACGGAAACTTGCCGTTGCCTGCGATGAGTCCAATTCGTTCCCGCGACGGTTCTGTCATAAGGAAAGGTTGCCAGTAGAGTAAGCAAGGGGAATTCAGTGACCCTCGCGCTTCATAAAGTTTTCGTATGCCTTATTCGATTCGTCATGGCGTCTTATGGCTTCGTCTACCTCGTTACGGGTATCATCTGGGCTTACTTCCAGCCATTGCCATCCGCTGTCAGTGGACACGCCGGTGAAACTAAAATATTCGCGACGTGTATAGCGAATAAGCCATTGATTGTATTCCACGACAATTGTCATGGCCGCTCGGGTAACTGGAGGATCAATGTGCAAAAGAGAGCAAGAAATCATTTGATTGTGCCCTCTATAAACCACAACCGGATTGCGTGGATGGAACGCTTTCATTATGTCTCGCCCATCGAAAAGCGAGGCGGCTCCTCCCGACATGCTAGTTTCGTCACAGAAAGCTTGTTTTATTTGGAAGGACACGTACCCACTGTTATGAATGCTAAAAGGGATAGAAAATGGCTGTGACTTTTCTATTTCTGTCCCTGGTATTACCTCCATCTGTGGGAAAATTTCTATTATTGTTATTAGTCCTAGCAGGGCTACTAGGCACTTTATTAGCGTTAGAAAAATTGACGAACATTTCCCCTTCGCGGTCTTTTCTGTGGGGGATCGTAATTGGGACGACGAGGCTTGTGGGTTTTGCCGCGGCGATATACTTGATCTATGTCGCGATGACGATTTTTTGGTCATGCACATGAAAGCAGAATACAAAGAAGGCCCGGAAGCAAGAGAAAACTTCAAAAAAGGAATGCGGGCGTTGTTTCAGGTTCAAAAGAGGAAGATCAGCAACGCAAAGCGGCAGCCCAAGAAAGCTACCGCCAGGTCAGTAGGCAGTTGCCAGTTGCCAGTAATTACTTCAGTGAATTCATAAGTCCGTTCAGAATCCTTCCCAGCTAGTTCGGCAGAACTATCGAGAATCTGACTTGCTGTCTCGGAATTGGTGTAGCGCAGCCGCTCGGCAATCAATACTTGGGTCTCGAGCTCCATCAGCGATCCGGTGGCCTGGCGCAGAAAATGCCTGAACTCCGCTACACCGTGGCGTCCTTGTCCTTCGGCAATGTTGCTGGGAACGGAAACAGCTGCCCTCCGCAGCTGCGAAGTAAGTCCGTAGATTTCTTCTCGCGGGAAAGAGGCGGTGATTCCGTATATCGCGGTCACCAGATCCATCGCCTTTTGCCAAGCAACCAGATCTCGATATGACTTGCCCACCTTTACCTCGTTCCGGCGTTCCGAACTGACAACCGACTACTGGCAACTGGCAACTGACAACTGACTACCGGCAACTGGCTACTGGCTACTTTATGATCCCGCGTTGCGACGTTTCAATAAACCGCAATAATGCTTCTACGTCTTCCCCCTGCGCGCCCTCCGCCCGCAGCTTCTCCAGCGCCTGCGACGTGTTCAGCTTCGAGGCCAGCAGGACCTTGAACGCATGATGCAGCTTGGCGATGCGCTCGCGTGAAAATCCGCGACGCTGCAGTCCCACTTTATTCAGCATATAGGCGTGCGTGTCGCGTTCGGCGCTGGTCATGGAGTACGGCAGCACGTCCTGCGTGAGAGTCGTTCCACCACCGACGTAGGCATGAGCACCGACCCGAATATACTGGTGCACCGGACACAGTGCGCCCACCACGGCCCACTCTTCGACCGTGACGTGACCTGCCAGAGTAGCGGCGTTGATCAGCATGACATGATCGCCAATCAAGCAATCGTGTCCGACGTGCGTGTAGGCCATGATCAGCGTATAGCTGCCGATGCGAGTCGTGCCGCCGCCTTTCACCGTGCCGCGAGTGATGGTGACATACTCGCGGATGACATTGTTGTCGCCAACTTCCAACCGTGTTGGTTCCCCCGCGTAAGTAATGTCCTGCGGGTCCCCGCCGACCACCGCGAAAGGATAAATCTTATTATTGCTGCCCCAGGTAGCGGGGCCGCCCAGCACGACGTGCGAGATCAACTCACAATTCTCGCCCATCTCCACATCCGCGCTCACGGTGCAATACGGCCCGATGCTGCACGATGCAGGGATCTTTGCGGAGGGATCGACGATGGCCGTCGGGTGAATGTTCATCTGGACGTTACGACTGTTCGGTCGCAGGAGCGAGCTGCGGGACAACTTCCGCTGGCTTCGGGCGGTTCAGCAGACGGCAGGTCACGATCGCTTCGCAAGCAAGCTTTTCGCCGACATAAGCTTTACCTTGCATGCGGCCTGCGGTCCCGCGCCACGCCAATACCTCTACCTCGATACGAAGCTGGTCTCCGGGTATCACAGGCCTCCGGAAACGCGCGCGCTCGATGCCCGTGAACAGCAACAGCTTTTCCGCGCGGTCGGGAAATTCGGTCAACAGCAGAACGCCGCCGGCCTGGGCCATGGCTTCCACCACCAGCACGCCGGGCATAATGGGATGATCGGGGAAGTGCCCTGCGAAGAACGGCTCGTTGATGGTAACGTTCTTGATTGCCACGATCCGCTTGGTGCGGGTGAGATGGACGATGCGATCAACCAGCAGCAGCGGAAAGCGGTGCGGCAGGATGCTCAGGATGTCCTGAATGTCGAGCGTGAGATCGTCGCCGCCTGCGGGCGCATGGTTCACCGGTTCACTCATTATTTGTTCCGTAAGAGTCACGATTATACATTCCGGAGCAGCGGGTGCGGAGCGGCGGGCGCATGGCTGCGCATCGGAGGCAACAGATGAACATGGCCAATCCGAATGTCCGATCGCTCAAGCCGGATCACCGCAAAATGCTGCTCTGGTTGACCGACCGCCAACGCGAAATGGTGGAGTGCGTCCGCCAGTTGGTTCTGCGCGAGTCGCCTACGCAGAACAAGCTAGTCTGCGACGAACTGTGCTCCTACCTGGCATGCGAGTTCGAGCGCCTAGGTGGTCGCGTCAAAATCCATCGTCAACGCTCGGCCGGAGACCATCTGCAAGTGAATTTCAGCGGCGGTAAAGGCCGCAAGCCAGTGCTGCTGCTCGGCCACTTCGATACCGTGTATGACCTCGGGACGCTCCAGACGATGCCGTGGCGCGAAGAGAAAGGCCGGCTCTACGGGCCCGGCGTTTTCGACATGAAGGGCGGCATTGCGCAGATGATGTTTGCGCTCGGGGCTTTGCGCGAAATTCGAGGCGCCTTGCCTCGCCCGGTGACGGTGCTGCTGGTCTCCGACGAAGAAGGAGGCAGCGCGAGCTCGCGCTCGCTGACCGAGAAAATTGCGCGCCAATGCGCCGCGGTCCTGGTTTGCGAACCGGCCGGCCCCGGGGGCGCGCTGAAGACGGCGCGCAAAGGTGTGGGGTCGTTTCTCGTGAAGGTCACGGGACAAGCAGCACACTCGGGGCTCGACTTTGAAAAAGGTCACAGCGCGATTCTTGAGCTGGCGCATCAAATTCAGGCCATCTCGCACCTGACCGATCTGAAGCGCGGCATTACCCTCAACGTCGGAGTCATCCGCGGCGGTACGCGCACCAACGTCATCGCTGCGGAAGCCGAGGCCGAGGTCGATCTGCGCATCGCCAGGAAAGCGGATGGCGCAGTGATGGAACGCAAGGTTCGCGGGCTGCGACCGGTGAATCTGAAGTGCAGAATCGAGATCGAAGGTGGCATCAATCGTCCGCCGATGGAGCGGACCAAACATGTGGTCGCGCTCTTTGAGTTGGCGCGGAAAATTGCCCGCGAACTCCGTTTTCCGTTGGCGGAGATCGCGGTCGGCGGCGGCTCGGATGGCAACTTCACAGGCGGAATAGGGATTCCGACGCTGGACGGATTAGGCGCGGTTGGCGAGGGCGCGCACGCCGCGCATGAATCGATTGTTGCCGCCGAACTGCCGCGCCGGGCAGCGTTGTTGGCCGGGTTGATTGAAGCCATCGAATAGCGCGCGAGAACTAACTAATGCCCTTGTGGACGGTTCGGATTGAAGGTTCGCCTCTGGAATTGTCATTACGAGCGCAGCGAGGAATCTGTTGTTGTTTACCCAGAGAACCACGGAGAGGAAAGCAGCAGATCCCTCACGGCCTGAACTTTACCCCAACAATCGCAAAAGCGTCGCTCGTTGGGGACCCCGGTTCGGCCGTTCGTGATGACAACTCGAGAATCGCAACCGCACTTCTCAAGATTCTTTGACGCGATCTGCCCGAAAGCCTAGAATCTGGGCAGAAGCCCGCCATCTATTTGCAAGGGCTGTTCGACCGGAGGACTTATGTTTGGTGGAAAACTTGGCTTACCCGAGCTGCTGGTTATCGTGGCAATTGCCCTGCTCATCTTCGGTCCGAAAAAGCTGGGAGAACTGGGCAAAGGCTTAGGCGAAGGCATCCGCAACTTCAAGTCGTCGATGAACGAAAGTAACTCGACGACAACTACGCCGCCGCCGCCGACCGAAGAGAAGAAGTCGTAGTCACGAGCCTGTGCCGGTTCCTCGCACTAGGTGCGGAACTCTGAAATACTCCGTCCGCCCGTTAACCGCGCTTTCCGCTCGTACCCTGAAAATCCCATATCGACAACAGACGTGTACCTCGAGGCCTAAGGGCCGCTTTCTCACCAGAGCGTTGAACGCGGCGCTTCATGAAGTGGTTGGCGACACGGGCCCACCCATCTCGTGCAAAAGCGGCAGCGAGCCGAAGAGTGTGGTTGTCAAAGAAACAGACAGGGAATGCCCCGTCCACCCAAGCCAGGCTAGAACGCCTCTGTAAAACCCCAAGTGAAACTGTTCTAGCCTGCGCGATCGCGCAAAGATGACGAAGGGCGCGACTGGCGCGCCCTTGGAAGCAAACAGAAGCCGACGTTCTAATTGTCCTTGTAATTTTCCTTGCACATGTTTTTCTGCACGTACTGTTGCAGTTTGCCTTGCTTTTCCAGCGCGATGAGATTATCCAGAAAAGGATACTTCGCCTTGGGATCGAAGCGCTGAATGGCACGGTAGGCGCGCAAGGTCCCCGCCAATCCCGCCGCCTGGATGGTCGCCGTGTTCTTTTCTTCGGGATGCTGCAACAGGAATGCTGCCTGCGAATACATCGCCTGCATCCGCAACTGGTTGGAGTACGTATTGTTCACCTTGTCGAGCGACTCCAACTCTTCGCAGCAGGGATTGACGGTGAAGTCCGGGACCTCCACGATCCACTCGGTCAACCACATTCTCTTTTCGAGACTATCTTTCGCCAGAGGATTCTCTTCCAGACTGCGCACGTACTCGACCGCGCGCGCCCGTTCTTCCGGCGTGGAAGGACCCCTCATCTTGGCTGCGGAAGGAAGGGATGCCGCGGTAATGACGACAATCAGGACTGCCAAGAGTCTGCGTACCATAATGCCTTCTCCCTCTGAAGTGCTCGGGCGGGCCAGATGGGTGTTGAAATCATACTCCGACAGGGGGTAGCAAAAGCAAGCGGGAACTGAATTCGTCAACCACATCGGCTGCAACTCGTCCCGCGCAACCAGCGTTTTGTCCCAAGCAGCGCTCGGTTAACGGGCGGCGACTGCCGCCACGCTTCAGCTCTTGGGTCGGCCGCCAGTCGGGAACGCCATCTTTTCATCGTCATTCATCTCCAGCACACCGGCGTCAATCGACACGAGTAATGTACTTCTAAGGATCTGGAACTCTAACCCAACCTTCGGAGCAATTTGCCTGGCTACGTCATCGAGCGTGTAGACAAAAGGGCTTGCGCCAATGAGGCTGACTAACTCTTTATTGATACGGTTCCGTAAGTCGGTGTCGTCAATCTTCGGCACAGAGACCTTGAGTCGAAATGAGTTGGCCGGCTCAAGGCTGAGGATGCCGGAGGATGCCAACTCGAGCAGCACTCTTCGTAGCGCATCTTCACTGATCTCTTTCTTCTTCAGATCAATATCCGGAAACGCCTGCGCCTCACTGCGATATTTCTCAAGAACAGAAGTGAAACTTAGGGGATCCATTTCGTTCTGGCGAAAGATCTTGTAGAGCACAACCTTCTGCCATTCGCGCAGTTCCTTCTCCCTCTTATCCGAAAAATACTTAAGGAGGCCGAGTAAGCCCCCTGCAATACCAATTACCGTCGCGGCCACTTGTACTGCCTGCGGTGTCTCTAGGAGAGCCATCTTTGCCTCCGTGTTGTAATCTAACAATTCACAGGCGCGGCCTGCGTTTGGCCGGCACCTGCATCGCTCTTAGCTCCCAACAGCCCGACACTATATACCCTTTCGGGGATTCCATCTCAACTAGTTGCTGCTTTGAAGAAAAGGAAGGTCGGGGAAGGGAGCGACCCGGGCCTTTTTTCCCGCAAACGCTCGCACTGCCTCCATGGGATAATCTAGGGCGTTACTCGATGAAGCGAACCGTCCACGCCGCCTGTCCGCACGATTGTCCCGACGCTTGCGCCGTGCTCATCACGGTGGAGGAGGGGCGCGCCACCAAGATACAGGGTGATCCCGAGCATCCTATCACGCGCGGCTTTCTGTGCGCCAAAGTTGCAAAATACCTTGACCGTGTCTATTCCCCCGATCGGATCCTCTATCCCATGCGGAGGACGGCGCCGAAGGGCACTCACGGCGATGGATCTTTCGAGCGCATCAGTTGGGATTCAGCCTTCAACGAAATCGTCACCCGTCTCACCCGCATCCGCGCGGAATATGGCCCCGAAGCGATCCTGCCCTATTCCTACGGCGGCAACATCGGGATCCTCAACGGCGCTTCGATGGATATGCGTTTTTTTCATCGCCTGGGAGCGTCGCAACTGCATCGCAGCATCTGTGCGCAAGCTGGCAGCGACGCCGTCATCTCGATCTACGGTCGCAAGATTGGGACCGAGCCCGAGCAATTTCGCCAATCGAAGTACATCATCGCCTGGGCCGCAAACATTCACGGCAACAACGTCCATCTCTGGCCGTTCATCGACGAGGCGCGGCGCAACGGCGCCAGGCTGGTGGTGATCGATCCCTATCGCACGCGTACCGCTCGTCTTGCCGACTGGCACATCCCGATCAATCCCGGCACTGATGTTGCGCTCGCCCTGGGCTTGATGCACGTGATCGTGCGCGATGGCATGCATGATCGCGATTACATTGCGCGATACGCCGAGGGTTTCGATGAGTTAGAGAAACGGCTCCCGGAGTACACACCCGAACGCGTTGCGCAATGGACCGGCGTGTCCCGCGATGACATCGAGCGCCTGGCACGCGAGTACGCCACCACGCGTCCGGCGGTGATCCGCCTGAACTACGGCATCCAGCGTTCGGAGAATGGCGGCGCTGCCGTTCGTGCAGTGTGCATGCTGCCCGTGATCACGGGATCGTGGAAGGAAGTCGGCGGCGGCCTGCAACTCTCAACCAGTGGTGGCTTTCAGCTCGACCGTCCCGCGATGGAGCGCCATGACCTGATGCAGAAGAGCCCGTTGGGCCGCCCAGCTCGCACCGTAAACATGGTGCAACTCGGCAAAGCGCTAACCGAGCTCGACAATCCCCCCATCAAAGCATTGATGGTTTACAACTCGAATCCGGCAGCAGTTTGCCCCGATCAGAACCTGGTCAGGCGCGCGCTGAAGCGCGAGGACCTGTTTACCGTAGTCCACGAGCAGTTCCTCACCGACACCACCGACTTCGCCGATCTGGTTCTGCCGGCAACGACCTTCTTCGAGCACAAAGACTTGGTCCAGGCTTATGGACACTATTACCTGCAAGTCTCACAGCCTGCGATTGAGCCGTTGGGCGAATGCAAATCCAATGTCGAGTTCTTTCGCGAACTTGCGCTGCGCATGGGATTCGAGGACGACTGCTTCCGTGAACCAGTCGACGCCATGATCGACGCGGCCTTGCAGTCGGGCGTGCCGCAACTGAAAGGGATCACCCGGCAGCGTCTTGAAAGCGACCCCTACGTGCGTTTGGACCTGCACGGAGACAACAGCGACCGTCCGTGGCTGCCATTCGCCAACGGCTTCGATACGCCAAACCGAAAGGCCCGGCTCTTCGACCCCGCGTTGATCTCGCATGGGATGGATCCGGTGGCCTCGTTTGTGCCGCCAGAGGAGTCGCGTCATCGGCAAACAACGCAAGAGTTTCCGCTGGAGCTGCTCGCTCGCAAGGCTGACAATTTTCTGAACTCCACGTTCGTCAATCTGCTCAGTCTGCAGAAGATGGAGCGCCAGCATGAGATGGAAATCAGCCGCGCCGATGCGGCTCGTCGCGGCATAATCGACGGTGACCGCGTTCGTGTCTACAACCAACGTGGCGAGATTTTCCTGACCGCTCGCGTCGATGGAACGCTCTCGGCCGGCGTAGTCGGTGCTCAATTAGGTTGGGCAAAGCTGTCCGATACCGGCCTCAACATCAACGTGTTGACCTCGGACAGGCTCACCGATCTGGGTGGTGGTGCTACGTTCTATTCCACCTTGGTCGAGGTCGAGCGCGTTCCCGAAACTTCCTGCTACAACAAGGGTTAGGGTTTGCCATCTGTCGCAGAGTGACAGGGCAATCGGTTTCCGATGCGGAGCACCCGTACCGTATAATTGCGCTTTCATTAAACCTGTACTGAGGTTTCGTCATTTCTTGCCATCTTCAGGTAGGACCCGCGGCCCTGTTCGCCCGCGGGACGCGCTACTGTGCCACGGCGATCAGTCTTTTTTTCGCTTTCATCCTTCTCGCAGGCACATGCGCGGCGCAACAGGGTGTCATCGAGAGCATCGTTATCCAAGGCAATCGCCGGATTCCGGCGGAAACCATCCGGGCGCGCATGTTCACCAAACCGGGTGACGTGTATGACCAGGCGGCATTGGAGCGCGACTTCAATTCCCTATGGAATACGGGTTATTTCGACGACCTGCGCATCGAGCGGGAACCGTCGGCCAAGGGCTGGATCATCCATGTCTACGTCAAGGAAAAGCCGACCATCCGCGAGATCAAGTACGTTGGCTTGAGCTCGGTTTCGCAAAGTGACGTGCTCGACAAATTTAAGGAACGCAAGGTCGGCCTTACCCAGGAGAGCCAATACGATCCGACGAAAGTAAAGCGTGCGGAAGTGGTGATCAAGGAATTGCTGGCCGCGCATGGCCATCAGTTCGCAACCGTCCGCTCCGAAGTCCGTCCCATTCCTCCCGCGGCAGTCGCCCTTACGTTCGTGGTGAAGGAGGGCCCGAAGGTGAAAGTGGGAAAGATCATCTTCGAAGGCAACAAGGCCATCAGTTCGCGGGAACTTCGCACCGCGATGAAGAACCTGAAGCCCATCGGGATTCCCCACTCCATCTTCCTGGAAAACCTTTTTCCCCGCACCTACGATTCCACCAAGCTGAGCGAGGACGCCGAGCGCGTCCGCTACTACTACCAGACCAAGGGCTACTTCAAGGCGCTGGTTGCCGACCCCAAGACGCAGATCCATGACACCAGCGGCGTGCTTTGGTATTGGCCCTTCAAGAAATCGTCCCCCGGCAAAGCCGTCGATATCACACTGCCGGTCGAAGAAGGTGCACGCTACCGGCTGAAGGAGATTACGTTCAGTGGCAACAAGGCGGTAACGAATACGGCGGGATTGCGCGCTCTCTTCAAGATCAAAAATGGTGATATTTTCGACACGGAAGCCATCCGCAAAGGCTTGGAGAGCCTGCGAAAGGCCTACTCCGCACTTGGATACATCAATTTCACGCCTGTCCCGAACACCGAGGCGGACGACGAAAAGAAACTCATCAGCTTGCGCATTGATGTCGATGAAGGCAAGCAATTCTTTGTCCGCCGAATCGAATTTCAGGGGAATACAACTACGCGCGACAAGGTCATTCGCCGCGAGCTGGCGCTGGAAGAAGGCCAGGTTTACAACGGCAATCTGTGGGAACTGAGCTTGCTGCGTTTGAATCAACTACAGTACTTCGAAGTGCTCAAGCCCGAACAGGATTCCGAGATCAAGCAGAACGTCCAGGATTCCACAGTTGACATCACATTGAAGGTGAAGGAAAAAGGCAAGAATAGCATCGGCCTCACGGGCGGCGTCAGCGGCCTCGCGGGTGGTTTCATCGGCCTCAACTACACCACCAACAACCTGTTTGGCAAGGGGGAGAGCTTATCGCTCCAGTTCCAGGTTGGCCAGTATCAGAAAAACGAGAGCGTCAGCTTCACTCAGCCCTACCTGTTTGACAAGCCACTGCAGTTCGGCTGGACGGTGTACCACAGCAGCTACAACTACAACCAGGCAGCACTCACTTCGCTCCAGCTTAACCAGACAGTCACCCTGCCGGCGAGTTACGAGGCCCTGCTGCAGAATTTCACGCAGACGAGCACGGGTGCAACGACTTCCTTGAGCTACCCGATCAAGCGCTCGTTCAAACGGGTGGGCATTACGTATTCGCTCGACGATTCTTCGGTCACGACGTACAGCGCGGCGTCGACCGATTATTTTGAGACCCTGGCGTTCCGCGGTATCTCCGGCCCGAACGCCTTGAACGGCATCATCACCAGTAAGATTATCCCGAACTTTTCCTACAACCGGATCGACAATCCGCAGCGTCCACATTCGGGGCAGAGCTTGTATATGGCGGTCGAATTTGCGGGCCTTGGCGGCAACGTGAATTACGTCAAACCGATTGCCGAGTACAAGAAATTTATCCCTGTCAACAAGGGTCGCAACACCCTTGGATTCCGCGTTTTGGGCTCGTGGATCTCGGGATACGGAGGCCAGGTGGCTCCGCCCTTCGACCGCTTCTATATGGGCGGCGATACCGACATTCGCGGTTTCGACATTCGCGCCATCTCCCCAGTTGCGTTCTTCCCCACGGCCGTGACCATCCCTCTGCAAAATCCTGACGGAACCAGCGTTCCCCTCGATCCGGCGAATCCGCGGCGCGGGACTTACAACGTCACCATCCCGGTTGAACAGATCATCTTTCCTGGTGGCGACACCAACCTGGTCAATAATGTGGAGTACCGCGTCCCCATCATGGGACCAGTCACGGTTGCCGTCTTCGTGGACACGGGATTCGACTTCATCTCCAACGATTCGCAACTCCGGATTGCGGGACCTCAGGTCACTGCCCTGCAAACCACAGTTTTTGGCTGCCCGACCTTAACGTCCAGTTTCACCTGCTCCGGTGGGTCTACGATCCCGTTCTCGGCTGAACTCAAGCCGGTCTCAGGCACCAATTACCAGCCGCGCATGTCAACCGGACTGGAGTTGCAAGTCATCATGCCGGTGGTAAATGCGCCATTCCGCGTCTATTACGCTTACAACCCCCTGCGAATTGATGAAACCGTCAGCGCGCCCACACCTATTACACGCAACATGTTCCCCGTGGGAGCCGCCGGCGATTACACCTATGCTCAGGCGGTTTCGATCTATCAGCCGAGCTATCTCTTACGCGAGCCGCGAAAGACGTTTCGCTTCACGGTGGCCACAACGTTCTGATCGTCCTCCCATGTCCAGAACCGCCACTCGACCTTCGATGAACAAGACCAGAAAGGACTTTCAGTTCCTCGCGGAGCTGCGGACTAGCGAGGCCACTGCTCTCGCCAAGGCTGGCAAGCAGCACGGAGCCTATTACTTGTCAGGATTTGCCGCAGAATGCGCCCTCAAGGCTTGTATTGCCAAGAGAACGAGGCGCCACGATTTCCCAGACGCCAAATACGCCAACAAGATCCACACCCACAATCTGGAAGAGCTTTTGAAACTGGCGCGGCTCGACGCCCTACTCGAGCAAGACATAAAATCGAAGCCACACCTGGCGATTAATTGGGGAGTGGTCAAAGGATGGAGCATCGACAGCCGATATGAGACGTTAGGCCTCAATGGCAAGGATATGGTTGCTGCCGTAAACGCGGCGGACGGAGTGCTGCAATGGATCAAACTGTATTGGTAAAGGAGGATCGGGATATTGGAGTGCAGGTGATGGAGGCACTTAGCCGCGTCAAGATCCCGGTCACGCTCTGGGAGTGGACCTACGTGCCGCAACTCGAAGAATGGCAAATGGTAATTGCAACTCCTTGGTATGACAGCAAAGGACCACGTGCAACTTACGCTGCGCTCGTGAATGCACTCCAACAGGCAGGAATTTACGAACGAGTTCCGATGAGGAGGGTGTCTATAAAAAGCCCCTCCGATCCACTTGTGAAAGCCCTCCAAGAGGAAGCCAGGGATCAGAAGGAATTCGATGTCTATATTTTGACGCATCCGGGACACGGTAATGGGGCGCGTTATTCAGTCTTTTTGGCTCCTATCAGCGGCCCTGGCGGTCCAGCACCTTCCCGGCGCTTTGCGAATCTCGACGATCTGAAGAGGTTCTTAGCGGAAGCCTTACGACTGAAGCCAACCTCAATCCAGCAGGCGCTTGATGAAGTGGAGCACGGCGGATTCGGATCCGTGTATCCCGTTGCCCTGAAGACTCGCGACGTAAGGAAACTCGGCTTGGGGTAGGATCATTGCCCATGTCGCGATTCCCATGCGAATAGAGCGTCTCTGCAAGCAAGCTGGCAGTGGAAAGTCGCCGAGCACTTCGGCTTTGGTCCAATTCTCTACCGATGCGACCCTTCTGAGAGTGTCGCCCTAGTGCGAACTGCGCCGCCGGTTTGACGCTGGCAAGCAGGGTTCCCTATAATCTAAGGTATCCGCACCGCCGAATCTTCCGGCCGGATGTCAGCGAGGCTGCCCTCTGAGCAGCGAGCTTATCTCCGGCTGTCCAGAGCAGAGCGCAGCAGGATCGCGTTCGCCGCTGGAACATCTGAGGAATTCCCGGAGCAGTTCAAGGAGTTACACCAAACTAATGAAGCGCACGCTCGCAAGCACTGCCGTGCTTGCTGTTGTACTGACGATATCGGCACTGGCCCAAACCGGGTCGCCTGCGCCGGGTGGGGCCGCCACTCCCGCCGCGCCAACCACCGCTGCAACCACGGCCCCTACCGGTAGTGTCAAAGTCGGTATTGTTGACATTCAGCAGGCCATCGTAGCCACCAATGAGGGAGCGCGCGATTTCGAAGCTCTACAGAAAAAGTTCGAGCCGCGCCGCACCGAGCTGCAGAACCTGAACACCGAAGTGGAAAATCTGAAGAAGCAGCTCAACACCCAGGGCGACAAGATGAACGAAGACGCCCGCGCCACCCTGGTGAAGTCCATCGAGACCAAGCAGAAGAGTCTGCAGCGCTCGGCGGAAGACGCTCAAAATGAATTTCAGGCGCAGCAAAACGAGATTGCCCAGCGCATCCTGCAGAAGATGGCGCCCGTGATCGACAAGTTCGCGAAGTCTGGCGGCTATGGTCTTTTGCTCGATTCCTCGAACCCTTGGCCACAGGGCCCCCTCCTCTGGGCGACGGCGTCGGTAGACTTGACCAAGACCATCGTAGACGCCTACAACGCTCAATCCGGTGTTGCTCCTCCGGCCGCTAAGCCCGCCGGGGCCGCTGCGACCAAGCCGGCGGGCACCACTCCGGCGGCCGCGACCAAGCCGGCTGCGACTGGCACGAAGCCGCAGTAGTCTCATCGCTCTATGGAAAAGACCGCTCGGCATGGAGCGGCCTTTCCTTGTTGTGCTGGTCGGGCTGCGGATTGCGCTACGTCAAGAACCAGCCACTGGCCGGGCCGCAGCGGGATAGCGGATGTGAGTACGGGCGGTACCGCGCTCTGGGTTACCCCTCTGTCCATTCTCACGTTAAGGCGCGTCGGCTCATAGTTCCGCAGAACTGTGGAAAACTTTGTGGAAGACCATGCCGGGATAGCCGGAGGCTTTGTCCTTTCAGCTACTTACCCACTCTGCCCACCTTCTGATGCAGATTCAACCAGCATATAATCAAGCGGTTAGCACACATATAAATATTCGATGAGTAAATTCCTGAAATGAGATGCAATCTCAGGGCTGTCAGAGGTTTTGCACAATTTTGGAGGTTTTCGAAGGGAGGTAACCGGGCGAAAATTACCATTTCGAAGGGCACAAAGTCCTCGCGTCCGCAATCACTTGAGCTAGAGCGGTTCCGCAATTGATGTGTCCGGTTTGCCCGGGTAGTGCGGCGCTTCAGCGCCGCGTTCGCCGCGCCCAAAGGCCCCGCTTAAGCCGCTGAGGTCGACGACCTCAGCGGCTTAAGCAGTTTTTGCTCTCGCCTTATACGCGGGCCTGAAGGCCCGCACTACCCGGGCGTGCGGATACACTAACCTCGGAATCGCCCTAATGACTTGCCACCTAGATGTAACGACTGAGGAGCTGCTCACGAGCGAAGCGGACAAACTTCCCGGCTTCCGCGCGCAGGTCATCGGAAATCGGCATCTTCAACGAGAGATCGCTCAGCAGTTGGATCTCGACCGATTGCGGTGCCTCGCACAAACCGATATCCGCAATGTTGGGAAGCGGTACCCATGAGGCCCTAAACCCATAGAGCTGGCGGTATCCATCTTTGTCATCCGAGAAGAGATGCAACTCCCTTCGGGTGAGAACGATTTCAGAACCAAAGGTCCAGGAGAACTCCGGCCGAAACAGCCTCGGCCTTATCACCTCTCTGGGTGGCATGAAGAGGACACGTGCTGCACTCGTCCTTGCGACATGGAGGTAGAGACAGGGAATGCTTCAACTAGCACTTATTGCTGGGGTGAGATACAAGACAGCGAGTGTGCCTGTCCTCACTGTGGCCGGCGACCGGAGGACGACCCTCGCAACTTTGAGCAGAAGCTCACAGCGGCCTTACAATCTCCCATGCCCGAAGTGCGGATGCGCGCGTGTTGGGTTCTGGGCCAGCGTGGAGAACGAGGGCTGCGCAATGTTCGACTCAGACGTTGTCCGATGACTGCGACTTGGATGTCCGTGTAGCGGCCATACGGCGTTGGCCAGAATCGGAGACTCCCGAGCGATTCCCTCAGTTGAGACACTGGCAGCGGCTGGGACTCCTGTTTTAAGTGACCTCGCAAAGCAGGCCGCGACTCGGATTCGCGGGCATGATTCGTTAAGCCAACGTTCCGACATGAGATGAGCTTTCGGACCCGCCGAACGCCTCAAGTCAGAAAGACAGCCTAATGACCGGGACTGTATCGACATCATCGCGGACAAAAGCACTCCGATTTGTGCTGCTCATCGGAGTGGTTAGCCTTTTCGCAGACTTCACTTACGAAGGATCGCGCAGTATCACGGGGCAGTTTCTCGCCACGTTGGGAACTAGCGCCACCGTCGTGGGCGTCGTAGCTGGATTAGGCGAATTGCTTGGGTACGGTCTGCGGTTGGTCTCGGGGAGATTGAGTGAGCGAACTCAGAAGTTTTGGCCGATCACCTTGTTCGGCTATCTCATTCAAATGTTTTCGGTGCCACTGCTCGCCTTGGCGGGAAACTGGAAGATGGCGGTATTCCTGATTCTCGTCGAACGAGTCGGCAAGGCAACCCGCAACCCTCCACGAGATGTGATGCTATCCCACGCCGCCAAAGAAATTGGATATGGCTGGGGTTTTGGAGTTCATGAGGCACTTGATCAACTGGGAGCCCTGTTTGGGCCATTGCTGATCGCCGTGGTTGTCGCTCATCGCGGCAATTATCGAGATGCATTCGCCGTGCTGCTGGTGCCGGCGCTCGTCACGCTCATTATTCTGGTGGTCGCGCGAGTGTTCTACCCCCGTCCGGAAGATCTTGAAACTCCTTCAACCGAGCTGCACGCGGAGGGGTTTTCGCGGGCATTTTGGATTTATCTTGGCGCTGCCGCCCTGGTAGCCGCCGGTTTCGCCGACTTTCAATTGATCGCTTATCACTTCCAGAAGGTCGATGCCTTTAAGGTGTCGTGGATTCCGATCCTTTACGCCATTGCGATGGGAGTAAGCGGCGTCGGATCTCTGGCATTTGGGCGAATGTTCGATCGGTTTGGCATTGGCGTGCTGATTCCTCTGACGATCATTTCCGCTCCCTTTGCTCCGCTGGTGTTCCTTGGTGGATTTTGGACGGCAGTCGTCGGTGCAGCTCTGTGGGGTTTAGGGATGGGTGTTCACGAATCGATTGTGCCAGCCGCAGTCGCCGGGCTGGTCCCGCCCCAGAGGCGACCTTCTGCCTATGGGATATTTACCGGCGGTTACGGAGTAGCGTGGTTCCTTGGCAGCACGATCGTGGGAGTCTTGTACGACCGCTCCGTAACAGCCGTTGTTGCTTTTTGCCTTGTCGTGCAACTCGCAGCGGTTCCACTCCTGCTGGCAGTCAGAAAGTCGATGACCGCAAGCAAACCACAATTGGTGAATTGATGATACCCATCATGCCCGGTCATCAGCCCACTACGCTCGATCCTGGACGCATCCAGAACGAGCACCGGGAATCCACAGAGTGGCCCGATGTTCCGCTCGAATCTAAACGGCTTGGCACGTCGCATCCGTGACAGAATGGAGAAGAGCGGGGTATTATGGAAGGGCTATCACGCATTCCGAGCGAGACTGGCGTCAAGCCTGTTTGAGTTGGAGTGCCGGATATGGTGGTTCAGCGAATCCTGCGGCACAGCAAGGTTCAATGGACTCGCGAGAAGTACATTAAGGTGTTCGATCCCGCAGTCGTGAGCGCAATGGGTCGTCTTGAAGAGCAGGTGTTCCAAAGCGGTTCCAAAAGATCAACAGGTGGCTCCCCGCTAATCTGTTGAACTAAAAGCACGGAGAGGTGGCCGAGTGGCTGAAGGCGGCGGTTTGCTAAACCGTTATACGGTCAAAAGCTGTATCGGGGGTTCGAATCCCCCCCTCTCCGCCATAGCTTTTTCAACAACTTCCCGAAAGTGATCAGTGCCAGCGTGCAATGGCGTGCAACCTGCCTCTAACATTGCATGGCGCTCAAACTGTATCGCCGCCATCGCACCGAATGCGAAGGTTCACACCCCGAAGATGCCCCGCACCGGCGAGTTTGAAGAAGGTCGGCGCGGCTGGAAAAAGTGCGGTTGCCTGATCCACGTATCCGGCACGCTCGGCGGCAAGTTCAATCGAAGGCAGACTGACAAGGCTGATTGGGACGAAGCCAAGGCGCTTGTTGCCTTGTGGGAAAGACCGCTTCATGGGACAGCCAGGCCGAGATTGAGTAGCCGCTTCCGCCGACTACCGAGGCTCCACCCGGACGCGTCAGCATTGACCGCGCGATAAGGCTTTCACAACCAGGTTCCAGGAATACGCGGCACCAGCCACCCCAAAAAAATATAGGCGCATCCTGAAGCGATTGCAGGCGTTTTCGGACGCGAAGGGTTACGCCGCCATCGACCAGCGGGAGTCGATGCGCCGTCGCCACAAGCTGGCGACGAGCAGATCATCGCTCTGTGGGAGTGGACACGCGCCCTGAAAGACAGCTACGACGACATGAACTTCACGCCGCCGTCACTCGCCAGGATCACCGCCCCTACCCTGATCGTTTACGGTGACCGCGATCCGCTCTATCCGGTGGAGATGGCGATTGACATGTACCGCGCCATTCCGCGCTCGGCACTTTAGATCGTTCCTAATGGCGGTCACGGCCCCATCTTCTTCGACGCTGCGACGCAGTTCGTGGAGACCGCGCTGGCCTTCTATCGAAGCCAGGGCGGGACGCCGAGACCTTAGGATCGTTGCCCTGCCGCCTTAGGGGCTTCCTACGTCAGCGAGCTCTCCTGCTTCGGGTTCCAGCAAGAAACCGGAGCGCCTTATCGGATGCCGTCTCGGGATCTGCTACGGCTTCGAGACGCTTCACGAGCGGGCGGCTATCTTTGGTACTTAGACGCTCTATGTACCCGAGTTGCCCAACAAGCCCATCTATGAATCGCTCTTGGTCTTCTCGATTCACGAGCCCCAATCGCAATTTGTGGATACCTGAACGAACGCGAGACAGTCTTTCCTTCGACGCTCTTATCGAGGCACTGCCCAATCTCGTACCGGTCAGGAACTTAATTTCTCGGGGTCCCATAATCTTGACCTTAGACCTTGAGATCTTGAGACCATTATCGCGCAGAACCCTGGCACTTATGGGAATGAGGTCGCGGGCGCTCTTGCCGGAAAATGCCAAGTCATCGATCCATGTGGAGTACGCTACGGACCTCAAGTCACAAGCTTTTCGAATGGGAATTATATAGATAACTCCCTAATGTTTTCATGGCACCCACCCCCCTAACTGTGGATGTACTTTCTGGGCAGATTTCAGGCGCTCAAGCGAGCGGCTCACCGAATCTTCTTTTCGTCCTAATTTTGCAGCTGAGGGGTATCTATTTCACTCAGGTACCCCCAATGGGTTGTGGTTTCAGGGCCAGTCTGCCGGTGCGGACCGGATGATCGCCTTGTAAGTTGTTGGCTCCACGGCGACAGCTTGCTGGACAAGACGGTAGAACAGCTTTCCCCGGCTGTGCGACTTGCGCCGGTTGAACCGGAAGGTAAACTCGTCCAGATAGCCATCCAAATGCTCGATGCTCACCGCTCCCTGATGTGTGCCCAGTAGCCATCGTTTTAACAGCGACACCACGCGATGCACGCGCGGCAACAGCTCCGAAGGGGATTTCTGCTGTCCGCGCAGAAACGTGAGCCGATGAATGTAGCCGCGCCCTTGCAATGGCTCATATCCCAACCACCCGTCGGTGTGGACCACGCTGCCGGGTTCAACCGACTCTTGCACGAAGGAAATGAGGCTGTGGGCCGAAGCGTTCGGAATGCGCCGCATCCGAATTCGCCCAATCCCTTTGCCGTCCTCCTCTGCCGCCACCACAATCAACGCCTTGCTCTCGGTCTGCCGACCGCGCATACCCTCTTCCAGCCCACCCAGATAGGTTTCGTCCGCCTCCACGCTTCCCGAGAGTCGTTCCCGCCCGGGTCTTACCATGGCTCGCCGCAGTTTGTGCAAACACACCCAAGCCGTCTGGTAGCTTCCCAAGCCCAGAACCCGCTGGAGTCCCAGGGCGCTGATCCCATTCTTCTGACTCGTCATCCACCACATCGCCCGGAACCAAACCGTCAGGGGCGTCCGGGTGCCCTGAAAAATTGTTCCCGCCGTTACCGAAACCTGATGTCCGCAGCGGGCACACTGCCAGCGCCCGGATCGCAATGGCCAAGTTTTGCTCTCGCCGCAGCGTAGGCACTTGCATCCCGCCGGCCATCGCAGGCGGAACAGATACTCCCGGCACGCTTCCTCGCTGCTAAATCGAACTTCGAGCTCCGCCAGAGTCCGCGGATAATCCTCCACCACCCGTTCCATGGGCCACCACACTACCTGTAGTGGTCACCTGAGTCAAATGGATACCCCTCTTGCAGCTATTTCCTTGGTGGTTAAGGCGATGCGACAAGGCTGGCTGATCGCCTCGTCTCGCCCCCCAATCCTCATTTGAAGCGGGACTGACCATTTCCCGATATCAACTACCTTGAGCACCGCCTCATCGCGGAAAATGTAAACATACTGATTCCAGGCTTCACGCATCTTGAGTGGCCTGAGGATTGCCTTCAAAATCGCAGCGCAGACGCCGCCACAAACAAGCACTAGGCTCCATGTCGAATGTAGAAAGTGCCACATGCGACCGATTGTAGCGCGGCGTTAACATTCCCCCATCATCACTCTTTCCACTCATGGCCCTAACCTCTTTTTCAGCCACCCAAGAACGGCGATTTGATCTTCCCGCTTCGCCCGCTTGACTTTCATTAGAATCTTCCCACCCGCCGGACGCTCTTTCGCCCCGCACGGCTTCTTTCGCTTCGATTTCGGGCGATAGGCCAGCACTATATCTGTGATCTTGTCCAGAATCTCTGGGGCTTCACTCATGCAGTTAGCCCTTTATACGTCAACCGCTTGCCTACAATTGCACCTACAAAGCTATCCAAGCGCCCTAGTGTATGTCGCGCTACATCGCCATCGTTTAGCCGGAATGTGAACTCGTCTACATATCTCGCCAGATGCTTCGTGCTGATCTGGTGGTAAACCCCGTACACCCCACGCTTCATTACAGCCCAAACACTTTCAATGCTGTTTGTGTTTGCCTGACCCCGACTGTACTCGCCCGCCGAATGGTTCACTGTTTCATGCTGGAAGGAATCTCCCGCTAACCCCTCATAACTGGCGTGCTCGTCCGTGAAAAGTGCCGCGCCAGATTCCACGTTATTTTGTATTTCCGTCTGAATCGACTTTGCGTCCGTATTCTTCATGGGTTTCGCAATCGTCCTTCCGCCACGTTCCCTCATCCCGATAACCGCCGTCTTTCCGACCGTCCCGCGTCCCGCCTTCAGCTTCTTGTGCTCGTGTTTATTGGCTTCCTTGCCACCGAAGTATGCTTCGTCAATCTCAACCATCCCGCGCAGTTTTTCTAGTTTCCCGCCGCACGCTTCGCGGAGCCGATGCAGTACGAACCATGCTGACTTTTGAGTGATGCCAATCTCCGCGTGTAACTGCACCGAGGAAATACCCTTGCGAGCGGTGACTAGCAGGTACATCGCGTATAGCCATTTGTGAAGCGGAACGTGTGACCGCTCGAAAATCGTACCCGTGCGGATCGTAAAGTCCAATTTGCAGGCATTGCAGCGGTAAAAGCCGTCCTTGCGGATCGTGATCCGCTTCCCACTGTGACAAGCCGGACATTTCGCCCCTTCCGGCCATAGGCGGGATTCCAGATACAGTCTCGCCGATTCCGCATCCGGGTACATGGCAAACAACTGGAAGGTGCTGATTGTGCTTTTGCTCATAGTTAAAATATACTTTATTCCCTATATTATTGTCAAGGGAATAATGTATACTCCGTAAATTTTCCCGTACAATAGTGACACCATGAAATGGGTATTGATTGTCGCAATAATCCTCGCCGCGCAGCCAACGAAAGCTCCAGAAGCCCATCGGGCTTCCGAAGGCGTAAGTGCCCAAATCGGTAAGCAGTCCAATAGCACAAAGTCCGACAATCAGTACCCCGCAAACAGCTCGCCAATTCCACAGGTGATAACGATCTACGAGGGCCATCCCGCCGGAGGCAAACCCGATACAGGCGAAGCCGAAGACCACGAAGGGATACAACGGAAAATCGGGATTTTTACAGGGCTGTTGGTTATTGTCGGCCTCCTGCAGGCTGGCGTCGCGTTTTTGCAGTGGCGAGTGTATCAGCGACAGGCGGGCCACGTTGTTGTAACCGAGCGGGCGTGGATTAAAGCGATAATTCATAGCATTGAAATTCTTCGCGGTGCCCATCCGATCGGAGTCGTGGTTGGACTGAAAAACGGAGGGAAGACCCCAGGATTTGTCTTTGAAATTGGCAATGTTATCGAAATTATCAAGACTAAAGAATCTCTTCCAGCCATTCCCTGCGAATATCCACCTGAAGCCGTGTTTAGATGGGAAGAACCAGGGTTGCCGTTGGCTCCCGAAGACAGCCACGGAAAGTGGGTTCCCAAAACAGCGCAAGACACAGAAAGGATTTTCAACGGAGAAGACGTTTTGTGGGTACGGGGATATGTCAAATATCGCGACGCATTCTCGAATGAACCCAGAGAAACCTGCTTCTGTTTTCGATGGATTCCCCCACGTCCCGATGTGGGAATAAATGCCCAATTCTTGATAGAAGGGCCGCCCGCTTACCATCGAATGACTTAATGAAGGAATCTTGAGCGGGGACCAAGATGTCCCAATCGCCAGAAGCGGATACGCCCCTAAGATGAAGATTAGGGCGCAGCTTAGGAAGTTAAATATATAATTCCCTTTCGAATGGGCTCGTCAATGGACCACACAAACAAGTTTGCCAGCAAAGGGCTTGTTGCGGCCCCCTGGGGCAGGTGCCGGTCGAAAGTGGTCAGCTTCGTAAGTATACTTGCAACTTCCGTCGAACATCCCAAGAAGAACCGCCAAATATTGTAAACATGAACATTTGTTATACTTGGAAAACACGACTTCACGTCGATTGTGACTAGCAAAGAAGCCTTCAAGTGTAGCTCAGCATTATCTATAACGCTTCGTTTCGGTACCGCTCCGAGAATATTGCGTGGGAAACAGATGGGTCGCAGAAGAGTACGATTAATACATCTTTGGATCTTTTTAAGCTCGCCGCAGGGATTGTCGATAGGACGAGTCTTGGAAGGTGGATTTCTCTGAAACGGTCTGGGCGGCTTCACCATGTCAAACGGTTTGTGATATGTCCGAGCAAGCCGACCCAGTTCAACCAGTTCTTCTCTTGGCGTCCTGAGAACCAGGGCGAGGCGGTTTACGCTTAAAATATCTAGCTTCTCGACTGACTGCATCATGGTTGTCGGGCTCACGCCCCTCCGGATTTAACAAAAGCTTCGCGAGGCCCATTGCTAATTGTTCGAAAGACTTCCCATCCCCTGATTTGAAATCCTCTTTTTCTGCGGCGAGCAGCGTAAAGAGGTGGAACGGTATTCCCAGCGCTTCTGAGATTCGTTCAAGAGTCTGTAGGCTTGGCTTGCGCTTTCCACTTTCCAACATTGAAATCAAGCTTGGGTCTAAGGAGACTCGCTCGGCAAGAGCGTGCTGTGGCATATCGGCCAAAGACCTCGCGATGCGGATGGCTTTTGCATAATTCATAAGGAACACCTATTGATTGGATATGAGTTTTTCTCGGAACTCGACGTTAAAATACTACTAGCGCATGAAGTTCTTGATTATCGCCTCAGCAACGATCCGTACAACCCGAGAAACCTCCTCTCTGGTTGGATTCGGAATTCGCCAGAGGCGTTTCACCACTTCTTGCGCCCGTTCTAACGATCTCCTCTGTTCCGGTTCGAGTCCATCTCGCCTTTGCAACAATCGGAGCTGATTGCTGCAAAATTGCAAGTCCTTATTGTGTTTCATCTTCGTTCTCCATCCCGGTACGCAGTACCGGTGCCGCTTAGGCACGCTTCCGAGAAGGAATGGAACGAACCGAAAAACTCATCCACTGTGTGCCGCAAAGTACACACGTTATGCCTCAGCAACTGAATCCTCATACCTCAGACCTGGTTCTCGTACCTCACACCTAGTCGAAGTACGCGCAGGGTCAGCGCCAAAGCGTGACAGGTTTGGATACCTGTCGCAGCGGTCAGAATACCCGCCACCTTACGTCCCTTGCGAAAAGCGACACAAGGGACTCGAGCATAGAAGCGGCTTCCACGGGAGAACGATTTCAAAGAGCCTTGCCGAATCGCACGTAACGTGCGACCGAAATTAGAATACGCAAAGCCCTCACGTTTGTCAAGTAAAATGACAGCAAGTAAAGTTTAATGTCCGTCTGGGTCTGACGTGCTGGGCTACGATTGTGACGCCCTTCGGGCTCCGGGGCTGAAGCCCCTTTTCTACTTGCAACAGTCTGAACGCTGGCCTGAAGGCCAGCACTACCCGAACATTGACTGTTTGCACTACCCGAATACTGACTGTTCCAGGACGTCCCTAACCGATTTTGGATTTCGGTTTCGGCTGGTTGCCCTGCGGAGCGGGCGCTCCGCGCAGCAGGCACTCGGTGCTGATGTCTTCGTCAATGTCTGGCCAGTAGATACCGTAGCCGCCTCCGTAAACCCACCCAAGCAAAAGAAGCTTGGATGGGGCACCCATCTTCCAATTGCGGCGCTGCTCGGCGGTGGCATGGAACAACCTTGAGTACCACGCGAGTGGAACCGAGATGGTGCGGCCGTCCTTCAGACGAACGCTCAACGCGTCCTGATCGAACGATACGTCCGCCACTCTCTCATCTGCCGCGGTTGCCAAAATACCCATTCCAAGCCTCCAAGGGCTCTTTCTGGTTGGTCTTCACCTGGTTTGAATTGTAATGCAGGTGAAAACCGGGTGTGCCGCCCCTGAAGGGGCTCGAATTTCCCTAAAACGCCTACCCAGCGCTAAAGCGCTGGGCTATGCTCTTTCGTCCCACAAGGTGGGACTGGTTTTGTCGCGACTTCGAACAGCAGCAAGGAGTAGATTCCGCAGCGCCTCCATCGAGGTTCCAACAAAAATTCCACCCTAGCCAAAGGATGGCTGGGATGAGGCACCCGCGTCCTTCAACTTTGAAACTAGAATCCCCACCCTAGTCAAAGGAAGGCTAGGATGGGGCACCCGCGTGTGTGCCGTTTTGGAGATTATGGTTACCTTCGTTCTGTGGAAGGTGTTTCGTCCTCGGCCCATACCTATGAGCAAAAGTAAAATGAGAGGCGCTGGAGCCAGTCTCCGGCGCCGCGAAGCCCGTCTCTACTGTGCGGCTGTAATCGTGAACGGTCTGGGCGGCGGCATCATCGACCTTTGAAAACCAGCGAGTGCATTGCGAAGTTGTGGCTAAGTGTTTTGTTTGGACTATTTTGCGTGTAACCGCTTTAAATAGACTATTTTGGCGGGAATCGCGCAAGATATTCATCCGGAAGGACTTAGGGAACTATGTAAGTTGTTTGTTATGACTATTTTGTGGGCAAGATATTGAAAACAAAGAGGCAGAAGTGACGGGGGAGGGGGCCTCGCGGCAGGGATGCTCCATCCAAGCTGGCTTTGCTTGGGTGGGCTGTATCAGCTTCACTATCAATGGTGTTCCCTTCAGGCCCGGGGTCCGTCCAGCTTCGCAAAGAAATATCCTCACCGCTCTTCGTTGTAGAATTTGACGCTGTATTGACCTCGCGGATTCTGGTTTCGGCGGCGATAGCGACCAAGGCGAGCCCTTCCCTAGGATTTTGAACCATCCCAACCTGGCCGCAGCTCTAAGTGCGCCAATATCGGCGCGCGCGCTGGTATGCCACTCCTGCCGCCGAACCGAACAACAAAACGGTCGAGAGCTCAGGAGTTGAAGATTGGGAAGTCAACCCGCCGTCGGTTCCGCTCTGCATGAACAAAGGTCGCGAGCGGCCCCCCGGGAAGAATTGGTCAATCTCCTGCAGGGTTCCGTCCTCTACCAACTTGCCGAGAAGCGGGAGACTTGGCGGAGGCGAGATGGTCAGGGGAGTGGATTCAAACGTAATGTATCCTTGGAGATCCACCCACAGATAGTCACTGGGAGTGCCGTCCGGCTCGGTGAGTTCGACGTATCCAGCGGGCGTCCAAGCCCCGTAAAATGCGAAGGCCGGACACCAGTCCATCCCCAGACAGTAAGTTTGGCCCAAGAACAACACTGAGTCGATGTCTGTATCTGGACTAACCGAACCGGCGACTGCGGGAAGGGTTAGCGATAGAGCAAGGGCGAGGACACCCAGAAGTGGCAGCTTCATGGTGAATACCTCTTGGCGCTGGTGGAAAAAGTAAGCAGCGCGATTGTTCGGTTGGATGTGCGCTGGCGCTGAAAGGGTGCACCTCCCAACGAAAAAGGCGAGTACTCCGCTCGAGCCGCTTTTGCTTAAGCGGTGACGACGTGTGCAACTGGCAGCAGAGCCTGGAAGTTCCCAGGCCGGGTGCCTTGGTCCCGAAGGAGTTCTGGCCGGTCAAAGGCACACAAACAAGCGTGATCTCGGGCGTCGCAACCGACTGCTGCGCTGACCGTGAGATCGCGTTGCAGATGTCAGGCTAGACTGGCGTCGCATTCGCTTCCACTGCGTTGAGGAAGACAAAGAATCCCAGCGCCATCAGGAACACCGCAAGAAATCGCCTCAACAGCCGTTTTCCAGTCATGCTGAAATTTAGATGCGGGATTCTCTCGCCCGTGGCCTGAGGAGAGAAAAGAATCTCGGTGGGGCGAGCAGGTCGAGCGCTGTGATGTGAATCAAAATCCCCACCCAAGCAAAATCGGCTTGGGTGGGAACCCGGCGGACAAAAGCCCCAGGGGTAGCGGCGGCTAACCCCACCACCGATGCCAAAGTGCGCTGTCAGTGCCGACCGCGAAAATGTCCAAGCGGTTGGCCGCCCAAGCAGTCGCATCTGGTGGTGATTCAAGAACACCGCCCAGCGACTCCCAGCCACCCCAAGATGAGCCGTCCCACCAACGGTGCCAAAGAGCACTATCCGTTCCGACGACGAAGATGTCGAGCCGATTCGCCGACCAGGAGACAGCCTTGGGCGGTGACTCGAGGATCCCGCCAAGCGACTCCCAGCCTCCCCAAGATGAGCCATCCCACCAACGATGCCAGAGCGCACTGTCCGTGCCAACGCCGAAAATATCGAGCCGCCCCTCGTCCCAAGAAACGACCTCGGGTGGTGACTGCAAGGTTCCGCCCAGCGACTCCCAGCCACCCCAAGATGAGCCGTCCCACCAGCGGTGCCAGAGGGCGTGGTCAGTGCCAAGACCGAAGACGTCCAGTCGGTTGGGTCCCCAAGCGACCGCTTTCGGAGGGGACGTGAGAGTCCCGCCCAGCGACTCCCAGCCACCCCAAGAGGAGCCGTCCCACCAACGGTGCCACAAGGCATAATCGGTGCCGAGACCGAAGACGTCCAATCGGTTGGGTGGCCACGATACGGCGGAGACTGGGGATGTAAGGGTGCCGCCCAACGATTCCCAGCCACCCCAAGATGATCCGTCCCACCAGCGATGCCACAGGGCATGATCGGTTCCCAGCGCGAATACATCAAGACGGTTTGTATCCCAGGAGACAACCTCGGGCAGCGATTCCAAGACACCTCCGAGAGATTCCCAGCCACCCCAAGATGAGCCATCCCACCAGCGGTGCCACAGGGCACTATCCGTCCCGATTACAAAAATATCCAGTCGATTCGGAGCCCAAGCAACCACGCGGGGCGGAGACTCCAAAATGCCTCCTAGCGACTCCCAGCCACCCCAGCTAGCCGGGTCCAACAATGGGAAAATATTGTCCGTTCCGGAGAGGGTGACGGGCGTCCCGGCTGGGTAGTACCGCTGCACCAATGCAGCAAAGGGCCCAAATGCGTCGGATGATCCGGTGAGTTTCTGATATGTCTGCTGCAGAGTCGTCCCCCCCGCTTCGACGATCCGCACCAGGGAAAAATGGAGCTGATAGCGCAGGTAGTTGAGAAAAAGGGTAGCGCACCCTGTCGAGACATAGTCTCGATCAGTTCCGTCCGTCTGCGTCACCCAATCCGGGCGATTGCTGCTGTTCAGCCAACTCGCCGCCGAGGCAAAGCCGTCAAGGCTGGACGGATAGCGCTGGGTGGCGAGCACGCGAGAGAGACCCTCGCCTGCGCTAGCGCCGCAGTTCCAACCGGCACCCTGATTAGCCATCATCACTTCGTCGACCTCGGCCACATTGAGCATGTTCTCCAGTGCACCATCGGTGCCGCCAAAGGCAGCGCAGTGGATCTCAGTAGCCGCGCAATTCGCGTGGTAGGCGCCGAATGAGCCAGGATCGATGTAGACGCTGAAGCGACCGGCGGCCACGCCTCCAAACCAACCTCGGAGCTCAAACAGGTCCCATTCACAATTGGCGAGTACTGCGTCCGCGAGATTCTGGCCGTTGGTTCCCAAACTGTTGTCGTAGTAAACGTCGAAGTTGGCGGTGCTGCCGCGCTGGGTGTAGGGGCCAAGTGAAGCGAGTGCAACACCTGCCAGTGTCTCGCCGGGTTTGACGAGGACGTGGTGTCGCGCCGCTGGTTTCTCTGCCCCCATGACTCCTTTGCTTGGCATCTTGACGGATGGCGCCTCGATGACTGTGCCCTGCATTCCTTGGTCTGGCATCTTGCCCGTGGCTGATGGTGGGCCCATCACTGCGCCCCGCATTCCTTGGCCCGCCATCTTGCCTGTGGCCGATGGTGGCCCCATCGCTGCGCCGGGCATTTCTTCGCCTTTGGGCTGTTTTCGCTCCGTCGGGAGCTGGGTATGTTCCGCTAACGCCTTCTTGGTTCCGTATCCCTGTGCCATAGGCACCTCCATTGCATAAAAGGTTGATAACCGATATTGCTCCTGACACAAGGAATGAAATATGCCAGGCCGACCACGTAGACAAACCTTCCAGGTAGTCATCTAAGGCCAAAATAAAATGGGAAAAGGTCCGAGCGCCCCAATCTGATACTGATGTCACCGTAACTCGGAATACCCCTAATAGCAACTACTTTTCATTGGCGGAAATGGCTATCTGTTGGGTGCTTTGGCTATAGCGTGTTTCAAAAATGATTCCTTGAAGGGGCGCGGCTTCAGCCGCGCCGTTCCCAGCCGGATAAAACCCGGGCTTCAGCCCCTGAGGGAACGAGTCCCTTGCTGTCAAACCATTTTTGAAACACGCTCTAAAGAAGAAAATGGTTTCGTAAACAACCTTGTCCGTCGTGTTAGAGACGGAGAGACGGAAAAGCACCTCTTGTAGTCACGACCAAAGTGACTGGCATCGCAATATCCCACCATCACCATGATTTCCTTAACTCTATAAAAAGACTGTTCGAGCAACTTCTTGGCTCGCTGCATTCTCAATAGCCTGATGCAGCCATGGGGTGTTTCTCCGACCTCTCGGGTAAAAAGATGACGGAACCGCGAAGGTGAAAGGTTGACCGCCGTGGCAATGTTGTCGATGCTGATGTCCTTGGCGAGATCGGCACTCACTAATAGCTCAAGAGCGGCACAAATTCGTTCATCTCTAACATTCTCAAACGTGAGTGGAGGTGAGTTCTGCGCCTCAACATCGGAACGAGTAACAGGCCGTTGGGATGGAAATTCGCCCATATCTGTATCCTCACCAGTTGGCCGTCACTAAGTCGCGTCTAGTGCGCAGTTATGAAATTCGCGTTGATGCTAGCCAGCCCTGAGGTGAAACGCGGCTGCAGCAAGGTTGGCGGGACGACCACATCAAAACTGCTCGTCAACGCGGTCAGCGCTTGTATGGACAGCTTTGCCTCGGCGAAGCGGCGCTAAAGCAATTGGAAAAGTATTGACTAGATTCTCCGCCGCAGATGACTACGGGTCAAGACCACTGAAGTGTGTTGGCGCAACCGTAAACGAATGTGCTCCTGTGCCTCCCTAAAATTCAGTACAGGCGGTTCTTGGCAACCTTAACGCTCTCCCGATAGCGCACCTTCATGACTAGCAAAGGCGCGCTAAGGAAAAATGTCACAGCATTCGGCAGGATGATGGGCAGCGAGTGGATCATGAAGCCGTAGCTCACCCACAGCAACAACCCTACATTGAGGCTGATCAGCATGAGCAGCGAGAGATCGCGGACGGACTTGGTGCGGAAAGAGTGCAAGGCTTGAGGAAGATACGCCAGCGTGCACAGCGTGCCCGCGGCAAAGCCAGTTAGCGACACGAGGAACATGTCCCAGCGTAACATCGGCGAGGCGACGCTGGGACGCGGAGCCAAGTCGGGAAATGCCCCGCCCTAGCCAAGAGACGGCTAGAACGGGGCACCCCGGGTGTGAGTTTCAGAACGACGCACCGCAGCAACCGAAGCGGCATGCTTTGAAGGGGCACGGCTTCAGCCGTGCCGTCACGCGTGCAAGAGAGTTGGGCTTTAAGCCCCGGAGGGAACACGCACTTAGCCTCAAACGCCGAAGTCCCGCAGTGGCTAAAGCCATCATCAAGAACCAGCTTTCGGCACGGCTGAAGAGGCTGCTGAAAAAGTCCGAAAAGCAGATCCCTTGTATCTTAGCTGACACTGTTAGCCTGGGCCATCTTGAGGTAAGAGGAAGGCAGCGGGCTTCGGCGGGAGGCCGAGCAGATCCCGAGGCGCGTAGTCAGCAGCCTGCAGCGAGAGCGGCCCCCGCCCTACCTTTCTCACGCCGTGGAGAATCCGAGGCCTTAGAGCCTGCATTCACAAGGCTGGCGGGAGAGGATGCACAGGGTCGGGAGCCGAAGTCCAGCTTAAAACGGAGGCCGACCATGAACAAGAGCAAAGCTGGACAGAAACAGAACTGGTACGTGGGGATCGATGTCAGTGCGCGGGAGTTGGTGGTGGCCTTGGGGCAGCAAGCTGCGAGCTCGACCCTGGAGCGTTATGCCAACACGGCGGCGGGACAGCAGCAGTTGGCCCAGCGGCTGCGGGGTTTGCGGGCGGAGGCGGTGGTGGTTTGTCTGGAAGCCAGCGGTAACTACAGTCTGGATGTGGCCTTGGTACTGGCGCGCCTGGGAGCCG
>CAWCEH010000006.1:0-76888 GCA_963794545.1 uncultured Acidobacteriaceae bacterium
ATGGTCGACTCCTTCAATGATCTTGCAAGGATTGACGACGGTGGCTCCACATCGCATCGGGTCAGCTGGGGTGATGCGCACACATCGAGAGTCGCGTAATCGGCGATACCGGAGAATCAGCTTGCGCGCGGCGTAAGTACAGAGTCCAGCAAACGCAAGGCCTGCCAGGAACGTTCCCGCTCTGGAAGCGTAGCTAGCCGCGCGGTTCAGGTCATGGCTTAAAACATAGCCGAGTCCGGCATACGCGCATGAATAGAGGCTCGCGCCAGCTGTTTCAAGGGCAAGAAAACGGAGCCGGCCAGTGCGGGATGTCCCGGCCATGGGCGGCACGACGGCGTCCAGTCCCGGGACGAACTTGCAGAGCAAGAGCAGCGGAGGCCCATACCGTGCGAAGGTCTGTTTCGCTCTGCGATCGTGGGCGTCAGGATCTCGCGCGAGGCTGTGGAGGAAGTGCAAGACCTTGTCACCACGCCGCCGCCCCGCCTCGTACCACACCCAGTCAGCCAGCACACAGGCAGCGACAGACAGGCAGAGCGCGGGCGCGAAGCCAAGGTTCCCCTTCCTTGCGAGCGCCCCGGCCGCGAGCAGAAACAGAGGTCCGGGTATCGGGAGACCTATCTGGTGCGCGAACATCGCAGCGAACAGGACTGAGTAGCCGTGCTTCAGAACGAATTGGACGATCGCATTCATGAGTTCACATTCTTACCGTTTGCTGTGCCCGCCAACGCTGCGGTCGAAGCTGTGCGCCGAGACTTGCTGACGGCTGCATCGTTATGCACCTCCAGTTTGCGCAGTCGCTTGAGACTCCTCTTCCGGAGCGACGGTTTCCCATTTGATCAGCTTCAAGTCCAACACGAAGATCGAATACAGCACCGGCACAAGGATTAGCGTGACGAAGGTCGCGATGGTCAGACCGCCAATCTGCGCGTAGCAGAGTGGTTCCCAGAGCGGGCCGCCGTGCATGGCCAGCGGTACGAGTCCCAGCACGGTCGCGCCGACGGTGATCATTACGGGGCGCAAGCGCACGATACCCGCATCGAGGAGTGCTTCGCGCAATGGCTCTCCTCGTTCATGCGCTTCTTCGATGAAGTCGAACAACACGATGACGTGGCTGACGATCACGCCCACAAGACTCGCAACTCCAAGGAAAGCCATGAAGCCGAATGGCTGTCCCATGATCACCAGTGCCGCGAGCGCGCCGGTCATTCCATACGGAATCGCAGCGAACACGAGCAGAGGCTTGATCGCGTTGCGGAACTGGAGCACCAGGGCAATGTAGATAAGCAGCACCGAAACCGCCATGACGGCGCTGAGTTGTTTAAAGCCCTTCTGCTGTTCGTCATATTCGCCACCGATCTCAAGGAAATAGCCCGGCGGCAGATGCTTTTGGAACTCCTGGATCTTTGGCAACAACGGGGTAAGCACCTGCGACGGCAACACACCCGGAATCGGGAACGCCGAAACCGTAACCGTACGGAATTGGTTGCGGCGCTTGATCTTTGGTATGGACATATCAGTGGTGACCTGCGATACCTGCCGCAAAGGCACGCGCTGGTTGCTGGTCGACGAGTACACATAGGTGTTTTGAACGTCGGACAGTCCCGCTCGCTCCTCCATGCGCAAGCGAACCGTGATGGGGATTTGCTTGTCTCCTTCCCTGTAGGTTGAGACAGGTAATCCGCTCATCGCCGCCGCGGATGAAAGTGCAACATCGAGATTCGTGACCCCGGAAAGATTCGCACGATCGGGATCAACCTTCAGCCGGACATTCATCGCCGGTTCTCCCCAGTCGTCGCGTACGCGAGTGGCATTCGGCTGTGCGCGGAAAACGTTCTGGAGGTCGGTGGAGAGCCGATGCAACACTTCTGCGTCGGCGCCGGAGATCCGTATGGACACGGGAATGCCAACTGGTTTTCCCGTCTCAAGCTGCCGCACGTCGATTCGGGCTCCTGGAACTTCCCGGCTCAGAGCCGTCTGCAGCGGTCCAACAAATTCATTAGTAAAGTGCTTGTCTCTAACTTCGACCAAAACCTGCGCATAGTTGACCTGTTTTTGCTCAGGCTCGACCGAGAACCAGAACCTGGGACCGCCGCCACCGACAAAAGTTGTGAGTGATTTCAAAACATCCTTCTCATGATGTTCGTTTCCGAACCGTTCGGCTTCTTGCCGGATGACGGTTTCTGCCCGTTGGGTAATCGTGTCTGTCGCACCGAGCGGGGCGTCTGGCGGGAGCCACACATCGACATAAGACAGGTACGAGAGATCCTTGGGGAAGAATTGCGGGACGAGCATCTTGGACAACACTCCGCCGAACACCAAGATGATAAGTGAGCCGGCGAACACGCCCCAGCGGTGTCTTAGCGCGAAGTCACCTACCTTATAGTAGAGACCCGGAAAGCCATGGGCGCGTCGCTCCGACATCGGTGCCTCCACATGCTTCGGCGGCTTGATCAGGTAGTACGCAATCAACGGCATGAAGGTGAAAGACACGATGACGGACGCGATCAACGTGCACGTCATCACGACCGGAAGACTGTACAGAAAGAAATACGTGTCGCCGGTCAGCAGCAGGAAAGGCAGATAAGCGACGATGTTGGTGATGGTCGCGAAGACGATTGCCTTGGCCAGTTTGGTCGGCCCAAGCCAGGATGCTATATCGCGCGGGGAACCGGAGCCCAGTTCGCGCTTGATCGCGTCGCCGGCAACTACGGGCATGTCGACCAGCAAGCCGAGCGCGATGATCAGCGTCGCGATCGAGACCTGTTGAATATCGATGTTAAGAACGTGAATGATCCCGAAGGTCATCGCCAGGGTCAACGGGATGGAAGCGGCCATCAGCATCGCCGCACGCCAATCCCAAAAGCCAACCAGGGCGACGATGACGACTAAGGCAATCGCCTCATAGAGACTGCCCATCAACAGATTGACAAGTTCATGCACTTGCTTGGGCTGGTCTGAGGTCCGCGAAACTATCAGGTCAGCAGGCAATTGCGGGCGCACGGTTGCAAGCGCCTTGTCGACTGCATCACCGAATTTGAAGATCTGCTCGCCCGAGCGCATCTGTACGGCCAGGGTGATGGCACGATTGCGATGCCAACTCCCTTTTGCATCGCGAGTCTCCATGTAGTTCAGGTAACGTCTTGGCGACTGGTAATCACGCGACGTGTCTACAAGGTCACGCATATACACAGGTACGCCAGTCGGTGATGCTCCGACGAGCACGTTGCCGATCTCTTTCGTGCTTTTGAATTCGGCGGTCGAGTCAATCAGCACATTTCGCGATTGGGTCTGGACGACTCCGCCGGGAGCCGTGACATTTCGCGCGTTCAGGATGTCTTTGAACTTCGTCGGCTGCAACTTGAAGGCGGCAAGCCGAGCGTCGGAGTACTCCAGGTAAATTTGTTCCGGCAGAACGCCCGCACGCTGCACCTTTGCCACCTCTGGCACACGTTGCAGGGTGCGTTGGATCAGATCGGTATAGTCATCAAGCTGGCGATACGAATACCGGTCGCTGGCGACTTCCGCAATACGTTCCTTTGTAGATTGGGGATCGCGAATGATGATCGGACCCCAAGCGTCTGGATGGAAGTCATATTCTTGTAGCCGCTTCTCAATGAACTGTTGGCCATAGGCGCGAATCTCGTTGTCTGACTTCTCCGTTGCAAAATCAATTCCGGAACAGCTCCCCACGGATACGGGACGGACATCTTGTCCGACACCATCCCGCTGCACCTGTGCGGCGAATATCGCAAAGGGCCGCTCAATTGCGGCGGATGGCACGGATGCCGGATAACAATAGAGCGCGGCCACTCGTCCCTGGGTGTTTCCACCACGCGCTTTCTCGATCGCATCCTGCACACCACGGGCGCGCAACTGGGTTTCCATCTCCGGGACGGGCGGGCTGGCAACTGTCAGCATCAACGCCGCGGTGTCGCCGAAGTCGCTGATCCAGGTGATCGGGCCTGCGCCGTCGGGAAGGTCGTTGATCTGGTTGAGGCGCTGCCCGATGTCCTGAAATTCCTGTTGCGTGTTCTGGATGTTGTCGAGCAGGCGAACCGTCACCACCGAGACGTTGTCCTGCGTGGTGGATTCCACACGGTCCACCTTGCTGTTACCGGTCGCGGCCTGTTCGATCTTCCGCGTTACTAACTGCTCCACCTTGTCTGCGGAGATACCCGGCCACGGGCAGATGGCAAGCGCAACGCGCACTGGGATGTCGGGGTCTTTACGTTTGGGCATGTTCATGTACCCGAAGACACCCCAGATCAACGTGGCGACCAAAGCCACCCACGCGATCTGACGGTTATGCGTGAAGAATCGCGCAATATTCCGGCTGTTGTTAACGTCTCCCGACTTCACTGAACTACCTCCACCCGCTGTCCGTCTTTCAGCAGATTGGCGCCGGTGGTGATGATCCGCTCACCCGCACTCAACCCACTTACCACGATTACCTCGGTTCCATTCACAGCCCCGAGTTCCACACTATGAAGACTCGCTATGTCTCCGGCGCCCGATTTTGAGATTACAAACACGCCATACTTGCCGTCATTCGCCTGCACAATCGCCGAAAGAGGAGCCAGCAGAGACGAGACATGCTTTTCGCTGCCCCCTTCGCCATGCGCCAGTTGCAATGAACCAATCATGCCCACCTTGAGCATGTGGTCGCGGTTCGGTATTGCGACCTCGACGTCGAAGTTGCGCGTCGTGGTGTCTGCTGCCGATGAGATACGGCTGATTCGTGCATGAAAGGTGCGCGCTGGGAACGCGTCGATGGCAACATCAACCGGTTGCCCTACTTTGATGGACCGCACAACCGTATCAGGCACGCCAACCACGATCTTCACGACTTCGGTATTGGCGAGTGCGAATGCCTGCGATCCCGACCCTACGAACGATCCGAGTTCTACGGACTTCTTCACAATGTCGCCAGAGAACGGAGCAACCAGTGTGGTATCTCCCAAGGAAACTTGTGCCTCCGCCGTCTGCGCCTGAGCAGCTCGCAATTGTGCCTGCGTGCTGTCGTGTTGTGCGCGCGCCGCCTCGAACTCGGGCTTCGTCAGGCTCTGAGCTTCGTAGAGGCGCGAGGCACGATCGAAGTCAAGCTGCGCCTTCACTGCGGCGGCTTGCGCGGCCTCCACCTCCGATGTGGCCTGGTGTACCTTGTCCTCATACTCAGTCGCGCGGATGTGGGCAAGAACGGCCCCTTTGCTCACGCTGTCGCCTTCCGCGATATCGCGAATGCCGCCGTCAGCGCGCACCTGCTTTAGCGAAGTAACGTATCCGGGGATACGAAACGCCAGCGGAACCTGCGCATAGGGCATCACCACAGCCGAGAAGCGCAGTCCGTCGCTAACGCTTGAAGCGGCCTGGATCAACTGGACCTGAACGCCTTGCGGTGGTTGTTCGAGCGGCTTTTTGGAATGACAGCCGATCATAAACAGCGACGCCGCCAGGATGATTGCAAGAGTGTTTCTCATCATTATTCTTCCCCCATGGCGCGGCGAAGATCTGCCAGAGCGCCCCAATAGGACGAGAGTGTCTGTTGATACTGGTAATCCGATTCCGACTTACGAGCTTGTGCCTCAAGCAGGTCTCTTATGAGTGCTGCCTGTTCCTTGTACTTGGAACTCACCTCTCGGAGCCGCTCGGTATTCGCATCTTGCTGGGTTCGCGCCGCCTTCAGAAGCAGAGCATCCTCATGCCACTTGCGATACTTCATCCCGACTTCGACCGCGATCTGCGACTCGGTTTCCGCGGCGCCATTTCGCGCCTGTTCGACAGTCTTTGTCTTTTCAGAAACTGCGTTGCGGCGACGGCCCCAATCGAACGGCTCCCAGCTAAACAGAAAACCCGCGACGCCCACGTTTCCTGGAACAAATGAAATGTTGTTCATTCCGAGATAACGAACGGAAACGCTGAGGTCGGGAATGTATTCAGCTTTCGCAATGCGACGGTCGTACTCGGCTTGCTTCTCTTTGAGCTGCGCCTGCTTAATCTCAGGCCGGCTCTTCTCTGCGCGATCTCGTGCAACCTGCAACGTGAGGTCTTCTGCTTCCGTTTCGGGCATGAAATCGACCCGGAAGAGTGTCGTCAGATCGCGGCCTAATAGTTGGTTCAAGTGTTCGCGCTGTGTCGCAAGTCCGTTCTCTGCAACCGACAGGTCATACTGAGCCTTCGCCAGCCGCGCGTCGACTTCCAAGACATCGGCCCGAAGTACGGTCTGCTCTGCGTGGTACTTCGCGGTGACGCGCTGCGCTTCTTCCAGCGTCTTCACAGCCTCGCGCGTTGCGTCCACCCCCGCCTGGGTGGCGACAAGATTGAAGTACGCGTTTCGGACCTCGGAGGCGATCTTCTGACGCTCCGCGCGAACATCTTCCCGCGAGATCTCGCGTGCAAGTTCGGTTGCACGGATGCCAAGGTGAATCTTGTACTGCTGCGATACGGGTTCATCCAAGGCCCCGGTTGCGAGTGTCACAAACTGGGCCGGTGTATGGATCTTGCTGCTCGTCGTCGGTATCGGACCAGTAGCCGCGTAGGTGCCGAACGTACCAGCAGGGACCGTGTAATCAAACGGCTGCAGCAGTTCTCCACCTAGAACAGAAAACTGGAACTGCGGCAGGCGCCGGCTCCGCGCCGTGTCCACCCGGAAGTCGAACTTCCGCGCTTCCAGCGACGAGTTCTTCACCAGGCGGTTGTTCTCCAGCGCAGTCGAGACAGCATCATCCAACGTGAGCAGAGGAGCCTGCGTATCGTTGGTCGCCTGCTGCCGTTGACCGAGCAAGGTGGACGGCCATATAACCGCGAATGCGAAGAGAATCAAGAATAGGTTGAACTGCATATTGTTACTCCGCCGGTTCATGGAAGCGCGTGCTGCAACCACGTGCCGGTGAGCACAAATGAAAGTAAGTTCCTCTAATTTTTCCATCAGCATGCAGCACCTCCGATGACGAATCCGGCGGCGTAGTCCACCCGTCGTTCATTCGAACTATGGGATGCTGCGATTGGGCTACTCGCAGCCGTTGCGATCTGTTCAGTCGCCCGGATGCGCGCGTTGCGAACGTCCCGAATCGAGGAGTCAAGAAGCAGAGCACATTCATGCTCTGAGCGCCCTTCCAGAACAGTAATGACGAAGACAAAACGCTCGAAATCCTCCAGTGCCAAGACACTGCTGATTTCAGGATCGCGATCTTGAATACTGGGCACGCTGGCCCCAATCTCTACAACGTTTTTGGGCAAGGACGACATCGCGTGCTGCCGCGGACGTGGCTTTAACGCCCTGATCGCGTTTTGGAGAATGGTGCGCTTAGCCCAAGTGCGGGCCCATTCCTTGAAAACTCGGTTCGTGTTAACAGAGTCTTCGATTCCGGCGACAAAGCATTGCTCTGCCCTCTCGTGATCGCCAGTCAGCAGAAGCGAAAGCCGGTAGAGCACGTCCCTGTCATCTGAAAATACCTGGCGAAAATCTTCCGCACCGGCGTATTTGTTCGCTTCGCTGTTCGCGGCCCGCTTTCTCTTAAAGAACGTCATCTCTCGTCTCCTGAAAGGGCTTCCGTACTCTGCGAGTGAGCTGCCTCAACACCTGCTTCGTGAACACGCCGCAGCCGCGGACCTTCAGTCCTTCGTTCATCAGGGCAAGCAGTGCGTTTTCTCCCTCATGATTGATGGCCGTTAGGTTCTTCAACTCAACAAAAAGTTCACGCCCGCCCAAGCCCTCCCTGGCCTTGTCGCATGCGTTCATAAGTTCATCCGACCACGGCGCAATGAGCCTGCCTTCCACGAGCAACCGCCGCTTGTTACGGTCCTCGACAATCGAAATCTTCAACATGCGTCTTTCCCTCTATGCTGGGATAAAGGCAAGGCACATGCCAAACATGCAGGGCCGTAACTTGATGAATTTTCAGGGGGCTGTCGAAAGCAGTGGTGTTGGAGTCAAGACTGTCGAAGGCAGTTTCGACAGCTATGCGGGTGAGAGATCATTGGGAAAACTGAGCTACTATGAGGCGAACTGAACATTTAACGCGGACGCTGCAGCAGAGGAGAGCATCGCCCCGCCCGGTTCAGGCATACTGCCGCGGGTCGATGCCGAACTTCTTCATGCGGGAGATCAGGGTGGTGCGGTTGATGCCTAGGCGCGCGGCAGCCCCGTCGTCGCCACCAACCCGGCCCTTGCTCTCGGTAAGTGCGTCCACAATTTCTTCGCGTTGCTTCTTGGCATATTCGTCGGCAAGGTCTTTCTTGCCATTAAGAGCACTGATCGTTTCTTTCACGATTCTGGCGATGTGGTCCTGAGTGGGCTGCTCGTTCTGCGCAGGTGCCTCTGCTCTTGGTTTTCGAAGTTCGCCAAGCGGCGCGTCGAGTGCCTTGCCGCGCGTGAGAATCACGGCCCGCTCAATAAAATTCTCCAGTTCGCGGATGTTCCCCGGCCACTCCCAGGCGGTCAGCCCCTTCATCGCCGCCGCAGGGATCGTCTCAATTTTTCTTTGCATCTGCTTCGCAAACTTTTGGACGAAGTAACTGACCAGCAGGGGAATATCTTCTTTGCGTTCCCGAAGTGGAGGAATCCGGATGGGAAAGACATTCAGGCGATAGAACAGGTCACTGCGGAACTCGCGGTTAGCGATCATTTTTTCCAAGTCGCGGTTCGTTGCTGCGATTAGCCGAACGCTCACCTTCCTGGTATGGGTACTGCCCAGACGTTCGAATTCCCGCTCCTGCAACGCACGCAGCAGCTTCGGCTGAATTTCGGGAGGGATGTCGCCAACCTCGTCCAGGAACAGCGTGCCCTTATCCGCCAACTCCATTCGCCCGATCTTTTGGCTGATCGCGCCCGTGAACGCGCCCTTTTCGTGTCCGAACAATTCGCTCTCGAGTAGTCCCGTAGGAATGGCAGCGCAATTGAGCTTTACGAAGGTTCGGTCCTTACGCCGGCTGCGGTCATGAATCGCACGGGCAACTAACTCTTTTCCGGTTCCGGTCTCGCCCAAAAGCAAAACCGTGGAATCGCTTGGAGCGACGGTCTCAACGAGTTCCAGAGCGCGGTTTAGCGCCGGGCTGCTGCCCACGATCTGCTCAAAATGCATCTCGCTGCGAATTTCTTCTTCCAGATAGACCTTCTCTTGCGCGAGTTTGTCTTTTAATTCGGAGATCTCGCCGTAAGCCAGCGCGTTTTCGATTGCAATCGCGATCTGCCCCGCGGCCTGATTGAGGAATTCGACGTCCTCGGGTGTGAAGGAACTCTCGGTCACACGTGCAAGCGTCAGCGTCCCGAGCGCGCGGCCACGATTCACCAGCGGAATGACGCAAAAGTTCTGTACGCCCTCAGCGATAACTACTTCGTATAATCTCCAACCGGGATCAGGTGCATCGGCGACGTTTCCGATTACTGGTTTCAACGTCTCAAACGCCCGCTTTCCGGGATCGTTTGGGCCGGGAGAAACAATCAGCTCTTCGTTAACAAGTCCCTTGCCGCCCGGAAAATCCAGCGCGTAGAGCCTAAAGATTCCCGCTTCATCTCCAGGTAGCGAAATGCATGCGACATCACAGTCCATGACCTCTCGAATGTTGGCGGCAATGGCACGCAAAAGATCGCGAAGCTTGAGGTTGGAGGTGATTCGAGTCGTCAAATTCAGGAGCAGCTGAAGCCTCTCGGTTTGCTGCTGCGCCCGCCTGAGATTAAGACCGTCGTCGAGGGCGAACGCGACCACACGTGCAATCAACCGTAAGAAGTCAATGTCCTCGGGCCCGTACGTCACTCCAGGAGAGCTGGCAATACCCATTGTGCCCAGATGACGATGTGGGGTCGTCAAGGGCACACGAACAACTGAGCCGATGCTGAGGCCCTTTTCCGCAACGAACTGCTTCAGGCGTGGAAACCTCTCATCGCTGTTCCAGTCAGCGATATGGAGCGGTTCCCGGTCGTACACATGCCAAGCCAGCAAATCCTCGGTTGACGGTTCTGGGAAAGACAGTGGCCCCTTGCCCCACGCGTGCCATTCAATTTCCGCGGTATTTTCCTTGAGGACCATTACGTCGAGACGCTCGAAGGAAAGGAATTCGCTCAGTTGATCGGCAAGAACTCTCGCCAGTTCCTCAGGTTGCCTACACGCAGTCAGCGCCTCGCTGATACGAAGCACCGCTTCGTAGCGGTGCGTGTTACCTACCGGCGAACTGAGCGTGTCTGTCTTCATATCCTAGGTAAGAGCTCCGCGCCGGAGCCCCGGATGCCCTTCTGTCCAACACAGAATGATGATACCCCTAGCCTGCAGGAAATGGCGATGCGATGCGGTGCGAGTAGCTGCCCAGGTTTTCAGATTCTGAGGGTGGCAGAATTGATTTCACCGGCTTCACTTTCCCGGCGTCTGAAGCGAGAGTTGAGCGTTCTCGGTCACCGGATTCGCTACTTCTCGGAAGGGGGCGAAACTGACTGCGCTTAGTGTCCCACTTTCTCACGGGGCGTTGATCCCAGTAGCAAGCCTCGGATACGCCCAAGGCACAACGGGCAACCGATCCGGGGCCATTAGGGCCATCCAACGTCTCAGCGAGCTGTCTCGGCAGCGGTACGTTCCCTCCTATTACTTCGCCATGGTATATGCAGGTTTAGGCCAGAAAGACCAGGCTTTTGACTGGCTGGAAAAGGCTTATCAGGAGCGGTCAAACTATCTGATCTTCCTAAGGGTTCTCGAGAGCATGGCTCCTCTTCGCTCTGACCCGCGCTTCTATGAACTCCTGCGCCGCATTGGTTTGCAGCAATAGGCGAGCGCCACTCTGAGAGAGACTTCGGTTCAGCATGAGAGAACGCGAATTACTGGCGGACGGGCCACTGTTCCCCAATCCCGGTCAGGGGAGAGTGGCCGACCAACTGGACACAATTGCAGGGAAATCGCGCTGGCATGATTCCGCACCAATCTGTCGCCCACTGCCCTGGTCGTCTCGAAATCCCGCGAGCGCAGCGTCGGGACCGTTCGACCCATCTCCACTCGTCCTACATCTCCTCGCCAGCTTCATATTCGTTGCACCACAGCCAGAAAGAACCAGAAATCAATGCCGGATCCAAGTTGCCTAAACATAGCCGTTACGGCATCATCTTCTCATGAAGCCAGTCCGGCTTTTGCCGTTGTTCCTGGTCGCCGTGATTGCCTTTGGGCAAGAGGTGCAGGTAACGCATGCTCCCGGAACTGCCAGCCAGTCCGCGAACCCCACTTCTCACAATGTTCCAGCGCGGGATGTTGCTGTACGTGAACCAACACCTCGCTCGCTGCCGGATCTCGCCGAACTTGTTCGCCGCCTGAAGGCCAATCAAAAGCAGCTTGAGGAGCGTCGCAAAGACTATATCTGTGAGTTCACCGAGGAGACCCGTACCCTCGACAGCAAAGGCACGCTGAAGAAATCGGACACGAAAGGCTACGAATTGTTCTTCGACAGCGGCTACCCCATTTCGCGGCAAGTCAGTAGAGAGGGTAAGCCGCTGGACGAGCACGAGGCCCAGAAAGAAGAGCAGCGCGTCGACGAGGAGATCAAGAAGGCCCGGGATCTCGCCGAAAAGCAAGCGAGAGTCGATGAGAACCCCGATGAGGTGCGCGTCGATCAGATCCTGCATGCCACGGTGATGAAGAATGGTCGCTACGAAACTTACCGCGGTCGCGATGCATTGGTCTATGACTTCGGGCCAAATCCGCAGTTTCAACCCCACAGCCGCGCCGAGAGTCTCGCCAACAAGTTAGGCGGAACTGTCTGGATCGACGTGCAAGATGTGGAGGTAACGCGATTGGAGGCCCGCATACTCGACAACTACAAAGTTGCGGGCGGGCTGCTGGCTTCCATCAAGCAGGGTTCAGACCTCATTGTCGAACAGGAGCGCGTGAACGGCGAAGTCTGGCTGCCATCGTTTCTCGATTTCAGCCTGGAAGCCCGCTTCATGGTTTTCAAGTCCGTGCATGAGCGCATCCTCGATCGCTTTTCAAGCTATCGCAAGTTTCGGGTAGAGACCAGAATCAAACCAGCGGAGTAACGACGATGGCCGGATAGCTTCAGATTGCCCGTTGGAGCGAGTCCTTCCTTGTAGTGCGGCGGGGGTTGGAGCACCAAATGAATAACCCGCATTGCGCGAGTCAACGAAGGCGGGAGCGCTGATTCGTGCACCATTGAGCAGATCTTTTGAGCAGTTTCTGGTTATCACTTTTCTGGCAATTGCCGGAAAGATACGAGATCCCACGCCTTCAGGCAGCATCTGTTTGAAGCTACGAAGTGGGCTGAGCAGTGTGGTTTCGGCTTTGAATTGCCCTTTAGATTTCATTCATTTGAAAGGGAATCTTGCGAGACATTGGTCGGTGAATGTGAGCGGTAATTGGCGACTGACGTTTTTGTTCGAAGGCGAAGATGCGGTTCTTGTGGATTATCAGGATTACCACTAGGAGGGCGAGACCATGATTTTCAATCCAGCACATCCCGGAGAAGTCTTGAGGGACTATCTGGGCGAGATGACGGTCGCGGAAGCGGCGACGCGGCTGAGCGTGACTCGCGCACATCTGTCGCGAATTCTGAACGGGCATGCAGGGGTGTCAGCGGCGATGTCGCTGCGGCTCTCGGCGGCGCTTGGCACATCGCCCGAGTTCTGGCTAAAGATGCAGCTGCAGTATGACTTGTGGCAGGCACAGAAGGCGAAGCAGCCGAAGATTCGTCCGTTCCCTCATATAGCCAAGACAAAAAAAATGGCGCTGGCCTGAGCCGGGCACCAGCCAGAGGGATACCGGTTGAAGCCCACCTGATTCAACTCACGACGTACCTGCCCGAAAAGCTCCAGTAGCCAGTATGATTTGTCGTTCCTCGTTTTGATTCACTCCAGTCAGGCAGTCACTGGGCTAGAGTACTGCAACAGCCCAGCGGTTTCGTTCGGGATGCACCGCGCCCACACGATTCCCCCTTGCCGCCTTACCGTTCCTCCCTACTCGGTGTTAGTTCCGCTCTTATGCGCGGCCTACGCTCTGGTTGTTTCCTGTGCCGCACCAACGAGACGTGTGTAGTAACTGTTAAAAGTTACTAATGATCGTCACCTAAGGCAGAACAGGTATTGACCGCGTGACAAGCGGCCCCGTACACTTGCGCAACATTCAGGAACTCTGGACAGGAACTCTGGTTGCGTGGGGGGCGGAGCTCTGCCTAGTCGCCGCGGATTGCCCGGAACACTGAAGCTCGAGGGGGAACTCCATGAAGCGCTTCTTAGTTGTTGCCTGGGTATTCGTCATTGCTATGTGGCTGACTGCGTGCGGCGGCGGCGGTAGCAATCCAATCAACGTTTCCGTGGCCCAGTCTGGCTCGACGACGACCATAGAAGCCGGTAGCTCGCCGGTAACCCTCACTGCTTCCGTCGTCAACGCGACGTCGAATGCAGGGGTGACCTGGAGTCTCAGTCCATCCTCCGGCTGCGGCACGTTAACCTCCTCCGGCACCACTGCCACCTACACTGCGCCTGCGCAATCGGCGCTGAATGCCGACTGCACAGCGACCATTGCCACCACCTCCGTGGCCAACAGCGCCAAGGCGGCCACAATCGCGTTTACGATCAAGGCGATCGCCATAGCGCTTCCCACGGGTGAGAGCGCCACGCAGGCTGCCACCGGGGGTGGATCCAACCTCACGCTTTCGGCGTCGATCGCCGAAGATGTCAGCAACTCGGCAACCCTGAACTGGAGCATTACCAGCTCGACGCAGTCCGCGCTGACGCGCGCAGCCTCTTACGTGAAGCGTAGCGTTGCCGATTCGATCGCTTCCACATGTGGCAGCTTGTCGAACTCCACAGGCAATTCGGTTAACTACATTCCGCCGACTGGCATGTCCTGCTCCGCCACAGTCACGGTTTCTACTAGCGCGAACCCTAATGTCACGAAGTCCTTCATCATTAATGTTTCGCTGCCGGTCTTGACGGCGAGTGTGACGGCGGCAAACAAGACATACGACGGCCTCAACTCGGCGACAACTACTTGCTCGCTAACGGGCGTGATGAGTGCGGATACGGGCAATGTGAGTTGCTCGGCTGCGTCTGCGGCCTTCTCCAGCGTGAGCGCTGGCACGGGCAAGGCGGTGACTGCGACGGGCATCAGCCTGAGCGGCACGGCCGCGGGCAATTACACCCTCTCCTCGACCACAGCCACGACCAAGGCAAATATCACGGCGAGACCGCTGACAGTGACGGCGGCGGCGGGTACGAAATCGTATGACGGCACCACCTCCTCCAGCGGGACTCCGACGATCACGAGCGGCAGTCTGGCGGCAACTGATACCGCCGCGTGGACGCAGACGTATGACAGTAAGAACGCGGGCACGACGCATGTCCTGACGCCGCGTGGAACGGTGAGCGACGGCAATGGAGGTGGCAACTATAGCGTGACCTTTGCCCCCGTGACCACCGGCGTAATCACGGCGAGGACGCTGACGGTTACGGCTGCGGCGGGCACGAAATCGTATGACGGCACAACGTCCTCCACCGGGGTGCCGACGATCACAAGCGGCAGCCTGGCAGGAACTGATACCGTCGCGTGGACGCAGACGTATGACAACAAGAACGTGGGCACAGCACATGTCCTGACTCCGGCTGGAACGGTGAGCGATGGCAACGGAGGTGGCAACTACAGCGTGACCTTCGCCAGCCTCAGCACCGGCGTAATCACGGCGCGACCGCTGACGGTTACAGGGCTGTCAGCCAGCAACAAGGTGTATGACGGCACGACCTTGGGCACATTGAACGGCTCCGGAACGCTAGTAGGCGTGGTGAGCGGGGACACAGTCGCGCTGAGCGGGTCGCCGGTAGGCACCTTTGCCGGCGCGGGTATTGGCACAGGGATCACGGTAAACGTAAGCGGGCTCTCCATCACCGGAACAAATTCGAGCAACTACACGCTGACCCAACCGACAAGTTCGGCCAATATCACTGCGAAAGGTCTGACGGTTACGGGCTTGTCAGCCAGTAACAAGGTGTATGACGGCACGACCTTGGTGACATTGAACGGCCCCGGAACGCTGGTAGGTGTAGTGGGCGGGGACACAGTTACGCTGAGCGGGACGCCGGTAGGCGCCTTTATCAGCGCGGGTGTTGGCACAGGGATCACGGTAAACGTAAGCGGGCTCTCCATCACCGGAACAAATTCGGGTAACTACACGCTGACACAGCCGAGTGGCCTGGTGGCCAACATCGGCGCCAAGGCTCTGACGGTTACGGGCTTGTCGGCCAACAACAAGACATATAACGGCACAACTTCGGCCACTTTGAATGGAACCGGAACATTAGTAGGCGTGGTGGGCGGTGACACAGTCGCGCTGAGCGGGACGCCGACAGGCGCCTTTGCGAGCGCGGGTGTTGGCACGAACTTAACGGTGAATGTAAGCGGGCTTTCCATTACCGGGATCAGTGCGGGCAACTACACGCTGACCCAGCCGACAGCTTTGGCCAACATTACGGGCGCAGCGCTGACAGTTACGGGTTTGTCGGCCGGCAACAAGGTATACGATGGCACGCCCTTGGCCACGTTGAACGGCTCCGGAACATTAGTTGGTGTGGTGAGCGGCGACACGGTTGTGCTGAGCGGGACGCCGGTAGGCGCCTTTGCGAGCGCGGGTGTTGGCACGAACCTAACAGTGAATGTAAGCGGGCTCTCCATCACCGGAACAAATTCGGGTAACTACACGCTAACCCAGCCGACAGCTTTGGCCAACATTACCGCCAAGGGTTTGACGGTCACGGGTCTCTCTGCCAGTGACAAGGTGTACGACGGCACGACTTTGGCGACTCTTAGCGGCACCGGAACCTTGGTGGGCGTGCTGAGCGGGGACACCGTCACGCTGAACAGCAGCGGTGCAACCGCCGCCTTCGCGAGCAAGAATATGGGTGCGGGCATCATGGTCACGGTCTCCGGGCTGGGCCTAAGCGGGATCAGTTCGGGTAACTACGCGCTGACCCAGCCGGCTGGTTTGACGGCCAGCATTAGCGCCAAGGGCCTGACGGTTACGGGCTTGACAGCCGCAAACAAGGTGTATAACGGCACAACTTCGGCAACGTTGAACGGAACCGGAACATTAGTAGGCGTGGTGGGCGGGGACACAGTTACGCTGAGCGGGACGCCAACAGGTGCCTTTGCGAGCGCGGGTGTGGGCACGAGCTTAACGGTGAACGTAAGCGGGCTTTCCATCTCCGGGGCGGGCGCGGGCAACTATACGCTGACCCAGCCTGGTCTGATGGCCAACATCACGAGCGCGGCGCTGACGGTTACGGGCTTGTCGGCAAGCAACAAGGTGTACGACGGCACGACTTTGGCGACGTTGAACGGTACCGGAATGCTGATGGGTGCGGTGGGCGGTGACATACTTACTCTGAATGGGACGCCGGTGGGCGCCTTTACCAGCGCGAGCATTGGCACAGCCATCACGGTGAACGTAAGCGGGCTCTCTGTCACTGGAACGAATTCGAGCAACTACACGCTGACCCAACCGACAATTTCGGCCAACATTACTGCGAAAGGTCTGACGGTTACGGGCTTGTCGGCCGGCAACAAGGTGTATGACGGCAAGACTTTGGCGACGTTGAACGGCACCGGAACGCTGGTGGGTGTGGTGAGCGGGGACACAGTTACTCTGAGCGGGACGCCGGTTGGCAACTTTGTCAGCGCGGGTGTTGGCACAGTCCCTGTGAACGTAAGTGGGCTCTCCATCACCGGAACAAATTCGACCAATTACACACTGGCTCCTCCGAGCGGTTTGGCGGCCAACATAACACCCGCCACGCTGACAGTGACGGCGAACGACAATTCAATGATGGTCGGCGGCCCCTTCCCTATATTCACTGCCAGTTATTCCGGCTTTGTGAATGGGGAGAATGCATCAGTACTGAGCGGCTCACCAATACTTACCCCGGCAGCCACCCTCGCAAGTCCGGTTGGCGCATACTCGATTACACCGACGCAGGGGGTGCTCTTTGCGGCTAACTACACCTTCACTTTCGTGAACGGCACGCTGACTATCAACCCTCTGGCGATCTTCGTGACGCTCGCGCCGAACGTGCAGCAAAATCTTGAAGCCGGCCAAACACTGCCATTCACGCCGACGGTTTCCAACGATTCTGGCAACGGGGGCGTCACCCTTACCCTCAATCCGCCCAGCGGCTGTGGAACTCTTTCGGCCAATACCGATCCTTCGGGGACCCAGGTTACCTACACCGCCCCCCTGACGACATTGAGCAACCCGTGCTCGGTCACGGTTACTGCGACCTCGGTCTCGGATATCACCAAGTCGGCGTGGTTCAATGTATCCGTCAGCCCTGCTTTGACGCTGCCTTCCGCCGACCCTGACTCTCTTGGATCTGCGACGACTAACCAAGGCTACAATGGGTCGATTAATGCAGCAGGCGGGATCGCACCTTACACTTGGACGGTAACTGGTCAGCCCAGTTGGCTGATTGCGTCCAACGGCACGGGTAATACGTTGAGCCTTAGCGGGATGCCGACATCGGTTGGCCCCGCTTCGTTCAACGTCTCGGTGAAGGACAGCGCGGGCGTCACAGTCGGCCCCATCCAGTATTCGGTCACCGTCAACAGCCCAGGCTCTATGGTGAGCGGCCAGATAAATTCGAACAACTGCGGCGGGTCTTTGCCCCCGATTACAGTCAGCATCAACACGAATCCGGTCCAGACCACTACCACGGACAACAACGGAAACTTCACGTTCATGGTCGTCCCGAACGGAACGTACACGATCACCCCCTCGATCAGCGGGGCGAGTTCTATCTTCTATCCAGTCAGTCAGACCGGCGTTGTTGTGAACAACAGTAACGTCAACAACGTAAACTTCAGCGGCTCCGTAGGCTATACGGTTTCCGGCACGGTTGCTTATGGAGGCGTGAAGAGCGGGCAGGTCTACCTGCAGATGACCGGTAGTAACTGCGGTGGGCCCACGCCCGGCACCAGCGTTTCGGCTACCGGGGATTTCACTATTCGCGGAGTGCCGCCAGGTACATACACCTTGCAGGCGTGGATGGATAACCTAGGGCAGGGAGTGCCGAACGCGTCCAACCCGTCGGGCAGCACTTCCAACGTAGCTGTGAGCGGTGCGGACCTGGCCGGTGTTCTAGTCACGCTGGGCGATCCTGGTGCGGTCACTCTCAACTCAGCTCCCGGCATCCAAGGCGTGAGCCCATTCGAGACAGGCGCCTTTGTTCAGTTCAAGGCGATCACGGACAACAATGGCGTGGAACTGCCCTTGTCCTACACCCTGCAATGGAGCACCGATCCATTGTTCGGCTCAATTGCTGGAAGCCACAGCTTCGCGGCGACCGGCGCGAACGGCAATAACATGTGGATTGTGAACGGGAACTCAGTCAGCGGTCTTGCCGATGGCGGTCCCTACTACTTCCGCGCCCAGGGCGTGACGGGGAGTTCAACCAGCCCATGGTCCACGGTCTCCAGCGCGGTGACCATCGGCGCGCCCACAGGGAACACGGTATCTGGCTTGGTTACCTTTACCGGCTCCGCCACAGGTCCTCTGTATGTGGGCTTCTATGACCAGAAGACGAACAACGTCTATCTCTCGACCGTTGCCAACCCAGTGAGTCCGTACAGCTACACAATGCAGGTTCCAACGGGCTCCAACTACCAGCTCTTTGGGGTCATTGACCAGAACAATGATGGCATGATCGATGTGGGAGACATCAGCAATACGAATAGCCACGGTTCGAGCACTGTATCTATCACCGGCAACACGACCGGCGTGGATGAGACGTTGCCCAACGCCGACAGCACGGCCACGGTGACAACGCAGGCAAACCGCTCCGGCACCATGACTAATTACAATCTCAACGTCACGGTGAGCCCGGGTAACAAAATGCCAGTGGCGGTTGCGCTTGACTCGGGTCCTAATGTGCTTGTCATCCAGGACATTGGTGCATGCAGCAGCGGTGGTAACAATGGCTGCGGTGGCAACAGCCCGTTCCAGTTCAATATCAATCTCGGCGGCATTACTCCTGTCGTCGGCGATACTTACAGCCTTCAGGTCACGTACAGCGATGGGACCACAGCTCCTCTGTCCGCCGCGGTTACTGCCGTTCTGAACGCCTTTGCCACGAATCTTGCACCACAAACCGCGACGGGCAACGCGAACCTGACGCCTACGTTTACCTGGACCTATCCAGCCAACGCCGGCAATTACACGTATCAGTTCTATATTCAGCAGTGGAACGGGCCCCAGATCTGGAGCGTACCTGGTAACAACTCCAAATCAAACGGCTTCTCCAGCTCCGTCCCGTCAATCACTTTTGGTACAGATCCGACGGACGCCACCAACGATCTGCCCTCGGGACAAACTCTGACTAATGGGACGACTTACAACTGGTCGATTCAAGCCCAGGACAGCAACGGCAATTCCGCTCAGACGCAAGTGTTTTACGAGCCGGGCGGTTTGTCTCTGTCCTTGCCTTCGCCCAACCCTTCCAGTCTGGGGTCTGCAACCGTGAACAATACCTACAATGGGTCTATCAGTCCGTCAGGTGGCACGCAGTCAGGTGGCACGCAGTGCTATAACTGGCACGTGACGGGTCTCTCTGACAACTTGAACTGGAACAGCAACTGCAGCACGCTGAACATAAGCGGAACGCCCAACTCGCCAGCCACGGTGTCGTTCGACGTAACCGTGACGGACTTTACGGGCGCCAGCTACGGCCCGGTTACGTACACTATCGCGGTGAACTAGTCCGGCAGCCCCATGAGCCTTGGCGTAAATGGAAAAACAGCGAGGCCCCGCCGCAAGGCGGGGCCTCGCTGTACTTTTTCGGGCCTCCAACCACGGCAGCGTTTTTCATCCTCGGCAAGCGTCGCGCGCGGAGAAACACTGGGTGGGAGTGCCCATCTCGCAGATTCGGCGTTGGCGCCCATCCCGATTACGACCCAGGTTCGGCCGGGAGCGACTTCGTCGTCCTATAGGCCTTTGGCTGCCATCATGAACTGTTGATGGCCTCCGGGGATGACCCGGCCGCCGGACTCGACTACGACCTTGTAATCGGCGATACCTTCCACCAAGGCCCGCCGCCCTGGCCTCTTGGAGGCTGCAAGGTGATTGAGCCAAGATCTGCAGAGCACCGAGATAGTGCCGGTAGTGCGAGTAGGCCGTTTCCAGCAAAGCACATCGTGCCCCGCAAAACAATCGACCGCACAAAGATCGAAGATCAATCCAACCATCTTGTGAGGCGGCTCACCCCGGCAACTCCGTCCATCGCATATGAATCCCATGGCTGCAAGCGACGGCGCCCCTTCCGCAACACGAATCCAACTGCGATCCGAGCGGCACGCCACACTACGGGTAAGAACAGGAGATTGAAATGAGAATCGTGACTGGTTATGCGGCAAAGGCCTCACACCCGAAGTCGCGGGCCGTGGCGTTTGCAATGTAAGCGTACGAGCAACGCATCTGGTTTGTTACGAGCGTTTGTGATGAAGTCTTTGCATGAGCGAAGAACAGGTTGTTGTTCCGGTAGTGCGTCCACGGCGTAGTTCAGCAGAGATTCGGCAGTTAGTAGAGGAGTTTGCTGGTAGCGGTTTGAGGCAGAGCGAGTTCTGCCGTCGGCGCGGAATCGTGCTGAACACACTGAAGCGTTATCTGAGGAAACAGAGGAAAGCGCGGAAGGATGGTGCTACCTTTGGGACCCTGGTTGCGGTGGAACTGGCCACAGCGAACCCATCACAGGGTGATCAGGAGGCGCGCAGTTGTCTGGCGGTTGTTCTCTCCGCTGGGCGACGAATCGAAGTAGGCGCGGGCTTCGATGCAACAACGCTGGCGCGCTTGGTGACGGTGCTGGAGAGGTTGTAAGCCGTGTTCGGGTTTGGAGCGGCGACACGGATCTATCTGGCCACAGGCGCTACCGACATGCGCAAGGGCTTCAATGGGCTGTATGGGATTGTGCGCGATCGATTGCAATGCGACCCGCTCAGCGGCCATGTGTTCTTGTTCTCGAACGCGCAACGAAATCGGCTGAAAGTTTTATTTTGGGACCGCAGTGGTCTATGGGTGTGCTCGAAACGTCTCGAAAAAGGACGTTAATGTTGAGCTCAACATCAGCGGCCTTATGTTGAGTTCTCGTAATGTTGCGCGATAGCGTTATGGAGCGCAGTGGCGGCTAGATAGAATGAAGGAAGCTCAACATTGTAGGCGAGGGATGCCATCGCTTCCCACGCGGGGATGTCATACCCGTGGCAGTCCAGAAGGCTTCAAGGGCGGCGCGTTTGAGCTTTAGGTTACTCGTCGCATATCGACTGGTGGTTGTGATGCTCACGTGTCCGAGTTGATCACGGATCGTCACGAGATCCACACCGGCCTGTAGCAATGCAACGGCACACGAATGCCTCATCAGATGAGGGGATATCTTGGTGGGGACACTCGCGTCGACTTGATGCACGGCCGCCGCTTGTTCGCGAAGAATGTGATAGATACCGTGCCTCGATAACGCCTTGCCTCGCGCATTCTGGAACAGCGACTCTTCAGGGTCGGTCGATGCACGCGGCAGTTGGGCTTTGATTGCCGCGACCGTTTCCGGCCACAACGGACAAACGCGCTCTTTCTTTCCCTTGCCAATCAGATGAACGGCTGGGCCGGGCAGCAGGTCCTTACGATTGACAGCGATGGCTTCACTTACTCTCGCTCCCGTGTTGTAGAGAAACAAGATCAGAGCATAATCACGGCGCCCAGGCTTTGTCTGGCGGTTTGGACCTCGTAGGAGCGCCTGAATGACGGGTGGATCGAGGTACCGAGGAGGAGCGAGTGGATGTCGTTTGGATGGCAAGGCAATAATGCGCGCCAAGCGCCCTGCGTGCTCGGGGTGGCGTCGCAGAAGATGCGCGAAGAAACTGTGCAGCGCTGCGAGCCGGCAGTTGCGAGTAGACACCTGGTTGTGGCGGTCACGTTCCAGATGTTGAAGGAACGCACCAACCAGGTCAGCGTCCAAGTCTGTTATACGCAGATGGTCAATCGGTGTTTTCCGAGCACTTGAAACGTACTCGAAGAATAAGCGTAGAGTATCGCGATAGCTTTCCAATGTGGTCTGACTCGAACCACGGAGTAGCTTCAGGTAGTCGACGAAGAATGACTCTACAGCGTCGAACAATGGATCAGGCATTTTCATGGGGTTGCCAGGTTAAAACCCAGACTGCGCCGCACTCGTCGCGAGGCGGCGGCGAGAGTGTCGGGCGTAGCCCGAAGATACTGTTGTGTGCCAAGCAGGTTGACATGCCCCAAGTAGGCGGACAGCCAAGGAAGGAGCGGCCCTGGTTCGAGTCCCGCTCGGTACCAGCGCTGGAGTCGATGCACGGCGAACGTGTGCCTGTTATGCCGCGCGCGGCATAACCGGCATCATGCCGACTTCCCGATTATGCCGACTACTCAGCGGAGGCGACGGCTGGGAGGAGCTCTAGCTGTGTATAGTGTCGGCATAATCAGAGGCTTTCCAGGAAGGCCAATAGTTTGTCGTCAGGGTGGTATCGTGTTGGTTTGACGCCAAGCGGCGCAGTGCGCGAGAGTGCTTTTTCCTTCAAGCGCATATCCGCATGGAGATACATCTGCGTTGTCTCCACCGATTCGTGCCCCAGCCAGAGTGCGATCACTGAGCGATCGACACCATGTTGGAGAAGGTTCATGGCTGCGGAGTGTCGAAGCACATGGGGGCTGACTTTCTTCCGTTTGATTGAATGGCAAGCGTGTTCGGCAACATGAGTGTACTTCGCGATGAGACGTTCGATCGCATCGCGGCTGAGTCTACTGCCGCGGATGCTGAGAAAGACCGGGGTTTCGGGTAGACCGTGGCATTCCCGCAGCCAAGCATCCAGCATTTGTGCCGTTTCCGGACGCAACGGCGTGCAACGTTGTTTTCTGCCTTTTCCTATGCAGCGCACGTGGGCGCCGGTCCCAAGCACGACATCTTGGCAGTTCAACCCAATCAACTCGGAGACCCTCAGACCTGTCTGGACAGCGACAAGAAGAAAGGTTCGATCGCGACGCCCAACCCAGGTTGAAAGCTTCGGAACCGCGAGCAGCGCATCGATCTCTTCCCGGTTGAGAAACTCGATCTGCCGTCGTTCGTGGCGTTTGTTGGGCATTGCCAGTATCCGCTGGCAGTGCAACGCACACCCGGGCTCCTCTAAAGCCACGTACTGGAAGAATGAGTGGATGGCCGCCAGACGCGCATTCCGCGTGCGAGCGCTATTTTTGCGAACGCTTTCCAGGTGTTCGAGAAAAAGGCCAAGGAAGGGCGCGTCGAGATCTTCGACCAGGATCTTGGATGGTATTTTGCCGAGTCGTTCTTTTGCAAAATGCAGAAGTAGGCGGAAGCAATCGCGATATCCGGCTATCGTGTGGGGGCTCGCTCGCCGTTGGCGAAGCAGGCGATCAGTAAAGAAGGATTGAAGAAGAGCGGGAAACTCGGCAGAGATCATCGCTGCTCCTCCCGTTCGATCAATCGGTCAGTAGCCAGCTGAAGCAGTTCTGGCACAGCTTCCAGATACCAATAGGTTTCATTGACGTGGACATGCCCAAGATAGGTAGCCAGCTTTGGAAGTTCTCGTTCGACATCGAGCCCGGCCCGATACCAGTGGATCAAGGTGCGGGCGGCGAATCGGTGGCGCATGTCATGAAGCCGGGGGCCACGGCCGTGACCCTTGGCCGATATGCGGAGGCCGAGTCGTTGGGACAGCTTCGCGAAGGTGTATCGCGCCGCCCACTCTGTAACCCTGCTACCCCGTTCGGAGATAAAGAATGCAGGAGTGGAGGGTGTAGGAAAGATGCGCTGTCTGGCTTCGGCGTACTTCTTCAGAGCGTCTACAGTGGAGGGATGAACCGGCACGTATCGAGACTTTCCAAACTTCGTCCGCCGCACGTGAAGGATTCCGTGCTCGAGGTCAACATCCTGCCGGTCCAAACTGAGGGCTTCGTTTATTCGCATTCCGGCCACCGCCAGCAAGCCGAAAACAGTCGTAAACGTGCTGGCGCGGAGGCCTTTGGAAGATGGGAGTTGTTGTGCTCCGCGAAGGAGCCTTTCAATCTCATCGTCTTTATATATGTGAGGAGTCTTACGTAGATAACGATGAGCGAGAATGCCTGCGGGTGGAATCTCGGTCCGAGGTTCCGTAGCGCTGTACCAAGTGGCGAAGCGTCGGACCATGCTCAAACGCCAAGCCCAGGTGAAAGGTTGGGCTTCCATGGGCTGGGTTGCCCAGCGAAGCGCCAGTTCCGTGGTGATGTACGAGGCGCCTTCGGCTTGCAGAAAAGCAACAAAATTCCGCAGAGAACTCGCCGGTAGCCGAAGTTGGAATCCGAGGCCACGTCGGATGGCAATGTAGTCCTTCAATGCCTGGTCAAGAGGGGTCACAGTCCACCCCCGATCGGCCATGGGTGAGCCAGTGAGCGCAAGCCATCAAAGTCGACCTTGGCATAGATCTCGGTGGTGTTCGGGACTCGATGCCGAAGAACCTCTCCGATTTCCGTCATCGTCGCTCCTGAGCGAAGCATGGAAGTGGCGAGACTATGACGAAACAAGTGAGCTCCCTTAAAGGCCGGGTGCAAGTCCGCGCGGACGAGTGCGCGGCGGACGATTGTCGTCAGTGTGGAGGCGCCAGCAAAACCACGGCGTGGCGCTTTTGTGCAGACGAATACCCGACGCGTTTTACAGGCAGGGCGATCTCGGCGCAGGAAGCACGCCAAGGCCTCGCCCACATCCGAAGGCAGAGGCATCCGGTCGTGAAACAACCCCTTGCCTCGAACTATGATTTCTCCCGCTCTCCAGTCGATGTCATTTAACTGGAGAGCAACCACCTCACCGGCGCGGAGGCCGAGACGGGCGAGCAGAAGAAGGATGGCGTAGTCGCGGCGGCCGGTCGAAGATTGACGGTTGCATGCTTCAAGCACACGACCGATTTCCTTCGAACTCAGGTACTTGGGCACCGTCGACAGCCGCCAATCAGCTACAGTGGGCACGGAGACAGCTAAGTCGACATGCAGTTCCCCCTTCAGAAACAGGAACCGGAAGAACGAGCGGAAGACCGTCGTCATCAGTTGTGCTCTTCTGAGGCTCATGCTGTGGCTATGCCGCAGAACGAAATTCGAAATGTCGGACGGTTTCACTTCTCCGAAAAGGTACGGTTGCTTATGGAAGCGCTCGACGAGAAACCTACGGACGAAAGGTTGATAACCAATGATTGTCGCGGTGACCAGCCCGCGCTCCGAGCGTAAATACTTTTCGTATCGGCTCAGAATGTCAGTCAACGATGATTTGTCCGGAACCAGCTTCCGGGCCGGAACAATGTCACGCTTCCGAAGATGATCGAGAAACTGTTTTATCGTTTCTAACTCGCCCCTGCGAACCTGCTGCTTGTCATTAATAAATGCCTCAATGCGTAGCTCATCAAGATTCGTGACTGAGAATCCGCCCCGGTCCAACCAATGCCCAAATTCCGCAATCAAGCGTAGCTTCGACTGCACGGTCACATCTGCATAGCCGTCTTCCATCAGCGATGCGGCAAACGTGCGGAGATGGAACTTCAACGGGTTGTCTTGAAAGTGTTTGTCTGCTTTCGAATCATTTCCCAGCATATGTCTCCCCTTTCCTGGCTTCATTCCAGTTCAGAGAAGATCAAAGGATTATGCCGAATTCAATTCATGAGCACGGCGAGGCGTTCGGCTCCAAGCGCGAAGAACAAGAGAGCTCGTCGACAGAAGTCGGCATAATCGAGAAGTCGGCATGATGCCTGTTATGCCGCGCGCGGCATAATAGGCACACGTTCGCCGTCCACAGGCTGACGGAATGGTATAGGACTGGTGCAAACGTGCAGGTCCTTCTGCCGGCCCTCTCTACCTATCTTGGACATGTCGATCTGCATTCGACCCAGTGTTACCTGACCATGACACCGGAACTGCTGTCAGAAGCCAACCGTCGTTTCCAGAACTACGTGTATGGAGGGCGCTATGAACAATAGAGCGGCCCTCGGTTCGTGGATCAGGCGCTTCCTGATGGAATACCTCGTCGGGGAACGGAATCTGGCCCGCAATACTCAACAGAGTTACCGCGATGCCGTCCGTTTGCTGGTGATGTTCACTGCTGCTAGAGCACATAAAAAAGCAGATGAACTGCTCATCCCCGACATTGATGCGGACCTGCTGCGCGCCTTTCTGCGGCATATCGAAGAAAAGCGAAAATGCAGCGTGTCCAGCCGCAACCAGCGTTTGGCCGCCATCCATGCGCTAGCCGGCTTCATCGCTGAACGCTGCCCCGAATATCTGGACTGGTGCGCTCAACTCCGCGCAGTCAAGTCCAAGCGTTCAGCTCCTGCACCAGTCTGCTATCTCGAGAAGCCGGAAATCGACGCCTTACTCGACGCCCCCAGTCGGGTCACAAAACTCGGCTATCGGGATCGTGCCCTACTCCTGTTTCTATACAACTCAGGAGCACGGGCTGATGAAGCCGCAAAACTGTGCATCGAAGATCTCAGCCTGCACAGCGGCGCAGACGGTACGTTGTCTTCGGTGTGTCTTCACGGCAAGGGCGGCAAGGTTCGCATCTGTCCGCTCTGGGCCTCCACAACCCTTGCGCTGAGAAACCTCATCGCTGGGCGCAACGTTGAGGAACGAGTGTTCCTCAATCGTCGCTCGGAGTCGCTAACACGCTTCGGCATCCACGAGATCGTGACGCGATATGCGCGTGCCGCCATGAATCGCATGCCGGAAATGCGCAAGAAGAGAATCGGGCCTCATACCATCCGTCACACGACCGCCACACATCTTCTTCGTGCAGGTGTCGACATCAATACCATCCGCGCCTGGCTCGGCCACGTCTCCATCAACACCACCAACATCTACGCTGAAACTGATCTTGAGATGAAAGCCAAGGCTCTTGGCTTGTGCGCAGTGAAAAGCAAACGATCAGCAAGACACTGGCGCGACAACCATGATCTGATGGCCTTCCTTGCCCAAATCTAGTCTGCAGTTATGTGACGTTCAGTTCCAGGAGACTCCTCTGTTTATGCACCTCTCGAGACTGAACGTCACATAATCGCGAAGCCAACATAATCCGCGTTATGTGGTGCACCACATAACTGCGACGCTCTGCCGCTCTATCGGCAGAGCGTGATTCTGGCGCGCGACACGGGACTCGACATCAGCCGCTCTACGATGGTGGGATGGGTGATGCGCGTCGGTGACTTACTCACCCTGGTTATTGGAGTGATGCGTCGCGAGTTACTCAGCGGAACTTATATCCAGGCCGACGAGACTCCGGTGGACGTGCAAATGCACGATGGCCGCGGTCAGAATCATCAATCGTATTTATGGCAGTACGGAACTCCCGGCGGTGGCGTGGTCTTCGACTTCCGCATGGGGCGCGCTCGCGAGGGGCCGAAGCAGTTTCTGCAACAGTTCGATGGCATCCTGCAAACCGACGGCTACACAGCGTACGACCACACGGGTGGCGCAACGATGATCCATGCTGTCTGTTGGGCGCATTCGAGAAGAAAGTTTATCGACGCGGTGAAGCTGAATCCGAAAGACGAGGCCGCAGCGCGCATTGTGAAGCTGATGGATGATCTGTTTGCAATCGACGCCTTTGCACGCGAGGAGAACCTAGATCACGCCTCGCGTCATGCGCTGCGTCTGGAAAAGGCACCTGCGTTGCTCGATGATATTCGTGCGCAGATACTGGCGGCACAGAAGAACACCTTGCCAAAAAGCGCGACAGGAAAGGCTTGCCGTTACACGCTCATGCTCTGGCACAAGCTCACGCGCTTTCTTGAATGCCCAGAACTGGAGCTATCCAACAACCTAGCGGAGAACTCGATGCGTCCCATCTCGATTGGCCGCAAGAACTGGATCCACGTTGGCAGTGCACAAGCCGGACCAAAGGTCGCGGCAATCCTATCGATCATCGAAAGCTGCCGCCGAATGAAGATCCCGGTGCGCGAGTATCTGGCGGCTGTCTTGCCCGGACTCAACGACCTCTCCATCCAGCGGGTCGCCGAACTCACACCCCAAGCCTGGGCCGCAAAACACATCCAGCCCGCCGCATAACCAACCGCACTCGTCAACCATGTGCTTGCTCGTACGCTTACTTTGCAATGGTAATCGCAGCTGTCCTCGGTGCGGCGCCCTCTTGGGCTCTTCCTCAAGGCGGGGTGGTACAAGCCGGGGCGGCCACGATTGTCCATCGCGGCCCCAACGTCCTCAGAATCATCCAATCCACGCCCCAAGTGGTCATCGAATGGCAGAGCTTCTCCATCGCGGCCAACGAGACGGTGATTTTCAGCGGCCCCTCGGCGAGCGCGGCCGCGCTTAACCTGGTGACCGAGACGGATCCGTCGCTCATCCGTGGGATGGTGGCGGCCAATGGGCAGGTGTTTACCGTTAATCCAAACGGCGTACTCTACGGGAAAGAGGCCGATGTGGAAGTAGGCGGGCTCGTCACCACCACCGCCACCATCTCGAGCCAGAATTTCATCGCCGGTTTCATGCCCGGCGGCAGCCTGGTCTTCAACCCGGGTACTAACCCCGATGCGAGCGTTGTGAACCGTGGCGCCATCAGCCTCTCCAACGGCGGGCTCCTCGCCTTCGTTGCCCCGGGGGTGGAGAATACGGGGGTGATCCTGGCGCCCCGCAGCAGGGTTGCTCTCGGCTCGGCAGATGCATTCACGCTGGTTCCGAACGGCAACCCGCCGATTCAGCTAGGCGCCGACAGCTATACTTCGACGAGCCTCGTCGACGCCAAGGGGCAACCTCTCAGCAGCCTCGTGTCCAATAGCGGAGCAATCCGGGTGGACGGCGGCAGCGTGCTGCTGGCGGCGAGCACCGTGCAAGAGATCGTCGCTAGCTCGATCAACATGAGCGGTGTGATTCGTGCGAAAACCGCCAAGAGTCAGCCGGGAGAGATCATCCTCTCGGCCGGCTCGGGTCCCGCAATCGTCTCGGGGACGCTCGATGCCTCGGGCGTGAACCCGGGTCAGCAGGGCGGCAACGTCGAGGTCCTGGGGAATCTGACCCAGCTCGCCGCCGGGAGTCTGATCGATGTGTCGGGTGACGCGGGTGGTGGAATCGCAGCGATCGGAACCACCCTGGCGCGAGCTGCGGGCGGCCCGTCGGTAAGTGGGGCGCCGCTGGCGAACACCACAACCGTCGCACAGGGTGCGCAGATCACCGCCGACGCGCTAACCGCCGGGAACGGAGGCCGCGTGACGGTTTTGGCGCAGACCGCGACCAGCATGGCAGGCAGCATCACCGCTCGCGGCGGCAGCCAGTCGGGCAACGGCGGCTTTGTAGAGATCTCGGGCGCGACCCTAAGCTTAACCGGGACCGTCGATGTGAGCGCCCCCCACGGAACCGCAGGCACAATTCTCCTTGATCCATACGACTTCATCATCACACCACCGATCGCCCGCGCACTCACGGCACAACTGTTTGCCGCCAGCAGCGCCACGCTCATCATCCAAGCCGATCACGACATTCAGGTCGATGCTGCCATCGACGGCCGAGGCGGCAAACCAGGCACACGCCTCGTCCTCATTGCGGGCAATCAGGTCAGGCTCAGCGCCAATGTCCTCACGAACAATGCCGCGCTCGAAGTGGATACGGGCGCGGGAGGCATCGTGGCTGTCCCGGGTGCCGGGCTCTGTGCCGGCACTTTCCCAATTAGCGTGAAGGTCGACGGTTCAATCAGTACCCAGGATCCGTTCACCGGCGGGACTGCGTTGCTTAGCCCGACGTGTGGTTCGATGACGCAGGGACAGCCCTAGCCCGATGGCGCGTGGTGAGTCTCATGTCGTGGGCCGAGCTATCTGATTGAGGCACTGGGCGGAGGATGGGATGGTTCGCAACTCCCCTCGCCGAAGCTGAGTGCGGGCAGGGATTCCAACGCACAGCCCGGTGGAAAATGACCGCTTGCACCTATACGCTTAGAATTGGAACCGGCACCGCGCAGATGATTGCATAGCCGTGAGTCCGCAGGTGACCGCCATAAGGGTAGCACCCGGTAACCAGCAAGTCTGCATTCGTATGCTTCGCGGCTTGACACAACACCTTGGGAACGTCACCACTGCCTATAAATACATCAGCCTTGATGCCCATCTGTTGCTGGAGCTCTGCTAGATACCGAGAAGCGCCGTCGACAAGCAGCTCTTTCCACTCTTGATCGATGTAGTTGCCGCCAGGTCCCCAAAGCTCTACCGAAGCAGTGACCTGAACAAGCGTAAGATGGGCGCCGAATTCTGCGACTATTTGCGCCGCCCACGACACAGCTTTGTGAATACGAGGGCTGAAATCGACCGCACAAAGGACGTTGCGGATCGCAAACTCCTGCGCAGGAGATTTTTCTACATGGGCACTGGTCCAAACCGGGCACGCGGTCCCGTGCAGTGCCTTCGCTGTCACAGAGCCCAGAAGAAACTGGTTGAACGTGTAGCCATGAGACGGCATCATGATCAGGTCGGCTTCTTTTTCCCCGGCGGTCTGCACAATTGTTTTCGCCGGGTCGCCTTTGACCAACATGCGTTGGACAGTAAGGCCTTCAAGCTCGAGCCCGAGAGACTGGTCCAGCTTTTCCTGCGTCAATCCGATCTTCGCAGCGAGCATATCCACGACGTGGAGCATCACGATCTCAGAATGAAAATGACGGGCCAGTGTCGCAGCCTGATGAACCACTGGCAGCGAGGGGGTCGGGAAATCAACCGGCAGAAGAATCTTCCTGATATTCAGCATCGCGCACAGGCGAGAGTCAAAGTGCACCCGCCATCTTCCTTAGGACGTTCCCGGCGTACTTTGGGGTGCATGCGACCTTGCCCGTCCCCGTTTCGAGACGTTCCGGTCGGTCCGCACCAACCTTTCTGCAAAGCGAGTACGGAGCTGAATTGGCTTTTTTCTATTCTCTCGGCTTCAGGTCAGGTTCAGGATTCCGAAACCGGTCTGTGCGAAACGAGAGGCGAGGTTCTGGGAGATTTGTCGCCAATCCGGAAGCAATCCAACTTCGGCGAGAGTATCATCCCGCCCTACGGAGTGATCCCGGCAACTCGCTATTCAGTTCCGCCATTCGCCGATCTCTCATCGAAAGCGGACGATGCGCTCTCCGTGCATCTGCGATCAGGCATTCTTCCATGTCATCGAGCGTTGGCAGATTCTAGACATAGAAAGATTGTGAGGAACGCTTGCGCGACATCATTCGCGGTCCTCCTTGACCGCGACATGATGGGCGCTTACCAACTCAGTTTACGTGTACCCCGTGTTCCAGGAATCTCTGGCATCGATTCACACAAGCCGGCTTATCATACTGATCTCCAAGCATACCTTCGCCGGCACCTGTCCGAGATGATGGATAGGATCGCTAAGGACTGAGAAACGTGAAAAGATCAGTTAGGGCCGCAGATGAACTCCCGTGAAAGCGGATGACCTACAGTGTTTGGTATCGGCGTTCATCCGCGTTCAATTGGGCACCCACTAGGAACAACTACGAGATGCGAAAAGGGTTTACGAGAAAACCACAAGGGAACGAGCCCGCGACGTACGGCAAGAACTACATAACGCCGAGCGGGCTGCAGCGCCTCAAAGATGAGCACCGGTTTCTGCTCACCAGGGAACGCCCGGCCGTCGTGGAGGTGGTGGCGTGGGCTGCCAGCAACGGCGATCGCAGTGAAAACGCCGACTATCAGTACGGCAAGCGGCGGCTGCGGCAGATCGATGGGCGGATTCGCTTTCTTACGAATCGAATCGAAGCCGCGGAAGTAGTGGACCCGGAAGCTTCAAGAGCGGGGCAGGCGAAGACGAGGGCATTCTTCGGAGCGACCGTGAGCTATGCCAATGCCGCGGGAGCCGAGCGAGTGGTGAGCATTGTGGGCGTCGACGAGGTCGATCTCAACCGCAACCACATCAGTTGGGTGTCACCTCTGGGGCGCGCGTTGATGAAGTCGGCAGCGGGCGACAGCGTAGTTCTCCAAGCGCCGGGCGGTACAGAATACCTGACCGTGCTGGAAGTGTGTTACGAGCGCATTTCTGTGGAACCGTTCCGTGAACCACCTGGATCCGAGGCCTCGGCAAAGGGACTCCCTCGCCGACGCTAATCCACCTTTGGCTCGGAGCAGTACCACTCGATGAATTCGTCAATCGCGTGCCGGTATCCACGCTGTGCGTCCGCCGAACTGTTTAGAACGGCTGATTTCGCTTGATCTAGGTCCGGAAGAGACACCGGACGCCTCTTGCGCTTTTTCGTCGATCCAGGCGCCATCGTCAGCGGCCTCCTTGCCGCGCGACGATGTTGCGCTAGTCGTGTCCGGATTGCCGTCAACCACCCGGAACCCGACGCAAACGTCATCGGAGTCCATAATTCCCCGAATCAGACTTCGGGACCGCGTCGAAAAATCGAGCGGCGTCTCTCGGTATTGAGTCGATCAAACCTTAGAGAAGCGCGGGATCAGGTGTCTACTTAATTCACGATGTTGACTGGGCGGCCTTCGAGAAATGCGCGTAGGTTTGTGACTACCGATTGAATCAAGCGCATCCGCGCTTCCGTTGTTGCCCAGGCGATATGGGGCGTGACAATACAGTTCTTTGCGTGCAACAGAGGATTATCGAGCGTCGGCGGTTCACTGGAAAGTACATCAACCGCTGCGCCTGCCAGCCGCCCATCGTTGAGCGAGTCTGCGAGGTCCTGCTCGACGACGAGTGGTCCACGCGACGTATTGATGAGAAATGCGCCTGGCTTCATTGTGGACAAGGATGCCGCATTGATCATTCCACGGGTTTGCGGCAACAGCGGACAATGTAAGCTCACCACATCCGCTTCCGACATCAGCTCATCGACCTCGCACCAACGGAAGCCCGGCCATTCAGGTGCGTCTGTTCTGTCTGGGGAAGCGGCGATCACGCGCATCCCCACCGCCACCGCTACCTCGCCCACGTGGCGTCCTATCCGGCCGAAGCCTACGATCCCCATCGTCTTGCCCTGCAGCTCGATTAAGGGTGTTTTCCAGAAGCTGAAATCAGGAGATCGCGACCACTCTCCCGCGTGGGTCGCTGCGCTATGATGCGCGACGTGATGACAGTGTTCCAGCAAGAGCGCGAAGACTAGCTGGGCCACCGAAGCGGTTCCATATGTCGGGACGTTCGTGACGATAACATTAAGCTCGCGCGCGGCCTTCAGATCAATCTCGTCATAACCGGTGAACATCTCGCCGATGTAACGCAGTCGCTTAAGTTGCATCAGGGTTTGCCCCGAGAGAGGTGCTCTGGTAGTCAGCAGAACCTCGGCTTCTTGCGCCCGAGGCACGATTAAATTTTCCGCAGTCCGGTCAAAGACTTCCAAACTGCCCAGATCTCGTAGAGTGTCCCAACTGAGATCGCCCGGATTTATTGCGTGACCGTCAAGAATGACAATCTTCATTAAAAACCCCTTGCGGTGTTTCCCATGCGTGTATGCAGAACAGGCTTCGTGTGGAATCTTCTTTTCAGGACTCTTCAGCCGAATTGCGGTTCTTATGAGCAGATTTGTAAAGCCAAGGTTGCATCTGCACTCAACAAGTACATTGAATCATCTGTACCGTCCTCGACTGCCGCGAAGGCAGCGATGGTGGGAATTGGCTGATACCATCTCGGCAAGCCAGATCTGTGCCGTCGATCCGTTTCGGCGAAGCATATGCGTGATCACCCCCCACTTACGCAGCCACGCCAGATTCTGCGCAGTGGAGTCGAAGATCGAGGTCGTCTTGAACGGCTCGAATTCACCGTGCTTGGCAGCCTCCTCCGTCTTCGCCAACAACGCTTTTACCTCCGCCTCCTTCAATGGATGTAAGGTGCGTCACGCCCTCAAGCGCCCGGTCGAGAATTTTCAGGCGTCGATGCCACTTATGACGACTGATGTCGGAAGGGTGAGTGCATAATGCAAACATTCGGTCGGCAAACGTTGCAAAATGCCCACGGCGCAAGCTCTTCAGCTCCGATTTGCTATGGTGGGCGCTGCTGGGGCCAGTGACGTCGAGAGTGAGAGTTCAAGCCGCGGCTTCTCACGTTGAATGCCAGACCTCGATTGCCGTTCAACCAGCAACCAAGGTTCGGCTCTGCCTCCCGAACCCTGGGCAACCCGACTAACTCATTCTGATATCTGTGCGGATTGTCTCCGAAGGTTTTTTCATGCTTCGCCCATATACGAAACACTCAGCCTCGTTCGCCCAAGATTGTGAAATGGCAACGGCCAGAGCGCGAAGAGAATCCTTGCAGGTTTTACAAGTCACTGCAATGGCCGGTGACGACAGATGGAAGCGATGAGACTCTGCTCTACCTCGTGGTTGCATCGCTGGTCTATCGAGAGGCTACGTAACGATGAAGAACTTCAACACTCTCTCGGAGCGCGAGATTCTGGCGCTGGCCATCTCCCTTGAGGAAGAGGACGAACGTGTCTACGCTGATTATGCTGAAGGACTCAAGGAGGATTTTCCTGCTTCGGCTTCGGTGTTCGACGCAATGCGGGGGGACGAATCGGGCCATCGGCGAAGACTTATCGAGTTGTATCGGCAAAAGTTTGGAGAGCACATTCCGCTCATTCGCAGGCACGACGTAAAGGGTTTTGTGCAGCGGAAGCCGGTGTGGCTGATGCGCCCACTGAGGCTGGAAACTGTCCGTATGCAGGCCAGCGCAATGGAAGTCGAAACCCGGCAATTTTATGAAAGAGCGGCGATGCGAGCCAAAGATGCCAGCCTCCGCCAACTGCTCGATGACCTAGCTCAGGAGGAACGCAGGCACGAAGATCGGGCGCAGGAGCTGACCGAAGAAAAGCTGCGGCCTAAAGACCTTGAAGATGAAGACAGGGCTCGACGGCGGCTTTTTGTGTTGAGGATTGTACAGCCGGGTCTTGAGGGACTGATGGACGGCTCGGTATCGACTCTGGCCCCTGTGTTCGCTGCTGCTCTCGCAACTCGAAACTCCTGGGACGCATTTCTCGTGGGAATGGCTGCATCGCTCGGAGCAGGCATAAGCATGGGCTTCGCGGAGGCACTGTCCGACGACGGCAGCCTCACGGGGCGTGGCCACCCTTGGGTACGCGGGTTGGTCTGCGGTGCCATGACAACCGCGGGCGGAATCGGCCATACCCTGCCTTTCTTAATCCCGAGCTTTCACGTAGCAATGACGATCGCTTTTTTCGTCGTTTTGGTCGAACTCGCTGTCATTACCTGGGTTCGACATCGTTATATGGACACACCGATCCTATCGGCCGCAACGCAGGTGGCGCTCGGGGGTGCTTTGGTCTTCGGAACTGGCGTGCTCATTGGCAGTTCCTGAATGAGGGACACTCGCGATGTTCATGTCCGCGGTGAACAGAAACTAGGCAACATCTCGTTCGCCAATGTCGGCATCCAGGGATTTGATCAACTACTCAAGACGGAGGAATCCGGACCCGCAAGCTAGGAACAACGTTTATGTGGATCGTTCGACTGGCGCTTAGGCGGCCATACACGTTTGTGGTTGTGGCCATACTTATCCTGATCATGGGCATGATTTCGATTCTTCGAACCCCAACCGATATCTTTCCGAACATCAACATCCCGGTCGTCAGCATCATCTGGAACTATAGCGGTCTCGTCCCTGAGGACATGAGTGACCGCATCGTTAGCGTCACAGAGCGAGCACTTACCACAACCGTTGACAACATTGAACACATCGAATCGCAGTCGCTCTATGGAATTGCTGTTGTTAAAGTGTTCCTGCAGCCGACCGCGAATATTCAGCAAGGCATTGCACAGATTACGGCGGTCTCTCAGACTCAGTTAAGACAGTTGCCTCCAGGAACGACGCCTCCTCTCATTCTGGAATATAGCGCATCGAGTGTGCCCGTCCTGCAACTGGCTCTTTCGGGACAAAATCTGTCAGAGCAACAACTCAATGACTATGCCCTAAACTCGATTAGGACGCAGCTCATCACAGTGCCTGGGGCGTCGGTGCCTTATCCGTATGGCGGGAAATTGCGCGAAGTAATGGTGGACTTGAATACGACAGAATTGCAGTCCAAGGGACTGTCGGCGCTGGACGTGGTCAACGCAATCAGCGTGCAAAACCTGATCCTGCCCACGGGAACGTCCAAGATCGGCCCCAAAGAATACGATGTTTCCATTCCCAATGCTGCACCGCAGACGATTGCCGATCTAAACCGCATCCCTATCAAGAAGATTGGTGAAACTACCATCTACATCAGAGATGTCGCATGGGTGCGGGACGGCTTTCCACCGCAGACCAACATCGTGCACGTCAACGGGCAGCGATCAGTATTGCTGACGATCCAAAAGGCGGGGAGTGCGTCAACGCTGAATGTGATCGCGGGCATTAAGTCCCTTCTGCCTCAAGTAAAGACGACGGTTCCACCCCAGCTCCAAATAGCGCCGCTGGCTGACCAGTCGATTTTTGTTCGGGGCGCAATCAGCGGAGTGGTCAGGGAAACAATGATTGCCGCGTGCCTGACCGCTTTGATGATTCTATCTTTTCTGGGCAGCTGGCGAAGCACCCTTATCATCGCGACCTCGATTCCTCTAGCAATCCTGACCTCGATCATTGTGTTTAGTGCGATCGGGGAAACAATCAACATAATGACTCTCGGTGGGCTCGCTCTGGCGGTCGGTATCCTTGTTGACGACGCTACGGTCGAAGTCGAGAACATCAATCGCAACCGGGAGGCGGAGCCAGGGAAGAACATGGACGAAGTGGTCCTGGATAGTGCATCGCAAATTGCGATACCCGCCTTCGTGTCCACGCTTTCGATTTGCATCGTGTTTGCTCCAATGTTTCTACTGTCCGGCGTGGCAAGGTACCTCTTTGTGCCGCTCGCTGAAGCAGTGGTCTTCGCGATGATGGCCTCATATCTGCTTTCACGGACGATTGTTCCGACGATGGCGAAGTATTTATTGCGGGGAGATAAAAAAGAATCTCCGGATGTCGTCTCTCGGAACCCGCTGGTCAGGTTTCAAAAGCGTTTTTTGGAGGCTTTCGAGAGATTCCGGGCAAGCTATCGAAGGCTGCTGGAAAGCTGTCTCCATCATCGGCGTGTTTTCCTGCTCGGGTTCTTCGCGATTTGTCTTAGCTCTCTGGCAATTCTGATTCCTTGGCTGGGCCGCGACTTTTTTCCGAGCGTGGATAGCGGTACTTTCAAACTTCACTTGCGTGGTCCCACCGGAATGCGCATTGAAGAGACCGCAAATCTCTGTGAACTGGTTGAGCAGTACATTCGCCGGCAGATTCCAGCCGAGGAAGTCCAGAGCGTCATTGACAACATAGGGCTGCCCTATAGCGGCATCAATCTGTCTTACAGTAATTCGGCTCCGGTCGGCACAGCTGACGCCGATATTCTCGTCAGCCTTTCGGCAGATCACCATCCTACGAACAACTACATTCACCAGCTTCGTCTGTCGCTTCCGAAGCAGTTCCCGGGAGTCACGTTTGCATTCTTGCCTGCGGACATGGTCGGCCAGATTCTCAATTTTGGTTTACCAGCTCCCATCGATGTTCAAATCGTTGGAAACGACTTGGAAGGCAACCGGAGCGTCGCGGATGCACTACTTGCAAAAATGAGATATGTCCCTGGAACGGCTGACCTGCGGATTCAGCAACCCTTCGACGAGCCGTATCTGCGACTCAGAGTCGAACGCACCAAAGCGGAAGAGCTTGGCTTCTCGGCCCACGACATCGCGCAAAATCTGCTGGTGTCACTGAGCGGCAGCTTCCAAACTTCACCGACCTATTGGGTCAGCCCCGAAAATCATGTCAGCTACGAAATCGCGACGCAAACGCCGGAATATCGCACGGACAGTTTGCAGAAGTTGGAGAACATTCCAATCACAGGCACCAACCCGAACGCTCCCCCATCACTCATGGCCAGTTTGGTGTCCATGGAACGCGGAACGGGAATGGCGGTGGTCTCTCACTATAACGTTGCCCCGGTAATAGACATCTTTGGCGCTGTCGCAGGACGCGACCTGGGTGCCGTGGCCAGCGACATTAATAAGATTATTGATGTGACGCGCCAGCAACTGCCACGCGGATCTCGAATCGTTGTTCGTGGACAGGTTGATACGATGCGAGCCTCATACATTGGCCTTCTGAGCGGACTGGTGTTCTCGATCGTGCTCGTGTACCTGCTGATCGTCGTTAATTTTCAGTCTTGGCTGGACCCTTTCATCATGATATCCGCGTTGCCCGCGGCACTAGCCGGGATTGCCTGGTTCTTGTTTATAACTCACACTACGCTAAGCGTGCCTGCACTCATGGGAGCCATCATGTGCATGGGTGTCGCAACGGCAAACAGTATCCTGGTCGTGAGCTTCGCTACGGAGAAGATGACTGCGGGCGGCGATTCCGTGAGCGCGGCACTCGAGGCGGGATACACGCGCTTTCGTCCCGTGCTGATGACTGCTCTGGCCATGATCATCGGCATGGTGCCGATGGCTCTGGGACTCGGAGACGGGGGCGAACAGAACGCTCCTCTCGGCCGGGCGGTCATTGGAGGACTGATGTTCGCGACGATTTCGACGCTTTTCTTCGTCCCAGCTTTCTTCAGCGTTCTGCAGGGCTCACGGCGGCATCCGGTCCAAAACGCAAACGATCAATAGGTATCCATGGGGAGTGGCGACGGTGCATCAGGCTGACAACAGTGGTTCCAGCGGTGGCGGGCAATCACCTTCGTTGAATGACGGGGGTGCAAGGGATCATCAGCGCGCGCTATGGCTGCCGCTAACAATTCTGTTGATCGTGGTTGCCGCCCTTCTGGCCTGGGGAGTCTGGTCGCGCGTCAGTGCTGGCAAATCCTTGCGCGCTGAGGCGGCCCAGGTGGCTGTGACTGCGGTGTCTGTGGTATCGCCAAAGCTGACCGCGCAGTCCCAGGAAATCATCCTTCCCGGAAATGTACAACCATTCATCTCCTCACCGGTTTATTCACGCACAGACGGCTATCTTCGCAGGTGGTACGTCGATATTGGGGCACGAGTCAAACAAGGACAATTGCTCGCTGTGATCGAAACTCCCGAAGTGGACCAGCAACTGGAGCAAGCTATCAGTACCCTGGATACCGCGAAAGCGAACCTGGAACTCGCCGAGATCACCAAGAACCGCTATCAGGATTTATTGAAGAGCCACGCCGTTTCTCAGCAGGACGCCGATAATGCAGTGGGCACCTACAATGCCAATAAAGCGACCGTTGAAGCCAACCAGGCGAACGTCAAGCGACTGCGAGCCATGCAGTCATTCGAGAAGATCTACGCTGCGTTCGACGGGGTCGTCACTGCACGAAATGTCGATATTGGCGACCTCATCAATTCTGGAAATAGTGGCGTTCCGAAGACCGATCTCTTTCACATCTCTCAGGTCGGAACGTTGCGCGTTTACGTAAACGTACCAGAGGAATATTCGCAGGGCATCAAACCTGGCATGACTCCAAACATTACTTTGGCTGAGTTTCCGGGGCGCAGTTTTCAAGGAAAGCTGGTGCGCACCGCTGACGCCATTAATGCGACAACCCGGACGTTGCTGGTAGAGATCGATGTAGACAATCCTAAGGGCACTCTGTTTACGGGTTCCTATGCAGAGGTTCATCTGGATATCCCAGCGCAATTTCCCACCTTCCTGATTCCGGTCAACACTCTGCTCTTCCGCTCGAAAGGTTTGCACGTCGGCGTCGTGAAGGATGGGAAAGTCGTGCTTACTGCCGTAACTCCTGGCCACGATTTCGGTAATCAGATAGAAATCGTCACCGGCCTCAAGCAGGATGATCAAGTCATCGTCAACCCACCCGACTCGATCGTTTCCGGGCAGGAAGTTCAAATTGTTCAGGCATCATTGCCGGGAGATACAAAGTGAATCGCCCTCTGAGCATGATTTTCGTAAAGAGTCCGCGGAAAGCATCGTGGCCGGATATTGTGCTCGCGATAGCGATACTTCAATTCACTAATTGCACGGTCGGGCCTAAGTACCACACTCCTGTAGCACCGGTTCCTCCCGCCTATAAGGAACTGAAAGACTGGAAGCCTGCCCAACCCAATGAACAGAACCTTGGCGGGGCGTGGTGGACGATATTTCAAGATCCGCAGCTTGATGCGCTAGAAATCCAGATCAACGTTTCAAATCAGAACCTGAAGGCCGCAGAGGCGCAATATCGGCAGGCGCGAGCCGTGCTCGCCTACAATCGGGCGGACTATTACCCGACAGTAGCGGTCGACCCATCGGCGACTCGAGCGCGCGTCTCTGCAAACAGTCCAACAAGTTCAATTTTGCGCGGCGCCACCTACAACGACTTTGTGCTGCCGTTCGATTTATCCTACCAGGCCGACATCTGGGGACGAGTGCGAAAAACGGTGGAGTCTTATCGGGAACAAGCGCAAGCAAGTGCGGCAGACCTGGCTACGGTCAATCTGAGCTTGCACGCGGATCTGGCCATTGACTACTTTCAGGCCCGCAGCCTGGACGCCCAAGAGCAGCTCCTGAATTCCACGGTCAAGCAGTATGAGCAGGCTTTGGAACTGAATGAAAGCCGCTACCGTGGGGGCATTGCCTCGGAAGTGGATGTTGAGCAGGCGAAGACTCAACTGGAAACTACAAGGGCCGCGGCGATTGATGTGGGCGTGCTGCGAGCGCAGTACGAGCACGCCGTTGCAATCCTTATCGGAAAACCACCCGCGGAGTTCAGTCTTCCACCTCTGCCCCTCACTGCACCGCCTCCGCATGTTCCTGTCAGCGTGCCTTCGGAACTGCTGGAGAGACGCCCAGACATAGCAGCCGCGGAGCGGCGCGTGGCGGCTGCCAATGCCCAGATCGGAGTCGCGAGAACGGCCTATTATCCTCTAGTCAATTTGGGCGCCACAGGCGGATTTGAAAGCGGCAGCATCACGACGCTGCTCAATGGGCCAAGCGGCCTTTGGTCTTTTGGTGTGTCCGCAGCGGAGACCGTCTTCGATGTAGGAAGACGCCGTTCTCTCACCGATCAGGCACGTGCCGCTTATGACAATCAAGTCGCAGCCTATCGAGAGAACGTACTGACTGGATTCCAACAAGTGGAAGACAATCTGGCGGCTGTGAGAATCCTGGAACATGAAGCCAAGGTTCAGGATGAAGCAGTGTTGGCAGCGCGGCGCTCGTTGGACCTTTCGATCATTCGCTACAAAGGCGGCGTCACCAGCTATCTTGAGGTAATCACCGCGCAAAGTGCAGCGCTTTCGGATGAAATCACGGCGGTCAATATTCTGGGTCGGCGAATGGCCGATACCGTCTTACTGATTCAGGCTCTCGGTGGCGGATGGGATCGGTCAACTCTTCCGCAACCGGAATGCTGCGGCAAGTTAGCGAGTAGTGCTCAGCCGAATTGAGGGGGATAGCACTCCGAACGAAGAGAGACCATATGAATCGCGGAACGTTGACGATAGCAATATCGATCCTTGTGCTTTGTACGGTCGCGCTGTGCATCTCGCTGGCCACACGAAAATTGTCGGGTCCGAGTGCAGACGCCCCAATTTCAGCGCAGGTCTACGACCCGTACCCGCCTGGGATCCTCCCGTCCGACTTGAAACCAGAAATCGAAAGGGTGCGGCGTGAACTTCGCGTGCTCGAGGGACGAGCTCTCGCACGGTGGCACGCCTTAAAACCCCCGATTCTGAAAGGTCAGCCGCCAACACTTCAGAACACGGGAACTGAGGCAGTCGAAACCCTTGGCGAGCTCATGAATTACGACGAAAACATCTCTGTTAACAAGAATCGAGCCTGTTCTTTCTGCCACATGCCATACGCCGGCTTCAGCGGGCCAATCCCGTCCGTGAATCTCACTATGATCGCGTATCCCGGGACTGCTCACTTTCGGGCGGGCAAGCGGACGGCACAGCGATACACGTATTCACCGTTCTTCCCTGTACTCCAGTACAACCAAGTGCAGGGTCTTTTCTTTGGTGGAAATTTCTGGGATTCACGCTCGACCGGATACTTACTGAGGAATCCCGACGCCGAGCAGGCAGAGCATCCTCCCGTCGATACTCAGGAAATGGGTTTCCCTGACACTGCTTGCGTCGCGTTCCGGCTCTCGCAGGCTGAGTACAGACCGCTCTTTGAGCAGGTGTGGGGCAAGGGCTCATTTGATATCAAGTTTCCACCGGAAACTGACCGATGCCGGAAAGCGTGAGGTTCCGCTCGACCGTCACGGAGTCATCCTCGGTGCGCTTCAGGTCATGTGGGGGCGCAACAAGAAGTTCCGTAAGCCTGACGATCTCGTGTTTGCTAACGAGGTCGGAAAACCTCTCGATCGGCATAACTTGCTTTACCGCCATCTGAGAAAGGCGGCGGATGAGTCGGAACTGCCGGGCGAGATCGACTTCCGCAGCTTCCGCACCATGCACGCGGCGCATGGCGGCCGTCTGGAAGTGGCACGCGACAACATGGGTCACGCGGGTAGCACGGGTTCCATCACGCTCGATGTCTATTCGAAGTCGTGGTGGGAGGAACGGGTGGACGCGGTCACGCGTGTCGTTGAAGCTGTGTTCACTGAACCGGAAGAGAAGAAAGGGAAGGAGGAGTCCACCCCGCCAAAGCCCCTCCGCAAAGGCGGGAGTGACGATGCGCGGGTACCCTTTTGGGTACCCCAAGGCGGTAAGGGAGGCCAGATGTCAACGGAAGTTGTTGAAAAAAGAATGGTCGGCTTTAGAACTTTCTTAATTCGCGGGCTACTGTAGGAAGGAAGTGATCTAGGCCGTGATTCTGAGAGACGCATCATCAGAAACATTCGTCGAGAGGTGTCCTATGCGGCTTATGTTTCACAAAGCGGAAACACAATCCGAAATGTCGTTCCATTGCCTACCTCGCTAACCGCAGAAAGTTTTGCGTGGTGCATCTCCGCGATCCACTTGGCGATTGATAATCCCAGGCCGCTTCCTTCCACCTGACTGCGTGACGGATCCGCGCGATAGAAACGGTCGAAAATGTAAGGCAAGTCAGATTGGGCAATGCCGATTCCATTATCGCGCACCAGCACTGTTGCCCGTCCTGGACTCATGCTTAGACTCACATCGATATGGCCCGGCGCTGGTGTATATTTCATTGCGTTGTCGAGGAGGATCCAGAGCAGTCTGCAAAGGGTGGGGAAGTCTCCCATGACGTCCACCGCTTGTTCTGTGTCGAGGGAAACTGACAAAGTAAGTCTCCGCTCATTGGCAAGTGGACGTGCCTTCTCGCAGATGTTCTCGATTACTGAAACCAAGTCGATTGGCTCCCAAACTGCGTCGGAGTAATCTGAGTCTCCGCGAGCCAACGTGAGCATATCTCCCAATAGCACGGCTGCTTTGGCTCCCTCATCAACAATCTCTTCAAATGCCCGCCGACTCTCGGGATCGATTTGCGGGTTTCTCAAGGCGACCTCTGCCACCGTCCTTGTGAAGGTTAGCGGAGCACGAAGTTCATGCGAAGCATCGGCAGTAAACTGCTTGATTCGATTGATAGATGATTCCAAGCGCGCGAGCATGGCATTGCAGGTTTCGGCGAGCCGATGCAGTTCATCGCCTGTGTCGGTCACGGGCAATCGCCCGGAGAGATTCTTTATGCTGATGGATTGAACCGTAGACGTAATTCTGTCCACCGGCTTCAGTGCCTTTCGTCCGACCCAATAGCCACCCGCCGATGAGACCAGCAAAAGGATTGGCGCCGAGGCGAGCAATCCGGCTAGAAAGCGGTTGAGCACCAGCAGATTTCCCGCTTCGGGTGCTGCCGCCATCAGGAACAGAGATTGATTGCCGAGAGAGAACGGCCGCACCAGCACCCAATAGTCCTGACCGGCAGCATTGATTTGCAGGAAGCGTTCCGGATCGCCGCTCTTCACTGTTGGCCAAGGAAAATTACGAGCCGCCGACGAGGGCGACGGATAGGCCCGACTGCCATCAGCGCGGAACACCTCGTTCAGGCCATTCCCGGTTGCGTGGGCAAATTCGTGAAAAGCTTGCTGGCGATCCTCTTCATTCTCGCTTTGGTTGTTACGCAGCAAGTCTTGCAGCCGGTCCACGCGGCGCGAGAGTGTTTGGTGCCGTTCCCCGGTCAAAGTGCTTTTCAGGTTGAACCACATTGCCGCGCCGAACAGCAGCCATCCCAGGAAGAAAATGCCTCCAAACCAAAGCGTCAATCGGAGTGAGATTGACCAGCGGCGCATCAGCAGGACTCGGCTCGCAGCGAATACCCCACACCGCGAATGGTGTACAACAACTCAGGTTCACCAGGCCGCGTGATCTTGGATCGCAGAGCACGAATAAAAACATACAGGCTGTCGAAGCTGACATCGCAGTCCGTACCCCAGCCCTCTTCGATGAGCACGCCATGAGGAACAACCGTGCGTGCCCTTCGCATCAGCGATTCCAGCAATGCACACTCGGTGCGTGTAAGCGTCTCCACACGCTCGCCGCGCTGCAACTCATACTTATCAGGGCGCAGGATCAGATCTGCGAATTGCATGCCTGGTGCCGTTGACACCGGAATACGGCGCGTCACCGCGCGCACCTTCGCCAGTAACACGTCCAAGGCGAATGGTTTCGTCAAATAATCGTCGGCTCCTGCATCCAGCCCATAGATGACGTCGTGCATCGAATCGCGCGCCGAAACCATGATGACTTGGGTATGGAGATGGACCTCGCGCATTTTTTTGATCACCGTAAAGCCATCCATGCGCGGGAGCATGACATCCAGAAGCATCACGTCGAAATCGTTCGTCTTGCCGAGACGCAAGGCTTCTTCGCCGTCGTAGGCAAAGCCAACCGAATAGCCTTCGCCTTCCAGAGCGCGGCCCATATGCTCCGCCAAACTGCGTTTATCCTCGACAATTAGAACCCGCATGACTGTCATCGTACTTGAGCAACGTTAATTCTTGATGAAATCGGCCCGCGGAAAGGTCTCTCCTTAGATTGCGATCAGATTGCCTTGCCATACTTCTTCCGCAACCCACCACCACCATCTGCACTGCCTGCTTCGCAGGATTTGTTTCGGGAGAGAAACCGCATGTTTTCAATTAGACGAGGTTGGAATGCTTGTAAGATCGGCTGCCTGCTGATCAGCCTGTTGTTACTTGCTTTACCGGCGTTTGCTCAAGCCAACAGAGGAATCATCACGGGCTCCATCGTGGACAAGACTGGAGCGGTCCTCAAGGGGACGCGAATTGAACTGCTTCCTTCGGGCATTGCTACCAGCGCAAACAGCCAGGGCGAATTTGAGCTGCGCGATATAGTGCCAGGCCACTATACGCTGACGGCATCCTACATCGGGTTCAAGACCCAGAATGAAGAGATTGATGTAACCGCCAAAGGTACGCTCAACCTTAAGCTGAAGCTTGAAGTAGCTTCCGTGGGCGAGGAAGTCGTCGTCGGCGCCACGCGCGCTTCCGGTGAGGCCGAAGCCATCAATCAGACGCGTACGGCGGATAATCTAATTGACGTGCTCCCTGCCAACATCATCACCAGCTTGCCTAACGCCAACGTTGCCGACGCCCTCGGACGTCTCCCCGGCGTCGCGCTCGAACGTGCTGAAGGCGAAGGCGAATACGTTGACATTCGCGGCTTGGAGCCGCGCCTGACCAACACCACCATTGACGGCATAACTGTCCCGGCTCCCGAACCAGGCATACGGCAGATCCGTCTCGACGTGATCAACTCCGACCTGGTGGAAGCTGTTGAAGTCAACAAGACACTTCAAGCCAACCAAGATGGTGATGGCATTGCGGGCTCGGTGAATCTGCGCACCAAGACGGCGACCGACCAACCGCTCCTCACTATGTACGCCAACGGCGGCTACACACCGATTCTCAACGGCCGTGCCATGGACCAGTTTGGCGGCGCCTGGGGCCAACGCTTTGGCCAGACCAAGAAGTTCGGCATTCTCGTCGGCGGTACCTACGACTACAACGGCCGCGGTATCGACAACATTCAACCCGCCCTCGATCCCTATTCGACAATGGCGCATCCTTTCTATGACAGCAATACGATCCGCCAGTACCGCTACCGCCGCTCGCGTGACGGCATCTCCGGCAGCACGGACTACAAACTGAACGACAACAACAGCTTTTACGCCCACGGTCTTTACTCGGACCTGAAGGACTGGGGTGATAAGTGGTATTACTCGCCTGAGTCCAATCCCCTCGTCTCCACCGGCGTGATTAAATCGGGGGCCGACTCGGTCGCACCTAAGTTCTACACCTCCAGCAAGAGCCCGAACGCCTCTATCGGCTCCGTCTCGCTCGGCGGAAGGCACATCCAGCAGAAGTCATGGTTTACCTGGGAAGTAGCGGCTGCGCGCTCCTACGAGATCGATTCCGCGGGAAATCCAAAGGCCGATTTCTCCTGGGTTCCCAAAGCAATTCCGAATTGCAACTACAATCCATTGGCCCAAACGAACATCAACACTCCAACCTTCGGTGCGTGCGATCAGGCCGGTTCCGTATTGCTGAATGCTTCCGACTGGACGCTGAAGGATATAACCACTTCCAGAGGCTTAAACTCCAACCTCGCTCTCTCCGCGGCTGCGTCGTATGCGCGGACCTACTATGCGGGCGGGCACTTCGGAACTTTTGAGACCGGCTTTAAGATCCGCAACGGCCACCAAACTCAAGATGCCACGGAAACCGTCTATGATGGTTTCGCCAAGGGCAACCCTGCGCTTCTGATGAGCGCGTTGCAGAGCGGCTTCGTGAATGATGGAAACTATTACCACGGAAACTATTTCGGCGGAAAGTTCGGACCTGTATCGGACTTCAATAAGGTACAGAGCTATGTTGAGGAAAACCTCGGTGGAAACGTGGATGGAGAAAAGACGGCAGCTGCCACCTACCCCAACATCTACCACACCGTGGAGCGCATCACTGCCGGCTATGCGATGAACACCATCGACTTCGGAAAACTGCATGTGCAGACCGGTGTCCGCTTCGAAGGTACACAGATGGATACCGCCGGTTACCTTGTCGGTCTCTCGGCATCAACAGGCAGCGTCCCCGGCATCGGCTCCTGCACCCCGGTTGCGAACGGCAGCGGCTGCGGCGTGGGCATACCAGTGACCAGCAATCCCTCTTACCTGGACGCTCTGCCCAGCGTGCAACTGCGTTACTCGCTTTCCAATAATTCGGTACTGCGTGCGGTCTATAGCCGCGGCATTGCCCGTCCTGACCCCTACCAGCTCGTCCCCTATGTGACCGCAACCGACTCGGGCAACGGGTCAGGCTCATCTCTTAGCGGGGAGACGATTGCGGTTGGCAACCCTGCACTAAAACCTGAGCACGCCAATAACTATGACTTGCTCTATGAGAGATACCTCCATCCGCTCGGCATGTTCCAGGCGGGCGGCTTCTTCAAGCAGTTGACTTCTCCGGAACTTTTGCTCACCAACGTTCCCGCCAACCTGGTCCCAGCCTCTCAACAATCGGCCGTCGCGCAATACGTCGGCACCGGCGATCCGATCACAATGTACGTCAACGGTGAGAACGCCTATGTTTACGGCTTCGAAGTCGCCTATCAGCAGCACTGGACCATGCTTCCCGGCGTAATGAGATGGCTGGGCTTCTCCGGCAACTACACCTATACAGCCTCGCAGTTAAAAGGCATTGCGGGAGTGCGCACCGATAATCCGGCAATGCAACGCCAGACTCCTAATAGCTGGAACCTGGGCCCGACCTATGACACCAAGCGCATCTCCGTGCGCGTGGGTATGCAGTACACCGGTGCCAGCATTTACACCTACAACTGGTCTTCGCTCCCCGGTGCCGACCTCAGCGGCCTTGGCCCCAAAGGACCCTCAGGCGACATCTACACCTACTCGCACATGCAGCTCGATGCGCAGGGTAGCTACAAGATTGGCCGCGGATTCACGGTCATGGCTTACGGACTCAACCTCACGAACGAAGTGTTCGGCTTCTATCAGGGAAGCACGCAATTCGTGAACCAGCGCGAGTACTACAAACCCAGCTACGGTGGCGGCCTCCGCTACACCCTTGGGGAGCGGTAAGCCGACGTTCGTGTTGTTTAAATTGTTTGCTCCGTGGAGCACATGGCGTTATTGCATGTGCTCCGTTTTTTGCCCGTTGTGGTTGTCCTAAACGCAGCGGAAGAGACAGACGAATATTTGAGTTATCTTTCTTGTTTACCTCTTGAGGAGTTACATGACAGGTCGCACATTGCTAATCGCTTGTTTGTTCTTTTTCATTGCCTCATCCGTGACCGCGCAGAATGAGCCCAGGGTCACTAAAAGCCCGGATGCTGAACTGAAATTTGTGGTTTACGTTAGCCGTCATGGAGTGCGCTCCCCCACAGGAAAGCCGGAACAATACAATCCGTACTCCATCGCAACTTGGCCATCGTGGAACGTTGCTCCCGGCTATCTCACTGAGCACGGTTACCGATTGATGAAACTCTTTGGCGCATACGATCGAATGGAACTAGCAAGGCAGGGACTGCTGAGCGCGACCGGATGCGAGGACGCATCCCATGTCACCATTCACGCCGACTCCGACCAGCGCACACGCGAAACCGGTAAGGCGCTGGCCGAAGGTCTCTTTCCCGGATGTGATATTCCGGTGCACGCCCTGCCGGAAGGTGTTCAAGACCCTCTGTTTCATGCAATCCCAGCGGGCGTGGGTCATCCGGACTCTGCCTTGGCCGTCGCTGCACTCTCAGGGAGAATCGGTGGCAACCCAAACAACATTACCGAAGCCTACAGTACGGAGCTTGCCGAACTCGATAAGATCCTCGCCACATGTGGCACTCCCGCTGACCGCGAAGCCAAACGCGCTTCTCTTCTTGAAATCCCGGCGAAACTCGCCCCCGGTAGAGGCGATCGTCTTGCTGAGTTACGCGGACCTTTGAACACCGCATCCACGCTGACCGAAAACATCCTGTTGGAATACACCGAGGGTCTGGACGCCTCCAGCGTAGGCTGGGGTTGCGTAGATGCCCCGAAACTTCGCTCCCTTGTTGATCTGCACACGGCGGCTTCGGACTTTGCACAGCGTACGAAGACAATTGCCCAGATGCAGGCCTCCAATCTGCTCGACCACATCCGCCGAGCCATGGAACAGTCAGTTACGGGCAAGCCAATTTCCGGCGCTCCAGACATGCCTTCCGACCGCGCTCTCTTCTTGGTCGGGCATGACACAAATTTGACCAATATCGCCGGCCTTTTGAATCTAACCTGGATTGTGGATGGCCGTCGGGATGACACCCCTCCGGGCGGTGTGCTCATATTTGAACTCTGGAAGTCAGGCGCCACCGGAAGCTACTCTGTGCGAACCTACTACTCCGCTCAAACCCTTGAGCAAATGCGATCCGCATCGAGCCTCACGCTCAGCAATCCACCGCAACGCGTACCAGTCTTCCTGCCTGGTTGCAGCGAGCAGGATCTGTCCTGCTCATGGTCGTCGTTTTCAATGACACTCGATCAGACAATCGATGAGCACTATGTCAGCTCGCGTTGAGGCGTTCTGGCAATTTACGGTCGTTTGTAACCTCCGTTTTGTAGCTTCCCTAGGCCGCCGATCTTCGGTGGCCTAGGGGTTGCTACAAGACTATGAGAGTCGTTGCGTCTCCGCCATTTCAAGGTCATACAAACTTTGCGATGACATGCGGCGCTGGTACTCCGCGAAAACTAGGAATGGAATGGCAGAAGTGCGCGGTCGTTTCGACAACACTATTTCGATGGACTCGCGGAAATAATACCAGTCATGCCTGAGCCTCTCGGCTGCTCCGTTCTTTTGTCGCTTGGAACTCAAGTATGTCTCGACGCACGCGACCGCCTCGCTCATATTCTCGGGAAGTTCTTTGAGGGCTCGGCTTGCTTCTTGGAACGTCTCGAATTCGAATCCGTAAGGGTGCACTATCGAATGTTCCTTGCACCGTGAAATTGATTGCCTCCACGTGATATATGGAAGACCGGCCATCGCGAGCGCAAAGTTCAAAGGCACTTTTTCATATCTCTTGCTCTGAACGAAATTCAATAGTGCGGACTGTGCCAGGTGTGCGCCCTGTTCTCGGGCGCTATTCCGTTCGGCTTCGATATCAGTCTCCAGGTTCCGAAGAATCCCCGCTTTTGTAGCGTGCTGCTCGTGTCGCTCCTTACACAGTTTCTGAATGCTTTCGTCTTGGCTGTGTTCGGCGGCAATCTGGATAGCCCTGTCGAGCCTTTCCTTCGCCTTCTGCATTTCGAGCAGGGCATTTCGAGCAAGCTTCTCTAAACCTTTGATTCTCGCGCGAAGAGCACGGGCCTCTCCCATTGTGGCGTTCCGCGTTTGTTCGCAGAGGAATAGTTCAAAATCTTGTCGCCACGGCTCCTTTAGGGGCTGAAGAGAGGCTCGGATATCATGCACGGCATCGAAGTCGTTTCCGCGAAATATTATTCGGACAATTTACGTGAAGAAGTGATGAAGGGCATGCGCGAGAAAGCCGAACAGGGCATCTATCCCGGACGCGCGCCCTTTGGATATCGAAACAATCGACTGACTCGGACCATTGAAGTTCACCCGGAGAATTCGGAAATTGTGAAGCGGATCTTCGAATTGTATGCGACCGCGAAATTCTCCCTGATTACTCTTCGAAAACAAATTCGAATGGAATTCGGAAAAACGATGGCGCGCAGCTATTTCCATACGATTCTCACGAATCAGGCATACGTGGGAACTTTCGAATGGGCACACGTGAAATATCAGGGCAGCCACGTGCAATTGATTTCGCCCCAGCTATTCGAAACCGTTCAGGCGGTGATGCACGGGACACCACAAGGGCAAGTACAGCAAGCATGAGATCGCGTTTCGTGGCATGCTCACGTGTGCACACGATAATCTCACGGTGACAGCGGAGCTCAAGAAGGGCAAATACGTGTACTACCGCTGCAGCGGATATCACGGAAAATGCGAGCTTCCACGTTTCCGGGAAGAGCAGATTTCAGAGAAACTGGGCGAGGTTCTGAAGGGCATCCACATCCCCGACGATGTTCTAGCGAAGATCAGCAGCGCCCTTGAGCACGATCAGGCTCGCATGCAGAAAGACGCAGAGGCCACACGTGAGAATTTAGCGCAGCGCTTGGAAGCGAGGTGACTGTAGGTTAGCGCTGAGTCCCTCCAAGCCGTGCTGAACATTGGCCGCCCATGTTCAGGAGGCGTCGCGACGCAAGCCGCTTCGTCTTGGCCGCTACAGGAGACTTCCCTTTGGACATCTTGTTCCCAGCCGGAAGGCATAAACAGTCATCTTCTCAAAACTCACCGATGCAATCTTGCCGTTCAGAAATTCGCTGACCCGTGGCTGCGGCTCTCTGAGAATCCCCTGAAGCTCTTTCTGGGTGTATTTCTTTGCCTTCCTGAGCAAACTTGAAGCTGTTCAAAAGCAGGGAACTCGACTGGCAGGTCGGATCCTCCTCACGCCATTTCCCCATCCTTGTCGGACGCACGCGTAAGACTTGTGCTTCCGTTTACGGTTTGTTGAGGCCCTTCGGAGTGCTTGAGTTCGGCATCGCCCGCCCATACCGATTGCAGCCACTGCGCTTCGTACTGGAATGTCGAGGGCTCTGCCTATGCTGCAACCGCAGGTGGAGACCACCAGGAGCAAGCAGCTGATAATTTCACACCACTCAAAGGCCCGCATCGAATTTATTCCATTTTTACAATCCAGTTCCATATATGTGTGTTAACTTTGGCGGGCAAGCGGTCCCGAGCCGCTCTGGCGGGACACGTACGCTCTTTCTCTCAGTCTTCATGGGTCAGCCCAAAAGGTATGTCCGTGACTAACGACGCGCACACTTACACTGCGAGTACCCATCACCGCGTGTCCCAACCGGCGGGCACACCGAGGCACAACAAATCTAGCCAAAGGGGCTCCCACCGGACCTCTTCTCTGGACGATCCGGAACTCTATATTAACCGGGAACTCAGTATGCTTGCGTTCCAGAAGCGAGTCCTGGAGGAGGCCGAGGACCAGCACACTCCGCTGCTCGAGCGTGTGAAGTTTCTCTCCATCGTGGGCTCAAACATGGATGAGTTCTTTATGGTGCGAGTGGCTGGGCTTAAGCGGAAAGCAGAGAGCGGTGTACTTGAATGCGGTCCCGACGGCATGACACCCAAAGAACAGTTGGGTGCCATACGTGAAAGGGCTTCGGAGCTATTCAAAGCCGCGCAGGAGTGTTTGCACCTGCGGGTCTTGCCGGCCCTGAAGAAAGTGGGAGTGTGCGTCGTTGATTACCCTCAGTTGCCCCCCGCGCAGCGAATGACCGTTAACAAGTATTTTTCCGAGACAGTCTTTCCTACGCTGACCCCTTTGGCATTCGATCCTGGCAGACCATTTCCGCACATTTCAAATCTGAGCCTCAACTTGGCGGTTCTGATACGCGACGACCAGGGCTTCGAACATTTCGCACGGGTGAAAGTGCCAGAAATCCTGCCACAACTGGTGCCGGCAACTCCGGTTGTCAGAGAAACCGCGACCAGGAAGAAGAAAGTGCCTGCGGCCCAGTACTTCGTGTGGTTGGAGCAGCTGATTGTGGCCAATCTAGGAAGTCTGTTTCCGGGAATGGAGATCCTTGAAGCTCATACCTTTCGTGTAACCCGGGACGCGGACAGCGACATTCAGGAACTTGAAGCCGACGATCTCCTGGAGTCAGTCGAAGAAGGCGTCTGGCAGCGGCGTTTTGCAGAGGTGGTCCGGCTGGAGGTGGATGCAACTATGCCGGAGAAGATTTTGGAAATCCTCCGGACGAAGCTCGAAGTCTATGCCGATGATGTCTACCAACTGGGAAGACCTCTGGCCTTGTCGCGCCTAAAATATCTGTTGGCGTTAGATCGTCCTGATCTGAAGGATAAGCCTTTCACTCCGGCGGTCCCGGCTGCGCTGCAGCCTGAGGAAGAGGGCGAAGATATCTTCGCCGCAATCCGGCGCCAGGACGTGCTGCTACACCACCCGTTCGATTCTTTCCAGCCCGTGGTGACGTTCTTCCAGCAAGCGGCCCGCGACCCAGCGGTCCTGGCCATCAAAATTACTCTGTACCGCGTGGGCAATCATGCTCCGGTTGTGGAGACACTGCTAGACGCCGTTCGAGAAGGGAAGCAGGTTGCCGTATTGGTGGAACTCAAGGCTCGTTTCGACGAAGAGAGCAACATTGAGTGGGCGCGGGCTCTGGAGCACGAGGGAGTGCACGTTGTCTACGGGCTGCTCGGCCTGAAGGTGCACTGCAAAACCGCCTTAGTCGTGAGGCGTGAAGGTGATGCCATCCGCCGTTACGTGCATCTTTCCACCGGCAATTACAACAGCATTACCGCTCAGCTCTACACTGACATCGGAATGTTCACCTGCGATGAAGCGATCGGCGCCGACTGTACTGCCTTATTCAACTACCTGACGGGCTATTCTGCGAAGATTGACTACCGAAAGTTGCTGGTAGCGCCGGCGGACATGAGAGAGCACTTTGAGAAACTCATCCGCCGCGAGATCGACCATCAGCGCAATGGCCAGCGGGGCCACCTTATCTTCAAAATGAATGCCCTGATAGATAAGCAGATGATTCGGCTCCTTTATGAGGCCTCGCAAGCCGGCGTCCAAGTGGACCTCCTGGTGCGAGGGATGTGTTGCTTACGTCCCGGGATAGCAGGCATCAGTGAAAACATCAAGGTCACTAGCATCGTGGGACGTTTTCTTGAACACAGCCGCATTTATTACTTCGGCAATGCTGGGAAAGAGGAGATCTATCTCGGCAGCGCTGACATGATGCCGCGCAACCTCAATCGCAGGGTGGAAACCGTTTTCCCGGTGCGTGATCCTAAGTTGGTGCGGATTCTCCATGATGAAGTGCTTGCCGTCTACCTTGCCGACGTCGTCAAAGCGAGGCATATGAAAGCTGACGGAACCTACGATCGGCCTTCCGATCGAGACAACGCCGGCAGCATGAATAGCCAGGAATGGTTGATCAAGAAAGCGGCCGCCAGTTCCAGCAGTAACGGGAAATCGATGGGGTAAGCGGGGCCACCCGGAGGCCATCGCGGCTTTGCGACTTCTTTCAAGGAGCGGTGACGAAAACTAAGTTGTGCTGGAGATCGTTGGTTGCTTGTTACTCGCCGACTGGCACTCTCTTGAACAATATTTGCGCTGCATTCTCTGAGTAACAAGTGGAATGATCCCACCGTTTGATCCTCGCACGCCGGACATTGTGTTGAAGGTGAACACAGGTGTGATCTTTACCAGCGGCTCGAAGATCGCCGAGCACGGCGGAATTAATGAGGATGACGTGTACGTGGCTTTGCTGGTCTCGCAGGCCGACATGCAACCCGCGACCATCCACTATGCGGCGACCAACCAGCAGGTGGCTCTGACCATTATCAAGGCGCTGGGTTACAACCCCAGCCAACTTCAGGCGGTGCGGAAGGAGCAAATCCAGATCCTGCCATATCTGTTCTGAAAACGGCATCAACCACTAGCAGATCGGCGAGCCGTGTCACGCGGCTTGCCGCATCACCTCTAACCCCAACCGCTGCTTTGTCCGTGTCAGCACGGCTCACTTCAGCACGACTGGCGCGACTGCACGAGGAGCGACGAGAAAATCCGCGGTTGTTCTTCAGTATCACTGATTCACGTGCACGACCTTAGCCGGCTGGAAGCCGTTGAAAGACGTGCTGCTCGCGACGGAATAGGCACCTATGTTTTCGGAGTAGACCAGTTCACCCATCTCCATGTCCGGTAGCTCCTCTACCAAGCCGATGGTATCGAGCGCGTCGCACGTGGGGCCGAAGACGGAGCAGAACTGAGTGGGCCCCTTCTTGAAACTTCTCAGGTGGTACTGGGCGTGGTCAAAGATTACGCCGCTATAGGTCTGATAGACGCCGTCATTGAGATAATAACAAAGCTTGCCGCCGCGGACCGCCTTGCCTATGATCTGGGCGACGGCGGTGGCAGCGGTGGCGACCAGGAAACGCCCCGGCTCTGCAAGGACTTCGATCGGTTCGGGGAAAAGCCGGTCCAACTCGGTGGTGATCATTTTGGCGAGTTTCCTGAAGGGAGGGACCGCGGCGTCGTAGTGGGCAGGAAAACCACCGCCGATGTCGATGAGCTTGAGATCGAAGCCACGCGCCTTGGCCTCTGAGAAGATGCCTGCGGCCAGGTGCAGCGCTTGGCTGTAGTTCCTCGGGTTCGTGCACTGGCTGCCGACGTGGAAGCTCAGCCCCTCGACCACTAGCTTGTTATTGTGAGCGAAGGCGATCAGGTCCACCGCCTCGCCGGGCAAGGCACCGAACTTGCTTGACAGCTCTACCATTGATCCGGTGTTGGGGACGCGCAACCGCAGCGCCAGGCCCGAGTGTGGCGCATAGCGGGCGATCTTGATCACCTCTTCGTGGTTATCGTAGGTGACCAAAGGCTTGTATGGGTCCAATTGCTGGAGCGTTTCAATCGCTTTGATCGGGTTCGCGTAAATGATGCGGTCCCAGATAAAATCCTGCCGCTGTTGCGCCGGAAGATGTTTGATCTTTTCGTGAACGGTCAAAAACTCGGCCATACTGGCGACGTCGAAACTGGCTCCGGCATCGTAGAACGTCTGCACGATCGCAGGGTCGCTGTTAGCCTTGACCGCATAGTAGACCTGCACACGCGGCAGGTACCTTCGGAATAGCTCGTAGTTTTCTCGTAGCACCTTGTGGTCCACAACGACAAGCGGGGTGCCGTGCGTCTTAGCCAGCTGAAGTAGTGCCTTTGGGTCCATAGCTTACGGTCCATAGCCTACATGTTGTGTCAATTGCGATCTTGAGGCGCGCGCGATGCGTCGTCGCGAGCCCCGCAAATTCCCGTCGCGCTGCGATGGAGTTCAAACGCCGTCTCCGTCCGTGATAAGAAAGTTCTTGAACTGCCACGGGTCGGACACGTCGAGTTGCGGCTTGTTATATCCGCTGAAGCAGTTGGAGTAGTGCTTCAGTGGGTTCCAATCCGAGGCCACGGAGACGAACGTGCCTAGGTAGGGCTTGCTGACCTCCAGCACGTAGTCATGGGGCAAGTCGTCAGGCACGCACAGCCCCCGGCGAGGATTCTCGATCATCCACATGCAGGCGGCGACAACCGAGATGGCTACCTGCATCGTGGTAGCGTTCTGGTGCGGTACTAGGCGGCGCGACTCCTCGATGTCGAGATCGGTTCCACACCACCACGATTCGTAGGGGTGTCCCATTAACAGCGCGCCCAGAATATCGGCTCCGCTGATGATTTCGTCGGTCATAATGCGAATGCGCGGTTGCAACCGGTAGTCGTAGCCACGTAGCTCATAGAGCGACGCAATGGCGGCGTCGCACGGACAATAAGCATAGTGGACCGTGGGGCGGTAGACCGCCTTGCCATCTTCCCAAACAGTCAGCTTCTCGGTAATGGTGAACGCCTCGCCGTGGCGCACGATCATGCCGACGATGTCGTGGTTTGGTGGCACCCAGGATGCCACGAGTGTGTTGATGCCCATGCGCGCCAGGCAAATCTGGCTCCTGGGACCGTCCGCATGCTCGAAGGCGAGGGCGGGCAGCTCTTTTTCATGGGTGCCCCAGCCCATCTCGGCCGTGGTCGTCCCCTCCTCCCGGAAGCCCTCAACGCTCCAGGTATTGACGAACTCGTTCACCTGTTTGGGCTGATCTGTGATCTGCGTGTCGCGCTCGCTGCAGTGAATGACCTTGACGCCGAGTTGGTGAGCCAGGTGGTTAAAGTTTCCCGCCTTGGCGTGGTGAGCGACCTGCTCCAACTGAGCACCACTGATTGTTTTTTCTGCCATCGCTTTCTGCGCGATATCCAGAAGCGCCTGCTTTGTGAAATGGCTGATCAGGCCGGGGTTTGCTCCGTGTTCGATCACCGCCGTTGGCCCGGGCTCGCTCCATGTGGAGATCATCCGCCGCAGATTCATGTGGCGCCAGTAGAGGGTTCGCTCGGTAGGGTGCTTGTTGTCGGCTCCAGCGTAGGGATCCCAGAGCTCTACCGACGTGTTCACATAGAGGACGCCCCGGTCGTGACACCACTGCACGATCTCGCAACAATCAATATTCCATGCCAGATCGACGAGGAGGTCTCCGGCCGAGAGGTACCGTCCCAGCAAGCTCCCCAGGTTCTCCGGTGTCACGCGATCCTTGACGAAGGTCATGCCCTGCTCGATCCAGGGCTTCAGAGCGGCGTCGTTTGGCTCAAAGTCTATGGTGGTGATTCGTTTGGGATCGATGCTGAGATGTTTGATCAAAATGGGCAGCGTGCAGCGCGCTACCGCTCCAAAACCGACGAGCAAGACTCTATTCGGAAATGCAACCATCGTTATGCCTCCCCGCTGTGGTACCGGAGCTAAGCAGGCCAACAAGTGGAAGAACCATGCGACAGCCCCGGGCAAACCAAACCGCTCAGCTTCGCAATGCAGGTGACAAGTGCCAAAACCACTACCAGAGTAACAGCTCGTCGTTAGGCATCGTCAATTGGGGTCGATGCCTAACGACGAATGCCATGACAGCCAACAGCTGGGCACGCGCGCCAAAGATATTAGCCTAGAAAGGCGTCACTTTAAACTGCTTAGCAACTCCAATTCCTGCTTTTCGATCTCACGAGGCGGTGGCGCATACCCTAATGCCGAACAATCTTTTTGACCATAAGTTAGCTATGCTTCCTTGCCGGGAACGTTTGTGATGGACGCAACAGCGCCAGGATTCGGTGTCGTGGCAGTTTCCTTCGCAGCTGCGGCCAAGCTGCTGAGATCAGCCCGGATATATACCCGAAATCAAGGAATCCTAAGACGTCCAGCACTCTGCTGGCGATTTCAAGACACTGCGGCGTTTACCGATCATGCCTGCTGGGCTGAACATTGAGCGATCTTGGCGTAACGGAGGCTGGCACAGACTCTACACCGGCCATTGCAGACCAAGTTTACCGTATCTGTTAACCGACAAGCAGTAGTCATTATGGAGTGACCGGTAACCAAACAACTACTCTTCTTCATTCCCACCGCCTGACTATGTCATTCGTTGAGACTGCTGGCATTCGAAATTCCACGCTGAAGTGCGTGAGTCGCCGCGTCCGTGAACTGAAGCATCTCGTCAATCCCCGAGAACGGTAATAATCCGGCTATGGCAAGTTTGGCCACGCCGTGTACCATCGACCAAGCAATGAGCGCCACCGACTTCGAATCGCCCGGCGGAAGCGATCCCGCCTGCTGACACTCTTCGATATATCGCACCAGTGTCGTGAACGCGCGCTCGCCGGCCGCACGTGCCCCCGGATGCATCTCGAACCGCTTCGGAGCCTCAAACATCACCGTGAAGTGTTGCGGATAGCGTAAGGCAAACTGAACGTAGCCGCGCCCGCTCAGCCGGAACCTGTCAAGGGCACCGCTGCCGGAATCGGCAGCCTTGGTCATCGATTCTGTCAGGCGATCGAAGCCCTCGGCGGCCACCGCTGCCAGCAACTCGCTCTTGTCGCGGAAGTGCCGATAGGGAGCATTGTGGGAGACGCCCGCGCGGCGCGCCACCTCCCGCAGTGTGAACGCCTCAGGCCCGACCTCCCGAATCAGGTCTAAGGCAGCATCAAGGAGAGCCTGTTTTAGATTTCCGTGGTGATAGGGCCGTGTGTTCTTCATTGCATTCCGGTTTATAGCAGAAAGATGTTGACAATGACAACATCTGGCATAGAATGTGGTCGCTGTCCACATCTAGGGCACGGACAGCCTTGGAGGTGAACTTATGATGGACCGATCGGTGGGATCTTCTTATAACCAACATTCGATAGCGGACTACTGGGACGCAATCATCATCGGCTCGGGAATTGGAGGGCTCACCTCAGCCGCGCTTCTGGCAAGATACGGCGGCAAGCGAGTCCTAGTGCTGGAACGGCACTACGTGGCGGGAGGTTTCACCCACGCCTTTCACCGACCCGGCTACGAATGGGACGTGGGCGTCCACTACATCGGCCAGGTTCAGAATCCGGCATCCCCGGTGCGGGCGGTCTTTGACCACCTCACGGACGGCCGTCTGCAGTGGAGCGCCATGCCGGAAACCTACGACCGTGTCTTGATCAGAGACCGTGAGTACGAGTTTGTCGCGGGCCTGGAACGCTTTCGCGATCACATGAAGTCACATTTTCCTCGCGAGCAGGTTGCGGTTGACCGCTACATTCAGGCGGTGCAGTCCTGTGTCCGGATGAGCATGTCGTATTTTGCGGAAAAGGCGATGCCGCGTCCGCTCGCCCGCATGGCTGGAGCCCTTATGCGGGCGCCGTTCCAGCGCTGGGCGCGGCGCACCACGGCAGAGGTGCTCGCGGAGATTACGAGCAACCGTGAACTGATAGGCGTCCTCACGGCTCAATGGGGCGATTACGGTTTGCCGCCGGCCCAGAGCAGTTTTGCCGCGCACGCCATTGTAACTGGGAGCTATTTCGAGGGCGCCAGTTATCCGGTCGGGGGAGCCCCGAACATCGCCGCAGCGATTGCGCCCGCAGTCGAGGCCGCCGGAGGCCAGATAGTGTTCAACGCCGAGGTCAGCGAAGTACTGCTCGATCGTCAGCGTGCCGTCGGCGTACGAATGAAGGATGGCCGTGAGTTTCGCGCGGGCATCGTAATCAGCGACGCCGGAGCGTGGAACACGTTTGCTTCACTTCTGCCGCCGGAAGCCGCGGGCGTCTCCTCCGCTCTCGAGGAACTCCGTACAATTCCCCCATCCAAGGCGCACCTGTGCCTCTACGTCGGCCTCCAGCAAAGCGCCACGGAACTGGGACTGACCGGAACTAATCTTTGGATTCATCCGACGCCAGACCACGATGCGAACGTTTCGCGTTTCTACGGCGACTCGGCTGCGCCGTTGCCGGTCTTGTTTATCTCGTCACCGTCGGCGAAGGACCCCGATTTCGAACGGAGGCATCCTGGACGAGCGACGATTGAAGTAATCACTCCAGCACCCTACGATTGGTTCAGCCGGTGGGAGAACGCTCCATGGAAACGGCGTGGCCAGGAATATGATGATTTCAAGCAGAGACTGGCAGAGCGCCTGCAGCGTGGCCTTGAGGAGCATCTGCCGACGGTGCGCGGCAAAATCGAAGTCGCCGAATTATCCACGCCGCTCACAACGCGCCACTTCATGAATTACAGCCAAGGCGAAGCCTACGGGGTGAGCGCCGCTCCACAGCGCTTCCGCCTGCGCTGCCTTACGCCTCAGACGCCACTGCGCAATCTCTACTTGACGGGACAGGACGTGTGCTTGCTGGGCGTTACGGGCGCCATGATGGGCGGAGTTCTTACAGCTTCGGCGGTGCTGGGACGAAACCTAATGTCGGTTATTACGAAACCCGCGCACCAGGCCGGGAAGCCTTCGCTTAACAGCTCCCAGGCAAGGTCCACTAGAGTCTAGCAGTCTCGTTCGCAATCGGAGAATCGCACCCGCGCCACCGGGCTGCTCTTATGGTCAGGCAGTTGGCTTCGGTAATAAAGGTTCGAAGCGGCCGCAGCGTGAGATCTGGCCTCCGGCGGACGAGCCCGCCGCAGGCCAATCCAGCTAGCGACGAGAACTTAGCGGATGGGCAGCGCGTACATGAGTCCGCCTTGCGTCCAGAGGGCGTTTGGACCGCGGGCCAGCTTGATCACGGACCCGGATCCGAGGTCACGTTCAAAGATCTCGCGGTAGTTGCCAACGGCATTGATCACCCGTGCCGCCCAGGCGTCGTCGAGCCCGATAAATTGGCCGTAGCCGCGCTGGGTGCCGAGCAGACGCCGGATCACCGGATCGTCGCTCTTCTTCATCTCGGCAAGATTGGCCTTGGTCACTCCACTCTCTTCGGCCTGGATCAAAGCGTTGACCGTCCAGTCGACAATGGTGGCCCACTGCGGATCGTCGAGGCGATAGGTGGGCGCCAGCGGGTCTTTGGCGATCACATCCGGCAGGATTCCAAAATTCTTGGCCAAACCCTTAAAAGCGATTTGCTCGTAGGCCAATTGCGATACGTCGGCGCTGATGGCGGCGCAGTTATTGGTGACGAACGCAGCCTCCATTTCACCTTCCTCCTGAAAGACAAATGGCAGCCACTTAATCTTGGCGCGCGCCATGTATCCTCCCAGTTGGGTTTCGATCTCGGTACCACCGAGGTAGCAGATTTTCTTACCCGCAAGATCCTGGGGAGAAGCAATTCCCATGTTCTTATTCACCAGAAAGCCCTGGTAGTCGAAGAACACAGGCTGTGCAAAACCAAAGCCCGCATTGGCGGTGTTGATGTAATTCGGAGACCCAGTGGCGAGCAGCGCGATTTCACCGGACTTGAGGGCCTTCAGTGCGTCCTGCTCGTCACGATAGGACATAACGGTGAACCTGGCGTTGGGCCCGAGCACGGCCACGGCCACTGCCTTGCAGATATCCAGGTCGAAGGCGGAGTGATTGCCATGCGCATCCTGGGTGGAATACTCGGGCTCTTCGGTGTTGATTCCGCAGGGAAGCGAAGCGGCGGCTTTGATTTTATCGAGTGTGGCCCCGGCGTGGGCGGTTGTGGTGGATGCGATCAGGAAAAATGCGATTGAAAGTAGAAATGCGGAAATTCTGCTCACGCGGCTATGTTCCTTTTAAGCACCAATAGCTAGTCATGCGGTAAGAATGCGGCGACCGGAGAGAAAGTCCGGCCGCCATGGAAAAAGTGCGACAAAATTCAGTTGCTGGGCCAGGTGCCCGAGGTCGGCGTACCCGGGTTGGTGCTGGGACGAGGATTGAAGTCGGCTGGGGCCGGATCAATCAACTTGCCGCCCACCATATCGGTCGGCGTAATGTGTAGCACGCTGCAGCCCTGCGCATTGTAATGGGGAAGGCTGAGCACGTCAGCCATCGAAATCATGGCGAACTCTCCGGGCAGAGGCGGCACTTTCCCGTTCAGTCGGGCATTGTCAAACGCCGAGAAGAGGTCGCCAACGCCAGGAGTCTTGTCGTCAGAGGGTCCGAGGTACTTCTGACCGGTGGTCTTCTCGCCCAGAGCGCGGGCGGCGGCTTCGTCGGGAAGATCGGCGAGCGGAGTCAGGTTGAAGAGCTCGTCGATGAATTTGATGATGGAGCCATGCTCGGTGGCTTCATGCGAGATGGCGTGGACCTTGCTATAAGGCGAGATGACGATCGTCGGAATGCGGGGACCCTGATCGAGAGCGTTTCCCAGCGAATCGAAGGAGCGGATCTGCGGCTGGGTATGGTCATAGAGGCCATCGGTTTCATCGTAGGTGATGATGATGGCGCTCTCGGGCCAGTACTTACTGCTGGCGATGGCATTGATCGAGTCGGCCAGAAGAGCCTCGCTGATCTGCGCATCAGAGTAGCCTGGGTGATCGTCATTGCCCGGGAAGGCCTTTTCGACTGCCGGGCTGGGCGAACGGGGGACGAGGCCGTCGAGGTTGCTATATCCGCCGCGGACGTAGAAGACACCGCCGTCCTTGGGCAGAGCGTTGTTGCCGATCGCCGTATAGAAATCGCCGAGGCCCTTGAGGTGCGCTGCGGTTTCGTTCGGGTTGTTGGCCTCATAGCCGAAGTATTGCGGGCCGTTGTGATGGGCAATGTAGCTGGCGTGAGGACTAGAATCGCTTGACTCGAGATCATAGCCTTCCTGGTACCAGCCCCAATTCACCGGCTTGTTATGGTCGCCGGCGATCTTATTGATGTCACCCTGAACGTCCAGGAGATCGAAGGCCGGGTTCAGATCGGCAGCCGTGGTTTTCTTAATATCCTTTCCCATAAAGGAGAGCGGCAGAGAAGCGTAGGTCTGGTTCGCGGCCGAGTTCATCGTCTCAGCGCCCCCGGACTCGGTGGGCTGGAAGGGCGGATTGGACTCCACAAGGGGAGCCAGAGAGTTGCCCCAGAACGGTTGGGGATCGGCGGTCACTGGCAGCTGCGCGTTGGATTGGCCGGTGTAAGGCGCGGGATAGGTGGAAGCGGCGTTGGCCGCCGCCAGCTCGGGATGCAACATCCACTGCGTCTTGCCCGACTGGCCGGCAATCATGGCGATGGCGTTGGGCGTCGAGGGTCCGATCACGGTGTCAAAGAAGTTATCGAATAGGACAAAGCGATCTGCGTATTGCCATAGGAATGGAGCGGTATCGCAATCCACGTGGCTGACGACTAGCTCGCCCTTTTGCACTTGCTGTTCGGTTGGCGCCACTCCGGTGTATGTGGTTCCATCGGCGCTCAGAGTCCCCGTCAGCCCTTGCTCGGTGAAAGCATAGCGATTGTTCTGTGCAACGTGATTCGCATCCAGATTCAGTTTGGCGTCGATCGCGGTGTGGCCGTGATTGACCGAGTCGGTGTCCTCCGGATAAAGGAGCACGGTCTTGTTATTGATGTCCGTGACAGACTGAGGAATCTTGAAGGGAGAAATCGTGCCCACTTTTCCGGTAGTCAAAACGATCGGCTGAACAAAGCCAGGTGTTTGGCTGGCAGGCTGGGAAAACAGGCCACGAGCTCCGGGGTAGGTGCCGAAATAGAAGTCAAACGACCTGTTCTCCTGGAAGAGAACGAAGACGTACTTGATTTTCTTCTGGATTAGATCGAGCTTCTGCTCATGAGTGAGGTAAGGCGAATCCTCGACTCTAAGCGTGTAGTTGGCGACCTCATCGCTCGACCTCGGCGCGATCTGGATATCCGGAAAGCCCGCTGGGCCTTGCGCAAACGCGGTGGCTGGCAACGTCAGCGACGCCGCCATCAACAGAGAGGTGCAACCTCTCACCCATTTGGTGATGTTCATAAAGTATCCCTTTCATGAATCCACAGCTATGTGTCACGTGGTTATTGCCGGTGTTCCTAAGAAACCGCGGAAGCGGGTGCGGTCCGGAGCAGGTGAGCTACTCTGACTCGCAGCGACGTTACCAAAGTGACCTTGCTCTCGTGGTGAAAGTGTGATTAAGAGTGTGTGAAAATGAAATGCTGCGTCCCGAGTTGATCCGGTGACTGTGAACAGAGGGTTACTATCGCTGTCCTGGTTCAGCCTGTGGGGAGAGTACGCGTTACGATGGTGATCATTGCTTTACCTGCACTTGCCGGCAATTCTGCGCGGCCACCCTATGAGCTAGTCTAAGCTCACGCCCTAAACACGATCCTTAATCCTGGCCATGATCATTCCCCTAACCGAATAGATAGGAAGTTCCCCAATAACCCAGGAGGAAGAGGAAACGGGCAGCTTATACAACCCCAACGCTTAGCCTGTACACAGCAAATATCGACCAGGCCCATGGCCCATGTTATACCGTGACTGTTACTCCCGAAAGCTCAACGCTGGACGTTGGTGCAACTGTGCAAGAGACTGCCAATGAGGTCGACTTACTAGGAAACCCAGTCCAAGCTCAATTTGATTGGGCATCTTCGGATCCGTCTATCGCAACGGTTGATCAAAGCGGGCTTGTAACGAGCGTTAGTGCTGGAACGGCAAAAATCAGTGCAACGGATGCGACCACAACAGCGGTTGGCATGGCGACCGTCAACGCGAGCGGTTTACCACCAACATATTTTCTGGCGGGTAACTGGGCGGGAACTGCAAGTGTCAACACCGATGAGACGTACAACGTCCGCGCTTCCGTTAGTCAAACAGCTACGTCATTCTCAGCAACACTGACCGTCCTCGCGGCCGGGAATGTACCGCTGACATATACAGTCAATGGCCAAATCAATGGAAACGTTATCAGCTATACCATTGCATCGAGCGATACGACTGAAGATGTCAATGGCGAAGACGTGACAGGTACCATCAGCTCGGATGGCCTCCAGGTGGCCGGCAGCGGTTTGGATGGTTCAAGCGGCACAATGACATGGGATGGAAAGGATACGTTGACGGGTTCAATAATCCTTGTTTCCGATGCCATGACGTGGAGCACTACCGCCACCGTTGATGGACAGCAACTGACCGGGGTGGCAACAAGCCCAACTGGAGACAGTGTCAGCTGGACCTTTACCATCCAATGAGGAGGTTATCGAAGCACATGTACGCAAGAGCTCGGTTGTTGTTTATGGGCGCTTCCCTGCCATTGCTCTTGAGCCATGCCTTCGCCGCTGCGCGATTGGTGAACACAGAAAAGATGCGCATTGTCAGCGGAGTAGATGGTGAACTCTCGTTGGCTCGGGCTAGGCTTTTAGAAGCACAAACTCGCATGCGCTCTGCAAATCTGGAAGGAAAATTGCTCGAATTGCGCGAGAGTATGGCGGACCTCACTGGATTGCCTGAGGAGCAGGTCGAGCCGATCCCCGAATCGATACCCCCATTTGCCGGAGAAGCAGGAGCTGAGCGCAACCGAGCAAGCCATCCGGCCGCATTGTGAGGTTTGGCTGCTCAAACTGCAAGCGTCAGTGAACGAACTGATTGCCGCGCGGGACGCAAGCCGGAAATCAACGATGATCCCACGATGCTCATCTCGCGGGGCGTGCGAGCTCGTCCTTTGTTCGATCCCGAGATCTTGAACCGTGCGATCCGACAATCGTTTGTAAAGCTGAATCCGGTGCACGTTGCAAAGAATCCCGTGATGTTTGTCGTCGAAGTAGGTGCTGCACTGACGACGGTATACGTGATCAAAGACGCGGCGACCCATGCTGGTGGGCTTCTGTTCGGCATTCAGATCGCCCTGTGGCTGTGGTTCACCGTGGTCTTTGCGAACTTCGCTGAGGCGATGGCAGAGGCGCGCGGCAAAGCTCAGGCTGATGCGCTCCGCAAGACCAAGACCGATACCCTCGCACATAAGCTTCTGCCTAACGGTAGCTTCGAGATGGTACCGTCCTCCAAGCTGCGCGCCGGTGATGTCGTCTCGGTCGAAGCTGGCTACCTGATCCCCGGCGATGGCGAAGTAATAGAAGGCATTGCCAGCGTCGATGAATCCGTCATCACTGGGGAAAGCGCCCCGGTCATTCGCGAATCCGGCGGGGACCGCAGCGCCGTCACCGGCGGCACGAAGGTGTTGTCGGATCAGATCAAGATCAAGATTACGTCCAATCCGGGCGAAACGTTCTTGGATCGCATGATCGCTCTGGTGGAAGGCGCCGTACGTCAAAAGACGCCGAACGAAATTGCCCTCAACATCTTGATTGCCGGGCTAACGCTGATCTTCTTATTGGCAGTTTCGACCCTGCCACCGTATGCCAAGTACGCTATCACGGCGATGAACAGCGGCACGCTCCCTACCGTCGCTGTGCTCGTCTCGCTGCTCGTGTGTCTGATTCCAACGACGATCGGCGGATTGCTCTCGGCGATCGGCATTGCGGGGATGGACCGCGTGATGCAGCACAACGTGTTGGCCATGAGCGGCAAGGCGGTTGAAGCCTCCGGCGATGTGAACACACTGCTACTCGACAAGACTGGAACGATCACCTTGGGAAATCGGCAAGCCGTCGAATTTATTACCGTCGATGGCGTGACTGAAAGCGAATTGGCTGACGCAGCTCAGTTGTCTAGCCTTGCCGACGAAACGCCAGAGGGACGCTCCATTGTCGTGCTGGCCAAAGAGAAGTACGGTTTGCGAGGCCGGGAACTCGCCGAGCATGAGGCGGAGTTTATTCCGTTCTCCGCCTTTACTCGCATGAGCGGCGTGGACATGGATGGCCGTCAACTGCGCAAGGGCGCGACCGAGGCGATTGCAGAGTTTGTGAGAAATGCCGGTGGAATCGTGCCGGAATCGCTGACAGCGACGTCTGACGTTATTTCCAGAAACGGTGGCACACCGCTGGCAGTCGCCGACGGGCGCAAGGTCCTAGGCGTCATTCATCTCAAGGACATCGTCAAGGGCGGAATGAAGGACCGACTTGCTTCCCTCCGAGCCATGGGGATTCGCTCCATCATGGTTACCGGGGATAATCCTTTGACCGCTGCTGCGATCGCTGCAGAGGCAGGGGTGGATGATTTCCTTGCGCAGGCGACTCCGAAGGACAAACTGGAATATATCCGGAAGGAGCAATCGGAGAGCCGTCTCGTTGCCATGACCGGTGACGGGACAAACGACGCTCCGGCGCTAGCTCAGGCCGATGTGGGCGTTGCCATGAACACCGGAACCATGGCTGCGAAAGAAGCCGGCAACATGGTCGATCTCGACAGCAATCCAACGAAGCTGATCGAAATCGTTGCCATTGGCAAGCAGTTGCTGATCACTCGCGGTGCTCTGACTACGTTTTCAATCGCGAATGATGTGGCGAAGTACTTTGCGATCATTCCGGCGATGTTCGCTTCTTTCTATCCGGAGCTGAACAAGCTGAACATTATGGGCTTGCATTCACCGCAAAGTGCCGTGCTGGCCGCGGTCATCTTCAATGCGGTGATCATTGTCGCGCTGGTGCCGCTGGCGCTCCGCGGCGTGCGATACAAACCTGTTACTGCCGGCCGGCTGCTAACCCGCAACCTGTTGATCTATGGCCTTGGCGGCATCATCGTACCGTTCCCAGCAATCTGGCTAATCGACAAAATGCTGGTTGCTCTTCACCTTGCTTAAGGAGTGAGTCATGCTCAAAGAAATTGCACCGGGATTCCGCCTAACACTGGCCTTTACAGTTCTTACGGGATTGGTATATCCCGCCGTGATGACCGGCGTCTGCGAACTAATTTTTCCGCAGCAAGCCAACGGCAATCTGGTCACGGTGAATGGCAAGGTAGTCGGCTCCAGTCTCATTGGCCAGTCATTTACCAAGCCCGAGTATTTTCATCCCCGGCCTTCGGCCGCGGGCAACGGCTATGATGCCACCGCCAGCGGTGGCACAAACCTGGGCCCGACAAGCGCCAAACTCATGCATGGGACGATCAAGACAGATGACAAGAAACAGGAGGTCGTCGATTTTGATGGGATCAATCTTCGCATCGTGCATTACTGTGTCGAAAATGGTCTTCCTTACGACTCTTCGGTACCGCTGGACCAGTTCAAGGATTCGAAGGGCGACCTTGACGACGTGAAACTGATCAAGGCTTTCAACGATGACAAGGCCCCACTGCAGTTCGCGGCGAAAGAGCCAATTCCATCAGACTCCGTAACAGCTTCGGGCTCCGGTCTAGACCCGCACATCAGCCCCGCAAATGCAGAAATACAGGCGGCGCGTGTAGCCAAGGCGCGGGGTGTTGCTCCAGATAAGGTAACTGCACTGATCTCCCAATTCACGGATCGAGCCGATTTAGGATTCCTCGGCGAGCCGCGCGTGAATGTGCTCATGCTGAACATAAATCTGGATAAGCAGTTTCCGGTTTCCAAGTAGGACTACCAGAGCGCTCTCAGCAGTTTTCAGAAGCACCCGGCTTTGTGGCTGAGAAAGGCAGGCGCCCGAAGAGTTGAGCTATCGCGTTAAACTTTTCGCTTTTTTCTTCTGCAGCCTGGCGGTATTCGCAAGCACTCGTGTCGCTTTCGAGGCGCTCAATACTCTGGAGCGCCTCGATGTTATTGAGGCCGAGCGCGATCAATGGCAGCGTCCCGCCGATGTGCTACGAGCCCTTGAACTCAAACCCGGCGACACAGTCCTCGACCTGGGATGCGGTTCAGGCTATTTTTCATTGAGGCTTTCTTCGGCCGTTGGAGGCAATGGCCGCGTCCTCGCCGAAGATATTCGGAAACTGCCTTTAGCATTTTTGTGGATCAGGTCGCTGCAGAAGCACCAACCGAATATTCACGTCATGCATGGCGAACCGAATGATCCCCATCTAGTACGCGGGAGCGTGAATGAGGTGCTGATTGCGAACACCTACCATGAGTTTGTGGATTCGCAATTAATTCTCGATCATGTTCGAAGGGCATTGGTCCAAGGCGGGACGCTAGTTGTGGTTGATCGTGCTCCTAGACAGGCAGATCCAGGTGGTACGAAATTAGGTGAGCACGAAATTTCGGCCGACCAGGTTGAAAGCGAACTTCGTCGGGCTAACTTTGTGGTGGTGGGCCGGCAAGATCACTTCATCGACAATGATCCCCAAAACGAGACGTGGTGGCTTATCCTGGCCCGCAAACCCTAACTGGCTCTGAGATGCCGTGGACGCGATGGCTAGCGTGCTGTCGACAAACCAGCCACCCACAGACAATTGTCAGCACCCCCGGAATCGATTCGTTTGGACGAACTCCACAATCGTGAGTAATAAGGCCCTCCATAAAGCTGCTTTCGTTTCCGTTTTTTTAGCTACTTTTAAGGCACTCTTGATTTGTGATTTAGAAGACGCCTCATCCAATCGGACTGAAAGCGGAGGTCTAAGGAGTGGATTATCGAATGTCTATTGAGACAGTTTCACCGGAAAAGCTTGCGATGTTGTTTCACCACTATAGCGAGGCGCTCGCACCGGACTTCGGGTTGCGACCGGGCACGAGCCCGGATTGGGAAGCTCTCTCTCAAAACGAACGCAGCCGAATGGTGGCCGCTGCCAGGCTTGCATTGTTAGATCTCCATAGTTCACCATTACACAAAGGACCCTGCGGCCGACTGGCTTTTGCAAAGTCTGTAGGCGGAAGCGAGGGGAAAGAGTGTGGGTCCTGAATGTCGAGGGCGCATCAGGTATCCAATTTGTAGCGCGTCGCGGCCAGGGCGTACATTCGACGCCAAAGCATGCGGTTGATGGTGACCACCATGAGTGCCATGACAATGGTCGCCGCGAGCAACAAACGGAAATTGCCGCTATCGGTAGCATGACTGATGACCGATCCAAGTCCCATCCCTTTAAACCAACCGTATGCAGAGCTTTGATAGCACGGCGATGCCGTTCCTTGTGAGGCATCCCGTGTGCGAGCAATGGCGCTTCCACATTCTCTACAACGGTGAGCCATGGGAAAAGTGCGAAGCTCTGAAATACGATTGCCACGTTCGGGGCGCACTCGCTGATCGGCTTGCCATGCCACAGGACTTCACCGGAAGATGGAACTGAGAGCCCGGCAAGCATTCGCAGAAGCGTAGATTTGCCGGAGCCTGAGGGGCCGAGCAGCGCAACAATCGAACCCGTATCGACTGTCAGATCCGTGGCCGCGATTACCAGGATCTGATGGCCGTCTGGCTGCTGGAAGCGCTTTTCAATCGCCCGCGCCTCAATCATCCGCTCCGCGGATTCCGGAGCCGCTGACTCCGTAATTGCCGACCGGCGCTCCACGCCTTGCCAGTCACCCGGATGCTCAGCCGAAAGCTCGTCCATCAACTGACGCCATGCTTCCTCGGGCAGTTCGTCAAAAAAACGCATGCGGTCGTCGGCGTTCATCGCGTCAATCATCGATCGCAGTTCCCGCGGGCGCGAGTGCATCAGAACATACTGATCGTAGTAAGGGAGATTCGGTAGGAGCGCGGCGGCAAAGTCGATGCGAAACAGGCGAAAAACCGCCCGTTGTTGTTCGAAAGGTAGGGTAAGGAGGAGTTCGGCAGTAGCGCGAAGATCAAGCTGCTGCAATAGCGCTGCAGCTTCATCCCATTGCGCATGGGAGATCAAGTCGCGCAGCTGCTCGGATACTGGCCGGTTCATTTCCGCTCCGATGGAAAAGAGTATCATTACCGGACTCCGGCCCACACAGGCCGGTTCGTCCAGCGATGAACGACGCAGATTACGAGAGCATGGTGCGCCGTCAGAAGAATCCCGCCAGTGGTACACTGCTTCCCATTGTTGAGTCTTGAGTTCCACGATGATCACTGTTTCCAAAGAGGATTATCTTAAGGCCGTCGCCGAGGCTGAAGCCGAAGGCAAGACCGTGATCTCTGCGACCCTCGCTCATTGGCTCGCCGTGACCCGCCCGGCCGTGACCGCCGCCTTGAAACGTCTGAAAAAAGACGGCATGGTTACGGTTAAGAGTGATGGACGAATTCAGCTCACTTCACAAGGAAGGCAGGTTGCCGAGCAGATCATCTTTCGCCATCACCTGATAGAGCGCATGCTTGCTGAGATCTTTGGCATGCCATGGTACGAGATTCACGAGGAAGCAGAACGCCTGGAACACGCCGTTTCTCCGGCATTTGAGAAGAAGCTTGTGGAGAAGCTAGGCAACAAAGACGTTTGCCCTCACGGAAATAGCCTCGCCCTGAGGAGCCCAGCGGAACGTCGCAAGAAAGGCCAGTGCCTGCTCAGCGAGGCGTCGGAAGGCTCTCGATACCGGGTCGCCAGCGTTTATGAACGGGACCGCAAACTGCTGGACTTCTTTGAAGGAGAAGGAATTCGCCCCGGCGTTCAGCTCACCATCCAGGCCCGGAACTACGATGGGACCGTCACTCTGGCACTCGAAAAGAGGACGATTCGGCTGGGCGCTCCGGCTGCCGAGAGAATCTGGGTTGATAAAGCCTAATTACCTGCAACGCGTTAACCATGGTTAACATCTCATGATCTACTAGGGCTATTCCAGGGGAGGGCGCATCCGTCCGTACCCGGTGGCTATCGGAGTAGGCGATGAGACTGGCTCCACCAGAACACCTCGAATGTGATTCCGCGTTCCTCTTGGCACGGGCCGTGGTTCTTGCGGCGCTGATGATGGTCGTGTCTATTTTCTCAGCGAGGGCGTTCGCTCAAGGCGAAACCACCAGCGCCATCGTTGGCCAGGTGGCCGATACGACCGGGGCGATGATTCCGGGCGCCAGCATCTCGATCACGAATCAGGAGACCGGCCTGAAGCGCAGCGCTAAGAGCGATGACGCCGGCCGGTTCAACTTCCCCCAGCTCAAGCCCGGTGCTTATTCGGTCAGAGCGGAGGCGGAAGGCTTCCAGCCTGAACAGAATGACAATGTGGTGTCTGGCCTGGGCCAGAAGCAGACGGTGAACTTCACGCTCAAGGTGGCGCAATCAAACCAGTCCGTTGAAGTAAGCGGTGAAGCGCCGCTGATCAATACGGCGAATGCCAACACCTCGACAACGTTGAGTGCGAAAGCCTTGGAAGACTTGCCGAACCCCGGTGGCGATCTGACCTACCCTTTGCAGTTTGCGGCAGGAGCCCTGATCAACACCGCTGGCAGTGGTAATGACTTCGTAGGGGGAACGAATGGCTATGGCAACGTGGAATTCAATGGACTGCCCGCGCTCTCTAACGGTTATATCGTCGATGGCCTGGAGACAAACGATCCGCTGACCAACCTGAACAGCGGACTTGCGACGAATTTGGTCTTGGGCATGAATTCGATCTCGGAGGTCACCGTCAATACGCTCTCCTATTCCGTGGACCAAGGCCGCTATGGCGCTTCGCAGGTCAACTACGTCACCAAATCCGGCACCAATAAGTTTCATGGCAATCTCTACGAGTTGTGGAGCGGTTCGGTTCTGAGTGCGAAGGATTATTTTTTGAGTGAGACGCCCGGCATTCCCAAGCCGCGCTCGAACGTGAACCACTTCGGCGGCAGCCTGGGCGGCCCGATAATTCACAACAAGCTGTTCTTCTTCTTCGACAGCGAATGGGTACGGATTGCCCTGCCTATCTTCAGCACCGCAACCCTGCCCAGCGCCGGATTTCAGCAATATGTGCTGACACAGCTTGCTTCGTCGCCGCAGTTGCCGTTCTACCAAAAGATGTTCTCTCTATACGGAAATACATCCGGGACACCGCTCGCGGTATTAGGTTGTCCATTCGATGTTGGAGGAGCAAATCCCGCCATTCCGAACGATGGAAATGGCTGCGCCACTCGCCGGGGTGTCTCCCACTCCAGTGCCGACAGCGAGCAGGTACAGACGGCTCGCATCGACTACAACATCAACGCGAATAATACTGCGTGGTTTCGATTTCAGTCTGATACCGGCCTGCAGGCTGCCTACACAGACCCGATCAATCCGTTGTTTAACGCAGTGTCTTCGCAGCCGCTCTACTCATTCGCGGCCGGCTATACGCACATTTTTTCGCAGAATGTCGTGAACTACTTCAATCCCGCATTCTCCTGGTATGAGAGCTTGTTCGCACCGGCCAATTTCCAGCAGACACTCGCTGCATTTCCCATTGTCCTGCAAGGCAGCGGAGCCAATGCGCCCTTCACCACCATCGGAGGCCTTGACAATACCTGGGTTCAAGGAAGACGCGCGACACGCTTCTTCATTAATGACAACCTTGCCTGGAGCCATGGCGCTCACGAATTCAGGTTCGGCACAAACAGCCGGATCTTTCGGCTCAACGACTATGACTTCGGCGAGGGCACGGTGCCCACGGTACAGTACACAACACTGCCGCAGTTCATCTACGGAGTAGCATCCACCGCGACGCAGACGTTTCCAACTTCAACGAATGAGCCGTTCAACTTTCTCAACCTGGATTTCTATGCACAGGATACGTGGAAGATAACACCGAAGCTGACCTGGACCATCGGCCTGCGCGATACTTTTAATTCCAATCCCTTGAATCCGCACCAGCAGATTGGCCGCCTCACCGGCTCCTTCGATTCGATCTCCCATGATGTCAATCAGCCGTTGAACTCCGTAATCCAGACTCACCTCGGGAATCTGTTCTCTTCCACGCCGATTTCAGTCCTTCAGCCGCGCACGGCGATTGCCTGGCAGTTCGAACCCAACACCGTACTTCGCAGTGGCTTTGGAATCTTCAGCGACATCATGCCGGGCAGCATTGCCGACTTGATCGGCACCAATCCGCCATACGTCAGAACGTTTCAGGGTGGACTTCTCGGCACAGCGGGCGGCACGGCAATTGCGCCTGGAGTTCCGAACAGCGCGGTGGATGCCACCGTCGCTGCCAATCAGCGTTTCGGTGCGGGATTCTCGCAAGGCCAGCTCTCATGCGCGTCGGCGCTGGCTAACACTGCGACCTGCCTTCCGCCTGTCGCGATTACGGCCGTGCCGAATGGCACACTGCACGCACCGTACTTCATGGAGTGGAGCCTTGGCCTCGAACATCAGATCGGAACAACCGCCAGTGTCAAGGCACAGTACGTCGGCACTCGCGCGGTCAACCAACCTTATCTTACCCAGGTGAATGGCTACCAGACAGTATGCCCAGGATGTTTTGCTCCGTTCCCTTACATGCGGCCAACAGATCCTCGATTCGCTGCCGTGACGCAGTTCTCGACCGGTGCTAACAGTCATTACCATGGCCTTCAACTCACAGCCATGAAGCGCCTGGGGCATGGCTTGCAGGGGCAGATCAACTACACCTGGAGCCGCTGCATGGATGAAGTTTCTAACGGCGGCTTCCTGCAATTCTCGGCCGGAGGAATTCTCTCCCCGTTGCCGGGAAACCTGCACCGCGACTATGGGCCCTGCGACTATGACATACGCCAAAATCTAAACGCACAGTACGTGTATCAACTGCCAGTAAAGGTCCGCAGCCAGTGGCTTGGGCACCTCGTGAATGACTGGCAAGTCTCTGGGACCTTGTTCTGGCACAGCGGAGTCCCGTTCTCAGTGCTGAGCACGCCATACTCAGCGAACGGGAATGGCATTGTGCAGGGCAGCGGCCCTCAGTTCGCCAGCCTTGCGCCCGGAGCAGATCCATACTGCCGCCACTGCAATCTCGCCTCCACGCAGCCTGGCACGGTGCAGTGGCTCAATCCCGATGCTTTCATCTCAGCCGTCGATCCCAGCACGGGCGCCTGTGTAGGTGGAGATAGCGCAGCAAACTGCCAGTTTGGCAGCACCGGCAGAAACCAGTTCCGCGGCCCCGGATTCTTCTGGTCCGACATGTATCTGACAAAGCGAGTTCCTCTTCGCGAAAACGTCGTTATGAGAGTGGAGGCCCAGTTTTTCAATCTCTTCAATCATCCCAACTTTGGACTGCCCAGCATAGTGCTGGCCGGTGTTCCGGGAAAGCCATCGACGCAGACGGGGTTTGGGGCGCTTACGTATACCACTTCTCCGCCGACTGGTCTGCTTGGCGTGGGTTTGGGTGGCGATAGCAGTCCACGCATGATCGCTCTGCAAGTGAAATTGGAGTTCTAAGCGAACTGTTTCAATCGGCGGGTGGTCGACATGGAAAATCGGTGCGCCGGCCCCAAACTGTCTTCGGGAAGGTTGGTCGGATTAGTATCGAGAAGTGTGCGTCCAGCGAAGGCTGGCATGAACAGTGGGTGAAAGTCCCACCGGGGTAAGAGTCCAAGCCCTGTAGCTTGAATAGCAGGAAGGAAGGAAACTGAAAATCCTGAAGCCTATTGACAAAGCCTTCTGAAAAGGATGGCGAGCGAGTTGCCGGGCCGTAACGCAAGTGAACCCATATGGCCTCGAAAGTACTGAAATCCGAAGGCCGAGCCCTCACTTTTCGGGCGAAGGCAGCATGGTGCGTCGCAAGGACTGATGCGGCGAAACACTTCGGCGGGGTTGGTAGGGACAGCACGGTGACAAGGTCATGCTAAGCAACTGGAGAAACCCTCCTCGCCCCGTTGAGAAATCGGCGGAGCAGGGAAGCCGTATAACCGGTGACACCGGGAAGTCGGCGGACGGCGAGAGGGATTCGGCTGGGTCTGTAGTAGCGAGGAAGCGGAGTAATTCCCGTGGAGCGAAGAGGCCCTGCTGTTTGTGATGGCTCTAACAAAACGGGAGGCAAGGGTGAGATGACAAAAACGCCCATCAGTTTGCAGGACCTGAGAAGGAGTCTATATGTCAAGGCGAAGGCAGAACCGTCTTGGCGTTTCTGGGGACTATACGTCCATGTCTGCAAGATGGAGACTTTGTGGGAAGCCTACCAGATGGCGAGCCGTAATGACGGGGCTCCGGGCATTGACGGGGTCACGTTTGAAGCCATCGAGGAAAGCGGAGCGGAGAGTTTTCTCGTGCAGATTCGGGATGAATTAGTTACCAACACGTATCGGCCCATGCCGGCACGGAAGAAGGAGATTCCAAAGGACGGGGGAAAGAAAGTCCGCGTCCTTTCGATTCCTGCAATCCGTGATCGAGTGGTCCAGGGGGCGTTAAAGCTCATCCTGGAGCCGATCTTCGAAGCTGACTTCCAAACAGGGTCGTTTGGATATCGACCGAAGCGGACGGCGCATGAAGCCGTAGCCCGGGTAGCCAGAGCGATCGTCGAAGAGAAGACGCGCATCATTGATTTGGATTTAGCCTCCTATTTCGATAACGTGCAGCACTCTCTGTTGTTAGAGAAAGTGGCTCGGCGGGTCCATGATGATGCGGTCATGCATTTACTCAAGATGATTCTGAAGGCGACCGGAAAGAAAGGCGTTCCCCAAGGCGGTGTGATTTCACCTTTGCTCAGTAACCTCTATCTGAATGAGGTAGACCGGATGCTGGAGAAGGCGGTGGATATCACGCGAAGGGGCAAGTCAACCAAAGTCCAGTACGCGCGTTTTGCGGACGACATGGTGATCTTGATCGACGCTGAACGGCGGAATGACTGGCTGGTGGAGGCGATAGACAAACGGCTGCGCGAGGAGTTCGCGAAGCTCCGCGTTGAGATCAACGAGGACAAGAGTCGGATGGTGGATCTGAAGAAGGGAGAGAGCTTCACTTTTCTGGGCTTTGAATATCGGCGTGTACTGAGCCTTCAGCGGAAATGGCGACCAAACTATGTGCCCAAGCTGAAGAAGCGGACAGCGCTGTTTGAAAAGCTCAGGGAGATCTTCCGGCAGCACGTCAGCTGGCCCGTCGAGACTGTGATTGCGAAAATCAATCCGGTTCTGCGCGGTTGGGTGAACTACTTTCGGGTCGGCCATTCGAGTATTTGTTTTGGGGTGGTCAAACGCTGGGTAGAGGAGAAGGTACGGCGGCATTTGATGCGAGCCCGGGGCCGCAAAGGTTTCGGCTGGACGCGATGGAGTAGCGAATGGCTATACGGTCGGCTGGGTCTGTTTAACAACTACCAGCTCCGTCGATGGTCAGGTGCGAAAGTCGCCCCAGCACGATAGGCCACATAACTCTTGGCACAAAGCAAACAGGTGCGCCCAGTGCGGGAAATCCGCACGCTGGGTGCGATGTGGCGGGGGCTGGAAACGGATTCACGGTTTGGCTATTGAGGCACTCCCAGAGGAAACGGGGAGCAACAAGCTAGGCTGGACCTTCGGAATACCGCGCCAGTCCTC
>CAWCEH010000007.1:0-2500 GCA_963794545.1 uncultured Acidobacteriaceae bacterium
AAAGGCCCCATGTTATTCACATGGAGCCTTTATTTATGTCGGCGACGACCTACTCTCCCACACACTTTCGCGTGCAGTACAATCGGCCCAGCGGGGCTTAACTTCCGTGTTCGGGATGGGAACGGGTGTTTCCCCCGCGGTAAGATCACCGGCTTCGCAGGCGCGTGCGGAAGTTTCTCCGCAGCTCGGTCCCAGGCGTGATTCCACGCAGGACCTGTAGCGCCAAATCTATGAAAGAACTTCGCCGTTGAGCCGGGCTAAGGCCCCGATTTGGTGGACCTTGACGGCACGGCTGAAGCCGTGCCCTTTCAAGTCTGCCGGATTGCAGCGCCGAAGCTCCGCATTACCGACCAGCCTACGCGGGCGATCTCTCACAACTGAATAGCATCAGGAATCCAAGGCTAGGATCTCCGTCGAGATTCCCCACGCTGACAGGTTCGTCAGGTGTGCCGAGTAAATTTTATGGTCAAGCCGAACGGGCGATTAGTACTGGTAAGCTTCATGCATTACTGCACTTTCACATCCAGCCTATCAAACACGTAGTCTTCGTGTGCCCTTCTTCACCCTTTTGGGTTGGGAGATCTCATCTTGAGGAGTGCTTCACGCTTATATGCATTCAGCGTTTATCACAACCGAACTTCGCTACCCAGCCGTGCCATTGGCATGACAGCTGGAACACAAGAGGTTCGTCCATCCCGGTCCTCTCGTACTAAGGACAGGTCCTCGCAAATCTCCTACGCCCACATCAGATAGGGACCGAACTGTCTCGCGACGTTCTGAACCCAGCTCACGTACCGCTTTAATAGGCGAACAGCCTAACCCTTGGAACCTTCTACAGCTCCAGGATGCGATGAGCCGACATCGAGGTGCCAAACCGGAGCGTCGATATGAACTCTTGGCTCCGATCAGCCTGTTATCCCCGGCGTACCTTTTATCCGTTGAGCGATGGCCCTTCCATACAGAACCACCGGATCACTAAGGCCTGCTTTCGCACCTGCTCGTCTTGTAGGACTCGCAGTCAACCACACTTATGCCTTTGCACTCGACGGCTGATTTCCAAACAGCCTGAGTGTAGCTTCGCGCGCCTCCGTTACAATTTAGGAGGCGACCGCCCCAGTCAAACTACCCGCCTCACTATGTCCCCTCCCCGGGTAACGGGGATAGGTTAGAACCACAGAACTCGCAGGGTGGTATCTCACCGTTGGCTCCCCCAAGCCCAAGAGCCTGAGATCAAAGCCTCCCACCTATCCTGCGCAGCAAGTGCCATAGTTCATAGTGAAGGTATAGTAAAGGTGCACGGGGTCTTTCCGTCTAGATGCGGGTAACCGGCATCTTCACCGGTACTACAAGTTCGCCGAGTCGCTCGTTAAGACAGTCGCACGATCGTTACGCCATTCGTGCAGGTCGGAACTTACCCGACAAGGAATTTCGCTACCTTAGGACCGTTATAGTTACGGCCGCCGTTCACCGGGGCTTCAGTTCGCAGCTTCACCTTGCGGTTGACCGCTCCCTTTAACCTTCCGGCACCGGGCAGGCGTCAGCCCCTATACGTCGTTTTCGACTTTGCAGAGACCTGTGTTTTTGTTAAACAGTCGCCGTGCGCATTTCACTGCGGCCCCCTCGAGCTTGCACTCTACCGGGGCACCCCTTCTCCCGAAGTTACGGGGTTAATTTGCCGAGTTCCTGAACGAGCGTTCTCTCGAGCGCCTTTGGATATTCTCCTCGTCTACCTGTGTCGGTTTGAGGTACGGTTCCCTTTCCTTCTCCTTAGAGGTTTTTCTTGGCAGCGTGAACTCGGTGCGTTTCGTCCATACGGACTACTCCTTTGCGTCTCACCGTTTGAATGTCTCTCCGGATTTGCCTGGAGAAACCGGCTTACACGCATCGAACCTGATAGCCATAACAGGCTGCACGTATCCTTCTGCGTCACCCCATCGTGATAACGATTGAAAGGGAGTTCCGGAATATTAACCGGATGTCCATCGACTACGCCTTTCGGCCTCGCCTTAGGGACCGACTAACCCTGAGCGGATTAACCTTCCTCAGGAAACCTTAGACTTTCGGCGCGGAGGGTTCTCACCTCCGTTATCGCTACTTATGCCGGCAGGGTCTCTTCTCAACCGTCGACGGATCCTTACGGTCCCGCTTCAAACTGTTGGGAATGCTCTCCTACCACGCATGGCTTGACGCCATGCATCCGCTGCTTCGGTGCTCAGTTTAAGCCCCGTTGAATTGTCGGCACCGGACCGCTTGACCAGTGAGCTATTACGCTTTCTTTAAAGGATGGCTGCTTCTAAGCCAACCTCCTGGCTGTCTGGGCGTTCCGACATCCTTTCCCACTTAACTGAGACTTGGGGACCTTAGCAGGCGATCTGGGCTGTTTCCCTCTCGACAACGAAGCTTAGCCCCCGCTGTCTGACTCCCGTACTAGTTGTCCACGGCATTCGTAGTTTGGTTGGATTCAGTAAGCTGGAAAGCCCCTTAGTCCATCCAGATCTCT
>CAWCEH010000007.1:7500-1077595 GCA_963794545.1 uncultured Acidobacteriaceae bacterium
TTACTGTTGTCCGGCTCACGTGGATCCAGTTCTTCGCTTTCAGGGGAGCCCGCGACCACCACCGGACCGGAGATCAACACCTCTGCTCCGACCTCCATGTCGAGCAGCAATATCGCCGCCCGCTCGTCCGCGAAGTGTCGCGCGATGCGAGTCTCACCTTTGACCGTTATCGGCTCCGCACCACGCCGCAGGCCATCACCGGCAGGCAGCAACTCAGTTACTACGTTGCGAAATTTTGTGTCCCGTAGATTTTCGACGACATGCACCATACCCGCCTCCAACAACTCGCACTCTCCATCGCGGTAGCTGAGCTTCTTCGGCTCCTCGTCACGCGCTGCGCTGACGATGTCTGCGTCGCCAACCACGTAGAGCAAGTAATCGTGCAGGTGGTGATGGCACAGGGTGCGATCATGTGGCGCAATCTCGACCAGAAACCCGCGCACAAACTCGTTCTCGATCACGAGATGATGCCGCGGCTCCTGCTCGATGGGGACCACGTGCTTGTACGAATATCGCGTCTCGTCCACAGCTATTCCTTCGTGGGCGCGGGTTTGAACTCCATCACGATCAGGCGCATCTCCTGATCGCCAATGTTGGTGAGTCCGTGATTGGCATGGCCGCCGTGAAACATCATGTCGCCCGCCTTCTGATTGAAGTCCATGCCGCCGGTTCCTGCTGGTCCAGTGTGCGCGTGCATGTCTGTCAACAGGACGACCAGGTGTGGAAATGGCTCCTCGGTAGACACCGTCTGCTGCGGTTTGATGATCGCCTCCGAGATGCGGAAGGTGTCGCCGTAGCCGATCAACTTCGACTCCTCCGTCAGTGGAGGCCAATCCTTGGCGCGGGGATCGCTGGCACAATTGTTCACGCACACCGGCCCACCGTGGTTCTGTAGCAGCTCGATGGTCGCATTGTGGAACGGCGTGGTAGCCATGTCGGTGACAGCGTGGATCACTCCTGCCGGCGTGTAACGAACATCGCCATCTTCAAGCACGACGTGCTTGACCGCACCGTCGGGTGCGTAAACATCGATGACCGTGTGGCCGAGCGCGACAGCGACATAATCGTTGCCGTGGTGGTGCATGAGGGTTGACTGCTGCGGCGCTATTTCAACGTAATAAGCGCGAATGTATTCGTTCTCGATCTTCTGATGGTGAGTGGCATCCGCGGGGATTTCAACCGTGGGGCCGAACTTGCCTGGCGTGGTTTGCTTCGCGTCCTGAGCCAGGGAAAGCGTGGCGAGCAGGCAGAACATCAACAACAATGCATGAATCTTCATGCCGGACAGAGTAGCGAGGCGGCGGCGACAGTGCAAGGGAGAAGTTGGCTGCGCGGTGATACACTATCGGAGACCTCGAAACCCTTCCGGTTCGCGCGGACCGGACTCACCGCCCAGTCGGGACGTGGCTCAGCCTGGTAGAGCACTCGCTTGGGGTGCGAGGGGTCGGCAGTTCAAATCTGCCCGTCCCGACCAAATCTAGCCGTCAGCTCTCAGCCGTCAGCATTCAGCCAAAACAGGTCCCTCGCGGGCTGAAAGTCCTCTCGTGATGACAAGAACAAAGGCCTGAGGCTGAATTCCAACTCTCAACTTGGAATACGCGCACACCTACTGCTTGTCGTACACGGCGGTGTAGGTAATTTTCTTACCGCCAGCGGTGGTCCCCAGCGCAGTGAGCGTGCGGGTCATGCCGTCTGCTGAAACGACAATATGGCCTGTGGTGCTGACCTTGCCATCCTTCCTGTTGGTCAGGTCCAGCGTGTGATCGTTGACCTTCTTATAGGAGCGGCTGTTGGCGGAGGGATCCCCGGTGAGCGGATAGTCCTTGCCGTCGAACTTGCCTGTCCACTCGGTTTGCACCGGTTTGCCGTCGCCGGTGGTCCCATCGGTCGTGACCTTCACCTGGTCGCCCGCGGGCGCATACACAACCGTGGTGTTCTTGGTTGCTCCGGCGGGAAACTTCGACTTGGCTTCATTCAGCTTCCAGGTACCCATGTTGGGGTCGCTGGCATAGCACACCGCTACTCCGGCCAGACACAGGACCAGAGTCAATGCGATCTTTCTAACTTTCATGTGCTCTCCTAGATTGGAACGTCTATGTTGCTGCGAAATTGTAGCCCGGCACGGCAGCGTGGGCAACACGCCATGGCCGGCAGAGGTCATCGCGGCTCAACTGACGGCGGACTGCCGCGAGGAAGTAGTTCTCGACTAACGGTGATAAACCGCCTTAGCACAAGCGATCAGTTTTGCCTCTTGGATGCCCGATCCACTTTGGCGACGCGACCCAATTTATCGGCTCGGTACGCCTTGCCAAGCGTCTCGCCTTGAAACAACCTGTCGTCTATGCGATGCAGGCGCTTAACCATGCCCGGAGTCAGCAGCTTGTAGTGGTGGATTTCCAGTAGGTAGTAGACGATGAACCAGATTGGTTTCTCCGTGGTCATCCACGCCTGATCGTCAAAGCGCTTCAGATTGACAGGACGCGAAAAGGTGCGCAGCGTCCGCTCACGCCGCAAGTTGAAATAAATATTGAAGTAGCTCATGGCCAGCTCGCGCAGCGACCTGTACACCGGCTCGCGATAACGGCAACCCGAGTAGTTCGACTTGGCCACCGCGCCCCAATGTCCCTTCACCCGGTAGATGGCAAGCACGTGGTCGGTATCGTGTTCCGCTTCAAAGTCGAGAATCAGCGGGGGATAGCCATTAGCTCGCAATGCGGCGGCGGCGAAGATTGCGCCTTCGAAGCAGTGGGAAGTGTTTTCGCGCAAGACCCGCCGAGGGGACCACGCAGTGTCGGCCAGGTGGTACGGCATGTCGTCCAGAAATCGCTGAATGCCGTAGGGATCTTTCAAACTGCGCAGCTTGCGCAGTTCTGCTGGAGTGAAGTTGTGTTCGATGTTCATGGCTGAGCGATAAGCATTAACCACAGAGACACAGAGGCACAGAGGAATTCACAAGGATTAAAACAAGAGCAGTGTAACGCATCAGGTCATGCGCCGATCCAAAACCGAATTGACCACGGATCGACATGGATGAGCACGGATTCATTTTAAGAATTTGGTGAACCGACCGGCAGCCCGAATCGAAACGCGCTACCATCACCGATCAAGCTGGTGTTTTCTTAAGCAAAAGAGATCCGTGAAAATCCGTGGCCATCCGTGGTTGATCAAAATTATGTTCAACCAGTTAAGCAGGAATCGTTCCCCACTCCCGCTGCATCTTTTGTTGTTTAGTTCGCGTTAGCGCTGGCTGCGGAGATCAACCGACAGCCGACTTCTCTCCCAGGGAGCCGAGGATGGCGAGTACGACTGTCGCTGGCACGCAGGGCATGACCGTTTCACGGCCGACCTCGAGTCCGTGGATGATTGCGGTCTCGGTCATGCTGGCGACCTTCATGGAGGTGCTGGATACCTCCATCGCGTCCGTCGCGCTTCCCTACATCGCCGGCAGCCTGTCAGCCACCAATGATGAAGCCACCTGGGTGCTCACCAGTTATCTGGTGGCCAATGCCGTAATCCTGCCCGCGAGTGCCTGGTTCTCGTTGCGGTTCGGCCGCAAACGCTTTCTCATAACGTGCATCGCGATCTTCACGGTGTCTTCCTTTGCCTGTGGCTCGGCGACGAGTCTGGGGATGATTTTGCTGGCGCGCGCGGTGCAAGGCGCCGGCGGCGGCGCGCTGCAACCTCTGTCGCAGGCCATTCTGTTGGAGAGCTTCCCGCCGGACAAGCGCGGCACGGCGCTGGCAGTGTTCGCGTTGGGAGTGGTGGTCGCGCCCGTACTGGGTCCGACGCTCGGTGGCTACCTGACCGACGCCTACTCCTGGCGCTGGGCGTTCTACATCAACATCCCAATCGGGATTCTTGCCATCTTTATGATCCTGCGCTATATCGAGGACCCACCGTACATCAAGAACGCGAAGCCCGGCAGGATCGACGGCATCGGTCTCGGGCTGCTGGCGGTGTGGCTGGGAGCGTTGCAGATCATCCTCGACAAAGGGCAGGAAGACGACTGGTTCGGGGCCAATTGGATTCGCTGGGCAGCCGGGATTCTTGTGGTCGGCTTTGTTGCATTCGTCATTCGCGAGATGACGCATGATAAGCCGCTAGTGAACCTGCGCGTCTTTCGACACCGAAACTTTCTGCTCGGCTGTCTCCTTATCGCGATCTTCGGTGCTCTCCTTTATGGCCTTGTTACGCTGTTGCCCTTGTTCTATCAGGAGTTGCTGGGGTACACGGCGTTCGCGGCCGGATGGGCGGTGAGTCCGCGGGGCATCGGCGCCATTCTCGCGATGCCCGTGATTGGTGTCCTCACCAACAAGCTGGACAGCCGTTGGCTGATTGCGTGCGGGTTTGTCATGTTCGGTATCAGTAGCTTGCGTTTCGGTCAGGCCGATCTGGCCATTTCGCAGTGGTCGTTTTTTTGGGCGATCCTTCTCAGCGGTTTTGGCTCGGGCTCCATTTTTGTTCCGCTATCGGCCGTCACGGTCACCGGACTGGCAAACGAGGAGATAGGCAATGCCAGCGGCCTGTACAATCTCTCGCGGAACGTCGGCGGGAGTATAGGCATTTCCATCGTGAATACCATCGTAGCCCGGCATCAGCAGCTACATCAGAATGAGTTGGTGCGTTCGATAACCTCGACGAGAGTGCCAGTACAAAACCAGCTTCAGGCGCTGCAATCTTACCTACAAACCCAGGGCTATAGCGCAGTCGATTCCATGCGAAAAGCGTATGCCCTGATCGGCGAGATGGTTTCCGGGCAGGCACTGCTCTGGTCGTACGTCGATGATTTTCGCTATATGGCGCTGGTGTCGTTCGCCTGCATCCCGATTGTGTTCCTGCTGAAGAAGGCGTCGATCCGCAAGGGCGCACAGAGCATAGGCCACTAAGCGTGGTAACGACAGAAACCAATTTCACCACGGATAGGCGCGGATTTTCACGGATCTTCTTACTTAGATGTAGAAGCCGGCAATCACTGCCTTCGTAATGTTGGTGTCTCAGATTCGTGCTGCTGGTCGGTTCAAGGAATTCTTCAACCGATCCGTGGGCATCCGTGTCGATCCGTGATCAATTTTGCTTTTGAATCGGCGGTCCGGGCTCCGGAAGTCGGGAAGACACGTCACGCGGCGAATCCAACGAGTAAGGGGTCCCAGCCTTGAACAAACTGAGACCCCTTACCCGGTTCCCGCGAAGGAAGTTAGCCGAGGCGCACTAGCTGGTTTGAGCTGAGCGCGCCTCGGGCAGGATGGTGTTGAGTAAGTTACGGCTCTACGGCCACCAAGGCTGGGACCAGTTTGTTCACAATGGGTGAACCGATTCCAGTCACCAGGTCATAGCCGGCAACGGCCGTGCAATCTGCGCCGCAGCTTCCGTTGGTTCCTGACGTGATGTCGTGGAAGTCCATGTACTGCGTCGTGTTGTAGAAGGTGTACAGATCGGCGATAGCCGTGTGGAGCGGACCTTTGCCTGCGGCTGCACGGCTGGAATTGGCGATCGCAAAGATCGCACTCCAGTCGGGCGAGGACACGCTGGTGCCGCCGACTTCAATCCACTGCGAATAGCCGTAAGTGTCATAGACGGGAACACCCGTAGAGGGATTGGCATCGGAAGAAATATCAGGAACGCAGCGAAATCCAGTGCTGCCGCAGCCCGCGAAGACCCCGTTCTGGTAGGCTTGGCCGGGCTCGTAGGCGCTGATTCCGCCACCGCTGCCACTCCATGCCGTCTCATGTCCGTAGTTCGGCGTCAGTGGACTGGGAAGCGGAAGAGGCGAGGCCAGCACCAGTGTCGTACCACCGACGGCAACTACATAAGGCGAAGCCGCAGGATAGCCGACTCCGTGTCCGCCGTCACCGGTGGAAGACATAAAAGTAACGCCTGGATGGTTGAAGTAGGAATCGAATCCGAGCTCGCTGGGGTCTTCTCCACCGCTCCAGCTCATGGAGATCTGGGTGGCGCCGTTCATGCGGGCGACGTCGACCGCTGCCAGCAGATCGTCAAAGCTGTTGCTGTTGGCTTCCACCAGGATCACTTTGGCCGACGGGGCGAGGCCATGGGCCTGCTGAATGTCTAGGGCGATTTCCAGTCCCCAACCGGTGTCGCCCGGGGGATTGCCGACCTTGATTTTGGTAAAGCAGCCGTTGTCGGTGGTGCAGACCGGCAGGTTGAAGGTGCTGTCATAAACTTGCAGGTCGGATTCGGCGTTGGGATTATCGAACGCATCCACGATACCAATGATCTGTCCCTGTCCCTGGTTGGGGGTGGCATTCAATCCGTAGGCTGCTTTTATCTGTGACGGAAAGAGACCGTGCGGGGAAGTGCTGTCGGGCTGCGGATTCGTGATGCGAATTGGCGGTTGAGCAAAGATGTGGCTCCCACCGCGCGATTGCGCCGCCAAGGGCAAAGCCAGGGCAAGCAGAACTAACGTGCTGAGCGAAAACAAAGCAATTCTCTTCATTCCAGTTTTCCTTATTCCTTAGGTTCGCTGTATCGCCTGCGAAAAAGCGCGATTGCCGTTGCAGGGAGCGGCACTCGTGTCTGATTGGGATGGGAAGGAATTGACGTATTGTCTCCTGCTCCAGTTCTGAGATGCGCCTTTAAGGTTCATTCGCTGTCGGGGCTGGCCAAGAGTACTTCCTGCTAGCTTGCTGAGTTGTCAATCCACTTCCCGCGTTCTTGGTTGAAGTGCGAGCAGGACATCATCTTAATCCTCATAACCATGAGCAGCCCATAAATATTTTCACGACTGCCGATGACATATGTTATGTGTCATACATACTACTATGCTAGTAACTATGGACTATCTGCAACAATATAGCTGTATTTATTAGCCCCCCCCATACAACTACTTATTGTAGTAGACAAGAAACTGATTGTTGGTAGTTGAGGACAGCAGGGCAATTCCAGGGTAGTCGTATCTTTGGGTAGTGCGGGTCTTCAGAAGTCCCTGGCGGGCTGACCAAGTCAGCATTCCGTATTTTGTGGAGCTAACGATCTACGTGACGACTGCTGCCGAAGGAATTGCCACAGTCAGAACTTCGGCCTGACGAACCAACTCCGCCCGAATCTGGGCTGGATGAGAATTTCACTAACGCCCGGATTTCTTGGTAGGGGGCGATGTCTTCTTGCGACGTTGGATGCGGCCATCGTGCATACCCACTTTGTACCCTTCTTTCCACCCTTCCCACCACGCTGGCGACTTCCGATTTGTATCGTTCATATGTGAAGTCGTCGCTGCCAATTTCACATGTCTCCGGATATGGTTCAGCAACCCGGACTTGGCATAGACATCGCCGCACACCGGGCAAGGCACACCGGCGAACCTTCCTTCCGGCGGTTTTTCGTGACGGATCACCCCAGCGCTCCCTGGCAGTTGAATGTCCAAGCTGGGCCACAGATCGTGCGCACCACGTAGGAAATGTAACTCGCTAGGGCCAGCTACTACCACGGGCGTAGTTGAGGAATGAGTATGTGGGTAAACAAGAATGCCCCGGGAAAACAAGCAACCACGGATGAACACGGATTTTCACGGATCTTCTTTTTGGCCAGCAGAAGGCGCCAACTTGACCCGCGATGTCAGCGTTTCAGATTCGCGCTGCTGGTCGAGTTCATCAAATGCCTCAATTGATCCGTGATCATCCGTGTCGATCCGTGGTCAATTGCTCTTTCGATTGGTAGGGAGCTGAAACGGCCGCAAAGCAGGTCCCTCCGCTCGCACTGAAGTCCTCGGTCAGGACGACAAGAACAAATAAAAGAGCTTGACGCGGACCCGAAGAGGCTGTGTGAGTGCCGTGTCGTCCCTGAAGGGACTCGATCTCAATTTTTCACTTTACCCAGTGCTTCCGCGCTGGGCTAAGCTCTTTCGCCCCTGGGGGGCTTGGATTTCGCGCAATTGTTCCACCCTGCCGACGCAAACGAGTTCTCACACATGCATGCTCTGAAGGCCGGCTCGGACGTCCGCACCCACGCAGATGCGCTCCGCTACTCAATCCATGCGCTGGTCAGCCCTCGTAGACGACCGTACCATCCACCAGGGTGGCAACAACCTTTCCTGTGAAAGTCCATCCATCGTACGGCGTGTTCTTGGATTTTGATTTGGATTGCGATGCATCGAAGGTCCACTTCTTGCTGGGATCGAAGATGGTGACGTCGGCGTGCGAGCCCTGCGCCAGGCTGCCGCGTCCCTTTAGGCCAAAAATTCGTGCCGGATTCGACGACAGCAGCTCGACGATACGCCACAGTGGCAGCTTGAAGTGCTGATGCAACACGGTGACCGCAATCGCCAGCGCAGTCTCCAGCCCAGTGATGCCGAAGGCAGCGCGCTCGAACTCCACCTGCTTTTCGTGGAAGGCATGGGGGGCGTGGTCGGTCGCGATTGCGTCGATCGTGCCATCGGCAATGCCTTCGATCAGAGCAGCACGATCCGCCAGCGAACGAAGTGGCGGATTCATCTTGTAGTGCGTGTTGAAGTCGCCAACGTTCTCATCCACCAGCGTGAAATGGTGCGGCGTAACCTCGCAGGTAACGCGCAGCCCGGCTTTTTTCCCTTCGCGAACAGCTTGCAACGCCTCGCGGGTGGAGAGATGTGCCACATGAATGTGGCCCTTGGTGGCGCGTGCCAGGGCGATGTCGCGTTCCACGATGCTCGCCTCGGCGGCATTTGGCATGCCGTGCAAGCCCAGGCGAAACGACGTTGCGCCCAGATTCATCGAGCAGCCGGCGGTCATGCGCGTGTCCTCGGCATGCTGCACAACGGGGATCTTGAGCTTGGCGGAAGCACGCAGCGCATCACGCATCAGGCGATCATCCAAAATCGGCTTGCCGTCGTCGGTCATCGCGACCGCGCCAGCTTTGTTCAATGCGGCAAAATCGGTGAGCTCTTCCCCCAGGCTTCCGATGGTCGCAGCCGCAACAGGAAACACATTGACCAGAGCACCGCGCTCCGGAGCTTGCATCCAGCGGGTAATCTCCGCCGAGTCGTTTACCGGCACGGTATTAGGCATGGCACAGACGGAGCTGAATCCGCCGGCTGCGGCCGCCGCGGTTCCGGTGGCAATGGTCTCTTTGTGGGCCTGTCCGGGTTCGCGCAGATGCACGTGCAGATCAATGAAGCCGGGAGCGACGATGCATCCTTTCACGTTGAGGGTTTTCTGGGCTTGACCGCGAAGCTTGCCGGGCGCCGCCACGGCAGCCACGCGGCCGTCGCGCAGGAGAACGTCCATCTCCTGGTCGAGGCCGCTCGCAGGATCGACGACGCGTCCGTGTACGATAAGCAATGAGTCCATATCTTCTTAGAGCGGTTCCTCAATTGGTGTATCCGGCGAGATCGGGTAGTGCGGCGCTTTAGCGCCGCGTATGTTGCAGGCAAATGCCCCCGCTTCAGCCGCTGAGGTCAATGACCTCAGCGGCTGAAGCAGTTTTCTTCCCGTCCCTTTACGCGGGCCTGAAGGCCAGCACTACCCGTACAATCGGACACACCAAGCCCGGAATCGCTCTTACCGCGCCGCCCCGAGCAGCATGGCCAGAATCGCCATGCGGGTTTTCACTCCATTGCGGACCTGCTCGTGAATGCAGGACTGCGGGCCGTCCGCCACTTCGCTGGTCAATTCCATACCGCGAATCACCGGTCCCGGATGCATGAGAAGCGCATCCGGCTTTGCCAACTTCATGCGCTGCGGCGTGATTTGATAGTTGGCGATGTAATCCTCAACGCTAAGATGCTTTCCCGCGAGCCGTTCCTTCTGCACACGCAACGCCATGACCACGTCGGCGCCTTGCAGTGCGATATCGAGATCGTGGCAGGCGGTGACCCCAGGCGCGATGGTGGCGGAGATCTCGGGCACGAAATCGGGCGGCCCGCTGAAGACGATGTCCGCACCGAAGCGCGAGAGCAGTTCCGCATTGGATCGCGCCACCCGGCTGTGATACACATCGCCCACGATTACCACGCGCAAGCCCTTCAGCCGCTTCTTGTGGTTCGTGATGGTCAAGGCGTCGAGCAGCGCTTGTGAAGGATGCTGATGCATCCCGTCACCCGCATTCACGATCGGCACTTGCACATAACGCGCCAGCAAGTACGCGGCACCGCTGTTGGCGTGCCGCATAACGATGGCATCCGCGCCTAGGCTCGCCACTGTCCAGCCTGTATCAATCAGCGATTCGCCCTTCTCGATGCTGGAAGAAACCGGAGTCACGAGCGTGGTGGTGGCGCCCAGGGTCTTAGCGGCAAACTCGAATGAGGTGCGAGTGCGAGTGGAAGATTCGTAGAAGAGAAGCGCCACGCGTTTGCCGCGCAACAACTGCGACGGACGACTGGGATCCATGCGCCGCGCCAGCGCCAGGATCGCCTCAATTTGCGGGGTAGTAAGTTGACTGATGCCCAGCAACGAATGGGGTGGCTTCATTGGCCGTCGCCCACCCGCTCCATCAACAGCACTTTGTCGGAGCCATCGGTCTCTTGCAATTGCAATTCGATGAATTCGTTGTCTGCAGTCTGGATCTTGCGTCCGACGAAGCCCGCCTCGACCGGTAATTCGCGGTGGCCGCGGTCAATCAGCACGCAAAGTTGAATGCGGCGGGGACGACCATGCGCGAACAACGCGTCAAGCGCCGCTCGCGTGGTTCGTCCGGTGTAGAGCACGTCGTCCACCAGGATGATGTTCTTGTCCTGGATGTCGAACTCCATGGTACTCTTGCGCACCTCGGGCCGATGTCCGACGGTCGAAAGATCGTCACGATAAAGGGTGATGTCGAGGGTGCCGACCGGCACTTCGGTTTTTTCGATGCGCCCCAGAATCTTCGCCAGCCGCTGTGCCAGCGGTACACCGCGTCGCATGATGCCGACCAATCCGAGGTTGGCGACGCCATTATTTTTTTCGACAATCTCGTGGGCCAGCCGAACCAGAGTGCGTTCGATTTCGGATGCTGAAAGGATTTGCGATTTCTCGCGAAGATTAGAGGGCTGGATGGGGGCCTTGGTCATGCCGCTCGCATCATACGAAAAGCCCAAGCAGAGGAGCAACCTTTACCCGGCATCCTGTGATCGCGCTCACGCGGCCTTGTGATCATTGGAACTCTCGTCGCCTACCAGACATCGACGCTCCCAGCGCTCCGCCGGCAGCGGTGATGGCGATGAACACTACGCCGAGCACGATCAACATCAGCACCACGAAGGTTGCGGCGCCTTGCGGGCTGCTCATCCAGTCCATGAACTGATGCACGATCGCCTGCGCCTTGGGGTCGGGATTGTTGGCCATTTGCTTTTCCATCTGCTCCTGCATGGCACGGCGGAAATCGGCGCTGGAACGAAACACCACGAACGACAGCACGGTCAGCACCGCGTTGATCATGAAGCCGAAGACGCCTGCCAGCGCGCCTAGCTTCATCCCCATTCCGGGAGTAATCAAGGCGCCCGGAACCTGCTTGCGATACATGGAAACGGAGAGGACACCAGCGCCCAGCATCCACAGACAACACCCGACCGAGACGAACGGGATAGCCGTGAGAATCGCGGCAGCGACTCCGGCAAGAAGCGCACCCTTCCAAGCCAGATCCCACTGGATGGCGGTACCCTGAGGCACAAATGGAGCGCCGCCCTGCGTCCATCCGGGGCTGGGAGGTACGGAATAGGTTCCTGGAGCAATCTCCGCTGGCGGACTAGGTGGGGGAAGTGGTGTGCTGTCTTCGGGAGGAATGACTCGGATCTGAGGAGCGCCGCAGTGCGGACAAAAGGTGGTGCCCTCGTCAATCGAGGCCTGGCAGCGATAGCAGGGATGTTCCACTAGCGGAAAGTTACAGGAGATGGGCGGTGTGCGCAACCGGAGCGGCCGCTATTCGCTGTTCGCTCTTCGCCATTTGCTCTCCGACTTTTCCGGTCAGCTGTGACGCTTCTATTTGCCACCAAGAATAACCAAACGGCGAAAGGCGAATAGCGAATAGCGGTTCTTGTTACAGCGTCCCCTCTTTGCCATGCGTCCGGATCAGCACGGTGCCGAAGCGCGTTCCTGAACCGTGCGGTTCGATCGAGACCAGGTGCTCGTTGTCGCCGGTGCCTGTCTTGAGTTCCCATCCGTCGCCGTGCGTCCCCTTGCAGCTCAGCTTCTGGTCTTCATCCTCGCCATGCTTTCCCATATGGACATCGGAGCCGCCACTGTGGCCGTTGCACACCAGCACGTCCCCGAAGGTCTTGAGTTTGCCCTGATAAAAGGCCTTGACCTTTTCCGGGGAGTCATCGGTCTCATACTCAGCAGCAATCACCTTCAGACCAAATCCAGCGGCGCCAATATTGATGTTGGCGGAATGATTGTCCCCGTCTTCTCCTGCTGGACGCAGGTGTGCACCCGGGTAAACCGGGATTCCGTTGTCCGCCGCCTTGTCGCTAGTGTTCACCTTCAGGTTGGCGAAGGGAGTTTGAATATCGACCTTCTCGTTCTTCTTGTCTTTATCGTCCACTTTGATGGAGCAGGCGGCCAGCAGCAGCGCCATGCTCACCATTACAAGGGTGAATGAAAACTTCGTAGCTAACTTCCTCATTGTGGTCCTCCGCTGGAATCTTGTGGCGCGCCCGTCAGTCCCGCACCACGCGCGGCGATGTTCGGAATGGTTACGGGCAAGTGGCCGGTCATCGGGATTTCGCCAAACATTGCCTTCACCGCACTCAACTCAGAATCGTGGCCAGGGGAGAAGGTGCAGATGTAGGTTTGCACCTCGGGCGATTGCGTGGCGATGTAGGGACTACCCACGGCCACAACAATTGTCTTCTCCGCCGCGGTTTGCAAAACCTGCTTCAGCAGTGTCGCGGACGAGTCCTGCACGACTATCGAGTTAATGGCCGCGCCGTCCGGCGCGCGAACCACTTTGCCCGGAACGGGAGACTCGTACACCGCGGCGATTACCGCTTGCGACTCTTGCACCGCACTCAGCACCCGCTGCGTCACCCCCGCCGCGTCGCGCGGATCGATGTAATACACCCGCGCGTCAGGAATTCTCGCCCGGAGCTCATGGTCCAAGGTTCGTCCCGAATCGGAGCGGCTATCGTCCGTGAAAATCAACAAGACAGTGCGGTTACCAGTCTCCGCCACTGGCTGATACGAATTCGGCGGAAGCTTGGTTCCCTTTGCCGTTGCTTTTAAGGGAAGGGACCGATGATTGTCGCGGACCAGCGTAACCGCCTTATCAGCAATCTGTTGTGCGGCGTCAAGGCTTGTGGGTTTTGCGACGATCTGACTCACCGCATCGATGTCGACCAGCTCGGCTTTGTTCAGTCCAACCGAAGCTTTGGCGCGCAGGATCTTCAACACCGATTGATCGATGCGCGCTTCGGGAATCTCGCCGCTGCGAACCGCTCGCAGCAATCCGTTGTAGGCGCCGTCGAGATCGAATGGCAACAGCAGCATGTCATTGCCGGCTTTCACGGATTCGACCGCCGCGCGGCCCGCGCCTTCGGACCCTTCCTGCGGAAACGATTGCCGCAGCCCGCGCATGTCGAGTGCATCGGTGATGACCAAACCATGGAAGCCCATCTTCTCCTGCAAAAGTCCGGTCACGATCGCGGGCGAGATGGTAGCCACGTAGTTGGGGTTGGAATCCAGCGCCGGAACCAGCACATGGGCAACCATCACAGCGTCAACTCCCGCCTGGATGGCGGCGCGGAATGGCGGCAGCTCAATCGTGTCGAGGTGCGCCGCATCCCCTTTCACCACGGGCACGAAGACATGGGAGTCGCTTTCGGTATCGCCGTGACCGGGGAAATGTTTGGCGGTGGTCATCATGCCGAACTCGTGGGCGCCTGCGATGTAAGCGGCTGCCATCTCGCCCACCAGCTTTGGATCCTCGCCAAACGAGCGGGTGTTGATGATGGGATTCGCGGGATTGGAATTCACGTCGGCGTCGGGAAACCAGTTCCACTGCACGCCGATAGCGCGGGCCTCTTGGGCGGTGATGCGGCCGGACTGGCGGGCAAAGTCCACGTTGTTGGTGGCGCCGAACGCCATCGCTTGCGGAAAATCGGTGGTCCCGTTAAGACGCATACCCAGTCCGTGCTCGAAGTCGGCGGCTAAGATGAGCGGAAACTCGGAATCCTGCTGCAATTGGTTGATGACCATAGCCGCTTCGAGGGGCTCATTCTTGTAGAGAAATCCGTCCTCCAGGCGCACGGTCAGCCCGAATCCGCCAAGGTGGTACTTGTGCATGGTGTCGCGCAGGGAGATGTAGTCAGGGCTGTTCACGTTCGTGAATTGCGCCAATGCGCGGACTATGAACATCTGGCCGATCTTCTGCTCCAGCGACATTTTCTTCAGCGACTCGCGTGCCCACTTCTCGCCCTGCTTGTCGAGATGGACCGGGCCGGGAGTTTGAAATCGTTCCTTGGCGTAGCTCATGGTTGACATACAGACCACGATCGAAAGTGCGGCAAGAAGGATCCCACGAATCATGACGAACCGACGATATCAGAAGCGTCAGAGCGATTTTCGTTCTTGTGAGGACCGGGTAGAGTCGGCATCCAGATTCTTCAAGGTGTCATCCTGAGCGACGATGAGAGTTACATGGACCTAGCCGCTTTATCCGAAACCAGTTCGGCGGCTTGTTTTGCGACTTGGGGATCATCTCCGAAGCCTGCAAGCCAGGAGACGTCAGGCTCGCGGCGAAACCAAGTCATCTGGCGCTTGGCGTAGTTGCGATGCCCTTGCTGCGTCGCGGCGATCGCCTGCTCGCGAGTGAGCTTGCCGCGCAGGAATTGCGTCGCCTGCTTGTAGCCGAGAGAATCGAGCGCCATGATGTTTTTCGCTTCGCCGTATCGCTCGAGCAAAGATTTCGTTTCCTCGATCAAGCCTGCATCGAACATCTGGCAAGCGCGCTGATTGAGGCGCGCATAAAGCGCCTCCCGCTCCGGGTTAAGCCCGATGCGCAGAATGCGAAACCCACGCAGGGCATCGCGCCCGCGTTGCTCCCACAACCGGCTCATCGGCGCGCGCGAAGCCAGGCACACTTCCACCGCGCGAATGATCTTGGGTGCGTCGTTGGGATGGATTTTCGCTGCCGCTGCGGGATCGAGACGCACGAGCAACTTGTGCAGATAAGGCGAACCGCTTTCCTCTGCGCGTTCCCGAAGGCGCACGCGCAATTCTTCTGAACGCTGCGGCCCCGGGAAGAGTCCATCTAACAGCGCCCGCAGATAAAGACCCGTGCCGCCAACCACGATGGGAAGCCGCTGGCGACCGGCAATCTCTGCAATGACTGCTCTCGCCTGACGCGCATACTCACCCGCGGTGAACGGCTGGTCAGGCTCAGCGACATCGAGGAGATGATGCGGCGCCAGCGCTCGTTGTTGCGATGTGGGCTTGGCTGTCCCAATCTCGAAGTGACGATAGATGGCTACGGAATCGCAACTGACCACTTCGCCGGCAAACTGTTGCGCAAGATGGATGGCGAGGGCCGACTTGCCCGAGCCTGTCGGCCCGAGGATGACGACCAGGAGCGGTTTAGATTGCGACGGAGGCGAAGCGCTCATTCAACGCGCACCCCAGGGGATGGTCCGGCCAAAGCGGAAGAACGCCAGGGCGAGGATGAAAATCACGAGGACGAGCAGGCCGAAAACTTTGGCGCGCTCACGCGAACGATAACGCGCGTTCCAAGCTGCATTCTTCTCGCGGGCGTCGGAGTCAAGATTTGGTCCAGGCTGGCTGGGGTTCACAGCCTCATTCTACGCGTGCGCTATTCGATGTCGCCCTTTTGTGGGTTGTAATAGAAGCGGAATCGCAATGCCAGATAGGGCGCGTGATATTCCGCAGGCAAGGGAGCGAACGGGTTGGACGCGGTGATTCCACCCCAGGCGGCGCGATCCAGCGACACATCGCCCGACACTCCGGTGATCTTCATCCCCGCAACTCGGCCATCCGGCAGGATGGCAAATTCAATGGCAACCTTGCCCCGTTTGAGCAATGGCGCGCGCGCCGCTTCCGGGATCAAGGTGTACCAATTTCTGCGGACGGCATCGACAACACGAGAGAGATAAGGCCCAAAGTCCACCCCTTGGGTGTCGCTCAGAACCTCGAGGTTCCCTAACGTCCGCGCTCTTCCACCCGGGCCTGCACCGTAATCGCCACCACCACCGCCGCCGTAGGTGCCTCCACCGCGACGCTCCGCAACCGCGCGCGCGGCCTGCGCTGTGAGGTCGCCCGGCGACTTCATCATCTGCGCGAAGTCAATCTGTTTGCCGCTTTGATCGGGCACGGGCAGCTTGGGATTCGCCTGCGGCGTGACCGACTGCATCTGTGCCATCTGCTGCGATGGGTTCGGCTGCTGGCTGCCTTGTGGCAACGTCATCTCCGCCGATTGTGAAGGCGGTGCGGCCGGTGCTGGCGGCCCCGCGCGCCGTAATTCCTCCAGCGTCTTCTTGTCGATCGACGGATGCGGGCTCATCGCGATGCGGTTCTTATCGGAGAGCACGTTCGTCTTGGGTGGCACCTTGGGCGCTTTCTGCAAGTCAGGCGGCAAATCCAGGTACGTCATGTTCTGGTTCTTCATCAGGTCGGCAGTAGTGGCCAGATCGATGCCCTTGTAGCCGAAAATCTTCGGCGACATGACCAGAACGATCACTACCATCATGTGCACCACGACGGAAATCCAAAAAGCCTCGCGCAGGCGCGAGCGCTCCAGTTCGTCCTCCAGTTGGAGCAGCAGATGGGGGGTGAGGTCTAAGCCGGGAGGACCGCTGTCAGCCCACAGGGCAAGCTGTTGTTCTTCCTTGGTGGGAAGCTCTGTCGGTCTCTCCGGCGGTATTAGGATTGAAGCCATCCGTTTGGATCAAGTACGCCCTGAGCTCAACCACTTAGACGCCCTTCGACCCTCCGGAAGTTCAAGACTTCCCCGGTGATGGCGCAACCGTAGTAAACCCGGTAGCCTGTCGCAAGTTCCTAGTCCTTATTTTCGCACACTGGAAGCCTTAGTTGCGATTCCCAATCGCGCATCCACAAGTTCCACAAAAGGTACGTAGATCAGTCGCCGGATTGCCAACGAATTGGGAGTTACGCCGTATCTTCCAGTGCGAGTGTTACTGGTTTCTTCGTTCGGGTCGTCGTGATCACCACCACGCTGATGAGGACAAATAGAGTTCCCAAGACCGTTCGCAGGCCAAGCGTTTCACCGCCCAGGAAATATCCCAGCAGCACGGCCACAACCGGATTCACGTACGCGTAGGTCCCAACTTTGGTTGGCGATTCATGATGAATCAGCCACACGTAGGCGGTAAACGCGATGATGGAGCCCGCAACAATCAGGTAGAGCAACGAGAGCCACGCTCCGCGGGAGACACTCCCCGGACGAAAATTACGAAATTCTCCCAACGCAGCCGCCGTGAGAGCCAGCAACACTCCTCCGGCAAGCATCTGCGCCCCCGAACTCATAACTTTGGACGGCGGAAGAGGCAGCTTGCGCGTAAGCGCAGACGCCACCGACCAACTGATCGCTGCAATGATTAGCGCCAAAGCACCTGCCGTGTCGATTGGCGCCCCACCGAGGTTCAACGAATGGCTCATCAGCACTGCCACTCCTCCAATCCCTATCAAGAGCGCCAACGCCAAACGCAGGGTCAGCCTCTGAGTTCGCAGAAGAATGATTTCCGACAGCGCCATGAACACCGGAATGGTGGCCAACATGACTGCGGCAACGCCCGAAGGCACACGCTGCTCGGCCCAGAACAACAGTCCGTAGTCGAGGACGAAGATCAGCAGAGCGAGCAGGAATGCTGACATCCACTGGCGCCCGCTCGGTGAGCGCTCGCCTTGCGCGATCATCCAGCCGTAAAGAACAAGCCCCGCAACCAGGAACCGCATCGCCGCGAGAAGGAACGGCGGAACTTCGCGGACACCTATGCGAATCGCGAGAAATGTCGATCCCCACACGAAGTAGATAATCGCGAAAGCCAACAGGGTCTTCCACGCCGGGGGATGGGTTTTGCCGTTCATTCTATGAATCTCTTCGGCTAACCGCTCCTGCCTGCCGCATCATAAGCACTCCGGAAAACTTGACCGGCTGCCCAAAAGGTACACTGTCTGCCATGAAGTCGGTGATCGTCGGCACCGCGGGCCATATTGACCACGGGAAGAGCGCGCTGGTGCGCGCCCTGACCGGCATCGATCCCGACCGGCTGGAGGAAGAGAAGCGGCGAGGCATCACCATCGATCTCGGTTTCGCCAACCTCGACTTGCAGGGCCCTGATGGGGAACCGATCCGCATTGGCCTGGTCGACGTTCCCGGCCATGAACGCTTTGTGCGCAATATGCTAGCCGGCGTCGGCGGAATCGACTTGGTGCTGCTGGTGGTAGCGGCCGACGAATCCGTCAAGCCGCAAACTCGAGAGCACTTCGAGATCTGCCGCCTGCTTTCGGTGCAACGCGGTATCACTGTCATCACCAAGTCTGACCTGGTCGACGCAGAAACGCTCGAAGTCGTAACTATGGAAGTGGCGGAGTTTCTGGCAGGATCGTTCCTCGATCCGGCAACTTCTCCGATTATCCCCGTCAGCTCCAAGACGGGCGCGGGACTCGACCAACTCAAACGCGAACTGGCACGGCTGGCCGCCGAGGTTCCGGCCAAAGATTCCAGCGCGGTCTTTCGGCTACCGATTGATCGCGTGTTCACCATGAAGGGCTTCGGAACGGTGGTCACGGGGACGTTGGTTTCGGGCACGGTTCACAAAGAGCAGGAGGTCGAGGTCCATCCCACGGGGAGGCGTCTGCGGGTGCGCGGAGTGCAGGTGCATGGCCAGGCTGCGGAGGAAGCCATCGCTGGACAGCGCACTGCGTTGAACCTTGCCGGCGTCGAGACCGCCGAACTGGCTCGCGGCATGATGCTGACGCCGCCGGAAATGTTCCATCCGGTGGTGCGGTTAGGTGTACACCTTGACCTGCTGCCTTCAGCCAAGCCGCTGCGGCAATACGCTCGCGTCCATCTACACGCTTTCGCGGCCGAAACCATTGCGCGCGTCACCTTGCTCGAAACCAAGCAGCTTCTGCCTGGCGAGTCGGGCTTTGCGAGCCTAAAGCTCGACCGTCCACTTGTGCTATTCCCCGGCGACCGGTTCATCCTCCGGCAATATTCTCCGGTGATCACCATTGGCGGAGGACGCGTGCTCGAACGCGGGCGAGCCGGCGATCCGAATTGATCGCGATCAGCGACTGCCGTTTCTTCAGGCCATTGCCAGCGCCAGTCCCAAGGAAGCGTTGTTGGCGCGCGTGAACCGACTATGGATCTTCGGGCTGACGGTGGACGAGGCAGTGGCCGAAACGGGCTGGCTTCCCGCTCACGTGCAACAGCTCGCGGCCGAACTAAAGCAGGCAAGCGAGATTGCGATTTTCGGCAATGTTCTGATCACGTCGCGCTGGCTGGGCAGAGTTCGTCAGGACATCCTGGCGATTGCCACGCACTTCCACGACACCAACCCTTTGCTGCCGGGAATCAACAAGGAAGAGCTTCGCGCGAGCAGGTGGGGACATGCCGAGCTGTTCGATGGAGCTGTCGCTTCGTTGCTGCACGAGAAGAAGCTCGAGGCGGACGGCGAGTTGCTGCGCCTGCCCGGTCGAGGCGTGGTCCTGCGCGACGAGGAGGCGGAATCAAAGTTGCAGATCGAGCAAGCCTTCGCGCGGGCCGGTCTGAAAGTTCCCCTGCTCAAAGAAGTGCTGGCCTCGCTGCCGGTGGACAAGGTGCGCGCCCAGAAGATTGTCACGCTGTTGCTTCGCGATCGCGTGCTGGTCAAAATTTCGGATGACCTGGTGTTTCATCGCGAAGCGCTCGAGGTCATGCGCCGCCAGATTGTCTCGCAAAAAGCGAAAACCCCCAAGCTGAACGTCGGCAACTTCAAGGACCTGTTCGGCGTGACCCGGAAGTATGCCATCCCCCTGCTGGAATACCTCGACCGCGAGCGGGTGACGCGACGGGTCGGAGATGAGCGGGTTATTCTGTAATCGAGCGGCGAAAACGCCCAAGGCCTGAAGTAAAACGAAAAAGCCCCAACGCCGGTCGTCGGGGCAGGAGTCCGATTTCAATTGTCCTATCTCCCTTGACACGCCGGAATTGCGCAAGGCGGTACACCCTGGCCCGGTTCCTTGAACACGGCCAGGCCACCGGTGCTACCCGGGAATCGGGAGTTCCACTGTTGCAGAATGGTCCCTGTGGCAATATCAACCTCCCACACCTCTCCCGACGCCAAATCGGCCGTCCAGAAGGCAGTGCCATTCGGATCGAGGTTCAGGGCGAAGTCCACTCCTTCGCTGCCCGGCAGGTTATACATTTGCGCGATGCCGCCACCCATAGCCACCGCCAACGCGAACGCACTATCGGCCACTAAGTCGTCACCGCTAAAGGGACCGGAACTCAGGGTGCGATGCGCATAGTCATTAGAGCCCGGAAGTCCGGTAGCAAAATCCGGATTCTGGGTGCTCGTACAAATGTTGTAGCTCAGGATGCTGATACCTTCTGAAGTGTAAAGGACGGTGCACAAGTCTGGTTGTAGGTCCGACCAGTCGGTACCCCGGTTCTCAACTTGAACACTCCACCTCATGAGCAGCGCTCCAGTAGAGTCGTACTGACTGATAATCCCATTTCCATTTGGATCATGCAGGTCAGCATCTCCCAGCAGCAGAGGGAAATTACCGCCAGGCATGGAAATTGATTCCGGGGATACCTGGCCTGTGCCGGAAATAAAATTGGCATTGACAAGGTTTCCGTTGACATCGAATTCCGAAACTGTTCCAAGACTGAAGTTGGTAACGTAAAAGTTTCCGGACTTGTCGAAAGCACTGCCTGCCGTGTAGGTGCTGCCGGTCGTGTCGTCAAGGATTTGAACCACGGTCCCGGTGGGGGTGAACTCAATCACTTGACCTAGGCCTACAGATACAAATACGTCACCCGCCGTGTATCGTACGTGCCGCCCGGGAGGGCTGTGTTTGGCCTGGGGAACGGTGGGAACGTCTTTCGCGAGACCGTACCGGCCTTCTTTTTCCTGTTGAGCGTTAGCAGCTAGCGCAAAGCCCAGTACTGCGGCCAGCGCAACGAGGGTCGCTTTACGAGGTGTCATAGTGTCTCCGTTAAATCAGGTTGGAGTTTGCTTCGCTACAGCCATGAAGCTTGTTCTGTGCTTCCGTGGGACACGATCTTCCGAGATGTCTGAGCAAGTTCAGACAGCCCTGGGAAGCACCCCGGGGATCTACTACTGGCGATAGTATTAGCAATTGATACTCCAAAAAATGACGCTTTGTTCAAGCGGGTGCTGTGCGGGCGAGAGTATTGCAAATGAGGCGATTACAGTAATTCTGCGAGGTCTAGTGGCGCTGGAAATTCGTGGCTGCCGTCACTTCTACTATCTCTTCGGATAGCGGCTCTATCTGATCGGTTTGCCAAAGTCTGCTCGGTTCATCAGACATTAAGAAATCTGCGTAGGCCGATGGGCGCATTCTCGTCCCGACCGCTTGTGTCCAAATTTTGGAATTACGCGTTTATTTGACCTAGGAGCCCGCCTTAGGGGCCGGGTGGGCCTAGAGGGCGTCCGAGCTAGACAACGCCTCACAGACGCCCTCTAATGGCCCGGAAACGGCACTTTATGATGGCATCATGATAGCCAAATGGTGGTTCTGTAAGACGACATGCAGGTGCCAATTACTAAAAACTGTTGTTTGTTATTTGCAATCAGCCAGTTACAAGAGAATCGTCGCAGCGGCCACCCGCCCCTCCACGATCTAGAGGCTGACCCGGGTGCTGCCCACTAAAACTTAGACGGGATCCGGGCAGCACTTCCCGGCAAGCTGGCCGGGTACCCTCCTCGATAAGAGAGAAGGCGTTGTCAAGCGAAACTTCTCCTGGGCGGTGGGTTAGCACCGCTGGCCTTCGTCCCTGGTTAGCCAAGCTGAGGAGCAAGACACAGGAGATCTCGCAATTGATCATTTTGCGGTGGAACCTGCCTCGTTCCACCAACCATCGATTCGGCCTAAAACGTCGACCATGATTTCTTCATATGCGAACCTCCAGTCGCCGCAACCGGTGTGAAAGTGTAAAACGGCTGTTGCGTTTTCCAAGGCCGCAGGCCGTCTCTTGCACCGGTCGGTCTGCTGTATGCAACTGGCCTGCGCCGGGCTGAATGGGTGCACTCCTTGTGGCTTCGGCTCTCTGCGCTAACCGGAAACACATCGTTACCTGATAAACTCGGGAGTGCGATCCGCCACCAACGTATGAATTACAAGTTGAAGTCTTCCACCCAACTCTTATTCTGTATTTTCTGTATTTGTAGTTTGTTCTTTTCGAACCCTGCGGTTGCCCAGCATGCATTCCCAGCAGAACTGGCAATGCCCGCAGCGGCACAGGCGTCGTCGCCCATCGAAGTGGGAGAAACGCAGGCATTTGCCCTCATGGACGCGGGAGCACCCGGCGGCGAGCCGCAGTCAGACCGGCAACCTCAGGGAAGCATCAGTGGAACCGTTGTCGATCAGGCTGGAGCCGTCGCCGTTGGCGCGAATGTGCGACTCACCCTTAAGGATCAGGCCCAGAAACAGGATGTGTTGTCGGGCGACAATGGGCAGTTTGCCTTTTACAATCTTGCTCCTGGCCCTTTCCAGATCACGGTTAGCGCCCCAGGGTTTGAAACCAAATTGGTTTCCGGAATTGTGAACCCGGGCCAGGCTTTTTTTCTTCCCGCGATCGTGCTTACTGTTGCTGCCACCTCAACGGATGTGACCGTCGGACTCTCGGAAGCTGAAATTGCTCAGGTAGAGGTTAAAGAGCAGGAGAAGCAACGCGTACTTGGCATCTTCCCGAACTTTTACACCACCTATGTACCCGATCCCGCGCCGTTGGGCCCGAAGCAGAAGTTCTCGCTGGCCTGGAAATCGGCTACTGACCCTATCAGCGTTGTCGGCGTCGGATTTCTGGCCGGTATTTATCAAGCGAGTGATGAGTTAGGCGGATACGGGCAGGGTGCGGCAGGCTACGGCAGGCGTTTCGGCGCGCTTTACGGCGACGTCTTTTTTGGCACGTTTATCGACAGCGCGATTCTGCCATCGTTGCTGAAACAGGATCCACGCTACTTCTACAAGGGCACGGGCACGAAGAAGGAGCGATTTGTCTACGCGATCCGGAACGCGGTGGTCTGCAAGGGAGACAACAAGCAGTGGCAGCTTAATTACTCGACAATTGTCGGCAGCTTTGCCACGGCCGGACTCTCCTATACGTACTATCCAGCCAGCGATCGCAGTGCGACTTTGCTGGTGGAGACTGCGCTGATCAGAATTGCCGAAGGCAGCGTTGCCGGTATTTTCCAGGAATTTGTCATTCCGCATCTAACGCCGCGTCTGAAGAGCCACCCAGCGCCGCAGCCGTGATGCATGTGGCACGAAAAGCTGTTTTGGGGTGGCAGATATCTGGAGCTGCGAATAGCAGTGGCGGGTGGGGCACCCTCAAGATGGTTGGGTGGGCCACCCGGCTTCTGCAATCCCCCATGCTCTCTCGCCCGGGATCAGATTTTCTCTTCCGCAAACTCCACGTCCGCGCCCAGCGGATCGGTGAGGCGGTTGGTCAGATTGGCCAGGCCAATCAGCAGATCGAGATCCACGATCTCGGCCTCCGAGAAATGCAGCTTGAGGCTTTGAATATCGCCGTCGGCAATCGAGTGGGGATCGCGGGTGAGCTTCTCGGCGAAATCCAGCGCCGCCTCTTCCTTCTCACTGAAGTTGCCATGCTGGCCGTCTTTCAGGTGCTGCCAATCCTCGCGCGTGAGCCCAACGCGCTTCGATGCGGCCAGATGATGTTGCAGGCAGTAGCGGCAGCCGTTGATCATCGAGACCCTGATGTACACCGCCTCGTACAAGCGGCGATCCAGAGAGCGTCCAACGCTGGCGTAGAACGGCAGAAAAGTTTTCAGAACCTCGGGCCGGTGGGCGACAAGTTTCTGCACGCTGCCGGGCTTGCCTTTCAGCACTTTCTCATAGAGCTCACGCACCTCGGGTGATGCCTGCTCCATCTCGACGTACGACAGTCGCGCCATTAATCGTCTCCTGGTGGTCATTCGTATAATAGCCGGAGATTGGTTTCGCCGTCGCGGCGCACGTGGTTTGGCCTAGTCGCGCTTGCGCGACGCAAGGTGATAGCCCCGCGCTTCAGCGCGGGGTTAGCGATTCAAAGAAATCCGAGTGCGCCCGCCACGGCAGTCTAGTCACCGAACACAAATCTTGGGTCGAATTCGATCCTGGATTTCCGCAACAACGTAAGAAACTCCTGCTCAAAGCTCCACTTGCGATGATGCTCCTCTTGACCGAGGATATAGGCAATGACCGCCTGCCGCCGCGACTCGCTGATGCTGAAGGCTCCGTAACCCCGCTGCCAAGCGAAGCCGGTGGCGTCCTCATTCAACCAACGCGAAGAATTTCCTTTGAGATCCTGTATTGCCTTCGCCAAGGGCATCGACGGCGGCAAAGCAAGCAATACATGAAGGTGATTTCGGGTGCCTCCGACGGAGAGCAAACGGATGCTCTTGCCGCGAGCAATTCCAGTCAGGTATTGACGCAATCTTTCGGGCTCGGGAATAAGATCGGCCCGGCCCTTGGTACTGAACACGCAATGTACGGGATTACAGGCCAGCGTACCCCGCGCTGAAGCGCGGGGCTATCACCTTGCGTCGCCAAGCGCGACTGGGTTGTTGGCCTTCACTGCGCGCCCGCCCTGGCATCCTGTCGCACTCAGCCTCTTTCGGTTTCATGACTCTGGAATAATAGGAATAAGACCCTCGACGTCTGAAGAATCTATGCCCAACCTCATCCGCATCATCGGCGCCGGACTGGCCGGCTCGGAGGCCGCCTGGCAATGCGCCCGCCACGGCGTTGCGGTGGAACTGTTCGAGATGCGGCCAGTGCGCTCGACGCCCGCGCACCAGAGTGCGAACTTCGCCGAATTGGTTTGCTCGAACTCGCTAAAGTCCGACACCGAGAACACCGCGCCCTGGCTGCTGAAAGAAGAAATGCGCCGTGCGGGCTCCCTGCTCATGGACATCGCACGCGAGACCACAGTTCCTGCTGGACATGCGCTCGCCGTGGATCGCGACAAGTTTGCCGAGGGGGTGACGGCTGCCATCGAACACGAACCGTTGATTCACGTGCGGCGCGAAGAGGTCACCGCGATCGACGACCAAGCCGCGATCACCATTGTGGCAACCGGCCCGCTTACCTCCGACGCGCTAACGCGTGAAATCCTCCGCCTCAGCAGCAGCGAGCAACTGTATTTCTACGATTCCATCAGTCCCATCGTCGAGGCCGAGTCCATCGACACGTCGCGGGTGTATTTGGCGGCGCGCTACGACAAGGGCACCGCCGACTACATCAACTGCCCGATGACGAAGGAAGAGTACGACCGCTTCCTCGACGCACTGCTGGAAGCGCATTCGGTTGACGCCAAGGATTGGGAGAACCTGAACTACTTCGAGAGCTGCCTGCCGATCGAGGAGATTGCGCGGCGCGGCCGTGACACTCTGCGCTTTGGGCCCATGAAGCCGGTTGGCTTGCGCGATCCACGCACCGGCCACACCCCGTACGCAGTGGTGCAGTTGCGTCAGGAAAACCTGCGCGCCGACTCCTACAATCTGGTCGGTTTCCAGAACCATCTCAAGTTTGGCGAGCAGGCGCGCATCCTGCGCCTCATTCCCGGCCTGGAGAATGCCAAGTTCCTGCGCTACGGGCAAATTCACCGCAACACCTACATCAACAGTCCCACGCTGCTGCGAGAAACCTTGCAGATGAAGCAGCATCCTAACGTGCTGTTCGCCGGGCAGATCTCCGGAGTCGAGGGCTACGTTGAATCAATCGCGACCGGATTACTCGCGGGCATGCAAGCCTCGGCGCTTGCCCAAAATGCAGAGCCGGCACCTCCTCCGCGCGCCACCGCCTTCGGGGCGCTGGTGAATTACATCTGCCACGCTGAGGCAAAGCATTTCCAGCCCGCCAACATCACTTTCGACCTGCTGATGCCGCTCGACGAAGCCACGCGCCGCCGCATCCGCGACAAGAAGCAACGTCATGCGATGGTGTGCGAGAGGGCGTTGGTGGAATTGGAGGGATGGATCGAGGCCTACCCGGCCAATCATCCTCCAATCATCCCAACCCGATAGACGACGCACGGATCAGGGCATATCATATTGACGTGGTTGGCTAAATGTTCGCTTACCGCGGGGACTGATATGGAATTCAGTTTGATTGGTTTGCTTCAATCGTCGGGTCCAATCGCGCTCAACGAGTTGAGTATGCGCTCATCGCAAACTCCTGAAGAACTCGTTCACACACTCGAGGAGCTGAGGAAGGAAGGGATGATCGTCGTCTCGGGTCCTCCGAATCTTTCTTTGGCAATGCTTACCCGGGAAGAGATTGAGCACTCTTCGGATATCGTAATTGAGCTTTCAAAAAGCAGCCTACGAAGGTCATTCGCCAGTTAAGCGTTTCCCATGAACGTTGCTCACTACGCACCATACGTAGTCGGGACTCTGCTAGCTTTCTTACTCGCCGGAATAACTGTTCTTTACGATTGTCATGTTTCCCTTCAGGATCGGCTCAAGCGTGTCCCCATGCCGATTTACCGGACTCCTGAGGCAATTCTGCTGGCCGGAGTTTGCGGCGCGATCGCTGCCGTAGCGTTTTACTTTACAGACGGTACGGGGCGCAGTGTCATCGACAACGTGCTTGGTTTTAGTCAACGTAACCCGTATCTCCGCGGCGTCTGCGTCGGGTTGACGGTTCTCGTATTGATTCGCAGCAAATTGTCGAGCGTGAAGGGCGCGGAGATCGGCGGCGAGCTTGCCTATAACGGAGGCCGCGTATGGGTGATGCAATCCCTGAACTCCAGATGGCAGACCTTCAAGTCGGGATTCAATCGCCGGAATCAGGCGAAGGCACTGGCCACGCCTGACTATGAGAATCAACTGATTGAGCAACTCCGGCAGGGAATCAGGATCCAGCCCGAGGAATTCAGAGTGTTCGTGGAGAGCCAGATCAAGAACGTGCAACAAAGCCGGCCCAAGGTGGACTTCGATCCTGCTCGGCTTGAGTGGCAAATCTATTACAGAACTCTGACAAATCTGGCGCTGGACTATGCCGGCCCGTCGGTCTTTAACGAATGGACCGACTTCGAAAAGTAAATCGGCGCGGAATCACTTAAGCATCCGCTCGTTTTCATGCCCTTCGTTTTCCCTGAACCACACCCGCCCTCCTCGCGTATAACTCCTTAGCTGGACCCGGGTCCAACCTGTGGGCCACTTCTCATGGTTCTACGCGACCTCATCCGCGACGTATTTCAAACGCTCTGGGCGCACAAGCTACGTACCGCGCTGACCATGTTCGGCATCGCCTGGGGTGTCATCTCGATTGTCCTGATGGTGGCGGCGGGCGAGGGCCTGCGCGTTGGCCAGGCCAAGGTCTCGCAGAACTTCGGCCGCGACATCATGATCATCTTTGCCGGGCGTACCAGCATGCAAGCGGGCGGCACCCGTGCCGGGCGGCGGATTGAGTTCGAAGACACCGACGTCGATACGCTTGTACAGGACAGTCCCGACTGCCAGTGGATCCTGCCCGAGGTGGGCCAGAACGACGTTCGCATTCACAGCAACTTCAATGCCAGCGCCCAGGAGGTCACGGGCTCCTATCCGGCCTTCGCCGACATTCGCAGCGTGGCCGTCGGGGAGGGACGTTTCTACGACTGGAACGACGTGGCGGCAGAACGGCGGGTCGCGTTTCTCGGCACGGAGGTCAAGAAGCAGTTATTTGCCGGGCGCAATGCCATCGGTGAAACCATTTACCTCGACGACATCCCGTACAAAGTCATCGGCGTGATGAAGGCCAAGGACCAGGACAGCAGCTACGACGGCTTCGACGTGAACAAGATTTTTATCCCTTATCCCGCCATGCACAATGACTTTCCCAACAAGCCTCCCGCCAAGCCCCACGGTCTCGACCGCCTTCTGGTGCAGCCCAAGTCAGTGGCGCAGCACGAAGCTTGTAAAGGTCAGGTGCTGGCTTCGCTCGGACGAATACATACCTTCGATCCGCACGACAAGGAAGCCGCCAACGTGTGGGACACCATCGAAGAGTCCCAGGCCTTCCAGACCATGACCGACGGCATGAAGTACTTTCTGGGGGCAGTGGGACTGACCACGCTTTTTCTCGGCGGACTCGGGGTGATGAACGTAATGCTGGTCGCGGTACGTGAGCGCACGCGCGAGATCGGGGTACGCAAGGCCGTCGGCGCGCAATCGCACAACATCATGATGCAGTTCTTCGTCGAGACCATCCTCGTGGTCTTCGTGAGCGGAGGACTAGGCATGGGCATCTCCTTCGGCTTCTGCGCACTGTTTAACCTGCTACCCATGCCACAGTACTTTGCCGGGTTGTTGCCCACGTGGCAGTCGGGACTGCTGGCGATCGGGCTGCTGGGGCTGATTGCAATCCTGGCGGCAATGTATCCCGCGCACCAGGCGGCCTCCATCGATCCCATAGAGGCTTTGCGTTACGAGGCAGGTGGCTGATGCGACTCCAAAGCATCTTGCGATCACGGGTACAGCGGCGCTCTAGCTGGATTGTTCGTCTCCCGCCCCAACTGGTAGCAAGCCTTGAAAGGGCACGGCTTCAGCCGTGCCGTCACATGCGCCAGGAAAGTTGGGCTTCAGCCCCTGAGGGAACTCGCACTTCGGTTCAAGGTTCCTCAGTGGCTAAAGCCACCAAAGTACAGACCAATTACGGCACGGCTGAAGCCGTGCCCCTGCAAAGCGAAACCTGTCTGTATCTGTGCCCCTTTCGCCAGCTATACCCGCACCTGGCACAAGCGCTGGAGACTCCCTGATGCTCAGCATGATGAAGGAGATCGTCGGTGAATCATGGACGGCGCTGGCGCGCAGCCGCACTCGCAGTCTGCTCACCATGCTCGGCATCGTCTGGGGCATTGTCGCAGTCACGCTGCTCATCGCCTATGGGAGCGGCTTTCGCGCAGTGCTGGTGAACGCCTTCAATGCCTTTGGCAAGAGCACCGTCATCGCGTGGCCCGCGCAGACCAGCGAGCAGCCCGGCGGCCAGCGGGCCGGCAAGAAGGTAAAGTTCGAACTGGCGGACCTGGAAGCGGTTCGCAGTGAAGCCAACATGGTGAAGCAAGCCTGCCTCGAGACGGTGAAGTGGCTGCCCATTGCCTTTGGCGACCGCCTGGTCAACACCGCGACCCGCGGCGTGTGTCCCGAATACGGCGAAATGCGCAACGAGAATGCGGTGGATGGGCGCTGGTTAAATTCCAGCGATGAGGTCGAGCGCCGCCGTGTGGTCTTCCTCGGCTATCGCGTGAAGGACCAACTTTTCAGTGGGCGCAATGCTGTTGGAGAGACCGTCGAGATTGCCGGCGTACGCTTCACCGTGGTCGGAGTGATGGACCGCAAGCTGCAACTCTCCAACTATTTCACCAGCGATGATCGCTCGGTGTTCATTCCCTTCTCTACGGCGGGCGACCTGTGGGACACGCGCTATCCGCAGGTGATGGTGTTTACCCCGGTAGCGCCGCAGTTCGAGAAGACAGCTAAAGCCCAGGTGCTGGCGGCCGTTGCCGAGCGCCAGGGATTTTCTTCCACCGATGACAAAGCCATCCAGATGTTTGGCCGCGAGGAGTTTCGCCCCATCATTGATGGGCTGACCATCGGCCTGCAAGTGCTGCTGATGTTCATCGGCGCGCTTACTCTGGGCATCGGAGGCGTGGGCGTGATGAACATCATGCTGGTTTCGGTGGACGAACGCATCCGCGAGATCGGGCTGCGGCGCGCCTTGGGCGCCCGCAAGTGGCACATCCGTTTTCAGTTTCTCGCCGAAACCATGCTCCTGATGCTGCTGGGCGGCGTCATCGGCATCGCGCTGTCGTACGTGCTTTCCGCCGTGATTCCCACGCTGCCGATGCTGGGCCCGCTGTTCGAAGACACGTCGGGCAAGGGCGACATCCACCTGCGTGTCTCGGCGATGGCAGTGATGGGGTCGGCGATGGTGCTGCTAGTTGTCGGCGTGCTAAGCGGCATGGTACCGGCGCTGCGTGCGTCGAAACTCGACCCGGTAGAGGCGCTGAGGTATGAGTAGGGAAATGGAATGCATTGTCGTGCTGGATCAGGGACTGCCTGCGGTATAGTATTTCTAGAAGAGCTTCCCTTGCCGTTTCTAACTGTGGAAAACCGCTTTGGAAAAAGGCTTATGGCACTCGAACCAGCAAAAAAAGAGCCCAAGGTGCGCGACCTGACCGATCTGGTTAAGGCTTTCCGGCCTGCCATCGAAAAGCACCATGCTCACGAACTGATTGAGCGGCTGGCACCCAGGCAGGTGGCCGCCGTTGTCGGATTGCTTGAGGCTATGCTCGACCCGGTATCACGCGCGATTGCTAACGCCCCGATAGACGATGAACCGGAGACCGAGGAGGAACGTAAGGCTGTCGCCGACTCGAAAGCTTGGTTTGACCAACACAGGGGTCAGGGGATCTCGCACGAAGAGGTACTTGCAGATTTCGGACTCACGCCTGAAGATTTCAAGCACAAAGATTAATCGTGAAGAAAATCCTCTGGTCTGAGGTCGCGCGCACTGACATTCGCCGCTTGGACCGAGATACAGCGATGCGCATCTTTGCCGCTCTTCATCGCTTTGCCGAGACTGGTGAAGGCGACATCAAGAGACTGCAAGGTAAGACCGATAATTTACGTCTCCGCGTCGGCGACTACCGCGTTCGATTCACTGAAGAAACAGACGATATCTTGCTTATCCATTCGGTCCGTCATCGTCGCGAAGCCTACCGCTGATTCTTGGTCCTTGCCCGGCTCTTGATCCGGATCGGCGTACCCACGAACCCAAACGCGGCGCGAATCTGGTTTTCCAGGAAGCGCTCATACGAGAAGTGCAGCTTGACCGCGCGGTCGGTGAACAGGATGAACGTGGGCGGCGACACGCCTGCCTGCGTCATGTACAGAATCTTCACTCGCTTGGCCATCGGGACGGAAGCGCGCTCGAAATCAATCTTGGCGAGGAAGCGATTCATCTCTCCCGTTCCGATGCGCTTGCGCCGCTCACGCGCCACCAACTCCAGCGTGGAAAATACCTTGTCGAGATTTCGTCCCGTAGTCGCGGAAACAAACAGCACGGGAGCGTACGACAGAAACTTCAAATGCCGCCGGACCTGCTCCTCGTAAGTGCTGCGGTCGGCGGGAGGTTTGCCGTCGGTCCGCTTGTCGGTCTTTTTTTCGGGGTCCCCGGCAAGCGCCGTTTTTGCGCTTGCTGAGGTGCTGACCAGGTCCCACTTATTGATGACGATGATCACCGACCTGCCGCTCTCGTGCGCATAGCCTGCAATCGTCGCATCGCTGGCGGTGACGCCTTCGACGGCGTCAATCAACATCAAGGCGACGTCCGCGCCTTCCAGATGTTTGCGCGCCATCACGACGGACAATTTCTCGGCCATCAATTCAGTCTTGCCCTTGCGACGGATGCCCGCGGTGTCGATGAAGCGGTACTCCAGTCCATCACGCTCCACCAACTCATCAACCGCATCGCGCGTAGTGCCCGCAATCGGTGAAACAATTGCTCGCGAAGTCCCGGTCAGCGCGTTCAGCAGCGTGGACTTGCCGACGTTAGGCCTGCCGATAATCGCGACCCGGGTCTCGCGTGATTTGTCAGCTTGCTCTTCGTCTCTCGACTCCCCCTCCCGCTCTGTCATCTCGACCGGAGTGAGGTCGCCGAAGGCGGCCGAACGGAGCGGAGAGATCTGCGGTTCGCTGGTATCTGTACTCAGCTGTTCTGTGGCAACCCGCGCCGGCATTACGCTCAGCACGTGCTCCAGCAACTCGGCAATGCCATTGCCATTCTCCGCGGAGATAGGAAACAGTTCCTGAATCCCGAGTCGTCGGAATTCCTCCGCGTAGGGCTCTAGTTGAGGCGTGTCGGCCTTGTTCACCGCTAACACCAGAGGTTTGCCAGTCCGCAGCAGCAGTCGCGCGAGATCAATGTCGGGAGACGCCAGTTCGGTGCGCCCATCCACCACCAGGACGATCACGTCGGCCTCTTCCAGCGCGACCCGCGCCTGCCTGAAAATCTCCGCCGGAATGAGTTGCTGGTCGTCAGGAACGATGCCGCCGGTGTCTACCACGCGAAACTTCTTGCCAATCCATTCCACATCGCCGTAGAGGCGGTCGCGGGTGATGCCAGGCTCGTCGCCGACGATGGCGCGTCGCGAACCGACCAGTCGGTTGAACAGCGTGGACTTGCCGACATTGGGCCGACCAACGATGGCCAGCGTGCCGACGGTAGGGGGTTCACCCTGTTCGACGGTCCTGCTGGACTCAAATTGCATGCGACGATTCACTAAGACTCTTTCCGCGGCGATGGCCCAAACAGCGATTGCCCCTAGCGGCTATTATAGGGACAAGACTCCTCGCGTCGTGTCCTCCAAACCACAATCCGCCGCACTGGCCGCGCGTCTGCCGTCGCTGTATCAATTCTTCGGCCCGGGCGGCGTACTGGCGCGCACTCATCCGGCGTACGAGTTTCGTCGTGGGCAGCTCCAAATGGCCGAGGCTGTCGAGCAAGCATTGACTGATCGTCGGCACCTGATCGTCGAGGCGGGCACCGGCACCGGCAAGACCCTGGCATACTTGCTTCCGGTCATCCGCTCCGGCAAGCGCGTGATCATCTCCACCGGCACCAAGACGTTGCAGGAGCAACTCTACTTCAAGGATGTGCCGTTCCTGAAGGAACACCTCGGCGAGCTGCGCGTCTGCTACATGAAGGGCCGCGGTAATTATCTGTGCCGCAAGAAACTTTACGACCTCACCGACCAGCCGGTGCTGAACGGACTGGAAGAGATCAATCACTTCCGCATCATCAGCGACTGGGAGAAGACCACCGAAACCGGCGACCGCGCGGAGCTGACCGAACTGCCGGAGAACAGCCATCTGTGGCCCAAGCTCGACGCGCGCACCGACCGCTGCATCGGCTCGCAATGCCAGCAGTTCGACCGCTGCTTCATCACCGAGATGCGCCGCCGCGCTGCCGAGAGCGACATCATCATCGTCAATCATCACTTGTTCTGCGCCGACCTGGCGATTAGAGCGGCCAAGGACCGCGCGCCCGATGCCGGTGTTTTGCCCGACGCGGGCATCGTTGTCTTCGATGAAGCGCACGAGCTGGAGGACGTGGCCACCAACTACTTCGGCGTTACGGTCTCCAATCTCCGGGTGGACGAGTTACTCCGCGATGTCGAACACACGTTGCGTCGGGTGAATGTGCCCATCACTGAAGTTATGCCGGTGTGCGGCCAAGTGCGCGACCGGTCGCAATTCTTCTTCTCACTACTGCCGCCGGGCGAGGGCCGCTTCGCCTTCGAAAACCGTCTGGAGTTTTTGGAGGAAAACGGCGACGAGTATCTCGGCCTGCAGAATTCCCTGCTGCACCTCTACACCGAGCTGCAGGCCATTCCCAACAAGCCCGATGAGGTCCATGCGCTTTCGCGCCGGGTGGAAGAGTTGCGCGTCAACCTGGGATTCATCCTGGAGGCCGAGCAGCGCAACACCGTCTTCTGGATTGAGCGGCGCGGCGATCGCTGGGGCGGACGCAGTGCCCAGCACAATGTTTTTCTGCAGGCTACGCCTATCACAGTGTCAGACATCCTGCGCTCCACGCTGTTCGAGCACCTGGACTCCGCGGTGCTTACCTCGGCCACGCTGGCAGTCGCGGGAGGCTTCGACTACATCCGCAACCGTGTTGGAATCGAGCACGCCCGCGAGCTGGTGGTGGAATCGCACTTCGATTATGCGAGCCAGGCGTTGCTGTACGTCCCGCCCGATCTGCCAGACCCGCGCGAGGCGCAATTTGTCGAGCGCGCGTCGCAGCGCGTCAAGCAACTGCTGGAGATCACGCGCGGACGCGCTTTCTGCCTGTTCACCAGCTATTCGTTGATGCATCAGATCTACGAGCGCTTGCTGGGTGAGTTGGAATTTCCCATGCTGTTGCAGGGCAGCGCCCCCAAGAACGCGCTGCTGGAGGAATTTCGGCTTACGCCGAATTGCGTCCTGTTTGCGACGTCATCTTTCTGGCAAGGGGTTGACGTGCAGGGCGAGCAGCTCAGTTGCGTCATCATTGACAGGCTGCCGTTCGCGGTCCCCAACGATCCCGTGGTGGCCGCACGAATCAAAGCCATCGACGAAGAGGGCGGCAATGCCTTCTTCCAGTACCAGGTCCCCAGCGCTGCGCTTGCGCTGAAACAGGGCTTTGGCAGGCTAATCCGTTCTTTGCACGACCGCGGCCTGCTCTGCTTGCTCGACAACCGCATCCTGAAGAAGCAGTATGGGCGCGTGTTCCTCGACAGCCTGCCAAAGTATGGGCGGACGACGGACATGAAAGCGGTAGAAGAATTCTTCGGAAGAAACACCGATGACACCTAAAGACTAAAGAGTGTATGGCCTTACGCGTTACGCAGGCTCGACATCTCAGCGCGCGAGGCAAAATGCCGACCTCGAATCGGAGCCTCGCAGAGGCGAAACTAATTAGCCCACCGCGGAAGCGGTGGGAAAGCTGAGAGAAATTATTCCGAGCCCCTTCAGGGGCGGCACCGCCAACCGTGATGCTCATCACGGGATTAGCCCTTGGAAGGGCCTACGATTCCGAGACATGGCGCACAGCTACGTCAGTTCGGTCTTTCACGTCGTCTTCAGCACCAAAGAGCGTGCGCAACTGATTCGCGCTGACCTCCAACCGAGGCTATGGAATTACCTCGCCAGCATAGCGCGGAATCACGGAATCCACGTGCTTGCGGTGGGCGGCACCGAAAACCATGTCCACATTCTCATGGTTCTTCCGGCAAATGCAAAATTGTCGGATGCAGTGCGGACACTGAAAGCGAATTCCAGCCGATGGGTACGCGAAACAAACCCATTGTTCGCATGGCAGGAGGGCTACGGCGCGTTCAGCGTAAGCCCCTCGCAGCTAGAGCGGGTCAAGCACTACATCGACAATCAAGCGTCACATCATCGCCAACGTTCGTTTGAAGATGAATTTCTGGCTATGTTGCAGGCGGCAAACATCCGTTTCGAGCAAGACCAGGTGTTTGGATAGAGTGCCGCCCCTGAAGGGGCTCGGTCTCAATACGTCACATTGACCCACCGCTTCCGCGCTGGGCTAATTACTTTCGCCTCTGCGAGGCTCCGGAGTTGCAACTCCTTGCCAATCCGGGTTGGTTAAGCCATTTGGCTCCGCGAGACCCGATTCTCCATGCATTCGTTGAGCAGGACCCTCATCCAAGTTGACCGACGAGAAGCGACTTCGCGGCTTCGAGAGCAGATACCGCAGCTTCGCGCGTAACCGTGGGAAAGTCATCAAGGAATTCCGCCAAAGTCTGGCCTCCGTCCAGATAGTCGAGCAGAGATTGGAACGGAACGCGTGTTCCGCGGAACACCGGCGTACCTCCGAGGATATCTGGATCCTTCACGATGACTTGGTTGACCGGCTGCATGGCACTATCTTACGTCCAAACACGCTAAAATAGTAACTTCGCTGTAACTCGCCTATTTGCGTGGTTGCGGCCGGAACCGGGGTCCCCAGCGAACGCCGCTTTTGCGTTCGATGGGGTTGGGAGCTCATGTTCGAAGTCACAGTAGAAGACACTTTTTCCGCGGGACACTACCTGCGCAACTATCACGGCAAGTGCGAGAAGCCCCACGGGCACAATTACCGGGTTCGCGTCACCCTCAGCGGCGAGACCCTGGACCACGCCGGCCTACTGCTGGACTTCAAAGACCTCAAGGACGTTCTGCGCCCAGTGATGAATTATCTCGACCATCAGATGATGAATGAGTTGGAACCGTTCACCACCATCAATCCTTCGGCGGAGAACCTGGCCAAGTATTTCTACGATGAGACCAACTCGCGGCTGAAACAGGGCACCAATGGCCGGGTTCGTGTGAAAGATGTCACTATCTGGGAGACCGATACCACCACCGCGCGCTACAGCGAGTAGCTCGCCTGCCATGCAGATCATCGAGATTTACAAGTCGCTGCAAGGTGAGTCCTCCTACACCGGGCTCCCCTGCGTGTTTGTGCGGCTGGCGGGATGCAATCTGCGTTGCACCTGGTGCGATAGCGAGTACACCTTCAAGGGCGGCCAGCGCATGAGTCTCGAGAAGATCGAAGCCGAAGTGCATCGCCTCTCGCCGGATGGAGGCCTGGTGGAGATCACTGGCGGCGAGCCGCTATTGCAGGAGCCCGAAGCCGTCGCCCTGATGGATCGGCTGCTTCCTCGCTACACGGTCCTGCTGGAGACCAGCGGCGAGCGACCCCTGGATCGTGTTCCCAGCGGAGTGGTCAAGATCGTGGACGTAAAATGTCCTGACTCCGGCGAGGGCGACACCTTTCGCATCGAAAACCTTAACGCGCTGGGCCGTCAGGATGAGGTTAAGTTCGTCATCGCCAGCCGCCAGGACTACGAATTCGCGCGCGACTTCATCCGGCAGCATGGGCTTAACGCGCGAGTCGGTTCCGTGATTCTGTCCCCGGCGTTTCGTAAAGACGCAGCCGGCAGCCGCGATGCCTCGCATTGCATAGTTGACCCGCAACTCCTCGCCGAATGGATGCTGGCCGATGGACTGAACGTGCGTCTGGGGCTGCAGATTCACAAGTTCATCTGGGAACCGTCATTGAAAGGCGTATAAGAAGTTGGAAGAGTTTGGTGGCGGAAAAAAGTGCTGTCGAGGTACCTCTGGGACTAAAGAGCAGGTGGATCAATCGTTCTGTTGGCGATGTGGAGCGAGTGCGCGAGATCCAGCCCCGCAGGGGCGAAAGAGCTTAGCCCAGCGCTTTAGCGCTGGGTAAAGTGGAAAATAGATTCGAGTCCCTTCAGGGACGGCACAATTCTCACACCACCTCCAAAGCCCCTGACAATTGCGAACAGCTTGTACGAGGCCCGCACCACCCGAACCTCGGTTTTTTCACCAGCCTATTAGAGATGGGGAATTACGATGCCCGATCAAGCAGCACAAGTCGTAGTAGCACTCAGCGGAGGCATGGACTCCTGCGTCTGTGCGGCTCTGGCGGTGCGCGACTTCGGGGCCAACGCCACTGCCGCGCTGCACATCAGTTACGGGCAGCGCACCGAAGCCCGGGAACAGGCCGCGTTCCAGGCAATTTGTGACCGCTTGCAGATTCGCCGCCGTCTCAGCGTTCGGACTCCGTTCTTTCGAGCGATTGGCGGCTCCGCCCTGACGGACGATAAGATCTCGATTCCCGATGCCGGTCCCGAGATCGGTGCGCATATACCCGTTACTTATGTGCCTTTTCGCAACGCGCACTTCTTGTCGGCGGCTGTGAGCTGGGCCGAAGTGCTAGGCGCGAGCCGGATCTACATTGGAGCCGTCCAGCAGGACAGCTCCGGCTATCCCGATTGCCGTCCCGAGTTCTACCAGGCCTTCAACGAGGTCATTCGTGCCGGCACCAAAGAAGGAGGAATTCGGGTCGAAACGCCGTTGATAGCCTTACGAAAAGCCCAGATTGTGACGCTTGGCCTTGAATTGGACGCTCCGTTCCATTTAACTTGGTCATGCTACGGCGCGGAAGATCGGGCTTGCGGCACGTGCGAGAGTTGCGTCTTAAGGCGGAAGGCCTTCGAAGCGGCGGGCGCACTTGATCCTATTTCCTATGCGCCGCAGACAGCGCTTCCGTTTCGAGGTTCGTAACCCTTGCCATAGTGAAGCAGTCATTATTCCGTTTCATGGGTTGGAGGAAAAATGAAGAAACATATTTCCCTGGTCATATTGCTGACGTTCCTGCTGGGAATCTGCACGGTCCCGGTTTGGGCGCAGTCCACGGTTAAGGGCAGTGCCAAGGATCAAAACGGCAAGCCGATCGAGGGCGCTACGGTAGAGCTCTCGAGTGCTGACACCGGCCGGAAGGTCAATCTGAAGACCAATGCGAAGGGCGAGTATTTTTCGATCGGGGTTCCTTCGGGTACTTACAAATTCAGCCTGATAAAAGATGGCAAGGTGATCGACTTTTTCGACAAAGTGCCGGTCCAGGCGGGCGCGGAACGGGAGGTCAATTTCGACCTGGCTAAGGACAACGCGCCGGCCGGTATCTCTGAAGAGCAGCAGAAAAAGATCGCGGAGATACAGAAGCAGAACGAAAACATTAAAGGCCTGAATGCGCAATTGTTACAGGCAAGAGAACTGGAAAAAGCTGGCGATTACGACCAAGCCATTGCCATTTTGCAGCCAGCCACTCAAGCCAATCCTAATCAAGATGTGATTTGGGCGAACTTGGGCGAGGCGCAACTCGGCGCCAAAAAGTACCCTGAAGCCATGGATTCTTATCAAAAGGCAATCGCGATCAAACCTACTTCTGGCATCTATCACGCCGGACTGGCTGACGCTTACGCGAGGTCCGGCCAGACCGACAAGGCCGTGCAGGAGTGGGCTATTGCAGCGCAGAATGATCCCACCAACGCCGCGTCGTATTACTTCAACGAAGGTGCCGTACTCACCAACACGGGTAAGCTGGATGAAGCCATCGCTGCGTTCGACAAGTCGCTGCAGGTCGATCCCACCCGAGCCGATGCCTACTATTGGAAGGGCGTCGACCTGATGGGCAAAGCCACCACCAAGGGCGACAAGATGGTAGCGCCGGAAGGCACGGCAGAGGCTTTCAATAAATATCTCGAACTGGCGCCTACCGGTAAGTATGCCGATCCCGCCAAACAGATGCTGGCCTCCATTGGCGCTCCGGTCGAGACCAGCTACGGCAACAAGAGTAAGACACCTCCCAAGAAGAAACCGTGATCGGAGGGCTGTTCGATCTCGCAAGGGCGGCTACGCGCCGCCCTTTACTTTTGGCCGTCCCTATACCTTGTCATCCCGACCGAGATCGCCGCGGCAATCGAGTGACGGACCCCTTTTTCTCCGGGGCCCCGTTCCAGCCTTCTTTTGGCTTGTGCGGGGCCGTCCAGTTTTCCCTGACTTTCGCTCTGAGCCGCGCCTGGGATGTACCATCACCTCCGACGGCCACAGCCCGTCGTTTGAATCACCATACCCCTCCGGTAAAATCTCGTCAGGTCATGAGTCCGGAAACCAAGCTTCTGTCCTTTACCGAAGCGCGACAAACCGTTGAGCGTTACGCTTCCGCGCTCGCTCCGACTCCGCCCGAGATGCTTCCGCTGCTCGACACTCTCGGACTGGTGCTTTCTGAAGACCTGCGTGCGGATCGAGATTTTCCGCCTTTTCCCCGCTCCACGCGCGATGGCTATGCGGTGCGCGCCACCGATGTTGCCACAACGCCTGCGAACCTGCGCTGCGTCGGGGAGATCAAGGCCGGAGCCACCACCGAGCAAAGCGCGATCAAGATTGGGACCGGACAAACAGCCGAGATCATGACCGGCGCGCCGGTCCCGACCGGTGCCGATGCCGTCGTGATGGTGGAATACGCAGAGCGCAACGGCAGTTCCGTAAACGTTCATCGTCCGGTGCGAGCAGGCGAGAACATTGTTCTGGCCGGATCCGAAGCTCGCCAGGACTCGACCATAGTCGCGCGCGGGACACGCGTGAACCATGCCGTCGTGGCCATTGCCGCCGCCGCGGGACGTCCGGAGATCGCCGCTTATCGACGCCCCCGAGTTGCCATTCTTGCCACCGGCGACGAACTGGTGGACATCAACCTACCTCCTGGCCCGAACGAGATTCGCAACTCCAACAGCTACTCACTGGCCGCACAGGTTTATGCCGCTGGTGGTGATCCCGTAATCCTGCCGGTCGCGCCGGACAGCGCCGACGAGTTAGCACTGCTGCTGCGCAAAGGCTTCCAGTCCGACCTGCTGCTGATCAGCGGCGGTGTTTCCATGGGCAAGTACGATCTGGTCGAACAGGTATTAGCTTCGTTCGACGCTCGATTCCTGTTCACGGGCGTTCGCATTCAACCGGGCAAGCCAGTGGTATTCGGCGAAGCCACGCTTCATAATCGCATCGTGCCGTTCTTTGGGCTACCCGGAAATCCGGTCTCGACGATGGTCACATTTCAACTCTTCGCGCGACCATTGGTGGATGCGCTCTCCGGCTCGAAGCCCCAGCCGCCGCCGTTTGCGCAGGCCAGTCTGAAGGAAGAGTTCACTACTAAGACCGGGCTGACGCGCTTTCTGCCGGCGAAGCTGGGTGGCACGCACGAGCGGCCGGAAGTGGAACTGGTGCGCTGGCAGGGTTCAGGGGACTTGATGGCCGTTTCGAACTCGAACTGCTACATTGTGGTACCACCGGATCGCGAGCGGTTCGCAGCCGGAGAAGCGATGACTGTCCTGATGTTCTGAAATTCGAGCGATGGCAAAGCGGAACGACAAGTCGAAGAAGCTGTCGCACTATGACGCCGCCGGAAGGGCGTCGATGGTGGATGTCTCAGGCAAACAGTCCACTCTGCGCGAAGCCGAGGCACGGGCCTTCGTGGCGATGAGCAGGGCGGTCATGCGGGCTCTACCACAAAATCCCAAAGGCGATCCGCTGGAAGTCGCCCGCGTGGCGGGCATCATGGCCGCCAAACGCACCGCCGAGCTCATTCCCATGTGTCATCCGCTTCCGCTGAGCAAAGTAGACGTGCAAATTGAGGTGCAGAAGAGCGGAGTTGCCATTCGCAGCCTCGCCCGCACCACAGCCGTCACCGGCGTCGAAATGGAAGCCCTGGTTGCGGCATCGGTAGCCGCCCTTACCGTTTATGACATGTGCAAGGCATTGGACAAAGGCATCGAGATCCGCGAGATCATGTTGGTGCGAAAGGCGGGCGGCAAGAGCGGCGATTACCAGCGCGACAAGTAAGTAGATTGCATTGTCATCCTGAGCGACGAGCGCAGCGAGGAGCCGAAGGATTTTGGTTCATGAATATCTAGATATAGAGCAAGCGTGAGTACTCGTTTTGGGTTGGCACGGTGCAAGAGTTGGGCAAGAGACAGCGCCGTCGGCGCGGCTCAGTTTAGCCCAGCACGCAGCCGAAGGCGGAGTGCTGGGTAGGGTAGTAAGAATTAACGAGTCCCTTCGGGGACGACACAGCTTTCAAGCGCTCGGTTTACCCGACACACCATGACCATGCGAACCGCCGCCGTCTTGACCGTCAGTGACTCCTCCGCGCGAGGCGAGCGCGCCGACCGCTCCGGTCCGGCCACTGCCGAACTGCTTCGTCAGGAGGGCTTCGATGTCACCCATCAGGAGATCGTTCCCGACGATCAGCCGACGATCGAATCAGCGTTGGTTCGCCTGGCTGAGCAGGTCCAACTAATCATCACGACCGGCGGAACCGGCATCGCCGAGCGCGATGTCACGCCTGAGGCAACGCGCGCTGTGTGCTCCAAGTTGATCGAAGGCATTCCTGAGAGAATGCGCTCTGAGGGCATGGCCAGTACTTCGAACGCTATCCTGAGCCGCGGCGTTTGCGGAGTGCGTGGGCACACGCTCATCCTTAACCTGCCGGGCAGTCCAACCGGCGCATCGGAGTCGCTACTGGCGGTGATTGAGATTCTGCCCCACGCGCTCGATCTACTAGCGGGCAAAACCGTACATGACGATGCCCACCCGCCACGTGATGAGTAGGGCTTCCCTACCTTCCATCTCGCGCCTGCGTACAATAGCTCTCTTGCTGTGCCAAGCATCGCCCGAGGAGACACTTGGACCCTCTCACTCATTTTTTGACCGGCGCGTGCATGGGACGCGCGGGCTTCAATCGGAAGAGCGCCCTCACGACGCTCACGATGGTGCTGGCCGCCGAAGCTGCTGACATCGACGTGTTGTGGGCGCTCAAGAGCTCCACCGCGGGTCTCCAGCATCATCGCGGAATCACTCACAGCTTCTTGGGCGTGCCCTTCATTGCGGCCGCAGCGCTGCTCTTCGTGTATCTCGGCCATCGGCTGAAGCGGCGACTCCGTCCCCCTCGTGCGCGCTCCCCCGAGGCTCCGCCGCTGTTGCCAATCCGCTGGGGATATCTCTACTTCTGCGCCCTGGTGGCCGCTCTCAGCCATTTGCTGCTTGACTACACCACCGCGTACGGCATTCGCCTGTTCGAACCGTTCAACTTTCGCTGGTACTCCTGGGACCTCGTCGCCATCATCGATCCGGTCATCCTGCTTGCGCTCATCGCGGGATTGGTTCTGCCTTCCCTAGCCGGCTTGATCAACGAGGAAATTGGCGCGCGCAGCAAGGGCCCGCGGGGCCGCGCGGGAGCGATCTTCGCGCTGGTGTGCTTGGTACTGGTCTGGGGCTTCCGCGACTATCAGCATCGCCGTGCTGTCACTGCCATGAATTCGTTTCTCTACCACGGCGCCACGCCGCTGCGGCTGGCGGCTTATCCTTACATGATCAACCCATTCAGTTGGCATGGCGTCGTCGAGACTACCGACTTCTTGGAAACCGTTCCGGTGAATTCGCTGGTCCCGGACGTCGATGACTCGCACGGACAGGTTTTTTACAAACCGCCTGAAACCGATGCCAACCGCGCGGCGAAGTCCTCCTACTTGGGGCAGGTGTACCTCGACTGGGCGGTATTTCCCTTTGTCGAGGTGCAGACGTTTCAGGGCCAGGACGGCGGCTATCTGGCGGAGTTCAAAGACCTGCGCTACACGTTCCCTGACGTGCGCGGCAGGACGCCACTAACTGGTTACGTCGTGCTTAGTTCCGACCTGCAGGTGCTGGAGCAGGGGATGAACTCCAGCCGATCGCCGTCGGTGGACAGCTTGGAGCACGGACCTCCAGGCCGCTGAAGAACTGCAGGGCGAGTAATTCCACTTTCCAGCGCCCGCATTCACCTTGGAGTTGTCATCCTGAGCGCAGCGCCCGCAAAGATTTTCCGACCCGCTTCTCTTGCGGGTCGGGCGGGCGCGTAGTCGAAGGATCTGCGTTTCTCCGCCTGCCAACAATTTTGCTTCTCACGCCAACTCCTCTTGACGGACGGCCACCCGGCGTACAGAATCAAATGACGTTCCTGTGTTGAGGTGAACATGCTCGCCTATCTCTTCGTACTTGTTGCCGTGGCCGTGCATCTGCGGTTTTTCGCGATGCCTTTCAGCTTCACGCCGGTGGCCGCTGCCCTGCTGTTCTTCGGCGCGCGCATGCCGCGTAAGCAGATGTGGATTCCGGTGGCGTTGCTGATCGCTTCCGACGTGTACCTGACTCGCGTGACCTATGCCTATCCGCTCACGGCCGATCATTTCGTCACCTGGACTTGGTATGCGGCCATGCTGCTGCTGGGCGGAGTAATGATCAAGGGCTTCTCCGCACTGCGCATCGGCGCTGCGTCCCTGACCGCCTCGGTTTCGTTTTTCCTGATCAGCAACTTCGCGGTGTGGATGGTCTGGCGCGACATGTATCCCAAGACTTTTGACGGTCTGATGGCGTGCTACGTCGTGGGCCTGCCATTCTTCCGCACCTCCGTGATGTCTGACCTGCTGTTCTGCGCCGCGTTCTTCGGGATTGGATACCTGGTGAGCCAGCACGCGACAGAACCAGCGTCGGTCCCCGTCAGCCGCAGCCTTCGCTAAGATATTCATCAGCACGAGAAAAAGCCGGACAAATCGTCCGGCTTTTGTATCTGTACTTATTTGTACCTGTCATCCTGAGCGCAGCGCCCGCAGAGAATTTCCGACCCGCTTCCGTTGCGGGTCGGGCGGGCGCGGAGTCGAAGGATCTGCGTTTGTTCTCGACGACGGTGACGACGCCACCGGATTTCACTCCTTGCGCACAATACCGCTAACGCCCGCAACAAAGAGGGTGGCCAGCAGCCAGCCGAGCAAAACCTGTACGCGGAGAAACCACCGTACCCACGCCCAACCGTCAGGTGCAGGGTCGGGCTGCCACTTGTCGGCCTGGCCCAACTTGACCAGCGGAAGCGAATTCTCCAGTGAGTACACAGGAGCAGAGAACGTGGGATAGTGTGCTGGAACCTGTCCTTCAGTCGGGAGATCCTTAAACTGTTGATAGGCTTCCTTCTCGGTCGGGACCATCGTCCCGACATCGTAGCTTGTGCCGTAGACGATCCATCCCAGCACACTTAAGAGAAGGATCAACCAAATCGCCTTTCCCGGACGGTAGCCATAGCCGATCGACGTTTTTAGCACCTGGCTCCAGAGACGGGCCATGCGCTTTTTAGTTTTCCGGTCAAGCCATTTTGAGGCGCCAGGCTCTTCAGCGCTTCTACGAAGCTCCTCCATCTTTTCCAGCACCTGAAGGGCGGCATCCGAGTCCCCGGATTCCCGAAGAACCTTCGCCAGTTGGAGATAGGGTCGCTGGAGAAACGGCGGGCTAGGTTGCCGCCCAAGCCAATCGAGTCTCTTGGCAACGTTGATCCGCCCTGGTGAAGAGATACGGCCATAGAAAAAGCCGTCCAGGAGGAGATTGCCACATTGCGGCCAAACGGTCGGGCTGAAATTGGAAGCGGGGACAGCGGGGGTTTTGGTCAGGCGGGAATCGGCGACCGAAACCGCCGGATCATCATTTACACCGGAATCGGCGCCTGGGACAGCCGGAACATCGTTTACACCAGAATCGGTGCCTGAAACGCCTGGAAGATTGGTTACGTGGGAATCCAAGCCTGAAACGCCTGGAACCTCGTTTACACCTGAGTCGACGCCTGGGACAGCCGGAACATCGTTTACACCAGAATCGGTGCCTGAGACGCTTGGAAGATTGGTTACGCGGGAATCCGCGCCTGAGACGCCTAGAACATCGTTTACACCGGAATCGTAAAGCGAGGCAGCCGACGCATCCATTAGGTACAAGGTTGTCTTATGGAAATCTGCCATTCTGCAATCGAAGGGTCCCCCAATGCGGGCGCCGTATAGGTTCACTGCACCATCGGCGGTAAAGCCGGACCTGAGGAAGACACCGCCCTTTACATTGATTTGTTCGGCGTTGAGCGCGAAGCTTTCGGGAAGACCCTCTTTGAGCTTGAGTGGATTGACAAAGGCGCCGCCTGTGCAGTCGAGCATGCCGCCGATCTGTGCGCCGACGAACGTCACGTCGCCATTGGCGAAGCTTCCCCTGAGGAAGACGTTGCCCTTAACTTCGATTCCCTGGGCATTCAGCGCGATGCCGCTCGAGGGATCGGGATCGTCCTGTTTGGGCGGCTTCGGTGGGTTGAAGAAGGTTCCTAAGTCGCAATCGAGATCACCGCCGATCCGCGCGCCGAGGAGCCAAACTACGCCGACGGCCAGGAAACCATATCGCAAGGCTACGTAGTCCTTCACGTTGACACGGTCTGCGAATATTCCGTAAACCAGAGTTCCTTGGAAGTCGAGCTGTGACACCTCCGCCTGGGCTAGGTTGATGCCGCGTGTCAGGCGGCACCGCCGAAACGCCAATTGAAAAGGAATATTCACGAACGAGAGGTCAAGAAGCCCCGTGACGTCGGCCCCATAAACTCGGATTCCTCTCCAGTGGACGCGTTTCCGGGCCTCGTGGTCTGTGCATAACCAGGCCACCAGCTCGGCTCGAATCTGGCGGGCCTGTCCCCACTTATCCGTGTCTCTTGGATCGTTGTTTGGGTCGTCGTCGTCTGCTTTTGTTGGATTTGAGTCGGGGCGGTCGCGATTCGGGCCGCAGATTGCGAAGTCGCCACTGGGAACTTTTTCCAGCAGCAACTTCTCGGCGTCACTAAGCGTTTCCTTACCGAACTTGGCTTCCGCCAATGCTGTCAGGTCGCTCGGGCGTCCGTCAGTCTGGTCTTCCGTGTCCATGGTCCTCTCGGATGTTCGCCTTATATCACGGAGCAGGAATTTACCGTAGGGATTTAATACAGAGGGTGAGTTCTATCGCTGGTTCGATCGGCGGGTATGCTTGGATAGTCACGACGGCGATTGCACGCTGCTCGCCCTCCGCGCCGACTTCACCTTCCTCACTCGCCAAATCCACCACCCCACCAGGCAAGCCGTGGCAATCGCGGCGATGACATATCTCCAGTGGTCATGCACCATGCCGCCGATGAAGCCCACGATCTGCGGGCCATAGCGAATCACCAGAAACGACAGCACCACGAAGCGTAGAAACCGTCCTGCAAAAATCGCCGCCAGGAAGTGGCTGAACCTCATCTCGGCCATGCCCGCGGAGAGCACGAACAGCTTAAACGGCGTGGGCGGAGGCAGCATCGACGGCAACATGATCGCAAGAAATTCGTGGCGATCGAATGCGGACTTGATCTTGTTGAAGCGCTTCTCGCCCATGCGTTTGACCAGCAGCACTTCGCCACTTTTGTACCCGATCAAGTAGATGACGATGCTGCCCAGCGCCGATCCGGCAGCCGCCATCGCCGAGTACAGCAGCAGCCGTTGCGGGTTGGCCCAGACATAGCCGGCGACGATGGCATCGAGCGGCATGCCGAGAAAGGCCGCGTCCACCACGGCGAATCCCAGTACGCCCCAGATGCCCAGCGGCTTCAGTACCGCCAGGATCAGCAGGGTCCACTTGTGGAGAAGGTGCTTCAAGGCAGTTGTCAGTTGTCAGTTGTCAGTTGCCAGTACTCAGTAGCCAGTAGTCAGCCGTCAGTATTCGATTCTACGCGAACATGCCTTGGGCCACTGACCCCTGCCCCCTGGCCCCTGAGCGATAATTGCTCCATGCCCGCCGCCAAAGATCCGCAGCCGAAGATCGACGCGCTGCGCGAGAAAATCCGCCACCACGAGCACCGTTACTACGTGCTCGACGATCCCGAGATCAGCGACGCCGAATTCGACCGCCTGCTGAACGAGCTGAAGGCACTCGAGGCCCAGCATCCCGAGCTGATTACTCCCGACTCGCCCACCCAGCGTGTGGGCGGCAAGCCGCGCGAGGGCTTCGTCAAAATTCCGCATTCCACGCCCATGATGTCGCTGGACAACGCTTACAGTGAGGAGGAGTTGCGCGATTGGGAGCGGCGCGTCCACGAACTGAGCGGCGAGTCGCACGTGGACTACGTCTGCGAACTCAAGCTCGACGGCATGTCGCTGGCCTTGCGCTTTGCCAGCGGCAAGCTGGCGCTGGGCATCACCCGCGGCGACGGCTCGGTTGGCGAAGATGTGACCCTCAACGTGCGCACCGTGCGCAGTGTGCCCCTCACCATTCCCACCAAGACCTTGACGCAGGCTGGCCTTCCGCCAGACTTCGAAGTGCGCGGCGAATTGCTGATGCCGCTGGCCGCGTTTCAGCGCATGAACGACGAGCGCGAACAGCAAGGTCTGCCGAAGTTCGCCAATCCGCGCAACGCCACGGCGGGCACGGTGCGAGTGTTGGAGCCGAACGTGACCGCCCAGCGCCGGCTCGACTTTTTCTCCTACGCGCTGTTTGTCAAAGGACGCACCCCGTTCGAGCGGCACTCGGAAACTTTGAGGGCGCTGCAAACTGCGGGCTTCAAAGTCAATCCCAATCACCGCCTCGTCCACAACCTTGATGAGGTCTGGGCTTTCATCAACGAGTGGGAGGCCAAGCGCGACAACCTGCCTTACGAAATCGACGGCATCGTCATCAAGGTAGATCGCGTTCGCTTACAGAACGAGCTGGGCTTCACGGGCAAAGCGCCGCGCTGGGCGATCGCCTACAAGTACGCTGCGCGTTCCGGCGTGACTCAGATTGAAGACATCCTGGTGCAGGTGGGCCGCACCGGCAAGCTGACGCCGGTGGCCGCGCTGAAGCCGGTCTCAATTGGCGGCACTACGGTGAGTCGCGCCACTTTGCACAACATGGACGAGATCGATCGTCTCGGCGTACGCATCGGCGATTGGGTTTCGGTCGAGCGTGGCGGCGACGTCATCCCCAAAGTTGTAAAGGTGCTGGAGGACAAGCCGCGCGGCCATCGCCACTTCCACATGCCGGAACGTTGTCCGGTCTGCGGTGGACACGTCGTCCGCGCCGAGGGCGAGGCCGACCATCGCTGCGTCAACGTCAACTGCCCTGCCAAGCTGCGCGAGAGCATTCGCCATTTTGCCTCGCGCGGAGTCATGAATATTGAAGGCATGGGCGACGCTTTGGTGAATCAGTTAGTCGAGAACGGTATGGTCACCAACATTGCCGACATCTACGACTTGACCGAAGAAAAACTGCTCACCCTGGAGCGCATGGGCAAGAAGTCGGCGCAGAACATCCTCTCCGAAATCGAGAACTCGAAGAAGCTCCCGCTGGAGCGCGTCATCTACGGCCTTGGGATTCGCATGGTCGGCGAGCGCACCGCGCAATTTCTGGCCGAGGCTTTCGGCTCGATGGATGAACTCATGAAGGCCAGTGAAGAAGAGCTACAGCAGGTGAATGAGATTGGCCCACGCGTTTCGGCCGCCATCCGCGAGTTTCTTGACGAGCCGAAAAATGTGGCGTTGGTCGAACGACTGCGCAAAGCCGGCCTGACCTTCAAGGGCCACAAGAAACAGCGCGCCACCACTCTCGCGGGAAAAACGTTCGTGTTGACGGGAACTTTAGAGCGCCACACCCGCGACGAAGCCAAGAACCTGATCGAGAATGCAGGCGGCAAGGTTGCCGGTTCGGTGAGCAAGAAAACCGACTACGTTGTCGCCGGCGCAGAAGCCGGATCGAAGCTCGACAAAGCAAGAGAGTTGGGTGTGATCGTGATTGACGAGGAGGATATGGAGAAGCTGGTAAAGGGATAAGCACTCAGCACTCGGCCCCCACGCCACGCGGCTTGATTTTCCACCACGGAGGACACGGACATGAATAGAAATAACCGAAGGCCGAATCCTTCCCCCGACGAGCCTAAGAATCGTCTCCGATCCTCTGTGTCTCCGTGCCTCTGTGGTGATCCGATTACAATCGTCTGCGATGTCTTTCCGCTTCCAGGTTGAAGCCCGCGATGGCGCCGCCCGTGCCGGACGCTTCTTCACTCCCCACGGGGAAGTCCAGACCCCCGTCTTTATGCCGGTGGGAACATTGGCGACAGTCAAGGGCGTTCCCCAGGACACTCTGGAAGAACTCGGCGTCCAAATCCTGCTGAACAACACCTACCATCTTTACTTACGCCCGGGCGTTGAGGTGGTTCGCCAACTCGGCGGCGTGCAGAAGTTCATGGCGTGGGACCATCCTATCCTCACCGACTCTGGCGGCTTTCAGGTTTTCAGCCTCAGCGATCTGCGCAAGGTCACGGAAGACGGCGTGGCCTTCCGTTCGCATCTCGACGGCTCGTCGCATTTCTTCAGTCCCGAGAGCGCCATAGCCGCCGAGATCGGCCTCGGCGCCGACATCATTATGGCGTTCGACGAGTGCACCGAACATCCCGCGGAGTACGCACGCACTCAGGCGTCCATGGAGATGACGCTCCGCTGGGCGGCGCGCGGCAAGAAGTATTTCGAGGACCACAAGAACGAGGTCCCGTGGTTTGCGGGTGCCTTACCCTTGTCCACAGGACAGGGTGGGAAAGACGAGCGCGTTGAGCAGACCCAGACGCTGTTCGGCATCGTGCAAGGCGGTATGTTTCCCGACCTGCGCCGCGAATCGGCACAGCGCACCGTGGAGCTTGATTTCCCCGGCTACGCAGTCGGCGGCTTAAGCGTGGGCGAACCCCGCCCGATGACCTACGAAATGGTGGACGCGGCCATGCCATTTCTGCCGCAAGACAAACCACGCTACCTGATGGGAGTGGGCACTCCGGAAGAGATTATGCATTACGTGGCGATGGGGGTGGACATGATGGACTGCGTGCTACCAACGCGCGCGGCGCGCCACGGGCTGCTGTTCACCTCGGAAGGACGTCTCACCATCAAGAACGCGCGTTACGCCGCTGACGATGGGCCACTCGACCCGCACTGCTCTTGTCGGGTCTGCTCCCGCTATTCACGGGCTTACCTGCGGCATCTGTATGCCTCCAACGAACTGCTCGCCCAGGTGCTGAACACCGTACACAATCTGGCATATTACCTTGACACCATGCGTAAGGTGCGGCAAGCTATAATACTTGGGGAATTCGCGAGTTTTCTTTCCCGCGTCCGGCCACCGCATTTGAGCGTTCCTTAGCAGCCTTCGCTGTTCAGGTCCCTGGCAAAAGCGCGATAATAGAAAAGCCAAGGCTGTGTCTTTGGCATCGCGTTGGTACGCTGGCACGCAACATCCCGGTGTTCCGTTGGAACTCCCAGAGCTTGTTTTCACAAGTGCTCTCCACGGCTTGTCGGTGGAAGCACGGGCCGTCAGGCCCGCGAAACTTGCGGACTCCGCACCTGAAGAACAAGCAGAATAACCAAGGGCTTTAGCCCTTTAGGTTTTTCGAAAGTCGAAAGGCAAATGGCCACACTGGCAGTTATGTTCGCGCAGAGCATCGGCGGCTCGGCCCCGATCCTGATGATGGTTGCGATCTTCGCAATCTTCTATGTTCTTTTGATCATGCCGCAGCAGCGCAAACAGAAGAAATGGCAGGCGATGCTGCAGGAAATCAAGTCCGGCGACCGCGTGGTTACCAGCGGTGGACTCACCGGCGTCATCATGTCCGTAAAGGACGATGCCGTCGTCCTCCGGGTTCCCCCGGATAACATTAAGATTGAAGTTGCCCGCTCCTCCATCGTCACTTTGACGACCGCGGAGGATACCCCCAAGTCGAAGTAGGTAGCCGTTTCTCATGAATAAGAATCTCCTTCTCAAGACAGTTTTGATCATTGCGGTGCTGATCTTCTTTCTCATCGGCATCTTTGGCATCCCCGGTAGCTTGACCGCGGATGGTTTGCGGACCGCGGTGCAGAAGCGCATTCATCTGGGCCTCGACCTGGAAGGCGGGACCCACCTGATTCTCCAGGTGCAGGTAAACGACGCCATCAACGCCGACAGTGACCGTGCGGTCGAGCGGCTGAAAGACGCCCTCAAGAGCGCCAACATCGCCTTCGGGGAAATCTCCAAGCCTGATCCGCAGAACCACCCTGAGGTGATTCAGATCAAGGGCGTGCCGCCGGAGTCCTCCTCGGAGCTGCGGCGCATCGTCAGCGAGAAACTGGGCGACTACGATTTCACTTCGGGCGCCGAGAACTCCTACACCTTGACCATGAAGCCTTCGGTGGCCAACGACACCAGGAAGAAAGCGGTGCAGCAGGCCATCGAAACCATCCGTAACCGAATCGACCAGCTCGGCGTCTCCGAGCCGGTGATTCAGGAGCACGGACTAGGCGACTATCAAATTCTGGTGCAGTTGCCGGGGGTGGATGATCCAGCCCGCGTCAAAGAGATCATGCAATCCACCGCCATGCTGGAAATCCGGCAGGCGGTTAAAGGGCCTTATCCCAGTGAACAAGCCGCAATGCAGGACAACGGCGGCGTGCTTCCACCCGACACCGTTCTGATGAAGGGCACTAGCCCGCACCCGCAAAATCCTGAGGAGGCTACCGAGGTGTACTGGGTCATCAGCCGCTCGTCGGCTGTGAGCGGCGCCGATCTGCGTTCCGCCGATTCAGGTCGCGATGAAAATGGCCGTCCCGATGTCAATTTCACCCTGACCGGTGACGGCGGACGTTGCTTTGCCGCATTCACTGCTGCTCACGTGGGCGACAACCTCGCGGTGGTGCTCGATAACAAGGTGAAATCGGTGGCCCAGATCAAGGAGCAGATCCATGATCAGGGCCGCATCAGCGGATCGTTCACCCAGGAGGAGACCCAGGACCTCGCACTGACACTACGCTCGGGCGCGCTACCGGCGGGAATCAAATACCTGCAAGAGGTCACGGTTGGCCCCTCGCTGGGCGCCGATTCCATTCGCCAGGGCGTACGGGCAGCGATCATCGGCATGGTCGCGGTGCTGATCTTCATGCTCTTCTACTACCATGCAGCCGGCATCAACGCCGACTTGGGCTTGACCCTGAACCTGGTGATCCTGTTGGGGTTCCTCGGCTACAGCGAAGCGACCCTCACCTTGCCGGGCATTGCGGGTGTGATTCTGACCGTCGGTATGGGCGTGGATTCCAACGTTCTGATCTTCGAGCGTATTCGTGAGGAGTTGCGACACGGCAAGACGCCTTCCTCTGCGGTAGAACAAGGGTTTGGTCACGCTTGGACGACCATTATTGACACCCACGTGACGACGATCGTGTCCGCCGTCATCCTGTTCCTGTTCGGAACCGGGCCGGTGAAAGGATTTGCTGTGACCCTCAGCTTCGGTCTATTGGCGAACCTGTTCACCGCGGTCTTCGTGTCGCGGGTGATTTTCGAGTTCATCCTCAGTCGCCATCAGCGTGGCGAGCCATTGAGTATATAAGGAAAGAAGTTCACCACGGAGGCACTGGGGACACGGAGTAAGGAATTTTTTCGGAAGAAATTCCTGGGGAAGCTATGAAGTTTATGACCGGCGAGATGCAGAGGACAAGAAGGGTTGAGCTTATTGAGGCGGACCTTACCGGCGAGATCATCGGGGCTGCCGTTTCTGTGCATCGGGAACTCGGGCCGGGTCTGCTCGAATCGACCTATGAAGCCTGCATGTGTCATGAGCTCGGACTGAGGAAAATTCCTTTTCGCTGCCAGGTTGAGTTGCCGGTGGAGTACAAGGGCTGCCATCTGGATTGCGGATATCGCATTGACTTGCTTGTGGACAATCGTGTGATTGTCGAACTCAAATCGGTCGAGAGTTTATCGGCCATTCACGAATCGCAATTGCTCACTTATCTGAGGCTGAGCGGGACACGGGTGGGACTACTTATCAATTTCAACGTTCCCATCCTGCGGCAGGGCATTGTAAGAAGAGTTTTATAAAAACTCCGTGCCCTCCGTGCCTCCGTGGTGAAAAAGATTTCTTAAGGGGCTAGCGGTGGAGTTATTTCGCAATACCAATATCGATTTCCTGGGCAAGAAATGGTATTTCCTTGCCTTCTCTCTGGTGTTCAGCGTCGCCGGAATCTGTTCCATGTTGTTCTGGCACCACATCCCGCTGGGCGTGGAGTTTCGCGGCGGCACACTGGTTTACGTCAAGTTCGCGCAAACTCCGGACCTCGACCAGATTCGTAACGACATGAACCGTGCCGGACTGCACGATCCCCGCATCCAGCGCTTCGGCCCAACCTCGGACAACGAAGTGCTGGTGGATCTGGGCATCCAGGAAACTAGCGAAGCCGCGCTCGATGCCGGCAAGAACACCATCATCCGTGCGCTCCAGGCCCGAAATCCTGTCGCCGAAGGCAAGCAGGACCTGAACAACACTGGCGCCGCCAGCTTGCAGCAGTCTCTGCTGCAAAAAGATCCGCTGCACTTGGGCGTGGACGCCGGCCCGAAGTACGAGGCCATTGCCAAACAGATTGAAGATTTCCGCAACAAGGAGCGGGGCGGAATTCTGACTTCCGTCGATGAGCTGCGCGGGGTCGTTCCGCCCGAGGTGGTTAGTGCGCTGCAGCAGGACTTCTACACCTCCAACTTTGTGGTGCGCAACGTGGAGATTGTCGGTCCGCAAGTGGGCTCGCAGCTTCGCCGTCAGGCCATCATGGCCACTCTTTATTCGCTGGCCGGAATGCTGGTTTACTTGTGGTTCCGCTTCGAAATGATTTACGGCGTGGGCGCGGTCGTGGCCTGCCTGCACGACACCATTATCACCGTGGGATTTTTCTCGCTGCTGAATAAGGAGATCAGCCTGACGGTTATTGCCGCCATTCTCACCCTGATCGGCTACTCGATGAACGACACTATCGTCGTCTTCGACCGCATCCGCGAAAACATCAAGCTGTTGCGCCGCGAGCCCCTGGCCGACATCGTCAATAAGAGCATCAACCAGACCCTGAGCCGGACTATTCTTACCTCCGGACTCACTTTCCTGACCGTGCTCTCGTTGTATCTGTTCGGTGGCGAGGTCCTGCGTGGATTTTCTTTGGCCTTGGTGATTGGCATCCTGATCGGAACCTACTCGTCGATCGCTGTCGCCGCGCCGATGCTCGTGGCCTATCAGGAATGGCGGGCCAAACGGGCCGGCCAGTCGGCGGTTCAGCGCTTGGCTTCTGCGCGGGACAGGTCGCGGGAAAAAGTGAAAGTGAAGGCATAGACGGGGCCGCCCGGCACCAAAGCAGAATGTGGCGCTCGCCTAGTGCCGAACCAGCTTCGGGGGTGTATACTTCGGTTCGCCCGTTCGGGGTGGCCGTCCTGATGCTCTAGCGTAGCGAGGGGCCGCCTGTTATGGAGTTGCGAGGGACGGATTGCGGTTTGTGGGAGCAAAAACTGATACCCGGTGTCTAAGTACTAGAAGCGTTCGACGGAGAACAGGCCATGTTTGAAGACAGCCTCGTGGAATCGGGAGGCAGGCTCAAGGGTAAACGCGGGGCCACCACCGCCATTTCGTTTGTCCTCCAAATCTGCTTACTTGGCGTTCTAGTGTTGTTGCCTTTGATTTTTACCGAGGCGTTGCCCCGGCAGCAACTGATGACCTTCCTGGTTGCTCCGCCGCCGCCGCCGCCCCCTCCTCCGCCTCCGGCTGCTACGCCAGTCGTGGTGAAGAAGATCCAAAGCGAACTGGACAATGGCCAGTTGCGGACGCCAACAGCCATTCCGAAAAAGATTCAGATGATCAAAGAGGACGAGCCTCCACCGAGCGCGGGATTGGGCGTGGTGGGCGGCGTACCGGGTGGCGTGCCCGGAGGTAGCATGGGTGGCGTTCTGGGCGGGATGCTCAGTTCCACGCCAGTGGCCATTCCCAAGGCGGCAACCCCGCAGCGTGTGCGCGTGTCACAAGGTGTCTCTCAGGGATTGTTGATCCATAAGGTGCAACCGGCCTATCCGCCGCTTGCCCGCCAGGCTCGCATTCAAGGCATCGTCGTGCTTCAGGCCCTTATCGGCAAGGATGGCGCGATCCAGAATCTGCACGTGGTCAGCGGCCACCCCATGTTGACGGGAGCTGCGCTGGATGCGGTCAAGCAATGGAGGTACAAGCCTTACTTCCTCAATGGCGAGCCGGTGGAAGTCGAAACCACGATCAACGTTAATTTCACGCTGGCGGGTGGTTAGAGGATGTGGGGCTGAACATTTCGCGCATCTAACTCGATGCCGGGCGCGCATCGTCGCATTGCATTCTGGCCAAGTGTTTAGTTTTTGCTCACGGGTGTTACATGGGACTGCGTCCCACCCATAGGAATGAGAAGTTAACCACGGAGATCACGGAGAAAACTCTGCGGATGTTTGAATCATCTGCAGCACCAGTAGCTAATATGTTGGTCTGCTGTAACGAAAGTTCTGAGGAGGAAAAGTCCACCCATGTTTCTAGCTAACCTTGCCACCTACACCCTCAGCCACGTACCGACGGTTGCCGCCTGGGTTTTCCAGGAAGCCACCGTGGGCTGGGATCCCATCTCCCTCTGGAAACAGATGGGAATTTTGGCCAAGATCGTTGTTCTCATCCTGTTCGTCATGTCGGGCTGGTCGATCGGCGTCATGATCGATCGCGCCATGGCATTCAGTGCAGCTCGTAAGCAGTCGCGTGCTTTTGCCCCCGCGGTTGCCGGCGCGTTGCGCGAAGGCAAGATTGAGGAAGCCATCAAGGTCGCTGAGCGCAACAAGAAGAGCCACTTGGCCAAGGTCGTCGTCGCCGGACTTCAGGAGTTCCGGGCGCACGGCGATTCCAACGACATTCCCGGCGAGCAGATAGAAGCTTCCAAGCGCGCTCTGGAGCGTGCTGAGGCCATCGTTCACGCCGAGTTAAAGCGTGGTCTGGGCGGGCTTGCCACCATCGGTTCCACAGCTCCCTTCATTGGCTTGCTGGGCACCGTGGTCGGCATTCTCAACGCCTTCAAAGAGATTTCGACCCAGAAGGCCACTGGCTTGGGCGCTGTCGCCGGCGGCATCTCGGAAGCCCTGGTGACCACCGCCATCGGACTCTTCGTCGCGATTCCGGCCGTCATGATGTTCAACTACTTCACCAACAAGGTGGAAGCCTTCGACGTGGAAATGGACAACAGCTCCAGCGAGCTGATCGACTATTTCCTCAAGCGTCGCTCGGTTCGCCGGCAACCGTAGGCTCAGCGTAATCCGTTGGCGCCGGTCCGCGGTCTGAAGGAGGTTGAAGGTTATGGCACTAGCAGTGCGCGCCGAAGGCAAGAAGGTCAACTCCAACATCAACGTCACTCCCATGGTGGACGTAATGTTGGTGTTGCTTATCGTGTTCATGGTTATCACGCCCATGCTGCAGCATGGCGTGAGCGTTGACATGGCGAAGGTCAACAGTCCGACGCCCATGCCTGACGCCGACAAGGAAGATTCGCTGCTGGTCGCAGTGATGCGCGACGGGCAGATTTTCTTCGGCACCGATAAGGTGACAGCGGACCAACTCACCAGCAAAGTCAAAGACCGCCTGGCCAATAAAGTGGACAAGCGGGTCTTCATCAAGGCCGACGCTCGCGCCAAGTACGGCGCCGTGGTGGACGTGGTAGACAACGTGCGCTCCGCTGGCGTAGATGACGTGGGTCTGTTGACCGAGCAGAAACAAACTGGCGTCCCCAAGCCGCCCCCAACCGGTGCCAGCCCGCGCGCTGGCGCCCAGTAACGGGAGTAATTTATGGGAATGGCAATGGGAGGGTCCGGCGGCCCCTCAGCCGATATCAACGTAACCCCGCTGATTGACGTTTTGCTGGTGCTGCTCATCGTGTTCATGGTGATTACGCCACTGACACCCAAAGGTCTGGACGCGCTGGTTCCCCAGCCGCCCAAGGACCAGAAGCAACCCCCAAGCAACGACCGCACCATTGTGGTGCAGGTACTCAAAGGCGGTGGCGATAAGCCGGCGCTGAAGATCAACCAGGACGACGTGACGTGGGAGAACTTGGAAGGCCGTCTCAACGACATCTTCAAGACCCGCGCCGAAAAAATCATGTTCGTCAAGGCTGATCCCAACCTGACCTTCAATGATGTGGCACAAGTCATCGACATCGCCCACGCGGCGGGTGTCGATAAAGTTGGGCTGATCACGGCCAAGATTGAAGCCGGCGGTTAGCCACCTGCGAACCCCATGGCGCTCCGCCTCGGCGGTCGCCTGCGGGGTGGAGAACTAGGAACGTGATTCGGGCTATACTCTTCCTTCTCAAGGGGGCGGCACTGAGTGACCGCCCTCCTCTAAACCCGAACTACGGCAACGGAGAGTGATACCACACATGAACAAGAGCGGACGGGTACTCACGGTACTTATGATTCTGCTTGCGTTGTTCTCAACCATCGGATGCAGCAAGCTGAGAGCACGCGATCAGCTCAATAAGGGCGTTCAGGCCTACAAGAATGCGAAGTTTGAAGACGCCATCGAACATTTCAAGAACGCGGTGGATCTGGATCCCAGCCTTGTTACTGCCCGTCTTTATTTGGCCACCGCCTATGCCCAGCAATACATCCCCGGCGCCGATTCGCCTGACAACAACCGCTACGCCGAACAGGCCATCGACGCCTTTAAGGCAGTCCTGGCGCAGAATCCACCCAAAGAAGAGCAGGTCACTGCCCTGAAAGGCATCGCCTCTCTGTACTTTGGTATGAAGAAGTTCGATCAGGCCAGGGAGTACCACGAAAAGGTTGCTGAACTCGATCCCAAGGATCCGGAGACCTACTACTCGCTCGCCGTCATCGATTGGATGCAGGCCTACCAGCCCGACCAGACCGCCCGCGCCAGCCTCAACATGAAGCCTACGGACGAGCTCAAGGACAAGAAAGCCTGCGCCGACCTCAAGCAGAAGAACGAGCAAAAGGTCGAAGACGGTATTCAGAACCTGCAGAAGTCGTTGCAGCTTCGCCCCGACTATGACGACGCTATGGCTTATCTGAACCTGCTGTATCGCCAGCGCGCCGAGTACGAGTGCGACAACTCTGACGCCCGCAAGGCCGATCTGAAGTCCGCTGACGACTGGGTCGACAAGACCATGGCCACCAAAAAGGCCAAGGCGGAGAAAGCCGGCCCCTCCGGAATTGTCACCACGGAGTCCACTCAGTAGCCGGGCGTTGTCCCAACAGAAACCTGAACGCCCTTCCCGCAAGGAGGGGCGGTTTTGCTTGCGCTTTTCATCCCTCTGGCTTTGACTTTCCTTGCGTCCATCGCTATACTGAAAGTGCCCGATATTCAGATTGTCGGGCGCACATATGGAAGTCAGCAAAGTTGGTAAGCGTGGTGCCGTAGTTGTCCCTGCCCGCCTAAGGCGTAAGTTCGGCATCGAGGAAGGCGGCTTGGTGGTTGCCGAAGAACGTCCCGAGGGGATTCTGATCCGTCCGGCTGCGGCTGTCCCCGTCGAAATCTACACTCCTGAGCGCAAGGCTGAATTCTTACTCTCGAATGCAGTCGATGCCGAAGATTATCAGGCCGCAGTGGCGGAAGTCCGCAAGTTGGGGATTGATCCCGCTAAAGTCCCGCACTATAAGCCTCGAAAGTTTGGTGGGTAACACCTTGGACTCTTCGACTGATTCCTGAGCCAACAATCAATAGTCCCTTGCCAACGCATGGCACGCCTCGCCGCAATCGCAGGATGTGAGCGCTACAGGTTCACTACAGCCTTACTACAGCCTCTTGCTCCCGCCTGCTTTGTCCATTAATTGTTAATTACTGTGGAGGATTATGGCGAATCCGCCGCTTGATCTGCACCGGCTCTTCCTCGATGCCAACGTGCTCTTCTCCGCCGCCTATCGGCCCGGTGCCAGCATGGCTCGTCTATGGAGACTCAAGAATGTGGAATTGCTCACTTCGGCCTACGCCGCTGAAGAAGCCCGCGTCAACCTGAGGGAACGGGAACAACAACATCGATTGGCCGATCTCCTGGAAACGGTCCGGATTGTTATCGGCATTTCCCCGTTGCCTCGGGAGGTGAGCCTGCCCGAGAAAGATTGGCCTATTTTGCAGGCGGCGATCCACGCTCGCGCCACACACTTACTAACCGGCGATAAGCAGCACTTCGGGCAATACTTTGGCCGACGCCTCGGTAGCGTTCTGGTCGTGCCTCCGGCAGAGTACTTTCGGCGCCAACGGCTTTGAACAGGAGCTTCTTGGTTAGGCAATCTGAGCCCGGCGCGATGCTCCTTCGTCACACCCCCCTGTGACGTCGCCCCTCTTCTCTCCTCACCCATGCAGTACAATCCATTCATCTGTGGAGTGTGTGCGTTAGCTGCCCTCTTTCCGCCGTCGTCCCGCAGAACGTTCGATTGAAACGCCTTCGAGGCCCGGTCATGTTCAAACGAGTCCTGATCGCCAATCGCGGTGAAATTGCGGTGCGCATCATTCGCGCCTGCCGCGAGATGGGCATCGAGTCGGTCGTCGTCTTCTCCGACGTCGACCGCAAAGCCCTGCACGTCCGCAAAGCCGATTATGCTTACCACATCGGTCCGGCTACGGCCAGCGAATCCTATCTCAACGTGGACAAGGTCCTCGACGTAGCGCGCCGCAGCCAGTCGGAAGCCATCCATCCCGGTTATGGCTTCCTCTCCGAGAATGCCGGCTTCGCCAAGGCCTGTGCTGACCACGGATTCAAGTTCATCGGCCCCAGTCCCGAGTCGATGGAAATGATGGGCTCCAAGACCCGCGCACGGCAGCACATGAAACGCGCCGGCGTACCCTTCGTTCCCGGCTCGGAACATGGCCTGGATATCGACGCCGCGGAACGCCTGGCCGAACAGATCGGCTATCCCGTCATGCTGAAGGCGGCTGCTGGAGGCGGCGGCAAAGGTATGCGCCTAGTGCAGTCGCCCGGAGAACTCCATTCCGCCTACGAGAACGCACGCAGCGAGGCCCAGCGCTCGTTCGGTGACAACGAGGTTTACCTCGAAAAGTACATCATCAATCCGCGCCACGTCGAGATGCAGATCTTTGGCGACGAGCACGGCAACATCGTCTACCTTGGTGAGCGCGAGTGTTCGGTGCAGCGCCGCCACCAGAAGGTGATGGAGGAGTCGCCCTCTCCGATCGTGGACGACGATATGCGCCGCCGCATGGGCGAAATTGCGGTGCGCGTGGCCAAGGCTGCCAATTATCACAATGCCGGCACCATCGAGTTCCTGGTTGATCAGCAGCGCAACTTCTATTTCCTCGAGATGAACACCCGTTTGCAGGTGGAGCATCCCGTTACCGAGCTTGTGACTGGGCTTGACTTGGTTCACCTGCAAATGCGCGTGGCCGCGGGCGAGAAGCTGCCCTTCAAGCAGGAAGACATCCGGCTGCGCGGACACGCCATCGAGTGCCGAGTCTATGCCGAGGATCCCGACAATAATTTCTTCCCGTCCCCGGGGCAGATTACACGGCTAATTTCGCCTTCGGGTCCGGGCATTCGCCGGGACAGCGGCATGTATGAAGGCTGGAATGTGCCCATCGAATACGATCCGCTGTTGGCCAAGCTGATCGGCTACGGCGAGGATCGCGACCAGGCGATCAACTGTCTGCTGCGCGCTCTGTACGAATATTTTGTAGGCGGCATCAAGACCAATATCTCGTTGTTTCGCCGCATCCTCAAGGATCCGGACTACCGCGCCGGCAACTTAGACACAGGTTTTCTTGATCGCCTGCTAGCCAAGCCCAGCAATGAGACTGATCCGCGACGTCCGATTGTGGCTGCCATCGGGGCGGCGATTTTTGCGAGCATGGAGCCAAAAGCTACGTTGGCTGGAGCGAATGGCACCACTTCGATGAATGGCAACACAGCTCCACAGCCGGCCTCGAATTGGCGGCGCGCCGCCCGCGCCGAAGCGCTGCGGGAGAGATGATTCTTACTCGCCTATAATTAGCGGGGAGAAAGTCATGGAAATGATACTGACCGCCGTGTTCGAGGAAGTGCCCGAGTCGGAGGGCGGAGGTTATGTCGCATACGTCGAGGAATTGCCGGGCGCTATCTCGGAAGGCGATACCTTGGATGAAGCTCGCGACAACCTGCGAGATGCAATCTCCCTATTGCTCGAAGCCAATCGGGAGCTCGCGCAACCGGAGCAGGGTAAGCGAATCACTCGAGAGTCGATTAGAGTGGTCGCTTAGTTCATGAAGCGCATTGATCTCTTGCGCCATCTGGAAAATAACGGCTGCACACTACTTCGCGAGGGCGGTAGACACACCGCCTTTCTCAATCCGAAAGCGCAGCGGACCAGCACCGTGCCTCGTCATAAAGAGATCAAGAATCCGACTGCGGCACGTATTTGCAAGGATTTGGGTGTACCCCGCCCATAAGAATGAACGTTGCTAATTGCTGCCTATGACCTACGACATCATCGTTGATGGCAAAACGCATCAGTTGGAGCTGACCCACGGCGAGCAGACCTGGCTGTGCAAGGTGGACGGCCAGGAGATTGAAGTCGACGCTGTTCTTACCGCGCGCGACGTGCTATCGGTGCTGGTCGACAGCAAAGCCTACGAGATCAAGCGCGAGCGTTCGCTGCAGGGCGAGCTGCACATGGTCATCGGCAGCGCGCGCTACGCCGTGGATGTCCAGGACCCGCGCTCCTTGCGCACCCGTCGCGCCGTCGCCGTGGCCGAGGCTGGTCCGCAAAAGGTCAAGGCGCCCATGCCGGGTAAGATTGTCCGTATTATGGTCAACGAGAAAGATGAGGTGAAGGCGGGCCAGGGCATCATCGTAATGGAAGCCATGAAAATGCAGAACGAGATGAAGTCGCCCAAGGATGGCAGGGTGCAGAAAATCCTGACCGCGGAAGGTTCGGTCGTGAACCCGGGAGACACGCTGGCCATCATCGAATAGCCCTGGATATAGGATGGGCCTTCAGACTGCGTCGTGTGGGAAAACGAAACTCGATATTTGCCAGTGGACTTGCTAGCCCAAGATCCAGCCCCGCAGGGGCGGAATTGGTTTTAGCCCTGGGCGGAAGACCTGGGGAAGGTTCGGAAAAAATAACGAGTCCCTTCAGGGACGGCAGACGGGCTCACAAAGGCTTGGACGAAATCTGAGATGAAAAAACGGGAGCTTCTCGCTCCCGCCGGCATTTCACTGTTCGCGACTCAGCCCCCTACTTCATCGTTCCCGCCTTCTTCAGAATCTCCTCGGCAAAATAGTTCTCCACCGAGGCTTTATCGCGAATGGTTTCGTAGTACGCCGCTTTCAGCAACTGCTCGCGGCGGTCACGAAGTTGCTCTCGGATCGCCTGCTGCACGCGCGGATCGCGGAGTTCACGCTGACCTGCGACCTCCCTGCTGATGAGCTTGACGATACGGTAGCCATAAATCTGATGGCTGTTCGGATCGGCCACCGGCAACACCTGCGTATATTGTCCGGGCTTCAGCTTGCCGATCGCGTCGAAGGCGAACCGGTCCGACTTCAGCGACGATTCCGGAACGAAACCCAGGTCGCCGCCGTTCTGTGACGTTTCCGGCTGCTCCGAGTAGTTCATGGCTACGGTGGCGAAGTCCTCACCGCTGTCGAGGCGATTCGCGATCATTTGGATCTTCTTGCGCGCCTCAGCCTCGTTCTGAGCTTTCATGCTTTTCACTTGGGGGTTGGGCTGCGTCGTCACCAGGATCTGCGCCAGGTGGTACTGCGGCTCGATCAGGTTGAACTCCGCCTTGTGCTGGTTGTAGTAGCTGGTGATGTCATCGTCGGTAATGTTGATCTTCGACGTGACTTCCTTGTTGAGCACCTTTTCCACGGTAATGGACCGCCGCAGGTCGCGCTTGAAGTCGTCGAGGGTGAGCTTGCGCTCCTTTAGCCGTTTGTCGAATTCCTCCTGCGTGTAAGGCGCTTTGATCTCCGCCAGCTTGCTGTTCACTTCTTCATCCGTCGCCAGCAGGCCCAGTTTTTCGGCGCGCTGCATCAGGATTTCGTTGTCAATCAGTTCGCGCAGTATGCTCAGCCGCAAACTGTCGGCCTGCTCCGGGCCAGGTTTCTGTGGCGCCTCGGCGGTCTGGTTGTCGAAATACTTCTCCACTTCGGTGCGGGTAATCTTGCGACCGTTCACGCGCGCCATTACGTCTTCGCCGTCCTGCTTTCCAGAACAGCCAACGCTCGACAATAGCGCAACCAGGGCCATCGACAGAGCGGCTACGATCGCGAGACTTGCCACCCTCTTGCGTTTCAATTTCAAACTCCGCTCCTTCTGAAAGCTACATGCAAGCGAGACATTGGGATACACCCAGCCTTGGCCGGCGTCCATGCCGCCGTATATTTTCAGGTTACAGTGGGTGCGTGAAACCTGTACTACCCCAGGGACCCATTTGCTATTTGCTCGGCGCCGGTGGCGACGCTGGGGTTGGAGCCGGTGCTGGTGCCGCCGGTGGCTGCACTCCCGCAGCTAGCAACTGCTGGTTCAAGGCTGCCTTCAATTGGTCGGGGTCGGCTCCTTCCACCCGTTGTCCGTTGACAAAAATTGTTGGAGTTGCGCTCACGCCCACTGAGTCACCCTCGGCCATCGAGGACTTCACAATGGTGTCGGCCTGGGCTTTCACGCATGCTTGCAGCCGGGTGGCATCGGCCCCATTCTTCTTGCCAATGTCCAACGTGAGGCGATCCAATTCACCGAAAGCCTGTTGCGGGTCCTTCTGAGCACCGTTGATGTTGCGTTGATTGGCGTGCACGTAATCGGCGAACTCCCAGTATCCTTTGCCGCTCTCTTTGGCCAGGCAATTGGCGTCGTTGGCGGCATGTTGCGCCCACGGATGTATCGAAAGCAGCGGATAGTCCTTGTAGATGATTTTTATCTTATCGCCGTATTGCGGCAAGATTTCGCTCATCAGCGCGGTGTGCATGCGGGAGCAGTACGGACATTCGAAGTCATCGTAGTTCACGATGGTGACCTTGGCGTCGGGATTGCCTCGCACCGGACGGCCGGCTACGTCGATTTTCTTCATCGTCTCGGCGTACGGGTCTTTGGTCAGGTCCATCTTGGTCAAGCGAATCAGGCTCTTGCCATCTTTCGAAAGAATAAAATCGACGGATTGCGACTTCCCTCCATGACTCAGGGTAATAGTCATGTTGTCGTAGTTGGGAAACTCGCTAGGAGTCAGGGGTCCCAGCTTGATGTCTACTTCGGGAGGGATGTTGAAGTAGGCCCGAACCTGCCGCTGTACTTTCTGGACCACGTCCGGCGGAGCGGAGTTTGAACTCGATTGCGCCGAACACCCGGCGCACAACAATAGCAGCAAGACAGCCAGTCGTCTCAAGAGCAAATGGAAACCACCTTAGGGGCAAAACCTGAACCTTGATTATCTCACGGCGAGCGCATTCCCAGCACTCGCGAAGGGTATAGGGAACCATCCTGGATGGGCCCGACTTTGAACGTCTATCTGCTCAGTCTCGCGGGTGGGGCGTAGGTCTTTTCCACCATCGGCAGCACGAACGTTGTCCGCGACGTTCTGCGTCACTCGCGCGGCCACTACGCCCGCTCAAATGCGTGCTTGGCGTGCAGTTCTTCGAGGGTGCGATCTTTGGCGGAATGAAAAATCTGCGCCTGCGCCAGCAATCCATCGGTCGCGCGCGCGTAGTCGCCCCCGAGTTCGACCATGCCGCGTGCAGCCAGATCGTTCCCCGCGGCGAGCAGCTTGTCCACCATATTGGCATCGGCGGCGCCCAGATACTGCGCGTCAACAGGCTCAGCGATCATCACCGGCTTGCGCTGGTTGCCACTCAACCAAAAAACTTTACACGCGACAAACTCCTCCACCTGTTGCGGGGTGGCATGCCAGAAGCGGAATTGCTTATCGCGAGTGCCGTAGCAGCGGCTCGACACTGGCACCGGCTGCCGCTTACTGGACTTCAGCAATTCCAATTGCTTATCGTCGAGCGCCTTGCGCGCGGTGTTGATGGCGAGCCAGAATGCCAGGTCGCTGTCGAGCGATGGCAATACCTCCCGAATGGTCTGCGCCAGATTCAGCGCGATATCGGCGTACAACGGGCCGCCGTCGGCCAGGCGCAAGGTGCCATGCAATACGTACCAGTCGCTGCCGCCACCGGAGGGATGGAACGGCCATTGCAGTTCAATATGCACCGGCATACCGTGCAGCGTAACTCCATCGAAGGTTTCTTGCGTCTCCATGCGAAACCAGCCACGCAAGAGCTGTCGGCGGTAAAGCTGATCGCGAACTCCGTCCAGCAGCAGCCCCGTGCAAAGATGTCATGGTAATTATGCAGCACGGGCGCGCTACGGTGAAAGCGCTGGACTGGAGGCAGACTTCACGGTGGGTAGCGGTCCGATGTAAAAACTTCGTCATTATCGGGGCTGATCGGCACAGCCACAATAATTCTGCTGCGTGAGCAATATTGCACAGACTTGTATCTGTTGAGCCCGATACGCTCGCTCGATAAAGCGCGAACCGGTGGCAGTCGGCCCTTAGAGCAAGGTTAGTCTTCCCCCATCCACTGTAACTGGCTCTGCGCGATCTGGGGTTCCGACCGGGAGAGTGGCGATGCATTCACCATATGGGATAGATCTGGTCGAAGACTGTACCTCCTGCAAGTTGTGCTCCGAAGGCTTTTTCTGCCATTTGCCGAAATCCGTAATGGAAGCCTTCCAACCCCTGAAGTTCACACTCGCGCACCCTGCTGGCGCAACTCTGTTCGTGGAAGGACAAGTTTGCCGCGGCATCTATATTCTCTGTAGAGGTCGGGTGAAATTGTCAGCAAGCTCGAGGGAAGGCCAGACGCTCATATTAAGGGTTGCCCAGCCTGGGGAGGTCTTAGGATTGAACGCAGTCATCTCTGGAGTCCCGCACGATACGACCGCGGAAACTGGCCAACCGTGCCAACTAAACTTTGTCAAACGGGACGACTTTCTCAAGTTTCTGAAGGACCACGGCGATGCCTGCATGCACTCAGCAATACAGATGAGCCGCGAGTGCCAGCACGCGTATCAGCAGCTTCGCTCGTTCACCATGAGCTCATCCTCTCAGCGAATTGCCCGCTTGATGTTGGATTGGTCGCACGACGATTCCGGAATGGCCACGGCTCACGGGATCAAGGTCGCGCTGACTCATGATGAGATCGGGCAGATAATCGGCATGTCGCGTGAGACAGTCACGCGTACCCTTGCTACTTTTCGGAAGCAACGCATTGCAGCACTTCATGGTTCCACCCTGTCGATCCACAATATGCCTGCTATTCAAAAGCTGGCTGGCGATTAGAACGACAACGTCTCCCAAGCAGGTAAGATTGGGCACTCAATTCAGTAGCCGCTCCAGCCGGCGCTTCACCTGTGGCCATTCCGCCTCCACGATCGAATAGCGCACCGAATCCCGGGCTATGTAGTCAGCGGCCATCCTATGGGCTCGGAGAATGCCTTCGAACTTCCCGCCGATGCGCTCCAGCGCGGAGCGCGAACGCTGATTACGCACGTCCGTGTGAAAGCAGACCCGCAGCACCTCCCACGTTTCAAAGGCATGTGTCAGCATAAGCAGCTTAGCCTCGGTGTTGGCTGAAGTCCGGATCGCCGAGCGGCTCAACCACGTGTAGCCAATTTCACACGCGTCGAGAAGGCCGTGCCGCGGGTGGCCCTGCGGCCACAACCATCGCTCCAGATTGAAGAAGCGCGTGGATCCGATCACAACCCCGTCATCCAGACGCACGATCGCGAACGGCACCGCCGTGCCAGCGTCTCGCCATGCCAACGCGGTGTCGATATAGCTGGCGGCCTCAACCTTGCCCTGCGGAACAGGACTCCACTGATAGAGCGCGGGGTCCGTCGCTGAAGCGGCTGCTAAGCCGTCCACATGGCGGCGGTCCAGCGGTTCGAGACGAACGCACCTGCCCACTAGCAGAACATTTTCTGTTCCCACCCTGACAGTATGCAATGATTACCCGCGAGGCGGCAATGGAGGAGCGAGCAACAGCTCGCAAGCGGTGGCTGACAGCTGATGGCTGAGAGCTGATAGCTTCCTAGAACTTCGTCTTGAGCCGCCGATACGTGGTTTCCAACAACTCTGGCAACACGCGCGTTTCGCCGATCACCGTCATGAAGTTCGCGTCGGCCACCCAACGCGGCAGAACGTGCATGTGAATATGGCCCGCGATGCCGGCGCCGGCAGCTTTGCCGACATTCATTCCGACATTTACTCCATCCGGACGATAGAGATCGATGAGTGCTGTTTCCAGACGCTGCGACAGGGTCATCATCTCCGTCGCGGCCGCGGCTGGGAGTTTATGCAAGCGGTCTAGATGCTCGTAAGGCACGATCATGGAGTGTCCCGAGGTGTAGGGAAAAGCATTCAGGATAATGAAGTTATGCTCGCCCCGGTAAACAATCAGCGACTTCTCGTCATCGCCGGAGCCCAGAAGTTCACAGAAGATGCAAGCGGGCACCTCTCCGGCGGTGAGGTACGTGTAGCGCCACGGAGTCCACAGATAATCCATACCACGAGCAGAGTATCAAACCTTCGCCTCGTTCCTCACGATTCACACATCGCCGTCACAGAGACCAGTATCCAACGAACTTGACGGAGAGGTGAGAATGCTGAAATAGCTTGTGAAATCAGCGTGAATATTGAACTTACGAGTTTGACACTGCTCTACCACGGTTGTTATATTCGAAGTGTTCCATGGCAGCGGAGCCCGCTCCCTAGGATCCGGCCGCTGGGTTATCCAAACCCGCTATAAGCGGGCAATCACACCTGAAGATTCAGACCAGCAGTCCGTTTTAAGGCTCTCTGCGTGTTTTCAAAACGCGCGAGTGTAAATACGCAACCAAATGTCTTTCGAAGAAACCCACAACGCTCCCTCCACCCAGACCCAGGACTCCGGCGCTCCCGAGCAGCCGCAAACCCAGCAGGCATCCGACACCAGCACTCCTCCCGAGCAGCCGCAAACCCAGCAGGCATCCGACACCAGCACTCCTCCCGAGCAGCCTCACGTCGAGCAGGCCTCTGAGCACGGCGTTCTTGCCGAGCCGGCTCACGTCGAGCAAGCCTCTGAACTTAGCCACACTCCTGTTGAGGCGATGGCTGCAGCCGCTCCTCGGCCTGAAAAAGAACCGAGCATGGAAGATTTCGCCACCGCCCTCGAAACCTTCGAGCAGGAACAGGCTCAAACCGAAGCCGCGCTGAACGAAGAACAGATCGTTACCGGCACAGTCCTGAAGGTGACGGCGCAGTACGTGGTCGTTGACATCGGCTACAAGTCCGAAGGCGTGGTTCCCGTCGCCGAGTTTACGGACCACGAAGGCAATGTCACCGTAAAGCGCGGCGACGAGATCGCCGTCATGCGCGAGCCCGGCCACACCGAGGAAGGCTACATCAACCTCTCCCACGAGAAGGCGCAGCGTTTGCACGCGTGGGACGAGATCGAGAAGGCATACAACGACAAGGCTTCGGTCAAAGCACGTGTTATTGACCGCATCAAGGGAGGCCTGACGGTTGATATCCTGGGCGCGCGCGCCTTCCTCCCCGGTTCGCAGGTCGATCTGCGCCCGGTGCGTAACCTCGACGGTCTGAAGGGCCATGAAATTGACGTTCGCATCATTAAGCTGAACAAGAAGCGCGGTAACGTCGTCGCTTCCCGCAAACAACTGCTCGAAGAGGAGCAGTCCGAGAAGCGGACCAAGACCTTGGAGCAGTTGCACGAAGACGGGATTCTCACCGGTACGGTCAAGAACCTGACCGACTACGGTGCTTTCGTCGATTTGGGTGGCATTGACGGACTGCTGCACATCACCGACATGTCCTGGGGACGCCTGACACATCCGCGCGACCTGGTACAGGTGGGCGATCAGATCCAGGTAAAGGTGCTGAAGTTCGACCGCGAAAAACAGCGCGTGTCGCTGGGCTTCAAACAGCTCACGCCGGACCCCTGGCTGGACGCAGCCGAGCGTTACCCCATCGGTGCGCATGTCCATGGCCGCGTCATCAGCGTGACCGACTACGGCGCCTTCGTCGAGTTAGAGCAGGGCATCGAAGGCTTGGTACACGTCAGCGAGATGACCTGGTCCAAGCGGATGAAGCACCCCTCGAAGCTGGTCAATATCGCCGACCAGGTTGAGGCTGTGGTGCTTAACGTAAATCCGCAGGAACGCCGCATCAGCCTGGGTCTGAAGCAACTGGAATCGAACCCCTGGGAAAGTCTGCATGAGAAATTCCCAGTGGGCGCGGTGGTGGAAGGCAAAGTCCGGAACCTGACCGACTTCGGTGCGTTCATTGAAATCGAAGACGGAATCGACGGGCTGGTCCATGTCAGCAACCTGAGCTGGACCAAGCGCGTGAAGCATCCTTCCGAGGTATTGAAGAAGGGCGACAAGGTGAAGGCCATTGTGCTTGCTATTGAGCCTGATCAGCGCCGGCTCTCTTTGGGCGTGAAGCAGCTTCAGCCCGATGTGTGGGACACCTTCTTCGAGCAGCACCGCGTGGGTGATGTCATTCACGGCAAGGTGCTGCGCTTGGCAAGTTTCGGCGCATTCGTCGAGATTGCCGACGGAGTCGAGGGCCTGTGCCACAACTCTGAGGCGGCGGACACCCATGGCCAGCCCATCAAACTGGAATCCGGCCAGGAGTTCGACTTTAAGATCATCAAGATGAACCCTGCCGAAAAGAAAGTGGGGCTCAGCATTCGTGCGGTGGGCGAAGAAGCCACTCGTCACGATGTCGAGACCTATAAGGCTCCCGCTGCCACCTCTTCCGGCAGTGGCTCGACAATTGGCGAGTTCATGTCGTGGAAGCGCGCCAGCAACGAAAACAATTAGCCTACAGGCGTGGTGTTTGCTACTGATGTGCGTGGGGCGAAAATCTAGTCTAGCGCCGTAGGCGGCTCAGTTTAGAATGATTGCGCAAAATCCACCGCTCAGGACGACAGAATTCAGTTCGTCTTTGGCGAGAAGCGGATAGCGACATTCACTGACGGCTAATAGCCGACAGTTCCCTACTTGATCCGCAAAACGATGTTGGCCTTCTGACGATCGTCGAACTGGCTCAAGACTTTCGTGTCACTCTTCTTCCCCTCGCGCTGCGCATAGACCTCATAATCCACATTGGGTGAGAGTTCAGGAAAACGATAACTGCCGTTGCTGTCGGCAATAACGGTTTTCACCGCGAGCGACTTCATGTTCTTCAGATAGACCACGGCGTTGCTTATGGGAGCGTCACCCTTGTCCAGAACCACGCCGGTGAGAGTGCGCGAGGTAACGCGAGTCGCCTTGCGCCCGTCCGAATCCGAAGGGGACGATCCTCCGATGGGCAACGTAAACTGCCAGGCAAGACAATTCATTGCAATCAGCAAAACCACAGTCGTGCCGAGTGTTCTCTTCATACGGCTTCCCTTCGTCTCACCTTGCGAGAGTGCCTATTTGTTTAGATGCAGGCTGACGTCTTTCCGCTCATTATCGTCGATGTGGAGTGTGATCTCAGGCTTGGGCTGGCCCTTGGGCGTCTTGACATTGGCCTGGATGATGTAATCCTGAGCCCCGGCGGGCACACGCTGGGCAAATTCTCCGCGGCTGTCGGATGTCAGTTCCCACTGCGCTTTCTTGCCGGAGGCCCGGCGAATCGTGACGGGAACACCAGCCGCCGGGCGCTCGTTCGCATCCCACACTGTGCCATAAATTAGGGCGTAGTCATTCTTGTTGGCTTGCGAGGTGGATTGTACCAAAGGAGAACCGGGTTGAGCTCCGTGCAGCCCGGGGACGCCGAGCGGCGCCAGGAGCAGGAGAGATGCACCGGCAAACACTCCTCGTCTGCGGGCGCGCCGCGGCAGCTCAGTAGTCACCGTCTTCCTCTTCTTCTTCCTCGTCTTCGTCTTCTTCGTCTATCTCATCTTCGACGCGAGTCAGTTCCAGAGGCTCCACGGCCACGACCTCGAAATCCGTTCCGCACTCCGGGCAGGAAACGATTTCTCCTTCATCTACCTCGTCTTCCTCGATATCCAGATCGCTCTCACATTCAGGACAAATAACCATTGATCCTAGCCTCCCCGTTCTTGATCTGCCTACGTCATCCGAACTGCACCCAACGCCGCCCTGCATTTATATTTAGAATCTCTTGGCAGCAGCGTCAAGTAATAGACGCACTAGTTTTTGTAAGGTTCCGGGAGTTCCCATGCCCATTCCGAATTCAATCCTAAATGGAATCGCGGTTTTGATGCTTACGATTGTCCTCGCGGTTGCTCTTTTTTCTGAGCAATCCGACAGCATCTCTCCTGCGACCCCTGACCCGCAGATTACTGCGGCCCTGAAGGATGTCTCTTCCGGGCGCATCCAGCAAACCATCGAGAAGTTGGTCAGCTTCGAAACGCGTCAGACGCTCTCGTCCGACATGCCGGCCTCCAGTGGAAAAGGGGCTACTACAGCGGCGGAATGGATCCGCAGCGAATTCGAACGCTACGCCAAAGAGTGCGATGGCTGCCTGGAAGTGAAGACTGACGAGTTTATTCAAGAGCCGGGGCCGCGAGTTCCGAAACCCACGAAAATCACGAACGTCTTTGCCGTGTTGCGCGGAACCGATCCCGCAAACGCCGGTCGCGTTGTGCTCGTGAGCGGGCACTACGATTCCCGCAACAGCGATACCAACGACGCGACAGCACCGGCTCCGGGCGCCAACGATGACGGCAGCGGCACGGCGGTAAGCCTGGAATGCGCTCGCGTGCTCAGCAAGCATCGTTTTCCCGCCACCATCATCTTTCTCACTGTGGCGGGCGAGGAACAAGGGCTCTACGGTAGCGCTCACTTCGCCAAGATGGCCAAGGCGTCGGGCTGGAACCTTGAGGCAGTGTTGAACAACGATATTGTCGGCGGAGACCGAACTCCGGGAGACACATTGCAGGAGCCTCATGTTGTGCGGGTTTTCTCCGAAGGCATTCCCAGCACCGCCGACGAGAAGCAGCTTAAGACCATTCGCGCCCTCGGGGGTGAGAGTGACGGCCCTTCGCGGCAACTAGCGCGCTACGTCGCCTCGGTCGCGAAAGAATATTTTTTCCCGACGACCTTCAGCCCCCTGCTGGTCTTCCGGCACGATCGCTATCTCCGCGGCGGAGATCATTTTTCGTTTAACGCGCAAGGATTCGCGGCAGTGCGGCTGACGGAATTCCGCGAGAACTATAACCATCAGCACCAGAACGTGCGCACCGAGAACGGCATCGAGTATGGTGATCTGCCGAAATTCGTGGACTACGATTACACCGCGAACGTGGCGCGTCTGAACGCGGCGACCCTGGCGTCGCTGGCGTCGGCTCCAGCACCGCCTGCCAACGTGCGCCTGTTGACCAAGGAATTGCAAAACGATTCCACGCTGGCGTGGGAGCCTTCGCCCGGCGGATTGGCCACCGGCTACGAAGTCCTGTGGCGCGATACCACCGCATCAGACTGGCAACAGGTTAAGCCGGTGGGTAATGTCACCCAGGCCACTTTGCCGCTGTCGAAAGACAATGTAGTCTTTGCTGTACGTGCCCTCGATGCCAGGGGCCATCGCAGTTTGGCAATCGTACCGCTGCCCGAGCGCTAATGGCCAGCGATTCATAGAACGGAGTAATCCATGCCACGCGGCTCGACCATGTCCTTGAGTTTTCCGCCGTTCACCCGCGCGGTGAAAGAGCTACTCATCGCCAACGGCGTCGTATTCCTGCTGTTCTGGTTCCTGCGGGCGTTTAGCGCCACCGCCCTCTTCGGGGAGTGGGCCTACGTCCATCTCGGGCTGGAAGGCGCTGCCGTCGTTCACGGCGAGATCTGGCAGTTGGTGACCTACTCGTTCCTGCACTATGGCTTGATGCACATCCTGTTCAACATGCTCGCGCTGTGGATGTTTGGCGCGCAGTTGGAAACCGACTGGGGCTACAGCCTGTTCATGCAGTTCTATTTTTTCTGCGTGATTGGCGCCGCGCTGGTCACGGTCATCGTTTCCTTCACTGGTCTGCTCGGTGTGTCCCCTCGGACGCTCACTGTGGGAGCATCAGGCGGCATCTACGGGCTTCTGCTGGCCTTCGGCATTCTGCACGGCGAGTCGCAGGTGATGCTCTTCCCTCTGCCATTCCTCATCAAGGCCAAATACTTCGTGATCGGCATCATCGCCCTGGCGATGTACGGTGCGCTGTCGTCCGCACAGGGGGGAGGCCAGTCGATTGCCTACATGGCGCACCTTGGAGGAGCGCTGTTTGGATATATCTGGCTGAAGTTCATTCCCCGACGGGGTTTTGGCTATGCCGCCTCGGAGAGAGCCTTCGGGCTGCGGAATTCTTATTACCGCTGGAAGCGCAAGCGCGCGGCACGCAAGTTCGAAGTCTACATGCGGAAGCACGATCGCAGCGACTATCGCCACGATGACTACTTCGACGAACACGGCAACTTCCGCGATCCCAGCACCCGCGACGTGCGCAAGAAAAATGGCGATTCCACGCCGCCGTGGGTGAACTGAGACTTTTCACGAGAGCTCGCGACGGCTGAAGCTACCGGCTATCTCCTAAATCCGGTTTTGAAGGGGCACGGTTCCAGCTACGCGCAAATGGCCTTTTTCGGAAGGGCTTTAGCTGGGTACCCCACGCTATAGGGCTCGCCTGAACGTCAAGTCTTCCTGTCAATCCGTTGCCACTTGCCTCGCTGTAACATCATGGAATGCCAAGTCAGAGCTCCTGTAATCATGACGAACTTCGATGCCTCAACCAGTTCGAGCTGATTCGGAAATACACATGTATGCGCTGCGGCGCGGTTATGATGTGCGACTGCGACAGGTTGATCGGCGAAAAGTTCCTGTCACATCAGCTTGACCAGGGCACTGAGTTCGAAACACGGCGAACAATCCCAGTTACGGCGGAATTCCAACCCTCTATTTGCCGCGAATGTCGCGGACTCCCCCCAGAGGCTCATCCTGTTGCATCGATTCGTGGCCGGACCACCAAGATCCGGCGTTACTATTGGCGTGAGCTTGCCTTTCGAGAAATGGAACTGCTCGATGAGTTGACTAAAGCTCATGGTGTCCTGCCTGCGGAAGTCAGCGGGCCCGAAGGCGCGGCCGCTCAAAGGCAGGCTGCGGAACGGGCTCTGCGGGAGATCAGGCGCCTACATCAGACGGCTCCAAAATATACGTTCCGCGAAGACTCCCAACCTGAGACTATCCAGAAGTATGGAGTCGAAGTCCTTAACCTCTCCGGAAACTACCTCAAGGTCGCCGAGAACGAGAAAGCACGTATCCTCGACGGAGGGGAGCCGGTGGCTTGCGAGGAGTTTACCTGTCGCTATTTTTCACGGCAAGGGTACAGCGCGACATTCGTTGAGAGCGTGCCGTTCCACGTTCTGTTCGGCGTCTACATGTGGCCGGTCATTCAGGATTTATCCGATCCGCATGTGCGGATCGTCGGTTTCGGCGAACGCGCCTCTTTCAATGCTGGCTCATTGAGCCGTAAAATCTGGACACATCTTCCAGATGACTTCGGCACACCCGACTACGGAATACGCCGCGCCTCGGCGATCCGGGAACATTTGTCCACCTATATGCAAGATCAGAACCAATTAGAATGGCTCTTCGACTATTGGTTGCCTTTTAGCGGAGACCTTCGCCAGTATCTCTGGGCCCACCGTGACGAAGACATCGCAACGGCCCGCCGACTGATCAAGATCCTCCCGCCGGAGGTGATCTGCAAGATTCTCGGGTATCTAGCAGGCAGCTATTGGCACCGGTACTGTGGGTGGCCTGACCTCGTGGTCTTCGGGGAAAATGAATTTTTCTTCGCAGAGGTGAAATCGTCGGGTGACAAATTGTCAGAGGACCAAAAGAACTGGATTCGGGGTAACTACGAGGTTCTCGAGCTTCCGTTCAAGCTTGTTAAGATACTCAAGCAAGGTGTCGGCAAGTAAGGCGACGCCGGGTGCCTGGGCCATCCGCCCACAACCAAAAGGGCTTGATTTTCCCGGACGTGGCGATGAGACTGGTCTCCGGAGAAAAGGAATGATGAAAGTGAAAACGCAAACAGTGGCTATCATGGTGGCCGCGACCATGGCTCTCGCCATAGCGCCGCAGGGGGTTAGCCAGTCTAGAGCCCCCTTCAAAGAGAAAGTTCTGGAAGCCGTGCAGGATGTAGATGGCCTTTATGGCCCGGATATCTCGCAGTTTGAATACGATCTCCAGCACGTGCAGGCAAGGAATAGTACTAACGCGCTGGCCCGTATCGCGAATGGGGACGCTGAGTGGCGAGTAGCCGGTTTGGTTCGCGGTTACTTTACTCAATTCGAAACCTGCCAGATAGAGCGTCGGGCCGGATCTGGCGATTACCGGAAGTGCCTGGACGTTGCAAACGGCGCTCGAACCAAGGCTCTTGAAGCCGCAAACATCGATCCCGCCCGAGTCTATCCGAAGGTGAAGTGAAAAGGGTCTTCGTCAGTCGGCGAGTGGGCCCGCAGCAACACAAGGATAATTTTTACAGCATAACGCGTGGTGAACTGAGAAGTCTTCTAACTTCAACTCGTTCGCCTCAGGCCGCCCATATCTCAAGCTTGAATTTGCAATGGCTATGAATCATTTCGAAATCGCCGCGATTGGAGGTAATCAGGCGAGCGCCATTCGATCGGGCCGTGAGGGCGATCAGCACATCGAAATGCATGTCGCGAAGCTTCTCCGGGGTAAACCCTTTCTCCGCGCTGATCTTCGCCAGCAGGTGTCCTGACTCCAGCCAATTCCCCGCTGTAGGAGTCAGCACCGGATGATTGCGCTGCAGGGCCCGCAGAAATTCCCGCTCTGCCGGCTTTCTAGCGCCGCGCCACAACTCCGCCAACACGACCGAAGACGTTCTGACAAGCCCGCTGACCGATTCGATTCGCTCGCGGTGTCGCCCCCTCCGCATGTCGTCAAGAAAGATCGGGGTGTCGAAGATGACGAGGTCACTCATCGTGCCCCGCGAACGAGAGCTTTCCCCTGTGCTTTCTCATCAGATCCTTGAATCGCTTCGTCGCTACAATTTCCCGGAGCGCCACATGGACCGCCTCGGTGCGGGACTTCACGCCCAGTACCTTCGCCGCCTCGTCGGCCAGTTCCGTGTCCAGCCTGATCGATGTCATTGTCACCGTCATAAGCTTAATCCTCACTTGTATATACGTTATACCTCGGCCGTATATACATATCAAGCGGCTGCGATTAACCTTGGCCGGGGCCCATACTTTCGCGGCTTTGCAAAAGGGCCGGAGACGGGGGCTGGGTGCCCCATCCTTTCGCCTCTTTTGCGAAAGGGTGGGAGACCGGGGCCCACATTCGCGCAGTCAGCTTTCCCCGAATCTCTGTTCCTAACGCCGCCATTTTCGGTTATCGTGTATGGCACTAGATGACGCTTACAGCACAACGCATTTTACTCGCGACACTGGTGCTCGCGACGGCCTCTGGTCGAGCAATCTCCCAGGTATCGCCACCTGCACCGCAGGTGCGATCGTCACCTTCTCCATCTGCACTCCTTACGCCGCAGAATCCATCGCCGGAAAACCCTGCTCCCCTGTTTGATTTCAAGGATTCCGACATCAAGTTCGACCTGAACACCTTGATGAATGTCCTTCGCGACAGTCGCCATGAAGGCTGGGTTCTGGCCGCCTATCCCGATCCCAAAACCAGCCGCCCGCTGATTGGCGCGGGATTCGGTCTCGATGTTCCGGTAACCGATCACCCCCAGCGCGATCCGCTCAATCGCCATCCCTTCGTTGAGCCTTCCACCGCTCAACTATGGCAGGCGGCAGGACTTGATTCGGCAAAGCTGCAGAGCATCCTCGACCAGTTCGATCGCGAGCTGGCCGCATGGAAGAAGAAGAACTTTCGCAGGAAAATCAGGACTCATGCGCTGTCGCCGCAACTGACTGAAGAAGATGCCACGCGGTTGCTGCGTATCTCCGCGATTCAGGCTACCTACAATGCGCGGGCCTACTGCCGTTTCTTCGATCAACTGACCGCTTCGCAGCAAATGGCATTGAGCCAGCTTGTCTTTCAGATGGGCGTGAATCTTGAGGAGTTCACTCAGTTTCTCGCTGCGATCAACGATGATGCGGCCTACGGCGGCTCCGTCCAGCTCGTGAGCACCGCGGAACCAACAACCGAGTACTGGAAGACCGTTCAGACCACGCTGATCCAAAGCCAGTGGGCCAGGCGCTATAGCACTCGCGCCATAGCCGTCATCGCGATGTTCGATCCGAATTACGCTCAGGATCCCAAGGCAGCCGAGCGCAAGGTGCAGGTTGCGCTTCGTCCCCCAGCTAAGCATCATCGTAAGAAGCCGCACGCAGCTTCCGTCCGCGCAGGTAACGATGCCAGCCATATCGGCAAGACACCGCACGGCGGGGCGCCAGGAACCCGTGCCGGCAAAAGCTGATTCTTGAGGTATTCCCCGTATGAAAAAAGCGGCTTCCAATGATCGCGTTCCTTCTACAAAGCGCAACGCCGTTCCCAAGAGCGTGGACGAATACCTCGCAGGCGTCCCCAAACCTGCCCGCAGCACCTTGAACCGGATTCGCGCGGTGATTCGTTCCGCTGCGCCACCGGAGGCGACGGAGGTCATCAGCTATCGGATTCCGATGTTCAAGTACAAAGGAATGCTGATGGGGTTCGCCGCGTTCTCGAACCATTGCAGTTTGTTCCCCGGAAGTCTGTCCGCGATGAAAGGGTTGAAGAACGAACTCAAGGATTTCGAGACATCCAAAGGAACCATCCGCTTCCCGGTGGACAATCCGCCGTCGGCCGCTCTGGTGAAAAAGCTGGTGAAGGCGCGGCTGGTGGAGAACGAACGCAAGAAACGGAGCTAGTTGGGCTGCCTTGAACGGCTGGCAAGTTGCCGGGGCCCTACGCAAGCTTCCTGGGGGCGTTCCACTCACCTCGGCAACATTCCTAGCTTTCAAACACCTTTTCCAGGCTCTCGTAAACAATCGGGATGGTGCACAGCTCCGGCAGCGTTTGCCAGTAGCGGTGCACGTCGGGATCGGCTTGCGCTTCGCTGCGCATCTCCGGGGATGTCCAGCGCCGCAAGTGCAGAAAGCGGTCAGGGCGCGATGAATCGCAATGCAGCGAATCGCGACAATAACCCTTGGTGTGCATCATGGCGTACAGCTCTCGTAACGTCGCCAGCAGCTCTTCCTGCTTCCCGGGCAGGGCTTCCAGGATCGCCATGGATAGGATTTCTCGCGCCATATGTTGTTGCCTCTCAGACCTGAGTTTAGCTTCGTCTTCTGCCCTTGCCGTTTTTCTTTTTCGCACGCGGTGAATTCTCTCCCACGGTGATCAGCCGCATGAAGTTGGTGGCTCCGGAACTGTTGGTTGTCCCGGCGACCAGCCCGAACACGTCGCCGCGAGAGAGCACTCCCATTCGCACCAGCTCCGCTTCGGCGAATTCGGCCATCTCCGCCGCTGACAGACCTCCAGTGCAGCACAGGGGTGCCACGCCCCACAACAGGTTCATCCGGTTGCACACCGTCTCGAACTGGGTAAAAGCATAAATATCGGCAGCCGGCCGATGCTTGGAGAGCATCCGCGCCGTGGCCGCGGTCTCGGTGAAAACCGCAATAGCTCGGATGTTGAGGTCTTTAGCGGCATGCGCCATGGACTCACAAATGGTCTCCGCAACCGAGAGATGCTCCGCCTGGCGATGCCCGGGCACTAGCGGATGGAAAGGGTGGGCCTCGGCTTCGGCGACGATACGGGCCATCATCTCCACCGCTTCCCTGGGAAACTTGCCCATCGCAGTTTCGCCGGATAGCATCACCGCGTCGGTCCCATCGAAGATGGCATTGGCCACGTCGCTGGCTTCGGCGCGCGTGGGCCGCGGGTACTCGGTCATGGACTCCAGCATCTGGGTAGCGGTGATGACCGGCCTCCGAAAGTCGAGCGCGCGGCGAATGACGAACTTCTGAATGAGTGGCACCTTCTCGGGTGGCACCTCCACTCCCAGATCGCCACGGGCCACCATCACTCCGTCGGAGACCTCAAGGATGGCATCCAGATTTTCGATGGCCTGCGGCTTCTCCAGCTTCGCCACCAGCGGGACAGTGCGACCCAGGGCTACCATGGCGCGCTTGGCGCGCAAAACATCCTCAGCGGTGCGGACGAAGGAAATGGCCACCACGTCAACCGCCTGCTTCAAGCCGAATTCGAGGTCGTTCTCGTCTTTTTCCGTGAGCGAGGGAATGCTGACGTTCGTACCCGGCAAGTTAATGCCCTGGTGCTCTCCCAAACTTCCGCCGTTCAACACCTCGCACACCACGTCGCCGCGGTGGATGGCTTGCACAACCAGCTCAATGCGTCCGTCGGAGAGCAGTACGCGCTCTCCCGGCTTCACATCGTTCGCGAGGCCTGTGTAAGTAGTAGCGATCAGGCTGGCCGTTCCCATCACATCGTTGGAAGTGATGGTGACCTTCTGTCCCTTCTGCAACACGACAGAGGTGCCAGACTTCAGCCGTCCAGTCCTGATCTTGGGGCCTTGCAGATCTTGCAGGATGCAGATGGTGCGGCCGAGTTCGCCGGCCACCTTGCGGAGCCGCCGGATCACACTGGCGTGTTCTTCGTGGGTACCGTGGGAAAAATTCAGCCGCGCCACATTCATTCCGCGCAGCATCAACTCGCGGATCATCTCTTCGCTATTGCAGGCCGGCCCAATCGTGCACACGATCTTCGCCCTGCGCCGCGCCGGAGTGGGGCTGTGCAGCGGATCTTTGGGCCGATCAATCGCGTCTTCCATTTTATTGTTCATCCCTCGCTTCACGACGCCGGAACCCGTTTCTTCTCGGAATTGATATCGGAATGAGCTCCAAACAGGAAACGCGGATAGCGTAAAGCATTGAACTCGGCGCCTATGAGCACCACCATGGAAACGATGTACAGCCAGATCAGCAATGCGATCGCGGTGGCAACGGACCCATAAATGACATCGTAGTTCGCGAAGTGGCGAAGATAGACGCCAAATAATATGGTGGACACGAACCACAGCACCGTGGCCAGCGACGCGCCCGGCAACACCCGATGCCAGGGCTGGGTGCGAGGCACGCCATGGTGGTAGATGAGCCCGATCACGGCAATGCTAGTCAGCGCTGCAATGATCCAGCGCAACGCCGTCCACAGACCCACAATATAAGGGTCAAATTCGTGGCCCACATGATAGGCAATCCAGCGTTCGATCTGGTTGCCAAACACGAGGAGGAAGGACGAAAATGCCATCGGAATCCCCGCCAGCACCACCAGCAGGAAGGAGATCATCCTCTCCTTCACCAGTCCCCAGACCTTCGGCATCTGGTAGGCATTGCGGAAGCCCTCCATCCAGGAGATCATGGTGCCCGATCCTGTCCACAGTGTGATGGCTGCCAGGGTGATCAGCGACCTCATACTGGCCGGCTTGGTGCCACTGAAGTATTGCAGAACGGCTTCACTTGTCCCTGACGGCAAAATTCGTCCTACGGCACGACCAATCTCACGAATGAACGCCGCCGTTTTGTGTGACTCCGAAAGCACCGAGGCCACCAACAGCACTGCGGGGAAGACCGTAAAGATAGCGGAGAAGGCCGCTCCTTTGGCCACGGCGAATGCGTCGTGCTCAAAGGCACGCCACAGCGCAACTCGAAAGTGTAGAAGGAACCGCCGCATAGAGTGAAAAGCCGGCATATGACTGGAAAGAGAAGTTTACACACCTGCGCGGAGAGTTGTCAGTGTTCGTCGAGAGCACTCTGCGCTCCCTTGAAGCACCCCCTCCCCCCCCGCAATTCTGAATCTTTGTTTTCAATATTTTACCCGCAAAATATTCATAACATTGGAGTTGTATGCCGAGGTAAGTCTTTGCTGCTCAATATTTTACGGTAATAATATACTTGCCTGAAGTTCTGTGTTAGGCTGAATTACCGTGACAGGGCGTGGTTTTTATGATACAGATGTGGCATGGAAGACACAGTGGTTCGTGGATGCCGTGAAGTAAGCGGGAAGATAAATGTCCCTCCACGACTATACAACAGTGAGCCCGCGACAGGGCAAGAACTCACTGGATGGGGCCTCGTGGTTTCCAATCTCGAAGGAATTGCATCAGGGCATCACCCGGATTTTCTTCAGCGAGAAGCCGCTCGATTGTTTCCCGCGCTTCGCGATGCCGCTTTTGTAGTTCGGGAGAAGGATTCTTCCGAGCATGTTCAAGCAATTTGTCAATCTCTGGAAACTGGCCGGAAGCCCTGAGAAAGACAAGCATGACTTCGTGGGCTATTAGTTCACTTTCCGCCTTTTCTACTATTCCCCAGAACCACAAAAGCAATTCGCGCAGTTGCCGCTTGTCTATTTCCATAGCGCCGCGATTATACGCTCACAGATGTAGTTCCCAAGGCGAACCGAACGGATCAATTTGTGCGGTTCCCACGCGAATAACAAGAATTGCTTCATGATCGCTGTCGCCTCTAGTGAACAGCAGCCTATCTGCTTCGACTTTCAAACTTGTAATGAGCTTGTCGTCTTCCAAGAGACAGTACATTGGATTCGGGTCGTCTACGTCCCCTTCGCGGCGCTTCATCTCCGATGCATTAGACGGTATTCGTAGCGCATCAATGAAGGTCTTCATGCGGTTGTCGATATCGCCAGCAGAGTCAACTATCTCTCCCGCAGCTTCCGGACGAAGAAGCAATACCTCAAGTTTGCACACTAATCCATTCGCCACAGTCATCAGTGGGATGAATCCGACGCCAGCCCTGGAAAAACCGCGTGCAACGTATTCCAGGAATGGAATCTCTGGACTAATCGGATCTCCATGCTCATCTGTTGCGACAGTTCGGGAGGCGTAATATTTTAACGCCGGATGAGTCTCCCATAATTTCTTTAGCTGCTCATGCAGATGCCTGCGTATCGAATGCTTCTCCCATGTTCTACGGTTGCTATTCCCCGAGGAGCGCAGTAAGTCGCCATCGTAAACAAGGTGAAATTCCATTTTCTTAACAGTCCTACAATCAGGCGGATCATCAATTATAATTTGACTTTTGACACACATCGGCGTTACGCTCCATTCTGTGAAGCGTTCTGCCGATCACCCGACGAATCCCGCGAAGAATGAGACGGGCGAGTTCGAGCGTTTTACCGAGTTTATGAAGCGCCTAGTAGCCGTTCCGCATTCGAGAATAGAAGCCCGATTGCGTGAAGAGAAGTCCCGGAAGCTAACGAGGGGAACCAGTCGCCCCGGCCACGCTTCCGGCGATACCGACTAGAATACCGTTTCCCCCTCCTTACCAGTCAGTTCTGCATAAGTGATTCGCTTCCCAACAATCTGAGACAACACCACACGGAACCGCTGTTCGTCGGTGACTCGCTGTTCTTTTCTTCTCCCACCGCGATGATTGAATCGGAATGCCTGTTCGTCAGCATACCGCTGCAAGTGATATGGTTCAACAGCGACGTAAGTTCCCTTCAGTGTCCGCTTGAATAGGCACCAGAAATTCTCGATTCCCTGAGTGTGCACGATTCCGTTGACGTAGCTCTCCATGTGATTCACCATGTCGTGCACGAAGCGGTAATGCAGGCTGTTGTAGCCCACCCATTCATCGGTGAACACGCGGGAGCCGTACTTCACGTTGTTGAGCACCTCAGCCTGTAGGGTCTCGCGCTTCACGTTCGGAATCACCTTTGCCCGCACTTTGCGCAGATCGCGGTCAAGCATCCCCATAACAATGGTCTTGTTTTCGTAATAGGGCTCGTCAGGATTTTGGTTGCGAATCTCGGCGAGTTTTGCCTTCTTGCTCTTGTGCATATTGTGAACGCGGCCACCCACGAAGGTCTCGTCAACCTCAACCCCGCTACCGCCTTCGCTGTTGCCGATCTTGAACTGCTTGCCAAATCCGCCTTCGGCAACCGCAGTACGGATACGATGCAGCATGAACCACGCGGTTTTCTGGGTGACTTTGACCGCCCGGTGTAGTTCGTAGCTAGAGATGCCGTTCTTATCGTTTACGAGCATCCAGAGCGCCGGGAGCCACTTCTGCAAGGCAATGGGAGAGTCCTCGAACACAGTGCCGACCTTCAGCGAGAACTTCTGTTTGCTGTGCTTTTCTTTGCACCAGTACACGCGGGCCTTGTCGAGATACACTACCTTGTCGGAGTCGCAGCGCGGACAGCGCACAACCCCATCCGGCCAACGGACGGCAACCATGAACTGACGGCAGTTCTCAAAGTCGGAGAAGAACAGGATGGCATCTTGTAGGGTTTTTGGTGATTCCATTGGACTTACCTCTTACATAAGGCAGTCTAACAGAATCAATAACTTCAGTCAAGTATATTCTTACCTATTTTACACAATTCCCGCTAAGATATTCCTTGCAAAGGAGTTACACGCAAGATATTCCGGACAAAAGACTTAGCATAGGGGTAGGATCGATTTTGCGCTACACAACCATTTTTCAAAGAACAGCCCCCTCCTCCGCAGTCCGCGAAGAACAGAGCGCGGGTGCCCCAACTCATTCGCGGGGTTCGAATGAGTGGGATCGCCGGGTACTCCACTCATCCCCAGACTTTCGAGTGAGGGATGTGGCCGGACACCGTGAGTCGCGGTACCGGAGGCTGCCTCCGGCACCCTCATTCTATTTTGTGGGAGTGAATATGCCGACGACGAAACCGTAGCTTTCAGAACGAACGTAACCACGAGTTCCTAAATGGGCCGCTGCCGCCCACCTTGCGCGCGCCCCAGGTTCGCCTCCTTCTTCTGGACGTTAACCTGGTAGAGCGCCTCTTTTAGCGCCGCGTTCAGCGTTCATGGTCACCCCAACTCATTCGCGGGGTTCGAATGAGTGGGATCGCCGGGTACTCCACTCATCCCCAGACTTTCGAGTGAGGGATGTGGCCGGACACCGTGAGTCGCGGTACCGGAGACTGCCTCCGGCACCCTCATTCTATTTTGTGGGAGTGAATATGCCGACGACGAAACCGTAGCTTTCAGAACGAACGTAACCACGAGTTCCTAAATGGGCCGCTGCCGCCCACCTTGCGCGCGCCCCAGGTTCGCCTCCTTCTTCTGGACGTTAACCTGGTAGAGCGCCTCTTTTAGCGCCGCGTTCAGCGTTCATGGTCACCCCAGTGGCATATTAAGAACGATAGAGGGCCAAGCCGGTCATAAGTGCGATTCTGGAGAAGTCGCGGTCCAGGGTGAAGACGCTCGCGCGATGTTCCAGCGCAATGGCTGCAATCAGAGTGTCGATCGTGGTAAGGGCGATGCCTTTTCCGCGCGCCGAGCGGTAGATCGCAGCCGCTCTTTGATACGTTTTAAAGCCCCTCGGCTCCAACATGTCCCACTGGGACAGAGACTGCTCGATTACCGTGACGTCTCTGGTGAGGCCCTGCAAGACCTCGGTTACCACCACTCCGGTCAGCGCAAAGGGTTCGCTGTCCTCGATCATCCGGCGTAGTTCCGCACCGCCGCTTCCGGGAGAGGAGCTAAAAAAATCTATCCAGACGGAGCTGTCCACCAGAATCAAACGCGGCTTCTCCGCGAAGCCTTAAGGTCGCCGCTCCAGACACCGCTTCCGTAGTAGCGGAGAATCCCTTTGCGGCTTTCGGAGCGGACGAACAGCTCGAGCGCCTTGTCCACAATCTGGCGCTTGGTTTTGAGGCGGGTGAGTTTGCGCGCCTTGCGAATCAAGCTCTCGTCGATGTCGATGTTGGTCCGCGCCATACGAAATAGCTTACACCAATTCTGTGGAAAATTGTGCATCGGGAGGGCTCATTCAACTCGACGCCATGGCCTTGAGGACCGGCTTTACAGCTCCGGCAAGATGTCGTATTCAGAGTGGCTTACGAATGGTGCCCGGGGGGGCGGATTTTCGAGCCGCGTTATTGAATTTTAAGGAAGCACAAAAAGCAGAGGACGCGAGAAACGTGGTTTTGAAGTACGCCACAAGTACACGACTTTTTCGCTCATGCTTCGCCCTTCGCTTTTGCTTCCCACTCACCGATTGCTTTCACGATTGCGCCTTTCATTTCCGCGCTCATCTCAGAGATTGGACCCAACGCCTGTACTAATTTCTTTCCGTCAAAGCTAGTGGACTCGAACCCAAGAATATTTCCGCCGCTCACCCAGCAAACCTCCCCCGGCCCCTCATCTGTCGGCCACGCACCGATCAACCATGAAAACACGCCATCATCACTTTCGTACTGCTTTCCCCAGATTTCGTGCCCTTCAAAAATGCCGTGTCGTTCCTGTCTCATATTTAGAATCTCCACTCATTCCTCCACTGTGTACAACCGTCGCTTGCCTATTTCTGCTGATGTGGTTTGATGTAGAGTATCAGAATCGTTCCTTGAAAACTTGGGGCAATTTCACGAATTCATGTCAAACGACGTTGTCTCACCACAGCAAGGTCCAGTTATCACTGACAAGCCAACCTCGTGGGCGTATTCTCGCTGGCGTGATGAGAAGCGCAGCCTTTGCACACCCCGACGCCCGTGGGTCGGTGGCGCCTGGTCTTCCGTATGCCTTACTCCTTTTCTGGCTTCTGATTTCTGGGAGTGTTTGTTGCGGTGCGCAGATCACCGTCGGTTCTCCATCCTCGCCCTCAGCCCCGCACTCGGAACAGAAGGTCCTGTCGGTCAATGACGTGATCAGAATGTCGAAAGCTGGACCGAGCGATGACATCATCGTCCAGCAGATCAGGAAACGCCCGCAGCCATTTGACCTCACGCCCGATCAACTCATCGAGCTTAAGTCCGCACACATTAGCGATAGCGTCATCCGAGCGATGACGGAATCCCCTGCCATGCAGACGAAGGCAACGAGCCGCAAGCACGCTCCCGAAGAACCGCCCGGGATTGATCCGCAGTTGCTGCAAAAAGCAAACAGCGGAGATCCCGCGGCCCAAGTTAGCGTTGGTTTTTTGTACGACAGCGGTAAGGGCGTGCAGCGGGACTACGTAAAAGCAGCAGAGTGGTATCGCAAGGGTGCTGACCAGGGCGATGCAGTCGCGCAATACAATCTCGGCGTCATGTACGCCAAGGGGCGTAGTCTGCCGCAGGACTACGCACAGGCGGTCATGTGGTTTCGCAAGGCCGCTGAGCAGGGTTACGCAGACGCGCAGTACAATCTCGCCTTGGCATACTACAAGGGGCAAGGTGTGCCCCAGGACTACGCACAGGCTGCAACATGGTATCGCAAGGGCGCTGACCAGGGCGATGCCGCCGCCCAGTTCAGTCTGGGCGTCATGTACGGCAAGGGGCAAGGTTTGCCGCAGGACTACGTACAGGCGGTCATGTGGTATCGCAAGGCCGCTGAGCAGGGTTACGCAGACGCGCAATATAACCTCGGTGTCATGTACGCCAACGGCCAAGGTCTGCCGCAGGACTACGCACAGGCGGTGATGTGGTATCGCAAGGCCGCTGAGCAGGGTGATGCAGCCGCGCAATACAACCTCGGTACCCATTACTTCACAGGGAAAGGCGTTCCTAAAGACGGTTTTCAGGCTGCGCAGTGGTTTCGCAAAGCCGCCGAGCAGGGCGACGCCGCCGCCCAGAGGAACCTTGGGGGGATGTATCAGGACGGTGAGCGTGTCCCTCAGGATTATGCTCAGGCGATGATCTGGTATCGCAAGGCCGCGGAACACGGCGATGTAATCGCTGAGCAGGGCCTAGGTTGGCTTTACCATGAGGGCCTTGGAGTGCCGAAAGATGATGTCCAAGCCATCGCCTGGTTCCAAAAAGCCGCTGATCAAGGGAATGCCGATGCAAAGCAGACTTTGGAGCAGATCAAGAAGCTAAACGCAGATGTAGCCGCTTTGCCGTATCAGACCGCAATTCTTGAAGGTTGGAGTGACGCATCTGCTGGCACTCACTGCGAGTCAACCGCCAACGCGAGGGCAACTGGCGACGGGACCGCCGCAGCGAATGGAAGTACCGATTGCGCCGATTCAACTCGGCGAATCTACTCTGTGCTGCTGGGTGATCACCGATACCGAATCACCCCCGAGTCGAGCGCGATGGCGTCGATGCCCGTGATCTGGTTAGCTTACGCACGTAAGGAGAGCCCGCTGGCGAAACTTGGGCCTGGAGCGAAGATTGAAGTTCGCATCGACGGCCGGTTTATGTATGTGCTCTACAAGGGGCACAAGGAATGGAGGTACTCAGTCGTAGCCGCAAACCCAAAGTGAAATCGGAAGATTACCCAAGCCACTCACAAGCGGCGTTGAAATCTGTTCTTTGGAATTGGAAACAGGCCCCTGCCCGGTAACACCCACCGAGCCTCCTCCCCCGCGAACGCATCTCCCCCGCGAACGCATCTCCCCCGCGAACGCATCTCCCCTTTCTGCCCCTTCAAAGAAAAATTCGACTGCCTTCGTCGGGTCAAGGGTAGCGCCCTCCCCCCGTAAGATACGCGAAGCCCATTGCTGTATTTGCCCTCCGTCACCCTGTAAGGCGGCTTTGCGATACCACTCCACAGCTAACTAGTAATCGCTAGGGTTTGTGAAAGGCATAATTCCGGAAAGGATCTGATGCCCCATGCGGAAAAGGCTCCACGTTGTTCACATGGAGCCTTCATTAAAATTGCGGCGGGCGCGGGGCATACGCCCCGCTCTATCCTTCTTATTCTGCCGTCAGTTCTTCCGCCTCGTTTTCGCCTTCGTGACGGAGCAGTTCCAGCGCGCGTTCGGCTTCCTCGTACGCGGCCGTGACCTCCTCCTGCACCTTGGCTGCGGCCTCTTCCATCTCCTGCGAGAGCCGAACATTGCGGTAGTACTCCATGCCGGTGCCCGCGGGGATGAGACGGCCCACGATGACGTTTTCCTTCAAGCCGCGCAGGTGATCGACGGCACCCTGAATGGAGGCTTCCGTCAGCACGCGCGTGGTTTCCTGGAACGACGCCGCCGAGATGAACGAATCGGTGGAGAGCGACGCCTTGGTGATGCCGAGCAGCAGCGGACGGCCAGTGGCCGGTTTGCCGCCATTAGCAATCGCTTTCTCGTTCTCTTCGCGGAAGCGGAACTTGTCGATCTGCTGTTCCAGCAGGAACGAGGTATCGCCCACGTCTTCCACTTTCACCCAGCGCATCATCTGGCGCACGATCACCTCGATGTGCTTGTCGCTGATGTTGACACCCTGCAAGCGGTAAACTTCCTGGATTTCATTTACCAGGTACGCCTGCAGTTCCTTCTCACCCAGCACAGCCAGAATGTCGTGCGGGTTCAGAGGACCATCCATCAGCGGCTCGCCAGCGCGGATGCGCTCGCCTTCCTGCACATTGATGTGAACGCCACGCGGCACCTGGTACTCTTTCTCGGTGCCGTTGTCGGCCACCACGTAGATCTTGCGCTGACCTTTGGCAACATCGCCAAACTTGACCACGCCATCGATCTCGCTGATGACCGCGGTTTCGCGCGGCTTGCGGGCTTCGAACAATTCCACCACGCGCGGCAGACCACCCGTGATGTCCTTGGTCTTGGTCGTTTCGCGCGGGATCTTCGCCAGCACGTCGCCCGGAGTCACCGTATCGGCGTCCTGCACCATCAAGTGAGCTCGGGACGGCATCAGATAACGCTTGCTGCCCTTGGCGCCCTTGATGATGATGGTTGGCTGACGCTTCTCGTCCGGCGAGTCAATCACGACATGCCGCGACAGACCCGTGACCTCGTCCACTTCCTCGTGCAGGGTCATGCCTTCCTGCAGGTCCTTGAACTGCACCGTCCCGCCAATTTCGGTCAGGATGGCGAAGGTGTAGGGGTCCCACTCGACCAGGACATCACCCAAGCCGACCTGTTGCCCGTCCTCCACCTTGACTTTGGCGCCGTAGACCACGGCATAGCGCTCCTTTTCGCGACCCTTGTCGTCCAGAATGGCGATGGAGCCGTTGCGGTTCATCACCACCAAGTGGCCTTCCTTGGCGCGCACGGTCACCAGGTTGATGAAGCGCACGCTGCCGTTGTTCTTGGCATCGAGCCGCGACTGTTCGCTGACTCGCGATGCCGTACCGCCGATGTGGAAGGTACGCATGGTGAGCTGGGTTCCAGGCTCGCCGATGGACTGCGCCGCGATCACGCCCGTGGCCTCGCCCAACTCGACCAACCGGCCCGAAGCCAGGTTGCGCCCGTAACACATCACGCATACACCGCGCTTCGACTCGCAGGTCAGCACCGAGCGAATCTTGACGCGCTCGATACCGGCCGCTTGCACCGCACCCGCCAGGTCTTCGGTGATCTCCTGGTTGATGTCAACGATGATGTTGCCTTCGTAGTCCTTGATTTTCTCCAGCGAGACGCGACCCACGATACGGTCGCGCAGCGGTTCGATGATCTCGCCCGACTCCACGATGGAGGTGACGTAGATGCCGTCGACCGTACCGCAATCGTATTCGCTGATGATCACGTCCTGCGCCACGTCCACCAAACGCCGCGTCAGGTAGCCAGAATCCGCCGTCTTGAGAGCGGTATCGGCCAGTCCCTTACGCGCGCCGTGAGTGGAGATGAAGTACTCCAGCACCGTGAGACCTTCGCGGAAGTTCGCCGTGATCGGGGTCTCGATGATTTCGCCCGAGGGCTTGGCCATCAAGCCACGCATACCAGAGAGCTGACGAATCTGCTGCTTCGAGCCGCGAGCACCAGAGTCAGCCATGACGTAAATCGGATTGATGTCGCCTTTCTTATCGTCTTCCTGCATGGCGCCGAACATCTCGTCCGCAACTTTCTCCGTGATCGCAGACCAGATTTCGACGACCTTGTTGTAGCGTTCGCCGTTGGTGATGGCGCCGTCCAGATACTGCTGTTGCACAGCGATTGCCTGCTTTTCAGCGTCGCGCACCAAGCCCGCCTTGCCCGGCGGAATGACCATGTCGTCGATTCCAATCGAGAGGCCCGCCGTGGTGGCGTAGTGGAAACCGAGCTGCTTGATGCCATCGAGCATCCGCACCGTGGTTTCCAGACCGAAGCGCAGGTAGCAGTAGTTCACTAGGTTGCCCACGCCCTTCTTCTTCATCAAGCCATTGATATAGGGCATCTCAGGGGCGCCGCGCTTCAGGTGGTCGTTCATGATGGCGCGACCCACCGTAGTCGAGATGAACTGCCGCTCGAAGTTCGTGGGCTCGGTATGGATCACGTCCTGATCGTCGTACGCAATGGTCAGGTCAATCACTTCGCCCGAGTAACGCAAACGAATCGGGGTCAGTGTTTCCACCTCGCCCGCTTCCTTCGCCAGGATTACTTCGTCGATGTTGGCGAACGCGCGTCCCTCGCCCTTGGCGCCTGGCTTCCCTTTTGTCAGGTAGTAAATGCCCAGCACCATGTCCTGCGTAGGCACGGTGATCGGTTGTCCCGATGCCGGCGACAGGATGTTATGCGAGGCCAGCATCAACACGCTGGCTTCCACCTGCGCTTCCGGCGACAACGGAATGTGTACCGCCATCTGATCGCCGTCGAAGTCAGCGTTGAATGCGGTGCAGACCAGAGGGTGAATCTTGATGGCCTTGCCTTCCACCAGCACTGGCTCAAAAGCCTGGATGCCGAGGCGGTGAAGCGTTGGAGCGCGATTCAGCAGAACCGGATGGTCCTTAATCACCTCTTCCAGGATGTCCCATACGATAGGCTCCTGCTGCTCCACCATTTCCTTGGCTTGCTTGATGGTGGTGCAGTGTCCAGTCTGCTCCAGACGGTGATAGATGAATGGCTTGAACAGTTCCAGAGCCATCTTCTTGGGCAGGCCGCACTGGTGCAGTTTGAGGTCAGGACCCACCACGATGACGGAACGGCCGGAATAGTCCACGCGCTTGCCCAGCAGGTTCTGCCGGAAGCGGCCCTGCTTGCCCTTCAGCGTATCGGACAATGACTTGAGCGGGCGGTTATTGGCGCCACGCAGCACGCGGCCACGGCGTCCGTTGTCGAACAACGCGTCCACTGCCTCCTGCAACATGCGCTTCTCGTTACGCACGATCACTTCGGGCGCGTGCAGGTCCATGAGCTTCTTCAAGCGATTGTTGCGGTTGATGACGCGGCGATACAGATCGTTCAAGTCAGAAGTCGCAAAGCGGCCGCCATCGAGAGGAACCAAGGGGCGCAGCTCCGGTGGGATTACCGGAATTACGTCCAGGATCATCCATTGCGGCTTGTTGCCGCTCTTGCGGAATGCCTCAACTACTTTCAGGCGCTTGGCATACTTCAGGCGCTTCTGCACCGAAGTCTCGCTGCGCATCTTCTCGCGCAGTTCGCCAGAGAGGCTGTCCACCTCGACGCGCTTCAGCAGTTCCTTGATGGCCTCGGCGCCCATCATGGCCTTGAAGCCGCTGGCGCGATGCGCCTGATCGAGTTCGCGGTACTTGGTTTCGTCCTTGATTACTTCGCGTTCTTTGACCGGAGCTTCGCCGGCTTCGACCACGACGTAGGCTTCGAAATACAGTACCGATTCCAGTTCGCGCAGCGAAATGTCGAGGATGTGTCCGATACGGCTGGGCAGTCCTTTGAAGAACCACACATGCGAGCAGGGCGAAGCCAGCTCAATGTGGCCGAGGCGCTCCCGGCGCACCTTGGAAAGGGTTACCTCCACGCCGCACTTGTCGCAGATCACGCCGCGGTGCTTCATGCGCTTGTACTTGCCGCAGAGACACTCCCAGTCGGTTACCGGCCCGAAGATGCGGGCGCAGAACAGACCGTCGCGCTCCGGCTTGAAGGTGCGGTAGTTGATGGTCTCCGGCTTGGTGACTTCGCCGTGAGACCAACTGCGGATCTTTTCGGGCGAAGCCAGGCTGATACGGATTGCGTCGAAGTCGGCGATGGCATTTCCGAGATCAAATGGACTCGAACGGTACAAAACGTCCTCCTCCCCTGCGGGACCCGCGACGGGTTGCAGGGACCTGCGGCCCTTGCGCGGCCGCTGGCGGCTCCCGGTATTTCCTGTTTCCCTGGGTGCTGCCTCCCGCGGGAGCGAAGGAGGCAGTTACCCCAATTCTTCTTTGAAAGGGCACGCCTTCAGGCGTGCCGCTAATGCAACCAGAAGACCCGGCTTTAGCCGCTGAGGGACTTTCCCCTCAGGGCCTAAAGGCCAAATCTTTCGCGCCCCTTGCCGGCACGGCTGAAGCCGTGCCCCTTCAAGGCAAGGGATCCAACCAATAAAATCACCCTAGTCGGCTGCGACCGGAGCTGCCGGGAGCACCTTGCGCTCGTTGGTCTTGATCAACTCCACGTCGAGGCACAACGACTGCAACTCACGAATTAGAACGTTGAACGATTCCGGCACACCCGGCTCAATGGCCGCTTCGCCTTTGACGATGGCCTCGTAAATCTTGGTACGGCCATAAACGTCATCGGACTTCGCGGTGAGCAGTTCCTGCAGGATGTAGGCGGCGCCGTAGGCCTCCAGGGCCCACACTTCCATTTCGCCGAAGCGTTGACCGCCGAACTGCGCCTTGCCGCCCAGCGGCTGCTGGGTGATCAGCGAGTACGGTCCAATCGAACGCGCGTGGATCTTGTCGTCCACCAGATGCGAGAGCTTGAGCATGTAGATATAGCCAACCGTTACTGGCTGCTCAAACTTCTCTCCGGTCATGCCGTCGTAGAGAGAGGTCTTGCCCGACTCGGGCAGGCCACCCTGCGCCAGCAATGACTTGATCTCTCCTTCTTTCGACCCGTCGAACACCGGCGAGCCGAAGTAAACGGCTTCCTTCATGCCGTCCGCCACATGCTCCAGGGTTTCGTCGTCGAGGCCGACAAGGTTGTCCACGAACGGCGTGTCCTTGAACATCACCTTGAGTTCCCGGCGCAGAACTTCAGCCTTGGAGTTTTCCTTCAACAGCTCGCCAATTTTCTGCCCCAGAGCGTAACCGGCCCAGCCCAGGTGCGTTTCCAGGATCTGGCCCACGTTCATACGGCTTGGCACACCCAGCGGATTCAGAACGATTTCCACCGGCGTCCCGTCTTCGAGGTAAGGCATGTCCTCTTCCGGCAGGATGCGCGCGATGACGCCCTTGTTACCGTGGCGCCCGGCCATCTTGTCACCCACACTCAACTTGCGCTTCATGGCGACATAAACCTTCACCAGCTTGATCACGCCCGGAGGAAGTTCATCGCCCTTCTGCAGCTTCTCGACTTTCTCGCGGACGATCTTGCGCAGAACGTCAATCTGCCGCGAGGTCATCTCCTCGATTTCGTCGATCTGCTCGTTGATGCGCGGGTCCTTGTCTGGGAACTTGACGCGCTTGAGGTTGCGGGTCGAGATCCGCTCGATAGTGTCGCGGTCCAGAATCACACCCTTGGTCAACAGGCGCTTGTTAGTGCGTTCGTCGTGCAGGTCGGCGAGGACTTCCTTGCCGCCCAGCAACGCCTCGAGACGTTTCAAACGCTCGTCGGTAAGAATTCGGATCTCGTCGGCCAGGTTCTTTTCCAGCTTCGCCACCTGCTCCGACTCAATGAACTTGGCGCGCTCGTCCTTCTCCTGACCTTTGCGGGAGAAGATCTTCACGTCGACCACCGTTCCCTCGATGCCCGGAGGGCAGGTGAGCGAGGCATCGCGAACATCGCCGGCCTTCTCGCCGAAGATGGCCCGCAGCAGCTTCTCTTCCGGAGTGAGTTGGGTCTCGCCCTTCGGCGTAACTTTGCCCACCAGGATGTCGCCCGCCTTTACCGTGGCGCCGATGCGGATGATGCCGCTCTCATCGAGATCGCGCAACGCCGACTCGCTAACGTTGGGAATGTCGCGCGTAACTTCTTCGGGACCGAGCTTGGTGTCGCGCGACTCGATCTCGAACTCCTCGATGTGGACCGAGGTGTAATAGTCCTCTTTCACCATCTTCTCGGAGACCAGGATGGCGTCCTCGAAGTTGTAGCCACGCCAGGGCATGAAGGCGACCAGGACGTTGCGGCCGAGAGCCAGCTCACCCATGTCGGTGCAGGGACCGTCGGCGATGACCTGCCCCTTGGCTACGCGCTGCCCCTTCATCACGATGGGACGCTGGTTGATGCAAGTGTTCTGGTTGGAACGCTTGAACTTGGTGAGCTGATAGATATCGCTGCCCACCTCGCGCGAAAGCTGCATGGGATGATGCTCGCCCTCGACGCGCACAATGATGCGTTCGGAGTCGACGGAGTCGATGATGCCACCGCGGCGTGCCAGCACGACCGCGCCGGAATCGCGCGCCGTGACCCCTTCCATTCCGGTGCCGACGATTGGCGCTTGCGCGCGCAGCAACGGAACCGACTGCCGCTGCATGTTCGCGCCCATCAGAGCGCGGTTGGCGTCATCGTGCTCCAGGAACGGAACCAGCGAGGCGGCCACCGACACGAGCTGTTTCGGGCTCACGTCGATGTAGTCCACTTCATCGCGGCTGACCAGCACAAAGTTGCCGGCCTTGCGGGCGTTCACCAGTTCGGCAACGATGCGGCCCTTGTCGTCGATCTCGGCATTGGCCTGCGCGATCACGTGGCGGTCTTCCTCCCACGCCGACAGATAGAACGAGAACGGCTCAAAGTCGATGAGTTTCTTGCGACGCTCCCGCAGATCGTTGTTGGCCTTGGTCGCTTCAGACTTCTCCATGTGATCGCCCACGCGGTAGTCGCTGTCGCCAGCGTTGACCACGGTGACGAAGTCCAAAACGCGGCCGCCCTTCACCTTGCGATAGGGCGACTCGATGAATCCGTAGTCGTTGATCCGCGCATAGCAGCTCAGCGACGAGATAAGGCCGATGTTCGGACCTTCCGGCGTTTCAATCGGGCAGATACGGCCATAGTGCGTCGGGTGCACGTCGCGGACTTCGAATCCCGCGCGCTCCCGCGACAGGCCGCCCGGCCCAAGGGCCGACAGACGCCGCTTGTGCGTGATCTCCGACAGCGGGTTGGTCTGGTCCATGAACTGCGACAACTGCGACGAACCAAAGAACTCGCGAATGGCCGCCATCACCGGCTTGGCGTTCACCAGGTCGTGCGGCATGGCCGTGGACATCTCTTGGTACACGCTCATCTTTTCCTTGATGGCGCGTTCCATGCGGACCAGTCCGATGCGGAACTGGTTCTCCAGCAGCTCGCCGACCGCGCGCACGCGGCGATTACCGAGGTGATCGATATCGTCCACCGAACCGATGTTCTTGCGCAGCTTGAGCAGGTATCGGATGGTGCCGTAGAAATCATCCGGCTCTAACGTACGGTGGTCGAGCTGGGTGGCGTCTTCACTCTCGAACAGCTTGATGTTGAACTTCAGGCGGCCCACGCGCGAGAAGTCATACTTGCGCGGGTCGAAGAACATGCCATGGAACAGCGAGGTCGCTGTGTCGAGCGTCGGCGGATCGCCCGGGCGCAACTTGCGGTAGATCTCGATCAGCGCTTCCTGCGGAGTCTTCACCGAATCGCGGCGCAGGGTGGCACTGACCACGGTGCCCACATCGTCGCGCTCCGGGAAGAACACGTGCACTTCGGCAACCCCCGCGTCCAGCAGTTTCGACAGCTTCTCAGCGGTAAGCTCGGAGTTGGCTTCCAACAGGATTTCACCGGTGTTGGTGTCCACCACGTCAGCAGCAACGTAAGCGCCTTCCATGTCGCTGAGGTCAACTTCGATCTCGGAAATCTTGTGCTTCTGGATTTCCTTCATCACCGCCAAAGTGACCTTGCGCCCGGAGTGAGCGATCTCTTCCCCACCCTTGGTGGCAATCCGATGCGCCAGCTTCATACCAACGAGATTGGTAGGCCGTTCGACGCCGGGTTCCAGCGTCCAGTACAGCTTCTTGTCCTTTAGCGCGATGCGATCAACGGTGTAGAACGTACGCAGGATGTCCTCATCGGAGCGCAGGCCCAGCGCCCGCAGGAAGATGCTTCCCAGGAACTTACGCTTGCGATCGATACGCACGTACAAGATGTTCTTCTGGTCGTACTCGAACTCCACCCACGAACCGCGGTACGGAATGATCTTGCCCAGGAAATAGGTGCGGTTGCTCGCGGTTTCGAAGAACACACCAGGCGACCGGTGCAACTGGCTGACGATCACCCGCTCGGTGCCATTGATGATGAAAGTGCCGTTCGCCGTCATCAACGGAATGTCGCCAAAGAAGACTTCCTGCTCCTTCATATCGCGGATGGAGCGGTTGCCGGTTTCCGGGTCCTTGTCGTAGATGGTGAGGCGCATGGTGACCTTCAGCGGGGCGGAGTAGGTCATCCCGCGCTCTTCGCATTCGGCCACGTCGTACTTCAACTGCAACCCCACCGGGTCGCCGCACTTATTACAGAAATCGGGTGTATTGGCGTTGTAGGTGCCGCACTTGGTGCACAGCACGTCGCCCAAGTGGAAAGGATCGGTTTTCACCGTGGCGCCGCAATTCCGGCACGTGGTGCGCAGGTGGTTCAGCCCCTTGAGGTGACCGCACTTGCACTCCCAGTTGCCAATGGCATACTCCACGAAGTCCAATTGCGAAACATTGCGGAAGTCCGTGATCGGAAACACCGACTGGAACACCGCCTGCAAACCGCCGTCATCGCGTTCGCTCGGCAGCGCATCCATCTGCAGGAAGCGGTCGTACGAACGCTTTTGCACCTCGATCAGGTTGGGGATCTGAATGGTAGCCGGAATTTTGGAGAAATCGAATCGATTTCGATTGGCAGTTTTCTGTTTTGCCATGTATAAAGCTCCTATATCAGTGCTGGCCCGCTCGCTCATGCGTGGCCATGCAAGCCGCTAATGCGCATGTGTGACGGACAGGACCGCCGTCCCACCGTGACAGATAAAGCGGAAGAAGAAGGGAACGCGCAAAAACGCAAGTGCGCCTACGGAGACAAAAGTCCCCGCAAGCGCCATGTCAGGCGTTCTGCAATCCCATGACCAATCGGTCCAGGATTTCGGCACGAAACGTGCCGCGATGTTTTTCGCTTCCCGCGCCAGTATCTTCAGGCCTTGTCCTCGGCTAGCCCACCGTCGCGCCTGAGCTGACGCGACTCCGGTTGAGCTTGCCGCCTGCCACTACCTGTTTGATGCTCCGGATTCCCCGAAAGAATCCGGCCCAACGATGCCCGGGAATTCCGCAGTCCCTGCTGAGCAGGACTGCTCTACTTCCTCGGCTTCATCGCGCCCCTTCACGACCGCTCTCACGTGAAGAGGAACGTAGCCGCCGCCCCATTTAACCGCAGGCGGCAGCAGCCTTAACTCCGGTCAGCGCGCCGGAGTAATCGTCCCTCCTCTGCCCATACCCTGGCAAAGGGGGACGGAAGCTTATTTCACCTCGACGGTCGCGCCTGCCTCGGTGAACTTCTTCTTGATGGTCTCGGCTTCGTCCTTGGAGACGCCTTCCTTCACGGTCTTGGGAGCGCCATCGACCAGGTCCTTGGCTTCCTTCAGACCCAGGCTGGTGACTTCCCGGACGGCCTTGATCACGTTGATCTTGTTGGCGCCCACCGCAGTGAGCACGACCGCGAATTCGGTCTTCTCTTCCGCTGGGGCTGCTGCCGCGGCGCCCGCGCCGGCTCCGCCTGCCACCATGACGGGGGCCGCAGCCGCCGCCGAGACGCCAAGACGCTCTTCCAACTTCTTTACCAGGGCCGCCGCATCCAGAAGCGAGAGCCCTACGATTGTTTCTTCCAACTGCTGCAAATCCGCCATGTGTTTATCCACCTATTCGTTATTCGTTGTGTTGATTTCGTTATCGGTCTTCGAGGCTTCCAGTGTGCTGACCTTTCGGCCTCCCGCATGCCAGACTCACGCAGGAACAGCACGCCTCACAACGGATAACGCAATCTCTAAGGAAGCGCTCGCGCACTTCCAAACTCGTATGCCCCCTGCCTAAGCCTGCACTTCTGCCGCCGCGGGCTCAGCCGCCGGGACTGCTGGCGCCGCTTCCGGCGCGCCACCAAACTTGTTCTTCTCCACGCCCTGGTTGATCACGACCGCCAGATCGCGTCCAATGGCATTCATCACCGTCACCAGGCGCTGCGCCGGAGCGTTCATCAGGAACAGCAGCTTGGAGTGGATTTCTTCCTTGGACGGCATGCTGGCCAGCGCGTCGATGTCTTTGATCGCGATGACGCGGCCATCCACGATGCCGGCCTTGAAGGTGTACTCCGGATTGTCCTTGGCATACTTGCTTAGCGCCTTAGCAAGGGCCACCGGATCGCCGCCGGTGTAAGCGATGGAAGTAACTCCGGCGAGGCCCTTCATCGCCTCTTCCACCTTGGTTCCCTGGGCGGCGCGCTCCGCCAGCGTGTTCTTCACCACGCGATAACGCCCACCCGCGGTACGTACCGCCTTGCGCAGCTCAAAATCCTTCTGCACCGTCAACTTGCTGAAGGTGCCCACGACGGCGTGGCTCGCGCTCTGGAGCTCTTCTTTGAGCTGCTCGACTTGCTCGATCTTTCTTGCTCTTGTGACAGCCATCTTCGAATCCTTTTCCCGGGCGCCCGAAACGCGCCTCTTTACGGGTTACTTTAGGCTCGCGCCGCTGCTTCCACCGGTGCCGTGTCAATGGCAACGCCCGGTCCCATGGTGGAGCTGAGATAGCAGCCCTTGATGTACTTGCCCTTGGCTACCGTGGGCTTGGCCTTGATCACGCTGGTAATCACCGTGGCGGCATTCTCCACCAGCTTCTCCGGCGGAAACGAAATCTTGCCCACTGGCACATGCACCAGCGCCGTCTTGTCGGTACGGAACTCCACCTTGCCGGCCTTGGTTTCCTTCACCGCCGCCGCCACATCGAAGGTCACGGTGCCGGTCTTGGGATTGGGCATGAGCCCGCGCGGGCCAAGCACCTTGCCCAAACGGCCCACTGACTTCATCATGTCGGGCGTGGCAATCACGGCGTCGTAGTCGGTCCAGTTTTCCTTCTGGATCTTCTCCACCATCTCTTCGCCGCCCACGATGTCGGCGCCCGCGGCTTCGGCTTCGCGCACTTTTTCGCCACTCGCGATGACCAGGACCTTCTTGGTTTTTCCAAGCCCATGGGGCAGGACCACCGTGCCCCGGACCATCTGGTCGGCATGCTTGGGATCGACTCCCAGGCGCATCGTCAAGTCCACTGTCTCGTCGAACTTGGCGAACTTCACTTTCTGCAAAAGGGGTACTGCGTCCTGAAGCGTGTACGAACGCGCTTCAACCGCGCCACGCGCCTTCGCGATATTCTTTCCGGATTTCCGCATTGCTCTCCTCGTCTCCCACCGCCGTCCTTTGTTGCCGGAGGGCCGTGGTATCTACGACTGCGACCAGGCGGCCGCCGATAATCCCACATTGTGGGACAAACTTATGCTGTAATCTCGATGCCCATGGAGCGCGCGGTACCCTTCACGCTCTTGATGGCCGCTTCTACGGAAGCCGCGTTCAGATCGGGCATCTTCTGCTTGGCAATCTCCAGCACCTGCTTCTCCGTGACCTGGCCAACCTTGTCCTTGTTCGGTGTACCTGAACCCTTGGCCACGCCTGCGGCGCGCTTCAACAGAATCGAAGCCGGAGGCGTCTTGGTGATGAAGCTGAAGGTGCGATCGCTGTACACCGACACCACCACCGGAATGATCAGCCCGTCGAGTTCCTTGGCGCTGGTCCTGGCATTAAACTGCTTGCAGAACTCCATGATGTTGATCTGAGCCTGACCGAGCGCCGGACCTACCGGAGGAGCCGGAGTGGCCTTACCCGCCGCAATCTGCAACTTCACCGAACCGGTAATCTTCTTTGCCATATTTGTTCTTCTTCACTCGGGCTCACTCGCCCGTATTGTTTATGAACTCGTCGAACTCAATGCCAACATCACAGTAGGGACCAGTTTTTTCTGTACCGGGTCAGCAGCCAGACCGAGGCCTTCGATGCTGTGCGCACCAATCACTTCCACCTCGCCCGCCTCCGCCATAACCACGATGTCGGGTACCGACCGCCCGTCCTTACCGATGTAAACAATTCCTAAATCGTGCTCCTGCACTCGCCCCTCAATCGTGCGAAAGGGCATACGTCGAGTGGCGACGACACCCAAGCGCTCAAGGCGCGCCCTGGAAATCCAGCTATAAGCCGCTCCGGTGTCCACGAAAAGGTCCAACTCCTCCACCGTTTCGGGATGGTCCGGATTCCACACTCGCAACTTCGCCGAAAAGGTGCCCATCGTCTTTGCCTACGTGACAACTTTTTCCACCTGCCCGAATCCCAGTTCCACCGGAGTAGACCGCCCAAAGATGGTGACCATTACTTTCAGCGTCTCGCGGTCCTCGTTGACCTCGTCGACCACCCCGGTAAAGCTGGCGAATGGACCTTCGCTGATGCGCACCGACTCGTTCTTCTCGAACTTGACCTTGAGCTTCGGTTTTTCCTTGCTGTCGGCGACGCGATACACGATCTGGTTGACTTCTTCTTCCGACAGCGGAGTGGGCTGCTGGCCTGTGCCCACAAATCCCGTCACCCGCGGCGTTCCTTTGACCACGTGCCACACGTTGTCGTCCATGTCCATCTCAACCAGCACATAGCCGGGATAGAACATGCGCTCGCTGGTGTATTTCTTGCCTCCGCGAACTTCGGTCACGGACTCGGTGGGAATCAACACGCGGCCAATCCTGTGCTCCAACTCGGGATAGGCGCGCACGCGCGACTCCAGCGACTCCTTCACCTTACGCTCGAACCCCGAATAGGTGTGGATGATGTACCACTTCATATTCGGGTTCTGCGGGTTCGGCTGGTCGGCGGAAAGCGGAGCGGTGACTTCCTCCGCGCCGGTCTGCAGCTCGGCGCCGTTCTTCTCCGATTTGATTTCTTCTTCTGTCATGTGTCCGCGCATTAGCGGTGTGTCAAAAACTTCAGGAAGCGATCGAGAGACAGGCCCAGGATCTTGTCAACGACGGCAAAGTACACGCCGAACAGAAACACGGTGATAATCACGACCGTTGTCGTGCCCTGCACTTCTTTACGCGACGGCGTGGTGACTTTCTTCATCTCCGTGCGCACGTCGTTGTAAAAGCTCTTGACGCGCTGCGGCCACGCCTTGATCGTACCCAGCTTATTGTCGCCCGCTACTTCGATCGCTGTTGACTTCGCCATCTAATACCTGTCTTCCGGCGCCCGCGGCGCCTCACTACATTCATCCCCGGGCCCGCAACGCTTGCGCTGTGCATCCAAATACTGGCAGGGGCGGAGGGATTCGAACCCCCAAGTTCGGTTTTGGAGACCGACAGTTTAACCGTTGAGCTTACGCCCCTGTGAAAAGAGCATTCAGCACTCAGCCTTCAGCCCTTGCAAGTTGCGTGAGGCCCGAAGCCCTTTGCCGGTGCCCTCGAATCCTATCCCGTGCCTTATCGCCCGCGTTCCCGCATCCACTTCACCGGCTGAATGCTGATCGCTGAGAGCTGACTGCTACTTCACTTCCTTATGCGACGTGTGCTTGCGGCACTTACGGCAAAACTTGTTGAACTCCAACCGGGCCGTCGTGGTCTTCTTGTTCTTGGTCGTGGAGTAGTTGCGATCTTTGCACTCTCCACACTGTAATGTCACGATTTCGCGAGGCATTGAACCGTTCCCTTTTCGTTTACTTCGCGGCTTAATACCGCGAAGCCTTGTCCGCATCGAAGTGCGGAAATCAGCGAGGCGCAGCTACGCAGCCTCGCCGAAGAATTCCCCGTTACGCAATAATTTCGGTGATGGTGCCGGCGCCCACGGTGCGTCCGCCTTCGCGGATGGCGAACCGCAAGCCCTTCTCCATCGCCACCGGCGTGATCAGCTCAATCTCCAGGCTCACGTTGTCGCCCGGCATCACCATCTCCGTGCCCGCCGGCAACGTCGCCACTCCCGTCACGTCCGTCGTGCGGAAGTAGAACTGCGGCCGATAGCCCTTGAAGAACGGCGTGTGCCTCCCGCCTTCGTCCTTCGACAACACGTACACCTCGCCCTTGAACTTGGTGTGCGGCGTAATCGATCCCGGCTTGGCCAGCACCATGCCGCGCTCCACGTCTTCCTTCGCCGTGCCGCGCAGGAGCAGGCCGGCGTTGTCGCCCGCCAGTCCTTCGTCCAACTGCTTCTTGAACATTTCCACGCCCGTCACTACCGTCTTGCGCGTCTCGCGGAAACCGACGATCTCAACGTCCTCGCCCACCTTCACCTTGCCGCGCTCGATACGGCCCGTCACCACCGTGCCCCGCCCCTGAATCGAGAAGATATCTTCGATCGGCATCAGGAACGGCTTGTCGATGTCGCGCGCCGGCAGCGGTACGTTCTTGTCCACCGCATCCATCAGCTCGTCGATCTTGGCTTCCCACTGCGCTTCGCCGTTCAACGCGCCGAGAGCGCTGCCGCGAATTACCGGCAGGTCGTCGCCCGGGAAGTTGTACTTAGTCAGCAGCTCGCGGACCTCCATCTCCACCAGGTCGATCAGCTCGGGATCTTCCACCGCATCGCACTTGTTCAGAAACACCACCACGTACGGCACCCCAACCTGGCGCGCCAGCAGCACGTGCTCCTTAGTCTGCGGCATCGGTCCATCGGTAGCAGCAACGACGAGAATCGCGCCGTCCATCTGCGCCGCGCCGGTGATCATGTTCTTGATGTAGTCGGCGTGCCCGGGACAATCCACGTGCGCGTAGTGCCGGTTGGCGGTCTCGTACTCCACGTGCGCCGTGGCAATGGTGATACCGCGCTCGCGCTCTTCCGGAGCGTTGTCGATCGAGTCGAAGCTGCGGAACACGATCTTGGGATTGTGCTTCTGCAATACCTTGGTGATGGCCGCCGTCAACGTGGTCTTGCCGTGATCGATGTGCCCGATCGTGCCTACGTTCACGTGCGGCTTGCTGCGGTCAAATTTCTCTTTCGCCATAAATTAGTGCTCCTAAGAAGCTCAGTTCTTGCCATGGGCGCCGGCCAGGCGACGCACCCGAGGACGGGGGTTCATCCCTCGATAGACCTTATCCAAAACACCAAGCCAAACGTCCCCGCCAAATTCTTGGTCGTATTCTCGTTTTGTCATGGCAATGCACAAGGAAATCTTTCTGATCAGACCTTTCGCACCGTGCGATTCCAAGATCGAATAGATCTCGCCTAAGCGCTCTTTCTCCGACATACCTTTGAAATAGTCGGACACTACATACATCCGGATGAAGTCCTTGTAGTCGCTCTTATCAGCCCACACTACTACCTTCTCACCTTTTTCGGCGAGGCCGGTCTCCAAAGCACGGCTCACGGTCTTGATTGCGTCAGTAGCCAACTCCGTAGATCCTTTGTATCTCGCAAGAAAACTTCACAGGACTTCTGGTCGGCTGTTTTTCCGGAATACCTCATCTCGGGCACCCACCGACTGTTGATCCGGTCAAACGCTACCAACAAATCCTTGCTTTGGCCGACGAGAGCAGCTCTCAGCCCACTTCTATCCAACAGCTCAATCAAGTTATGTCCCAAGTTTTTCGCTTCACCTAGGTCCATGCTCTTGCGTTTCCTCGTCTGACAGATGACAAACTTCAGGAAACACTCAAGAACATAACCGCACAGATAAATCGCACCTTCAAACCTCTTGTTCCGATGAAGACATTGGGCATCCTTCCAGCGCTCATCTGCCGCCTGCCGGAAACGGTTCGCTGGAATCCGAATCTGGCCACCTAACCGAGAACCCAATGTAACCCCTTACCCTAGTAGTACCGGTAAAGTTTGTTGAACTTCTCGCGCCGAGGCAGGTCCACCGCCTCCAGCGCCGTCAAATAAAATTCGCGCACTTGCGCTTGATCGCTCACCGGAAGCGCGCCATACAACTGCTGCGCCGATTTTCCAGCCTGCGCCAGCTTCTGGTCTGTTCGTTCCAGCAACTTCTCGCGCAACACGCGATCGAAATCACGAATTGGAACTCCCTTGCGCTGCAGCAGCCGCAGAAAATCCTCCACCGCGTCCGCCGCAAAAATCCTCGCCAGAGCGGAACGAAACTGCTCAAACCCGTCCAGATTCTCGATGCGAAGAGCAGCCTGCTGAAACGGTATTCGCGAGTCCGACTGAATGTTCACTGGACCAGAAATCCATCCTGCCCGGGTTCACGGGCCTGGCTCAAACTCATGGAGCTGATGATCGGGATTGAACCGATGACCTCTCCCTTACCAAGGGAGTGCTCTACCAACTGAGCTACATCAGCCCTTCAACTGCACACCGTCAACAAAACTTCTGGAGCGGGAGACGGGAATCGAACCCGCGACCAACAGCTTGGAAGGCTGTGACTCTACCACTGAGTTACTCCCGCCACCGCACTTGCCCCGCTAGGCTCCAATCTTAAAGAGTTGGTGGCCAATCATGTACTGCACCGCAGCTTCGTTAATATCCAACTGCGGAAATCGAACTGGATCCCAGTAGCTAGTCCCGCCCTGCGAGAGATGCAACTCGACATATCCGCGCACTAAATCAGCGACAATCCGTCGATGAGCTATCGGATCGACAACAGTCTGATGCAGTCTTGATTGCAGCAGATCGATAGCAACCTTAGTCACATCCACAACAACGTTCTGCGTTGCACTTCCCGATGCGATCACAACCTCAAATCTCTCGGCGGTGAGAATGCCGCCGCTCAGATCCCTTGCAACTCCAGCATACGATACGCTGCGAACTTGCCAGTGCGCGCGAATAACTATGTCGATCTCGTCGTCTGGATGGGCAAGTCGAATATCATTTGCAACGTCAGCGACTTTGTTCATTACTCCGGCGTCGAACAAGACCACTTCGACAAAAACCTGCGGCGACAGGTCAAGAAATTGCGATTCGCGCAAATCCAAGCTCTCCCATAACCCAACAGTCTCCAGTCGCCGCCTGAATTCACTTTTCACATCAAGCGCGCTGATCATTTCAACACCTTGCTCGCTTCCATACAAAACCAGTGCACGTGGGTTCGGATCACCTTCAGTTGCCGCGATACCGAGATGGGCGAAAATCTCGCCGTCGATTCGTAGTCTGCTTCTCGCCTCGCGCTTAAGGCATCCTCATACACTTGACCCACCGAAGAGCCCAATCTTCGATGCACCAACTTCGAAACCGCTCCATGCTTCAAACGAACACCCGCCGTCACATCGTTAACACTCAACAGCACCGCGTACGCTGAGTGAAATAACCCGTAGTACGCCCGAGAAAGAGCAGTTCTCATTCCCAACTCACCAGGCAAGTTGTCCAACAGTTCTTCGGCGACCATGAGTCGTGCAAGGGCTATTCTGGACTGAACCTCGGTCTCAACCATGGAGGCAAACCTGATTGCAAACGGCTAATCTTCACTTTTCTCGTGCCGGTCACGTTCCTCGCGCTCTTGCTTGCGGCTCCACGACCAGGTGCGAACGGCGAACATCGCCAACACTGCCACGGTCGCTAGCTTGAACTTCTGGTCGCTGATCGTAGTCCACGCCAGCACCGCCAGCACCGCGAACAAACCCAAGGCCGTCCATAACCGCTTCATCTCAACCACCCCGACGCACGCTACAGCGGCGCGCGCGGGAGCTCCGAAAAACTGGTGCACAGGGGAGGATTCGAACCTCCGTAGCTCGCAAGGAGCGGCAGATTTACAGTCTGCTGCCATTAACCACTCGGCCACCTGTGCACATTTCGACCGAGCATCCCGCTTTCGTCGACATCCTGGGAGCCCGGCGTCGCCGTTGGCCCGGAATCGCCAGTCTCTGCTGTCAAAGAACACCGCGCGCTAAGCGCCGCCCTGCAATCCCGGCAAAACTCCACATCAGTCGCGCGGCTTTACTTCCGCGCGCGTTTTGCGATTTAGGAAGCTGCTGCTGGAATCAGTTCTCTAGGAGAGCTACGCGTCTCGTTTGGCTTGCTCCTGCTACCCGCCGCGGCGGGCGGCGCGCTCACGGTTACGATTCTGGAGCTGGCGAAGGGATTTGAACCCCCAACCCTCTGATTACAAATCAGATGCTCTACCAGCTGAGCTACGCCAGCACTGTAGCGTGGCTCAACACGTAGGCGCCGAACCAAGCATGATTCTTCCTGCCAGCCGGGACAAACTACGAGGTTAACACAACGGCATACCACGTGCAACCAGACCACCCGGCGGATCAGGGCAAACGCATCTTAATTGCTATATGCGGGGCGGTTGTTGCGAGTTGAGATGGGGAGATGGACAGCCCCCTGAAGTATTTTGCTGATTTGCGCGATCCGCGGGTGGAGCGGACGCGGGAACACTTACTGGAAGAGATTCTTTTGATCGCCATCGCGGCGATTTTGAGCGGGGCCAATGGGTGGAACGAGATCGAAGACTACGCTCGCTGCAAGCGCGAGTGGTTGAGCGGCTTTCTGAAGCTGCCGGGCGGCATTCCCTCGCACGACACCTTCAACCGGGTCTTCTCGGCGCTCGACCCGGAGGAGTTGGAAAAGGGCTTTGCCGCCTGGGTGTCGTCGATTGCCAAGCTGACGGCGGGCGAAGTCGTCGCCATCGACGGCAAGGCGCTGCGGGGCACCTCGGTGCCCGGGAAAAAGGCCATCGTGCATATGGTTTCGGCCTGGGCGAACACTAACGGTCTGGTGCTGGCGCAGCGGCGGGTCGATGAGAAATCCAATGAAATCACGGCGATTCCGAAGCTGCTGGACGCGCTGGAACTGAGCGGAACGGTGGTCACCATCGACGCCATGGGATGTCAAAGGGCCATCGCCGAGAAGATCGCCGCCAAAAAAGCGGACTATATTTTGGCGGTCTAAAGAGAATCAGGGCCAGCTGCTGGAGGAGATCAAAGACTCGTTTCCGATGCTGGCCAGCGATGCGGTTGCGGAAGAAATCGATTGCGGCCACGGGCGGGTCGAGCAACGGACTTGCTCGGTGATTGCCGATCTGTCGCTGGTCGAGAAGGCCGCGGAATGGGCGTCTCTACAGGGCTTGGTACGCATCGAAGCGAAACGCTGTCACAAGGTCACGGGCCAAACCGAGCGCGAGACCCGCTTCTACATCACCAGCCTCAAGCCCGACGCGGCGCGGCTGAACCGCTCCATCCGACAGCACTGGGGCATCGAAAACAAACTGCACTGGGCCCTCGATGTCAGTTTCGGAGAAGACCTTGATCGCAAACGCGCCGGCCATGCCGCACAGAACTACTCCGTGCTCAACCGCATCGCGCTCAACCTGCTCAAGCAGGAAAAAACCTGCAAACTCGGGATGAAAAGCAAACGCCTCAAGGCTGGCTGGGACAATGACTACCTGCTCCATCTACTCAGAAATTAAGATGCGTTTGCCCTGCCCGGCGGATGACGCACTTTTCCTTTTAACAACTTACCTGAAACCGAGACCTACAACTCGCCACTCCCGTGGGCCTCGTGGCTGGGGATTCTGCGGAGCGCGTTGGCCCTCGCCAATGCTGAAATGCGGTCAATTCATTCTATCCAATTTCGGCGAGGTTGGCCACTGTGCCGCCTTTTCTCGTATCATCAACTCTCAGTCCATGCGAACACGCCGAAAGCAGTTGTGGGTTGCCGTAGCGGTTCTTCTCGTCATCGCCGGTGGCATCGTTATCGCCGTTCTGCTGCGAAAACGGGCTGCCCCGGACGCCGTCCGCCTGCTACCTGATTCCGATGCCGTCGTCTACATCAATTTCGCGCCTATCCGCCTGATCACCGACCTTGGCAAGCATCCCGTCAAAGATCGCGATCCGCAGTACGAAGACTTCGTTCGGCAAACCGGCTTTGAGTTCGAGCGCGATCTGGACAAAGCAGCCTTGGCCATTCACTACGGTACGTCCATTCGCGGCAAATCCACCGAGACGCGCTACAGCGAAATTCTGCAGGGACACTTTGACAGCGGACGCGTCGAGGTGTACCTGCGCAAGCTGTCAGCCAGCGTCGAGCACTACGGCAATTTCGATATCTACATCATTCCGCTCGAAGGCCGGACCGTCCGGGTTGCGCTGCTCGGTGTGGACGTTGCTGCCGCCTCGAACACCGAAGGACCGGACGCAATTCACGGCATGATCGATCGCTATAGGCAAGCCGCTTTGCCCTTCGCCGGACCGCCTCTGGTGAGCGAGTATTACCAGCGCGTGCCGCTGGGTAGCATCATCTGGACCATTGCGCGCCCGCCTGCCGCGAGTTCCTCGCAGGATCATGCCGAGCTGCTCGTGCCCGGGGGCTGGAGCGGACTGCTGCCGCCTAACAGCACGGTGATTGCGTCGGCGCGGCCGCTCAACGAGGTCCACTTGCGGGCGCAAGTGCTCACCCATAGCGAAGACGAGGCCAGCGGTTTCACCGATCGCGTAAACACCTTTCTCGCGCTGTTCAAGTCGCTCAATATCTCGATGGATGGTGGTGGGCCCGACCCGGACGTGAAGGCCGCCTTTGACAGCCTGGAAATCCATCAGGACAAAGACGAGGCAGTGCTGACCGCCAAGGTTCCGTATGCCTTTTTCAAGAAGGTACTCAGCGAGCCGCCGGTGGAGTTGGGACCGGACACACAAAAGCCGCCCGAGCAGAAAGCTCCGGCGGCCAAGAAACCTCGAAGGTGATGCGGCTAACCGGCGGGAATTCCTCCCGGATTGATGTTCGTGCTGCGCAGGAATTTGTGGGGATTGACCGGCGCATCGTGGATACGCACTTCATAGTGCAAGTGCGGTCCCGTGCTGCGCCCGCTGAGGCCGACATAGCCAATAACCTGTCCCCGACGCACCGTCTGCCCATCGGCAACCGCGAACCCTGACAAGTGTCCATAGCGAGTGGTGACGCCATTGCCGTGATCAACCTGAATCATGCGGCCATAACCGTTGTAGGGTCCCGCGAAGGTCACCACCCCGTCCGAGGGGGCCAATACCGGCTGCCCGTAGTGGCAGGAAATGTCAACACCGGAGTGGAACGCGCCTTCACCGTTGAACGGATCGATACGCTCGCCGAAAGAGCCCGTAATCGGACCCATCACCGGCCACAAAGTTGGCGCGGCGGTCGCCCGGATCCAGTCGGTCAGGGTGGCTTCGTGAGTCAGGCCCAATCCCAACCCAGCGGTCGCCGCGCCACTAAGGGCGGAACCGCGCAAGGCATAAAGCTGATCCAAGGACAACGTCACCTGATCCTGCTTCATGGTACTGCTATCGTTCAACAGCTTGGGATTCGGCTTCAGGCCGTAAATCATGGATACTTCGTTGGCCAGCGAGCCCAGCGACGCCACTTGGATGTCCTTCTCGTGGTTGACCTGCTCCAGTTGCTTGTAGCGGGTCTGCAGGGAGTCCTTCTCGGAGCGCAGTTGATTGAAGCTGGCCACCTTCCACAACATGCGCGTGTAGGAGCCCGCCATGCCGGTGATGGTAAACATACCGATCAAGGCGCCGGCCATGAAGACGTATAGATAATGAATGGGAATGGGGATTTTTCGTAGCTGGCCTTCTGCATCGCGAGCTACGAAAAGAATATAAAAGCGTTTTCGCAAAACTATAACCCTCAGTTAAAAATGGTTCCGGAAGGTGAAGCAACCAAGTTATGAAAATCCGGAACTTCAGGGCCGTGCCGGTCCGAACTGTCAGTCTTTACGGGTACCTGGAAAACCGTGGGTTAACGGTTTTCCTCCCAACCTTCAGCCGATTAGCTATCTGGCCGGGCGCATGGCTAGTGTTAATGAATGACATCAAACCGTAACAGAGGCGTCGTAACCATGTCAATGAAATGTGGCATAAGTCACTGATACTAAAGTGTTAGATACCCGCTCGCCGCATCACGTGGCCTCGAGTATATTGGCCTGATTGCTCATACAAAGGAGAGCCGTGCCACTAAGCGAAAAGCTGCTAATCGAACGAATTCGTCGCGCGGCGGCGCAGCATGGACAACGTGTAGGCGAGGGTATCGGCGACGACTGTGCGGTGCTGCCAATCCCCCGGGGGCACGAGCTGCTGGTCACCACCGACTTCAGCCTGGAGGACGTGCACTTCCGGCGCGAGTGGCATCCACCCGATTCCGTGGGCCACCGCTGCCTGGCACGCGGGCTCAGCGACATTGCCGCCATGGGAGGAATTCCGCGCGCGGCGTTTCTCTCGCTGGCGCTTCCGGCTGAGCTGCGGCAGAGTTGGGTGGACAAGTTCATTGCGGGATTGCTGAAGCTCGCAAGCCGATATTCAGTTTCCCTTGCTGGAGGCGACACCGCGCAGTCGCCTGACGGCGTCCTCGCCGACATCATAGTGCTCGGCTCGGTGCCAGTAGGGAAAGCCGTCTTGCGCTCGGGCGCGCGGCCCGGGGATTTTATTTATGTGACAGGGACGCTCGGCTCGGCAGTCGCTACTCTGAACCAGCTTCGCGATGGAAGAAAGCTACGCCCGAGGTCGCATCCCAAGCACTTCTATCCTGAGCCGCGGATCGTTGTCGGACAGTTCCTGCGTGAGAAAAAACTAGCATCCGCCATGATCGACATCAGCGACGGACTCTCTACCGATCTGGGGCACATCTGCGAAGAGAGCGGCGTCGGCGCGGTAGTGTACGCTGAAACTTTGCCGACCGCTTCCGTAGGCTCTCAAGACCATCGCCTTGTGTCAGGGCACGGCTTCAGCCGTGCCGTACGGCGTTCGACAATGACTCGGGCTTTAGCCCCTGAGGGAAATCCTCGTGAACGCAAGGCGCTTTCGCTCGCCCTGCATGGCGGTGACGAATACGAACTGCTCTTCACCGCCCGCCCCGATCGGGGCATCCCCAAGCAGATCGCCGGCGTGCCCGTCACGCGTATCGGCGAGATCCTGAGCGGGAAACAGATGAGACTCGCTACTGCCGATGGCAAAACGCGCGCGCTAAAGGCCGGTGGGTGGGAACATTTCGGCCGAAGTCCCGTAGGGACGGTACGCTTTCGGTAAGTTGTGTAATGGGCTGTTCTCGCCAGTCATCTCAGGGGCCAGGGGGGCGGTGGCCAAGGTCGTAACAAAGATCGCCAGCAGCCAGATTACAGCGGTAAAGCCATCTTCCTCAGAAGTTCAATGAAGTGCGGGTTCTGGTGCAGGCCCTTAAACAGCCCATCGGTTTTGAGATACAGCAAGCCGGAGTCGTGCTGTTGGTAGGCCCGGTTCAGCCATTCGAGTGCCTTGTCCATCTCCCCGCGATATCCATATACTTGGGCGACCTGATATGCGGAATCGCTACCATGGCTGGCGATGAGTTCTCTCAATGCGGCTTCTGAAGCCTGTTGACGACCAAGGGAGTGATAAGCGAATGCCTCTCCAGTCAACTTCAACCAGTCGTTTGTCTCCTGCTGCATTTCCACCAAGGCTTCTTGCGGGCGCCCTCGCGCCAGTAAGATCTGGCCCCGTAGAAAGTGAACAAATCCCTGTTGAGGGTCCAACTCCAGAGCCTTCTGCAACACCGTGTTGGCTTCGTCGTACTGTCCAGTCTCGTAAAGATCCCTTCCCAGGACTAGATAACATGAAGAACACAGCGGATCTAAGGCGACTGCCCGTTTCCGTAACTCAATGGCTTCGTCCAGACGCCCCCGCGCTTCCTCCAAGTCTGCGCGATAGAAGAGTAAATCAGTACTTCCTGGTTCCAGCGCCGCCGCTTTGTTCAGGGAAGCTTCGGCACCTTCCCAATCGAAGTCATAATTCAGACGTACCTTCGCTAACGAAAGGTATCCCGCGGCCGAACGCGGGTCCAGAGCAATGGCCTGCTCTGCATCCTCGCGCGCCCGGCGAAATCCTGGCCCGGGGTCCATGAAGCCCTCCATGCCCATGCTGGCAAATACGGTTGACCGCAGCGCCCACGCGGGCGAGAAATTCGCGTCCAGCTTGATTGCCTGGTCGGCGTAAGTCAGAGCCTTGTCGTGGTTGGCCTTTTCCAATCCTCGATTCCTGAAATACGCAGCTTGCAAATAAGCCTGGTAGGCGTCGGGATTGGTGACCTTCGACCGTGCAAGGGCGGGCGTTGCGTTGGCGCCGAGCAGCTTGATTTGCAGTGCCGTGGTGACCGCACGCGCTATTTCATCCTGCACTGCGAAGATGTCTTTGATCTCGGTGTTGTATTCTTCTGACCAAAGCTGAAAGCCATCATTCACTTTCGTGAGCTCGGCGCTAATCCTGACACGACTGCCTTCCCGCCGCACGCTACCTTCAAGAATGTTGTCCACATTCAGCTTCTGTCCCACCGTCCGCACGTCTTCGTTCTTGCCTTTGAACTGAAAGGCGGAAGAGCGCCCCGTAACCTTTAAGCCGGGTACTTTGGCGAGCTCGTTGGTCAACTCTTCGGCGAGTCCGTCGGAAAAGTACTCCTGATCCTTGCCCTCGCTCATGTCAGCGAAGGGCAGCACCGCAATGGACGCCGCATTCGCTCCGCTAGTGTGTAACCTGGCTCGGCTGCGCCAGAGGTATCCTCCGACTCCCGCCAGGAGCAGCAGAACTAGCGACAACCCCGTCAATTTGCTTTTGTTCACCCTCGCGATCGTGGATGACCACTTTCCGCTGGAGCTTGTCCTGCTCCGTGTTAAGCGATCGGTCTCCAATCCGCGATGCAATCGCTGCAAGTCTGCCCGCATCTCCGACGCACTCTGATAACGAAGCTTGCGCTCCTTCTCCAGCGCCTTGCAGATGACTGCTTCTAATTCCGGTAGTAGATCGGGATTCAGCCTTAGTGCTGAGACCGGTTGCCGGTTCAATATGGCATCAACGATGATGGAAGACGTTTCACCGCGAAACGTGGGCACCCCTGTGCCCATTTCATACAGTACCGCGCCGAAGGAAAACAGGTCGGTTCGCGCGTCTAGCTCTTTCCCGAAGACCTGCTCAGGAGACATGTAACCTAGAGTGCCGATGGGTGATCCTTGAGCGGTCAGTTGGGTCGCGTGACTGGCTGTCTCGGTCAAGGGATCGCGCTGCGTAATTTTTGCCAGGCCAAAATCGAGTATCTTCGCGTGACCACGTTCGGTGACAAAGATGTTTGCCGGCTTAATGTCCCGATGAACAATGCCCTTGCTGTGTGCCGCATCAAGCGCGTCGGCGATCTCGGTAGCCAGATCAAGTATCAACTCGGTTTCGAGCGGGTGACCGGCGATGCGGTGCTTCAGCGTCACGCCGTCGAGGAACTCCATGGCGATGAATGCTCGCCCGTGCTGATCGTCAATCTCGTAAATCGTGCAGATGTTGGGATGGTTCAGCGCGGATGCGGCCTGCGCTTCGCGCTGGAAACGAGCGGGCGCTCGTGCGTCTTTGGCTACATCGTCAGGCAAGAACTTCAAGGCGACAAAGCGATGCAGCTTTACGTCTTCGGCCTTGTAGACCACGCCCATGCCGCCGCCGCCCAGTTTCGCGACAATGCGGTAACGGGAGATGGTTTGGCCGATCACTAGCGCTGAATCTTAGGGCCAAGGACGGGGTAAGTCAATGAAATGAGAAGCGGCAAGCTCTTGCTGGCTACGATCATTGGCGTAATATCGCCTTGTCACAAGTAGCTGTCTCCGGCACGTTGTCTTGTCCCAGCTGGAACTCTGGATCGAGCAGGGAGGCAAGTGCCCCCGTCACATCATGCGGTGATCCCACTATTCGGCCCTCATCCCCTGCTCGCTGTTTATAATCCCTCCCATGAACCTGGAACAGAAGCTGACCGAACTGAAGCGCCGCGATTCCCTCGCCGAGTCCGGTGGAGGCGAAGAGCGCCGCGCGCGCGAACACAAGCAAGGCAAGATGTCGGCGCGTGAGCGCATCGAGTTTCTGCTCAACGAAGGCACCTTCGAGGAGACCGACAAACTGGTCACTCACCGCTGCACCGACTTCGGCATGGAAGAGCAGAAGTATTTCGGCGACGGCTTCCTCACTGGCTATGGCCGCATCGAGGGCCGGCTGGTATTCGTCTTCGCGCAGGACTTCACCGTCTTTGGCGGATCGCTGTCGGAGACCAATGCGGCCAAGATCGTCAAGATCATGGACATGGCTATGCGGGTGGGCGCGCCGGTGATCGGCCTGAATGATTCCGGCGGGGCGCGCATCCAGGAAGGCGTGATGTCGCTAGCGGGCTACGCCGACATCTTCCTCCGCAACGTGCTGGCTTCCGGCGTGGTGCCGCAGATTTCGGCGATCATGGGACCGTGCGCGGGCGGCGCTGTCTATTCCCCAGCGATGACCGATTTCATCCTGATGGTGCAGGGCACTTCGTACATGTTCATCACCGGGCCGGAGGTCATCAAGGCCGTGACCCACGAAGAAGTCACCAAGGATGAACTTGGTGGTGCGATGACGCACAACGAGAAGTCCGGCGTGGCGCACTTCATGGCGCACGATGACGCCGAGTGTCTCAGCATGATTCGCGAGATGCTCAGCTTCATCCCATCGAATAACCTGGAAGATCCACCGCGCAAGGCGTGCACCGACCCCATCGACCGCGCCGACGAGCATCTCGACACCATCGTCCCTGCCGAATCGAACCAGCCCTACGACATCAAGGATGTGATTAACGCAGTGGTGGACGACAGCTACTTCTTCGAGGTGCAGGAGCATTACGCCAAGAACATCGTGATCGGCTTTGCCCGGCTAAATGGCAAGCCGGTGGGCATCGTCGCAAACCAACCCGCGTTTCTGGCCGGCGTGCTCGACATCAGCGCCAGCATCAAGGGAGCGCGCTTTGTGCGCTTCTGCGACTGCTTCAACATTCCGCTTATCACCTTCGAAGACGTTCCAGGATTTCTGCCCGGCACGCAGCAGGAGTACGGCGGCATCATCACCCATGGCGCGAAGTTGCTGTTTGCGTTTTCCGAGGCGACCGTGCCCAAGATTACCGTGATTACCCGCAAAGCTTACGGTGGCGCTTATTGCGTGATGGCGTCCAAGCACATCCGCACTGACGTGAACTACGCCTGGCCAACCGCGGAGATCGCGGTGATGGGCCCCGAAGGCGCGGTGAACATCGTGTACCGTCGCGAACTGGAGAAGTCGGAAAACCCTGACACCGATCGCAAGGCGAAGATCGAGGAGTTCCGCGAGCGCTTCGCCAATCCTTATATCGCAGCCGAGCGCGGCTACCTCGACGCGGTGATTCGTCCGCGTGACACGCGCCGCAAGCTGATTCAGGGGCTCGAGATGCTGGAAAACAAACGCGACAAGAACCCGCCCAAGAAGCACGGGAACATACCGTTGTAAGAGTCAGCAGTCAGCTAAAGTGCGTGCCCTGTGCGCGTAATCGGCTGGCTTTCGCTTTGCACTTCCAATCGGTACTATCATCCCAACCGGGGCTCTACGGCCGGACACACCAATTCCTAAGCCGGCTTTGGCAGCTCCAGGGTGCGTACCTCGCAAGAGAGACCGTAATCCGCCCGGTATGGAATTGTCACCGGAGCACCGTTGGCCATGTACAGGTGCTCACCACATCGCACCTTGCGCTTCCATACCACCTGATACAAGACTGACTGATTTGCCGCCACGGTGAAGTGTAGCGTCTGGCTCTCAGTGACCTTCTCGCCTACCGTGTGCCCCGTCTGTCGAGTAAACTGTGCCGCCACTTCCGCTTTGATAACGGTCATGATTTGCGCGTTAAGAGTGCCCTTCACGTCAGCAGTCACGTCAATGGACAACTCGTTGGTGGTCTCCTTCGAGACCTGCCGGTCGGTGGAAAACGCGCTGCTTCCAAAGCGATTGTCGAGCGGGTATTCCTCCCTGCCTACCACCTCATCGCTCTCGGTGCAGCTCAATTCCTTCACAAACTGAATGGCCGTGGCAGGCGAGTGCTGCGGGGCCGGGACGGTGGCTTCTGCAGGGGTGGCCTTCCCCTTAACATATTGGATGGCAGCAGCCGCCAACTGCTGAGGGGTTGAGACCGAGGCTTCTACAGGGCTCGCGCCCAACTCTCTGCCGTCCATGGACAGGACTAAGTGCCCAAACATCCCGTAGCCGTGGTGCCGGAGCACGAAGGAGTGCCCATTCTGCTGGAAGCGGCGCAGTTCTCCGATCAGTATGTAGATAGGAGCGTGGTAAAGTACGCGGTCATCCCACGTGATCGTCAAATGTGCGACGAGGCCGGTCTTGATCTCGGCCTGGACACGGTGAGTTCCGTCTTCCAGTTCCAGGCTCCAAGCCCCCGCCAATCTGAACATACCCATTCGGTTCCCCCGAAGCCTTCGCTCACGGCAGATTACAGTAGATTAAGGTACTTGTACCCACAAATATGACAGAAATCTTCAGGCTCCCGCCGCATTCTGCTCGCGGAAAAAGTACAGCATATCCAGCGCAACGGTTTCCGCGCCGGCTTGTCGCAGCATGGTGGTGACCTGTCCACGATGGTACGTCCCGTGATTGACTACGTGCTGCAGTAACTGTCCCAACGGCTCAGAGTAGGGATTTCCGCCCATGTCGTTGAACTTGAGTGGAGCGTGAAGAGTGGCATCGCTCAGGGTGCTCAGAAATTGCTGCCGTTCCCGCTCAATGGAATCGCTGAACGATTTCAATTGCGCTGCCGTCTTCAGTTCGCCCGCGGTTGGTGTTCCTGCCGGCGATAAGGAATTCCAGGTTGCGCTAGTGACATTCGGGTTGGGCCCGGTTGCTCGCGGCGAAGCGCCCTGCCACCGCTTCAGCCAAAGCCACTCTGCAAACAAGATGTGGAACACAGTTTCCCGGACGGAGGGGAAGCTGCTCTGAACCTGCGCGGCGAGTTGCTGGTCGCCTAACTTTTCCAGCGCGGAGAACAGGCGATGATTGGCCCAGCGATTGTAGGCGTAGAGGGTTTGAATATCGGCGAGGTTCATGGTCTCCAGTGCCTGTGTCAAGGCCCGAGCGCTTTATCCGTTGCATCCCACATCGTAAGACATAGGCTGGGTAAGCGTTGTAAACAACCGACTCCTTTACTCTTCTTTTATCTCACAATGTGGGACTAACCTGAATACTTGTCATCCTGAGCGAAGCGAAGGACCCTATAACTGCAACGACTGTATCTTTCCTCGCCAGCCCCGCGCTGCAACCCAACTCTGTCCCGCGCTACCCTCTTACTCTCCCCCGTGATGCATGGGTTGTTCTTGCGCTGTTGCCGCGGTGACACCGCCTTCACTGAAGCTGCCGATGTAGGCGCTGCGCCGTCCATGCGTGTTCCATTGCGATCCCAGTCCATTGCCGTCGAACTCGTCGGTCAAGGCCACTGCTGAAGTCGCATGTTCCACCTTGGTCAGCGGAGGATAATAGTCGGTCTCGTTGCCGCAAATATGGTCGTGGTGGTTGAGCGGGCGCGTCACAATGGTAGCCAGCCGTCCGGCATGCAGTATGGCATGTCCATTGTGAGGATCGTCGGGCACGTCGAGAATGACCGGCACGTACTCGACGCGCGCAATATTTTCCAGCAGCTTGCCGCCCTCATGTTGGGCGAGCGCGATCAGCGCCTGCCGTTGCGCGGCATTGGCCGCATCGTCCACCATCAACACCGCTTGTGCGGGATAAGGCTCGCCGTACGGATCGCCCAGCGTGGCCCGGGCGCGGACAGCGGCCGCGACCGACAGGCCGTCGAGCTCCACGCCGTTCCACGAGCCTTCCCGTACGTGCCATGCCAGCAGGGCCTGATTGCCGGTGAGACCGGTCTCGCCGTTGGCGAAGCATTGCGCCACGTAAACATCCGTCGAGCGCGTTTCGAGGTAATCGCCACGAATTTGTTGGGCTTCCAGCGACGCGGCAAGCACGAGAAATGCGGCAACGAGCATAACCACTTTATGCATGATGTGGGACTCCTCAACCCCGTTTATGGGTATTTTAGATGACCTGGACGGTAGGAGGGTCTCGAAACTCTGAGGCGGCTGCCAAATGCAACCGGGTGCAAAGCTCGTAAAGGTTCCGCGGTCGGTGAAGCCCAATCCAACCTGCCATCTCGGGCGTCTTTCAGCGGACACCGGTGGCGGAGAGCAGGATTTCACAGTCCTGGCGCGTTTGCGGTTGCGACGGGTTTTCCGTTGTCAACCCAGTCCAGTCCAGATTTTTGTCGACAACGACTCCCACTTTTACGAGTTTTTCCCTTGTCATCCATGCCCGGGCAATAGAGCGTTCCCCGTCCTCCCCGAATGCAGCCATCAGATCGCCGGAATTGCCGCGGAGCCCCGCGCAATCGTAAATCTGGCTTTCGCCGACTGGCCCTGGTGTCAGACCTTCGTTGTGCAGGATCGTCTCTGCCCGCTGCAAAGCCTTCTCCTTGGTAGCGGCGTCCCCATCCAGCTGCGGGTCGAGGAAGGTAAACACAAAGACGCCACGAGCTTTGCCGTCCTCGACGAAGCCTCGGATCCACACCGAATCCCGATCGCGGGGTTGCCAGCGCTGCCACGATGGCGGACGGCAAACCGCCAAACTCATGTCAGGAAACATCACCGGCTGAAGATTCTGGCCCTTCAACGTGATCTCTTGTGTACCCGCAAGCTCGCCGTCTACGTACAATTCAGCGCGATAAGATCCGCCTGGGAGACACATTCGCGCATCGCTCCCTCGGAGGACGGAGTAGAAGATGCTGGTGTCGCCTTGTGCCCATTCCGGTCGTACTGGCTCGGAGATTTCGGGCAGCACGCGCCAGACCTTCCACTCAGGGTCGTATGCGTACCACATGAGGACGATCTGGTCCCGCAGTTTCTTAGGATCCGGGGCGAGGTTTTCCACGTGGGCACTCCATCCCAGGCCGGCGGCCGATCCCCTCAGATGAAAGCCGCTGATCTTGATGCCCGAGGTGGCCAGCGTCCGCCCTTTCTCGAACGGCCACGCCGCCGCCACTAACTCAGACTTCAATTGGCGCAAGTCCGTGTTCTCGACTTGCCTGCAATACTCCGCTTTGTTCACACGTTGGCAATATTGGCGAAGCACCTCAAGGTCCGTAATGGCCCCGCCGATGACCGGCCCGTCGTTGGTCACGAATGGGTCATCCCGTCCATCGCCCAGCTCAACCGCTTTCCGGTACGTTTCCCGGGCTTCCTTCTCCTGACCTCCGGCAAGCTGCGCGACCCCAAGGTTGAAGCGGGTCACCAGATCGTTCTCGTCCAGATCAATTGCTTGAATGGTTGCTTGCTTGCCACGGTCCAGCGCCTTGTGATCGCCCTTCACCAGTCCACCCGCATACAGATTGAAGCCATAGTCGACCATTAGCTCGTTCGGAGGCAGCGCGCCTTGCCCCTGAAGCGCCTCTATGGCTTGCTGTTCGTGTTGGTAGATGTCGTCAAGAGAATTCTTTGCGATAAGACTGACGTATGCGCCCTCGTTCAGTTGTGGCGTATTGGCGCGATTGGTCGCCAGCGCGTAATACAGATTTGCCAGCGCAAATTTGGGATGAATCTCGATGGCGCAGTGAAATTCTTTCGCCGCCTCGACCGACCCATCGTGGTCATCGGTCGAGGTTTCGTACTTTGCCATGCCGTTCGCGAAATCGTCGGCGGCCATCTCAGCGAGATCGCCGTCGGAATGCCCTTCCTGTTGGCACTCAGCGGGCGGCGATCGCAATATGACACCTTGACCTTCAATTCCAATGAACAGTCCACGCACGACGCCCGCCCCAACCAGACCGCACGCGAATAGAACCAGGATGAAGGCGGCGCTGGTCCGGCCCATACCCAGTGCTTGCCCGAGCAGGTACAAAGCAATGGCAAACAAGGTCAACAGCGCCAGAAAGGAGGTTGCCTCTCTTTGATATCCCGCGCTCATTTCATTGTTGATGCTCCAGCGACCTATCGCCTTCCATCGGTCCGGCAGACTCTGGCTTCCCGGCAGATTCTGGGAGCTCACGAGTTTCCAAGGGAAATTAGCGTCCTGTTCCGGTCCGAGGTCGCTGGTCAGGAGTCGATGTGCATCCGGTTCCTTCTTCTCGAAGTCATCCAGAGTTTTCCGCCGCAGACGCAGTTGCTCCGACGCGTCCTTTTCGCTCAGCAGAGAGGGTGCTTCCTTTGCCAGCTCCAAGCGCTGGCGGGCAGCTTCGTAGCGAAGGTGGTAATCCTCGGCCGTTGCCAACCTTCCCACCATGTAATTCCACGTTGTGACCCGGTCCGAGTTCTTTTTGAAAAGGTCCTCGAGATTCTGGAGGGCCTCGCCAGCTTTCCGGGATGAATTCACCGCAGCCTGGCTGTAGAAAAATCCACTGAGCGCGCTGAGGACCGCACTGATGGCGATCATGTAGATAACGAAACGGCCAAACTTATGCGCCACCGGCGCCGTGTGCAAACGCATGCCGGCAAAAAGCGCGGGCTCGACTTCGGCGGGATGCACAGGCTCATCCTCTTCTTCCTCCGCTGGGTCATCGGCCTCCGCTGGCGCGGCTGTCCCAGAAGTGCCCGGGCGCACTCGAGTGGACACTGCTTCACAGTCGGCTTTCGCTGCAAAATGGAATTTTCGCGCCAAGGGTGTGCCCACAACCGCCAAGACTCCAAACCCTATAGAGAACTTCAGAAACGTTGTCAACGAGTCGGGATCGGCCCGCACGGCAACGATCAACCCTACCAGGGCCAGCAGGCCTCCAAATCGAGCCAGCATTTTTTCGCGCTTCGGTTTGTCGTGGCTCAGCTGCGCGAAGGTGAGAAACGCCAGTCCCAGCACAAACAGCACCACCGCTGTGGCTAGGTGCAAGACTCTAATCTGGTCCCGTTTGACCGTCGCCTCCAGGTGTTCCCACATGGAAGAGCTGCTTCCATCCCGCTCCGTGGGGTCATTCCACACCGTGTCAAAACCCCACTCGCGCAGATACAAGGCGGTTTTTTTGGCGATAGCAGCCTCAAGTCCGGCCGGATCATCGGCGACATAGAAGTAGCTAAGATAGGGATTCAGGGACCGTACATAGGCAGATTCCTCTTCGGCCTGCAGGTTTAACAACGCCGCCTGCCGCGGGTCCGTCGCCGAAACTTTCCTGGCTTCTTCCCAGCTGCGGTCAGCCTGGTTCTTATGCAGCTCCTGGCTATGTTCGTAGCGGGCGCGGCTGCTGACTTTGCTGAGCAGCTCCTGCCGGTGCTCCAGCTCCAGCATTACCCCCTGCTGCAACCTTCTTTCGACCCGCAAGGTTTCCTGCTCGGCCAGCGCGGCGCGATAAGCGGTTACCGCGCCCAGCATGGCGACGACGGCCATGACCATCGCAATCGAGATCGACATTAGCTTGGCTTCGGCTAACCTGGCTTCCTTGGTCTTGGCCTCGCTGAGCTTGGCTTCGCTGTTTTTGATTTCCTTGAAACTGGTTTCGGCAGCTTGTTGTGGTTCCACGGTGCAACTCCGGCAGGAAGGTTTCCCAATCCTTATCTGTCTCCGAACAACCACGGGTTATGCAGGGGAGGAGTTGCAGAAATATAGCACAGGTAGCGCCCAAGCGCTAAGGGTTAATTGCCGCTATTTCGGTCATCCACGGGATGGGCGCGAACGGCGTCCCGCTGCCGCCCGGCGGGATGACATTAACGCGCCCGCCTTAATTTGACAAACGATCCAGGCAACCAACCACACCTTCCTTCCTTCCCACTGCACCAACGGGCGAGGTGTCGGCGTGGTCCTTGGATCACGTCAGCCTGTGCGCCCGGTGCGGCGCTCCGCCAGCGGTTTCGTCGCGGCGGCGGATGTGTATTCCTCAAGCACTGGATGGCAATGGAACGCCTTTCCCGCGCGCGGATTTCAGCTCCTGCTCAAGCTCCTCTGGCGCATAGCCGATAACCCATTTGTGCACAAGTCCGCGATCATCACGGCCTTGACGCTGGCTTTGAGCGCGGCCACCCTGGTGGGAATCGGAGAATGGGCAGACGATGGATTCGGCGGTTCTGCCGCCGATCCCGCCTCTTCAAGCGCCTCCGGCGCAAGTCCAGGCGAATACGCCGGAAGTCGCGTGGTTGCGGTTGCGGCCATGCCGGCGAACCTGCTTCCCGCAGGCAGTTATTCTCCCGCCAGCTCTCCGGGATATACCATTCGCCACACCGTACCCGAAGTAAGGCTTCAATTCACCGTCGCCGACGAACAAGGCCGCCTGGTGCATGACATTTCACCGGCGGACATTCGCATCCTCGACAATCAAGCTCCGGTCGAGCATTTCAACGACTTCGCGCGTGACGACAATCTTCCGTTGCGCCTAGGGATTGTGCTGGACACCAGCGACTCCGTAAAGCGCGTTCTGCCCGACGAGAAGACCGCGGCGCTCACGTTCCTAAATCGCGTCATGCGGCCGCAAAGCGATCGCGCCTTCGTGATGGCATTCGGCGCCGACATCCACATCTGGCAGACATCCACCGCTGATCGCGCACAGTTGATCGACGCAGTGGATCGTCTGCGTCAGCCGGGATGGGGAACGCGTTTCTATGACGCGCTCTATGCGGCGTGCAACGAATATCTGGCACGTGCGGAGGACAGCAATTTCGTTCATCGCGCCATCATTGTTCTGAGCGACGGCGACGACACCAACAGCTTCCATGATCTGCGCGATGTCGCCGCCATTGCTCTGCGCGGCGAAGTCCAGATCTATGCTCTTACCCTGCATGGCAAGAACCGGACGCCCCGGAGTGACGCGGTGTTGCAACGCTTGGCTGACCAGACCGGTGGCCGGTTCTACGTAGCGCAGTCCGGCAAAGACCTGGAAGGAGTGTTCGCGGAGATCGAACAGGACCTGCGCACTCAGTACTATGTGTCCTTCCCGCCGCAAGAAGTTACGCCCGGATTCCACGCTTTACAAGTGGAAGTGCGCGCTCCACAAAAACTTCAGGTGCATGCCCGCCAGGGATACTACGCCCTGGAGCAATAAGCGTTACTCAGGTAAGCTATTAACCGACCGCTGAAACATCAGCGAGCGCGGGGGGATTACGCTGAGGCGGAAGATGAAGAACGATTTCGCTGCATGGATAAGCACGCTGGCTTTATTCACTGCTCTGGCGGCCCCAGCTCTGTCGGAAGCACAACACTTCTCAGCGCAGCAGAACATAATCGCAGACAGGGAAAACACCCGCTCCGATCCCCCGGACTTGACACATTATGTTCGCCCCGCAATTCCCCAAGACTATGCTCCGGGTGGCAAGCCTGCACTTCCTCTGGTTCGCATGGCGGGAACGCCAATCTTCCCTAACGTCTTCGTGGTCGATGCGGTGGTAAACAATACCGATCACAATTTGACCAATACCGACACCTTTGGCGATAGCGAACCTAGTATCGCCTTGAATCCAAGAACCTGTTTCGAGCCTGGCGGAAGAAGCCGAGGTTGCCGCGTAATCGTTCTGCTGGCTTTCTCCGGAGAATGGCACGGGGACGGTACATTTGCACCGCTGTGGCTCTCTAACAATTGGGGAGAGACATGGAGCAAGGACTTTGCCATCCCCTTTCCGCCAAATGCGCTGGGCGCTGAAGGATGCCCCTGTGATCAGACGCCCGATTACGGAAGTGGCATCGAAATGTCGGCAACCTTCCTGACCAGCGGTGGCTATAACAACGTTTATAGCGGCAGCACCTCTGATCCAGCGGACGGCTCGCAGTGGAGCTGGCTTGTCAGCGATGGCACTGCGCAGCGCACGAATTCTTTTGGATCCAACCACGCCGACCAACCGTGGCTTGTGGTGAACAAAGATCCGGAAATCCGCGGGCAGGACGATGTTTATGTGGACTACGACAACTTTCTCGGCGCACCGGACATGCGGGTGGCTGTGTCTTATGGCAGCATTCCACTCGACTTCACTACAGACAGTCTGGTGGGCTACTCTTCTTCCGGTGACATGAATCCCGGCCAACGCCTCGCCGTTGATCCCAGAAGCGGCGCAGTTTACAGCCTGTTTCAGCAGTGCGTTGCAAACTGCGACTACGATGACAACCCGAAGACAATCAACTTTGTACTCAATCGCTCTGTGGACGGCGGCTTCACTTGGTCGCTAAATGGCAGCAGTACAGGGACCTTGATTGCTACAGCACAAAGCACGCAGGCCCGGCCCAAGTTTGGAACGGTGAACGCTCTGCTCGGCGGTGTAGACCATGTCGCGGTGGATCCGAGAACCGGCGACGTATATGTTGTCTATGGCGACCGCGATCCCAACACCAGGAACAACCGCTTAAGTATCGTCCGACTCACGGACGACGGCAGGGGTGGTCTCACAATCGGACCTTCGTTCTTCGTTACTGGACAAGTTCAGGCTGCGCTCCCATCAGTAGCCGTGGCTGATGACTACAGTGGTTCAGTCGGTGTGCTGTACGACACCTTCGACGGAATCGATTCGTCCGGCTATCCCAGGTTTTCTGCGCACCTGGCAATAAGCTCCAATCATGGAATGACTTTTCAGGATGTGATCTTGGAAACATTTCTCTCACCCGCCATGGACAACGGCAACGATCGGCAGCGAGTACTGGGCGACTACCAACAGCTCAAATCCGTTGGTAATGGCTTTTATGGCGTCTTCACCGGGAATGGAGTGCCATTCGGCCGGCCTTTTTCCAACACCGATCCAATCTTCTTTAAGACCTTTGTGAGGCGATAAGCCGCAGGTGCATTCGATTGTCATGCTGCCTGCCCGGCGACCCCTCTTAATGACAATTCATCGATGACAGCCCGTCGCTCAGCGCTAAGAGCTGCGTTTAACGGTTCAGCTTGCGGCGCAGAACGCCAGCAAGTGTCGGAATACGTCATCGATTGAACCTGTAACGCAGTAAGCCAGCGAGGCCAAGGATGCCAGAACCGAATAGCATGATGCTGCTGGGCTCAGGAACGTAAGGGACAAACTCCCCGGTGATAGTGAAGGCTTCCGAAGGAATCGAGCCAGTGCTGGTCTGATAGGCCAGGGACGGGCAGCCATAGGAGTAGCAGCCTATGCCGCTGTTTTCGTCCCAGTAGACTACGTCGCCGTTGGTGGCGTTCGCATTCGACAGGGTGACCCAAAGGGTTGGAGGCGGCGGGTAATTGAACAAAGGGACGTAGAGCCGAAAGTTAACCTGCTGAAGGTCATAGCCATACTGGTTGATGCCCAGATCCGTGAAACCGGTGGCGTAAAGTACCTGGTCGTAGATGTCATTGCCGAACGGGTTGGAACCAACTTGCATCTCCACCGAGGACACGGAGTCGCCCGGGGACAGCCAGACACCGATGTTGAGGCCCTCTACAATTACGTTATAGAAATTGGGGATGAAGGAGTCGCTGACGGAGTAGCCGGAGCCCTCGGAAATCGTCCAAGCGTCCGTTGTGCCATTAATCGGGCCGTTCTCGTAGATGATACTATCTGCCATTGCCGGAGTCACAGCCAGCATCAGACATAGAATTGTAAGCAGGGAGACGAATGCAATGCGCATCGGAGGGTCCTCCTTGGTCTGCTAAGAAGCCACTACCATTCTCGTCCTGTTGCCATCGCTTGCAGCACGGGATTGTCACGAAAGTGCGTGTCATTCCCGTTTTGGGATTTGAGTTGTCATCACGAACAGCCTTCAGGCTGTGAGGCGCAAACAACAGCAGATTCCTCGCTCGCTCGTAGTGACAATTCCAGAAGCCAACCTTCAATTCCAAACAGGCATACGGGACATTACGGATCAGCGGCTAGCGACCTCTAATCCGCTATACTCGTCGGCAGCATGGGTAGCATGTCTTCAGTTGCTTCGTCACCTGACAAAGAAGCGCAGTCCAGGCCCGGTTCGCGCTGGTTTAACCAGCCACTTCTTCTCGCGCTTCTGCTGGTGGTCGCGACCCTCGCTCTCTACTATCCCGTTCACGGGTACCCGTTCGTCAACTACGATGACAGCCTTTACGTGACGGACAATGTTCAGGTCCAGAGCGGAATCAATTGGGACACAGTCACCTGGGCGTTCACTACTTTCGATGTGGACACGTGGCATCCGCTGACCTGGCTTTCGCACGCCTTGGACTGCCAACTTTTTCAACTGAATCCCGCCGGACACCACGACGTCAACCTGCTGCTGCATGTGCTCAACGTTGTCCTGCTGTTCTTGGTATTGCTGCGCGCGACCGGTTACGCGGGACGCAGTTTCATGGTGGCCGCGCTATTTGCGCTACATCCCATCAACGTCGAATCGGTGGCCTGGGTTGCCGAACGCAAGAACCCGCTGAGCATGTTGTTTTTTCTGCTGGCCTTGGGCGCGTATCGCTGGTACGCGCGCGCCCCCCGAACCGGCCGGTACCTGGCTGTCGCCCTTTTGTACGCACTTGGGTTGCTGGCCAAGCCGCAAGTGATCACCTTCCCGTTCGTTCTGCTGTTGTGGGACTATTGGCCTTTGCGACGGATGTTTGCCTCAACGCAAGAGTCTGATTCCGGGACCGCAACCCAAACGGCAACGGCGCCCAGGAAACTTTCCTGGCTGGTATTGGAAAAACTGCCGCTCCTCGCCTTTTCTGCGGCCAGCGCCATCCTGACCATGAAAGGGGTGCGCGCCGGCGCCGTCAACGTTTGGTATCCGCCATCGACTCGGCTGGAGAACGCGGTCTTTTCCTATGCGCAGTATCTGCGCGACGCCTTCTGGCCCTCGCGCCTTGGGGTGTTCTATCCGCATCCTGGAAATTCTCTGAGCGCGTGGCAGGTTGGCGCAGCGCTTCTGTTTCTGCTGGCCATAACGGCGTTCGTCATCGATCGCCAGCGGCAGCGCTATCTCACGATGGGATGGTTGTGGTTCTTGGGGACGATGGTCCCCATGATCGGACTCGAGGGAGTGGGTTATCAGGGAATGCAAGGCATGGCCGACCGCTATGCGTATCTGCCATTCATCGGATTATTCATCATGCTCTGCTGGGGCATATCGGAGTGGGGGAAGCAGCGGCACATTTCCACCGCGTGGCTGGCCGGTCTTAGCTTCGCGGTGCTCTTAGTGCTAGCAGTGGTGACGCATCGCCAGATCGGATACTGGGGCGACAGTGCCACCCTCTGGTCGCATACATTGCAAGTCACGAAGCGCAATTGGCTGGCCGAGAATAATCTGGGCAAGATCCTGATGAGCCAGGGCCGGGTCGAGGAAGGCATGTCGCACTTCATCAAGGCGACGGAAATTTATCCTGCCGATCCCGTCAGCAACATGAATATCGCGACGTATGAGCAACAGCGCGGAAACCTGCAAGAGGCCATCGAGCGATATAAGATAGCCCTGAATTCTTCCCGTGACGCCAGCTTAAGGTTCGCTGCGTTGAACAATATGGGCCGCGCTTATCAGGATCTCGGAGATACTGCACGCGCGCAGGAATGTTTCGCGGCGGCGGAACGCATGCAACGCCGCCGCTAGCGCCGGCTCGCCCTCTGGTTGAAGACTTTGGTCGGATATAATCCTCGCAATTGGGGAGCCGGAATTGTCTTCTGTTGATTTGATACCAACGATGGGAACTCAGTCCCAGCCCGACTCTGGTTGGGTCCATTGGATCGAGACGCGGACCTGGGTCCTGAGCCTTCTGTTGGTGGTCGCGACCCTCGCGCTTTACTATCCGGTGAACCAGCATCCGTTCGTCAACTACGACGACACCGTCTACGTCACGGAAAACTTGCACGTGCAAGCCGGTCTGGAGTGGGACACCGTCAAGTGGGCATTCACCACGTACGAACAGGCCAACTGGCATCCGCTGACCTGGCTCTCGCACGCTTTGGATTGCCAGCTCTTTGAGTTGGGTCCCGCTGGTCCCCACGACGTGAATCTACTGTTGCACGTGCTGAATGTTCTCCTCTTGTTCTGGGTACTGTATCGGGCCACGGGTTTTGCTGGGCGCAGTTTCATGGTGGCGGGATTGTTTGCCCTGCACCCCATTAATGTCCAAACTGTAGCTTGGGTGGCGGAACGCAAGAACTTGCTGAGCATGCTGTTTTTTCTGCTCGCGCTGGGCGCTTACCAGTGGTATACGCGTGAGCCTCGCGTCAGCCGCTATGCCGTGGTCGCGTTGCTGTTTGCCCTGGGCTTGATGTCCAAGCCGCAGGTGATCACACTGCCCTGCGTTCTGCTGCTGTGGGATTACTGGCCCTTGCGCCGCATGTCTCCGCCCGCGCTGGAACCGTCATCTGGCGTCGTTCCTTCAATCCTTCCAACCAAGAGCTTCTACTTGCTGCTCGAGGAAAAGTTCCCGCTGTTCGGCATTGCCGGCGTCGCCGCGTTCATCACCATGCAAGCGCAGGGCAGAGGGGGCGCGAGAAATTGGTTTCCGCGTCTCATTCGGCTAGGCAACGCGATCGTTTGCTACGCGCGGTACGTAGGAAAGGCGCTTTGGCCGTCGCACCTGGCGCTTTTTTATCCCCATCCCGGCGCCTCCCTCAAAACATGGCAGGTACTTGCGGCTTTTCTTTTCTTGTTGGCGGTCACAGCCTTGGTCGTCACCCATCGGCATCGCCGTTATCTCATGGTGGGGTGGCTTTGGTTTCTGGGAACTTTGGTTCCCATGATCGGCCTGATCCAGGTGGGCGTGCAAGCAATGGCCGATCGCTACGCGTATCTGTCTTTCATCGGCTTGTTCATTATGATTTGTTGGGGCGTGGCGGACTGGTCAGAGCAATGGCACATTTCCGCTTCGTGGCTGGCGGCTGTCAGCGTCGCCGTGTTAATGGCGCTGGCCGTAGTGTCTCGGGTTCAACTCGACTACTGGAGCGACAACGTCACTCTTTGGACGCACACCTTGCAGGTAACCGGGCCGAACTTCATCGCCCAGAATAGTCTCGGTGTAGCTCTCAAGTACGCCGGCAAACCGGACGAGGCTGTTCCGCACTTTCGGGCCGCCTTGGCCATCAACCCTAACGATGCTTCCAGCAATCTGAACGTCGCCGAGTACGATCGACTTCACGGGAACTTGCTTGCGTGCATTGAGCGGTGCAAGAAAGTGCCGGCCATGACTCAGTTGCGTATGCAAAAGGCCCAAGCGTACGCCAAGATGGCACTCGCCTATCACGCGCTCGGAGACTTCACCCAGGAACGTGAATGCCTGGAACAGGTGCAAAAATTCCAGCGCGGACAATAAGGCCATTCTGAGAATCGTCGCAATATAATCCTTAACTATAGGGAGAAGGAGTGACTTCTGTCGGCTTGACACCCAAGATGGCGACCCAGCCTGGTTCCAGCAACGCCCCCCTGCAAGGGATGGAGAAACACGGCTGGGTTCTCAGCATTCTGCTGGTGATTGTCACCGTTGCGTTGTACTACCAGGTTAGCGACCATCCGTTCGTCAATTACGATGACAACGTATATGTAACCGAGAATGCGCAGATTAGATCCGGCCTGAACTGGGACACGGTGAAATGGGCGTTCACCACCTCCGAGGCGGGCAACTGGCATCCGCTTACCTGGCTCTCGCACGCAGTCGACTATCAGCTTTTTCAGGCGGATCCTGCTGGCCACCACAATACCAATTTGCTTCTGCATGTCCTAAATGTCCTGCTGCTGTTCTGGGTGCTGCGGGAGGCGACTGGCTTTACCGGCCGCAGTTGGATGGTAGCGGCGCTGTTTGCCTTGCATCCTATTAACGTCGAATCGGTGGCCTGGATTTCCGAGCGCAAGAACTTGCTGAGCATGTTGTTTTTTCTGCTCGCGCTGGGAGCTTACCGCTGGTACGTGGGCGAGCCTCGAACCATCCGTTACGCTGTGGTCGCCGCATTCTTTGCGCTTGGGTTGATGGCCAAACCTCAGGTCGTCACTCTTCCGTTCGTGCTGCTGCTTTGGGACTACTGGCCGTTGCGCCGGATGGAGATCGCAGAGCATGACTCAGCGTTTGGTACGAGGGGTGAACCGGCCTTTCCCCAGCGGAGTTTTTCCTGGCTGTTAGGTGAAAAACTCCCGCTTATCGCTCTGTGCGGAGCCAGTGCCTTCATCACCATGCAAGTTCAGCAGACGGCGGGCGCGATGCACACCGTAAAGAACTCGTTTCCGCTATCCATCCGCATCGGGAATGCGATTCTCTGCTATGCCCGCTACCTCGGAAAGGCATTCTGGCCCTCACGATTGGCCTTGGTCTATCCGCATCCGGGCACGTCACTCAAGACCTGGGAGGTGCTGGCAGCGTTGGTCCCCTTGTTGGCCGTGACTGCCCTGGTTCTCAGAGAACGGCGAAGGCGGTATCTACTGGTGGGATGGTTCTGGTTTCTGGGGACCATGCTGCCCATGATCGGACTGGTACAGGTGGGTGAACAGGCCATGGCCGATCGCTATGCCTACCTGCCTTTTATCGGACTGTTCATCATGATCTGTTGGGGAGTAGCGGACTGGGCAAGGCAAAGAAATGTCCCGGCCACTGTGCTATTCGGCGCCAGCGTAGTGGTACTGGTGGCGCTCAGCGTCGTGACCTATCGTCAGATTGGCTATTGGAGCGACAATGTAATCCTGTGGACGCACATCATCGCCGTCACCCCTCCCAATTACATTGCTCAGGATGACTTGGGCGGAGCGCTGCTGAACGAAGGACAACTTGAGGAAGCCATGAAGCACTTCCACGCGGCCGTGGACATCTATCCTCTCGATCCTTTCAGCAACCTTAACCTCGCTATTTATGCGCAGCAGCATGGCGATCCGCGGCAGGCCATCGCACGATCGGAGATCGTTCTCAGCCGCACGCCGAGCCCCAGGATGAGGTCCAAGGCATACACGACCATGGGACTTGCCTATCGCGATCTCGGGGATTATGCAAAGTCGCAGGAATACCTCGAAGCGGCTCAGGGGGCGCGCCCATAAGCGTTCTCGTCCGCGACGGATAGCGAATTCTAAGGCAGCCTAAAATGAAAGCCGGAGTGCCGGTCTTCGGCTTCGTGAAGACCTCGCGAAAGGTTCGAAATGAACTAACCGGTTAGCTTGCGGCACAGTACGCCAGCTAAGCCGAACCTGCGATGCGCATCGTTTTGCGACATTGTTCTAGACAATTGGATATGGCTCGTTGCGGTTTATCAGCCGCTGCAGAGGCGAAATCTCTTCAGAATTCATTGCTCACATTGTCTTCAGCTGTGATAGAATCCAGCGGCATTTGTGCCGTGTGCAGTGCTCTGCAAGAACGCCTGGGGAGCGGAAAGCATCTGGTATGGCTTGGTTCCTCGCGACTCAGATTAGAACCCACCCAACCAAGAACTTAGGGGATCAGAGAAGGAGCAGGCTATGAAATCGCGCCCACAGCTTTGGATTGTTGCAGTGTGTTTGTTGGCCGCAGCGGCACTAACGATCGGTCTCCGGGCGCGCTCTACCGCCTCGCAGTCCAGCGGCCAGTTTACGCGTAGAACCGCCGTATTCCAGCCTCAACCTCATCTCTCGACGGTTGCTCTGAGGTCGGTGACAGTTGCACCTCCCATGGTGCTGGAGGGCGAGGCGACTCGCGGGCAGCAAGCGGCTCCGGCGAAGAAGCCACGACAAAATCCTGATCTGCCAGTCGTCGAAGAATTCGTGCTGACTCCGCCGAATCCCGCGTCGAAGATCTATAAGACGCAACTGTCGGTAAAGTTCTCGGGATTAGCGTCCGAGGGCCTGGCAGCGGTAATGCCTTTGACCTTGGGGAACCAGAACGTTGTGCTACGGCGTTCCGCAGATGATCCCGCGGTATTTACGGCTGCAGTCGATTTTGACTGGAAGGCATTTGCCAAGGAACAGCAACAACGCAAGAACCTGGCCGACACCGGGAGAGAGATTCCGGTTTTCGAGGGACATCAATTCGTCCGCATGGACAAGATCCATTTCGTAGAGCCCGATGAGATCCGCACGGCAGTGCAATCCCACCAGCCGATTCAATTCACGCCCCAGATCCTGGAGGGAACAGGCTTCACCATCCAACCTGCCCAGGAGCTAATGATCGTGGCCCCCACCGTGGTGGAGGATCCGGCGCGAACCTGGGACCCATGCACCGGCGTAGGGACCCCACAAGGCGCCTGGACGTTCGGCACATTGATGACCGCTCTGGCTAATGGCCAGACGGATCCGCGCCTGATGGTGGAGAATTGGCTCAACAACTGGACGAACAACAACCTGGTGATTAATACGTTCAAGGTGAATGCTCGGCCAGGAATGGCCAGTAAGCTCTTGAACACTTGGCCGCGCCTTGCCGGCAAGCTCGATCTGATCAACGCCCCCATGCGGCTCAACGCTATCGTGAATCGCGTCGATCTGGGACAAACTGGAGGTTCGCCAACCGGTGGCGAATTGAGATTCATATTTGGCGTGACCAGCTCCTGCCCGCACGGATTGGGGCGAGGAGGAGAAGCGACTCCTGAACTGTTCGATGTGATCTTTGAGTACAGCGTTCCCGCGGCAGGCTGCAACCAGGTCCTGAATTGGGCAAGCCAGTGGCACGCTCTGGATAACGATCCGAATTACAACCGGGACTTGCAGGCCATAACCGACCAGGTTGTAACCAGGAGCGCCGGTGCCAGCACCAATCTGAACCGCATACGAACTAACGAGACCTATCTTTCCGACAGCACCACTCCGCCCGGGCAAGGATGGGAGATGAGGGAATTCTTTCTCAGTGCGGGTGTGCTGCACGAAACAACGATGGGGGAAACTCCGCAAGGAGACCCTTATACCACCGACTGGAATGCGCTTACTTGCGCGCCCTACACCCAGACCTGTAACGACACGCTGCTCACCGCGTGGATCAATCTCAACCAGAACATCATCACTTTCCCGGGCTTTTACAATATTCCCAACAGTTTCGGGGCCCAGCCTTTCCTGGGTGCTTCAGCTTTCCAACCTGTTAATCCCCCAGGTTCGATGTGGTGGAATACCAACTTTCCTGTATACAGCCACACTACTCGGGAGATTTTTTCCGCAAACACCTGTAACGCCTGCCACGGGGCAGAGACCGCTACCGCGTTTGAGCAGGTCGTGAATCGCCCTAAGGGCCAACAGGCTAATTTGTCGGGATTCCTAGTGGGATGTAACGGTACTAACCCCGGCGGAGCCGGTCCCCACGATTGTTCACTGAACCCAGTTTGTCCTCTGACGGCACCCTGCGTGGAGAGCTTACCCGACCCCATGGACATTGGCATCAACGAAACGTGGGGCGACCTCCTTCGCCGGGCAGGGGTCCTATCGACTATTCTTAACGGTTGCAGCTCAGACGGGCTCCTCCAAGGACTCGTTCTTCATCGGATTAGCTTCGTTCATTGAGGCCGATCCCCAAAGCCTCGCGGTGGAATCTGGGAGCGGGGAGGCCTACCGCGGGCCAGCCGCTCCCAACGTATTTTTCGTGCGAATGGCCCGCGTGCGGCGAAACCGTCGGTTCGGCGTCCAGGAGGACGGATTGTGGTCATGTTTCCTCCTGTACATTCCGAATGAGTTCCTCTAGCAAGCCGGTCTTGCTTCGGGGGTCCTACGGCGCATTGCGGGTTGTTGGCCTGGCAACACACTTCTGAGTGAACCCCAGGGCCGATAAATTTCGCAACTACCAACCGATTCGAAAAATTCATAGTAGAGAGATGGTTTGATTGTCTACCTGGAATGGTCAGCCCCTTTTTCGCAGGACGGCAGAGCCACGGCCGACTTTCTAGCTGGATTGACAGCGTAGGGCCTCTCGGCTTTGCTCGAGGTTGGTTCTCCGATACCCGCTTCAGTGGCCACGAAGACCGGAAGTCGCCGCTCAAGATGATGGCCAAGAGAGTTACCTGTCCCGGTTGATGGGGGCCGCACGAACAGGGTTGCCTTGGGTGGAATCAAATGAGAAGCCGGAGCACTGGGCTCCGGCTTCGTAAAGACCTGGGGGAAGGGTCGGAATGAACTAGCGGGTCAGCTTGCGGCGCAGTACGCCAGCCAGGCCGAGGATGCCAGAACCGAACAGCATGATGCTGCTGGGCTCAGGGGTCGTCGTGCCGGTGGGCGTGCCGGTCAGAGTGAAGGCTTCCGAAGGAATCGAGCCAATGGTGTTCTCATAGGCTGTAGACGGGCCGCTGTTCTCATCCCAGTAGATCGGGTTGCTAACCGAGCAGCCGGAAGTGGAGCAAGCATTGCTCAGGGTCACATAGCCTTGGCCACCCGGCACATCGATGCCGGGGAACGAGAACCACGCTGCGTACAGAAAGTAACCATACTGATTGGTTGACAGGAACTGGTTGGTAGCGCCAGTCAGCGTGTTAATCGCACCGGAAAACGACGTACCTCCGAGCTGCATGTCCACGGTGGTCAGAAGATCGGTCGACGAGGCATCCCAGTAAACGATGTGAAGGTCTGTGATGAGGCAATCGGTGAACTGGCAATTGTACGAGTTGGAGACGGCGAAGCCAAAGTTGATGGTCCAAGCGTCATTGGTACCGTTGTAGGGACCATTGTCATACAGGGTGTCTGCCATAGCCGGAGCAACAGCCAGCATCAGGCAGCATACTGTGAGCAGTGACAGCGAAGCGATACGCATTTTCAAGGATCGAACCCTCCTTTAGGTTCAAATCAGAAATGTACCCACTAATTAGCCCCATAGCGAGAGAGGCTAGCTATGCAAGAGCAATTCCCCTGCCATCGTAAACCTTTTAAATCCGTCACCTTCAAGCCATTCGTGTGCAGGTCTTTGCGACATTGTTCTAGGGAATTTCCCTCCAGAGCGCCCTTTTTCAATTTCCTCGTAGCTGGCGTTCTTTCAATAGTTTGCCCGCATCTGAACAGTCCGTTTTGTGTCCAATTTGTGAACGAAAGCGAGCCACTTGGCCGCTAAAACTGCGTTCTGCCCGGCCATTCCATTCCTCCTAAGTCGCGGTTTTGCGCTAAGATAGCTCAATTGGCTGCTTAGGAGACAGCCTCGGCGCCAGGGAATTCTGCTGTTGCAGACTGAGTTCTGAACTAAGGAGACGTTTCGTGAGCCATTCTGTTTAACCTATCACTAAGTTTTTCATACACTTACCTCTAAAATCGTCGTAAGTGACGCCAGGCAAGCGGCTGACTTTTACCATCGCGCTTTTGGAGCTGAAGTCATGGGCTTAAGCTTCGGACCGGACGGCAAGGTGATGCATGCCCAGGTTCGGATTGGCGACTCGTTCCTGATGTTTAGTGACGAATATCCGGAGTGGAACAACCCTTCACCCACTACCGCCAAGGCCGATACGTGTGTCCGCCTGCATCTCTATGTCGAGGACGTCGACTGCGTGTTTGAGTCGGCCGTCCAAGCTGGCGCCCAAGTGGCAATGTCGGGCATGACTCAGTTCTGGGGTGACCGCTACGGCCAGGTGATGTATCCCTTTGGACATCGCTGGTCAATCGCCACTCGCGTCAAAGACCTGACGCCAGAAGAAATGAGAGCCGCCGCAGGACAGGCAGCAGCGAAGATGGTGAGCGGTTCGTAATTGGCAATGACGATCAGTTGGCTCAACCGCGCGGAGTCTGCGCTGCAACAAGGTTTGGCGTGCGCAGCGGAACCCACCGCGACAATCCCGTCAGCCGCCGCATGTGATAACAATGACTGGTGATGCCACGGATGAAGTCTAGCGCGTCGCATTATTGGTGCTACGTAATGCTAGTGCTGGTCATTCTGTTTTTTGCTCTTATTCGCTTCCAATTACGTGACTGCCCGCTGGAACGGGACGAAGGGGAATATGCCTACGCCGGGCAGTTGATTTTGCAGGGCATTGCCCCCTACCAGCTTGTTTACAGCATGAAGCTGCCTGGAACTTTCGCGTCGTATTCGCTCATCATCGCAGTGTTCGGGCAAACGCCCGGTGCGATTCATCTCGGTCTGCTCTTCATCAACGCCGCAACCACACTCCTCGTTTTTCTTCTGGCCCGGCGTCTGTTCGGCCTGCTCGCTGGATTGGTCGCTGCCGCCAGTTATGCTCTCCTATCCAGCAGTCCATCTGTACTGGGTCTTGCGGGACATGCTACGCATTTTGTCGTGCTAGCGGCGCTCGGTGGCGTTCTCCTCCTGCTCAGGGCAATCGAGGTCAGACGCATCTGGCTTTTCCTTTGCAGCGGTGTGCTATTTGGCTTGGCCTTTCTGATGAAACAGCCCGGTATCCTGTTCGCCGTTTTCGGCGGCCTGTATCTCGTTAAGAGTAAGTATCGGGACGGCGCGCTTGATTGGCGAGGCCTGGCGCCGAAGGCAGGAGCCCTCGTGCTCGGGATAATTCTACCTTTTGCGGTGACTTGCCTCGTTCTGTTCGCAGCGGGCAGCTTCCACAGGTTTTGGTTCTGGACGTTCCAGTATTCTCGGGAATACGCCTCAATCGTTGGGTTCCGAGAGGGTCTCGACTACTTCCGCCTGAACGCTGCGCAAGTCGTAAAACCCGCATTCTGGATCTGGGCCATCGCGGGCATAGGTCTTAGTGCGCTGCTGTGGAATCCCAAAGCCCGTGCTCATGGCTCCTTTCTTGCAGGCTTTCTTCTGTTTTCCTTCCTGGCTGTGTGTCCTGGGTTCTATTTCCGCAACCACTACTTCATCCTCATGCTGCCCGCGATTGCGTTGTTGGCGGGGGTTGCGGTAGCGGCAGCGAGGCAGAGCCTTCTAGAAGGCCGGCACAGAGCGTGGGCATTCCTGCCGGTTCTCGTCTTTCTCGTGGCCTTTGCAGACTCCATATTTCTTCAGCGAGAATATCTCTTCGAGATGGATCCACTGACCGCGTGTCGCACGGTGTACGGCACGAATCCTTTTCCAGAAGCGGTGCAGGTGGGCGATTACCTCAAGAGTCATGCCCCCCCTGGGGCTCGAATCGCCGTATTAGGTTCCGAGCCGGAGATCTATTTTTATGCAAACCGGCGCTCGGCGACTGGTTACATCTACACCTACAGCCTGATGGAACCGCAGAGTTACGCGTTGGAGATGCAGAAAGAAATGATCGCCGAAATTGAGGCTGCTCAGCCTGAGTACGTGGTGTTCGTCAATGTGCCGGCATCGTTCGGCAGGTTACCGGCCTCGGAGACGCTGATTTTCTCTTGGGCTGATTCCTACTTGCCCCGTCAGTACGAAAAAGTCGGAACGGTGGATATGAACGACCCGACGGAGTACGTCTGGGGCGACGCTGCCCAAACGTATCAGCCGCGTTCGCACTCGTTCGTTCAAGTGTTTAAGAGAAAAACCTTCTAAACTCTGGGACGATTAGGGCCGTGCCACTCGCCGCGCAATGCAAATTGCTGGTGCCTCTCGTGGGGTATATAGTGTGAGGCTGTTGGAAGCTGAAACGGCAATTCCGTCTTAGGCAATTGTCCGGTGCTTCTTACCAAGTCAGAGTTCATTTTCCGTGCAGGCTTGCAGGCACGGCCTTTTTGCCCGAGGATACAACCGCCAAACCTCATGGAAGCTGTAGGAACACAAACTGAGCGCGTGGCGGCCGAACGGTTCCCAGTATCGTCCCCATCCGCTTGGTTTTGGGTTCTCGCGATCACGGTGACGAGCGCTTTGCTCATCTTGCGCCGCCCGGACGCTATTTTCCACGCCCAGCTCTGGGCCGAAGATGGAGTGGTCTGGTTCGCGGATGCCTACAACCACGGCGCTCTGAGGGCCCTGCTCTTCGCGCGCGACGGCTATTTGCAGCTCTTTCCGCGTCTCGTGGCTGCGGTCTCCCTGTGGGTGCCATTGCTGCGCGTTCCGATTGTGTTCAATCTCTGCGCTCTGGCTGTCGAAGCCGTTCCGCCTTTGTTCCTGGTTTCTGGCCGGATGCGGAATGTCGGCCCACTTCCTTTACGTTGTGTGTTGGCGTTGCTGTACCTCTTTGTTCCCGATTCCTTCGAGGTGCACGCCATTGTCACGGACTCACAATCGCAACTGGCGGTGCTGGCATTGCTGGTTATCGTTGCGGAAGCGCCCCGCTCACGATGGGGCAAGACTTTCGATGTTGTTGTGCTGGTGCTATTCGCCCTCACCACTCCGGTCGGCATACTCCTGTTGGCGGTGGCCCTTGCCCGGACCGTGGTGCCGCTGCTGGTTCGTCGATCAGCGAACCCAGGAGTTTCTCGTCCGCCTGCGCGCTGGCGTTGGGTCCAAGTTTCGCTGCTCGCCGCATGTGCGCTCCTGCAAGGGCTGACCCTGCTCACAACGGCAGGGGCCCGTCTGGACACGACGTTGGGCGCCAGCGCCAGCCGGTTGGCTCAAATTGTGGCCGGACAGATCGTTCTGCCTGTCTTCCTGGGACGCAATCGTCTCTACCAGATGGCCCCCGGTCCCGGGAAAGTCACGGCATTGGCTGTGCTGATTACGGTCGTCGCTGCGTTGCTATGCATCTATGCGCTGCTCCGCGGAACCCCGGAGTTACGGTGCTTCATTTTCTTCGCTTTGTTGGTGCTCGCCGCCGCGCTTACTTTCCCGAGTGTAGAGCCCATCGACTTTCAATGGGACATTTTCCTGGTTCCCGGACTGGGAATGCGCTATTGGTACATCCCTAAGCTTGCGGTAATGGTGACGCTGCTCTGGCTGGTGGGCCGCCAGCGCCCCGTCCCCATTCGAGCGCTGGCGGGTGTGCTAGTTTGCGTCATGGCGTTCTCGGCGGTAAGGTACTGGCGATATCCGGCATTCCCGGACTTCCATTTCGAGAGTTACGTGCGGGCGTTTGAACAACTCCCCCCAGGAGCCACAGGTCAGTTTCGTCTAAACCCAGGGGGAATTTGGATCATGAAGTTGGTGAAGAAGTGAAAAGATGCTGACTCTGTTAGGGAACCTCTGGGCGACTCGATATTCGGATAGTGCCGGCGTTTCAGGCCGGCGTCTAAGCTGCAGTGAATCCTCGGAGCTTTTCAGCCCGGGAACGCAGAATGCTTCGTAAGGGACGCTGCAATCAGGGAACGCGTAGTCAGTTCGTTCGATAGCACACAAATCGACTTGCCTTGGCCAAGTTGGAGACAGTCTTCTCCCAAACAGAGATTATTAATCCGATCGACGTTTTGAGTACGCTTCGAAAGCCTCGCGGCTCTCGCTTTTAGCTGCCTCTGAGGATTCAGAAGCGTGTGCTGAATCCCCAAGATACTGATAAACGGAGGCCATATTACTCAACGCCGGGATCCGCAGACCGGCGCAGCGCAGGGTGTCGTTTTGCGTCATGCTAATTACTTGCTTGTAGCGCTCAATCGCCTGGGGCAGGTGGCCTTTCTGTTGCTCATAGAAACCGATGTACAGCTTGCTCCAGGGATTGGAGGGGGACATTGACTCTGCAGCTCGGAAGTGAGGTATGGCCTGATCCGCTTGTTCCTCATTCAGCAGCGTAACGCCCAGATTGTTTTCGGCTTCCCAGTTACCGCTAGTAACTTGCGTGGCATGCGACCATAGTGTCACGTCGTCTTTCCAATAGCCAATCTGACGGTGAGTGACCGCCGCTAGTGTCAACAACGCCGCCATGCTGATGCCTGCCAGCCAAGCGGTGGAAATATGTTGTAGCTCGGCCCATTCCGCCACGCCCCAGCAGATCATGATGAACAGGCCCACAAAGGGCAGATATGCGTAACGATCGGCCATCGCCTGGCTCCCTACTTGAATCAGACCGATCATTGGCACCAGAGTTCCCAGAAACCAAAACCACCCCACCAGAAGATAGCGGTGACGACGATTTCTGACAACGAGAGCACTTATGACCATCAAAAGAAAGAGCGTTACGAATACGTGCCACGTCTTGAGAGAGTAACCGGGATGGGGATATAAGATCGAAAGATGCGACGGCCAAAAAGCTGTCTTAAGGTATTGAGCATAGGACAGTACAGCGTTTCCCAGGCGAATGGCGAAAGGAAACGCGTTTAAAGGGTTACTCATCGCGTTATCAGCTCTTTGCGCCCGCACGGTGACAAACCCGCTGGCGACGGAAAGGGCGAGGAGTGGGAGCTTTTCCAGTATCAGCCAGGAGAGTTTTCTAGCTGGCATGGTTCCTGGCGCTTTTATCGTCGAAGAAGACGCGTTTCTGCCAGCCGACATCCGCTGCAAAGGCCAATAGTCCCAAAGCAGCAGAAGGCACGGAAAGGTAATCACTTGAGGTTTGGCCATAAGCCCCAGAGCGAACAGGACCGCTACGATAACGTAACGATCCGCTCGCGGCTTATGGGCATACCAACCGTATGCGCCGAGCGCAAGCAGCAAGAACAACATGCTAAGTAGGTTCTTGCGCTCGGCAATCCAGGCGACCGACTCGACATTGACGGGATGCAGAGCAAACAATGCAGCCACCATGAAACTGCGGCCCGTGAAACCCGTCGCCCGTTGTAGTATCCAGAACAAAAGCAGAACATTCAGCACATGCAGTAGCAGATTTGTCTCGTGGTGTCGGAAAGGATTGGTATAAAAAAGCTGGCAATCAAGGGCATGAGAGAGCCATGTAATCGGATGCCAGTTGGACGCCGCGTAGGTCGTGAACGCCCATTTGACTGTGTCCCAGTCCAAGCCGTATTTGACGTGGATATTGCTTGTTACATAAATCTCGTCGTCATAATTTAAGAACGAGTAATGCCTGAGAGGGGAGTATAGCGCGCCGGTCGCGAATATGAGGAGAAGACTCAGGGCCAATGTTCGGAGGTTTGCCGAAGTGACAACGACTTTGACCGAAGAGGACCCAACATCTTGGCCGGAACTCAAACCAGGGGCAGTCACACCGAATTCCTCCGGGTGTTTGGGAAGCATATCAGAATCCCCATTTTCGAACGCGGGTGCTTTTGGCTTCCGGACGATTTTGCGCGGTAGTAGGCGGAATGCTGGTGCTATGGTCAGATCCAACGCGCTCGGTAAGCACCCACCGTTGCTTTACACTACGTAAGCGTGCACAATCAATTCGCTCCGGCACTCACGAGAAATATCGCAGCCTTCGAGCTTAGGTACCGGGTTGGCGCCGCTTGGCAAGCAATCTTCAGACCTTGGAAATGGAGAACAGGTAATGAGTACGGTAACCCCAGGACGACATCGGACTTGGATTTTCCGGAGCAGCCTGCAATCGGCGGCCGCCGGGCTGGCACTAGCGATCATGTTTGTGCTGATCATCGGCGCCGCCGGCGCAGTGCAGGCCCAGACGTACCAGGTGATTCACAACTTCGTCGGCGGAGTGGACGGATCAGAGCCAACCTTCGGTTTTACCATCGATGCCACCGGAAGTCTGTATGGAACCACTTTTGAGGGCGATGCCGGTACCGGCACGGCCTACAAGCTGGCGTATAAGTCCACGGGCTGGGCTTTGACCCCGCTTTACGTGTTCACCGTAAACAACAACGGAGTAATTCCCTACTCCACATTAGTCCTCGGCCGCGACGGTAAACTCTACGGCACAACCGGTTTTGGGGGAATAGATGGACCATGCTTGGCCTACGGGCACACCGGCTGCGGCACCGTCTACACTTTGCAGATTCCAATCACCTTCTGTCACACCACATACTGTCCTTGGACGGAAACGCCGCTTTACAAATTCAGCGGATATAGCGATGGGTCGAATCCCTATGGTGCAACTCTTGTCTTCGACGCGGCCGGTAACCTCTACGGCACGACGTTCGCCGGCGGAGGTGGAAGTTGTCCAGTCGGCTGTGGCGTCGTTTTCAAATTGACACCGTCCGGCGGCGGCACTTGGACGGAAAGCACGGTTTACACCTTCACGGGAGGCGCGGACGGGGCATCCCCGTGGGCGGGAGTAACTCTGGACCAAGCCGGCAACCTCTACGGAACGACTTCCGCCGGCGGTGCCTACGGCAATGGCACGGTCTACGAATTGAGTCCCTCAGGCTCCGGTTGGACGGAGAAAACGATTCATAGTTTTCAAACCCTGCAGGATGGAGGTAGCCCTTACGCCGGCCTCATTTTTGACCACTCCGGCAATCTCTATGGGGCAACGCAATACGGAGGCTCGGGTGGCGGCGGTACGGTTTTCGAGTTGACGCCTTCGGGCGGCAGTTGGACCTATGCCGTACTTTATAACTTTATCGGGTCGGGTGGCGGGCGTGCCAAGGGGCCCGTTGCCAACCTCGTCATGGACACGGGGGGTAACCTCTACGGCACCACGGCGGGCGATGGAGCCTATCGTTTCGGCTCCGTTTTCAAGCTGACCAACGGCACCGGAGGTTGGACGTACACCTCGCTGCACGACTTTACCGACGGCCTCGATGGAGGATCTCCGCGCAGCAACCTGGTATTTGACGCCGCCGGAAATATTTACGGCACCGCGTCCACCGGGGGCACAGGAAATCCAGTTACTTGTGTCGGAAATTGCGGCGTCGTCTGGCAGATCACACCGCACTGAAGGGTCTGTGTGCAGGGCGGAGTTTTGCGTCGCAACTGAGGTACCGCCCCTCCCTACTGCCCCACCAGCCGCTCCACGACCCGCTGGGCCTCAGCGAAGTTCCTCGACAGCACCTGAGCGCGCTGCGTGGCCGCTGCCGCTTCGTCTTGACGCCCGCTCTGTTCCAGCGCTCGAGCCAACAGCAGATACCCGACATCCGTCGGCTTCACCTTCACACCTTCGGAATACGCCTGGATGGCTCCCGAGAGATCGCCAGACTTCTGTTTCGCTAATCCCAAATCAAGCCATGCTTCCATCTTTTGCGGGTCGAGCTTCACCGCTTCCTGCAGGCTTGCGCTCGCCTGCGCCGAGTTCCCGAGCTGGAGATACGCATGCCCCATGTTGGCGTAGGCCCGAGCGTTCGCGCTTGCGTTCTGGGTCACTCCAATGGCCTTCTTGTATTGTTCGATGGCTTCCTGCAATTTCCCGTGCTGTTGGTCGTAGACCGCGATATACATGTGAGGAAGTAGCCGCGCGGGTTCGATCTCCGTCGCCCGGTAGAAGTGCGGCATGGCTTCGGCTTGGTCGCCCCGCGTCAGCAGTGCTTCTCCCAGGTCTTCCTCAGCTTCGTAATTGCGACTCGTGACCTGCAAGGTGTACGACCATAGCCTCACGTTGTCGCTCCAATAGTCGATCTGGCGATAAGTCACCACGGCCAGCGCCACCAAAACGCCGGCGCAGACCATCGGCAGCAAAACGGCGCTGATAGGTCGGCGGTCATTGGCTTCTGCGCTGGCAGCCGTCGATTCGCCGCGACGCCTTACCAGCCACTGGCGCGTAGCCGCTATAGCGTCCGGCACACCCCAGCAGATCATGATGAACAGCCCGATAAATGGCAGATACGCGTACCGATCCGCCATCGCTTGTCTGCCGACTTGCACCAGGCCGATCATGGGTATCAACGTCCCCAGGAACCAGAGCCATCCCACTGGAAGATACCGGTAACGCCGTCCCGCGGCGACCAGCGCAGTGAGGACCAGCAGAAGAAGGAAAGCCGTGAACACCTCCCACGTCGGCAGGTAGTTGCCGGGATGGGGATACATAGGCGCGAGACGCATCGGCCAAACCGCCTTACCCAGGTAGCGCGCGTAGCAGACAATTGCGTTCGCCAGCCTCCCCGAAAGCGTTACCTCCGGGTTGAGTCCGCCACCGACCCGCTGCGCATGCAGGGTGATCGCGGCGCTTACTCCGGCCAGCGCGACCAGTGGAATCTTCTCCACCAGCAGAGCGCGAAAATCGCGCGCAGGTATCTCGTATCGAGTCGTCGCTGGGGAGGCAAGCTGACGTTCGGCGAACATTCGCCCCAACGGCCAGTAATCCCAAAGCAGCAGAACAAAGGGCAACGTAATGATCTGCGGCTTGGCCATGAGTCCTAGCGCGAACAAAATTGCGACTACCGCGTAACGCCGGGGCCGCGGTTCTCCCGCATACCATCGGTAGGCTCCCAGCGCTAGCAGCAAGAACGACATGCTGAGCAGGTTCTTCCGCTCGGCAACCCAGACGACCGATTCGACGTTGATGGGGTGCAAGGCAAACAGCGCAGCCACCATAAAGCTACGGCCCATGAACCCGGTTGCCTGCATCAGTATCCAGAACAGCAGCACCGCATTCAGCGCCTGGAGCAGCACATTCGTGGCGTGATGGCCAGTCGGATCAAGCTGAAAGAGTTGATAATCCAACGCGTGCGAGAGCCAGGTCAGTGGATGCCAATTGGCCTGATCGTAGGTGGTGAATGCCCACTCGACCGTGTCCCAGTTGAGCCCCGCCTGAACGTGGACGTTCCCAGTTACATAGCCGTCGTCGTCGTAATTAACGAACGGATGATGCGTCGCCGGGTAGTAAAGAACGATCGTGAGGACTGCAAGAACAAGGCCGAGAACGAATGGTCGATTCCCTGTTCGATTAAACAGGCCCGTCTCCGGCTGAGACCAAGTCCTCTTCCTGGGTTTTGCACGAACATGCTTGGATTTCAAGCCAGCCGAAGTCACTCGTCCCCCGTTTTCGACGAGTATATTCGATGGCCCACAAACCTCACCTCAACACTCTGTTGGAGAGCACTCAGGGGCGGACAGCCCAAGCCAAGCCGTCGGGCCGACCGTCTTGAATGTGGCCCACCACTTCGAGCGAGTGAAGGTCGATAACCGCAACATAGTCGTCGGGAGTGCAAGCGACGAATGCGCGTGAACCGTCCGGCTGCACTACGATTCCGGCTGCCCCATGGCCGATGGGGAGGCGTTTGATCTCCTTGCGCGTCCCGGCATCGAGAATGACCAGGTCCGGTCCACCCAGAGTAGAAACCAAGACTCGCTTGCCATCAGGAGTGAACTTAAGGCGGTTCGCGCCGGGAACGTCGGCGGTGAGGGTTTGAATGACTTTCTTGCCGGGGAGATTGACGATGGAGATGGTCCCATCCTGCGCGTTACCAATCCAGATTTCTTTGCTCTCTGGAGAAACGTCAAAGCCCTCTGAACCATTGCCGACCCGTATGACGGTTTCGTTCCAGTCAGTGCGGGGCATGTCAGCGGGCGGCGCCGGCATTCCCGGCGGTGGTGGCCCGCCGGGCATCCGGACCGGCATCTGTTCGATGATGCTTACAGTGCCGGAGCTGACATTGGTGGTGATAATACGCTGCCCATCCTCGGAGACATAGATCATGTGTGTGCGATTCTGGCCGGTCCCGAGGACCCAGTCGACTTTGTGCGTGGTGGGATCGTAGCGTCCGATAGCCTTGGCAGCTTCGGCTGTGAACCACGTCTTGCCTTGGACGAAGGTCAGACCGTGCGGACCCCGAAGAGGGCCGAGGTCGATAGACGGAAGCGCCTTCTGCGCAACCAAGTCGACTACGGCAAGGCTGTTGTATGCGCCGAAGCCATAGTTCGAGACGTAGGCCGTCGCACCGTCAGAGGAGGCAATGACTTCGTGCGGATCATCGCCTACAGGTACTTTGGCGATGACCTTAAGGCTGGAAGCATCGACAATAGCGAGTGTGTGGTCCTGCTTGGAGAGCACAAGCAGCGATGCTGATGGCTTGCTTTGTGCGAGAAGAATCACGGGAAGGCAGAGACCCATGAGAAGGGCAGCAGCATGGAGCGAGAATCTCATGGACTGAGGTTACCCCAAATCGGGAGCATTGCGTCGCTGCGGGCTGGTCTTGGGGCAGAGCGGCGACGTGCGTCGTGACACGATGTGATTCTCAGCAATGGGTAACGGTCACTTGGGCACATTGCCCTATGCAGGGGGTTCGCTCTGCTCGCGTCAACTGCTAACTGTTACGTGCCAGTTGCTAACTCACCCTTTGCTTCCGCTCGCCCCGTGCATCTTGGCGCCCTCAATCAACTTCTGCACCTGGCCCTTCTGCGGATAGTCCGGGTTCGTCTGCAACAGTTTTTCCCAGGCCACGATGGCGCCTTTGGGATCTTTCTTCCCCTGCCATCTGACGATCCCGAGGTTAAACAGCGTGGCCGCCTGATTTGGTTTGATGGCCAGCGCTTTTTCGAAGCTTCCGATGGCCTTGTCGGCGTTGCCGGTGTACCAGTACGCGGTGCCGAGGTCAGTGCGCACATCGACGTTGTTTGGCTGTATGTCCAGAGCTTTTTCGTAGTACTCGATGGCTTGAGGATAGGCTTGGCCGTCGTAGTACAGATTTCCCAGCTTTACTACCGCGTCAAAATCGTTCGGATTGGTCTTCAGTTGAGCGAGGAGCGGTTCTGCAGCCTTCGCCAATGCTTCCGGCGATGCGGCCTGTTGCTGTTGCGAGCTGCCAATACCCGGCAGCTGTGCAGATCCCATCGGGGCGCCACCCATTCCGGCAGGAGCGGAGGTGGCTTGTGCGCTTTCGCCTGCAGTCGAAACCGGGGCCGATCCGCGGGCAAAGTATCCGACCGCAATTCCGATGGCCAGCGTGATCACCGCCAGCGTGTAGGCCTGCACGCTGGTGAAGCTCGAAGTACCGTTGCCGTTATTATTTTGTGCAGCTTGAGGCATGTGTATGTACTCCTTGAGCAGTTAGCAGTTGGCACTTAGCATTTGGCACTTAGCCACTTCTAGTCGCTTCGGTTTCGATGAATCGAGGGCGTCGTCTAGACAGCCGCGGCTGTACCTGCTTTGCGTAGACCCTCTCGCCCCTCGGTTTGCACCTTCAAAATCAGCCGGTTCAGCATGCGTCTCATTTTCGTGACTTCGTCCGCCATCGACGCATGCGCTTCCGGGCGTAAATACCCCAAGTCTCGGGCGAGCAGGAGAAAGTACTCCAGTTCGCTTGCGGAACCCATTGCGATTGCGAGAAATCGGCCAAACTCAGGGTTGCCCGACCGTCCGCAACCTTCAGCAATATTTGCTGCTACAGACGAACTGCAACGCCGCAGTTGGCTGCTCATCCCGTAGGTCTCTTCGCGCGGGAAGTTTCTTGTGCAGCGGTACACCGCTAGAGTGATATCGTGCGCGCACTGCCAAACCTGTAAGTCCCGAAAGTCCTTCACTACTGTTGTTCCTCTCAAGAGGCGGTTTTGCCAAGTGCTAAGTGCTAAATGCTAAATGCTAAATGCCATCTTCTAGTTTTTGGCGCCGGCGGCAACCTGTAAGGGCTGTTCAAGGTGAAACAGGCGACCCACCGCCGCGGTCAGCACGTCCTGTTCATTCCTCTCTGGAAGTTCCTTCAGTTCACGAGCCAGGGAACTGGCAATTCGTTGCGTAATATGAATTGTAAGCGTTGTGAGCGCCTGGTCCTGGTCTTCCGTGAACGGTCCAAACTCCTGGCGAAGTGTTTCCAATTCCTGCCGGCAAAGTTCATCGAGGCGTTGACGCAGAGCGACGATGGTCGGCACCACTCGTTCCGCCATCAATTTACGACGAAAGCCCTGCACTTCCGCCTGCACAATCTTTTCGGCAGCTTCGGCGGCAGCCTGTCGCCCTACCGCGTTGCGTTTCACCACGTGCTCCAGGTCGTCCATGTCGAAAAGATGAATGCCTTCCACCTCGCGCACGCCGGGATCGATGTCGCGTGGAACCGCGATGTCAATCATGACCATGGGCGCGTGGCCCCGTAGCCGGGCAATCTCTTCGGCTTCCGGGCGGCTGAGGATGTAGTGCGGACAAGCTGTCGAGCTGACCACAATGTCAGCCGTTTTCAGATGCTGTAAACGATCGTCGAAGGAAACCGGTGTGGCGCCCATCTTCTGCGCCAGTTCCTCGGCATGGGCCAGAGTGCGGTTCATCACTTTCACGCGGCTGGCTCCGGCCTTGATCAGGTAGTGAGCGGCTAGTTCGCTCATCTTGCCTGCACCGATCAGGAGCACTTCGCGTCCCGCGAGTTCTCCGAGGGCACGTCTTGAAAGTTCCACGCTGGCGTAAGGTACCGACACTGCCGATGAGCCGATCGCGGTTTCCGTCCGGGCCCGCTTGGAAACGGTGAGTGCCTTCTGCATGACCGCGTCCAGGAAGCGTCCGGTCGTGCCAACTTCTTGCGCTAGCGCCCAGGCTTGCTTCACTTGCCCAGTGATTTCGGGTTCGCCCAGCACCATGGAATCGAGACTTGAGGTCACGCGGAAAATATGGGTGAGCGCCACGTCATCCATGAGCCGATAAAAATGCGACCACTCGCACAGCTTGATTTGGTATTCCTGGGTCAGGAACCGTAACACCGAATTGGCGGCCGTGGGGACGTCACTGGCCCACAGAATGAATTCGGTGCGATTGCAGGTGGTCACAACGATCACCTCTTCGACTCCCTCCGAGCGCACCAACTGATGGAGCGCGTCATAGCGGCGCGCCTGGCTGATCCAGAAGCGCTCGCGAACGGCGACGGGTGAAGTTCGGAAGTTCAAGCCAATCACTGCCAACGTCGGTTCCACAGCGGACCTCTCTTGCGGAAAGCGGTTTCCCTTTACTAAGGGCACAAGGAATGCCAAACCAACCTCGGCATACGTACAATTGATAAGTTGCTAAAAATAAATGCTTTAACGGCATTATCGATCGCCTCGAAAGCGGCGGCCGTCCGACCCGTTTGCGGCATATCACGCGTCATAAGTGTTTTTTCCCGCGTTTTCTGCCGAAGTGGTATAGCCAAAACCAGCCGCTGGGAGTACATTACGTTCGCCGGGGTTTCGCGGCGCTTTTGTTCACATCTTGCCCCTTAGCGGGTTTCAGTAAAGAAGGGATTAACGATGACGATGAGAAGACTTCAATGGATCGCTCTTTTCGGCTTAGTGATTGCGCTGACCCTGCCCCCTATGGCTGCGGCCCAGAGCGCCGCGGACACCTATAAGGCCAAATGCGCCATGTGTCACGGAGCGGATGGCATGGGCAAGGCCGCCATGGGAACCAAGGACCTGGGCAGCGCCGACATCCAGAAGATGTCAGACGCCGACCTGACGGCCGCCATAACCAGCGGCAAAGGCAAGATGCCGGCTTACAAGGGCAAACTGACAGACGCGCAGATCAAGGACATGGTTTCCTATATTCGCACCCTGAAAAAGTAATTACACCCTCCTGGACGAACCAATTCTCGGCGGCTCCGCAAGGGGTCGCCGATTTTTCCTTGGTTTGAAGGGGCGCACCTTATAGGTGCGCCGTTAGCCCTTTTTCATCAAGAGCGGGCTCCAGCCCGCAAGAGATCTGCTTTTTGGCCTTCTCAATGACCCTTCAGCTTCTGACGCGCCTTTAATCCCGCGAAAAATCCCTACCCGTGTCGCTGCACCATCGTCTATCCCAGAGTTATACTCGCAAACTGCGAGCAAACTAACCCTGCTCGCATCGTGAATAACCACCGCAATGGGAGGCACGATGAAAGACGATCCTACGGGTAAGCCCGAAACCGCCTCGGGGGTTTCGCGTCGCGATTTCATGAAGATCTCCGGCGTCGGGGTTGCCCTTCCGTTGGTGCTGGGCCCGAAGGTGGTCGAAGCCGCTGGCGAGGAAGTGGCGGTGTATGGGCCGGGCAATGTCCCGATTACGCTCAATGTCAACGGCAAGAAGCTGACCGCGCAGTTGGAGCCACGGGTCACGCTGCTGGATGCGTTGCGCGACAACTTCGATTTGACCGGAGCAAAGCGCGTCTGCGACCGGGGCGTTTGCGGCGCCTGCACAGTGTTGATGGACGGCAAACCCGTTTACGCGTGTGCCATGCTGGCAATCGACGCACAGGGGAAGAACATCACCACCATCGAAGGTCTTGCCGAAGGCGACGCGCTGACTCCGGTTATGCAGGCCTTCGTCGCGCACGATGCCCAGCAGTGTGGTTTTTGTACGCCGGGATTTATCGTCGCAACCACCAAGTTTCTCGAGCAGCATCCTAATCCCACGACCGAAGACATCCGCCGTGGACTGAGCGGCAATTACTGTCGCTGTGGGACCTACGACGGAATTCGCGCCGTCGCCTTGGCCAAGCCGGAAGGGAGAGCGTCATGAGCGAATACCAGTGGCCTGATCCCGCAACCCGTCCGTTGCTGGGCAAACGCATTTCGCGAGTGGATGGTCCCGTGAAAGTGTCTGGCCGTGCGAAATACACCTACGACTACAACCCCAATGGCTTGTTGGCGGGAAAGATTCTTCGCTGCCCGTATGCGCACGCGCGCATCACCAGCATCGACAGCAGCGCAGCCGAAAAGATGACTGGCGTGAGAGCAGTCAAAGTTTTGCAGCAGCCGGGAACGGAGATCTTCTGGGCTGGCGATGAAATCGTCGCTGTTGCGGCGGTAGATGAGTCAACCGCCGAGGATGCGGTCCGGGCTATCAAGGTGCAGTATGAGGTGCTGCCCCACTTTGTCTCCGACGCGGAGCCGCCCAAGAATATCGCTGTCAATAGCGGACCGGTCAGTCGTGACGACTTTGAAGACATGGAGGACAATCAGGTCCCGGACGACCAGGTGATCGCCGCCATCAAGCAGAACGGCATCAGCTTCAAGCCCGATGACAAATATCTTAAGGACGCGCAAGCGTCGGGCGTCGATCCCAAAGTTGTGGAGGCATTGCGTTCGGCCAAGTACGCTGAGGCAAAAACATCACCTTCTCCTTACAAGAAAACCGCTGTGCAAACGCAAGGCGATCCCGATAAGGCCTTCGCTTCGGCGGCAGCGGTTTCGGAGGGTCTCTACGGAGCTTCGTGCATTACGCACTGCTGCCTCGAAACTCACGGCATGGCGTCGGAATGGCCTACTGACAAGGACCTTCTGGTGCATGTTTCCACGCAAAATCTTTCCGGCATTGCCTCCCAAGTTTCAGAACCGCTTGGCGTGCCGGCGGGAAATATTCAAGTGTTGCAGCAGTACATCGGTGGCGGATTCGGCAGCAAGTTTGGCCCTGATCGTTGGGGCATCGCATCGGCGCAACTCTCGAAGGCCGCTGGCGGCAAGCCGGTGAAGATCATGCTCGAGCGTAACTCGGAGCAGGAAGTTGCGGGCATGCGTCCGTCGTCCTTCGCGCGCGTGAAGGTCGCCGCCGATAAAGACGGCAAACTTCTGGCATGGGAATCACGCTCGTGGGGAACGGGCGGAATCGGCGGCGGCGGTACACCCCCGCTTCCGTACATCTTCGAAATTCCCAACCAGCGCAAGCAGAACATCGCCATTGCCACCAACCAGGGAAGCGCGCGCGCATGGCGAGCGCCGAACCATCCGCAGGCTGCGGTCATCAGTATGAGCGCGCTGGAAGATCTCGCGGCCAAGTTGAACATGGATCCGGTGGACTTCATCACCCGCAATCTTGAGTTGACCGGCACGCGCGAAAAAATCTATCGCGATGAACTTCCGATCGCTACGGAGCTGATGGAATGGAAAAAGAATTGGCATCCACGCGGCGATAAATCCAGCGGGCCAATCAAGCGCGGACTCGGACTCTCGCTGCACACCTGGGGAGGCCGCGGACACAACAGCGATTGCGATCTCACCATTCATCCCGATGGGTCGGTCGAGATCAAGATGGCCACTCAGGATCTCGGCACAGGGTGTCGCACCATCATCATGATCGTGGCTGCTGACACACTCGGCATTCCGCTCGACAACATCAAGCTGCTGATCGGAGACAGCCGTTATCCCGTGTCGGGCGCCAGCGGCGGCAGCACAACCTCGGGCGGCGTTACTTCCTCCACGCGACGGGCTGCCGTGGATGCGCGCGATGTGCTCTTCGCCAAACTTGCTCCCGCATTGAAGGCACAGCCGGAGGAGTTGGAAGCCGTGAACGCAACCGTGCGGGTGAAGAGTGACCCCGGTCGCAGCCTCTCGTGGAAGGAAGCGTGCGCGAAGATTGGCGCCATGCCGATGACGATTCGCGGCAAGAACCCTGACAAGTCGAAGCCGCCCGATTTGACTAACAGCGGTGTCGGCGGCGTGCAGATGGCGGATGTCTCCGTGGACATCGAAACCGGCATCGTGCGCGTGAACAAGATGGTCGCGGTGCAGGATTGCGGCCTAGTGGTGGATGTGAAGACCGCCGAGAGCCAGGTTCTGGGTGCTCTCATCATGGGCATCAGCTATGCGCTCTACGAGGAGAAGATTCTCGATCCCGTCACCGGGCGCATGTTGAACCCGAACATGGAGTTCTATCGGCTGGCGGGGATTGCCGATGTTGGCGAACTGAGGGTACACATGATGACCGGCAACGGTTATGACGACCGCGGCGTTATCGGTTTGGCCGAGCCGCCCGTAGTTTCGCCCGGTGCGGCCATCTCGAACGCAGTCGCCAATGCGATCGGCGTGCGAGTGCCGTTCCTGCCACTCACCCCGGCGCGAGTGCTGGAAGCGCTGGAGGACGGGGCCCAGGTATAGGGCGTACCGGTTAGGACGCGCCTTTCAGGCCGCCGTTCTACTCGGCGTTTATGAGATTAGGGATTTGAAATGGTGTGCGCGAGAAATCTCTGAGCGGCACCGGTGGTCTGAAGCTACTGAATCCAGCCCCGCGGGGGCGAAAGAGCTTAGCCCAGCGCTTCAGCGCTGGGTAGAGTGGGGAAACAAGACCGAGTCCCGTAGGGACGGCAGAGCGTGCGTAACATTTCAGGATCGTGTTCTGCTCGCCTTTCTTGGGTTCGGACTCGGTCTTACATTGTAGGAGGGCGAATGCGCGCTTTTGAATACGTCAGCCCGACGAACAAGGAGCAAGTTGCCACCCTACTCGGCGAGCACGGCTCGATTCTTGCCGGTGGCACCGATCTGCTGGCGCTGATGAAGGATGACGTGGTCGCACCTCAGCGTCTGGTCAACATCAAGCAAATCGACCAACTGCGCGGCGTCAGCTACCAACCAGGCAACGGCTTGCGTATCGGTGCACTCACAACCATCGCCGAGTTCGCGGAGGATCCGAACGTTCGGCGTTCTTATCCCGTTCTTGCGGATGCCGCAAACGAGGCCGCCAGCCCGCAGATTCGCAACCTCGCGACCATGGGCGGCAACATGTGTCAGCGTCCGCGCTGCTGGTACTTTCGCAACGGCATGGGACTGATGACGAAAACGCCGGACGGCAAATCCATGGTGCTCGAAGGCGACAATCGCTATGCCGCAATTCTCGGCAACAATGGCCCGGCGTACTTTGTCAGCCCCTCGACCATCGCTCCTGTGTTGATCGCCTATGGTGCGAAGATCCGGCTGTATTCGGGAAAGTCTCCAGGGAGCGGCGTGCGCGAGTTGCCGTTGGAGAAATTTTTCGTGATTCCGAAATCGGAGAACGAACTCGAACACGATCTGAAGCCTGGCGAGATGGTGATCGAGATCGTTGTGCCTGCGCCAACGCAGAATCTGAATGCCGCCAGCTACGAGGTGCGGCAACGGGCGGCATTCGACTGGCCGCTCGCGCAGGCCAGCGTTGCGCTCGAGATGGACGGCAACACCATCAAGAGAGCGCGCGTTGTGCTCGGACACGTTGCGCCCATCCCGTGGATCTCGCCCGAAGCGGCCCAGACATTGGTGGGGAAGAGTATCTCTCCCGACACCGCGATGGCTGCGGCGAACGCCGCCGTCGCGCAAGCCAAGCCGCTCAGCCACAACAAGTACAAAATCACGCTGGCGAAGGTCGCGGTCAAGCGCGCCATCCTTCAAGCCGCGGGCCAGAGTTCCGGAGGTGCCGCATCATGATGAATCTCGACGCCGATCGCTTCGATACGAAACGCGAAGACCTGTGTACGGCGCTGCGCTGGAAGGGGCAATTCATTGAGGTGGAGCACGATGCGACGGTGCCTCCTTCAAATGACGGCCTCTTCTGGTGCATGCACACCCAGACCTGCATCGGGCCCGATGGTGAATTGGCCGAGCCGGGAAACTGCTCGTCAAAGTTTCGCGCGTGTCACGGGACCGGAAAGTGCGAGAATAGCTAACCGCGGATCGCGCGGACGAACGCGGATAGAAGCGGTTTTTCACAATCAATCGCTTCTAGAAACTTTCGGGTCCATCCGCCGGGATACAAGAAAGGGACATGATCATGAAATTTCGTTTTGCTCTGCTGCTGACAGTTCTTGCGATCGTTTCTTTGTCGTGGGCGTTGGACACCAAACCCGAGCAGGTTTCCATCAAAGGCTGGGTGCTGGATTCGGCCTGCGCGATCACCAAGGGTTTGGACAAGCCTATCAGTCGCGATTGCGCGCTCAAGTGCGCCAAGGCAGGATCGCCGCTGGTGATCCTCGGCGACGATGGAAACATCTACTGGCCGATCTCCGACAAGACTCCTTCGTCAGGACAAAATGATCGCCTGCTGAAGTTTGCCGGCGAACGCGTGACCGCCACGGGCAAGGCCTACGTTCGCGGCGGATCGCACGCCATCGTCCTGGAAAAAATCCAAGCCTCGAGCGACGGCAAGTAGGGACCGCGACTGTTGTAACACTGTGGTGGTTGTCGCCACGAGCGCAGCAAGGGAGCTGCTTTGGGTCGGTTGCCGAAAAGGCAGGTCTCTCGCGCCAAAACCCGGTGCTCGTAATGACAACTCATAAGCGACGCCAATCCTCTAATCCGTGTTCATCCGTGTAGATCCGTGGTTGCTTTTCTTTACCGCGTATATTCCTTGATCAACTCCGCCGCGCCCGCGTACTGCGCGATTAGTTGCTCGCGATTTCCATGCTCGTAATCCGCGTAGTCAAAGCCGGGAGACATGGTCGTGCCCATGAGCGCGAATTTGCCGCCAGGTGCGAGCCTGCATCCCTGCCATACTCCCCCACAAACCACCACTTGCGGCTGCTGTCCGCGGGCAAGATCGCTTCCCAGAGTGATCGTCCGCGAGCTTCCGTCGGGTAGCAAGTGCAGCATGATCGCGGGATCGCCGAGATAGAAGTGAAAAATCTCCGAGCCGGGGAGCCGGTGCAACGCCGAGAACGTCTCTGGTGTAATCATGTAGTAGATCGCTGTGCCGATGGAGCGCGAGCCACGGATGCCGTCCGGCAGGTATTCCGCCGCCACGTGCCAGCGCGAGCGATAGGTCTCGCGAAAAAAGCCACCCTCGATGGACAGTGGCTTCAGTTGTAGCAGTTGTTTGATCTCATCCGCAGTCATAGCGGAAACAGCGTATCACCCCGCGATAGGGACACGCCCTCTATGACTGGGGTGTGGCCAGATAATTAAACAGGCTGAGATTGCCCACGCTGGCGGCAACCTGCAGGGCGGCGTTGCGTGCAGCTTCGGCGTTGGCCAGGTTGGTGGCCGCTTCGTTCATGTCCACTCCAACGGTGTCGCTGGTCTGCTGGGTCAGTTGCAGCTTCTCGCTATTGAGAAAGTCCTGGGTTGAAGTGAGCTGGTTCTCGGTACTGCCGTAAAAAACCCGGGCTGAGTTCATCTGGTTGTAGGCAGTCCGAACTTCATCCGTCGCGTTGCTGATGTCGTCGCTAGTGCTGCTACTGGAGTTGAGCGCGCTGGCCAGATCGTTGAGCGCCTGAAAGACATTGGCTCCAGCCGCCGAAAAGAGCTGGCTTCCCGGCTGATTGACCGCGACCGTTTGTCCCGCCTCCACTTCCACCTGATTGACGGCGTCGTTACCCTGGTAGGCGATACCTCCTGGCGCGCTGGCGTCGGCCACATACGGCGGTTGTGAATCGGCGGTGCCCGCAAAAACGTATTTCCCGTTGTAATTCAGGTTGGCAACGCCGAGCATCTGCTGCGAAATGCTTTGCACCTGGTTGGCCAATGCGGCACGGTCCTGCTGCGACAGGGTACCGCTGGCGCCTTCCACGCCCAAGGTGATGGCTTGTTGCATTGCCGTGACGCCCGAGTTCAGAGACGAATCCGCAGTTTGTAATTCCGACGACACGCTGGAAATACTGCGCAGGAATTGATCGCAGCTATCCGACTGTGCGGCCAGCCCGACCTGGCGTGCCGACGCCGAGGGATCGTCGGAAGCGACGTTTACGCGACGCCCGGTGGTGAGTTGAGTCAGAGCAGTCTGTTCCGCCAGGTCGGCTGCGTTGAGCGCGTTCAATAACAATTGAGATGTGTCGGGAATCCTCATGTCGCCTTCATATTGATTGCGGTTTGCAGCATCTGGTTTACCGTCGTAACCGCCTCCGCCGCGGCCTGGTAAGCGCGCTGATATAGCAGAAGATTCGAGGCCTCCTGGTCCAGCGATACTCCACTGATGGAAGCCTGCTGCTGCTGCAACTGTTGCAGCATGGTGTTACTGGCATTCAGTTCCGTGGTGCCGTCGCTGACCGCGCTACCCGCCTGGAACACCAGGTTAGCGTAAGCCTGGGTAGGCGTCAGCCCGTTGGACACGGCTTGATTGGCAACGGCGGAGAGGTTGGCCAGATTTCCATTGCTGCCCGAGGTGCCGTCAGAGCTGGCCGCCAGCAAAGCGGGATCGGTGACCGTCACCGTCATGCTGGCCGCCGCGCCGCTTCCGCTTGCCGTGCTGAGCAAGTTGCCGCCAGCATCGCCGTGCAGGTCGAACCCCTCCGCCTGGGCGGCATTTATGGCCTGCGAAAATCCGCTGGCCAGCGAGTCCAACTGAGTTTGCACCGAGGCCAACGACTGATCGCGCGCCTGCACCAGGCCGCCTAACTGCCCGCCAGAAATTTGCGCCGTGATATCGCTGCCGTCCTGCGAGTAAACATGCTGCGTGCCGCTGCCGGTATCGAGAGCGGTGGTCAGCGCAAAACTCTTGCCGTCCACCACCAACGCTGTTCCTTGCTTGGTGGTCAGGGTCAGCGACGATCCATCGTTCACGACCGAGACGTTGATCAAACCGGAAAGCTGCTGCACCAGGTTGTCGCGCTGGTCGAGAAAGCTGCCGTAGTCCTGAGTGGTGCTGTTGACCTGGCTCAGCTTGCTGTTGATATCGGCAATCTGCTGCGTGATCTGGTTGACCTGGCCTACCGCTTGCTCAACATTCAGATCAATTCCGCCGCTCACCGAGCTCAACTGTTGCGCAGCCTGGTTGAATGCAGCGGCCACGCCGTTAGCGGCGGAGAGCACGGTCTGCCGCAAGGTGGTGTCGGAAGGATTGGTGGAGAGACTGTTCAAGCTCTGGAAGAATGCGCTGATCTGCTGCCCGATGCCGGTGGTGTCGTCGGGAAATAGCGTCTGCACCTGGCTCATGGCGTTTACCAGAGCTTGCGATTTTCCCTGCTGCTGGGTTTCGTCGCCGATCTGCAATTCGAGAATGCTGTCGCGCAAACTCTGAATGCCTTTCAGGTCGACACCGTTGCCCAAGGCCATCCCATTCTGGATTACGGGATCGGCCTCTTCCAGTATCGGACGCTGGCGCGTGTAGCCCGGAGTATTCAGGTTGGCGATATTGTTGGTCGTCGTCTCCAGGCCTGCCTGCTGCGCTTCCAGGGCCCCCAGGGCGATCGACATGGTGCCTAATAAGCTGCTCATATCGAGACCAGATGCTCATCCATCGACTCGCCATACGTTGCCGGTTCGCCGTGCAGCGCCAGCAACTGCCGTCGCAGAAGAATCGAGCGGCGCCAGCGCCGCAGCATTGACCGGCAGAACGAGCGCTGCTGGCTTAACTGCGCTAGCACCTTGCGCCGCTGCTGTTGCTCCTCCGGGGTTGACGGGAGATGCTCCAGATGTTTTGCCAGCGCCATCAGGTCGTCTGCTGTCGAGCTGATCTGGCGGCTCGTCTCTAGCAGACTTCCCGCCTCGCCGCCGCTCAAGGAGCGCATCGCAGACGTGAGCAACTCCTTCAAAGTTTCTAGCAATACCAGTTCCTGGTCGATCTGGGGTGGGAGCGAAGAGCTCACTGACGCAATATGTGAAGTCAACTTGCACCTCCTACGCGATATCGTCCAACTGATGAGTCGCCTGCTCCTCCGCCAAGTCTTCTGCCTCCGCCGGTGCGCTCTCATCCTTGGACCGCCGCGGCGTGCGCCGTTTGCGCTCTTCCGCCGTCGCGCTGAATGGGCGCTCCTGGGTCCGCGACGCGGATTCCAGCCGGTCGGTGCTTAGCTCCATGGCGATTCATCCTTTTGCATGGGAAAGCCAGCAGCTTCACAGTTTGCTGAAAAACTCGAACCTGGACGCTTTCGCGCCTTCAGGTGCGCCGTTATAAGTCCCCTTTTATTCTTGTCATCCCGAACCGACTTAGTCGGTGAGGGACCTGCCTTTTCGAGTCTTTCAGTGGCCCGTTCAGCCGAGATTCAGTCCACCACCCGCAAACATCGCCGCCGCGATCTGTTGCGGATGTATCTGGTATGTCCCCTCCGCAATGGCTAGCTTTAACGAATCCACCTTCTGCTGCCGAACCTCCGGAACTTTGTCCAGTTGTGCCTTCAGGGTTTGGACTGCATCGCTCCCCGTGGACAGATGCGCAACATCTTCGGCGTTGGCCGGCGGCCGATTCGTCACGTCATGAGTCTTCGAGCCGGAAGTGGCGCTCTTGCTGCGGTCCAACTCCTGCATGGCCGACGGATTTAAGTCAATTCTCATCGCAGTACCTCGTGCTATGTATCTCCCTGCAATTAAGTGATCGGCAATTGCTAAGAAAGCTTTAATCTTTCTCCTGAGTTTTCCCGCTAGCTGCCGAATGCCGGATGGTCCGCGGGTTCTTCTCCGCTGCCGGCGGAAAAGTGGCATCAGCGACTCTGGGTTGCGCGGGCTGCAACTGTCGCAGCAGCATACCGGCGATGCCGATCCCTCCACGTGCTGCCAGGGCTGAAGCGATGGCCTGTGTTCCCAGGCTGCTCACGGTGTCGTGCGCGGGATCCTGACTCTCCTCGGACCCGACAAAGCTCTGGTTCATCTTTTCCAGCCAGCTTGCCAGAAGGATGGACTCAAATTCCTGCGCCGACTTCGCCAGCTTGCTAGGAGGCTGCGCCGCCGGTGGCGAACTCGGGTTGACCGCTGCCGTCGAATTGGCTGGCATTGTGAAAGAAACTGCCATGGTCAGATCACCTCGAGGTCAGCTTGCAGCGCGCCCGCTGCCTTAATGGCCTGGAGAATGGCAACCACATCGCGCGCCGTGGCTCCAATGGCCTGCAGTCCGTTCACCAGCTGCTCGATACTGGCCCCTTCGCTCAGCTCAATACGCTTGGTCTTGTCGTCCTTGGTCTCCAGCGTGGTCTGCGGAACCACCGCAGTTTGACCGTTGCTGAATGGGGCCGGCTGCGACACCTGGTATTCAGTCGCGATCTCGATGGAAAGATCGCCATGCAGGATGGAAACCGCGCTGAGGCGCACATCCTTGCCCATCACGATAGTCCCGGTCCGTTCGCTGACCACGACCTTGGCATGAGGATGGATTTCGACTTTCAAACTCAGCAGCCGCGCCAGTAGCTCTGGGATGCCGGCGGGAGATACGTTCTGCAGCTCCACCCGTTCGCTATCGATGGCCGTTGCCAGGGGACGCCCGACCTCCTGATTGATGGCCGCGGCCATGTCGCGGGTAATGCGGAAATCCGGATCTCGCACCAGCAGCGCAATGCGCGACAACTTGCGCAGGTCGATGGATACATCCCGCTCCACCAGCCCGCCGTTGGGTACTCGTCCGGCGGTAGGATGGTTCACCTGTTTGGTATTGCCACCCTTGCCGGCGCTGTATCCGCCCAGAGTCACCGGTCCCTGGGCTTCGCCATAAACCTGGCCGTCCGCCGCGTAGAGCGGCGCCAGCAACAAGGTGCCGCCCTCCAGGCTGGTGGCATCGCCGATGGAGGAGACGGTCACGTCAATCTGCGAGCCGGGACGCGCGAACGGCGGGAGCGATGCCGTTACAAACACTGCGGCCACGTTCTTGACGCTCACCGCCGCGGCCGGAATCTGCACCCCCATTTTGAGCAGAATGTTGCCCAGTGTTTGAGTGCTAAACATAGTTTGCCGCCGGTCGCCGGTGCCCGCCAGGCCGACTACCATTCCGTAGCCAATCAACGGATTCTCGCGCACCCCTTCAATGCTGGCCAGATCGCGGATGGGCACGTGCGTCTGGGATGGCTGAGCCTGGGCGAATAGCTGGGTGAGCACCACGGCCAGAAACAGAAATCGCAATACGAGTTGTCGCGTTGGCTTCATCAGAAGTTCGCCAGTTTCATCAGCAGCCGCACAAAGAGATTGGGTTGACGGGTGGCGTCGCTGACCACGCCTTTGCCTTTCAGCTCAAGTTCCAGATCGCTGACCGCGGTGGAAAGCACAGAGTCGTCGGAGGCAATATCGCCGGGGCGGATGATGCCCCGGAGAATGATGGTCTGGGCCTGCTGGTTGAAACTGACCGTGTGCTCCGCCTCGATCACCATATTTCCATTGGGCAGCATGGCCACCACCCGGCCAGCCACGCTGGTCTGGAGCAACGATTGGCTGTTAGCCGTTCCCGCTCCCTTCAAATTGCTGTTGGAATTCAAGGAGTACAGAGGATTCACCGCGCCGGTATTCAACTGTCCGGCCAAAGCGGTGATGGCCGAACTGGAGGTAAACCCGCGCTGCGCGGCCACTGATCCGGAGGCTTGCGCCAAGGTCTGCTCCACAATGCGGACAACCACGATATCGTTCAGGTGCCGCGCCTTGTAGTCGGTCGCCAGGTCGGTAAGCGGACCACCCTGTAGCGGCCACAAACTGCCCAGCGAGGTGGTGATGGCCGGCTGCTCGCCCTTCACCCGCTGCAGAAACTGGCTCAGCGAGGAAGGCGACAGCGTGTCCTTCTTGCTCTTAGTCTTGGCGCTGCCCGCTCCCGCCATACAGCAGATCAACAGTGCCAATGCCGTTGCTCGATGCAACCTCATGGCCATCACTCTACCCGGACCTCATCTTTGCTGGCGATGGTTGCCAGCAATACGCGATGGGTGGCAAGGTTGCGCACCCGAATAGCGTCGCCCAGCGCGCCCGATTCCAGACACACCACCCTTGCCTGCAATCGCAGGCCGGGCCGCTCCTCCACCAGCAGCATACGATCGCCGCTATGCGCTAGGGGCACACGAACCTGTTTCACTCCGGCGGGCAAATTCCGGGATTGCACCGCGGCGCTCAACGGATCGCCAACCGGATTGCGGACCTCCGGACCCGTCGAACGCAGCACCACATGAAAGGGCAGACAATCGCTCCGAGCGGCACAATCCATGCGCACCAGCCAGCTTCCTGGCGAGAATCCGGTGCGCACCGACACCACATGCAACTGCGCGTGCGCAGGCACCGACATGGCAGCAGGAGCCAGTATCTGGAGATGGGTATCTTGCTGTTCGCCGCCGAATTGAAGATCGCGAGCCACGGCCGCAGCCACCTTGCGCTGCAGCGAGGACGTTGGGCTTTGCGCCAGCGCGGGTCGCCCGGCCGCAAGGCACGATAGGGTCATCGCCCACAGCGCTGTGAAATATCCCGTGCGGCCCATTGTGTTGCCTCTCTTACCGTGACAAATTGTTCAGCTGTTGCAACATTTGATCGGCAGCGGTGACTACCCGCGAGTTGGCCTCGTACGATCGTTGCGCCAAAATCATCTGGATAAACTCCTCCACGACGTTGACATTCGACTGCTCCAGCACACCTTGTTGCAGCGTCCCCAAGCCCTCGGAGCCGCCCGGAGTGCCGACGATGGGATCGCCCGACGCCGTGGTCGCCAGGTAAACGTTCTGTCCCACGCTGTTCAGGCCGCCGGGATTCTGAAATGTCGCCAACTGGATGCTGCCGACCTGCTGCGCCTGCGTCTGTCCCGGTTGGGTTACGCTCACCGTCCCATCGGAACCGATGCTGACGGTCAGCGCGTCCGGCGGAATGGTGATGGGAGGATCAAGCGCATCACCGTCCGCAGTTACCATGTTCCCCTGGTTGTCGAGATGGAACATGCCGGCGCGGGTGTAGCCGGTCTCCCCGCTGGGCATCTTCACCTGGAAAAACCCGGTTCCCTGAATCGCCAGGTCTAGCGGGTTGCCAGTGGAGTTGAAGTCGCCCTGCGCCTGGATGACCTCCGACGCCGCTGTCTTCGTCCCCAAACCGATCTGCAGACCAGAGGCGACCGTCGTGTTCTGCGTCGCCGCCGAGCCCGGCATGACCAGGTTCTGGTAGATCAGGTCCTGGAACTGCAGCCTGCGCCGGCGGAAGCCGGAAGTACTGGCGTTCGACAGGTTATTGGCGACATTGTCCAGGTTCAGTTGCTGCGCCACCATTCCGGTGGCCGCGGTATAGAGTGCGCGAAACATAAGAATCCTCAGATCCGCGACAAGTCCTGCGCCGCAATGCGGTTGAAGTTGCTGTGGAACGACGTGAGCGCCTGTTGCAGCATGTCAGCATGACGTTGCAGCGCGACCAGTTCAACCGCGGCGGTCACGCCATTCACGTTGCTGCCCTCGAGCGATCCCTGCACGATCGAACCCTGGCTGGCCCGTTCGCTGCCCGCCGGCGCGGAAAAGTTAGCTCCGCCTACAGCCGTCACCGTGGTTCCGGGTGCGAAGTTCACGATTTGCAGTTGACCAGCCAGGGCTCCGTCCACGGAGATGGTGCCGTCGTTGCTGACCGAGAGCTTGCCGGGTGGAATAAGAATGGGACCTTCGGCACCCGCGACTGGATCTCCGTCGGCCGTGGCTAGGCGGCCATTGCGATCCACATGAAAGTTGCCGTTCCGCGTATACAGACGGCCAGCCCCGCTCTGCACCGCAAACCAGCCTTCGCCCTGGATGGCAAAATCCAAATCGCTGCCGGTGTGCTCCAGGCTGCCTTGCGCCAGGCTGGTGCGGTTTTCGCCCAACACCCCGAAATTATTCACGGCTTCTCTGAGTTCATTGCCACTTGCGCTTCCATTCGCGCTGGCCAGCACAGAGTGAAAACTGGGCAGTTGCGCCTTGTAACCGTTGGTGTTGACGTTGGCCAGATTATTAGCTGCCACTTCCAGTGCCTGCGTGCGCGCCAGTAAACCAGCACAGGCTGCATAGAGTCCGCTGTTCATCGCGTCCAGCTCCGGAGTGGTCCGTGCAAGAAGCAGACCAAAGCGGGCAGCGGGGCTTTCGTGAAACCAACAAGTTAGGCGCCGTGCGCGTTAAAAAGCGCTAAGGAAAGCTGAACAATTCGAGGTTTCGGATAGAGATGGCCTCCAGACGGTCATCCTCCACACACCGGGTAACCCGGCTGCGAATTGCTTTGGCTACCACAGCAAACCTGCATACTGGAGGCTTGGACTCCAGCTACACACCACTTTAGTATTACTTTATATTCATCAATAAGTGACTTAAAACCCTATCTTTGGCCCTACATACGTGGTATAAACTGAGTCGAGCTGGCCTCCATTCCGCAGAGGCGTGGTCAGTCCTTCTTGATGTAGAATTCGGGCTCGCACCAGAAAAGCAAATCGGAAGCGCAGTGTGTTCCAGGTATGATCAACGTCATCATTGCTGACCATCAAGCTATTTTTCGGGCCGGGATCGCCAAGGTATTGGCGGTGGAGGAAGATATTCGTATTGTTGGTCAGCCGCAGTCGCCTGAGCAGTTGCTGAACGCGTTGGACAAGCTTCGATCGCACGTCCTGATTCTGTCGACTAGCTTTCTTCCTTCCCTACCCGAGATTCAGGAAATTGCTTCAACGCGTCACACCGCGCTGCTGATGCTGGCCGAAAATGCCGAACATGCATCAGACTTCATGCGCATGGGAGTGCAGGGCGTCATCTACCGCTCGGCATGTGGCAACATTGCGGTCGAGGCGGTGCGGCGGCTCTCACGAGGCCAGTCCTTTCTGCAGAGTCCGAACCCGGCTGATGCGGATGTCAGCGAGGACCTGGTTGGGGCGCGGGTGCGAGACCGCCTCACGGACAGGGAGTTGCGCATTGTGGCCGCTGTCGTACAAGGATATAAGAATCGCGAAATCGCCTTACAGCTCTATACCAGCGAGCAGATGATCAAGAACGCGTTGCGCAACATCTTCGACAAGATCGGGGTCTCCGACCGATTGGAGCTGGCATTGTTTGTGGTCCACCACCGGATTCTGGCGCAGGCGACGGCATCGGTTGCGGTGGTGCCGGCGCGTCCTCGGCTATCGCAAAATGCTAGTGAGCGTGACCGAATTGCTCCCGGTCCATCCTCGTCCATCCACTAAAAGCTTTCGGCATGCTGACTTTGCTTTGGCAGGCTCCATAAATGTTGCCCTGTACGGCACTTGAAAAGCGGCACTCACGCGGCTTGAGGATTTTGCCGCTCGTCGTCTTTAGCGATGGGCAGAGATACGAAAAATGTTGTTCCCTCTCCCGGAGAGCTTTCAAAGCGAATATCGCCCCCTGAGCTTGGATCGCCCTACGCGCTCCCGATAAGCCGAGCCCCGTGCCTTTGGCTTTGGTCGTGAAGTAAGGCGAGTCCCCCTCCATGCCGAGCAGTTCGTCCCGGCTTTCGCCAGTCAGTTGCTCCGCGGCTTTATTGATGCCAATGACACAGGAATGAGGGTTGAAAAGGAAGGCCGCCTCAGGCAGGCTCTGAAGCACCGATTGCAACTCTAACGTACGCGGCGGATTAGGTGGCCTGGGCCGCTGACCGCCGTCGATAACATTAAGTATCGCGCCCCCCACTAACACGACACTTTGCCACGAATGGCGTATCCATCTTCGCCCAAATTCGCCCGCCAGCCACATCACCCACCTGCTTCCTTCCTTGGTATTAGTCAACTCACCGCAACTTCTAACGTGCAGGCTGGCCGTTAACTAGCTTGCTAATGGGTTGGATGGGCTGTACTGAACCAGAGGATGCGTGACCAAAACCGCTTTTTCGTGGGGACAAAACACCACTGACAGTCTGGGCGATGGCCTTCGGCTGGCGGCAGGATAAGCGTAGGACCCAGCAAAATTTCTATTGCGGATGGTCACTCGTCTTCAGGAGTTCATTGACGATCGTGACCAGTTCTTCCGGATTCACCGGCTTTTCCAGGTAGAGATCAGCCAGCGGCTCAGCGGCCTGGAAGGCCTCGGCTACGTAGCCCGACACCACTACTACGGGCATGGTGGAGTGGAGCTTGGCGGCCTGCACAATCGAACGACCGTTGGAGTCACCAAGCCGCCAATCCGTGACCACGGCATCGTAGCTGTTGAGCTGCAGCTTTTCTATGGCTTCATGCGCAGAGGTCGCGGGGGTGACTTCGTGTCCGGCAGCCTCGAGAATGGCACACTTCAGTGTGACAATGTGCGGTTCGTCATCGACGCAGAGGATCTTGGCCATTGAGGATTGTCTCTGGACATTCGGCGTGGTGGGTACCGTCGCCAAGCTGGTGGACCTGTGCCGCTGCCCAACTACTAACTTGCCCGCTATTGTTGAGCATGGTTGTCTGAATTGTCAAATGTCGGGGAAGCTGAAGGGTCGGGGAAGATCCAGGTTCAACGTACTCAAAGTTCGGCCCTCAGTCCCAGATAGCACATGTGCCGGTTACAAGCTTGACCCGGCAATGGCCGCCGATCACTTGCCTCTTTGAAATTCCCGGTAAGTCGCGCTCTTGGAAAGACCGAACTCTCTGGCCGCCTGCTTCAGCGCGGCTTTCTCGTCGAGCTGCTCAGCCTCCATCAGTTCTCGAATTCGTTTCGCAATATTCTTGGTTGACGATTGCGCCGGAACGGTCTCCTCTGCTTTGCCGATCAACAACGTGATCTCACCCCGGATGTCTCCGCGCTGTTCCAGTTCGGTCAACACGCTGTCGGCGCGTCCGCGAAGAAATTCCTCATGCAGTTTGGTGACCTCGCGTGCGATCACGACATGACGCTCTGGCCCAAGAATGTCCACGATATCGCGTAGCGTCTCGGCAATGCGGTGTGGCGCCTCGTAGAAAATTTGAGTTCGCTGTGAGGTGAGAATGATCTCCAACACGGTGCGGCGCGCGCCTTCCTTGGCAGGAAGAAAGCCGCCGAAGTGGAAGGAATCGGTGGGCAAGCCACTGGCGACCAGGGCCGACAAAAACGCGGATGCCCCGGGTATGGGTACGACGCGTATGTGATGTCGAACCGCAAGCGCCACCAGCCGATAGCCGGGGTCGCTTACCCCGGGCATGCCCGCATCACTCACCATGGCGATGTTGTCGCCGCGTTCGAGATGCACGACCAGCTCAGCCGCGCGGGTAAGCTCATTGTGCTCGTGATAACTGATGGTGGGTTTCTCGATGCCATAGTGGTTCAACAGCTTCAGCGACTGTCGCGTGTCTTCGCAGGCAATGAGGTCCACTTCCTTCAGAGTCTGCAAAGCCCGCAAGGTGATGTCTTCCAGATTGCCGATTGGTGTGCCTACGAGGTAAAGCGTGCCGGCCGCAACGACGCCGTCGCTGCTGTTGCTGTCGGAACTTTGGAGATCTCTTGTCACTGAGCGCAGTGTAGCACTCTGAGAGAGGTGAATTGTCAGCAGTCGAGAGGCAATGGCATGCTGTTTGCGCGGTGGTGGCACAGCGTCCTTCGCTCGACTAGGCGCGTTCTCTAGCCTCGCCCAAGACGACCTTCACGTCCATCTTTCGCTTGTTTCGATAGATGGTCACGGTGACGGTGTCGCCGGCGCGATGTTTATTCATCGCGTTCGCGAGGTCTTGCTGTTCGCCGATGGGATCGCCGTCGATGGCAACGATCAAGTCGCCACCAATCATGATCGGCGCGTTACCGAGATACGCGCGTTGGTTGCCGCCGTGCAAACCAGCCTGATCCGCGGCCCCTCCGGGAATGGTCCGCACGATCAACACGCCGTAATCGGAAGGCAGACCCATTTCCTGCGCCAGCTCAGGCCCGATCGGCAATGTCTGTATCCCTAAGCTGGGCCGCCGCACTGTGCCAAGCGTGATCAGGTCGTTGAGTACGGCCTTGGCTACATTGATGGGAATCGCAAACCCGATGCCCGCGCTCTGGTTGGAACCTCCGGTGGCAATCAGGCTGTTGATGCCGATGACTTCGCCGTGCGAGTTCAAGAGCGGTCCGCCGGAGTTTCCCGGATTGATCGCCGCATCCGTTTGGATGGCTTCCTCGATGTAACCACCCTCTGGACTGCGGATGGGGCGAAGGGAACTAATAATGCCGCGGGTCATCGTTCCCGCCAATCCAAACGGGTTTCCGATCGCGAAGGTTTTCTGGCCGACCTGCAGGTTCTTGGAATCGCCGAGTACGGCGGGAACTACGCCAGGTGCGTCAATTTTGACAACCGCCAGGTCATGTCCGCGGTCGCGTCCGATGACCTCAGCCTTGTAGGTTTTCTTGTTGTGCAGAGTTACTTCCACCTGGGCCGTGTCGCCAACCACGTGGTAGTTGGTAAGGATGTGCCCTTCCTTGTCGATGATGAAGCCTGAGCCTTGGCCCTCCTGAGGCACCGGTCCGTAGAAGAAGTCGTAAGCCACGGTCTTCGAGGTAATGTTGACGACCGAGGGAATGGCCTTATGATAGACGTCGATATTGTTTCGCTCATCGGCATCGAGGGCCTCAGGACCCGCGGCCTCACTGAGTTCGACGTGCGTGGGACGCGAGACCCAGTTGGGCGCCGTGACGCCGCTATGATGGGTCGTGTACCAGTAGAAGGCTCCCGCCAGAATTATTCCGAGAAGAAAGGGCCGTGCGAATTTCATAGTTTTTTGAAGGCAATCATTGCTTCGTAGTTGCCGCCAAGGGATTAGACGGCCAACTCATAAGAGTGTATCGAATGAGAGGCGAGTAGCGCGAATGGAAGGCCCTTACGCAATCTGTTGCAATTCGCGCCAGATCCGCTCGACCTGTTCCTCGGCATCTTCCGCTGAACGAGAGTTGTCGACGATGTAATCTGCATGCCTCGCTTTCTCTTCATCGGAAAATTGCGCGGCACTGCGGCGCTCGACTTCGGTGCGCGCAACCTTGAGTGGGACCTTAGCTCGACTGGCGAAGCGTTCGACTTTCTGCTCGAAGTCGCAGGTCACGACGATAACTTTGTCGAAGTCCTTGTTAGCTCCGGCCTCAATAAGCAGCGCGGCCTCGACAACCGCGACGCCATGCGGATCGCTCTGCTCGACCTCCGCCATCCAGAGATTCTGCCGCTTCACGACCTCAGGATGCATGATCGCGTTCAGTTCATTTATGCGGCCGGGAAATACCAGGTTCGCCAGCTTGCTCCGATTGATCGTGCCGTCTTCATTAAGGATTTCGCGCCCGAAGCTGCGAACAACCTCGTCGTAAATGGCAGTTCCGGGTGAGTAAACCTGATGCGCGAGTCCGTCAGCCTGAAGAAAATGCGCACCACGCTTCACCAGCATGGCCGCGATGGAGGACTTGCCGCAGGCGATGCCGCCCGTAAGTCCTATACGCAACATTGGCGGGTACACGTCATCGAGAAGTTGGAAACCGAGGGAGCTGGTATGAGTCCGTTTAGCCCTCACGCAGTATATACAGGTTATTTCCGCGCACCATTGTCTACCGCACAGCGACCAAACCCACCGCGTGCCCGCGGCGCAGCATGGCCGCTTTCACCGTGTTGCTCATCAGCATGGCGATAGTGAGTGGGCCTACGCCACCGGGTACAGGGGTAATCGCTCCTGCAACCTCGGCCACTCTGGGGTGAACATCTCCCATAAGAGTTGAGCCTTTCGCCGCGAAGTCCCCTTCACGCTTCTCGTTTCCAGCGAAGAACTGCTTGAACTCGGCGGGATCGGTAACCGTGTTCATGCCAACATCAATCACCGTCGCACCCGGTTTCACGAAGTCGGGCGTAATCATCCCGGCTTTGCCGATGGCAGCTACCAGAATGTCGGCACGGCGACAGACCGCAGGCAGGTCCCGCGTCTTGGAATGGCAAACCGTCACCGTGGCATTGCCGTTAAGCAACAGCATCGCAACCGGCTTGCCGACAATGTCGCTGCGACCCACGACAACGGCTTCGGCTCCTGCGATGGCAATCCCGCTGCGTTTCAGGATTTCGATGATGCCGGCCGGCGTACACGGCACCAGACCCGGACGCTGCGTCGAGAGATACCCGACGTTCATGGGATGAAATCCATCTACGTCCTTCTTCGGCGACACGGCGAGCAGTACCTTCTTGGCGTCAACCTGCGAAGGCAAAGGCAATTGCACCAGGATGCCGTCGATTTCATCGCGTCGGTTCAAGTCTTCGACCAGGGCCAACAATTCCTCGGTGGCGACATTGTCTGGCGGGGTGTGCTTTTCGCTGTAGATGCCAAGCTGCTCACAGCTCTTCACCTTGTTGCGAACGTAAATTTCCGATGCCGGATTGTGGCCCGCAAGCACCACCGCCAAGCCAGGACGAAGTCCGGCGGCAGTCAGGTCCTTCACCTCTTCGCCAACTTCGCTCTTGATCTGCGCCGCGATCTCGGTGCCGTTCAGAATAATGGCGGACATTCGGGCCTCCCTGTTGGTAAGTATTTATCTTAACGCGTTGGAGAGTGAGGAACTGTGTCGTCCGGTACCGCGCCGCCAGTCACTTAATCAACGAACTGCTGCGCCCTAGCCAAAAGAAGGCTAGAACGGGACATCCCGGGCCATGATTTCAGTTTTCTCCCGCCGCTTCGGGTCCGGTGCTCGCGATTGGTCACCGCGTGCCCGCCGCTTCCCGATATTGCTTCATCAGTGGAACAGCGTCGCAAAGAACGCGCCCACCTTGCTGAAAAAACTGTGCTTTTGTTCTTTCTGGGCAGCCACTGGCGCTTGCTGCTCGAGCGCGGTTTTCTTGGGATCCGGAGGAGGCAGCACCACTGGATCGAGCTGCAACGGTTGGTTGTGCTCCAGTTTCAAGGTGGCCACTGTCTCGGTGAGGTCTGGCGCAGGATCGACAGCGCGGAAGACCAACGGCGCGCTAACCGCAAGGTGAACGTCCTGATCTGCCGGAGCGGGCTTCGGCGCGGGCTGCGCTGGCTTGGACTCGGCAGGAGCAGGTGGCGACGGTGCGGCTTTCGCTACCTGCGTCGGCGGAATCGGCTGAGAGATCGGGCATCCGCAATCTTGCTTCGGCGCGGCGGCTTCGCTCAGATGTCCGCTCTTGAAGAGAACGGCTTCATCTGGTTTTACCTGATACGTGGCATCGCCCATGGTCTCGGAAACCACGATTGCGGCTACGTTCCACGGCAATGCCTGAACACACGTGTCCCCTTGCGGAGTCACCTTAACGGCAATGTGCACTGTGCCCGGACCGGGCAGCAGCAGCCGCAAATCCGGCGTTAGCAGCGTATCCGCTGCAGCGCCCAAGGGATAGTTCATCTCCAGATTGCCGCTGTTCAAGCTGAACATCAGCTCGCGTCCATTCTGCGACGCGTTGAGGGAGAGGTTCGTCCCAGAACAAACCAGCACGCTACCGCCACGCTCCAGCTTCAAGGTGGCGGTTCGCGCTCCAGCAGCAATAGAGGAGCCGCTCAAGACGCTGGTACCGGAGCCGGCCAAGACGACGGCTCCTTTCACCCTGGCGTCTGTCGCGTACAGTTCACCCAATGTTTGTTGCGCATCAGCCGCGCAGCCCATCCCGAGGACGAGCGCCGCTGGCAGGAGCAGAAGACGATGGAGAGACGACAGCATGAGTTACCGAGTGTCAGAAAAGGGGCTAATCCTGACGATAGCACCTGGAAGGAGGACACAACAATCCGAGCGTGAACCCTAGCTTCCGCCATCGGGAGGAATGAAGCGAGCGGCACGCGCACGTTTGAAGCTCCGCGCGTGAACATTTACTCTTACAGCATCCGCATGCCAACCGGCCGCAATAAACGGCGCTCGTATCCGAAACTGGTTTTCGGCGAGACCCTCAGCGTCGCGGTTCAGACCTTTCGCACCAACAAGCTCCGATTTATCTTGACTGCGCTGGGGATGGTCATTGGGACGGCGTCGCTGATCCTGGTGGTCACCATTGGCCTCACGGGCAAGCAGTACATCCTGCAGCAGATCCAGAACATCGGCTCGAACATGATGGTAGCGGAGTACGAAGGGGGCGACAAGTATGGCAGCCAAACGACCAGCGACCTGTTGACACTCGCGGATTTGGATGCGGTACGCGAACGCGTGCCGGGCATTAGTGCATCCTCGCCAATGATTGAGTATCACGACCGCGTTCTGGTTCCGGGCGGCCAGGAACGCGACATTCTAGTACTGGGCGTGTCGTGGCAATACCAGTATGTGCGGAACCTGAACATTCTGGCTGGCCGCTTTTTCGACGATGGTGACACCCGGGCCCGCAACAAGGTTGGGGTCATTACGCAGACGCTTGCCAACACTCTCTACGGGTCACAAGACGCCGCGATTGGGCAGCAGATCAAGATCAGCGGTTTGCCCTTCACCGTGATTGGGACCTTCCGGGAACGCGTCGATACGTTCGGCGAGTCAGAAATTTCGGACAATACCATCCTGATTCCCTACACTGTGGCGCGATTTTTTACCGCCAGCGATACGGTGAAACAGTTGTTCTTTTCCGTGTCGGACTCGGCCGAGGTTCCCCGGGCGACGGAAGCAATTCATGACGTGCTGCAGTCGCGGCATCGCCCCGAATCGGTGTACAAGGTATACAACCTGACCCAGCTTCTCTCGGTCGCTGGCAAAACGGCGAATACTTTGACCACTGTGCTGCTGCTCATTTCCGTATTCACGCTGCTGGTCAGCGGAGTGGGCATCATGAATATCATGTTGGCCACGGTGAACTCCCGCATTCGCGAAATTGGCGTGCGCAAGGCGGTCGGCGCCACCAAGTCGGAAATTCGGGCCCAATTCTTGACTGAGGCAATTCTCATATCGTTGGCGGGGGGATTCGTTGGGACCTTCATTGGCCTGGCGCTGCCGTTCTCGATACGGTTCATCACCAACTACCGGGTACCGATTTCGGGCTGGTCGGTCATCATTGCGGTGGGTGTTTCCAGCTTGGTGGGTGTGATATTCGGCACCGCTCCTGCTGCCCGGGCGGCAAATTTGGATCCTGTGGAAAGCCTGCGCTACGAATAGTTTGGCTGCGGGGCGGGCCGCTGTTCAAGTCGCGGGTCAAACTAGGAGAGCCCAGACCGTTTAGCCTGGGCCCTTCACTTTTCGCTTGGGAACCGCTTGCAGCGTCCAGTTTCTGGCGGGGCCCGCGTTCCATTCCACTTAAGGTTGAGCGAATCTTGTCACCGTCAATCCGCCGCTACATCACGAGGGCGATGCTCTCCAGCTCCCGTTGGAAGGCCTCCAGAGTGCTACCCAGCATTCCCGCTCTACTCACCGCGTTGCGGGCTTCCTCAGCCGATACGCCATAACCGTGTCCGGCGAGGAACATCTGGACTAACTCGGCTGCATCCTTCGAGTCGAAGCCCTGAAGCAACTCGCTCCTCAGCGCCGTTAATTCCGGGACGGAAAACTTTTCTGCCATCATTCACCTCACCTCCGACCCTTACGGGCTTTGCTACTTAGACGGACCAGACAGCTAATAAGTTGCAGGCAATTCGAGTGCCGAACCTGATTCCCTGTCTGCCGCCATACCAACTTTTTGTATGAATCCAACCCCTTGATGCCGCAATAGTTGCAGACCTTCCTCTGAAAAAGCGCCCGTCGTTGAGATTTCTGCCACAAAAGTGAGATGAGCGGAATTTCGCGGCTGCAAGAATTTGCGCAGATTCGGAGGAGAAATGCTCTTCGAAGCATGAGCAGTGGGTTTTATTTCGGGAAAACTGGGCGATTTCCACCAATGGGAACAGAGTTCAGCCTATAACTTTGAGCGAACCAGGACGGGGCCCCCTACCCGGCGGCTACGGCAGTAGCTGGCAAGAGAAAAGTTCAAAGTTGCTCGATCGTAGCTTCCGGTTCCATCAGAATCGGGATGCCATTGCGAATGGGATAAACGCGCTTGCATTCGTTGCACTTCAGGCCGTCTTCGCCACGCGGCACGAGCGGCTTGCGACAAACTGGGCAGGCGAGAATTTCCAGCAGTTCTGGACTGATCATGACAATCAATTCTAGCAGTTCCCGCCTATCCATAGTAACCCGCCGCATGCACTTCTGCCTTGTCATACGGATACCGGGCCGTTTAATTCTGCTAAACTTAGCCATCCCGTATGACAGAACAATCGCGTTCTCGCGTATTTCTTTGGGTTTTGCTGGGCGGCGGAGCATTCTTCCTATTCCTAGTCGCCATCTTCGCCTTGGTTTACTTCACAGTGCGCTCGCAAGAGAAATCAACCTTCAGCGGCTTCGGTGACAAGATTGCCGTCGTCGATTTGGAGGGTGTCATCCTGAGTCCGAAGGATACCGTCGAACAGCTCAAGAAGTTTGCTGACGACGGCTCCGTAAAGGCCATCATTCTGCATGTGAACTCTCCTGGCGGAGGGGCTGCGGCTTCGGAAGAAATTTATCGCGAGGTGCTGCGTATTCGCGATGAGAAGAAGAAACCCATTGTGGCATCCATCGAGACAGTGGGCGCCAGCGGCGCGTATTACGTGTCCTCGGCGACCAACAAGATCTTCGCGGATCAAGCCAGCATCGTCGGCTCCATCGGCGTGATATTCGAGTGGTACAACTACGAAGAGCTGCTCAAATGGGCGAAGCTCAAAGCCATAACTTTGAAGGCCGGCGAATTCAAGGACACAGGATCGCCCACCCGCGATCTTACCCCCGTCGAGCGTGCCTATTTGCAAGGGCTGATTGATACCATGCACACCCAGTTCATCCACAGCGTGGCCGTAGGACGCCGGATGAAAGACGATCAGGTGAGGGCACTGGCGAACGGCAAGGTGTGGACGGGCGAGCAAGCCGTGCCGCTGAAGCTGATAGACCAGATTGGCGACTTTCGAGCGGCGATTGAGGACACGGCAAAATCAGTCGGTATAAAGGGCGAACCCACGCTGGTGCGTCCCGAGAAAGAGCGCAAGAGCGTGCTCGACCTCCTATTCGGCGATGTCTCTGAGTACTTGCCAAGCCGGGCGAAATTGATGGAAAGCAATGTCGGTTTTTATTACCTTTGGAAGTAGCGGTGCTGTCGTTGACAAGAACGCGGAAGTCCAACGAAAACTTGGGCTTGCCAACGTCCTGTCAATTTGAGAGTATCCCTTGTGCTGGTGCGCAGTAATTCGCTTCGTGATTAGGGGGCGTGCGAGATGACCAAGGCAGACTTGATCGATGAAGTTTCCCGGTTGGCGGAACTTACCCGGAAAGACAGCGAGGTCATTGTAGAGACCATCTTCGAGAGCGTAGTGCGCTCACTGCGCGCCGGCGATAAGATCGAGATCCGCGGATTCGGCAGCTTCCGCACGCGCCAACGCAAATCCCGCGTCGGCCGCAATCCCAAGACTGGTGACCGCGTCGAGGTTCCTGCCAAGAAGATTCCCTTCTTCAAGCCCAGCAAAGAGCTGAAGGACATGGTCAACAACTACGTCGAACCGCACCCGCACGTCCCGGCGGTAGCTGAGGACACACCCGAGCCGCAAGGATAATCTGCGCGGGTCTGGCCCCCGCTGCCACAAAGGGTCCTTTTTGAAAAACGCGTCAAAGGACCACTGGAAAGGTCTGCCCTGGCCGACTTCCCGATACCTATCCGACGACGGGCTTGATTACTTCCTGTTTGCCGACCACTCTCCAACTGGACGCTCCATGGAACGTCACGGCTGTTAGACTGCACGCAATTGTTGAAGTTCCAGATGCCGACGATGATTACGATTTCGAAAGAGGATTACCTGAAGGCCATCGCCGAAGCGGAAGCTGAGGGGCAGATCGTTATCCCCGCCACCCTGGCTCATTGGCTTTCCGTGACGAGGCCAGCCGTAACGTTCGCTCTGAAGCGCCTGACCAAGGATGGATTTGTGTCTGTTAAGAGCGACGGGCATATTCGGCTTACCTCGCAAGGCCGGGAAGTCGCCGAACGCACGATCGTGCGCCATCACCTGATCGAGCGGATGCTGTCCGAGATTTTCGGAATGCCGTGGTACGAGATCCACGACGAGGCCGAACGGCTGGAACACGCAGTTTCTCCTGCGTTTGAGAAGAAGCTTGTCGAAAAACTCGGGCACAAAGACACTTGCCCTCACGGAAACGAGTTGGTTCTTCGCAGCCCAGCTGACCGCCGCAAACGAGGATTGCGTCTGCTCAGCGAATCAGAGCCGGGTTCGAGATATGTGGTTGCCAGTGTCTACGAGCGTGACCGGCAGCTTTTGGAGTTCTTCGAAAATGAGGGAATCCGGCCGGGAGTTCGCATTGCAGTGGAAGCCCGAAACTACGATGGCACGGTTTCCCTGTTGGTCGATAGACGGCAGATCCGCCTCGGCACATTGGCCGCCGAGAGGGTTTGGGTTTCAAAAGCATAATATTCACTAATCTATTTACTATAGTTAATACAGCATAGTGTATCCTGATTTCTGGGTGAGGGACAGACCTGCCTTTCGCCAGTCCTGAAATCCTGGAGGGATTTGCCGTGAGATCGAGGGCCAAGCGCCGTCTGCGCCTCGTGCTCCACCTCACTCTCGTTACCATAGCTGTCGTTTCGATTGTGCCGACAGACTCGTGGGGACAGGGAGAAACTACCAGCGCCATTCTCGGGCAAGTTACTGACTCAACGAATGCCGCGGTTCCCGGAGCCGCGGTGACCGTTATCGACCACGCCACCGGCCTGAAGCGCAGTGCAAAGACGGACGACGCGGGCCGCTTCAATTTCCCGCAGCTCAAGCCTGGCAGTTATACGGTCAGAGTCGAAGCACAGGGATTCGAGCCGAAGCAGGCGGACAATGTCGTCTCCGGCCTGGGTCAGAAGCAGACCGTCAACCTCACACTCCGGGTGGCGCAATCAAAGGAAACCGTCGAGGTCACCTCGGAAGCACCGATCATCAACACGAGCAACGCAAACACATCCACGACCTTGAATGCGCCTGCACTGGAGAACCTGCCGAACCCCGGCGGAGACATGACGTATCCGCTGCAGTTCGCGCCGGGTGCTCTGATCAATACGGCGGGCAGTGGCAATGATTTTGTCGGCGGGACAAACGGCTACGGCAACGTGGAATTCAATGGGCTGCCGGCGCTCTCCAACGGATACATCGTCGACGGGCTGGAGACGAACGACCCGCTAACGAATCTCAATAGCGGCCTGTCGACCAATCTCGTGCTCGGCCTCAACTCCATCTCGGAAGTAACCGTCAATACGCTGTCGTATTCCGTGGACCAGGGCAGGTATGGAGCGTCCCAGGTCAATTACATCACCAAATCGGGTACCAACCAGTTTCATGGCAATTTGTACGAACTGTGGAACGGCGCAATCCTCAACGCAGCCGATTACTTCACTAACGCCACATCGGGTAATCGCAAGCCGGGTTCGACGGTAAACCATTTTGGCGGCAGTCTGGGCGGACCGATCATTCATGACAAATTGTTCTTTTTCTTCGACAGTGAGTGGGTACGAATCGCGCTGCCGATCTTTACGACCGCGACCGTTCCGAGCGCCGCTTTCCAGCAGTACGTTTTACAGCAACTTCCTCTTGGTGGCACAGACTCCGTAACCGGATCGCACTATGCGCCTGCCCCGCAAATGGTGCCGTTCTACCAGAAGATGTTTTCACTGTACGGGAATACTAGCGGAACGCCGCTTGCGGTGCTTGGGTGTCCTTTTAATTCGGGCGGCGCTCCAGCTTCGGGCAGTCCTCCAAGCGGAAACGGCTGCGCGAATCGGAGAGGGGTGTCGCACTCCAGTGACGATCACGAGCAGGTGCAGACGGCCCGCATCGACTACAACATCGGCCCCGACGACACCGCGTGGTTTCGTTTTCAGGCGGACACCGGGCTGCAAGCGGCCTACACCGACCCAATCAACCCATTATTCAATGCCATTTCCCCGCAGCCCCTGTACTCGTTCGCGGCGGGATATACGCACGTGTTTTCGCAGAACCTGGTGAACTACTTCAACCCGGCGTTTTCGTGGTACGAGAGCCTGTTCGGACCAAGCGACTTTCAGAAGACCCTCGCCGCTTTCCCGATCGTCCTCCAAGGCAGCGGGGCAAACGCCCCCTTCACCACCATCGGAGGACTCGACAACACCTGGGTCCAAGGCAGGCGGGCATCGCGTTTTTTCATCAATGACAATCTCGCCTGGAGCCATGGCGCTCACGAGCTGAGATTTGGCACCAACACCCGAATCTTTCGCCTGAATGACTATGATTTTGGGCAGGGCACGGTGCCAACCGTCGCCTACACAACCTTGCCGCAGTTCATCTACGGTGTGGCATCCACGGCGACCAGGACATTCCCTTCTTCGGCCAACGAGCCGTTCAATTTCCTCAATCTGGACTTCTATGCGCAAGACACCTGGAGAGTCACGTCCACGCTGACCTGGACATTTGGGCTGCGCGATACGTACAACTCCAACCCGCTGAACCCACACGATCAGATTGCGCGGCTGAATGGGTCATTCTATTCGATCTCGCATGATGTCAATCAGCCGCTGAGCGACGCGATTCAAACTGGTCTGGGACATGTCTTCGCATCGACTCCGTTGGCAATTCTGCAACCCAGGACCGCAATCGCCTGGCAGTTCGAACCCAACACAATATTGCGGACCGGATTTGGTCTCTTCAGCGATATCTTGCCGGGAAGTGTCGCTGATCTCGTTGGAGTGAATCCGCCCTACGTTCAGACCTTCCAGGGAGGTCTGCTTGGAACCGTAGGCGGCACGGCAATTGCTCCCGGAGTGCCCAACAGCGCGGTCGACGCAACGATTGCGGCGAATCAGCAGTTCAGTTCGGGCTTTGCGCAGGGCCAGCTTTCCTGCGCGTCTCCGCTTGCCAACCCGGCGACCTGCTTGCCGCCGGTCGCCATCACCGCGGTTCCGGATGGCAAGCTTCACGCGCCATACTTCATGCAGTGGAGTTTAGGAATCGAGCATCAGTTTGGAAACACGGGCAGCGTTCAAGCACAGTATGTCGGTACTCGCGCGGTGAATCAGCCCTATCTGACGCAAGTCAATGGATACCAGACCGTGTGCCAGGGATGCTTTGCTCCCTTTCCCTACACGCAGCCGACCGATCCGAGATTCGGGGCGGTAACCCAGCTTTCGACCGGCGCTAACAGCAACTATAACGGCCTTCAACTGACGGCGATGAAACGCATGGGCCACGGCCTGCAGGGTCAGATCAATTACACCTGGAGCCATTGCCTCGACACCGTCTCGAACGGAGGGTTCCTGCAGTTTTCCTCCGGAGGGATTCTCTCTCCACTGCCCGGAGACCTCCGTCGTGATTACGGCCCCTGCGATTACGATATTCGACACAATCTCAACGGGCAGTATGTGTATGTGCTGCCGATCAAGGTGGAGAGTCATGGGTTAGGCTATGCGCTGAATGGCTGGCAGGTTTCGGGGACCGTGTTCTGGCACAGCGGAGTGCCATTCTCGGTGCTGAGCACGCCTTACTCGGCGAGCGGGAACGGCATCGTGCAAGGCAGCGGCCCACAATTCGCAAGCCTTGTGCCGGGAGTAGATCCCTATTGCCGTAATTGCAACATTCCAGGCGTTACCCAACCGGGCACCATTCAGTGGCTCAATCCAAATGCGTTTGTGTCCGCGGTTAATCCGGCTACGGGGACTTGCAACGGCGGCGACAACTCTCAGAATTGCCAATTCGGAAATCTCGGCCGCAACTCTTTGCGCGGCCCCGACTTCTTCTGGAGCGACTTTTATATCACCAAGTGGTTTGCCCTTAACGAACGGGTGAAGCTGCGATTCGACGGGCAATTCTTTAATGTCTTCAACCATCCCAACTTCGCTCTCCCAAGCACGGTGCTGGCCGGTATTCCGGGAAAGCCTTCCACACAAACTGGCTTCGGCGCGCTGACGTACACCACCTCCCCACCCACGGGCTTGCTCGGAGTTGGATTGGGAGGCGACAGCAGTCCCCGGATGATTGCGTTCCAGGCAAGATTAGAGTTTTGAGCCGCGATCCCGAACAGCGATTCGTGATTGCGGACGTGTGACGGGCAAACCACAAGTAATGCCTCCGGGTTGGTACCGATAAACGCCCCAGCGTAGAGGAATCGCGCAGAAGTAGCCCCGCCCGTGTTTCACAAAGGGTAAGTTCTGAGACACACCGGGGAGTCCCTAAGATCGAGGGCTTGCGAGTCTCAAAAGCCTATCTCAAAATCAACGCAAGAAATACGAGTGTGCCCGCGTCCCGACCGACAGGTACCCTGCCACAACCCCTCCCCTGCCAGCACTGTGCGAGAATCAATGCGCACTCATCCGTAACGCAAATCAGGAGGACGCATGCGCGAAGTGATCGCGACCAACGACGGGCCTAAAGCCATTGGGCCTTATTCTCAGGCCATCAAGGCCAACGGCTTTGTATTTCTCTCGGGACAGATCCCGCTGGATCCGGCAACGCAACAGCTGATCTCAGGTGACGTCGCGGCCCAGACCGATCGCGTTCTGCAGAATCTGACTGGCATCCTCAAAGCGGCGGGCAGCTCGCTTGAGCAAGTGGTGAAGACCACCGTCTTTCTCAAGAACATGTCCGACTTCACCGCCATGAACGAAGTCTATGGCCGCTACTTCAGCGCAGCGCCGCCCGCGCGCTCCACGGTCGAGGTGGCGCGCCTTCCAAAAGAGGTGCTGGTGGAGATCAACGTCATCGCACTCGCTTGACGGGAGTTCGACAACGTTGAACCTCACGGATCGTATTTACGTCGCGGTGCATATTGCGCTGAGCGTGCTGGTCTGTGCGCGCTTCCAAGGGGTGCAGCACTGGCCGTGGTACGTGGCGTGGAATCTCTGCGCGACAACTGTGATCCTGCTACTTGCGCGCAAGCAGCGCAACGGCGTCAGGTGGGAGTTCGCCCACGATTGGCTGCCGACCGTCTTCTTCATCACCGTCTTCGAAGAGGTCTCCTACCTGTCGCTTTCACTTCGAAGCGATTGGCAGAATGTTCACATCATTTCGTTTGAATCGCTGTTGTTCGCAGTGCCGCCCGTTTTGTGGATGCATGGCCGAACTGCGGCATGGCTGGTCGAGTTTCTGGAATTCGGCTACTTCGCGTTTTATCCGCTGTTTCCGCTTGTGGGAGGTCTCTTCTGGGCCTGGCGTGAACGGCAACCCTTTACGCATGCATTCCGCCGGCTGACCGACGCTCTCAGCGTTGGATATTTGATTTGTTACGCAACCTATCTGCTCTTCCCCACGCGCAGCCCAGCAAACAGTCTAGGAGTGCAACAATTCGGCAACGGCTCAAGAGGTCTGTTCCAGAGCTTGGTACGGTTGATTCAGAACCATGCCGGTGTGCACGGAAACGCGTTTCCCAGCGCACACATCATGCTGGCGTTTGTCGTCCTGGTGTTCACCTACCGCTTTCTGCCGCGGCTCGCACCGTGGTTGCTGTTCCCGATTCTGCTGATGTGCGTGGGCGCGGTTTACGACGGATATCACTACGCTAGCGATGTCATTACAGGCGCATTGCCGGGGATCGTGCTGGGGTTGATGTCTAGGGAATGAACGGGTTTTTGTGAGGGACACAAAACCAGCGCAATCGGGCTTTACCAGAGTTATCGGATAATTTCCTCCAAGCCGGAAGCATGAGTTTGTCCCGTCAACCTGCGATGTATTGCGATCGCCTGTGATTCGGTCATGCTAGCAATTAAATCCACGCAAGTGCGGATAGCTTCAGACTGTTGCCACCCTATCTCCGCGAGGCGTTCGCGGTAGTACGTCGGAAAGACCTTCCGGTCGGAGTCGCTCACCGTCGCGTTAGCGTAAATGTTGAACAGATCTTGAATTATGCGGTTCTGCCCGTGCTGCTGTGCGGCCAAACTGGAAGCCTCGATCACATATGTCCAGGTTAGCTCCTTTAGCATCATCACCTCAGAACGGAGGTCGGCGTTGATACGTACACTCACCTCACCGTTCTCCTCTTCGAGGGAAGCCGCGTTAATAAAACGCCCGATCATGGTGCCCGTGAAATTTCGGAGCGCCGCGCGATGCTCGGCAGAACCATCATATGCGCGAGAAATCGAGAAGGTGGATATCAAGACGTCGGTGAAGGCCTCTCTAAGATCCTGCCTAGCTCCGAATTCCTTATCGTCTTTCCGACGTTCGAAAACATTCTTAAAGAAGGATTCTCGCTCCCGATCATCACGATGAGCTAGCAGGTGCAACGGCAGCCGTCCGGCGCGATAGAAGTCTTCGAGATCATGAACCGAATAAGTCACGTCGTCGGCCCAGTCCATCAATTGAGCTTCAACCGTGGGCTTATTCGGTGCCGAAAGCAATCGGGCTGCGAATTCAAAATCGCGGCGTTCAGATTCATACGCGCCCCACTTGTTGGGCTTTTCGGAGTAACCGCCTCTCATCCATGGATACTTCAAAATCGCCGCCAAGGTTGCGTTGGTCAAGTCAAGTCCCGCGTAATTTCGAGACCTCGATGCCAGTCGAGACACAATGCGAAAACTCTGGGCGTTCCCCTCGAACCCGCCACAATCTTTCGCGAGTTCGTTCAGGCGTTGCTCTGCTATGTGACCGAAGGGAGGATGCCCAAGGTCGTGCGCCAAGCAAGCGGCTTCCACAACGTCAGAATCGATTACATTTGTGGCGAGATCGGGGTAATGAAGAATCAACTTTTCTGCAAGTCTTCGGCCGACCTGAGCGACCTGCAGAGAGTGCGTAAGGCGGTTGTGGAATACATAACCGCTATCGGCGGCAACTACTTGGGTGACTTCGGCCAGTCGCCGGAACGACGAACTGTAGAGAACGCGATCGCGGTCGCGCTGCGCCGGACTGCGATCATCTCCCTGTCTGTTCGGTTGTTTTTCGTGTCGCCGCTCAACGCGGACTGCCGAATTGGCCACCGGCTGAGACCCTCAGACGGCTTGGGTTGTGCTGAGCTTTAGGATTCTCTGAGGCGTAAGCTCTATTTGATGCTCGTGCAACATCTCGGACAACGCCTGCTTTATTTCAGAGTCTGTGTATCCATTTCCCGCCAGGCGGTACAACAGTTCTATGGGACGAGACTCATTTTGGCGAAGTGCATCGGCGACAGCTTCCCGAACCGGCATCGCAGCTACTTCCATACAAGCCATTGTGATGCTCTCCATTCAATCAACGTTGCAAGCTGAGTGTAGCCTCTGGGCCAAGAATGTCAAGGACTTTAGTATCAGTTCCGTTCCCCGGCACCAACAACTAAACCCTCCCCTTTGGGAGGGCAGTCGAGAACCTGTAGAACTCGCCTAAGCCTTGGTAACTTTGCCGCTGCGAAGGCAGCTGGCGCAGACCCGCATGCGCTTGTTGCCGGTCTTGGTCTTAGCGTGCACGGGGCGCAGATTAACGTTCCAGCGTCGCCGGGTGACGTTATGCGCGTGACTGATGTTGTTGCCGAACTGCGGACCTTTGCCGCAGATTTCACAAACTTGTGCCATGAGTAACTCCAGAAAATTGCCGAACTGGCTGGGTAAACAACTATGATACCTGACTGGCCCGATCAACTGCAACCGCGACCTGCCCTCAACACGATTGCCGCAGCGACTATCGGTCGGCTATAGTTCTAACTGTATATGTACGACGACTTCCAGGCGATTGATCGCTGGACGGGTAAGCCCGTGCACTGCCGATATCAGGCGTTGATCGTTGCCATCGCCACACGCCACGCGGACGCGGTCGACATTAAGTTTCTGGTGGACGATCGGCCGGTCTGGATCGCACTGCCCCACCCTGCCTGGGTGGAATATAACAGGCAAACGGGCAAAAGCATCACCGATCCGATGGCGGTCCAGATCGCGGGTCATTATTTGAAGTGGGCAATCGAATCGGGCGAAGATAACGGTCGCGAGATGTACAGCTTGACCGTTCAGGAAACGCTCGATCATCTTCAGGCTATTGTGGACGAAGCCCACCAGTTTGTAACCCGCTGATGTCTCAGTCAGAGGGCTGTCGTATCTCACTCGGCAGAGTCTCCGGGAAACTCCGCAGAGCAAATTCAAGCTTGAACGTCGTCTGTTGTCGTGATTAATTTCTATTTTGCTTCACGTTTAGGAGTTCTTTTATGTCCTCCGTCATACAAACTCCCGAAGTAACGTCTCTGCTCGAACAAGACAAGGTTTCCCGCAATTTGTTTCCCGCTCCCCTAGCGGAGGCCGCGCTTCGCCGTGGCGAGGCGGAACTGGCGGCAAGAGGTTCGCTGGTGGCCGAGACCGGCAAGCGCACCGGCCGTTCTCCCAAAGATAAGTTCACCATCAAGGACGCCCTCACCGAAAACAAAGTCGAGTGGGGCTCGGCTAATTTACCCTTCGCGCCCGATAAATTCGACGCGCTGTATGAGCGGGTGCTCGATTACCTGAAAGGCAAGGAGCTTTTCGTCCAGGACCTCTATTGCGGCGCCGACCCGAAATACCGGCTGCCCATTCAGGTGATCAACGAATATGCCTGGCACAACCTCTTTGTACGCCAACTATTTATTCGCCCTACCTCAGAAGAGCTAAAGACGCACAAGCCCGAGTTCACCATCGTCAGCGCGCCCGGCTTCAAGGCCGATCCCAAGCGAGACGGCACCAACTCCGAAGTGTTTGTGCTGGTCAACTTCAGCAAGAAACTGGTGCTCATCGGCGGCACGGAATATGCCGGCGAAATGAAGAAATCCATCTTCGGAGTGATGAATTTCGTCTTGCCAGAACGGAATGTCTTTCCCATGCACTGTTCGGCAAACGTTGGAGAAGACGGCGTTACCGCGCTGTTTTTTGGATTGTCGGGCACCGGCAAGACGACGCTGTCGGCCGATCCGAGTCGCAGGCTGATCGGCGACGACGAGCACGGGTGGAGCGCGACCGGTGTCTTCAACTTCGAAGGTGGCTGCTACGCCAAGTGTATTCGGCTCTCCGCTGAGAATGAGCCGCAAATCTACAACGCCCTGCATTTCGGTTCGGTGCTGGAAAACGTGGTGCTCAATCCGGTTACGCGGATTCCCGATTACGACGACGATAGCAAGACCGAAAACACTCGCGCCGCCTACCCGGTGGAGTTCATCGACAATGCCGTCATTCCTGGCTTCGGTGGACATCCTAAGAACCTCGTCTTCCTTACGGCAGATGCGTTCGGCGTGCTACCTCCGGTTTCGAAGCTCACTCCCGAGCAGGCGATGTATCACTTCATGTCGGGCTACACCGCCAAAGTTGCAGGGACGGAAGCGGGCGTAACCGAACCGCAGGCTACTTTCTCGACCTGCTTCGGCGCGCCGTTCATGCCGCTGCCGCCCAAGGTGTATGCCGAGATGCTTGGCCGCCGGCTGCGCGAGCACAACGCGCAATGCTGGCTGGTGAACACCGGCTGGCAAGGCGGGGGTTATGGAATCGGCAAGCGCATGAGCCTGCCCTACACGCGCGCCATGATCAACTCGCTGGTCGAGGGCAAGCTGGCGAATGTGGAGTTCGAGATTGAGCCGGCATTCGGATTGAGCATTCCGAGGTCGTGTCCGGGGGTTCCGCCGGAGCTGCTGAATCCGCGCAATTCCTGGAAGGATAAGACAGCGTACGACAAGATGGCGGCCGATCTTTCCGCGCGCTTCGCCAAGAACTTCGAACAGTTCGACGCGCCGCCCGAGGTGAAAGCGGCAGGGCCGAAACCCGTAGGCAAGTAACTCACAAAGTGTGATCTACCACAATGTGGCACGGCCTTGGGCTGTGCCATGTTTTTGGGTCCCGAGCGAGGACCTTAGTCCGAGTCGACGGCCCGTACTCCTCACGGCCTTTTTACGTGCTGCATCCCCAGGACTTTTCCTGCGTGGTCGAACCATACAACCTCATACTGCGGGTTAAAGATTGAGTAGCGGTACCTGTAAACGTACTCGTCCGCACAGCCATTTGGCACGGCGGTGAGGGAGCCGCATGGCCCCTCGCTGCTGGGATCGCCGAGCAACTCCCTCACAACTTCGTTGGGATCGCCAAGACTGACCTGCATCGAGTTTTTGCGCAGCTCCTCGTCGTGATGATAAGCCCACACCCCAGCCGCTACAAAGCAAAGGGCAATCGCGAAAAAGAATATGCGAGTTCCCATCGTGGTTCAGTTGCCAGAGATCAGTAGCCAGTAGTCAGTAATCGACGCTCGACCATTGACTGCTGGCAACCGGCTACTGGCTACTGCTTCACTCCTCTTCCACCAGCAACGAAGCGCCCTTGGGCAGGTAGCTCTTGCGCCGGAACCAATCTTCCATCGCGGTCTGCAGGCGCTCCAGAGGGACACGCGCGCCGATTTCCATTTCGCCGTCGGAGGTGGGAATCGTATCGTCGAACACCTGGTCGTTGGTGAAGTTGCGCATGCTGAAGCTGTCCAGCCACTTCAGCGGACACGGGTGCCGCTGTCCAGCTTCTTCGTATTCCACACGGATCTTGCGGGCGAACATCAGTCGATTGTAGAGCAGTGAGGAAGGGATGAGCACTCAGCACTCAGCATTCAGCATTCAGTGCTCGTGCTCACCCCAACGCTGGCCAAGATCGAATCGGCGGCATTAACCACCGTGAGCTCCCGCGATGACTGAGTGCTGAGTGCTGACTGCTTCTGGCTATAATCACTTCTTATGCCCTCATTTCCTCCTGTTGACGAGCAACTCGCCTACTTGCGCAAGGGCGCGGCCGAGATCATCCGCGAGAGCGACCTGCGCGAGCGTATCGAGAAATCTCTCGCCAGCGGCAAGCCCATGCGCGTGAAGGCGGGCTTCGATCCTACTGCGCCCGACCTGCATCTGGGGCACACCGTGCTCATGCGCAAGCTGAAGCACTTTCAGGACATGGGCCACACCGTCATCTTCCTGATCGGCGACTTCACCGGACTCATCGGCGATCCTACGGGCCGCTCGGCCACGCGGCCGCCGCTCTCGCGCGAGCAGATCGACCAGAACGCCGGGACCTACAAGGCGCAGGTATTCAAGATCCTCGATCGCGATAAGACCGAGGTGCGCTTCAACAGCGAGTGGCTGAGCAGGCTCGGCTTCGAAGGCTTCATTAAGCTGGTGGCGCAGTTCACCATCTCGCAGATGCTTGAGCGCGAAGACTTCCACAAGCGCTTCGAGGAGGAGAAGCCCATCGCCATGCACGAGCTGCTGTATCCCATTGCGCAGGGTTACGATTCGGTTGCGCTGGAGGCCGATGTCGAACTCGGTGGCACCGACCAGAAGTTCAACCTGCTGATGGGACGCGAGCTACAACGCCATTACGGACAGCCACCGCAGATCGTACTGACCACGCCGCTGTTGGAAGGCACTGATGGCGTGCAGAAAATGTCGAAGTCGTACGGAAACTACATCGGCATCACCGAAGCGCCGCAGGAAATGTTTGGCAAGGTGATGTCCATTTCGGACGAGCTGATGTGGCGCTATTACGAACTGGTCACCGACGTGAGCATAGCTGACATCGAGCGCATGAAGGTCGCGGTCGCCATCGGTGGGGCGCATCCCATGAAGCTGAAGCAGGAGCTGGGCAAGCGCATCGTCGCCGACTTCCACTCGTCGTGAAGCGGCCGAGCAGGCGGCGCAAGATTGGTCACGCATGTTTCAGAAGGACGAAGCGCCCGACGACCTGCCTCTGGTTTCAATACGTCTCCAAGAGGTTGCGCCAGCCGCCGTTGAGCAGTTTGGCGATGGCTCCGGCTACGGTGGCGGAATTTATGACGGTGGACCGCAGGCGGCGATCCGTGTGGACAAGCTGCTAGCGCGCACCGGCTTGGCTACCTCAGTCACCGACGGTCTGCGGAAGCTAAGACAAAACGCGGTGAAGATCGATGGCGAGCTGCAGACCAGTATTGTCGCGAGTGTTGGCGTTGGTGCCGAGTTTACGCTCCGCGCCGGAAAGAAGATGGTGAAGGTGAGTGTAGAGAGTTGATAAAGCCATCGCCAGGTAACTAGAACTCATCCCATGAATCGTTGCAGTCGTATCAGGGCACGACTTGTAGAGGCTGCTAAAAAAGTCTAAAAAGCAGATCCCTCGCGGGCTGAAGCCCACTCGTGATGACAAAACCAAAGAATTCTTCGAAGCGATACACGGGAAACTTATCCGTACAAATCGGGTTCTATCATCCGTAGTTAAAATCGACACTCGATCTGTGACGAAGTAACCGTGGCGCGGATCTTACGAAAACTCGGAAATCTTTGGACGATGATGGTAACGTCGAACGCGCCCTTTACTATGGCCATGGCATACGTGGTAGCGTCAGTCATGCAACGAGTGTCCAGGAGCGTTGGACGATGAAGATGAAACTCTTACATGCAGCCGTGATCTTCACGGTACTCGCGGGCGGCACAGCGGTCTACGCTCAGATGGGGCCGAACCAGGGCGGGGGACCGATGGGTCATGGGCCGCACCAGCCAATGACGGCCGATCAGCGACTGCAGCGCATGACTCAGCAGCTAAACCTGAGCGATGCGCAGCAGCAACAGATCAAGCCTATCCTGGAGAACGAATCAAAGCAGATGCAGAGCCTGCATGAGGACTCTTCGCTCTCACAGCAGGACCGCATGAGCAAGATGATGCAGATTCGGCAGGGCACGTCGGACCAGATCAAGCCGATCTTGAACGCCGATCAGCAGCAAAAGTACGAGCAGATGATGAGCCGCCAAGGCCATGGTCGCGGCGGACCGGGCTCGAATCAGCCGCAAGGCGAAGCTCCGCCGCCTCAGCAGTAGTTTGACGTAAATCAGATGCGTCAGAGTAAGTGTCACGCGCAGGGCTTTTACGGCTGTGCGCGCGACTGTCGATTTTGGTACCCTGCGAGGCGGCGATTAACCTGGTCACGAATTGGGTTACGACCGAGCGCCGCTATCCTTTTCATCCTAAAATCTGCACTAGAGAAAAACTGGGATGCGCCGCAGTGTGTCTGTGATTGCCGTGCTGTTTGTGTTGTTTCCGCTTGCCATTCTGGGGCAACACGGAGGCCGGCACGGCGCCACCACAGGTACGACCAACGGCGGGACAACCGCACCAGCGGAAGATCCCGACATGGCGACCTTCAAGCATGCCATGGCTGTACAAGCCACCGAGGGACAGATCGGACAGTTTCATCTGATGATCAAGAGTACGGAAGCCGCGCGGCAGCAGGCACACGACCTTCAGCACCTGGGCACGAGCGAAAGCGATTCAGTGGTCTTGACGCACAAGGCGACCGGCTTAGAAGATTCCGTCGAAGAAGCGCAGAGTGAGAATCGGGCCTTTCGGCGATCACTTTTGGATTCACAGGAAGCCGGGTTGAAGAACCTTACCAAGAAGTTGACCAAATCAGACTCGGCTGTCAGCAAAAGCGCCAAAGCCATCTCGCAGCAACTGGACCGGGGCACGCTTAACTCGGAGAGGCTGGCGAATGCCGCGGCGAACCTGGAAAAAGCGCTTGCTGTGTTTCAGTCCGATCAGGTCAATCTCGGCAAGGAGATGGGTATCCAGCCTCATTGACTTGTGTCTGGCGCGTTGGGGTAGAGCGGACCTTCAGGTCCGCGTCCAAGGTCGTAAGAAAACCGCTCCAGCCACTGAGGTCGTCGACCTCAGCGGCTGGAGCCTAATTCTGGGAACCACCTTAACGCGGGCCTGGAAGGCCCGCTCTACCCAAGCCACAGACACTCTGGAGGCATGGGAGAATAGCGCGATGCCAACCGAGCGAGCACCCGTTCCCGATTTTCTCTACGGCACCGCCTGGAAGGAGGAGCGCACCGCGGCTCTCACCGAGCTTGCCCTGCGCATGGGATTTCGCGGAATCGACACCGCCAACCAACGGCGGCATTACTTTGAAGCCGGAGTAGGGCAGGGGCTGACCGCGGCCTATCGGGATGGAGTGGTTGCGCGCTCCGATCTTTTTCTGCAGACGAAATTCACTTACCAGCGCGGCCAGGATCACCGCCTGCCCTACGATGCGGCGGCCGACCTTTCCGTTCAAGTGGCTCAGTCCTTGGCTGGCTCGCTCGAACATCTTGGGACCGACCATGTCGACAGCTACGTACTGCACGGCCCGTCGTCCGGTTACGACTGGACCGAGGCGGACGCCGAGGTCTGGGAGGCGATGCGTAAAGAGCGGGACGCCGGCCGCACGCGCCTTCTCGGCGTGAGTAATGTGTCCCTGGAGCATCTTGAGCAGATGGTGGCCGCGCATACTGAAGCTCCTGCGTTTGTCCAAAACCGCTGCTACGCTCGGCTCGGATGGGACCGCGATGTGCGCCTGTTCTGCCGCGAGCGAGAGATCATCTACCAGGGATTTTCGCTTCTCACGGCGAATGTTGAGGTGCTACATCATCCTTTGGTTGTCGATCTTGCCGCACGCGCAAATGCGACGCCCGCTCAGGTTGTGTTCAGCTTCGCACACGCAGTCGGGATACTGCCGCTCACCGGAACCTCCAACGCCGGGCACATGAAGCAGGACCTGGCCAGTCGCGACCTGGTACTCTCTGCGGAAGCAGTGCGTGCGATTGAGTGTTTGGCAGGCTGGGTTGGTTAGGCGGGGACGATCCCAGCGCTCGCAGTCGTGTTCACCAGGCAAGCAGACGGTTAGGGAGACCAAGTCGGGTCAACGTTCCGATTGCTCGTGATACGGGCAGAATTCGTAGTCCAACCCTCCGCAACTCAACATCCGGCGCGAGCTCGTAGGGTATTCGAAGTTCGTACCTCGCGTCATGAAGAGCGCGATGGCCGTATTACATCCTCACGATTGGCGCTCTCCCGGTGCTTAGTTGGCGGCGGTAGATCGCTCTTGAAGGTCGGAATCCGACATTCGAAGGTTCTTCACGTAGCAGGCATAAAACAGCGTTTCGACCTCCTTAATGCGAACGAATCGAAGATTCTTGATAATCAGCCACGCTGCGAGCAGGTAAACGGAGCAAGCGACACCAGCGCCGATTGCTGCAGCGAACGAGGCCTTCACGGCAAATGCGTAAACCATGTTCAACACGGCAGTGCCAGCCGCCAGGACAGAAGCCACAAGTAGAGCGTAGATCATGCAGGCCACATAGCGAGTGAGTGCTTCAGCCGTGTACACCTCGGCTGCTAAGTTCCGGTCTCCAGAGATCGCTATCTTGCATAGGTTGAAAAACTGTTTGTTCATGTTGGTGATTTTGGCGTTCGGAAGTCGACATCCCCACTCCTTCGAGTAATACTGCTGTACTTCTGAAGGCAAGTAGATACCACACATTTCTCCGATCCAACGGATGAATGGGAGTTCGTCTGTCGCCCAGCTCCAGTATGTCTCATCGCCCCCTTGGGGGCGCTTCGCGCGCGGGTTGAAGTGCCGATTCCACCAAGCTGAGACGCTGTCAGCGAGATCCGCACGTTGGACACGGAGAATAACACCGCACAAGTAACCAAAACAGACGGTTATGACAATCGCAGCCGCCGTGTTTGCTGCCAAGCGGTTCAAACTCCCAATAATCTCCGCGCTCATCCACGGGAACAGGTATATTGCGCCGACGATATTGACGAGCAGGAAAACGCCTGGCACGAAAATCTCAAACACACCACGGGCTCCCCCAATCGTTGGAACTTCGTTCATGGTTCACCTCCTGAGCTGATCGTCACCGAGTGTATGTCGGCGCGACTGAGCGCGCAATGCGCACTTCGGGAGTGGGCGTTTCCAAACGCTTATCTGGAAAATGCGACAAGCGTTCTGGGCGGATCGCCGGCTACGCGGAAGTTACGTACTGCGAGACGGCTCGATGCGCTTTGGTTACGCGGTGGCATGCCTAAACTCCGGAATTGGTAAAACACCTCTAACTCTCGTTCCCTCGGTATCAGTTCTGCTCACCGCGGGCTGGGCACGTCCGCCAGCGCTGCTTCGGCTCGAGCGACGCGATCCTTGAAGTCGGCCACTTTCTTCTTCACCAAATCTGATTTTGGATCGACTTTGAATCTCTTGGCCAGTTCCTCCACATCTGCCGTGCTGGGGGGCTTCTCAAGCTCCTTCACTTTGGCCACCGCTTTGGGAAGCACGTCGCCATAGTGAGCGAGCACCTCCCCTGCGTGTTGTGGGAAGTAGTCGAGACGGTCGCCAGTTTGCATCGCGTCGATGAGTTCGTCTGGGGACCAGGCGATGGGCCACGTCTGGTTGAGTGCGTCATAGGCCTCGCGCAAGCGGGTTATCGCTCCGGCGAATCCGTCGAGTTCCTGGCGACGCGAAAATAGTTCCGCAGAGCGCGCGACTCGTACCGTCACAGGCTGGTTCACGGACATGCTGGGTGTGCTGATCACGGTCGTCAGCGTGTTGCCCTCGAAGCGCCAACCGGGTGCACCTTTCTCGGCGGTCCGGTTCAAGGTACGTCCGTTCACCATAACTAATGCGGGCGGCCAATCTGCAGGCAGACGGATTTCATAAGCCCGGGCAGCAGGCATTCCTTGGTAGGTGCCTTTGGCGGCCGCGATATCCACCAGCAACACCTCCCTATCCTCGACTGCGCGGATTTCCGTCTGCGCGTCGGCATCGTGTTGATACGCGGTCGAGTCTCCGGCGTCTTCGTACAGAGTGTAGGTAGAGCTCTGTCTGTCGGCGAGTGGGAAGATGTTTAAGATTAGCGGATCGAGGGGCTTCTGATTTGAGTACTGCATGGGAGGAGCTTCCGGGATGATCGCGCCAGCGCGCACGTAGACCGGGATCTGGGAGATGGAAAAACTTCGGTGGACTGTGGTGGGGCCGTGAAAATGCGTGCTCGTCTGCCATTCGATCCAATCGCCCGGCGGCAACCATACCGACTCGCTGGCGAAACCTGTGATCTTGTCTCCAGGCGCAACCACGGGGCAGACGATCATGTCTGCTCCGAAAACGTACTCGTTCTTATTGGTGTAAGCTTCTGGCGCCTCTGGCCAGTCATAGTAGAGTGGATGCAGGAAGGCAACGCCCGTATCGTATGTCCGGCGTGCCTCGGTGTAGATGTATGGCAGCAGTGCATAGCGCAGGTGATAGACGCCGCGCATGATGTCTGAGTAAGGCTCAGGATAGGCCCAGATGCGGCGTTCTGCGTCAGGGTTCTTCGTGGTGTGGGTTCGCAGGATGGGGCTGAAGGCGCCGAACTGCAGCCAGCGCGTGTACAGCTCAGGCTCAACCACGCCGGGCATGTGTCCACCAATGTCGTGACTCCAATAGGCGTAGCCGACGTTGGCTGCCGTCGCGGTGAACCACGGTTGAAATGCCAGCGACTCCCACACCGAAATGCTGTCGCCCGAAAAACCAATCTGGTAGCGATGATTGCCGAGACCGCCCCAGCGATGGAAGAGCAGCGGCCGCTTGCCCTCGCGGACCTGATCGGAGAAGTGAACGTAGTTGAGCCACCACGTTGGGTTAATCCCCGGGGTATTCGTCTCGTCTTCCTGCTGCCAATCGAGCCACCAGAAATCGATGCCTTGCTTCTCCAGCGGATGATGCAGCAGGTTGAGGTAGTTGGTCGCGAATTTCTTGTTCGTGATGTCGAAGGGCACGTACTGCTTGGTCGCGGGATCGATGCCCATCGCCCTGGCCATCGCGGGATAGGCATCCTCCCACGGCTGCACGCCCGAAGCAGGATGCATGTTGAGCGTGACCTTCAGGCCATCTTCGTGAAGGTGCGCCAGGAATTGTTCAGGAGCAGGAAAGAGCAGCCTGTTCCAACTGTATCCACTCCAGCCCATGGTGTGGCCCGATTGATCCAACGCGTGCTTACCCGCTCCGCTCGGGCCGAAGGTCAAATGCCAGTCCATGTCGATGACGAAAACATCGAGGGGAACGTCGTTCTGGCGAAAGCCGCGGACCAGGTCATCGAGTTCCTGGTCGGTATATGCCCAGTAACGTGACCACCACGCGCCGAAAGCAAAGCGCGGCGGCAGCGGAATACGCCCCGCAATCAGGATGTAATCTCCCAGCGCTTGCTTGTAATCGTGACCGTAGCCGAAAAAGTACCAATCCTGACGCTCGCCGGCGGGGCGTTGCATCACCCAAGGCCACGGACTGTTCTCGCCGTTGACGAAGCTGAAGTCGGCGGAATCGAAGAGCGGGCGCGTGGAATCGTCAACCAGAGTCCAGCCATCGCGCGAGATCAAACCTGGCTCGATTGGCTCTTTGGTCTTGTCGCCCAGCGCTCCATCGAGCGTGCGCGTGGTGCCCATCAGGTTGCCGGTATCGGGGGTTCCGGGATGCCACGTGACTTGCTTGCCATTCAGCGTGAATGTGACTGCCAGGTTGTCAGCCGTGAATTTGCCGTTTGAACCGCCGGTCGGTTTGTAGTGGATTTCCAGAGCGCTGGTCTTGATCACCAACTGCTGGGCCGGTTGCTCGACCGTGAAGTTGGGCACGGGCAAGCGGCGGTTCAGGAAGACCAGCGAGGCGTGATCTTCGAACTTGCCGTCGGCGGCCCATTCCATGCGGATGAGCTGCGGCGTCAGGACGGTGAAACGGGCATCGCCGGCCGTCACGATCGCCTTCGGGTCCGCCACCGGATTGTAGACACCTGGAATGGCCGAAGCACCGCTGGCAATTTCCCCATCTTGCGCGCGCGCTTGCGTGGAGGCGAGCGCCACGAGCAGGTAAGTGACGACAAGAAAGCTGCAAAAAAATGAGTTCGAAACGGAAAGATGGGAAACCGGCTGTAAGGCACGGGTGCGCTTTGTCATGGCGTGGAGATTGTAAACGTCAATGGGTGCGGACGGGGAAAAAGCGGCGGCTGAACAAGCTGGAACCGGCCGACTATAGCAATTCCAGAATGGTTGTACCTTCAGGGTGTGCCTGAGAACTGTGCCGTCCCTGAAGGGACTCTTTAATTTATTGCCACCTTACCCAGGGCTTACGCCCTGGGCTAATATTGTTCCGCCCTCGTCCACCCCATTTCGCGCAAAAGCGGCGCGAATTGGGGACCCCGGCTGCGGGCTGGATTTCGTGCGATTCGTTCCAGCCTGCCAACTCCGAACGAGTTCTCACCCCGGTCTTAAGGTGTGTACAACCTGTGCAAGCGGGTACGTCAATTCTGGAACCGCACTACGTCCAGTAATAATTTCTCACCCAACGATGTCCACGCAGCTTCGCCAGTACCTCTGGAGAGACTGGTCCGGCGTCGGATGCCGCTGTGTTGGCGGCGACATGCTTTGGGTTCCGCATCCCGGGAATGACCGTAGACACCGCAGGGTGGGAAAGGCAAAAGCGCAGCGCCAGTTTCCGACAATTGTTCGAGGCTGATCCCCAAGTCGCGAACAATCGCCTGCACCCGGTTCCAAACCTCCTGTTTGCGGTCGCCCTCGAAGTAGATATTGCGGAAATCGCCTTCCGGAAATACCGTGTCAGGTCGAACGTTGCCGGTGAGGCTTCCTTCGTCGAAAGGAACACGCACAATCACGCCGATGCCGTTTTTCTGGCAGTAGGGAAATAACTCGTCTTCGGGCGACTGATCGAACATGTTGTAGATCACCTGCACGGAATCGATCAGCCCTGTATCGAGCGCCTTCAGCACATTAGTCGGCTGATGGTTCTGGATGGAAATCCCGACGAACCGCGCCTTGCCGGAGGACTTCATCGTGCGGACGGTTTCCTGCCATTCCGACTGGCTGGCCCAGTCATCGATCCACGTGTGGAACTGATAGATATCCACGCTTTCTCGCCCGAGATTCTGCAATGTCTGATCGAGACACTCCAGCACATACTGTTTGGGAAAGGTGTTATCGAGTGGAGCCCCAGAGCTTACCGCCCATTTACGGTCCTTCGGCGGAACTTTGCTTGCGATGATTACATCCTTCGTCTTGCCAAAACACTGCGCGATGAGCCGCTCGCTGTGTCCCTCGCCGTAGGCCAGTGCCGTGTCGAAGAAATTTACGCCTAGTTTGCGCGCGGCCCGAAGCGAGCGCAGCGACTCTTCATCGTCGGCGCCCACCCACAGCGCTTTACCGATGCCCCAGGCACCGTAGCCAACGTCGCTTACCGTCCTTCCGGTCTTGCCAAAGCTTCTGTAGCGCATCGATGAGCTCTCATTGTGCTACGCATGGCTCCAACTGGCAAGCATGATGGGGGATCGGTACCATCGATGCGTTCAACGGCATGTTGACTCAGATCCAGCAAGCACGACGATGCGCTGCGTCTGGAAGTCTGAGAGAACCAACGTGTGCGACATGCGAATGACTCAGAAGAGGAATGTATCCCTGGCCGTACCGACTGCTCAGCCTATGACTACAGCGGCTTTCAGCGCATTGAGAAGGTGGCGATCTCAACGATGCCGCAAGTGGCTGTGCTCGAGTAGTGGGGGCCCGACTTAGAACGAGGGCGATTCGTGGCTGAACCCTCTGGCAGCAGAAACGACGCAACAATCCGTAATCTACGCTGAAGAAGAGACGGGAGTTCTCGTGGAGGTTATTGATTCGATTGGTGGCGGCGGGTGGACTCGAACCAGCGACCTCCGGATTACGCGTCGCCCGAGCGCGCCTGAAAAGGCCGAACAGGAGAAATTACAATTCCACATTTTCTTTTGCAGTTGGGCCAAAGCACCGTATGATTTTGGAGCGAGGTCCTGTGATGCGAAGAGCGATTCTGGCTGCATCTGCACTGCTTGTAATTGGCACCCTATCAGCTTGCGGCGGAGGTGGCGGCAGCAATAACAACAATACCCCTACCGTCACAGTATCTCCGGCGACAGCGAATGTGCAGGAAGCTGCGACGCAGCAGTTCACGGCCACCGTGACCAATGGCACTACCACGGCGGTGAACTGGCAGGTGAACGGCGTCGCGGGAGGCAATTCGTCCGTGGGAACCATCGATAGCACTGGGCTCTACACTGCTCCCGTCATCGTTCCCAATCCAGCCAGCATAACCGTCACTGCAGTATTGCAAACGGATGCCAGCGTCACAGGCAATGCCATCGTCACCATAACGGCAGTGCAATTTAACAACTCATCTCTGAAGGGGAATTACATCTTCAGTCTGACTGGCATCGACGTGAACGGATTTCCCTTCTACGCGGTGGGAGCAGTCACGGCCGACGGTAACGGCCACATCACCGGCGGCGAGGAAGACCTGAATGACGTTTCGTCGGGATACTCCCAGGCTACTTCCGTAACAGGAACCTACAATGTCGGCTCGGACGGCCGGGGCACGCTAAACCTGAACAGCTCGATTGGCAGCTTCTCGTATGCTTTTGCCATACGGGCCCTGAACAACGCCGGTCTGAACGAAATTGACAACAGCGTGATCAATGCCACCGGCAATCTGGAGCAGCAGGCAGCAACAGTCGCTGCGCCTTCCGGTAATTACGCCTTCGGCTTCGCGGGGACTGGACTAAATTGCGGCAGCGCGATCAACTCCATCGGCGTCTTTAACCTGGGCAGCGGCAACGTGGGCGGTTTGCAGGACCTGAACTGCGGGGGCACAATCACGCAGAGCGAGGCACTGAGCGGCTCATACAGCGGTATTGATGGCCTGGGACGTGGCACCGGTTTGTTCTCCGCCAGTACTGGCAGCGCTGGTTTCGTGTACTACGTGATCTCGGCGAACCGGTATCGCTTCCTTTGTCCTAACGCGGCCACGTTTTTCCTGGGGAGTGCCGACTTGCAGACCCAGCCGTCGTTCGTCGCCTCGGATTTCAATGGTGGTTATGTCGTCAGTACCTCAGCCAACACACCGGCCGGAGTGTCCTACGCACTCATCCAGTTGAATGCTTCAGGCGGAAATGTTTCCTCGGGCTACTATGACGTCAACGACACCGGATCGGTAGCGAAGGCGGCATTGACCGGTGCCTACAGCCTGGCCTCAAACGGCCGGATCAACGGCTCGTTCAGTACCAGCGTAGTGTCACTGCCCTTCAGCATGTATTTGATTTCGCCAAGCCAGGCGTACTATCTCGATCAGCGCACCACCGTGACCGGCGGCGGAAATGTGTATGCGCAGGGTTCATCCGTGACGAGCAATGCGGCATGGGCTGGTAGCTATGCCACCGAGCAGTTCGGCTACTTCGTTGTCTCGGGCGGCATTCGGGCGGGCAACAGCACCAGCGTCAGCGGGCAGATCTCTGCTGATGGTGCGGGGACATTGGCGGGGACGCTGGACTTCAACGATCCCACGAACATCTACCAGGGGCAAGTTCTGCAAGGTACGTACAGCGTCGGGACCGTCGCGCCAGGACGAACCATCGTCGCCATCACCACGGCGGAGGGCACACGCAACTACGTTGCGTACATTGTCGATCAAAGCCGGGTGCTGCTGCTGGAAACCGACGGCAACCTGGTCTCGAGTGGGGACGCCATCCGGCAGTTCTGACCAAAAAGATGCCTGCGCCGCAAGCGCGAGTGAAGGAGCCACGCTGGCGTTCAACAGTCCGTAACCTACGCTTGAAAAACAGATGGAGGTTGCTGTGTAAGTTGTTGGTTTGATTGGTGGCGGCGGCTGGACTCGAACCAGCGACCTACGGATTATGAGACCGTCGCTCTAACCACCTGAGCTACGCCGCCTAAACGACTTATCGGCACAGATCGTCGATCGTCCACAAAAACATCCACAAAACTCACTGGATCTTTGAGGGCACTGCGCCGCCCTCGATTCCCAGCAGCGCAAGCAGTTCCGGGTTGGCCTGTTCGATGGCCTTGACCGCCTGCACCTTAGGATTATCGCGAATCGAGGTGTAATACTCAGTCATTTTAGCATCCATGTGGCCGGCCAGGGCTTTCATCACGGCCAGCGGGACGTTCTGCTCACCGCCAGCCGTAATGCAGGTGTGGCGCAACTGATAAAACTCAACGTCAGGCATCCCGGCTTGCTTGCGCAGCTTGCGCCATGTGCCGCCCCAGCTTCTCTGGTGATAGTTGGGATCAAACCCACCCTCTCGCCGACGTTCGTAGAGTGGGCTTTCAGGGCGGGTGTGCTTGGCCAGCTCAGCAGGCAGCAAATAGTGCTCTGGTGTCGACGCGCCGAGTTGACGCGCTCTTTCCAACAGGCGACGAATTGCAAACAATGCAACCCGATTGAGCGGAATTAGTCGCTCCCCACTATTTGTCTTTGTTGTCGCGCGGCTGATCGCGATCTGGGGATAATCGCCCTCCACTTGGATCCGCCCGAGCTGCAGGGCCGCAATCTCGCACGGGCGGCATGTGGTATTGGCGGCAGTTAGCATCAGGTCGAGCACGACCTCGAAACTCGGGTTACCCATCGCCGTCGCTACCAGATGATTAAGCTGCTGGTTGCTCAGCGGCTGGCGTGCACTTCGTCTACTGACTTTCAAGGGTTTGAATTTGCGCACCAACCGCTCCCACAAGCCGGCCTCTTTCAAACAGAAACTGAAGGACATCAGCTCATGGTTAATGGTAGTCGAGTGCTTTCCCGCATCCAGCCGGGCGGTCTGGTAGCCGTGAAGATCAGCGACGGTGATGCTCTCCATCTTCCGGTCACCGAAGTGCTTCTTGATCGGGTTCAGCGTGGTGCGGTACGAGCGCATGGTACGGTGGCTGATGTGGCCACGGTAAGATTCCAGCCATTGATCGGGCGCCCTTGAGACGGGCATCTTTGCCAGGAGAGTCGGCACAGTGCCTTTCTTGAGATCTTCGAGGAATTGACTTTTCACACTCCGCGCTTCCGATCGATCTGTTTTGCCGGTTGATCGTTCATGCTGGCGGCCATCGGCGTCGACGTATCGGAAGCCAAAGATCCCATGGTTGCGGATGAATAGTCCGTCCCTACCTCTTGCCATGTTTTCCCCTTCCGTGCGGTGCCGCGCTCTGCGCGCTCCGATATACGCTCATCAGATTCTGGTAGTATCCCCGCATGAATTCCCGTTTGGCCTTTTTGCGTCGCGGTGTGGCCTCGTAGTGATTCTGTCTACACTTCGCGCTGCAAAACTTCCGATCCTTCCGCCAGCGAAAAATCCAGTTCACCTGACAATGAGCGCATTTATCCAGCCGATCTAACAACTTCTGCTTAACCAAGCGCGTGATCACTCGGTAGGCCCGCGCCTCCTCTGAACCGAAATAACCAATCGAACGGTCGTAAACCTTTAGCTCTCGCCCCCTCGGCACGAACTCCAACCATGTCGACCATCTTTGGGTGAGGTTAAGAACCGCGGCGTAGTGCACGTGTTCTTTCCTTTGTCGCTCACGACATGCTCGCATGGATTCGCCGGTTCTCTTCTCCCAGGGCAGTCGCAATTCGCGCGACAAAGCCTGGAGATGAAAGAGCAACATCTGAATTCGCTCACGTCCGTCGTTAACTGGCCCGAGGCGGTGGACCTCTGGGGGTCCATTCAGCCAGCTAACTAGCCAGTCTTCCGTCGGATCCGGCATTTCGGGGGCAACTCGATCCAAAGAACCAGGTCGATATTTGTAGTAATTTTTTGGACTATAGTCCATGGCTATGAACCACGTACAGAGTAGGGTACTAGATTTCACAGGCAACGCAAGCAAAGAATGTGCATGCATACGAAAAACATGAATTCCCGAATCAGGAGATGAAGAAAATGCTTGAGGTACTTCCGCCGTTGTACCCGTTGAATCAGGTTGGGACCGCTTTGGGCGTCTCGATCTACACCGTTCGCAGATTTATTGCTGCCGGAAGCTTGAAAGCAGTTCGCATCGGCGGTCGAGTCATGGTCTCGCGCGCGGAGGTTGAGCGGGCTCAGACGGAAGGCCTCTGCAAGCCAGAGCGCCGGGCGATGCCGAAGCCGATTACCCGCGTCGGCCGGGTCAGAAATGGATAGACGCTGAAAGGGCCGCTGCAAGATGCGGCCCTGGGGATAAACAACTCATGCAGAGCCTCAGTTTATCTTCGGGCGACCCATCCGATCAATCCTCGAGCGACTCTGCGCTGTTGCGCGCGACACGCGGCTCAGAAATGGATGGCAGCGTCTGTGCGTAACTACGGCCGGATATCAACCCGGTTTTGGACGTCACCTGACGTGCTCAAGTTGAGTCGTGACGCGAAGTTGCTCGCGGCGTATCTACTGACAGGGCCGCACACCAACATGATCGGGTGTTTCCGGCTGCCCCTGGCATACATCGCTGATGATCTAGATTTCTCGTCGGAGCTCGCCAAAGTCACGATGGCCGAGCTCGAGGGCGTCAACTTTTGCAAGTACGACTCGGTGTACTCGTGGATCCTCTTGCCGAAGTTTTTGAAATTCAACACGATTGCAAATCCAAACCAGGCGAAACTGGCGGTCCAGTTGGTAGGCGAGGTGCCAGCGCAGTCAATCGTTCACGAACTGCTTTTGCAATCTATTAGCGAGTATTCGCAGCGGTTTTCAAAGGGCTTCGAAACAGTCTTGAAACCGTTTCGAAATATGGAGGTTGAGTCTGAGGTTGAGTCTGAGGTTGAGTCTGAGGTTGAAGTTTCTAAAACGCGGGCGCGCGCGGCCGCCGAAAGCTACTGTCGCGCTGCTGACATCGTCGGTGAGAAAAACCTTCAGGACATTCAAAAGGCCATCGAGCTACAGGTCGAGAAATACCCGAAAGAAAGCCCTGAGAGCGTCGCCAGGCTATTCATCGAACCGCGCAAAGAGTTCATGGCATGCGGCCCCGTAAACGTCGCCTGGAATGCCGTGTCTTTCATCACTCACGGCGCGTGGAAGCATCCAGCCGACTGGCCAAAGGGCAAAGCCAAAGACAGCGATGTAGGAAAGGCTTTATGAGCGCGCAAACGCACACCCCTGGTCGCCACAGCGGGATCATGCACCTTGTCTGCACTTAAACTTGAGAAGAAAACAGGTGAAGCGATTGAATTGCCGCTAGTTAGCCATGCTATCGCTTCGCGCTATGACGGTTTATAAAACCATCAGATTGAGCCAAGGTGCAGATAAGGTTGAATCGGCATCGTCTGGGTAACGGCCAGCATGCCTTCCGTCGAACATGGGGCGATGAACCTCCATCACCTCGGAATTTCGGATAACATACCTTCAGCGGATCTTCAGATCTTCGGCACTAGGATGTGAGCCGCCAGTCCGACGTGTTAACCTGAAGACGGCCCAACGCCTGCCCTTTTAGGGTGCCTTTGCCGGAAAACCCGTGTAAGGGCTGGGGATTGTGTCTGTGAGAGTTTCTCTGAACCACCGGCCAGCTTCTGCCAGAATTCCTACGGCCTACTACGTGTGGCACGTGGTCTTTTCCCGGCACGACATTCCCAAGCTGCGGATGACCCATTGGCTGCCTTGCTTCGAGCGCACCAACCGCGAAATCTGGGTGAAGCAGCGCCAGATCAAAGATCTACTGCTGGCGATTGAGCCCGGCGCCCGCGTCGAGAAGCACGAAGCCCGCAGGTGTCAACGCTGTCACCGCTGGTTCCTGGGCATTCAGGCACAGATGTTGCGCGAGCGCGAGACGGTGGCGCGCATGAACGGCAAGCCGCTGGAGCCGTGCGGCGAGTTTTGTAGGCTTCCGGCGGAACGTCGGCGCCTCCTAAAACTCGCCCTGGACTCAAACACTGTACCGAAACCTCTGCCGCCGCCTCCGGTCGTTCCATAAAAGGTTCCTGGAGTATTTATCGTCAACCCCCAGGCCATTTCGCACGCAATCCTGAACTTTCACGTTCAGTTCTGATTAGGTGTGAGATGGCGTCTATAAGGACGAAGACTGTGTCAAGACGAAAGTGCCCTGAGCAGTGCTTTTGCCACCGCGTGTTGGCCAGAGTCGGGAGTTGAGGACCAAGAGCTCCGAGCATCACGCTGTTCAATCGCCTGCGATGGAGCATAGCTCCATCATCCATCTATGCGGCCGTACCTCGACCATGATGTTGCTTGCGAACATCCAGCCCCCGGACCGGTGCGGAAGTGGAAAACAGCGTTTCGTTTTCCAAGGCGCGCGAGCGCCGTCTTCGGCACGGGTCAGTCTGGATGCGAGAGCGCCCAATCAATTTCCCGGTCTAGCTTATCTGCCGACCACACCAACTCGCGGGCTACCCTCGATATGAGCGATCTCCGGATCGGCTGTGTTGGCACGCAGCATCCAAGCATGGTTGTCAGCTCCACAACCTTAAATAGTCTTAGAGGGGTATCTATTTCACTCAGGTACCCCCAATGGGTTGTGGTTTCAGGGCCAGTCTGCCGGTGCGGACCGGATGATCGCCTTGTAAGTTGTTGGCTCCACGGCGACAGCTTGCTGGACAAGACGGTAGAACAGCTTTCCCCGGCTGTGCGACTTGCGCCGGTTGAACCGGAAGGTAAACTCGTCCAGATAGCCATCCAAATGCTCGATGCTCACCGCTCCCTGATGTGTGCCCAGTAGCCATCGTTTTAACAGCGACACCACGCGATGCACGCGCGGCAACAGCTCCGAAGGGGATTTCTGCTGTCCGCGCAGAAACGTGAGCCGATGAATGTAGCCGCGCCCTTGCAATGGCTCATATCCCAACCACCCGTCGGTGTGGACCACGCTGCCGGGTTCAACCGACTCTTGCACGAAGGAAATGAGGCTGTGGGCCGAAGCGTTCGGAATGCGCCGCATCCGAATTCGCCCAATCCCTTTGCCGTCCTCCTCTGCCGCCACCACAATCAACGCCTTGCTCTCGGTCTGCCGACCGCGCATACCCTCTTCCAGCCCACCCAGATAGGTTTCGTCCGCCTCCACGCTTCCCGAGAGTCGTTCCCGCCCGGGTCTTACCATGGCTCGCCGCAGTTTGTGCAAACACACCCAAGCCGTCTGGTAGCTTCCCAAGCCCAGAACCCGCTGGAGTCCCAGGGCGCTGATCCCATTCTTCTGACTCGTCATCCACCACATCGCCCGGAACCAAACCGTCAGGGGCGTCCGGGTGCCCTGAAAAATTGTTCCCGCCGTTACCGAAACCTGATGTCCGCAGCGGGCACACTGCCAGCGCCCGGATCGCAATGGCCAAGTTTTGCTCTCGCCGCAGCGTAGGCACTTGCATCCCGCCGGCCATCGCAGGCGGAACAGATACTCCCGGCACGCTTCCTCGCTGCTAAATCGAACTTCGAGCTCCGCCAGAGTCCGCGGATAATCCTCCACCACCCGTTCCATGGGCCACCACACTACCTGTAGTGGTCACCTGAGTCAAATGGATACCCCTCTAGTCTTATTTGCCTCCTGCAGGTAGAGCCGAAACCTTGCTCAAGTACTTCTCGAACCACGCTACGATTCGATGCGCTGCATCGATCTGATGCTCGAGTTTGTCGAAGCCGTGACCCTCGTCGGGGTAGTAAACAACGTCTATTACGTTGCCACGCTTCTTCAAGATGTCCACCAGTTGCTCGGTCTCTTCCTTGGGAACGCGCGGGTCGTTATCTCCCTGAAGCACGAGTAGCGGTGCGCGGATGTTCTGGACGTACTTGATGGGAGAGTCGTTTTTGTAGACATCACTGTCTTTCTCGGGGTCGCCGAGCAGGTTGCGCAGGTACTGATTCAGCAGAGGATCCGAATTCTTCATCATTGTGTACCAATCCAATGGACCGAACAGGTCAACGGCAGCGGCGAACTTGTCGGATTCTTTGGCGGCGAGCATCAGGGTCATGAATCCGCCGTAGGAGCCACCGAAAACACCGACTTTCCGTGGATCGACGAAGCCGGTGTTCAAGAGCCAATCCAAGCCGTACATCTCATCTTTGAGGTCACCTCCGCCCAAATCTTTGTAGTTGGCACGCTGAAAGTCCATGCCGTATCCAGTGGAACCTCGCGGATTGGGCATAAGTACGATGTACCCACGCGTGACCAGCGCGTTCGACCAGCGGCTCCAGGTATCGCTCGTCTGTCCAGTGGGACCTCCGTGGGGAAAGATGATGGCGGGATTGCTGCCATCGCGCTTCAGGTTGAATGGCATGCGAAGGACGGCGGTAATGATCTTCCCGTCGAATGTCTTGTAGTGCACGAGCTCCGATGACGGAATGGACTGCGGTGTGAGACTAGCGACGGCCATATGCGTAAGCTGCTGAGCACGTTGCGTGTCGATGCCATACACCCACAGGTCGTTGGGAGTATTCATCGCCTCATGTTCCACCAGGAGATGGCGTCCGTCAGGCGAGAACTGTTGTGGAGAAAGGGTGCTGTTGACGCCCGGCGGCAGACTGCTTTTGGCTGATTCGCTTTGGCGGGTTCCCAGGTATAGGTCGCTACGGCCGTCGGCATTGACCGCATACGTGAAGTGCACGCCAGTCCGGAGCGAACGCACCGGCTGTGGCCTCCCACTGTGTGTCCGTTACCCAATTGAGTTTCTTGGTGGTTACATCCAACAGAGCCACGTTCTGGAAGCCGCCCTTCTGGTTGGATGTCATTAATAACGTGCCGCCCTCACGCGAAACGTCTGCGCCGAAGTTGAGCTGCTTCCCCTCATGGGGTGTGAGGTTTGTCTGCTTGCCGCTTGCGATTTCTACGGCATATATGTCGCCGGCGTCGAAACCAACACTGGTGCGGTTGGCATACACTGTTCGATTGTCGGGACTAAAGGCGATTACATCCCAGTTATGCTGTGGGTCTGTTTCCTCGGTCAGCTTGTGCAACTTGTGCGTCGCCACATCGATGATCGCCACGTCGTAGGACGGCGCATCCTTTGGCTTCATGTCGCAAGCAATCCATTTGCCGTCATGCGACCACACCGGGTGCTGCTCGCGAATATTAGGCGTGTTTGTTAGGTTTGTTGGTGACCCACCGTCACGAGAGATCACGTAGATATCCCATAGCTCGTTGCCGCCTTTGTCCTGCGAATAGGCGATCCAACGACTGTCCGGGGACCACATGGGCTCGGTCTGACGGTCATCGGAATACACGAGCTGCACCGGCCACGAGCCCGCAGCCGACATTTTCCAAAGATTGGTACGCCCGGTAAGGTTCGTTGTCACCGCGACCTCGGCTCCGTCTGGCGAGAGCGCGGCGCTGTCGATCAGGCGCGTGACATAGAGATCCTCGACGGCCACCGGTTTCGCATCCGGATTCGAAACGGAAGTAACCGACTTAGGATCAGTGGGCTGGCGATCGTTGGGGCCCGAGAGCGCAGACATAAGCCCGTTCAAAATTACTAGGACCGCAGCAACACGCAGAACCATCATCGAAGTACCCTCTTTCGCCGGCGATATTGGAACCCAAGTGGAGTTCGAATGTCAATGACCGTGGGGAGGATTTGTGGGCTAGGCAAACCTGTGCATTGAGGGTTCCTTTTGGCCACTTTTCGGGTCACGAGCCAGTCCGAAGTTGGGCGACGCGCTCAAGTTAGCGAGAAACGCCCAACCCGTGCTGTTGAAGAACTCCACCAGGTCGCGGCCACAAGGACGGAACGCCGACTACACGTCGAAGTTTAGCGCTTCGGATTCGAGGTCCGGGTCCCTTCAGTGACACTTTGGGTGACCTGGCGCAATCCCGTACCGACATTACTTGTGGGAAGCCGATCTTCCAATAGATATGCACGATACCCCCTTTTGCTTTCCGCATAGAGCGTTCGCGCACAATCCGCGACTCGTTGTGCGGGATGGTGTTTCACCAGCTATGGTTAAATACAGACTCAGCCGCTCCCTCGCGCAATCCTCAAGTACGCACAGGACCGCGACGTGGTGACTGCCTCTTGGGAGCGTTCTGGTCAAATGCCGAACTCGCTACACCGGAATCAGCCAATAGCTTCCGACCATGCCATAATATGGGCATAATCATGGAACGATATGGCAGACGGCATCTCGGCGTCGCCGACTATCGTGGCATTGGCAAACTGATCGGCGAAGCCACCGTTAAGCGGTGGCCATCCGGCGTCTCTTGAAGAGAGTCCATAGCTCCCACAGCCACAATCCTGGGAGTAAAGGCGCGCCCATGTTGATGCCATGTCGAGGGCCATTGACTGATACTCTGCGTAGGAGCATCGTTCGCCGTGAGGCTTCTCAGGCCACCGGTTTATGCGGTTTATGTAACTATGCATTCAAAAAAGTGGAGGAGAGCATTCCTGAACGGTGATGGTTCGGTTCGCTAGCCGCCCGGGGCCAGTGCTTTTATCGCCTGTTTCGGCAGGGGACGGTCTCACGCTAGTCAACGCGAAACAATACCAGCGCCGCACATCAAAACCAGTGCGTTAGGGGTTTCGCTTGAACTACTGGTACGAAAAAGACTTTCGAGAAGCCGTCCGAGATCGAGCCGAACGTCTCGGTGGGTGGGATGCCGTGTCGGCTCTAACATCTGTAAACGCTGTTCGTGCGTTACAGGAGTGGGAGGGGTACACGCCCTGCTTCGGCCGCCCGGTTCCCCTGAAGGCGTGTGGGGACGACAACAGAAAATGTGCGTTGTTTGAGTGCTTCTGGAAGGAGACCTGTGACAGCTATCGAACGTCTGCAGTCCTCCCGCTCAACGCAGTTCTCCAGGACAAGAGCCACAACGAGCTTGAGTCACTTCGGGGAAGGCTGCTTGAATTTAATTCAGCGAAGGCCTCTCTTTCGTCAGGAGCTGTTGGCCTGAGCATCTCATCTCTTCAACACTTGTCATCTGCGACACGCAAGATGCTTCTCTCTACGCCTAGGACTGTCGTGGGCGAAGCAGGTGGTGGCGGGCAGTCGGCGCTTAAGCCTTATGTGCTGACGCACAAAACCCAAATGTCGCACATGTACAAAGATTATGACATTTACCACTATTTTGATTTGATTTGGACACGCGATCTGGCCGAACTTAGCCGGTGGCTCGAAGATGCTCACCAGTTTATGGCGAGTGGGAATTTGACATACTACCCGTTGATCGAGTCCGATCGCCACCAGACCCGGAGCGGCTTAAGTCCGGATCCTTCTTACAAACCCATAACTTACTCAGTGTGGGTGCTACCAGAGCGACTACCGGTGAAGAGCTTCGATGCTCCCCACTATGGGGTGCCAGATGGTGAAATAATGCTTACCAGTGCGGATTGTGCGCCCCTCTTAAACATTGATTTGCCGGTTTTGGAAGGCATAAGCTTCGACCTGCTGTTCCGGTTGATGACCGACTTTCCTGACGAGTTGGGCTCGCTCCGTGACTTCCTTCACTCTGAAATCGATCAGATGCGCAGCTTAGCTGTCGGATCGCTCACGTTTGGGCAGGATTGTGACAGGATCGCAAGGCACATCAGAGAGCAAATTCGGCGGGTAGACTCAAAGTACAAAAGCAACAGATTGAAGGCTGCTTTTGCGCTGACTGGTGGTGCCGTAGCGACGTTTACTCTGGCCTTGTATTGCATCGTCCAGCAGACCCCGAATGCACTCACGTTTCTTGGGCCTGGTGGAATTGCGTACACGATATCGGCCGCCTACGCGGATTACTTGGTAAAACGCCTTGAGCTGAAGAATGATCCAGTGTACTTCCTTTGGTTGCTCGGTCAATCCCGCCGTAGGGACTAGGCAGGGGCATTGTGGCTCCACTGACTGATCGCGGAATCGACCCTCTCAAGTTGCACGAGTCGTGACGATATCGACATCGATGGAGTCGAAGTGCCGGTCAGTTACGGTGACGAAGGTAAGGACGCGCGCCTTCAACTTGTAGTTCACGATAACTGCTGGTAACTTATCCACAAGGAATCGGGAATACCCCTGAACCACGTTCATGGAAGCGCCCGCTCCACTTGGTCGCGGTAGGGACGATCATCGCTGATCGCCCCCCGCACAGATCCGTACGTGCGCGTTCACGCATACGGCTCTTCTGAAGGATAAACGGCGTGAGGGCGACCCATAGACAGCGGTTGGCTTCACGCACACCGTCCAAACGCTGGAACATGCATATCCCTGCTCAGAGTCAGGAGCATGTGCGCCTGAACGATGTTCTCCTCCAGCTGCGCCCTTCCCTCCCCGGCCTCCGCAGGAAGTTGCCTTCCCTTGTTCGGTCGGTTCACAGGTAGTATGGCGCAGTCCGACTTCTCCAGCGCGTGCGTGTCCGTCGTGCGGCTATGTGCCTTCACGGACCGGCCTTCGTCAATTACCGAAGGCGCGCTGGAGATCTCCCGGTTCTCGTGCATGTTGTTTCACAGCGTGCGCGGGCTCTAGCGACTACGCAGGACCGGACAGCCACTCGCGTCTAACGCGGCTGCCGTGTTGCCTTCCTCCTACTCGTCAGGGAGTCGGCATCCTGATCTGGCGTTTTTCGAAGCTCAATCACCCCGCCCACTGGTGCCTCCGGCCTACGCTTCGAAACTCACCTCGCGATGGGTTCCGCAAGACTAGAGGTCAGGATGGAGTCGCTTTCTCCTTTCCTGTGGGGCTCTTGCATCCCCTACAACATGCCGGTTTAGCCCGGCGCACGACGTATAACGCCCTACCTGTAGATGTGGATTGGGGCTTGTCCCCAAGCCCGGTTGGAGGAACTGAGGAAGTGTGGTGTTAGTTAGGTAGTAAGTGTCAGAGGAAACACACGGTTGACAGATTGAATCCGCAGCCCGGGTGATTTCACCACTTCACCAGCAATTCTCAGGCCGCGGAACCCTGATTTCGCCAATTAACTTCCTTCCAGCCGTTTGTAAACCTCGTAAAATCAGCTTTCGTCCGGAGCGGATTACTACCGGTTGGTTCGTAGCTCGCCCACGAGTAGCTGACTAGTACAAGCTGAGCATTCGACGCCGAATCGGCTCCGACTCATGAGGCGCTCAGTCTATGGAAAGGCGATTTTTCATCAACTGACTTGGCGACGCGGCCAACTACATTCCGGATTGTCGATTCACCCAGAATGGGTTCTTCACCTCCCGGGGAGCCCGTTATGGAGCGGGCTCCATTCTGAAACCAGTCTTGGTTCGCGAGTCGCTGCTGAGGAAGCACGACCCTCGTCTAAGAATTTCGCACTGTCTGAAACATTTGCTACTTTCGCGAATCCGACTGCGCAGATGGGGTAAGTCGCTCTCGATGGCTCGCTCCACGATTCAGGAGGAAAAACGAAATGAGTGTGCGATGGTCTATTTTCGGGCGCGATTATGAGTTTCTGAGGCGCGCCGCCAACTCGCTGCAGTCGCCGTTCTTGCTGGCTGTGCGGCTTTACTGGGGATGGCAGTTGATGCAAAGCGGTTGGGGCAAACTGCACAACCTGGCTGGCGTTACCGACTTCTTTACTTCACTCGGTCTTCCGGCTCCCCATTTCACGGCAATCGCCATCTCGAATGTCGAGCTGTTTGGTGGTGCGCTGCTGGCTCTCGGTCTGGGGTCACGACTGATCGGACTTGTGCTCACCGGAAACATGTTCATGGCCTACGTGACCGCTGACCGCCCGGCTTTGCTGTCGATCTTCTCTGATCCGGGCAAGTTCTATAACGCTGACCCCTTCACGTTTCTAATGGCATCGCTCTTGGTGCTGGTGTTTGGCCCTGGATTTTTCTCGGTCGACCGGATTATTCAGGCCATTCGCGATTCGAAACAGCCGGCACACGATGGTGAGACCGCACGGCGGCGGGCCATCGCAATCGCCAGCTAGATACAAAGGCAGCTGGATGCATGACGAGCGCTTGCCGTGTTGAGTTCTGAAATTACCAGCGAGTTACTGTGTGCTGTGGATCTCGCGCAGGAAGTGGTCTTCAGGAACGTAGTACGGGTTGTGGATGAGATGATCACCGCAGACCGCTACGGGGTGGGTTTGGAACCCGCCTTTCAGAATCAGCCGGCCAGGCAGAGTATTCACGTCGTACATGCAAACTACGACTGCGGGAAAACGCTTTGCAAGGCTCGTTACCCGAGCTTCGAGTTCGAGCACATCCTCAATCCCCTTGCCAGGTAAGGGAGCTTTGCCGAAGCCCAGATTTCCCAGGTACCGGATAGCCGGTGCTCCTGCCCGTATTGCAGCCTTGAACACATCTTCAATATCCGAAAGCGTTGTACCCGCGGGAGATTCCCGTCGAAGCAGCGTGATTCTGCGTTGCGCCGTGAGAGATTCGGTATCGAAGCCTTTAGCCTGCAGTAACCGGAAAACCCGCTCGGTGGCTTCATCATGACCAAAGACGACGCAGTGATCCTCTGCCAGCAGGCCGGGTTCGAGGAACCGCACACCCCGGGCAAATTCCTCTTCACTCTGCCAGAAATAAATCAGATGGGAACCCAGATCGGCTACACCATCTGTAATCCCCAAAGGAATTTCCGATGATACCTTATCGGCGAAACTAGACCCAGAGCCTCGAAGCTGAACATTCAACTTACGGTAGAGGCGCGTGCTATAGCCGGCCGGGACATCGACCAGTCGTTCGTCGCCCAGCGCGAGGACGATATCGCGCGTCTCCTGGAGGAGGGCGGCGCACAGCTTGCAGGTGCGGAAGTGGTTTTCCATTTCTGTGCATGCCTCGAACCGGAAGCTCACGATCGAGGTAGTTCGAGAGTTCGCGTTGCACCTTTTCACAGATCATGCCAGAAATCGACCTCTGGTTCATTGCCGACAATTGCCAAGGCAAGAATCTTACACCCGCTGGGGCGGATTACTGGAAAAATTGGGGTCGAGTCATGAGTCCTGCCGCTAAGTGGCTTACGCCACCCTCACGCTGTCGAGAACAGGCTGCAACTGGGCATTGGCATCGACGACCTCGCAATAGACCTTGATGGCGCTCCGGTCGCCGGTGAGTTGGCGGAACAACTCGGCGAAGTTCTCCAGCCCATGCACCGGGTTTGTCAACAGCCTGGGAAGCCATCCCGGATACTCCGCCTGCGCCTGGGCGATGTCGCGCACCCCCGACTCGAAGTACTCGCGGTTGGCGTTGACCGTCCCCACCATAACCTTGTTGCCAAGTACGAAGTCGAGGTTAATGCGGTCGGCATGAATCTCGATGGTCTTGTCGCCGCCGGTAACGCTGGCCAATACCAGCACGCCGTTCTTGGCCAGGCCCTGCATCGCGTCGAAGACGACGGCGGAGTTCCCGGTCGCTTCAAAGATGATGTCGTAGGGACCACACTCCTTCGCACACTCCAGGAATGGCAACTGCTGGGTGGCGTGATAGTACGCGCCCAGGGACTCGATCAGGTCGGCATTGCGACTGGGCTTGGGGCTGCGGGCAAAGGTGTCCACCTGCAATCCACGTAGTCGAAGGACGAGCGTGGCCAAGAGTCCGATTGTGCCGGCGCCCATGACCGCGGCGGTGCGCGGCCTCCACACCTTCAGGCGACGCTGGATCTCGTAGGCCTGTACGATGCCTTTCTGTACGACCGTCATCGGCTCAAGCAACACCGCAACATCCTTCAATCCCTGCGGAATCTTGACGATGTACTCGGGGTCGTCGACGTAATACTCAGTCAGAAAGCCATGCAGTCGGCTGATGCCACGCTCGAAGTACTCATCGTCGGTGGTCATATCGTAGGTGCCAATCTTGTCGTAGAGGCTGTTGCCAGGGCGGCGCACCGTAGCCACTACATAATCGCCGGGCTTGAACTCGGTGACGTTGGGGCCAACCTCTTCCACCTGTCCGAAGCCCTCGTGCCCAATGACCAGGAATTCATAGCCGTTGGGCGCTACGCCGTATTCGGCGGCATTGATCTCTTTGTCCGTGCCATCCACGCCCACTTTGAGGATGCGGACCAGGACGCCGCGTCCGTTGGGCACGTCGTTTACGCTGGGCTTTTTAAGGTCGGCCAGGTGGACGGTGCCGCTCTGGCCAGGGAAAACTGCGATGGCTTTCATTTCGGTATTGGTCTCCTTCGTTAGTCGGCAACTACGGCCGCAACCGCGTCCGCCAATTGTGGTTTCTTTGCGCCGCTTTGTTGCATGAGTTTTCCGACCAATGCGGTCCATCCGGTCTGGTGACTGGCGCCTATGCCGGCCCCGGTGTCGCCATGGAAATACTCGTGGAACAGGATGAGGTCGTTCCAGTGCTCGTCATACTGGAACTTGTCGATGTCGCCATACACCGGCCGCCGACCGCCGCCGTCGCGTGTAAAGATGTTGCTCATCCGGCGTGACAGCTCGGCCGCTACCTCCCACAGTGTCAGATACTGGCCCGATCCCGTGGGGCACTCCACCTTGAAGTCGTCACCCAGGTAGTAGTGGAAGCGCTGTAGTGCCTCCACCAGTAGAAAGTTCACCGGGAACCAGATCGGCCCGCGCCAGTTGGAGTTCCCGCCGAACAGCCCGGTGCGGGACTCGCCCGGTTCGTAGTCCACCCGGTGCTCGGCGCCGCCCACGTTTAGCACGTAGGGGTTGGCCTCGTGATGGCGCGAGAGCGCTCGGATGCCGTGGGACGACAGAAACTCGTTCTCATCGAGCATGTACTTGAGGATGCGGCGCAGCTTTTCCTCGTCCACGATAGAGAGCAGCCGCTGCTCTCCTTCTCCAGTCGTCCACATGCACGCCAGGTTCGCTGTCAGGTCGGGACGGTTCTCGATGAACCAGTCCATACGCCGCTTGAAGGACGGCATGCGGTTCAAGAGATCCGAGTCCAGCGTCTCCACCGCGAACAGCGGAATCAGTCCCACCATCGACCTTACCTTCATGGGGAAGCGCTCGTCGTCACCGGCGTGTAAGACGTCGTAGAAGAACCCGTCCTCCTCATTCCATAGACTCTGGCCGTCGCTCCCGCGGTGGCTCATGGCATTGGCGATATAGAGGAAGTGCTCCCAGAACTTGCTGGCCACGTCTTCATAAGCCGGGTCATCCTTGGCCAGTTCGAACGCGATGGCCAGCAGGTTCAGCGTGTACATGGCCATCCAACTGGTTCCGTCCGACTGTTCCAGATGGCCGCCGGTGGGCAACGGCGCGCTGCGGTCAAAGACGCCAATGTTGTCCAGGCCAAGGAACCCGCCCTGGAAGATGTTCATGCCTTCGGCGTCCTTGCGATTGACCCACCAAGTGAAGTTCAGCATCAACTTGTGAAAGACACGCACCAGGAAGGCGCGATCGCCGCGGCCACGCTGCTTCTTGTCGATCTTGTACACGCGCCACGCGGCCCAGGCGTGGACCGGAGGATTCACGTCGCCGAGCGCCCACTCGTAGGCCGGCAACTGCCCGTTGGGATGCATGTACCACTCGCGTGTGAGAAGCACAAGTTGCTCTTTGGCGAACTCGGCATCGACCAACGCCAGCGGGACGCAATGGAACGCCAGGTCCCATGCGGCGTACCAGGGGTACTCCCACTTGTCGGGCATGGAGATCACGTCAGCGTTGAAAAGATGGTTCCAGTCCTTGTTGCGCCCATTCTTACGCTCCGCAGGAGGTGGCGGGCCACCGGGATCGCCCTCCAGCCATTCGCGCTGCACGTAGTGATAAAACTGCTTGGACCATAACAGTCCGGCAAAACTTTGCCGCATCACGTTCATCGCGTCGTCCGTAAGGTCGTTGGGAATGATGCGCGCGTAGAAGTCATCGGCCTCGAGCTTGCGGATCATGAGCACGCGATCGAACTCGCCATTGAGCGGATCTTTCGCCGCCGGCCATTCTTGGTCGGTCAGTCTCAGCTTCACGGTCACGGTTTCACCGGGCGCGACGGTGAAGCGGTAGTCGGGTGCGGCCTTGGTGCCCTCACTATCCTGGTTCACGGCATCGATACGTCCATTCACCACAAAGTCGTTGATGCCGTCCTTGCAGAACACAGGCCCGGGCGAGTCGTAAAGGCGGCGCTTGTTGGTTTCGTTCTCCGTGAACAACACCGACGGCTTGTTCTCCAGGTATAGGTAGCGCCGGCCATAAACCGGATGGTCAATGTTGATCAATGTGCCGGGACGGCCGTTCGATCCTTTCGCCAGCCGCGGCTTGATGGCTTCCTTCGTCCACGACCAGGTATTGCGGAACCAGACGGTCGGCAGCAGGTGCAGGCGGGCCTGCTCAGGTCCGCGATTGGTGGCGCTAATGCGAATCAGCAAGTCTTCGGGAGAGGCCTTGGCATACTCGACTACCACATCGAAATAGCGGTCTTCCTCGAAGACGCCAGTGTCTATGAGTTCAAACTCTGGATCGTTCTTGCCGCGCCGCCGGTTCTCCTGCACTAATTGTACGTAGGGGAATTCAGCCTGCGGGTACTTGTACAAATACTTCATATAAGAGTGAGTGGGCGTGCTGTCGAGGTAGAAGTAATATTCCTTCACATCCTCGCCGTGATTGCCCTCGTTGCCGGTAAGCCCGAAGATGCGCTCCTTCAGGATGGGATCCTTCTCGTTCCACAGCGCCAGCGCGAAGCAGATGTGCTGGTGGCGGTCGCAGATGCCAGCGATGCCGTCTTCGTTCCAGCGGTAGGCCTTGGAGCGGGCGTGATCGTGCGGCAAATATTTCCACGCGTCGCCGTCGGCGCTGTAGTCTTCGCGCACCGTTCCCCAGGCGCGTTCGCTGACGTACGGCCCCCACCGCTTCCAGTGCGACCTGCGGTCGCGACTTTCTTCCAGGCGATTGTCTTCCGCTGTCAACTTTTTGGATCCTTCCATCTGTGTCTCCTTGGAACTAACGCTGTAGCAATAGCAGGAAATGTCCGTCAGGGTCGCGTACCAGCTCAGCCTGGCTTGCATTCAATAGGAGTCCGGTGTCCGCGATTTGTTTCACTAAAACACCAGAAAAGCTCTGCGCATGTAATTGGGCGTCAAGACCCGCCAAATCGTCCACCAAGATAACGGTTTCGTGATGATCAATGTCGGTGGAGTTGGCATGGGCCGAGGCCGGCCTGCCATCGCGCGGCGTGATGTACTCCAGGAACTCGATGCCTATCCCTGACGGGCTGCGCAACGCGGTGATCCTGAGGTGCGCGCCAAAGACATTGTTCAAGTGCTCCTGCTCGAACCCGTAATTGTCACTCTCGCCAGCCACGCGCATGCCCAGCAGTGTGCCGTAAAACGCCAGGCTCGCGTCGGTGTTGGAGACAACGATGGCCGTGTGGTCAATTCCCAGGAACAGCCTGCCGTTGGCCTGCTGCCATTTTGGATCGCCCTTGCCCGCCGGAAACTGTAACACCTCCAGCGGGTGCCCATCGGGGTCCTGAAAGTAAAACGCCTTGATGCCCGAGGCGTTCGGGTTCCACTCCGGCAGGGTCTGAGGATACGGAGAGATGTAGTGAACGTGGTTCTGTCGCAGCACTTCGTAGGCGCGCGTCATATCGCTGACGATGATGGCCACATGCTGAAACGACAGATCGTTGCTGCGAGCGTCGGTGGGCACTGGTGCCCCGGCGGCGCCCATGAACTGCAGCAACTCGATGCTCTCGTCCCCCAGTTTTAGATCAACCACGCGAATGTGCGCATGGCTTACGCCATAGAGCTGGTCGTACTCCGGTCCGCTGCGTTCTACGTCGCTCCTTTTATCGAAGGTGAGCACACCCGTGTAGAAATCCACCAATCTATCCATATCGGAGACGGCCATGACCACCGGTCCGACTTGCAGTGCGTGTCCCCTCGCTGACCCCGGTTGGCCGGCAAGCACGGACTGGAAGGCTGCGAGAAGCAGCCATGCCAGACCCAGCCTGCGGAATGCGAGCCTACGAAGCACTGCCTACCTCCACGGGTTGACGCACGTTGTCCCTGGCGGTCGCGCCCAGGCGCTCCAGAATGTGACCGCCCACGCGCAGCGCATTGGCCATGATGGTGAGCGCCGGATTAACGGCCGCACTCGACGGGAAGAAGCTGCCATCCACCACATACAGGTTGTCGAGGTCGTGCGCCTTGCAATTCACGTCCAGCGCCGAGGTCTTGGGATCGTGCCCGAAGCGGATGGTGCCGTTCTGGTGGGCGACTCCCGCCAGCGGAATGCGTTGCCCAGCGTACAGATTGCGGCCGAATAGTCCTTCATGGCAGTCGTGGCCGTGAATAGGGCAATATTGGTGCTTCAGCGCTTCCTTCAGCTTGGCCTGCAGCCGCTCGTGCGCCTCCAGGTTGTTCGGCCTGTACGTCAACACGATTTTGCCGTTGCGATCGACGCTGACGCGGTTGCTCGGGTCGGGAAGATCCTCCGACGTGAGCCAGAAGTCGAGCGAATGCTTGGCCATCAGTTCTAACGTGAAGTTGGGAGCGATGGCCGGTGCACCCGCGCGCAACGTCACCGCGTCTAGCTTGCCCACAAAAGAGATGTGGCCCATGGGGTAGGGCCAGTCGTCCGACCCGAAGTAGAAGTCATTCACTCCCAGCGTCTTCTGAAACACCGTTGGATTTGGGCACTTGGAAATCGCCATCAGCACCGAATTGGTGTGACCCATGTAGTGCCGTCCCACAACGTCAGAGCTGTTGGCGAGGCCTCGCGGGTGCTTTCCGTTGGCGGAGCGCAGCAGCAGGGCGGCAGAGTTGATGGCGCCGCAGGAGACCACGACCACGTTTCCGGTGAAGCGTTCTTTACTGCCATTCCGCTCCACCACTACTGCGTTTACTTCGCGGCCGGTCGCGTCGGTTTCCAGCCGCTTGACGAGCGAGTTGGTCAGTAACGTGACGTTGGGATACTTTACAGCTTCGTCCACGCAGACCACCTGTGCGTCCGCCTTGGCCGACACCAGGCAGGGGAAGCCGTCGCAGGTGTTGCAGCGGATGCAACGGCTCTTGTACGGGTTCTTCTCGTCGAGCATCACGCCCACAGGAACATGGAACGGCTTGAGTCCGCCCGCGCCGAAGTCGTCGGCCAACTGCTGGATGCGTGGCTCATGGCTAACCGCCGGCCACGGATACGGTGCGCTGGCCGGAGGTTCGGTGGGATCCTCGCCGCGCTTGCCATGCACTTGGTAGAGGTTCTCGGCTTGCGTATAGTACGGCTCGAGATCGCCATAAACGATGGGCCATGCCGGAGAAATCCCGCCCCTATGGCGCAATTCGCCAAAGTCGCGTTCGCGCAGCCGAAACAATGCCGCCCCGTAAAACTTGGTGTTGCCACCCACGTTGTAGTTGGTGTGTGGATGAAGGTCGTTACCGTCCTTGTCGAGCCAGGATTCTTTGGTGTTGTAGCGGGCGTCGATATTGACAACCTTTGGGTCCCAGTTCGCGTTCTCGCGGGGTATATAGTCGCCGCGCTCCAGGATGAGGATGCGCTGGCCCGAGGGCGCGAGATGATACGCCAGGGTACCACCCCCAGCGCCCGTCCCGATGATGATTACGTCGTAGCGGTTGTCGTTTGACACAGCAATCCTCTCCTCAGCCCGCAGGCGACCGCGGTTAACAGTCTGATTTAGAGTTATCCCTGACCTCGAAAATTCAATCGCGCGGCGTCGGCATCATGTATCCGCAGCGAAAAATGCAGCGCGCGGTACCGGAATGGTTCAGCTTGGCGCAGAGTACGAAATGGATGCCGCGAGTTCGCGCGAACACCTCGGCGGCGGCTAACATGCCGATGACCGGCGCAACAAAGTAAATCCACAGTCCCTGCCACTGCATGCCGACAAAATCGCTAGCAAAGCTGCGGGCCGGATTCATGCTCATGCCGGAAAGCGGCGCTTCAAACGTAATGAACAGCATCACCATGGTTCCGGCGGCGAGGCCGGTGTAGCGTGCAAACTTGCGGCTATTCGAAACATTCAAGATGACTGTCATCAGCAAAAACGCGATAAACAGTTCGCTGGCAAACGCGACCGCCTCACCACGCATGCCGGGATGGGTAATCGCGAAATTGACCTCGCGGTGCGCCAGCGCCGCCCCCAGCACCGCGAACGCCAGCCACGCCCCCACTAACGCACCGGCAAATTGCGAGAGCATGTACAAGATTGCGTCCCAACGCTCGACTTTTCCCAGCCGGTAGAAGGTCAGAGTGGTTGCGGGATTCATGTGCGCGCCCGAGCGTTGTCCCAGCGGAGAATAAATCAGAAGGGTGGCCGTTGTGCCCATTGCCAGACCTGCCAGGAAGCGGCGTACGTCTGCGTTCATGACGGTGGTACGCACCGGCGACGCGGGATGCTCCAGAAGTGCCGAGAAGGCACAGGCCGAAATCATGAACATGCCAAGACAGAGGGCTTCAATCATGTATTCCGGCCAGTGTTGCGTGAACGCCTGTTTTGCGTTGTCCGTCCAATGCCCAATCTTGGCTTGGGCAGCCACGGGTTCTGCCAGCAGTTGTGCTGCGAACCATCTCACCGCCGTGGCTGGCGTGCATTGGAATTCACTTCTCATGTGCAGTGGGATTCAGCGGAGCATGAAAGGTTACACGCGCGAATCAATTTCGGAGCACGATTGCTAACGTCATGAAGTACTCTCAACGCATGTAGCCAAGTTGTCCCTGCGGACCAACAGAATGTAGAAAATGACGCCGACAACAGCAATAAGCGTCAACTCAGTTAAATAGATGTATAGCCCTGGTAACGTCGTCTTGATACTCGACGTCAAGCCGCCCTGGATGGAATCTCCAGCGCCATGTGCCAGCGCAGCGGGCCAGAAGCTTCTGGTGCGTAATGTCAACCACGCCAAGACAAATGACGCCGCCACAAGCAGGATCGGAGACAGTACGAGCGCGCCTAATACTGGGTCTTCGGGATAGTTGTAACCCACCAGCAGCAATGGCAAATGCCAGAACGACCACAATAGTCCTAGGCAGATGATGCCCTTCGGCAATCCGAAGCGCTGGATCAATTGCCCTTGAAGATATCCACGCCACCCGAGTTCTTCGCCTGCGCCAAAAACCATCCCGACCAGTGAGTAAACCGTTGCCGTCAGGACGATGTTGGTAATGAACAAGGGCCAGTTTTGTTCTCCCCGGCCCAATAGCCAACGTCCGCCAGACACTTGAACGCCAGCGGTTGAAAACGCGAACCATGCCGACCGCCCCCAGCCCTTCCAGCCGAAGATCGCGATTTCGGCAAACGCAACCAGCGTGGGTATCAATATGCAATAGGGCGCAAACGCGAGCGCACGCCAATTTACCTTCCACAGTACGTTTTCGCGAGCAACCTTGGAGAACGCCACCAACAGAAGAACGCCGAGGGCTGGCGTAAACATCGCGGCAACGAGCCACGGCGTGATCGCAGCATCTTCGAGATGGCCATCGACCGAGTGAATCCCAGTCAGTTGCAAAGACCAGCTTGCGACAAATATGCCGATGCAATAGATCAATGTCATCCATTGCTTGACCATTGGGGGATTCCCTGTGATTGAACACTTGGCTGGCGTGCATTGGAATTCACTTTCCATGTGCGGTGGGATTCGAAACAGCGAGAAAGGTTACACGTGCCAACCGATCTCGGTGGGTGAGCGTTTCGGATACATCGCGCTACGTTTCTTGCTGCGCCGCCCTGTAACCTTTGGTCTCTCGGCGAGTCCCACCACTGAGACGGGATCCCGACCAAACATGGGTCCCTGGTGGCCTGTCCACGAATGCAGGGATATGCATCAAGCGTGCAAAGGTATATAGAGTTGACGATGTCTGATCCTCCGAGCACTGTTGTAGAGCAGACTTGGCCATGGCCGGATTCGCTGGATGCCTTGGTCGCCGCACCCGACTACCACACACTCCTGTTTGAAAACGAAGACGTGCGTGTATTGCATACACGTATTCCGCCCGGAGCAACTGCTCCCATCCACACTCATCGTTGGCCGTGCGTACTCTTCATCCAGAGTTGGAGCGATTGCATCCGGCGTGACGATCTTGGCAACGTTTTGGTCGACTCACGGCGAGGCTTGGAGACACCGAAACTCAATACGCCCATATGGCAACAACCGCTGCCACCGCATTCGCTGGAAAACGTCGGTGATGCCGAGATCAACACCACCAGTGTGGAGATCAAGACTTAGAGTAAGGCCCCGGCTTGTGCTTTCGGAGGAACGCTGGCTAGAATGCTCCTTGCTGATACATTGGCCTGCACTTCCAGGGGCTGCGGCCGTCGAACCGTTAGACTCGCGACGACATGTCTACACCAACATCGCAATTTGAGCCGATGGAAGGCCGGTTGATCGACCGCTGCCTCAGCGGAGATCATGAGGCCTTTTACGAGCTCATGCGTCCGTACGAACGCGCTATTTACTTCGCCGCCATAGGGGTGCTTGACAACCCGGCCGATGCCGAGGAAGTGGCGCAGGAGGCTGTGCTAAAGGCTTTCAACAATCTGTCCAAGTTTCGCCGGGAAGCGAAGTTCAGTACCTGGCTCATCCAGATCACCATCAATGAAGCGCGGATGCGGTTCCGCAAGGACCGCAGTCACCTGTATGAATCAATCGACGAGCAGAAGAGTGATGAAGAAGGCGATTACTGGCCCAAAGATTTCGCGGACTGGCGGGATATCCCGTCGGAGGAGCTGCAGCGCAAAGAGTTGCGCGAAGCACTAAAAAGAGCGCTGGCATCGCTGGATCCGAAGTATCGTGAGGTGCTGGTGCTTCGCGACGTGCAACACATGAGCATCATTGAAACCGCCAAAGTGCTGGGCATTACCGAAGCCTCAGTCAAGACCCGGCTCCTACGGGCGCGGCTGCAGATGCGCGACGCTCTTGCCCCCGGCATAGACGGCTCCTGGACCACCAGCAGAGCCGAATTCAAGAAAGTGCGTCCCTGGTGAAACGTATGTGTTGCAACGAAACATATCCTCGCATCAGGCATCTAATCTATGGTGATTGAAATCAGCTGTGTTGAGGTCTGGCGCGAGATATCGAATTATGTCGATGAGGCGACTGACCCCGAATTGCGTTCTCGCATGGAAGCGCACTTTAAGGTGTGCAAGCACTGTTCTGCCATTCTTGATGGAACGAAAAATGTCGTCAAGTTGATCGCGGATGGAGCTGAATTTGAAGTTCCTTCCAACCTGGGTAAACGCATCTACACCAAGCTGGACCGCCAGCTGGGAAAGAGTTAAAGCGGCAATCCGACTGCTCTAGTCGACGGTATCCGGCACATCCTGGTTGTCCATGAACTTCGAAATTCTCCAATCGCCGTTCGGTTGCTTACTCCACAACTCAAAGTAGCGGGTACGACGGTAAACCGGCTCGCCGCCGTTCCGTGGCTTAAGCGTCAACTCGTGCCATCCATAGTCAAAGGCGTTGTTCCCGAACACCGTGATGGCAATGATGACGATATTGAGTTTGGCTTCATATTCAGCGAAGAGCTGTGCAAGAGAACGGCGAAGCTTCGCGGCGGCATCCGCTCGATAGCGGCTGGGACGCGCGTCGGACATGTCCGTAAACTCGGGCGCAAAGGCCGACAGAACGCGCTCCACATCGGCCGTGTCGAATCCTTCGCGATAATTCGATTTGGCTACGTTGATTGCATATGCATCATCCATAGGCGCGATCCTGGCCTGGGAATCGGAAGCCGAGGCAGCTAATTTCGCATACTTCCGCAGCACCATTCAAGCTTGGCCAGTTAACCTCAACCCAATAGGATTGGCAACAATACACCGAGGCCCAAAACCAGAAACCAAAGTGCCGGCGCGGGTGTTCCCACCGGTCGCACCCGCCGCTGCTCACGCATGGCAATGCGTGGATCCAGCAACAGCCAGCGGGTATAGCGTCGCTCCAATAGCAAGAAAACGAAGGCAGTGACCGCGCCGTAAATCAAATGGCCCATTAGGGACGGCAGCAGTGCCGAAGCCGCATCGGTGCTCCAATCGCAAACGCCGGTGAGCATCAGTGGCAGCAGAGTCATCGGTCCCAGATACCACCACATCAGGCCGAACAGCCATCCCCACGCAACCCCGCGCCCGAGATCTGGGGACTCATTGCGGAATAGCAATCCGAAGGTCATGCCAATGAGGGAGCTGACCAGCAAGTGGACGAGTAGTCCGTGCAGGTTGGTAAGGCTGGTGTCCAGGCCCGCGACCTTCGAGAGCACTCCGGTCTTCAGCATGATGGGGCTGGAGACGATGCCTCCAGCGAATCCCGCGAACGCGCCCCATCCCAGCGACTGCAGCACGCGCAATCCAGGCCCATGCGCTTCGCGGTTGAGCGGATCCGACTGAATGAACAGCCGTACCCAGATTTTGTCGAGGGTCGCGTAACTCACGCCAAGGATCAACCCGTAGAGGATGTGACCCACCAAAGCGCCGAACATGGCGCTGGCGTTGCCGGCGGACCAGTCGAGCGGAGAGTGCGCCAGTACCGGCCAAATCGTGAGCGGGCCGACGAACCACCACAGGATCGCGTATCCCACGCCCCAGCCCATGCACGAACCGTAGTTGCGTACGTCTCGCTGGAACAGCAGTCCGAAAATCACGCCCATCAGCACTGCAATGAAAAACTGCAGGGTCAGGCTAGTGGTGCGTGACGGCAGCTCGCTCAGGCCGGAGAGCAGCGGGAAAAATTCGCCGGCCGACATCCAGCGATCAAAAATGAAGCCGCCCAGCAGCCCAGCCAGTCCGCCCGCCACTATGGCGTGCGTCCAGTGGAACTGAGTATCGATCGCGCCTGAGCGTAGGCCGCTTCGAATGCCCAGCACCAGGCCGACGGGCATTCCCAGGCAAATCAGGTAGCCCACCAGTAGGGGAAACTGGTCGCGTGCGTCACCCAGAGCCGCCATCGAGTGGGCGCCCCTGGTGAAGAGCGGAAGTAGTCCAGCGGGGAAGACCAGCCACATCAGGAACGCGGCCGCCAGTCCCCAGATCAGTCCAGCGCCGGCACTGGTGGCGCGCCGCGCGAAGAAGACACCAAACACCAGGCCGAACAAACCGCCGACGGCCAGGCCGTGCGTGATGGGTATACCCAGCGAAAGGCTCTGCAACATCCCTCCGCCAAGGCCGCCGACGACGCCGAGAGCGGGTTCAATTCGTACCCACTTCCTTGGCTTGGTTTCAATCTTCAGCGCGGCAAGCGATCCTACGGCAAACATGTTGCGTTTTCTCCTATCGCAAGTCGATGGTCTGGACGATGTCCTTCGGGAAAAACAGCTCCACCGTCCAGTCCACCAGCACACGAATCTTCCGTTCCAGCCCCGGCAACTTCCCGAGATAGATTCCCCGCCACATCAGCCAGGCGAGTAGCCCGGAGAACCGCATCGACTTGCTGCGGGCGAAGGGCACAGTAAGTTCGGCGCACGCCGTTTGGTGTCCGACCACACAGAGAGCGCCGAGGGAGTCGAAGTGAAACCTACGTGCTGGAAGACCTTGCATGTTGGCGCGGATGTTCTTCGCCAGCGTCGCGGCTTCGCGCAGCGCAAACTGCGCGGTCGGCGCACAGGGCTTACCCGACTTGGCATCCACCACGCCGGCGCAATCGCCTAATGCCCAAACCCCGGCATGGCCAGGGACGGCGAGTGTAGCATCGACGATCACTGCGCCGCGCTTGTCTTTTTCCAGCGGCAGCGACTTGGTGAGTGGATTCGGTGCGGTCCCGGCCGTCCACACCAGCGTCTCGGTGCGTATCTCGCCGTCGCTTAGGACGACCGCTCCGGGGCGCGCGTCGGTCAGCCGGGCATTCAGGCGGAACTCGACGCCGCGAGCTTCCATGCGGCTTTGCGCATAACGGCCAAGCGATTCGCTCAGCTCTGGCAGGATGCGGTCACGCGCATGCACCAGCACCACCCGCACATCCTCGCAACGCAGATTGGGGTAGTCGGCGAGAATGCCGCGCGCGAAATCGTTCAGCGACCCCGCGAGTTCGACGCCGGCGAACCCTCCCCCAGCAATGACGAAGGTCAGCAGCGCCGCGCGCACTGCCGGGTCGCTTTCGCGGTCGGCCCGCTCGAACATCTCAATCACGTGATTGCGGATGCGGATCGCGTCGATCAGGCTCTTGAAGTCGAAGGCAAGCTTCTGCACGTTGGTAAGCCCGAGATAGTTGGACACCGCGCCCAACGCGAGCACAAGGTGATCGTAGGCCAGCTCGCTGCGGCAGCTTTCGTTGCCGTCTATACCGGCCTCCAGCGTGACGCGCTTGTTTTCCAGATCGACGCTGGTGACACGCCCGCGGACAAACTCCGTGCGATGCAGCGTGGTGCGCAGAGGTGTGCTGATGTGGCTCGGCTCCAGGCTGCTGCCTGCTACCTCGGCGAGCATCGGAGTGAACAGCAAGGCATTGGTTTCACTGACCAGGGAAATCGTGACCGACGGATCCTTCTCCAGCTCCCTTTCCAGACACTCCGCGGTTTTCATTCCGGCGAAACCGCCGCCGAGAATCAGGATGCGTTTCTTCGGTGCTAGGGTGGCAGGCTGGGTTGCAGGTTCGGGGCCAAGCAAGCGTTCAGCGACGTCGTTCAACGTCTGCACCAGCAGACCGACGGTTACGCCATACAGCACCCATCCCACGAGGGCGGGAAAGTGCGCGCGCATCTGCGCCGCACTCCACTCAGGCATTTGTCCCGACAGCAATGGCAAAGCGATGACATTGAAAATTCCCCAGAGGGGCACGCCGAGGGCGCCGCCACCCATCATGTTGTCGAGATAGGCGCCGGGAGTTTGCCCTATGCTGGCCGCAAAGGCTGCGCCGATCGTCGCACCGAGCAGCAGGCTTATGTCGGCATGATCAGCGGTTGCGATCAGGGCAGCCGAGGCCGCCCCGCCCGCCAGTATCCCGATCATGCTTCTCCGAATGATGCGGTTCATTGCGCTTCCTCTTCGGTCCGTTGCAAGGCCTGATGCTAATAAGCCGTGAGATTCGCATTCCCGGGAGAAGTTACGTTTTCAAAATGGAGCCTGATTTCCGCTAACGGCAATCCGACTGCGACTCCATCGTCACGGCGCCATGCTGCACCGCCCACTGGATAAACCCTTCGGGGGCATTGCGGACTTGCCGGATGTTCGCACCCTTCAGACTCTTGACCTTTTGCCACTTCACGTTGCTAAGATCGGCGTTCCCCAAGTCGGCTGTGTCGAGCGTCGCCTCGTCGAGAAACGCCCCGTTTAGATTCGCGGAGCAAAAGTCCGCTTCGCCCAGGTCTGCATCCCGGAAGTTGGTGCCGCTCAAGTTGCTCTCGCGAAAGTTCGCGGCGTGCAGGTTTGCGTTTGTGAAGTCCGCGGCCTGGAAATTGCTACTGCGAGCATCCACCGCATTAAGGTCGGCGCGTAACAGGCGTGCCCGTGGCAAGCGAATCCCCTGCAGAAACGCGCCGGAAACATCGACTCCTACCAGCGGAACACCGTCTTGATCCAATTCCTGCAGAGCTTCGATACGGCCGCCACTGCCGCCCTTGCCCTGTGCGGTGTTGATGACCTGCCAGGCTTGGTAATGTTTTTGCTTCAGGCGGTCGCCCGACTCGCTGAAATAGAAGATCACCGCCACTAGGATCGAGAAGCTACCCAGGTATTCGAGAACTTCCAAGAACGACCAGCGGCTCAGCGCGAAAGCGGTCCACTCGAATACCCACTCGATCGCTAGTAGCGGAACCAGCCAGGAATGTCGTAACCCGTCACGCTGCGTTTGCCACGGTTCCGGGCGTTTCCTCGGTGCGTGCAATATCATCGCTCACCATACCTTCAGGGAAGATTGTTACAAAACAACTTATCCAGAGGCTCTTGATACGACTTCCGAGCAGGAATAATGCCGTGCTCGCGTTGGGATGCCAGTAGGATGCGCCAGTTCGAAAAATTCTTCGCGCGCTTTGTCACTTTTCCAGAGAAAGCTAATCCTACCGCTCAGCAAGTTGGAACGGCCTGCGGTGAAGTTTAGCAATGCCGCCCAAGATTGCTTCCAGTAAGAGATTTTCCCGTGTGGGAGGAAATCTGAAACGACGGCTCGCCCGTTAACGGTACGAGCAAGGCAAGAATCAACAACTCAACCACAACCCAAACTATCTTTAGGAGAAGAATAGCCATGACGAAGACGATGAAGTCACTGATGATGGGCGCCGCGCTGGCCGGTTTCATGGCCGGCAATACGGTAGTCGCCCAGAACACATCCTCCACCAATTCCGTTTCCTCCGCCAACAATGGCCAGATGTCCGCCAAGTTTTTTCAAGAGAAGCACGCCTGCAAGGGACAGAACTCCTGCAAAGGCAACGGCGGCTGCAAATCGGGCGACAACGGTTGCAAGGGCAAGAACTCCTGCAAGGGCAAGGGCGGCTGCGCTACCGATGGCTCCAAGCCTCCGCAGTAAGCATATTAACCAACCGCAAGGGCTGGTGCGTTCGGCACGATGGCCCTTGCTTTCCCCTCGTACCGGCGGCAAGTGAGCCGCTCGCAGAGGTGTGGCGTCAAGCAAAGGGTCGCCCCGAGGAATTATGCCAGCCAACCGCTTCAATGGTTTCACACAATACGGCGTCGGGATCGGGTTGCGCATTCCGCACTACAGCCACATCCTGGAGAAGAAGCCGGTCGTCGACTGGTTCGAAATCATCTCCGAAAATTTCATGATTGACGGTGGACGCCCGCTAGCGGTGCTCGACCAGATTCTCGAGCAGTACCGCGTGGTGCAGCACGGTGTGTCCATGTACTTCGGATCGGTTGAGCCACTGAACCGCGAGCACCTGAAGCGTCTGAGGGCGCTGGTGCGACGTACCAGAACGCCGTGGCTCTCTGACCATCTCTGCTGGGGCAGCGTGGATGGCACCTACTCGCACGACTTGCTGCCCATGCCGTACACCTTCGAAGCCGCGGCCAAGACGGCGCAGAAGATCCGTGAGGCCCGTGACTTCCTCGAGGTTCCGGTGGTCGTCGAAAACGTGAGCAGCTATGCGGAGTTCCACGCTTCGGAGATGACGGAGTGGCAATTTCTGACGGAAGTTGTGGAGCGCGCTGATTGTGGGATTCTGCTTAACGTCAACAATATTTATGTTTCATCACGCAATCACAGCTTCGATCCGTTTGAGTACGTGAACAGCGTACCCCACGACCGGGTGGCGCAGATCCACATCGCCGGGCACTCCAAGTTTGAGAAGTACATCCTCGACACCCATGACCATCCGGTGATCGATCCGGTGTGGAACTTGTATGCGCGGGCCATTGAACTGATCGGTCCGACGGCGACCCTGCTGGAGTGGGACGACCGCACTCCGTCGTTCGACGAAGTGCATGACGAGGCGCTAAAGGCGAACCGTTATGTCGCCGAAAGAGTGGGGGCGTAATGGAACTCGATCGCATCCAGCGCGCCATGTTCGACGCCATCCGGCAGCCTTTGACCGCCGGCGAAGGCATGCGTCAACGTACGCACGACGGCAAGTCGCTTCGTGTCATCGCGACAGAGATCATCAAGCCCAACGATCGATTGACTTCCTTTGAGCGCCTGGAGATTTACAACCGGCAGTACTGGTTCCGGATTCTCGCAGCTTTGTCGGAAGACTTTCCCGGATTGTGCGCCATCCTCGGCGAACGCCGCTTCGAGAAGCTGGCCATTGCTTACCTGCTGGGCTGCCCGTCGCGGTCGTTCACCATGCGTAATCTGGGCTCACAGCTGGAATCGTGGCTGCGCGTACATCCCGAGCACATCGCGGATTTCGAGCAGATCGCACTCGACATGGTGCGGCTGGAGTGGGCTGAAATCGAGGCTTTCGACGAGGCAGCCAAGCCCAAGTTGACCGAAGCCGAACTGCCTGGCCTCGGCCTCGATCCGAAGTTTGAGTTGCAGCCCTACGTCCGGCTACTCGATCTGCGCTATCCGGTTGACGATCTGCTGATTCGCGTCCGCCGCGAAGGAAAAAAGGCCGACATTGTCAGCAACGGGGTCACAGAACGGACTCGGTCGCGTGCAAGGCGTCGGTCGTTACCCAAACCGCAGCGCATCTTCCTGGCCGTGCATCGCGCCGAAAACTCGGTGTACTTCAAGCGAATTGACCAGGAAGCCTACACCATACTTTGTGCTCTGCGCGATGGCAAGGGACTTTCCGATGCCGTCGATGCGGTGGACTGGAGCGGCCGGCCGCCGGAAGAAGCGTCCGCGCACGTGCAACAGTGGTTCGCGTTTTGGTCCGCGCAGGGCTGGTTCTTCAAAACAAGCTAGGTTAAGAGCGATGATAATTTTCGCAAGTCAGATCCAGAAGGCTTACTCCCTCTTCGTGCACAGCGCCAACTCGCTGCAATCCGCATTTCTTCTCTTCGTGCGCCTCTACTGGGGATGGCAATTCGCGGTAGATGGCTGGGGCAAGCTGCACAACTTGCCGAAAGTCATCGAATACTTCGGCAGCCTTGGGTTGCCGGCTCCCGGTCCGACGGCGCTCTTCGTGTCGATTCTCGAATTGGTCGGCGGCGTCTTGCTCGCGCTGGGACTCGGAAGTCGTCTCGTCGCCCTGCTGTTGACCGCTAACATGACCGTGGCGTACATCACCGGCGATCGCGAGGCGTTGCTGTCCATCTTTTCCAACCCCGACAAGTTCTCCGCCGCCGCTCCGTTTACATACCTCATGGCATCGCTGATCGTGCTGATCTTCGGTTCGGGGCAGTTTTCCCTGGATTGGCTCGTCGAGCATTTGTGGCCTCACGATTCACCGGCCCGAGCGCACTGAGAACGAAATGGCTGGCCTGGGTCACGCGTGCTGCAGCTCGGCTGGTCGGCAAACAGAAAGCTATGCGGTTGAGGTCGCAAATCACCTTCACGCGAGCACCTCGGTCGTTTGAGTCTATGAATGCTGGGCGACCCACTTAGCCGGAGTGAGGTCTGGGAGACGCTGGATCGGGAGATCAGCAAACCCGGGGAGAACCGCGGCTAAATAGTCGCGCACGGAGACTTTCAACCGACGACAGCTCTCCACAACCGAGAGAATCGCCGCGACCTTGGGTCCCGCTTGTGGACTTCCGATGTGTATCCAGTTCTTCCGGCCCAGAGCCACGGGACGCATGGAATTTTCCGCAAGGTTATTGCTCAGCTCAAGTTCCGGATATTCCAGGAATCGTGTAAGTTTTCTCCACAGTGTGAGCGCATATTGACAGGCCTTGCTGAGTGCACTGGCGGGCAATGCCACGGACTGTGCTGCCTCGATCTTGGTACGGATATCATCCAGCAGAGGCTTGGCTCTTTCCTGACGCAGAGCATGACGCTCGGTGAGACCAATTACTCTACGGCGAGCTTCCGCGTCAACGGCAAACAGTTCGTCCATCCGCGCGACAATCGGAGTTGCAACTGGGTCTCGTGGATTGAGCTGCACTGCCTCGAAAAACTGCCTTCTCGCATGAGCCCAACAAGCCGCATGTACCATTCCCGTCCCGCCGATCTGATCGTATCCCGTATAGCCGTCAGTTTGGAGAATGCCTTCGAATTGTCCCAGGAATCGCTTCGGCCCATCGCGTCCGCGACCCAAGCGGAAATCGAACACCACGCTTCCTCCGGGGCGACTGTATTGCCAGAGGTACGCTTGGTGATTCTTCCCCCGGCCCTCGTGCATCTGCACATCGACCGGGGTCTCGTCCGCCTGAATGTAACTTCCGCTAATCAACTCTCGTCTCATTGCGGCGACCATCGGAACCAGCAATTCACCGACTTTCAAGACCCAGCCGTCCAGCGTCGCTCGGCTGATTTCTAAGCCGAGATCTCTTTCCAGAATCATGCTCTGCCGATACAGGGGCGTGTGATTGCAATATTTGCCGATGACCGTATCGATGACGATGCGATCACTCGCCAGGCACTTCTCGATGATCCGTGGTGGCAGCGGTGCTGAGACTACTCCGAGCTCCTCACACGAGCGGCAAGCCCGTTTCTCACGTTTCGTGACCATCACGAAGTATTTCGCCGGCTCCAGATCCAAATGGGAACTTTCTTCGTAGCCGATCACCACAGTTTCTCTGCCGCAGCGTTTGCAAAGGCGCTGATCCGGCGTGCAAGGCAGAATGCGCTCAACGCGAGGAAGATTCGCAGGCAACTCCTGGCGGCCCGGATGCTTGCAGGGTCTGTCCTTCGAGCTCCGCACCGGCGTGCACTCACTCTCCGCCTGCACTGTCACTTCACTGACGACGGGATCGAGTGCGAACAATTCCATTTGCGCATGGGATAGCTTTTCACCGCCCGCTCCATACTTCTCGATGCGCATCAGCCGCAGCTGTTCTTCCAGCACCTGAATCCTCAGCTCCGCGTACTGCAGCCGGCTTTTCAGTTGTGCGATGAGTTGCAGATCGGCTGGTGCTGAAGGAATGGGAGCCTTACTCACAATGGGCTACTGATTTAACAGAGTCAGTCGCGACGTGCAAGCAACTTATGCGGCAGCATGTCCTTCTGGCGGAGTCTTCCGGTACCATCGCTTGTGCTTGGTTTTGGCCAGATCGATCCCACCTAGCAAGAGAGAAAGCTCTTCGTGACTCAGGACGACCTTGCCTTGCGCATCGCCGGATTGCGGCCAGGTGAAACGCCCTTTCTCTAACCGCTTGGCACAGACCCAGAGTCCGCTACCATCCCAGACCAGGACCTTCAAGCGATTGTGCTGGGCGTTGCAGAACAAGAACAGGTGCCCGCTAAGAGGCTCACACGACAATCGATCCCGGACCAGACCGTACAGCCCCTCGAACCCCTTGCGCATGTCGGTGACTCCGGCGGCCAGATAGATGCGTGTGGCTGGACCCAATCCAAACACGGCTTACGCCCGCTCCAGTGCACTCAACAAACGCTCGAACGTACTCGTATCAAAATCTGGACGTACCTCGATCCGGCGCCCGCCCGGAAGCACCACGGCCAGCCCACAACTCGGTTCGTGCCGCGTCGGCGATTTCCTGGCCGCCAACTCCACCGGCACCAACCGGCCGGGCGAACAAGCTCTTCTGCTCTTTCTTTTCCAGCGTTGCTTCTTCAGATGGCGATCCAGAGTGCTGAAGCTCAAACCCCGACTCCGGCAAAACTCGGTCCGTCGCATACCGCTGCTCACAAACTCAGCCACTAGCTGCCGAACTTCGGCGCGGGTGCGTCGGCGGCCTGTTGACGTTTTCCGTTTTCCATTCATCCAGCCACTTCACCACACACGCTTCTCGTCGAAAAGGTGTGTTGCCCAGACGCTTACGTTAGGTAGCACTCCTTGAATTCTCCCGCTTGCCCAATTACCCCCACAAAATCTGCCCTGCCAAGTGCTTGATATTGTGGAGAGTGGGAGCGTGCCATTCGCTTGCCCAGGAACACAAGATTTCGGGCAGGCTGCGAAGGAGTGAAACCGATTCTCAGGGGCGTTGTAGGGCAATGTGTCGGTGGCCTTTCAAGAACTCTTCTCGCGATATTGCTCTCGTTTTCACATTGCCCGAAGGCACTGTGTGCAAAGTCACGCTGATGCTGTGGTACTGAACGCCTTCAGAATCCTGCTGCTCACTGTATGCGAAAGTCCGCTCGAACTCGCTGTATGAAGGGTGCCAGCTGAATGTTTGACTCGATTCTACCCAATTCAGCCCGGTTGTAAATGCGAGCCTATACGTGCCCTGGGGTATCTCTGCAACCGGGGCTGAGGTATGGGCTTGCACAAAGAAGCAGCGCACAATTAGGTCAGTGCCGGCATCGGATAGGTGAACGACCGCATCCTCACTTGTTCCGTTTTCCACCGTTAGCTTGCCATGACCATTATTGCTGATGTCTTCATCACAACGTGTACCCGACAAAACCAAAGTTAGCGTGTGATGGCCCGGATCGAAATGCCGCACCGCAAATACTTTTCTTCGGGCACCTTCACCGAAGAGCGCAATCGCTGCGCAATCCGACTGGATTATACGAAGTGTTCCTGCGCCCAGACCGCGAATTACCGCATCTTTGCGTAGTCGGCTTTGGCTTGCTGGTAGATGGGAATGTCGGGATCGGCGTCCTTCCAGAGAGTGAGGAAATCCTGATAGGCGTTGCGGGCTTTGTCGCGGGCGGCGGGATCGGTTGCGGCATCGAGCGCGTAGGCGCGAGCCAGGCCGAGGCGGGCCAATGCGCCCCACGGGAAATTATCCACCAAGCCGTAGTGGTCGATGAACTTCTGGAACTCAAGCGTCGCCGCTTTGCCATCGTGTAGCACGAGATAAGCTTCTCCCCGCAAATAGACCGGGCATAGATATATAGCGATGTTCGCGGGTTGACCGAGTTCGATCAGACTTGCCGCCCTCAATAGCTCAATGGCCTGGTTTGGGTCGTGGCGCTGCAGTGCGACTGCCGCTCGGATGGTTGGCAACCAATAACTCTGAACCAGCGTATCCAGTGGGTACGTCTTGTCGAGCTTGGCGACCAGCTTCTCCGCCTCTGCTGTGTCGCCTGCCCGCGCCAGAGCCAGCGCCCCAATCGCCCTCACGTCGCGGTTCGGGGCAAGCTTTACTGCCGCGTCGGCATCGGCACGCGCCTGCACTGAGTTCCCGGATTCCACCTCACGCAGCGCCTCCGATGCCCAATAGGTAGCGGCCGTCTCTTTGGCGTCGTTGTGCTGGGCTGAATCCACCGCCCGCTGGGTCAGCTCGCGAGCGTTCTTCAACTTCCCATACCAGGCCTCCGTGTCGGCTTGCAAGGCCAGCAGCAAGTCTTCCGTACCGGGCTTGCCCATGGCGGCCGAAACCATTTGCGCCATCCGCGCCCTATTGCCTTTCAAAAAAGCCAACTGGTAGCGGCAATAGAGCAGGTACTCGTTCTCCAGCTTGCGCTGCTCCGCCTGCTTAAACACCACCGCCTCCGCCTCATCCAGCCGGTTGAGGTTCTCGTAGCCGGCGCCGAGGTTGGCATAGTTGGTCACATCATTCGGCTCCAGGCGCATTGCCTCTTGGGCTTCCTCCAACGCTCTTTCCCCGTTTCCTAGGCTACTGAAAATGAACCCCAAGTTGGTGTAAGGCGAATCGTCCCTCGGGTAGGTCTGCTGCCAGAGTTCGTAGACTTGCTCTGCCTTCTCTAACTCTCCAGTTACGAACAGGTAGTAGAACGCCTCGATGGAGAACCGTTCTCGCTCGCTCACCTTCTTCCGCAGCGCGTATGCCTTTTCCGCATTCTCAGCCGCCCGGCCCGCCTCGTTGAGGTTTATGCAGACGGCTGCAATGCCGGTGTAGGGAAGGGCAAAATTCGGGTCGAGTTCCACTGCCCGCTTATAGAAGGGTAGAGCGGCGGTGTCCCCTTTCGCATATAACGTTTTCCTTCCCAGGCTGTAGGCTTGCAGTGCCTCCAGGGATGGCGTGGTCGCTTCCTCTAGCGGTGTAGCGTATTTCTGTACCGAGCTGAGCGATTCGCCCAGATTGCTACGCACGCTGACCGCCGCACGGTCCAGCGCTTTGAGCACCGCTTCCTTGCCCGCCGCCGGCTCCTGTGCCTCCGCCAGCACGTCTCCAGTACCGCAGTTCACCGCCTTTAGGCCAATTACGTATTGGCTTCCCAGTCCGGCAATCGAGCCAATCACCATGGCCTTACTGCCGGTACGCTGGCAGACCTCGCGGCTGACATCCGGCGTGACACGGTCACCCGCGGGACGGCCCATCAGCTTCAATGTCGCGTTCACCTTCCGCTCAGAAACCAGATCGAGGAAGGGCGATTGCTCAAGCTGCACGGCGAGTCCTTGCTTCAGCGTGTCGTCGAAGACTGCCTCCCCAGTTTTGTTATCAAAGTCGGCGAGCACGATGGTGTCTTTGTCGGTCAACCTGATGGCTCTGTGCGAGCGCCAATAGAGTCCGCCGGCCAGCAGGACGATCACGACTGCGGCCGTCGCCAGCAGCTTCCACCGGCTGAGCAAAGGACGCCCTAGCCGCCGCTGGACCTTCTCCAAGCCGGCGCGCACCTCCGCAGCGCTTTGGTAACGCAAGTTGCGGTCTTTCTCCAGACACTTCTGGATGACGTCCTGCAACGTAGGCGGCAGTTTCGGATTAAGCTCTGCTGGTGGAACCGGGGCTCGATTGAGGATGGCATCTTGCACCGACGTGGCGCCGTCGCCGGTAAAGGCCCGTTGCCCAGCCGCCATTTCGTACAGAACCAAGCCAAAGGAAAACAGGTCGGTGCGCGCGTCCAGCTTCTCCCCTCGCATCTGCTCCGGAGACATGTACGCTGCTGTGCCGATCGCTACACCGGCGCGGCTAAGGTTTAAGCTCTCCTTGTCGCCCAGTTCGGTCGCTGTGGCATGCACCGCGCTGGGCCGAAGCACCAGCTTCGCCAATCCGAAATCCAAAATCTTGGTTACGCCCTTCGTCGTAATGAAGATGTTGGCCGGCTTGATGTCGCGATGAATGATGCGCTTCTCGTGGGCGGCTTCCAGGCCCTCCGAGATCTGCACTGCGATATTCAAGACCTGGTCGATCAAGAGCGGCTCCCCCGCCGAGGTCGCGGCCGCTATTTGATCCCTCAGTGTTCGACCTTCCAGTAACTCCATTACGATGAAAGGCTGCCCTTCGCGCTCTTCAATCTCGTAAATGGTGCAGATGTTGGGATGATTCAGCGACGAGGCAGTGCGCGCCTCGCGCTCGAACCTTTCCAGTGCCCGCGGATCGTCGCCCACCTCCTCCGGCAGAAACTTCAGCGCCACGGCACGGCCCAGCTTCAAGTCTTCTGCTTTGTAGACGACCCCCATGCCGCCGCCACCCACGATCCCCAATACCCGATAATGAGATACCGTCTTGCCGGTAAGCCCGACCGGATCGAGCCGCACCAGCTCCCCCGTTTCGTCGGTGCTCCTCGGTACAATCCCGACACCCGGCGCGACGTCAGCGGAGGTATCCAGCCGTTCCACTGGCATCACGAACCTGTATCCTCGACGGGCTACAGTCTGGATGTAACTCGGCTTGTCTGCTGAATCGCCAAGTGCCTGCCGCAACTTCTGGATGGCCGTGTTGATACCGTGGTCGAATTCCACCACCGTGTCATTGGGCCAAAGCTTTTTCTGGATTTCCTCGCGGGTCACCAGTCCACCGTCCCTGACAACCAGCATCCGCAGCACCTGCAAAGGTTGTTCTTGCAGCAGAACGGTTTGTCCGTCCCGGTGCAATTCTCCAGCTTTGAGGTCGAGTTCGAAGACACCGAACCGTGCGCGGCCTTGGGGCATGTCTTTCATTGAGGTGGAAGCTTTGCCGAAGTCTACTACCGCCGAGCTTCGCCTCCAAGCGAAGTCTACACAGCGTTCCCAAGCCTAGACACTTAATCCACGGGTGACTCTAACCGACTTGTATTCAATTAATTAACGCAGTCGATTCACAGAAGACTCGCAATCTGCCGCTGGTGCATTGTCTTCGCCAACCAACTAACGCACACTCGGCTCGAATTTGAACCGGATTAGCAGATTCGGTTCCCGAGCGGGGAGCGACCTGACCGCAGTTCAACCGGAGATGGGCTCAGCTCAGCCCGTCGTCTCAGCCGATGACCATAAAGGTCACCAAACTTCAAAGGAGAAAACATATGAAACGCATGGTATTCACTATCGCCCTGGGGCTGTTCTGCCTCACTAATTTCACATTTGCACAAACCAATTGGGTTACGAGCTCGTCCGTGCCCCCCGACGCGATTGTCGGTGGACAGGAAGCGGATGGGGGACCCCTTTTCTATGTTTGCCATGGTGGAACGGCCGAAGGGTATGGTCTTCAGCCGGGAAAGTATAGACCGGGGTTAGGCGGTTGTGACTTCGGATACGACGGTCACGAAGTCACTGTCCCAGATTTCCAATACCTGGTGTCGAGTTGGAAAAGCGAAAGTGGCGGCAGCATTCCGTCGAACGCGGTTGTAGGCGGTTGCACGGACCAACCGGAGGGAGGCTGCGGCGCCCCTTACTATTATTGCCGGGCGACTACCGGTCACTCGGACTTGCAGCCCGGCAAGATTGCCTCAGGGTATACGGGGTGTCACGTTTCTTACGGCGGGCAGGAGCTCATCGAACCTTCGTATCAGGTCCTGGTAGCTCTGAACCCGTCGATGCCGCTTACCACCGTGGCCGCCAGCGGAGGCAATGTGCCATTTGGCGCAGTCAGGGGTGGAATTGATGTTGGTGGACAGACGCTATACATTTGCACCGTCTGGTACGGCGATGGCTGGCAACCTGGAAAGGTTCGGCAACAGCTTGGCGGCTGCTACATCCCTTACCGAGGCCTCGAAGTCGAGGTTCACGACTACCAAGTCTTGGTTCCTAATTATTGGTTGAGCTACTCCGGGGAAGAACCTGAGTATGATTTTGCAACTGGCCACGAGCCAAATGGGACCGCCCTGTATACATGTCGCGGCCACTTTGAGGGAGGGATACACCCAGGCAGCGAATCGAACACTGGAGAATGTAACTTCGGCTGGGGCGGACGGGAACAAAGTCAGTCCGCGGGATCTGATGTCCTAATCGACTGGTACATCTTACAATAACCCTGATCCTTGCAACGAGCAACACAAAGGGCAGGACCGCTTGGTCCTGCCCTTCGCTTCACTGACTGCTAACTGCCGATGACTGACGGCTTTTTCTTACGCCTGTGCCGGCCGCTCCGGAGCCACGTTAGGCTGCGTGCCCGGTGCCGGTTTCAGCACCTGCTGCACGTCGTCCTTCGGAGGGGGAGCGTTCGGATTGACGCGGTCCGGAAGTTCCTTGCCTTCGATGATCATCTGGATCTCGCCGGCATCGATCACCTCGCGCACCAACAGCGCCGCGGCAATCTTTTCCAGGATCGGCCCATTGTTCTTCAGGATGTTGGTCGCCGACTGGTAACCCTCATCCACGAAGCGACGAACTTCCTGGTCGATCTTCTGCGCCGTCTCCTCGCTGAAGTCGCGATGCTGGCTGATCTCGCGGCCCAGGAAGATCTGCTCTTCCTTCTTGCCAAAGGTCATCGGCCCCAGCGTGGACATGCCGAACTCGCAGACCATCTCGCGCGCCAGATGATGTGCTCCCAGCCCTACGGATGGAAGTCACAGGCGTGACCGCGCGCGTTTTAGCGGCCGATCAAATTGGGAACGGAGGGCTCGTTGGCACGATGCAGACACAATCGACGTGTCCCCAATGGCGCCATAAGAACCACCCGATAGGCGAGGAGTTCGATAAGTTACAAGCAGGTTCAAGGCGCCCCGTCCGATTACTAACGGGAAACGCACCAGTGTCCGGGAATCGACTTGGTCGTATAGTCGGCGACTCGTAGAAGTGCCTCACCCATTTACAAACCCCACAGAAACTGGCTTTGAGGAGATCGGACCACATCTCCTCCAAGCTGACTTCTGGGGACCTACGAAGCTCGGCGACACCGAAGCATGCAGCTTACAGGGCAGCTTCAGAGTTGTCCGTCACCGGGAATAATCGGCAGTTAAGTCTTCAAAAATCTCCACCGGCACCTCCTCCTCCCGAAGCTCCCCCACCGAAGCGAACGTCTCCACTCGTTGTTTGCGGGCTTGGCGTGATTGACTGAGGTGTTACCAGGCCCAATACCGCGGAGCTGGCGTTCATCCACTGTTTGTCCTTTCCCGATAGGCGCGCGGCGGTAAAGCCGCCGCGAACTCCGCTGGGGCCCCGAGCCAGCCAGCGTCGAATGAACCATGCAAGACCGGCCAACAGTATGCCCAGAAGCATCGGGTCCCAAGTATGCCGTGGCCAACCGAGATAGGGTTTATTGGAGACCAAGGTCAGGACGGCGGCAATCGCACCCACGGCGATGACGAAGTGGTCCTTCTGCCGAACCCCGCGCGCGAGTACGACGGGCGGCAGGATCCAGATTAGCGCCCACGTTGTCCAGTAGAACGACCTCGTATATTCAGAGGTGACCCCAGCGCTGCCTCCCCAGCCCCACCACCGTGCGGGCAGATTCGATGGCGAAAGCTGCAGGTTGATGGCCAGGTAGATGCCGAGCCAGAGAAGCGCTTCGACGGGCGAATATGCATCCTCGAGCTAATCGAAGCGGTGGCGGGTCCGCAGCGCGGCTACACAGATCAGCCCGACCGCATAAAACACGGCTACCAGCGCACGCTGCGCCGCGTCGGACGAGGTCCAGTAGCCCGACAGAAAGATGGCAAAAATCATTGCGGCGAGAAATGCATACCACAGTCCAAAGCGGCGCCAGATCCAGAGCGACAAGACAGCACCGGCGGCGGGAACCAGGGAGTGGGCTGCGTCCGAAGCTGGCAGCAAAGGATGGCCGCTGAATAAAGCGAACTGCATTCCCACGCAAAGAAATCCAACCGAGCCGGCGGCGAGCGCTTCTTCGATCCCATGGCGATACAAACGGCCCTGGGCAACGGCAATCTCGGCGGCCGCATAGCTCAGAGCAGCGCCGAGCAGCAGAAAAATGCCGTTGGTTTGCTCCGATGAATGCGGAAGAAAGACCGCGAGGAACAGCGCTGCTGCGGCACACACGCTGATCAGGGTGAAGAGCAACAGGATCAGCCGCAGGAAAATGTTGGTAGTGCGCAGCTCGGAAACCGTTTCCTGTTCCAGCCGCTGGTACTGCTCCTTGGACAGGATGCCCTCGCTGGCCCAGTCCGCGATCAGATTTCGGGCGCGCAGAGTCTCTTCGCTGGATGCCGAGTACAGTCTCACGCCTGCCTCCCGAAGCGGCGAGCGATCACGACCAGCCCCACAACCATCGCGACGGCGGTAAAGACGAAATAGGTTAGGACAAAAGTAAAGTCATTGATATTGCGGATGAGCATCCAGCTGACACCCACGTATCCGTAGACGGCGGAATACGCAACGAAGGCAAACTGCCGGCGCCTCAGGCCCCAAGCGAGAGACACACCACAGGCGACAAGCAGTGCGAGAAACCATACGCCGTATCCTTCACGCTCGAACACACCCGAGAGCAATGCCCAAAAGCAAACGTTGGCCGCAATGTTGAGATACGTGCCGAAGAAATGTGGTTTCACACCGCGAAGCTGCAAGAGCGCTCCGCCGCCGCCGATCAGCAGGCAGTAGATCAGCGCATATTGCCGGTAAGCCGCGTCCTGATCCGATAGCCAGTGCGAGATGATGAGCCCGAACCATCCGGCGAGCGAAGACAAGGCCAGCGACAGCACGAAGCGATTGTCGAAACGATAAGCGAGGAAGAAAAAGAAGACGGCGGTCGCCAGGAGATAGAGGTCCCATTGTCCGGAGAGGAGGTGGAGTCGGTTCTCCAGGTAAGCGAGTTCTATGCACCAGACGAGGCTGGCGAGGTAAAGCACGTAATCAAAAGCCGCATTGGGTGCAGATGTTTGCGCGAGTGCCCAAGCGGGCGCGCGGGAAAAGCAGTACCAAAAACAGGCAGCGAAAATGGTGGACAGAATGGCGAGGACGAGAACGTCGCCGAGCTGTTGCGAATAGGTGGTGACAGTCCAGCCAAGTCCGGCAACGAATGCCAATACACCAGCATAGAAGAGAATGTTCAGCTCAAGGAAAAGCGAAAAAGGTTCTCTACGGGAGAGGCTTGCCAAGTGCACGTGCTGCTCCGGCGATATCGCGCCTTGCTCCCTCCAGTGCTCTAAGCGGACGAAGATAGTCATGAAGTCTTCGTTCTGCTGGGACAATCGGTGCCGCTGGTTGGGCCCATCAGTCTACTCATCGTACATTCCGATAGTCTCGCCGTGCTAGGAGATGCGCCAGTGGATATGCCAAAAATCGACTTGGTCCGCGTGTCCGGTTTCGCGGGGTCTAACCGGATTAGGAACGAGAAACGCCTAAGCTCGATCCAACTAGTTCATCCCGGTTTGCCGGCAAACGGGAAGTTATCCAGAAACCGGCAGGTGGGAAGGGCCGATCGAGGGTCCGGGCATTCCTGCGAGTCTTCCCTAATCCGACTAAGCGCCGCTGTGCTTTTCAGTAAGCCCTGCAACTGATCGCTGGGCGCTCCCCTTGCTCACATCGAGGGTTCGACATACTTGGGACCATGACAGCCCTTTCCGGCGTAATTCAGCCACCCGAACAGCATCAATCTCGACGCGGGGCCTTCCGAACTTCCTCCCCTTGGAGCGCGCATTTCGCAACCCGGCCTTGACTCGTTCCTGGATGAGCGATCTCTCGAACTCCGCCATAGCACCTATGATTTGGAACATCAGACGCCCGGATGGAGTGCTGAGATCGAGGTTGTCGCGGAAGCTGACAAACGCGACTCCGTAAGCGGAAAGGTCTGCGAGCGCGTTGACAAGGTGTTTGAGCGAGCGCCCGAATCTGTCGATTTTCCAGACAAGCACGGCATCGAACTTCCGCCGGTGCGCGTCGGCCATCAACTGGTCCAATTGCGGTCGCGACTCCTTTGACCCGGAAACACCCTGATCGACATACTCGCTGGTAACGGTCCAGCCGCGCCGGGAAGCGTACTCCCGGAGTTCAGAAAGCTGCATCTCGGGATCTTGCCCGTTGAGAGTGGAGACACGAACGTACAGAGCCACACGAGCAATGGTGAGGGGTGGTTCTTGAGTGAGTGAAGATGCGGTGTTACGTTGATGTACAGCCATTGGGTGCCTCCTTAGTAGGTGCCCTGGTTAGCGTCGTGTCAGTGTTCCAAGCACTGGCACGGCGCGTTATTGTTTAACTGCCCGTCTCCTTGGTCGGTCCCAAAAGGGACTCTTGCATCTGGCACAACAGATCGGCTTCGTGTTGTCCCTCGACTGCCATTCATGCCCGCAGCGGGAGCACACCCAAACCGTGACGCTCATTTTCTTCTGCGGCATACTTACAGTATGTACCTTAGGTAAACTCGTGTCAAGAGAAAGCAGAGTTGACAGCGGAAAATACGTTTGGACAAGACTGAACATGCGTTTCGTGCCGACCCAGGGCGATGACTACCGGGATTTGCAGCCGGTGCACCGGGCGCGCGATCGTTGGGTAGCCGCGTCCCGCAAGCGTAAAGCCATCCCTATGCGTCTTGAACGTTCTGGCGGCGCATCGATCGCGGTGAAGTGAAGGCTTCGGCACGCCGGATCATCAATGACGGCCTAACTCCCAGCGCTGTGGCGATGTTGAACAGAGCCCGGACAGACGGCGACGTTTTTCCCTGTTCGACGAGTCCGATGTAGTTTCTGGAATAACCCGCGCGGTGGCCTAAGTCATCCTGCGATAAGTGTTGTTGCTTACGGAGGGACCGAAGAACGCGGCCAAGCGCTGCATCAGCGCTACTGGTTTCGTTCTTTCGAGAGTCCGCAGGGGAATGGCTCATCTGTGAGCATGATTCCTTCGTTGCGGGCGCAAGCACTACCAACTATCATTGGCATTGCCGCTCAACACTTCCGTGGATGTGGCCAAAGCGAGTCGCAACACGCCTCGTCCCTCGATTCAACGGAGGACTGTAACGTCCGAGGTGTGTCTCAATGACGCCTGTGGGCGAGCGGTGGCATCGGCGATTGAGGCTTATTCAGAAAGTCGCATGGTGCCGTACCGGAGGACTGAGCAGGCATGACCGAATTGCCGGACTATGGCTGTGCCATGTGGCAGCGCGAAGAACACGCGGAGTTCATTTTCCAAGACTTTCCTGTCAGGTATGTGCTGAAGGTCGCAGGGCTATTCTCAACCTCCACTCAGGCACGAATCGAGAGCATAGACTACGACATCCAGCTGGCCTTCGATCAGCTTGTCCTTGATGATGTAAGACTCCTAGCGCCAGGCGAAAGTGGCGAGATGATTCGTGTGTGGAGGGCGTTGGAGGAACAGGGTCCGCTTATCTTCCCAGAAGCATTCCTCGTCGCGCTCTGCGGCGTATTGCCAACGGTGCCGGAGGGCTACGACGTGGAGAAAATGGGTAAACTGCCGTTCGTGATTCGCGGTGTTTTCCCTCCCCGGCAAGCGCCGTTCTTTGGCACTGGCAAGGCCCGCACGACGAAGCCGATTTGCTTTGCGGAAGAGGCGAGAACAGTGCCAATACGTTGGCTGAAGAATAACGCTGTACCCGGCACAGTGGTCGATCCGCCACGCTTGTGGAAGGGAAGTCTGATTCGAGTAGTATCCATCGGGCCTGGGAGGGTAAAATCGGAGGTCTGGGACGGCACCACGTGGATTTCGGGCGGAACTTTGCTTGATGCCGATCGGGGCCTGCCGGCTGACTCTTCCGCTCTCGCGCAATTTGGCGTTCTACCAGAGGCTGCAGTTTCCCCATCAGCCGTTCATGAGCTGGATGAATCTGTTTCTCAAGAGGAGGTGCCTGAGCATCAGGCTGATCGCTACAGCTTCAGCGAGATGGATCGCGATCTGTTGGGCGCCGCTGCTCTTCTCCTGAAAAAAGTGGTCGCCGCTGATACGCTTCGTCCTGCCCAATTGGTTAGTGTCGCCAAGCTGCAATACGTAGTGTCTCGCCTGCCGCGAGTTACGACCGATCTTGACCTTACAGTCAGCGTTATAGGGCCGCGCCGGAAGTTTGGCGAAATTGAAACTTGGCATTATTGGGACGTTGGCATCGAAGGGGAACGCCTATTCCTAGAAAGTGGTGGACATTTCTATCGGCCGAGTACCGGTGGAGACAGCTTCACGACGATGAACTGGTCGGCAGTGCCCGGCGAAGCGGCCGAATTCGACGACTATCGCGAAACTCACCGGATCGTGCCTGACATCGAAACATTTGAGAATGGCGTGGCAGGTGTTGAATTCACATCGGGGGCCTATCGGATCGAGGTTAACGACTTCGACAATCCGCTATTAGAAGAGTAGGAATGCGATATCTGAACTTACAACGATCACTTATCGACCCTCTCGGTGCTGACGAACGCGGAACATCAGAAGCTCGTGGACTATCGCGGCGTGGTGGGAAACTTTCCATGGGGAGCGCTCGCCCGCCTTGGCTTGGCTCGCCCTTACGTGCTGGAAGCCGCGACCGACCCAGCCGCCCGCGACAAGGCCCGCAGGGCCAACCGGGAAAGGCGCCGATCCCGACATTCCCATCTACCGACAGGCCAAAGCGGAGTACGCGAAACTACTGCGAGCCTAGTGTTGTCCTTGCACCTGAACGCTTTTAGCGTGCCTTTGCCGAAAAACCCCTGTAAGGGCTGGGGATGGTGTCTGTGAGAGTTTCTCTTAACCACCGGCCAGCTTCTGCCAGAATTCCTACGCCCTACTACGTGTGGCACGTGGTCTTTTCCCGGCACGACATTCCCAAGCTGCGGATGACCCATTGGTTGCCTAGCTTCGAGCACAGCAACCGCGAAATCTGGGTGAAGCAGCGCCAGATTAAGGACCTGCTGCTGGCCATCGAGCCCGGCGCCCGGGTGGAGAAGCACGAAGCCCGCAGGTGTCCGCGGTGCCGCCGCTGGTTCCTGGGAATTCAGGCGTAGATGTTGCGCGAGCGCGAGACGGTGGCGCGGCTGAACGGCGTGCCCATCGAGAAGTGCGGCGAGTTTTGTAGTCTTCCCGCGGAACATCGGCGCCGCCTAAAACTCGCCATGGGGCAATCAGCGGCGATATGAGAACGTCCTCCGTAACGCTGCCGGACCGACGATGCCGTTCCCCGCCTTCGCACCATTACAACGTGCTCTTCGCTTTTTGTCTGCCAAAGCTATCGGTTACTTGCACGTAGCGACACAGCCAACACGCCGTTAGTACAATCAGGGCCGTCAGCCATGAACCGCTAGACTGAGACGGTACAGCTTGTATTCCTCTCCGGTGCCATACCAATTAGGAAAACTGTCGAGAAACACGGCGCCAAACTTGGCGTTAAGTGCTTGACTGCCGCCAGGACGCGCATGGCCGTAAACGATCTCGAACCCATTGCTCACAACCAGCCCCAGCCAATGGCTCTTCAAAATCGCTCCGAAGCCCCGGCCCTGAAACGCGGAAAGGATCGTGTTGGAGTAACAATAGATCCCTGTTCTTTTTTCGTCGGCGGTGAGGTCTTTCAGCCCCTCGATCAGCTCGTCGTCGGCGACGAGTGGATTGCCGTAGGACTCGCCTGCGAGCTCTCCATCCACGCACATCCACACGAAGATCGATCCGGGGATGTCCCGAATCTCCTGCTTCTCGGCGAGGCCGAGTTGGAGGTTTTCGTGGTAGACGGCTTCGAAGGCCATCGTCCGGTCGAGAGGGGTGTCGTAATTGAATTTGATGACGGCCACGTCTGTTTCTGCGGACTCAGTAGAGCCTTGTGCGCTTGCGAAAGTCCTTCCACTCCCACGATAGGTGTGCGCCCAATCCTTCGAGATCCGGGAATAGTGTCCGGTGGTTGATGCCGAGATCGTCGAGTTCGAGGCGGATGTCATTCACCTTCCGTGCTGCGACCAGGATCTGCCGCAGCCGGCTCCCTTTCCTGTCGCGTTCGAGGTCATCACGGTCCGCGATTTTCGTGAGGTCCTTCTTCTTTCCGAACAAGAGGAATCTGGCTGTCTGGCTAGCGAGGCGGCGGTCAATGCTCGGGGGCTCGATCGCAAGAGGCGCAGGTTTGTTGACGGTCACGCCGTCGCACGCGTCTTCGATTTCGGGCAGGTAGGGTTTCGTCTCCGCCCAGCCCGGCAAAGCGGGACCGCGCAGCCCGTCGCCGTGGAGTTTGTTCCAACGCCAGGGATCTATAACCCAGACGGCCGCGTTCTGTTTTCCCAGGTCGTTACGCTCGTCCGAGACGGCAAAGTAAAGCGCCGCCAACGGATTCGCCGTCCAATCCAGCAATCTGGTGGGCGCTCCGTAATGCTGCATTAGGAAATACCACTCCCATCTGTTGCGGTCCAGATTCGTCGTGATGAGCTGCAAGCCGTTGCCTTCGAACTCCAGCCTGATCTCGGATTCGGACGCGTTCCCGTACTCAGGGCGGTATAGGCGGGGGCGAAGTGTCCATTTGGCTGAGCGCTGTCCGCGAAACCAGAGCGGCCTGCTATCGCCCTTCGAATCTGCCGCCCCCTTGCGCCACTCTTTCCGGATGGCGCGCACGGCGCAAAGTCAGCAATGTCCTGGGCTGGCCGATTCGGATTGACGGTGCGCGACGGCATGAGCAGGCTGATTGGTGCCGAACCAGCATCATAGTTGGGCTAGAGGATTGGAGTCCATCCAATTCACCTGATAGGTAGTTAAGAGCGGGCTGACCACGAAGCCTGTTCTCTCGACTTGGCATGGAGCGCCGCGCGACCCAACTATGCGACGTTAAACCTGGTCAGGCTGGCACCGCTGGCTCGGGTTAGTTTTCGGTCCTCCGGACGGGTTATCCCGTATTGCCAATTGCGTTGCCAATTAAGTGCCGAATGGCAACATGGAATCCCGAATCAGGAGAGACGTTCCGACTGCAAGTGATTGAATCCGGGTGGCGGCCCGTCCGAAACCACATCTCATAATCCGTAGTCCCGCGCGCCTCGGGCATCATCTCTTGGAACATCGGACCGCCGCCCTTTGCCCGCACTGCCGAAATGGGATCTGCTTCTATCCCAAGATCAACCGGGAACGGAATAGCGATCATCCACAAAAACATCCACCAAAGTCCGGTATTCTTGGCTACTTTGGCAGGAATATGCAGGAGTATTCACAGGCAGGAAAATTGAGCGGTGATCACGTCGAGCCCGCATGAACACTGGCGACCGTCGCCACTCATGACTATCGGTGATGTACCCTGAGGAGTCTGCCGGAAGGATTATGAGACCGTCGCTCTAACCACCTGAGCTACGCCGCCGAACGGTCGGACACGGCCCGTGGCTGGGGGCCGCAGACAACACAGAGAACCTGCTGCGCAGGTCGAGCGCTCAAAACCCTTGTACGCTCGATCACACGAAAGGCCGGACGTGACTGCGTCCAGCCTGTTTTCGATTCTAGAAGCGGCCCTAGGGGCTGTCAAACCGCGGTTCCTGCCGGATTTCCCGTGGGCGCCAGACTCCATCACTTCAAGTATGCCCGCACGATCTCGATCAAGTCGTCGGTCACCTCACGGGACGGTTTTCCTCCGGCAATGTGATCTTTGATGTGGCCCTCCAGGACTTCCCCCATGAGTCCGTTGATCGCGCCGCGGCAGGCGGCCAGGAGCTGGAGAGTGTCAGCACATTCTTCATGATCGTCGGACAAGGCCCGTTCCACGGCCTCCACCTGCCCCTTGATCCTCTTCACCCGGTTCAGCAGCTTTCCGCGTTGGTGGTCAGCTTTTTTCAAGGCGACTCCTTTTTCTTGTTGCATAATACCCTACCCCAGTATGCTATAAACATAAGTTGTACGGCAAATAGTTTTCGTCCCGCGAGGAATATGAATCGCCAAGAGCCTCCGAGTAGTCCGCAAATCTCCGATCGTCGCGAGTAGTGCCGCCATGAAGCAACTAACGTCTGCTCTTGCACTCCTCACGCGATCATAACCGTGAAGTGCGCGAGAGCGGCCTCCCTGGGCGCTCCTGCCCAAGCTGCCGAGTCCGAAGGGAGGGACGTTATGCGCAATAACCCGACACGCAAGCCCGAACACATCCTACAACTCAACTGGATTCGGACAGGTGATCCATGCAGGCCGCTGCGCTCAAGCTGGTCGCTCTGCGCGGCGGAAGAGACGCCGACGGCCAGAACGCCCAGGCTTTCGGAAATCTGTAACGCGGTTGTAACAGAAAAGTGCAACACTTCGGGGACTCGCGCTGCGAAGAACCAGGCGCGTTCCCTGACAATGTGCGGTAAGTAAACGTGGCCATGCACCGTCAGCCTACGATTCGTACAACCCAGCCTTCCACGGCGAGCCGGTGGTTCCGGCAGAGCTTCCGTCGGAGCCTCAGCATGCTGACGCTTATTTTCGCCTTCTGGATCGCAGTGACGCTGATCGCTGCTTCCGCCTATGGCCAGGATCCCGGTAGCACAGCGTCGGAAACCACCGACCCGGAAGCAGCGGATGAAACCGTGCAGACCATGTTCCCGCATTTCAAGGAGGGCCGCCTCTGGATTTCGGGCCAGGCGAACTTCATCTTCCAGACGAATCCGCCGTTCTACGCCAAGTACTCAGGAACCAATAGTTTTCAACCGTACTATGAGAAGGCCACTTCCCGTGTGCTGACACTGTATACCGGGTTCCAGCTCACAAAATCGATCGAGGTCCTGGCCGATGTCGAAGAATCCGGGGGCGCGGGCTTGAGCCAGGCGCTCGGCCTGGCCGGCTTCACGAATCTTGATGTTGTGAGGAACCCGAGCATAGGCCAAGCACCATATCTGGCCCGGTTGATGTATCACCAGGTAATTGCCTTGAGCCATGACAAGGTGGAGAACGCCCGCGGCCCGCTTTCGACCTTTTCGGAGTTGCCCGCCCGCCGCCTTGAATTCCGCTTTGGCAAGTTCGGCATGGCCGACTTCTTCGATGTGAACTCCGTCGGCGGCGACAGCCATTTGCAGTTTATGAATTGGACCATCGACCAGAACGGAGGATATGACTACGCGGCTGACACCCGTGGTTACACCTGGGGCCTCATCCTCGAATATCAAAGTCCGAAGTGGGGATTGCGTTTTGCTGAGGCGCTCCTGCCCAGTGTTGCCAACGGACCAGATCTGGTTTGGAACCTGCGCCGTTCCAATGCATCGAATGTCGAATTCGAACTGCACCGCGCGTTCCTGCCTAAGAAGGATGGAATCATCCGTCTGCTGGTGTATGTCAACAATGCCAACATGGGAATCTACCAGGTTGCCAATGAACAGTATCTGGAAGGGAAGGTTGCGACGCCGGATATTACAAACCATCCTCCACAGGTGACGACAAAATACGGGTTTGGAATCAACTTCGAACAGGTCTTGACAAAATACATCGTTCTTTACGGCCGCTTTGGGTGGAACAATGGCAAGACCGAATCGTGGGCTTATACCGAGGTCGACCAGACCTTTCAGTTTGGCGCTGGCTTTGCGGGCCGCATGTGGAAGAGAAAGTATGATCGCGCGGGGATTGCCTTTGATTCAAACGCCATCTCCAGCGAGCACGCGCGGTATCTTTCCTATGGCGGGCTTGGGTTCATCCTTGGAGATGGCGGGCTAACTTACGGACGCGAGAACATTCTCGAGAGCTATTACACCGCGCACGCCTGGCGCGGAATCTACCTCGGGCCCGACTTACAGTACATTGTTAATCTGGGATATAACCGGGTCCGTGGCCCGGTTATTGTCCCTTCATTCCGATTGCATGTGGAGTTCTGAATTCAGGATAGAGGCCAAGAAGAATCAAGTTTGATGGTCATGCAAAATCGTCTCTACAAAATGCGCGATTTCGCATCAAGAACCGCTTACTGGATCGTGCTGGTCCTGGCGGCTATCTCTCTCCACGCACAAACTGCCCAGGACTTGTCCCAAGTCAAGAAGGTGTTTGTCGCTTCTTTAAGCGGCGGAAGCGGCGCGGCTGAGCTGCAACAGGGCCTGATCAAACAACTTCGGAAGAGCGGAAAGTTCGAAGTCGTCGCCACTCCGAATCAGGCGGATGCCATTATTAAGGGGAGCGGCCAGATCTGGGTCAAAGGCCACATCGCAACCAGTCCCCGCTCGCCTTCCGCAAATCGGCAAGCCATATTTGAAGGTTTTCTCTCCGTCGAAGTCGTCGGCGCGGACGATGCGGTCTTGTGGTCTTACCTGGTGACTCCCAGCAAGTTTTCCTGGGGCAGTATCATCGATGATCTGTCCGACAATCTTGTCCGACAGATGGTTGCAGCGCACGACAAGACAGGCCAGCCCCCGAACGGGGCAGCGACCCAGATCAGGCTCCATGGCGCAGGCTCGACCTTTGCTGCGCCGCTGTATCAAGAATGGTTCGAGTCTTTCCAGCAGCAACATCCCGGTATTCGCATCAGCTACGACGCCGTGGGATCAGGATTGGGCATGCAACTTCTCTCGGAGAACAAGGTGGACTTTGCGGCATCCGACGTGCCTCAGCCGGATCAAGGACCATCGCAATCGGGAGCAGGTTTTCGGCGAATTGCGTCTGTATTGGGTGGGGTGGTTCCGATTTACAACCTGAAAGGACTCACTCAAAACCTCAAGTTCACTCCCGAGGCCCTGGCGGGCATATATCTTGGCAAGATCAAGAAGTGGAACGATCCAATAATCAAGGGCGTAAACAAGAGCGCGCGGTTGCCGGACGCCGACATCGTTGTGGTTCATCGTTCGGACGGCAGCGGCACAACCTATGCCTGGTCGGATTATCTGTCCAAGATTAACGCTGACTGGAAAACCACGGTGGGCGTCGGTATCAGCCTTAAGTGGCCAGTCGGAACGGGAGTGGAACGTAACGAAGGGGTAGCCGCCACGGTGCAGAAGACTCCGAACTCGATTGGATATGTGGAACTGGTGTACGCCATCCAGCACCAGCTGAGTTTCGGAGCAGTTCGAAACGCAGGCGGAGAATATATCCGGGCCAATCTTGAAAGTGTGGCCGCTGCTGCCGGTTCTGCCATGACGGGAAATTCCGCTTCTTCTTCCTCCATCACCAACGCGTCTGAAAAAGACGCTTATCCAATAGCGACATTTACTTTTCTCCTGTTGCCCCAGCAAGTAAGTGACAGCCAAAAGAAAGCTGCTCTGATTGAGCTTCTCCAGTGGGTGCTTACCTCTGGCCAGAAGGAATGTTCGGTGCTGGGCTATGCGCCGCTGCCGCATGAACTCGCGAACCGGCAGTTGCAGATGCTGAACAGCTTCAAGTAAACGGCCCGACATCGGCACAATGGGCTGGTAAACTGAATAAGCGATGATCCTCCCGTTCGTTCGCGAACTCTTCGCGGACGTGGAAAAGTCCTCGGCCTTTGCGCGTGCTGTAACCCGGGTAAAGGGTGGCGCGGGGCGGACACGTGTCTCCGGACTCACCCCGACTGGCAAAGGTCTCTTCTACGCACTACTACATCGCTCCACGGCGAGGCCGGTGATCGTCGTCGTGAGTGACAACCGCGCCGTGGATGAATTGCTGCCGGTCGTGCGCTCGCTGGGCGATCTGACGGGTGCGGTGTCGCCAGACGCCGTGATCGGCTTGCCTGCCTACGACGTGTTGCCTTTCGACAATCTGTCGCCTCATCCTGAGATTCAGGAAGCTCGCGCCACCGCTTTATGGAAGATTGCCACCGGAGCCGCCAGCGTGGTGATTACGCCGCTGGCGGCGACGGCAATGCGCCTACGCGATGCCGAATTTTACGCAGACTTGGCTAAGGTCGTGCGACGTGGCGAGATGATCGATCCCGAAAAGCTGGTCGAGCATTTGCGCATCGTGGGCTACAACCAGGTGGACGTGGTGGAGATGCCGGGCGAGTTCGCTCATCGCGGCGGACTGCTTGACGTATATTCGCCGGAATTGGATCGGCCAGTTCGCATTGAGCTGTTCGGCGACGAAGTGGAGTCAATCCGCAAATTCGATCCTGGCACCCAACGCTCGGCGGCGGTGACCGACGAAGCTGTTCTGTTTCCGTTGACTGAGACTCCCGTGGAAGAAGAGACGCTGGCTGCGATCAATGCGCGGCTGACCGGCGGTAGGTTGACGGGAAGTGAAGAAGTAATCGAGGAAGCGGTGCGCGCGACCGGCGTTGCCGTGTTTCCGGGATGGGAACTGTACGCTCCGGCGGCCGCGAAAAAGGAGAATTTCTTCGATGATCTGCAGCCGGGCGCGACCATCATTCTTGACGAACCCGATGCTCTGAATGTCGCGCACGATACGTGGTGGGCGAAGGTGAACGAGGCCCACGAACGAAGCCTGGTCGGCAATCTGGTTCGCCCTGAGCACTTATTTCTTACCCCGGAACAGTGGAACGAGCGCCTGCAATATGCGGCTGTCATCGCGGTAGAGCAACTGGGAATCGAGGGTGCCGGCGCGGAAGAACATCTCACGCTGCAAACCCAGCCTACGACACGCTTTCACGGTTCGGTTGCTGCCATGACCGAAGAAGTTGGGCGCCTCGCACGGGAGGGCAAGCGAGTCATCTTTGCCGTGTCGAGCACTGGCGAAGTCGAGCGTCTGGCTGATGTCTTCAACGAATACAACTTGTCGTTTCGCATCGGCAGCCGCACTCCCAAGCCGGGCAGCGAAGTGTATGTAGACGAGTCATCGTACTTCGCGGAAGACGTAGTGGCCGCAACCATCGTGAAGGCGTATGTGCCTGAGGGCGTCGCCTTGCCCGAGGCGGATCTGGTCCTCTTCGGGGCTCGCGACTTGTTCGACGAGCCGGAAGTTTCGCTTGCCCATCCGCAACGGCAGAAGTCGAAAGTCTCGGCCTTCCTCTCTGACTTCCGCGATCTCGCCATCGGCGATTACGTTGTGCATGTCGAGCACGGCATTGGTCAATACCAGGGATTGAAGGAAATTCCTCAGGAAGATGGTGGAACGGCTGAGTTCATGATCCTGGAATACGCCGAGGGCGCACGTCTGTATGTTCCACTCACCCGGCTGGACCTGGTGCAGAAGTATCGGTCCTCGGAAGGCGTGAAGCCGGTACTGAATCGGCTGGGCACACAGCAGTGGCAGAAGACCAAGGCCCGCGTGAAGAAGGCCATGCAAGACATGGCCGAAGAGCTACTGAAACTCTACGTCGTGCGCAAGACCGCCGAGGGACATGCGTTTGCTGCAGACACCGAATGGCAACACGAGTTTGAAGACACCTTCGAGTTCAACGAAACCGAAGACCAGATGAACGCGATTGTTGACGTCAAACGCGACATGGAATCCGCCACGCCGATGGACCGCCTGCTTTGCGGCGACGTCGGCTATGGCAAGACGGAAGTCGCGATGCGCGCGGCGTTCAAAGCGGTCAACGACAATCGTCAAGTTGCGGTGTTGGCGCCGACTACCGTGCTTGCCTTCCAGCACTACAACACCTTCCGGCAACGCTTCGCGGCCTTTCCCATCAAGATCGAGATGCTCAGCCGCTTCCGCACCGCCAAGCAGCAGAAAGAAACCATCACCAAGATCGAGGCGGGTCAGGTGGACATCGTCATTGGAACGCACCGCGTGCTGTCGAAGGACATCAAGTTCAGCGATCTTGGGCTGGTCGTCGTGGACGAAGAGCAGCGCTTCGGCGTTCGCCACAAGGAGCGGCTGAAGCAGCTTCGCAAAGAGGTGGACGTGCTGACGATGTCGGCCACGCCCATTCCGCGCACGTTGCATATGTCGCTGCTTGGCTTGCGCGACATGAGCGTGATCGAGACGCCGCCCAAAGATCGCATGGCGATCCAGACGGTGGTGGCAGCGTGGGACGAGAAGCTGCTGCGCTCGGCGATCGAGAAGGAACTGGAACGCGGCGGGCAAGTGTACTTCGTGCACAATCGCGTGGAGAGCATTTACGAGATCGCGGACAAGCTCCGCGAGATGGCGCCCAATGCACGCATCCTGATCGGCCACGGCCAGATGTCGGAGAGCGAACTGGAGCGAGTGATGCTCGCGTTCATGCGCCACGAAGCAGACATCCTGGTCGCGACCACGATCATTGAGAATGGCCTCGACATTCCGCTGTGCAACACCATCATCATTAATCGCGCCGACCGGCACGGTCTGTCGGAGTTGTACCAGTTGCGGGGACGCGTGGGCCGTTCGGATCGCCGGGCCTATGCTTATCTGCTCATTCCGCCCGATCGCGAGCTCAGCGACTTGGCAAGAAGGAGACTGGCGGCGCTGAAGGAGTTCAGCGATTTGGGTGCTGGATTCAAGATTGCCGCGCTAGACCTGGAATTGAGGGGCGCCGGAAACTTGCTGGGAGGCCAACAGAGCGGTCACATTGAGGCCGTCGGTTTCGAGCTTTACACCACCATGCTGGAACGCACGGTACGCGAGTTGAAGGGCGAGGTGGAGAAGGAAACGCCGGAAACGCAATTGAACCTAGGCTTGAACATCCGTATTCCTTCCGACTACATCCCAGAAGAGAACCAGCGGCTGCGAATGTATAAGCGCGTCGCGGGTGTGGAGACGGAGGCGCAACTGGAAGATGTCGCCGGAGAGTTGGGCGATCGTTACGGCGCGCCGCCTCCGCCGGTTCGAAGTTTGCTGGAATACGCAACTTTGAAATTGCTGTCGCAGCGCGTCGGTGTGGCGCAGATTGAGCGGCGCCGCGAGGCGGTGAGCATTCGCTTCACTGAGAGTGCCGCGGTCGATCCAGAACGCTTGGCGCGTTTTGTTGCCGGAGAACCAGGAAGCCAATTCACGCCGGCGGGCGTGCTGAAATTCTCCTTGAGGGAAAAACACCCGGAGCAAGTGCTCACATACCTCAAGATGCTGCTGAAAGAGTTAGCCGGAGAGCCACAGCCGGTAGGGTGATAGCTGGCACCATGATTCCGCCGCCCATGCGCTTGCCGCAAGGTTTTGGCGGTGCCCCAGACAACACAACGCAACTGCTTCCCTTTTAGTTAGGGAGCCGCCTTTTTCAATCCCTGACCATCTTTGTCCACAAGGCTGGAACACGTCTTCACCCTCGTCAAAAACTAGGGGGCCTAGCTAATTTAGCCTCCAAAAGTTAGGGTCTATTAGGGTCTAAAAGAAGGACGCGAAGCTGGGGGAACGGGCTGGGCCATCCAGCCGATGGATTCGCGAGGCGCGCCCGGCGAAGCTCTACCTGGTCTCAACGAACAGCCAGTGGTTATCGGACATCTCCAAGCGGGCGATGGCATGGGTGAAGATGGGCCACTCGAGCAGGAGATTCACATACCCAATCGCGTCGTTTGTCACGTTGTCGCAACTTAAGGTGCAGTGACCCTTGTCCAAGCCGGCTACCCATTTGTAAATGGCCGTATCGTGAAACTCTCGTGAGTGCCAGCATTGCACAACCTGCTGATACCGCTCCTCGGCTGGCCCGACCAAACGCTGGCGCAAGCGGTCAAGTTCAGTGGCGCTCACAGGGGTGTCCCCTTTGCGAACGCGAACCCACGAGATATCCGTCAGCAGTCTTGCGTACTCGGTGGGCTCGCCGTCCGGCTGGGCGATAAGGCGGGTGAACATACACCCGTGGAGTAACCGATCAAAGTACTGTTCCTTCGCCCAGTCGATGTCCTTCTGCGTGAGTCCTTCCGGATGCCGATCCTGCTGAATTGTTGCGTCACTCACACACTCTAGGGTTTCGGAGGAGATGTCGCCGGCAGCCTCGTGAAAACGTCTCTTAAGATGATCGTCAACCCACACGATTCTATTCTCAAAGTTCATAAACGGCGGAAAGAAATTGACTGCCCTTCGCGACATGATCAGTCCGGCCCCGGAGATTACTTGCGGGCATCGCTGAGTCTTGTCAGTTGGCTGCCCCGCAACCAAAGCCTTCAGTTCCTGGCTATAGTGCGAGGGACAGTCGGGGATCTGCTGCGTCGCTCCAAGCACACTCAAATCAGCCAAAAAGGTACGTGCCAGTTCCGTCTGCGGTTCGGATAGTTTAACATGTGGCTTCTGCGGCACTGTAGCCAACCAGTGCGTGCGCACCGCATGATCGTTGATGGGATCGTACTCGCCCCCTGGATTCCCGTAGGTTCCGGAAAAGAAGAAAAACGGTGCTTCCCTGCTGATTTCCGCGTAGGCTTGCAGTAGGCGGCTGATGGAGCCCGCAGTGGGCTTGGCGTCTTCATCAATCCGTAAGACAGGGTCTGCCGCCAGATGCGGAATGTCGCCGCGTGCAAGGCGGATCACAGCCTCCGCAAATTTTGGGGAGTCGTAGGTGAAGGACTTCCCGCGAGCGCCGCTCAGGAAACCGACGAGCTGAGGATCAACGTCGACCAAACTGTTTAGCAGGTTGACCAGTTCGAACATCCCGACCTTTTCGAACCGGGGTGGGGCATCAAGACCTACTTGCAGTCCCGCGCGAGCCTTGTCCTCGGCTACGGAGAGTAGACCTTTGAGCTTCGCTTCGTGTCCTAGGACCCTCGGATCCCATTCGAAACGCCCTTCGCTCCAAGTCGGCGCAGCTTCTCGAATGGCCCAGTCAACGTAAACATAGACCAACCCAACTTGCCCGCCATCTCTGGCACACTCAAGGTAGGACTGGAAAATCTTCGTGTACTTGCCCAAATACGAAGTTCTGCTTCTGAGATAGTCAGCATCATCTTTGCCATACTGGAGATCGCCGAAATGCGTGAAGATGACAGCCTTCTGCTGACTCGCAGTCTGTCTCGTCGTCCCAGTCTCTGAATCCATGTTCAAGCTGCCAGTCTTGGCTTCTCGCGTATGTTTTATCCTAGGCGTATGTCCAGGTTGTTTACGCGGCAGTTTAGGCAAGGACGGGAGATCCGCGGATGAATCGGACGAGGAATCTTGGGCGCCCTGGATGGGAAGCAGACGCAGTTCCATTGAAACAGCTCTCGGTATTCGTTCAGGCCGTCCAGTAAGTCGTCGAAGAAGTTTGATGTAACCGGAGTCCGTCCTAAGGGCTTCTTTATCGGGATTCACAACATAGTGAGGGCAACGACGAAGTTCCACAGGAAGGTGCGCAACGTCGCCTTCTGAGAACAGCACCGGAACAAACTTCGTGCTATCTTCATCATAAATTTCTTGTTCGATGATGTAGCCTTCCCACTGCGTGCCGCGGCCCGTGCCGTGGGGAACTTTCCCGTCATAGCGAAGTTTGTAGTTCTCTGTGCAGAGGACGAGGACAAAGTCCGCTTTCTCGATCTGGTCCTTACACCACCCTGGCCATCCACGTTGCGGCGCTTGTTCATGCTGGTCAATACCGCATTCTATGCCGTCCAAACGTAGTTGGTCGCTGAGATCCCATACCCGATCCAAGTGTTCCTGCGAATCGTGGCTGTAACTGATGAAAACCCTGGTGGCGGCCATATTCGAGGGGATGATACTCCAGACGCACCATAGCGGCAATATATTTTCTTGAACTGGTATGTACGATGCCCTAGACCGGACCGCAGACTACCCATGCTGGGCTGCAGTGAGCATTAGGTGCACACGCAGAGGAGGTACGACTCCTGGTCCAACTCGGTAGAGGGCCATTGGGGTGTTTCTTGAATACAGTTGCAATTCGATTGCGACGATTAGCAGCTTGTCGTCACCCAAGTGCCAACGGAAGTGTTGTGCATTAGCTAAACTCGGGCTTCTTGTGCGACATAATCAATATCGAGAATTCCGAGTGCTCCGTCTGCTTGAACATCAACAGTCTTTTCGCACAGGTCGCTCTCGATATCACCACCCGCGACGATACTTTCTGATATCGTAACGCCTCTGCGAACCGTGTGGCGGTCAATGAGTTCTCTGACACCTGCCGCAACCTCGTTACCTTCGTCATCAAAGTAAGAATAGCGCTCCCAAAGAACGGAGTGCTCTATCCGTGCGTCGCGCTGCACGGTCCAGTCATCTCCGATAACGGCATACGGTCCGAGTACAGCGTTAGGCTCGATCACGCAATTGTTACCGATCACGACCGGTGGACGGATGATTACCGATGAGAAATCGATTCGGACGTTGCTGCCCAAATATCCCCACGGCAGTTGTTCATAAGGAAGCGGCACATCAAGCTTCCCGTCTAGAAGGAGTTCGTTGACTCGCAAGTAGTCACGCTTTTGCCCAACGTCGAACCATCTGCCCTCGTACTGTATGCCCCAGAGAATAAAGTCCTCCGGCAAGCTCACGTATGGCAGGCGCCCCAATAAGGCAGGGAAAACGTGGTTACCGAAATCATAAAAAGGATCAGGGATATCAAGGCTGGCTTCGGTGCGGAGCGGATCGAGAGCTCTAAGCAGGTCCATCTCGATCATGTAGATAGAAGCATTGCTCAGATTACTTGGAGAGTTCGGATCCTTTTCGATAAAACTCTCAACGCGACCGGACCTGGAGATGAGACTTGTACGACGTTCCGGCGACGCGAGTGTCACTGTTCCATAGTCTTTCCGTCTCTCCCACGGAACAGGCACCAATGCCACTGTAAGCGCAGCTCCTGCATTTCGGTGAATCTCATACATTTCCTCCAATAAATCGGAGCCGAAATTGGTTACTATATCGCCGCTGGGCACGATGAGGGTGGACCCTTGGAAAGCGTCCTCTGTTGACTGACGGCGGTCGGAAGATAAGCGCTTTGCTCGTCTTCCTAGCGCCTGCTTGCAGACGCCTCCGAGAGTTCCACTCGGCTGGTCCTCTTCCACATAGCTTAGGTTCGCGCCGAACTTGCGACCGTCTCGAAAATACCGCCGGATAGTATCTGCAAGAACGCATAGGTTCATTGAAATGTCCGTGATACCGGACTCCACGGCTCTCCTTAACCAAACTTCAGCCATGGGAACCTTTCCACCCAGCGGAAATAAGGGCTTAGGAAGATGCCGGGCAGTTAACGGATCCATTCGTCTGCCCAAACCAGCAGCCAATATTGCAACCTTGAGTTCGTCATGGACCTGTCGCTTATAAGCCCAGCGGTTTCCCAAAAATTCTGGACTGAATTCAATGGGCAATGTCGATTGTCTCCGTCGCGCTCTGTTGCGTTTGAAGAGAGGAGCCTGTGCCGTAAGATTTCGCGCCAGGTTCCGCCCCTACAAGATACACATCTTGTGGCAGTTAGTCACCGAAAGAAATGACGAACCCGTTCCAGGCATGGTTGTATCGGGCCGCTCCCAATGCTTTCCGCGTGTCGCGCTCGTTGGCCTCGAGCATCTCGGCAAAGGAAAATTCGGCGGTCGTTGCGCTCATGATCTGTGGCTCTCTTTCAGCTTGCGCGATTTCGTTTCCACGCCTTCGGCCAGCTTCGTCTTGTGTGCGTCCAACTTTTTCGCGACTTCGCCATCGCAAAGTCCGATCATCTGTGCGGCTAGAATGCCGGCGTTGGTTGCGCCTGGTTTGCCGATGGCGACGGTCGCGACGGGAATTCCGGCGGGCATCTGCACCATCGCCAGCAGAGAATCGAGGCCCAGCAAGGCGGTGGAAGGAATCGGCACGGCGATCACCGGCAACGTCGTTTCGGCGGCGATGACGCCCGCGAGATGCGCGGCCCCGCCAGCACCGGCGATGACCACCTTCACGCCGCGCGCCTTCAATCCGCGCGAATACTCGCTGGTGCGCGCCGGAGAGCGGTGCGCCGAGGTGATGTCGATTTCATACGGAATGCCGAACTCGGCGAGCGCCTTGGCGGCCTCGTTCATGATCTCGAGGTCGGAGTCGCTGCCCATGACGATGGAGACTAGAGGGGTGTCCATATTTGGGGGTTTTCTGGATGAACCTTTCTGCCGTCCCTTGTAGGTTGCTTGCTACTCCCCGCCGCCTGCAATTGGGAAGCCGGGTCCAGCCTAGCACAACTGGAGAACGACGATGAACGTTTGTGGCCTCGATGTCAGTGCGCAAGAGTTGGTGGTGAGGGGCGCCGGCAAGAGCGCAGCGTGCTGGGAGCTGTGGCACGATAAAAAAAGAAGAGAGGTTCTCGGCACGAGGCTGCCAGGCGCGCCTACGTCGCGTCACTGGCTTTTGGCACTCTCGCAGCTTAAAATTCAGCGTTCCCCCCAAACGCTGTCACGCGATGAGGTAACAAGTAGATGCCACGAGGGAAGACGAGCGGCGGGAAGCCGCCGAAACGCCCGATTGAGCGCTATGAGCACAGCGACAAGAAGCGCATCAACAACCCCCCGGTAGGGCTGGTGACGCCGGAAACCGACCCGGTTGCGCCAACGCACAAGACTTACGACTACATCACACCCGTGCCATCGGTGAAACCCCGCCGGGAGCTGGATTACGACCCACATCTTGATCCGCAGTTGGTGTGGGCGGGCAAGAAGGAGCACACGTCGTTCGAGGTGCACACCGTCTCGCTGCACGTTCACGAACGCATCGAGCCCCACACCATCATCGAAGCGGTGCGCAAGCGCAACGGCAGCGGCACGCCGGAGCAGCCTTCACTGTTCGAGAGCCGCGACGAGAACCCTCCGCTGCGTGAGGCCATTGACTTCTATCGCTATCCCCACGGATGGTCGAATCGCCTAGTCGCTGGAGACTCCCTGCTGGTGATGAACTCGTTGCTGGAAAAAGAGGGCATGGCGAGTCAGGTACAGATGGTTTACATCGATCCGCCGTATGGGATTAAGTATGGATCGAATTTTCAACCGTTTGTAAATAAGCGCAAGGTGGAGGACGGCAAAGACGAGGACCTCACTCAAGAACCAGAAATGGTTAAGGCTTTCCAGGACACTTGGGCGCTAGGCGTCCACTCTTATTTGACCTATCTCCGAGACCGCCTCCTCACGGCGCGTGATCTTTTGAACGACACTGGTTCGATATTTGTTCAAATTAGCGATGAGAACATACACAGAGCGCGCTGCGTGCTGGATGAAATTTTTGGACAGCAGAACTTGGTGAGTTTAATCAACTTCAAGACAATGATGCCTCTGGAGTCCGGTCACATTGAATCTGTGTACGATTATTTGTGCTGGTATGCAAAAGACATAAGAAAGCTCAAGTATCGAAATCTTTTCGTGCCCAAGAGTACTGGACAGGGATCGGAGTTCGTGTTTGCTGACGTGCCCGAAGGCAGCTACCGAAGGCTGAGCCCGCAGGAACTGCTAGACTTTGACAATACCGCAAGGGAATTCAAAATATTCAAGCGTTCCGATCTGGCTTCGTCGGGATATACCCCCTCATGCACCTTTCCGTTGGAGTTCAACGGCGCGAGCTTTAAGACCAGCGGCGGCAAGAGTTGGCGAACCACTCCTGCGGGAATAGAAAAACTGAAGGACGCAAACCGACTCTTTGTCCTTGGCGATAAGGTCTACTACAAGATGTACCTCGACGACTTCCCTTATGCGTCACTTACAAATTCCTGGCATGACACCATTGAATTTGGAAAGAGGATTTTTGTGGTACAGACCACGCCGACAGTTGTGGAGCGCTGTATGTTGATGGCGTCTGACCCAGGCGATCTGGTCTTCGATCCGACCTGCGGGAGTGGAACTACCGCGTATGTCGCGGAGCATTGGGGACGCCGCTGGGTCACCTGCGACACTTCACGCGTTGCTATCACCCTGGCCAAGCAGCGCCTGATGGCTGCCACCTTCGATTACTACGAACTCGCACATCCCGAAGAAGGTATTGGCAGCGGATTACGCTATAAAACTGTTCCACACGTTACGCTGAAATCCATCGCCAACAATCCCGAGATTCGCGAAGGCATGAGACGCGAGCAGATTGACTCTGCTATCGCCCGTTACGCCGAGCAGGAAACCCTCTATGACCAGCCTTACGTTGACAGGAGCCGTGTGCGAGTCAGCGGACCATTCACGATGGAAGCGGTCCCTGCCCCGACGGTAAGGTCCTTGGACGACATTGAAGTCGGGGCTGGAATTGAATCCCTACCCGGCCAAGGTCAGCAGTCACTAGCCGACTTTCGCCATGCCCCTACACCCCTGCTAGACGCTTCTATCGCTCGCTCCGGCCCCACCCTCCGGCACACCGAATGGCGCGACGAGTTGCTCAAGACCGGCCTTCGCGGGAAGGGCGGACACCACATTGACTTTTCCCGCGTCGAGCCGCTGGCCGGCACGCGCTGGCTGCACGCCGACGCCGAAACCAAAGGCGTCAAGCCAGAGCGGGTCGTCATCTCCTTTGGTCCCGCGTATAGTTTGCTCGATAACCGACAGGTTGAAGATGCCTGGCAAGAAGCAAGGACATTGATTCCGAGGCCCGCAATGATTGTATTCGCGGCGTTTGAGTTTGATCCCCAGGCTGCGAAAGACATTGACGAGCTCACCAAGGAAAAAACCGGCATGACATTCCTGACGGCGCAGATGAATGCCGACCTGTTGACCGAAGACCTGAAGAAGAAGCGCGCCTCGAACCAGAGCTTCTGGCTGGTGGGACGTCCGGATGTGGATTTGCGGCAGATCACCAAGGGTGACCACAAAGGAAAATGGGAAGTTGAAGTGCGAGGTTTCGACTACTACAACACCCGTACCGGGACCATCGATTCCGGCGACACGTCGCGGATCGCCATGTGGCTCTTCGATCCCGACTACGATGGCCGCAGCCTTTACCCTCGGCAGGTCTTTTTCCCCATGGCGGACGAAGATGGCGGCTGGGCGCGGCTGGCGCGGAATCTGAAAGCGGAGATCGATCCGGAACTGATCGAAGCCTATCGGGGAACGATCTCGTTGCCCTTTGAGTCCGGCCCACACAAACGCGTGGCCGTGAAGGTGATCGATGATCGGGGAATTGAGAGTTTGAAAGTGGTGGATGTGAAGTAGAAATTGTCATCACGAGCGGGCTTTAGCCCGCGAGGGATCTGCTTTTTGTACGAAGGGCAGAAAAGCAGATGCCTCGCCCGCTAAAGCGGGTTCGTCATGACACTTTCATAGGGTAATGTCGTCATGACGCGTGAATGGCGCTTCTGGGTGTACATCGTGGCCAGCAAATCGCGACGCGTTTACACCGGCATGACGAACGACATTGGTCGCCGAATCCGAGAGCATAAGGCGGGCGAGATCGAAGGCTTCACGCAGCGGTACAAAATTAATCGGCTCGTTTACTACGAACGGTTTCGCTACGTGGGTAATGCCATTAACAGGGAGAAGCAAATCAAAGGCTTGGACCGCGCAAAACGAGTCGCTCTAGTCGAGAGCATGAATGCAACCTGGGAAGACTTGTCGCTGGAATGGGGAAAGCCGATTGAACTTCTGCATCCTTCCGAGGGGAACGAAAAGCAGATCCCTCGCGGGCCAAAGCCCGCTCGTGATGACAATTCCAACATTTGAGTGTTGAGCGAATGAGCACAGAGGGCCAATCCGGCGGCGCAACAATCGACCAACTCATCATCAGTTCTCCTTACGAAGAACCGATTGAACATTGGAAGTATGACCGCGAAACGAGGCGGTTCACGCGAGAGCCGGGTCGCCGCCCGGCAGGATATGTAAGGGCTTCAGAAGCGTCGAAGTCCTTCGACGATCCTGGCGAGTTTGTTGAGTTGCCGCTGGTGAACCAGATTCGTCCGCGAGTGAAGGCGTGGCGGGAAGCCGATTATCCGGGCGCAACCGGTATTACCAAGCGTCTGCTAAAACATTGGCTCGATTTGGAGCAACGAGACAGCAGCCGGCGGTTCTTCTTCTGCCAACTGGAAGCGATTGAGACTCTGATGTGGCTCACCGAGGCCCCGGAATCCGAGCGTGTGGGAATCAAGATTCCGGGCGATGGCGGCGACTTCACCCGGCTGTGCGCCAAGATGGCGACTGGCTCGGGGAAGACCATCCTGATGGGCATGTTGATCGCCTGGCAGGTGATTAACAAAGCTACCTATCCGCAGGACAAGCGATTTGCTAAAAACATTCTGGTCATCGCTCCCGGTCTCACGGTCAAGAACCGTCTGGAGGTACTGGTTCCGGGGAGTGCGGGCAATTACTTCACCGAATTCCAGATCATCCCGCCGGGCCTGGAAGACAAGCTGCGTCAGGGGCAGACCTGCCGCGTGCTAGTGCGTAACTGGCACAAGCTGGACTGGGAGAGCGAAGAGCAGCTCAGTAAGCGGCGCAGCGTGGACAAGCGGGGAGCACTGAGTGACGAGGCTTACGTGCGGGAAGTGCTGGGCGAGATGCAAGCCGCAGAAAACCTGCTGGTCATCAATGACGAGGCCCATCACGCTTGGCGGGTACCGCCGAAGGTGAAGATTGCGGGACTTTCCAAAGACGAATTGAAGGAAGCCACCAAGTGGGTGGGCGGGCTGGATCGCATTCACCGCGCGCGCGGGATTCTGATGTGCTACGACCTTACAGCGACTCCGTTCGCTCCTACGGGGCGCAAGAGCGGTGAGGAGACACTGTTTGGGTGGATTGTGAGCGACTTCGGCTTGAACGACGCCATTGAATCGGGGCTGGTGAAAACTCCGCGGGTAGTGGTGCGGGACGACGGCGAGCTGAACAGTAAATACAAATCGAAGTTCTACCACATCTATACCGACCCGGAGGTAAAGCCGGACCTGAACCGCAAAGTGGAGCCGCATACTCCGCTTCCTGACTTGGTCGGCAAGGGATATTACTTCCTGGGCAAAGACTGGCTGGAAACAGCGAGAGCTTGGAAAGAAGCGAAGGTTATAACCCCGCCGGTGATGATCACCGTAGCCAACATAACCCACACGGCGGCCCGGGTGCAGTATGCCTTCGCGCACAAAAGGATACGCATCGAGGAGCTATGCGATCCAGAGAAGATCCTGCACATTGATTCCAAAGTGCTGGACGAGGCCGAGGCTCAGGAGGAACCTGCCGAGTTGAAGGACGGCACCGAAACGAGCGAGGAAGCAGCCGCCGAAAGCGAAGAAGGAAACGGTGGCCCGCGCAAGAAATTGACGAAGGCAGATCGCGCCCAACTGCTGCGCCAAACGGTGTACACAATCGGTCGCGAAGGCGAACCGGGAGAGCAAATTGAAAACGTGATTTCCGTGGGAATGCTATCGGAAGGCTGGGATGCTAAAACGGTGACCCACATCATGGGATTGCGGGCGTTTACTTCGCAGCTCCTATGCGAGCAGGTGGTAGGGCGCGGCTTGCGTAGAACGTCGTACGAGGTCGATCCCAAGACCGGGTTGTTTCAGCCGGAATACGTCAACATATTTGGAGTGCCGTTCACGTTTCTTCCCCACGAGGGTAGCGCCGATGCCCCGCCACCACCGCCGGCCACAGGCAAGACCAGAATCGAGCCTCTTCCGGAGCGACGGGCGCAGTATGAGCTGGCCTGGCCGAACGTGATTCGGATTGACCACGAATACCGGCCACAGTTGACGCTGGATACCAGCAAGGTGAAGCGGCTGGTGCTGGACGCCTACCAGACGCCCATGGTCGCAGAACTGGCGCCAATGATCGACGGGAAGCCAGACTTCACAAAGTTGAAGGAAATTCATCTGGAGGAACTGGCACGACGGTTCCGAATGCAGCGGATCGTGTTTGAAACTGCGAGCGAGGTTTACGAGCAGATGGCTCCCACCTGGAAGGGCAGCCGGGAATACCTGCTGGTTCAACTGGTCAGGTTGGTGGAGCGCTATATCGAAAGCGGACGGGTGGTGGTCGATCCACCGCTGTTTAACGAGGATGACAAACGGAGAAGGATCGTCATCACTCTGAACATGACCAAAGTTGTGCAGCACATTTGGGAGGCGATCCGCTGGGAAAACGCTCTGACGCTGGAACCCGTGTTCGACACGGAGCGGCCGATCCGGTCCACTGGCGACATGCTGCCTTGGTACACCGGCAAGGCATGCGAGCACACCAAACGCTCACACATCAATATGTGCGTTTATGACAGCCGGTGGGAAGCGAATGAGGCCCTTGAGCTGGATCGCAACGCGAACGTGCGCGCTTGGGTGAAGAATGACCACATTGGATTCGAGATTACCTACTCGTTCAAAGGGATCATTCACAAATTCAGGCCGGACTATCTGGTTCGGCTAACAAACGGGAAGACGCTGGTGCTCGAAGTGAAGGGCCAGGACGATCAGCAGCATCAAACCAAGCGGGAGTTCTTAGCGGAATGGGTGCGTGCGGTAAACGGACACGGCGGTTTCGGCGTTTGGACGGCTGACGTTCTCACGGCATCCTAAGGACGTGTTGGAAATTCTGGAGAGACACAACAAATAGGCTCCCGCCGTACGGGCTGGGGTCTGGACAACTCTGGAAGTCCCTACCGGAGTACCGCTCTTTTCGTTCCGCCAACCCATGCGGGACCTATATCCCACAATGTGGGATGTCATACATTGTAGGATAAAAGAGATCCCTCGCTTCGCTCGTGATGACAAAAAGTAAAGGCGTAGACGCTGGCCTGAAGGCCAGCTCTACCTGGATTGCTCGGGGCCAACAGCCAGATCACCTGGGTCATCAGGAGTCTCAGGCGGCTCTACCTGAATTGCTGAGAGCCAAGGGCCAAGTGCTAACTGCCAGCCTGTTGGGCGGCTTCATCGGCCTTGGGGTTGGTGACGCGGGCGATGATCTCTTGCGCCAGCTTGAGGTAGGCCTCGGTGCCGCGGGCGTGGGGGTCGTAGAGCAGCGCGGGCTGGCCGTGGCTGGGAGCCTCGGCGAGGCGGATGTTGCGGGGGATCGCGGTCTCGCACATGAGGTCGCCGAAGAAGCCACGCAGCTCGGAGGCCACCGATTGCGCCAGGTTGGTGCGCTCGTCGAACATGGTGAGGACCACGCCTTCGACGGCGAGGCCGCGGTTGAGATCGATGCGGATGCGGTCGATGGTGTCAAGCAGTTCGGTGACGCCTTCGAGGGCGAAGTACTCGGCTTGCATCGGGATGAGGACGGTGTCGGCGGCGACCAGCGCGTTGAGGGTGAGCAGGTCGAGCGCGGGCGGGCAGTCGATCACGATGAATTGGAAGTCGTCGCGCAACGGCTGCAAGGCGTGACGCAGGCGGTACTCGCGCTGATCGAGGGGGACGAGCTCGATGTTGGCGCCGAGCAGATTTTTATGCGCGGGGATGATGCGGAGGTTGTCGAGGGCGGTGGGGAGCGTAGCCTGGGGGGCGGGGACCTCCCCCATGATGACTTGGTAGGTGCTGTGGCGGTCGGGATCGCGGAGGAAGCCGAGGCCGCTGGAGGCGTTGGACTGGGGGTCGCAATCGACCAGCAGCGTGCGCGCGCCGTGGTGGGCGAACGACGCAGCCAGGTTGATGGCGGTCGTGGTCTTGCCGACTCCGCCCTTCTGGTTGGTGACTGCGATGATGCGTGCCATGGTTGCGCCTAGTCGCGCTCGGTCTCCGCCGGAAGCGGGTGCCGTAAGAAGCTTAGAACGAGGCGGGGGCGGTCGGCAATGATGGAGCGTCGCGGGAGGAAAGTTTCTGGAGGAAAAGCTGTGCAAGACTCGGAAGGAACGACGGAAGATGCTGATTAGGCGAAGAGTAAGCAGGGAGTAGGGCTGTGCGTAAGTGGGTGGGCGGGACGGTGATGCTCCACGTGGTACTTACGCGTTGAACTAGGAAACCAAAGACATCTCGGGAATTGATCGAAGGCGAAGTTGGGCGGATGATGCGGGGTTTAGGTTGGGCGGGAGCAATCCCAATCGCTGAGCGACTCCCGAAGCTAGGAAGCGCTGGAGCAGTCGCGTCGAGGATCGAGGGAAATGTTCCACGTGGAACATTCCTTGAACGCAAAACACGAGGCCCGGCCTTTGGCGTCGGATTGGCGCGCTTTCGCGGATCGATGACGAAAGACATCCTTGCCGGGGTGTCGACTTGAATGCGGAAGAATGCTCACTCGCGACGTCACGAATCGGGCTTTCCGAACCCAATGTTCCACGTGGAACATTTTTCTCGCGGTCCGAATCCACGTGGCACTAACGAAACACTCTTGTCACGCCTGGAAGGGGAAAAGTCGTTACACCCGACGAGGCAGTTCCCCGGCTCCAATCCCGGGCGGGCCAGCCTCCTCCGCCGGAAAGGGGGTGGCCTACGAGAAGCGAGGTCGTCTTACCGCTTCACCTTCCGCCGCACCAAGCTTCCCAAGCCTACGACTCCCGTCGCCAGCAGCAACAGGCTCGACGGCTTCCGGCGTCGTCGTGTTCACCGTGATCGACAGATTATCGTACTCGATCATCACGTCTGTCCGGCCATCCAGCTCCACCGAAAGCTCGTTCGCCAGTCCGAACTGCATCACTCCTGAGCTGAAGTTCGGATGCACGCTGAAGTAACCGACCCATCGCTGAAGTTCAACAAGCCAAAGTCGCCAGGGCCAGCGTGCCCGCGCCGCTCACCCACTTGTCAAGCTGCGGATTCCACGGGCGCCAACCCGACATAGTAGCTGCCGCCCTGCAAAATCAGCGCGCGGATGTTACTCCCCTGCAAGTCGAACCCGCCGTCCACATGAACGAACTTGTCCTCGGCGTAGCTAATCGACGTCAACGCTCCCTGCGTGCCCGGGTCGTAGCTCCGCCCTTTGTGGATGAGTCCCTGCCAGTCGTCGTAGGTGCCCCCTTAGAACGACAGCTTGATCTGCAGCGCATCGCCCGGATTGCCCCGCTGGTGATCTGCTGAATCGAGGTCACGACCGACGGGTCCGAGCTCCAGATCTGTGCCGGTCCCTAGTCGCTCAGATTGAAGGTTCCATCGTAGAAGGAGATACCGGCACAAGAGGCTGCTGAAAAAGTAAGTTTCAACTGGTATTTTGAAGGGCCCACCTTTAGAGTTTGACCTGAGCTTGTCGAAGGGTGCGCCGATAAGTTCTTATTCTCGTCATCCCGAGCGGGCTTCAGAGGTTGCTGAAAAAGTAGTTTCAGCCAGCGTCTTGAAGGGGCGCACCTTCAGGGCCTGCCCTTAGCTTGCCGAAGGGTTCGCCGTTGTAAACCCTTTATTCTTGTCACTCCGAGGGGGCTTCAGCTCCGAGGAATCTGCGGTTTCCTTCCCTTGCAGCGATTTTTTCAGCAACCCTAGCCACTGAGGGATTTCGGTGCTGAGATGAAGTGTGAGTCCCTCAGGGGCTGAAGAGACTGTGTCGCGACCCTCTGCCCGAATCTGCAGCTGGAAAAAATGTCGCGAAAACGAGCGCCATAGGCGCGAAAGAGCTTAGCCCAGCGCTTCAGCGCTGGGTCAAGTGGGAAATCATAGCGAGTCCCGTAGGGACGGCAGAGGTCGCGACACAGTCTCTTCCGCTCCGAGGAATCTGCGGTTTCTTGTGCGACGACTTTTTCAGCAACCCTAGCCATTGAGGATTTCGGTGTTGAGATGAAGCGTGAGTCCCTCAGGGACTTCAGAGACTGTGTCGCGACCCTCTGCCCGACTCGGCAGCTGGAAAAAATGTCGCGAAAACGAGCGCCATAGGCGCGAAAGAGCTTAGCCCAGCGCTTCAGCGCCGGGTCAAGTGGGAAATCATAGCGAGTCCCGTAGGGACGGCAGAGCTCGCGACACAGTCTCTTCCGCTCCGAGGAATCTGCGGTTTCTTTCTCTTGCGACGACTTTTTCAGCAGCCTCTTTCAGCCCGCGAGGGGATCTGCTCTTTAGAGCAGTTTAGGAAATTCTGTAGTCCGTCTTGCGTACGGTAGAGCCGCGCTTCAGCGCGGCGTCAACGCAGTCTCATCAATCTATGAGCTGGCTTCAGCCGGCGGCACCGCTTTCTTGTCCCGGCTACACTGTTCCGTAATTTGCTCTAGACTTTTTCAGTAGCCTCAAAAGGCGGCATGGTCAGCAGGCAAACATTGACCGCCGCAATCACAATAAGGATAGCGAGCCGAAACGTGCGCGCATTCTTCATGAGGATTGGCCCACCGCAATGTAAAAATAGTTGTACTATTTCTAGACATAGAACTTGTATTCCACAGTAATCCTATTATCATCAATAGCTTACATTATACCTAGGTCACAAAGACTGCAATTCCATGCACCTGGATGATCTGATGAATTCCCGTTTTGGGTCGCAACTGTCAGGGCGATCAAAGCCTGCGACGCGACCTCGTATCGGTATGCCAAAGTGGAAGTAAACACGAAAAAAATTGCCCTGTATGGTGCGATGGAGCGCAGCCAAGTGCGAAAGAAGTTGGTAGAGTGGGAAATAATGTCCAATCCAGTAGGAAAGGAAGAGGTTGCGACAAAGTCACTTCCGCGCCGGGTGGAGGGAGTGAGAATCCCAAGTTCCTCTCAGGGACGATACAGTACTGCGAGGTTTTGAAAGGGCACGGCTTTCAGCCGTGCCGTAACGGATGCCAAAGATCCCGGCTTTAGCCGCCGAGGGAACTCGCTTCTGCGCCTATAGAAGTCGGCTTCCTGGGGACTTAGTTCAGTTACAAATTTCGATTCTGTGCGAATCGCTAACTTGCTTTCCTGAGGCCTCCCCATCCGGACCCCACATTTTCCTTCGCCAATCCGCCCCATCGCACGTACGCTATACCTGGCCCATGCAGCAACTCAACCTGAAGCCCACGCACAAGCTGGTGAAGAACTACTACCAGGCGCTGGGGCAATTCGGCCAGCTCAACATCGACCATGAAAGGGCGCTGCGCGACGCCTTCCGCAATCGCAACAGCGGATTTCTTGGAAGAAAGGAATTATGCTCGCGACACGAGCGACCCAGTCCCGCTTGCCGGACGGCTCAGCATAGCCCAGCGCTTCAGCGCTGGGTAGCGTGGAAATAAGAACGAGTCCCTTCAGGGACGGCACACTTCGGGACCGCGGCTTCAGCCACGCGCTCCCGATAACAGCGTTAAAGGTTGGTTGTGGCGATGAACAATCCCGAACGCACGACGGTCTTCCTCTCGCACAGCACCAAGGACGGCGCCTTCGTCGAGAAGCTGGCCCTCGCGCTCGACGCTTCGGGATTCACCCCTTGGCGCTGCGAGGTGGACATCGACAAGGGCGCCAACTTCGTCAGCAAGATCAACGAAGGGCTGGCGCAATCGGATGTGGCGCTACTGGTTTGGTCCCCCGATGCCGCCAACTCCGCCTGGACCGAGCAGGAGTGGACATCGCTGTTGGCGCAGCAAGTGGCGGAGCACAAAATCCGCCTCGCCATCGTCATGCTGCGCGAGCATCCTCTGCCACCGCTGCTGCGCACCAGCAACTGGATCGAGGCGCGCTGGGACCAGGCAGCCGCCATCGGCGACACGCTGGACTGGCTGAAGCGCCGGCAAAGCGCCCAGCGGCTCTCGGGATTGAAGGCGCCCGTCTATCTTCCCGACTACCGCCCGCACGACTTCGTCGGTCGCGCCGTTTACCTCACGCGCCTACAGGACACGCTCACCGCCGAGCCGGAGGTTTTTCTGCTCTACGGCGAGCCGGGCGCGGGCAAGTCCATGCTGGCGCTGCGCTACGCCTGGGAGGCGCAGAAGGACTTCGACGCCGTCATCTTCCAGACCTGCGGTCAGCGCCCGCTGGATGCGATCACGGCGGAGCTGGCCGAGCGTCTGCCGATTGACGTCAAGACCCGGCCGCCGGAGGAGCAGCGCGCGGCGGCCAAAGCCTGGCTGCGCGAGCGGCAATCGCTCCTCGTGCTGGATGACGTGTGGCCGAATGACGAGGGAAAGGTTGAGATGAGGCAACTTGAGCCAGGGCCAAGCTGCTCGGTGCTCTACACCTCGCGGCTGAAGTCGCTGCCCGGACTTCCTCCCAAGCAATCCGTCAGGGTAGAAAAGTTCACCGAGGCGGAGGCGCAGGAGCTGTTCCATACCTACCTCGATTCTGTTTTCGGCGAGAGCGAGGTCATGCGGAATCACGAGGCGCTGCTGGGTTTCGCGCAGCGGGTGGAAATGCTGCCGATCGCGGTAGCGGTGGGTGCAAGTCTGCTGCGCGAGAAAGCGGCCAGCGCATTGGTGCGGGCAGTGCCCAAGCTGCGGCTCGATGCTTTGACCGACGGCTCTAAAGATGTGAACGCTCTCTTCCGCACGGCGATCGCGTCGCAACCGGAGCGTGAGCAGCGCTTGCTGGCCGCCTGCGCCGTCTGCGCGCCGGAGGACTTCTGGCTGCCGCTGGCCGCCCAGATCGCAGAACTCAGCGAAGACGAAACGGAAGACGCAGCCGACCGCTTGGTTCATTCCTCGCTGCTGCGGGTGATTGATCGTGAACGGCGGCGCCTGAGCTTGCATGCCCTGCTACGGGAGCAGGTGCGGTCACGGATGGTTGGCGATGGCCTCAGCAAGTTGCGGGAGCGCCATGCTGCCGCCCTGGAGAAATTGTTCAAGGATTGGGAGACGAGCTGGCAGGAGTGCCGCGAATGCCTGGAGGAGGTTCTTCGTGCGGCTAGGTTTCTTTTGCTACGCGGCAACAGCATCCGCGAAGGATGGCTTTCTTATTGGGGCTATTCATTAGGCGTGAGGATCGGCGAGCTAGATGTGGCACTTCGAATCATGAGGCAGCAGGAAGATTTCTGGTCAGGGCTCGTTCATCGTGAAGCAAGAAAAACTCTGGCGGCTAGCTACGGGAATCAGGCAGGAATTCTAGCTGACTGGGGCCGACCATATGAGGCGCTGAAGCTTTTGAAAAAGCAAGAAGTGATTTGCGAGGAATTGGGCGAAGAAGAGGGCCTGGCCGTCAGTTACGGGAATCAGGCCGTCATACTGAAGAGGTGGGGACGTCTGGACGACGCCTTGGCGCTGCATAAGAAGGAAGAAGTAATCCACGGGAAGTTGGGCAAGAGGGACGGCTTGCAGCGAAGCTACGGTAACCAGGCCGGAATACTGAAGGACTGGGGACGACCGGACCAAGCGCTAGAACTCCTGAAGAAGCAAGAAGCGATCTGCAAAGAGTTGGGTAACCAGGACGGTCTGTCTCGAAGCTACGGTAACCAAGCCCTGATCCTAGAAGATCGGGGTCAATTCGACGAGGCGTTCGAGCTCCTTAAAAGGCAGGAGGCCATTTGTTGGCAGTTGGGGAACAAGGACGGACTGCAAGCGTGTTACGGGAACCAGGGGATAATCCTAAAGGCGTGGAGTCGCCTGGAGGAGGCACTGGAGCTGCAAAGGAAGAAAGAAGGAATCTGCCTCGAGCTGGGCAACAAGGACAGCTTGGGCAAGAGTTACGCCAACCAAGCGGTGATCCTTCAAGAGTTGGGGCGGCTGCATGAGGCGATGGCGATGCTGAAGAAGCAAGAAGCGATCTGCCTTGAGTTGGGCGATAGGGACGGTCTGCAGTACAGCTACGGCATTCAAGCGCTGATCTTGGCAGGATGGGGGCGGATCGAGGAGGCGATGACGATGCATAAGAAACAGGAAGCGATCTGCCTCGAGTTGGGCAACAAGGAGGGCCTGAGTCTCAGCTATGGGAACCAGGCGGTGATCTTGAAAGAGTGGGGACGACCAGAGGAAGCGTTGCGGCTTCTGCAGAAAACCGAGGCAATCTGCCTGGAATTGGGCAGAAGAAGTATTCTCGCAACTTGCTACGCGAACTGGGGTCTCTTGGCGCGGGCGCAGGGCGACCGCAAAACCGAGAAGCATAAGCTGGAGCAGGCGCTCGCCATCTTCACCGACCTGAACATGCCGCGCGAGCGCGACGCCGTGCAGACGGAGTTGGAAAAAGGGGATAGGGGTTAGGGGATAGGGATGTTCATTCGCGCAGGATACTCGCACTGCCAACGCTCCAGTCCCGCTTGCGGGACGAAAAATCTTAGCCCAGCGTTTCAACGCTGGGTAGGCGTAGTAGATGAATCCGAGCCCCGTAGGGGCGACACAGAAAACCGATCCCTCGCTCGGACTCAAGACCGGCCTCGCCTCTTCCTATTGCTATTGGGGTCTCCCGGCGCGGGCGCAGGACGACCGCAAAACCGAGAAGGAGAAGCTGGAGCAAGCGCTCGCCATCTTCACCGAACTGAAGATGCCCCGCGAGCGCGACGCCGTGCAGGCGGAGTTGAACAAACTCGGCGGCTCATGATTGAAGCGCTGGCTGAGGCTTCAAAAAGGCGTGGCCTCCCAAGTTGCAGAGAAAGTGTCCGAAGCTGCCCACGCTCCAGCCCGCAGGGCGGCACAAAAATAGCCCAGGGCGTAAGCCCTGGGTAGGCATTCATACACCATCCGAGTCCCTTCAGGGACGGCACAACCCAATCACGTACAAATCTTGTGCCGTCCCCGGGGGACTCGTGATTCATCACGACGCTTTCCCAGGACTTACAGCCTGTCCTGAGCGTAGCCCATGAACTCGTGCTTTACTGATAGCTGATTGCTGAGTGCTGACTGCTAGTCTAAGGAGCCCATGTCAGACGATCCCACAGTCCTACCCGCCGAGTCGCTCCAGCAGGTCCCGCTCAACCTCCTCGACCGCAATCCGTATCAGACGCGCACGGCGTCATTCGGCTCCGGCGCCCTCGATGAACTCGCCGCCTCGATCCGGGCCGTAGGCTTGCTGCAACCCATCGTGGTCCGTCCCATCGCCGGCGGCCGCTACCAGGTCATCGCCGGCGAGCGTCGCTTGGAAGCCGTGCGCCTGCTCCGCCTTCAGACCATCCCTGCCATCGTGCGGCCCGTCTCTAACGAGCAGGCCATGGAAATAACCATTGTCGAAAATCTGCAGCGCATCGGCCTGACCTGCATGGAGGAAGCTCGCGGCTACGATCGGCTGTCGCGCGAATTCAACCTCACCCAGGAGCAGATGGCGCAGCGCACCGGCAAGGACCGCTCCTCGGTGACCAACTTGCTCCGCCTCCTCAAGCTGCCGCCCAGCGTCCAGGCCATGCTGGAAAAGGGCCAGCTCACCTTCGGCCACGCCAAGGTCCTCATGAGGCTGGAATCGCCCGAAGCCGTCGAGACATTGGCCCAGCGCATTGTCAAGCAGCCGCTTTCGGTTCGCCAGACCGAGCGCGCTGTCAGCAACCTGGTTCGCTCCCGGCGATACGTCGAAGCAGCCCGCATTCTCTATCCCAACCTCGAAGAAACCGAGCAAGAGCTGCAATCGGCGCTAGGCGTGCGCGTCTCCATCAGCGCTCGCAACGGTCGCGGCAAAATTGTCCTCGAGTGCTCCTCCCCGGAGGACTTCAACCGGATTCTTGCGATGATGAAGGCGAAGTGAACCCCTGTGCTAGCTGGTAGCTCGGAGCTATGGCACGACAGCGCTCAATCCTAATCTCCACCGGGATTCTCGGCTTGGCCGGAACGGCTCAGCCTCCCGCCTTCGCTATCGCGGTGCCTCGTCGCGAACCGAGGCTCATCGTTGCTGCGCCGTTCGACTTCGGTCTCCCGCGTGAACAGGTCGTAGCCATCGTCTTCCGGAAGGTCGCACTCATCTCTGACGTTCAACATGGCGGTCACCCCCGCGGCATTCGCTGCTACTACTATGGTCAGCCTCTCCAGCGGCAACGCGCTGTGACGCAGCGCACCGCAACATGGGTTGATGTTCCCAAAGCTGCACTGTTGTGATTTGCAACACACCTAAGCAGGATCCCGACGGACGGCTTATCCTCGGATCGGAAAGTGGACTAAACCATCGCAAAACGCGCCAAGATTTGCTTGGCTGATCCATGCTTTGCGGCATTTCAGCCATGAAAGTGGGAGATAGAAAGAATTTACTCCTCCGGAGCTACATACCCCTGCTTGTAATGCACCTGTAGCGGCGTAGCCGATGGCGTCAGCCGCACCTGGACCCGACGCCACTTGCCATCATGCGCGACATTGCTCGGCCGGTATCCCAGCACGTACTGGTTGCGCAGTTCGCGGCTAATCAGCGCGGCGATCTGGGGGATTTGCCGCCGGTCGTCGGCTGCCAGGGTTCGACCGCCAGTGGCCTCCGTCATTTCGCTCAGCCACTTTCGGCCCCACCGCTCCTCGAGCGTCTTGAACAGCGGTATCGGTACGCCGTCAAAGACGCCGATCCCGTAGGCCAACACGTTGGCTTCCTCTACCACGCTCTTGATCTCCTTCAAGCTGTAACGGCTTCGGTTGTCGCCACCGTCGGAGATGATCACCAGCGCCTTCCGTTGGTAACGCGCGGAACTCATCCGCGATATCCCCAGATATACCGCGTCATACAAAGCTGTTCCCCCTCGCGGGTCCGTGGTTCCCAGTTTCTCCTGGATGGTGCCGATCGACTGCTCGGAAGTCGCGATGACTTCGGGATGGCTGGACACCGTAATGGCAAAATAGTCATCCTGCGGGTTCGCGTACTTGAAGAACTCGGCCACCGCTTCCCGTTCATATTCGATCTTGTTCCTCATGCTACCGCTGCAATCCAGAATCAGTCCTACCGATATCGGGGCGTCCTCGGTGGAGAAGTACCGGATGGGCTGGGCGACGCCGCCTTCATACAGCGTGAAGTTCTGCTTGGGCAGATCGATGACCGGACGATTCAGCGCATCGGTGACGGTGACCGGCACCAGCACCAGGTCAACATCCACCCGCATGGGTTTGGTCCGGGGGCCCAGCGGCGCCGCCCCTATGGATGCCGTGGACGCAGCTCCCTCCGCCTGGGCACGCGGAACTATGTGTGGCTCGTTGAGTGAGTCGGACTGCGCCCACGCCGTGCAATCCAGCATCGACAGACACACAGCGAGAGAAACCAGTACAGCCTTGGCGTCCATCAATCTGGGGTACCCCGTTCTAGCCCTCTCTTGGCTAGGGCGGGGCACTTTGCCACTGTCAATGGCGGACTGAATTGCTGTTTGCGCGATCATGCCGGCCTCCGCTAGAGTCCTGCATCCGATGCATGGCCAGGGGGAGCTTGCGGTCAGAAAGCGAAGGTCGACGTCATCCCGAGTGGGTACGTCGCGGCCGAACGGAGACGCTGCTAAGTCGCGATGTGCCAGACCTCAAACGAAGCCCGTGCTGATTGGCCCAAATCCAGAGTTTCCCCAACACCGAACGCAGCTTGCCTGCGTTGATGCAGGGAACTATAGACCGAGTTGCCACTCTTGGCCACAAAAATCCAAACCTATCTCGGGGTGCCCCGTTCTAGCTCCATTTTGGCTAGGGCGGGGGCGGACCACTCCTCGGTGCCCCACGTTCGCGTCCCTCTTTTGAACGCTAACGTGGGCAGCTCAGTTTCGCGGAACCTGCGGCTCGGACGGCGCCCTCTTGCCGCTGCGGCGCTGCTCCTCACGATCGATCTGCACGCGGAGGTCGCGAATCAGGATGGTCCACATGCTCGCGTTGCTCCTGAGCAGGATTTGCAGGTTCTGGTCCCGCAGGAACGTGATCTCGCTGCTCATGTTGCTGAGCAGGCTCTCCATGTTGTTGAGGTCGGTGCGCATCTGCGCCAGATCGTCGGCCGCCTCGCCAGCGGACGGGCGCGCGGCGGATTGCCCCGCAGCGTCCGTCTGATTCTGCCCGTTCTGAGTCGGCGGCCGGGCCTGTCCGTCGCCGCCCTGGGCCCACAATGCCGAACTCAACAGCAGTAGAAAAACCATTTGCCGCACCATCACCGCACCCTCCTATAGCTATGCACGCTCCCAATGTTAATGGACATCGGTCGGCGGGTAGTGGGGCAGTTTGAAATTATTGATACGTGCGTGTTTACAGATCTTGTGGACGCAATCCGGTGTGCTTCGCAATCCTCGCCAGCATCCGAGGGCCAATTTCATCGCTATCGTGAAACGCCCATATGTAGTCGGGGTATCTGGAGGCTTTGTGATGAAGTTTGATATGAGACCCAACCTGCGAGACGGGCTGCCACCCGGTGTCAACAAGCCCTGCAAACCCTGCGAGCTTTAGACCAGTTCCGCATTAGGTGTGTCCGGATTGCACGGGTAGTGCGGGCCTTCAGGCCCGCGTATGCGACAAGAAGAAAAACCGCCTAAGCAGCTGACGTCATCGACCTCAGCTGCTTAGGCGTGGCCTTTGGGCGCGGCGAACGCGGCGCTGAAGCGCCGCACTACCCGAACGAGCGGATACACTAATCCCGGAACCGCTATAGTGCTGGGCCAATTGCTCACGCCGAGGTGGCAATCTTAATGGCTTTGGGGAGGTTCTTAGATTTCTCTACGCGGTCCGCAATGACCCTAAGAGCTAACGCATACGCATTGGCCTTGGCGGCTTTCTCTGTTGGGCCGTATGCCAAAACACCGGGAATATCGGCGATCTCGGCAATCCAGCGACCGTCCGTCTCGTGCTCGGTTTCGATATTGAAAATCACGTCTTACACTCCCCGCGTGCCGGGGTGGTTTTCGATCTGACATACTAGACTTGATGCAACCCAATCCGATGTATCCCGCACTTGCCTGCTGCTGACCAGCATATCTTATTCGCAGGACGCAAGCCACGGCTTTCTGGTAGCGTGCTGTTGGTCATACGGACTCATGGGCGCGCTAATTCAGTATGATCGAAGGACCAACTTCTCATGGAGCCAACCCAGTGCATCGAATCTCGCTAGGCGATTTTGAACTTACCATTCTCTCGGACGGCATCTACCACAACGATGGGGGCGCGATGTTTGGCGTGATTCCCAAGCCTATGTGGGAGAAGCGCGCTACGCCGGACGAGCGCAATCGCATTCCGCTGGGCACCAATTCGCTGCTGGTGCGCACCGGCGAGCACAACGTGCTGATCGACACGGGGATAGGCAGCAAGCTGAGCGACAAGCGGCGGGCCATCTACGACCACGAGCCGCTGCTGCTGAAAAGTTTTGCTGAGGCGGGCGTCGCGCCCGAGGAAATCGACATTGTTATCAACACTCACCTGCACTTTGACCACTGCGGCTGGAATACCTATTACAAAGACGGCAATCCTGTGCCCACATTTCCGCGCGCCCGCTACTACGTGCAGGAGGGCGAGTTGGAGCACGCCCACGAGCAACACGAGCGCGACCGCGTCAGCTATATGACCGATAACTACGATCCCCTGGTCGCGAGCGGACAGATGCAGTTGCTCAAGGGCGACTCCGAAATTGCCCCCGGCATCTCGGTGAAGGTTTATCCCGGCCACACCCGCGACTTGCAGGCGGTCATCCTGCGCAGTGCCGGGCAGACGGCGTGCTATCCCAGCGATCTGGTGCCCAACACGCATCATCTTGAACCCATGTGGGTGCTCGGCTACGATCTCTATCCCCTGCAAACCATCGACAACAAACACCGGTTCTACGATGTAGCGATACCCGGAAATTGGCTGACCGTATTCACTCACGATGTGGAGACGCCGTGGGCTTACCTGGAAATGGGCGATAAGGGACGGCCCATGGCCAAGCCCGTGGGGGAGAAGGCGAGGCTCGGGTAGTGCGGACCTTCAGAGCCTTCCGACGATTCGCGATCTGCTGTTCTTGACTTTTCTAGGTACCCCGGCGCGACCAAACGTTTCCCGGCTCAGCTCCCCACCAAAGGGCTATTTACATTATATTGGCTTAATCTTACATTGTCTGATGTGCCACATTGTGGCATTCGAGGGCTGTGCACTGAGCAAAAAGAGCAAGAAAAAAACCAAGAAGAACAAGCACAAGAAAACGGCGTCCGGAGCCACATCCACAGGCTTAGACTTGCGCTCGGTCGAGCTGCCCGCCCGTCCCAAGGCATTGAAGCCGACGGAAATTCAGGCCATGCGCGCCGCCATGAACGCCAGTCAGGCGCTGTTTGCACGTTTGCTGAACGTGAGTTCCAATGCGGTCGAGAGCTGGGAGCAGGGTATCCGCCAGCCGCGCCAGGCCACGCTCAAGCTGCTGCATATCGCCCGCAAGAATCCCAGCGCGCTGCTCGGCTGAGCAGTTCTAGGCCCTTCAGAGTGTGTTGGGGAAACTCCTTTTGAGTTGGCACGGTGGAACGATTGCGCAGACCCCAGCCCCGCAGGGGCGGAATTGAATTTAGCCCAGGGCGTGAGCCCTGGGTAAGGTGGGAAAAAATAACGAGTCCCTTCAGGGACGGCACAGTTCTGCTCCGAAGGCCCGCACCACCCAACGTCCACCCCACCGTGTCCACGCTTTCTCATTGTCCCGCCAGATTCTGAGCAATTTCTCCTGCGACCGGTAGCATGAAGCGGTCCCCCTGCGCGGCCTTGATCATGCAGACGATCCACAGAACGAAGGTCAGGATTCCCAGCACGCTTATGAGCACAAGACCGAGTCCAAATCCTCCCAACGTCCCGTATCCCCGGTGCCCGAAGCCGCCGAAGAAGAAGCCGACTCCAAAAATCATCGCCAGCACCACGCGAATAATGTGCAACCCGCCAAATGTCACAATGGATTGCGCTGCGTGGAAGCGCACATAGGGCCGTTTGTCGATGAGGAAAACGATGATCCCCGTGATCCAGCCCAGCACATAACTCAAGGTCGCAGCCGTGTTCTCCGACATCCCTGGGCCCGCAGTAGCTACCGGCGGTCGCCACGCTGGTTGAACTGGAGCTGGGGGTTGCGCTTGGCCGCAATTGGGACAGAACTGCGCGTTCGCGGGCACCTCCACACCGCACTTAGTACAGTGGGGCATTTCACCCTCCTCGTTCGCACGTCATGCTACACCAAAATCGCAGCTTTTCACCTATCAATCAATGACCACCCACGCCGCTGAACTATCGCTACACCCTTTGATTGTCATCACGAGTGCAGCGAGGGGTCTGCTTTTCCGCAATTCTTTCGGTGGCTCTCTTCAGCTATTTGACTCTTAACTCGTTTGTCCTGCTGGTTGGCTCCACATTGCAGGCTCGGCGCGCTGCAACTTCACCATCCTCCACAGGAAGTAGAGCGCCGCGACCAGGCAAACCATGACCGCGACGATCGACGCTTCAGGGCCGAACGCGCCGCCGGTCAGAATTTGCGGTCCGCTCAGCGATCCGCGCAGCAGGCCCGTGGCCATGGTGTTACCGGAGAGTGTCATCCCGAACAGCGAGCCTTCGGTGAAGTTCCAGCCGGCGTGCAGACCGATCGGCAGCCACAGCCGCTGCGTCGCGGCATAGGCCGCACCCAGCAGAACGCCGGCTTCCAGCGCAATCGCCACCGAGCTACGAATGGTCGCTCCGGGATTCAGCATGTGTGCCAGGCCGAATAGTCCCGAGGTAAAGATCAAAGCGCCCCAGGTTCCGACGATCTTCGAACTCAGGCGGAAAAGCAGTCCGCGAAACAGAATCTCTTCCATGATGCCCGCCAGCACCGCGAAGAAAAGCCCGTTGACAAGTCCGCCAGCCGAGCCCCATCCTGCCGGATGATAGACGCCCACCGCCAGCAGGATCGCCATCACCACGGCGAATAGGGCAAAGCCGATGACAACTCCGACAGCCGCTTCCGGCAAAGCGCGCTTGGCTGCCAGCTCCGTAGGGATGCGCCGCTCGATTAATCTCGAACCCAGGATATAAGCGGCGAGAACGAGCACGGCCATGACGGCCGCTCCCGATGTGAGCATATACTTGCGCACCACCGGCTGGAACAGCAGTATTACCGCCACGACGGCAACCAGGTTCAACAGGCCGAGGCCCACTTCTTTCCATCTATTGCGCAGGCTGCCCTCCAGGAATCACGAGTTGGTGCGTCCGCCTGTCGAATGAGTTCATGAATTGTACAGAAAGGTGTCGAGTCCCTGGCTCAATCGGGCTGCCGCAAGCCATTCTCGACTGGATGTTGAAGGGGCGCACCTTTCAGGTGCGCCGTTGCGAGCCCTTTTAGATTTGTCATCCCGAGCGGGCTTCAGCCCCGAGGAATCTGCGGTTTCATTCCCCTGCAACAACTTTTGCTGCAGCCCCTCCCCAGCTCCTACGCTTGCAGCGCCGCGGAGCTTACTTCGTCCGCAGCGGCCTGTGCCGCGCCCGGAATTCTCCCGCTGAGCAACGTCTCGAAGAACCGGTCCACCGCGTCGAGGATCTCGACGGCGTTCCTCGACTCATACACCGACTTGCGCAACTGCGCGCCATGCGGCACGCCATGGGTGAACCACGCCGCGAACTGCTTCATCTTGCCTTCGGCGCCGCCAACCTTCTCCTCCACTAACATGCTGAAATAGGTGCGGATCATCTGGTAGCGGTCGGCATCGCTGGGCAGGTCGTACGATCCAGTGTGAGTGAACTGCTCGATCTGGCGAAAGATCCACGGATTCGACGCCGCACTGCGCCCGATCATTACCGCGTCGCATCCGGTCTGCGCCACCATGGCGGCCGCATCCTCGGGCGAGCGCACATCGCCGTTGCCGATCACGGGAATCTTGACTGCGTCCTTCACTGCGGCAATCCACTCCCACTGGGCCTGTCCGCTGTAACCCTGCTCGCGCGTGCGGGCGTGCAATGCGACCGCAGCCAGTCCACACTCTTCGGCCATCTTCGCCAGGTTGATGTGTACGATTTCCTTGTCGCTCCAACCTGCGCGGAATTTCACCGTGAACGGAATCTTCACCGCCGCCCGCACCGATTCGAAGATGTTCTTGATGAGAGGCAGATCGCGCAGCAGCCCCGAGCCGCCATTGCACTTCACGACTTTCTTCGCTGGGCATCCGAGATTGAGATCCACCAAGTCGAAGCCTAGGGCCTCGACGACGCGCGCCGCCTCAGCCAACGTAGCCGGGTCGCTGCCGAACAGTTGCGCGGAGATCGGATGCTCGTTCCCGTAGAACGTGAGGTACTGCTTGGCCTTCTTGTCTTTGTGGCGGATGATGCCGTCGGCCGAGGTGAACTCAGTCATCATCAACCCGCAGCCCCCGAGATTGCGGATGAAACGCCGAAAGACGGTGTCGGTGATGCCGGCCATGGGCGCAAGCACGGTCGCAGGCCGGATTTCGACTCCCCCCAGCGACACCGATGCGGGCACGCACGCGTCAGCAGGCGCAGTGCGCTCAGCCGGATTGTCGAAATACTTGTGCACGGTTAGGCCCTGAGCTCGATATCGGCGTGATGACTAGCGGTAAAACGATCAATCTGCTTTATGGTGGCCGGTTCGACGCGAAAACGTTCCGCGGGAACGCTCTCCAAGACAACAACCCGATTTTCGGGGTTTTCTTCCACGAGAAGGATTCCCACGCGTCCCATACCAGATGGCGAATAGAGTGTTTGTGGTTCTGGTTGGTATGGGCCAGGCTTCGCGATCGCAACATACTTATAATGGGCCGGCAGCTGTATCAGTTGAGCAATGGCATCCCTGGCGGCCGCCATGCCGATCGTTACTTCAGCGACCCAGATATCGCCCGCACCGGCTCGATCAACGGCCAGGACATCGACTTGTGTGCGTCTTGAAGGCCATGGGGCATTGAAGAACACCTTCGGCACAATCAACTTCCTGGCCAACCAAGAGGCAACCGCGTCCTTACCGCTGGCCGCAAGCTGAGCGTCGCTAAGCTCGATCCGGTACAAGCAACACCTCCCTGAAGTGATTGTAAGCCCACCGGTAGAACTTCTCCGCGTGATCCAAAGCAGCATCGGAATACGCAAAGTGTTTATCGGAGTAAGAAATATCGGTTTTCCTCGTCAAGAGCCATTTCAAATGCTCTACGCCCCGAGTCTCGCTGACACCGTTCTGAATGCATATCCTTTTCAAGTCCGAGACGGTAGCTCTGTGGTCTTCATACTTGGAGCGTCCTCTCCGCAACGCCATTTGAATGGCATCGTTCAACGAGATGCTGCCGTGAACCGCGAGGAGAGCAACAGCAGCGTCAGTGCTTAACTGGTCAGGTTGCAAGCGGTATTCCCATGATCGCATCGCATCGAAGAACGAGTTGGCTCTACGGACGTGGATATCCGTGCGGATTGGATCAAGATTCTTCAAACGTGGCCTGAGAAAATCCTACACCCTGCAGCAAAAAGCCTCCGCCGCAGCGGAGGCTTTCGCTCAAACCCTTGCCAACGTCAGTTCTTTGCGGCTTCGACTTTCGCCGCCTCCGCCTTCGCTGCTTCTGCCTTGCCCGCATCGCTCTTGGCGTACTTGCGGCGGAAGCGCTCGACGCGGCCCGCGGTGTCCACCAGCTTCTGTTTGCCGGTGAAGAACGGGTGACACGCGGAACAGATTTCCACGTTGATGTCGCCCTTGTGGGTCGAACGGGTCATAAAAGCGTTACCGCATGCGCAGTGCACGCGTACTTCGTTATAAGCCGGATGGATGGCTGCCTTCATAGGAACTCCCTAACTCGCTGGTCGCAAACCCTTATTCTACCGGAAATTGGCCGACCGCGGCCAGCGGTGACCAACGATTCAAACGATTGGATTCCGACCATGAGAAAACGATTCGGCGCTGCCCGCCCTGTGATTGACTTCGTATGCCGGTACATCCTTTGCTTTCATGGGCAAACCCGCATTCAAAAATAACGCGGCAGAGCTTTCGCCCTGCCGCAACTGGAATTCGCCGCTCGATCCAAATTGATTCACCTACTTCTTGTTGACGGCCTTCTTCAGGTCGATGCCGGGAGTAAACTTGGCAACTCTCCGGGCCGCAATTTTAATGACGCCTCCCGTCTGCGGATTGCGTCCGTTGCGCGCCTTACGCTGCGAGACGGAGAAGGTGCCGAATCCCACCAAAGTTACACGGTCGCCTTTTTTCAGCGCGGCCGTGACCGCATCCATGATTGTGTCGATCGCGCCCCCTGCAGCGGTTTTACTGATCCCGTGGGCGCCCGCAATTTTCTCAACCAGATCCCCTTTGTTCATGGTCGCTCCTCGCCAGGTCAGAGCCTGTGCGCAGTATTTACTTGCGAAACCGGGGGTATGTCAAGAAAAACCGTGAAAATATGCGGTTTTCCACAGCTCGGCCTGCCAGTCGAGCTTCTAGGTTGAAGGAGCCTGTAAGGGAGTTCCAGGGAGAATTGTGCCAGCCCAGCACCCAAAATCAGCCCGAAGGGCGACACAATCGTAGCCCAGGACGTAAGTCCTGGGTCAGCCTTGTAGATGGACCCGAGTCCCTTCAGGAACGACACAGATTTTCGCAGCGGCAATCCGCTTCGCCACCCACCATTCCTACGCCGTCGGGATGGCCACCGGCTCCACGCACACTCCCAACTTCTCTCCCAATGCTGCGAACTCGCTGACCCAGCGTTGCGACGAATCGTCGCCTTCTATTGCGACCGCCGGGTACACGGTCTGCAGAAGCTGGTAAAACACGTTCTGAACCGGCGCAAGGTTCACCTCAAAGGGCAGGGAGCGCACCAGCCCAACCGCGGCATTGAAGCGCTGCAGCCGTTCTTCGCGAGGATTCACCGCCAACTCGTCGGCCATGCGGCTCAGGCGGCGATTCAGCGCATAGCCCAGCCACGCTTCGTCCCACTGAATCTTCTCCCGCGCGGCCTTGTCCAGCAGCGCCTGGATGCGTTCCAGGTCAATCTCATCGGCGAGAAACTCCTTGCGCAGCGCGGTGTTCAGCACGAACTCCGCGGTCAGGTGCAGCATCTTCGGCAAGGGCGCTCCCATGTCGCTGAGGAACCCCATCAGCGGAGCATGGTGTTCGTAGATCTGGCGATACGCGGCCTCGGCTTCATCCATGGTCGAGCCCAGTATCTTGCTGACCACTTTTTGCCGCTCGTCACGGAACAGCGATCGCAGACTGTAGGTCGCGCCGTCGAAATGTTTGTCGAGCAGGCGCAAAACCGCGGGAAGGTCGGCAGACTGGAAGCGGTCACGCAGCTCGCGCGCTACCGTCTTGAATTCCTGCTCGCCTCGAAATCCGCGCACTCCCGCGATGACGTTGTGATCGCCGAAGTGCAGCACCCCGAAGCTGACTTCCTGCTGCTCGTGGGTAATGCGTGAGCGGACCTGCGCGGTGCCCATGGCCAGCCGCGCCCGTCCCGACTCCAGGCGATCGTCGTCGCGCTGGCGCACGTCGTAACAGTTGATGGAGCTGCTTTCTCCCATGCGCTGAAACATGGAAGCGATCGCGAAATGGGCTGCCACGGCCAGCAGGTTCACCTCGGCCGGTTTCACCCAGGTATCGAAGATGCGCGCACCGTCGCCGTTCTCGGCAAGATTGCTCTTCGCCAACGCCAGCAGCTTCTTGAACTTTTCTTCGCGGTGGTCGGGAAACAACATCTGCGCAAGCTGCAACGCGCGTCCCGCGTACATGATGGTTTGCACCGTCTCGATACCCGACAGCTCATCGAAGAACCAGCCGCAACTGGTGTACATCAGCATGGCGTGGCGCTGCATTTCCAGCAGGGCGAGCGCGGTCACCGTGTCGATGTCCGTCAATTCAGCCTTACCGTGTTTGGCAAAGAAAGCTTTCAGGCTGCTCTCGCCGCGGTCGAGCACCACATTGATGTACTCATCGCGCGCCGCCCAGGGATCGCGCAGCAACTCTGCGGCTTTGCGTTCATAGTCCGGCGCCAGTTCATCACGCAGGTAGTCGAAGGCGGCGCGCAGCGGAGCGCGCCAGGCCTGGTTCCATCCCAGCTTGCCGCCGCTATTGCAGCCGCAGTCCCGGCTCCAGCGGTCCACGCCGTGGACACAGCTCCACGCCGTGTTCTCCACGATCTCCACTTCGTGGGTCGGCGGATTGATCTCCAGATACTCGCCGTAATTGGTCAGCTTCGCCAGTTTGTTGCTCTCGATGTGATGCAGCGCATAGGCCAGCGCCATGTCGCCCTTGGCATGATGATGGCCATAGGTCTCGCCATCCGTGGCGATATGCATGAGCTGAGGCCAGCGGCGATTGTCGGCAAATCCGCTGATCAGCCGGTTGGCAAACGTCTCGCCGTTGCTCAGCAGCCCTTCGAAAGCCACCGCGCGCGCGATGGGTCCGTCGTAAAAAAACAGATTGATGCTGCGCCCTGACGGCAGATTGCAAATGTAAGGACGCGTTGGGTCGATCTTGCCGCCTTCTACATTCTTAAACTTTGTGGTTCCGACGCGCCGCTCGTGCTCGGCCTGCGTTGGCGCCAGTACGGTAAACTTGATGTCATGTTCGGCCAGGACCTCCAGAGTCTCCACATCCACGGCGGTTTCCGCCAGCCACATGCCTTCGGGCTTGCGGCGGAAGCGGTGCTTGAAATCGCGAATGCCCCACGCCACCTGCGTCTGCTTGTCACGCAGGTTCGCCAGCGGCATGATCATGTGGTTGTACACCTGCGCGATGGCGTTGCCGTGTCCGGAGCAACGCTGCTGGCTTTCCTTGTCGGCGGCCAGGATCGCCTGATAAGTATCGGGCGCGTGCTCTTCCATCCACGACAGCAACGTGGGACCGAAGTTGAAGCTGATCCGCGAATAGTTGTTGACGATGCGGGTAATGCGGTTGTCGGCAGTCAGTATGCGTGAGCTGGCATTAGGGGCGTAGCACTCCGCCGTGATGCGCTCGTTCCAGTCGTGGTAGGGATACGCCGAGTCCTGCAGCTCGATCGATTCGAGCCAGGGGTTTTCGCGCGGCGGCTGATAAAAATGGCTATGAATGCAAAGATATCGATCCATGTATGAGGGCGCGCTTGTCAAATATTGCGCTCAGAATTAGATGCGAACATGAGGGGTGGAGTCGCGGGATGCTGGGAGCCGACTTTAGGGCGTCCGCGTGGCTCCGGCGAACTCCAACAAACTCATAACCACGCATTGACACGGATCAACACGGATCTGATCACAATCTTCAGGACCTAATCTTTATCTCTAAGCCTTATCCGTTTTATCCGTGAAATCCGTGGTTGCTTTTTTCGGATTATCGCTTTTCCGCACGAATAGTGCGGCATTCGCGCCCAAGAAATGCCTTATCCGCGTTCCTCCGCGCAATCCGCGGTTGCCTTTCTCAGAACGGGTCGAGCTCCTCGTTCTTCGCCACTGCCGTCTGTGATCTCCGTACTTTGACCCCACTGAACCCGCGCACTACACTTGCTGTAAAAGCAGCGGAGGCGGCTCCCATGATCCGTGAAGATATCCTGCAGCAGTTCCCCGAGCTGTTCGGAACTAAGAACATCAATGGTCGAGAGGTCAACGTCGAAGAGACACTTGCGACGCTCACCCGCGAATTGCGTCCTGCCATTGCCGAGGCCCTAGGCGCCCGGCGAGCGCTGCTCGAGAGTGCCGAGCCGGTGCGAAGCAAATACGGCTGGCCCGCATGGGAGGAGTCGTTCGACGATCCAGTCACGGGACGTTCCTGGACATTTCGCCAAATCGTGCAAGGCATGATCGACAACTTCCTGGGCCGCGAGAGCGAATGGCGCTGGCGGCTCAATGACGAAGTGCCCATCCCCGCCGACGTGCACCCGTTGAAAAACCCCGGATTGGAGCTTACCGGTCCCTGGCACCCGCTGGACATGGCATTCAACGCTTTGAATAGCGCCGCGCCCATGAACATGCCGGATTTTGAAGATGCCTCGCCCGCGCACTTTCACACCCAGGGCGCGCCCAAGAATCAGCCGGTGGGAACCTTTGCCGCCCTGCAGAATGCCAAAGAGATTCTTGAAGGCCGCTGGGCCGGCAAGGCGTATGAAGTTGTGAAGAAGGACAACAAGCGCTCTTACAAGATCAACCAGCCGCCCCAGAAGTGGCCTACGCGCCTGGTTCGCCCGCCCAGCATTCACGTCCTCTATGACCATGTCACCGTCGATGGCGAACCTGCCCCTGGCCTGATTGCGGTGGTCGTTCTCTGGGTGTTGAACAACTACGACGCTCTGAAGAGCGCCGGCACGGGCGTATATTTTTACATCCCGAAAATGCAGACGCCCCGGGAAGCGCTCATCGTAGAGAAATTGCTGGCGCGGGTGGAAGGAATTATCGGGGTCCCGACTGGCACGTTCAAGATCAAGATTCTGTACGAGGAAGGCAACGGCGGCCGTTATCTGCCGGCGATCGCCTGGGTCTTCCGGCGCCGGTTGCTGGGTACCAATGTCGGACGCTGGGACTATCTCGGTAGCCTCATCGAGATGTGGAAAGACGACCCGAACGGCGTGTTTCCCGATCCGCAGAACATCGGTATGGCTTCGCCAAACATGATCGCGTACCAGCGCTACAACGCGCTGACCATGCTGATGGCGGCCATGAAGAATGGCGAACTCACGCAGGGTGCGCCGATTGGCGGCATGGCGGCGGTGATGATCTATGCTCCGAGCGATGCCTACGGCCGCTCACGGTATAACCCATTGGCGCTGCGCGCAGTCGCCATCGACAAGCTCCGCGAGCGGCTGCTGGGCCTGATGTTCGTGCCCGACGAACCCATTCCCGCAGGCCGGCAGGTTACGCTCGACGACATTCTTGCGGGGCGCGTCAAGGGTACGCTTTACGACGCGTATCGCCAAAGCTGGGTTGCCAGTCCGGAGCCCGCATACGTGGCTGCGGGAAATGCGCCGCTGCGCGTGCCCGTAGCGGAATTGCAGGCGGTGCTGGATGCGCCACACGAAACGGTGGACGCCAACGGTAAAGCGGTGCCCACCGTTGCCAGTGGCTTGGTGGATTCGGAACGGGCGTTGCTCGAATCGCGCGGCTTGCTGAACGCGCCGGGCAAGATCACACCGTCAATCATCAGCAAAGACACGTTGGCCGCGCCGGAGAAGGTCTTTACTCCGGAGCTCTGGAACGCCATCTACGGAGTTCCAAAAGGCGACATCACCATCGAGCACATCCAGCACGCGTTCTACATGGCCGCGAACTACGGTTTCCAGATCCTGAACGGCAACTTCGCCGCCGCCATTGACGACTACGAGCTCAAGCAGCGCTTCATGAACGATTTGGCCACCTACCGCATCGACGTTTCGTGGCTTTGGACGCTGGTTTTTCATCAGGCAGTCATCACCAAGGACGGATATTTCCAGCGGCCGGCGCTCACCGAAGACGGCGTGGTGCTGGCGCCGAGCACCGAGCAGGTCAAGGCGGGTACCCGCTTCACCAGGGAGCTGTTCCAGAAGGTGTGGGATTACCACAATGAATGGACCGCGCAGTTCTTCGCCGAGCAGGACCGGCGTGGCGATCCGGGACGTTTTGACCGGGCGGCGGCGCCAGTGATCATGGAACTGCTGAAGCGGCAACTGTTTTCGCCGAAGTACATCCAACACAGTGCGCGCGTGCTGTTCCTGCTGGCGCAGGCCACCAATGAGGAGAGACAGCAAATCCTGGCAGCAATCTTCGATCTTTCGCGCGAGGAAATCGTGAAGCGGGTGCAGGCAGGCACCATAAAACCCGCCGCGTTGGCCGTTCATGATTATGTTTACGACATTTTCCCCGTGCCGAAAGAGCATCTCGTCGCCATGCCATGACATCGCGAGCCATCCAAGCCGGCTCAGAGATTGTGCACTGTAAAGGATGTGTGGAGACAATGTAAAGCATGTCTTGGGACTCGACACTACCGTACTTCCCTTGCTTGGTGGGCATTTCGTCCTACCAACGAAAATCCCTGCTATTGCGGAAGGGTGGGAGCCGCCCAGATCCCAGCCCGAAGGGCGGAACAACAATAGCCCAGGGCGGAAGAGGGTGTGTGAGAACTCATTTTGAGTCGGCACGGTGGAACGAGTGCGCAAAATTCAGCCCCGAATGGGGCGAAAGAGCTTAGCCCAGCGCTTCAGCGCTGGGTAGAGTGGGAAATAATACCGAGTCCCGTAGGGACGGCACAGTTCTCACACACCCTCGGAAGCCCTGGGTAGGCCTCCACAAAACCCCCCGAGTCCCTTCAGGGACGACACAGCTCGTGAAGAAAAGCCGGGCCGCACCTTTAGAGTCTGCCCTAAGCTTGGCGAAGGGTACGCCGTTACAAATCCCTTATTCTTGTCATCCCGAACCGACTTTAAGTCGGTGAGATTCTCTCTTCGATTTCAAGATTTTTTTTCTCTGGAGAGGTGCCGGAGAACCTCTCTCTTTTTACGCCTGCGGGCACAGTTTGGCTCCATCGTAAGGTTGATCGTTGCGAAACATGCCCCAAGCCGCATGCAGCAGTTTGCGCATGACCGCCACCAGCGCCTGCAGCTTGGCTTTGCCATGATCCAGCAGGCGCTGATAAAAGGCCCGCAGCGAGGGATCATGCTGCACCGCCACCAGCGCCGGCATGTAAAGCGCGGCGCGCAGGTAGCGGTTACCGGCCTTGCTGATGCGGGGTTTCTGCGCAATCGAGGAACCCGACTCATGATGCTTGGGATCCAGACCGGCGTGCGCCACCCACTGCCGCTCGTCCAGCGTGTCGGGCAGCACCGCCAGCTCGGCCAGCACCGCCAGGGCGCTGCTTTCGCCCAGCCCTGGCACACTCAGCAGATACTGCCAGCGGCGGGCCAAGCCGGGTTCGCCGGCGATCAGCCGCACGGCGTCGCGCCGCAACTTGGCAATGCGCTTCTCGGTGTAACGCACTTGCGCCTGCAGCTCGCGCACCAGGCAAGCGGGCAGCGCAGCGCTGGCGGCCAGGGCATGTTGCCGGTTCTTGTGCTGGGTACACATGCGGACCAGCGCCGCAATGGTGCGGCTTAGCGCGCGCAACCGCAAAGCTGCCGCCGTCGGTGCTTGCCACTCCACCAGCGGCATGCGCTCGGCATACTGGCAGAGCACCCGCGCGTCCACCGGATCGGTCTTGCTGCGCTGCCCCAGCGATTCGGCGAACCGCCGCACCCGCCGCGGATTGGCCACCTGCAACTTCACCCCGGCTCCCAGGCGCGCCAGTACCAAGGCCACATCCAGACTGTAGTTACCGCTGGCTTCCAGACAAACCACCACCGCCTCCGCCCGCAAACCCCGCAGCCGCTGGGCCAACTGCTGCTGTCCCGCCGCCGTGTTGGCATAACGCTCCAGGGTCGAGCTCGCAGCTTGCTGCCCCAAGGCCACCACCAACTCCCGCGCACTGACATCGATCCCCACGTACCAGTTCTGTTTCTGTCCAGCTTTGCTCTTGTTCATGGTCGGCCTCCGTTTTAAGCTGGACTTCGGCTCCCGACCCTGTGCATCCTCTCCCGCCAGCCTTGTGAATGCAGGCTCTAAGGCCTCGGATTCTCCACGGCGTGAGAAAGGTAGGGCGGGGGCCGCTCTCGCTGCAGGCTGCTGACTACGCGCCTCGGGATCTGCTCGGCCTCCCGCCGAAGCCCGCTGCCTTCCTCTTACCTCAAGATGGCCCAGGCTAACAGTGTCAGCTAAGATACAAGTGATCTGCTTTTCGGACTTTCAGGAACCTGTGGAACCACGCATTGACACAGATTCTCACTCACAACCCTCTCAGAAAAGAGATTCAAGAAAATCCGCGTCAATCCGCGAAAATCCGCGGTTAAGATTTTCTTCCCCGATTTACACAGACCCACACAGCTTTTCCTGTGATTGCGTGCAATCTCCTCGGCGGTCGACATTGCGCGCCGTCCCGCTGGGCGTTAGATTCAAACTCGTGACTACCCCGACCGAGACATGTCCCATCTGCGGGGGCACCGGATGGCAGACCATTGAGCGCGGCAAGGAGCGCGAAGCGGTGCGCTGTGAATGCCGGGTGCGCGACCGCGGTGAGCGCCTGCTGGAGGCCGCGCACATCCCGCCGCGCTACCAGCACTGCGAGCTCTCAAACTTCCAGTACGACCCTGACGATGATGGTCAGAAGAGCATCCGCCACGCGCGCTTCCTCGCCGGACGCTTTGTTGAGGAGTATCCCACCGACAAGACGGGCCTGCTGTTTGTCGGATCGGTGGGAGTCGGCAAAACCCACCTGTGCGTCGGCATCATGAAGGACCTGATCCGCGAGAAGGGCATCCACTGCCTGTTCTGCGATTATCGCGAGTTGCTGAAGTCCATCCAGAATTCCTACAACCCGCAGGTGCAGGCGACCGAGATGGAGATTCTCCGGCCGGTCTTCGACGCCGAGGCGCTGGTGCTCGACGAACTGGGCGCGGTGCGCAGCACGGAGTGGGTCTTCGACACCGTCAATTACGTCCTCAACAGCCGCTACAACGACAACAAGACCACCATCATCACCACCAACTTCCCTGACAAGCCGGAGCAGGAGAGAGTGGAAGTTGACAGTCTAGGTAGCCGCTCGGCTGCCGATCGCGCCGCCCGACGTGAGACCCTCGGCGACCGCATCGGCGAACGCATGCGTTCACGCCTGCATGAGATGTGCAAGAAGGTGGAGATCGAGGGCCACGACTTTCGCGAGCATTCCAAACAAGCGCAGTTTCGCAGGCACGACGCCCCAAACCGCGTGACCCTGCGCAACAGTAAGCGCGGTGAGAAAGTGGAATAAATCAAAGGCAACCGCTGATTTCGCGGAACACGCGGATGATTGCGTTTTTTATTTGTTATCCGATACGCGAGATTCGCGTAATCCGCGGTTGTCTTCTTCTGTTTACGCCACCACTGTGATGAGTGGCTTTTGTTTGGCAATGACCTCGCCAATTTCAACCGCGTCGATTCCCACGTTACGCAACGCTGCAACTAAGCGCCCAGCGTCTTTCTCCGCGACCGAAATCAGCAATCCTCCCGCCGTTTGCGGATCGCACAACAAGGTGCGAATCTCCTCCGGCACGGTGTCGTCGAACTCGACGCAGCCTTTGGTGAACTCGCGATTCGCCTTCAAGCCTCCGGGAACGTAGCCGGAGCGAACGCATTCGACGGCGCCCTCCAGCAGAGGTACGCGCGAAGCGTAGAGGCGTAAGCTCACGCCCGAACCAATTGCCATCTCGCGCGCATGGCCGATCATGCCGAAACCTGTGACGTCCGTCATGCCGTGCACGTCAAAGCCGGGCGACGAAGTCACGACCTCTGCTGCGGCTTTGTTCAGCGTGGTCATCGAGCGCACGGCGTCGCGAATCCATGCCACCTCGGCCTTGCCGCGTTTGATCGCCGTCGAGATCACACCCGTTCCGATTGCCTTGGTGAAAACCAGCCTGTCGCCCGCCTTGGCTCCGCTGTTGGCCAGTACTTGTTGCGGATGAATTGTTCCGGTCACAGCGTAGCCGAGCTTGATCTCTTCATCGCGAATGCTATGCCCGCCGATCAACGCACAGTGCGCCTCGATCATCTTCGATAGTCCGCCGGCCAGCATCTCTTCCAACACTTTCAGGTCGCCTCCGTCAGGGAAGCACACCAATGCCAGCGCGCTGATCGGCCATCCGCCCATGGCGTACACGTCGCTAAGCGCGTTGGTCGCGGCGATCTGTCCGAAGACGAAGGGATCGTCAACGATCGGCGTAAAGAAATCGACGGTCTGGACGAGCGCAAGTTCAGGCGTGAGTTGATACACGCCCGCGTCGTCGGCTGTTTCGAAGCCGATGAGGACGTTGGGATCGTGTTGCCGGGCTAATTTCCCAAGCACCGAGTCCAGCACCGCCGGACTTAGCTTGCTGGCTCAACCAGCGGCTTTCACCATCTCCGTGAGGCGCGTTGTTTTGACTTCGGACATGCAGGTTGATTGTAGCAATTAGGCAGCAGTGAGCAGGGCAATATCAAACTATCGCAAAGAGGACACGAATTCAGCGGCCTTGTCAGTAAACGTCGGCGAGACCCAGCGAGGCGCACTTCTTTGGATGCCGGTATGGCCGTCGAAATGACCGAAAATCTTCTGCATCTGTGGGGAAAGGACATGCATGTCCCTTCCACCGCAATCCTTTCCCACGGTGCTGATTTGCACGGCCCGGCTCAGAAGTCGGCTTTTTGCCTGGTCACCTTTGACAAGGACGAGTCTATCCTTCTGGTCTTCGAAAACGATGGAGTGTCGAACGTGGAAATTCTTGGCGAAACGCTCACGCCAATGCGTGACGCCGAACTTCTCCGCTAATTGCTTTGGCAGCCCGGCGCAAAATACACTGAAAAAACCAATAGAGGGGTATCTATTTCACTCAGGTACCCCCAATGGGTTGTGGTTTCAGGGCCAGTCTGCCGGTGCGGACCGGATGATCGCCTTGTAAGTTGTTGGCTCCACGGCGACAGCTTGCTGGACAAGACGGTAGAACAGCTTTCCCCGGCTGTGCGACTTGCGCCGGTTGAACCGGAAGGTAAACTCGTCCAGATAGCCATCCAAATGCTCGATGCTCACCGCTCCCTGATGTGTGCCCAGTAGCCATCGTTTTAACAGCGACACCACGCGATGCACGCGCGGCAACAGCTCCGAAGGGGATTTCTGCTGTCCGCGCAGAAACGTGAGCCGATGAATGTAGCCGCGCCCTTGCAATGGCTCATATCCCAACCACCCGTCGGTGTGGACCACGCTGCCGGGTTCAACCGACTCTTGCACGAAGGAAATGAGGCTGTGGGCCGAAGCGTTCGGAATGCGCCGCATCCGAATTCGCCCAATCCCTTTGCCGTCCTCCTCTGCCGCCACCACAATCAACGCCTTGCTCTCGGTCTGCCGACCGCGCATACCCTCTTCCAGCCCACCCAGATAGGTTTCGTCCGCCTCCACGCTTCCCGAGAGTCGTTCCCGCCCGGGTCTTACCATGGCTCGCCGCAGTTTGTGCAAACACACCCAAGCCGTCTGGTAGCTTCCCAAGCCCAGAACCCGCTGGAGTCCCAGGGCGCTGATCCCATTCTTCTGACTCGTCATCCACCACATCGCCCGGAACCAAACCGTCAGGGGCGTCCGGGTGCCCTGAAAAATTGTTCCCGCCGTTACCGAAACCTGATGTCCGCAGCGGGCACACTGCCAGCGCCCGGATCGCAATGGCCAAGTTTTGCTCTCGCCGCAGCGTAGGCACTTGCATCCCGCCGGCCATCGCAGGCGGAACAGATACTCCCGGCACGCTTCCTCGCTGCTAAATCGAACTTCGAGCTCCGCCAGAGTCCGCGGATAATCCTCCACCACCCGTTCCATGGGCCACCACACTACCTGTAGTGGTCACCTGAGTCAAATGGATACCCCTCAACCAATAATGTAGAGTGCTGGGTCGCAATGAAAGTCCCAACCTTTTAGACCCGCATAGAGAACCAAGAGGTCATTCTCCTTAAGGGTCTTGAGACGAGACTTGAGCTTGCTTGGGTCACCGTAAGTAAAACTTTCAAATTCTGGATCAAAGTGAATCGGTTGATCTTTGTACTTGCCTCGCAGTCTTAGTGGGAAATAGTTGATTAGTGGTTCGTGTTTCTGTCCGATCGCTGTTCCGTACGTCCTCGAGTCCACACCCTTGCTCTTCCCAAATCTGTCTGGAATCGGAATGTATTCGAACCTACCATCGGCGAATAGAGGTCCATGAATTCCACCCGAGCCGATGTCAACCCCAACCCGTATCAGAACGACTTGTCGCATCGAGCCCCCTGCTCCGGAGTTCCTCGTTCAATCGGAGCACCTCATCCTTACACTCCTGGAAGATATCCCTACCCCGTTTGAAATGCGTCAGTAGCTGGCGAGTCTGTTCCTTATCGAGGTTCCTAAACCTGAGATGAGTAGCGGCTGACTCGCTTATGCCTCTCAAATCCCTCAGAAGGAAAGCTTGGGCAAACGAGAACAGAAAGATCCGACCTTTTACCGCCCAGTGAGGTTTGCCGCCATGATATCGCAGCAAACCTTTCTCCTTTACTAGGTATCCGACAATATATCGATTCTGGTCATTCCCCGGATTGCTCCGACGGGTAAAGAGAAAGAGGTATTTTTCATCGCTGTTAAGGAAACCTCGGATGTTCCTCTGCAAGCAGGGTACGCAGTAATTCTCAGCTGACTTTTCTAGATGGGGCTCCTTCTTGTATCCCTGGCGATGCTGGTTCAGAACATCTCGGACTGGAAGCGGTGAATCAGGTGAGTGATAAAAGAACTGCAGGCGCCCGGTTTCTTCCAGGAATTCCGCGCGTACTGGAGGAGGTACGAACTCGTCGGCCACTTTCTTGGTAGTCTTGGAGCCGCATCCCATTGGGTGCCTCCGTACCCTTAACCTTATCAGCCATCTTACTAGAGCTAAGTACGAACTGCTATTTCCCGTACAAAAACAGCAGCGCATCCGGCAGACGCCGTGACCACGCAGCTTCGCTGTGTTGCGCGCCCTCGTCTATAACAACCTTCAGGCGCGTCGGCCCCATGCTTTTCTTGCGCAGGATGGCCTCCAGTTCTTGCACCTGCTTCACCACTTCGGCATTGCGTTGCGAGTCGCCATAGGGTTTCTCCTCGGTGCCGATAGCGAGATACACTTTCTGCGGGAGCAGCTTCGCCTTCTCCGCATCTTTCAATAACTGACCGTCGCCAATTCGCAGCGGCGGGCTCTCCACCAGCAGATGGCCAAAGATGCCGGGATGCTCAAGCACGGTGTACAGCGAGATGTCACCGCCATACGATGAGCCCCCCAACCCGGTGTTCATCGCGCCGCGCGCCACGCGATAGTGTTTCTCGATAAATGGCATCACTTCCGTGAGCAGGAATTTCGCGTACTCCTTGCCGTGCACATTTTTCTCGTCGGTGACGTTGTCCTTGCGGTTCAGCGGATCGGGATACGGCAGGTACTCCGAGCTACGGTTTGCTCCGGCGTGGTCGATGCCCACCACGACCATCGGCGGGATCTTGAAGCTGCCGACCAGGTGCTCCACCGTTTCATCCACGTGCCACTCGCCGGAGTTGCTGGTTGCGTCGTCGAACAGGTTCTGGCCGTCCTGCATGTAAAGCACGGGATAAGTGCGGTGCGCATTGTGAGGAGAGAAATAATTCGCCGGCACCAGGACACGCAGCATGCGCGTATTGTGGAAGATCTTGCTCTCGAACGGAATGATCTCCACCCATCCGACGACGGTGTGGTCCTTGTCGAAGGAAGTAACGGTGGATGTCGCTGCGGAGGCACTAGGAGTTTTGGGCTTTGATTTTTCTTGCGACTGCGCCGAGACGGAAATGATGCAGGACAGGACAACAAAACGGACAATCCAGGGTCTCGGCATGGTGGCGGATCGCACCCTTACTTCAGCTTCAAATTCACCAGTTCAATCTCCGGGTAGCTCTGGTTCCAATCGGCGGAGATGTGTTCCAGGGTCACACGAACCGTCTTGCTCTGGCCTGGACCAATCGGCGAACGGCCCAAGTCCACCAGGTCGGGATATCCGCCCATCTGGTTTTGCACTAGCACATGCAGCGGCAAGGTCTCGGTCTGCACCACCTGGTCCAATGTGTTCTTGAACACCGCCTTCATGTCGGCGCCCACCAAAGCCTGGTCGCCCGTGTTCGTTATGTTCACATCGAGATAGGTGACTGTGCCGCCGACATAATTTTCCGCGGCGCTCAACTTTGGACCGGAGAGCTGCAACTTGTCCGCATAAGGATTGAGCTGCGGCACCGTAGGTCCGTGGTTGAGAGTGAGGACGATGATGATTCCAATCACCACCAACACCACAAGCAGGCCAATAACGATCGGCATCCAGTTGCGCTGCTGCGCTTGAGGCTGGGCGGGAGTAAACAGGTCAGCCATGGCTGCTACGATTTTACTCCGCCCGGGAGGACACTCCTGCACTGGCAGGATTCCTGAGGGCCCCAAATTCGGATCTGGGGTGCCCCATTCTAGCCCTCTTTTGGCTAGGGCAGTTCCAGAGTTCGTGTATCCGGTGGGGGTTGGGTGGAGCACGCCTTTCAGGCGTGCATGACTACCGTCAGTTCCTGAATCTCGCTTTAGCGCCTGAGGTAATGTTTTGTTACCTCAGCGGCTATTGATTCCTGCAAAAGAAATGTCCGCAAGACGGTGGAAGGGCACGGCTTCAGCCGTGCCGAAACCACGCAATAAAGAGCGGGCTTTAGCCCCGGCCGACCGTGGCTGAAGCCATTCCCAGCACCGACCGATTTCGCCGGGCTAAAGCCCGGCTCTTCCACCGCTGACAGGACATTTCTTTTGCAGCTATCAATAAAGCCGAATTCAGATGCAACTCTCAAATGCACCGCTGAAGCGGTGCTCCACCCGGACACACCAACTCGAAATCTGCTCTAGGGCGGGACAGTTCATCTCTGACGCTCTTAGACAAGCACTGCAGGCCGGAACAGTGCGTCCGGCCCGCAGGTTAGCTTTGGCAAGTTGGGGGTTTGAGTGACGTAATCCACGGTCTGGGGAGGACTGTGAATCAATAAAGAATCCCGAGGACCGTGTTGGACTGTCCTTCCCGATAGGTGACTTGCATTCAGTTCCTGCTGGACTGTGCGACGGGTACTGGCGTACGCCGGGCATGTTCAGCTTGAATTTGGGCCCGCCACCAACCGGAATGACCGCTCAACGCCTCGGGATTCCGTCTTGCCCTTGACTCGTTTCGCGTCCTCCTCAGCCAGCTTGCTACATGCCGTTGGTTCTTCTGCGTCTGCTCCCGAAGAAGCAGACGCAGTGAACTCGCTTCAGCCTGCAGCCCTGCCGACTTGGAACAACTGCGAAACTTGTCAAAGAACGAGTGTGTTTTTACTCCTCCTACGCAGGAAGTCAACACATTTTTCGCAACTCTATCTTGCCTGTTTTCAATGAAGTGCAGCTCGTCCACAGTGAGGTGCCAGATTTTTGTGCAGCTTTGAAAACAAAAGTTAGCACGGCGTATTTGAAAGTGCTAGTTTGGCGGATTTCATCGACTTGATAACCGAGTTCATTTCTATTGCGAGCGCGCGCGGAATTGTGAAAATTTGGGCAAGAATCGCGTCCAATGCGGAATTCGGGCGGTTCGGATTTTTTACTTACATCCATTTGTTACCATCGCCACCATGCCCCTGCTGGAAGTCCGCCACCTGACCAAGACCTTCAGCTCTGGCCAAACCATGTTTGGCCGCGCCACATCCGGACAGGTGCGCGCTGTAAACAACGTCTCGCTGACGATCGACGCCGGAGGAACCCTGGGATTGGTCGGCGAGTCCGGCTCCGGCAAGAGCACGTTGGGGCGGCTGGTGCTGCGGATTATCGAACCGGACTCCGGTGACGTGTTCTTCGACGGTCAAGACGTGCTGCGCGCCGGCGGAGCCCAGTTGCGCCGCTTGCGTCGTGACATGCAGATCATCTTTCAGGACCCGTTCGGCTCGCTTGATCCCCGCATGACGGTCGAGCAGATTGTGTGCGAGCCTCTGGCAATCCACGGAACCGATAGCCGTGCCGACCGCCGCCAACGCGCAGCCGAGGTAATGCGCGCCGTGGGAATGGACGCCTCAGCTTTGCAGCGCTATCCGCATGAATTCAGCGGAGGGCAGCGCCAACGTGTCGGGATCGCGCGGGCCCTGGTGTTGCGGCCGCGATTCATCGTTGCCGACGAACCGGTCTCCGCACTGGATGTGAGCGTCGGTTCCCAGATCGTCAACCTGCTGAAACAACTGCAGCGCGATTTCTCGCTTACCTACCTCTTCATCTCGCACTCCATGCCCATCGTGCGCTATCTCGCCAACCGTATCGCAGTCATGCAGCGCGGAGAGTTGGTCGAGGTGGGCACGACCGAGCAGATCACAACCGCGCCGCAGCATGCTTACACGCGCAGTCTACTGGCAGCTACGCCGGAGATCGAATTCAGCTCGCGGTGAAGGCGATTCTATGATCGGCGCGTCGCCGGGAAAAATCGGATTCAGATAATGAAGCGCTTTGAAGGGCGCACCCATAGAGCCCGCCATGCTAGTACAGAACGAATACCGATTCGGGAACGCCCGAAATGAAAATCGTTTCACAACGTCGCCAGCAGGTGAGATGGGGATACAATTGTGTCGTTTTCTAGGCCAAAAAAGGAAATTCTGGCATATGCAGATTGCCACGGCCAGAAAGGAAAACTTATGAGTTCTTCCGCGTCTTCACCGAATATTTCCATAGATGTTTCGAAGGACCTAACCTCTGCCAGCGCCTTACAATCGATGTTATCCAGTCAGCAAGGTGCAATCTTTCAAATCCTAGGTGAACTAGGGACGTACGCCGCGCAACCCATCAAGGCGGCCGCCGCCGCCAAGGCTTCGGCGAGCGTGAGTTTAACGGATGCAGCGAGTTGGACGATTCCTAACGGGATCGGCTTCTCGCTAACACCGACCGCCAAGTGCTCTATCAGCGTTGATACTGTCAGCGAGACCTTCGCGGTCGCAATGAACATTGAATCAACCGACCCGAAGAATACGCAGAATATCTCGGCGGGACCTACCGCCGGCATCGTATATGTGAACATCGACCTGGACTTCAGCATTCAGGGTTCGGTTTCCGGCAGTGGCACGTTCAGCGGTGTCGGAGTTGCGGGGAAGGCGTCGGGTTCCGCGGCCGCGACGTTGAGCTTCTGCCAGCCTGTAGCGGATTCGCTCAACACGCTGGACGCAATCAAGAAAGCGTTCCAACAACTGATCTTCCCGCTCGATCCCGCTTGCACCAATAACATGCAAACCGGAAGCGTTGCCAAGGTCGCCTTCGATGGAACAATCAATTGCGAACTGGATGTGACGTACGGGCTTGGCAATTACAAAGTCTCCGCGCCGGACTTGACTTCCGTGCAGCAGAGCCTCGGCAACGTCGTCCAACTCAAAGCGCCTTCCCTCGAAGTAAATGCGGGCGTCAAAGGTTCGATCACCTATGCGCATTCGGATCACTTTGCCCTGATCGTCAATAAGACCAGCAACACTGTCGCGATGCTCTACCTCGTTCGCTCTTCCGAGGACGATGCGGGAGTATCCGTTGGAATTACAGTGGGCGTCACTACCACCGCTGCATCGGTCACAATCGACTCGAACCAGCTCCAATCTGTCACCCAGGACGTCACCGGAAGCAGCGCTATCGCCAGCCAGGTGGCCAGCGCCGCCTCGCAACCCATCAATTCGCTGCAAACCAGTCTCAACGGTAAGCTGAAGAACTGGGCTTCCGACGTCTCGGGGGATGTCGGGCTCACGGTTGGTCTGAGTCGCCAAAGCGGGCACACCGCTCTCTTCGTCTTTCAGGTTGATCTGACCAAAGCCAACCTCGCCCAGCAAAGTTGGGCGGCATTGGTGGATGGAAGCGTAGCGGAGGCGTTGTCGCTTCAGGGTTTCACGCTGGAACCCGGATCGGGCGTCGCCGACAGCCTCAAACGCGCCTCGACCATCCAGTTCCAATTCTTCAACTTCTTTTCCTTCCAGCAAGTCACCGATTACTTCACCAACGGCTACACGGAGCTCGGCAAGAATGGGACGATTCGCATCTTCCGCGATCTGGGCCAGGAGCAGCAGGTGACGACCAAGCAGGCGCTGCAACAGTTCCGTATTTATTTCGAGGCGACGGCGACTCAAGCTACGTCTGGCAGCATCTCCCAGGCTGCGGTAAATTTGTGCATCGAGCTTTCCGAGAAGGGTAGTTCCAAATACGCGACGGCGCTGGCCAATGTCATAGGATTTCTGCCCGGCAGCGCCGCCGTCAATTCTGCGCAGGAAGGCATGATTCAGTTCGTCTCGACCGCGCCCTCTGGCACGCTCGACCTGCTTCTTATTCTGAAGAGTTCGGCGTACCAGAAGTTGTCCTGCAGCCCCTATAACGGAAATAAGCCTGCGCCTTTGCCGCAGCAGCAGGACCACGACAATTGGGTTGCCTTTCAGGGGACTACCGAAGCGCTGGATGTCGACCTGAGCTTTGTAGACAATCTCTCCTATGGGGCATGGATCACGTTCAATCGTGATTGCAATGACCAAGTTGGATCGACAATGACTCCCGATCGCAAGCACGTGGGGGATCCGAGTGCCGTTCCTCCGGAGTTTTACACCCCCTTTCATGGCGACCCGGCGCTGGTGGGATACTTCCTGCAAGCGAGTGCTGGCTTTATGAACCTCTGCGACGACCTGAAGACCCTGGCGGCCGGCCTGTCGAATGTTCAGGATTCTCAGCAGTGGAGCGACTTGCTGAATTTTCTAACCGACATCGTGACGAAAGATGTCTTTATCGATTATGCGAAGCCCACAGCCGGCTCGCTCCTGACTCTCTGCAGCGAAGGAGGGGTGCAGGTATCCAGTACTTTGACTGCAGCGAAGGACTCAAGCAGCCTCACTTGTACGGTGACCGTTGCCTAGCTTCCGCGCAAGAGTGTGGCCGGAATTTCGTAGCGCCGCTTGCGGGAGAAAGGTGGTGATTGCTCCCTAGATCGACTTTAGACTGGTCGGCGGATGCGCATTCATTCCGGGGCCGCGCTAAACGCGAGCTGCTTTGTCTCACCCCGGCTCTCTGTACGCTCCCTGAACGCCGCGCCTTCCAGTCGCAGCAGAAACGCTTTCACAGGAAGGCCGCCGCCGTATCCGCCGAGGTAGCAACCGGCGGCCAGCACGCGATGGCAAGGCACGATGATGGCGATAGGGTTGTAGTGGTTCGCTTGTCCGACAGCGCGAAAGCTTTTGGGACTACCCACGGCCCGCGCGATGTCGGCGTACGAGCGGGTTTCGCCGTACGGAATTCGCAGCAGTTGCTGCCAGCAGCGCTTGTAGAATTCGGTGCCTCGCAGATCGAGGACAAGATCGAAGTTGCGGCGCTTGCCAGAGAAGTACTCCTGAATTTGCTCGCCAACGGGACGGGTGCGGGCTTCAGATTGTTCCCACCGAACTTGCATCCCGCCAATCTTTTGCGGCAACCCCCGATCGAACTCCAACGCGACTAAGGACACTTCCGAAACCCCAATCAATAGCGGTCCCACGGGCGATTGCAGCCGCGAATAGTAGAGCGTTTCCATGGCTCGTCTCCGTCCACAAGGCTACCATCTTTACCGGTCGCGGAAAGTGCCGGGTCCCAGTGAAGTGACTTCGCAGTGCTCGGTTCGGTGTCCCTGGTATCACTTCTGGCTGTAACAGAGATCACCGACAACTACCAATCGTAAGAGTAAGAATTTGTGTGATAGCTGGGAGAAGACTTCCCCGGCCTTTTGCACCACCGCCAACGCGGCGACAAACAAGCCCTCGACCCTCTTCTCCCGGCGTCCAACTGTGCTGTCCCTTCGATCGATTTCTTTCGAACCACACGACGAAGAGGCGCAACCCATGCAGAACGGACAGCAGTCAAGGTTCACTTTCCGCACAATCTCGCGCGCGGCAACGGCCCGCTCTAGCGATGGCAACTGTGTTTGTGCTGACGATTACGCAAATGTGTAGTGTCGCGACCAATGACAAGCCCTGGAGCGGAGCGAGCAAATGGTAACCCGAAAGGAGAAATACAATGCCAGCATGGTTAGTAATGTGGCTCATGCAGCACGCTGGATGGCTCTGGGGCTACGCTGTGCCTGATATACCGAATCGGGCCATCTGTGAGTCGGTTCATCACGTTGTCAACATTGCGCAGCGCATCGTCTGCTAGAGCAGATTTCGAGTTGGTGTGTCCGGGTGGAGCACCGCTTCAGCGGTGCATTTGAGAGTTGCATCTGAATTCGGCTTTAGCCGCTGAGGTAACAAAACATTATCTCAGGCGCTAAAGCGCGATTCAGGAACTGACGGTAGTCATGCACGCCTGAAGGGCGTGCTCCACCCAACCCCCCACCGGATACACGAACTCTGGAACTGCCCTAGCAATCTTTGCCGGTCGTGGACTTTCGGAGGAAAGCGAGCGACGCCCATTTCAGAATGCGTCTGAAGAAGGCCGGGCCCCTCATTTTTTCGTGCGAGGGGCTTGGCATGGGTTCCATTCCGGACTACTGCGACTGCGGAGGGTTGCTGCTTGCCGGAGTTGAATTGGTGGTGTTGGACTGCGGCTGCGTTGGGGCCGACTGATAATTGGATGGCGCGGAGTAGTTACTGCGCGGCGCCTGAGTGTTCGGGTTCATCTCGCCGCTGGGCTGGTTCGCCAGGGCGAGCTGATCGACGTTGTTCTTCAGCAGGCTGACTTCTACACGATTCCCGTGTGCGGGCTTTGCTCCGCCTTCTTCAGATGCGGCGATCCGCGCATTTCCCATCCCCAGTACGAAGACGCGGTACACGGGAATCTCGTTCTTTTCCACCAGGTAACGCACCACGGAATTTGCCAGCGCCTGAGAGTTCTGGATACCAACGCGTCCGTAGCTCGTAGAGAAACCCTGTACCTCTATGATGTAGCCTTTCTGGTCCTTCAAGTTGGTGGTCATGCCGTCGAGAGCTTCCTTGGCTTTACTGCTCAAAGCGGTCTGGCCGGGCCGGAAACGGATCTCGGTTTCCGTAGCCGGGCGATACTGGTCAATGTTGCCGACGACTTGCTCCACTGTGTTCAAGCGATTGCTGGCTTGCAGAGCGGTCTGGTTGGCCTGCTGCGCGCGATTGCCGGCCTCGGTTGCGTGCTGGTCGGCTTCAGTCGCTTTGGCGGAAGCCTGGCGGATACCTTCCTGCGCGCGGGCATCGACATCTTTGATGTCCTTGGCGTTGGCGGCGGTGAGATCGTCGAGCTCATTCACACGGTTACGAATCGGGCTAAGCTGGCGCTGTACATATTTCTTGCGGGCGAAGGGATTCATCTTGCCCCAGAACCCCTGCCGCATATCAGGTTCGAGCGGCTGCCGCGCCGTCATGTTCTCATCTGAGCTGACAGTAGGGCTCGAAGATGTTGAAGATGACGTCGGTTGCGAGCTGCTCTGCGACGATGACGACGTAGCGGCGGGCTGCTGATTGTCGGCAGGCGACTGCTGGGCCATTGCCGGCAGCATCAGGCTGGTCGCCAACGGCAAGGTAAACAGAATACGAGACTTCATTAGAAAATTCCTCCAGGATCCTTTGGCACAAGGTGCCCGTCATGCCGGCCACGCTTTTTCTGCGACTTTCGTTCTGATGCGGCGGTTGCACTCCGCACAACGGCTCTGCGCGCCAACACTATTTCTGTTACAAGTTGGCTGCCAAACCCAGCCGCTAGAAGCCAAGCGGTAAGCCTTTTATTTTCATCGTTGCGACGTTCAAAGCCATTTACTGTTTCAATACTGGTCGCGTAGGAAGGGGAGGCGATAGGTAATTGTTACAGCGGCGCGAGAGCCGATCAGCGGCTTTCCGAGGCAGACGCGGTGTCGAGACTAACTGCGATCTCGCTCCTGTCGGTGGCAAGCGCACGCGCCATCGCATTTTCACCCTCCCGTTTTGCATCGACGAGCGACATCTGCCGGATGATGGTCATCGTTCCCAAAATGCCAGCCAACAGGAAATAAGCTCGCCGGCACTCGTGCAGGAAGGCCGTGGGATATTCGGGCTTGCGGGCGCGAGCGGCGACGGGGTCGGCGTCGAGCAGATAGGCCACGTCACCTGCTCTGTTGACGGCGGCGGAGAATTCCTGCAAGGTGCGGATTCTGGAGGCTGTCCCCTCGTTTTAACCTTTCGGTCTGCGGGACGTCCAATCTAGCGGGCGTTTGAATCGGCTACCAAAGCCCGGAAAAGCAGGTTCCTCAGGCCTCAAATCCTTCGGAATGACAAAGTAATGGTCTAAAACCGTGCCTTGGATCCCCGCGCTACCTGGACGGCCCGTTTTCAGCAGTTCTGTGAAATCGCCCTATTAAGCAATGGAACTTGCAGGACCCGAATGGCGAATCGTAGAAGGCGAGAAAAAACTATTATGGAAAAGTCCCTCCAACTTTTCGCCGTGCTGGTCCATAAGCAGCTAGAATAATAAGAAGACTCCAGTGTGAGGCGCGGCATCCAATCGGTGTTGAGTGGCTGGCTATTAATGACCCTGAATCGTATTTGTGTTTCTCTCGCGGCACTTCTGCTCGCCGGCTCAGTGAGCGGCATCGCCCAAACTACTGCTCCCACTATCATATTGACCCCGTCAGCCCCCGAGCTGGGCTCGCAGCCCGCGGGTCAGGAGCAACCGAGTTCCTCTGCGCCCGCGCAACCTGAGCAGTCTCCGGCTGCAACCCAGGACGAAGCAAGCTCCCCAACACCGCCTGCCGAACCGGCGCCCCCGAAGCAGCCGGACAAAGCTGCAGCCTATTACCACTTCACGATGGCGCACGTGTACGAGGAACTCGTTTCCATGTACGGACGCGCCGACTACGCCAATAAGGCGATTGAAGAGTATCGGCTGGCGATCGACAACGACCCCACTTCCGACTATCTGAACGCCGGACTCGCCGAACTGTACGCCAAGACCGGCCGCATTCGCGATGCTGTCCTGGAGGCCCAGGACATCCTGAAGCGCGACGGCAACAATCTGGAGGCGCGCCGCCTGCTGGGACGCATCTATCTGCGTTCGCTGGGCGACATGCAGGCCGGCACTCAGTCGCAGGAGATCCTGAAGCTGGCGATCGAGCAGTATGAGCAGATCGTGAAGCTCGATCCCAAGAGTGTGGAAGACCACCTACTGTTGGGCCGCTTGTATCGGCTAAATAACGAGCTTCTGAAATCGGAAGACGAGTTCAAGACGGCGGTGAAAATACAGCCCGACTCGGAAGAGGCTGTCACCACCCTGGCTTATCTTTACAACGAGGAAGGCGACTCCAATCGCGCTCTCCAGGTGTTGAGCGCGATACCCGACAGTGCGCGCACCGCCAAGTTGTATTCCGCCCTTGGTTTCACCTACGAGCAGGAGAAAGACTACAAGAAGGCGATCGACGCCTATCGCCGCGCTACCGAGCTTGACCACGACAATCTGGATTCCGTGCGCGGACTGGCCCAGAACCTGTTGAATGATGGCCAGACCGATGCCGCGCTGGAACAGTACAAAGTGATCGCCGATGCCGACCCTTCGGATGCGCAGACCTACATGCGGATTGCGGAGATCGATCGGCGCAATGGAAAATTCGATCAGGCGTTGGAAGCATTGAAGAAAGCCACCTCTGTCGTGCCCGATTCCCTGGAGGTGCAGTACAACATCGCGGTCATTGACGAGGCCCAGGGGAAGTACGAAGACGCCATTCAGATTCTCAACCAGTTGCTGCAAAAGACCGAACATTCTGATGGCGACTACAGTATTCCCGACAAGAACAACCGTGCTGTTTTCCTGGAGCGGTTGGGAACGGTCTACCGCGAAGCCAATAAGAACCAGCAGGCCGTGGATACCTTCCGTAAGATGCTTGATCTCGGGGATGAGAATGCCATTCGCGGCTATGGGCAGATCGTGGCAACCTACCGCGACAATAAGCAGTGGCAAATGGCAACCGAGGTCGCGGCGGAGGGTGCGAAGAAATATCCCAATGATCGCGGCTTGCAGATGGTCTCGGCTTCGCAACAAGCCGACATGGGCAAGCCCGACGTGGCCATCGAGCACGTGAAAACTTTGCTCAAGGGCAATGCTGAAGACCAGGAGGTTTACGTTGCGTTGGCCCAGATGTACAGCCGCGTGAAGGCATGGCCAGCCGCGGAAGAAAACATCAACAAGGCCATCGATCTCTCCAGTAAACCAGAAGAAAAGGATTACGCCATCTTCGTGCAAGGCTCCATCTACGAGCGGCAAAAGAAGTATGACCTGGCAGAAGAGGCATTTCGCAAGGTCCTGGCTGATGATCCCAAGAATGCGCAGACGCTGAATTATCTGGGGTACATGCTGGCCGACCGCGACACCCGGGTGGAAGAGGCCCTGGGCTATATCCGCCGGGCGGTGGCGCTGGATCCGCAGAACGGCGCTTACCTTGATTCTCTGGGCTGGGCCTATTACAAGCTTGGGAAGTACGATCTTGCGGAAGAAAACTTGCGGCGTGCCTCCGAGCGGATTAACACGGATCCCACGGTGCATCAGCACCTGGGCGAGCTTTACCAGAAGACAGGGCGCCTAAAGCTGGCTGCCAGTAATTATGAGCGCTCTCTCGAAGAATGGAACAAAACGATTCCGGCCGAAGTGGACCAGGATGAGGTTGCCAAGTTGCAGAAGGAACTGGAGACCACTCGGGTGAAGCTGGCCAAACAAACGGCGACGACCAAGCAATAACGCTTAGCGGAAATCAGGGCGCTGCCGCGGCAGCGCCTTTTTCATTCGAACAGTCATGAACTACCGTAGTCGAGCGAGTACAGGTAATGCGGCGCTTCAGCGCCGCGCTCCCGCTGATCGTTGATATTCGAGCCGGCTTCAGCCGGCGGCACTCGCTGCAGTTCCACGACACCAATACCTACTGCGCGAGGGTGGGAGCCCTCGGGTCAGCGGTAGTGCTCCAGGTAATACAGTGCTCCAAACGCGACAACCAAGGCGACGCCTGGAAATGCCAAGGGTCGCGCGCCTCGCAAACGCTGCTTCCAATCCGCCGTGGCCAGGAAAAGCAAGATCATCGGCACCAGCAACACAATTGCGATTTGAAAGATATGTGCCGCCGATCCTTCGTCCGGTTGAGGCGGCTGCGTGTACCCGCTAAGTACCGCGAGCAACGCTGTGAGAGACAGAACGATTATGACTTTGCTGCTAACGCGGTTGATTTGCTGGGCACGCATGACGTTACTTCCTTGCCGGCTGGTATAGGCATTGTCGAGCAAAAAATCGCTATACCTCGATTCTTGATTGAACATCTTAACATGCTGAGCGAAGAAAAGACCCCCGTCGAGAGGGATTGCGCTTGGAAGACGAAACTAACCCGCTACCAAGTGGCGACATGCCTTAGGCCGCTGCTAAACTCATCCTATGCTCGCCAGCTACGCTGTTCGCGTGGAGGATTCGCGTGGACGCCGCTATCCCGAGCCGCCGCACCTCTATCGCAACCCTTTTCAGAGGGACCGCGATCGCGTCATCCACGCGCGCGCCTTCCGCCGGCTGGAAAACAAAACGCAGGTCTTCACCCGCCGCTACTCTGACCATTTTCGTACTCGCCTGACCCATACCATGGAGGTGGCGCAAATCTCGCGCACCATCGCCGCCGCGCTCAACCTGAATGTCGATCTCGTCGAGGCGCTGGCCTTGGTCCACGACATCGGCCATCCTCCGTTCGGACACGCCGGCGAGCGCACGCTGGATCTGTTGATGCGCCGCCACGGCGAGTTCTTCGATCACAACTTGCAGGCGCTCCGCACGGTGGAAGATTTGGAGTTGAGGTATGCGGATTTCCCGGGCTTGAATCTGACCTTCGAAGTTCGCGAAGGCATCATCAAGCATTCGCATGACTACAGCGAAGCCGAACATCCTGAGTTGGCTAAATACCTGCTGCACGAGCGGCCGCCACTGGAAGCACAACTGATCGACCTCACCGACGAAATTGCCTACAGCACTGCCGACCTTGACGATGGTTACGAGGCCAGGCTGCTGCGCCTTCCGCAGATTCGCCAACGGGTCCCGGTATTTGAGCGCTACTACGTCGAGGCGGAAGCCACATATCCGAAGGCTCCCGACAAGCTGAAATTCAACGAGGCCTTGAAGCGTGTTCTCAACCGTTTTGTGACCGATTTGATCGAGAACACGCGGCAGCGTGTGCAGCAGGCCGGGATCGGCAGCCTCGATGACCTGCGCCGATATCCCGAGCGGCTGGCCGGCTTCAGTCCGGAGGTCGACGAAGAGCGTCGTGAGGCCAAGAGCTTTCTGTATGAGGCACTCTACAACTCGAAGCCGCTAGAGCCGGAGAAGCGACAGGCCGAGAAGGTAGTCACCGAGGTATTCGACTATCTGATCGCCCATCCAGAGGCCCTGCCCCGCAGCTATCGCGAGAGATGTGAAAGCGAAAAGGTGGTAAGAGTTGTGTGCGATTACATTGCAGGCATGACGGACCACTACGTGGAAGATTTGCGGAAGAAGTTAATGGCAGGGAAGAAGGTGGCGTCGTAATGGTGCGCTGCGATTTGTCTTCCCCAAATACGGCGGCTGTGCCCAATCGCCGCCGGGAATACCCGCTGATCGAGATTTCTTCTTGGTTGGCTTCGGCTTCAGTGTCTTGATGTATTCATAGCTCATTTGAAAATAGGGCTGCAGCACGTTTGTATTCTTTAGTAGGCTGTCGGGCACAGTGACGTATTCCTTCCTCACTGCGCCGTAGGCCTCGAATAGCGTTGTCTTGTACTTCTTCAGAAACTTTTCTCTTTCATCCTGGGGGAGCCGGAGGGCCAGCGAACCGGATGGATTCAGGTACGTAAACATATGACCGTTCAGCGAGGTGTAAAGGTTCGCGGCCCCTCTCCGTGCGATCTTCGGATTGGTCCTGACAAGTTTGTCGTACCGCTCCAATTTGTCGCCTGGGATATTGTTCTTTTTGGGTGGGGTCATGGCGTTTCTTCCCGATTCGGCGATGGCAGACAAGAAGCGCTTCTGTAGTTCACGCCTTCCGATTCGGCATAACAGCTTAACTCTTGAGTACGTTCTTGTTATCACAAATGACCAGGGTGGTGGCCACCAGAGGCTCCAGCCTTGTATTCACTTGGCCGTGTCGTAGAAGTGCCCCTTAACTTAACCGAGAGGAAGCCTGGTTTTTCGTTGGGCCTCGGGTTCGTCTCCGCAAACGTCGACGGGTAGGCAAATTTCTTCCCCTTCTCGTCGACCATGATCTTTTGACGGTCCTGGCCATCGAGCTCAAAAAGATCGTGCCCAGCCACATGCCATGGAACATTGACGCCCGCGACTCCAGCAATCGTCGGAACCAAGTCGATGAGCTGCGCGTCCTCAGTGGACACCCGTCCCTCGGTCTGTCCCGGCAGCTTGATGAACAGCGGCACTGGGAAGATCATCTCGGCGTTCGCTTCGCTTAAAGGGCGCCCGGGGGCCTGGCTTTTCCAGCTCACACCGTGGTCTGAGGTGACGACAATGAGGGCGCGATCATAAATTCCCGCCTGCTTTAGCTTGTCCAGGAACCTGCCTAACTGACGATCGACGAATTGGACCTGCATTTCGTAGTCGTGGCGCAGGCGCTGAATCACCGTGGCGTCTCCGGCGAGCGCTGGATCGAAAAAGCTGGGAGACCTTTCGTGAATCGCACCGTCGGGCGTAAGCAAGTAGGGGCCGTGCGGCAGGTTATAGTGCATGAACTCCAGCGGTGGTCTGCTTCCCTGCGTGGCCCCGATCTCGTCCAGGAACTCGCGAAAGCGTTCCTGCTGCTCGCGCAATCCGGCCGCTCCGGTGAACCTCAACGCCACAGACAGCGGGGCGATCCGCAGCAGGTAAAGTTCGGCTACAGCCTGAAGGAGGTGACTCCGCTTTCGCACTCGCGATGCGTCTGGGCAGTGATATTCCGGGCTGGCGCAGAAGCGCGTCACAAATTCGTGAATCGTGACGTTGTAGGCGGGCGCGAGCAGGCGGAACAGGTTGTCCGGGTAGGCCCTGTCCGAGGGATGATTGCCGCGAGGAAAGTTTCCCGTAACGATCACCGGAATCGAGCGGATAGTGTATTCGGCATTGGCGGTGGCGTTAGTGAACCACGTACTGTTCCGCGCCAGCTCGGCGAAGTGCGGAAAGCGGGATGCATCGATGTTGCCATTGTTGTCGAGCAACGCCGGACGGGTGAACTCGTCCAGCAAGAGAATGAAAATTGGAGGATGCGGTTTGCTTGTATCCAAGGCGGCGACACTTGCCACCGTGCCGGCCTGAGCCACAACTCTAGGCCGGACCTCGTGCCAAGTCCGTAAAACGAACAGTCCAGGGAGAATCACCACCACTGGCGAGAGTACGAGCAGCGACCGTTCGAACTCTTCCCGGTAGCGAAACACAAGCCATGCCGCAATCGCCAAGGGGATCGCCACGAGAGTGGTGCGGTGATGGAAGTGCAGTACAGGGGAAAGGTATCGCTTGTGAAGTTCCAACAGAAATGGCACCAGCAACAACAAGAACGCTGAACTGAGAAACCTGTCGGCAGCAGTTTTCCCCAGGGCGAGAGTGCCAAGCCATACCAAGGCCAGCACAATTGCCGGCAGCAGGTTAAAGCACAAGATAATCAGCAGCAGGCCGGAGTGCGTGATCTGGTTGAGAAGAACGAACTCCGCGTTGCCGATAATGGCCTGGTAAACCGACTGTGCGCACGCCAGTGTAGTGAGTGATAGCAGGGCCAGAAAGACCAAAACAAAGCTACGAGTTCGCGAAGAGGCGGCCATCATATCCGTGCGAGAGCGTTCCATCGGCACGCGGGAGAATCGAGAGGACTGCGGTTACCGCGAGAGAGCAATTCCAGAGTGGCTATGTCCTGGGTAGTGCAAGCGGATACACCAACTCTTGAAATGCTCTAAGCATGCGACTGACGCAGCGTCCAGCTTCTTAAACAGAAACCTCCAACCTATAGTAAACTACCGAGTTTTTTATAAGGAAGTTGTAAGGCTAGCAAGTGTCAAATAGCAGATAAGCAAAGGCTCAACTAGCTGTGTCGCAAGTAGAACAACTACGATGTTGCAGGCGAAAGGCACCACGTCTAGCTAGCGTGCCGTGAGCCATTAGTTTAAGGTCTCGGAGCTACTTTCGGTCGAAGACTTACCGCGTGAGATTCGTCCGCCCTCGGTGCCGTGCTTACTGCTCACCCGATGCTGTATTTAGCCGTCACGCCATTCAGCGTGTGGTGGCCCCGATCGCTGGCAGTCCCGTTGGCCTTCCAGACGCCAAAGAACGCCTCACTGTTGGAGCCGTCGGCTGGGCCCTTCCATGGTTCATCGTAGGCCGCGAAGATGACGGTGTTCGTGCCATTCGACTTCGCCCAGTTGACCACGGCCTGGTAATACCACTGGGCGTTGGTCACGTTGGCGAGGAACGCATTGGGCTGGTCTTTCTGCGAACCCTGTGTGGGCCAGCCGGTTTCGCCGATCCGAATCTCGAGGCCAATGTTTTGGTTCGAGAATGCCGTCTTCAACCCTGACAACTGATTTGTCATACTCGCCGTAACTGCCTGGGTGAACGTAGCCTGCGTAGGATTCTGTCCGATCTGGCCGGCGATGTTGGGATCGAAGTAGGCATACATGTTTCCGTAAACGTGGCTCTCGCACGCGGCCATCAGAGCCAGAAGTTTCTGTCGCATGCTGGCATATTCCGGCTTGGTGTTGTCCACGCCGCCGAGCACGCCCCATTGCTGGCGGGTAGTGATGGGCAGCGTCGCCGCAGTGAGCGGAGCACGCTTGCCCTTCGCGTAGTTAATGAGATCGATGACCGCCTGCGTCGAGTTGGGTCCCCAGATGCACTCGTTGCCGATGACCAGGTCCACCACGTTGCCGTAGGTCTTGGCCTGCTGGATGGCGTAGTCGATCTCCGTCTTTGACCACTCGACGTTGATGGAATCGTTATTAGAGTCGGCGCCGATCTGATAACAGCCGGCGCTGACCTTTAGACCAGCGGTCTTGGCCGCCTGAATGTTGAAGCGGTTGGCATCCTGAATATTCGGAACACCCTGCCAGACGAATGTACCCTGGCCATAGGTCGTGATCAGGGAAAAGTGCCCGGCCACCGGCTTCAGGAGCTGATTGACCTGATCGAGCGTGTAGGTGTTGTAAAGCACGGGGCCGTCACCAACCCAGGGTCCGACGTATGGCTCAAAGGCAACTCCGTAGATACCCATGATGCTCCTCCAACGTGTTCAATTTTCACGACACAACTTGACGCGCAAAGCTGTACTTAAGCCAGTTTCCGGCTCGGTGCAGATCGGGTAGAGCTGGCCTTCAGGCTGGCGTCCAAGATCGCCCTACACCATTAGGCTTGAGCCGTTACGGTCATTTTCAATAACCGCAACGGCTCAAGCGGTTCGTTTATCCGCAGTTGACGCGGCGCTGAAGCGGCGCTATGACCGTACTCGCCTGACTACATCAATGCTGAAAATGCTCAAGACCATTCTGCGGGGCCGATCCGGGTGGGGAGACTTGGTCTGCAATTGCTGTTGGAAGCCGGACGGAAAATATTGTACGCCAGGTGAGCTCGGCGGAATATCGGTTACTTATGGCGGCTGATGGGCTAGAGTACGTTGTCCACGTCCTAGTTAACGGCAGTCGTTGTTCGGGAATTTCCTGAAGGAGCGCTCTTTGAATGCCAATCCGCTGGGCCTTCCCATCGTCATCGTACTGATCGCGATTTTAATCGTCGTGCTTTCCATCCGCCGCCTGCGCACCCTGCAACGCACACCACCTGCCAGGTGGCGTCGCATTACCGAATGGGTATTGCTTTCGCTGGTCATCCTTGTTTGCGTGGTGGCTGCCGGCAGCACCATATTCAACGCGGTGGCCCTGCGGTACTATCGCGCGATCTACCCGGCTCCCGGGACAATCTATCGTGTTAATGGACACGACATGCATCTCTACTGCACGGGTGCAGGCTCGCCCACGATTGTCCTCGACGCGGGTATGGGAAATGATTCCCTGGCATGGGCCAAGGTGCAACCGGAACTCTCCAAGACTACGCGAGTTTGCTCGTATGACCGCGCCGGAATGGGCTGGAGTACTCCGCAGCCCGGTCCGCGAGACGCCGATAGCATTGTCAATCAATTACATGCTCTGCTGCAGCAAGCCGGGGTTCACGGCCCCATTGTCTTAATGGGACACTCGATAGCAGGTGTCTATATACGCGCTTACGCCACCCGTTATCCCCCAGACGTGACCGGGCTGATCTTCGTTGACGGCTCTACGCCTTTGCTGGAGGACCATGGATCTGCTGAGCTGAGAGCACGCAATTCCATTTCTAAGTATGTCTACGATTCTTATGTTGCGGCCTTTGCTCTTGGTGTACCACGGCTTATGGGCCAATGCTCGGCGGTGCCTGGTATTGAGGGGCCCACTGGAAAAATGACGTCAGAACTCCAATGCGGCCTGTTGTTGAGCGAATGGAGGAGAGAGTACACAAGCATTCGGCGGTCCGGCGAGGAGACCATCAATACAGGGCCATATGGAGACCTGCCAGTCTTGATCTTTTCGGAGGATCCTCAACAGATGAGGCAGACTGCGGGCCTTCCGCCTCAGTTGGCGCTCGAAATGAGTGTGGTGTGGGACCAAGCGCAGGAAGCCCTAAAGCGCTTGTCCACTCGCAGCCGTAGAATCATTGCAAAAGGAAGCGGACACTACATACAAATCGATCGCGCTGATCTGATCAACCGGGAGGTTCCTATCTTCATCCAGCAAATCCGAAACAACGAGCTGCGGACCGACTACGGCACGACCAAAACGGAATAGGGCGCTATCAAAAGAGACATGAAGCAGCCGGAAGCAGCTTCTATTGATCCCGAGTCCGCCAGCGGGAGAACGCCGCGATCGCTTTGCTTTCGGGAGGCTCTTCGAGAGCGACTGCGCTGCTGCGCCCGCCCGGCCCGCGACGAAGAGGCACACGAACCCGCGCATAGGGATCCTGTGGTTCGGCCGGACCACGCCGCAACAGACGACGCATGAAATTGCTGCAATGCTGGCAGAATCTTCATAGAGACTTGGCTCCGAGGCGTTCAGTCGCCCGCTGCCATGGCGGGTGCGATGTCTTCCACTTCCACGATGTTCGTCGGATACTTGCCGGTGTAGCAGGCGGTGCAATAGAAGGGTTCGTCGCCTTCCCCAGCGGCTCTGCGCAGACCCTCCAGCGACAGGTACGCGAGCGAATCGGCGCCGATGTATTCGCGAATTTCGTCCACCGACTTATTAGCCGCGATCAACTGGTTTTTGGAAGGCGTGTCCACGCCGTAATAACAAGGCGAGATGGTCGGCGGGCAGGAGATGCGCATGTGCACCTCTTTTGCGCCTGACTCGCGGACCATCCGCACGATCTTGCGGCTGGTGGTGCCGCGCACGATGGAGTCGTCAATTAGCACAACGCGTTTGCCCTCGAGCACATTGCGCACCGGATTCAGCTTGAGCTTTACGCCAAAGTCGCGCACACGTTGCTCGGGCTCGATGAACGTCCGGCCGACGTAATGGTTGCGGATCAATCCAAACTGGATGGGGATGCCGCTCTGGTACGAAAAGCCCAAGGCGGCGGTTACGCCGGAGTCGGGAATCGGAACCACGATATCGGCGTCGACCGGAGATTCCAGCGCGAGCTGGCGGCCCATGGCATCGCGCGTCTGCTGGACGGCCTTACCGAACACCAGGCTATCAGGCCGCGAGAAATAAACGTGCTCGAAGATGCAGCTCGATTGCGGCTGCGCCGCCGAATAGAAGCGTGAATGGACCCCTTCCGGTCCAACGATTACCAACTCGCCCGGCTTCACTTCGCGCTCGTAGGTGGCTCCGATCAGGTCGAACGCGCAGGTTTCGGACGCGAAGACAATTGTGTCGGCCCGATGCGCCGCCTGTCCGGAGATGCGGCCCATCACCAGCGGACGAAATCCTCGAGGATCGCGGGCGGCAAAGACCCGGTCGGGAGTCAACATGACCAGCGAAAATGCGCCTTCGATGCGGCGCAGCGAATCGGCAACCGCGTCCGGCAAGGTCTGTTCGCGCGAACGCGCAATGAGGTGGACCACAACTTCGGTGTCGCTGGTGGTCTGAAAGATGGAGCCCTGCTGCTCAAGTTGAGCGTGCACCTCGAGCGCATTGGTGAGGTTGCCATTATGCGCCAGAGCGATCTTGCCCTTGTTACACTCCACCATGATGGGCTGGGCATTGAGCAGCGCCGAATCGCCCGCGGTGGAATAGCGCGTGTGGCCGATGGCCAGTGAGCCGGGAACGCGGGCCAGCGCATCCGCCGTGAAAATATCGGAGACCAGACCCATGGCCTTGTGCAGCTGAAGCTGCTCCCCGTTGGAGGCTGCGATGCCCGCCGATTCCTGACCGCGATGTTGCAGCGCGTATAGGCTAAGGTAGGCGAGCTTGGAGGCTTCGGGATGGCCGTAGATCGCCACCACGCCACATTCTTCTCGTAGCTTATCGGAAGGAATCAGCATCGCTCACCCTGATGTTGGGCTAAAGCCCTCTGAGAACCGGTGCCGTCCCTACGGGACTCGGTTCCATTTTCCACCCTACCCAGCACTCCGCCTTCGGCTCCGTGCTGGGCTAAACTATGCCGCGCCTACGGCGCTGAATTTTTCGGCCAGCAAATCCACTGGCAACTATCGGTATTGGTACCCACACGCTAAAAACCCGCACTACCCACGACGCTTGTTAGCTCTTCTGCAACGTGGAAGGAACCAGCCGCTCCTCGGTTTCCACGTGAAGGGCGCGTTCCAAGGCATTTGCCCATGCTTCTCGCAATTCTGAGACACTTGCTTTGACGGACACCTTTCCGTCAACCTGGATTTCCAATTGGTCAGGACCCGTATCCCCTATCGGTTCCGCTGAGAGACCAAATTTCCCCGCCACCTGTTGGATTCGCTGGACGTTTTGCGGGTCGCAGGAAATGAGCACGCGGCTGGCATCTTCGCCAAAGAGCACGAATTCGGGCACCAACTCGTGGGAACTAAGGTCGACTTGGGCGCCAATGCCGTTGGCAAAACCACACTCCGCCAGCGTGACCGCCAGCCCGCCCTCCGAGCAGTCTTTGGCCGACTCCAGCAGGCCCGCGCCGATCATCTCCACCACAGCTTTCTGCAGCGCCGCTTCCTTCTCCAACTCCAGCGACGGCGGAAAACCCCAGATCTCGCCGAGAATTTCCTTGGCGTACTCGGAGGAGCCAAACTCCGCCTCGACATCGGCCGCGTCACCAATCTCGGAACCTCGGATGACCAGCAGGGCGCGTCCCGGCTCGCGGAAATTGGGGCCGACGGCCTTGTGTACGTCTTCCATAATTCCGACGACGCCAATCACGGGCGTCGGATAGATGCCTTCGCCGAGCGTCTCGTTGTAGAAACTGACATTGCCGCCGGTGATGGGAGTTTCCAGCTCTTCGCAGGCCTTGGACACGCCGTCGATGGTTTGCGAGAACTGCCACATGATGTGCGGCTTCTCCGGGTTGCCGAAGTTCAGGCAATTCGTAGCCGCCACAGGTGTTGCGCCGGTGCATGCAACATTACGGGCCGACTCCGCGACGGCATGCATGGCTCCCAGCTTGGGATCGAGATAACACCAGCGGCTATTGCCGTCGAGCGCCATCGCCAGGCCGCGCTGCGTCCCTTTTATGCGAATCACTCCGCCCTCGCCGCCCGGGCCCTCCACCGTATTGGTCTGCACCATGGAGTCGTATTGCTGGAAGACCCAGCGCTTGGAGCAGATGTTTGGGCTGGCGAGTAATTGCTTCAGCTCGTCGGTGAATTTCGTCTTGCCGCCCAACTGAACGTTCGCCGGAACGTCGCGCGAAACAGACGGCTCCCAGCGTTCCAGCGGGCGATGGTAGAGCGGCGCATCGTCGGTGAGCGCGGCGTTGGGAATCTCCGCGACCACTTTGCCGTGTTCCAACACGCGCATGGCAGGCAGATTGATTACACGGCCGATGGTGACGGCGTCGAGTCCCCACTTCTGGAAGACGCGAAACACTTCGTCCTCGCGGCCCTTCTCGGCCACCAGCAGCATGCGTTCCTGCGATTCGCTCAGCATGATTTCGTACGGCGTCATACCGGTTTCGCGCTGGGGCACCAGGTCGAGCTCGATCTCAAGTCCCACCCCACCGCGCCCGCCCATTTCGCAGGTCGAGCACGTGAGGCCAGCCGCTCCCATGTCCTGGATGCCAACCACCGCGCCGGTCTGCATGGCCTCCAAGCAGGCCTCGAGCAGCAGTTTCTCCAGGAACGGGTCGCCGACCTGCACGTTGGGACGCTTGGCCTCCGATTCCTCGCTGAACTCTTCGCTCGCCATGGTGGCGCCGTGTATGCCGTCGCGGCCGGTCTTGGAGCCAACATAGATCACGGGGTTTCCTTCACCGGCGGCCTTGGCGTAGAAAATCTGATCGCGGCGCACCAGCCCCAGCGCGAAGGCGTTGACTAGTGGATTGCCTGAGTAGCAGCTCTCGAACTTCACCTCGCCGCCAACGTTCGGAACACCGAAGCAGTTTCCGTACGATGCGACGCCGCTTACCACGCCCTCCATCACGGAGTGGTTCTTGTGCAGGGTGGCCTGGTCCAAACCGGGCTGAGGCGTGATAGGGCCGAAGCGCAGCGAATCCATGATGGCGACCGGCCGCGCACCCATGGTGAAGATGTCGCGCAGAATGCCACCAACGCCGGTGGCTGCACCCTGGAACGGCTCGATGAACGAAGGATGATTATGTGACTCGATCTTAAAGGCACAGGCCCAGCCATCGCCGATGTCGATGATGCCGGCGTTCTCACCGGGTCCTTGCACCACGCGACGGCTGTGCGTGGGCAGGCGCTTCAAGTGCACGCGCGACGACTTGTAGGAGCAGTGCTCGCTCCACATCACGCTGAAGATACCCAGCTCAGTAAACGTAGGCTCGCGGCCCAGCGACTTCAGCAGGCGGTCATACTCCTCAGCCGAAATTCCGTGGTCGCGAAGCACTTCTGGAGTGATGGTGGGTTCTTTGGCGAGGCTGGGTGCGCTATCAACTGGGTTCATGGCGATCAGGAAGGAAATGCTATTGTCGCATGCGCCATCGGCTTAGGGAAGGACTTCGGCAGTACAGGAATTTGGGATTTTCGCCGCCTGCCCTACTCTTCCGCTTCCCGCCACTGGTAGCCGCAAGACAGGCATTTCCAGCGATGCGTGTCCTGCGCCGGGGACTCGGGAAAGGGTATGGCGGCCGACCACAACGCGATCTGACGCGGGTTCGCGCTGGCTACCTCGCGAATCTCCAGCGATTCACATTCCGGGCAACAGGCGACATCTTCCATCTCTTCGTCGCCGTCTTCCATTTCCACTTCGGCGGATTCGTCCGGCTCGAAATCGTCGAGAACTTCCAGCGCCCGCACCACCTGGCTGTCGGGCACCTGCAAGCGAATACCCCCCAGTGCCATGCCCATGTGCCAGTTCATGGCATGCATGTTCTCGTCGCACACGAAGGCCGAAATCCCGGCGGAGATCAGCTTGCCTTGCGCCAATTTGGCTTCGCCAAGGGTTAGGAATTTCGCAATGGTGACCGGTTCATCCGACATCGCTGATTCGAGAAGCGTAGGCTAGCCGGGCGCGCGAGTCAATTCCGCCAAATGCACCCGGCGGCTGTGCACCGCGATCGCGTCAACCACCTGCATAGCCAATGCGAGCCCCCGCCGGCCATCTTCCAGCGTGACCTCGGGCCGGGAGCGATTGCGCACAGCGCGCAGGAAGCTTTCCAACTCAGCGCGCAGCGGCTCCTGCCGCTCGACCTCAGGCTTGAATGGTGTGATCCCCGGAAGCGCATCGGCGACCACGCTGGCCGGATTAAACGGATCCATGCCAGCCGGGTCGGGCGACAAGTCATTCACCGTCAGCACCAGCACGTCTTGCCTGGAATAGTCGAGCGAGACGTATTGCCGCGGCTGGAAGAAGCGTAGCTTGCGCACGCGCTCGGTGCTGACGCGGCTGGCGGTGAAGTTGGCCACGCAGCCGGACTCGAACTCCATGCGCACGTTGGCGATGTCCACCTTCTGCGAGAGGATGGGCAAGCCGACCGCACGCACCTCCTTGACCGGCGATTGCACGAACGCCAGCACGATGTCGAGATCGTGAATCATCAGGTCGAGGACCACGTCCACGTCGAGCGAGCGCGGGCTGAAAACGCTGAGGCGGTGCACTTCGAAGAACATGGGCTGCGTGAGCAACGGGAAGGTGGCGCGCACCGCGGGATTGAAGCGCTCGAGATGGCCAGCTTGTGCCACTCGGTCATGCCGCTCTGCGATGGCAATCAGCTCATCGGCCTCGGCCACGGTAGCCGCCAGCGGCTTTTCAATCAGAGACGTCGACACCCTGCTGCATCAACTGCCGCGCAACTTCGAGGTGAGCAGCGGTGGGCACCGCGACCGAGCAGGCTTGCACCCCAGCCGCAATCAATTCCTCGATTGACCGAAACGCGGAGGTGCCGAATTCGCTAGCTACTGCTTGTGCGCGTATGAAGTCGATATCCACGATCCCGGCAAATTCGATATTTTGCGATGGATCGGCCTGAAGGTCGCGATAGACGCGCGCGTGATTACGGCCGAAGGCTCCGGCGCCGACGACTCCGACGCGCAGGGCGCCGTGGGTGCTCTGCATATTAGGATTCTCGCTTATTGGCGAGCCATGACGCAAAAAGGCGCTGCCGATTCTCGGCCCACTCATCGCTTGGAATGGCCCAGCGATCATGATCGCGCCACACCCCATCGACGGGCGCGCCCGAGCGCGCCAGGGGAGTCACCGATCCCCCGGGGGTTGCTGTGAGCCTGAGCGGCTGCGAACAAACACCGCTGCGAGTTCGTCCTCGTATACAAGCCGGAATCGCGAGTCCGCTTCCAAGAAGCTCACGAGATTATTCCCTTTCTGCAAGATCACAACTCCCGCCTGGTTAAGGTAAGGATCGTCTACGTACGATGGCGCGCCATTGGCCGTGGTGAAGAAGCGCTCTTCCAATTCGTCTCCGTAGAGATCGGTTCGCCCGTCGATGGCGACGGGATAGTTCGGCATGTACCAGATGAGAAAGCCGCCCCAGTCGAGGGTGTTGTAGAGCGGGCCGGGCGCAGGGTTCCGGCGCAAATAGTTGGCCGCATTCACCGGCAGAAACCCGCTGATCGCCCGGTCCAGACCGCGCGTGTTGAAATCCGCGCTGCCCGCGAACAGCAGCAATGACAACGCGACCACCGCCGCTACACCAACATTCTCCAGCCACGTTTCTTTCGCCTCACGCTCCGTGTCGTCTGCAAGCGAGTCGGCGATGCACGCCGCAGCGGGAATGCAGATGAACCACGCGTCGCGCATGGTGCGGAAGGCGACCGCGCTGGCGATGGCCAGCAAAGCCAGCTTGAACGCGTCAACCTTGCTCTGGCGTCCAACAACGAAAAACGCGGCAGCGGTCAGCAGCAGTTGCACGTAATGGCTGTAGGCCCGGAAGGTCAGGGGTTGTAACTCCATGATCATCTGGTAGGCGGTCTTCGACCGGGCATATCCGAAGATCACTTGGTACAAGTGGTAGGAATTCGGTCCGATGCAGGTCGCAATCATGCACGCGGCAAAAACCGCCGCCAACGTTGCCGCCGGAAGTTTCGCAAGCAGCAACCAACCTGGTGCGAATCCAAAACGCTCGGCCAGTCGCTGCGCCACATTCACCGCCACCAGCAGGCCGGCAAGAAACAGTCCATAGACGAATTGGATGTGCAGGTTCGCCCACACCAGAAAAATCAGTGGCAGCCAGTAGAGAAGCTGCACGCGGCCTGTGCGATGCGCTTCCAACACCAGCGTCAGGGTCATGCAGAACAGCATCATGGAAAAGAAGACCGGCCGCGGCATCAGATTAAAGAGAAACGCCGAGCAGGTAATCACCGCCAGGATGCATGCCAACCAGAAGCGCCCGGAAAGACGCCGTAGTGTCCAGTAAATGAAGTACGCGACGCCGAGAGTCAGCAGGGTTCCGTACAGCCCAATGCCCAGCAGCCCAAACCACGCATAAGCGCGCGACATCAGAACTTCGTATCCCCAACTGTAAGCCACCCAGGGGCGATCGGCTGCAGTCCACGAGAAGAGGCCCGTGTGGGGAACCACTTTGTGCTGGACGATCCAGTCGCCGATCTTGAGGTGCCACCAGATGTCCAGGTCGAGCACCGAGAACTTCAGGTTGAAGGCGATAACCCCCACCGCGACCAGAAGGCCGGCCAGCGTAAGCAACTGCAGCCAGCGCAACCGCAGGAGCGGCCGCAGTTCTTCCAAAAAGCTCAGACCTGCGCTCTTCGCCTTTCGCTCTTCGCCTTTCGCCGGCGGACGCGATTCGTCGGCAACAACACTCATATTCGATTGGAGTGCAGTTAGCTTTCCAAAATGAAACTCGAATAAGTCTTGACAGGCCAATCGATTACGTCCTCCGAAGACACTCTGCCGCGCCAAATCACACGCGCAGTGCGGACAAAGACGCTTCATGAAATGGCAAGCAGCCGCGTCCGATTTTTCAGTCATCGCTAAGTTGCTGAATCTGAGCAACTACCTACTGGTTCCCAATCTGGCACGTTTGGCACCCTATGTGCACTTTACCTAAGTTCTTGCGGAGCATACGAGCCGGGAGAGAGCTTGAGCAGGCCCCTCCCGGATTGCCATGAAGGAGTAGCGAAGCATGGAAGAGGAATCGAAGCAAACCGGCAACACCATTTGGACGCCGACCCAAACCTACATCATGGCGGCCGTCTGCCTGCTGATCGGCGTGTTGGTGGGATACCTGGTGCGCGGCTCAGCCAAACCAGCCGATCAGCCGGCGCCGGCTTCCGCCGAAATGCAGCCTGCCGTCCCGCCATCTGCCACAGGACAAAAACCCATGCCGACTCTGGATGACATGAAGCGGATGGCCGACAAGCAAGCGGAGCCTCTGCTGGCCAAGCTGAAGACCGATCCCAAGAATGTAGATCTGCTCAACAAGATTGCTCTGACCTACAAGGCGGCCCATCAATTCCAGGACGCCATTTCGTACTTCCAAAAAGCTTTGGATGTCGATCCCAAGAACGTCGCGATCCGCACCGACATGGCTTCGTGCATGTACTATACCGGTGACATAGATGGCGCGCTTGCGCAGCTTGACAAGTCGCTGACCTACGATCCCAAGCATGCGGGCACGCTGATGAACATTGGCATCATCAAGTGGCAAGGCAAGAACGATGTCGCGGGGGCGGTCGCCGCGTGGCAAACGCTGCTCAAGCGGAATCCGAACTTTCCCCAGAAGGCCGTGATCGAGCACATGATCACGGAGGCCCAGCAACAGAAAAACACCACCCAGTCTGCGAATCAACCTAAGGGATAATCGAGGGCAAGTTTCACTCTTTGCGGACCGGTCAGGCCATGTCAAATGCAATCCTGGATGTAGTAAGCACAGGTCCCCAAGCGGAAGCCACGTCCCGCACGAAATACGACACGTGGCTTGCCGCGGCCTACCGCGTGGCCCTGCTGGTCTGCCTTTCGGAGTGGTTCCTTGCGGTACGGGCGCCCTTGTGGAACGACGAGACTCTTTCCTACTGGCAGATTGCCGGCGGTTTCAGACAGATTTGGGCGCGCTCCGTACAGGGCAATTCGTTTGCTGCCTACCCTTACATCCTTTGGCTGACTAAGACGCTTTTCGGCAGCAGTGAGATCGTCCTTAGAATTCCCTCAATGCTAGCCATGCTGGTCGCCATTTACGTCTTCTACCGGTGCGCGCGAGAGCTGTTCGACTGGGACATTTCGCTCCTTGCGACCATATTGTTCACTCTTCCCAGCCGTGTCGTATATGCGGCGATTGACGTGCGTCCTTACGCCTTCGCATTGCTGCTAACCAATCTGGCGATTTTCATGTTCTTGCGCTGGATGAAGACAGACAAGGTTGGGTTCGCGGCGCTCTTCGGCGTTACCGCAGCCGGCATCTTCTACTTCCACTATCTATTCGGCGTCATCCTGTTGGCGTTCGCGTCGTGTTACCTGTTGACTCGGCACTCTTCGCTCCTTTCCGATCTTCGGCAGATTGGCGCCGCGCTCGGGTGCTTCGCAATCTTCATCATTCCGGTCTGGCCTCAGCTTAGATACATGTACCAGACGCGAATCACACACGTCTTCAACGAGGCGCCCCGGTGGGTATCGCTGCTGCAGACGCTGAATCCCGGCACGTGGCAATTGTTGGCTCTGGCCAGTGCTCTTGTCCTCGCTGCCTTGGCGCACAGGCTGCTGACTCCGAACCGCGAGATGTATGCCAAGCTCCGGTTGTGCGCCCCTCTGGCATTGGTCCCAATTCTGTCTCTGTATGCGATCAGCGTGACCACGCCGATCCATGTCTTCATCCCGCGCTACCTGCTCGAGGCTACGCCCGGCTTGGCCTTGTGCTGGGGATGGATCTGTAGCCTGATCGATTCGCGTCCGCTTCGCGGCTTGTTCTGCTTCGTATTTGTGACGCTGTGCGTATTCGAGGCCTATACTGCGCCCGCCGCCCGCATTCATGGATTCTCCTGGAAGTATGCCCTTGAATTTGCGGATGCGAACGCCGCCGAAGACCATGCCTCGCTGCTGATGTGCAGCCCATTTGTGGAAGGCGACACCCAACCCATGCCCGCAGTTGCCAGCGAAAGCATGCTGTTCGCGCCCCTGAGCTATTACAAAGTGAGGGCCCCGGTCGTGCCTCTTCCTGGATCACTGGTTGCGGAAAGCGAGCGGCAGGCAAAACAATTTCTACTGAAGGCAGCGCTGGAGCATAAGCGCTTCCTGGTGCTGGCCGCCGGGCCATCGCTGCCGACCGTCGATTACCTCGCCAATTACTCAAGCAGCACCCACGTGCCCCGCGTACTTGGAGAATTCGACCATATCTGGGTTGTGGAATTCGTTCCTTATTCCGCAGCCCGCTGAACAGACGGCTGAAGTGACTATGTCAAATCCGACCCTGGACGTCGCATCTACCACCCCGGAAGCGGAAATCGCCCAACGTCCGCAAAGCCAAACTTTGCTAGCTGCGGCTTACGGCGTAGCTCTGCTGGCTTCGCTTTCCGTGTGGTTTCTTGCGGTGCGGGCGCCGTTGTGGACAGATGAAACTCTCTCCTACTGGCAGATTGCCGCAGGCTTCAAACAGATTTGGTCGCGGTCGATACAGGGCAACTCCTTCGCTGCCTACGCTTACATTCTGTGGCTTACGAAGACGCTTTTTGGCGACCAGGAACTGGTCCTCAGGATTCCCTCCATCCTTGCCATGCTGGCTGCGGTGTATGTCTTCTATCGCTGCGCGAAGGAACTATTCGATTGGGACGTGTCGCTCATCGCGACCATGTTGTTCATTCTGCCCAGAGGGATCGCGTTCGCCGCAATTGATGTGCGTCCTTATCCGTTCGCGCTGCTGGTAACCAATCTCACGATTTTCCTGTTCCTGCGCTGGATCAAGACCAACCGCACTGGGTACGCTGCGCTTTTCGGAATCGCGGCCGCGGGCATCTTCTATTTCCACTATCTGTTTGCCAGCATCCTGGTGGCGCTCGCTGTTTATTACTTGCTGACTCGCCACGCTTCGCTTCGAGACGATCTGCGGCAAATCGGCATCGCGCTCGGCTGCTTTGCAATCGTGCTGCTTCCAGTGTTGCCGCGGCTCAAATACATCTACCAGACGCGGACCACGCACTCCTTCGCCGACGCGCCGCAATGGACATCAGTTTTTCAGGTGCTGAATCCGGGCAAGGGACAGTTGTTGGTCCTGGCTGGCGTCATCCTGTTCGCGGCTGTGGCGCGGCAGTTGGCCATCAACTGCGAGCGGTTAGGCAACCTCCTGCTGTGCGTGAGCCTGGCCCTGGTCCCGATGTTGTGTCTGTACGCCATCAGCGTGACCACCTCGGTGCATGTCTTCATTCCGCGCTATCTGCTGGTAGCCGTTCCTGGCATTGCCTTGTGCTGGGGATGGATATGCAGCGCCCTCGATTCGCGCGCTCTCCGGGGCTTGTTCTGTTTCGCTTTTGTGGGGCTATGCTTGTTTCAGGCCTATTCGTCGCCCCTGTCGCGCAGGCACGAAGAGTCGTGGAAGGGCGCGCTGGCGTTTGCCGATGCCAACGCCGCCGCCGATCACGCGCCTCTGCTGATGTGCAGCCCTCTGGTGGAAGCCGACTTTCAGCCCATGCCTGCCGTCCCCAGCGAAAGCGTGTTGTACTCGCCCTTGAGCTACTACAAAGTGAGCGCTCCGGTGGTCCCGCTTCCCCGCACCTTGAATGACGAAGCTGAGCGCCAGGCCAAGACGTTCCTGTTGAAGGCGGCGCAGGAGCACACCCGTTTCCTGGTGCTGGCGCCTTGGCCGTCGTTGCGCATCGTCGATCTTCTGGCCTATGACTCGCAAAGCACGCATACGTATCGTGTACTAGGAAATTTCGACGACATTTGGGTTGTGGAGTTCGTTCCTTATTCCGATGCTCGCTGAACTTGATCGCGACACGGCGCAGGAATTGCGGATGGGGTGGTGCCTTTCCTCGCGCAACTGCGATTGATCGTCTGATACCCGGCTTTTAGGCCGCTGCGGCGCTTAGAGCAATTCCGATTAAGTATTCGGATCTCTCGTCTCATTTCGGGGCTGATTCTTGCCCACTTCATTCCACTGCCACAAACCCATACGAGGTCGCAACATATTCTCTTGCGCGCTGGGCTAATATTGTTTCGCCCTTGCGGGGCAGGATCTTGCACGATCGTTCCATCGCGCCAACCCAAAACGAGTCCTCACACACACTCTAAAGCCCGGACTAAAATCAGACATTTTCCGACGGCCTGAAGGCTGTCCCCTTCAAAGAGCCGGACTTAATCAGAGTTTCCTTAGGTACAGGTAACGCAGGAATGCCAATGCTCCACGGGAATTAACCAGCACAGCCAACAACTTTACCTCGTCGATACTTACTCCAAGAGTATTGTCCAAGCTGTTCTCCCGGAATAGGAATGATTGATTGTAACAGCAGATTAGTGATTATCAATGACCGCGCGTTGTCGATGCTTATGTGGACACGCGTGGCATTTTGCTGCAATAGATTGCGGCAACTACGCCGAAATAATGTGCTAAATCGTTTGTATTGTTAAGTGCGCGCTGGAGAGGCGCATGCATGAAGCTAGCTAGGAGCCGCATCCCTAAATGATCATTATGGGAATTGTGATTGACAATTCAGGAAGCTAGCAGGAAGTATCCTGACCCGTCGCAATAGAGATATGCCTTGTTGACGGGCTTCTGCGTTGGAGTAACAGACAATACGTCAATCCTTCCCGTCCCAGTCAGCCACGAGAGCCGTTATCCTGCAACGGCCATCGCGCTTTTCGCAGGCGATACAGCGAACCTAAGGAATAAGGAAACCCGAATGAAGAGAATTGCTTGGTTTTCGCTCAGCATGTTAGTTCTGGTTGCCGTGGCGTTGCCCTTGGCGGCCCAGAGGCCTGGCAGTCATATCTTTGTTTATCCGCCAATCCGCATCATGGATGTGCAACAGGACAGCACCACCCCACATGGTCTCTTTCCGGTGCAAATAAAGGCAGCCTACGGGCTCAATAACACCCCTAACCAGGGACAAGGACAGATTATCGGCATCGTGGATGCCTTCGATAATCCCAATGCCGAATCCGACCTCCAAGTTTATGACACTCAATTTAACCTACCCACTTGCACCACGGGCAACGGTTGCTTCACCAAAATCAAGGTCGGCAATCCGCCCGGCGATACCGGTTGGGGACTGGAAATCAACTTGGACGTTCAGCAGGCCCACTCTCTCGCCCCGGCAGCCAAAGTGATACTGGTGGAAGCCAACAGCAACAGCTTCGACGACCTGCTGGCGGCAGTTGACGTCGCGCGCATGCACGGCGCCACTCAGATTTCCATGAGCTGGAGCGGTGGTGAAGACTCCAGCGAGTTAGGGTTCAATTCGTACTTCAACCATCCGGGCGTTACCTTTATGGCTTCCACCGGCGACAATGGACATGGAGTCGGCTATCCCGCGGCATCTCCGTATGTGGTCGCCGTCGGGGGCACGACGCTGGTGCTCTCCACGGCTACTCCGCTGCCCAATCCCCGGCAGTCGAACTACGGAAACGAAACCGCCTGGAGCGGCAGCGGCGGCGGAATCAGCTCCGTCCAGCCTGGCCAGTCCTATCAGAACGGTATCTTTGCCGGCTGCGGCAGTAGCGGCCATCGCTGCGTTCCCGATATTTCTTCCGACGCCAATCCGGGTACGGGCGTTCCCGTCTATGACACCTATGGCTACCCGCAGTGGGTTCAAGTCGGCGGCACGAGCGTGTCTTCACCCGACTGGAGAGCGATCTTTGCGGTCGCCAATTCCAGCCGTGCGGCGGCGGGCAAGGGTCCGCTCCAGACGCCTATTGCCGACTTGTATAGCTTTTATAGTTCGACCCACTACGCCGACTTCCATGACATCACGTCTGGAACCAACGGAAGCTGTGGCGCACAGTGTACGGCCGTAGCCGGCTATGACCTGGTGACTGGAATCGGTTCTCCCAAAGTGGACGTTCTGGTTCGGGCCTTGGTTGCCATCGAGCCGTAACTTACTCAAGACCATCTCGCCCGAGGCGCGCTTACCCCTTTAGGGAGGGAGCGCGCCTCCAGATTTCCTGAGTTGGGAGTCGCGAACAGCAACGGTCATTTCAGTCATCAGAATGGCAGACGAGTGCTGAGAATCCAGCCGTGGTTGTATGTGTGAAAGTGAGTGGCGGCGATTTGAACGCCAGTCCCGACGGTTAGGCCCAGTCGACGCCAAAGGGGAATCTTTCCGAAGACCACTCCCGGGGTGAGAAACACCTGACTCTTTCCATCGTTCGGCCCGTCATGATAGAAGGTCGAATTCATCTCGAGTTCGGGCCAGATCTTGTGCAATAAGTGGTATTGGCCGGTTAAGTTCCAGGTCACAGGCTGGCCGAGTTTCTCAGTGTCTCCAGTCGGCAGACCGATCCCGGCCGTAGTCTGAATATCGAAGTGGCCCCAGCCCTTTCCAAATGCCAGCGTCGGCGTAAGGACCGCATGAAGCGAGCCATTCTTGTACGTGCCGGTCGGTATGGACCATCCCAGAAACGCTGTGAGAATGTAATTCCCACTTTGCTCATTCCGGGACAGGAAACGATACTTGACCAAGAAGGATTCGTCTCCCCAGCCATCGACCTGTTTGGGATTGTTATGCACGATGTAAGGCGGGAGGTTGACGATCACTTCAACATTGTTCGCAGGAATCAGTTCCAGTCCTTTACTGCCGCCGTAATTCTCGGTAGTCGTGCCGTCGGCGTGCCCCTGCCAGAAGATGTCATAGCGAAACTCCTGCTCCAGACGGGGGGTGACGGTCGCAATCGGAGTGGCCCAGTGCGGCTGTTCGGCCTGATTGCGTGCGACCCGGGCGAAATAGTCGTCGAGAAACGATTGCGCAAACATGCGCGAACCGATCACTAACAGGAGGAATATGAGGAAACCTAGATCTCGAGATCCCAAGCGAATGCGCTCCTTTCAGTCGCCAAGAGAGTATATCTCGGATAAATACGTATCGAAGCGATAAATATGTGCGATTCTGTCCTCATATGGCGAACGCAGATCTCCCCGCCCGATACGACAGGCAGAATTGACGGCAGGATCGAATGGCTTTTTCTAGGTGGTATCGGGCTTGAAGATCATCCCCTGGCCGGTCTTACCGTTCATCAGCACCACAAGTGGGGCCGCGAATTGCAAGTGGCGGACGCAGCCGTGTTCCTCGACTGCGGGTTGTGCGGTCAACCACTGCCAATCGATGAAGCCCTCGCCTGCATCGGGATTGACGGTGAAATAGCCGATCTGAAAGGCGGTGAGGTTCTGGAAGAAATGACTGCCCTGCGACGGAATCACGCGCAGGTCGCGGAATCCCGACTCCACAATTACTCGTGCCCCGGAGATCTGGTCCCAAGCCACGGGAATGCCGAGCCACGAATCCGTCGATCCCCAGCGGCCTACTCCGATCAGCAGATACGGGATGTTCTGCTCGCCAAGTTTGGCATTCAGATGGCCGACGCTTTGGGCCACGTCGTGGCTGCGGGCGCGTTCAAAGCGGTGGAAGTCCACGACAATCACGTCGCGTAAGTCCTGCAAACGACCGTGCCCCAGCACTTGCGAGCTCTGGCATACAAGGCGGTCTGGTTCCACATTCTCCAGCCGAATGTCTTCTCCACCCCGAGAGAGCACCAGCGGACGCAGTTGAAGAAAGCTGAAGTCAGCCGCTTCATGGGGTTTCCTAGGAAGCCGAACCGCAAACTCGATTTCCACCGGACGCCCCATCGCATCCTCACCGATTCTCATCAGTTGATCGAGGACCGCAGGCAGAGGAAACAGGCCGTGCTTAAGGATGGGCGCGAAGCTGATTATGCGCGGACCGCTCCGGCTCATCCCGTCATAGACCACGTGATTGTCCAATGAGTAGGTGGACGCCAGCATCTGCAACGTTCCGTCCGCTTCTGCCGCGCTGAGTCCAAACGCCACCTCCCGCAGGTCGGCAGCCGGATCGGCTGGATCGGCTCCATGATCCAGGTTGAGCGCCCAAAATTCCGTCTGCGAGTTCGCCAGGATGTCTTCCACAGACGAAAACTGTAGCAAGTGCCGAGGGTGACGCGGACTAAAGGTCAGCGACTTTCCTCCACTCACGACGGCGCGTCCCAAACCCAAGGCGACAGCAGCGAATCCATCCTCGACCTTGACGGGTTCAACCGGATAGAAGTTGCGCGATCTCACTACCCCGGAGAAATCCGGATAGAAGCGGTTGCCGTGGGTGGCGCCGGCTACTTGCTGAACCAGTACCGCCATCTTCTCCTCTTCCAGACGATACGGTGTGGCGCGAACATAGGACTTGGCATGCTGGCTGAAGGTCGAAGCGTACACCCGTTTGATGGCCTCCAGAAGCTGCTCCAGCCGCAATTGAATGTCGGGGTGATGATTCCCCAGCATGAAGGTTTCGTAAACACCGGAGAACGGCTGGTATTGCGAGTCCTCCAGCAGACTGGAAGACCGCACCGCCAGCGGATAGCGGACCTCCTGCAAGAAGCTCAGGAGGTTATCGATCACCGCAATCGGCAATGGTGCTGCCAGGAAGCGCCGCAAAATCTCCTCGTCGTCAGTGCTGTGAATCGCCAGGTCCAGCAGGTTGTTGTCGCGCAGAAAGTTGTCAAACAAGTCGGTGGTCAACACCAGGGTGGGCGGCACGGCAATGCGAATGCCTGGGAATCTGCGTGTGACACTGCGCTGGTGCAGGAGGTGTCGTATGAAGGCCAGACCACGGGCCTTGCCTCCCAGCGAACCACTGCCGATCTGAAGGAAGAAAGCGTCCTCCGGCTGAAATGTCGCCGGATTGAATTCGCCGATCAGTGTCTGGCTCTGCTCGCGGCGATAATCGGCGATGGATGCGATGAGATCGCGCCGCAGGTGCTCAGTGCCCTCGAAGTCGGAGACTTTGCGCGGCCGTAGTTTTTGTGCCAGGGCAAACTCGGTACGCGCCATCAGCCAGTGCGAAAAGTGATTGCGCTGGGCGTGATACTCAATGCTTTCCGCCGGGACCGTCGCCAGTTGGGTCTCCAGTTCGTTCAGGTCGCTGGCGCGCCCGACCTCGGTCTTGCCGTCGGAGAGGCGGAAGACAAAGTCGCCGAAGCCCGCTTCGTCTATCAGGATGCGCCGCAAATCGCCCAGCAGCGTAGGCGAGCGCTTTTGCAGGAAGCCAAATCCTTCGTCGAAGGCACGCTGCATGAACTCGGTACGGCTGGACTGGAGCACGATGGGCACATCGGGCACGATGTTGCGAATCATGCGCGCCAGCTCGAAGCCGGTCTCAGGTGGAAGTTCGGTGCCGCGTGGGAACTCGATGTCGGAGACCACCGCCAGCAGGTTCTCGCGGTACAGGACCGCCTGCTTCGCCGCGTCCTCGTAATCGGACGCCAGCAGGATCTTGGGCCGCGCCCGCATTCGCACCAGCTTGTGCGCGACATTCAGTCCTTCGCTCAGCAGCCGCCGCGACTGGCTGATGATCTCGGTGTAAATGACGGGCAGGAACAACGAGTAATAACGAATGTCATCTTCCACCACCAGCATCACGGGTACGCCCATGGCTTCGGTGTCATGCTGGACGTTGCGCTTGTCCTCAATGTACTTGACGATCGAGATCAGGATGCGGGCGTTACCTTGCCACAGAAATATCCGTTCGACGCCGGTCTCTGGATTACGCGCGACAAAGTCCTTGATCTCGCGATAGTCGTAGGCGAGAACGATGACCGGAACGTCGAGACCTGCGTTCTTGATTTCGCGCGCCAATTCAGCGGCGTCCATGTCTCCCACTTGTAAATTAGTCACAATCAGGTTGTATCGCGGCTGGGAGAGCGCCAATTCCAGCGCTTTCGCTCCGGTGGGCACGTGAGTAATGCCGGGGACCTGATAAATGTCCAACTCCAGCGACTCACCCATCAGCAGCTCATTCAGGCGTCCGTCCTCGCGCAAAATAAAGGAGTCGTAAAGGCTGGAGACCAGCAGAATGTCATTCACGCGGAACGGCATCAGATTTTCGAAGCCCTCGAATTGGCGCTCCGCGTGGTTTGCGGGATCGAGAGGGGTACGAACTGCCATGAAACACTCCTCCGGTGGAGGCGTCGGCCTTTACCCTGACGATCCTAATTGGAGTGTGGCCAACTTCCGAGGGAATTCGTCACGCCTGCATGTGAGGGTGTCACAACCTAGGGAGCGTCGGAGGATGGGCGAGGACTCCCAGGCCTGACTCCGCACGCTTGAGAACTACTTCCTATTCGTAGCGCAGTGCCTTCATGGGATCGACGGTGGACGCACGGTGCGCGGGCAGAAGGCACGCCATCGCTGCAACGCCGGCCAGTAACACAGTCACACCCAGCAGAACCGCCAGATGGATAGAGTTGCCTTGCACCCAGTGCTCGATCGCTCGGTTAAGCGCCAGGCTTAGAACAACACCAGCCAGAATTCCACTGCCCACGCTGAATGTAGTCGAAACCAAGACCATCTGCAGCACGTCGCCGCGCTGCGCGCCCAGAGCCATGCGGATTCCGAACTCGTTGGTGCGCTGTGCCACGCTGTAGGACACGACGCTGTACAGGCCAATCGCCGCCAGGATGAGTGCCAAAGCGGCGAAAGCCCCGAACAGTAGTGCGATCAGATGTTGCCGTGCCCATTCCGGCTGAGAGGTGATCCAGTCCTCCAAGCTGCGCACGTGACCCTCTGCTTGCTGATCGGCATCGACAGAGTGAATCTGCTCGCGTATTCCGTGCAGGATGGAGAGAGGCGGCACCTTGGTACGCACCAGAATCTGCGTCCACATCGGCATACCGATGGTGTAGGGGATGTAAACCGCCGGCTTGATTGGCTTGCCCAAGCCATCATCGATCGCGTCCCCCACAATCCCAACAATCTGCAACCAGCCATTGCTGTCCGGTACAACCAGCACCATCGGGGGTTCGCCCCTTAGCTCTGGCATACGGATTTGCTGACCTATCGCATCGCCCCCTGGAAAGTACTGTTTCGCCAGGGTCTCATTGACCACAGCCAATTTGGCCCCGCGCCTGGTCTCCGACTGGTCCCAGATTCTCCCTGCCACCAAGGGAATCTGTAGGACCGGGAAGTACTCAGGACTGACCAGGTTAGTCCGCAGTCGCTGTTCTGCCAGGACTGGCTTGCCCATGATCTCGAACTTGTTGTCAAACCCATTGGAGGGCGGTGTCGCATTCGTCGACAGCCCTGCGGAGACAACCTCCGGCATCGTGCTCACTTTTTGCAGCAACTGATCGAAATAGGCGGACCGCTTTTCCCACGTAGGGTAGGTGTGGTCGTGCACCGGTATGCCAACCGACATGATATTGTGCGGGTTGTATCCGAGATGACTGTGGTTCAAGTTGAGGAACCCTTGGATCGCCGCTCCCGCACTCGCCAGCAGGAGCAAGGTCAACGCAATCTGTCCTGCGATGAGAGCGTTGTGGATCCGCTTGCCACGGACCCCACCGATCACCTTCTTGGTGCTGGCCTGCATCACCTGCGAAACTTCAGGGCGGCTGAATTGCAGGGCCGGCGATAGTCCGAAAAAGACACCGGTAAAGATCGCCAGGGCTACGCTGAAGCCCAGCACTGGAAGGTTAATCCGGATCGCCGCTTCATGGGGGAAGGAGAACTCCGGCAACAGGGTGACAATAAACGCCACGGTCCGATAAGCCAGCAATACACCCAGAGCGGTGCCGCTTAGCGCCAGTACCAGGGATTCCGTCAGCAGTTGCCGCACAATGCGAAGGCGGCTGGCGCCCACCGCCGAACGCACCGCAAATTCGTGCTCGCGGGCGGTGCCCCGGGCCAGCAGTAGAATCGAAACGTTACCGCAGCCGATCACCAGGAGCAATCCCACCGCGCACAGCAGCAGGATCAGTGTATTGCCCAACTGCTTCACGAAGTATTCGTTCAGTCCCTGCACCGCAACTTTGAATCCGTCTGTCGGAAAATGAGTAGGCGTCTCTTTAGCGAATTGCTCGAAGAGCGACTGAAATTCTGCGTTAGCGGCCGCATGACTTACGCCCGGCTTAAGCTTGCTGTCGACTTGATATCTCCGGCTGGGATCAGCCGAGACTTTCAGCGGGAGATAGACATCACCGTCGCCCCAAGTGAAGCGCGGCGCAGCTACGCCGACGATCGTGTAATTCTTGTGGACCAGTTGGATGTTCTTGCCAACCACATCGCGCTCGCCATTGTAGTGACGTTGCCAGAATTGATACCCGAGCACGACTACCGGCTGCGGGTCTTGCCCATCGGGGGCATCGCTGGGAATCAGACCTCGCCCCAGCAATGCCGGCACGCCAAAATGATTAAAACCATTTCCGGTGAAATACACCGCGTTCACATCTTCTGGCAGGTCGCCGCCGGTGGTGGTTAGGCTCCACTGGTCCTCGGCGACAGCGCTCTCAACCGAGTGTGCGTTGCGATATTGCTGATACTGCGGGCCGGTGAGACCAATCCAGCGATCCTCACCAGCCTTGTCTTTCGCGTACAGGTGAACCATGCGGTCGGAGTCGGCGTAAGGATACGGGTCAAGCAGGACTGCATAAACCACACTGAATACCGAGGTGGTGGCGCCAATGCCAAGCGCAAGCGAGAGAATGGCGGTCGCGGTGAACCCCGGGCTGTTGCGCAACTGGCGAAGCCCGTAACGAAGATCCTGTAGAGAGGCTTGCATCCCCCACCTCACAGAAACCGATCCATGAGTGCTTTGCGTTTGGACGGCCATACGCCGGTTTTGGTAGGTGATTGAGACAGAATGAGATACGGCGGGATGGCAGGGAGATGGGCAGCGGGCGCTGTTCGATTCCGGAAGCCGTGTTCAGAAGCGGACAGGGAGCGGTCACGTTGGAGTTAACCTACCGGCACAAAAGAAGTTCGGGTGGGCCTCCGCGGCCGATGACAAATGCGGGGGAGAATCCCTTTACGTAGCTTTGGAACTCCCCCAATCTTCGCCAAAGCGAAATAGTGAGCCCAAGAGGGAACCCTTGAAAATCTATCATGAGCCGTGAGAGTATTTATGCCGCCTATTTACCCGCCGCGAGCCCAATACTCTCTCTATGAGAGCTATTAGCGAGGTCTTATTGTGCCCGAAATTTATCGCGCTGCAAACATTGAGGAGGCTGTCGAGATTGCTGTCCGCTTGCGGGAAGAAGGGCGTTACAACTGGTTTCGCGGCCAAGTGCACGACTGGCCGCCCTACTCATCGGCGCGTCGAATCCAAGCCGCCAACGCTGAGAAGTCCTCGCGTCGGCTTAGCCTTTTTCTTGCTTGGGTCAAGCAGACGCCGGAACTAAAAGAACTGCTCAACGACCCGGCTGCTATCGCTGCTGTGGCACAGCATTACGGAATTCCGTCTCACTACATTGACTTCTCGACGGAGCCCGGAGTGGCCGGATTTTTCGCCGCCGATGGAAAAGCACCCTCGACTGGAGAAGTGCGTCCATGCATTTTCTGTCTGAATACAGACGATCTGCTCGAGGTCTGGGATACTGTTAAAGATTTTCGACCCGAAGCGCACTTGGAGGTGGTGAACATCGACGTTTCGAATCTATGGCGCCTGGAGGCCCAACATGGGTGCTTTCTTTATTGCGATTACAACTGGGACGTTGACTATCCAATGGATCGAATACTGTTCCCGCCTTCGGGCCTCCCGTCGTGGCCAACCAGGAACGACATCTACCCACCTCAGAAGAGTCCCCTGGAAGCATTGCTCAACCAATACTTCGACGTGGAGCAAAAGACCTTTAGTGCGGAATATTGGTACGGAGTATTCCAACAGATGGAGGCCCAAGGTAAAAACGCTCAATGGCATCTAGCGGAAACGCCGAAAGACGGGTACCATCCCGAGGCCATAAAGACGGCGGACATTCCCTTATTAGCTTCTTGGAACCCTGTGGTGCTCAAAGGCTGGACTGTATTCAACGTCGAACGCATTGAGGCGACCCTTGCCGCGCCGGTCACTCTTCAGGTGAACCCCGGTGCCTCTTCCACGGAAGCGGCGAGCTCCGTTTCCTATGGCGTCCGACAGGTACTGAACACCAAACGGGACGCAAGACAGTTTACGTTCAGCTGGCAGTTTCAAGGTCTCAGCGCACCAAAATCGGCCACTATCAATACCCTGTCGGAAGCGCTGCAGTCGGTATTCGATGGTATGAGGCACCTTCCCTACACAAATGCTGAAATCGCAGCGGCGTGCGGGACAACGACACATCTTTTTCTTGAGGGATTCTCGCTTGATCCGTCGTTATTGGTGGCGCAGCGCGTGCTGGACGATTGTTTCCAGGTAGAGTTTGCCGTTACCGATGGCAGTAGCTCCCGTGGATATATCAGGCGCAAGTCATTAGGGTCGGCGTTGCGAGCTGATCTAGATCAGTTTGCAAGTGATCGACTCATGACCGCTACGCAGGATGATGTACGGCGTGTCCTACAGGCGATTTTTTCTCCATCTCGCTTACTCGAATTTGAGGCGTTACGCTCGATCTTCGCAAATGAGTTGATCCCTACTCAAGCATTGAGTCGAAAACTTGTGCTGTACTCTCCCGCGCGACTGCTTACCTTTGGACTTCCGTAACGCGCCGATGCAAGCAAAAACGCGGGGTGGATTGCTCCACCCCGCATCATACTCGACGCTGAAACTCAGGACTACACCAGTCCCTGGTCCAGCATGGCATTGGCGACTTTCAGGAAGCCGCCGATGTTGGCGCCGTTCACCAGATTGCCCGGAGTGCCGTAGGTTTCGGCGGTCTCGAAGCAGGTCTTGTGGATGGCGATCATGATTTTGTGCAGCCGATCGTCCACTTCCTCGCGAGTCCAGCTCAGCCGTGCGCTGTTCTGTGACATCTCGAGGCCGGAGGTGGCCACACCGCCAGCGTTCGCAGCCTTGGCCGGACCATAGAGGACTTTCGCCTCCAGGAACAGCTTGGTGGCTTCGAGCGTGCTGGGCATGTTCGCGCCTTCGGCAACAACCTTGACCCCATTGTTGATGAGGTTGGTCGCGTCCTTGGCGTTGATTTCATTCTGGGTGGCGCTGGGGAACGCGCAATCAGCTTTGACATTCCACAGCGGGTTGTAGCCCAGCTTGAGATCGGTAGGCATGAAGATCGCTTTCTTGAACTGGTCCGTATACTCACGAATACGGCCACGCTTCGCGTTCTTCAGCTCCATGACCCAAGCCAGCTTCTCGCGGGTGATGCCGTCCGGATCGTAGACCGCGCCGTCGGAGTCGGAGAACGTCAACGGCTTCGCTCCCAGATCGAGCAGCTTTTCTACGGTGTACTGAGAAACGTTGCCGCTTCCCGATACCAGGCAGAGCTTGCCTTCGAGCGTGTCCTTGCGGCTCTTCAGCATTTCCTGCGCAAAGTACACGCAGCCGTAGCCCGTGGCTTCGGGACGAATCAGCGAGCCACCCCAGTTCAGGCCCTTACCGGTGAGCACTCCGGTGAACTCATTCCGGATGCGCTTGTACTGGCCGAACATGAAGCCGATCTCGCGTCCACCTACGCCGATGTCGCCGGCCGGTACATCAGTGTCCGGTCCAATGTGGCGGCAGAGTTCGGTCATGAAGCTCTGGCAGAAGCGCATTACTTCGTTATCGCTCTTGCCTTTGGGATCGAAATCGGACCCGCCCTTGCCGCCGCCCATGGGCAGCGTGGTCAGCGAGTTCTTGAAAACCTGCTCGAATGCCAGGAACTTCAAGATGCCGAGATTGACTGACGGATGGAAGCGCAGTCCGCCCTTGTAGGGGCCGATGGCGCTGTTCATCTCGATACGGAAGCCGCGATTGACCTGGATATTGCCTTGGTCGTCAAACCAGGGCGCACGGAACATGATGAGGCGCTCGGGTTCCGTAATGCGCTCAAGAATGCGCGCCGAGATGTATTCCGGGTGGCGCTCCAGCACCAGGCGCAGCGAATCAAGTACTTCCTGTACTGCTTGATGAAATTCAGGTTCTGCTGGGTTCTTCGTCTTCACCAGCGTCATAACTTCGTTGATGTAGTTGCCCGGAGTCTTGATTCCGGGCTGAGATGTGGTTACGACACTCATAGAGGTCCTCCTCGAACCTTGCAGCTTATTTCTAGGGCCGTACTAAAACTGGAATCGTTCGTTACTCGAGTTGATCGAACGATTATTTTGAGGCCGTTTCTATTTCAATCCAACATGGGCAGTGCCGCCGTGACCTCTATCACCCGGAAAGGTGACTAGCCCGCGATATGGTAGACCTTCACCTAATGGTTTCCAACCGCCTCGCGGTTAGTTGCCGTTCTTCCACCCCACCTGCTTGCCCTTGTTCTGCTCATCGAGCCACTGTTTCAGCGGCGCGAAGTACTCCATCATGGCGCCGGCATCCGTCTGGCGTTCGCCGGTGAGAGTGTACAGCGCGTCTGGCCATGGCTTGCTCTGTCCCATCTCGAGCATGGCATTCAGCTTGGTTCCCGCGGCCTTGTTGCCGTAGAAGGAGCATCGATACAGCGGCCCAGTGAAGCCGGCCTCGCGGCACATAGCGCGATAGAACTGGAACTGCAGAATCCGCGCCAGGAAATATCGTGTGTACGGCACATTGGCCGGCACGTGATATTTCGCGCCGGGATCGAAGTCGGCCTCGCTGCGTGCCACCGGAGGCGAGATGCCCTGATACCTCTCGCGCATTTCCCACCATGCCTTGTTGTAGTCGCCAGGCTTGATTTGGCCGCTGAACACTTTCCAGCGCCACTGATCGATCAGCAGTCCGAACGGCAGGAAAGCAACCTTGTCCAGCGCCATGCGCAGCAGGTAGCCGGTATCGTCGGTTTGCGGGATCGTCGCCAGCAGCCCGACCTTGTTGAGGTATTCAGGCGTGATGGACAGCGCGATGCTGTCGCCGATAGCTTCATGAAAACCATCATTGGCGCCACCCTTGAACAGGAAGGGCTGATTTTCGTAGGCGCGCTGGTAGAAGTTGTGTCCCAGTTCGTGGTGAACGGTGACAAAGTCTTCGCCGCGAACCTGAATGCACATCTTAAGGCGAAGGTCATCGAAGTTATCGATATCCCACGCGCTGGCGTGGCAAACAACGTCACGGTCGCGCGGCTTTACGAACAGCGAGCGCTCCCAGAACGTCTTGGGCAGCGGCGCAAAGCCCATCGAAGTGAAGAAGCCCTCACCGTACTTCACCATGCCAATGGCGTCGACGTTCTTCGCCTTTAGTAAATCAGTAACGTCGCAGGGCTGCTTCTGTTGGGGAGGAGCGACCAGCGGAGAGATGTTGCCCCATTCCTGCGCCCAGGGATTGCCGAGCAGGTCAGCGCGAATCATTCCGTTGGCATCCACCGCGGTGGGGCCGTATTTCTCTACCAGTTTGGTGCGCACGTAGGCGTGTAGCGAATCGTAGAGTGGCTTCACCTGTTGCCATAGCCGTTCGACGTCAGCGCTGAACTCGTCGGGTGTCATGTCGTAACCCGCGCGCCACATGGCGCCGAGATCGCTGAAGCCCATCTCCTTCGCGCCCTTGTTGCCGAGCTCCACCCAACGTGAGTAGCGATCGCGCATCGGCGGCGAGATAGTATGCCAGCCGACCCACAGGTCTTGCAGCTCTGCGGGATCGGTGCTGTTGGCCATGATGCGCTCGATGGCCGTGATGTCAAGACATTCGCCAGCGTGCTTGCCGGTCTTAGGGCAGTACTTGCCCTTACCATAGTCGGCCTCGAGCGAGGTTCCGATGCGCGCCAACTCCGCAAGTTCCTTGGGATCATTGGGGGCAGGCGCGGGTACAGCGGCCGAGAGCTTCAACAGCAGCATCTTGCGCGCCAATTCGTCCGAAAGCTTGAGGTGGTCATAACGCGTGGCCTGCTTGGCTAGCCCGGTGGTGGCGCCGATCAGCACCTCGTTGGCATCGGCCGCCATCTGCTGGGTGTCGTCCGTAATAAAGTTCGACTGCACCCACGAGGCGCGGCTGGCCTTCACGGTGAGATCGTTAAGCCGGACCTCGGCCTGGCGGATGAACTCTGTGGCCTCGGCGACGGTGGGGGGACCTTGTTGGACTGCGGTTTGCGGGGAGGTGGCGGTGGAACCAGTCTGTGCACTCATGAAGGAACCGAAGATAACAGGGATGAGAAATATTATCGCTGGAACCAGAGGGAAAAAGCGGACGGCTTTGCGCATGTGCAAACGACCTCCGGGAAACATTGTAAATGGCGCGGGGACGCTGGACGCTCTTCGCCTCTTATCCCTTAGTTTTCGCCATTGCTTGTTTGCTGTTACGTCTTCATGGTGCGCTCCTCGCGATTCAGACTTTGCCTCTTGTCGTTTACGCCCCATCCTTTGCTCTTGTGCCTGTGCTTTGGTCTGTTCTGTTCGCTATTCGCCCAGCCCGAAGGGCGGCACAAACGTAGCCCAGGACGTAAGTCCTGGGTGCGCCTTATCAAGTAGACCAAGTCCCTTCAGGGACGACACATCGGTGGTTACGGTCAATATCTTGGACATGCTTGCGTTTCACTCGAAGCCGGAAACCTGAAATTCGAAACTTCCCGCCTCTATAATCTCAGGAAACATCAGGAACACTCATGCCTACACTTATCTCGCAACCAACCCGCATCACAGCCGCCGGTAACAAGCCTAAGCTCATCGACGAGTACATCGGACGGGTGAACTCGAAGGACAACGCGGTCAGCGTCGCGCACATGCGCAGCCCGCAAGGCTGGACCGAGCCCGGCCAGACTCCGGAGTTCGACGAGTTTACAGTGGTCCTGAAGGGCATGTTGCGGGTGAAGTCGCGCGAGGGCGAAATCGAAGTCAGCGCCGGGCAGGCAGTAGTTGCGCACGCTGGCGAGTGGGTGCAATATTCAACTCCCAGTGCAGAGGGCGCGGAGTACATTGCTGTCTGCGTGCCGGCGTTTTCTATGGAGACAGTGCACCGCGATGCGTAGCTCAGAACGCCCGCAATCGGGGCCGCGAGTTCATCGCGGTTTGGCTCGATTTGAACGGATTCTAAAGTCCTCAGAACTTCTTCGCCGTTATGCGATCGCTGCCGATGTACGGCCGCAGCACTTCGGGAATGATGACGCTGCCATCGGCCTGCTGGTAGTTCTCGACGATGGCAACCCACGTCCGCCCAATCGCCAGACCACTGCCGTTCAACGTATGCACCAACTCCGTTTTCTTGCCGCCCTCAGGGCGATAGCGAATGTTCGCTCGCCGTGCCTGGAAATCCGTGAAATTCGAGCACGAAGAGATCTCGCGGAACAGATTTTGTCCAGGCAGCCAGACTTCGATGTCATAGGTCTTCGCCGCCGAGAAACCTAAATCTGCGGTGCAAAGCGCCACGGTGCGGTAATGCAGGCCAAGCTTTTGCAACACAGCCTCGGCGTTGCGCGTGAGCTTCTCGTGCTCCTCCCAAGATTGTTCGGGCTTGGCGAACTTCACCAGTTCAACCTTTTGAAACTGGTGCTGGCGAATGATGCCGCGCACATCTTTGCCATACGATCCGGCCTCGCTGCGGAAGCACGGCGTGTAGGCCGCCAGCGAGATCGGCAGGCGCGCACCGTCGAGAGTCTCGTCTCGATAGAGATTGGTCACGGGAACTTCGGCGGTGGGAATCAGGTAAAGGTTCTTGTCGCCATGCGGCACCTTGAACAGGTCGGCCTCGAACTTCGGCAACTGCCCCGTGCCGTACATCGACTCGGCGTTGACCATGAACGGCGGCAGGACTTCGGTATAGCCATGCTCGCGCGTATGCAGGTCGAGCATGAAGTTCATCAGCGCCCGCTCCAGCTTTGCGCCCAAGTCCCAGTACACGGCGAAGCGCGCTCCTGCGATCTTGGCAGCACGCTCCAGGTCGAGCACGCCGAGCTCCTCGCCCAGTTCCCAGTGCGGCTTGGGTATGAAGTCAAACTGCGGAGGCGTGCCCCAGCGCCGCACCTCGACATTGTCGGCTTCACTCTTGCCAACGGGCACGCTGTCGTCCGGCAGACTAGGAATTCCGGTCAACAAGTCGCGCAACTTCCCATCGCACGCGGTGACGCGCTCGTCGGCTTGCACGATCTTCCCCTTCAGTTCCTTCTGCTCCTGGAGATTGGCCGCGGTGTCCCCTTTGTCCTTCTTGAGCCGTTGAAACTCCTCCACCAGCTTGTTCCGGTGGGCCTTCATGGTCTCGGCTTCGGTAATGGCGGTACGTCGTGCGGAGTCAATCGACTGAAAATCCTTGAGAATGGCTGCGGGATCCATGCCACGTTGGCGTAGTTTTTCTTCGACGAGGGGCAGATGATCGCGTACAAAGGCTAAATCGAGCATAAGAGATCAGGTTACTCGAAGGTACTGCGGATCACCAAGCGGGAGATTCCACCACAGAGGCACAGAGACACAGAGTCTTTGGGCTTGTTCTTGCTCCTTGAGAATGACCTTAAGATTCTGCTTTCTCTGTGCCTCTGTGTCTCTGTGGTTAACAGGGCTTCTTCGCGACCGACTCGAAGTCCCGCTGCTTGTTCGCCAGTTTCTTGTGCCACTCGGCGGCAGCCTGAACAAATGCGCGGAATAGGGCCCGCGACACTTCATCGCTGTCGTAGGTGCGTTCCGGGTGCCACTGCACTGCCAACACAAATTGATCGGGCGCGGTGCCCTCGACCGCTTCTTTCACTCCATCGTCCGGACACCACGCCACCAGACGCAAGCCATCGCCGAGCGTTTCGGGCGCTTGATGATGGCTGGAGTTTACGGGCATGACAAGTTCGTTGCCGGCGGGCAGAGCGCCCGCGTCACGCAACATTGCGGCCAACTTTGACTGCGGATCAACTTGCACACGATGTGCTTGGGCGACACGGCTCCCGGCATCGTGCTTAACTCCCGCGGGCAATTCCTGGTCGAGTGTGCCTGTCCGCCACACATTGAGCGATTGCAGTCCATAGCAGATGCCGAAAACCGGCTTGCGCATATTGTAGGCGTCTTGCAACAGCAATTCGTCGGCGTTATCGCGAAAGGCGTCGGCCGGCGCGGTTTCGGGATGCCGCTGTGCGCCATATTTTTCGGGATCGACATCCGCGGGACTGCCGGGCAGCAGCACCCCATCGCAGCCCTTGACGGCCTGCGCAATCTCCGAGTTGGTAGCCGTGTTCGGAATGATGACGGGATTGCCTCCCGCGGAGCGAACCGCCCACTCATATTGAGGCAATGCGCGTGCCACATAATCCCGTCGCGTCGAGTTGGGAGTTGGAATAGCAATGCGCGGTTTCATGTCGGCTCTTTTCGCTGGCGCTACGAGTTCGGCGTGAGCAAAGGTTTGGGCTTTGCTTCGCCACTCGTCTCCGGTAAGGATGCTGTCTTCGAGCGCGAATAGTACATCTCTGCGATTGCCTGTCGTAGTTGCATCGTGAGCTTGTCCATGTCCCGCACGCGCAGCCCTGTAGTGGGGATCGGGGCCCCGATGATCAACTCCACCATGCCTGGCACCAGATGAAAGCTGTTCATGGGCAGCACTCGGTCAGTTCCCACGATTGCGATCGGCACGATCGGCGCCTGTGCCCTGATCGCAACATAGGCCGCACCACCCATAAATTCCTGGAGCTGCCCCGTGAGGGAGCGTCCGCCCTCGGGAAACACAACCAGGGGAGTACCATGGCGCAAGGACTCGCTGGCATGGGTCAGACTGCGCACCGAAGCGCGCGCATCGCCCGGATCAATCGGGATCTGCCCTGACCGTTTCAGATGCCAACCGAGAAATGGATAACGGAATAGCTGCTTCTTTGCCATGATACGGAACTGCACTGGGAGCCAAGCGTAAAGTACCGGAATGTCCAACGCCGAAAGATGGTTGGCAGCATAAATGGCGGTCTGCTCCGAGTTGATACGCTCGAGTCCTTCGACACGCACGCGAATCATGAGCGTCTTCAGGATCATGCGCGCCCAAGTGCGCGCGAACCAGTGCTGTATGCGGCCCTCGCGGTCGGTCAGCGACGAGAGCAACGAAAGTGTCCCCATCACGCCCGTGTACAGATAGACCATCGGCGCGAAAAACAAGTACGACCGCAGACGGCTCAGCAGCGAGCCCCGGCCCGCTTCGCGGCTTGCGACTTGTGGTGCGGTATTCGTCATCGCATCATGCCGGAATGTCCATCGCAGACATGGCTTCGCCGACAAGAAAAATCGACCCCGTCACTACGATTATTCCTTGCGGTTGGCTGACCTCGCTTGCACGCAACAGCGCGGCAGTGGCGCCCTGCTCCTCGTAGATCGACGTTCCTGTCCGCGAGGCGGCTTGCACCAGTTCGCTGGTGGTGGCCGTTCGCGGATTGGCAACCGTAGTCACGATCACCTGCTCGGCAATGGGGAACAGGATCTCTGCCATCTCCTGCACAGCCTTGTCGCGCATGACGGCGAAGACCAGGGTCAACTCGCGACCGGGAAAAGTCTCCGATAGCGCAGATCGCAGGGCCCACGCGCCCGCCGGATTGTGCGCCACATCAAAAACTATCTCGCGTTGGTGAGTGGCTGGCGACGGTGGCAGCACCTGGAAACGGCCCGGCCAGTGGGTCTCGCGAATTCCCTGCTCCACCTGCTTCGGCGTCGCTTTGAACCCGAACTGCGCCAATTCTTCGGCGGTGGTGACCGCCAACGCAAGGTTGCGAAGTTGATGCCGCCCTGCGAGCGGCGAGTCCACAGCAATCTCTTCGCCCATCACGTCGAGCGGGTAGCGGCTGCGTCCGGGCTCGGGCATCGCACGTCCGGAAAGATACGTCGTGGCGCCTGGCGACACCGGCGGCATATATTTCACGGCGCTTACGCCACGCCCATTCTTCTCCAGAATGGCATGGCCAATCACATCGTTCGCCTGGGGATGTTGCGGCAGCGTGACCACAACGCCATTCTGCCGGATGATATCCGCCTTCTCGCGTGCGATTTCGGCGATGGTGTCGCCGAGATATTTCTGATGGTCGAGTGCGATATCGGCAATGACCGAAATCACTGGCTCGACGACGTTGGTCGCGTCTAAGCGCCCGCCCATACCGACTTCGAGCACCGCGATCTCGACGCCGACGCTGGCGAAATATTCGAACGCCATCACCGTCAGCATTTCGAAGAAACTCGGATGCCAGGGTAGCTTGCCGGATCGCAGTAGGTCTTGAACAGTACGTTCGACGCGATTGTGCATTTCGCCGAACTCGGCGTCAGAGATGGCTTCGCCGTCGACGCGAATCCGCTCGTTGATTCGAACCAAGTGCGGCGAACTGTAGAGCGCGGTCTTGTATCCCGCAACGCGCAGTATCGATGAGAGAGTCGCGGCAGTTGAACCTTTGCCGTTCGTCCCGGCAATCAGCACGCTGGCGAAACGACGCTCGGGATGGCCAAGGGCCTCCAGCATCTCGCGCACATAAGCCAAGTCAAACTTGTGCACATGCGTGCTGGCGAGCTCGTGTCCCAGCGCGTAGAGCTGCTCCACGGTGCGTTGATAGGTCATGCGGGCAATTTCAGATTACAACATTCGGGAGGCCCCTCGACCCTAGAACGACCCGTTGGTCACCGATGCTCAGGTCCGATCTCTCCAATAGCCGGGTCTCCGGTGGCCATGAGCAACAGCTAGGACACGAATAAGGGCGGGAGAATCTTGATAGACGATTGCAAATGGAAATTGGTGAAGTAGGAACCGCCGGCAACCCGACAGATAAGGAGCCCACCGCTGAGGGGTCTCGCGGATTTGGTTTATTGATCGACTAAACTCCGGCCTCGCACCTGACCGCCGCCGCTGGACTACATTCGCGGTACCACGCCAACGCCGAGAGGTATTCGGTTTCCGCTTCACGGAGAAACTCAAGGGGTTTCTTCATGAAGGATTACACGCGCCTTCTTGCGAACCTCAGTCCAGGAAACTGTTTTCGCTCTCCCCGTTCGCAGGTCCTCGAGTCTCCGCGTAATCTCCTCCTGCCAGGCCGCCTCAACGTCCTCGTCCCGAACTAGGTCCAGACTGTCCATCAGGGAACTGGCTAGTTCGGCCCGTTCCTCCAATGGAAGTTGTCAAGGCCCTCTTCAATAGTTCGGTGGCTTCTTCGCTCATCGCTAAAATTGTACCTCCGGTCCGCTCGATTGTGGCGTTAGCGTCTGCGAAACAGGCTCTAAACGTCCCTTAGTTGCTCCTCGGTCATCCCGAAATAGTGCTCCAGTTCATGCATGAGGGTCAGCCTGATTTGTTCACGCACTTCGGCCTCGGTAGAGCAGATTGCTTCAATGTTTTTCTTGTAGAGCACGACGTAATCGGGACTGCCGATAGGTCCTTGAAAGACGCTTTTCTTCGTCATCGGCACGCCGTGGAACAGCCCCAGGACAATGCGCCGTGGCTGGCCGGGCGGTGACAGTGGCTGGTCGGGAGGCAGGTCCTCCACCAGAACGGCAACGTTGCGGATGCGGCGGCGAAACTCTTGCGGCAGAGAGTCTAGCGTCTCCGCGATCACCTTGGTAAAATCCTCGCGCGTGATGCTAAACACAGGGATCTCCTGGCCTGGCGCGGCATCACATTTCTGCCGCTTCCCCTTTCGCAAGTGGAGGTTTGAGCCCGCGCTTGTCCAGCTCCTTGCTAAGAGCCGCTTTGGCCGCCTCGACAAGATCGGAAGAATCGCTCGCAACCTCCAGCAATTCCTCATCCTCCATCTGCGAGTACGTCGCTGCATAGTTGAAATCGTCTGGTATCATGCGCCCCCCTTTTCACACGGAGGTTCCAAGTGTACTGAATCTTCCTGGTTAAGGACACAAAGTTCTCTTGCAAGTTCGCAGAAGTGGTCGGTGATGTTACGCCAGTTGCTTCTTCACCGCTTCACTCAGAAGCTTGCCGTCCACACGCGCGTCTCCGAACTTGGCCTTGGCGTTCTTCATCACCGCGCCCATGTCTTTCATGGTCGGCGAGCCCATCTCTGCGATTGTGGCGCGGACGGTGGCAACGATCTCCTCTTCCCCGACGGCCTTGGGCATGTAGCCTTCGATGATCGCGATCTCCTGGGCCTCCCTTGCAGCCAGTTCGGGGCGATTGCCCTTCTCGAACTGCTCGATCGAGTCCTTGCGCTGCTTGATCATCGTGGTGAAGACCTGCAGCTCTTCTTTTTCGTCGAGATCGGCGCGTTTCTCGATTCGCTTGTTCTGCAGCGCCGCTTTCATCATGCGCAGCGTCGAGAGCCGCAGCTCTTCCTTCTTGCGCATCGCATCAACCATGTCTTTTTGGACCTGCTGGGTCAGACTCATGGGCTAATTATAGGGTAGCCGGTCACATCGGTTGGTGACTGGGAACACAGGGCCACTACTAACTTGGGGTGGCTTGCCCAGCCGCGGAAGCCTATGATTAACGTGTCGGCGCTCGTGTGCGCCGGCAATCAACCTGTAGAGGTACTTGCCATGCTACGTAAGACCCGGCTATTTACTCCCGGCCCAACTCCCCTTCTTCCAGCCGCTCAAAATGCGATTGCCGCCGCGGACATGCATCACCGCACGGCTGAATTCCGCGAAATCTTCACCCGTACGCTTGCCGACCTTAAAACCTTCATCGGCACCAAGAATGACGTTCTCATTCTCGCCTCGTCCGGAAGTGGCGCTATGGAAGCCTCGGTTTCCAACCTCACTTCCCCCGGTGACAAGGTTGTCGTGCTCACCGCCGGAAAGTTTGGCGAGCGCTGGCGCGATCTCGCCAAGGCTTTCAACTGCCAAATTGAGTTGATCGAAGTTCCTTATGGGCAAACCTTCGATCTTGGTACAGTGAAGTCCAAGCTGGATGGCGCACGCGTGCTTTACATGCAGGCCACTGAGACTTCTACTGGCGCCCGTCACGATGTGAAGGCTGTCGCCGCGCTGCTGAAAGGTACCGACACCCTATTTGTAGTCGACGCCATCACTGGACTGGGTACCACCCATTTCGAAGTGGACGATTGGGGCATCGATATCCTCATCGGTGGTTCGCAGAAAGCAGTCATGATCCCGCCGGGACTCGCCTACCTCAGTGTGAGCGAGCGCGCCTGGCAGCGCATGGAGACCGCCAAGCAGCCGCGCTTTTACTTCGATCTGCGCAAGGAGCGCAAGTCGGCGGCGAAGGGCGAATCGGCGTTTACCCCAGCCGTCGCACTGATTTGTGGACTCGCCGCGGCTCTCGATTACATCCGCCGCTCTGGCGGTGGCAATCTTGCCGATGGGCGCGAGGTCCTCATCCACAATGCGGAAACCTCGGCTGCCATGGTTCGCGCCGGTGCGAAGGCTCTGGGCCTGAAGCTGTTCGCGCCCACTTGTCCGGCCGCCGCCGTCACCGCCATACTGGCACCGGCCGGCGTGGATTCCAGCGCCATCGTGAAGGAGTTCCGCGAGCGTTTCGCTATGGTCGTTGCCAACGGCCAGGGCGAGATGAAGGGTAAGCTCTTCCGCATCGCCCATCTCGGCTACTACGACTACCTCGACGCGATTGGGGTCATCGGTGCATTAGAGCACGTGCTGCTCAAAGTCGCTCCAGCCCATCACATCGAACTGGGCGCAGGCGTGCGCGCCGTGCAAGAAGTTCTTGCCGGTCAATTCGCCGAGGCGGCTACCGTATGAAGATCGTTATCGCTGACAAAATCTCTTCTTCCGCGTCCGCCATCTTCGGTGAACACAAAGACTGGAAAGTCGTAACCACCGACAAAGAAACGCTCCCCGGTGAACTGGCCGATGCGGATGCCATACTGGTCCGCTCCGCCACTTTCGTCGACGCTGCCATGATGGACAAGGCTCCCAAGCTGCGTGTCATCGGACGCGCCGGCGTGGGCGTCGACAACGTCGATCTCGACGCTGCCACCAAGCGCGGCATCGTGGTGATGAATACTCCTGGCGGCAACGCTGTTGCTGTCGCCGAGCATACCTTCGCCCTCATGCTGGCCTTGGCGCGTCAACTGGTGCGCGCCGATTCAACCATGCATGCCGGCAAATGGGAAAAGAAGACGCTGCAAGGCACCGAGCTTCGTGGTAAGACACTTGGCGTCGTCGGGTTGGGTCGCGTGGGAGTCGAAGTCTCCCGTCGCGCCCTGGCCTTCGGCATGAAAGTCGTCGCCCACGATCCGTATGTGGCGCCTAGCCTTGCCCAGCAATTAAACATCACGCTGGGATCGCTCGATGAAGTCTTCGCCCAATCCGACTACATCACGCTGCATGTCGGCCTCACGCCGCAGACCCAGGGCATGATCAATGCCGACGCCATCCGCAAGATGAAGAAGGGCGTGCGCCTAATCAATTGCGCTCGTGGCGAGTTGCTGAATGAACCCGCTGTTATCGAAGCCCTGCAATCCGGACAACTGGGTGGCGCTGCGCTGGATGTTTACAGCCATGAGCCGCTCAAAGACTCTCCCCTGGCCACCCTTCCCAACGTCATCCTGACACCGCACATCGCGGGTTCTACCCATGAGGCGTCGGAAGCTGTCGGCGTGCAGATCGCGCTCCAGGTCCGCGAGTACCTTCTGAAGGGTGTTATCCAGAACGCCGTCAATGTGCCTTCGATCAGTGAGGAAGAGTACCAGGAGATGCTGCCATACATCCTGCTCGGTGAGCGTCTGGGTGCTTTTCTGGCGCAATCCAGTGAAGGTGGCGTGGAAGAGATGGGTCTCACTTACAGCGGTGATATCGCCCAGTGGAAGACTGCACTCATCCGCAACGCCGCGGTGGCAGGCGCACTGAACCAGATTGCTCATGCCCATGAGCGGGCAAATTTGGTGAATGCAGCGTCGATTGCCGAGGAGCGTGGCATCCGGCTCACCGAGCGCAAGAAAGCGCGCGACACCGGCACCGCTGCCAACGTGCTTCGCATGACCTTCAAGACGGGTCAGCAGGAAAACACGGTGTCGGGTTGCGTTCAGCTCGGCGGCATGCCAAGACTGCTGGAAATCGACGGCATTGACGTGGAGGCGCCTCTGGAGGGCACCTTCATCTACCTGCGCAATCTCGACGTACCCGGCGTTGTCGGCCGTGTCGGGACGGTGCTGGGGCAGCACAACGTCAACATCGCCAACTTCTCCCTCGGTCGCGGCCGGCAGGGGCAGGAGACATCGGCAGTCGCAGTGGTGCAGGTGGACGGCGAGATTAGCGATAAGGTGCTCGACGCACTGCGCTGCATCGAGACCATTCTTCTCGCCAAAGCGATTCGCTTTGCGGCACCACAGCCCAAGGCGGTTTCGGCGTAGTCGCGAAAGCATTCTCGCAGCTCAAAGCCGCGCCGGATGTCCATCCGGCGCGGCAAACTAAACATGCACGCTAGCGTGAGATTAGGTCAAGACTCGCAGGAGCCGAAGGTGCTTTGGAACAAATAGACGGACCTATTACAGAATATCGGGCCTCGACTGCCGAGGACTTTTGGGAAGCCATTTCCCCTCACAAATATCTGTTTGGCCCCCATGACAAACCCATCTTTCGAGGCCAGGCGGATGCGGCATGGCAGCTCGAACCATCCATACTTCGAAATAAGAATCATCCCATCTATTCTCATCCTCTGTTAAGGACTGACCCGGAACAGTCTGACAATCGCATAGCTGCAGAAATTTGTGCTCTAAACACATTCGCTACCTATTGCGACTCAGCGGGACTGCGAATACCTGGCGACTCTGAAGAGTTCAGAAGAAAGCTTGATCCTACAAGATCAACAGTGGTGGATTCATTTATCTTCCGAAGACCTTGGCCGTCAGATGAGTACTTGGAAATCATGGCATTAGCCCAACATTTCGGTCTTCCTACAAGGCTCCTTGACTGGAGCCGTAGGTCTTATGTGGCCGCCTATTTTGCTGCGTCAAACGCCCTCGACAAAAAAGAGGATGGAAAACTTTCAGTTTGGGCCCTGAACACTGAGAATGCCTATAAATTGAAAAACGTTGAAATCATTCCAGTCCCGGGGAGCAACAATGCTAATGTAGCGGCACAGAGTGGGCTATTTACGTTGTTAAGGCAGAAATACAAGAGGGGGCAGCCTTTCGAGGGCTCCCACTACCTCGACGATTACGTCATTTCCTGCGGTAGCCGCGACCTGGCGAAGATTACCCTACCAACACGAGAAGCTCCAAAGATCATTGACCTTTGTGAGAGGCACGGAGTAACTGCAGCTACCCTATATCCAGACTTCTACGGGGCGGCTAAAGCGACGCGCGATTCTATGGCTTGTTGGTTGAGGTCTGAATGGACCGACGGCCGAGACATTCGGGCTCAAGCAGTACCGGTATGTAGTAAACCGCCAACCGAATAGTTTAATTTAGATCAACTCGGATATTGTTACTACCGCACGACGGCCGGCTGTCCCGCGCGAGCGGCAACTGCCATGCGAACTTCGGCGCGCCGCAGAGCATAGAGCGTTGCGTCATAGTCGAGATCGACGGCGCCCTGGCGCAGCGCTTCCTCAGCACGGGCCTTCGCCTGTTGCGCACGCTTCACGTCAATGTTCTCGGCGCGCTCCGCGGCGTCGGCCAGTATCGTTACCTTGTCGGGCAAAACTTCGGCGAAACCCCAGGCTACGGCTAGATATTGAGTCGTCGCGCCCGCCCGATAGCTGATCTCACCAATGGTCAGTTCAGTAATAAGCGGCGCGTGCCCCGGCAATATGCCGAGTTCCCCGTTCTTGCCGGGTAGCTGAACCTGATCTGCATCCTCGCGGACGAGAAGCCGATCGGGAGTTACGATTTGTAAGAGCAGCGTGTCAGCCATGGCAGATTACGCTTGTGCCGACTTCATCTTCTCGGCCTCTTCCAGCACTTCGTCGATCGAGCCCTTCATGTAGAACGCCTGCTCGGGAATGTCGTCATGCTTGCCGTCCACGATTTCCTGGAAGCTGCGCACTGTGTCGTCGATCTTCACATAGCGCCCCTCCAGACCAGTAAACTGCTCGGCTACGTGGAACGGCTGCGAGAGGAACTTCTGAACTTTGCGGGCACGCGATACCGTGAGTTTTTGATCTTCACTGAGCTCGTCGATACCCAGAATCGCGATGATGTCCTGCAGGTCTTTGTAGCTTTGCAGGACTCGCTTGACGGCCTGCGCCGTGTTGTAGTGCTGTTCGCCAACGACGCGCGGATCGAGAATGCGCGAGGTGGAAGCCAGCGGGTCGACGGCCGGATAAATACCCAGCTCTGAAATCTGGCGCGAAAGCACGGTGGTCGCATCAAGGTGGGCAAAGGTCGTTGCCGGCGCCGGATCGGTCAAATCGTCAGCGGGCACGTAAATGGCTTGCACCGACGTCACCGAGCCCTTCTTGGTGGAGGTGATGCGCTCCTGCAATTCGCCCATTTCGGTGGCCAGGTTGGGTTGATACCCCACAGCGGAAGGCATGCGGCCCAGTAGCGTGGATACTTCCGAACCCGCCTGGGTGAAACGGAAGATGTTGTCAATGAAGAGCAGCGTGTCGGAACCCTCCTCGTCGCGGAAGTACTCTGCAACGGTCAGCGCGGTCAGGGCGACGCGCAGGCGGGCTCCGGGTGGCTCAGTCATCTGGCCGTAAATGAGCGCGGCCTTCGACTTAGCGGGGTCCTTGATGTTGACTACGCCGGACTCCTGCATTTCCAGCCAGAGGTCGTTGCCCTCGCGGGTGCGCTCGCCTACTCCGGCGAACACCGAGAAGCCGCCGTGTTTGAGGGCAACGTTGTTGATGAGTTCCATGATGACGACGGTCTTGCCGACGCCGGCGCCACCGAACAGGCCAATCTTGCCGCCCTTCAGGAATGGTTGGATCAGGTCAATGACCTTCACGCCAGTCTCGAACATCTCCATCGAGGTGGACTGCTCGTCGAACGCAGGCGCCTCGCGATGGATGGGCATGCGCTTCTCACACGGAACGGGGCCGAGCTTGTCTACTGGTTCGCCGATGACGTTGAGCACGCGGCCGAGCGTCCCGCGACCAACGGGGACGGTGATGGGACCGCCGAGGTCGAGGGCTTTCATACCCCGCACCATGCCTTCGGTAGGCTCCATGGCAACGCAACGGACGCGGCCTTCGCCGAGTTGCTGCTCCACTTCGAGGATGACGTTGATGGGCTGCGGGACGTTAAAGCCGTCGCTGGTAACGCGCAGCGCTGAATAGATGGGCGGCAACGCCTTCTCAGAGAACTGTACGTCCACCGCGGGACCCGCGATTTGAATAATGTGTCCGATATTTTCTGCCATAAACCTAGCTCTCAGCTGTCAGCTTTCAGCTGTCAGCGAAATCTCTCGTGGCGTTCGTTGGTTTAACGAACGTAATCCGCCGTGACAGATCAAATGACTTTGCCGGGCCGCCTTAGCTGAAAGCTGACAACTGAAGGCTGACGGCTCCTACAACGCTGCTGCGCCGCTGACGATCTCGATAATCTCTTTGGTGATCGCGGCCTGGCGCGCCCGATTCATGGTCAGAGTCAGGGAGTCAATCACGTCATTGGCATTGTTGGTCGCCGAGTCCATCGCGGTCATGCGAGCAGCCTGCTCAGCCGCAACCGACTCCAGCATGGCCTGAAAGAGCTGTAAGACCACGTAGCGCGGCAACATGCCACGGAAGATCTCTTCCGCCGGCTGTTCGTAAATGTAATCGACGTCAGGCGCGGGAAATTCTTTTGCGTGCCGCTCCGTCTCAGTTTCCTCGGGCTCCTTCAGGCTGATGCCCGCCGCCTTGGCGGCCTCGCCCATGCGCTCGCGCTCCTCCAGCGTGAACTCTTCGGTCAGCAGAACTTCGCGGCGGCCGATCTCCTGCACCGGCAAGATGCGTTGCGCGATGAGCCGCTGCGAGATCACCGACTTAAATTCGTTGTAGAGCACATACACCGAATCGATCTCGGCATCGTCGTAGGCTCGGATTAATCTCTCGACGATCTCGGCAACAGCCTCGTACTCCAGTTTGCTGAGAAGGTTCAGGTGTTCGCCAACGATCTGGATCCGGCCGGCACGCGTCGTACTTCCCGGGGCCGCCACTGGATAGCGACGCCGCGTGTAGTCGCGACCCTTGCGACCCACGGCGGCGATACTGATGTTCTTGTCCTTGAAGAACTCCAGGAATTTGGCCGCCGCTTTCAATACATTCGAGTTGAACGCGCCGGCCAGTCCGCGGTCGCCCGTAACCAGCACAAGCAGGATGTTCTGCTCTGGCCGTTGCGCCAAAAGCGGATGTTTGGGCTCACCCGTCTTCTCGTCGACAAGATCGGTGCGGCTGACCAGCGAGCGCAACACGTTGGTGATCATCAGCGAGTAAGGCCGCGCCGCCAGTGCCCGCTCCTGGGCGCGACGCAGCTTGGCCGCCGAAACCATTTTCATGGCTTTGGTGATCTGCCGCGTGTTTTTCACGCTGCGAATGCGCCGCCGAATGTCGCGTATGTTCGCCATGTGATCTTAGGCGCTCGCCGTCGCTACAGCCTGACGCTCGCTGGCGAAACGCTCCTTGAATTCCTTGATGACCTTCGTTAGGGCCCCGCGCAGGTCGTCATCGAGGACCTTCTTTTCCTCGATTGACTTCAGCACTCCAGGATTTGTGGTCTCCACGTAGTTGTAAAGACCCTTTTCGAACTCACCTAGCTGATCAACCGGCATATCGTCGAGCAGGCCCTGGGTCCCGGCGTAGATGATGAGAATTTGCTTGGAGAATGGCAGCGGCTGATACTGACCCTGTTTCAGAATCTCGGTTAGGCGCCCGCCGCGGGCGAGCTGCGCTTGCGTCGCCTTATCGAGATCGCTACCGAACTGCGAGAATGCTGCCAGTTCGCGGTACTGCGCGAGGTCCAATCGCAACGTGCCCGCAACCTGTCGCATGGCCTTGATCTGGGCGCTGCCGCCGACGCGGCTAACCGACAAGCCGACGTTCACAGCCGGGCGCACGCCGGAGTTGAACAGATCGGTTTCAAGATAAATCTGACCGTCGGTGATGGAAATGACGTTAGTCGGAATGTAGGCGGAAACGTCGCCTGCCTGCGTTTCAATGATGGGCAGAGCGGTCAGCGAACCACCACCAAGCTCATTGTTGAGCTTCGCGGCACGCTCCAGCAGGCGAGAGTGGAGATAGAACACGTCGCCCGGGTAGGCCTCGCGTCCGGGTGGACGGCGCAACAGCAGCGAGATTTCCCGATAGGCGACGGCGTGCTTAGATAAATCGTCGTAGATGCACAGCGCGTGCTTCCCGTTGTCGCGGAAGTACTCGCCCATGGCGCAGGCGGCGTAGGGTGCGATGTACTGCATGGGAGCGGGATCGGACGCAGACGCGGAGACCACGATGGTGTATTCCATGGCGCCGAAATCTTCCAGCGTCTTCACCACTTGCGCAACCGAGGAACGCTTCTGACCGATGGCGCAATAAATACAGATGAGGTCGCGGCCCTTGCTGTTGATGATAGTGTCGAGCGCGACCGCGGTCTTGCCGGTCTGACGGTCGCCAATAATGAGTTCTCGCTGGCCGCGCCCAATGGGAATCATCGAGTCGATGGCCTTCAGTCCGGTGGCCATGGGCTCTTTCACCGGCTGGCGGTCAATGACGCCGGGCGCGAGACGTTCTACCGGAATGTACTTGTCGGTGTTGACCGGGCCTTTGTCGTCAATGGGCACGCCAAGTCCGTTGACCACGCGGCCGATCATGGCATCGCCCACCGGCACACTCATGATGCGGCCGGTGCGCTTTACTTCGTCGCCCTCTTCCACTTCGGTGTATTCGCCCAGCAGGACCACGCCGACCTGGTCTTCTTCGAGGTTCATGGCGAGGCCAGCAACATTGTGAGGGAACGACAACAGTTCGCCCGCCATGACCTTGTCCAACCCATAAACACGAGCGATGCCATCGCCAATGGACATCACGGTGCCGACTTCATCGACGGCGATCTTGGTTTCGTAGTTGTCGATCTGCTCGCGGATGAGTTTCGTGATCTCGTCTGCTTTGATCTGCGCCATAGAATTCCGTTCCAGTCCTGCTAAGCGTAAAAGTGCCGTCCCTGAAGGGACTCCAACCTGCTACCCACTCTACCCAGCACTCCGCCTGCGGCTCCGTGCTGGGCTAAACTGTTTCGCGCCTTAGGCGCTGGATTCTTGGCCAGCAGACTCCACTGGCAAATACCAAGCTTGTTTCTCACACACACTCTGAAGGCCCGCACTACCCGAACATGATTACGTCGAGCGCATGGCAGGGTTATAGTAATGTCCCTTCGAGCTTTCAATCCGCACCGTAGTCTTAAGCGGCACTAAGCTCCTGCTTTATCTTCCCCAGTTGCCCACGCACCGAGCCGTCGTAAATCGTGCTGCCTACGCGAACCACAACTCCGCCCAAGAGCTGGGGATCGGAGACGTAGTGCGCCCGCACTTTCTTGCCTGTCAGGCGCTCCAATTGCGATTCCAATTCGCGCTTCCCGTCCTCGGAAAGCGGACGCGCGCTGGAGATTTCCGCCTCAGCCAATCCCAACTGGGCGTTCAGTTCACTATCAAACTGTTTCGCCACGTCGTCCAACATCGCAATACGCCGATGATCGATAAGGATCGCGACAAAATTTCGGATCTGCTTGGCCGCCCCAATCTGCTGAACGATGGCGTCCAGTACTGCCCGTTTCTGCTCCGCGGAGATGGCTGGAGACTCCCACACACGGCGCAGCTCATCGCTTTCGTGAACCGCATTCACGATGGCATTCAGTTGTTGCCGGGCGATGTCCGGACCAATCCTCTGCTCGAGAACGACCTCGACGAGGGCCCGGGCATATCGGCTGGCGATGGCTGCCATGAGTTATTTGCCGTCCTTTCCCAGTTGGCCCACAAAGTCACGCAGCAAAGCCTGATCCGTAGCCTCGTCCACGTTGATCTTGCGCGATGCCAGGTCAACCGCCAGCGTGGCGGCGTAGGTCTTCAATTCGCGGCGGGCATTGCGTGCGATGGCGTCAACCTCAGTCTCAACGGAATCCAGTATCTTGCGCTTGTCTTCTTCGGCGGCTTGGCGGATGCGTGCTTCTTCCGCTGCAGCCTCGCTCTCGGCCGAGGCTCGAATCTCCGCAACTTCGGTGTCCAACCTCGCAAGGCGGGCTTCGATATCGCTCAAACGACGAGCCGCTTCAGCGCTTGCCGCCTGTGCCTCGCGTATCCCCTTCTGAATGGCCTGGGTACGATCGCGAAACATCTGCGGCACAGAGGAGCGGAAGAGAAGGACAAAGAACAATACGACCAGAACAAAATTGAGAAACCAGAAAACCAGATAGCTGGCGCGCGGGCTAAGTCCCACGTGATGGCCTATCCACACGACAGACTTGGAATACTTAAATTGCGTATTTTCTTCGTGCTCCCCAACTTCGCCCTCGGCGGCGCCAGTCAGTTCCTCACCGGTCATCGTGTCGGGATTTTGTGAGGGCGGCTGCTGGGCAGAAGGTGCCTGCTTTTGACTGGCAGACGATGAGGAAGAGGAAGATCCCGCAGGCTGCTGCGCGGCCAGGACGCCGAACGCAAGAACCACGAACAGAAAACTCAGGGCAACGCGGAGAGTTGCAAGCTTCATCACGGTTGACCGCCTACCGCGGGGGCGACACCTGCAGGCCGCAAAATCGTGCGGATGATCTCGGCCGCCAGCCTCTCGGTTTCCCCTTGCAATCCCGCTCGCGCCGCGGTCATGTCCTGCTCAATGGCGGCCCGGGCTTCGCGGACTTGTTGCTGGGCGCGAGTGCGCGCCTCTAAAACGGCTCCAGCCCGAGCTTGCTGGGCCCGCTGGCGACGCGCCTCCTGCGCCTTGAAGATGGTCAGGCGCGCCTCGCGCAAGCTCCGCTCGTACTCCTGGGCCCTTGCTTCCGCGGCTGCTATGTCGGCGCGCGCTTTCAGAAAAGCTCCCTCGGTGCGCTCGCGACGCTCTTCCAGGACACGTTTCAGCGGCTTGTGGACCAGTACGCTGTAAATGGCATACAACGACAGCAGAATCACTATGGTCGGAATGGCTCCGAGCAGTAATTCCCCTACCTGTTTGAGAGTCTGATCCATTCCTTGTTCGTGAGTGCCTAAGACTGAAGACGCACAGAGGGCGCTAAGGCTACAACTGGAACTATTGAAACTAACAGAGCTTAAGCCTCGATGTCAACGACGCCAGGGCTGATCATGCACATGTGTTGGCAGTTTTTGTAATTCCCAGAACGGGCCTCCGGCGCACGCTAATTCGTATTCGCGAATCAGCGGCCGAGTGGCTAGAGCGTGTTTCAAAAACGGTCTTTGAAAGGGCACGGCTTCAGCCGTGCCGTTCCGCGCCGCATAAAACCCGGGCTTTAGCCCCTGAGGGCACAAGCTCCGTCCCTTAGCGCGATTTTTGAAACACGCTCTAGTAAGACAGTTGTAGCGAGGAGGCGGTCCGTTGGAACCGTTCACGCAATTTAGATTGATCGGTCAGCTCGGTACAGGGAAAATCGACTCTACCGTGTTATCTCCTGTTCAAGGGCTACTGGTAGAGCGCTGGCCCCACTCCGTTTCTCCAACTACGGGCCGCCCTTCACAAATTCCGGTTGCCTGCCTTCGACCCAAGGATTGTAGGTCTGCACGAAAATCATACGGTCGCGAATCGTAGGATGGTTCCATGCCCAGAACTCTGCCAGCCTGCCGACGTTGGGGTAGTCGAGTGAGCGCTCGCCCAGGATTTGAAACGCCTGCGCTCCCGATAGCTGCGGGTCTGGCACCAATCCATGAATGACCTCCAGCCCGTACAGATCGGCCTGGTGCTCATAATGGCGAGACACCGCGTTGAAAGCCGGCGTGGCCAGGAACGTGAGCACCGAGATAACAAAGACCAGCAACGGAAGAGAAGCCCAGTCGCCCAAGTCACGTATACCCCATCGCTCTCCGAAACGCGCCACCATCCAGTTAACCAATCGATAGCCCAGATAGAACAGCACCAGGAGTTGCAGCAGGATAATCGCCATTTCCTTGGGAATGTGGCCGAGAACGTAATGCCCCATCTCGTGCCCAAACACAAACAGGGTTTGCGGGATGGTCATGTGCTCCATCGTGGTGTCCCACACCACAACCCGTTTGGTGGCTCCGAAGCCGGTGACGTAGGCATTCAACTCTGTGGTCTTTTCACTGGCTTTCATCTCGAACACGCGTTCCGGTGGGATGTCCATTCCGCAGCGGTGCACGACTCGTTCGATCTGCGCGACCAGGTCAGCGTGATGGCCGGTGAGCGGCTCGAATTTATTGAATAGCGGCTCAATCCAGACTGGCGCGATGAAGAGCACAAAGACGACGATAGGTATGATTGCCAACCAGAAATAGAACCACCAGCGGCGAGGGCTGTGGCGTAGCGCCGCATAAAGTATCCATCCCACGATGCTGGCGAAAAGACATCCCAGAAGGAGGCTCTTTCCCCAGTCTCCGAACCAGGAACCCCACTGTTGCACAGAAAGCCCGTACTTAAGACTGACGTGGTGCTCATAACCGTCGAATGGAAGCTGGGTTAATTCGAGTACAAGCACAAACACCGACATCACGATGGCCGCCTGCACCAATCGAAATCGAGACAGGCTGGTTGCCAGGTTACGTAGCCGGACGCCGAACTTGGTTCTCAGCATAAGGTAGAGCACGAGAAAGCTCCACGCCGTGGTCACGCAGTAGAGAGTGCCGTTCAGCAGATAAAGCGCGTAGGCTTTTTCCAGCTTATCTGGGGGCAGAGTGTATTGCAGCAGCGGGCGGGAGGAGTCAGGAGTGGCTGCGGGTTGCAAACTCCGCGCCGCCGCGTCTGTAGCCGGGAACGCGAAGACTACCAGCCCGGACAGCAGACACCAGACTACCAACGCACACAGCCGCATCGAAGCCATGAGTGCTCCTTTAGAAGCGCGGAGTGTAGCACTGGCAGGCGAAGGCCGGCAATAAAGCACCTCGCGCGGGGGGAACAACCGGGGATTTCACAGCTCATCCTCCCTGTTTTCAGGCAGTTGCACGCGATTGCAAGATATGCGCAACTACTGGAAAAACAGCGAGTTACCCGGATTCTTCTTGACATTTCCACAGCCTGGCGTAGCATTAGAAGTATCACCTCCGATCCATTTCAGGATCGAATGGGCCCGAGGCCAAGGAAGTGTCACCGCTCCTTGGCAGCGGGCCCATTTAATTTCTCCCGTTCCCGCTCCCCCCAACCGCATTCCCCAAGCCCAAGTACAATTGACTGATCGGTAAATCTGACATTGTCTCTCAATTGATGAATTCAAAGCTTCTGTTTGCTCTGGGGCTCTTTTTTTGCCTAACGCCGTGGGCCTCACCGCCACTGGCTTTGCTCGCCGGTCTTATTTTCGGCGCAATCGCCACCCATCCTTATAAGAACGAGTCCAGAACCCTCTCCAGGGTTTTGCTGCAGTCGGCGGTCGTGGGGTTGGGTTTCGGGATGAATCTGCAAGAGGTGGTGCACGCAGGCCGGAGTGGATTCCTCTACACCGCCCTGAGTATCGCCTTCGCGATGATCGTGGGAACCCTGTTGGGCAAGTTGATCGCAGTGCCGACTCGGCCCGCGTTCCTTATCTCCACTGGAACTGCAATTTGTGGTGGCAGCGCGATTGCGGCTGTCGGTCCAATTACGGGAGCGACGGAAGATGAGATGTCAGTTTCTCTAGGAACGATTTTTGTGTTGAACTCTGTCGCACTGCTGACGTTTCCCACGATCGGTCTCTGGCTGAAGCTTTCGCAGACCCAGTTTGGGTTGTGGGCGGCATTGGCGATCCACGATACGAGTTCGGTGGTGGGAGCCGCAGCCAAGTACGGCGCGGTGGCTTTGGCGGTGGGAACTACCGTGAAGCTCGCCCGCGCGCTCTGGATCGTACCCTTGTCGATTGGAACGGCGGCAGTCAAGGGCAGCAAGACACGTATCCGCTGGCCGTGGTTCATCTTGTTTTTTTGCCTGGCGGCGGTGGCGAACACCTATTTGTTTCCCGGCGCTGTCGCGTACAAATTCTTAAGCAACGCCGGCAAGCTGATGTTGATCATTACGCTGTTCCTGATCGGCGCCAGCCTTTCACCGGCAGCATTACGCAAGGTCGGTCCGCGTCCGCTGCTGCAAGGAGTGCTGCTGTGGATCGTAGTCGCTGTGGCGAGCCTGCTGGCCATCCGCGCTGGCTGGATTCGAATTTAGTTGCAGGAAGGTATCGTCGCTTGAAGTTCTCCCGTTATCGGGCACGTTTTATCTCGACTTCTCTTGTTGCGCTGCTCATCTTTGCTTTTGCGACTTCTGCCGCCGCTCAGACCGCGCCCGCTCGGGCTGAGTCTGCAACATCGGGGATTACGGGCCAGTCCGCCTCGCCCGAATTGCTTGCCAGCGCCCGGTCTGGTTTGTGCGCCACCTGCGTCCGCGAGAACCTCGAGTACCTTGCCGGACCCAAGCTGCATGGCCGCGGAAGCGGCACCAGCGACGAATATCACGCTGCGGAATTTATTGCGGGAAAACTCAAGCAGTACGGACTTGCGCCGGCGGCGGAGAACGGGCAATACATCCAAACGGCGAGCGTGCAATCGCGAGCGGTGACCAAGACGCCGATGCTCTCATTCACCACGGGAAGTCCCGCAAGTCCGCAAACCATCGTGTGGACACATGGAAAACAGATTGCCGTCTTGCGGCTCTCGGAACCAAATGCGCAGGGGCCTTTGCATAAGTTGGACTTGGAGAATGTTGGATCTTCAGCAGCCTCGCTGAAGAATGGTGCTGTAGTCTTGCTGAAGGTAAAACCTGACATCAGCATGAACAACTATCGGATGATGCTGGGGCATTACATGGAGAGCAAGGCCGCGATAGTGATCGTTCCCGAAGTCCCCTCTGTCAAGTCGCTGTTCGATCGCCTGTCGAAGGAAATGCCGAAAGTGACGGAGAAGATGGGCAAAGAAGCCTCCGGCCCCGCTGTTGTTTTCGTGCATCCTGAAGCGGCGGAGCAGCTCTGGGCGCTGCCCGACGAAACGCTCGTCAAACTGCACTCCAAAATGACGCCGTGGAAGACTTCGCATACCTGGAATGTACTTGGCAAGATTGTAGGAACGAGCGAGAAGGACGAAGTAGTCCTGCTCAGCGCTCACCTTGATCACCTGGGAGTGAAGGACGGCAAGACCTATCCCGGCGCGGACGACGATGCCTCCGGTACCGTGGCCGTGATGGAGCTGGCCCGCGCGCTAGCGGCAGAACCGAAGCCGAGTCGCACCGTGGTGTTTGCCCTGTGGGGCAGCGAAGAGAAAGGCATGGTCGGATCGCGGTATTTCCTGAAGAACCCTACTCTTGAGTTGAAAGACATCGTGGCAAACCTGGAGTTCGAGATGATCGCGCGTCCGGACCCGAAGGTGGAGCACGACCAGCTATGGCTCTCGGGTTGGGAGCGCACTGATCTGGGCCCGGAGCTCGCCGAACACGGAGCTAAGCTGGTCGGCGATCCGCACCTTGACCAAAACTTCTTTGCCCGGTCGGACAATTATCCACTGGCGAAAGAGGGAATCGTGGCGCAGACAGTGTCGAGTTATGGCTTGCACAAGGACTATCACCAGCCCACGGACACGCTGGCGAACGTGGACTGGCAGCACCTGGATAACGCCATAGCGTCCATGATCGGGCCGGTGACTTGGCTGGCCAACAGCGACTTTGTACCGAAGTGGAATGAAGGGGAAAAGCCGTGAGTAGTGGCCGGCAGAGGGTATTGGAAAAACCGGTTTGTATCAGGGCACCGCTTTAGCCGCGCCGTAGGGGCCTTATAACTATGTGGGCTTTACCCCCTGTCTTCAGCAGCTAGAGCCGTTGTCTTGGAACTGCGGTGGCGGCACGACTAGAAGTCGTGCTCTGATACAAACCAGACCTGCGACTGTTTTGGAAACACGTTCTTGGCCAGTTCCGCTGGAATCTGTGGAGACTACTGACAACTGCTTACTGACAACTGACTACTGGCAACTACCCACTGGGTTGGAGCACTTGTGACAGCTCTTCCCACTCCGCCATCAGCGGCCCCAGATCAGCGCGCTGCTTGGCGAGCAAATCGGTCCAGCGCGCGGTTTCTTCCGCACTCACAAACGATTGCAACTCGCGCTCACACTCGGCAATGCCGTTCTCCAGTTGCGCAATCTCTTCCTCGACCTGTTTGCATCGCTCTTCCATTTGCTTGCGCTTGATCGGGTTTACGCGCTTTCTGGATGGCGACTTCTGTTCCTCATAGCCGGGCACGTCTGACAACGTGGGGATCCAGTTACTGGCTCCGTTCGCCGGGTTGACGGCACCATCTGCCGCATCGGCGCGCTGCTTGCGCCAGAGATAGTCTTCGTAATTACCCGGGAAAACCTCGACGTGGCCATCGCCGATTTCGAAGACGCGCGTAGCCAGCTTGTCGATGAAGTAGCGATCGTGCGAGACGAAAACCACGGTGCCGTTGTATTTCTCCAGTGACTCGAGCAACACGTCCTTGGCGCGCAAGTCGAGGTGGTTGGTGGGCTCGTCCAGCAGCAGGAAGTTCGACGGATGTAGCAACATGCGGGCCAGCGCGTAGCGGTTGCGTTCACCGCCCGAAAGCACACCAATTGGCTTGAACACGTCATCTTCGGAAAAGAGAAAGCACCCCAGCACGCCACGCAGTTCCGTCATTGACTTCTGCCCTGCTACGTCGGAGAGATCGTCGAGCATGCGGCGCGTGGGATCAAGTTCCTTGTATTGGTCCTGCGCGAAATAATCCGGCTCTACATTGTGGCCGAGCTGTAGCGTGCCCCCGGTGAGAGGTTCGATGCCGGCGAGAAGTTTGATCAGTGTCGATTTGCCCGCACCGTTCACTCCCACCAGCGCGATGCGATCTCCGCGCTGGATGGTGAAGTCCACGCCGCGGAAGACTTCCTTTGCGCCATAGTTCTTCGCCACTCCTGCGCACTCAACCACCAACCGGCCGCTGGGGTTGGGCTGGGGAAAGCTGAAGTGGATGGTCCTCTCGTCCGGTGGAACCTCGATGCGGTCGATTTTCTCGAGTTCCTTGATGCGGCTTTGCACCTGCTTCGCCTTGGTCGCCTGCGCGCGAAAGCGATTGATGAAGGACTCAAGCTGCTCGATGCGGTCGCGCTGGTTCTTGTACGCCGCTACCAGCGAGTCACGGCGCTCCTGCTTCTGCTGTAGATACTTTTCGTAATTTCCGCTGTAGAACTGCACGCGCTTGTTCCAGATTTCGACAATGCGATCCACGGTTACATCGAGAAAGTAGCGGTCGTGCGAGATGAGAATATAGGCGAACGGATATTGCAGGAGATACTGCTCCAGCCAATTGCGGGTTTCGAGATCGAGATGGTTGGTGGGCTCGTCGAGCAGCAGCAGGTTAGGCTTGGCCAGCAGCAGCTTGGCCAGCGCGATCCGCATCTGCCATCCGCCGGAAAACTCTTCCATCTGCCGCGTCCAATCTTCCTTGCGAAAGCCAAGACCGTCCAGCACCGTGCCCACCTGGGAATCGAGCGCGTAGCCGTCGCGCACCCGAAACTCACCAGTGATGCGCTGATAGCGGTCGGCCACTTGCGCGTATTCGCTGGAAGTGTGGTCTAGTTCGCCCATCTTGTGAGCGAGATCTTCCATCTCCTGCTCCAGCGAACGCAAGTCGCTGAACACCGACATGCACTCGTCGAACACAGTGCGGCCAGAGAGTTGCAGACCATCCTGCGGCAGGTAGCCGAAGGTCATGTTCTTAGCGGGCGTGACGGTGCCGTAATCGAGCGATTCGAGACCGCCCAGGATCTTGAGCAGAGTTGACTTGCCGGTGCCGTTGGCGCCCACCAGCCCGACGCGATCGCGCGGAGTAATGAGCCAATCGAGATCATTGAAGAGAAGCTTGGGACCGAAACGTTTCCCGGCGGAAGAAAGCTGGATCATGGCGAGGCGTCAGTTGCTCTTCTTCTGGCCCCGGAGAATGCGATCGTCAATGGGCTTGCGGCCGGCAAAACCCTCCTCGGTGCCATGCCAATGCGTGAGCTTCTTTTCCCCGAGCTTCCAGCAGAGCAGGATGACCTCGTCACCAACGATGCAAGGAAAATCGAGCAGGCCGATATCGAGGTCTTTCACTTGGACACCAGTGGCGTCGATTTCGGCGACAGCGTCCTTGGCGCGCTGTATGGCCTTCTCGCGCTCAGCCTTGCGCCGGGCAACCGAGACAACGTCAACCAGCGTGCCGCCGTTAATGAAGATGCGGTTGGCCAGCGATTGCAGTTCGCCATCAACTTCTTCGATCAGTGCCTTGGCCTGCATGGCGGAGCGCAGCAGCGACTCCAGCACAGGCAGAAGGGTCTCGGCTTCGGAAACTGTGAACGTGCGTGCCATATCGATACTTCCCAGCTTGGCTTGATTGTATGCCTTGCGATTCGCCATGCGGCGGCGATACTCCCGCACATCCGACCAATAGCGCGGAACACGCCGCCAATACTTTTCCCGTGGACGCTTGCGAATAATCACTGTATCTCTAACATTCTATCAAGCGCCACGCGGGCCCACTTTTTTACGTTGTCTTTTACCTTGATCTGATTGACAACGTTGCCGTCTACCAGGTTTTCCAGTGCCCAGCACAGATGTTGCGGCGAGATGCGGAACATGGTCGTACACAGGCAGCCGGAATCGTCGAGCGTGATCACGCGCTTGTCTGGATTCTCCTTCGCCAGACGGTTTATCAGGTGAATCTCGGTTCCGATGGCAAAGGACGATCCTGCGGGCGCTTGCCGCACAACCTTGATGAGGTAGTCGGTTGAGCCGATTCCGTCCGCCTTCTGGCAGACCTCCCAGCGGCACTCGGGATGAACGATGACCTGGATGCCGGGATAGTTTGCTCTGACCTTGTCCACATGTTCGGGCAGGAAGCGCTGGTGCACCGAGCAATGGCCCTTCCACAGAATCACTTTCGCCTGGCGCAGCTTTTCGGCAGTCTGTCCGCCTTGCAGCATGTAGGGATCCCAAACCACCATTTCGTCCAGCGGGATGCCGCGCGCGTAACCCGTGTTACGGCCCAAGTGCTGATCGGGCAGGAAGAAAATCCTGCCGTTGCGGCGGAGGGCCCACTCGAACGCGCCCTTGGCATTGGAAGAGGTGCAGACCATGCCGCCACGCTCGCCGCAGAACGCCTTGATGGCCGCGGTGGAATTCATGTAGGTGATCGGTGTGATGCCGCTTCCCGGGTCGTCGGTCACGCCGAGGTTGACCAGTTGCTCCCAGGCGTCTTCCACCTGCGAGATCTCGGCCATATCAGCCATGGAGCAGCCGGCGTTCAAGTCGGGCAGGACGACCGCTTGCCCTGGACGCGCCAGGATGTCGGCGCTTTCCGCCATAAAGTGCACGCCGCAGAAGACGATGTAGCTGCCTTTGGCTTGCGCTGCCATCTGCGACAGGCGGTAGGAATCGCCGCGGCAATCGGCGAAGCGCACCACTTCATCGCGCTGATAATGATGTCCAAGGATGATGCACTCGCTGCCCAAGGTAGCTTTGGCGGCCGCAATGCGGTCGTCCATCGAGCTATCCGGGAGTACGAGATAATTGTCGAGCGAGCAGGAAACCGCTTCGATAATCGATGCTGTAGCCACTTTTTGTCTCTGCCTTCAGTTCCAGCCGCGCGGCTCCGTTTTAATGGGAAACTCACGCCCCGGAACGGGGATGTTGAAAGCTGACTCGCGGCTCCAGTAGATCCACTACGCGTACTGCGTCCGACCTACGGGGATGTTGAAGCTGCAAGTTGACGCTTCTTTACTCTCACTTCATTCGATGACCTGGACAGCGCATAGTTACAAAAACAGGAACCGTGCCTCAGACGGCGCTGTGACAAGGACCGAATAGGACTATTGTGGCGCGCTGGGGGGGATTGCGCAACTAAGAGATGGGGTATTCGTAAGCCGCGTGGGCTCTCACCTGGAAATAATGTAGATACTAGTGTATCTACATTTGTGTTAAGCTTATAGGCGGAGGTGATGATGCGCGCGCGCAAAATTGTGAAATGGGGCAACAGCATGGCTGTTCGCCTTCCCAAAGCAGTCCTTCGTGACGCAGGTTTACAAGAGGGGGACGTTCTGGTGTTCGGTGCCAAGAATGGCGCCATCGTTGCGAAACCAATCAAGAAGAAGCCCGCCCTCAAAGACCTTCTTTCAAAGATCTCCCCGGAAAACGTCCATGAAGAGGTCGATTGGGGCAAGCCAAGAGGAAGAGAAGCCTGGTGAAGCGCGCCTACATTCCCGAGGCGGGCGACTTGGTGTGGGCCTCATTCGATCCGCAATCTGGCCATGAACAATCCGGGCGGCGTCCTGCTCTTGTCCTCAGTCCCGGCGAATATAACGAAAAGGCTGGGCTGGCCCTGGCTTGTCCGATAACTTCCAAGGTGAAAGGCTACCCTTTCGAGGTTGCAGTTACTGCCAGTCGCGTACACGGTGTAGTCCTAGCCGATCAGGTTCGCAGCCTCGATTGGCGATCTCGGCAATTCACGCTGATTGAACGAGCAAGTACGGAAACAGTAGAGGCAGTAATGCAGTGCTTGAGCACGCTGCTTCAACTTAGTTAAAGCAGACATCCTCCTCCGAGGCTGCCAGCTGATATCTATCCCCCGATGTGCACCATCGTTCGCGACGCCGGGATGAATCCCGGCTCGCCGATGTGGTGGCGCTCTTCCTTATGCTCGACGGCGTGGAGGATGAACTCGACCATCTCTTCATCGCTTCCGCCCCGCGCCATCAAGCCAGCCAGATCGTGCTCGCGGACCGAGAACAGGCAGGTGCGAATCTTGCCGTCGGAGGTGACGCGAATGCGGCTGCAATGTCCGCAAAATGGGTGCGACACCGGCGCGATAATGCCAATCTCTCCGACACGGTCCTCAAAGACATAGCGGCGCGCGGTCTCGCTGTGCGCGTGGCCGACTTCGCGAAGCGGCATGAAGTCGGCCATGCGGCGCACAATCTCGTCCAGTGTCACGACGATCTCAGGCGACCAGACGCGATCTTCTTCCAGCGGCATGAACTCGATGAAGCGCACAGCAACACCTTCTTCGCGCGCAAAGCGGCCGAAGGCAGTGATCTGATCGTCGTTGAAGCCGCGCATCAGGACGCAATTGATCTTCACCGGGTTAAGCCCTGCACGCTGCGCGGCGCGGATTCCGGCGATCACGCGCTCGTAGCCGTTGGGCACGCGTGTGATGCGCGCGAACTCTCCTGCATCTACGGCGTCCATCGAGACCGTGACCCGAGTAAGCCCTGCATCGGCCAGAGGCTGCGCCATCTCGGCCAGTAGATGTCCGTTGGTGGTGATGGCGATATCGAGCGACTGGCCTTCAACCGTGCGCATAAGGCCGAGTTCGCGGACCATGTCCACGAGACCTCTACGCAGCAGCGGTTCGCCGCCGGTGAGACGGACTTTCGTGATCCCCAACCCGACGAATACGCGCGCCATGCGCAGGTAGTCGGCAATGGGCATCTCAGGAAATTGTGACCCATCGGTGCCCGAGCGGCAATAGACGCACCGGTAATTGCAGCGATCGGTAATGGATATCCGCAGGTCGCCGATGCGCCGTCCGAATTTGTCGGTGAGAAGCACGCTGTTCGCGATTCGCCTCTTGCTCTTCGCTATTCGCTATTCGCTCTTAGCCGTTAGCTCTTAGCTTTTAGCAGACCCGATCCGATTGTCATCCTGAGCGAGGTCGCCGCGGCGACCGAGTCGAAGGACCCCTATTGCTGCTCGCTCACCTTCCCTGCACGTTTTTGGACAACGTCGCAGGGCTTGTAATCTCTTGCAACTCAAGTCTGTTTTTGTGCGGGAAAGAAGACGGCGGCAGCGCGCGAAGACATACTGCGCGGTTGATCGTTTCCTTTCCAAGCACGGGAGGCATGGCCGTTTCCCGCCACACCCTCGGTTCCGCAAAATCCGCGGAACACCGCCGCCGTGGCCATGGGTATTCCGGTAGGCCACGGAGGTCGGAAACAGTAGTTGCGATTATAGATGAGACAGACGGCGGAAAGCTGCATGCAGAAAAGGAAAATGCTCATAGGCAAAGTGGGGTTGAAGAGGGTGCCGAAAAAGTCCGAAAAGCAGATCCCCCGGGCCGAAGCCCGCTCGTGTTGACAATATGAACAGGAGTTATGGCGCACCTAAAGGTGCGCCCCTTCAAAACATCGACTGAACCCTACTTTTCCGCAGCTTGCGAAGGCGCCTTCCACCCGTCACTCGCACATCAAGGCTTGGCGGCACGGCTGAGGTCGACCCTTTCAAACCCGCCGGCGAAATACGAATGGCGAATAGCGGCATCGCTCACATGCCTTCGTAATTTGGTCCCCCGCCGCCTTCCGGTGGTACCCAGGTGATGATCTCGTACGGGTCCATAATGTCGCAGGTCTTGCAGTGCACGCAGTTAGACGCGTTCAAATGAATCTGCAATCCGCTGGGAGTGTCTGTCGCTTCGACCATCTCGTAAACTTTGGCCGGACAAAAGTTCTGGCAAGGGTTGCCGTACTCTTTCACGCAGCGCTCGTTGCAGATGTTGGTGTCGTGGATCACGAGGTGAGCCGGCTGGTCTTCTTCATGCTTCGTGCCGGAGTAATACACGTCGGTCAGCTTGTCGAAGGTGAGCTTGCCGTCACCCTTAGCGGGGCCGATGATATGTGCTTCGGGCCCGCCGTCCGCTGGAAGCCGCTTCAACTGCTCCATGCGCCGATGTCCGGCCTCATTGGAATAGTGCGCACGCAAGCCGCGGCCACCTGTGAACTGCTGAATGCCCGCGTGGAACATGCCCGAGACGAACCCGCTTTCGAAACCCTGGTGGAAGTTGCGCACAGGCCAAAGTTCGGTCTTGATCCAACTGTTCTCGACGCGGTCCTGGAAGGTTTCCAACATATCGAGTGAGAAATCGTTCTTCACCATGCAATCGAAGGCAGTCTCGGCAGCCAGCATTCCGCTCTTGATGGCAAGATGAATCCCCTTAAGCCTCTGCGAGTTCAGGAAGCCGGCAGAGTCGCCAAGAACCATCCAGCCATCGCCGGTAAGCGGCGGAATGCACCACCAGCCGCCGTAGGGCAGGGACTTGGCGCCGTAGCGCACCATTTTGCCGCCTTCCAGCAGCTTGGCGATGAACGGGTGTTTCTTGAATTCCTGGAGGACGCGATGAGGATCAAGACGCGGATCGCGATAGTCGAGTCCGGTGACGAAACCCAGCGACACGAGGTTGTCTTTGGCGCCGTAAATCCACGCGCCCCCGTATTCGTGGAAGGTAAGCGGGTAGCCCATCGTGTAGATGACTTCACCCGGAGCGACGCGCCCCTCGGGCAGTTCCCACAGCTCTTTCACGCCGACCCCATAGGTTTGAGGATTGCGCTCGTGATCGAGCTGAAAGCGCCCGATGAGCTGCTTGGTTAGAGAACCGCGCGTGCCTTCAGCGAGGATCACAACCTTGGCTTTCAAGTCGTAGCCGGGCTCGAAGTTGGACTGCCGTTCACCGTTCTTATCCACACCCTTGTCGTCGGTCCGCACGCCCACCGCGCGCCCGCTCTCGAAGAGCAGCTCGGAACCGGCAAAACCGGTGAAGACGGTGATCCCAGCTTCTTCGACTTTGCTGCCCAGCCACTTCACGAACTTGTTGATGGAGATTACGTAGTTGCCATGATCGCGCATGGGCGGAGGCGTGATGGGGAACTTGAACTTACCCGTCCGGGTCAGGAAGTAGACCGCCTCTTTCACTACCGCGGCGTCGAGTGGCGCTTCCTTTTCGAAGCCGGGCAGGAGCTCGCGCATGGAACGAGGATCGAGCAGAGCGCCCGACAGACAATGCGCTCCGATCTCTCTCGCCTTCTCGAGGACGTAAATGTTCTCTTTCGTAAGCTGCGCGTCGAGGTGGTTGGCGTTGTGGGCGTCAATGAGTTGCGACAGGCGCAGAGCGCAGGCCATACCGGCGGGGCCCCCGCCAACTATGACGACATCGGCCTCCATTACCGGGCGCTCGACATCCGCAAGTGGTTTACGAAAAACGATCATTAGGCCTTCCGCGAAAAGGGACTTACCATTCTATCCGCCCCACCCTCTGTAACACGACCGTGACATTGTTACAGCCTCGCGTGACAGCTCTCAGGCGAACAATAACCTTAACGTGTAAAGGGTGTTACGCAAAAAGACAGGCGCAAGTTCATGCGCCTGTCTCTTGGCCGCCAAGAATCTTCAAAATTTGCTAGGCGCCCTTCGCTTTTTTCACTTCTTCAATCAGCGGCGGAACAATATCGAACAGATTACCGACTACGGCGACGTCGGCAATTTCAAAGATCGGAGCTTCCGCGTCTTTGTTGACTGCAATGATGGTGCGCGCTCCTTTCATTCCCACCACGTGCTGAATGGCCCCGCTAATTCCAAGCGCGAGATACAGCTTGGGCGCAACTGTCTGACCTGAAGATCCGACCTGACGATCCATGGGGAGCCAGCCGGAATCGCAAATGGGACGGGACGCCGCAATTTCGCCGCCTAAGGCATCCGCTAACTGCTTCGCAAGATCAATGTTCTTCTGCTCCTTGATACCACGTCCGACAGCGACGATGACCGCCGCCTGTGTGAGGTCTACTGCCTGCTTAGCTTCCTTGAAAGGAGCCTCGGGTTGGTTACGCACGACGCCGTCCGCCACATCGACGTTCGCAGTCTCCACCGGCGCCGCCGCGTCACCTTCTTGGATCTGGTCGCCACGGAATGCGCCGTTTTGAAAGGTCGCGAAATATGGAGGGTCTCCGGCGAAGGAGACGTCGGCGGCAAACTTTCCCTGGAACATCTGGCGAGTGAACCGCAGCGTACCGCCCTCGTATTTGTAGCCGACGGCATCGCTGATGAGCGCACGATTCAACCCAGCCGCGAGCTTGGGAGCGAAGTCGCGCACCTGGTAGGTGTGAGGCATCAGCACGAGTTTCGGCTGCTTCTGCTCGATGAATGGCTTCAGAGCGGCCACGAAGCCATCGGGGGTGCAAGGCTCCAGCTTGGCCGACTCAATGTCGTATACCTTCGATACTTTGGTCCCGGCGACTTCTTTGGCGATGTCGCCCACGCCACTGCCAGCCACGGCCGCTTCCAGCGTCCAACCAGTTTCAGCGGCGATCGCCTGTGCCCCGGTGATTGTCTCCCAGGAAACACGATTCAATTTACCTTCGCGTTGCTCAACTACGACCAGGATGGTATCTGCCATTTCGATCCGATCTTCTCTGCCTTCCAGAGCATACCCGCACGCAAGCGGGTGAGTGACCCTGATGAGGCTATACGTACAGAATTAAGATTCCCAGCGCGGCAGCCCCGAGCTGGTACGACGTGTGGAACCGTCCCCGCCAAGCACTTACTGTATGCTTCAGCGATTGCGGCTGCGTATGCGAGCGCCAACGATGTTCAGCGTCAGACCTGCTGCGATCAGCACGGCTGCGATAATCTGGAACCGCGTCTCTCCCAGCTTGAGTGCCGCCGGCTGGAAGAACATAACCAGTAACGCAAACAGCACCAGTACCCAGCCGATGATCATCAGGGCCGAGCCAGTTTCACGTTTTTCTTCCGACGATGGCATAGTGGCCTCCTGCCCGCCGTAACGGGCGGACCGACTTTGCCACTCTCACTGCTGCCCAAAATTCTCGCCTTGGTGGCGACCTTGCACTTTGCGGCGATCAAGCCACCTGGTTCTCTTCCGTTCCTGCCCTGGACGCGGGCCTGAAGGCCGTTCTTAGATCAAGCGCAATTCGTTGCGCAGCTTGTCCACCAACTTCTTGGCAATTTCTCCCGGAGGACCTTCCAGCACTTCGGTCTTCTTCGTTTTCTGCGGGATGTAAAGTTTCTCAATCTTCTGCAGGTTTTCGCTGAGAGCCGACTTGACCTCGTCGAAGCTTACTTTCTTCAGCGGCTTGTTCTTCGCCTGCTTGATGCCGATGAGGGTTGCGTAGCGCAATTTGTTGATGCCGGACTGGATGGTCAGCAGCGCAGGCAGCGGCATATCAACAAACTGGAAGAAGCCCGCCTCGAGTTCGCGTTTCACCCGAATACCGCTGTCGCTCTTCTCGATCTGCATGATGATGGTGGCGTGCGGCCAGCCCAGCAGCTCAGCCAGTATGACGCCGGTCTGCGCAAAGCCATAATCATCGGACTGCAAGCCAGTGAAGATGAGATCGAAGTTTTCGTCCTTGATCGCCGCCACGAAGGCCTTCGCAGTATTAAACGCGTCGAGGGTAACGAAGCCGTCCCCTTCGAGGTGAATTGCGCGGTCGGCTCCTTTGGCCAGCGCTTCGCGCAACACCTGCTGCGCGCGGGCCGGACCGCTGGTGATAACCACCACCTCGCCGCCGTGTTTCTCTTTCTGGCGTAGCGCCTCTTCCAGGGCATAGGCGTCGGGCTCGTTCACTTCGTAAGAAACATCTTCGCGAATCCATGTGCCGCCATCATTCAGCTTGAGTGGCGCGTCTTTCTGCGGAACCTGCTTCATGCAGACCAGGATCTTCACCAGGGCTCCTAACACTTCACGGAATGTTTCAGCACATACCGTGAAACAGGCGAGTATAAATGAGCGGCGGGAGGATGGGAAACCGGCGAGCGATGTGAGTTTCAAAACGGGAACCGATCAATGAGAACGCAGCCCGGACTCATGGCTGTTTATTTACGAGCGGAACACCTTCCGCAGAAGCGGCTCGTATCAGATCCGTGTCCAACGTCGCGAGTGGCAGGCTCTTGCGTTTCGCCAACTCCAGATAGGCCGCATCATAAACGGTCAGTCCGTGCTGCGCGGACAGAACGAGAACTGCTTTAGCCTGGAGAGGAGAAAGAGGCGGTTCAACCTCGATCGGTAAAGCCGCTAGCGCATCCCAGAATAATTCTGGGCGGCCTGGTTGGATGCGCTTTCTGCGAAGCGCTATCAGCATTCCATTGGAGACTTCTGTAGGCCAGTGCGCCGGAACTAAAATCCCATCACCTGCACGAAGGCGATCCAGAAGACTGTCGGTCCAGGAGGTGGCTTCATCCTCAAAGCACCACGGCAGGGTAACCGATGCATCCGCAATGAATATCGCCATTAATATTTGTGGCCTTCATGAATCAAGTCCTTGATCTTCAGACCCCCCAATTTGTTGCCTTTGCGCAGCTCTCGGATACTTGCTATTGCCTCGGCGACAGAGCGCCTATTGGCTCGCTCAGAAGGCCGTTCCGCCTGCTTCACTAAGAGCTCTTTCACGTATTCTGAGAAAGCCACGCCGCACGCCTCCGCCTGAGCCGCCAGCTGGCTCTCAATCTCGGGTCTTAACTCGATCTGAATCATGTTATCTCTCTTTCAAGAGTTTACACTTCCCCGATGCTGGCGAAAATCGGCCTCCTCACCGCAATCCCTAGTGTTCCAGCAGCTTTTTCTTCCTCTCAATTCCCCAGCGGACTGCTTTCGGATCGCCAATTTCGCGCGCGATCTCAGTGTAGCTGCGAGTTTGTGAGTTTCAAAACGGGAACCGAAGCCTTATTCCGCGCGGCGCAAGAGCTCCCGAAGCACTCCTCTGACACAAGAATTATTAAGAATCTGTGACGGCCCTTAAGTGGTCTGTACAGCGCCTGCGCTCGGTGATAACGTTTCGGCTTCTTTCCCTTCGGATTTCAGGCTGGAGGCAAAATCATGTCCCGTCGGCTTTCGCTTTTCACAATCCTTCTGTTATGCATCATGCCCGCCTCGCGCGCCTGGGGATGGGGTTGCACCGGTCACGAGGTGGTCGCCCTGATCGCGCTAAAGGCCATGCGTCCGGAAGTGGCGACGCAAGTTGAAGCCTTGTTGGCGGCGCAAGACCACAATTATCATGGGCGTTTTTGCAGCGACCTCGGGCTCGATCCTATTGCCTACTACGCGACTTGGGCTGATGATTTTCGGGCGAGCACAGCCGGTGCGAGCACAGCGCCGTGGCACTTCTGGGATGTTCCGCTCTCGCGGAAAACGGCTGCGGACACCGAATTCTGCGATCAGGGTTGTGTTACTCATGCGCTCCGGGAGCAGTTGGCGATTCTCAGTGACAACACGCAGGATGCGACGAAACGAGGCGAGGCCCTGAAGTTCGTCATTCACTTCGTCGGCGATCTGCATCAGCCGCTGCACGTCGAGGACAACAATGACCGGGGAGGCAACTGCGTCCCGACCGACTTTCTGAACCACCACACCAAGGAGACAAACACAACGGTGGGAAGCTACTCTCCCAATCTTCACGGTATCTGGGACACGGAGTTGCCCGAAAACATTGGCGGGGTGACCACCCGCAACCAGGAGCTGGTGCAGGACTTCGCGGCAAAGATTTCCAGCGATCAAGCTGCGGTCATCCAGCAGGCGGCAAGCGGTCCGGTGGACATTATGGGGTGGGCGATGGAGTCACACACCCTCGCCCAGAAGGATCCCTACAAGCGCCTGCCCAAGAAAATTACCGTCGCCAAAACCTCCAATCCAGTCACGAACTGCAGCGATCGCAACACCTCCACGAAGCTGGCCAAGAAACATGAGAGCATTCAGAGTTCGTACATTACTGCCGTCAGCCCTGACGTGGAGATGCAACTTGCCAAGGCTGGAGGCCGTTTGGCCGCGGTGTTGAATTCGGCCTGGGCGAGTCCCAATTAATCAAGAATCGCCCAAGGGAGAACAGTCAAGAGTTCGTCTTCTCCGCTTCCAGCAGCTTCTTCTTGCGCTCGATTCCCCAGCGGTACCCCGCCAGATCGCCGTCGCTGCGGACTACACGATGGCAAGGTACGGCCAGCGCCACCGGATTCGAAGCGCAAGCGCGAGCCACCGCGCGAACCGCTTTTGGATCGCCGATCTCGCGGGCGATCTCGGTGTAGCTGCGCGTCTCACCGCGCGGAATCCGTTGCAGCGTCTCCCATACTTTCTGCTGGAAGGCGGTGGCGCGCACGTCGAGCGGCAAGTCAATCGTGGTCTTCCCGCCGCCGAGGCCGGCCACCAGCGGCTCGACATAACGACGCATGGCCGAATCATCGCGGCGCAACGCCGCGGCGTGGAACTCATTTCGCAAGTCGTGCTCCAACTCGATTGCACTCTCGCCAAAGCGGACAGCGCACAGGCCGCGGTCGGTGGCTGCAACCAGCATGCGTCCCAACGAAGTCGGCGCTATTGCGAACGTGATCGTCGCGCCTGCACCACCGCGGCGGTAAGCGCCGGGCGTCATGCCAAGCTGCTGATCGGACTTCTCGTAAAGACGGCTGGGCGAACTGAAACCTGCGTCATACAGTGCGGTGGTCACATCACCCGACTTGCGGAGTTCGGTCTTCACTTGCTGCATGCGGCGAGCGGATTGATACTCGCGCGGGCTGAGACCAGTAGCGCGCTTGAACAGTCGTTGCAGGTGGAATGGACTGAGCCCGAGACGCTTGCTGAGTTGTGCAAGAGTCATCACGCCTTCGGCGTTGTCGAGCAACTGCCGCGCCCGCAGCACGTATTGCGCCTGGGCGGAGATTTCAGTCGGCTTGCAACGCAGGCAGGCACGGTAACCGGCGCGCTCGGCTTCTCGCGGATCGGGAAAGAACTCAACCGAGTCGCGCCGCGGACGACGGCTGGGACACGATGGGCGGCAATAAACACCGGTGGTACGTACCGCGAACACGAAGCGTCCGTCCTGCCGGGCATCGCGCGCCATCACTTGTTGCCAATGGTTCTCGTTCTGAAGTTCATACTGACGTTCGGTTTGCATGGTCCCAGCGTAGCTCCGACTTACGGGCGGCGCTATCCGGCCCTTGCGGGCAAAGCGTTTAGGCGATGCCGCCTCCTTCAAGGGCACGCTGCGCGAGGCTTTCCGCCGGACCGTGGCCTTCGAATTAGTCCCAGTTCTTCTCATGCTCCCAAACGTCGTGCAGGCTCAGTTTCAATCCCCGGGCATACCAGATGTCGAAATTCTCCAGCGCGTACGGATACTCGAAATGCCCAACCTTTTCGGCGTGCTCGCTAATGCTCTTGAGGTGCTCGGGATTGTCTTCGTCGACGATGATGATGCTCTCCCCCGTGTAGCCATGAATTCCCCAGTACCAGTAGTTTTGATGAAAGCAGATCGCCGGCGGCAAACCGTACTTTGGGCCGAAATAGTCAATCGCGCCAGCCTGCCCGTAGTCGCCGGCCTTGATGGCGGTCTTGGCCTGCACGTCAGGCGGCAAGCTGTGATAAATGCGGGCCACCTCGGCCACCATGGCTTCCCAGCCAAGCTCGTCGGAATAGTACTGCGGCAGGGGAGAGCGCGCGTGGCTGTGCTCGCTGATTGGCGGCGTGAAGTGGATGGCGTGTATGAACGCAACGAATCGCTCAGGGCTGATCACAGGGGCAAGCAAGGGCAGGAATATCAGCAACGGAATCAGCAGCACCAAAACAAAAGCGGGTTTCAGCCAGGCGCGCCGGGTGCGCTCGATCCAGTTCTCGCAGACTACGCCACCAGCCGCGAGGAGCATGGGATACGCAGGGGCAACGTAGTAATCCTTGCCGTGCAGAACCATGAAGACGACAAGCGTGACCACGAAGGCCCAGCCCAGAACGCGATAGCGCCTCCCTTCACGGCCAAAGAACAGCCAGCCCAATCCCGCCAGCCACAGCGGTAACGCGAAGGGATTCACCATCAAGATCTGCTGCAAAACGAATTGGACGGGATTCAGGGCAACGTCGCGTCCGCTGGCGCGGATGTTGTGTATCAACTGGAGAAATGGCCAGTCGCGATGGACGTTCCAGAGAAAGTTCGGCAGGAAAATCAGAAATGCCAGCCCACCAGCGATCCAGATCCACTTGTTGGCGAAAGCCTCGCGTTCCGGCGTGAATAGCAACCCGATGACGATTCCCATTCCGAACACGGCGATCGAATACTTGTTTTGCAGACCGATGCCCGCCAGCGCACCAAACCACAGCCACAGCTTCTGATTGCCGGTCTGGATGATGCGGATGACGACGGAGGCGCAGCCCATCCAGAAGAGGGCCTCGAAATCGTTGGTTCCCAGCACGTGGCCGTTGATCACGAAGACGGGTGAGACCGCCATGGCCAAAGCCGACAGCGCCATCGCGAAGCGGCGTCCGCCGAACTGGAAGGCCTGGTACCCGGTGAGTGCGATGGCTCCGCAGCCCGCGATCGCCGGGATGAGACGAATGACAAACAACGAAGCCCCGAAGAGCTTGGCGAACAGCCACGTTACAGCCGGAATAAACGGCGGCATGTCCACGTAGCCCCAGTCCAGATGACGGCTGCAAGCGATGTAGTAGAGTTCGTCGCGAAAAATGCCGTAGCGGTTGGCGGTCAGCACATGCAGCAGTAGGCGGGCCGCGACGATGAAGGCGACGGCCGCAAAGCCAGTGGCGTACCAGCGGACCGCATTTTGGCGGTCATCGGACTCGACTAAGCTGGCGGCCGGCGAAGTCATCGGGGCCTATCCGAGCGAGCCGATAATGTTGCGGTATTCCGGTTCGGTAAACGCCTTCAATGTTTCTGTCGTCACATTGCCTAAGGAACCGATAGACAGAGCAAACCTTGCACAAACCTCGTCGTTGGGAAATTCCGCGATGAATACGGCGTCATACCGGCCCATCGTCAAGTACCAACTGTGAATCTTCCCACCCGCTTTTTCTGCGGCTTTCCGGGCAGCATCCAGCCGCGCCGGACTTTCCTTGACCTTCGCAATTCCTTGCTGGGTGTAGCGGAGCAACGTCACGTAGTGTGGCATCGGAAGTCCCCTCCTTATTGGATTGGGACATTATGCCACTTCGAGAGCTACGGACGCCGTAACAGACAGCGCTCGAGGGGCACGGTGGGGTAACCATCTGTTCCAGCGAAAGGTGGCTTCCCTTGACGCCCGGTTTGTTTCTACTTGCTCGAGTTCTTGGGTTCTTTCCACTTAAGGCTGAAGAGGGGGACGCCTGACTGCACCACCTTGATCTGATTGTGACCCACCGAAATCTTTTCGTGTTTCGTTGGATTGACCCGCAGATCGGCCTCGAAGGAGGGCAAATGATGAGGACCTGAGGCCCCCGATTGGGCGGCCAGATGGGTCGCGGGTAGCGGTGTGGACTCGGTCCTGGCCGGACCCATTCGGCTGTCGAGCACCGCACCTAGAATCCCTTCCGACGCGCCCTGCTTCTTTAATTCGATCAGCGCGGCGGGGCTTGTACCGAAATCGGTCCTGGACATCTGGATTTCACGCACGATGATACTCTCCGGAAGACCCGCTTTCACCATCTTGACGATGTCCGCGTTGGTAAGCACAGCGTCGGTCGTTTGCGCTGGAGATGCGGCAGGAAGAGTAACTGAAAGAGCTAATAGGACGATCAGTTGGAGTAAACGAGCGCCTGGCATTTTGCAGCGCCTCCCTTACAAGAAACTTGGATGAACAGCTGGACCACGCCCTTTCGCAAAAGCGGCAAAAGGATGGGGCACCCGGCTCTCATTACCACCCATGATCATTGAACGCGCGATGCGTGGGAACTTGCAATATTATTTTGGGGAGCGGCGGGACAAAGAAGGTGGTGACGACCCTAGACTCCCACCCTTCGGCAGGCTCAGGGCAGGCTCCTTTCGCAAAGGCGGCGAAAGGATGGGGGACTCGCCAAAACCGGCGAAAATAGTGGCTCCCTAGGTATTGGCAATCTTTGCTAACGATGTTACGATCAAGCCATAGTAATAGCATCCGAAAGGAGCGCCGCCATGCCCACCCGCAACGTCAATCTAACCAAGGAGCTTGACCGCTTCGTGCTCACCAAGGTGGAGAGCGGGCGCTACGAAAATGCCAGCGAAGTTGTGCGCGCTGCGCTGCGGATTCTTGAGCGTGACGAAGAGCAGTACGAGGCGAAGCTTGCTGCACTACGGACGGCTATCGACGAAGGGGACGCCAGCGGGCCTGCCAAGGGCAATCCATTTGCCCGGGTCCGGAAGAAACTCAAGCTTCCCGTGACGCGGCGCTAGCCCGTGGCCACGTTTCGTTTTTCGCGACGTGCCGAGGCCGACTTGCTGAGTATCGCCGATTACACCCTTCGCACTTGGGGCGAAGCCCAGACCGCGCGTTACGTCGGCGACCTCGAGAATTGTTGCCGGATGCTTGCCGACAATCCCGCGTTAGGCCGATCTTGTGATGACATTCGCCCGGGCTTGCGCCGCATGGAGCACGGGAAGCACATCGTGTTTTACAGGGCGCAGAAAACCGGCGGCGTCATCGTCGTTCGTATTCTCCATCAACGCATGTTGCCCGAAAGGCAAACCATCGACGACAGCGAGAGATAGGTAAACCTCGCCACGAAGCTGATCGCCGAACCGCAGATCCCTCCTGTCGGACTGAAGGCCTCAGTCGGGATGACAATTCAGGGGATGGTCGCTTGGCGACTACTGGCCACTCCTGTTTATTCCGGCTCGCACGATCGCTCTGGCTTGTTCCGCTGAATCGAAGATGTGGGCCTCCATGCCTAGATCGCGAGCGGCTTCGACATTGTTGGGACGGTCGTCGAAGAAGAGCGTCCGACCGGGCGCGCAATTCAGAGCGCCGAGACAAGCGCGATAGATGGCAGGGTCGGGCTTCACGATGCCGATCTCGCACGACCAGACCTTCACCTCGAATTCGTCAAGCCAACTAAATCCGCGCACCTCGGCCAACAGGTCATGAGGAATATTGGAGAGGATGGCGGTCCGCACACTGTGTGCTTTGATCTCGCGCGCCAGTGCGAGCGCCTCAGGATTGACGCGCAGCCACATGAGCGTTTCCATCTCAGCAATGCGCTCAACCTGCGCGGGCCGTAGATCCACACCAGCGGCATCGGCGAAGGCCCGCCAGTGCTGCCTGAAGTCGGCGCGGCCCGAATCGTAGTCGTGGCGAGTGGCAGAGTAGATCTCGAAGAAGGGTGGCTCGGTGACGCCGACCAGTGCTGCGAATTGCTGTAACTCGGCGGGAGAAGGTGCGAGGCTCAGCACGCGACCGTAGTCGAAGATAACCGCATCCCAACGAGAGCTCAACGGCATCGATCCCATTCTTACACGGGAAGAAAGTTCTTCGAGCGAGGTTTGCTGGCAGCGATTCCGGCATTCATAATGATCGGGTTGTGCTGAATAGGCTGTGGGAAAAGTCGTAGCGAAGGAAAGAAACCGCAGATTCCTCGGGGCTGAAGCCCGCTCGGAATGACAAAAATAAACGGGCTATAAAAGCGCGCCCCTTCAAGTGCACTCGAGGCCGGCGTTTCCGGCAGTCTGTGAAAGAAAATGTAATGAAGTAGCGGGAGTCAATATGAGCACAAACGCACAGAACGGGCTCATTCACCTGGCAAGTCAGCACAGCGTTGACGAGACCATGCAGCGCCTCGAAGCGTTACTTGGCGAGCGCGGCATCACCGTCTTCGCTCGCGTGGACCATAGCGGCGAGGCCGCAAAAGTTGGGCTCACCATGCGGCCCACCAAATTGCTTATCTTCGGCAGTCCGAAGGGCGGAACTCCATTGATGCAGGCCGCACCCACTCTTGCGATTGACCTGCCATTAAAAGCATTGTTCTGGCAGGACGCCGAGGGGAAGGTTTGGCTCACCTATAACGATCCTGCTTACTTGCAACAGCGACACAACTTCCCTGCGGAGTTGCTTCCCAATATTGCGGGCGTGAGTGCGTTGTTCGCGAAAGCGGTGGAATGAAGCAGGTCGAGCGGCGGCTAAATGCCAAGTTTCGTTCTAGCTAACACACATTCGAAGGCCGGCACTACCGGAGCATCGCTTGCGAAGCCCTAACTAGTTGGCGCGCAGCAGCATGAGCGTGACGTCGTCGTGCTGCGGGGCATTGGCGACAAAGCGGTCGAGATCGGCCATGATGTAGTTCAGCAGCGCAGGGGGGACATACGTCACTCCGGCTTGCAGCACCCCAAACAGGCGACCCTCGCCATACTCCTCTTGCCGCTGGTTCTCGGCTTCCACTACGCCGTCGGTGAAGATCACGAGCCAGTCGCCGGTCTGAAGCGTGACCGTTTCCGATTGGTAAGGAGCATTCTCCAGAATGCCGAGTGGCACGCCTCCCACCTGCAAGCGCTCGATGTTGCCGGACTGGCGCCGCAGTATCGGGTTGTTATGGCCGGCATTGATATAGGTCAACGTCCTCGACGCGGGGGCGTACTCAGCGACGAAAGCGGTGGTGAAGCGGCGTCCGTTCTGGCTGTTGCCGCAAGCATAAGCGTTCATGCGGCCGACCAATTCGACCAGCGAGCCCGGCAATGTGGAAAGCGTCTTCAGGCTGGCTTGAAAGGTAGCCATCAGCATGGCAGCCGGAATGCTTTTCCCGGCCACGTCAGCCACCGCAATTAGAAAGGTCTCGCCGAACGAACTTGAACTGGGGCGTCGGAATACATCGTAGTAATCGCCGGCGACGGTATTAGCCGGACGAGTCGCAAACGCGATCGCGAGGCCGGGCACGGCGGGAGGACTTGCCGGAAGCAACCATGCCTGTATTTCTTTTGCGATCTGGAGATCGCGCTTCATGACCACGCGGTCGGCGACTTCCAGCAGCAACAGCGCCAACATCAGGAGCCCGCCCCAAAAGCGAGTATCCAGACTGAACGTTACATTGCCATCGCCGTTTCGCCATGATGCCTCCCCACCGGGGAACAGAATCAGCACCAGAGCAATCAACAGCAGAACGCGACGCGCCGGGCTTAACTTCTCCATCATTGCCCAGAAAAACTGCCTGGCAAGATTGAAGAAGTGCTTGCCTTTGGGTACGCCCGCCATACGTGTGGCATCAATGTCCTGGGAGTACAGCCTATAACTGGAACGAGCGTCGGCCTGAAACTGCTTCCAGAGGTCGTTGAGCTTCATGCCGTCGGTGACGCGCTGCCAGAACTTCTCAAGGCGGACCATAACAGGTTCGACGCGGGCGGTGTATTTATCCTGCGGCGGTGGCAAGGGCCCGACGCGTTGAGGGTTCGACTTCATTCCGTGGAAACAGGATTATAGAAGGTGAGACCCAGGCAAGAACCTTAACAGATTCAGCCGGCGGCAAGTGACTCAGTGCCGTGTCTCGGGTTTCACCTGTTCATCGAGAAAAGCCACCGACTGAACACCTGAGACCTCAAAGCGCTTGCGGCAGCGAATGTTCTTGCAGGCAACAAGGTCGTCGCGCCGGACCATATAGGAGCGCGCTTTGGCAAATTTCGCGCGGTCACGTTCGTCGGCCCGCGGGGGAAGCTGACGTTTCTTGGTACGAACGAACCATCCCAGTTCGTATTCGGCGGACTGATGGCAGTGAGGACAGTTTAGAGTCGCTTTTCTGGTCTCTTGACGCTCGTCATACAGGTCGCGCTCGTCCATCAGCTTGCTCCGTTGGGGCCATCAGGAAGAATGGCTCGTGCTACCACAGTATTAGAACATAGTCGCGCTTCGAAGATGAGATGTGAGATGAAGCACGGCTTTGCCGAACCGAAACCAGTCGCGAGTTCCGCTCTAAATACCAAGACCCAGCGGAGGGTGTCCGCTGGGTCAACCTGCGTCTGCTCGAAAACCCTGCTTCAGGTGTGTGGGGTATAGGAGGAGAATGATCACCTGCTTCGCTTCGCCGCCGGTATAGTTTCTAAACCCTGGCGGCTGGGTTTCACTGTGTTGCTGAATGCATAGTGCCATTTCCGCTCCGCCAGAACATCCCCTGAGGCCGTAGGTGCCCTGCCGCTTTCGTCATATCCAAAATCGGCTGAGCGGTTCGTCCCAAACACCGATTCAACAGCCTGGAACGGTGCTATTATGCGCGCAAGGGGGCTTTTGTATGGCTCGCTGCACGCTTTGTTTCATCCTGTTAGCCGCCGCCCTCGGCCACGCCATCCAACCGCCGGCCACGCTTGATAAGTCCGCCTCGGCTTCGAATCTGGTAGTCCTCAACTCGGAGATGCCAGCAGCCAGCGGGCAGTTGCCGTTGGTAGCGACAGAATCGCCGAATGATGTCGCGCTCGCTGATTCTAGCGAAGGGATCTGCTACAAGATTCGCGCCTATATTTTCAAGCGGGACGACGACCATGCGCCTCAGTACATCAGGAGTACGACCTGCGGTCCAGGTCAGCCGCGCGCCAAGGATGCTGTCTGGCCGAAGGCGCGAATCGTCCCTGCTAATTAAGATCGGGACGCTTTTTTTCTTGGGAAGTCGGAAGGTGACAAACGGAGTGCAATGCACGCCCGGAATGCCCGGAGACCGCGGACGCGAAGCGCACAACAGGGTTAAGATTAAGCCGCTTTGGCTTCGAGGCTGACGCCGCGGGGGATCTCGGTCAGGGTCTCGTCCACATCTCTGTCTTCGTCAAGCGTTTCTTGCAGAAGCTGCGCAATCTCGGAATGGGTGTGTGGCATCGCAACGCAGGACTACCCGCCCTAGAGCGTGAAGTTGACGTTAATCTGAGTGTCGGCTTCGACTGGTTCGCCATTTACGTAATACGGCTTGTAGCGCCACTGTTTTACAGCATCCATCGCCGCTTGAGTCAGCAGGGGATGGCCGCTTAGCACGTGCAGGTTTTGCACGGTTCCATCCTTCCCAATAACCGCCTGCAATACCACCGTTCCCTGAATGCGGGACTGTCGGGCCAACGGCGGATATTTCGGCGTGACTTGGTGGACCAGCAGGCCCTGTGCGACTCCTGAGGAAACCCTGACTTTCTGTGCAGCGATCTTGGGCACGGCGACCGGAATGTCCCTAACGATATTTGCCAGGCTGTTTGGAGCCCCATTTGGTAAGGCACCGGGTATGGATCCCGGCATTTCTGCCGTGCTGTTTGGCGGAGCTGTCTCCTTGTTGACCATGGCGATGTTTCTTGAGATCGCCACCGGCGGGCGCAACACTACATTGTCGCGTTCGTCGGCCTGTTTTGCCGGCGAGGCCTTCGAAGGCGGCTTGGGAGCGACGCTCTGATCCTGCGGCTTGGACTGGTTTTCGGTCTTGGTCTTCGGAGTGGAAGTGTGCGTCTCGGAAACGGTCGTCACTCCGGGTGGACCGCCCTTGTCCGCCGGAATGCTTCGCGTGGAGTCAGGAATCTTCCTCTCCATGGCTTGAACCGGAACATTGCTGGTATGGTTCCTCCGCCAGCCCCACAGTATGGCTGCCAGCACAGCGAATACCACCAGCGCCGCCAATACCAGCACCGCACGAGTGGCCAGCAGCAACCGCAATTTTTCACCCCAAGGCCCTTCAACTCCGGTCCTGACATCGGAAGAAGTGACCGCCCGTGCGGCGCTCGTTTCGCGGGAAACCTCCGCGGTGAAGGAAGGCTCGACCGAAGGCTCGATGGGACCGATCTCGTCACCAATGAGAACCGCCGGTGTGGCGCTCGTTTCGCGGAAAACCCCCGCGGTCGAGGGTGGCTCGACGGAAGGGTTGAAGTGACCAACCGGGTCAGTGACGAGGCCCATCATGCTGGCCAGCAGCGCCTGCTCCTGCGCCATTATCCGTTGAATCTCTTCTTGGGTTCGCGGTGGAGTAACATCGTTCGGCGTGAGCGTGTTCGAGTCGAGCGCCGGCAGAGATAGCTCACCGAGCAGATCTGGAAATCGCGGCTCGTCGCCCCCTCCTGAGGACTTAGCTGCCTCCAACTCAATCGGTATGGCCCCCGACGACACGACAGGTTGTTCAGACCCTTTTGTCTCCAGCCGAGATTGCTCTGGTAGTGTCTTACCGGCAGATCTCTCCGGTTCCGGCAGAACCTCCGGAGGTGGCGATCCCGCAGCTATCCACATGTTGGGTTCTAGATTGGCAACAAAGTCATCGAGGTGTGCAAATCCATTCCGAAGAGTCTGAAGAGATTCCGCATCTTGGGGCTCTTTCAAGCTACAGGCCCATTCGATCCATTGGTGGGCGTCAGGACCTGGCAGAGTTTGTAGTGCTCCCTGCAAACTGGCCTGCGACCGTAATTCGTTGACCGCCTGGTCACGTAGCTGATTCAGCTCGCTTAGACGGTGTGCCCGTCGGTGCACAATACTACCGCTCTCCAACTCAGTTGCGAGAGCCAACAGACGGGCGCGCAATTGCTCTAAAGTCCTCGCATCTAGAATCGTTTGGATCTTCTCCATGAGTGCGTCAAGTTCCTCCCGGTTCTGCCATGAGGCCTCGGGCAGTTCCGACAATACCAACTCACGCACGATCCGAGCAGATCCTGCAGCCAACTTAAGCTGCTCGATGACTTCTGCGATGTCCACTGATTGGGCAGCCTTGAGTTTTCCCAGACTTTCATCGAGCAGAGCCAAAGGTCCGTCGAGAGACGCAAGGGGGAGCGCAAGGGCATCTGATAGTACTGGGCCCTTAGATTGCACCGTCGGAGTCTCGCTAAACGCGACCGCCTCCTGGGGTCGGCTGAGTTGCGGATTCTCTGGCAACGTCGGGCCCGCGACTTCCTTGCGCTTCGGATCGAAACCAGCCCTGATGGCGCGGTCGAGTCCGGACGACACGACAGCTTCTTCAACTCGAGTTGTCTCCCTCCGGGATTGTTCTGGTTGTTTCTTGTAGGCAGATTTATCCGGCTCCGGCAAAGTCTCCAAGGTTTGCGGTCCGGGAGCTATCCACATGCTGGGCTCTAGATTGGCAACAAAGTCATCGAGGTGTGCAAATCCATCCCGAAGAAGCTGAAGAGATTCCGCATCTTGAGGCTCTTTCAAGCTACAGGCCCACTCGATCCACTGGTCGGCGTCAGGACCGGGCAGAGTTTGTGGGTGCAACCCGGCCTGGGAGCGCAATTCGTTGATCGCCTGATCGCGAAGCTGATTCAGCTCGCTCAGACGGTGTGCCCGACGGTGCACAATACTGCCGCGCTCCAATTCGGTCGCGAGAGCCAACAGACGGGAACGCAGTTGCTCTAAAGTTCTCGCGTCGAGAATCTCCTGGATCTTCTCATTGAGTGCATCCAGTTCCGCTCGGTTCTGCCATGTGGCACTGGGCAGCTCCGACCATACCAGCTCACGCACCGTGCGAGCAGATTCCGCAGCCATCTTGAGACGCTCGATGACTTCTGCGGTGTCGACTGATTTGGCAGCCTTGAGTTTTCTCGAGCTCTCATAAAGCAGACTTAAAGAATCGTCGAGAGACGCAAGGGCGGAAGAGCACAATAGAGTCATGTGAGGCTCCTGAGCCGAAATTTCCGGTTGGGAATCCCAATAGCCCCACAATATACTCCTCCGAGACGGCGCAGCGAAATTGTTTGTTGAACTCAGCAGGTCGCACAAGTTGTGTCCTCATGTCGCGCTGTGTGCTTCCGTTCCGGCTGTGGCTCAAATCTGGGGGCAGATCTAGGGAAATGGCTCGGGCAACCGTCGTGTGAGAGCGCATCCGAGCCTATTTTGCTGAGGCGGAGCGGGTGGATCAAGACGCGCCAAACGATAGTCCCGCATTGTGGGACGTAAGTGGATAGCCTGGCGCTTTAGTGTCGTGGGTAGATGAGAAGAAAGTCGGGTATCGCTCTAGATGCGCTTTTCTCTGGCTACGGATACATTATTGTTCGCCGCCGCTTACTTTCGGCGCATAAGGATTGTCATCCACCACTTGCCATACGGTGTCGAGCACGGTTCCATCCACCCACTTCACGACGGCCACCGGACGATCGAGCAGCCGAGGCCTGGCCGGTTTGCCGCCGCAGATTTTCTCCACCTCGGCTTGTAGCTCTTCGATGGGACGAATCGGTAGCCCCTTGCCCTTCACCGCATCGAGCAAGTCCTGCCGTCGTGGATTGATGGCAATGCCACGCTCGGTCGCGACGACATCGATCAGCTCACCCGGTCCGGTCACGGTGGTCACTTCGTCAACGATCACCGGAATGCGATCTCGGAACGATGGGACTGCGAGAATGGTGCAGCCCGCGAACAGACAGTTCTGCCAGCCGCCAATTCCGTGCAGCAGGCGGCCGTCCGAGTGGGTCACGACATTCGCGTTGAAGTTGACGTCAACCTCAGTTGCGCCGAGCACGGCGGCGTCAACCATGGAAGCGAAGTTTCCCTTGCCGTGAAAGTTGTACGACGTGAATGGACTGGTGGCCACGTGACGAGGATTGCTGGCGATCGAACGCACTGCATCCAAGTCGAACGTCTGGCCGTCGAGAATGTATCCGATGAGACCTTCGTTGAGCAGATCGACGAGATACTTGGTTGAACCTCCGCGCACGAAGCTGGCCTTCACGTTGGCTTGCTTCATCATGCCAGCGAGGTAGTCTACGAAGGCCAGCGCAATGCCGCCCGCGCCCGCCTGGAAGGAGAAACCGTCGCGCATGATTCCGCTGTCGCGCAGAAAGCGCGCGACCAGCTCGGAAATTCGCAGGCGATCGGGACTGCGCGTGATCTGCGTGGTGCCACTGACAATCTTCGAGGGATCGCCGATGGAGTCAACCTCAACAACGTAGTCAACATTGTTTCCCTGGATTTGCCATGGAACGCAAGGGAATGGCACAAGGTTGTCAGTAACGACAATGACACGGTCGGCACAGACGGAATCGGCGAGCGCAAATCCTAGCGACCCACATGCCGATCTACCGTGCGAACCGTCGGCGTTACCGAAGAAGTCGGCCGTGGGCGCTGCGATTACCGCGATGTCAATGTGGACCTCGCCATCCTGCACCGCCTGCCAACGTCCACCATGCGAGCGTAAAACTCCCATGCCACGCATGTGCCCGTGCGAACAGTAGTCGCCGAGCGGCCCATTCATGCTGCCTTCGATGTGATGCACTGCGCCCGACTTCATCAGGTCGATCACGGGCTCGTGACACGGAAACGACGCGCTGGGAAACCAGACCAGGTCTTTCGCTCCCATGCGCGCGGCGGTCTCCAGCGCGGTGAGCGCGACACGGTCTCCATTGCGCAAATGGTGATGATTGCTGATGGTCATGCCATCACGCAACCCGCAGAGACCTAGCGCGGTTTCCAAATCGGCGACGCGCTTGTCTCCGTTGGCGGGATAGTCGCTGCTGCTGCGGATCGGCGGGGCCGCCTTGTGGCCCGTGGGGCAATGCTGATTCACCCCTCTGTACGGCACTTCTTCGCGGCCGTTGACCTGAGTTGGCACGCGACGGCCCGCAGCGTTTGTGATCAAGTCGCTGCCTACGACCGCGCTCATACCTGTTCTCCGGCTACCGCCTGGTCGGCGAGGAGGCCCATCTTTCTGGCGCGTGCGACCAGCTTGACCGCGCGTTGCACCACCGGGGCGTCAATCATCTTGGAGCCCAGGCTCACCACTCCAAGACCACGAGCTTGCGCGTCGTCAAAAGCCGCGACAATCTTCAGCGCCTTCTCCAGTTCGTTTGGCGCGGGTGCGAATGCGCGATGGATAATTTCAATCTGTACCGGATGAATACATCCCATGCCCTCAAATCCCATAGCGCGCGACGCTTCACTCCAGTGCAGTAGTCCCTCAGTGTCAGACACGTCACCGTACACCGAATCGATGGCCTGCACATGCGCGGCGTGGGCGGCGTTGACCACACGCTGGCGGGCATAGAGCGACTCGGTCCCCTCCGGCGTTTTCACCACGCCGAGGTCGGCAGTGTAGTCCTCCAACCCGATGGTGATGGCAGCAATGCGCTCCGACGCCGTTGCAATGGCGAACGCATTCTCGATGCCCAGTGCTGACTCAAGGATCGGCATCAGCCAAACGGGACGCGTGACGCCCGCTCGTTGTGCGATCGAATCAATAGCTCCCACAACGTGGGATACCTGTGCAGCGGTTTCGACTTTCGGAATCAGGATGAGATCAGGAGATTGCGGAACGATCTCTTCCAGGTCGGTCAGCCCTAAGGGGAGCTGATTGATCCGGACCATGCGCTCCGCCGCGCCGAAGTCCACGGCTCGCAGCGCATTGCGAACCAGCAACCGCGCCGCATCTTTCTCGGCATGGTGCACCGAATCTTCCAGATCGAGAATGATCGTGTCCGGCCCATGCAGCCCGGCGTTGACGAAGTACTTGGGCTCGTTGCCGGGAAGATAAAGCCGTGAGCGCCGCAGACGGTCTCGCTGCGACGGCGCGGCAAGCGTCGCTGCATCTGGCAGCGCTGGCTTGCCCGGTGCAATTCCGGCCCGCCGGACCGCTGCTTCGATGCGCGCCGCGATCACGAACGGTAGCGCACCTTCATCCACGATCTCGATCAACGCGTGCTCGATACCAAGCGTTCGCAGCACATCGCCGACCTGCCGACGGATGACTTCACCGTAATACAGCTCGACGCGCGAGCGTAGGCTGATCTCAATCCCGCCGCTGCTGCGCTCTTCGAAGCTGACGTGCAAGTCGGAGCGAACGTCGCTGCCTGCGCGCCCCGCCTCGCCTCGTCGCGTCGCGCTAGTTTCTACCACTGCCGGCATAAGCCTTCTCCACCGTCACCCCAAGCTTCGCCAGGATGGCGTCGGTCATCTGCGCGGTCGAAGCCGCACCCTGGGCCAGCAATCTCGCCCCGCCGGAGATGCGCATCATGTCATAGGTGCGTACTTTGCCTTCGGCCACAACCGCCGCGATGGCGTCACGAGTCTTACGTGCTTTGTCGTTCTCGCCGAGGTGATCGAGCATCATCGCCGCCGAAAGAATCATGGCAATCGGATTGACGATCGCCGGACTCAACTCAGCATACTTGGGAGCCGAGCCATGCGTGGGCTCAAATACCGCGGCCTCCTCACCAATGTTGCCGGAAGCCGCAAAACCAAGCCCGCCAACCAACCCTGCAAACGCATCGCTGATGACATCACCAAACAAGTTGCTGGCCACGATCACGCCATATTCTTCGGGATTCTTGGTCAGCCACATGGTCTGCGCGTCAATATTGGTGGACCACAGCGCAATCTCGCTGTACCGCTTCTGCACTTCCTTGGCGACCTCTTCCATCATGCCGGAAGTTTCGCGCAGCACGTTGGGCTTCTCGCAGATGGTCACTGACTTGTAGCCCTGCTTGCGAGCGTACTGGAATGCAGCCTCGCAAATGCGTCGCGCCGCCGGGCGCGTGATGATGCGCACTGAAATCGCAAGGTCTTCGCCGGCAACCTTGTCGAACGGCTTGAATTTCGGATGGCTGCGCAGGGCGTCACGCACCGGCTGCGGAGGATTCGTCCACTCGACTCCCGCATACAGACCTTCGGTGTTCTGCCGGAAGACGACCGCGTCCACCTTCGGCTCCTCCAAACCGCCAGCCGGTTTCTTGCGGATGAAGTTCAGCGGATTACCAGGAAATGACAGGCATGGCCGCATGCACACATCGAGGTTGAAGATCTGTCGCATGGAAACAATCGGGCTAAAATACTGATACCCTTTGCCTCGCAACGCGGGGCTCAGTTCGGCCTCGGCTTCCTTCTTCGGCTTTGACGTGATGGCGCCGAACAGACCGACCTTGTGCTGGCGTAGCAGCTCGATGGTACGCTCGGGAAGAGCATTGCCTTCCTTTATCCAGCACTCCCAGCCGATGTCGGCGTGAACGTACTCGGCTTCGAAACCGACCGCGTCGAGCACCCGAATCGCCTCGGGCAAGACTTGATTGCCAATGCCATCGCCCGGCATGGCTATGACTTTATGTTTTGCCATGAATGCGAACTCCTATGATTGTTGTTATCAACATTTCGTCTCTCATCCCCAGCCCAGCTTTGAAGGGGCACGGCTTCACAGGCTGCGGAAAAACTCAGTTACGAACGGTCTGTGTCAGGGCACGACTTCAGTCGTGCCGATAAGTCTTTTATTTTTCTCATCCCAAACCGACTTTAGTCGGTGAGAGATCTGCTTTTCGAACTTTTTCCGCAACCTCTTCAGCCGTGCCGTACTCTGCTGTCATTTATGGTGGCTTTAGCCGCTGAGGGACTTCGGTGTTGAGGTGAAACGCGACTTCCCTCCGGGGCTAAAGCCCAACTCTCCATACTCATATACGGCACGGCTGAAGCCGTGTCCCTTCAAACTCGTCCAGGTGAAGCGCTGGGTTAAGTTCTTCCGCCCCGTTGTCCTGGCGCGCCCACAATGTCCCACATTGTGGTAATAACTTCTACACTGCTGCAGCTCTAATATTCAGTCACAACCTCCGGCTCACCAGATTTTCTACACCGCCAGCAACCACCAGCGACTGCGGCACGCTGCCTAGCGCCGGGAACGCAAACTGCTCGCCCGCGTAGCGTATGGTGCTAGCGGAAAAATCAACCTCGACCTCGTCGCCGGGGATAATCGTCTTTTCCTTGCGGGCGACCGCGGCCGCAAACTTCGCGCGCAACCGTTTCACCAGTTCGGGTGTCTCGAGGCACAGGAATCCGTTATTAAACGCGTTGCGCAAATAGGTCTGCGAGAAGCTGCCCGCAATCACCAGCGGAATGCCCTTGTACTTCAGCGCTGTCACCGCCTGCTCGCGACTGGAACCCGTACCGAAATTGAAGCCGCCGACGAGAACGTCACCTGCTTGTGTACGCCCGGCAAACTGCGGATCGTAGTTTTCCATCACCACGCCCGCCATCATCTCCGGCGTCATGTCTTCGCGATAGGTGTAGTCCTTACCGTAGATGCCGTCGGTATTCAGGTTATCTTGTGGCAGGAAGATCAACCTTCCCTGCACCCGCTGCGGGAATCCCGGCAGGATTTCAACCTTCTCGGGCGCCGTCGAACCCATTGCTAGTTCCACAAACTGTTTCTTTATCTCGCGATACTCGGCTTCCGCAGGTCCGCAGATATAGCCAGCTACAGCCGAAGCCGCGACGACCTCGGGACTGCCCAGATAACACTGCGCATCGCGTGAACCCATCCGCCCTTTGAAATTGCGGTTGGTTGCCGAGATGCCGACCTCGCCCGCTTCGAGCAACCCGGCACCTAGGCCAATGCACGGTCCACATCCCGACGGCAGCGGATGCGCGCCCGCATCCAACAAGGTTTGCCACACACCGCGCCTTTCAGCTTCCTCCTGCACCGCGCGACTGGCCGCTGCAAGATAAAACTGCACACCTTTCGCCACCTTCTTGCCTTGGAGTACCTTTGCCGCAGCCTCCAGATCTTCCAGCCGCGAGTTCACGCACGAAACCAGGTACGCCTTTTGGATCGCGACCTTCTTTTTCGCGATCTCGGCGACCGACTGCATCACCTGCACCGTATCCGGGCCAGAAACGTGAGGCGTGACCTCCGCCAGGTTTAGAGTGATCCGGCCTGCGTAGGTCGCGTCTTTATCGGGAGCCGGAGGATTCGCGCGCCACTGGTCAAACTTGCCTTCGGGAATGCGCGTGACTCCCTGTGCCCGCAATTCTCCATTGCGCGCTTCCAAGTAACGCAACGTGACTTCATCCACCGGGAACCAGCCAACCAGCGTTCCCCACTCCGTGGACATGTTGGCGATGCTCAGCCGCGCATCCATACTGAGCAACGCCACCCCGGGGCCGGCGAACTCGACGGCGGCGTTCAGCACTTCCTCCTGGTTGTAGAGTCCGCACAACGTCACGATCACGTCTTTTCCGGTCGCACCCGGGGCGAGCTTACCTTCGAGTACAACTTGGACGGCGCGCGGAATCTGCCACCAGAACTCACCTGTCGCCCAGATCGCAGCCGCGTCGGTGCGAACCACCGGCGTGCCGATCGCGCCCAGTGCTCCATACATATTGGAGTGAGAGTCGGAGGCTACAACAAATGTCCCCGGCAGCACGTAGCCCTTCTCCACCATGATCTGATGGCCGATGCCAGTGCCCGGCGGATAGAAGTCGATGCCCTGCTCGCGCGCAAACGCCTCCATGCTGGCATACTTCGCCAGGTTCGACTCGTCCTTATTCTGAATATCGTGATCGGCGGTGATCACCGGCTGCGCCGCATCTTGTACCTTCTTCGCGCCGATAGCCTTGAATTTCTTCATCACCGCGGAGGTGTTGTCGTGGGTCATCACGTGATAAGGACGAATGGAGAGGAAGTCACCTGCGCGCAGCGGGCGGCTGGGCCCCTCGGCCATGTGGGCTTGCGCGATCTTCTCGACGATGGTTTGGCCCATGTACTTGTCCGTTTCGCGAGCTGAAGCCCGCACATGAACTATAATCAGTCAGTGGCGCGTCTGAAGACGCGTCCCTTCAAAGCGTTCCCTCACACTGACTTTGTCCGCAGCCCGTGAAGACGCGCCCCTTCAACATCCGCCTTGAACAGCTTCATCAACTCCGTCACGCTCGTCTGTTTCTCCAGGCTCCAGATGGCGTCTATCGCGCGGCGACGAGCTTCGCACGACATCACCGGCTCCGCCAGTGCCTCGAACTTCTCTTCCACCTCTTTGTCGCTCAACGGATTCCGCGGATCGCCCTTAGGATAGTCAAGCTGCGTGCTGAACTCTCGGCCATCGATGGTATGGATCCTGACAATCACCCGCTGCAGCGCCGGAAATACTTTCTCGATCCCGGGATCGGCGGCGACCGCGATTTTGTTGAGCTGGGCCCGGATGATGGGATCCATTATTTTGGCCTGGGTAAACTGCAGTGGTGTGACCTGGCGCTCCGCAATAGCAGCCGCGATGACATACGGCAGCGAGTGATCGGCGGTCTCCTTGGTGTGCGGATCATACTTGCTGGGATCGCTGAGGATGTCGGCCCCGCGCGCCGTGGTGCGAATGTGTACTTTTGCGATGTCGTTTGGCTTCAGGTCGTTGTCTTTTACCAGGGCAAGCACAGCGGAGATTGGCGTGTGGGTCAGCGCTTCGGTGGGAAATGCCTTCATCCCACATTGTGTGATACGCCACGACTCGCCCAGCCCGTCGGTCAGAACATTCAGCTTCCACTCTGGCCCGAAGCAATGCACCAGCCCCTCTTTGCCGTCGATCACGTGCCCTGGGCCGGTATAGCCTTTTTCGGCCAGCAGGGCTGCCAGCACGCCGCTCTGCGTGGCCATGGGATCGACGGTGTTCTTCATCATCGTCAGTTTGCCGGCGGTGACCGCGCCCAGTGTGGCACGTGCGCTGGCGCTGATTCCTATAGCGTGCTGAATCTGCTCCGCGCTGAGGTGCAGCATGCGCCCGGCGACAATGGGGGACACAAAAGCGGTCAACGTGGCGTGATGCCAGCCGCGTTCGCGAATGCCGGGAAAAGCCGCCTCGCACAACCGCATCTCGAACTCATGGCCCAGCACCAAACCAACGATGAGCTCTCGGCCGTCACTGCCGGCGCGCTCGCAACATGCGATGGCTGCAGGAAAGATGTCCGACGGATGCGAGGGGTCCTGCTTCCAGTAAATGTCGTTATAGTCCATGCAGCGGATCATCAACGCATTGGCCAGCGAAGCTGAGACCACATCCATCTGCCGTCCGCTGCCGATGACAGCCGCTTTGCCAGTTCCGGAAATTTCATTCAGCACCTCCAGCGCGATGACCACGTCATGCTGCTGGTAGCCTCCAAGCGCACAGCCAATGCTGTCGAGCAGGAAGCGCTTGGCCTGATACACCGCATCTTTGGAGAGATGCTCGAATTTCACCCCGGAGGCCCATTGCGACATGGTTGCGGTGATCGTCGGCTTGGCTGCCGCTTTGCTCGATGCTGGCGCAGTTGTGGTCGACATAAGAATCCTCTCCTTCTATTTCGCCAGGTTTTTGAATGGCTGAAAGGCCATGAAGTCGGCGTGATGCACGATGTAGGCCTCGGTAGTGCGCTTCACCAGGTCGCCTTCCGCAGCATGCGATGCAATGATATGACACACCGCGTCGGGCACGCCGCATTCCATCGCCAGCGCCACTCCGGTGAACGGATGACGCAGCAACTCGCCACGCTTGCTTTGCCGGGTCTTGCCGTCCACGTGCTCGTACTCCAGCAACTTGCCGACATCGGCCAGAATTGCCCCCGCGATCACAGTGTCCATTTCGATGGGCAGCGCGCGCCCCATGAACTCCTTCATGCTTTCGGCGGCCTTGCGCGCGATGTGTACCACGCAGCGCTTGTGCTCCATGAAGGTCGTCGGACAGTTCGGCACCAGCAGGGTGAACGGAATGCGGTTGAGGTGTTCCGGTGTGAGCGGACTGAGTTCGAGGGCGTGCTGCCAGGTCTTGGTGACCTGCTCGCGCAGCTCGGGCGCCTGTATCCACTCGATCTCAGGCCACAATTTGAGGACTGCATCGCGCATCGGTACTCCTCCGCAAATTCCCCGTTCAAGCAAAACCAGCTCGGACACGGTCGCGCCCTAACGGGGCGAATTCTGTCCGAAGGCCAAACAAGTATTCGTATCATTTGAACCCAGCGGAAAGCTATGACGCGCGTCACAACGAATTGGATCTTCTACGTTACTGCTCCGTTTGACCAGTTGGCTTTTTCTTCGCGGAAACTCGGGTGCAATATTTCTGCGTGAGCGTATTGCTCCGTTTCTAGTGCCGCTGTCCATAGACACCATATTTCATCCGGAAGTAAGGCGGTATCCGTGACGTTCGAAGCCAGGTAGTTGTCCACGTCGCTAGCGACCGCCCCCGCGATGGAATCCTGCTCAAACAGGAGGATCTTTCGAGCAGCACCGGATCTCGCAAGCTTTGGAAGTTTGTCATCGAATGCTTTTCGTATAGTCGCATCGTTAGGCACTCCCGGCCATCTTCGAGAGACGAGGAACAAGCCGGGGTGTCCGTCTAGATGCGGACGTTTTTCTATTCGCAGATCCAGCTTGAAGGAGCCGATCGAGAACGTCAGTTGATGCCTGCCAACGGTGAGGTCTGGGAGGTGATTCTGTAGAAAGAGCACAAGCTCCTGCTGCATCTTTTCCCAGTTAACACCTTTGGGAATTGCACCAACTTCGATGGAAAGGCCGGTAAACATGCCGCGTTCTAGGAGATCCGGATGTTTGTCAAGCTTGCCAAGAACTTCTTCAAAACGAGCATTGTCAGTCTTCTCTCCGGGAAATGCCTGAATGCGCGTATGCTCAACTGCTATCAGATTGCCAGATGAATCCCTGCAGATCGCATCAACATTTGGCCGACTGTTGTCGTCGTCTGGATGATGATCCACAACGAAATCGGTTGAACGTATGTAGTTAAAACAGTTAAGCCAAATTTGTACCGCTCGCTTGTCTGTTTCAATCTTTGGCCTGCCCATCATTTTCTCGCTCCAAAGGTATTGTTTTTTGACTTCGTACTCAGTCTCCCATATCATCTGCGTGATATGAAAGTACACAATCATGTCACAAGATTCGGAGTTTAGCGATGGCCTTGCAAGAGGGTCGATGGATTCGCGGACGCAAGGTCGAAGTCCGAAAAGAGGACTTGTATTGCGAATTAGCGGTGGATCGCCCGTACGACCTCGTGGATTCATATCCAAAAGACCCTCATGTCCAATTCCTCAATTGCGAGACCGACGCCGACATCCAAAGGTTTGTGCGCTCGTGGGGGCCCCTATATCTCAGATATGGGGGCATGAGTGATGAGTTGCAATCCGGTTTTGTGATCAGACCCTTGCAGGAATACCGAGCAACGTTACGGCGATTCAAGGCAGTAAAGGGGCTGGTAGATGCGGCCAGAGGAAATCGGTATGAACGTTCGTCGTTGCTGGAGTTCTTGTCGGCGGATGAGCAAGCTTATCGATTGAGCTCAATCTATAGTCCTGAGAGTCTTCCAAGCATGCATCTTGCTCTCCAAGTCCAGCTTGGTCTGCAAGGCGACTTGATCAGGTGGACAGAAAGGTGTTCCCCACCGGATTTGCGGAAAGCCTTGGCGTTTTGTATCGAATGTGAGGTTACCGCTCCATGGCCGGGCGGCCTAAAAGTCTTGCATCACAAGAATAAGCTCGCCATCGTCCCTAGCTATAGGCTCTATACGCTCGAAGACGCTCTGAAGTGGATGGTTTGGTTCGACGAATGGAAAAACTGGCCGCCCATCGCGTGCTCCGCATGCCGGAAGATATTTCGTCCACTCAGCCACCACAAAAGGAAGTATTGCTCTTATCAATGTGCGCACAGGATCGCGATTCAGAATTGGCGAAAAAAGAAGGCAATGAAGAGGAGTTCCGCGTAACGACGGTCGCACAGGTTGTACAAGTGGAGTATTGGTCCGTCGAAGCCTTAATGATGTGTTCCACGAAATGTATCGTCGTGTCGGGACACTGCCCCATTCCCTTTTACATCGCCCACGTGACCTGCTCAATTTGTTTGGTGATTTCCTCGGCTGGGGTTTCGGGCGGAAAGCGCATGGGCTTGCCGACATTGGCCAGAATCGCACCCGCAATCACGGTGTCGATGTCGATGGCCAGCGCGCGCTGCTCAGGTCCTGCTCACCTGCTCCCGCAACTCGGGAGCCAAGATCCACCGAACTCAGGCCACAATTTTAGGACCGCATCGCGCATCGGCACTCCTCCCCAAAATCCCCATCCAAGCAGAGCTGGCTTGGATGGGGCATCTTGAGGATGGCAGTCAGGAACAACCCGCCCACTCCTCACGTACTGCTAATCCTTGCTATATTCCGGCAAACAGAAATGACAACCGTCATAGCCGTGTTTCCATGCTCGCTCCAGATCCTGATATGCCTCCTTGTTATGCCGGCTGATCTTGGCTGCCCACTCACAGTTCGCTACGTGAACCTCAAGCGTCCGGCGGTCTCCCATGTAGGGATATTCTCCGACAGCCAGCATTTGAGTAACCCGCCCCATTTCCTTTCCATCAATTAGCTCGGCAACAGCTAAACGATAGTTACCGTTAGCGATCCGCTGCGGAACGATAATCTCAAGCGTGGCCTGGGAGATGTCCGATGTTTTCAGGTTCATTTTGCGCAAGAACGCCTGCTTGCCTGCAATCAACTGGAATTTCTGATACGTTCGGGAGGCTTCAACCAACTTTGCGTTTTCCAAAGAGGCGGAAGAGCTTAAACGCTTCAGAATTCGAAGGGTGACCTCCATGGCACTCGGCAGTTGGGAAAGGTCAATCATCAAGTCGGCAGAAAGCTTGATTTTAGGCCATCCCTGAACCGAGAAGCTCATATTCGTCAGCGAGTTAGTGAATATGTCGAGTACGTTGAAGTTCTTCCACGTGGCATTGTTGCTTTGCCGGATGAAGTTGTAGTAATCATCAACAGTATGAATCTGCGCTGGATCAGGAGCAGGATCATCGCCGCTGTTGATTAGGCCAACAAAGCAGTAATGCCCTTTGCCAGGGATATCCGCTTTTTTCCATACCACGGGACCGACGATCGTCATCTCCTGCGGATCGACAGCAGGTATGGCAATCGGATTTGCAGGGTTTGTGATTTCCGTCCAGGACCCCGGAGTAGGCAATACTGACGGGTTTGCCCAGTACAATCTTGCTGTTCCGCTTGTAGGTTGGGTTCCGCGATTTTGAACTCTCAAATAGATGAAATTGTCCTGTCCGGATTCGACTGAACTTCCCAGAGTATCGCTCTGTTGTGCCGCTGGCGTACCCAGTTCTGCCTCCGGGTCGAGAAGTTCCTGATTGAACACGATGATGTCAGGGCTGCATGATATGCCGCCGCCAATCAACGGTTCACGTCCGTGATCTTGCAGGTTGTCGCGCAGGTAGAGATCATGAGCGGGTAAGCCAAGAAATATGTACGCCCCATATCCGTTGGGAGAGTCGGAAGACTGTGGAGTGTCGTTTTGGTCCTTACACGCCTCGGCGTAAGTAAAGGCCTCGGCGGCAGAGATGCGGCCATCGTTATTGGTATCGACCGTTTGCTTAAGCCCCTGACCTGAAGGGTACTGCGCGGTTATTTCAGGATAGTGACCGGTGATGCCCGCGATCCAGTCCCTGGCAAAGTGGTCAAAATCGGTTCCGCCGCTGGAGTAATCGGAGGCCTTGACGGCGGTGGCCACCTGCGTCCAGGTCGCGGGGCTATTGTCGATGATGGGATTTATAAAGCCGCCCGACCGGCATTGTTCCATCATAACCATCAGCACTTCAAAGCGCGGCAAGACGCCCAAGTCAGCGATGAAGTCGTCAACATAATAGGCGTCCCAACCACCACCGCTCTTATAGGTGCACATACAGTACTTGCTCACCCCATCTCCGGGACCTGCGCCATGGTTGTTGGTGTGAATAAAGAGCGAATCTTCTGGGCGAATCACCCCTGCAATCGCGTTGAAGGCATTCTGAAAACCGGTGCGGGTGCCCTCGTCGAAAACACTCATTCGGAACGCGGTATTATCGCCCGGCCAGGTCGGCGCTGGAGGGCCAATGGCTTCGTTACAGTGCGGGTGCGGGGCGTCAGCTTTGTAGTAGTTAACTGTGCCGTCCATATTAAGCACATAAATGTTGCCTGGAATAAATCCATAGACATCCACAAACGTGCGATACAGAAATTCGAGGTCGTTGGTATGCCGGTTCGAAGCCCGGCCAGCATAAAGGATCGCATAACGTTGGCCTGGCGCGGCGCTGAGCGAGTTTGTCAGCGGCGCATTGTGCACCTTCCAGCGCGTGAGCAGCGCATGAGTATCCAACGCTTTCACCGGAGAATGGAAAGCGTGAATGGCGACGCCCTGCTGCATCATTACTTCGGGAGGGAAGGAAGCTTTCGCCGTCTTGTACAGCTTGCCGGTCTGAGAATCATAGAGATGGTACTCGCAGGGGTGTGCCCAGTTGCAATTGGGTGCCAGATCAGCAAAGACGAAGGCGGTGTCGCGCTTAACCGTCGTTTCCAACGCAAACGCCTTCAGGATTGTTCCTGGCGCCAGTACGTCTTCGCAGATATCGAGGTTGACTCGTTGATCTACATGTCGTTTCTTCAGACGCGCCACCGCGTCTTTCTGAACAAGTGACTTGATCGTACCGGTGAGTTTCATATCGCCCTCCTTCCGTTAGTGTTTACTTTAATGTTCAACTTCGGATGCGGCCCTTTGGCTTTCGACAATCACTCGTCGAAAACACCGAAATCACCTTCGTGGGCTGGCTTTTTCCCGCGACGAAGAAGAATTATGAAAGTTCCGGGAGATTCATCCATGCTAGGGGGGAAGGAACCCTTACTGATGTTCGCGGTAAGCGTCTTATTCTCAATGAACAGATAAAGGCACGGGTGCGCCCAATTCGCCCCCGGTGCAAGATCAACGAAAACAATTGTCCCCTCAAATGGCATCGTGAAGGTCTGCAGCCCGGCTCTGAAATCTTCGCCCTGCTTGAGTGTTTTCTTATACCAATAGATGAAAGAACGCTCTATGTCCTCTGGGCGGATGCAGTTCTTGATAACCTCCAATATTTGACCTTTGCTGATTTCCATACCGCTACCCTAAGACTCCGCGATAAGAGGCAAACTACCGCACAGTTATTTTTTCACTCCGCTTAAAGCTATGTCAGTGACCAACGTCGCGGTGCTGCGTGATCTCAACGGGATCGAGAGTTGGGGAGACGAACGTGATCCACTGCAAGGGTCTACGGTTTACCTGCCCCACCAGCTACTTGGCGAGTGTTCGCAACCCGAAAACGAACCCGGTCCCTGTCACAAAGACCAGGTGACATGCTCAATCTGGTTGGTGATTTCCTCGGCTGGCGTTCCGGGCGAGAAACGCATCGGCTTGCCGATTACGACCGTCAGATCTCCCGGCCGTGCGATCTTGTGGCCGGTCATCTTCATCTCGTACAAGCCATCGATCCGCATGGGCACAACCGGAATGTTCAGGCGCGCCGCCAGCATGCCGACTCCCGAGCGGAATGGGCACGGCTTGCCATCCGCCGTGCGCACGCCTTCCGGATAAACCAGAACGCTGTAGCCGCGATCTACCGATTCACCGGCGTAGGTGAAACTCTCGCGCACTCCCGACTGCTGGGGCAGGGGAAAGACGTTGAACAACGCCACCACCAAGTAATATCCTACTTTGTAGGACAGCCGCACGAACGGATTCCAGGTTTGCGGCGGACGCCACATCTCCCACAGCATCTCTCCCCACATGCCTACGGCCAGCTTGTGGCGCACTCGTGGCGGAAGCGCGATCAGCGCGAAGCCAACATCGATGTAGGTGACGTGATTGCAACTGATGAGGAACGGCCCGTCGATACCGCGAAGATTTTCGCGGCCAATGATCTTGGGGTGCGCCATGATCATGGTCGCCGGCCAAGTCAGGAGGTAGTAGATGAAGTTGCGAATCCAAGTGATGGGCCAGCGCTGCGCCCATCGCGGATACTTGTACCCGCACTGCGGCGACTTCTGAGGCTCACGCAACAGGCGTTCGAGATCGCCGACCGTGTTGACGCCGGTAAAGTTCGCTTCGTTGAGATCGACCTGGTAGCGGTCTTCGAGCGCGCTCATCAGCTCGACGCGGTCCATGGAGCTCAGGTTCAGGTCTCCCTCAAGCCTGGCGTCGAGCGTAAGTGGGCCGACGCTGCGTCCGGTGACGCGCGCGATCAGGTCGGCCAAAGTGCCCTGCGGCGCGCTCGCTCCATCGTCGCCCGAGGCGAAGTGTTGCTGGATTGTCGGCTGGATCGCAGCGATCTTTGGCTTCTGCGTGGGAGTGCGCGGGAAGTCTTGCTCGGGCCAGACAAACCAGCGGCGCATCTGCTGATAGTCTGCGAGCTGCTGGTTGGCACGCCTTACCACGGACTCCGGATCGACGGAGTTGCGCAGGATGAGAACGGCGCAAGGTTCGGCGTTCCCGCCCTGCTCCAAGCCGACAACCACGCAGTCGCGCACCTCGTGTTGTTGTCGCAATTGCGCTTCCAAGTCCTCGGGATAAATATTCATCCCTTCGCGTGTAACGATGACGTTCTTCTTGCGGCCTTTGAAATAGAGGTTGCCTTCAGCGTCGAGTTCGCCGAGATCGCCGGTGCGAAACCAACCTTCCTCGCTCAACACCGGTTTCAGCTCTTTTCCCTGCCAATAACCAGCAGCAACATTCGCGCCACGCACCAGGATCTCGCCACTTTCATCCAGCTTGATCTCACGGCCCTCGAGTACTTTGCCGATTGATCGCCTACCCGTATGAAACGGGTGGTTCAGCGAGATCAGCGAGGTTGTCTCCGTCAGGCCGTAGCCCTGAATGACTACGAAGCTCAGACGCCGCCAGAATTCCTCGGTATCGGCGTCGAGGGCCGCGCCTCCCGAGATGAAGGCCCAGAACTTCCATCCGAATTGGTGGTGAATTTTCCGGAAGCGCCACCAGCGCCTCACGAAGTGCTGGTTGTTTGCAGCGTCGAATTGGCGCTGGAACCACTGCTGGCGGCCCGCCGCTTCGAAGTCGCGCAGGAGTTTGTCCTTCAGCGACTCCATCAGGCGCGGGACCGCGACCACCACCGACACTCGTTCTTTCTTGATGACATGCAGAACCTCGGTCGGATTCAGCGTGTCCTGGAAGATCACAGTGGCCGCCAGCAATTGCGGCAGGAAGATCCCGAGGAACTGTCCAAAGACGTGGCTCAAGGGCAGTAGATTCAGGAAACGCAGAGGATGAAAGATGCGCTCGTAGCGGAGATATTTCCCGATCTCGCGCTCCAGCGGATCGAGGTTGGCCAGGATGTTGCCATGCGAAATGACCACACCACGCGGCTCGGCGGTCGTGCCCGAGGTAAAGACGATCTGTACGATGTCATCGCGCGTGAGCGGTGGCACAACGAAGGGCTGATCGGAGTGCTCGGCAATCTGTTCGCGCAGGGCTTCCAGGTTGATCTCTGCAACGCCCGAGACGTGGTTCTGCACCGAGCCGACACAGAGCTTGGCATCCACCTGTTGGGCGACACGCAGGGCGAAATCCGGAGCCGCAATTTTGTCGATGGGGACCACGATGGCGCCGCGAAGAAGACATCCAAAAAAGGCGACCACCCACTCGGCGCAGTTCTCGCCCCAGATCAGGACCTTGTCACCTTTGCCGATGCCGCGCTGTTCAAGCTCGCCCGCGAAGCGGTAAGCGTTGCTCAACACATCGCCGTACGTCCATCGCTGCATACGATAGCCGCGATGGTGAACGTAGGCTACTTCGCGAGCGTGGCGACGGAAGTTGTCGAGGTATTCCAGGATGGTGGTGCGAGGCATGTGATGACAGTTTAACTGCTGGGGAAGGTCGATTAAGCAGACGGAATCCTCTCAGGGGCTATAAAGCCCTATCTTATTTCGGGCAGATATGGACGGCCTGAAGGCCGTCCCCTTCGAAGTACACAGACTTAATCAGGGTTTCCCTAGCGACGCCGCGAGTCAAACTCATGAAACGAGGAACTACCCCCCTAGCCAAAAGAGGGCTAGAACGGGGCACCCCAAAACCTGGGACGAGCGCCGCGCAGTTCCATCTCGCGGGCTGCTGCATTTTCGACTTTCTCGATAACGACGATGGCCACCCACTCGTTGTTGCGATTCAGGTAGCGCACCGTTCGCCCGCCGAGAATGTTCGCCACTTGTTGCGGAGCCAACTCCTCGCGATAGTCGAAGAAGCGCTCCTGAAGCGCCTCTCCGAAGGGCAAACTTCGGAACAGAGGATACGGCGGCTGCCACTTGGTCGGAAACAGCAGCGCTACATCGAACTGGTCGGTAGCTTGCGCGGCTCGTTCAATCTCGAGCGCCGAAAAGTTCTCAATGGGCACCACCCTCAGCGGCTGCCTGACGTATCCCAGGAAAGGCCGCGAAAGTTCGTCGGACGCCGGCCATGCGGTGAGCACACGCGCGTGCGGGAAGCGCACTGCCAATTCATCGGCCGCCAGTTTGTGGAGGATGATGTAATCGCGATACAGCAGCGTGTCTTCGGGAGCGATCCGGTATGGCGGCGGTGTGAGCAGCGCAAACACAAAAGCTGCACACGTAAGCGCGATCCACACTGGCCAATGCCGGGTGCGACGCCATAGCGTGGAAACACAAACCAGAATTACTAAGGGCACGGCCGGCAGCATGTAACGAGCCAGCACAGCGCCTCCGAGCGCTGACAGCGCCACGACGTGCGCCAGGATGACCACCCCGAAGACGAGCTGCACGCAAATGGGAATCCTGGGGCGCCGAGTGCCGTCGGGCTCCTGTAACGGAGGGAGGCTCATGGCGTAGGCTGCGGCAAGCGTCAGCACAAACAGGTTCAGGTACCCGAGCGTGTGCCAGAGCCGTACCAGGATGGCGAGAAGTATGCGAAATGGGCTGAGCGTGGCTTGCAGGTTGTAGCGCAGGTACTCCGGATTGCCAAAGTAGAAGCCGGTCCGGTGATGATGGTAGAGAAACCACAGGGCAAGCGGAACGAGGCACAGCAGAAACGAGAAGGAGGACAGCCGGTTGCGATGATATGGGCAGAGCGGTTCGGGTCGCCGTGTATTCCGTTGTAGCACGGGGCAAAGCAGCTCCCAACCCAGCAGCGCCAAAGGTGTAACGATGGCGGTCTCTTTGGCGAGAGGAGCAAGAGCGAAGAACACGATGGTGGCCACCGGCCTTCGTTCCAAGTACATTGCCAGCCCCCATAGCGTTAGCGCGCAAACCATCATGTCGAGGTGGGCCAGAGAACTCTGCGCAAAGAACACGGAGTAAACTGCTGTGCATAGAACGGTCGCGGCAGCGACCTGCTTATTGGCCACATCACGCGCGAGTCGCCATAGCCCGAGCAGGGCAAATGCGGAGACCATTAGCATTGCAATTCGGGTCACCGCCGGCGTGAAGCCACTAAACTTCCACCAGAACGCCAACCACAGCATTACCAGCGGGGGATGTGCGTTGGACAGGGTGGTGTGCGGAACCAGCGAACCGGTGAGCAAGAGATCGCGTGCCGCGGGAACGAAGTAGCCAGCTTCATCCCAGAAGTACGGCAAGCGTAGCAAAGGCGCATGGGTGACAAACAGGAAGGTGAAGATGAGCGCGTAGGCGAAAAGGTATTCGCGCAGGCGGACAAGAAAGCTTGACACCCGCAAGTTGTCCGCAGGGTTTGTCATTTCCGCAGTCAACCGGCCGCCACGCGTCCCGTTCCTATGGTACAGAAGAGTTCGGCTCACCGCACGCTCGCATTGACCATCCAGCAACACCGGAGATACCATCACCGTATGGAAAAAGTCCCGAGCGTGGTTGGTTTCGATCGCATCACCCTCGACCCGAACCAGATGGGCGGGCAACCGTGCGTTCGAAACATGCGACTGACGGTTCGACGGGTTCTCGAGGCAATTGCCACCTATCCTGATCGGGAGGAACTTTTTCGCGAGTATCCAGAGCTTCAGGAAGAGGACATTACGCACGTCCTGGAGTTCGCAGCTGCCAATCTGTCCGATGAAATTCTCGACTTCCGAGTCGCATGAAAGGCCTGCTGCTTGACCAGGGCCTACCTCGCTCCACTACAAGGCTCCTCATCGAATCGGGTTTTGCGGCGCCCATGCAGCGGATGTCGGATTGTCCAGGGCCTCTGACCGCGAGATCCTCGAATACGCAACAGCGCGAGACTTGATCGTGGTTACGCTTGATGCTGACTTTCACATGCTGCTTGCCTCTACGGGCGCATCCTCACCGTCGGTCATTCGTTTGCGGCGCCAGAGACTCAAAGCGGAGCAGGCGGCGATCGTCATTCAAGCGGTGCTGGAACGGGGCCATGAGATCCTGGACTCTGGAGCCGTTGCCTCAGCAACGAAGACTTTCGTTCGCTTCAAACGCCTACCTCTTCGATGCCCAAAATAACCAGCGCGGCAAATCTCCTAATGAATCGGACCAGTCCCGGGTCCCATGCGCGGATCCAGTTTGATCTCGCCGAAGGTGTTCTCGTAGTTCACCAGGTTTTGCTGCAGGATGGTGTACAGAGCTTTGGCCTGCTGCGGGCTTAAATAGATTCCCTGGAAGTTGCGAACGTCCACGCGGGTCTCGTCCTGCTGTTGCAAGGTGCCGAAAATCAAGAAAAAGTCCCACACATTTACCCGCACCTGGACGCTGTTGGCATAGCTTTCGCGGTAGTCGGGAGTATTGGTCAACTGAATCGATGGCTGCGGAGGATTCGACATGGTGACCTCGGAAGGCAGTTGTCAGTAGCCGGTTGTCAGTTGTCAGTGGTCACATAAGGTCACTGGAAACTACCACCAGCAAACGGAAATCGCAGTGTACCAGAACCAGAGTGATCAGTCGCCAGGAGTCAATTGTCGATTGCCCTGTTGAGAACTGACTACTGACAAGTGGCCACTAACTGCAATTGACCACAGGAAAACAAAAAAGGCGGCCCCGAAAGGGGCCGCCGAAGTGAAGCAAGGTCAAAGCGATTAGAAGGTGATCTTGCCCGCGAACTGGATGATTCGTCCCGAAGGCAGACCGGTAAAGAACGATCCGTAGGGGCCAGTTGGCGGAGCCGTCGTGGTGGTGATCTGACCAAACGTTCCATCGGCAAGATTGAGGTCAGGGTTGGTGAAATTCGGGTGATTGAATATGTTGTAGAAGTTGGTTGTGAAGTTGAATATGAACCTCTCGGTCAACTTGAAGTCCTTGCCGACAGTGACGTCCGAGTCGAAGAAGTGAGGTCCACGATACCCGTTGCGGCGCTGGTTCGGCCAAGTTCCGAACTGGCCCGCCGGAGCGAAGGCATTGGCGTTCAGGCACTGACTGTGGCCATTAACGCAGCCCATTTGGCCATCCGCAGAAATGACGTTCGCGACCGTATTGCTCGGGCCATAGTTCGTGATGGTAGTGTTGCCATCAATGACCGAGAGTGGCAGGCCGGAGCGCCAGAAGAAGTTCTCCGACAGAATCCAGCCACCGAAGGCCGCGTTGGCAAAGCTGTTGCTGAACTTGAACGGCATTGTCCACACGTAGGTACCGTTAAAGCTGTTGCGAACATCGTAATCAGCGTTGCCGTAGTTGTTGCACGTCAGGCAGTTGGGATTGATCTGGTAGGTCAAAGACCCAAACGCCTGAGAGTTGTTGTACGGTGTCGAGCCGATGCCGCCGTTGGAGACGTCATCGTTCGCATGGCTCCAAGTGTAGCTGAACTGGAACGTTAACCCATACGTCGCGCGCTGGGTTACGCTGCCGGTCAGACCGTTGTAGTTGGAAATGCCGGCGGACTGGTACTGCTCATACGCGGTGAAGATCTTGGTAGGAGAAACAGCGGGAAGCCCAAGTGAGGCGCCAGAGGCGTTCAAGCCCTCATTGTAGATCGGGATATGAACCCCGTGGTTCCCCACGTAAGTCAATCCGAGCGTGGTCTTGGTTCCCATCGCCTGCTGCAGACCCAAGCTCCATTGCTCGTAGTAGGGGGTGTGGAAGGTCCCGATCTGGCTATGGTAGGCAGGGGTCCGGAAGTTGGCTCCCAACTGATTTTTCAAGCTCTGGTAGGATGCCCCGTTGTCGAATCCCGACATGATAGCGGCGGCCGAGTTTGCGCCCTGAATATAGGGACTGTTTGCGGTAGTGGTGTCGCCCCACGGCGTCTGGGTGATACGGACTTCGACCAATCCAGGCAGGTTGGTCATGAATTGATCAGCCACGACAGAGGGGAAGGCATCCATGAAGATTCCGAAGCCGCCGCGAATGACGGTGTTCGGACCCATGGGAGACCACGCAAAGCCAAACCGGGGCGCCCAGTTGATGGTGTCGGTGCCATTGTAAATCTGGTGGTTGTGGCCGTTAATGATTGAATTATAGGGAGTGGTTGGACTGAGCAGTCCGGCATCGAGTAGCTGATTGAACGACGCTCCCCCCTTAGTCAACGAAGAGCAATCGGTCTGGCAGACTGGATTGGAGTTCTTCTCCGCACGGAGGGCCAGGGTGAGTGTTAAGTTGCTGCGAACCTTCCACTCATCTTGTGCATACATGCCCAATCCCCAGAGCGCGACCGGCTGGGTCGAGCGAGAGGGGAAGCGCTGACGAGTCTGGAACGCAGTGCCGTTGTAGAGGTCAAGCACGCCACCGTCGGTGTAGTTCGGGTCTCCCACGATTGTCCCCGCGTCACCGGTAACGTCGGTAATGAGGACCTCGGGGTTGTTGAGCACACTGAAGGTGTAGTCGGTGATGTCGTAACGGCGGAAGTTGCCGCCGAACTTGAAGTTGTGCTTGCCCTTCGTCCAGGAGAGATCGTCGATAAACTGATACTGCGTGACGTTACGTCCCTGAGGAAAGTCGTACGTCAATCCCGCGTTTTCCGTTAAGTTAAACGATAGTGGGATAACGGCATACGGGAAAAGGCTTGGGTTTTGCTGGGTAAAAATGGCTTGGTAGTGGCTCAGATCCGCACTGAACTGGTTGGTGGTATTGGAGTTGATGATGTGGGTCCACCCGAACTGACCATCGTACGCGGGCTGATAGCTGGCAGCATTGAAAGCGGGGTTAATGGCATCAGCGTAGGTGGCCTGCGTGCCGTGATCGATGCGGGTGCGGAAGTAGAACTGGTTATTTTGTGACTGGTTCCAATCGATCCTGAAGGGCAGGATCCATTCCGTTCCCGGGAGTGCCGGCGTGGCCTGGTACTGCGAGAAGCAGTTGTTGGCGTTGAAGGCCGGATTGACGAGAGGCAATGCCTCACCGCAGCTTCCCGCAAGGTAGTTGGTTCCGTTGTATCCTTTAGCCGAGGTGTAGAGGTTGAACCACCTCTGGTACAGCCCCACCTCACTCGCGGGCAAATTCGCCAGCGTCTGAGCGATATAGGTTGGCGATGGCGTGTAGACCGGTTGGCTGGAAGGAACGATGTATTGGATGGCTTCATAGTCAACGAAGAAGAACCACTTGTCCTTCTTAATGGGACCGCCCAACGCAGCCGCCCACTCGTTGTTGTTGGCAAAGGGCCGGGGCGTACCGAATTCATTGTTAAACCAGTCATTGGCATCCAGGGTGCGGCCAGTCCAGGCATAATTAACGTTGCCGTGGTACTGGTTGGTGCCCGACTTGGTCACGTAGTTGATCTGGGCGCCGGCCTGCTGGCCGTATTGTCCAGAGTACGCGTTGCTGATGACGGTCGCTTCCTGCACTTCGTTCTTGCCCAAAGTCAGGTTGGTGGCACCCGAGTTGTTCAGGTTCAGGTACGGATCCATGTCGTTCTCGCCATTGACCGTGAACAGATTGGAGGTGGCGGGAAGTCCATAGGCGCTGAAGTTGCCATAACCTTGACCCGTGTTCATCGTTACGCCGGGCGCCGTCTGAGCAATGTAGGTGAGGTCATTGCCGCCATTCGGCTGGTTCTGAATGATGTTTTCGTTAAAATTAGTGGACAGGTTGGCATTATCTGTTTGCACCAAGGGCGGAGCACCGGTGACTTCCACCGTTTGCGTGCTGGCGCCCACCGTCACCTTAATGTTAGCAATGGTCGACTGTCCGACGTTGACGCTGAACACGCTTTCCGTCCTGCTGAAGCCTGGGGCGGACACGCCAACGGTGTAGCTACCCGGGCTTAACAGAGAAAAGCGATAAAGACCGCTTGAATTGGTGGTGGTGGTACGGGTCTCACCAGTACCATTGCTTTTCAGCGTTACCGTGGCGTTCGCTAAGACTGCGCCAGTGGGGTCTGTGACCGTACCGGTCAAGTCGCCCGACACGAGCGACTGTCCGAAGGCTGTTGGCGCCATTAGGCAGACAGCAAGCAACAACGCCAGAAGCGCATAGAACCTCTGAAATCTTTTCATGTGACGAACCTCTTCTCCTCGCGCTACGACTTTTCAAATTGCCTCGAACCGTGGAGGCCCAAATTGGCAATATTTCAGGCAAGGATAGTGCAAGCGCGCTGCCACTCGCGTACCTCGCCAGAATCCTCTCAACTATATGATTGCAAAAGAGATAATTAGATAGATATTGACTTCATGCCACAAAAGTATTGGTTTTCACAGATTTCGCTCCGTGTAATCTCCAGTTTCTTGGAGATCGTAGTACAACTAGCCATTGGAGGTCCAACGTTTTTGCCCAAGAACAACGCGGCCCAACACTACATCTCAGTGGGTCGCCGAGCCCTGCCCGCAAATAAAGCTTCGTTGAAATCTCAAAGAGAGAATCGTCAACTTTCGAACAGAAAGAGTTGGTTCCGTCGATGGGATGGGGATAGACTACTTTGGGGCGACTACCAAGCAGCGTAGTGCGGGGACGGAAACGACCAGGCTGCGCTCGCTGATTCCAGGAGGAGAATAACATGGCTCGATTTAGCAACCATCTGTTCCTAGTGACACTCGCCGCCGTAGTGCTCGCTGCTTCGCTTTGCATGGGACAAAGTACAAATGCCGCCCAGACCGGTCAAGCTTCTACACAGCCTTCTTCTTCACCTCCGCCGTCAGAGACGACACCTCCTGCGAGTGCTGCCAAAGGGCACGGACTCATGCCGGTGGAACTAACCAAGTCTCTAGACTCGAAAAAGCTGAAGGAAGGCGATCTGGTGACGGGGCGCGTCGCAGCCGATTTGCGCATGAAAGACGGAACACAGATTCCGCTCGGCAGCAAGGTGACTGGCCACGTGACGGAAGCGAAGGCCCGCTCCAAGGGCGATCCACAATCGGCCTTGGGAATAGTCTTCGACAAGATTAGTCTGCCGGGAGGGAAAGACCTGGCTATCAAGGGCGAGATACAGGCAGTGGCGCCGAATCCGAACGCCGGCCCGCAAAGCACCGCCGGAACCGGTTCGATTGGTCCGGGTATGATGGCCGGACATGAGGGTACTGGCGCTGGCACAACGGCTCCTACAATGCCCAACAGCGCCGCGGGACAGCAAGGGGGCCGACCACTGCTGAATGCGCAGTCAAAGGGCGTTATCGGGTTCCACAATCTCGAGTTGGGCGAGAACTCGGTGCTCTTCTCCACCGGCAAGAACGTGAGCCTGGACAGCGGGACACAGTTGATGCTTCAGATAGAGGTCGAGTAACTCCGGGCGCTCGCGCAGCTTGGAGGAATGAAGTCGCCCGATGCTTACTTCGCCGGCATCGTGTAATAGCCAGTGCGGTGACGCACCTGCAACTCGGCGGGATCGGGATAGTCCTTGGTAGCGGGGTCGATCTTGATATCGATGCGGCGAAAGTCCGAGTCGGAGAGCCGAGCACTGGGATAATAGGCGATCAGATATTGAGTGCGTAATTCGTCGCTAATCTGCCGGAATGCGGCATCCAGTTGCTCCAGTCCGCTGGCGTAAAAGTACTTCCCTCCGGTGTCACGCGAAAGCTGAATGAGCGCGTGTTCACCGCCGATGTCTCGCCCCGCACTGCTTTCGATCGGCACGATGATGATGCTGTACAGGATGACCTCGGCTTCCTGGGCGGCGCGCACTGCCTGCTGATAGCTGGTTTGGCTGACGGTGTCGCCGCCGTCGGTGATCACCACCATGACCTTGCGCCCCCGGCGTTGCTGCAGCGCCTCCGACCCCAGGTAAAGAGTGTCGTAGAGGGCCGTGGCGGCTCCCGGCCGGATGCGGTTGATGGCGCGGTCGATCACTCGAACATCAGAAGTGAAGGGCGTCAACTGGTCAACGATTTCGCTGAACTGAAACAGCGACAGGCCATCGATGGGACGCAGAATGGCATGCGCGAAGCGGCGCGCGGATTCCATCTCCAGCTTCTGGTCGCCGCGGGTGCTGAGGCTGGTATCGATGGCGACGACGATGGAAAGCGGTAACTCCGACTCCCGATGAAACACCGCGATCTTCTGTAGCTTGCCGTCTTCGAAGACCTGAAAGTCCTCCTCCTTCAACGCTGACACCGGCGCCCCGCCGCTGTTGGTAACGGTGGTGAACACGTTGACCAGCTTCACGTTTACTTTGAACGTCGTGTTGGGCTGATCGCTGGTGTCGGTCGTCGCCTGCTTCGGCGCATCGGGGGGATGGGGAACACTCTGCGCTTGCTGCTTCTGCGACACTGGCGGGTGGGGCACGCTGCTCTGCGCGGCCGCATCCTGACCCACGCAGAGGACAGCCAAGCAGGCGCAACTCAACGCAGAAATCACCAGTAGCTCGCGCACCGCGAGGGTTGCCCGAGCGGGAATCAGGCTGGTTGAAAACATTTGTTAGCTCAAACCCTAATTCAGCTACTTTGACGCGCTACCGCCGGCACGTGGGATTTCCGGAGGAAAAGGTTCGCCGTCCGCCCATACCGCCCCATCTTCAAAAAACTCTTTCTTCCAGATGGGCACCGTCTTCTTCAGCGTATCGATTAACCAGCGGCAAGCGTCGAACGCAGCGGCGCGGTGGGCAGATGCAACCACAATATAGACGCTGGTTTCGCCAATCTGTAATCGCCCCAGGCGGTGCACAAGCCTCACGTCGCGGATGGCGTAATTCGCTAGCGCCTGCTGCGCCAACTGTTCCATTTGCCGCAACGCCATCGGCCCATAAGCAGTGTAGTCGAGATAGAGGCTGCGGCGTCCGCGCGAGTTATTGCGAACAATCCCATCGAAGACGGCGACCGCTCCGTCTTCGGGATGCTTGATGGCGGCCAGAATGGCGGCCGTCTTGATCGGCTCGCCCACAATCCTGGAGTGTTCGGAAATCATTGGGAGGAGAGCGTCGGCCGTCGAGTCCTCGTCGAGCTTTCCACCGCTGACTGGCGGAATCAATGCCACCTCGTCGTTATCTTGTAAAACCGTCGTTTTGTCGGAGTATTCGTAATTGACGGAGAGAGCGATGACGTTGCGAAAGTCCTGCAACTTCGGCGTGCGCTGCTGGATCTCGGCATAGAGATCGGACAAGCACGCGCCGTCGGAGAGCTGCACTACCTCTCGCTCGCAGCCAGCGAGGTCCCTCAGCATCCCGAGGTAAAGCACGCGCACCTGCATGGGTAAAGCATAACGCAGGCGAGTACATGAGGCGGTGAACGTCTGTCGCAGAGCGAGTTGGTAAGCGAAAAGGATGAATATGGTGGGCGCTACAGGATTCGAACGTAGCGCAACAGCCCGGCATTGATGGCAAGCAACACGGTTGATCCAGCGGCCGCGGGGACTAACGTCTTGTATTCTCCGCTCAGCAGCGCTTCCACAGAGAGCGTCAGCAGCCATAGCTGCAGCACGACGGTCCCGCCCACGAATGCCAGCATCGCCGCAAATAGCGTCGTGCCTTGTCGTCGGAGACTCATCACGCCTCCAATCCGATGGCGAAGAGTTTGTCCCCGCGCTGCTCCAGTTGCACGCGCGGCAGAGGTCGAGTCGGCGGCCCTGCGACCGGCTGACCTTCGAGGTTGAAGAGTCCATGGTGACAAGGACAGAACAATCCGTTCTCGGCCTTGTCGTAGACCACGGCGCACGAAAGATGCGTACACACCTGCGAATACGCTACCAACTTGCCCTCGGGCGTGCGCACCGCGATGCAGGGATCCTCGTTCGTGGGATAGCGAAACAGCATGGAATTGGTTTGCTCCAGCGCTGCTGCAGAGCCGATGTAGCGCTCGGCGTGAGACCCGCGGTGCAGGAACTTACTCGCCAGCGCCGTCGCCCAGTTCGCAATTGCCAGCAGCAGCGAGCCCAGGGTGAGAAACTTCACCATCTCGCGCCGGCTTACATAATGATCGCCTTCCCACTCGATGGGAAAATCCTGCCGCCACTTGGGCGGGGTCGCGGCCTTGCACCCGGCACAGCCCTCTTCTTCAGTATCGATATTCATTCCGCACTCTCCAGCATCAGCGCCACGTCGTAAGGATCTTCGGAAAGCGCGGATGGCGTTGGCGAAATCTGTACTAACTCGACGTTCACGCGCTCCACTTCCCGCGGCACAATCACGAACACCTTGGTCTTCACTTCCTCGTTGCCAAACTTCCAACGGTTGATGGCGATGCCCCGCCGTGTGCGCTGGATTTCCTCCGCGGTGGCGAAGGTGAGCGCTCCTGATGGGCAGACGGTTGCGCACATGGGCTTCTTATCAATGCTGGTGCGGTCGTAACACATGTCACACTTCATCATCTGGTCGATCTCGACCTGGTATTTGGGCACACCGAACGGACACGAGAGCACACAGTTGGAACATCCAATGCAGCGCGGCTTGAGGGAGCTCTGCACCACGCCGTCGGGCGTTTTCTTGATGGCGTCGGCAGGACAAACGCGTGCGCAGATCGGGTCTTCACAATGCATACAGACTTGCGGCGCAGTCTGGACGCTATCGCGGCGTTGGATGGTTTCCAGGTGGATCATGGACACGCCGCGATGCGTATCGCACTCGGCGCAGGCCTGAACGCACGACTGGCATCCGATGCAGCGCGAATAATCTATGTAAAAGCCGCGCTCGCTCAACGAATGCCTCCGGCTTGCACCTCGAGCTGCGCGATTGCGTCAGTAGGTCGCTCCGCCTTGCTTACCCGCACCGCGCAAATCTTGAACTCGGGAATGTTGGAAACCGGATCGATGGCGCGGATCGTCAGGTTGTTGGCCGAGCGGTCAAGCGGCCAGTGATAGGGAATGAACACCGTGTCAGGCCGGATCGTCTTCACGACCTGGGCGTGCACGACCACGCTTCCGCGGCGGCTCTCTACTTTGACGAAGTCGCCGTCCTGCACGCCGAGTTTTTCGGCGAGCCGCGGATGCATTTCGCACAACGGTTGAGGATACTGGTCCAGCAGTCCACCGATGCGGCGCGTTTGCGTTCCCGACAGGAAGTGGGAGACTACGCGCCCGGTGGTGAGAATGATGGGATACTCGTCGTCTGGCATCTCTGCCGATGGCCGCCACTCGATGGGAATGAAGTGCGCTTTGCCGTCGGGATGTCCGAACTTGCCGCCTTCGTACAAGCGCGGCGTTCCCGGATGCCCGATTTCAGGACACGGCCAGAAAATTCCATTGCTCTCGTCAATGCGTTCCCATGTGATGCCGTAGTAATCGGAGATGCCACCTTTGGACGCGATGCGCAATTCCTCGAAAATGTCATGGGGCGAGCTGTAGTTGAATTTGTCGCGATGGCCAAGCCGGTGCGCTATCTCGCAGATGATCTTCCAGTCCTCGCGCGCCTCGCCGGGAGGACTTACCACCTTGCGATGATGGATGACGCGGCCCTCTACGTTGGTCGTGGTGCCTTCATCCTCTTCCATCAACGAGCCCGCGAGAACGATGTCGGCATATTGCGCCGTTTCAGAAAGGAAGAACTCGATGTTGACGTAGAATTCCAGCTTCTCCAGCGCAGCGCGGACGTAATTTGCGTCCGGCAACGAGACGGTGGGATTGAAGCAGATGGAGAGCAGACCTTTGATCTTGCCTTCGTGAATCGCTTCGACCAGCGGCACAGCAGAAAGGCCCTTACCTGGGATCGATTCTTCCGGCACGCCCCATACGCCGGCGATGTACTTACGGTGCTTGGGATTCATGACATCGCGAGCACCGGGCAGTTGATCGCACTTTTGTCCTTGCTCACGCGCGCCCTGGCCGTTGCCTTGGCCGGTAATCATCGCGTAGCCGCAGCCTTCCCGGCCAATCCGTCCGCTGGCGACTACGAGGTTGATGGCCGCGATGCAATTATCCACGCCTTTGGAGTGGTGCTCGATGCCGCGCGCGTGCAGCAGGAAGCTGGTCGGCGGCGGGCCCCACATCTCGGCGGCGCGGACGATCATCTCCGCCGGCACGCCGGCAATTTTCGCGGAGTACTCCGGTGTATACTTCTTCACGCTTTCGGCAAGCTGCTCGAAACCGGTGGTATGCTGCGCAATGAAATCGCGATCGATCCAGCCGCGCTCGATCATGATGTGCAGCATTCCGTTGAAGATGCCGATGTCGCCACCGGAGCGCACCGGGATGAAGAGGTCGGCGTTGCGTGCGATCGGCGTCATGCGCGGATCGAGGATGATGAGCTTGCCCCCGTTCTCGCGCGCTTGCCACAGGTAGTCAGTCGTAATGGGAGCGCACTCGGCGATGTTGGCACCCGCGACCAGGATGACCTTGGCCTTGGAGATGTCGGACCACGGGTTGGCGCTGCGGTCGATGCCGAAGACCTTCTTGGAAGCGGCCCCAGCCGACACCATGCACAGCCGGCCGTTGTAATCAATGTTGGCGGTGCGCAGCGCCACGCGGGCAAACTTGCCCATCAGGTAAGCTTTTTCATTGGTCAGAGAAGCGCCCGATAAGATGCCGAATGCATCGTTGCCATAAGTCTGCTGGATGCGCTGGATCTCGTTGACCACGCGGCTTAGGGCGGCGTCCCAGGAAATCGGCTCGAAGCCCTTGCCGGCGACGCGCTTTAGCGGATGCTTGAGGCGGTCCGGGTGCTCGTCCTGCATGTAGCGCTTCACGCCCTTGGGGCAGAGCTTGCCCAGGTTGAAAGGGAAGTCTTCCCACGGCTCCCATCCCACGACCTTGTTGTTGCGCACGCGCAACTGAATGCCGCATTGCTGTCCGCAGAAGCAGCAATGGGTCTTCACCATTTTGTCTTCTTCTTCCGACGTTACCCAGCCGCCGGCAGGCACCCGATTGAGCGTGGGGCCGAACTGCTTCACCAATTCCGGAACGTCAACAGGAAGTTTTGCCATAAATCAAAACCGTTCGAAGCGCTGAAGCTCAGCTTCAGGAGTGCGCCACAGCGCATCTTGCGTGAGCGCCAGGTTCTTGCGACGGCACGCAGGACAGACATCCTGATAGTGCGTGCCATCCTCCATTCGATATTGAATGCAAAGCGCGCTCTGCACCGCTTTCAAGTCGCCGATCTGCAACTGCGAAGCGAAAGGCTGTCCGCAGCGGACACACTGCGCCTGTCCGCCTTCTTCCCCGGCGCGCTTGTAGAAATCGATGCCCATTTGTGCCGGGCGTTGAAAGATGTGGAAGAACTTGCCAAACGGCAGGTACAGCAGCGTGAAAATAACCGTCACCGCGTGCAGTTGCGAGAGAAAGCCGTAACTTAACCCCCGCATCAAGTGCGTGGACGCGGTGAGGAACAGGCCGGTAACCGAGATCGCAAACAGCAGAATCAGAGGCAGCAGGTCGTTGGAGAACTGTTGCACGCTCATGGCCCCGCGATCACGACCGCGCCGCCATATTGCGACGAAGACCCCGATCAGCACCATGACGGCGCAGATGTCGAGAATGTTGAACACCAGAGGAGCGATGAGCGAGTCCAGGGGAAAGCTGGCGACGTGAATACCGAAGACGAACGCGCGATAGATCTGCTGATTGTCGGGCGCGGTCTCGAAGCGGATCCAGCCGAACGACAAGGGAAAGGTGACGGCGGCGGCGATCAGGCATCCCCAGGCAAGAAACCAGTGTGCGGTCCAGCGGGTCTTGGAACGGCGCTCGATGAAGCGCTGCAGCACCACGTTGTTCCAGAAGATGCCCACGAGGCGTGCAAGATTTGACGGCAGCCGTTTGGGATTGAGAAAGATCTGCCATCCGCGAAACCAGTAGAGGCGCGTCGGTGGCCGCCGCAGCCACATGGCATAGCGATAACCAAGGCCGAAGGCTGAGAACACCGTCGCTCCGGCGTAGGAAACCAGCGCAGGATCGAAGTCCTTGAAGCCGCGACTCCCAACAACAATCCCAACAATAAGCGCAGCTGCGGCGATCAGGCCCCAGGCAACAGAGTGAGCGGTGTCGGAGCCCCGCGTCGAAAGATTGATTGGCTTAAGACCGTCCATAAGATCAGACAGTGGCCGCTTCCGCAATCTTACTCGTCCCCGCTCCACGCAGCAGAACGACGAGACAGACGAGCGCAAAGCAGCTCAGAAGAACGAAGCCGAAGGTGAAGGTTCCCGTCTGCTGCTTGATTACGCCGAGCACAAGGGGCGGAAAGAATCCGCCCAGCCCTCCCGCAGCGCCTACTAGTCCCGTCACGCCGCCCACAGACTTGGGAAAGTACTCGGGAACAAGCTTAAATACCGCCCCGTTGCCGAGACCAATGGAGGCCGCCATGCCCAGCGCTCCGATGGTGAAAGTTGACATCAGAGGACAAGCCAGGAAGATGGCGAACACCGCAGTGGCAGGGAAGACCCACTTGAGGATCGCGCGCCCGCCAACTTTGTCCGCGAGCACCCCACCGACCGGACGCATCGCGGTGGCGAGCACGACGAAACCGGCCGTGCGAAAGCCGGCATCTTGCGGGGTGAGCTTGAACACCTCGGTGAGAAGCGTTGGCAGATAGACCGCCATGGCAACGAACCCGCCGAAGGTCAGGAAGTAGTACAGGCTCAGCAACCAACTGCGCTTGTCGTTGAGCGGACGAACGATCTCGGCAAACGACTTTACCGGGCCGCGATTGGGCGCGTTGCGGGCCATGGTGGCAAAGATGACCAGCCAGATTGAGAGCAGCACGCCGAAGGTCCAGAAGCCCCACTTGAATCCGATCGCTGCGGCCAGTACCGGCGATCCATACGCAGCCAGCGATTGCCCGATGTTGCCCGCGCCGTAAACACCCAGGGCGAAACCCTGGCGCTCCGGCGGATACCATCCATTGACAAACGCTACTCCGACCGAAAAGCTGGCCAGCGCAACTCCGATGAAAAACCCATAGGTGAGCAGCTGTGCGTAGTTACTGACACCGCCCATCAGAAATGCCGGAATGATGGAGAACACCATCACCAGGCTGAAAACGATGCGGCCGCCGAAGCGGTCGGTAAGAATACCCAGCGGGATGCGGCCGAGCGAGCCCAGCAGCACCGGGATAGCGATAGCTATGCTCTTCTGTACCGGCGTCAGCGCCATGTGCTTGCTGATGATGGGCATCATCGCCGACATCGATCCGAAGACAGCAAAACACAGCGCAAACGCACCGGTGCCAAGTGTGAGTTGAAGTTTGGAAGATGACTGGTTCTGCATAAAGTCTGCCTTGGTCACGTTATCTCGTATTACGCTCTAACACTCACCGCAGGTCGGGGGTTCGTCAACACTCGAACGCGGTTGGCTTGTTGTCGGTCACTTCACCCATGACACATTTCTCCAAGGTTCAAGGTACGCACGTGGCTAGGTCACGTAGATGACTTTAGTCACACTAGTGCGCTTCAGCCGGAACAATTCGTTGACACAGCGCCTTTCTGGATACTTCGTTTTCCCGATAAGAACACCGATATCGGAAGCCAAAGGCTTGAGGGCGACATCGGCTTGCGATAAACGCCTTGCCAATCATGAGGCTTGCGACCCGGACGTAAGGGCAGCCCCATGGTCATAATACAATAACTACATCGCAATACGATATAGCTGCATCAACTTAACTGAGTGAATGAGATCCCAATGAATCGCTTTCGTTACCTACTCACCCTCGCTGTGTCGTTATACGAGACCAACAGTATGACGGGGTAGTGGATTGGGAAGCGAGCCACTCGCCCGGCAGGGTAACGGAACCCCCGGAGGGCAGCCGTTTCTCAACATATGTCGCAATACGATAGTATAGTATTTTCCGCCTATGACTGACATCAATGACCTCCAAACCGCCGACTACCAGGCTTTGGCGGAGTTCCGTTACCAAATCCGTCGTTTCCTGCGCTTCAGCGAGGAAGCGGCCCGCCAAGCGGGACTTGAGCCGCAACACCATCAATTGATGCTCGCCGTGAAGGGCGCGGGGGAAGGGGCAGGGCCCCCCATCGCATATCTCGCTGAGTGCCTTCAGCTCCAGCACCACAGCGCCGTTGAGCTGGTGGACCGGCTGGCAAAGCGAGGACTTATCCGAAGAACCCGCAGCGAGGAAGACCGGCGCGAGGTGCACGTGAAACTTACGCCTCGGGGAGAGCGCATTCTTAAGCAATTAACGTTGCATCATCGCGAGGAGTTGCGGACCGTGGCGCCAGCGTTCATCCGTACGCTGAAAAAGGTAATGGCCACAACGCGCGGCAGTCACAAGGTCCACGAAGAAAAGCACGCCGGGGTTGCGGGAACGGAGAAGCGCAGTTCCAAATGAAAGTTGGGGAAACGTTAGCGCGCGTAGTGGGCCGCATTAAGAAGCACGACGACGGGCAGGAGACGCTGGGTGACTTTACTACTACCTACGAAGTGATCCCGATCACCTTGCTGGCGATCGGCATCGGCATCTTCAGCACGTTCGTCGCTCTCGCCTTGCTGCGGCTGATTGGAATTTTCACCAACCTCTTCTTCTTTCAGCGCTGGGGCACAGCGATGGTTTCTCCCGCGGGCAACCACCTCGGCTGGCTGGAAGTTTTTGTGCCGATGGCCGGCGGTCTCATCGTCGGCCTGATGGCGCGCTACGGCTCGGAGCGTATCCGCGGTCACGGCATTCCGGAGGCGATTGAAGCCATTCTCCTGAAAGGTGGCCAGATCGAGCCCAAAGTCGCCATTCTGAAGCCAGTCTCATCGGCCATTTCCATCGGCTCGGGCGGCCCGTTTGGAGCTGAGGGGCCAATCATCATGACCGGTGGCGCCTTTGGCTCCATGATCGCGCAGCTCTTCCATCTCACCAGCGCAGAGCGCAGAACGTTGCTGGTAGCGGGTGCTGCTGCAGGAATGTCGGCGACGTTTGCCTCGCCGCTGGCCGCGGTCCTGCTGTCCGTCGAGTTGCTGCTCTTCGAGTGGAAACCTCGAAGCCTGATTCCAGTCGCCTTGGCCAGCGCCGCGGCAGCAGCAACACGACGCTATATCATCGGTATGGGACCGCTGTTTCCTACGCCCCCTCATGCTGCGTTTATCGGGCCTCACGGCTTACTGGGCTGCGTGCTAGTCGGCATTTTGGCCGGCGCGCTGTCCGCACTGCTGACCCTGGCGGTGTATGCGGCGGAAGATGCCTTCGCCAAGCTGCCAATTCACTGGATGTGGTGGCCCATCATCGGCGGCTTCGTCGTGGGCGTCGGCGGATTGATCTTCCCGCAGGCATTGGGAGTTGGCTACGACACGATTGGAGCGTTGCTGCAAGGGCATGTGCTGCTGACCACCATCGCCGGCATCCTGCTGGTGAAGTCAATCATCTGGGCGGTGTCATTGGGTTCGGGAACATCCGGCGGCGTGCTGGCTCCGCTGCTCATGATGGGCGGTGCACTGGGCGGTCTGCTGAGTTCCTTTCTGCCCGACGAAGGAATGGGATTCTGGCCGTTGATTGCGATGGGCGCGATTCTGGGAGGAACGATGCGCTCACCCTTCACCGGCGTGGTGTTCGCGGTGGAACTGACGCACGACGTGAACGTCATTCTTCCGCTGCTGCTGGCGTCGGTGGTCGCGCATGCCTTCACCGTTCTTACCCTGAAGCGCTCTATCCTGACGGAAAAAGTGGCGCGCCGGGGCTACCACCTGAGCCGTGAATATTCGGTTGATCCGCTGGAAATTCTGTTTGTCCGGGAGGTCATGCGATCGAACATCGCGGCGATTCCTGCCGACACTCCGTTCGCCGACCTGGCCAAGTCGCTGCATGATGGGCAGAGCCCGCGGCGGCAGCGCCTTTATCCTGTGGTCGATCATGACCAGAAGCTGGTTGGTGTGGTTACCCGGGATGAGCTTCAGCATTTGGTTCAGCAGGGCAAAGGGCACGGATTGGCGGAGTTGATCAGGCGCGACCCGACGGTCGCGTATCCCGATGAGCCGTTGCGCGTGGTTGTCTATCGCATGGCGGAAACAGGGTTGACGCGCTTCCCAGTGGTGGAGCGGGATGGCTCGCGCAAGCTCGTGGGGATGGTTTCGCTTGACGATTTGCTCAAGGCGCGGGCCCACACTCTCGATGCCGAACGCCGGCGCGAACGGGTTTTGCCGTTGCGGTTGATGTTCCCGTCAGGATGGGGAAAGCGGAGGGTGGGGTAGGGGCGGCATGAATCTCCGCACGGCTTTCATGCGTCGCCTTGAAGCGGGAACTGGATGTTCACCACGCTTTACAGCTTTACTCGATAGCACCGAATAGTACCAAAGAACTCCCGGCTGCAATTATGGATGCAGCCGGTAGCCTAGCCGCCCCGACTTCACTACTTCCTGGCGATCTATAGGGTCTCGAATCGCGTGAAACTCTTACTTCCGACAAGAAATTACCTGCCGCCCCGCGATTATCGTTTTGCTTCCATTGCAACGGCGCGAGGGAAAAGGATGTTATTTTCCAGATGAATGTGCTGGTGCAGATCGGCTTCGAAGCCCTGAAGCGCCTGGTACAGCGTGCGATAGCTGATGCACGCATCGTCCGGAACCTTGTACTCGTTGGTAATGGACCGCAGTGACCGCAGCGCATCGCCTGCGCCATCGTGCTCCTGCATCATCATGCGTACCGGGTTCACGACCGTCCCGAACATCGCCGGGGGCGCGGGTTCTCCCGCCAATACGCTTTCTTCCAAGCGCACGATGTACGGGAAGAGGACCTGCTCTTCCTTCATCAGGTGAACTCTCAGCTCCTCGGCGAGCGCGGAGAAGACTTCCTGCACCTGGAGGAGCTCCGGATGATTCTTGCCGTGCACTCCCACCACCTTCGCAGTGAGCGCTTCGATGCGCGGGCTTTCCTCGCGCACAAAGACGTGGTGGGTGTTGGTGATATGACCAATCAGGTCGGGCAACTGGTTCTGCCAGTCTTTGTTGTCCCCGGACTGAGTGGATGACAGGCTCTTCTCCAAGCGTGCGAGGGCCTCGTCAATCGAAATGTTGGCTGCAGCGCAAGCCTCGCCCAGGGTGCGGCTTCCGCCGCAGCAGTAGTCGATTCCGAGCTTTTCGAACTCGCGTGTGGCATTGGGCATCTCCGTAGCAATCTCGCCTACGGTTTTGGTCGGTGTTAGTGTCATTTCTATTTCCTCCCGCGAGTATCGGAGCATTGCGCCGGTTCCCGCCCTCGAATACAGACTACTGGCCCTGTCCGTACGGCGACTATGACTTCTGTCACGGGCAGACGAAAATATTGAATTCGCGAGAAATCTGGCGGGGCTGAGACTTTGGTCACTGCGCTGGCGGCGAGAGGTTGCTGAAGGGAGGCGCGAGCCGACTCAACCGCCGGAAGCGTCGAGTTCCTCTTCGAGGCGCTTCAGGGAAGGAATGTCCAACTTGCGGTTGTCGATCTGAATCAGTCCTTCAGCCTGCAGCCGACTGAGGTTGCGCGACACCAATTCGCGTACGGTACCAATCTGTGCCGCCAGTTCGCTATTGTTCGACGGCAGCGTCAGGGTGATTCCATTGCCATAGCGAACCCCCTCGGTCTTGCCCAGTCGCACTAAAAGCGCGATGAGCCTGTGCCGGACCGTGGTGAACGAGAGTTCTTCGATTATGCCAACCAGGGTGCGCAGACGTCCGCCAATCACTCGCAGAACTTTCAGCGCAACCTGCGGATACTGCAAGCAGAGCGCTTGAAAGTCCTGGCGGCTGAAGAAAAACAACGTGCTATCGCTGATCGCCTGGGCTGAAGCAGGATAGTTTCCGCCGTCGAAGACGGGCAGTTCGGCAATTGAGCTGCCCGGACCGTCGATCGAAAGGACCTGCTCCCGCCCACCCGCCGAACTCTTGAAGATGCGCACATTTCCCGACTGCACGACGTAAAGCCCAGCGCAAGGGTCGCCTTCTCCGAAAATCAGCTCACCGGAAGAGTACTTGCGTTGCACAAGGCGCGAGGTCAGGAAGACAAACTCCTGCTCCGACAAACTGGAAAAGATGGGAACGCGTTTCAGCACTACGAGCGAGGCAGCTTCGTGGCCTGTGGGCATGGCGATGATTTTACGCGATGGCGGCCAGCAAACGGGCTACTCCGGCGCTCGGGATCCAGGGTGGTTCCGACGTCGCGATGACGTGATCGCGACCTTCCCGTGGGGTGATCTGGTGGATGGGACTCCCCCCATCGCGCGAAAGGTGGTGCAGCGCATCGCCGGGCATCCTGTCAACCCCATCGAGGAACTGCTGCCGTGGAATATTGGCGCACCAGCCGAAGCTCTCGCTTCGTAGTCCCTCAAAACATCACTTCCGTCGTAAGTGTCCATTTATTTTAAATGGACACTTTCTGCCCACACTTATACCGCCGCCATCGCCGCGGTTCTGGCCGGACGGTTACGATTGGTCCGAGACTCGCCTTTGAGCACAATCCGCGGTGCCTTCGTGGCCTTAATAATGTTCTCGGTGACGGGCCAAAATGCCATTCCCTGCGATCCGAATTCGACGAGATACAGCACCGACGCATGCTTGTCGAAGTAGCAGCGCGCTCGTGTCGCACTTGATCTCGGGGACGCACACGTCGCCCGCAGGCGGGCCATGCAGTCACTCCAGATCGCTAATGAAAATGATTTAGGGCTCCGCCAGACTCACGCGATGGTTATATTGGGTAGGTGCATGATCTTAGCCGGTGAAATCAAGTTAGGAGTCTCTTACTTGAAATACGCGAAAAGGATGGCAGACAGACAGGAATACCAGCTTAGGGCGAGGGAGGCCGAAGCGGCGCTCCATGGGTTAGGAAAGTCAACCTCAGATCGGGAGCTGGCGACACTAGAATCGGAGCGACTCGTGTAGTCGTCCGTTGGCCAGAACGGAGAGGCTCGGTCCATTTAGTTCCGTTGCGTGGCCCCGGGACAGCCAACGGGCGGTCTAGCTTCTCGGGAACAGACGCGCAGGGTATGGAAGTTGGGTTATACCATGAGCTGCGCGTTAGTCCTTCGAGCCCTCTTCTGGACTCTTCTCCTTTGGCTTGACGGTGGAACGCACTACCATGAAGCGGTTCAGCAGGTCGAACCAGAATGGAGCGCCGAACGACACAGCAAATGCCGTTAGCAGCCAACCAAGCCAGTGGGTCGCGAGCAGCGGCTTGCATTCAACGGCTGTGTCGCCTAGCCGGCCCCATCCATACAATGACGGTAGGCTACTCCCTTTAGTCGATCCATCCCAGCCGACTGGCAGGCCAAGCTTGTCGAGAGTTTCTAAGTCTTGATTGAGCTTCTCCCTCGCCTCAGTCGCAGATGGCGACGCACCGTCGCTCTTTACCGTCGAAGCACCTGGCCGATTCGCGTTTACATATCCTTCAGCCGACGCAGCAACGGCACTTGCGAGGTTCTTGTCAGCCGACAAGCGCCGGAAGATGGCAACCGAGTCGGCATTGACGAAAATCGCTACGAACAAGCCGATGATAAGAATCACGTATTGCGTTCGACGTTTGTAAGCTCCCGAGACGCAATCCATCGTGCTGTTGTACCAGTCTTCAATATTCTGTCGCGCGCGGGCTGCATCCTGTCCGGCAGCTTCTACGAGGCAGATCATTCCCTTTCGCACGGTGTCGGGAATCCTCTGATCGGCGTCTTTTAACGCGGCCAGCAGGTCGGCTGCGGTCTTCGGCGCCGATGCTCCAGGCGGAACTGCCGGGTTCAGGAAATCGGCTGGGGGCGCCGAACTATCCCGCGCGCCGGTGCTCGGAGCAACCGTGTCCATCAGGGCCAGCGCAAAGTTCCGCGGGGGGATGTATGCGGGCCGGTCCCACCCGATCTTCTTGAAACATGGGTGCACATCAGCGAAGAGACAATGGATGAGTGGGTGCTCGTGGAGCTTTGCCGCGAATCCATCATCGCCCAGAAGCCGCGCGATACCGTTTTCCAAGAAACTCGCGCGGGTGTGGGAGAGTGCGGCCAGGAGCTCGTTGATCGCAGAACAGATCAGGCTCAGGAGCAGAAAGAGAAACGTCATGCCGATGGCTACATCGAGAAATGCAAATCCCATGTTCGAACCTCCGCGCGCAGTGTGAGAGTCTGCTTCATCGGCAGTAGGCCAGCCAACACAGCGCAGTAGGACAGAGTTTCAGAATCTCCGACTGAATGTTGAGATTAGCTCGCCCGAGCCTCGGAGTACATCATTTTCAACGGCCGACACCGCCTGGGACGGGAGGCTGGCGGGCTCCGCTTCTTTGGCCAGCACCTTGAAGATGTGGGATGTAGAAAGGTCCGCTGGCGCGAGCAGAATGGAGAAAATCGAGCACATCGGCCTTGTTCGTGACTTCCCCAAGGAGCGGGACGCACGGCGCGAGGCAGATAGGCTGGGTCGCCTCGTCCGCATCAATGAACCGCCGCGGGATACCCGTATCCGTTTCGATGTCCTTGCCGAGCATTACCTCAAAAACGACTTTGGGGCCGATGCCGTTCGACCGAAGACCGAACGCACGACCTCAACACTCAGCAAATCGTTCGTGGCTATCTCATTCCCCGGTGGGGAAATGAAATCGCGGACGACATCAAACCCCTCGACATTCAGCGCTGGCTGAAATCGCTGTACATGGATAAGGGACTCGCCTGGACGACGATCTCGAAGTTTCGCGGCACCATGCTTCGCGTCTACAAAGTCGGCATCCTTCACGAGCACGTAACCCGCAACCCGTGTTGGCGGTCGAGACACGCTCCACCACCAACTACAAGGCGATTCTGGTGACCCCTCAGCAGACGCTGACCATTCTCCAGAACCTGCAGAACATCCTGCACCGCATTCTCGTGCTCACCGTGGATCGGCTTTTCGGGCAAATTCCCCGTAAACCCTTGAAAGATATGGTGGGCGCTACAGGATTCGAACCTGTGACTTCCACCGTGTGAATTTTGAAGTCGTAAACTTAAAACCCTTTGCTTGCCTTGCTTTTCCGCTTTCACTATACGCAGAAATCACCGTAAAACAGCATAGTTTTGGTGACGAATTGGTGACGAGTTTCGGTGGGCGTCCAACTCCGCCCGCGTGGCATGGCCCCAATTGTCCATTAGAGTGTTTTCGTTGTGGGGTATCGCCTATTTCCTTAACAACGGCCATCCCGCGAATTTCCACAACACAAAGGGGACGATAGTCTGGGCTAGTAGAACACCGATCACTACCATTCGAGAAGTGAGTGCACTGAGATGGGGACTTGGCAAAGCCGCTAGAGCAGAAGCGCGCTCGCTTTCCGTCGGATGCATCATTGCCGCTCGCATTTTTTCGACGAACATCGGGGACACAGCGGACGCAAGGTACGTTGACATTAGCCCAGACGCTTCTGGGTCTCGATACTTCGCCTCGATGTGCACAGCCGTCGCGAGTATTGGCAGGGTCAGTCTCGCAATTATGTGCATCATGCTCAGAATGCCGTACGGGAAAACGAGACCTGCCCACATGAATCCAGCCAAGCGTTGTTGAATCGCATAACCAACCACTGTGGCGTCGGCAACGACAAACACTGTGCATATCTGTACCAAAAGAGAAAGCTGAACGCGATAAGTCTCCACGCTCTGTTGAAGCTGGACTTTCGTGAGGTCAGGTAGATTTGACGGTTCGGCCATGAGGTGAGGATACATTACAGCCGGATGCCCCTCTCAAGCTGCCTTGCTTGAGTGGGTGTTTTCTTTGTGGTCATGAATACAGTCGAAAACCGAACGAGGGACCTACGCAGGTCGTGGTGGGCGCTACAGGATTCGAACCTGTGACTTCCACCGTGTGAATTTTGAATTCAGTTACCTAACCCCTTTGCTTGCCTTTCTTTTCCGATACCAGTTGGGCAAAATGAGGATTACAAAGGGTCAGTTTTGTTGACGGGTTGTTGACGAGTTGGGTACTGGAAATTGGTTTCCATCTGTCATCTCGAGGGACGTCGGAGCGGCCATATTGATACTTGCCATCAGCGCGGACAATTAGGACTTTATGAGAAGGCGTATACAGCAACCATTGGTCGCTTGTCGAATCAGACGGCCACGTCCTAATGCTGCTGCCTAGGTCAAATTCAAAGTGACACCGCATGGATGTGGGCGCTATCGAGAACCGGATGAGCTTTTCTCCATCGAGAGAATTCCCTCCCCGCTCAATTTTTGACTCCGCCGATCGGTGCCCGATCTTTCGACCCTCGTAAAGAAGCTCCCAATTGCAGGAGTAAAGCCAAAGGTGCCATTGACCATGTACAAATATCCTTCGCCGAGCCAGACAAGCCTTGACCCTTGCGGAAGCGCCGTTGGGCGCACTCACCGGCTCAAAAATGTGGAGATGGGGCTTGCCAAACTCTAATGTGAGAGATGGCCTCAAACCCAGCAAGGTTGGCCATAAAGCGGCCTGAACAATCGTTCGAAGACGGGCGCGAGGCCCAAGAATTCGCGTTTCATTGCAAAGCCCTTCGAGATGGATTTGCCCGTCACACCACGGAAGGCTTGCTCCTCGCATTCTAGCTCAAACCGTCGTTTGTGTCATGACATGCTCGCGACGAATTTCAATGACTAGGATTACTGTGGCGTGAGCCAAGTTACGGCGCAGTAAATTACGCGATGCTCTTCGCCTTGGGGCGCATCGACAGAAACGAGGACATGTCCGTCCTGCTCATCGGAGATGCACGCGCCGCTTCCGTGGACGTTGCTTGCAGTCGTCCAAGTGACTTTTGTTCCTTTGGTAAGCATGTGTCCTCCGATTGGGTTTCAGTGACATGGGCGCAGAGCATAGGACGGGTTGTTGCGCTTGGCAAGTGGGTCTGAGTAGCATGTGCTGAGGCGTGCAGATATGAAAAGGATGGGACGGAAGAAAGAGGCCGAGCCGGTCGTCACCAAATCAGTTAGAGAAATAATTCTGGAACGGCTGAAAGCGTTGGACGGAGACAAGAAAACCGCAATCTCATGGCGCACTTTGAAACGCAAACTTCTAACTCGTCAACGGAAACGGAGTGCAATTGTTGACGAGTTGCGGAAGCGCCGAATGCGGGATCACCGCAAGAAGTTGAATTGAAAGAAGAATATGGTGGGCGCTACAGGATTCGAACCTGTGACTTCCACCGTGTGAAGATGGCACTCTACCGCTGAGTTAAGCGCCCACGTCGCGGCATTCCGATTGTAACAAAACAAGCGGAGACTCCGACTGCCCGGCGCCTACGCAAAAGACGCCTACGCAAAAGACCTTGCAGCACGCGGGTCAGATGTGTTCATCTAAACGGCTTATGGCGCTTGAGGAATACAAGCGGAAACGCGATTTCAAGCAGACACCCGAACCTCCTCCGAAGGTGGAACGCGGCGAGCGGCGGCGCTTCGTGGTGCAGAAGCACCGCGCTACGCGCCTACATTACGATTTCCGGCTGGAGATGGAAGGCGTGCTGAAGTCGTGGGCCGTTCCCAAAGGGCCGTCGCTCGATCCTGCCGACAAGCGGCTGGCCATGCAGGTGGAAGATCATCCGGTTTCGTATTTCGACTTCGAGGGCACCATTCCGGCCGGCAATTACGGTGCGGGCACCGTGATGGTGTGGGACGTGGGCACCTGGGAGCCGCAGGGCGATGCCGCGGAGATGCTGCGCAAGGGAGACCTGAAGTTTCGACTCAACGGCGAGAAGCTGAAAGGCGACTTCGCGCTGGTGCATATCAAGTCGCGCCGGGCGGGAAGCAAGGGAAATGAGTGGTTGCTGATCAAGCACCGGGATGCCTACGTGCAGGAAGGCTACGATATCGACAAGTACGACTACTCGGTGCTGACCAAGCGCACGATGGATGAGATCGCGGGCGATCGAGGCTCGGCGGAGTGGAAGAGCAGCCGAAAGGCGTCGGTGGGTGGAGCCAGCAAGAAGAACGACTGGTTGGCCGAATCGGTCGCGAAAGCCGACGCGAAGAAGGCCAAAGAAGGGAAGAAATCAGCCGGCCCAAGATCATCCACATCTGCGGCGAAGACGGCTGCTGCGAAACGTGGGCCAAAGAGTCCCACCCAAGCAGGGGAAGCTTGGGTGGGGCACACGGCGGGGAAGGTCGAGTCAAAGAGCAAGTCGGGCAAAGCCACGCATTCCGTCAAGGTCGCAGGCAGAGTAAAAAAAAACGCTTAGACGACGGCCAAACTAACAGACTGAACCCCGAAGCGGCGCACATTGGGCACAAAGCGCCGATGCCTCGTGTTATCCATCCCATGCTCGCAACTCTGGTGGATAAGCCTTTCGACGGCGAGGAATGGCTCTACGAAATCAAGTGGGACGGCTATCGCGCCATCGCCTTCCTGGAGAGCGGCTCCGCGCGCCTGGTCTCGCGCAATCAGAACGATTTGACCGCAGCATATCCCGAGCTGCGCTCCATCGGGGATTCCATCCGCGCGCATACGGCAATTCTGGATGGTGAGATCGTCGCGCTGGATGAGCAGGGGCGGCCTTCCTTCAGCCTGATGCAACAGCGGACGGGAGTTGGGGAAGGCGGCCGTCGCATCCGTCGCACCCGCGACGATATTCCTGTGATGTATTTTGTCTTCGACCTGCTCTACCTCGATGGCTACAACCTGATGCCAGCAGAACTGGAACAGCGCAAGGAGTTACTGGCCTCCATCCTGGCACCCAGCGACCTCATTCGCTACTCCGACCATTACGCCGGAAACGGCAAAGCGTTGTTTGCAGCGGCAGTGCAGCGCGAACTGGAAGGTATTGTCGCCAAGCGGCGCGACAGTCCGTATGTACAAAAGCGCAGTCATGACTGGCTAAAGGTCAAGATCGTCAAGCGGCAGGAGTGCGTAATTGGCGGTTACACCGATCCGCGTGGCTCGCGGGAAAACTTCGGCTCCATCGTTTTGGGACTCTACGATGACAAAGGCCGCCTGGTACCTGTAGGCCAGGCGGGCAGCGGCTTCAATGAGCAGACTCACGCAGACATGTGGAAGCGGCTACACCCACTTGAAACCAGCCGCAATCCCTTCTTAGGCAAAGTGGAGAGCGACCGCCGCGTGCATTACGTGAAGCCGGAACTGGTTGCCGAAATCAAGTTCACCGAGTGGACGCACCAGGGGCAAAGCGGTGGAATCAAGATGCGTGCTCCGGTATTTCAGGGACTGCGCTTCGATAAGAAGCCGGCGGAGTGCAAGTTCGAGCGTCCAGCCAGCACCGCAGCCGAGGTGAAGAAGGCGGAAGCGGGGAATACGGGGTAGGCGACCGTGCGGCTCGAAGGCTAAATATTCCCTTTCATCTATATAGATGGCAGGCTATAATATTTGGGTGCCGTGGGAAATAGAGGTGAGCTCGGAGTTCGAGCAGTGGTGGGACTCATTGAACGAGGCGGAGAGGGAGGATGTCCGGAGCGGGGTAGGATTGTTGGAGGAACGTGGTCCAACCTTGCCGTTCCCGTACTCCTCTGGAGTTGTCGCATCGAAGCATGCGAATATGCGCGAACTTCGGATCCAACATAAAGGAAGCCCGTATCGCATACTCTATGCTTTTGATCCTCGACGAGTTGCACTTCTCTTGATTGGAGGAGACAAAACGGGAAATGATCGGTGGTATGAAGAAAATGTCCAGGTCGCCGATCGCATCTACGACGCGCACTTGGCGGAGTTAGAAAAGTAACAACCAACCAGATTAGGTTTCTTGATTAGCAGGAAGACGCGCCAGTTGAAGGAAGAAGGTAAATAAATGGCAAAGAAATTTTCAGAGCTGGTAAATCGGACAATGTCTCCCGAGTCGAGGGAACGCGCTCGAATCAAGACCCAAGAATTGCTTGCGGAGATGGCCCTTGATGAACTGAGGGCTGCGCTGTCGCTGACGCAAGAGCATCTTGCGGAGACACTCGGCGTAAGGCAATCTTCGGTTTCCAAGATCATTCGTGGTCAGAATATGTACATCAGTACACTCGACAAAGTGATCAAAGCAATGGGCGGGGATTTGGAAGTATTCGTCGCCTTACCGAACGGCAAGATTAAGTTGAGCCTTGAACAGTTTCGAACCGTCGCTAACGATACCTCAAAGAAAAGATCTAACGATCGAAGCAAAGAAAGTGACCCCTTGACCGAGATAGCCTCGTAGTCAGCAATAACGCCTCGCTTCGACTTTTCCTCGAGAAACTTTGCCTCTGTTTACTTGATGTCCTTCATCGGCAGAACCGACCCGTAATCGTGCCCGCTGGCGTCAACCGCGCGCGCAATTACTGCGCTGAAGGCATCACGGACCTCGGGATACTTGGCCACGATCGCTTTACTAACGGCCATGTTGTCCTGGAAGGCCAGCCTGGAGTTTGCCGCGTCCGGGTTTTCGTAGCGCACCCGCAGGTCGAGATCGCTTTCCACCGGCACGGCCACCATCTCAGTAACTTTGAACGTCTTGCCACTGGCGACAAGCGTCAGAGGGCTACCCTGGCTCGGCAGGTCGCTGGGGCGCGCAGCTTGCATTTCGTCGGCGACTTTGTCGAGCTGCGGCGTGCTCATGAAGTTAACCGGCGCCATCAAGTCCCACGCTGTCAGATAGTAAAACCAGGCGTTGTGCACCTGGCCCTTAGATTTGTACTCGCGGGCCTTGGTCAGATACCACTGCCCATCATGCCCGCCGATCGCGTCCAACCGCGGGTAATAACCTGCCAGCTTCCACGCGCCATTCACATCCTGCAGAATCAGGGTCAGAGTGATCGGGTCTTTGCCGGCAATCTTCTGCATCACCAGCGCGTAACGTCCCGCCGGTAGATTAGAAATCGAGAACACCAGGCGGTCCGGCGAGTTATAGATGCCACAGTAGAAATCCGCGCGCGGCAGTGCTGCCTTGGCTTGGGAGGCGTCGAGCAGGTAGGTCGCGCTGACGGTTGCTGGACCCTGCGAGAAATAGGGCTTGTTGGTCACCACCGCCTGCTCGATGCTGCCGAAATCTCCCGCGATTGCAGGAATGGAACTGGCCTTGAGACCGGCGACATCTCCACGCGCGGACATGTCGAAAAATTGGCGCGCTGCCGCTTCGATAGCGTTCCTGGTCGGAACATCCAAATCAGCGCCGCTGGCGCAATTCTGCGCCGTCACGGCGGGCGTTGTGATCATTACCGCAAGCAGCAGGAAGGCAACCCAAAGGAGAGAGTAGTAGTTCGAGCGAGGAGCGAACGATAGTCTAATCATGTTCGTGGCCTTAACGCCTTGTGAACGCCCATTGGGATTCGCACAATATCCGGGAGGATTGTTTACTTTCTATTGTTAAGGAAATGCTGATTAAGTCAGTCAGAAGCCCCTCAGGGCTAAAGTCCGGTCTAATATCAGGCATTTGCGGACGGCCTGAAGGCCGTCCCCTTCAAAAAACAGACTTAATCAGAGTTTCCTTAAGATGCGGTTTTGCCGTTCGTCAGATGTTTCAGCCACCATAACATTAAGGAAATTTCCAATTTACGCGAATCAGCAACAGACGCGCCTTGACCGGGTTTAGAATAAGCACGGCGGCGCGCATCGAGAAACGGAACAGGCCGTCAACCGTCGAACACATTATGGTACGCCTTCGCCACAATTTAGGATTAGCTTTGTTGGTGGCAACCGGACTGTGCCTGGCAGCCGGAGAAGCGCGGGCGCAGACGGCTGCCCCGCCCAGTGCGATTCCGGCAACCGGCGTGCAGCCGCAGAAGGCGCATGCTCGCGGCAAGAAAGCCGCACCAGTGGCGGAGACGCCGCAACCAGCGCCCGCACCGCTAACGCCGGAACAAATGCCACCCACGCCGCCGCGCGTCACGTATCAAAATGGGCTGCTTACCATCGACGCCAAGAATTCGACGTTGTCGCAAGTGTTGCGCTCAGTGCAGGGTCAGACAGGCGCGTCCATCGACATGCCGTCCAGCGCGGGGAGCGAGCGCGTCATGATGCAGTTGGGTCCGGGGCAACCCCGCGATGTATTGAACACGCTGTTGAACGGATCCAAGTTTAACTACATCATTCTGGGGACGACCGAGAATCCGGGTGGTGTGCAGAAAATAATTCTGACCACACGGCAGAGCACGCCGACTGTGAACACGGCACAGAATAATGCGCCGGGACAAGTTCAACCGCAGTACCAGGCGCCACCCGACGAACCGCAGGATGAAGAAATACCGCCTGCCGAAGCCGAGGTCGACAACCAGCCGGACGCCCCGGTTCCGCCGGCCCCTGGACGATTCCGGCCTGGACAGGTTCCCATGCATCCACCCGACCCCAACGAGCAACCAACGGACAATGGCAACCAACCGAATGGCGGGAAGACTCCGGAACAACTGCTGCAGGAGCTGCAAAATATGCAACAGCAACAGCAGCGATACCAGCAGCAGCTGAACCCTGCCAACGTTGGGGAACCACAACCGCCTCAGCAATGAGAATTGGTGGATTCGATATAGAAGAGCGTCCCCAAGGGACGCTCTTCGCATTTGGGCTGGGTCTACGCCGGGGTGATGCGCATGCTCAGATCAACAGCTTGAACGGAATGGGTGAGGGCCCCCACTGAAATGAAGTTCACTCCAGTTTCGGCGTAGGTGCGTACGTTTTCCAGAGTGATCCCGCCCGAGGCTTCGAGCGGCACATGACGATCCAGTTGGCGGACACGCTCGACGGCCTGGCGGACGTCCTCAGGGGACATGTTGTCGAGCAAGACGGCTTCGGCGCCATGCTCCAGGACAGCCTCGAGTTCGTGCAGCGAGCGCACCTCGATTTCCACTTTCTGCGAGCCGCGACGATTGTGCAGCGCGCGTTCCAGCGCAGCCACCGCTCCGCCGGTGAGCGCAATGTGGTTGTTCTTGATGAGCACACCATCGCTGAGATCGAGGCGATGGTTGATGCCCCCGCCGCAACTCACGGCGTACTTATCAAGGACGCGTAGACCTGGCGCAGTCTTGCGGGTGTCCAGGATCACGGTGCCGGTGCCCACAACCGCGTCGACGTAGCGGCGCGTCAGCGTGGCGATGCCGCTCATGCGTTGCATGATGTTGAGGATCACCCGCTCGCACGACAACACCACACGCGCATTGTGGACGATAACTGCAATCGACTGCCCTTTGCGCAAGCGCACGCCGTCGAAGATTTCAGTATGGCTGGTGACCTCAGGATGCGAGGTGACGGCGCCGTCGAGCACAGCGAAGACGTTCAAGATGCGTGGGATGCAACCCAGCCCGGAGAGCACACAGTCCTGCTTGGCGAGGATAGTGGCGGAGGCGCGCTGAGTGGGATCGATGCAAGCGTAGGTGGTGGCGTCGCGGGTGGCGCGATCTTCCTGCAGCGCGTTTTCCAGGATGGCGGTAATCCTGCGGCTTGTCCAATCCACGATCGATCTCCTGAAACTACATAAGAACTACTACCTGTCACGCAGCGCTTCGCCTGGCTTATTCGCCTGTCTAGGTAGCGCCGAAGGGCCGCGGCTTCAGAGGCTGCTGAAAACTGGCAAAAGCAAATCCCTCGCCGACTAAAGTCGGCTCGTGATGACAAAAACAAGGCTTCCAACGACGCAGCTAAAGCTGCGCACCTTCAGAGGCTTAAGCGCCTAACTCTCCCAGTGCCTCGTTTGCCTTCTGCACCAGCACTTCGACTTCGCCCTTGCGCTTCTTCAAGCCGTCGATCACGTGCGCAGGCGCCTTGGCGAGGAAGGCCTCATTTTTCAACTGCGCAGTCGCGCGCGTCAACTCCTGGGTTAGCCTGGTCAACTCTTTGCTGAGGCGCTCGCGCTCGGCCGTTGCATCGATCTGGCGTTCATGGAGAACCCGTACATCGAAGCGGGCGGTACTGCGCGCTCCTGACGTCTTAGACAACGAAGACTCGACGAAGGTAATGCCTTCCACATTCGCCAACCGCCTCACCGCTCCACGATTGCGCTCGATAAGAGAGCCAATATCACCATCCGCAAAGATCTCGATCGCCACCCTCTGCTTGGGTTCGATTTTCAATTCGGCCCTGATGTTGCGGACGCCTTCGATCAAGTCTTGCAGAATCGCCATCTCGGTTTCGGCGGCCGCGTCCACCTGCGACGGGTCCATCCTTGGATACGCGGCCAGTGCAATCGATTTGAGCGGCGGCTTGCCATCGTACACCGCATGCCAGAGCTCTTCGGTGATGAAAGGCATGAACGGCGACAACATGCGCAATGCGCCTTCGAAGATGCTGATCAGGTTCGCGTAGGCAGTGCGCGCACCTTCGCGGTTGCCGGCGGCCAGGCGTGGCTTGATTAGCTCCAGATACCAGTCGCAGTACTCGCCCCAGAAGAAGTGATAGACAACGTGTGCCGCTTCATGAAAGCGGTACGTCTCCAGCGCTTCGTGCATCTGCTGGGCAACGCGATTGAAGCGCGAAAGAATCCAGCGGTCGTCGAGGGTTTCAGCTTTGAAGCCGGAAACACCCTTTGCGTTAGAGTCGGATTCAATCCCATCCTCCGCTTCGCGGAAGGGTGGGGCACCCGACGATTGAAAGTCGGCCAGCGACCACAAGCCCGCCTCCTGCGCCCGGTCAACGTTCATGAACAGGAAGCGTGCGGCGTTCCAAATTTTGTTGGCGAAGGCGCGATAGCTCTCGGTGCGGCTTTCCGAAAACGCGATGTCAGTCCCCGGTGCTGCCATCGAGGCCAGGGTGAAGCGCACCGCGTCAGTGCCGTACTGCTCGATGATCTCGATGGGATCCATGACGTTGCCCTTGGTCTTCGACATCTTCTGGCGCTCGGCGTCCCGCACCAGCGCGTGGATGTAGACGTTGTGGAAGGGCACGTCGCCCTGCTTGTGCCCGCGCATGAAGTGGCAGTTCAGCATGATCATGCGCGCCACCCAGAAGAACAGGATGTCAAAGCCGGTGATGAGCAGCGTCGTCGGGTAGAAGGCATCGAGATCGGGCGTGCTGTCGGGCCAGCCCAATGCTGAGCACGGCAGCAGGCCCAGACGAGAACCAGGTGTCGAGTACGTCGTTGTCTTGCTCCAGATGGTCGCCGGCGCACTTGGCGCACTTGGCGGGCGTCTCTCGCGCGACGATGATCTCGTGGCAATCTTTGCAGTGCCACGCCGGAATACGATGTCCCCACCACAACTGGCGCGAGATGCACCAGTCGTGAATATTGCGCATCCATTCGAAATAGGTCTTGGAGTAATTCTCCGGCACGAACTTGATGGCGCCGTTCTCGACCACTTCAATGGCGCGGTCAGCCAGAGGCTGAATCTTCACAAACCACTGCGTCGAAAGCCGCGGCTCGACGATGGTCTTACAGCGGTCGCATTTACCAAGCGGGACAACATAGTCCTTCGCGCCGACCAGAAAGCCGCCCCGCTCGAGATCTTCGAGCACCTTTTGCCGAGCTTCAAAGCGGTCCAGTCCCTGGTATGGACCGACGTTCTCATTCATCTGCGCGACTTCGTTCATCACGTCAATCTGCGGCAGGTTGTTACGCAGGCCGGCTTCGAAGTCGTTGGGATCGTGCGCCGGAGTCACCTTCACCGCGCCGGTGCCGAACTCGGGATTGGCGAGAATGTCGTCGGTGATGATCGGGATCTCGCGATTCATCAGCGGCAGCAAGACCTTTTTCCCGTGAAGATGACGATAGCGGTCGTCGCCGGAGTTCACCGCAACCGCAGTATCGCCCAACATCGTCTCGGGACGCGTGGTAGCAACCACGATGTACTCGTCCTTGGAGCCGATTACCGGATAACGGATCTCGTAAATCTTGCCCTGGGTGTCCTCGTGCACTACTTCAAGGTCGGAGACGGCGGTGATGCATCGCGGACACCAGTTCACGATGTACTTGCCGCGATAGATGAGCCCTTCTTCATGCAGACGGACGAAAGCCTCGCGCACCGCGCGCGACATGCGCTCGTCCATGGTGAAGTACTCGCGTGACCAGTCCACGGAAGCGCCGAGGCGTTTCATCTGTTGCAGAATGACGCCGCCATAGTGCTGCTTCCAGTGCCAGACGCGCGCGATGAAGGCCTCGCGGCCCATGTCGCGGCGGTTCTTGCCCTCGGCTGCGAGCTGACGCTCGACCATCAACTGAGTGGCGATGCCGGCGTGATCGGTACCCGGCAACCATAGCGTGCGGAGCCCCTGCATCCGCTTCCAGCGAACGATGATGTCGATCTCAGTGTGCTCCAACATGTGGCCCATGTGGAGGTTACCGGTGACATTGGGCGGCGGCAGCGTCACCGTGAAGGTGGGCTGGTCAGGGTCGCTGGGTGTTTCCACGTGGAACAATTTTTCGCGGACCCAGTATTCGGCCCAACGCGGTTCGATGGCGCCCGGTTCGTAGGCCTTGGGAAGGTCGTGAGGCATTCGACTTCGATATTACAAGGAAGAGCGGGCAGCCGTCAGCAACGCAGCGGTTAGCACTCAGCAGTCAGGAGTCAGCGCTCAGCTTACAATCGGAATTGAAAAGCTAAGATGGTCCTCATAAACATGAACTTCAAAACGCAAGGAAAAAGCGCAGTCGAAGCTGCGCCACATCGAACCACCTCTGGTCGTCAGAACGGCCAATGATGCTTCTTCTTTTTCGTCGACGAGCTTTCCGTATCGCTATTGGCTGGCGCCGCGGGCGGTGGCGTCGAACCGCTGGCGGCTGCGGGCGCCGGTTGCGTACCAGGGTCGGGAGAAGCAGTCGCGGCATCGTTCACTTGAGTAGGCGGGGGAGCAGTCGCACCGGGCGGAGGAGTTGAGACTGCCGGCTGCAAGTCGTTTTTCATTTCAGGAATCGCGGTACTGTCTGAGGTCGCACTGGACGACGTGCCATTCGCGGCTCCGCCCGAGACAGGGTCGGCCGCTGCAGTCGCCGGCGCGGCGGCAGAAGCATTGCCAGCGACAGGAGTCGATCCGGCAGGCGCTCCAGGTGCAGCGTCGGAGCGCGGAACGGCCGCGTTTGCGGCCGGGAGAGCGCCGTTTCCCACCCGCTCAACTCCAACCTTGTTGGAACCGGCCAGGCTGGACATGACGCTACTGCTGGCGTTGCGCACCATATCGGGCGCGCTGGCCTGCTTGGGATCAACCAGTGTCGGCTCGCCAACTTTGGTAGCGTCAGAAACGTCTGGACCCTTCTTAAAATTCTCCATCAATTTACCGAAATGGCCAGTCGAACCACGGCTGGCGATCTCAGCCTTGTCTTGAGCAATGGCGGCTTCGGTGGCATGCGGGATGGGTTGCTTCATCGCCTGCAAGCGCTTTTTGGCATCCGGGGCCCGCTCTTCCAGAGGGTAGCGGGTAAGAATGCGATCGTAGGCAGCCGTGGCTCCCTCCGTGTACTGTTTGATCAAAGTGCCCTTCGCCGCCTCAGGCAGCTTCGATAGGCGAACGAGGTCAATCTCCCTTTCGTAGGAGTTACCCAGTTCGTAGAGGGCCTGGTCAGCTCCGCTGTACAGCGGGTACGTATCCGCCACCGACTTCAAGCGCGCAATGGCTGCCGGATAGGTCGCGCGCAGATAGTAGAAGTGCCCGATCATGTACTCGCGATCGGCAAGCACTTCCTGCACTTCCATCAGGCGCTGCTTGGCCTGCGGCACCAGAGGGCTGTCGGGGAACTGCAAAATGAGTTGACGATACTCGTCCTCTGCACGGCGGGCGTGAGTGGGATCGCGGTCCGCCTTCTCCATCTCTTTGTAATGGATGTTAGCGATCTTCATCTGGGCTTCAGCCGCTTCGGGCATGTTGGGGAAGAAGGTGATGAAGTCCTTGTACTCGCTCTCCGCCTGAGTCATGGCGGCGGCGCCGCCTTCGGCATACCACGAGTCCCCGATGGCCAGTTTGGCGCGCGCCACGTATTCCGAATCAGGATAAGTATTGATCAGGGTCTGCAAGCTGAGCCGCGCGACGTCGTACTTGTTGTGCTTCATCGCGTCCATGGCGCGATCGAACAGCACCTTGTCCGGCTGTTTCGAGTTGACGTTGGCGATCGGATTCTGGACTTTCTTGTTGCTGCAACCGAGGGTCAGCAGCATTGCAGCTATCGAAACCGCTATGATGACGCGACGAAACATCCTAAACACCTCTGGGAAATACTGCGTTCCACGCCAGCCCGACTAGGCGCGCAACAGGGTGGCTTCCTGGGCCGCCCTTAGCAGCCCCTCCACTTTACGCGCCGGATCGCCCTGGCCAAACACGTGACTGCCGGCGACGAAAATTTCGACCCCGGCGCGGACCGATGGTCCAATTGTTGCCAAGTCTATACCGCCATCGATCTCGATGCGAAAGCTCAATCCCCGGGCAGCGCGCATGGTTGCCAGCTTGCGCACCTTCTCCAGCGTCGCGGGAACGAAGGTTTGCCCGCCGAAACCGGGATTGACGGACATCACCAGCACGTGGTCCACGATGTCGAGCACCTCGCCGAGGGTCTGCACCGGAGTCGCCGGGTTGATGACCACACCCACCTGCATGCCGTGGCTGCGAATCAGTTCCAGCGTGCGGTTCAGGTGACGGCAGACTTCCTGATGCACCGAGATCCAGTTGGCCCCGGCCTCCGCGAAAGCCGGAATGTACTCGTCGGGATTTTCGATCATCAGATGGCAATCGAGTGGGACGTCCACGGCTTTGCGCAGCGACGCGACCACTGGAGGCCCGATCGTGATGTTGGGCACAAAATGCCCGTCCATCACATCAACATGGAGGAGGGTGGCGCCACCTCGCACCGCCTCATTGGCATCCTCGGCCAGGCGGGCGAAATCGGCCGACAATATGGACGGCGCTATCTCGATCAAGACCAAACTTCTCTCGCGAGCACTTGGTCAGATTTTAGCACGGGAGCAGGGTGGCCGGGACCATTCCCCTGACTGCACCGTCGATCGCAGCAAAGACGAAATTGACATGTCGGCAAAGTCATCTGCTTCCGAAGGTCTCACTTGACAAGTACTCCGTCAATGCCGTATAAGGGAAACCGACAGACAGACAACGAAACCGATGAGCGCGGCGATTGCCTACACCCGTGTTTACGAAAAGCGAGTAGGCAAAACTCTTCTCCCCGAGGAGCGGCAGGCGATGGAACTGCACGTTGCCAACAAGCCTGAGATACACCCGATTGTGTCAGGCACGGGCGGAGTTCGCAAAGCGCGATGGGGTCGCCGAGGCAAGGGGAAACGAGGTGGCGTTCGAGTGATCTACTTTTTTCGGTCGACGGCCGATGTGGTCTACTTTCTCGACATTTATGGAAAAACCGAGAAGGAAGATTTGACCCCCGCGGACAAGCGGGAACTGAAAGAATTGGTCAGTCGTTTAAGGGGTATCCAATGAGAAAGGCAAGGCATTCTAGGGTTGGCAAGCGTTTGATAACGGCGATGAGGGAGGTTGTCGATCACGCCGAGGGGAAGGTTGCGCTTCCAATGCGATACGTCGACGTTCCTGAAGACGTGGACGTGAAGGCAATCCGGTCGAGGCTGGGCCTGTCGCAAGCCGAGTTTTCGCGGCGGTACGCTCTCAGCCAACGGTCTCTCCAGGAGTGGGAACAGGGTAGACGACGGCCAGAAGGTGCGGTGCGCGCCTACTTGACGGTAATCGAGCGGAATCCCAAAGCGGTCGAGGAGGCACTCACAAAGTGACGGCGATAGTAGCCGCCGGTGTTAGTACTTCGGCATCTTAGGATCGACGCGCTCGGCCCAGGCGTTGATGCCGCCGGTCAGGTTGTGCACCTTGCCGAAGCCAGACTGGCGCAGGAAGTCCACGGCCTTAGCGCTGCGTCCGCCCAGCTTGCAGTGGACGACAATCTCGCGGGTTGTGTCGAGTTCGCTGACGCGCTTGGCCAGGTCGTTCAGCGGGATTAGGTGTCCGCCGAGGTTGCAGATCTGGTATTCGTGAGGCTCGCGCACGTCGAGCACGAGCAGGTCATCGCCGGCGTCGAGCCGCCGCTTCAGTTCCTCGGGAGTCATTTCTGGCATGTTAGTCGTGGCTCTCTCTTCTCCGCTAATTCCGCAGAACTGATCATAGTCGATCAGCTTGGTAACAGTTGGATGATCGCCGCACACCGGGCAATCAGGATTCTTGCGCAGCTTGAGTTCGCGAAAGCGCATGGCCAGCGCATCCACTAACAGCAAGCGGCCAACCAGTGGCTCACCGACTCCGAGAATGAGCTTGATCGTCTCGGTCGCCTGAATCATGCCGACCAGTCCCGGCAGAATGCCGAGCACGCCGCCCTCGGCGCACGAGGGAACCAACCCGGGCGGAGGCGGTTCGGGATACAGGCAGCGGTAGCACGGGCCGGCTTTGCTGGCGAAGACGCTCGCCTGGCCTTCAAAGCGAAAGATCGAGCCATACACATTCGTCTTGCCACTGAGCACGCACGCGTCGTTCACCAGGTAGCGGGTGGGGAAATTGTCGGTGCCATCCACAACGATGTCGAAATCGCGAAGCACCTCCATCGCGTTGGCGCTGGTCAAGCGAATTTCGAACTTGCGAACATCGACGTTGGGATTGATCGCCGCGATGCGCTCGGCAGCCGAGTCGAGCTTCTTGCGGCCGACGTCACCGCTGCCGTGCAGGATCTGCCGCTGGAGGTTAGTCAGATCGACAACATCGAAGTCAACGATGCCCAATGTACCGACACCAGCAGCGGCCAAATAAAGAGCTACAGGCGAGCCCAAACCGCCCGCCCCTAGGCAAAGCACGCGCGCTTGCTTGAGCTTGAGCTGACCCTCCACGCCGACCTCAGGCAGAATGAGATGGCGCGAGTAACGCAGGGTCTCGTCATTCGTAAGCGCGGCGGTTGGTGCGGCAGACTCTTCAGCTGTGGCCATGATTGTCAGAGATGCTGGCAGCATAGCAAGGATTCGCCTCCCGCAGGCACGCTTCTCGTGTTCAGACGAAGTCGTCGCGGAATCGGCGCTGGGTCGCAGGTGTTACGGACTCTTGCCCAGCCAACCATCCCGTCGACCTTACTCGCTTGTCAGTGGAAAACCCTTCTCTCGCCATTCGCGAATGCCACCGTCCATGGAGGCGACATTCGTGTATCCCATTCTTTGCACGGCGTCTGCCGCCAGGGCGGAGCGGAATCCGCCAGCGCAGTACAAAACCAGTGGAGTGCTCGTGTCAGGTACACGCTGCTCCACGTCGCGTTCAAGGATTCCCTTGCCCAGATGCACGGCCGCCGGCAGGTGGTCTTTCGTCCATTCGTTGTCTTCGCGGACATCGATGAGAAGAAAATCTGCTTTGCCGTCCAGCATTTGCTTCACATCGTCCACGGTTACTTCGCGGACACGCTGTTTGGCTTGGTTAACGATGTCGAGGAATCGGGGAGAATGATGATGCGCCATGCGGAATATCATAGCGCTTCGCTCCCACCCTTTCGCAAAGAGGCCGAGAAGATTGATGGGATAAGAGAGAAGGCTCGGGTTCTATCCTAAGACCTCTCTTGCGCTTGAGGACCTATCCCCTGACTCCTGCTTTTTCACGGCCTCGTGTCCGGCACCGTGATCGCGCGGAACATGCGGGGCAGCGCCTCGGCAACGATCATGGCCACCACGATCAGCGCGCCGCCGACAGCCTGCCGCGCCGACATCGGCTCCTTTAGCCAAAGCACGCTGAGTACTGCCGCCACCACCGGCTCAAGGCTGAACAGCACCGCCGACTCGGTCGGCCCGAGTCGCGTCTGCGCGGTCGCCTGTCCCCAGAAGGCGAACACTGTTGACCCCAGTGCAAGGTAGAGCGCCGCGCCCGCCACCGGCCAGTGCGAGAGCGCCGCGAAGGCATTCTGAAATCCGTAGGGCGAGGGCAGAAACGCGGTGACCCCGACCGACACGACGCCGCAGATCATCACCTGCGAGCCTGCCAGCAGCCACGCCTCGGAGCGGCGTGTAAATGCGCCCATCATCACAATGTGGACGCCGCACAGGATGGCGCACAGCAGTATCTCGACGTCACCCCGGTTCCAGCCACTCCACCACGCGCCGTGCAGATGGACCAGCAGGTACATTCCATAGACCGCGATCAGCGCGCCCAGCGCCGATGCCAGCTTCACCCGCTGACCAATGGCCACGGCGATCAGTGGCGTAAATAGCACATAGAGGCCGGTGATGAAGCCTGCCTTGGCGGTAGTGGTGAAGCGCATGCCATCGGTCTGCAACCAGAAGACAACGACCAGGACGAGGCCAAGCCAGATGCCATCGATCACACCGCGCCGGTTGATGCGAATTCCTTTGGCGCGAATGATGGCGAACATCACCAGACCGGCGAGGGGAAAGCGGAGCCCCATCAGCGCGCCCACGGAGAGACCGCCGTCGAGCACAATGCGTGTCGCGGGGAAGCCGAAGCCCCAAATCGTCGCCACCAGCGCGATGAGGAGCACGGCGGTACGGGTGAGAGATGGCGGCGGACTGAGAGGGAGATCGGTGCATGGATGGATGTGCTGCTTGACGGCGCACATTCATCCTATCGTGATCAGTAGCAACAGGATTAGCTTGCTGTCGCCGGGCTGATCCAGTCCAGCTCCAAATCGGTAATCGATCGAAGCTCAGGATCTCCCGTTACCAGAGGGCACCGATACTTGTGCGCCAGCGCCGCGGCGAATGCGTCCGCATAGGCGATCGGATATCGTCCCTTCAGGAGTGCCGCATCCCAGATCTCATCGATGGACGGTACTTCGATGGTTACAGGCAGGGTTCGCGATGACTCACGCCACGACTCGGCGAGTGTTTCGCTGTGATACTTGCAGACGTAGTAATAGATCTCGCCGACATTGATGGCGCTCATCAGGAGCCGCGCAGTCCCAAACTCGGCTTCCGCGAGAAGGTTCTCGACGATGTCCGTTGCCGGTTGTTTGCCCTTGATCCACTCCACAACAGGCCAGGAATCAAGAACGCGAGTCTTCAAGTTCGCGCTCCTCTTTCCTGAACTCTCCGAAGTCTTTCACCATGTCGCGACCAGCTCCCTGAAGCTTCCTCCAGGCGGCGCCCTTGGAAAGGACAATTTCCTGTCCGCGAACCTCCAGGGTTAGCTTGGTGCCCTCGGTGAGATTGAGCGCTTCCCGAACCTGCTTCGGTATGGCGATTTGCCCCTTGGAGGATACTGTAACCTTATCCATAGAAGTATCTTACCATGTGTAAGTCAGTCTTGTCATGGGTCTTCGTACTCTTGGAATGAAAACGCGCTCAAGCTTCGCTTGAACGGGGCACCCTACGATGGATTTCTTGGTTTGGGGAGGGGCGTTGATCGGGCCACCCGCTCCACCGCATAATCACCGTGATTTTGAGTGAGGTACCGTCAAGGGCTATATTTGGGGAGATTTCTCGCGGGAGCCGCTGCGCTAGGCAGGTCGCCCGCGGCAACTAATGGGAGGCATACGCGCCATGCTGCTTTCGGATCAAGAGTTGCTGAACCTGATTCAAGACCCGCGCTCCCCGCTGGTGATTCCCCCGCCCAAGTGGGCTGATTGGTACGACGGAGAGTCTCCAGTCCAACCATCGTCAATTGACCTGCATATTGGGGAAATCTATCGCCCGGGAGAACCGGGAAATGCGGCTGGTGAAGCTGTCCCGCATGATGAGTGGCTGCTTGAAACAGGCCAGACGGCGGTGATTCGCACCGAGGAAGTCTTGTGCCTGCCATCCGATCACGCAGGTATCGGATTTCCGCCATCTCGTGTATCGGTACGTGGAGTCTTGATGACAAACCCGGGACATCTCGATCCTGGGTACGAGGGCCCTCTTCATCTAACTGTTATAAACATGGCCAAAGAGGGGGTCCAACTCCGAAAAGGGGACATGATCTTAACTATTGTGCTTTTCAAACTGGCGAAGGCGCCGATCGCTGACTTTAAGTCACGGTATGGCGGTAAGTCGCCTTCTAAGATGTCTCTATCACATCTGAACAGGCTCTCGCCCGATTTCGCGAGATTTGAGGAACGCGCCCAGAAGATAGCTGACGCGGCTGTTGAGAGGGCCGAATTGGCTATAAAACAAGCTCAATGGAGAGTGGGCATAATTAGTGGATTCATTACACTCTTAGTTGCAGCACTCACCGTTTGGTCAGGTTCGTATTCGAAGTACGAGGCACTCAGCGAGCAAATAAAAGGCGTTGAGAGAAAACTCGAGGACCAGATCGGGACCAATAAGAAGCTTGGCGAGTTAGAGAAGCGCATAAATGACCTGGCGCCGAAGAAATAGGAATCACCAAGGTGCAGCCACAAATTTATTTGCTGACGCGACCGCGTATCGAAGCAGACGCTGTTCGCGAGTTTCTGGATGACATGCGTACCACTTGGAGGCAGACGGACACGGCCACCGAGGCAGAAGTGCTCGTTGAGTTTGCGGGACGCGTATGTTACATGTCTTTTGGGGCGAACCAGTCCCCTCGAACCAACCGGGAATACATTCGCAATCTCATTGTAAGCGGCCACGAGAGCGTCTTAGAACATGTATCGTGGTCATTCTTGATAAGGGGTATATCTAGGGGCTTCAGTCATCAACTGGTTCGGCATCGGGTTGGAGTCGCTTTCAGTCAACTGTCGCAGCAGTATCATGACGAAAAGGATGCGGGGCTCGTATCGCCTTGGGGTATCGAGAAGCACCCCGAGGCACTACGACTGTGGAAGGACCAAACAGATTCTGCCCTAGAAACCTACAAGGTAATCTCCAAGATTCTGCAAGCAGACGCGGTTGTTGACGATAACGGATTAAGCCAGAAGGAGAAAAAACGGCTTCTTCGCTCTATCGCGAGAAGCGTGCTGCCTGCTGCGACAGAGACGAAGATAGTTATGACCGCTAATGCTCGTGCGCTTCGTCATTTCCTAAAGGTTCGAGGGACAATTCCAGGGGATATTGAAATGAGGTTAGTAAGCTCGGAACTGCTAAAGATCTTACAAGTTGAAGCTCCTTCTCTTTTCTTCGACTTTGAACTCAAGATGCGGAAAGAAGATGGTTCGCCGATCATTCGTCATAAATGCGGCTAGAAGATACATCGAGGGTGTTTGTTTAGGAGAAATCAGGGGCACCAGTTCCTATTCGCCCCAGATGTCCCAGTGCGTATACAAGAACCGATCTTTCAACTCGGGTCGGGATTGTTTCTGCTGACCCTTGCTAGGGATGACACTTGAAAAGCAAAACCGGGAAGAAAGCTAAAGTGTGGAGGCCTTCGTTTCAATCAGCTTCTTCACCCGCTCCACAAACGCCTCCGCTTTCACTGACCCTTCGGCCCGCTCTTGTCCGCGCACGCGCACGTTGACCTCGCCGGCCTCCGCCTCCTTGTCGCCGACGACGAGTTGGAATGGCACCTTCTGCATGGCGTGCTCGCGGATCTTGGCGTTCATCTTCTCGTTGCGTACGTCCACGTGCACCCGAACGCCGGCAGCCTTCAACTTCTCGCCGACTTCATTCGCATAGGCATGGTGTTTCTCGCCGATGGGCACCACCACCACCTGCACCGGCGACAGCCACACTGGAAAGGCCCCGGCGTAGTGCTCGATGAGCACGCCGAAGAAGCGCTCGACTGAGCCGTAGAGCGCGCGGTGCACCATGAGCGGCTGGTGGCGCTTGCCGTCTTCGCCGACGTACTCCAGCCCGAAGCGCTCAGGCAGAGTGAAGTCGAACTGCACGGTCGAGAGCTGCCACAGACGGCCGATGGCGTCCACCAGCTTAATGTCGATCTTGGGGCCGTAGAATGCGGCCTCGCCGGGGATCAGCTTATACTCGATGTTGCGCCGCTTCAGCGCCTCCTCCAGCGAGCGCTGCGCCAACTCCCATTGATCGTCGCGCCCAGCGTAAGGCGCACGGTCATTCGGGTCCCACGTCGAAAGCTCGACCTGGTACTGCTCGAAGCCGTAGGTCTTCAGCACGGCGAGTGCAAAATCAATGCAGCCGACCACCTCGTCCTCGATCTGTTCGGGCGTGCAGAAGATGTGCGCGTCGTCCTGAGTGAAGCCGCGCACGCGCAGCAGGCCATGCATCACGCCCGAGCGCTCGTAGCGATAGACCGTGCCCAGCTCGCCCAGGCGCACCGGCAAATCGCGATACGACTTCAGGCTGTCGCGATAGATCAGGATGTGGAACGGACAGTTCATCGGCTTCATGCGATAGTCGGCATCGTCCAGTTCCATCGGAGTGAACATGTTCTGCGCGTAATAGCCTTCGTGTCCGCTGGTCTTCCACAGGTCAACACGCGCGACGTGCGGCGTGAACACCAGCGAGTAGCCGCGCTTGAGATACTCGTCGCGTATCCAGTCTTCCATCTCCTTGCGCATGATGCCGCCCTTGGGATGCCAGAAGATCAGTCCCGGGCCGGCGAGCTCCTGGATGGAAAACAGGTCAAGCTGCTTGCCCAGCACGCGATGGTCGCGCTTCTTCGCCTCCTCGATCTTGTGCAGATATTCGTCGAGGTCCTTCCTGGAGAAGAACGACGTGCCGTAGATGCGCTGGAGCTGCGGGTTCTTTTCGTCGCCCAGCCAGTACGCGCCTGCGATGTTGAGCAGCTTGAATGCCTTGATGCGCCCGGTGGACGGAATGTGCGGACCGCGGCAGAAGTCGGTGAACTTGCCGGTCTTGTAGATGGAGATCTTCTCGTCGGGCGCGGTGAACTGCTCGATGAAGTGGCACTTCATGAAGTCGCCTTCCGACTTGAAGCGCTCCAGTCCCTCGGCGCGTGGCAGAAACTCGCGCGCATAGGGCAGGTCCTGCTTCACCAGCTCCTGCATCTTCTTCTCGATGGCCTCAACGTCCTCGGGAGTGAACGGCTTCTCGCGATAGAAGTCGTAGAAGAATCCGCTCTCGGTCGCCGGCCCGTGACCAAGCTTGGTCTCGGGAAATAATTCCAGCACCGCTGCCGCCATCAGGTGCGCGGACGAGTGACGATAAACTTCCAACGCTTCGGGATCGCGATCGGTGAGTAGGCGCAGCTCAACATCCTGCTCGAGTGGCCGCGCGAGGTCGATCAGTTGCGCGTTGTTCTTCGCGGGCTCGGCTGCCGGAGCCGCCGCGGCTTCCCCAGCCTGCTTGTGTCCGTTGCCGCCGCCATTCGGCGAAAGCGGTTTGACCTGTGCAGCCAGCGCTGCGTCGGCCAGGCGAGGGCTGATGCCCCTTGCGATATCGAGTGCGGAGGTCCCGCGCGGCACGTCCTTGACGCTGCCGTCGGGTAGTTTCACATGAATATTTTCGGCCATGATGTATTCCAGGTGCCACGCTCATCGTTCTCGGGCACGGCTGTTACAAGTTCTAGTAGTGATACCGGGCTTGAAGGAAATCAATTTTCGTTTCCGACACCCGGTAAACCAGGCGGTGTTCCTGCGTGATGCGCCGCGACCAGCAGCCCACGAACTCAAATTTCAGCGGCTCAGGCTTGCCAATGCCGCTGAACGGATCTCGTACGACCGCGTCGACCAGATCCAATAGCCGCAGCGCGACCTTCCGATCGGTCTTCACCCAATATGCGAGGTCCTCCAGAAACTTCGATTGGAAGACGGCCGCGCGCTCAGCGCGCCGCATCCAGCCCGAACTCCCGACGCAACTGCTCCGGTGAGAGCCGTTTACCCTTGCCTTGGCGAGCCTCACGGAGCGCAGCCATCAGTCGCTGCCTGTTCCGCGGGGAACGGAGTAGGTGTGCGGTCTCCATTAGTCCAGCCAATTCGTCAGCGGGAATCAAAGCGACATCCTTTGCCCCACGGCGGTGAACGATCACAACTTCGTGATCGTTGGCAACCTGTTCCAGCACGGCAGCCAGACGCTCGCGCAGGCTTGTGTATGTGGTTTCGACAGGCATCGGTTACCCTCCAAAAACAAAGCGTACAGTAATACTGTACATGTTGTCCAATGGTTCCGCTTGGCAATTGCTGGCTGGATTCGGTCGCCCTCGGCAAGCAACCTTGACCTTAGCGAACCGCCTGGTGCGATGTTCGGTGGGCGCGCACTTCCAGCACCAGCGCGCTCACGAAGGCGGCCGAGCCGATGACGATGGCGGCGGGAATCGCTACGTGCTTGTAGGCGTTGCTCATATCAACCTGTACACCTCGCAGGATGCCATAAATCACGGTGCCGACGATACCGCAAAATAGGCCCGCACCCATGCCGGCGGCGGTGAACAACAGCGTGGTAAACAGCACCCGCATCGTCGAGGTGAAAATGATGGAGAGTGTGCTGCGCCTACGGCTGGGTACCATGGCAGTCGAGGACATAATACGATTCTAACGCGATGGTCCGCACCTGTCAGATGACCGGGGATCTACGTGGAGCGTCGGTCGGTATGAGCGGGGGGGCGGCGATGGGGATGGAGAGCTGCCGGACTTACGGCACTGGAATTTCGCATTTCACCTTCTGCTCCTGAAACGCGGAAACGGTAATCGGCGCCGTTTTTTCCAACGTGCCGCCCACCTGTTTCTCCGCATACACCGCGTACACACCGGGCGGCAATGCCTTCGAGGTAGGCGTGCTGATCTGAGGGAAGGAGAGGTCGATCGAATTGAGTCCGCTGACCGATACCCACTTGTACATCACTGTCCACCCAGGGTCCGGCTGACCATTGCGAAGGGTGCTGGCTATGACCGTAATCAGTCTTCCCGCTCCCCAGGTACGGCAGTCCGCCGCCTTGATGCGCAGGTCCTCAGCGATGCTCGCCAGCACTTTTTCTGCCGCCTCCTTCCTCTGGGGGTCGGAGTTCAAGATGTTCACCACCTCAAGGCACCATCGGGCCTCGTGCGACAGGTCCGCGACATACTCCTTCGGGGGTGGAACCAGTAGCCACCCGCCGCCTCGATCGTACCCGCCATTTCTGTTGTATCCGCGCCCGCTGGCCGCCGACCCGTCCGCGTATCCACCTTTTAAGAGTCCCGCATACAGGTCGTCGTGGGCGTCGAGGATGTTCGACGAAATCTTAGGCGCTTTGTTGGCGATGGCTTTGCCACAGTTCTGTAACTGTTCGAGCGCTATCGCGGTTGCCTCAAGCTGGGGCGGAGGCGAGAGAACTTGCGCCAGCAACGCTTGCCCAGATCCGAGCAGCAGCGCCAATAGGCAATACATGACGAGACCCTTTTGGCGTCCGGTCCGCGTCAGCGGTTTCCGGAGCGATACGACAGGCTGATTGCCCAACACGATGTCGAGCATGGTCAACATTCTGAACTCCCTCCTCGCGGCAACAGAGTGCTTTGGTCTGCAAGATATAGCACAAAATCGGCAGTGACTGGCATGCCTTTCTGGCCATGGCGATGCTGTACATCACTACAGAGAGTCTAACCCAATCATTTCGCGGGGAGCCCTGAGCGGCGCAGAAGGAATCTGTTGACTTATTCTGGCAATCAGAGAGAATCACTTGTATCGGGGAGTACAAAACATGGCTACGGTTCCGACGGAAAAACACCCTTACGCGCAAGTTCCGGATGGCAAGACGTTGATCAGCTTCGAGGAAGCAATGGACGTGTTGTCTCGCGATGAACGATTCAAAGCCACGGTTTACGCGATGAACACGCTGATGGTGCAGAAGGGCATCTACTCGCCCGACGAATTCGAGTTCCATTTTCGTCAATGGGCGCAGAAGCGTCAGGCGTAGTCGGATGTGCGCCTGGGCTGCGGCGGCTCATCAATAAACAGAAACTCAATATGTGCCATATCCTTATGGGTCCAATCGCCTCCCCATCGGCACCCATACTTTTTGGCTACTCGTCCCAGGTCTAGCCAGAACTTGAAATGCTGGTTCGCTGCCGGTCCGTCCCAGCCCCATCGCTGGTCAATGATATCTGCAGCGTTTCCGTGAACGACATCGACCGACCGCTTGCTATGGCGCAGAAGACCTATCGTGCTCCTCACGTGCCAACTATTTAGTGTGTGCGATTTACCTTCCTTAACCTTCTGAGCCTCTTGTTCAATGGTGCGTACGGCTTCGTGGTGGACAACCGGTTGCCAACCTAGGCTTCGAAGTTGTCCTAATATCATGTTCAGGCGCCACTGAAAAGTAGGATGAAAACGGTAGGAAGGTGGAGACTGTGAGACTGGCATTCGAGCCCCCTATCCAATCGCGTTGATTCTCGTACCGCGGAAGTTTCGGAATTTCCACATTATACTGCTCTCGCTACCGTCCCGAGAAGGATTTCATGACCTGGCGCAGAGCACCCCATCGTTGAAATTGGTTCCGCCGTGCTAATGGGAGCTTCTGCCTGTTGCCCTTGCGTTACAATCAAACCTCCATGTCTTCCACCTCTCAGGCCGTCACCCGAACTCCCGCTGAAGTTGTGCGTATGGCGCCGGTGTCGCAAGCCGCCAACGGCATCTGCTACTCGGTCATGGGAGAGATTACGACTGCGGTCGCCGACCTGGAGCGCATGGTCAACGCCGTGCCTCGCACCATTGCCGCGGCGCTCAATCGCAAGGCTTACTACTTTGTGCCGCTCACGCTGAACATGGGCGACGACACCATGATCGCCGATCGCTACGATGTGCAACTCTCCGACAGCGCCGTGTGCCATCGCAATCAGACGCTGGGCGATTCGCAGTGCGTGTTCATCTCGACTCGCCTGATGGAAGACAGCTTCGCCATCGCGTTTGAGTTCTTCATCAACGTGGGACACAACTTCGTGGAGCGCGTCGGCGTTTCGCAGGAGTTCGCCGACCTGGTGTGGAAGCAGGTGGATGAAAGAGCTCGCGGCGAGACCTCGCTTGACGCCTACGAGTTGCGCAAAGTCGCGACCGCCGCCGGCCCAGAAGCCGAGAAAGCCAAGCACGAGTACATGCTGGCCGCCTTCGCCGACGCCATCGCGGTGTACACCTTGTCGCTGTATCTCGATGTGGACTACCAAGACCTGCGCGAGCGCGATTATCCTCTGCTGGCTCCAAACGCACTCGCCGAGCGCCTACGCAAAATCAACGAGCTCTTTCCCACCAATCCCGGATTCGAGTTTGCTGTGTATCACCGGAGAAGGCAGCAGTAGGCTTTTCGCCCCTCGCTCTTCGCCAAAGGCTTTCAGCCGTCAGCACTCAGCATTCAGCCATCAGAGAAATACGGGACTTTCGCCTCGGCGTTCGCGAGATGGACGTGAATGCTTGGCCCCAGGATGACACCCCGATGACTGAGTGCTGAATGCTGAGTGCTGAATGCTGACGACTCAATAGGCCACTCCATCCGCTCTCGCAGCACCACCATCCGCGCGCCCCTTCGCATCCTATACAATCGAGCTTCTGCCCATGAACCGGATGATCCTTGCCAACCTGATACACCGCCCGTTTCGCACCATCATCAGCGTGGTCGCGGTGGCGGTAGAGGTCACACTCATACTCCTGATCGTTGGCATCATGCTCGGGATGCTGAATGACAGCAAGACTCGTCAGGCCGGTATTGGCGCCGACATCATGGTGCAGCCGCCGGGTTCATCGCTGCTGATGGGCGTTAGCGGCGCGCCGGTCTCGGTGAAAGTGGCCGGCAAGATAGGCAAGCTGCCGCATGTGGTGGCCGTGACTCCCGTGGTCACCCAAATCACCACTGCGGGCAATGTGGAGGTCCTCGACGGCATCGACCTGCCTTCGTTCGACGCCGTGAGCGGAGGCTTTCATTACCTTTCGGGCGGCCCGTTCCAGGAGCCGTACGACATGATCATCGACGATCTCGAGGCGGGGTCGAAACACCGCAAGGTAGGTGACACGGTCGAGGCGCTCAATCATCAGTTCCGCATCTGCGGCATCGTTGAGCACGGCAAGGGTGCGCGCAAGTACGTCCCCATGGCGACCCTGCAAGATCTGATCGGTGCGCTGGGCAAGGCGTCCATCTTCTACGTCAAACTCGACGATCCCAATAATGCCGACGAAGTTGTCCGCATGATCAAGAGCATCCCGGGCATGCAGCAGTACGGTGTGCACTCGCTGAAGGAATATCTCAGCCTGATGACTTCGGCCAGCATTCCCGGTCTGACCACCGTGATCGACGTCGTCATTGGCATCGCCATGATCATCGGCTTCATCGTGATCTTCCAGGCCATGTACGCCGCCGTGATGGAGCGCACGCGCGAGATCGGCATCCTCAAATCGCTGGGCGCCGGCAAGCTCTACATCGTAAACGTTGTGCTGCGGGAAACCCTGCTGATCGCGATTGCCGGCGTGATTCTCGGCATCGCCATCAGCTACGGTGCGAGGGTGGGATTGCGAGCCAGGTTCCAGACTCTCCCCGTGCTCATCACCGCTGGATGGCTGGTGAAGGCCGCAATCATTGCGCTAGTCGGCTCACTGCTGGGCGCGTTCTATCCCGCGATGAAGGCCGCGCAGAAGGACCCCATCGAGGCGCTGGCCTACGAATAGACTCATTCTGCAGCGTTGCTCGATAGCAACGCCCGCAGCAAAGGGTGCACAGGGTCGGCAAAAGGATTGCTGACGGTGACGCTGTTCCACGTAAATCCGTCCTGTAAGTCCTCCGACAGAAAGAGACGGCAACCAGCTTCAGCCGCAGCCGAAAGAATGACCGCGTCCCAGATACCGAGATGATGGTCGGTCGCCAAGTCGGTGGCGGCCAGCATGATGGCGGCTGAGGTTTCGACAGAGGCAAAGGCGTCCTGCCAGCCCAGAATTGCCGCGCGCGCCTTCGAGGGTGACCGCCCGGCCTTCCGCACCAGTACGTGAAAGAGTTCCCCGAGCGCCTGAACGGGCACGACAACCGCACTTTGAGGTAATTGTTGCAGTAGTTCGAGAGCTAGCTTCTTCTTAGCGGCACCATTAACGCCTTCTGCATAGGCCAGGATATTCGTATCGAGCGCCACTCTCATCCCACATCCTCGTAGAGCTCGTCCCGGCCCCAACGACCGATGTTCATCACGCGCTGCGAACGTAGGCGGGTGAGCAGTGCGGCATGCGCTCCCGCGGCTATCGCATTTGTCTCAGCGGCGGGGACGAGCCTGGCCACTGGCTTGCCGTGGCTGGTTACAACATAACTGCGCCCCCGGCGTACTCCGCGTAGAAGTTGCGAAAGATTGCGATTAGCATCCGCCGCCGATACAGTTTTGTCCATCGCGCCTCTCAATGTAGTTATTTTACCTACTATCGGGAATGGAGAAAAGTGCGGCTAACCGACGAAACCCTGCGGCAATCACAAACGTGCTGCCCCGCTTTGCTAATGCGATGGGGCAGCACGTAGCGGTAGCCCCGCCATTCTTACTTCGAATTACTTGCCTGGGTGGTCGTGTCGTATTCGACCGGTGCGCTTACGGCAACAGCATTCTGCGCGTTGTTGGCTGTCGCCCGCCTGCGGACGGAAGCCGCCAAGGCAAAGCTCGCAGCAACGCCTGAGAAGTTGGAAGCTATCGCGCAGAGTGCAGGATTCGGGGCTAGTGAGACACTGCGTCGTCATCTCCAGGATGAACGAGGGGCATCGCTTTCCTCAGAGCGAAGCCGAGCGTCGTATCGGCTTGCCCTATAGCTGCGGTTCTCTGGGCCGTGGTGCCCAGCGACGATGGTAAAGATCCGAAGGGCCAGGCCGGCGAAATGTGCGTGTACCCCGGAGAGGGGAAACAAATCGCAACATCATCGCCGGAGAATAGTCGCCACCCAATTCTTCGCCTCCCTTACCAATGCTCCTTCTCTGATCCTGGGCCCACAGGGGCTTGCATCTTCCACTTCCCAAATTGGGTTATTTTGTAGTCGTCGTGCTACCACTTGCTTGTTTTGGAGCGTACTTCTTACATGTCAATATTGCAAAACGCAACAATCGATTCTAAGACAATGAAAACAATGACGATATAAATCTCGAAAATAGTGTCCAAATCCCTCTGAAATGTGCTATATTGAAACTAGAGTTAGAGATTGGGAAGCAGTTCTGTAGGGCTTCCACTTCCGACCCAGCCAGAAGCTGGGTTTTCGTGTTTCTGGCTCAGAAATTACCCGTTACGGGCCCGTCCAAGCTTCCCAGCTTCGGCTGGGCTTTCGTGTTTCTGGACCAGTTTGGGTGGAGAGAGGCCTGTGCGCCTCCAGTTGAGTTCCACCGTCGAGGGCTTCAATTCGCGCGATACTTCATCCCCGGTATGAAACTTCATATGATTCGACCAGCGGAAAGCATGTATCTCGCGGCCTGAAGGTCATTCCTCCGCCGCGCTCAATTGCAGGGCTTGAACGTCCTGCTCCACCCGCCAAGAATACGTAAGTCGCTGACTCAGTCATCGCTAACTACCTTCCTGGGAGGGAACGAACATGCCACTCAAGACCTGCACGACTTCGTCCGGCAGGAAGCCAGCGTCGGCGCCGGCCCCGCGGAGCACCGTCCCCAAAGGCAAGCATCTGGCAAACAAGGGCCCCGCGAAAAAGAACGCCAGACCGCCGGCGGCGACCAGCGCACGGAAGAAAGCGCGTCGCCATAGTGCAGCCTTTTCCACCTTGAAATCGCGACAACAGGCGGTGGAACGCGCCAAGCTACAAATCTGGCGTCATCTGCAAGAGATCAACGGGGCGGTGATCAAGTTGGCGGAGTCGGGTAGTTACCTGGCAGCGCGGACACTTTTCGATTTCGCCGGCGTGTACTCGCTGCCACCGCTGGAAGAGGAAATCCCGTCGACCGGTCCTCCGTCCGTCTCACCCGCGACTGTGGCCGCGCCTCCCGAACCACCGGAAAAGACCCCTCCTCCTCCGGTCAATAAGATCGAAGCATTCCTACAGACCCTCGGACTCGATCCTTTGTCGGACGAAGAGCCTGAACCGGACATGGCCGCCTGACAGGCTTCTGAAGCGAACGACGTTCGGGCCGCCTTGTAGAATGGCAAGTGGAGCTCTCGCTGCGGCGCATGGCTCCGCAGGGGGAGCAGACTGACGCATGGACATGACGTGGGTGACCGACCGCATCGCCTTGGGCGGCGGCATCTGGACCGATGACAAGATGATCGAGGTGGTGCGCGCCGGGGTCACTCACATCATTGACATGCAGATCGAATGGGACGACACCGCACTCGCCAAGCCTTACGGCGTAAGGGTGCTGTGGAACCCCACCGACGACGACTTTAAGCTCAAACCTCCGGGGCTGTTACAGCGCGGCGTGGACTTTGCCCTGGAGGCGCTGGACGATGCCGACAACAAGATCTTCATCCATTGTGCGGCGGGTGTCCACCGTGCCCCCATGATGACGTTGGCGGTGTTGCGCGCCCTCGGCTTCAGCCTCGACGACGCCATGGACATGATTCAGGCGCGCCGCCACGTCGTCGACTTCGCCGATGTTTACGTCCGTAGCGTGGAGGGGTTCATCCGCACCTACCAGGCTGCGGAGCAGGAGCGTACCTAGGAAAATTCTGATTAGCTCCGATTTTTGAAGGCGACGGCCTTCAGGCCGTCCGCGACGCCTCATATTAGACCGGGCTGTAGAGGCTGCTGAATAACTCGAATGCGCACGCTTTTGAAGGGGCGCACCTTCAGGTGCGCCGTTATAAGTCCTTTAATTTTGTCATCCCGAACCGACTTTAGTCGGTGAGGGATCCGCTTTTCGAGTTTTTCAGCAACCTGTTTGGCCCGGCGGGACTTCCGACTGGCTTAATCGGAATTTCCCTGGGCGAAAGAGCTTTAGCCTAGCGCGTACCGGGGTCCCCAAGCCACGCCGCTTTTGCCTGGCTTGGGGTGGTTGAGCGCTGGGTAAAGTGAAAAAGAAGGCCGAGTCCCGTAGGGACGGCAGAGGTTGTCACACGGACGCTTCAACTCGCAAACAGCGTGCATTCCCGCTCCCGTTAATCGCATGACTCCCACCCTGTGGGACATTACATCAAATTTCGTACCCTTACTATTTCCCGCCGGCTCCGGCCGGCAGCAGAGAGGCATGGATTATGCCGACGATCAGCCGCCTCACACGGCGGTTTTTTTCTGTCCTCATCCCAATAACTCTTGCCATGCTTTTGCCCCCGTCCCCGGCAATCGGCGAAGCGGGTCTTCAGCCTCCTCCCGCTTCACCTCCGGGCAGGGACCTCCTGATGGGAGCGCAAACTGGTTCCGAGCGCTTTACCGCCTGGCCAATCGCTCGGCAGTTCACGCTACCCACACTGGACCGCGGTGCTTCCGGACTGCTCGCGCAAGCAGCAACCTCGGGCAGCCCGGTAGGCGCCAAAATGTCGCAACCCGCGCCGAAAAATCAGGCCGCTCCAGCTCCCACACTGTGTCAGATCAGTGACACCGTATACCGCGCCGACGGCACTCCCGCGCAAGGCACCGCGCTGATCTCATGGCCGGCCTTCACCACGGCTGCGGGCCAGGCGGTGACCCCCGGTTCGCTCACCGTCACTCTCGATCCCAGCGGCGGCTTCAACGCCAGCCTCGCGCCCAACACCGGCGCAAGCCCAGTGGGCACCTATTATCGCGCGATTTTCAAGCTCGATGACGGCACCACCGACTCTGAATATTGGGTCGTGCCCAATGCACCAACGACGACCATTGGCGCCATCCGTAGCAAACTCGTTCCCGCCAATCAGGCGGCGCAATTTCTCACGCGCGACTTTGCCGACTCCACCTACGTCGCTTTGGCTTCCACCCAAACCATCACCGGGACAAAGACCTTCAGCAGTTCCCCAGCTGTCCCTACGCCGCAGAATCCCACCGACGCCGCCAACAAAGCTTATGTTGACGCCAACGCCGGCAGCGGCAATCTGGCTTCGCCGCCCCCTATCGGCAACGTCGCGCCTAATTCCGTGAACGCCACCGTCTCCACCGCCCAGGACTCACGCACTGCCAACTTTCCGGTCATGGATCTGCGCGATTACGGACTGGTGGGGGACGGCACCATCCTGTCCAGCTGCAATATCACGAACGGGCAGAAAGTTGTTACCTGCACCGGTTCCGCCTTTAGCTCCGCCGATGTCGGCAAGGGGGCCTTTTTCTACGGAGCCGGGGTAGCCGGTGCCTACCTGAACACCACCATCGCCAGCTATCGGTCGTCAACTCAGGTCACCTTGACCGCCGCCGCTTCGACGACCGTGTCCGGAGGCACTCTCTATTACGGTACTGACAACACGACCGCGTGGTGTGCTGCTATGAACTGCAGCAATGCGACCGCGCCCAATGCCATCTACACCGCGCAACCGGGACGCACTGTCAGACTCCCGCGCGGGACATACTTCCTCACTGGTTCGGCTTATACCCGCAATGGCGACCAGTTGATCGGGGATGGATACACCGGCACCGAGGTCATGCTGTTCGATCCCACTGGCAACATTCACCTTCTTTACATGGGTTCCAACGCCAGCGCTGGCGCCAACACCGGAACTCTCGACAGCGGCGGTTTGGAGAACCGGGTTTCTGGAATCCTCTTCGCCACTCCCGAGGCCGGCCCTGGCTACTGCGTTGATACTAACGGCTACTCCGGTTGGGACGTTGACCACAATTGGTTTATGTGCGGCGTCGGCATCTTCGTCAACAACAGCAACATCGGCCGGGTCACCGCCAACACCTGCGATTCCTCAACCTCCCAGTGCATGATCGTCAAGGGTAGCGGCACCGACTACGTTTCTGACCCAACCCACTCGGTACTCATTTCCGACAACCTCTGTTACGCGCCCCATTATTCCTGCGTTCAGTTCGATGGCGCTTCCGGCGTGAACTTCGTCAACAATGTGCTGGACTATGCCAAACAATTTTCGCTCTATGTGTTCAGCCCCGCCGGCAACACCTCGTATCGCATCAACGTCAGCGGCAACATCTTCACTACCTCCCTGGCCTCGGGGTATTACACCCCGACGCAGCAGCATATTGCCGTGCTCAGCCCGCTGGTCCGCTCCACCATTGGCCCCAACAATCTATTCAGCAAGTCGCAGGACGCGGACATTCTCATCAGTAACAGCGGTGTCGTTGGCCTGGATATCCACGACAACAACTTCTATGGCGGCCAGTTGACTTGCAGCGGCTCTTGCACCGCCTCGCTTCAAGTCGCCAACGCCGGGCCTGGCCTGAGTGTCAGTGGAAATCGCTGGTTCAACCCTGGCGCTTACGCCGCCGACTTCCAGGCCCCCGCGTATCTCGCCCACAACTATTGCACCAGCCCGTTCTCCGTGGCCGCACTTCCGGCGAACGACTATGACAAGGCCTGTTTCCGTTTCGCCTCGGCTGCTGACTCCGGGCTCATCGCCCGCGACAACCGCACCGACTCCACTTCCGTAGCCGCTGTGGCCATTCGTGGCGGAGTCACCTCTGCCAGCACCAGCGAGAATCGCTCCGCTTGGGCGACTGCCGACGTTTACTACAACGCCGGTACCGGTTCCTTCGACTCCTGGAACGAACGTATTGCCAACTCTACTCAGAACTACGGATTGTTCACTGGCATGCTCAACTCCCGCACCGGCAACGCCTCCCTTGCCGGCTCGCTCAGCTATCGCAACGTAACCGGCGTCGAGTTTCTGGTGAGCCACTACGCCACCATTCAGGCGGCGATCAACGCTGCCTACAACAACGGCAACGTGATTGGTGCGGTCATCGACGATCGCACTTCGCCCTACACTGGCCCGGGCTTCATCCTGTATGACTCGGTGACGTTGAAGCTGGCGGCCACCACTTACACCATCACCGGCACTGTGACCTACAACAACGGTAACAACAATGTCACTGCCGGAATCGTCGCCCTACCCGGGGCGCGTCTTATCGGTGCCAGCACCTCCACCAACCATGGCACCATCGTTACCGCAGGCAACGCACTCAACGCCGACCTGATCGCCACTTCCACCGTCGGCACCGGCATCGCTGCGGCGGCGCAGTGGTGGCACTGGGGCGGCTTTGAGGACCTCCGCGTCCTCGGCAACGGTACCCATCAGACCGCCGGCAATTGCTTCAACATCGAGAACATGGGCGAGACCGCCTTCCTGCGCACCATCGAAGTCAGCGGCTGCTTTCTTGACAACATCCTCTTCACCGGAGCGTCTGCCACACCGTCTGACATTGCCAACATTACCACCAACAGCGCCGGACGCTACGGCTTCAACTTCAACAACCTTAGCGGCGTGGCCGTCGTACATGGCCTCAGCGGCGATTCCAACACCACCTCTCTGGTGCGCCTCAATGGCGGCCAGTCAGGAACATTGACCATCCTTGGATTCAAGACGGAGGAAGAAGTTAGTGGCCAGGATCCTCTGATCACGATCGACCAGACCGGACAGAACGGCGCCCAGCCCAGCCTCTACATCGTTGGCGGTTACACCTTCGGCCGCAGCGGCGTCAACGATGTCATCAAGTACGTGAACGGTACGGCGGGCACCACTCCGTATATCAGCGTCACGAACTTCTACGTGCAGGACTACCTCAATGCCGTGAACGACGTGGTCAACGGCCGCACCACCGCGGCCGCCAATATGAATAAGGTCCCGTTCTATTACGGACCCACCGGAGGATTCCTCTCCGGCCAGGCCTTCACTCTCGATCTCAACACCTTCATTCAGTCGCCGCACTCCGGCAACGGCATTCTCACCGAGGTCTTCGGTACCACCAGCTCCAACGAAACCATCGTGGCTGCCAGCGGTACCTCGACCAGCCTTAGCGTTGGCGGCATTGGCTTCCGTATGCCCAACCGGACCACCTACGGCCAATCGCCCGAGCTCTTCGCCAAGATGACCTACGCCTTTCCCGGAGGAATCCCCAACACCCAGCAATGGGAATTCATCCCCGCCAAGGTTGGCGGCGATAACAGCACGCGGTGGCTTGGCGACCCCAGTTACCGCTGGGATGAGATCTACGCCACGGACATCAACACCACGACGGCGACTGTAGGAACTCTCAACGTTACCACCTGTAACGGTTGCGGCACCGGCACCCGTCTGGTCGGCGGGACCATGCAAGGCGCAACTTCAACCCTCACCGGCAACAGCACCGATCAAACCATTTACACCGCGACGCTGACGGCGGGCACCTTCACGGTCGGCGGTGGGGCTCATTGCTATGCCAAGTGGACACATCCCACAGCGTCGGGGGCCATCACCTACAAGTGGATTCTGGGTACCACAACGTGGGCCTACGGCTCCTACACCTCGTCGAGCCAGAACCTCGCCGCCGACTTTGAGGTGCTCACCATCTCGTCGCTGTCATCCCAGTCGGCGAATCTCAGCCCGGTGATCGCCGGCACGGCAATCGGCATCGGGGGCAGCTACGGCAATGCCGGCGCGGAGAACCTCGCCAACGCCGACACCATCAAGCTCACCTTCAACGGCGGCTCGTCCGACCAAGTAAAGGGCGCCACCTTCTACTGTCAGACCGTGCAGTGAGAAGCCCCTGGGAAAACTCTGCTTGAGTCGGTTCTTTGAAGGGGACGGCCTTCAGGCCGTCCACAAACTGCTGATATTAGACCGGGCTTTAGCCCCTGCGGGACTTCTGACTGACTTAATCAGAATTTCCCTACCAACCAATACTTGCCAGCCAACCACTGACCATTGCTTTTCACTGGCAACTGACAACTGACCACTGTTTTTTAGGAGTCGAAATGAAAAAAGCTTACAGCTTTGTATTATCCGTGCTTATGTTTATGGGACTCTGTGTACCCAATACCGGATGCTCGTCCTCGCAGACGGAAAAGACGGTCAACATCGTAGTGGCTGAGGCCGGGGTTGCATTGCAGTCGGCTGCGGCCTTTGCCCAGTTGCGCAACGACCCGACGCTGGGCGCCTTCTTTCAGTCTGTTTACAGTGCTGCCATTGTCGACCTGCCCCTCATTAAGGATGCAGGCGCGGCTTGGACGGCCAACAAATCGGCCGGCAATCTGTCGGCTCTCTCGGCTGTGGTGAACACACTCGCCAGCGAGGTTAATGCGCAAGTCCTAGCGGCGAATAAAGTAGCGAACACCGACTCGGAAAAGAACGTACTGTCGGCACTCTTACTGTTCTCCGCGACGGTCAACGGCATGGCCGCTGCCCTCTCTGGGGTAAGCGCGAAGCTGGTACTTCCACGCGGCTACCACGAAGTCTTGGCACTAACCCCGCGCTCCTCGCAGGAGCGGGTGGCTGAGGCTTATGGGGTTGCACCCGACTTCTTGAGCGGGATGTAACTTCCCTGCGCTGCATCAGCCGTGCTTGGCCTGACAACTGCTGTACGGCAACTGACAAATGTTCCAGGAGCACTGCGGTGGGTAAAAAACAAACGACAAAAATTGCACCTGTGCCGCCCACACCTGAACCTACTCCGGCCGCCACCGAAGATTTCAGTTCACCTGACAAAGCTCTGGCCGTGCTGAAAGAATGCGGTGACCACCTCGATCAGCACCCCCAAACTCTCACCTGCTGGACCGGTCCCATACCACGTGGGATCGAGACGGTCCGTGAGCTTGTCATGTATACCATGTTGAAGATCCGCGACAAGCGTGGCCACCTGCTCCGTTTGCGCCTCAATCGCGCCCAGCACGATCTGGAGAAAACCAGCGGCAAGCGCAACATCGTCCTCAAGGCCCGCCAGTTGGGCGTCACCACCTATGTTGCCGCGCGCTTCTTTGTCAGTTGCATCACCCGGGAAGGCACGCTGAGTGTGCAAGTCGCACACGATCAGCGCTCCGCCGAGGAAATCTTTCGCATCGTGCATCGGCTCCTGGAGAACCTGCCAGAGTCGCTGCGTCAGGGCGTGCTGGTAACTTCGCGCGCCAACGTCCGCCAGATCGTGTTTCCCATGTTGGACAGTGAGTATCGCGTGGAAACCGCGGCGGACCCCAACGCCGGCCGCGGGCTGACCATCCACAATCTGCATTGTTCGGAGGTCGCCCGCTGGCCGCGTGATGTGTCGGAAACGCTGGCTTCGTTGCGCGCTGCCGTTCCGCCCGAGGGCGAGATCTTCCTGGAGTCCACCCCCAACGGCGCGGGCGGCGTCTTTTATGACGAGTGGCAGCGCGCCCCTCAAACTGGCTACGTCCGCCACTTCTACCCGTGGTGGTGGGACCCGCATTATCGCCGTACGCTGGAAATCGTCGAGTTCAGCGACCAGGAGCGCGAGCTCATGCACAAGCATCATCTCGACTCCGGGCAGATCGCCTTCCGCCGCGAGATGCGCGCCAACTTCGGCAATCGCGCCCCCGAAGAGTACGCCGAGGATCCCGAAAGCTGTTTCCTCGCCTCCGGCGATTGTGTTTTCGATTGCGACATCCTGGACGAACGCCTCAAGCAGCCTCCGGTGATGTCGGAGTCAACCGACAACGGCAAACTGCTCACGTTTTTCCCGCCCGTCGTCGGCGGCAATGGCATCACTCCCAAGCAATACATCATCGGCGTTGACCCGGCCGGTGGAGGCTCCGATGGCGATTACGCCTGTGCCCAGGTCATCGAGCGCTCCACCGGCCTGCAGTGCGCTGAACTGCGCGGACATTTCACGCCCCAGGAGCTTGCAGCTCGCGTCGCGGTCCTGGGCCGCAAATACAACGGGGCGCTGGTGGCTGTCGAGCGCAATAATCACGGACACGCCGTCATCGCTCACCTCGCCATGAGCGTCGGCTATCAGAACTTATATCCCGGCACCGGCCCGCCCGGATGGCTCACCACCGCGGCGTCGCGTCCTCGCATGTTAGAGAACTTCGCCGCTGTGCTGTCGAGTGCCTCGTTCCTGTTCCTCAGTCCTCGGCTGTTGCAGGAATGTCGCACATTCATCCGTCATCAGGACGGCACATCGGCCGCGGCCGGAGGCGCACACGACGATACCGTGATGGCCATGGCGATCGCCCTGGCGGTCCGCGCCGAAGTTGTGGTGCGGCCCCCGCAGTCCTTGCACGAGTGCAATTTTGCAACCCTGCAAACCGCGTAGCCAATGGGGCATTCGGCGCGGAGATCGAACTGTTAAACCAAACCACTGGCTACTGACTACTGACCGCTGACTACTGGTTCTTGTCATCCTGAGCGACGAGCGCAGCGAGGAGCCGAAGGACCCCTATGGCCAGCCGATTCTGCTCCGCTGGGTGCCCCATCCTTTCGCCTTGTTTTGGCGAAAGGGTGGGAATCGTTGATCTTTCTTAACGGCTACTGGCTACTGACCACTGACCACTGACTATTGACCACTGTTTCTTGTCATCCTGAGCGACGAGCGCAACGAGGAGTCGAAGGACCCCTATGGCCACGACAACTAACACTAACCCCTGGTCCCTGGTCCCTAACTCCTAACCCCTGCTTTCCCCACCGCACACGCCTATGTGACGTGTGACGACGCAATGGCAGGCCCATCCGCGATAGCATGAAACGCGGAAACTGCCGTGATGGTTGACCACTCCCGCACCCTCGTTGCGGGCTGGTCCTGCGACGCGGAGGTGATGGCCGTTGATGTACGGCCGCAATGGCCGTTACGGGCGGTTTCCACGACACGCTGTGGTAGAGACCGCCCTGTCGCTCCCGCCGGGTGGAAATCAGCTGGGTTGAAAACGACCCGGGTTGAAAAAAGGTAACTCTGACTGGAGTCTCTGATGCTGGAGTCTCTGATGCTGGAGTCTCTGATGCTGGAGTCTCTGATTTTGAAGGGGACGGCCTTCAGGCCGTCCGCAAGTATCGCAAAATCGTCGCGGCTTTAGCCGCTGAGGGACTTCGCCGAACCTGATCAGAGTGTTCCTGTGTGCCCTCCATCCTTTCACCGTCTTTGGCGAAAAGGTGGGCGCCGACAAATTACGGCGGTCTCTTGTTCATTCAGGCGGTCCAACACGTACGCAGGATGCGCGGCGGCGCTCAGAGCCACCTCATGCGCTGTGCCGACGGCTTCTACTACGTCGTCAAGTTTCAGAACAACCCGCAGCATGCACGTGTCCTGGTCAACGATTGGCTGGGCACGCGCCTGGCTGAGATGGTGGGTCTGCCGGTTCCGGTGGCCGCCGTTGTCAACGTGCAGCCTTGGCTGTTGGAGCACACGCCCGACTTGCGTATCGAACTTTGCGGGCATCGCACTATGTTCACTCCCGGGCTGTCGTTCGGCTCACGCTACGTGGTCTCGCCCATCGAGGGTCAGGTTTACGACTACCTGCCCGAAAGCATGATCGCGCGTGTCCGCAACTTGCGAGATTTTGCCGGCATTCTTGCCCTCGACAAGTGGACCTGCAACGCCAACGGCCGCCAGGCGGCATTCTGGAAGCGCGTGCGGGAACGTAAATTCACTGCCAGCTTTATTGATCAGGGCTATTGCTTCAATGCCGGCGAGTGGAATTTTCCCGACGCACCGTTGCGCGGCGTTTTCGGCCGCAACGACGTTTATGCATGTGTCACATCGTGGGACAGCTTCGAGCCCTGGCTCACTCGCATCGAGACTTTCCCCGAGAGCTCACTGTGGCCCCTGGCCGAGGAGATTCCTCCGGAGTGGTACAACTCCGAAGGCGACGAGTTGGAACGGCTGTTGGAGCGCTTGTTGCAGCGGCGCTCGCGCGTTCGCGAGCTGATTCAGGATTTCAAGAACTCATCTCGAAACCCCTTCCCAAACTGGCGCGAGGTGGTGAATTGAGAGATTTGACCACAGAGACACTGAGAAGGAGAGAGTATCGTTCTGCAGCGTAATCATGAACTGGCCGAAGATTAAATTGGATGCCTTTTATAGCCTGGTTTAGGCTAGGGCCTCACTCCGGACCCTAACGTGGGGTGCCCCGTTCTAGCCTTCTCTTGGCTAGGGCGGGGGCCGTCGCTGAGCGCTGAATGCTGAGTGCTGAATGCTGAATGCTGAATATTGATGGCTGACTACAAACACTGCGACTTCTTCCTCCTCCGCTACGTCCCCGACGTGGTCAAGCAGGAGTTCGTCAATGTCGGCGTAGTCATGTTGGAGGAAGGCACCGACGGGTTCACCGACGTGCGCTTCACCCGCGATTGGCGTCGCGTACGCTGCCTCGATCCGGAAGTCGATATCGAGCTCTTGCAATCCTACGAAGACGAGTTGCGCCGCCTGCTCCAATCCCGCGCAGCCGAGGTCATCAACTACAAGCTTCCGATGTCGCGTCGCGACTGGCTGCTCGAACGTGATGCAGCAATCGTTTTCCGGCGCTCTGCAACTGGCGCCGATGCAGGGGGTGCTGACCGAATCGCCACAGGCTGAGCTGGCCATCCTGGCCCGTGCTTACCTTGAGTCCGAACGCCGCGCGCCGCAACGCGAAGCTGCCGGCCGCCGCGCCATCTACAACCTCATGCGCGGCGCTTTCGAGCACGCTGGTGTCTGGAACGTCATGTGGAAGGACATCGCCGTGGCGAACTACGCAGGCAACGGCGATCCGCTCAAGATCGATTGCGCCTATCGGCCCGAGAGTGTTATTCAGATGTTCCACGCCGTGTCACTTGCGACCGACGTGAATACAGCTAAGGTGCTGGCGTTCAGTTATCAGAATTTTCGCGACCAAATGGCCCTGGCCGAGAATGCGAACCCGAACCTCTACGCCGTGATCGAGGATGGGCTCGACTGGAAGGACCCCGCTGTGGCCTTCGCGCTCGAAGCTCTCGACCGCTACGGCATCGACGTCGCCACCGTCGGCCAAATGCCCACCATCGCTGAACGTGCGCGTGTTCGAGCTGAAGGTGTAACGCCGCCTCAGCGCCCCACACTATCCACTATCCACTGACCACTTTTACAGGAAAAACCATGAACATGCGAGACACGCTTCGCGGCGCCCTGCGCCGCTTCGCCGGCGCACGCTCGACCGGTTCCGCGTTCCTCAACCAGCACTGGCCGGGGCTCCGGTCAGCGCCCGCCGCGCTGGACGCCACCAGCGCTTCACCCGCCCGCAGAACGGTGCCTCTGCCCACCATATTCACTCCGGGGGTACCCACGCAGGTGCGTGCCGGAGTCATGCCTAAACCAACGCCCATTAACTTGCGCCGCTTCGCCGAGATGCCGATCGCGCGCAAGGCCATCAACACCATCAAGGATCGCATCGCGGGAATGCAGTGGCGCATTCAGCCGCGGCATGGCCGCGCGCTCGACGAGCTGCCCAATGCCGCCGAACGCATCGCCACTCTCACCCTCAACTTCGAACAGCCCAACCCCGAGGACTCTTTCCGCTCCATGATTGAGCAGGTCCTCGAAGACGTGCTGGTCGGCGGTTTCGGTGCCATCGAGCTCGACCTCAGCGATGATCCCGCCCGCCCGCTCACGCTGTGGCCGGTTGACGGCGCCAGTATCCGTATCCGCAGCGACTGGGACGGCAATCCGTCGTCTCCGCGTTATGTTCAGGCCACGGGTCTATTCACGCCGCAGCAGGAAGTCACGCTCGCCGACGAAGAACTCGCCTACATACGGCTGAATCCTCGCACCCACACCCCGTTTGGCCTGGGCAAACTTGAGGTCGCATTCGAAACGATCCACGAGTTCCTGTGCGCGCATCGCTTCGCTTCGCGGCTCGCCAGCAACACTGTCGTTCAGTATGCACTATGGTTGCAGAACCTCAGCCCGCAACATCATGAGCGGCTCATTCGCTGGTGGCAGGATGAAATCGAAGGCACCGGCAAAGTGCCCATCCTCTCCGTCGAGACCAAGCCCGAAGTGCTGCGCTTCAGCGGTGGCACCGACGCCGATCTGCGGCTGCAATGGCAAGAGTTTCTCATCCGCATCATCGCCGACGCCTTCGACCTGCCGCCCATGCTGCTCGGCTTGGAGCGCGATGTCAACCGCAACACGGCGACCACGCAATATGACGATGCCTTCCGTACCGCGGTCGTGCCCGTCGCCCGCCTCGTTGCCGAACATCTCACGCGCGACGCCATCAGCAAGCGCCTGGGCTGGGATGACCTGGAGTTCGTCTTCACCGACGTGGACGCGCCCAACGAACTGGAGCAGGCACAAATCCAGCAGATCCTGATCGGCTGCGGCGTCTTCACCGTCAATGAGGTGCGTCGCATGCGCGGCCTTCCGCCCCTTCCGGAAAAGCAGGCGGGCCTCTCCGACGCACCCTTGATGCAATAAGGACTCGTTCAATGAGGGACCCTTTTCAATTGTTAGGGCAGCTCTTAGGGCTCTCCTCCAACCGCTGACCCCTGACCCCTAACCCCTGTTTTTGTCATCCTGAGCGAGGAGCGCAGCGACGAATCGAAGGATCTGCGGTTCTCCGGCTTTTGCCAACGGCCAATTGCCAACGGCTAATTGCTAGTTGCTACTAACTCTCACACTGTCAGACTCACAAGGATCAACCATGAACCTGCACCTCGACGCCATGGCGCTCAACCTGCCCGATGTCCCCGCGCATCCCAACCGGCTGCCCTTCCAGGGCGTTCTCACCCTGGTCGGGGTCGCCTCGCAACGCTCGCCAACTGGCGCACGCGGCCATCGCGTCATGTTGACGCGGACCGCGACCGACGAGGCGTTGCCCTCGCTCCTCGGCATGGCGCTCGATTATGCGCCGGCGCTTGCCAGCCACGACGCGCGTCGCAAAATCGGCCTCATTACCGAAGCTACAATCGTGCCTCTCCACAACGGCGGCCAGCCAAACGCAACCGGTCAAATCGCCGTAGGCGGCTACTTGTTCGCTCACGACTTTCCTGACGTGGTGCGCGAGATCCGGGCCCAACAGGGCAACAGCCTCGGCATGTCCTACGAGATCGCCGACGCCAGCGTCCCCAATCAAGACGCGCTCATCTGGGCTGTCACTGGCTTCACCTTTACCGGAGCAGCAGTCTTGCGCCGCGACAAAGCCGCTTACCCGCAAACCTGGATTGCACTCTCGGACCACAAAACCTCCGGCGGCACTCGCCTTAGCTGAAGGTTTTCCTAATTGCTAAACGCTAATTGCTAAATGCTTCCACCCGGCTCGCCCTGCGAGACGATCCCACAGAGTAAGAGGACACACTATGAATCAAGATACAACGAGCTCAACCGACACCACCGATAAGCCAACCTTGGCCGGTCAAATGGCCCAGGCGACGCAGTCCCTGGCCGACGCCCTTAAGAATCTGGACGGCCAGTTCGCTTCCCTCCACGCCAAAATCGACCGTATCGTTGCCGCCGTTGACGATGGAGACCTGCAGGCCGGCGCCAACCATGACGGAGACTTGCGTAGCAAGCTGGTCGAACTGGAGACAACCAATCGCAATCTCAAGGCCCAAAGCGACACCGCCCGCCGCAAGACCCTGTCGCCAATGGTAACCGCTCTGCTCGCCAAGGAAGGAGTCGAAGGCGACCCTCTCATAGACAAGCCGGTAATCGAAAAGGCCTTGGCCGGTCTCAGCATCGAGCAGCGCATCGCCGTAAAGTCCGAACTCGCCCGCGCCGGAATCCTTGTGTAAGCCGTCCGCCTGCACGTTCGGGTAGTGCAGGCCTTCAGGCCCGCGTCTTAGCCATTTGTTCTTGTCGCTTGGAGTCGACTTCAGCCGACGACAGCCTCGCCGTTTCCGGCTCGTTCAGCGGCCTCTTGAGGCGCGATCCTTCCACAACTCTCACAATGTCTGACATTGCGTAAACTCCTGGCGGCATGGGTCGCCATTTCCTTTCGAAAGGACACCATGAAAGCACAATTCGTTAACCTGCAAGCAGCGGCTGATTACATGGGCCCGGGCGCGATCGAAATCGATCGCTACCAGACCGAAATCACCGATATCGTTCGCCGTCGTGGCCCGTTCGGCCAGCGCATCAAGCAAGTCCCAGCCACCGGCCACCCCTCGCGCTTCTTCGAGGAGACGGGCATTCCGTCGCCGACTGCCGCCAACGGCTTCGTCGATCCGCGCAGCATCACGCCGACGCTGGTGACTCCCACCCGTGTGGAGCGTAGTGTTCCCCTGAAGTGCCTGGTCTCGCAGATCAATTACAACGTTTTCGATATGGAAGTAGGTGCACAGCAAAGTCAATTCGCTTACTTGCAGGCCAAGGACCTCGCCGACTCCGTCGAAGGTCTGCTGCGCACCCATGACGTCGCTCTGTGGAACGGCACCGACACTTCGTTGTCCAGTCCCACCACGCCGCAGTACTACGGAGTATGCGGACAGATCAACGATGGCGGCAACGTCATTACCATTCACACCACCGACAGCATCGTCGATGGCCTCAAGTCCACCATCGCGCAGATGGTCGCCAACACCAACTACGAAGTGCGTCCTACCGCGATCTACTCCAATCCGGTGCTGCTCGACCTGATCGATCGCGAAATGAAGCAGGAGTTCAATGTGGTGCTCTCCACCACCGAGGTAACCGCAGGTCTCAGTGTGAAGACGCTCTCGACTCAGGCCGGAGACATCCCGCTCATTCCCGAATGGTCGTTGGGTTACACCGGCGTCCCGGGCAGTGGCTCGGCGGTCCTGCCTTGCTACATCGTCAGCGAAGACATGATCGAGTATCACTGGCTCACCAGCCCCAACCCGCGCGTCTTCCAGCTCGGAACCCCGAGTTCGCTGGCCACGCAGAGTGTCGTGGTGAAGTTCGGCGGCGTTGTCGTCAAAGGCGCCAGCTACGCACACTACAAGGTGATCGTCGACCGGTAGCCGCCATCCGGCCCTTAGTCAGACTAACGCGTCACAGCGGCCAGGTTGCTAAACGATCCCTGTTCCGCCGATTTCGCAGCATCTATGCCGGTTAACGTTGAGCGTGTGCAAGCGAGGGGACGGAAAAACTCTGTCCCCTGCTTTTTCCCAATGCCGCTCGCTTCCCCAACGCCTCTTCTCTGTCTCAACCGCGGAGGCGTGGCCACGAAGGAACACCATGAACTACTTGTCTGATTCGGAATACGAAAGCTATGGACTGGAGTCCGCCACACCGGAATCGTTCGTGGCAGCGGCCTCCTCTATGATCAACATGTATTGCCGGCGGCCCACGCTCGCCATTGCGCAATTCACCGAGCGCGTTCGCGTGATGCCGGGCCGCAATAACCTTCGGCTACCAATTTGCCGCTTGCTGCCATGACTGGCCAAACTTCGCCATTGATCTCGGGCAGGGGCCGCTACGCTCCGCCGCGACGTGGTGAAGATACCACAATGTGGGAGCTAGCCGAAATCGCTCTTGTTTATGCGCTTCCTGGGACCTGGGTCGACCTCGATGTCACCACCTTCGACTACTTTGCCGACACCGGTGAGGTCTCCTGGATGGGCAACCCTCTCGGTCTCGCTTTTGACGAGCTCGAGATCGTCTATACCGCCGGCTTCTCACAGGTCCCTGATCCGGTAAAGTTCGCCTGCGCGCAGTTGGTGAAGAACGCCCAGGCGACCCCGGCACTCAATGTCCGCGCCGGTACCTTGAACTCGATGCATCTTGAATACTTCTCCGACACCCTCATCGATTCCACTGTGCAAGGCATGCTCGCGCCCTACGTGGCGCAGAAAGTCGGCTGAAATGTCTGAAACCGAGATTCCTCTCGGCACAATTCACACCTGCTTGGGAGTGCGGCGCGCCGCCGATGCCATGGTGCGCGCTCTGGGCGGCACCCAAATCACACTCCGCATCGCTGATGCTTCCACCGGCGACACCAACAGTCAACTCGGTCTGACCCCTCCCACCTCGGAAGATCTGCAGATTTCCCCGGCGCTGGTGCGAACGATTGCACCGGCCACCAACGGCGGCAAGCGTATCGAGGTCACGCTCAGCGCGAAAGCGGTAAAGCCGATCGCCGAACAGTACGGCGTGGACGACATCCCCACCTGGCTGCTCACCGCAGAAGGCGTGCTCTTCGGCGGCAAACTCATGCACATTGACACCGTCATAAGCGATCACCTCGGCGGAATGGACTACCTCTACCACATCATGGCCACGGAGTAACGCAATCATGCAACCAGCCAAGGACAGTTTCTACGTGGAGTTGCGCAACCGCCTGGTGGCGTTCGATCCGCAGCGCACCGTCACGCTCGACGGGGCCACACGACCTGCCATTGCGGTGATCGAAAACGAGCCACCGGCCGCTGCACCGCCACTGTGCGACACCTTCTATCTGCATTGGGGTAGTGCTCACATGGTGCAGCCATCGGTGGGAACCATGATGGCGCTCGACTGCACCATCTCGTACTGCACCGCGGGCGCCGAGCAGAACGGCTGGCTTGATCGCGGTCGCGATCTGGCAAGCCTGGACAACGACCTGCTCGCTATCTGCTCTCCCGCGCACACTGCTAAGTGCGACTACAGTTCCGGCTCACCGGCGCCGTTGGGATCCACCATCTTCTGGACGCAGCCCGTACTGGCCGCGGCCAAAACTACGCCGCCCTATGTCGGCCGGGACATCGCCATCACTCTGTTCTTTTATCCCGAGGTAAATCAGACATGAGCATCAATCCTCTCGCCAGGCGTTCGCAGATGGCGCCCGTCGGCCGCGCCGTGCGCGCCTACGTTGCGCCAGTGGACCGTCCCAGCGGCGAAAGCCTGCCTTTCGATCCCGCCGCGCAGGGACAGTTCGATCTCGACTCTCCTCCTCCTCCATGGCTTGACCTAGGCTGGATCGAGAACTTCCAGCGCACAGCGGCCACCAAGTACGATGCTCTGCGTAGCGGTCCCAGCGGCAGTATCACCGTGCAGTACCGCTCGCAGCCTGAGGCGCGTTTGGATTTCGACCTGCCCTCCTGGGGCAAATTGCAGATGGCGATCGCCGGCGGTGCGCAGGAAATGAATGTGCTGGCTGTCCTCCCGTCAAGCCCGCCCCAAGGTTCGGGTGGCACGGCCGTTCCGCCGTCTCCTTTGCAAGCGGGCTCCAGCCGGACCGAGTTAGTACTCACAGCCGATCAACTCGCCAACTATAACGTCGGCGACATGGTGGCGGTCGATTCCGACTACACCGGCACCATCGGGTATGTGGGCGCGGGCGCGGCGGGGGCGTACCTCTCGTCACCGTTGAACCCCAGCACCCAGTCGGACTTCATCCGCCGCGTCACCTTTAATGTCTCGCGCGTCTCGTCCAAGACGTCAACCTCTTTGCTTCTAGCACAGCCCCTGATCGGTGTTCCCAGCGCCGGTATGGGCGTGCAAAGAGTCGTGGCGTTCGTTGACCGCGAGGGCAGCACCTTCTTCCAGGAGTGGGCCGGCCTGTTCGTCATCGCGGGAGAAACCGGAGGTCGCGCCTGTTTCTACTATCCCCGGCTCCAGGTGGCTGCGAGTGGCGTGGAAACCCGGCAGGAGTTCTCTCCTCCGTTGTTCGGTCACATGCTGCATGCCAGCTTGCACGCTCTGCCCACCGTTGATGACAACGATAATGAAACCGTCCTCTGTTACCGCAGCTATTTCCCCACTCCTAGCGCAGCCTTGTTTTAAAGCCGTTCCGCGATTGCTGTACTTCCTCTGTCATACCGAGCGGAGCGAAGCGGAGTCGAGGGATCTGCTGTTCCTCGGAATACACAAATGCTAAAACCGCTCGAAAACGGTTACGCACCTGATGTGAGATGGACACCTCATGAACCTCCTAATTGACAATAACGACGGTTTGGGCCAACAAGATTACACCGCCTACGTGGACGTCGACCACCTGCCTAAGGTCATACGGCGCTTGAACCGTGCAGCCACTATGGCGGCCTGGCTCGTCGCCGCCGACCCCAGTTTTCATCCGCCGGTCAGCGGAGCCCGCGTGCTCTTGCAGCGCGCTGATGGATTTCGTCTGTTCACCGGCTATTTAGCTACCGCGCCGGAGCAGCAATATCTCGGCTACAGCCATGCGGGTGCCGCATGGCGCTACGCTTTGCAGGCGCTGGACGATTCCTGTTTGCTCGATCACAACGCGTTGCCGGTCAGAACACCCTTCGCCTTTCGCACCGCGGGTGACGCCGTGCGTACGCTCGCCAATGACGTTCTGCCCAACGGGCTCGATCTCTCGGGAGTGCAGGAGGTCAGCCCAGTCAACCAGTTTCTAATCGTTCCGCAGAAAACGTGGACCGAGCACGTACAGGAACTCGCCACCATGACGCGCGCCAGCTACCGCGCGCACGACGGGAAACTCTACTTTGAAGAGGTGGGGCAGCAAAGTTTCACCATCAGCGAGCAGGACGAAAATTTTGTTCCCGAAGGGTTGGTGTTGCTGCAATCGGATCAGTTGCGCAACGATGTAACCATCATTGGCGAGCTCGAACCGTTGGTTTACGTTCGTGACTACTTCCTCGGCGACGGCACCACGCTTGGTTTCTATCTCTCGGAGGTTCCGTTCAGCAAGAGCTCGGTCACGGTTTTCCTGGAGGACTACACTGCCACCTCGCTGGAGCCGACCCTGTGGAGCGTCACCGATCCCAACGGCAAGGTCTCAGTCAGCGGAGGTGCACTCCAAATTAACGGTGGCCCCGCGACCGTCAGCTTCGTGGAGCAGTTGGAGCTTGCTGGCGGCCTCATGATGCAGCACGGCCAAGTCGTGTTCAACGCCGCGTCCAGCGGCACTTTCGGCGCCATCTATAACGGCTCGGTCGGCGATTCCAATTGCATCGCCGGATTCGCAATTTCGCCCAACGGCGCAAACTGCTCCATTCAGGCCCTCATCAATGGCGCTCGGGTTGGCTCTGCCCTCGCGACCGTGCCAGGGCATCTGTATGCGTTCACTACCCAGATGTCTTGCAATGAAGCGCACCGCATTCATCAGACGTACTTGTCGTCGACGCATCCCGCGGGTAGCGGCCGGGGCGGCGACTCCGTATCAGCAGCGATGCGGGTTGTACTCGCGGTTCACGATGTTGATCCCAACAACCCTGGAACGCTGGCCGCTCCCGCAACCGTGCTGTACGACGACGTGCTCCCCGCGCCTCCGGGTTTCGCCACCTATGGGCTGGCGAACGGCCCGAACTTGCGCGTCAGCGTGTCCTTCACCCGTTTGCAGCACGTCGTAGATGCCGAAGTTCGCAGTCTGATTCCGGGTGGGCAGTTCCGAACCCGGCTAACAGGCAACCTCGCAGATGGCGGCGAGTGTTACGTGACCTCAGCCGCCGAGCTGCGATTCTATCCGCCGTATCCGCCCCAGCAAAATGAGCAGGTGGTGGTCGCCTATCGCAGTAGCGCTCGCGCCATGGCAAGGGTACAGGACCCGAACAGCATCGCTGCTCATCATAACGGCAGCGACAGCGGACGCCGCAGCTACGTTCGGCGATTGAAGCTGCCACTGGCTCCCACTTCGATCGACTGTGAAAACGCGGCCGTAGCCTTGCTCGATGACGCCGTGCAGCCAGCCTGGGCCGGCGAATACCGCGTCGTCAGCGACTTCCTTCCCACCGGGGACGTTGTCCCCGCTAATGCAGCCCAAATTTCCTCACCCTCTCGCGGAGCGGCATTCGCGGCCATCGTTCGGGAGGTCGAGCTGCAAGTGATCTCTCTTCGCGACGATCGCTCCGAGTACCTGTTGCGCTTCTCGAATGACGCCGCCGAGCTACTGGCCTTCAAGTTTGAAACCATGACGTTACCCGAGCCGCTCACGGCAGTCTTCACCACGACAGTTCCGTCGTCGTCCTTATATCTTCCGCCTCTCACCGCGGCCCAAGTCACTAACGTCATCGCAACCGAAATCACAGTGGACGCGGGCATCGCTCCGCCCACCGGTGGCGGTATCGAAGTGCGCCGTTCTGACGGCGGTTGGGGGGGCGGGAGCGACGGCAACCTTGCAGGACGCTTCGCCACTCAAACCTTCACGCTGCCACGCCTCTCGCGTGTTCAAGGCTATTACCTGCGGCAATATGACGCCTCATCGCCCGCCAAATACTCGCGCGATTCGGCCCTGCTGCATGTGGACTATCCCTTGTGAAGGACTGCCCGCCTAAGGGACGGGCGTCGTTGCAGGCTGAGATGTGACATATCCCATTTACGGTCGGGCAAGGCAGCTCTTCCCGTTGCAACTTCCTCTTGCTGCGCCGCGTCGAACCCTCAGGTATCCTCGATACTGACCTGAGGTTTGCAAATGAAGTCATTCCTCTATTTGCTGATACTGGCGACCGCTATCAGCATCTCCGCATTGACCCAGGAGCCCGCCACCCCTCCGCAGAACTCGTCCCCTCCCGGCAACGCCCCCGTCGAACAACAGAAGAATGCAGCCAGCGCGACCAAAGACAACAGCGGCATTAGCGGCGACCAAGTTACGAAGCCGGCCGGCGTCAAAGCCACTACCCTTATCGGTTGTCTAAACGGACCCAACGCAGAAGGGAAGTGTGTGTTGACCAACATGCAACACCGCGCTGGAGTTCAGATCCTTGGCCCCGATGACTTGAAAAGCGATTCCGGCAGCAAGGTCAAACTGACAGGCTCTTGGGAAACCACTCCTGAGCAGCAACCGCAGTCGAAGGGGAAGGAAGCACGCCGCTTTCAGGTGACCGCAGTCGAGGTGCTCTCGCAACACTGCACAGTTCCCAGCGAGAAAACGCCGGTCAGCAAAGAGAAACAGCGGCAGCGTGAGGAGCAGCAACAGCAGAAACAGCCCCAGTGATACAAGCAATGTTATGAATCCGGTTGCGAAGGGCCGCGGCTTAACAGACTGCGGAAAAACTCGGTTGCACTTGTTTTGAAGGGGCACACCTTTAGGTGCGCCGATAAGGTCTTTATTCTTGTCATCACGAGCGGGCTTCAGCCCGCAAGGGATCTGCTTTTAGACTTTTTCAGCACCCTGTTTAGCCGGGCCGCAACTGCCCGTTCCCTTCGGTTTGGCCAGCGGTATTTGCGGGGTGACTTCTAGTCTGAAACATTAACGGCCATAGACTTGCACTTGAGGACCGCGAGTTCAGAACAGCTTCCTCGAATCCAGCAGAATTGTCACTGGCCCGCTGTTCACCAACTCAACTTCCATCATCTCCTGGAACCGTCCAGTCTCGCAGCGCAACCCAAGCGCCCGAAGACGCTCCACGAAACACACATACAACTCGCGCGCCCGCTCCGGCCGCGCGGCCGCATCGAACGAAGGCCGTTTACCCCGTCGAACATCTCCCAACAGTGTGAACTGCGAAACCGCCAGCACCGCCCCGCCTGTTTCCACCACGCTCAAGTTCATCCTACCGTTTTCATCCTCAAAGATCCGCAATCCTGCCACCTTTTCCCCGAGATAGTCGGCTTCGTCCTCCCTGTCCCCCTGCTCAACTCCCAGCAACACCAGCAGTCCTGCCCCGATTTCTCCCGTAATCTCTCCGCCCACCTTCACCGACGCCCGGCTCACTCTCTGCACCACAGCCCGCATGACAGCGTTGTACCACAGCTGCCAAGGGCACAGACGCCGCAGACCGGTCCATTTGGCGCAGAAAAGAATTTACCCCTCGCGTTGACCTTGCCAAGCCCACCGTTTAGGATGAATCGGGCGTCATGTATCTGAGCGCTCTCGAGGCCGATCGTGGGCTTCGGATGTCTGAAGAGCCTCGGCATTCTTTACACAGCTTCCTTGCTGCAATTAGACTTACGGGTTTGCCCGCTGTGGCGGAACGTCACGGCGCGCTATAGGAGAACGAATCGATGGCTTCGGTTGAAGAACGGGTGAAACAGATCATCGTGGAGCAGTTGGGCGTGGATGAAGCGGAAGTTACGCCCAGCGCTTCGTTTGTAGACGACCTCGGCGCTGACTCGCTCGACACGGTCGAACTGGTCATGGCTTTCGAAGAGGCCTTCGAGATCGAGATCCCTGACGAGGACGCGGAGAAGATCCGCACTGTGCAGGACGCGGTCACGTACATCGACCAGCACGCCAAGGCAAAGAAGTAGCCGCCAGTTCGGCCGCCACCCGGTCGCGTGGCGAAAGCGGCATGGCCGCAGCCAACCGACATCCGAAAGTTTTTCACTCGCCACGGCAGACGGGTCGAAAGGAGATTGCTGACCTTATGGCATCTGTAGAGGAACGCGTAAAACAGATCATCGTCGAGCAGTTGGGTGTGGATGAGGCCGAGGTGACGCCCAACGCTTCGTTCGTGGACGACTTGGGCGCGGATTCGCTTGACACTGTCGAACTCGTAATGGCTTTTGAGGAGGCCTTCGAGATCGAGATCCCCGACGAAGATGCGGAGAAGATACGCACCGTGAAGGATGCCGTGGACTACATCAACTCGCACGCGAAGGGATCGAAGTAGATTGAGTCGTCGCGTCGTCGTAACGGGAATCGGAGTCATCTGCGCAGTCGGCCACAACACCGAAGAGGTGTGGACAGCGCTGCTGGCTGGCAAGAGCGGCGTTGAACGCATTACCGGCTTCGACGCCTCACAGTTTGCCTGCCGGATCGCCGCCGAGGTTAAGAACTTCGACCCTTTGCAGTTCGTGGAAAAAAAGGAAGCGCGCAAGATGGCGCGCTTTATTCATCTGGCCATCGCGGCCAGCGACGAAGCCCTGCGCATGGCCAATTACAAAGTCGAGAATGAAGACTTGGCCGAGCGCACCGGAGTGAACATCGGCTCCGGGATTGGCGGCTTCGACATCATCGAACGCGAACACTCTAACCTGCTCAATGGCGGCCCGCGCAAGATCTCACCGTTCTTCATTCCCGCGGCCATCGTCAACCTCGCTGCCGGACAAGTCAGCATTCGCAACAACGCCAAAGGGCCCAACGAGGCCACCTGTACGGCCTGCACCACCAGCGCGCACTCTATTGGCGACGCCGCTCGGGTCATCAAATATGGCGATGCCGACGTGATGATCGCCGGTGGTACCGAAGCCGCCATCACGCCTATGGGCGTCGGCGGATTCGCGGCCATGCGTGCGCTGTCCACGCGTAACGACGATCCTCATCACGCCAGCCGTCCCTGGGACAAAGACCGCGACGGCTTCATCATCGGCGAAGGCTCGGGGATCTTGATCCTGGAAGAGCTTGAGTTCGCCAGAAAGCGCGGCGCGAAAATCATCGCCGAAGTCGTGGGCTACGGCATGAGCGCTGACGCCAACCACATCACCCAACCTGCTGTGAATGGAGAAGGTGGGTTCCGCGTAATGCGTAATGCCATGCGGGACGCCGGCATTTCACCCGAGCAGGTCGGCTACGTTAACGCCCACGGCACCTCCACTCCGCTGGGCGACGAATTGGAGGCTACGGCCATCAAGCGCGCTTTCGGTGATCATGCTTACAGGATGCTGGTCAGCTCCACCAAGTCGATGACCGGGCATCTGCTGGGTGGCGCTGGAGGATTGGAGGCCGCGATCACGGTTCTCGCCCTGCGCGATCAGATCGTGCCGCCGACCGCCAATCTCGACAACCCGGACGAGGGTTGCGATCTCGACTTCGTGCCACACACTTCCCGCCAAGCCCGCATGGATTACGCCATCTCGAACTCGTTCGGCTTCGGCGGCACCAACGGATGCCTAGTGCTCAAGCGCTGGACGGAGTAACTCTGGCTTCTTCAGACCGCCGAAAAAATTGACTGCATTTGCTTCGAAGGGGCGCACCTTTAGAGCTTGCCCTGAGCTTCCCGAAGGGTGCGCCGCCTTAAAGCCCTTTTTCTTGTCATTCCGAGGGGCTTCAGAGACTGTGTCGCGACCTCGCAGGGGTTTGCGCCAGTGGAATGAAGAGGGCAAGAATCAGCCCCGAATGGGGCGAAAGAGCTTTACCCAGCGCTTCAGCGCTGGGTAAAGTGGAATCTGAGACCGAGCCCCGTAGGGACGGCAGAGGTTGCGACACAGTCTCTTCAGCCCGCAGAACGAAGGGGCACCGAGATCACCGACGACAATTCACTAGCCCCTAACCTCTATCCGCTAACCACTGCTTTTCGGCGGTTCCCACAATTCCACACGGTTCCCCTCCGGATCCATGATCCATCCAAACTTCCCGTACTCGTACTCTTCCACCTTGGGATCCACTTCCACGCCTTCCTTTCGCAGTGCCGTCAGCAACTCGTCGAAGATTCTCCACGCGAAAGTTGATCATGAAGCTGGACTGGTTGGGATCGAAGTACTTCGTCCCCTGCGGAAAGATCGCCCACACGTTGCAGCCGGGAACCTCAGGATGATCGGCATCACGCCACATCGCGCCGGAGCCATCCGCCGCGCTCTCAATGCCGAGATGTTGGTGATACCACTCGTACAGTGCTTTCGGATCTTTCGCTTTGAAAAAGATTCCACCCAGCCCAATTACTCGTTTCATCGTGCATCCTTTCGCATGGCATTGATTTGCTGCTCAAAACAAAAAGCACGGAGGATTTTCTCCGTGCCTCTGTGTCTCTGTGGTGAATCGAGTCCTTACGCTTTCTTCCCCTGGTTCTTCAGCACCTCGATCGCGCGATTCAACTGATCGTCAGGCTGATTGGTCTTCTGTTGTTTCTCCTGCTGCGCATCATCCTGCGCGTTCTCGTCCTCATCCGGGGCGATGAAGTCGTCATTGTTATCGGCAACCAGGATATTCGGCGTGATGGCCGCGTCCTGTACCGCCTTGCCCGATGGCGAGTAGTACTTCGCAACCGACAGCACGAGCGCCGAGCCATCCGGCATGTCGATCACTTTCTGGATAGACCCCGAACCAAAAGTCTTGTCGCCAAGCACGTCCCCGCGCGCGTTCTCCATCACAGCGGCCGCCACGATCTCCGCCGGTCCGGCCGTACCGCGATTCACTAGGACCACGAGCGGCAGATTGGTCGCAACCGCCTTCTCGGGATCGGCATTGAAAGTCTGCTTGGGATACTTCTGGCCTTGCAGGTATGTGATCGTCCCATGATTCAGGAATAGGTTCGCGGTTGCGATGCCCTCACTCTCCTCGCCGTCGCCGGAGTTGCGCAGGTCCAGAATGATCTTCTTGGCGCCGTCCTTCTGTACGGCTTTCAGCTTATTGGCGATCTCCTGCGAACGTCCCTTCGGAAAGTCATCCACCTTGATGTAGGCGATGCCGTCTTCCATCATCTTGTCGCTGATCGGCGGATCGGTAACGATCGCGCGTGTGAGTGCTGACTTCACCGGCTGCGCGCGCCGCGGACGCACCACGGAGACATTGACCACCGATCCCGGAGGTCCAGTGAGCAGGCCGTCAATCTCAGCCAGCGACATGTCGCGCGTCGTCTTGCCTTCGATGGCTTCGAGGATGTCGCCACTCTCGATTTCCGCCTTGTCGGCCGGTCCCCCCGGAATAACCGAGATCACCGCAGCGTAGCCGTAGCGCTTGGAAACCGCCGCTCCGATGCCGGCCTTGCCTTCCTTGCGCTGCTTGTAATCCTTGTACTCCGTGGGATCGAGATAGCTGGAGTTGGCGTCGAGCGATTCCAGCAACCCATGCAAGGCGCCGTTCGTTACGCTCGGAATGTTGGGTTCCTCGACATACTCCGTACGAATACGCGAGAGGACTTCGCTATAGACGCCCAACTGGCGATACGAACCGTCGTCGTTGGTGTTGGCCCGGACCCCTAGTCCGCCGACCACGACAAACGTGGCGAGCAAAAAGGAGAGGCCCAGAACGATCAGCTTAGTGGTCTTTGACATGTGTAATTCGCTGGTGGAAGGGGTAAACTCTCACCCTCATTCTACCTCAGTTTCGATGCCGGCCCGACGGGAAGGTGGCAGGAAAATCGCCTGACTCCTGAAAATAGCCTGTTTCCGGCTATCGTTTGGACGTAGGCCGAGGCCGAATCGTAAGCACTGCAGCCCAATTTGAAGAGACGATTCGCCGCACCATCGGCGGGACGGTGTATAGCGAAGGTGTAATTATGCGGCGAGTAAATAACCCCGACTTCTGTTGCGCTGGATAAGAGCAGCTTCTTTTTCCGTGATCTGTTTGTAACCTTCGGTCCGGCCAACCTCTCTCGTCGCTCGCCTTGCTGGCACCTTCGATAATCCCTTCTAGGCGAAGGGGTTTTCGATCCGCAGCTCGCCAAATCGTTGCCCCTGCTGCAGGTCTTCGCTATAAAGAACGCTGCACTGCGCCTCGATTGCCCCTGCCACGATCAGAGAGTCGTACCAAGACAGTCGGTGTTTATCTTGTAGGCGAAGACCTTCTGTGTAGAGCGCCTGTGAAGAATGAACCGCCAGCAGAGGACGAAACACCGTACCCAGGTATTGTTCGGCTTCCGCCACCCTCATCGGGCTGGCAAAGCGTCGCAGTGCCACATTGAAAAATTCCTGCACGACCTGGTAGCTCACTACCCCCTTTCCCGTTGCGACTGCTTGTCGAATGAGTTGCGTCGATCGACGGAGTTTCGCCGACGAGCTTCTGTCGAATGAATAGACGAAAATGTTCGTGTCCAGGAAGAACCTACCGCTCATTCATTTCATCCCGGCTAAAGTGACGGCCCGCTTCGACATGGCGAAGGCGCCGCATAAGTGCATCGACCTCCTGCCGATTTCCAGACCGGGCAGTAAAGGTCATCAACCATTCCCGAAAGGCAGCGTTGAGGGTTTTGCGTTGCGACCGGGCAACCAGTCGTGCCTGCTCGATCAGGTCTTCGTCCGCACTTAGAGTTACGTTCTTCATACAGAAGCAGTGTACACGAAAACAGTGCTTCATTACGAAAATCCGGCGAGTGTGTCGCTTCTCCGGTGACCGCCCTCATCGCCGCCTATGCGGTCAGCCTGATAAACTCCTTTGTTTCATGTTGAAAGCCGCAAAGCGAAGAGCGAACAGCGAACAGCGAATCATGGCCCGCAGTCTCAACCAATCCCGCGCTTTGCAAACCCGCGCTGAAAAGCTCATCCCCGGGGGAGTCAATTCGCCGGTGCGCGCTTTTCGTTCGGTCGGCGGCACGCCACCGTTTCTCGTGCGGGGGCTGGGCGCGCACGTGTGGGACGCAGACGGCAACCGCTACATCGACTACGTCTGCTCGTGGGGGCCGCTCATCCTCGGCCACTCGCAGCCGGAAGTCCTCGAGGCCATCATCCAGGCCGCGCGTAACGGCACCAGCTTCGGGGCTTCCACTCCCACCGAAGCCGACTTGGCCGAGCTTGTGATCGGAGCCTTTCCCGCAATCGAGAAGGTCCGCTTCGTCAGCTCAGGAACTGAAGCAACCATGTCGGCGATCCGCCTGGCCCGGGCACATACGCAACGCAAGTTCATCGTGAAGTTCGAAGGCTGCTATCACGGGCACAGCGACGCCCTGCTGGTAAAGGCCGGATCAGGCGTGGCGACGCTCGGCATTCCCGGATCGGCGGGCGTGCCGCAAGAGTTCGTCGAGTTCACCCTGGCGCTGCCCTACAACGACCGCAACGCGGTGGAAGCAGCGTTCGCCAAATTCAAAGGCCAGATCGCCTGCGTCATCGTCGAGCCGGTGGTCGGCAACATGGGATGCGTTCCGCCCCAACCGGGCTATCTCGCGGCCCTGCGGGACATCACCGCGCATAACGGCGCGCTGCTCATCTTCGACGAAGTGATGACCGGCTTTCGCGTGGCTTTCGGTGGCGCATCGGAGCTGTACAACCTCAACCCCGACCTCACGACGCTGGGCAAGATCATCGGCGGTGGTCTGCCGGTGGGCGCTTACGGTGGACCGGCGAAGATCATGGACCTGGTCGCTCCGATGGGTCCTGTGTATCAGGCGGGAACGCTGAGCGGCAATCCGCTGGCGATGACAGCGGGCATCGCCACTCTGTGCCAGTTGAAAGCCAATCGGCAGCAGTTCTACAAGCAGCTCGATAACATGGCGGGCAAGCTGGTTGCGGGCGTCGTCGCAGCGGCAACGGAAGCGGGCGTGGCGATGACCGCCAATCGCGTAGGGTCGATGTTCACGTTCTTCTTCACTGAGAGGCAGGTCACGGATTGGGAGAGCGCCGCGACCTGCGACACCGGCAAGTTTGGCCGCTTCCACAGTGCCCTGCTCGACGCGGGCGTATGGCTGCCGCCCTCGCAGTTCGAGGCAGCGTTCCTGAGCATCGCACACACGCAAGGCGATATTGACGACACCATTGCCGCGGCAACAGAAGCGCTGGCGCTGGTCTGAGAAATAAGAACGCAACACTTGCAACAGACGCACTTCTCAATGTTCTCGCTCAGCCGTATGCTGTACCCGACATATTCCCAGGGTCGGTCGATGCCTGTCCATCCGAGCATGCACCCTCCGTGCATTGCTAGTTGCTAGTTGCTTTCTGCTGCCTTCCCATCATCTCCAGAATCGTTACGAACTCGAACCCCTCGCCCAGATAGCGGCTGAGAATGCGGTCGGTGGCTTCGACGCTGCGGCTGCGGTCGGCGCCCATTCGCACATGTGAGCCGTCATGCAGCAGGATGACATCGCCGCCGCGAATCCGACGCTCGGCGTGGGCGACAATGTCCTCAACCGACTTCGCTTTCCAGTCGTAACAGATGACGTTCCACATCACCGTCTGCAGCCCGAAGGCTCGCACCGTGCGCAGCGTTGCCGGACGCCGCCCCCCGAACGGAGGCCGGAAGATCTTCGTTTCCACTCCGGTGGCATCAAGGATGGCTTGCCGGGTTTGCACAAGCTGGCGGCGCAACTCGGTCACCTGCTGAAAAATGAGGTTGGGATGGCTCCAGGTATGGCTGCCGATGGCGTGGCCGGCAGCAGCCAGGGCCCGCGCAATCTCGGGCCTCTGTTGAACGTATTGTCCGATGAGAAAAAACGTGGCCTTCACGCCATGGCGTTCCAGCACTTCGATCATGCGCCAGGTATAGGGATCGTTGGGCCCGTCATCATACGTGAGCGCCAGCAGGCGAGAGCTAGGCGCGAGGCCAATGAACGTCCGCCCGTAGAGCTGCGAGGTGGGCGACATGGTGTGGTAGCCCGCCAGGCAGGCCAGGCCCGCAACGGCCGTCCCGCCAATGAGGTGCGAAAGCATTGCATCAATTGTAACTGCCCGCTCTTCGCTGTTCGCTGTTCGCTCTGTTCTCTGCGCTTTCCGCGAGGACAACAACTTGAGCCTAAGCACATGGCACGAAGAGCGAGTAGCGAAAGGCGAGAAGCGAACAGCGAAGAGCGATCGTCCGCCATTTACCATCACGACAATTGCGCGCAACCGGCGAGCAAGATATTCTGCGGTTCGTAGCGTTTTACTCCCATGGCGAACCTTTTCGAACCACCCCGGTACATCGCGGTCGAAGGTCCGATTCGCGTCGGCAAGAGCACCCTCTGCCAGGTCATTGCGGAAACCCTGCACGCGCAGGGCATCACCGAGCCCGAACACAATCCGTTCTTGCGACCGTTTTACGAAGGCGAGCGCGGGGCCGCCTTCCAGGCGCAGTTCGCTTTCCTCATCGCGCGCTATGAGCAACTGGGCAGTCTCGATGTTAAGCGCAATCCCAACAAGACCTACGTCGCCGATTACATTTTCGAAAAGGACAAGTTGTTCGCCTGCCTCAATCTGGGCGATGCGGAGCTCGACGTTTACAACCGCTACTACGAGCTTTTTCGGCAAAATGTGCCCACCCCCGATCTCGTCATCTATCTCCAGGCCACGCCCGAAGTCCTGAAGAAGCGGCTGAAGAAAAAGAATGCCCCCGGCGAGAAGGCCATCAGCGATGACTACCTGGAAGAGGTGATCAAAGCCTACGAACACTTTTTCTTTCACTACACCTCGTCGGACCTGCTGATCGTGAACACCTCGGAGATTGATTTCGTGGAGCGCAGCGAAGATTTGCAGGCACTTCTGCGGCGGGTCAGCGAGCCTATTCGCGGCACGCAGTATTTTCTGCCCTTGGGGCCGGATGAGCAATCAGCTAGGGCCTGACTCGGTTTCATCAACTTTTCATTCCCTTATCACTGCTATCTGCTGCAAATTGCGTTATCCTCGTTCCATCCACAAGAGGAGGTCGCCATGGGAGTCTTGTTTCAGGCGTTCTATTGGAACTGTCCGGCAGAAGAAAATCAGGACGGCACCTGGTGGAACTTTCTTGCCGGTAAACTTCCGGAGTTGCAGCAGGCGGGCTTCACCGCGCTGTGGCTTCCCCCCGCATCCAAAGCAGCCAATCTCGGTGGCCCTTCCATGGGCTACGATCCTTACGATTACTACGATCTTGGCGATTTCAACCAGAAGGGCCGGACCAAGACCTGGTTCGGCAACCAGGCGGAACTGGTATCGCTGATCAACGCGGCGCACACGGCGAACATGCAGGTCTATGCCGACTTGGTCATCGACCATAACAATGGTGGCGACGCGCAGGAGGTCAATCCGATCGATGGCAAGACACGATGGACGAAGTTCAATCCCGCCAGCGGCAAGTTCCCGCGCGACTGGACATGCTTCCATCCGTCGCCCTTCGAGATATTCGACGAGATGACCTTCGGCGACATGCCCGACCTTTGCCATCGCACTCCCCTGGTTTACACGGAGCTGATCAAGCTCGGGCAGTGGTTGATAGAAACCATCGGCTTCGACGGCTTCCGTTTCGATTTCGTCAAAGGCTACGCGCCCTGGATGGTGCAGTCATTCGCCGAGCTGCGTTACCTGAAAAAATCCGGGGATAACTTTTATACATTCTGCGTAGGAGAATGCTGGGACAACGAACGTACAGTAGACGACTGGCTTGGCGAGGTTAACAGTTACACGGACAACCCCGTGTCCGCGTTCGATTTTCCTCTGCATTACCGGCTGAAGGACCTCTGCGATGCCTTCGGCTTTAGTCTGCAGACTCTGGCCAGTCCCGGAACCATAATCCAGGACACGCCGTCGCAAGCCGTCACCTTTGTGGACAACCACGACACCATTCGCGATCCCGGCAACGCGATCAACAACGACAAGCTGCTGGCGTACAGCTTCATTCTGACGCACGAAGGCTACCCCAGCGTTTTCTGGATGGACTGGTATAACTTCGGTCTGGCGAAGACTGGCAGTCCCAACGGAATCGCCGCGTTGATGGTCGCGCACGAGCGCTATGCCGGTGGAGCAACGCAAGTGTTGTACGCCGACGACAACCTCTACGTGATGCAGCGCACTGGCGCCGGAGCGCAGCCCGGGCTGGTCTATGTGCTGAACAACCTGGGCGACGCCTGGAATGGAGCGATCGTGCAAACCCAGTGGCAAGGTGTGCGATTCGATCCGGTGGCGTATGGAGGAAATGACACCAGCCGTCCCGATTCGAAGATGACGTCAGCGGACGGTCACGCCGATTTTTGGGCCGGTCCACGAGGATGGGCGGTCTACGCGCCGCAGTTGTAAGCAGTTGCCGGTGGCCAGTCGCCAGTTGCCGGTTCTTGAAACGCACATCCTGACAACTGGCTACTGGCTACTGCTTCGGCGGCACGTACTCCTTGGGCTTCTCTGCGCCTTCGCCAAAGAAGTAGGCATCCATCTGCTGCACGATGAATTCCTGGTGTTCCTTCTTCCAGGGTTGCAGGCGATATTCGTTGAGCAGCATCTTCATGTGTTCCTGCCACTGCTCCCACGCCAGCTTGGAAACGTTGTCGTAAATGCGCTGTCCGAGTTCGCCATCGAATGGCGGCTCGTCCAGACCTTCCATTTCCCGGCCCATCTTTACGCACTTCACCATGTGTGCCATCGAGAAACTCCTCTTTCCCGCCAACGGCGGCATAAATGCCAACGCTTGATTCTAACGGTGACGGTCACAGAACCCAAGTGGCACCGTCCAGAGCCGTTCCGCTGCGCCTGAAAACGTCCTTTGCGACGAGACCTTGCAAAGTCGACGTGACCTATCGCACTATAACTTACATTTTGCAAGTGATATCTGGGAGACTAAGGTACGAACCCGGCAGCAAATTTCTTTTCCTGGCATGTCGATTCTTGGCCGGTCTGAACGTCGATACAGTGGGACCACTCGCGGCGCGGGTAGGGAGGAGTGAGGATGAGCAAAGTAAGAGTACTAGTTGGCACACGCAAGGGCGCATTCGTCCTGGAGTCGGACGGCAAGCGCGAACGGTGGGACGTCAGCGGTCCGCATTTCGCGGGCTGGGAGCTTTACCACATTAAGGGATCGCCGGTCGATCCGAATCGGCTATATGCATCCCAGACCAGCGGTTGGTTTGGACAAGTCATTCAGCGCTCCAATGATGGCGGCAAGACTTGGGAAGCCCCCGGAGGCGAGATAAAGCCCGCTCCCGGTGCCATGCCGGCGGGCGCAAGCAATAAATTCGTTTACGACACGTCCCCGGAAACCGGCAAGCCCCTCACCACCCACCAGTGGTATGACGGCACGCAGCATTCCTGGGAGTTCAAGCGCGTCTGGCATCTCGAACCGTCGCTTACCGATCCTGACACGGTCTACGCAGGCGTGGAAGACGCTGCCCTGTTCCGCTCGACCGACGGAGGAAAAAGTTGGCACGAGCTCTCCGGACTGCGCGGCCACGGCACAGGGCCCCACTGGCAGCCGGGTGCTGGTGGGATGTGCCTGCACACCGTCATTCTCGATCCCAGCGATCCCGGACGGATCTACATTGCCATCTCGGCTGCGGGCGCTTTCCGTACCGACGACGGCGGCAAGACGTGGAAACCGATTAACCGCGGACTGCATTCTCAATATATCCCCGATCCGAATGCCGAGATTGGCCATTGCGTTCACCACGTCACAATGCACCCCTCGCGCCCGGGCGTGTTGTTCATGCAGAAGCACTGGGATGTGATGCGCAGTGATGACGCCGGCGACTCGTGGCACGAGGTCAGCGGCAACTTGCCCACCGACTTCGGCTTCGTCATCGACGTGCATGCGCATGAGCCGGAAACCATCTACGTCGTCCCCATCAAGAGCGACGGGGAGCACTTCCCGCCGGAAGGAAAGCTGCGCGTGTACCGCAGCCGCACCGGTGGGAATGAGTGGGAGGCACTCACCAAGGGCCTGCCGCAAAGCAACTGTTACGTGAACGTGTCTGCGCGACGCGATGGCGGTGGACTCGCTCGATTCGTGCGGAGTGTATTTCGGTACCACCGGCGGGCAGGTGTACGCGTCACCCGATGCCGGAGACAACTGGGCGCCCATTGTCCGGGACCTCCCGGCGGTGCTTTCGGTCGAGGTGCAAACGCTGCCATGATCCGCGTCATACTGCCGGCGCATCTGCGGACGCTGTCGCACGTCGGCAGCGAGGTGCAACTTGAGGTCGAGGACCGGGTCACGCAACGCTCGGTCCTTGACGCGCTCGAGGCCCGCTACCCGATGCTGCGCGGCACCATCCGCGACCACGTTACGCAACAGCGTCGGCCGTTCCTCCGGTTCTTCGCCTGCGAGGAGGATCTATCCCATGAGCCGCCAGACACCCCCCTGCCCGATGCGGTCGTTTCCGGCGCAGAGCCGTTTCTCATCATTGGGTCCATTGCCGGCGGCTAGGGAAACTCTGATCGAGCCCTGTTTCTAGAAGGGTACGGCCTTCAGGCCGTCCGAAACGCCGCAAAATCACTTTGGCTTTAGCCGCTGAGGGACTTCGCCGTGACTTAGTCAGAGTTTCCCTATAGCGATTCCAGAGTTGGTGTATCCGGGCTGTTGGTCGGCGTCCCCCTGCTTCAGCAGGGGGAGCTGGACTTTAGAGCGTGTGTGAGAACTGTGCCGTCCCTACAGGACTCGGTATTATTTCCCACTCTACCCAGCGCTGAAGCGCTGGGCTAAGCTCTTTCGCCCCATTCGGGGCTGAATTTTGCGCAATCGTTCCACCGTGCCGACTCAAAACGAGTTCTCACACACCCTCTTTAGTCCGTCGGAAGCGCTTCGATTTCATGATGGCTTTAGCCACAGGATCTTTCGATACCGGCGCAAAAGCGCTTGATTAAAGTCGAGCTTCTGCCTAGAGCCGCAATCCCATCCCACGCTTTTTGTGTGACGCTATCCACAGCCAAGTGCGATACCATGAACCCTTGGCTGCGTTGTCTTTGTTGCCCTGCGCCCACGGTCCCACTATGAAGGAATTCTACATTTGCGATTGCGCCCGTCTGGAGAACCAGACCATCACCTCGCTCTTCGTGGTTGCCGCCAAGCAGGTGAAGTCGAAGAAGAACGGGGAACTTTACCTTTCCGTCACCTTGGCTGACCGCAGCGGGCAGGTGCAGGCCAACATGTGGGACAATGTCGCCGACACCCTTGACGCGTTCGAGCAGGATGACTTTGTCAAAGTGAAGGGCGTAATTCACAAGTACAACGGCCGCTGGCAGCTCACCATCCACAAGTTACGCAAACTGGAAGATCCCGAGATCGACTACTCCGATTACCTTCCCAAGACCTCGAAGGACATTGACCAGCTATGGCGCACGTTGAGCGACTTCGTCGAGAGCTTCGAGAATCGCTGGCTGCAATTGCTGCTCAAGGAATTCATGGCCGACCAGGCGATTGTCGCCGCGTACAAGAATGCGCCCGCGGCCAAGACTTTGCACCACGCCTTCGTCGGCGGACTGCTCGATCACGTGGTCTCGTTGTTTACCGTGTGCGACCTTGCCGCCCGCAACTATCCGTATGTGAACCGCGACCTGCTGCTCACCGGCGCGTTCCTGCACGACATTGGGAAGCTGCACGAACTCGCGTATCAGCGCTCAATTGCGTATACCACCGAGGGGCAGCTGCTGGGACACATGATCATCGAACTGGAAATGCTGCATCAAAAGCTCGCGCATCTGCCCGATTTTCCCGCCGAGCTGAAGATTCTGATCGAGCACATGATCATCAGCCATCATGGACACTATGAATTTGGTTCGCCGAAGCTACCGATGTTTCCCGAGGCGCTCATGCTGCACTATCTCGACGATCTCGACTCCAAGATGGAGAGCATGCGCGCACAGTTCGAGCGTGAAGCGGATTTCGACAGCCCTTGGACGAGCTACAATCCATCGCTGGCCCGTCCGCTACTGAATACCAGGAAGTTTCTGGAGAAGGGTCTGACCGCATCACGAGAGGCGGAGTTGCGAAAGGCCGCTACGGCGGCTGGTGACGGAAATGTCGCCGCCGAAGCCACACCCCAGAGTGCCTCAGCCGAGCCAGCCGAAATGCAGCCCGAGCTTTCTCCCTTGGAAGCGCTCGAGCGCAAGTTTGCTTCGCACAAGGTAACGCCAGTGGCTAGTACGGGAAAATCGTCATCGTGACGATTTCCTCTCAGAAAGTCCCACAGAGTGGGATAACCTGTGGTTCCTACGAGTGCTACACTCAAACCTTCATGCTCGACTTCTCCCGCTTTGAATGGCTGTCGTTCGACTGCTACGGCACGTTGATTGACTGGGAAACCGGCCTGCTCGGCTACTTGCGTCCCTTACTGGAAAGCAAGGGCCACCCGCTCAGCGATGCCCAGATTCTCAATCTCTACTCGGGGTTCGAGCCGCGCGCCCAGAGCGGTCCCTACCGCAGCTATCGCGAGGTCCTGGCACAGGTGGTGCGTGACTTTGCCCGCGAGCTGGGCTTCTCCATCGCCACGACCGAGGCCAACGGACTGGCGGAATCGATCCGCAACTGGCAGCCCTTTGCCGACACGAACCCCGCATTGCGCCGTTTGCAGTCCCGTTACAAACTGGCAGTACTATCCAATATTGACGACGACCTCTTCGCCTATACCTCGCCGAAGCTGGAGGTGTGCTTCGACGCCGTAGTTACCGCTCAACAAGTACACAGTTACAAACCATCATTCAACAATTTTGAGGCGTTGTTACGCCGCTTCCAAATTCCCCGCGAGCGCCTGCTGCACGTCGCCGAGAGCTTATACCACGATGTGGTGCCTGCGCGTGCACTCGAGATCACGACTGTATGGGTCAATCGTAGGCAGGACAGAGAAGCGGCAGCTACCAAGCTGGTCCAATCGCACCCCGATCTGGAAGTGCCGGATGTCAGCAAACTGGCGGAGTTGGCCGTCCCAAGCGATTGGCGCGGATAGACCGTTCCCTGCTCCACCCTCGTTATCACCCCGCCTTGTGACGCGTCACACAGATTCCGGCAGGCGACAAGAAGAGACTTATCGGTCGGCAGTTTGATGCTGCTTCTGGACATTGCTACGAGGCAAAGTACGCTTCCCTCGCACTCACACACGTTTGCATTTCATAGCCTGCTCGTCTCGAACGTGAAAAGGGAATTGCCTAACCAAAGCGCTGCAAGTTCTCTTTCTGGTATCCGTACTTCTAGCACTCATTGCGCTAGCAATTCCATCCAGTTCGACTCCCGCCGGACAGATGAGCCGACTTTCTGCCGCAACTTCATCTCCTGGAGGCTTTCATGCTTCACCTAGACACCGGTAATACCGGTTTCATGATTTTGTGCACCAGCCTGGTCATGCTGATGACCCCCGGCCTCGCCTTCTTTTACGGCGGGCTGGTAGGACGGAAGAACGTCCTGGCCATCATGATCCAGAGCTTCGTCTCGATGGGCTGGACGACCGTCATCTGGTATTTATACGGATATTCGCTGTGCTTCAGTGGTGACTGGCACGGCATCATCGGCAACTTCAATAACTTTTGCCTGCGCGGCATCGATCTCACAACGCCGTCGCCCAACAACACCATCCCCATGATGGTCTTCATCGCCTACCAGATGATGTTCGCCATCATCACCCCTGCCCTGATTTCGGGTGCGTTCACCAACCGGGTGAGTTTTAAGGCCTACTGCTTGTTTCTGACGGCGTGGCTCACCTTTGTGTACTTCCCCTTCGTGCACATGGTTTGGGGCGGCGGAATTCTGCAGCGCTGGGGAGTGCTCGACTTTGCCGGCGGCATTGTGGTGCACAACATTGCCGGATTGGCTGCACTGGCCTCCGTCCTCTATGTAGGCAAGCGCCGGATACTGGATCGCGGCCCGCACAGTATTCCCCTGGTTGCCTTGGGCACGGGACTGTTGTGGTTCGGCTGGTACGGCTTCAACGCCGGCAGCGAAATGCGGGTTGACTCGGTGACTGCAAGCGCTTTCCTTAACACCGACATCGCCGCGTCCTTCGCCGCCGTGGCGTGGTTGGCCGTGGCTTGGTTCCGGGAGAGGAAGCCCAAGTTCCTAGGACTGCTCACGGGCGCGGTCGCCGGACTGGCAACCATCACGCCTGCGGCAGGCTATGTTTCGCCCACCACCGCCGTGATCATTGGCTTGGTGTCAGGCGTGGTGTGCTACTTCGCGGTCGAAATGAAGAACAAACTCCACTGGGACGACGCGCTTGATGTTTGGGGCGTGCATGGAGTCGGTGGTTTTCTTGGCATCCTGATGCTGGGATTGTTCGCTAACAAGGCGTTCAATCCCGCTGCCGGCACGAACGGTTTGCTTTATGGCAACCCATCGTTCTTCGTGAAACAACTCGTCGCGGTCCTCTTCTCGTCAGTGTGGGCGTTCTCTTTCACCTACGGCATGCTGTGCGTTATTAATCTGTTCACTCCCGTCAAAGTGACCGAGATGAGCGAGGAAGTCGGCTTGGATGAATCCATCCATGGCGAGCACGCCTACGAGACCCTCGAAGTGGAAGAATTGTTCCAAGGTGATACTCACGATCTGATCGAACGGGTCGACGAAAAGGAACATCTGGTCGGCACTAGAGACTAGCGATGGCGGAGCCGCTTAACGCTCTTGGCCGGTTCCTGGGAAGGTTGGCCTTGGCAGGGGTAATGATAATTTCACCCCTGCCTCTGGTTGCACAGGATAACCCTGTCGCTGCGCAGGTCTGTCCTCGGCCAACCCGGCCGGCACCCCAGAACCCCACACTTGGTGGCGAGGGATCACCGCGAACGGTTTCCTTTCGCTATCGTACGGCTACAATGCCAACCAACCCGACTCCGGCCTGAACCAATTCCGCGTCTTCGATTTCAACGATAACGAACCCCAACTTGACGTGGCACAACTGGTGATCCAGCGAGCCATTGAAAAGCCCAAAGAATTTGGGTTCCGCTTCAATCTAATTGCAGGTTCCGGCGTTCCCGAGGTCACTGCGGCATACGGTTTGTTCCGGAACCGGCAGACCGAAACTGCCCACCACGTTGATATTCCCGAGTTCTATCTCAGCTACATCGCGCCTCTGGGAAAGGGGTTGCGATTCGATGCCGGGAAGTTTGCCACGCACATGGGATCGGAGGTCATCGGCGGGTATGACGGTACAACGACGAATTTAGCCGAGGATTTCTTTTCGGCTTCGGTCTGCCGTTTACCCATACCGGAGTGAAGGCCACCTATGCGTTCACGAGCAAGATCTCCGGGATGTTGCTGGTGACGAACGGATGGGATGAGTTTCAAAGGTTCAATCATGGTTACTCTGTGGGTGGGCAAATGACGGTAGTTCCAACCAAGACCACTGCCCTATACTTCAATTTTATTTACGGTCCGGAGCGCCCAAAGAACGATTACGATCGGCGGAGTGCATACGAATTAGTAGGCAGCTGGAAGACGACTTCGAAGCTGAACCTCGGCTTCGATGCCCTCTACGCACACGAGGAGCACGCACTCTGTTCGGGTCGTGATGCTATCTGGAAGAGCATCGCCGGATACGCCAAATACTCCCTGACGAAACCGTTCTCGCTCGCCTTCCGCGGCGAAGTCTTCAACGATGGTGGAGGAACCCGTACCGGGGTGTCGCAGATTCTCCAGGGATACACCTTGACTCCCGAATACGACATGGTCGCCAAGCTCTCAAACATCGACCAGCATCTGAAGAAGCTCGACGGCAAGTTCGTGGTGCGTGGGGAAGTTCGTCTGGATCTGTCGAACAAAGACGTGTTCCAAAAACGAGACATCTTCGTCGGCCAGCAATTCACGTCTGCTATCAATCTAATCTACTTGTTGTTCTGACCTGCTTTTCTCGCTGTTCTTTCACCAGCTCAGGGCGCTTCCTCGTACAATATCGTTTTCCTCGGTAGCAGGACTACGGACCTGCTCGACATGTAGATGTCGAGGTCGTACATGCAGCCAGCCCAGACTTGGGAACGCGATTCGCGAACCGACACCGCCATCTTGCTGGCATTGGCCCTCTGCCTGCTTGTCCTGCACATCCTCACGAACGGACAGTATGGATACCATCGTGACGAACTGGCCACGCTCGATGACGCGCACTACCTTGCCTGGGGCTATGTCGCCTATCCACCGGTGACGCCGTTCCTGGCCCGGGTCGCTCTGGAACTCTTCGGAGTTTCGTTACGTGGGGCACGTTTCTTTCCTGCGCTGGCCCAGGCGATTGCCGTTGTGTTGACCGGACTGATGGTGCGCGAATTGGGCGGTAAGCGGCTGGCGCGGATCGTGGCGGCTCTCGCCGTCGCCATCTCTCCGGTGTCACTTAGTGCAGGAGCGCTGCTGCAGTATGTCGCCTTCGATTACCTGTGGTGGGTGCTGACTGCTTATTTGTTGATCCGTTTACTCAGAACAGAAGACCCGCGATTATGGCTGGGCATCGGAGCTGTCCTCGGACTTGGCATGATGACCAAGTACACCATGATCTTCCTGGTCGCCGGCGTCGTTGTGGGTCTTCTTCTGACAGATGCCCGCAGGTATCTGAAGAGCCGGTGGCTGTGGATGGGCGTGGCTCTGTCCTTGGTAATTTTCCTCCCCAACCTGATCTGGCAAATCCAGCACAACTTCATCTCGTTGGATTTCCTCCACCACATTCACGCTCGCGATATTCGCATCGGCCGCACTAAAGGCTTCCTGCCCGATCAACTGAAAGTAAGCGCGAACCCTCTGACGGCACCGTTGTGGTTGGCTGGGCTGTGGTTCTACTTCCGCATGCCTGATGGAAAACAGTTCCGCATGATTGCCTGGATGTTCGTCATCCCGCTCGCTCTGTTCGTCGTCGCGAAAGGCCGAGGCTACTACTTGGCGCCGGCCTATCCCATGCTCCTTGCCGGAGGAGCGGTATTGGAAGAGCGCTGGATTCACTCGTTAGGTACGGGATGGTCGCGCCTGGTGCGGGCGGCCACGTTTGCAGCCCTCGCCATCGGAGGAATCTCGGTTGCGGCCGTGGTTCTGCCAATCGCTCCCATGAATTCCCCCTGGTGGAAATACGCAAGCAAAGTCGACGGTGACCTCCGCGAGGAAGTTGGTTGGCCAGAGTTGGTCGCTGAAGTTGCGAGGGTGCGTGGCTCTTTGCCCGCGGACGAGCAGCGTCGTACCGGAATTCTCGCGACGAACTATGGCGAAGCCGGAGCGATCGACCTTTACGGACCTGCTTATGGATTGCCAAAAGCCATAAGTGGGGTCAACTCCTACTGGTCGCGTGGTTACCCTGATCTGCCTCCGCAAATTCTGATTGTGCTGGGCTTGTCGCGCCACCATATGGCCGAGAACTTTCAGTCTTGTGAGCCGGCCGGCCATATAACCAACCCATATGGCGTTAAGAATGAAGAGACCGAAGACCATCCTGACATTTTCGTGTGCCGTAACTTGCGTAAGCCGTGGCCCGAGTTCTGGAAGGACTTCAGGTATTACGGGTGAGTTCACCACCCCGCAGGTATCGCAGGAGGCGCGGCATCAACTTAAAGCTTGCCGTACTCGCGGAGGGCAATCAAAATGGCGTCATGGAAATGCCCCTGCGTTTTGTGGATGACGACTACACCCCACGGCTCTGGGCTGAGCTGTATCCCGTACTCCGCAACATCAAGACCGACGAGCTCGCTAGAAAAATGCTGGCCTACAAGAACAAGCCGGTGGCAACTTGGAGGGCCGACGACTGGGGCCTGCTGGATGCTCTGAACCAGATGCTCACCCTCCGGGCGACCTCTCGAGAGCATTCCTTGCGCAACGACTCGCCTCCGGTTCGAGATGCGGCATTTTGGGCTAAGCTGGATAAGGACCTGGAGTTCTATTACGAGGCCCAGTATCCCGGCGAAGAGCTGGCCGACGAGGAAGAAGACTTCTGATTCTACCCGCCCTCATCTCAAAAGCCGATCAAGACCCACCCTTCAGATTAGAGAGGCAGCGCAAGACCCATGGCCCATCTGTTCGATCCGCTCTCGATTCGAGATGTCACCTTTGCGAACCGTGTATTCGTCTCGCCAATGTGCGAATACTCCAGCACCGACGGATATGCCAACGACTGGCATTTTGTGCATCTGGGCAGCCGCGCCGTGGGTGGGGCTGGATTGGTGTTCACCGAAGCAACGGCCATTCTTCCGGAAGGCCGCATCACTCCGCAGGACCTGGGTATCTGGAGTGACGATCACATTGCGCCGCTCGCCCGAATCGTACGCTTCATTCATGAGCAAGGCGGTATAGCTGGGATGCAGTTGGCGCATGCGGGACGCAAAGCCATTCGAGAATAGATCCGAGTTCCGTAGCGACGGCAGTACTACCCAAGCTACGCCACCCTAGGAATTGCTCTAGCAGCAACACCCCACAACCGAATTACAGTATGTAGCGCGACAGATCCTGGTCCTTCACGATGTCGGTAAGGGTCTTGCGAACGTAGTCGGCGTCGACGGTGACATTCTTCTCCTTCATGTCCGGAGCCTCAAAGCTGATCTCGTCCAGCACGCGCTCCATGATGGTGTGCAGGCGGCGTGCGCCGATGTTCTCCGTCCCTTCGTTCACGCGGAAAGCAAAGTTAGCCACTTCTTCTAGTGCTTCCGTAGTGAACTCCAGCTTCAACCCTTCAGTGTCGAGCAACGCGATGTACTGCTTGGTAAGCGATGACTTGGGCTCGGTCAGGATCTTGATGAAGTCTTCCACCGTCAGTGACTGCAGCTCCACGCGAATGGGGAAGCGCCCCTGCAGTTCGGGAATCAGGTCGCTGGGTTTCGACACGTGAAATGCGCCGGCAGCGATGAACAGGATGTGGTCGGTGCGCACCATGCCATAGCGCGTGTTCACCGTGGTGCCTTCGACGATGGGCAAAATGTCGCGTTGCACGCCTTCGCGCGAAACGTCAGGTCCATGCCCGCCTTCGCGTCCTGCGATTTTGTCGATTTCGTCGAGGAAGATGATACCCGAGTTCTCCACCCGCTCCACGGCGATGCGCTGTACCTGGTCCATGTCGACCAAGCGCTGCTCTTCTTCCTGGATGAGGTACTCGAAGGCCTCGCTGACCTTCATCTTCCGCTTCTTGGTGCGCTGGCCGAAGATGTTGGGCAACATGTCTTTCATGTTGACGTCCATCTCCTCGACGCCCTGATTGGTGATGATCTCAAACGCGGGCATGGATTTTTCGCGGACATCCAGCTCCACGATGCGCTCGTCGAGCTTGCCTTCACGCAACTGCTGGCGAAACTTTTCTCGCGTGCGCGACCCCGGTTCGCCGGCCAACAACGGTTCGCTGCCGATGTTGAATCCGATCTGCTGCGGGTCTTGTGCCGCGGGACGCGTCTGCACCGGAGCCGGCATCGCCGGCAGTAGCAGGTCGAGCAGCCGTTCTTCAGCGTTTAGCTCGGCCTTATCGGCCACGTCTTCCAGCTTCTCCTCGCGCACCATGTCGATAGCGATCTCCACCAGATCGCGGATCATGGACTCGACGTCGCGGCCCACGTAACCGACCTCGGTAAACTTCGAAGCCTCCACCTTCATGAAGGGAGAATTGGCCAGTTTCGCCAGCCGCCGCGCGATCTCGGTCTTGCCTACACCCGTGGGTCCGATCATGATGATGTTCTTGGGGATCACCTCTTCGGCAAGTTCGGCCGAGAGCTTCTGGCGGCGCATGCGATTGCGCAGGGCGATGGCTACGGCACGCTTCGCCTGGTTCTGGCCCACGACATATTTGTCAAGCTCGCGCACGATCTCGCGAGGAGTCAATTCGTCGAGTGCGACGTGTTCTTCATCTGCGGTTGCTGGAAGATAAATAGCCAATGAATTTGCCTCGTGCGGCCGGAAGGCCTGGGCTAAAGCCCTGATCATTAGAACAGCTTGGACGCGGACCTAAAGGTCCGCACTACCCGAGCGTCGCTTTTTCGCCTAAGCGAACGGCGAAGAGCGGTCCTTCCTACATGCCCGGCATCTTCATGCCCGCCAGCCGGCGAGCGAAGCTGGGCTTGCCCATGCTCTTAAACATCTTTCGCATCTGCGCGTACTGCCGCAGTAGATGGTTCACTTCCTGGACGCTCGTCCCCGAACCGCGGGCGATGCGCTTGCGCCGGCTGCCGTTGATGACCTCGTGGTGCTCGCGTTCGTGCGGCGTCATGGAGTTGATGATCGCCTCCACCCGGCTGAGTTGCTTCTCGTCCACTTTATCCGCCGACTTCTGGATGTTGGCGAACGGTCCGATCTTGGGCATCATGCCCATGATGCTCTGTAACGAGCCCAGTTTCTTCACCTGTCGCAACTGATCGCGAAAATCCTCCAGCGAGAAGCCGTCAGCGCTGAGTGCCTTCTGCGCAAACTCTTCCGACTTCTTCTTGTCGAGATGGGCTTCGGCCTTTTCGATCAGCGATAGGATGTCACCCATCCCGAGAATGCGTCCGACGATACGATCGGGATGAAACAACTCCAGGGCATCGTATTTTTCGCCCATGCCGATGAACTTGATGGGCTGCCCGGTGACATTGCGGATGGAAAGCGCAGCGCCGCCACGGGCGTCGCCATCCATCTTGGTGAGTATCACACCGGTGAGCGTGAGCTTCTTGTGGAATTCGTCGGCCGATTTCACCGCATCCTGGCCAGTCATCGCGTCAGCCACGAAGAGGATCTCCTGCGGATTCAGGATCTTCTTCAGCGACTGCATCTCGTCCATCAACTGCTCGTCGATGTGCAACCGGCCGGCGGTGTCAACGATGAGCACGTCGCAAGCGTTATTGATCGCCTCGCGACGCGCTTCCTTCACCAGCCGCTCGACGGTCGCGGTGTTGGATTCCTCGACCTTACCTTCGTAGATGTGGGCTTTGATGGCCTGCGCAACTACTTTGAGCTGCTCACGTGCCGCCGGACGGTAAACGTCCACCGAGACCAGCATGGGCCGGTGTCCGCCTTGCTTGAGCCAGTTTGCCAGCTTGCCTGAAGTAGTCGTCTTGCCGGAACCCTGTAGACCCGCCATCAGAACGACCGTGGGTGGCTGCGAGGCGAACTTCAGCTTGGCGGCGTCTTTGCCAAGAATGGCGATCAATTCGTCGCGAACAATCTTTACGACCTGCTCAGCGGGGGAAAGCGCTGTCAGCACTTCCTGGCCTAGGGCCTTTTCGCGGATGTGCTCGATCAATTCTTTGACTACGTTGAAGTTAACGTCGGCTTCGAGCAGCGCCATGCGGATTTCTTTCAGCGCTTCGCCGATGTTCTCTTCGGTCAGGGTGCCCTGTCCGCGCAAATTCTTAAAGGCACGCTGTAGCTTATCTGTAAGGTTCTCAAACATTGTCAGGAGTCCACAGCTCAGGCTGGGTGGGCGGAAACCTGCGGTTTCCGCGCTGAAATCAGGATATCACGCAGCGACGTGCTTCTCTCATGCCGCGGTGACTGGCAGTGTTCCAATCTTGCATTGAAAGCAAGTCGGCCAGAGCCCATTAGGTGAACTTACCGGTTCTTAATCTGGAGGCCCTCTCGGGAACAGTCTCAAATGAGACGGGTTCGACTATTGGAGTACAACCAATCGGCGCGGCGGGCAGAGAGTCGAACTCCCAATCGCGGGTGCGCGATCTGCCGATTATAAGCCGTCTCCTAGCACCGACTGGGCGGCGACTGTCTCTTTATTGCATACTGCCAAATTCTTCCGGCAGTTCGTCCTCATCACATGCAGGAACTCTAAGTTCGATCAATCCGAATGTGTTCGGAGCCGTTTTTGTGAAAACCTTACCGTTACGAGCGTAGCCCGAAAGAGTTCCAGCGAGAGATACGCGATGCTTCTTGTCTTGTGGCTTGCCTATCGCTTTGAGGATGTCAGCAATCGGCATTGGGGCCCCTGCTGCCTTAATAGCGTCCCTCGTCTTCGCTAGGCTGCTGTCAGGGCGCAGGGTGTGTTCCACCGCAGCATTTGCATCACGAGGAAGCAGCTTCATCGAGTCTTCGAGACCTTGAATGTAGGCTTTCGTCTCTCGAATCTGAAGTTCCAACTCTGTTACTTCCTGCTGCTTTTTGTTGATGAGTTTTTGGAAGTTTTCTCGAAGTCCCATAATCCTGCTACCCCTGGACAATATATACGAATGGGAATCCGAAAGCAATGATTGGAATTTAATTAAGGCGATTTCCAATACCTGCTATAATCCGCTCAAAGGAGAGCGTTTGCATGGAACCCCTTGATGCCGTGATACGGGCCTTGGACAAAAAGAAGCACGTAGCTCCCAACGGAGAGGATTACTGGATGGCGCGTGATATTCAGGGAATTCTCGGATATGAAAAGTGGGACAACTTCGAGACGGTCATCAGCAAAGCGAGAACAGCATGCGAAGGGTCGCACATCAACCCTAAGTATCACTTTCTTGATACCAAGAAGGTGATCATCGCTGGAAAGGGAGCTGCATTAGAAAGAGCAGACTGCTATCTCACGCTATATGCTTGCTATCTCATTGCAATGAGTGCAGATACGACTAAGCCAGAAGTTGCCACGGCACACACGTATTTCGCAGTTCAAACGAGGCGGCAGGAGGTAAGTGATCAAGAAAAGCGCGTTGCTCTGCGCGAGAGAGTACAAATGAGCAATAAGATCCTTGCTGGGACAGCGCGAAGTGCTGGCGTCACTCGATTCGCCCTTTTCAACGATGCGGGCTACCGGGGCCTTTACGGAATGGGGCTCGCGGACATAATGCGCCGGAAAAAGATTCCCCCGAAAGATAAATTGCTTGATCGAGCTGGCCGCGCAGAACTTGCCGCCAACGAGTTTAGGATCACCCAAACCCAGCAGAAGCTTGAACGTGAGCGCATCCAAGGTGAACATGCGGCTATGCAGACACATCGAAGAGTTGGGGAAGAAGTGCGAGCAGCCATTAAGCGCATTGGCGGTGTTCAGCCCGAGGATTTGCCCATCGAGGAGCCAATTGAAAAAGTAAAGAAGCGACTGGCAAAGGGTGTACGAACTGAGGGTTTACCACTAAGGGACGGAAAGGAAGAATGAAGATGTCAGTAGTTGGGGGGCATTCGCCATGCTGAAGGCACGCGCGCCCGAAGAAGAACGCGGAAGCTGGCGAACAAACTCACAGAGCAAGTGCAGCAATAAAGCCTATCGGGAACTTTCACTCGGCGTTGTGCGATAGACCTCAGCGGCCGCGACCACCGTGTTGCAGTGAATGGTTACCGTGTCTTCGATGCGGTTTGCATAGCCACCGGCGTAAGTGACCATCACGGGTATGTCTCTCGCGCGCGCGACTCTAAACACAAGCTCGTCGCGTCGCTTCAACCCGTCGATGGACAAGTTCAATCCACCGAGCTGGTCCTCGCAGTAGGGATCGGCGCCCGCAACGTAGCAGATCAGTTGCGGCTCGAACAGCCGTAGGCCGGAACTCAGGGCATTATCGAGCCAGGCCAGATATTCGGCATCGCCGCAGCCATCGGGTAGATTGACGTCGATGGAAGACGGCGGCTTGGTAAAGGGATAGTTGTTCTCCTGATGCAGGGAAATCGTGAATACATCTTTACTGGGTGCCTCTGTCATGATCGGGCGTCGCGTGGATCCCATGGTCGCAGGCGGCCACGAGGGTAACGTGTTCGGACTGGACTTCGCATTTCCAAAGATAAAGGCAGTGCCGTTTCCCTGATGCACGTCACAATCAACCGTCATGGCACGGCGAATCCTGCCGCGCTTCTGCATGGCTCGAATGGCAACCGCAAAATCATTGATCATGCAGAAGCCTTCTCCGTGCTCGGGAAACGCGTGATGAAATCCGCCCCCCACATTGACGCAGACACCGTCTTCCAGCGCGTGTTCCGCTGCCAGGATCGAACCCCCGGTGTGAAGCATGAAGGCATCCACCACTTGCGGTGAGTAGGGAATCTCCATCTCCAACTCCTCGCGCGCGCTTAGGCTGCCCTCCATCAACTTGTTCACATACATCGGCGAATGCACCAGGAGGACATCGGCTTCACTCGCCGGCTGTGGAACCACAAAATCGGATTCGTCGACGACGCCTTGCTCAAACAGGCGCTCGCGAATCAGGCGAAACTTGTCGGCGCGAAAAATGTGCTCGCCAATCGGCAGGAAGTATTTCTCGCTATAGACCAGTTTGAAGGGCAACATGGGCCGACTGTCCGGATCTTCCAGTCTGGACGACCGAATCCACAATTCTAGACCTGTGGCGCAAATGTCGCGAGAGCGTTCGCCATTTCGTGGCATACGTCCACTCTGGCTACACCCGATTCGTGATGCCCTGCTCTCCATTAACGTCGAACTAAGGCATACAAGACTGTAGAAATTTGGCGAGCCTGCCATTATTTGCTTTACGGGACAACGCGGATAAGGCACACTCCGCACATCACCAAACAAGGAGGCTGTACGTGAAGCAAGCTTTGTGGCTCGCAGTAGCAGCATTGTGTGTCACCCTCGTGTCTCTGGCCACGGCGGCGGCACAGGATCAATACACCGAGGGCAACGTGGAACGGGTCACCCTGGTCCATATCCTTCCCGGGCGCTTCAACGCGTTTATGGATGACGTGAAGAACAACATCAAGCCGCTGTGGGAAGCCGAGAAGAGCGCCGGGCTCATCGAGAGCTATGGCATTTTCCTGAACCAGACCAAAGCCAGCGTGGACGACTGGGACATTGGTTTCGAACTCACCTACAAGAACATGGCCGCTCTCGATGGCTTGGGGATGAAGGTGCTTGAGTTGCGGTTGAAACAATATGGCGACAAGAGCAAAGAGCAGCAGGTGATCGACAAGCGCGTCGAGAACGCGCGGGCGGTGGCCAGCTATCTGATACGCGACATCACCATGAAGTAACGGCTGGGTCGCGAATCCCAACTCTCGGCGGCGCTTTCGAAAGAACGCCGCCGTATTCATTTACCATGATGCTGCATGGCGTCCACCGCTCAACTGGTTTCGTTCCGCCGGGCTGCTGGCTATAATCTGCTTGCCACCGCGGGCGTCGTAATGGTCGCCATCTTTCTGTTGTGCGCCCTGTTCGCACCCTGGATCGCTCCCCGGGACCCCGCGCAGATTAACTTGCCGGCGCGACTCATCGGACCGTCGGCCTCACACTGGTTTGGCACCGACGAACTGGGACGCGATATCCTCTCGCGCATTATCTACGGCGCACGCATCTCGATGCTGGTGGGAAGTTGCGTGGTGGTCGCGTCGCTCACGCTCGGTCTTATCTTCGGCTCGATTGCCGGCTACTATGGCGGAGTAACCGACCGCGTGCTCAACGTGGTCGTGATGAACGCGTTCATGTCGTTCCCCGGAATCCTGCTGGCGATTGCGTTTGTAGCTTTCCTCGGGCCCGGCATCTTCAATCTGATCCTGGCGTTATCGATTGGCGGATGGGTGGGCTATGCCCGATTAGTCCGCGCTCAGGTGCTGGCCGTTCGCGAACGCGAATTTGTGGAAGCTGCGCGCGCGTTGGGAGCAAGCGATCTGCGCATCATCGTGCGCCACATCTGGCCCAACATCATTCAGCCCATCATCGTGCAGGCGGCGATCGGAATGGCGGGCGCAATCCTAGCTGAAGCCACCATGAGCTTCCTCGGTCTAGGAGTACCGCCTCCGGCCGCTAGTTGGGGTTCGATGCTGAACGACGCGCGCTCCCACCTGTTCGACTCTCCCCACCTGGTGCTCTTCCCCGCCGCTGCGGTCATGCTGGCCGTGCTGTCGTTTAACTTCATCGGCGACGGCCTGCGGGATTACCTGGACCCACGGTCAAGAATCGAAGTAGGGCTGTAGTAGCTCGCCCGTAGGTTTCCAGTCTTCTGAGCGGCTCCCGGGAGTCGTGCGCGGCGGGTACGAGTACATCAATCCTGGAACCGCTTTAGATCCCCCGTCCAAAAAGAATCTGACTTCTCTCGAAAACCGTACTAGAATTCGGCGACTGATTTTCAGTCCATGGAGGGGCGGATGAGTTCCACGCGACACGACGTGTTCCTTACGGGCGGGACGGGCTTTATGGGGAGTAATTTGGCGAGGGAATTATTGCGCCGCGGACACCATGTGCGCGCGCTGGTCCGGGCAGGTTCCGAGTCGAAGCTGGCCACTGGCTGCGAGCCGGTGCGCGGCGACGCGCTTCACGGAGAAAGCTACGCGTCGCAAATCGCGCCGGCCGATACGTTCGTGCACCTGGTTGGCGTCGCGCATCCCAATCCACGGAAGGCCGCAGAATTTCGCGCTATCGATTTGAAGTCGTGCCAGGAGGCGGTGCGCGCAGCGGTCGAAGCTGGCGTGCGCCATTTTGTCTATCTCAGCGTTGCACGACCGGCGCCGATCATGCAGAAGTACCAGGCAGCACGGGCGGAAGGTGAACGTCTCATCCGAGAAAGTGGCGTGGCGGCGACCTTCGTGCGTCCCTGGTATGTACTGGGGCCTGGACGCAGGTGGCCTTATGCCCTTATTCCGCTGTATGCATTGGCAAGATTGTTTCCGGCTACGCGCGAAGGCGCGCAACGGCTTGCTTTGGTAACGTTGCAGCAGATGACGCAGGCTCTGGCGTGGGCGGTGGAGAATCCGCCGGAACATATACAGACGATTGAGCCGCCGCAGATGCGGGCGGGCTTTACCGTGCAATCGACGGCCGGCGCAAAGGCCGTCCCAGCCTAGTCGACTATTTCTTTGCCGTGGGTGTAGCGGCGCGAATCTTGACGAGAGTCCCATCGGGGAGCGGATTCCCCAGGAATTCGACAACTCCGTTACGCACCACGCCATTGAGTTCGGGCACCACGGACGCAACACCGCCGACATCCGTAGCACTCATCGCGGGCGCCTTCTTCTCGATCCCGCGGTCCATGGCGAGGTTCGCCAGGCGGTCGGCATCCCGGTTCTTCTCGCGAAGCACATGCGTGATCTCGAAATAATCAAGCTGGTCGATCATCTTCTTCGCCCGGGCATGAAGCTCCTTCAGCGTGGCATTGCTGACCTTGTACTCGCCGTTGATCTGCTTCACCATCAGTTCAGAATCGCTGACCACCTTCAGCGCTTTGAAACCGTGCCGGAGCGTGTAGTTGAGAGCGGCTAATAACCCTGAATACTCGGCGTAGTTATTCGTCTGGCGGCCAAGGAACTCGCTGAGTTCGGCAACGGGACGGCCAATTTCGTCCTCGATGACGACGCCATAGCCCGCGGGACCGGGATTGCCACGAGCCCCGCCGTCAATGTAGGCCACTAGATAGCCCTCGTCCGAGCGATCGATTGCGCCGCCGTCAAACTCCTGCGAGCGATACTTGGATTTTGTGGGAAATGGGCGGGCCAGCATGACGTGTAGTTTACCCCAGAAACCTGGATGCTGGTGACCCACCAGCCGTCGCGGAATCATTCTGACATTGGAATTGCTGACCTTACCGTCCTGTCGCCAATCGTAGTGCCAGCCGCTCCGGCAGGGAGGCCGCAAAAATCTTGTCCTGCGTCTGCTTAACGGGGTAGGGGACGCGATAGAAGGTCACGCTCGCCGGTGCATCGCCTTTCTTCTCATAGAGAGCGAAGGCCGCCCGCCAGTCACCGTCGCGGGGCTGGCCGACCGAACCGGGATTAATGAGGTAACGCTCACCCGGCGTAAGCGTCAGGGTCGACTCCACGGGACCTTCCATGGTGCCGTAACCAGGCGCGATTGGATGCGTCCTACCCTCCTGATAAACGAAGCCTCCCTGCAGATGAGTGTGCCCAAACATCATGACGTCGGCGTGGCCGGGCAAGTGAAAATTGGCGTTGGCTGTGGAAGCGTTCAACAGGTACTCATCTTCATCGCGCGGGGAACCATGCACAAATTCCATTCCAGCTAGCTCGTCCACGCGCATCGGGCCTTGTGGCAAGCTGCGCAACCAGTCCAGATGCTCGTGCGCCAGCGTGATTTGGGTCCAACGTGCTGACATCGCCGCCACCAGGTTGAACTCGGACAGGTCGGTTAGTCCCGTGCAGGCGCGGTCATGATTCCCGCGCACCACGGGCCCGCCCATGGCGCGCACGCGCTCACAAACCTCGTTCGGCGACGCGTTGTAGCCGACCACGTCCCCCAGGTTCACGACCATGTCGTACGCGGGAGCGGCGGCGAGGCATGCCTCCATCGCTTCGAGGTTGGCATGGATGTCGCTTAACAGGAGAAGGCGCATCGGTCAGCGCGCCTCCGCGGAAACAACCGGACAACGGGCCAGATGGCCGGGGGCAACTTCGACCAGCGGCGGCAGCGCCACGGAACATGCGTCGATACGCGAAGAGCAGCGCGGCTCGAAAGCACAGCCCGGCGGCAGCGCGGTAATGGCAGGCACAGTCCCCTCGATGGTCTGGAGTGGTCGGCCGCGCTCCGTGCGCAGCGTCGGCACAGAGTGTAACAGCCCGCGGGTGTAAGGATGCACCGGATGAGTGAAAACTTCTTGCGCCGTTCCCATTTCGACCAGGCTACCGGCGTACATCACTCCGATACGGTGGGATATCTGCGAGACGACGGCGAGGTCATGGGAGATAAACAGCATCGCCAGGGAGAACTTCTCGCGCAGCTCGCTGAGTAGGTCCAGTACTTGCGCCTGGATGGTGACATCGAGGGCGGTGGTAGGCTCGTCGGCAATCAGCAGCGATGGCCGGTTCACCACGGCCATGGCAATCATCACGCGCTGGCGCTGGCCGCCGGAGAGTTGGTGGGGATAGTCGCGGGCGCGCCGGTCGGCATCGGCGATGGCGACGGTGCGTAAGGCTTCGACTGCACGGCGCCAGGCTTCGGCCTTGGTGGTAGAGCGGGCCTTTAGGCCCGCGTCAACTTCGTTTTGAAGGGGCGCGGCTTCAGCCGCGCCGTTAAGGTCTTTATTCTTGTCATCATTCTTGTCATCCCGAGCGGGCTTTAGCCCGCAAGGGATCTGCTTTTCCGCATGCGCCAGTACCGCCTCGGCAATCTGGTCGCCCACGCGCATCACCGGATTGAGCGCTGTCATCGGCTCCTGGAAGATCATGCTGATCCCAGCGCCGCGAATGTGCCGCATCTCCGGCGCTGGCATAGCAAGGAGATCCTCCCCGAGGAATTGAATGTCGCCTTGAATGCGTGCCTGTGGCGGCAGTAACCGCAGGATAGCCAGCGCACTGACAGACTTCCCCGATCCCGACTCCCCCACCAGTCCCAGCACCTCGCCGGGCGCAATCTGAAAGCTCACATCGCGGACGGCGGTCACATTTCCCTGGGCAGTGGCAAATTCGACAGTGAGATTTCGGACGTCCAGCAGCGAGGACACAAAGTTATCGTAACAGGAGGAAAAGCGGGCAGTAGCTGTGCTTCATAAAAACATTGCGTTGCCGCCGTCTTAGTGATATTGTTCGCTGCAATTTCTGAATCCAAAGAGCCCTCGACCATGAGTCGACCCGGCAACTTTATTAGACGCGCGGCACTCTGCCGCAGAATCGTCTAGATTTCCGTGGGGGACCCCAACAGAGGTCTCACGCGCATTCGGCGCGCTGGCGCCCCTTCTCCTGAGCAAGGCGCTGGTGCGAAGGGAACACGTCATGCGTTTACTCGCCCGCATTGTTCTGCTGTTCGTCCCTTTCTCTCTCGTCACGATAAGCGTGGCCCAACAGCCACCTGCGGTTCGCGGTCGTGGCGAATACGAGGGCGTATCCCACCAACCCAGTGGCACGACTGTTCCTTCTAAGGATGTTGAGGCGGCATCATCCAACCGCCAGCAGCGTCAGGGCGCGCCGAGCACGAGCTCGCGCGGCGGGTCCACGGGCTCGACACCGAAGTTGGGAAGAGCACCAGGAAGGGTTGGCGCTTCGCAGCCCCAGGCAACCTGTGACGATTGGGCCAAGGTCACGGCCTGGCAAGGGACCTACACCCTCACGGGGAATGGTCAAGTTAGCTGCTGCGGTAACTGGGTCTTCTCAATCAACCGGACGGCTACCGCGGCGGTAAACATGCCGGTGATAGAGGGCAGTTGCGCGACCACTTTGCTATGGGGGGCTGTCGATCTAAATGGTACGGGTTCGATGGACGATGAATGGTCACTCGAGGACACTTGTGGTCAGCCACTCTTCCTTTACGTAACCTTGATAGGTAACACCTTTGCACCTCAATTCCCCGGTTCGCAAATCCTGATTGATGCGCCAAATGGTACCTACACCTTCACACCTGCCCCATCCTTGGATGTGACGCAAAGAATCTATAACTGCGACGGTACATATGGAGAGGAGCCCGTTGTTTGGCCCGTTGAGCCTGTTACAGGGAACTGGCCCCTCACATTTGCGCTCCCGGGCTCGGTTGGGCCGCTGACCGTCAGTAACTTTCCTTTTGAGGCTGGAGCCGAGACTGGACTTGGAGAACAAACCCCCAACGTGCCGTGGACGTTGACCTTCAACTTGATCCCAATCGTTAACGATAACCAGGATGACTCCTGTCTTGTGACATTTGCCTCCAGCATTGGGTGCCAAAACCAGAGTCTGGGCGAGGATGTGCCCATCACTGGCACGGGGTTTTTCCTGCACTACGAAGGCGATCGCGCTCCGGGCCGTATTGGCGCATACGGCGTGGGCACCAGCGATGCGCAAATGATCGGCGGCTGGACTGTGAACGTCCACCATGCTTATGACCTGAACAACAACACCCTGTTCCTGGGAGATGGCACACAGCGGAGTGCATGGCAACTTGGCGGCTTTGTGACGTACAACGACAACCTCGTGTTTACGTCGCAAGATGGTAGTGAGATCTATCTCTTCGACTTTTTTACCGGTCGCCATGTTCAGACTTTGCAGCCCCTGACTGGGGCCCTGAAGTATCAATTCGGCTATGATGCGGCGGGAAACCTAACTACGATTACCGATGGCAGCGGGAATGTAACGACCATTCAGCGCGACGGCTCGGAGCATGCCACAGCGATCGTTTCACCTTTCTCCCAAACCACGACCCTGAGCTTGGATGGCAACGGATTCTTGAGTCAGGTAAGCGATCCAGCCGGCCATACTGCCACGTTCACCAACACCAGCGGGGGATTGATCACCGCCCGCACCGACCCGAACGGCAACGTTTATAGCTACACCTACGACAGCGTCGGCAGGCTAACCAAAGACTCGGATCCGGCGGGCGGTTCCAACACGCTAAGCCGCACGGATTCCAGCTCGGGCTATAGTGTGACCACCACCACCGCCTTGGGAAGAGCGAGCACGTTTCAGGTCACGACTGGCGTTCCCGGCGAACAATTCACCAACACTTGGCCCAGCGGCCTGCAAGCCACCATGACAGACACCCAGCAGGCCGGGCAACTCCTGGGGAGCACCACCCTGCCGGATGGAACCACAACCAGCAGCACGATGGGACCAGACCCCCGTTGGGGACTTCAGGCACCTGTGCCGTTGAGTGGAACCCTGACCCTGGGCACCTTGACGATGGTGACCAGCGGCAGCCGCACAGATACTCTGGGCGATCCCAGCAATCCCTTCAGTTTAACCAACCAGACCGACACTGCAACCGTCAATGGACGCACCTACAACTCCATCTTCACGGGTGCCACCAAAACCTACGTGGATACCAGCCCGATGGGGCGAAGGACGACCCGGGAACTCGACTCGCTCGAACGCCTGAGCAGTTTTCAGCCCGGCACCCTGCTGCCCACCCAGTTTGACTATGACGACCACGGCCGTTTATCAAACTTCGCCCAGGGAACCCGTACAACTGTCCTGGCCTATGACTCCAATGGTTTCGTCTCCAGCGTCACCGATCCGCAGAACCTGACTACCAGTTTCACCCACGATCCAGACGGACGCAGGCTAAGCACAACCCTGCCCGATGGCCGCACCATCAACTACACCTATGATGCCAACGGCAACCTTACCTCCGTCACTCCACCCGGTAAGGAAGCGCATGGCCTCTCCTACACCAGCGTGGACTTGCTCACGGCTTATGACCCACCCGTTCTCCCAGGCGGTGGAACAACCAACTACTCCTACGATGCTGACCGTGCCCTCATCACCCTCACTCGCCCTGATGGGCAAATGGTCAGGTTCGGTTATGACAGCGCCGGCCGCTTGAGCTCGACCACCACACCGACCGAGACGATCAACTACTCCTACGATTCGACCACCGGGAATCTGAGCGGGGCTTCCATTGGCGGAGGCGAGGCGCTAGCCTATGGCTACAACGGGCCGCTCCCGATTTCATTCACTTTGGCAGGAACGGTCGCGGGAAGCGTCAGCCGAACCTACAACAATAATTTCTGGGTTACATCCGAGAGCATCAACGGCGGCAACACCGTCCAATTTGCTTACGACAATGATGGATTGCTCACCAGGGCGGGACCTTTGGCCGTGAGCCACGATTTGCAAGACTTCGGTCTGATCAACCGAACCGCACTCGCCCGGGCGGTGGATACGCGTGTTTACAACGCCTTTGGCGAACTGTCTGTTTACCAAGGCAAAGGCGGCCCCATGCTTCTCTACAGCATGAGGTTGACCCGCGACGCCGATGGCCGGATAGCAGCAAAAACAGAACTTATTGGTCGCAGACAGACGACATACGGTTACACCTACGACCAGGCAGGCCGCCTAACCGGCGTCAGTGAGAATGGAGTGGCTTCCTCCAGCTATACCTACGACACCAACTCCAACCGGCTAAGCGCGACCACGCCCTCGGGAATGGTTAACGGAACATACGACGCGCAGGATCGGCTTCTGACCTATGGCAACGCATCCTTCACCTACACCGCTAATGGGGAATTAGCAACCCAGACCGTTGGCTCCCAGGTGACAACCTACACCTACGATGTGCTGGGTAATCTAATTGCGGTAAACCTGCCTAGCGGCGCGCAGATCACCTATGTCTTGGATGCCTTGAACCGCCGTATCGGCAAAGAGGTGAACGGCGTAGTCGTGGCTGGATTTCTCTACGATGGCAAGAGGGTGGTGGCACAGTTGGACCGCACGAATCAGGTTGTCAGTCGGTTCGTTTACGCGACTGGCTCCGCGTCACCGGATTACATGATTCGGAGGAGGGTGTTTTATCGCATCTTCTCGGACCAACTGGGTAGCCCACGTCTTGTAGTGAACGCCTACGGCGCAGTCGTGGAACGGATTGACTACGACGAGTTCGGAAACGTCATCAACGATACCAATCCCGGCTTCCAGCCCTTTGGTTTTGCGGGCGGCTTGTATGACCCGGACACAAAATTCGTGCGCTTTGGAGCCCGCGACTATAACCCGAGCTTGGGGCGCTGGACCGCCAAGGACCCGGTGCTATTCAAGGGTGGTGATACCAATCTGTACGGCTACGTACTCGATGACCCAGTAAACTTGACGGACCCGTCTGGACTTGATGAGGCCGACGCAGGCACTGCGACCGGCGGTGATCCCAAGTGTGGCGAGAGCCTTTGGGACAAGTTCAAGAAGTGGATAACCCCCGAGAAATTGTCGGCGCAGGTTGGTCCCATAACAATCGATCACCCGATTGGGTCCAACGAGGTCGGGGCAGGAACAAGCGTCTCAGGCACAGTTAACGGCCAAACTGTCGGCTCAGCGGAGGGACGGGTTGCGGTTGGCATAACTGATGGGGGCACGCCGGAAGGCCCCCTTTTTTATTTCAATGCCAACGGTGGGCTGGTAATATTTGGTCGTGAGGTATGGTCGGCCGGATCGCATACAGAGTTCGGGGATCTGTCGGCAACGCAGGCCTCACAGGACATCCTCTCCAACGCAAGAAAGGCCGACAAAGTGTGTGAAGACTGCGATTATCATTGAAAACGACATCGCGAATGCACTTCGCAAGTTGGAGACTGACCGCAAGCAACGCGCGGCTGTTGCGATAGAAGCGGCAGCGATCAGTCACGCCGGGTCCGCGCGGCCGCCCACCAGCGAGAAGAGTGTTCCAAGACACAGAGCGACGCGCATCGAACGAGCCGCGGTGTAGCAAGATCCCCTCAATGCGTAATACCCCCAGTCGGTTTGACCTGCCCTGCCCAAACACGTTACACTTCTATGGTTTGCCTGTACTAGCTGGTCCCGTCAGGGACACCCCGCCTTTCCGTGAAGGTCTCCTTCCTGGCTCGGGGAAGTGCAAGCGTACAAAGAGTTTAAGGCCGCTCGCGCCACAGGTGTGCGCGGCGGGTCAGGCGAAGCAGCCAGGCGCTGTGCCCTGACCGAAAAAGTTCATTGGAGGCATTGCCATGTACGCGGTGATCCGCGCCGGGGGAAAGCAGTATCGCGTCGCACCCGGGGACGTGATTAAGATCGAGAAGCTGCCGCAGACCAGCGGCGAAAACGTTCAGTTCGACGAAGTGTTGGCCGTCAGCGGCTCCGAGGGCGAACTCGGCAAGCCGTCGAAGGCCTTCGTCAGCGGCCAGGTGCTGGAGCAGGGCCGGGCCGATAAAATCCTGGTTTTCCACTTCAAGCGCAAGAAGCAATACAAAAAGCTAAACGGGCATCGCCAGCCGTACACCGCCGTGAAGATCACCGGCATTAACGTGGACGGCCAGGAACTGAAGGCGTAACGTCCGATGTTGACCTGCCAGTTAATCGTGGCGCTAGTCGCCGCGGCGAAGCGCTTTGATGCGGTCGTAATGCACCTTCCGGCTGCGGTTCGCCGGCTGATGTCGCGGGCGCGCGCAAGTGGCTCGGATTTGCAGGAAACTTAGCTTGGTAGAGCTGGCCTTTAGGCCAGTGTTCAGATGGCTACCAAGTAGATCCCTCGCGGGCTGAAGCCCGCTCGCGATGGCAAAAGACAAAGGGTCTATCGGCGCACCTAAAGGTGCGCCCCTTCAAAATACCGGCTGCAAAGGTACTTTTCAGTAGCCTGGCCACAGCTCGGTATTCGAAATTTTGAGGACATTGCAATGGCACACAAAAAAGGTTTAGGTAGTTCCCGGAATGGCCGCGACTCGAATGCGCAGCGGCTGGGCGTGAAATCGTTTGGAGGCCAGCTGGTTTCGGGCGGCTCCATCATCGTGCGGCAGCGCGGCACCCGCATCAAGCCAGGCGTCAACGTCGGCCGTGGCAAAGACGATACCCTGTTTGCCAAGGTGACGGGCGTGGTGGAGTTCAAGGACCGCGGGCAGATGGGCAAGTTCGTGTCGGTGACTCCGCAAGAAGCAGCTAGCAATTAGCAGCTAGCGACTAGTTATGAGGACGGGCCTCGTCACGCGAGGCCTTTTTCGTTGGGAGAAGCTGTCAGCCGTCAGCTATCGGCCTTCAGCTAACCCCTGAAATCGCAGGTCACCAAGATTGTACGGCAGATCTGCCTGACCGACGTGTCTGCCTCAAGCTGATGGCTGAAAGCTGACGGCATCTTCACTAACCACTATCCCCTAACCAGTGTTTTTTCATGTTCGTTGACGAAGCAAAAATCCGAGTCAAGGCGGGCGACGGCGGCAACGGCTGCATGGCCTTCCGTCGCGAGAAGTTCGTGCCGCGCGGAGGTCCGTCTGGCGGCGACGGCGGTCATGGTGGCGACGTGGTGATGGAGTCCAGCGAGCGCCACAACACCCTCGTCCACTTCCGCTTCAATCCTGAATACAAAGCCGAGCGCGGGCGTCATGGCGAGGGCTCCAACAAAACCGGCCGCGAGGGCGAAAGTATTGTCCTGAAGGTGCCCGTCGGAACCATCGTTTACGACGAGATGACCGGCGAAGTGGTGCGTGACTTCTCCCATCCCGACGAGCGGGTCGTGGTGGCGCGCGGCGGACGCGGCGGTCGCGGGAATGCGCGCTTCGCGACATCGACCCATCAGGCCCCTCGCGAGCACGAAGAGGGGCACCCCGGAGAAGAGCGCGCGCTCCGTCTTGAGCTGAAGCTGCTCGCCGACGTCGGGCTGGTCGGCTATCCCAACGCCGGCAAGAGCACACTTATCTCGCGCATCTCGGCGGCGCGGCCCAAGATTGCCGATTACCCGTTCACGACGTTGCAGCCGAATCTGGGCGTGGTGGCTGTCGGGGAAGCGCCCGAAGAGGTCAGCTTCGTTGTTGCCGATATTCCTGGATTGATCGAAGGCGCCAGCCAAGGCGCCGGCTTGGGTACGCAATTTCTGCGTCACATCGAGCGCACTCGCCTGCTCGCGCATCTAGTGGACGTTTCGGATTCCAGCGGCCGACCTGATCCGGTGCATGATTACGAGGCGATCACCCGCGAGTTGGCGAACTTCGGTGCAGGACTGGACTCGAAGCCCACGATCGTCATCGCGTCGAAAATGGATGTGGCGAACAAAGAAAAACTTGCCAAGCTGAAGCGCTACTGCAAGCGCAAGAAGTTGGAACTATTTCCCATCTCGGCAGTGACGGGCGAAGGGATTGACGACCTAAAGTGGGCGATGGCCGAACGGGTGGAGGAATTGAGGAAGGGGTCAGGAGTCGGGGGCTAGGGATTAGGGGTCAGTTTAGCCGGGTTCAGACTTTTCCCGCAGCTTGCTCAGCCCTGCGATACTTCAGAAACCGCCTCCAGCCCCTAACTTCTAACCCCTGACCTCTAACCCCTGCCTTCCCTACCCGCTGGGCTTGATTACCTTGGTATGGCCCGTGGTCTTCAACTTGAAAACATCGCCCGGAATCTTGTGGTTGATTTGAATATTGCTGTACTTGGCGATCCGATAATCGCCTGAGGGTTCCGCAAATTTCTGCTGCACGCTGACGCCTAGCGCCGGATCGATCCACAGCGTGATCGTCTGGAACATGCTCTTCACCCTTTGCGACTTCGGCGTGAGCTCCAGCTTGGCGACATTCACGCCCTGCACCTGCTCCATGCCGGCATAACTCACGTCGAAGGATTTCTCCAGGTCGTGCCCGCGACCGCCGAAGCCCAGCACCAGAAAGCTTTCGAAATCGGCCTTGTTCTTGCCCGGGTTGTACTCGGTGAGCTGTTCGATCGAGGGCTGATACACGCTGACCAGGTTTCCGGTGAACAGCACATACTTCTTGCCGGGCGAGGTGATGTCGGCCGCCATTTGTACGTCCTTGTCCTGGCGGCGGAAGTACATGGTGCCCTTCTGAAAGTCGTGGTCGTCAACCACCTTCTGGTACTGGTCCCAGACGAAATCGCACTGGGCGGTGCGAAAGTCGGCCGCGGCCTTGTCCATCGCGTTCAACGCCGTCTCCAGGTTCTGCGCTTGCAATCCAGCCGCGGCGCAACACAGAATCCAAGCCAACACGGCGAGTGTTTTCACGTTCTTCATACTGGCTCTTGCTTCAGACTTAAGACGGAGCGACGACGTTATTCTTGGGGGGCGCAGTCCGCGGCGAGGTTGCGCCAATCGTGACTAGCGATGTCCCCAAACTTTATACGCAACCACATTGTGTTTACTGTCGCGTACTGGTTCATATCGATCGATGGTCACGTAGCCCGCGACGGGCTCGATGATGCGGGCCAGAGAGTCCCGGATATCGGCATCGCTGTCCCCCTTGACCGCCGCGGCATCCACCTTATAGAGGAAGCCGTCTCCCTCTTGTTGTACGACGACTTCGGTTTGATGCGGCGGGCGCTCCTGCGGTTTGTCGCGGAAGTTGACCCAGTGCGGCACCAGGAAAATGAAGGCGAGGATGAGCGTGACCATGACATCGTAGTGGACGTTGCCCCGCGGCCAGGTCCACCAGATGTAGCCTTTCAAGGTTTGACCAAAATTGCTCATCGCTGGATTAAGTCTAGAGAGGCGTGCGGCGAAGCGCAAGGAATCCGCTTTTCGCTCCTCGCTATTCGCCTTTCGCTCTCAGCTGAAACCTCAAGCGGCAGTTCGCAGGCGGTATCACCTCTCAAGCAAGGGACACTAGCCTCTGGCGAAAAGCGCAGAGCGAATAGCTGCCTTTTACGTCCTCAGTTCCACCACCGTCGCACCGCCGCCGCCTTCATTCTGCGGAGGCTCGCTCACGCTGGCGACGTGCGGATGGCTTTGCAGGAACTGACGAAGCGCCTTGCGCAAGATTCCCATGCCGCTGCCGTGCACCACCCGAACACGAACCGCGCCCGCCAGAAAGGCGCGATCCACAAACTTCTCCACCGCGCGAGTAGCCTCGTCCACGGTCTGGCCGATCACGTTGATCTCGGTGGCGACGTTGTCGTCTTCGCGCGTGAGGGTTACGTTGATACCGCGGGCGCGCGCCGACTCCACTGGGTTGATTCCGGCCCGTGCAACCACGCTGGCGAAATCATCGCGCGCGACTTTCATTTTCATTGGCCCAACCGCTACCTCAAAACTGTCATCGTCGAAATAGCGCAGCACCTTGGCGTCGCGGCCCAACGATTTCAGTCGCACCGTATCGCCAACGCCGACCTGCTTGACGACGTGCTGCTGCGCGTGGGGATCGCCCGTGTCGGCGCCGGTGGTGTGCGCCACCACGGTGGAATCGAACTGCTCGCGGAATTCACGGCGCATTTTGGCGATACGGCGCTCCGCGTCTTTCGAAAGCTTCAGCGCCTGGGCGCGGTCTTGCACGGCATTGACGGTTTCGCGGGCACGATACTCGAAGTCGCGCAATACGCTTTCCAGCTTCTTCTCCATCTCACGCAGCTTCTCGCGCTGTTCCTTGCGGCCCTCGACGGCAAGATGCTGACGCTCGCGGGCCACATCCTGCTCGCGTGCGCTAAGCTGGGCCCGCTCAGTGTCAATCTGTCGCAACTCCGAGTGCAGGCGGTCAAGAAAGCGTGAGACATCCTGGGCTTGCGATGTCATCCGCTGGCGCGCTTGAGTGACGATCTCCGGGTTCAGCCCAAGCTTTTGCGCGATGTTGATGCCCGCCGAGGCACCCGGCACTCCAATGCGCAGCTCGAACGTCGGAGCGAGCGTGTTCTCGTCGAACCCAACGGCCGCGTTGAGTACGCCCGGCGTGTTCGCTGCGTAGACCTTGAGAGCCGTGTGGTGAGTAGAGACGACGCTGACACATGCCGCACGCCGAAAGCAATCGGCAATAGCCACCGCTAGCGCGGCGCCTTCTTCGGGATCGGTAGCGGAGCCCAACTCGTCGAGCAGGACCAGCGAATGCACGGTCGCCTGGTGAGAAATGAGATCGATGTTGGTGACGTGCGCCGAAAAGGTCGAGAGATTCTGTTCAATGGATTGGTAATCGCCAATGTCGGCGAACACCGAATCGAAGATGGGCAGCTCGGCGCGCTCCGCCGGAACCGGAATTCCCGATTGCGCCATCAGCGCCAGCAGCCCAAGGGTCTTGAGGGCCACGGTTTTTCCGCCTGTGTTGGGGCCGCTGATGATGAGCTGGCGATGCTGGCTGTCGAGTTCGACGGTGAGCGGAACCACGTTGACGTTCCGGGCCTTCAGGGTCCGCTGCAACAGCGGATGGCGCGCGTTGCGCAGTACGAGTGCATCACACGAGTCCGTGATGGATGACCCACCGACTGGTGATTCGGTGACCGGGGACACGCCAGTTTGTGACGATCCCGATTCGGCTGCGGTATCGCCATCCGCCAGTAACTTTACGGCTACGCAGTCATAGTCCTCGGCAAATCGTGCCTTGGCGAATTGCAGCTCGAGTTCGGACAGAACGTACACCGCGTTGCTGAGCGCGTCGGCATGTTCACCCAGCCGCGCCGTCATCTCCAACAGAATACGATGAATCTCCGCTTGCTCATCTTCGAGCAGCCGCACCAGATCGTTGTTCTGCTCTATGGTCTCCAGCGGCTCGATAAATACCGTTTGTCCGCTCGAAGAGGCGCCGTGCGCCACCCCCTGCACCCGGCGGCGCTGCTCCACTTTTACCGGGATGACGAAGCGTTCGCCACGAATGGTGACCAGCTCTTCCTGCACCGCGCCGTCTTCGGAAAGCCGCCGCAGATAAGAACGCAGCGACTCTTGAATGCTGCGCTTCTGCTTCTCCATGTCGCGGCGAATTCGCGCCAGCTCCGGCGAAGCCTTGTCGTCGAGCGTGCCGTCCGGCAGAATCTTGTTGCGGAAGTAGCGCAGCAGGACCGTGAGATCAGCCAGGGTCTGCGAAAGTTCCAAAACCGCCTGCCACTTGTCCTGCACTTCGACCGGCGCATGCAGCGCGATCTCCCGCCACTCGGCGGCGCGGTCGGCTACCAGCAGCAGATCCCGTATCTCGGCGATCTCCAGGGCAGCACCGCGGATACGCGACTTGTTGACCAGCGTCGTGGGATCGAGCAGACCATGAAAATCGAAACGCCCGCCGGCACGTAGGTATCCGCGCAGCTCCGCGACGAGTTGCTGCTGGCGTTCGATCCATTGGCGGTCACGCGAAGGCGTGAGCTGCATCACGCGTTCATGTCCGAGCGACGAGCCCGTGTAAATGGCGAGGAGTTGACGCAGTTGATCGAATTCGAGCACGCGTTCGCTGGAGTAATAGACTGGACTGAAAGAAGTCATCAGGGCTGCCTCTATGGTACAGGAGTGAAACTGGCAGGGCAGCCTCGATCGATGGACGCGTTCACGAGTTATTCACCTCGCCGGCATAACCCAACTACCCCTTCCCGCCGCTTGCCGGATACACTGTTTCGGGCGGATTGCTGCCTTAGTTTGGATCTCAAGGGCAGTCCCGGCTCATTTGGTTTTGTCCCCTAGCGAGAGGAGCCTAATGGCACCGTTAACTTCCGATGCATTCGTTTTTTTCGGCGCCACCGGCGACTTGGCCCACAAGAAAATCTTTCCCGCCCTGCAGAGCATGGTGAAGCACGGCACGCTCAACGTACCCGTGATTGGCGTGGCCAAGTCCGGCTGGACAGTCGAACAGTTGCGCGATCGCGCCCGCGATAGCCTCGTGAAATTTGGCGGCGGCGTGGACGAAGCAGCCTTCGCGAAGCTCTGCGAGCTGATGAGCTACATCGATGGTGACTACGCGGACGATAAGACCTACGCTACCCTGCGCGCCAAACTTGGCAATGCGCAATCACCTACGCATTACCTGGCGATTCCGCCCAGCATGTTCCCCGTGGTGGTGCAAGGGCTGGCGAGTTCCGGGTGCGCGCAGAACGCGCGGGTGATTCTGGAGAAGCCCTTCGGCCGCGACCTAGTCTCGGCGCGCAAGCTGAACGAGACGCTGCACATCGCTTTCCCAGAAGAGCGCATCTTCCGGATCGATCATTATCTCGGCAAGGAGGCGGTCGAGAACCTGTTGATATTCCGTTTCGCCAACAGCTTTCTCGAGCCCATCTGGAACCGCAACTACGTCCACAGCGTGCAGATCACCATGGCCGAGTCGTTCGGGGTGGAGGGGCGCGGAAAGTTTTACGAAGAGGCGGGCGCCATTCGCGACGTAGTGCAGAACCACATGCTGCAGGTGGTCGCGTTCCTGGCCATGGAGCCGCCTACGATGATGTACGTGGATTCGGTGCGCGATGAGCAGGTAAAAATCTTCCGCACCATTCCGCCGCTCAGCCCGGCCAACATCGTTCGCGGACAGTTTCGCGGCTATCGCGACGAGCCGGGCGTGTCGCCCAATTCCGACGTAGAGACGTTTGCCGCGTTGCGCCTGGAGGTCGATTCGTGGCGCTGGGCGGGAGTTCCATTTCTGATCCGCGCGGGCAAGCGCCTGCCCACCACCGCAACGGAAGTCTTCGTGAAGTTGCGCAAGCCACCGCTGGCTAAGATGGGCGTGGATGGCCGCAACTATTTTCGCTTCCGCCTGGGTCCCGATATCGAGCTGAGTCTGGGCGGACGAGTCAAGCGGCCCGGTCCGCTGATGGTGCCCATGCCGGTGGAGCTGTCGGCGGTGAAGTACACCACCAGCGACGAGATGGATGCCTACGAGCGCCTCCTTACCGACGCGATGAAGGGCGACCAGTTGCTGTTTGTGCGGCAGGATGCAGTCGAGGCGGCCTGGGCGATCGTCGATCCCATCCTTGGCGATTGCTGCCCGACCGACTTGTACGAGCCGGGCACCTGGGGTCCGCCAGACTCGCGCGAGTTGGCAGCCGACATCGGTGGCTGGCACGATCCGGAATAGCTGAGCTGGGCTCACGCTGCCCGTGTCGCCGACACAAACGGATTCCCGGCAATCACGAATCGTAGCGGCTGCTCGATGGCCTTGGTGATACCGACTCGCGGCGTGGCTGCAATGCGCTCGGGGCGATAGCCGTCGTCCGCAAACCAAAGGTCCGATTCTCGAGCGGTAAGGTCTTTGTCGTTATCGCGGAGACGGATAATGCCGAGCGCCTGCGCCATGCGTCCCGGGCCGCTGGAAATCAATCGCAGTTGCGTGGGTCGCGGCGAGGGCGCAAGCTCGAGGCCGCGAGCCCGGGCCATCGCTTCCATTCCAAACACCGGCTCCATGGCGCGCAGCAGCACACCCCCAGCTTCTCCCTCGGGCATGCAGGAAACATTGAGACAATAGTGATTGCCGTAAATGAAGTAGACGTACGCGTGTCCGGGCGGCCCGAAGAGGACGGCATTGCGCGGAGTGCGTCCGGAGTAGGCGTGCGCCGCCGGGTCTTCGGCTCCGAGGTAGGCTTCGTCCTCTACAATGCGGCCGGCCAGTTGCGTCCGTCCTTCGCGACGAATCAGCAGTTTACCGAGCAACTCACGTCCGACGGTTACCGGATCACGATTGAAGAATTCGTGCGGAAGGACCCGAGCGTGCCTCAGCATCGCCGCCGTAAAGCGCTCGGCTGGTTGGAAACCGTTCGCGGGATCGGGCGTCTCGGTAGGTGCGCGGCGATTCGGCATCGTAAGTAGCATCCGATGTCAGCGATCAATTTACAATCATCCTGCATGATCGCACACCTTCGCGGACGGCTCATCGCCAAGCACCCGAACCAGGCCATCGTTGAGGCTGGTGGCGTCGGATATGACGTCACCATCACCGTACCCACTTTCTCCGACCTGCCTGCGCCGGGCACCGAGGTTGCTCTGCACATTCATACTCACGTGCGCGAAGATGCGCTTGCGCTCTTCGGATTTCTACGGCGGGAAGAGAAACAGCTCTTCGAGAAGCTCGTTACGGTGAGCGGTATTGGGCCTAAGCTGGCAATTACCATCCTCAGCGGCATGGCTGCGACGGACATGGTGGGCGCGATCCGCGGCAACGATTTCGCGCGGCTAACTCGAATTCCAGGAATCGGCAAGAAGACAGCCGAGCGCATGTGCGTGGAGTTGCGCGACAAGCTGGAAGGATTTGGTGAAGCGCAGCCTGCGGTGTCGCATTCCGCGGTGGAAGAAGACGTGATTTCGGCGCTGTCGAATCTCGGCTACCAGCGTGCGATTGCTGAGAAAGCCGTCGAACGCGCCGTGCAATCAGCCGGACGGGAGAACTTCGATGCCATGTTCAGGGCGGCCCTGGGGAGGTTGTCGAAGTAGGGTATCCGGGATCGATTCGGCTTGTGGGTCTCTTTAGTCACCGCTGCTGCTAGTATTGGGGAACGACTGGTGTGCCGCCGAAGGGGTCGAGGTTGTACGCTAGCGAGTGAGAAATTGTCTAATGAGCGTGGATGTATATTTTTCGGCTGATGTCGAGACCGACGGGTCTATTCCCGGACCATTTTCGATTCTCTCGTTTGCGCTCGTATTCGCTGGGCGGTTCGACGGAAAGACCTTTGAGCGCCCTCGATCCCACGATCTGACCTTCTACCGGGAAGTCCGCCCCATTTCGAGCCAATTCGAGCCTGATGCTCTCCGTGTCAACGGGCTTGATCGAGCTCAACTGTGTCGCGAGGGGCAATCACCAGAACGAGCCATGAGCGACGCGTATGAGTGGGTTATGGGCATTGCTGACCCTTACACTCCGGTGATGGTCGCATACCCTCTGAGTTTTGACTGGACATTTCTGTACTGGTACTTCGTCAAGTACTCGTCACACGGATCTCCCTTTGGGCATTCTCGTTGTTTGGACATCAAGACGGCTTTTGCAATAAAGGCCGGGATCCCAATGGCGGAGTCTGGACTCAATCGAGTGTGGCCATCACTTCGGCCCGGACGAGCTCACACTCATAACGCTCTTGACGACGCCATCGAACAGGCAGAGATTTTTGCGAACGTCTTTGAATGGAGCGGCGTATATGGCCGACTTGCTGAACGAACGTCGCACTAAGACATCAGAACGCATTCAATTGCTGCGACACGATCTCACCGATGCCGAAGAACGCTGCCGAGACAAGGCGTGCGTCTACGCGACCGGATCTTTCGGAAGAGGTGAAGCGACACCTCACAGTGACCTAGATTTATTCATCGTCGGACGAACAGTTGGCGATTCAAAAACCGGCAAGAAATCCTTACTCAGACCCTTAGACGAGATTCTTCTCAAGGCTGACCTAATTGCCACGACTAGGAAATTCGGAATACGCGATTTCGACGGAGAAGGTGCATATCTAGTTCACTACACAGCGGATGAACTGATTAAGACGATTGGGAAGGCCGAGGACGACGCGAACAACACATTTACCGCTCGATTGCTCCTGCTCCTGGAAAGCTCCCCACTCCTTGAGACATCGGTGTATAGAGACATCATTGGCGAAGTTCTGAGTGCGTACTGGGCTGATTACGAAGATCACAAGAACGACTTCACCCCAGCTTTTCTGGCAAACGACATCCTCCGCCTCTGGCGAACATTCTGTGTTAATTACGAGGCTAATACCGCAAGGGAGCCGCAAGAAAAAAGGGCGAAACGAAAGTTGAAGAATTACAAGCTAAAGCACAGTCGGCTTCTCACCTGTTATTCGGCTCTCCTTTATCTTTTGGGCTGTTATGCGCAACGAGATACGGTCAGCCCGACCGATGCATCTGCAATGGTTGCCCTTTCGCCAACCCAGCGACTGGAGTGGATATTAGGGCAAACCGCTCTCAGTGCGGCACATGGTAAAGTCGTTGAGCTGTTGAGCAGCTATTCGCTGTTTCTTAAGGGAACCGATGCGTCCGAGAGTACGATGATCGAGCGGTTCCTCGATGCTAAAGTAAAGGAGGAGTACTTTGCCGCTGCTCACCAACTCGGAGATTTAGTATTCGACCTGCTCCAGTTGATTGGCCAGGGAAGTCGCTTTCATCGACTGCTTGTTGTCTGATATCAGTGTTCAATGTCTTTGGAGACTGTTTTCCACCCTTAAAGGCTAGGCTAACTCCACTCCACCAGCGCGAAGTGGGCCTTCTCCCCAGCGTCGCGAAACTGGGTATGCTTGCAGGCCGAGCATTGCGCGCGGATGGCCTTGAGGTCGATGGTGGGAAAGATGGTGTCCCCGGATTCGACGGCGCCCGGCGTCCTTTCCTTCAGCAGCGCATAGGCGGGTTCGCCGCATCGCGAACAGTGGAAGATGTAAACGTTCAAGCGCGCCATGGCGACCCTCCGGTCCTGCGCGGATTATATGCCCGCGCCGCTAATGGGCCTAACGGACATTTCCTTTCGAGTGCTTCCGGCCCCATGACGGTACCGTTGCATCGCGCTCCGTCGTATCATGAGGAGCATATGCGGGTGGGGTGCATACCGCTGTTGATGATGGCTGCCTCGCTAAGCCAAGCGCAGCCAGATTCCCTTGCCACCAAACCGGCTGCCGGGCTATCCATTCCGGCGGAACTCACCAAGACGGTGCGCGCGGACAAAGTGCATCGAGGCGATCCGGTCGAATTCACAACGCTGGAAGCCGTACTGGTCGCCCCAAAACTGGTGATGCCGCCTCAAACCAAACTGTTCGGCCGAATCGTGGGCGCAGCGCCGCGTCAAGGTGACAAGCCCTCGTGGCTCGTGTTGCTGGTGGAGAGGGCTGAATGGAAACAGCATAGCGTTCCGCTGCATGCCTTCATCGCCTCGCAGATAACCGTGGTACCTGCCACAAACCAGAACACAGTCTCCCCCGACACAACGGCTCCTACCATCAATCCGCGACGACGCGGAAGCGCTCTGCCAGCCGGTCCATCCGGCACGGACCTGCCATGGTTGAGGAGGCCGCCGGAGGATGCGACAGTACAGTCGCAAGACGAGACTCCTTTGAAGCTGCCCAGACTCAAGGATCTTCGGATCGTTCGCAACAAAGATGGAATGTGGTATCTGTACTCGGCCAAGTCAGACGTAAAACTCCCCGGAGGTACGCTCTTCATGTTGCAAAATCAGTCTTCCAACGCGCCGGAGCAATCTGCGGCCGATGGGCCACATTAGTCCCCCGATCATGGGCGTGTGGAAGTGGGAGTTGCCAGGCCGGCCGCGATCTTGTTGTGCCGGCCCACGTATCAGATCCGCATCGGCATGACTACGTAGCGGTACTTGAAGCCGTCGTCGTTTGCGTCATCGGGACGCATCTGGCCGGCCGACTGCGCGTCCTTGAATTCCAGACGGACCTCGCCGCCGTTGGAGGCCTTCAGGAAGTCGAGCAAATACTCGGAGTTGAAGCCAATGGTCATTGCATCGGCGGTGTAGGGGGTCTCGATGGAGTCTTCCGACTCGCCCGCATCGGTGGATGATGACGAAATCTTGAGCTCGTTTTTGTCCAGTTTCATACGGATGGCGCGCGAGCGCTCGTCGGCAAACTGGGCCACGCGCTGGATGGCGGTGTTGAGATCGGCCCCATGTACTGTGACCGATTTGGTCGTCTCGCGCGGCAGGACCGCTTCGTAGTTGGGGAACTGCCCGGTCAACTGGCGCGAAGTCAGCAGCCGCTCACCAATGCGGAAGAAGAGGGTTGAGTCGTCTTTGGCGAACTCGATTTCGGCCACGTCGCTGTTCTGTAACAGAGAGTAAATCTCGCTCATCGCCTTCTTGGGGATGAGCGTCTTGTTTTCGCCGGTCACGTCGAAGTGCTCGCCTTGCTTCTCGATATGCGCCAGGCGATGCCCGTCGGTAGCCACCATGGTGATTGATTCCGCCTTTAGCACCATCAGCCCGCCATTCAGGGTGTAACGTGACTCCTCGCTGGAGATGGCGAAGATGGTCCGTCCGATCATGCTGCGCAAGGTCTGAGCGGGGATCTTCACGCTGCCTGCCGCTGGGAAGGTTGGCAATCCGGGGAAGTTCGCGCGCGCCATACCGACCATTTTCGTATTGGACCGCCCTGAGCGAATGTTGACCCAGTGGTTCTCCAGCAACTTGATGGAGATATCGCCGTCAGGGAGCAGTTTCACGTAGTCGTAAAGTTTGCGAGCGGGAATGGTGCAGGCGCCTTCGCGCTTCACCTTGGCAGGGCAGGAGGTGCGCAAGCTGAGATCGAGATCGGTAGCGGTGATGGTCAACCGGTCATTCGCAGCCTCGAAGAGAAAATTGGAGAGGATGGGGATCGTAGTCTTGCGCTCGACCACACCCTGCGTGGCAGTCAGTTCCTTGAGCAGTTCAAACTTGCTGACACTGATTTCCATCGCTGTACTCTGGACGACTCCGGTTTCGGCAGTCATAACGTTTGCACCTCGGCAGGCCTCGCGCCTGACCTTTTATTACTGCTTCTCCTTATACCAAATAAAAAACATATAAAACCAGTAGTAACAGTAAGTACCCCGGAAAAGTGGAAATTTGGGGAGTAATTGCGCAGAACGCGGACCAGGAACGCTCACTGCTGTAGAAATCCGACCGTCGGGCCTGCGGGTTGCTGTGCTGAACCGGAACGAGGTCACAGTTCCATCCGTGTGTTCCACCGAATCCACAATCGGTCCACAGGAGGGGCCGAGAAAAAGTCTGTCCCAAAGTGAAAAACCGCGCTGTATGCGCGGTTCAGGCACCCAAAGTCTCTGTGAGTTTATTGAGCACCCTGTTTAAATCCTTGTCCGTTTTGCGTTGCTGTTCGATCTTGTCAACCGAATGCAAAACCGTGGTGTGGTGCTTGCCGCCGAATTGCCGCCCGATTTCGGGTAGTGAGGCATCGGTGAGGTGCTTGGCAAGGTACATGGCGATCTGACGTGGAAATACAATAACCCGCGAGTTGTTCTTGGCCTTAATCTCCGCTGTCCGCAGACCGAACTGCTCGGAAACCGCTTTCTGAATCGATTCGATGGAGATCTTGCGGATCTGTGAGTCGATCAGGTTCTTAAGGACCTCCTGCGTGGTTTGCAGATTGATCTCGCCGCCGGTGAGCGAGGCATACGCGATGACACGAATCAGCGCGCCTTCCAACTCCCGGACGTTGCTGCGAATGTTAGACGCGATGAACAGGGCAACTTCCGTGGGCAGCATCACCCGGTCGGTTTCAGCCTTCTTCTGCAGGATGGCGACCTTGGTCTCCAAGTCCGGCGGCTGGATGTCCGCAATCAGTCCCCACTCGAAGCGGCTGCGCAGGCGGTCTTCAATCTCCGCCAGTTCCTTGGGAGGACGATCGCTGGCGATCACGATCTGGCGCATGCATTCATGCAAGGCGTTGAAGGTGTGGAAAAACTCCTCCTGGGTGCGCTCCTTGTTCACCAGGAACTGAATGTCGTCCACCAGCAGGACATCCATGTTGCGATACTTGTCGCGGAAGCCGGTCATCTTGCTGTAGCGCAGCGCGTTGATCATGTCATTTGTGAAGCGCTCGCTGGAGACGTAGCAGATGGATTTTTCCGGCTGGCGCTTCTTGATTTCGTGCCCGATCGCCTGCATGAGATGGGTCTTGCCCATGCCGACCCCACCGTAGAGGAACAGAGGGTTGTAGGCCTTGGACGGACGCTCGCCTACGGCAAGCGCAGCGGCGTGCGCGAATTGATTACCGGTGCCGATAACGAAATCGTCGAAGGTGTACTTGGGATTGAGCTGAGCGGCGCCATCCCAATCGAAACGTTGTTGCTGGGCGGGAGTAGCCACGGGTTTCTCCAGAGGTGCGGGAGATTCATTGTGTGCTCCGTCAGACTGAGCGGCCTTGCCCTTGTTTTGCGGCACCTCCTCGGTGACGAACTCTACGTCCAGAAACTCCATGCCGAGATTTTCCATCGCCTCGCTGATCAAGTCGCCGTAACGTTCGCCGATGTGGCAGAACTCGGGATTGGGTACGCGCACAAACAAGACCGCGCCCTGCGCGTGGTCGTAGCGAGTAGGCTTGAGCCAAGTCTCGTAGGAATTTCGGTTGACCTTTTTTTCCAGTGCGTCGAGAACGCGCACCCACGGATTAGCGGAGGCAGCACCAAAGGAAGACATAAAAAAGTAGTCCAGAGGCAATCGTTGCCTCTTTGGTAAAACCGATGTCAGAGGGAAACAGAGCCGAGCACAGAGCCAAAGACCGGCGAACACTTCAACTGGAAATCTTCACGTTGCAAACCCAACGATTGCGGAGATCAGCAGCATTGCACCTGCGTTCGTGCAGTCGGTTTTCTTAATGGCTGCATGGGATACTAGCACGAAAAAAAATGAGCGCCAGAAAATTCTTGCGTTTGAAATTTCATTTTTTCGCGAGTGATTGATTTCGGGAAAGTTACCCGCGATTTTTTTTTTGCGAGTGGTGCGTGCATGGTGCAGGTGCAAGAGAGAGATCGCCGGTGCTACCGCAAAGCACACCAACCGGCATTCCGCAGCGGCACTTTGGGGCGCTCCCGCTGTGGAATACTGGTGACGTACGGTTGCGTGCAAGTTGGAGTCGACGGAATTCGAGCGCGTCGGCTGAAGCCGACTCCAACAGGTAAGAACGGCCGGCTTGGGCTCGCACCCTTCGAGTAGCTCAAGGACGGCCTCTACTAGGTTCGCACTCCCCGAACTCACAACCGCAGGTTCCGGTTCGCGTTTGCCACCGAGGCACGCTGGCCGTTATACTTTGAGTTTGCTCTGTTCAATTTCTAGCTAGTGAGGAGCGCAGTTTTCGAATGCCCAAGCGCACATTCCAACCCAACCGTCGTCACCGCTCGAAGACGCACGGATTTCGTTCTCGCATGAAAACCAAGAGCGGTAGGGCGGTGCTGTCGCGCCGCCGGGCCAAGGGACGCAAGCGCGTCTCGGTTAGCCCTGGCTTCCGCGACTAGCCCAAAGGACCCGAAATCTGCGTTATCGCGACCTTTCCAAAGAAGTAGTAAGGGAGTCGTCGCAAGACTCGGCCGCAGCATAGAAAGAAACCCGGCGGGTCAGCGCCGAGTGCTTAATGTGACTTCCGCCGCCAGCCGCAAGTTTCCAAAATCGAGGCATCTGCTGAAACACGCGGATTTTCAGCGGGTGTACCAGAGCGGCCGCCGGCAGTTCACGGGAAACATGACGGTGTTCTTTCTGCGGCGCAGTAATGGCCCGGAAGCGGTTAGGGCAGGCGACACGCCCCGTGTAGGGTTCACCGTAGGCAAGGTGCTGGGAGGAGCAGTCGAGCGCAACCGGATCAAGCGGCGGATGCGCGAAGCGGTACGGCTGTCGTTCCAGATCGGCGATGGCCCCATTGACATCGTGTTTAATCCGCGGAAGAGCGTTAGCAGTGTCCCCTTCCCGGAATTGGTGAGCGAAGTGACTCGCGCCTTGCGGCTGGCCGCACAACGCGCGCGGACAGGGGAACAAAAATGAAGCAAGCGGTGCAATTCGTGTTGCGGTGCTATCAGCGAGTTATCTCGCCCTTGCTGCCGCATGCCTGCCGTTTCGTTCCCACCTGCTCGCAGTATGCGATCGACGCCATCGAGTGCCACGGGGTTGTTCGCGGAGGCCTGCTGGCTGCCGCGCGGCTGTTGCGCTGCCATCCCTTCGGTCGCGCAGGATTCGATCCCGTGCCGTCGGCGAAACCGGGGCGCGGATCACCGGATGTTTTGGCGGGGAATTCCCGCCCCTTGAACGGAACGTAAACTTGGCCGAGTACAAGAATCCACAGCAAGAACCTGGCGGCGATCGCCGCATGTTGATGGTGTTTGCCGTCACCTTTGCGCTAATCATCATCAGCCAGATTTTTCTCTTCAAAGACCGCTCCAAGCAGCAGCCAAAGACCAACCCGGTTGAATCGGCGCAGAGCAGCACGCCTGCGCCCCAGGCCCAGTCTGAAGCCGCGAGCACACCAGCGGAGGCTGTCTCCAAAGGGAAGGCTCCAGCCACTGGGAGTTCCGTAGTTACCAAGTCTGCCAGCAGCGAAGTTGAAACCGTCGTCGAGAACGACTTGGTCCGCATTGTCTTCACCAACCGCGGCGCGCAGGCGAAGTCGTGGGTGCTGAAGAAATACAAGGACGAAGACGGACATCCGCTTGACTTGGTAAACCCGTTGGCCGTGAAGTTCGGTCTTCCGCTCAGCCTCTACATCTATGACGAGAACCTGCGGAACCAGATCAATTCGGCGCTCTACGTGGGCAGCGGCGGCGGTTCCATCACCGCTCCGGGCGAACTGACCTACGAGTACGCGCAGGGCGATATAACGGTCCGCAAGACCTTCCAGTTTGCCGACACCTATGTGATTTCGGTCGAAACCGAGGTCACGCAGAATGGCAAGCCGGTGCAGGCGTATCCCACGTGGCCGGCGGCCTTCGGGGATCAGAGCACAGGGCCCTCGTACGCGTCCGCCAAGATCGAGTACATGGCCAATGACAAGGTGGAGCGGCTCGCCGCGAATCCAGGCTTCTTCTCATCATCGAAACTAAAGGTGAGCAACGGCAATACCTTGCGCGGACCCTTTAGCTGGGCGGGCACTCAGGACCAGTATTTCGCGGCTATTTTTCTGCCGGACAATCCCGACACGGCAGCGATGGTCACGCTGCGCAATTCGATCAGCGTACCTAAAGATCTGAAGAACCCAGACCCGAACAGCGTGAATCGTTACGACGTGCTGGGTGCAGCCGTTGGCGACGTCAGCGGTACTACGCAAGAACGTTTGTTCGTGGGCCCCAAGGCGCTTCCTGTTTTGGAGTCCGTACGTTCCAACACGGCCCCGGGACAGACGAACGGTCCCGATCTCCGCAATGTGGTGGACTTCGGTTTCTTCAGCCTGATTGCGCGCCCGCTGTTCCTGTGGTTGCTTTGGACCCATCAGCACATGGCCGGCAATTGGGGAGTGGCGATCATCATCCTTACCGTCACTATCAACCTGGTGCTACTGCCGTTGCGCATTACGAGCATGAAGTCGGCGCTGAAGATGCAAAAGCTGCAGCCCCAAATGAAGGCCATCCAGGAAAAGTACAAGAAGTACCCCTTGCGCGATCCGCGGCGTTCCGAGATGAATGTCGAGATCGGCGAGTTGTACAAACGGGAAGGCGCCAATCCGGCGGGCGGATGTCTGCCCCTGATTATCCAGATGCCCTTCCTGTTCGCGTTCTATACCATGCTGGGAGTCGGGATCGAATTGCGGCAGGCGCCGTTTCTCTGGCTGCACGATCTGTCTTCGCCCGACAAGCTGTTCGTGCTGCCGGTCTTGATCGTGGTCACGACCTACCTGGTGCAGAAGATGACGCCCAACGCCGGCATGGATCCGAAACAGCAGCAAATGATGACGTTGATGATGCCGCTGATGATCGGCTTCTTCAGCTATACCATGGCGTCGGGCCTGAGCCTGTACTGGACGGTAGGAAATGTCATCGCCATTGGCCAGCAGTACATTATGAACCGCACTGGGCTGGGCCGGGAGATGCGTGAGGAGATGGAGAAACGCGCCCGCAAGAAGGCGAGTAAGTAAGTGGGATTCGTTCTTGAATATGCCGATACATGACAAAATCGTGGCCGCCAAGAAGATCAGCGAACTGCTGACCACCGTCTTCGCCAATGGCGACTTCCATCTGCGCTACAAGATCACCGTCGACCCCCCGGTCGGCAGCGACCGCGAGTGGGAGCGCCCCGAAATCCTGGTGGAGATTTCCGGCGCTGACAGCCCGCTGGTGCTGGAGAATGGTGCGGAGTTGCTGCGCGCCTTTGAGCATGTGGCGATCGAGATGCTCCGACTGGCTCCCAACGAACACGAGAAGGTCAGCTTCGACTGCCAGAATTTCCGGTCCGCTCGCCTGCAGGAGCTTCGACTGGCTGCCGACGTCGCCGCTGAGCGGGTCCGCCAGACTGGCTTGCCGTATGCCTTCGCGCCAATGTCGTCGCGGGAGCGTCGCATCGTCCACCTGGCGCTGCGCGATTTCGACGACCTGCGCACCGACAGCGACGGCGAAGCCCTGCAACGGCACGTCGTGGTCTATCCCAAGGACTACCAGGGCAAACCGCCCGCGCCGCCGGTATCAAGACGAAGGTAGGTTTCACCACGGAGATGGCATGAATAGCTTACAGGTTCTGAGGCGGTAAGCTCTAGAAGGATTCTGGAGCCGACAGGTTGCAGGCTGGGCTTGTGCCATGAGGCAGTAGGACCTCGACACGGAGATTAGTCAGACCTGCGATCGAAGCGTCACCGTAAGGCCAGTACGAGCTTGGATGGGAGTGTGGTGACCGCCTGAGAGCTGGGTCGGCTCCAAGACAACGAGGAGAGACGAAGCTATGAAGCGATACTTGGGAGTAGACCTGCACCGCACGCAGTTTACGGTGTGCACGCGTTGGGAGAACGGGGAGAGCTCGGTGCGGCAGTGGCGGATCGAGCAACTGAGCCAGTTTGTGCAACAGTTGAAGGCCGACGATGAGGTGGCGGTAGAGGCGACGGGCACGACGGCGCGCTTCTACGATGCGGTAGCCGGGCGAGTGGCGCGGGTGGTGGTGGTGAACCCGCATCAGTTCAAGCTGATCAGCCAGTCGGTGAAAAAGACCGACCGGGGAGATGCGGAGTTACTGGCGTTGTATCTGGCCAAGGGACTGTTGCCCGAGGTGCGGATGAAAGAGAAAAAACATCGTGAATTACAGCATCTGAGCGAGACCCGCGATCTGCTGGTGAAACAGCGCTCGGCCTTGAAAGGCAAAATCAACAATTTGCTGGCGGCGCAAGGCATCAACCTGAAGAAAGAGGCGCTGTCCAGCAAGGTGGGGCTGGAGCGGGTGCTGGCCCTCGCGGCCTCGGCGGTGGTGAAGATCGAATTACGGGTGCTGGTGGAACAGATCCGCAGCCTGAGCCGCAGCATTGCGGAAGTGGAGAAGTTAATCGCAGAGGAGGGTGAGCAGTTGCCTGGGCATGCCAATCTGACCAGCATCAAGGGCATCGGTACGCTGAGCGCGACCGTGCTGCTGACCGCTATCGGTCCGATTCGGGATTTTGCCGATGAGGACAAACTAGCGGCTTATCTGGGATTGGTCCCGAAAATCCAAAACTCCAATGAAACGGAACGCAGCGGCGGCATCACCAAACGAGGCAACAAACTGGCGCGCACCGCGCTGGTGCAGTGCGGACTAGTGGCGCAACGCTACAGTCCCTACCTGAAACGTTTCTAGGAACGCATCAAACAACGCCGTGGAGGAGGCAAAGCCAAGATCGCCTTGGCTCGCAAGCTGGTGAAAATCGTCTACCACACCCTGAAGAATAACTGGGTATTCGAGGACTTTCCCAGCTTCACCCTGGCCGCCTAACCCCGGCCGAAACATCACTGGAGTTGACAACTATTCATGGGAGACACGGAGGGCACGGAGCAAATCTCTCCTACTAGAGCGTGTTTCAAAAATGGTTTGACAGCAAGGGACTTATTCCCTCAGGGGCTAAAAGCCCGGGTTTTATGCGGCTGGGAATGGCGCGGCTGAAGCCGCGCCCCTTCAAGGAACCATTCTTGAAACACGCTATAGTCTTCTTTGATCTGCGATTGCTCGAATTGACCACATTTCTCCGTTTACAGACATCGATGTTGATCTTCCCCCGTGCCCTCCGTGTCTCCGTGGTGAACAGTCTTCCGGCCCCGCTACAATCACCCCATGCATCTTGACGACACCATTGTCGCCATTGCCACGCCTCCGGGACGGGGCGGCATCGGCGTGGTGCGTCTCTCTGGTGCCGAAGTACGCGACATTGCGCGTCCCCTGCTTCGCCTGGCGCATGGACACGACTTCGAGCCGGGGCGCGCTCACTTCGGCGAACTGATCGAGCCCTCTACCGGCGAGCGCATCGATGAAGTTGTCGTCACCTTCTTTGCCAAGCCACACTCCTACACCACTGACGATGTCGTGGAGATTTCTTGTCACGGATCGCCTGTGGTCATGCGGCATGTTGTCCAGATGGCGATGGTAGGAGGTGCGCGGCTGGCCGAACCCGGCGAGTTCACCATGCGCGCCTTTCTCAACGGCCGCATCGATCTAACGCAGGCCGAAGCCGTGCGTGACTTGATCGAGTCGCAAACCCTGTACCAGGCGCAAGTGGCCGCCCGTCAACTCGAAGGTGCATTGTCGAAACGATTACAGCCACCCAAGCAGAAGCTAGTTGAGCTGATCGCCATTATGGAAGCGGGTGTGGACTTTGCTGAAGACGATGTCGCGGTGATTCCCGATGCGCAGGTCCTCTCACGCATCGCCACGGTTCGCGCGCCGCTAGAAGAGCTCCTGGCCAGCTTCGCGTTTGGAAAGGTCGTGCACGAAGGCCTGACGTTGGCCATCGTGGGGCGTCCCAATGTCGGCAAGTCGAGCTTGTTCAATCGCCTGGTGGAGCGCGAACGCGCCATCGTCACGGCGACGCCCGGCACCACCCGCGACCTGGTGAGCGAGACGGTCGCCATCGGCGGCATTCCAGTGCGGTTGGTGGACACAGCCGGCATCCGGACTGCGCTCGATGAGGCCGAGAGCATTGGCGTGCGCAAATCCATGGAGGCGCTGGCGGAGGCGGACATGGTGCTGGTGGTGCTGGATGCATCGCATGCTGCTGCCGATGACGAAGCGCGCGAGCGGGACGCCGAACTGGTCGCCCTGGCTTCGCAGCGTCTGGCCGTGGTGGCACAAAACAAAATTGATGTCGCGAACACCGCTGCGCCTCTGCCCGCGGCGCTCGCCCTTCCGGTGGTCCAGACCTCCGCGATTACCGGCCAGGGCATCGCGTGTTTGCGTACAGAAATTCTGCGGGTGCTAGGCGGCGAATCCGGCGCGCAGCAGGAAAGCGCCTTCCTCACCAACGTTCGACAGCAAAAGCTGGTGGAGGACTCGATCGCTGCACTCGACAAGGCAGCCGCGGCGGTTCCGTTGAAGACACCGCACGAGATGGTGCTGCTCGATCTCTACAGTGCGCTGCGTGCATTGGACGACATCACCGGCGCCACCACGGCCGACGACATCCTAAACCTCATCTTCAGCTCGTTCTGCATCGGGAAGTAAAAGCAATTTCAACCATGTTCCCCCGGGACGAAAATGCTCATCAGGATCTCGCCGGTGATCCAGGATGCGCCCGAGGCCCGTTCCACCACAAGAACTGCTGATGACGACGGCGGAACGGCCGGTCGTACGGCAATTACTGACCGCCCTTACGGTGGAGGGAGTGGTCTACGCCTGCAATGACCTGCGCGATCAGTTTGTGCCCCGACTGGCTGGGATGCACGTCGCATGTTGGCGGGCTAGTCGGCGGGTTACTAGCGTTCAGCAAACCAGCGACACAAGTGTTTCCCGCCGCGAACGGATTCGAAGTTGCCGCCTGGAATGCCGAAAACACGTCGGCTACGACGGCGCCGTAAGCACCTGCTGGTGCGGTAATCGCTTGGTTCAATCCAACTGTCAGATCGGTCTCAAATTGGTTCGAGTAGTCCAGCGAGTAGTAATTCGCGATCACAATGAGGCCACTGAATCCCGTGCCGCGAAGTGCGGCGAGGATGGTCTGCATGTTGGCCGCTGCCGTGGCAAATACTTGCGGGGCACCCTGCTCTATGCAGGTCGGATCGTCATTGCACTCCTGCTCCAGCAGAAACAGATCGTTCGCGCCGAGGTCGATCGTCACCAGCCCCGTGTCGCTATGGTGCTGTAGGAAGCTTGTGGCGAAAGCAAGTTGCGTGGACCTAGCAGAGATGTAAACAACATGCAGGGGAAAGAGCGAGCGATAAAGGCGGCATCCGTCATCGGGGCCGGTCGACGAGATAAAGCTGCTGGTCGTCTCACCCGGACAGCTCGCATTTGTCGGGTTCAAGGCCAAGGCTAAGCTGGCGTAATCTACATACCCTACGAAGTTTGTGGGATTGTAATATTCATACCCCGCCTGGTCTATGAACCCGAATGCCACGCTGTCCCCCAGCGCAAGGTAATCGTTGGAACTGCCACCGGGATCCTTCGCCGAAGCGGATCCGAGCGCGAACAGGGCAATCAACAGGAAGATACTGAAACTTCTGTGTACCTTCATCACTACCTCCTTGGGAGGGAAAGATTAGTCGGGCAAGGATAACAGAAAACCGGGCGCGAACGGCCAATGGGCGAGGAAACCATTCCGATTAGTGCCAATGATTACCTTCTACATGCGGTCGGGTAAAAGCTTACCCACTAAATTAACCTTCTGCGTCGGAAAATAATCCAAATTCCAATCCGGGTTGCTTCGATTTGATGTGCTGTAGTACCGTAATCACCCACAGGGGCGCAGGGGAGGGAAGATGTTCGCTAGAAAGTCTGCGCTTATTGTATTGACCATCACACTGCTGATCGCCGGAGTCACGACTGCACCGGCTCAACTTCGAGATAGTTCCTCAGAAGACACCCCCACGACTCGAGCCGTTAAGCTTTCGGGTACGCAAGTCAGCCACGTAGTTATCGTCATGGAGGAAAACCACAGCTATAGCGACGTGATCGGCAACCCGGCGATGCCTTATCTGAATAGTCTGGCGGCCTCCTACTCGGTGGCCCAGGGTTACTATGCGAATACGCATCCTTCCATCGGAAATTACTTCATGCTTACAACGGGGCAGATCATCACCAATGACGACAGTTATACCCAGACCGTGACGGTCGACAATGTAGTTCGCGAACTGCTGGCGGCGGGAAAAACCTGGAAGGAATATTCGGAAGCGCTCCCCTTTCAAGGTTACGACGGCGGTGATACCGGCGAGTATGCCGAGCGCCACAATCCTCTATCGTACATGTCAGACGTTCGCAATGACCCGAACCAGATGCAGAACCTGGTGCCGTTTCCGCAGCTCGCTACCGACATAGCCAACCACGCACTGCCAAACTACGGATTCATTGTGCCCGACCTACTGCACGACGCGCATGATGGCACCCTGGCGCAAGCCGATACCTGGCTGCAAGCCAACATCGCACCGCTGCTCGCCAGTCCTGACTTCAACACGCCGGGCGGCGGACTGTTGATTATTACCTTCGACGAGTCGGAGGACAGCGATACCGAGTTTGGTGGTGGCCACGTTGTTTGGATCGCTGTTGGCCCCAACGTCAACCCGGCATATCCGCCGGCTGGCTCCCTGGTCCCGGTCACCGTATATCAGCATCAGAGCACATGCCGCTTCATGCTCAAGTTGGCTGGGGTCACGACCTTCCCGGGAGCTGCAGCCACCGCGCCGGACATGAACGAATTTTTGTTGGGGAACTAATGGGTCAGCCAACCGACCCGGTTTGCTCAACCCGTTCGGCGGAGGATCGCCAACACCAAGAGGGACGCAGCGGGAGGAAACATGAGCCGCTGCAAAACGAGCGCGGATAAACGAAGGGACCCTACTTTGGGGCCTTACATCCCCGCTCCACCCTCGAAGATTTTTTCCATCTGATAGGGGAACACGCGATAGAGAGCGTAGCTGATGCCGATATCCGAGTACTGGCGGAAGAGCAGGTCGCCCCGACCGTTGGCGTCGGCGTCCACGGCGTCGATGATCTGCATGCGCGGGAAGGCGTCGAGGTGGTTGCGATCGGTGACCACGCTGAAGATCTTTTGTGGCGTGCCGTTGACATCCACCCTGGCGACCACGGTGACGAAGTAGTCGAACTCGGTCGCAGGCGCGGTCTTTGCGGGCGCAATCGGTAGCTTGGCACTCAGCACCAGCGTGGGCGAATTGCTGTAGTCAAGATCGAAACCACGCAGATCGTAATCCGTAATGGCGGCTGTCTTGGGTGGTGCCGGACCGTTGTGCTTGCTGGCGTACTTGCGAATCTCGTCCATCGCCATTCTCGACATTGGCTCGCCCAGGCTTTGCCGTTCGCCAGCCGCCATTCCGTAAAGCAGCGATCGGGTCTCGTAGTTGCCCGCATCAGAGATTGCTGCATACGCGCGCGGCGCCTGTGTGGCTTTGGCCGCTGCAACGGGAGTAGCGGTTGCGCCGCCTGCTAAGCCTGGTTTGGCTGCCTGAGCCACGCTTGCATTCGAGCTCGCTGCGTTGGATGGGTTGATAGCTGACTGCTCGGGTGGCTTGCCACGCCGCAGAATGGGGCGGTTGGGATCGTACTCATCAGGAGACGACGCTGGCGGCGGGTTTGAAGCTGCGGCCGGCGATTTCGCTGGCTGGGTATTGTCGCTAAGGGTGGGCTTCGAATCCGACGGCGAAGAAGAAGTAGAGGGGGAGGCTTTTAGCGTGGGACGGTCGGCATCGTCGTCCGGCTTCGGCGCAGGATTGCTGCTCGCAGTTGAACTTCCGCTGCTGGAAGAAGTCGGATTGCCTCCCGAGGCAGAAGCCGGCGCGCTCCCCTGCCCACTGCCCGGAGAAGACGCGTCGCTTGCTCCAGGGCGGCGCAGCAGAGGCGGGCCCTGATCGTCGCTGAGCACGTCGTGCCCCTTGGGCTTCGGCTTGGGCTGCTTTGCGGCCTGCGCGGCAAGTCTGGCCTCCAGCGGCTGTACCGGCTTCCATTGCCCGTCCGCAACCCAACTACCGTTGACGTCGCGAGGCGTCGTCACCGTAAACCATCCCGCGGGCTCGCCGTAAGACAGCGCTTGGTACATGGTTTCGGGCTCCAGCGCCATCGGCTCAGGATTTGCGCCGTAGAGGCTGGCATCGTAGAAGCGGTCATTGATCCATAGCGCAATCGGCACCAGCCGCGTGCCGCCGCCGGGAAGAAACTCCACCACCGCGATGGCGCGCGGACCCCGCTTGTTCTTGTTGTCTTGCTTTTGCGCCTGCTGGTCCTGGTCAACTCGCTGGTGTTCGGTGCGGTCGCGAATCTGCGCGGTGACGAGAGCTGACGGCAGCATGACCGCAAGCAGCACCGTGGTGGCCCATTTGCCGGATTTGCGGTATAGATAGTGCGATATGGAAATCAAATCGAAAGCTCCCGACTTTACCCTGCCCGACGAAAACGGAAACCCGGTTTCACTCGATCAGTTCCGCGGCAAGACCGTGGTGCTGTTCTTCTATCCCAAAGCCAACACGCCCGGTTGAACCATAGAGGCGTCCGGGTTCCGTGACGCATACAGCAAACTGCAGAAGGCCGGACTGGTGGTGCTGGGCATCTCCGGCGACACGCCGAAGGCACAACTAAAGTTTAAAGAAAAATACGACCTGCCGTATACCTTGCTGGCCGACGAGAAGAAAGAGGTCGCCAAGAAGTTCGGCGTCCTGAAAGAGAAGAACATGTACGGCCGGAAGGTGATGGGCATCGCGCGCACCACGTTCCTCATCGGGCCGGACGGCAAGATCGCGCACATCTTGGAGAACGTGAAGCCCGACGGGCATGCGGAGGAGGTGCTGGCAGAGGTGAAGAAGAGGGGGTAGGGCATGGCGGGCCGGTTGACCAGAAGAAGGGTGGGGAAATCGTTTTGGGTTCTCTTCGGCTTACCTAGAATGAGCTCAACCCGCAAACTTGATGCTGATTGTCAGTTGAAGCGTGTCTGGCCTGACGGACTTCGCCCGAATAATTCGGATGTCCGTTTCACGGACACCCTCAATGAACGGCAGGATGAATTGTCGTGGGTGCTCGGCCTCCGAGGGAGCGTGGGTTTTCGCCTGGGCACCGAAGTTTAGATACTCGAACTCAACCCCCCACTCGTCGTGTATTCGCTTAAGGACTTCGAAGCTGGCCAAGTCGTTCTTTTTCAGATAGTTATACATTGATGCGCGGCTTACCTTCAGCTCTCTTGCGGCTGTAGCAACCCTCTTCCACTTCCTGTCGCCCATGAGGGCGTAGAGCTTCTTAGAAATCTCCGCCAGCAGTAGTTTTTCTGCAGTGGTGCGTGCGCGGATCTTCCTTCCGAGTTTCGGCTTGCGGGGCACTGAGCGTAAATTTTACAGAATTCTATTTAAATATTCTATCTATTTAAGTAGAATTCACGTAGTACATGAAGAGGTTCCCGTGCTTCAGCAAACGTTCATCCACATCCCAGGAATCGGACGAGAAACCGAGCGCGAGATGTGGGCAAACGGAATCCGGAGTTGGGACGATGCTGATCTATTCGAAAAGCGCTTCGGTGTGCTTGGTGCCCGCTTACAGCAGAGATTGGACGATTACCTCCCGCGTTCCCGTCAGGCGATCAAGAGTAGAGATGCGGGTTTCTTTCAGCGACTGAGCGAAAAAGGCGAGGCTTGGCGCGTCTTTCCAGAATTTTCGGACCAATGCGTTTACTTGGATATCGAGACAACCGGGCTGTCCACCGTATTCGATTCTGTAACGATTGTCGGCCTTTATGACGGAAGGCGCTATAACGTCTATGTGCAGGGCAACAATCTCGATCAACTGCAGGATGCACTGAAGAGATACTCGGTCGTTGTCACATTCAACGGCGCCGGCTTCGACCTGCGCTTCCTGAGGAGCGCGTTTCCGGGCATAACCCTTCCGCCGATACATATCGATCTGCGATGGGTAAGCCGAAAGCTGGGTTACCGAGGCGGGCTCAAGGAACTTGAGCGAAGTCTCGGTTTGCAACGAAACGAGTCTGTTGCCGAGGTCAATGGCTATGAGGCCACGGTGTTGTGGGCGAAGTACCTGCGAGGTGACAAGTCCGCGCTTGATCGACTGATCGAGTACAACACCGCTGACGTAGTGGATCTCAAGGCCATCATGGAGATTTGCTACGACAAGCTCTCCCATCAAACTGCAGCGTTCCTGCGGGACTCCATCGCTCCAGCATTTACAGGCGTTGCCGAGCTTCCCAAACGGTCGAAGCTTTCTACTACGCGAAAACTCCCGCGTCGCAGTACGGGGATTGACATTGTTTCGAATTTGCTGAAGAAGGCGACACGGGAATGCTGTGCACCTCGCATTGTTGGGATCGATTTGACGGGCAGCGAACGTAGGGCTACCGGGTGGGCTCTGCTGGATGGTTCCAGCGCGACGACGAAGTCGATTCGCACAGATGAGGAGCTCATTCGCGAGACGGTTGCTGCGAGCCCGGACCTCGTGTCGATCGATTCGCCCCTGTCGATGCCAGAGGGCGTTGTCGATCCGGATCACGTTGGGGAATATCCCATCTATCGCAAATGCGAGCTTGCACTGAAGCGTATGGGCATCTCGGTTTTCTGGTGTCTGCTCCCCAGCATGAAGTCCCTGACGGCACGCGGAATGCTTCTGGCGGCTGAACTCCGAAATCGCGGCCTAAACGTCATCGAAAGCTATCCCGGGGCTGCTCAAGACCTGCTTGGTATTCCACGCAAGGGCGCAAGTTTGGAGGAGCTGAAGCAGGGGATGGGGCGCATCGGTATCACTGGCCAGTATCTGACTGAGCGCGTCACCCATGACGAAGTCGACGCGATTACGTCAGCGCTCGTTGGGCTGTTCTATATGGCTGACGATTACATCGCCTTGGGGACGCCAACCGAGGATTACCTGATCGTGCCGCGGTCGCCCAGCATCAATTACCAGAAGTTGGCGGAGATCCTTCGCACGACGGGTCTGGACGAAGTCTAGAGTCTCGCATTTACAATGCTGCGCATGGCTGACAATGCGCAGTTGGTGATCGGAGTCGCGGGGCGCATCGGATCAGGAAAGAGCGAAGTCGCCCTATTCCTCCGCGACAGGCTCGGGTTTCAATATCTCCGGTATAGCCTTGTACTAGCCGAGTGGCACCACGCCGATCCTGCCGCTAAGGCGCAACTCCAGGAACTGGGATGGAATGTCATGTCGGGGGACGAACAACTCGAGCTGAACCGTCGTCTGATTGCGCAAATTGACCCTAAACGGGACGGTTCGGTAGACGGCCTCCGGCATCCCGTTGATTACGAAAGCCTCCGAAACGCATTTTCTTCTCGCTTTTCTCTCGTTTACGTAGATACTCCTTCCGAGGTTCGGTTCGGGCGGCTCAGAGAGCGTTACGCCTCATATCAAGATTTCGTGGCCGCCGATTCCCATCCCGTGGAGTCCAAAATCGATTTGCTCATCCCCCTCGCGTCGGCAGTCCTCCCGGGCCAACAACCAGTCGAGCAACTCGAGGCAGACATAGAGAGATTAGTCCGGGACCTTAGATCAGGAGGAAAGCTGTGAGTGTTTGGGTGGTGGTTGGCGGCCAATACGGTTCCGAAGGCAAAGGCAAGATCTCTGCCTATATCACTCTGCATGAGAACATCGACATTTGCGTTCGCTGCGGTGGTCCAAATTCCGGACACTGCTTTGTCGACGATTCTGGAGAGTTGCGAGTCCTAAGGCAAATCCCAACGGGCTACATCCGGCCGGCGACACGATTGTTAATCCCGTCCGGGGGACTCGTCGACCTGGAGGTTTTGAGGAGGGAGCTGGACCACTTGGAACTCGGCCCGGATCGGGTTGGCGTTGATTTCAGAACGATGATCATTGAAGATCGGGACCGTAAAGCTGAAGCCGACTTGGGCCTTCGTCAACGCCTCAGTTCCACGCTTTGCGGGGTCGGATCGGCAGTGGCTCGGAGAGTGCTTCGTGGTGACGACGTATTGCTGGCCGGAGGCGCAGCAGCGCAGTTTTCTTGGCTGCGGCCGTACCTGACCGACGTTTCTGCTGAAATCAATTCGGCTGTCGACCGGAACAAGAACGTACTAATTGAAGGCACGCAGGGCTTCGGCCTTTCCCTATACCATTCGCAGTCGTACCCCAAGACGACCTCGCGAGACACGTCGGCTGCGGGATGTCTCAGCGAGTGTGGAATCAGTCCACGTCTGGTCACCGCCATTGTCCTCGTGCTGCGGACTTTTCCAATTCGCGTCGCAGGGCAGCAGGCGGGGCCTATGTTTGAGGAGATCGACTGGCAAACCGTACAACGTGAGAGCGGATATCCGCACGAGTTGGCAGAGTTCACGACAGTTACAGGGAAGCTGCGGCGAGTTGGAAGATTCGATTACGAGTTGGCGCGCGGCGCCGTTGCGGTTAATCGTCCCACTCATCTCGCTCTCAACTTCCTAGACTACGTTTATTTTCAAGACCGCCTTGCTCGTTCTGCGGCGGACTTGTCCGGCCGCAGTCGTAACACCATGGCCGAGGTTGAGGAGATGTTAGCTATCCCAGTGCGCTACGTTGGAGTGGGTCCGACGTTGGATTCAACTCTCGAAATACCAAATGTCGCTCAATCCGGAATTTCCAAGATGGCATTGATTCGAGGAAGAGATGGACAGGAACGAAGCGCTTAAGCAGAGATCCCCACGGCAACTTGAAATTGAGAGGCTCGAAGGATTCGAGTCTGCACCTTTTGACGCGCATCGGCCGACCGGAGTTCTCCTCAGTGATGAGATTGAATACTACTGCAAGAACTACCAGTTACTAAGCCCTTATGAACCTCGCAACATCAAGGCAGCGAATTATGAGCTGCGGGTTGGCTTCAGATATTCGGTAGGAGGAGGCAAGGGTCAAGAACTCAAGATGGGCGAGGAGCTAAAAATCCCACCATTCGACGTTGCTGTTATCGAGATTCTTGAGACAGTAAACATGCCACACTTTCTTATTGGTCGTTGGAATATCCGAGTAGCGTGGGCGTACAAGGGACTGATTTGGGTTGGTGGCCCGCAGGTGGACGCGGGATTTCGTGGCATACTGCTCTGCCCAATCTGGAATCTTTCGAACAAGGATTTTTATATCAAGTCTGGGGATCCTATCGCGGTCATTGATTTTCAAACGACCACTAAGCCAACGGCAAATTCAAAGCGATATGAATGGGAGGAGCGCAGCCGAGTCGTTTTCGGAGATTATGACAAACCGCAGAGCGGACTGGTAACGGATCTCATCGAGAGGATCAAGGAGATAAAAGAGGAGTCCAAACAGAACCGAAGTCGAATCGACTTTTTCATTGCGACAACATTTGGCGCGCTCGGTGTACTCGTGGCCGCCCTAGCCTTCATTGCTACGTCACCTGATAATGTTCATGCGCATTGGTGGGGCTCCTCGTTGTACTTGTTCTACTCGATCACAACATTCCTAGCACTGATGGCCTGGATGAAGTCTCAATCCAAGGGTAGATGGTCGCGGGCAATCCAGTTGTTCGTTCTTTCCCTCGCGACTGTGGCGATCTGCTTACAAATCTTCTTCAGTTGGCAGCAGGTGCGCCGGGTTAATGATGTGCAGGGTGAGATTCAGCAGATCAAGGCGCGTATTGACTCTCTCGAGCATTCCAAGAAATGATAAGAGCGGCCACCGCAGCCCATTTCGCGCCAGCGCGCTATTGCGGGAATGGTGGTTACGTTCGTTTTGCGAGGGGCGTTTTCTTCTACGCCCGAATCGCTTCCTAAAATTAGACTGAGTGGGCCGGAGCCAGACTCCGGTGCCGCGAACGCCGCCCTCGCGCGGCTCGGCGTCGGTCTTTGAAAACCTGTCGGAAGCCAGAGCCGTGCCCTTGACCTCTATAACCCCTTTGTCCGGAATCGGTTGCCTCTAAGTACAATCGAATGAATATTTTGGGGAGGACTACGCAAACCATTGATCGATAAGGACTTAGTCAGTCACGTAAGTATAATGGAATCAATATTTTGGCGGTGCCGTCGCAAGGTATTCATAAACAATGGTTTATCGGTGCAGGCAAGTCCAATGTTTGGAATATCTTAGAGGCAAAATATTCAAAACAAAGATCTTAAAATAGGGGGGAGGGGGTACCTTGCGGCTGGTGTAGTGAGTCAGAAGCTCGGTGAGAATGCAAGGTCCTGCCGCCCGTGGTGGAACCGCAGATCCCTCCGCTCCGATTCGCTCCGGTCGGGATGACAAGTGATGCAAGGAATCACCGACTGGCGGCTAGGGTCTCTGCAGGCGCTGCACGTCGCGGACGCCGGGGATTTTGCGCACGGTGCTGAGGGGTGCGGTGTTCCCGTCTTCTACGGTTCTACGCACGCTCAGTTTCCCCTTGACAAGCTCTTTTGAAGACGATATCGTTGCCCCCTGCTTTTGGATGCTTATATAGCACAAGGGGTGTGGAAATGGCTGAGAAAGTTACTATTGATGGTAAGCTGGACGACAAACCGATATCTCACGAACTAAAAACAAAAGTGCAGCATGCTCTCAAGGGTGTGTTAGAAGCAGAATTCAAGGTGGGCGGGTTGCAGCCGTCGCGGCACTTCAGTGTCACGCACTTTAGCATCGTGTACGACCAAGCATAGGTTAACGCGCCTAACATCCTGCTTGCTCCGGTCTCGACAATATCCTCCAGTGAGGAGTTCTAGGAGCAGTTCGTCATCTCGACCAATTGCCATGCGGGAGAGTTTGCATGAGCGAGATTCCCGAGGCCGGACAAACTCGGTATATCAGCCAAGCCATCCTTAAGGTCGCATCGCGCTGCAATCTGAACTGTTCTTATTGCTACATCTACAACATGGCCGATTCTACCTGGAAGATGCGGCCAGCGCTGATGTCGAATGAAGTGTTTGAAGCGGCACTCGAGCGCATTTCCCAGCAATGCCATGCTACGCACCAGGACCGATTCGGCATAGCTTTCCACGGGGGCGAACCATGCCTGATTGGTCCCGAAACATTTGATGCCTGGTGCGGAAGAGCGCGCGCCGTTTTGGGAGACATCGTACGCTTAAGTCTGGTCATTCAGACCAACGGAACGCTGCTGGATTCGCGATGGATCGATTCGTTCCGCAAGCACCGCGTCAGCGTGGGGATCAGCATGGACGGCCCCAAAGAGATCCACGATGCCGTGAGGGTTGATCATCGGGAACAAGGCTCGTATGAGCGCGTGGAGCGGGGGTTGAGGCTTTTGCAAGAAGCGGAAGTGCCGTACGGTGTCGGCTGTGTGATCCCGCTGGGAGCCGATCCTCTGACCGTGCACCACCATTTTCTGCGGCTCGGTTGCACCGAGATTACCTACCTGATGCCGCACTTCACTCACGACACGATTGCGCCGGTCCATCAGCGCCATGGTGCAACGCCCTGCGCGGATTTTCTGATCCCGATTTTCGACGATTGGTGGTTTGACAGCACCATGGAGGTGCGAATAGACGACCTGAAAAATGTAGCGAGAGTGATCATGGGAGGCAAGAGCCATAGTGAAGCGATTGGCAACGACCCTCCGTGCTATGTATTCATCGAACCGGACGGGGAAATGGAAGGGGTGGACACTCTTCGCGCCTGTTGCGACGGACTTTCGCAGATCAAGTTAGACGTACGTCATTCAGACTTCTTTGACCTCCTGCGCACCGAGACAATGCATTCCCAGGCGATCTTCAAGGGAATGCCGCTCGCGCAAGCCTGCCGTGCTTGCCCAGAAGGGCAGACCTGCAGTGGCGGATACCTTCCCCATCGTTATTCAAGCGCTAGAGGCTTCGACAATCCAAGCGTCTGGTGCGCGGACCTGTTAAAGCTATTTGCCCACATCCGGGCCAGGTTAGGCGTAAGCGTTGAGGAGACCCATGAGCGCCGGCGGATGCTTGCAGTGAAACCTGCTTCAGACCTCGAGGCAGTGGACGTCCACGTTTTTTGAGGGCTGGAGAAATGGCTGTTGAAGGGCGAAAAGAAAGGCTCCGCACCATCTTGCGGCAGACGCTCGACGAGCAATTGCAATCTCAGGCAGAAGCAATAGACTCAGGCGGCAATCAGCAGCGGTTGTCCGGCCCATGGGGTGCGTTCTTCGAAGAGCACAGCGCCTGGGATTCGGCGACGCGCCTCAACCGCGATTTGTATCTGGAGTTGAACGGCCAATTTGACGACAATCTGCTCAGAGAGGTTCTACTCGCTGCGGCGGACGTCAAGATTTCCCGCACTAGTTTGACCAAAGCGAAGATTGATCTGCTGCAGGCGGCAGCGGAGCGCCACGGATTTCAGATCGTCACAAGCGAACAGGAATGGATACTTCGGGCCGACCGGGGAAAGGGCGGCTGGGCCAATCAAATGGCACGATTAGCTGAGCCAGGTGAGGCCGGTGGAGTTCGCAACGTGTACATAGCATCTGACGTGACCTTGGCCGAGACGGGCAGAATGCTGGACGAGGCAGGCGAAGACGATTTGTTCGGGGCGCTGCTGGGCATACCGGCCTGCTGCCGTGAAAGCTTCGAGCGGTTCAAGCCTTTGGCCGCGGAGAAGCAGTTTGATTTTGTACCTTACGTGTTGGAGAACACCAGCGGCGCTATGCCTTACGATTGGCGGCTGAACTACGCAGCACAGTATTTCGGGTGCTCGCTGTTGAGTTTCTTTCCGTGCTCGTTCCGCTGTACGGCGGCCGCCGCAGTCGCTGACAGGACCCTCAGCATGCTGGATCATTGCGATGCCGCTTGGGCGAGACGATTCGTTGCGTTGCAGCAAACAAATGTGCTTTACACCGAAAACAGTGGATTGCATCTTTTCCGGGCGCGGCTTTGCAACGGTCGGATCGCCTATGATCGGCGGGACCTACAGTCCAGCGAAGCCACCGAGCTGGCCGATGTCCTCCAACGAGGAGACCTGCTGGAAGTCAGTAGTAAGCATGCGGTGCAAGTATATCGAGGTGCAACAAAGATAGGGGAACTGGCGGGAGAGGACGCTTGCATGTGCGCCTTCTATTAATGTTCGGCGGGTGGTCCGGCCAAACACATCCCAATCGCGAAATAGCCTTAAATACGGGTGCCTTGGCTATAGCGCTTTAGATGGGTCAGCCCTCCACCCGAATCGCCGATCCCTCCGCTCTCGGTCAGGATGACAGCTCGATTTCATTTCTTGTGATAAAGGGCACGTAAACCAATATCCCGCCCTAGCCAAACAGCAGGTCCCTCGACTCCGCTGCGGGGCCGCTCGGGATGACAAGAACGCGGCGCACCCAAGCGTGCTAATTCGGGAATTGGGGTTACCTTCGTTTTACAAGGCGCGTTTTTTTCTGCGCCTGAATCCCTTCGGAAAATTAGACTGAGTGGGCCGGAGCCAGACTCCGGTGCCGCGAACGCCGCCTCGGGCGGATGCGGCATCGGTCTTTGAAAATTTGTGAGAAGCCGGGAGCATGCCTGGTACCTCTATAACTCTCTTGTTCGTAATACTTTGCCTCTAACTATAACTGAATGAATATTTTGGGAGCAACGGCTCAAAGTATTGATAACTAACGACTTAGATCATCATATAAGTATAATGAAATCAATATTTTGGCGGCGTCTTCGCAAGGTATTCATAAATAAGGATTTAGCTGTCCTAGTAAGTCTAATGTTTGGAATATTTTAGGGGCAAAATGTTCAAAACAAAGATCTTAAAAAAGCGGGGAGGGGGGTACCTTGCTGCTGGCGTAGCGAGTCAGAAGCTCGGCGAGTAATTCAAGGTCCGTCTCCCGTAAACGGGACCGCAGATCCCTCCGCTCTGTCGAAAATCACCCCGTAGCTGCGGCTAAGTTTACGGGGGCCGGTTTGGCCTCCACTTCATAACCAAGCTGGCGTAGCAGGCGCAGCAGTTTCAGGGCGCGTTGGTGTTTCTTGCGGGGATCAGGGTCGCTGCCTTGCTCTACGAATTGCACTCCCTCATGCAGGATTTTCCACACCAGCCCTGTCGAAAATCACCCCGTAGCTGCGGCTAAGTTTACGGGGGCCGGTTTGGCCTCCACTTCATAACCAAGCTGGCGTAGCAGGCGCAGCAGTTTCAGGGCGCGTTGGTGTTTCTTGCGGGGATCAGGGTCGCTGCCTTGCTCTACGAATTGCACTCCCTCATGCAGGATTTTCCACACCAGCCGACAGAGGCGATGAGCGACGGCCCAGATCGCGGCCTTGTAGCCCTGTCGAAAATCACCCCGTAGCTGCGGCTAAGTTACGGGGGCCGGTTTGGCCTCCACTTCATAACCAAGCTGGCGTAGCAGGCGCAGCAGTTTCAGGGCGCGTTGGTGTTTCTTGCGGGGATCAGGGTCGCTGCCTTGCTCTACGAATTGCACTCCCTCATGCAGGATTTTCCACACCAGCCGACAGAGGCGATGAGCGACGGCCCAGATCGCGGCCTTGTAGCCCAGGCGGGGCAGCAGGCGACGGAACACCGCCTGAAAATGACTGCCGTTCTTCTTCACCGCCGCATGCGCTGCCTGATTCAGGATGCGACGCAGGTAGCGATTGCCTTTGGCGCAGCGACTACTGTGGTTCTGCTCGGCGCTTTCCTGTTGTCCGGGGCAGGTCCCCACCCACGAGGTCAAGTTGGCGGCCGAGGCAAAGGTGCTGGCCTGCGCGCCCACTTCGGCGATCACCTGCTGCGCCGAGTCGGCTCCGAAGCCGGGAACCTCGGCCAGGCGAAGCACCGCTGCCGCTGCTGCCGGCTCCGCCTGCATGGCCTCGGCGATCATGCGGTTGAGCTGCTCGATCTGTTTGGCCATCATTTGGTAGCGGTCCAGATAAAGGCCCAGCAGTTGGAGATGCAGGGGCAGGGGATGGCCGCTCAAAGCATCGATGAGTTGGGCCTGGCTACAGCGCAGCCGCTCATCGCCCAAGGCCGCCAGCTTCGCCGGGTCGGTCTGGCCGTCAGCCAAAGCCCGCAGGATACGATAGCCGCTGACCCCCAGCAGATCGCTGATCACGCTGGACAGCTTGATCCCCATTTCCTCCAGCAGACACTCCAGTTGACTATGCAGTCGCGACTGCTCGCGGCTGAGCTGCACTTTCATCCGGGTCAGGGTTCGCCACGTGCGCTGCTCGCCGCTGGGTACGAAGCTGAGATCTAACTCGTTGGCTACCAGCCGCCGCACCAGCCGTTCGGCGTCTTTAAAATCATGCTTACGGCCACGTGGAGCGCGATTGGAGTAGGCCTGCGCCAGTTGCAAACGCAGGTACGGCTCCAACTCGTACCACACCGGCTTCCAGTACTGCGCGGTCGATTCCATCACGGCTTCGTCCACCGCTTGCTGCCGCAGCCAAAGGGACAAGCGCTGCAATTCGCTGTGAGTGGTTCCAAATCGGCGGCGTTCCGGCTCTTGCTCCGCGCCGACTTGGCACACCACCACCATCAGCACTTTCTTATGTACGTCGATGCCCGCTACCTTATATCCCATAGCTTCCTCCTGGCGGGGAAGGGTAGAAGGTGCGGCCTCAGACATTACGCACTGTCACGCGCTACTGCCCCTCCCGCCGGGCGGGATGAGCAGCGCACACTCATCGGTTCAAAACGCATCTTCCGGGCCAGACTCGGACACGGCCTCAAGTCATCCAGAGCGGAGACGGCCTTTACCGTTCCACGCCTCAGCTATCGTACGATTGGCCTAGCCGATTTTCATCTTCTTGGGTGGGCCGCAGGCCCATGAACACTCGGACTGAAGAGACTGTGTCGCAACCTCTGCCGTCCCTACGGGACTCGGTCTCATTTCCCACTTTACCCAGCGCTGAAGCGCTGGGCTAAGATCTTTCGCCCCATTCGGGGCTGATTCTTGCCGCTTCATTCCACTGCCGCAATCCCATACGAGGTTGCGACACAGTCCCTGAAGTCCTCGGTCGGGATGACGGCGATTTTATTTCTTGGCAAAAGCGAAAAGGGCACAGCTAGTCTAATGGGAGTGGCGAGGAGCCAAGAGGATACAGGGAATAGCGAAAGGTGGCTGGCGAAAAGCGCGTAGCGAAAAGCGAAGAGCGAGCAGCGAAGAGCGGCCCCTAGATTTTTTGCAAACGCTGAACATCGCGCACGCCGGGGATTTTGCGCACGCCGGTAACGATACGCTCCAGGTGCTTGAGGTCGGCGATGTCGGCCACCAGGTCAACCGTGGCTTGATCTTCGGCGGTCTTGGCTTCGATGTTGCGGATGTTGGTGTTTGCGTCGCTGATGACGGTGGCAATCTGCTTCAACATGCCGGGACGGTTATCGCAAAAGACTGCCAGCTTCACCGGATAACCAGCTTGCCAGTTCGGCGAGGCCGCATCTTTTCCCCACTGCACTGCAATTTGCCGGTCCGGTTCATACATAAGGTTAGTGACGTTGGGACAAGTTTTGGAGTGAACTGCCACTCCCTTACCGCGGGTTACGTATCCGACAATCTCCTCGCCGCGAATTGGATTACAACATCGTGCACGGTACACCAGCAGGTCGTCGTGACCTTTCACCGTGATGGCCGAGGTTTCCGTGCCAAACACGCGGCGGATGACGCTCGTGAATCCGGCCGATGGGTCTTTGTCGGGTTCGCCGTTGCCTGACACGCTAGACGAGGCGTCGGCGGGAAGCACTCGCGCCAGAATGCTGCGCGCCGAGTACTTGCCGTAACCGATAGCGGCCAGCAGATCATCGGGCTTGGCCAACCCATTTTCGCTGGCCACGCGGGTGAGTTCCGCTTCGCTCAGATTTTTTAGAGCGATGCGATATTTGCGCGCCTCTTTTTCGATCAGCTTGCGGCCGATTTCGATGGCGCGTTCGCGCTGGTGCACGTTCAGCCAGTGCTTGATCTTCTGGCGGGCGCGCGGTGATTTCGCCAGTTGCAGCCAGTCGCGGCTGGGATGGTGCGCCGGCGCGGTTTGAATTTCCACGATATCGCCCGAGCGCAACTTTTGACGCAAGGGAGCCATGCGTCCATTTACTTTGGCTCCCACGCAGGTATGTCCAACCTCGGTATGCACGGAATAGGCGAAGTCGATCGGCGTGGCATCCTGCGGCAGAATGACGATCTTCCCCTTCGGCGTGAAGGTGTAAACCTCTTCCGGGTAGAGGTTGATCTTCAGCGTGGAGAGGAACTCGTCGGAGCTCTTCATGTCGCGCTGCCACTCCACCACCTGGCGCAGCCATGCCAGCCGCTGCTCATCGCGCGCCGACACTGGACCGTCTTTGTACTTCCAGTGCGCGGCGATGCCTTCCTCGGCCATCTTGTGCATTTCTTCGGTGCGGATCTGTACCTCGAAGGCGTGCCCCTTTTCGGAGATGACGGTGGTGTGCAGCGACTTGTAGAAATTATTGCGCGGGATGGCGATGAAGTCTTTGATACGTCCCGGCACTGGCCGCCATTGATTGTGGATAATGCCCAGCACCGCATAGCAATCGGATTCCGATTGCGTAATGATGCGCAGCGCCAGCATGTCGTAGATCTGGTCCACCGAAATGCGTTGCCGTTGCAGCTTTTGCCAGATGCTGTAAAGGCGCTTGATGCGGGCTTCTACCTTGGCCTCGATCTTGGCCTCCTTCAGCTTCTGCCCGATGACAGTCTGCACCTCAGCCAGGAACGCTTCGCCCTCTTTGCGCCGGGACTCGATGGCTTCCCTGACCTGGTTGTAGGAAATGGGGTCAACGTATTGGAAGGCGAGGTCTTCGAGTTCACCGCGGATCTTGCCCATGCCCAGACGGTGAGCGATGGGAGCGTAAATCTCCAGGGTCTCTTTCGCGATTTTGTGCTGCCGCTCCGGCGAGAGGAACTTCAGCGTGCGCATGTTGTGCAGGCGATCGGCCAGCTTGATGAGCACCACGCGGATGTCATCCATCATGGCCAGCACCATCTTGCGCACGTTCTCGGCTTGCGCCTCTTCCGACGAGGCGAAGTCGATCTTGCTGATCTTGGTGACGCCTTCGACGATGTGGGCGACCTGCTCGCCGAACTCAGCCTTGATCTCTTCGATGGTGACGGTTGTGTCTTCGACGGCGTCGTGCAGCAGGCCGGCGACGATGGCGGTGGGATCCAGCCGCATCTCCGCCAACAGAGCCGCAACCTCCAGGGGATGAACCAGATAGGGCTCTCCCGATTCGCGTGCCTGTCCTTTGTGATGTTCGAGAGAGAATTCGTAGGCTTTCTTGATCAGGGCCTGGTCGTCTTCGGGCCGGTAGGAGCGGACTTTGCGCAGAAGATCGCGAAAACGTGTAACCGTCAAAACATTGGTCGCGATATGTTGGCGCAAAGTCGCCATGTCCGATTATACGTCAGTTTTCGGAGGGTCTCCTGTGACGCGCGTTTTCGAAATCACTGCCGATGTGTTACAGCTAACTGCGAAGATGGATTGCTGGAGCAGAGAATGCGAGTACTGATCAGCGGCGCTTCGGGATTGATCGGACGGGCGCTTATCCCGGCTTTGATTTCGGCTGGTCACGAGCCGATGGCTCTGGTTCGGCGAGCGCCGCGCGCGGATGAGGTGGAGTGGAGTCCGGGCGAGCGGCTCGATCCTGAGAAGCTGGCGGGAGCGGATGCCATTGTCCACCTGGCGGGAAAGAATGTCGCCGGTCGCTGGACGGAGAGGTTTAAGCGGGAAGTCCTGGAGAGCCGAGTGCAAGGAACTCGCACTCTGGCAGATGCGGCCACCGAAGCGTTTCGCCGGAGCGGACAGCCCCGCATTTTCATTTCAGCCTCGGGGCTTAATTATTACGGAAGTCGTGGCGACGAACTGCTAACTGAGGAGAGTTCCTCGGGACAGGGGTTTCTGTCAGAGGTCAGCCGGCAGTGGGAAGCCGCAACCGCTCCGGCGAGCGAAGCGGGGGTGCGGGTGGTGAACCTTCGCATTGGAGTGGTGCTTGCCTATGACGGCGGGGCTCTTAAGCCGATGCTGTTGCCATTTCGGCTTGGGCTTGGCGGAAGGATCGGCAGCGGGAAGCAGTTTTGGAGCTGGATTTCCTTTGACGACGTGATCGGCGTAGCGCTGTTCGCCTTGCACAACGACAGCTTGCGAGGGCCGGTGAACACTGTCGGACCCGCGCCGGTTCGCAATGAGGAGTTTGTTCGGGCGCTAGGAAAGGAGCTTCACCGTCCCACGATTTTCCCTTTGCCAACTTGGGTTGTGCGCACATTGCTCGGCGAGATGGGAGAGGAGTTGCTGCTGACCTCAATTCGCGCCGAACCCGCAAAGCTGAAGGCCGCCGGATATCGCTTCGCTCATCCGGAGCTGAGGGATGCCATCCAAATTGCCGCAAGCGGGAAGTGACGCCGATGGGATCGCATATCAAACAAGAGCGGTTCACGGGTCTTGCCCTGGGTAAATTGGGAAAAGTCAGAGAGCCCTTTTAGGGACGTCACGGTTGCTCCACCCTCTGAAGTCTGGCTCTAGATGGTCCACACCAACTCGGAGATTGGTCGGGAGGTCCCGACCTACAGCTCTTCGATGGTTACCTTGTCGTTGGTGTAGATGCAAATCTTGCCGGCAATCTTCATCGCTTCCTCGGCGATCTTGCGAGGCGTCAGGTCGGTGTGCTCGAAGAGGGCCGTAGCGGCGGCCGTGGCGTAGGGGCCCCCGCTCCCGATGGCGGCGATTCCGGAGTCGGGCTCAATCACATCGCCCTGTCCGCTGATGAGGAACGTCTGGTTTTGGTCAGCGACCAGCAGCAGGGCCTCCAGCGAGCGCAGCATCTTGTCGGTACGCCAGTCTTTGGCCAGCTCAACGGCGGCGCGGCCGATATTGCCGTGATACTGCTCCAGCTTCGACTCGAAGCGCGCGAACAATGAGAATGCGTCGGCAGTGGAGCCGGCAAACCCTGCGAGAATCTTGTCCTGGTAAAGGCGGCGGATCTTGCGGGCGGAATGCTTAATGACGCCTTCGCCGAGCGTGACCTGGCCGTCTCCGGCCATCACGACTTTTCCTTCCCGGCGAACACAAAGAACAGTAGTAGAGCGGATCAAACGCTGCTGTGCCATGAATAAGGTCGATTATAACAGCGCCAGAAGAGGATCGGTGGAGCATTGAGTGGAACGACACTCAGCCTTTTGGGCGAAAGGTTCTTGTTCCCTTGTACAACGCCTGACGGTGTATTATGACGCATTATGGACAAAACCGTTAGCTTTCGAACGGATGCGAAGAAAGTAAAGGCGCTGGATAAGCTTGCGTCCATGCAGGACCGCGATCGCAGCTACTTGCTGAACCGGGCGGTGGACAATTACCTCGATCTCCAGCAGTACCACATCGAACTGATCGAAAAGGGAATTGGACAAGCCGATGCCGGCGAATTGGTTGACCACAGCGAAGTCGAAAAGATGGTCACGAAGATACGACGCAAGAAATGACGATTAGCTGGGCGAGAGACGCCACCCGTCAACTTGCAACCGCTCATGCTTATATTGCCGCCGACAACCTGAGGGCTGCCGACCAGTTAGTACTCAAGATCGTCGCAGCGGTGGGACAGCTCAGGGTCCATCCACGCTTGGGGCGTGAAGGCCGGGTGAAGAACACCCGCGAGTTGGTTATCCTCAATACGCCCTACATCGTGGCTTATCGCCTCAACAACCAAAGCACCATTCAAGTCCTTGCGGTGCTGCACGGCAAGCGGAGATGGCCAGAAGGCTTCTAACGAGGTTTTCCATCATCACCTACGCTTTCGCGCTTGCAGGATGGTTTGCATCCAGTTCCGCCAGCAGGTCGTCCACTCGCGCCTCCAGGATGTTGCGGATGGAACATATGCCCAAGACCTTTCCGTGATCGTCCACAATGGGCATATGGCGGTAGTGCCGTTCCAGCATGACCTGAAGCGCCTCGCTGGGAGTGGTTTCCTCGGTCGCCATCTCGACCATGGGGCTCATAAGCTGGTGCACCGGCGTGCGCTTCGGATCGCGCCCACTAAGGGCAAATTTCGCCAGCACGTCGCGCTCGGTAAACATGCCGGCCACTACGCCGTGCTCGTCAATGACGGCCACCGCGCCCACTTGTTTTTCCAGCATAGTGCTAATCGCATCTTCTACCGTTGCCTGCACGGACACCGTCGCCGGGCCTTCGTCACACCATTTTAGGAGGCTCATGATTGTTTGGATTCCTTCCAACCACTTGATTCGCCGCGCGCTATTCGCTATTCGCTCTTCGCTTTTCGCCCCGGACGAGCGGAGATGATGTCAGCCATGCAAGCAAAGTCACAGCTGAGGGCCAACAGCGAATAGCGAAAAGCTAAGGGCGAAAAGCGGCTTTACGCATTGATCGCCATGCCAAACACCGCATTCGACGCATCCAGCATTGCCTCTGACAATGTGGGATGGGCGTGAATAATGTTCGCCAGCTCTTCCGCGGTGCATTCCATCTCTAGCGCCAGGACCGACTCGGCGATCAGCTCAGTCGCATTCGGCCCGATGATGTGCACGCCCAGTATCTCGCCGTACTTGGCGTCAGTAACAATCTTGATGAAGCCTTCGTGCTGGCCCACAATACTGGCGCGCGAATTTGCCGTGAAGGGGAACTTGCCAACCTTTACAGTATGACCCTTTTCCTTAGCCTTGGCTTCGGTGAGGCCGACGCTGCCGATCTCGGGATGGCAATAGGTTGCGTTGGGAATGCGCAGCGGGTTGATCGGTTTTGCTGGCTTGCCCGCGATGTGCGTGACCGCCACGATACCTTCCATAGCGCCGGAGTGCGCCAACTGTGGATACCCCACCACGATATCGCCAACGGCGTAAACTCCAGGCTCGGTGGTGCGCATGAACTGGTCGATCTTGACGAAGCCGCGGTCCAGTTCGATCTTCGTCTTCTCGATGCCGATGTTCTGCGGTCATCGGCGCGCGGCCCACCGCGACCAGCACCTTCTCGGCTTCCAGTTTCTGCGCCTTGCCGTCGACGGTGAAGGTGACGGCAACGCCCGTCTTGGTCTTTTCCACTTTTTCTACCTTGGCATTCACAAAGCCGTTGATTCCGCGCTTCCGATACACGCGCATCAACTCCTTCGAAACTTCCTCGTCTTCCACGGGAACGTAGCGCGGTAGCATCTCCAGGATGGTCACGTCCGTTCCGAAGGATTTGTAGATGCTGGCAAACTCGACGCCCACCGCGCCTGAGCCGATCACGATCAGCGACTTGGGAATCTGGTCCAGGCTCAGCACCTCGATGTTGCTCAGGACCTGCATGTCAGCCTGCAGGCCGGGCAGCATGCGGGCCGACGAGCCGGTGGAGAGTATGACATTCTTGGCCTTGATCGACTTCAGCTCGCCGCCTTCCAGCACCACCGTGTGGATGCCGTCTTTCGCTGGGCCAGTCAGTTTGCCCCATCCGCGAATCACATCCACCTTGTTCTTCTTCATCAGGAACTGCAGGCCCTTGGCATGCTTGTCCACGATGCCCTGTTTGCGCTTCTGGATGGCGCCCCAGTTCAGCGAGACCCCAGCCGTGTTCTCCAGCCCGAGTTCCACGCCTTCCTTCACGTGGTCGAAGACTTCGGCGTTGAACAGCAAGGCTTTGGTCGGAATGCAGCCGACATGCAGACAGGTGCCGCCCAGATACGGATCTTTCTCGATGAGGGCGGCCTTCAGTCCAAGCTGCCCGGCGCGAATGGCCGCAGTGTATCCCGCAGGCCCGCTGCCGATGATGGCTACGTCATAAATTGTCTCTGGCAAGTTCGTGCTCCGTTCTAGAAGGGTTATGAGCGCCGGGAGTACCCGGCTTGTCGGGATAAGGACGACAGGCGAATAGATGATTGTAAATCACGGGAAGGAGCAGGGCGGGGCCTAGCCTAGTTGCCACTCTGCGGAAAGCTAATCTGATCACGGATTTTCACGGGTGAACCCGGATGAATTAGGAGCGGGCGATTCCTGCATCTATCCGCTCGTTCCGGCAACCTGCGGGCGAATGTCTTGCAGGTTTTTGCTTCGAGTTGATCCGCGCCATCCGCGTAAATCCGCGGTTGAAGACGTGCTTGAGTCTTTTTCTCCCCCTCGCTCGTATATCCCGTTAGTATGGTCGCCACCGCTTTCAGTTCGTTGGTTCCGATGGAAACCGAAGAGTCCCAAATCGCACGTGGGCTCCGGCGTCGCGATCCTGACCTGCTCGACGCCTTGATCGAGCAGTATCAGCACCGGCTGCTGCGTTATCTGCTGCATCTGACCGGCAATCGCGCGGTCGCCGAGGACCTGTTCCAGGAGACCTGGCTGCGCGTGCTGGAAAAGGGCCATCAGTACGACGGGCGCAACCGCTTCGTGACCTGGCTGATGTCCATCGGACACAACGTCGCAATCGACTACCTGCGCAAGAAAAATCCCCGCAGCCTGGACGAATTGAAGGACCCGGAAGACGGTGCCCCCTTTGAGCCTCCGGCGACCGGCCCATCGCCCTTCGACCTGGCCTTGGCGCAACAGCAGCATGAACTATTTGACGCGGCCTTGGGCCAGGTGCCGGCAATTTTTCGTGAGGTCCTGGTACTTCGCTTCCAGGAACAGATGAAGCTTGAGGAGATCGCACAGTTGATTCACATACCACTAGCCACCGTAAAGACCAGAATCTATCGCGGCGTGATGGCATTGCGTCCCGCACTGAAGGGAGCCGCACAATGACCAACCACGACCATGAGCGCGCCATTGATCTCATCACCCGTCGCGGAGTGGAAGATATCCCCGCCCGGGACTCGTCCTGGCTGGAGTCGCATCTGTCCACGTGCGCCGAATGTTCCGAATATGCCGTGCTGGCGGAGAGCACAGGCCGGCTTCTGCGGTCGGTTGCGATCACTGCCAGTCCAGCGCTGGTGAGCACCACCCAGGCACGGGTGCACGCGCGCGCGATGTATCTGCAAGAGCAGCGGTTCCGCATGGTTCTGATCGCGATTTCATTCTGTATCGGAGCCATGTCTTCGGCGCTTTCAGCGTGGTTGTGGTGGCGATTCGGCGGCTGGGTGGCGGAGCGTCTGGGACTCTCATCGGCGATCGTCGAACCGGGAATTCTGCTGTTTCTGTTGCTTCCGGCAATCGTGATCGCCGGCTTGCTGCTGGCGTTTCCAAATCCCATATTCGAAGGCTCGCTCATGCTGGGGTTGGCGGGGGAACATGAAGGAGAAAAGCGATGAACGAACCAAGGTCTCACTTTCGCAGCGAACTCTCTATTATCCCGCCGGTAGCAAAGGTAATTGCAGTTTTGGCGTTCGCGCTTATGCAGATCTGCCTGCTGGGGCTCCTGCCTCACTATGAAAGAGACATACCCCCGATGCCGTTTTTGGTGCTCATCAGCATATGCGGTGGCATCGTCATTGCCATCATCGTTCTGATGATCGGTTACGTGAATGCGGACTCCAAACGTCGGGGCATGAATTCGCTGCTGTGGACGCTGCTGGTGATCTTCGTTCCGAAAGCACTGGGCTTCATTGCGTACTTCCTGCTGCGCAAGCCTCTGCTGATACCGTGTCCCAACTGTGGTACTGCGGTCGGATCGGATTTTCGGTATTGTCCAAAGTGCGGCTATGCAGTAACGCCCAGCTGCAGCCACTGCGGCCGCTCAATCAACCGTGACTACGTGTGTTGTCCTTATTGCGGAAAACCGGTGGGAGCAACGGCGACTTCCTAAGTTCACCACAGAGACACAGAGGCACAGAGGTTTTTCTTCATGAAGTCCGCAACGTCATCTGTTTGCGATTTGTAAGCGCCGGGCGGGGAACCCGAAGATAACCGGTTTTTCTCTGTGTCCTCTGTGTCTCTGTGGTGAAATCCTGCCGAATTCGCGATTGATTTAGAATTCCTTCCCATGGCAGTAGTCACCTATCTGGAAGCCATTCGCCAGGGAATCTGGGAAGAGATGGAGCGCGATCCTGCGGTCTTCTGCATCGGCGAAGACATCGGCGTTTACGGTGGCGCGTTCAAAGTTAGCGAGGGACTAATCGACCGCTTCGGCCCCGAACGCGTGGTTGATACGCCGATCTCGGAGATGGCCATTGTCAACGCCAGCTTCGGCGCGGCCCTCACCGGCATGCGCCCGGTCGCCGAGTTCCAGTTCATGGACTTCATCAGTTGCGCCTTCAATCAGATCGTCAACATGCTCGCCAAGGCGCACTTCCGCTGGGGCGCGCCGGTTCCAGTCGTGCTGCGCGGCCCGTCGGGTGGCGGCGTCCACGGAGGTCCATTTCACTCGCAGAATCCCGAGACCTATTTCGCGCATACGCCAGGACTGAAAGTTGTCTGCCCGGCCAGTGCGTATGACGCCAAGGGGCTTATCAAATCGGCCATCCGCGACAACAACCCTGTATTGTTCTTCGAGCACAAGTTTCTTTACCGCCGCATTAAAGAAGAACTACCCACCGGCGATTACACCGTTCCCATTGGCAAAGCGCGGGTGGTGCGCGAAGGCCGCGACGTCAGCGTCATCACTTACGCCGCCATGGTTTATGTAGCACTGGAAGCCGCGGAGATTCTGGCGAAAGAAGGCATCGAGCTTGAAGTGGTGGATTTGCGGACGGTGCTGCCGCTGGACCGCGAAGCCATCCGCCAGACCGTGGAAAAGACCAATCGCGTAATCGTGCTGCACGAAGACACCAAAACTGGCGGGATTGCCGGAGAAGTAGCGGCCATCATCAACGAGGAATGTTTCGATTCGCTGGATGCGCCGATCGTGCGCATCGCGTCAGCCGATAGTCCGGTACCGTTTTCGCCGCCATTGGAAGAGGCCTTTCTCCCCAAAGTAGAGGATGTAGTGCGCGAAGCGCGGAGCTTGCGCAGATACTGAGGGCGGCGGTTCGCCGGTGCGGTCGACGCCACGCAGATATTCGACTCCGAGCCGCGGAAAAAACCGCAGATCCTTCGACTCCGTTCGCTGCGCTCTCTCCGCTCAGGATGACAGTAGGAGGGTCGTTACAGAGATGAATCATCCAAAACTCTGGCTTGTTCGCGGTTGATGTTCGGACAGATGCCAGCGCCCGCGCAGGGATGACATTTCTGTGATGTTCAGCCTGCGCAAAGGCCAGCGAGGCGAACCATAGTACGATAATGAATCCCCCGGCGACGGAGGGAACAGCAATCCCAGAGGAAAAGCATGCGCGGATTCATCGCGGGAGTCATCATTACACTGCTCGTCGGTTTCGGCGGAGCCTATTACTACGCGACCACGGGACGCTTCGACCCCCGGGCCGTAGGCAACACTCCAAGTACCTTCGAACGGCAGACAGCCATGAAGTCGCTGGACCAGTGGGTGGATGCGCACGCTACCAAACAAGCCAATCCGTTCCAACCGACGATGGACAACATCATGGACGGCTCTATGACCTATGACAAGAACTGTGCCTTGTGCCATGGCAGTCTGAAAGATCCTACTTCGCCCATGCGGACGAAGTTTTATCCTTCGGTGCCGCAACTCATGAGCCGAACCCCTGACGATCCGGACGGCAATCTTTTTTACGTCATCAAGTATGGGGTCCGCTACACTGCCATGCCGGGTTGGGACGGCCTGCTGTCAGATGACGATATCTGGAAGACCGTGCTCTTCATCAAGAATTCCAACCAGATGAAGGACAATTCGCAGCCGCAGAACCCGCAGCACATGGACAATTCCGAGCAGCCGCCAAAGTAAGCTTGGGTTTTCCGATCCCCACTGGCTGATTGCTGACTGCTCCTCTTAATGAACATCGCACTGTTTGGCGGAACCTTCGATCCCATTCATCGCGGACACGTGATCGTGGCGCGCGCGGCCGCTGCGAAGTTCGCGTTGAAACAAGTGTGGTTTATTCCCGCCGATATACCGCCGCACAAGCAGAAGGCGCCAATCCTGCCGTTCTATCATCGCTACGCGATGGTTGCGCTCGCGCTCGCGGGGGAGAAGGCGTTCGTGCCCTCGCTGTTGGAAGCTCCCGATCCCGCAACCGGCGACAGCCGCCGCAAGCCGAGCTACTCGATTGACACGGTCCGTGGGGTGAAGGCGATGCTGGGCAAGAACGACCACCTATACTTCCTGATAGGCATGGACGCGTTTAAGGACATCGCAAAGTGGTACGAGGCCGAGGCCCTGCTGGGCGAATGTGACTTTATCGTGGCCGCGCGTCCCGGCTACTCGCTGGCCGATGTCGCTTCGTCGTTGCCGGCGAGGTTGCGGCCGGGGGCGCCAGTGACAAAGTTGTTCCGCAAGCAGAAGATGGAGGGACCGCTGGTGTTGCCGGGCGCCACCTTGCACATGCTGCCCGAGACCCACGAAAATGTTTCAGCCACGCAGATCCGCGCGGCCGTGGGGCGGGGCGGCGCGCTAAAGCGGCTAGTCCCCGACGCCGTAGCGGAATACATCCATAAGGAGCAGTTGTATCGAAGCAAACCGAGCCGAACCTATGAAGAGAAATGAACTGCGGGCGCAAGTGGCCATCGCCGTGCGCGCTTGTCAGGAGAAGAAGGGTGCGGACATCGGCATCCTGCAACTCGACGAGCAGGCCAGCGGGTTCACAGACTATTTCGTGATCTGTTCCGGGGCTAATCCGCGGCAGGTACAAGCCATCGCCGACGAGGTGGACCAGAAGCTCAGCGCCACCGGAGTGGAGCCCTCACACCGCGAAGGGTACAACCAGGCCGATTGGGTCTTGCTGGACTACGTGGACTTCGTGGTCCACATTTTCTCCGAGAGCGCGCGGAAATTTTACGACCTGGAGCGCCTGTGGAAGTCGGCAACGCGGCTGCAACTCTCCGATCTGGAGAAGCCTGTCCGGAAACCCGCAGCCAGAAAGACCGCTGCCAGTGGGAAGCACGCCAAGGCGGCAAAATCGGCAGCGAAGTCCGCAGCGAAAACCGCTTCTCGCAAGCGCGGCTCAACCATGCGCTCGCGCAAGAGTCCCTAAGCCGTGAAGCTTCGCATCACATGGATCGGCAGGACCCGCAGTTCGCCCATTCAATCTCTGACTGCGGAATACCTGAAACGGCTCTCGCGCTATGCGGCCTGCGATGCACAGGAGCTGCCATCTGAAGCGGCCCTGCTCAAGCTGGTGGAAAGGAGCACCAGCCGTAAACCGCCGGTGCTAGTGTTACTTGACGCGCGCGGCCGTCAGCTCACCTCGGAAGAGATTGCCAACTTTCTTCAGTACCACCAGGAGCACGACACCCAGGAGTTGCTGTTTGCGGTCGGGCCAGCCGATGGCTGGAGTGACACCACGCACGCCGCCGCGTCCAACATTCTGTCCTTCGGAAAGGTGACGCTGCCACATGAGCTGGCACGCGTCGTGCTGTTGGAGCAGCTCTATAGGGGCTTCACCATCCTCAAGGGGCACCCGTATCACGGAGGACATTAGGTGAGACCGGGAAAAAAGTCCGGAGGGCTCTTGGTGGTAGCCCCCCCCCGTGAATGCGGGGGCTACCACCACCGTGCGGCTTTGGAGTTTATGCGAGAAGACGCCTTGAGTCGGCAGGGCACAACGATCTATTGAGGCTTCCATGCAACTGACAACTCAAATCACACTGCCCGTCATTGTTGCTGGTTGTCTCGGAGCATCCGCCGCGATCATTGCCAATTTGATTTCCATCGTTATGATTGGCAAGGTGAATGAACGATCACCTGCAAACGAGAAAATCTCTTACTTCTCGTGGGGGAGTGAAGTACGGACGAGGTTTAAACAACTCTATCCAGGAGATAAACTCGTCCTGCTGCGCGATTCCTGTATGGTCCTGATGATTCTTTGTTTTATCGCTTTGATTCGCTTTTGGGTATTCGGCTGACTCCGCAAGGCTCAGCCCCAGGGCCGCCTTTGCGCGAAATGGGACAGAAGGGCGGAACTGATCTTAGCCCAGGGCTTCAGCCCTAGGTAATGTGGGAAATTAGCCAGAGTCCTTTAGGGACGGCAGAGGTTGCAACACTGTCTCTCAAGGTCCGCACTAGCCGACTCGGGAGTTGCCCTTAGAAGGAGAAGTATGAAGTTTCAACGGCCCCGCGCCTTTCTGATCTTTGTTATCGCAACCCTCTCGTCGTATTGCGCGGGGCAAGCCCCAGCGAAGCCGGCTGCGCCCTTCGCTCCACTCGAGCAGTGGAAGGCGGCGGTGATTAGCGGGAACCTCGCGGCACTGGAGGCGTTTTACAGCAGCAATCCTCCGGCCCAGGTCGCCACGGCGTCGGGCGCGTCCAGCATAACGTCGGAAGTCGCCTTCTGGACGGACCTGAAAGCGCGGCGCATGAAACTCAATATCATTCAGTCAGAATCGCCTCAGGCGGGCGTGGAGCAGCTAGTCTTTCAGGCTGAGGTCCACACCAGCACAAGCCAGACACTCTACGTAACCGAAGGCCAGCTTTGGCAGAAGCAGGGCGAACAGTGGCGGCTAGCAGGCACGAAACGCTCCGAAGCTACGAAACTGCAACAGCCGGCCTCGACGAGCAAGGTCATCTACGCTCCGGGCGTCGACGCTCACGCTGAGATCAAGCACGCTTTGCAACTCGCCGCCAAAGGCCACAAGCGGGTGCTGATGGTCTTCGGCGCGAATTGGTGTTACGACTGCCACGTGCTCGACTTGGCATTTCAACGGCCCGACATCGCGGGTGTGCTGCAGCGGAACTTCGAGGTCGTGCACGTGGATGTGGGTGAAGGCGACAAGAACCAGGACCTCATGACTGAATATCAGGTACCGATGAAGCGCGGCATTCCAGCGATCGCGGTCCTGGATAGCGATGGCAAGCTGCTTTACAGCCAGAAAGGCGGCGAGTTCGAGAAAGCGCGGGCCCTGGCCCCGGAAGACGTCCTGCAATTCCTGAATAAATGGAAGCCTGTTGCGCGGTAGCTCAGCGAGACTCGCGAGTGTGATATCCGTTACTATATCGACAGTAAATCGTCTAAAGCTCGCCGCTGCTACTCCGGCGCAAGATGAGGGAACATCTGTAATGAAACTTACCGTAATCCGGCAATTCGCCCTGGCTACCGTAGTGCTGCTTGGCAGCATGGCGGCGTGGGGCGCCGATACCTCAATGCTGCGGCCTCCCAAAGGATCGAGGGTCGCCATCATCGTGTTTGAAGATTTGGAATGTCCTGACTGCGCGCGCGCGGCCCCGCTGCTGCACGAAGCTGCCAAGCAGTACAACATTCCGCTGGTGCAACATGATTTTCCCTTGCCCATGCACCCCTGGTCGTTTGAGGCTGCGGTAAATGCCCGCTACTTCGACACCAAATCACAGAAGCTGGGTGACGAGTATCGCCTCTACATCTTTCAGAACCAAACGCAGATTACCAAGCAGAATCTGCGCGGCATGACGGAGCGATTTGCCGACGAACATAAAGTCGCGTTGCCGTTCGTCGTCGATCCGAATGGCGATCTCGCCGCCAAAGTCAAGGCTGACTATCAACTTGGGCAGCGCATTCCTCTTGATCACACCCCCACGATCTACGTTGTCAGCGATACCGTGCGCGGGCAGCCCTTCGTAGAGGTCGTCGATCGGACCAAGCTCTACCAGTTGATTGAGCAGGTAATGAAGGAAGCCGGCAGCAATCCGCCGGCCAGCAAGACCGCCGCTGCCCACAAAGCTGCGCACGCCCAATAAAGAAGGGACTTCTGCCAGAAAGCTCGCCACGACGGCGAGCTTTTCCGAATGGTGGGTTGCAAATCCCGGCTATTCCGCGAAAGCCAACGAAACTTTCAATGGCTCGTCGGGTTGCTATGACCGAATCCCGGATATGCCCGACAAAACTACCGTACAGCCCATGCCGCCGCTCTCCTCTCATGACCGTATCCTGATGGCGGCGAAGCATTTGTTCGCCAAAAATGGGTACGAAAACACCAGCACGGTCGCAATTTCCCGCGAAGCGGGCACTAGCGAGTCGCAGATGATGAAGCATTTCGGCAGCAAGCAAGGTCTGTTGGCTGCTATTTTCGACCGCGGTTGGGCGGCCATCGCCGAACGGGTGCAAGTGGCTCAAAGCAGCGCGTCGCTCACGCAAAGGCTCTTCGGGGTTTTGGAGTCCATCGCTATCGAACTGGACAACGATTCTGATCTGAAGGAAATCATGCTGCTCGAGGCCTGGCGCGTGCGCAAAGACAACCGCGACGTGCTGCTGAGCCAGGGATTTCAGCGATTTGCAGATGTGGTGGACGGAATCCTGAGCGAGATGAGGGACCGCGGCCAAATCCGCTCGGATGTGAACCTTCAGGCAGTGCGGGCCGCTTACATGGGGATGACGGAAGGCCTGTTGCGCGACCAGGTGGTGGCGAAACGCTCCGAGTATATCGCCAATTACAATTTTGACGATGTCAGAAAAGTCTTGGAAGTCCTAATTCCAGCCCTCCGCGAAGAACGGACTCAGTCCTTGAAAGCGGTCAACGAGTAGACAGTCATTCATCGAGCGGCAAAACAATTCCTAGCGCTCTCCCAAGCGGTTACAGCTTCCGCAACACCTCAAATATGTCATCGTTACTCGGTACCTGGCCGAGAGGATAGACCTTCCCGAACGCCAGCTTCCCGCTCTTGTCCACGATAAATATTGCCCGCTCATTGACCCCGGGAAGCGGATCTCCCTCGCGCTGGATCCCGAAAATCCTGGCCACTGCTCCGTGCGGATAAAAATCGCTGGCCAGGGGAAAGTTCAATGTGCCGATCTCTTTCTTCTGCCAGGCCGTGTGGCTAGGGATCGAGTCCGCGCTGATCGCCACGACCTGGGCATCGTAGCCGGCAAGCTTCTCCGTTTCCGAACTCAGGGCAGGCAACTGGGAGGCGCAAACCGGCGTCCAGTCGGCCGGATAGAAAGCCAGGACCACATTCTTCTTTCCCCGGTAATCGCTGAGCTTGAATTGCTGCTTGATATTTCCCACGACCGCCGGGAGCTCGAAATCCGGTACTTCATCGCCAATGTTCAGAGTTGCCATTCCTTGCCTCCAGGTCCTTGTTCGATGCAAACAGCGATTCTAGAGGTCATACTCGTTGGCGGGCAAGTCCGTAACGGCTGGCATTGTTGCAGTTTGATGAAAATCGAACTCGCGTATCTCGCGGGCCGCATCAATGGTGCCCCGTTCTAGCCCTCTTTTGGCTAGGGCGGGGGGTTTCGTACGAACCCTCATGCACTCTCCTCTTTCTTCTGACTGACCCTCACGCTCTCCGGCGATTTCTTCGAAACCTTCTCGCCGGCCGCACTACTCGCCTCCATCAATCTCAAATTCGCCGCTGCCCCGTGCAGCGCCGACAGGATCAGCTTCGCGCGGTCCGGGGGAATCCGCTCTTGCGCCACGCCATGGATCAACTGCATAAAGCCGATCTGTATGGCCGCAGCATCCTCCAGATAGGGCAACTCGTACCGGTAATCAGGATGGTTCTCCGGATGAGGATTAAACAGCCGCACAAAGAGGTTGGTCTTGGGAGCGCGTCTGCGCATCTCGGTGTGGTGATAGCAGTATTTCTCAGGGTGCCATGCGGGCGAACCGCAACGCTCGCCGCCCGGCTTGATGTGCTCGCAGATCGCATAAAGGCTCGTATCGGTAGCTTCTGGAGTAGGAAGACTCACGGGGTCCCCCCCTTTCTGTAACTCGTTTGATATCACGATCTTGCTCGTAAGATCCTGTGTTTACAGGAGTTAGGCTCGCTAGTAACTCGCGTCTTTTCAACATATTGCATAGTTGCCCGCCAAGATCCTGAGCCCCTTAGACTTACACGTAAAATACTGCGGAATAAGGACTTGGCGTTCACTACTTCTCTCTCGGATTGTTACTCCGACCGAGGACTTTAGTCAGAGTAGAGAGCCTGCCCTGAGCGAAGTCGAAGGGAACCTGCTGTTCGACGAGACCTGCGACCTGCCGTTGGCGGCAGAATGAGGGTTGGCCGCTGACAACTGACAACCAGCAACTGACAACTGGTTCCGGCGGTTCCTGCCTTACCTGAAAGTATGTTTCTGCCCGCCACCGCGGTCAAGTTACGAAGGTGCTAATTGGCGCTCCTATTTCGCTCCGAGTGCCAGAACGGGAATGACCCTGATCTACCAAGGGCTGAGTGCTGACGGCTGAGTGCTCTTACTATCCACTATCCACTATCCACTAACCATTATCCACTGCTCTCACAACACTCCAGTCCCGCCCAGCGGGACGAAAGAGCTTAGCCCAGCGCTTCAGCGCTGGGTAGCGAGAAAAAAGAATTCGAGTCCCCCGGGGACGACACAGGATCTTGTCTGGGAACCTGCATCGGCCGCACAAGCATGCACAGTCAAACGCCTAGATTCGGGCAATAACCCCCCTGACACACCCTGCGCTTGGTTTTCTTGCTGCTTGGAAGCTCCTCTCGTATTATCATTCGCCCAACATGCAAACCCGCACTCCAAAGCAGGTTATAGATCAGGCTGTTGCGGATAATCGATTTGGCGAGCGTTTGTTGTATGGCATGGCGTTATTGTTTGGGGTTGTCGGACTCTTTGTGCTCACTTGGGCCGCGATTAATAGGCTGCCGGTAGTAGCAATCGCAGGCAGCCTCTCGACCTCCATGTTCTGGCCTGCTGTGGCGTCGGCCCGACGGACACGGAAGGAAAGTATTGCGATACGGCTTCTTGAGGTGCCCCTAAGCAGAGCCGACTCGGCCCGAGAGGCGGCGGCTATGCTTAGGGTGTCATTCTCTGAACTTATGTTGGGAAACGAGCATTATGTAAGAAAAGGAGAGGCCGCGACTAGCACACATGCGCCTACAGAGAGCTAATCTCTTGCGGTTTCTGAAACCGAGACACACGTTAACATCCGTCGTCCGGGACCTAGTCGCCGGTCTTGATGATGGAACGATTGTGGTGGAGAACCCATGGTCAAGATTGTTCCCGAGTCTTGTACCCAGAATGCAAGACGTACTTGCCTCGATCGACGGATCAGACGAGAACCTAGTCTCCCGACTATTCACAGTCGATACAAAGTTGGCACAGGCGATACTCGGATTGCAGTCGCTAATTCAATCAACGCAAGGGCTACGGCAGAATTTCGATCTCGCCGGTTCACAGCACTTGAACTGGTATCCTGGATTGGTAGTTCAAAGGGTTCGGCGCCTCCAAGCGCTGTTGTACAGGGGTATCGCCCCTGCCGAAATGCCACGCCCCATGTCTGAGGCAATTAGTCTGGCAAGAACACTCGAAGTTTCTCTACAGTACGAGCCCTCGATCATCGAGGAGCTTTTCATTCGTCTGGAACTCAGCTTGGCACAGCTTCTAAGAATCGGCCTTGAGGCAGCAGTAGAGCTCGTCGGTGCGGAAGTAAAACACTATATAGTAGTGGACTTGTCATTCAGCGGGCGCTACAGCCCAGGCCAGGTACGAGATATGCTGGTTGCGGCAGCATCTCGCGCGACGGCGCCCGTGCTGGAGCATGCCGATGCTCTTGTCATAGCCCTGCAGATGGCATTGCAAAGAGAACTGGCGACAGCAGCCCTGTATGGTGCAGCCTTCGGCAGCCCGAGATCGTCATCATTCATCGAGGATGCACGTCGAAAAACTGAAAACTAAGCGGTTTTGTGCGTCGGGTGCCCAGCCTTGTCGTCGGCTGGCCGGCGGCCCACATTTGCGTTCTGCTGGCAAATGTGGGACCGCGCAATGGGATAGATGCACACCATCGTCGCGTGGGCGCAGTTCCCCACGACTCAATCTCCACGCCACGTCGGGTACATTCCCGCGTTGACCGGGTGGAGCGGGCGGGTGGAGTGTGGCCTTCCTGATCATCCGTAGCATCCCGGAAGCAAGCGAGGTCACGCGGCAATGGCGAACCCTGAACATCTCGAAATCCTCAAGCCTGACTCGTCCTCGAACTAGTCGTCGCATCTCGGTGGGAACCGCGGCGCACGAGTCCCACGCAGTGGGACGAAAGAGCTTAGCCCAGCCTTTCAAGGCTGGGAAAGGCGTCGTAATGAACCCGAGTCCCGTTAGGGACGGCAGAGAACCTACCCCAGCACAAACCTCGGATCATAGGCGATCTCCGACTTCTTCAGCATCGTCAGGAACTCCTGCTCGAAGCTCCACTTCGCATGATGCTCGGCCTGGTGGTCGATGTAGTCCACGACTGTCTTGCGTTGCGACTGGCCCACGCTGAAAGCACTGTATCCCTCCTCCAGGCAAAACGGGACGATTCATTCAGCCATCGCGAGGTGTTCCCTTTGAGTTCCTGCACCGCCTTGGCCAGTGTGACGGTCGGCGGCAACGAGATGAGCAGATGGAGGTGATTGGCCGTCCCGCCAGCGGCCAGCAACAGAATGTTTTTCTGGCGCGCGATTCCGCCGACGTATTGCCAGAGTCTTTCAGGATCAGCGATGAGGTCGGCACGATCTTTGGTGCTGAAGACGCAATGTACAAGGTTGCAGGTGTGGGTGTGCGCCATAAGCCGGAAATAATCGCATGCAATTAGGTTTGCGGTGATCCTCGGCACATCGCGATGTTCGACTCTGTCGTCCCAAGGGGACTCGTCATCCTTTCGATGCCTACCCAGCCTTGAAAGGCTGGGCTAAGCTCTTTCGTCCCGCAACGCGGGACTTGCTCATTGGCGATTCCAGGGTTATCCGCACACATGTGTAATTGGGTCAAATCCGAAATTGCCAATGCGCGCAAGCGGGAGAAACGGGAAGGCAAGCAGTTGTTGTTTCCCATCACGCTGGTTCCGTTTGAGGCGATCAAGCAATGGAAATTGTTCGATGCCGACATCGGCACTGACGCGGCCCGCGAGATACGCGAGTACTTCATCCCCGACTTCAGCAACTGGAAGGACCACGATTCGTATCAGACTGCGTTTCAGCGGCTGGTGAAGGATTTGAAAGCAGGGGCTGGGGTTAGTTGGCCAGCAGGACTTAGCTGACGGCCGGGTTCTATAAAAGGGGATGTCAAGAGAAAACACTTCTCCCTTAGCCGGAGAAGATGTAGTTCTTTGACATCCAGCCCCTGGGGGTTGCCGAGTGGCGTAGATCCGCGGTTTGGCTAGTCGTTTTCACGTCCACACTACAGCGTCGTTGGTGCTGAAGCTGCGCAAGCCGGGCGGTGGCCCTTGGCCAACCATGGTTCTATCGGAGACTCGCCCGCCTTGGCGGGCGGCACTATGGCTTTGTTGGGTTGTCCGAGGGAGCATACGGTGCCCCGTGAGACTTGGCGCCAGCGGCGCACGCAGCCTAACCCGGCCAGGATACTTACCCTCGAACCCGAGCCCGCAGAACCAATCGACTATGGTGGAAGTGACTCCGGTCTAGTCTTTCGGAGCTGCGCGCTCAGGCGGCTTGTGGCTTCACATATTCGGCGTCGAACGCTTCTCCCTTCTTCCAGACATGCAAAGTGATGGCGGCGATCTTGCGCGCCAGGGTGAGCCGAGCCAACTCGGGCTTCATCCCCTTTATCAGAAGGTTTTCGTAGAACGGGCGAAAAGGCCCGTTACTGCTGCTGGCGGTGGTGGCTGCACTCTTAAATAGATTTTTCAGATCGTGGTTGTGGTTGAGGTTTAATCCACGAATGAACACCGGCTTCTTCTTCCGCTCCAGTTGCCCGTTGACGAAGCCATAATCAGCGCTGCTGCGCGTTTCCAAGGCCAAGCCACAGTAGGCCCAGAACTGCCGCTTCGTACGGAAGCGGTGCGGCGTCTGCACTCGTCCGATCAGCATGGCCACGCGTATCGGACCCAGCCACGGAATGGTGCGCAGCAACTTGGTCTCGTGATGCTTACGACACTCCAGAATCAGATCGCGGCGGGCCTCGCGGCGCAGCTCTTGCAGCAGGTCCAGTTGCTGGTAGAGTCGTCGGGCGCGGCGCTGCAACCCGCTCTCGCTCAACTTCGCTAACCACTCTTCCCGATGCCGCGTTCCATACGGCTTCTGGCCGGCACAGGCAATGGCCTGGCTGCGGTACAGCGCTTTTAATCGGCCCATGACCCGGGTGGTGTCTTCGGTGAGCGCGGCATAACTGCGCCCCAAATGCTTCACCGCCGCCGTGCTGTCCTGCCCGTGATAGACCGGCGACAACAGCCCCGCACGCAGCAGCTCGGCCAGCTTGCGGGCATCGATGCTGTCGCTCTTGTTGCCCGCCTTCAACAGGGCATTTTTACGCGGATTGCAAACCACCAACTTGGCCACCCGCCGCACCAGCAGATCGTACAGCCAGGCGGAATGCGTTCCTTCTTCCAAGGTCACATGCAACGTCCCACGTAGCCCGTGAAGAAAATCGAGAATCGTGGCGGCATGGGTGGCGATCACCGACTGCATCACCAGTTTGCCGTCAGCGTTGAGTACGGCTACCGAGATGGTGCTCTGGTGGACATCGAGCCCAATATACTTGATGCTATCCATCGGGTGTTCCTTTCCTCAGGCTTGGTTTACTGCTTCACACAGCAACCATAGCCTAATGCGAAAGGGGCGCCCTTTTATAATGCGTGCCCCAGGTTCGCCCTTCTGTTGGGCTAACCTGGGATCACTGCACTCAGCACGCGGTACCTGATGCTATAGGGGGCCTTCGACTCGGACGCATCCTTGCTCAGGATGACACCGTCAATCCACTGACGGCTGATAGCTGAGTGCTGACGGCTGAACTTCGCTACTGGTACGTAACGCGCTTCTCGCCTTTCACGATGCGGCCGATCGTGTAACCCTTCTCGCCGCAGCGCTCCAGGATGGTCTGCACCTTCTTGAACTTCTTGGCGGGCACGACCAGGATCATGCCGATCCCCATGTTGAAGGTGCGCAGCATCTCGTCTTGCGGAACGTTGCCGATCTTTTGCAGGTGCTCGAAGATCGGCGGCACCGGCCAGGAGTTGATCTCGACAATCGCGCCGACGCCCTTGGGCAGAGCCCGTGGCAGGTTTTCCGTGATGCCACCGCCGGTGATGTGCGCCATCGCGGAAACCGCATCGGCTTCGATCATCCGCCGCATGATAGGCCAGTAGCTCTTGTGGGTCTTCATCAACTCGGTGCCGACTTTACCCTTGATCTCGTTGACATAAGAATCGGGGGTGTAATGCGCGACGGTGAAGAAAAGCTTCCGGGCCAGTGAATAGCCGTTAGTATGCAGTCCGGTCGAAGGCAGACCGATCAGCACATCTCCGGCCTGCACCGCTTTGCCGGTAATGAGCTTGTCGCGGTTGGCAACACCGACGATGAATCCCGCCAAGTCGTACTCGCCATTGCCGTAGAAGCCGGGCATTTCGGCGGTCTCGCCGCCAATGAGCGCGCATCCGTTCTGCTTGCAGGCATCGGCGATGCCGGCCACAACTTTTTCGGCGATTTCCGGCTGAAGGCTGCCGGTCGCGAAGTAATCCATGAAAAACATGGGCGCCGCGCCCTGTACGGCAATGTCGTTCACGCAATGGTTCACCAGGTCGGCGCCGACGGTGTGGTGCAGGTTCATTTCAAAAGCGACTTTCAGCTTGGTACCGACTCCGTCCACGCTTGAGACCAGAACGGGATCCAGGTACTTTTTCTTGTCGATAGCGAAGAGACCGCCGAAGCCGCCGATCTCGCTCAGCACGCCGCGGTTGAAAGTCTTGTGGGCAAGATACTTGATGCGCTGCTTGGTGCGATTGGCGCGCTCAATGTCCACGCCAGCATCGGCGTAGGTGATGGTTCGGGTTTCTGCCGTTTGTTGTGCCAAGAGTTGGGATCCAGTTCAGAGGGCGCATCGCCGCAGATTTTTACGCGGGAAGAGGCATTGTATCATTCCGCGTTTTAGATAGTCCGTGGTGGATGTTTTCAGCATGAAGGAGTAAGGAGGGAAAGGAGTTAGGCCACGGCATGGAGAGACTGGGACGCAAGGCGATCGCGGATTTCACAAATGAATAGCGTATTACCGTCCATTTTGCCCGATACCGGAACCGGAATTTTGTGATCCATCTCATGACTTTCTGTGACAACTTGCTCCCTGAGCAATCCCCAAGGGCTTAAACTGGACTTTCAACCTGTGAGGTCACATGGCCACGACTTCTGCCACCAAGCCCGCGAGTATCATCAAAGCTGATCCTTCATCCGACGTTTACCGCTCGGAAAGCCATCCTCTCGACCCCCTGTTTCTGCCCCACAGCGTCGCGGTAATAGGCGCGTCGGAACGGGCTGGCAGTGTGGGTCGCTCGGTGCTGTGGAATCTATTAAGCAGCCCGTTTGGCGGGACGGTCTTCCCGGTCAACGCCAAGCGTCCCAATGTGCTTGGTATTAAGGCATATCCCAGCGTAAGAGATCTTCCCGACAAGGTGGACCTGGTGGTCATCACCACACCGGCCGATACCGTGCCCGACCTCATTGCCGAGTCGGTGGAGCTGGGTATTCCCGCTGCCATCGTAATTTCCGCCGGCTTCAAGGAGCACGGTGAGCACGGAAAAGAGCTGGAGCGGCAGATCTCGGAGACTATTCGCGGCAAGATGCGCCTTATCGGCCCTAATTGCCTGGGACTAATGAACCCCGTTCGTGGATTCAATGCGACCTTTGCCCACACGGTTGCGCGGCCCGGAAATGTCGCTTTCATCAGCCAGAGCGGTGCCTTGTGCACGGCCGTGCTGGACTGGAGCCTGCGCGAGAATGTTGGCTTCAGTGCGTTCGTGTCCGTCGGCTCCATGCTCGACGTGAACTGGGGCGACTTGGTGGACTACTTCGGCAATGATCCGCGCACTCATAGCATCGTGATCTACATGGAATCCATTGGCGATGCTCGCTCCTTCCTTTCCGCCGCGCGTGAGGTCTCGCTGACCAAGCCGGTCATTGTGATCAAGGCTGGACGCACCGCGGCGGCAGCCAAGGCGGCGGCTTCCCACACCGGAGCCCTCACCGGCAGCGACGAAGTGCTGGACGCCGCGTTTCGCCGCAGCGGCGTACTGCGGGTGAATAGCATCGCCGACATTTTCTTCATGTCCGATGTGCTGGCCAAGCAGCCACGGCCGCGGGGTAAGCGGCTGTGCATCCTGACCAATGCCGGCGGTCCCGGCGTGTTGGCCACGGATGCATTGGTAGCGGGCGGCGGCGAGCTGGCAGAATTGTCGCCCGAGACGCTAAAGGCATTCGACGAAATTCTTCCGGCTGAGTGGAGTCACAACAACCCGGTGGACATCCTCGGCGACGCCCAGCCTGAGCGCTACGCGAAATCGCTGGAGATCGCCGCCAAGGATCCCAGCATTGACGGCATGCTGGTGGTGCTGACCCCGCAGGACATGACCAACCCGACACAGATAGCCGAGAAGCTGAAGCCGTATGCCAAAGGCCTTGGCAAGCCGGTGCTGGCGAGTTGGATGGGTGGCGCGGAAGTCGCTGCGGGGGAGCAAATCCTGAACCAGGCGGGCATTCCCACTTTCCAGTTTCCCGACAGCGCGGTGCGCGCCTTCAACTACATGTGGCGATACGCCTACAACCTGAAAGGGCTATATGAGACTCCAGCATTGCCGCAACACGAGGATGCGGCCGTGCAACGCGGGAAGGCCGAGCGCATCATCCAGCAGGTCCGTCAGTCGGGCCGCACCATCCTGACGGAGTATGAGTCGAAGCAGTTGCTCAAGGCTTACGACATTCCAACCGTCGATACCCGGATAGCGATCACCGAACAGGAGGCTCTGCAAGCCGCGGAGGAGATTGGCTATCCCATCGTGTTGAAGCTGTATTCGCTCAACATCACGCACAAAACGGACGTCGGCGGGGTCCAGTTGAATCTGCGCGATGCGGCTGCGGTCAAGACCGCCTTCCAGGCCATCAAGCAGTCGGTCACCGAAAAGGCAGGCGCCGAGCACTTCCAGGGCGTGACGGTCCAGCCCATGGTGAAGCTCGACGGTTACGAGCTGATCGTCGGCAGCAGCCTCGATCCGCAGTTCGGCCCAGTCATCCTGTTCGGAACCGGCGGCCAGTTGGTCGAGGTCTTCAAAGATCGCGCCCTCGCGCTGCCGCCTTTGAATTCCACCCTCGCCCTCCGAATGATGGAACAGACCAATATCTTGAAAGCGCTGAAGGGAGTTCGCGGACGCAAGCCGGTCGACTTGAGTGCTATGGAAGATCTCTTGGTGCGCTTCAGTCAGCTCGTCGTCGAGCAGCCGTGGATCAAGGAAATTGACATCAATCCGCTCCTCGCTTCACCGGAACGTATCGTCGCGTTGGATGCGCGAGTGGTGGTGCATGGCCTTGATATGACGGAAGACAAGCTGCCCACCAGCGCCATTCGTCCCTATCCGATTCACCTGGTCAGCACATGGACAACGAAGGACGGGAAGGAAGTGGTGATCAGGCCTATCCGGCCGGAAGACGAACCCATGATGATTGAGTTCCATAAAAAGCTCTCGGAAAGAAGCGTCTATCTGCGGTACTTTCAGCCGTTGAAGCTGACCCAGCGCACCGCCCACGAGCGCTTGACCCGCACTTGTTTTATTGACTACAACCGCGAGATGGCGCTGGTCGCGGAGCGCAAGAACGAGGCCGGTGAAACCGAGATTCTGGCGGTCGGCCGGCTTAGCAAGTTACATGGCCGTGACGAAGCTGAACTCGCTGCGGTGGCAACCGATGCTGCTCAGCATAAAGGCCTGGGAACGGAGCTTTATCGCCGCTTGATCGCATTTGCTCGCGACGAGAAACTCAAACGGGTCGTCTCCACCATGCTTCCCGAGAACCGTGAAATGAGGGCCGTGTGCGTCAAGCACGGATTCAAGATGTTCTCGAACTTGGAAGACAACATGATCGGGGCGCAGCTGGAACTATAAACCGTGCGAGGCCATCGCCGCAGCAGTTCCGCCGCTGCGGCACTCTCGCCTTGCTCACACCTGCTTGCCCTTACATTTTCCGCCACAAACCCGTCTATCGCCTCCTGTATCATGCCGCTCGCGGCTGCCGTGTTATGATCGGAAGCTTGCAGAAGTGCAATCGGCAGCGGTTGCCGCGGTGCGGCAGGCGCGTCCAAGGGGCGATCGGTAGAACGTGCCAAGCGAAAAACAGGTGAAATGGTCACAGCTCCGGGTTGGACTGACCGTACTTGTCGCCCTCGTCACTCTCGCCGTTCTCATCTTCGTTATGACCGGTACCACCGGTCTCTTCACTAGGAAAATTGTGGTTCGTGCTTACGTGGATAACGCTGCCGGCCTTCGCGTGGGTGCTCCCGTCCGCCTGGAAGGTGTGGACATCGGCAACGTCACCGGAGTTCATGTGGTTGCCGATCCCAAACGCGCTCTTGCCCCGGTGGAACTGGTCATGAAGATCACCACCAAGTACCAGGAAACCATGAACCGGGGCTGCCTGGTTCAGCTAACCACGGCAGGTGTCCTGGGGGAAGTCTTTGTGGACATGGATTGTCGCGGAGCCAAGGGCGGTCCCATACAAACTGGCGATGAGCTGCCCACGAAAGATGTGCCGCAACTGCAAGATGTCGTGCGCGCCAGCCAGGGCACGCTGCAAAATGTCGATACTCTAGTAAAGCGGCTGGACAGCATTCTTACCTATATCCAGAGCGGGCAAGGCTCCATCGGCAAGGTCATTTACGACCCCTCGCTATTCAATCGAGCCAACGACATGCTGAACCAATTGCAGGAAGTCGTGGGCCAGGTCAATTCGCCGAACGGCACGATCGGCAAACTCATCAACAGTGATGAGCTCTACAACAAGGCCAACGATTCCATCGACAAAGTCAACAAGATCATCGACGAGGTCAACAGCGGCCAGGGGACGATCGGTAAGTTCCTCAAAGATCCCACCCTATATGACAACGCCAACAAAGCGGTAAACCAGACCAACGAGCTGATCGGCGGTATCAACGCTGGAAAAGGTACGCTGGGCAAGCTTGCCAAGGACGACGAACTCGCGCGCAAAATTGATAGCACAATCACTCGCCTCAACAGCATTGCTGACCGCCTCGACAAGGGCGAGGGCACAGCGGGCAAGTTCCTGAAGGACCCCGATCTGTACAACAATGCCAACGATCTGCTGGTCGAGACCCGCAGTCTCATCAAGGCGGTCCGCCAGGATCCCAAGAAATACCTGACCATCCACCTCAAACTTTTCTGAGGTAACAGGCACGGCTAGCTTAGTCCTCTCGCGCTCGACGAAACTTCACGCACATACGGCAGACCTTCGCAGAATGAATCTGGGTGCCCCGTTCTAAACTAGCCATCCTTTGGCTGGGACGGGGCTGTTCCTCGTTAAAAGAGTTCGACTCACCGCGTCGCGCCGTGATTATGCGGATGTCTGCGCCTCGCAGGTGGAACCCTCGAAAGCGAGTGCCGCAGGCGCGAAAAATCTTAAAGAACAGCGCCTCTGTACTCACTAGAGCGGTTCCAGAATTGATGTACCCCGCTTGCACAGGTTGTACACACCTTAAGACCGGGTGTAAGAGCTCGTTTGGAGTTGGCAGGCTGGAACGAATTGCCGGGAATCCAGCCCGCAGCCGGGGTCCCCAATTCGCGCCGCTTTTGCGCGAAATGGGGTGGAGGAGGGCGGAACAATATTAGCCTAGGGCGTCAGCCCTGGGTAAGGTGGCAAGAAATAATGAGTCCCTTCAGGGACGGCACAGTTCTCAGGCACCACCCTGAAGGTACAATCACTCTGGAATTGCTATAATTTCCCACTCCACCGTCGTTGTAGTAGTGTTTTCCTGTGGACTCCTTCTCCGCAGAACGCACGTAGTTCTACCTTTTGCGACCACCGTGCGCCCCATGTTGTTTAGCGTGCGGCGGGCGACATTTTATCTTCGAGGCTAATATGCGGATTCGCTCTCTTCTCATTTTCCCATTGCTGCTGGCGGCCGTACTTTCCGTGGCCCAGACAGCGCCTTCGACTTCTTCTTTCCCCGAGCTTCCCAAGCAAATTCCCAACTTCGATGTGACGGCCATCGACAAGACCGTCGATCCCTGCGTGGATTTCTACCAATACTCCTGCGGAAACTGGATGAAGAACAATCCCATCCCCCCGGACAAGACAAGGTGGGGTCGCTTCAACGAACTGGACGAGCACAATCTCTTCGTGCTGCGCGACATCCTCGACCAAGTCCAGGGCCCCGAAAAGCACAGTGCTATCCAGCAGAAAGTCGGCGACTACTATACGGCGTGCATGGACGAGAGCACGGTCGAGAAGAAAGGGACTACGCCGCTGCAGCCGGAGATGGAACGCATCGCGGCGATCAAGTCTAAGCAGGAGATCATTCCACAGGTCGCTTACATGCATCGCAATGGCGTCCCGGCGCTGTTTAGCTTCTATCCCATGCCGGACATGCACGATTCCAGCATGACCATTCCTAACCTCGACCAGGGCGGAATCACCCTGCCTGACCGCGACTACTACCTCAAGGACGATGCGAAGTCAGTAGAGACGCGGCAAAAGTACCAGGAGCACGTGCAGAAGATGTTCGAGCTCGCAGGCGATAAGCCGGAGGCCGCCGCCGCCGAAGCCAAGACAGTTCTCGCCGTCGAGACCGGGCTGGCGAAGGCCGCCATGGATCGAACCGAACGCCGCGATCCTAAGAAGCGCGACCACATGATGCAGACGACGGAGATCGTTGCTCTGACCCCAAACTTCGAGCTCACTCAGTATTTCGCCGATAACGGCTCGCCCAAGTTCACCAGCCTCAACGTCGGCAATCCCGATTTCTTCAAAGCGGTGAACGATCAGATCAATGCTGGGTCTCTGGACGATTGGAAGACCTACCTCCGCTGGCGCACTTTGGATAGCTACGCCGCCTTCTTGACCCAGGCGTTCGTGGACGAAGACTTCCAGTTCAACCGGAAGTACATGGCCGGACAGAAAGAAATTGAGCCGCGTTGGAAGCGCTGCATCCACTCCACCGACCGCAACCTCGGCATGGCTCTGGGCCAACTCTATGTGGACAAAGTATTCGGGCCGGACAATAAGACACGCACCCTCAAAATGGTGCAAGCCATCGAGCAGGCCATGCACAGCGACATCGGCCAGTTGCCCTGGATGTCCGACACAACCAAGCAGCAGGCATACCTGAAGCTGGCGGCGATCGTCAATAACATCGGCTATCCCGACACCTGGCGCGATTACAGCACCGTAGTTGTAAAGCGCGATGATTATGCTGGCAACGCGACGCGTGCCGCCGCCTTCGAGGTCCGTCGCCAGTACAACAAGATGGAGAAGCCGACCGACCGCAAAGATTGGTCGATGACTCCGCCGACGGTGAATGCTTATTACCGTCCGCCGATGAACGACATCAACTTCCCTGCCGGCATTCTGCAACCGCCGTTCTACGGCATGAACATGGATGACGCGGTGAACTTTGGCGGTATCGGAGTTGTGATCGGACACGAGTTAACGCACGGCTTCGACGATCAGGGCCGCAAGTACGATGCTCAGGGCAACCTGAAAGACTGGTGGACCCCGGAGGACGCCAAGGCCTTCGAAGAGAGGGCAAGCTGTACGGCCGATGAGTATTCCAGCTTCGTTGCAGTGAAGGACGACAAAGGCGACGTGCATCTCAATGGCAAACTTACGCTCGGCGAGAACACCGCCGATAACGGTGGCTTAAAGCTTGCGTACATGGCGCTAACGAACATCATCGGCAACACGCCGGTGAAACCCATCGATGGTTACACGCCACAGCAGCGCTTCTTCCTGGCGTATGGCCAGATCTGGTGCCAAAACGTTACCGACCAGCAGGCCCGAGTGCTGGCCATCACCGATCCTCATTCGCCGGGACGCTGGCGGGTGAATGGGGCGGTGCAAAATTCGGCTGCGTTTCAAGAGGCATTTGGTTGCAAGACCGGTCAGCCGATGGTGAGCGAGAAAGCCTGCAGAGTTTGGTGATCCCTTCGGAAGCTCACTTCTGGGGTGCCCCGTTCTAGCCCTCTTTTGGCTAGGGCGGGGCCCTTCCTTCACGAGTTCCCCTCGTAGGCCGTGCCGCGATTCAGCCGATGTCTGCGCATCGCATCTTCGTGAGCCGCCAGAAATCTGAGGACCTCTTCATCGCGACGAATTTTGTTGCACCTGCTTCGCCACTATCTTCTATCTTCATCTTCCGGCTTCTGTCCTCTTGCCCCTGGTTTATAGTGGTCTGTGCTGCCGGTGAAATTTTCCTCCTCTCGTCACATTCGGAATCCGCTGTTCGCCCTTGCGCTGGTTTTGCTCGTCCTCGGCTGCGCCTGCAAGCGCGGAGCACTCACCAAGCACGAGTACATGTACGTCTCGGCGCAGGAGACGAGCCTGCGCGATCGAGTGGCCACCATGTACAACAAGATCGGCACAGTGCATAGCGGCGATCGCGTGGAAATCCTGGAGAAGCAGAGGCGTTTTCTAAAGGTGCGTACCGACGGCGGACAGGAGGGCTGGATCGAGGAACGCAGCCTGGTCTCTCAAGACGTTTACGATGCCTTCCAGAAGCTTGCCAGCGACAATGCCAGCCAGCCGGTGCAAGCCCACGGAACGGCGCGCTCCGAGCTCAATATGCACGTGACCCCGTCGCGCGACGGAGAGCATCTTTATCAACTCAAGGACGGCGAGAAGGTTGAGATATTGAAGCGCGCCACGGCGGAGAAGAATCCACCGAAGGCCGCGGCCATCGCCACCACACAGAGTCCGAAGAGTGGCGCGACGCCTCAACCGAAGACACCGTCGGCTGCGCCAGCCAAAGCCGCAGCAACAGCGCCTTCCTCTAAACCGGCGCCAGCCACTGCCCCTGGCAAGCCGCCTGAGCCTCCGAAGCCCGTGATGGAAGACTGGTATCTGGTGCGCAACTCCGCCGGACACATCGGCTGGGTGCTGCTGCGCATGATCGACCTCGACATCCCGCTGGACGTTGCCCAATACGCCGAGGGGCAGCGCATCATGGGCTACTTCGTGCTCAACACCGTGCAGGAGGAAGACAAAGACACCAAAGAAGTCAAACAGGTGCCGCAGTATCTCGTTCTATTGAACGAGCCTAAAGATGGGTTGCCTTGGGACTTCAATCAGATTCGAATCTTTACCAGGAACCGCGCGAAGCATCGCTATGAAACCGCGTATCGCGAGCGCAATCTTGAGGGTTACTTCCCCGTGAAGACCGGCCATCAGGATTTCGGTAAAGAAGGTGACCTGCCGACCTTCACTATCCGCAAGAAAAACGATGATGGGCAGATGGTGGACATCACCTACAAATTAAATGGCCCCATCGTGCGCCGGGTTTTGACGCCGGAGGAAGAGGCAGCGGAAAAGGCCAAGCATGACGCCGCGTTAGCCGCTTACTATGCGCAGCGTAAAAAGCAGGCACCCGCGCATTCAACGGCCCATCCGCACCATAAGCACAAGTGAGGGTAGTCAGGGTCCATCGCAACTCCTAACTGGCTGTATCTCGGGTAGTGCGGGCTTTCAGAGACTGTGTCGTAACCCTCAGCCCGCCTCGGCAGGCGGAACAAACGGCACGAAGACGAGCGCACAGGCGCGAAAGAGCTTAGCCCAGCGCTTCAGCGCTGGGTAAAATCGAAAGTGAGATCGAGTCCCGTAGGGACGACAGCGGTTGCGAATCAATTCCTAATGGCTCGCACTACTCACGCAAGCGCGAGAACGGAGTTCGCTCCACCTATCGGCTGTAAAACTCGGCTACAGCGGCCACCACGCGTTTCTGCTCGTCTTCGCGCAGTTCCGGAAACATGGGCAGCGCCAGTACTTCCTTGGACGCCCGCTCCGACTCTGGAAGATCGCCCGCATTATAGCCCAAATAAGCAAAGCATTCCTGCAAGTGCAGCGGGACAGGATAGTAAATTTCCGATCCGATTCCATGCTTCGTTAGGAAATTTCGCAACTCGTCCCTTCGAAAGGCACGCACCACGTACTGATGGTAAATGTGATAGGCCTCAGGCATGGTCGCCAGCAGGGCAATGGGCGCCTGCGCGCTGACCGACTGCGCCTCACCCCGCACCAGGCCAGAACTGGCGAATAGACCGTGATAACGGCAAGCCAGCATCCGGCGGGTCTGGTTCCAGTCATCAATATGCTTCAGTTTCACCCGAAGCACGGCAGCCTGCATGGCATCGAGGCGGCTGTTCCAGCCGATCTCTTCGTGATAGTACCGTCGGCGGCTTCCGTGATTGCGCAAGCGGCGAACGTGCGCCGCCAGCTCTTCGTCCTTGGTTGTGATGCATCCGCCATCGCCGTAGGCGCTAAGGTTCTTGGTCGGATAAAAACTGAACGCCGCCGCCTTGCCCAGCGCGCCTGCTTTCCTGTCGCGCCACTTCGCACCAAACGCCTGCGCAGCATCCTCGACGAGAGTGGCCCCGTATTGCTCGAGGATGCGATCGAACCTGTCCATGTTGGCGCACTGTCCGTAAAGGTGCACCGGCATCACCACGCGAAGCTTGTACGAGCGCCCATGTTTCAGCGCCCTCTCGGTTGCGTCCGCATCAAGATTCAGCGTCACAGGATCGATATCCGCCAGAATCGGCGTGCCCCCGCAGCGCACGATCGAACTTACCGAAGCAAAGAAGCTAAAAGGAGTGGTAACCACGCACGCCTCCGGTCCAACACCGACAGCTTGCAGCGCCAGCCACAGGGCGTCAGTTCCGGACGCACAGCCAACACTCGCACTTACTCCCAGATAGCCTGCCGACTCGCGTTCGAAGCCCTCGAGTTCCGGCCCTCCGATGAAGTGCTGGGTAATCAGCACACGTTCGATGGCCGCGTGAACGTCATCCTTGATCGTCTCGTATTGACGAGTGAGGTCAAGCATCGGAACGGGGCTGCCCTGGGCGGAACTTGAATCGACAAACGATTGTGGCGAAGTCGATGGCATGACGAAACTCTGATTCTATAGCGAATTCTCTGTTGATGTGTGCAGACTGGTGTAGGCAGACTGAAGCGGCGGGTCGTGCCTCAGTTTTCCAGACTGCCGACGACTCGCTAGCGATCCGGTGTTCCGGAAATTGTGTAACGGCGATTTCGCAACAATTAACGCCAATCGACTCGAACTCCAATCATCAAAATGCGCTCCGATTTAGCTGCCCGGGGAAGTATCCCTCGCCTTGTGTGTCCTTCTTGTTGTCCTTGTCTTTTCCCCACGTCCAGTACATGCCCACGTAGGCGTAGTTCTCCGTTTGACCCGCGACAGAGTGACCGTAGCAGAACAAGAACTGCTGGCCCGGGTGGTGTTTGAAGTGGTAGTACCCTCCCACGTCGACCAAGGTGGAAGCCTCCGTCTGAGCCACTGCGCTTCCTTCCGGTCCATGCGCGAATATCTCCGCACCCAGTTCGAGCCTGTCGCTGAGTTTTTTCTTCACCAGCCATCCGGTGTAGAAAAAGTTGCGGTACCCGGTTTGCGGCACCACCTCATAGCCAGCGCCGCCATCAAAGGTCCATTGCCCAACATTCTTTTGCAGCCAGATCGGTAGCTTGTACCAGACCTTGCCCACGCCCAGGCCTTTGTTTGCGTTCCCCGTGGGCATTTCAAACATGGTGAAGCTACCGATCTGCGGAACGTGTTTACCCTCTTTGATAAATGCAATCTTCACGCCCAACTCCATGTCCGTCAGCCCGAACTCAGTCGGACCCATCCCGCTGGGGGCATACACCGGGTTGTTCAGCGGCGCTACTACCCCGAAAGAAAGTATCGCGTGGAGCTGCACCCTCGGTAGTGCGCCCCAGTTGAACTCGAAGGCTGGACCCGAAGAGTCCATCTCCACCGGCGTCCCATCAGCCGAGCCAAAGATGTAGAACTCGTAATGGTGCAGGTCCACGGGCACGGGATCGTCGGTCTGGTACGGCGGTCCCTGCGCCCACAATTTCGACCCAGTCAGAATGACGAGAAGAAAAAGAAGAGCTGCGGCGAGGCGATTGGGGCGAGCCTTCATCAGGACAGGTTGCGGCATGGAAAGGGTTAGACGGGGCGACCTTTCCTCACCCCAGCTTATGATAGATAAGCATCGCCAACCATGGTTTGCTGATGACATTCATCGGATAGGACTGACCAAATGGCGTGACGACCGTTGTTTCGCTCCTGATCGCGGACGTTTTCGTCGACAAGTGCCTCGGAAGAACCAGCGTCCCAACGCCGAGCGCGAAGATAAGAAGAGACAGTAAGCTTCGGTAGATGCTTTCTGGAATCCGTTGAAGAAGCGGTTGCCAAGTATGGTTTCAAACTATCACCCCTGTCGTGGCAATCAGCACCAGAGGCACACAGAAGCGATGTCCTTGTACCGGGTAAACGCATACACGGCATCCGGAAAACGTCGGCGAGCAGAGCAACGGGCTGGGCCCACCGAACATTTTCAACTCACGATCTCTGGCCGCCCACTCGGATTCGATCCCCACTCGACCACGTGGCATGAACAGAATCTACACCCGTGCGAGTGTCGAGCGTAGTGATCCCAGATTGGCCCAAAAGAAGGGCGAACCTGGGGCACCAGGCTCTAGCCATTTATTGCGCGATTTTGAATGCTACGCCGTTGTTGTACAATCCGCCGGTCAGGGCGGTGCCGTAGACGTTGCCTTGCGAGTCCAGGAGGACGGGGCCGACCGGATAAGCGCCGTCGTCGCCACCGGTGAAATCGTGCAGCGAGGTGTAGGTCCAGGAGCCCATGCTGGGCGTAAGCTTAAACACAGATCCCATTCCGTACTGCCCGTCGTTTCCGGTCGTGCCGTAGAGATTGCCGGCTGCATCCATGGTAAGTGGAGCATCCGGACCTGAGATGCCGAACTGGACAATAGTGGATAACGCGTAAAGCAGCATAAAGTTCGGACCGTTAGCGCCCGGGGTCAACTCATATACCGTGCCCCCGCCTTCGGGGCCGCCCATCTCTGTGCCTCCATATAGGTTTCCACCAGCGTCAATGATCAGGCCGAGGGGCTCGGCCCCATTGTTGGTGCCCTGGAAAACATAGTAGAAGCTCTTGCTCCAACCTGAACCGGATGGCGTCAGTTCGTAAACCGCTCCGGGCGTACCGTTCGGGGTGGGGCCGTCGCTCGTGCCAAACAGGTCTCCGGCGCTATTCATCACTACACCGTCTTGTGGGAACTCGCCGTCGGTGGCTCCGGCGAACGCGTACAAAATGTTGTCGATCCAGCCGCCGCCTGATGGGGTCAGCTCGTAGACAACGCCGCATCCCCCGTTGCAATACATGGCTGTACCGCCCTCCAGTGTGGTTCCGTAAAGATTCCCGGCCGAGTCGAAGCTCACGGCGCTGGATGGAATGGCTCCATCGGTACCCGCAGTGAATGTGTGGAGGATGGTCTCATTCCAGGGACAAAGAATGCTGCGGCAAACCGTCGCCGGCGGCTGCAGCTTGTAGACGATGCCGCAACCTTCACGGCAGCTCTGGTTGCCTCCATTGGGTGTTGTGCCGTAGAGGCTGCCATCCCGGCCGAACGTTGGGCCCGAGCCGGGGTCCCAGCCATCACTGCCACCAGTGAAGTTGTAGAGGGTACTCAGCACCCAGCCAGAGCTCCGTTGCGACAGCCTGAAGACCGTGCCGCAACCCGTACTGCCACAGTTCCGCTGGTTGGTGCCGCCGTACTGGGTGGTGCCGTACAAATTGCCGGCGGCATCGAGCGTACCGGTGTGGGGATACTGTCCGTCGACTCCGCCGGTGAAGTTGTGCAGCACAGTCAAAGTCTGCGCGTGGGCAGGCAGCAGCGCAACAGAAGTGAACGCAAGGGCGAAGGCAATTGCCAACGAACACTGAAGGAGGTTGAGGGCGCGGGACATTATCAACTCCTTAGTTCGTTCAGAGAGAAGATATCGGTGAGATTCTGCACCTGAAGCGGGATGGCAGTCAATGCTCGTTTGTTGCAATCACCCCTAGTCGTAACTGATCCTGACCGCGCGGGTGGTTGAGATTGCGTACCAGATGGCGATGTTACGCCAACATCCGCATCACCCCGATAGGCAATATTAATGCTCGTCTATCCCAAGCGCCTGTATCGGCGACTGCACTGCTGTTTGTGGGACACTATCGTTTTTAGCCTGTTCCCCCCGACGAGCTTTGAAGCTGTAATCGCAATCGTGATCGCAAAGCGCAGGGGATTCGATTGGGTCGTTCCTCGTGTTCGTCGCGGGTCTGTATGCCGTTACGGTGCTACAGTGCAGAGGCCGCTACGCAGCCACAAGTAGCTTCGCCTGTGAGTCGGCCGAATCTGTTTACAGCAATGCGGACAATCGAATGGGCCACGCCGAACTATTTTCGGTGTGAGTACACCCTCGCAAATCGGACACTTCAGGGCCGTGGATTGTGATGGAAGATCAATTGTCTTACAGCAAGTCTACGCAACTCAAAGCCCTTCGCCCCACTTAAGAAACAGGATCGCTGTTGTAATCAGCCGCGGGTGTTGAAAAAGTCGCTTCAGCTGAAAATCTCACCAAGATGCGTGACCGGAAATGTATATGCGGTCAGAGAAAATTGCTTATAGGGCATCCTAGCTAGCGCGAGCATTTCCTGGCGCGATCTCTGCGAACGAGTTTTTCAACAGCTACAGCCCTTATCACAATCGATCCTAGAGAAGCAACAGGCATGCGCTGTTTACTTCACCGCGAACAGGATGTAATGGCTGGCCGCTCCCATGAAAAACAGCATGGGGAATGACACCCAGAAATTCAAGCGTGTACACAGCAGTGCGATTCTCGCCACCTTGGGCGCCTCCGGCGGCATTGCCGTTCCCTGGCTGGCGTTGGCCTCCGTCCAGCGAATCAGCTTCTTTTGCATGCGCCACACCACGCCCCAAACGTTCAGCAGCATAAACCAGCCCAGTCCGCCGCCAATGCCGATCGAAAGCGCCCAACTACTCTCCCAGCCATGTTGATTCAGGCTGAGAAAGAGATATGCTGCCGCGATGATTGCGACTGCGACGATGGCCCCCAGCACGGGACCCTTCCGGAATACCTCGGCCGGGGACATTAGCGCTCCCATCTCAATGACGAACGCCAACGTCCACAGCACAAAGAAGCTGCCAAACATCATCCCTGCGGACGCTGGCACTCCCTCGGCCACCGCGTTGCGAGCGTTGGAGACCACGACATGCATCCAGTAGGTCATTCCGGCCAGAACAGTCACCAGCGCGCTCCAGCGAAACCACCATAAAACCCTTGGCATCAGTTTGGAGACGACAATTCCCCGCGATTTCGCGTCGAGTTCCTGGACGAAGGGCACGTTCACCAAGTTGAAGAAGTACAGCAGCCCAATCCAGGTGATGCCGGCGACAAAATGGATCCAACGAAGGAGGATCAGGCCGGTTTCCGTACCCCCAGGGAATTGGATCGTGGGCTTGAAGAGTAGCGCTACTAGCGATACGGCCATCTCAATCACCTATGCAGGCCTTCGTTATGCTGCCCCCGCTTCCAGATTCAGAGCAGTGCGCGAATTTTACATCACACCGCCCTGTGCACGTTGTAGTTGAAATCATGTCGCCGCCGCCTTATCGTAAAAGTGGCTTATGATTCCTTCTGCAGCCAGTTGACATATTGATATCGGCTGCGGCGGTTTCTACAGGCCTGGAATCGTAAGGGGCCGCGAATCTGGGGCTGTGCTGTTTTTTTTGCATGTTTGCCAGGAGGGACTATGGAAAACAAGGCAGCACAGAATATACAAGACGGATTTCTAAACACTGCCCGCAAAGATAAGTTCGTAGTTACCATTTACCTGCTCAGCGGGGTGAAACTAACCGGAAGAATCCGGTCCTTTGACAAGTACGCTGTAGTCTTGGACACGAACAATCAGGAGCAGTTGATCTTCAAGCACGCCATCTCCACCGTGGTTATGTCGCGTTCATCGCATCCCGAACGTCACTTTGAGCATCGCGCGATAGCGGAACCAGTCGCTCCGGCGGATACCGAGACCGCGAATACGACCTCTGAGGGCTAATCTATTTCTCGCGCAGGTGGAATGAACTCCAGAGTGAATGACCGCTCTTGGCAAACCGGTCGGAGCCAACCAGAACGAGTCTTCCTCGTTGGGGTGGATTTCTCTAGCCGGTCGGCAGCGGCGCGAGATGCCAAGGCTCATTCCTCGAAGGAGCGCGATGCGGGGTCCGATGGACCGCCACCTTCTCGACAGCAACCCACCGGAAAAGTTCCCCCCAGCGCGCGCGTGGCGCGCAGCGCGGCCACAACTCAGCTGAACGCAGACATTGCGGAGCATCGCGGATTTTCGGCCGAAGAGTCGATGGCCGAGTTACGTGAGTTGGTTACCAGCGCCGGAGCGGCCGTCATCGGCGAATTCCTGCAGCGGCGTCAAAAACCAGAACCCGCCACCCTCATCGGCAGCGGAAAGCTGGAAGAGCTGAAAGGCGCCGTCGCTTCGAGTTCGCCCGACCTGGTGATCTTCGATCACGAGCTGACGCCATCGCAGCAGCGCAACCTGGAGCGCGCGCTCGACATGCGGGTGATCGACCGCACCCAGCTCATCCTCGACATCTTTGCCCGCCACGCTCGCACCCGCGAAGGCCAGATGCAGGTGGAACTGGCGCAACTGCAATACCTGTTGCCTCGACTGGCGGGCCGGGGCGCACAGATGTCGCAACTCGGTGGCGGCATTGGAACCCGCGGCCCCGGTGAGACCCAACTGGAGACCGACCGCCGCAAAATCTACCGGCGCATTCGCCATGTGCAACAGCAACTGGAGAATGTTCGCCGAATCCGGGGACAACAGCGGCAGCGGCGCGAGTCGGCTCCCATCGCGACGGTGGCGCTGGTCGGCTACACCAATGCTGGAAAGTCAACTCTATTCAATGCGCTCACCCAGGCCGGCGTCCTGGAGAGTGCGCGAATGTTTGCCACTCTCGATCCCACGTTGCGCAGCGTGACCCTGCCTTCACGCCGGCAAGTCCTGTTGTCTGACACTGTAGGATTCATTCGAAACCTGCCGCACACGCTGGTTTCGGCGTTTCGCGCCACCTTGGAAGAGGTGCAGCGGGCCTCGCTGCTATTGCTGGTGTCCGACGTCACCAGCCCGACCGCGGGCGAGCAGCAGGCCCAGGTGGAAGAGGTGCTGCGCGAACTGGAGTCGGAGGACAAGCCGCGGCTCTACGTAATGAACAAGGTGGATCTGCTGCCGGAGATAAAACGCGAGAGTCTGCGCAATACGAAAACCGTTGCCCATGTCTCGGCCGCAAAAAGGCTTGGGCTGGATCGGTTATTGGAGCGTATTGACGAACTCATTGCCGAAGATCCGGTGCGCCGGGTCCACATGCGTGTGCCTCAGTCAGAAGGAAAAGTGCTGGCGGCCCTTGACGCCAAGGCCGTTATATCTGCGCGGGAGTATCGCGACGGCAACGTTGAACTCGAGCTGCAAGCCCCCGAATCCCTGCTCAGAGGGCTAAAGCAATTTATAGCGGAATAGTTGTTCACTTCCGAAAGAACATTTTCAACGCGGCAAGCGCCATAACGACTGCAAAGCCCTTACGCAGCGCTGTTTCTGAGATGTGTTGCGCCCAACCACCTCCGAAATAGCCACCCACCAGAACGCCGACGGCGATCGTCGCTGCCACCACCAGGTCCACATGACCGGCCTTGTAGTACTGCATAAAGGCGAATAGCCCGGTGGGCGGGAGTAATATCGCGAGCGAGGTGCCCTGGGCGGTGTGCTGGTCCATCTTGAAGAAATAAGCCAGTGCGGGGATGATAATTAAGCCGCCCCCAACGCCAACCAGTCCGGCGAGAATTCCAGTTCCGATGCCAAGCGACAAACCGCCGATGATGCGAGTGTTCAAGTATTCTTCCTCCCGGATTAGTTAAATCTTGGGCCTGTGTTGTGGTAACACTGCAATGAAAAAGTACTACAACGTTTGTGAAGTACGACAATACAGATCAATTTATCCCATCGGATCTATACCGTCCGAACGCCGGCGTCGGCCTGTTCGTCTGCGTGATAGCTTGAGCGCACCAGCGGGCCGGACTCGACATGGCGGAAACCCATCTTCAAGGATTCCTCTTTGAGGAAGCGGAACTCGTCGGGCGTGTACAGCCGCGCCACGGGAAGGTGGTCCTTCGACGGCCGCAGGTACTGACCAATGGTGAGGAGGTCCACATTGTGGGCGGCGAGGTCGCGGAAAACCTCGAGCAGTTCGCCGGTACTCTCGCCCAGGCCGACCATCACGCCAGTCTTGGTCGGAATCGCTGGATTCATTTCCTTGGCGCGCTGCAGCAGCCGCAACGTGCGCTCGTAACGCGCGCCTGAACGGGCGACACGATACAAGCGAGGCACGGTCTCGGTGTTGTGGTTGAGGATGTCAGGCTTGGCGTCCATCACGATGCGCAGCGGCTCATCCAATCCCTGAAAGTCGGGGATCAGCACTTCCACGCGGCATCCGGGAACGCGTCGCCGGATTTCCGTGATGGTATCCGCGAAGACGCGCGCACCACCGACATTGTCGTCATCGCGATTGACGCTGGTGACTACGGCAAACTTCAGCCCCAGTTTCTCTACCGCTTCGGCGACCCGGCGAGGCTCTTCAAAATCGATCGGTTGCGGGCGACCTTTCGGTACAGCGCAGAAACCGCAGCGGCGGGTACACAGATTGCCCAGCAACATAAACGTCGCGGTGCGATGGTTCCAGCACTCGCCGATGTTAGGACAATGCGCCGACTCACAGACGGTGTTCAGCTCCAGGTTACGCGCCAGGGCCTTGAGGTTGTGGTAGTTCTCGCCCATCGGCGCACGCGCCTTCAGCCATTCCGGCTTGGGAGCCGGACGGTACGGGCCAATCTCGATCTGGATGAGTTCGGGAGCCGTAGCCATGCGATGTAACTATTCTACTGCTATCAGCCGTCAGCTATCAGCTGTCAGCCAGAGCATCCTTACATGGCTTTGATTAATGCCATGCGCGCGGGGACTCAGACCGGTTTGAGTATCGCACTCATTACCGTATCACTTCGGTTTAGCTGACGGCTGATAGCTGATGGCTGACAGCTCCTACAACGTATGCAGATAGGCCATCAGGTCGTCAAACTGCTGTTGTGTCAGTTTCTGCTGGAAGGCAGGCATCTTGGCGCGGCCGAGGAGGATGATGTCGCTGACCCGGTCGTCGTTGGCGGGGATGCCGTTCTTCATGAACGGCCTTTTGAAAAGCCCATTCAGGCTGGGTGCGCGCAGGTCATGTGTACTGTACGCGTAGTGACACTCGGCGCAGCGTTGGTCGTAAACGCGCCGGCCTTGCGCCTGCCGCGGAGTCAGCCCGAGTTCGGCGTCACTCTTGCGGGGCTCGGAATCGCAGGCCAGAAAAGTGGTAATCACAATCAAAATAATTGCAGTCAAAAGAGCAAACAGCACGCGTTTTGGTCTCGGCATTTTTCCAGGTGTCCGTGCAAGTCTGTGCCAGCACTGCGGCTCCAGCAGAGTTAGAATACACCTCGCATGACGGTTGCTCTAAAACGGGTTTACGCCGCCCCGTCACCGCAGGATGGCGCGCGCGTGCTGGTGGACCGGCTGTGGCCGCGTGGGTTGACAAAGTCGGACGTCGCACTCGACGCGTGGCTAAGAGAGTTGGCCTCTTCCAATGAATTGCGCAAATGGTTTCATGCCCACCCGCAGCAATGGAGCAAGTTTCGCGAAAAATATCTCAAGGAGCTTACTACCGAGGCGGCGAACAGCGCGTTGCAGTCGCTCTACGAGTTACTAAAGAAACGTCGCCGCCTGACGCTCTTGTTCGCCTCGAAGAACGAAGAGCGCAATAACGCCCTGGTGCTGAAGCAACTGCTCGATGGCGATCGCAAGCCGCCCACCGGAACCGGGCCCATCCGTGCTGCTGCCACCAAGCGCGGGCGCGCTGCGCGGCCGAGATAAGCTACATGATCCTCCGGCCCGAAGCCAAACCCGCCCATCCCGGGAATGGGTTTGTCTCTGCTTGGGAGGCCGTGGCCCGCGCCGAGAAAACACGATCGGCAAAATATCATCTGGTGCGCCAGCCCGATCACGCGCGGGTTTCCGGCGAAATCGCCCAGCTTTTCGCGATTGCGGGCGCGCCTCCGGTGGACGACGACATCGTACGCGGCATCAGTCTGCACGATGAGGGATGGGCCGTCTTCGACGAGGGTCGCAAGCACCTTCAGGCGACTCCCGCCAGCTATTCCGAAACAAACGTTGCTTTGAACGCATCTGGCAGGCCGCTGTCTTTTCTGGAGATCAAGGCTGGAGATTTCCTGCGCGCATGGGTTGGCTCCATTAATTGCGCCGAACCGGTCGCGCCCATCGCCGCCTTGATCGTCAGCGGCCACTTCTGCCGGCTGGGCAAGTTCGGGATCAGCATGGGTGCCTATACGGAAGACGATGCGCGAAGCGTGCGCAAATTCCTGGCGTCCGAAGAGCAACGCCATTGTCGCTTGCTGCGCCTGCAAAGCCGCTCTGAAAGCGAAGTGCAGTACTGGACGGACGTGCTCCAATTCTGCGATCTGCTTTCGCTGTATCTGTGTTGTGGCTCGGAGGAGAGTGTCGAATTTCCGCAGCGCATCGGGCCAAATAGCGAAACGATTAGGTTGCAGTTACTGGATGGGGTTTTCGTGTTGACGCCGTCGCCGTTTGCGCGGGAAGTTGAGTTCTCCGTCGAAGCGCATCCTTACCCAGAAGCGGATGTGCCGTGCATTACGGTAGGTTGGCGCCTACGTTAGTTTCGATCCTCACTATGGGGCTTGACTGAAGTCTAGGGAACTCTGATTGAGTAGGGTTCTTTGAAGGGGATGGCCTTCAGGCCGTCCGCAAGGGCCTGATATTAGGTCGGGCTTTTAGCCCCTGAGGGACTGCCGACTGACTTAATAAGAACTTTCCTAGTGTACCGAGTTAGAAGTTCGTTGCATTTTGTCGGGCAGTCTGCGAACTGCCAGTCGTTTGTTTGCGCTGTTGCTGCTCCCAATACTTGTTCAACGAACCTGCAACTCAGGACACCTAGTTCCCGGCTTCTTGCTGCTTCCGCAACCTTCGCGTCTCCGCCAGCAGGGCCATGCTGTGCATCAGGTTTTGCATGGTGACGATGCCGATCAGCCGTTGCTGGTCGACCACGGGAATCATGCTGAGTCCACGCCCGCCGAGTTTGCGGAAGGCCGACGCGAGCGAGTCACTACGTTGCGCAATTTCGAAGGCCCGCACCATTGCCGACTGCACGTATCCATTGCCGCCGACGCGCAGCGCCTGAACGATTCGCTGCTTGCTGATGACCCCGATCATGTCGCCGCCGCGGACAACCGGGAAGTCGTCCTGCAAAGTATGCACCGCTTTCTGCAGCGCGTCTTCCAGAGTATCGGCCGGCGAAAGCGTGGAGAAGCCGGTCAGCATTACATCTTCCATGCGCACGCTCTCCAGGACCGACTGGAAGACGACTGAGCGATCCTCGAGTTGCGCTCCGACAAACAGGAAGAAACCGATCAGCATCAGCCAGGTGTTCCATACTCCGAGGAAGATCAGCAGCATGGCGAACGCCTGTCCAATGGCAACCGCGCGCCGGGTGGCGCGTACATAGTCCATGCGCTCGGCAAGAAGAGCGCGCAGTATGCGTCCGCCATCCATGGGATAGGCCGGCAGCAGATTGAAGCCGCCCAGAAAAACATTCGCCCAGAACAAACTGCGCGGCAGGTTATTCGCGTGGACGAAGGGCTGAGCCCATAAATTCACCTGCGGCAGAAACGCCAGGATGAATGCACCGGTGATTGCAGCGATAAACAGATTGACCATGGGACCCGCGACGGAAATGCGAATGTCGCGCGCAGGGTCGGCATTGTGCTGCCCCATGTCTTCCATCAAGGTGACGCCGCCGATGGGAAGGAGAATGATGGATCGCACGGACACACCGTTGCGGCGGGCCACTACCGCGTGTCCCAGTTCATGCAGTACAACACAGCCGAAGACGATCCCAACCAGCACCAGGCCGCGCATCGCACCGGTGGTGCCCATGCTCACCGATTGAGTGAACCAGACAAACGCCAGCAGAAAAACAAATGTGAGGTGGATGCGGATATCCACTCCGAACAATCGTCCTGCGGGAATCGACCAACTTCTCATTGCTCCGCGTCAGCCTCCACTTTCATTCTATACACTCTAGGAGATGCGCATCATCGCCGGACAGTTTCGGAGTCGTCCCTTGCGGTCGCTACCGGGTCTCGATCTGCGGCCTACCAGCGATCGTCTGCGGGAGACCCTGTTCGATGTGCTCGCCGCTGCAGGTAATCTGCAGGGCAGCGTTTGGCTAGACCTTTACGCTGGCACCGGAGCCGTGGGAATCGAGGCGCTGAGCCGCGGTGCGCGCCAGGTGTATTTTGTGGAATCGGCGAAAAAGCACGCACGGCTGCTGCGCGAAAACCTTGATTCGCTTGCGGTTGCCGATGCATTTGAATTGCACGAGCGCGACGCCGCGCAAGCCCTTCCCCTGCTGGAGAGCACGGGCGTGGTCTGCGATTACTGCTTTCTTGATCCGCCGTATCGGATGCGCGGCAGCTATGAGCGCACGCTCGGCTATCTGTCTCAATCGCAGCTGCTACATCCGGCGAGCGTGGTCATTGCTGAGCATGAGAACAAGTTTGACCCCGGTGAACGCTTCGGCGCCCTGGTGCGCTATCGGAGGCTGGATCAGGGTGATGCGTCGCTGAGCTTTTACAAGCTGGCTTGAGCCGGACTCTCACTCTACGTATCGCCGGGGTACGCGTTTAGTGAGATTGCACAACGTCTCATAGACTACGGTACCCTCCCAGCGCGCCAGGTCGGGCGCCGTGATCTCCTGCTCTCCGCTGCGGCCGATCATGGTCGCCTCGTCGCCAATCGCAGCGCCGGGAATGTGTGTGGCATCCACCAAGGTCAGGTCCATCGAGATGCGCCCGCGGATCGGCGCGCGCTGTCCGCGTAACAGAACCTCACCGTTACCGAAAAGCCTGCGCGATAATCCATCGCCATACCCGACAGAAACGGTGGCGATGCGCGCCGGGGCTGGCGTTTTATAGGCGCCGTTATATCCCAGCGCCTGACCGGCGGGTACGTCGCGAATTGCGATGACGTGCGTCTTCCAGGCCAGCACGGGCCGCAGCGGCAATTGGGGAGTGGTCGCCGGCGAACCATCCTGGTAGCACGGTTGCTGCTCATACCCGTAGAGCGCGAGACCGGGGCGCACGAAATTGTGCCAGGTATCCGGACGTTCAATGGCCGCGCTGGTATTGGCCAGATGGCGCAACCGGGGACGCAGACCGTATGCCGCGAGCGTCTGCAGTGCAGCATTGAAGCGCTCAATTTGTCGCTGTGTGGCGTCGTCGTCAAGCACCTCCGACGATGCAAGATGGCTGAATACGCCTTCCAACTCGATTTGTGGCAGGCGCTGGATACCTTCGGCGAACGACTCCAGATCAGCCAAGGGAAGCCCCAGACGCGCCATGCCCGTATCGATCTTCAGATGGATCCTAACCGGCGAAGCGAACCGCTGACGAATGGCCGCCTGAGCCAGCGCCTCCGCATCCTGCAGACGGAACACCGCCGGCGTAAGCGAGAGACGCAGGGCGTCGTCTTCTTCTCCCCGATACACCCCGCACATCACCAGCACGCGTCCGGTGACGCCGGCATCGCGCAAGATGGCCCCCTCATCGGTAGACGTCACTCCGAACCACTTGGCGCCTTCCTGCTCGAGCGCCAGCGCGCACTCCTGGGCGCCGTGCCCATAGGCATCACACTTCACCACCGCGCAGATGGTGACATCGGAGCCGACATGCTTCTGCAGTACTCGAAAATTGTGACGCAAGGCGGGAAGCGAAACTTCAGCCCAATTGGGCCGGGTCTCAATACGAGAAGATGTAAAGGTTGCAGCCACCCAACTTCGATCATACAAGCTGGCAGCGGCGACTCGCCAGCCGGCAGGGGTTTACTAAATAGCCCCCTTTGCGGCCAAACCCTGCGTTACCGTCTTCTCCAGCAAGGGCAGCACGTGCTGTTTCATCTGGTCAGGCGTGAAAGGCTTGCGAATGTAGCCGGCCGCTCCGCAGGAGATTGCTTCCATGACATGCGACTCGCTGCCTTCGGTGGTGATCATCAGCACGGGTACGCCGCGCGCGTTCTCCACCGACCCCAGTTGGCGCATGAACTCCAAACCGTCCATGACCGGCATGTTCATATCGCTCAACACCAGATCGACCGTCTGGTGACGCAGGACGTCGAGCGCCTCGAAACCGTTGCCTGCCTCGATCACTTCTCCAATCGCAAAACCGGCTTGCCGCAGCGCGCGCTGCACGATTTTGCGCATCACCGAAGAGTCGTCGACAATCAACGTGCGCAGCCCTGGCATGGTTTACTCCCAGCCTTTGCTTCGTTCCAGCCGGGCGGTAAAATCCCAGGGATTCATTCCCGGCGCATTGGCGGCTGCCCACCGGGCCAGCGCGCAGCAACGATCCAGCAACCCATGCCGCTGGTATATGGTGGTTTCCTCCCAGCATTGCCACGCGGGATGTGAGACCAACTCCCGGCCTTTCCCGTGGCTTGGCGAAGGCTCGTGCATCGTGTGTCCCACTAGCAACTCTGCCAGCAGAATGCTGGCGGCCAACGGACTCTGCGGCCGGCCGCTACCGTCAACTTGAGCGATGTCGCGTGCCTGGGTGATGGCTATGTCAATTTCCGGCGGAAGACTTTCGCGCCACGCAGCTTGGAGGCCGAGATGTGGCGCCGAATCGGATGGGAATGCCAACTGGACGAGTGCCGGTAATTCGAACAGCAGCCCCGCCAGGAACGCTTGCCGGGGATTCCCGCCGCCCAACTGCTGGGTCAGGACGCGCACCACGCAACTGCGGACCACACTGCGCACCCAAAGCTGGCGCAATTGCGCCCGGATCTTAGTGGAGGAGTAAGACTCGATCTTCGGCGCCTGGTTGACGGCTTGCAACAAACGCAGCTGCCCACATGCCACCACGGCCAGCGGAAATTGCCAGATAAGCGCATCCTCGCCGCGGCGCTCGCGATTGGCCAACTGCAGCGTGGTGAAGGCCAGTCCTGGATCCAGGGCCACCACCGAGCTGGTCAACTCCAAATCAACCGTCCCATCCTGAAGCAGAAGATTGAGCAGTGAATCCGAGCGGGCCAGAATGGGCAGGCAGAGAAGCGGCAGCCCATCGCACTCGGACTCATGCGGCAAGCTAATGCCATCGCCAGTCCACGAGCGGTGATCGAGTGGGGCCGGCTGGGCTGCGCTATGCATGATCTCTGCCTGTGGTTGTCATCGGCACCAGCCCCAAACGCTTTAGGGCTGGGGAAGGTAGGGTAGCAGGCTGACAACACATTCCGAACCCCCGCCTAGGACACACGACCGCTTCCCGGCAGACGGAAAAGGAAGTCCACATGAAAATTATTCTGACAAGCCAGCCGTATCCAAAGATGATCGTCGCAGCAGGTGATTCCACAACGCTCGGCATGCACTTGTGCGGCATAGTTGGCGATGGTCCGTGTCATTTCGATAGCGCTCTGCCTTTGCTGGATCACGATGGTTTCGCTCTCTCCTGGGCACGCTTGCCGCTCTGCGTTTTCCCGGAACGCCGCGGGAGGCACAATGCAGGGCTGGGTGCGGCACTGCAACATCTGCTCCAGGGCATACAAAAACCCGTGCTGCACGCCCTCCAGAAATCCAACATACAAGTCGGATTGCGTCTGGCTATAGAAAACGGGGACCGCGAGATAGTTCTGGGTCAGGGGCGCCGGCCAATGCATGGCCGCCGGTAATGACTGTGGCTCACGCACGGCGAATACCGGGCAGCCCTGCTGTACCGCCAGGGCGGCAGTGACCTGCGCCTCGGAAACCGCGCCCATCCTGATCAGCCATTCGCCCAGCCTTCCGCCTCCAGCCATGCGTTGCGATTCCAAGGCAGCGCGTAACTGGAGGGCGGTGATGGCGCCTTGCGAGAGCAATACCAGTCCCAGCGGGGTGCGATTGGGTGGGGCAGCCTGACGCGAGGTAAGGACCGCCGCCTCGTTTAGCCGCCGCAACAGGCCCTCTTGGAAGCACTCAGGGGAACAATACCAGCGCTTCTGCAACCATAGGCCTTCATGCCGCGCCCACCATCGCTGCCACAATGTGGGAGGCCGTGGACAAAACGCATTCGCGCACACCGGCAGCTCCGCCAGCGCGGCCAGAGGAGACGACGTGGGCAACATCGCACGCAAGGAGAGAGTCATTTTTCAGCTCCGGAAATAGAAGAAGTTTCAAGTTTCGAGTTTCCAGTGTTAGAACTTCGAATTCAGGGCAACCTTCGCGAAACGAATTCCGTGAACAGCTACTCAACATCTCTTTCCTGCGCTGTTGTGCCGGCCGGGTCAGACTCGAAACTTGAAACTCGAAACTCGAAACTCGAAACTAACACCTAACACCTAACACCTAGCCCCCGATTCACAGGCTGTCCACCCGCTGTTGCGGGGAAGCTACCTCGGTGACCCGTAGTCCGTAGTTGCCGTCAACCACCACCACGTCTCCACGGGCAATGACGCGGCCGTTTAATAACAGGTCCACCGGCTCCTGGATCTCGCGGTCCAACTCCAGCACCGCTCCCGACGTGAGCTCCAGCACTTCGCGCAGCGTCGCCTGCCGGCATCCAAAGCGCAACATCACCCCTAACTCCACGTCCATCAGCAGGCCCAGATTTCCCTGGCGCAGCAGGCTTTCGATCTCGGCGGAGGGATTGCCTGCAGTGCGGGACGGAGCCGGAGCCCTGCGCTCCAGCGCCGCGACCATGGCATCGTCCATCTCGAACAATGCAGCAAATGCGCCGGAGCCGTCGCTGACATGCAGCAGCCGGGCGGTGGGAGACGAGTTCTGTACCGCTGGCTCAAGTGCCACCTCCAGCGACACTTCGCCGAATGCCGCTTCCAGGGCGCTTGCCGCCAGACCTGCCCACTGCCTGACCAATTCTGTCAGACCGTCTTGCTGCATCTGGTCGAGCTCAGCCGCAATGGTGATTTCGTTTTGCAAGAAAGGGCGCAGCAAGGCTCCGGCATCGGCGGCGCTGAAGCTGAGCCACTGCTCGCCGGTCAATCCCTTGCTTGCCGTAACCCTCACCCGCACGATGGGGATGTATCCCGCTGGAGCGCTGGCCGGTTGTGGTTGCCAGTCGTTGCCGGACAACTGCGAGACCAACGAGGCCAGGCTGCTGACCCAGGCTTCAAAGTAGGCTTCGATTTTGCAATTGGCTTCCGCGACCATCTAGATCTCCTCCTCTTCCGGCTGCACGATGTGCTCGACCAGTTGCGCGGCGCGGCAATTGGTGTGGCTGCGCACCGGCCGTGCCCGCCAGCAATCGCGGCCCTTCAGGCGCAAGGTCGCCGGCTCCTCGATATGACGCCGCAGCGGCAACACCTCTCCCGCTTGCATGGCCAACAACTCGCTCAGCTTGACCGGGAGCAGGGGCGTGCCCAGCTCCATTTCCACGGTCGAATCCAGCAGCTTCTTCTTAATGCTTTCCCGGTGCGTGGCCGGCCCGCGGGGACGCTGATACACCAGATCCGACGCCAGCTTGCGCAGCAGGGCGCTGGAGACCACCGATGGAAACGCGATGTTGAACATGCCCCGCGAGTCCGCCATGGTGGTCTCGAAGGCGAGGGTCAGCGTCTTCTCTTGGGCCGGCAGCAAGCGCAACATCTGCGCCGCCGCTTGCCGTTGTTCGAACGCAACTTGCAGACCCAGCGGCTGCCAGACGTTTTGCAGCTCGTGGCAAATCACCTGGGCGACACCCTGCAAAACCATCTCCTCGATCTCGCTTACTTCGCGCGTACCCTGAGGAACGCTCCCCCGGCCGCCCAGCAGCAAATCCACAATCGGGAAAGCCAGGCTCAAGTCCATTTGCAGCACGCCGCTGGCGTCGCCCGGTTGCAGGTGAAACGATCCGTAGTAAGTCGCCTCTGAAACCCGCTCCAGAAAATCGCGATACGCGAGTTGCTCCACCGACACCAGCGCGACTTCGAACTTGTCCCGCAGGTATCCGCCCACCGAGGTCGTCAGGTTGCGGGCAAAGCTTTCGTGCAACTGGCTGATGCTGTACAACTGCTCCTTGCGCAGCAGACCAGCCTGATGCAGGTCCCAGCTTTCCACCCGTACGGCTCCCGCCTCATCGGCGGCGCTCCTGTTTCCGCTGCGCGCGGCCCGGAACAAAGCATCGATCTCGCCCTGGCTTAGAACCTTTTCCATATCCCCACCTGCGGTTTCGTGGCGTGAACGGACGCGTTCAGAGCGGCGGCGCGGCCCTGCTGCGCACTGTCAAGGCTGGCCCGCAGCCGGGCCACGGCCACCGAATGAATCTGCGAGACCCGCGACTCTCCCACTCCCAGCACCGCGCCCACCTCCTTCATGGTGAGCTCTTCCTGGTAATACAGCGAGAGCACCTGTTGCTCGCGCGCAGGCAGTTCCGCAATCGCATCCGCGAGGCGCTGCCGCCGCTCGCCTTGCATGCAGACAAACAGCGGATCGAGGTTGGCTGGGCCGGGAAGGGTTTCTCCGAGATCGGTCTCCCGCCCGTCCTCCAGCGATTCGATCTGCAGGCTGCCCACCTCGAGCCCGCGGATTTCGTCCAGCAAGTGCTGGAATTCCTCCAGCGTCATGCCCATGGCCAGCGCCAGCTCGGGCTCGGTGGCCGAGTGACCCAGCTCGGTCTGCAACTTCTGCATAGTGGCTTCCAGGCGGCGGGCCTTGCGGCGCAAGTCGCGCGGGCTCCAGTCCATGTCCCGCAGACTGTCCAGAATGGCTCCCCGAATGCGGAACTTGGCATAGGAAGCGAAGCGCACCTTCTTGTCCGGGTTGAACTTGTGCATGGCGTCGATCAGTCCGACGATGCCGGCATGCAGAAGATCGTCGAAGGGAACGTGCTGCGGCAGCCGTTCGTGGATGCGGCGCGCGATGTATTTCACCTGCGGCAACTGCTCCAGCAATGCCTCCTCTGACATCTCTACAGCCGGTTCACTGATTTGCCCATAGGCCTGAGCGGCAGTCATGCTTTCCTCCTTAGCGAATCATTCCCAACGATTGCACCTGCACCAGCGGAGGCACCTCGCCCGGCGAGAGAACCACCACCTTGGGCAGGAACGGCTCCAGCAGGCGGCGCAGATGGAAGCGTGCCGGCGTATTGCAGAACAGCACCGGGGTCGCCAGACGCACCTGCTCGCCCGCCAGCTTCTTCAGTCCTTCCAGCACCCGGCGCGCGTACGATGGCTCCAACCCGCCCGGGGCTGCGGGCACAGCCTGCCCGGAAAAAGTGCGGCTCAACTCTTCTTCCATTCCGGGATCGAGCGTGACCACGCGCAAACCGCCGTCGTCGGCCAGCAGCGGACGCACCAGGGCGCGCCCCAGCGCCTGCCGCGCTGCTTCCACCAGCAGCACGGGATGCTTGTTAACCGCAGCCGTGTCCAGCAGGCTCTCCAGGATGGTGGGCAGGTCGCGAATGGAGACCTGCTCCCGCAAAAGCTGCTGCAACACTTTCTGCACCTCGCCCAGGCTCATCAGCTTGGGCACCAGTTCTTCACACAGTTTGGGATGGCTTTCGCCCAGCCGGTCCAGCAGGCGCTTGGTCTCCTGGCGGCTCAGCAATTCGTAAGCGTGTTGCTTGATGACCTCGGCCAGATGGGTGGCCATCACCGAAGTCTGGTCCACCACGGCGTAGCCCGAGGCCAATGCCTGCTCGCGCAGCCCAGGCACGATCCAGCGCGCCGAGACCCCGAATGCCGGTTCGTTAGTTGCGAAACCTTGCAACTCTGGCGGAGTGGCCTCCGAGCTGATGGCCAGCAGGCAGTCGTCACGCAGCTCCCAGCGCGCAATCTCCACCCCGCGCAGGTACACCACGTATTCGCGCGGGCCCAGCTTCAGGTTGTCGGTGATGTGGATGGGCGGCACGATAAAGCCCAGTTGCAATGCCAGATGGCGGCGCAGCGCCTTCACCCGCTGCAGCAGTTGTCCGCCCTGCTTGGCATCGACCAGCGGAACCAGCGCGTAGCCCACTTCCAGCCCCAACTCGTCCAGCTTTAGCAGACCTTCCAGCGCCTCCTGCGCCGCCGCGCCGGAAGAAGCGGTCGCACCCGCTCCCGCCGCGGCGTCCGCCGGCAGTGCAGGCTTTTCGAATTCGCTGCGGGCGCGCCGTGCCAGCCAGCCCGCGATCGCGGCGATCAGCAGGAAGGGGATCTTGGGCAGCCCGGGAATCAGGGCCAGCGCCACCATGGTTCCAGCGGCAATCCACAGGGGACGGCTGCGGCCAAACAACTGTTTGCCAACATCAATGCCTAGAGTGTTGTCCGACGAGGCGCGAGTGACCACGATGCCGCCGCCCACCGACACCAGCAGCGACGGGATGATGGTGACCAGGCCATCGCCCACGGTCAGAATGGTGTAGGTCTTCAGGGCATCGCGGAAAGGGATATCGAGCTGAAAGACGCCGATCAGGAATCCCGCAATAATATTGATCACGGTGATCAGCACGGTGGCCAGCGAATCGCGCTGGTTGAAGCGCGCCGCGCCGTCCATGGCGCCGTAGAACTCGGCCTCGCGGCTGACCTGCTCGCGCCGCGCGCGCGCCTGCTTCTCGTCGATCAAGCCGGCATTGAGATCGGCATCGATCGCCATCTGCTTGCCCGGCATGGCATCCAGGGTGAAGCGCGCCGTGACCTCGGCGGTGCGCACCGCGCCGTGGCTCACCACCATGTACTGGATGGCGATCAGCGCCAGAAACAGCACGAAGCCGACGACGTAATTGCCGCCCACCACGAATTGCCCGAAGGCCTCGATCACGTGTCCCGCGGCCCCCGACCCTTCATTGCCGTGCAGCAGAATGCGGCGGCTGCTGGCCAGGTTCAAGGCCAGTCGGAACAAGGTGAGCAGCAGCAGCAGGCTGGGGAAGACCGAGAACTGCACCGGACGCAGAATGTGTACGGCGGAGAGCAGCACCAGCACCGAGGCGACGATGCTGATGGCCAGCAGCAGATCGAGCGCCAGCGCTGGCAGCGGCACCAGCATGACGAACACCAGCGCCACCGCGGCCACGGGAATGATCCACTCGGCGGCGCCTGCGCTCAGCAACTGACTTCGGTTTGGCGGTCGACGTTCGCCATCGACTATACCCGGCTCGCTACGGTTCTGCACCCGCATTTGAGCGCGATAGATAAAGGCCAGGATTTCGGCCACGGCGGCGTACAGCTTGGCGGGAATGGTCTGGCCCACCTCGACGCTGCGATACAGCGCCTGGGCCAGCGGCGGGTTCTCCACGATGGGGACTTCGTGCCAGCGCGCCACCTTCTTGATCTGCTCGGCCAGCGCGTTGCAACCCTTGGCCAGCACCACCGGTGCGGCCATCTACGGCCGGTATTCCAGGGCGATCGCGAAGTGGGTGGGGTTGGTGATGACGACCGTCGCGTGCTCGACCTCCTTCAACATGCGGCGGCGCCGCATCTGCCGCTGCAGGCGGCGTAGCCTGCGCCTTCACCGTGGGATTGCCGTCGCTTTCCTTGTACTCGTCGCGCAGCTCCTGCTTGCTCATGCGCAGGTCGCGCTCCAGCTTCTGCCGTTGCAGCAGGTAATCGATGCCCGACCACAGCAGCAATACCAAGGTCGACTTCCAGCAGATCTCGAAGGCGCGCTGATAGGCGAACGCGCCCACCACCGCCACCGGCATCTGTGCGGCGCGCAGCAGCAGCTCCCAATCGCGCGCCAGCATGGAGACTCCCAGATAGAGCAGCACGGAAAATGGAACCAGCGATTTCGCCGGCGGTGCCAGCCCGGCGATGGAGAACATCTGGCCCAGCTTCTTGGCGGGACTCATGCGCTCTGGGTTGGGAGTCAACGCCTCGGCGGCGAAGACAAATCCGCCTTGCGCCAGGCTGCTGCCCACGGCCAGAACCCATACCAGCGCCAGGGGCGCCAGAATCCAGCGCAGCGCCGCGGTGGCAGTCCAGGTCAGCACCGGGGTAGCGGGATTAAAGTCGGCGATTGCCGGCCATCTCCGTCCAGCCTCGCAGCGAGCCGCGCCAGCGCTCCAGTTCGGCGGACGAAGTCCACAACAGCACCAGCAATCCGGCAAAGCCGATGAGGGCGCCAGCCAGCTCGCGGCTGCGCGCCACCTGGCCGTGCTCGCGGGCCTTCTGCCGCCGCCGCGGAGTTGCCTGTTCGGTCTTGTCGTCGTGCGCCACGTGCTCCTCAGTGCGCCAACTGCAACAGCCGCTCCGCGCAGCGGATACCGTTGCTGAAATAACGTTCGAAGATCCCTGGCCAGTACTTCAGCGACAACGCCAGCACGGAGAGTCCGACCATGCTCTTCACCGACAGCCCCAGAAACAGCACCGGCAACTGCGGCGAAGCCTTGCCCAGAAAGCCCAGCACGAGGTCCGCCAGCAAGGTTGCAATCAGGGCGGGCGCCGCCACCTGCACTCCCGCCAGCCAGATTCCGCCGGCGGCATGCAGCAGTTGCCGAATCAGTTCTCCGCTGGTGATTGCCGCGCCCGCCGGTAAGTACGAGAAGCTGTTGGCCAACCCACGCAGCAGCCAGTGATGCACATCCAACTGCAAGAAGATCAGCATCACGACGGTTTGCGAGAAGACCGCCAGCACGGGAGTATCGACCTGAGTGTTGGGATCGAGAATGTTGACCAGCCCAAAACCCACCTGCATGCCCATCATCTGGCCGGCAAATTGCGCCGCTTCGAAGACGAACTGAATGGCCAGCCCCATCAGCAATCCGATAACGGCTTCCGAGAGCATCAGGCGAAGCACGCCTGCCGCCGTCAGCGACAGGCTGCGGGGACCGCAAACCGGATACAGCACAGCGGTCAGCAGCACCACCAAGCCAACCTTTATGCGCGGCGCGATGGCGCTGCTCCCCAGAAACGGGGCAAACACCATCACTCCGGAAACCCTCGCCCCAACGAAGGCCACGGCAGCAATTACTTCCTCAAGCCGGAGTTCCATCGCTCTCCTTTAGCGCAGCAGCGGCCGGAAATCGGAAAACATCTGCAGGGTGAAAATGGCCAGCTTGCGCAGCATCCACGGCATCAGCACGATCGCTCCCACCGCCGTCGCTAACAGCCGGGGCACGCTGGAGATGGTGTTGTCCTGCAGCGAAGTCAGCACCTGCACGATGTTGATCAGCAGGCTGACCACGGCGAGCGCGATCAGCAGCGGGGCCGCCAGCAGCACCGCGGTCTGCAACGTTCTCTGTCCCAACATCACGATCATCTCCGGCGACATCGTGCTCCTTGATTTCGCGGTTCAGTAAAAGCTCTTCATCAGCGAACCCACCAGCAGGTTCCAGCCGTCGACCATGACAAACAGCAGGATCTTGATGGGGGTGGAAATCACCACCGGCGGCAACTGCAGCATCCCGACCGAAGTGGTGATCGAGGCCACAACCAGGTCAATGACCAGAAACGGCAGAAACAGCACCGCGCCAATCTGGAAGCCGACTTTCAACTCCGACAGAATGTAGGCTGGAGCCACCACTCGCATGGGCAAGTCTTCGGGTGAGCGGGGCGGCGGCAGCTTGGCCAGTTCGACAAACAGCGCGGCATCCTTCTCGCGCACAAACTTCAGCATGAAGTGGCGCACCGGCTCCGATCCGCGGTCCAGCGCCTCCCATGCCGTGATCTGGTTGTTCTCCAGAGGAACCATGGCCTGCTGGTAAACCGCCGCTCCCACCGGCTGCATGAGAAAGTACGTCAGCACCAGCGAGAGCCCGACCAGGGTCTGATTGGTGGGGGCGCTCTGCGTTCCCAGCGCCTGCCGCAGAAAATGAAAGATCACCAGCAGGCGCACCAGCGGAGTCATGGAAAGCAACAGCGCGGGCAGAATCGTGAGCAGGGTCAGCAGCAGAACGATGGTCCACGGCACGCCGCTGCCATTCACACCCGGTATCTGCAACGTCCCACTGGCGGACTGCGGGGCGGCGAGTGCCGAAGAGGCGCTGAGGAGCCCCGTCGCCGCTACCAAGCCCTTCCGGATTACGCCGCCCGCTGCGCATCTCATCGTTGCCGCTCGCACCATTCCGTCACCACCGTGGCAAAGTCCGGCGCCTCGCCCAGCCGCGTCAGCAGGTTCAGCGAACCTGCGCTCCCGCCGACGAGAAACTGCTGGCCCTCGTACTGGATCACCGCCACAAAGCGTTTCTCGCCCAGCGAAAGGCTTTCGCACAGCCGCAAGCGACGTGGTTTCCTGCCCACCCGCACGGCAGCGAAGACACCCAGCAAGCGCTCCCACCATGTGGGACGCAGTGGCGCCAGCGTTATGCGAGGACTTCTAACCGTCTCGTTCATCGCTCTTCCTTAAACCAGTTCGGTGATCCGCACTCCGATGTGGTCGCCTACCGGCTCAAATTCAACCCAACCGATCAACTGTCCATTGGCGCGCAGCGGCACCTCCGCTCCACGGCTCCAGTGCGTGAGCACGATGTTTCCCGCCTGCAAACGCAACAGTTCACGGACGGTGAATTGCGCCAGTGGAAGCTCCAGCGATAACTTGCAGGGCAGCCACCAGACCTGCCGCCAGTCCGCCGCCGGCGGCGGTGGCTGCGGCAGCGGAACTGAACTGGTGTCGGCAGGTAGTTGTTTGTCGCTCATCAGGCAACCCTCAGGCGGACCTTGGGAGTCGCCCCATGCCGGGCGCTCCGCGTACGCGATAAGGAAGGGTGCAAGCGGATTGCCGTGCAAGCTAAGAGGGAGATCAGGGGAAGAAAAATTTCGATGTGCCGAAGCTCCCGCTTCGAGCGGATTTGCAGGTTGCCAAAAATAGCGACGATCGGTAGCGCGGCCCTTCAGGTCCGCCTCCAAGCCGTTTGTTTTTATCAGTTGAAGTCGGCGTCAGCCGACGGCAGGCTTGCCCTTCCGACTTTTTCAGCAGCCTGTTTCCCGGAAGGCTGACGCAGCAGGGACGCGCCTGTCCATCAGCGCGCGACTCTGGCGCAAAACAAATTAGAGGGATTTCATGAAGGCGCTCTGAGATGGGCGGGTGGCGTGGCTCTAGACCGCGTAGTCCTGCGGGCTTTAGGATGTCCCGCACCGGCCGGCGCGCGGCTGCGGTGCGGGACATTCGTCACAGCGTCACGTTCCACAAGATCGGCAGTTGCGCCCCCTGACTTTAGTTAGAGAAGCCAGCACTGAGCAGTCAGCACTCAGCACTCAGCATTCGGCACTCAGCCTTACCGGCTGTCATCCTGTGTCTCACATGGTCTGCGGTTCACCTATAGGAATGCAAGTCACCGCGGAGATCACGGAGAAAACGCCGTCATACCCAAAACTCCCTGTCTCCGTGGTGAACGATCTTCGACGGAGCGCGTAATCAGCCGCCCGGCCCGAAACTTTTACGCCGGCTTCAGGTTGATCGTGTCCTGCATGACCTGGTCGAACGTCGTGATGGTTCGAGCGTTGGCCTCGTAATCGCGCTGGGCCACAATGAGCGCGGAAAACTCGGTGGCGATGTCTACATTCGACAGCTCCAGCGATCCTCCCGACAAGGTTCCCAGCCCGCCCGCTCCAGGCGCTCCGACTACGGCCTCTCCTGACGACAAGGTCGAGGAGAAGTCGTTGTTGCCCACCCGCTGCAGGCCCTGAGTATTAGCAAAGTTGGCGAGGGCGATCTGGCCCAGTGCCGCTGTTCTGCCGTTACTGAAGCTGCCCATGATGGTGCCGTCCGCGCCGATGCTGTAGTCGGTCAGCGATCCACTGCTGTAGCCGTCTTGCAACTTGCTGGAGGTGATGCTGGAGCCGGAAACCTGGGTCAGCAGGGGCGCGCCGCTGCTGTTGTACAGGTTCCACTGAAACTTCAAGTCGGCGGCGCCGTCCGCCAATCCACTGGCGGTGATTCCGCTGACATTGCCGGCAGGAGTGGTGAGCTTTCCGCTGCTGTCAAAGGTCAGCGCGGTGGTGCCCAGGCTGGTCTGCGTGCCCATGTCCTGCCAGGTCACGCCACCATCGGTAAACGTGGACCCATCGGTCGGCCACGAGCTGGGAGCCGTACCCCCCGAGGTCCCGGCCACGGTGCATTGATAGAAGTGGCCGTTCGCAGTCGTGGGCGAAATCATCTGTCCCACGGTGTAGGACGTCGAGGCCGCCCATGCAGCCGGCGGAGTAACGTCGGCATTGGGAATGGTGATATTGCAGTTCCAGGCGCCCGCGGCGGTCTTGGTGAAGTTGAAATTGAGCACGTGCGCCGTCCCCAGGGAATCGTAAACAGTGACCGGCGTTGACAACGGCGTGTCCCCGTCGGCGGCGTCGGAATCCAGATTGGTGGTGAGCTGCACCGAACTGGTGGCGCTGGGGGGATTGATCTGCCCTTTGTCCAACTCGATCGGCGCCAGCGCCGCGCCGGCGGGGATGACCCCTCCCACGGCGGTGTAGCCCAGCACCTGCTCGCCGCTGGCGGTTTGCAAAGCGCCGTCGTCGGCGACCGAAAAGTTGCCGGCACGGGTGTAATAATTCATTCCATTCTGCTGCACCACAAAAAATCCGTTGCCCATGATCGCCACATCGGTGGCTACGCCGGTAGTGGTCGGGCTGCCCGAGTTCATGTTGATGGCGGTGGCGCTGACTCCGGTGCCGGCCCCCACCTGGATGGGATCGCCCGCTCCGTTCTGCCCCAGCGTCTGGTAAAACAGGTCGCTGAACTGAATGCTGCTGCCCTTATAGCCCACGGTGTTCAGGTTGGCGAGATTGTTAGCGATCGCCGACATGGCGATGGAACTGGCGGTCAATCCGGAAAGCGGAATCGAGAAGAGCGGCATTACTGGCCTCCTGAGGTGATTTGGGATGTTGTGCCCGCCGGGCCCAATACCCCTTGCAGCAATTGATTGATCTGGGTCACCTGGTCCAGATTGTTGACCCCCACCAACTGCGTGACAAAAGTGGAAGGATCCATGGGGGAGAGTGGGTCCTGATTCTGCAATTGCGTAATCAGCAGTTGCATAAACATGCTGTCCATGCCGCTTCCCGCCGTGCCGCTGCTATTGCTGCTTGGGGATGACGCTGAAGTGGCCGTGGTGGAAGCCGAAACGGGGTTGGTGTACATGGGTCGCCTTTCTATGCGTGAACATTCAATCCTGAAGAATACGGACGAATCCAGCCTTGCGGCGCCACCGTCTCTGGCACGAGTGAGCAGTCGCTTGCTGCGCCCAGCTCGGCGGCGGTGCCGGTCCAAGTCTGCGATCGGTTTTGCTGATCTCCCGCAGCGCCATGGTTTCCGTCCTGCGCTCCGGAGCGGGTATCCAAGTGAAAGCTGTCGAGCGTCAGGTGTTGTTGCGCCATGGCATGCTCCAGCGATGGCATCTCGGCCGCCAGGGCGGCGCGCAGCTCGCTGTGGCTGGTGGCCAGGGTCGCTGCCACCCGGTCCTGGTTGACGCTGGTATGCAATTCCAGGTTGCCGAAGTTCGCCGTGTTCAGCCCTACTCGAATCTCACTCTGCCCCATGCGTTCTAACACGCGTGCGCTTTGCAACATGGGCGGATCTGCCGATGGCGTGTCGGCGGTGCTGGAAGCCGGAGTTGGGGATGCTCTCTGTCCTTTTCCGTCTCCCATGCGTTGGTTGTCCGGCGATGCACGCAAGCTTTGCGGTCCGCCCGGGCCTGGCCCACCTGGAGCGGTCGATTGGTCGGTCTTGCCGGGATTGGGGTTGTGTCCCATCACGGCAGCGGCGGCAGAAATCTCGTCCGTCCGCATATTCAACTCGCCCGCTTTCGAAGGCGCGACTTGCGATTCGGGCTGAGCGTCGATCTCCGGCTGCGACAATCGGGCAGGGTTGCGATCTTCTTTTCTGCCCGCCCACCCCGGTTCCCCGGAGTTTGCCTTGCGAATCGAATTGAGAGATTGCGAAGCCGCGGCGCCCGCCGGGATATTGCTGTTGGGAAGAACATTCGCGGCGGTCTCGGCTTGCGAAGCTGACGCTGCTGGCGCTGCCGTAACGCTGACTGCTGTGTCTTCTGAACCAGCATTGTCGCTGCTCGCCGGCTGGTTTTGCAGCGGGACATCGCGACGCTCCGGCGTTACCTTGTGAGTGGAAGCCACCAGCGGCGATCGCTCTGACCCATCTGTTTTCTGCTGGGGGCTGGCCGGATGCGCCAGTGCGTCCAGAAGAGACGGCCCGCTGGCGCGTACGGTTCCACCATGAAAGGCAGCCGGAAGCGGCGGCGGGTCGCTGTCTGGAGTTGAGCTTGGGGGGACAACCCGCTCGCCGGCCGGCAATGGAATGTCTGCCTCAGCTGCAGCTTCATACTGGTATTGAAACCGGTTCGCGGCCTGAGAAGGCGACATCGCCGCGATCGACGGCGCAGGCGAGTTCATCACGATGTCGGGATTCTCTGCGGGCGCAGCAGTCGTCAGTTGCGCCGCCGCACTAATCGGCACGCCGCCGGAGGGGTTCGCGGTTACGACTCCCACAGTGTCGGAGAACGTAGTGCCAACCTGTTCTCGAATGCTGCCGCCTATCAGCCCCGCGGAACCTTCGGCTGCAACTGGAGCAATCAATGATTGACGCGCCGCCGCGGCCGACATGGATGTGGTGTATGGCGAGTCCCCTTTGTCCTGGTCTCTTGGCTCGCGGGTTTTCGAGTCCTGTACCTTCACTGTGTTGGCGTTCCCATCGTCGAGTCTGCCGCTCTTCAGGTTGGACTGCATTGGGGAGCCGGCAACCTGCTGCTTCGCGCCGGATGCCGTGGCCCGCGCCTGACTCTGGCCCACAACTTTGGCGCAGAGCACATCGCGGAACGAACCTGCGTCGCTGGCAGTCACTCCAGTTTTCGGCGCAGCGTCCTGCTGTGGCGTAGCGGCAATAGCGGCGATGAGGTTGTGCACGGGCGACGCCTCTCGGTCCTCCTATGGACTAGCAGTTTGGCTTCCAACTCAAGGTGTTCGACGGAAGATTTGGCTTTTGTGGGAAACAGCCAGTATTAAAGCACTTCGCACTTCTTGCCGATCGTTTAAGAGAAGTCCAGCAACCCGCGCCAGTGACGCTTGGGCAAAGCTTGCCTAGTGCGCTGGGCAAATCACGCCCCGCCATTGCGTACGCGACTCATAAGATGCAACTCATCGAGTTGGGCCTGCTCGCGCCTCTGCTGCTGTACCCGGTATTCACGCCACTGCGAGTCACACAAAGAATCCAGCACTTCGCGCTTTCGCCGCTCCTGCTGGAAGCGCGAGATCTGCTCTGTCACGGCAGTTTGTAGTTCCTGCAGTTGACGTTGCCAGCGCTTTTGTTGGCTGGAGATGGCGTCGAGACGGGCGACACTGAAGTGAATCTCAGCGCCTGGCATGGGCTGTGCGATCAGGCTGCGTTGCAGATGTTGTTGCAGTTGCAGGCCGGCTTCCTGCGATTGTTCCAGTTCGTGGAGCAGCGCTGCCCGGCGCGCCAGCAGCGCTTCGAGACGAAGCCGCTCACGATCCTCGCGGCTCTGGCGGAAGCGCCGCACGGCTTCGAGCGTGAACTGAAACGCCATGTCACGCGTCAGCCAGAGAGCGCACTCAGGCGAGCGATGGTGTCCGCAAAAGCGGCATACTCCTGCGGGGCCTGGCGCAGAAAGGCCTGCAACTCCGGAAGCACGGCGACAGCGCGATCCAGTACCGGATCGGCGCCTTTACTGTAAGCTCCGATGCGGATGAGATCTTCAGAGCGGGCATAGGCCGAAAGCAATGCCCGCAACTGATAATTGTGGCCCAGGTGCTCGCGCGAAACCACGGCTGGCATCAACCGGCTCAGGCTGTCGAGCACCGCAATCGGCGGATATTGGCTCTGCGAGGCGAGCCGCCGGTCCAGCACAATGTGTCCATCGACCAGCGAACGTAGCGCGTCCACCAGGGGGTCCTGCTGATCGTCGCCCTCCATCAGCACCGTATAAAACGCGGTTATGCTGCCGGTGGCGAAGCGTCCGGCGCGCTCCACCAGCCGCGCCAGCATGCTGAAGACTGATGGAGTGTAGGCCTTTGCCGTAGGAGGCTCTCCCGCGGCCAGACCAATTTCGCGCTGCGCCATGGCAAAGCGGGTCAGCGAATCCACCACCAGCAACACATCTTTGCCGGTCTGGCAGAAGTACTCCGCGATGGCCGTAGCGGTCAGGGCGGCGCGAATACGCAGCAGCGGCGACTGGTCCGAGGTGGAAACCACGACCACCGAACGCTGCCGTCCGGCTTCACCCAGCCCTTCCAGAAATTCGCCCACTTCACGGCCGCGCTCGCCGACCAGCGCCAACACCGTCAAGTCGGCCGCGGTGCCGCGCGCCATCATCCCAATGAGCGTGCTCTTGCCTACGCCGCTGCCGCCGAAGATACCCAGCCGCTGTCCGCGTCCGCAGGTAAGGAAGGCATCGATGGCGCGAATGCCGCAGCCCAGCGGCTCGCGAATTGGCAGCCGCTCCAGCGCCAGGGGCGCTGCGCCATCCAGCCCCCTGCGCTCTCGCGCGTTGCAGGGCCCACGCCCGTCCAGCGGATGCCCGGTGCCGTCGATCACCCGTCCTAGCAAATCTTCTCCCGCCGCAATGGAAGGCCGTTCCCCGTGTGCCACGATGGGATCGCCATAGCGCACCCCGCTGGGCTTTTCCAGGGGCATGGTCAACACCGTGGTGCCGCGAAAGCCAACCACCTCGCCGGCGTAGAGATGCCCGCTGGAATCGCGTACCTCGCAGCACTCGCCCAAACAGCACGGCGGCCCAGCCGACTCCAGTAGATTGCCTACGACTTGGGTTACCCGTCCGCGCCAGCTTACCGCGGGCCGAGATTCCAGCAGGCGGAAATAAGGAACCAGCACTTGATTGCTCATGGTGTGTCTCCCGGCCGCTCGCCCAGCAGGTCGAAGAAGCCGCTCTGAATTTCCTGCAACTGCCCTTCCAGGCTGATCTCGGTGCTGCCCACCTCAGTCTGCAACAGACAAGCCGGCCCCGTCAGGCTGTTGTCGCCGATCACTTCCACCGACTGGCGTTCGCGGCAATGCTCGGCGCAGAACTTGCGCCAAGTTTCCGCCGCATCGATGGAGGTCCGCAGTACCACGCGGGTACCCGCCTGCATCTGGTCCAGCGCTACCCGCACCACGCCCGAAAGCAACAGCGGATCCAACTGGGCCTCGCGATGCAGCACCTTGCGCGCAATGGCCAGCGCCAGCCGGACCACCTCGCTCTCCACCCGCCGGAAATAGTCGGCACGCTGTTGCTCGAATTCCTTCAGAGCCGACGAGACCGCCTGTCGTGTCTCGTCCAGGACCCGCTCGGCAGCCAGACGAGCTTGCGCCTCGCCTTGCCGGAAACCTTGCTCGCGGGCCGTTTCCACCGCGGCTGCGAGTTCCTGCTGCATGGCCGTCTCGCGAGCCTTATGGCCAGCTTCTTCCCCATCCGCCGTGAGGCGGCGAAACATCGGAGGCTGAATGACAGGGTAATGAAAGTTCTTTACCCGGTTGGGAAAGGCCATTTCTCCCCAGCGGTCAGACGATGTACTCATCACCGGTCTCCGGTTTAAGAATGATCTTGCCTTCGGCTTCCAGCTTGCGCGCCACCGCCACCGCTTCCTGTTGGGCCTTATTGACTTCGCGGGCGCGCACCGGTCCCATCACTTCCATGTCTTCCTTCAACATCTCGTAGGCGCGCGAGGAAATGGCCTTCATCAGATGGTTGCGCAATTCCTCGGAGGCGCCCTTCAAGGCCAGGGTGAGCACCTTCTTGTCCAGCCGCGCCACCAGCTCGCGAATGCCATTCTCGGGAACGCCCAGCAGGTCGTCGAAGGTGAACATCAGGTTGCGGATGTTCAGCGCCAGCTTGGCGTCGTCGGATTCGATGGCGTCCAGCACCGACTTCATCGCCGCCGGCTCCAGCCGGTTCATCAGATCGGCGGCGCTCTTGAAGCCGGCATAGTTGCGCCGGCTCTGCTCGCCCAGGGTCTGCAGCCGCTTGTGCAGCACGGTGGAAACCTTCTGCGCCATCTCGGGCGAGAAGTTGCGCAACAGGGCCAGCCGCTTTACCGCCTCGATGCGCACCGCCTCGGGCAGCTTCATCAACACCGCCGAAGCCGGCTTGGCGTCGAGGTAGGCCATGATCAAGGCGATGGTCTGCGGCTGCTCGTCTTCCAGGAAGCGCGCCAGCTCCTGCGGGTCAGCCTTCTGCAAGGTATCGAGCTGGGTGGCGCTGAGGTCCTGGGCGCGGCTGACCTGCTCCAGCAACGCCTTGGCGCCGTCGCCGCCGAACGCTTTTACCAACAGCGAGCGCGCATAGTCATCGCCGCCTTGCGCCAGGTAGTCCTGAGTGAGGCTAAGGCGGTAGTACTCCTCTAACACTTGAGCAGCGGTCTCCGGCTTGACTCCGTTTAACTCCCCAATCTCCCTGGTCAGCCGCTGCAGTTGCGACTGGCTGAGATGGCGGTAGACCGTGGTGGCGGCCTCCTCGCCCAGCAGCACCAGCAACACCGCCGCCTTGCGCACCCCGTTGAGGCCGGCCGAAGGTGACACTGCCGTGCTCATTCCACGCCACCTTCACGCAGCCAGTTCTGAATCAGCCGCGAAGCTCCGCCGGGCTCGGTCTTCACCTTTTCCACCAGATGGTTCTTCAGCAGAGAGAGCTTCTTCAGCGAGGGATCGCTTTCCAGACCTGCCAGGTCCAGCACCTCCGGCAGCGGAGAGGCCGAGACCATCCCCGAGACGGCCGCACCAACGGAAGCCTCGGCCGCGAGCTGCTTCTTGCCCAGAGGGCGCAAGGGCAGCTCGCGCAACGCCGTCAGCAACTGCTTCTTGACCGGGCGCAGCAGCAAGATATAAACGCTGCCGAAGAGGCAGCCGAGCGCCAAATAGCGGAAGATCCAGGCCCAGTTCCGCAGGTTGCGTTGTATCCGCTCCATAAAAGTTGGGACCACGGGTGTGTCCTGCTGCAGATTCTGAAACGAGAGATTCTCCACCGCCAGTAAATCGCCGCGTTTGGCGTCGATGCCCAGCGCCGCTGCCGCCAGCTCCTCGATCTGTTTCATCTCGTCGGGACTGCGCCGGCGGCGGGTGGCGACGCGCTGATTGTTCTTCTGCTCCACTTGCACGGCATCGTCCACCAGCAACGCGGCAGCGATGCGCTTGATCCTCCCGGCTGGTTGAACCGTGTGCCGCACCAGTTTGTTCACTGCGTAGGTGCCGCTCTCGGCCTTCGAGGTATGGCTCTCGGAGCCGGACTTGGCCGCAGCACTCACCTTGGCGTTGGGCAGGTTGCTGCTGGTTCCAGGCACGCCGCCTAGGGCATCGCTGCCCAAATGTTCTTCGCTGCGGGTCACGCTCAAGGGCACGCTGCTGCTGGGATCGTAGGTCTCCTGCGTCTCTTCTCCCGAGCTGAGGTCATACTCCACGTGCACGCTGGCCCGCACCCCTTGGCTGCCGACCACCGGCTCCAGCGTCTGCACCACGCGCTTGGCCAGGTCCTGATCGATCTCCGAGGCAACGCCTTGGCCGCCGGTGCCGCCGAAACGGCCCAACGGCAGGTTCGTGTCGGCATCGATGACAACCACGTTCTCTGGGCTCAGGCGGTCGACCGCGCCCGCCACCAGTTGCCGAATGGCGGTGTCGGAGCTCTCAGGCAATCGTCCACGGTGCAGTTTCACCGTCACGGAGGCCTTGGCGGTGCGATCACGTTCGCTATACAACGACTCCGCCGGCATGACCAGATGCACCCGCACCGCTTCCACTTCGCTAAGCGTCTGCAGGGTGCGCTCCAGTTCTGCTTCCAAGGCGCGCTGATAGTTGACTTTTTCGCTGAAGTCGCTGCCCGCCCAGTTGGGCTTATCGAACAGTTCGAAACCCATGCGCCCGCTGTGGGGCATGGGCTGCGAGGCAACTTCCAGCCGTGCGCTGTCCAGCTTGTCGGCAGGCACCGAGATGCTGGCGCCGTCAGGAGACTGCTCGAAGGGAATCTTCTTGCTTCCCAGGCGGGTGGCGATGTCCTGGGTGTCGCTCGGGCTCAGGCCGGAATACAGCGTCTTGTACTCCGGCTTGGCAATCAGTTGCACGAAGACGCAGAGCGTGGCCGCCACCAGCACCGCGCCGCCGCCTAGCAGGAGCCGCTGCCGGCCGGTGAGTCCGGCCAGAAAGTCCCTGCCCTGCTGCAGCACTTGCGACAATGTCAGGTTGCTGTCCATGGCGCTTCAGCCTCGTGCTTCAGAACTGCATGCCGGCGATCTGCTGGTACGCCTGCACCACCTTATTGCGCACCTGCAACATCAGTTGAAACGAAAGATCGGCCTTCTCCACGGCAATCATGGCGTCGTGCACGTCGGCCCCATTGCCCTCCACCAGGCTGCTCACCTTGTAGCGTGCCTCCAGGTTAAGGGTGTCAACCTCGCCGACCGCTTCGCCCAAGGCTTCTCCAAAGCTCTTGCTCGCTGCCGGGGTGGCGGCCGCTGCGCTGGGAAGGTCGGCAGGCATGATGCGCAGGCCAGCATTCACCGAATCGATCGCCATCGCGTCTATTCCCTGCCCTTCACTTCAAAATCTGCAACGACTGCTGGATCATCTGTTTGGCGGCCTGCACCGCGCTGGCATTTAACTCATACGCGCGCTCGGCGCCCATGAGGTCCACCATCTCCTGCACTGGATTGATCGCCGGATACGCCACATAGCCCGAGGCATCGGCATCGGGATGCCCCGGCTGGTAGCGCTCGACCGGAGGCGCGGGGTCGTCGACCACCTGATTGACCTGCACCCCTCCGGCGGGCGATAACTCTCCGCTGCCCATCGAGCCCGCCAGCAACAGCCGGAACTGCGATGCCGGATGGGCGCTGAACACCACCATCCGCCGATGGTAAGGGCCACCCTCAGGCGTGCGCGTGGTTTCGGCATTGGCCATATTGCTGGTCACCACCTCGGCGCGCAGCCGCTCGGCGGTCAAGGCCGATCCGCTGATCTGAAACAGGCCAAACAGGTTCATTGACTGTTGCCTCCATTGATCGCCAGTTGCAGACGATTGAACTCGGATCGCAGCAGTTGCACATCCACCTGAAAGGTGAGCTGGTTCTGCGCCATCAGCAGGCTTTCGCGGTCCAGGCTCACGTTGTTGCCGTCAGGACGCTCGATCAGCCCTGGCACCTCGCGCACCATGGGAGTGGCGCTAACGTCTTCGTCGGCGGCCAGGGCGCGTTGCAGCTCCTGGCGAAAGTCGATGTCGCGGGCGTGATAGCCCGGCGTATCGATGTTGGCGACGTTCTGGCTCACCAGGCTCTGGCGATACGAGGTCAAGTCGAGGGCGCGGTTTAAGGTGCCGATCAGCGGCGTTTCTATCAAGCTCATATCAACCTCCGTGGCGGCAAGCCATGCTCGCGGATCTTGTTGCGGACGGTGCGCAGGCTGATGCCGAGCAGCTCCGCCGCATGAGTACGGTTACCGGCTGTGGCCTCCAGCGTGATCTCCAGCAGAGCTTTCTCGGCTTCGCGCAACGACAACCCGGGTTTGAGCCAGGGTGCAGGTCCCAGAGCTAGAGGCGCAGCCATGCGCAGCGCGTCACCTTTGATTTCGTCGCCGTCGCACAAGGCCACTGCACGGCGAATCGCATTGGCCAACTCGCGGACATTTCCCGGCCAGCGCTGCGCACGCAGGGCGGCGCGGAACAACTCGCTCAAGCGCGGAGGAGGCGCCGGAGCGGAAAACTTCGCAGCAAAGTATTCGGCTAACTCGATGACGTCATCGCCGCGCTCGCGCAGCGGAGGCAGGCCCAGCGGAATCACATTCAGCCGGTAATAAAGGTCCTCACGGAAGCGCCCTTCCAGCACCAGAGATTGCAGCGAACGGTTGGTGCTCGCGATTACCCGCACATCCACGCGAATGGGCCGCACGTCACCCAACCGATAGAATTCGCGCTCCTGCAACACGCGCAAAAGCTTGGGTTGCAGCGGCAGCGGCATTTCGCCGATCTCGTCCAGCAGCAGGGTTCCGCTGTCGGCCACCTCAAACTTGCCGGCATTGCGCGAGAGGGCTCCGGTGAAGGCCCCGCGGACGTAACCAAACAGTTCGCTCTCCAGCAGGTTCTCAGGGACCGCGGCGCAGTTGATGGCCACGAACGGTCTGGAGGCACGGGGGCTAGCCTCATGAATCAGACGCGCCAGCAGTTCCTTACCGGTGCCGCTTTCAGCTTCCAGCAGAATATCGGCATCGCTGCGGGCAGCCTGCCGCGCCTGTTCCAGCGCGTTCAGCAGCGCCGGCGAACTTCCGATGATGGATTGGCCGGTCTCGCGGCGCAGGCCGGAGGACAAGGGAGCGAACCCGCTGTGGGAGCGTTCCGCCGGCTGGTAGCTTGCGAATTGTGGGCTGGGCAACATCTGCCTAGTACTCCTGCAAGGCGGCTGCCGATCGCGGCCGCCGCAGATTAGATCGAGTTCACGCGCAGTGGCTCGACAGTCCCAGATGCTCGGGGAGGATGGGTCCGCCCTCGGCAAGAATCGACGCGCGCTCGATGACATGCTGTACCTCCCGCACATTTCCCGGCCAGGAATGCTTTTCCAGCAGCCGAACGGCTTCCGGCGAAAAGTTTGCGTTCTCGTCGCCGAACTTCGCCAGGAAGTGACGCGCCAGGCCTTCGACATCCTCGCGGCGCTGAGCCAGCGAAGGCAATTCAATCGGAAAAACCGAAAGCCGGTAGAACAGGTCTTCGCGAAACTGTTTGCGCTGCGCCAACTCGGCGAGATTGGCGTTGCTGGCTGCCAGAACGCGCACGTCAACCCGGAAAACGTCGGAGCTGCCCAGCCGCTGCACCTCGCCCTGGTCGAGGAAGCGCAGCAGTTTGGCCTGCATGACCAGCGGCAACTCGCCCACTTCATCCAGGAACAAGGTGCCGCCGTGAGCGCTGTGAATGCGCCCGATGCGCGACTGCACAGCTCCCGTGAAGGCGCCGCGCACGTAGCCGAACAGTTCCGACTCCAACAGCGCCTCTGGAATGGCGGCGCAATTGATGACCACAAACTCCTTGCCGGCGCGCGGGCTGAGCTGGTGAATGGCGTTGGCCACGACTTCCTTACCGGTGCCGGTGGCCCCCGTGATCAGCACCGGAGTGTTGCGCGCCGCCACGAGACGCGCCATGCGATAGACGCTAGACATGCAGGGCGCCCGGCCCACCATTCCGGGCAGCGTTTCCACGGTGGGAGCCGCGGGCTGGCGGACGGTCGCTGTCTCCGAACCCTCCCAACGCCCCATGCGGTCGAACAGCAGGTGCGCCCCGGCGCTGCGCCACTGCGAGGGCAGCGCGGGATTGCCGGCATCGTCCAGCAGCAGCACGTCGATTCCAGGGAAACGCGCGTGAATAATCTGCAGCAACTCTTCCGCGTTCAGGTCGGGCAGCTTGCGGTCAAGCAACAGCAACTGGCATTCGCTGCTTTCCAGTTTTCCCAGGGCATCGGCTCCGCCCTGCGCTTCGGCTGCGGAAATGCGCGACAGCAGCAGGTTCTGGACGATCTGCTTGCGAAGGCCAGAATTGGAACTGGCGACGATCACCGCCGGATCGGGAGGGTAAAAGGACTGCGCCACGGTTGTCATGAAAACCGTTGTAGTCCAGAAACCTTAGAAATCGATTAGGAGCAAGTTAGAAGTTTCTAGGGAAGTGAAGAATTTTGGCGGTGCCGACGAGACGCACGAACCGGGTGAGATGGCACAACTGGCCCTCAACTGACGCGAGGCAAGCGCACGATCCATGCGCCGGGAAGCGCCGACGAGGGTACCCACATTAGGTCCCCACCGATCGCGCGAAGGGTCCGGCGGGCGATTTCCAGCTCCCCGCTCCAGTCCGGATCGAGGCAATCGGCAGACGGGTTAGCTCCGCATCCCTCAATGCAGATCTCCATCTGTTGGTGGCCGGTCCGCCTTCCGTACAGACCGAGACCACGGTTTGGCGAAGGGCAGCGCAGCAGGAACTCCAGCAGATAGAAAAAGCCACGCATCAACTTCTCTTGATTCGCCAGCACCTGCACCGGTTCACAAGTCAGATCGAAGGATCTCCCCGCAGACTCAAACAAAGGAACCATGTCCTCGCACAGTTGCTGCAAGAGCCGATCGAGGGCAAGCGGCATGGCCACGTCTCCAGGGTCATCTGCTTCGCTCAATTCGCGCAGCAGTAGCAGCCGCAGCCGCAGCCGTTCGGCGTTTTGCAGGGCGCTTTCCACGCTGCTGCGAAATTCCTCGCTGGTTTGATCGCGCAGCAAGGCGAGTTCGAGGGAACAGTGCAAAGCGGTCAGTGGCTGGCTGAGATCGTGAAAGACATTCGACGCGAAATCGCGGCGCGGGGCGAGTTCTGTGGAGGCGGCCGCGACGGCGACGCTCACATCATTGCCCCGGAGGGGTGAGAGCTCATTTCGTATCCCACGCCGCGGACCGTGTGAATGAGATGGGGCGCGTGTTCGCCATCCACCTTCTTGCGCAGGTAGTTGATGTACACATCGACGATGTTGGTGGTGGTGTCGAACGACAGGTTCCACACGTGCTCGACGATCATGGCACGGGTGATGCGTCGCCCCGCATTCCGCATGAGGTATTCCAGGAGAGCAAATTCTTTGGAGGTAAGATCGATGCGCTTGCCTGCGCGTTCTACCTTGCGTTCCACGCGGTCGAGTTCCAGGTCGGCGACGCGCAGCACGGTCTCCACCGTGCGCGGTCCCCGGCGCAACAGCGCGCGCACCCTCGCCGAAAGCTCGGTAAACGAAAATGGCTTGACGAGGCAATCATCAGCGCCTGTGTCGAGCGATTGCACGCGATCTTCCACCCGGCTGCGCGCAGTAAGCACCAGCACGGGAAGGGAGGGCTTCTTGGGTCGCACGGCACTCAGGACGCCGATACCGTCGAGCTTGGGCAGATTCAGATCGAGGATCAGCAGATCGTATTCGCTTTCGAGGGCCATCTGGCGGGCCAGTTCGCCATCGGACGCGACATCCACCGCATAGTGTTCGGCCTCCAGGCCTTTACGGACAAAGCTAGCCAGTGGAGCGTCGTCTTCCACAACCAGGATGCGCATAGCGTGGCCCTCTCGCGAGTAACCAACCAAGGGTTACTATGATCATCACCTCTTGTGACCGTGCACGTCAATGAATCTCCGATCCTCGGCCCATAAGGGCGTTCCAAATCGGGAAGAAGCGCGCTTGTTTTGCCGTTATGGAGTTGCCTATGAAAGTAACAGTCATCATGCGGCGGAAGTGAGGAGGCATCGACGGGCTTGCAGTTGGAGAAATGATCAGATGATTGATTGGCCGTTCAGGTCATCACTTAGGCGCTAATTTTGCGGTGAGGATTCACGCCCGCGGCGCTATAATTGAAGCATGGCACGTGGTTGGGAAAGTAAATCTGTAGAAGCGCAAATCGAAGAGTCTGATTCCGAACCCTCCTTTAACGAGAACCGCTCCTCCTCGGCTGAAGAAATGCAACTCCAGATGAAGAAAGCTGACCTTGAGCTTTCACGCAAGCTGGTACTTCAGCAAATGGAGCGCAGTGACAGCGAGCGTTATTCCGAGTTGCTGCGCCGAACTCTGGCCGGCCTCGACGCGCAAATCGCCGGTTTGAGCTGATTGGCGCTGGGTGCAGTCTTTACCGTCTCGCAGGAATTCCTTGCCTCGGAGGAATGGTGCCCTGCCGTAGCTCCCGGCAGTTCGAACCAGGCGTCCGGGTGGTACCGCCTGCCCTTGGTCTCCGCACACCTCACACCCACCTGTGACCGTAATCACGGAAGCAAGGTTCAATACCCAAGCAGAATGGCGTCAGAGGTGTGGTATGCCAGTCCTTGTGATTGCCGTCGTTTTCTTCCTTATTTTCCTGGTCATGGGCGTGATGGGCATTTCGGCGATGGTCGCCGAGCATCGCGGCAAGCTGTTCAGCGGGAAGTGGAGCGACGAACCGAAAGCGGCGAAGCGCTAATCAACGCCGTCTCGATCGGGCGCGACGGTGTGGGGCGCTATACCGCCTGCAGAACCCGCGAAAGACAGTCTTCGCAGAAGCCGCTATCTTTGATATCGATCCACTCCACCGCGTGGGACCCGGCCATGGCACAGCGATAGTCGTGGCAATGAGTAAGGCTCAAGGTGTGTCCCAGTTCATGCACGGTTTCGATCAATAGACGATTGGCGAGAACTTCGGTACCCGGCGGCAGACCGTAGAATTCCTGCCGCAAACGATGATAGGAAACCAGCGCCGCAGTCCCGCCGAGCTGAGCTTCCCCAAAAACGAAGGTCAGAATCGGAATGTAGAGATCCAATTCCGTGATTCCGACCAGGCGCCAGGTGTTGCCGTTGATGTACTTTTGCATCCTGGCCAGGATTTCGGAAGAGTGGTATTGCTGACGCTCAGCGTGCCGGGCGAACGAGGGATCGATGGCTGGCCCCAAAACTTCCGTGGGCACACGAAATTTCTCATAGAGCTCCTGCCGCAACCATTCGAGCAGCCGAGCGTCCACGTTTCCCACCGGCAGTAACTGAAGTTTTTTCATGGAACTAGCAAACTAGCTCTGAGCTTTTAGCTATTAGCTCTTAGCAAGCACGATGGTACGCGCAGTTTAGGACTGGAATACTAAGAGCTAGGAGCTAACCGCTAATTGCTCTTTCTCTTTCCTATTCCACCCGTACTTCTTCAGCTTATGGTGCAAGGTGACGCGGTCGATGGCGAGGATCTCGGCGGCCCGGGTTTGATTGCCACCGCACTCTTCCAGCACTCGGAGGATGTGTGCGCGTTCCACATCGTCAAGGCTGCGGACATCGCCTATTCCCAGGCCAGCGCCATTTCTCGATTTCAGGACAAAGTCCTGCTCACGCAGCTCGGGCTCCTGCGCCACGACCATCGCCCGTTCGACGGCATTTTCCAACTCGCGGACATTGCCCGGCCAGTTGTACTGTTGCAATTCATTCATCGCTGCCGGCGAAACACGGGTGATCTTCTTACTCATTTCGCGCGAGAACTTACGAGTGAAGTGGTCCACCAGCAGCGGAATGTCCTCCCGGCGTTCGCGCAACGGCGGAATCTCGATATGAAAAACGTTCAGCCGGTAGAAAAGGTCGGGGCGGAACTTGCCTTCCTCAATCAGTTGCTCCAGATTTTTGTTGGTGGCAGCGACCACCCTGAAATCAACATGGATCGTCTGATTGCCGCCTACGCGCACGATCTCGCGCTCTTGCAGCACGCGCAGCAGATCAGTTTGAGTCTTTAAGCTAATGTCGCCGATCTCGTCGAGGAATACGGTCCCGCCTTCGGCGACCTCGAACTTGCCTTTCTTGCGATATTGCGCGCCCGTGAAGGCGCCTTTCTCGTGGCCGAAGAGCTCGCTCTCCAGCAAGGTTTCAGTCAGTGCTCCACAGTGGATTACCACCAGTGGATGAAAACGTCGCGGACTTCCCGCATGAATGGCGCGCGCCACCAGTTCCTTTCCGGTGCCACTTTCGCCGGTGACCAGCACTGTAGCATCCGTAGGCGCAACCGTTTCGATAGCGTCGAAGACGTGCTTCATCGCCGAGCTCTGTCCAATGATGTCGGAGGGATGCGCAATCTCGGCAACGGTCTCTTTCAGACGGGTATTCTCCTGCTCGGTGTGCCGATGCGACATTGCCTTCGCGATCAGGTGGCCAATCTCATCCGGATCGAGCGGCTTGTTGACGTAGTCGTAGGCGCCGTTCTTGAGCGCGGCAATGGCGGTCTCCACCGACGCGTACCCCGTCATGATGATGACGAGCATGTCGGGACAAATCTCGTGCAACCGCCGCTGCAATTCGATGCCGTCGGTGCCGCGCATCTTGATGTCCACCATCGCGACATCGAAGGTCTGCTCGGCTACGCGCGTCAGGGCCTCGTTGGCGCTTTCGGCGGTGGCCACCTCATAGCCTTCTTCGGTGAACCACTTGGCCAGCGAGTCACGTACGCTCAGTTCATCGTCCACGATCAGCAGTTTGCCTTGCGTCATCCTTCTACCTCGTTTCTTTGCCGCTCTGGACCTTAGCCCTGACGGTCGAAGCGCCGGACTTTAGTCCGGCGAATAATTGCCATTGATTATCGGGGGCTTTTAGCCCTGGCGGTGGGGGATCAATCTGTACGGTTCCAGCCGCGGACCCGTATGGATACGCGGCGGCATTTTCCGCCAGGTGCGCCCGCACCGGATTGTTCCGGACGTAAACGGCATGGCGCTCGAAATCGTCCGCGTTCTTCACTCGATGCTCAGCGAATCCTTCCTTCCAAACCTCCGCATTTGAACCTAGCTCGCGCTTGACTCGAAAAGAAAACCCGCCCTTCAGCAGTTGCAAAGCCTTCTCAAGCGAGATGTCGGGAGCTGGGGTGAGCAGGAGGTGGAAGTGGTCTGGCATCAGAACAAATTCGTGAATCAGAAACCTTCCTTGATTTCGATAGCGTGCGAGTGTATCCAGAAATAAGCGTGCGATCGGCTCCGTCCGAAACAGAGGACGCCGCTGCCATGTGACGGAGGTGACAAAAAAGGTGCGGATTTCTTGCGGAGCTCGTCGCATCGTTGTTGTCCTCCAGGGCTAAAATCCCGATTCGTTACTGCTCCGTATTCGCCGGGCTGAAGCCCAGCGCTTCCACCACGCGTTACTTCGCAAGCATCTCCGTCGCAACGCGACTGGCTTCTCCGATGACCGCGGGATTCTGGCTATCTACCGGCAGCTCAATTCTGAAAGTCGTTCCTTGACCTACGACAGAGTTCACTTCGATCTGCCCGCCATGACGTTCCACGATGTTCTGGCTGATGGCCAGGCCGAGTCCGGAGCCGCCGGATTCCTTCGTGGTGTAAAAAGGCTCGAAGATATGCGAGAGATGCTCGGCGGGAATCCCCATCCCGTCATCACGGATAATGAGTTCGATCCACTCCGCACTGGCATGGGTGGCGATCCACAGATTGCCTTCCTGTGGCATGGCGTCGATGGCATTGATCACCATGGCCAGCACCACCTGCTCGATCTGGGCGGGATCGCAATGCGCCATCGGTAAATCGCTTGCCAGATCAAGATTGAGCTGGATCCCTGCCATGTCCATCTTGTGCTGCACCAGGCGCACGCAACGATCGATGACCTGGTTGAGATCGCACCAGGCGAGATTCATTGGCGATACTCGCGAGAAGCTGAGCAGGTTCTTCACCAACTCGCCGCAGCGTTTGCTCTCGCTGGCCACCAGGTCGAGAGAGCCCTTCATCTCTTCTTTCTTGGGTGAGCTGGCGGCGTTGTTGTCAATCCAGCGCTTCACCAGCTTGGAATAAGTGAGAATGCCAGAGAGCGGATTGTTGATTTCGTGGGCGACCACCGCGGCCATCTTGCCGATGGTAGCCATCTTCTCCACGTGCAACATACGCTGGTGCGCCTGTTTCAACTCGCGGGTCTTCTCCTCTACCCGTTCTTCCAGAGTATGGGCCCAGGCCGTGATTTCCGCCTGCGCCACCTGCAACCGGTTGCTCATCTCGTTGAACGATTGCGCCAATTCGCCCACCTCGTCTTGCGAGTGCACCGGTATCTGATAGCCGAGCTCCCCGGTCGCGACGCGCTCGGTTCCGGTCTTCAAAACGCGCAGCGGATTATGGACTTCGATCCACACGAACAATCCGCTGAGGAATACGACTGCGAGCAGTGCGACCGCCGTTCCGGCGAGCATTTCTTTCTGCTCCCGGTGCAAGCTTTCATCCACTTTGGCAAGCGAAAGATTGGTGTCGAGCACGCCCAGAATCTGTGTACTTGCGGGATGAGCATGGCAGGCGGCGTTGGAACAGGCGGGCTGGTTCTCGATCGGAGTAATGACTCCTAACACGCGGGTGTTGGCTGCGTGATAGACGCGAAACCGGTCAGAGCGATTCAGGCGAGCCAGCGGCTGGGATTGCTCATGGCATCCATAACAAGCTTCACCACGCTTGTCCACCATGTTGCCGACTTCAGACGGAGCCGTTGAGTAGCTGATTACGCCCTGCGGGTTCATGATGCGGACGCGCACCACTCCCGGCTGGTCTGCCATGTTGAGCATCATCTCGTACAGGCCGCTGCGATCGTTGTTCAGCATGTAGTGCGAGGCGCTACGCCGCAGGACTTCGCTCTGCTGCTCGGCGCTAACCAGCGCCGCGGCTTCCAGATGCTTGCGATGGAGTTGCGTACTGAAGTATCCCAGCAGGGCAAAGATGATGATCATGACTACAAAAATCGAGACCATCAGCTTGGCGCTTACACTGCGCCCCAGGCGTTGCAGCCAGAAGGGACGCGATGAAACCGGGCTCTGCTCTTTTGTTTTGGATGAGAGCCGGTTCGCGTTGTCAGTCTCCAGCATGGGCGGGCACCACAACTTCTGCGTACCTGGATTCCGGTTCGCGGAGTGCCGGGATATGGGCCTTCTCTTCGGGGAAGATCGGGAGGTACTTCGCCACAAAGCCGAAAATGGCGAACCCCAGCGCGACGAACATGGCGGTAATTACCACTTCCGTCCACTTCGGGGTGTAGCGTGCACCCACCGCATTTTCTACTCCGGTAATGGTGACGTTCAGCCGATTGGTGACGAAGCCGAGCAGGGTCAGCACAGCGGCGAGGTACAGGCCCTGCGCGCTTTCGCGAATTGTCGGGACCAACAGAAGACCAAGCGGCGCAAGAATCGAGAGAACGATTTCCAGCAGGAAAAAGCGCTGTTCGTATCCCGATACGAGGACCAGTCTTAGGACGCCGCGATGGTACAAGTCCTCGAACTTCAGGATACCGTACAGTGCAAGCACGACAACCAGCACGCGTCCCAGGTCGCGTAGGATGGGCAGCTCCAGCTCACGGCCGAAGTACTTCGAGCTCATCGAGGACTCAAAGATGGTCATGGCCAGTCCAACCGCAATCGCCGACAGGAAGAAAAAGACCGGCAGCAGCGGGCTGTACCAGAAGGGGTGCAGCTTGTTCGGCATGATCAAGTACAGCGTGCCCAGCGATGACTGGTGCAGAGTGGAGAGCAGCACTCCGAGGATGACGAACACGACCATGACGCTGCGGACGATCTTCAAGGCTCGCTGCAGTTTGAAGTGCTCCAGCACAATGGGCGAGAACTCCAGAGCGAGCACCGTGGTGTACAACATCACGCAGTACGCGACTTCGAACATCACCGAGTGCGGATTGCGCATCACCAGCGGGTGCCAGATGTTCCAAGGCAGCCCCAGGTCGTACATCAGCGCGGCACAAACCAACAGATAGCCCAGAAATGCGGTCAGAATCGTGGGCCGTACGATGGAATGGAACCGCTTGATGTTAAAGATCTCGACCGCCGCGGTCAGTGTGAAACCACCCGCGGCCAGCATGACGCCGCACATTACGTCAAATCCAATCCAGAGTCCCCAGGGAAATTGATCGCTCAGGTTCGTGGAGGCGCCCAGTCCACGGAAGAACCGCAGAAAGGTGCAGTAAATGCCGGCTGCTATAATGAAAAGGAAGACCGCTTTCCAGAATGTGAATCGGATTCTCGGGACCGTCATCGCCCACCTCCGTTATGTTTTTCTTTGGCCTCGGCTTCGGCAACATCTTCGCGGCGATGGGTGATCCAGTAAATGCCGCCCAGTAAGGTGCCGAACAGAGGGACAAAGTCAGGTATGCGCGACAGCACCTGGTAGGTGTAGAGCGGAAGGGCCCGTTCCGTCAGGTCGGTCCGGAAGCCGAAAGTGTTGAAGGGGATGGAAGACAGCAGCATTACGGATGTGCCACCGACCTCGGTCTCGCCGAAGATGTGCGGCAGATACTTGCCCGGATTGTCGTGGATGCATTTCTTGGCTTCTTCCAGAAGTTCGTCGCGGTCGCCAAACTTAGTAGCGCCAGTCGGACAGATTTCCGCGCAAGCCGTCTGTTTTCCTTCGGCTACACGCTTGCTGCACATAATGCACTTGCGCACGCCGGGTACCGCTTTGTCCCATTCGTACTTGGGCACGCTGAAGGGACAAGCCGCCATGCAGTAGCGGCATCCCATGCAGCGGCTCTTGTCGTAAGTGACCGGGCCCAGGGCGGTCTTCTTCATCGCGCCCACGGGGCATACCGAGGCGCAAGCCGGGTCGTCGCAGTTCATGCACAACTTGCGCATGAACTTGTCGTCCTTGATCATGATCGCCGTGTATTTGTGCGCCGATGTAAACTCCTGTTCCGCAATCTTGTCATCGTACGGCAGGCCGTTTTCAGTGGCGCAGGCCTGCTCGCACTGCTTGCAGCCGATGCATAGGGTGGCATCGTAGAGAATTCCCTTGCTCATGCTTTTCTCCACATCGCCCAGCGGGCCGGTCGGACCTCGGCAGGTGGGAAGCGACGCCAATGCGACGGCGCCGTCAGGCGACTTCGGAACTTCGGGGACGTTTCGCTCCAGACCGCCTGGTAAGCAGGAACCGGACTGGAGCGGAAGCTAGCGTGAATGAGTCCTACTTCAGGCTCTTCACGTAAATAGCCAGCTTGGCAGCATCGGCCGCGCTGACGCCCTTGTTGGCGAAAGCGTGCGAAGCCTTCTTCTGCGGCCCGCCATTCTCAATGTAATCAACAAGATCGGCGTTCGAAGCTTTCTGCACTGCAGGGGACGAAAACTCCACAGCCCCCATCTTCTTGCCGGCGGCGGTGCCCTTTCCATCCGCGCCATGGCAGGCGGAGCACTTGGCTTTGTAAATGTCTTCCTGTGCCCACGACAGGCTGGGAAGAATCAGGAACAGCGCGAAAGCAGTAAGTAGAACAGTTAAGATGACCTTCTTCATTAACTTCTCCGATTAAAGATGTATGAAAGCTGGGTCCTGTTCGACCTTCGAGCGATTACTGCTGCCCAAGAGACGTGCTTCTTGTCAGGGCCCGCACACATGAAGACTCCATGAGTACGTGTTAAGTGTGGGACATAGGCTTAGGTGGCGCTGTGATGGGGGTCACCCGCCGACGTGATGGATTTCGCAACAGTTCGGACGAGCGTTCGAAAGATGTGGCAGATTGCTACAGTAGAAATCAGCAGCGCGCGGAGTGTTTTTCCGTTTTGTCATTCTGAGCGGAGGGCGATCACGAAGCGAGCGCACGCAGTCGAAGAACCTCTATAACGCGCCAATGTTCTAGCTCCGAGAGGGACCCTTCGCCTCGGGCGGCCAAAAGCGGGCCTTCTCCCCTCAAATGACAGAGCGGTGGGAACTTATTGTGAGCCGATTGCCCGAGCACCCCGCAAACGGAGGCCTAGGGGAGATCGCAGCCTTTTCGCGTATTCCAGACCTCCTCGTCGTGTCGCCGAAACCACGAAGCAGCCGCCTTCTTTGTCAGATGAAGCTCGTTCATGCGGGCCTTGGCGTCAGTCGCTGCGCGGATGTTCAAACGCTGGGCTAAGTCACCGCAACTCTTCGCGTCGCCCAAGTCGATGGCAGCCGCTTTCTTCCATGCAGCGATCGCGGCGTCGAAGTCGCCCTCCGCCGCGGAGGTCTGACCCTGCTCGTCGTAATCGAAATATGCTACAACCTTATTGGCCCACTCGCCCCCTCGGGCGTTTCCGGTCCAATAAACTTCGTCGCGCTCCCCCTGCTTAACAAGTACCTGCGCTACCGGCAGAGGCATACTCGGCACAAACTGGACCATCTCGTCGGCACTGGAGACATCATCCGAAATGAACGTCCATTTGCCGGATATATTGGTGGCCAGCATGTTGCTACTGAAATTGCCTGTCATGAACACCGCATACGCAAAGTTTCCGACGATTGCAACACTTGTGAGGATCGACCCCGGCAAATCCGCCTCCGCCTTGAGTTGGGCAACGTCCTGATGGGTCGGAGGGCGGGGTTCTGGATTTTGCTCTGGCGCGGCTGCGGAAGAGGGCAATGCGGAGGTGGCGGGTGGTGGCGCTGCAACCTGTCCTGAGACGCTCTGCACAAGCGTCGTCGTCAAAATGGCGCAAAAGACGAACCTTGCGAGCGGGCCGGACTTTTTCTCCGACATCGGAACGCTCCATCTTACGAACGTATCGACACTGGCCATAAATAAAAGTTGCGTGTGGGGAGTGAAAGCTAACTGCTAATTGCTGCTTCTAATAGCTGCTCGCCGTAGGCGCCAAGGCTGGCGCGCTGGAGGGTTTGTTCTGCATACGGCGGGGGTGAAACAGGTTCAGGACTCCGCAAATGACCCAGTATCCCGTCGCAACCCCGAAGGCAAACGCCGCAACGATGGTGAACAGGAGCAGGGTCGAGAGCAGAAACGTCGTCATATCGTTCTCTTCCTTCGATGCGCCGGAACCCGCGGGATGATTCCCCTGGTGTCTCCGAACCTATCCTTCGGCGCCTTCGAGCTTGGGTTGAATCCGGGTCGCCGAGCAATCATCTACTCTGATGCCACTTTACCTCGCGTTGACGCCTCTTACTGTTGGCAACTAAGATACGTGGGTAGATTTGCGTTTTTCCCCTCGCCGACTTTCCAGAGAAGTGCATCACGCTGAAACCGCGGTTTCCGGGCTGGCAGTGCGCTATCAGAGTTGGTGTTATTTGGACCGTACGGGTGGGGTGGCGCTCAGCGTTCGTAAGGATTTCATGTTTTGAAGGGGCACGGCTTCAGCCGTGCCGCAATGGGCAATTCTTTTATGTGGCTTTAGCCACTGAGGGACTTCGGTGTTGAACGAAATGCGAGTTCCCTCAGGGGCTTAAAGAGGGTGTGTGAGAACTAGGAGTTTCCGCAACGGATTGTGTTTACCAATTGAGTTCTCACACACGCTCTTAAAGCCCAATCTTTTGGCGCACGACGGCACGCTGAAGCCGCGCCCCTTCAAGGCTTGCTATTGTCAGCTAAAGCGACGGCACAGTTCTCACAGCGATCTGAACACGGCTCTACCTACAGTAAGAGCGGGGTCCGAACAAGCATCATCCATGGGTATCAGCAACATCACAGTCCGCGGCGCGCGCCAGCACAACCTCAAGAACATCAGCGTCCAAATTCCACGCAATACTCTGACCGTGATTACCGGCCTCAGCGGCTCGGGTAAGTCGTCGCTCGCCTTCGACACCATTTACGCCGAGGGCCAACGGCGCTACGTGGAAACACTGTCTGCGTACGCCCGCCAGTTCCTCGACCAGATGGAACGGCCCGACGTGGACAGTATTGACGGATTAAGTCCATCAATCGCCATCGAGCAGAAGACCACCAGCCGCAGTCCGCGTTCCACCATAGGCACCATCACCGAGATCTACGACTACCTGCGGCTGCTGTATTCCTCTATCGGGGCGCCGCATTGTCCCCATTGTGGACGCGCCATCTCGCGCCAGTCGGCGGACCAGATCGTGCAACGGGTGATGGACTTGAAACCCGAAGACCGGGTCATGATCATGGCGCCCATCGTTCGGGGTCGCAAAGGCGAGTTCAAGAATGAACTGGACAAGTTGGCGCAGCAGGGGTTCACCCGCGCCCGCATTGACAATGAGCTGCGCAACATTGCCGATGACGAGATCAAGCTGGACAAGCGCAAGAATCACACCATCGAATTGGTGGTCGACCGGCTGCTCGTTAAGCCGGGAATCGAGCATCGTCTGGCGCAGTCGGTCGAGTTGGCGATGAAGCTGGCCAACGGACTGGTTCAGGTCGCCGTGGTGGGCGGCGAGGAGCACCTGTACTCGTCCAAGCTGGCCTGTCCGGAGTGCGGCATCAACGTCCCAGTTCTGGAACCGCGTTCGTTTTCGTTCAACAGCATGTACGGCGCATGCCCGGAGTGCAACGGTCTGGGCAGCAAGTATGATTTCGATCCGGCGAAGGTCATTACCGATTGGTCGAAGCCGCTGCTGGATGGCGCATTGGGACCAGGCTCGGCGTCGCAGAATCTCATCCACATCCTCCAATTGGCGGCAGAAGCCTACGGATTCAGCCTCAGCACGCCGTTCGAACAACTGCCGCACAAGACACAGAACCTGATCCTCTACGGGCCGGAGCAAGGCGAGAAAAAGAAGGGCGGATTTCTCGGCGTCTTCGCGTATCTGCGGCAGGCGATGGAGGACAGTTCGTCCGAAGCCTATCGCGACTGGCTGCTGGACCACATGTCCGCGACTACGTGTCCCGCGTGTCACGGTAAACGGCTGGGCCCCGAAAGCCTGGCTGTGAAGGTGAATGGCATGTCCATTGCCGACTTCACCGCTCTGCCGGTTTCCCGCGCTGTGGAAGCCGCGGCACAGATCAAGCTCTCCGAGCGCGAGGAACGCATTGCGGGACGAATTCGCAAAGAGATTGCCGAGCGATTGGGTTTCCTGAACGCGGTCGGGCTGGGCTACATCTCGCTCAACCGTTCGGCGGCGACTTTGAGCGGCGGCGAAGGGCAACGCATTCGGCTGGCGACACAGATCGGATCGAAACTGCGAGGTGTGTTGTATGTGCTCGACGAGCCTTCGATCGGCCTGCACCATCGCGACAATGACCGTCTGCTGCACGCGCTGGAATCGTTGCGCGATCTGGGCAACACGGTGCTGGTTGTCGAGCATGACGAAGACACGATCCGGCGCGCCGATTACGTCATCGATCTCGGTCCGGGCGCCGGACGCCATGGTGGAGAAGTCGTAGCCAGCGGCACTCCCACACAGATTGAGGAGACGCCAGGTTCGCTGACCGGACAGTACATCTCGGGTCACAAGCAGATTTCGTATCGTTACGCGCGACGGCAGCCGAACGGCAAGGCCGTTACCATTCTCGGTGCGCGCGAGAACAACCTGAAGAACCTAGACATCAGTTTTCCTTTGGGCGTCATGACCGTGGTGACGGGCGTCTCGGGCTCGGGCAAGTCGACTTTGGTCAACGATATTCTCTATCGGGCACTTGCCAAGTCGCTGTACGGGTCACGCGAAGAGACAGGCGCTCACAAGTCCATCGCAGGGACGGAATTCATCGACAAGGTCATCTGCATCGATCAATCGCCCATCGGGCGCACGCCGCGTTCGAATCCCGCGACCTACACAGGTGTCTTCACTCAGATCCGCGATCTCTATGCCATGTTGCCGGAGTCGCGCGAGCGCGGCTACAAGGCAGGCCGATTCTCCTTCAACGTCGCCGGCGGACGCTGCGAAGCCTGTCAGGGCGATGGCGAGCGCCGCATCGCGATGAACTTTCTTCCCGACGTGTATGTCCTGTGCGAGGTGTGCGGCGGCAAACGCTACAATCGTGAGACCCTGGCCGTGAAGTACAAGGGCTACTCAATCGCGGATCTGCTGGAGACGCCGGTGGCTGACGCCCTGCCCATCCTGGAGAACATCCCGCAGATCAAACAGAAGCTGCAGACGCTGGTGGATGTCGGGCTGGGATACATTCATCTTGGTCAATCGGCGGTGACGCTGTCGGGCGGAGAAGCGCAGCGTATCAAGCTGGCGCGCGAACTCAGCAAGCGCCAGACGGGCAGGACGCTGTATCTTCTGGATGAGCCGACGACGGGGCTGCACTTCGACGATGTCAGCAAGCTGCTGGAAGTTCTGCATCGGCTGACCGACTTGGGCAACAGCATCGTCATCATTGAGCACAACATGGATGTCATCCGCAACGCCGACTGGATCATCGACCTGGGGCCCGAGGGTGGCGAGGACGGAGGACGTTTGGTGGCGCAAGGCACACCGGAGCAGGTGGCGCAGGTGAAAAAATCCTACACCGGCCAGACGCTAGCCAAACTGTTGCCGCGTTCGTCCAATGCGAAGAGCAACGCGTAAGCCGGGCTGGCAGCGGGTCTGAACGACCAGCGTGAACATAATGTTTGATCCAAACGAAAATCCGCTCGCCGCTGAGGTGCCCGGCGCCGAAGCGCGCGCCGATCTGCCCGCCGCCGCCCCGACCGCTCCGTTGGAGCCGCTCGTCGCACGTCCTCCTCGGCCGTCTTTCCCAGCCTGGTCAGGATGGGATGTGCTGGCGGTTTTGGTGTTCACAGCGGTTGCGGTGTTCGGCTTCAGTCTGGCCGCACTGTTCATCGCACGTGCCGTCCGCGCGTACCGGCATACACCGGTCGCAGAACTGGCTACCAACGCGCGTGTGGTGATAGGGGCCCAGGCTACTGCCTACCCGCTCGTGCTTTTGTTTATGTTTGTTCTAGTGCGCTCCCGCACCCACGAGCGCTTCGGCAAAGCGGTCCACTGGAATTGGCCGGGAATTTCCGCGCCGGGGTTTTTCGTTCTCGGGACCATTGTGGCGGTGGTTATCGATGGCTTGTCACGTTTCCTGCCAATTCCCAAGTCGTTGCCCATGGACAAGTATTTCAACGATGCGGGGAGTGCTTACCTTATGGCCGCATTCGGCATAACCCTGGCTCCGCTGCTAGAAGAACTCTTTTTCCGCGGATTGCTTTACCCAGTGCTCCGGCGGGCGTTCGGCCTTGCTACGGCCGTCGCGTTGACGGCGGCCGCGTTCGCCGCCATTCACGGAACCCAGTTGGGCTATGCCTGGGCGCCTATCCTGAGTATCTTCGTGGTCGGCGTAGTCTTCACGGTGGCGCGCGCGCGTACCAACTCCGTGGCGAGTTCATTCCTGATGCACTGCGGATACAACTTCGCGCTGTTTGCCCTTTTATGGCTGGCCAGCGATCACTATCGCCATCTGGAGAAGGTGGCCAATTGAAATGGTATGGTTAACCGGATGGCAGACGCTCGCGAACAACTGTTGGCCATGCTGGCGGAGAAGTCATTTCGTCTGGGCGAATTCAAGCTGTCCAGCGGTGGGACCAGCGATTACTACGTCGATTGCCGTCTTACCACACTCGACGCGACAGGTGCGCTGCTCACTGGGCAAGCGGTCTTCGAAGAGATTGGCAAGCGCGGCTGGCATGCAGATGCGATTGGCGGCCTGACCATGGGTGCCGATCCGATTGTAGTGGCGACTTCCGTTATCAGCGCGCAACAGGGAAAGCCCGTGCACGGCTTTCTGGTGCGCAAAGCGGAGAAGACCCATGGCACCGGCCAGCGCATTGAAGGGTTTCGGCAGAAACCGGCGCGGGTGGTCATCGTGGATGACGTTTGCACCACGGGAGGTTCGACCATCCAGGCCATTGAGGCCGCGCGTGAGTTTGGATTCGAGATCGCCGGTGTGCTGTGTTTGGTGGAGCGCGAGGAAGCGGGAGGCCGTGCCAACGTCGAGAAGGCCGCGGCCCCGGCGGAATTCGTGGCGCTGTTCACCGCAAACGATGTTCGTGCGCAACATGTGAAGGGCGAGACGCCGACGATGTTTGCAGTCAGCGCCAAGTGCGACCTGTGTGACCGCCCGGCGGTAACCAATTCGCCGGGAAACCGCTGCGAAGTTCACCGGCCGTAGAAGCGAAGTTCAACCGCGGATTTCCGCAGATTCTCGCGGATGTGTTTGCAGGAAATTCCCGGATGTCCGGCCTGCGAGGTCGATGAAAAAGGTGCGAATCTGGCTTCTTAGAAAATGAATAGTCCGCGTCCATCAGCGCAATCCGCGGTTGCTTTGGTTTTATAGGAAATGATTAAGACTCTCGAATGGACGGACGCGGGCGTGCGCTTGATTGACCAGACCAAGCTGCCCACCGAGGAAACCTACGTCACCTGCAAGAGCTACGAAGAAGTTGCAGACGCAATCCGCACCATGATCGTGCGTGGCGCGCCGGCAATTGGTGTCGCCGCTGCCATGGGTGTTGCGTTGGGCGTGCGTGACTCGCGGGCCAAGGACCACGCAGAACTAAGGCGCGACTTCGACAACATCTGCGAGGTCCTCGCGGCCACCCGGCCGACCGCGGTCAACCTCTTCTGGGCAATTCGCCGTATGCGCGACAAATTTGAACAGGTCAGCACCCAGCCTGTTGCCAGGATTCAACAGGAACTCGTGATCGAAGCCCAACGCATGCTGGTCGAAGATATTGCCGCGAACGAAGCTATGGGAAGGCACGGCGCGGTGCTTCTCCCCTCCAGCGGCGGAGTGTTGACTCACTGCAACGCGGGTGCGCTGGCGACCTGCGGTTACGGCACGGCGCTGGGCGTGATTCGCGCGGCGGTGGATTCGGGCAAGAAGCTGCATGTATTTGCCGACGAGACCCGCCCATTTCTCCAGGGGTCGCGTCTGACAGCGTGGGAGTTGATGAAAGACCACATTCCGACCACGCTCATCTCCGACAATATGGCGGGTGCCATGATGCAGCAAGGGAAGATCGATGCCGTGATCGTGGGCGCCGATCGTATCGCCGCCAATGGCGACGTGGCCAACAAGATTGGGACTTACACGGTCGCCGTTCTGGCCAAGGAGCACGGCATTCCGTTCTACGTGGCAGCCCCTTTCTCGACGGTGGACATGGAGACGCCCGATGGCAGCCGGATCCCCATCGAACAACGCTCTTCGCGGGAGGTAACCCACCTGGCCGGAAAGCAAATTGCGCCGGACGGCGTGACGGTTGAGAATCCCGCGTTTGACGTAACCCCGAATGCTTACGTCACGGCGATCATCACGGAACGTGGCGTCGCACGTCAGCCCTATGCAGAGTCGTTGCGTGAGCTTTCTTCCGTGAGTGTCACAGCTTAGATGGGGACCAAGACGGGTTGGACCCCTCTGGACCTCCACTGGTTATCTTCGCCTATCCAAATCTCTGCGCGTTCGCGCATAATCGTCCTATCGTCCGCTCCACGCCAATCCGGACCGATGTCCCGCCCGACGGTTCCACCGATGCGCGCCTGGGTCGCATTGTGCGCCTGTTGAGTGACAACGCAACGGTGGTCATCAGCGGCACGCGCATCGCCGAGGAGCTGGGCACTACCCGCTCCGAAGTGTGGCGCGCGGTTCAGCATTTGCGCGAGTTGGGTCTCCAAATCACTGGTCATCCGGCGACAGGGTATCAAATGGAAACCGTTCCCGATCTTCTACTTCCTGACATCTTGCGCCCCCTGGTAAAGGGGACCATCTTCAGTTCGCGCATTCATCACTACTTCAGCATTGGTTCAACCAACGTCGCCGCAATGAAAGCGGGAAGTGATGGTGAGCCGGAAGGCGCCATTTTTGTGGCCGAGGAACAGACTGCCGGGCGAGGACGAGCCGGCCATACGTGGGATTCGGCGCAGTCAGTGGGCATCTACTGCTCGGTGATACTACGGCCGGTTCTGCCGCCGTCCGACGCTTTGCTGCTCTCACTGATTGCTGGCATCGCAGTCGCGGAGGCAGTGGAACAAATTATCGGTTTGTGTCCCGATCTGCGCTGGCCGAACGATGTCATGCTCAATGACCGCAAGTTCTGTGGCATTCTGACGGAGATGAATTCTGAGCCGACGCGGGTCCACTACGTGGTGGTCGGCATTGGGATCAACGTGAACCACGCGTCGTTCGTCGACGAGTTGGAACCGATTGCGACTTCGCTGCGCATGGAGAGCGGGCGCGCCTGGTCGCGCGTCGAGCTGGCTGCGGCTCTGCTAAAATCCCTCGACAGCGAATATCGCAAGCTCACGCAAGGTGGCACGGCTGCACGCTCTTCGATCCTGCGAAAATTTGAAGAGGGTTCCTCGTACGCCCGCTCGCGACTCGTGCATGTTGACGGGAACGGCGGTTACGATGGAGTCACCGAAGGGCTTGACGATCGCGGCTTTCTGCTGGTGCGCACCGCGTCCGGTTTGCGCACCGTGCTGTCTGGAGAAGTTCGCGCGCTCAGCGGGAAGTAAACATGCTGCTTGTCATTGACGTAGGTAATACGAATACGGTGGTGGGCGTTTTTGAGTCAAAGCCTGCCAAAGCGGGCGCTGGACGCCTGCTCGCGCACTGGCGAGTTTCCACCGCCAAGACGCAGATGGTGGATGAATACGGCGTGCTGTTCCGTAACTTGTTTGCCATGCACGGGCTTGAGGTCAGCTCGGTGCAGGGCATTGTGATTTCGTCCGTGGTGCCTCCACTCGACTCTACCTTGCGCGAAATGTGCGAGCGTTACTTCCACTCGCGCCCGCTGTTCATCGAACCTGGCGTGAAGACCGGGATGCCGGTGCACTACGACAACCCCGCTGAAGTGGGCGCCGACCGCATCGTCAACAGCGTAGCCGCGTTCGAGAAGTACGGCGGCCCCTGCATCGTGGTGGACTTCGGGACTGCAACCACGTTCGACGTGGTTTCGCGGAAGGGCGAATATATGGGCGGTGTTATCACGCCGGGAATTGGCATTTCGGCCGACGCTCTTTTTGAACGTACCGCGCGCTTGCCTCGCGTAGATATCCGAAAGCCGCCGCGAGTGCTCGCGACCAATACCGTCAATAGTCTTCAGTCGGGACTTTATTACGGCTACCTCGGGCTGATCGATGGAATTCTGGAGCGCCTCATTGCCGAGTTGGGCGAGAACGTCACCGTCGTCGCCACCGGTGGTCTGGCGCCCCTCATGGGTGGAGGATCCAAATATATTCGCGAGATCGATGATCTGCTGACACTGGAAGGTCTGCGTATTATTTATGAGCGCAACCAGGTACATGCGCGCCGTCGCAATGAACAAGCCGCCGGAAATCACGACTCGCCGGAAGCCAGCGGCCAGCGTGCGCCCATAAACTCGGTACCCAAACCCGATTGAGGCTACACTGGAGCGGCAGGCCCGCGCCAAGATATGTGGGGTGCAGCTTCAGAGGTTGCTGAACGCGAGTTTCCACCGGTGTTTTGAAGGGGCGCACCTTTAGATGCGCCGTCAAACCCTTTTTTGTCATCCCTCGCGGGCTTCAGCCCGCGAGGGATCTGCTGTTTCTTTCCCTTGCCGCGGCAGCCTGTTTATCTGCGCTGGGCCTCAATGGAAACCTACTTCAATTACTTTACCGAGATCGAGGAGCACTTCCAGCGCCGCCGGGGCACCTTGTTGTTGCTGTCTCCCCTCGATTGGGCGCTGATGGAGACCTGGAAGGATGCGGGCGTTCCTCTCGAGGCCGTGCTGCGCGGCATTGATGCCACCTTCGAAAAGTGGGAGCGGCGCCCCAGCCGATTTCGCAAGGTAAACGGCCTCGCCTACTGCTCCCAGGAAGTGCTGGCGTCGGTGGAAGAACTGAAGGAGGCCTCAGTGGGCGCAGCCCCGAAAGAAGCGAAGAATACGGGGCTGGATCACTCGGCGGTGGTGGAATACCTGAAGCGCAATGCTGGGCAACTGGATCATGTGCAATTGCCGGCGACGGCGCAAACGCTGGCGCGCGATACCGCCTCGACCTTGCGCACTCTGGCGGCTGCGTTGTCGCAGGACCGATTGCTGTCCATGGAGGACCTGGAGCGACGATTGACGGTGGCGGAGGAAAAGATATTTGCTGCTCTGCTGGCGGCGACGCCTGACGAAGTGCTGCTTGCGGTTCGCACCGAAGCCGACCGTGACCTGGCGCCGTATCGCCGCAAGATGACCGCGCCGCAAATTGAGCAGCTTCACAAGCAGTATGTCCACAAGCGAGTATTGGAGCAGTACCAGGTTCCGCGGCTGAGTTTGTTCTACATGTAGCTGGCGAGGTTTTGCCTTGAAGGGGCACGTCTTCAGACGTGCCGTATGGTGTGGCTGAACATTCGGCTTTAGCCGCTGCGGCACTTCGTTCTCTGATCTGTTGCCCAACCTTGTTTGAAGGGCAAATCAGCGAAACCGAACCCCCTCTGGGGCTGAAGGGGTGTGTGAGAACTAGGAATTTCCGCAACGTATTGTGTTTACCAATTTGAGGCCGCACAAGGGGTTGCGCAAAAAATGAGTTCTCACACACGCTCTGGAGCCCGATTTTACTCGCTAGCTCAACGGCACTGCTAAAGCAGTGCCCTTTCAAACCGGCTAGAGATCATCCGAGACAATCCGCGTTGATCTGCTGTTCGAATTCTTGTTTTCTGGGATTGAGGTCCCGCCTTTGCAAATACAGATCGAAAAACTGGTTTACGGTGGCGACGGCCTGGCGCGCTTGCCGGCCGACGATCAAGGTCGTGGCAAGACCGTCTTCGTGCCATTTGTGCTGCCCGGCGAGCAAGTCGAAGTCTCGGTGATCGAGAGCCGCTCAGGCTTCGTTCGCGCCAAACTCGAAGAAGTTCTGACGCCATCGCCCGACCGGATTGCGCCCGACTGTCCATACTTCGGCGGCTGTGGCGGATGCCACTACCAACACATGAATTACGAGGCGCAGTTGCGGCATAAAGCCGAGATTCTGCGCGAAACCTTGCGCCGCACTGCCAAGCTTGAGCTGCAGCACGAGATTCAGCTTCACCGTTCGCCGCCGTGGAATTATCGCAACCGCACCCGTATGCAGGTTCGCCACGCGCCGGAATTTGCGCTGGGCTATAACCGTCACAACTCGCACGATGTGCTTCCGGTAGAGTCATGTCCCATCAGCTCGCCGCTCATCAACGAGGCGATTGCCGCAGTCTGGAAGCTTGGTCGCGAGAAAACGGTTCCGGAGTCAGTGCATGAGGTACAATTCTTCGCCAACCACGATGACACGCAGCTTCTCGTCGAGGCCTATGTCCGGCCCGGGAGCGATCCTAAAGAACTGCAGCCGCTCGCTGCGGCGCTGCACCGCGTTTTGCCGCCTGTGGCTGGAGTTATCGTTTTCGCGGCCTCGTCCGTCGAAGACGAAAGCCGCCAGCATGCACCACTTACCTCCACTTCTCCCGAAATCGCCAGCGCAATCGGCGGTAACTCGGTGCTCTACCACGCCGTGGGACAACAGTACCGGGTCAGCGGCGGATCGTTCTTTCAGACCAATCGCTATCTTGTCGACACGCTTGCGCAAGTGGTGACAGCCGAAGGAGGTGGGCGCGCTGCGCTCGATCTCTACGCCGGGGTGGGCTTGTTTACCTTACCGCTGGCTCGTAAGTTTGACCAGGTGCTGGCGGTGGAATCGTCCCAAAATTCGTTCGCAGATCTGCGTCTCAACGTTCCCAGCAATGTGAAGTGCATTCGTGCAACCACCGAACGCTTTCTCGCTGAACGCGGCCCCAAACTGGCGCCAGACCTTGTGGTAGTCGATCCACCACGGGCTGGGCTGGGCGAAAAGACTGCCGCTGCTCTGGGTCGCATGTCCGTCTCCCGTGTGACGTACGTCTCATGTGATCCGGCAACCCTCTCGCGCGACCTTCGCCTGCTGTTAGAATCAGGCTTTCGGGTCGAGCAAGCGCATCTGGTGGATATGTTTCCGCAGACCTTTCACATGGAAACCGTTCTGCACCTGGTGCGATGACCCTCGACGCCTCGCCCGGAGGACCAATGTACGCGCTCGCCATTCTTCGTTATCGAAAGCCGTTGGAAGAAGTGCTGAAGCACGTTGACGCTCACCGCGCCTATTGCCAGGGCCTGAAGCAGGAGAAACTCCTGATCGCTTCCGGGCCGCTGGTACCGCGCTCGGGTGGTGCCATGCTGCTGCGGGTTCCCGACGACGAGGCTCAGGCGACGCTGGATAGTATCCGCGACAACGATCCGTACACCCGGTTCGGCGTCGCGCAATACGAAGTATGGCCCTGGGCCCCTGCTTTTGGCGCGGAGGACCTGGACCGCTTGTAACTACCCGGGTAGCTGAGGTAGCGCGACTGGACGTTCAGTGGCGACAACCTCTTCTTCGACGATCACCGTGCCGGCATCCGCACCTGCGGAACCGTTGCTCTACTGCGGCGGCAAAGAGCCGGTGTTCCTCGCAGCACTTGCTTTTTCCGTAGGAATAATCGCCGCCAACTATCTCTGGCGGTCACCCCAATCCTGGTTGATGGCGTGCCTGGTTGCGCTGCTAGGGGCTGCATTCTTCTACCGCCGCTCGCCGCAAATCGCTTTCGGATTGGCCCTCTTGGCGTTGATTCCGCTTGGCGGATTTTATCTTCAGGCCCGCGATGCCGCCGCCCCGACGATCGCCGAAAACCTCCAGCCCTTCGCCAATGGCGACGATCAGGTTGATGTGACGGCCTACGTCATCCGCGAGGGATTGGTGCGCGACAGCCCCTATGGCGGCAAACAGGAGTCAGTGGACGTGACGGCCGAGCGCCTTCAACTCAGTGACCACTTGCTCAACCAAGCCGTCGGCATTCGCCTTACGATCTACAGCAAGCAAACGGAGGAGGACGAGGCTCGCCAGGATGGCATCGACTCACCGCTTCGCGTGTACACCTACGGTCAACGTCTGCATCTCATCGCGAAGTTGCGAATGCCGCGCAACTATCGCAATCCCGGCGCGATGGACATGGCGGGCTATCTGGCCTCGCAAGGCATTCGCCTGACCGGTTCCTCCCGCGCCAGCAGCATGGAGGTGCTACCGGGTTTCGTGGGCAGCCGCATCGGGTTGTGGAGGAGCGCTGCGCGACGCAGTGTGCTGGCTCACATCATGCAGCTCTGGCCCGGCGAGCGTGGCGCGCTGATGCAGGCCATGCTAATCGGAGGACGCGCCTTCTTCGGGCGCGACATCAAGACAGAATTCCAGCGCACCGGGACATATCACATCCTGGTCGTGTCCGGCATCAACGCAGGCATTCTCGCCTTCGCGGTATTCTGGGCGCTGCGCAAGCTGCCCTTCGGCGAGACGTGGGCCACCGTCCTCACCATCCTGCTCTCATGGGGATATGCCTTTCTCGCCGATCTCGGCTCGCCTATCGTCCGCGCCACCATCACGCTTGGGATTTACCTGGTCACGCGTCTGCTGTTTCGTGACCGAGCCGCCCTCAACGGACTTGGCATTGCTGCCCTGGGCATCTTGCTGGTAAATCCGCGCACACTGTTCGAGGCCAGCTTCCAGCTTACGTTTCTTGCCGTGATCGCCGTCGCCGGTATCGCCGTTCCGGTGTTGCGGCGAACTGTGTACCCATTTCGCAAGGCGCTCAGCAACCTCGACTCTCCCGCCTTTGATTTCGCGCTTCCGACGCGAGCGGCGCAATTTCGTTTCGACGTGCGATTGGTCCGCGACCTGATTGAGAATCTGGCCAACCGGTGGATCGCGAACTTCGTAGTTGTCGGCTTCACCCGATTTGCCATGGGCGTGGCGGAGCTGCTCTTCACTTCTACCGTTATCCAGGTCGCGCTCGCCCTGCCGATGGTGTGGTACTTCCACCGCGCCACTACCATGGCGTTGCCCGCCAATGCGCTAGTGATCCCGATCGCAGGCATTCTGTTGCCCGCTGCGGTAGTCGCGGTTGCAGCTTCCTACGTGGCTCATTGGCTGGCGTGGCTACCGGCACTTATCACCCAGTACGCCCTTGATGCGTTGACGGGGACAATTCGCGTCATCGGCCATCTGCGCGTCTCCGATGTTCGCGTGCCTACGCCGGCGCTATTCGTGTGCTTCGCAACTGCGGCGGCATTCGGACTGGCGCTGCTGCTGGCACGCCGTCGGATGGTCCTGGCTAACTTTGGGCTTGCAGGACTGCTGGTTGCGGCGGTTTGGATTGTGCTGCTGCCCCCAAAGCCGCAATGGCGGCCCCGAGTTTTTGAAGTCACTGCGATTGATGTGGGACAAGGTGATTCGCTGCTGCTCGTCACACCCGAGGGCAAGACGCTCCTGATGGACGCGGGTGGCATACCTGGTAATGCACGCTCCGACTTCGATGTTGGCGAGGAGGTCGTTTCGCCCTATCTCTGGTCACGAGGCATTCGCCGGCTCGATGCTGTTGCGATTTCGCACGCCCATACCGACCACATGGGGGGTATGCGGAGCGTGATTAACAACTTTCAGCCGCATGAACTTTGGTACGGGGTTGAATCCCCCAGCCGGGGATTTGCGGCGGTCGAAGAGGCGGCGCGGTCAAACCATATGGATCTGAAGCCCTACGTCGCTGGCGAATCGTTCGAGTTCGGAGGCGTCCACGTGCGCGTGCTCAGTCCTCAGCCAGGCTGGCAGCCCCGCGATCCTCCGCAGGACGACGAATCGTTGGTTCTCCGCATGCAATATGGCCAGAGTTCAGTGTTGCTGGTAGGCGACTCGCATAAGCGGATCGAGAAATTCCTGGTGGACGAAGCTCCGCAATCCGATTTGCTGAAGGTGGGACATCACGGCAGCACGACTTCCAGCTCACCCGAATTTCTCGCAGCCGTGAAGCCGCGCTACGCCGTGGTTTCCGTAGGCTTCTACAATTCGTTCAAACATCCCCGGCCAGAGGTGATGGAGCGCTATGCTGGAGCGCACATCCCCACCTACCGCACCGACCTATCAGGCGCCGTCACCTTTTACCTCGACGGCACGAATATCACGGCTTGGCCGGTTCCTCGCTGACCGCTTCGTCAGCGTCGGTCGTGGGATTCTGGCGATACGCCTCGATGGTCTGCCGCGCTTCCTCGGCTTGATCGGGCCGCACCATCACCACCACGCCGCCCACACCCGGCAGGATGTCCTGTGGGGCTTCGCGATTTTGGGTCATAGCGGCAATTCCCGCCGACTCCAGCAAACCGCGCACCACCATCGCCTCGGATTCTTCGTCGGTATCGAAAACCTTTACCAGCTCTTCATGATCGTTTGCTGCCTCTGCCATGGTGCCCTCCAATGGGGTTCGATGCAATTCGTACCTCCGGCCGTTCACAATGGTTCTGTTTCCCGGATGAAATCGCGCCGTTTGGGTGTATGATGCCGCCCACCACGTTCGAGCGCAACAGTGCGCTCAGGTTGGACATCCAAATTGTAGCGGAAAGTGAGCGAGCACGATTTCAGGCAGCCGCGGACGGCGGCTGTTTCTTTCGAGGAATCTATGGGGCCATCGGAACGCAGGGAAGAGGTTAGACCGCAAATCAGCAACGAGCAGCAGGAACAGGAAGAAGAACGCCGCAAGCTGCGTCGCTTGCAGGTCATGATGAACATGGTGATGTCGGTCATCAGCCAAGACCAGGACCTTACGGTGGAAGAAGCCGCCGAACTGGTCGCCAATACCAAGCGCGCCGCGCTGGCCATGTTCCCGGACAAGGAGTTTGCTTACGATATCCTCTACAAGCCACGCCTGCAGCGCCTGATGGCGGAACGCTTCCGCATGCAATGAACAAGGCTATTTGCTGATGCTCGTCAGGTAAACGGTCAGGGTTCCCCAAAATAGCTTGGCGCGCATCTGCACCGGCAGATGTTGCGCGTCGTCGGTATACCAAATCCAGATTCGCCCCCGATTCTTCAGAATTCCCGAGTCACCCTCCGGCCCCACACGGATGGTTTGAAATGTTCCGGCTGGAGTTTTTACCTGTTCCTTGCCTTCCACATGCGCTTGCACGGTCACGGTCTTGCCTCCGTCATTCAGAGGAAAGGTGTAGTTGGCACCCTGCTGCAGGGGCAGACTTCCGACATAAAAAATTCCCGACAGCACGTCGGTGACGCAGCCCGGAATATCGTTCTCGGTTTTCTTCTGCTGATTGTCTTTCAGGTTGCGCTCTTCCAGAATGGCCTTACCGCGCGCGTAGTCGTACGAGATTGCGGTCTCGCGCCAGTGCGAGCCCTCCTCGGTGTGCTTTAACAGCTTGTACGAGCACAGGCTCTTAGCGTCGAGGTAGGAGTTAAAGCGGTCCTGCACCCGGTAGAGCAGCGCGACTACCCCGATGGAGTCGGCGGTTGCGGCTACGTGCTCCTGTGATCCGGAGCGCTCGATGCGCACGGTCGCTACTCCCGCGGTCCAGAAGCGCCACTCTGCGTCGTAGTGCAGCGTCTGTCCATGCGGGAATTCGTAGCCCGTGCGCAAGGGTTCGATATGCGCTGCCGCACCAATTTTAGCTTCCTGCGATGGCGGCGCCGTATGCGCCGCTCGCGGGCCGGGAATGGCCTGCCCGCTAAGTCCGAGCTGCAAATGCTGACAGGATTGTGAGTGCGGCACTGCTGCGTGTAATCAGATTCACCCTCACCCGTGAAACCACAGGATCTTCGCTACCAGTGCCGCCAACATGGCCGCGGCGCCCAGCAGGGCATTGTACTCGCGATGTTGCCAATATAGCTCGCGCGAGAAACCATCCATGATTTGACGAAACAGCAGCGTGTGGGGAAGCAGGCGGGGCACACGTTGTGCGTACTCGTCGTAGGTTGGAAATTGTGTTCGCAAGAATGTTTCTTCGCTACGAATGACCGGCACGTAGATGAATACGAACATTATTAAGATTACGATGGCTACCCAAGAGTCGCGGGCGGCGACGGCGAATCCCATCGCGATGATGATCGAGCCAAGATACAGTGGATTGCGCACGTATGCGTAGGGACCGGTCACGGTCAGCTCCTGGTTCTTTCTTACCTGTCCCGAGGCGGCGGCGCGAACGACGATACCCAAGAACGCAATGAGAGTGCCAAGGATCAGGAACCTCCACGTTGGCTTGGCGCGCCAAACGTAAAAAATCGCGAACGCAAATCCCATCGGCACTCGGATGCGCCGTGCCACATGACTCCACGTGATATTCGATGTGGCGACTTGCGGATCACCCATGCTGCTCTCCGAGCAACCGGTCGGCCGCCTCTATCACCGCTTGCGGCTCGATCGAAACCAGGCCCTCATCGCAACGGTCAGTGTGCGTCGTGTTGTTAACGCTCTGCGGACTGCGCAGCACCACGTTGGGTGTGCCAAAAGGACCGTTGCGCTCCGGTCGCGTGGGACCGAACAACGCAACCACAGGAACGTGCAACGCCGCCGCGAGGTGCATGGGGCCAGTATCTCCGCCGATGAACAGGCGGGCGCGCCGCGTCAGCGCAACCAATTCGCCGACCGAACGCTTGAGCGCTACCGCGACTCCTCCGCTGGAGGCATGGACCGCTTCGGCCAGTGCTTCTTCTCCCGGACCATAATTGACTAACACCGCCATGCCGCGGTCCGCGAGAGAGCGAGCGACCGCGCCGAACGATTCCGCCGGCCAGCACTTGGCTCCCCAACCCGCACCGGGGTTGAGGATTACCAGCGGCTTGCAGCCAAACATCTCAGATTGATGATTGGCCCAGTCTTCGACGGCCCGATCAACCGGAAAGGGCGGCTGAACGTATTCCAGCGCCTGGCCTACAAGTTCCGACGCCAGAGACAGCGCATGCTCGACTACGTGAGATCCTCGCACATCGATGGCATGGGTGTAGAACATACGCGCCGGGCCTTCGCGCGGCTGCGACGACCCAATGCGGATCGCGGCGCCTGTGGAACGCGCCGCCAGCGCTGAACGTATGGCGCCCTGGAGGTCGAGCGCGATTTCGTACTTCCGTTCACGCACTTCTTGCCGGCACGACCGCATCTCACGCCACGTCTCATGGGAAAAAAGCTCCCTGCGCCAACTGGAAAACTTGGCCACGTGCAGCCAGTCGACGAGCGGTTTCTGTTCTGAGCGCGCAGCCAATCGCTCCGAATCACGGGCGCACAGTAACTCGGCCCAGCGCTCTTCCACCAGCCATCCGATTTGCAGTTGAGGCCTGGCTTGACGCAGAGCCGCAATCGCCGGCATACCGTGAATGATGTCGCCCATGGCGCTGAGTCGCACCACCAGAAGCCGATCCGTCGGCGTGGCGGCGGGACGAGGTTCGGCGAGCATGGAAACTTGTTCCTGCGGAGGTACTGGAGTGCTCACCGTCGGCCACGTCCTCCGCTCCAAGTTTGCAGTCGCGCCAGGAAGTCGGTAGTGGAGTGGTCTTTTGGGTCGCCAACAATCTCGACCCGTCCGCCATACGCCAGCACCTCGTCGCGCTCGGGAACATTCTCTCGGGTGTAATCAGTACCTTTGGCCTGCACGTCGGGGCGAATCTCGCGAATCAGGGCACGCACGTCAGGCTCGTCAAAGAGAACTACAGCATCCACGTCCGTCAGTGCGGCGACGATCTCCGCGCGCTCCGCAGCCGGCATCAGCGGACGGCCCGCACCTTTGAGCCGGGAGACACTCTCGTCGGAATTCATCGCCACCACCAGCTTTCCGCCCAGCGACTTCGCGCCGCGCAGATAGCGGATGTGCCCAACGTGCAACAGGTCGAAGCAGCCGTTGGCCAGCACGATCGGCTCGCCGCTGTGCCGCCACTCTGCCACGCGCTCGCGCAAAGCATCGCGCGAAAGAATTTTCTGTGCGAAGTCGTTCACGAAGATGTAGTTGCGGAATGCTGGTCGATGGCGGCCAGCAATTCCTTGTTCGACACCGTTGCCGTGCCGCGCTTCATCACCACGATGCCGCCGGCGAAGTTGGCGAGCCGGGTGGCTGAAGCCGTATCGGCCCCGGCTGCCAGCGCCGCAGTGAAGGTCGCGATTACGGTGTCTCCGGCCCCGGTCACATCCACAACCTGGTCGGACCCATGTATCGGTACGACCAGCGGCGTGGCATCCTTCTCGAAAGCCACCATGCCATCGCGGCCACGAGTTATCACCAGCGACTCCAGCGTCATCTCCTTCATCAGCCGCTCGCCGGCGCAGAACAGTTTCTGGTCGTCATGGCCAATCTTGATGCCCAACGCCTCCTCAACCTCCGGCTCATTAGGCGTAGCTGCCGTGACACCCTCGATAGTCCAGCATGCGATAGCGCGAGTCTAGAGTGACCGGCTTGTTCACCAGGCAGCGGTTCGACTTGATGAAGTTGAGCAACCTCGGTGAGGCCGCGCCATATCCGTAGTCGGAAACCAGAAACGCATCGGATGCGGTCGCGTATTCCCGCGCCGCGTTCACCAGGTTCAACAGCACAGGATGCAATTCGCCCAGCGGTTCCGGCTCACGGTCCACCCGAACCACCTGCTGCCGGCTGGTGTGCGACATACCCGCGAGGATGCGACTCTTGGTCGGAGTCGTATGGTGCTTCAGGCGCTCGATGCCGCTGGTGGGAATCTTCTTCTCGTGCAGACACTCCAGCAGCAAGCTGCCAGCTTCGTCATCGCCCACCACTCCAACCGGAAGAACATTGACGCCCAGTGAAGCCAGGTTCATCACCGCATTGCCGCCGCCGCCAGGAACTACTGTCCGCTCGCGATGCTTCAGGATCAGCACCGGCGCTTCGCGTGACACCCGCGCGATCTCGCCAAAGATGAATTCGTCGGCGACCAAATCAGCGAGGACGGTGACCGAGACGTCGCCAAACGACTGGACGATCTTCTTCCAGCGCTCCGTATCTTTCAGGTGTCTGGTCATGAACTCAAATGAACGCCCGGTGCTTAATTCGAGCGACCGGGCGCGAAGCAACCGTAGATTGTCTCATGCGGGCATCCGCTTTCGCTCGCTAACCGTGGCCAGCATGAACTCCAGGACGGCTGGCGCATTGTGCAACCTCATTCTCACTGGAACGACATGAATCGGTTGTAGCTCTTCCAGGTGCCCGCCAAGATTGATCGCATCTTTCTCCGTGGTGACGAACGCCGCAGCGCCATGCTCCTTGCGCAGTCGTAGAAGCTGTCGGATATCGTCATCTGAATACCGATGATGATCGCGAAAGCTGCGGGCGCCAACGAGCTTTATTCCTGCCGCCCGCAACTGAGTAATAAAGTTCTCCGGACGCGCAATGCCGCAGAACGCCAGGCATGGCTCCTTCGTCTGAGGAGCGACGATGTCACGCGTCACTCTCCACACTTGCTGGGCGCCGAGCCGCAGGCCATCTAATGGCATGTCGTTCGTCAGCACGACCGCATCCGCGCGCCTCAACGCAGAGAGCGGCTCGCGCAGCCTGCCGATTGGCAGCAACGAATCCCGCGCATCAGCGGAGGTGGGCAGCACGATGTCGAATTCGCGCGCCAGCCGCCGATGCTGAAAGCCGTCGTCCAGCAAGTGCAGCCGCGGGCCAAACCTCTCCTCGCCCAATCGCCCAGCGGCATAGCGGTCCTCGCCGACGATGACCGGCACTCCCAGCTTCCGTGCAATCAGCAGAGGTTCGTCGCCATATTCGCGCGGGGATCCCAGGGGATCAACCAGCCCCACTCCCGTTGTCAGGCGCCGGTAACCACGCGAGAGAACATCGAAGGGAATGCTGTGCTCTTTCAGCAACTCGCCCAGCAAAATAAGGAATGGCGTCTTGCCTGACCCACCGACCGTGAGATTGCCGATGCTCACCACCGGTCCCTGCAGGTAGCTGAGGGTCAGCGTCCCGCGGTCGTAAAGTTCATTGCGTGCGAGTACGGCTGCGCCATAGAGCGCCGCGAGCGGATTCATGCGCCCCGCTCCGAGGTGATTTCCGCTCGGTTCAGCGCGCCCTGCGCCGATAGCAACTCCAGCAGCGCGCTCACGGTCCGCCCGGTTGCACCGCGCTGTGAGCGCATGACGTCGAAAGCCCGGTGACCGAGCGTTGCGCGCTCTTCGTGGTTCTCCAGCAATTGCCGCACGGTCGCGGTCAACGACTGCGGAGTGACCACGCGCAAAGCATCAGCCTTGCGGAAGAACTCGATGATGTCGCGGAAGTTTTCCGTGTAAGGCCCAACCAGAATCGGGGTCCCGAATTGCGCTGCTTCCAGCACATTGTGTCCGCCCCGCGGTACCAGGCTTCCGCCCACAAACGCCAGATCGGCAAACTCATACAGGCTGGCCAACTCGCCAATGCTGTCGAGCAGGAAAACACCTGCCGCGATTGGCACCTTTTCCTTCCATTGCGAGCGCCTCTGGTAAGTGAAGCCGGAGGACGCAACCTGTGACGCGACGGCCTCGAAACGCTCAGGATGCCGGGGCGCCAGACAGCAATAGCGCGTTGGGATAGCGCGTCCACAACTTGGCGGAACATGTCGAGCAGCATCGCCTCTTCGCCCTCGAGGGTGCTGCCCGCCACCAGCAACGGGCCGATCTCTTCCCGCTTCATCGTGGCGAAGGCTGCTGCAATCGCCGGTCTGACGGGAGGTTTCACTTCGAACTTCAGATTTCCGCTCACCTGCACCCGCTCGGCGGGCGCACCCATCTGGATCAGGCGGCGGGCGTCTTCTTCGCTCTGCGCCAGGAAGAGCTGTACGTTTTGCATTACGCGCCGTAGCAATTTGTGGAATCGCAGGTACCCGGGCAGTGAGCGGTCAGAAACGCGCGCGTTGACCACGGCCACCGCCGCGCCCGAGAGCCGCGCCCAACGCAGCAGGTTGGGCCAGAATTCACTTTCCGCCAGCACCAGCAACTTCGGACGCAGCGTCCGCAAGTACGCGCGCACCGCAAACGGCAGGTCGACGGGGAAATAAAAAACATTGTTCTCGCCGAAGCGCTCGCGCGCCAGCTTCTGCCCGGTATCGGTCGTGGTAGAAACCACGACGCGCCAGCCCGGCAACTGCGTCTTCAACTCATCGATGACTCGCGATATCGCCAGCACCTCGCCCACCGAGACTGCGTGGATCCAAATCGTGTTAGCGACGTCCTGGCTGAAGAGCCGGTCAGGAACCCTGCCCAGCCGCTCGCTCAATCCGGCGCGGTACTTGCCGTGACGCAACATCTCCAGCAGCCACCAGGGCGCGCTCACCACCAGCGCGACGAACAGGAGAATGCTGTACAGGGAATACACGCTGCGATTGTAATTGCGCCAGAACGATGATCCAAACCCGGCAGGCGGGTTGAGCACAACTCACCGATGAGCAGATAATCCCGGTATGCGCTCCCGACATGGCGTTTTGCTCTGGATCGCCACCCTGACGATCGTGCTCTCATCTGTCGGCGCTCTGGGCCTCCAAAGACTTCGTTCCTCCGAAGCCCAGTAACGCAAACACCTATGCCAGCAAAGACGCTCACCCTAACGAGCACGTTACCGCCGCCGTGGATCGTGTACAACACTTCTCCGAAGGCTGACATCTTCATCACGCACTTCAGCGAAGAGGGAATTCTGCCCGTGCTCCTGGTCATCACCAACGACGGTGACCAGCCGATCACGGTGAACAAAATGCAAGCGGAGCTGGTGACATCCCGCCGTAACAAGCTCGAAGCGCTCGACGTGGACGACGTCTTCCGCCGCGTGGCCCACATCCAGGGGAACAGCACCAACCCAAGTCCGCACGCTGGTCCCATCCCGCTTCCCGGAGGGACCAAGAACAAGAAGGCGCAGCAGCAGTACGACGAACTTACTGCGCGCGAAATTCACTGCTGCAGCGGTCGAACCACATTCCACCCAGTCGGGCTTTCTATTCTTCGACGTGCAGGGCGTGAGCCAACCGGTGGGCGGTGCGCACATCTATCTCACCGGAATCCGCGACAGTAGCGGCAACGAGTTGATGTACTTCGAGATTCCGCTGAGTCCGTCGAACGCGGCGGCGGGCGGCGGAAATTAACAGACTCTAACCGCGGATCGACACGGGTTTCGCGGATACTCTCTCCGAGCTTCAATACGGTTGCCTGATCGGCGTGATCCGCAGGGTCAGGTTCTGCGGCAATCGGTACCGCATTTGCCCGTTATAATCAACGATCATGGCCACCACGCCGGAAGCTCCCGTCGCAGCGCAGTCCAAGTACGAGCCGGTCATCGGGCTGGAAGTCCACGTCCAGCTGCTGACCCGCACCAAGATCTTCTGCGGCTGCTCGACCCAGTTTGGCGATCCGCCGAACACCAATGTCTGCCCGGTTTGTCTCGGTTTGCCGGGCCCGTTGCCGGTGTTGAACCAGCGGGCGGTCGAGTTTGCCGTGCTGGCCGCGACCGCGCTGAATTGCCGAATCAACGAGACTTCGATCTTCGCGCGCAAGAACTATTTCTATCCCGACCTGCCCAAGGGCTACCAGATTTCGCAGTACGACAAGCCCCTGGCCGAACATGGCTACATCGAAATCAAGGGCGCGACCGGTCCCAAGAGAATCGGCATCACGCGCGTGCACTTGGAAGAGGACGCTGGCAAGAGCCTTCACGATGGCCTTCCCGACAGCGGCGAGTGGACTTCGATTGATCTGAACCGCTCGGGGGTGCCGCTGATCGAGATCGTCAGCGAGCCCGACATCGCTTCGCCCGACGAAGCCCACGAATACCTCACGCGATTGAAGGAGATCATCCTCTACACCGGCGTCAGCGACTGCAACATGGAAGAAGGTTCGCTGCGCTGCGACGCCAATGTCAGCATCCGGCCGCGCGGCGAAACCAAGTTCGGCACCAAGGCGGAAGTGAAGAACGTCAACTCCTTCCGTTTTATCCGCCACGCGCTGGAATACGAGATCGAGCGCCACCAGCAGGTGCTCGAGTCTGGCGGCAAGATTGTGCAGGAGACGCGCCTCTACAATCCCGCTGAGGGTAAGACCTACAGCATGCGCTCCAAGGAGCAGGCGCACGATTACCGCTACTTTCCCGAGCCTGACCTGCTGCCGCTGGTGGTGGATGAGAAGTGGCGCAAACAGATCACCCACCAATTGCCCGAACTACCGGCAGCCCGGCGCGCGCGCATGGTGCAGCAATATGGCATCACCGAATACGACGCCACCACGCTGACTGGCACTCGCTCCCTGGCCGATCAGTTTGAAGAGGCCGCCAAGGCCGCCAAGAATCCCAAGCGCGTCTCCAACCTGGTGCAGAGTGAACTACTCGGCCGGCTGAAAGCCGCGGGGCTGGAAATCGAGCAGTCACCGATTTCGATGAAGGGCGTTGCCATGTCGGCTGACCTGGTCGAGAGCGGCGCTATCAGCGGCAAGATGCTCAAAGAGCTTTATGACCTGGCTTTCGAGCGCGGCGAGGACTTCCCCGCGGTGTACGAGAAAGAAAAGCCGCAGCAGCTTACCGACACCGCAGCCATCGAGAAGATCATCGACGAGGTGATCGCCGGCAATCCTAAGCAGCTGGAGCAGTACCGTGCCGGCAAGAAGACGGTGATCGGCTTCTTTGTCGGTCAGGTCATGAAGGCGTCCAAGGGACAGGCCAATCCGGCGCTGGTCAACGAACTTCTGGCCAAGAAGCTGGAAGGGTAAGCCGCAAAGAGACGGATCGTGTATCAAGTCTATTAGCTTTATTATAAAGATATAAAGTTATTTAGCTTGACTTATTGGCATTCAAGCTTTTAGGCTTGTCTAGCTTAGGAGGTTAACCTTTTGGTTTCTGAAGTCGTCCCAAAAGGCTGCATCGCGGTCATTGGCGACATGGTTGCCTCGCGCGACCTTGCACCAGCTCGGCGTAGAGAGACCCAGAAGCGTTTCACGAAGTTCATTGACCTTCTTAACAAACAATTTGCTCCGGCCCTGTTAGCCAAATTCGTGATCACCGTTGGGGACGAATTCCAGGGTTTGGTCACCGACGGAGGCATTTTGCCTGATCTCATCTGGAAAGTCGGTAGCGGCTTTTCCGACCGAGCACTCCGCTTGGGTTTCGGGTACGGGCGACTGGATACTCCGGCAGGTGAGTACGCCATTAATGTGGACGGTCCAGCGCTGCATTGTGCGCGAGACGCGATCAACCATGCCAAGAAGCGTAACGAACTGGGTGGGGTCTTCCAAGGCTTCGGCGACAACTTCGATTTGGTGTTAAACGGCGTTGCAAGGCTGCTGGAATTTCACCGTGAGCAGCGGACCGAGCAGCAGTTGCGAGTAATAGGAATGCTTCGACAAGGACTAGCGCAGGTAAAAATTGCCGAGAAGCTTAAACTGTCAACACAGGCAATCTCCGACCATGTACGCGCCGCGGGCTGGGACTCGTACCGGCAGGGAGAAATGGCTTTGTCTGCAGCAATGTCACTCTTCGCATCGCGATCGCCAAGAGGAATGCTGCGATGAATTTCGGCAGCGCGAATCCGCTCTCGGTGGTGCTGTGGGCCGAGATCGTATTGCTGTGGGCAGCAGTGAACTACCTTTTCGCTGTTGATCCCCTACCTAGCAGTGTCAGTAGAGCTAGACCCTGTCCGCCATTGCGCACCCACTGGATGGTCCAGATAATTGCCCGCAGCGTCGCAGCCGGGATCGTAGCTGATGTCTTAAGTGTCGGACGCGCCAAGCTCGCTTTAGGGCTGTTCGTACTCTCTCTTGGTATTCTGCTTCCTCTGCTCCGCATGCATTTACCTGCCGCGCTGGCCGGCGAGGCTGAGCTGCTGACCGACGCCGTTTTCGTATTGGGTACTTTCGGAATTGTCTTTGGAGAAGGCCTAGTCGCCAGGTTCGCAAAAGGATTATTCACCAACAAAGTGGCCGCAGGGTGCTTAGTAGTCGCCCTTTTCCTGTTTGTGCTTCGTGGCGGCACTTATGTCGTCCGCGGCTTGCTTGCAAAATGCGGAACCCTTCCTCCGTTGCAGGGGTGCAAGCCACAGAACTCTTCAGAGAATGAGTGTGTGGATGAAACGGAGATCAACCGCGGCCGCTTGATCGGAAATCTTGAGCGTATTCTGCTGACCACTATGGTTGCGGGCGGCAGCTATACAGCGTTAGCTTTTCTCGTCGCTGCAAAGGGGTTGATTCGCTCCAAGGATCTTGAAGACCGCAACTGGGCCGAATACTTCTTGATTGGTACTCTCGCCAGCGTTTTAATCGCCCTCGGGGTAGGTCTTTGTGTCCGACTCGTCATCAAGGTTCTTTGGCATCCCTGAGCCTACTCGTTCAGGCCGTCGCCAACGGCACCGATACATCTCCATGCGCGATGATGAAGTATCCTACAGAAATACGAGACCGCTGCGTCACCGGATTGAACTGCGTAGGATTTGTTACCCTGTTAGCTTCCATGAGAGTGCAGCTCTATTGCCTGGCCGGGAGTTTGCTTCTGATCGCGTCGCTCGCCGGGTGCGGAACTCCCGGCGCGCCGCAACCGCCGTCGTTGCAATTGGCGCGTCCGGTTGACGATTTGACTGCTTCACGCAAGGGCAATCGCGTCGAACTCGACTGGACGCTGCAGCGCAAGAATACCGACCGTACCCTGGTCAAGCATCTGCCCGCAATCCGCGTCTGCCGCCGCGAAGGCACTGGACTAATGAGCACCTGCGACGTCGTCGTCGAGATTCCTCCACCTAAGGCCCCACCGCAGCCGAAGAAGAAGCAGGAAGAGTCACCGGCGATTCGGATGCAGTATGTGGATTCCCTGCCGCCACGGTTGGGGCAGGAAAATCCCGCCGACTTTGTCACCTATGCCGTGGAAGAGGTCAATTCTCACGGCCGCAGTGCCGGGCTTTCCAATCAAGTGCCGATTCCGGTAGCTCCAACCATCTCTGCCCCCGACAAACTATCCGCCCAGGTCAGCGGAGACGGCGTGCGCATCTCGTGGACCGGCCCCGCTCCCCCTGCTGCCCCCCTTGGTCTGAACTACCGCTACCGGATCATGCGAAAACCAGTTGGCGCACCCGCGTATATCGTATTGGCTGACGTAGAACCTGCGGCCACCGGATCGTATCTGGACAAGACTTTCGAGTGGGAGCAGAAGTACGAATATCGCATCACCACCCTCACCCAGGTTGCTTCGCGTGGCATCAACACTGCGGTCGAGGGCGATGATTCGAAGCCGGTTGAGGTCTTCACGCGTGACATCTATCCGCCTGCCCAGCCTGCCGGACTTCAGGCGGTTTTCTCCAGCGTGGGTCAGAAACCGTTCATCGACCTCACATGGGCCCCGAACCTGGAGAGCGACCTTGCGGGGTACAACGTCTTCCGGCGCGTCGAAGGCGGGCAATTTGAAAAGCTGAATAAACAGTTGGTGTCGGCTTCGTCGTTCCGTGACGAAAATATCGAGCCCGGCAGGAGTTATATTTATGCTGTTTCCGCTGTGGATTTGCGGGGCAACGAGAGCCAACGCTCCGCCGAGGCCAGTGAAACAGCCCCTGACAAGTAAGCATTCATTCATCGAGGTTTCTATGTCCTACTGCCGCTTTCAATACCAGAGTTCCAACCGCTATGGACTCATCGAGAACGTGCGTGGCGTCGAGACGATCACTCGCACCATGGCGACCGCTCCCCGCTCCTGGGCTGAGTTCGAGGGTGCTGAACGCAGCGATCTGCCGCTGAGCGAAGCGCGCTTGCTGTCGCCCGTGGAGCCACTGAAGGTGGTCTGCATTGGGCGCAATTATCGCGAACATGCGAAAGAGTTGAACCATCCGATTCCCACGGAGCCGTTGATCTTTCTGAAGCCGCCCTCTTCCGTCATCGCCACCGGCGATGCGATTCGCCGCCCCAACCACCTCTCGCAACGCGTGGACTACGAAGGCGAGCTGGGAGTTGTGATCGGCAAGCGCTGCTACCGCCTGCGCGAAGGGGATGACGTGCGCCCTTACATACTTGGCTATACATGCGTGAACGACGTGACCGCGCGCGACCTGCAGGAAAAAGACGGTCAGTGGACTCGAGCCAAGGGGTTCGACACTTTTTGTCCCGTCGGCCCGGTCGTGGCGGAGAACCTCGACCCTTGGAAGGGCGTAACCGTGCAGACCCGCGTGAATGGCCAGCTCCGGCAGAATGGAACGACGGTGGACTTCCTCTTCCCGCTCGACGTGCTCATTCACTTCATTTCGCAGGTAATGACGCTTGAGCCAGGGGACCTGATTGCCACCGGAACTCCGGTCGGCGTGGGCCCGCTGCAGCCGGGAGACTCCGTCGAAGTCACTGTCGAACGCGTCGGGACCCTGAGGAATCCGGTGCTGAATCTCGACTAAGGGTTTCACGCCCTAGCGTCCTCTCTTCTGTGACGATTCTGCCCCACCCGAGGTGCAATCAAAACCGTCGCACAGACAAACTCAGCCTTGTGTCGATTTTTCGATTCCCCTGCGGCACCTGATGCGATTATCTTGAGGCAAGAGTCAGTGAAGGTTCGCCGTCCAGCCATGAATGCACTCCGCTTGTATCCGGTTCTCGCCTTCGGGGCCACTGCCGCCGTCGTTGGCTATGCCCTGCTTTCGCGCCGCAATAAAAAGTCAGCCGAGCAGCTTGAACGCGAGCGCAGGACCCAGCTCACCTTGGGTGGCCGCATCACCGACGGCAACGTGATCGACGTATTGGAACTTGAGGAGAGCGAATCCGGCCAGCAGATGACCCTCCTGATCTACAAATACGATGTCGCCGGAGTAACCTACGAAGCATCGCAGGATGTGACTCATCTGCGACAGTTCATTGACCTATACTCCTGCCGCCTGGGCTTGCCGGCTTCCGTCAAATACGATCCCCACAACCCCGGAGATTCGGTAGTGATTTCCGAAACCTGGTCCGGGCTGCGCAAGTCGCCGATTCGGGTACCGGCCCGCGACGTCCCTAAGGCCAGCACTTTCGTGTGACTTTCGGTCGTCCACAGCGTCTGTATAAGCAGTGCGTGGCACCTTCGCAACCCGGCCTTCGATATTCGAATTGTTACAATAGAGTTTTATGCATAGTCCTCCCTCCCTCATCGCCGCCTTCGTGGCGGGATTGCTGTCGTTTCTCTCCCCTTGCGTGCTTCCGCTCGTACCGGGCTATGTGTCGCTGATCTCGGGAGCCTCCGTCGAGGACCTGCAATCATCGGACCGGCGCCTGCTTCGAACCGTGATGCTGCACTCCATTACCTTCGTCCTGGGGTTCAGCGTTGTCTTTATTGCCTTAGGCGCAGTTGCGACCAGCGTCGGCCAATTCGCCAACGAGTACCACACTCTGCTGACCAAAATTGCGGGTGTTATTGTCATCATTTTCGGACTCCACCTCACCGGTCTGCTGAAAATCAAGGCGCTTTACGCCGATAAGCGCTTGCATAACGTCAAGGGCAGTTCCAGCGTGGTGGGTTCCTTTCTGGTGGGCTTTGCTTTTGCTTTCGGATGGACCCCGTGCATCGGCCCTATCTTAGCCGGAATCCTGCTATTGGCGGAGACCCAGGACACCGTCTTGAAGGGAATTTCGCTGCTGGCCATCTATTCGCTTGGCCTGGCCGTACCGTTTCTGCTGACTTCCTTGGGAGTGGACCGCTTTTTGGCGTTCTACGGTCGCTTCCGCCGTCACCTGCACACCGTCGAAGTCATCAGCGGAGGGCTCTTGATTGCCGTGGGTGTGCTTATCTTTCTGAACAATCTGAAACTGCTTTCCGGTTATCTTTCGTTTCTCAACCGGTTTGCGTTGTAAAGGTGCTCTTCGTGAAACGTAATGCTCTGGTGTTCGTCGTTCTGGTAGGAGCCATCATGGCGATGCTCGCTGCCGGCAAGTACCTGAATCGCACCCGCAAGCATGGACCTCTAAGAATGGTGGGCAACGTCAAAGGGGTGCAGGCGCCCGATTTCGACCTCCCCACACTGGACGGACGCAGAGTGAGGCTTTCCGACTTCCGTGGCAAGGCTGTGTTGCTGAATTTCTGGGCGACGTGGTGTCCGCCCTGCAAAATCGAGATGCCGTGGTTTGTCGACCTGCAGAAACAATACGGCAAGGACGGCCTGGTAGTTCTCGGCGTTGCAATGGACGACACCGAAGCTCCTAAGATTGCCGAGTTTGCCCATGAGATGGGGGTGAACTATCAAGTGCTGCTGGGCACCGACCAGGTCTCAGACGATTACGGCGACGTGCACTATCTTCCGACGACTTTCTATGTTGACCGCAACGGGATCATCGTGGACAAAGCAGCCGGGCTGTTCAGCCGCCAAGAGATCGAGAACGATGCCAAGAAAATTCTCGCGAGTACTCACAACCCTGGAGCCGCCCAGACCAGCCGCGCAGCCGTCGTGGACACCCCGGTGCCGACAGCAAAGGATGGTCAATGACCAAGCGCTCGGTAAGCGTAACGACGGTCGTATTGTTTCTTGCTTCCCTTGGCCTGGCGCAGGGACTGGGCGATAAGCAGCCTTCCGTGACCATGGCGCCGGTTGGCAATGTGCAAATACGGGCTGGCGCCAGCACGAGCGTTGCGTTGGATTTTCGGGTGGGTTCCGAGTTTCACATCAACTCTCACCATCCCAAGGCCGACTACTTGATTCCGACGGCTCTGAAGTTGAATGTGCCGGAGCAGCTCGCCGTGGCCGATTTGAAGTATCCCGCAGGAGAGGAAATGGCGTTCGCTTTCTCGCCGGACGAGAAGCTGAGCGTCTATAGCGGAGACTTCAGCATCGATGCCATCTTGAAAGCGCCGGCCAGCGCCGCAGTGGGAACCTATTCGGTGAAGGGCGAGCTACGATTTCAGGCGTGCGACCACAGCGCCTGTTATCCGCCCCGCTCGATCCCCGTGCAATTCCAAGTGACGGTGGTGAAGAAGTGATTCCCGCCGAAGTCTGAGTTCCGACTGCGCTACCACTTTTTGGTGAACGAAATGCAGCCGTGTGCGTCTATAATGTTTACCGATGCTGTGGCTGACACAGGAATCGTAATATCCTTCTGCGGCAGCTCAGCGGAGAACTGTCAGCGTGAATGCGGGTAGCGAGCCGAAGCTTCTGCGGTGCCGAGATCGTTGGGTTCAGGTTCGTCGGACGTCTACAACAACGTGCTTGCGGCACGCATCCATCTTCTCAATTGTGTCATCACTCTTACTTACCTTACGAATCGCGATCTGGATTGCCGCAAGAATCCGCAACTCCGGAGATTTGGACAAATGCTGCTGCAGAGATTGCTTAGTTCCGCAGAATTAAACCCAGATGCGTGTGCAACACTCCTGGGCATCAGTCCCAAGGTTTTTTCAGAGTGGCTCTCTGGACAAAGCGTTATTCCTGAGTCCATGGTGCCAATGCTCTCGGCAGTCTTCAGCGTAGCGCCAGAGAGATTGAACATGTCTGCCAAAGCAGCAAAATACCTAGACGAGGCAGACGTGACTCCCCAGATTTGGTTCAAGTTCAGAGGACCGGGTCTCATCGATGCTGATCGCGAAGTTGTAGTTTTGATTCGACAACTCGGCCATTACCTGAACGAGCTTGAAGAAGTTACTCGGCAGAAATCTGTTCAGTGGAGATCCTTATTCGACAGCATTCGTGCAACCGTTGACCTTCAAGCTGCGGCCCGTGAACAGGGAAGGATGGCGGCCCGGACTTTTCGACAGTCGACCTCTCTGGCGCACGGGGCTAATGGCTCCGGTGAAATTTTACGGGGGATGCTGCGCTCACTCGGCATTCTAGTCATCGAGACCCCTCTGAAGGATTCTCGGATCGAGGGATGCAGCTTCTTTGTGGGGTCTACTAACTCGCCGCGTCCATGTGCATTCGCGAACACATACAATGTCAATTGGTATCGTCGCAATGCAGTCTTGATGCATGAAATCGGACACTCAATCTTCGATGCTTTCGTCGGCGCCTCGATTGATTTCACGTCTTCCGAAGGGAATGATGCGGTCGAGATCCGGGCTCAGGCTTTCGCTCAGGAGTCCCTCGTACCAAGGGAAGTGCTGCATCACATAGCGCAGCACTACGGAATAAAGTGGAATGCTCTGACCGCACCAGCTCTGGCACAACTCGTCGCTGAAACGCATGTCGAACTTCGGACGGTTCTGGCGGCAGCAGTGGATGGTGGCTTCGTTGCTCCAGATTCAGCTGATGAACTAAAGCGCGTTGATATCAGTACATATTTGCGGCAGTTCTCAGCTCACGCGCTTTCAACTGAAGAGTATCTCGAAAAAATCGGGAGCACAGGGGCCGAGTGGATCGGAAAGCGAACGACCACTCTCCCCAGCCGATCCATTCGGCTTCCGATCGGATACGTAAAACTCGTCCTAGACGCTTACCAGAACCGCCAAATCAGTTTGGGTAAGGCTTCTGAGTTTCTGATGATCGACGAGGACGACTTCAAAACACGGTTTAGCAACATCGTCAACGAGGTCGAACTCGAAGCCGAAGTGGCCTGAATCTCGACAGGATGGCAAATCCCCCGCTTTTGCTGTGTGACAGCGACGTGCTTGTCCAACTTTTCCTAGCCAAGGAGCTGCGCCCGCTGATCGAGCTAAGAAAATCATATGGCATACAGCCTGCGGTCGTTCTCGAAGTCGATCTAGAGCTTCGTTGGATGAGGAAGCATAAAGATCGATTCGTCGCGCAACTCGACAAGGCATTGAGATCCGAAACTCTCAAAAAGTTAGATCAGTCTCTCTTCCAACCTCTATTAAGCTGTGCAACACCCGGAACCTCTTGGGCTGGATTTCAGGCACTTGGGGCACAGTACTCCGGATATGTTCAAAAGGGAGAGGCTTATACGCACGCAGCGGGAGTAACCCTGACTGTACCGGTTGCCAGTAACGATTTCAGTGCAATTCAAACTCTCCAAGCGCAAATGCTTACGTTGCCCATGCCTATCATCAGGAGTTTCGATCTTCTGGTCTTTTCATGCAGAGCCGGCATCTTGGAACTGAGGGACTGCGATGCAGTCAGCAAAGAATTGTTGAAGAATGGCGAAGGCTTACCAAAAGCATTTCAAAATTCTTCCTTTGAAGATGGGGCCAGGTCATTCGCGTGTCGGCTTATTGACGGGCCATCCGCCGCTCCCTCTCCCCTAAGTACATTTGCGTCGACACTGGCAATTTCGAGGATTTAGACTGCGCTGACCACAGCGCCACGGCATCTGTAAAGACTCGAATTGTTTAGTCGTCTTCTTCCGACCATCTGCGCGTGAAATCTTCAGAGTTCCTCGGATCTCCGTAGCCGAGCCACTGTCCGCTCTTGTCCCAAGTTCGCCATCACTGCGAACAAGCTTGGAGCCACACCCTGTCCGGTGAGCGCGACTCGCGCGCCATTGATTAGCACGCCGGCCTTCACGTTCTTCTCCTCGGCAAACTCACGCAGTATCTTCTCAGTACTCTCCTCGGAGAAAATCGGCGCTCGCCTATACCGCGAGGCCAGCTCCACCAGCATCTCGCGCACCGCGTCCTCTTTCAGAAACCTCTGCACCGCGGCGGGATCCCCCTCAAAGCTATCGCTGAAGTAAGCGCGGAACAGTGTTGCAAAGTCTTTCAGATTGCGAGCTCGCGGCTTTACCAGGTCCACCGTGGCGGCCATCGCTCCCCGGCTGGTCTGGAACGGAATGAGATCAACTTTCTTCCATTCCTCTTCGATCAGTGGCAACAACTGAACTGCCGGACAAGCGCGCATGTACTCGGAGTTGAACCAGTCGAGCTTGCCGCGATCGAAAACCGCGTTTGACTTTGCGATGCCGCTCAGGTCGAAGAGATCAATCAGTTCGCGGTCGTCCATGACCTCTTTTGAGGAGTCGGGCGGCGTCCATCCCAGAAGCGCCAGAAAATTGCGGAACGCCTCCGGCACGATGCCTTCCTCCTTATAAGCGATCACGCTGGTGGCGCCGTGGCGCTTGCTGAGCCGCGTCTTGTCGGGACCGAGGATGAGCGGCACGTGCGCGAATACGGGTAGCGCCTCACCCAGCGCCTGGTACAGCATGACCTGCTTGGGCGTATTGGAGAGATGGTCCGCGCCGCGCAGGATGTGCGTTATGCGCATGTCAACGTCGTCTACCACCACGCTGAGGTGATAGGTGGGAACTCCGTCGGAGCGCAGCAGCACGAAATCCTCAAGCTCGGTGTTGGCGAATTCCACGCGGCCGAAGACGGCGTCGTCGAAAAAGGTGCTTCCACTTTCCGGAACGGCGAATCGGATGGCAGCGGGCTCGCCCGCCTCACGGCGGGCCTTCGCTTGTTTTGGCGGGATACCGCGGCACGCTCGGTCGTATTGCGGATCGCCGCCCTTTGCCTGCGCCTGCGCGCGCCGCTGCTCCAGTTCTTCCTTGGTGCAGAAGCAGTAGTACGCGTGGCCACTGTCGACCAGGCGTTGCGCGGCCTCACGGTACCGATCCATACGCTGCGACTGGAAGTACGGCCCCTCGTCCCAATCGATGCCCAGCCAGCGAAGTCCGACAAGGATGCCCTCCACCATCTCAGCGGTCGAGCGCTCGAAGTCGGTGTCCTCGATGCGAAGGATGAGCGTGCCCTTGTTGTGCCGCGCGAAGAGCCAGTTGAACAACGCAGTGCGCGCTCCGCCAACATGCAAGTAGCCGGTGGGAGAGGGGGCGAAGCGGAGGCGGGGAGAGTTGTCAGTTTCGGGCATACTCAATGCGTGACGGTATAAGTTTTCTCAGTGGGCTCCGGCGGTGTCGACAATGCGAAATCCCGTCTCTCGGGCTGCATCCAATAATCGCCTGTCGCCTGAAATGAAGTGCCTGTTGAATGGACGGTTCTTGCACCAGGTATAGGCAGCAGCCAACTGGAGTGCGTCAGCTGCGCGGAGGTGGTATCGCTCTAACATGGATTCGGCCAATCGCCGCAAGTCTTCGGTCGGCTGAATTTCACGCCAGCCTTGCTGCAACTCCTCCAGCCGGCCAACCACCTGCTGATGTTGCATCGTAGTCAGAGCGCCTGCTCGCAGCTCTCTGGCGAAAGCGCTTCGCGCCTCCACTCTGGTTGCCCACCAGACGACGACCCCGAAACGCTCACTGAGCTGCCGCAACAAAGGCGTCCCCATCTGCTCCGTGCACAGAGGCACAAGGGCGCTGCTATCCCAAAACGCCGGTTCCACTACCGTCCTTCCTCACGCTCTTCCAGGACGGCGCGAAGGGCCCGCTCGGCCCCAAGATTCGGGGCTGGCATTTGCCAGAATTTCTTCCAGTTGACGCCACCTCTCGGCGGCAGCTTCATAGCCCCGGATGCGACAAGCTCCCTTTCCTCTTCTGTTATACTGCCCCCATACGGCAAGATGCGAGCTACTGGCGTGTTGCGGTCTTTGACAATAACTTCTTCACCGTCACGCACGAGTTGCAGGTAAGTGCTAAGCCGATTCTTTAATTCGGCAACGTTGACCGTCTTCATGGCTATATTCTATATCATCTTAGCTACATAGCTACTAACCTGCTGCCCCTCGGCTGACTTATCCGCGGTCCGTTTTCTCCCGTTTCTCGATCTTCGCCCAGGTGTCGCGCAACTGTACCGTCCGATTGAAGACCAACTTCCCGGATGTCGAGTCCGGGTCAACGCAAAAATATCCCAGCCGTTCGAACTGATAGCGATCGCCCGGCTTGGCGCTCGCCAACGATGGTTCCAGCTTGGCGTCTGTCACCGTCTCCAGCGAGTTGGGATTGAGATTGGCGGTGAACTCCAGACCCTCAGGCACGTCGTTCGGGTCTTCCTTGGTGAACAGGTTCTCGTATAGCCGCACCTCCGCGTCGATCGCGTGCTGCGCCGAGACCCAGTGGATTGTCGCTTTCACTTTGCGGTTATCGGGCGCGTTGCCGCTGCGCGTCTCGGGATCGTAGGTGCAATGGACCTCAACCACTTCGCCAGTCTTTTCATCCTTCACCACGCTGGTGCAGGTTATGAAATAGCCGGCGCGTAGACGGACTTCCTGCCCCGGCGACAGCCGGAAGAACTTTTTCGGCGGCGTCTCGCGAAAGTCGTCCTGTTCGATGTAGAGCTCGCGAGAGAACGAAACCTTCCTCGTCCCGGCAGCGGGATCCTCAGGGTTGTTTACCGCATCGAGCTCCTCGACTTGCCCTTCCGGATAGTTCTCAATGACGACCCGCAACGGACGCATCACAGCCATCACCCGAGGTGCGCGCTTGTTCAAGTCCTCGCGCAGGAAGTGCTCCAGCATCGCAAGTTCGATGGTGCCATTGGTTTTGGACGCGCCGATGGCAGCACAGAAGTTGCGAATGGCCTCAGGAGTGTAGCCGCGTCGCCGCAGCCCAGAGAGCGTCGGCATGCGGGGATCGTCCCACCCGCGCACATGGCCATCCTGCACAAGTTGCAGCAGCTTCCGTTTGCTCAGGAGCGTGTAGGTAATGTTCAGCCGGTCAAATTCGATCTGCTGCGAGGGGAAGATGCCGAGCTGCTGAATGAACCAGTTATAAAGCGGCCGGTGATCCTCGAACTCCAGAGTGCAAATGGAATGCGTGATCTTCTCAATGGAGTCGGATTGGCCGTGCGCGAAGTCGTACATGGGATAGATGCACCACTTGTCTCCCGTGCGATGATGCTCGGCGTGGAGAATGCGGTACATCACCGGATCGCGCATGTTCAAGTTCGGGGACGCCATGTCGATCTTGGCGCGCAAGGTGCGCGAGCCATCGGGAAATTCGCCCGCGCGCATCTTCGCGAACAGTTCGAGGTTCTCCTCGATGGAACGGTTGCGATAAGGGCTCTCTTTGCCGGGTTCGCTGAGCGTGCCGCGGTATCGACGAACTTCCTCGGCGCTTAAATCGCACACGTAAGCCTTGCCGGCCTTGATCAGTTGCAGCGCCCACTCGTGAAGCTGATCGAAGTAATCGGAGGCGTAATAAAGGCCTTCCCACTCGGCGCCCAGCCAGCGAACATCAGCGATGATGGAATCAACGTACTCCTGCTCTTCCTTCTCGGGATTGGTGTCGTCAAAGCGCAGGTTGGTCTTGCCGCCGAATTCCGCCGCCAGTCCAAAGTTAAGGCAGATGGATTTAGCGTGGCCGATGTGCAGGTATCCGTTGGGCTCAGGCGGAAAGCGGGTCTGCACTCGTCCGCCGTATTTGTTGGTCTTCAGATCTTCGAGGATGACGTCGCGGATGAAGTTCGACGGCCGATCGGCGGCTGCGGCTTGCGGTCCGGCCGCAGTCGCCACATCGTGGTTTGAGGTAGTCATGAGTTCCTTCTTACTGCGCAAAAGACACACAGAGCGCTGTGGCGTCAGTCGCCAAAACATCTATTTTACGTTGTCACAGGGTTGGATTACCGGGATTGGCCAGCGGGGCCCCAGAACGCGACCCACTTGTCACTTTTGAAGAAAGCTGCCTTGACACGGTCGGAACGTTGTAAACTTAGCCGCGTAACATGTATGAAATTATCGGACCGCGTGGTTGAAGAACTCGCCAAAATGGTCGTTGGCGATGCCAAACATTTCCCATACCGCAGCAGCTATTACATAACGCGTTTCTTCGCCCGCTGCGGCCTGCCTTTTGTCCACGATGGTACTACCCGCCCGATTTGGGCTCGGGAACGTCTTTCCGAGTTAAACCTCGGAGCAGCTCAGTCCGCAGATCTTCCTTCCGACGATCTATGCCGCGTGATCTCCGAACTGTTCGATTCGGACGATTTTGACGGCTACAATGAAAAATTGAACAGTCGGGGGGACGAAGATCCTGATCACTACTCCAACCTCCCGCTCGCCCTCGCAAGTTTTAACAAACTCGTTCAGCGTCAGGGCCTGATTGCATATCTCGACGAATCCGGTCGCTGCTATCTGCGCAGCACCGGCACGGGCGTCAGCACGGCGAGCTTCTCCCAGCAGACACGGCCCCTGTCTCTGGAAGAAATACAACAGCGCCAAACACTCTCCCAATTTCTCGACAACGCCACCGAGGATGAATTCATCACCAAGGTGCTCGTTCCTCTTTTCCAACGTTTGGGTTTTCGGCGCGTCAGCCCCACCGGGCACAAGGATAAGAGCCTTGAATTCGGGAAAGACTTATGGATGAAATACCAGCTTCCCACGAGCCACTGGCTATATTTCTGCGCTCAGGTAAAAAAGGACAAGATCGACTCAAATAACGCCAGCGGCGCTAAAAATGTGTCGAACATCCTCACCCAGGCTCGCATGGCCATCGACCACCCCATCTTCGATCCAGAGACAAACCGCAAGGTTCTCCTCGATCACCTATTTCTGATCTCCGCCGGAGAAATTACAAAGGCAGCGCGGAGTTGGCTTATTGAGCAGCTCAACGCCGGCCAGCGACGCCATATCATTTTCATGGACCGGGACGAATTCCTCGATCAGTCCGCGCGAATTCTCCTTGATCTTCGCGTCGAAGAAGAGAAGGTCGAAGCCTCCGATGAAGATATCCCGTTCTGAACTCGAGATACTAACGTAGTGTTTCCCATACTATCCTCGCAGGCGATGATAAACATCTTGCAAGACGCTCCCCATATGTCCAAGTGGACATGGCTTAACAATGCTGCATGGCTGCTGATCGCCGGAATTGTCTATTTTCGCGGAACAATAACATGGGATACGAACATCAAGCGATACCGCGAGGATGGAAACGATGTTGCCGACGCAACCATGTACGAGGTTCAAAAGCGCGGCCCCGTAAAGTTTTATGACCCGAGGGTCCTCTTATCTGCAACCGTACTTTCTCTGCCTGCCTGGGCAGCTCCGATAACTAGCTCAAATGTAAGCAGGATCCTCATATTGGTATCACTTGGAGCATTTATCGGACCACTAACATTGCCTACCAACAGCTCTCTGACCTTAAATGACCTCAAAACGCCATTACTGTTTGCCTTCAAGTGGCTTTTCAACAAGGTTGACGTTTATCTTAAGGGTTTATTAATTTTCTGAATTTGTTTCTTTCTTATGAAAATTCCAGGACTCAGATATATAGGAGATCATTATTCTGAATGGGCATTTCCTGTGTTAGAGGGACGAGCCGGTTCAGGATTTTTTGAGGAAATCGTTAAAGCAGGCGCCGCTACAATGGTCATTGCGTACGGGCTGCGCGTAGCCGGTCTTCTTCTGCACGGCGTTTTTTTTACATCCGTCTGGATATTTTGCATGCTGTTCGTCTGGGTATCGATGCAATTCGAGGTGAACGAAATACTGCACCTAGGCCCCTTGGTCGCCGGCACCATAGTTATCTTCGGAACCAAAGTCGTCATCGATTTTCTAAATGACATAATCGATCTATGGATCGCCGCCATGGAATAAGATATCGAACGCATGAACCTGGCAACCTCATAAACCCCGAACGAAACTCGTCACCAATTCGTCACCAAAGCCAGGCCGTTTTTGGGCCTTTTCGAGGCCGTCTAAAACCGGAAAAGCAAGACAGGCAAAGGGTTTTAGGTGGTTCAGACGGAATTTGACACGGTAGAGGTCAGGAGTTCGAGTCTCCTCGTGCCTACATTTATCCCATTCAGTTTATTGGTCTGAGAGCCTTTCTTGCGCGGCGCTCTGCCGCAACTCGTCACCATTGGTCACCAATTGCGCGAACTGCTCGAACCGACATCGAAGTGGGATAAGCGCACATTACGGCCAGCAAATCTCCGTGAGCAATACAACCACGTGCGCAATAGCTGCATTGTCCGTGCCTATTCCCTCCGGGGTCTTAGCCTTGATGCCGACACACGACAGCTCGATGCCGAGTAACGCGGCGACATTTTGTTGGATCGCCTTGGCGTGGGAGCCGATCTTGGGTGCAGCGAGGATCAAAGTGCTATCTATATTACCCACGACGTATCCGGCTTCTTCGATCTGCTTCAGCGCCTCGCGTACGAAGACCACGGAGTCAGCGCCCTTCCATTTCGGATCAGTTGGCGGGAAGTAGGTCCCGATGTCTCCGGCGGCAATTGCGCCGAGCAGCGCATCGGTCAGAGCGTGCAGCAGGACGTCGCCGTCGGAGTGGCCCGCGAGTCCGGCGTGGTGCGGAATCAGCACGCCACCGATCTTCAGCGGGATGCCGGGCTGGAACTCATGCGAGTCCCAACCGAAACCAATACGGGGTGTGCGTTGTGGATTGGACAAGGTCGCCTTCGACTTTGAAGGGGCACGGCTTCAGCCGTGCCGTAAATGCCGGCACCGTGGCTTTAGCCACTGCGGGACTTCGGTGCTGATACGTAGTGCAAATTCCCCCAGGAACTGAAGCCCAACTCTCGACGCATACAACGGCGCAGTAAAGAGGTTGTTACGAAACGTCTGCCGTCCGCTGAAGCGGACTCAAGATTTCCCACTTCATCTTCCCACCGCTGAAGGCGGTGGGCTATCACCTGTCGCCGCAGGGCGGCTGCGGATTGCTTTGTTCCAGCAACTGGCCCAGTACAGCAGTTTCGTAGCAGCACCTAAAGCTGCGTCCCTTCTCATCCGCCCAGGCTGGCCCTGCGGCGGTTTTCTTGCGAAAGAAAAAATTCCGCCAACTCCAGATCGGCGGGCGTGGTGATCTTCATGTTTCGCGGAGAACCCATTACGACATGGACGGTCCCTCCGCCGCGCTCGATCAGAGAAGCTTCATCCGTGCCCATGAATCCGTCGGCGGTGGCCTCCTCGAATGCCTTCTTGAGTAGACCGAAGCGAAACCCCTGCGGCGTCTGGGCCAATACCATGCGCTCCCGTGGGACCGTCGCAATCACGACGGCGCCATCCGACGTCCGATCCACTTGCTTCACGGTGTCAACCGCAGGCACTCCGGCAATCGCGGCCTCGTACTTCTTCACCGCTTCAATCACGCCAATGATCGTGTCCTGATCAACGAAGGGCCGCACCGCATCATGCACCAACACGATGTCGTCATCGGCCGCACGAATGGCTGCCAGCGCATTGGCCACGGAATCCTGCCGGTGCTCTCCGCCCTCAACTACGCGAACTGGTTTCTTGAGCTTCTCTTTTTCGACCTGCTTCTGAAAGCCTGCGGTTTCGTTTTTGCGCAGCGCCACCACGATCTCGCTGACAGCCGGGCATTGTGCGAACTTGCGCAGGGTATGAAAGAGAATCGGAGTTCCGTCCAGCTCAAAAAACTGCTTGCTTCTGCTCTTGGGAGATCCCGCAGCGCTCGACATGCGCGTGCCTAATCCGGCTGCGGGAATGATGACGATGACCTTCATATTGGGGAGCGCAGTATAAACGCGGGACCCAGCCAAATACAAATCGGGAGTAGCTGCCGGTGCCGAGGGATCAGCCGGAACTGCCGTGCGAATTACTCTGACTTAGGCGTTTCCGGAACTACGACCGCCGGAGCGGGCGGAGGCACCGGCTTCCGAAAATCCGGTCGTGGCTCGATGGGACGCGCCGATGCACTCATGTTGCGCTCGTCGAACTTGCCGAAAATCATCTTCCCGGCAGTAGTCTGGAGCACGGACGTCACCGAGATATCGATGTTCTTGCCGATCATCTTACGGGCGTTGTCCACCACCACCATGGTTCCGTCGTCCAGATAGGCCACACCCTGGTTGTACTCCTTGCCCTCCTTCAGGATGAAGACCTTCATGATTTCGCCGGGCAGCACGATGGGCTTCAACGAGTTGGCGAGTTCGTTGATGTTCAGCACCGCGACCCCCTGCAACTGGGCCACTTTGTTGAGGTTGAAATCGTTGGTGACGATCTTGCCTTCGTAAACCTTAGCCAGCTCGATCAGCTTCAGATCCACTTCACGAACAGCCGGGAAGTCGTCTTCCACGATCTGCACCTGTAAGGTCGCGATCTTCTGGATGCGCTGCAGGATGTCAAGGCCGCGGCGGCCGCGGTTCCGTTTCATGGAGTCAGCCGAGTCCGCGACCAACTGCAATTCTCGGAGCACGAACTGGGGGATGACAATTACACCATCGAGGAAGCCGGTTTCGGCAATGTCGGCGATGCGACCGTCGATGATGACACTGGTGTCGAGGATCTTGTGACTCCTCCTCGACTGTTTCTCGCCCCCGAAAATGCCGCCCAGGGCCGCCAGATTGAGCAGGTCGCCCTTACCGGCGCCGACCACCAGACCCACGTAGGCCATGACCAACATGACGAAAAGTTGCAGGAAGCTCTGCGTGGGACCTTCGTGAATGCTATTGCGGATGACGAGACTGAAAAGGTAGGCGCCGACGATTCCGAGTATGCTTCCGATGACCGCGCCGATCAGCCGCTTCAGGCTGACGCGTCGCAGGCGAAGTTCGAATAGAACTACAGCAATTCCGCAAAGCACTCCCGCGCCCGCTGCCGGCCATCGATCCAACCCAAGCGGTCGCAGTTCATAGCTCGCAACTGCCGTAATGAGGACAAATAAGACACGTATGAGTACCAGGTCCAAGCGACACCTCCACCGACCGGTCCAGGCGTCTGCAGTGGGTGAAAGCGCTCCGGGGATATAGGAAGAAAATGATGCCGGTAACGCACTCTCGTTCCAAACGCGACGGGCAGGCCTCGACTCGCTCGCTCCGCTAAGTTACCGCCTCGGGGCATATGAAAAAGAATTGCGCCCCGACCCGCCCAACCACAGCAGGAGTTTACTAGGGTAGCCGAAGTATATACCAGTTTGCGAGGTCTTCCCCCGCCAGGCTGGCTTAACAACCGAGAGAAGTTCCGATTTGGGCAACGGGCGACACGGGCCAACCTCGATCGGTTGATCGCGCTCTGCGAGGAAGGCAGAAATCGGGTCTCGCGGCTGCGCCTCAGGAGAACAACGCCGCGAATCCGGCTCCCACCAGTACCACCAGTGCCCACCACCCAAAAACTACGGCCATGCAGGTGCCACGTTTGACCTTCGATACACAGGAATAGCCGATTCCGGTCAGGATGAGCGTCCAGATGTTGAACAGGTCGAGCGACGATGCGACGGAATAAAGGAACGGTGAGCTGGGGTCGAACAGCGGCCCCAGATTACTGGCGAGCTGGTGCTCGAAAGTAAACCCCTCCCCACCCCCAATCATGATGGTCAGTATTACAAGCAGCGCTTTGATGATCCCTGGAAGAAAAGCGTACATAGTGATCGCCATGCACTGCATGAACTTGAGCTGAGCGCCAAAACCGAGGTTGAAGGTGCCCAGAAGGACGACTGCGATGATGGCCACACCAATCACGGTCAAGACCGGCGACCCGTAGCCGAGTATCCGAGTGATCTTGGCTGCTAATTCCATCTGCGAGGCGCGTTGGTCGGGCGGAAGTTGATCGAGCTTGGCCGCCCGCTTGGGTGAAAGTTGTATTGAGTTCTCGGCCACTTTCTCCATGCCAACCTTCTTGTCGACCGTAAAAACCAGCGCCAGCCCGAAGATCGATATCAGCACCCAAGGCACCCACCAGCTCGCGCTGCGGCGGATGTCAGAGAAAGTCTTGCTGGGAGCGATGAACGTGTCCACGACTCTTTCGGTCTCGGAAAGGGGCGGTTGCTCCAGGGGGGCGACAGAGCTGGCAGAACTCATGGTTCTCCTCTTGGTGCAGACGAGGTTGCAAATCCCGGCTATCCGAAGCGGTGACTGCGGACCAGCCGAAGATCGCACCGGAATTCGGCGAGATTGTATCACCGGTAAGTCAGGTTGAACAGAATGCAATCCCGCTCTTAAACTGGACAGATGCACGTGCACGCCAGCGACGCTAGGAATGGGACGACCTCACGGGTCCTACGGATCTCGCTGGTGGTCACGCTGGCCTACATCGTGCTGCTGGTGATAGCCGGCTTGCGCGCGCATAGCCTGGCGCTGCTCTCGGAGGCCGGGCACAACCTCTCCGATTTCGTCGCTCTGCTGATGTCGTGGGGCGCAGTCTATCTCCAAGGCAAACCACCCAGCGCACGTAAAACCTTCGGCTATAACCGTGCGGGCGTGCTGGTGGCGTTCGTCAACGGCCTCTCGCTTGTACTGATTGCGTTTTACATCCTCTACGAAGCCTTCCGCCGTTTGCAGACGCCGGTCGATGTGCATGCGGGCATCATGATTTGGGTTGCGGCCGCGGGAGTTGGAATGAACGGCGCGATCGCGCTGCTGCTCATGCGCGGCCACCGTGACATCAACCTTCGCAGCGCGCTACTGCACGAAATTGGCGATACTCTGTCCACAGCCGCCGTGATCGCCGGCGGCATCATGATTGCCGTGACCGGCGAGCGCTGGATCGATCCTGTCCTTTCCGTAGGCATCGGCGTCATGATCCTCTGGTCTTCTATCGGGATTATCCGCGAGAGCCTCAACATCCTGCTGGAAGGCACTCCCAGCGGTATGGAGTTGCAGCGCATTGAGGAGACCATCCGCGCCATTCCGGGCGTGAACGACGTACACGACCTCCACGTATGGAGCATCGGCAGCGATACTCATTCGCTCTCCTGCCATGTGGCCATCTGCGATATGCCTGCGTCGGAGAGCGAGGGAATTCTGCGCCTGATTCGTGAACAGATGGGCGAACGCTTCCACATCCATCACACGACCATCCAGTTTGAGCTGGCGGTGTGCGAGGTGGCGGACGGATGCGTTATCCCGATCAGCCCGGCACACGAACACGGCCACTCCCATTGAAGCTGAAGCGGAGAATCTGTTTGTCCAATCGCCAACGTCGCGTGGTCTTTGCGCTTCTCTATGTGAGTCTGGCCTTCGCTCTGGGGTGTACTCGGCAACAGAGTACGCCGGAAAAGCAGCAACAAGCTGCGCCCTCGCCTGCTTCCGACGAGGCAAGCCCTTGGCACATGGAGTTGAAGGTTGCTCCCGAACATCCCAGCATGGCCAAGCCGATGACCTTCACGGTGCATATCACGGACGAACATGCGCAGCCGGTCAATGCCGCGAAGGTCAACGCTGCTCTTACCATGAAGCTGATGGATATGGGCACAACCCAGATGAAGTTCACTCCCAAAGGCAATGGCGATTACGAGGCTTCACTGAAAGATATGGATATGTCTGGCCCGTGGAATCTGACCGTGGACGCCTCGCAAGGCGCGGTTCACGTGAAGAAGAGCTTTGAGTTCACGGTGTACGACTGATACCCCTCCTGAATTGTCATCCCGACCCAGGACTTTAGTCCGAGCGGAGGGACCTGCTTGATCGCAGCGTACAGCAGATTTCTCTATCCGCGGCTGGCCCTATCCCCCCGTCCGTGCTGCCTTCCATAGATCTTCTCCACCGTCTCAATAGTGTCGATGTCCTTGGGCAGCTTGTCCTGACGCACGCGCACGATCCGCGGGAAGCGCAGCGCGAATCCGCTGTCGTGACGGCCGGAACGCATGATGGCGTTGAACGCTACCTCCAGCACGATCTTTGGCTCAACCTCGCGCACGTGACCATGGTCGGAAGTAGTGTGCGCCAGAAACCACTCCGTCAACTCGGCGATCTCTTTGTCGGTCAGTCCCGAATATGCCTTGCCGATGTTGACCAGTTCTTCGCCTTTTCGCACCGCGAAGGTATAGTCGCTCAGCACGTGGATGCGTTTGCCGTGTCCGAACTCCGCGGCGGTCACCACTACGTCGAGCGTGGCCAACTCGCGCTTCAGCTTGAGCCACCACTTGCCGCGGCGTCCGGGCATGTAGAGCGATTGCAGGTCTTTGATCATCAGGCCTTCATTGCCCCGTGCCATGGCCTCGTCGAAGTACCGTTCGAGCTGCTGGGGAGAATCGGCGCGCAGGGTAGGCGCTCGCAAAATCCATCCTGAAACCGTGCCCTCTTCCTCGATCTCCGGCTCAAAGAGCAGACTCCCTTGAGTATTCATCACTGGACGTGGCGAGACCCGCTTCGCGCCTGCAAACACGCGCTCCAAAATCTGCGCGCGCTCCGACAGCGGCTTATCGAGCGTCAGTTCACCCTCGGCGTAGATCACGTCGAAGACAACATACGCCACCGGACCTTCCGCCATCATCTTCCGGCTTACCAGCTTGCGGCCCAGGCGTTTCTGGATCTCCGAGAACGGCATGGCGTGTCCGCCGTCTTGGTTGTTGTGCCAGGCAACGATTTCGCCGTCGAGGATGACTTCGCCTGACAATTCGCTCAGGCCTCCAACCAGTTCCGGAAATGACGGCGTCACTTCATCGAGTGTGCGCGAGAAGATGCGCACCTGTCCGCCGGCGCAATGTGCCTGGGCGCGGATGCCGTCATACTTGTCCTCGACCTGCGCGTGTTCGAAATATTGGAAAGCTTCTTCGGCATCGCTTGCCGGGCTGGCCAGCATAAAGCCGATGGGATGGAATAGCCGCATCCCCGCATGATCGAGGCGATGCTCCGCCGCAAGTAGCAACGTGCCACCGATATCGCCGAGCAGCATGTTGGCACGCTGCACGCGCTCCAGTGGATCGTCATAGGCCTTAGCAATCGCCTCCTCAACGAGGCTCTCCTTCAGGCCAATGCGCAGCTCGCCGGTAATGATCTTCAGGATGTACTTGGCCTCGAGGGCGGTCATGCGTTCGAGCAGAGATTGCAGAATCGAAGCTTTTGCTGTAGGGGTGCGGGTCTCGGCGATTTGATCGAAGACGGTGCGGACCTCTTGCAATATGATCGTCGCGGAAGTTGGCGCTTTCGCTAAGAGCACATCGTAGGCCGCCGCGCCTAGATCGCCGCGCTTACGATAAGCGGCGCGCAAGGCCGCCTCGCTTCCGCCGGAAAGCTCGAGCACCAACTTCCACAGCAGCGCCCCGCCGACCTGTAGTGTGCGTTGGTCGAATGCGGGAAAGGCCCGCCCGGAGAGGAATACCGCGGAGACCGCCGCGTCGCGCAGTTCCTGCGAGCGAAAATACTCGGCCACCATCGTGACCTTCCCGGTCTTCTTGGTAGTAGCGGCGATGCGCTCGCACAGTTCAGCTAGGAGCAGCATAGGGTTCGCAGTGGACTTGGATGCGGCAGGCCAGGAGCGGGGCAGACTTGATATCCGCCGGGGCTTCGGCGCCTTAACTCGGTTTACCCAACCCGGACCCAAAAAAGAAGAAGCGAAGTCGAAGCGCCGTCCCATCCGTTAAGCGGCGACGTAACTCTGTGCGTCGCCGCTACTTCCTCTATTTTCCGGTCGGAGGCAGCTGCGCCTTAGTATGTTGCTGCGGCTGGGCATGCTGTTGCGGTTGTGCCTTAGCCCGCTGCTGCTGTTGTGGCTGGGCATGCTGTTGCGGCTGCGCCTGGGCCCGCTGCTGCTGTTGTGGCTGGGCATGCTGTTGCGGCTGCGCCTGGGCCCGCGGCTGCTGTTGTGGCTGGGCATGCTGTTGCGGCTGCGCCTGGGCCCGCTGCTGCTGTTGTGGCTGGGCATGCTGTTGCGGCTGCGCCTGGGCCCGCTGCTGCTGTTGTGGCTGGGCATGCTGTTGCGGCTGGTTCTGGGCCCGCTGCTGCTGTTGTGGCTGGGCATGCTGTTGCGGCTGCGCCTGGGCCCGCTGCTGCTGTTGTGGCTGGGCATGCTGTTGCGGCTGGGCCTGGGCCCGCTGCTGTTGCTGTGGTTGTGCATGCTGTTGCGGCTGCGCTTGGGCCCGCTGCTGCTGTGGCCGTTGCTGGGGACCAGTGCGAGCAGGAATCACTGGAGCGATGGGTCTGCCTGCCGGGATGGGCTTCGTCGCTGCAAATTCAGCCGGACGCCCTTGATTGACGGAGGCAAACTGCTGGCGGTTCTGTGCGGCCGCCCGCTGATTCTGCAACTGCGTGGTCATGGGAGGAATGCGCTGCTCACGCAGGGCGGCGGTTTCGGCCGGCAGAGGCTGACGAGTGACGCCTCCCGGCCCGTTGTAGCTGGCGCGGTTAATCGTGGTGTTGTTGATGGTGCGGTTATACACGTTAACGTTGGTGATGTTCACATTGTTGACGGAGCGGTTATAGTTGAAACGATTTCCATTCCAGTAGCCGCCCTGATACCCGGTGCCAGTGTAGCCGTATCCATAGTTAATGCCGCCGTAGTAGCCGACATACTGTCCCCAAAAGCCATAGTTGTAGCGATAGAGGCCTCCGAAAAATCCCCAAGAGGGGTATCTATTTCACTCAGGTACCCCCAATGGGTTGTGGTTTCAGGGCCAGTCTGCCGGTGCGGACCGGATGATCGCCTTGTAAGTTGTTGGCTCCACGGCGACAGCTTGCTGGACAAGACGGTAGAACAGCTTTCCCCGGCTGTGCGACTTGCGCCGGTTGAACCGGAAGGTAAACTCGTCCAGATAGCCATCCAAATGCTCGATGCTCACCGCTCCCTGATGTGTGCCCAGTAGCCATCGTTTTAACAGCGACACCACGCGATGCACGCGCGGCAACAGCTCCGAAGGGGATTTCTGCTGTCCGCGCAGAAACGTGAGCCGATGAATGTAGCCGCGCCCTTGCAATGGCTCATATCCCAACCACCCGTCGGTGTGGACCACGCTGCCGGGTTCAACCGACTCTTGCACGAAGGAAATGAGGCTGTGGGCCGAAGCGTTCGGAATGCGCCGCATCCGAATTCGCCCAATCCCTTTGCCGTCCTCCTCTGCCGCCACCACAATCAACGCCTTGCTCTCGGTCTGCCGACCGCGCATACCCTCTTCCAGCCCACCCAGATAGGTTTCGTCCGCCTCCACGCTTCCCGAGAGTCGTTCCCGCCCGGGTCTTACCATGGCTCGCCGCAGTTTGTGCAAACACACCCAAGCCGTCTGGTAGCTTCCCAAGCCCAGAACCCGCTGGAGTCCCAGGGCGCTGATCCCATTCTTCTGACTCGTCATCCACCACATCGCCCGGAACCAAACCGTCAGGGGCGTCCGGGTGCCCTGAAAAATTGTTCCCGCCGTTACCGAAACCTGATGTCCGCAGCGGGCACACTGCCAGCGCCCGGATCGCAATGGCCAAGTTTTGCTCTCGCCGCAGCGTAGGCACTTGCATCCCGCCGGCCATCGCAGGCGGAACAGATACTCCCGGCACGCTTCCTCGCTGCTAAATCGAACTTCGAGCTCCGCCAGAGTCCGCGGATAATCCTCCACCACCCGTTCCATGGGCCACCACACTACCTGTAGTGGTCACCTGAGTCAAATGGATACCCCTCATCCCCAATATCCGGGTGTCCACAGGACGCCCACTTGAGGCGGCCACGCCCAGGCACCGGGCACCCAGTAGTAGCCCTGAGGAGCATAGCTCCAATATCCGGGCGTCCACAGGTAGCCATTGCCGGGGCATGGAGGCTGAGAATATTCCGGCAGCGGTGGTGGGGGTTGCTGTGCTTGAAGCACCGGCTGGCCGTAGCTCGTATCCTGGTAGTTGGCGTCGGACTCGTTACTGGAATAGTTCTGGTTCTGTGAGCTCGGTTGCTCCGCTGGACCTGAGGAAGCCTGCTGCGCCGGCACTGGCTGCTGAGCGTTCTGCTGCGGTACCTGGTTCGCCGGCTGTTGCTGATAATTTGTACCGGTCGCCTGGGTCCCGTCGGTGGGGGCCAGGTTGTCGGTCTGCGCCGGTTGAGTCTGGGCGCCGTTGTCCTGGTTGTTGATTTTATTGCATCCTGCAACCCCAAACGTCAGTGCGACGGATGCGGCTGCCAGAACGATAACAGAAGATACTCTGTTCGACATATTCCCTCCTAACGGAGATGCCGAGACAACTCCACCTAACCACTCTCTCACCCGGGGCCCCTTCGGGTCTGAGCAATAGCGACCACTAGCAGCCAACATAACTTGCGAGACTGATCGGTTCCATTTTGGAACGCCAACCTGCGACCGAGAAGGACCGGCACGAAAACAAAATTCCTTCAGACGTATAAGCCCGCTACCGATGTACTTCCAGAACGTCTATAGGCAGTGGGTTGCGTCGCACACAGCGAGACAAAGCCACCGATTTGTCGGGCTGTAGCAATTTAGAAGTTCCGCTCGCCTCGCAGTCGGCTACCTCCGGAGACTGTGCTCAACGGGCAATCCTTTTAATGGGATGTGATTTGACGCTAACAGGACTTCGCATGAATTGACTGGTTGTCGTCAAAAGAGAAGAGGACTTTCGGAAGGCCGATCACTGATTGTGGGTGTGCCGGCCAACCGAAAGTTAGCCAGAAAACGGGGTGCTGGGAAGCCAAAGCAATTCGGAGTGGATGGTCGGCGAACTAGGACTGACCCACTGGCCGATGATCCCTCATTGACATCTCCCGCCTGCCTGCTTACTCTAAGCTAGCGCGATTGTGCGTCTTACCCCTTTTGAGGAACATCCAATCACCATGCAGTCTTTGCGTCAGCGCCTACGTTTCTTAGCAGCCGTCCAACTCTTGCCCGCCTTGGAGAGCGGTGAGGAAACCCTGGTCGGCGGCCAGGCCGTGCTGGAAGGCGTCATGATGCGCTCGCCCCATGCCTGGGGCATCTGCATCCGCAGGGCCGACGGTACCCTGGCGACGCACTCGGAGCCGCTGGAACGGCCCTCGGAGCAGCATAAGTGGATGGGCTGGCCGGTGGTCCGTGGCGTCATGACGCTAGGCCAGGCGATGGGGCTGGGCTTCCGCGCTCTGCGCTACTCCGCCAATGTGGCTATAGGCGGACTGACCGCTGAGGACGAAAAGAAGACAGAAGTGTCGAGTTGGGCGCTTGCCCTCAACGTCGTGCTTTCGCTCGGCTTCTTCATCTTCATGTACAAGTTTGTGCCATTGCTCGCGGCGACCAAGCTGAAGAATGCATATCCGGCTTTCGGCAATCAAATCGCCTTCAACGTCGTGGACGGCGTGATCCGCCTCGCACTTTTCCTGCTCTTCATTTGGGGGATCTCGCGCTGGCCCGACATTCGCCGGGTTTTTCAGTATCACGGCGCCGAGCATAAGACGGTTTTCGCCTTCGAGTCGCGCGATCCGCTGACCGTTGAGAACGCTCAGTCCTATTCAACGTTTCATCCCCGCTGCGGCACCAGCTTCCTGATGACCGTGATGCTGATCGCGATGGTCATTTACATGATGGTGCCGGCAACGACGTTCTGGGCGCGCTTCGCCTTTCGCATCGCGCTGCTACCAGTTATCGCGGGCGTGTCGTACGAATTGATTCGCTTTGCCGCCAAGCATGGCTCGTCGCTGTTTGCGATTCTTACCAAGCCGGGATTGTGGTTGCAGCGCATCACTACTCAGCCTCCTGCGGATGACCAGGTGGAGACCGCCATCGCCGCCTTGAACGAGGCCATGGGGTTGGAGAAGCAGCGCGGCGGCGAACTGGTAATTGCGTAGCGGCGCCCGCCGCGACTAGCTAACCTCTCTCTCACGCTTTGAAGTGTCTGTGGATTGTCATTACGAGCGAAGCGACGAATCTGCTGTTTTGTGCCGGGCACTATCCCGGGGAAACAGCAGATCCCTCACGGCCTAAAGGCCGTTCGTGATGACAACTCAGCGAAACTGGATTGGCGTTCCCGTACAATAATCTTTTCCGCCGTCGTGAACACGGCCTTTGTTGGATCCCCATGTTTGAACGTCTTGACCAAACTGAACTGAAGTACGAAGAGCTCAATAAAGCCCTGTCTTCGCCCGATATCGTCTCCGACTCGGCGCGGTTCCAGAAGACCGCCAAGGCGCACAGCGAACTGGCGCCCATTGTGGAGAAGTATCGCGAGTACAAAGACCTGACCCGCGGCATCCAGGAGAGCAAGGCCATGCTGGCCGACGAGAGCGATCCCGAGATGCGCGCCTATGCGCAGGATGAGCTGACGCAACTCGAGGAACGAGTTCTCCAGGTGGAAGCGGATCTGAAGGTCCTGCTGCTCCCCAAAGACCCGAATGACGAGAAGAACGTCATTCTCGAAATCCGCGCGGGCACTGGGGGCGACGAGGCCACGCTTTTTGCGGCTGAAATCTTTCGCATGTACACGCGCTACGCAGAGAGCCAGCGCTGGAAGGTGGAAGTGCTTTCCACGTCGGAGTCAACCGTCGGCGGGCTGAAGGAAGTGATCGCCATCATCGAAGGCCAGGGCGTGTACTCGCGCATGAAATATGAGAGTGGCGTGCATCGGGTGCAGCGGGTTCCGCAGACCGAGACCCAGGGCCGCGTCCACACGTCCGCCGTGACCGTCGCAGTGCTGCCCGAAGCCGAAGACGTGGACATCAAGATCGAAGCCAAGGACCTGCGTATCGACACCTTCTGCTCGTCTGGGCCGGGCGGTCAATCGGTGAACACCACCTACTCGGCCGTTCGCATTACGCACTTGCCGACGAACACGGTCGTCAGCTGCCAGGACGAGAAGTCGCAAATCAAGAATCGCGAGAAGGGAATGCGCGTGCTGCGCGCCCGCCTGTACGAAATGGAGCAGCAGAAGCAGCAGGATGCGCTGGCCAAGGAGCGCAAGGCGATGGTGGGCAGTGGCGATCGCAGCGAGAAGATCCGCACCTACAATTTTCCGCAGAACCGTGTTACCGATCACCGCATCGGCTTCACTGCGCACCAGTTGCCGGAGTTCATGGACGGTCGTATCCAGCCCATGATCGACGCGCTGATCACGCACTTCCAGGCCGAGAGGATGAAGCAGGAGATGGAAGTCACGGCCTGAGCGCATTGCTTGCTATTGTTTGCGCAAGGACACAGAGGAACGTAATTGGGGGTCGCTTGGACAAAGTCAATCTCGCGCAGAAGCTGTCGCTGTTTACCGATCACTACAGCCCTAAGATTGTGGGCGAAGTGAATGACGCATACGTCAAACTCGTGAAGCTGCAAGGCGACTTCATGTGGCATCATCACGACAACGAAGACGAGCTGTTCTGCGTGGTGAAAGGTGCGCTACGCATGCGGGTGCGCGAGAACGGCAGCGAGCAGGAATTCATAGTGCATCCCGGCGAGTTCATCATCATTCCGCGTGGCGTCGAGCACCTTCCCTCCGCCGACGAGGAAACCCACGTCATGCTGCTGGAGCCGAAGACCACGCTCAATACCGGCAATGTAGCCAGCGAGCGCACGGTCGAGCAATTGCAGCGAGTCTAGCTCTGGACCCACTTCTTCACCTGTGCGCTATTGTGGGGGAGCGCCTGCAGCATCTCACGTACGGTGCGTTTGAGGACAGGATGCCACACCTCGGGCGCGATCTCAGCCAGCGGTTCGAGGACGAAGCGCCGTTCGTGCATTGCCACGTGAGGCACGTCCAACTGTTGCGTGTGGATCACGGAATTTCCGAACAGAAGGATGTCGATGTCGATGGTGCGGGGGCCCTTCGGCTGGTTGCGACGGCGACCCATCCGCTGCTCGACGGCCAGCGTCTTCGACAGAAACAGCTTCGGCATCAATTCGGTGCGCAAGGCCACCGCGCAGTTAAGAAACCAGGACTGCGCCGTGAACTCCACCGGCTCCGTCTCGTAAAATGACGACACCGCAACCACCTCACCGAGCTTGGCGAGCTTCTCAAGCGCCATGCGAAGGTTGGCCTCGCGGTCGCCAACGTTGGAGCCCAGAGAAAGATAGACAGTCTTTTCCACGCATTTATGTTAACGCGATTGAATCCGCTAGACTAAATGGTTGCTCGGAAGATAAGCAGAAAGCTAGTCGGCGGCGGCGAGGGGTTCGGCCGGCCAATCGGCAACCGCAGCTTCGTCCAGGGTCACTTCTTCCGCGTAGGTGGGATCGCGCAAAATGCGAGAGACGATGGCCGTGTGCATGGCGTGTCCGGCGCGATCGGCTTTGACGTAGCCCAGAATGCGCTTGCCGAACAAGGCGAGGTCGCCGATGAGGTCCAGCACCTTGTGGCGTACGAACTCGTCGCTGTAGCGCAGCGGTGGATTGTCAATTCCTTGGGGGGTAAGCACGATGCAGTTCTCGCGCGACGCGCCGCGGATGAGGCCCATGTTCAGCATGGCGCGCTGCTGCTCCAAAAAACCAAACGTCCGCGCCGATGCGATCTCCTTCACATAGCTGCCATTGGAGAGTTCGACTTGGAATCGTTCGCGGCCAATCAGTGGATGCGGGAAGTTAATCGCGTAGCTGACGGAGTACCGTTCCGCCGGGTATACGCCCATGAACTTGTCGCCTTCCCGCATTTCGTAAGGGCGCAGAATCTTGAGGTACACACGCTTGCGCCGTTGCTGGCGCAGCCCCGCCTGGGTGAGCATCTCCACGAACGGCAGCGCGCTGCCATCCAGGATGGGGAGTTCTAGGTTGTCGAGCTCCACAATGGCATTGTCCACACCCATCCCGATAAAGGCCGACAGCAAGTGCTCCGTGGTGGAGATCAGCACGCCCTTCTTCATCAAGCTGGTGGCGTAACTGACCTTCGCTACATTGCGACTGATGGCTTCCACTTCGAAGCCGTCGAGGTCAACGCGACGGAAGACGATTCCAGTACCTGTAGGGGCGGGCAGGATTCGCAGATGGACAGGTGCTCCGCTATGGAGACCAACGCCACTGGATTCAACGGGGTTCCGAGTTGTTCTTTCGTAGACCAAAAGAGAAAGACTAAGTGCAGCGCAGACCTTAAGACTACAGGCTCCAGCAAGACTCCGGTTGTTGTATTTCTACAACAGCGGGTGTCCTAATAAGCACGCTACCTGTGAGCCGAAAACTGCTAATGCCTGCGATAACTGCCTTGTATTAAATAGCTTAGACAAGGGTCAAGCACGGTGTCGCTCTGGCGATGCCAGAGTTAGCTCCGAATTTACTGAAAGAGTTCCCCTGGTTTAGAAAAATCCCAGATGACTGGTTCGTCGAGGAAGGCCGCTGCGCAACGAACCTCCTTCGGCAAGTCCACCTGTCATGCTCGCCTAGGTTTTCAATCATCGCCGACATGGTTAGAAGAACACAAATGGCGGCGGCAACCCAAATCCAATCCCTTTAGGTCTTCAATTCGATCAGGTTAAGGTGCACATTCGCAGGACTCTAGATAGAATGCTCCCTTCCAGTCGATTTCAAGAATCGCACATCGACTGGCGTTGCCTCAGAAATGGCGCAGAAAAAGAGGGAGGAGACTCCATGATTGTTGGTGTTCCCCGTGAAAGTTTCCCGGGGGAGCGGCGCGTGGCGCTTATCCCTGCGGTAATCCCCAGTTATGCCAAAGTGGGTGTTGAAGTCATAGTCCAGACGGGAGCTGGCATGGAAGCCGGCTACCCCGATAGCCAGTACATCGATAAAGGGGCAAGAATTGTCGCCACCCGCGAGGAAGCATTCGGCGCCGATGTGGTGGTACAGGTACTGTGTTACGGCTCGAACGACAAGACTGGCACGGCGGATTTGCCCCTTCTCCACCGCGATCAAGCATTGATAGGATTTCTCCGGCCACTCGGAGATATGCATACGGTTCAGGCAATTGCGGAGACTGGCGTCTCAGCTTTTTCGGTTGAGCTGATGCCCCGCATCACTCGTGCTCAAAGCATGGATGCGCTCTCGTCCATGTCAACCATCGCTGGCTATAAAGCGGTGGTGCTCGCCGCCGACACGCTGCCTCGGATCTTTCCCATGCTGACAACAGCGGCCGGTACGATTACGCCGTCGCGCGTATTGGTGATCGGCGCAGGCGTGGCTGGCCTGCAAGCCATCGCGACCGCCCGCCGATTAGGCGCGGTGGTGTCGGCTTACGACCTACGCCCGGCGGTCAAGGAACAAGTTCAAAGCCTGGGAGGACGGTTCGTCGAACTCCCCATCGAGGCGGCCGACGCTCAGGATGCAGGTGGCTATGCGAAAGCGCAAGACGAATCGTTCTATCAGCGTCAGCGCGAATTGCTCGGAAAGGTAGTCGCCGAAAGCGACGTTGTGATCACGACGGCGGTGGTTCCCGGCAAGAAGTCGCCGGTGTTGGTGACCAAGGAGATGGTGGCTGGCATGGCACAAGGCTCAGTGGTCGTTGACCTGGCGGCGGAACGGGGAGGCAACTGTGAGCTGACCCAGACGGGCGAGCAGGTGGTCGAGCACGGTGTGACGATTATCGGAAACATCAACCTGGCCAGTGCGGTTCCGTATCACGCCAGCCAGATGTACAGCAAAAATATTACAAACTTCCTATTGCATATGGTGAAGGATGGAAAACTTGTGCTGGACCTGCAGGACGAGATCACTCGCAGCACCCTGGTTACCCAGGGAGGTGAAGTGGTGAACCCACGAGTGCGGGAGTTCTATTCCCTGCCAGCCCTGGTCTCTCAGTCGAAGGAGGCAAGCTAATGGTGACGGCTGACCTGATCAACAGCCTGTACGTCTTCATACTCGCGGCATTTATCGGATTTGAAGTGATTCGCCGGGTATCGCCGCTGCTGCACACACCGCTGATGTCGCTTACCAACGCCCTGGACGCGATTGCCGTGGTCGGCGCCATCATTCTGGCAGGCGAGCACAAGTCGACGCTTGCGACGGTGCTGGGCACGATTGCCATCGTTGCCGCAACCAGTAACGCCGTGGGCGGCTTCATCATTACCGACCGCATGCTCAAGATGTTCAAATCCAGCCGGACACAGAAGCCATGACTCCAGCGTCCGAATACGTCATTGAGATCACCTACATCGTCGCTGCCGTCCTCTTCATCCTCGCATTGAAGTGGCTGAGTTCGCCAGTCACCGCGCGGCGCGGAGTTTGGGCGGGCGAATTGGGAATGGTGTTGGCTGTTGCTGGCACCCTGCTCTATCACGGCATCGTGGACTACAAGTGGATCGCCATCGGGCTGGTTCTGGGCGCGATCATCGGCGTCCCGCTCGGCAACGTCGGAATGACCGCCGTCCCGCAGCGAACTGCTCTGAGCCACGCCTTCGGCGCGCTTTGCGTGACGCTTGTGGGAACTGCGGAGTTCTACCTGCGAGCCCCTAATGTTCCGCCTTTCATGATGTCGGTGCTGTCGCTGGAAGTCATCCTGGGCTCCCTAACCATAACGGGCAGCCTGATGGCGGCGGGCAAGCTTCAGGAAATCCTGCCGCAGCGGCCAATCACGTACAAAGGGCAGAACTTCGTCAACCTGGGATTGTTGGCTATATCGATTGCGATCGCTGTGTATCTGGTGCTCCATCCCGACGCCGTCTATCTGTACCCGGCGATCGTCGTGATCCCTCTGATTTTCGGCGTGATGATGATCGTCCCCATTGGTGGCGCCGACATGCCGACCGTGATCTCGCTGCTGAATTCTTATGCCGGACTTTCCGCTGCCGCGATGGGTTTCGTACTCGACAGCAAGCTCTTGATCGTGGCCGGTGCGCTCGATGGGGCATCGGGCTTCATTCTCTCCGTCAACATGTCGAAGGCGATGAACCGGTCGTTCACGAACGTTCTGTTCGGAGCGTTCGGACAGGTGCAGACCGCAGGCGCTGCCGTGGTCGAGGCCCGGACCGTACGCAGTGCAACTCCGGAAGAAGCCGCCGCGATCCTGTCGGCCGCGAACAAGGTCGTGATTGTTCCGGGCTACGGCATGGCGGTTGCGCAAGCGCAGCACAAGGTCCGCGAGCTGTATGACGCGTTGACCAAGAAGGGTGTGGACGTGAAGTTTGGCATTCATCCGGTTGCGGGCCGCATGCCTGGGCACATGAACGTCTTGCTTGCGGAAGCCGACATCCCGTACGACAAGTTGCTGGACATGGATGAAGTCAATCCCGATTTTCCGCAGACGGACGTCGCTCTGGTGATCGGAGCTAACGACGTTACCAATCCCGCGGCCCGCAGCGACGCGGGAAGTCCGATCTACGGTATGCCGATTCTCGACGTCGACAAGGCTCGTACCGTCATGGTGATCAAGCGCAGCATGAGTCCGGGATTTGCCGGCATCGACAATCCGCTCTACTATCTCGACAATACGCTCATGCTATTCGGCGACGCGAAGGCGTTTGTTGGCTCGATCGTGCGCGAGATTAGCGGGGGAGGCGGCCATGGTTAGGGGTGCGGAACTTCGCGGTCAGGTGTAACGTATTTACAGACAGGAGGAGTTATGTTGACCTTCCTTCTTTGGTGCATCCTGTTGTTCTTCTGCTGGCCGCTGGCACTATTCGTGCTGGTGCTGTACCCATTGGTGTGGTTGTTTTTATTGCCGTTCCGGCTCCTGGGATTTGCCGTCGAAGGAGTGCTGGAACTTTTAAAGGCCATCATCCTGCTTCCAGCGCGCGTATTGCGCGGACCGCGCCGCGCCTGGTAAGAACCGATTTCCATCCGACAATGCACCAAACGAAAAACCCGGAGCTCGCGCTCCGGGTTTCTTTGCTCGAGGCTTTGCGACTACTTCATTGCGACAATCACGGTTTCAGACGCGCTGGTAAGACCTGCCATCTTCACTTCTTTCTCGCGCTTCGACTCGGCAAGCTGGATGCCGGTATCGTTCTGGCCGTCCCAAATTTGGCTCAGGAAGTACTGGTCGCCATACTTGTGGAATACCAGCTTCGGGCTCTGGTCCTTGGACTGGACCGAGATCTGTTTCGCCAGCAACTGGCCGTGCTGCGCACCCAGGTTCCACACCTCAAGTACTCGATCGCTCACCGCGATGATCTGGTAATTGCCAGCCGGCATCGTTTTGTCTTGCAGACTGAAGGCGAAAGGCACCTCAGCTTTAACGCGAGACTGTGCTTGCGCGAAAGGCACGCTAACGATCAGAGCTGCCGCGAGCATCGCGAAGGCCCCGTAGATATTGCGCTTCATAACTCCTCCTTGGGGGCTCCGGTCTTGGGAACCCAGATTGAATTTGATTTGCAGCCGCTCCGTCATTTTCTGACTGAGCTTGCTGTGACGCATTTAGATATTGCAAGCCTCATGCCAACCCGAAGCTGGTTTCAGCCGACTCTTCTTATCTCTTAATTTGCAATGACTTGCGTTTGAGGAGAATGACGGAAGACATTTTTCGGGGCGGCATTTGGCCGCTTGGCAATATCCGAAGAGATAGCGCATCTATCCATTGTGTTAGTCGGCCCGATGTTTTCAGATAAATTCCATGAATTTGGCGGGAGTGGGCTAAACTAACTGCCCGGAGGCGGTTCGTGGACTCGAGAGTCGTGGTGGTGTCGGGATCGGCGAAAGGAACGGTGGTACGGCTGACCGCGAGCCAGTTTTCCGTGGGGCGCGACTCCACCAACCACCTATGCCTGCACGACCGCGCGGTTTCGCGGAAGCATTTCTCCATCAGCGAGACCGACGCGGCTTTTCATCTAGTTGACCTCGACAGTCACAACGGGACCTTCGTAAACGGCATACCGGTGCGGCGAAAGCTGTTGAGTCACGGGGACACCATTCGGGCAGGCCATTGCGAGTTGGTGTTTCTTATCGGCGAAGACGACAGTTTGATTTCGCGGCTGGTGCAGTTCCGCGACGACTCGCCAGCCGACCTTCTAACTACCACCAGCACCAACCGATTACCGTCTCCTTCGAACCTCGGTACCGACGTGGGCCGGATGGCGCGCGACCTGAACGCCCTGTTCAAAGTCGCAAGCACCATCAATTCAATCCGCGAACTGGAGCCGCTGCAGCGGCGGCTCCTGGAATTAATTTGCGAAGTGGTTCCCGCCGACTCCGCCGCCGTCGTAATCACCCGTCACGTCGACGATGATCCCAGTTCCAGTTGCACCTGGAGTCGTAAAGGTGGCGACTCGCCTCAACTGCAGATCCGGCGGGACATCGTACAGCGTGCGCTATGGGAGCGGTCGTCCATTCTCAGCAAGCCCTCCTCTCAATCGCGCAAGGCGGAGAACGTTCTCTGCATGCCGCTGATAGCGGTGGAACGCACGATAGGAGTTCTGTATCTGATCGCTTACGGCGCGGGAAAGAAATTTGAAGATGACCATGTCAACTTTCTCACCTCCGTCGCTGGAATCGCCGCCGTCACTTTGGAAAACGTTCTGGCCTTGGAGACTCTGCGTAGCGAAAATCGCCGTCTGCAGACTGAGTTGGATATGGACGGCGTCATCGTCGGCGAGAGTAATCCCATGCGGCAGGTGCAGGAGTTCATCTCCCGGGTGGCCGGCGGCGATTCCACGGTCCTGATTCGCGGTGAAAGCGGGACGGGCAAGGAACTCGTGGCGCGCGCAATCCATCGCAACAGTCCGCGCGCCAGCAAGCCATTTATGGCCATTAATTGCGCCGCTATTCCCGAAGCGCTTCTGGAAAGTGAATTGTTCGGACACGAAAAGGGTGCTTTCACCGGCGCGATTGCAACCAAGAAAGGCAAGCTGGAAGTGGCCGAGAGTGGCACCGTGTTTCTCGACGAGGTTGCCGAACTGCCCTCTCCGCTCCAGGCGAAATTGCTGCGAGTGCTACAACAGCGCGAGTTCGAGCGCGTGGGTAGCACCCACACCCTTAAGTTCGACGCTCGGGTGCTCACGGCCACAAACAAGAACCTGGAACAGGCAATCAAGGACCGCGAGTTCCGCCAGGACCTTTACTACCGCCTGAACGTGGTTTCAGTGGTGATTCCTCCATTGCGGGAGCGACCTGACGATATTCCGCTGCTGGCCATCTACTTCGCCGCCAAGTACGCGGAGAAATGCAAGCGCGCGCTCAAAGGCATCTCCGCGGAGGCGCGGGCATTGCTCATGGCCTATAGCTGGCCGGGCAACGTGCGCGAATTGGAGAATGCCCTCGAACACGCCATGGTTCTGGGTCTGACGGATGAAATTCTTCCCGATGATCTTCCGGCGGCCCTACTCGAAGTGCAGCCGAGTGAGCCGGGCGCAGTGAAGTATCACGATCGGGTTAATCAGCTCAAGAAGCGATTGATCATCGATGCCGTTACGCAGACCAAGGGTAATTACACTGAGGCCGCCAAGCAGCTCGGGCTTCATCCGAATTATCTGCATAGGCTTATCCGGAACCTGGATATCAAAGGCGAGCTAAAGGAAGATTGAAAGCTGATTGAATACAGCTCGTCCTCGTGAGGACCACGGTGCTGCTGGCGTCAAGGTGTGAGGGTTTGCCGCTCGAACGTGGTGGCAGCGCCAGTGGCAACACACTTGCAACAGTTTTACTTGACAGTAACTCACAGCGTGGTAGTGTTGCACACGCAAAAGAAAGGAACCTGTCATGACTTCGCACCGCATGCAGTTGGGAGTAGCACTAGCGATTTGCTCGTGTCTGTTTCTACCAGCTTGCCGCAAAGAAGGTGGAGAAGGAGGAGAAAAAATGAAAGGCGGCCAAACAGGTCCGACCACCATCACCCTGACTACCGACAACAATGGCAATTGTGTTCAGAACCAAGGCGGGGCAGTCGTCACGAATGCGATCTTGCACTTTGACCAGTCGGCTATCTGGTGCGCCGTCGATCAATCTGGGAATAAGCTTGCCCTTGACCTGCAGTTCGCGCCGGGTGCGTCTCCGTTCGCGCAAAACCAATTCACTGCTACCGCCGGGAACTGCACTTCGCCTTCCGGAATACCCACCAGTGCGGTGGAAAGGGTCTATCCCTACCAGCAGATCACTATCAACGGCAAACAATGCGGAGTCGGGTCCGACGGCATGCATATTAAGCCTGGACCGTAAGGCTCAAGGAGTTGCGGCTAGTAGGCGAAACCGTGGGTTTGGTTTCAGGTTGGCGAAATCGGGAGTATCACGGACAACCGTGCGCGAATAACCAGCTTCTACGGCCTTCGTCAGATAACTAAGCGTCTGGTCGGTTTGGTCGAAGTGGTTATACACCAGGGCCGCGCGGAATAGCGCCTCGCCATTCGAGGGCGCCAGCTTCAGCGCTTTTTCGATATATGTGATTGCCGCCTGGCGGTCTCCAACCATGGCTGAATAATCCGCCAAATAAGCCAGGATGAGTATATCGTCCGCGTTGACCTCGAGCTTGGAAGCTGCGATTTCAATCGCTTTGCGATACTTGGCGTCTGCTTCAGCGCGCCTGCTCGGGCTCCAGTAAAGTGCATCGCCAAGATTTCCCCAGTTGAGCCAATCATGATCGTCGATCTTGAGCGCTTGTTCTAGCGCTGAGAGCGCCTCCGGGTAGCGGTGCATCAGGGTGTACGTGTAGCCCAGGTTCCCATAGGCGTCCAAGCTGGGCCGTAGTTCGATCGAGCGCTTCAACGCATCTATGGCCTCCGAGTAACGTCCCTCCAGACCATAAGCCCCCCCAAGGTTGAAGTAGCCAAGATAGTTATTGGGGGAAAGCTGGGTTGATTTCAGAAATGCGACTGTTGCATCGGCATAGCGGTTCTGTCCGAAATAAAATGCACCGAGCCAGCTATAGACCGCCCAATAGTTGGGCCGCAATGCGATTGCCTTCTTGTAGGTGGATTCGGCCGCAGCGAAATTGCTCAGGTTCGTGTAGGCATCGGCCAAACCGCGCAGAGCATCTTCGCTGCTTGGCTCCGACTGTACGGCGCGCCGGAATTCCTCGACCGCTTTGTCATACTTACCGGTGCCGTTAAAAAGCGTGCCGAGGCAGATGTGGCCTTCCACCAACTCTGGGTTCAAGGACAATGCCTTCTGACAATTCCGCGAGGCCTGGTCAACCCATTCATTGCCTCTTGAGAATTGCTGAAATCCAATCCAATAAGTCTTGCCCAGTGAGGCATAGCCGAGTGCATAATTGGGATCGATCTTGATCGCCTGCTTAAATTCGGTGATCGCGTTGTCAATGTCCTCCGGCTTGTTGAATTCCTGCAGGTAACCTCGGCCACGTATGTAGGCTTCGTAAGCTGCGGGCTGGGTGTCCTGATGGACGCTCAACTTGCGGCGCTGTTCTGGCTCGATTCGCGCCGGCAGCATGTCTAGCGTCTCCCTTACAACCTGGTCCTGCATTCCGAATACATCGTTGGCATCCACCGTGATGCTGCGCGCGGCAATTTGCCGGTGTGTCCTGGAATCTACCAGGTAGCAGTTGATGCGTATGGTCTGGTCGGAGCGCTGCAGGCTGCTCTCTAAAACGAAATCGGTGCCGAACTCGCGACGGGCGTCCTCCGCAGTCTTAACTCCCTGGTCGCGCAGGTCGCGCGGCGAGACCACCTGGATAGCATCCGTGTCGCTAGCTTGGACCAGCTTGGCGGTGAGGGTTTCGGTCAGGCCCAGACCGAGAGCGCTGGTCGCAGGGTCCTGGCCTATGGTGTCGAAGGGCAACACGGCCATGATCCGCTGCCGCGTTGACTGCGCGACTGGCCACCAGCGTTTGACTGCATATCCAACTGCAACTCCTGCCAGCAATACAGCTGCGAGAATGAATGCGACTTTTCGATTGCGGGCCTTGCGCTCTACTTCGACAACGGTGGTACGGCGAAGAGTTTCCGTGGACAACTCATCACCTGCGAGGAGCCGTTCCAAGTCCACCTTCAACTCCCGCGCCGACTGGTAGCGCAGATCGGGTTCCCTATCTAACGCTTTCAGGATCACCGCCTCCAACGCAGGGGAAATCCCGGGATGGAGGAGGCACGGCCGCACCGGATCGTAATGCAGAATGGCATCGATCAGCAGCGACGGCTGACGGTCCGGAAACGCACGCTTACCCGTCGCCATTTCATAAAGCACTGCGCCGGCTGCCCAAATGTCGCAACGCGCATCGGCGGTTTCGGCGCGCAATAGCTCGGGCGCCATGTAGGGGATCGTTCCGCTGAGCGAGAGGCTGGTGGTGAGGTTGGCCGTCTCAGCTATTTCGTCAACGGGTTCAACCAGCTTGGCGAGGCCAAAGTCGAGAATTTTCAACTGGCCGTCAGGGTTGACCCGCAGATTTCCCGGCTTCAGATCGCGATGGATGACGTTCTCGCGGTGCGCCGCTTCCAATCCGCTCGCCAGTTGTATGCCTAATTCCAGGACGGTCTTTTGGGTAAGAGACTGATGGGCGAGCATCTCGTCGAGATTGAGGCCGGGAATGTACTCCGTAACAAGATAATCAACGCCGTTTTCCTCCCCAAAATCGAAGGCCATAGCGATGTGGGGATGATTCAGCTTGGCGACAGCCAGCGCCTCTTTCCGGAACTGTTTGCGGGAGGCATCGTCGGCGAACAGTCCCGCAGGCAGGATCTTGACGGCAACATCGCGCTGCAGCTGCTCATCATGGGCGCGAAAGACGACGCCCATCCCTCCCGCGCCGATCTGTTCGATCAGCCGATAGTGACCCAGTACCTGGCCGCTGCTGGGCGCCTCAATTGCCATTGAACCGGATGTTAGGGCAGCGCGCAAAGGGCGTCAATGGGTCGACGCGTCCACATCCGTTGCGCGAGATCATTGCTTGCCGATGAGTGCGCACTTTGGTCAAGCTGAAAACCGCCCTTTTGGTGGCTTGGTGAGTCGCAGATCGCAACGCGGATTGCGCTGTCCGAAATTGGACACTACAATCCGCGTAGGGACACGGCCCCTCATTTCAAGAAACGCGCGATTCACTTAACCTTCTGAGAACGCAGAAACTAATGTCGATCGGAAATGGTTCTCCAGTTGCACCTGGGAAGGCGTAATGGATATCGCCCGTCCTGAATTAAAGCGTCAAAAGCGCCGCCGGCAAATTCTGTGGGTCAGCATTGCCGTTGTGGTGTTGATTGGCGTAACCGTCGGAATCTCGCGTCTGAAACCTGCTGCCCCGACGGTTGATCGCACCACCATCTGGACCGACACCGTGAAGCGGGGTTCGATGCTGCGTCAAGTACGCGGCCTGGGGACCCTGATCCCGAGTCATGAAGATGTCCGCCAGATTCCCGCCGAGACCGAAGCTACCGTCATCCGAATCGTCAAGCTTCCCGGATCGCTGGTCGAACCCGACACCGTCCTGGTGGAGATGAGCAATCCCCAACTTGAACAAGAGGCGTTGGACGCACAATTACAGGTAAAGGCGGCCGAAGCCGAGTACCAGAGCCTGAAGGTAAAGCTGGACAGCGACCTGATGACGCAAAAAGCCGGAGCTGCCACCGTCAATGCTGATTACGCGGAAGCGCAGCGCCAGGCGCAAACCGACAAAGCGCTTTATGACCTCGGCGTAATTTCCGGGCTCACTGCCAAGGCCTCCGCGGGCAAGGCCCAGGAGCTGGTCACGCGCAACAACATCGAAGACCAGCGCTTGACGATCAATGAGAAAGCCATCGTTTCCCAACTGGCCGTGCAACAGGCGAAGGTGGAGGAAATGCGCGCTTTGGCGGATCTCAAACAGAAGCAATTGCAGCGCCTGAAAGTACAAGCCGGGGTTGCAGGCGTGCTGGTGGATTTGCCGTTGCAGGTGGGACAGCACGTGCTGCCTGGAGCCGAGCTGGCGAGGATTGTGCAACCGAACCACCTGATGGCAGAGCTCAAGATTCCGGAGACGCAGGCCCGTGACGTCCAGATCGGCGAGCCTGCATCGGTGGATACGCACAATGGCGTGATACCCGGCGAAGTAAGCCGCGTCGATCCCGCAGTGCAGAACGGGACAGTAACGGTCGACGTAAAGTTGACTGGCGAATTACCTAAGGGCGCGCGGCCCGATCTGAGCGTGGATGGCACCATCGACTTGGAGCGACTGGAAAACGTGCTCTATGTGGGACGTCCCGCTTTCGGTCAGGAAACCAGCACGATTTCCATGTTCAAGCTCGATCCCGACGGAAAGGGAGCAACGCGTGTACAGGTGAAGACGGGACGCGCCTCCGTGAACCTGATTCAAATCGACTCCGGGTTGCATGAGGGCGATACGGTGATTCTCTCCGACATGTCGCGGTGGGACAACACCGATCGCGTAAGGCTGGAGTAGATAAGGACGCTTTTCGCAGTTCGCCTTTCGCTTGTCGCTTTGAACTCAGGAATTGGCTAGGGCGAAACGAACGGTTGGCAGTGAAATTTCGTACACATTGTTGAAGATTAGTATCCGCCTTCTGACGAAAAGCGAGAAGCGAATAGCGAAAAGCGAGAGAGACAACAATATGAGCGATGCAGGATTGCCGCTGATTGAGATCGAAAACCTCACCAAGGTTTTTTACACGGATGAAGTCGAGACGCACGCCCTGGCTGGTGTGCATCTCATGGTGCGCAAAGGCGAGTATGTCGCCATGTCCGGCCCGTCGGGTTGCGGCAAGTCAACCTTGCTTTCCATCATCGGCCTGCTCGACACTCCGACCGCTGGCGACTACAAACTCAATGGGCAGCCGGTCGCGAACCTCGATTTCGCCGATCGGTCGCGTATTCGCAACCGCGAGATCGGCTTCATCTTCCAGAGCTTTAACCTCATCGGCGACCTCACCGTGTACGAGAACGTCGAGCTGCCATTGACCTATCGTGACGGCATGCCCGCGGCCGAGCGCAAACGCCGGGTGCTGGAGTCGTTGGAACGCGTCGGCATGGCCCATCGGCTGCGGCATTATCCCTCGCAACTGTCCGGCGGTCAGCAGCAGCGCGTAGCGGTAGCGAGAGCGCTGGCCGGCTCGCCTTCCATCCTGCTGGCGGACGAGCCTACCGGAAATCTCGACTCGCGCAACGGTGAAGCTGTGATGGAGCTGCTGCAAAAGCTTCACCGTGAAGGCGCCACCATTTGCATGGTGACCCACGATCCTCGTTTCGCGGCGCATGCGCAGCGCGAGGTTCACTTGTTCGACGGAAAAGTTGTCGCCGAGGAAGAGCTGCGAAGGCTGATGCAGGAGACTCAGTGAGCAACTGGCAATTAGCAGCTAGCAACTAGATCGAGAGTTTGGGAAGATGCCATATCGACTACCTCACTCCGGATGGCAGGTTACGGACGCAATATAGCGTTTCCACTGGCTATCTTACTGACTGCCGAAAGCTGATCGCTAATTGCTAGCTGCTAGGTGCCAATTGTTAACATCATGATCCAGCTTAAGAACGTCGAACGCAGTTACAAAACCGGAGCGGGGCAGACCTGGGTCTTGCGTCGCATTGACCTTACCATCCGGGAAGGTGAATTTGTCACCGTCATGGGACCGTCCGGAGCGGGTAAGTCATCGCTGCTGAACGTACTCGCTCTGCTTGACGATCAGTGGGCGGGCGAATACTGGTTTCGCGAGGAAGGCGTGCACGCGATGAAGCGCAAAGATCGCGCCGAACTGGCCAAGCGCAATATCGGAATGGTCTTTCAAAGTTACCACCTGCTCGACGACTTGACCGTGCAAGAAAACATCGATCTTCCTCTGTCGTACAAGGACATCCCACGCAGTCAGAGACAAGGCATGGTGGCCGAGACCCTTGACCATTTTCAGATCGTCGCCAAGAAGGACCTGTATCCCAACCAGCTTTCCGGCGGACAGCAGCAGCTCGTCGGCGTCGCGCGGGCTGTCATCCACAAGCCGGCGCTGTTGCTGGCCGACGAGCCGACTGGCAATCTGCATTCCAGCCAGGCCAAGGAAATCATGGAGTTGTTCAGCGCGTTGAATCGTGAGGGAACGACGATTGTGCAAGTCACGCATTCGAGACGTCAACGCGTCGTACGGAACGCGCACCATTCAAATGCGCGATGGGTGGCTGGTGGGCGACACCTCGAATCCCGCGCTCGCACCGAGCGGGGAGGCGGTCCGTTCATGATGGAACGCGTTTTCAGGTCGCCAATTCTAGTGCTTTCCCTATGCTGTTTGCTGGTTGGCGCACAAGCGCAGACGCAGACGCAAACGCCGGCTGGTTCCGCGCCGGAGCAGATGCCGAATGCGCCGACACCGCAGCCGCCCAATTCCACAACGCCTGCTCAACTCTCCATACACACCCCCGCTCGGCTGGCGATTCCTCATTCGCATAACCCGTTCGCTGCGTATGCTCCAAGCCAGGTACCCGAGCCGCAGCTGGATAATTCGCCCCGCATAGAACGTCTCATCCGCGACGGAAAGTTGTACATCTCTTTGCAAGACGCAATCGCCCTGGCTCTGGAGAACAATCTCGATCTGGCTATCGCCCGCTACAACCTGCCCATCGCCGACACCGACATTCAGAGAACAAAGGCTGGCGCTTCCTTCCGCGGCGTCAATACGGGTGTCGTGGGAGGCACGCCGGGCGGAGGCGTGGGTGGCTTCGGAACTGGCGCTCCGGGCGCCGGAGCCGGCGGCACGACCGGAGGTGCAGGAGGTGCGGGAGCTGGCGCTGCCGGTCTGGTGCAGTCGACCCTCGGCGCGGGAACTCCGGTGCAATCGTATGACCCGGCAGTCGGTGTGATTAGCGGCTTGGAGCATCAGACGACGCCTCTCTCCAACCTGCAAATCTACGGCGTGCCTGCGTTGCAACTAAATACCACACAGGTGAACGTCAATTACACGCAGGCGTTTCCTACCGGAACCAGTTTTACCTTCGAGGTCGACAACAACCGGCAAGCTACGAACAGTATTTACAGCAGCCTCAGCCCGCAACTTGGGACGTACTACCGCGTTACGTTGCAACAGCAACTCCTGGCGGGATTTGGAACCGGCCCTAATCTTCGCTACTTGCGCATCGCCCGTAACAATAAAAAGATCTCTGACATCGCCTTTAAGAGCCAGGTGGTGGCTACGGTCACACAGATTGCCAACATCTACTGGGACCTGGTTAGCGCCTACGAAGAAGAGCGAGTCAACGAGCAGTCCTATGCCTTTGCGCAGCAAAGCCTCCAAAACGCGCAAAAACAGCTCCAGCTGGAGGCCATTCCAGCGATGGATGTAATGCGCGCCGAAGCCGAGGTGTCCCGGCGCGATCAGGACCTGACCATCGCCAAGACAAATCTGCAATTACAAGAATCGTTGATCAAGAATGCGCTCACCAAGAACCTCGACGATCCCGTGCTGGAGTCGATGCCGGTAATTCCTACTGACCGGCTGGAACCGACGGATACGGTTCCCGACAAATCGACCCAGGACCTGATCACGATGGCTTTGCAAGACCGTCCGGAGCTTTCGGAGTCGCAGATTGACTTGCAGAACCGCCAGATTAGCCGGCAGGCAGCCAAGAATGCGTTGCTTCCAACGCTTGCCCTGGTGGGGTTCTACGGCGGCACAGGCTTGGCGGGAGAACCGAATCCGTTCTACTACCTGACTCCCAACATCACGACTGCACCTTGCTGCTTCGGGGGAGCTTTCGCGGATTCATTCAACAATTCATCCCCGGATTACTTTGTGGGTCTTAATCTGACTCTCCCGATTCGTAACCGGGTGGCCAAGGCAGACCAATATCGTTCGGAACTGGAATACCGTCAGGCCGAGTTACGCCTACAGCAACTGAAGAAACAGATTCGAATTGAAGTGCGCAACGCACAATATGCTCTTGAGCAGGGTCGGGCCCGCGTGCAAGCAGCGAAAAAAGCGCGCGACTTGGCGGACAAGACGTTTACGATCATGCAGAAGGAACAGACGCTTGGTGCGGGATCCAGTTTCCAGACGTTGACGGCACAGCGCGATCTTGCCGTCGCCGAACTCGATCTGCTAAATGCCACGACGGCATACCAGAAGTCTAAGCTCGAGTTGGAACGCGCCACCGGAACCACTCTGGAAGATAATGGCATTCAGATCCAGGATGCAGTGAACGGCACCGCACCCTGACGGAGAGCATATTGCCCAAGACGCAAAGCCAAGGAAGCTCCGAGACGGTGCAGGACTCGCCCGCCGGTACGCGTGAGCGGCAAAGAGGAGGCCGCATTTTAGCGGCGGATGATCAACCGCACATCCTCGAAGCGATCGAACTGCTGCTCCGTCCAGAAGGCTTTGAAGTTGATACCGCGAAGTCCCCAGCAGCGGTACGAGAATCTCTCGCCAGCGATTTCTACGATGCCGTGCTGATTGACTTGAATTACACCCGCGACACCACTTCAGGGCAGGAGGGACTGGATCTGCTCTCCCAGATAGTTGCCTTCGATAGCAGCATCCCGGTGATCGTGATGACCGCTTGGGGAAACGTCGGCCTGGCTGTCGAAGCCATGCGCCGTGGCGCCCGCGATTTCATTCAGAAGCCGTGGGAAAACGAACGCCTGCTAGCCATCCTGCGTACGCAGGTTGAACTGCATCGCGCTCTGCAACGTACCCAGCATCTGGAGGCCGAAGCGAGACTCTTGCGTGCCGACGGACGCCCCGAGTTCATTGCCGCCGCTCCTTCCATGCAACCGGTGTTACAGACGATGGCTCGCATCGGCCCCTCTGACGCCAACGTGCTCGTCACCGGCGAACACGGCACTGGCAAAGAGGTGGTGGCCCAGACCCTGCATGCTTTGTCGGCGCGCGCCGCAATGCCTCTGGTTGCGGTAAACACCGGCGCACTTCCTGAAGGTACTTTCGAAAGCGAACTCTTCGGCCACGTGAAGGGTGCATTCACCGACGCGCGTAACGACCGCATCGGGCGTTTCGAATTGGCCGACAATGGCACCATCTTTCTCGATGAGATTGGAAATGTTCCTATGCGTCAGCAAGCCAAACTGCTGCGCGTGCTGGAGACCGGCGAGATCGAGCGGGTTGGCTCATCCCGCACCGAGCGAATCAACGTGCGCGTCATCTCCGCGACTAACATCGATCTGCAAATGGCCATTGCTGCGGGCCAGTTCAGAGAAGACTTACTTTTCCGTCTGAACACGGTTGAGATCCACATCCCTGCCCTGCGCGAACGTCGCGAAGATATCGCAGCATTGGCGGCACACTTCCTGAAGCGATATGCTTCACGCTATCGTGTTCCGGTAACCGGTTTCGCCGCACCCGCTCTTCAGACCATGATGCAGTATGCCTGGCCAGGGAACGTCCGCGAACTGGAGCACACCCTGGAACGTGCAGTTCTGATGTGCCACACCAGTGAAATCCAGGTCTCGGATCTCGGACTCAATGTGCAACGCCCACAGGGACAAAACCTCGAGGAGCTCAGCATCGAAGAGGTCGAGGGCATCCTGGTTCGCAAAGCGCTGCAGCGGTTCCACGGCAACGTGAGTCAGGCGGCTGAGGCCTTGGGCTTGAGCCGTGGCGCTCTCTACCGCCGGATGGAACGCTATGGACTCTAGTTCAGGCGGCGACTCCAAGTCAGCAGCCCGAACTCGTCGCGCTCGACCTCGCAGATCGAGATTGCTCTTCGAAAGACGCATTGCTCTCTTCGCTGTACTGGCCGCTCTTCCTGGTATTGCTTTCGGAACCATTCTCACTTGGACCCACGCGTGGACCCGCAACGTCAAGATCACGCTGACGATACTTCAGTTCTTTCTTTGGCTGGTGTTGACCTTAGCCCTGCTCGACCAGATCGTGCGTCCTCTGCAGACCTTGACCAACGTGGTGGGCGCTCTGCGCGAAGAAGACTATTCCTTTCGCGCGCGTGGGGCTGTAGCCAACGATGCGCTTGGCGAGCTGGCTCTCGAAATCAATGCACTTGCCGACATCCTGACCGAGCAGCGCATCCAGACGATTGAAGCGACTGCGCTCTTGCGGCGCGTGGTCGATGAAATCGACGCTCCGCTGTTCACCTTCGATCCCGATCACATCCTGCGGCTGGTAAATGCGGCAGGTGAGCGGCTGTTGCAGCAGCCCTCGGCACGGCTGCTGGGCAAGACTGCTGCCGAACTCGAACTCAACGCGTGCTTCGAAGCCAGAAACGAGACTCTCGTCGCACTCCCTTACTCGACTCCCAACGCACGATGGATGGTGCGGCAGAGTTCCTTTCGCCAGAATGGGGTACCGCACAGTCTGATCGTGCTCTCCGACGTGAGCCGCGCTCTGCGCGAAGAAGAGCGCAGCGCATGGCAGCGCTTGATCCGAGTGCTGGGTCACGAACTCAATAACTCTCTGGCGCCAATAATTTCGATTGCGGGAAGCCTGGCGTCGCGTCTTCCGCTGCCTCAATTGCCGGAAGAGCAAAACGCCGATTTTCAGCGTGGTCTCAACATTATCGAATCCCGCACCGCATCCCTGCACCGCTTCCTGCAGTCGTACCGCAGACTGGCGCAAATGCCTTCGCCGACCCTGCAACCGGTTGAACTGCATCCCTTGCTGGAACGGGTTGCTGTTCTCGAAACTCGCCTTAATGTTGACATCGTGCCGGGCCCGGACCGTGTCCTGATGATCGATCCAGACCTCATCGAACAGATGCTCATCAATCTGGTGCGCAATGCTGTGGATGCCGCACTGGAGCAAGCGCAGTCTGCTCATGCAGGTTCGGAACCCGCAGCTCCGAGGGTCTCCATGCGATGGGAACAGTATGATCGTAAGATTGCGCTGATCGTTGAAGATAACGGCCTTGGCCTGCTTAACCCGAGCAATGTTTTCGTTCCGTTCTATACAACCAAGCAAGGCGGTTCCGGGATCGGCCTGGTCCTGTCGCAGCAGATCGCCGAGGCGCACGGAGGTTCCATCGAGCTGGCCAATCGCCGGGACACTCGAGGTTGTATCGTGAAGGTCCTGCTGCCGTTCCGCCCATCACCGAGATAGCCTGACAAATCGCGAGGCTTTCTTATGGCTTCTTCTCGTCGACGGGAACGGGTAGCGCCGGAGCTTTCTGCTCGAGGTAGCGCACAATCAGCGAAATTCTTCGGTTAGCTGGATCGGTTGGGTTCTTGGGATTTCTCAGTTTCTGGTCCGCGAATCCTCTCACTTCCACCACTTGATCGTCGCGCAGACCGTTCTGCTGCATCAGGCGCCGGCTGGCGTTGGCGCGATCGGTCGAGAGCTCCCAGTTGCTGTAATTGGCAAGTCCGGCGTAAGGTTGTGCGTCCGTATGACCTTCGAGGGAGATTTTGTTAGGGATCTTTCCCAACTCGTGCGCAATGGTGATCAGCAGCTCTCGTCCGTTGGTGTTGGGTTCCGGTCGTCCACTCTCGAAGAAGGTGCCCTTCTCCGACTCCAGCAGTTCGATGCGCAACCCTTCTGCAGTGACCGTCATTTCGATGTGGCTCTTCAGCTTGTCAAAGTCCGTGACCTGGCGAATGACGGTTTGCAGCTCTTCCTTCAACTTCGCCATGTTGTCTTTGGATACCGTGAAGTTTTCGCCGGAGCCGGTTTGATTTGTGCCTACCATCTTCGACGTGCCCGTGGGATCTTTGAAGTAACCGCCGACTGCAACTTGGATCTGCTTGCTAGAGTTCATCAGCCAGAGAACGATGAACAGTGCCATCATCGCGGTAACAAAGTCGGCATACGCCACCTTCCAAGCGCCTCCGTGGTGTCCTCCGTGCCCGGACTTGCGCTTTACCACGATGACTTGGCTGGTCGTGCTCACGCGAATATTCCTTGTCAGGAAACAGCAGCCGGTTGAGGCGCACTCGCTGGAGCCGCCGCTGGAGTGGCCGCTTCGCCCACCGCCTTCTTGCAGTGTGTCTCAAATTCCTGGAAGGTTGGGCGGACATGACCGGGGATGGCTCTGCGCCCCATCTCTGTCGCCAGCAATGGCGACGTGCCTTTCATGAAAGCGATCATGGTGACCCTTAGCACGTGCCAATACTCGCGCTCCTCTTCCGCCAGCTTTGCCATATTGGAAGCCAGCGGGCCGACAAATCCGTAACACAACAGGATGCCGAGAAACGTTCCTACCAGCGCAGCGGCAACTTTCTTGCCGATTTCTTCGGGAGGTCCGCCGAGCGCGCTCATGGTCATCACCACGCCCAGCACGGCGGCAACGATGCCCAATCCGGGCAGCGAGTCGGCCATGGTGCTCAGCGCTCCCACAGGTTGATTCAATTCGTGGGCATGGACATCCATGTCCGCTTCAATCATTTGATCGACATCAAACGGTTCCACTCCTCCCATGATGGCCATTCTCATGGTGTCGCAGACAAAATCCCGGGTCTCATGATCCTTCAGAAAGCCGGGATAGTGCGCGAAGAACTTGCTTTCCTTGGGGGCTTCGATGTCGTTCTCCACGGAACCGGGACCGTCGTGTCGAATCTTGCTGAACAGGTCGTACATCATCTTCAAGGCGTCAAGATAACGTTGCTTGTTAAACTTCGAGCCGCCGATTACCAGCGTCAGGCCGCTCAATATGGCCTTCAGAGTGTGCAGAGGATTCGCAACCAGCAGGGTGCCGATGGCGGCGCCGCCGATGATCAGCAATTCGGAAGGTTGCATCAGCACACGGATGGGGCCGTGTTCCATAAGGAACCCGCCGACCACCGCCGCGAGCACCACCAGCATTCCGACAATTGCGAACATGTCCTCTTTTCCTGATGGGCTTCCAATATGTCTATCGGCGAGGCGGAGAAAAGCTTTCGCCGTGGGAATGTGCCAGCTTGGAACGCATTCCTCTTTTGATTGCGGACGCTGGCCGATCGAGCTTGGATGAGAATCAAACCTTCTTTGTTTACGCCAATGGAATTTGGATGGCCGAAAGTCCAGCTCCGAAGGGGGCGAAAGAGTTTAGCCCAGCACGGAGCCGTAGGCGGAGTGCTGGGTAAAGTGGGAAATGGATCCGAGTCCCGTAGGGACGACAGATGTTCTCACAAAGACTTGGCGGTCCCGCTGCTTATTCGCCGGCTATCGCGCGATCGATGGAAATAGCGCCCAACCCTTTGATCACCACCACAATGGCCAGCGCTATCGCCAGGAGATGGTATTCAAATCCTTCACCCTTTTGCTGGCCGGACCAGTTCATGAAGAAGCCGTTGACGTGGTGTACCGTCGCGATGGCGACGAGCATGTTGACGATGATGCCCAGCGCGGCAATTCGGCTGAGCAGGCCAACCAGAAGGCCAAGGCCACCGAAGAATTCGGCGCAAATTGCCAGGAAGGCCAGCGGCGCGGGAATTCCCATCTGCTGGGTAAAGAACCCCATGGTGCCGTGGAAGCCATAACCTCCAAACCAGCCCAGCATCTTTTGCGCGCCGTGCGCGAAGAAAACGATGCCGAGCACCAGGCGAACAATGGTGAGCACGAAGTCATTCGGAGTGGAAACAAGTTTGCGAAACATGGGCATCCTCCTCAAGATGATTCGGCCAACGTCAGTCAGGCCACTCGAGTACCTAGATGCTTGTTACAACACGTAAGATGCAAACGTTTCGAGACCCGAAGAAATACACTCGTCTTAACGACGGCAGGGCATGTACCTCAGGGCTTGGAGGCCGTTTGCTCTTCAGCTCCTTGACGCGGCGCTGAAGCGCCGCACTACCCGAAATTCTCGTTCGGAAGATTTTCCGCCGCCTGCAAGCCGTGTGCTTCGGGTCGCAAAATAAACTAGCCGCGAAGAAAGCGCTCTCACTGTTTATCCGCCGTCTTGAACTCCGCCCAGGGATTGCCCTTCATGTCCTTCAAGACCGGACGCTGCCAGTCAAATTCGGGATGTTCCTTCAGAAACTGGTCGGCGATGAAGTCCTCTCCACAGGGATAGCCGGCTCTTGCTTGCAGGCTCATGTTCTTCGCCATCGTGCTGTTGGCGGCCTGGGCCGTTACTGCGCCCCCCGGAGCATACGGGGGCCACTGCCACTCGGGAACGCCTCTGGAAGAGTTGGCGACATGCCCGCAGAGAGAACGCTCATCTGCGTCTTCTTTGCCTTCGTAGCTGTCCCAGTGATCGGCGAGGAACTTCTTGGCCATGTCAACATCGATTTGCCCCTTACTCTGCTTCATCAATTCTTCCCAGCGCTTGTGACGAGCATTGGGTGAGCTGCCCATGTTGCTGGTGTCGAAATCGGTTTCTTTCTTAATGAACTCAGGATCGCTGGGGAAGTTTGAGCCGACGAAGTAGCCGTCCTTGGTTCGCCATACGCGGTGCATCTTAAGGCCGATCTCAAATCGGGCAATCTCGCCGGTCTTGTTATCGGCCAGTAGCCAGTCGTTCGCATATCCACCGTTGTTGTGGTCCAGCATGATCTGCACGTACTCATCGATCGAGCTGGCGTACTGCATCGCCCGTCGCGCCCGCACAAATTCAGGCACACCGTTGGGGTCGAACAGTTCGTATCCGGTGATCGTGGTCTCCGTAACCATGAGCCCAGCAGAATTGATACCGAAATCATCGTCGCTCACAATCACGCCCGGGAAACCATCCGTCAACATGTGGTAACCGTGGGTGGGAACAATGTCGAAGATAACGGTCCAGCGGCTGCCAACGGCAATGTCGGTCCAGTTGCTATGGGCAATGACAGGCTTGTGATCTTTGGTCATCGAGCCGGTTGCCACCAGCGCGCTGCAGTTTCCCGGCGCCTTCAAGACAGGCGCGTCAGCCCGCTTCTCTTGTTTGTCCAGCCAGGGAACGTAGTAATCGGGAAGCTCTTCCATGGCGTTCAACGCCACCACGTCCCACAAGTCCAGGTTGACACCGTGGGCGTGGAGGCCATCGACAATGCCTTGCAATTCCTGTTGATACTCCGTGTCGATATGCTTCCACAGAATGTTCTGCGCGGTATTGCGGTAGAAATTCCAATCGCGCTTGGTGCGGTGGGTGTCTATGGCGCGAACGGTGTTAACGCCATCTTCGATCTCGGGCGCCAACAGGTAGCCGTGCTGATAGCCGATGTCGGCCGGGGAGCCTTCGAGATGTACGTACACCCAATGATTGCGCTCGAAGCGATAGGCAGGTTTCAAGCGGGCTTCGTCAGGCTTCGTCGCATCCTGCTTGGCGAATCCGAGGATGGAGCAGCCAAATAACACACCGACTGCGAGCAATAACTGAACAATCCGGCGAAATCCAGATGGCATAGATTCTCCAATTAGCGCAGAACAGGAACGAGACGACAGCAGCTTATCTCTTTAGTACCTGAACATCAATACGAGACGATGAGATGAATTCTCCGCTGATAACACAGCAATCGGTTAATGTATGGAAGCGCCAAGCTGCTATCGGGTTTGCGCTTTGAGGGACAGATGTTCGATTGCCGAGTGCCGTTCATGAAATCGCTAGCGCTTCAAGAGTTCTTAAGTCGGGCCGGAATACTGACTCTTCTTCTGATACTGTGTGCGACCGCGCCACTTGGAGCGCAAGAGCAGCCCAACAACTCCGCGGCGAGCTGGAAGTTCGCAGTGTCGGGTGACTCACGCAACTGCGGCAACATTGTGATGCCCGCGATCGCCCAGGGAGTCCGTCGCGATGGAGCGTCTTTCTATTGGCATCTCGGCGATTATCGGGCCCTCTCCAACTTCGACGAGGACTACCTGCACACTCATCCGGCTTCCACCATTAGCGGCTATTTCGCCGGTGCCTGGCCTGACTTCATTCAGCATCAACTGCGACCATTTGGAGATTTGCCGGTGTTCCTGGAGGTGGGCAACCACGAGTTGGTTCCACCCATGGCGCGGGGCCAGTACATCGCGCAGTTCGCCGACTGGCTCAACCAACCCGCGCTGCAGCGGCAGCGGCTGGCGGACAATCCCAACGACCACGTCTTGAAGACGTACTATCACTGGATCGAAGGCGGCGTTGATTTCATCAGCATGGATAATGCCTCGGCCGATGAGTTCGATGCCGGCCAGATGACCTGGTTCCAGGGTGTCCTGGTTAATGACGCGAAGGACAACTCCATTCGCACGGTCGTTCTGGGGATGCACGCTGCACTACCCGACAGTTCATCTTCTGGGCACAGCATGAACGATTCTGCGCAGGAGCAAAGCAGCGGGCGGAATGTCTATGCTCAGCTGGTGGCCTTCCGGCACAGTACCCAGAAAAATGTGTACGTGCTGGCGAGCCATTCGCACTTCGTGATGAACAACATCTACGCCACCGCTTGCCATCCCAATGGCGACGTGTTGCCCGGATGGATTGTGGGCTCAGCCGGCGCCGTGCGCTATCGTCTGCCAAAGGACCACGGTTCGGCCGCCGTTGCCATGACCGATGTTTATGGATATCTGCTAGCGACGGTTGCCCCGGACGGAAGCATCACCTTCGAGTTCAAGGAAGTGAAAGAAGCGGATGTGCCAGCAAGCGTGGTCAATGAGTTCTCGCGCGAACAGGTGAATTGGTGCTTTGCGCAAAACAAAGCGCCCTACGCTCCCGCTGGTCCTGTGTGCCCGGCGGGCGCGCTGACGGCGGCCCATTGAAGGGCCACGCCTGGCCGAAGACAACGTCTATTTCGGCCAGCGAGCGGTTGTGTAATTGATGGCTTCCTGAACATTGAGCTCGCGGGTGCTTACGCCCGTACGCACGTACAGTCTGGGATTATCGCCGTCCCTGACGTATACCGGACGATGCGCAGGAGAGACCATGACGCGGCAAACATCCTTGTTCTCCAGCGAATGAAAGACAATCTGCACGGTCCGGCAGGCATCCGCGCCCAGCCTGGCGGCAATCGCCGTCATCAGGACCTGCTCAAATCCGTCGCGGTCGGGCTTCTTCAGGGTTGTGTAGTCGCGGTCCAACCCAACAATCGTTCCGTCGTCGGCCACCCCGATGAGCAGGGTCCCGCCGCTACCGTTCATATATCCCGCAAGCGTCTTCAAGACCACGGCTTCCAGTGCCCGGTTGAGTTTGTTCTCGCGCAGGTCCCACCGAAACGAGGACTTGAATTCCAGGTTGGCGCTTTCGCCACGCGCGATCAGAGCGCGCAAGTCTCCGGCAAGAGCCGCCCTCAACTGGTCGATCCGTTCCGAGCGGCGATGCAGGGTCGAGTACAGGCCTGCCGCTGACATGCTCAGGACCAAGCCCACGATGCCATAAAAAGCCGTCTTCTTCGGGGTACCACCGCGCAGAGACTGCTGTAACTGCGACACCGCGAAGTCCACCGGCGTGGACTGGCCCGGCCGATGCTCGTAAAAATATACGAACTCATTGGTGGGATACAGGATGAAGATTCCCGCCGCCACTCCGATGATGGCAAAAATGAACAGCGTCCGCACTTGAGACTTTACTCGCCAAGAAACCTGCACCGAGGTGATCACGCCTCAGCTTCTCCATCGCAGCGTTACAGGCCCACTCATCGGATGACGCATGGGAGCACCCATGGCTTGCGACTCCAGCCGCGCCGCCTTCAGCTCGAAATACCATTTGGCTGGCCGGTCCGCGTCGTCAATCAGCATGAGGCTGGGATTATGTTTCAGTCCTTCAGCCTGCTGGATCATGGTCAACTGGTCCTGGCGAACAAAACGTCTGCCGAAGAACTTGGCGATCGCGGTAAGAAACGGTACGTGGAGAAAAATGTTCCATGCTGCGCAGACGTCGATACGGCAATTGTTCTCGGTTATCGGCGTGACTGTGGTTAGACTGGCGAACCATTTCTCGCCGCAGCGGATGATTTCGTATCGCCGGTTGGGCAGGACGAAGTCGATGGTGGTCGTGATCGGCTGACCATAGACTCCCAGCAACTTGTAGGGGGCGCTGTTGGCCGACGGCTGATGAGCGGTCATGCGGAAGCCGCTCTCGATAGGCTCGAACTGTTTTTCCTTCTCGTGGATACTTTGCTTCGAACGCCACCACCAGGCTTGATGCACGAAAGGCCCGTGCGCCGGATCCATAAGCCCGATGATGCCGTGGTCCACGTTACAGGGCAGGTCAGCCCAAAGATGTGCCTTTCGATAACGCTGGCTGAACTTGGGAACCTCTGGCACGGATGGCAGTTTCGCCTGATCCTCCATCAGCAACTTGCCTCTACCTGGCTGGGGAACATACACCCACACATGACCGTCGCGCTCCTCGCATGGGAATGCCGCAGCGTAAATACGTGACGGGTCGAGGGAATCGTGGCTTGTCAGCGAAGGAATTTCGCGGCATTGCCCGGAGGTCGGCTCGAAGGACCAGCCATGATACTTACAGGTAACCTGCTGCCCATCGAACCATCCGGAGGAAAGAGGAATACCGCGGTGCGGACAGGTATCGCGCATTGCGAAGTATCGGCCTGCGGCGGTGCGTCCCAGGACCAATGGAATGCCGAGCAGCATGGCTGTTGCCATATGCTTGCCGGAAATTCTCGACGACCGCAGTGCGGGATACCAGTCGTCATACAGCAACGCGGCGCCTGGCCCGGCAGATGCGACCTGAGTGCGAGTGACTTCGCCAGTCATAGTCCTGAGTTTCCATACTATAGCGGAACGCTGGAGTTGTCCGAGATCCGGGGAGTCGGCGGCGAAAAGACGACTCGCGCTTCGTGCGCCGCGCCGCGCTGCTTTTGAGTTTGTGTACACCTATTCGAACAAAGTTCTACCTTCCGTAGCAGTTTTCGACTAATATCTGTTGCCAACGTTGTTGAAATAACGCCTGTCGGCTTCATTACTCGAGTACACCATGGAGATAACCAATCGTCTGCTGCGCGGGTTTGTTGGGGATAGTTCCGCCACCGGAGCGCATCTACTTGACTTGCTGATAGCCGGGGCGTCACGTGGGTCGAAGCTGTTTTCGAGGGGATGGGGAGAGGAGTCGCTCCTGACGGAGCTTTCGACGCGCGTCTCTTACAGCGATCCGCCTGCTCCGATCTCCGTCGAGTGGCAATCGGTGCGCAAACGCGGCCGCATCGTGCGGCGCGACGGCACGTTTGCCTCGCCACTGGAGTTGCTTCCCAAGGAGACGCGCACCGTGCATGTGCGCGCCTGGTTGCGTGAAGGCAATCGTGCTGCCTGTGTGATCCTGGCAGCTTCACGCGACGAAGGCTATCAGCCACGCGAGCACGTCTTCGGTCCCCTCATCGCGCGAGGACTCGACCTCTACTTTCTTGTGAGTCCTTTCTATGGTCGCCGGCGGGTTCCTGGAGGACCATCTCGCATCACCGTCAGCGATCACGGATTAATGGCTTTGGGCATGGTGCTGGAGGCGCGCGCGCTGCTGGAAAATCTGAGCGAGCGCTATCCGAAGCTGGCTGTGGCCGGCTACAGCATGGGCGGTCACATGGCCGCGATCACCGCGGCTGTTTCTCCATTTTCCGTCGCCTGTGCGGCGCTTGCCACGGGCGCCTCCGCGAGCAGCATCTACACCCGCGGGCTCCTGTCATGGAGCGTCGATCTGGACGCCCTAGGTGGGGACGCGAAATTACGCTCTGCCGCACGCGAGCGCCTCCAGCGACTCTTTGGCGTCGCGGACATCACGCGCTATCCTCCGCCGATAAGGGCAGACGCAGCCGTCATTGCGGGCTGCACGCGCGACGGGTATGTGGCCAGCAGCGAGACCGAGCGTCTGCATGAGCACTGGGATGGAAGCAGCCTACGCTGGATCCCGGCTGGCCATTTCTCCGCACTGGTGACGAGTGGACCAGCGCTGCGCGACTGTGTCGCCGACGCAGTGGGAAGGCTGTGACCAACGGGTCACGGCTTACGGTCTTCTTCTAAAGCAGTTTCACATTTGGTGTATCGGGTGGAGCGCCGCTACAGCGGTGCTGGTTAGGATTCGGGCCGAATCGGCTTCAGAGGCTGCTGAAAAAGTCGTCGCGACGAAGAGAAACGGTAGATTCCTCGGGGCTGAAGCCCCTCGGAATGACAAAAATAAAGGGTTTACAACGGCGCACCTGAAGGCGCGCCCCTTCAAAGCGAGCATAATCGAGTTTTTCAGCCAGCCTGTTCAGCCGCTGAGGTGACAAGACATTACCTCAGGTGCTAAAGCGCGATCTAGGGACTGGCGGCGTTGTGCACGCCTGAAAGGAGTGCTCCACCCATGGCCAATACACCACGAGTGACGGTCTAACCCGCTGGCTTGGAGCCACACTTGCATTGTGCGGTCAGCCACTCTTAAATTTCTTGACTGCAACCCGATTAAGCTGAATCATGATGCCCCTATGAAAGCCTACTTCCTACTCCTGCTGTGTGTAGTGTTCGTGTGTCCATCCCGCGCGGCGGCTGCTGCGGCCGACGACAGCACCAACCCGACGAAGGCGGAGGCTGAGGCGTGCATCAAAATGGCGGCAAGCGGTCCCCTCAAGATCGCTGCCACACGCGATCAGCGTTTTGAAGGCAAGGTGTCCGAAACCACAGCTCTCTGTCGCGGGGGCCCGAAGGCCGTTCAATTCCGGATGACCCCCTGGGTGGATTGGTCGCAGTACTTCGGAACCGGAGACCTCTCCTCCAAGCCACCCGGGTTTCTTACGGGGAAAGTCGCCACCTTTAATGGGGTCTCGGGCGCGCTACTCGATCTCGAGTATCAGCGGATCGAGTTAATCAAGTTTAACCTGTTCGACAACAACGGAACCTATCAAACCTATGTTGCGGGACGTGCAGGCGTCGGCGGTCCGGCACTCAAGACATGGCCGGAGATGCGTCTGCCCAAAGACAGTCCGTACTACTTGACCGTCGGCGGCGATGGGGAGCAGATCTGCACCGGCGACCTGATTCGCGCGCGCACCCTGACGGGAATCTGCAACGACCTGCGCAACCCGCTGATGGGTTCCACTGGCACGCCCTTCGCACGCAACGTCGAATTTGACACCACCTTCCCGGACCTTGGCCAGACGACGCTAACCAAGAATCGCCACGGCGGGCGGATCGGTTTGCTGACCCCAGACCCTCAAGTCATCAGCCGCAAGCTGTTTACGCGGGTGCAGTCTAATCCCGCCGCCTGCAATGCAGGGTTCGGTCTCCCGAATAACTCACCTGATGCAAATTGCGATTACCAAAAGGCGCCGTTCTTCAATGTACTTGCCGCGTACTGGATTCAATTCATGACCCACGACTGGTTCTCTCACATGGAGGAGGGCCACAACGCCGCCGGGCTCATGGAGGTCGGCTGCAAGACGCATCTGGTGAATAACGTCCAGAGGCCGCTCACCCCGGACGATGTCCAGAAGTTGGGATGCCGTCCCACCGATAAGGTAGACCGGGCCTTTGTGCTGCAGAGTTCCGCCCCCGGACAATTTTCCAGCGGCGGCCATACTTATCTGACGCGCGCGCCGAAGACATTCAGCAACAACAACACGGCGTGGTGGGATGCCTCGCAACTCTACGGCTTCGATGAGACTTCATTGAAGCGCGTGAAGCGCGATCCAAAAGATCCCGCGAAAATGCTTCTCGAACCCGTTGCCGGGATGCCCGGCGCCGGCTACTTGCCCGTGCTGCAGGCCACCGATCCGATGCAGCCGCAGTGGACGGGGCAGGAGTCGGTAGCATTTCCTGACAACTGGTCGATCGGATTGAGCTTCTATCACAACCTATTCGCGCGGGAACACAACTCGTTTGTCGATGAATTTCGTCGACAAGCGGCACTCAATCCAAATGCAGACAGTGGCCTGCGCAATCCCTCCGACCCAAAGCGCGTGATCCGCAACCAGGACGTCACGCCGGATGAACTTTTCCAGGTGGCGCGGCTGGTGGTAGCGGCGGAAATCGCGAAGATCCATACCATTGAATGGACGCCGCAGCTGCTTTACGACGAACCGCTTTACAAGGGCATGAACGCAAACTGGAACGGGTTGCTCGGTACGGGCGACTCCGACGATTCCGAGGTGCTCTCGGATATCATCGTCCGCAATTTCGGCAAGTCGACAAGCAACACAAAAGAGTCCCAGTGGTATTCGGTCTTCGCGTCTGGGCCAGGGATCTTTGGCCTCGGCAGTACGGTGCCGCACTACGACATCACCAAGACGGACAACGTCAATGGCGGCGTGAATCACTTCGGATCGCCGTTCAACTTTCCCGAAGAATTCGTCACCGTGTATCGCCTGCACCCGCTGGTTCCCGATCTGATTGAGTACCGCGACATGAGCAAAGACCCGAACCAGATCGTGCAGAAGGTCGCAGTGATCGATACCTTCGAGGGCAAAGCCACGGATGCCATGCGATCGCGGGGGATGGCCAACTGGGGGCTCAGCCTGGGACGGCAGCGTCTGGGGGCGCTCGCGCTGCACAATCATCCACAGTTCATGCAGAATATCCATCTGCCGCGTCTCGACACGCCCACCGGGCAGATCGATATTGCGGCGCTCGACCTGATTCGCGACCGCGAGCATGGTGTGCCTCGCTTCAACGAGTTCCGGCGGCAGTACGGCCTGCGTCAACTCACAAGCTATGACGACTTCGTCGATAAGACCCTTCCCGCGGACTCTGCTGCCCGTACACAACAACTAGAGATAGTCGCGCAATTGCGCGAGGTTTACGGCACGCACGTTTGCGATTCGTCGAAGATCATCACGGATGCGCAGCTGAACCAAGATTCATCTCCCATCAATGACTGTTTGGGCCATCCCAATGGGTCCGTGGTCGACAACATCGAGGATGTGGACACGGTTGTGGGCTGGCTTGCGGAATCGACAAGGCCGCACGGGTTTGCGATCTCGGAAACCCAGTTTGTCGTATTCATCCTGAATGCGTCGCGGAGGCTGTATAGCGACCGTTTCTTCACCTCAAGCTTCAGGCCGGAATTTTATACGCAACTGGGTGTCGACTGGGTGAACCACAACGGCCCCGGACCGGAAATGATCGAGGTGGGGATGCCGAATGGGCATAAGCAGCCCGTTTCGCCGCTCAAGCGCGTACTGATGCGAAACATTCCGGAGCTGACCCCAGAGTTGCAGCACGTGACCAATGCGTTTGATCCGTGGGCGCGCGATCGTGGCGAATATTACACGCTCGAGTGGAAGCCACGGCCGGACGCGGTCAGCGATCCGGCGTTCAAGCAATAGTTGGACCGCGGTGAATAAAATGGACCGCCGGCTCGTTCCGGGCCGGCGGCAGCGCTGTCACCATCGTCCATCTTGGCTGGCGCGAGACGTGACGTAATGCTGCCGTCTGGCTTTCAAGGTGGCCACGCCGCTTCGGTCGTTGCTCGCATCTGCGTGCCGTTGCTCCAAAAGTGTCCTGCGTCACAAGCACACCGTACTTCTCGTCACAGACATATGCCCGCTTCCCCTTCAAACTGAGGCTTACTCCCGGGTGCTCAGGCCAGTTCATTTAGCGCCTGAGCTACTCCTCGGCATTACGAGGGCAAAAGTAATTGCCGCCATTTGGTGTTCTCATCCTGCGCGTCCGGCGGCCGCTTCTTGGATCGGCCCTCTGACAATACTTGCAGGAGTAAGGGAACCTGGCTCAGTAGGAGATGTTGAGCATTATGGTGGAAGGCATTCAGTCACCCGCGCAAGTGACGTACTGGTTGATAAGCGGGCAAACCCTTTTCATAACCCTTAATCTTCTGGGGCTGGCCTGCTTTTTCTATATCGTATCGAAGCGCATGGCGCCGCTCCTTCGGGGCGAACGCGATTGGCGTTTTGACCGGCCTTTACTGCGCTTGGAAAGACTTTTCCAATTTTGGCTGGGGCAGTGGAAGCATCCGCGATACCGTACCGCAGGGATTATGCACATCCTTATCTTTGCGGGCTTCATTATCCTGGCGACTCAGGCCTTCTCTCTGCTGATCCTCGGCTTCTCCCCAAATTTCGTTCTACCGGGCTCCTCGGGGGGAATCGGCGATATCTATAACACCGTCAAGGACTACGCTGCGACCATTGTCTTCCTTTGCATGGTCTTCGCCGTTGTCCGGCGCCTAGTCTTCAAGCCCGCACGGTACGCCGTGCCTGCCAGATACGGCAAAGGTCATCCGGTCGACGCTATCTTTCTCTTAGGGCTGATTGCGCTGCTGATGGCGTCTGAGAGCCTGTTCGAAGCCTGCAAGTCGGCCTATCAGACTCAGATAGGCCAGCCGGCTGAATTAATGGCTTTCCTATCGCTGCCATGGGTGTTGAAAAGCGTTCTCGCTACAACTCCGTTGCCGACGCTTCAGAGTCTGAATCTCGGCGCCTATTTTGTCGATTTGCTGACCTTCTACTTCTTGCTGTGCTATCGACCGTTCGGAATTCAGTTCCACGTGGAAACATCTCTGTTCAACGTTTACTTCGCAAAGTTGGACCGTGGAACGGTGAAACCGGTGAGATATGGTGTCGACGACGAGCATCTGGATCAGGTGAAATCCTTCGGTGTGAAGACCTTCGAAGACTTCACCTGGAAGCACATGCTCGATTTCTATTCCTGTGCCGACTGCGGGCGATGCTCCGACCAGTGCCCGGCCAACGCGGTGGGCAGGCCACTCTCGCCAAGATTCATCACCACCAAAGCGAGAGATTACAGTTTCCAGCACTATCCGATGTTCGGCGGTGCCGGCAACGGCGTACCATTGATAGGTAGCATTTATTCAGAAGATGAAATCTGGTCTTGCACGACCTGCGGTGCCTGTGAAGAAGAATGCCCGTTGCTGATCCAGTACATCGACAAGATCGTCGATTTGCGGCGGGGCATGATCGATGACGGCAACGTACCTCAGTCCCTGCAAAAGCCACTGAAGGCCCTCGATAGCCGCGGTAATCCCTACGGCAAGATGGAGAAGAAACGGCCTGAGTGGACGAAAGCCAAAGATTTCTCCCCAACTTGCACCGTCAAAACCCTGGACGGGAAGAATGATGCGGACACGTTGTACTTCGTCGACAGTATCACTTCCTACGATGACCGCATGCAGTCGATCGGGCGCGCCACGGCAAGGATCCTCGACTCGGCCGGAGTGAATTTCGGAATCCTTGGAGCTGCCGAGAAAGATAGTGGACATGATGCGCGGCGATTTGGCGAAGAGACTTTGTTCATGGCGCTGCGGGACCACAACGTGGATGCCATCAAGGCGTCCGGCGTGCGGCACATCGTCACTTCAGATCCGCATGCTTACAACGCTCTGAAACATGACTACAAAGACATGCCGCCGGTGGAGCACATCAGCCAGGTCATCTGCCGGGAGGTGAAGTCCGGCAATCTTAAGCTCGACCCCGTAGAAAACGCAGACAACGTATATGCCTATCACGACCCTTGCTATCTAGGCCGGCATAACCAGGTCTACGACGATCCCCGGGATGTGCTCGATGCGATTCCTGGCTTGAAGAGGGTAGAGATGGATCGCTGTCGGGACCGCTCATTCTGTTGCGGCGGTGGCGGGCTGATGCTGTTCTACGAGCCCAAAGAAGACGAGAGGATGGGCGTGAAGAGAGTGCGGATGGCCGCGGAAGCCGGGGCCAACGTGATCGTGACTGCCTGCCCGTTCTGCATGGTGAACATAGAAGATGCGATCAAGGTTGCGGGCATGGAAGGCAAGATGACCGCCATCGACCTGGCGGAACTGGTGGACAAACAGCTTGTGCGACCAGCACCAGTACAACTGGAACACGACAAGCTGCCGAATGAGGTTCTCGCGTAGAACCTGGTCAATAACTTTCGAACTAAAACAAGTGGGGAGTGCGACTGTGGAGATTCTAGTTTGCGTTAGACGAGTACCTGACACATCGGAAAACGAAATTCAACTCAACACCGCCGGGAACGATATCGAACGTGACGACCTTGTCTATTCGATCAACGAACCCGACAACTACGCCGTGGAAGAGGCCCTGCAGATCACCGCCAAGGCCGGCGGCACCGTCACCGTGGTTACGGTCGGCAGCGACGAAGACGAGGAAGTACTGCGTCGGGAGATGGCCATGGGCGCCAACCGCGGCGTGTTGATCTCTGACGATGCCTTCAGCGGATCGGACGGCAGGGGCATTGCAGAAATCCTGAAATCCTTCGTGCAGAAGGGCCACTATGACCTGATCCTGACCGGGGTCCAGGCCGAAGATGGGGGCGCGCAAGTGGGCGGTATGCTGGCAGCAATGCTCGACTATCCGTTCGCTTCTCTGGTGAATTCCATTGCCGTTGAGGGCGGCAAGCTAAAGGTGAGCCGGGAAATTGAAGGCGGCAACAAGGAGATGAATGAAATCGATCTCCCCTGCGTGCTCTCAATTCAGACCGGCATCAATGAGCCGCGTTATGTCGGGATGCGAGGCATCCGCCAGGTAGCGGGGGTAGAGGTCCCAACCTTCAGCGCGTCCGACCTCGGTGTGGATGCAAGTACGGTCGGGGACGCCGGATCGAAGGTGAAACGGGTGGACTACTTCGTGCCCGCGCTCGGCAAGGGAGCCGAGATGCTCGAAGGCGATCGGGAAGAGGTCATCGCCAAACTGATTGAGTTAATGAAGGCCAAAGGAGGGTTGAACTAATGGCACGCATCTTCGCCTACATCGCACACAAGGGCGGCATTGCCGATGATTCAGCGGCCGAACTCGCAGCCGCTGCAAAAAAGATCGACGCTGCCGCGTCGCCGGTGGCTGTGGTTACCGGTTGGGGCGCTGAACTTGACGCCGTTTGCGAAACCCTGCGTGGCTCCTACGCTGAGGTATGGAAAATCGCGAACCAGGCACTCGCTTATCCCAATGCCGAGCTGGTTCGCAAAGCTTTGCTGAGTGTCCTGCCGCACGATGGCATCGTGCTCGTCTCTCACGCTCATTTTGGAATCGACCTGTCACCGGGTCTTGCCATCAAGATGAACGCAGCTTTTGTCTCCGATGTGATGGGCATCGAAGGCGTTGAAGGGACCAATCTCAAACTAGTCCGCCAGGAATTCGGTGGACAGGTGAGCGCCCACTTGCATTGCGATGTATCAGCCGGTGCCGTCATTAACCTACGTCCCGGCGCGTTCAAGCCGCTGGAAGGTGCTGTTGTCAACGGCGTCATTGTCGACAAGTCCGCCGATGTTGGCGCTCTGACGGCGGGACGGCGCTATCTCGAGACCATCGTGGCCGAGGCGGGCGACGTTGACATTACAAAGCACGCCGTTCTCATTTCCGTCGGCCGTGGCATTCAGGAAAAAGACAACATCGGCATCGCTGAGGAGCTGGCTGACACGCTGGGCGCAGCGGTGAGTTGTTCCCGGCCCGTGGTCGACGCCAAGTGGTTGCCGAAATCAAGACAAGTCGGCTCGTCCGGGAAGACGGTCAAGCCCAAGGTTTACATGGCATGTGGTATCAGCGGTTCGTTCCAACACTTGGCCGGCCTTAAGGGCAATCCCTTCATCGTGGCCATTAACAAGAACCCCAAAGCCCCGATTTTTCAGGTGGCAGATATCGGAATTGTGGACGACATCCTGGAGTTCCTGCCGGAGTTGACCAGTAAGGTCCGTGAAACGAAACAGGTTTCGGCCTAACAAAACAAGAGAGGCATCGAAAATGATCACAAAGAAGACATTACAACTGAGTTTGAAATCGCTCCGGGATTTTGCAAAGAAACGGCTGCCTGATGAAGAGCTGATCGCATTGGATGAACGCGATGAATGCCCAGTGGAGATCGTTCGGCAAATGTCCGACCCAGACAAACTGGGCATTCAACTTTTGTTCATTCCGGAAGAGTTCGGCGGCATGGGCGGAAGCACGATGGACGTCTATCTCATATGCGAGCAGATGGCACGCATCGACCTGGGCGTCGCCACCTCGCTGTTCGCCACCTTCCTGGGCAGCGATCCAATAACGTTCGGCGCCACTCCTGAGCAGAAAAAGAAGTGGCTGGGCAAGATCGCCGACGAAGGCGTTCTGTTTGCCTATGGCGCGACCGAGCCGGAAGCGGGCAGCGACCTGGGCGCGCTGAAGACGACCGCCGATCGCGTCGAAAAAGACGGCAAAATCGTCGGCTACAAGATCAACGGCAGCAAGCAGTGGATTAGCAACGGCGGAATTGCGGACCATTGCACCATCCTGGCCAATACGCCCGCAGGGCCAAGCTGGTTCATCGTGGACGCGGGCACCAAGGGTTTTGCTCACGATAAGCCCGAGGACAAGCACGGCATTCGTCTGAGCAACACGGCAGCGCTGGCTCTCACCGACGTTTACGTCGATGCCGACCGGCTCGTCGGTGGCGTAGAAGGCCAGGGTCTCATCCAAGCCCAGCTGGTCTTCGGTTACACGCGGGTTATGGTTGCCGCTTTCGGACTGGGCGCCGGTTGGTCCGCGCTGGATCGCGCAATCCCCTATTCCACCAAGCGAATCCAAGGCGGCACGCCGCTCTCGGAGAAGCAGGGCTACACCCACAAGCTGATCGTGCCCAACGTGGTGAAGCTGGAAGCTGGGCGCGCCTTTATAGAAGAGACCGCGCAACGCATCGACGCTGGCAACGAGGGAAGCCTCAACACCGAAGGCGCCATCGCCAAGTACATGTCCACCGAAGCCGGCGATGCCGCCGCCGACGCCAGTATCCAGGCGCTTGGCGGCTACGGCTACACCCACGAGTACATGGTGGAGAAGGTCAGTCGCGACGTGCGCATCACCCGCATCTACGAGGGCACTTCGGAGATCATGGAGATGACGATCAGCCGCGATCGCTGGCAGCTCCACCTCAAGACGCGCGGACAGCACTATCATGATCGTGCGCGCGAGGCCGAGGCGCTGCATGCCGCGCATCCCAACGTCGGCGCGGACGTAGCGGCTTTGGCACTGCACGCCTTGGCTGAGGTGATGGAGAAGGCGCGCGTGCATCGGCTAACCCGCTTCCAGCACATTCTACTGCGCGTCGGTGAGTGGATTGCGTATGCCGAATGCGCCGCCACGCTGGCCCGTCGGGCTGCGCTGGCTGCGGAAGGCAGGCTGCACGAGAAGGCGAACGACCGCTTCGACCCGACGGCGCTGGCGACCATCAGCCGCATTTTCGCGCGCGAAGCAGCTCTCAAGGTGACCGAAGAAGGGTTGCGTTGGGTGACCGGAGCCGGTGGCGTGAGCGACGCGGAGATGGCTGCGTTTGAAGTGGACCTCGGACTGCCCGCCATCCACCGCGCCCAAGCCGGCTTGGTCTTGGACATGGATTACATTGCCGACGTGATCTATAGCCGGGTGAAGAAAGAAGTGCAACAGGCCGTCCTGGTTTAAGAGATAGCAAGACACAGGCATTCGGTTTGGTTTTTGCGAGCCGGATGCCTGTGCTGTTTATGGCGAGAGCGAATAAAATACGAATCCTAGATGGGGTCCTCACCTTCCCCTTGTCAGAATATATATGTTGTAACACATGATATATATGTGTCAACAAATTATATATGCGTTGGGACACATAATCTGTACTACATTTGGGTGACTTGCGTCACCCACCCCGGCTCGCTACATCACTGACAACGTTCCTCTCCTCCTGTCACAGTAGGAATGCTCTCGGGCGCACCCGGGTCATCCAGGCCGTGAGAGCGGATACTTCGCTCCTCGCGGGAGGAGCGAACAAGGTCCAACCTCCGAACGCCTGCTTTTTAGTCGCCCGATAGCCACCATTTTCGTTCGAGTCGAAGAATATCTAAAGGAAGTGACCAGCCATGGAAAACACCGCTCATCGCGCAATCGCGATTGTGGGAGCAGGGGCAGTCCTGCCCGATGCCGTCAACGTATCCGCTTTTTGGCAAAACGTGAAGAATGCCCGTTACAGCATCAGCGAGGTTCCAGCCGACCGTTGGGACCCGGCGCTTTACTACGATGCCGATCACGGCGCCCCCGACAAGACTTACTCGAAGATCGGTGGCTGGGTGCGCGAATACGTGTGGGAGCCTATGAAGTGGCACCTGCCCATTCCGCCGCGCGTCGTCGATGCTATGGACGTTGCGCAAAAATGGGCCATCGCGTCTACCCGCGAAGCGTTGGAAGACTACGGCTACCCCAAGCGGCCGCTGAATCTCGATCGTACGGCGGTAATCCTCGGCAATGCCATGGCCGGAGAGAGGCACTACCTCACATCGCTCCGTGTCCACTTTCCGGAATACGCTCGTGAGCTGGCCGAAAGCGCCACCTTTGGTGCGTTGCCGTCGGCGGCCCGCCGCGACATTACTCGCGAATTGCACGACCGCATGGCCAAACTTCTCCCCGAAATTACGGAAGACAGTATGCCCGGGGAATTGGCCAACTGCATTGCCGGTCGCATTGCGAACATCTACAACTTCCATGGACCCAATTACGTCGTGGACGCCGCCTGTGCCTCAGCGATGGCGGCCATAAGTTCGGCGGTCGAAGGACTTGTCGCGAACGATTTTGACGTGGCAGTCTGCGGCGGGATTGACCGCAACATGGGCGCACCAACGTTCGTCAAGTTCTGCAAGATCGGCGCGCTCTCGGCGACTGGCACCCGGCCTTATGCCGAGGGAGCCGACGGATTCGTCATGGGCGAAGGCGCAGCGATCTTCTTGCTGAAGCGGCTGGCCGATGCCGAGCACGACGGAGACAAGATCTACGCCGTGCTGCGCGGTATCGCCGGTGCGAGCGACGGTAAGGGAAAAGGGATTACGGCGCCCAACCCGATTGGCCAGAAACTCGCCATTGAGCGCGGCTGGCAGAACGCCGGGTTATCTCCCGCTACCGTGACGTTGATGGAAGGCCACGGTACATCAACCAGCGTGGGCGACGCCATAGAGCTACAGAGCATGGCCGATGTGTTCGGCAATTTCGATCTCCCCGTCGGGTCGGTAGCTCTGGGTTCGGTCAAATCGAACATTGGTCATCTCAAAGGAGCCGCGGGCGCGGCGGGTTTACTGAAAACCATTCTGGCGCTTCGCGATAAGGTGCTGCCGCCCAGCGTGAATTTCAAGCATCCCAATCCGGCCATCGACTTTGCTCACTCCCCCCTGTATGTCAACACCGAGTTGCGACCGTGGACGGTTCCGGGAGATACCCCGCGGCGCGCTGGCCTCAGCGCCTTTGGCTTCGGCGGCACCAACTTCCATGCCGTCCTCGAAGAGTACATTCCGGGCAAGCTCAACGGAAACGGCAAGCGGTCGGTAGCGGTCACTACACCATCGCCAGTTATGACGGAGCAGACTGTCAGCGCGGCAACTGTTGCTCCTGCGCCAACTGTTGCGTCACCGGCGGGCGTCTCCTGCAAAGTTCCGTTACGCGGTGCATTGGTAATCGGCGCCACCTCGGATGCGGCACTCGCCGAGCGCCTGCAGGCAGTCGAGAAAGATGCCGCCGCGGGTCGCGCTCCAGCGCCTGCTGCTCCGGCGGAATCGGACCTGAGAGCTCCGGAACGCCTCGCGATTGACTATGCCGATGCCGCCGATCTGGCGGACAAATCGGCCAAAGCGCTCAAGGCCCTAAAAGCCAACCAAGCCCCGATCTGGAAGGCCCTGCGTCCACAAGGTATTTTCCGCGGACATGGCACTGCGGGCAAAGTGGCATTCCTGTATACCGGCCAAGGCTCGCAGTACGTCAACATGCTCGAGCCGCTTCGCGCCGCCGAACCAATCGTGGCCGAAACTTTCGCCGAAGCGGATCGCATCATGACTCCGCTACTGGGCAAGCCGTTGAGCGAGTTTATTTTCGTCGACCAAACTAATGCGGACGCCGTCGCAAAAGCTGAGGAAGATCTGCGCCAGACCGAGATCACTCAGCCCACCGTGCTGACGATCGACTTGGCCCTGACCCGCTTGCTGGATGCCTACGGCATCCAGCCTGACATGACCATGGGACACAGCTTGGGCGAATACGGTGCGTTGGTCGCGTCCGGTTCGCTTACCTTCGAGGACGCGTTGTCCGCTGTTAGTGCCCGCGGCCGCGGCATGACAAAAGTGGCGGTGAAAGACACGGGAAAGATGGCGGCGGTCTTTGCGCCGCTTGCTGAAGTCGAGCGAATCCTGAAAACCATTGATGGCTACGTGGTGATCGCCAATGTAAACAGCGGGCAGCAGTCGGTCATCGGCGGCGCCAGCAAAGCCGTCGAACAAGCCATACAGATATTCCTGCAAGCCGGCTACGACGTGGCCCCATTGCCGGTGAGCCACGCTTTCCACACCTCGATTGTCGCTCCTGCCAGCGAACCTCTACGTGAAATGCTGTCGCATCTGCACATACAACCACCGCAATTGCCGGTTGTCGCTAACGTGAACGGCGAGTTTTATCCCACGGGACCGAACGTTGTTCCGCAGATGCTAGACCTTCTTGCGCAGCAGGTTGCGTCGCCGGTACAGTTCGTGAAAGGCCTGACCACGCTCTACGATGCCGGGGCTCGCGTCTTTGTTGAAGTCGGGCCGAAGAAGGCTTTGCAGGGATTTGCCGAGGAAGTGCTCGGCGGACGCGGCGACGTGGTTTCGCTGTTCACGAATCATCCAAAATTCGGCGATATTCCAGCCTTCAACCAGGCGCTATGCGCCCTGTATGCCGCCGGATTGGGTCGCGGAATCGCGGATGCGGCGATCGAGATACCGGCGAAACCTATGCCGTCACAGTCAGTGATTGCCGCAACGGCAAACGACGCCAAGCCAACGCCGTTGGCAGCAACTGCCCCCAACGTCACGGTACCGTCAACCGGATCGAACGGTAATGCGTACAACGAACTCGGCCGTTTGTTCGCCGAGGCTCTGGAACGGGCTGGCTGGCAAATTAACCACGGCGAGAAGCCCGCCTCGACCAGTCTCCCGAGTCGGGATCACAGGAGCTTCTCTGGGCCTGCCCGGAACCGAGCACATCTTCGACGATAGCAATGTCGAACGCATCCTGCGCGGCGACCAATTCATCAGCGCCATCCCCGCGCGCTTCCGCCAGGAGATGGTGGACAAGCGCATCAGACGCCTGGTCAAGAGCGAGCAGGGAGAGCCCACATTTGAGTCCATCACGGATGTGGCGGAAGTCATCAAGCTAGCGGGTCGCGGGGGCGCCTTCGATCTGGAAAGTGAATTCGGCGTTCCCTCCGATCACCTCGCCGCCTTCGACCGCGTTACTCGCCTGGCTATCGGCTGCAGGAATCGACGCGCTGCGTGACGCCGGCATCCCGCTGGTCATGCGTTATAAGACCACGACCAAAGGCACGCAGTTGCCGGAACGCTGGGGATTGCCAGACGCAATGCGTGACGACACCGGCGTGATCTTCGGCTCTGCCTTCCCCGGCTGTGACTCCTTCGCCGACATAATCTCGAGCTATTACGAAGACCATGCCCGCCGCGAGCAGTTGGCTATGCTGGAAGGCTTGCGCCTCCGCGCGGTTGGCAACGGTCATTCCGATCTTGGGGCAAGAACTGGACCGGCGCATCCAGGAATTGCGCGTCGCAATCGAAAAAGATCCCTACATCTTCGACCGGCGCTTCCTGCTGAGAGTTTTGCCGATGGGACATTCGCAATTTGCCGAACTCATCGGCGCTCGCGGTCCCAACACGCAAATCAACTCCGCCTGCGCGACCACCGCCCAAGCTGTATGCGTTGGCGCAGGACTGGATCCGCGCCGGGCGGTGCCGCCGCGTGATCGTCATCTCGGCCGACGATGTCACTTCGGACCATCTGATCGGATGGATGGGCGCCGGCTTTCTGGCCAGCGGAACGTCAGCCACCGATGAAAAGGTCGAAGACGCCGCTATTCCCTTCGACCGCCGTCGGCACGGCATGATTATGGGCATGGGCGCCGCCGCGCTTGTAGTGGAGAGCCTGGATGCCGCGCGAGAACGCGGAATCCAGCCTATATGCGAAGTGCTGGGCACGGTAACCGCTAATAGCGCGTTTCATGGCACTCGGCTCGATGTCCAGCACATCGGGCAGGTGATGGAGGACTTGGTGACCCAAGTCGAAACGCGCAGCGGCATTACACGTAACGAAATAGCGCCGCAAATGGTTTTCGTTTCTCACGAAACCTACACGCCCGCGCGTGGTGGCAGCGCCTCGGCGGAGATCCATGCATTGCGTCGCGTGTTCGGCGATGGGGCGGATCAAATCGTGATCGCCAATACCAAGGGCATGACTGGTCACGCAATGGGCACCGGCATCGAAGATGTCCTTGCCGTGAAGGCGCTGGAAACGGGATTGCTGCCTCCCGTTGCCAACTTCAAGGAAGTCGATCCCGAGTTGGGTCTTTTGAACTTGTCGAAGGGCGGCGCTTATCCCGTGCAGTACGCAATGCATCTGGGCGCTGGTTTCGGTTCACAGATCAGCATGATTTTGCTGCGGTGGGTGCCGACGAAGGACGGGATACGTCGCAGCCCGAATGCTCTCGGCTACGCCTATCGCATTGCCGATGAGACCGCCTGGAACGCCTGGCTAAGCCGGATGGCTGGCCACCCGGTCGCCGGCCTGGAAGTGGTTCACCGCACGTTGCGCGTGCCGGACCAAGGGTTGGCGGCACGCATTGCTGGAACTGCGAAAGATTCCGCGCCGGTGCCAACACCCACGCAGCCCGCTAAGCCCGAAGTGAAGGTGCAAGTCGCCGCAACCGCAGCTTCGGCATCGCCAAAAGCTGTTGTGAAGGTCGAACCCGTGAAAGAACCTATACCGAGCGTAACGGCAACGGTCTCGCCGACGAAGGTACGGGAAGAAACGAAAGTTCCTCCGCCATTGCCATCGGTAGCACCGCCTAAGAACGGCGCTGGCGATGCCGTGAAGGAACGCATTCTCGCCTTGATGGTAGAGAAGACTGGCTATCCGCAAGACATGCTCGATGTCGATCTCGATCTGGAAGCCGACCTCGGCGTGGACACCGTCAAGCAGGCAGAGATGTTCGCCGCCATCCGCGAAATCTACAACATTCCGCGCGATGAAAATCGCAAGCTACGTGATTACCCGACGTTGGCGCATGTGATCCGGTTCGTGTACGAGAAGCGGCCCGACCTGGCTGGTGGAACTCCGTCGCCGAAGACAGCAGAAACTCCTGCCGCCGTAGCAACTCCCGTCGCGGCCCAGCCGACTCCACAAACAGCTGCCGCGCCATCTCCCGCAAGTGGCGCTGGTGAGTCGGTGAAAGAGCGCATTCTCGAATTGATGGTGGAAAAGACCGGCTATCCCAAAGACATGCTGGACGTCGATCTTGATTTGGAAGCAGACCTTGGTGTGGACACCGTCAAGCAGGCGGAGATGTTCGCGGCTATCCGCGAGATCTACAACATCCCACGCGACGAAAACCGCAAGCTACGGGATTACCCGACACTGGCGCATGTGATTCGCTTTGTGTATGAGAAGCGACCGGACCTGGCTGGCGCGACCCCGTCGCCGAGGCCGGCAGAAACTCCTGCTCCCGTCGCAACTCCCGTCGCAACCCAGCCGACTTCGCAAACAGCCGCGGCGCCATCTCCCGCAAGCGGCGCTGACGGTTCCGTGAAAGAACGCATACTCGAATTGATGGTGGAAAAGACCGGCTATCCAAGAGACATGTTGGATGTCGATCTCGATCTGGAAGCAGACCTCGGCGTGGATACTGTCAAGCAGGCGGAGATGTTCGCCGCCATACGCGAGATCTACAACATTCCCCGCGACGAGAACCGCAAGCTGCGCGATTACCCCACGTTGGCGCATGTGATTCGGTTCGTGTACGAGAAGCGGCCCGACTTGGCTGGCGTAACTCCGTCGCCGAAGACGCCGGAAACACTGGTAGCCGTAGCAACTCCCGTCGCGACGCAACCGACTCCACCCACGCCGCCAGCGACATCTCCACAAGACGATGGCGGCGAATCGGTGAAGGAACGCATCCTCGAATTGATGGTGGAAAAGACCGGCTATCCCAAAGACATGCTGGATGTTGATCTTGACTTGGAAGCCGACCTCGGGGTGGACACTGTCAAACAGGCGGAGATGTTCGCCGCCATCCGCGAAATCTACAACATCCCGCGCGACGAGAACCGCAAGCTGCGGGACTATCCCACGTTGGCGCACGTAATCCGGTTTGTGTTTGAAAAGCGGCCCGACCTGGCTGGTACGGCTCCGTCGTCGCCAACCATCGCCGAACCAACCGCTCCCGAGGCTGCAACGGTCACAGCTCCCGCGGTCACGGACGACGCCATCGCGGATAAGGTGCTCGAAATCGTGGCCGAAAAAACCGGCTATCCCAAGGACATGTTAGACCTGGACCTTGATCTGGAAGCGGATCTCGGCATAGACACGGTCAAGCAGGCGGAGATGTTCGCCGCCATTCGAGCGGCATATAGCATCCCGCGCGATGAGAATCTTAAGCTGCGCGACTTCCCGACCTTGGCCCACGTCATCCAATTCGCACAGAACGGGCAGCGGACAGCGGCGCCCTCTGCAACTGTCCCGGCAACATCTGCCGCGGCTGCGGTCAAGCCCCCGCGCCCGCCAGTTGCGGGTTTCGACGCGGCAGACCGCATTCCACGACGAGTGCCACTACCCAATCTGCGACCGCCACTTAACGTGTGCAAACCGACTGGCGTGACGCTCGGCAAGGGTTGCCGCGTAGTAGTCATGCCAGACAAAGGAGGGGTCGCGAACGCCTTGGCTCAGCAGCTGCAGGCGAAGGGCGTAGAGGTACTTCAGATCGAGGACGCGCGCGATCCCGAAGCTCTGGCCAATTGCCTGAAGAGCTGGCTCGCCGCCGGCCCGGTGCAGGGAGTCTACTGGCTTTCAGCGCTGGATTACGAAGGCCCCATCAGCAAGATGGATTTGCCGACCTGGCATGAGGCGCTTCAGGTACGCGCCAAGTCGCTCTACACCACCATGCGCGTTCTGTACGAGCAGATCGCAGCGCCCGGTACTTTCCTGGTGTCGGCAACTCGCCTTGGAGGGCAGCACGGATACGACGAGGCTGGAGCGGTCGCGCCGCTGGGTGGCGCAGTAACGGGGTTCACCAAAACGTATAAGCGGGAACGGCTGGACGCACTTGTCAAAGCCGTCGACTTCGAACCGGAGCGTAAGACTTCAGAACTCGCGGAAATCCTCATTGAGGAAACGCTATGCGATCCAGGCGCGGTCGAGATAGGTCACAAGGACGGACTGCGTTGGACGGTCGGACTGCAAGAGCAGCCCGTGGCCGACGGCCAGCCCGGATTGACACTAAACAAGGACACTGTGTTTCTGATTACGGGCGCAGCCGGAAGCATCGTCTCTGCCATAACCGCCGACTTGGCGGCAGCTTCTGGTGGTACGTTCTACCTGCTTGACCTGGTGCCCGAACCTGATCCAAATAATCCCGACCTCAAGCGCTTCGTAAGCGACAAAGACGGCCTGAAGCGTGATCTGTTCGCACGTATCCAGGCAAGCGGCCAGCGCGCCACGCCTGCGCTGGTAGAGAAGGAACTAGCGGGGCTGGAACGGGCGCAAGCTGCCCAGAGCGCAATCAACGCTGTGCACGATGCGGGAGGCACGGCGCAGTACTTCAGCATCAACCTCACGGACACGGCTGGCGTGGCCGCCATCATCAACAGGGTACGAGAGCGCAGCGGGCACATTGATGTTCTGCTGCACGCTGCGGGTATCGAGCGCAGTCACTTCCTGCCGGACAAGGACCCTCGTGAATTCGACCTGGTCTTCGACGTAAAGAGCGACGGCTGGTTCAACCTGCTGCGTGCTATCGGCGACATGCCGCTGGGAGCGACGGTAGCCTTTAGCTCGGTTGCAGGACGATTTGGCAACGGAGGCCAGACGGATTACAGCTCCGCTAACGATCTGCTGTGCAAGATCACCTCAAGCTTCCGTACCACTCGGCCGCTGACGCGCGGCATTGTCATCGACTGGTCGGCATGGGGCGGTATCGGCATGGCAACGCGCGGTTCCATTCCAAAGATGATGGAACTAGCAGGCATCGATATGCTGCCGCCCGAAGCGGGCATTCCCTGGATTCGCCGCGAACTGACCAGCGGAGGGACCTGCGGTGAAGTTGTCGTCGGCCAGCGTCTCGGTGTTCTGCTAAGCGAGTGGGACACGACGGGTGGGCTCGACACGGATGCACTCGCAGCCTCGGCCGAAAAGCGGACATCTGTGCCAGGCCCAATGATCGGCAAGATCACAGCAATGGGTCTGTACAGTGGCTTGACCATGGAGACCACGCTCGATCCCAAGGTCCAACCGTTCTTATACGATCATCGGATCGACGGCACGCCGGTATTGCCGGGCGTCATGGGTATTGAGGGCTTCGCAGAAGCCGCCCAATGCGTGCGTCCCCGGCTGGCATGTGGAAGCGGTCGAAGAGGTAAATTTCCTGTCGCCGTTCAAGTTCTACCGCGATGAACCGCGCACGGTGACGGTCCAAGCGGTGTACTACCCGCAAGGGGACAGCTTGATGGCAGACTGCCGGCTGATTGGCCGGCGCACGCTGCCGAACCATCCCGAGCCGCAAGAAACCATCCACTTCACGGCCCGTGTGCGGCTGTCGAAACAGGCACCAGCTGCTGTGACGGCGAAAGCCCCGGTGACGTCGTCTGACTCCATTCTGGGAGCCGCGGAAATTTATCGCGTGTACTTCCACGGACCAGCCTACCAAGTCCTGGAGGGGGCTTGGCGGGATGGAACGCACATGATCGGAATGATGGCAGGACAATTACCGGGCAATCACCAGCCATCCGACCAGCCGACGCTGATGGCGCCACGCCTGATCGAGTTGTGCTTCCAGACCGCCGGACTCTGGGAAATGAGCGAGCAACACCGGTTTGGTCTGCCACAAAACGTTCACCAAGTCTCATTGCTGCGTGCGCCGGCCCTGTCGGAAAGCCAGTTGTATGCCGTCGTCACTCCCAATCCGGACCATGAGAGCTTCGATGCCGAAGTTGTGGACACAAAGGGGAACTGCTACGTGCAGCTAAGCGGCTACCGCACGGCAGCGATGCCTGGCAATGTTGATGTCGAGCCATTCAAAGCATTGCATGCTGTTATGGCGTGATGAAGTTAACGCGATTGATCTGGCCGATCGGTTGAGGAGACTTTAATGCAGCACGAATTTCAGCGCGTGGCTATCGTCAACCGCGGTGAAGCCGCGATGCGTTTCATACACGCGGCGCGCGAGTTCAATCAAGAGTACGGCACATCGCTTATTACCATTGCACTCTACACGGAGCCCGACCGGCATGCGATGTTCGTCTGCGAGGCGGATGAGGCAGTGTGTCTCGGCCCCGCTATGCTCAAGGATCCGGCCACGGGTCAATCCAAAAGCAGTTACGTCGACTATGGCGTGCTCGAACGGGCATTGACGAGTGCACGAGCGGAGGCGGTCTGGGTGGGATGGGGCTTTGTCGCGGAACACCCTGACTTCGCCGACCTCTGTCGCAAGCTGGGTATCGTGTTCATCGGTCCGGATGGCGACGTTATGCGTCGGCTGGGTGACAAAATCAGCTCAAAACTTCTGGCCGAGCAGGCGCAGATCCCGGTGGCGCCCTGGAGCGGCGGGCCAGTGGAAACACTCGCCGACGCTCAACGTCACGCCGAGCGCCTGGGCTATCCGCTTCTGATTAAGGCCACGGCAGGAGGCGGCGGTCACGGAATTCGTCGCGTGAATTCTGCCGACCAGCTCGCGAAGGCGTTTGAAGGCGCCCGTGCCGAGGCGTTCAAGGCCTTCGGGAACCCCACCGTCTTCATGGAGCAATTGGTGCTCGCGGCGCGCCACGTTGAAGTGCAGGTCATTGCCGATCAGTACGGGACCACGTGGGCCGTCGGAGTCCGTGACTGTACCATTCAACGCCGACACCAAAAGGTCCTCGAAGAAGCGCCCTCCCCCGCATTGACTTCACTCCAGGACCAAGCCCTACGCGAGGCGGCGGTGCGTTTGAGCCAGGCGGCAGGTTACTACAACGCTGGCACCGTCGAATTCCTGTACCAACCGGAGAGCCACCGCTTCTCGTTCATGGAGATGAATACCCGCTTGCAGGTGGAGCATCCGGTGACCGAACGCACCACCGGGTTCGACCTGGTCAAGCTGCAGATTCATGTTGCACGAGGCGGGCGTTTGGAAGGAGAACCACCCCGGACTACCGGTCACGCGATTGAAGTGCGGCTGAACGCCGAAGATCCGGGAAACGGTTTCGCTCCGGCTCCGGGCGTGATTGAGCGGTTCCGGCTTGCGACCGGGCCAGGCGTGCGCATTGACACCGGAGTGGCAGTAGGTGACGCCATCCCACCAGAGTTCGACTCCATGATCGCCAAGATCATCACCTACGGGCAGAACCGGAAGGAAGCGCTTTCGCGGCTACAGCGGGTGCTGCGTGAGAGCGTCGTCGTCATCAAGGGCGGAGCCAGTAACAAGGCGTTCCTGCTGGAGTTGCTGAACCGGCCAGAGGTACAGCGCGCAGAGGTGGATATTGGATGGCTGGACCGTCTGGCGGCAAACGGCGAGCATTGTTCCCGGCGTCACGCCGATGTAGCTTTGGTGCAGGCGGCGATTGAAGCGTACTCTGCCGAGTTAGGGGTGGAGCAGACGCAGTTCTATGCGTCCGCCGTTCGCGGCCGGCCCCACGTTCGCAACGAGCTAGGCCGGACAGTGGAACTGCGCTATCGCGGACAAAGGTATTCACTAAAGATTTGTTGCCTTGGCCCGCATCAGTACCGTGTGGAAGTGGATGGATCACGTATTGAGGCCCTTATCCACCCTCTGGGCAGGTTTGAATATTGGCTCACCGTCTTCGGACGGCGCTTCCATGTCGTCTCGGTAGTGCAAGGACAGAATTCCCGGATCGAGGTGGACGGCGTGTCGCACTCGATCGATCGAGATGACGGCGGAGTGGTGCACGCGCCGGGGCCGTCGGTAGTCGTTTCCATCGCAGTGAAGCCGGGTGACACGGTTTCGGTCGGGGACACCCTGGCTGTGCTGGAGGCCATGAAAATGGAGATGGCCGTCGTCGCTCCATTCTCCGGAAGAGTCCGGCAAGTGATGACCATACCTCACGTTCAAGTGGATGCCGGAGTTCCACTGATGCAAATTGAAGCCACCGCGGATGATGTGACGCTGGCAACAACCGAGAGGGTGACATTTGGCGAGTCGCTCAATGCGAGCGGACCCGAGCAGGAAAAGCAATCTCGCTGGCGTCAGGACTTGGAAGAACTGCGGCATCTCATGCTGGGCTTTGATGCCGACCCGGCGCAGACGTCGCGGCTGTTTGCGCAGTGGAGTCTGCTCCGTGAAGCTCCAGCGGATAGCGAAGAACTCATACGCCGCGAAGATGAAATCCTCAACATCTTCGTTGACATATGCTCCTTGTTTCGCCGGAAACCGAGCGTCAACGATCCTGCCGGTGGTGAAGCGCCCAGCACCGAAGCCTATCTGTTTTCCTACTCACGCATGCTGGAAACGCACGGCGAGGGGCTCCCGCCGGCGTTCATGGACGCACTCCGCCGCACCCTGGCTCACTACGGCGTGAAGACCCTGGACCGCTCGCCCGAATTGGAAGAGAGCCTGCTTTGGATCTACAAATCGCACCAACGGGTGGATCGGCAGGTTGCGCCAATTCTGGCCTTGCTGGAGCGACGGCTGGCAAGCGTGGACGTCTCGGCGCCGAACGCGGACGAGTCTTTCCGTTCCCTGCTTGACCGCATCATTGCCATCACCCGCGGGACCTTCCCGTCGGTCAGCGACCTTGCGCGCGAGCTGCGTTATCGCTGCTTCGAGCAGGCGTTGTTTGAGGAGGCACGTAAACAGGTCTACGCACAGGCCGAAGGGCACCTCGCCTACCTTGCCGCCAATCCAGAGGCCGCGGACCGGTCTGAGAGAGTAAAGGCTTTGATTGAATGTCCGCAACCTCTGGCGAGCTTCTTCTCCGGGCGGTTTGCTGCTGCCGATCCTGGCTTGCGTCAATTGATGTTGGAAGTGATGACGTCTCGATACTATCGCGGGCAATCGCTCACAAACTTTTGCGCGATGCCTGTAAATGGACATTGCTCGGTCTCGGCGGAATACGTGCAGGACGGAAGGCGCGTCCACGTCTTCGCCGCCCATGCTGAGTACGATCGCTTTCACGAAGCGGTAGGCGCGATGCGCTCTTGCCTAGCGGAAGTGCCGGCAGAGCACGACATCGTCATCGATCTGTACCTTTGGAATTCCGGTTCGCTCGCCGATCCGGAGCTGACGCAACAGGAAGTTTGCTCCGGGCTTAACCAGGCTCGCTTTCCTCGCCCGATTCAGCGGATTGTAGTGGCCGTCGCTGCACCGGGTCGGGGTGAAGGTATGGCCGGCATGCAACACTTCACTTATCAGCCCTCCGCGAATACTTATGAAGAGGAAAGGCTCTACCGTGGAGTGCATCCGATGATGGCCGAACGGCTACATATGTGGCGCTTGAAGAACTTCAAGATTGACCGGCTGCCGTCGGTTGAAGACGTTTACCTGCTACATGCGGTGGCGAACGATAACCCCAAAGATGAGCGGCTATTCGCGGTCGCAGAAGTGCGTGATTTGACTCCCCTTCGCGACGAGACGGGCCGCATTGTGCAACTGCCACATCTGGAGCGCATGTTCGCGGAAGCAGTAGCAGGCATCCGGCTGTTTCAGTCGCGGCGGGCTCCGCACGAGCGGCTCTATTGGAACCGGATCTTCCTTTACGTTTGGCCGGTGTTCGATCTGAAGCCGGATGAACTCAACGACATCGCTCACAAACTGGCCTTGTCGACGGATGGCTTGGGATTGGAACAAGTAGTGGTCCAGGCCCGTATTCCCAATCCACAGACCGGCGAGTTGCGCGATACGGTGATGCGCATCTCGGCCCCCGGCGACGCCGGTCTGCTTATGACCTTCCGGCCGCTCAGCACGCTACAGCTGATGAAACCGCTGACCGAGTACAACCAGAAAGTTGTCCGGATGCGCCGGCGGGGACTCATCTATCCCTACGAAATAGTCAAAATGCTGACGCCCGATCGGGAAGACACGCGGGCCGAATTTCCTCACGGCGACTTTGTCGAATACGATCTTCACCCAGAGGGCCATCTGGTACCGGTTGATCGTCCCTACGGGCAAAACAAATCCAACATCATCGTTGGCGTCATCCGCAACTTTACCACCAAGTATCCCGAGGGCATGACGCGGGTGCTTCTGATGGGAGATCCCAGCAGGGACCTGGGCGCGCTCGCCGAATCCGAATGCCGCCGCATCCTCGCCGCGCTGGATCTCGCCGACGAGATGGGCGTGCCGCTTGAGTGGTTTCCAATCTCGGCCGGGGCGAAGATCTCGATGGAGAGCGGCGTGGAAAACATGGACTGGATTGCGCGCGTCCTGCGTCGCCTGGTCGAGTTCACGCAAGCAGGCGGTGAAGTGAATCTTGTGATCAATGGGATCAACGTCGGGGCGCAGCCCTACTGGAACGCCGAGGCGACCATGCTGATGCACACCCGCGGCATTCTGATCATGACCCCGAAAGCCGCGATGGTACTCACCGGCAAGCGCGCCCTGGATTACTCAGGAAGCGTTTCCGCCGAAGACAACGAAGGAATTGGCGGGTACGACCGCATCATGGGCATCAACGGTCAGGCGCAGTATTGGGCACGAGACATCGATCAAGCCTGCCACATCCTGTTGCGCCATTATGAGCACACCTACCTGGCTCCGGGCGAGCGATTCCCACGGCGGGCGGCTACAAGCGATCCCATTGACCGGGATGTGCAGACGTATCCGCACGCTACCGGCCCTGACACCGGGTTCGCTCGAGTGGGCGAGATCTTCTCGGACGACACCAACGCTGGGCGAAAGAAGTCGTTCGACATTCGCACCGTGATGAGGGCAGTCGTAGACCAGGACCATCGTCCGCTGGAACGCTGGCCCGGCATGAGAGGCGCTGAGACTGCGGTGGTGTGGGATGCCCATCTCGGGGGCTATCCCGTTTGCCTCATCGGCATCGAATCCAAGCAGGTAGCCCGGTTAGGATTTGTCCCGGCAGACGGACCCGACCAATGGAGTGCAGGGACGCTGTTTCCTCTCTCCTCAAAGAAGGTGGCTCGGGCGATCAATGCGGCGAGCAACAATCGACCGGTGGTTATTCTGGCGAACCTGTCGGGCTTTGACGGATCGCCCGAGTCGATGCGCAAGCTACAGCTTGAGTACGGCGCTCAGATCGGGCGGGCCGTGGTGAACTTCAAAGGTCCCATGATTTTTTGCGTTATTTCCCGCTACCACGGAGGCGCATACGTAGTTTTCTCGCGGGCGCTGAACGAGCAGCTTGAAGTGGTGGCGTTGGAGGGAACTTACGCTTCCGTTATCGGTGGCGCGCCGGCGGCGGCCGTCGTGTTTGCCAGCGAAGTCGAAGCCCGGGCCCGCAAAGATGAGCGCCTGGATGCGTTGACCCAGGCGATGGCCCAGGCCGAGGGCAAGGAGAAAAGCCGGTTGCGCGCGCAATGGAACGAACTCTTCAAGGTCATACACTCCGAGAAGTTGGGCGAAATGGCCGAGGAGTTCGATCGCGTGCATAGTGTGCATCGGGCGCTGAGAGTGGGTGCGCTGCACCGTATTCTTCCACCCGCAAGTCTTCGCCCTTACCTCGTTGATGCTGTCGAACGAGGCATGAGAAAGACCGAGCAGTCGGTATCCAAAAAGCCACAAGCCAGGGTTCCCGTACAAACAGTGGCCAATGCCGAAGATGCATTTCTGGCTACCCCGGTCGGGCAAGCATGATGGATGTTTATTGGCTGGAACGGACTGAAGCCGACCTGCCAGCGGAGAATGATTGGCTGAGCACTGAGCGAAGTCACCCGACTGGATGGAATGCGGTTTCGCCAAACGTCACGCCGACTGGCGACTGGGACGCTGGACGGCGAAACGTGCGCTGGCGGTTTACTTGAACCTGCCCAATCATCCGCAGGCCCTTACGAACATTGAGGTACGCCCGGCGCAGTCTGGCGCGCCAGAGGTCTTTGTCGCGAACAAACCGGCGGCGGTCACCATTTCACTCAGCCATCGCGGCGGGGTAGCGGCTTGCGCCGTCGCGTCGGCGGAGGTGGAACTGGGTTGTGACTTGGAGATTGTCGAGCCGCGTAGTGACGCATTCATCGCCGATTACTTCACGGCTGAAGAGCAAGGGTTGATCGAGCGGACGTCGGCGGCAGACCGTCCCCTGCTGTTGGCTCTGCTCTGGAGCGCAAAGGAAAGCGCCCTGAAAGCGCTGCGCACAGGGCTTCGACTCGACACCCGTAGCGTAATAGTTCGTCCCGGAATGCTGCGACCGAACGAAGACGAACGCGCAACCCTTCATGCGTCATCCGAGGTCGATGCCTGGCACGCACTGCACGTCGTTTGTGAGGGCGGGCAAGTTTTCCTTGGCTGGTGGCAAAATACAGGTAGCCTCATGCGGACCATGGTCGCCTCTCCCCCTCCTTTCCGGCCGACCTTTTTAGAGATCCCGGCTCATTCTGCGCCCGCTGAGCAATACCTGCCGCAGTGATCGAAAGGATCACCACAATGCCGCTCGGGAAGCCCTTCCTTAAAAGGCAATCGCCTGTCGAGATCGGTTGATGCTTTCAGTGAAGTTCGTCCAGAACCCTAAAGGCATCTATTAACCTGCCGTTGATAAAAGCAGGAGCAAAAGTGACGCACGGCACAGACTTAGGTACAGCTCCCGTGCGATACATATGATAATTGGTGCGGAGACCGGTCCATCGCCAAACGGACCCGGCAGAGAGACTGGCCGAAGGAGGTCACTTTTTATGAAACCGGATGGGTCATCAAACACTTACCTTCGCTACGGTCGAACGCTAGTTAAGTCGGGAGTGTCGGGAATGCGTAGCGGCCGGGAATCTCATCTCAATGGGCAACCTCTTTCCGAAGTCCTGAGCCAGTCTGCGCGTGCATCTTTAAGTCTGGCTACGATTGGAGCCTGTGTCGGTCTGTTGCGGTTCTACGTGAGTGGCCGCCGCGGTCGGCTCCCAAAAACTGTTGCGTGGAGTGCGGTGGGCAGTGCGATCGGATTTTGTGCTGGATTCGCCTGGAAGACTCGTAAACTCACGGCCAGCATGGGCCGCGGCTCCCTGAAACAGATGGGCGCGGTCCGTGATGAACATTGGCTCGAGCGCCATCCGATTGATTATGCATAGGCGAAGTCCCGGTAAGTCAGCGGCCATCTTTCCATGTACGATTCAACGTGTCTTTGAGAGATACCTTCGGCGCCCATCCCGTTTCTTCGCGGATTCGATGCGTGTCATACCAGCGATCCTGCAAGGCTCGCTTCAGTTGGTGCCTTGAAAAGCGCACACTGCCGCTGTTTGGCAACACGCTCAGAATGGCTTCCGCGAAAGGCCCCGCAAGCAGTACGGGCCAGCCGGAAAAAAAATACGTCACTGTATTGTCTACTTCCGTTTTCGCCTCGTGGTACTTCGCCAGGGTGAGGTCGTCGTCATCGAGAACATTGAACTGCTGGAGTGGGCCTCCGCCCGAAGCCGCGGCCACTTGCATCGCATCAACCAGATTCTCCACGTAGTTCAACGGAATGCGGTTGTTGCGATTGCCAAATACGAAGTTGGTCTTCCCCAACATGAATCCCAGCAGGCCAACCGGAAATGGCCTGCCCGGACCGTAGATGATCCCAGGCCTGATGATCGTTATTGGCAAAGCTGTTTTTCGTGCGAACGTAACAACCAGCTGGTCCGCCGCGACCTTCGATTCAGCGTAGAAATCGCGCAGCCCTGGTGATTCATCGTAGGGAGTGTCTTCATCGATTCGCTGACCGTTTGGGACTGGGCCATACACCGCCAGAGAGCTGGCATATACGACGCGGCTGACGCCCTGCCGCAGACAAGCGGTCAGGACTTGCTCCGTACCACCCACATTGGTTTCGAGGAAATTGGCCTTGTTACCCGGAGTATCCACCTTGGCTGCGAGATGATAGACAATGTCCACTCCCTGCACGGCACGGGCTATGCAGTCTGCGTCTCCCAACGCTCCAAGCACAACCTCCGCGCCTTCGGTTTCGAGTAGATCAGCACGCGGGGAAGGTCTGGCTAACACTCGAACCGGAATTCCGCGAGCGAGCAAGTCTCGCACCAGTGCCGCGCCCAAGAAACCAGTACCACCAGTTACGCAGACACGCATGTTATCGGGTCCCATCCACAGCAGCCCCGTGCCGGAGAAATTCGCCGCTGAAGCCGGCATCGTCGTTGCTGCGCCTGCTGCAGTGCCGCCATTCGACGGGGAATTTCCTCACATGTTACACTCCAGCTTTCAAGAGATATCTTAGCGGCTTGGAGCGGAGTCGATCCGGTTGCTGTTTTTCCCGCCGGTAAGAGTTGGCGCCCACGAGATTGGCTTTCCTCGGTTCGGTTCCCGTGAAACAACTTAAGCCCATTGTTGGAGAGCAGACGGGTTGACGGTCCCCAGCTACATAATCCTCGCTATTGCTGCCATTCCCGGCGTCTATTATCTGCTGGCTCTTTACAGTTCTGCGCGATACTTTCTGAGCTGGAAGCGGGTCCCGCCGAATTCTGACTTTACCCCCCCGATAAGCTGTCTGAAGCCCATCAAGGGACTCGATCCCGACGCCTACGAGAATTACGCCAGCTTCTGCCGCCAGGACTATCCCGAATACGAAATCCTTTTTTGTGTCGATCGGGATGATCCCGCGCTGCCTATTCTGGAAAAGCTGGTTCATGATTTTCCCGAACGCCACATTCGTCTGCTGTTCGGCTCCGGCCGTAGCGCGATCAATGACAAGATTGCCCGGCTCGTCCGACTGGTGAACGAAGCCCAGCACGAGCTATTGGTAATCACCGACGGCGACATCCGGGTAGGGCCCGATTATCTGCGAGCCGTGGCCGCGCCGTTCCGCGATCCCAAAGTTGGGGCGGCGACCTGCATTTACGCTTCTACCAAAGAAACCACCTTGGTCCAGGAACTGCAATCGATCGGCATGATCTCCGATTTCTTCGCCGGAATCTTTGTGGCCTGGCAATTGGACGGGGTGAAGTTCACCTTTGGACAAACCATTGTTACCAAGCGCAAGAATATCGCCGCTTTCGGCGGCTACGAGGCAATTGAAAATCGTCCGGCAGATGACCTTCGCGTAGGCCGCCTGATCGCCGAACTTGGATATGAGGTCAAGCTGCTCCCTTACGTCGTGCAAAGCGTAGCCGACTTCGCGTCACTCAGCGACCTGTTTTACAAGCGCGTTCGCTGGATGACCGTCATGCGGCTCATGCGGCCACGGGGACATTTCGGCTTGATCTTCACGTGGGGCCTTCCTTGGGCGCTGGTCGCGATTGCAACCCATCCCTCGGTCGAGATCGCGGTAGGATACCTCGGCAGCTATGCATTGCTTCGAGTTGCCATGACATGGTTAATTGGCGTCTGGGGAATGAGACAACCTGGCCTGTGGAAGAAAATCCCGCTGATACCGATGTGGGACGCCATGGCCTTCATCATCTGGCTGATCAGTTTCGGGCGCAAATCCATCCGCTGGCGCGGCGTTGAATATTTCATCCGGGAAGGAATTCTGGTGCCGGTTGCACCTAAGGCCAGGTCGTAAGGAACGGGTTCCCATCAGCATGAAAGCCAAAGTTGCCGTCGCCGGTGCTGGAGTGTACGGCGCCAACATTGCGATCAGCCTCGCGGAGGCCGGCCATGATGTCCATCTTTTCGACCCGCTCGGCATCCTGCGCGCCGCGTCCGCCATCAATCAGTACCGCATTCATTCGGGATATCACTATCCGCGTAGCCCAGAGACAATCCGCGAAACTCTCGAGGCCCGCGCGGAGTTCCTGAACACATTCGCGCCCGCGATCGTGCGCAATAGCCGGCACTATTATGCGATTCCACACGAGGGCTCGCAGACGCCTCCCGCGTTGTTCGAAAAAGTGATGGCCGAGTACCATCTCAGCGCGCGTCCCTGCCGTCCCGAATGGATGAACTTCGATTTCATCGACAAGTGCTACGAAGTGGATGAACAGATCTATGATCCTGACATCTTGCGCGACATGTTAGCATCGCGCATTCAGTCGCTGAATATTCCGTTCCATCAACAGGCATTTGCCCCTGATATGCGCGGCGACTATGACTACGTTGTGTGGGCGACCTACGGCTTGGGCCCCGGGCGCGGTCTCTTCCAGGGCGTAAAGTACCAGGTTGCCGAGAAGATCCTGATTCAACTTCCGCGAGAGTTACAGGGGATATCGTTGGTCGTGGTGGACGGTCCATTCACCGCGTTTGATCCCTATGGCAGCTCACCCCGGTCGCTCTTTGGCTCAGCAAGAAATACGAACCACTGGACCACCACCAACCCCGATGAACCGATTCCCGAGATCTACCGGCCTTTGCTGAATCGGCCTGATTTCGAGCCGTTCACCCCGAGCAGGTTTGAAGCTATGCGAAAAGACTCTGCTCTCGCCGTCCCGGCATCCAAAGATGCGGTCTACCTCGGTTCGCGCTTCACCATTCGCGTGGTAGAAGACAACCCGGCCCAGGATCGAAGGACGCTGTACATCCTCGAAAAGGGAAAGGGAGAAATCTTCGTCTTTTCCGGCAAGGTGGTCAGCGCCGTGAAGGCTGCACGGCTGGTTACGCAGCGAATTAGTGAAGCGCCTAGTTAGAGGACATGTCGCTTTGAAGGGGCGCAGCTGCGCTGAAATCGGGCCAGCCCGAATCTTCGTCAACCCAGGTGAGCGTTCAAAAGACGGACGCGAACCTGGAGTACTAGCACCAGGCTGCCTTTGCCCGATATGGAACGATGGCGTCCATTTCTTACAAGACTTAACGCACCTCTAACATTGCTGCACGTCATACTCAGCAGAAAGGAGTCTGACTGCAATGAGAAGCCACTCGTCGTGCAAGCTGATGTTCCTGGTTCTCATCTGTCTCACCTTGATGGGTACGTCTAACGCGCAGGACACGCAGAGAGTTGAGATATTTGGCGGGTACTCTCTGCTTCACGATAACTCCATGCTTTACCCAAGCACGAATTTCAACGGATGGGATGGTTCGGCCACAGTGTTTGTCAATCGCTGGTTTGGCGTGACGGGCGATGTATCGGGCCATTACGGCTCGGAAACACAGGTGATACCTGCGCTGCCGGGCGGAACCGCGGGGAAGTTCGGGTTAAGTAGCAGCGCGTATACCTTTATGCTTGGCCCACACTTCACCTATCACAGGTCGCGCTATGCGCCATTTGCGCAGGCGCTCTTCGGCGGTTACCACCTACAGACCACCGGAACCTTGTTGGTTCCCGTGATGTGCGGCCCTCCAGTGACTTGTGGGGGCCCTATCAATGAAAGCATGGTCCAAAGGGGATTCGCAATGGCGTTGGGTGGAGGGCTGGATATCGACCTTGGCCATGGCATCAGCTTCCGGCCAGTGCAAGCTGAATATCTACTTCGGCGCGCCGTTGAAGTATTACCAAACAACGGGTCCTTCTTTTCTTTCGCCTATAATGCCAACGACTTTCGCTATTCGACGGGTATAGTGTTTCACTTCGGGCGTCATCTGGGCACGGACAAGTAGTTCCGCAGAGGCCGCAGGCACTGTCGAGGTCTACAGGGGCGGCGAGGCCGTCCATAAGTGTACCGAATCGGAGTCGACTGCTCCCGAAGCGATTACCGACGCCTTCCCAGGGCGGGATCACTTCCGCGTGGCCGACGGCCCGGAAGTATCATAGGTCGAGGAGTAGGGATCCGTGACCATGCGTCAACCCAAGATTCAAACTCAACTCGGCCGAGCCGCAGTCCAGACCTTTGCCGCCAATGATCGCATCAACCAGGTTCTTATCGAACATCTTGACTCTGCCGCCTGGACAGCCAAACCGCCCGGCAAGGCCCGCACCATTGGCGCGATCTTTACCCACATGCACAATGTCCGCTGCAAGTGGGTCAGGCTTACAGCTCCGCACCTGAAGGTTCCACCACAGCTCCACAGCGCGCACTGCACGCCGCAGCAGGCCCGTGCGGGATTGGCCGAGAGCGCCGCTCGCTGCGCGGAGATGCTTGCCGAAGCGCTCGGCGGCGGTGGCGGCCGCGTTCGAGCAGTTTCGCAGAGACGGTTGGGCCCGGCCTTGGCCGGTTGGCGTGGAAATGCTGTGCTACATGCTTTCTCACGAAGCCCACCATCGCGGGCAGGTGTGTATGCTTGCGCATCAGCTTGGGTTCCCACTCCCCAAAGAGGTGGGGTACGGGATCTGGAATTGGGAAAAGGTGTGGAACGAGTGCGGGGCGCCTCGCGGCCCCGGCTACGATTCCTAAGCAATCGCTAGAGGGGAAAGGCCGCCCGGAGCGCAAGCCCCGGGTAAGAGTTTCGCGCTGTGGTGCGCCGACACCAGCTACGACACGTACTCCGGCAGGACCTCGCGCCTGACTCTCTGAACTCCCGTTCTCCCTAAACCCCCGACGGCATTAGCGACGCGTCGGCAACTTTGCCGAGCGGGTGCCGACGGTCGTTGGTGGGATTTCTCCAATTCACCTGCGGCATGAACAACGATGAATCAATCCGGTCGCGATACTCGATCGAAATATTGATCAGCGAATCCAGCAGAGCATCGGACAGGAAATGAGGCTGGAGGCCAAGATCGATCAGCCGCGAATTCTTCGCATTGTAGTAATGGGCCTCGGCTTCGACCCGAGGATCGGGCAGATGGTCGATCTCAGCCTTCAATCCAAGTTTTCCCGCCGCGGTTTGCACCATGAGGGCGAGATCCAGAACGGTGAACTGCTCCGTGAACTGGTTAAACACACGAAATTCGCCGCGCTCCGCAGGGTGCAGGCATGCGATCTCGACGCAACGAATGGTGTCGCGGATGTCCAGAAATCCGCGCGTCTGTCCTCCCTTGCCGTACACCGTCAGCGGGTGGCCGACCGCCGCTTCCGCGCAGAACCGGTTCAGCGCCGTACCAAAAACCTCGTCGTAATCGAAACGGTTGATCAGCGCTTCATCGAGAGCGGTTTCGTCCGACACGGTTCCGTAAACCACACCCTGATTGAGGTCGGTCGCACGCAATCCCCATGCCTTGCAGGTGAACATGATGTTGTGGCTGTCATGCACCTTCGAAAGGTGATAGAAAGAGCCAGCCTGCTTTGGGTAGGGGAGCACATCGCGGCGCCCGTTATGTTCGATGGTTATGTAGCCCTCTTCAATATCAATGTTGGGCGTGCCGTATTCCCCCATCGTCCCCAGCTTAACCAAATGGCAGTCGGGCCGAAGCTCTCGCAGAGCGAACAGCAAATTCAGGGTGCCAGCAACGTTGTTGACTTGGGTGAAGACGGCGTGCCGGCGGTCAATCATGGAGTAGGGCGCCGACCGCTGCTCGGCAAAGTGGACAACCGCCTCGGGCTCAAATTCCTTGATGGCGAAAGCCAGCGATTCGTAATCGATCATGTCGCCGACGAAGAGCTCGATGGTATTGCCGGTAAGCTGCTTCCACACCTTCAGGCGCTCTGGCAAAGCGCGGATCGGCGTCAGAGTCTGCACTCCAAGCTCGTAGTCCCATTGTCTGCGAGCGAAGCTGTCGAAGATGGCAACCGAGTGCCCCTTCTTGGATAGATAGAGGGCGGTCGCCCAACCACAATAACCGTCGCCCCCGAGCACTGCGATCCTCATGATGCGTTCTCCTCAAACGGCATTTTTTCGACAAGAATATGTAATAACCCGAATAATCGCGGATATCTTGCGACTCAATACTTGCGGGACGTTACCTCTTTAACTTTACCAAAGATCGGGGAAAACTGGCGATTCACAGCAGTCTCGGCGAACACGGAGTGTCATCCCGAGCGACGAGCGCAGCGAGGAGTCGAGGGATCCCTATGGTCGTAAGCAATCCCAATCATGCCGTGGATGCACGGAGTAATCTTAGCGCTATAGGGGTCCTTCGACTCCTCGTCCAGTCGCAATCGCGACCGGACTCGTCGCTCAGGATGACAGAGCGAAAAGCTTTCATCCTTTCGGTCGTTGCCCAATCGCGGCTATAGCCGGGAATCTCGAACCGGGTACTGCCTGATTGGTCACCACGAACTTTCCGCCGCTTTCGGTAACGACGTTCAGCTTCGCACGCCCTACCATGTTCTCCAGACGCGGAAGCTGAGACTCGCTCGCCACCAGATAGTACCGCTCGGGCGTCAGCCAGAGATTCTTGAACTCCGAATCGTCAATGAAAACGTTGGGCGCACCGGGAGCGTATGAACCGTACACAAAGTTCAACACACGACCATTCAAAAGCAGCGCGGTTCGGTTGGTGTAAAAGAATACCGACGAAAATGCATAGTAGTGTTTGTCGACAATCAGCTTGCCTTCGGGCGAGCGCAGCAGCGCTTCGGCCAACGGACGGGAAGACAAATAGGGATCCAAAACAATCAGGGCGAGGCGAGCGGCTTGGAAGAACAACACCATCATGAGCGTAGCCGCGAGGAAGGCACGCTGAGCAGTGGCTCGAAGAGTTCCTACCGCACCGATCAAGAACGCGAGTGCCGCGAGGAAGAGAGGCAGGCGGAGGTAGGCAAACGACTCGAGCGTCAGGTCCTGCATGTGCCCCATCGAGAGCTTATAAGCCGAGGGATGTGAGGTGAGTGCCGTGAAAATGTCTCCTGGCGTGGGCACGCCCCGCACAAGGAACAGAATGGCCAGTGCCGCGCCGGCCGCGCATGCTGCGATCACCGACAGCGCCCGCGTTCCCTTTCGCACCCAATCGCCACCCGTCGCCATCGCGGAACCCAGCAACAAAGCGAACGCAGGGTAGCAAGGCATCGAGTAATACTCCTGCGTCGTGGAGAAGGTGAAGAAGACCAGTACGAACCCTATCCAACACAAGGCCAGCAAGCGTGCCTGGCCAGCGCGGTCCGATGGCTTGTACGACAGCTTCGCAATTGCGGGAAGATAAACGCTCCACGGGAACAGCCATATGAGGTGCAGCAGCCAGAAGTAGACGCGAGGTACCGTGTCGTAATCGCGGGGATAGCGCAGATTCAGGAAACGGAGCAGTTGCTCGTTGATGAAGAAGTACCAGAGGAAGCCGTGGTATTGGCCCGGCAGGCTTCGCATATCGAATGCGAAATATGGCGGATTCCGCAGAGCCGCGAGAATGTGCCAGGGAGCGGCGATCAACAGGATGATCGCGATCCCGCTAATCGGCCGAAGCCGCTTCCATGTCCTGGCGGAAAATAGCTGGTGGGTCAGAAACAAATAGATGATCCCGGCGGCGACCGGAAACAGCGCGCCGATCAGGCTTTTCAGAAGTAACCCTGTTCCCAGACTGGCGGCCAGAACATAGGCCCAGGCGCGCGGATGTGGTTCGTCGTTGTCGAGTACTCGCAGCAACGCCCACATTGCCAGGGCAATCGTGAACGTCAGAATAACGTCTGGAATCAAGATGCGCGTAAAGAGGAACAACCCGACGCATGTCGCCATGCACAGGCCAGCATAGAAACCAGCGCGATCACCGAATGCCCAAACGCCGAACGCGGCAGTCAACCAACAAAGCCCGATCGAAAACAACGCAAAAGGAATTCGTGCGGCCCAATCATGCACTCCGAAGAGTTTGTAGGAGACCGCCATCATCCAGTAAACCAGCGGCGGCTTTTCCAGATAGGGGATGCCGTCGAGGCGAGCCGTTACCCAGTCACCCGAGGTGATCATGTTCCGCGCGATTTGCGCCTGCACACTATCAACGTCGTCCTGCAGCGAGGGAGGAGAGAGAATTCCGCTTAGATATACGATTCCCGCGATCAGCAGAACAGCTAGATAGACATACTTACGCCCGCGGTTGCCAGCAGGTTGGACGCTGTCGAAGAGGTGGGTGCCTGGATCCGCCACTTTTTCATCCATAAGAACAGGATCATTAAACCCCATAAGTGATAGCCGACATTGATTCGTTTCTCCAAATGATCACATAGATAGGTTTCGATCACATCGGATTTGAAAATCTCAGGATAATCGGACAGTCCACTACGCAACGTGTCAACCACGAGTGATCGGAGCGGACCACGGATCCATTCATGCGCCGGTATGTCGAAGCCAATTTTCTTTCGCTGCAGGATCGACTGCGGCAGCTTGTCCCGCATCAGTTCCTTCAGGAGAAACTTTTGTCGCGAGCCTTGAATCTTGAGCGACGCCGGCAACGTTGCGGCAAATTCGACGATACGGTGATCTAGGAATGGCGGCCGCAACTCGACAGCGTGGGCCATGCTCATGCGATCTGATTTCACCAGAATATCGTCCGGCAGATAGTACTTCTGATCGAACCACAGGTACGGGCCCAGGTCGTCTTGCTTATGACTCAGCGCCTCTCGCAACTCGCTGAGGATCTGATCGAGAGCGGGCGGAAGTTGTGACGAAACCAGCGAGCGTTTCTCCGCATCGGAAAAAGTACCATTCCAATAGACATGAGCGCGTTCTGGCGGCATGAGGCTGCCTTCGAGTAACCGCTTGAGCTTGTATTCGAAGCTTATTTTCTCGTTCGAAACCGGCCACAAGCGCAATGCAGCCAGTGCCAGGTGAATAGCTCCGGGCGGAAATTTCCTCACGTAGCTTGCAAACGTATTTGCTCTGTAGGTTAGATACCCGCCAAACAATTCGTCGGCGCCTTCGCCGCTCAGCGCGACGGTTGTTCTGGTCTTGCAGAGTTTAGAGAGAAACCAGACTGGCAGAGCTCCGGCATCCGCACTCGGTTCATCCGAGTAATACGCGAATTCCTCGATAGCGCCTTGCAAATCCAGTTCAGGATTGAGGTCCAGTTCCTCGTGCTCTGTCCCATATTCTTCGACCATCCGCTGGATATAGCTGGATTCGTCGAAGCTGCGCCCCCGAAATGAAATGGAGAAAGTCTTCAGCCGGGAGGTCGATGCCCTGGAGGCATAATGCAGGATGGTTGAAGAATCGATGCCGCCGCTCAACCACACGCCTAATGGAACGTCGGAAATCAAGTGCTCGCGAACCGACTGTTGCAGAAGAGAGTCGAGTTCCTCGCGGGCCGACTCCACGCTCCGCGGTACGGGTACCTGCTCGGGCAATCGCCAATAAGCATCGCGACAGACTTTCCCGTCGCGCCACTCCAGCCACTGTCCGGGCAGAAGCTTTTCGATTCCGTCCACCAGCGTCCAGGGCGCAGGAACATAGTTCAGCGACAAATAGCAATCCAGACCGGCAAGGCTTAAGCGGCTCTCGATCTCCGGATGTATGAGGATGGCCTTCAGTTCTGACCCAAAGAACATTTCCTCGCCGCGCTGCGCGATGTAGAGGGGCTTAATTCCGGTGCGATCGCGTGCTAAGACGAGCCGTCGAGTTGAGTTCGTCCAAAACGCCACGGCAAACATGCCGCGGAATCTACGGAAACACTGCGTGTTCCATTCAAGGAACGCGCGGAGAACTGTCTCTGTATCGCAGTGTGTGTGAAATTGATGACCCAGCTTTTCCAACTCGGCGCGGACTTCGAGGTGATTGTAGATTTCCCCATTGAACACGATGACAGTGTCGCCATCTTCTGTGGCGATGGGTTGGTCTCCATGCTCGAGGTCAAGAATTTTCAGACGCGTCGCGCCCAGCGAGCAGATAGGGGATTGGTAAACGCCCTGCTGGTCTGGTCCTCGGTGAATCAGTGTGGAGGTGGCGTCCCGAATGCGATCCGGAGGTGGAGACCAATCTTTATGAGTAAATCCAACAATGCCGCACAAATCGATCAGTCCCTCGATACCGAATTGATCAGCCCGCCGCCACTCGCCGCCTAGAGAGGGTAAGGCGCGATCTGACAACGCGGCTTAGCAGTTTCCCTTCCCGTGGCCTTGGGAGTTCTGCAAACAGCAGATACCTTAGGATAGCATCTTACGATTTAGAAGATGCCCCACGCTTGCGCTACATTTCGGGATATATGTTGTTCAGGATCGCCCTAGGTCAGCAGAGAAAAGCCGCATCACACATCTTGGGGCGGCGAGCAGCCACGCGCTGTTAAGTTAGCGAAAAGTGGCCGGTCGACCCCAAGTGGTGAATCAACCGCCGGTACGGAGTTATGCTCGCCAAAGGCCGGCACCGGTTTCCCCAAAATGAAAGCGAGGAATATAGGAATAGCCTTGAACACTTTTTCGTCTCCTGGATCGACAGAGCAGATGGCGGCGATACCAGGAGGTTTGGTCGTAGCGCGCTGACTTGGACGGCGCAGCAATATCACTGGCATTTTGGGGGCAATATGCTTGAGGTGGCCCACGATGTTGTCTCGCAGGTAATCTTGGTCAAGGATGATGGCGTCGACAGGCTCGCTCGATAGAAGAATCTTTATGTCTTCCATGCGATGCTTCACCAAAAGCTGAGGAGCAGCGGCCAGTAGGGGCGGCAGGAAGGCTGAACAAAGCTCGCCAGGGTTGCGGACAAACAACAGCGTTAAGGTCGTACTCATGCGACTTGCCTTTCTAAGTCAGAGTCCGTCTCAGGTGTTTTATTTACCGAACAACGTTTCCGATACACGTTGACTGCCAAATCCGCCGGGTATACAGCTTCTGTTAAGTCGTTTGTTTTCAGTGGGCCGCCTTTGCCGCCTTTGCAATGTCCATGTAGGAATTGGAATAAAACGGTAATTTCGTAACGGCGCGGCCCTCGTCACTGAGGTGAATCCTAGCCTCGTACCAGCAAGTCCTAGCGGCATCCGGTCCGGAGCCTGATTGGTACAGTCCAGAAGACCGAATTTGCGGATCAAGGTGTGCGGTCAACCGGACTGGAAGCGGTTTCAGATCAGCGGCGTGAGACGAGGAGAATCGCTACTGGCGGCTCTCCGCCCACGTCGCCTTCTGCCATGTGAGCAAGTGTGCGCTTCCGGAGGCGCGCCGCGATGGAAGCATTTTGCTGCCTCCCACATAGACTTTCGTTGATATACCATACGGATATGCCCCTCTCATTTGGAGCGGCTGACCGCGGCCAATGGAATCTCCCAGAAAACTACACCTCAAAACCCTTATCCTAATTTTCATCATGATTCTTGCCGGCCCCTTGGGCAATGTTCTGCTCGGCAAAGCCATGAAGCAGGTTGGACCGGTGAGCCTTTGGCCCCCCAGCGAACTGCTGCACGCCTTCGTTCGCGTGTTCACCGCCGGCACAATATGGCTCGGAGTTGGCTCCCAGTTGGTTTTTTTTGCAGCCTATATGATCGTGCTGTCATGGGCTGACTATAGCTACGTGCAGCCGGCCTCTGCTCTGGCTTACGCCATAGTTGCGCTATTGGCCTCGACGTGGTTGGGCGAGGTTGTCCCTCCGTTGAGATGGGCGGGCATCGCCGTCATTTGTCTCGGCGTGCTCCTCGTAGGTCACACCCATCCCAGTACCACGGAGAGTGGCTAGTGGCGGCTGAGTTCATTTTCTTCTTCTTCATCATTGTCTTCGGAACCGTGGGCGAGATATTCGTCTCGCGCGCGATGAAGGAGACCGGTGAGGTGAAAAGCTTCCGGCCGCTTGCGCTCATCCAGACCATCCTCAGCGCTTTACGCGTTAAGTGGATGTGGTTCGGCGTGGGAATGATGGCCATTGGATTCTTCTCGCTGCTTGCTGTGTTTTCCTTTGAAAAGGTAAGCTTTGTCGTACCCGTGACGGCCTTGAGCTACGTCGTGGGCGCGTTGGGGGGCAGGTTCTTCCTGGGGGAACGTGTCAGCCTGCAGCGTTGGATCGGCATTCTTCTAGTGGGTGCGGGTGTAATGTTAGTGCTTATCGGCAGGAGTTAGAGGTTTATGCCGCGACCGGCGAAAGTGCGCTCGATCTCGTGGAGCGTGTCTCCCAAGAGCACGTTGGTCTTCCGCGAGATTCTCTCGATCGCGGTGGATTCGTTTCGCGCCGACAAAGTACGGGCCACGATGACCGCCTTGGGAATGGTCATCGGGACTTTCTCTTTGGTTGTGGTCGTCACGATTGCGCTGACGGGCAAACAGTACGTTCTGGATGAAATCCAGAACATCGGCGCCAATCTCATTTGGGCCGAATATGCGGGGTCGGCAAGCGCGGGTGCGAGCGTCAGCGCGGCGGATTATCTGACCGTGAACGACATGATCGCTGTGGAACAGCAGGTCCCAGGGGTGAAAGAGGCGTCGCCGGTTCTCAATTTGCATGAACCCATACTGGTTGGCAACGGCAGGCAACGCGACATGTTGATACTCGGCGTGGACCCGGAATATGTAACGGTGCGCCGCATCGTCGTGAGTTCAGGCAGGTTTTTCGACCAACAAGACTCCCAATCTCACCACAAAGTTGCTCTGGTTACCGAAGACTTCGCCGCCCGGCAATACGGCGGAATCGAGTTCGCGTCAGGACACGAAATCACCATCCAAGGATTGCCGTTCGTTGTGATCGGCACCTTTCGCGAGGGCGTCGAGACATTTGGCCAGTCGGAGATACAGGACGATACGGTCCTTATTCCATATTCCGTGGCGCGTTATTTGACGGACACCAACGCGATTAACCAGATTTATTTTTCGATGTCCGACGCGAGCAGCGTTCCCGTTGCCTCGCAACGGATTCTCGCGGTGCTAAAGGCGCGGCATCGAGCGGAATCGGTTTATAACGTCGGTGATCTCACGCAGGTGCTCGGGCTGGTGGCGAAGACGGCGAATGCGTTTACCATCATTCTCTTGCTGTTTGCGACCATTACACTGATTGCCGGTGGGGTGGGCATCATGAACATCATGCTGGCCACCGTGAGTGCCCGTATTCGAGAAATCGGAATACGCAAAACGGTTGGAGCGACGCGCCGCGAGATCCAGTTGCAATTCCTTTCTGAAGCCGTGATGATCTCCCTAGTCGGCGGGACCATCGGCACCTTGGCCGGGCTCGCGCTCCCGTTTTCGCTTCGGGTGTTCACCCAGCATCAGCTCCCCGTGTCCGGACTCTCCGCCCTGATCGCAATGCTGGTTTCCTGCCTTATCGGTATTACGTTTGGAACCCTACCGGCCAAGAATGCTGCGAGATTGGATCCAGTAGAGTCTCTCAAACACGAATGAGATGAGATCGCCGCTCTTCGGTTATTGCTCCCGAGCAATGATGGAGTTGTCGTACGACAACGACAGAATCAATCTGGCCTGTAATCATTTGATTAGCTAGTTCAGCCCTGAATAGACAGCGAATCGGTTGGAGTTTGAGCGGTTCGAGGCTGATCTTTGCAAAGCGATAACGCAAGTTTGGGCCGCCTTTCTCCTTTGGGCGGCCCTATGTGTAAAGCCAGTCTCCATGCCATCGCCGCCGCAAATGTAGCACCGCGGCATCCAACGAGAACATCGCCCAGATCAGAAGACGAGGCCAGTTAAAGCCTTACTGCAAATGCATGCGTCGCAACAGGTCCTGGAAGCGGGAATCGCCGCGGAGGGAATCGTAATCACGATTGACCCTGAGATACACCAAGGCGGCGGCGCGTTCGTCGTAGGATTTGTTCAGCCAGGTGAAAGCTTCGTCATTCCGGCCCAAGGCTGTGTAAGTTGCGGCAATCTCCGCCGGAGGCATGTACTGCTTTGTGGCAAGTTGTAGCAGTTCATTCAGAATTTGTGTGGCCTGGTCTTTCTGGCCAGCGGCGGCATAAGACCGCGCCAAAAACGCCTTGGCCACTGGGTCTCCGTGCGACAGCTCCACACCACGCGTGAATTCCTCCGTGGCCTCATCATGCTGACCCTTGTATTCATAGGCCAACCCGAGAACGCGATGCGCGAGGAGGAAGTCGGGATCCATTTCAATCGCTTTGCGGGCGCTTTGAATCGAGCGATCGTAATCCCGGGCCATCAGGTAGGTCCAGCCCATGTGCTCGTTCATGACCGTGTCGGAAGGCGATAGGTCCAGCGCGCGTCTGCCTTCAGCCAGCGCTTCGTCAGTGCGCCCCAAAGCCATCAACTCATGCGAGTACCAATGGTGAGCATTGTCGTAGCCGGGATTCAAAGCTATGGCGCGCTTGAATTCCTGCTCAGCTCCGGCCCAATCCCAATCGTAGGTGAATTTGATGTAACCCAGCGAAGCGTGCGCCTCCGCCAGGCTGTCGTCGATAGCCAGGGCCTTCGCTGCGGCCGCCTCCGCTTTGGGCATGGCCTCACGAGGAGGCATAATGATGTATCCGTAGGAACCCGCGACCGTGTAGGAATCGGCCAACCCTGCGTATGCCAGCGCATAATTAGGATCCGTCGCGATCGCTTGCTGGAAAAGATCAAGACTCCTCTTAATGCCGTCCACGGTCCGCTTGCTCCAGAAGAAGCGGCCCTTCATGTAAAGCTGATAGGCCTGATTGTTGTCGGTGAACGGCCGCAGCAATTGACGTTGCTCATCGCCGCTGAGGTTGATAGTGAGTGCGGTCGCAACCTTTTGCGAAATAGAATCTTCCACCGTGAACATGTCGGTGAATTTCTCGTCGAACTCGTCGCCCCATAGAAGCTCGCCGTCGGAAACGCGCAGCAACCGCACCGTAACTCTCGTCCGATCTCCCGAACGCTGAATGCTGCCCTCCAGGACCGACTGCACGGCCAGTTGCCTGCCCGCAGCAATGGGATCGTCAGCCGTAACGTATTTGCGCACCGCCCCCACTGGCCGGACGATGATCCGATGCAAGTTGCTCAAGCGTGTAATGAGCGCGTCGGTCATTCCCAGCCCGAGATACTCATCCTCGGTCGTCGGATTGAGAGGACGAAACGGCAGAATCGCGATCGACCGCTCCGATGCACTGACCGTGGCGGATTTTGATCTCCAGTGCGACCAAAAATAGAAGAGACCCAACACCAGCGCGACACATGCAACTGTCATCACCAGAACCCTGGTTGCTGAGGTCTGCCATCCCTGACTTGGCGGTGGCTGAGGATGCGTTGCATGGACGGGAGGAGTAACCGGGTATGTGACTGCCGCTCCCCCCGGGGATTGCAAAGCCGGCGAGGCGGTGGCACCGGCCCCAGAGAGGGCCGATACCGCGACCGGCGGGAGCATTACTTCTTCATTACTTTTTTGTGAAGCAGCCTTGGGTTCGGTGGTCGTTGATTCGTCCGCATCCTCGCATTCTGTTACGGCGGCATTGAATCGATAACCCTTGCGTGGAACAGTTTCTATGTAGGGCTGGCCGTTGGACATGCTCCCCAACGTCTTCCGCAGTAACGAAATATTCACAGTGATATTCGTCTCTTCGACGAAACTGTCAGGCCAAATCGCCTCCATCAGGACGTCACGCTTCACCAGGTGACCGCTGTTCTGCAGCAAGTACAGCAGTATGTCGAACGCCTTAGGCGCGAGGGGCAGAGGGGTCCGGTCCCGCAGCAGCAGGTGTTCTGCGGGATACAGCCGGAAGTCGCCAAACCGTAAGCACTTCGTTTTCAATAGAATGACCCGCGATTGTCAGTCTTGAACAAAATTCCAAGGAACTCTTTAGAAGTTCCAAAGGACTCGGAAGAACCGCTTTTCGTATTGTGCAACCGATGCACGCGGAAGCCGCCGGTGCTCGAACCACTGGACGAGATCGCCGGGCTCGGACGAGTGGTTATTCTAGCTCACTCGGCACTGGCAAGAGTTCGGTGTTTCAGGCCGTTGCAAATAGCCGCGGCAATTTCAAATTTCAAGAAAAATCGCCTCGTTGAGGCAGCCAAACAGGATCAAATTGTGAAAAACCTGTTTCTCGCAGCGACAGCCCGGAACCGGGCAGCTTGATCTACCAGGGCCAGACGCTGCGTTGTGAAACTGCACCGCAGGCGATTCAGTCTGTTGATGCGATGACCCTCGAGTTGGATGTGAAAGCTCGTTGAATCCCACGACGGGATACGAGATAAACAGCAAAGCTTCCCAGCCAATGACCACCTTCGTAGTGTTCGCCGGTGAGTGCCGCGAGTCCGGTGCGTGAGTGAGACGCTGCGGCGGCCTTGATCGCGGGCAAGCGTTTGTCACTCTCCGGCAAAGCGCTGGCTATGCCTTCCAGCATCCATGCGCGACTTAGGTTCAGGCCGTCCAGATGTGCCAGCTTTCCATCGCTGGGGTCGGGAGAGGCCACAGGTTTCAGCCACTCAGCACTGCCGTCTTTGGCGATCTGCGGCATGAATCCGTGCAGCCAACCGGCGAAATCAGCCGGCGCAAGCACGCGCCGCATTACATCGGCTTCGGCCAAACATGGCGAGAGGAAATCCTCGCCCGACGGCTCGAACGCCAATGGGCAGTTCTTGTCTTCGAGATAGAACTCGCGAGCCTTCTGCACGAACATGTCGTTGCAATCGGTCTTGCTTGCAACGTGCGCATAGTCGAGCATCAGCCCGAGCGCAAACGCGGTTTGCGAATGTTCACCCGAGCGCACCGGATAGGGCAGCTTTGGCAGCCACGTTCGTATTCGCTCGAGCACGGCTGCTTCCAGGGGACGTAGGTTGTGCGCCATCTCCCGCGCCTGCGGATCGTTCCACTCGCGCAACTCGGCTGCGAGTTGCAGAAGCCACGCCAGACCATAAGGCCGCTCGAAACTCGCGCGCCCTTCGTCGCACATGTACGTCGCTTCCTGCGAGAGGTTTTCCGCGGTCAAGCTTTGTCGCAACGCTTCGCGTGCTCGCGACACAAACCCGCCACGGGGAAAACTTCGTACCAGTCGCGCAAGCAACCAGTGTCCGTGCACGGACGAATGCCAGTCGAAACAGCCGTAAAAAGCCGGCGTCAGCTTGCGCGGTGGAAGCACATCGGCATCACTGCTTAAGATGTGCGCGATCTTGTTGGGATATTCGCGATGGACGCAGGCCAAAGGAAGATTGGCAAAGCGCTGCGCAGCGTATTCGTCGAAGGAGGCCGGCATGACCTCGCTACTTCTTCTCCCCACTCTTGGGCTGGTTGTAGGTGAGGCCCGTGACCTCGAACATCGTGGGCGGGAAGCCGTTGTTGTAGGTCACGGACGTGATGAAGCGTTGACCGGTCATTTCACCGTTACGATGCCGCACAATGCTATAGGGCGTCTGAATGCCCTGGATCAGGCGATAGTTGCTGAAAATCTCCGACTCGTCATCGAGCTGCCGATCGAGCGGATCGCGGTAGTTATAGGTTTTCCTCACTGGCAGGTGGGAACGCGGATCAATCGACAAGACCACGCTGTCGTTGGTGGAATTCAGGATGGTGACCTGGTCGGTGAGGGTCTGCTCCACAATTGCCGTCCCGCTGTACAGGATCATGGTGTCCGATGCGCCCAGCCATTGGCGGATCACCCACTCCAACGAATGATCGCGGCGGCGCAGATAATCCTGGAACTCCCGCGGATCCTGCGTTGTAGTGCCCTTGTAGGTGATCTCGTACCCCTTATCGCCAACCACAAGTTCGATCACGTCACGCTGCTTAGTCAGCTCGACGCGCTCCTTGTCGGGCCACTCCCAGAACCGCCAGAACTCAAGCCCCTGCCCGCTGGGTTGTCCGTGGTAGAACGAATAGGCACGCCCTTCGGTCTTGGTGTCGCGCACATTGAGATACGCATCGCCGCCCAGGGCCTTGATCATGTCGTTGAGGATCTGGAGCGCTTTCTGCACGCTGGGGTCTTTGGTCGCAGCGAAGTGCGCAGTCGGCCAGGCGGCGGGAGTGGGCGCCACACTTATTGGGGCATTGGATGATGCAGGCACCGCCGTTTGCCCAGCGGCAGTGATGGAAAGCAGTAAAACGAAGGCGGCGAGTCGCATGGTTGAGTTCATTCTAAACTGTAGTCCGCATCAGAGGTCTGGAACAGAGTCACAAACAAATTGCTAGTTTCGACGATTCCCCGCACATACAATCTGTTCTGCGGAAAGCGCCCAAAATATCTCAGGACATGACCAAGCAGCATATTCTCGATGAAATCAAGCGCACTGCCGAAATGAACGGCGGTGCGCCGATGGGCACGGCTCGGTTCTTTCAAGAGACCGGCATCAAGACTGCGGACTGGTTCGGAAAATACTGGGTTCGCTGGGGCGAAGCCTTGGAAGAAGCCGGGTTTCCACCAAACAAAATGCAGGGCGGCTACGACGAAGAGGCTCTTCTTCAAACGTATATCGGATTAATTCGAGAGCTTGGCCATGTTCCAGTGAAAGGCGAGCTACTCTTAAAACGGCGCCGCGATCCGGCTTTTCCAAATGCGAAGGCTTTCGACCGCTTCGGGCTAAAGAGTGAGCTCGTGGCTAAAGTGTTGGAATATTGCAACAGTCATGCCGGGTTCGAAGATGTCCTTCCACTTTGCTCCGAGGCGCCTCCAGGCCCGAATCAGAATCGTGACCGCGCGAGTCGACAAACTGAAAATATTGGATTTGTTTATCTGATGAGGTCAGGACGACATTATAAGATCGGAAGAACGAACGCGCTCGGTCGCCGAGAGTACGAGTTGGCGATCCAGCTACCCCAGAAAGCCAACACAGTTCACGTCATTCGGACGGACGACCCCGGTGGGATTGAGGAATATTGGCACAAGCGATTCGCCGACAGAAGAGCGAACGGAGAGTGGTTTGAGCTTAGCGTCTCGGACGTACAAGCATTCAAGCGCCGCAAGTTTATGTGATCGCCAATGTTTCTTGCTGTCTTTTGGCGCATCAGGACGCAACAAAGGCTGTGCCGTGCCCGAGGGACTCGTCTTTCTTGCTACGCTCGACGCGCCGTTCCCATGCGGCGTCAAATTCGACTCCGTCGATGCGGGGATGAATATCGACGGCGACCGGTTCCCGTCCGAAGCGGATAAAATTATGCGGATCGGCAAGGTCTTTCGCCCGTACCTTGTCGAGGGAGGCGCCGAAGCTGGTGAGCGCCGCATAGGTGGCTTTGGCGTTGGCCGCGTCCGCTTTTATAAACAGATCGATATCTTTGGTGGCGCGGGGCTGCGCGTGGAATGAAACTGCGTAGCCGCCCACGATCAGATATTTAACGCCGTGAGCGTTGAACGCGGACAAGAGATCTTTGAAGTCTTGGAACATCCGCGGCGGCGCCCTTCATCGCGTATATGGCAAGGGTGATTTGAGCAACTGCGTCCATCCGTTCATGCACGGGCCGACTCTGCCAGTACCGGTATTCGTCGGCCTTCATTTCCTTATGTCCAGCGTAAATGCGGATGGTCTTATCCATCGGAATGTTTGTAGCATCCGAGCGCTGTTTTTGCAACGGCTCCATGGAGCGCCCGTGGCGATGAGGCTTCGTACTGCTTGACTCTAGCTTTGCAAACGACCGAACGGCGTTCGAGGCGCCACACCTCACGAAACCTTCCATCGTCGTGTCACTTCCGGGCGACCAACGCTTTGGCGCGCACCAACTCCGGCCGGTCAGAGTGCACACCGTCGCAGTTCTTCAGCAGTGAAGCGTAATAAGTCGCAGCCTTCTCTGGTTCGTGAGCCTCCGTCGCAGCCTGAGCTGCGCCCGCCAGTGCGTTAAAGCGATTGGGATCGATCTTCATCAACGTCTCGTACTGCGCCAAGGCTTCCTCGGGCCGATTGAGTTGCAGCAGCATGTCGGCCAGCATCTCGCGCGCGGGTAGTTCCACCTCGCCCTTGCCGATGGCATCCTGCTTGTCGGCAACCGACTTCAGTAGTCCAACGGCCTCCTCGTTCTTCCCCTCGGCAAACGCCAGCCACGCCGAAGCTTCGTCGCGATTGGTGCTCATGCCATCCACCGCGTAGGGCTTATCGCTTTTGCGAGTGGCCTCGATCATCGCGTTGTACTGGTCAACCGCGCGCCGCGCCGCAGCGGCGTCATGCAAGTGACCCGCAGCAACCGCCTGCGCCCAGTAGGTGATCGCCTGGTTGTAAGGCTCCGCTCCGGGCGGCGGTTGCAGTGCGACTGCTTCCTTCCAGTTGCGGGTCTCCAGCGCATACATGGCGGGGAAATGCGCGCGCATCCGGTTCAGGTAGCCCTTCAAACTGGGACTGACATCTTCCGGCCGTATGCTCCCCAATTGATCCACCAGCGCGTTGGCCTTGGCGTCCTCGCCAATTTGCAGGTACGCATATTCCAGGAAGTCCATGGCGTGGACCTGGTTCTCCGCGGCCATGTGCATACCCGTGTCGTTGTGCTGCGTGGCTGCGATGGAGGCCAGGTTGGAGTCGATGTCCTCCTGCCACAGTCCCAAGCGCGCGAAGATGTGCGATGGCATGTGGAGCGCATGAGGTGAGGCAGGAGCAATTTGCGCGTAGCGCCGGGCGGCCGCCAGACCTTGCTGCGCAAACTGCGGGTTGTCGCAGGCGTGAATCAAGTAGTGCGCTACTCCGGGATGATTCGGGTCTTCCTGAAACAGAGTGTTGAGAATGGAAATCGCTTTCTTACGATTGGCGAAGGTGGTGTCGTTGGGCGGCTCGGAGCCAAGCAGCGAGAGCGCGTAGAACGCCGCCGCTTCGTGGTCCTGCGGGTAGCTCTCATAGACCTTCGCCATCGCGTTCGAGTAGGCAGTCGTGTGTTTCTCGAAGTCCCATTTGCCATGATCGGTGCGATAAAACGCAGCCATGGCGTCGATGTAGCCTCGTCCGCGTGGCGTTTTGGCGCTGATGGCTTGCGCCTTCTGGATAAATTCCCATCCCGCCTTTACCGTGGCGTCGTCCGGTCGGTTCCACAGCTGGTGATAGAGGCTGATGGCTTCACCCCAATAAGCCATGGCGCAGTGCGGGTCTTGAGCTGCCACCGCTTTGAACTGCTTCTCGGCTTCTTCGTACCAGAAGGAGTGCAGCAGAGCTACTCCACGCTCGAACGGCTTCTGCGCGTCAGCTGAGCACGACGGGACAGGAAAGGAAACGGCTCCCAGCTTGGCGTTGGCATCGTAATGCTGGTGCATATCGTCGGCCGGCACATCGTGTGGCAAGATCAGCAGTAACGCGCTGAGCAGCAACAATCGCTGTCTCACGAATCCCCCTAAGTTGTGCGATTAACCAGGCCAGAAATTCGACGTATCCAGAGGCGCTCTGAAGTGCCGTTTGTCAGCGAATGATATCTTACGCCTTCTTGGGCTTGCGCTTGGTCCGCACGGGCGACTCCTCGACCAATGCGAACTGAATGCGCTTCTGCATGCGATCGATGCGGTCCACCAGCACCCGCACCGGATTGCCGAGCGCGTAAGTCTTGCGGCTGCGCTGCCCGATGATCTGCCGGGTGTTCTCGTGATATTGGTAGCGGTCGTCGGTCAGCGACGCGAGCGGCACCAGTCCTTCGATGAACATGTCGATCAGCTCCACGAACAGTCCAAACTTGGTGACGCTCACGATCAGTCCCGCGAACTCTTCGCCAACGCGGTCTTCCATGAACTTCACCTTCTTCCATTCCATCAGCTCGCGTTCGGCATCGTCGGCGCGGCGTTCGGACTGGCTGGACTCCTCCGCGATGTCGTGGAGAACTTCTTCGGGAATCGGACCGGCTAACGCCTGTGCCGTCCCTACGGGACTCGGGCGATTTTGCTCCTTGCCCCCGCGCTTACGCGCTGGGCTAGTATTGTCTCGCCCTCCGGGCTGGATTTTCGATTGCAAAGAATTCGGCTGCACGACCGAAGCGGGTACCCCACTCAAACCTCTCTTGCTTGAGTAGGAATTCTCGAAGGGCGATGTGTGCACTGTTGATGTGATCGGTGGAGTTCTTTTCGACCACGGCGACGGTGACTCGCTGTGTGCGATCTCTCCCACGCCAATGCCGACGCCGTGTTCTTCTCTTTCCGCCGATTCGCGCAGCACGTCTTTCAGGATGCGATGCACGATCAGGTCAGGATAGCGCCGGATGGGCGAAGTGAAGTGCGTATAAACCGGAGCGGCCAGCGCGAAGTGGCCTTCGTTAATCTCAGAGTAGCGCGCCTGCTTCAGTGAGCGCAGCATCAGGTATGACAAGATACGCTCTTCCGGTTTGCCTGCAATCTTCTGCGTCAGCTTCTGGTACATGCGTGGCGTAATGTGCACTTCTTCGGGGATCTCGACGACATGTGGACTGCGGCCGCTGCTATGGCGATCGCGCCGTTCGGCTCGCATCGGAATGCGCTTCACGGGCAGCGCACCCACGCCGAGCGAATAACCGAAGGTCGCGGCGATAGTCTCGAAGTCGAAGACACGCTTGGGGTCGGGCTTCTCGTGGATGCGATAGAGCGAGGCCACTCGCTTGTTCTCAAGATAGCTGGCGATGCACTCATTGGCCGACAGCATGAACTCCTCGATAATACGGTTCGCAACATTGCGTTCGGAGCGCGTGACCCCCTTCATCAATCCGTGCTCGTCAAACTCGATCACCGGCTCGGGCAAATCAAAATCGATGGAGCCACGACGCACCCGCTTGCGATTCAGTACCATCGCCAGCTCGCGCATAAGCTCAAAGATATCCACCAGTTTTTGATAGCGCTGGCGCAAACCGGCATCTCCTTCGAGAATGAGGTTCACGTTGGTGTAAGTCATGCGTTCCGCCGAGCGGATGACGCCCTCGTTCAGGGTGTAGCCGACAATCTCGCCTTGCGAGTCGATTTCCATCACGCAAGAGAGCACCAGCCGGTCGACCTGCGGGCGCAGGCTGCACATGTCCGTGGAGAGCTCGATGGGCAACATGGGCACGGCGCGGTCGGGAAAATAGACCGACGTCCCACGCAGCCGCGCTTCCAGGTCGATCGTGGAGCCTTCGTGGACATAGTGCGCGACATCCGCGATGTGTACCTGTAGCTCGAAATTGCCGTTCTCCATACGCCGGACCGTGACGGCGTCATCGAAGTCCCGCGCGGTTTCGCCGTCGATGGTGACGATAGGCAATGCGCGATAATCCCGCCGGTGACGCAGCGTGCTCGAACGGAATGACAGGATCGAATTGCTGCGCCTCCTGTAGCACCTCAACTGGGAAACGATGCGGCAGGTGGAACTTGCGGATGATGATCTCAACGTCTACGCCGAAGTCGCCTTCGTAGCCGAGAATCTCGACGACGCGGCCGCGCGGATTCTCGGCCGGCGAGGGCCAGTCGGTAATCTCCACATCCACCACCAGGCCTTCGAGGTCGTCCCACTCACGGCGGTGCGCTTCGTCGCCGAGGACGCGATCTCTTTCCCGCTTGTTCGCAAATGAGGCGGATTGCCCCGCCCTAGCCAAAGGAGGGCTAGAACGGGGCACCCGGCCATGCGCAGCGGTCTGTTTTGTCCCAACGTGCACGCCATGCCCATGCGACGCGGCCGGGGGGTTGGCATCATCTCCTCTGGCCGGCCATTCCATCCCGCGCGGAATGATGATCTCCCGGGTGACCTTCTCGTCGATGGGCGTCACGTAATTCTGGCGCGAACCGTAGTGAAACGTGCCCACCACGGTGGGATTGCCGCGCGTCAGCACCCGCAAGATGCGCCCCTCGGCACGGCCATCGTCACCCACCCCAGCACGCGCAAAACCGGCGCGCGCTGGGGACCCCGGAGTGTCGCGCTTGCGTCCCAGTTCCACCAGCACCTGGTCGCCATGCATGGCCGACCCGATAGCCTGCGGGTTGATGAAGATGTCGCCAGTGAAGGTGCTGCGCTGCCCGGCGTTCGGGATGACAAAGCCGTAGCCGTCGCGGTGCATGGTCAGGCGTCCGGCAAGAAGGTTCTGATGAGCGGCCGCATGTTCCGCCAGCGTATAGCGGTCGCGTCCGGTCTCGATCAAACGTGCGCTCTTCACCAGCGCCTGCAATCGTTCGGCAAGCTGCCGGCGTTCTTCGCCGCGCAAGCTCATCTCGCGGACGAGCTGCTTGAATCCCGCCGAGCGGTGCGGCTGGCGTTCGATGTGCTTCAGGATGTCTTGGTCGGTGAGCATTCGTGTTGAACGGCCAACCGCAGGTTTCGCGGACGTCGCGGATGAATCTTACATCTCCAATTGGCAGGCAAGATCCGTTTCCATCGAAAATCGTTTCGGGTCTGGTAGGCTTGTCGCAGCTGAGACGCACCATACCCCAGCAAGAAATCAAGAAAATAGATCTGATCCGCGTTCGTCCGCGCAATCCGCGGTTAAGGGTTTTGTTTGTTCAGCGTAGTCCTTTTCCCCTAGTCCATTTACTAATGACATACTGGGCACACGCGAAAAATTACGTAGGGGTATTCCCTGATATAAGAACTCGCTGTATGGTAGCAATAATTACATCGCACGCGGACGCGCTTCGGCGTCCACTGGAACGATGAGCCCAGCCAAACCGCACCAAACCATCAGGTTCTGAAGAAGAGCCGTGGAGCGCGGGTTTGGCAAAACAAGTGCCCCTGCAAGCTGGGGTCTCCGACGACCGCCGTTCTTGCGGTTGTTGGGGTGGCAGGACTTACAAACTTCGAAAGGATTTGTTTACCGATTATGTGGAAACCAACCAATTCTCCTTCTACGACCCCCACTCCTAGCCCCGAGCCGCAGCGCAGCTACACTCCGGCCGCTCCTGAGCCGCCGAGCGCGCCCCGTCCGGCCAGCCCTCCCATCAATACCCAGGAACAGGCCACGCTGGGAAAGTCGCTGGTCATCAAAGGCGAGGTCACGGGTTCGGAGTCGCTTTACATTGACGGCCGGGTGGAAGGCTCGATCAACCTGCCGGGCAATCGCGTGACCGTGGGCCGCAACGGCGTAGTAGCCGCTAACATTTCGGCGCGCGAGATCGTGGTGCTGGGCAAAGTCCGCGGCAACATGACTGCCAGCGATCGGGTTGACATTCGCGGCGAAGGCTCGCTCACCGGCGATGTCGTCGCCCAGCGCATCAGCATTGAAGATGGCGCTTACTTTAAGGGTGGCATCGATATCCGCAAACCCTGCCAGAAAGCCAATGGCGAATCCAAGGAGACTGGTACGACGACCACCGGCGAGACCGGCGCCTCGGCGGCAGCGGCCCGGGTGTAGCGGTTCCCGGAACAGAACCACGGTCAAACAGTCTCAAAACTGATTACCGAGGATGTTCTAGGGTATTCCTCTTCTTGACTCCATTGCACGACGGAGAGACTCTCAGAATTGCGGGCGGCGGTATTCGCCGCCGTTCGCAATGTCTCTCGAAAGAAGGTGCACTCCGATGTGGGAGAGAGTGCTTCAGTTACTCGCGGTACATTGCCGGCATAGCAACCTCTCGAAACCGTTCTCGGCCGTGTCGCCGAGCCGGCGCGACTCCGGTCGCAGCGATTGGGAGAGCGTCTCCGGTGACAAATCGGCGCCTTACGTCGTCTGCCTCGATTGCGGGAGGCACTTCGACTATGACTGGTCGCGCATGCAGGTGATGAAGTAGCCGTCGGCCGTCAGCTCTTGGAGGACGGAAGCATGAAAGCCAGCTATGATCCGAGGACCGATACGCTAAGCTTCGTTCTGAAAGAAGGGGCGGCGGTAGCCGAAAGCGACGAAGACAACCCCGGCATCATCCTCGACTATGACGAACGAGGAGATCTAGTTTCGATGGAAATCCTGGACGCTTCCCGGCGTGTCACTGATGCGAAAAAAATGGAATTCCAAGTCGCCTAGCGCGGCTGAGGGCCGCGATGCCGCGGCTACGGCTCCATGCCTGCCGTCGTCCTCTCGTTGACGGGCTCCGGTACGGTGATGTTCGGTACCGCTGCCTTCTTTCTGCGCAACTCGCGTGGCAGGTTCGATTTCGTCAGCCACAGTCCCACCGCTACCGCCGCCAGCCAAGTCACGCTGATCAAGCCCAAGGACTCCAGATCGGCCTTGCGGCTACCGTCGACGACAATCGTCCGACCAACAAAGTAGCAGATTACGGCGGCCATAGCCGCCGTCCCCACCGCCTTCGTCAACTCCAGCCACGGCATCCCACCCAGTGGGACGAGTTTCTTGCGATCCAACAGCCAGACGAGCGCGACCGTGTGCATCAAGATGCCGACGTCCGAAGCCATGGCCAGTCCGGTCACGCCGAAATGATGGAAGAACGACGAGTACACGGGAAGCGATGCTGCCACGATGATGGTGCTGGCGATCATTGGCGTCAGAGTGTCGCCCGCAGCATAGAAGGCGCGAGCGTAGAGCGCCTGCGCAGACCACAGAGCCAGTGAGAGCGCGAACCAGAAGAAATAGACCGCCGTCTCCTGCGAGTCCTGGAAGCTGAAGCGTCCGCGGCGATAGACGAGGTCAATGAGCGGCAGGGCTGCCGGCATCATCCAGGCAGCCGAGAGAAACGACGCCGCCGAGATGCGGTACACCGACCCGTTGACCGTGTCGGCGAAATCCTTGCGCCGTCCCTCGCCAAAGAGCCGCGCGAAGAACGGCATCGAAGCCTGGCCGGTGGCCTGTCCGAGAATCGAGATGGGCACCGCGAAAAGGCGCTTGGCGTAGTTCAGCCGCGTGATGTCGCCCGCGCCGCCAGAAGCGAAATAGCGCAGAATCCAGTCATCGGCCGAGACCAGCGAGACTCCCAGCATCAGGGGAATGGAAAGCTTCACCCATTCGCGAAATTCCGGATTGTGCCAGTCGAAGTTGAAGCGGTAGGTCAGTCCGTCACGCGCCGCGCCGATGGCGTTGATGAGAAATGGGCCAACGAACGCGCCGACCAGCGCGCCGTAGGCCAGCGACGAGATGCCGAATCGGCGCGCGCCGATCACTCCGCCCACAATGATGAACAAGTTGTAGAAGATGGGGCTGAAGGCCGGGTAGAGGAACATCCGCCGCGAGAACAGCACGGCCGAAACAATTCCGCCAGCGTAGAAAAAGATCTGGCCGGGCAGCAGAATGCGAGTGAGATGAACGCACAGCCGCAACTGGTCGGCGGAGAAGTGCGGGAAGATGAGCCGCTCCAGTTGCGGCGTGAAGATCTCCAACAGCACCGTGCCCAGGCACACTATCGCGGTCATGATGGTGATGGTGGAGTTGAATGCGTCCTGCGCCTCTTTGTTTCGCCCCTTCGAGGTGTGGCGCGTATAGATGGAGATGAAAGTGATGGACGCGGTGCCACCGGCGAGAATGTAGTTGAGGAAGTCCGGCAGGTTAAACGCGCCGACATAGGCATCGGTATTCAACCCCGCGCCGAAGGCCCATGCGATGTAAGCTTCGCGCAGGTAGCCAATGACCCGCGACAGCATGACGGCCGTGATCATCAGGAGCGTGGCCGAGAAGGCGGTGTGCTGATGCGACGGCCGCAGGATACGCAGCAGGCGCGCCCAGAAACTGGGACCTGCTTGGCTTTCGCTGGCGGCCGGAGGCGGCATTAGACTGCGATTTTACACGCTAAAGCCGGGCTTCCAGCGTCGCGATGGTGGCAAGCATGGTGCGGCGATTCTAAAGCGCTGCTACCTGCTGATAGTCTTCTCGCAATGACGGCGACGAATGAAACTCGTCAAACAACATTGCCCCGCCCTAGCCAAAAGAGGGCTAGAACGGGGCACCCCAGATGAGGCGTTTCGGAGTGGTCATTTCAGCCTTATCCCACGCGCAGTAAGGTCAGATGTGGGAATGCAGATGGCCATGGCACCACTCATGCTGGAATCGCTCAGTAGATGCCGCTACGGTAGATCACCCACCAACTGACGAACAGCGCCGCGAAGGTTTCGGCCACGCCCCACACCAGGGGCAGGAAGAACGCTCCCAGGCTAAGCAGCGTAAACAGCAGCCAGAAGGATTTTTTCTGATCGTTCAAAGTGAGTCGAACACGCGCTTACTTCAATCAGCGATGGCAGCGTCCGCCCGCTCTTCTACGGGCGCAAAGCTGGGAACGATGGTCAGGACATCGGTTTGTACCTTGTCCCACTGCTGGATAAGCAGACCCTTGGCTTCGAACAGATTGCGAATCGAATGCTGGTCCCAGCCCACGACCTCTTCCAGAATGGGGATGAGGATGGCCAGCGCGCTGTCGCTAATCACGGAGCGCTTGGCAATGGGCGCAAGGTACTTGTTCTCGGAAACGGCAATGGTAAAACCATCGCGCCGATTCACGTGCAACATGACGTGGATGTCGGAGCTGCCGTCGCCGACATAAACGATGCGGTCCGGCCCGGTCTTAAGGTTCTCGAGCAACTGATCGATGACGGCTACCTTGCCGTATCCGGCGGTCACCTGAAGGATTCGTTCGATTTCGCCGTGCTTGTTGTATTCAAACTCCGTGCCGTAGATGTGATCGGCGGGGATAATGCCCTCCAGGGCCGAGCGGATCACTTCCACCGGGCCAGCCGAAATCACATAGAAATCGAAGTGGTAGCCCTCAACTTCCTCGGACAGGAAGCTGTAGAGCGAATCAATGTTGGGCTTCAGCCGGACGCGTTTGCCCGCTTCGTAGAGATGCTCGCGACGTACCTTCGAGCGGAACTCCGGATCGTGCAGCAGCAGATAGGCAAGCTCTCCGCCCTGCTGGACGAGGTTCAGCTTCGCCATTCCGGTGGCTTTGCGCTCAAATTCCGTTTCGGAAATGCCCAATATCTCGGCCAGGACGTAGCCCGAGTCGTTGAAGCTCAGGGTCTGGTCAAAATCGCTTGCGAATATGTATCGCTTTTTAGGATGTATTTTCTCTATCATGCTTTCGGGTTCGGGTTGATGGTTCTGCTGGTATAAATTCAAACCCAGCTCCTCTCTAGGAATGGAGATATGAATACCTATTAGATTCCGTGCGGGGTTGAGAGTTGATGAAATTGCGATAGATTCTTTTGATGGCTCCTATCGCCTTTGTTTGTAGGCTGATACAGTAAATTGAGAGCGAAGATATCACGAAATGTCATCGTGGAAGGGAATCATGAAAACTTTAGGGTTCGTCGGTGTGTGCTTGGTCTTGGCAGCCAGTTGCTGGGCGCAGTCCTCTGGGGGAGCTTCACTCTCCGCCGAGGTGGACTCGGTTTACCCGCAAGTAAAGGCGCTGTATGTGGACCTGCACGAGCATCCCGAGCTATCGGCCCACGAGGTCAACACCGCTGCCAAAGTTGCTGCCAAACTGCGCCAAGTGGGTTACGACGTAACGGAGAAGGTAGGCGGGACTGGCGTGGTCGCGGTCTTGCGCAACGGACCAGGTCCGACGGTCATGCTGCGTACCGAACTGGACGCACTTCCCGTTGAGGAGAAGACGGGTCTGCCTTACGCGAGCAAGGTCACAACTAAGAACGATGCTGGTCTGACGGTACCGGTGATGCATGCCTGCGGACACGACATCCATATGGCGGCACTGGTGGGCACGGCCGAGATCATGGCCAAGACCAAAGATCAATGGCACGGCACACTAGTGCTAATTGGCCAACCGGCCGAGGAAACCGTCGGGGGTGCCCAAGGCATGATTGCCGACGGCTTGTTTACGCGGTTCCCCAAGCCTGATGTTGGGGTGGCATTACATACGACGAACGGCTTGCCGGCTGGCAAGGTTGGCTTCACTCCGGAATACGCGGCGTCGAATGCCGACACCGTAAACATCACCATCTACGGCAAAGGTGGTCATGGCGCCAGTCCTGAATCCACCGTCGACCCGATTGTCATCGCCGCTCGCGTGATCCTGACGTTGCAGACCATCGTGTCTCGAGAAATTAAGCCCGGCGACCCGGCGGTCATTACGGTCGGGTACATTCAGGGTGGCACGAAAAACAACATCATCCCCGATGAGGTCCACCTCGGCCTGACCGTCCGATCGTACACGCCTGAAGTGCGCAAGCATCTGCAGGCGGCAATCGAGCGCGTTGCCAAGGCAGAGGCGCAGGCGGCAAACGCTCCGAAAGCGCCGCTGGTGCAAGTCGCGGAATCCACGGACGCGCTCTACAACGATCCTAAGCTGGCGGAGCGCCTTAGCCAGGCACTGATTCAAGCCTTGGGAGCCGGGCGCGTCGAGAAAGCGCCCCCCATAATGGCTTCGGAAGACTATTCCTATTTTGTCGAAGCTGGAGTGCCCTCGTTTTATTTCTGGCTGGGCGTTGCCGATCCCGAAAAATTCAAGGAGGCGAAGGCCAGCGGAATTCAGCTTCCGTCAAACCATTCGCCGTTCTTTGCGCCTGACATGGAGCCCAGCCTGAAGACCGCCATCGAGTCCGAGGTCGTGGTGCTGCAAAACTTGATGGCGATCGGAAACAGCGCGACTGCCGGGCTGCACTAGAACGAGCAGAATTGCGCTGCCGATCTTGGCTTGTTTTGATATCCTCCGCAAGGACGATTTCAGGACTGACAGGAAATATCAGCGATGAAAATTCTTATCCTCACGACAGACCAGGAACTGGCCTTTCTGCGCAAACGAGCACTGGAAATTGCCGGCCACGAAGTGGTCGCGACAATCACGGAAAAAGAGGCGATCGAAGCACCGGACAAGCAAGGGCGGGTCGATGTCGCCCTGGTCTGTCACCGGCTGCCCGATGCAACTGCGAGAAAGGTGATTCGCCTCTTCCACGAGCGCCATCCCGAAGGCAAGGTCGTGTACATCGTCCATCTTTATGGCGAATGGCCCGAGGTGGAAGCCGACCGCTACGTGGTGGGCGCTGACGGACCGGACGCGCTGTTGCGCGTGATCAGCGAGACCGGTCCGCAAGCTCTAGCGTAATTATTGGGCTGAACCGTCAGCCTGAAAGAGGCCGATGATATTGCCCTCGGTGTCCTGGCAATAAGCGAGATAGCCGACGTTGGGGATGGACATCTTGGGAACCACCACCTTGCCGCCATGGCTTTCGACCTTGGCGGCGTATTCATCGACCGAAGACACTCCGATCGAATTCACGGTGCGCGGCGCGGAGTCTTTGTTGCGCAAGACGGCGCCGTCAATGCCCGGCTCTGGTGCCGAACCGGTCTTCATCAACCAATATTCCTGCGGTCCTCCCCACTGTTGCGCTTCCCATCCAAAGACGTTCTTGTAGAACTCGACGGCGCGGGCTGTGTTCACGGCGCCCAACTCAAAATGTACGACGCGATTCATGACTCCTCCTTAGGCCCGCGTTGTGGATATGAATTCGTGGCGGGTTCGCAAAATTAGACGCGACACTCCGCTGCAGGACGCGCTGATTCGCAAGATAAAAGTTTCGGGGCGCCTACTGAATGTCGCGGTGTGCGCCCGGGAAATGTTCCGGCAGCGGAACAGTTACCACCAAAGTTAGGGCCGACCTCACGATTTGAACTGCAACGCGGGCGAAATTGTGATACAAACACTGCACGACTTTCGGTGCGCCCGCGATTTAGAGCGCAGCCGGGAGAGTATTTCCACAAAACGGGGTTCATAGGGCCAAAGGGCCGAACCGGGGTGAGGTGCCACATGGACGTAGTTACGATTGCAGTGGTGAGCGTGATTCTGGTCAGCTACCTGATCGGTACGTTGACCAGTTCGGTTGAGACCGAACGAGAACTGCCACACCGCTACTAGAGCTGCAAGAACTTGAGGCGGGGATGGGATCTTGTGGATTTCGCTGCGCCTTTTCGTTTCGCCGCCAGCCCCTCAGCTAGAATGGTCGTCGCTGGACTTTGATTCTCCAGAGCGTCCACCATGACCCACGCCTGGCACGACATTTCTCCCGGACCCAACCTGCCACGAGAGTTCTACTCGGTCATCGAGATTCCTTTTGGCTCCAGCGTCAAGTACGAACTCGACAAGCAGAGCGGGCTCATCAAACTCGATCGCGTGCTTTACTCCGCCGTTTACTATCCCGCGAACTATGGCTTCATTCCGCAGACCTTAGCGGAGGACGATGACCCGCTTGACGTGCTGGTTCTGTGCCAGGAAGCAGTTGTACCCCTCACTTTGATTCACGCTCGCGCCATTGGCTTGATGACCATGATCGACTCTGGCAAGAAGGACCACAAGATCATCGCTGTCGCCACCCAGGACCCGGAATTCAACTCCTACACGGAGGCTGGTGAGATGCCGGAGCATCGGCTCACGATGCTGCGGCGCTTCTTCCTGGATTACAAGCAGCTCGAGGGCAAGGCCGTCGAGGTGGATGCAATTCAGCCCGCCAAGCATGCCTTGCCGGTCATCGAAGATGCGCTGGCGCGCTACAGCCAGCAACGCCGTCAAGGCTTCGGCAAGGCACACTAAGAACGGGGCCTACCGAGCAAGCGTATAATTGGTATAGGGGAGTTGTCCTCCGCCTGTTTCCTCCAACGCCTTCTTACCGAAGAAGGTTTACCCGTCACCCTCCTTACAAGCGTACCTGCAAGACGGCTACGACTATCGTTTGCCGAGACCGCGCAGAGAAATCGAAGGAGGAGGAGCGCGATGATAACAGCATCAAATCTCGTCGATAAGACCGTTCATCTCAAGAAATGCGTTCTTCTCATGGACACAAATCCCGAGAGGCGTGCGCTACGCAAGAAAATCATGGCACAGCACGGCGTGGAAATGATTGGCGCCAGCGACCTCGAGGAGGCGGCCTTGGTTTGGCATCGAGATCGCTACGACATGGTGCTGATTGACATTCGCCGGGACCACCACGGCGCGCTCGCCTTTCGCGATGAGATCAAGAAGGACAGCCCAGACCAGATCGTCGCTTTCCTGGTCGGTCGACCAAACTTTGTCGCGCTTCAACCGTCCCCGGGTTCCTATGTCCGGGAAGAACACGGAATGGAATGGGGAGAGTCGGTGCGTAACGCCGTGCGGGAAAGTTGCGAATCGCTGCCCCAGAGGAACGGGTTCGTGGAAGCCAGTTGGCGGATCGCCGCTACGAAAGCGCGCGGTGGCCCCCAGGGGCAGACCAATTCTGTGGAAGATCCTTTGAGCACTTCTTCTGACCTGGTGTTGGAAGAAATAGCTGGATAGCACAGTTCATTACCGAACGATTCAACAATTCACGGAGGAAAGATGACCACTACACCGCAATCTCTGCCCGCTCAGAACGTCCAGCTCAGCCAAATTCTGGAAAGCGCTGTCGTGCTGAACTGGAGTGACATGGTGCAGGCAGCAACCGGCGGCTTGCTGCAGATCGAATACCACGTCGGCGGCGAGCGTACAGTGGACAGTCTGAAGATGTGGTGTAACACCACGCGCGGATACTGGAGCTTAATTTGCGATTACTCGGTGAATCCTGGATGGTCGAATGGTCCGCGCTTCAGCAATGGCTTTCATTCCCGCAATCTGGGACGATTTCTGGAATCGATCATGCTGAACCAGAACTTGTTCCAGCACGCTGCCGAGATCAACAGCAACGTCGTGATCCAGATCGGCCCACCCACAGAGGAAGAGATTGCAGCTGCCAAACTGCAAATGGCCGAGGCCTTTCCCGTGCCTGTAGCCGTTCCGCGGAAAGTGGCGCCGCGGCTGCAGGTTAGAGTAGCAGCGCCAGTGTTGCTCTGACGGCGCGCTCCAGGGAAACGCCCGTACCCTACGACGGGTAGTGGGTCAATTGAGCTACACATGGGGGTTACGCCCCTGCGAAATCCGTGGCATGATGTGTCCATGCCAAAGTCCGTTAACCAATACCCGGTAAGGACCGGACGCGATAACACGCCAGTCAAGAAACCGAGACTGCTCGATCTCTTCTGCTGTGCCGGTGGCGCGGGTGTAGGTTACAGCCGGGCAGGATTCGAAGTTGTCGGGGTAGACATAGATCCCCAGCCGCATTACCCGTTGCCGTTTATTCAAGCTGATGCGCTTACGCTCGACCCGGAGTTCATCACATCGTTTGACGCCGTTCATGCATCGCCGCCATGTCAGGCGTATTCCGACCTGGCAAAGCGAAACGGGAACGCGGACGAATGGCCGCGCCTGATAGAACCCATTGCGAAATCCTGATTCGGTTGGGCCTTCCCTACATCATTGAGAATGTTGACGGTGCCCCTCTCATCAATCCCGTTGTGCTTTGCGGGACGATGTCGCCAAGTTGGCGGAACGCTAGCGCACAAACTCAACCCCTAGTTTTTCCGTCCCTTTGACAAGAAACTTCTCAGCCACGGTGTTAGTAGCCTGTCATGAGCCTGGGGATTTGCTTCGATGAACGCTATGAACCTATTACATGCATGGTGCACAACTCCACGGATACAGACCTCGCATCCGTCTTTGCAATGCCCGTGATCGTGCTCCAAGACAACGACCGGCTGCTTCTTACACGGGCCAGGGTGTTCAATATTGCGGGCGTGGAAGTAACAGTAATTGCTATCGTATCCGCAGACTGGGCAGATGCCGTTCTGTTCGGCTAATAACTTAATCCGATAGCTCTTCCGCTCGGCCGGGGTCACACAATCCCCTTCTTTTCGTCCCCAAGAAGCCAACTTACCTCCACGCCCAAAACTTCGGCGAGAGCCTTAAGTTCATAGTCAAGAACATGGCGGAGACCGTTTTCGATTTTTGCAATTGCGGCGCGGTCGAGCTGAACTCCGCGCCGAGCGAGCTTCCCCGAAAGGGCATCCTGCGTTAGTGCTGGCCTACAACCCTGACGCGCTTCGGCAACGCGCCTGCCAATAATGTTTTTCCACGCAGGCTTTTTTTTCACATGGAGAGAGTACTTTGAGGACAATTCAGAAGTGTTCTAAACTAGAACACGACAGCCGAAGGGAACCGCCGGGAGAGAATCGGCAACTTGGCGCGGTCGACTGGGGCCCCTTCACGCAAGACAAGAGGAGAAGAACGGATGGAGGATCGACGTACAACCCTCAAGATCAGAAGCCGGATACGAAGCGTGAATCGCCGTTTGGCGGAGACTAATGCAGACCCTCGCAACGCCGATCGTTCCTTGTGGGCTGAATTGGCCCTGGTCAGCTTTGCCCGCGTCAGCGGGCTGAGCGAGGATGTACGGGTTGACTCTGAAACGGTGCTGTGCGACTTACTTGCTGATCTTATGCACTGGTGCAACGTTCAGAAAACTAACAACTGCCTGATAGAGTCCATTAATTTTGAATCCGCCCTTGAACGAGCCCGCGACCACTACAGCAAAGAGTCCGCCGATGAAGCGGGAGCGGGAAGGCTGGATCATCCTCACACACAACGATAGTACGGATTTGAAGCCTGGACAGTACTTGTTGACGGAAAGGCCTCCGGAAAGAGGAATTAAGTTCGATCGCATCATCTCTGCGAAGCTCCGCGCAGAAGTTTTCGACTGCGACGGCTTCACCTGTCAGATGTGCGGCCTTTCGCTTGGGGATATTGATCCGGCCACTGGGCGTAAGGTTCGGCTTCATGTCGGCCATATCAAAGACAGGAACCTTGGGGGTAAAGACGAACTATCCAATCTTCGGGCTCTATGCTCAACCTGCAACCAAGGAGCCAAGAACATTACAGGCGAGAAGCCGACCGCCATTTGGCTGCTGTCTCAAGTCCGACGGGCTGGCATCGACGAGCAACGCGCCGTGTTCGATTGGCTAGTCCGAAAATTTGGCATAAATAAATAATGCGTATGATCCCGAAAGACGATGGCTGATGTTTTCACCAAGGCGCAACGGTCCCAGATCATGTCCCGCGTTCGGGGTCGCGGTAATGCAAGCACCGAACTGAAGATGGCAACGCTCCTGAGGGATAGCAAGGTAACAGGATGGAGGCGACACTCTCCACTCTTCGGAAAGCCGGACTTCGTTTTTCAAAAGGCCAAAGTCGCCCTATTTGTTGACGGATGCTTTTGGCATGGCTGCTCGCGCTGCTATCAGGCTCCTAAGTCGTCGGCCAGCTTTTGGCGAACTAAGATTCAGCGAAATATGAAGCGTGATTTGCAGCTATCGCGGCATCTGAGAGGTCGCGGCTGGAAAGTAATTCGAGTGAAAGAGTGCCAGCTTGGAACTCCTGCCCGTTTCTTGAATCGCTTGAAGAGGCTCATCTGATCGCTATTCGGCCCGTGCATCAGGTTGCACCGCTAGCCTACGACCTCTGGGGTGGAAGCGGCCAACTCGTTGTGCTAGGATTCTAAGTTTGTTCAGTTACACCATGTGCAGACTGGCATGGTGCCCCGCCTTTTTGCCTCACTGGCAACCTCGGGGTTGTGCAAGCACGAGAATCGCGTGCGACTGGGGAACAATGCCTCTGAGCGCCAGGTGGAGCTGCCGCCGTCACACGGTGTTGCCACGGCCCACTCGAAGGAGTCCCAGGTGAAGAATTACGAAGGCGCCAACATCCGCAACGTCGCCCTGGTTGGGCATTCACATTCAGGCAAAACTTCGCTCGCATCGGCGATGCTTTTCACGGCCGGGGCCACGCAGCGCTTTGGCCGGGTCGATGAAGGTACCACCGTCACCGATTACGACGAAGAAGAGATTTCGCGCGCGATGTCCATCTGTGCCGCCACGGCTATCGTCGAGTGGGGCAAGACCAAGATCAACCTGCTCGACACGCCCGGCTTCAACATGTTCATCCATGAAGCCGAAATGATAATCCCCGCCGTGGAAGCCGCCCTGGTCGTCGTGGACGCGGTCAGCGGCGTGGAAGTGGTGACCGAGCGCATTTGGAATTACTACGATAAGTTTGCGCTGCCGCGCGTCATTGTGTGCACACGGACGGACCGCGAGCGCGCCGACTTCAACCGAGTGATGGAATCGCTCACGTCAACCTTCGGACGAACGGTTGTGCCGGTGCAATTGCCGATTGGGTCCGAGAAGAGTTTCACCGGCGTCGTGGACCTGGTGAAGATGCAGGCTTACACGTACGAGATGGGCGGAAACGGCAAGTCAACGGTCGGTCCAATTCCCGCTGCCCTGGAGGAGCAGGCCAAAGCGGCGCACGAGCGGTTGGTGGAACTGGTTGCGGAAGGCGACGACGCGTTGATGGAGGAGTTCTTCGACAAAGGCACGATCGCCGAAGAGCACATCATCGCCGGACTGCACAATGCCATTCGCGAGGACAAGATCTTTCCCGTTCTTTTCGCCTCGGGCCTGGGCAACATCGGCACCGACGAGGTACTCGACTTCATCGTTGACTACATGCCGACGGCCGTCGAGCGCGGCGAAGTGAAAGCCGCCCCCACCGCCAACAATGGCGAGCCTGCAATCCGCAAGGTCAGCGACACGGAACCGCTTTCGTTATTTGTATTCAAGACCATCAGCGATCCGTTCTCGGGACGCATTTCCTTTTTCAAGGTTTACTCTGGCGTGCTGAAGAATGACGCCAGCCTGCAAAACTTCAACCGTGGCAGCTCCGAGAAGTTCGCCCACCTTTCAATCATGCAGGGCAAGACGGCGGTCCCGGTCAACGAGCTTCACGCCGGCGACATCGGCGCGGTTGCAAAGTTGAAGGACACGCTAACCGGCGATACCTTGGGCGACAAGGGTGCTGCGATCCAATATCCGCAGGTCACCTTCGCCGAGCCGGCGATCACCTTCGCCATCGAGCCCAAGACCCGCGCCGACGAAGACAAGCTGAGCAACGGCATCCACAAGCTGATGGAAGAGGACGCCATGCTGCGTTTCTTCCGCGATGCGCAGACCAAAGAGTTCCTCATCGCGGGCACCGGCCAGCAGCATATCGAAGTTGTCGTCTCCAAGCTGAAGAACCGTTATCACACCGAAGTGAACCTCAAGGCGCCCAAAGTTCCTTACCGCGAGACTATTCGCGGCAAAGCCGACGTGCAGGGACGCCACAAGAAGCAGAGCGGCGGACACGGCCAGTTTGGCGATTGCAAGATCAAGATGGAGCCGATGCCGCGGGGAGGCAACTTCGAGTTCGTGAATGAGATTTTCGGCGGCGCGATTCCCAAGAACTACATCCCCGCCGTCGAGAAGGGCATTGTCGAAGCCGCGCAGCGCGGATTTCTCGCGGGCTTCCCGGTGGTCGACTTCAGAGTCATCCTCTACGATGGCTCCTACCACGACGTGGACTCGAACGAATTGTCGTTCAAGACTGCGGGCCGAATCGCCTTCCGCAAAGCCATGGAGCAGGCCAAGCCCACCCTGCTGGAGCCGATCATGAACGTCGAGATCACCATTCCTGACGAGTTCGCCGGCGCCATCATGGGCGACCTCAACAGCCGTCGCGGCCGCATACAGGGCATGGACAATAAGGCCGGCAAGACCGTCGTGAAGGCCGTAGTTCCCATGTCAGAGATGTTGACCTACGGCACTGACCTTACCTCGATGACGCAGGGCCGCGGCAGCTTCTCGATGGAGATGGACCACTATGATTTCGTGCCGGCACTGCAGCAGGAAAAGATCATCACAGCAGCCAAAGCCGAGCGCGGCGAAGAGGTCGAGGTCGAAGAGTAGGGGCGGCCGGTGAACCCTCGTTCCCGATAAGGGTGGGAGCTCCAAAATTCACAATGTTTCTGCGTCACGTGTCCGTCGTTAGAGGGATAATATTGGCATGCGGCGCTGGATTTTCATTGCGGCGTTGAGCGCGTCCTTACTCTGCGTTCCTCTGTGGGCACAAAGAGGCGGTGGCGGCGGACACGGCGGAATGGGCGGCGGCAGCCACGGCGGCATGGGAATGGGGGGCGGTCATGGATTCGGCGGTGCTCCTCACAGTGGCGGCAGTTGGGGCGGTGGTTACCATGGCGGCGGCAATTGGGGAGGCGGTTTTCACGGCGGATACGGCCATGGCCGTTACGGGTACCCGGGCCACTATCCCTACTATCGTTATCCGTGGGGATACGGAGGGTACTACGGATACGGAGGGTACGGATACCCCTGGCTATCGTTTGGGTGGTACGGAGGCACTGGCTGGTCTGACGCGTACGCCTATCCGGAGCAGACGTATCCAAACTACGTTTACGCCCCTCCTGACAACGGAAATGACAACGCGGCCTACAACCAACAGCAGGCACAGATCGATCAACTCAATAGTGAAGTCGATCGCTTGCGTGCCGAGCACGAAGCAGACACCGCGCGCAACTACGTCCCGCAGCCGCCGCCGAAGCCGGAAATCCGCGCCAGCACGGTGCTGGTCTTTCGCGATCAGCACAGCGAAGAAATCCAGAATTACGCGATTGTCGGCAAGACCGTATGGGTGTTTACTGAACAGCGCGCCCGCAAAATTCCTCTCGCCGAACTGGACGTTCCCGCCACCACCAAAGCCAACGAAGCCCGTGGCATCGACTTCCGGCTGCCTACTCCGTAAGCGGCAAAGCGAACCTTCGGAGTCTGCACTGCGTACCAACCTGCACCATTGCCCCAAACTCGCTCGCCAACAGGTGCAGACGTAAGGACGCAAACCGGGCCGCAGGGTGTCCCTCATTCAAAACTGCGGAACTTTCTGCCACTGCTTCCCGTACCTCAAACCGTAAGCGGTTTTCAGTACGCGCGGGCGGCGCGACAAGAAATGAGGCAGGCAATGGATGGAGATATCATCGGTCTGGTGGCAGTAATCATGGTGTTCGGGATTCCGATCGCAGGAATGTACACGTATTACCGGGTGCGCAGACTGCGCAGCGAGGAGCGCCTGGCGGCGCTGGCACGTGGAGTAGCTGTTCCTATGGAGCCCGAGCTTTCTCAGGCGGCTCGTTCGCGCCGGGCAGGCATCCTGCTGGTCGCCGCGTCAATCGGCTACACGATCACCTTTGCGCTGATCGCACGCGCGGAGCCCGACGCTTGGGTTGCCGCGGCCTTTGGTGTGATTCCGTTTGCGGTCGGCCTCGGCTTCTTCCTGGATTCAACTCTAGTGCGCCGCGACCTGCGGGCCTCGTAAATGGAGACGGCGCAGGTGGCTTGGGCGGCTGCCAAACGAGTGCCGCTCAAGAGCCCTGTCTTGAAAGCCAACCCTTACAGGGCGCAGCTCATTTGACGGAAGCCGCTTGGATCACGCTTGTGCGGCGCGCGCGAAGTTCACAAAGGGGTCGATCATCGCCGTCGAGCCGTAACATTCTTGTGCCGCGGCGCGACATCCTCCGGCGCACGAATCCTTGAGCGGATGCGAGCAGTCACGGCACTCGTCCGGCACGGACGCCCAATATTCGCGCGCCTGCTTACTTTCAACGATCTCGAACCACTTCTGTTTCAGCAGGTCTCCCAGCACAACCGAGGTGTGATTGCAGGGTCGGACAAGTCCGGTGCAGCCCAGCGTGTAGTACGCGTCTTTGCCGCCGCGCGGGCACCAACCCGCCTGGAGGTGAGGGAACTCGCGCGGATCAACCACGCACGGCGGCAGGGGAACTGAAAGTACTACGCCCAGGCCATATTTCTCGGCCATTCGGTCGGCTGCGCCCAGCGTCTCGCGCAACATCTCAGGTGAAGGCACCAGGTCCGTCGCCAGCGGAAGGACCGGCCGGCTGAGATTGACCCGGTTCAGCATGACCGCTTGCGCGCCCACGGCGACAGCCAGTTCCATGGTCAGCGCAATGTCGGCGGCGTTGAGACGGCTGAGAACGCAGGCGATCACAAGCCCGCGATGGTACTTATGCAGAAGTACAAAGACTTCCATAAGCCGATCGAAACTCTTGCGCCCGGCAATTGCGTCATGCGTCTCGCGATGTGCGCTGAACAGTGTAACTTCGAAGCTGCTGCTTTCGGGCATGCGTCGCAAACGCTCTTCCGTGATCAGTGTGCCATTAGTGATCGTCACCAGTCCCTCGCACTGCTCGCTGAGGTCGCTAACGATCTCGGGGAGATCCGGACGCAGGAAGGGCTCGCCGCCGCTGAGGCCAACGTAACGCAGGCGAGCGTCGCGCTTGATTTTTTTCACAAGCCGGACGAAGTCCGGCCTCGTGAGCGCACGACGCCCGCGTTCGACTGTCGCGTCCACCACGGGAAGAACCGGTTCGTCTCCCCGGCCTGGACGCCAGTAGTTGTAGCAATGCATGCAGGCGTGGTTACAGGCCTCGGTGACCTCCACTACCAGTTGCTTGATTTCACGCCTCGGTCCTCTTGCCACGCTGCACGCCCTCTCGTTTCGTTGGCTACTCTTCCGCGCCGAACTGCTGAGCCAAGTCAGGCAGCATGATTTTTTTGTCGACCATTACCTTCACGGCCGCGATCTGCAGCTCGGGATTGATGGACTTGAAAAATGGCGGTGGCGGGTAATAGCAAAGGATTGGTTGAAGTTTAAAGGCCATGTCCTGTATGGCGATTACCACGTTTTTTGGTTTGGCCGCGAAGTAAACGGTTACCTCCTTGCCGGCGAGTCTCTTGACTTGGCTGGCGTCAACGAGAGTGCCCACAGGAAGGGGATGTTTCTTTCCGTTCACGGTCACGGAGTACTTACCTCCAGCGAACGAAACCTTGCCGATAGCGGTTTTTGTTTCTGGCATTCTGGTTCTCCTTTCCAGTTACCTTCTTCTCGGAGCTCCGGTGCGCGCGGGATCGTTTCAACGCTCTGCACGGCGACGAATCCCCGCGTGCGGCGACACGTCACCATAACTGGGAGCATAGCTCAGCTGGATTGTCACGCAAGGAAGATGGTCACCGGGGGGTGTGATGGCGAAGCGGATGAACGCCAGCTACGGCGTTGGCTTGGCCTCGCGAACTTCGAATCGCTCTTCAATCCAAATGGAAATAGAGCGGTGACTGGTGTCTGTGCCTAAGGACGAAATGCCTCACTCTGGCTTCGTTGGACTTGTTCCCGAGCTTAGCCGAGAGAGTGGGGCATTCCGTCTTGAGGTCTGCGCTGAACTACGAATTGCTATTTGCCAATTACCGACTGCCGCCGCAGGCGGTCTCGATCCCCAGCGAGCAGTCGGGATTGACATTCTGGATGAAGATATCGTTCTCGCCATTGCGGTCGTCCTCCCAAGTCAACGCAGACAGGCCGGAGGATGCGATGCCGGCCGCTAAGCGCGACTTATTCGACGAAGCCGACGACACCGGAAATTGCGCGCACACCGTTGTGCCATCGCCGGCAAGCTTGATTGCCTGGATCGTTCCCGATCCGAATCCCGGCTGATCGAACCAGAAGACTAGCGCACCGGTACCGATCTGCACGTTCTGCACGAAAAGTTGCGAGTCCGAGCCCAGCGGCACGATCGTCAATCCGCTGTCGGTCCACTGCCGGGCTCCCGCCGAATTGAACTTTTGCCCCGAGACTCCGTTCAGCGTCTGGAACTGGTCTTCCTCCGTCCAGAACAGGAAGGTCTCCTGGGTTGACGGCCGGTAGGAGACGGAAGGCGAGACCCTAATGTTGGGTGAGCTCGTTGAGCCCACAGAACCATTATGTCCAAATGCTTCGGTTCCATCCGACAAAATGTGCTGCGCATAGACCTGGAGGGTTGGACTGTTCGTGTACCAGGAAAATACCGCACCACCAGACCCGTCGGGAACGAAGTAGGGGAACTCGCCGAACTGTAGCGATCCGCCATCGAAGACCTTCACATGTCCGGCGCCCCACAGCAGATGACCGGTGGATGAAACTTTATTGGCGTAGAGGAATGCATTGCTGCCGAAACCGTGGTTGCGCACCCAGGAGACGATGACCGATCCGTTGTCTGCTGCGTGCAGGTCGGCCAGCGAGTAGTTGAAACCGGACTCGCTAATGGTGATGCCGTAATCGAATGCCGTCGCTCCTATCCATTGCGGATTACCGTTGGCATCGAGTTTCTGCAGCATGACGTTACTGTCTGAGGTCCAGGCCACAACAATTCCGCCATCCGTGGTAACGGCTATCTTCGGCGACGCGTGAAAGTTTGGGCCCCAGGTTAATGCCACGCCCGAAGGTCCCCACAAAGCCTCACCCGTCGGGCTCATCTTGGCGGCCGTAATCTGCGGGTTGTCAGGATCTTTGCGATCATCTTGAAATGCCAGCAAGGCATTGTCGTCGGCGTCGATCGCGAGACCGTAGTCCTCGGTGGAGCTCAAAGTCAATTTGGCGATTTGAACACCGTCATGCTGAAACTGCTCCACGCCATTCGGGCTGAGCAACTGGTAGTAAACATCGTAGCCGTTCGGCGGCGGATCGTTAGGATTGTTGTTGAACCAGCTCACATACCAGCTATTGTTCGGCAGCGGAAGCAGCTTCGGCTGCACCTGGTCGGCGCCGGGAATATTAGACAGGTCAAGATTCTGCAAAGGGTCGGACGACCACTGGGCCCATGCGCTCGTGGCGAGTATGAGTCCAAACACAAACAGCACTAAGATGCGAACACCGTATCTCATGGACGCTCCTTTTACTAGGGAGCATTTTACCTAAGGCCTTCGGACGACGGCGCATATTAGTCGCAGGGGTGCAGTAAATTTTTGCTCGGATGTTCAATTCCTGTCGGGATGGATTGCAACGCTCAGCCACAGCGACGCCAACCAGGAATATTCATGGGCGTCTCAAGCCTTGAAGGGGCACGGCTTCAGCCGTGCCATAAATTGCTGTCATCGATCACGGCTTTAGCCACTGAGGGACTTCGGTATGGCTGCGAAGGGCGGCTTTTCCCGTGGGCTGAAGCCCACTGGTAATGACAGGAGCACGAGCTTAACGGCGCACCTGAAGGTGCGCCCCTTCGAACCGCCTACTCTTCCGCGCTTGGCTTCATCCGCCCGCTGCGCAAATACCGATTGTGCCAGCCCAGGGCTTCACTCAGCAGGTGCGGAGTGTGGCGCCCATAGGAGAGCCGCTCGGCGCGGCTGAGGTAGTCCACCAGCAGCGGCTTATAGTCGGGCGAGGCGCATTTCTCGATGATGAGGTGCGCGCGCTGCCGCGGCGAGAGTCCGCGCAGGTCGGCCAAGCCCTCTTGGGTAACGATCACCTGGACATCATGTTCCGTGTGGTCCACATGCGAGGCCATGGGCACGATCGTCGAGATGGTCCCCTTTTGCGCCGTCGATGGCGCCATGAAGATCGAAAGGTATCCGTTGCGCGCGAAGTCGCCGGAACCGCCGATGCCGTTCTGAATGCGCGATCCCATCACGTGCGTCGAGTTCACGTTGCCGTAGATGTCGGCTTCGATCATGCCGTTCATCGCGATCACGCCCAGCCGGCGGATGATCTCTGGGTTGTTGGATATCTCCTGCGGGCGCAGCACAATGCGATCGCGATAGCTGGCCATGTTGGCGTTGACCTCCGTCAGCATGTCCGGGCTGAGCGAGAACGCGGTCGCCGATGCCGCAGTCACCTTGCCCGCCTTCAGTAGGCGAATCATGCCGTCCTGAATGACTTCGGTATAGGAGGTCAACCCTTCAAACGGACCTTCTTCGAGACCGAAGAGCACCGCGTTGGCGATGTTGCCGACGCCCGACTGCAACGGCAGCAGCGTCTCGGGCATGCGGCCTTTCTTCACTTCCCAGCTAAGGAATTCGAGAATGTGTCCGGCGATGCGGCGCGAGGCTTCGTCGGGCGCTTTGAATGCGCTGTTGCGGTCAGGCGAGTTGGTGAGCACCACCGCGACCACTTTCTCAGGCGGGACGTGAAGGTAAGGGCTGCCGATGCGCTGCCCGGTATGCGTCAGGGGAATCGGTCCGCGGTTGGGCGGCGGCTGCAGGCCGTAGTAGATGTCGTGCATGCCTTCCAGCGCCTCGGGCTGCCACGCGTTGACCTCGATGATGACGTGCTCGGCCTGCTCAACCCATGTCTTGTTGTTGCCGAGCGAAGAACTGGGCACCAGGCGGCCGTCCTCGAGCACGGCGGTGACTTCGATCAGCGCCATATCAAGCTTGCCGAGGAAGCCGTACTCCACGAACTGCGCCACGTGGCTCAGATGGATGTCCATGTACTCCATTTCGCCGGCGTTGATGCGCTTTCGCGTTTCGGGATCGGATTGGTACGGAAGCCGCAGGTGAATGCCGCCTGCCATGGCAAGTGCGCCGTCGAGCTCGGGCCCGGTGGAGGCGCCGGTGAAGATGCTGACCTGGAACTTCTGTCCGCGCAGGTTGGCGTCGGATATGCGCCGCGCCAGTGCCAGCGGCACGGCCTTGGGATAGCCGGAGCCGGTGAATCCGCTCATGCCAATCTGGTCGCCCGAGTGGATGAGGGCAGCCGCTTCTTCAGCGCTCATGATGCGCCTGGCCAGTATGGGGTTCAGGACGCGGGAGCTCGTGGAGACGGTGGCGGAAGACATAGTATGAGTGCCTCTCAGTCGTATGAAGTCGAAGGTATAACCAATAACCATAGGAGGAACGGCAGCGCGGGTCAGTGAGGTGGGTCACAGGAGGATTGGGAAGGCGGTCTTGCCTGACCTAACGCGTTGAGAATAACGCATTCCCAAATCGGCACTTATATGCCATGATAAGCAAGCCACTTATTTGCTATCCAGCGAAGCACCAGAATGCCATTCCTAGGCCTTAGGAAGCCCGTAGCGCGACGTTCTGCCGCTCGGACGACCTTGGGAGTGCCTCCGGAAGCACTGAGTGGCTGTAATGGCCCCCAAACGCGAATGCAGCGGCTTCCCACTTTGGGACGCGAGCGGAGCAATTGACGCGGTAGGGAGACAGGGTTGGAAGTGTGGGTATGCGACATGCAGAAATGGTAATGAAGGATGGCGATTGTCACGGTGACCGTTAACACATCGGGATGTGTTGTGCCGTCCCTACGGGACTCGGGCTTCTAGTTAACGCCTACCCAGCGCTGAAGCGCTGGGCTAAGATTTTTCGTCCCGCACGCGGGACTCGGCACGAGTGGTCTCAACGGCCTTCCCGTGCCAACCCCGAGGAATCATGCCGTGTACGCATTGCAGTTGGAACACCAATGAGCGAGCGCCGTAAGGCGCGAAAGATCTTAGCCCCGCCCTTCAGGGCGGGGTTGGTGTTAGATATGACGGTGAGTCCCGTAGGGACGGCAGACGAATCATCAAGACACGAATCGGGGGTCGTATTCGATGCCTGCAATGTCCGACAAGGCGACGAATTCCTGCTCTGGTGGTGGGTTTCGGAACATCGGGATGTTTGGTGTACCGTCCCTACGGGACTCGGGCTTCTTTTTCACGCTTACCCAGTGCTGAAGCACTGGGCTAAGATTTTTCGTCCCGCAAGCGGGACTCGGCCAGCGTCAGCTCGGTCTTCCTTATCAACAAATGCAACCCAACTCCGTAATTGAACGGTTACAAAGTCCAAAACGGAGGCTATAATCTGCGGGCCTAGTGATGACAGACTCTGCAAAGCAGCAATCAACTTTCGGATGCCCGCATTGCGGCTGCGTCCGGATCAGCGAAAACAATATTGTTGGCGTCCGTCTTCTCGTCACTGAGTGGGACGAAGACGGGGAACCGGCAGACTTCGCTTATCCATGGCACATCAAAGACGAGACGATGACAACCGATGACGAAAATCCTCGCTACCACTGTGAAGAATGCGGCGAAGAGTTTGAGGAGCCGGCGAGCCTGAATGAGCCGCCAGCACCAGAAGCTTCGCGGGACAGTGCTAGATGAATCTTCAGGGCAGGATTGAATTAGCTGCCCACCTGCGCTCGGCCAGCCAAGTAGCGAAGGTCATCACTGAAGATTGGTGTAATCGTGAGCTCTACTGTCCTGTTTGCGATTCGGAACGCCTTCTCCAGGAGCGGCCAAACTCGAGGGCTTGCGATTTCACCTGCGCCCAGTGCCGCGAAAGATTTGAGCTCAAGAGCGGACGGGGTTGGAGTCACACCAGAATTCCGGACGCGGCGTACGGAGCGATGATCGCCGCCATTCGTTCCGACCAAACGCCGAACCTCTTCGTGATGCAGTATTCTCCGAATTGGAATATTCAGAATCTGCTTTTGATCCCCCGATATTTCTTTGTTGAATCCGCTATCGAGAAACGACCACCACTTGCTGCCACGGCCCAACGCGCAGGATGGATCGGCTGCAATATCCTTCTGAATCGAATCGCTGACGAAGGAAAGATCGGAATTGTCACCGGTGGAACCGAAACGCCACGAGAACAGGTTCGCGCTCTCGTGAAGCATACCGAATTGCTTCGTGCCCTGCCCGCCCGAGTCCGAGGCTGGACGTTAGATGTGCTCACTGCCATTCAGCGATTGAGTCAACCAGAGTTTTCACTCGCCGATGCGTATTCGTTCGAAAATCACTTGGCCCAGCTACACCCCGAGAATCGAAACGTTCGCCCCAAGATCAGGCAGCAGCTTCAAGTGCTACGAGACTTAGGACTTCTCGAGTTCTTAGGCAACGCACATTATCGGCTTCACAAAGAGCCCCACCCAAGCAAAGGAAGCTTCGGTGTGGCACCCAACTGATAGCTGACGGCTGAACGCTGACAGCTTTCTATTGCAGCAACCCCCTCAGCACATACTGCAAAATTCCGCCGTGCTGGTAATACTGCACTTCCTGCGGAGTATCGATGCGCACTGTGGCATCAAACTCCGTCGTCGTGCCGTCGGCTTTTTTCGCGCGCACCTTCACTGTTTTGCCGGGCGCGAAATTCTTCAGCACATCGGTCAAGCCAACGATGTCGAACAACTCTTCGCCGGTCAGGCCGTTGGTTTCGGCGGTTTCATCGTCGAGATACTGCAGCGGCAGGATGCCCATGCCCACCAGGTTCGAGCGATGGATGCGTTCGAAACTCTCCGCCAGCACCGCGCGCACTCCGAGCAAGCGTGGTCCCTTCGCCGCCCAGTCGCGCGACGAACCTGAACCGTATTCCTTGCCCGCCAGCACCATCAGCGGAATGTCTTCGGCGCGGTACTTCTCCGACGCCTCGAAGATGAACATTTCGTTCCCATCGGGCAGGTGACGCGTGAACGCGCCCTCGCGATCGGGAGTGAGCTTGTTGCGCAGACGCACATTGGCGAAGGTGCCGCGCATCATGACTTCGTGATTGCCACGGCGCGATCCGTAGGAGTTGAAGTCGCCCACCGACACGCCGTGCGCGATGAGGTACTGTCCCGCCGGGCTGTTGGGCTTGATGGAACCCGCGGGTGAGATGTGGTCGGTGGTGACGCTGTTCCCGAGGAAGCAGAGCACGCGCGCGCCGGAAATGTCGTTCACCGGCACAGGCTTCTTCGGCATGTTGTCGAAGTAGGGAGGATTCTTCACGTAGGTCGAGCTCTCCTGCCACGCAAAAGTCTCTCCCTCCGGCACCTCGAGACCGCGCCAGCGCTCGTCGCCCTCAAAGACTTTGCTGTAGGCGTTTTGGAACATATCGCCGGTGACGTACTTCGCGAGCACGTCGTTCACTTCCTTCGATGTCGGCCAGATGTCCTTCAGGTAAACCGCTGTGCGTTTGCCGTTGCTGCTGTAGCCGAGCGGCTCGTTGTACATGTCGATGTCAGCGCGGCCGGCGAGCGCGAACGCCACCACTAGTGGCGGCGACATTAAGTAGTTGGCGCGAACCTCAGAGTTAATGCGGCCTTCGAAGTTGCGGTTGCCGCTGAGCACCGACGCCACCACCAGGTCTTTCTCGGTGATGACATTCGACACCTCCTGCGGCAGCGGCCCCGAGTTGCCAATGCACGTCGTGCAACCGTAGCCGACTAGGTTGAACTTCAGCTTCTCGAGGTAGGGCATCAATCCCGAGCGCGTAAGATAGTCCGTCACCACCATCGATCCCGGCGCGAGCGAAGTCTTCACCCACGACGGCACCCTCAGGCCCTTCTCGACGGCCTTCTTGGCGAGCAAACCCGCTGCGACCAGCACCGACGGATTCGAGGTGTTGGTGCAACTGGTGATGGCGGCGATGACGACGCTGCCGTGAGTCAGCGCCTTGGTCAGTACGACGTGCTCTTCGACAACGTCGGTCTGCGAATCCATTCCCTTCGGAAGTCCACCCTCACCTTCCCAGCGCGCTTCCTGCTTTTGAGGAACCTGTTGGCCCGGCTTCAGCAAGCTGGGCAAAGCCTGCTCGAATGACTTCGCGGCCGCCGACAGCGCTACGCGGTCTTGGGGACGCTTCGGTCCGGCGATGCTCGGCTCAACCGTCGCCAGGTCGAGCTCGACCACGTCGGTGTATTCCGCCTCGGGCGTGTCGGCAGTGTGGAACAGCCCCTGCTCCTTGAAATAGGCCTCGACGATACGGATATGTTCTTCCGTGCGACCGCTGAGCCGAAGATAGCGCAGCGTCTCTTCATCCACGGGGAAGATGCCGCAGGTCGCGCCGTATTCGGGCGACATGTTGGCGATGGTGGCGCGATCGGCGAGTGGCAGATTCTGCAGCCCCGGCCCGAAGAATTCGACGAACTTGCCGACAACGCCTTTCTTGCGAAGCATCTCGGTCACAGTGAGGACGAGATCAGTCGCGGTCGAGCCTTCGCGCAACTGGTTCTTCAGGCGCACGCCGACAACCTGCGGGATCAGCATGGAGACCGACTGTCCCAACATCGCAGCCTCGGCCTCGATTCCACCGACGCCCCAGCCGAGAACGCCGAGACCATTGATCATCGTGGTGTGCGAGTCGGTGCCGACCAGCGTGTCGGGGTAGGCCAGCGGCTTACCTGACTCGCCATTCGCTCCGACAAATACCACGCGCGCGAGGTACTCGAGATTGATCTGGTGAACGATACCGGTGTCGGGTGGCACAATGGCGAAGTTCTTGAACGCGGTTTGTCCCCAGCGCAGAAACGCGTAGCGTTCTTTGTTGCGCTGGAACTCCAATTCGGCATTGAGCTGAAACGCCTGCGGCGTGCCGTACTCATCGACCTGCACCGAGTGGTCGATTACCAGTTCCGCCGGTTGCAGCGGATTGATCAACTTCGGGTCGCCGCCCAGCGCCTTCATGGCATCGCGCATCGCGGCCAAGTCAACCACCGCCGGCACGCCGGTAAAATCCTGCAACAGCACGCGGCTGGGCATGAACGCAATTTCCTGCGCCGGAACGGTCTTGCCCGTCCATGCGGCGAGAGCGCGAATGTCGTCGGCCTTCACCGCCTTGCCGTCTTCGCGGCGCAGCAGGTTCTCCAGCAGAATGCGGAGCGAGTAGGGCAGGTGCGCCACCGCGCAGCCTTGTTTTTCCAGTGCGTCAAGACGATAGATTTCAAACTCCCGCTTGCCCACGCGGAGGACGGAACGACTGCTAAAGCTATTCATGGATGAGTCCCTTCTTACTTAGTACGGTTTTCGAATTAGCGTAGTCTCGCGAAGGCTCGGGTAGAGCGGCGCTTCAGCGCCGCGTCCCACGTCCTTACTGAACGGAGTCGGCTTCAGCCGACGGCACTTTTCTCGCAACAACTGCACCGAAACCTAAACGGCTGTCGGCCGGCGATGACAGGTTGCAGCTTTTTGAAGAACGAAACTAATTATCTTAAACCGCCGGAGCGGGTAGTGGATAGGGTTACCGCTACGGATCGATGTCCAGCGTGAATTCCACTCGTCAGTGCAATGGAACCTTATGCGGCAGGAGATACGTGAATCCGGCAAATGTTTCCCAATGTGTGGACGTACTCGTTAGTCCATGCTGAAAGCCGCAATCGAATACAAGATTCTTCCGCGGATTGTAGTTCAGAGCCCACAAGTTGCCCACAGCATTGCCCGGGAGAAAGGGCTGCGTGAAATGCCATATTTCGCCGGAGATTCCGAACTTCTTCCACAGCGGATGCGACACCGAAAGGGTCTGCCCAAACTGGGCCCGGCGAACCGCGCCGTCGACGACTTCGTCGAAGATATAGTTGGTGTCGTAGTGGAAGCCTTTTACGTCCGCACTGAACAGAATCAGCGCCGAGTTCCTGAAGCTGCCGATATCGAGGTCGGGAGCGTTTCCCGCGTAAACTCAACCGTAGTAACTCAAGGCAACCGTCGGCTTTGCGCCCTCTCCGTGGTGGATAATTCCCTGGATCCCGAGGTCCACGTCTCCTGAACTATTCGTGGGCCCATCGGTAGCGTGGGAATGTGCATACGGCTCGGCCGCGACCAACAATTCAATCCAGCGCGATACCGAAAACTTTATTACCTCATTGAAACTGCCCTGGTAAGTGACCTCGGGAGCGTGCCAAGCCGCAAGGAATCCGGTCTCAAATTGAAAATAGCCGGTGGGAATGAGAGTTGCTGGCGTAGAGACCGTTGGTCGGGCAGGATTCGCTACTGCATCGTCGGTGGCACTACTGGGTGCTGGATTTTTGGACGACGCCTGCTGCGCCGTCGCCATATGGGCGACGCTCAGAAACAGCCCGAGTAGCAGCACAGAAAAGCGCATCGGTTTTCGGTCCAACGTTATTTCGCCCTGAGAAGAAGGACAGGTACACTGACGCTGTGCTGTACTTGGGTTGCTGTCGTGCCGAGAAACAGGTCGGCCAGGAAGCGGTGCCCGTGGGTGCTCATCGCCACTAGATCGCAGCCCTTCTGCTGCACCCATTTGATGATTTCCTTCACCGGCTCGCCGTAGGCCAGTTCCGCTTCTGTAGGAATGCCAATCGCCTGAAACTCCGCTCGAACTTTCTCCAGGTATGCTGTATCTTCGGCGATCTCAGGGCTGATCGCGTCCGGACCATACGTTCTGGCTGCCCATCCGTCAGCTACATGAAGCAGGACCAAACGGCTGTGGGCGAGCTTCGCAAGCTCTTTGAGGTGTTCGATAATCGCCCGGTCCGTCGGCGTGCCGTCCAACGTCACGAGAATGGTGTCGTACATGATGTTTCATCCTGTGGCGCGCGCAACTGGTTCAGATGCTGAACAAATAATGGTGGAGCACTCCTTTAGGAGTGCATCGTGAGCAGTTTTTTTTGAAACGCGCTTTAGCGCCTGTGGTAAGGGTTCTCTCCTCAACCGCAGCGGCTAAAGCCGGCTTTCCATTAAGCTCCAATTTGCACCGCTGAAGCGGTGCTCCACCAAATTTCGCCTGCTGAACCTGTTATCCCCCTACCATGACCTGCCACGCGGCCTTGAACGAGTCGGGCAAGCCGTAAACGTCCATCGCGGTGATCAGGATAGCACTGCCCCAACCAGCGCTCAGCAGAAACCACCCGTTCTTCCAAGTCCCCATTCGTTTGCGGGAGCTGGTGAAATGCAGCAGCGGAAACATGGCGAATGGAAGCTGCAGCGCCAGCACTACCTGGCTCAGAATCAGTAAATCGGTAACGCTGCTGTCGCCTCGCAGTCCAATAATCAAGACCGCGGGCAGGATCGCCAGCGTGCGGGTGATGAGCCTCCGCACCCACGGCTTGATCCGCCAATGCATGAAGCCTTCCATCACGACCTGCCCGGCAAGCGTGCCCGTGATGGTGCTGCTCTGGCCACTAGCCAGCAGAGCCACCGCAAACAGCGTGCTTGCCGCGGCCGTCCCCAATAAAGGCGCCAGCGTCAGATACGCGACTCGGATCCAATCGCTGTCAGGTTTGAAGGTTACGAGTTGCCCCCCTGTTACGGTCACGCTCTGCTTGTCAAAGAACACCATTGCCGCCAGCACTAGAATTGCCGCGTTGACGAAGAAAGCGATGGTCAGGGCCACAGTTGAGTCGATGGTGTTGAAACGGACGGCGCGTCGCATGGACGGTTCGTCCTTCTGCAGCTTGCGGCTCTGCACCAGCGCCGAGTGCAAGTACAGGTTGTGCGGCATCACAGTCGCGCCGATGATACCGACTGCGACATACAACATACCCGCTTGACGAAAGTGCGGCGTAACCAGCGCCCGCCCCATTTCCAGAAAACTCGGCTGGGTCTGCGGCAAAACGAAAATCTCGATGAAGTAGCACACGCCGATAGTCGCAATCAGCAACACCACAATAGCCTCGATGGTGCGCATTCCAAATTGCTGCAACGCCAGCAGCAGGAGCACGTCCAGCCCCGTGATGATGACCGCCCAGAGCAACGGGATATGGAACAGCAAGTTGAGGGCTACCGCGCTCCCCAGAACTTCCGCCAAGTCACAAGCGCCAATGGCCACCTCACTCATCAGCCAATTGGGCCACCGAGTCCATTTGGGGTACCAGTCGCGACAGCATTGCGCAAGGTCCTTGCCCGTGACCACTCCCAGGCGGGCGGAGATCACCTGCATGAAGATGGCCATCAAGCTGGCCAACCCGACCACCCACAAAAGCCCGTATTTGTACTGAGCGCCGCCTTGTAGGTCCGTTCCCCAATTGCCCGGATCCATGTAGCCGACGCTGACCAGAATTGCCGGACCGACGAAAGCCCGCCACTGCTGCCAAAAGCCGGCCTCGTGGTGGGGAACTTCGACGGAACTGTGCATCCCCTCCAACGACACGTGCCCGAGATCGGCTGCGCCGGTTCCATCTGAGCGGATCGCTCGCGGGCTGTGCGGTGCCTGAGGTTTTGTGTTCAAGGCTCACCCAAGAAAAGGACGTGACGGCGTAACCCGTCGCCACTGATTCGGCATCTTTAGCCGAAGTATACAGGATTAGCTAAACTACGGTTAATTCTTTTTTGGAAGGGACGAACCGCCTCCAGCGGCCGGGGCAACCCAAACTTTTTCCGCGGCGCTATGGCCGAGCGACACCTTGCCGGCCGTGGTGACCAGGCTTAGGGTGTCGTCATAGTTCCGGAGATGAACCGCTATCTCGGATCCGGGCCGAATACCGAGCTTCTCCAGGAACTCTCCCAGCCGGCGGTCGCGTTCATAAACGCTTTGCACCGTATAACGGCCTCCCGGCTGCGATTCGGAAAGCAGCAGTAGCCCCCGTTTACGCTTGGCACGTGGAGACTCGGGAGTCGGCGAATTGCCGTGTGGACAAGGCCCCCCGTGTCCCAATTTGCGCGTGAGCAGGGCCTCGAAGTCGCTGGAGACCGCATGTTCCAGGCGTTCCGCTTCGTCATGCACCTTGTACCAGTCCATGCCGAAGATTTCGTGCAGCATGCGTTCGATCAGGTGATGCCGTATGGCCAACCGCCGCGCGATCTTCCGCCCTTCCGTCGTCAGTTGTACCCGTCCGTCGCTCCGTACGGAGACCAGTCCGTCGCGCTTGAGCCGTCGCAAGGCCATGGTGACCGCCGGCGCGGAAACCGAAAGCCATTGCGCCAGGCGGGCCGAGATGACTTGTTCGCCTTCGCCCTCTGCTTCCAGGATGGCCTTAAGATAATCCTCTTTGGAAACCGTGATCATGGGATTGTTAATGTTTAGTTAACGACAGTTAATGGCAGATTGCAAGGGTTGCGAAACCGAGCGGCGAGCTAATTGGGCCGGATTATTCACGACGACCTCGCGGCGTTGAAGGGGCACGGCTTAGCCGTGCCGTAAGCCGCAGTCATTATGGTGGCTTTAGCCACTGAGGGACTTCGGTGTTGCACGAAGTGCGAGTTCCCTAGGAACTGAAGCCCAACTCCCCACGCACGCGTAGCGCCGCGGCTGAAGCCGTGCCCCCCAAGGTTGCTGTCTTCCGCCAGTGGAAACCGCTGAATAGTCCCGGTTCAGCGATGTTCCTGTCTCCCAATTGGCCTGGCAAGTTTGACACCAACCGCGCTGCGCCCCTACTCTTTTCTTTCGCTTAGCGTCTGATTGTGGTCGCTAGAAGAGTCGTGCGGAAATTTATCCCATGAAGGTCCTCGTCCTCGGTAGCGGTGGTCGCGAACACGCGATCGTATGGAAGCTGCGGCAGTCGCCGCGGGTCAAGAAGCTTTACTGCGCACCCGGGAACGGCGGCATTGCAGCCGACGCCGAATGTGTCGCGGCCGACCTCAAGAGCCTGGATTCACTGGTGCAGCTTGCAGGCAGGCTCAGTCCCGACGTTACCGTGGTGGGTCCTGAACTGCCGCTGACGCTCGGCGTGGTGGACGAATTCCAGAGGCGTGGCTGGCCGGTCTTCGGACCGACCAAAGCCGCCGCGCAATTGGAATCCAGCAAGAGCTTCGCCAAGGAGTTCATGCAGCGCCATCACATCCCGACGGCAAAATACTCGGTGTGCACCAACAAAGAAGAGGTTCGCGAGGCCCTCAAGTTGTTTCACGCCCCCATCGTGGTGAAGGCTGACGGTCTCGCAGCCGGCAAGGGCGTTGTCATCGCACAAACCAAGGACGAAGCGCAGCGCGTTGCCGAAGACATGCTCAGCGGCAAAATGCTGGGCGAGGCCGGATCGCGCGTGGTGCTGGAGGAATGTCTGCAGGGCGAGGAGCTATCGTTCTTGGTGATGAGCGACGGCGAGCGTGTGGTTCCGCTGGTGGCTGCGCAAGATCATAAGCGCATCGCCGACGACGATCAGGGCGCAAACACGGGCGGCATGGGTGCGTATTCGACCGATCAGATGGTCGATGCCCAGATGCGCGACTGGCTGGTGACCCACATCGCACGTCCGGTCATTGCTGGCATGAGGGCCGAGGGCGCGGAGTACAGAGGGATCCTTTATTGCGGCATCATGATGACGGCGCGCGGGCCAATGGTGTTGGAGTTCAACTGCCGCTTTGGCGATCCGGAAACCCAGCCGATCATGGTGCGCATGGAAAGCGACCTGCTCGAAGCGATTGAAGCCTCGATCGAGGGCCGTGTCAGTGAGGGCGATTTTCGGTGGACCCACGACCCTGCGGTCTGCGTCGTGATGGCATCCGGCGGATATCCTGGAGCGTTCGAGGCGGGCAAGCTTATCAGTGGCATTGACGAAGCGGAGCGGATCTACGGAGTAAAGGTCTTTCATGCCGGCACAAACCGCCGTGATGGCTCCTATTACACCTCCGGCGGCCGCGTGCTGGGCGTGACCGCGCGAGGCAAAGACCTGCCGGATGCGGTGGAGCGAGCCTACGACGCGGTCATGAAGATCCGCTTCGACGGCATGCACTACCGGAAGGACATCGCCGCGCGGGGATTGAAGCACCTGCGGGCCGGGAAATAGACGTGAACTTGACCCATCCCATAAATCGTTATGTATCAGGACACGTCTTCAGACGTGCCGCAATGGCCCCAGACTGACTTGGGCTTCAGCCCTGCAGGTTCGGTTTCCGAAGGGGCTTAAACGCCCAGCTATGCGGCACTTCGAAGTCGTGCCCTGGCACGATGCTGAACGACGTATGAGATCAGTTCTAGTTGGAATGCTATCGAAAGGACGCCGAGCCCTGCTGGTGGGACGCATGATGATAGCCCGCCCCTTCAGCGTCTGGATGAGAACTCGTCCTGAGTTGGAACGACGGAACATTTTGCGCAAAATCTAAGCCCGCAGGGCGACATAATATTAGCCCACGGCGTGAGCCCTGGGTGAAATGGAAAAAGTAGCTGGTTCGATCTTCCCTCTTCTTTTTTCTTTCTGGATGCCGTTCACGAATGCAAGTCGCGATTAGGGTTGCCGGGTTTATGATGGCGGCATCACCCGATATTGGGTTGAGCAATCGATAAGCTATCGTGTCTCGTAAACCGCAGTCTCTTCCGCACTTTGCGAACCTGAATCTCTTCTGGTCTCCGCCGCTCTGCGGGAAACGGTCATCCTGTCTGCTCGTCCTCGGTTTGTGGGCAGCCTTGAGCGCAACTGCGGTGACGCAGATCTCTCCATCGCGATCGACCAAGAGCGACGCCACCTTCACGCTGAGTGGCTCGGTCGTGAACTCTGTCACCGGCGAGTCCGTTGGCCACGCGCTGGTCCGGATAGCCGGCAGTTCGCAACGAACGGTTTTTGCCGACGGCGAGGGGCATTTCCAAATTGAGGGCATGCCAGCCGGGATGGTAACCGCCACAGCGCAGAAGCCTGGCTATTTCAGCCAACAGGAGTTGAGAGGCAGCTCAAACCAGATGCTGAACATTGGTCCGTCGACTGAGGCGTTGGTGCTGAAGCTCACTCCCCAAAGTGCGATCTGGGGCCGGATCACGGATGCCACGGGTCAACCTATCGAGCATGTGCCGGTACGATTGACGGAAAAGCCCTTGCGCGAGGGGCGCAAACACTGGGAGTCACGTGGTCAGCAGCAGACGGATGAAGACGGCCGTTATCGTTTCGCCAACCTGATGCCGGGGACGTACTACCTCGCCGCCGGACCCAGCACCGATGAGACACGCCTTCTGCCAGAAACCCAGAGGCCAAAAACCGGCTACGCCAGCATGTACTATCCGGGAGTACCCGATCTAGCGTCTGCGTCGCCGATTCAACTTGCTGCCGGCCAGCACGCAGAAGCCGACTTCTCCATGAGCGCAGGCCCGGTTTATCACGTTTCTGGCACGGTCACCGGGAATTCAGTCGGTCAAGGGGTCGGTATTCAGCTCTACGGCCAGTCAGGCGATGATTTGTCGCTCCCCGCCAGATTCAACATGGAAACCGGCCGCTTCAACGTCGACAGTGTGCCACCAGGCAGCTACGTGGTGAAGGCATTTTCGCAGGCGGATCCAGACCGGCCGCTGCGCGCGGAGACGCGCGTGGACATCGTAGCTAACGTCGAGAACCTCCACTTGATTCTTGGGCCGGCCATCTCAATACCGGTGGTCGTGCGGATGGAGTCGCGATCTTCGAACCAAGGTACAGCGCCGGGAATCCAAGGCCCGCCAATTTCTGTGCGTTTGATTCCGTCCGACGCAACCACTCCTGAATCCTATTCGACCTTGGTGCGCAGCAGTTCCGGGGCTTATTCCGTCGTATTGCAGAACGTGGATCCTGGGAAGTATTCGGTTGACTTGATACCACACGGTGCGTGGTACGTGCAGTCTGCCCAGTACGGACAGACGAACTTGCTCAACGATAACCTCTCCATCGCATCGGCGGGACAAGCCTATCCGATGGAGATCGCCTTGCGCGATGACAGCGCAACCTTGACCGGAACGGTGAAATCCTCCGATGGGACAGCGTCGCAAGCAACCGTGCTGGCGGTCTCAGAGCCTGCTTCTAATCTTTCCCCCAAGACCACGCGCTCATCTGCGCAGAACGGTTTCACATTGAATGGGCTGGCTCCCGGCGAGTACCTGGTGTACGCCTTCGACTATGCCGACGGAATTGAGTATGCTAATCCTAACGTTCTGCAAGCCTATGCTTCGCAGGCCGCGCACGTCACTGTTTCGCCAAATCAGAAGACGCAGGTTGCTCTCGATCTGATCCGCACCGGGGATGGAGACTGACTCGAATGCTGGCGCGGCTAGGGCATTTTCACGTTTGGCGCATAGGGTGGAGCACCGCTTTAGCAGTGCAGTTAAGATGCGGAGATGAGCCGGCTTTACAGGCTGCTGAGGTGACGGAACCATTACCTCAGGCGCTAAAGCGCGATCCAAGAACTGCCGGCAGTTATGCACGCCTGAAGGCGCGCTCCACCCATCGCCTACACGTCAGACGTGAAACTGCTATAGCGTTCGTTTTACTTTTCACCTTCGGATTATCGGCGCAATCGAATCAGGCGGTTCATACGCCGCCGGCCCAGCTGGGCTACCGCATTGCTGGAATTCTGGTGAACTGGGTAACCGGACAACCAGTGGCGGGAGCTTCGGTTGCAATTGCTCCAACCGCGCAAGGCACGGACCGGGAGATAACACAGACGGTTATTACCGGCGCCGACGGGCGTTTCGTCTTCGCAAGCCTGAGTCGCGGCAAGTATTCGCTGATGGCTGCCGCGCACGGGTCCATGTTGCAGTATTTCGAGCGTCATGGCATGTACGCCACGGCCATTGCGGCCGGCCCCGATCTCGATTCGGAACATCTGGTTTTCCGCTTGCAGCCCGACGCCTCCATCGAAGGCGCAGTCACAGATGAGAACAACGACCCGGTGCAGAACGCAACCGTCCGTCTCTTTCAACAATCGATGGAGGATGGACGACAGAAAACCATTCCCATGGATCGGGGGCAGACCGATGATCAAGGCCAGTTTCGCATCGGCCATCTGGCGCCTGGAACGTACTACCTCGCCGTCTCGGCGCATCCCTGGTATGCACAAAACAGTCGTATCACTCTCCGCCAGAAATCGAACAACCCCGACGCAGATGCCCGGTCTGCGCAAGAGGCCGCTGCGCTCGACGTGGCGTATCCTCTCACCTTCTACCCGGATTCTCCGGATTCAGCAGGTGCAAGTCCCATCGTGTTACATCCCGGTGAGCGGGTGACGGCGGACGTGGTCATGCGTGCCGTGCCTTCGCTGCATCTCAGGATTCGCACCGGCAACGCTGGCAATTATGCCGGCCCCGGCATGGCGGGCTTTCCGCGAATTTCCCAGCGCATCTTTGATGGCTACCTGGACTCCGAGATAAACGCTCCATTTTCGTCGGTTGAGCCTGGCGTGATTGAAATCACCGGTCTGGCGCCCGGTCACTACGTTATCGAGATGCCAGGTTCGAAAAGTGTCAATGACAAAGGCGCCAATCGAGGCGGGTACCGCGAAGTTGACTTGGCGGGCGATCTTGAGGTCAATCCGAATGACAGCTCCGGATTCACGACCGTCGGCGGCTCTTTATTGTTCGAGGGCGCGCAGCGGGTACCCAACGGCGTGGCCATGCGACTCGTGAATGAAGAGACCGGCGAAAGCTTTGGGAGCGAACTCTCGGATAAAGGGCAATTCGAGTTCGAGGGGGTGAAGCCGGGACGTTACACCGTAGTTCTTCAGAGTGGCGGCGGATATTTTCTCAGGAAGATGTCAGCAACCGGAGCAAAACTGGCAGGGCGCACGCTTGAAATCGGTGTTAGTGGCAGCGTGCACATTGCCGCAACGGTTGGGCGAGGCCTCGCGCAGGTGGACGGAGTTGCGCTGCGGGGAGGCAAGCCGTTTTCTGGCGCGATGATCGTCCTCGTTCCGCAGGATGCCGCCCACAACTCGCCACTGTTCCGTCGCGACCAGAGCGATAGCGATGGTACCTTCACGCTGCCAAACGTTGTGCCCGGCCAGTACACCGTGCTCGCCTTGGCCAATGCCTGGGACCTGGAGTGGGGGAATCCCGCTGTGTTGCAGCCATACCTCAAAGGGGGAGACCCCGTCCAAGTCACCGGCGAGGGCAAGATGCAAGTCGAAGTGCGGGTGCAGTGAGGTTTGATTGAGCTAACCAGCGAACGGTAGAGCCCCGCTTCAGCGCGGCGTTGCAGCGAATCCGAAAGAAACGAGCCGGCTTCAGCCGGCGGCACCGCTGCTTTTCTCGCGGTCACACTATTTTCTAATCTGCTCTAAGATTATGCTGTTACCAGCAACGGCCCGTGCCTCGTAACCACAACGGTCTGTTCGTAGTGCGCGGCCAAGCTATGATCGGCGGTGCGCACCGTCCATCCATCAGAGTCCAAAACGCTCTCTCCACCACCTGCGGCGATGATCGGCTCCACCGCGATGACCAGTCCTTCCGTCAATCGCGCGCGGTTTCGCAGATCGAAGTAGTTGGGTACGGTGGGCTCCTCGTGGATAGTCCGCCCAACTCCATGCCCGCACAACTCGCGCACCACGCTGAAGCCGTTGCTGCGGACGGTGCGTTCCACAACCCGGCCAATTTCGTGAACACGCGCACCGGCCCGCACCACACGCATGGCCTGATGAAACGCCGCCTCGGCGCAGCGCGCCAGGGATTGCGCCGTCGCGGAAACTTCGCCCACGCGGACGGTCATGGCGGCGTCCGCGAAGAAGCCATCCTTCTCTGCGGTCACGTCCAGTTTCACGAGGTCGCCGTCGCGCACAACACGGTTCCGAGGAATACCGTGCACGACCTCGTCATTCACGCTAATACACGACGTACCGGGGAACCCATACACTAGCTTCGGCGCCGACGCCGCACCGTGCTCTGCCAATACGCGGGCACAAATGGCATCCAGCTCCGCCGTGGTCACACCTGGTGCAACCGCCTCGGCCATCGCCTTCAACGCCAGCCGGACGATCCTTCCCACGATGCGCAGCATTGCCAGCTCGCGTTCCGATTGAATCGACATAGTTAAGTCCGATGCAAGGCCGACCAACGTCAGCATCGTACACCGTGCGTCCTGCTACCCATAGAGCCGAACCGATTTTGTGGAATATCTCCCTGCCCTCTCACACTTATCCGTGACCTGGCTCACTGCATCGACGGGCGATTCGCGTTGCAATACAGACGGCTTCTGGTGCAGCAATCGTGTCCCTTATCGGTGTCAGCAATGAGCGAGGCGTGTCTGCGCCGCAAGCTTTATTCGCGGGGGTTTATCTTCCCCTGGGCAATCAAACCTGCGGATTTTCGCGTTGCTTGTCCGGGATGTATAGCTTTGCCCTTCGCCCGTTTTTTCATCCTCGGCAATAGGCCGGGAGGTCGGAATAATCATGCAATTAGAAAAAGACGAAATTCTCTGCCCGCTGTGCCACGGCCACGGTCACGAACGCAAAGAGGTTCTGGCGGTCCGTTGGCGTAGCCGCGAGTTCGAGTCGGCCCTGCAGAACATCGCCGACGAAGCGGCCTTCGGAACCACTGGCGGTCTCGACAGTCCATTTGAGATTGAAGAGCCCGTTTACAGCAACGAGTCTGACTAACCGCCGCCCGGCGTCCGCCGCGGCGAGCGCCGGAAACGGCCTCTGGCCAGTCGCAACCGGACCGTCCTCAGAGTCCACCTGAGCCCGATCACGGTGGCCCGCCACCGGAAAGGCCAGTAACCATGCCTGCTACTGCTCCTGCTAGAACAATTCTGGAAGATCTCAATCCGTTGAACATTGCCGCGCAGCAGTTCGAAATTGCCGCCGACTACCTGCAACTCGACGCAGGATTGCGTGATATGCTGCGCCGTCCCCGCCGCTCGATTTCGCTGACACTTCCCATCAAGATGGACGACGGTACCATCCGCGTCTTCGATGCCTACCGCGTGCAACACAGCAACATCCGGGGACCGTGCAAAGGTGGCATCCGTTATCACCCCACCGTCACCTTCGAAGAAGTGTCGGCGCTGGCTGCCTCGATGACGTGGAAGTGCGCGCTGGTGGACGTACCCTTCGGCGGAGCCAAAGGCGGCATCGGTTGCGACCCCAAGCACCTGTCGCGAAATGAACTGGAGCGCCTCACTCGCCGCTATACCTATGAGATCGCGGCGCTGATTGGCCCCGACCAGGACATCCCGGCGCCTGATTTGAATACCGACGCGCAAACCATGTCGTGGATCATGGACACCTACAGCATGACCACGCGTCACGCGACTCCGGCTGTCGTCACCGGCAAGCCAACCTTCCTTGGCGGTTCTCTCGGCCGCTATGAAGCCAGTGCGCGGGGATGTCTGTTCATCCTCCGCGAAGCCGCCAAAGTAACCGGCCTCGACCTGAAGACAGCGACCGTTGCTATTCAAGGTTTCGGGAACGTCGGTGGAACGATGGCGAAACTGCTTTGGGACGAAGGTGTCAGAGTAATTGCCGTCAGCGATTCGAAAGGCGGCATCCTTAACAGGGAGGGCATGGACATTCCTGCCTTGTTGCGCTTCAAAGCGAAGACTGGCAGCGTTGAGGCGTTTCCCGGGTGCAGCCCGATTCCCAGCGACGACGTGCTGAAAGCGCAGTGCGACATCCTGATTCCAGCAGCCCTGGAGAACCAGATCAAAATTGAGAATGCCGGCTACGTTCGGGCGAAGATCGTCGCCGAAGCCGCCAACGGTCCGACCACGCCGGAGGCCGACCTTATGCTTAGCCGCAAGGAGGTCATGGTGCTGCCCGACATCCTCGCCAATGCCGGCGGTGTGACTGTCTCTTATTTTGAATGGGTGCAGGACCTGCAGCAGCTTTTCTGGGACGAGGCCGAAGTAAACCGCAGGCTCGAGCAGGTGATGGTGAAAGCGTTTCACGAAACACACGACACGACCAGGAAGTATGGCTGCAACTACCGGGCGGCAGCATATATAGTCGCCATCGACCGTGTGGCCAAGGCGGTCATTGAGCGGGGGATCTGGCCGTAGAAGGGTTTGCAGTTTATTAGACCAGTTCCGCAATAGCTGCGTCCGGTTTGCACGGGTAGTGCGGGCCTTCACAGACTGCGTCGCGACCCATACGGGTTTGCGAAGGTGGAGTGAAGCGGGCAAGAACCAGCCCCGAACGGGGCGGCAGATCTTAGCCCAGCGCTTCAGCGCTGGGTAAAGTAGGAAATGACACCGAGTCCCGTAGGGACGACAGAGGTTCCGACACAGTCTCTTCAGGCCCGCGTATACGGCAAGAAGAAAAATCGCTTAAGCCGCTGAGGTCGCCGACCTCAGCGGCTTAAGCGTGACCTTGGGGCGCGGCGAACACGGCGCTAAAGAGGCTGTTACGAAACTCCTGTGCTGGGCCAGTTGGTGGAACAAAGCAGTCCGCAGCCGCCCTGCGGCGACAGGTGATAGCCCACCGCTTCAGCGGTGGGAAGACAAAGTGGGAAATCTTGAGTCCGCTTCAGCGGACGGCAGACGTTTCGTAACAGCCTCTAAAGCGCCGCACTACCCGAACGGGCGGATACACTAATCCCGGAACCGCTCTAAGTTGCGGAATACCGAAATTCGTCGCAGTTAGCATCCGGAACCGTATGGAGGCCGCTTTCGTGAGCGGCCTTTTCTTGATCCCGCAGCGTGAGCAAACCTGCCCGATGGCCATTGCCAAAGGCAACCACGGTGCGCCGGTCATCTCAACGAATTCCGTGCTTTTGGCCGGGATTCGGTATAAGCTTCGATTCTCCCGTATGCAACAGATTATGGCCCTGGAACCTTCCGTCTTGCAGTTCGCCGAGGCAGCCGTCAAAGCCGTGGCCACTGTCGAAATCATCGAGCGCTCTCCAGCGACGTTGCGCGATGCCATCCTGCGCGCGGTGGGAGACGCTAAGCGCATCCTGTTCGCTCCTCCGCACGAACTTCCCGTCGCGCTGTTCAGCGAATTTGCCAGCGATGCGCGAGTAGTGGCCGACCCCACTCCCGACCAGATGGTCCACTCGGCGGCGGGAGTGACCGAAGCTTTCGCTGGAGTTGCCAGCACGGGTTCGGTCTGCGTGGATGTCAGCTACGAACGCACGGGAATGGTGAGTCTGCTGGCCCCGTTGCAAATTGCGGTAGTCGCGGCTGAGACCATCGTGCCGAAGCCGCGTGACCTTTTTCGCGCCGACATCCTGGATGGCAAAGGGCTGAAACGCGACTTTGTGTTCGTCACCGGTCCCAGCGCCACGGCGGATATGGGCCCACTGGTGCGCGGCGTACACGGGCCGCACAAGCTGCACGTCATCGTGGTGAGGTAAGTTATGGCGCCCTTGAATTCCGCAGACATCCAGCCGCGACAGGTGGCGAACAAGAGCAACAAGAAGGCCCTGCTGGACGCGATCCGCATGACGCTGGATGTGCAGAGCGCCGCCGTCCGTCACAATACGCAGACCTTCAACCGCAACCGCTACGCCGCGACTGCGCTGATCGGCGACTACGACGAACTGAAAGACCGCGCGCGCCAGATCAAAGAGAACGCGATCGCAAATCTTCCCGAACTTCTCCGGCGGCTGGAAGCGAGCGTGCAAGCCAACGGTGGGCATTTCTACCTGGCGAAGACGGGGGCCGACGCCAACCAGTACATTTGCGACGTGCTGGTGCGGCACCAGGCCAAGCTGGTGGTGAAGGGCAAGAGCATCACTTCGGAAGAGATCAAGCTGAACCACGCGATCGAAGCTGCTGGCATTTCCGTGGCCGAGACCGACCTGGCGGAATTTATTCTCCAGGTTGCGGACGAGCAGCCGTCGCACATCATCGCGCCGGCTTTGCACTACTCCCGCGAACGCATTACCGCGTTGTTTAAACGCAAGTTCACTACCGATCTGCCGCTCGACACCGGCGAAGAACTGACGCGATTCGCCCGTGAAAAATTGCGCGAGAAGTTCATCGCCGCCGATGCAGGCATCTCTGGCGCGAACCTGATTGCCGCCGACAGCGGCTCGCTGATGCTGGTGGAGAGCGAAGGCAATATCCGCATGACGATGACGCTGCCGTCGCTGCACATCGCGATTGCCGGCATCGAAAAAGTTGTCCACTCGCGCACTGACTTCGGCCCGTTTCTCGAACTGCTACCGGCCAGCGGCACGGGGCAGCCGCTGACGTCCTATGTGAGCATCCTGCACCCGCCCATCCAGGCGCCGCCGTTTGTCGCGCCGGGAGGGACCGCCAAGCCGCGCGAGTTTCATCTGGTACTGATTGACAACGGACGTAGCCGCATGCGCGAGGACCCGGTATTGAAAGAAGCCCTGCGGTGTATTCGTTGCAGCGCCTGCCTGAATTCCTGCGCCAACTTTGAAACGGTTGGGGGCCATGCGTTTGGAGGCGAGACCTATTCCGGCGGCATTGGTGGTTCGTGGGAAGCAGGGACCGGTACGCTGATGAACGCTCGATTCAGCGAACTGTGCACCGCGTGCTCGCGTTGCGTGCCGCAATGCCCCGTGCGGATTGACATCCCGTGGCTCAACGAGAACCTGCGGCAGCGCATGAACTTGGAGCAACCGCCGTCGGCTGCCAAATCCGCTTTTGGCGCAATGACCGGCAGCGCGGAGCAGGACCGGGTTGCGCCCCTGCAAAAACAATTCTTCGGGAACTATCACAGCTTTGGGAAGTGGGGCACCCGCTTTGCTTCGCTGGCCAACGCTTCCATGCACTTGCCGGGAACACGTGGCCTGATGGAGAGCGCGCTCGGGGTGGACCGCAGGCGCAAGTTGCCGCCCTTTCCCAAGAAAACTTGGGAGCAGTTGTTCCAGGAAGAACGCGGCGTGAAGCCCGGCACGGTAGAACCCGGCGTGGCCATGCTGGCGGACGTGTTTACCAACTATGGCTCGCCGGAGCGAGGCATGGCTGCAGTCCGTGTTTTGCGCGCTATTGGCCTCGACGTGGCGCTCACTCCGGCCATGCCAGACGGGCGTGCTGCCATGTCGCAAGGCATGATTGAGACAGCACAGCGACAAGCCTGTGCGCTAGCGCCGGTACTCAAGCGCTACCTGGATGAAGGCAGGAAAATCGTGGTGCTAGAGCCCAGCGTGCTGGCCATGCTGCGCTTCGACTTCAAGCATTTGATCGAGGACCAAGACACCCAAGCTTCGCTTGCCCAGAACAGCTTTGAGCCGCTGGAAGTGCTTTGGAACGTCGCACAGGAGTTACGGCTCGACTTGGCGCAGATCTTTCCTGCCCGGCGATGTCCTCAAGGCACGCGCATCTTCTACCACTCGCATTGCCAGCAGAGGACGTGCAACTCTGCGACGCAAACAGTTGATGTGCTACTCGCGGCAGGTTTCGATGTGGTGACATCCTCGGTGGAATGCTGCGGTATGGCCGGCAGCTTCGGATACAAGCGGGAGTATTACGAGCTGAGCATGGCTGTCGGCGAAGACCTGTTCGCGCAGGTGCGGCGCGCCGAAAAGGAGAGCGGACCGCGGACCCTGGTCGCCAGTGGGACCTCCTGCCATGAGCAATTATGGGCAGGATTGGGACGCGAGGTCTTTCATCCCACGGAATTGCTGGCCAGTACGCTCGCTTGACTCGGCTGCAATTTCGGTTTGCACTTCGAGCCTCGAACGTCCGTGCTAGGACGTTGCTGTGGTGCGACTACTATCGGTTACGTGGATCATTCAATTATTTACCTGCTGTGTATTTACAAATTGAGAGTTTAGCGGCACAATTTTGTCTGTAGTCAGGCAGTTCTGGGGGAGGGCTGCCTTGCGGGCGCTCGGCGTTCAATACGCCGGGCGCCCTTGAATTTTTGGACGCAACTTTGACGTTTCAGCCGCCTTCTGTCAATCTCGCTCCCCCGTCTCAGGTTACTCTGGGTTACCAACCGTTGGTTGCGTCCGAGAGCAGGTGCCAGCATCTAATCGGTGTCGGATGTTACGATGAAGTGACAGCTCGGCTGCCCGCCGCGGCCGGCGTATGACCGACGACCCTCAGGAGGATGAATGGCAAGCGACGCAATTGTTGAGGTAACAGACGCCAATTTTGACCAATTGGTGTTGAAGTCAGATCAGCCGGTCATGGTGGATTTCTGGGCGGCATGGTGCGGACCCTGCCGGGCGCTGGCCCCCATCGTGGATGAAGTGGCGCAAAGTTATAACGGCCGGGTCAAAGTTGGCAAGATGGACGTGGATAAGAACGCTTCCACTCCACAACGTTACGGTGTGCGCGGTATTCCCACCTTATTGGTCTTCAAAGGTGGCCAGGTGCGCGAACAGATCGTCGGCTATGTTTCGCGCGAGGTCATCGAAAAAGCGTTGGACAAGAGTTTATAGGCGGAAAAGGGCTTCTGGGTGGCGCGGCTGCGGTCGCGCCTTTTGCGACTCGCTGGCCTTCCTGGAAGCACCGATTCACTCATTATTCCTCGGCGTAGCGATCCCGACAGTTGGAGTTGCAAATGGGCTGACCGAAGTCAGCCCTCTCGCCCTCCGTGTTTGCTTACGCCTCCGATTTCCAGGAGGCGGAGCGTTGTATCGGAAGCAACCATTCATAACTACCGAGGAGCCGGACCCGCGTCAGGAGCTGGCGTCGCATCGGGACTGACGGTTCTCGCCCTGGGACCGGGCGCCGCGTCGGGCCTCACCGTTTCCGACTTGGCTGCGGGATCCACAGCAGCGGGACTAACAGTTTTCGAGTTTGAAACCGGTCCAACATCAGGGCCAATGGTTTTGGCATGGGTACCGACTCCGACGTTCGAGCCAGCATGTCCGATGTTGGGACCAACATTTCTGGCATTAGGAAGGGGTCTAGCATTAGGGAGTGGCCCCACGTTTGGAGCCATTCTCGCGCTGGGCCCCATGTTTCCCATCGAGCGTGCTCCCCCGCGCTGCGCAAAGCACATGCCAGTCAGCAAGCCCAGTAGCATGCCGCCAAGGATCACCTTTTTCATAAATTGTCCTCCATTGATTTCGGTGTCGACCTGCGGCCAGTCAAGAGGGAAATACCGATTTGTAAGTGCCGCTACGATCACATTAAAGATCTTGGGCACGTGCGACTAAGGTGCAAAGGGCGTGCCACGAAAGGCCAAAGAAAACAGGAGGGTTATCCGGCTAGGCCACTCCGATAGCAGGAAAGTTTTACCGAATCGTAGGAAAGCTTGCCATAGTGATAGCAGTACCAACGACGGCGTTACCGTCACTGCTTCAAGAGGTAAACCCAGCTCTTCCTCAACTTTGCGATCCCGTCTCGCGCCAACGTCGCCGTCCTGGTTCCCAGCGGTCCACGCGGGTTTTGACGGAAGTCAGCGACCTTTACCTGGCCAAGATAAATTTCTGTGAAGGTCATGGATTGCCGGTTCACCGCAGGCTCAGTGGCGTCGTCGATTTGATAAACGAAAACGCACATCCACTGATCGCGTCCGCCATGGGTATCCACCGCCCCTCCAGATTTTCTCGTCGTCTTAATTTCCACGCCGTCCGTTCCCGCCTTGCAACTATCGCTCGGATAGACACCTCGAATCACGAGATCTGGATGGCCATTGAAGTAGTTATTCTGGACGAGTGTTCGCGAGTGCTTGGCCAAACTAGCCGTGAGCATGTCGGAAAGGAGCCCTGACATGATCGCAGGTCGAAGCATGTCGTCAAGGCGTTGCAGTCCTTTGCTGGTGAGCAGCATGTTCACGTCATAGAAAAAATCATAGACGTCCTGCATCGCCAACTCGAAATCCTTGAGCCGGAGCTCAAAAGGCAAGTTCGCGTTCTGATTAAACTTCGACGGGTCAGCTTGGTTGCGGACGATCGCCAAGTTATCTCACTTCTGGTTGATGTCCAAGTCCGACAAGGGTTGAAACGCCTGCCTCGCCATCGCAAAGTATTGCCTATCGGAGTCTGTCCCGATCGCGCGGTATCCCAAGGCATCGGCTGCTGCCAAAGTCGAACCCGAACCAGCAAAGGGATCGTAGATGATTCCGATTCCCAACGGAAGTGAGGCACGAACGAGTTTTCGCAGGAAGCGCTGAGGCTTGAGCGACGGATGGGGCGCGACTTCCTTCTCAATTCCGCGCGTGGGGGAGCAATTGATCACGTCTTTGAACGGTTCCTCATCTGAAATCCTGCGCAAGCCGCCTGTTCCCCAGGACCGCAGATTCTCTGCGAGAGTTCCACCAATCGGCTTGCGAAAGACCCCCCAAGGTTCCCAGCAGGACCTCGGCATCGCCGTGACCCCCGAGAATTCATCTTCTGCACCCTTGGGACGGTCTCCGCCGCGAAGGGTTTGTACCAGGCGAATAACCTCTCCCCGCTTTTCGAAACCGGACTCACTAAAGGCATGAAAGGTCGTGGTCGAGATCAACGGATTGGAGGCAACAAAAACATGACCTCCGGGCACTAAAGCTCTTAGGAGACCGTAAGCCATGGCACCAAAAAATCCATGAAGATTGAGGATTTCTTCTTTCGACAGAACCGTGAATCGAGGCACTGGCTTTCGAGTCGCGCCGTCAAAGCTTGGCGGAATCCTCCACACGCCGCCCCTTCCTTTGCGCAGCTTTGAGTGGTTTTTTTCGTCGTATTCCACCATGCCGTATGGCGGGTCCGTGACCACGGCATGTATCGAATTCGCGGGCAAACCCGATAACCATTGAAGCGCATCGCTCTGCACGTACGTTGCATGATCGGACAGGTGACACCGCTGTTGCGTGCCGAGACTTCTGACAGAAACCCAAAGCGCCTCGTCGCGACGCCTCAGCCCTCCGAGCCAATTTGGCTCGGAGGGTAATGCGTCATCGACTCTGGGAAACAAACTGCCCGTCGCATGGCTCATCGTTAATCCAATTCTCCCCTTAGCCTACTGCAATAAGGTATCGACGAAAACTAACATTTTGGCACTTCAGTATTTTCTCAGTACTCCAATCACTCTGCCCTGCACCTGCACCACGGCGACGGGAAGGATGATGGGCTGCATGGCGGCGTTGGAAGGTTGCAAGCGAATTTTGTTGCCTTCAACGTAAATGCGTTTCAGGGTGGCGTCGCTGCCATTTACTAGCGCGACCACGATCTCGCCATCGCGTGCGACGTTGGTTTTCTCCACCAGCACGTAGTCGCCATCTACGATGTGCTCGTCTTGCATGCTCTCGCCCGTTACCTGGAGAACGTACACGTCTTTGGAACGGGTAAAGTCAGCGAGCGAAATGGACTCGGGGTTCTCCATCGCCTCCAGCGGACGGCCGGCGGCGATGCGTCCCATCAGAGGCAAGCTCATGCCGCTCTCGGCCGCCGCTGCCGCTGCCACGGCCAGCGACTGCTTCATGCGCCCCCGCGGCTTCAGAAGATCGATAGAGCGGCTGCGATTGTAATCGCGCCGCAACAATTCCTTCTGCTCCAGGTTGGTAATGTGCTTGTGCACCGTCGCCAGCGAGCTGAGGCCGAGCCCCTCGGCAATCTCCTCGAACGAAGGCGAATAACCATTTTTATCTACAAACTCTGAGATGAAGTCGTAAACCTGTTTCTGGCGTCGCGTGAGTGCCATGGTCGTACTGACCTCCGGCACTATTGTCAGCGAATAAAAGGCGAAAAGTCAACAGTGAAATCCGGTACCGGTTTCGGTTCTAGTTACGTACTACGGCGTGAGTGCTTTATGCACACGAACGCGCCGGCGCCAAATTTCGGGGTCCCTACGCTCCCACCTTCATCTCGCTCAAGATCTCTTCCACTGCGGCGATGCCTTTTGTCAGCTCTTCGTCGGTGTTGTAGAAGTGTGGCGAGAAGCGCACACCCGCCTTGGGTCTGTAATCCACCAGTACCTCGCGCTTGAGCAGTTCAGCGCAAACCTGTTGTGCGTTGGGCATGTCAATCGACACGGTCCCGCCGCGACGCTCCGGATCGCGCGGGGTGTTTACTCGCCAGCCGTGGCGGTCGGCGAATGCGATGAGCAGCGCGGTCTGCCGCTTCGACTTTTCGCGAATTTTCTCGATGCCAGCCTCGGCAACGATTTTCAATCCCGGCTGCGCAACTTTCAGCGCGGGAATGTTTGGCGTGCCCTGGGTGAAGCGATAGATGGTTGGCGAATATCGCGTCGCGCCAATCTCGAAGCCGAACGGATTTTCGTGGCCGTTCCACCCTGTGAAGGTGGGCTCCAGCTTCTTCGCCAGATCGGGACGCACATAGAGATACGCCGTGCCCGGCCCACCACACAGCCACTTGAGCACGCCGCCGGTGCAGAAATCCACGTTGAGCCGTTGCACGTCAAAGGGCACAGTACCTGTAGACTGGAAGGAGTCGAGCAAGACGTAAGCGCCGACCCGATGCGCCTTGTCCACGATGGCCTCCACATCCTGAATGAAAGCGCTGCGAAAGATCACGTGCGAAATGGGGACGACAAGCGTCTGTTCGTCAATAGCAGCCAGCAGACGTTCGGTGTTTACGTGGATTCCGTCATCGTTGCGCACCATCTCGACGCGGGCCCCGCGGGAACGTTGCGCCTCCCAGAAGTACATCACCGACGGAAAATTCAGGTCGGTGTAGACGACTTTGTTGCGACGGCCGCTGAAGTCGAGACACGAAGCCACGGTCGCCTGGCAGGTGGTTACATTTTGCAGGCATGCGACCGAGCCCTGGGGGGCGTTAAACAGCGCGCCGATCTGGTCGCCGACTTGCGCAGCCAACATCCACCATTCTTCTTCCCAGGCCCGAACGCCGCGCGTGTTCCAGAGTTCGGTGTACCGATGCAGCGAATCTTCGACGCCGCGGGGCATTGCCCCAAGCGAATTGCTGATGAGGTACGTAGTGCGGCTGAGAATGGGAAACTCGGAACGGTAGCGCAGGAGCTCGTCAGGCATGAAGGATATTGTAGGGGAACGGCGGGGAGTTCGGGGAGGCGGCTTGCAAATAGAACCAGTCAAGAGTCGGGAACCAATGTTAGCCAGGGCTACTTCAGCTTTGCATACTCAGCTTTGGCGGCTTGGAGAATAGGGATAGCAGGATCTGCATCATTCCAGAGTGCAAAGAAATCCTGATATGACTTGCGGGCAGCTTCGTTATCGCCCATCATCGCTTGGGCACGGCCGAGCTGCAAATGGGCTAGCGCCCCGAGCACAGCATTTCGCACGATCCCCCGGTGGTCGAGCATCTTCTGAAACTCGGCAGCCGCCTGCTGTCCTTGGCCAGTTTTCAGATACGCCTGCCCACGAATGTATACCGGATACAGATACCCAGAAAACACGATTTTCGATGTGCTGCCCAGCTCATACGGCGTGGCAGCCTGCAACAGTTCGATTGCCTTGGCCGGGTCGTTCTTCTCCAGTTCGATGGCCGCCGTGATGCTTGGGATCCAATAGTTCTGGATTATCGTGCTTACGGGAAACTCGCGGTTAAGGTTGTCGATCAGTCTTTGTGCCCGCGTTACATCTCCCGCTCGTGCCAGCGCAAGGGCCGCTGTCAACTCCACATCAAGCCCGGTGCTCAACGCCAAGGCCTGTGCCGCGCCCTGCCGCGCCCGGACGGCATTGCCATTCTCGATTTCTCGCAAGGCTTCATTCGCTCTCCATTCCCCTGCTCGTTCAGGGACCTCGGCGTGCCGTGCCGATTGTACGGCTGCCGCAGAAGTCTGGCGTGCCTTGGCGAGGCGGCCGTAGTACGCCTCGGTGTCGGACTGGGCTGATAGCATGCGGTCCTCAACGTCCGAATTGCCCATGGCCCACGCCAACTGTTCCTGCATGGCGGCATTGTCCCCCCTAAGAAAAGCCAGCGAGTACTTCATCTCGCGCAGGAGCGAATTGTCCGGTTCGTGCGCTTGGTCGACGAGAACTTGGGCCTCATCAAACCGGTTCAGGCAAGCATAGATGCCTATCAGGTTGTAATCGGTTTGCCCGTGCTCCAACCGCATTCGTTCCTGAACTTCGATCGCGGCTTTCTCGTGGCGGCCGAGCAGAGCGTAGATGACACCTAAAATAGAGTGTGGGTAGGGGTCCTGAGGGTAGTCCTGGACCCACTCCAAGTAAGTCTCAATGGCCTTTTCCATCTCACCGGTCACAAACCCGTAGTAATATCCCTCGATTTGTAACCGTTCCCGCTGACTTACCCGGTCTAGCAGTTCGTATGCCTTATTGAAATTCTCAATTGCCAATCCTGTCTCGCCGAGGTTGTAGTAAACCACTCCCAGAGCAGCGTAGGCGCGAGCAAAGTTTGGATCCAGTTCCACTGCGCGCTTCAGGAACGGAATCGCGCTGCCCCGCGCTGACGTATGTTGGTAAGCTCGGCTCAAGGCCTCGAGGGCTTCCAGCGACGAGGTGGTGGCCTCTTCCAGCGGAACATTGAACTTCTCCACCGAGGGCAGCGACTCGCCAAGCTTCTTGCGCAGTTGGTTGCCGGCTTCGCCGAGCGCCTTCACCACATGGTTGCGGTTCTCCGCCTCCGCATCGGCACTGGCGATCGTGTCTCCTGTGTGACAGTTCATCGCCCTCACTACAATCAGATAACGGTCGCCGATGGCGGCGATCGAGCCCTCCAGCAGCGCCTTGCTGTTGGTTCGCAGGCAGACCTCTTCCGCCACCTCTTTTGTAACCCGCTCGTTCGCCGGGCGGTTCATCAGCTTCAGCGTCTCAATCACCTTACGATTTGACAACACCGTCAGGAACGGCGATTGCTCCAACTGGATGGACAGCGCCTGCTTCAACGCGTTGTCGAACACGCTGTCGCCTGTGGTATTGACGAAGTCGGCCAGTACCACGGTGTCCTTCTCGGTCAGCGTGGTGGTCTTCCGCGAGCGCCAGTAGAGACCGCCGGCAAGCAGCGCGACGACAACGACCGCCGCCACAGTCAGCAGCCGCCACCGGCTGAACACGGGATGTTCCCGGCGACGCTTGACCCTCTCCAAGTCGGAGCGGACTTCCGCCGCTTTCTGGTAGCGCAGGTTGCGGTCCTTCTCCAGGCACTTCTGGATGACCACTTGCAACTCAGCCGGCAGTTCAGGGTTAAGCTCCGCGGGAGGCGTCGGCGAACGAGTCAGGATGGCATCGTGCAACGCCGCCGCGTTGTCGCCGGTGAAGGCCCGTTGTCCAGTCGCCATTTCATACAGAATCAGGCCAAAGGAAAACAAATCCGTGCGCGCGTCCAACGGCTGCCCTCGCGCTTGTTCCGGCGACATGTACGCTGCAGTGCCAGCCCTACCAGGACGGCTGAGATTCAAACCCTCTTTGCCGCCTAGTTCGGCTGGTATGGCTTGCACCGCGCTGGGCTGGAGGAGCAGCTTGGCCAAGCCGAAGTCCAGAATCTTGGCGACGCCCTTGGTGGTGATAAAAATGTTGGCTGGCTTGATGTCGCGATGTACGATGCCCTGTTCATGCGCAGTTTCCAGCCCATCGGCAATTTGGATCGCGATATCCAGCAACCGGTCGAGCGAAACCTGCGCTGCTGAAGCCGTGTCCTTCAACGCCCCTGACGACAGGCAGTCCCGCAAAGTTTGCCCTTGCAGCAACTGCATCACGATGAAAGGCCGGCCCTCGTGCTCGCCAAATTCGTAGATGGAACAAATGTTGGGATGGTCCAGGGACGAAGCCGCCCGCGCCTCGCGCTCGAACCGTTCCAGCGCCCGCGGATCGTTGCCCACCTCTTCCGGCAGAAACTTTAGCGCCACGGCACGGCCCAGCTTCAAGTCTTCGGCCTTGTACACCACTCCCATACCGCCGCCGCCCACCACCTCCAACACGCGATAGTGCGAAACCGTCTTGCCGGTAAGGCCGCTCGGCTCGAATTGGAGCTGCACCCGGGTCCCCTCGTGGCTGCTCAACACCACTCCCGTACCCGACGTATCGCTGGCATTGGAGTCCAGTCGCTCCACTGGCACCATCAGGCGGTAGCCGCGCCGAGCGACGGTCTCAATGTACTTGGGGTTGTCGGCCGAGTCCCCGAGCGCGACCCGAAGCCTCTTAATGGCCGCGTTGATGCTGTGGTCGAACTCCACCACCGTGTCGTTGGGCCATAGCTGCTGCTGGATTTCTTCCCGAGTGGTTATGGCGCCGGCGTTTTCCAGGAGGATTCGCAGGATTTGCAGCGGCTGTTCCTGCAGCACAACCCGTTGGCCGGATTGGTGCAGCTCTCCCGACTTCAGATCAAGTTCGAAGACCCCGAATCGCAGACGCAGTGGCAGTGTGTTCTTCATCGCCCTAGAACGGTTGTGGCGAAGTTTACACTGCTGCATCCCTCAGCACAAAGGGAAGTTTGGGGCTCCACAACGGAATTTCAGCATCATAACCCAAGAAAGAAATGCAGGCTCAGCGCGGCAGGGCTGAAGTTCACCAGGCATGAGGAACATTGGAGAGGAGTTCTGGAGGGGAACAATCGGAGTTGCGGGAGGCGCTTACAACAGAGACCGTTGACAATTCTTGGAAAAGCGGCAGCGCGAGAGAGGCTATTTCAGCTTGGCGTACTCGGCTTTGGCCTGTTGGTAGATGGGGATGTCGGGGTCGGCGTCCTTCCAGAGTGTGAGAAAATCCTGGTACGCAGTGAGGGCTTTCTCGCGGGCAACGGGATCGGTCTGGGCTTCGAGTGCATACGCGCGAGCGACTCCCAGTCGCGCCAGCGCTCCCCACTGAAAGTTCCCGACGAGGCCGAAGTGGTCGATGAACTTCTGAAACTCCGCCGCCGCTGCACTGCCATCGTGCAGCATGAGATAGGCTTCTCCACGCAAATAGACGGGGCAGAGGTATACGTTGACTATTGTGGGTTCGCCCAACTCCAGTGGACTGCCTACCTTTCTTAACTGTTCTATTGCCCGGTTCGGATCTTTGTGCGCTAGGGCGACCGCTGCTCGGATAGTTGGCAGCCAATATCTCTGGACCATCGTGTCCAGAGGGAACGTCGTATCGAGGGCGGCAGCTAGCTTCTCTGCCCCTGGTGTATCCCCTGCCCGGGCCAGCACCACTGCCGCCATTTCCCGCACATCGCGGTTTGGCGCCAGCTTTAGTGCCGCATTCGCGTCGGCGCGAGCCTGTTCCCGGTTTCCCGACTCCACCTCGCGCAGGGCCGCCGCTACCTGATAAGCTGCGGCGGTTTCTTTAGCGTCGTTGTGCTCGGCAGAATCCATCGCCCGCCGAGTCAGTTCGCGTGCGTTCTTCAGCTTCCCATACCACGCCTCCGTGTCCGCTTGCGTGGCCAGCATGAAGTCTTCAATGCCCGGTTTGCCCGTAGCGGCCGCTGCCACCTGCGCCATTTCTACCGCATCGCCCTTCAGAAAAGCCAAGGAGTAGGGGCCGGCCAGCAGCTGCGAGCTCTCCAGCTTGCGCTCCTGCGCCTGCTTGTACATCGCCTCTGCCTCATCCAGCCGGTTGAGGTTTATTAAAGCGGCGCCTACGTTTGCGTAGCTGCCCTCGTTATTCGGGCTCTCGCGTAGGATCTCGCGGGCGTCTGCCAATGCCAACTCATAGTTTCCCAGGCTACCGGAAACAAATGCCTGGCTGTCATAAGGCACGTGTCCCCTGGGGTAGGTCTGCTGCCATAACTCGTATGCCTGCGATGCCTGCTCCAGCTGTCCAGTTACGTTCAGGTAGTAACCTGCCTCGATAGAGAACCGTTCTCGTCCGCTCACCTTTTCACGCAGCTCATAGGCCTTGCGTGCATTTTCTGCCGACCGACCCGTCTCGCCGAGGGCACCGTAGGCGTTCGCCATGGCGACGTAAGGCATGGCGAAGTTCGGATCGAGTTCTACCGCCAGCTTGTAAAAAGGCAGAGCGGCTGTCGCCCCTTTCGCAAACCACGTCTTTCTTCCCAGGCTATAGGCTCTCAGCGCGTCCAGCGATGGAGTGGTCGCTTCCTCTAGCGGCGTGGCATACTTCTCTACCGAGCTGAGTGACTCGCCCAATTTGCTGCGCAAGCTCACTGCCGCATTGTCCAAGGCTTTTAGCACCGCCTCCTTGTCTGCAGCCTGTTCCTGCGCTTCGGCCAGTACTCCCCCCGTGTTACAGCTCACTGCTTTCAGGCCAACTACGTATTGGTTACCCAAACTGGCGATCGAGCCGGTCACCATGGCCTTGCTGCCCGTACGCTGGCAGACATCCTGCATAACGGCGGCCGTCGGTCGGTCACCGGGGGAACGCCCCATCAGCTTCAAAGTCGCGTTTACCTTGGGCTCGGAAATCAGGTCGAGGAAGGGCGACTGCTCCAACTGAATGCTCAGCCCTTGCTTCAAGGTGTCGTCGAAGACCGCGTCCCCGGTCTTGTTATCAAAGTCGGCGACGACGATGGTGTCGGTCGGCTTCAGCGGCTGCGGTCGCCGGAAATACAAATACCCGCCCGCCCCTGGCCGTGCTTGCTGCCAGCCTACCCAAAACAAAATGCCAGACAGCAAAAGGCAGGCTAATATGCCCACGGCTGCCGTCGTGCGCACGAACCAACCATACTTAGGTAATTGGGGTTCATACCTATCGGTCGGCGATTTCCAGAGCGGTGAACCGGACACCTTCGCAATGACAAAGTGAATCAGGAGTGGACAGAAGCATAAGAGGGCAGCCCCAGCGACCAAAGCGAGAAGGCCAGGCTTATCAATTATTGCCGATAGAATGGTCGCCAACGCCACACAAACAGCCAGAACACTCGCGATGGGCCGGATCATCCTCGTGGAGGGTGCCGCAGCCACGGCGGCCGAGCGGAACGAATCCGTATCCCGCTGCAGCCGCTGCAGGTCAGCTCTCATCTCCGAGGCGTGCTGATACCGAAGGTCGCGGTCTTTATCTAGTGCCTTATTGATGATTTCTCCCAGCTTGGGCGGAAGATCGGGATTCAACCGCACCGGGGGAACAGGTGCTTGGTGAAGAATGGAGTCGGAGATTGCTCCCGAACTGTCACCGCGGAAAGGCAGGGTTCCGGTAGCCATTTCGTAGAGCACGACTCCGAAGGAGAACAAGTCGGTGCGGGCATCCAAGTCTTTGCCCAGCACCTGCTCTGGCGACATGTATGCGACCGTTCCCAATGGACTGCCGGGGCTGGTCAGGTGCTCTTCGCTGACGGCGGTCGCTGAGGTGATTTCCACCCCGTGCTCCTCGGTTTTCCGAGTAGTCACTTTAGCAAGTCCGAAGTCAAGTATCTTCGCGTGGCCGAGCTTTGTTACGAAGATGTTTGCTGGCTTGATGTCGCGATGGACTATGCCCGCGGCGTGCGCCGCTTCCAAACCGTCCGCGGTATCGAGTGCGACCTTGAGCAGCGCCTCGAGTTCCAGCAGCCTGCCGGCAATTCGGCGCTTCAAGGTCACACCATCCAGAAACTCCATTGCGATGAAAGCCTTGCCATCCTGTTCGCCGATGTCGTAGATGGTGCAGATGTTGGGGTGATTTAGCGCAGAGGCAGCCTGTGCTTCACGCCGGAATCGCGCCAGTGTCTGGGGGTCTCGGGCGACGTCGTCGGGCAAGAACTTAAGGGCAACAAAGCGGTGCAGGCGAATGTCTTCAGCCTTGTACACTATACCCATGCCGCCGCCACCGAGCAGCTCGAGCACGAGATAGTGGGAAATCTGTTGGCCCGTCAGCTTCCCCGGGAGCGGCTCTAGAACCACAGCGTTGATGCTGTGGTCAAAGTCCACTATCGTGTCGTTCGGCCAAAGCTTGCTTCTTATCTGCTCCCGTGTCGCGATTTCACTTCCGCGCTCCAGCAGCAGCAGCAGCAGCACTCTATAGGGCTGCTCCTGGAGCAGAACGATTTGGCTTTCAGTGCGTAGTTCTCGCGTCTTCAGATTCAGTTCGAAGACCCCGAACCGAACGCGGGATGGAGACGAGGGCTGCATAGTGGGCTTTCCAATTCGTTGCGGCAAAGTTTACCCTGCCGGTTGCGGACTTTCCAGTGCAGATTTCGTAATCGCCGCGATTAGGTTGGGTTCTTTAACCTATCTTACAGTCTTCCGAAGCTATTGCTAACGAAACACTTATCCGTTTCACCTCCAAATCACCTTCATTTCACCTTCGTTGCATTGACAGGCTCCAGGGGTGGGCGCAGACTCCGCACCAGAACTTTACATGGAGGTGTAATGATGAAACAAAATTTGTCGCCAGTGGGAATCTCAATAGCTTTGCTGATTTTGTGCTTGAGCTTGGCAACCTTCGCAGATGCTCAGTGCATGTTTGTCAGCAGCTATGGCAACAACAGCGTCATCGAGTACGACGCCACAACAGGGGCTTACATCAGGACGTTTGTCCCTTCGGGTGTGGGCGGTTTGACGGCTCCGGACGGCATCCTCTTTGGCCAGGATCACAACCTTTACGTAGCCAACAGTGATGGCGGAATTCCGGAGGTCCTGCGCTACAGCGGCCAGAATGGAGCTTTCTTAGGAGTCTTCGTCTCGCCAGGCGATGGCGCCTTGGGCTTCACTGACATGGTGTGGGGACCTAACGGCAACCTATTTGTTAGCGATTTTAATGCGCATAACGTGAAGGAGTACAACGGGACCACCGGCGCCTTCATCGGGGTGTTTGCCTCCGAGAACCTCAATTTCCCGCAAAACCTGGTGTTTGGGCCTGATGGAAACCTCTACGTGGCCGACGAGCGCAATGTGGCGGAATTTAATGGTTCGACCGGGGCATTCATCCGGATCCTCGTGCCAGGCGGGAGTGGCGGGCTTCAAGAGCCGGAAGGGTTAGCCTTCGGACTTGACGGCAACCTCCTCGTCGGAGATGCGACGGGACACTCCGTTTTAGAGTACAACAGCGTCACTGGCGCGTTTATCGGTGCGTTTATAGCTCCCGGTTACGGAGGATTGAACCAGCCTCATACCCTCGTCTTTAGGAATGGCAACCTCTTCATCCCGGACAGTATGAACAACGATATAAAAGAATATAACGGTGCGACGGGAAGTTTCATCGGGGAGTTCGTACCTTCTGGCAGCGGAGGATTGCTTGTTCCGACGAATCTCATCTTCCCGGTTGGTCCGACCGCACTCTGTCATTAGACTTTTGGCGGCTGGCGTGTCGTCTTTGAGATCACGCCTTAACTGAAATGTCATGAAGCGAAAAGGCTGACACCTCTATCGCGTTTGTCAGGCTTAACTTGGACGCCGCCAAGCACGGCACAAAGGGCAGGACCTAACTAAGTCCTGTCCTTTGCTTTAGCTAACGACTGAAAACTGATGGCCGACAGCTTCTTACGCCTGCGCCGGCCGCTCCGGGGCCACGTTGGGCTGCGAGCCGGGGGCGGGTTTCAGCACCTGCTGCACGTCTTCCTTGGGCGGTTGAGCGTTCGGGTTGACGCGGTCCGGCAGTTCCTTGCCTTCGATGATCATCTGGATCTCGCCGGCGTCGATCACCTCGCGCACCAGCAGCGCCGCGGCAATCTTCTCCAGGATCGGCCCATTGTTCTTCAGGATGTTGGTCGCCGACTGGTAACCCTCATCCACGAAGCGACGAACTTCCTGGTCGATCTTCTGCGCCGTCTCCTCGCTGAAGTCGCGATGCTGGCTGATCTCGCGGCCCAGGAAGATCTGCTCTTCCTTCTTGCCAAAGGTCATCGGCCCCAGCGTGGACATGCCGAACTCGCAGACCATCTTGCGCGCCAGATCCGACGCCTGCTCGATGTCGTTGCCGGCGCCCGTGGTCATGGTGTGCAGGAAGAGTTCCTCGGCCACGCGGCCGCCCATCATGATGGCCAGTCGCGTTTCCAGATAGTCGCGAGTGTAGGTGTGCTTGTCGTCAACCGGTAGCTGCATGGTCACGCCCAGCGCCATGCCGCGCGGGATGATCGTGACCTTGTGCAATGGGTCGGAGTGCTCGCGCATGGCCGCAACCAGCGCGTGGCCAGCCTCGTGATATGCGGTCACCCGCTTCTCTTCGTCGGAGAGAAGCATCGACTTGCGCTCGGCGCCCATCAGGACTTTGTCCTTGGCCTGCTCGAAATCCCACATCAGCACCGTCTTGCGGTTCTGGCGGGCCGCAACCAAGGCAGCCTCATTCACCATGTTGGCCAGGTCAGCGCCGGAGAATCCCGGCGTGCCGCGAGCCAGCACGGGAAGATCGACGTCGTCGTTAAGAGGAATCTTGCGAGTGTGTACGCGCAGGATCTCTTCACGGCCACGAACGTCGGGACGCGACACCACCACCCGGCGATCGAAGCGGCCGGGGCGCAGCAGCGCCGGATCGAGCACGTCAGGACGGTTGGTGGCAGCGATCAGGATGACGCCGTCGTTGGACTCGAAGCCGTCCATCTCGACCAGCAACTGGTTCAGGGTCTGCTCGCGTTCGTCGTGTCCGCCGCCCAGTCCTGCGCCACGATGGCGGCCCACGGCGTCAATTTCGTCGATGAAAATGATGCAGGGAGCGTTCTTCTTGCCCTGCTCGAAGAGGTCGCGGACGCGGCTTGCGCCGACGCCGACGAACATCTCCACGAAGTCGGAGCCCGAAATGCTGAAGAAGGGCACGTTGGCTTCGCCGGCCACTGCTCGCGCCAGCAAGGTCTTGCCGGTTCCAGGAGGTCCAACCAGCAGCACGCCCTTGGGGATGCGCCCACCGAGCTTCTGGAACTTCTGCGCCTCGCGCAGGAACTCGATAATCTCTTTCAGCTCTTCCTTGGCTTCATCCACGCCGGCGACGTCTTTGAAGGTCACCTTCTTCTGCTGCATGGAGAGCAATCGTGCCTTGCTCTTGCCAAAGGAAAGCGCTTTGTTGCCGCCACTCTGCATCTGGCGGATCATGATGAACCACAGCGCGCCCAGCAGGACAAACGGCGCTAGGTTGAGCAGCCACGAGGGCCAGCCGCCCGATTGCGGGTCCTTTACCGTGATGTTGACCTTCTTGTCCTGAAGGATCTTGTACATGTCCGGATAGTTCGCCGGAACCGTGGTGTGGAACCCAGCCTTGTCGTTCTTGAACTTGCCGCGGACCTCCTGGCCGATCAAGGTCACTTCGGTGACATTGCTCTGGTCCACTTGGGAGAGGAACTCGGAGAAGTTGATCTCACGTTCCTTGGCGCCAGAGCTGCCAGCCTTGACGACCTGCCATAGCAGAACACCCGACAATACGATTACCAGCCAGAAGACGACTGTCTTGACCGTCGAATTCACTGAAAACTCCTGTGTAACGGGGCAGACACTACACCCACCAGTTTAGATGCTGCCCTTCGACGCCGGATGTACAAATTCGGCGTTCACTAGATTGTAACCCGCGCCTAAACAGAACGGCACGAAAGACTTGAACAAAATTGGGAAGGCCTTGAGCGGTAATTCCATTTTGGAAGTGGCCTTTATCTTCCGGTCAAGCTGCAAAACATTTCTTAATGTAATGTCTGGGTGGTCCAAGTAAGGGTCTCAAGACGCCCGAACGGAGTCTAAACGTCATCTCGGGAATGGCCGCGGTGATTTCAGGACGGCTCAATCTTCACCGCGTCGCCACTCCCTCCCCAAGCGAAGGCTCGTGCTACCGGAAATCCGCGCACCCACACAATCTGCGAGCCGCACTTCGCCACCGGCCAGGTGGAACGCTGTCCGGCCGGAATATGGTGTTCGGAGAACAGCCGCTTCAACTTTTCTTCCGACTTCCTGTGTACGGGCCAGAAGCGATCGCCCGGGCGCCAGTTGCGGACTGTCAACTCCGGACCGAGCAACTCTGCGCTGAGCAGAGTGTCAGGGAAGCCAGCGTCCCTGGCGAATTCCTCAAGCACAGGGGCTGATCGGACTGTCAGTCCGATCTCCGCGATGTAAACCTCGCCAGGAACGGGCAGCCTGTATTCGTAGCTGGAAAGCGGCGGTTCCGTTTGGGGAGCCCGCAATTCCAAGCACCCACCCTGCTGCGAGGCTAGCCATCCGCCGGGAAGCTCCGCATTCGGCGACTCTCCAAGGGCACAGTGCAACAGCTTCTCGATGTTTTCGAAGTCAGCTGGGATTTTGTAGCTCTCAAGCAATTCCTTCAGCAGACGTCGTTGCAGCGCAAGCGGTAGACCAGCAAAGCTATCGACGCTAAGGCATGGCTCCGCGACGCTGCTTTGAAAGGGCACGGCTTCAGCCGTGCCGCTGGGCCTTCTAATTTTGTCATCCCGAGCGGGCTTTAGCCCGCGAGGGATCCGCTTTCCCTCCGTATGCGCCTCAGGTTCCGCCACCAGAACAAGGCGATCCTGCAGTTCCCGCTCCACGAGCGCCTGCCAGAACTCCTCTTCGGCCCGTGACACCTCCGCCGCATCGCTCAGCACCTGCCGGATGTTCGGGTTGTACTCGCGCTCCAACAACGGCAGCAGCTCGTGCCGTACTCGATTACGTGCGAAACGATGATCAACGTTGCTCTCGTCCTCCTGCCACTCCTGGCCGAGGGCAGTGAGATACCGTTCGACTTCCTCGCGTGTCGCTCCGAGTAGGGGACGAACAATGCGCGCCCCCGCCACGCTATTCCGCCCGGGCAGGCTTTCAGCCCCGACATCCGCCGCCTGAAGAGACCCCGGGGCTTTTGGCCCAATGGCGATCTCCGGGTAAACTCCCGCCAGTCCTCTCGTACCTGCGCCGCGCAGAAATTTCAGCAGCACAGTCTCGGCCTGATCGTCGAGCGTGTGCGCCGTCGCAATCGCATTCAGTTTGTGCGACTCGGCGAGTGAAGCCAGCCAGCGATAGCGCAGCTCCCGCGCTGCTGCCTCCAGGCTCAACTTGCTGGTGAGCGCGTGATCGCGCACGTCGCCGTGGCCGGAGAAAAACTCCAAGTCATGCTGTCTCGCCAACTCTGCGACAAACGCTTCATCGGCATCCGACGCCGCGCCGCGCAGCCCGTGATTGAAATGCGCGACCGAGAGAACGATGCCCAGCTCGGAGCGAAACTCGAGCAGTAACCGCAGCAGCGCGAGCGAATCCGCACCACCCGATACGGCAACACAGACGCGATCGCCCGCGCGCATCAGCTTTCGTTCCCGGATGTAGCGAAGCACCTTTTCGCGCACGCAATGATGGTAATGCAGGCAACGGCTTTCAGCCATCAGCCGTCAGCCACAACCATCCGCCTTTTCCGCTGTCATTCTGATCGGCGGCGTCCCTCATTGGCCATCCGAGTCGAAGACTCCCTATTGTGCTAAGAGATTTTGTAAGGGACGGCGCCGGATGACTGCCGCAAAACACCCGGTTTAGCTGAAGACTGATAGCTGACAGCCGACGGCTTCTTCACACGAACAGTTCCGGATCGGTTTGCAGCAGCCGGTGCAATTGGTCGGCCCAGAGCGGCTCCAGCGCGTTCATCTTGGCTATGCCCATCTTGGCGGCGAGCGCATGTTCCATCTTGATCGGAATGGGAGCGAATCCCGTGGCGCGCGCTGCCGACGCCACCGACAAATTCCGCGCCACCATGCCCTCCAGCAGCAACATGAGAAACATCGCGACTTGCACATTGCGCCCCGTGGTGATGGCTCCATGGTTGGGCAGAATCACTGCGCGATGCTTGCCAACCGCAATCGCGGTTGTGCGCAAACGTTCCTCGCTGGAGGCCAATCCTTCGTAATCTTCCTCGACCACCGCAACATCGCCGGCCAGAATGCAGCTTTCCTGGTCGTAAATCTCCGGCACTTTGCGGAACGCGCTGAAAGTCACCGTCGCCGGCGGATGGGTATGCAGCGCGCACACCAACTCCGGATTGTAGCGATGGATGACGCCATGCAACTCAACGGTCTCGTTGACGCGGGCGTTCTTCTGCGGCGTATGGTCCTCGACGATGTTGCCGCGGAAGTCGAGGGTCAGAACATCGTGCGGCAGCAGCGTGCCGAATGAAGGACCGAAGCGGTTCATCAGCATGCGGTCAGGCGCGATGCGCACACTGATGTGGCCAGCGTTGGCCGCGCTCATCCCGGCGCGATAGAGAATGCGCGCAGCGCAGCACAGGTCGAACTTGATCTGGTCAACGTTGATGAGGGATTTGGCTTCAGCTGCCATGGAGGACTCCGTAACGTGAATTTTATCTCAAGCGAGAGGAGGTTCACGGTCTGAATGAGGTGGGACGTTGATGGCTTGGCGAAATGCCCGGACACTAGCCGGGTAGGCCGGCCAGCGGTTGATGGTTGGACGGGCGGGAGAAAGTGGTTGTTACGGAGCCTAAGAATGGCATTGTCGAACCGTGAATGTCCCTGGCCAAGATCGGTCTAGAATGGCCATCAGGTCGATAGCGGGGACCGGGAACATCTGGGCTACTTGGGTGGGCCACGCCCGCTGTTCGAGATCCTTCGTAGCATCTCGCAGCCTCTCGGGACGCCAACTCTGCCGCTCGTTACAATATGGAGACTACCAGCTGGTGAACGGGCATGAAATATCGCATCACAGCGGAGGGAGTTCTGGAGACCAAGCTCTCCGGCTTCGACCTGATCAACTTTCCCATGCTGAACAAGGGAACTGCGTTCATCGATAGCGAGCGCACCGACTTCGCCCTGCATGGACTGCTGCCGCCACATGTTGGAAATCTTGAAGATCAGGCGGCGCGCCGTCTTAAAGCGCTGCGCGACTTTCAAACCGATTTCGAACGCTATGCCTACCTGCGGGACCTGCAGGACACGAACGAAACCCTGTTTTACGCGGTGCTGGTGCGCAACATCGAGGAGATGATGCCGCTGGTCTACACGCCGACGGTGGGCGAAGGATGCCAGCGCTTCAGCGAGATCTGGCGCAAGCCGCGCGGACTGTTTCTCAGCTACCCCAACCAGCATCGCATTCGCGAGATCCTCTCGCACCACCGCTATGACTCAATTCGCGCAATCGTAGTCAGCGATGGCGAGCGCATTCTCGGGCTAGGCGACCAGGGTGCGGGCGGCATGGGAATTCCCATTGGCAAGCTGGCGCTTTACACCACCTGCGCTGGCATTCACCCACAGTCGTGTCTGCCGGTACTGCTTGATGTGGGTACCGACAACGTGGAGCGCCTCGAAGATCCTCTCTACGTGGGCTGGCGTCACCAACGCGTGCGCGGCGCCGAGTACGACGATTTTGTCGAAGCTTTCGTCAGCGCCGTGATCGAGCGCTTTCCCCACGTGCTGTTACAATGGGAGGATTTTGCCGGCATGAACGCGGGGCGTTTGCTCGACCGCTATCGCGACCGGCTCTGCACCTTCAACGACGATATCCAGGGGACAGCGGCCGTGGCCGCCGGAACTCTGCTCGCCGCTATCAACGTCACCGGCACGCCCTTGACCGAGCAGCGCATCGTGCTCTTCGGAGCCGGATCGGCGGGCATCGGCATCGCGTCGCTTCTGCTTTCCGCGATGAAAAATGCCGGCCTGAGCGAAGCGGAAGCGCGCCACCGCTTCTATGCGGTCGATAAAGACGGTTTGCTGGTAGAAGGCATGGCGGGAATACGTCCGGCACAGCAGCCGTTTGTGCAACCTCGTTCCGCGATTGCCAATTGGGAGTTGGAGCGTAAAGACCACATCAGCCTGCTCGATGTGGCAAGGAATGCCAAGCCAACGACTCTGATCGGGGTCTCGGGACAGGCCGGAAGCTTCACTGAAGGAGTGGTCCGCGCGATGGCTGCCGGGGTCGAACGGCCGGTCATCTTTCCGCTCTCAAATCCCACATCGCGCTCGGAGGCCAGGCCGGCGGACTTGTTGAAGTGGACGGAAGGGCGCGCGCTCATCGGCACCGGCAGCCCGTTCGCTGCGTTGAACTGGAAGGGTCGCCAAGTACCGATCGATCAGACGAAACAACTCGTACATTTTCCCTGGAATGGGTCTGGGTATCCTATCGGTGGATGCGCAGCGGATCACCGACGCAATGTTCATGGCTGCGGCCAAATGTCTCGCCGAGCTTTCGCCCGCGCGACGCAGCAAGTCAGGACGGTTATTGCCGCCGGTTTCGGAACTTCGCTCAGTGTCCTTCGCGGTGGCCAAGGCGGTCGCGCTTCAAGCAATCAATGATGGCGTCGCCAGCCCGCTTGACGAGCAAACCTTAGAAACTCGCATCTGCGCCAATGTTTGGGAGCCGGTCTATCTTCCTTACCGCTTCGACTCGTCACCGTAAAGCCGCGCTCACAGAGCGGACGTCATGAGTCTCGCTCTGCCAGATCCGAGAACCAAAAACAAATGGGACGGATCTCCTTCCGTCCCCATTCACAGGATCGCCTACAGCAGGAAGGCTAGATCGACATCACTTCCTTCTCTTTGCCCTTGGACAGTTCTTCCATCTTCTTGATTTCGTCGTCGGTCAGCTTTTGCATCTGCTCCAAAGCGCCGCGCTCTTCGTCCTCGGTAATCTTCTTGTCCTTCATCGCCTTCTTGATGAAGTCGTTGCCATCGCGGCGGATGTTGCGGACGGCGGTACGATGCTCTTCCAGCACTTTGTGCAGATGCTTCACCATCTCTTTGCGGCGATCTTCGGTGAGCGCCGGCACCGGGACCCGGATCAGCTTACCGTCATTCATCGGGTTCAATCCCAGGTCGGCGCTGCGAATGGCCTTCTCGATCGCGCCAATCAGGCTGACGTCCCACGACTGCACCGTTATCAGCTGCGGCTCCGGCGCGCTGACATTCGCCAGCTGGTTGAGCGGCATCTGCGATCCATAGGCATCCACCGTCACTCCGTCCAGCATGTGGACCGAGGCGCGGCCCGTGCGGGTCGAAGCCATCTCCTTGCGGAAGTCTTCTACCGCTTTGTCCATGCGCGTCTTGAGCTGGGCAAAACTGTCCTTCAAGGCGGGAATTGCCGCCATCGAAACCTGGGCCATATACACCTCGCCTCGGGTGAATTACAAACCCACGATTATAAACCCTGGTAACGGCGAGACGGAGTACACAATGCAAGCCAAAGGTCATCGCGGATTTTGCAAGGGGACTTGGCGCTGGAAGTAGCCGCGATCTACGCGTCACCTTCGAAGTCTTCGTCCTGAAAGATATAAGGAGCACTGCGAACAAGGCGGGAGCGGACTTTGTCTTTGCAAGTCTCGCGGTTCAGCATACCGGAAAGTGCCGCCTCGGGGTGGGGTTATCCCTGATTGACCAGCGAGCCGACACGTTCTCCCATCACCACGCGAAGGATGTTGCCGTGCTGGTTCAGGTTGAAGATCACGATGGGAAGATTGTTCTCGCGGCAGAGCGCGATCGCGGTCGCATCCATCACCCGCAGACCGCGCTTCAGGATTTCCAGGTAGCTGATGGTGTCAAACATGGTGGCATCCTTTACCGTGACGGGATCGTCGGTGTAGATGCCGTCCACCTTGGTGGCCTTGAGAATGGCGTCGGCATTGATCTCCATGGCGCGCAGAGAGGCAGCGGTATCGGTCGAAAAGTAGGGATTGCCGGTACCGCCGGCGAACACCACGACGCGGCCTTTCTCGAGATGACGGATAGCACGGCGCCGGATGAAAGGCTCGGCGACCTGGTTCATCTCGATGGCGGTCATTACGCGGGTGAAAACGTTCTGCTTCTCCAGCGCGTCCTGCAACGCGAGCGCATTGATAACAGTGGCCAACATGCCCATGTGATCGGCCGAGACGCGATCCATGAGCTTGGCCTGCTCGGCCACGCCGCGAAAGAAGTTTCCGCCGCCAACCACGATGGCAATCTCGATTCCCAGTCGATGTACCTCGCCGATTTCGGCGGCGATTTCGTGGACGCGCGTGTTGTCCACGCCGAAGCCCTGGCCGACGGCCAGCGCTTCACCGGAGATCTTCAGGAGTATTCGTTTATAAATCGGAGCGCTCATTATGAAGGGTACCTAGCTGGAAAAGTGCTGATTCAGTTTAGCAGGAAGGATGCGGACTCCGGGATGGTCATGACAAAAATGAATGAAAATCCACACTGAAATGGGCGCGGGCAAACACCGTCGAGTGCGCGTGATAATCGATTGTGGAATCGCCAGCAGGGTGGGAGTTCGCGCTGACGTTTGCGCAGGAAGGACACGAGTCCCGCTCTGCGGGACGGCTCAGTTTCGGAAATGGGTGCGCGCCAACACTAGTACGGGTGATAACCAAGCGGTGGAGTCTCCCGGAGGATGGAAGTTCGCGCTGACGTTTGCGCAGGAAGGACTCAAGTCCCGCTCAGCGGGACGGCTCAGTTTAGCCCAGCACGGAGCCGCAGGCGGAGTGCTGGGTAAAGAGGGCAATAGATCCGAGTCCCTTCAGGGACGGCAGAGGTTCATCCGGCACTCCCACATAACCTGAGGCAGGTTAAAGTAGATGAGGCTGGCTCATGGACAACATTGACGAACTCCTGCGACAAGTCTTTCAGCTCGCGGAGTTCCGTCCTCATCAGCGAGAGATTATCCAGGATGTTCTCAGCGGCCACGACGTGGTGTGCGTGATGCCGACCGGCGGCGGCAAAAGTCTGTGCTTCCAACTTCCCGCGGTTGCGGCGAATGGGCTCACCGTGGTCGTGTCTCCTCTAATTTCCCTGATGGCAGACCAGGTGAAGCAACTTCAACGGCTGAATGTTCCTGTTCTGTTCATGAATAGCTCGCAAAGCCACGAGGAGCAGCGCAAGGTTTTCTCGGAACTCAAGAGAGGTTTTGCAGGACTACTCTACGTCGCACCCGAGCGATTCGCAGCGCCGTCGTTCCAGCACATACTCCCAGAACTGAAGCCGCGACTCTTCGTCGTGGACGAAGCCCACTGCCTCAGCTTCTGGGGACACGATTTCCGCCCCGAGTACATGCGGCTGGCCGAAGTGCGCGAGCAGTTGGGAGCGCCGGTCACCATGGCCCTGACCGCGACTGCTACGCCGACCGTCCGTGACGACATTATTAAGATGCTCAAGCTGCGGACGCCCAAGCTGCATGTCACCGGTTTCGATCGTCCAAATCTCACCTACGCATGCCGCCGTCTGGATACCGAAGCCGAAAAGGATGCCGCGTTGTTGCATGGCCTGTCGAAGCAACCGGGCAGCGGCATCGTCTACTGTGCGACTCGCCGGCTAGTTGAGCAGCTTACGGCGTTGTTCGAAGGGCAGTTTCCCCGGCGCACAGTGCGCGCCTATCACGCAGGCATGGATGCTCCCTCCCGCAAGAAGAGCCAGGAAGACTTTATGGCAAACGCCGATGCGGTGGTGGTGGCGACCAATGCGTTTGGCATGGGGATTAACAAGGCTGACATCCGCTTTGTGGTGCACTACAACATTCCTGCAAGCCTGGAAGCGTATTACCAGGAGGCTGGCCGCGCCGGACGCGATGGCCGGCCCGCGCAGTGCATCTTGTATTGCAGTCCGCGCGACCGCTTCACGCAGGAATTCTTCATCGACAAGATAGGGGAAAACAATACCGTGCTTTCTCCGTCGCAAGTCGAAACGTTGCAAGCCCACGCCCGCCAAAAGCTTGACCAGGTGTTCAATTATGCCTATCGATCGCGATGCCGCCGGCGTGCCATCCTGGAGTATTTTGGCGACTGCACGGCCATCACTCGTTGCGCATGTGACGTTTGCCGGGGAATGGTTCGCTCCCGGCCAACAGCGGCGGCGGGTAACGCGCCACGTCGACTGACGAAGGATAAACGTGCTAAACCCACCGCAGAAAATCTCGATTCGGCAGCCGAACTCAGGTTCGAGCGGTTGAGGAGGGCACGCATGGAATTGGCGGCAGCCGAGGGCTGGCCCGCCTTCTGTATTTGCCACGACAGGGTATTGATCGAGGTCGCGCGGCTTGCGCCGACCTCGCTGGATTCGCTGGCGGCAATCAAAGGGGTAGGCGCCAACAAGGCAGAAAAGTTTGGGGCTGCGCTGCTTCGTGCCCTCAGGAGTTCGTAAGGGACGCACGTGCTCGTAGTACTTGTATGTACAGCACAGTGGGTCTAGGAGTATTCGTTAATGAATCGTGTGCTCATTCTTCGCAGGTACCTTGCACCGCTCACTGCGGCGCAGTTAACACGGTCTGGTACGGATCGAGCACTAACTGCTTCACCCCGGCGGGAGCGGAGATGCTGAAGTGCGACTCTTCGCCTTCAGCGAAGACACGGCCAAGATAAATCGGTTGCTCGCCCTTCACCCCGTATACCGGGACGCTGGTCACCAGGTCCGGCGGGGCCGATTTCTGCTGGATGACTCCACTGATCTTCACCGTCCCAGCCCCGCGCGCCATCTTTACCTCGGCAACTTCAAGCTGTGGAAATGCGGTGCCGTTCACCCATCCATCGAAAAACCAGTCCAGCGACTTGCGATCCTCGAACCACAATGCGGATGGCAGCACATCTTCGATGGCCTGTTGGAGATCCGTGTTGGTGATCTCTTTTCCCTGATAGCGATCCACGATGTTGCGCAATAGGGCGAGAAAAACCGTGTCGTCGCCGTCCGGCCTTTCCGGCGTCCGCGATGCGTCGCGCAACATGCAGCGCAGCATGTGAATGAGCCAGGTGCCGCGGCTATAGGTAATGATCTCGTAGCCATTGGGAAAATGCGATGAGGACAGGCGCACGCCCAGTGTCACCGGTCCGGCTTCCACGTTGGGTCGGCCTTCCTTCGATGGCGCCGCCAGCCAGTTTCGATAGGTTTGCAGCATCAGCTTCGCGTCGGCGGGACGAGTGCGCTCCAGCAACATCAGCGAACAGTAATTGGCCAGTCCTTCCATCAACCACTGCTCGTGATAGCTGGCCCACGATACTTTATCTCCAAACCACTGGTGGGCGAGCTCGTGCGGCATCATGATGTCGCCGTAGATGATCTGGTCGGCTGACGGAAGCTTCAACGCTTCGCGCTGCTCCGGGCTCAGATAGACATAACTGGAAAGGAATACCAGTCCTGGCCATCCCTGGCTGTCGGTACTTGGATTTTCCGCGAGCGAGAGCGTGCTAAACGGATACGCTCCCAGCATCTGCGAAAGTGTGGTCAGGGTCTCAGCCGCGCTGTCAGCAAGCAATTGGCCCCGGCTCGCGGCGCTGGGGAGCGGCTCCGGCTTCATGCCGGAGGTCCCCGAGGCCAGCAGCGATTCCGGTCCAGGCGAGGTGGCGATCACGCCGGGAGGCGGCATAACTTTGATTATTCCCCCTCGCGCAGAGTAGGCGTCGACTTCGACCTCGCCCGATTTTGCCGCGCTGCGAACGTAGACGCCCATGTTGAATCCGGCGATCGGAATGGGCTTCTCGGTGATCCAGTGGGCCAGGAAATCGCTGCCCTGTCGCTCCAGCGAAACCAGTTTTCCGGTGGCCACTACCGTCCAGGGTTCGGGAAAGCGGAAGGTGACATCATAATTCGTCATGGCGATTCCGCGGTTGGGATACCAGGTCCCGCGCGCACCGGCGTAGAGCAGTCCGCCACCTGCATCCGACAGTACCGAGCCGGCATAGTTGAAGCGCAGAGAAAAATGCGCTCCCGCCTGTAAGGGCTGGGGAAACACCACCGCGACAATATCATTACCGCGCCGCGACATCTCGCTGCCTTCGACGGCTTCGTTCTGGATGTATTCCAGCGGCTGCCCGTCGGCGTCGACCTGCTTGAGTTGCAGGTAGCGAGACAATTCGAAGAGCACAATGCGCGCGCCACCTTGCTTCACGTCCACGTCGAGGGTCGCATCCGCTGCCAGGTCCCGAGGGGGGGCCAGCTTTCCGCTGATGCTGTACTTGTTGACGTTCAGCACGTCGCGCGTCCACGCCGGGCCGTTGGGTCCTTCGAAGCGGCTATTGGAAAGCGAAGTCTTGCGCAGCGAGCGCATGGGGAAACTCATCCACAGGTCGTAGTAGATCTGCTGGTTCTGTGTGGAAGCGTTCCCCACCACGATCTGCTCCGGACTGAGGGTATCGAAGTAGACATCGAAGACGCCGTAGTGCTCGCCCAATATGCGAGCATGCAGCAAACGATCTCCAACGGCAGCGGCTTCGCCGGGCGCGTGAACTGGCGACGTGCTGGTGAACGATATACAAAGCCGCATGGCGTCGATCTGTGCCAGATTGCGCGCCGTGGCATCAGCGCGCGTGAGGAAAGCTGCGGCATCTGCCGGCGGGCGCAGATACGGTTCCAGGTCCTTCGCCGTGTTGTCGTTGAAGCGCAAATACGCGGACGTGAACTTCTCCTCCAGCACGCCAGCGCCGATGAAGCGGCCGAGCGACGCGCGCTCCATGCGGTCCGGAGGGCGCACCAGCACTTCGCCTTCTCCTTCAAAGTAGGCGCCCGTAACCTTGCCATCAACGGACTGGGTAAACGCGATGGTGCCATCGTTCAGCCATATGTGGATATCTTCGCGATTGATCTCCGCCTCACGGATTTGGAACACGCGCTGGGGGTCGAGTCCTACGTTGCGCAGCGCGCGATACAACGGCAAGATCGGTCCGGAGGTGAGTGGAATCGATTGCGCCCAGGCCACCGTGCCCGGTAGTAGCCCCAGAAATATCCCCAGGAAAAACAGAGCACGGGCCATCGAACCAGCCACCGATTTCAACTGTTTCGTCATGAGCGCTTAATCCAAGGATGCTACGGGAGGTGGGTACTTGTCATCTCGCGCGAGGACAAATCAGTCTCCTAGGTGGTCAATCTTTCAATGATCTTCTCCCTAGAGGAAGTCGGCGACGAATGGCCGGGCCTGATGCCGCGGGAAAAAATACTCATCAGGGCGCGAAGTAGCTGGAGATGTCGAGGATCAGTTGCGTGATCCCGGACGCATAGGCATCGATCGAGCCGTTGTTAGTAGGCACGATCGCCATGTTGGAGGAGATCGATCCATCCGTTGCGTTCAACGTCGAGACCACGGGACGGTCTGTGCCGTCCGGCCACAGCGTCAGGTAGCCCAGCGCGCCTTGCGGCACGACGCTCGCGTTGAAGACATAGGCCTGCGCCAAACTCGACGTTGCACACCCCGTGTCGATCACATCCACCGGCGGGCTCAGGGTTCCAGTGAAGGGCTGACCAGTGCCCACCTTGCGGGTGTCGATGACCCTGCAGGGCTGCACACCATACAACGACAGGCCGCCCGGACCCGCCGCTGCGAAGTAGCCGTTGATGTCAATGATCAAGTCGGTGTCGTCAGTGGGATAAACCGAGATCTCACCGCCGCTGCCCGCAACCACGATGGCGGCGTTGGCGATGATCGTTCCTGGTATGTCGTTCAAAGTTGAAGCCAGCGGTCGCGACCCGCCCGTGGGCCAAACCGTCATGTAGTACAGCGGGCCGTGGGGAACGACGGCGAAGTTCAGCGAATAGGCGGCCGTGCTCGAGGGGATGTTGCAGGCAGTGGCATTCAGTATGGGGAAGGCGCGTTCCTGGCGGCCGGTCAAGAACGGCGATCCCAGGCCCTCGGGGAAGTTGTCCTGGCGCGTGTCAGCGACGCGACACGGCGGCAGCGGATAGAAAGCCAGCGTAGAACCAGACACTGGCACGAAGTAGCCATCAACGTCGAGAATTACATTGGTCGTGTTCGTGGCGTACACGCTGATGTCTCCGTTGGTTCCCGCTGGCACGATGGCCGCGTTGGCCTTGATGCGGCCATCCAGCGAGTTCAATGTAGAAACCACCGGCTGCTGCTGGCCCGTCGGCCACACCGTCAGGTAGCCCAAAGGTCCGTCCGGAACCACTGAGACGTTCAAGGAATAGGCCGCCGCAGAAATGGGAATCCCACAGTTGCCAGCGCCGGCGATGGCGAAGTCCTGGTGCGTGCCGCCCAGAACCGGACCGCCGCCACCCTTCTCCGGCCGGGTGTCAACCGCGCGGCAAGGCTGAGCCAGCGGAACAAATTGCAAGGCCGTGGGAGGAGTGCCGTCAATTACCGAAACCGTGGCGTCCAAGTAATTGGGGACATAGATTCTGTTGGTTGTCGAGTTGACCGCCGGGCCGTAGGGGTCATTTCCGACGCCAACATTGGTGGTCGCCAAAGTCGCTCCGTCAATCACCGTCACCGTCCCGTCGGGGCTTTGGCAGTAGGGGTCGCTGCCGCATTGGTTCGCGACATAGATTTTGTTAGTTGCGGAATTGATCGCCATGCTGTTGGGGAAACTCCCGACGTTAACGTCGGCGGTGGCGAGAGTCGCCCCGTCAATCACCGTCACCGTCCCGTTGGGGGTTTGGCAGGAGGGATCGCTCAAGCAATTGCTTGGAACGTAAATCTTGTTAGTCACCGAGTTGACTGCCAACGCAAAAGGGTAATATCCGTTGAGCATGACCTCGCTCGTGCCAAGGGTCGCGCCGTCGATCACCGTTGCCGTAGCTTTGCTTGCACAATAGGGATCGTCGCCGCATTCATTGGCGACGTAGACCTGGTTGGTCGCGGTATCGATGTCCACGGCATCGGGCAAGATCCCCACATTGACAGAATTGGTGTTGTCGGTTGCCCCGTCGATTACGGTCACGGTCCCGGGACTATAGGGTGATGTGCACGTGGGATCGGTGCCGCAAGCGTTTGGAACGTAGATCGTGTTGGTTACCGAGTTCACTACTGGAGCGTACGGGTTAGCTCCAACGCTCACGGTGGCCGTGGTAAGAGTCGCTCCGTCAATCACCGTCACCGTTCCGCTGTAGGTTTGGCAAGTAGGATCGTTGCCGCAAATGTTAGAGACGTAGATTTTGTTGGTCGCCGGGTTCACCGCCACACCGTAGGGATTGCTCCCTACCGTAATCGTAGCGATGACGTTATTAGTCGCGCCGTCAATGACGGTCACGGTGCCATTGCTGGCGCAGGTGGGATCGTTGCCGCATTGATTTACGACGTAAATATTGTTCGCCGTCGTCGTCGGGTTGACCGCCACGGCGACGGGACCGAACCCCGCATCGACGGAGACGGTAGTCAACCCTTCGATTACCGATACCGTCCCAGGGCTGGAGCACGGCGGCATGTCGCCGCAGGTGTTATTTGCCACATAGATCTTGTTGCTTACGGGATTGACGGCTGCACTCTGGGGATATGAACCTACCGGTATCGTCGCAATCACTTGTTGCGCGAAGACAGGCAGCGACAACGCTGCGAAGCTGAAAACAAGAAGCAACAGGAGAAGGCGGCGTTCGATTCGCAATTGGGATTTCTCCGAAAGAATTTTTCTGGGGGATCGGCCAAGATGTCCCTGTAAGCAACTTGTTTCCGCGTCCCATTCGACCTGCCAACGTGCCGGCAACCAGGCACGTTGCTGGAATGCAGTGGATTGCCTGACTGGCTGCAAATGTGTTGCGGATAGTGGCACGGTTACCGCCAACCCGCTTGTTCGCCGTTCCAGTGGATCAAGGATATACGCAGACTGTGCAATGTGAAAAGGGCAGGTGGGTCTCATGCCGCCTGCCCCTCGTGAATGATCCACCCGAACTGCGACTGCCACCTACGGCGCGAAGTAGCTGGAGATGTCAAGAATCAGTTGCGTGGTTCCCGACGCATACGCATCGATCGAGCCGTTATTGGTGGGAACGATTGCCATGTTCGAGGTGATCATTCCATCCAGCGCATTCAAGGTTGCAGCCAGGGGCCGCGGCTGACCGTCCGGCCAAAGCGTCAGATATCCCAGCGGGCCTTGCGGCACCACAGTCGCATTCAGCACATAGGCCTGCGCCTGGCTCGATGGCGCGCACGGGCCGCCCGCCACATTAACCGGCGGACTTAGGGTCCCGCTGAATGGTTGACCGGTGCCGGTACTCCGTGTGTCGAGCACACGGCAAGGTGCAAACGTGTACAGCGACAGACCGCCCGAAGCCGGAGGAGCGAAATAGCCGTCAATGTCCACCACCAGGTCAGTATCGTTACTGGGATAGACGGCAATGTCGCCACCCGTACCCGCCGGCACGATGGCGGCATTGGCCACGATGGTTCCGGTCAAGTCGTTCAGCGTCGAGACCACCGGCCGGGGCTGACCCGTCTGCCACACTGTCAGATAGCCGAGGGCCTGCTTCGGCACCGCCGCGAAATTCATGGAATACGCCTGTGCGCTGGACGGAATGTTGCAGGCAGTCGCCTCCAGCACAGGAAAATCTCGTTCCTGATTGGCCTGGAGGTAAGGCCCTCCGAGATCGCTGTTCGGATTGCGGGTATCCACGACTCGGCAAGGGGCGAGCGGATAGAACGCGAGTGCCGAGGGATTTGGCGCTGGCACGAAGTAACCGTCGATATCCAGCACGACATCGGTGGTATTGGTAACGTAGATGTCGATGGACTGGTTATCCCCGGTGGCCACGATCGCGGCGTTGGCCTTGATCCGGCCGTTGAGCGAGTTCAAGGTTGCAGTGAGCGGCCGGGTTAGTCCGTCGGGCCATACCGAAAGGTAGCCGAGAGGGCCCTGCGGAACCACGGAAATATTGAGCGAATAGGCGGCGGCTGTGGAGAGATCCCCGCACGGTGGGTTCGCCGATTGCGCCAACCGCGGAAGGTTGAACGTCCCGGAGGTGCCGCCCTGAATAGGCCCACCACCGCCTGGCGAGCGGGTGTCGAGCAGACGACACGGAGGCAGGGGAACGAACTGCAGGGCGACCGGAACATTGAAGATAGCAGTAACGGTGCGGTCGCTGCTCACCGTCAAGGTGCAACTGAAGCCGAAACTCAGGTCGCAATTACGCCATCCGGCAAATACCGACCCAGCCGCGGGTGCTGCCGTCAGCGTTACTGGCAGCTCGTCGTAGTAGCCGTAGGAACATGCACTCCCGCAGTTGATGCCTCCGTCGGCGCTGGTCACGGTGCCGCTGCCGGTTCCGGTCTTGGAGACCGAGACCTGGTATGTCCAGTTGTCCACGAGTACGAAGTACGTGTATTCAGCATTTTCGACGTTGCCAGCGTTGTCCGTACTGTAGAACGAAATGTTATAGGTTCCCGGTACGGCGACATAAAACGGGCCCGTGTACCTCTGCCAGGCGCCTCCATTGATTTGGTAGACCGTGCTGGCTACTCCGCTAGCGTTGTCATAGGCATTAAGTGTCACCAGCACTGGACCTGCGAAGTCCTGGCCTTCCTGATACCCGGTGAGGCCCGCGTTAGTTTGCGGTGGATAGGTGTCATAGCACACCGGACCGTACGTGGAATTGGCTGATTGGCCGGCATTGTCCCACGCCCGCACGTTGAGAGTGTTACAACCTTGAGTGCCGCTCGATAAGTTCGCGGAGCCGGTTGTAGCATTGGGAACTTGCGGGCCGTTGTAGAAGGGATTGCTGTTCCCATAGTAGGGGTAGGGGTTGGGTGTGGGTTCGCTGTATGGATCGCCGGGATCGCCGTTCCAGGAGTAGCTGAACCCCGCCACGCCATTAGGCGGGTGACCGTTACCACTGGTGTCGGTGACAGTCCAACTGATGGTCTGGTCGGTACTGTACCAGTGGTTGAGCAGTGGCCCCGTGAAGCTGGCGCTGGGACCGCCAGAATCGCCGGCAACAAAGTCATTCATCATCCAAGCCAGTTGCAGCATGTTGGCCGAGCCGAATCCCGTGGCCTGGTCATAACCGGGGCCGGCACAGAAATAGCCCAGCCCGTACTGCTGGGTGATGTCGTTGTTGTTGCATCCGGAAGTGATGTCATAGAAAGGATAGTGGGGTGCGAACAGATGAAGACCTTCGGAGTAGATAGACACATTCGCGTTGCCCAGCGGCGCACAAGGCGACGACATCGAGCTGCCGCAGGTGTCGCCCACTATGCTCTGTATGTACAGAAGGTACGCGTTTTCTTGAGCGTAAAAGCCAGCAAGCTCTGGTGCAACAATGCTGGTACCGCCGCCATACTGCTGCATCGACCCGTTGAAGAAGAAGTTTTGTGGCGCATTCACCCAATCGGCGTTCAGCGCTATGTCGGGGACGCTCCGGCTGCTAGGACCGCAGGCAATACCGCCCTGGTAGCTAGGGGACGCCCAATAAGCGCTGCAGCCGCCACCCCCGCCGCCATCGTTATTTGCGCAACCATACGGCCCGCCAGTCCATGCATCCTCGTAACCGTAACCATATTGACTTGTCCGGAGCTGCGTGCCACCCGCCGCAGTCACGTCAGGATCCGACCCCGGATAACTAACCGAGAGGTGATCCGCACAATCGTCGGTCGCTCCGTGATCGTGAGAGATCCCAACCAGCGTCCAGCCTTGTCCAACCATTTGGTCAAAAACGGCATGGAAGGAATCCATCGTGTGCACATCGTTGCCATAAATCTCTGGGGCTCCCCAACTCATGCTGAGCACGCGCGCATGGCCGTCCGTCAATATGCGATTGACTACATCCAGGAGGGTTGAGACGTGATTATTGACGCCTTCGTAAACGTGGATCTCGGCTGTGTTTGCCGAGGACCCGAAGCTGTTAGACATGGCGGTTGCCCATTCGACATCTAACGTTGGCTCACCGTCACAGCAGGGCGGGGTCCCGTCGATAAAGTACCGCTGAAAGTTGTAAGCCAGATCCGGATAGTTGGAGATGAACCCGGCTAGGTCAACGTCATTAAAATCGCCCCAGATGGCGATAGCAATGGAAGCCTCGGGAGGCGAGTTGCCAGGGTTGTTTAAGGGATTGCAGCAGTGACCTAAGTTCTGCAGTGCCTGGTAGTCGTAAGCAGTTGAGCTGTAGATGTCGGAGGGATCATACGCGCCAAACAAACCCTTTGGGCCTGCGCCGCTCTTACGGGCCTTCATTGCAGTTTGCAGCTTGCTCCGGTCTCCGTCTCGCTGTAAGTGCGACCCCACTGTATAGGCTGGCCCGGGTGAGTAGTCGGGACCGGGCATTGTCTTGATATTTCTGGAGGCGGGATGCATTACCTCCAGATTGTTGAGGCCCAACACCGCGTGAACGATGCCCACCAACTGCGCGGGAATCGCAGGATCGCGATCGTTGGAGTAGTACGAGGCGCTGCCGATCTGATAGCGGTTGATGGCGACGTCGAGTGCCCTCTCGATGATCGCGGCGGGCGCTTCAACATCCACCAGCAAGCGGTTGGGAAAACGTTGGGTCACCGTCAGCCCTTGGCTCTGCACCCACGCCACCACCGCCTGCTCATCCTGCGCCGACGGTGCGAAGCGTTCGTTCCACTCCTGCTCGCTCAAATACTTGTGGAATAGCGGCGAGTCTCTGTCCTGCAACTGGTTCAGGAACTGCTCTTCTTCCTCCAGGTGGGGCGGCTTCAGCGCGAACACCAGGCGCAACATCTGATCGGAATCGTAAGGTCCGACGAGCTGAGCGATACCTTCCCGCACGGCGCGCGGCGTTTGTTCAATGGAAGCTCTCTGCTGCGCCACGGAATTGGTTGGCAAGCAGCCGCCACAAGCGATCAAGAGGACCATCAGCCGCATTGAAGCAGAAGACCAGGAAGTGTCTGCACGGAAACGATGAAAGCTCATTGGCTCCCTCCGGAGAAAATATCGGAGGCAAGAGGCGATTTCGGTTCGACGAAATCGGTAGGGGAATGAAGTTTCTGAAACATACCACAACACGGTGCATTGTGCAGTAAAAAAATGCTGTGACCCGAGTCATGGGGAAGGTGATTGGGCCAGACGTAGTACGACTTCTTCGGGCCGGAACTTCTAAAGCGGTTCCGCAATAGATGCATGCAGTTGTACGGGCAGTGCGGCGCTTCATTCAGCGCCGCGCCGCCGCGGCCCAACGCCCGCCCGCGCTACCCGTACGAGCAGATACCGTAATCTTGGGGCTGCTTTAGAATATCCCACCAGTCGAGGGGAAGTCTCTTCCGATTTGTGACAAAATCCTCCGCCAGAGGTGCTCCATGGCTCTCAGCTTCGCCACCGACATTCGCCCGTTGTTCCGTGACACTCCTGATGTGGACACCATGAAAGAGTTCGGCATGGATCTCTCGGCTTATGATGACGTAAAAAAACACGCCGAGGCGATTTACTCCCGTCTGGACGACGGCAGCATGCCGTGCGACGAACCGTGGCCCAAAGAGCAAGTCGCCAGGTTCAAGCAGTGGATGGACGACGGCATGGCCCCGTAAACAGCTTGCCGAACCGAGTCACGCAAACCCCACGATCGGGTGGGGCAGGTAAGGTTCTTCCAGCGCGGCGATTTCTTCCGGAGTAAGCTTCAACGAGAGCGCGGCGATGGCGTCATCGAGGTGCTGCTGTTTGGACGCACCCACAATCGGCGCGGTGACCACCGGCTTGTGCAGGAGCCATGCCAGCGCAACCTGTGCGCGCGGGACCCCGCGCTTCTGCGCGATCTCGCCGACGCGCTCAACTACTCGCCGGTCCGCATCGTTCGCCGCGACGTAGAGCTTCTTCCCGTACTCATCGGTTTCCAGCCGGTTGGTGCTCTCGTCCCAGGCGCGTGCCAGCCGCCCTCGCGCGAGCGGACTCCACGGCAGCACAGCAATCTTCTCCTCCGCGCACAGCGGCAACATCTCACGTTCTTCTTCGCGGTGCAGAAGGTTGTAGTGATCTTGCATCGTAACGAAACGCGTCCAGCCGTGTTGGTCGGCAAGGTAGAGCGCCTTGCAAAACTGCCACGCGTACATGGACGATGCGCCGATATAGCGCGCCTTGCCGGCCTCGACCACATCGTGCAGAGCTTCCACCGTCACTTCGATCGGCGTGTCGTGGTCCCAGCGGTGGATCTGGTAGAGATCAACGTAATCCATGCCCAGGCGGCGCAGGCTGGCGTCAATGCCAGCCATGATGGCCTTGCGCGAAAGGCCGCGTGCATTAAGACCCTTGCGAAGCGGGAAATAAACCTTGGTGGCGATGACCACTTCATCGCGATTGGCAAAGTCGCGAATGGCGCGCCCAAGAATCTCTTCGCTGGTGCCGTCGGAGTAGGTGTTGGCGGTGTCGAAGAAGTTGATGCCGAGCTCAATCGCGCTGCGGATAAGCGGGCGCGCTTGGTCCTCCGGCAGCGTCCACGTGTGCGCGCCACGGCTGGGATCGCCATAGGTCATGCATCCCAGGCAAATGCGCGATACTTCCATGCCGGTTCGGCCTAGCCGTGTGTAATCCATGAAGCGTGTTCCTTTTCACTGCCGGTGCGGCGCTACGGTGTGCGGCGCAATCTTCTCCGCGGTCACGAAGATGGGCTCGATGTCCACCGGAATGTCGCCCAGCTTGTCGAGCGCCCGCTTGAACTCGGGATGCAGCACGCCCAAGGTGTTCGAGCATCTTCTTGGCGCCCGCATAATTGCCTTCTGCCTCCAGGGTCAGCAGGTCATGCGTCAGGTCGCGTACCGCGTCTTTAATCTTCGCGTAATCCACGGCAAAGGTTTCATCGGGGCGCATTACGAAGGCGCCTTTGTCCATCAGGTAATTCACCTGCATGGCCATGCCCTTGCCGTGCGCATCATTCAATCCGAAGCGTAAAGTGCGAAACGACGATGCAAGATAGGTCGCATACAGCTGCTTCTCGGAGCTACGGTTCGGCTTCAGAACATCGGCCAGGCCCATGGCCTGCGCGTGATCCAGCATGTACTGCAACGCGAACAGGCCGGTAACGTCGGCTTTAGCTTCCTCGATCGCGCTATACAGTTCCTTCAACTGCTCGCGTGGTGTAGTCGCCTTGCCATTCACTGTGATCTGATGCGGTCCCAGCCCGTGACACAGCTCGTGGGTCAGGATGTGGGTAAAGAACGCCTCGAATTCGACTCTGTCCTGCTCGTCGCCGCCAAGCACGACCCGCGAGATGGGAATGAGGGTCTTGTCGAACTTCGCTTGCTGCACGTTCTTCAGCATCACGCGCTTGCTGCCCTTCTCAGCTACTACGCGCTCGTCGTTGGGCAGGTTGTACGCGGCGGTCTGCACGCCGTGATTGCCGTCGCCCGCACTCATCACTTCATTGACCACTCGGATGGGTGCCTGTGCGCCGATCTTCGGATTGCGATACTTCGGATCGATCGGAAGATGATCTTCGATATCCTGCAAGTTCTTCGAGAACGCGCCCAGCTTGGCGCTCTCCTCCTCATCGCGCACGTTGACGTAGGCTTCGTACGACGCCTTGTAGCCGAACAGTTCGTCGTTGTAGGTCTCGTACGGCCCAATGGTGATGTCGAGCGGAGCGTCGAGGTCCATCCACGCAACGTCGCTCTCGTAGTAGTCATTGGAGAGGAAGGCCGCAGCCCGCGTGTTGAGGAAGCGCTTCAGTGTCGCATTGTCGGTGAGCGATGCTGCTTCCTTCAACAGATTGGCTGCACGAGTGAGGTCGGTCTTATAGGCTTCGCTGTAGGGAACAATCTTGAATCCGCTCTTGCCGTCAGAGCGAATGATGGTGAAGAATCCCTTGGCCTGCTCCTGCTGTTTCTCGGGCAGCGTCTTCATCCAGTTTTCGAACTGCTCCTTGGTCATCGTTTCGGGATAGAAGTTCGCGCCGGGCAGCTTGTGCTCGGGCACTCCGGGAATGAACGCCGTGTTGTTGTCAAGCTCCGACCACGGACTCTTGTTGGTCCAGAAGTAGTGCAGGCGGGCCTTACCCAGGGGAGAAGTATCCTTCTGCAACTTGGCATAGAGCGCCAGATCGCCGCTCCAGTACTGCATCATGAAAATGTCGTCAATGAGGCGCGCTGCTTCCACCAGCTTGACGAGCGCCTTGCGGTCGCCCTCGGAGAGATTGCCGATGTCAACGTTCAACTCCGTAGGAGCGAAGCGGGCGGTCATTTGCTGAAGTTGTGCGAGATCGGGAGCTTTAGTGGCAAGCTGTTCGCCGGCAGACGCTATAACTGAGCCGAAGATTATTATCAGTGCGAAAAAGATCAGGATCTTCACAGAATAAGTCTCGTTCGTTCGCGGCGTGCCGCCAAGATGAGTCCGCGCCAACCAGTGCAAACTGATGATGATAACGCAAGCCTCGAGTGGCGCAGAGCTTTTCGGGACTGGGTCATCAACGATGTCGCCGCGCTCGACGCCCAGCTGAGTTTTCCCTCTTCACTCGGTGCTCGCGCACCGGTCTAGCATCATTCCGCCGCTTAGCGGCCAGGACTTGGCGACGCGGCACCACCGCGCGGAACCGGCTATCGGTTCCAGCATAATCTCTTCTGGGCCACGCCCGTCTTTTCAGCACGCCGAATTTAGCGCTTGACTTTCGCCAAAACCGGAGCAAACTAGGTGCGGACTACCGTGACAGGATTAGCGCGGTAAGAAAAATCCTGCACGGGGTTTTCCTGGATGATGGATTCCTAATCCTGGTCGATTTTCCAGGTAAGAAGATTCTGGCCGATTCACCACAAGCCTCTGCATCGCCGGATGTGTCGGCCACTGCGTAGATATTCACACAAATCTGAATAGCTGGAGGTACGGAATGTACTCGCCGACCCTTCACTCCGCCACTCGTCGCAGCATCGCCATCGCGATCTGCTGTGCACTCATCGTCCTCTTCATCGGTACACCGTCGTTCGCTCAGCAGACGGCGTATATTGTCCCCGCACAAGATGGCAGCCTCAACTTTTTTGATCTGGCCACCAGCAACCTCATCAAGAGTTTCATCCCAGACTTGGCCAGCAACTCCGCGGCAGTTGGTCCCAACCCGAGGCTGGCTTTTGCCGCGTCCGGCGCAAACCTCTCCGTTCTTGATCTAACGGTCGGCAAAGAAATCAGACGTGCGCGGTCGATTTATGTGTCGTCGTATTCTGCACCGGTCTTTACACCGGACGGCAAATGGCTGCTGTTCGTGGACGACTACAATTACACGCTGGACATCTTCGACGTTACCAATTTGAGGACTGTCCGCGAAGTAAGGCTCGGCGCAGCGATGGGCTCGGGGATTTACTCTTTTGGCTCGGTAGTCGCGGTTGGGCACAAGGCGTATGTAACCACCGAATTTCCGGACGGAGGCCGGCCTGCCATAGCCGTCGTCGATCTCAGGAGTTTCCGGGTCAGGCCGATCACCATACCAAGTGGTTTTTTTGAAGCTGAAGGCTTGGGGACATTGCCGAACGCGGCGGCAACTGCCGATGGGCAATACATGGTGATGACGGAAGCCAGCTTGGATGGCTCGACCAACTACTTACTTTACATAAGCACCTCTAGCGACAGGGTCGTCGCACAATACACCGTGCCTAACTTCTACCCGTACGGACTTGTAATCAACCCTCAGAGTTCAAGCGGGTATGGGTATGTTCTGGGCTATGACTCCGTCACCGGCAATTTGTCGGTAGTAGCGCTTGATCTGGCGAGCGGTCAACTGCAGCTGAATACCGAAGTTGCCATCAATCAGTTCTTCGACCCGAGCGGCCTGGCTATTAGTGCCGATGGCAGCATGCTGGTGGTCACGTCTTACGACCGAGCGAGCCCGAATGCACTGGTGATTAGTACGAGTTTGATGCTCACCGATCCCGCCCATGCCATCGTAGGGCAGGCGACTGTCGCCGGCGGCGTACTTACACACGGAGTGACAATTGGGCCAGTTCAGACCACTTCACCCGGTACAGCACCCACCGTAACCGGCGTCAGCGGCAGCGTGACCAACGATGCTCCCGCCACCATCCATGTCTTCGGCACTAACTTCCTTGCGGGGGCGCAGGTTCGCATCGGAGGGATGAATCCGCTAGTGGCGACGGTGAACAGCCCAACCGATTTGCAAGTCACGATCCCCCAGAATGCGCCAGCCGCACCTAATCTCGATGTGATTGTCACCAACCCTCAGACCAGCAGTCCACCACCGCAGCAATACCAGAGCGGCTTATTGGCTGGGGGGATGACCATCAACGTCAATCCGGCCTTCCAGCCGCAGCACGAATTTGCTTCGCTGAACACTGCCGATGGATCATTTTCGTTCTTCGACTTTAATCAGAGAGCGATGGTTCGTGTACCTCTCAACTTGGCAGGCCGGGGCGGGGTGACCTTCAACCTGCAGGGCACTGATCTTTATACGGCGCACAACCCAGCCCGCGCCGTGGCGCTGGACCTATCCACACTCGCGGAAACCGACATTGCAGTGAGCGGGTCAAGAGTCGGCAGCTACACTTCGGTTGCGCCAAGCGTAAACCCAGCCACGGGCGGTTCGATAGTTTATGAGTGGACAGAGCAATACTCTGGCACTTACGACTTGGTTGTAAACATGATTGACAGCAATCCTGCATCGCCCACCTTCAACACCGTGATCGAAACTTTGAACGCCGGACTGAATAGTAGCGATTTCCCATTTCCGTATGCAGGGACTGCCACCCCGGACGGGAAGTACGTGTATGTAGACTACCTCGATGCGGACACAGGTCAGTACGCCATCGCTATTTTCGATGTTGTGAATGGCGGACCGGCAACCATTATCAGCACCAGCTCACTCGGAATCGGAGACCCTCAATTCTTGATGCAGGTAACGCCGGATGGGAAGTCGTTGCTGGCAAACGGAGGATTTAGTCTTGGAAGCGCAAATCCGATTGTAGTGCTGGATATCGGCACGAACCCGAAGAACCCCACTCTAGTAACTAGAATCACCGGGACTCCGCTCGCGGGGCGGGTTGGCGGGCCAGGCCCGATGTTTCTTTACAGTTACGAGGTCGTTGGAAACCGCTTGTTTGCGATGGACTTCAATAACAATCTCTTGGTCGCCTTCAATTTCGACCGCCAGCACTCGAATTTCAGTCAATTGGGCGCTTACCAATGGAACGGTGACTTTTACGGAAACCCATACATAGCCGTGTCTCCAGATGGCGCGCTTCTCTATATGCCCTTCGGCGGGGATGATCTGATTTCGGTATTTGATGCCGACCTGCTGGCCAGCGGCCAGCCTCCGCTGATTACAAACCTGGCGAGCTTTCATGGAGCGTCTTACATGGCAGTGAGTCCGGTTGCACATTCGAGTAAATTGCCTCTGCACACCCCGGACAGCGAGCTACCGCCCATCGCACATCATCCGCTTAATCAGCGTGCACAATCAGTCGATGGAGTAGGTCACGCCCGCGAGTCCCGATAGGGACCGAGATCATGAGGTTTCGTCTGCAAATGTGAAGTAGATATTTGAGGACATCCAGGAGAGGAAGCCATGAAGAGAGTATTGCTAGCCACGATCAGTCTGCTCTTAATCAGTTCCTTCGCTTTCGGCCAGGCACCCGGCCAGCCGCCCGGCAAATCACCCACAAAACAGCCACGCAAAGTCCACCGCTATGGAGGATTTAACTGCGGTCAGGACCCGATTCTGTCCACGGATGGATCGTCTGCCGACGATTTCCTGTCTCCGGGCACTACCAATTACTACCTCGTCCATCTGAAAGATGGCCACTCCTACAGCGCAGACGTTTGGGACTCGCTGGATACGTATATAAACGTGACCGGGCCCCAAATTACCTTGCTTGCCAGCGGTACCTGCACCCCAATTACAACTACTACGGACGTTTCCAGCATTGACCCCGATCTCAGCAACGATTTCTCCGGCAGAATTTCGTGGGTGCAATCGGGCAATGCCGACGCAGTGCTGTCTGTATCTAATCCCGACCAAACCTACTCCTATGAATACACGGTCCGCATCACCGATACCACGATGCGCAATGCGCGCTGGAGCACAGCGTTGGGCGGCGCTTTCTCCACGCACTATGGATTCCTGAACTCCACCGAGTCCGCCATTTCGGGGACGCTTACGCTTTATGAGTCCGACGGTGCGGTTTACACCGTGCAGGTCAACATTCCGGCTAGCGGCGAGGTCTTCGAAACTGTGTGCGGAACCGGGTCACCGGGCTGCAGCTCGCAAAACATTCAGGTGCCGCCAGATAAGGCCGGGTTTGCCACGTTTGTGTTTGTTGGACCGCCGGGCGCGGTTACGGCGGATGGATATTTCCAGGCTGCGCAGAGTGGGGGGATCGTGATCGTGCCGACCGCGTGGGCACCCAAGAACTCGCAACACTAGCGCCACGAGCGCAAGGAACTGATCAAGGGCGACTGTCTGCCGCACAAGCAGTGCGATGCTAATTTTGTCCTCGGCCCTCTCCCGAGTTCCGCCGAGTGTCGAAGCTCGCGTTAAGTTCCACTCCGGCGCGGACGGAAACTCGCGTATGTCCAGTTACTGTTTCCGTCCAGCAGAAGACCGACAGACGCGGTAGAATAAGTCCTAACGAGTAAGCGATTTTGATCCTGGGTGAGACTTCGCGCGTGTAGACCCGCCTGGTCAGGTATTTGATGAAGAGATTTGCTGTCCTTCTCCTCGCGACATTTCTGGGTGCGCCCTGGCTGATGGCCCAAACCAGCCAATCGACCGGTCAGGACGAGACCGTCGTCGAGGAAATCATCGCCCGCATTAACAACAACATCATCACCCGGGCTGATTTGCGCCGCAGCCAGGAACAATTGCAAGCGGAGTCTCGCCAACCGGACCCTACGGGTCTGAACCCGGAACCCAAAGAGCAGGATTTGCTTCGCGACCTCATTGACCAGCAACTTCTACTGCAAAAAGGCGAGGAGCTGGGGATCTCCGCGGACACCGAGGTGGTCAAGCGGCTCGATGAGTTGCGCAAACAGATGCACGCCGAGTCCATGGAGGACCTGGAGAAGGCCGCGCAGGCGCAGGGTGTTTCGTGGGAAGAATTCAAACAGAACCTGAAGAACAGCATCCTCACGCAACACGTGATTAGCCAGGAAGTGGGCGGCCACATCACGGTGTCGCAGCAGGATATCCAGCAGTACTACGACCAGCATAAGGCCGACATGGAGCGCCCGGAACAGGTGCGCATGAGCGAGATCCTGATTTCGACCCAGAAAGCGCCGGCGGTCAAGACCGAGAAGGGGCAGGAAGTGCTGCCAGAGACCCCGAGCCCAGAAGTGGTCGCCGCAGCCAAGGCCAAGGCAGACAAGGTTTACGACCTGCTAAAGAAGGGTGGCAACTTCGAGGATTTGGCCAAACAGTACTCTGACGGTCCCACGTCGGCCGCTGGGGGCGACCTGGAATACTTCAAGCGCGGCACGCTCTCCAAAGAGCTCGAGGAACGGGTGTTCGCCATGAGCCCCGGTGGCTACACCGAGCCTGTCCGCACCAATCAGGGATGGGTCATCTTGAAGATCACCGAGCACCAGAGCCCCGGCATTCCTCCTCTGAAAGAAGTGGAGAGCCGGGTTCAAGAACAGATCTACATGACCAAGATGCAGCCCGCTTTGCGCGATTACCTTACAAAGCTGCGCGAGGATGCCTACATCGACATCAAGGCTGGCTACGTTGACACCGGCGCGAGTCCGAACGAAACCAAGCCGGTTTACACCACAGCCACCACCGAAGGTTCGTCGAAGGCCAAGAAAAAGAAGAAGTTCGGTCTCTTCTAAGGGATTAAGTCTGTCGGGAGTCCCTCAGTGGCTAAAGCCCGACCTACTATCAGGCCCTTGCGGACGGCCTGAAGAGGGTGTGTGAGAACTCGTTTTGAGTCGGCACGGTGGAACGATTGCGCAAAATTCAGCCCCGAATGGGGCGAAAGAGCTTAGCCCAGCGCTTCAGCGCTGGGTAGAGTGGGAAATAATACCGAGTCCCGTAGGGACGGCACAGTTCTCACACACGCTCTGAAGGCCGTCCCCTTCAAAGAAGCTCACTTGATCAGAGTCTCCCTAAAGCATTTTCACCTCTAGGGGCGATTCCGAGGTTAGTGTATCCGCACGCCCGGGTAGTGCGGGCCTTCAGGCCCGCGTATAAGGCAAGAGCAAAAACTGCTTAAGCCGCTGAGGTCGTCGACCTCAGCGGCTTAAGCGGGGCCTTTGGGCGCGGCGAACGCGGCGCTGAAGCGCCGCACTACCCGTGCAAACCGGACACATCAATTGCGGAACCGCTCTAATGTGTTGGCAACCTGTGGGGCGCACCTTTAGGCGTGCATGGTGAGCTGCATCTTCCGATCGCCCGCCGAGTGGGGATGCTAGCGGATTGCCCGGGAACGATTCGGTTTTGCATTCGGGTACGGCTATGCCGGTCTCACAATGAATTTCAGTTTCCTAACGAAGCAGAGTCGTGGGATCAGGATCTGCGGGAACTCCGTCGGGCAGCACGGTCTGGGATTCTTCGGTCGTGTCACCTTCTCCCGGCGCCAGGAAAAGATTCTGTTCGATGCCATGTTGCTTGGTGTAGAGCTCGTAGTAGCGACCACCCAAATCGAAAAGCGATTGATGGCTTCCGTGCTCGACGACCCGTCCTTCCTCGACCACCAGGATCTGGTCCGCTCGGCGAATAGTGGACAGGCGATGCGCGATGACGAAGGTCGTGCGACCTTGCATCAGATACGAGAGTCCCTCCTGGATCAGCGCTTCCGACTCAGAGTCGAGACTTGAGGTGGCTTCATCGAGGATGAGAATACGAGGATTTGCCAGGATGGCACGCGCGATGGAGACCCGTTGGCGCTGGCCACCGGAAAGCTTTACCCCGCGTTCTCCGATGATGGTGTCGTACCGCAGTTCATGTTTCTCGGCGAACTCATCCACGCGGGCGATGGCACAAGCCCTGAGAATCTCCTCTTCCGTCGCATGGGGCTTGGAAAAGGCGACGTTCTCGCGAATGCTTCCGTCGAACAGGAACGAATCCTGCAAGACCATGCCCAGTTGCGAACGATAAGACTCCAGCCGGACTGTGGACAGATCGACCGAGTCCACCAGGACTTTGCCCTGGTTGGGGGTATGGAAGGCGGCAATCAGTCCGATGATGGTGGATTTGCCCGATCCCGAGGATCCGACGAGCGCCGTCACGGTACCGGGAAGCGCCTGAAGCGAGATGTCGTGCAGGACTGTTTTCTTCTGCTCGTAGGCAAAAGTGACATTCTGGAAGGCGACATCCCCGCGTATCTCGGGAAGCGTGACAGTCCGGTTGGGGTCTTCGTTTTCCGGAGTTTCGTCGAGAACCTCGCGGGTACGTTCCAAGCCTGCGAGTGCTTCCGTGATCTGCGTACCGATGCCGACCACCTGGAACAGTGGCGCGGCAAGGTATCCGAGAAACATCGTGTAAGTAAAGAACCCGCCCAGTGTAAGCTTCCCCGCGAGAATCTGGCGGGTTCCCATGAACATGACAATCGCCCCGATGATCCCCATGAGTGTGGAAGACGATAGGCTCATGACTGAAGTTGCGGTCAGCGTGCGGAAGACATTTTGCAGCAGGCGCTCGACTCCCGAGCTGAACACCTCGTGCTCACGTTGCTCGGCGTGATAGCCCTTCACCACCCGCACTCCGCCGAGCGATTCCGTCAGCCGGCCGGTGACCTCGGCGTTGATCTTGGCGCGCTCGCGGAAGATCGGACGGATGGTCTGAAACGCCTTGCGCAGGCCGAATCCAAAAATGCCCAGAAAGCCGAAGGCGATGGCGGTCATCACCGGGCTGATGCGGATAAGGACGGCGAAGGCGATGACTGCGGTAAGCAACCCGCCGACGAAGTCTACCAATCCCGTGCCGACAAGATTGCGTACTCCCTCGACGTCACTCATGATGCGCGAAACCAGCGTGCCCGTCTTGTTGGCGTCGTAATATGCAACCGATAATCGTCCAACGTGCTCCTGCACGCGACGACGCAACTCGGCGATGAGCTTCTGCGCCGCTTTGGAGAGCGTCTGCGTCAGCGCAAATGACGTCAGTCCCTGGATAAGCGTTGCCAGCAGGACCACGCCCACGAGGGGATAGAGCAGTTTGAAGTGCCGCTTACCGATGATGTCGTCCACCAGGTACTTGGTGGAAGCGGGAAGCACGAGCCCAGAGACTCGGTTGACGATCATCAGTCCCAGGCCCAAGGCGAGTAGAGCGCGGCGGGGCCGGATAAGTTGCCAAACCTCGGGCAGGGCTTTGAATATCTCGGTTTTCTTGGCCGGCTTAGATGGAGCGCTATCCATGATGGAGTAAAGTCTTTGGATTCATCCGGCAGGGATTTGGGTTCGGAAGCGGGTTAACGCTTCCGCCGTTGATGCGGTGGTAGGATAATGCACCCCCAGGAGTTCCGATGAAAATCGTGCTTCGTTTTGCCGCCCTACTCTTGATTGCGCTCCCGGTCGTTGGGCAGGACAACCACCAACTCAGGCCTGATGCCAGCCTGCTGGACGAGATCAACCATATCAAGGCGATTGACAACCATTCGCATCCGCCGGCCCTCGACAATGCGGGTCAGCCGGACGACGACTACGACGCGCTACCCTGCGATCCGCTGGAGCCCACTACGGCCGGGCTGATGTTCCGCGAGGACAATCCCGTGTACATCAAGGCATGGCAGGCGATGTTCGGCTACAAGTACAACGACGCCAGCCCGGAGCACGTAAAGGAGCTGATAGCCGCGAAGGAACAAGTCAAGCAACAGCAGGGCGAGGACTATCCCAGTTGGGTGCTGGACCAACTCGGCATTGAAAGCGAGCTGGCGAACCGGGTCGCCATGGGGCGCGGTTTGAAGCCGCCGCGCTTCCATTGGGTGCCATTCGACGACACGCTGCTGTTTCCGCTGAACAATTCCTCGCTGGCAGCGCAATCGCCTGATCGCAAAATCTTTTATGGCAGGGAGGAGTTGGTTTTCGCGCGCTACTTGAACCAGCTCAACCTGAACGGCGTGCCGCTGACACTGGCTGAATACACGACGAAGATCGTCACGCCTTTACTGGAACTGCAGAGGACGGACGGCGCCTTAGCCATCAAGTTCGAGGCCGCCTACCTGCGGGCGCTGGATTTCGCTCCCGCGAAGGAGGTGGACGCCGTCCGTGTTTATGGGCGTTACGTGAAAGGCGGGGTCCCCAGCGATGCGGACTATAAGACATTGCAGGACTATCTTTTCCGCTATATCGCAGGCGAAGCCGGACGGCTGGGCATGGCGGTGCACGTCCACACTGGTGGAGGTTGTGGCGGATACTTTTATCTGGAGGGCAGCAATCCGGTTCTGCTGGATTCGGTGTTCAACGATCCGACACTGCGCAAGACGAACTTCGTCATGCTTCACGGAGGCGCTGGCGGTTTCGAACAGCTGGTCCCGTATCTACTGATGAAACCCAATGTCTATGCTGATTTTTCCGAGCAGACCTGGATGACCTCACCACGCCATATTGCGGCCAGCATTCGCTTCATGCTGGAGTTTTATCCGGAGAAGGTGCTGTTCGGCACCGACCTCTATCCGCTGACGCCGCAGATAAATTGGGAAGAGACCGGTTACCAGACCGAAACCGCCGCGCGAACGGCGCTAGCCATCGCGCTAACCGGCATGATGCTGGATGGCGAGATCACTCGCCAGCAGGCGAGTACCATCGCGCACATGGTCCTGCATGACAATGCAGCCAGGCTCTACGGGATCGACGACTCAACTGCGAAGTGATGTTAGAGAGAACTGCAACAAGAAATGCATCGCAGTTGGAGCACTATACTACGCTCGCGACGATCGAATGACTTCGCGCGGAAGATTTCTCGTTATTCCGAGTTCGACTTCGCGCACTGCGCGATCTCGCGCAAACGAAAAAGGAAAAGGCCACCCGGCAACAGGGCGGCCTTCTCTTCAAGGGAGAATAGTTCCAACGGAGGCTAAACCGTCAAAACTTTCTGCACAAATACTAGGGTCACGGAAAACCCTATGTCAAGCAAATTGTAGGACTTAAATTACTGTATTTTCAATAACTTACGAGACATTGAGGGAATTGCAGGAAATTGACCGAAAAGTGCCGAGTTTCCGGGACAGCGATGTAAGCACTGTGTTTTCAATTATTTAATCACTGTTATGCTAGCGAAGATGCAACTGGATGATCTCGACATCCTCGGGGCGGTCGAAGACGCGATCCGGAAAAAGACGCTTCATCAAGATTCGAATGCCTCCAAAAAAAATCCCGAAGATCAGAGAGATCAAGAGAATGATTCCGATCAGCGCAAAAACTCCCACAATTAGATTGCCGATGTTGTCGCGCTTACTCATCGAGGTCGCCTCGTTCCACGTGACCTCGGCTTCGTAATTCACCGAGTTGAGAAGCGCATGCGCATCGCTGCTCCCAACGGCCCCGGTTACAACGTCGACCAAGGGTCCGCTGCGCCTGACGAGCAGAGAGTTCGGAGACGACTGCTCAACGCTTTGCAAAGCGCGCAGGCGCTCGCCGGCGATCTGCGGTGTCGGATACTGAATCAACGTGAGTGTAAGAGGGCCGCTTTTGGACGAATAGTCCTGAATCAGAATTTCAGGGTCATGACTGAAGTCGACCTGCTCAGGCGTAAGCGGTCCCTTCTGTGCAACCAAAGCCTGTGGGCCGAGGATATATTTGGCCGAGTTTTCCACAGCATCGTTCTTCGGCAAGTACTCAGGGAGACTCGGCAAGTTGGCGGCTGAAGCTTTTGCTGCGGGCAACACACCTGCGAGCTCCCGCAACTCCGCCGCAGACATTTCGGTCAAGCGATCGAAGTTGGCATCTACCAGAACGTTATCCCGGAAGAACAGGATGCGCTGGTTCGCCGACGCGGCTTTCGTACCGATGCGTTCCGTCTTCATAGCCGGCTGGCGATAAAAAGTGAAAGCGCCGTAGGCCCCGGTAGCATCGTTGAATCTTGCTGCCTTCACGGTCAGCTTGCGTCCGTCTGCGCGGGTGTAGGTTACCGTCTCGGCATCGGCGAAGCCGTACTCTTTCAAGACTGCGGGATAGGCAGCGTCGGCTTTGGCCGGATCGGTGGTTGATTGTGTCGAGCCAGACTTGCTCCAGCCGGCAAATGATTGCGGCAGGACGTCGTTGGTGTCGGATGCAAGTACAACACGACCCAGCGAGAAGAGCAAAGCAGCGGCAATGAGAAAACGTTTCATGAGACAGGAGGACATCGACGATGAAGAACCCAAAGAATTAGACTACTGCGACAGCAGTAAAGTTTCCAGGAAGCCATCAGGCGGCAGCAAAGGATCTGCGGTTCGCTGGCGCCGGAACAACCGCAGATCCTTCGACTCGGACTAAAGTCCTCGCTCAGGATGACAATGTTTTGCTGAATGCTGAGTGCTGACTGCTAGTTGCCCGGACCTATTCTCCGCTGGGCTTGCTGAGTTTGGAGGCCACTTTCACGCCGCTGAGGCCACCGGCATATTTTGCGATGCCCCTGTAGAGCGACTCGGCGATTTTTTCCCGATACTCCGGAGTTTCCAGCTTGGCTGCGTCCGTAGGATTGGAAACAAAGGAGATCTCCGCCAGGATGCTGGGCATGTTGGCGCCGATCAGCACCACGAACGGCGCCTTCTTGACGCCGCGATCACGCAGAGTAGAGTGCTTGCCGGCCAGTCCGGTGTACAGCGACTGCTGAACATCGGTCGCCAGTTCATGCGATTCCTCGATCTTTTCCTTCAAGGTGATCTTCTTGACCAAGTCCTGGAGTTCGAAGATAGATTTCTCGGAGACGGCGTTTTCACGCGCGGCGACCTCCAGCGCATCGGGATTGGAGGTGAAGTTCAGGTAGTAGGTCTCGATTCCGCGCGCTGACGGGTCGGGGCTAGAGTTCGCATGTACCGAGATGAACAGGTCAGCCTGGTGCTCGTTAGCAACGGCGGTTCGCGTCTCGAGCGGAATGAAGGTATCGTCGTCACGAGTGTAGATCACGTCGGCACCGAGGCGAGTTTCCAACAAGCGACCCAGGCGCAAGGCAACATCGAGAACCAGGTCTTTCTCCATAAGACCGTTTGGACCGATAGTCCCGGTATCGTGACCGCCGTGACCAGCGTCAACCACAATGCGCCCAATCTTAAGTCCTAGAGCGCGGGTGAGGCTGCGTTCTCCGGCAGACGTAGGTTCGGCCTCGTGGACGGAAGGCACATCGGCGGCTGCGGACTTGCTCGTTTTCTTACGATCCTTGGCGCGAGGAGCAACGGCTACGGCGGTTGGAGCTGTCGTTGGCTGGGTCGTGGCTTTCAGTTGCGGACCTTTGGTGTCTCCCGGATCGGAGAAGAGCGGGTCGTTCGGGTTAGCCGCGCGGGCGACGGTGGTCTGGGTTGCTTTTGCGGTGTTCGGCTTTGCCTTTGACGCAATCTGCGGCGGGAGGTCGTCGGTGCTGACCTCATCGTTTTCGTCAACGACGACCTTGCTGTGGGAAGACGTGGACGGAGCGTGCGCGCTGGACACGGTCGAACGGCTCGCGTTCGCATCGGTGCTCTTATCGGCGACGGGAGACCCGGCAGCAGAGTTCTTTTTCACGTTGCCGTCGCTGGACGACTTGTCTGTCGTCTTGGGAGTCGTCTTTCCTGTTGTAGCTGGAAGCGAAGCCGCAACCTTTCTAGTCGATCCAGTTTCCTCCGGGTTGGAATTTACCGGACTATCGACTTTGGCAACCTGCGTTTTGGAATTGGGTTGGCGGCCATGGATATCAATGATGAGGCGGTACGGGTTGGGCAGCAGGAATGCCGAGTAGTCGGAAACGTCCGCAACTTCCAGAACGACGCGAGTGTATCCCGGCTGATACTGAGCTACGCGGATCTTCTTCAGGAAGCCATCATGTACATCGAAGCTCTTGCCGACCAGGACTGATGCAAGCTTAGTATCCGGAAGATCGAAGAAGATGCGGTCGGGATCAGGAACGCGTCCGGCTTCATACTTCACTTCCCGGTCCACATCAATCGCCACCCGGGTGTAATCCGGAGTAGACCAGTGACGGATGCCGGTTACCATAGGCAACCCTGACTTCTTCGCGACCATTGGTTGCAAGACGGCTTCGGCGACCGCTGGTTCTCCCGCGTCCGCTCGCGCTTCCTCGACAGGTTTCTTGCTCGATTTGGGCCGGTTCAATTCGGCTAGCGCCTGTTTCGCCTCGCGTGCCAGAGGCTGGCGAGGATAGCGCTGCAGAAACTCCTCAAACGTCTTACGTGCAGCTTCGTCGTCTCCGAGATCTTCTGCGTAAATCTGCGCGATGGTGAATAACGCCTGGAACCGGTACTTGCTGCCCGGATACTCATGCCGCAAGAACTCGTATTCGCGGATGGCCGAACGCAAATCTTTCTCGCCGGGCTCGAACTGGCGGCCCATGGTTGCCAGTGTCTCGGCTACGGCGATTACGCTGGCATCGGCCTTGCTGGAAGCGGGGGCTACGTAATAGACCTTACGATAGGCGTCAGCGACGCGCTGGTAATCGCGACGGGTACGTTCCTCCGCCGGACGGCCGTTCAGCGCCTCGCGCATCTGCTCGGCTTTCTCGAACTGGTCGGCGGCTTCCTGCTTGCGACTGGCCGCACTCCATGCGAAGCCCATTTGGCTCGCGTTGGTGATGAGTAACAGCAAAACCATGGCGCTCAGTGGTTTGAGGTACCAGGTGTCACGGGTAGGACAGGGTGAGGAAAGGCGGTTCGCGGATCGTACCGCGTCTCGTGCGGAGAAGAGCGTCGCCATAGGGACATGCTTCCGGATACTCGCCCGCCACGACCGCGCACTCAGCGCGATCTCGGTCGGGTGCAATCCGGCGGAGCCGTCGTCGTCCAGAGCAACTCAATTATAGGTGTGGGAGGACTCGGCACAAGCGCGAAAGCTGACGGAATCAGGGGAGTGACCCCTCCAAAGGTGGCGAGTGGCATCGCGTTCCATCTTGGGGACAGACAGCCGATGCGTACACACCCAATGAGTCACAAAGTTGTTGACCACAACCAGAGTGTTGCTGCACGATTGATCGTGGAGCGTCCCCGACAGAGGAGCGGGAGGAGAAAAAATGAAACCGCTAAAGCGCATCACGGTAATTTTCTGCCTTTGCATTTTTGCGATGGTCGCGGAAAACAGAAAGCTGGCAGCGCAGGACGGTTGCCCTCCAGCAACCTGCCCATATGGTACTCATTCCGTTTGCCACAAAGAATGTGACCCCAATGTCTCTCCCATCTGCTCGCCGAAATGTGTGTGCACATGCGTACCAGATGGCAACTCAATAAATCAGAACAAGCACGTAGGCGAATCTACCCTAGTGCAGAATAACTGTCCAAACAGCAAACCACTCCTCGATGAATCATTAACTACGCACCTTTTGGATAAACAAACATTAACGACGAAGAGGTAGAAGGCCCCGGGGAGGAATTAAAGGATGCCTAGCGAAGTCTTTAGCGTTAAGAAAGAGGTCAAGGAAGAGGTCACGATTCTGGCCGGAAAGAAAAAAGGCTTAAAACTTGACGTCAACGGAGAGAATATCACTGTTCCAGTTGACGATGCCGTGTTCGCACACTATCAAGACCAAATCTACAGAAGGAAACCATCGACAAAGCAAGGCATGATATTTAGGACGGTGCGATCGCTCATGCGTGCAGCGTATCTGAAAGGGCTTGAAGACGGCAAGAACAAGAAATGATGGCCACAATCGAGTAAGGCAATATGGAAGGCATGAAACGAATCATAGTAGTTTGTGCTCTCTCTTTTGTGCTCATTGGTCTCGCGCCGTTGGTTTCACCTTTAGCTGGACAATCAAAACCGAATAAAGCAGCACTGGAACGGCAGCCGTCGAATTGTCCAGTGGCTCCCCCTACCGCCGCTGAGGTATTCCACCTTCGCACCGAGTGCGCGGAACTCGGTGAAAAGTTGCTGCTCAAGCTTTACGATTCGCCCTATGCTGACCAAGAGTCACACTACGACCCCCTGACGAACCGCTGTTACGTGGAAATACACCACTGGGAGGGCGTCTTGCGGGAGGGTGTCGTTACTAATCCTAAGCTCGCCAGAATGTATTTATACGATGGGCAAACCCAGAGTCTGCTCGCGTACTACAAGCTGGATGGAACAGAGTGTCCAACCGGAACTGACTGTAAGAGAACAGGTAGGGTTTTTGTTGATTCAGCACGTTCCGATGATGCGGATGTGGCATTGAATTTTATCACAAACGCAATGGCTGACGACAGGAAGCGGTGAAGAGATTAGGGATAACCTGCCTGTCAATGCGACCAATACGACCATAGGGAATCTTGAAGGGGGACAAATATGGATAGAGATTTGGTGACCCGACTCGCCAATGAACTTCAAGCTATGTTCCTTGAAAACGTGTCTATGCGGCGCTATCTGGACGAGCTTGCGCGGCTGCACGAGATTCGTCAAGTAACCGATTACAATCCTCAGAAAACTCCCGACGCCCAACAGGTGATTGAAGCCACGATAGTAAACCCGGAAAACCTCGCTCTAACCAAGAAAGCTTTTCAAAAACTACAGAATCAGGTTGAGAGCGGAACCGCTCTAGATACAATGATTGAACAGGCTCTTCTGGCGATTCAACAACGGCAAAAGGTGAAGTAGCCATGAACCTCCTTAAAATTGCCCAAACTTTCGCAACCGAAGATCAGGCGTTGGATTGTTGTATATGCCATGAACCGAATCGCTGGAATAAACTAAGAGGGGTATCTATTTCACTCAGGTACCCCCAATGGGTTGTGGTTTCAGGGCCAGTCTGCCGGTGCGGACCGGATGATCGCCTTGTAAGTTGTTGGCTCCACGGCGACAGCTTGCTGGACAAGACGGTAGAACAGCTTTCCCCGGCTGTGCGACTTGCGCCGGTTGAACCGGAAGGTAAACTCGTCCAGATAGCCATCCAAATGCTCGATGCTCACCGCTCCCTGATGTGTGCCCAGTAGCCATCGTTTTAACAGCGACACCACGCGATGCACGCGCGGCAACAGCTCCGAAGGGGATTTCTGCTGTCCGCGCAGAAACGTGAGCCGATGAATGTAGCCGCGCCCTTGCAATGGCTCATATCCCAACCACCCGTCGGTGTGGACCACGCTGCCGGGTTCAACCGACTCTTGCACGAAGGAAATGAGGCTGTGGGCCGAAGCGTTCGGAATGCGCCGCATCCGAATTCGCCCAATCCCTTTGCCGTCCTCCTCTGCCGCCACCACAATCAACGCCTTGCTCTCGGTCTGCCGACCGCGCATACCCTCTTCCAGCCCACCCAGATAGGTTTCGTCCGCCTCCACGCTTCCCGAGAGTCGTTCCCGCCCGGGTCTTACCATGGCTCGCCGCAGTTTGTGCAAACACACCCAAGCCGTCTGGTAGCTTCCCAAGCCCAGAACCCGCTGGAGTCCCAGGGCGCTGATCCCATTCTTCTGACTCGTCATCCACCACATCGCCCGGAACCAAACCGTCAGGGGCGTCCGGGTGCCCTGAAAAATTGTTCCCGCCGTTACCGAAACCTGATGTCCGCAGCGGGCACACTGCCAGCGCCCGGATCGCAATGGCCAAGTTTTGCTCTCGCCGCAGCGTAGGCACTTGCATCCCGCCGGCCATCGCAGGCGGAACAGATACTCCCGGCACGCTTCCTCGCTGCTAAATCGAACTTCGAGCTCCGCCAGAGTCCGCGGATAATCCTCCACCACCCGTTCCATGGGCCACCACACTACCTGTAGTGGTCACCTGAGTCAAATGGATACCCCTCTAAACTAATTAAACGCGCCATAAAGCACATCCGCGATCTGGAGGCACTCCCTAGGCTGACGATAAAAATGTGACTGAGTTTAAGCCGGGCAGATGGGAACGGGCGGAGTAAGTCAAAAGTGCAAGCATTTGGGTATATTCTTGTCACACCCATGCCGACCAAACTGGAAGAGATCATCGCCGCCACCCGCGAACGAGTCGCCACTGCCAAGGCTTCAGCAGATCTCCGGGCGCTTAGTGAGGTGGCAGAGCGGCATCAGCCGCGCGGGTTTCGCGAAGGTTTGCGAAGGGCGGCCGGGTCCGGCATTGCGGTGATCGCCGAGTTGAAGAAGGCGTCGCCGTCGAAAGGATTGATTCGGGCGGACTTCCCGGTGGCCGAACTGGCCCGGGAGTTGGAGAACGCGGGGGCCTCAGCCCTCTCGGTGCTAACCAACGAGCGATTCTTTCAGGGATCGCTGGAGAATCTGGAGATTGCATCCGACGCCACCCGCTTGCCCTGTCTGCGGAAGGACTTCATTGTTGACGAGTTTCAACTGCTGGAAGCTCGGGCGTATCGGGCTGATGCCGTGCTGTTGATCGTGGCTGCGCTCACACAGACAGAACTGGTCAACCTGCGTCGCGGAGCGATCGAACTGGATCTCGATGTTCTGTACGAGGTGCACGACCGCGTGGAGCTGCAGCGTGCCCTCGATGCCGGTTGCGAGACAATCGGAGTAAACAACCGGGACTTGCACACCTTTCGCGTTGACCTTAATACATCGCTGCAACTGGCTGGGTTGATACCTCCCGGAGTGATCAAGGTCGCCGAGAGCGGTATCGAAACTGGCGACGATATTGCCGCCTTACGAGAGGCCGGATTCGACGCGTTTCTAATCGGCGAGTCCCTGATGCGCGCGCCGCGGCCCGGAGACGCTTTGCGACAACTGCTGAATGCGGCAAAGAGGTTCGAAAAGAGAAAAGATCAGCCTCCGAAGGAGGCGAAAGAGCTTAGCCCAGCGCTTCAGCGCTGTGAGAAATGCGAGTGAGTCCCGCAGGGACGGCACAGCTCTAGGCAATCGCATGACTTGGATAAAGATTTGCGCCACCACGAATCTGTACGACGCTCAGGCCAGCCTGGCCGCTGGCGCCGATGCGCTGGGGTTCATCTTTGCGCCCAGCTCGCGCCGAATCGAGGTTGAGCAGGCGGCGGAGATTATCTCCGCTCTGGGGGATGAGATCGAATGCATTGGGGTCTTCGTGAACGAGACACCGTCGCGAATCGCGGAAGTTGTCGAGCAAGCCCGATTGACCGGAGTCCAGCTTCATGGTGATGAACCAGCGGACCAGATGCAGGAGTATCGGCGGGCGCTCGGACAACGCAAGATCATCAAGACATTGCAAGCACGGGAATTGCTGAGTTCGCCTGACACTTTGAATGGCTATCTGCAAATGCGGCAAAGCATTGACGCAATCCTTCTGGATTCTGGATCGCCTAGCCAGCGAGGCGGGACTGGGGCGACCTTCGATTGGGTCGCGGCTGCACCGGTCGTGGCCAAGGTTCGGGCCGAGATGCCTGTGATTATCGCGGGAGGATTGAACCCCGAGAACGTCGGCGAGGCGATCCGGTTGTTCGCGCCTTGGGGAGTAGATGTGGTCTCGGGCGTTGAGCGCGAAGTTGGCAAGAAAGACGAAGCAAAGCTGCGCAGCTTCGTTGGGGCGGTGCGTCAAGCACAGCTCGCATTGCGGTAGAAGGGAATCATGGAAGAAACAACCAGCAACGGGCAGAGTTCCACGGTGAGTCCACTGCTCGGCAACCAAGTCAAGCAGCCCAAAGTGCGAGCCGTCCCAGGACGCTTCGGTTCCTACGGGGGGAGATACGTCCCCGAAACCTTGATGGCGGCGTTGCAGGAACTCGAAGCAGCCTATGCCACGGCGCGTAAAGATAAAGCATTTCGCGACGAGTACCATCACCTGTTGGCCGACTTCGCCGGCCGTCCGACGCCGTTGTTTCTCGCCGAGCGGCTAACCCAAGGGCTGGGCGGCGCAAAGATCTATCTGAAGCGGGAAGACCTGCTGCACACCGGGGCGCACAAGATCAACAACTGTATCGGGCAGGCGCTGCTGGCTCGACGCATGGGCAAACACCGCATCATCGCGGAAACCGGCGCTGGACAGCACGGAGTCGCGACGGCAACGGTCTGCGCGCTTTTTGGCATGGAGTGCGTGGTCTACATGGGCACCGAAGACATGCGGCGGCAGGAGCTGAATGTCTTCCGCATGAAGCTGCTGGGCGCTGAGGTGCGAGGCGTCGACTCGGGATCGCGCACCTTGAAGGATGCCATCAACGAGGCCATGCGTGACTGGGTGACCAATGTCCGCACCACGCATTACCTCCTGGGCAGCGTGTTGGGAGCGCATCCTTATCCGACGATGGTGCGCGACTTCCATCGTGTCATCGGCCAGGAAGCCCGCAAGCAGGTGCTGAAGGCTGAGGGCCGGTTGCCGACCGCAGTCATCGCGTGCGTAGGCGGCGGCTCGAATGCGATTGGGGTCTTCTACGAATTTATTAAAGACCGCGAAGTGAAGCTTATTGGCGTGGAAGCCGGTGGGCGTGGCCACGCGCTGGGAGAGCACGCAGCGCGATTCGACGGCGGGGGGCCGGGGGTGTTGCAGGGAACGTATTCTTATGTTTTGCAGGACCCCGGTGGACAGATCGCAATGACGCACTCCGTTTCTGCCGGTCTGGATTATCCGGCGATCGGTCCCGAGCATGCCTCACTCCACGACCAGGGGCGGGCGGAATATGTGTCGGCCAGCGACCAAGAGGCGCTGGATGCCTGCCTGAAGCTGGCGCGGACGGAGGGTATCATCCCTGCCTTGGAGTCGGCACACGCGATTGCCGAGTGCATCAAGCGAGCGCCAAAGATGGACAAGTCGGACATCGTGATTGTGAATGTTTCGGGGCGGGGCGACAAAGATATCGGGATTCTGCGGGAGAACCTGGGGTTCTGAGGTATTTCCAGAGTTGGTGTATCCGGTAGGGCGGGTAGTGCGGCGCTTCAGCTGGATTATTTATCTGTTTCGGTAGCCGAGGACAGCAAACTTTGAAGGGGCACGGCTTCAGCCGTGCCGTTCGTGGGCGTGGAGAGTTGGGCTTCAGCCCCTGAGGGAATTCGCAGTTCAGGTCAACACCGAAGTCCCGCAATGGCTAAAGCCACCATGATGACAGCGACTTATGGCACGGCTGAAGCCGTGCCCCTTCAAAAGCGTGAGATCCTCCTGAATAATGCAGGTTCAGCGCCGCTGGCCTGAAAGGCCGGCTCTACCTGGCTACACCAATTCTGGAAACGCGCTAACAGCAAAGGAAGCTAAGGGAGCGATTTGGCAATCATCTTCAAGAAACGGCCTGGTCTGGTGGCCTACATCACCTGCGGCGACCCTAGTCTGGACGCATCACGCGAGGTCGCATTAGCGGCAATTCGCGCGGGCGCAGACGTGATCGAGCTAGGCGTGCCCTTCAGCGATCCAGTTGCCGACGGCCCGGTGATCCAACGCGCTAGCGAGCGAGCGCTGCAACATGGGACCAACCTGATCGGTGTCCTCGAGGTAGCAAGACAACTCCGGCAGCAGTCGAACGCCGGGGTGATTATCTTCTCGTATCTCAATCCGATTTTGCAGTTTGGCTTGGAGAAGTTTTGCGCGGCTGCCGCCGAGGCTGGCGTGGACGGCGCCCTGGTCACCGATCTTCCGGTGGAAGAGGCTGGGGAATATCTGCGAGCTATGAAGGCGCACAAGCTAGCGCCTGTGTTTCTGGCGGCTCCTACCAGCCCCGAGAAGCGCTTGCGCGAGGTGGCGAAACATTCGCGCGGATTCGTGTATGCGATCTCGCGCACCGGAATTACCGGCACGCGGCAAGAGCTTGCGGGTGACGCGCGATCGTTGGTTGAGCGGCTGAGAGTTCATACCAAATTGCCGATCGCCGTCGGATTCGGAGTTTCGACGCCCGAGCAATTTGCCGAGGTAGGAAGTTTCGCCGATGCGGCGGTAGTAGGAAGCGCGATTGTGCAGACGATCGAACAAAATCCGGGGCGGGAGGCGGCGGCCGTGTCAGAATTTCTGGCTTCCCTCACCGGAACGGCGCAGGAAGCCGTAGGTAGTAGTTACCGAAATTCTGATTAAGCCAATCGGAAGCCCCTCAGGGGCTATTGATAGCTGCAAAAGAAATGTCCTGTCAGCGGTGGAAGGGCCGGGCTTTAGCCCGGCGAAATCGGTCGGTGCTGGGAATGGCTTCAGCCACGGTCGGCCGGGGCTAAAGCCCGCTCTTTATTGCGTGGTTTCGGCACGGCTGAAGCCGTGCCCTTCCACCGTCTTGCGGACATTTCTTTTGCAGGAATCAATAAAGCCCGGTCTAATACGAGGCGGTTGCGGACGGCCTGAAGGCCGTCCCCTTCAAAAACCGGACTTGATCAGAGTTTCCCTTAGAGTGCACCACAGGGCAACGCGAAGAGGCAATAGGCCATGGACATCGAGGGTTGGCGCCGGAAGATCGACGATCTTGACCGCGAGTTAGTGCGCCTAATCAACCAGCGAGCCGAATGCGCCCGTGAAATTGGCAAGCTCAAGCGCAACTCAGCCATGCCCATCTATGAGCCGGACCGCGAGAAGATCATTTTCCAGAACATCGCGCGCGACAATGCGGGGCCATTGTCAGACGTGCAATTGCGACAAGTCTATGAGCGCCTGGTGGATGTGATGCGGCAGATTCAGCGCGAAGAGATGGCTCCCGAAGGTCCGGTTGAGGGCGAGATCACGGAACTGGAGCCGAACGACTGAAAAGCAGGGGTTAGGGGCTAGTGGTTAGGGGCCAGTGGTTAGGGCCTAGTGGTTAGTGTTGAATGTCGGAGTCGTTGCAGGTAGTTCAGATTGCTAGGGTCTAAAGGCTGAGAGCTAAAAGTCGTAAGCGAAAGGCGAAGAGCGAAAGGCGAAGAGCGGACGTCATGATTGTTGCGATGTTGGAACATGCCAGCGAAGACCAGATCCAGCGGGTGACCGAACACCTGATGAGGATGGGGTTTGCAGTGCATCGCACTACTGGTGCGCGGCAGAGTGTCCTGGCCGCAGTGGGCAAGCGTATCGATTTTGACACGCGTGACCTCGAGGTGTTGCCGGGCGTGGAGCGCGTGCACCGTATCAGTGCACCGTACAAGCTCGCGGGGCGCCAGTTCCACGAGCACGACACCGTCGTTAAACTGCCCAACGGGACAGAAATAGGCGGCAAGGAAGTCGTCGTCATGGCTGGCCCGTGCTCGGTAGAGTCAAAGGAGCAGTTGTTTACTGCAGCCGAGGTGGTGAAGAAGTCCGGCGCCAAGGTCTTGCGCGGTGGTGCGTTCAAGCCGCGCAGCTCGCCCTATACATTTCAGGGGCTCGGACTTGAGGCGCTGAAATTACTGAGGGAAGCTGGCGACCACTACGGCATGGCCGTAATCAGCGAGGTCATGGAGATCTCGCAAATCGAAATCATGTTGCCCTACGTCGACATCTTCCAGGTGGGCGCGCGCAACATGCAAAACTTCAACTTGCTGCGTGAAGTAGGCAAGGTGCGGAAGCCGGTCCTATTGAAGCGCGGCATTGCGGCGACCATCGAGGAGATGCTGCTGTCGGCGGAGTACATCTTGTCCGGAGGGAACTACCAGGTCATTTTCTGCGAACGCGGCATTCGGACCTTCGAGACCTATACCCGCAACACGCTCGACATATCGGCGATTCCCATTGTGCATAAGTTATCGCACTTGCCGATTACCTCCGATCCTTCGCATGGGACTGGATTACGTGACAAAGTCGCGCCCATGGCGTGCGCCTCGGTTGCCGCCGGGGCTGACGCCTTGCTGATCGAGGTGCATCCGTCGCCCGACGAGGCGCTGTCCGATGGCGCCCAGTCGCTATATCCTGAGCAGTTTGCCGAGCTGATGGGTCAGCTCCGGATGATCGCTCCGGCGGTAGGGCGGACGATAGGGTGATTAGAGTTGCGATATGACATCCATCGGCTGAGCTTCCTTGTTAAATCGATCGTAAGAGGTCTTTGGGAGTGCCCTTAAGCGCTCCTTGTTCATTCTGGCGGGCTGCAGAGGTTGCTGAGAATTTCATTGCAAGGGAAAGAAGCCGCAGATTCCTCGGGGCTGAAGCCCCTCGGAATGACAAAACTAAGCGACTTACAACGGCGCACCCTTCGGCAAGCTCAGGGCAGGCCCTGAAGGTGCGCCCCTTCAAAGCGAGCATAAGCGAGTTTTTCAGCAGCCTCTAGAGCCGTGGAGCGTGAGGCAGTTTACGGCACGGCCGAACAGGCTGCGGAAAAAGTTTGAAAAGCAGATCTCTCACCGACTAAAGTCGGTTTGGGATGACAAAAATAAAAGACTTATCGGCACGACTGAAGTCGTGCCCTGACACAAACCGTCTGTAGCTGAGTTTTTCCGCAGACTGCAAAGCCGTGCCCCTTCAAGGCGACGGCCCATTAGCGATGGCGATTCGGCAGATCACAATCGTTGGCACGGGCTTGATCGGCGGCTCGTTGGGGCTTGCCCTTCGCCAGCAGGGGTTTCGGGGAAGTCTTGTCGCCTGCGATCGCCCCGAGGTGCTGGATGCCGCCGTCACCCGCGGCGCGATTGATCGCGGAGACGCTGACGCAAGGCAAGCGGTTCAGGGCAGCGATGTCGTGGTGCTCGCCACGCCGATTGGCGGCATACTCTCCGCCTTTGAAAAGCTGGCGCCCACGCTTCCCGCAGGGACGCTCGTCACGGATACCGGTAGCACCAAGGTGCAGTTCGTGGAACGGGCCCGCATGGTATTCGGCGCGGAGGCGGGAGCGCGCGTGCTTCCCGGACATCCCATGGCGGGCAAGGAGCGCGGCGGAATCGAGAACGCGGATGCGGATCTGTTTCGCAATGCGGTGTGGCTGATCACGCCGATCAACGCTGTACAGCAGTACACGGAACGGCAGCGAGAGTACATGGAACTGCTGGAGTCAATCGGGGCACGAGTGATTGCGATCGATCCTGAGCGGCACGATCGCCTGTGCGCGTGGATCAGTCACCTGCCGCAGATGATCGCCACAGCACTTGCTTCTGTATTGCGCGATGAACTAGGAGACGACGAAGCGAGTAGGGAAATCGGTGGCCGGGCTTTGCGGGAAATGACACGGATCGCGAGCAGCCCTCACTCGATGTGGCGCGACATCGCGCTGACCAACAGCCAGAACATCGAGGAGGCGCTGCTACGTTTCGAACAGCAATTGGCGCATCTGCGGGAGAACCTGCGCGGACCGGGACTGCGGGAGATGTTCGAGAGCGCAAACAAGTTTGGGAAACGCAGGGACTAGTTACTGGGGACTAGGGGTTAGTGACTGGTAGCTAGTACACCGCGTGTCTTTCCGGCCGGGGCTTTTCCTTGTGCGTGCAACTGGTACAAACCCCGTTCGAGATAGCTTACGACTTGGGCTGTTCACGCCAGCTATCCACGAACAGCCAACTTCCGATTTGTCTGTGACTCGCCCACAAACAGCCGACTAGTGCGAGCGGAGCATTTAACGTCCGATAGGCTCCGACGCATGAAGCACGTTTATGCGAAGGCGATTTTGCGCCAAGTGAGAGACGGCTGCCCGCGCACGAGTTTCCTCAGAAAGTCAGCCATTACTTCGCCGGCGTATACCAGATTGGCGAGGTGTAGGCGCGGTCGGTGACTGTCATCGGAACGTAGTCGGCCATCTTGATGCCGAAACGCTTCTGGTCATAGGCCGTCCAGCGCGGCGACGCGATCTGGATCACGCGGATGTAATAGAAGGCGCGCTCGCTTGCATCGAACGCCGGGTCTTTCCAGTACGCCGAAAGCGTCGTGGCCCCGATGGTGTTGGTGTAACTCGCGTTCGCCACGTCCACAGTGCTGCCAACTGAGGATTTGCAGCGACCATCCGGGCCGATCTTGCGCCCGCCGGATACCGCTACGTCGAAGATGCGCTCGTGCGTCTTGCCGTCTTTGCCGAGCCAGCCCTTGATGATCTGGATGCGATCAAGGTTGGGGCCTTCGGGGTCGCGCACGGCATGCACCATGAACACGGGTTGTTTGCCCGCCGGGGCCGCTGCGAGATTCCCGCCCATGGGCACGCCGTGGGCGTAGCCGTTGGCCACGAAGTCGGAACGCTCGTTGTCCGCCGCTGCGAAGTTCCAGCCCGCGAACACGCGTACGATCGGACGGTCGCCCGTGGTGGCATAAACTTCCTTGCGCTTGAGCGCGTCCCAGATCCCCTCGCGGGTGTTCTCGCGCGCCCACACGCCGCCCAGTCCCGCCGCTTGTTCGTTCCATACCGAGATCAACGGCTTGCCGTCTTTGGTCGTGGCGATCGGGTTTTTCCAACGCTCCGGCGACGGCAATCCGTTGGCAAACTCACCGAAGAAGTTGTCTTCCCGCGTAGTGACCACACCTATATGCGCATCGTTGCCGCCGATCATGCCGGACTGGTAGGGGTTGGCTCCAAGCTTGGCTTCCAGCTCCAGCCCCAGCTTGAGCGCCGAGCGGACGTAGTTGCCGTGGAGCACGCTATCCTTCGCCGGCGTCATGGTGCTGAAATCGAAGTTCCAGCGCTCAAAATCGGCAAATTCGTCGGTCGTAGAGAGGAAAGGAGTGGTCTCGCTGTCACCCTTGATCTGCGTCGCCTCCAGGAGTGGCTCGTGGCTGGCGCGCGCCTCGGCGTAGGCCCGGTCCATCGGTTTTCCGTCGAAGGTCTCCGCCGTATACATCATGCCGTTGCTCAGGTTGCCGTTGTGCGGAATGGCGAGCACCTGCCCACCCGTCTTGGTCGCGTACGCGTCCATGTACTTCCACAGGTCCGCCGGGTCCTGGCTGTCGAAAGTGGAGAAGGGCAGGACCTGACTCACGCGGTCCGAGTTATCGCGGAAGATGACGGTGCGATGAAGGTTGTTGCCGCCGGCATGGAAGTCCATTCGAAGCCGTGCAGTGTGGTGAAAACGCCCGGCTGGTTCCACTTCTCGGCTGCCGCGGTGGCGTGCGCCCAAGCCGTGCCCGTGAGCTTGCTGGCGTCGAAGACAGGCTTGCCGGTCGTCATGGAAAGGACGGCTTCGATGCCGGCTTTGGTGCCCTCCTCAGGGCTTGTCTTGTACATGTCGTACCACTTCTTGCCCAGAGGGTTGGCGAGAAGATCGGGGCTGCCGGTACGGATCTCATCGGCTATGCCCATATACTCGGCATGGTCGGTGATGGCGACCCAGTCCAGCGGCCGGTCTTGTTTAAAGCGCATGCCGTTGTTCAGGACGACTTCGCCGCCCCTGGCAACCTTGAAGAGGTCGTCAGGGGTTAGCGTTATCCCAAACATTCCCGCGTCGAAGGAGTAGCCGGTGTGGACGTGGGCAACGCCCCAGTACACCTGGTCCGGATAGGTCTTGCCCACATACGGCGAGTATTGCCCGCCTCCGACAACTGCGGGCGGGGTGGCCGTGATCGCCTGCTTGGACGCTTCCTGTGGCGGAGCCGCAGCAAGCACCACGAGTTCACTTTTTTGCGCATCGACTACGGCAGGCGAGGTCCGATGAAGAGCGGACCGTACCGCATAAGTTCCAACCATGACGAGGCCGAGGGTCACCAGGGCGGCTATCGATTTCCTGAGGTTTCCGGATCTAATTTTCATGGGTCCTCTCTTACGTGCGCATGTCGTACGAGGGAGATCGTCATAGTCGAACTTTCGCCGTTCGGAGGCGAGTTAGTGGCGGTCATCGGAGGATCGCTCTTACTTCTTACAGCCTTGATTGTTCGGGCCCTTTACGCAGGTGGTGCCACCCGGGCCTTGGGCTACGCCCATTCCATTCTTCGTCTTGGCCTTGCCGCCATTGCTGGTTTGAGTGGTGGTTACTCCGTTCGAATTCGTTTGGGCGACTGCAGCATTGCCGGTATGCGTGTTGACCGCAGCGGCACCATTGGGGCCTTGAGCCACGGCCACTCCATTTGCGGACTTGGCCGTGCCACCGTTGCTGGTCTTGGTAGTGGTTACCCCATTCGAATTCTTTTGGGCGACGGCAGCATTGCCCGTGTTCGGGTTAACTGCAACGGCAGTCTTACCATTACTGCAAACGGTCTGACCACGCGCGTTCTTGACGCAATTTCCCGCGAATAAACTCGAAGAAAGAAACACGCACAGTATCACCAAAATACTTTTCATTTGCATCTCCGCCATAAGACTTTCACATCTCGACGCCAAAAGATATCGGAAAGGGAATGCGTCCCCAGCATTTGGATCGAGCCGGACTGTTGGCAACTCTTGAACGGTCGACCTTTGCACCGGGACGACATACCTCGGTACAATCGCCGGTCGGAAGCAAAATCCTATGGCAATGAACAAAGTAGTTGCGAACGCAGACGAGGCCATTCACGACATTAAGGATGGCGACACGCTGATGGTCGGGGGCTTTGGGCTGTGCGGCATCCCCGAGAACCTTATCCGCGCGCTGGTCAAGAAAGGCGTCAAGGACCTGAACACCATTAGCAACAACGTGGGAATTGACGACTTTGGACTCGGGCTCATGCTCGCCGCTGGCCAAATCAAGTCGCACAAGGGAAGCTACGTTGGCGAAAATCGCTTGCTGGAAGACATGGTACTGACCGGACGGATCGATCTTGAACTCATTCCGCAGGGCACCTTCGCGGAACGAATTCGCGCTGGCGGGGCGGGAATCCCTGGATTCTACACGCCTGCCGGATTCGGGACGGTCGTTGCCGAGGGCAAAGAGACGCGCGAGTTTGACGGCAGGCCCTATGTGCTGGAGCGGGCCCTGACAGCCGACTTCGCGCTCATCAAAGCCTGGAAGGGCGACCGTTGGGGCAATCTGGTGTACCGCAAGACGGCGCAGAACTTCAATCCGATGATGGCGACAGCAGCCAAGGTGACGATTGTCGAAGTCGAGCACCTGGTCGAGCCTGGAGAAATCGAGCCGGACCAGGTGCACACCCCCAGTGTTTACGTGCGGCGCATCTTCCAGGGAACGGACTATGAGAAGCGCATCGAGCGGCGAACGTTACGCAAAGCGTAGCTGCGTCGACGAGCGACCGGTAAGAGTGGGCTTTTAGCCTCTAGGGCAAGTGTTGTTGAAGAGGGCGCTACCTCGGCGGCTAAAGCCGGTAGTAGGGTGAGTCGTTTTCGGCACGGCTGAAAGCCGTGCCCCTTCAAGACAACGGTAGAGCATAGCTTTGGAATTAGATCAGGAGACCCAATGGCGACACCTCCGAAAATCAGCAAGGACACCGAAAAGCGCGATCGCATCGTAAAGCGTGTGGCCCGAGAGTTGCGCGACGGTTTCTACGTCAACCTCGGAATCGGGATGCCAACCTTGGTGGCGAACTGCGTTCCATCCGGCATGGATGTTGTGCTGCAGAGCGAGAACGGCATGCTGGGCGTCGGCCCGTATCCTCTGCCGGGCGAGGAAGACGGGGACCTGATCAACGCCGGTAAAGAAACGGTGACAGAAATTCCGGGCACGGCATACTTCTCCAGTGCTGAATCGTTTGCCATGATTCGCGGCGGCCACATTGATCTGAGCGTGCTCGGCGCCATGGAGGTGGATGAAGAGGGCAACCTTGCCAACTGGATGATTCCAGGCAAGATGGTGAAGGGCATGGGCGGTGCGATGGACCTGGTCGCCAGCGCGAGACGGGTGATCGTCGCGATGGAGCACACCACCAAGAATGGTGCGCCAAAGATCTTGAAGCGTTGCACTTTACCGATTACGGGGCTGCGCGTGGTAAACAACATTGTCACCGAGATAGCGTATATACGTGTGATGCAGAGCGGCTTGGTTCTGGAAGAGATCGCGCCCGGCCTTACGGCGGAGGACGTCCAGCGCGCCACCGAAGCCCCGCTTATCGTTAGTCCGGAGCTGAAGACGATGGAGTTTTGACTGGCTCGATCTGATCCTCCCGGAGTCCCAAATTGGGAACGAGCCATCGTGAGGTACCTCGTACATGTGATGCGTGTCGCTGACCCAGTCCAAAGGCGCACGCCATAGTGGGCATTGCAGTAAGCAATCATAACGAATGGAAAGCAGGTTGTTATGTGCTCACGTACAGTGTGTCTGGCGATGGCCCTGGTGCTGGCGCTGGCGCTTTCGATTTCGCTCACAGGGCAAACAAGTTCAAGCGCGAACCCAGCCGGGACTTCGCAGCCATCTCAATCCGGGATCAAGAAAGTCCCTGCGCCCTACGCCAATCCATCTTCCGGCAAAGACATGTACATCGCGTACTGTGCGTCATGTCATGGCAAAGACGCCATGGGAAACGGCCCTGCGGCTGCGGCCTTGAAGGCGAAAGCAACCGATCTGACACTACTCGCGGTGAAGAATGGCGGGAGATTCCCGGATGCGCACATCGCGGAGATCATTAAAGGTGACAGCCTCACGCCCGCGCATGGCAGCAAAGAAATGCCAGTGTGGGGTCCAGTATTCCTTACGCTGGGCCGTCATGATCCGGCGCAAGAGCAGATGCGGATTCACAACCTCACGACATACCTGGAATCGATTCAGCAGAAGTAGTTGAATTGGGGAGCCAGCCATAGAGGTTGCGGGAAAAGTCAGAAAAGCAGGTCCTCCGGGGCTGAAGAAACTATATCGCAACCTCTGCCGTCCCTACGGGACTCGCTATAATTTTCCACGTTACCCAGCGCTGAAGCGCTGGGCTAAGCTCTTTCGCGCCTACGGCGCTCGTTATTGCGGCGTTTGTTCCACCTGCCGAGTCGGGCCGAGGGTTGCGAGACAGTCTCTGAAGCCCGCTAAGGGATGACTAAAGAGCTTATAGGCGAACCTAAAGGTACGTTCCCTAAAAAAAAACGGGTTGAAGCTTACTTTTTGAGCAGCCTCTACATGCCGTTCGGCCTTGTGCGACTTCGTCCTTCCGTATGTCAGAAGCGCCTACACACTCACAGGCTGCTTCACCGGAACCGGGGTCATCCAGCCGAACCGATCTTCGGTGGTTCCGTTCACGATGGCGTAAAACTCCTTGCGAACGGTCTTGGTGACAGGGCCAGCAACGCCGCGTCCCACCGTGATCTTATCCACCGAACGGATCGGGGTGATCTCGGCAGCCGTGCCGCTGAAGAACAGTTCTTCAGCAATGTAAAGCATTTCGCGGGGAATAATCTGCTCGATCACCGGAATCCCAAGCTCCTGGGCAATATGCAGCACCGAGTTGCGGGTAATGCCGGGCAGAACACTGTTGCCCAAGGGCGGTGTGTAGATGCGGTCCTTGTGCACCACGAAGATGTTCTCGCCCGAACCTTCACTCACGTAACCGTTGACGTCGAGCGCGATGCCCTCGCTATAGCCGTTCACGATGGCTTCCATTTTGATCAACTGAGAGTTCATGTAATTGGCGCCCGCTTTGGCCATGGTCGGCATGGTGTTAGGCGCGAGCCGTGTCCAGGACGAAACGCACACATCGACGCCGTCGTCGCAGTCAGCACTGCCGAGATACTTGCCCCACTCGTAATTGGCAATGTAAACCTCGGTTGGGGAGTTAAACGGATTGACGCCAACTTGACCGTAGCCGCGGAGCACGATCGGGCGCACATAGCATGGCGACACTTTGTTGGCAGCGACGAGATCGACTGCTGCCTGGCACAATTCGTCGAGCGAATAGTCGAGTTCAATACGGTAGATCTTGGAAGACTGGACCAGGCGCAGCATGTGGTCCCGTAGGCGGAAGATGGCCGGTCCCTTGCCCGTCTGATAGCAGCGAATTCCTTCAAACAACGATGAGCCGTAGTTGATCACGTGGGCCATCACGTGCAGCTTTGCGTCATCCCAGGGAATCAGTTGCCCGTTATGCCACACGTAGTCAGTTGCTTTGATAGCCATTCTGGGGCTCCTTCAAGTAATCGGAGTGGTAGACCTTGTTACGCTGTTGGGCCGGACGTGCAGGATGCAGAAGACACTCACTCCGAAAACCAACGCTACGGCGCTCGACGATGGTGAGCATCTGGGAATCAGCTTAACTGAGAATTATAACTGACGTTCGACCACCGCAAGCCAAGGTTTTTCTTTAGCCCGGCGACGGGCGCCAGCCCAGAAAGATAAGGATGCACGCCGCTCCCAAGAGGCTCCGGAATTCACCGGGAATTTATGCTGCCTATCGCCTGATCAGCGCCCCAGGGCCGCCGCGGCCATTTACAATGACAGGTACAGCCACTTCAGCCTGGAGACAGTCACATCCGGACCTACAACCTCTGCATCGTCGGCTTCGGCAATGTCGGCAGAGCGTTCGTCGCGCTCCTCCATAGAAAAGAGAAGGAACTACGGGACCAATACGGTGTGGCTTGGCGGATTACGGGCGTGGCTTCTCGACAGCTTGGATGGCTAACGGTGCAGGATGGCTTCAGCGTGGATAAGTTGCTGGCTGCGGATTTCACTGGCACGCAAGTAGCTGGCGATATTCATGAGTGGCTGCGAGTGGCCAAAGCTGACGCCCTTTTTGAGGTCAGTTCCCTCAATGCGACTACCGGGCAGCCAGCGATTGCGCACATACGGGCGGCGCTCGAGGCCGGAGCCCACGCTATCAGCGCGAACAAGGGGCCGGTGGTGCACGCCTATCGGGAGCTGACCGAGTTGGCCGCGTCCGAGGGACGCAGGTTCCTGTTTGAATCGGCGGTGATGGACGGCGTACCGATCTTCTCGCTTTTTCGCGAGACACTGCCGGCCGTTGAGGTGCGCGGATTCCGTGGGGTGTTGAATTCCACGACCAATGTGGTCCTGGAAGGCATGGAAGCGGGGCTGACGTTCGAGGAATCGGTGCGCCAAGCACAACGCTTGGGAGTCGCGGAGGCAAATCCGACTGACGACATCGAAGGCGTGGATGCCGCGGTCAAGGTGATTGCGCTGGCCAACGTCCTGATGCACGCCGATTTGAAGCTGGATGACGTGAGCAGGCAGGGCATCCGCGGAATAACTGCGGAACAGTTGCGCGACGCGCGCGCCAGCGGCGAAGCTTGGAAGTTGGTCTGCACCGCCAGGCGAGCAGAGGACGGGAGCGTGGTGGCATCGGTCGCCCCTGAGCGCCTCAAGCTTTCTGATCCGCTGGCACTGGTGAAAGGTACGTCGTCGGTCATCAGCTTTGAGACTGACGTTTTTCCGGAATTGATCATTACCGAGCAGGATCCCGGTTTGGAGGCCACAGCATATGGCTTGCTGGCAGACTTCCTAACCGCGGTCAGGAGTTCCTAACTATGTCTTCGAGCGCAAGAACTGCAGTATCGGCCCGCAAGCTGGATGTTGAGTGGGTGCGTCAACAGTTTCCCTCGCTGCATCAGCAGGTGAATGGGCAGCCCGCCGTTTTCTTCGACGCCCCGGGCGGCACCCAAGTACCGCAACGCGTGATTGACGCGATTGTTAATTATTTGTCCAGCAGCAATGCGAACAGCGGTGGGCCCTTCGTCACCAGCCAGCGCACCGAGCAGATGATCGCCGATGCGCGTGCCGCGATGGCGGACTTCTTTAATTGTGCAAGCGATGAAGTGGTCTTCGGCGCCAACATGACCACGTTGACGTTTGCCTTGAGTCGCGCCCTGGGCCGAGAACTGAAGAGCGGTGACGAACTGCTGGTGAGCTGCCTCGACCACGACGCAAATGTTTCGCCCTGGGTTTGTCTGGAGGAGCGTGGCGTGAAGGTGCGCACGGCTGACATCAAGCCGGGCGATTGCACGCTAGACATGTTTGACCTCTCGGCAAAGATTCGCCGCAATACCCGCATGGTAGCCGTCGGATGGGCTGCCAACGCGGTCGGCACCATTAACGATGTTCAGGAGATTGTGCGGCTGGCGCATGCGGCGGGCTCCATGGCTTTTCTTGATGCGGTACATTACGCGCCGCACGGGCCGATTGATGTCCGGGCCATTGACTGTGATTTTCTGGCATGCTCCAGCTACAAGTTCTTCGGGCCGCACCTCGGTATTCTTTTCGGCAAGCGCGAGCAGTTGCAGCGGCTTCGTCCCTACAAACTTCGTGCCTGCACCGAGAAGCTACCCGACCGCTGGGAGACGGGAACGCAGAACCATGAATGTCTGGCGGGGCTGATCGCAGCCATCGACTACATCGCCGATGTGGGGCGTCATCACGACCCGTCAGCCGGAACACGGCGCGAGGCGATCCTGGCAGCATACGAGGTTTTCCAGCAGCACGAGCGCGGGCTGGCCGAGCAACTGATCAATGGATTGCTGGCGATTCCGGGGCTCACGTTTTACGGGATTAGAGAAGCAGCAAAGCTTGACCAGCGCACTCCGACGGTGGCCATTCGCATGGAGGGGTACACGCCACGCGAACTGGCGACACACCTTGGCGAGCGCGGCATCTTCACTTGGGACGGACACTACTACGCTGTCGATCTCGCCGAGCGTCTGGGCGTGCAGAGCTCCGGAGGCATGTTGCGCATTGGGTTGGCGCACTACAACACCGCGGAAGAAGTCGAGCGGTTGCTGGCGGAGTTGCGGAAACTGAGCAACTAGCAATTAGCCTTTAGCTTCTGGCGCTGAATCTGCGCGCCAGAGATTGCAACCCCCGGTCCCCGTTAAATGGAATTATCCAAAGCTAAAAGCTAACGATCAAATGCCGCATCAGCATTCCCGCGTTGATTTATAATCCGCCCGTCCCCAAAAGGAGAGGACCGGGATGCGCGGCGTGCCTCGCTGGTTGGCAGTGTTGGCTGTGGTCGCGACGGGGGCGATGGTGTGTGCCTTCACCATGCGACACGCGATGGTGCCTGCAACCTTGGTGTTGCAACTCTCCGACGCAACGGTGCCTGCTGACGGTTTCACTTCCACGGAACTAAGAATCTCGCCATCCAATGGCCGCCCTCTGCGCGGCCTACAGGTTACAGCACAAGATCCGCATCGCGCCGCCGTAGAGTCAGTGACGGTTGAGGGCGACACCGCGACCGCGTCACTACGGGCCGGTGTTTTGCCAGGCGAGACCAAGGTGCGGATCACGGTTCCCGGTTTCGCGCCGCAAGAGATCGCGTTACGCACGACGCTTGATCCCAGTGACACGATCGGAGACGGCACTCCGGATTTCTTGCGCTTGCACGATGCTGCCGACCGAGTTACGTTTCGGAGGTGGTTCACCTTCCTGGCCGAGGCGCAGTATTTCCGCGGACGGGCGTTGCCGGCCGAGATCGACGATTGCGCCGCGCTGTTGCGCTTTGCCTATCGCGAAGCCTTGCGCCCACACGACGCCGCCTGGGCGCGCGAAATGGCGTTGCCGGTTGCGGCGTCGGCGAGCGACATCCAGCAATATCAATACCCTTACACGCCGCTTGGGGCGGGGCTCTTCCGGGTGCGTGGCGGAAGCTTTCAGGCTGGCGATCTCAACGATGGCGCGTTTGCGCAATTCGCGGACGTGGAAACGCTGTGGCGGCATAATACGCATCTCGTCGGTCGCGATCTGAACCGCGCTCGAACCCGGTGACTTGCTGTTCTTCCGCCAGGACGGTCAGAGGATGCCATTCCACGCGATGATCTTTCTCGGACGAGGACAGGTCGAGGCCGGTACTGAGCAGTTCGTGGTTTACCATACGGGCCCGAGCGGGAGTTCGCCGGGAGAAATTCGCCGCATCGCGCTGGCGCAGCTGTTGAACTATCCCGACGCGCGCTGGCGGCCTATATCGGCTAACCCAGGCTTTCTTGGCGTTTATCGATGGAACATCTTGCGGGGAGCGGAGTGATGCACGTTACGGGGGTTGCGGAGAACTCTGCCGTCCCTGAAGGGACTCGATCTTCGCTTCGACTTCACCCAGCGCTTCCGCGCTGGGCTAAGCTCTTTCGCCCCTCCACCACCCCAGTTCGCGCAAAAGCGGCGCGAACTGGGGACCCCGGCTGCGGGGCTCGCTTTTTGCTCAATTCGTTCCACCGCGCGAATTCAAAACGAGTGCTCGCACATCCTCTTAGGTCCGCCATCGTCGCCGTTCTTTTGTGTCACGCGCTTGCCCTGCCGATGTTCGCCCAAGACGACGACGACGCCGGGCCATCGTTTTCGCTGACCAGTCAACGTACTTACCTGCCGGGCGAAAGGCCGGAAGTCTCGGTCTACTCCCACAACGTAAATGCGCTGGGGTTCCGGGTCTATCGCGTGAACGATCCGGTAAAGTTCTTCAGCCAGATGCAGGAGCTGCATAACTTCGGCGGACGCGCGCCCAGCCTGCCGAAGCAGGCGCGCACCTGGCTGGAAAAGTTTCACGCGTGGAAGCATCGCCTCTGGGCATGGGTCCGCGATTTCATCCGCGCACAATTTTCGCCAGAGTCGCGCCATAAGATTCGGCTATGGGAGATGAGTGGCGGCGAGAAGAAATCGGGAGCGAAAGTTGAAAGCTACGCGCAAGTCCCTGTGCTCAATAAGCAGCAGGTGGTTTCGGTCTGGACCTGGACCGTGCCGTCGCACGAGCGCTGGGAGAGCCAGAACGTCGCGATCCCGGTGAATGACAAGGGCGTGTACCTGGTGGAGGCGACCAATGGCGCGCTTCGCGCTTACACGATTATCGTGGTCACCGAGATTGCAGTCATTACGAAAGCTGCGCCGGGCCGGCTGATGAGCTTCGTGGTCAATCGGCGTAGCGGCGATCCAATCGCGGGAATCATGGTGCGGGTGTGGGTCGATCAGAAAGAAGTTGCCGCCAAGACAACCGACCGGCAGGGCTTGCTGGATACCACACTAACCGAGGCGAAGCCGGAAAACGTTGCGGTGCTGGCGACGAGTGCAGACCAGTTCGCAATCAACACACCCAGTGCATGGAACCTGGGCGACGATCCCAACGCGAGCTTGCGCGGCTACACGTACACCGACCGGCCAGTGTATCGGCCCGGCGACACGGTGCATTTCAAATCCATCATTCGCGCGCAGACGGCGAGCGGCTACATCATTCCGCAAAACCGCGAACTGAGATTGGAGATGCGCGACCCGCGGGACTACCGCACCATCTGGCAGCAGACGGTGACGCTCTCCGACATGGGTACGGCGGAGTGGAATTACGTCATACCCGCCGAGGCAAGTCTGGGTTTCTATTACCTATCGATGCAGATGGGCGAACGCTACGTCGAAGGCACCAGCTTTACGGTGGAGGACTACAAGAAACCCGAATACCAGGTGAAAGTGACGGCGCAAACCCCGCGCGTGCTGCAGGGGCAACCGATCAAGGCGACGATCGATGCGCGCTATTACTTTGGCGAGCCCGTCGCGAACGCGAAGGTGACGTGGGTGGTGCATACTTCGACGTACTGGCCGATGGGGCGCGAGGAAGGCGACGATGAGGCTGGAGCGGATCAAGGAGGAGATAATCCGGAAGCTGACAATCCGGAGGGAGCCGACACATATGGCGGCGAGCAGGAGAGCGAGAAGAGCGGCACACTCGACGCCGATGGGAAGTTGCAGATCACGATTCCGACGAAGGTTGACAGCAAGAAGCGCGACTTGACCTATCGCATTGAGGCGCGTGTGACCGATGCCGGCAACCGCGAAATTGCGGGCCACGGTTTCGCGCTCGCGACTTACGGCAGCTTCTTCCTGACTGCCGAGCCGGACTCCTATGTTTACACTAAAGGCAGCACCGCGACCGTCACCATTACCGCGCAAGACTATGATAAGAAGCCAGTTCAAGTAATGTTCCACGTGGAACTTAATCGCTGGGATTGGCGTAAAGGCGCAGGTCAATCGGTCACCACCGCGCAAGGCCAAACCGACGCGAGCGGCAAAGCGCAGATCAAGCTGACCATCCCCGATGCCGGCGAGTTTCGCGCGCGCGTGACTGCGACGACTCCGGAGAATCGCACAATCGAAACCACAGCATTCCTGTGGGCGCCGGGTGAGAGTCCCTGGTGGAGCGGGCCCGCGCAGGAGCGCGTGCAGATCGTCCCGGACAAGAAGACTTACCAGCCGGGCGACACCGCGCACGTGCTGATCGTTACCAGCAAAGAGCCGACTTCGGTGCTGGTGACAGTCGAAGGCAACGGACTCTACTCCGGTCAGGTGATCAAGAGCAACGGCGGCAGCATCACGGTGGATGTTCCGATTAAGCCTGAGTACGCGCCCAACTTCTACGTGGCGGCGGTGTTCATTCGCGACAACAAGCTGTACCAGGGATCCAAGAGTCTCACCGTGCCGCCCACTCAGCACGAGTTGAATGTGCAACTGCTGCCTTCCAAGCCGCAGTACCAACCGGGCGAAGCTGCCAGTTACACCATCAAGGCGACGGATGCCAGCGGCAAGCCGGTGGCAGCGGAGTTCAGTCTGGGCGTGGTGGACGAAGCGATTTACGCCATCAAACCGGAAACGGTGGGCAGCATTGTTAATGCGTTCTACGGCCGCGTCTATTCGAGGGTGAGCACCGAGACCTCGCTGACGTATTACTTCAGCGGGCAGGCAGGCAAACGTGCGATGCAGTTGGCCAACGTTCGCTCGTCGAAAGCGATGGCGCAACTGAAACCCGAGCGCTTGGTGCAGCCCAAGATCCGCAAAGCATTTCCTGACACCGCATACTGGATGGCGGATGTTCGCACCGGCAGCAACGGACAAGCAACGGTGCACTTCGATTATCCCGACGCCATCACGTCGTGGCGCGCGACCACGCGAGGCGTCACGCAAGACACCAAAGTTGGCAGCGCGGTAGTAAACACCATCGTGCGCAAGAACCTGATGGTGCGACTGGTGGTGCCGCGCTTCTTCCGCCGCGGCGATGAGATAACGCTCTCGACCATCGTGCAAAATTATCTGCCGACGGACAAAGTGGCGCAGGTGTCAATGGTATTTGAGGGCCTCCAGGTGCTCGATGGCGGCCAGCAGAACGTCAACGTCCCGAGCCGCGGATTGATGAAGGTAGATTATCGCGTGCGCGTGCTTGATGTAGATTCCGCGAAGGTGCTGGGCAAAGCGCTAACGAACGTCGAAAGCGATGCGATGGAACTCACGCTGCCAGTCGTTCCCTTCGGCGTGAAGTTGGCCGTGGCGAAAGCGGGATCGGTCGCGGGCGCTGGCAATACCGCCACGGTGCTGCCGCTGACCTTCCCAGCGGGCGCCGAAGTGGGAACTCGCAAGCTGACGATCGGCGTCACGCCTTCAATCGCGGGCACGGTCTTCGCGGCACTCGACTTCCTGACTTCCTATCCTTACGGCTGTACTGAACAGACCATGTCGAGCTTCCTGCCCGATGTGCTGGTCGCCGACGCGCTGAAGAAGCTGGGAGTGAAATCGAACATCGATCCGCAAGTGCTCAGCAAGCAGGTGCAGGCGGGTCTCGACCGGCTCTACAACTATCAACACCCTGACGGCGGATGGGGATGGTGGCAGACTGACGACAGCCAGGCCTTCATGACAGCATACGTGCTTGCCGGGCTGAGCCAGGCGAAGGCGGCGGGGTTTGACGTCAAGCAGGACGCGATCGATCGTGGACGCGGGTGGTTGCGCCCGCAGTTCGATCAGTCGGGAAAGGTGAAGACCGATCTACGTGCCTACATGGCTTACGCGTTGGTGTTGGGTGGAACGCGTGACGCGGCAGTACTGGATTCAGTGTGGAACCAGCGCTCAACATTAACGGCGTACGGGCAGGCGCTGCTCGGACTCGCAATGCTGGAGATGAACGATGGCCGCGCGAACGAGTTGAGCAAGCAGATTGAAGCTGAGGCGAAACAAGACGATTCCCAAGCCTGGTGGCCGAGCGACAACAACTATCTGATGGAGTTCTCTGGTGACACGACGCCCGAGACGACAGCGTACGCGCTGAAACTCTTAGATCGCACGGATGCGGCGAGCCCGCTACTCTCGAAGGCTGCTGTGTACCTGGTGAACCATCGTGACCAGGGCTACTACTGGGAGTCAACCGAGCAGACAGCGATGGTGATTTACGGACTTACCGATTACCTGGAACGCACGAAAGAGTTGCAGCCCAACTACAGCGTGGAGGTCCAGGTGAACGGCAAGACGGTGGCGACCAAGAAGTTCACCGCTGCCGATGCGCTGGCACCCGCGACCACGGTCGTGTTGAATGAGTTGCAATTGGCGGACGGAGCGAACCAGGTTCGAATCGCGAAGTCCGGCGATGGCCGGTTGTACTGGTCGACGCGGGGAGAGTATTACTCCAGCGAGTCGAAAGTGGTGAACACCGGCAGCTTCAAGCTAAGCGTGGCGCGCCAATATTACCGGCTGTCGCAACAACAAAAAGACGGCCGCGTGGTATTTCACCTCGATAAACTCACAGGTCCGGTGCAGGTCGGCGATACTCTCGCGGTGCGCCTCACGGTCGGAGGTAACGACTGGCGGTACTTGATGATCGAAGATCCGATTCCATCGGGGACCGAATCCATCGCGCGTGACGATCTGTATGAACTCGATGAGCGACCTGATTGGTGGGGGCGCTGGTTCAGCAATCGCGAGCTGCGCGACGATCGCACTACATTCTTCAACATGTACTTCCCGCAGGGGCAACATGAATATGTGTACCTGCTGAAGGTAGTGAACCCGGGAATCTTCCGCGTGAGCCCGACGAGCGTGGAGCCGATGTATCAGCCCAACTATCTCTCGACCAGCGACGCATTGACGGTGACGGTGAAATGACCGCAAAACACAGTGGCGTGGCGAAGGTGTGGCTGCTGAACCTCGTCGGCAATGCCGCGCTGCTCGCTGCCGTTTATTCTTGGCTACTGATGCCGGATGCGCATGGCTGGCAGGTGGCGGTTTCTGCGCTAGATGCGGTTGTGGTCATCTTTCTTGGACTGTGGCTGCGCACTGGGACGTTCGCCTACTTCAGGGTTGCAGAGTTTCGAGACAATGCAACCGTGTGGCGCGCCTTCCGCCACGCGTTGCGGCACATGGTCGCGCTGGCGGTGTGGGCTATTTTCCTTGCGGTGACGGTGTTGTTCCTGATTTTTCTACGCCGTTATGCGCCGCAGTTCGGCGTGTGGTTCTGGCAGAAGTCGCCTTCGTTCTTGCGCTTCGGCAGTCCCAAGCAGGTCTTCCACGCGGCTGACTGGCTGCTGTGGTTTCTGTTGTGGGTGCTGGCGCCTGCGGTGTGGCTGCCCATCGCTACCACCGTAGCGGCCGTGGGATTCAGATTGAAGCGCATGGCACGCTCCCTGCGCGTCTTGCGACGGCCTGCGTACTGGCTATGGTTCTGCGGCCTGATGCTGGTCGGGGCATACGTTCCGTACAAGCTGGTCTGGTGGATCCCCGATCTCAGCGACCTGCGCAAACAGGCATGGAGCATGGGGCTGCGATTCCTCGTGGCTTACGTGATCTTGATTTCGGCATGGATCGCGCTGTTGTTGGTGGTCGGTACGCGGGTTGAGAGGGAAGACGAAATCGTAACCACGGATTTACCCGGATGAAGTGCGAAGCGGGGGAATCCTGTGCTATGCCAGATCTGAGTCCCTGAACTTCCGTCTGGCGCCATGGCGGATGTGGAGCACTTCGACCCGTTTCTGCTTCTCCAGAACGCGATAGATCACCCGATAAATATGAGTTTTGTGGCCGTAGAGCAAGTGTCGTATCCTACCTTTCTTACGAATCACGGGGCATCGGTTCGGCTGCTTTTCTAGGCTTAGAATGGCTTCCTTGAGCGCCCGGTACCATTTCCGGGCGGCGTCGGAATGCTCTGCGTTGACTTCTTCATACAGGCCAGCAAGGTCGCGCTCAGCGCGCGAGGTAATCTTAACGAGATATGCCATGCGTGGCTTCGAATTCGTCAAAAAACTCCCTCACAGGCCGGGTCTTTCCTTGTCTGGCGTCCTCCAGGCCCTGACGAATACCTTCCGCAGCGTTCGCTCGAGCCGCGATATCGAGCAAGCGTTGATAAGATTCCGCGTCCTGTACGATAGCCGCTGCTCTCCCGTTTACCGTAAGAACGACGGGACGCTTGCTCTTCTTAAGCTGCTTCAGGAAATCGCTCGAACGGCGCCGGAAGTTTGTTAGAGATTGGATGTCACGCGTGATGTCAAGCATAGGCCTGCTCATGTTAAGCACCTTATTAGGTGCTGAAAGGATATCACGTGTCTGTAGGAAGACGTCCCGGGCTATTTATTCCTCATGTTCGTGCTGAGGAGGGAGTTGGGCGGCGAGGTGGTGCCTCGACGTTAGCTCGACGGAATGCCGCGATTTCCCGGTCAATCCGCCGCATGGTGAGAGTTGACTTCTTGTTGCGTTTGGCTTCGGCCCGGATTGCCGCCAGAATGCTTGATTCCGGAGCGACGGCCCCCAGTGCGTCTTTGGAGAGCATGACGGCGTGATCCTCTCATTCTTCGTGAACAAGTCGATTCTTCAATAATACAATCAACCACCATACCCGCAATGGCGATCGTCAAGACTCAAGACCGCGAACTTAACCGCTGCCGCCGCGTCCGCGAGCTCCAGTCGCCGTCATCTCCGCCGGCAGCCCATTCTGCACCCAACCGAGCAATGCTTCTTTGCCATGCTGCTGCGCGAGTTGCGCCACCCGCGCACGCGCCCCAGCGTAAGCGTGCCGCAATTCTTCCTCACTTGCCGGAGACCGGAGGGCCTTCTCCAAGGTCTTCAAATCGACGAAGCCGTCGCTTTCCTTGGCAGAGGCATTCGGCGCGGTGAGGTAAAGCACCAGTCCTTCACGAAACCAAAGCGGTGTTCCCGGAAGGGCGTAGGAATCGATCAGCATGTGCAGCAGTTCGTGGCGAATGGTGCCCTCCAGAGTACCCGCCTCGCGCAACACATCCGAGGGTTGCATCTGGATGGTGCGCCCGCGGGTAGAAGCGGCGACCCATCCCGGCTCTCCCGTGGAGTTGCGGAACGCTGCAACCGTCGGATAAATCTTCAGGCGCGGCGAAGCGCGATAGAGCAGTCCAGTACTCTCTTCGGACTCATGTATAAAGCCGGTCGCAAGTGTTAAGAGCGAACGATCACGATCGGGACGCGTGGTCAGCAACGCGACATCTTCGTTGGCAAGCTGTTGCCACGGTATGCCCTGCGCGTTAACGCCCAGACGCGTTCCCGGGTAGTAGAAACTAAGGATCTCGCGATAGGAATGACCTTCCTCGCCCATGACCTCGGCACCCACCTGGCACAAGCCAACTCCGTGCCCGGAGCCTCGGCCATGAAAGGTAATGCGGTCGCCTGCGTCGCTCACGTCGTACCAGTTGCTCTTCATAAGGTCCCATCCAATATGGCGGCCGACGGCGGAGCGGAAGGTTAGCGCGGGTACGGTGATGGCGGCGCTGCCGGTGACGCGCAAGAACTCTACGCGTCCGCTGGGCGTTCGATGCAAAACAGACACCGTACGCAGAGTGCCGGGAACGACGATGCCATCCGCAGCAAGTGCGCGCTGCAATTCGCGCTTCGCCACTTCGGTCCGCCACTGGGTACTTCCGTTACGCACGCAGTACTGATCGGAGTGTTGGACCAGGAACGGCGCGCGGGGCTCATTGTTCCCAAGAACAAAGTGTCCGTCCTCGGTGGTGCCTCCGCAGTTGGCATGATAGTAGGTGGCAGCGGGTTCGCCGTCGTACCAGAGAACTTCGCCCGCAGTCGCGTCGGCGATGCTGCGCAAATGGGCATCAATGCCGCCGATGCGCAAGTCCTGGCAATGAGTGGTGTCGCAGAAGTCGAATCCTTCCAGGGCATGGCGGCTGCCAAAGTGCATCGCGTAAGTGCGCGCCGCAACTGCCATCGCCTTTAGTGCCTCATCGGACTTGAAGTTTCCTGTTTCTCCGGCAAGCACGCCCGCGATGTACTCCTCCATCGGCATGAACGCCGTGATCAGCAGCTGACCTTCACTGGCGCGAATCTCAATCGGAAAATCAGCGCGCAAGGGAGGGTCGCCGGTGGCGTTCATTTGGTACACGCCACTCACGCGAAGGTCAGAGGAGGAAGATTTGTTTCCCTCGATCTCAATCCTCGAGGACGTGGCGCCCAGGGTCGCAGTAGTGACGACCGTGCTTTTGCAGGTCGCGCAAGTTCGCATCTGCGCGCGACCGGCATCGGCGCGAATCCGCAACTCGTGCGGCGGATGCAGATACCACAGCCTCACTCGCACCGTCTGCGGAAACCCGGGTTGAGAAGACTTGACAGCACCGCGATTGCCCAACTCAGCATCGCCCGCCGTACACAGAAGGAGCAGTAAACCGACCGCCGCCAGCAGCCGCTTCATTTGCGCGCTCCGCTTGCGGCGTCAGCGATCCTAGCGCCATGGTCAGCGGCGAACGCCGCGAATATCTCTCTGGCGACACCGGCGGCATCGGTGCCGCCGTGTCCTTTTTCGAGAAACACGACGAGCACAATCTCGGGTTTGTCAGCAGGCGCATAACCGGCAAACCAGGCATGCATCCATGGACCTTCGTCCGCCGTCGCTGTCCCGGTCTTGCCCGCCACCTTCATTGCCCCATTCGGCTGCGCTACCCGGCCCATGCCGTAAGTGACGGACTGTTGCAAGCCTTCGAAAATTGGGGATAACTTCCCGTTCGCTTCGGTCCAAGCAAGCCGGGCGAGATCGAGATAGCCGTGCAGCAACTCCAATGGCGTTACGCTGATGCCCCACTCGCCAATCGCCTGCAGTTGCAATTCTTCGGGCGAACGGCTGAGCGCAACGTCCCCCGCGACCTCATCCGGTGCCAGACCCGTAGCCGAATTGAAGCCGGACCGCACAAAACTGTCGTGCAACTGCGCGGGCGTCAGACGCGTTGCGACGCTCGTGAAGTACGAGTTGCACGAGTACGCCAGCGCGCTAGCCGGCATCAATGGCTCGTGCGTCGCAGGATGGGTGCAGTCGAGTTTGTGGCCGCCAATCGAAACCGTCCGCTTGCACATGAGCGCGGTGTGCGCGTCGAGCTTTCCCGCCTGCAGCAGCGCTAGCAGCGTGAAGGGTTTGATGCTGGAGCCGGGATGCACCACGCGCCGAGCGGCTACATCGAGATGGTAAGCCGCGAGGACTTGTCCCGACTGCACAGCGACGACTACGGCAGCGCCGCGACGGCCTGCCATCGCGCGAGCAACCGCCGTCTGCAACGTCGATATGCCCGACTCTCCCGCTACGGCGTGCGACGCCACGACGCACACAAAGATCACGGCGCAACAGCGGTGGGCCAGGCGGGACATGCCTCGATTGTAAAGGCGAGGCGCAAGCGCAGCGGCATGTGCGCGTGACGAACTCAGACCAGCACTGCCAGCTTGGGTGGTTCCAGGGTCGATATATCCGCTTGTACGCGTAGTGCGGGCCTCAGAGACTGTGTCGCGACCCGTACGGGGGTTTGCGAAAGTGCAGTGAAGCGGTTAAGCACCAGCCCCGAATGGGGCGGAAGATCTTAGCCCAGCGCTTCAGCGCTGGGTAAAGTGGGAAATGACACCGAGTCCCGTAGGGACGACAGAGGTTTGCGACACAATCTCTTCAGGCCCGCGTGAACGGATGGAGAAGGAAACGGGCGTTTGTCAGCGGGGTAAGCGGCGCTAAAGCGCCGGCACTACCGTACAAGCGGAGTGCACCAATCGGTCTTGCAACTTGGATTTGAAAGCCTACAATTATCTTGTGACCAGGTATCTACGGGAGGTTGCCATGATGGAACTCCGGTTGACCGCCAAAGAAGAAGAACTGCTTCTGGATCTCCTGCAAGAAAATCAGACCCATCTGTTGCGGGAGATCGCCAAAGCCGATCACCACGAATTCAGGGTTGGATTGCGGAATCGCTGTACGGTACTGGAGGCAATCCTCGACAAGCTGCAGGCTCCGGTACACTCTAACGTCCTGAAGTCGGGTTGACACAAATGGTCCTAGTGTCGGTTGCGACGGGAAGACCTGTGCCTGTCGCATTGCGATGACTTCCATCGCCGAATCATCCTCGCAGTCACGGCACCAGCACGATTTTTCCGTGAGCACCTGTAGGCTTCATGATCTCAACATGTGCGCGGGCGGCTTCGGCGAGCGGAATGCGCTGCCCGATCACTGGACGCAGTGTTCCATTCTCCAGTCCCGCCACCAGCGCCGCGTGCATCGCCTTATACTCCTGCTCGGAAACGGCCATGAGCGTCACACCTCGGATATCAGCTTCGAGCCCCATGGCATCCCGCGGATTGATTTCGATTGGGCCTCGGCTTCCAATTACCGCCACGCGGCCTTTTTTGGCGAGCACCGTGAGGTCCTTGGCGAGATTCTTGTTCGCCAGCAGTTCCACAATAACGTCGACACCGCGGCCATCGGTGAGCTTCATCAACTCGTCGAGATAGCCATCGGACGCATGGTTAAGAACGTGATGCGCACCTTCCTTTTTCACTAGTTCTAGGCCACGTTCGCTGCCGGCGGTGCCGATAACAGTCAGGCCGGCGGCGCGCGCCAGTTGCACGGCCGCGCTGCCCACTCCTCCACTCGCGCCGTGAACCAGGACGGTCTCCGCGGGCTTTGCCTCGGCACGTTGAAACAATCCGCGATATGCCGTGCCATACGGAACACCCATAGCGGCGCCCTGTTCGAAGCTCACATTGTCCGGCAGGCGATGCACCTGCGCCTCGTTGCACAAGACCTGTTCGGCGTAAGTGCCGCCATTAGGACCTGTGGTATAAACGCGGTCGCCCGCCTTAACTGCCTTCACGCCTGATCCGACAGCAATGACTAATCCACCAGCATCGGTTCCCGGCGTGTAGGGCACGGTGGGTTTCATCGCGTACGTTCCGGTGCGAACATATGCCTCCACTGGGTTTACGCCAGCCGCATGGATGCGCACCACAACCTGCCCGGGACCTGGTTGAAGGTCGGGGACGTCTTCCAACTTCAGGACTTCAGGGCCGCCAAACTCGTGAATCCGGATCGCTTTCACCATTTCCTCCTTCACACAGATTTCCCATCAGATTCTACGCAGGGACAGTCAAGTTTGCATGCGAGATCGCTACGAGCCCGGTTGAACTTGCGTGGCTTTGCCGTCGGTATAGGTCACGCGCAGCGGATGGCCATTGTTCGGATAGTCAACAATGAGAGGATTCGACATCCCCGATCCCTCGGGCGTACCCATTCCAATGGCGAACGAGGCCTGTAATTCGTTCATTCCGGGCTTCATCTGGCGGCTGTCGATCAGCTTCCAGACGTTAGCGGACCAATGCTTGTACAGTTCGTGCGGATCTTGAATAAAGAGGATATCGTCGGAATAGATCGTATAGTCGCCGCTCTTGGCTATCCCAATGGGAAACGCGAAGCGTTTGCCGCCCTTCTCAAATACGGCCATCACCTGTTTCTCGCCGCGGGAGGCCGGCGCGCGATCGACAACAACGTCTTTGATATCGAGCCTTTCGATTGGATCCAATGTTCCGGCAGGATGCTGGAAATCCGTGTGTCCTGCATATGGGTAGTAGGTAAAGCGATAGCCCTCTCGAATCCACGCGGGCTGCCGCGTCAACTCCTTCGCGTCCTTAAGATCCTGGGGATGCAGCTTCTTCGGCGTGACGTAGTAGTCAGGGTCGAGAGCGACTTCTTGTTTCTTGGGTTCCGCCAGGCCGGAGCGACGCTCGCGGAGGTAGAGATATAGGTTGATGCCCGCAGCTACGATTGCCACGAGCAAGATAACTTGGAGAATCCTGCTGGTCTTCGACATGGCGCTTACAAGCAAGATTGGATGCGGAAAGTCTCCGCAAGTGGCTCGCGAAAAAGTCCGGGACGCAGGTCCCTGGCCCACTAAGCCGGCTCGGGGTGACAAAAATAAAGGCCAAACGGCGCACCCTTCGGCAAGCTCAGGGCAGGCTCTGAAGGTGCTCCCCTTCAAAATCGGTTCACAATCTGACTATAGCAGCAGCCTGAAAAGCCGGGTCCCTTAGAATCGGGAGCCGCATGACCCTTCCCACGGCCTGCTAAGGTCTGTTTCGGAGGCCGACTAAGTTTTCTGCTGCATATTGCGCATTCGGCGGAAGATGCATACTGCAACCAACCTGGTTACTGGAAGCGCCAACGAATCGTCTAGCTTACCTTAGCGCCGATCCGCCGCCGGTTGCGGCGAGGCGAGTCGACTACCGGGAAGTGGTAGACCGGCTCCGAAATTTTTGCTGGGCAACGCCATTCCTGTCGGTTAATCTTCTTTATCTCCTGCGAGGTAACTTGGCCTTCAGAAAGATGCGCAACCGCTTCGGCGGTCTGACGTGCCAATGTCCACCGCAATGCAGGGTGCCTGAAAAGTAAAGCATGAAGGTTCGGGGTGTGATCTCGATCATGTGGTTTGCATCGGCGCTTGCCTTGCCGGCATTCGCGCAGGATCGGACGCTCGCACGCCTGAATCGCGAGAGCACCCCTGAGGTAACGCGTCCACGCGTTGACACGCGAGCTTCCGCCGCAACTATTGCCTCTCATCCCGAATCGCTTTCCGAATCATCGCTTTCGCGCTCCGCCGCGACTGCCTTATTTGTGAATGGCAACCTGGTTCGCGCTCGCCAACTTGCTGAACGCGCTTGGCGGCACGACCATCGGGATGCCGAGGCCCTGTTTGTGCAGATGGAAGTCGCGGCCATGCAGGCCGACGAGACGACCATGTTGAATGCCGCCCTGCGCCTATGCGAAATCGGCGGTGGCGCAAAGCAGGATCCGCGAATTCGGTTAGCGGCAACTCGTGTGCGCGAGTCGGCCGCCAATACACCCGAGTTTCGCGCGGTCATCCCTGGGGTGCAAACGCTGCTTGCAAATTCCAGCGCGGACTGGCCAGAACTGAACATCGCTCTGCTGGACGCGGCGATGGATGGGGCGTCAGGACTCGATGCCGAAACCATCGCGCGTGCGTCGGGCATCTTGACCGAGTGGCGCGTTGTGGGTCCATTGGGGCGGCATCCGTTGCTTGACTTCGACCAGATGTCGATATCGCCGAACGACGATTTAACGAAGACCTCTTACGACAATCGTGCGGTTGAGAATTTCCAATTTCCCGACGGCATCATCAACCTTCCTCCGTACTTCTCGCGGCGCGGAATCTTCTATGCAGCGGCGCAGTTTGCCTCACTCACGCCCGGAGCCTGGACCGTGCGGACCGAAAGCGGTGGGGCACTCGAGATTTACGTCGACGGCAACCGGGTGCTGCGACAAGATGCCAGCCGTCGCGGAATTAATGTTCACGGCTCTGCCCTAGTCGAAATCCCGGCGGGTCCACATCATGTGTTGGCGAAATTTGCTGGTGCGGCCGCGCCGCTAAGAATTGCGATATCGCCAGCAACCACATGTGTACCCAGTCCCACTAGGGCCAAGTTATCCGCGGAGGAGTTGACTTACGAACTGGCTGCAACGGCTTACGCCGACGGAGCGTTTGCTACGGCCATCAAGCAAGTCGATGCGCTGCCATCGGCCTCTGATTCGGCTGCACTGCAGTTTCTCTTGGCACAGTCGTGGACACGCGAGAATCCCACCGCGGTCGAAGGTCTTCAATCGTGGAATCGCTTACGGTCACTTGCGCCTGGGGCCCTAGCTGCCGATCAAGCTCTTGGTCAGCGGGCCTTGGCTGGGGGTCAACTGGTTGACGCTGCGAAATTTGCTAGACGTGTTCTGCACGTGAATCCCAACGACAGCCCGGCGCTGGAGACACTGGGCGCCGCGATCGACGGCGATCCGGGTCTTGCGGACTCCGAAGGAGAATCACGGGTGATTTGGTGGCGGCGCCTGGCGGAACATCCATCATGCGAGACGTTCCAACCGGGCGATGATGTTTTATCGCAACCAGGGGCAATCCGAAGAGGCCGCCGCGGCGCAGCAGAAGTTGGATGGTTGCTCTCCCGAGTCGCTGGCATACGCGAACTCGTTGGCCGACCAGGGGCGCCACGCTGAAGCCGCACAGGCGCTTCAGCAATTGTTGGCGGCGGCTCCGCTGAACCGCTCTGCCCGGTTGATGCTGGTTCGTGAGTTGCAACTCGCTGGTGACGATTCCGGCGCGGAACGCGCTGCCGCCGAATGGTTGCGAATTGCGCCAAACGCGTCCGAGTACCGTCGACTGGCGATCGCCGGTAGCAGCAACGACCCGACCGCGGACGCGAAAGCGTTCTACACTCCGTACCGCCGCGATGCTGCCGAAGTGATGCTGCAGGCTACCACCGCGCACTCCACCGGTGCACCCGTGGTGCTGGTGAACGACCATGTTGCCATCCTGCGGCCCAACGGCAGCGTCTCTCTGTACGTTCACACGATCACTCGATTCTCGAATTCGGAGGACATCCAGCGTTTCGCAGGACCAAATCTTCCACGCGGGGCTCAGATATTACAACTGCAAACTCTCCATTCTGACGGCAGTATCACGGCGATGAGACTCGATTCGGACAATCCGCGAAGCGTGCTTCAGTTGCTCTCCCAGGGCGATGCCATCGACGAAGAATACGTGGTGAACTACGCCGGCGATGGGGGAATCCCAGAGCATCCTGAGGCTTTCCAGTTTGTTTTTGGGCGCTTCGATGAGAAAGTCTTGAGTGCACGTTTCGTGGTGCTGACGCCTGGTGGGCAGGCCGACCGCGGCGTCGTGATCGACTCCAGTGACGCTCCGCGGCTGGTGTCGCGGGTGAAGGACAACATGCTGGTGCGTATCTGGGAGCGGGACGAAGTGTCGGTTACCACCGGCGGAGTAGTCCTGCCCAACAAAAGTTTGGGCATCGTGCGCGTGGTCGAGCAGGAGAACGGCTGGACCGTGCCCAGCGATGCCGAGCATCATCGCCGCATCGAGACCATCCTTCCGGGCCCGCGATTCGAGGAGTCGTAAGGAGCGATTGCGCGGCAAGACCAAGCATCTGAGATCACGGGGTTCCGCCGCTGTGTATTCCGAGGCGGTATTTGCGACGGTGGTCGACTGTGGGTATCAAAACGGACCCAGCCGAATCCCGTTAGCCTAGAGCGGTTCCGCGGTTAGTGGTATACGCACGCCCGGGTAGTGCGGGCCTTCAGAGACTGTGTCGCGACCTCATATCGGTTTGCAGCCGTGGGACGACGCGGGCAAAATCCAGCCCCGAATGGGGCGAAAGAGCTTAGCCCAGCGCTTCAGCGCTGGGTGAAGTGGGAAATGAGACCGAGTCCCGTAGGGACGGCAGAGGTTGCGACACAGTCTCTTCAGGCCCGCGTATAGGCAAGAAGAAAAACTGCTTAAGCCGCTGGGGTCGTCGACCTCAGCGGCTTAAGCGAGGCCCTTTGGGCGCTGCGAACGCGGCGCTGAAGCTCCGCGCTACCCGAGCAAACCGGACACATCAATTGCGGAACTGCTCTGGCTAGGTCCAGCGGAACCAACGTAGCGCGAGCAAGAAAGATACGCCGCCCCAGACCGCCAGGATGGCGATTCTGCCGGCTTGGGAGTTTAGTGTGGCCCCTTGCAGAATGATGGCGCGCAGCGCATCGTTGAGCGCTGTTAGCGGTAGGGCTTTGATCGCTGGCTGCACCATCTGCGGAAAGCGCTCGTAGGAGAAGAACACTCCGGAGAAGATCCACATCGGCATCATGACCAGATTGATAAGTCCGCTCACGCTCTCAATCTTTTGCGCGCGGCTGGCAGTCAGCAGTCCGATGCCACCGAACGAAACCGCACCGAGCGCTCCGACCAGGAGAATCGCCAGCAGTGAGCCTTCGACTCGCATGTGAAAAACCAGCACTCCGAACCCCAGTAGCAACGCCACCTCAATTAGCATAAGGACGAGACGGCTGCTGCCCAGCGCGAGAAGAAAATCGGTGCGGCGCATGGGCGATGCCACGAATCGCTTCAGCAATTTGCGCTGCCGCATGTCCACCACGGCGAAGCCGATGCCCCACATGCCTGAGTTCATCAGGTTCATGCCCAGCAGTCCCGGAACCAGGAAGTCAATGTAGCGCGCGCCCGGCTCGCTCAACTGCGTGGCCTCTGTCTTCAGAGGGTTGCTGCGACCCGACGCGGTTTGTAGCGCATTGTCCACTTGCGTGCGGGCCAGGACACTCTCGGGACGGGCCGGATCATAGCGATACTGTATTCCAGTATCGTCGGCCGTCACGACAAGTGCGTACTTGCCCAAGCGGAATTGATCGAACGCAACCTTGGAGTCCAGCACCTCGGCATGGATGGCCGTCTTTGCCGGAGAACGCTGTAACAGGTCAACCACTTCCTGCGCGTGCGGATTCGCCACCACCGCGATGGTGGTTACATCGGCGGGTTTATTGCGAAATGCGATACCGAGCCCCAGGGCCAGAAGCAACGGGAAAACAAACACCCAGAAAATCACTTCCGGCTCCCGCCACAATTCCTTCATGCGGGCTCCGAGCAGGTGCCGGTATCCGGACCAGCGTCCGTTCGTCACGGTCTCTGGCGCCGCAAGCGCTGGCGTCGGTGGCGTCTCCAGATGGGCCATCATTCCTCCCGGAGATGACGGCCCGTAAGTTGTACGAACACGTCCTCTAGGCTCGCCTGCCGGGTTGTGAGGTGGACCAGGCGCGCTCGCTTCTGCTGCACCACAGACAGCAGCGCCGGTATCGTCTCGTGGGGTTCTTCGACTTGCAAGCAGAATCGCCCGTCTTCACTTCGTACCGATTGCACGCCGGGAAGTCGGCCCCACACGCCATCGCCATCGTCATGCTCCGCGTTGTCGAGCGCAAATTCAACCACATGGTGTCCGCTCAAACGCGCAATCAATTCCGCTGGCGTGCCCGCGGCAATGATCACTCCGTGATCGATGATGGCCAGCCGGTCGCAGAGCCGCTCGGCTTCATCCATGTAATGCGTTGTCAGCAACACCGTTCCATTACGCTGTTGAAACTGACGAATGATATCCCAAAGCTGACGCCGGCTTTGCGGATCTAGACCGGTGGTCGGCTCATCGAGGAAAAGGATTTTCGGATTGCCCACCAGCGCGGTCGCAACTGCCAGTCGCTGTTTTTGCCCGCCAGAGAGCTTACCGACCAACGCATCGGCCTTCTCGCCAAGAGACAGTTCTTCGAGAATGGCCGCAACCGAGTTCGGCCGGTGATAAAAACTGGCAAACAGTTCCAGCGTTTCGCGGACCGTTAATTTCTCGGACAGGCGGGTCTCCTGGAGTGAGATGCCCAGCCATTCGCGCAATTCCTGCTCGTGCGCCTGCCAACTCATTCCCAGTATTTCTATCTCGCCTGAGGTCGGCGTCAGCAACCCTTCCAGAATTTCGATGGTTGTGGTTTTGCCAGCTCCATTTGGGCCCAGGAGGCCGAAGCACTCGCCGGCTTCAATCGCCAAGTCGAGGCCCCGGACCGCTTCCACTTTCCCGTCGTAGGTCTTCCTCAGGCCTCGACAACTGATGGCGGTCTCCATATTGGGCAATGATACGGGACAATGGGGTTGCTCTACGAGAGGCGAGATTTTCGCGAACCTGACGATCTCCTCTGCCTGCCGCCGGCAATGTTAGACTCTTGGCTTTGGGGAAACCGATGACCGCCACTCGCACCGACCCGCTCTCCTATCTCACCGACCAACTGAACGAACTGAAGCAGAAAGGCACCTACTTCAAGCTGCGCGTGCTCGACGACGAGCAGGCGCCGGTCTGCACCTTCGATGGCAAGAAGGTCATCAACCTCGCCTCCAACAATTACCTCGGCCTGACGACGCATCCCGAGCTGCGCGAGGCCGCCCTCGCGGCCACCAAGAAGTACGGCGTCGGCTCGGGCGCGGTGCGCACCATCGCCGGCACCATGAAGATCCACATGGAGCTGGAGGAGAAGATCGCGCGCTTCAAGAACGTCGAAGCCTGCGTGGTCTTCCAGTCAGGCTTCACCGCGAATGCGGGCACGGTGTCGGCGCTGCTCGGCAAAGAAGATTTCATCATCTCCGACGAACTGAACCACGCCAGCATCATCGACGGCGCGCGCCTATCACGCGCCAAGATCAAGGTCTTCCGCCACAAAGACGCCGCCCACGCCGAAGAGCAGTTGGAGTCGATTAAGAACGAACCCGGCCGCAAGCTGGTCATCACCGACGGCGTCTTTTCCATGGATGGCGACATCGGCGCGCTGCCGCAGCTTACCGACCTCGCCGAAAAATATGGCGCCATTATGATGGTTGACGACGCCCACTCCTCCGGCGTGCTGGGCCGCAACGGCCGCGGCACCATCGATCATTTCAAACTGCACGGCCGCGTGGACGTGCAAGTCGGCACGCTATCGAAGGCCATCGGCGCGCTGGGCGGCTATGTTTGCGGCACTCGCGATCTCATTGAGTTCCTTTACCATCGCGGACGGCCGTTCCTGTTCTCGACGTCGCATCCGCCGTCCGTCGCGGCCACTTGCATCGCCGCCTTCGACGTGCTGGAGCAGGAGCCCGAGCGCATCGAGAAGCTGTGGGAGAACACGCGCTACTGGAAGAAAGAGCTCGGCGGTCTCGGCTTCAACATCGGCGGAGTGAACACGCCGGCCAGCGAGACGCCGATCACGCCCATCATCGTGGGCGACGGCCGCCTCACCATGGACTTCTCGCGCGAGCTGTTCAAGGAAGGCGTGATGGGCACGGGCATTGCATTCCCGACGGTGCCCGAGGGCAAGGCGCGCATCCGCACCATCATGACCGCGACCCACACACGCGAAGAACTCGACCAGGCGCTAGACACCCTCAAGCGCGTCGGCAAGCGCATGGGCATTCTGGCGTGATGCTTTCGGAATATATGAAGTTCAGCTTTGAACGGGCACGCCTTCAGGCGTGCCGTAACTACGAAATATGATTGACCGCGCTGCAAGGGATGCCGCAATCGACCTCATCAGCCAATATTTTGGAGGATTCATAACTAACGATGAGCTGCTAGATGAGTTCCCGCGATCTTCCCCAGACTCTGCTCTCGAAGGAATTTATCAGAAGTTGTTTGATCTCACGGTGGACGTGTATAGCCATAAAATGCTGGGTTCACTAACAGGTGACCCCGAGAATTATGCATTGGTGCAGAGGTGCTTGCTGTTCTTGCGCTCCGATTTGGAGTATCGCTGGGTGGGCAGATTGAGGGGTATCATCGGCAGCCTTCGCGGACTCGACTCAGCTCCAGATAAAGGAGAAGGCGAAGTATGGTCGTTCTTTAGTACGGTGGATTACGAAACAGTTTTGAAGACCCGAGAGGTCTAACTATCTGAGTATGAGGGTCAGCTTTGAAGGGGCACGCCTTCAGGCGTGCCGTGAAGGTTCATAATGAATTCGGCTTTAGCCGCTGAGGTACCTCGCCGTTTAGACCGCCCGCCTGCGCTAACGCCCGATTCTTCCCCCGCCGGCGCGGCCGAAGCTATGACTCTTCAACTCCGCTGGACCTGTTGGCCCCTTGTTCCCCTGACGCTGCTTGCCGCCGTCGTCGCCGCTCCCTATTTGTTGACGCACGGCTTCCCGGCGATAGGGCTGGCTCTGTATCGCGGCTTCGCCATCGTCTGCCATCAACGGCCTGAGCGCTCCTTCTGGATCTCTGGGGCAACCGTAGCTGTCTGCTCGCGCTGTCTCGGGATCTATCTTGGCGCCGCCGTGGGCCTGCTCTTTCGCACCTCGCGCAGGATTGCGTTGCGCCTGCTGATCGCCGCCACTGCGCTCAATCTCTTCGACGCTCTGAGGGAATTGGCCGGCTTGCACGGCAACTGGCTGGTAATCCGATTTGCCTTCGGATTGCTATTGGGCGCCACGGCCGCACTGCTCATTTCATCATCCGTTGGCCGGGAGGAGGTTTTTGGTTGATGTGTCGTCCCTGTCAACCAAGGTGACGCACACGGTCTGGCCGATGCCGCTGACGTTGGCGCTCCTGCGCGCCGTCCGCTTCGAGGCGTCCATCTCCCAGACATCCTTCGCGGGAATTCCATTCGCCCCCGCCAGGCTCAGAATCGGCGCCGTCACGGCGCTGAATTTTCGCTCATTCCGCCCACCGCTTGTATGCGGGTCGAGAAGAAGCGATCTACCCAATCGTCCGACTTCACTTTATTTCGAGGGTAGCGATTGGCTCGCCTTGTGGGACAGAATAGAATGACATCTCAGTACTCTTGTCGGCAGCGGTGACACCCAGTTTGTCATCACGAGCACTCGACCCGCCGGGGCAGGTTGAAACGGCAATGAACAGGTTGCGAGTTGCACGGTAGCATAGGACATGCCGTGCTGTGGGAAGTAGGCCGTCAGCCACATTGGTGCTTTACAGAGCCCGGTTCACGAGCATGGTTCCAAGTTGTGTGGTTGAGACCGTGGTGACGTTGTCTGGCTGCTGAGGCAACGATCCCGTTTAGGAGATTACGCTTTCTCCACGACTTGGCCCGCAGGGCGGCGGAGGAGACAAGACCTATGAAACACAAGCGCGCAGGCCGGGGTGGTGCAGTTCCAAGTCTGGAATGTATCGAGCCGAACGCAGCCGGCATCGATGTGGGGGCGCGGGAAATTTACCTGGCCGTCCCGGCGAACCGAGACCCGAAGCCGGTCCGCTGTTTCTCGACGTTTACCCGAGATCTGCAAGCGCTGGCGGCATGGTTGCTCGCTTGCCGCATTCGGACGGTAGCTAGGGAGTCGACGGGGGTGTATTGGATCCCGCTGTTTCAGATTCTGGAAGCCGCCGGGATCGAGGTCTGTCTGGTCAACTCCCGACACGTGAAACACGTGCCCGGGCGCAAGAGCGATGTGCTGGATTGCCCGGGGCTGCCGTACCTGCATTCGGTGGGACGGTTGCGCGCCTCGTTTCGGCCCGCAGCTGTCATTTGCCAAATCCGTTGCTTGCTTCGTCACCGCGAGGGCTTGGTGGAAATGGCCGCCCAACATGTGCAGCACAGGCAGAAGGCGCTGAGCCAGATGAATCTGCAACTGCATCACGTGCTCAGCGATCTGACCGGGCAAAGCGGAATGGCCATCCTGGACGCCATGCTGACTGGCGAACGCGACCCTCAGGTGCTGGCGGAACGGCGCGACGGGCGGGTCAAAGCCAGCGCCGAAACCATCGCCCAGGCCCTGGTGGGCGACTATCGCCGGGAACATCGGTTTACGCTCAACCAGTCGCTGCAAGCTTATCGTTATTATCACCCGCGGCTGGCGGCCTGCGATCAGGAGATCGAAACCTACTTGCGGGAGTTGGACAGCAAAATCGATGTCGAACAGAACCCTCGGGCTCCGGAACCCAAGCCCCACCAGCCGCGCAAGAACGAGTTTGGCTTCGACTTGGGCAGCGAGTTGTACCGCATTCTGGGAGTCGATCGGACCGCGGTGCCCGGACTCAATGCCCTGAGCGTGCATACCTTGCTGGGGGAAATCGGACGCGATGTGTCGCGTTTTCCCAGTGCGGCCGCTTTCGCCTCTTGGTTGGGACTTTGTCCCCAGGCCGACAAGAGCGGGGGCAAGGTGCTGTCGGCCAAAACCCGTCGGACCAAAAACCGGCTCAACCGCAGCTTGCGCCTGGCGGCGCAAGCTTTGCACCGGAGCCAGTCCTATCTGGGAAATTACTATCGCCGGATGCGCAGCCGGTTGGGAGCTCCCAAGGCGATCACGGCGACGGCTCACCAACTGGCGCGGATCGTCTTCCATCTCCTGCGCACGGGAGAAGCTTATAACGAAAGTATTTTTGCTGCCGAAGAGCAACGCTGCCGTGTGCGCACCGAGCATCGCCTCCGCCGCCAAGCGCGCCAGCTGGGATACGACCGAGTACCCCTTCCGGCTTAGCGCGCCTGTTCGGAGTTGTTCATTAGGAGAGGGCGAACCGGGGTCCCCAACGAGCGCCGCTTTTGCGCTCGTTGGGGTGAAGTTCAGCCCCCAAGGGATCTGCTTTTTCCGCACCCCGCAAAGCCGTCCCAGAGCGGATACGCCCTTTAGTTGTTCGCCCGCCATCCCCACCGTTAGCAAGGCGGTCACAGTTTCACTATTTCGCGCATCCTTCGTGTTCCCGCAGGAATCCAACATCACGCCTGTGACGCGACTCCTGTTTTTCCTGATTGCGCGCACGTCGTGTCTCCAGGCAGCGGCACGAGTGGTGGCGCGCGGGTTTTTACCGTTTCCTCCGCTTAAGTCCGGCTGAAGCAGAACGGTGTCAGGCAGGACTACACCACTCGTTTCTCCACACAAGATTCAACGCGCCAGCCCAATCAGGAAAGCAGCCACGAGGATCAGCACTAGGACGACCCGCCAGCGCCTCCCCTCTGGCAAGGGGCCTCCGCCGGAAACGCGAGGGGGAACCCAGAACAGCGCCACAACCGCCATAATCAGCGCTGGTATGAACAGGAAAGCCAGCAAAGCGTATTGCGCCCCGCCTTGCGTTAACAGCCTGCCCTGACGCAAAGGCGATGCCAGAGTACTTCCTAAAAACCAGCACAATACCGCGCTGCCCAGCCCTGCGACTGCGCCAAGTACGCGTAAGATTGGAGAGGTCATCGTAATCGATAGCAGTTTAACAGTTCGACCGGATGCGGTTCGAAGACGAGAATCTAGCGCGCCGCGGGTGCGCTCGGGCTCGCAACTCTCGTCAACTTCCAAGGGTTGAGCTTCGGCATCCCGGGAGGCATGGACATGGCGCTCATTTTGAGTTCGGCGGTGGTTTCGCTCGTCAATCGCATCGTGAAGCGATCGGTCTCGTTTGTGTCCGGATTCTTCGCCGTCAATAACAAGCCGTCGCCATTGATGGTCGCGTTTTCGATGACCTCGGTGACTTGAGTGTCACCCACGCTCTTGATTTCGCCCGAATCGTTGAATTTGAGGTCACGCGCACGCCGCAAGGATCCGGAAAGCTGTTGGCCCTGCAGTGTCATCTGCACTGTCAGCCATGGGTGCTCCTCAAAAGTTCCAATCCAGGTACCGGCATAACCGGCCAACGGAGACTTCTTAGCGGGCTGGTTTGGAGTCGTCTGCCTCGATGAGGTCTGCGACCAGACGGCACTGCCGAGCGCAAGAACTGCCATCACCATGATTGCAAGACGCCTCATTGGTATCCTCCCAGTTCGCTACGGATTGTACTCCCGACTCACATTGCGCGATGGCCATGAAAGACCAAACCGCACTAACGTCTATCTCAATGCTGGTCAATGGTTAGGTAAATGACCAATGCTTTTAGGAGCAGAAGACGTGCGTTGAAAATAAAAGGGGAACGGGAGCGCGTTCCCCTCTACTGACGAGTGACGCCGCGACGGGAAGCAACCCCGCCGCAACGGTCCCTTTCAGCGCTAGATGGCAGTCCGCTGCCCGAGATTCAAGATGGAACGCCTATTGAACTCGTCTCCACAGCTAAAACTTGCCCGCTACTCTCCAATCGCAGGGCTCAGACTTTGACGATCGCCTTTGAAGAGCCGCGCCGGAGTGGCTTGCCTGGCACGTTCCTCCTGATGGCAGTTCCAGCACAGAGGGCGCATGTGCTGCAGCGTCACCTGTAGATCCTCGAGGTGCATGTGGCGCAACTCGAAGAGTTTGTGCTGCTCATTGAGCAGTGCCAGACGGCTCCGTCTCCAATCCGACGGGGAAAGGCTGCGCTCGCAAATTGCGCAGCTCTTGCCTTCATACCATTTGCTTAGAAGCCGATTCACATTCTCCGGAGAAGGATCGACTTGTGCCAGACATTCCTGTCCGCAATCGCCCTTCTCGGGCCAGCGCGAACACGACTTCAGCCGCGAATGCTCCTGGCCACGCAAGGCTGTCCAGAAAGCGTACTCACTGTCGACTTCGATGTCGACCGGCTGCCCTGAATCCGGACAAAGGGCCGACTGCCGGCCGCGGTTCTGGTAGTAACTTTGAAGACTTAGCGCCACCGGCAGACCGGTGACAAGAGCTGCGCCAAGGAAGAAAAGAATGATAGGAAACAAAGCAAAGGTCAACATAACTCACCTGCAGCCAAGAGTGGATCCTATAAGTTATTTGTAAGCCGCCTTATCACCAGGATTCAGTGATGCCGCGCACATGCGGCTGTGACGGACTGAAAATTGGGCGGCGAGGTCTGGCGCAAATTTCTCGTAGCCAGCTCAGAATCTGCCCGAGCTTCTCGCCGCGGGGGCGCGACGTTGCTCGAGGCAACTTCTGCTCTGTTCGCGGGTTCTTAGACATTCCGTTACGCAGATTTCATCCAATACCTGGAAGTGAGTTACCTTTGCAAAGTCAATCGCGCGCTTGCGCAAGACGATTGATTCTATGGCTAACCCTGACGTCTCTCTTGCGGCCCGATCTGCCACTGCGGGCTCAGGAGACGCCGACCTTCTCGTCCGACGTCAAAGTGGTCAATGTACTGGTGACCGTGCGCGACAAGCACGGACAAATCGTCAGCAATCTTACCAAAGACGATTTCAAGTTAGAGGAAGACGGTCGTCCGCAGACGATTCGCTACTTCGCCAAGGAGACCGATCTCCCCCTTACGCTCGGTCTGCTGGTGGACACCAGTATGAGTCAGCGGCGGGTCTTGGAGCAGGAGCGCATCGCCAGCTACGCCTTTCTGGAACACCTGATGCGCGAAGACAAGGACAAGGCGTTCGTCATCCATTTCGACTGGGATATTGAGCTACTCCAGGATCTGACCTCTTCGCGCAAGAAACTGAACATAGCTCTGGAGAAGCTGGACAATCCGGAGTTTCAGCAGAGCGGAGGAGGCGGCTCACCCGGCCCGGGAGGCCATCCCCGCGGCGGAGGAACCACGCTGTATGACGCCGTCTTTCTTGCCTCGGACGAACTGATGCAGAAGCAGCAGGGCCGTAAGGCGCTCATCATCCTCTCCGACGGAGTGGATACTGGAAGCAAAGTGACGCTCAGCCGAGCGATCGAGGCGGCCCAGCGTGCGAATACCCTGGTTTACTCCATCCTGTTCTCCGACAAGGATGCCTACGGCGGTGGCTATGGCGGGCACATGGGCGGAATGGGTGGAGGAATGGGTCGTCACGGCGGAGGTGGTATGGGTCGCGGCGGGCCTATGGGGTATCCCCAGCAATCCCTTCCCGACGGCAAGAAAGTTCTGGAGCAGATTTCAAGGGAGACCGGCGGTCGCTTCTTTGAAGTCTCCAAAAAGCAATCGATCCATCAAATCTACGCGAGTATTGAAGAAGAACTGCGCAATCAGTACAGCCTGGGCTACACTCCAGACAAGACCGACGCCGTGCCCGGCTATCACAAGATCCATCTGACCACGACTCAGAAAGACCTGATAGTGCAAACCAGAGAGGGATACTACAGCGGCGACACTGCAGCCCACCCTTAGTTTGCGGCTGTAGGGACCACGGCGCGAGGAATCGTGCCGCATTCACAGGAGTCAGTTCCTCGGGAAGTCAATCGACTCGAAAAAGTCTCAGTCCTACGTGTCTAAGAACCGGCACGGACCCACTATCCTGGGATTGGGTCCGTGCTGATTTTGCTACTTCGCCATCCGACGGCGCACACTATAGCCCACGCACAACAGGCCCGAAACGAGAAGCAATAGGCTGCCCGGCTCCGGCGTCGGTGAGGACAGGCCAGAGTGAGACGCCCTGCTGGATGTAGTGCCAGATGCGCCGCCGGATGCGACGTTGGATGCGAGGAGCGTCGCTCCGTCATCATCGGGAACCGCAAACAACGGGGCGCCGGCGGGCGAAGCTCCGCTACCAAAATCCGCTCCCAACAGCGGGCCCGCGACCACGTCGAGTGTTAGATTGGTCGGGTTGTACTCTAGAGTGAAGTGCTCTTGCCCGTTAATAGGGAGACCCATGACCAGAGAAAACGTCCCCGACTGGTTCGCAAAGTTCATGATGTCGAAGTTGTTTCCGATCTGAGGCACGAAGCCGTGAAGCAAATCCACCGTCATCAGGCCATTGAGCTGCGCGTGGCCACTCACATTGAGCTGATCGTATTGTCCAAGAGAGGCGCCAGCAATATCGAAGGTCAAACTCCCGTTCGCTTCTTGCGTGTAGTTGCCCATGAAGGACATCTGGCCGACGGTCATAGGAGCGTCGCCAATGTTAATTGCTGCGTTGGACATAATTGGGCCTTGAATGGTGCCATTGCCATAAACCGAACCACCGACAAAATTGACAATAGCAACTCTTCCAAAAGCGCGTAGAGTGCCATCGACAGTGGTTTGCCCGGCGGTTTGAACGTAGGTGAGCCCGCTGTTCATAGTGCCGCCAGAGGCGACGTTCACGATTCCTGTATTGACGAAGCCGGGAAGCGCATTGGTGGGCGCACTGGCGCCACTCACAGTTAAGGTTGCGCCACTGGCAATGGAGATAGATCCGGCGTTCATGATGTGACCTACATTAGCTACGTCGGACGCCGCTCCAAGAGAGAATGTTCCGCCAGTGTTGTTGGTCAGCATACCGCTGACGGACACCTGGTTACCACCGCCGAACTCTGCACCCAGCGAAAGCGTACCCGAATTATTCAGATTGCCAACATACAGCGAGGAACCGGGCTCGAAGGTGGTGATGTTGTCCAGGGTGATGGTGCCGCCGTTGACAATATTTGCGGCACCAGCGCTTACAGGTCCGATCAACTGTAGAGACCCCGTCGCGGTATTGGTAAGGGTACCGCCGACAGAAATCATTTGGCCGCCGGGCTGACCATAATAAGACTCTCCAAGTCCCCCAGAGTTAAGCGCATCGCCCCGAACGCTCAGAATCCCCCCGTGAATATAGCCACTGTTATTTAGGCTCCCCACGGTAGCCGTCGCATAATCCAAGTTAAACGTTCCGCTGTTGATAAGAGCACCCGAGACGCTAAAGCCACTGCCTGGGACGGCGCCAATTATTTCTCCTGCGTTTACCAGATTGCCGCCGACGCTGAGAGATCCGGCATTGAGAGATGCTCCGCTATGGTTCGTTAGGGTGCCATTAACACCGAGTGCGAATATCGAGATTAGGCCAGAGTTATTCATGTCACCGCCAACGCCCAGCGACGCTCCGATGCCTGGCAACTCCTCATCGATGATCCGGCCCGCGTTGCTAAAGTTACCGCTGACCTGAATACTCGGGAGGCCGCTTTGCAGCTCTATATCTCCGGAGTTAGTAAAACCTCCGTTAAGCTGAAGTCCCGACAACTGGAGGTTAATCGTGCCAGCATTAGTCGAGTCTGCATTGGCGGTTATTCCGTCGCCCATTAGCGTCAATGTCCCAGACTGATTGACAGTGAGAGCGCCAGCTATGTTGACGGAGTAGTGGGTTGAACCATCATCAAACAGGGTCGAGCTTCCACTGTTTCCGCCAAGAGTGAGGGAGTTGATGTTGGCATTAGTGTCTAGCGTCACGTAGTCATTACCTGTGTTGATGACCACATCGCTGCTGTCGCTGGGTAAGCCAGAACTCCAATCAGCTCCGTTACTCCAGTTGCCTGTTCCCCCGAGCCAATCGTCGGGTGCGAAACTTATGTACCGAAGGAGTGCACCATAGGAAGAGACCTTATCATGACTCCCGGGTTTATGAATTGGAGAGGCATAGCCGCCACTTACAAAGATGACGGCAACGAGGATCAGCAGCAGGGGCCTACGGTGCTGGTTCATAGCGGAACCTTCTTTGCTTGATGATCGAGGGTCAGACGAAGTTGGAGTCGATAGGGGCTCAACAACTGGGGACGGTGAGCCGGCGACAGGCCGATCATTCCTGTCGTAGCTTTGCCCGCTCATAAGCGCGCGGCGCAATTTGGGAACGATTACAGAGCGTGCGCAAGTTACCAGCCCAGTCTAGAGCGAAGAGAAGAATTGTCAAGCAGCAAAGCGGATGCCTCACAGCTTTCGCGGGCCATTCCCGATTTGAAAAAACTGTCAAGGAGCGGTGTAGACAGCGAGCGTCGCCCTGAATGTGTACACAACTGGAAGAAAAGTTCGCGAGGCTGACGACTGATGGACCACTCGAATTTGTGCCGAATTCTGGAGGCGCGGGTGGGAATCGAACCCACGCATAAAGGTTTTGCAGACCTCTCCCTTACCACTTGGGTACCGCGCCGTCCGGATATTTCTAACGTAACGCGTTCTGCGCCTAAAATCCAGCTTGATGGCCAACTGCTGGACAACGTCCATCCTGCATTTACAATCCATACACTTTGCTGTGGTAAGGAATTCGAAAGCTGCCGTCATGGGTGTCCGGTAAGGGTGCATGAACATTCTTGAATTCAGCGCGTTGATCGGGCTTGGCTCGTTACTCGCCGGATTTCTGGGAGCGCTGACCGGCTTGGGCGGCGGGGTCGTGGTGGTGCCCATGCTGGCCTTGCTGTTCAACGTGGACATCCGCTATGCCATTGGTGCGTCTCTTGTTTCCGTGATCGCGACCTCTTCCGGCGCGGCGGCCGCGTATGTCCGGGAAGGCTACTCCAACATTCGCATCGGTATGTTTCTGGAAACCGCAACCACGGCTGGCGCGATCGCGGGAGCCGCCGTTGCACTTCATGTTTCCGGCAACGCGATTGCGGTTGTGTTTGGCCTCGTACTCCTCTACTCCGCCTATCTGTCGAGCCATCACAGCGAGGAACATGGCTCTCAGTTAGCTTCCTCGAAACTGGCCGAGCGGTTGCGCCTGAATGGTTCCTATCCCGGTCCACAGGGAAAGCTGTCCTACAACGTCACCGGTGTTCCCGCCGGATATGGCTTGATGTTCGTCGCGGGCGTGCTTTCCGGATTGCTGGGCATTGGCTCGGGCGCGGTGAAGGTCCTGGCCATGGACCAGGCGATGAAGATTCCATTCAAAGTTTCGACCACCACCAGCAACTTCATGATCGGCGTGACTGCAGCCGCGAGCGCGGGACTGTATCTTCACCGCGGCTACATCGTGCCGGGATTGGCAATGCCGGTGATGCTGGGCGTGCTGGCGGGGTCGCTCATCGGCGCGCGTGTGCTGGTAAGAGCCCGAGTCAAGGTGTTGCGATACTTGTTCGGAGCGGTGATCGTGGTGCTGGGACTCGAAATGGTCTACAAGGGAATAACGGGGCGAATGTGAGCGTGCAAAATTGGAACGATCAACGCATTGAAGTTATCATCGGCGCGCTGCTGCGTACCGGGGTCATCCTGGCGGCCACCGTCGTTCTATTCGGCGCAGCGGTATATCTCGGCCGCCACGGTAACGAAGTGCCGAGCTATAGCGTGTTCCACGGCGAACCTCACAGCCTGAAAAGCGTGAGCGGCATCGTTCGCGGTGCGCTGGGCATGAGCGGTAGGGCGATTATTCAACTCGGATTGCTACTGCTGATCGCAACCCCAGTGGCGCGAGTTCTCTTTTCAGCCATCGCCTTCGCCCTCGAGCACGATTACATGTATGTCTTCATCACCTTGATTGTGCTGGGAATTCTGCTATACAGTCTCTTCGGATCGAGCGGGTGAGTTTCGGCGCGCTTGCGCTTGCCAAAGGCGCTGCGACCCGTTATTGTCGAAAGCCGCCGCCTGTGCGGCCCGTAACTCATAACTCATAGGGGAGGAAGAATGGCAGGAGTAAATCTTGCAGATGCGCGCCGCGTGATCGTGGCCGCCGAAAAGAAAGCACAGGAAATCGGTCAACCTATGAATATCGCAGTGGCTGACGAGGGCGGTAACATCGTGGCGCACGTGCGCATGGATGGCGCTTGGATCGGCAGTATCGATATTTCCATGAAGAAGGCCTACACCTCACGAGCGTTCGATATCACGACTAAGGACTTGGCTACTCATTCGCAATCGGGCGGACAATTCTTCGGCATTCATGTCTCCAACGACTGCAAGATCATGATCTTCGCGGGAGGAATTCCTCTGAAACGCGACGGAAAAGTCGTGGGCGCGATCGGCGTGAGCGGCGGTTCCGGCGAGCAGGACCACGCCGTTGCGGAAGCCGGCGCCGCCGCGTTCTGAGCGTCGTCGAGACGTTCGCCCGAACAAAATGCAGGAGGTCGCTTTGGAGCACGATATATTCGCTGCCATCACCGCCAATGATAAGGAGCGCGTCGCGCAGTTGATTGCCGCAGACGCGAGGCTGGCGCGCGCGCGCAATCCGGGAGGTATTTCCGCGCTGTTACAGGCGCGCTATGAAAACAGGTCGGAGATCGTTGATCTTTTGCGCCCGGCAGCGGGTGAACTCGACGTCTTCGAGTCCGCCGCTTTAGGTGATGTAGCGCGCCTCAGCAAACTCCTGGTAAACGACGGCCAGCTGGTCAAGGCGCGCAGCAGCAGATGGCTTCACGCCGTTGCATCTGGCATGCTTCTTCGGGCAGTTCCAAGCGGCGGAAGCCCTGGTCCGACACGGAGCCGACGCCAATGCCGTTTCACCCAGCCGGATCGCGGTGATCCACAGTGCGGCTACTTCGCGCAATGCCGCGCTACTGAAGCTTGTCTTAGGCGCTGGCGCCGATCCCAACACCCAACAACAACGCTGGCTACACCGCATTGCATGAGGCGGCCATGCACAACAGTGTGCAGAGGGCACAATTGCTGTTGGATGCGGGCGCCGACCCGGCCATCAAGAACGATAAAGGCCAGACTGCGGCCGACATGGCTGTGCAAGAGGGCAATAAGGAAGTGCTGAAGATTTTGCAGTCGGCTAGGCCGAGGGCGGCGGACGGATAAGGCTATTGGGCCTTGGCTTCGCCAGCCACGGCCACTGCGGAGTGCCCGCGCAGGATGGCGGTCCCAATCAGGACGGCGCCGGCGAGAAAAAGCACGCGGAGCACGTTGGCGTGCAACACGGGATCGCCAAGCAGGATGCGCAGCAGCCCAAAGGCGGCGCTGGCGGCGCAAAGGGCGAAATAGAGCTTCTCCTTGGCGCAGTGGGAGAAACGCAACAGGACCAGAAGCACTGTCGTGACGATCACATAAACAGCCAGCAGAATGACGCTACCTGCTATCTTCTCGCGATGAATCGAAAATGCCTCGGCGTGTGAAATGGCGAGTTGCATCCCGGCCACACCGAGGAAAAAGACGGAATGCACCAGCGCGATGATGGCGCGTTTGCGGTTGGTGATGATGGCGAAACGATCCATAAACACTCCCATAGTCTGTCGCCCGGACCGAACCTTTGGCTGTGATTCAAATCACAGGGGGACTGGCTTTTGCACAGAAAAAGCCCGAATGCCAAGAAGATTGGAGGCGCGGGTGGGAATCGAACCCAAGCATAAAGGTTGCAGACCCTTAGCCGAAGCGTGCCACAGATGGACCCTGTGCTACCATCTCGGGTCGTAACCTACTTTTCAAGGAGTTCTCATGCGGAAAACTTTCATATCTGTTGTCGTTGCTATGTTCGTGTTGGTATCGATGTGCAATCTACACGCCGCCAGCCTGGCGGGAGTGACCCTGCCGGACACGGCGCAGGTTGGGAGCACAAAGCTGGTGCTCAATGGTCTGGGATTGCGAACCGAGTTCATGGTGAAAGTCTACGTCGCTGGACTCTACCTTGAGCAGAAGTCGTCGGATCCCAGCGCCATCATCAAGGCCGACGCGCCCAATCGGATCGTCATGCAGTTCCTGCACGGCGCCAGCAAGAGCCAAATGGCGAATGCCTTCAAGGAGTCGTTCACCGACAATACGCCGGACGCCATGAATACGATGAAGCCCGACATCGACCGATTGCTGGGCGCGCTCGAGCCCCTCAATGTGGGCGACCAGATGGTCTTCACTTACGTCCCGGGCACGGGCACGACCCTCGCCATCAATGGCAAGGACAAGTTGACCATTGCCGGTTCGGCCTTCAACCCAGTGCTCTTGTCGGTGTGGCTCGGGCCGAAGCCCCCCACTGCAAACGTGAAAAAGGGGATCCTCGGGCATTAGAGCTAGTGGAAAAGGACCGACCGAATCGTACAAGTCGTGGCGCTCGGCCTGCAAGAATCTATGTTGAAGGTTGGAGGCGCGGGTGGGAATCGAACCCACGCATAAAGGTTTTGCAGACCTCTCCCTTACCACTTGGGTACCGCGCCTCGAAGACGGGTGATGCGAAAAACCCTCGCGCGCGGCGAGGGCGACGAATTCTGGAGCGGGAGACGGGATTTGAACCCGCGACTTCGACCTTGGCAAGGTCGCACTCTACCACTGAGTTACTCCCGCTCGCCGTATTGGATTATAGCGAAAGCCCGAACCGACGGGCAAATGAGAGCGGGGACATGACCCCCAAGAAAACTCGACGCAAGCTGATGCCAGTCAATACACTCCGCCGTGTCCAGGGGCTTGGTCCGCATTGACCCGCGAGGTGATCTCGTTGCGCACGTCCCAGAGCGCGCGATAGAGCGGGTACTCCATCCTTTGCTTGAGCACTTCCACCGGTGTTCCCATGGTGCCGACTACGCCGCCACCGATGATACGCTGCGCCAGCTTCAGGTGCGCATAGCGGAAGAGCTGCATGCGCTCGTCGTAATCGACCAATTCCTCAGCAATATCGTGCAGCTCGAAGAACTCTGTGTGACGGCGGTAGAGCTCTTCCAGAGTCAGGCCGGCATTTTTCACTTGCTCAAAGAAAGCGTCGGCGAGTCGAGGCGCGATGTGCAGTAGCGCGAGGAATCCCGGCGAGTCGAGGCCGCTTCCGTGCCCAAGTCCGGCTCGAATGATGTGATACTCGTAGGGCGTGATGCTCTCGAGCAAACTAAGCATGCGGAGCGGATGATCGAGCATCTTGTTGGCTCGGCGCAGCAACCGCGCAGCATTCTTGAGGTCTCCTTCGTGAATGCATTGCCGGGTACGATCGAGTTCCCACGCTGCCCCCTTCATCAGCAATTCCGAAGCCTGGTGCGTAACCTGAAACGTCAATTCGTCGGGGTGCAGCATTTCCTGCGGCGACTTCTGTAGCGCCAGCAATTCGTCGGTGCGGAGGTAGCGTTCGTAGTCCGAGGCGCCGACTCCGGGCAGAATGGGAGAGCGAAGATCTTCAGTCATGGGCGAGGCTCCATTGCGGGTCTTGCTCGGGTGGCACGATGGAACCATCGCGCATGTGAACGATGCGATCGCCGTAGGACGCCGCCTCGGGATTGTGCGTAATCATCAATACCGTTTGTCCCAGCTCCTGGTTCGATTGCCGAAGCATCTTCAGAACAATTTCGGAGTTCTGCGAATCGAGATTGCCGGTGGGCTCATCGGCCAGCACAATGGCGGGTTGATTCACCAGAGCGCGTGCCAGCGCCACTCGCTGCTGCTCACCTCCGCTCAGCTCGGAGGGGCGATGGTCGAGGCGATTATCAACGCCTAGCAATCGCGTGATTCTATCGATGTATTCGTGGTTGCTGTTCCCGTTGTTCTTGCCGGCGATATCGCGAGCGATCTCGATGTTACCTTGTGCGGTCAGGGTTGGCAGCAGGTTGAACTTCTGGAAGACGAAGCCAATCTTTGATTTGCGCATTCGCGTGCGCGCTGAGTCTGACAAAGCCGTGAAATCTATGCCGTCGATCAACACTCGTCCGGAGTCGGCGTGGGTCAGTCCGCCTAATATGTAAAACAGCGTGGACTTTCCGCTGCCAGACGGACCGACAATGCTGACGAATTCACCCTTCTCGACTTCCAGGGAAACGCCGCGCAACGCTGGCACGTCCACTTTGCCAATGTGGTAAGTTTTGCGGACATTCTCAGCTTGGATCATCCACGCCATGCGAAGCCTTGATATTACACGAAACAATTACGGGGCCTAGAGACTGTGTCGCGACCCCGCATCGGTTTTGCACAGTGGAATGAAGCGGGCAAAAACCAGCCCCGCAGGGGCGAAAGAGCTTAGCCCAGCGCGGAATCGCTGGGTAGAGTGGGAAGTGAGACCGAGTCCCGTAGGGACGGCAGAGGGTGCGACACAGTCTCTCTACGGCCGGCGGCTGGCGAGGGTTGCTGAACTCACGCTGCCGCCACTGTTTCGATACTCCCCAAGCCTCGGAATTCGGGTTACAACAGCATCATGTCGAGAGCATCTTTAGAGGCGAAACACGCTCAGTTGGTTGAGCGGGCTGTGGAGTGGCTGCGCTATACATACAGATGCGGAATCATCCTTTCAGAGCAGTATTGCGCCACCGGCGAGGTTCCCGATGTCATTGGATGGAAAGGCTCCTGCCAGTCGGTGGTGGTGGAATGCAAGATCTCCCGCAGCGACTTTCTCGCCGATGCCAACAAGCCATTTCGGCTGAAGCCGGAAGAGGGTCTCGGCAGCCGGCGGTTTTATATGGTTCCGGCGGGCTTGCTTGCGCGTGAAGATTTGCCCAAGCATTGGGGCCTGCTCGAGTGCGGAGGCCGTCAGTTGCAAATGTCGGTAAAGCCGGGGAAGCAGGATCTGAGAAGCCCAGTGGGTCTGATGAAAGAGATGAACCTGTTGTTGGCGAGCCTCCGGCGGGTGGAAGTACGCATTGAGCCGCAGACAATTACCGAGTTCTTGAAATGGAAGAACCGTCTGGCGGAATACAACGGTGGGCGCTTACCCGAGGGCATCACCGCGCCGGAGGAAGAACGAAACCATTATCTTGTTAAGTGACGCTCTCACCACACAGTGGGCACTTCCGATGCCTTAATCAGCACGGTGGCCGAGGGCTGCGCCGACCGGGGACCGCCGAACAGGTTTCGCTCGGCGGCTTGGTCCCAGTCGACTTTGTTGAGGTTTGACCGCTAGGCGATCTTGATCACGGTGATCCTGGGCCTGACAGGTTCTCCAGGCTTAATGAAGCCAATGGGCTTTGCGGGCTTAGGAACGCGGCTGTCAACATAGACACTGCACTCGCACACCTCGAACTTCAGTTCGCGCAGCCCGCCTCCGTAGTTGCAAAAGGTAAGCTTCTCGCCCCTGTAGCCCTTCTGAGTCACTTCGTAAACACACGAAGTGCACAGAGCCTCGCGGCTCTTTACATTGGCCAAAATGTTCAAGGTCAACATGGCTCACCTCACAACCACAAGAAAACAAGAAACCTGTCGCAATGACGGCTAAGCGAAGAACGAAAGCAAGCCCGAAGCTTGCGGGGCGGCAACAATTGATACCGCGACTTTTCGCGGCGAAAATGGGCTGACAAATTGGTCGCCATTATGCGAGGCGCAACCAAGCGACGGCCAAGATTTAGCGATGGGTAGGCGTGGAGCGCCGGAAGTTAATTACAGAGGACGAACCACGCCCGGCGGCTTCCCAGCACCAGATTTGGCGCTGATTGCCTGCACATCGGATTATGTGTGCGATTGATCATCGGGCGTTTCTCCTGACGCGAAAATTACCTTGCCACAACTCGGGTGTGAAATGCAAGAAGGAAAATCGTGCTGCGCAGATTTTCACGAAAGGTTTAAGCTCATCCTATGTCCGCTCCTCGCCACGCTGCGAAGGTGACCATGAACGATTCCACCAGCTTCGACCTCTATCTCGAACCGTGGCTCACGGCGCGCGTGCCGCGCATGGCCAGCTACTCGCGGATGCTCGCCGAATTTCATGACTGGGTGCGTACGGAGGTGGACGCGCAGGCGAACTATACCGACCGCTATGCGCCTCCGGCGTTGGAGACCTACGACCGCAACGGCGAAGTCGTAAACCGGGTCGTTCTTAACCGGCGGTACGACGAGCAACATCAGGAGCTTTATCGTCGCGGAATCATTGGATTGCCGTACGCCGAGAAGGCCCCTCACCTGCTGACCTTCGCGATGGGCTACGTGTTATCGCAATCCGACATTAGCCTGCATTGTCCGGTTACGCTCACCGGAGCGCTTGCGTACGTACTCAGCGCGCATGCGCCGGACGCGGTACGGCAGCAATTTCTTTACGATGTTGTCCGGATGGACGGTCTAGCCAAGACCGGCGGCACATGGGCAACCGAACAGCACGGTGGCAGCGATGTGGGAGCGACCACCACGACGGCAGTTCCGAATGGCGACCGCTTTGCGCTGCACGGATTGAAGTGGTTCACCAGCAACGCTAACAGCGGCCTTGCGCTAGCTACGGCGCGGCCCGACGGAGCCGGCAGCGGGACCGCTGGACTTGGCCTCTACCTCGTGTCGAGTCATCTGGAAGATGGTCGGCCAAACCACTATCGCATCCGTCGCTTGAAAGACAAGCTCGGCACCAAAGGGCTTCCGACCGGAGAGATCGATTTACTAGGCGCGGAAGCGGTCGAAGTTGCTGCGCCGCCCGATGGCTTCCGTCTGATGATGGAGGCGCTCGAGTACAGCCGTGTTCACAATGCCGTTGGATCCGCAGGAGTACAACGCAGAGCGCTGCGCGAGGCCATTGCATGGGCGAAATCTCGCTATGCCTTCGGCCACGCCTTAGTTGATTACCCCATGGTGCAGGATGAGTTGTTGCGGATACGCGTGCAGTTCGAGGCGGGCACACTGCTCGCCTTCGAGGCTGCCATCGCCTTCGACGAGGCGCAGCAAGACCGAGAACGCCGCACCTGGTTGCGAATGGTCACGGCGCTCGCAAAATACTTGACGGCGGAGTATGCCATTACGGCGGCTCGGGCTGCGCTGGAGTTGATCGGCGGCAATGGCTACACCAGCGACTATCCCGTGGCCCGTCTGTTACGTGATGCGCAAGTGCTGACGGTTTGGGAGGGCCCGGCCAACATTCAGGCCCTGGAGTTGCTGCGCCTGCTGGCTCCTCGCTATCGAGGCTGGGAGCAGTACGAGTCGCGAATGGGAGGTATCCAGCAAAAGCTTCCAGAGACGCAGGGCAAACTACGCAAGGCTATGCAAGGCAGGCTCGACGGTGACCGCGAGGCAGTTGCAGTGGCGATGCGGGACGAGCAAAGTGCACAACGCTATGCAAGGAAGTTATTGCACCGGTTGAGCCAAAGCCTTGCATTTGCTCTGTTGTGCGAGGCGGCTACCGACGCACAGCGAAGAGGCAACCCGGTGCAGGCGCACAGCGCCTGGCGCTACTTTGAGGAGATTGAGCCACCGGCTTTCGGAACGGAAGACGACAACGCGCGCCGGGGTGTTCTGGAACTACTGAGAGCCGAGGCCCTGCGCTCCGCACATGTGGGTTAGTCCCCTTCGCTGGGCATTTCCGACCTTTGCAGTCGGGCGGCGGTGATTTCGTCCCAGCGCACCCAGGCGATGTAGAGTACAACGAGGATGTTGATGCCGAGCAGCGTCCAATGAAATGCAGTGGGGTGACGTACTATTTTGTACACTTCGAACGGGATGTACACGCATCCGGAGATGATCGCCAGCCATTCCGCCCATGCCCGTTGTCTCCACAAGCCATACCCCTCCAAAAAACGCAGCAAGGCATAAGCGCCCGCCAGCCCCCCTATCAGCATCACGTTCACGTCCGACATCTTATCTGCCGCGTGCAGGAACGCCTGCGACAGGCGATGACCGGGACTAAGATGCAAAAAGAAAAGAATGCTCTCCGCGGCGCTTTCGAAATCAACGTCGTGATGGATCATGGAAATGAGCACATACGCCGCCAGCAGCGCTAAGGCACCCTTGAGCGCCTCCAGAACAGCCACCATCCGCAAACCTCCCCGGTGTGCGTGGCGGCGGGTACCTCGTGCGGGTGTTGTGGTGGTGCTCATTAGGCTCAAGTATTGTCCTGCACAGCGTACATTACCAAACGATGCCGTTCCATCTTGCAGTTATTGATTTTGCCCCATTTCGAGTTGGAAGCCTAATTCAGTCAGTTGGTTTGCGAGGTGCGATCGGCTGGGTCGCTATTCTAGGCAGGGCGAAGCTGGGATGCTTGGGCCGCTTCCATCATCTCGGCCACGCTGCTGAATTTCATCCGGCAACGCTCCGCGCTCGCGCGTGCCAATTCTGCCGCATCGATTCGCCGCCACGCGGCATAATCCGTCCGGCAGATTTGCCGTTGTTCGAGCAGTTGGACAATTCCGGCTTTCCCCGGTCGTGCACCGTCCACTATTTCATTCGCGATTTTCTGAGCCAGGGGCTGTGCTTCAGTGCGGTTCGTGGGAATTGTTCCTGATGGGCCTCGCTTTGCCCATCCAACGACGTACAGCCGGTCTTTGATTTTTCCTTCTTCGTTGCGAAAGATTCCGTTAGCGGGAATGGCAGTGCAGCAAGCGCCCGCCTCGTATCCGATACAGGTGACGGCGAGTTGCGCGGCAATTTCGCTGAGCGCTCCGTCGGCTGAACGGAACTGCACGGCCCGGAGTCGCTCGTCACCGAGGAAAGCAACGGGGGTCAAATTAAAGTGAAGGTAAATCGTTGTCGAAGTAGTGCGCGGTTCGTTCCGCGCGAAGCTGCGCAAAGTCTCGACGACAGCGCTATTTCCGGACAGACCGGACGGTTCTGCCACGATAGGAACCGCCTTCTGCAAAGGGCCGAGTTCGGCGAGTTCGTGCTCAGTAAACTTGGCATCGGCGGCACTGCGCCGGCCGACGATATGAATGGTCTCGATCGGCTGCATCTCCAGCCACGACGTCAAATCGGGCGAGAGATCGGAACCGGCTAGCTCAGCCGAGTTTTTGGCGAGGACACGGGCCACATCGATCGCCACATTCCCGTTGCCAATGACTACTGCCGACCTTACACCGTGAACTGCGGGCGGCGGATGATCTGGATGCCCGTTGTACCAGCCGGTGAAAGCCCCAGAGCCGAGGACACCGGGAAGGGCCTCGCCCGGAATGTTGAGCCGGCGATCGCGCGAGGCGCCGGTTGCCAGGACAACCACATCGTAGAGCGACATCAACTCCTCAAGCCGAACGTCGCGGCCAACTTCGACATTGCCGAAAAAGCTGACGCGGTCGCGAGAGAGCACGCGGTCGAGCACACGCGCCACTGCCTTTGTGCCCTGATGGTCCGGAGCAACTCCGTACCGGACAAGTCCGAACGGCACGGGCAGGCGTTCGAAGATGTCAATGGAGGCATCGGGAATCAGGCGAAGCAGACTGTCCGCCAGGTAACAACCCGCCGGACCACTACCGATGATGGCGATGTGTCGCATTTGAGAAATATATTCGCCGCCATGCTCACTTATTCGGAACAAATTCGGCAAGAGTTCGCAGGCAGAGATGGGAGTCCATCTTCACATTCTCTTGCAGCCAGCCCAGATGACCCGCGCCGTAGATCACCAGGATGCGGTCGCCTGGCGACGCGATCAGCTTGAGAATATTGCTGTGGATGCGAATATTGCGCGCGTACCAGTCGGCCAGAAGGTCCGGGCCGGCGTAGTCGCCGTCCTCGCCAAAGCTCGCCACTTGCATGTAGAAATCATTTCCCGCGGCGACCGAGCTGGGTGAGTTCATGTAGAGCAGCGACTCAAGGATGGTGTGATTCTTGACATATGCATCGTCCTCCGCCACCGATTGTCCGATGGAGCCCATGATCTTTTGCAGCTCCTGCGCACGATCTTTTGCCTTGGCATAATCCATCACGCGCTGCAAAGGGAATTCCCCCTCCACGTTGACCGGGTACAGCTGCTTCTGGCCCAGCTGCTTGGCGAGCCGAAAACCGATCTGCTCAATTTCGTTTTGCGACAGCTCATGCTTACCGGCAAGATATTCCTGAAAGGCCGCGGGAACACCTTTGCTCTCCGGATCGGCCTCAATCGCGATCTTCGTCGGCTTAAACTTGGCCAGCACATCCGTGAGTTCTGCAAGCTCCTGCTGGCGCTTGGGAGCGCGCACGTCATCAACCTGCATGTTGTAAACGTCACGGCCGGGATTAGTCATGTGATAGGTGCCGAGCACCATTATTTGTGGCTTGCCCGCACAGGCATTCTGTGACCACGATCCGACCGCTGAACATAGCAGGATCGTAATGATTCGAGCTATCGGTCGAAAGCCCATCAAGAGCCTCCCCTGGTAAGGCTTTGTACGCAGATGAGATCGTCCAAGTTCAATGCATCTTCACGTATTCGTAGTCCACGGGATTGTTGTTGATGCCGCGATCGGGAGGGGCAATCCACGCTGCCATTTTGCCCTGCTCGTGTACGCCGTGCATGAGGCTCATGATGTAAGCACGGTCGCTGTCGCTCGGGAGCCATTCGCCGATCTGGGCGTTGAACTGTTCCGCGCCAATCGGCAGGCCGGTTAGATCGGTGGGAACGCCGGCCCAGCTTCCGATGTTGCGCCGGAAACGCGTGCTGGGCAGCGACAAGCGGAACGAATAGCCGGCCTTCTCGATCAGACGGTTCCAGCGCTTCACGCCCAGTTCGCAGTCACGGACGTACGACCCGCGCGTGACTTCGTTCATAGCGTTACGCATCGGGATTTGCTCGGTCTTAGTGCTTCCCTTCGCGTCCGGCAGCTCTAGCATGAAGGCCTGCTCGGTGGCGATGTGATCTTCGTATTGCGCCTCGTCCGGCCGGCCCTTCAGTCCATTTGCAAAATACGAAGCCGCATTCGAGGAGGTCTCCGAGCCGAACAGGTCGAGCGACGAACTGAACCAGAAGTTCAGATACTTCTGCACGGTTGGCAGATCGATGGCGCCAGCATTGCGGACTGCCAGCGGATCTTCCGTGCCTAATTCCTTCATCACTTCCAGCGTCCGTCTCACCACGCGGTTGATTCCGGTGTCGCCCACAAACATGTGGTGAGCTTCTTCGGTCAGCATGAACGAGCAGGTGCGGGCCAGCGGGTCGAAGCTCGATTCGGCCAGTGACTTCAACTGGAACTTGCCATCGCGATCGGTGAAGTAGGTGAACATGAAGAAGCTGAGCCAGTCGCTGATCGGCTCGTTGAAGGTGCCGAGGATGCGTGGCTTGTTGGCGTCGCCGGAGTGACGCTCGAGCAACTCTTCGGCTTCTTCGCGGCCGTCGCGCCCAAAGTAGGCGTGCAGCAGATAGACCATGGCCCACAGATGGCGGCCTTCCTCGACGTTCACTTGGAACAGATTGCGCAGGTCATAAAGTGAGGGAGCGGTGTGTCCGAGCATGCGCTGTTGCTCGACGGACGCGGGCTCGGTATCGCCCTGGGTAACGATCAGGCGGCGTAATATGGCGCGGAATTCGCCGGGAATCTGTTGCCAGACTTCCTGTCCATAGCTGTCGCCAAAGCCGATCTTGCGGTTGGGGTCGCGGTCAGCAAGGAAGATTCCCCAACGATAATCCGGCATGTGGACGAATCCATAAGTAGCCCAACCCTTCGCGTCGACCGAGGTCGCGGTACGAAGGTAAACGTCCGCCACCTGAAAGTCGCGCGGACCCAGGTCCTGCCACCACTTCAGAAATTCCGGCTGCCAGTGTTCCAGTGCGCGCTGTAAAGTGCGGTTGGAGCCGAGGTCTACGTTGTTCGGAATTCGGTCCTGATAATTGATCGACATCACTAAACTCCTGAAAATCCGCTTCCCGGGTAGAGCGGGCCTTCCCATGAATTATTCAACGAAGGTCTCACGCTTGAAGGGGCACGGCTTCAGCCGTGCCGTAAGCTGCTGTAATTTAAGATAGCTTTAGCCACTGAGGGAACTCGGTGTCGAAACGAATTGCGAGTTACCTCAGGGGCTGAAGCCGAACTCTCCACGCACTTGTAACGGCACGGCTGAAGAGGCTGGCGAAGAAGTCTAAAAAGCAGATCCTTCGCGGGCTGAAGCCCGCTCGTGATGACAAAAACTAAAGAATTTATCGGCGCACCTTAAGGTGCGCCCCTTGAACCTTACTTTTTCAGCAGCCTGTGAAGTCGTGCCCTTTCAAAGCGGGCTGTCTCCAGAACAAAACCGCATGAATCATGCAGCTAGCACCGCTCTACCCTACACTCTTTCCCAATTGAAGCGCGCTTTTGATCCCGTCCCGAAAAGCTTGAGCGCACCATGCTCGCCAGTCGAGTTCGGCCGGATGAATACCCAGTTCTGCCACGCGGAAAGCCGGCCAAAGATTTTCGTCTCCATGGTCTCAGCACCGGGGAAGCGCAGGCTGGCTTCCAGGCCGGTAAGCGCGTCGGGCGAAAGCGCCGTGCGCTCTTCGATCGCAACACGGATCTCATCTTCCCAGTCAAGATCGTCGGGCGCGACCGTAATGAGGCCGAGGTCAAGAGCCTCCTTGGGGCCAAGCAGCTTGCCCTTGGATTCCACCGCTCCTGCCATGGATCGCGCATTCCCGCTGAATCGAGTCTCGAGACGCCCGCGACTGTTGACTGCGGGCAGCAGACCGAAATTCATCTCGTCCACCGCAATCTTTGGCACGTCGCCTTCTTCTTCCGGAAGGGCCAACATGTAGCTGCGGTCCGCGGCCAGCACCAGTTCGAAGAGCACGCCCGCGAAACACGATCCCGGCTCGATGATGGCGTACATACTGCGCGAAGAAACATCCAGCCGCGCCAGGGTCCGTCGCAGCATTCCGATGGTTTCCCGCACCAGCCAATGGTTGCGATGCTCCAGCATGACCGCGTCGGAAGCGAGCACCGTCTCATGGCTCCCGGAGGTCTTGAGCAGCAGAAGCCCGAGTTCCGGTTCGTTGACGCGGAGCATCAGTATAGCGTCGTCAAGTTCGCGCGCCATCGCCAGCGGCCACCATTGGTCGCCTTCGGCGTGAATCGCATCGGGCTCAAGAGGCTGTAGTCCTTCGGGCGCGCGGACCGTCAACGTTACAGTTCGCGCGGGACGATCGAACGCAACGTCAACGTGCTTGTAGTGGTAGCCGTTGTCGTCCACCTTGCGCTGCAGCGGAGTCAGAGTGATTCCGCTAGCAGCGGCGGGACGGGTTGAGTCGGCCACCAATGCGGCGGCGCGGGCACGGATCAGTTCAGGAAATTTTCCCGGGACTGCTATGTCATCGACCAGGCCCCACTCTTTCGCGCGCTCGCCCTTCACACCATCAGGATTGGTGCAGAACATGTCAGCCAGGTCGCGACGCACTTTGCGTTTGTCCACTACACGCGTCAACCCGCCCGTGCCAGGCAGCACGCCCAGGAGCGGTACCTCGGGCAAGCTCACCGCGCTGGAACGATCATCGACCAGCAGGATCTCGTCGCAAGCGAGGGCGAGTTCGTAGCCGCCGCCAGCTGTGGTTCCGTTCAGGGCGGCGAGAAATCTCAGGCCGTCGTGACGGCTGGAGTCTTCCATGCCATTGCGGGTTTCGTTAGTGAATTTGCAGAAGTTCACTTTCCAGGCATGCGAGGAAGTCCCCAGCATGTAGATGTTGGCGCCTGCACAAAACATGCGCTCGCGCGCGCTGGTGAGCACCACGCACGCCACCGCCGGATGCTCGAAGCGGATGCGCTGCAGGATGTCGTGCAACTCAATGTCAACTCCAAGGTCGTAGGAGTTGAGCTTGAGCTTGTAGCCGGGCTTCAGGCCGCAATCTTCGTTGACGTCCATGGCTAGGGTGGCCACACGGCCATCGATGGTGAGCTGCCAATGGCGATGCTCTCCCGGAGCCACGTCGAACGTGACTGGTTGCTTCTCATTCACAGTTGTCATGCAGGTCTAACACTCCTCAAGGCAGCGCCGGGTCGGCGACTGCTGCTCCCCACGCGGATAGATGCATTATAGTGCATTTTCGTGAATAGCGTAGAGGAAATATGGTGCAGATTGGCTCTCAGCGAATACGTTAGAAAAACAGCTCCGGCGAAACGTGGAAACGTTGGCTGAGGCGCCTGATCTGTTCTTTGGTCAGATCTCGCTTGCCGCTTATCACTTCGGAAACGATGCTGCGGGTACCAAAGATGTCTAGCAGATCTTTCTGCTTGAGGGCGTGCTGCTCCATCAGGAAGGACAGTGCTTGCCGCGGTGTGGCGCGCGGCAACTGGTAACGCTTCTCTTCAAAATTTTCGATCAGCAGCGTCAGCAGGGCTGCCAGCTCTTTCTCTTCTCGTGTCAGCGAGCACTTTTGCTCGAGCGCGTAGAGTGCATTGATATAGTGCTCGTTCTCGGCTTCGGTCATGGCAATCACAGGGAGCTGCATGGGGTTAGCACAGCCAGCGTGTTAACGAGAAGTATCGACGGTGGCGCACTCGCTTCCCGGCAGAAACACGTTCTTGCCAAACACGAGCGTGTCAATTTCGCTGTCGACCAGAGCCGTAATTTCATCGGATTCTACGCTCGCGTAAACATTGCGGTGGGCGAACTGGACAATGAGTTTATTGATCATATCGACGGCAGCTGGGTACGCTTTCCCCTGCTTCCAGCCAAAATCCCGCGGGGACGCGACAAACAGGTGTGCCGAGTCAAGCGGGAGCAATACCACCGTGTCCTTTTTCGCAAATCCAGCCCCGGGCAAGAATTGACCGCCCTTACGCTCGAGGGTGATAACCGGGCAGTCCGAAATTAGGAAGCTCTTGCCCGCCGGGGCTTCGAGGGTGTTCCAGGTCCTCTCCAGCAATGGTCCGAGTAACACTCGTACACGGTTTGGCAATGCCCCGACATGGTAAAAAGATGGGGTTTCGCGGGCCGTCCGAAACTCTGCAACCTTCTTCTTCAGGTCTTCGGCGTAGTGGAGTTCACCCCTTTGAAGTAACCAGTACTGCAGTTCTCTAAGAAACTCAGGATCCTCCGTCTGATCGCGAAGCTTATTGATCATTGCCTCCGAGATTTGGGCACGCACCTTTCTGGATCTTCCAAACAGCGAAGCCACGAATACCGCCCATATCTCAGCTTCCCTAGCTCCAAGCCATCGGCGCTCGACCAACAATTGCAGAATTGGGCGCGCATCGCCTTCGATCTCGGCGAGCCAGTTTTCGTATTCGTTTTTCGTTCTTCGACCGCGTAGCTCGAATTCAAAAAAATCCCTTTCCAAACATTCGTTCTCAGGTTTACTTGGTCGAACGGGCCTATCTTTGGTATAGACCCAAAGTACCCCCTTCGGATCTGTGAAATTCGACAGGAGCATGCGCGGCACAATGTGTTCTTTGCGAGTCAATTTCATATCGCTGAAGCTCAGTTTAGGTGCGGCTTACTTGACTTATATGCTAACCACTGTCCATCGCAACCACAAGCCTCTGTAGCTCTTCGTCAACGGTTGATTCGCTGGTGTCGATGGTGGCGTCGGCCTTGCGATACAACGGCTCGCGCACTTCGAGAATACGCCGCAAGTCGGACATGGATTCGCGGTTGTCGGCCATAGGCCGCATGTCGCCCTGGGCGATGACGCGGTGCATATGTTCTTCCGGCGTAGCCCGCAGCCATACGGTGAAGCACATGGTGAGCAATCGCTCGAAAGTCGCTGGCTCGGAGACCAGGCTGCCACCGGTTGCCAGCACGAATCGCGGATAACGTTCGATGACCTGATCCAGGACGCGGCGCTCCAAACGACGAAAGCCGCTCTGGCCGTAGAGATCGAAGATGACGCTGAGGCTGACACCGCTTTCCTGCTCGATGAGGCGATCCAGTTCGAGGAACGGCGCCTCGATGCGGTCTGCGAGCATGGCTCCTAAAGTGGATTTTCCCGCGCCACGCAGCCCAATCAAGGCGATACGACCGCGCCGTGCGTCCAAGTCGACTCCGCCGAAGTGTTCGACCAGGAGGCGCCGCGCTTCCGCGAGTTCCGTCGCGGGCAACCGCCGCAGAAATTCCGTGGTGTGCACCAAGTCCACCGGAGGCTCCGGGCCGTCGAGCACTAGGGCCTGCAGGGGGGTATCCAGCGCCTGCGCGATTTGCCGCAGCAGCAAGATCGAAACATTGCCTTCACCGGTTTCGAGTTGGGCCAGATAACGCTCGGAGACTCCCGAATCACGAGCAAGGATCTTGCGGGTCATGCCGCGTCGAGCGCGGGTCTCGCGCACCCGTTCGCCCAGGAGCTGAAGGTAATTGGGCTCCGAGGCTGAGTCGGCGTTCGCGGCAATCTGGTTCGCAGCGGAGGCATCCTCTGGCGCCTCCGTGCCGGCGAGATGCACTATGTCGCGCTTTCGGCCCACGGTGGATGCATTATACTTCCGTAGCCGCCCGTATAATAGTGCCAAGGGTGGGGAACGCTAGCATGGGCCTCGACATCACGATATTGGTGGGTACCATGACCGGCACGGCCGAGATGGTGGCGCAGGAAGTGCAGCAAGCGCTGGAGTCGGCTGGCCATCAGGCTACGATTCAGGTGATGGACGGGCTCGACGCCAGTATCTTTCAGGGTGGCGGAACGTTCCTGATTTGCACTTCCACCTACGGACAGGGCGATGTTCCCGACAATGCACAAGCATTGTTCAACAGTCTTGAAAGCGAGAAACCGAACCTCACCGGCGTGACCTACGGGGTGATCGCGCTCGGTGATCGCACCTACAAAGATACCTACTGCCATGGCGGAATTCGCTTTGACAAGTTGTTGACCGAACTCGGCGCCAGACGGGCCGGCGAAATGCTAACGCACGATGCAAGCTCGGGCACGTTGCCTGAAGAGGTGGCTGCGCAGTGGGTCGTGCCCTGGGTCGAGCAGCATGTCGCGTCATCATCGGAGATTGCATAGATATGGCTACTACATTGGAAAATCCAACGGCAACCGATGCAAAGGTGCTCCAGAGCTACCTGGGCGGAAAATGGCAGGTGGGCACGGAACGCGGCGCGGCGCTGGTTAACCCTTGCGACGGCACGGCGCTCACCTGGGCAAGCTCGAAAGGGTTGGACCTTAACGCAGCGCTTGACTACTCCCGCAGTGTGGGAGGTACGGAACTGCGCAAACTCACTTATGCGCAGCGTGCGGAGATGCTGGGAAAAATTGCGGACCTGCTGGCGACGCGCCGCGACGAGTGGTACGTGATTGCGCGCAAGAATTCGGGCAATACCAAGGCAGATGCCGCGATCGATGTTGATGGCTCGATCGGTACGTTGAAGTACTTCGCAAAGATCGGCGCGAAGCTTAGCGATGCGCGTATGCTGCGCGACGGCTCCCCGATGCGTCTGGCACGCGACCAGAATTTTCAGGGACTCCATGTAGGGGTTCCGCTCGATGGAGTGGCCCTTCACATCAACGCTTTCAATTTTCCGGCGTGGGGCCTTTGGGAGAAAGCGGCGGTTAGCTTGCTCGCGGGTGTTCCCGTCCTGAGCAAACCGGCGACTTCGACGGCGTGGCTGGCGCAGGAGATGGTGCATGCGGTGATCGATGCCGGCATTCTTCCGCCGGGTGCGCTATCCATACTGTGCGGCTCGCCGAACGATCTGCTCGATCATCTTCAGCTAGGCGATGCCGTCGCCTTTACCGGCTCTGCGGAGACAGGAGAGGGAATCCGTCAGCACCCACGCATTCGACAACACGGGGTGCGCCTGAACATCGAAGCCGACAGCCTTAATGCCGCGATTCTCGGTCCGGATGCGACGCCGGGCTCGCCATCGTTTGACTTCCTTATTCGCGAAGTGGTCCGCGAAATGACATCGAAGACCGGACAGAAGTGTACGGCCATTCGACGCGTCTTGGTTCCGGCCGAACACGCGGCGGCAGCGACCGATGCGATCGCGGCGGCACTGGCGAAGGTCGTGGTGGGCGATCCCGCGAATGCCTCGGTGAACATGGGGCCAGTCGTGAACATGGCACAGCGCAAGTCCGTGGAAGAGGGAATTCGCAAGTTAAGTGCTCAAGCGACAATTGCCTATCGGCCCGAGCCTTTCGCGCTAGTCGACGCAGACGCCGCAAAGGGAGCGTTTGTGCCCCCCACGCTGTTGAGGCTGAACAACGGCGTGGACGGGGAGATGGTCCACGAACTGGAAATCTTCGGGCCGGTTGCTACGGTCGTTCCGTATCGCGACAAAACGGATGCTTTCGCGGTCGCGCGACGCGGAGGCGGTTCGCTGGCGGCGTCTGTGTTCAGCGGTGACACGGGGTTTCTCGCCGAGGCGGCAGTTGCGCTGGGCACAACGCACGGCCGGCTGCTGTTGGTGGACCCTGCCATCGGCGACAGCCATACGGGACATGGCATCGTGTTGCCCTCGCTGATGCACGGCGGTCCCGGGCGCGCGGGGGGCGGCGAAGAACTCGGCGGATTGCATGGACTGTGGTTCTATCACCAGCGAGTTGCCATGCAAGGATCGGCGGCAACGTTGTCTACACTCGTGGCGCAGGCGGCGGACCCGTCAGCGGAATAGCCTTTGCAAGCTACTCAACAACGCGGCGAAGTCCTTGTCGATGGCAAGCGGTTGGAGACGTTATGGATCGAGCCGGCAGAAGGGGATCGCCCGACGATCGTCATGCTGCACGAAGGCTTGGGTTCGGTCGCGCTATGGAAGGACTTTCCGCAACTCCTTGCGTCGCGTACGGGGTCTGGCGTGCTTGTGTATTCACGCTACGGACTCGGAAATTCTGACCGGCTGATGGAGAAGAGGCCGGTGGAGTTCATGCACCACGAAGGCGAAGTGGTATTGCCGGAATTGCTCGACAAGTTAAACATCGCAAAGCCAATTGTCCTAGGCCATAGCGACGGAGGGTCGATCGCGTTGATCTTCGCCGGGAAGTATCCGGAGCGGCTGCGGGCGTTGATTCTGGAAGCGCCGCACGTCTTTGTGGAAGACCTGAGTGTTGCGAGCATCACGCAGGCCAAGGTCGCCTACCTGACGACAGATCTGCCACGGAAACTTGGGCGGTATCACCAGCACGTGGATGCGACGTTTTGGGGTTGGAACGACATTTGGCTCGATCCGCAGTTTCGGGCATGGAACATCGAGGAGTATTTGCCGGCGATACGATGTCCAATTTTGTGCATTCAGGGCGAGGATGATGAGTACGGCACGATCGCGCAGGTGAAGGCAATCCAGGCAGCTGTGCCAGCGGCCGAGATCGTTATGCTGCCAAACTGCAAACACTCGCCGCATCGCGATCAGACCGAAGCGACGCTGGAGAGGATGGCAGAGTTTGTTGCGGCAGTGGAGCGGCGTGCGGAAACAGCGGCGGTGAGAGTGGCGGAACAAGCAGCTTCACCAGAATAGGGGTCCCCTCGGCTTCGCTCGGGGCAGGCTCTTCGACTCGCTGCGCTCGCTCAGGATGACAGCCCGCTCATGACAGACCTTAGAGGGCGTGACTAAGAACGCACCTATGACTGTCCAGGAGGACGCTACAGAGCAGCGCCCGGACTGACCGGTAACTTAGGGCAGCTAAGAGTTAGAGGCTATGAACTAAGAGCTGTTAGTGGAGAGCGAACAGCGAAAAGCGAATAGCGAAAGGCGAAAAAATGGCTGACTGGGTCCACACGTTTAAAGGTGCAGTGCTGGCTTCGGAGTACGATTTCGCGAGTCACATGAACTCGCACATGTACGTCTCGCGCTTCGACCAGGCCACCTGGTTCTTGCTGCATGCGATCGGAATGACTCCGGCTTCGATGAAGCAGAAGAATCTGCGGGTGGCGATCGTTCGGCAGAACTATCAATTTCTGGAAGAGTTGCGGGGCGGGGAACTGGTGGAAATCAAGAGTGGATTTCTGGCAGTGGGCGAGAAATATTTTCGCTTCATCCATCAGATGTACAACGACGAGACCGGCAAGATGGTGGCAACCTGCGATAGCGTGGCAGTACAAGCTAGCCTGGAGTCCGGGAAGAGTGTTCCCATGACCCAGGCGCTGCAGGAGAAGGCCAAACAGCATCTAGTCACTACTAACGTCCCCGTGGATGGTGAGATTGGCTAGGAAGATAGACTTCGCAGAAAAGCCTAGGGCGTGTTTCAAGGATGGTTTGACTGCGAGGGACTCGTTCCCTCAGGGGCTAAAGCCCTGGTTTATGCGGCAGCTCAGAACGGCGCGGCTGAAAGCCGCGCCCCTTCAAGGAATCATTCTTGAAGCACGCTATGGAAAGCACATCGCGCCTGAAGGTGCGCCCCTTCAAGTCGATTACGGAAGGATTATCCCAAATCGCCCTGGCCTGTTGCCATAACCACCGAGGCCCATTCCTCATTCGTAAGCCGCTTGCGCTGGGTAGTTGCCATCGCGATGGGGACATGGATGAAGACTCCATGCTGCAGGCCGACGATCATGTCGGTTTTCCCCGCCATGGCAGCATGCACCGCGTGGCGGGCGAAGGAGTCGCAGAGCACTGAATCCACCGTGGAAGCGGGCACGCTGCGGATGTAGTAGCTGGGATCCAGGTAGCGAATCACGACCGGAAGCCGCTGAGTGGCAAAGTGCTCCCCTATCTTGTGCCGCAAGAAAACACCGATGTCCCGATGCAGCAAGTTTCCTGAGGCATCGCGCTCTTCCGAAGGTGGCATCAGGTGTTGGCCCGCTCCCTCAGCCACCACAATGACCGCGTGATGCCTTTCCAGCAGCCGGCGATGCAGCACGGAAAACAAACCGCGCTCGCCTTCGAGTTTGAAGGGCACCTCGGGCACGAGCGCGAAGTTCACTTCCTGACTCGCCAGGGTCGCGCCTGCGGCAATGAAGCCTGAGTCGCGCCCCATGACCTTCACGATACTGATTCCGTTCAGCACACAACGTGCCTCTACGTGGGCAGAGTCGATAACCTCCTTGGCCTTTTCGATGGCGGTGAAGTAGCCAAACGAACGATTCACATACTGAACGTCATCGTCGATGGTCTTGGGAATTCCGATCACGGAAACCTTCAGCTTGCGACGCTGGATCTCCTCAACAACGTTGTGAGCTCCGCGCTGGGTTCCATCGCCGCCCACGGTGAAAAGGACGTTGATGCCGCGCTGCTCCAGAAAATCGACGATGATGTCCGCGCTGACCGGCCCGCGTGAAGTGCCTAGCAGAGTACCTCCGAGCTGGTGAATGTTGTTCACCATCTCGGAGTTCAACCAAAGGGGAGGACTGGAGGCTTCCGCGGAGAATCCAGAGAACCCGTAGCGGACGCCCAAGACCGCAGGTACACCGTAGTGATAATGAAGCTGGACGTAAACCGATCGAATGACATTGTTCAATCCTGGGCACAAGCCGCCGCAGGTCACAATGGCGACCTTCGTCTTGGAAGGCTCGAAATAAAGCTTCTCGCGCGGTCCGGCTCGCTCGAATAGCTGTACGGAACCTTCCAGTTCCGGCTCTACTTCAATCGGATCGCGGTAAAACATTTCGTCGTGAACGAAGGTGCTTTCGACGGATCCATGAGAGTCGAGTCGCAGCGGTGACGGAACCGTGCGTGGACCCAGGTTGGGGATAACGATCTTTTGACCCATGAGCGATGTCCAGCCCGAGACTACGACATTCCTCTATGTAAGGTACGTCGGCAATTTTGCATTTAACTCTACGATAAATGAATCGCGCGCATTGTGCTGTTAGGTCGACGGCTTGGGGCCGTCAACCTAATCGTCTAGGCAAATTCTGATTAAGTCCGTCGGAAGTCCCTCAGGGGCTAAAGCCCGGCCTAATGTCATATCTTTGCGGACGGCCTGAAGGCCGTCCCCTTCAAAGAACCATACTTGATCAGAGTCTCCCTAGTGAGCTGATGGGCTCGTTTTGCCCCCTACGGGGTTTCTTCTGGATCGCTCTCGCCCTCCTCAAGCCAAACCTCTTTCAACATCTGATTTACCCTGGGACGGGCCAGCGCGGAGGCGGCGCTGAGGACGACCGTCACCCACCCAACGCCGATCACTACCTCAACACAAGCGAGTGTACGGGTAAGAGCATCCGCTGGGATGACGTCGCCGTATCCGAGCGTGGCCATGGTGACCACAGAGAAATACACAAACTGACCGAAGCTGGGAGGAACGGGCGAAATCAGATCGATCCCTTGGAAAGCATGAGCACGGTTATGCTGCCAGGCGGCTGCGTAGAAGCAAGCGAAAATAAAGATAATGGCAGCGTAGCCCAGCAGGAAAGCGAGAAGCGCTTCCCACATCTGCTGCAATATGCGGAAGACGCCCACCAGAACGCGCAGCCGCGGTCTCAGCCACTCTCCCAGGAACCACGCAAGATTCGTAGAAATTAGGATCCCCAGCAGGATGTAAAGTAGCGACTTTGGAACCGGATGGACCTCGATCTCCGCAATCAGCGCGCTGGCAAATGCAGCCAGTACCGAGAAGTACATCCGTTCCGATGCATAGAAGTGGTGGGCCAACTCACGCATGGCGTTATACCGCAATGGAACTGACTTGCTGTCCGAAGGAGGGCGGCGACTGAGGAGTACCTTGCTCCCCCAGTTGAAGAAACCTTTGCCGGTGAAGCGAAATCCGCCGTACAGCCCGCCTGCGAAACCGATGGCGCCGCAGACTGCCATCATTCTCTGCAAGTAGTCGATGGTGTTCTGCCTGGGGATGAGCGACGTCATCTCAGGAGCGATGGAAGCGCGCATCATGCTGCCGAGCATGCCGGTCGCAAGCGCTACCACCACGATGAACCGGGGCGCAAAGCCGACGCAGGCAAATGCCAGAACCAACCCCGCGACCGCGTAGATAGCCCCGGCCCGAAGAGAGTCCATGCCTCCTATCCCATAGCCATACGCGGCAATGGTGATGATGGCAATACCGTAGAAAATCGCGATTGCGACCGGGTTGGATTTTCCCTTGGATTCCACGAGGCGGTCCACAGCGTGCGTTCGCCGAGTTTGCACCGGAACCGGCTTCGAGCGCAAGCTGAAACGAGCAAGACGAGCGAATCGAGCAAAGATCGAGGCTGGCGGTTTTCAACATCATGGCTAGCGGGTAAGATGTTCTTAAGGTGATCCCATGAGCCTTGAGCCTTCAACGGAAAACTCCACTCCAACCCAAGACCCCGGAGCGGTCGAGCACGTTGCCGAGGCGCACCGCATTCTAAGCGGACTAAGGCAACAACTCGACAAACATCCCGACTTGGATGAGGCCATTGCCAAGCTAGAAATGGCGCTAAGCGTTCTGACCACGAGAACGGGCGGGATGTTGTAGATCACGGATCGAAAGTAAGACCATCCGCGTCCCAGGTCGTTTCGCCGGGGCATTTTTTTGCTGGGCTAAACAGTTAGTCGACGTGCCCCAGCAACCACGACGCAATCAACTTTGAGAATTTTGAGGTGACGGAGTGAGGTCAGCAATTCGTGCCATAAGCGCGGGCGTCTTTGCGTGTATTTGCGTGGCGCTTTCGGTAGCTCAGACACCGCAGGAGAGCGCGTGGTCCGTTTTGAATAGCGGACTTGCGAACAACAGCACCGACAAACGCGTCAAAGCGGTGCGCGTGCTGGGCGACCTTTCCGGCAATAAGCTGGGGGAGGATGCCGCGTTGACGGCCCTGAAGGACGACAAGCCGGAGGTGCGTATGGCAGCGGCCCAGGCGTTGGGGGATATGGGGGACAAGAGCGCCATCCCGCAACTTGTCGAGATGGTCAACGATACTGAGCCGTCGGTCATTCTGGCGGCGGCACACTCGCTCATCGTCCTGGGCGACAACCGCGGGTACAACGTCTATTACGCCGTTTTGACGGGAGAGAGGAAGACGGGTACCAGCCTCACCGACCAACAGAAGAAAATGCTGAAGGACCCCAAGAAGATGGCGGGACTGGGTTTTCAGGTTGGGATGGGTTTTGTGCCTTTCGGCGGAATGGCGGTAAGTGGATTCAAACTGCTGACCAAGGACGATACCTCGCCCGTGCTGGCTGCGGCGGCGCTCACACTGGTGAAGGACCCGGATCCCAAGAGCGGACAGGCGTTGGCCGACGCTGCCGCGCAGCAGGAGAAGTGGCTGGTCCGGGCGGCGGCCTTCGATGCCATTGCCCGCCGCGGAGATCCTTCCCTGATGCACGTTGCCGTGGATGGCCTCCAAGACAAGCAGGATGAAGTGGAATACTCCGCAGCGGGAGCGGTCATTCGCTTGAGCGATATCGAGGCTCAACACGCAGCGCGTCCGAAACCTGCACAGGCGAAGCGCAAGCCGGCGCCGAAGAAATCGCGATAGCTTATGTTTGGAGCAAGAGTGGTGTCCTCCTGGTTGGCGGTGATTGTCTGGGCAGTCGCCACGGTGTCGGTCGCCCAGGATTTGCCGAAGATTGAGGGCGAAAGCCTCGCTGGCCATCACGTGGTTTTGCCGGACGCGGCAAGCGGAAAGGTCGCCGTACTGATCCTGGGATTCTCGAAGGCTTCGAAAACGCCGACATCAGCCTGGGGCCAGAGGATTGAAACGGATTTTGCCGAGACTCCGGACCTGGTGCTCTATCAGCTACCCGTGCTGGAAGACGTTCCAGGATTCATTCGGGGGATGGTGATCTCCAACATAAAGAAAGGGGTACCCGAGGAACGGCGCGGCTACTTCGTTCCTGTGCTACACGGCGAGTCCGACTTGAAAAAACTCGTGAACTACAGGGAACCAGACGACGCCTACCTGATTTTGCTCGACCGCAGTGGCAATATCGCCTACCAGATGCACGGCGCCCTCAGCGAAACCCGTTATGCTGAACTTCACCAGAGGATTGTGGCACTGCTGCGGTAGTCGAGTGCCCCGGCAGCGCCCGAAGTCCAACCTTTCCCCCTTGTTTATTGCTGGGAAAGACCCGAAAATCAAGTTGAGGGATCCAGGAATCCTGGCTTCTCGGTTTCGGTCTGGCCCAAACTTCTGCTCCAAAAGCGCTCGGGGTCTTTAGCGACAGACTGTCCAATTGGCGGTGACGGCATAGCCTACACGTCCAGTTGGGCGACGGCTCAGTTCCAGGCAGGTACTGGGCCGTTTGTATTTGACACAAGCAAAGTTATTTGAAATCCCTTTCCTTGCGCATGCGTTGACCACTTAACTGGCCGGCGACTTGCGGTTTGGAAATGTTCAAGACGCTTCCGGACCTCCCGGCGACGGCACCGGCGAAATTCACGGCAAGTTTTCCCGCCGGGCTTCGCACATTTTCAGTGCTTTCCCCTCTGGCAACTGTTATGTTGCTAAGCAATTTCAGCGCCTCGGCTGGCCGGGGTCTGTCGTCGAGATGGTGGAAAGAGGCTTTCATGAAGATGTGGGAAAATCTCATCCTGAGCACCTTGTTGTGCCTGTCTGCCCAGTTAGCTTACGCTGCCCAACCCTATGTCTTCGGCAGAGCGGACATCCCGACTGGCAGAACTCCCGATGCCATCGTGGCAGGCGACTTTAATGGAGATGGCAATCCGGATTTGGCCGTTGTCAACCATGACGACGGCACGGTGACAATTTTCCTCGGCCGGTCCGACGGCTCCTTAAGCAGGAGCGCTGACTATGTGGTCGGCGCCGGGCCCATCGCGATAGCGGTAGGCGACTTCAACGGTGATGGGAAACCAGACCTGGCAGTCGTCAATCAGAATTGCCAGGCTGGTTGCGGACCAGGGTCGGTCTCGGTGCTCCTCAATCTGGGCAATGGTACTTTTCAAACATCTTCCCCTTACACCACGGGAATGGACCCCATCTCGATCGTCGCAGGCGACTTCAATGGAGATGGCAAGATCGATTTGGCGGTTGCGAATGCAATTACCATTGGTCATCCCGGTCCGGGCACAGTTTCCATTTTCTTCAACAATGGTGATGGTACCTTTCGGGCTATCGGAAACTACCCTGCGGGCTCGGGTGTTGGTTATTTAACGACAGTCGACTTCAGCGGCAGCGGTAGACTCAGTCTGGTCGTGATTAACTATGTCTCCCTAGGCGGCGTTAACGCGGTTTCTATACTTCAGAACACTGGAGATGGAACCTTCCAGGCCCCTGTGTCCTATCTCACCGGCCAAGCACCAAGCTGGGTGGTTTCTGCTGACTTCAATCATGACGGCACTCCTGACTTGGCCGTCACTAATACCGCCGATAACACCGTTTCAATTCTCCTGGGCAGGCCAGATGGCACATTCGCCGCTAAAGTTGACTACAACGTTGCCTTTGGGCCCAACCAGTTGGTCGTAGGCGACTTCGATGGAGACCATAAGCTCGACCTTGCCGTGACGGCCAGTACCTCCGACAGAGGAGGTGGCGCAGTTTCGCTTCTTCTAGGCAATGGCGATGGTACCTTTCAGAGTGCCGTGTCGTATGGCGCCGGCAACAATCCATTTGCGGTCGTCGCTGCCGATTTCAATCATGATGGATCGCTCGATCTGGCGTTCATCAACGGAGACGTTAATCGCGTGTCCGTGCTTCTGGGGAATGGCGATGGCACATTTCCATCGCATACCGACTATCGATGCGGTAACGCACCCATCGCAGTGGCCGTGGGCGACTTCAACGGCGATGGATGGCTCGATATAGTTGTCGTCAATTATGGTGACAATACTATATCTATCTTCTTGGGTAGACCGGATGGTACTTTCGAGCCCGGCGCAACTTACGCTGTAGGACTCAATCCGAGTAGTGTCGCGGTGGGCGACTTCGACGGAGATCACCACTTGGATTTGGCCGTCACGAATGCCGGCGATAATACGGTTTCCGTTCTGCTCAATCATGGCGATGGAACATTCGTCTTGAATGGGACCTATCCGGTTGGCGTCGCCCCTAGGAGTATTGCCGTCGCGGATTTCAATGGAGATGGCAAGCTAGACTTGGTAGTGGCCAACGCGAACGATAACACCGTCTCCGTCCTGCTAAACGGGGGTAACGGTACATTTCAAAACCAGGCAGTCTATGACACCGGTCCGGCGCCCGCTTCTGTGGTTGCCGCCGACTTCAACGGAGACGGCAAGCCAGACCTCGCCATCGCTAATGGCGGTTCCCCTCTCAACGGTCTCGGGCCGGGCTTGGTTTCTGTCCTACTTAACAATGGCGATGGCACCTTTGCTAACAAGGTTGACTACGAGAGCGGTCCTTATCCCATCTCCGTAGTAGCGGCCGATTTCCGAGGAGACGGCAAGTTGGATTTGGCGCTGGCTACGAACCTCGACATTTACGGTCGTGTCTCTATCCTCGATGGTAATGGCGATGGTACGTTCCAGACCAAGGTTGACTACGAAGGTGGGTTCGGAATCTACTCCCTGGTCGCGGCCGACTTTAATGGCGATGGTAAGCCGGATCTGGCCGTAGTTAGCAACCTCAACGACACCATGTTCCTTCTTACCCAAAATGGAGACGGACAGTTTCGCTCACAAGGGACCTATGGAACCGGCAGAGAGCCGGCGGCAGTCGCGGCGGGTAATTTCACCAAGAAACCCGCGGCACTCGGCGGCGCCGACGTTGTGGTTGCCAATGTCGCCTCCGGCTCAATTTCAGTTTTCCTGAATATACCGTGGCACAAGCTCAGCCTTAAGTAGCCACGGGCGGCCAGTCAGTTCAGAAAGAACTCAACTGGTCACTTGCTGCAAGTTTCACTGACCATCTTCAGGCTGGATACCTGGAGGTCGGCGTGTCCCTTCCCGGTGGTTTCTTTCTTCTCGTAGGGTTGGCTTTTTTCCTCTTGTTCTGGCGAACGCTTGGCCACGGTGCCAGTCACGGTAACCGTATGACCGACATGATCGGCAAGGGAAACTTTGCTGCCGGGATAAAGCTCCCAATGCTGACCGTCCGCGGTGAGGAGAAAGAAGCCTTTGTTCTCAAGCCCTTTCTGAAGACAACCGGTTACGGTCTGCGAGGCCCCGGCCTTCTCGTCTGCTGCTCCTGCTGCTGCATACGTCAACGTCGCCGTCAGACTCACAAATAGGATTATCCCTGGCAAGAGTCTCGCCATTTTTTGAAGCATAACTTGTGTCCTCCTCGACTTTGAGTAGTGTAGACGGGGATTTCCCTTTTTTCCAGCCGTAGGCGATTATGCTTCCGTTCTCCTTGGGAAGACAACCCATTTCTTTGCTCAAGTGAGACCCTCGACGGTGGTGCTGTCGGGTGCCCCACGCATTCGCGCTGTTTGCGAATGTGTGGGAATACTGTGAAGTTGAGCCTCAGCGGGCAGTAGGGCGACGGCCAAGCCTGTCTAGGCCGTCCCCAGTCGCTTCAGGACGTTCTCGCGGAAGCCGCGGCTCAGTGTCAGCTTTGTCCCATCGCGCAGCAGAATGGAGTAATCGCCATACAGCGAGGGCCGCAAAGTCTTGATGCGGTCCACATTCACCAGCGTGGAGCGATGCACGCGCAGAAATTGCCGGTGCCCCAATCGCGATTCCAGCGACGTGATCGTCTCGCGCAGAATATGGGTGTTCCCTCCCACATGCAGGCAGACGTAATTACCTGCCGATTCAGCCCAATCAATCTCGTTGGGTTTCAGGCAGACAATTTCTCCATCCGCCTTGATGACAATGCGCTGCGGGGTCTGCTGCCGCGATTCCAGATCGGCCAAAAGATCGAGCAGCTTGCGCTGAAATGTCGCCTCCGAGGGATGCGACAATTGCTTACGAGCATGGCCCAGGGCCTCGGACAGACGGTCTTTCCCCACCGGCTTCAGCAAGTAATCGAGCGCATGCACCTCGAAGGCCTTCATCGCATACCTGTCGTAAGCGGTGACGAAGATAGTGAGGGGGACGTGCTCTCCCTGAAGGCCCGCGACCACGCCAAAGCCATCCACTTCCGGCATTTGAACATCCAGAAAGACGAGGTCGGGCTTCTCTTGCTTGATCAGCGCAATGGCCGACTTACCGTCGCCGCATTCTGCCACGATCTGCAGGTCGGGTTCATCTTCCAACATTCTGCGCAAACGCTCGCGCGCCAGCGCTTCATCGTCACTAAGCAACACTCGAATGGGCATCGGTGGTCACGACCTCCTCAGAACTTTCGCGGAACGGTATGTGGATTTTGACGACGCAGCCTCCGCCCGGCTGGTCCTCCAGGCTCATCTTGTGATCGCCGTTGTAAAGTTGCTGCAGGCGGGCGCGCGTGTTGCGCAGGCCAACGCCGTCCGGCGGAACCGCTCCCCGATGACGGGTGAGTCCCTGGCCGTTGTCGCTGATCTCCATCCACAGCTCGTCGAAGACCTGGCGAGTCGATATGCGGATCCATCCGGGGGCGAGGCGGGGGCCTATGCCATGGCGAATGGCATTCTCGACCAGTGGTTGCAGAAGGAGGTTTGGGACCAATGCAGATCGGGTGTGCGGCTGGATGTCCATGTCCACTCGCAGGCGGTCCTGGAAACGCGTCTGCTGGATGTCGATGTACTTCTGCAGGAAGGTCAACTCGCGGTTGAGTGGGACCTCGTGGATACCAACAGCGTCGAGTGACAGGCGCAACAGATCTGCCAATTGCAAAGTCATGTGCTCGGCGGCGGGACCATCGTTTCTTGCGAGGGCGGCGATGGAGTTCAAGGTGTTGAACAGGAAGTGGGGTTCGAGCTGGATCTTCAACACTTCAAGCTGCGCGTATGCCAGTTGTGCTTCCAGCTGCGAGGATTGCAATTCGCGTTCCCGATACTTGCCGTAATAGCCGATCGCCTGAGTAATCAACAGGACATACCAGTAGCGCTGGAAATCCATGAGGGCGCGGGAAAAGGTGTGCGCGAGAAACGGGGCGTGGGTCTCCGGAGTCCAGGTTACCAGGGGGTACAAGGACACGATCAGGGCCGCTCCAGCCAGCGTAAGTACCGCACTGGCAGCAAGATGGAGGGGGAGGGCCAGCTTCCAACTACTGCGGTCGAAGGTAAATCGGCGGGCCAACGCGTACACTGGCGGCGTCAGCAAGGACCAGACAAAAGAGATGGTGACGTTCCAGGCGAGCAACTGCGCCCAGCTTTCCGGGCTGCCCATGGACGCGGTATAAACATGCGCCCCGGCAGCGCTCAGGAAAGCCAGCACCGTCCACAGGACGAAGCCGATGGCCCAGACGCGGCCCCACTGTTTCAGCATGGTGAGCTACCTACTCTGCATTGAACCCAAGACAATTCGAGACGAGCTGCACCTACGGTGTGATAGACGAAATCCGGCGAGAGATGTTTCCGAAAAATGTGAGAGTTCCGCGTGAAAGCACAAAAGAGCTATGATGGCCGTGGTTCTCGACTAGCGGCGTTGTCCGTTTGTGGACATTGAAGCAGCATGCCTTGCCAAAAGCGTTTAATGCGAGTGGTGAATACGGAAAGCTATTGGGGATCACAACTTATTTTCACACCAAGATGCGGTCCAGATTCCTCATATGCATGAGTTAGGGATTGCAGCTTCCATTCTCGAGTCAGTGCAGAAAGAAGCAGAGCGCCATCCCGACGGTCGTATCACCAAAGTAGGCGTTAAAATCGGGGAGCTGTCGGGCGTGGACCGGGATGCGCTGCAGTTCGGTTTCGAGGTCCTGGTGAAAGACACGGAATGGGAGCCGGTCGTGCTGGACCTGGAATATATTCCACGCGTACAGCGCTGCTCCAAGTGTGCCTACGAGTTTCGGATGACCGAATTCGATCCGCAGTGCCCGCTCTGTGGCGAATTCGCGACCCAGTGCATCAGCGGAGAAGAACTCGACATCGCCTACATGGAAGTGGATGAATGAACCGTATCGAAGTGGAAAAGAAAGTCCTGAACGAAAATCAGATTCTGGCTGAACAGTTGCGGCAGCGCTATCGGCAACTCGGTGTGCTGTGCATTAACCTGATCAGCGCGCCCGGCTCCGGCAAGACAGCCCTGCTGGAGAGAACGCTGCAGCGCATCGACAAGGACTCGCGGGTTGCAGTGCTCACCGGCGATCTGCAAACCGAGAACGACGCGCAGCGGCTGGCGAAGTTCGGCTTTCCGGTCAAGCAGATCACGACTGGGGGGACTTGCCACCTCGATGCCAAGATGATTGGAAAGCATCTCGAGGACTGGAAGCTGGAAGACCTCGACCTGCTGATCGTGGAGAACGTTGGCAACCTGGTTTGCCCCTCCAGTTACGATTTGGGAGAAGACGCGAAGATCGTTCTGTTGAGCACGACGGAAGGTGAAGACAAGCCGCTGAAGTATCCCTCCATCTTTTTCAAGTCGGAGTTGATGTTGCTGACCAAGATCGATTTGCTGCCCTACGTTCCCTTCAAGGCGGACGTGGCGCGCGAGAACGCCAGGCGAGTCCATCCCCAGATGGAAATCATCGATGTTTCCAGCACCACCGGGGAAGGTCTGGATCGGTGGATGGAATGGCTCCGCGCGCGCCAAGAGAGGGCGAAGGCAAAACTGCAAACCGTACACTCGTAAATCTTCCGTTCAGAGTGTTTTGACGGGGCGCACCTTCAGAGCTTGTCCTGAGCCTGTCGAAGGGTGTGCCGGGGGAGACCCTTTATTGTTCCCTAGTGGGCTTCAGCCGCGGCCACGACCGCGTCCCTTTTGGCAACTCCCGTTTACAATTGTTCTTTACTTGAGGTGCCAATGTCTTTCCTTCGATATCTGATGCTGTTGTCGCTGGTGATCTGGATTGGCGGGCTGATCTTCTTTGCATTCGTGCTGGCGCCGACGGTTTTTGCAGTTCTTCCCACGCGGCAGCTGGCTGGCAATGTGGTTAATCGCAGCTTGGGCATCCTGCACTGGATGGCCATTTCGTGTGGCGTAGTGTTTGCCGTGACGTCCATGATCGACTCACGGGTCGTGAATGGCGTCACAGATCCGTTTGCGGCCCGCAATCTATTGATCTACGCGATGATTATCCTCACATTGGTGGGCATGTTTGGTATCGCGTCGCGGATGCTGGTCCTGCGTCAGCAGATGGGCATCATCGACGACGTGCCGCAGGATGACGCCCGCCGGGTTGAGTTCAATCGCCTGCATGTGTGGTCAACGCGGATTGAAGGATCGGTGCTGGTGCTGGGGTTGGCGTTGCTGTTTCTGACCGCGCGACGAATCACTTAAACCAGTTTCCAGTTTCCAGTTCCTCGGTTGCTAAGAGCTAGTGGCTTAAAGCTAAGAGCCCACCACTCGCTAGCGAATCGCGAGAAGCGAAAGGCGAAAAGCGCACAATGAAAACCGGAATCATAGGCCTGCCACAGGTGGGCAAGACGTCGTTGTTCGTAATGTTGACTAAGCAGCAGATAGCGCAGCGCAGCGGGAATCCTCGCGAGGCGCATCTCGGAGTGACGAAAGTCCCGGACGATCGGCTCGATCGCTTGGCCGCGCTCTACAACCCTAAGAAGCTGGTGCATGCCAGCGTCGAGTTTACTGACGTTGCGGCACTGAGTCAGGAGGCACTGAATGAAACTGCCTTTGCCGCGAATCTGCGCAACGTGGACGCGCTGGCCCACGTGGTGCGCGCCTTCGACGATGACTCGATCGCTCACGTTGGTCCGATCGATCCGCTGCGCGATATCAAGAACATCGATTTCGACCTGATCGTCAACGATCTGGGACAGGTGGAGAAGCGCCTGGAGCGCGTCGAGAAGGACTTGAAGAAAATGAAGACGGCGGAACTCGAGCGCGAACACGATTTGCTGAAACGCGCAAAAGTACACTTGGAAACCGAGCGTCCGCTGCGCGAAATGGAAATGACACCGGAGGACAAGAAGCGCGTGCGCGGCTTCATGTTCCTGAGCGAGAAGCCGATTCTTTATGTCCTCAACATTGGCGAAAGTCCGACGCTGGGCAAGGACTTGGAGGAAGCGGTCGCAAAATTTGGAGTGACCGAAGTGGCGGCGCGGGCCAACACGGGAGCACTCGCGGTGTGCGCCAAGGTCGAAGCCGAACTTGCTGAAATGAGCGACGAAGATGCTGCCGAGTTCCTCTCCAGCTACGGACTGAAAGAGAGTGGGCTGGTGCGGCTCATCCGCAAAACCTATGAGTTGCTGGGACTGATTTCGTTCTTCACCGTGGGCGAGGACGAGTGCCGCGCGTGGACGGTGGAACGGGGTTCGAAGGCGGTGAACGCGGCCGGCGCTATTCACACAGACCTCGAACACCATTTCATCCGGGCGGAAACGATTCACTGGGACCAGTTGCTGGAAGCGGGATCAGAAGCCGAAGGACGCAACCGCGGTACGCTGCGGCTCGAGGGCAAGGAGTACATCGTGAAAGACGGCGATGTGATGCACATTAGGCATAGTGGATGAAGGCAGGGGCCAGGGGCTGGGGGTTAGTTTCGAGTTTCAAGTCCGACTGGCTATATCTCCGAGCCTGATGCCCGGGCAAATTGACTCATTAGTATGAGTCAAATAAACTCATACCGTGGCTAAGAGGCTGCAGGTCATTCTGAAGGATCCGGAGTATCGGGAGATCCAGCGGGTTGCGCGCTCGCGCCATATGAGCCTTGCGGAATGGGTCCGCCAGGCGCTGGAAGCCGCACGCCGGGAAGAGCCGGCCGGCAGTCTCACCCGCAAGCTCGAGGCGATCCGTGCCGCGGTCCAACACGAATACCCGGCAGGAGACCTGGACACTATGCTGGCTGAGATCGAAGCGGGTTACCTAAGCGGGCCGGCGTAACCCAGGTTAGCGTCCAAACCAAGGACGCGAACCTGGGGCACAAGGCACCAGGCTACGGGATGACAACGAACCGGCGACCTCGTTGATCGCGTTGCCAAGCGTCCTCAATTTCGGGGAGCGGGACGCGCACCGTATCGATCTGAAGCTCGCCGCTCGCGGCACGTGCCATGACTTGTTGCAAAGCGTCAATCAGAATGTCGCGAGGCGGAATTCCAGCGGTTCCCATGATTGTTAGCGGTACGCTACGCAGCACGGCGGCTGGAAGCGAGATCGTCGGCCCAGCGCTCTCTCCAACCTGGACATAACGAGTCTCAGACCCAATAGCGGCAAATTCTTTGCGCATGACCGCATTCAGGAACGCCTCTGCGGGCTGGCCCCACACGTAATCAATTACCACTTGAAAGCCTGTCTGACCTGCCTCGCGCACAAATGCCTCGCTCAGTTCGTTGTCGGGTGCGTCAAGGTGGAGGATTGCGTCAGCGCCGAGCGCATGTAATGTGCTCAAAACCTCCGCGTCGCGTCCCGCGGCGACCACGCGAGCCGCACCGAGAAGTTTGGCGATCCTAGTCGCCAGCTTGCCCGTGACCCCGGTCGCACCAAGAATGAGGACATTGTCACCGGGCGCCAGCTTTGCGCGAAACGCAAGCGAAAGCCATGCGGAAACACCTGGGTTAGGCAGGGCAGCTGCGACTTCGTCGCTGACTCCATCAGGTACGGGAAACGTGAATGCCCTGGGCACCACTGTGCGTTGCGCCATCGCACCGTACGGGGAGCGGATTCCGCCGAAGAACACACGCCGTCCGTCGTCGAAATGGCCTACCCCGTCGGTACCGCAGACGAACGGAAGGTTCTGCGTACTCGCATAGTGCGAACCGCTGGCCAATTGCTTGTCGATGGGTTTCAGGGCGGCGGCATGAACATGTACAAGTATCTCGCCATCTCCCGCAACTGGCTCCTTAAACGATTCGTATCGTGGCGGCTTCCCAAGCGAATGTAAAACTGCAGCGTCCATCGAAGAGCGTCCGACCGAATATTTTCACCGATTGTACTGCCGGTGCCGTTAGCTGTGTTGCATTCGGATAGAAGTGGGGAATCGGGGCCTCAAAGTCAGTGCTGATCCCTGGCCTCTTTACCCCGACCCCGGCTCTGTTATCCTGCACCCAGGTTAGCCCAAAAGAGGGGCGAACCTGGGGCACCAGGCTGCATATGTAATGTCCTATACGACGATCATTTTCCGCAGTTGGAGCGCCCATTCCGGATCACGGGAATAGGACATTACTTTTGCCGTAATCAATAGCCCCTGCCGGCCGCTTTGTTTCAGGGCTAAAGGCCGGGGACGTAAACGAAGGACGCGAACCTGGGGGCACCAGGTACCCGTCAGTTGACCGACGCTTAACGCGATAAGAAATATTTCCTATGGACAGAAAACAGCTAGCAACGATCGCTGTTACCGCGCTGATAACATTTACTGTCACAGAAGCAGCCAAGTGGCTGATGGTTTTCTCTAAGAAAACTGCGGCCAGCGATACCACTAAACAAAACGTCAGAAAAATATTCAACAAGACGAATCGGACGATTACAGGAGACGTATTAGCCCTATTGTTCTTCTCGCTCCTCCTCTGGCATGAAATGCACCTGGCATCTCCTGTCACGCGACAGGATGTCCTCTATATCGTTTGCTTCGTAATCTTCATTGGATTTTGGGTTGTCCATTTGATGTGGGTTATCGCAAGCATCCCACTCAAACGTGCACTAAAGTCTCTGGAATCCAAAATTGAGTCCATGAAGTCCACAATCGAACCTAAGCAGAAGGACTGATCGGGCGATGGATCGCCTGGTGCCCCGGGTTCGCGTCCTTCTTTTGGACGCTAACCTGGGCAGAAGACCAGCCCGAATGCTTTGCCCCCGTCCTCACGGTTTCAGAGAACTTGCAATGCCGGAGCGTTTCTGGTGTCGCGGTGCGGCTTTACGACGATCTGCACATCTTGGTCCAGCGCCACCAGGAAGCGCAGAAGACGCTCAACGGAAAACTGCCGGAACTCGCCGCGCAGCATTTTCGATACATCGGGCTGGCGAACTCCGAACAAATCGGCGGCTTCCACCTGTTTCAGGCCGCGATCTTTCATGATTGTGTCATCTTGAATACAAGCTGCGCCTTAACCAGATGCTCTTCCGCGTTCGGCACACCGATATCCTTGAACACATTGCGGCTTCCGATTTCGTATCCCTTCCTGTTGCTCATGGCTTCTCAGCGGCTAGTCTAAAGAGGCTGCTGAAAAAGTCGGAAAAGCAGATCCCGCGCGGGCTGAAGCCCGCTGGGAGGGAGAGATAAACGGCTTATCGGCACGACTAAAAGTCGTGCCCTGACACAAACCCCTTATAATAAGCCGGATAGACCAACGCTGGAACGGCTCTGGACGCTAACTGGCGCAGGGGAATCGTGGTTACCTCGTTCTTCGAATTGCGTTTTCTTCTCCCGCCAGTTTCGTTGGGAAAAGTAAACTGAGAAGGCCGGAGTCAGACTCCGGCGTCGCGAAGCCCAGTCTGCGGCGGCTGCGGCAATGCTCTTTGAAAATCTGTGGCTCCGTTAACATCCGTAGGCGAGCGTCCCTGAGGGGGCTCAATTTCAACAATGAGACTACGCAGCGCTGAAGAGGCTGTGTGGGAATATCTGTCGTCCCTACGGGACTCGGATTAATTCTCCACTTTACCCAGCATTCCGCCTGCGGCTCCATGCTGGGCTAAACTCTTTCGCCCCTGTGGGGCTCGCTTTTTGCGCATTTCGTTCCACCGAGCCGACTCAAAACGAGTTCTCACACACCCTGGCTCTGTTGACATCCTAGTTGCGTCAGCCTTCCCTAGAGTCGGGATTTCGGCCATGCTATAAGGCTCCGGCGATTTTGCCGCTTCTGGCATGCCTGAAGTCGGCCTGATCCCCTTTGCCCGTACTGCCCTGCAGGTCGGCAGCGCGGCGGTTGCGCCCTATCGCAGCCCGTTTAGTAAACACCAGTTCACCCAGCCTCAGCTCTTGGCGGTGCTGTGTCTGATGCGCTATGAGGACTGGACCTTTCGTGAGACCGAGGTGCGGCTGCGCGAACATCGCGAACTGCGGCGCGCTCTGCACTTGCGCTCGGTTCCCGATTTCACCACCTTGTACCGCTTCCTGCGACGACTGGATGCGGCCACCATCAACCGTGCCTTGCACGAGGTGGTGCAGCGCATGCAACGTCCCGGGCCCACCGCCGTGGCCATCGATGGCACGGGCTTGGTCCGTGGCTCGGCGAGCACCTACTTCGCCCAGCGCACTCAGCATTGGGATCGACCTCACGCTTTGCCCTGGCGTCACTGGCTCAAATGGCTGATCGTCGTCGATCTCCAGCGGCAGCTGATCCTCACCCAAGCCGCTCACCGCGGGCCTACCAATGATGGTCCGCGTTTGCCCGAATTGGTGGGGCAAGCGCACCAGCTCACCCCCATCGCCTTGGTTCTGGCCGATGCCGAGTTCGACAGTGAACGCAACCATACCTTCATTCGCCAACAACTGGGTGCCGATAGCATCATTCCTGCTAAACGCGGCCATGCCAGCTGGAAGATTCACGGCGTACGGGCCCAAATGCGACAGGCCTTCCCGGCCGAGCGCTACCGCCAACGCAAGCTCATCGAGACTACTTTCTCCACTGCCAAGCGCAAACTTTCGCAACGCGCTCCTGGTCGTTCTGTGCTTACACAATCCTTGCAAGCTCTCCTGTTGGGGCTTTCCTTCAATGTCTACCGCCTCCACCTGCCCTCTTCCCGCAGAGGATGTCAACAGAGCCACACACCCTCTGAAGCCCGTCGGAATGACAAACATAAAGGGTTTACAAAGGCGCACCCTTCGACAAGCTCAGGGCAGGCTCTGAAGGTGCGCCCCTTCAAAGCGAGCCTAGTCGAGTTTTTCAGCGGCCTGTAGAGTCGTGCCCTGATACAGATCAGAGTCGACTTTGCCGAGACGCGGTGCACTCGCTCTGAGACCGACATCGGGTCATGATCGTGCGGATAACTCCTTTATCGGTAATACTTTGCTAGCAAGTCTAATGGAATGAATATTTTGGCGTTGGCTTCGCAAAGTATTGAGCAGCAATGACTTAGCTTTCGAAGTAACCCCAATGCAATGAATATCTTGGCGGGAATCTTGCAAAGTATTGAATGGTAATGACTTAGCTTCACAAGCAACCCTAATGTTTCGAATACTTTAGGGGGAAAGTATTCAAAAAAAATATCTTACGATTCGGGGAGGAGGGCAGCTGAGCCGGTCTTCATTTATGCTCTGTTATCCTGCTCGCTGCTGATGAATCCCATCCTCACCAGCGTTCTTCTGGGCTTGACGGCCGCCGCGGCGAACGTTTTCGGCGGCGCGGTCATCGTGCAGAAGAACTGGGACCGCAGTTATCTGCGCTATTTTGTCGCGCTCGGTGCGGGATTCATGCTGGCCACTGCGCTGGTTGAAATGGTACCCGAGAGCCTCGCGCTTGCCGGACGCAACGGAGCATTGCTGCTTCTGGGCGGTTATCTGCTGGTGCACTTCTTCGAGCACACCATCACCCCGCACTTTCACTACGGAGAGGAGACGCACTCTGAAGAGTATCTCCACTCGCACCGGCGAGTGTCGGTGTTATTTGGATTGCTGATCCATACTTTCTTCGACGGCATCGCCATCACCGCAGGCTTTCTCATCTCGCCGTGGCTCGGCTGGATTATCTTTCTCGCTGTTTTCCTGCACAAGATACCCGAGGGCTTCACTGTGACTTCGGTGATGCTGGCCAGCGGATTGAGCAAAAAGCGATCCTGGTTTGCATCGGTACTGCTGGGGCTTGCCACCCTTGCCGGCGTGTTCACCATGGCCATCGGCAGACATGCCGTCAGTTACGGATTGCCCGTGGCCGCAGGAGTGACAATTTACGTCGCCGCTTCCGATCTCATTCCAGAAGTGAACCGGGAACCTGGGGTGAAGATGGCGCTGGTGGTGTTCATCGGAGTGGCCGCGCTGTTTGTGCTCGATCGGCTGGTGCATGTGCATTAGGGCGAGCACAAACGCAGATCCTTCGACTCCGCGCCCGCCCGACTCGCAAAGGAAGCGAGTCGGAAAGGACATGCGGGCGCTGCGCTCAGGATGACAATAATTGGGGTTATCGCGTGGATCTGCGCTTGGGTTGGAAGGCGTAGAAATACCACTTCAGATATTGGGGCAACCACGCCCATATCTTGAACCGCGACTCACCCTGCGTTCTGCCCCGCCAGGTTGCCGGTATCTCCACAATGCGATAGCCGGAGAGGAAAGCTTTCACGGTAATTTCGAGGCTAAGTTCGAAGCCCGCTTTGCTCTCGATCGTGAGGTCGTGAAGCATTTTGCTGTCGTAGAGCTTGAACGCATTCGTCGCGTCGTGAGTGGGAATCCCGCGGAACCAGTGCAGAGTGAGACCGGCAACCCGCGACATCGCACCTTTCAGGGGAGGGGCATCCAGCAGCCGGCCGCCGCGCATGTAGCGACTGCCAGCGACTACCTGATATCCCTGACGGTAGTATTCAACCATCTGGTCCACTTTTGCGAGGTCATCCGAAAGGTCGGCCATAATTACCAGCACCGGACCGCTTTCGACCTGGTCGAAGCCCGTGCGGATGGCACCGATTACACCTTTTCCCAAGTTGTTCTTAATTGGAACCAGGCGGGTTTCGCCCGACGAGATGATCTGCTGCAGAACGGGAACGGTGTTGTCCTCGTCGAAGTCATAAACCACGAAGGCCCGAAACCGGGAGCGAATTTGAGAAGTGATCTCGCTCCACAATGCGGGGAAGTTGGCTCTTTCGTTGTAAACGGGAATGACCAGGGTCAGTTCGTACGAAGTCAGTTCGGGTCCGGCATCCACTAGATCTGACCTACTTCGATCTGGCCCGCAACCCAAGGAATGACTTCGTCCAATATCTCGCTCAAGCTGGTTGTGGCTTCGAATCCGAGCAGCAGCCTAGCCTTTCGCGTATCGGGTGAGCGTTCCTGCACGTCGTACTCGAATGGCGGGTCGGAAACATAGCGGAACGGCTTGCTGTCGCCATGCACCTTATGCCAGATGATCTCGGCCAGCTCCAGAACGGTCGTGCGAGTTGGAGTAGAAAGGTTGAAGTCCTGGTTAATGGCAGCAGGATGTTCCAGGCAAATTTTTATTCCCTTAGCCAGGTCGCCACCATATGTGTAGTGCCGGACTTGATTTCCGGAACCGAGGATGTGAAGGGGGTCCTGGCCTTTGAGGACCTTTTGCGCGAGATCGGGTACTACATGCGACATTGCGAGCTTCACGTTGCCGCTATAGATGTCACGGTCATGCAACGCCCGCTTTTCGCCAACGCCTACGCAATTGAACGGGCGCACGATGGTGTAAGGCAGCTTGTACTGCTCCCACGCACCCTGGACAAAATACTCGGTCGCCAGCTTCTGAAAACCGTACGTCGAACGCGGCGGTGGGCAGCGGTGCTCGGCGCCTTCGGGGGTGGGATATTCCGAAGTACTCTCGAACACCATGCTGGACGACATTACGGTTATCTTTTGCAGCTTTTTGTTTTGATGAGCGTAGATGGCAGCATCGAAGGACGCAGCCGTGATGCGTTCATTCTCCGCCAGCAGGTCGTAGGCATATTCGTGGAAGTAGCTGATGCCGCCAATCATTGCGGCCGAGGCAACAAAGTGATCGCAGTCGGAGAGCAAGTCCTTCAGCAAGGACACGTCCTTACAGTTGGCCTCGACGAATCGATAGTGCGGATGTTTGTCGTACGACTTTTCCACTCGGCCGTACTTGCTGAAGTTATCAACCCCAACAACTTCATAGCCGGCTTGAAGCAACTCCTCGACCAGGTAGCCGCAAATAAATCCGGCGGAGCCAGTGACCAGTACTTTCATGACCGCTCTCCTCCCGCCGCAACCGGTATGGAAGGCTGGGGAGACTCTCCCTGGCGTTCCGGCCAATAGTTCCAGATATCGACCACGATCCGGTCGGCCGGAATTTGAAGATCCCGGTAGGCCGCGTGTGGCGCTCCGAGCACAAATATTTGAGCCCGACTGAGCGCTTCGTTTAGCGGCACAAGTCGCGGGTCGGGCACGTAAGGGTCGGTGCACAGGACCTCTTTGGCCTCGACCTCCAGCAGCTTCTTCAGCTTGTAAGACAGGCTGTCACGATTGTCGTCAGACTCTCCCTTGAAGGCCATTCCGAGGATCGCAACGGTCTTATCGGCAAGATTAAGCGGACGCATCTGCGTGACCACGAAGTCAGGAAGGCCCTCGTTCACCAGCATGGCGGCGTGACCTAGGAAAAAATGATTGGAGGAAAACGCCGAAAGCTGAAGTGTGTCCTTGAGCAAACAAGGACCGGCCGCGAAGCCGGCACGGGCGAAACTCCTCATCCTGGGATATTCGCGAGTGACCGCATCATGGATGCGGTAGAAGTCGAGGCCGTAGGTTTCGGCCAGCATGTAGAACTGGTTCGCGATAGCGAAGTTCAGGTATCGCCAGCTGTTGGTGAACAGCTTGGCCAACTCCGCTTCCAGTGGTGACAATTCAATGACCGTAGATACGATTCTCAGGAATAATTCACGCGCCCTCTGCATCGCCCCAGGTTCGAATGCCGCCACAATCTGCGGCAGCTTGACCAGTTCCTCCATGGCATTGCCTTCAGCAATGCGTTCAGGACAGAACGCCAGATCGATATCGCGTCCCAGGGATTTGATTCTCTGGTACACCAGCTTGGTTACGCCGGGGCTGACGGTGCTCCGCAAAACCAGCAAGGTCCCGTCCCTAATGTGCTGAAGCATGCCGTCCACACTCTGATACAGCTCGTTAACGGTGGGATTTAGGTGCCGGTCAACCGGAGTGCCGACAACGGTGATGACGATATCCGCTAGTCGCAAGCATTTAGTGTCGGTAGTGGCTGCAAGAGTTTTACCCAGGACCTGCCTCAGAACGGGCTCAGCGCCAGCTTCGCGGAAGGGCATCTGGCCGGAGTTGATTTTCTCGACCTTAGCTGCGTCGATATCGAGTAGGGAGATTGACAATCCGCGGCTGGCCAGTACGATTCCTAGCGGCAGGCCGACGTGTCCACAGCCGCCCACAATGACGAGGTTCTGTTGATTTGACAAGGAGATTTCCTTAGTAGGGCGTTGAAGCGCAATTTTACCGCATTCATAAGCAGGCGTCGCGCTAGTGCCGGCCGAGAGCATCGTCAGGTGTTGTCCTCGGCTCTGACGTGTGAGCACCGTCTGTCGCGACTGGAAGAGCCGGAACCTTGTACGATGGGACGTGCAAGACGACCTGTCTTTCAGAACTTCGTGTCGGCAGATCTCCTGGCAGCCAGCTTTCGATTAACAACGGTCGGGATGAAGGACTCCTCGACAAAAAGCCCATTACCCGTATCTTCGATTGCTTACTTCTCCCCCCGGTTAGTGGGTTGGCAGCTCCTCAACCCAATGATGAGTTGCTGCAAGATGGTCGAATTGGTTTGGGTCACGGCATCGAGGAAGTTCCCGTAGTTGGCGGCATTCGAGTTCCGAATAGTGCAAGTTGTTCGTGCGTACCAAACTAGAGCAGCCGTCTGCATCGATTAACATATCTTTTGCGTAACTCGTCTGATTGTTTAGGAGTTTGTGCCGCTCCAAGGGCGTACAATTACAGGATTGCATCGACAACGAGGAAACTTAAGTGGCTGCGCGGTAACGCTTGAATGGTGTCACGGCGGGCCGCACGGGAAAAGTGATCGGGCCGAGAGAGTGCAAAAGGGGAAGTGAATCTTTCGACGGCCCCTGGAAACCGCAAGGCAGCGCTAGGCTTTGGTGCCGAGATGTTGAGAAGGCTCGAACGTCATCGGCGCAAGGCCCTCTGCCTCGTAGGCGCTTCTCAAGATTTTTGCTTGGCTGGAGCCCTCTCGAGCCCTCAAGGAAGTGAACTCGGCTGGAACGGATGTGCAAAGATTTGCACTAGTTGCATTCAAAGTTTTGCGCTTCCGGAAATTGCCGGCCAGAACTGTTTGATTATAAGATATTTATCTAGTATGCTATCTTCCGCTCTCGGCCAAATAATTGCACATACCCGTAGAGGGACTGCGAAAGAAATCACAACAGGGAGTGAGAACTAGTGGCGCTGGCCGGCACCAAACCGACGAGTACTGCTTTGACCCACCCGCCCGACGATCAAGTCGTGTTGGATGACAACAGCGCTCCGAAATCTTCGACCTTGTGGCAAACCCTCAAGCCTTTCGGCTGGCAGGGGTTGCTGCTGGCCGGAGTGTTGGTCGTGCTGTACGCACCAGTTCTGAAGCTTCTGGTCCGTCAGTGGTACATCGACGCGGACTACTCCCACGGATTTCTCGTACCTTTGCTGTCGCTTTACTTGCTCTGGCAGCGGCGGGAAAAACTGCGCGAGATAACGAGGCGTCCGTCGCCTTGGGGAATGTTAATCGTCTTGCTGTCGATCGGGCTTCTTTTTCTGGGCAGCTTGGGGGCGGAACTCTTCCTGGCCCGCATCTCGATTTTAGGCACCATCTGTGGTTTGATCGTCTATTTTTGCGGCGGCACCCTGCTGCGCGCTATGGCCTTCCCCTTGGCGTTCTTGCTATTCGCAATTCCGATACCGGCTCTGATCTACAACGAGATCGTTTTCCCCCTGCAGTTTATAGCTTCCAGATTCGCAACTTCGACGTTGGAGATGCTCAATCTATTTCCCATCATGCGTGAGGGCAACGTTCTCATCCTGCCCAACATGTCGCTGGAAGTGGTGGAGGCATGCAGCGGTATTCGGTCGCTGATGTCGCTGCTGGCTCTGGCTGCCGGATACGGGTATCTAGCCGAACGCAGCACTGCGGTGCGCTGGCTGTTGTTCCTGGCAATGGTCCCCCTGGCCATTATCAGCAACGGTACCCGGGTCATGATAACCGCACTGATGGCCAACTACATCGGTCCCCGGGCAGCCGAAGGATTCATGCACGAGTTTTCCGGTTGGGTAATCTTCGTGGTGGCCACGGTGCTATTTTTGGGGTTGCACAGTTTGACGATTGTGGTACGCAAGAAAATGGGATGGTTACCGAAAGGTGAAAGCGGACCATCAGCAGCGAAGGTGAGCCGATGAAATCCGGCGGCCGCTATTGGCTCATGATTGCTGTGCTGGTGGGAGCGACGACCGGCATGGCGTACCTGTCGCACGGAGAGGCCACTCCGCCCGCCAAGCCGCTCTCTGAGTTTCCCAATCAGATCGGGGGATACACTACCGGCGCCAATTGGCCGCTTGACAAAGCGACCATCGATTTGCTTGGGGTGACAGACTACCTCAACCGCGGTTATGTTTCGAAGTCGCAGGGCTTGATCACCCTGTACATTGGGTATTTCCGCAGTCAGCGTACCGGTGCCGCCATTCACTCCCCCAAGAATTGTTTGCCGGGAGCAGGTTGGACGCCAACGCAGGAAAGCGTCTACCAACTTCCTCTCCAGGATGGGCGTAAAGTACCTATCAATCTTTATGTGGTCCGCAAGGACTTGGACGAACAACTCGTGTTGTATTGGTACCAGGCGCATGGCCGTGTGGTGGCCAGCGAATACTGGGGTAAGCTCTATTTGGTGTATGACGCGATCCGCTTGAACCGCACCGACGCCGCTCTGGTTCGTATCACCACTCCGATTTACAACGGTGATGAGGAGCAGGCGCGGACGCGGGCGCTGGCATTCGCGAAACAAATTACAAGTGACGTTGATCAGATCATTCCTCGGTGACCCAGGAGAAGGCATGCGTAACCGCTACATCGTCTTTGTTGTAATGACCGTACTGGCAATCGTTCTCGTTGGTTGTACTCGTAATCCAGAAACCGCCAAACGCAAGCGCGTTGAGAGTGGCATGAAGTACATGGAGCAGAAGAAGTACGATCATGCGATCATCGAGTTTAAGAAGGCCTTGCAAATCGATCCGCGTTACGCCGAAGCCCATTATCAACTAGCGACTGCCGAGATGGACTTGCAGCACTTTCCTGAAGGGTACAGGGAACTCAGCCAGGCGGTTGAGCTCGACCCCAACCACTTCAAGGCGCGCCTTGCGTTGGGCGGCTTGTTGATGGCTGCCCATAAGTTCGACAAGGCGGAAGAGCAGGCGCGCTACGTCGTCGAGCACGATCCCAATAATGCGGATGGATATGTCCTCCTCGGCAACTCTCTTCTTGCCCAGAAACACCAGCAGGAGGCTATTGATGCATTCACTAAGGCGATCTCCCTGAGACCAAATAGTGCGGACGCATACCTTAATCGCGGTGTGTTGTATGCCTATATGAAGGAGGACGCTTCCGCCGAAGCGGATATGCGTAAAGCCATCAGTCTGGATCCTCAGAAACTGCCTGCCTACGCCAACCTCGCCGGGTACTACTTGTACATGAAGGACCCCAAGAAAGCGGAGGAGGTGTACCGGCTTGCGATCCAGAATAATCCCGACTCACCGGTCCCCTACCTGCGGCTAGCAGGTCTGCTGCTGCATGAAGACCGCAAAGCAGAAGGCGAACAAGTAATTCAGCAGTTACGCGACAAGCAGCCGTCGTCTGCAGAGGTCGCGACCGCGGTTGGCGATTACTACCTGGCTTCAAGAAACACGGACGCCGCCATCAAGGAATACCAGCGCGGTCTGAACTTCAACCCCAAGAACGAAGAGTTGCAACTGCGCTTGCTGGAAACGCTTCTCAATACCGGTAAGATCGACGACGCCACAAAACTGTCGGACCGTATGTTGAAGGAGAAGCCGGGCGATGTTATGGCGCGCATCATCCACGCGCGAATCCTAGCCATCAAGGGCAATACAGCCGACGCCACCACTACGCTACGCGAAGTGGTCCACGATGCTCCAGACAATGCCCAGGCTCACTACATGCTAGGACAGGTGCTGCGTCAAACCGGCGATCTGGCGGGAGCCAAGAGTGAGTTGCAAGAAGCCGTGAAACAGCAGGCCTTTAGAGGTCAGCCAGACAGTCCGCTGGTCCTTAAGGCCCTGGCTGAAACCTACCGTGACTCGCATGATTACGACACGGCCAGAGAATACGCAGCGCGTTTGCAAAAGCTGAACGAAAACAACCCCGAGGCGCATTATCTGAACGCTACTATAGACATTGGCGCTAAGGACTACGCGGCCGCTCTCGACGAATTGAAGGAAGCACAAAAGGCCGCGCCGAATGATCCGATGGTCCATCTCAACATGGCATTTGCCTACGCGGGGCAGAAAAAATACGCTGATGCAGAGCGTGAGTTCCAAACTACGATTAAGATGTACCCAACGTTTGACACGGCCTGGGCCGATTATATCTCTTTGTTGTTTGGAACCAACCAGTCGCCCAAGGCCCTGGCAATAGCCAACCAGTACGTCACCGCCAATCCGAACCGCGCTTCCGCGCACTTCATCTACGGTTCTGCCCTGGCTACCGTGAAGAAGTATGATCAAGCCATGGCGGAGTTCCAAAAGGTCCTTCAAATTGACCCTAAGTCGATGATGGCTTACTTCCGACTGGCTCAGCTTCATCAGGTGATGGGACAACCCGATGCAGCTTTGGACTCGTATCAGAAGGCGCTGGCACTACAGCCGACATCGTCAGCGGTGAATAATGCGATTGGGGACGTTTATCTCAGCAAGGGGGATTTGAAGGCTGCAGGAAAGTATTTCCAAGCGGCGCTGGCCCAAAATTCTCATGATCCGGTAGCGGCCAACAATCTGGCATGGGTTTATGCGATGCAGGGTGAAAACCTCGACATGGCGCTGAACCTGGCTACGCAGGCGAAACAAAGCGCTCCCAATATGACTGCGGTCAGCGACACCCTGGCCTGGATCCAGTACAAGAAGGGAAACTACCGCGTCTCCGTCTCGCTTGCCGAGGACGCCGTGAAAAAGGACCCGCAGAAAGCTGACTATCGTTATCACTTGGGAATGGCTCTCAGAGGAGCAGGAGAAAGGGACCGGGCCAAGACCGAGTTGCAGAAAGCGCTGCAGTTGAACCTGAAGGGTACTGATGCGCAGGAGGCCCAGAAGACCCTGGCGTCTCTACAATAGCGTCACTAGCGCGATAGTCTCTGCGATGCTGCGCTGGCAGGCAAACGCGGGCCCTTGCGTATCGGCCCGATGTCTTCGTCAGCGCAGCGACCCCATGAAGCTACCAAAGAGCTTCGATCCTCCGAGTTGTCGCATCACCTCCGATTCTTCCGCGGTGATTCATGAGCTGTCTATAAATGCGGCTTTACGGCTGCTGAAGAACTCTGGCGAAAGGCTTTGATGAGAGTCCCGTGTTTCAGCAGGGGAGATCTGGACTTTAGCTATACCGCCCCCAAGATTCTTCGATCCCGGCGCTACCGCGAAGTTGATCTTTTTCCGGAGCCCTGAAGCGCTCCTTTTCCCGCATGAAGGCGGGCTCCCGCCAAGACGTACACTTTGGTACACTCCCGGATCTTGCTAAGAATTTTCCCGCTGCCCGTGAATGCGCGTTCCACCCATCACAGGATAAGCGACCCTGCAACTGCTCTATAGCCCGCAAGGCTTTGTTGGACAAGTTCACTCGGGCTTGTCAATCTGCACAAAGAAACTACTCAAGAATACGGCCGCAATTTTTCTTACCAATTCGAGAAGTTGAATCGGCCCTGCCTTTCTGCTAATCTAACTAACTGGTTAATTAGAAATGTCTATCGAAATCTCATCTACGCCGCGGCGAGGCACCCGTCGCCAGCCTGCGGCAAGCCGAAGTGCGATTCTCCAGGCAGCTCTTGTCGAATTCGCCCAAGAGGGTCTCGCTGGGGCGCGCATGGACGCCATTGCTGCCGCTGCCGGAGTCAACAAGGCATTGCTGTACTACTACTTCCGCGACAAGGAAGCGCTGTACGGCGCGGTGCTCGATGATTTCTTCATCCGGCTCTTGGGGCGCGTCACGCAGGCTCTCGACAAGGAAGGCCCGGCTGGCGAGCGCCTGCTCACCTATGCGCGCGCGCATTTTGATTGCATTGCCGAATCTCCGCATTACGCGAGGCTGTTTCAAGGAGAGTTGATGAGCGCCGGCACCGGCCGATCGTCACACCTGACCCGCGTCGTGGAGCGATACATCCGGCCAATTTCCGTACGCTTGGTGGCAGTGTTGCAAGAGGGCATTGCGAGTGGAGAATTTCGGGATCTGGATGCCATGCAATTCGCGCCCTCGATGGCGGGGATGATTGTTCACTATTTTGTCGTGGCACCCGTGGCACGCAAGCTTTTCTCGAGGGATCCCTTCTCGCCGGAGGCCCTTAAGCAAAGGCGCGCGGCCGTTCTCGATTTCATCGCGGCGGCGCTGTTCGCGGACCAGTCGGCCGGAGTAAAGCTGGCAGCGGAAGTGGCGAGGCGCACGGAAACGCAGCCCAAGATTGATTCGAAAGCTGCGAAGACACCAAGGCGCCGCTTCAATATGCAAGGGAAACGCAAATGAAGCCGAACAAATTTTTCATCTTTCTCTTCGTTCTGTTGGCGATCGCGACCGGGTACTACTTCTACTCCACGGACCGCACGACGGAGACAGTGCTCATCGGAATCGTGGATGCGAATCAAGTGATCGTGAGTTCCAAAGTCATGGGACGGATCGAGAAGCTTTACGTGGACGAGGGATCGAAGGTCAAGGCCGGAGACCCCATCGCGGAGATCGATTCCGCTGAGCTTGAGGCCCAGAAGAACGCGGCTGAAGCGATGATTCGCTCGTATGATTCGCAAGTGTCTTCCATGCGCGCTACGGAGGCGCAGACGCTGGGCGAAACCAACAGCGGCGTGGTGAATGCGCAGGCACGACTGGCTGCGGCCAAAGCCACGCTGGTGCAAGCGCAAGCTGACCTGGCCCGGGTTCAGAGCGACTCTCAGCGCATGATTGCTCTGGCCCAGGCGGGTGTTGAATCTGAACAGGATCGGGTAAGGGCCGACGAGCAGCTCAAAGCGCAAAGGGCCGTAGTGGTGAGCGCGCAGAAAAATGTTGATGCGGCACAGGCGGACCTGAACACCGCCATCGCACGGACTCACCAACAGGGTGCGGCGGCCAGCAACGTCGCGGCCAACCAGGCCCAGGTTGCCAATGCGCGCGCGCAACTGGCCGAAGCCGAAACCCGCCTCGGTTACACCAAGATCTACGCGCCAGTGAGCGGAACGGTGTCAGTACGGGCTACGCGGCAGGGCGAAGTTGTTAATCCGGGGACGCCGATCGTGACTATCATTGACTTCGGTGACACCTGGGTCCGCGCCGAAGCTCCGGAAACGGAAGCGCGCTTCGTGTCGGCTGGCGACAAGCTCCAGGTGCGTTTGCCCGCCGGGAAGCCAATCGAAGGCACGGTGATCTTCAAAGCGGTGGAAAGCGACTACGCAACTCAGCGCGACGTCAGCCGGCGCAAGCGCGACATCAAGACCATTGGTCTCAAGCTGAAGGTTGACAATCCCGACGGTTCTCTCGTTCCTGGAATGACCGCCGAAGTTCTGCTTCCGCAGCAACCGACGAAGGAGGCGCGATGAGCTGGTTCAGTTCAAAATCGAACGTCAGCGCGGGCTGCGATGTGCCAGCCAGCGGCGATGCCATTGTGGTGGACCACATCACCAAGAAATACGGCGACTTCACCGCGGTGGATGATGTTTCGTTCAACGTGCACCAAGGCGAAATCTTTGGACTGCTGGGGCCGAATGGCGCCGGCAAGTCTACGCTAATCCGCATGATGACTACACTGCTGCCGCTGACCAGCGGGCGGGCGCTAATCAACGGGTTCGATGTCGCCAAAGAACCGGACTCAGCGCGCCACTGCATGGGGGTAATCCCGCAGGCGCTGACCAGCGACATCGATCTTACGGTGGAAGAAAATCTCAGCATCTACGCCAAGCTTTATGGTGTTCCTGCCGAACAGCGTAAGCACAATATCGACGACCTGCTGAAAACAGTGGACCTTCTGAAGTGGCGAAATGCGCAGACCAAGACGCTCTCTGGAGGTATGCGCCGCCGGCTGGAGATCGCGCGGGGATTGGTACACAGTCCGAAAATATTCTTCCTGGATGAGCCCACAACAGGTCTCGATCCGGTGTCGCGCGTAGCGGTATGGGAGATGCTGACCGAGGTCAAGAACCGGCGCGCGCTGACGATTCTCATCACGACGCACTATATGGACGAAGCGGACCGGCTCTGCGATCGTCTGGCGATCGTGGACCACGGCAAGCTAGTGGCGCTGGATTCTCCGATGGCACTGAAAGCGAGCGTGCCCGGAACCAATGTGATTGAAGCTCAGTTCCTCAACGCGCCGGCGGAGTGGCATGAGGAATTAGGGAAGCTCGAGGATGTCACCTCGGTACAGCCGGTGGGGGCCGACATGTACCGCATTCTCAGCAGCAATGGTTCCAAGACGACCACGGAACTGGTGGAACTTGCGGTGCGCTCCAACGTGCAGATCAAGTCGCTCTCCGTTCAGAACACTACGTTAGACGACGTTTTCGTCCACTATACGGGGCGGCAACTGCGCGATGAGCAGGTGAAGGCCTACAACTTTGTGATGCCAGATCGCCCGGGGATGCGGCCATGAACAGGATGTGGGCGATCGTCGAGCGCGAGCTACGGAAATTCTTCCGCTCGCCCGCGCTGATGTTGGTGGCCATGGTCTTCCCCTTGGTGCAGCTCATCGTGCTGGGTAATGCATTCGGCGGAAAGATCAAAGAGGCGCGACTGGGGGTAGTCGATCAGGACCACGGTACGCAGGCGGTGAAGGTTCGCGAAGCGTTGGCGGCGGTACAGTCCAATGCGCGCACCTTTGTTCCGGTGCCCTACGACAGCGACAAGCAGGCGATGGAAGACGTGCGCACTGGAAAACTCGACGGCGCCATCATTATTCCACCGGAGTACTCGCGCCGTGTGTATGAGGAGAACCATCCGCGGATTGCGCTGGTGGTGGACAATACCGACAACTTCATGAGCTCAACGCTGGAGCAGGAATTCACCGATTTGACCAAGGCGCTGAATAATCCCGATGTCGAGCCATCGCGCATTCTGCAACAGATCACGCTCGACACGGTGGAACTGTATCCCTACATCGAGTACATGAAATATCTGCTGCCCGGGTCGATCGCACTGGCCATGTTCGTCTCGGTCATGATCGGCGGCGGCATGTTGTACATCGACGATAAGGCGCGCGGGGTACACGAAGGTTATCTGGTAACGCCGATTACCAAGTTCGAACTGGTTGCCGGACTGAATGTTGCGGGTGCGCTCAAGGCGATCATGGCGGGCATAGTGATCACGGTGCTGGGATCGCTGCTCGCGGGATTGGGGACTGTCTTCAAGCCGCAAAACATGCTCTACGTTTTTCTGATGGTGGTGGCGACCTCCCTGGCGTTTAACACCATGATGTTCCTGCTGATGGTGCGCGTGGAGGACCCGCTGGTGCCGCGCGCGATGTTCGGAATTCTCAATACACTGCTGTTTTTCCCCAGCGGCGCGATCTATCCCATCAAAGCGTTTCCTGCATGGCTTCGCGGAATCGCTTATGTCGATCCCTTTACCTACTCGGTGCACGGTTTTAAGGCAATCCTGTTGAAGGATGCGGGCTTCGCTGCGATCCGCACTGACCTGCTGTACCTGACGGTCGCGGCCGCCATCATGATCACGATTGCCACCATGCTGTTCAAGCGAACGCTGTAGCCGCCGCACAAAAACATTCCAAGCCGCGGCAAACTCTCGTCGACCGCAGGCATCTTCATTATTCGAGGTGCCCTGTTACATTCTATCGGGCAAATTACACAACGATATTTCCATCTTAGGAGGACGGCATGAAGAGTTTTCTGATTGGCTTGGGGCTGGGAGTTGGCCTCGGCATTCTATTTGCCCCAATGAGCGGAGAAGAGACCCGCAACAACCTATCTGATCGCGCCAACGATCTGGCGAGTTCGGCGCGGGAGACGTACGAGCAGAATCGGGATCGCGTGCAACGTGGAGTGCGGTCCATTCGCGGTAGGGCAGAGCGAGCCATGGGCAAGGTTCGTTCCACCACCAACGAAGTCACCTACCCCACGGGCACGGAGAGCAGCGTACCTGGCGTGTAAGCGATTCGCACTGAACTGACGTGCAACATTGCAAGCATACGAAATGGGCAGCTGAGCCTCATCTCTGCCCATTTTTTCCTGTTGCCATCAGGGGACGTGTGAGAGCGCGTGACCCCGCCCCCTCGAACGGTTAACCAGAACTGAGGAAGCTACTTTATGGCGCGAGATTGTATAGTTCCCTCTCAATTTCGGTCATCGCAATAAGCACGCCTAGAATCACGACGCTCAGCCAGTACCCTGTCCTAAGGTGCGCCGAGCAAAGCAGCAGAGAGAATCCAACCAGGGCCATCGAAAGGCCAAGCAAATAGCAGTGACTCGCAAGACTCGCCATGTGAAAGTGATATGGAACATTGTTGAGCCTCTGCCAACCTCCAGCCGTGTCGTATAGCTCCACAGAAAGCACGAGGAACAATAGCGATCCCGCACCAAGAAGCAGACCCGACAAAGTGAGAGCACGAGAGAGTATGGCTTGCCATGCAGGGATGAAGAAAATCGCGATGTAGAGTACGAACCAGGCTACGAGAAGCGCCCGGTGGCCAATGCGAAGATTGTGTTCCTTCTTTTCTCGTTCAACATCTGACTTTCTATTTGTACTTTGCCACGCTACTGACTCCCATCGCGCTGCGCTAATCTTTCGCTGTTCCCGCAAAGCCAGGTACGGCAGCAAAGTGCCCAGAAGTCCAGTGATCAGCACCTCCCAGGTGGCGGGCATCACCGAGCTTAGAACATCTTTATCGGCTGCTGCCAGTGCGGCCAAAAGTGCAAGCAGAAAAGCGAGAAAAATCCCGGCAACGGCGGCGCTTGCTCGCGCTTTCTCCCGGATTTCTTTCGCGTTTAGATTAGGCTGCGGGTACGGTAAGCGAAGGCGGGGATAAAGAAAATCGTGGAACCGGTAGCCGACCAACAAACACAGCAGTTTTAGCAGGAATGACAGCATAAGCACCTCCCGGGATAGTCGCGGCCGAGACGAGGCGCATGGATTATAGATGAATCTCAAGCCGGGTGTTCGGAAATCGTTAAGCTCTGCTACGCTTAGAGGCTACCATGCACTGTTTCGCTTATGGTTCGAACATGTGTACGGGCCGCCTGAGACATCGAAGGATTTACTCGGCCAAACCCAAATGTGTCGGGTATATATCTCAGTATTCGTTTCGTTTTCATAAGCGTGGTATGGACCGGTCAGGCAAAGGAGATGCGTTTTTTACAGGATCTCCTAAAGATATTGTGTGGGGCGTCGTCTTCCAGATTAGCTCCGAGGAGGAAGCGACGCTAGATGCCGAAGAAGGCCTGGGCCGTGGTTATCGCAAAGTCGAGATTACCGTCGTAGACCGGAACGGGGTTCGCCATCCGGCGCTCATGTATGCAGCTGAGGAAAGCCATATCAGTCCGTACTTGCGGCCCTACTCCTGGTACAAGCGTTTCGTGATTGAGGGTGCCCGCCAACACGACCTTCCGGCAGAGTACATTTCACTAATTGAGGCGATGCCAGCAATCGAAGATCAAGATCGGGCCCGAGATGCAAGGGAACGTGCCATCTTGTGCTGATCTACGGATGAAACTCTGATGCTGATTCCTGAGCCCACATTCGAGCGCCGGAATTGCATTCTCGAGAGCTCTTGGATTATCAGATGAGTCACTGCGCGGCTTCACAGGGACAGGGACAAGCACCCCGTTCAGCGATCTCTTCACATATAATCTGGACGGCAAAGGCCGGCCCTACGGTATGGTGGACACTACCACATCTTCGACAGTATGGAGCTCTACTGCCTACAACGTAGCCGATCAACCGACCACCGTTACTCCGGTGGCCGGGGACGGAGAAGGCTTTCAATACGACGTACATTCTGGCCGGATGACCCAGTGGGCATCGACCGCGGGCAGCAACACGCAAACCGGCAATCTGATCTGGAATGCCAACGGGACGCTGCAAAGCTTGGTGATCTCCGACAATTCAGACTCGCAGAACAATCAGATGTGCACCTATGGCTATGACGACCTGGAGCGGCTGCTGAGCGCCAATTGTGGCACCTCGTGGTCGCAGACGTTTTCCTACGATCAGTTCGGCAATATCTGGAAATATGGCAGTTCGACATTCAATCAAGGCTACGGGAGCGGCAACCGGGTCACTGGCTTCAGCTACGATGGCATGAGTAATGTGACCAACGATGGGGCCAATAGCTATACCTACGATGCGGAAGGACGGCCGATAAATTCCGTCGCTACGGCCACGTTTGATCCGTTCCTTCGGGAGACCGAGCTCGGTTATCAAGGCCCCCTTGGAGGTTGGACCTATCAAGAAACAGTATATGCCCCCGACGGGACGAAGTTTGCCATCATGAATGGCACGATCCTCAACAAGTACATGGTTCCGATGGCGGCGGGCATGGCAGCAGTGCACCCGTCTACAGGTTCTGGATATTTCCAACATGCGGACTGGCTGGGATCGTCGCGTTTTGGTTCCACCGGTAGTGGAACTGTGGCCTATGACCGTGCGTACGCGCCGTTCGGGAAAGTCTATGCCGAAACCGCATTTACAAATCGCAATTTTACCGGGCAAACGCAGGACACGACTTCGGGGCTATACGACTTCCTCTTCCGCCAGCAAAGTACTGCCCAGGGACGCTGGCTGGTGCCCGATCCGGCGGGGTTGGCCGCCGTGGACCTCACCAACCCCCAGACCTGGAACCGGTATGCCTACCTCGCCAACTACCCGTTAAACAATATCGACCCGCTGGGACTGTACAAGGGCAAATGCGGCGATGAGGAGAAGCTTCTGGGTTGCTTGTGGGGCGGTTACACCGACGCGGGAGCGATGATGACTTGGGGATCGGGCTCCCTCGCGCCAACGCTTTATTGGAATGACGGGTGGCATTGTTGCCAGGGTGGAGGTATTGGCGCGGGGTTCTCGTTTTTTCCCGGTGGTGGCGGCGGCATCTTTTACATCAACTTCAAAACATTTCGGCTAGGGAGACCCGCGACTTTCCCACATAATGGGCCCGTTGCCCCAAATAATGGGCAGTGCACGGGCGTTGCCCGCGGCCTCGCGGGCGCAACCAACCTTGTGGGCCACCAAGGTGGGATTCCTGGGCAGACGGTCCAACTAGGCACGGCCGCCGTGATTCCTCAACAGTTTGGGTTTCCGAGCGGCGCTGCCCTCGCTCCATATGCCCCCTATATCTCTGGCACAGTTGGGAACGCATCGTTTTCCGGAGTAACCGATGTGATAGGAGGAAAGTCGCCATTTCCACCTATCCCGGTGCGCACAGCATTGCAACTACTTAACCCAGGGAAGGTGATCATCGAGATACCTGGCGCGGGAGACCAAGGTTTGGGAAATGCGCCGTACACAATTTTTGTTCCGCAAGGTATGGGATGTCCAACTGGAAATCTCGTCGGGGGAGGCGGTTAGACATGCGGTCAATTGCGCGATATGCCTGGATCTTAAATATGTTGTGCGTTGTGGGTTACTGTTCGGAGGCCAAGTCTTACCCTGTTGTCAAGCCCGTGCAGCAGACATTTGATGTCCCCGATGTGAGTAAGGCAAATGTCGCACTTAACATTAGGTCAATAGATGACTCTCCCGTTTACAAGCTCCAGTGCCATTCGGCTGGATTCACAGGTGATCCTGATTTTGACTACAGTGGTGACTTTGAATGCCGCCTAAGCTCTATTGGGAACCAGGATGCGTATAGCACGCTGCTGACTGAGGACAGCGAACAGAGCAGAGACTGGGAAAGCAGAGGACGCTTCTTTGCAGGAGACCTTCGCAATCCGTGCGCAAATATCCCGCAATTCGGTGCGACTAGGAGCTTTGAACTTCGTGGCATGGATCTCACTCTGCAGATTAGTCATCCTGTCTTTACGGAGCATGGTAACTTAGGATCCCTGAAGCTCACAGTAAAGGTAAGTCCGAATCCCAACGCTCGACGCCAAATTACTGAGATCGTCCCGCTGCCGAAAGGGACACCGCCTCAGTGCAGATTGAACGAATATTTCGTCGATCCGGCAACGTTTTCAAAGAAACGGTAGCAGCATTTGAGAGGACGGGGCGGGTGGCCCATCCTTTCCAGGTGAACCTTTCCAACTTGGGGTGCCCCATCCTTCTCGCCCGCCTTTGGCGAGAGGGTGGGCGCGAAGCTCGGTATGGAACCGGCCCTTCACGTACGACCAATGGGGTAATATCAACAAGTCCGGGCGGGTGGCCCACCCTTTCCGCTACGGCTCGCTGCTCCAAAATCGGGGGTGCCCCATCCTTCTCGCCTGCTTTTGGCGAGAGGGTGGGCGCAGTACAATCATGTCGTAAATGGTTTCTTCCACGACACCCAATTCGATATTGCTGCCGGTCACTACAACCTGAAGGTTGTGTTCAACCCTGAAGGCGCCGACACTTTCGGAAAACTGGAGACGCCTCTGGTGATTGACCCGTATGACGGCAAACACTTCACCTTGAGTGCGGTGGCGCTGAGCAAGGAGATGCACCCGGTTTCGCAGATGGGATCGAGTCTGGATGCCGCGCTGCTCGAAGATCGCACCCTGTTAGTGACCCAGGGATTGCAGCTCATCCCTTCAGGGAGCGACCAATTCAAGAAGGGCGATCGCGCCGGGTTCTACGTAGAAATCTATGACCCACTTCTCGCCGGCTCCAATCCTCCCAAGGTTGGGATCCAGATGAGGGTCATTGACCGCAAGACTGGTGAAAAGAAGATCGACAGTGGAGGCCCAGCCGCTGATGCAAAACCTGGGAATGCGCTTGTTCCGCTCGGGCTGAGGCTGCCGGTGGCCGATCTTCCGCCAGGATCGTATCGTCTTGAGCTAAAGGCGGTGGATTCCGCCGGCAACGTCTCGCAGCCGCGCACGGCGGACTTTGAAGTCCAGTAGCGGGTGGTGAGTGTCAATTCGGGCCACCCGTGCTGCCAATGACGCCTCCCGAGAAAACATTTTCTGCTATGCGAGGTGAGGCAAGTTGGTGTAAGGTATGTGTCATTTTTCGCACATCGGAAAGGAGGACCCGATCACGACGAGAGGTACTGCCTTCGCTCTCGCCCTTGGGGAAACACAACCATGGCACACCTGATATTTACTGATGTCCCAGGAAACTGGCGCACCGGACACGACTTTCCCGCTGTTCCTTTAACGCGAGTCAGTTGGGACACCGCGCCGGAGACGGCTTTGGCCTATGTGTTCTTCGGACACGTGAACATTGATTATGATGGATCACCCACCGCGTATGGGCCCGACGGCATAAAGCCTGATCCTGACGATTATCTTACCAACGCAGGCGACGATGCCCAGGGTTGGTATGGCCTTCTGGCGCTCAGTCCCGACGATCCGCTGGTGAAACAGGGCACAGTCATTCTCGACATGAACCCGGCGCTCAACAAAAAGGGTAAGTACCCCGTGATCCAGCAGGCAGCGAACGGCGACCCGGCTCCGGGCTATTACGTCTCGACTACTCCGCACGCGAACGGTCCTGCTTATCTGCAGAGCAGCTACATTGACGCATCGCAGATTGCATTCGGAGCCCTGGCTGGCAAGTTCGCCTCGCTTGGCGTCAACCTCGGCGATTATGGTCTGGCCATCCGCCACGACAAGAACCTGCAGAGCGGCTTTTACTTCCTTGACAAGGGTGGCAACACCTACGCCCTCGGTGAGTGCTCGAAAAAGGTAGGAACCAACCTGGGGGGCAGCGGGCGGGGCGACTACTTCAACAACAACTTTCCGACAAGTTTCATCGTCTTCCCCGGCTCAGGAACCGAGGATCCCACTGCCGTGCCGGCGATCGGCGATGCCGCCATCCAGACGGCCTTGATGCCTCTACTGGACAGCCTCGTTAGTGCGGACAATGCCAGGGACCTGGTTCTGCTGATGGCCCTCAACGAGACCGCGCCGCCGAACAAGCCACAAGGCACGAGTAAGTTGGCCGCCTACCTGGCGCTAACCAACCCTCCCTCGCCCAAACACAGCTCCACCATCTTGCAGGGGCTGCAGGCCTTCGGCTTCACGGCACAGCTGGCGTTCTCCGACGACACCTCGGACGACAGCAGTTCGCCAGATTCGAGTACGCCTGCGGAGGCGGTCGCTATGTCCGATGGAGCCGGTTCCGGCGACGCGAGCGATTCGCCCGAGCCTAGCGAAGGTTCTGGGGATTAACGCCGCGTAGTCCACACTTTTCGCCTAGGTCGGCCACTAGCGGCGGTATCCAATCGGATAGAATCCCGGACGGTCATTGCCGCTATACGCCATCTTCGCCAGGTGGACGGTGTATTCCTGCCTTGAGACCAGCGAGGTCAAGCTGAAAACACGATAGCCGTCTCCACTGATTTCGGTGCGGCGGAAGAGACCTGGTTCCGTCTCTGTGACTTCACGGTTTCCGTGGAGCTGGTCGAGAAATAGCTGCGCCGACTTCTGATCGGCCTGGCCGCGTTCGCTGGCGGTCGTCAGCGAATCGGCAGCATACGACCGGATGAGCTTCTGCCAGTATTTTTCCAGCAATTCGGTGCTGGCAAAGACGTCGGCCCACATGATGCGGCCGTTGATGGCGACCACCACACCTTTCGCGCCTTCCTTTTTCAACTGGCGCAGCATCCCGTCGTAATCGGCAGCGACGGATTCAACTTTCTTTTGCACGTCCGGATTTTCCATTGCCTTGGCATACGAGGTGGACGCACGCATAGTTGGGGCGGCTTGCGGCACCGCTCGCGCCATGCCGGCCAGTGCGCCTCCAACCTGCGCCCATACGGCCTGCTGATCGCGCTCGGCCATTGCCGGAGTTCGTACGCTGGGCTGTGCCATCTGAGATTTCATCGAACCAAAGTGATCGGAGGAGGCGACCCAGCGTCCTGGTTCAACACAGAACACCGACAGATCAATGGGCCCCGACTTTGGCGAAACGATCCGATCCACGCCAATCACCCGATCCTGCTTGCCGCCGGTCACCACTTCGCCAGCGAGCAGAAGCAAAGGATGGTCGGAATTGTTGATCAGGACCAGGCGATTTACCTCCGCCCCGGATTGCCGCGGGATGTGCGAGCCTGGCCGCACCAATCCTTGGAGCGAGCCCGCCTCGGTTACCACCACCGAACCTGCACGCAGACCTTCATCGAGCGTCAGCAGGTGGGCAGTGTCGTTCTCCGCGCCTCCGACCACTGGGAAGATACTGAGATTTCCTTTGGTAACGGGCGGCAAGACGTGCAATTCCGAATGCAAAGTGTTTCCGGCGGCAGCGAATGTTGCCGCCAGTATGGCCGACGCGAATGACGCCAGGATTCTGAGATTCACGGTTGACCTCCGGAGGCGCTGGAGCGTCTCTTCTAACGAGAGAACGCAGTACAGTGTCTTTCTTGCACCCGAATTGATACGATTCGCTCAATGGCCTCCGCTCCCGCTTCCGCTCCGCTCGATCCGCAATTGGTGGCGGTAATCAGGGAGTTCTCTGCGCACCACCACGAGGATGCTGGCGCGCGACAGTTTGGTATGTCGCTAGCTGATCTGGCGGAGATTCTCTCGGGCGTCGTCTGCCAATGGGATAACGCCGCCTCTGAGGCCGGGGCACGCAATTTTCTTGCAAGCTTACGGCTGGAGGAGTTAGTGCTGGCGCGCGCGTGTGCCGCCGGCGACAATCGTGCGTGGGAGGTCTTCCTCACTCGCTATCGCGCGACGTTGTACGAGTCGGCCTACAAGATCGCGAAGGAAGAGAGCGCGGCGCGCGGATTGGCGGACTCACTTTATGCCGCGCTGTATGGCGTGGACGCCAAGGGACAGCAGCGGACTTCCAAGCTCCGCTCCTATCAGGGGCGAGGGTCTCTGCAAGGTTGGCTGCGGACGGTAGTGGCACAGGAGTATGTCAACCTGTATCGAGCTACCCGGCGCGAAACCAGTCTGGACGCCGCCTTGGACGAGGGCATCCAATTTGAATCCAAGGAGCCAGACCTTAGCGTCACCGATCCTCGTGCCGAGGTCGCGGCTGCGGAGGAACTGACAGCGCTTTCTGCGGAAGAACGTTTCCTGCTTGCGGCCTACTATCTTGACCGCCGGACATTGGCGGAAATCGCCAAACTGCAGGGCGTGCACGAGTCCACCATCAGCCGCAAGCTGGAGCGCGTGACCTCTGGTTTGCGCAAGCGGATTCGCAAACGGATGATCGAGTCGGGAATGTCTCCGCGACAAGCGGATGAAGCCATGCAGGATGTGGATGTCCGCGATCTGCGCGTGCGTGTGACTGAAACTTTAAGGCAAGGATCAGGAAATATATCGTTCTATAAAGAGAAGAGCGGGAACGAAGGATGAACCAGGAAATTCCAAAGCCGTTGCGGAACGCGCTGGCCAGGCAAGCGGTTGGCGAGGTTCATCCTTCGCCTGACGTGCTCACCGCGTTTGTGGAGCGCACGTTACCGCCGGTGGAGAACGAAGTGTTGTCGCATCATCTGGCGCAGTGCGCGGAATGCCGTGAGGTCGTGTTCCTGGCAAGCGCCGCGGCAGAGGATGAGGCGCTTGAGGAGAGGGAGTTGGTGGCGGCTGCTGCCGCCGGGCGAGTGACTCCCATGCCGGCCTATGTTGCTTCGTCGCCCCCAGCGGCTGCTCGGGTCGAGGCGCCTCGCCCGAGATGGACAAACCGAATGCGATGGGCAATGTCGGTTGCCGCCGCCGTAGTGCTCGTCTCGGCTGGGGTGGTTCTACAATTCTCGCGGACCCGAAAGGGACGTGAGCCTGCGTCGTTCACCGTCGCCAGCAATGGCCCGGTGCCCGCAAACCCTGAGGCGCGGCAAACGGCGACCGCTCCAAATTTGCCGACGACTTCCGCGGAGCCCGCTGGTCCCGCAACGCTTGCAAATGCTGCACCTCACCGAGCGACGGCTGCGCGAAGTGGAGAAGTCTCTCCAGGAACTACCGTCGCTCACAAGACCGCCGATGAATTCCCCACAGCGTCAGCGGCAGAACCTGCTCCGCAAGCTGCGAGTTCACGTGCAACTGCCGACGCTATTGCAGGCATGAGCAGCGCCTTGGTTCCGGGGGTTCGCCCGCAGAGTTCATTCGCAGAGACTGAAACCGGGCAGGCGCTAGAACTGCAGAAGAGGGCTCCGGCATCGTTTGGTGCAGCACCGGTAGGAATGCATGCGGTGAGCGCGGCAAGACCGCGCTGGCGCATTGGCTCCGGCGGCCAGCTCGAGCGATCAGTGGCAGCGGACCAATGGACTCGCGTGCTCGAGGATCAACCGATTACCTTTCGTGCGGTGGCAGTCGTGGGAAACGACGTTTGGGCCGGTGGCAATGGTGGTGCACTTTTCCACTCGTCCGATCGCGGCGAGCACTGGAGCAAAGTTTCACTCGCTGCTAATTCCAACGTTGAGGCTGCGGCCATCGTTTCCATTCACTTCTCTGATTCGCAACACGGAGTCGTCACTACCGACAGCGGCAGGATCTGGGCGACAACCGATGGTGCAGTCACTTGGACAACTCAGTGAGTGTGGCTGAACGCCCACTAAAGTTGAGTTCGCCGGGAACACCAGTGATCGGGTTGGTAGGGTTGGCCGCCGCTGCGTATTTGCTCCAGGCTTGCATAGCGATTGCGACTGGGCGGCACCTGTTTGGGGATGGGTCGTGGCTGCTGCTTAGACTGCTAGCCGAAAACCACGTCACGCATCTAAACAACAATACCTGGAATGATTTTTTCGTTGGGCGGATAGGCGCCTTCACCTACCAGCAACTTCCCACGCTGCTAGCTTCCCGCATGGGCGTTCATAGCTTGAAAGTTTTGTCTGTTATCTTCGGGGTGACGCTCTTTTCGTTCAAGCCACTCAGCATCCTGCTGTGTTACCGATTTGCCCGCGACAAACGCTATGTGCTTTTCCCGCTGCTCTCGCTCTTCGCCGGGACGATGAATAGCGAAGGCTATGTGATTTCCGAAACTCACTTGATGAGCGCTCTATTCTGGGCAGCGCTGTTCGGACTGTTATACCCGCGTGAATTCGGCTGGTTTGATCTTGCCGCCATGATCGTTGTGTCGGCTCCCCTGATTCTTTGCTACGAAACCATGGCGGCATTCGGGCTGGTGCTGGTCGGGGCCTGCACCTACCGGATGCTTGCGATCGGGAAGAGCCCGCGGGAGAAATGGTTCACGATCGGCTTCGGTGTTTGGTACGCCCTGGGAGTCATCTTCGCCGTCCTGGCGATAATCTTTCCTCGCGATCCTACGCAGCGCGCGGATTTTTTCAGGGGTCTGCTGTTCGTATTCCACTACCGGCATATTGGGGCGCGCGTCTCATGGTTCGTCCTGATTCTGTGCGCGCTGATCGTGGCGATTCCAGCAATCTACAAAAAGACGCTCAACCTGCTGGTGGCACTTGCCATAATTTGCTCGTTGGCGATTCCCGCTTTCATTCTCACTCATCCGGAATTGACCAGTCTCGACGAACACATAGTCGCCCGGACAATGAACGCCAGTGTTCCACTGGCTTTGGCAGTTACTTTTCTGACCGTATGTTTTGACCTTGTGCAAATGGATGCGGGAAAATACAAGCGACTCTTTGTTGTGGTTGCGGTGGTAGGCATCTGCCAATCGGCCTGGAGCGTGGCCGCCAGCTCGCAGTGGTCCAACATGCTGACGGTCCTGCGCTCTGAACTGCGAACCCACACCGGGCCGGTGCCCTTCGAAAACAGCCTCCTGTCTAGTCGTACGCTAGATGGACAACCGATACGCGCAATGCATGCCGAGTGGCCGCTGATGTCGTTGAGCATCTTCTATCCAGATCACGGCAAGGTGCAGTCCATCTTGCTTCCGTCGAGTACCGCCTTCTACCCATTTGATCCTCGTATTCCTTCGGCGTTGCCGAAGCTGGAGCGCTTCCACATCGACTACAGCCCGTACTTAGCGGCCCTGCCCGAGACGTGTCCCTATGACGTGGGTCAATGGATTGACTTCGGTGAAGGCGGCAATGCGATCACTTACGAAACCGGCGGGTGGTGGAATTCGGAACCCTGGGGAACATGGACTGCGGAACAAGCTGGCATCACGATCGACTTTGGCGGCAGAGTGAAGTCGAACTTAGTGATGGAAGCCGTCGCGGCAGCGTTCGTGAACGAAAGGAATCCGGCAGTTGATGTGGAAGTACTGGTGAACGAGACTCGAGTTGGCGAGTGGAGGTTCCGATTCAAGAGTGGCGCGCCCGAGTACCAGAGCTACCGGACGGTGCTGCGCCAGAAGGCGCTGAACAAGGACTTGCCCGCAGTCATTCGATTTCGCGTGACGGGAGCGGGCTCGCCTGCGAGCTTAGATTTGAGGGGCGATTCGCGGATTCTTGGTCTGGCGATGCGGCGCTTGCGCTTGGTGCCGCAGGGACTGGGGGCAATTCTCCAGTAGTGAGAACTGTGCCGTCCCTGAAGGGACTCGATCTTCATTTCCACTGTACCCAGCGCTGAAGTGCTGGGCTAAGATCTTTCGCCCCTTTCGGGGCTGGAGTTTGCGCAATCGTTTCACCGCACCAACTCACATCGAGCTCTCACCCGTGCCCTGGAGGCCCGCACTACCCGCACCGGCGGATACCGTATTCCTGAAACCACCCTGATCGCGATGCAAGACGCCATCTCGCCGTCCTCGATATAATTCGACCGCCATGGACTTGGCCCCTGCGTCCTTCATTCGCCGGTGGTTCGATCCGGAGTATGGCGCCGTGGACCGCCTGCTTCCGCGCTGGATCTTCTTGCGTGCGCTCGGGCTGATTTATTTCTCTGCCTTCTTTTCGTGGGCATTTCAGATCCGCGGGCTCATCGGCGCACAGGGGATACTTCCATCCAACGAATACCTCGAAGCGGTAGCGCGGCAGTTCGGACTGGCTCGCTTCTGGTTTGCGCCAACGCTCCTGTGGTTTTCCACCGGTCCGCACATGCTCAGCGCAATCTGCTGGGTTGGGATGATCGCGTCGCTGCTGGTCGTCTTCAACGTCTGGCCACGCGGCATGCTGTTCATCTGTCTGGTGTGTTTTCTTTCGTTCGTAAGCGCCGCGCAGGATTTCTCCGGCTATCAATCCGACGGGATGTTGCTGGAGGCTGGGTTTATTTCTCTGTTCTTCGCGCCGGCAGGATTTCTTCCTGGACTTGGCAGGGCGCATCCACCGTCGCGCGCCAGCCTCTTTCTGCTGCAATGGGAATGGTTCCGCATCTACTTTGAGTCAGGTATGGTGAAGCTCGCCAGCGGCGATCCCGAGTGGCGGAATTTCACCGCGATGGACGAGTACTACCAGAATGGCCCGCTTCCCACATGGATCGGCTGGTATGTGCAGCACCTTCCGCACTGGTTTCACGCGTTCGCCACCGGCGCCACGCTGGTGCTGGAGCTTGGCCTGGTATTCATGCTGTTCTTGCCGCGGCGTTGGCGAATCGTGTGCTTCTTCATTGTCACGGCGTGGCAGATCCCGGTAATCCTGACTGCGAACTACACCTTCTTGAACTATCTAGTGCTCGTGCTGGGATTTCTTCTGCTGGACGACCGGTTCTTACTGCGCATCATGCCGGAGGGTTGGAGAATGTACGTCGGGCCAAGGATCGGCACTCCTCCGGAGAGAGAGGCGAAGGTGCAAGACCCCGTCCAAAGTTCACTACTTTCTCAACGGCGATCTTTAGGTCCCTCGCAAGCGTTGCGATTGTCCCTCACCATCGTGATGCTGATCTGGATTTTCTACGCCACGACCGTCCAGATGATCTGGATAATTTCTCCTCGCTTGCCACTGCCCACTTCGCCGGTTGCCGCGCTCGATCCTTTCCGTATCGCCAATCGCTACGGGCTGTTTGCGGTGATGACGCGTGGTCGCTACGAGATCGAGTTCCAAGGCTCCAACGACGGACAGAATTGGGTGGCTTATCCCTTCCGCTATAAGCCGCAGGACCCGGCCCAGGCGCCGGGAATCTATGCGCCGTACCAGCCCCGCTTCGATTGGAACCTGTGGTTTGCGTCACTGGGCTCCTGGCGCGAAAACTTGATCGTGCCCAGCGCTGAAGAGCGCTTGCTAGCCGGCTCTCCCGACGTTTTGGCGCTGTTTGCGGGAAACCCGTTCCCTCAGGCTCCGCCGCAGCAAGTTCGCGCCGTGCTTTGGCAATACTGGTTCACCACGCTGGACGAAAAGCGGGCCACTGGAATGTGGTGGAAGCGGAAGCTCATCGGACTGTACGCTCCGGTGCTGGAGCGGCTTCCGGAAGGCAAAGTTGGCGTTGTGCAATATCCGGAGCCGCTAATGCCGCGACAGTAACACGCTGGTTGGCGAACCCATCCTAATCCAGTAAATCCTGATTTGGGGCTTGACGCGGTTCTATGACTCGCGCCGCTTAGAGGACTATTCATCTCTTTGGGTCGCTTTGAAGGGGCGCGGCTTTAGAGGCTGCTGAAAAAGTCTAAAAAGCAGATCCCGCGGACTGAACTTCACCCCAACGAGCGCAAAAGCGGCGCTCGTTGGGGACCCCGGTTCGCCCACACCTGATGACAAGAACGCGGAGCTTAATGGCGCACCCTTCGACAAGCTCAGGGCAGGCTCAAAGGTGCGCCCCTTCAAAACATCGGCTTAAACCCAGCTTTTTCAGCAGCCTCTTTGGCCGAGGACAGCTGGTTTCTTCAGTACGAGTACCCGTCGGGCTGCGATACTGCGCCAACTTCAACTTCCGTGTCCACGTAATCGCGTCCGGCTTTCATGGCTTGGCGGTCGAGTTCGAGCAGCTTGGGATTCTTCACCGTCGCCTCGAGCACAGACATGGCTGACTCGGCGGGCAAGCACTCAGTCTCTTCCAGGAGCGCCGCGAGCATAACCACATTGGCCACCTTTGCCGAACCCAAACGATCGGCAATCTCTGATGCCGGCACGCACACTACACGCGCTTGCGGCGCACTGAAGCCCACGGGCAGCTCAGTGTGGTTGTACAGGATCAATCCACCGGAGACCACGCTGGGGGCGAACTTGTGCAGTGAGAGTTCGTTCATCGCAATCAGCACTTCGGGTTGCGAGATAAGCGGTGAGCCAATGCGTTCGTGCGACAGCGAAACGTGACAGTGCGCGCTTCCGCTGCGCATCTCCGGACCGTACGACGGCAGCCAGCTCACTTCCATGTGCTCGCGCAAGCCCATTTCCGCCAGCAACTGTCCCATCAGCAGGATGCCCTGCCCGCCGAAGCCGGCGATCTTCACCGTCAACTCGCGCGTGTGATGGCGGCGCGTGGGTGTAGGTTCCGAAACGCCCTCCTCGACATCCAGCGCTTCGGCAACGGTCTTCACCGGAATCGTTGGTCCTGGTGGCAATTCCGGCTTGCGATCGCGGAATACTCCAAGCGGGAAGGCTTTCACCAAGGTGTCGCCGACCCACTTGCGCGCCACAACGGGATCCATCTTCATGATGGTCGGGCACGGGGAAAGGATCTCCACCAGCGAGAAGCCGCCGCCATTTTTCTGGATCTCCAGCGCTTTCTTCACGGCGCGCTTGGCTTTCATGATGTTCTTCATGTCGTTCAGCGCGACCCGCTCGATGTAAGTCGGGGTCTCCAGTGCGGCCAGCAGTTCGCATACGTGCAGCGGCAAGCCTTCGTTGCTGGCACGGCGTCCCCAGGGCGAAGTCGTGGTCACCTCGCCCATCAGCGAGGTCGGCGCCATCTGTCCGCCGGTCATGCCATAGACTGAGTTGTTGACGAAAAATACGCAGATGTTCTCGCCCCGGTTGGCAGCGTGGACAATCTCCGCGGTGCCGATGGCCGCCAGGTCGCCATCGCCCTGGTATGCCATGACGATAGACTCGGGATGAGAACGCTTCAGAGCAGTGGCCGCAGCGGGAGCGCGTCCGTGCGCCACCTGCACGTTGCCAACGTCGAAGTAGTAGTAGGCGAAGACCGAGCAGCCCACAGGACTCACCAGGACACAGCGGTCCTGAAGCCCGAGTTCGGTGAGCGATTCGGCGATCAGCTTATGGACGATGCCGTGTCCGCAGCCGGGGCAGTAATGTGTCTGCTGCTGAAGTTCCCCTTTGCGTTCGTAGCGATCGTAGAACGCTGGCGATTTTTCATGGATGACTTCGTAGCCGTTCACAAATGCCTCCTCGTCAACCAACTTGCCCGCCGCGACGGACAAGGGTAGGCGTCCTAAACCAGGGCTGACATGCGCGCAAAAACCTGCGCGGTAATTTCTTCTGCCGCGGGCACATTGCCGCCCGCGCGTCCATAGAACTCCACCGGCACCGTGCCGTTGAGCGTCAGCTTCACGTCTTCGACCATCATTCCGGTGTTCAGCTCGACCACCATCACCGACTTCACTTGCTGTGCCGTTTTACAAAGCTCGCGTGACGGGAATGGCCACAACGTAATGGGACGGAACAGGCCTGCCTTTAGTCCCTGCGCCCGCAACTGGTCCACGGTAGAGCGCAGCACGCGCGAGACGATGCCGAAGCCAACCAGCAACACGTCGGCATCTTCCGTCAGATATTCTTCGCAGCGGGTCTCGAGTTCCTGGGCCAACTGATACTTGGCTTCGAGCTTGTGAACGTGCGCTTCCAGCACGTCAGGCTCGAGGAAGATCGAGGTGATCACGTTCTTCTTTGTCTCTGCCGTGCCTTTGACCGCCCAGTCTTTTTCCGGAGCTTCGATGTTGCGCAACTGGATGTCCAGCGGCTCCATCATCTGGCCGACATAGCCATCGGTCATGATGATCACCGGATTGCGATAGCGGTCGGCGAGATCGAAGGCCAAGCACGGTGAGGTCGAACATCTCCTGCACCGACGAAGGCGCAAGCACGATGTTGCGATAGCAACCGTGGCCGCCTCCTTTCACGATGCAGAAGTAATCGCTCTGCTCAGGCGCGATGTTACCCAGTCCGGGACCGCCGCGCACCACGTCAACGATGACGCATGGCAACTCGGCGCCTGCGATGTACGAAATGCCTTCCTGCATCAGGCTCAGCCCGGGGCCGGACGAGGCGCGTCATCACGCGCATGCCGGCAGACGATGCACCATAGACCATATTGATCGCCGAAACTTCGCTCTCCGCCTGCAAGAAAGTGCCGCCCACTTCCGGTATCAGGAGGGCGGCATATTCCGCGATTTCGCTGGCGGGAGTAATGGGATATCCATAAAAAGCCCGGCAGCCCGCCAGCACCGCGCCTTTGACGATGGCGACATTGCCCTTACAGAGTTGCCTCACGGGTCACCTCCTGGTTTTTCGGGATGGCCGCGGTTGCTGCTTTCGCCGGAATCAGCCGCTCCACCGTGATGGCTCCCGGCTCAGGGCAGCAGTAGAAACAAGCTCCGCAGCCGGTGCAATCCTCGCCGGTGTATTGCGCCGGATGCACGCCGTACTTGCTTAGCTCCGGCGCCAGGACCAGGCACTCGGGCGGGCACGACTCCACGCACAAGCCACACCCTTTGCATTCTTCCGCGATCGATGATCACGTTACCGCGCGGTTGCGATGTCATTTGTTGCGCTCCTTACCCTCTCACTTCCGCTGCGCAAGCGTTGCGCTGGAACCAGCGCTGGCGCTCGCAATAGTCGTAAAGCTCGTCACGAAACTTGGGATGAGCAATCTGGATGAGCGACTCGGCCCTCTGGCGGATGGTCCGTCCATGCAGATAGGCGACGCCGTATTCCGTGACCACGTAGTGCACGTCAGCTCGCGTAGTCAGAACGCCCGCGCCGTTGGTCAGCCGTGGGCACGATTCGCGAGATGGTGTCGTTCTTGGCGGTCGACGGCAGCGCGATGATCGGCTTTCCATATTTCGAGCGTGCCGCCCCGCGGATGAAATCAAGCTGCCCGCCAAAACCGCTGTAGAATTGCGACCCGATCGACTCGGCGCACACCTGCCCGGTCAAATCCACCTCGATGGCCGAGTTGATGGCCACCATGCGGTTATTCTGCGCGATGCGGAAGGGATCGTTGGTGTAGGCCGAGGGATGAAACTCGAAGATAGGATTTTCGTCCAGGAAATCGAACAGCTTCTTTGTGCCCAACACGAAGCTAAGAATGACCTTGCGTGGCTTCCAGTTCTTGCGTTGACCGTTGATCACACCCGCCTCGATCAGCGGGATAACGTTGTCGGAGAGCAGTTCGGTGTGGACGCCGAGGTCCTTGCGGTCCATCAGGTTGGGCAGGACAGCGTCGGGGATGCCGCCGATCCCACATTGTAGGACAGCGCCATCTTCGATCAAAGATGCCACCCGCGTGCCAATTGCGCGAAACAACTCGCGAACTGGGTTGCTTCTTCAGTTCGCACAGTGGGCGCGAGAGCTCCACGATGGCGTCAATTTCGCTGACATGGATGAAGCTGTCGCCGTAGGTGCGAGGCATCTGGGCATTCACCTGGGCAACGACGTAGTGGGCGCATTTCGCCGCGGTCAGCGTGCACTCCACGCCAACACCAAAGCTGCAGTAGCCGTGGGAGTCGGGCGGCGACACCTGGATGAAGGCAACATCAATCGGCATCTCGCCGCTTTCGAATAAGGCCTCGACCTCGCCCAGGAAGATGGGGGTGTAGTCAGCACGGCCGTCATTCACCGCCTCGCGCACGTTGCCGCCAACGAACAGTGCGTTGTGGCGAAAGTGTTCTGCCATTTCAGGCGCGCAGTACGGCGAGGTACCCATGGTGAGAAGGTGTACGACTTCAACGTCCTTGACGAATGGAGCGCGCCCCATCAGGGCTTCGACCAGCGCTTCCGGCTCGGCGCAGCCGGGATGGATATACACTCGCATTCCCGACTCCACGCAAGCGACCGCCTCGCGCGCGGTAACCAGCTTGCTGCGGTATTGATCAATCCAGGACATAGCCAGTAGTCCTCGTCTAAGCGGGTACGGTTTCAGATTTCACGGAGTAGCCGGCGGTGGCACGCTCGTGCCCCAGCGCGGCGTAGTAAATGGCGAGATTAAAGAACTTGTCCAGCATTTCCAGCAGTTCCAACTCGCCGAAAATCTCTGCCGGGTGCTCCAGTTCGGCATGTTTTTGCATGTAGTCCCAAAGGTTCTCGCGGACCAGGCAAATCATCCATACCACCTGGCTGGCGGGCACACCCTGGGCCGCACGTTGCGCGCCGACTTCCAGGTAACGTCGTTCGATGTCGGCCTCGGTCTTGCCCAGCAGCCATTCGCCGAGATGGCGATACACTTCATAAACTTTTTCGGTTAGCTCACTGTCAGGCACGTTGGCGTACGCCGAGCACTTATCGCATTGGCGATAACGGTTGTGCAGACTGCGCGCCAATCCATCGGAATGGCTCTCGATTAGCTTTACCAGGCGGTATGCAAGCAACATGGCAGACCTCTCTCACTTCGACCGACGGTCGCATAAGGCAGGGTGCGACGCTTCGGCTCCGGCCCCTCACTCTTACATTCAAGTGTCGCCTTTGGACGGGCATATCAGCCGTGATTGCTATCACTTGCAAGTGTGATTGAGGTCACCCGGAGGGTTGTTTTGGGGTGAGGGAAGGAAGTGGGTCGTGATTGGGCGCTGCGACTGAAAAGAAAGAAGTTGGCACCGTTAGACTTGGGTCTTGCGGCCGACAGCATTCTTCTTCGGCCTGCCTCCGAGTCGGCCGTTGCGCTGGGAAGCTGAAGCTTTGGCCACGCTCTTGGATTTTCCGCCAAGTGCGCCAAGCTGGGCAGCGATCCACCGCTTGGAGCCCATGACACCTTGGAGCAAGGCAGGTAGGTAAACGTCCGCGTCAAGCTTCGGAAAATGAAGGCCAAAGCCAGACGGCGTAATCTCGATGGGTTCGAGTTGCGAAGCCTTGGCTTTCTCCAGCCCTTGCACCGCATGAGGAGAAAATGTCACGTTTAAATCCGTGTTCAGCTTAACCACGACACGTGCACTGTCAGGATCGTAGTAAGCCCTGATAGCCGAAGGGACGCGGTTGCGGCGCCTTTTGGCGCGCTCAGTAGCTAGTTCGAACTCATCACGCCTTGCCATGTATCCTCTCCCAATCTCTGCACAATTGCGTCGTTCTGGGCGCCAACATTGCTTTGATGCGGACGATCTCCCGCCGAGAGAACGAGTAGTTCTCTCGCAACGTCATCGGGCCTTCTGGACAATTCAGTTGGAACACGGCCTCACAGCCCGATCCTATGACGTGGATGTGTGCCGGACGGTGATCGTTCGGGTAAATTACGACCCTGAAGCCCAGTAACCTCAAGACGGTCGGCACGGTGAAATGATCTTAACATAACCTAAGCGTTTGGGTTTATGAAATTCTGCCTGCCTGCAACGTCAGGGCTGATGACCCGCGAGATCTATCGCAAAGGGGAAGCGGCTTTCACCCTATGACATTTGTCACCCCCAGTCTCTGACAATCCACACTACCGCCCTACACCCACATGGCCGATGATCGCAAGCGTGGCCCGAAAAACAATGGGCGCACGGGAGCGAACGATGTCAACTGCTTTAGCTGAAATACCACACAGCAGCTCAGCCTTCCGTCCAGTCAGTGTGGCCAAGAGCCGCAATCTGAAGAAAAGCTACGGAGAGGTCGTCGCGCTGCACGACTTGAATCTCGAGATCTATGCCGGCGAATTGCTGGCGCTGCTCGGTCCCAACGGCGCCGGCAAGACCACGCTGGTACGAATGCTGCTGGGCCTAGCGCGTCCCGACTCCGGCAGCGTCTCGGTGCTGGGGTCCGATCCTCATCTCGGGCACGTGCAAAGCCGCGTCGGCGCCATGCTCCAGGTTGGACGCGTGCCGGAAACGCTCAAGGTGCGCGAACACATTGACCTGTTTTCCTCCTACTATCCGGCGCCGCTGCCCATCGTAGAGACGCTGAAGATCGCCGGACTCGAAGACATCAAGGAGCGCCCGTACGGTGAGCTTTCGGGCGGCCAGAAGCAGCGCGTGCTGTTCGGCATCGCTCTATGCGGCAATCCGGACCTGCTCTGTCTGGATGAACCCACGGTTGGCCTGGATGTGGAGGCCCGCCGCCTGATGTGGTCGCAGATTCGCACCCTGATTGGCCGCGGCAAGACCGTGCTCCTCACTACTCATTATCTGAATGAAGCCGATGCCCTGGCGGATCGCATCCTGGTACTAGACAAAGGCGCGATTGTGGCTGAAGGCACGCCCGCCGAAATCAAGGCGCGCGCCATGGGTAAACAGATCCGCTGCACCAGCAGGCTGTCGCTGCAAGAAGTCCGCCAGATTCCCGGGGTGCTCAGCGTGAAGGCTGACCGCAACGCTTTTGAGCTGCAAGTGAACACCGCCGAACCGGTAGTGCGCGAACTGTTACAGCGCGATTCCTGGCTGGGCGACCTGGAAGTCACCAACGCAGGCTTGGAAGAGGCATTCCTCGCGCTGACGCAGAACCATAACACCGACGCCCTAAAGGAGATGAACTAACATGGCTGCCACCACGTTTCCCGCAATGCTCGCGGTGCCCCGCCGCTCGCCGGCGAGAACGATTGCGCTCTTCTACAAGGAAGCGAAGTACGAACTGCTGAAGAACGTGCGCATCCCGGTGTATGCGATTTCGACGGTCGCATTTCCGTTGATGTTCTACGTGCTGTTCGGCATCGTGCTGGGCTCGGGAAATCCCGCCAATCGGCATGAGGGCGCGGTCTACATGCTGGCCACCATGGGATGCTTCGGGGTGATGGCGACTTCGTTGTTTGGTTTCGGCGTGAGCCTCGCGATTGAGCGCGGGCAAGGCTGGCTGCAAGTGAAGCGTGCCTCGCCGATGCCGATTGCTGCCTACTTCTTCGCCAAGCTGTTCTCGGCAGTCGTGTTCAGCACGGTCATCATGCTCATGCTGCTGGCCGTCGGGACTGTGTTCGGAGGCGTGCGCCTGCCGCTGACGACGGCGGCTCGTCTGGTCGCCATTCTGGTGGCAGGCTCGATTCCGTTTTGCTCGATGGGATTGGCTATCGGATACTTCGCGAAGCCGAATTCCGCTCCCGCGGTCGTCAACCTGACTTATTTACCAATGGCGTTCTGCTCTGGGCTCTGGATTCCGCTGTTCATGCTGCCCCACGGATTGCGGGTGTTCGCCAACTTCCTGCCTGCGTATCACATAAGTCAACTCGCGCTGAATGTGGTCGGCATGGGCATAGCGCCGGTCTCTACCTGGCGACACGTCGAGGGGCTAGTGTGGTTCACGCTTGTATGCTTGGGACTGGCGGCATGGGGCTACTGGCGGGATGAAGGCAAATTGTATGGGTAAAAATTGTCTGCTAGATGTAGTGTTTGCATGTCAGCCAACACTCGAACCTTGACGCAAGACGAAGAACGCAACGCGCAGCAGGAGTTAAGTCATGAAAAGCAAAAGCGCACAATGGATTCTCTGGGCCGTGGCCATGGTTATCTTTACGATAATAACCCTTAGCGGACACGGAAACTGGCTGGGACTGGCGATCGCGGCGGTAGCGATCGTCTGGCACGCGGTTGTGCCAAGGGCCCATTCCAGACAACAATAGGGATCGAGCAAACAATGACTACGCTGCGCGCAATTTGGTGGAAAATTTACCCCAACGATGACGAGCATCGCTGGATGCCCCTCATCTGGCTTCCGCTCATGGTGTGGCTCTTCGTGGACCCGCTGTGGAAGCACTATGGTCCGTTGGGCTGGGTCGCCAACACCTTCGGCGGTATCGTCTTCGTCCTGCTTTACCTGCAGGCGTTCTCGCGTCGTGATCCCTACAAGTTATTAAGCATATTGGCCATGACTGCCATGGTCCCAGTCTTTATCCAGGTCAACGAGGGCAATGTCGCACTGTTGATTTACGCCGCCGCGGCGGGCGGTTTCCACACCAACCTGCGCAGAGTGTTCGTGCTGATCGGACTGGACCTCGCCGTCCTGGGTGTCTACGCCTATCGCTTGAGTATGCCCCTACCGCTCTGGGGCTCCATGCTGTTGCTGATCATCCTGGTGGGATTTGGAAACCACTACGGAGCGCTCAGCCACTGTGCGGCAGAAAAACTTCAGCGTGCCCAGGACGAGATCGAGCATCTTGCCAAGGTCGCCGAGCGCGAACGCATTGCGCGCGACCTGCACGATCTTCTGGGACACACGCTGTCGCTCATCACCCTGAAGGCCGAGTTGGCGCGCAAGTTGGTGGACCGCGATCCCCAGCGGGCCAAGCAGGAAATGCAGGATGTTGAGCACACGTCGCGCGCGGCATTGGCCGACGTGCGCGAAGCCATCAGCGGATATCGTGGTCAGGGACTCGCCGCCGAACTTCTCCGCGCTCGCCAGACGCTGCAAACCGCAGGCATCACCGTGGACTGCGAAGCCTCGGAAATTCCGCTCAGTCCGGCACAGGAGACCGTGCTTGCGCTCGCGCTTCGTGAGGCTGTGACCAACGTGGTGCGGCACGCTCAAGCTGGGAGCTGCAGTGTGCGCCTCGCGCGTGAGGAACAGCTTTGCACCCTGGAGATCGCCGACAACGGATGCGGCGCCGATACCCCGGAGGGCAATGGTTTGCGCGGCATGCGCGAACGGCTGGAGGCGATTGGCGGCTCACTTCAGCGCCAAACTGCCGCAGGCACTCGCCTCGTGATTCATTTACCTCTCGCGCCAATCCCCTCGGCTCTGCGAAACTGAGAGCATGCCCGCCGGCAAGCGCGACAAGATCAGAGTGGTCCTTGCCGAAGACCAGGCCATGGTCCTCGGTGCCCTCGCCGCGTTGCTCGAAATGGAAGACGATATCGAGGTCATCGCCCGCGCACAGTCAGGCGACGAAGCCCTCCGCACCGTCCAGCAAACCCGGCCCGACGTATTCATCACCGACATCGAAATGCCTACGCTGACGGGATTGGAAGTCGCAGCCGAACTGAAGCGTCGCGGCGTCCCGGTGCGCGTCATCATTCTTACGACGTTCGCGCGCGCCGGTTACCTGCGCCGCGCCCTCGACGCCGGTGCTTCAGGGTACCTGCTAAAAGACATGCCTGCGGAACAACTCGCCGATGCAGTGCGCCGCGTGAATCGTGGACTGCGCGTCATCGATCCTCAACTCGCCGCCGAGGCATGGACCGACGAGGCCGATCCGCTCACGGAGCGCGAGCGCCAGGTCCTGCGCCTAGCCGGAGAAGGCAAAGCCAGCTCCGAAATCGCCACTGGATTGAACTTGTCGGAAGGCACCGTCCGCAACTACTTGTCGGAGGCCATCAGCAAACTCGGCGCTGCTAACCGCGTCGAGGCCGCGCGCATTGCCCGCGCGAAGGGGTGGTTGTAGCGCGCAGGTGCTGAGTACCCGGTGCCGTGCCGCACCACGGTTGTTAGACGCTATCTGACTCCTGAGCCAATTGCTAGGCTAAGCTAGCGGTTCAACGCCTGTAGGGCAGGCTGCAACCACGAGTAGAACAACCGGTTGATAGATGGAAACTGCGAAGCCAGGAGGGTGAACAGGGGTAGCGCAGTAAAAGAAAGCATCCGCAACCAGAAATCGGCGCCCAGTTCCCCCGGTGTCGTATCGGTGATGTTACTAAGGGTGGTGTCACGATGTATTTGGGCGAAGACCAGCCCGACCACGCCGACGATAAACACGAACAAAACCGCCAGCATTACCTGGATGTACGCTTTTGGCTCAAAGGGATATTGCGTAACCCCTATCATGGTCAGTACAAACATTCCACCGATGGCGACAATCAAGGTACGGATCCTGACCAGCATGGCAAGTAAGAAGTTCACGTAGACCATACATACGCAGTTTTCCCATGCACGCAAGGCAAGGTCGTCCAACGACTCCCTTGGAGTCTCTCGCCGAGAGCGCTTGGGTGCCTCTGTGGTCTGCTGCCAGCTTCGCGCAAGCAAATCCAACGCCTTGCCCGTGACTTTTGCTACGTCCTCCTGAAACTTGCCGAACTGCTGAATCAATTGAAGTTCGTCCTGGCGTCGCGCCCACCAGCTCTTGAAGTAGTTGGCCACAACGGCCTGAGCGCGGCGCAACTTATTCGACGCACCGGAGCCCTGCTGTACCCCCGTCCCTTGGCTGAGCGCCGCGTCTTTTGGGCTTTCAGAGCCTCCCCATAATGGCGACGATTGAGTGGGCGCCAGGTCGCGAGCTCCTCGCAAAGTTTGGTCCCAGTTTCTCTGGAGATCTCCGGTATCCAAGGGGTAAGTATTCAGAGCGCAATCCAGCGCCTCCTTCTTGCGGAAAAATATGCGTTGGAAGTCTTCCATATTACCCGCACCGTATCGCCAGATCGGGTTCCAGGAAAAGCCTTTGATAGTCTTAAATCCGCTGCGCAGGGGCAGCGAGTCGAGCGCCACCAGCAACTTCCGGACACCGGCCCAGATTACCCAAAGTCTCAGCGTGATCACGATCACACCGGCGATGGCAAGGGTGAAGAAGATCCACATGGCGCCTTGTATGAAGTTATTTTCCAAGGTTATGAGAGGATGCGAGTGGTCACCCATATACCACGAGACGAGAAACACCATGACCACCACTCCCATGCTGAAGGCACGAGAAGCGGGCGTGAGGCGCAGGCTGCGCTGGAGCATCGGAATCTGCTCGCCGACGTTTCGTACACTGGGCTCGGTCATCCCTTGGGGCAGCCGCGGGCGCCGGGCGTCCAACAGGGCATACCCCGCAGTAGTGTGCTCAGCCCACCAGAGCCACACCGTGAGGAAGAAGAAGGTGGGCATGATGAACGACAAGCCGGAAGTCAGCTGCATGGCACGAAGAGTGCTGAACCGCAACAGGTAAGCCTCGCTCTCGAAAGGCTGGTCGAGAAACACCTTAAAAGCCAAGTAGCCAGACAATACGACAAAGGCCATGACCAGCGCCCAGCCTCTCCAGCGGCGCCACGGCTCGGAAGGCTCAGACAATGATGTCAGCAGAGTACGATTGACCAAGTCCGCACTGGTGCATAGAAAGACTAGGAGTGCTGTGACCTCCAAGAAAAAGTTCAGGTTCGCCTCTCCCGACTCAGCGTTGTGAACGGAAGGCCAGAGGAGAATCAGCAGGATCAGCATCTGCGTCAGACCAGCCGCGAACACCGCCTTCATTCGACCGTTTGCGGTAGCCGGAGCGTACTTCGTTACCGCTTGGGTTCTGGCAAACACCGAGGCGCGCCAGATGGAGAATGACAGTCCCAGTCCGAGAAGAATGCCCACTAATTGCACAATTCGCCAAGAGTTAGGTACAAGGACCCGCTGCAACTTTCCCGACATTTGATTGTGAACTCGCGGTAATGTGGTAAGCAGCTTTTCGCCGCGATAGGGTCCAAAGCTGGCGACAGGCCAGTAATCGTCCCGGCCCAATGCCAGCAGGCGCACCGGCGGAGCGTCATACACGGTATCGTCATTCGGGGAAGATTGCTCGTTCCCCTCCTTAAATCGCTCCCAAAGCCAACCGTATTGATAAAGCGGCAAGTCAGCACCCGGCTTCCCGGAGGTTCGCTTGTGGTTTGCTAACACATGTCGGCAGGCGCATCCGGGGTGGTCGTCATCCTGGGTGCAAGAATCGGGCAAGGCCGAATCGGTGACCCAGCTAGAAATTATTGAGCGGGCGGCATTGTAAATGGCTGCTTCCCCCGAGCCGGGGAATATCCGCTCAACGTGGCCGGACTCGTAATTGGCAAAATAATGACTGGCGGCAGGCGCTGGGGAATAGGTGCCAAGCGAAAGCAGCCCGTGCAGCCGCGGGTCGCTGGCTTCGTGGCGAAAAAGCAAGTCGGCTTCCAACGTTACGATGCGCCCCGGAGGATAAGCCGTGCGCAGGAATTCACTCAGGAAGAGAGTGTCAATTGGGTCCGAGGCGCGCAAAATGATGAACTTGATGCTGTGCCGCTGTAATTCGGAAACAACATCGAGCAGGACCGATTCCTGTGATAAGGGCGTCTGCTTGGTGGAATAGGAAGCGACCGTGTCGTCATCGGAACCCGGAACTGAGAAGTTCGAGGGCAGGGTCTCACGTTGCGACCCACGTCCGTCTGTGGTGGCAGGCGACATCACCAGGGTGTCCTGGTAGGCCGCCCGTAGTTGCGAGATTTCGCGCGGAAAATAGAGTTTCAGAAAGCAATTGGGATCCTTCCGTGCTGCGTCGCTCTCGCAATATTCAATTTGCTCGCTTGGTTGCAGTTTATCTTTCGCCGTTTGGTCCTGCTCCGTAGCCTCGTCGCGTTTGGACGAGCCGTACGCCGTCTCATCCTCAGAAAGAACTGCGATGTCTTGGGCGGCATAATGGCGGTCGGAGAGACTGGAGTAGTCCTGACCTTGATAGTCTTTCCACCCTCTCATCCACCCCCATAGGCGCTTGACGGGATTGAAGGGCCGGGCAGCTTCGTAACTGGTTCCGGTGAGAAACTCCAGAAGCCGTTCTTCCATCACCTCATCGGATTCATGCAAGCTCACGAAATGCCCTTTGAACTTTTGTGCCTGTTGATCGAAGTTGATGATGTCGTCCCGGCTGCTCACCGATCCGCTGTGGATGCTGACCAATGGGTAGCACGGCTTAGGCTTAGCGAATCCACCGCACTTCAGAACTTTGGTTAACGAGGGCATGGAACCGGAGAACATTGGGCCCACGATGCGCAAGCCGGGCTCTTGGGATGCGTTTTTCCGCCAGTCCTTGCCGGAACGGAGATCGACTCCGGTGTTTTCCTCGATAAACTCGACGGCCTTTCTAAATTGTCCTTCGTTTACGCCAGCGGTTGGCCTCTCACCTACAATCAGAACGAACAGGGCGCGCTGCTCAACGCTGTCAGGGTTGTCTCGGCGAAAGGCTATGAGGCCGGGATATTTCTCCTTGCCCTTCTGATACCACTCAGCTTCCAGGCGGCTTTCATAGTCGTCCGATTCGGGATGCACTTTCGCATCCCACGGCATTGCCGCCCGGTCGAAATCGTAGCCTTCGTCTTGGACTGCTTCTTCAATAGCATCCACCGTGCGGTCGAAAAGCAGGGCGAGATGGGTGTGGGCGGGATCAGGCACTAACGCGATGATGAAGTTGCCGGGTGTCAGGCACTTTCCTGGATTGACCGGGCTTTTTTCCTGCAGCTTCTCGACTTCCTCCTCCATCTCCGCAGCAGTTTGGTTCTTCTTTGCCGCCTTTTCCTCGATTCTGTAGTCCTGGGTCCGGCACACGTGAGTAACGATTGCGTGGAGTTCACGGCGATACTCATCTCCGGCTTCCTGCTGAATTTCTTTGTGGACTGCCTCTCTACAGGCGGCGGTTTCGCACTGGTCCGCTCGTCCTCTGCCTAGCGGCTTGGCGGCTGCTTTACTCTCGGCAGCATGAGCAGGAGCCGCCCCCGGTTCTGGCGCCCGCATGACAGGCGACAGCAACATCGAAAGCAGCACGGTGCCGGTTAGAACGGTCGTTCCGTTACGGTTCATGGCCAGATAGGAGAGGGCTGAGATGTTAGCACCGGCTATGGTGCAGTCAATGGCATCTAGGTGGCGTAGGTGCAGGAGGTCACGGGATGTTTGAAAGGACGATCAATTTCCGTCGCAGTAATAACCCACAATAAGAATGCCCCGAGCCGGAAGGGCACTCCGGGCTGGCTTTGGTTAACCCGGCGTCGAGTCGCACATCCGAGTTTCACACTTCCGCGCCCCTCACGCCGTATGCTTGATCAACAGCACTTCATTCCCCACTTCGCTGTACATCAACTCGTCCACGATGCCCTGCGCCAGCAGGATGCCGTATCCCCCGGGACGCATGCCCAGTTCGTCCCGATGTTCGATATGGGCCGCGGGATCGTCGGGAGCGTTCGACACTGCTGCGTGAGCGATGGCGTCGCGGCGGAAGCCTGCGCCCGGGTCGCGCACGTAGAAGACAATCGTGCGCTCGGTGCGCACCGCCGACACCTCTACCACTTTGTGACGGTTGAACGCCGCGCCATGTTCCATCGCGTTCAGCAGAATCTCGCGAAAGGCCATCATCACATCGTCACGGGCCTGCTCCGGCAATTCCGAGCAGAGCTCGCGCAGGAAGCTCACCACGCGCTCAGCCGTTAACATGCGGCAGTTGGCTCGCAGCGAAACCCAGTGCGGCTGTGCCGACAAAACTTCGATGTCGGTACGCCAGTCGGCATCAGAAACGGCCTCTGCCGCGAAGTTGGCAATCTCGTCGGCTTCGAACGGGGCGCCGATGCAGACGAAGACCCGGGCTTTCAGCGCCGCAATGACCTCTTCCGGCGTGGCATGTGGAGCCAGGACGATGGTCTTCACGCCGGGCCGGATTTCGCGCACCTCCTCGATCAGAGCCAGGTCTTCCTCGATGGTGGTTTCAGGATCGGTGATGAGCACGTCGAACGACTGCTGTCGCAAGCGCCGAATCGCGCCCGCCCCGCCGTGAGCGTTTTCATGTGGGCAATTTTTGTCGCTAAGGGCTTGCATGATCGACCGGGTCGTCTCCGAGTCTTTGCCGATGAGAAGGACTTTGCTCATGGTTGGCTCCTCGTTCTGGCTTCCTATGATAACGGCGGCCCATCCATAGGACGATGAATTCTCGTCGCAGTCAACAGCGGCAAGAAAAAGCCCCGGAGCAGGAGGTGCACTCCGGGGCGTAGGTTTTACAAGCGCGAGAGGCTATGTCAAAAAGAACTCACGGGTGATCTTGGTCCACTGCTCGTCCGGCATGGTGCTGGCGAGATCGTCGATGGCGACTCCGCCGTCCTGCGCCAGGGCGCCGAGCGCGCTGGGCATGACCCGCTGCAGCCGCATCGAGGACTCTTCCGTCCACCACCGCGCCAGTGCGCCGCCGAGCAGGTTGCGGAAGTTGGTCTTCGCATCGGGAGATTGCACTGTGACCAGCCAGCCCTCACCGTAGGGATCCTTCGTCGCCAGCGACGGATCGTTGACCACCGCTTCGTTGATATCGGCTACGCTGCCTTCGATCGGGGAAACCATGTCAACTTTGACGCCGTTGCGGACGATACTCCATACCTTCTGTCCCTGACGAATCCACTGGCCGCGCTGCGGCAGCGTGATGTGCTCGACCTTGCCGGTCAGCTTGGACGCGAAGTCGTCGATGCCGATTCGCACCAGGTTTGGACTCTCGCTCTGCGCCCAGGTGTGTCCCGGATGATAGCGGAGATGGTCAGGAACTGAGAAGCCTCCCACTAGGCTGGGCCTCAAGCGCGCCGTGGCTGCATCCTGTTTCCGCATTGCCGGAGCCACCTGCAACACGGGGTGCTTCGCCTTCGAGTAAAAGAAATCAATAGTTAGGAAGATTGCGAACATCATGAGAACTAGAAGAACTGTCATAACCGCCTCCTGCCTCGCATCCGAGGGCTTCTTGCTCTGCCAGCGCTTGGCTGCGTCGCGCTTGACACTTTTCTTAAGGCATTCGGCGTACCAAACCAGCAGGTGAGGAAAATACTTGCTGTGAGCGCGCACAAGTTACGACGATTGTGTGGGTTGTGCAGTCCTGTTGCGAATCTCCTCAATCACTGCGTTGCATTCTTCAACGACGTCATTCGTTGCATTCTGCAACTGGAAATACGGCGAATGCTAGCTTTACCAAACCATCCCGGTCTGTATGACCGGCGAAACCAATGAGTTAGCTTGCATCGGAGACGGGTAAGGCAGGATGTTGCAATTTTCATCGCGGTGATGCACTCTGCAACACCACAGCGGAGAAAAACAGCGGTCGTGAAGGGAGGCAGGAAGAATTATTTTCGGGAACCTGGATAGGAATCGCCTGAAGTGGGGGCTGGATCAGGTTGGGCGCAAAGCTGAAGTCGACACGCCACTGCGAAATAAGGCCGTGGAAACCAACTCTCCCATCTCCTATTGCGCGGCGCTACCTTTCACCACGATTCCGAGTCTTTCAGTCGCGCTAGCACCAGAGGAGGGAACGGCCACCGTGAATACCACCACTCCCTGCGCCTCTCCTGTGACGCTCCCCGGATCGCCCGCTGTGTCCAGCGCGATTACCGCCGGATGATTCGTGCCAGTCGTTCTGGCGCTGAGTGCAACCAGCTTTTTGTAGAGATACCTCTGCTCCGGATTTGGATCGCTAGCGACGGGAATAGCCAAGAGGAAATCAGGATTAGGCGCAACCCCCATATGATTGCCGTCCTGCGGCAGCAGTTGATAGCGCAGGGTATATACTCCGGCCGGAATTGCCTGGCCACGAAAATCGGTCATGCCCTTCGGCAGGTTGACCACGCCAACGAACTCTCCATTCGCCAATTCAGGATAAAGCGCTCCGGGAACATTCTTTGCAGCACTCTCAAGGTGTTTCGCAAACCAGAATTCCGCGGTCCAACCGCCCTCAAGGGTTATGCGGTATCCCTTTTCTTCAACCGCTTGCTTCAGCGCGTCGGAAGCCGCAGGCGCAGTCAAGGCGCCGATCCGCTCAACCTGCGCCGCAACGGCGAAAGCAGCAGTCACAACCCAAAACAGCGCGCTCCAAATCAGCAATCGGCAACGCCATGTTTGTTTAGCCATGCTTCGATTCTAAGCTCGAAGCCAAGTCCAAGGCACGTCGCAGACGCCTTCGCAATCCCTACCCGCGTTTTCCTATATTTTCCCCCAGATCAGGACTTGCGGCTTTAGGCTGTCGATTACGCCGGCACATAAAAAGGAGGGCGCTTCCGCCCTCCTCGGTTGGTGGGTTCACGGATTTAACTACCTTTTGCGACTGAGGTTCTGTCCTGCACTGACACTGCAGCACGTAATGCTTCCGAAGATGCCGTGAGCTTCTTCGAAGGCTCCGGCTGTGAAGTACAGCGTTGTGGTCGGGCCCGAGCCCGAGCCGTTGCCGAATCCCAGCCCCCACAGACTCTCGATCTGCAACTGCAGTACGGCAGGATTAAGTAGCAACCCAACAAACTGGCCGCTTGGGGTGTAGGCGAGGATCGCGCCACTACCGAACTGTCCGACCAGAATATCGCCGCTGAACCCGCCAAAGCCCGTCGCCGGAGCGACTACTACGGCCCATGGAGAGTTCAGGTAGATGAGATGGGGAAGCCGCTGGAGCAGATTGCCTGACGTATCGAAGATGTCGATGTAGCCATTTCCCGGACCCCGCACGTCATCATGCTTGTCGGCATCCTGTTTGGCGAAGGTCACCGCCAGGTTCCCATTCCCGATATTGACAACGTTGAAGGGGGCAAAGCCGGTTGGGATCGTGCTGTCTGTGAACGCGCCGGCTCCAAAAGAGTGCGGGGCAAAGGTCCCGTCGAACACATCGACCGAATTATTTCTGAAGTTAGCCGCGTACAGGTAGTTGGCGCCTCCCGCTGATGCCAGTGCAAGTCCCTTGTACACGGCACCAGGGAAGTTGTTGACCTCAATCACTGCCATGGTCGGCTGGACGTTGTGGTTCCATCCTTGAATGGTTCCATCTTCGGTCGCCCACATAAAAACAGCGGGATTGCCAGGGCTCAATTGGAAGTCACTCGTACTGTTAAGGACAATTCCCGTCGGGTTTCCGCCGGGCGTGCCGTCCCATTGTGGAATGGAGACGACTAGCGACTTAGGACTTCCTGTGCCGTCGTAGAGTGTGGAGAGTCCGGTACCATTGTCAGAAACCCACCACGGTGAGCTTGAGCTTGCAACCAATCCCCAGGGATTGACCAAGTTTGTGTCATTGAAGGTGCCGACATTGGGGATGTCGGAGGTAAGGTTCGTTGGAGTGGCCTTCTGGGCGGCCGCCGGTAAGCTGACCAGGGAAAGCGTTACCAACACGAGCGCCGCAATTAGGACCAGCCGGGATGCGTTTGGCCCACTGAATTTCTGTAACCTGAGCATTGTTCCTCCATCAATTTCAGAATTGAGAATTTACTTCTGGCAACATGGAGTCCCATGAATCCTTGTCGCCACGAGTCTTCTGCAATCTAACGAGTGCCGGAGGAGCAGTTGTCTTGATTAGGTAAACACCTTGTCAAAGTTTGGTGACATAGTCTGGCGCGGGCGGCCCGATCCGATGCGAAGGTTGTCACAGAATTGTCAACATGCCATTGACTGTCAGTTCAATTGTGTTATTAGCTGTAGGTCAGACATTGTATGGAACCGAGCGATGGATAAGATCCTGGTAATCGAAGACGATTTGGCAGTTCAGCGGGCCTTGCGGCGAACCTTCGAGTCCGCGGGCTTTGAGGTGTCGGTCGCTGCCGACGGAGCAGTGGCCATGGAAACCTTCCGCGCAACCATGCCGCGGATCGTCATCCTTGATTTGCGGCTGCCAGGAAAATCTGGTCAGGATATCTGTCGCGAAATCAAGCAGGAATTCTCCAATGTGCCCATCCTGGTGTTGAGTGCTGCCAGCGATGTGCTGGATAAAGTCCTGCTGCTGGAAATCGGCGCGGATGACTATGTCACCAAGCCTTTCAGCCCCCGCGAATTGCTGGCGCGTGTGCGCGCGGCATTGCGTCGTTTGAACCAGGCTTCCGACAAGTCCGAAACCTTCAGCTTCGATGATGTGGAAGTTAACTTTTCGAAGATGGAACTGCACCGTGCCGGCCAGTCGATTGCTCTCACTCCGCAAGAGTTCAAGATGCTGCGCTTCTTCCTCAACCACCAGGAGCGGGTAGTTTCGCGTACCGAATTGCTCAATGAAGTGTGGGGTTACAACAACTATCCGACGACGCGCACGGTTGATACCCACATACTTCGCTTGCGGCAGAAGCTGGAAAAGGACCCTGCCGATCCAGTGCATTTTCGTACTGTCCATGGAACGGGCTACAAGTTCGTTCGGTAATCGGAGCGGAGAGGAGATTGGCGATGGGTCGGGTGCGGTTGCGGACCAAGTTCCTGGTCGCCATGCTGCTGACCTCCGCGGGATTGACTGCGGTCTCTCTGCTGATTGTGCAGCGTACGGTGGAGAACCAAGTCCGGCGCGATCTCGGTAACGACCTGGCCAACTCTGTCGAAACTTTCCGCAATGCACAAAAGGACCGCGAGGCTGTCCTGGCGCGTTCCGCCAAGCTGATGGCCGACCTGCCCAGCCTGAAGGCACTCATGACATCCCGTCATCCGCCGACTATCCAGGATGCATCGGGTGAAATGTTCCGTCTTTCCGGCGGCGACCTGTTTGCCCTGCTCGATCCTTCGGGGCAGTTTGTAGGATTTCACACCAAGGCGCCCGGTATTACTCGCGAGCAAGCCCAGCAACTCCTGGAACATCGAAACTCCCTCGACCAACCATTGCAATGGTGGTTTGCCGGCGGGCATCTCTATGAGGTCGTGTTGGCTCCCATTTACTTCGGGCCCAGCAGCGACAATTCCCTGCTCGGGGTAGTCGCAGTCGGTGATGAGATGAACGCCGCCGTTGCCCGCCAGGTAAGCCAGATCGCGGCCAGCCAAGTGACCATCGTTTGCGGCTCCACGGTTGTCGTAAGCACTCTTAATGCCGATCAGAGAAGCGAGGTCAACGCCTATCTGAAAGGCCAAACCATCCCGCGAGGCCCTATCGATTGGAAGCTTGGCGGAGAAAGTTTCGTGGCTTCGTCACTCGCGTTGGATCCCGACGAGGCGCCGCCCGTCACCATGCTTGTGATGAAGTCGTACGACGAAGCTACTGCATTTCTTAACCATCTGCGGCGTCTGTTGCTGGCGGTGGGACTGGGTGCGGTGTTTGTCGGGAGCATGCTGGTATATATCACGGCCAGAACCTTCACGCGTCCGCTGGAGGAATTAGTGGACGGGGTGCGGGCCTTGGGCAAAGGAGACTTTCGTTATCCGGTACAGGCTCGCGGTGCGAGTGAGATCGAAGAACTTACGAATGCGTTCTCAGGCATGCGGGAGAGCCTGCATCAAGCACAGCAGCGGCTGCTCGAGGCCGAGCGACTGGCAACCATTGGCCGGATGGCCAGTTCGATTTCGCATGACTTGCGCCATCCACTGACCGCAGTCCTGGCCAATGCGGAGTTTCTGGCCGATGCCGATCTGGATCCGCAACAGCGGGAAGAGCTTTATCTGGAGATCCGCATTGCAGTGAACCGGCTGACCGATTTGGTCGATTCGCTCCTGGAGTTGTCACGTCCCGCCGATTCATTAAATCTGGTTGAAGGTCCTATCGAGCGGACCATCAGCCGTGCCATCGAACTGGTGCGGGCGCATCCCCAATTCCACAAGATCCTGGTCAGCATTGAATCGGCCGGGCTGCACAGCGCGCAATTCGATCCCCGCAAAATGGAGCGCGTCTTCTACAACCTGCTGTTGAATGGCTGCCAGGCAGCGCAGATTTGTGGCGGCCATGTCGCGGTGCATGTGGCTGAGGTCAATGGGAGCCTGGAAATTCGCACCACTGACGATGGCCCGGGGGTGGAATCCTCCCTTCGCGACAAGCTGTTTCAGCCATTTGTCAGCCATGGCAAGGAAAACGGCACAGGGTTGGGTCTCACGATCGCACAGAAGATCGTGCAGGACCATGACGGCACCTTACAACTGGAGAGCTCGGTACCAGGGCGCACGGTAATGCAGATCGTGCTCCCGCGGGTATGCAAGAAGATCGTCACGTGGAACGGCCGGACAGCAGATGCCTCTCAACCGTTCACTGCTTAAACATGCGGGCCACACCCCGCAATTGTCCAAGGCCCTCACAAATCGTTGCGCAGAGGTGCGACATGAAATTCACCAGCTATTCCCAAGTTTCGCGTCCGGCGCTGCTGATAGCCTTTGCGTTGGCAGTGGCTGCGCCAGGTTCTGCCCAGACAGCTCAGTCCAACGCTCCCGCTGCGGGTAATGTCAGCGTGAATGCTTCCCTGGTCGAACTTCAATCCCAAGTCCGTGAATTGAAGGAAATGGTCCTGCAACTGCAACAGCAGACCACGGCAAGCCGGGCGGAGATCTCCAATCTGCGACAGGAACTCGCAGCACAACGAAGCGCAAGCAACACCGTTACCAGCGCTGAGTCCGCGCTTGACGAGCCATCGCCGGCAGTTTCTTCGTCGACCACCGCCCAATTGGAGCATCGCGTGGACCAGCTTGCCGAAGATCAGCAACTGGTCTCCGACAAGGTGAACGAGCAATATCAGACGAAGCTGGAGAGCGCTTCGAAATACCGGGTGCGCTTTTCGGGCATCGTGCTCTTCAATTTATTTGGCAATAGCGGCTATCCGGACAATCAGGACGTTCCCACTTGGGTCTTGAGACCGGACCCCATGGACTCGCCGGGCTCGGTGGGAGGCACGCTCCGGCAATCGATTCTCGGGCTCGAGGTCTTTGGGCCAGACATCTTTGGGGCGCATTCCAGCGGCAACGTCAGCCTTGATTTTGGAGGCGGATTTCCCGCCACCTACAACGGTGTGAACTCGGGCCTGGTGCGATTGCGTACGGCGGCCGTTCGTCTGGATTGGAAGGACACATCCGTGGTTGCCGGCCAGGACGGCTTGTTTATTTCACCGCAAGCTCCAACTTCGTTCGCGTCCCTGATCGTTCCTGCACTTACGTACTCAGGCAATCTCTGGGCATGGACTCCACAATTGCGAGTCGAGCACCGCTTCGAGTTTTCCAACCACTCCACCGTAACCCTGCAAGGAGGGGTGCTTGATCCGCTGACCGGGGAGCCGCCCAATGATGTCAACTACGTCTGGTACCGGGCCCCCGATGCCGGGGAAGAATCGCGCCAACCGGCGTTCGCGGCGCGGGTTGCCTACTCGCATCCATTATTGGGTCGAACCTTCACGGTTGGTGCCGGAGGCTATTACAGCCGCGAATACTGGGGCTTCAACCGTAGCGTTAATGGATATGCGGCCACGGCAGACTGGAACCTACCGCTAAACCGTTGGTTCACGCTAAGCGGCTTCTTCTATCGCGGACAAGCGATCGGCGGACTCGGCGCCGCCCTCAGCCGCAGCGTCGTCTTCAATGGGCCACTCACCGATCCCAATACGACCGTCCTTCCGCTGAATTCCGTCGGCGGCTGGGCCCAGTTGAAATACCAGCCCTTGCCGAAACTCGAGTTCAATGCCGCATTCGGACAGGACAATCCTTTTGCGGCAGACATTCGCTATTTCGGCGGCCAGTCCGAGAGCTATGCCAATCCGTTCTTGACCCGTAACCGGGCTGGGTTTGGCAACGTCATTTATCGTCCGCGCTCAGACTTACTGTTGTCTCTGGAGTATCGCCGCTTGACGACCTTCTCCATCTACAATCACAGTTACGACGCCGGGCAACTGAACATGGCGATGGGAATACTTTTCTAAGCAGAACCATGCGAGCCGGGAGAAAATTCGCGGTGTTCTTGAGTGTCGCGCTAGCGCTCTGCGCGACCGCAAGCCTGTGGTCTGCCGACGGCAGCGTCTCCGGCCGGGTTGTGGCCGAAGGAGGCGCCAACTTGTCTCCTGCAAGCTCCACCGTGGTATGGCTTGCCCCGATCGGCGTCGCGCCGGGCGACCCCAGTGTCGTTCCTCCGATGCATGCCGTGCTGCAACAAAAGAACAAAGCGTTCGAGCCGCACCTGCTGGTCGTTACTAAGGGCTCAACTGTAGATTTTCCAAACCGCGATCCCTGGTTTCACAATGTGTTTTCCTTGTTCAACGGTAAGCGTTTCGATCTCGGACTCTACGAAGCAGGAACCAGCCGCACAGTTCACTTCGACCGCGAAGGAGTGTCCTACATCTTCTGTAACATTCATCCGGAAATGAGTGCGGTGGTGGTTGTGTTGTCCAGCCCATACTTCGCGGTCCCCAACAAACAAGGTGACTTCTCGATCGCCTCCGTACCGGCCGGGCGCTACATGCTGCACGTCTGGAATGAGAATGCGCTGCCCGCCACGCTCCAGGCGCTGTCGCACGAGGTGATGGTGAGCGACGCTTCTCGCTCGGTGGGACTGATCCACGTGCGGGTCACACTAGCTGCCTCTACGCCACACAAAAACAAGTACGGCCAGGACTACGAGCCGCCCTCTCCCAACAATCCTATCTACGTCCAGCCGTGACCACGGCGGGGATTGGGTACCCCCCCGCCTCACAGCATCTTTGTTTTCAATATTTTGCCCGCAAAATATTCATAACACGGGATTTAAGCGCGACCGTAAGTCTTTGCGGCTGAACACCTTGCGCAATTCCCGCCAAAATATTCATAACAGGGGATTTACTAGCGGAAGTAAGTCCTTGCCGCTCAACATCTTGCTGGGATTCCCGCAAAATATTCATAACAGAGGGCTTACTGGATGACGTAAGTCATTGCCGCTCAGTACTTTGCACCGTTCCCGCCAAGATATTCTATCTAACGCAGATAGCGGTAAATTATTATTAATAAAAGACTTGCCCTCTCCAAGTTGGCTTTGCCTCACCATCACATGGGTTTACAGCGCAAAACGCTCCCAGCCTGTTGCAGCTATCGCTGGTTTTCAAAGATCGCTGCCGCCGCCCGCAAAGCCATTCACCACCAGGGCAACAGGCGCAGACAGGCGCTCACGGTGCCGGAGACTGACTCCAGCGCTTCTCATTGTATTTTGTGGGCAGCAGCGGGACTGAGAAGAAAACGCATTCCTCAGAACGAAGGTAACCACAATTCCCACGCTGCATGGCTACACAGGCTACGGGAAAACTCAGTTTACGGACGGTTTGTGTCAGGGCACGACTTCAGTCGTGCCGAACCGCGACGTAAGAAAACATGGCCTTTAGGCCCTGAGGCGAAAATCGAATGACCTCATTGAATTCGCGAACGAATCTTTGATTCCTCACACTAAACCGCTGTGTTGATTGGACGCTCTCGCATCCAGACGGCTGGGTGCCCCGGGTCTCGTGGTTTTCGAGACCCGGGAGGTTTGTCATCGATTACCGGCCGGCCTAGCCTCGTACTCACCCAGGTCTCGAAAATCGCGAGACCTGGGGCACCCACAGTTACTTGATTTCGGTGCCTAAAACAAGGATGGCTCTTGGCAGGAGACCTGGGCCACCCGCCTAATGAGCACAGCCCGACGTAGAATCGAAATATGGCGACGACTCCCCGCGACGTGTGGCATGAATTTCACGAATTGGCCGACGAGCGACCGGAATTGTGGGCGAAGTGTTATCCGAAAATTTATGAGGGCGTTGATAGCGGGGAGTACCACTCGGCCAAGCTCGTCGGGTATTTTCTGTTATGCACTGCCATCAAGATCGAACAATCGGAAGTGCACGTCTATGAGCACTTCACCGAAACGGTTGAGGCGATTTGGGCGTCGCGGCTGGCGGCCTATCGCGTCCCGATCTTTTGGCTTGGTCGTGAAATCACGGAAGCACTCAAATTCACCACGTTGCCCGTCACGCTCGACTTTACGACGATGAAACTGCCGTTCGAGGCAGCCGTCTTCATGTTGCCCAAAGGCTCGTTCACCTACCAGAGTGAGGCAAACGAGGTCGTGTGCGTGTCGTACGCCCGGACCGCCATGCGTGAGAAGATTCCGAGCATCAACCCCGGGGCGATCAAAACCATCACCGGACGCGGCGATTTTAGTGTTTTTGCCGCAATGACAAGCGGTCGTCTTCTGAATTGGTCGCATCCGTGGGAGCAACCACTCGACATCGCGCAACTGGATGCGACGATTCAAGACACGCTGAATGAACCGCTCGAAACACGGTTCCAATACGACGTCAGCACAGACGACAAGCATTTCATGGCTCGCGTCGCCCATCTGGTTTTCAACACGTTACCGCTGATGCTCGCCAGACCCAATTTGGTTTCGGTGGGTTCATTGGTCAAACGAGTCCACGACAAAAAGAAGTCCATCAAAACGTTCTGGTCCCCCAACATGATCGGCAAGGATTACCGGCTCAGGCGGGAATCGCAGCCACTTGGCGGGACGCACGCGTCACCCCGCGGTCATTGGGTCCGCGGCTTTTGGCGAGATCAGGCGTGCGGGTCGAACTATAGTCAGCACAAAGAAATTTGGATCGAGCCGTTTTGGAGAGGTGGGGAGTGATTTGTATGAGGGTAAATACGTCTTTAGATGATAGCCCGGTGCCGGGTTCTATAAAAGGGGATGTCAAGAGAAAACACTTCTCCCTTAGCCGGAGAAGATGTAGTTCTTTGACATCCAGCCCCTGGGGGTTGCCGAGTGGCGTAGATCCGCGGTTTGGCTAGTCGTTTTCACGTCCACACTACAGCGTCGTTGGTGCTGAAGCTGCGCAAGCCGGGCGGTGGCCCTTGGCCAACCATGGTTCTATCGGAGACTCGCCCGCCTTGGCGGGCGGCACTATGGCTTTGTTGGGTTGTCCGAGGGAGCATACGGTGCCCCGTGAGACTTGGCGCCAGCGGCGCACGCAGCCTAACCCGGCCAGGATACTTACCCTCGAACCCGAGCCCGCAGAACCAATCGACTATGGTGGAAGTGACTCCGGTCTAGTCTTTCGGAGCTGCGCGCTCAGGCGGCTTGTGGCTTCACATATTCGGCGTCGAACGCTTCTCCCTTCTTCCAGACATGCAAAGTGATGGCGGCGATCTTGCGCGCCAGGGTGAGCCGAGCCAACTCGGGCTTCATCCCCTTTATCAGAAGGTTTTCGTAGAACGGGCGAAAAGGCCCGTTACTGCTGCTGGCGGTGGTGGCTGCACTCTTAAATAGATTTTTCAGATCGTGGTTGTGGTTGAGGTTTAATCCACGAATGAACACCGGCTTCTTCTTCCGCTCCAGTTGCCCGTTGACGAAGCCATAATCAGCGCTGCTGCGCGTTTCCAAGGCCAAGCCACAGTAGGCCCAGAACTGCCGCTTCGTACGGAAGCGGTGCGGCGTCTGCACTCGTCCGATCAGCATGGCCACGCGTATCGGACCCAGCCACGGAATGGTGCGCAGCAACTTGGTCTCGTGATGCTTACGACACTCCAGAATCAGATCGCGGCGGGCCTCGCGGCGCAGCTCTTGCAGCAGGTCCAGTTGCTGGTAGAGTCGTCGGGCGCGGCGCTGCAACCCGCTCTCGCTCAACTTCGCTAACCACTCTTCCCGATGCCGCGTTCCATACGGCTTCTGGCCGGCACAGGCAATGGCCTGGCTGCGGTACAGCGCTTTTAATCGGCCCATGACCCGGGTGGTGTCTTCGGTGAGCGCGGCATAACTGCGCCCCAAATGCTTCACCGCCGCCGTGCTGTCCTGCCCGTGATAGACCGGCGACAACAGCCCCGCACGCAGCAGCTCGGCCAGCTTGCGGGCATCGATGCTGTCGCTCTTGTTGCCCGCCTTCAACAGGGCATTTTTACGCGGATTGCAAACCACCAACTTGGCCACCCGCCGCACCAGCAGATCGTACAGCCAGGCGGAATGCGTTCCTTCTTCCAAGGTCACATGCAACGTCCCACGTAGCCCGTGAAGAAAATCGAGAATCGTGGCGGCATGGGTGGCGATCACCGACTGCATCACCAGTTTGCCGTCAGCGTTGAGTACGGCTACCGAGATGGTGCTCTGGTGGACATCGAGCCCAATATACTTGATGCTATCCATCGGGTGTTCCTTTCCTCAGGCTTGGTTTACTGCTTCACACAGCAACCATAGCCTAATGCGAAAGGGGCGCCCTTTTATAATGCGTGCCCCGGGTCTCGCGGTGTTCGAGACCCAGGCCGCCCGCCTGCGTGCTCGCTGGATCGCTGGTCGGCCGATCTATCACGAGTCGTGTTTCAGAGAACACAGGCTAGATCAGAAACGTAAGTACTGGGCGAAACGGACTGAGGCGCTAAACTTCCGAGCTTCTGAACGCCAGCGTGCTCGTAAACGGCGACGAGCGTAGGGGCGGGTGTCACCCGCAGCTGTGATTCCACTCACTGATAGGTGAGCGAGTGCGGCAGCAGAATGGAGAGCGACGCCGAGCGCAATTTCTAGCCGTTACGCGGCATCTGCAGCCCTGCGGCGTCACCAGGAGGATGTAAGGTCATGATCTCGGCGACGCAGGTCTACGATTACGTCAAATGCCCCCACAAAGTGTTTCTGGATGCGTTTGGTGACGAAGCCCAGAAGGACGCCACGTCTCCATTCGTCGAACTGTTGTGGGAGCAAGGTCTTGCCCATGAGAACAAAATTGCGGCACAACTCAATATTACTGTGAACCTGAAGTCGGCCGATGTCGCCACGCGCGAGCAGGAAACTCTCGCGGCGACTACTCGTCATGAGTCTCTGATATATGGTGGTCGTCTAACGGCCAGCGACCTGGTCGGTGAACCGGATTTGTTGGAATGGAGCGATGTTGGCTACGTGCCGGTTGATATCAAATCCGGTTCGGGCATTGAAGGAGACGAGAATGAGGGCAAGCCCAAAAAGCACTACGCCTTGCCACTTGCGCACTACGTGTCCATCCTAGAACAGCTCGGTCTCGGTACACCGAATCGCACAGCATACGTAATTGACCGAGAAAGCAAGCGTGTTCCCTACGCTCTCATGGAACCGCAAAGCGTACGGAATCCTGAAACGTGGTGGCACAGTTATCGCGAGGCTCTATGCGCGATTCGCTCGCTTGTTGAACAATCGTGTCCATCAACCCCAGCTTTGGGTGCAACGTGCAAGCTCTGTCACTGGCACTCGCACTGCAAAGACGTTCTCGTCGCGACAAACGACCTAACGCTAATCGCCGAACTGGGACGCGTGAAGCGAGAAGCTCTTAGCATTGTCATTCCAACAATTCAAGCGTGCGCGGAATGTGACCCGGAGTCCTATATCGAAAAGAAGAAAACATCCTTCCGGGGAATAGGTCCAGATAGTCTGCGTAAATTCCACGAGCGAGCTCTACTATTGACGAAACCCGGCGCTACGCCTTATCTCACCCAGCCGGTGAATTTTCCGGTCAGGCAAAAGGAAATCTATTTTGACATTGAGGATGATCCTATGCACAGCGTTGTATACCTGCATGGTTTCGTAGAGCGGATGTTCGGACAGCCGGAAACGGCACGTTTCATTCCGTATTTTGTCGACGGGACCGAGCCGATGCATGAGGACGCGGCGTTCCAAAACGCGTGGAAGTACTTGTCAGCGCGAGTTCAGGACTCAACAGTCTACTACTATTCCAAGCACGAAAGGACATGGTACAAGAAGCTCGCTGAAAAGTACCCTGCAGTGTGCTCTGTCAGCGACGTTGAGGCCCTTTTTGCCTCACCTGTAATGGTTGATCTCTACTTTGATGTGGTTAAGAAGGCAACGGAATGGCCGCTCTACGACCAATCGATAAAAACCCTAGCACAATATCTTGGATTTGAATGGCGAGATCCCGATCCTTCAGGGGCGGCATCGATTGAGTGGTATAACCGCTGGATCGAATCTGGTGATCCTGCGATCAAGCAGCGCATCCTCGAATACAATAAGGACGACTGCCTCGCTACGGGGTTTGTCGTGGATGGAATCCGTGCGCTGCCGATGAAGGCGTGAGAACGGTCCAAGCGCGGTGGTGTGAGGGGTGCACCGAATCACCACGGAATGCCTAGCCTGATTTTGGCTAGGGCGGGGCGGTTAGCTGTCCAAGTTGGGCGGGTGCCCCACCCTCAAGAGTCTTGCCTCATGAGAGATCCTCATGCGCTTGGGTGGGCCACCCGTCCAACCTTGGCCCGGTGCCGAATGGGATGGGTTTCCCTCAAGTCGGCCAGCAGTTTCGGATGTTTGTTCAGCAGCCGGAACAGATTTAATACCGCGGGCATCGGAGTTGCCTCGCCACGCTCATAACGCGAGAATGCATTGTGGCCGCCGCCGGTCAGCCGAGCGGCCTCCCTTTGCGTCAGACCAAGCTTGCGCCGAATGCTCCGAATTTCTTGGCTCTGTTTAGCCCGGTGCCGTAACACCAGTGCATCACCTGCTGCTGCATAGCGCTTCGCGCTGGCGGCATCGAACTCCACGTCACCGCAATTCTCGCATCGCCAGCCGGAGAGTCCGTCCACCTTGGCCTTGCTGCCCTGGTATTTGATTTCGAACGTCTTTCCCTCGAAGCGGGTCATGGCTCTACGCGAGTCGCAATTGAAGCACTTCCGCGGCATCTCACTTCTCCTTGAACTGGATCACCGGGGCCAGGTCCCGCAATGTGATCTTGATATAAGCTTGCTTGTTCACAGGCGTGTCAGCGTGATAAACATCCTGCCAGACGCGGTGATCGGCATAGGTGGTCATTGACTTATAGAAATTCCGTCGCGACAAAAAGCTTATGACCGCCAGCATTTCGGCCGTCGTCAACCCCATTTCGCGGCCGCCATCCAAAGCGGTCTTGGTGAATGCCGCCGCTCGCAAACGTCGCACCTGTTCCTGGATACGCGCCAATTCGTAATGTGGCGTGCGCTTTTCCACAATGTTAGATTACCCTATAAGGGTAGACGCTGCAAAAAAAACATTGCGCCGGGTGTTTGACACAATCGCGCTGTTGGGTCGGGTGGCCTTGGGCAAGAATCTTGCCCCAGGTTCGCGTCCCGACTCCACACGTTACCCTGGCATCACTGACCCTTACGACCAACATCACATCCTCGTTTGATCCGGCAGGATACAATTCCTTCGGCTGCCAAACTGCCCGGAGATCATATCCATGGCCACCGCTACACCTGAGCTCGAGACCAATTCCCTCCCCGCGAATGCTTATCAGCCGCTGAAGGCAGGTGAACTCTATGTGCCGCTGGTGCCCACCAGCCTGAGCCTGCCGGAAGTCACCTGGCGCGCGGTGCTCTGGGGCACGCTGCTGTGCATCATTTTCAGCGTGGCTTCGGCCTACTCCGCCCTGAAGGTAGGCCAGGGAATGGAGGCGGCGATTCCCATCTCTATCCTCGCCATCGGGCTGGCGCGAATGTACCGCCGCCGCTCCACCGTGCTGGAGAACATGATCATCACCGGCATGGGCGGCGCCTCTGGCAGCGTGGTGGCTGGCGCCGTCTTCACTGTGCCGGCGCTCTACGCCCTTCATCTCGATCCCCATCCGGTGCAGACCATCTTCATCTGCCTGGCCGGCGGCTGCCTGGGCATTCTCTTCCTCATTCCCCTGCGCCGCTATTTTGTGCGCGAGCAGCACGGCAAGCTGCCCTTTCCCGAAGCCACGGCCATCACCGAGGTGTTGGTCACCGGCGAGAAGGGTGGTTCTCAGGCCAAGCTATTGATTCAGGCCACGGGCATCGCCGCTGTCTATGATTTCTTTGTTACCACCTTCCATGTCTGGAAGGAGTACCTGAACTTCCAATTTGTGCCAGTCATGCGAACGCTGGTTGATCGCCATCGCATGGTCTTCAACTTCGACGCCATCGGCTTCATTCTCGGCCTCGGCTACATCATGGGCCTGCGCATCTCCCTGATCTTTTGCGCCGGTGGCGTACTGGTCAACTTCGTGCTGGTCCCGGTGATCTGGTTCATGGGCAGCCACATGGGCGACGTCACGGTGTATCCCGCCACCATTCCCATCTCTCATATGACGGCCGCCGAAATCTACCGCAACTATGTGCGCTTCATCGGCGTGGGCGCCATCGCTGCTGCCGGCCTCGTCGGCATCCTCAAGTCGCTGCGCGTGGTGGCGGGATCGTTCGGTATTGCGCTGCACGCCTTTCGCCACGGCGAAACCCCGCATATGGAGCGGACCGACCGCGATATTCCGATCATGGCTATACTCCTCGGCGTTGTGGTGGGAGCCATCGCTGTGGCCGCCTTCTTTGGGCAGCTGCATGTCACCTGGACCGTGGTGGCGCTGGGCCTGGTGCTGACGCTGCTCTTCGCCTTCTTCTTCACCACGGTGGCCGCCAACGCCATTGCCACCACGGCGAACAATCCAGCCTCGGGAATGACCCTGCTCACCGTGATCGTCTCGGCGGTGGTACTGCTGAAGTTCGGCCTCTCCGGAACCACCGGCATGTTCTTCGTGATGGCTCTCGCCGGCATGGTGTGCGTCGCCCTGTGCGTCTCGGGACAATTCATTACCGACCTCAAGGCCGGCTACTGGATCGGTTCCACACCCTCGGCGCAGGAGAAGGTGAAGTTCATCGGGGTGGTCGCCGCGGCGATCACCGCCGGCTTAACTATCATCCTGCTGGCCAAGGTCTTCCAGTTCGGAGAAGCTGCGCCTGGAGACGTGCGCCAGGTGCTGGTCGCGCCGCAGGCTTCCGCCTTGAAGGCCATAGTCGCGGGATTCATGAGCGGCCAGCCGGTCACCTATGTCCTGTTTGGCATCGGCGCCCTGATCACGGTGGTGCTGGAGATGCTCGGCGTCTCGTCCATGGTCTTCGCCCTGGGAATTTACCTCCCGCTGCAATTGACAACGCCCATACTAGTTGGCGGATTCCTCTCGCACCTGGTGAACAAGCGCGCGGCCAAGACGAGCGGTGAGCAGGGCAGAACCATCCGTGAACGCGGCGTTATCATTGCGTCCGGGCTGATGGCGGGCGGAGCGTTGGGTGGGGTCTTCGGCGCGGCTTTGCGCCTTTTCCCCAAATTTAGTGAGGACATGATTCAGACGCCGTTCTATAACAATGAGCCGATATCGCAGATAGTCTCGGCAGTGCTGTTTGTCGGGCTGTGCGTGTATGTGTGGTTCGGCTCGCTACAGAAAGTGAAGGAATGATATGGACCAACTAGGAAAATATATCGCCGACGCCGTGCTCGGCATCGACACACTTTGGGGCGGAGACGTTATGTGTCCGTCAGGGACGGGGCGCTTCATTGCCGACTCGTGGTTTTCGGACGAACCGCTGCCTCTCGCTTACACCACACCTGCAGCGGCGCGGGTGCGCGAAACCGGAGGCGTTGGGGGGAAAACCGTCGATCGCGAGGCGGTCGAAGCATATCTGCGCGAAGTGGACCTGCCGAAAGCGATGGACGGAATGTGCGCTGAGGCGGAGAAAGTCGGAGGGCTGCGCGGCCAGTACCTCGCCGGCCTTGCTCTCAGTCTCAAGACGATGTGGGATCTGGCGATGGAAATACTCGGCAAAGGCAAGCCAGTTCCCTACGAGCGGTGCGTCCAGGCCTCCACCGGCAAGCTGCCGGAGCCGTCGCAGCCGGAAGCCAAGCGCGACCGGGTTAAAGAGTTGCTGAACCGTGCCGGCTATTCGGCAGCAAAGCCCGACGGTCTCCTGGGCGCGGTTGATGCCTGGCGCCGCGAGCGGACAGCCCCAATGGGATCGGTGAAAGCTCTGGGCGCCGCTGTCATCGCCTACTTCGATAATCTGAGCGCGAAGAACCTGCTGCCGGTTTTGCCGAAGGAACTGTCAGCTGTGCCGCGAGCAAATATCGATTTCATGCCCATCAAGGACGCGTGGTTCTCCGGCTCGATGAACTACTTGGGCCGCGCCCGCAATGCCGATGGCAGTCCGAAGTACGAAGCGAGTTACGAGATCAACGCCTCGCTACAGATCAGCTTTCCGGAATTCCAGCAGTTGGTGAGCCATGAGGTTGTGCCAGGGCATGTAACCACCTTCGCCTATCTTCAGAATCTGTATGTCCGCGGGCTGGCCGGTTTTGAGACCACTGTCCTGACCATGAACACGCGCGCTGCGACGCTGTTCGAAGGAATCGCGAACAACGCCATCCTGATCGCACACGGCGTGACCGAAGTTGACCAACTGCCGGACGAGGACATGCAGATCGGTGTCCTGCTCGCCCTGTTGCAGGACGATGCCAAGAACCAGTCTTCGTATCTCACCTGGGGCGAAGGCAAACCGCAAGCCGAAGTGGCTAAGACTCTGCGGCGCGACTTTCTTGTAAGCGAAGAGCGCGCCGACAAGCTCTCGGGCGCATGGGGACGGCATCCGTTGCTGGGCCGAATGTATCTTCCCGCGTACCGCTCCGGGACCGAGCGAGTAGCGCAGTTGCGGCGCACCTTCCCGTCGGAGCGTGTGCTTCCCGCTATCTACGGATGCTACGGACTGGTGGACATCACTACCGTGGATGAAGTGCTGAGGACAGCGAAGGCATAGACAGCAACATTGCGCGTAGATTGTGCTAGGCGATCTTCGTCTTGATGGGCAGCGACTCGGTTTCCAGCGTGTTCAAGTCCAAGATCTGCGATGCATGCTGGATGTCGATGCCCACCACACGGCCGGCAGAATCCAGGTCAATCACCAGTCCCTCGGCCACCTCGCGGGAGTCGGCGCTCGGATTCGCATTGAGGTCAACGTAGAGCGAATCTGTGTCGGAATAGTATTGGAGTTTCATGGTTGATCCTGTTCCGCTCGAGCCTCTAGACGAAAATTAGGGTCTGTTAGCTTTTCAGAACAGAAAACTCGCCCCTGGCGCGGCTCATTTGTCCCCCGGCGTCTTTGACCTAAGCAAACGTGACAGCCGGGGATTCTTTGCCGGGGGCTTATCCAGCATGGCAGTGAACCGCCTGAATTCAACTTCGGGAAGATTGAAGTATCGCCTGTCGAGCAGAACGGATTCTGCCTCCTGACAGGCCGCCTCCAGCATGAAATCGGAGCGGTTCCGGCCGAGCGCGTTCGCTGCGCGGTCGATCAGCGCCTTCTGGCTTCGGCTGACGCGGAGATTGATGTTCTCTGCGCGTAATCGGTTAGGCCCGGTTGTGGAACTCACCTTTTACCCTCATTTGTATCCACAATGAATGTACGCTAATGTTCGCCGAACAGGCCAAGGCTTTTCTGCCCGTCTCAGATCCTCATACTGTCTGCTTCATCCCACCAACTGCGCGCATTCCACCGGCTCCAAATGCGCAGTGAAGTGCCGCAGGAATGGCGCTTCGAACGTGAGATGCATTCCCTGGATATGCTCCCTGCGCTTCCATACCGCGAGGATCACCTCGATCACATAATCCATGTGGCTCTGGGTGTAAACGCGACGCGGAATCGCCAGCCGTACCAGGTCCATCTTGGCGGCTGCTCCGAACATGAGCGTGCCGATCTCGACGGAGCGGATGCCGCCTTCGAGGTACAGTTCCGCCGCCAGCGCCACACCGGGAAACTGATCCAGGGGAATGTGCGGCAGAAAGGCGCGCGCGTCGAGATAAATGGCATGCCCGCCCGGCGGCTGCATGATCGGAACTCCGTGCTCGGAAATGTGATTGCCCAAGTAGGCAGTAGAAGCGATGCGGTAGCGCAAATAATCTTCTTCGAGCGATTCCTGGACGCCCACGGCGATCGCCTCAAGGTCGCGGCCAGCAAGTCCTCCATATGTCGGATAACCCTCGGTAAGAATCAGCAGGTCTTTCTCCTGGCCAGCAAGCACCGCGTTATTGGTGCAGAGGAAGCCGCCGATGTTCGCCATGCCATCTTTCTTCGCCGACATGGTGCAGCCGTCACCCAGCGCGAACATCTCCTGCGCAATTTCCTTGGGAGTCTTTGACGCGTAGCTTTCTTCCCGCAGCTTGATGAAGTACGCATTCTCGGCGAAACGGCACGCGTCGAAGTACAGCGGTATGCCGTGCTGCCGGCACACGGCGCTAACAGCGCGAGCGTTCTCCATCGAGACGGGCTGCCCGCCGCCAGAGTTATTGGTGACGGTCAACATCACGAGCGGGATGCGTTCACGACCAACCCGCGCAATCAACTCCTCCAGCGCGGCCACGTCCATGTTCCCTTTGAAAGGAAGCCGCGTCGAAGGTCGACGGGCTTCAGGGACAGGGAGGTCCACGGCTTCGGCGCCCACGAATTCTATGTTGGCCCGAGTGGTGTCGAAGTGCGTGTTATTGGGAACAACGTCGCCCTTCTTGCACATCACGCTGAACAGAATCCGTTCGGCTGCTCGCCCCTGGTGAGTCGGAATCACATGCTGATAGCCAAAGATGTCCTGGACGGAGTCGCGGAAATGATCGAAGCTCCGGCTGCCGGCGTAGCTCTCATCCCCCAGCATGATTGCCGCCCATTGCTGGGTTGACATCGCGCCCGTGCCCGAGTCGGTAAGCAGGTCAATCAGCACATCGTCAGCGGGAAGCAGAAACAGGTTATAGTGTGCCGCCCGTAGAAGTTCTTCGCGCTCCTCGCGGGTGGTCCAGCGGATGGGTTCGATGCTCTTGATGCGAAACGGCTCGATGACGGTCTTGGTCAACATGGCAAGGTCCTCGCGAAACATGGAAGCCTACAACCATGCTGGCCCTTCTGACGAAATTACGCAGTGACTGAGGTCACACGGATGGGCCCCTGGCTTTGCCGGGAAAGGGCCGAAGCATCCAGGTCAAATCAAACTTCTTGCGCTTAAACGGCTTCGCGTTGCCGCACCGCATGGTGGGCCAATTGATTGGCCTCGCAGTTGTCCTCGCGCTGGATATGTTCGATTGTGAAGTCAACGGCTCGCGCCAGTTTGCGGCAGATCCAATTCAACGAATGCAGGCGCGGGCTGCGGCATGCGTACTCGCCTGTCATCTGCTTGACGACCACTTCGGAATCCGAATAAACATGCAGCGCCCTAGCCTTGACCGTGATGGCATGTTGCAACGCCTCCAACAGGGCCACATATTCCGCGACGTTGTTGTCCTGATGTCCGATCCACCGGGCAATACGTGTGGTTTCCCCGTCGGGACTTTCGATTACGACTCCGATCCCGGATGGTCCGGGATTTCCATGCGAGCCGCCGTCCACATAGGCTACGAGATCGGGCATTCCACTCCTGACGTACATACAATGCTTCAGCAAGTTCGGTTGGTCAAGAGCCAATTTAGGTTCCTCCAAGATTACCGCATGGATGTGACGGAGCTGTGAAAAAGATGTGAATCGGCTTCGGATATTGGCAGAGCTGGCGGAAAACACACGTGATTTCAATCTGTTGCGCAACCAAATTCGCACACAAAAATAAACCGCTGTTGCACAAACCTTGGGCGTTGACAATTTCTCATCCTGCTGTAGGATCACACATGTCGACGGCAGAAAAGGACAGGCAAACATAATAGTAGCCAGTCCGAAGTAAGCTGGGTGATCGGTTCCAAGGGGCGACCCGGCGGAACCGCCAGACCCGAAAAAACCGACTGTGCTGCGAGGCGTCAGCCGGGGTCTGGAACTGCGAAAGCGGTGATCGCACCAAGGGCTGTGACGGTACATGCGTCCACGCCGGTGGCTCCCTCGCAGGAGGCAGCGGCTAGAGCATAACCAAAGTCACAGCCTTTTCTATTGGCCGCCTTTTTTCGGCGATCCTCACTGGAAGTGGCCTACTTCAAAACATGCGACGCCTTCCCGAATGTGCCTGGCCGCCTGTTAAGCGGGCGCTCGAAGTCCCCTAGTCCTCGTCGTGGTGCGCACCGGGCACGATGAAATCGGCCGGATCGAGAATCGTCGAGTATTTGTCCAAATAAGGAAACGGAGTGTCACAGCAAACGAAAACAGCCACGACTTCGCCGTCCGAATTGCGCAATGGCTCAAGACTGGATTGTTCCTCCAAGAAACGCAGCAATCCGGCTAGTGCGAAGCCTGAACTGGGACCTGCAACCAGTCCTGCCCGGCAAAGATCTAAGCTCTTCTTGTAAGACTCGGTCGTTCCCGCTCCCACCCGCAACGGAACTTCTGATTCCCAGTCGAAAGCAATCTCTTGCAGACGCTCGATGGACCGGACTCCCGGAATAGCGTTGTTAGGAAGGCAGTAAACGCCAACCACAGTTACCTTGCTGCCTTTCTCCCTGAAAAACCGAATGGCTCCGATTGCAGTCCCAGTCGTCCCCAATCCCGCGCAATAAACCGTGAGCTTGCCCTTGGTCTGGTCCCAGGTCTGCTGGGTCGTCCACTGCGCATGGGCGGCGATGTTCGCCTGATTGCCGTACTGATCCAAGTTGAGAAAACCGGGCCGCTCCCCGATTCGCCTTGCCAGGGCAACACCTCCCCCTTCCGGCGGGGCAAAACGGACATCGGCACCGGCCAGTCGCAACAGTTCGAGTTTCCCCGGTGCAATGTCGACAGGCACAATGGCCCTGACGGACCGGATGCCGAACAGTCGAGCCATGATGGCCATTGAGAACGCAGTGTTTCCCGATGAGTTTTCGACGATTGTGTGAACGCCTTCAAGCTGGTCCGACGCGTCCTGCAACATGGCCAGCACGGGCAAGGATTTGAGGTTCAGCAGCGGCAACAGGTACAGCAGCTTGGCAAAGATCCGGACTTTTTGCTCAGCAAACGGGTTCAGCCAGCCGGGCAACTCGACCAGCGGTAAAGGGGGGTTGCAATCTGGGTCTAGAAACTGTTTGATAGCGTCGGGACCGGAGAACACGTTGTCGGGATTAGGAATTAATTTGTGCATGACGAAACACTAACTTACAGGACGCGGTATTAACGCGGTAGCACATATCGCCGCAATGTTGGTGTCCACGGTGCTTCAAGTGTCTGAAGCCGTGCACTCGAAAGATTCGATGGTAACAGAGCCACCTCTTATCGGGAAGCTCCTGCCGCTCGGCGTTGGTCGATGTGACCGCTTTCGTCGTTCCGACGAACGACATTCCTTTGACCGCAAGTCAGTTGGACCACCTGAGATAACAACAACAGTCTTTATCGCGGGGGTAACTGTGCTCGTCAGTATGGCGCAAGACCCGCAAACTGACACCACCTCTTAATGCTTTCCCAAGCTTCCGCATCCGTCAGAATCGGTCTATAGCTTAAGTTTTGCATAATCTTTGTCGGAGGAAAGTAAGTTCGCCTCGCCTGCACCGTGATGACTCGGTCGCTTAGATTGAGCAAGCTAGACTCTTTCGGAATCGTCACACGTGCCACCAGCCGCGATCTGATTCGTGCCTGCAGTTTTGGATCAAGGGTTTCGAACGTCCGACGTGCATACTCATTTAATTCGGCAAATGCGGGAACACGACATAAAACCTTTCGAAATTCACCCGAGGCTAGGGTTCTTAACAAACCAGGAGGAGGTACAGGCTGTGAAGCCTTCGATATTTGTTCCATCACCTCCGACCGCGATACCGATGATAACTCATAACCCGGATCCACCATATCCTTCAAATATCCAAAGAACTGACGCCAAGTCGGCCGGTCGGGTTCCGTAACAAAATACCGCTCCCCCCATCCCTTATCAGCTCTCACCGCTGCCAGAATAGCCTCGACCAAGTTGTCAACGTGGATGTGGATGCTCGGGTAAACTCCGCTGTCGACCAATGCGACTTCTCGTGCGCGCAACTTTTGGATTGCTCCAACGATGAATGGCGAATATGGCCCTACCACTGTGCCAGGGCACAGAATGATGGACGGCACGCCTCTTCGATGGAGGTTGAACATCATATCATCCTGCTTCTTCTTCACCCGCCCATATTGGTTCGACGGCTTCGGCGCGGAATCTTCCGACACACTGGCGTCCAGCAGATCTTCCCCATAGATCGCGATGCTAGAGAGATGAATAAACTTGCTCACCCCGCATTTCTTGGCCGCGCGGATCAGATTCTGATGCCCCTTAGTCATCACCGCATCCGAACCACGCGAGCAATTCACGATGCAGTCGCACCCGCTAAACGCGCGCATAACCTGCTCATAGTCGAGAAGATCCACTCTGGTGAGGCAAAACGGGAAACGAGCCAGACGAGAAGCGTTCGCGTAACTATGAATAAAAGCTTTAAAAGGAGTTCGATTTTCGAAATACAAACGTTCACATAGGGTCGACCCAGTAAATCCAGAGGCGCCAACGATTCCGATAGTCGGTTCAGACATGCGATTAAGTTCCTGCTGTAGCTTCTTTTCGCCCGGAAAGCAGCCAAGATTCTTCAAGCTGCGATCTATTGGCGTACATCTGCTCCACCAGCTTGACTGACTCTGCTCCAAACAAGCCGTCCACTGTCGGCCTTCCTCCCTTTCGGATGATAGATGCAAACTCTTCTAACTGAACCTGGAAATATGAGAGCTGTGCAGAATCTTGTTTCAAGAAGGCTGGGCGAATGTCGAATACCAATTCAGGTTTGTCTTTTGGAAAAGCTTTAATAATTCCAGGCTGTGACTGGTCAAAAATGCATGTGTACCGTTCGGTCTCCACGAACATTTTGTTTTGCAAAGCTATGGTCTTCGAGAGGAAAAACGTCCCTGAAAAAGGCGATCCTCCATTGTCAAAGGACAACTCTCCCTTGCAGTTAGCCTCGACGCCGCCGTAGCTGTCGTCCTCGTAGGTGAAAGATTTCGGATTACCGAACCAATACAGCGTCCTGTCGATAAAATGCGTCCCCGTCCCAATCAGTGCGCCGCCTCCGGACATTCGTTGATCGACGGTGTAGCCCGAGAGGGGCTCCCAGCCGTCTTTCGATGTTCCGTACTCTATGTGAAAAGATAAAACTCTTCCGAGATCTCCAGACTCCAGCAACTGCTTCATCAACCGGACACTGGGGAAGTGCCGCGTGACATAACCAACAGAGATAAAAGTTTGGCGCGCCTGCGCAAGCTCACAGAGAGTATTAGCATCCCCAAACGCAATTGTGAGGGGTTTTTCGACTAGGACTGGCCGGCCTGCGTCCAGTGCGGCTTTCGCTAGCTCGAAATGGGCACCGTTGGGGGCTGCAATCAGGACTCCGTCGACCTTTTCGAGGACTTGCTGCAGATCGGTCAAGATTAGAATATCTGATAGCCCGTACTTCCGTGCCAAAGCTTTAGCATTGTCGAGCTTCTTATCAATGAGGGCGTAAACCTGGACAGCATTTGAACGTAGTGCTGCAGGCAAATGGGCGATGTCCGTGATCGCACCGCATCCTACTATAGCAAGCCTGACTGGTTCATGCTGGGATTGGTTCATGCTCTGAGGTATGACATGCAAGGACATTATATCTGGAACTAATCGACCCGAAAACTGTGCCCTCTAAAGTCGGTGACCTAGATAACGCTGCTTGCACATATTGCCATAGCGAGAATGCCACACCGGGCCCAACGCGGGTATCGGCCGTGATTTCCGTGCTCCGTCCTAGCCTGCCCACTTAATCGGCCCGCAAACAGGACCCCAAGAGCAGTTCAGCAACGACCTTCAGTTTCTCTCTTGCCTCATCTCTGATACCAATCCCATATTTTCGAACCCCTCCACGGCCGAGTTCAAAATCCGGCAGAGTCTCTTGACGAATAGAGCTGCGCCTCCGGGCCAATGTTATTGCGCGCGGCTGCTTGCGGCTTTTTCGCATCAAACATTCGCACATGTTCGGTTTGCGACTCAGGACGACTTAGTAACCGCTCCCACTGCCCGATTGCGGCTACCGCGCAGATTGGATCCACTAGTTGATTCTCGCCGGCACGATAAGCTTCAAGAACCGCTCTTACTTTGGCGCGGTCGAACATTGGATTGTCGTGTAGAAAGCCGACCCCTTCTTCCAACGCTGCAAGTATTCTTGCTTCCCGGAAACGCGTGCCCCAACGTAATCCGCCTTCTTCAGGCTGAGGCGTGTGAAAGAGCCTCTTGTAGGTGGTTCGAAACGCCGGATACCAGAATTGGTTGCGCACACGGTCTCGCCAAGGCACAGGTAAATGGGCTATTGGCCGGCCGGTATTCGCGTCCGGCAGCCTAGCTGCTGGATGATCCAGCTTCAGGTACACCTCGCAGATCGCCCAGTCGCGATCACGGTGACGGGGATGGCTTAACGCGTACCACGTCCACAGCGCTGGCTGGAAGACGGGCGAGACAACATCTACTCCTTCGTACCAACCCAGCATCATGCAGAAATTAATCTGCCGCGAGATGAACTCCACCAGCCGCCGTTCAAACGTCAGATCATAGCCGTCAATGACGACCGGCTTAATCGAACCAGAAAGCTCGCGCATCTGGCGGCGCAATGCCTGTTTGCCGTCTTGGCTCAGCACGTCACAAAAGCGGCGCGCGTGATCTGGAGGCATGTAGCCGTGCTTATCGAAATAATATCCGTTGCGGCCCAGCCACTCGGACAGGATTGAATCTCGGTTGGGGTAGCGTTCCATCTTGCCTGCCGCCCACCCGCGGTACATCGTGTTATGCAAGAGTCCATGCGTGATGCTGCCGACACCTCTGTCGCGCCAGTCCCGCACCAGCCCAACGTTCCCGACAGTTTTCGATTGTTGCATGGCCCCGGTTGCCAGATACGCCCATCGCATTGGAAATGCATAATCCGGCGCGGGCACAACGTTCGAGCTCCGCCCCAGCGGCCCCAGCCACCCGCTTTGCAATCTCGGTCTCGGAAGAGTAGTACTCAAGTGTAAGCGTCTTCCGCTTCCCCGGCGCCAATGCTAGCAGGATGCGAGAGTCGAGGCCTCCGCTCAGAAGCAGGCGTGTTTCCGGATCGATCCAGGTTTCGCTGATAGCTTTTTCGAGGGCGAAGCGTAGCGTCTCGGCCGGACGGGCCATGACTTCGCTCTTGCTCAGACTCGCATCAACGGGCATCACGTTCTTCCATCGCTGCACCAGCTTGCCGCTCTCAAATTCCAGTGCCTCCCCTGGCGCCAGCCACACCGCACCATTGACGGTAGTTTTGTGCGAGTAGAGAGAACCCAGGGCGGCGGCTTCCAGCAGGCCTCCCCAATCGGGCTGCGCTTTCCCCGCGCAGTTGAGAACCACGGTGGAAAGCTTATCGGAGATAGAAACGCCGTCGGACGTAACCAGGTAGTACACCGGCCGGGTGCAGAGTGGATCAGTAAATACGCGCACTTTACTACGTTGGGCCGAAGTATCATTGGTGATCTCGAAACCGCGGAAGCTGCCGCCACAACCCTCCAGCCACTTCTCGACGGGTTCGTCCGCACGCGGATACCGGCTTGGTTGTCCTTCAATAAGGACCATCCGGTTTGCCGTTTGCGTTATTCGCCACTGCTGAGTTTCTTGCCAGTGCGCCCAGGCCGCGCGGGCATTTCCCAGTTCGCACTGTGCGGTGACTTCACTTCCGCCGAGATCCACAAGCTTCATTGGGGACGCGGAAACACGACCGACAAAGCTCTGGACCAGAAATCCCGCCAAGTCCGAAAACCCTCCCTCTAGAATGGTGTTGGCCAAGTGTAGCACGTGCGCATCGATGCAAAATCAATCGCTAGTATCGTCTAATTCACGAGTTGCACGTTGCCACAACTGTCCGGTCATTGAATCGGGATTCCCGTGTAACTGACTATTGCCAATGAATTTACGCCTAGCAAAAAGCGTTTTCGATTTGAATTTCTCTGGCCTTTACAGCCATGCTTGCCCGGCATCCGGGGAGAGCGTGGCTTATGCATCTTGGTCAGACGGTGTTCGCGCAGTTGATGGATTTCATTCCCGCACACGAGTTTCGCCGTTGCGTTCGAGCGCTATCCAGGCAACTACAAGGTCACCAGCTTTTCCTGCTGGGACCAGTTCCTTGTGTGCCGAGCATGTTTGACAGCTTGGAGGTGGAAGTCCTCTTCCCATCCGGATGGAGGAGAAGGGATAGCGAAGCGCAAGGGCGTCGTCGTGAGGCGTGGTCTGAAAGAAGCGTGGAGCAAAGAAGCGTGGAGCAAAGACGCGAGCCGATGGACAAGAACCAGATACGAGGCATACGGTGCCGGACGAGCGGGCTAGTGATCGCGAAGTCCATATCCATCAAGGGCGCTGGTTGTAAATCTGGCGGTGGCGCGTGGAAGGCGGTCGAACTTACCTCGGGAGGTCTGCTGCATGTCCCGGAATCGGGACTGAGGAGGGAGCAATCCCTTCTGAGCGTGCAGCAGAAGTCAGCAGCGGGCATAGTGGCGGCGCAAGCGGCGAAGGCCCAAACGGAAGGAAGCGGCCATTAGGCGGCGCGACTCGATGAGCGACAAGCGGCAGAACAACCAGCTACAGATGGTGCTGGCCTTCACCGGCGAGGGGAGGAGGGAAGCTCCAAAGGCTCGGCGGGGAGGGACCGAATCGGTCACGGCGAAGCGCAGGACTGAAAGCCCGGCTATAGAGGAACAAGTGATGGAAGAAGTTTGCGAGCGGAAGAACTGCTTGCAAGCTTTGAAGCGAGTGAAGTCCAACAAGGGAAGTCCGGGTATCGACAACATGAAGGTCGAGGCATTACCCGGATACTTGCGGGAACACTGGCCAGCCATCCGGGAACAGCTGCTTAACGGGACTTACAAGCCGCAGCCGGTGAAGCGGGTAGAGATACCGAAACCGGACGGAGGGGTGCGTCAGCTGGGCATCCCGACGGTGCTGGATCGCATGGTACAGCAGGCGGTGATGCAGGTTTTGCAGCGCAGACGGGACCCGGAGTTCTCCGAACACAGTCACGGGTTCCGGCCCGGGCGTTCGGCACATCAGGCGGTCGCCAAGGCCCAACGGTACGTGGCCGAGGGGCGCCGCTGGGTGGTGGATCTCGATTTGGAGAAGTTCTTTGATCGGGTCAACCATGACAAGCTGATGGCGGCAGTAGCGCGACGGGTCGCCGACAGGAGGGTGCTCAAGCTGGTGCGGGCGTTCCTCACGGCGGGCGTGATGGAGAACGGGTTGGTGGGTCCGGTGGAGGAGGGCACGCCACAAGGCGGACCACTCTCGCCACTACTGTCGAACCGGGTGCTCGACGACCTGGATCGAGAGCTGGAACGGCGCAAGCACTGCTTCGTGCGGTATGCGGACGACTGCAACATCTACGTCGGCAGCCAACGGGCAGGCGAGCGGGTGAAGCGGAGTATCACGGGCTTCATCACCCGACGGCTCAAGCTCAAGGTCAACGAGCAGAAGAGTGCGGTAGCGCGGTCGGCAGAACGTAAGTTTCTCGGCTTCAGCTTCACGCAGGCACGCGAGCCCAAGCGGCGTATCGCCCCCAAGGCTGTGCTGCGTTTCAAGCAGAAGGTGCGTGAGCTTACGGGACGGACGCGGGGTATCAGTCTCGAACGGATGACGAAGGAGCTGGCCGACTATTTACGGGGTTGGCAGGGCTACTTCGGCTTCTGTGAGACGCCCTCAGTGCTGCAGGCACTGGATCAATGGATACGGCGCAGGCTGCGATCCGTGATCTGGAAGCAATGGAAACGCGGAAGGTTACGGTTCGCCAAACTATGTGAGCGGGGAGTGGGCAAGACCCTGGCCGCACAAACGGCTGGAAGCGCTCACGGTCCGTACCGCATAGCCAATAGCCCAGCCATGAGCTACGCATTTCCTATCGCCTACTTTGATTCGCTCGGACTTCCACGCTTGTTCGCTGGTACATAGCTCAATCCACCGAACCGCCGGATGCGGACCCGCATGTCCGGTGGTGTGGCAGGGGAGGACGGGTGACCGTCCCCCCTATGCCGATTGCATGGCCTTTGCCCAACTCACTTATCGCGAGAGCCTGCGCGATATCGAAACCTGCCTGCGCGCCTTGGGGCCGCGGCTCTATCATGCGGGCATTCGCGGTGCGGTGTCGCGCAGCACCCTGGCCGATGCCAACGAGCTGCGCGACTGGCGCATTTATGCCGACCTGGCGCAAGTTCTGATTGCTATCGCGCGTCCGCTGTACGCCCACGAAAGTTTCGGGGTGGAGTTGCAGCAGACCGCTTACGCGCTGGATTGCACCACCATCGATCTTTGTCTTTCGCTGTTTCCCTGGGCGCGTTATCGAACTCAGAACGCGGCCGTGAAGATGCATACGCTGCTGGACCTGCATGGCAACATTCCGGCCTTCGTGCGCGTGGCACCCGCGAAAATACACGAGATCCACATGCTCGACCAGTTGCTGATCGAAGCCGGCTCCATCTACATCATGGACCGCGCCTACTTGGATTTCCAACGGCTGCATGTTCTCCACCAGGCCCTGGCCTTCTTCATCATCCGCGCCCGCAAAGACTTCCGCTTCCACCGCCTGGGTTCGCGTCCCATCGACAAGAGCAGCGGCCTGCGTTGCGATCAAAGCATTCGCCTGCAAAGTTTTTACACCGCCAAGTCTTATCCCGAACCGTTGCGCCGTATTCGTTACCACGATGCCGCGACCGAGAAAAACCTGGTGTTCCTCACCAACAACTTTCTGCTGCCCACCCTGACCATCACGCAACTGTACAAGTGCCGCTGGCAGGTCGAGTTGTTTTTCAAGTGGATCAAACAACATCTGCGCATCAAGAGGTTTTACGGCCTCTCGCCCAACGCGGTGAAGACGCAACTCTGGATCGCCATCTCCGTGTACGTGCTGCTGGCGATTGTTCGCAAGCGCTGGGGAGTGGAACTCAGCCTCTATCCCATGGCACAACTTCTGAGCCTCAGTCTGTTCGAGAAAACGCCACTTTTACAGGCTTTTTCGCGCATTCACCCCGCAACCGAAATCGAGTACCCTTGCAACCAAATGGATCTATTCAACTTATGACCGGACAGTTGTGGCACGTTACTTATTGAGTATTGAATAATATAGTGACATTTCCTTAGTTGCATGCTATGTTGTGGGCATGGGAAATCCGGCGGGAGTTCGCAGAGATTTCGAGGCCTTGGAGCGGCGGCGGATGCAGGCCGCGCGGCTGCTGGAGAAGGGCTACAGTCAGTCAGAAGTGGCCCGGCGGGTGGGAGCCCACCGCCAGTCGGTGAGTCAGTGGGCGGCCGAGTTACGGGAGAAAGGCCGCGCCGGACTGAAGAAGGCGGGCCGTGCTGGCCGTAAGCCACGCTTGCGCACGGAAGATCTCCGCAAGATCGAGCAGGCACTCCAACGCGGTCCGGAAGTTCTGGGCTACGAGACCAGTTTGTGGACCACCAACCGTGTGGCCCATCTGATCGAGCAGGAATGTGGGGTTGCCTACCATCCCTCGCAGGCTTGGCGCATCCTGCGGCAGTTGGGATGGAGTTGTCAGCGTCCCACGGGCCGCGCCTTGGAGCGGGACGAAGACAAGATCCGACGGTGGAAGCAAAAGCGCTGGCCGGAGTTAAAAAAAAGGCCAAAAACGAAGGCCGCACGATCGTCTTCATCGACGAGAGCGGGCTGAGCGAGCGCCCCCACCGCTGCCGTACCTGGGCCCCACGCGGACAGACGCCGGTGCTGCAATACCACTTCAACTGGAAGACCTTGTCGGCAATCGCGGGGGTGACCTGGTGGAACTTTTACTTCCGCCTGTTTCCGGGAGCGATCCGTAGCCCGCAGATCGAGTTCCTCTCCCATCTGCTGCGCCACATTCCTGGCAAGCTGCTGATCGTTTGGGACGGGCTGCCCGGTCACCGTAGCCGTGCGGTATGGCAGTTCGTACAGCAACAGCGAGGACGTTTGTGGCTGGAGTATCTTCCCGGCTACGCTCCCGAACTGAACCCGGTCGAGTATCTGTGGTCACACTGGAAGCAGCACGAATTACCTAACTTCTGCCCCACCACCTTTGGACAGTTGAGCGATTCCGCACGCCAAGCGCTGCGTCGGATGCGCCGTCGGCCTACCCTGGTCTGCGCCTTCTGGCAACAAGCGGAACTGTTCCCGCTGTAACTATATTATGCAAAACTCAATAGGCGGGCATGGAAAGGGCGGGCCACCCGCCTGTAAGTCCTGGGTACGCCGAAAATAGAGTCCCGAGCCGGCTTCAGCCGGCGGCACTCTTTCACTCTGTCCTGTCCAGCCAGACCCGCCCCAGCCGCCGTTGCTAGCTTGGGTGGGTGTGTTGACTTTCCGACCCCCGAGCCCCCTGACCCCTGCTTCTTCACGCTACCTCCCTCGGCCGCTCGGGCACTTCATCGCGTTCCGGCCGCAATCGCACCTTGAACCCCTGCCTGCCCGCATCTCGTCGAATGCGCTGCGGCTCTCGCACTGCTCGTCCAGCTTGCGACGGCGGACTCTCGATCCTGCCCATAGGCCGCCGTACGGGATTGCATTGTCGCGACTCGTCGCTGATCTCATCTCTCGATTCATCGCCGGACTCCACGGCACCGCTTATGTTTCCTTGCTCTGTCTCTGCGACGCTATCGTCGCTCTTCACTTCCGCCGCCTTTTCATCCGCGCGATGTTCGACCTCGCCAACAACCCCAGCCGTGTCGCTCCCCTCGACTACCGCTTCTTCTCCCTCCTCATCCACCCTCAATCCACAATCCGTATCCGCCAGGTCGTAGTCCTGCTCGAAGCTGTCGTAACTTCCCACCACGACCGAGGCGCTCTTGTCTTGCTCAAAATAAGCGCCCTGCTTCAGGTTCGAGCTTGCGATCTGCAGCCCATACAGCAACAGTCCCGCGATCTTGGTGTCGATCTGATCGCGGAGCAGTGCCTCCATTACTTGCATCACCGCCAACTGGATGGAGTCGGCGTCCTCCAGGGTCGGCAACTGCAGGTAGTGACATTCGCCCTTCATGATGTGCTTCTGCGTCCGCAGACGCCGTCCCAAAACGGTGAGGTGGAAGTAACAGTATTCACGGCCGCGCAACGCCGGCGATCCGCAAAACTCTCCATTGGCTTTTATGTGCTTACAAGTACGCATGACGTGTTCTCCTGTACGTATCGCTTCTCGCTTTCTCGCCTTTCGCAACTAGCCGCTTGCTCATAAATCCGGCTTGGCGAGGAAGCATTTTCATAAATCCGACTTTGAAGGAAGGCATCCTCGTGAGTTCGGCTTTGAATTGAGGCATTCTCATAAAGCCGGCTTTGAAGGGGCACGGCTTCAGCCGTGCCGGAATGGCTTTCTTGGATCCGGGCTTTAGAGCGTGTGTGAGAACTCGTTTTGAGTCGTCACGGTGGAACGATTGCACAAAATTCAGCCCGGAATGGGGCGAAAGAGCTTAGCCCAGCGCTTTAGCGCTGGGTAGAGTGGGAAATAATACCGAGTCCCGTAGGGACGGCACAGTTCTCACACACGCTCTTTAGCCCCTGAGGTGTTACCGTTTGATCCTCTCCGCCATTTATCAAATCGTTTCCGTTCACTGCCCCCCCAGCCATAGGTTCTCGCAAAATCTTGAAAACAATCACTTGGCCCAGAAAATTCTCCGCAAAATATTGTATTCAAAAGACTTGCAGGCAAAATATTGAATCGTAAAGACTTAGCGGATGCCGCAGGGGAGGGGCCAAGCTCTTGAAAAACGCGGTCTGGCAATTCGACGGTCGTCATTGACGATCCCAACGGTGCGTATGAACCACGCTGTTTCCTGTCTACTGATCACTATCCACTGCTTCACTGGCTACAGACACAAATGGGCAGGAGCGCCGGGCGCGGCGGTTCCTGCCCTACATCGAAAGTATGTTTCTGCTCGCCATCGCAGTCAAGTTACGAAAGTATCAATTGCCGCACCTATTTTGCTCCGAGTGCCAGAACGGGAATGACGCCGATCTACCAAAGGCTGAACGCTAACGGCTGAGCGCTGACGCCCGAACGAACCAAAGCTCTTACTATCCACTATCCACGAATCACTATTCACTGCTTCTCGGAGTTCATCATTCAACTCTCGTGATTGCATCTGCCGACCGAACCGCCAACACTCCAGTCCCGGCCCGCGGGACGAAAGAGCTTAGCCCAGCCTTTCAAGGCTGGGAAAGCCGCATCGATGAACCCGAGTCCCGTAGGGACGGCAGAGGAACGCTAGCCAAACACAAACTTGGGATCATAGGGAATGCCCGATTTCTTCAGCATCGTCAGAAACTCCTGCTCGAAACTCCACTTCGCGTGATGCTCAGCTTGTCGGTCGATATAGTCGATCACCGTTTTGCGGTGCGGCTGGCTCACGCTGAATGCGCTATAGCCCTCCTGCCACGCGAAGCGGGACGATTCATTCAGCCATCGCGAGGTGTTCCCCTTGAGTTCCTGCACGACCTTGGCTAGCGTGATGGTTGGCGGCAGCGAGATAAGTAGATGGAGATGATTGGCAGTGCCACCGGCGGCCAGCAACAGAATGTTTTTCTGGCGGGCGATTCCGCCAACGTATTGCCAGAGTCTTTCGGGATCAGCGATGAGGGCCGCGCGGTCTTTGGTGCTGAATACACAATGCACCAGGTTGCAGGTGTGCGTGTGCGCCATCAGCCAAGCATAGGCAAAGGATCTCTGCAAGGCGGTGATCGTCGGCACCTTGCGATGTTTGTCTCTGTCGTCCCTACGGGACTCGTCATCATTTCGATGCCTACCCAGCCTTGAAAGGGCTGGGCTAAGCTCTTTCGTCCCGCAAGGCGGGACTCGCCGGGGTGCCCGTCCTTTGCCCCACGCCGTTGGCGCAAAGCATGGAGTTCATCAATTATTCTCGTGATGCATCTGATCCCCAACACTCCAGTCCTTCCCAGCGGGACGAAAGATGATAGCCCACCGTTTCAACGACGGGTGGAGTAGAAAAAGAAGTCGAGTCCCAGGGGACGGCACAGGATTCCGCCTTGGAATGCCCTGTACTGGTTGACACACCCCGGCAACGGAGCCATTGTTTACGGTACACGCGTCATGAACTTCAACGGTCTGCCGAGTCTAGTTGCACTCGCAATCCTGGTCGTGGTTTTCCGCGCCATCCTGCTCGAAGGTGCACCCGAGTGGCTGCAGCTATGGTTGACAGGCTGGATACTCGTGCTCATACATTTCGTCGCCCGGTTTTTTGATGTAGGACACGGTCTTTGGGACCAAGTGTCATCCGCCATAAGCTGGGGAGCTCTGGAACTCGCTAGCATATCCTTCCTGATTTCCTTGTCGCCACGAGCGACTGACGGCCGCCGTCAGCTCCTCCTCGGGGCTGTCCTGGGTTTGCCCGCGCTCGCTTACACCACTGCGGTGTTTTGGGGGGTAACGGGACACAGCTTCTATTATGGCGTGGTTACAGCGGCCTTCGTGGCTACTTCGTGGCTAGCCTGGACCTGGTACCACCGGACAGCTTCCTATCTGTCGGGCCTGCTGGTTGCTTCCGCGACGTTTTCCGCCGTATTGGTCTTGGCAATTGCCCACAATCGGGCTTACCTCGGTATCAACGTTATCCTGGCAGGCCTCAACTTCGTTGTTGCATTTCTGTATTGGCGCCGCTTCCAGCCCGCGACGGCGGGCGTTCTGACTACGGTTTTCGGCTTCATAGCCTGGGGCTCGGTCTTTCCCATTGGAATGTTCCTGGAGCTTTACTCTCCGTCGACCATCGTTGAATCCGAGATCTGGCACATTCCTATGTATTTCGTAGCCGTTGGTATGCTTCTCACCCTGCTCTTGCAGCTGGTTGAGCAATTGACCGCGGCGGTCGAAGCAGACCTGCCGGCGCTGATCGCACACGGAGAAAGCGATAGTCTTGAATTCAAGTCGTCTTTTCGGTGGGACCTGCGGGAGAACAAGGTCAATCGCGCGCTCGAAACAGTGGTGCTGAAAACGTTGGCCGGTTTCATGAACCGCGAGGGCGGCACGCTACTGATCGGCGTCGCGGACGACGGAGGCATTGTCGGATTGGAGCATGATTACAAGACTCTCAAGAAGCCTGATCGCGATGGCTTCAAGCAGGCCCTGATGACGGCTATCGCGACTCACCTAGGGGCCGATATCTGCTACAGCGCGCAGGTGGTGCTTTCCTCGCTGGAAAACCGAGACGTCTGTCGGGTGCTCGTCTCGCCGACACGCCGGCCGGTTTACCTCAAAGACGGCGACAGTCCCAGATTCTATTTGCGGATGGGAGTGATCACACGCGAGCTGAACGTTCAGGAAGCGGTCAACTACATTTCCACGCGCTGGCTGAAGTAATGTTGTCAATATCGGCCAGTACTCTCGTTGACTGGGCCGGAACTGTCGCATACAGTGTGGCCTTCCAAGATCATCCGAAGCATCCCGGAAGCAAGCGAGGTCACGCGGCAATGGCGAATCCTGACCATCTCGAAACCCTCAAACAAGGGGCGGAACACTGGAATAAGTGGAGGAAGGAAAACCCTGACGTGCGCCCGGACCTCAGCGGCGCCGACCTCGAAGGGGCAAACGTCCTCAGGGCTGACCTCAGCACGGCCAATCGCAGCGTTGCGAGGCTCTGGAAAGCCGCGTTTACTGGAGTTCCTATCAGGGCCGCGGATCGCGGGGAGGCAAGTCTCAGCGCTGCGGACCTAAGCGACGCGGTTCTCGAAAGGGCGAACCTCTCGAGAGCCGACCTCAGCGGTGCGAACCTTACCCGAGCGGACCTTCACAGGGCGGACCTGAGCGGGACGGACCTCAGCGAGGCGAAACTCTTGAGCGCCAACCTCCGCGGGGCAAACCTTAGTAGAGCGACCGTACGCGGAGCTAACCTCAGCAGGGCCGACCTTCTTAATGTGAATCTTCATTTAACGGAGTTAACAGGGACAACCTTCAGTTTGTCTGGTGTAGGATCTACAAACTTTGCTGACGTTGATCTGAGCGTTGCCAAGAGTCTTCAAACAGTCCAACACCTCGGCCCCTCCACAATCGGCATCGACACCATCTATAAATCACACGGCAACATTCCCGAGGCGTTCCTGCGTGGGTGCGGTCTTCAAGACTGGGAAATAGAAGTCGTCAAGCTCTACCGGCCGGATTCGGCTGCAGGTGACTTGACGACCGCACTGTATCGCGTTTCGGAATTACGGTCCGGCGCACCGATTCGATACTGCTCCTGCTTCATCAGCTACTCGACCAAGGACCAGGAGTTCGCCGAGCGGCTCCATGCCGACCTGCAAGCCAAGGGCGTGCGCTGCTGGTTTGCGCCCGAGGAAATGAAGGCAGGCCGCAAGCTGCACGAGCAAATCGACGAGGCCATCCGCCTGCACGACAAGCTGCTGCTGATCCTCTCGGAGCATAGCATGAGCAGCAACTGGGTCAAGACCGAAATTGCCAACGCGCGCGAGCGGGAGAAGCGCGAAGGCAAGCAGTTGTTGTTTCCCATCACGCTGGTCCCGTTTGAGGCGATCAGGCCATGGAAATTGTTCGATGCCGACATCGGCACTGACGCGGCCCGCGAGATACGCGAGTACTTCATCCCCGACTTCAGCAACTGGAAGGACCACGATTCGTATCAGACGGCGTTTCAGCGGCTGGTGAAGGACTTGAAGGCAGGGGCCAGCGGTTAGTTGGCACTCCGCGAACGACCGATCGAGAAAACACTTCCGATGCGTTCTACACTGACATGATGCAGGCAGATCCTGACCAGCTTTGTGTGGTGCTCGTTGCCCCGCGAAACCCGCTTAACATCGGTGCAGCGGCCCGCGCCATGAGCAACTTCGGTTTTCTTCACCTGCGTGTGGTGAATCCCTACGAGGTTGCTTTTCGCGAGGCACGCTCCGCGGTCGGCGCGTCCGAGGTGCTGGCCAACGCCGAAGAGTACAAAAGCTTGGCCGAGGCTGTTGCCGATTGCACGCTAGTGGTCGGCACCACCGCAGTCCGACACCGCGAACTGCAACATCCGCTCAAACGGCTGGAAGTGGGAGCGCGCGTGATCCGCAAGTACTTGGATTCCGGCCGCGTGGCGCTCATGTTCGGCACCGAAAAGTTTGGCCTGGCAACGAAGGACCTCAGCCACTGCCATTGGCTCATGCGCATTCCCACGCGGGAAGAACACATCTCCATGAACCTCGGACAGGCGGTGGCAGTCTGCCTTTACGAACTCAGCCGGGATTCCAAGGCCGCATCCCAGCCGGAGAAACTTAAGCGCGCCGCCGCAGGCGAACTCGAGCGCATCAGCGAAGTGTTGCTCGACGCCCTTCGCGCCAGCGGATATGTGCATCCCCGCTCGGCTGCGTCAACCGAGGACAAGGTGCGCCGCCTGGTGCGTCGCCTCAACCTGCAAGGCGGAGACGCGGAACTTTGGCTGGGCATACTGCGTCAAGTCCTGTGGAAGATTCGTTCCGGCGGGAAGTAGGCTGGGTTGGATTTCACTCTGGGGAGATAGGGCGGAGCAGCGCGTTGATGATCTTCACGCTTTGAAGGGGCACGGCTTCAGCCGTGCCGCAAGCTGCTGTCATTGTGATGGCTTTAGCCGCTGAGGGGCTCCCGTGTTCAAAACGAACTGCGAGTTCCTCAAGGGCTAGACTAAAACCCGGCTCTCCACGCACCTGCGGCGCGGCTAAAGCGCCCTTCAAGGCTCTAGTCATGCAAAAAGGGCGCACCTGAGCGGTACGCCCTTTTTGCAAAACTGGACGGCAGTTATCTGCCGAAGTACTTGGCATTGCGCTCGGTGTACTCTTTCCACTTTTCCGGCAGATCGTCGAGCGCGAAAATCGCCGAAACCGGGCAGACCGGCACGCACGCGCCGCAATCAATGCACTCGACCGGATCGATATACAGCATCTCTTCGGTCGCGAACTTGTCGCTGTCCTTCTTGGGATGGATGCAGTCCACCGGACAAGCATCGACGCATGCCGTGTCTTTCGTGTTGATGCAAGGTTCCGCGATTACATAAGCCATAAAACAGTGTCTCCCTAAAGTCTCTCGAATGGAGCAATTCCGGCTGGAGTCGTAATAACGATAGTATCAAAAACCGCAATTGCGCGACATTGCGGATGCTCCAATTCGTGCCCGGCGAAGCTGGCTAACCGACACTAGCGGGTTCCCGCTCGGTCGCCGGTTCGTACTCCACAATGTAGCCCGCGATGGCGCTGGCCGCCACCGTCAACGGGCTTGCCAAGTACATTTGCCCGGGACCGCTGCGTCCCGGGAAGTTTCGATTCTGCGCGCTGATCACCACCTGATCGGGGCGCGTGGAAACCCCCGGTCCGGCGTTGATGCAGGCTCCGCAACTGGGCTCGATGACGATTGCGCCAGCCTTGTTGAACACCTCGGGATAGCCTTTGCGTATGCAGTATTCGCGTGTCTCCTGCGATCCAAACTGGAGATAGAACTTGCAGTTCTCCGCCACTTTGCGGCCGCGCTTCAACGCATCGCTGAGCACACGCGCGTACATGTCCATGTCTTCGTTCTTGCCCGCGGTGCAGGTGCCGCCGTAGGCGATCTCCACCGGGACCGGCGTGTTCAGTTCGCGCACGAACTTGCCATTGCCGGGATCGCCAGGCGTCGCAACCATGGGATAGATTTCCGCGGCGTCAAGCTCGATCACATGCGAGTAATGCGCGTCGGGATCGCTGTACAAGCCCTCGACCAGCGTTTCGGCCTCGTTCTCGCTCATACCGCGCCGTTCCATCAGGAATTCGACCACCTTCTGATCGGGCGCCACGATGCCGGTAAATCCGCCAATCTCCGCCGCCATGTTGGTCATGGTGGCGCGCTCATCCACGCCCAACGCCTCGATGGCCTCGCCGGAATATTCGATGACTTTGGCCAGGGCTTTACCGCTCCGGATGTATTCCAGCGACAGCAGCTTCAGGATGAAATCTTTCGCAGTAACGTTCTCCCGCTTTTTGCCGCGAATGATCACCTTGACCGACTCGGGCACCTTCACCCGAACGTCTTTGGTGAACCACGAATTGAAGACGTCGGTGGTGCCGATGCCGAAGGCCACGCATCCCATCGCACCAACGTGCGGCGTGTGTGAATCCGAGCCGACATTGAGTTGACCCGGAAGCGCATAGCTCTCGGTCACGATGGAATGGCAGATGCCTTCCGACCCTTTGCGGTCGCGCAACTCGCCGTGCAACTTGATGCCGCGCGATTTGGCGAAGTCTTCCTGCTTCAGCTTCAATTGCGTCGCCAGATCCAGCAGGCCCATCTTGCGCTTTTCTTCCGACAGCACTTCATCGAGGAAGGTAAGGTGATCGCGGAAGAACATGATGCTGCTGGCGTCAGTGACCGGCGCATCCTTGCCTAGAAAATGCTCGAAGAAAATCGCAGCCATCGGCGTGACGTATTCATGGCTGAAGCGCAGATCAGTGCTCGCGAAACCGGTGTCGCCGGGCTTTACCGCCTCGACGCCAACCTGGTTGGCGCCATGCACCATGTGACGCGCGAAAATCTTCTCCGCGATCGTCATGGGGCGCGGCTTGGTGTGAATCGGCGGCAGAAAAACCTTGCCTTGCAAGCGCGCCACATTAAACGGGAACAAGCCGCCGTATTCGATTACCTGTCGTGTGATCTCATCCTCGCCTTGCGTGAATTCGGTCAGCGGAATTTCTTCGCCGCGGCGGACCTTGTCAATCAGGCTGAAGTCGGTTGCGGTCAGCACGCCCAGGTTCTGGCAGTTCTGCTTGTAGATGCGCTCGATGTTCTCCGCGATCACCAGCTTGATGCCCGCTGACATTTCGGCGTACGGCGACTGCTCGCGGCTCGACCCTTTTCCCCGGCGCTTGCCGCTCACCGCGCAGACGAAACCACCACGCTTCACGTCCCCGCGCTTTATGGGCAGCTCGTTGCCGCACTTCAGGCCGGTGTAGGGAAATTCCCCGAGCGTCTCATCGAAGAAAAAGCAGATGTGCGCCGGCGTGATTTCGTCGGTGGAGATGTCGTCGCGCAGTTTGGGATTGCGCTCGGGATGTTGGGTGTCCCAGGGAAGGTCCTCGCCCGCAAGCTGGCGCTTAATGAGCTCGGGGTCTTCGGTGAGGAACAGAATGCGCCCCTGGAGACGGATTATGTCGGGACGCTTGGAAACGGTGCGGTTCAACAGCGAGTTGTTCACTGAGTGATTTTACCGCAGAAAAGGTGAGATAACGGATAGCCACGGGAGCCAGATATCGTACGGTGGCTAGGTAGCCAGACATTGCAGCAGTCCTAATATCTTTGGAGTATTGCCGGCGTGGCCGCTAGTGGGCGGATCCGCCCCGCTCTTCGAGGTTGAGGAAGGCCTCCGCCTCACAACGGATGATCGGCAGTTTGAGTTCCAGGACGTTCCAGACAATCCGATGATCTATGTCGGCATAACCGTGGATAAGAATGTTCCGGAAGGCGATAATCCGTCGATATTCGCTGATCTGCGACGCGGTCTCTGGATCGGTTCGGGCCAACTGGGCAAGCGCTTCTCCAACGATTTCCAACTGGCGCTCCACCGCCGAGCATAGCATGGCATCCGAAGTGTAATCGGCGAAGCTCTTGCCTCCGACGAACTCCATGGCCGATGCAGCCGCCCGAGCAATGTCATAGAGATACTTCTTCGATTCAAGCCGCATAGATGAGGGTCCGAGTGGACTCGACCGCCTGCCGGAAGTAGGGGTTCTGGATCGCCGAAGCGACCACCAGATCCACCGGACGCTGAAACAACGACTGCAGGTCCTCGAGCAGGCCGAAGTAGGCGTCGGCATACTCGTCGAAGCCAAGCTCCTGAAAGGTGACCAGGAAATCCAAATCGCTATGCTCCGGATCGAAGTCCGCTCCGGCCGCGGAGCCGAACAGCTCGATACGCCGCACCCGGTGGCGGCGGCAGACGCCCTCCAGATCGTGGCGCTTCTCCTCAATCAAGCGGTTCATGTCGTTCTCTCCTAGCCCAATATTAGCTCAAGATCATCGGATGTCCTTCCCGGCATCAACTATTCGTCATGCTGCACCAGTCTGACATTTCGGGCAACGGCGCGGTTCAACAGCGAATGATTCACCCAGTAATCTTGCCGCAGAAATAGGGGCCCCCGTGGGCATCGGGGCCCTGAAGGTTTACTTTGCGTTTTTCCCCGGAGGTTGAAGCAACTTGTCCTTGCAAACGTCGAGAAGGGCGTCGCGCGCATTAGCATCCCCATGACAGGGACTTGGATTCGCTTTTCCATCTCCATGATGCTCGTGTTTGTATTGGCGAGGGTGTCGCCCCAACTGATAGCTCGCCAATCGTTTTTCCATCTTCGCCGGTCGCGAGGATGAGCGCGGAAGCAAGGTCATGGAGGCTGCCGCCATACAAATCCTCAAGGTCCAACAGCAATTGTACGGAATCCGAAGCTGTTGGTTTTTGCTTGACCGAACTAGCGAGCTTTCCTATTTTGTCCAGCTGTTCGAGAGAGGAGGTTCTAAGGTACTCCGATGGCCTTTCCTTCCTTGTACTGAATCGGCAATGCGTCCACATTGACGACAGCGAGGAGCGCCCTCCATTTTGGTAGGTTCACAATTAAGTCATCCAGGGTCTTCGCAAGCGCCTCAGGTTCTGGAGTCGCGGCGGTGGACGGTGTACGCTGCCCGACTGAAGCGTTGGTGAGAATGCAAAGCAAAAGACAAGACATAACAAACCGACACTTCTCACTCATAATCGAATTCCTCGGCCTTCAGGCTCCAGATTGTACGCCGCTCCGCATCAGGGTGCATGACACCCCATGTGTCACAAACGGTCGATCCTGCAACTTGCCACAACCGAGGTTTTTCCGTACCCTGAAGGCCATGGAAGTACATTTCACACCTGAGCAGGAAGCGCAGCTTGCGCAGATCGCCACGAACGCAGGCACCGACGCCGAGCGATTAGTGAAGGATGCCGTCTTGCGTTTGCTTGAGGAAGATACTGGCTTCCATGCCTTCCCTCAGGCCACCCATCCCAATCCTGAACTGCCCGTCTGGCATCTCGGCGGCGTAGGTGCTCTCCACCGACGGGACATCTACGACGATGTCGGTTGAGCCCGGAATCATTGATGCGAATGTTCTGGTCTATGCAATGGACGCTGACGCGCCACAACATGGAGCGTCACGCGCCTTGCTTGAAGCTGCACGTGACACGTCCGCAACTCTTTATGTGACCTCGCAAATACTCTGCGAGTTTTATTCCATTGTCACCAATGCGCGACGTGTTCCAAAGCCGCGTTCTCCCGCCGACGCACTGACCGCGCTTTCCGGGCTGCTTGCTTTTCTTCATGTGCTGCCCGTTCCGGTCCACGCAGTCGAAGAGTTACTTGGCTTGCTGCGTCGTCGCCCTGTGACCGGCGGCGACATATTCGATTTGCAGATTGTCGCCACCATGAAAGTCAATGGCATCCAGCGAATTTATACTTTCAACACTGACGACTTTAAGGCTTTTTCCGAACTCCAGGTTTTGACGCCGTAATCCCTGCTGCACTCCCAAAGTGCCGCGTTTCATAAGGGGTCCATCCTGCATTTGCCACAGGCGAGGTTTTTCCGTACCCTGAAGGCTATGGAAGTGCATTTCACCCGTGAGCAGGAAGCGCAGCTTGCGCAAAAGGCCACCCAAGCCGGGACGATCCCCGAGCGGTTGGTGACGAAGGTTGTTGCCCGGTATCTCGACGAAGAAGCCCGCTTCCTCGCCGCCGTAGAAAAAGGAATAGCGGCAGCCGAGCGCGGCGAGTTTATCGAAGAGGAAGAAATGGACGCCCGCCTTGAGGCCATGTTCAAGGCCTGATGCGCATCCGTTGGACCGTCCCTGCCGCCGACGATCTACAGAACATCAAGAACTACCTGCAGCAGAACTACCCACTGTTCGCAGAACCGACCGTGCGGACAATCTACCAACGTATACGTTCCCTGAAAACCTCACCTAACCGGGGCCGATCCGGCCACCGCACGATTTTCCTCGGCAAATCCGCCGAGGGAAAGCACGAAGAGCGCGAGACACAACCTTCGAGTCACAAGACGATGCATGGCAGGCGTAGCTCCTCATCGAAGGTATTAAAACACCGTAATGACCGACAAAACGCGGCTATCTCCGCGATTTCGCGTACTCCACCGGAGAGGGCAACTCCTCGAGCCCGCGGCCCGCGAAGATTTCTTCGAAGTTCGTCATCAGCTCCTGGTGAACGAGTCCATTCGTCGCCAGCACTTCTCGACTGTCGAGGCGAAACGCTGATCCGTCGAAGCGGGTAACGCAGCCACCGGCTTCCTGAACCAATAGCACGCCCGCAGCCGTGTCCCACGGATTCAGATTGAATTCCCAGAAGCCGTCGTAGCGCCCGCACGCCACGTTGGCCAGGTCGAGCGCCGCCGATCCTGCGCGCCGCACGCCGTGCGAGCGCAACGTGATCTGGTGATAAAAGTGGATGTTGGGGTTCTTGTGCCGTTTGTGGCTGGGAAAACCGGTGCCGAGAATCGATTCCGCCAGTTTCGTGGTTTTGGAAACGTGGATCGGTTTGCCGTTCAGCGTCGCGCCCTGGCCGTGCTGCGCGGAGAACATCTCGTCGCGGGTCGGGTCGTAGAGCACGGCGACCTCAAGCTGCTCATCCTTGCGCACCAAGGCAATTGAAATGCAGAACACCGGATAGCCGTGGGCAAAGTTGGTGGTGCCGTCCAGGGGATCGACATACCAGCGGTAGTCAGCGCCGGGATCGCTGCGTGCGCCCTCTTCGCCTACCACTCCGTGTTCCGGCCAGCGCGAGCGTAAGCGCTCGAACGATCATCTTTTCCGAAGCGCGGTCGGCCTCGGTCACCAGGTCTACGTCGCCTTTGTATTCTATTGTGACGTGACCGGCAAAGTAACCCAACAGGAGCGCCCCAGCCTCCCGGGCAATCGCTTCCACCTCTGGCAGGAACTGCGTCATTCCTGGCCACTTGCAGAATTGCCATTCTTGGCCTGGGCAGGACCATCCGGGCGCACCTTGCGTCCCGTGTCCTCCGCAATGTAGGCAATCTCGTGCTTGAAGATGAACAGGTTGGGCGCTCCCTCACGGGTCAGACGCACCATGCGCCGGTCATAATACTCGATCCAGCCGCGGACAATGTCCCCGTCCATCAACTTGATGCGGACCGGACGCTGCTTTTCGCCCAGCATCTTCAGGTAAGCGGCTTCCTGGTGAGTGTCCTCAGGCGGTGGAGACTTGATCTTGCGCGAGTTGGAGTCGTTGCTGGATCCTCGGAAGCCCATGCCTCGATTCTACACGGAGACGCGCTGTTGTCCGCGGGCTATCGAACCGAGATGACAGCAGTTCGCGACGGTGGCTCTGCAGAACTTGGCAGAAGGGGCGCACCTTCAGGTGCACCGTTGTACGCCCTTTTTTTGTCATTCCGAGGGGCTTCAGAGGGTGTGTGAGAACTAGGAATTTCCGCAACGCATTGTGTTTACCAATTTGAGGCCGCACAAGGGGTTGCGTAAAAATTGAGTTCTCACACACGCTCTTCAGCCCCGAGGAATCTGCGGTTTCTTTCCCTTGCAATGACGTTTTCAGTAGTCTCTTTAGCCTCTGCGGGGCAAGCTCTTTGCCCTCAGGACAATTTTTTGAAACACGCTCTAGCAAATTCCCGCATCGCGAAGTACCAGGATTTGACCTGCCGGGTAAGAAACCACTCGCCGTGTGCATCACCGAGATCGGCTCGAGCATCTTATCGAGAACGTGCCGCGAATTCAGAATCAGCCCACGCGTGTCACCACTTTAATTCCATTCCGGTGTTAGGAAGCTAAGCGTCGTCTGCAAGTCTCGAATGTTATGCATCTGCAATTTTCTTTGGCAGTGTTGAAAACTCCGGTCGCGGCCGTGATTCTGTGTCTCGCCTTCGGTCTCGTGGCCTATTTTGGTCTGCATAATTTTTCCAGAATCTTGTTAGCCCCATCGCGGAGCCGCTCACAGTTATTTTCCATGGGAGCGGGCATCATGCTGCTTGTGGTTGTGTTCCAGGTTCACGACTGGAGGCGGGCCACGTCGGCGGATTCGACCGGCGAAGAGTTCTTAGCAGCGTCGGTCCCATTCGTGGCAAGCAGCGCTGGGATTTCTGACCGCGCCGCAATCACCACCTACCATAACGACAACGCCCGGACCGGCCAGTACACCAATGAAACCGTACTGACGCCCGCAAACGTAGATTCCGCGCGGTTTGGCAAGCTCTATTCCTATCCCCTGGATGGTTATGTCTACGCGCAGCCGCTCTACGTGCCGCAGGTCGCAATTCCCGGAAACGGTGTTCACAACGTCGTGGTGATAGCCACCCAGCACGACAGCGTTTACGCATTCGATGCGGACTCCAGTTCGGCCACGCCGCTGTGGCGAGTCAACTTCCTAAACCCCGATGTTGGTGTAACCACCTTGACACCGGCCGACGTGAACGCCAGTGACATCGTGCCTGAGATTGGCATTACCAGCACCCCGGTCATTGACGTAACCAGCAACACCATCTATGTAGTGGCAGCCACCAAGGAGAACGGCGCTTTTTATCATCGCCTCCACGCTCTCGATCTGGCATCGGGCGTAGAAAAATTCGGCGGCCCGCAGGCTATCCAAGCGACCTATCCCGGGACTGCGCAAGAGAGTTCAGACGGGGTCCTTGCTTTCGACTCGCGCTTCCACCTGCAAAGGGCCGCGCTTCTGCTCGAACAAGGGGCAGTTGTACGTCGCGTTTGCATCCTACGGCGATTTCGGTGCCTATCACGGCTGGGTCATTGCCTACGACGCGACCACGATGAAGCAAACCGGTAGTTGGGTCACCACTCCCAACGGGTATCAGGGCGGCATCTGGATGAGCGGCTGCGGAATCTCTGCCGATGCTGACGGCAACCTGTATCTCTCAGTTGCGAATGGGCCTTTCGACGCGTTTGGTGAACAGCCTGGCACAAACTTCAGCGACAGCGTCGCGAAGTTGAAGCCCGGACCGGCGGGTTTAGTCCTGCTGGATTACTTCACTCCCTTCAATCAGGCAAAATTGGCACGGGATGACTTGGACCTGGGATCGGCAGGTGTGGTTCTGCTGCCTGACCAGACTGGTTCTTATCCCCACTTGGCGGTTACTAGCGGCAAGAACGGTCACATCTACCTCCTCAACCGCGACGCCCTCGGCGGTTACCGGGCGGATGGAAATCGCAATCCGCAGGTAGTTCAGGAGATCGCCGGCCTCCGCCAGCAGATGGGTACGCCCGTCTACTGGAATGGGTACGTCTATTTCGGCTCCGGAGTCAGTCCATCCAAGGATTCGATACGGGCCTTCACTATCCGTAACGGAATGTTGTCCCGCACGCCAGCGTCGCAAACCCAGGACACCTATTCTGTGACCCGCAACACGGTGAGCGTTTCGGCGAACGGCAACAAGAATGGCATCCTGTGGGCCGTACAAACGGACGCGTATTACGAATCAAAGCTAGCCGGCCCGGCCGTGCTGCACGCATACGATGCCAAGAATCTGCGACGCGAGTTGTATAACTCCAATCAGCGCTCGGCTCGCGATAACCCCGGTCCAGCGTCTAAATTTACGGTCCCCACGATTGCGAATGGCAAAGTATTCGTCGGGACAGCAAATCAACTTAGCGTGTATGGACTGTTATCGGGGGCGGGCGACTAGGCTGCGCGAGCAAGACGACTGCCGGGTTTCCACCGAAAGCGATCTCACACGCAACGAAAACGTGATAGGCCGCACTGCGTCTACCGGTCACGACTGTCATGATAATGGCAACTGAATAAGGTCGGGGTTTCGAATGGCTCCCAGGCGTTTCACTCTGTTCATTGCGTTCCTACTAGTTGCAGCCTTGCTCGCGCCGGCGCAAGTTGCGCCGGCCCAACGTAAGACCAGCACGCCCTACACCGGCGATCTCTCCGTCTTCGAGTCGCCCGGAAGAGACGAAAAGCTTCACATCAATTCCGTGATGGACATTCTTTCTATCGCACCGGGTAAGACGGTAGCCGACATCGGCGCTGGTTCAGGATGGTTTACGGTACGGGCTGCGAAGAGAGTGACGGAGACCGGGACCGTCTATGCGGTTGACATTAATCCTGAGGCCGTTGGCTACATCGCGCGCCGGGCCCAGCAGGAGCATCTGCGCAATGTGAAGACCGTGCTTAGCAAAGCGGACAATCCGGAACTGCCTGCCAATACCATCGACGCCGTGCTCTTGCTGAAAACCTACCACGAGGTGGCAAACCCGATTGCATTGTTGCGCAATTTGCGAACTTCGCTGCGACCCAACGCGCGGGTGGGCGTCATCGATCGCGACGGAAACGGCCAAGACCACGGTGTACAAAAGGAAGTAGTCGTCCGAGAAGCTGAGGAGGCGGGCTATCGTGTGCTTGAAGAGCACGATGACCTGGTGAAAGCGGACAAGATGGATTACTTCCTGGTGTTTCGCGCTAAATAGCCACGGCGTCCGAATCGGACTGATCTCCTCGGAGCACGCGGTTAGGGGCGTGCTCCGAGAAAAGGGAGTACTGGTGTCGCTAGCGTTGAGTGTCTCTCGGACCCCAAGCAGTCGGCACGATCACGAATACTCCATTCTGGACCGCTTGGAAGTAACCATCGGCTTTGATCGCACCCGGCGAGCCGACGAATGCAAACATGGCAGAGCCGGCCAGATTCGGAGCCAGGTTCAGTCCTGGACTGCCCGACCCATCTCCCGCAATCGTTTCGAAAACCTCTCCGCCGGCTGGAATTGTGAAGGTGACTTGGTGCTGGGTTCCACCCGACTCCGTAAGGGTGAGCGTCCCAGAGATGTCGGTCTCAGTGGTGTTCAAGAATCCGTAATGCGTGGTGAAGCCCACCACCGTGCTCCAACGCGAGTTGTACAGGGTCGTGTCCACTACGCGCATGTAATAGTCATGGTTTAGGCTGTCGAAGTTGCCTACGTCAATAAATTCGAAAGCATCGGCACTTTGGATCACCGAGATCCGGTCGCTCCATCCACCGGAGAGATCGGGGTCCATGTCCCATATGTCCAACCAGTTGGTGTCAACAGTGGCGCAATCCGATTCAAACGGAGTCAGAAATACACCACCTCCTTCGTTAGTCTGCTGCGACTCGGTCGGGTCCCAAACCTCAATCGCGTACGAGTGGCCTCCCTTGAGGTTGACCATGACGAAGTTGTCGTAGTAGGGGGAGAAGTCGAGTATGGAATCGGTGAAAACCGAGCCATCTGCACCCGCCAAGGGGGTTGTGTTGTCACAGCCGCTGTAACTCTTGCGCCCCGGCTTACTGCGCTTGCCCACTCTTGTCTGTCGAGACGCCCCCGTTCTTGCTTGCTCAGACGCCCCCGGTTTTGTTTGTGCAACGGCCCCCGCTTTTGCTTGCGCAAAGACCAGCGAGCTACTTAACAGCAAACAGCATGTTGTCAACCACAGCTTTTGCATTAGCTTTTTCATTTTCCTCTCCATTGACGAGCTTTAATACCTGGTTGTAATGAATGCTGGTCTAGTTTTCAGTGCGCTCCCGACGGTACGGGAACGAGACGGCCATTGCCATCCGGAAATAGCAGATACTGAGGTGCTTGGGTCGAGGCCGGCACAGGCTTACCGTTCGAATCCGGAAAAAGCATATAAGGCGATGATGACGATTGACTCGGAACTGGAATCAGGTTTCCCCGACCGTCGGGGAAGAGCAGGTATTGAGGGCTCTGCGATAAAGGAATTGGGTTTCCGAAGCTGTCCGCAAACAGCATTCTGTCAGGTTTCGCGCCCGCAGAACCTTGAGCGGCCCCATTCGACGCACCAGGTTGCGCTGTTCCTGCGGCAGCCGAGATGGACGGCGTCTCATTGCTGTTGAGGAGCGGAGCCGATCCTGTCGAAACCGCTTCCGGCTTGGAAGTAGCTTCAGCGGACGAATCCCCCGAAGAGCTGTTCGGCATGGACGCAGTCGTCTCCGGGAAGGACGGCTGAGCCGAATCACTAGTTTCCGCGCGGGCCGCGCTTTGGCGCGTACGGGCCTCGTGCCGCTCGCTTCCCGCCCGCGAAGCAATGCCAGCTATGCTCAATACCCCGGCGGAAGACTCCGCCGGCTCCCGGGTTGCATAGTTGAGACCGGTGCCGTCGAGCAAACTCGATAGGACATGACTCCAATCACCCGAAACCTGCTGCGCGGGGACCATGACACCCATCGCCTGTTCCGTTCCGTCGCACTGCGCGTTCGATTCACGACAGATCTCATCGAGCACCGTACCGAGCGGAGTGGAGCGATTGACCGAGATGTCAATTTGATCGCCGGCGTGGGAGACGATCACGGCGCGGCTGACCTGCGCATTAGCGGTCACGGCGCATAAGCCCACCGTGAGAAGCAGACGGTAAACTGGCGGCATAGTTCTCATAGTTACTCCTGTCGAACTGCAAGCCTACTGAGTCAGTCCACGTGAGGGATGCAAAATGCCAGATAGCATACGGGGGAGCTAATCCGGGAAGTTTAAGCTATTTCTTAGGATTGTCAACGGCGGAATTGTCAATGGCAGGTAGGTGGCGCGGTCCGTTAGAAAATACTCCACGATAGAGCGGGGGCGACAGAGCGGGGGCGACGGCAAAACTAAGCGGGGCCATGGTCCCGAAGTATCCGCTTAAATTCTTGGTGCGAAAGGGGGGACTCGAACCCCCACGGGTTTCCCCGCCAGATCCTAAGTCTGGTGCGTCTGCCAATTCCGCCACTCTCGCATTGTGTTTTTCAATTATATACGGCCTCATCTTTCGCACTGTAGTGGGTTTTGTAGGGACTGCCGGACGCCTCTTTTCTCCAGTGGCGAATGCCTCCCGACGGGAATTGTCGAGAGGCACACCGAGGCGTTACACTTCCGCGAGTAAACGATCAGAGGATTGCATTGTATGAACAGCAGCGACCTTGAAATTTGTCCGGGAGCACACGCAGTATTCCATTGCGATGGTGATGTTGTCACCGTCCAATACATCGTCAACGACGAAGCCTTCGGAGATGCAAAGGTCTACACCCGCGCAGAGGCGGTTAATTTGGGACAGCAACTTGCAAGGGATGGATTCCACGAGCAGTTTCCCATCCCAGATATCTCCACAACCGACGTTCAGAGTTTCGGAGTTCGGTTGCTGGAGTACGGACGCAACGGTAAGTGAAGGCGAGTTCAGAACGGACAGCGTTTAGGGAGTGTTCAGTGCAAGGCAGTATTTTCGCCGATTGATTCAACCACACCCAAAGTTCGCTTTCCGCCAGAACCGTTCACCACGCTTATCGTCACTGACCTCTCGATTGCGAGTGTTCCATCGGTTCGAATTGTGTGTCCGCAACTGATAAAGATTCTGTCTGCGGAGATTCCCGGCTCGGAAATCGGGTCGTGTGAAACGGTACAGGCGTTGGTCTTTGTCTTTTCCGCAAGTGCACTCAATGCTCCCATCACAGCTTGCGCCTCGTCGATGTATTCATTTATGTACCAATCACGATTCGCAAATATCAAAGCGCCATGTCGGAAGGTAAGGAAATGCACATCACCGGGTGAGCTAACCATTATGGCGTCGCCGTTATCAACGACTTTATAGCCTGCTTCTGAGAATTTCTTCATCGCGTCTGACTTAGGCATACCGAGCCAAACTGTCACGGAAGCGACATCAAGGGAAACTCGATTCTGAGCCACGCACGGAAACGCGATGAGCAGAGCGAGAGCGAGGATAACGCCACGCGTTCTTTCCAGATGTGCCATTTTGCGCCCGACCTCAGCGGACAAAGTTGAAAGCGGCACCGGAGCAGTTTGGTGGGCTAATTCCGGGTTGCTAGGTTCATCCGGCGGCTAGCCCTTCATCCGGGTCCCACGTTTTAAACCACTCCTGCCGTTCCGTTGGAAGACTGCGGATGAACTCCGCCAAACAGCGCATCATGTGTTGTCGCATCGTCTTTATCCGCCAACGATGGCCAAGGTCCCGCGAATACGAGATATGGGCCAGCATCTTGTTGATACGGCTTTGCTCACCATTGCTGCACGGCGTCCAGTCATCGCGGGTCTTGAGCCAACGGGGGTCATAGTCGGAGGCGATGACGTTGTCAGGATCGTTCTTCGTCTTCACGTCGGGGCACAGGAAGTCACGCAGGTTGCGGAAGTGGATGAGGAAGGACTCAATAGCCATGAAGCGCAGTGCAAGTGTGGGTTCCGCACAGTGAGCCGCAGCCTCGTTGAGCATCTTCCTCTCATAGAAGAGTGAGCCGTTGGGGGGACTCGCCAAATCGCGTAGCTTATCTTCCGGGACGCACCCCCGCTTCTTCGGTACTTTTGACATGGCCCGATTTGCCGCAAAGAACTCGTCCACGAGCCTCACAAATTGCGGGCCACTCAATGGGTTTTCTCGATCGTCCATGTAAGTCTGCAGAGCGGCGAACGCTTGGCGGAAGCGTTCTTCGAGTTGGCGTTTACTCTGTTCGGGGTTATCCATTGCTCTCCTTACATCCCGCAGTGTAGTGGATTTTGTAGGGAGTAGCTAATTGTTTCTGTTTGTATCCGCCGGTGGTGGGAAGCCGGAAGTGACTGAAATCGCATTCACATACAAGCTAAGCACGACCTACGCATGAACTACGGTGCGCAGATCAATGCCAACCACAAGTCTAGAGGCAAACACATCCCGGTTGCAATGCCACGCGTAATCTTCCGGCGAAAGCAATGGGCATCGCGGTCACGATTGCGCCCAACGCTTACCACGTCGAGGGCAAGGAATCGTCGAGTTCCGTATGAAGCGCCCACTCGGTCGCCCTCTGCTGCTCTCGCGTGAGTTTCATGCCGTCGCAGGTGAGGTAAAAAGCGTCATGGGCGGTCGCACCCTCGGTGTCAATCAGCGCCACCTCGATACTGCAGTTCTGACGGGCGAGGATGGAACTGATGGTGTGCAGAAGTCCGGGACGGTCCTGGGTAATGACCTCCAATAACGTGCTGGCAGGCGAACATTCATCGTCGAACCGCAGGCGCGTCTCGACCTTGAGCCTGGCTGGCTTGGTGTCGGCCTTGAGGCGCGATTCCAGCAGGCGCTCAAGTGGAGCTTCGCCGACCAGGATTTCGACTATCGACTTTTTGAAGCGCTCGCGTTCCGGCGGATTTAACTCCAGCGTGTGAAAGCGATCTTTGAAATAGAAACTGTCAACGATAACTCCGGCGCGATTGGAGAAGGCGCTCGCCTTGGTGATGTCCATACCCCATCCGTAGAGGATGCCGGCCAGCATCGAAAACAGGCCCGGCCGGTCGAGGGTCACGATGGTGAGTTCGTGCTGGCCGGCAATGCGGCGCACCGCGAGCTGTGCCGGTTGGCCGCGAAGTTGCTTCGCCATCTCGAAGTGCAAGAGCACTTGCTCGGGCGAGTGCGACATGAGGTAGCGCTGGGGCAGCCCATCAAGGAATTTCAGCAATTGCGAGCGACGCTTGGGCAGCAGGGCGGCGATGCGCTCCACTTGGGCGCTGCACTCCTCGGCGTGAAATCGTGCGCTGTCGGCACTGCGGGTGAAGAAGTTCGCAGTGCCGGTATAAAGGCGCCAAAGGTTTTCGGCCTTCCACGGAGTGAGCGCTTCAGGATTGACAGACTTGACATCGGCAAGGGTCAGCAGCGTCAGCATCTTCAACCGCTCGGGTGTGCCCACCTTGTGGGCCAGTTCGCGCGCCGTCTCCGGATCGTAAATGTCGCGCCGGCGCAGCGTGGATGACATCTCCAGGTGGGTCGCGATCAATAGGCCGACTGTCTGGTCGTCTTCTTCCTGTAGACCCATGCGTTCAACAGCGGCCGCAGCGAGCTGCAGACTGTTGTGAACGTGGTCGGTGCCGTCCATGCCCTTCCCGGTATCGTGCAGGAGAACCGCCAGGAAGAGCAGTTCGGGACGCTCCAGTTCGGCCAGCAGACCGGCGAACGGCTGCAGCCACTCCACCTCGTTGGTAGTTAGTCGATGCAGCACTTCGATGGCGAGAATGCTGTGTTCATCCACCGTGTAGCGATGGTAGAGGTCGCGAAGGACCAGCGAATCAATCGCCTCGAATTCTGGAATGGCGAGCGTCAGCAAGCCCAGCGAGTGCATGGCTCGCAGCGCATCGGCAGCGTGGGGCAGCACCAGTATCTCGCGCAGGTGCTCCCATAGCCGCGAATCCTGCGGCATGGCGTCAGACAATCCTCGCCGCGCATTGTCCAGCCGCCGCTCGGTCTCAAGGCTGAGCGCCACACCGTGGCGGGCGACGAAAGTAAAGAGCCGCAAGACCACGAACGGATCGCGAGCGCCGACGGTCTGCTGCAAATAAACGCGCCCATCCACCACCGAAAACTCCTCGTTAGAAGAACGGGAGCGCCAGTGCTGAAATGAGCGGTACAGGGAAGAGCGCTTGCCGGGAATCTGGTCCAGCATCTGCTTCGCGCGCCGGTGAATTGTCCGCGCATGGCGAAAGTACGCCCGCATCCACTCGGCGGACGAAACGCCACCGGACTTGGTCGCGATGCCCCGCTTGGCCAATTCGTCCTGGGCCTCCCAGGAGATGACGTTCTCGTCGCGATTGCCCCTGTAATGCAGATAGCAGCGGCTGGAGGTGAGGAATTCCATCGCGTCAAGAACCTCGGCGGTTTCCGGATTGGGTTGGGCGTTGAAGGTGCCCGGCCATTTGCGTTCTGACGCAAGGGCCATGATCAGCTCCAGCCATTGCGAGACGTGCAAATCGCGCAGCCCGCCGGGCCCGTCTTTCAGGTTCGGCTCCAGATGAAAGATGGTGTCGCCGAAACGCAAGTGCCGGGTGCGAGTGACGTCCGCCAAACGTTGCATCAGTACATCCGACTCGCGTGCCACAAGTTGTGGCAGGCTCTTTTCACGCAAACGTTCGAACAACCTGGCATCGCCGGTCAGAAAACGGCTGTCGAGCACGGAAACGGTGAACTCGACATTATCCTGGTCGAAGCGTGCACACTCGTCGAGCGTGCGCGTCGTCGGGCTGACACGCAGACCGGTGTCCCACAGTTCCTGACACATGCTGCGCACCGGGTCTTTAATCCGGCCGCGCAAAGCGTCGTTCTCAGCGAGGAAAAGCAGGTCAATGTCGGAATGTGGAAACAGCGCACCGCGACCGAAGCCACCCAATGCGACCAGCGCGAGGCCGCTCCGAATGGTTGCCGAGACGTGCTGCTCCCACAACTGCAGCGTCAGCTTATCTACAAACTGCGTGCGCTCTCGCAGCGAGGCCCGGCCTGAGCCGGTCGCTTCGAACTCGTGTCGCAGACGCTCGAACTCTTGCCGGTAGAAGGCGCGAGGGCCGTGTTCGAGCGTAGGGCTGGACATAGTCTCCTACGGCGACTTCCCCGTTGCTGTGGCCTTGAAGGGGCACAGCTTTAGCTGTGCCGTATAGGGTGCTGAGGAGACTTCGGCTTCAGCTCCTGGGGAAATTCGATTTTGTGTCCCGGTGCCAGTCGCTGATTGCGACCGCTGTGAGAGTCGAGGCCCCCCAGCGGCTAAAGCCGAGCGGTTAGGAATGCTTGTACAGCACGCCTGAACCAGTTGCGGAAAAAGTCCCAAATGCCTACGCCGCGCGGACTGAAGTCCGCGCGGCCGATCAATAATAAACGACTTATCGGCACGACTAAAGTCGTGCCCTGACACAAACCTGTCGGAAGGCGACTTTTTCCGCAACCTGTAAAGGTGCGCCCCTTCAAGACAAAGTTCTAGTCTCGCGGAAGGTGATTTCAGCGAACTACTCCTCGATAAAACCATCCTGTCGTCCTTGGCGCGTATTCTCACAGCGCAGCCTCGCCGCGCTCTTCGTTGCGTATGCGGATAGCCTCGTCGACGCGCGACACAAATATTTTGCCGTCGCCGATCTTTCCGGTGCGTGCGGCATTGGTGATCGCTGCAATCGCCTGATCGACCAGACGGTCGGGTATGACAGTCTCAATCTTCACCTTCGGGAGAAGATCCACCGTGTATTCGCGGCCGCGATAGAACTCGGTATGTCCCTTCTGTCGTCCGTGACCGCGAACCTCAGTCACGGTCATGCCCTCCACTCCAATCTCAAGGAGAGCATCTTTGACGGCTTCGAACTTCGAAGGTTGAATCACTGCTTCCAGCTTGGTCATAAGGTGATCTTTAGCCGTGATATCTTGATGTTCCTCAAGGGCTGAAGAGCGTGTGTGAGAACTCAATTTTTACGCAACCCCTTGTGCGGCCTCAAATTGGTAAACACAATACGTTGCGGAAATTCCTAGTTCTCACACACTCTCTGAAGCCCGTTAATACTTGGGATGATCCGAGGCTAGCCGAAGGCCGGGCACTAGCTACGGCAGAGAAACCTCCCAGTAATAGCCTTCTTCGCCATGCTGGGTAACATCGAGCCCCTGCTCCTCATGTTCGGCGGAGACGCGCACTCCCAGGACGAAGTCGACAACTCTAAGAATGATGTAGGTTCCCACCACCGCCAGCACTATAGCCGTGGCAATGCCGACGACTTGATTCAACATTTGGTGATAGTTGCCGTCGATCATTCCCACAGGGAGCGCACTGCCCTGCCCGTCTTTGAATATAGGGTTAACAAGTTTCGTGGCGAAAACCCCGGTCAGCAGCGCGCCAATCGTTCCTCCCACCCCGTGCACGCCGAAGGCATCCAGCGAATCGTCATAGCCAAGCCAGGTCTTCACCTTCGCAACCATCACATAGCAGGACACCCCTGCGATCAGTCCGATCAGCAGGGCTGGCATCGGCCCCACGAATCCCGCTGCTGGAGTGATGGCCACCAGTCCAGCAACGCAGCCGGAGATCGCTCCCAACGCGCTGGGTTTACCATTGCGAATCCACTCTGCTCCCGCCCATCCGATGGCAGCTGAAGCAGCCGCGAAGTGCGTGGCCACGAATGCGCTGGTCGCCAAGCTGCCCGCGCTAAGCGCGCTGCCCGCGTTGAAGCCGAACCAGCCCACCCACAGCAAACAGGCCCCGACGAAACTGAGAACCACGCTATGAGGAGGCATGGGCTCCTGCGGATAGCCGAGGCGCTTTCCCAGATACGTTGCACAGATAAGCGCCGAAACTCCGGAGGTGATGTGGACCACGGTGCCGCCCGCGAAATCGAGGGTAGGGAAACGCCCGCCGAGGCTGGCATTCAGCAGACCACCCTTGCCCCAGACCATGTGGGCCATGGGAGCATAAACGAAGAGCGACCACAGCACCATAAACAGCGCCATCGCGCTGAACTTCATCCGCTCGGCGAAAGCGCCGCTGATAAGCGCGGGCGTGATGATGGCGAACATCAACTGGTAGATCATGAACGTCTGTTGTGGGATGGTTGCGGAGTAATCGGCATCTGGTTGTGCGCCGACACCACGAAGAAATGTGTGACTCAATCCTCCCAGGAAGCTATCGCCGGAGGCAAAGCAGAGGCTGTAGGCGACGATTCCCCACAGCACGGTGATGATCGCCATCATGGCGAAGCTCTGCATCATGGTGGAGAGCACATTCTTCTTGCGCACCAGGCCGCCATAGAAAAGCGCCAAGCCAGGCCCGGTCATCATCAGGACTAAAGCGGAACTCACCAGCATCCACGCGTTGTCGGCGGAGCTCTTGGCGTCGGCAATCTGCTGCTGTAATTGCGCGATGCGATCCCCCTGCACAGCCCCGTCGTTTGCTCCGGCGGTCGCAACCGTCGGCGATTGCGCCACCAGGGTCCCTGCCAACAAAATCAACAGCACCAACGGCAGCAACTTCTGAACCAACCGCATTGAGAACTCCTGTTGCGGAACTAAACCTCGATTAGATTGAACCCCCGGATCTGTGTTGACCGCGTGCCAGGTCACAGTTCAGGCCCGAAACAGCTTGGAAATGAAGAGGGTATGCCGGCTAGTAGCCGGTGCTCCTCCTCAGTTTTGCTCGTGTAAGAAGTTGATACGCGGTTTCACCGCGGATGAGAAATTCAAACTATTTATGGGGGCTATCAGTTCCGCTTATCACCGCTATCGGAGTGAGCCCCAAGCTTTTGTTCCGTATGATGGCAGTATTGCTCGAACCGACGGCAGGTTGCCCGTTGTGGCTCTCGGCCATCAGGACCAGCTCGCGCCTCACCTACCTGGACCTTGGAACTCCCACATCTGATACATGTACCGCCGAGTTTGGCTTCCGTCTTGGTGACGCAGAAGCGCCAGCACCCGCAGGGTCTCCAGGTGGACCGGTGAAAACGGAACATAAGAGTACAGCTTGGGCTCGCTCCACATCTTGGTCATCTGAGATTCGAGTTTCTCAAATGAGTGATCCGGCGAGATGTCATGGGAACTACCTACGAACCAGACGTGGCGAATGGCGCCTGTATTGAGTTCGGCACGTGCCGCTGCCACTGACTCGGGCAACGTCAGCCACCGCACCGCAAAAGTCTTGGGCAGATAATACTCGAGCGTGGTGCCGTCGAAGTTCAGCGAGTCGATCCAGACGATGGTATCTTCGCTCCTTGAATGCAGCGCGATTTCCGTAGCGATTTGCTGAGTGGGTATCAGGTATCCGCCATTCAGCAGGTCCCGTGCACCATAGTATGTCCCTACACCCGCCAGATTCACGGTGAAAAGAATCACGCCCAGGGCCGCACCGACGCGGCGCTTCGTCGTAATTCCCGCCGCTATTGCGACAAGAAACAAGGGCAGTAGGAACAGTAATCGTGCGCCCATGAAGGGCAACGATACCCAGCGTGCCCCACCGACAAAGGCGGCGGCGGCGGCGAAAAGTGCAGGCCAGAGCCAGTCGCGTCGCAATCGTGCCCCAGAAGCAAGCAGCCACAGGCACGGCAGAGCCAGCACCAGGGTGACCGGCAGCAGCCAGATAGAGATGGATTCGCCGAAGGTGAAGGAGTATAACCAGTAGCATAGCTTTAGTACCTGCTCGGCCCAAAGGTTACCGGTCAGTCGGTAAACCTGGTTGTGCTGCCACTGGCCGAGCGCTCCGCCGAGTGTTACCAGCCAGGGAAGGTAGAGCACAGCTACAAGGGCATTGGGTAAGAGCCACGTTTTCCAGATGGAACGCCCATGTCGCAACCGCATGACCAGCAACAGATTCGCTCCCGCCCAGATGGCGATGCCCGGCAGATAATGCGTATAAAGCAGCGCCGCGAGAGCAGCCACAAACGCCGCCAGGTTCTTCCACCCAGCGGCATCTTCTGTCAGGCGCAGCAGGTACCAGATCGCCACCGAGGCGAGAACAATCTGCATGCTGTAAGACCGGGCCATGCGTGCATAAAGCAACAGGCAAGGCGAGAACACCCAGAACAGCAGAAACCAGTTGCGCAGGTTTACGTGGGCGTCTCGCAGCCAGCACCGGTCGAGGAAGACCGTCGTCAACAGGGCAAAAATCACGGAGAGTGCGCGCAACCGTACCAGCGGATCGGAGCCGGTCGGAATGCGGTTCCACCAATGCGCCAGCAGGAAATAGAGCGGCGGATGAATATCCTCGCGGACGATTTGAAGGATGCGCGCCGGAGTCTCCGCGACCGTCTCTACCGTGAACGTCTCATCGACCCACATCGGCAGAAGCTTTAGATTGATGCCATACAACACGCATTGCACAATGATGAGTGCCAGCAATGTGCGCACGCGGTACGTGGGCGGCACGTCGGTATTCGGAAATAACCGCAGGTCATTCCGAGTCGTTTTGGAAGCAAAGCGGATTCCTGTCAAATGCAGAAGGCTTCGCATTTATTCGTAAACAACACGCCAGTCGATGCCCAGGCCCGCTCGTCGGCTCTGCTGACGTCGCCCCCTCGCGAGGCAGTGACATCCTAATGCAATCGCGGTATCGTAGCTGAGCATGCCACAACGAAAGCTTGTGCAGATCGCCGACGCTCCCGACTTTCCTACCATCAAGGATTACTTCGGCAGGATGGCCGAAGAGCAGAGAGAAGACATTCGCAGGTTGAAGCAAGTGGCCAGCGGAAAGACCTCCGGGCAGCCGGAAAAGCGGCCCTCCGACGGTGCGGTACCCGATCCATGGCTGTTGCACCCTATACGCCGGACCAGAGGTTCGGCGGCAAAGTCCAGCGCAGGGACCGATGCGCGGTCCGCAGCTAAGAAGGCTCCCAAGAAAGCAGTAAGAAAGGCCGCCAAGAAGGCGTCGAAGAAATCGCGGCGATAGCTCCCCTCCGCAAGCAAGATTGTGCGTTCTTGACACTGCCGCCAGCTTTTTCTGGGGGCGATTGCAAGCCGCTCCCGCTCTCCCGCCGATGGTAAGATTTCAGCTTCATGGTTACTTTCGTTGTGCTGCGCATCGTGGTTGTAGTGTTGCTGGTCGCGGCAAACGCGTTCTTCGTGGCCGCTGAATTCGCACTGGTGAATGTGCGCGAGACGCGACTGCAACAGATGATCGCGGCGCACCGGATCGGCGCGCGCACCGTCCAAAAGCTTCATCAGAAGCTCGACCATGTGCTCAACACCGTGCAGTTCGGCGTCACGGTGGCCAGCCTGGCCTTAGGCTGGCTCGGCGAGGCCTCCATGGCCCGCATTCTGGAGCCGCTGTTCCTGCCCTTGCCGCACTCGCGACTCTACGCGCACGGTGTCTCCGTCGTGGTTGCCTTCGTGCTGATCACCTACATGGTTGTCATCCTCGGTGAGGTGGTTCCCAAATCGATTGCCTTGCAGCGCACTGAGCGGGTGGCGCTGGCGGTCGCCGGACCGATGGATTTCTTCATGACCATCGCCGCACCATTCCTCGCTTTTATGACCGCTTCCACTCGAGTCGCGTTGAGGGCCTTCGGCATGCAACAGTTGCGCGAAGGTGGAGTGCACTCCCCTGAGGAGTTGAAGCTGATTGTGTCCGCCAGCCGGCGGTTGGGACTGTTGGGGCCACCTCAGGAGGAATTGATCCATCGCGCGCTCGAGTTGGAAAACATTTCCGTGCGCGAAATCATGGTGCCGCGCCGCGATATTTTTTCTTTGCCCGGCGACATTGCGCTGGAGGAAGCGTTGCAGCGCGTAGTGGACGAACAACACTCGCGTGTGCCGGTCTACGATGTGCAGCGCGGTCCCGAGCACATCATAGGAGTGTTATATGCCAAGGACCTGATGCGCTGGTTGCGCTATCGGGTGAATCGCACCGCTTCGGGCAGGCCAGTCACCCGCCCCAGCGGCCTGCAAGTGCGCCACATCATGCGCGAAGTGCTGGTGGTGCCCGAAACTAAGCCGCTTCCCGATCTGCTGCTCGAGTTCAAAGTTCGCAAGCGCCACTTGGCCGTGGTAGTGGATGAGTTCGGCTCGACCGCGGGCCTCGTGACGGTGGAAGACGTGCTGGAACAACTGGTCGGTGAAATCGAAGATGAGTTCGATATCACCGAGCCCCGCCTTGCGCCAGGCGCTTCTTCGATGACCCTCGACGGTTCGGTCAACATTCGCGACCTGGAATCGCAATATCAAATTGCCTTGCCGCGCGACGAAGGCTTCGAAACGCTCGCTGGATTCATGCTGGCGCAACTCCAGAAGATCCCCGAGGTAGGCGACAGCTTCGAATACCAGGGTCGCCGCTACACCGTCGCGGCCATGGACGGATTGCGCGTGGTCAGCGTGAACATCGAAGGAACACAGCCGCAGTCCCAGGCAGAATCTTCCCCGGCGACACCCTTGGCCCACTGATGCGCTACCTGCTCTCGCGATCGCTGTATATGCTGCCGGTGATCTGGCTGGTGGTGTCGGTGGTCTTCCTGCTGATTCATCTGGTGCCGGGCGATCCCATCCAGCAGATGCTGGGCGAAGGAGCGGCCGCCACCGACGTAGCCGCAACTCGTCATGCCTACGGGCTGGATGTTCCGCTGGGGCAACAGTACGTGAACTACTGGCGAGGGCTGGTGCACGGCGACATGGGACGCTCGCTACGGCTCAATCAGAATGTCGGCCACGCGATCGCACAGGCCTATCCCGCCACCATGGAACTCACCCTCGCTGCATTACTGGTCGCCCTCGCCCTGGCGATTCCCGTAGGTGTACGTTCGGCGCTGCGCCGCAATCGTTGGGACGATCGGGTGCTCAGCTTCGTCTCGCTGCTGGGATTGTCCTTTCCGAACTTCGCCCTGGGGCCCATCCTCATCTTGTTCTTCGCGATTGAGTTGGGCTGGTTGCCGGTCTCGGGCTCGGGATCGCTGGCCCACTTAGTGCTTCCTGCGATCACGATGGGGGGCGCGCTGGCCGCCATTCTGACACGGATGATCCGCACTTCCATGCTGGAAGAGTTGGGGCAGGATTACATCCGCACTGCGCGCGCCAAGGGCTTGCCAGAGCGCACCGTGGTTTATCGCCACGCCCTGCGCAACGCCATGATTCCGATCCTCACCGTCGTCGGATTGCAATTTGGAGCGCTGCTCGCTGGAGCCATCGTCACCGAGACCATTTTCTCGTGGCCAGGCATCGGACGGCTTACAATACAAGCCATCTCCAACCGCGACTACTACCTGGTGCAAGGCTGCATCTTGATGATTGGGCTGACCTACGTGCTGGTGAACTTTCTAACAGACCTGCTGTATTCGGCGTTTAACCCGAGGATTCGCCAGTAGCGGCGAATCAACGAGGTCAGCTTTGGAGAAGGCGAGAATACTTCTAGAGGGGTATCCATTTGACTCAGGTGACCACTACAGGTAGTGTGGTGGCCCATGGAACGGGTGGTGGAGGATTATCCGCGGACTCTGGCGGAGCTCGAAGTTCGATTTAGCAGCGAGGAAGCGTGCCGGGAGTATCTGTTCCGCCTGCGATGGCCGGCGGGATGCAAGTGCCTACGCTGCGGCGAGAGCAAAACTTGGCCATTGCGATCCGGGCGCTGGCAGTGTGCCCGCTGCGGACATCAGGTTTCGGTAACGGCGGGAACAATTTTTCAGGGCACCCGGACGCCCCTGACGGTTTGGTTCCGGGCGATGTGGTGGATGACGAGTCAGAAGAATGGGATCAGCGCCCTGGGACTCCAGCGGGTTCTGGGCTTGGGAAGCTACCAGACGGCTTGGGTGTGTTTGCACAAACTGCGGCGAGCCATGGTAAGACCCGGGCGGGAACGACTCTCGGGAAGCGTGGAGGCGGACGAAACCTATCTGGGTGGGCTGGAAGAGGGTATGCGCGGTCGGCAGACCGAGAGCAAGGCGTTGATTGTGGTGGCGGCAGAGGAGGACGGCAAAGGGATTGGGCGAATTCGGATGCGGCGCATTCCGAACGCTTCGGCCCACAGCCTCATTTCCTTCGTGCAAGAGTCGGTTGAACCCGGCAGCGTGGTCCACACCGACGGGTGGTTGGGATATGAGCCATTGCAAGGGCGCGGCTACATTCATCGGCTCACGTTTCTGCGCGGACAGCAGAAATCCCCTTCGGAGCTGTTGCCGCGCGTGCATCGCGTGGTGTCGCTGTTAAAACGATGGCTACTGGGCACACATCAGGGAGCGGTGAGCATCGAGCATTTGGATGGCTATCTGGACGAGTTTACCTTCCGGTTCAACCGGCGCAAGTCGCACAGCCGGGGAAAGCTGTTCTACCGTCTTGTCCAGCAAGCTGTCGCCGTGGAGCCAACAACTTACAAGGCGATCATCCGGTCCGCACCGGCAGACTGGCCCTGAAACCACAACCCATTGGGGGTACCTGAGTGAAATAGATACCCCTCTACTTCTAATGTGGTACCTCACGCCGTCATCTTTTCCTTGACAGGAACCTCGTCTGTGTTATGCTTTGGTCACTGATCCTTGTGATCAGAATTTGATATGCATTGGCTGATCGATTCCCGAATGTTTATGGCCATGTGCGCCCCAGGTGGCGCCGTGCCTGCGTCGGGAGTGTGATCACGCACCTAACAATCTCCCTTCACTGAGCGGCCGCCTGGGGCTTACACCGGCGGCGATTTTGTTTTAAGCCCATTTTTCGCTCAGACATCAAAGGGAGATTCACCGTGTCTCATGGCAATTACGACATACCTACCATTGCTATCCATGGCGGGCTCGGACCTGATCCGACCACTGGCGCCATTCTCCAGCCCATTTATCAATCGACAACCTACGTGCAGCAGGCGGTCGGTGTTCACAAGGGCTTCACTTATTCGCGCGCAGCCAACCCAACCGTGGACGCGCTGGAACGCGCCTTGGCCGCGCTCGAAGGAACGCCGGCCACGGTGTGCTTTGCAACCGGCATGGCAGCGATCACCACCCTGTTCCTGTCACTGCTCAAGTCCGGTGACCACGTAGTCATATCCGAAGTGGTTTATGGCGGCACGGTCCGACTGTGCCAACAACTACTGAGCGGACTCGGCATCGAGCACACGCTGGTGGATGCATCCCGCGCCGAGCTTGTCGAGCAGGCCATCACGCCGCGGACGAAATTGATCTTCATCGAGACGCCGGGAAATCCGACGCTCAAGCTGTGCGACATCCCGGCTATTGCAGCGGTTGCACGCCGGCACGCTGTGCTTCTCGCAGTGGACAATACTTTCCTAACGCCGGTGCTGCAACCCGTATTCCAACTCGGCGCCGACATCAGCGTGCTCTCCACCACCAAGTACATCGAGGGCCATAACGCAACCGTAGGCGGCTCACTGGCGACGCATGACGAAGTGTTGCTCGAACGCTTCCGCCTGATTCGTAAAACCACGGGCTGCATTCAGTCCCCGCAGGATGCCTGGCTGACCCTGCGCGGAATCAAGACCTTACCATTCCGTCTCAAGCTGCATTCTGAGAACGCTGCCATCGTGGCTCAATGGCTGGAATCGCATCCTGCCGTTGAGCGCGTGCATTATCCCGGACTCGCCTCGTTTCCGCAGAAGGCGCTGGCGGAACGTCAGCACTTAGCGCACGGCGGCATGCTCGCCTTTGAGATCATAGCCGGTTCCGAGGCCGCCGTGGAGCTGATGAACTCCGTGCGGCTCTGTTCGCTGGCTGAGAACCTGGGCGCAGTCGAGACACTCATCACTCATCCGGCGTCCATGACGCATGGCGATGTGCCTGCGGAAACCCGCAACGCGATTGGCATTACCGATGGGCTGATAAGACTCTCGGTCGGGCTCGAATCCCCGGAAGACATCATTGCCGATCTGGAACAGGCCCTGGCAGTCGCAACCGAAAAAGCTGGGAGGACGTCATGCGCCGCTACCCGATAACTGTTCTGAAGTTTGGCAGCTCAGTGCTGTGTTGCGAAGCCGATCTCTCCAAGGCCGTTCAGGAGATTTATCGCTGGACACGGGATGGCCACCGGGTCGTTGCGGTTGTTTCGGCAATTGGTTCGACCACCGACGCCCTACTGGCGCGCGCGCGGACGTACGGCTCCGGTCTGAGTGATGAAGCCGTGGCAACGCTGGTCGCCACCGGCGAAGCTAGTTCTGCAGCGCTGCTGACGCTGGCGCTCGAACGCGCAGGCGTTCATTCCGTGGTAGTAGATGAAGTTCGCCTCGGCCTGCGCACTCGTGGTCCAGTATTGAACGCCGAGCCTTGTGCCATTGACGTTCCCAAGGTGCTCAGCATTTTGGAAGACGCATCGGTAGCTGTGGTGCCTGGTTTTGTCGGACGGCAGGACGACGGCACCCTTTCCCTCCTGGGCCGTGGCGGCTCCGACTTGACGGCCGTCTTCGTTGCCCATCATCTACGAGCCGAACGCTGCCGGCTGGTCAAAGATGTGAACGGCATCTTCGAACACGATCCGGCGGACACTCTCAACGTACCGCGTCGCTATAGCACGGTTAGTTGGGCGCAGGCGGTGCGCGTCGGTAATGGCGTGGTGCAGCCGCGGGCCGTCGAGTTTGCCGAGCAGCACGGGCTTACCATTGAAGTGGCAACGCTGAATTCCGACTCACCCACTCTCATCTGCGGTCTACCCATATCGTTCGCCGACGCATTCCCGTCTGCGACGCCGTTGCGCGTCGGATTGCTTGGCGCCGGCACCGTTGGACTCGGTGTCTATCGCACACTGGCCGCTCATCCAGAGACCTTCGACGTAAGGCGGGTTGCAGTTCGTCGGCTGGAGCGCGAGGACGGCATTCCCGCCGCTCTGCTCACGCACGACCCGTGGGAGGTCGTCAGTTCGGACTGTGACGTGATCATCGAATTGATCGGCGGTCTCTCACCGGCGAGGGAATTGATTGAGGCGGCGCTGAAGGCGGGCAAGCACGTTATCACCGCGAACAAACTGGTGGTAAGCCGCTTCGGCAAGCAGCTTAGTCGAGTTGCAGAGTTCGCGGGCGTGCAGTTGTTATACTCTGCAGCCGTCGGTGGGGGTGTGCCGATGCTCGAGCAGGTGGGCCGCATCGCTGAAACCAGCGGCATCCGAACTCTGCACGGCGTGGTGAACGGGACCACCAATTTCATCCTCGACCGTCTTGCGGAAGGGCTGAGTCGTGAGGAGGCGCTCGGTGAAGCGCAGCGACTGGGCTTCGCCGAGCAGGATCCGACCTCTGACCTTGACGGCAGCGACGCGGCGCACAAACTCGCGCTGCTGGCGCAGACGGCTTTTGGTGCGTGGTTGAATCCGGCAGCGATAGAGCGTATTGGCATTGAGCAGTTCGATAGCGACGCTGTTCAAGATGCCGCCCGCTCCGGGCGATCGGTGCGGCTGGTCGCATCCTTGAGCCAGGACAAGTTCGGATTGAAAGCTCGCATCGCTCCCCAATTCTTCGAACGCACCCATGCCTTTGCGCAAACCATTAACGAAGAGAATTGTCTGGAAATCGAATCGCATAGCGGCGACGTGGTGCAGGTGCGAGGCAAGGGCGCCGGACGATGGCCCACCGCGGTGGCGGTCATGGCCGATGTCTGCGATATCTACCGCGCCCAGCAACTGGGTATTGCCGATGAGTGTTTTGCCGCCGGGAGGGCCTCATGAAATTCGCCAGCCGACTTCTTACCTTCAACGCTTGTCCGGAAGATCCGTTCCGGCCAATCGCCACACCGATCTATCAGACCGCGACCTTCGAACAGGAAGAAGCGGACGGTTTCGGCCGCTACGATTATTCACGCAGCGGAAATCCAACCCGCACCGTGCTCGAGGACCTGTTGGCGCGATTGGAGAATGCCGACCGCGCTTTCTGTTTCTCCAGTGGTTTGGCGGCGATCAGTGCGGTGGCGCGACTACTTTCGGTGGGAGACGAAATTCTCGCCGGAGATGATTTGTATGGCGGAACCTACCGTCTGTTCTCCCAGATTCTGGACCGCACCGGCGTGAGCGTCCGTTATGCGGATGCGTGCGACGTCAAGGCCTTTGCGGCGCAAATTACTCCTAAGACTCGGCTGATTTACATTGAAACCCCGACGAACCCGTTGCTGCGGATCGTCGACATCCGGAAGCTGGCTGACTTGGCGCACCAACACGGCGCGCTGTTGTGCGTGGATAGCAGCGCGATGTCGCCATACTTGCAAAACCCGCTTGATCTGGGGGCGGACATCGTTGTGCACTCGGCGACCAAGTATCTCTGTGGCCATAGCGACGTCACGGCGGGAGTGGTTGCCGTAAAGCGGCCCGAACTGGCTGAGCAAATCTATTTTATTCAGAACGGAGAAGGCGTAGCGCTCGGCCCCTTCGATTGTTATCTGCTGCTGCGAGGGGTAAAGACGCTCAAGCTCCGCCTCGACTGCCAGCAGGCGAATGCGCTCAAAGTGGCGAACTTCCTATGTGCGCATCCTGCGGTGCGGCGCGTGCATTACCCGGGGCTGGCAAGTCACAACGGACACGAATTGCACGCCAAGCAGGCGCGTGGAGCAGGGGCAGTCATCAGCTTTGAGACTGGCTCGTTCGAGGTGTCGAAGCAAGTGGTGGAAGCAACGCAGTTGTTTCGCATCAGCGTGAGTTTTGGCAGCGTGAACTCCTCGATCAGCCTGCCCGGCTGCATGTCGCATGCGAGTATTCCAGCGGAGGTCCGCCAGGCACGTTCATTGGCGACGGACCTGGTTCGCCTCTCCGTAGGAATCGAAGATGTGGACGACCTGCTCGCCGACCTGGACCGGGCGTTCGAACGTGCTGCTTGTACAGTTGCTGCCGCGAAGGATGGCACGGCGGTCCGCGAGCAGCAATTTATCTAACCGCCCACTGAGTGCTGACCAATTCGCCTGGCAGCAGGCTTACTTCGTCGGTGCTGGAGCAGGTTGCTGCGTCGGCGCGCCAAAATTCACTCTGGGAGCCTGCCGCGCTCCTTCCTCGGTCTTGAAGTAGGCATCGTTGCGGGTGAATCCCGAGAGACTTGCGACAATGTTGTTCGGGAACAAGCTGATATATGTGTTGTAGTCTTGCACCGTCTCGTTGTAACGGCGTCGTTCGATCGCGATCCGGTTTTCCGTGCCTGCCAACTCGTCCTGCAATCGCAGGAAGTTTTCATTGGACCGCAGTTGCGGATAGTTCTCGACCACCACCAACAGGCGGCTGAGAGCCGAATCGAGTTGGCCATTGGCCGCAATCTTCTCCTGCGGCGTCTTCGCTCCCGCCATGGCCGCACGCGCCGCGGCAATGTCGCCGAAAACCTTCTCCTCGTGGGTGGCAAATCCCTTGACCGTCTCAACCAGGTTCGGGATGAGGTCGGCCCGGCGCTGCAGAACAACATCCACCTGCGACCAGGCTGCGTTCACGGTTTCGCGCTTGCGCACCATTTCATTACGATGGCCCACAAACGTGCTGCCGATCCACAGCGCGAGTAATACGACCACGATCAGTACGATGATTCCTGCTTTCATGCCAATCTCTCCATGCCGATCTTTACAAGGATCTTTCCTTAGGGCAATTTCTGCAACCGACGCTTAGGCACTCGCGCATCCAGCTCATGAGCGACCGTCTGAATTGCCTTCATGTATGCATGGTACAGCTCGCGCAAGTTCTCCGAATGCGGGCCTTGGTTGCGCAACGCCAGGATTGAACGTAGCGGCTGCACCTCAAATCCGAAAGCCTCGCTTGCACGTTCTAGCAACTGCGGCTTCGCTTGTGGCGGATCCTCCCCCAACGCGATCAATGCATGGCGAAACAGCGTAAGAACGGATGTGATGGACTTCGCCAGTACCGCGCGGAGTTCGTCTTCGTTGTCAGGGCTGAGCAGCAAGTGGTGGCGGAGACGCAGGAGTGTCGTTCGCAGTTCGTGTTCCACCTCGATGCGGTGTAGATTCATCGGCACATCGATCGCCGCCGTCACATCCTGGCCGAACAGCGTCTTATGGGAGCGCTGAATGTCGAGCAGCTCGATGGCGAAGACATCTGCGGACTCACGCAGCTCTTCGAGCGTCATGATCATTGGCGGCCGCAGCTTCTCCTCACGACTCCACCAGCGCAGGACTGCCGAGATCGCCGCAAACGAATCCGGCTGCAAGTGCTGCAACACAACCAGCACGTTCACATCGGAGAACTGCTCGTGGAAGTCCTCGCGGGCCACTGAACCATACAGTACAACGGACAGCAGATTCTCGCCGCATGCCTGCTGCAATCGGGTAACGAGTTCTTGCAATTTACTTTCTGGTTTCTTCATTGATCGTCACTCCTGGCCTGCTCACCAACTGCCGCCGGCGCCACCACCGCCGCTCATACCGCCGCCAAAGCCACCGAAGCCGCCGAAGCCACCGCCACCCGAGTAACCTCCAGAACTGCCGCCAAAACCGCCGCCCCAGCTTCCCCCTTGGCCTCCAAGCGCGCTGCCCATCAGAAGCCAGGGAAGGGCCGACCCTCCTCCTCCACCCGATCGCGGGCCCCGCCCGCCGCCTCGCGCCGAACGCGAAAGGGCGCGGACGATGAGAAAGATGACCACGATGATTATTACCGGTATCCACCACGGCGTCCCTGAGGCGGGCGCGCGCGGCTGGTTGGCCGGCACGCCATTCAACTGGACACCCTTGTCCGCTGCTATGAGTTGGGCCACGCGCGTGGTACCGAGCAGTACCGCAGCGTTGTAATCTCCGCTGCGCAGATCGGGTACCATCTCCCGCCCGATGTCTCCAGCGCGAGCGTCGTTGATGACCGGCTCTAATCCGTAACCAACTTCGATCTTGTACTGACGCTCCTTGGGCGCCAGCAAAAGCAGGACGCCACGGTTCTCTTTCTTCGATCCGACACCGAGCTGCCTATAAAGATCGGCTGCGTAGTCTTCCCGAGTGCGGCCGTCGAGGGAATTCACCGTCACCACCGCTATTTGAGCGCCTGTCTTCTGCTCAACCTCGGCGCACAGTGTCTCCAGCTTCGCCTTGGTTGCGGGATCAATAACTTGCGCTAGGTCGGTGACGTAGCCCTGCGGGTGAATATCCGCGATCTTCTCCGCCCATGCGAAAGAACACCAAGCCAACAGCAATACAACCAGCAGAGCGAATTTGACGCGTGTTGGCATGAATCGTCGACAACATTGCGCCGACGTAAGTACCGTAGAGAACGCAAGACGTACTGTCAAGGAAGCTGAATTTGGATAGTGCTCAACTCGCACACCCGAAGACGTTGGACCCGCCATCCAAAGCCCGGCACTGTCTTGCGATTTCCTGAAGCACGCCACGAGACTGAGTAATCTTGAAGGTCGCGCCCAGCAGACTCTGGGCCGCGACCGCGCCCAGACAGATAGTCAGGTTGGGGCGCACAGCCTCCAGTTCTGCATCCAGCCATGGATCACAGGCTCGGATCTCTCTCAGCCCAGGCTTCTTGTGTATCCTTCGCTTGCCGCGGGGCTCCCACTTGAAATGTTTGACCGCGTTAGTCACGTAAACGGAACGCCGGGCGATGTTCGCTTCCTGCATGCAACGATCGAGCAATTTCCCTGGGGGCCCTACGAACGGGCGTCCCTCCGGGTCCTCGCGATCCCCGAGCTGTTCTCCGATCGTCATGATGGAAGTCTTGGATTCGCCTCGACTCCTTGGAGCGAGAACCTCCCCGAATACCGCTTCCGTCGCATTCTTGCAGAGCTCACACCCACGGCAGTCCTGGACCGCCTGCCGTAAAAGGGGCAAGATATGCTTTCCGGGAACGAATTGGGCAGCACCTTCACTGTGGCTTGGCATATAACTAACTTCCGAACGCATCCACTCTAATCAGACCGATCAACCTCGGTATACCAGGAATCAGCGACCATCTACGGCAAAAGGATTGGCCCGACGGCTGCGCGATGCAACGCTTGCACTTTCGGATGCTCGGGATACCCGCAAACAGGCCTTGCCACGTATGCGTGCAATAGATGGTACGGCACAACTCGCCGTACAGTGCCGCCTTCTAAATTGCTGGAGAATGATATGCCAGCTAAGAAAAGTTCCAGCAAGAAGTCGGGCGGCCGGAAATATGGCAAAGCCGCGGGCAAGACAGTCGCAAGCGCGATGCGTCGCAAGAAAAAAGGCACTCTCAAGTCCGGCAAGGGCGGGAAGGGTGGCGCCGTAAAGAGCCGCAAACAGGCCATTGCGATAGGTCTTTCAGAAGCGCGCAAGAAGGGCGCGAAGGTTCCGAAAAAGAAGAGCAGCTAAGAGAGCATGTCGGCTCTTTGTCTGCCAAGTCCGCAGTCAAGGTAGTTGCAGGGCGGATCGACTCTCACGCTCCACTTGTTTTAGCGTACGGTCTACTGGATCCTTGTCGGGACGCCAGCGAAGGAATCTTGTGCCGTGGCGAAACCTTCCTCCCGTGAAATGGTAAAACTGCGTTTAGGCCCGTGGCCAACCTCTCCAGAATCTCTCGAGGCCAAAGGTCACGACCCTCCTTTGCCGTCCAGACTGGAATGAAGTAGACATCTGAAATCAAGCCCAGCCTGTGAGATGCCGATCCGCTCAGCAATATTGCCGGCTTGCTCCGTGATACTCCACTTGTGGCGACTGCCCAATCCAGCACATCAGCAGTCGTTTGACGCACCAACTCCAAACGTTGTTTCGAGAGGGATACCCAGCACTCGACCGACCTCGTCTGAGCGAACCGAGCCTTGAGATCGTTCATGGCGGCTCGATAAGTGCTGGCAACTGCTCTCAGCGCCCTCATCGACCGACGCAGATCCCCAAAGCTCTGCCACTGCGCTGGGTTGGCGGACGCCCGCCAGAGTAATGGCAGCCCCCCATCCTCACTGAGGAGAAGAGGATCGATGCTTCCGAAGGATTCTACCCGTTCAGATTCGCTTTGCTGCCCGACCGTCGCCAGCAGCGACAGTTTCCGATGCCAGTCCTCGACTTCAACGCCGTCCAAGGACGAACCCGCTATCCTCGCTACGTGATGCAGAGGACTTCCTGAACCTTGTCGCACCAGCAATTCAAAACACTGGCCTTGCGCCATCCCAAGGTCTTAGGTCCCTAGCCTCGCCCGGCCAGCTGAATTACCTTCGTGTTTCGAACACTTCCGAATTGGAGCGCGGATTCCTCAGCGCGCGCACTCTGCAGGTTGATCAGATCAGGGCGACTTTTCTCCTCCGTGAGAGATATCGCGCCCAGCTGTTGAGCCGACACGACTTCCGCGTTGTTCTCGCGACTTCCTACGGTCCGGTCGAACGCACTTTTCAATGGCAACCAGCTGAGGTGTTTGGGGCGCAGTTCGAGTGTGAGATTACTGCAGCTCAACCACAATCAAGGCTGTTTCGAATCTACTGGGTGGTTGTCTTGGCCGGTTTGCTTTTGCATCTTGCCCTCTGGTATTGGGTCCCCAATCGCATATGGCGAGATGAACACGAGGCATAACTGCTTCGCGACCGAGCTGCCGCAGCAATCAGGCCAAGAAACACTCTTTGATTATCTGTGGGGCGAGCCTCCCAGGCGCAGTTTCAGAGTTCAATGTAGGAGCGAGAGCTACGATTTCACACGACGCAGTTCCGATTCTTAGACTAGCATTCTTAATTGCTTGATTGGCCGCCGCGAGTCTCTGTTATGTTACTTGGTGCTGGATTATGTGCGCCGCAGAAATGGAAGCCCGAGCATGCATCGCAAGCTGCCGGCGGATGTGCAAGCCGGCGCAAGTCGTTGAGTCAAGGACTTGCGGTTGCCAGGTTAAAGAACCGCAGTGAGGCGGTATTCGCGGGCCACAGGTTCTACGATTTTCACGCGTCCGTGGCCTGGATTGATCTGTTGGCGGGTTCGAACCACTCCCGCTCGCTCTAACTTCAGAACGTCTCGGCGAACGGATTTGGGATCACGCTTCAGCGCCGCGGCCAGCGCCGTGATCGACGAGGATTTCGTTCGCACTTTCTGAACGAGCCGGAGACGCTCCGCCGTGAGAACCTCGACCATTGCCAGTGGATCCTCGAACGTGATGGTGATCTCCGGCTTGATCGCTTCCCGTCGATCCAGCTTGCGCGCCCGCTCCAAGGCCCGCTTCGCGTAGCCTTCAAATCCATCCGTATTGATTTTCAACTTCATATCGGCTCCTTGTCTTGGCGGAGTTCCCGCACTTCGTCTAGAAATCGTTCCAGCAGCTTCTGGTAGCTGATAAAAGCAAATTTCTCTTCTGCGCCGGCGAAATGCCGGTGATGATCACCGTGGCTGTTGTCGTAGCCCACCACCCTGCCGTTATCTCTGGCACAAAGAGCGTGATTGATAAAAGCCAGGTTGTACTTGGCGACCGTGCCGCGAGAGTCCTGCCATACCTCTTCGCGGATGAGTCCTTTTCCGAGAGCGCAACGCACTTGGGTCGTTTCGTCCACAATCTTTGCGTAGCCTCCGGGTTTTCTTCACCTGTGTATCATAGCACAGATAGGGCATCATACGCCCTGTCTGTCGCCCGAGCCTCACCATTTCGGCACACTTCGAAGAAACCCGAGCTCCTGCATGCCCGTATAGCCCGCGCGTAACGGAGTGACAATCCTCCGTGCTTCTGGCCACCCTGGAAAGTCCGCCGCGTCTCCTCTAGGTAAATATCTGCAGCATTGTTTGACTGAGAATGACGTTCCGCGGGTAGGGTTGAGCTTTCCGCCGGAGCAACCCGTCGCCACAAACCGAATGATCCGAAAGGGTTTAAATCTGGTGCCGGGAGGGGGAATCGAACCCCCAAGGGCCGAAGCCCGGCGGATTTTGAGTCCGCTGCGTCTGCCAGTTCCGCCATCCCGGCCTAATCGGAAAGTTATGACACAGCCTAGTTTAGCAGCTTTGCGTTTGCAATCCGAGTTGGCACTTCGGTTGATTTCGTGACTGATAGCCGAAATTTCGACCATGGCAATCTCCCGTTGTTTGCGGTCAGCCTCCAGCTTGCGAACCGCGTCCACGATGTCGTTCTCTGTGATAATCGCATACCTGTCAAATACGCTGCGAGTCCGCCATCCGCCAATCTGCATGATAACGTTTTCTGCCACACCCGCACGCCTGAGGTTACGCGCTGCAGTGCGCCGCAAATCGTGGAATAGCAAACCCGGAACGCCAGCAGCCTTGGAGACCTTCACCCATTTGTCGCGGAAGTCTCGTACCGGCTTGCCATCCTCGCGCGTGATTACGGAATCATCGACAGATTTGCCATGAACACACGCAGCCAGCAGTTCACACAGGTCAAAGCTCCCGCTCCGACGACCGGGATTCAATGGATACTAACTCCTGGTGCAACGAAACTGACGACCAGGTTCTTCTCTGTGCAGGTTTCGGGAAGCGAGAGCGAGTCGAGCCTTTTCGGATATGAGCCGCCCAAAGTGCGAATTGAGCTCCGGGCCAACAAGAAGTGCGTCTCCATACCTGTGAGTGCCTCGTATGGATTCGAGGATGCCACCGGTGTTCTTCTCCGATCCGATGACGGCGGCGATGAAGGCGTTGGGTATGACGTGAGCCGACCGGTTCAGGAAGCCGTTCTACGGCCTGCCCAATTGCCCTTGAGAATCGGCCGTTGTAAGTACCTGATTTCCCGATGCAAGGTTGCTGGGTGGCGACCTGCCCGTAAACATCTGTTTTGGGGGCGACGAGATCAATCGCTGTTTCCGACCCGAGAAACCCGAGTAGCCCAGGTAAAACTCAATGCGCTGATCGTGCCTATGGACCGTATGTGTCAGAGCAAACACATGGTTGACAGATTGAATCCGCAGCCAGCGTGACTTCGCCACTTGATCAGCAAATTCTCAGGCGGCCTGTCTTCGTCCCTTCGTCCAGGGCGGATTACTCCCGGTTAGCCGGGTTTCACGCTCGTTCAGCGAGACAAGGGTTCCACTCCCCCTGAACCGACAGGAGCGGGGTATTGTTTCTGCAGGATTACATACCGACAATCAAATCCGATCAATGTACGATATTATCCTCATGGACTCAGAAGCCATGAGGATCGCAAGCGCGGCGAGTGCATTCCCGAAGCATTACTACTCCCAGAAGGTTCTTCTGGAACGCCTCCAGGACTATTGGGGAGACCAACTTAAGAATCCTCTGTTGCTGGCACGGCTGCACCACAACGTGACCGTGGATGGCCGTTACCTCGCCATCCCCGCAGAGCAGTACCTGGACATCAAGACCTGGGGTCAGGCCAATGACATCTGGATCAAGGTCGCACAAGAATTGGGGGAGCAGGCGCTCTGCCTCGCACTTCACAATGCCGGTCTGAAGCCACACGATTTGGGAGCCTTGTTGTTCACGACAGTTACCGGAATCGCAAGCCCGTCCATCGACGCTCTGCTGATCAATCGTATGGGACTTCCAGCCAACATTCGCCGCACTCCGATTTTTGGCCTGGGATGCGTGGCTGGCGCCGCCGGAATTGCGCGCGCCGCAGATTACGTTCGCGCCTACCCTTCGCAGGCGGCGGCTCTGGTATCGGTGGAGCTCTGTTCGCTCACTCTGCAGCGCGAAGATCTGTCGATCGCGAACCTGATCTCGTCGGGCCTTTTCGCCGATGGCTCTGCCGCCGTCATTGTGACAGGAGCGGAATTTGAGTCCTCGGGCTCTGAGATTTCTGGGCCTAAAATTCTCGCGACCCGGTCGGTCTTCTATCCCAGCACAGAGGAAATGATGGGCTGGAATATTTCCGAGAAAGGCTTCCGCATCGTGCTGTCGACCCAGGTTCCGAATCTGATTCGGCAAAACCTAGGGCGGGACGTGGACGCGTTTCTGGCGGACAACGGATACCGGCGAAGCGACCTTCAAAGCTGGGTTCTACACACCGGAGGACCGAAGGTGCTCGAGGCCTGCGCCACAGCACTCGGGTTGCACAACGGACAGCTGGATGCCTCGTGGGATAGCCTGCGTAAGGTAGGAAATCTTTCTTCGGCTTCAGTGCTGGTTGTGCTCGAAGATGTAATAAAGCACCGCCATCCTGAGCCGGGCGCGATGGGTCTGCTTGCCGCCATGGGGCCTGGTTTTTGTTCCGAGCTTCTACTTCTGCAATGGTAAGGTACCTGGTTGTTTAATTCGGCAGACCCGATCGCACCCTATCGAACCCGGGCCACAGCGGTGGCGATACGATTCTGATAGGCATCGTCATGGCGCTTCGCCATGCCGCAGTTTTTGGACCATTAGCAGTTCGGTGACCCCTCCAAAAAAGAGACGGGAATCGGTAACAGAAAATCCTTTGTCCCGGAAAATATCCCGCAAGTGAGGGCGGTCGGGAAAGCGCTGGAGGCTTTCGGCTATGTAGCTATAGACTTCATGATTGCGGTGCAGAAGCGTACCCCACAGTCCGGTCCATGTCTTCAGACCCCAGTATTCCATCTTCTGTGGGATCTTTCCGCCCGGCTTGGAGAAATCGAGAAAGGCCGCCACGCCGCAGGGTTTTAGAACGCGGCTGATTTCGTCAATAGCTGTTCCGAGGTCCGGTGCATTCCGCAGGGCGTAGCCACCGGTGACGATGTCCACGGATCCGGAAACGATGTCAAGCGATCCCATATCCTGGTTGGCGAAACTGACATTCGGATGAGTATTGCGGTGACGGGCGATTTCCAGCATCGGCTCGGTGATGTCCACGCCGGCTATGCGGCCACGCGGGTATTTGCCGGCAAGCAGAAACGCGATGTCGCCGGTGCCGCAGGCAAGATCAACGCAAACAGGGGCCTCGTGAGAGGGAAGCAATGAAATCAGAGTGCGCTTCCATGCCGCGTCGCGTCCGAAAGAAAGTGCTCTAGTGATGAAGTCGTACCGGGGCGCGACCTCGGAAAAATTCCTTTCGGTATAGTATCTCTTCGTCTCGGCATTCTCGAGGTGATCGCCGATTTTCAAAACAAAGCGACCGGTCACTGGATCTCCATTTTCAAAGGGTCCGCAAAAGGGCTTACAGCAGACCAACGATGGTTTGTGGTTTCGGTTGCCGCGTTCACAGACTCCTTGTTCACCACACTCCATAGTCCCGTCGCAGCGCGGCAGTCGGCACAGTGGCAGGCTGCCTATTTCTTAAAGACCAACGCAGGCCCGCTGACTCGCTTCCCCTTGAGGTCGACAGTCACCTCGACGGTGTCGGCGATCTTAACGAAGGGAATACCTTTGGTCATCCCGTAGTCCTTACGGTCGAAGGCCATGGTCCCATGAATCTCGCCTGAGCCTGTCCCCTCGCCAGAAACGGTTAGCGTCAGCGTCTCGGGTTTAGACGCTCCACGAATCGTGAAGTCGCCCTGCACATCGAAGGTGTTGGGGCCGGTCTGGACAATCTTCTTTGACAGGAATGTGATCAAAGGATCCTCCGCGACGTCGAAGAAGTCTTTCCCCTTCAGCTTGTCGTCCTTCATACCACTTCCGGTGTTGATGCTGGCTGCCTGAATCTTGATGTCCAAAACGCCAGTCGTCACATCAGGAGACGTAAAGGTTAGAGTGGCATCCCACTTGTCGAAAGTACCGTTGATGGCCACCGATGCCTTCACGGAGAATTTAACCGAGCTTCCTTCCGTCGGAATCTTGAAAACAGGAACCTGTGCTCGGCTTAGTGACGGAAATACAGCGGACGCTAAGAAGAAGAAAACGGCGAATCGTATGCTACCGTGCGCAGGTCTTTTCGACATGAATTTCCTCCCACCGGTTGCCGTGAAAGCAACCAAGTGAACCCCGAACAGGCTCGGCCTATGATACTTGATGTTTGCTCGGAAGTACCGTCAAATGTTACAGGCCGAATGACGGAAAGATGGGCTGCATACCTCGGCTCGATAATCACTACCCGTCGCCCTGGATGGGCCCTATACGGACTTTGGCTGTATAACATAGCCATGACCTTCCTGCGCCGCGTCGTAATGCTCTCTCGCAGCCGCAAGTTTGGCCGGTATCCGGAGGCCAGATGGGCGAATTGCGCCTTTGGGACGATTCAAGCGTCCGTCGCTTTGCTAGTGCTGTTGTCGCTGGTGCATCCATCGCGGACTTTCGCGGCGAATCCTGACTTGGAGACTGTGCTGACTGGCTCGCGCCAGCGTATTGAGAAATTGGACTACCGCGTGAGCGGGCGACTCACACGAGTGGAAGGTAATGGCAAGCGCACGAACTACAAGTTTGTCGCCAAGGCCCACTGGTTTCCCGATGGTCTGCGTCTGCTATGCGAAATCTCGGGGCCTGGCTCAGAGAAGACGACTCTTCTTCTGCATATGAGCGTGAGTGGGCACGTGACTATCGAGGCGGTACTTCCTGGCGAGAAGGCCGCTAGCGTGTTGCCATTCGAACGTTGGAACGACTCACTAGTGGGAACAGACTTCTCCTATGAAGACATGGTAGAGAGCCAGTTCTTCTGGAAGAATCAGGAACTCCTGGCACCGGAGAAATACGGCGCACGGGATTGCTTTGTCCTTAACAGCATGCCCGGCTCTCAGGACCGTACTTACTATGATTCGGTAACATCGTGGATTGACCGCGGCATCTTGTTCCCTGTGCATGTGGTGAAGACGCTTCGCGGGACAAGACAGCAGAAGGAATTCATTTACTATGGGCTGCGGCAGGTCAGCGGCGTTTGGTCTGCGACGCACGTGGAGGCAAAGCTGCAGGGCAAGCCCGGCTCCTCGATTCTGGTAATCGAAAGAGGCTCAGCAAAGGCAAATCTTGGACGCAAGGACTTTGATCTCAGCCAGTCCAGCGCTCACGGAGAGAAAGTGAAATAAATCGAATTGTTTAATTAGGCTATTGCGAGGCACTGTGCTGTCGCTGAATCATCCACGGTGTTCACCGTCATGGGATAAGCTCCTTTTCAGACGTTGCCGGGGCCCCATGTAAGCCAAAGGGCCACCAATTCCAGTCGCCGGCAAGTTGCAATAGTGCCGGCCCGACAACTATCCGCACCGCTGTTGCATCAATGAACACCGCCACGGCGAGCGTAAAGCCCAGCATTTGGACGACCAGAAAGCTGCCCACGGTGAATGCGACGAAGACGGCAATCATAATTGCCGCGGCGCTCGTGATGAGCCCGGCCGTCCGCGCCAGGCCCTCTATCACCGCTGATCTCTCGGATAAGCCGCGCCGCCGTTCTTCGAGGACTCGGGAGACCAGGAAGACCTCATAGTCCATGCTCAACCCGAAGACGATGGCAAACGAGAGAATCAGCACGATCGGGTATACAGTGCCGGTCGGTCCGTCGAGCCCAAAGAGTTTGCTACCGTGGCCTTCCTGAAAAACGACAACTAGCGCACCGAATGAAGCGCCAACGGAAAGTAGATTGAGCAGAATTGCTTTGACAGCCGCAAATAAAGAACGTAGCCCGATCAGGAGCGCCAGCAAGCTCCCCAAAACGACGCCAAGGACCACCTTCGGCAACCGCTCTTTTACTACCGAGTCATAATCTGCGTCGAGTGCGGGAACGCCGCCGACGCGCAGCACAGCGCCGGGCACGCCGGTCATCGCCGCGACATCGGAGGAACGCACCTCTCGTACCCATCGTATCTGTTGGTTGGGCGAAAGAGCGGCGGTGGGCAGCAACTCAATCAAGGTAGCTTGGCCATCGCTGCGTAAAAAACTCTTGCGGATTGGCTCGGGCACATCGTTGACGGCATCCGCGGTGTCAGACATTCCCGTGAGGGTCGGAAGAGATAAGACCTCTTGTGCTCTAGGATCGCTCTGGAAGCGCTTCGTCAAGCGACTGACAGCCAGCCAGCCAGCCGGCGAGAGCGGCGGAGACTGCGGCGGCAACTCCAGGACCACTCGGAGGGACTGCACAATACCCGACCGCCCCATGCCTTGAAGCGTGTGCAGTGCTTGCACCGACTCGGCTGCGGCCGGGAGCGAGTGGTCGGGAATCCCGGGAGAAATTCTCCGTGCCTGGGATGCAAGGATCAGTAGTGGAATCCCGGCGACAAGCAGAGCTGTCCAGGGCCGGCGGGTTATGATGCTGCCCCACCGCACCCACCGCTCATTGGCCGCGCATAGGCGGTCCCGCGTTTTGAATCGTCTGCCTGGTAGGCGCACTCTGGCGGCATTGATGCGATGCCCTAGCAGACCAAGCCCCCAAGGCAGAATGAATGTACACAGCATGACACTAAAAGCGGTTACCAGCAGGCCGGCTATCCCGATTGAGCGCAGTTCGCTGATGGGCACAGTCAGCAGCGCTGAAAATCCGATTGCAACTGTCGTGGCCGAGATTATCAGCGTCCGCCCCGCTTGCCCGGCAGCAATATCGGCAGCGTGGCCCGGATCATATCCCTCGGCCAATGCTTCGCGAAACCGGCTCACCATTAGCAATGCATAGTCGATGCCCAAGCCAAGGCCGAGCATCGTCGCCAGATTCTGCACCAGAATCGACAGCTGCAGATAGTGCGCGAGTAGCGCAGCCGCACCCAGCGCCATCGAGGTTGAGAGCACTCCAACTCCCAGCGGCAATGGCGCGGCCACAAGACTGCCGAAAGCCAGCAACAGCAGCAAGAGAGTAACCGGCATCGCTCGTTCCTCGGCATGGGTGACTTCATCTGCACTGACCTTGCGAAGATCGAAGGTCAGCGGCGTTTCACCCGTAATCTCCAGTTTGATATTGGGGTATAGCGACCTAAGCTGACCTTCCATCCAGTCTGCTCTTGCCCTCAGTTTGGGGACCAACGCCTCGACATTTTCATCGTGCGGGTCCAACCCGACGATGATCAAGGCCCCGCCATTGTCCCCAGTAAACAGAGCATCTGGCCAATCCAGACTCGACACGGCACCCGAAACTCCAGGCAGACTACGCAATGAACTGGTTAAGAAGCCCAATGCATCCGCGCCTTTTGCTGAATCCGGATCGGGAATACCACTGATCACTAGAACCAGGCGGTTGGCGTACGGAGACTGGAAACGCTGCGCCAGCTCCCGGTCAACTTTTTCCGATTCTCCGCCCTTGATGTGAACCGCTGTCTCCAGGCGACGTTCGACTTTGTAAGAAAAGGGCAGCAGCGCAAGCGCCATGACAAACCCCGACATCGCCAAGCAGAATCGGCGGCGAGCGGCATCTTGGCCAGTCTTCAAGCTTGGCATTACGATGGAAGTTCCACGTCGTTTATTGGTCCGTCTGAGAGCAACGAAACGATCTCGGTGATCGGGCACATCCATGATACAGGGCCAAACTGGATATTCATTGGGCTGCGGCCTTGAGCTTAGTTAACGATAGATGTGGGGAACTGCCCGTTAGGCCCTTGTCAATCGAGGGAAAAGGCCGACGAAGACTTCGCTGTATGATTACCCGCCAATCACTCATCAAGGAACGAATTAGGAAGCTTGGTGCGAATAATGCACTGTACACTTTGTTGGACACCGAGTCCAAGTTGATCTATATCGGCGAGGCAGACAATCTCGTCAAGCGGTTGCTGCAACCGCATCCCTCCATTCCTAATTGGAACTTCTTTCGGTATGACGTTTTGCCGGAGGGATTGAGACCCTATCGTGTTGCTCTTGAACGCATGTTGATTAGAGAGTTTGCGGCTGTTCTTAAGAACAAGCGCGCGGTTGCATGGAGAGAGATAGCAGGTTGGGTGCTCGCTAACGATCGGGTTGATCGCTAGACTGTATGCCCTGACTTCGTGCGCCGCGACACAGCCCTTACGCCAAGGAGTTGTTGCTAACCTCCCTCGGTCCGTTAATAGGGAGGAACGGTATTCTTGCTCGTGATGGAATCAGAAACTCAACTCAACGCTGCGCCGCCGGCCAGGATCGGAGCGCGGAATCTCGCGTTGATCGCCCTGGCCGTGGGCCTCTTGCTGGCAGGCCTCGGCGCGGAGTGGTGGCATCGCTACACCGGAACGCCGGAGTATTCGCTGTCGCAACTTGGCAAGGCGGTGAAAGACCAGAACTACGGCAAGGCGAGTTACTACGTCGATGAAGAGCGCATCGCTAGCGCGATTAGCCAATCGCTAACCGACGTCCTGCTGGCGAAATATACCCATGCAATCCAGAACGATCCTCTGCCGTTCACCGAGACACGCATCGAGATTCTGCAAAAGCTTGCGCCGCATTTTCACGACCTCGCATTGCTCGGGGTGCAGAACGGAATTCGCCTGCTGTTGAGCGGCAATCCCCTGCTCACTGGAACTTCCCACTTCAGCCAACTCGACGTCCACAACTTCTCGGGAGTGCACGTAGTTCGCTCGACGGTCAATGGCGACACCGCAGATGTGATGGTTGCGGGTCTGCCACAGCCGAACCCGTTCAACCTCGCCGAGCTGCGTATCAGGGTGGCGCGAATTCCGAATACGCGGCAATGGCGGATCGAAGAGATCCCTGATGCTACGGCGATCTTCGCGACGTACTTTGGACCAGGGAGGGAAGAAGCCCCGGCGACGAAGTGAGGGCATCGGATTTCGATTCCTTGGAGCCGCTCACGAAAACAAGAAAGTCCAACGAAAACATAGGCTTGCCAACCCCGCGACAAAACTGAGAGTATCCGTTGTGCGGGTAGGCAGGCGATTCGTTTCGCGATAGGGGGCGTGCGAGATGACCAAGGCAGACTTGATCGATGATGTTTCCCGGCTGGCGGAGCTCACTCGAAAAGACAGCGAGGCCATAGTTGAGACCATCTTCGAGAGCGTGGTGCGTTCGTTGCGTGCTGGCGACAAGATCGAAATCCGGGGATTTGGCTGCTTCCGCACCCGCCAACGTAAATCGCGCGTGGGTCGCAATCCCAAGACCGGAGACCGGGTTGAAGTTCCTGCCAAGAAGATTGCGTTCTTCAAGCCCAGCAAAGAGCTGAAGGCCATGGCCAACAATTACGGCGAACAGCACCCCCACTTGCAGGCCGCCCCGGAAAGCACTGTTCCTCTCGGTGGATCTAGTTAATGGGAAGCTGGATTGCAGGCCTTATCCAGGCGGCGCAGAACGCAATCCGAAGAGACTAGTCGAAGCCGCAAGCCTCGCTTTTTCAAACCGGTCGAATATCTTGACCATACGGCGTTAGCCAGTAGCGCAACTTTAGGACCGTACCGCAACGGGAGAAAGCGCATGAAGCTTGGCGATAGAGTGCGGGTCAAACTGTTGGCGGATCTGCCAAGTGTGGAAAAACCTTATCGGGGAAGGATTGGAACCGTGGTTGAGCACAGCGAACCCGGTGAAGTAATCCTGGTTGAGTTTGGTAACGAGCGTATTACACACCAGTTCCTAGCTGCGGACTTGGACAAAATCGAAGAAGAATAGCCATTTGCCCATCAACATCGGATGAACTGCGAGGAAGCGATCCGGTGGTGGCGTCCGGGTTGTCTGGCAGAAGAGATGGCCTTGCGAAGCAGTTGCAGGAGAGACCAATCGGGTTCATTCGCAGGGTCAGGCACACGTCGATCAGGTATGCTGGCAAGCGTGCTGCAGTGGGCATGTTGGTACAGCGATCAGGATGTGTCATTGCTTGCGGTGGCTCTTTCTGTGGTGAAGGACATTGAAAACCCCCACTCAGATTTCTTCTGAGTGGGGTCGGAGCACCCAAGGGCCCCGCTGCGCCGCTGCTCGATATGTCGCGGCACCTAAAGCGGCCGACGTCGCATTAGATCGGTTCGCAGTTTGCAGAACCAAGATTGAACCAGCAGTACGTTGTCAAATTGGTATTATCGGTGAAAACCGTACCCACCGTAACGCTGTTTACCAGCGCAGCCGACGGTGCGGAATAGTCTCCGCCTGAAAGCGGCCAAGTAGCCCACCCGCTCGTCGGGTTGCCGAGGTAGGCGACCAATTGGCTGCTCGGTCCCTGCGCTACGATCCCTACCAGACCGCTGGTTTGGACGGAAATTGCAGGGCTTGAGTATATGGTACCCGGGCCCGCAACTAGGTTCACAGACCAAATCGAGCCAATTTTGGAGTAGTACAGCAGGTTGTTGCCGGGGCCCTGAGCGACGACGTCTACTTCCCCGCTGGAGCGCAAGGTTATGCCAGGTGCCGAGAAGGTGGTGTTCGCAGGGGCGACTACCGTGCTGCTCCAGCTAGAACCTACATGAGAATAGTACAGCAGCTCATTGTTGGGACCTTGCGCCACGACATTGAGCTCACCGCTTGGTCGAAGCACCATCGCAGGAGCTGAAAACGTAGTATTCGCCCGCGCGGCTATCGAACTTGACCAGGTGGAACCGACACGAGAGAAGTACAAAAGATCATGGTTGATCCCTTGGACGATCACATCCACTTCACCACTGGGGCGCACAACGATACTAGGCGCTGAAAAAGTGGTATTCGCTCCCCCGATTAAGGTCCTCGTCCAGCTGGAGCCTGTGCTGGAGTAGTACACCAGTTCATGACTCGGTCCTTCAACGACGACGTCTGCTTCACCGCTGGAACGTATAGCGATGGCAGGTGCCGAAAATGCTGAACTCGGTCCGGCAATCATGAACGGGGTCCATGGGCCACTGTTGTACGTAGGCTTATGGTAGTACCACAACTCATTACTAACTCCCTGCGTTACCACATCCACTTCGCCGCTCGACCGGGCCGTTATTGCGGGAGTTGGTGGAGTGGGATTACCGCTGATGAGGAACGATTCAGAAGGAATTTGCCCCTGTACATTTTGGTATGCGACCGAGGGGCCGTTGTTCTGGTCCCAAGCCATCCGGCCACCGTAAAGGGTCGTGCCATTGGTGAGGGTGAGGTAGTAGGTGCCTGCAGGCAGGTCCGCCAAGACATTGGCTGTGGATTGATAGATGTCAGAGCCTCCCCAATATACGTTGCTGAGGGTCGCGGTTCCGCTGGCAAGATTGGCGCCGAAAAGCGTGGCTGAGATTTTATAGTCTACGGTCAGCGGGGCATCACTTGCGCTTACCCACGCGCCAAACGTGAAAGAGGTTAGGTTCGAGGGAGTGGTTAGAGTGAACGAGTCCGACACCTGAAAAGCATCGATGAAGTAGGCATTGATCGTCCCATTAATCGGACCGTTGTTGTAGAGCGACTGAGCGGAAGCCGTCGCGGTCCATACCAGACACAGAAGTGTGAGCAATGAGAATACAACGATGCGAATTTGCGTTTTCATGGTGACCTCCTTGTGGCCATTGGGTTGTGGCGGCGGTTATAGCTGGAGTGGAGAACTACTTCGCCGCGAGTGTTCCTCTCCTAGGTTGGAAACTTGCTAGAGCTTCACTGCGAGTTCCAGCAGACCCACTGACACGGCAAGCCAGAGTGCAAAAGCCAGCGTGTTGAAGGTCACTCGGATCGCAGCGTTGTCGAACAAACGGTTGTATTTCGCATCCATAAGGCCTCTTTTCTGAAGTTGTGGCAGTGGTTGAACTGGCCGAGCCTGGGTTTGTTGCGCGATCGAATTTCGTTCGCGCAGGATGGGAACGATTCCCTTTCCCGGTGCTTCGTCAATGGCCCAAGCAGCTTTCGCTTGATTGCGGAAGCGCGAAAGCACCGCGTTCCCTGCCGCAAGCCGGAGTTGTACTAACCTCGCCATGCGTCTTGCAGTCACGCCTTCTGGTTGGCGATACGCCGATCATGCCGCCGCGTCGACGAAGTAGTGGTATAGAGCGATGGCGATGAGGCCTACCACAGATACGATTAGGTTCGTCATGCAATCCTCCTTGCAAGGGTGAGGTAACTGTGACCCGCGAGGTTAGGCGGCCTCATGCCACAGCCATCCTCCGCCTGTCTGGCTACCTGGAAGCGGATGATTCGGAGCGCTTCCGGGGGCTCGATACCAGGAGCGGGCCTCCGATCCATCCCCTTTTCCGCTCCGGTGCAAGCACAATGCGCCGGGTGGCTTACGTGTTCAATACTTGCGAAGTCATTTGGAGGTAAGTTGCAGGTCAGCGCCTAAGCGACTGAGAGGAATGAATTTAGCTGAGCGGTGATTGAGGAAAATGACGACTGTCGGCGGGCCCGTGCGGTTTTTGTTTTGGTTTCCTATTCAACACCCACAGGCGATTACACAACCAATCCCGACAGCAGGAATCTGGGACGCGGATCGAGAGCGCAAGGGCGATTGGCTTCATGACGTGACTCCAGAGCGACTATTGTAAGACTGTCGCGCCACCGTTCCCCGCCGCGCTCACGGGAATTAATATTGCTACGCCTCTCGACCGATACTCCCCACAGCTCCGGTTTCGCGTTAAAACAGCATCATGCCGCAAACATCTGCCGAAGCGAAACATGCACAGCTCATCGCGCTAGCTGCGGACTGGCTGCGTCACAAATACGGATGTGGCATCATCCTGTCCGAGCAGTACTGCGTTACCGGGGAGGTTCCCGATGTGATCGGCTGGAAAGCTCGTTGCCAGTCCGTGCTGGTGGAGTGCAAAGTGTCGCGCAGCGATTTTCTGGCCGATGCAAATAAATCATTTCGCTTGCGGCCAGAGGAAGGACTGGGTACCAAGCGGTTGTACATGTCGCCGGCCGGCATGATCGCACCAGAGGAACTGCCAAAGCACTGGGGACTGCTGGAGTGCAAAGGCCGCGAAGTACAACTCAAGGTGAAACCAGGCAAGTTGGGCCTGCGGAGTCCGGTCGGCCTGATGAAAGAGATGAATTTGCTACTGGCGAGTCTGCGCCGCGTCGAAGTGCGCATCGAGCCGCAAACCATTACGGAGTTTCTGAAGTGGAAGAACCGCATGGCTGACTACAACGGTGGCCGCTTGCCCGAAGGGATTGTCCTGCCAGACGAGGAACGGAATTCTTACCTGGTATCGTGATCCCGGATTTAACTTCGGTTGACCTTACCCGCAACTGTAGCCAGCTCGCGGGATTGTCTTTGGCGGCTTTTTCTTACTCTCCGCGGAAGGGTTTGGTTTGGGTCACCGTCCTCTTTGCCTTGGCGATTTCGACGCTGGCGAGAGCCTTGCGAGCCATGTGCGAATCGGACAACAAGCCGCCGTTCTCACGGCAGCAAGGCTTTCCCGGCAGAGCGCCGCAAGTGGGGCATGCAACATCTTGTGCTTTGTCGTTCATCGCAGTAGTGTAGCGAGTGCCTTTTCACAATTGCCGATTAGAGCCTGTTTTACCATCGATTCCGTACTTTGCCGCCAGAAAGGCTCGAAGCTTCGCTGGCACGGGCCGTGTCACTTCCTGCCAAGTCGAGATTCGTAATTTGGTCCGCAGCTCAATTGGTTTCACACACTTCATGACGGCGTACCAGGCATCAGCCAGCAATTGCTCAACAACTACGGCAAAGGGTGCACGATGGTGTTAAAAAGATAAGGATCCTGGAAGTCCGTCCGATCGCCCGGCTTCTTGCCCTGAACAGGTTGCAATCTTGCTGAGAGGGGCTTGTTCCATTTCACCGCGAGCGAAGCCACATCGCTGAAGATATGTTCCATTTGCTCGACACTGATGTCACCCGGGAGCGGGATCGTGTCCAGACCGGTGCCGCAAACCGCCGAGTACGCGAGTAGGGAGTCGATGTTGTAGGTGGATTCGGCCCATCGTTGCGCCAAAAGCTGGTCCTCCATCACAGGCACCATTAGCCCGGAGTAGCCGACCTGCCTCACTGGCACAGCTTTTACAGCGGTGGTGATAATGCGTGCAGCGGTGAGCGTCCCGCTGGAGCCGAACTTCGCACCGGTGAATTCTTCGATGGCCGCTCCGATGGATACGTTTCCCAGCGGTGCGGGGGTAGGGTCCAACCCCATGTAGGTCCAGCCACTCTCCGCGGAGATCCTTTTGCCCACTTCAGCGGCCACAGACGCATGTTTTGTCAGCGCAGCAGTCAGGTCGACAGTAGCAGCTTCGGCATTTCCCTTGTCTCTGGCGAAAACGTTGCCAACGACGTTGGCGCTTTCGAAGCCAATAGCAAACTGTTTGCCAGCGCCGGTGTGATACGAACCAGGGAAAAATGGCGCAAATGGTCTCAGCATGGCAGTGGCAGTGAAGTTGAAGTTTCCCTGGCTGCGCGGACTGTGCGCAGTGACGTACCTCACGAGTTCGGCGGTGCGGCGAATTGTTTTCCAATGAATTCCGGCTTCATCAGCAATGATCGCGCTGGCCTCGATATTTGGTAGAGTCGACAGCACCCTTTCGAGGAGGTGCATCGTCGCGGGATCATCGTTATCGTGAAGCATCGCCGGTCCAACGTTCGGCAGGAAATTCTCCTTCACGGAGAGATCGTCTAGTTGCTTTAGGAATGCCAACGCCTGATCCTCTGACATGCCGGCGACGAGTTCTGCCAGCGGTTGAGTCGTCAGCCGAAGGCTCTCCACTTCGTAGCCAGAAGATTCGAATTCGCCCTTTACTCTGCGCAAGACAACGAGAGCATCGGCGATCTGCTTCTGGTACGTTGGCCTGTCCAGGCGTACGAATCCTGTGATGGCCCGGACCTTGGGATTGGGCGACCCAGACGGCGCGGAACTCGTCTGAGCGGCCAGTTGGATCGAAACAGCCAGGAAAACAACGAGAGCGATTCGTTTCATTGGAATCCTCGGGATGCAGTCCGCCGGGACTACATCCTCGCCATCAGCCTGCTTTGAAATCGTCCGCCATCCGAAAGGGTGTCAACCGGAGATCCAGTTTTCAAATCGGGTTGGCAGAATCTTCCATAAGCATAGAAGGCTTCGTTCACCCTAATTGGTCGCCACACCAACCTCGCCCTATCCTCGGCGGGCCTGTTTCACCATCTCGACGAATACCCCTCTGGTTTGCGACGTATCGCTCGCTTCCCGCAAGAACGCAATCCGAGTTGCCTTCATGCCATCCTGGGTTCTTAGGCGCAAGTGAAAGCCCTGTCGTTCGCCAAAAATAGATCCCATCGTTTTTCGGACTGCCCGACACACACAATCAGTCAATCGAGTTCGTCGATCAGCGGTTCATCGCAGAGATCCACCACCGATGCTGCCGCCGAAGTAAGACAGGCTCAAGGCATGATCTCCCAGACCACGCCGGATGAGTGCGTTCCACCAGCGGCTGTCGTCCCGTAGAGATTGCCGCTAGGGTCGAGCGTGGGGCCGTCTGGGGGGTTGAAGCCGTCGCTGAAATCCGCAAAGTCATGCAGATCGGTGTAAATCCAATCACCGTTCGCGTGTGTCAGCTTGAAAACATTGCCCTGGCCGAAAGCCCCCTGGCTCCATGTTGTCGCGTATACATTTCCGTTGCTATCAATCGCGGGAATTCCTTCGGGCCCTTCAAAATCTGCGTCACTCTCGAAGCTATACAGGACCTGGAAGGTGTAACCGCCATTGGACAGCATCAGTTGGTACACCGCACCTCCCAGGCTCGCTCCGCCTAATGGAACCAAGCCATACAGATTTCCAGCAGCATCAGAGACCAGCCCTCCTGATGGGTAGCCGCCATCAGGTTGGAGGGTGAAGGTGTGCAGAATCGTCTCCGCCCACCCCGAACCGTTGTGGGTGAGTTGGAAGATGACGCCGCATAGGCAACCAGGGTCTCCGCCCCCCACAGTGGTCCCGATGATATTTCCTACACGGTCTAGGATGAGGTTGCCGTTCGGTGACATTCCGTTAGACTGTGACTGGCCAAAGTTGTACAGCACGGTCTCGGTCCAGCCTCCTTGCGAAGGCATAAGCCGGAACACCGTTCCTGCACCGAACATGCCACCCGATCCGGTTGTGCCGTAAATATTCCCAGAAGCATCGAAGATCAGACCGCCATTCGGATGATATCCGTCGCTATGGCGTACGGGGTCGAATTGGTATAGCACGGTCTCCTTCCACGGGCAGGTAACCGACGCGCAAACGGTGGCCGCTGGCCTGAGGCTGAAAATAAGGCCGCAACCTCCTCCATAGCCCTCGCACTCCTGCTGACCACCGCCAGACGTAGCACCGTAAAGGGCTCCATCTGGTCCAACCGAGAGCCGACCAGCAAGGTATTCCCCGTCCGTTCCATTGAACTCAAAGATTGGGGTAAACACCCATCCGAGGCCACTCTGTCGAAGACGGAACATCGCGCTCGGGCCGGCACCTCCGAAGAGATTACTTGTGCCGACCAGCGTCAAACCGGCAGTGGGATCGGAGCCATCCGGTCCCCCGCTGAAGTTATGCAGGACCGTGTAGGTCTGGGCCTGTGCTGGTTGCATTGCAAGCATCAGCAGCGCACAAAGCACGACCAACCCGAAGGCTGATCTTGCGAAGAGATCCGAACGGAACGGAGGGTGTTGTGCCAGCTTCTTCATGTCGACCTACTGTGATTGCTGCTTGGTGGGGCAAGGTCAACGGGATTCCATGGTCGGAAAGTATAGCGCAGAACGCGATGTCAGGATTGTTGGCGATAGCTGCCTTATCGTAAACAATCCTGCCGGAACCCGATCACTTGCGAA